>NZ_CP109465.1:5381209-10762419 GCF_036227305.1 Streptosporangium sp. NBC_01469 | reverse complement strand
TTTCGTGCTTTCCGGGCCTCCTTTTTTCGCGTCTTTCCCGGGCCTCTCCGGTCCTGGTCCTGGGTTCTTCTCGGGCCCGTTCACGCCGTCCCGGAGCCCCTGTTCCGGGCTTTTCCGCGCGCCTGTTCACCTTCTTTTGGTGCCCTCTGTCCCGGGTTCTTCCCGGGCTTTTCCGCGCTGTCCGGGGCGCCCCTGTTTCCCCGGGCCTTTGGCGTGCCGACCCCTGTTTCCCGCAGCGTTCCAGACTCCCGGACTTCCAGAGCCTCCGGCGATGGGCGTCCTTCTCCCTATTCCGGAGGCGTTCGTCAGGCTCGCTCCGACTGCCCCATGATTTCGATCATGGCCAGGGTGTTCTGGTATTCCCTCCAGTTGACGATCTTCCCGTCCCGCACCCTGAGGACCCCGATGAAGGGGGAGGAGGCCTGCCGGCCGGTGGCCAGGACCCTCCCGGCGAGCTCGTACTCGACGACGATGACCTCGGGGTCGGCGGTCTCGTGAACGACCACGTTGCGGATCTCGTCCAAGGCGAACCGCCGGGCGAAGGCGGCCTGTTCGGGGCCGCTGAAGAGCAGGAACGCCTCCTTGCCCTCGTGCCGCTTGGCCCTGCCCGGAGGGGCGAAGGGGACCTCGATGACGGCGTCCTCGGCCAGCTCGCTCCCGAAGCCGCCGAGGTTCTCAAGCAAGTGTCGCCGCAGGCGCTCGAAGATCTCGCGAGGGCCGGGGGCGACGGTGGACTCGGTCATGGTGGATCCCTTCGTGACGGACGCTAAGATGAGTGGAAACTCATCTTTATAATCGTGAGTGGAGACTCACTTTGTCAACGCCGTATCTCGCGGACGGAGCGGACGAAGCGGACGGAGACGCCGTACGTACTTCCTTCGCGGGTACGGGGACGCCGTACTTCGCGGGCGCAGACCGTCCCGAGGGCGCAGGCGGGGACGACGGAAACAGGGAAGGCCGGCTGGATGATCACCACGAATCCTTCATCGGGCGAGACGGGCGATCCCGGTGGCGCCAGGCCGTTGCGTGCGGACGCCCAGCGCAACCGGGAGCGCATCCTCGCCGCGGCAGAGGCCGTCTTCGCGGAGAAGGGCCCCTCGGCGTCGACCGAGGAGGTCGCCGCCCGCGCGGGGGTGGCCATCGGCACGGTCTTCAAGCACTTCCCGACCAAGCAGGCCCTGCTGCAGGCCATCATGAAGGGCCTGCTGGGCAGGCTGGACGGGGAGATGGCCGAGCTCGCCGCCGAGGAGGCTCCCGGGGAGGCGCTGTTCACCTTCATCACCCGCATGGTCGAGCAGGCGGCGCGGAAGAGAACCGTCGTCGGCCTCCTGGCCGAGACGGGTGTCGATCTCCAGGTCGCGAGTTCGGTGCGGATGTTGCGCGATGGGATCGGGACGCTCCTCGCCCGCTCCCAGGAGGCAGGTACGGTCCGTGACGACGTCCGTCTCGACGAGGTGATCGCCCTGCTCACCGGCATCTGTCAGGGGGCCCTCCACGCGGGCTGGGACGGCGACCTGCGGCGACGTACGCTGGCCATCGTCTTCGCCGGTCTCCGGGCGCCTGAGGCCCGCCAATGACCCATGTCATCGACCCGGCCGCGGAGGGCCGGTCGCGGGCCGGTCACGAGGACGACCCGCCGTGATCCGGGGTCAGGCGCCGGAGGCGGCGCGGAGCAGGGGCTCGATCCGGTAGGGGATCTGGATGGAGAGGGCGATCGTGGTGTCCGTCCGCTGGACCGCCGGAGAGGCCAGGATGCGGGCGATGATCTCCTGGAGGTCGGGGGTGCTGCGGGCGACCACGCGGCAGAGCAGGTCGGCCTGGCCGCTGGTGCCGTACACCTCCAGGATCTCGGGAAGGGACTCCAGGGCCCGTACGGCCTCGTCCAGGCGGCCCTGGGCGATCTGCAGCGAGACGAACGCCAGGATCGGGTATCCGGCGCCCTCAGGGGTGACGGTGGGACCGAAGTCGGCGATGACGCCGCGGGCGATCAGCTTCTCGACGCGGGCCTGCACGGTGCCCCGGGCCACGCCCAGCAGGCGGGCCAGCTCGGTCAGGCCGACGCGCGGATTGGCGCGCATGGTGACCAGGAGGCGGCCGTCCAGCTCGTCGATCGACATCTCCCAGGGGTCCCGTCAGATTGGGCGATTCGACCAGCATAGACGAGGTGTGACCATACGTTTCTATGCGGATCGCCCAGTACAACTGGCTGCTCTTGCCAACGTTTCCGGATATTGCTGTCATTTCATCTATGTTCGAGGAAGCACAGTACTTCGCACCGGTGGCGACCCGTGACGACGGCTCGATCGAGGTCGAGCTCGGCGCCGGTCATCCCGGTTTCGCCGACCCGGTCTATCGTGCACGCCGCAACGCGATCGCCGCGCTCGCCGTGGGGTATGTGCCCGGCACGCCGATCCCGACGGCCGAGTACACCGGCCAGGAGCACGAGGTGTGGGCCCTGGTCAGCCGGGAGCTGGGCCTGAAACACCGCAGATACGCGACCGCCGAGTATCTGCGCGCGGCCGAGCGGCTCGGGTTGCCCGCCGAGCGCATCCCGCAGCTTCAGGAGGTCAGCGAGCTGCTGGAGCCGCTGACCGGGTTCCGCTACGTCCCGGCCGCGGGGCTGGTGCCGCTCAGGGAGTTCTACGGCGTCCTGGCGGACGGGCTCTTCCACTCCACGCAGTACATCCGGCACCACTCCACGCCGCTGTACACGCCGGAGCCCGACGTGATCCACGAGGTGATCGGGCACGCCAACGCGCTGGCCTCCGACCGCTACTCGCGGCTCTACCGCCTGGCGGGGGCGGCGGCCCGGCGGGTCGAGGGCAAGGAGGCGCTCGAGTTCATCTCGAAGATCTTCTGGTTCACGATGGAGTTCGGCGTGATGACGGACCAGGGCGAGCTGCGGGCGTACGGCGCGGGCATCCTGTCCTCGTACGGGGAGATCGAGGAGTTCCGGGGGATGGATATCCGTCCGCTGGACATCGCAGCCATGGGCACCACGCACTACGACATCACGAAATATCAGGACGTACTCTTCCGGGCGGAGTCGCTGGAGCACCTCGAGGACATCGTCGGGGACTTCTGGGCGACCTGCGATGACGAGGTCATCACCCGGCTAATCGCGGACGTTCGCTAAGGGCGGGCATCGGTTCGGCGGGATGTTCTATAGCGCACGCCCTATTTCCGGCTAGATTTCGCTTGATCGTCTTATTGTTACGTGTAGTGGGATATATCCCGATCGTCACGTAATGGGGGAGACGGTTGGGGTGGATGATGGGAGCAAGGAATCGGGTGGCCGTGGCCGCCGCCCTGCTGTTCATCGCGCAGGCCACCGCCTGCAGCACGTGTCAGGGCCTGACGCCGGTGAGCATGCCGACACCGTCCCCCTCGCGGCAGGCGGCACCGGTCGTTCCGGCGTCCGGCGCTGCCCCTCCCGCGCCGTTCCTGGCGGTGGTCCCGGCGCCTGTCTTCCCCGGCGCCGGGGCGCCCCGCGCCTCCGGAGGGGTGGCCGCCCGCCCGCGGAGGATTTTCTCCAAGGAGCTCAGTCGCAGCCTCGACGTGTTCCTGGCCGGATACGGCGGCAGGACCGCCGCCTCGGTGAGCGACCTGGGCACCGGCCGGCGCTACCACTACCACCACACCCTGCAGCTGCCGTCGGCCAACACCTCCAAGGTGAGCATCCTGACGGCACTGCTGCTCGGGACGCGCTGGCACGAGCTCGGTGAGCAGGCCAGGTCCGACGCGAGCGACATGATCCGCTTCAGCGACAACGAGGCGGCCGACCGGTTGTACGAGCGGATCGGGATGAGGCCCGGCCTGGCCAGTGCGAACCGCAGGTTCGGTCTCAGGCGCACCTACACTCCCGGCGGGTGGTGCGCGGCCCAGTACTGCTGGGGCGTCGCACAGACCACCGTGGAGGACCAGATCCGGCTGGTCAAGGCGCTGGCCACCGGTAGGAGCCCGCTGGCGGCCCCGGAGCGCCGCAAGGTGCTCGGGCTGATGGAGAAGGTGACCCCCGAGCAGAAGTGGGGGATCAGCGCGGGGGCGTGCGAGAGCGACCAGGTGTCACTGAAGAACGGCTGGCTGCGGCACGCGGCGAACGGGCGCTGGGCGGTCGCCAGCGCCGGGCTGATCCGCGGGCACGGGCACGACTACGCGGTCGCCGTCCTCACCGAGGACAGCCCGAGCATGGAGACGGGCATCGCCAGGATCGAGGGCGTGACCAAGCGCCTCATGGACGCCTTCAGGGGCGGGCGCGGCTGCGAGGCGACCGCGAACTGAGCGCCGGGTCCGTGAGTCGTTGATCCGCGGGCTCGCGGAACCGCGCGCCCGCGGGGGAGTACGTGTTACGTCGTTCTGTCGACCAGCCGGTAACCCACCCCCCGTACGGTCTGGATCAGCTGGTCCTCGGTGTCGCCCAGGCGGGCACGGAGGCGCTTGACGTGCACCGCGATGGTGTTGGTCGAGGTCGTGTCCGTGGAGTTCCAGACATGCCGCATGATCTGCTCCCGCGTCACCGTGCGGTGCGCGTTGCGCATCAGATAGTGCAGCAACTCGAACTCGCGCAGCGGCAGGTGGATGACCCTGCCGTCGACCCTGACCTGATAGGCGTTGACGTCGAGCTCCACCCTGCCGACCACGAGTGCCCTGCGGGCCCCGGACTCACCGGTGAACGCGGCGTGGATCAGGGGCAGCAACTCGGGCACCCGGTAGGGCCGGGCCACGCACGCGGTGGCTCCGGCCGCCAGCGCCTGGACGGCCTGCTGGGCGTGACCCTCGCCCACGCCGAGCAGGACGGGGATCACCCGCGTCAGCCGTACCGCGCGGACGAACTCCACCGCCCCTATGACCGGCAGCGAGGCGCTGACGAGAACGACGTCGGGTCGGAGCGCCCCGGCCTGCAACAGGGCCTGGGCGCCGTCGGTGACGCCCATGACCTGCACTCCCTCGCGTTCCAGGGCCGCGGCCAGGTCATGGACCATGGCCACCTCCGGATCGGCCACCAGCAGCATGGGCGCCGTCCGTGTGTCCCCGTCCACCTCTGGTGCCGTCTGCGGCTGGATCACCCGCATCCTCCAATATGGGTTAGCCGAAGCGGCCGGTGATGTAATCCTCGGTCCGCTTGTCGCTGGGGTTGGTGAAGATGCGGCTGGTCTCGTCGAACTCCACCAGGCGGCCGTGCCGCACGCCGGCCTCGTCCACCTCGGCGGTGAAGAAGGCCGTGCGGTCCGAGACGCGGGCGGCCTGCTGCATGTTGTGGGTGACGATGACGATCGTGTAATCGCGCGTCAGCTCCTGCATCAGGTCTTCGATCTTGGTGGTCGCGATCGGGTCCAGGGCCGAGCAGGGCTCGTCCATCAGGATGACGTCGGGCTTCACCGCGATCGCCCGCGCGATGCACAGACGCTGCTGCTGTCCGCCGGACAGGGAGAGGGCGTTCTGCTTGATCTTGTCCTTGACCTCGTCCCAGAGCGCCGCCTTGGTCAGCGCCTCCTCGACGATCTCGTCCATGTTGCCCTTGATCCCGTTGACCCGGGGACCGTAGGCGATGTTGTCGTAGATCGACTTGGGGAAGGGGTTCGGCTTCTGGAAGACCATGCCGATCCGGCGCCGGACCTCGATCGGGTCCACGTGGTCGCCGTAAAGATTCTCGTCGTGGTAGAGGATCTCGCCGGCCGCGCGGGCACCGGGGATCAGGTCGTTCATCCGGTTGAAGCAGCGGAGCACGGTGCTCTTGCCGCAGCCGGACGGGCCGATCATGGCCGTGATCTCGCGGTTGCCGATGGTCAGGTTGACCCCGCGCACCGCCTCGTAGTCGCCGTAGAAGACGCTGAGGTTGGAGACGGTGAAGACCGGGTCGAGGGCTTCGATGGTGCGGGGGACTTCGGGGCCGCGCACGTTCACGTTCGGCACGGAAATTCCAATCCCAATCTCGGACATTTCTTACCTCACCAGCGCTTCTGGTAGCGGTTACGGAGCCAGATGGCGACGGAGTTCATCAGGAGCAGGATCGCCAGCAGGATCACGATCGCCGCCGCGGCGAGGATGGCGAACTCCTCCTGGGGGCGGCTGATGAAGCTGTAGATCTGCAGCGGCAGGACGGTGAAGCTGCTCCAGACGCCCTCGGGGTTGAACCGGACCAGCGTCGCGGCACCGAGCATCAGGAACGGGGCGGCCTCGCCGATCGCGCGGGAGAGGGCCAGGATCGAGCCCGTCGCGATGCCCGGGATCGACGCCGGGAGCACCTGGCGGTAGATGGTCTGCCACTGGGTCGCGCCCAGTGCCAGCGAGCCCTCGCGGATCGACGGCGGCACCGCGCGGATGGCCTCGCGGGCGGAGATGATCACGATGGGCAGCACGAGCAGCGAGATGGTGACCGCGCCGGTCATGACGGTGAAGCCGAACTGCAGCCAGCGGGCGATGATGCCCAGGCCGAGGATGCCGTAGACGATCGAGGGAACGGCCGCCAGGTTGGAGATGTTCAGCTCGATCAGCTTGTTGTACCACTTGGTCCTGTCGGCGTACTCCTCGAGGTAGATCGCCGCGAGGATGCCGGTGGGCAGGGCCATGATCGCGGTCAGCCCGATGATCCACAGGGTGCCGAAGATGCCCGACTGGATGCCGGACGTCTCCGGGCGGCGGATCGAGGGCTGGTTCTCCCACAGCATCGAGTTGAGCCGCGGCCAGCCCTCCTCGACGACGTAGACCAGCAGCATGGCCAGGAACAGGAGGGCGATCGCGAGGCTGGCCAGCAGCGCGATGCGGAAGAGGTGTTCCTTGAGGGGGCGCCCCTTGCTGGCCAGTTGCACGGCCGAGCGGGGGGTGGAGAGGATGGCCATCAGTCGTAGACCTCGCGATACTTCTGGACCATGCGGGCGCTGAGGTAGTTCATCGCGAAGGTGATCACGAAGAGCAGGGACCCCACCGCGAAGATGGTCTTGTAGGCGATCGAGCCGACCGAGGCGTCGCCGGAGCCGGCCTGGGCGATGAAGGCCGCCATCGTGGCCATCTCGTTGCCCGGGTAGAGCGTGAAGACGGATTTGAAACCGCCGGCGATCGCGACGATCATCGTCTCGCCCGCGGCCCGGGAGACCGCCAGGATGACGGCGGCGACGATGCCGGAGAACGCGGCGGGGACGACGACGCGCACCGAGGTGAGCATCTTGGAGGCGCCGAGGGCGTACGAGCCCTCGCGCAGGCCGTTCGGCACCGCGGCCATCGAGTCCTCCGACAGCGACGCGACGATCGGGATGATCATCACGCCGACCAGGAGGCCGGCGGCGAGCGCGTTCTTGCCGTCCAGGTCCAGGAAGGGGAGGACGTCCCTCAGCAGCGGGGTGACGAAGGTGAGGGCGAAGAAGCCGAAGACCACCGTCGGGACGCCCGCGAGGACCTCCAGCACCGGCTTGAAGATCTTGCGGGTCCGGTGGGAGGCGTACTCCGACAGGTAGATCGCGGCGGCCAGGCCGAGCGGCACGGCGACCACGATGGCGATCAGAGTGATCTCCACGGTGGCGACGATGAGCGGCCACACGCCGAACGCCGGCGGGTTGAACAGCGGTCCCCAGCTGGTGGAGCCGAAGAACTCACCCAGGCTCACCGAGGCGAAGAACTCGATGGTCGGTTCGAGGAGCGCGATGACGATGCCGATCGTGGTCGCCACCGACACCATCGCCGCGGCCAGGAGAATGGCCTTGATGACGAACTCGCCATAACGCGGGCGCGACCGCGCCAGGGACCCCGGGGCCCCTGGAACGGTCGTGCGGTGCTGAGCCGACATCAGCCGGCGCTCTTCAGCGCGGTGATGTCAGCCTTGAGCTTGGCCTCCTGCTCGGGGTTGAGCGGGATGAACTTCGCGTCCTTGGCGATCGAGTTGATGTTGGCCGCGTAGTAGTCGAGGAAGGCCGCGACCTCGGGCCGCTTCACCGCGGCGGTGGAGGGGTAGACGAACAGCGGGCGGGCGAGCGGGGTGTAGGTGCCGCCCTGGGCCGCCTCGACGCTCGGGGCCACGCAGCCGCTGCCGGAGTCGATCTCGAGGGCCTTCAGCTTGTCGGCGTTCTCCTCGAAGTAGGTGAAGCCGAAGTAGCCCAGGCCGCCCTTGGCGCCCTCGACACCGGTGACGATGTCGTTGTCGTTCTCGCTCGGGCTGTAGTCCTTGCGGCTGGCGCCCTCCTCACCGTTGATCTCGCCGGTGAAGTAGTCGAAGGTGCCGGAGTCGGTGCCGGGGCCGTAGAGCTTGAGCTCCTCGGCCGGGAACTTGGCGTCGACGTCCTTCCAGGTCTTGACCTTGCCCTCGGCCGCCGGCTCCCACATCTTCTTGAGCTGGTCGGTGGTGAGGCAGGTGGCCCAGTCGTTCTCCTTGGGAACCACGACGGTCAGCGCGTCGGTCGCCACCGTGAGCTCGGTGAACTTGATGCCCTTCGCGTCGCAGGCCGCCTTCTCCTCGTCCTTGATCGCACGAGAGGCGTTCGAGATGTCCGTCTCGCCGGCGCAGAACTTCTCGAAGCCGCCGCCGGTGCCCGAGGTACCGACCGGCACCTTCACCTGCGGCTGCTCCTCGCCGAAGAGCTCGGAGGCCGCCTGGGTGAGGGGGGCCACGGTGCTGGAACCGTCGATCTTGATCTCGCCGCTCAGGGCCGCACCGGCACCCGCCTCGGCGGAGGGTGCGGTGGCGGCGGTGGTGCTGCCGTCACTGTTGGGCTTGGCGTCGCCACCACAAGCGGCCGCGAGCGATACGACGAGCGCGGCCGTCGCCACCGCGCTGAGGCGGCGCTGTCCACTGGTCACGGTATGTTCCTTCTCCGTAGTGAGATCCGTTCTCGATGCCTCCGATAAAAGTGGGGCAAAGTGAACGGAAGTGAAACGAGCCATGACCGTGGCCGGAAGAGGTAGGCCCACGGATGTGAATACCCGGACGTTAACGGAAGTTCGACCGCGGTTTCCGGTCCCGCAGGCCCGGTGGGCAGGGCCTTGGGGGTTCCCTGGTCTGGGGATGACCCGGTGGGAGGGCCCTGCCGCCGGAACGTTCCCGTTTCCGGTCACCATCGCGCGGACTTGCCGATCTGTTCATCTTCCCGACATCCGGCGGAAGGTAACGCGGCCGGATCTCCGGCGCGGCCAGGAAGGGAGAGGCGGCGAGCTCTGGGCGGGAAGGCGGCGAGTCTCCAGGTGGGGGCGAGTCCTGAGCGGGAAGGACGGACGAGCTCTGGGAGGGGGCGAGCCTTGAGCTGGGAGGCGGTGAGTCTCCAGGCGGAGGCGAGCCTTGAGCGGGAGGGGGGCGAGCCTCTAGGGGCGAGTCTCCGGGCGGGGCGGGCCCTAGGCGGGAAGGGTGAGCGGCCCGCTGCCGAGGCGTTTGAGGACCTCGCCGTGCAGGGGGCCGTTGCTGCACAGCAGGCTGCCGCCGTTGATGTCGGGAACGCCCGACAGGTCGGTCCAGATGCCGCCGGCCTCCTCGACGATCACGGTCAGCGCCGCGATGTCCCAGGGGGAGAGCTCCGGCTCCGCCGACACGTCGGCCGCGCCCTCGGCGACCAGCATGTGTGACCAGAAGTCGCCGTAGGCACGGTTACGCCAGACGGAACGGTTCAGGTCGAGGAACGCGTCGAGTTTCCCGGCCTCCTCCCAGCCGCCGATGCTGGAGTAGGAGAACGAGGCGTCCTCGAGGCGGGTGACGGAGGAGACCCGGCACCGCGTGGCCTTGGTGAGGCTCTTGCCGGTCCAGGCGCCGCTGTCGCGGGCGGCCCACCAGCGGCGGCCGAGCGCGGGGGCGGAGACCAGGCCCACGACGACGCGGCCCTGGTCCATCAGGGCGATGAGCGTGGCCCAGACGGGCACTCCGCGTACGTAGTTCTTGGTGCCGTCGATCGGGTCGATGATCCACGAGCGCTCGCCACGGCCGCTCGCGCCGAACTCCTCGCCGATGACGGCGTCGCGCGGGCGGGCCCGGCCGAGAGCGGAGCGGATCGCCTCCTCGGTGGCCTGGTCGGCGTCGCTCACCGGTGTGAGGTCGGGTTTGGTCTCCACCCGCAGGTCCATGGACTTGAACCGGCGCATGGTCAGATCGTCGGCCGCGTCGGCCATGACGTGCGCGAGGCGAAGATCGTCGTTGTAACCCGTCACGGGGGGCAACGCTATCGCGTCGACGGCCGAATGGCGGAGATCGGGGAGCAAGCGGAACAATCGTGTCGCGTCCCACCAGGCCGGGATACCGCGTGAAACATCCGTTGGCATCGGTGTTACCCGCGAGTAGCATTCCGGTATGACCTTTGACGTGGGTGACTTCATGCTGCAGAGCGTCCCGTTCGCCAGGACGCTGGGCATCTCGTTCGACAAGGTGGAACCGGGCTTCGCCGTCGCCCGCATGGCCGACCGGGCCGAGCTGCACAACCACGTGGGAGGCCCGCACGCCGGAGCCCTGTTCAGCGTCGCCGAGACGGCCTCCGGCGCCGCGATGCTCTCCACCTTCGGCGACCAGCTGTCACGGGCCACCCCGCTGGCCAAGAGCGCGGCGATCCGCTACCTCAAGCTCGCGAGGGGCGAGGTCGTCGCGGAGGCCCGCCTCCGGGCGTCCAGGGAGGAGGTCGTGGCCACGCTGGACGCGGGAGAGCGCCCGGAGTTCGACGTCGCCGTCGAGATCAGGACGGCCGACGGCACCCTCGTGTCCGAGATGACCGTCGCCTGGGCCTTCCGGCTGAACAGCTGACGCCGTGGCGGACCGCTGAGGCTCCGGAACCGCCGCCGCCCTATCGACGGCGGCGGCGACGGCCACGCGGGCGCCGGCGCGTCGCGACGAACCTCGCGCTCCCGCTCATCCGCTCCGCTCCCCGGTCCGATCATCGAAGCGTCCTGACGACCAGGTCATCGAAGCGTCCTGACGGCCAGGTCGCCGGAACGTCCTGACGACCAGGTCACCGGGGTGTTCTCACGACTGATCGTCGTCGGAGGCGCCCTCACGGCTGGCGAGCAGGCGGCGCAGGGAGGTCAGCCGGGTCGGGTCGGCGTGTCCGGCCGCCACCCAGGCGTCCAGGGCGCACTCGTCGGAGAGGTGGTTACAGCCCTTCGGGCACTGGACGGTGCCCTCGATCAGGTCGGGGAAGCCCGCCAGGACCGTCTCCACCGAGACGTGGGCCAGACCGAAGCTGCGCACCCCCGGGGTGTCGATGATCCAGCCGCTCTCCGGCAGCTCCAGGGCGACGGCCGAGGTGGAGGTGTGCCGGCCCCGGCCGGTCACCGCGTTCACGTGTGAGACGGCCCGGTTGGCGTCCGGCACCAGGGCGTTGACCAGTGTCGACTTGCCCACCCCCGAATGGCCGACGAGCACGCTGATCCGGCCCTTGAGGCGTTCCCGTACCTCTTCCAGGCCGCCCCCCTTCTGGACCACCACGTACGGGACCCCGAGGGGGTCGTACAGCGAGACGAGCTCGTCGGGCGAGGCGAGGTCGGACTTGGTGAGGCAGAGCAGCGGATCGATGTCGGCGTCGAAGGCCGCGACCAGCATCCGGTCGATCATGCGGGGCCGGGGCGGCGGATCGGCCAGTGCCGTCACGATGACGAGCTGGTCGGCGTTGGCGACCACGGGGCGCTCGATGCCGTCGGTGTTGTCGGTGTCGTCGGCGGAGCGGCGGAGCATGGAGGTGCGGGGCTCCACCCGCACGACGCGGGCCAGCGTGTCGGCCATGCCGGAGACGTCGCCCACCAGGGCCACCCGGTCGCCGACCACGATGCCCTTGCGGCCCAGCTCGCGCGCCTTCATGGCGACCACGACCCTGCCGCTCATCGCGGCGCCCTCCGCGTGGTCCTTCTTACGACGGCGGCCCTTCTCGCCCGCCGACTCGACCAGGCACGTGTAGCGCCCGCGGTCGACGGCGACCACGAACGCCGGGATCGCGTCCTCGTGGGCAGGGCGAATCCGGGTCCGGGGCCGGGATCCCTTGCCCGGCCTGACCCTGACGTCGTCCTCGTCGTACTCGCGCTTTCTCAGTTTCTCCGCCTTGTCCGGCCCGGTGTGCCCCCGAGGAGGGCCGCGGGGCCTGCCGGCCGATCGTCCATCACCGCGCGCCGCGCAGCATGCCCGCCCACATGGAGGCGAACTCGGGGAGGGTTTTACCCGTGGTGGCGATGTCCTCCACCTCGACGCCGGGCACGGCCAGCCCGATCACGGCTCCGGCGGTGGCCATCCGGTGGTCGGCGTAGGAGTGGAACACCCCGCCGGTGAGCGGGCGGGGCCTGATCTCCAGACCGTCCTCGGTCTCGTTCGCGTCGCCGCCGAGGCCGTTGATCTCGGCGACCAGGGCGGCCAGCCGGTCGGTCTCGTGCCCGCGGATGTGGGCGACACCGCCGATCCTGCTGGGCGAGCTCGCGAGGGCGGCCAGCGCGGCGATCGTCGGGGTCAGCTCGGCCACGTCGCGCAGGTCCGCCTCGATGCCGGTGATCCGCCCGGTGCCGGTGACCGCCAGCCCCTCGGGCGTGTGCTCCACCGAGGCGCCCATGCCGGCCAGCAGCGTACGGAGCTGGTCACCCGGCTGGGTCGTCCGCGCGGGCCAGTCGGGGATGGTGACCGTGCCGCCGGTCACCATGGCGGCGGACAGGAAGGGGGCCGCGTTGGACAGGTCGGGCTCCACGGTGAAGTCCCTCGCCCCGATGGGGCCTGGCTCGACCCGCCAGACGTCGGGCTCGGAGTCGTCCACCGTGACACCGAACTCGCGGAGCATCTGGACGGTCATCCGGATGTGCGGCTGCGAGGGGATCGGCGGGCCCTCGTGGCGTACCGTCACGCCCTTCTCGAAGCGCGCCCCCGCCAGCAGCAGGCCGGAGAGGAACTGCGACGAGCCGGACGCGTCGAGCCTGACCTCGCCGCCGGCCAGCGGCCCTCTCACCGTGAACGGCAGCGCGTCGCCCGTCACCTCGGCGCCGAGGGCGCGCAGCGCGCGCAGGATCGGGCCCATCGGGCGCTTGCGGGCGTGCGGGTCGCCGTCGAAGAAGACCTCGCCCGCGGCCAGCGCCGCCATCGGCGGCACGAAGCGCATGACCGTGCCCGCCAGCCCCACGTCGATGCGGGCCCCGCCGGTGACGGGACCGGGCGTGATCGCCCAGTCGACGCTGGAGGCGCTCTCGTTGGAGGGGGCCATCGTCGCGCCCAGCGTCCGCAGCGCGTCCGCCATCAGGTCGGCGTCGCGGCTGCGCAGCGCCAGGCGTACCGTGCCGGGTCCGTCGGCCAGCGCGGCGAGCAGCAGCGCGCGGTTGGTCACGGACTTCGACCCGGGCAGGGGGACGGTCGCGTGGACGGGTTCGGTCACGGTCGGTGCGGGCCACAGCGGAGCGGACATGGGCAAAAGCCTACCGGTGCCCGCCCCGCGCCGCCCGTCCGTGCTCCGCGCCGCCCGTCCGTGCTCCGAGCCGCCCGTCCGTGCGCGCCGCCCGTCCGTGCTCCGGAGGGGACAGGGGGCGGGGGGCGGCAAGATCGGAAAACGGGGTTGGGCGCTCCCCGGCGTGGCGTGGCGTGGCAAAGTGGAGATATGTGCGGGAGATACGCGTCTGCGCGGGGCAAGCAGGAGTTGCTGGAGGAGTTCCAGGTCGAGCTCGACGGAGCGCCCGACGAGGAACTCGGGCCCGACTACAACGTCGCGCCCACGAAACCGGTGTACGCGGTGATGAGCCGGGTGCCGAAGGCCGAGCCGGACGGACGGCCGGTCCGGCAGCTCCGCGTGGTTCGCTGGGGGCTGGTCCCCGCCTGGGCGAAGGACCCGTCCATCGGATCCAAGATGATCAACGCGCGGGTGGAGACGGTGGCGGAGAAGCCCGCCTACCGCAAGGCGTTCGCGGAGCGCAGGTGCCTGATCCCCGCCGACGGTTACTACGAGTGGGCCGTGCTGGACGAGAAGGACGCCAAGGGGAAGCCGAAGAAGCAGCCCTACTTCGTCCGTCCCGCCGACGGCGGCGTGATGGCCATGGCGGGACTGTACGAGTTCTGGCGGGACCGGGGCCGGGCCGACGACGACCCGCTCTCGTGGCTGGTGACCTGCACCGTCATCACGACCGACGCCGTGGACGAGGCGGGCAGGGTGCACGACCGGATGCCGATGCTGATCGAGCGCGACCGCTGGGGCGAGTGGCTCGACCCCGGGGTGCCCGACGCGAAGGGGTTCCTGATCCCGGCGGGCTCCACGGGGCTGGAGATCCATCCGGTCTCCACCGCCGTCAACTCGGTGCGGAACAACAGCCCGGAGCTCGTCGAGCCGCTGAAGGAGGCGTAGGGCGGGGGCCGGGCGCTCTTCCGAAAACGCCGGGTGATCCGGTGTAAAACCATCGCCAAGTGGGCATCCGGTGTGAAAGCGGTGCCTCGTGGCGAGGTGGCGAGGTCGCCGTCACAGAGCCACCCCCTTGCGCCTGACGGGAGAGTCGGGGATCCCCTCACAGGCCGCCCCCGCTTCCCGGAGGTGCGGATTCGTGGATGTCGCGACCGCGCGCGAGCGCCTGAAGATCATGCTCGCCGAACTCGACCGGTCCATCGGAGTGCTCCGCGGGGATTCCCCCGCCGTACGGGAACGGGACCGCTCCCCGGCGGACGGCGGCTCCGACCTGACCGACTCAGACCGCAACCGGGCCCTGCTGGACGTGGCCACCCGGCACCGCCGCTCGGTGCTGGAGGCGCTCAAGCGGATGGACGAGGGGAACTACGGCCTCTGCGCGGACTGCGACGCGCCGGTCCCCGAGGGCAGGCTGGAGGCGCGGCCCGAGGCCGCCCGCTGCGTGCAGTGCCAGTCCAGGCGCGAGCGCAGGCGCTGACCCCGCCCCACGAACACCGTCAGGACGTGCCCGGGCTCTGCCCTGGGGGACTCCCGTGAGGCCGCGCCGGCGACTGGACTGAGGAGAGAGAGGCCGCGGGGAACGAGCGGCCTCTCTCGACGAGGGAAGGAGCCGGATCCCAGCGGCCGAACCGCGACGCGTCAGCGTCGCCGTCAACGCCGCGTCGTGATCAACCGGGGCGCCGGGCGCTGGCCACCAGGTGGATGCCCACCGTGTCGTCGTCGTCCGGATGGGCGTCCAGCTCGGTGTTGACCAGCCAGGTGAGCGCGCGGGAGTCGGAGGCGAGCACGTGGTCGACCGTCGAGGGGGACAGCACCGTGCGGGGCCGTATCCACTCGACCTCCAGTCCGGCGTCGGTGAGCAGCTCGCGGAGCTGGGCGCTGCTGAAGCATCGGGTGATGCTGCCGTCGGGCCAGGGCACGAGCATGACCTCGCCGGTCTGGCGCAGATGGGCCCAGTAGTTCTGCTCGGCGAGGATCGCCATCCCCAGCACCAGGGAGTCGACGCAGACCAGGGCCCGGCCGCCGGGGCGCAGGACCCGGGCGACGTCGCCGATCGCGGATTCGGCCATGAGCTCCACCGACATCGCGCGCTCCTCGGCGAGCACGGCGTCCACACTGCGGTCGGGCAGGAAGCGCAGGTCGTCGGCGCGTACCTGGCTGACCCTGGAGATGTCGTGCAGCGGCTGACCGTCCGCGGGCCTGCGGAAGTCGACCACCTCGATCACCCGGTGTCCCGCCTTCGCCGCCTGGACGGCCCAGCGGCCGTCGCCGCAGGACATGTCGAGGACGGTGGACGGGTTTTCCGGCAGCCATCGGCTCAGTTGCTCGGCCACGACCGCGTGGTAAAAGGTCCAGTACGGCCCGAGCGCACCTGAGCCGTTCAGCTCTTCGGCCGGGATGGGCAGCACAAGCAGCTCCTGGCGTCGGGAGGATCCGGTGGTGTTTCTACTACCTACCGGTACGTACCTTCTTTTTCCCCGTACCGGGTCGTTCGTCACCTTCTATCTTGCGGGAACAGACAGCGGTGCGGGCGTGTTGCAAGCGGACAACGCACGATCCTTTCGGAGGTTGGCAAGCAGATGCTCGCCTTGATCGAACCCGTCACCCGCCCCGGTGATCGGCCTATCCCTGACGAGCGGGTATTCTCCGCTCAGTACGGTGTCCCGCGTCAGCAGGACTCCGGCGATCTTAAGGGGGTGGGTCCGGTCCCTGCGACAGACGAGGAGACTCTGGAGCAGCGGAGCACACGGTTCGAGCGGGATGCCATGCCCTATCTCGACCAGCTCTACTCCGCCGCGCTCCGGATGACCCGAAACCCCGCGGACGCCGAGGACCTTCTTCAGGAGACCTTCGCGAAGGCCTTCGCGTCCTTCCACCAGTTCCAGCAAGGCACGAACCTCAAGGCGTGGCTTTACCGGATCCTGACGAACACTTTCATCAACAGTTACCGCAAGAAGCAGCGGGAACCCAAGCAGTCGGGCGCCGAGGAGATCGAGGACTGGCAGCTGGCCAGGGCCGAGTCGCACACCTCGGCCGGGCTGAAGTCGGCGGAGATCGAGGCGCTCGAGCACCTCCCCGACACCGACGTGAAGCGGGCGCTGGCCGCGCTTCCCGAGGAATTCCGCATCGCGGTCTATCTCGCCGACGTCGAGGGGTTCCCGTACAAGGAGATCGCCGACATCATGGGGACCCCCATCGGGACCGTGATGTCGCGGCTGCACCGTGGCCGCCGCCAGCTGCGGACCCAACTTGAGGACTACGCCCGCGAGCGTGGCCTGGTTCCCGCGGAGGGTGCGAAGTGAACGAGCGAGACAGGAACGACGCGCCCGCCGGCGCGGGCTCCCGCCCTCGGGGCCGGGTGATCGTATGAGCTGCGGCAACCACCACGACACCGACTGTCGCGAGGTCCTGGAGAAGGTCTACACCTACCTGGACGGCGAGCTCGACGAGAGCAACTGCGCCGACATCCGCGAGCACCTGGACGAGTGTCACCCCTGCCTGGAGGAGTACGGCCTGGAACAGGTCGTCAAGCAGCTCGTCGCCAAGCACTGCGGCTGTGAGCAGGTCTCGGCCGACCTGAGGGCCAAGGTGCTCAGCCGTATCGACCAGGTGCGCTCCGAACTGGCTCGCTGACCTCCTAGGATCTCTCGTACGGCCTGGGCCATACGACGATGGGGGTTCACCATGCGCATACTCGTGACCGGCGGGGCGGGATTCATCGGATCCACCCTCGTCGACCGGCTGCTGGCCGACGGGCACGAGGTCGCGGTCGTGGACGACCTGTCGGGCGGCGACCGGGACAACCTGGTCCGCGCCGCGGAGAGCCCGCTGTTCGCCCTGCACGTGATGGACATCCGCGACCCGGCCCTGATCGGCCTGGCCGCCGAGTGGAGGCCCGAGGTCGTCTGCCACCTCGCCGCGCAGATCAGCGTGCGCAAGAGCGTCGCCGACCCGGTCCACGACGCCAGGCTCAACGTCGAGGGCACCGCGTCCGTTCTGCAGGCCGCCCACCACGGGGGCACCCGCAAGGTCGTCTTCGCCTCCTCGGTCGCGGTGTACGGCAGGCCGGCGGTCATCCCGGTCCCCGGCGGCGCGGCGACCGACCCGCGCTCCCCGTACGCGGCCTCCAAGCTGAGCGCGGAGACCTACCTGGCCACGTTCAAGGCGCTCCACGGCATCGACTACACAACCTTGGTGCTCTCCAACGTCTACGGCCCGCGCCAGTCGCCCGACGGCGAGGCGGGGGTGGTCGCCATCTTCACCGACGCGCTGCTCAACGGCACCCCCACGGTGGTGTACGGCGACGGCGCCCAGACCCGCGACTACATCTTCGTCGACGACGTGGTGGACGGTCTCGCCCGCGCCTGCGGCACCGAGGGCGGCGGCGGCCGGTTCAACCTCGGAACCGGCGTCCAGACCACCGACCGGAGGCTGCACTCCCTGGTCGCGGAGGCGGCGGGTGTCGCCGACGAGCCGGGCGAGGCCCCCGCCCGCCTGGGTGACCTCCCGGCGATGGCCGTCGACCCGGCCCCCGCGCTCGAGGGGCTCGGCTGGCGTCCCCAGACGGATCTGGCCGTGGGCCTGAAGAGCACCGTCGACTGGGCGAGGACCAGGCTCGCGAGCCTGTGACGCCGGAGGACCCCGGGGCCTTGTACGCCGATGGCGGCCGGTGATTGCTTGGTTACGCTTTGCTTGCGATTGGCCGTCTCGCTCTCCTGATCAGATTCGCTTCGATAACCTGGGTGCGAAATCGACGTGGAGGCAGCGCATGTTGAAGGAAACGGTCACCCCGGTCTTTCCTGGGATTTCCTGGACCTGAGCACGCGCCCTTTAGGAACCCTAGGGTGGCCGCTTTGCGTGGACTGCCGTGGTTTGCCAAGGTCTATCTGATCCTTGTCATCGGAGCCGCGTTCGCGCTGCTCGGATACAGCGTGGTGTCGGACGGCCGGCTGGACCTGCTCGACTGGTCCAACCTCATGGTGCTGGCCCTGCTGTTCCTGGTGTGCGAGTCGGTGCCCACCCTGCTGCACGTCCGGCAGGCGGCGGTGTCGGTCAGCTTCTCCGCGGTGCTCGCCGCGGTGGTGCTGCTCGGTCCCGAGGGAGCGGCACTGGTCGGCATGACGGCCATGTTCAGCGTGCGGCCGGGCCTGCCGCTGGTGAAGCGGCTGTTCAACAGCGCCCAGTTCGCCATCTGCGGCTACGTCGCCGGCCGGGTCTACGTGTGGCTCGGCGGCAGGTCCGGGGTGCCGACCATCGCCGGGTTCGACGACATCATCGTGCCGTTCGCGGGCGCGGCGGCCGTCTTCGTGCCCCTCAACTTCGTGCTGATCGCGATCGTGCTGAAGCTCACCGGTCAGGCCGACCAGGTGCCGCTGCGGGGCGTGGCCCAGTTCATGGTCTCCTACTTCGGCTACGCCACCTTCGGCCTGCTGATCGCCGGGTTGTGGGCCACGGTCAACTCGATCTCCGCGGTGCTCGTGCTGCTCCCGCTCTTCGTGGCCCGCTGGGCCTTCGGCCAGTATCTCGCGCAGCAGCGCTCCTACGACGCGACGATCGCCGCGCTCTGCCAGGCCGTGGAGACCAAGGACTACTACACGCGCGGCCACTGCACCCGCGTCTCCCTGGCCGCGGGCATGATCGCCGAGGAGATCGGCATGGGGTCCGAGCGGCTGCGCGCGATCCGCTACGCCGGGATGCTCCACGACGTGGGAAAGCTGGGCGTGCCGACCAAGGTGCTGCAGAAGGACGGCCCGCTCAGCGAGGAGGAGTTCGCGGCCATCCAGCTCCATCCGATGCGCGGGCTGGAGATCGTGCGCGGCATCGACTTCCTGGACGAGGCGTTCGCCGGGATCATGCACCACCACGAGCGGCAGGACGGCAAGGGCTACCCGATGGGGCTGGCGGGCGAGGAGATCCCGGAGTTCGCCAGGATCATCGCGGTGGCCGACGCCTTCGACTCGATGACCTCCGACCGCTCCTATCGCAACGCCCGCTCGCGCGAGGTGGCGATGACCGAGCTGCGCAAGGGCGCCGGCACCCAGTTCGACCCGGTGATGGTGGTCGCGTTCGTCAAGGCCGTCGACCGTGACGGCTGGGAGCCGCCGCGCACGGTCGTCACGCCTCCGGCCGACGTGACAGAGACCACCGCGAAGGACCACGACGACCCGACCGTGCCCATCCAGGTGGTGTCCGAACGATGAACGGCTCCGGTACCACCCGGGTTTTCCAGACGCTCGACTCGGGCCAGCTCCTGCTGATCTGCGCGGCGGGACTCCTGGCGGTGGCGGGGGTGGCCCACACGGCCGCGACCGGCCTGCTCGACCCCCAGATCGCCGTCGCCTTCGGCGCGATGATCGCGATCGGGGAACTGGCCAGGCTCACCATGCCCGGTAACAGGGAGGTGGCGCCGATCGGCGCGGCGGCCGCGCTCGGATACACGCTCCTGCTGGACATGGGAGGTGTTCCCGCGCGGCATTCGGCGTTGCAGGTCGTCGCGGTGCTGTCGGCCGGCATGGTGGCGGGGGCGCTGCCGCACCTCGCGGTGGGCCGCCCGCCCCAGCTGGACGGGATGGCGCGCAGGCTTTTCACCGGCGCCCTGCTCGCGCTGGCCTACCGGCCGCTGGCCGGGCCGCTGTTCGAGGTGGCCAGCGGAGGGGAGAGCGGCTGGTGGCCCGCGCTCGGCGTGATGGCCCTGCTCATCCTGCTCATGGTGATGGCCGACGTGCTGCTGGCCGCCGTGCTCCGGGCCGAGCAGGTGCGTGCCGCCTTCAGGGTGGCCGTCCACGACGAGCTGCGGATGGCCGCGCCGCTGGGGGCCGCCGTCGCCGCCTCGGGCATCCTGCTCGCGCTCGCCTCGCACAGCATGGGCATGACCGCGCTGCTGGTCTTCGCCGCGCCGCTGCTGGTCACCCAGGTCGCCTTCCGCAAGTACGCCGGGATCAGGGCCACCTACCTGCAGACCGTACGGGCGCTGTCGCGGGTCACCGAGGTCGGCGGATACGTCGAGCCCGGCCACTCCCGCCGGGTGAGCCGCCTGGCGGTGGCGGTCGGACGGGAGCTCGGCACGGCGGAGCCCGAGCTGCTGGAGCTTGAGTACGCCGCGCTCATGCACGACATCGGCCAGCTGTCGTTGCGCGATCCCATTCCGGGCGGCGCCACGGTCCTCACCGACCCCGAGCAGGCGCGGCGCATCGCCGAGCTGGGCGCGGAGGTGATCAGGCAGACCGGGGTGCTGGACCGGGTGGCCGAGATCGTCCGCCGCCAGTGCGACACCTGCGCGGAGACGCCTCCGATGGCGAGCCGCATCATCAAGGCGGCCAACGCCTACGACGACCTCGTCGGCGGTTCCAGCGACCGTGACCGGGCGGGTGCCGCCCTGGAACGGCTTCGTCTCGGCGTGGGCCGGGAGTACGACCCGACGGTCGTCGAGGCGATGGCCCGTGTGATTGACAGGCTGGCTCCGATTCACCGGCTTTAGACTTCCCGCACATTTTTTGGAGCAGGCCACGCCGGCCGCCGGGATCGGCTACCCGGTCATGGTGAGGACGGCCGGCGGGAACCACGACACGGGACTGGTGTCCCGTGTGCGGGCGTGATCAGCTCTTTCTGGCACAGTTGAAGAACGTTGAACGATGGGAGTCTCCGGTGGTTGAGATCCGCGCCGAGATGGTGGCGAACGTCTGGAAGGTCCTCGTGGCCGAGGGTGACAACATCGAGGACGGTGACACCCTGGTCATCCTTGAGTCGATGAAGATGGAGATCCCGGTTCTGTCCGAGGACAGCGGTGTGATCGCCAAGTTGCAGGTCGCCGAGGGTGACGTCATCCAGGAGGGCGACCTGATCGCCGTCATCCAGTAGTCCCGCCGTCGCCGCCGCGGGCGAGCCGCGCGAGGAAGCGCTCGCGGTCGACGACCACGCGCTCGATCGTTCCAGAGGCGACGACGGACTTCCGGTCGCGGGCGGTGAAGCCGAAGACCAGGCGGCGCCCGTCGACCTCGGTGAGCTCGACGGCGATCTCGACGTGCGTGCCGACCGGGCTGGCCGCCAGATGCTCCAGGGAGACCCGGGTGCCCACGGAGGTCTGGCCCGGTGCCAGGGCACCCGCGACCGCCTGGACGCTGGCCCGCTCGGCGAGGGCCAGCACGCGGGGTGTGGCCAGCACCGGGACGTCACCGCTGCCGACCTTCGCCGCGGTGTCCTCCCTTTCCACCATGATGAGAAGCCGTGCCTGCAGACCGGGAGCGAGCGTCATGCGCGTCAGCATAGGGTCTGGTCTCGTGACCTCGTACTGTGACCACTGCGGGCGCCCGGAAGGTGAGGCCGACCACGCCGCGTGCCTGTCGGCCCGCGTGATGGAGCCGCCCCGTTACTGTTCCCGCTGCCGTCGCCGGATGGTGGTGCAGGTGACCCCCGGCGGTTGGTCCGCGCGCTGCGCCGAGCACGGCACCACGAACGGCTGACACCGCTCGATTTAACCCCGACTTACTTGGTCTTTGCGTAACCTTGTAGGGTTTTACGGAGTTCGCCCCGGATACCGTGGGGTGATGCCGTGGCACCCGGGCTGAGTGTTTCCTGTGTGACTTCCGGGTGACCTTGGGCGCAAGGGCCTGCAAGGTGTATAAGTACGCCCAAAAGTGCCGGGTTTTGTGCGATGCTACGGCACGCGTCTCGTTTGTGAGCCATACGGCATGCAGGGTTTCGTTACAGCGCCGTGACGGTGCCGCGACGCGGATCCGCTTTGTTGGAGAGCTCTGGGGTTTGAGAGCTCTGGGGTAGGAGTGGAGAGGGTTACGGGGGAGTCATGGTGGCCCAAGGCACGACGCTGGCGGGGCGGTATCGCCTAAGCACCCGCATTGGCGCCGGCGGTATGGGCGAGGTGTGGAAGGGCGAGGACATCGTCCTGGCCCGCACCGTCGCTGTAAAGGTGCTGCTCCCGGGCCGTACGGACGATCCGGGCTTCCTGGTTCGCTTCCAGGGCGAGGCGCGGGCGATGGCGACGATCAACCACCCCGGGGTCGTCGACGTGTACGACTACGGGGTTCACGAGGTGCCCGGCGCGGGGGCGACGGCATACCTGGTGATGAAGTTCGTCGACGGCGAGCCGCTCGACCGCCTGCTCGGGCGGTTGCGGCGCATCGCCCCCAGGGCCGCGATGGACCTCATCGCCCAGGCGGCCTCGGCACTGCAGGCGGTCCACGACCAGGGCATCGTCCACCGGGACATCAAGCCGGGCAACCTGATGGTGCGGTCGGACGGCACGCTCGTGCTCACCGACTTCGGCATCGCCAGGTCCGACACCGCCAGCCGGCTGACGGACGCGGGCATGGTGCTCGGCACCGCCGCCTACTGCGCGCCCGAGCAGGCCGAGGGCGCGCCCGTCACGCCGGCCGTGGACATCTACGCGCTGGGTGTGGTGGCGTACGAGTGCCTGGCCGGGCAGCGACCGTTCGACGGAGACACGCCCGTCACGATCGCGCTCAAGCACATCCGCGAGGCGCCGCCGCCGCTGCCGCCGGACGTCCCGCCCGCGGCCAGGGCACTTGTGGAGCGCTCCCTCGCCAAGGATCCGGCTCGGCGCTTCCCCAGTGCCACGGCGATGAGTGCCGCCGCCAGGCAGGCCGCCCTCGGCGCCGAGGGCGGCGACACGCTGTCGGCGTCCGCGCAGCAGGCCGAGCCGCCGGAGACCGGCTGGCAGGCGCAGGCCCCCCAGGGAGGCCCGCAGGGGCAGACCGGCCGGCACGGCCAGGGATCGGCCACGCCGCAGACGGGCTGGCAGGGAGCTCAGGCTCCCACCGGCAGCTGGCAGGACGCCCAGGCGCCGACGGGAAACTGGCAGGGGTCGCAGGCGCCGACCAGCGGCTGGCAGGGGGGCTCGCCGCACTCCACCGCGCCGGCGGCGGGAGCCGGGGCGGTCGCCGAGGCGGGCGCGCAGGGCCGTGGACGCCGTGCCGCGCAGAAGCCGCGCCGCAAGAGCGGGCTGGTCGCGGTGTCGGCGGTCGCGGCCGTGATGTGCGCGGGCCTCGTCGCGGTGGCGATCAACGGGATGGCGGACTCCCGGGACGCGTCTAACACCGATCCCATGAAGCCGGCGCCCTCGACCGCCGTCAGCGAGACGAAGAAGGGGCCGACCCGTAAGCCGCCGACCCGTAAGCCGTCACTGTCGCCCAGTCCGACAGTGACGCGCCAGCCACAGAACAGTCGTCCCACCCCGGATGCCACCGAGGAGAAGTCGCCGAGCCCCACCCCGACGGTCACGAAGACGCCGAAGCCGACTCCCACCCCGACTCCGACGCCGACGCCGAAGCCGAAGAGGAGCGTTCCGGGCACCGTCGGCATGAAGCCGGGCGCGGCGGAGGCGAGGCTCAAGCAGGAGGGTTTCAAGGTGACACTCTCCTACAGCGCCGACGTCGACCACACCCAGTGCGTCGAGGTGGTCGAGTCCCGCCCGAGCGCGGGCACGCTGTGGGACCCGTCCAAGCCGGTGGAGATCATCGCCGTCAACGTCGACTGCCCGCCGACGCCCACCCCGACGCCGACGGCGACCGGCAAGCCCTAAGTCCTCAGCGGTGACGACCGGCTCGCGCCGGCGGACCTTCCGGTCCCCGTGCGCGAGCCCGGTGGCGCTCTCCTAGATGCCCGTGGTGTGCCGGGGGTAGGCCACCGAGGGGTCGGTGGCGATGTTGACCATGTAGGGGACGCCGGAGTCGAACGCGCGGCGCAGGGCCGGGCCGATCTCCGACGGATCGGTGACGAGCTCGCCGCCGCCGCCGAGGGCGGTGACCACCTGGTCGTAGCGGCACTGCGGCTGCAGCTCGGCGGCCACGTCGTAGCCGTAGAGCATCTGCATGGGGTGCTTCTCCAGACCCCACATGCCGTTGTTGCCGCAGATCATCACGACGGGCAGGCGGTGCCGCACGAGCGTGTCGACGTCCATCAGCGAGAAGCCGGCCGCGCCGTCGCCGAGCAGCAGCACCACCTGCGAGGAGGGGCGGGCGATCCTGGCGGCGATGGCGTAGCCCAGGCCCGTGCCCAGGCAGCCGTACGGGCCCGGGTCGAGCCAGTTGCCCGGCTGCCGCGGCTCGACGTACTTGCCCGCGTACGAGACGAAGTCGCCGCCGTCGCCGATCACCACGGCGTCGTCGGCGAGGACCTTGCCCAGCTCCCCGTAGATCCGCATCGGGTGGATCGGGTCGGACGCCGACTCCAGCAGGCCGGCGTCGGCGGCGATGGCGGCGGAGGCGGCCTCGGACAGCTGTGTCACCCAGGGCGCGTAGGTCTTGGGAGAGACGCCCGCGTTGGCACAGGCCGCGCCGAGGCTCCAGAAGAGCAGTGAGAGGTCGCCGGCGGCGACGGCCACGGGATCCATGTGCGTGGTCAGCTGCGACGGCGCGTCGGCCAGGTGCACGACCTTGGCGAGCGGGGCGCCGTCCTTGCCGCCGAACCAGCCGTAGCCGAGGCGGAAGTCGATCGGGGCGCCCGCCACGATCACCAGGTCGGCCTGCGAGAACGCCATCCCCCTGGCCCGGGTGACCAGCAGCTCGTGCCCGGCGGGCAGGATGCCGCGGCCCTGGCCGTTGGGGATGACCGGCAGGCGGTATTCCTCGACGAAGCTCCTGGCGACCTCCTCGGCGCGGTCCATCCACACGTCGGAGCCGAGCACCAGCACCGGGTGCTGCGCCTCGGCGATCAGCTGGGCGATCGTGGCCAGCGCCTCGGGGTCGGGCTCCAGCGGCGACGGGGTCAGCGTCTCGGGGGCCTCCTCGAGCGGGGGCGCGGCCGAGAAGAGGTGGTCCATGTGGAAGTCGAGGAAGACGGGGCCGCGGTGCGGGGCGAGGGCGGTGCGGAAGGCCATCTCCACGTCCTGCGCGATGGAGTCGGCGCCGGAGCCGGTGAAGGCCAGCTTGGTGATGGGGGCGAACAGCGGCGGGTGGTCGATCTCCTGCAGCGCGCCCGACCCCCAGCGCGACTGCGGGGCACGGCCTCCCATGACCACGACGGGGGACCCGTTGAAGTGCGCGGTGGCCACCCCGCTGACGCCGTTGGTGATGCCGGGGCCCGCGGTGAGCACGGCCAGCCCGGGTTTGCGTGTCAGCCGCGCGGTCGCCTCGGCGGCGAAGACGGCACTCTGCTCATGGCGGACGTCGAGGATGGGCATGCCCTCGTGGACCGCACCGTCGTAGAGCGGGAAGATGTGCCCGCCGGAGAGGGTGAACATGGTCTCGATGCCATATGCCTTGGAGACGGCGACCGCTATGTCACCTGCGTGCTTGGGAGACTCCATATCGCGCAACCTACCAGTCAGTCACTTAGCCGGACAGGGATTGTTCCCCCTGCCCAGATCCCCTCGCCTAATGCCGTCCGCGCATATCGCGTCTATCCGGAAATAGGCCGCCCAACGCCTGGTGGCGGGCCGTACGGGATCGGCAGGGCGCCGGGTACGGACCGGAGCGCGGAGCCCGCCGGAGCGAGGGAGGCGCGGATCCGGTCTTCCGGTGCCGTCCATGGAGCACGGACCTCCGCCGGGTTTCCCCCGGCCCTGGGGAAGCCCGGGACTCAGAGGGTGTCGGAGAGCGCCTTGATGGGCATCTTGAGGTCTGCCAGCAGGCCGAGGTCGGCCTCGGCCGTACGGCCCAGGGTGGTCAGGTAGTTGCCCACGATGATCGCGTTGATGCCGCCGAGCATGCCGTCGCGGGTGCCCAGGTCGCCCAGGGTCAGCTCGCGGCCACCCGCGTAGCGCAGGATCGTGCGGGGCAGCGCGAGCCTGAAGGTGGCGATCGTCCGGAGCGCCTCCGGCCCCTCCAGCAGCGGGAAGGACTCGAAGGGGGTGCCGGGGCGCGGGTTGAGGAAGTTCAGCGGGACCTCGTCGGGTGCGAGCTCGCCGAGCTGGCCGGCGAACTCGGCCCGCTGCTCCCGCGTCTCGCCCATGCCCACGATGCCGCCGCAGCACAGTTCCATCCCGGCCTCGCGCACCATCAGGCAGGTGTCCCAGCGCTCCTCCCAGGTGTGGGTGGTGACGACCTTCCCGAAGTGCGACCTCGCGGTCTCCAGGTTGTGGTTGTAGCGGTGCACGCCCATCTCGGCCAGCTCGTCGACCTGAGCCTGGGTGAGCATGCCGAGCGAGCACGCCACGTTGATGTCGACCGCATCGCGGATCGCCTTCACCCCCTGGCGGACCTGGTCCATCAGACGCCGGTCGGGACCCCGTACGGCGGCCACGATGCAGAACTCGGTGGCTCCCGTCGCCGCGGTCTCCCTGGCGGCCTCGACCAGCGAGGGGATGTCCAGCCAGACGGCGCGGACCGGGGAGGAGAACTGCCCCGACTGCGAGCAGAAGTGGCAGTCCTCCGGGCAGCCGCCGGTCTTGAGGGAGATGATGCCCTCGACCTCCACCTCTGGGCCGCACCACTTCATCCGCACCTCGTGGGCGAGGGCCAGCAGCTCGGCGAGGCGGTCGTCGGGCAGCTCCAGGCAGCGCAGTGCCTGCGCCGCGTCGAGACCGCGGCCCTCTTCCAGCACCTGCGTCCGGGCGATCTCGAGGATGTCGCTCATCTAATACCTCCATCGTGGAGAGGGTCCGCGGCTTCGGCTACGGGGAAAGCCTAAGGGTGGCGCGGAAGGAGGCGGGGTCGAAGCCGCCGCCCAGCGCCGGGCCCAGCCCCGCGCGGGCCGCGCGGGCGAAGGCGTCGCGCTCCAGCAGCCCGGCCCCCTCCGGGAGGGCGCCCGCCAGCGGCCGGGCGGCCAGCATCTCCAGGTCCGCCACGTTGCTCCGCTCGGCGGGGTCGGGCTCGGCCGGCCAGGAGCCGATCACCACCCCGGCGGGCTCCAGCCCCCGGTGGGCCATCGCCTCCAGCGTCAGCGCGGTGTGGTTGAGCGTGCCCAGCCCGGCCCTGGTCACCAGGAGCACCGGCGCCGAGAGCGTCCGGGCCAGGTCGGCCAGGGTCGCCCCCTCCTCGTCGAAGCGGACGAGCAGCCCGCCCGCCCCCTCGACGATCACCAGCCGGTGCGAGGAGGCCAGCTCCTCGATCCGGGCCGCCGCCCGCGCGACGGAGACCGGCGGCAGGCCGGACAGGCGAGCCGCCGCGGCCGGGGACAGCGCGGCGGGGTACCTGGCCAGCTCGAAGGTCGTCCGTACCCCGGACAGCCGGATGACGTCGTCCACGTCGCCGGGATCGCTGTCGGACACCCCGGTCTGCGCGGGTTTCACCACCGCCACCGAGGAGCCCCGCTCCCTGGCGAGCGAGGCCACCGCCGCGGTGACGACCGTCTTTCCCACCCCGGTGTCGGTCCCGGTGACCACGAGAATGCTCACCCGCCTCACCTTAGGCGGGCCGGGCCGGGCGGCGTCGTGCGGGTCGGCGTCGCAGGCGCGTCAGGGGCGGCGCAGGCGGGTGACGAACTTGTAGCGGTCTCCCCGGTACAGGGACTGGGCCCACTCGACCGGGTTGCCGTCCGCGTCGAAGGCGTGCCGGGTGAGCAGGAGCATCGGCAGGCCGACGTCGACACTGAGCACCTGCGCGTCGTACGGGGTGGCCAGCACGGTCTCTATGATCTCCTCGGCGTCGGTCAGCCGCACGTTGTACGCGTTGTACAGCGTCTCGTACAGCGAGGAGTGCACCTCCAGCTCCCGCCTGAGGCGGGGGAAGCGCCGGGCCGACAGGTGGGTGGTGTCGATCGACATCGGCTCGCCGTTGGCCAGGCGCAGCCGGTGGATGCGCAGCACGCGGCCACCGGCGTTGATGGCCAGGCGGCGGGCCAGCGGCTCGTCGGCGGTGACGTAACTGATGTCGAGGATCTTGGTGTCGGGTTCGAGGCCGACGGTCCGCAGGTCCCCGGTGTAGGAGGTCAGCTGGAGGACCTGGGCGACCTTGGGCTGCGCGACGAACGTCCCCTTGCCCTGGATGCGCACCAGGCGACCCTCGACCACGAGCTCGGACAGGGCCTGGCGCACGGTCGTGCGCGACGTCTCGAAGCGGACCGCGAGGGCCCGTTCCGGGGGCAGGGCGCTGCCCGCCGGCAGGCTCTTGGTGAGGGTGAGCAGGCTGCGCTTGACGTCGTAGTACTTCGGGATCCGCGGGGAGTCGTCGCTCACATGGTCACCTTCATCTCGGCCACGGCGGTGAGTGCACCCCGGATCACCGCTAGATCATCGGAACTCAGATTGGCCCGTGCCGTCAACCGCAGGCAAGAGCGGCCGACCGGCACCGAGGGCGGCCGGAAGCATCCGGCGCGCACCCCGTGTTCCGCACAGATGAGGGCGGCCCGAAGCGCGGTCTCGGGTGGGCCGAGCACGATGGGGACGACCGCACCCGCCGGATCGCCGGTCTCCAGGCCGAGATCGCGGGCCATCGCGGCCAGCTCCCTCGCCCTGGCCCGCACGCGTCCGGGCAGTTCGGGCTGATGGTGAAGGATATCGACGGCGGCGAGTGCCGCCGCCACGCTGCCCGGCGCCAGCCCGGTGTCGAAGATGAACGAGCGGCCCGTGTCGACAAGGGTCTGGATCACCTCGGGCGCGCCCAGCACGGCCCCGCCCTGCGATCCCAGGGACTTGGACAGTGTGATCGTTCTCACAACGCCCGGTTCGGCCGCGAGTCCCGCGGCGTGCGCCGCGCCCTGGCCGCGGGCGCCGACGACCCCGATCGAGTGCGCCTCGTCGACGACCAGCAGCGCGCCCTGCCGCACCGTCGCCGCGTGCAGTTCCGCGAGCGGGGCCAGGTCGCCGTCCACCGAGAAGACGGCGTCGGTGACCACGATCGCGTGCTCCTCGTCCCGGCCGGCCAGGGCCTTCTCCACGGCCACCACGTCCCTGTGCGGGGTGACCACGACCCGGGAGCGCGACAGCCGGCAGGCGTCCACGATCGACGCGTGGTTGCCCGCCTCCGAGACCACCAGGGCGTCCCTGCCCAGGGCCGCGACGGCGGCCAGGTTGGCCAGGTAGCCGGAGGAGAACACCAGGGCACCCTCCGCGCCGGTGAAGGCGCGCAGACGCGTCTCCAGGCGCGCGTGGAGGGCCGTGGAGCCCGTGACCAGGCGGGAACCCGTGGAGCCGGTGCCCCAGGCGCGTGTGGCCGCCACGGCCGCCTCGACCAGCCGCTCGTCCCTGGCCAGGCCGAGGTAGTCGTTGGAGGCCAGATCGATCAGGCCGTCGTCGTCGGGTGTGCGGGCGCGCAGGGCCCGCCGCAGCCCTGCCGCCTCCCTCGTGGCCGCTGCCGTGCGGAACCGGGCCAGCGGGTCGGGGGTCTGCTCCATAGGCGCATCTTTCCAGCAGGCCTCACCCGATTCGCGTTCGGGCCTGCAAAGAACGCATGATGCACGGGTGCCGACTCTAAGCGACCTGGCGGTTCGTCACACCGCGCTCGACGATGCTGACCTTGAGTGGATGCACTCGCTGGTGTCCGACTGGCAGCTTCTCGCCGACCTCTCCTTCGCGGACCTGATCCTGTGGATCCCGCTGAAGGAGGGTTCGGGCTGGATCGCGATCGCGCAGATGAGACCCACCACGGGGCCGACGGTCTATCACGACGACATCGTGGGCATGACGGCGGCCAAGGGGGAGCGGCCGCTCCTGGAGACCGCCTGGAACGAGCGGCGCATCTGCCGCGAGGGCGACCCCGACTGGTCGAGCGGGGTGCCGGTCCGCGAGGAGACCATCCCGGTGCGGCGGGCCGACCACTTCCTGGGCGTCATCCAGCGCTCGACGAACCTCTCCTCCGCGCGCACCCCCTCCAGGCTGGAGCTGACCTACCTGCAGAGCGCCTCCGACCTGGCCCAGATGGTGGCCGAGGGCCGCTTCCCCTTCTCCGGCGCCGAACCGATCCTGGTCCGCTCGCCCCGGGTGGGCGACGGGCTGCTCCGGCTCGACCGGGCGGGCCGCGTCACGTACGCCTCGCCGAACGCGCTCTCGGCCTACCGGCGGCTGGGCCTCAACGCCGACCTGGTCGGCGCCGAGCTGGGCCGCACGACCGCCACGCTCTGCTACTCCGACGAGCCCATCAACGAGAACCTGATGCTCGTCGCGAGCGGGCGGGAGCCCAGGGAGACGGAGGTGGAGTCGGGCGGCACGGTCGTACAGCTGCGAGCGATCCCGCTGATCGTCGGCGGCGGGAGGATCGGCGCGCTGGTGCTCATCAGGGACGTGACCGAGCTGCGGCGCCGCGAGCGGGAGCTGATGACCAAGGACGCCACCATCAAGGAGATCCACCACCGGGTGAAGAACAACCTGCAGACGGTGGCCGCGCTGCTGCGGCTCCAGGCCAGGCGGATGCAGCTGCCGGAGGGCAGGGAGGCGCTGGAGGAGGCGGTGCGCAGGGTCGGGTCGATCGCGATCGTGCACGAGACGCTCTCGCACACGCCCGAGGAGCAGGTCGACTTCGACGACATCGCCGACCGGGTGATCGCGATGACGGGAGAGGTCGCGGCCCCGGAGACGCAGGTGGTACCGCGCCGCGTCGGGACGTTCGGGGTGCTGCGCTCGGAGATCGCGACGCCGCTGGCGATGGTTCTCACCGAGCTGCTGCAGAACGCGGTCCAGCACGGGCTGGCGCAGCGCCAGGGCAAGCTTCAGGTGATCGTGTCACGCGGGGCCGAGCGGCTGGACGTGATCGTGTCCGACGACGGCAGCGGGCTGCCCGAGGACTTCGATCTCGACCAGGCCACCAGTCTCGGCCTGCAGATCGTCCGGACCCTGGTGGTGGGCGAGCTGTCCGGGCGGCTGGCCATCGAGCCGCGCCAGGGCGGCGGCACCGAGGTGAGCCTGAGCATCCCTCTCCCCGCGGTCTGAGCGGGGGAAGGGAAGCGCGTCAGGTCACGCCCTCGGCGCGGGACGTGCCCGTCGCCCGGCCGGAGGGATGTCGCGGCGGGTCGGAGGGATGTGCTCGTCGCCCGGCCGGAGGAGTGTCGTGGCAGGTCGGAGAGACATGCCCGTCGCCCGGCCGGAGGAGAGGAGGAGTGGCGCGGCGGGTCAGACGCTCGCGCGGGTACGGGTGCGAGCCGTGCGACGCTTGAGCGCGCGTCGTTCGTCCTCGCTCAGGCCGCCCCAGACGCCGGCGTCCTGCCCGGATTCCAACGCCCACTTCAGGCATGCTTCACTGATGCTGCACGTGTTGCAGACCTGCTTGGCTTCCTCGATCTGCATCAGGGCGGGGCCGGTGTTGCCGATCGGGAAGAACAGCTCGGGGTCCACGTCACGGCAGGCAGCTCGGTGGCGCCAGTCCATGCGTCCACTCCTTCGTATGAGGAGCCCTTGCGTCGGCTCCAGCGGCTCACTTTGTGAAGAGTTTCACTAACCAGCGCGAACGGAACCCCGGTCCGTGGTTCGGGTCGGGGGTCTGTCCGCTCGATCGTCGGTGGCCTGGGAGCGAGGTAGCCGCTCAAAGGTCCTACGTTCCGACGTCAATCTCGAGATTGTCAGCCACGCTTAGTACACGCAAGAGGTTTGGGAGAACGTTTTGCCTGAAATGGATGTCGGATGCGTCACACATGCCCGCACGTAACCGATTAGACCAAGACCTGTAACGCGTCGGGGATAGAACGGAAAGTTATCCGTTCGACCTCCCCCAGGTAATCCCCGTCCAGCTGGAACGCCACCGGGCGCCCGGCGCTCAGCGTGAACTCCTTCTCGTCGTGGAGTTGCACCAGGTGGCGGCCTGTCGGCAGGGTGGCGCGATCACCGATGATCTGGGGCATCAGCTGGAGCATGGAGGGCAGGCCGAGACGCTGGAGGCCCAGGAGATCGAGCCCGGTCTCGAAGCTCGCCCACGGGGTCGGGGAGACCGGCCGCGGGCCGATGTACGACCACGGAGAGGTGTTGGAGACGACGGCCATGAAGATGCCGCCGGTCCGCGGCACGTCCGGACCCTCGACGGTCATCGGCGGATGGCGCTTGTCGGTCGACAGATAGTGGTGTAACGCGGTGTTCACATAGCGGGTGGGCGTCGCCTTGCGGCCGGTGCCCCGCATCCCCTCGACCGCCCTGATCACCTCGGCGTCGTACCCCAGGCCACTACAGAACGTGAAATATCTACTGTGGTCATCCCAGATCGCCTGGCCGAGCCCGACGGTCCGCCTCCGGCCGTCGCGGATCGCCTCCAGGATCGCCCCCACCGCCTCGACCGGGTCGTTCGGCAGGCCCAGGGCCCTCGCGAAGACGTTCGCGCTGCCGCCGGGGATCGCGAGCAGCGCGGGCCGGTCGATCGAGCTGCCCTCGTCGCCGGCCTTGCCGTCCACCGGGTCGAGCAGCCCGTTCACCGCCTCGTTGATGGTGCCGTCACCGCCCAGCACGGCCACCGCGTCGTAGCCGGAGGCGTGCGCCTTGCGGGAGAGCCGCGTCGCGTGCCCCCGGTAGGCCGTCTCCTCGACGGTCAGGTTCATCGTCGCGCCCAGCGCTCTGATGAGAACGTCCCTGGTTCGCTGGTTGGTCGTCGTCGCCTTCGGATTCACCAGGAGCATCGCGCGCATGACCTCAGCGTATCCGCCGGAAACCGAGCTGAGGCGGCGAAGAACCGGGCGACGACACCCGGCGATAGGGTTGGCCCCGTGTCGAACCGCCCGATGACCCTCACCGTCGCCGCCGCCGTCATGGCACTGGAAGGCACGACCGCCCTGCTCCTCGGCGGCTACGCCGGCGTGGAGACGGTGATCGGCCGGCCGTCCGACCTGATGAGCTCGATCGCCGTCGCCGCGTTCGGGATCATCATCGGCGCCGCCCTGCTCTGGGTCGGCTGGGGCATGATCCGGTCGGAGCGATGGGCGCGGAGCCCGGGTGTGCTGACGCAGATCTTCGCCATCCCGGTCTCGATCACGTTGATCCAGTCCGACCAGCGGGTGATCGGCATCTCGCTGATCGCCCTCGCGGTGATCGGACTGGTCACGCTGCTGTCCCCGCCGACGACGCACGCCCTCTACGGGGATCAGGACTAGACGGCGCACGCCTTCTAACGGGGACCAGGACCAGCCGTCCGCTAGTCGTCGACGGTCAGGCCCTCGCGGAGCTGGGCGAGGGTCCTGGCGAGCAACCGGGACACGTGCATCTGTGAGATGCCGAGCTCGGTGGCGATCTGGGACTGTGTCATGTTGCCGAAGAAACGCAGCAACAGGATCCGCTTCTCCCGCGGGGGCAGCCGCTCCAGCAGGGGTTTGAGCGACTCGCGGTATTCGACGCCCTCCAGGGAGTCGTCCACGATCCCGAGGGAGTCGGCCACCGCCGGTGCGTCATCGTCACCGGAGTCGGGCGCGTCGAGGGAGACCGTGGAGTAGGCGTTGGCCGACTCCAGCCCTTCGAGCACCTCCTCCTCGCTCATCTTCAAGAACGTGGCCAGCTCGGCCACGGTCGGCGCGCGCCCCTCCCGCTGGGAGAGCTCGCTGATCGCCTTGGTGAGCGAGAGCTTGAGCTCCTGCAGCCGGCGCGGCACGCGGACCGCCCAGCCCTTGTCGCGGAAGTGGCGTTTGATCTCGCCCACGATCGTCGGGGTCGCGTAGGTGGAGAACTCCACCCCGCGGCCGAGATCGAAGCGGTCGATCGACTTGATCAGCCCGATGGTCGCGACCTGTGTGAGGTCGTCCAGCCACTCGCCCCGGTTACGGAACCGGCGGGCGAGGTATTCGACGAGGGGGAGGTGGAGCTCGACGAGCTCGTCACGGATGCGCTGACGCCGCGGGTCGTCGGAGGTCAACTCCACCAGTTCCGCGAAGAGCAGGCGCGCACGCACCCGGTCGGGCACCGCGTGGTCGCTGGCGGCCATGGCACGAGTCCTTTCCGTCACGCCGGCCTCGCCGCGCCTCGGCGCTTGCGGAGGACGATCGCCATACGGTCGGGGGAGTCGGTTACGGCATCCACATCATCGGCCAGGGCGGTGAGCACCATCCACGCGAAGTCGTCGCGCTTCGGGGGTGTGCTCCCCACTGTGCTGACCTCGACCCGCACTTTCATCAGCTGCCCGGTGAGCTCGAACTCGGCGGTCAGATCGGTGCCGGGAACGGCCTGGGTCAGCAACATCGCACACGCCTCGTCGACCGCGATCCGAAGATCCTCGATCTCGTCCAGCGTGAAGTCCAGCCGTACGGCGAGCGCGGCTGTCGCCGTACGCAGCACGGACAGATAGGCACTCGTCGCCGGCAGCCGGACGCTCACCACGTCACGGATCCCGCCCATGCCGACCGCGGGCGCCTCGGTGTGTTCGGTCACGTTCCTCCTCGCAGAGTCGCTGACTGCAACCTACAGCCCTGAGACGGTAGTTGGCCCGCTTGGACTCGCGATCGAGGCGATTTGCCACCGTCAAGAACCCCTGAAGATACGCAAAAAGGGGCACTGTACTTATGACGGCTCCGGCGCATCGCGGTCCGGCCCGTGCCGGACGGCGCCGACGCGCCGGGATCCGGCCTGTCAGGCGAGGCCGGGGCCTCACGGCCCGGACGTCGTGCCGGCGGCGGCGCGTCCTCGCGGGCCCCGATCCGGATCAAGGGAGTGTCCCGGGGACATTTCCTTGATCCGGACCACCGGTGCCCTCTCACGACATCGTTGTGAGGGTTTTAAGCGGCCTTGGTCTCCCAGAAGATCTTGGAGATGTCGTCGATCTTGCCGAGGAGCTCGTCGGCCTTGGCGACGTCGACCGTGCCCTTGCCGCCGGCCGCGCCCGCGAGCTTGGTGGCCTCCCAGAACAGCTGGTGCAGCTGCGGGTAGGTCTCCAGGTGCGGGGGCTTGAAGTAGTCGGTCCACAGCACCCACAGGTGGTGCTTGACCAGCTCGGCCCGCTCCTCCTTGATGCTGAGCGCACGGGAGCGGAACACCGGGTCCTCGTTTCCGGCGTACTTCTCCATGATGGCCTTGACGGATTCGGCCTCGATGCGGGCCTGGGCCGGGTCGTACACGCCACAGGGCAGGTCGCAGTGCGCCGAGGCGATGTGCTTGGGACGCAGAAGTCGTGCGAGCATCGGAAATCCTTCCTTGGTGCCAGGTTCAGAATGGTCCGGTTAACGACCTTACTCGTCTCCGAATGCCCGCGTGGGAGGGGGTTACGCTCCATGAGAGTCCGTGTCGCGGGAGAGTCGATGCTGCCCGCGCTGCGACCGGGCGACTGGCTCTGGGTACGGCGCGGCGCGACCGTGCGGCCCGGGGACCTGGTCGTCGCCCGGCTGCCGTCCGACCCCGCCGTGCTCATCGTCAAGCGCGCCGCGTGGGAGGAGGACGGCGGCTGGTGGCTGGAGAGCGACAACCAGCGCGCGCCCGGCCGGCGCGACAGCTGGGACTTCGGGGCGCTGCCGCTCTCGTCGATCGTCGGCAGGGTGGTGCTGCGCTACCGGCCGGGCTTCTGGCGGGCCAGGTAGGCCCCGGCCCGGGGCCCTCGCGGGCTCACCGACGGTCTTCAGGTGGGCCCGGCTGGTCTTCTGGTATGCCCGGCAGGCGGCGACCTCAGGGGCCTCGGGCTTTACTGGCCGACCTTCTGGCGGGCCCGGTAGGCGGCGACGTTGGCCCGGCTGGCGCACCGCTCCGAGCAGTAGCGGCGCGACCGGTTGGAGGAGGTGTCGAGGTAGGCCCTGCGGCAGGGCGGCGCCTGGCAGAGGCCGAGCCGGTCGACGCCGAGGTCGGTGATCATGGTGGCGAGTCCCATCACCGCGCCCACCGCGTACTGGTCGGCCATCCGGCCGCCCTCGGTGAGGTGCAGGTGCCAGCGCTCGCCGTCGTGACCGGAGATCTGCGGCTGGACCGGGTGGTGGATCAGCAGCGAGTTGAGCCGGTCGACCACCGCCTCCTCGTCGCCCGCCTCGGCGGTCTCGAACACGATCATCAGCTCCTCGCGCAGGTCGCGCAGGGCTTCCAGGTCGCTCCTGGTGATTCGGCAGCCGGGCCGGTAGCGGCCGCCCTCTTCCAGGAGCAGGCGCAGCCCTTCGAGGCCGGTCAGCCGGTCGGGGCTGTTGATCAGTAGTACGGCCAGCTCCGCGTAGGAGGTCAGGTCCATCTGGGGATCCGTCGATGTAAGAGGCGGCATGGATTTTGAGTATTACACGATGTGGTGAGGTTAACACCGGGACGGCGAAAGTGAGTGACCTCCTCCATCGGAGGCAGTCTCAACATGTGGCACAATCGAGCAACGGGTGACCCCCGTACCCCTCCAGGCGACCGTGCTCAGTGAGCAGGCCCCGAGCGGCTACCGAAGCCCGGGACAGGCTTCCTCCGGCCGCTTCCGAAGGAAATATCCGTCTGTCTGACTGAACTACAGGGGTCGCTGTGGCTGTTATGCCATCCTCCATCTCCCTCGAGGCTCTCGAGGCGCTCGATCTGGATCCGGCCTTCGCCCTGCACCGCGGGGGCAAGCTGGAGGTCCGCTCCACCGTCCCGGTCCGCGACGCCGACGACCTGGCACTCGCCTACACGCCGGGGGTGGCCAGGGTCTGCAGCGCGATCGCCGACGAGCCCGAGCTGGCCAAGGACTACACCTGGATCTCCAACGTGGTCGCCGTCGTCTCGGACGGCACCGCGGTGCTCGGCCTCGGGGACATCGGGCCCGCCGCCGCCATGCCGGTCATGGAGGGCAAGGCCCTGCTGTTCAAGCAGTTCGCGGGGGTCGACGCGGTGCCCATCTGCCTCGACTGCACCGACGTGGACGCGCTGGTCGAGACGGTCGTCCGGCTCGCCCCCTCCTTCGGGGGGATCAACCTCGAGGACATCAGCGCGCCCCGCTGCTTCGAGATCGAGTCGCGCCTCCGCGAGCTCCTCGACATCCCCGTCTTCCACGACGACCAGCACGGCACCGCGATCGTCACGCTGGCCGCGCTGAAGAACGCCGCGCGGCTGACCGGCCGCTCGCTGGGAGAGCTGCGGGTCGTGGTCGCCGGCGCCGGCGCCTCCGGGATCGCGGTCAGCAGGATCCTGCTCAACGCGGGCATCGGCGACATCGCGGTGGCCGACTCCAAGGGCCTCATCTACGAGGGCCGCGACGGGCTCAACCCGGTGAAGGAGGCCCTGGCGCGCGACAGCAACCGGGCGGGCCTGCGCGGTTCCACCGAGCAAGCGCTGGCGGGGGCCGACGTGTTCGTCGGGCTGTCGGGCTCGACGATCTCCGAGGCGGCCATCGCGTCGATGGCCTCCGGTTCGATCGTCTTCGCGCTGTCCAACCCGACGCCCGAGGTGCGGCCGGACATCGCGCGCAAGTACGCGCACGTGGTCGCGACCGGCCGCTCCGACTTCCCCAACCAGATCAACAACGTGCTGGCCTTCCCCGGCGTCTTCCGCGGGGCGCTCGACGTCCGCGCCACCACGATCACCGAGAACATGAAGGTCGCCGCCGCCGAGGCGCTGGCCGGGGTCGTCGGGGACGGCGACCTGTCGGCCGACTGCGTGATCCCCAGCCCGTTCGACGAGCGCGTCGCCCCGGCGGTCATCGCCGCCGTCTCCGCGCAGGCCCGCGCCGACGGGGTCGCCCGCCTCTAGGCCACCACCTCTCCGGCCCGCGGTCGCCGACCGGCCCCCGCTCCTCGCGGGATGGGTGATCCCGCCGTACGGCCGGAAGCGCGGCCCCGCATCCCATACCGATCGCGCTCACCAGGCCCCACGCACCAGGTCCATGCTCCAGGCCACACGCTCACCAGGCACGCGATCGCGGACGCCCCCCGCCCGACCGGCGGGGGGCGTCCGTGCTTTCCGGAAACCCCGATATTCGTCACGGATCGTGCTATAAAAAGAGCTCTCAGTTACCTATGCCGGTAAGGCGTGCATCAGGTAGTCGATGCGCGCACGGCCGGATCACGCGCGCCGTCGGCACGCGGATGGTTCTCACGGTGAGGGGAGCTATGGAACGCGAGCCCAACCGACTACTTCAGCGGCTCATCGCCGAGGCGGGCTTCACCCACAAGGGGCTGGCCCGTCGGCTCAACGATCTCGGCGCGGCTCGCGGCCTGTCCGGTCTGAGATACGACCACAGTTCCGTGCTGCGCTGGCTCGCGGGCCAGCGGCCGAGAGACCCGGTCACGGGGCTGCTCGCCGAGATCTTCGCGCTTCGGCTCGGCAGGGCGGTGAGTCCCGAGGATCTCGGCCTGCCGGCCGTCCTGACGCCTCTCGACCTCGGGCAGGAGTTCAACCACACGTGGCAGGAGGGAATCTCGACCGTGACAGCACTGTGGCGCGGGGACGTGGAGAGACGAAGGTTCTTACTCGACTCCACCTTCGCGATCGGGGCCGGGTCCGCCGGAGCGCTGCGCTGGCTGACCCTTCCGCTGGAGGGCCGCCCCGAGGGGCGGGGCACCCGGCGCGTCGGCATGGACGACATCGCGGCGATCCGGGAGGTCACCCGGTCCTTCGGCGAGCTGGACAACAGGTTCGGCGGCGGCAGGGTCCGCCCTGCTGTCGTGAAATATCTGGACACGGCGGTCGCGCCGCTCCTCGGTGACGGCTCGTACGCCGAGAACACGGGCAAGGCGCTGGCCTCGGCCGCGGCCGAGCTGACCCGGCTGGCCGGGTGGATGGCCTACGACCTGGAGCAGCACGGCCTGGCCCAGCGCTACCTGATCCAGGCGCTGCGCCTGGCGCGCGGGGCGGGCGACCACGGGCTCGGCGGCGAGATCCTCGCCGGGATGAGCCACCAGGCCATATATATAGGACAACCCGCCCATGCGCTCGACCTAGCCAGGGCCGCCCAGCTCTCCGCCCGGCGGGCCGGGGTCTTCGCCCTGCTGGCGGAGACGCACGTGCTGGAGGCCCACGCGCACGCGGCACTGGACGACCGCGCGGCGTGCGCGAGCTCCCTGCACGAGGCCGAGCTGTCCTTCGACCGGCGCAGGGCCGGCCACGAGCCCGACTGGATCTCCTACTTCGACGAGGCCTACCTGTCGGCGAAGTTCGCGCACTGCTTCCGCGACCTGGGCGACGGGCCGGGTGCGGTACGGCACGCCAGGCGCTCGCTGGAGATGGACGGGCGTTACGTGCGCGGCCGGATGTTCAACCTGTCGCTGCTCTCGGCCGGGCTGCTCGCCTCGGGGGAGCTGGAGGAGGCCTGCTCCGTCGCGGTGGAGGCGCTGGCGCTGGCCAGGGGCCTGGAGTCGGCCAGGACCCGCTCCTACGTCGCGGACCTGCGACGGAGACTGGATCCCCACGCGGCCGAGCGGCCGGTGGTGGAGCTGAACGAGCGGGTCAGGGAGCTCAATCCCGCCTGAGCGCCGTCCCCCGGCTCGGGGAGTCCTCTTGGGAGAACCGAATCCGGTGGGGGATGGCCGAAGGGGCCCGGCGTGTGCCGGGCCCCTTCGGGTGAAGCTGGTGGTGCTGTGAATCTGGGTGAGTCTGAGGTTTGGACGCTCAGGCTCGGGTGATCGTCAGGGAGCTACTACTACTTGACGATCGAGCCCGACCACACCGCGGAGGCCTTGGTGTAGATGGCCGCGGTCTCGCCGTCGAAGTACGGCGTGGTGATGAGGTCGTAGCGGCCGTTCTTGTCCTGGTCACCGAAGAGGCTGGTGACACCGTTGACGTAGCCCAGACGCTTGGCGTTGCTGTACTTGGCGAGCCAGGGGCCACCGTCGGCGCCGGGGGTGAAGGAGCTCTTGAGGCCGATGTGCTCCTCAACCTTCGTGGACGCCTGGACGTAGGTCTTGCCGGTGGTCTTGCCGTAGGTCCACTTCGGCGTAACGCCGGTGTAGGCCTTGTTGCCGTCGGGGTGCGCGTCGGCCGGGTAGCCGAACACGAACACCGTCTGCTCGGGCTTCTGGTTCCAGGTGAAGCCCTGGCCGCCGACGTTGTCGCCGAGCTTGCCGACGTCCTTGATGAAGCCCTCGACGATGGCGAAGGTGTCCTTGAAGTACTTCGTGGTCTTGGTCGCCTTCACCCACTTCTCGAGGTAGTAGTGGGTGATGGTGTAGTTGCCCACGCCATCGATCTTGCGGTAGCCAGGGCCGGTGTAGGCGTCGTAAACGGCCTTGGTGACGTGCTCGGTGGCGATGTAGTCCTTGTAGCCCTGGCCGTTGCCGCTGGGGGCGGCCTCGTACTGAGCCTTGGTGACCTCGTCCTGAACCTTGACGGCCTTCAGGCCACCGGGCTTGGGCTTGCCGTCCTCGCCGAGCTCAACCCAGTCAGGACCAACGAGTTCCTGGGAGCTCTCCTCCTTGGCGTAGCAGTCGGAGGTCTCCTTCCCGTTGAAGTCCTTGCACTCCTGGTACTGGGCCGCAGTGATCTCGGTGGTCTTGACGCCCTTGGGACCGGTGAACTTGTCGTACTCGTCCTTCGTGACGACCTTGCCCTCGCCGCCGCCGATCTGGACACCGTTGTAGACGGTCACGAACGCGTAGTCGCGGTCGTAGTCCTCGTAGTTAGCGAAGTCGTAGTGGGTGTAAGCGGTCTTACCCACGTAGATGCCCCACGGGGTCTTGCCCTGGTAGTAGCCGGGGACGAAGACCCAGTTGTCGGCGACGCTGGCGTCAGCCTTGTCGTCGTAGACGCAGTGAGCGGCGGTCGAGACCAGGTTGCGGTACTTGCCCTGGATCGAGGTGGCCGAGCACCACTTCAGCTGGTTCTTGTCGTCGACGAAGAACACCTTGCCGATGGACTTCGGCAGGTTGATGTTCTTGACCTTCGCGGCGGTCTTCTTCTCTTCGCCGGTCGGGGCGACGACGCCGGGCTTGCCGTCGGGGGTGTAGCCACCGCCCGCGTTCAGCGTCGGCGTGGCCTTGGTCTCCCAGGTGTAGGGGGTCGCCTTGGCCAGGTTGTTCGTGGCGCCGTTGGCCGCGAGCCAGAACTCGGCGACGTCGACCGCGGACGGGGCGTCCTTGGCCATGGTGTCGTAGGCCCAGTCCGGAACGGCGTTGGCGGTGCCGGCCAGGCCGGCGGCCAGCAGACCGGTGGCCAGAACGGCGCCACCGGCGGGGAGGAGGATGCGCTTCAAGGGGAACTCCTTGGTCTGATGTGGAACGCTTCTTGCGTCCCATGCGTCAGTAAAGGGAATGCCAGAAACATACAGCGAAGATCTTGAACACCGGAAGCCGGTTTGTGGATCAAAGACTTCCTTGATCGCGTCGATGCCATTCTGTGATGTTTGGACTCCCGTGAAGCTGATGTTGGAGTTGGGGGGGTGCCTACATGTTTGTGCAGATAGGCGGATCCTTGTGGTTGAAGTGACGGATGTGTCGTGACTGAACCGACACAATTCGTTACCAATCACATGTGACGCAGATCACATCAATCTGATGGCACCGATTCCGATGGGGCCGCGTCTAAAGACGCCGTCGATGTGGGATCCAGGCTCTCGGATGGGCCAGACGGCAAGCGAAACGCACGTAGAAAACCGGAGTGAGCGCCCTCATGGCCTCCTTCTCACTCACCTTCCTCGCGCCTCCCGTAAGGGCTTGATCCTTTCGCTGCCGGGCGCCGGCCGCAGGAGTGGTGTTCTTCCCGGCCTGGAAGATCTGATCTCGTCTGAGAACGCGACGTGGCGGCGCGGAGGCGAGATGATCACCGCCCACGGACGCGTGAGACGTCGCGGAGGCATATCCGTGATCTTCAGCCCTGGTGCCGCCAGGGCTCCCGATTGATGACACCCCACAACTGGACGGCACCCCACAACGTCGAAGGGCCCGGCATGTGCCGGGCCCTTCGACGTCTGCGCGGAGCGGGTCGCCGCTTCCGCGACGATCCCCGGTGGGGGATGGCCGAAGGGGCCCGGCGTGTGCCGGGCCCCTTCGGGTGAAGCTGGTGGTGCTGTGAATCTGGGTGAGTCTGAGGTTTGGACGCTCAGGCTCGGGTGATCGTCAGGGAGCTACTACTACTTGACGATCGAGCCCGACCACACCGCGGAGGCCTTGGTGTAGATGGCCGCGGTCTCGCCGTCGAAGTACGGCGTGGTGATGAGGTCGTAGCGGCCGTTCTTGTCCTGGTCACCGAAGAGGCTGGTGACACCGTTGACGTAGCCCAGACGCTTGGCGTTGCTGTACTTGGCGAGCCAGGGGCCACCGTCGGCGCCGGGGGTGAAGGAGCTCTTGAGGCCGATGTGCTCCTCAACCTTCGTGGACGCCTGGACGTAGGTCTTGCCGGTGGTCTTGCCGTAGGTCCACTTCGGCGTAACGCCGGTGTAGGCCTTGTTGCCGTCGGGGTGCGCGTCGGCCGGGTAGCCGAACACGAACACCGTCTGCTCGGGCTTCTGGTTCCAGGTGAAGCCCTGGCCGCCGACGTTGTCGCCGAGCTTGCCGACGTCCTTGATGAAGCCCTCGACGATGGCGAAGGTGTCCTTGAAGTACTTCGTGGTCTTGGTCTCCTTCACCCACTTCTCGAGGTAGTAGTGGGTGATGGTGTAGTTGCCCACGCCATCGATCTTGCGGTAGCCAGGGCCGGTGTAGGCGTCGTAAACGGCCTTGGTGACGTGCTCGGTGGTGAAGTACTCCTTGTAACCCTGGCCCTGGCCGCTGGGGGCGGCGTCGTACTGGGCCTTGGTGACCTCGTCCTTCACCTTGACGGCGTGGTACCACTTGCCGTCAATCTGCTCTTTCCAGTCCGGGCCGACGAGGACCTGGGAGCTCTCCTCCTTGGCGTAGCAGTCGGAGGTCTCCTTCCCGTTGAAGTCCTTGCACTCGTCGTACTGGGCCTTGGTGATCTCGGTGGTCTTGACGCCCTTGGGACCGGTGAACTTGTCGTACTCGTCCTTCGTGACGACCTTGCCCTCGCCGCCGCCGATCTGGACACCGTTGTAGACGGTCACGAACGCGTAGTCGCGGTCGTAGTCCTCGTAGTTGGCGAAGTCGTAGTGGGTGTAAGCGGTCTTACCCACGTAGATGCCCCACGGGGTCTTGCCCTGGTAGTAGCCGGGGACGAAGACCCAGTTGTCGGCGACGCTGGCGTCAGCCTTGTCGTCGTAGACGCAGTGAGCGGCGGTCGAGACCAGGTTGCGGTACTTGCCCTGGATCGAGGTGGCCGAGCACCACTTCAGCTGGTTCTTGTCGTCGACGAAGAACACCTTGCCGATGGACTTCGGCAGGTTGATGTTCTTGACCTTCGCGGCGGTCTTCTTCTCTTCGCCGGTCGGGGCGACGACGCCGGGCTTGCCGTCGGGGGTGTAGCCACCGCCCGCGTTCAGCGTCGGCGTGGCCTTGGTCTCCCAGGTGTAGGGGGTCGCCTTGGCCAGGTTGTTCGTGGCGCCGTTGGCCGCGAGCCAGAACTCGGCGACGTCGACCGCGGACGGGGCGTCCTTGGCCATGGTGTCGTAGGCCCAGTCCGGAACGGCGTTGGCGGTGCCGGCCAGGCCGGCGGCCAGCAGACCGGTGGCCAGAACGGCGCCACCGGCGGGGAGGAGGATGCGCTTCAAGGGGAACTCCTTGGTCTGATGTGGAACGCTTCTTGCGTCCCATGCGTCAGTAAAGGGAATGCCAGAAACATACAGCGCCGATCTTGACCACCGGAAGCCGGTTCGAGAGGTAAGAGGCGGGCCTGAGGGGCCGAGACCGTTTCGTGATGTTTATGCGCCCTTGATGCTGATGTTGTGATTGAGGATGTCTCGGCTGTTTCCGCAGATAGGCATAAGTCTGGGGCGGAAGTGACTGATGTGAGGTGATTGAGTGACTGCGGTGAGTCATGACTCTTGTGTGATGCAGATCACATCAACTTGATGGCACCGATTCCGCGGCGGACACGTCTAACGCGCCCGCCTCTGACCGGACGAGCTTCCGAATCGCCCCACGAAATGCCTTCCTGGCCCCCGAGGCCGACCTCTTCGCCCCCGGAAACGGGTGCGGGGCCCGGCGCGCTACGCGCCGGGCCCCGCGGGTGGTCAAGGGGCCGGGAGAGCCCCTCGCCTCAGGATGTGCGAGTTATCTGTAGAGCTCGCCGTTCGGGCCGACGATCCTGCCGGACCACACGTTGGCGGCCTTGCGGTAGATGTCGGCGGTCTCCCCGTCGAAGTACGGCGAGGTGATGAGGTCGTAGCGGTCGTTCTGGTCCTGGTCGCCGAACAGGCTGGTGACACCGTTGACGAGGCCGAGGCGCCTGGAGCTGCTGTACTGCGAGATCCACGGCCCGCCGTCGGCGCCCGGGGTGAAGGCGCCCTTGAGGCCGACGTGCTCCTCGACCTTCTCGGCCGAAGAGACGTACTCCTTGCCCGACGTCTTGCCGTACACGTACTTGGGCGTCACGCCGCTGTAGGGCCTGTCGCCGTCGGGGTGCGGCGCGGTGGGGTAGCCGAAGACGTAGACGGTCTTGCCGGTCTTCTGGTTCCAGGTGAAGCCCTGGCCGCCGACGTTGTCACCGAGACGGCCGACATCCTTGGAGAGCAGGATGTAGTAGTGCGAGCCACGTGACCACTTGGGCCCGGTGAACCCGTTGTACTCACCCCTGGTGACCTGCTTGACCCCGTTGAAGGCGACGCCGTTGTAGACCGTGACGAAGGCGTAGTCCTTGTCGTAGTCCTCGTAGTTGGCGAAGTCGTAGTGCGTCCAGGCCGACTTGCCGACGTAGATGCCCCACGGGGTCTTGCCCTGGTAGTAGCCGGGGACGAAGACCCACTTGTCGAGGGTGTCGCTGTTGCTGCCCGGGTCGTAGACGCAGTGAGCGGCCGTCGCGACCACGTTGCGGTACTTGCCCTGGACGGAGGTGGCCGAGCACCACCGGTACTCGCCGTTGACGACGAAGAACACCTTGCCGATGGTCTTGGGCAGGTTCACGTTCTTGGCGAGTGACGGGGTGGGCTTCTCCGAGCCGGTCGGACCGACGCTGCCGGGCCTGCCGTCGGGGGAGAAGCCGCCGCCGACCTTCATCTTCGGGGCCCCGGGGTCGGGGTTGTAGACCGTCGCCTTCTTGAGGGCGGCGAAGTTCGACGCCGCCCAGAAGTCGATGACCGAGACCGCCGAGGCGTTGTTCCTGGCCATCGGGTCGGTCGCCCAGTCGGGGGCGGCCTGGGCGGTGCCGGCCAGGGTGGTGGCCAGCAGGGCGGTGGCGGCTGCGGCGCCACCGAGGGGGAGAAGAGAGTGCTTCAAAAGACGAGCTCCTTGCGCTGCAACGTTCCCGGACGTCCGGGAACTGCGGGACGACAAGCTACGAACCTATGCAGTGATCGCCGGAGCAAACCCCGCATAAGGGTCCCTTAAGCCTCTCTTAAGGCGGTGTTATGATCGGGGCGCCTGCTGGGTCGCGGCCCAGTGATAGACGACGTAGGTCGACGCGATGAAGTACGGGGAGGAGATCCTGTCGTACCTGCGGTCGGTGTTGACGTCCCAGGCGAAGCTGTTGACGCCGTTGAGGTAGCCGACGCCGTTCGCGTTGTTGTAGGAGATCAGCCAGGGGCCGCCGCTCGCGCCGTTGGTGAACCCGCAGGTCAGGGCGATTCCCTGCTCGACCAGACGGGCGGGGGCCGTCACGCTGATGGTGCGCCCGTCGCACCACTTCAGCTTCTGGCCGTCGTAGGGCCGGTAGCCGTCGGGATGCGGGGCGGCGGGATAACCGAAGGCGACCGTGGACAGGCCCTTGCCGCGGTTGGTCACCAGGCCCTGCCCGCCGACGTTGTCCTCCAGGCTTCCGACGCCCTCCATCTCGTAGGTGCCGGACGCCTTGCCGGCCTTCCACCTGAAGCCGTCGTGCACGGTGACGAACGCGTAGTCGTAGTCGTAGTCGCCCTTGCCGACGAAGTCCTCATGCAGGTTGAGGGAGTGGCCGACGTAGATCCCGTACGGGGTGTTGCCCTTGTCGTAGCCGGGGATGAAGATCCAGTATTCGGCCTGGCTGCCCGTCTTGGCGTCGTAGGCGCAGTGCCCGGCCGTCGCGACCAGGTTGCGGTTGGTCGCCGCCACCGAGGAGGCGGAGCACCAGTAGTCCTTGGTGCCGATCCGGAAGAACACCTTGCCCACGGTCACCGGCGAGCTGCTGGAGGCCGGGGGCCGCTTCTTCGGCAGGGTGGGCCTGACGACCGGGGCGGAACTCCCGGACGTGCTGGAGCTCTTCCTGCCGGTGGTCGTGGTGGTCGCGGTCTCCCTGGCGCTGGACGCCGCGGCGGCCGTGGCGCTCCCCGGTGTGGCGCTCCCTGTGGGGCCGCTGGAGGAGGGAGACGCGGAGGAGGGAGACCCGGAGGAGGGAGGGCTGCCGGGCGTGGCCGGCACGTTGTCCATGGCCTGCTTGAGCCTGGCCGGGCTCCAGTACTCCGCGATCCGCCTCATGTCGGCGCTGCTCTTGGTCAGGGTGATCGAGGTGATCCCGTTGGGAACCCCGTACAGCGGGCCGGCCGCGGCGCTCCCGGCGAACGTGGACGTCATGATCACACAGGCGGCGACCAGCCCGCCCAGTGTGGCCGTGAGCCGCCGCGCGCGGGAGGACATGGGAATCCTTTCGGGGAACCGGGAGTTTCGGGTGGCTACCTAGGGTGCAAGGGGTGATTTTTCCAGATCAACTTAGTTTTGGGCAGTTCGTTGGACCGATCCGCTCTTACTCTGTTACCTGGCCAGTGTGGCTGAAGGTGTATAAGCACCCCGTGAAGGTGGAAAAGGGCCCGGTGTGCACCGGGCCCTTCCTCGTTCACGAAGCCCGTGTCTAGGCGGGAAGCTTCCCGGTCCAGAGGTTGGCGGCGTGCTTGTAGATGCCGTACGTGTCACCGTTGAAGTACGGGGTGGTGACGCGGTCGTAGCGCTTGTTGTCGTCGCTGTCGATCGTGAGGCTCACGACACCGTTGAGGTAGCCGGTCCGCTTGCTGTTCTTGTACTGCAGCAGGAAGGGACCGCCGCTGGCGCCCGGGGTGAAGGCGCACTTGATCGCCTGGTGCTCCTCGGCCTTGTAGGCCGACACGACGGGCGCGGCGCCGGTCGTGCCGTAGCACCACTTCTGGGTGTGACCGGAGTACGGCTTGTTGCCGTCCAGGTGGGCCGAGGTCGGGTAGCCGAACGTGAAGACCTTCTTGCCCAGCTTCTGGTTCCAGCTGAAGCCCTGGCCGCCGACGTTGTCGCCGAGACGGCCGGCGTCGGCCACCGTCGAGATGTAGTGGCGGAAGATCACGTACTTCACGGACGCGGTCTTCTTGATGTACTTCACCACGAAGTAGTACGTGATGGTGTAGTTGCCCTGGGCGTCGATCTTCCGGTAGCCAAGGCCCTTGTAGGCGTCGTACTCGGTCTTGGTGACGTTCTCGACGCGGGTCTCGACCTTGGAACCGGCCTTGGGCCAGTTGGCCTGCGGCAGTTCGTTGCCCTTGAGCGTGACCTTGTCGTTCTTCAGGCCGTAGACCTCGCCGGTGACCTTCTCCCAGGTCCACTTGTCGGTCTCGGCCGCGACGGCGAGGGCGTCCTTGTACTGGGGGCCGACCTCGTCCTCGGAGGAGACGTTCTCGACCTTGCCCAGGCCGCCCTTCTGGGTCCACTTGTCGTAGGTCTCGAAGTCGACCGTGGTGGCGGCCTCACGGCCCACCCCGCCCTTGTCGACGTGCGCCTTGAAGGTCTTGTAGTCGACCTCCTTCTCGGGCTGCTGCTTGATGCCGTTGTAGACGTTGACGAAGGCGTAGTCGTAGTCGTAGTCCTCGTAGACCGTGAAGTCGTCGTGGGTGTTGACCTTGGCGCCGACGTAGATGCCCCAGGGGGCCTTGCCCTGGTAGTAGCCGGGGATGAACACGAAGTTGCCGAACGGCTTGTTCGCGTCGGTGTCGTAGACACAGTGGGCGGCGGTGGCGACCAGGTTGCGGTACTTCGACTGCACGGAGCTGCCGGAGCACCAACGCTCCTGGCCCTTGTCGTCGACGAAGAAGACCTTGCCGACGGTGATCGGGAGGTTCACGTTCCTCGACTTGCCGGCGCTCTTGTCTTCCTCGCCGGTCGGGGCGACGACGCCGGGCTTGCCGTCGGCGGCGGCCCTGGCGGCACCGGTCTTGGTCAGCCTGGCCGAGACGGTGGAGTCGGCGAGGTAGGTCGTCGCCGACTTGAGCTTCGAGGCGGTCCAGTAGCCCGCGATGGCCTTCGCGTTACCGGAGGGGGTGAGCGCCGAGGACTTGACGTCGGGGTCGGCCGTGCTCGCCTGGGCGGTGGCGGGGAGGGAGGCGCCGATCATCGCGGCGGCGGCGAGGGCGCCGCCGAGGGGAAGGACGAGGCGCTTGGCTCGGGAGTTCAATGAAGCTCCTTCTTTGTCATGGGTCACTCGGGACGCAACCCACGCATGCGTAAAGAGACAAGAGGTGACCGTACTCGGCAAAGATGGGTTAAAGAGCTATAAAACGGGCAACCAGTCGGACCGTTACATTTTTGTTATCAAATCCATGGAACCGAGAATCCTCGGCGCCCGTCTGATCTACCTTCACTTGATCGAGAAGTTCCGTGCGGGTCATGTGACCGTATGAACTGCGGAAACACCGGGGCCGGTGGTTGTCCCGAGAGTGCGACCAAGGGCAGGCTGAGCCGGGCATCCGCGTCACACGTCATCGGGGGATCTCATGCGGCGTCTTCTCTGCCTGGCCGTTGTCGGCCTCTTCCAGCTCTCGGGTACGGCCGCGGCGTCCACACCGCCGCCCCGCGATCCCGTTCCCGGGTCGCAGGAGACGCGGCCGTTTCCCCGTCCCGGCGACCGGGGGCCGCAGGTGACGGAGCCGCTCCCGCTCCATCCGGGCGAGCCCGCCCAGACCATGCCCGGACCGGTGGATCCGTTCCCCAGGGCCAGACCTCCGCGCAGCGCCAAGGCGCTCGTGCTGAGCCTCGCGCGGGGAGACAAGCCCCTGCCCGTGGCGAGCCACGCCCTGCTGCTGTGCGACCGGCCCGGCGACACCCACCCCGACGCGGTCCACGCGTGCGAGGCGCTGGCCGAGGTGCGGGGTGATCCCGCCAGGCTCAGGCCGAAGGCGGGGGTGGCGTGCACGCTGCAGTACGACCCGGTCACGGTGACCGCCATCGGGATCTGGAACAACCGGTTCATCCGGTTCGAACGCACCTACGGCAGCCCCTGCTCGCTGCGGGCCGCCACCGGCCCGGTCTTCGCCCTCGACGACGACTCCCCGAAACCGGCGAGTGGATGGAACGTTCCCGACAGGCTGGCGGCCTTTCCCGGGACGTCCCCTGGCAGGGCCCGGCGGCCGGGTTCGTAACCGGCCGCCACCCGTGTGAGGAAGGGCCCGGTCCCAGGACCGGGCCCTTCTCGTTCACTCCGGCCGGCCGAATGGCCTTACGGTCGGCCGGTGGTGCGGGTCAGCTGGTCCAGCGGTTGGCCGCGGTCTTGTAGACCTTGTAGGTGTCGCTGTTGAAGTACGGCGAGGAGATCTTGTCGTACCGGTCGTTCTTGTCGGTGTCCCAGGCGATGCTGTTGACGCCGATCAGGTAGCCGGTCCGGCTGGAGCTCTTGTACTTGTAGATCCAGGGTCCGCCGCTCGCGCCCGCGGTGAAGGCGCACTTGAAGCCGATGTGCTCCTGGACGTTGTACTTCGGCGCGGCCGGCATGGCGCCGGTCGTGCCGTAGCACCACTTCATCGTGCGGCCGGAGTAGGGCTTGTCGCCGTCGGGGTGCAGGCCGGCCGGGTAGCCGAAGGAGAAGATCGAGTTCTTGACCTTCTGGTTCCAGGCGAAGCCCTGGCCGCCGACGTTGTCGCCGAGACGGCCGACGGTCTTGATGATCGGCTTCCACTTGCCGTCCTTGTCCTTCTCCCAGTTCACCTTGAACCCGGAGTGGACGTTGACGAAGGCGTAGTCGTAGTCGTAGTCCTCCTTCACGACGAAGTCGTCGTGCGCGTTGAACCACTTGGCCGCGTAGATGCCGTAGGGGTTCTTGCCGTCCCACGCCTGGTTGCCGTCCCAGTAGGACGGGATGAAGATCCAGTTGTCGTAGAACTGGTTGGTCTTCACGTCGTAGACGCAGTGCGCGGAGGTGGCGACCACGTTGCGGTACTTGCCCTGAACTGAGCTGCCGGAGCAGTACTTCCAGCTCTTCGGGTCCGCCGGGTTGGCGCCGGGCAGGGTGAAGAAGACGCGCCCGACGGTGTTGGGCAGGTTCACCTGCTTGCTCTTGGAGGACTTGGCGCCCTCCGCGCCGATCGGCGGGACCGACCCGCCGGGGCCGTCGGGGCCCGCGGCGCTGGAGGCCTTGCCGCCCCTGACGCTCAGGTCGAGGTCGCCGGTGGCGTCCGTGGCCTTGCGCATGCGCTCGGGCGACCAGAAGGAGGTGGCCTGGTTGGCCGTCTCCGAGGCCTGGGAACTGACCACGTCCTTGGGGGCCGTACCGGCGTTGGCACCGGTGGTGGCGCCGATCACTCCGGCGATCATGAGAACGCCGGTGAGGGGGATCGTGAGGCGCCGTGCTCGGGAATTCATGAAGCTCCTTTCGTTCTCAGCGCGGAGACGGGACTTCTCCTCGCCGGGAAAACGATCGGAACGTTACTGACTGGGCCGAGCACTCGGCAGGAATTGACGGGAAAAAGTCTGAGACGGTTCCATCCGATGCTGTCTTGTTATTTAAATAGCCATTTGTTATAACTTAACGAATAAGCATTTCCGCAGCTCACATGGGTTGAGGGGCGATCTCAGAGGCATCGTCGACATCACTGGTAACAGCGATTACCGAAGGTTTCTCAAGTAACTCCGACACCTTTGGGCCATTGAGTGCGGTGACGTTCTCGGCACTGTGTGGCGGCCTTCCGCGTTTATTTTGGTCCGGGCCGCGGACGGCGGGCCGTGTGACGGCGCCTCCCCCGGGAGGCATCGATTCTGATTCGTGACGGTACTGACGCGGGTGCCGAGACCGCCGAACCCCGAAGATGGGGGCCGAGAACCGTACCTTCTGCAAGAGGCGGCCGAAGACGTGGCCGGTGGTCAGCACGACATCATCGAGGCGAGGTCCCCCGGGGGTCCGTGGCGCTGGATCGGCGCCGCCGCGCTGGCGGCGCTCGTGGCGTGGGGCCTGCTGACGGGCCGGGAGCCGGACGCGGTTCCGCCGCCGTTCCCGTCGCCGGTGCCCACGCGGGCGGGGGCCGTCGCGGAGCAGGCCCCGAACGTGCTCCACCCGCGGTTCCGCCAGGAGGGCGGAAGGGAGATCCTCGACGTGGTCTTTCCCGACGGTTCGGCGGCGGAGGTGAGCTACCCGGCGGAGGTGGGCCTGGCGAAGCTGGGGGTCCGGCCCGCGATATCGGGCCGGCTCGAGGGTGACACCGGCCCGTACCGGCAGCTGAACGTGCCGTCGGGAGGCCCGGCGGGGGTCGCCCAGGGGCGGCCGATGATCCGGCGGCTGGCCAAGGGGGTGACGCTCTGGCACCCGATGAGTCCCGCCGAGGGGGAGGTGCTGCTGTTCGCGTTCGACCCGTGGTTCGTGGCGCTGCGCGATCTCAAGGACGGCATGCCCTTCGAACAGCGCATGCTCTGGGCACGCGGTCTGAGCGGCAAAGTGACCAAGGGCGGCTACCTCGTGCTCGACGCCGAATCCCCGGTGCGGCTGGCCACGCAGGGGGAGATCCTTCGCGGTGAGCCGCTGGGGCCGCAGCTGTGGTTCGGCGGGGCGAGGGAGACCCTGCTGGTGCTGGCCCCGATCCCCGGCTGCGACGTCGCGTCGGTCGAGCTCTCCGTCATCGAGCAGCGACGCCGCTTCTCCGCCGAGACCTGCCAGGACGGCGTGTACGTCGCGGCCTCGGGGGAGCGGGGACACGTCGAGAGGACCATGGCGGGCATAACCGTGCGGCGGACGGCGTAGCGGCGGCGCGGGGGACGGGGCCCGTTCGCGGTGGGCGCCGCGCGGACGGCGTAGGGTGCGGCCATGTTCGCTGTAACCGCCACGCGGATCGATCCCGACAACCCCCTTGACGGTCTCACGCTCGGTGAGCGTCCGGAACCCGAGGTTCCCGACGGGTGGACCACCGTCACGGTGAGGGCCGCCTCGCTCAACCACCACGACCTGTTCAGCCTGCGAGGGGTCGGCCTCCGCCAGGAGCAACTCCCGATGGTGCTCGGCACCGACGCCGCCGGGCTCGACGAGGACGGCAACGAGGTCATCGTGTACTCGGTGATCGGCAGCGGTGCCGACGAGACGCTCGACCCGAAGCGCTCCCTGCTCTCGGAAAAGCACGACGGCACCTTCGCCGAGCGGGTCACCGTGCCCCGGCGCAACCTCGTGCCCAAGCCCGCCGCGCTCAGCTTCGAGGAGGCCGCCTGCCTGCCGACGGCCTGGTTGACCGCCTACCGCATGCTGTTCGACAAGGCCGGGCTCGAGCCGGGCTCGACCGTGCTGGTCCAGGGCGCGGGCGGCGGCGTGGCCACCGCGCTGATCCTGCTGGGCCGGGCCGGGGGATACCGGGTCTGGGTGACCAGCCGCTCGGAGAAGAAGCGGGCGCGGGCCCTGGAACTGGGTGCCGACCGGGCCTTCGAGAGCGGTGCCCGGCTGCCCGAGCGGGTCGACGCGGTGATGGAGACCGTCGGCCAGGCCACCTGGGGGCACTCGCTGAAGGCGCTGCGCCCCGGCGGCCGGATCGTCATCTCCGGCGCGACCAGCGGCGCGGTCCCGCCGGCCGACCTGAATCGCGTCTTCTTCCTGCAGCTGTCGGTGATCGGCTCCACCATGGGCACCCGCGACCAGCTGGGCAGACTGGCCCGCTTCCTGGAGCAGACCGGCACTCGCCCGCTGATCGACCGCGCCCTCCCGCTGGCCGAGGCTCGCGAGGGCTTCGCGGCCATGCACGAGGGCGAGCTCTTCGGAAAGGTCGTCTTCACCCTGCCGGGATGAACCGTGCCGGGATGAACCGTGCTGGGATTGAGCCCTGCCGGGATGAACCCGGCAGGTCCGGAGGTGGGGGCCACCCGTGCCGTGCGCGCCACCTCACGGAGGCCGCCGGTCGTGGCGTGCCGCGCCCGGCGGGCGTCCCGCGAGGCGCCGCCGGGATCACCGGAGCGCGTCGCGGATGCGGCGGGCCGCGTCGTACAGGGCGTCCTGGGCGGTCGCCAGGGTCTCCTCGCTGACCTGCGCGGCCGCCGCGTCCCTGCGGACCTCCTCGACGAACTCGGCCAGCATCTGCCCGAGCCGGGCGTCTCCGGCGGGTGACCCCTCGCCGGTGAAGCCGTCGGCCCAGACGCGCTTCCACTCGTCCTTCCACTCGCCGGTCTGGCGTTGCCACTCGCGCTTCTGGCGCTGCCACTCCGTCTTCTGCTCGCGCCAGATCTTGCGCGAGTCCTGCTCGGGACCCTGGCGCACGTCGCGCGCCATCTGGGTGAGCTCCTCGCGCAGCGACTTGACCGTGTCGCGCACGTCCTCCTTGACCTCGCGGGCGATGTCGCGGACCGAGTCGGAGATCTCCTGCTCCAGGTCGGCGAGCTCGTCGAGCCGCTCGTTGAGCTCGTCGCGGCCCCGGTCGCTGATGGTGAAGACCTTCTTGCCGTCCACGACCTCGTGGGTGACCAGGCCCTCCTCCTCCAGACGGGCCAGGCGCGGGTAGATCGTGCCGGGGGAGGGGGAGTAGACGCCGAGGAAGCGATCCTGGAGCAGCCGGATCACCTCGTAGCCGTGGCGCGGGCTCTCCTCCAGCAGCTTCAGGAGATAGAGCCGGAGCCTTCCGTGGCCGAAGACCGGGCTCATGCCTGCGCTCCCTTCAGGAGGGTGACGTCGGCGGAGACCGTGTTGGCCGTCAGTGACGCCATGCCGCCGCCGATCCGGCCGCTCAGCGTCTTCGCGCCGGGCTGGACGGAGTAGTCGAGCTCGGGGAAGCCGGTGTCGATCCTGCCCGAGGTGGAACGGATCTTGACATCGGTCTCGACCGTGTACGGGAGCCGGAGCACGATGTCGCCGGAGACGCTGTTCATCGTGACGTGGCCGGTCGGCGGAAGCTCCAGGTCGGCGGTGACCCGGCCGGAGACGGTGGTGACGCTCAGCCGCCGGGGCGTGCCCTGGGCCACGGTCAGCTCACCGGAGATGCTCTTGAACGACAGATCGCCCACCAGGCCGCGGCTCTCCACGGCGCCGGAGACGGTGTCGGCGTTGATCTCGCCGCTCACCCCGTCGAGCACGATTTCACCCGAGACGCTCCTGACCGAGGTGCGGTCCTCGAACCCGGCGACGACCGCTGACGCGGAGACCACGCCCACGTTGACCGGGCAGTCCTTCGGCACGGTCAGTGACAGCGTGGCCCTGCGGCGCCCGGGACGCAGCCAGCCCAGCAGGCCGTCCCAGGTGAGGTCCTTGTAGGTGACGGTGAGCGTGCCGTCGTCGTCGTGGGTGACGAGCAACGGGGGGTTGTCGACCTCGGTGACCTCAAGCGTGGGAGGGCCGTCGCTGGCCAGCACAGCCAGCTTCCCCGCCACGATCCGCACGTTGAGTTTCCTCACGGAGTCAAAGGTGAGCTGCTCTGGTTTTTCGATCGTCCATTGCCGCATGCGCGTGACCTCCTTGTACTGACACGATATGTCGCGTCCATCGGAAGGTCAAGATATATCGCGTTTTTCTCAGTCGTCCTCGTCGTCCAGCCGGGCCAGCCAGGTGGCCAGCCGTTCCACCGGCGTTTCGAAGTCGGGGTTCAGGTCGACGAACTCGCGCAGACGTTCGGCCAGCCACACCACGGTGACCTCCTCCTCGCCCCGGCGCGCGACGAGTTCCTCGATACCGCGATCGGTGAAGTACATCACGTTCTCCTCTGACAACGCTGTGGTCACACTCGCGATCTCCTGGTGCCTCGCGATAACGGGAAAGTCCCCCGCAGAGGCTCCTGCGGGGGACTTCCGTGGTGACGCCTGCCTCGGACCGGCCGGTGGCCGGTCGCCTACTTGAAGATCTCGCCCAGCATCTGCTGCAACTCCGCCTCGTGGGTGGAGTGCGAGCCGGTCGCCGGAGAGGAGTTGGCCTTGCGGGAGACCCGCTTGATCGAACGCCCGCCGAAGACCCCCGGGTTCTCGGCCAGCTTGAGCGCGAGGAACGGCCACGGACCCATGTTGAGCGGCTCGTCCTGCACCCACACCAGCTCGATGTCGGCGGCGTAGCGGCTCAGCTCGATCTCCAGCGGGTCGCCGGGGAACGGGTAGAGCCGCTCGAGACGGACGATCGCCACGTCGTTGCGGCCCTGCTTGTCGCGGGCCGCCGCCAGGTCGTAGTAGAGCTTGCCGGAGACCAGCACGACCTTGCGGACGCCGGCCGGGGGGGCCGTGACGTCGCCGAGCACCGGCTGGAACGACCCCGAGGTGAAGTCGCCGACCGCCGAGATCGCCGCCTTGTGCCGCAGCAGCGACTTGGGCGTGAACACCACCAGCGGACGGTGCCGGTTCGACAGCGTCTGCCAGCGCAGCAGGTGGAAGTAGTTGGCCGGGACCGTGGGCTGCGCCACGGTCATGTTGTCCTGGGCGCACATCTGCAGGAAGCGCTCGATGCGGGCCGAGGAGTGGTCGGGCCCCTGCCCCTCGTAGCCGTGCGGCAGCAGCAGGGTGACGCCGGAGCGCTGACCCCACTTCTGCTCGCCCGAGGTGAGGTACTCGTCGATGATCGACTGGGCGCCGTTGACGAAGTCGCCGAACTGCGCCTCCCAGGCGACCATCGCCTCGGGCCGCTCCACGCTGTAGCCGTACTCGAAGCCGAGCGCGGCGTACTCGCTCAGCAGGGAGTCGTAGATGTAGAACTTCGTGGTGCCCTGGTTGAACGTCTTGAGCGGGGTGTGCTCCTCGCCCGTGACGCGGTCGACCAGCACGGCGTGCCGCTGGGTGAACGTGCCGCGCCGCGAGTCCTGGCCGACGAGGCGGACCGGGTGGCCGTCGATCAGCAGCGAGCCGAAGGCCAGCGTCTCGCCCATGCCCCAGTCGATGCGGTCCTCGGCGACCATCTGCCCGCGGCGCTGCAGCACCGGCAGCAGGCGCGGGTGGACGGTGAAGCCCTCGGGCATGTTGAGCTGGGTCTCCACGATCCGCTTGACGGTCTCCTCGGAGACGGCCGTCGTGACGTCCTCGTGCGACCAGGGGACGGTCTCCATGTCGACCGGGCGGGAGAACTCGCCCGTCGGGTCCTTGGCCGCCGCGCGGGTCTCGGCGAAGGCGTTCTCCAGCTTGGCCTGGTAGTCGCGGAGCGCGCCCTCGGCCTCCTCCACCGTGATGTCGCCCCGGCCGATCAGCGCCTCGGTGTAGAGCTTGCGGGTGGAGCGCTTGGCGTCGATCAGGTCGTACATCAGCGGCTGGGTGAAGCCCGGGTTGTCGGACTCGTTGTGTCCCCGGCGCCGGTAGCAGATCAGGTCGATCACCACGTCCTTGCGGAACGCCTGGCGGTACTCGAACGCCAGGCGGCCGACCCGGACCACGGCCTCGGGGTCATCGCCGTTGACGTGGAAGATCGGGGCCTGGATCATCCGGGCCACGTCGGTGGCGTACACGCTGGAGCGCGAGCTGGCCGGGCTGGTGGTGAAGCCGACCTGGTTGTTGACCACGATGTGCACGGTGCCGCCGGTGCGGTAGCCCCGCAGCTGCGACAGGTTGAGCGTCTCGGCCACCACGCCCTGGCCGGCGAAGGCCGCGTCGCCGTGGACGAGCACCGGCAGGACGGTGAAGCCCTCCTCGCCGCGCTCCAGGAGGTCCTGCTTGGCGCGGACCACGCCCTCCAGGACCGGGTCGACCGTCTCCAGGTGGGAGGGGTTGGCCACGACCGAGGTCTTGAGCTTGGAACCGTCGGGCGAGACGAAGTCGCCGCTGGCGCCCAGGTGGTACTTCACGTCGCCGGAGCCGTGCGCGCTGCGCGGGTCGATGTTGCCCTCGAACTCGCCGAAGATCTGCCCGTACGACTTGCCGACGATGTTGGCCAGCACGTTGAGGCGCCCGCGGTGGGCCATGCCGACCACGGCCTCGTCGAGCCGCTCCTCGGCCGCGGAGCTCAGCACCGAGTCGAGCAGCGGGATCAGCGCCTCGCCGCCCTCCAGCGAGAAGCGCTTCTGCCCGACGAACTTCGTCTGCAGGAACGTCTCGAACGCCTCGGCGGTGTTCAGCCGCTCCAGGACGCGCAGCTGCTCCTCGCGGTCGGGCTTGGCGTGCGGCCGCTCGATGCGGGCCTGGATCCAGGCCCGCTCCTCGGGGTTCTGCATGTGCATGTACTCGACGCCGATGGTGCGGCAGTAGGAGTCACGCAGCACGCCGAGGATCTCGCGCAGCTTCATCAGGGGCCGGCCGCCGAAGCCGCCGGTGGCGAACTCGCGCTCCAGGTCCCACAGGGTCAGGCCGTGTGACTTGATGTCGAGGTCGGGGTGCTTGCGCTGCTTGTACTCCAGCGGGTCGGTGTCGGCCATGAGGTGGCCGCGGACCCGGAAGGCGTGGATCAGCTCGATGACCCGGGCCGACTTCGCCACGTCGTCGTCGTGGGTGGTCGAGATGTCCTGGACCCAGCGGATCGGCTCGTACGGGATCCGGAGGGCTTCGAAGATCTCGTCGTAGAAGCCGTCCTCGCCGAGCAGCAGCCGGTGGACCTGCCGCAGGAAGTCGCCCGACTGGGCGCCCTGGATGATGCGGTGGTCGTACGTGCTGGTGATCGTCATGACCTTGCTCACCGCGAGGCGGGAGAGCGTCTCGGGGGAGGCCCCCTGGTACTCGGCGGGGTACTCCATCGCGCCGACGCCGATGATCGTGCCCTGTCCCGGCATCAGGCGCGGCACCGAGTGCACGGTGCCGATGGTGCCCGGGTTGGTCAGCGAGATCGTCGTGCCGCTGAAGTCGTCGACACCCAGCTTGCCCGCCCTGGCCTTGCGCACGACCTCTTCGTACGCGACCCAGAACTGGCGGAAGTCCATCCGCTCGGTCGCCTTGATCGACGGGACCAGGAGCTGGCGGGTGCCGTCGCTCTTGGCGACGTCGATGGCCAGGCCCAGGTTGACGTGCTCGGGCTTGACCAGCACCGGCTTGCCGTCGACCTCGGTGTAGGAGTGGTTCATCTCCGGCAGGACCTTGAGGGCCTTGATCACCGCGTAGCCGATGATGTGCGTGAACGACACCTTGCCGCCGCGACCGCGCGACAGGTGGTTGTTGATCACGATCCGGTTGTCGATGAGCAGCTTCGCCGGGACCGCGCGCACACTGGTCGCCGTCGGGACAACGAGGCTGGCCTCCATGTTGGCCGCTGTCCTCGCGGCGGCGCCGCGTAGTCGGACTTCCTCGGCACCGGCGGCGGCGGGCAACTGCGTCTCCTGCTTGGGTTGGTCCGCCGGGGCGGGCTTGGCCACCGCCGGCGCTGGGGTCGTCGCTGCGGGGGCCGGGGTGGCCTGAGCCGCAGCCGGGGTGGCCGAGGGCGCAGCGGGTGTCGGTGGAGCGGCGGGCGCGGCGGCGGCCGCGCCCTGGGGCGCGGCGCGGCCGGACCCCGAATCAGGGCTGTAGTCGGCAAAGAAGTTCCACCAGGCCCGGTCGACCGACTCGGGGTCCTGGAGGTACTTCTGATACAGCTCGTCGACAAGCCATTCGTTCTGACCAAAGGCTGCCAGCGGGTTTGTCCGCGACGACTCAGACGACACGGCGGAAATCGCCCTCTTCCGCAGATCGGCGTTGATGATAGAGAACCTGTCCAAGGCTACTCGCCTCGGCTTGGACCTGCGCCAGTCTGACGACAGCTTCCTCGCCGATCCTCTCAGTATCGGCCAAAGTGGTCAGCCACCGGGTAACTGTTTACTCGCTCAGGCGCTGGTCAGCCCGATCCGGCGGGCGCGGTCAGCCCGGCCAGACCAGTCGCGACTCCACCCGTATTCCCGGAGTGACGTCTTCGAGCAGCCCGGCCAGCTCGTCTCCGGCCGCGCGCAGCTCCTCCGACGACAGGGGTGCGAGCCGCTCCAGCAGGAACAGCGCGTCCGTCGTCTCCTCGGTGATCCGGGTGCGGACGCACTGCCGCCAGTTCCACCGGCGGCAGGTGACGCCCCTGTCGTCGCGCCAGACGACCTCGCCGGCCTCCGGGTGGTCGATCGCGGGCTCGCCCTTCTCGACGACCTCGAACGGCTCGTCGCCGTTCGCGCGCACCAGCCTCGCCGCCCCCTCGTAGCGGGCCAGATCCTCCCCGCCGATCGGCAGGCCGTGCCTGACGCTGATCGCGTTGTAGGCGTCGACCACCCGGTTGATCTCCGGCGGCGGCATCCGCCTGACCAGCGCGTCCACCGAGGGCCTGGTCCGCTGCGGCTTCGCCCCGAACCCCCGGTACGCCTCCCGCCACGCCTCGACCCTCGGGTCGTCGGCCGCCACGGCCTTCTCCGCCGCCTCCGCCAGCCAGGCCCGCGACCTGTCGTCCGTCGGCCCGTTGCGCAGCCCGTACACCCCCATCACCAGCACCCCGAAGTCGGGCCTGAGCACGCTGACGGCGGGATCCACCCGGATGTCCTCGATCACGGCCCCAGTTTAGGGCGCTCGCGGCCCTTGCCCCCGGGAAGCGGCGTCAGGCGGCCGCGTGGGGGGTGAAAGTGACGTTCAAGTCGGCGTCCAGCGCTTTCGCAAGGCGTCGGAGCAGTGCCAGCGTCGGGGTGACCCCCCCTGTTTCCAGGCGGGAGACCTGCGGTTGGGTCATCCCGGCCCGCTCGGCCAGCTCCGCCTGTGAAAGGCCGAGCTCCATCCGGCGGTTGTAGACCTGCTGCCCCAGGAGCAACGCCTCGCGGGCTTCCTGGTAGGCGTCGGCACGGCGCTCGGCGCCTGTCCGCTCCCACGTGCTGTGAGCCATGCCCCACTCAGTCCTTCCAGACGCGGTCGTAGACCTCCGAGGCGACCACATGAAGATTCTCACATTCGACCTGTGCTCGACGAGCGCGTTCAACCTGACCGGTCTCCCTGCGGCGTGTCTTGGTGAAGACGGTGAGAAGGACGATCCGCCGACCGGGAGCGAGCCAGTAGGTGATCCTGGCCTGACGGCGCGTGAGCGAGAGGCGCAGCTCACGCACTTTGCCTCCAAGGTGCCTGGAGTAGGGCTCGTCGAGCGTCTCGGCCTGTTCGGAGAGGAGATCGGCCAGAGCTTCGACCTTCACGTAGTCGCGTTCGGAAAGCGACTCAAGCCAAGATCGGATCTCGGGCTCGACCTCGATGACATATAGCCTCACGGACCGTGAGGCTATATGTCATCGATTATATAATCCGCGATACGTCAACATCGGTAACCGCAGGTCACCGGCTTAGGCGTCCGATTATGGACGTACGTGATCAAGTCGTGCCGGTCACCTGCAGAGGCCGCCGTTGAGGAGGAAGCGTTCCGGTTTGGGGTTGGGGCCGGGGGCGTCGGCGCCGATGAAGCCGAAGGTGACCGAGCCGCCGGGCTTGATGGTCTTGTTCCAGGCGAGGTTCTTGGCGGTCACGGTCGCGCCGTCCTGGGTGAGGGCGGCGCTCCAGTGCCGCCGTACGGCCTGGCCGCCCGGGAAGGACCAGTTGAGGGTCCAGCCGTCGATGGCCCTGGTGCCGGTGTTGGTGACGGTGACCTGGGTGTTGAACCCCTCCGGCCACTCGCCGTGGGTGGTGTAGGTGACCTTGCACGGGCCGGGGGCGGCGGGGGTGGCGAGGTAGGAGGCGATCCAGGCGAGCGGGGAGTTCCAGTTGATCGTCAGCTCGTTGGTGGCCCACGACTCGATGTCGTCGATGTAGCAGAACTGGGGCTTGCAGCCCCTGAGCTTGGCCTGGGCCACCGGGTCCTGGATCGCGGAGTTCGGGCCTCCGGCCAGGGTGCCGCGCGGCGGGTTGGGCAGGGACGGGTCGAGCTGGTGGGCGTACCAGCGGCTGTGCTGGTTCTTCGAGGCGACCTCGCCGTAGCCGGTCACGTACGACTGGTTCAGCGCGTTGCGCCCGAAGAGGTAGTCCAGCCCCTCCAGCACCCCGTCGCGGTATCTCGCCTCGCCGCTCAGGTCGTGGGCGACGGCCATCACGACCATGTTGTTGAGCACCAGGTTGTTGGAGCCCCAGTCGTAGTCCGGCGGGTTGTACGGAACGCCGTACGGGTGGGCCTTCTGGACGGCGAGATACCTGTCGGCGCCCTCCAGGACCGACCGGCGCACCTGCGCCCGGTCGGGGAGTGCGCTGGGCACGGACGCCAGCTGCAGGCGGCCGAGCTGGGCGGTGTTGCCCCAGTCGAAGCCGCGCTCGCGCCAGATGTCGCCGGTGTGGTGCGGGGAGGCGAGCACGTGGTCCCTGAACTCCTTCTCACCGGTGGCGAGATAGAGCTCGGCGGCGGCCCAGTAGAACTCGTCGGTCACGTTGTCGTCGTTGTAGGCGCCGCCGCCCACCCCGTCCGCCGGGTCCGCGTACCGCGCGGGGTTGGCCTTCGCCGCCGCCCACGCCTTCCTGGCCGCCGTGAGGTTGCGCGCGGCGAACGCGGCGTCGTACGGGGCGAAGAGGCGGGCAGCCTGGGCCCCGGTGGCGGCCAGGTTGAGGGTGGCGGCGGTGGAGACCGGGTGCAGCTCGCGTGGCTGGGGGTCCAGGTGGGGCAGGAGGGGCAGCCCGGTCCACGCGGCGTCGTGGATCTTGTGGTGGGCCATTCCCGCGTACGGCCTGCCGTCGGGGACCTGCATGCTGAGCAGGAACTCCTGCTCCCAGCGGGCCTCGTCGAGGATGTCGGGCACCCCGTTGCCGCTCTCGGGGATGTCGAGGTCGCCGTCCCTGTGGACGCCGTCGGCCTTGGCGCGCTCGAAGGCGGACATCAGCTGATGGACGGAGATGCCGCCGTTGACGACGTACTTGCCGTGGTCGCCCGCGTCGTACCAGCCGCCCTTGACGTTCAGCGTGTAGTCGCAGACGCCCGGCTGGCAGGGCACCGCGACGTCGCCCCGGTTGGGGGCGACCCCGGCGTGCCCGGCCGGCCTTCCGTAGCCGGGGCGGAGGTCGTCGAGGATCGGGATGCCGCTGCGCTGGGTGTAGTAGAACTTCAGCGCGTCGGTCCTGAGCTCGCCGTAGACGTCCGCGCCGATGTCGAACGGGCGGCTGGTCTCGCCGTCGGCCTCCAGCGTGTAGCCGGTGCCGGGCGCGGTGACCGTGCCGAAGTCGATCGAGTGCGTGTTCTGGCCGGAGCTTCCGTCGACGCCGCGCGGGACGGTGTCCCCTTCGGCGACGACCTCCCCGCCGCGCCTGAGTTTCCAGTCCACCGGCTCCGTGCCCTCGGTGACGAGGGTGGCGTTCTTCGGCCCCGAGGGCAGGTAGCCGACCATGTTCACCCGGACGCGGGGCCCGGTGTCCGGTTCGTAGACGTCGGGCTCGGCCCCGCCCTTCAGGGAGACGTCGTCCACGCAGAACCTCCACGGGGTGGCGCTGCCCCCGAGTTGGAACGCCACCTGCGCGCCCGGCAGGTCCACGGGCGAGGTGAAGGTGTAGCGGTAGTCGTTACCGGACACGCTCAGCTCGGGGTTGGCCGACAGGTACTGCGTGTAGGGGTCCACCGGGAGCTGTACGAGGGCCTTGGCCACCCGCCCCGGCGTCGCGATCCCGAAGAAGGAGAACTCGTACGTCTCGTCCTTGACCAGCGGGATGTCGTTCTGGCCGACGATGACGTCCCACGGGTTGGCGGTGCCGCCGGGGACGTCGGCGCACAGGCGGCCGTCCTCGACCTCCAGCGCGGTGTTGCCGGTGCTCCACCAGGGGGCGGTGCCGGTGTCGAAGGTGCCGTTGACGATCTGTTCTGGGCCGTCCGCGGCGGCGGGCAGGGGGGTCAGGGTCACCAGGGCGGCGGCCGTGGCGAGGGCGAGCCAGGCGGGTGGTCTGATCACAAAGGGTCCTTTGGGCGGGGGAGGTGCCAGGTTGCGGGAGCGCGGGTCCGAGGGGCCCGGTCGGGGGAACCCAAGTGGGAGCGCTCCCACAACCTGGGTGCCCGATGTTTCCAGCGCGTTTCGCCCACCGTCAACCGGCCCCCTCCAGGACCGCCCGCCGACCGGGCGAATGACCGATTTGTCCGATGAAACTTTCAGCGGGGCGTCAGGGGGCGGTCCAGTCGATCTCCGGCCCCCGGGGCACGATCCCGCTCGGGTTGACGTTCGTCTGCGTCACGAAGTAGTGCCGCTTGATCTGGTCGAAGTCGGTCGTGTCGCGGAACGCGGGGATGGCGTGGAGCTCGCGGGCGTAGGCCCACAGGACCGGATAGTCGGCCAGCCGCCGTACCGAGCACTTGAAGTGCGAGTTGTAGACGGCGTCGAACCTGGCGAGCGTCGGGTAGAGCCGCACGTCACTCTCGGTGAGCGCGTCGCCGTGCAGGTGGCGGCGGGTGGACAGCCGCTCCTCCAGCAGGTCGAGCGTGGCGAACACCTCGGTGACCGCCTCGTCGTACGCCTCCTGCGAGCGGGCGAACCCGGCCCGGTAGACGCCGTTGTTGAGGCCGCGGAAGATCACCTCGTTGAGCGCGTCGATCTCCTCGCGCAGCTTCTCCGGGTAGAGGTCGGGCGCGCCCTCGGCGTGCCACGGCGCGAAGGCCGTCTCCAGGGTGAGGGTGATCTGCGGGTAGTCGTTGGTGACCAGGCGCCCGGCGGTGACGTCCCAGACGCAGGGCACCGTGTAGCGGCCCTCGTAGCCGGGGTCGGTCGCCAGGTAGAGCTCGGAGAGGTACTCCACCCCGGTGACCGGGTCGCCCCCGGGGATCCGCCAGCCCTTCTCGTCCCTGATCGGGTCGACGATCGTCACCCCGACCACATCCCGCAGGCCCAGCAGCTCGCGGACGATGAGGGAGCGGTGCGCCCACGGGCAGGCGTAGGACGCGTAGATCTGGTAGCGGCCGGGCTCCGGCGGGTGCTCGCCGCCCGCCTCGATCCGCGTCGTGAACCGGTTCGGCTGCCTCTCGAAGCGACCGCCGCCGGAGATCTCCTTTTCCAGCTTCATGTCTCGACGGTACGGGACCTTCGGCGGGGAGGGGGGCGCGGTTCCTCCGAGGTATTTCATGTACAACCAGTAGGAAATATTGACTTACTGGAAAGTGGTGCGTAGTTTCTCCGGTATGGGCATCTATCTGACTCGGTGCGCGCACGTCGACCTCTGCCGTGTGTTCAGCGCCCAGTGTCCGTGATCACGAATCGACCCGCCGTCCCCTCCTCCCCCATATCTCACAGGACGCATATCGTGATCATGATCAGTCATGTCCCCACCCTCGTCACCCTCGCCGTCCCCGTCCGCGCCCCTTCGGGGGGTGCCCGGTGAAGCTCCGGATCCAGGGGGTCGGCAAGGAGTTCACCGGCCGTGACACCCGACGTTCCTTCGCCGCCCTCGACGACGTCAACCTCGACGTACGGGAGGGGGAGCTTCTCACCCTCGTCGGGCCGAGCGGCTGCGGCAAGTCCACCCTCCTCGACCTGATCGCCGGGCTGGCCGCGCCGACCGCCGGCCGGATCCTGCTGGACGGCATCCCCCTCGAAGGCCCCGGTCTCGACCGGGGGATCGTCCTGCAGCAGTACGCGCTGTTCCCCTGGCGCACGGCGCTGTCCAACATCGAGTTCGCGCTGGAGGGCAGGGCCGCCACGAAGCGGGAGCGCACCGACCTGGCCAGGGGGTATCTGGACCTGGCGGGGCTGGGCAAGCTCGGCGACCGCTACCCCCACGAACTCTCCCGCGGCATGCCCCAGCGGGTGGCCATCGCCAGGAGCCTGGCCGCGGATCCGACCGTGCTGCTCCTCGACGAGCCGTTCGCCGCGCTGGACGCCGGGACCCGGGAGTCGCTCCAGGAGGAGCTGGTGCGGATCTGGGAGAAGACCGGCACGACGCTCCTGTTCACCACCCGGAGCATCGACGAGGCCGTCTATCTCGGCCGGAGGGTCGCGGTCATGGCCTCCCGGCCCGGCCGGATCCAGGGGGCCGTCGAGGTGGATCTCGGCCCCCGCGAGGGTGACCCGAGGGGCGGTTCCCGCTTCGGGGAGTACCGCCACGAGGTGTGGAAGCTTCTCCGTTCCGATGTCGACCAGAAAGCACCGGTGGCCTCATGAGCATCGTGACCGTGGTGGGAAACCCGCGACCGGGATCGCGCACCCACGGGGTGGCCGTCCGGGCGGCGGAGGCCGTCGCCCGGCGGATCGGGGACGGGGGGCCTCCAGAGATCGTCGACCTGGCTGCCCTGGCCCCGCTGCTGTTCGCCCCCGAGACGGCGCCGGAGGTGAGGGCCGCGCTGGAGCTGGTCGCCGGGGCCGACGTGCTGGTGGTGGCGAGCCCCACCTACAAGGCCACCTACACCGGCCTGCTCAAGGCGTTCCTCGACCGGCTGCCGGGCGGCGCGCTCGCCTCGGCCGTCGCCCTCCCGGTCCTGGTGATGGGCGACGCCAAGCACTCGCTGGCGGTGGAGCTCCACTTCCGGCCGCTGCTGGTGGAGCTCGGCGCGACCGTTCCTACGCCGGGCCTCGCGCTGCTGGAGTCGCAGATCTCCGACCTCGACGCCGTTCTCGGCCCCTGGGCCGACCGGGTCGGCCCGCAGGTGTCCGCGGCACTCGGAGAGAGGGCTCCCGCATGACGCCGGGAAGAGATGGCGAGCGTAATGGGTTCTGAGAGGTGTCCTTTGTTCCTCAGAGGGGGAAAAGTGACCAAGTGGAGCATCTTGGTGATACCCCACACAGTGCTGAGCGAGGTGCCATGACCGAGACACTGTCGGGCCGCGCGGTCGACGCGGAGAGCTTTCGGCAGGCACTGGCCGTCCACGCGGCCGGGGTCGTCGTCGTCACCGCGCAGGTCGACGGCGTACCGGTCGGCCTCACGGCCACCTCGTTCTCATCCGTCAGCCTCACACCCCCGCTGGTCTCCTTCTACGTGGACCAGTCCTCGACCACCTGGCCCTGGCTCCGGCAGGCCGATCACTTCGCGGTGAACGTCCTGGCCAGCGATCAGGCCGAGTTGGCCTCGCGTTTCGCCAGGAAGGGCGTCGACCGCTTCGCCGCTCCCACCTCCTGGACCCCCGGGCACCTGGGCGTCCCGCTGCTGGGCGGCGTCTCGGCCCACCTGATCTGCGCTCCCCACTCCACCGTCGACATCGGCGACCACGTCCTGGTCGTCGGACTCGTCACCGACACCAGTCTCGAACCCGGCGGGCGACCTCTCCTGTACCACCAGGGCCGTTTCGGGCGTTTCATCCCGCATACCTGATGCCTCTGATCCCGCGATGATCCTCCGCCCGGTCTCGCGGGGATCGGCGACGCCGGATGCCGGGCACGGCGCCGTACCGTTCCCGCTGTGCCCGGGGCCGGCGTCATCGGCCGGTCGGCGGGGGCGGGCGGGGTCGGTGACGTCCCAGAGGCTGGTGGTGTGGTCGGACGACGCCAGGGCGAGCAGCCGGGCGTCCGGGCTGAAGGCGACTTCCCTCAGCATCTGCCGGCTCGATGTGGCGGGCCAGGCCGGTGGCGCGGGTGTTCGGGCCGGTTCTTGGCCGGAGTCGTGAGCGGGCCGATGCCCGGCGGGCCGTGAACGTCCGCTCTGGGGATGCCTCGGAGGGGGCCGAGGAGGATCCTCAGGCGAGGCGGACGGTGCCCCGGCCGGTGGCCAGGGGGAGATCCAGCACGGTGCGGATGCCCGGCGGGGCGGCGCAGAGGGCGGCGACGGAGTTCACGGCGTGAGCGGCGGCGGCGGCCAGGCCGTGGGAGATCTCGTCGACGGTGAGCATCAGCTGGGGCACGCCCTCGATGTGGATGCTGAAGCCTGGATCGGCCCAGCGTTTCACCCGGTCGGCGTCGGCCTTGTAGACGCACTCCACGGTCATGAAGGGACGGCCGCGGACCAGCCCGCTGAACATCCAGCGGGACGCGCACACGGTGCCCGCCCTGACCAGTCCCGCGGCGATCTCGAACTCCTCGGACGCGAGCTCGAACTCGTCGCTCTCCTCGACCTCGTCGAGGGTCACGCCGAGGTTGTCGGCCACGAACTGGACGCTCTCGGCGAACAGCGAGCGCTGGAAGGCGCGGAAGGGGCGCACGGCGGCGACGTAGTCCTTGGCCGAACGCGTGAAGCCGAACAGGTCCACCACGATCTGCCGGGACGGATGCCCCCGGAAGTCGGACGACTCCCGGACGTAGATGTGGTCGACGCGGCTGGACAGGCCGGTCAGCGTGAGCGGCAGCATGTCGCTCACGAAGCCGGGGTTGACGCCGGTGCCGTGCAGGGACGTTCCTCCCGCGCGGCAGGCGGCCTCCAGACGCTCCACCACCCCCGGGCCGTAGCACTTGGGGTACACGAACCCGGTGGTGGTGATGACGTTCTTGCCGGTGGCGAGCAGCGCGCAGATGGTCTCCACGTCGCTCGGATGCTTCCCGCCGAAGTAGGACGCCGGCAGCGGCATGTGCAGTACGCAGTCGGCCTCCGTGGCGAGAATCTCCTCGACGTCGTCGGTGCAGGTGACACCGGCCTCGGGGAGCCCCACGAGGGTCCCCGCGTCCTGTCCCACCTTGTCCGGGTCGTAGACCAGAACACCGGCCAGTTCGAAATCCGGCCGGGTGATCACGCTGCGCAGGGAGTATCTGCCGACGGCGCCCGTGGCCCACTGGACCACGCGCCGGGGCGGCGATAAGGACATATAGGGCCTCCAGCCCAAAATATTGGGCGGGGCCTTACTAGGAGAATGTGAGGGGTGTCGTCGTTGACCCTCGCCCGTGTGGGGCAAAAACTTTAGCAGAAATTAACACGCATGCTTACTATGCGCAATGATCCCAGGCATTTTTGGTTACCGTCGCGCGCCTTTCCTTGCGGCGGCGTAACAGTTCCGCCGATGACTCGTCACGGTTTCGCGGGCGATGTCCCAAAGGTTCCGCAGGTGGTGTCCCGGGGATTCCCATGGCATCACGCGGGCCGGGCGAGCTATTGTTCAGACGACTAGAATTATGTTCTCGTGGGAGGGTTGCGGATGTCAGAGCTGCGGTTTGACGGCAGGGTCGCGGTCATCACCGGCGCCGGGCACGGACTCGGCCGCTCGCACGCGCTGTCGCTCGCCGAGCGCGGCGCCAAGGTGGTCGTCAACGACCTGGGCGGGGCACTGGACGGCACCGGCGCCTCCGCGGGCCCGGCCGCCGAGGTGGTCGAGCTGATCAGGAAGGACGGCGGGGAGGCGGCCGCCAGCACCGACGACGTCGCGACCCCCGAGGGGGCCCAGGCGATCGTGCGGACCGCGATCGACACCTACGGACGGCTGGACATCGTCGTCAACAACGCGGGCATCCTGCGGGACAGATCCTTCGGCAAGATGAGCGTCGAGGAGTTCGACCAGGTCCTCGCCGTCCACGTCCGCGGCTCGTTCCTGGTCAGCCGGGCGGCGTTCCCGTATCTCAAGGAGCAGGGGTACGGCCGGATCGTCAACACCTCCTCGCCCGCCGGGCTGTTCGGCAACTTCGGCCAGGCCAACTACTCCACCGCCAAGATGGGCCTGGTCGGCCTCACCAAGACGCTCGGCATCGAGGGCGCCAGGGCCGGGATCAAGGCCAACGCGATCGCGCCGATCGCCTGGACCCGGATGACCGAGGAGCTCCTGCCCGCCGAGTTCGAGGCCAGGTTCACTGCGGATCGGGTCAGCGCCCTGGTGACCTTCCTGGCGCACGAGGCCTGCGAGACCAGCGGCGAGGTCTTCAGCGTCGGCGCCGGCCGGATCGCGCGGGTGTTCGTGGCCGAGGGGCCCGGCTGGCGGCAGGACGACCACACGGTGGAGGACATCCGGGACAACTGGCAGGCGATCCTCGCCGAGCAGCCGTACCTGACCCCGACCACCCTCGGACAGCAGGCGACCGCCTCGATGAAGGCCATGCTCTGACGGCCGGACGTTCAAGGGCGCTCTCGTTCCGAGAGCGCCCTTTTCGTCGCCCGGAGGGATTTCCGGTGATTTCCGGCGGTCATGGAACGGTCCGGAGGGTGCGGCGGGGATATGGGAATCAGATGAAACGCCCGGTAGGGCGGGCGAGGGAGTCCGGGTGGACGGGATCCGCTTTCGCGGCGCGGGGGCGATATGTTCTGCCTGGCCTCAGCAACCTTTTGCTTGACGGCTGGCAGAACTTGTCCTTACCATCCTGAAATAAGGAGGAAATAAGTCAGAAACCGGCAGATCTCGAGATTTGCTGCCGCTCGTTCCGATGTCGACACCGGTTCGTCCGCCCTTTCCCTCTCCAGCACCACCACTGGCCCGCTCGCTCCCCGGGTTGTCACCACCGGTCCGCCCACCCAGGCCGCCCGGTTCGCTTCGCATGCCCTTCTCGTCCCCCAGGAGATTCCGTGCGCCGCCAGTTCACCGCCTTAATGGTCCCCATCCTGCTCTTGTTATCCGTTTTCTCCGGTGTGTCAACGTCCTCGGCGAGCGCGGGAGCCGCGAAGGCGGCCGCCTTCCGGGTGCTGCTGTTCACCGAGACCGCCGACTACGTGCACGGCTCGATCCCGGCGGGCATCACGATGGTCCAGCAGCTCGCCGCCGCCAACGACTTCGAGGTCGTCCAGTCCGCGAACTCGACCGTGTTCAACGACGCGAACCTGGCCACCTTCGACGCGATCATCATGCTGCAGAACTCCGGCATGGTCTGGGACAACGACGCCCAGCGCCAGGCCACCCAGAAGTTCGTCAACGACGGCGGCGGCATCGTGGCGGTCCACAACACCACGGACATGAACGTCGAGGCCCAGTTCCCCTGGTGGGACCAGCTCGTCCTGGGCGGCGCGCACATGACCGCGCACTCCAGCATCGTGCAGGGCACCGCCAAGGTCCTGGACAAGAAGCACCCCTCCACCGTGGGCCTGCCCGACCGCTGGACGCGTACCGAGGAGTGGTACAACTTCAGCAAGAACATGCGGGGCGACGTCCACGTTCTGGTCACCGCCGACGAGACCACCTACGACGCCGGCGGCAGCAAGATGGGCGCCGACCACCCGATCTCCTGGTGCCGCAACACCGAGGGCGGGCGCGTGTGGGCGACCGCGATGGGCCACGAGAGCGCCTCCTATAGCGAGGCCAACTTCCGCCAGCACGTGCTCGGCGGCGTCAAGTGGGCGGCCGGCAACGCCGCGGGCGACTGCGGTGGCACCATGTGGAACCGGTTCCAGAAGGTGACGCTCGACAGCGCGCCCGACCAGCCGATGGGCCTGGACATCGCCCCCAACGGCGACGTCTACTACATCGCCCGTTCCGGCAAGCTCATGCTGGTCCGCAAGAGCAACGGCCAGATCGTGACCACCGGCACGCTGAGCGTCTACACCGGCGGCGAGGACGGGCTGATCGGCATTGTCCTGGACCCGAATTTCGCGGCCAACCGCTGGGTCTACCTCAACTACTCGCCGACCGGTTCCGCGGCGATCAATCAAGTCTCCCGGTTCACCCTGAACGGCGACACCCTCGACCTGTCCAGCGAGAAGAAGCTTCTCGCCATCCCCGCCACCAGGACCGACGAGCCGGGGCACACCGGCGGGTATCTCACCTTCGGGCCCGGCGGGAACCTCTACATCGGCGTCGGCGACGACATCAACCCCTTCGCCTCCGACGGGTACACGCCGATCGACGAGCGTTCGGGCCGCGCCAACTTCGACGCGCAGAAGACCAGCGCCAACACCAACGACCTGCGCGGCAAGATCCTGCGGATCCACCCGGAGGGCAACGGCACCTACACGATCCCCTCGGGCAACCTGTTCGCGCCGGGTACCGCGCAGACCCGCCCGGAGATCTACGCGATGGGCTTCCGCAACCCGTTCAGGTTCTCGGTGGACTCCGAGACCGGCTGGATCTCGGCGGCCGACTACGGCCCCGACGCAGGATCGGCCAACGCCAACCGCGGGCCCGAGGGCACCGTCGAGTGGAACCTGATCAAGTCGCCCGGCTTCTACGGCTGGCCGTACTGCGTCGGCAACAACATCCCGTTCAACGACTACAACTTCGCCACGTCCACCTCGGGGCCGAAGTTCAACTGCTCGGCGCCGGTGAACAACTCGCCAAACAACACGGGCCTGACGAACCTGCCCGCCGTCAAGACCGCCACCGTCTGGTACAACTACCACCTCGTTTCCGAGTGGCCGGAGATGGGCACCGGCGGCGGTGCGGCCCCGATGGGCGGGCCGTTCTACCACTACGACGCGGCCAACCCCTCGGACACGAAGTTCCCCGCGTACTTCGACGACACCCCGTTCTTCTACGAGTGGAGCCGCAACTACCTGATGGAGATGCGGCTGGACGGCGGCGGCAACGTCCTGAAGACCAACCGCTTCCTGTCCAACCTCGGGTTCAGGTCGCCGATAGACATGAAGTTCGGCCCTGACGGCGCGATGTACCTGGTCGAGTGGGGGGCCGGCTACGGCGGCACCAACCCCGACGACGGCGTCTACCGCATCGACTACATCAACGGTTCGCGTTCCCCGATCGCCAAGGCGAGCGGGACGCCGACCTCCGGCCAGGCCCCGCTCGCCGTCCAGTTCTCCTCGGCGGGCTCGGCGGACCCCGACGGCGACGCGTTCACCTACGCGTGGGACTTCACCAGCAACGGCTCGACCGACTCCACCTCGGCCAACCCCTCGTTCACCTACACCGCCAACGGCACCTACACCGCCAGGCTCACGATCACCGACCCGTCGGGCAAGAGCGGCTCGGCGACGGTGCCCATCACGGTCGGCAACACCGCGCCGGTCGTGCGGTTCGGCTCGCCGCCCGACGGCATGGCCATCAACTTCGGCGACTCGGTCCCGTACACGGTGACCGTCACCGACCCCGAGGACGGCACGATCGACTGTTCCAAGGTCACGGTGGTTACGGCGCTCGGCCACGACACCCACAGCCATGACACGGGCCAGTTCACCGGCTGCTCGGGGACCGTCGTGACCACGAACTCCGGACACGACGCCGACGCCAACACCTTCTACGTCCTCACCGCGACCTACGTCGACAAGGGCGGCCTGTCCAACACCGCGAACCTGATCCTGCAGCCCCGCCAGAAGCAGGCGGAGTACTTCACCGGCTCCTCCGGGGTCCGGATCGTCGACCAGGCCGGGGCGCAGAACGGCAAGCGCGTCGGTGACATCTCCAACAACGACTGGATCTCCTTCTCGCCGATGAGCGTCCAGGGGGTCGCGTCGGTGTCGTACCGGGTGTCCTCGCCCGTGGGCGGCGGCTCGATCGAGTTGCGCGCCGACTCGCCCACCGGGCAGCTGCTGGCCACCACATCGGTGCAGAACACCGGCGGCTGGGACACCTACCAGCAAACGGCCACCACCTCGCTGGCGTCGCTGTCGGGCAGCCATCCGCTGTTCCTGGTGTTCAAGCACTCGACCGCCAACCAGTTCGATCTCGACTCCCTCACCCTGAACGCCTCGGGGGGGTCCAGCGGGCCGGTGGCCGGCGGCGTCTACACCATGGTCGCCGCGCACAGCTCCAAGGCGGCCGACGTCGAGGGCCAGTCCACGGCCGACGGGGCCAAGGTGGTCCAGTGGGCGGCCGGCGGCGCCGCGAACCAGCAGTGGAGGTTCACCGCCGCGACCGGCGGCGCCTTCACCCTCACCGGCGTCCAGGGAGGCAAGTGCCTGGACGTGAACGCCGGCTCCACCGCGCCGGGCGCACCGATCATCCAGTGGACCTGCCACAATGCCGCCAACCAGCAGTGGAGGTTCACCGCCGGGACGAACGGCACCTGGAGGATCACCTCGGTCGCGAGCGGCCACTGCCTTGAGGTGCCCGGAGCCTCGACCGCCGACGGCACGCAACTCACCCAGGCCACCTGCGGGACCGGCGCCAACCAGCAGTGGAGGCTCACCCGGGTGAGCTGACCGGGGCGGGTCAGGTTCGCCGACTTTTGCCGATTGCTACAAAAGTCGGCGAACCGTTAGGTAAAAGTGATTCACAAATCAGTCTAAAGAGGGTTAGCTTCTGCACACCTGCTCGGAACAGGGAGGTGTCGTGAAGCGGACCGTCGCTCGGCCAGAGAACGCGCACCAGGCCGCGCTGCTCCGGCTGCTGCGCGAGAGGGCGCGGTCGCGCGCCGAACTCGGCGACGTGACCGCCCTGTCACGATCCAGGCTCAACCTGGAACTCGACCGGCTCATCGAGCTGCGCCTGGCCGAGCAGGCGGGGCTGGCGGCCTCGCGCGGCGGGCGCAGGTCCGGCCTGGTACGGCTCTCCGGAGAGCTCCGCTTCGCCGGGATCGACATCGGCGCCACCTCCATCGACGTGGTCGTCACCGACGGTGAGCTGGAGATCCTCAGCCACCTGAGCGAGCGGTGCGACGTGCGCGACGGTCCCGTGGCCGTGCTCGACCAGGCCATGGAGATGATCGCCAAGCTGGGTGAGCAGGGCATGTTCACCCAGCTGTACGGCGCGGGGATCGGTGTCCCCGGGCCGGTCAGCTTCCGCGAGGGGGTGCCGGTCGCCCCCCCGATCATGCCCGGCTGGGACCGCTACCCCGTCAGGGAGGCGGTCGGCCAGGCCCTCGGCTGCCCCGCGGTGGTCGACAACGACGTCAACATCATGGCCCTCGGCGAGCTGCACTCGGGGCTGGCCAGGCAGGTGGACGACTTCCTGCTCGTCAAGATCGGCACCGGTATCGGCTGCGGGATCGTGGTGGACGGCAAGATCTACCGGGGTGTCTCCGGCAGCGCCGGCGACATCGGTCACATCCGCGTCGACGATCAGGGCCCCGTCTGCGCCTGCGGCAACGTCGGCTGCCTGGAGGCCTACTTCGGCGGGACCGCCCTCGCCAGGGAGGCCACGGCCATCGCCGGGCGCTCGGCCTACCTGGGCCGGCGTCTCGACCAGACGGGCACCCTCACCGCCGAGGACGTCGCCTTGGCCGCCGAGATGGGCGACGCCGAGGCGGTACGGCTCATCCGTGACGGCGGGCGCAGGGTCGGCACGGTGCTGGCCGGGCTCGTTAGCTTCTTCAACCCCGGCCTCGTGATCATCGCGGGAGGAGTGGCCCAGCTGGGTCACGTCCTCCTGGCGGAGATCAGAAGCGTCGTCTACCGCCGGTCGCTGCCCCTGGCGACCGGAAACCTGCCCATCGTGCTCTCGGAGCTGGGACCCGACGCCGGCGTGGTCGGCGCGGCCAGGCTCAGCAGCGACCACGTCTTCTCGGCTCCACGATGAACCAGCGAGGCCCCATGTCAGAAGCCACCCCCCTGCTCCTCATGCGCGGGATCGTCAAGCAGTTCCCCGGAGTGCGCGCCCTCGACGGCGTCGACCTGGAAGTGCTGCCAGGAGAGGTGCACTGCCTGCTCGGCCAGAACGGTGCCGGGAAGTCCACTTTGATCAAGACCTTGGCGGGCGCTCACCAGCCCGACGAGGGGACGATCACGTTGAACGGTGAGGATGTGCGGCTGTCGAGCCCGATCGCCGCGATCAGGCTCGGGATCTCCACGATCTATCAGGAGCTTGACCTGGTGGACGGGTTGAGTGTGGCCGAGAACGTGTTCTTGGGTCATGAGCCGTCCCGGATGGGGTTCGTGGGCCGGGGTGAGGCGGCGCGGGCGACGCGGGAGTTGCTGGCCAGGTTGGGGCACGGGGAGATCCGCCCGTCGACGGAGGTGGGGCGACTGTCTCCGGCGGCCAAGCAGGTGGTGAGCATGGCGCGGGCGTTGTCGCACGACACCCGGTTGATCATCATGGACGAGCCGTCGGCGGCGCTGGCCCATGACGAGGTGGGCAACCTGTTCCGGATCATCCGGGAGCTGACCGCCCAAGGGGTGGCGGTGGTCTACATCTCGCATCGGCTGGAGGAGATCCGCGAGATCGGGGATCGGGTGACGGTGCTCAAGGACGGCCGGACGGTCGCGGTGGGCCTGCCGGCGAAGGAGACGCCGACCTCGCAGGTGGTGTCGCTGATGACCGGCCGCAACGTCGAGTACGTCTTCCCGCCGCGCCGCGCGGAACCCGTCGCCGGGAACGAGGTGCTGCGGGTCGAGAACCTCACCGTGCCCGGGGTCGTCGCCGACGTGTCGTTCTCGGTGCGGGCGGGGGAGATCGTGGGGCTGGCCGGTCTGGTCGGCTCGGGCCGTTCGGAGATCATCGAGGCGGTGTACGGGGCGCGGCGGTTCTCCGGTCAGGTGGTTTTGGAGGGTAAGCCGGTGCGCCGGGGTGGTGGCACGACGGGTGCGGTGCGGCTGGGTATGGGCCTGGCGCCGGAGGAGCGTAAGGCTCAGGCGTTGCTGCTGGACCAGAGCGTGTCGCGCAACATCAGCCTGGCGAGTCTGGGCCGGTATTCGCGGCTGGGCTGGATGGACCGGCGCCGGGAGGCGGCCGACGCGCGGGAGATGGTGCAGGCCCTGGACATCCGGCCCGCTGATCCGGAGCGGCCGATCAAGACGTTGTCGGGCGGTAACCAGCAGAAGGCGGTGCTGGCCCGGTGGTTGCTGAACAACCGCAAGTTGTTGCTGTTGGACGAGCCGACCCGCGGGGTGGACGTGGGGGCTCGGGCGGAGTTGTACGCGGTGGTGCGGCGGCTGGCCGATGAGGGGATCGGGGTGTTGCTGGTCTCCAGCGAGGTTCCCGAGGTGCTGGGGCTGGCCGATCGGGTGCTGGTTCTGCGGGAGGGCCGGGTCATTCGTGAGGCCGGTGCCGGTGAGCTGGACGAGCACGCCGTCCTCGACATGATCATGGAGGGGAGTGCCCTGTGACCATCCCCTTCCCCGGGTTCCCCGGGAGAGCCGGGAACCCCCGACCCCCGGTGAACCCCGGACACGCCGGGAACCCCCGACACGACGGAAGCGCGGGAACCCTCAGGACCCCCGGGAACGCCGGGAACGCCGGGAGCGCCGTACCCACCGGGAGCGCCGGGAACGCCGTACCCACCGGGAGCGCCGGACGCGCCGGGACTAGCGAAAGGAACCGACAGGTCTTCATGGACGTCATCTCTCTCCGTTCCGGAGCCCCGAGTGCCGTGGCGGTGCTCCGGTGAAGCCGCCCGTGGACGAGCACGACCACGTCGAGGCGCCCGCCCGCAAACCCGTGGTGGCGAGCCCGCTCGCCCGCTTCGGAGAGACGCGCCATCTCGGGCTGGTGGTCGCGCTGGTGTTGCTGGCGGCGGTGGGCCTGCTCACGGTGCCCGACACCTTCGCCACGACCTCCAACATGGTGAGCATCCTGTCGCTGGCCGCGACCATCGGGGTGATCACCGTCGGCATGACGTTCGTGATCATCGGCGGGGGTATCGACCTGTCGGTGGGCGCGATCATGGCGTTGGCGTCGGTGTGGGCGACCACGCTGGCCACCCAGTCCTACGGCCCGTTCGTGATGATCGTGTGCGCGGTGCTGGTCGGTACCGGTGCGGGCCTGGTCAACGGGTTGCTGATCTCCTACGGGCGGATGGTGCCGTTCATCGCCACTTTGGCGATGCTGGTGGCCGCCCGGGGGCTGGCGCAGCGGATGTCGGACCGGCGGACCCAGCTGGTGCAGCAGGGCAACGAGATGATCGTGGAGCTGTCGACCAGCCGGGTGCTGGGCATTCCGCTGCTGGTCTACATCTTCGCGCTGGTGGTGATCGCCGGGTGGGTGCTGTTGAACCGCACCACGTTCGGCCGGCGCACCTACGCGGTGGGCGGTAACCCCGAGGCGGCCCGGCTGGCCGGTATCGACGTGCGCCGGCACACCGTGATGTTGTACGGGCTGTCGGGGTTGTGCTGCGGTATCGCGGCGGTGTTGATCATGGCCAGGACGACGACGGGTTCCTCCACCCACGGGGACCTGTACGAGCTGGACGCGATCGCCGCGGTCATCATCGGCGGCACGCTGCTGACCGGCGGCCGGGGATCGATCATCGGGTCGATCCTGGGTCTGCTGATCTTCACCGTGATCACGAACCTGTTCATCCTCAACGGGCTCAACACCAGCGACCAGCTGGTGGCCAAGGGCCTGATCATCGTGGTGGCCGTGCTGCTCCAGCGACGCAGTCTCGAATCGAGAACCTAGACCGCGTCCCACGGACCGGTCAGGGGATCGCGGGGCGCCTCGCACGTCCACCCAACCCCTACGTTTCACCCCCCATGATTCACCCCCAAGAAGGAGCAAGGTCATGACAGAAAACGTCGCGCGCAGGGGTTTCCTGCTCGGCGGTGCGGTTATCGGTGCGGGTGCGCTGGTGACGGCGTGCACGGGTAACGAGGCGGCGGCTCCGGCGGCGGCTTCGGCTCCGGCGCCGGCTCCGGCCGCGACCGGCGGGAACGACGCCCCCGGTGAGAAGGTCGTCATCGGTTTCTCGGCGCCCGCGGCCGACCACGGCTGGATCGCCGCGATCGCGAAGAACGCCGAGGCCGCGGCCAAGGAGTACTCCGACATCGAGTTCAAGCCGGTCGAGCCGACCAACGACATCAACGCGCAGATCTCCGCGGTGGAGTCGCTGATCGCGGCCAAGGTCGCCGCGCTGGTGATCCTGCCCAACGACGGCCAGCAGCTCAACCAGATCGCCCGCCAGGCCTCCGACGCCGGTATTCCGGTGATCAACCTGGACCGGGTCTTCCCCGACAAGCTCTCCTACCGCACCTGGATCGGCGGCGACAACTACGGCATGGGGGTCGCGGCCGGTCACTACATCGGTAAGAAGCTCAAGGACAAGGGCGTCGCGTCCCCGGTGATCCTGGAGATCCAGGGCATCGCGACCCTGCCGCTGACCCAGGACCGCAGCAAGGGGTTCGAGGACGCGCTGAAGACGTATGGGTTCAGTGTGACGGCCAAGCAGGACGCGCAGTTCACCGTGGAGTCGGGTACCAAGGTGGCCGCCAACCTGATGCAGGCGCACAAGAAGATCGACGCGATCTGGAACCACGACGACGACCAGGGGATCGGGGTGCTGGCCGCGATCAAGGAGGCCGGGCGCAGCGAGTTCTTCATGGTCGGCGGCGCCGGGTCGGCGAACGCGATGCGCGACATTCAGGCCGGGTCGGGGGTGCTGGAGGCGACGGTGACCTACAGCCCGACGATGGCGTCCTCGGCGATCAAGCTGGCGCGTCTGATCGCCCAGGGCAAGGGCATGAGTGACCTGCTGGAGAACCAGGTGCCCCAATCGATCACGTTGGCGTCGGAGACGATCACCAAGGAGAACGTGGCCGAGTACCTGCCGCTGGGATTCGAGTCCTGATGAGTCAATCCGATGGGCCGACGCTGGGGATCGGCATGGTCGGGTACGCCTTCATGGGCCGGGTGCATTCCCAGGCCTGGCGCAGTGTGTCGGCGTTCTTCGATCTGCCGGCCCGGCCGGTGATGGCCGCGTTGTGCGGCCGGTCGGCGGACGGGACGGCGGCGGCGGCCGAGCAGATGGGCTGGGCGGCGACCGAGACCGACTGGCGCAAGCTGATCGCCCGCGACGACGTGGCTGTGGTGGACATCTGCACGCCGGGTGACTCGCACGCCGAGATCGCGATCGCCGCGTTGGAGGCCGGTAAGCACGTGTTGTGTGAGAAGCCTCTGGCCAACACGGTCGCCGAGGCTGAGGCGATGGCGGCGGCGGCGCGCTCAGCGGCCGAGCGGGGGGTGTATGCGATGGTGGCGTTCAACTACCGTCGGGTGCCGGCCATCGCTCAGGCCGCCCGCTGGGTGGCCGAGGGCCGGCTGGGCGCCATCCGGCACGTGCGGGCGCAGTACTTGCAGGACTGGATCGTCGATCCGGAGTTCCCGCTGGTGTGGCGGCTGCGAAAGGAGCTGGCCGGCTCGGGGGCGCTGGGTGACATCGGCGCGCACATCATCGACACCGCGCAGTTCATCACCGGTCAGAGGTTGACGCAGGTGTCGGGGTTGACCGAGACGTTCATCACGCACCGCCCGTTGGCCGGGGTGTCGGCCGGGTTGTCGGCCGATACCGGCAACGGTTCGGGTGCGCAGCTGGGTGAGGTCGACGTCGATGACGCGGCGTTGTTCGTGGGCCGGCTCAGTGGGGGCGCCTTGGCGTCGTTCGAGGCGACCCGGTTCGCCACGGGGCGTAAGAACGCGTTGCGGATCGAGGTCAACGGGTCGAAGGCGAGTGTGGCGTTCGATTTCGAGGCGATGAACGAGTTGTGGTTCCACGATCACGCGTTGCCCGCCGAGGAGGCGGGTTTCCGTCGGGTGCTGGTCACCGAGGCGGGGCATCCGTACGCGGGGGCGTGGTGGCCGCCGGGTCATGGCCTGGGTTATGAGCACACCTTCACTCACGAGGTGAAGGACTTCGTCGAGGCGATCGCGTCGGGTATCGCTCCGGCGCCGTCGTTCGACGACGGGTTGAACGTTCAGCGTGTGCTGGCCGCGGTCGAGCGCAGCGCCGCCGACCAGAGCCGGTTGACGGCGATCGAGGAGGTATGACGGAGCCCGCCCCCCGTGGGGCGCACACCCCATGAGCGGGCCCCGTCACCCGCGTGGTGCGCGCGCGAACTGAGCTCGCGCACCACGCGGCCCACAATCTGTGACATGGAGGATATATGAGCAGGCCGATCACCTTGTTCACCGGCCAGTGGGCCGACCTGCCGTTCGAGGAGGTCTGCCGCCTGGCCTCGGGCTGGGGATACGACGGTTTGGAGATCGCCTGCTGGGGCGATCACTTCGAGGTCGACAAAGCCCTCAGCGACGACGACTACATCCCCCGCAAGCAGGAACTGCTCGCCAAGCACAACCTGTCGGTGTACACCATATCCAACCACCTGGTCGGCCAGGCCGTCTGCGACAACCCCATCGACGCCCGCCACCAGGGCATCCTGCCCGCCCGCCTCTGGGGCAACGGCGACCCCGAGCAGGTCCGCCGCAACGCCGCCGAAGAGATCAAGAACACCGCCCGCGCCGCCGCCAAACTCGGCGTCGACACCGTGGTCGGCTTCACCGGCTCGTCCATCTGGCACACCCTGGCCATGTTCCCCCCGGTCCCGCCCCAGATGATCGAGGACGGCTACGCCGACTTCGCCGACCGGTGGAACCCGATCCTCGACGTCTTCGACGAGGTCGGCGTCCGCTTCGCCCACGAGGTCCACCCCAGCGAGATCGCCTACGACTACCACACCACCGTGCGCACCCTGGAGGCCATCGGCCACCGCCCCGCGTTCGGCCTGAACTGGGACCCCTCCCACATGGTGTGGCAGGAGATCGACCCGGTCGCCTTCATCCTGGACTTCGCCGACCGCATCTACCACGTCGACTGCAAGGACGCCAAGGTCCGCACCGGCGACGGCCGCCGCGGCCGCCTCGCCTCCCACCTGCCCTGGGCCGACCTGCGCCGCGGATGGGACTTCGTCTCCACCGGCCGCGGCGACGTCCCCTGGGAGGACTGCTTCCGCGCCCTCAACGCGATCGGCTACGCCGGACCGATCTCCATCGAGTGGGAGGACGCCGGCATGGACCGCCTCGACGGCGCCCCCGACGCCCTGGCCGTCATCCGCAAACTCAACGCCATCACCCCGCCCTCCACCGCCTTCGACGCCGCCTTCTCCTCGGACTGAAACCCCCCGGAGCGAAACCCCCGGTGCGAAACCCTCGGAGGGGACCTCCGGTCGCGGCGCGCACGGTGATACGGCCGGGCCGCCGGGCCGCCCCGCTCAGGTGGGCGGCCCGGCCGGTGGTCGGCGCCGGGTTCCGAAGGTGCCGGTCTCAGTCCAGGACGACGATCTGGCGCAGGACCTCGCCGCCCCTGAGCGCCGCCACGGCGTCGTTGAGGTCGGCCAGCCTGATGCGGGAGCTGATCATGCTCTCCAGGTCGAGGCTGCCAGCCTTGTAGAGCCCGGCGAGGAACGGGAAGTCGCGCCGGACGTCCGAGCCGCCGTACAGCGAGCTGAGGATGTTCTTGCCCTCGAACAGCAGGTTGAAGGCGCTCAGCGGGACGTTGTCGTCCATCGCGCCCGCGCCCACCACGATCGTGTCGCCGCCCCGGCGGGTCGCCCGCCAGGCCGTCATGATGGCGGCGGACTTGCCGACGGCCTCGAAACCGTAGTCGAACCCGGCGCCGCCGGTGAGCGTGCCGACCGCGTCCATGAGCTGGTCCGGGGTGATGGCGTGGGTCGCGCCGACCTTCTTGGCGAGGGCGTGCTTGGACTCCAGGGGGTCGATCGCGAGGATCGTGGTGGCGCCGGAGATGCGGGCCCCCTGGATCACCGACAGGCCGACGCCGCCCGCGCCGACCACGGCGACGGTCGAGCCCGCCCTCACCTTGGCCGTGTTCAGCGCCGCGCCGACGCCGGTGGTGATCCCGCAGCCGATCAGGGCCGCGGCCTCGAACGGCACGTCGGGATCGACCTTGATCGCGCCCTGCCAGGGCACGACGATCTCCTCGGACCAGGTGCCGCATCCCGCCATGCCGAACGCCGGGGTGTCGCCGCCGTAGCGGAAGCGGGCGTTGACGAAGCTGTCCATCACGTACGTCATGCACAGGAACGGCTGGTTCACCAGGCAGTTCGCGCAGCTGCCGCAGGCCGGGGTCCAGTTGACGATGACGTGGTCGCCGGGTTGTACCGAGGTCACGTGGCCGCCGACCTCGACGACCTCTCCGGCGCCCTCGTGGCCGGGGATGACCGGCAACGGCATGGGCAGCACACCGCTGATCACCGACAGGTCCGAATGGCAGACGCCGGTGGCCCTGATCTTGACGCGGACGTCCGTCGGGCCCACCGGTGCGAGGGTGAGGTCATCGCGGATGTCGAGCTTGTCGTCGCCGACGGCATGCAGAAGCGCACCACGCATGGGGGGTCCTCCTAGTTCTCCTCGAGGGAGAGTGCGGCTTTGGGACAGGACCGGACCGCGTGCCGGACACGGTCCATCATCTCCGGCGGCGGCTCAGGCAGCAGCACGTGCAGCTGGTCGTCGTCGTCGAGCTCGAAGACATCCGGGGCGAGTCCCACGCAGATCGCATTGGCCTCGCAGACCAGATAGTCGACTTTGATTTTCATACGGGCCTCCTAATCGGGAATGGCGAGCTTACGGTGATCCCAGGAGATCACTCGACTCGGCTCGACCACGAAGGCGACCCTCTTACGGCCGGTGTAGGCCACGTACTCCGTGAGTGACTCCTCCGCGTCGGGCATCCCGGCCATCCGTCTGGTCACGGCCATGCCGACGCCGAGAACGCCCTCGGGGTCGTCGATCCTCCGCGCGACCCCGTACATCAGGACGCCGCGCAGGTCGGAGTATTCCTCCCCGGCCTCGATCAGGCAGCTCACCCGGGCGTCGCGCCGGAGGTTGAGTGTCTTCTGCGCCTTGCCGTAGGTCCAGAACGAGATCCTGCCCTCGGTCAGCCCGTAGAACATGGTCACCATGTGCGGTGTCCCGTCCGGGTTGATCGTGCCGAGTTGCAGCTTCCGTGACTCGCCGACGAAAGCCGTCACCTCGTCGTCGGACATCACGATGCGGGCGCGCTGGTTCACGGTGCAAAGTAGAACACGTTCCACAAGGCCGGGCAAGGGAATTCGGAATGTTGTTCGGTCTCGGTAGTCTGCTGCGATGAGCATCGCCACCATGCCGGCCGACCTGCTGTACGTCGCCCAGCGCGCCAAGGGTTTCATGCCACACCAGGAGGGAATCGCGCTGTTCGAGACCGCCGCCGAGTATGGCCCGCGCGGCCCGATCTGCGAGATCGGCAGCTACTGCGGAAAGTCCGCCGTCTACCTCGGGGCGGGTGCCCGGCAGGCCGGGTCCGTCGTCTTCACCGTTGACCACCACCGGGGCTCCGAGGAGATCCAGCCGGGCTGGGCCCACCACGACCCCACGCTGATGGACCTCCGCTTCGGCAAGATGGACTCGCTGCCCACGTTCCGTGCCACCATCGCCTCCGCCGGTCTGGAGGACGAGGTCGTCGCGATCGTCGGCAGGTCCGAGCGCGTCGCCGCGCTGTGGAACACCCCGCTCGCGATGCTCTTCATCGATGGCGGCCACTCCGAGGATCCGGTGACCAAGGACTACGAGGGGTGGGCCCCGCACCTCATGCCGGGCGGCGCCCTGGTCTTCCACGACGTCTACCCGGACCCGGCCAAGGGCGGGCAGGCCCCATACCGCGTCTACCAGCGGGCCCTCGCCTCCGGCGCGTTCAAGGAGGTCCGGCAGGAGGGCTCGCTGCGGGTGCTCGAACGGGTCGGTCCCGGCATCGGCTGATCTCCCCGTACGACGTGCCCGCCACCGTGTGTCCGGCGGGTCCGCCGACGCCGGGCGGACCGGGCGTACGGAGGCGGGCCGGAAGGGCCACGCGGAGCCCCCGGCCCGCACCGACGATCACCAGGGCGAGGAACAGCCCGAAGACGACGTGACACTGGACCAGCAGCCCGTAGACCGCCGCCGTGGCCAGGCCGAACACGACCTGGTCACGCGGCCTGGCCGGGGACGTCCCCGGATCGACGATCACGTATCCGGTGTAGAGGGCGAAGGCCGTCCCGGTCATCGGCAGCAGGGCGCCGACCGCCGACACGTCGGTCAGCGCGCCCCTGACCAGCGCCTGCAGGGCGAACCCGCCCACCCAGCCCAGGACCAGCGGCAGTCTCCCCGCGAGCCTGGCGTTCACCGTCGTTCCCCAGACCAGTACGGCCAGCGGCACGAGCAGGTCGAACGGCCCCGACACCCACGCGGTGAACTGGTACGCCGGAGCGAGGCCGACCCACGGGAACAGCAGCAGCACGGCGACGATCCCGAAGGCCGCCGGGTTCAGGAACGGCGTCCCCGGCACGTCCTCGGCGTCCCGCCCCGCCGTGCGGGCCTTCGGCTCGGCCTTTTCCGCCGTCTCCGGTGTCTCCCGCGCCTTCGGGACTCGCGGCGTCCCCGGTGCCGTCACGCGGAAGACGTACGTGCCGCCGACGCCGATGAGGACGGCCAGCGCGATCGGCGCCAGGCGCCCGTTGCCGTACAGCAGCATCGCGCAGAGCAGGCCGCAGACGTAGGACGGCAGGAGGAAGGCGACGACCCGGTCGCGGGGCACCCCGAGGTAGCGGGCCGGGCGCCGCCGCGACCACGCCTCCACGGTCTCCAGCGCGAACTCGGCGGTCACGCCGGTGAGCACGCCGACCACCGGTGCCAGGCAGGACTGCTCGAACCCGAGCACGGTGTGCCCGAGCACGGTGATCAGGGTGAGGGACTCCGCCAGCCGCCGGAACGCCTTGTCTCGCCTCCGGGTGGCGTTCATGGCCACCGGATCTCCGAGGCGCGGCCGTCGGCCAGCAGGATCCGGTGCCAGCCGGGCTCCAGGGACACCGACGCGGTACGGGCGCCGCCGCAGGCGTCCCTCCAGGAGATCTCGACGGGGACGGTGGAGTCAGGCACGTCGTCGCCCAGGCCGAACAGCAGCTCGGGCGCGGAGACGCCGTTGTGGCCGTTGGCGGGGTAGAGCTGCCTGCCGCGCGTGACCCCGCCGGGCAGGCGCACCGTGGCGACGGCTCCGATGGCGGGTCGCGTCGGCCCGGGATACACCTGCCAGGGACGTTCCGGCTGGGGCCATACCCGCCCTCGCGCCTCGCCGGGCTGTTCGTGTCCGAGTGGTTCGTGTCCGGGCTGTTCGTGCCTGAGCTGCTCGTGTCCGAGTCGTTCCTGTCCGGGATAGGCCGGTTCCGGTCGGGTCTGCTCTTCGGGTGTCCGCGCGGGACGGGTCGCGGTGGCCGTGCCGCAGGTGCCGGCCGGGAGGCGGAGCCGCAGGCCCACGAACGGGGCCGTCGGGCCGTGGTTGCTGTAGAGCACCGACGCGGACCACTGGTTGGCGACCGCGAAGTCCAGCCGCCCGTCGTCGTCGACGTCGCCCACGGCGAAGGCCCGGCTGACAGTACCCTCGCCGCCCTCGCCGCCCTCGCCGCCCTCGCCGCCCTCGCCGCCCTCGCCGTCACCGTTGTCGCCGCCGACACCGGCTCGCCGTGCCACGTCCACGTAGCGGCCGTCCGGCCCCCTGGTGAAGAAGGTGTTGGTGTCACGGCCCGACAGGTCGTCCCCGGCCCTCAGCTCCGGCCACAGCGAGGGGCGGGAGAGGAACAGGTCGTTGGCCGACGCCGCCTCCTGCAGCCGCGCCCACCGGTCGACCTCACCCTTGACGAACCCGGTCGCGTGCATGATCTCGTCGGTGCCGTCGTTGTCGAAGTCGGCGGCCTTGACGTCCCAGGACCAGCCGCTGCGGCTCAGCCCCAGCTCCTCGCCGAGGTCGTCGTACGGGGCGTGCCCCTCGTGGAGCCCGCCGGGCCGTGACACGAAGGCGAAGTTGCCCTCCTGGAGCGCGTGGTTCGCGGTGAGGTTGCTCACCAGGATGTCCGGCCTGCCGTCGGCGTTGAGGTCGGTGAAGGCCACCCCCATCCCCTTGAACGAGTCGCGGCCGACGACCCGGGAGGGGGGAGTCGTCAGGTGCCGGGTGCCCCGGGCCTCGGTGAACCGGATCCTGCCGGGCACCGACTCGTTGACCAGCAGGTGGTCGGGGCCGAAGTCGTTGGCCACGTACAGCTCGGGCCGCCCGTCGCCGTCCAGGTCCTGGGTGCCCAGCGCGAGGGTCCAGCCCCCGCCCTCGCCCTCGACCTCGTCGAACACCCCCTTGGCCTCCGCGAACAGCGCGGGTCCCGTCGCCCGGTAGAGTCGGTCGCCGCCCCCGTTGGCGGCGGCGGACAGCGAGTCGGGCATCACGGCGTCGCCGCGGTCGCCGGGGCCGGCTGTGCCGCCGCCCAGCACCCTGACGCCGTCGGGGAAGTAGTTGCCGAAGACCAGGTCGAGGCGGCCGTCCCCGTCGAAGTCACCGGCCGTGGCCGCGCTGGTGTTCCAGATCTCCGGTTCGGCGGTCAGCGCGCGGTGGCGGAAGGCCGCACCGGACGGGGGCGCCCCGGGTACGCGCAGGAACAGGGAGGGGGAGCGGCCCCAGTAGTAGACGACCAGGTCCTCCCAGCCGTCCTGGTCGAGATCGGCGGGCAGGCACCCCGTCGGCGCCTCGTGCCGCCTGCGCTCCGGGGGGACCAGCGTGAACGGCCGGTAGCCGCGGGAGGTGCCCGGCGCGGGCCTGACGGTCACCGTGTCGCGGCGGGGATCGACCAGGCACAGGTCGTCGGCGACGACCTCGCCGTCCACGTCGAACAGGGCCACCCCGGCGCCCAGCGCCGACACCAGGCTCCTGAGGTTGGCGTACCCCGGCGCGACCGGTCGCAGGACGCGGTCATCGGCCTGCGCGGGCGGGCCCAGCGACCTCGCGTGGAAGGAGAAGTCGGCGGAGGTCTCCACGGCTGAGGTGTCCGGCAGGGCGGTCAGCCTCCACCCGGCGGTGGCGGCCACCAGGGCCAGGACTCCCGCCGCGTACCTGCGAACCCCCGGCACCGTTCCCACCGCCCCTCCCAATCGTGGTCATGAGTGGTCATGAATCGCGGTCGCGTCGTGCCCAGGCCTTCCGGATCCCCGCCCGCCAGGCCTGGTAGTGGTCGCCGCTGTGCGCGTTGTGGCCCAGCGCGACGAGCGCGGTGCCGGTCCAGCCCGCGGCCTCGTCGGCCTCGGCCCCGCACAGCACGGGGGCGGCGGCGAGGGTGTGTTCGGGGACGACCGCCGAGATCAGCCGGGAGGCGCAGGCGAAGGCGCAGCCCTGGGCGAGGTGGGCGCGGAAGCCGTCCTCGGCCGCCGCCGAGGCCAGCCGCTCCAGGTCCGCGGTGCTCGCGCCCCCGGCGTACGTGGCGGCCAGGCCCACCCCGCTCCACAGGTCGGCGCGGCGTCCCGCGGGAAACTCGGCGATGCGCAGCACGACGTCGCCCGCCCCCGCGCACTCGTGGAACCAGAGCATCCGCCCCAGCCCCTGGTCGAAGATCGCCCGCCGGGTCCGGTCCATGAGCCCGGCGGCGCGCTGGCGTCCCACCGTGCGGTCGGAGGAGAAGAAACCCTGGTGGAAGCCGAAGCCGTCGTGGGCCAGCCAGCGCAGCAGCGGGTGCACCGAGTGGATGCCCCACATCGGCCGCAGCCGCATGCGGGCGTACGCCCAGCCGGCGCCCATGTGGATGAGGTGCGGGTAGCGCACGCCCTGCCCGCTCAGCAGTTCCCTGAGCCGGCGCCCGCCGGTGAGGGTGAGCACGTCGAGGGTGGTGCAGGCCATGCCCGCGCCCTCGTACGCGAAGCCGCGCAGCTCCTCGTGGAGGTCGTCGATCCGCCCGGTCTCCCCGGCGACCACCGCGTTGAAGCCGGCCATGAACGCCTCTACCGCGCCCTCCAGTCGCTCGCGCGCCGGTCCCAGCCGGAACCGCCGCACCCCGAACCCCACCTGGGCGGGGTCCTGCCACAGCAGCCGGGCCACACCCCGCGGCCTGGACGGCGCGGGGGATCTCCACGGGTGGGATGGTTCCGGCGGGTTCGGGGTCTCGGGTGGGTTCGGGACCTCGGGCGCACGCGGGGTCTCGGGTGGACACGGGTTCTTGTGGTGGGGCGCACGTGGGGTCTGGGGTGGACGCGGGGTCTCGTGGTGGGGCGGATTCGGGGTTTCGGGTGGACGCGGGGTCTCGTGGTGGGGCGGGTTCGGGGTCTGGGGTGGACGCGGGGTTTCGCGGTGGGGCGGAGAGGGCGGGGAGTCCGGCGGGTCCGGAGAGACGGGAGGGGGTGCGAGGTCTGAGGGATCCGGGACATCCGGAGGGTCCGGCGGATCGGGAGGGGCCGGGAGGTCCGGCTCGGCGTCGTCGCTCTGAGCCACCGTCCGAGTGCCCTCCGCGTTACTCACGGACCCGAAGGTAGTGAGCCGCGTTCAGCCCTTCAAGTACCGCGTTTCTGATTCCGTGCAAAGAAACCGCCGGAGCGCGGGGCCGGGGAGCCGGGAGCCTCCACCGGCCCCGTCGGTCAGGCCCGCCGATCGGGTCACGCGTCGCCTCGCACCGACCGGCGCCGTGACCGGGAGCGCGGGGCCGGGGAGCCGAGCGCGGGGCCGGGGAGCCGAGCGCGGGGCCGGGTGGCCAAAGCGGGGCATGGGAGTCGAGCGCGGGGCCGGGAAGCCAGGGCGGGGCCGGGTGGCCGAGAGCGCGGAGCGGGGCCGGGGAGTGAGGTCGGGGGCGGGGAGTTCAGCTTCTGGAGCGGGCGTGGCTGCAGCCGCAGGCGGCGGTGGGGCGGTCGGTCACGTACGCGCCCGCGTCACGGAAGACGCCCGAGGCGGGGGTGTGCCCGTCCAGCGCGTCGGCGGCGAGCACGACCGCGGCCGCGGTGTAGGCCGAGCGCTCGTGCGGGAAGTGCTTCTCGTTCACGAACTGCCAGCCGGTCCAGTACGAGCCGTCCTCGTGCCGCAGGTGCTGCATGTCCGAGAAGAGCTTCCGCGCCCGTTCCCGGTCGCCCAGGGCGTCGAGGGTCAGCACCAGCTCGCACGTCTCTGCGCCGGTCACCCACGGCTGGTCGGAGACGCAGCGGATGCCGAGGTCCGGTTCCACGAACGTGTCCCACTCCTCGGCCAGCCGCGCCTCCGCGGCCGGGCCGCGCACCGCGCCGCCCAGGATCGGGTAGTACCAGTCCATCGAGAAGCGGCTCTTGTCGGCGAACGCCTCGGGGTGGGCGGCCAGCACGTGGCCGAGCTGGTCGGCGGCCAGTTCCCAGTCGGGCTGCGGGTCACCCAGGTGCTCGCCGAGCAGCACACCGCAGCGCAGACCCTGGTGGACGGAGGCGCAGCCGGTCAGCAGGGCGTACGCGGCGGCCCTGCCGTCGGCCGCGCGCTCCCAGACGATCTCACCCCGGGTGGTCTGCAGGCCGACCACGAAGTCCAGCGCGGCCCGGACGACCGGCCACATCCGCCGGGCGAAGTCCTCGTCCCCGGTCACCAGCAGCTCGTGCCAGACGCCGACCGCGACGTACGCGGCGTGGTTGGACTCCCCGCCCTGCTCGACGGCCTCGCCCCCGACCAGCTTCATCGGCCAGGAGCCGTCGGCCCGCTGCGTGCGGACCAGCCAGTCGTACCCCCGGCGGACCGGGCCGGTCAGTCCCGCCACGCTCATCGCCATCAGGCACTCGACGTGGTTCCAGGCGTCCACGTGTCCCTCGGGCCACGGGACGCCGCCGTCGGGCTCCTGCACCGCCGCGATGCTCCACGCGGTCCGGACGACCTGTTCCCACTCCATGGAGCCGCTCACCGCTTCTCCTCCAGAGGTCACGCAGGCTTCCGGACGTAGAGCACCACGCTCTTGCCGATGAGCGGGTTGAGCACGGCCTCGGCGATCCTGGTGGCGGCGGGGCGCTTCATGATGTCCCAGACCAGCAGCTCGTGGTACGCCTTGGCCAGCGGGTGGTCGTCGTTGCCGACGCCGACCGCGCACTTGATCCACCAGTACGGCGCGTGCAGCCCGTGGGCGTGGTGGTGCGGGCCGATGGTGAAGCCCGTCGACTTGAGCTTCGCGCTCAGCTCGGCCAGCGTGTAGATGCGGACATGCCCGCCGGGAGCGGTGTGGTACGCCTCGTCGAGTGCCCAGCAGATCCGTTCGGGCAGGAAGCTCGGCACGGTGACGGCCGCCTGGCCGCCCGGCTTGAGCACCCGGAAGATCTCGCGCATCGCGGCCATGTCGTCGGGGATGTGCTCCAGCACCTCGGCTGCGATCACCCGGTCGAAGCTGCCGTCCTCGAACGGCATGTCGAGCGCGTCGCCCGTCACGGTGTCCGCCGTCGCCTCGGGCGGCACCTCTCCGGCCTTGTCCATCGCGGCGAACATGCTCGCCACGCCCTCCAGCTCCCTGGCGTCCATGTCGAAGGCCACCACGTCGGCACCGCGCCGCAGTACCTCGAAGGCATGCCGTCCGCCGCCACAGCCCAGGTCCAGGACTCGGGTCCCCGGTCCCACGGGCAGCCGGTCGAAGTCGACAGTCAGCACTCGCCGCTCCTCTTCACAGGTGGTCGTTCGGGGTGTCGCTCACTGCGCCCGGCGGGCCCGGATGGCCTCGTGGTAGGCCTCCACGGTCCGCTTGGCGACGACGTTCCAGGTGAAGCGCTCCATGACCCGGTCGTAGCCCTTCCGGCCCACCGCCGCACGCTCCTCGGGGGAGTCGTGCAGGCGGCGCAGCACCGCGGCCAGCTCCTCGGGGTCGCCTGGGGCCACCTGCACGGCGGCGTCGCCGACGACCTCGGGCAGCGCGCCGGTGCGGCTGGCGACCAGCGGGGTGCCGCAGGCCATGTGCTCGACGGCCGGGAGCGAGAAGCCCTCGTAGAGGGAGGGGACGACCGAGATCTCCGAGGTGGCGATCAGCTCGCCCAGCTCGTTGTCGGAGATGCCGTGGACGAACCTGACCCGGTCGTGCAGCGCGAGCTCGGCGACGAGCTTCTCGGTCGGGCCGCCGGGGGTGGGCTTGCTGACCACGGTCAGGTTGACGTCGCGCTCGGTGGCGAGCTTCGCCACGGCCCGCAGCAGCGTCGAGACGCCCTTCATCGGGGAGTCGGCGCTGGCCACCGCGACGATGGAACCGGGCCGCTTGGGCATCTCCGGGCGCGGGTGGAAGTAGCGGGTGTCGACGCCCAGCGGGATGAGCCGCATGTTCTTCTGGGGCACGTTGAAGTCGCGGTGGATGTCGGCGAGGGACGACTCGCTGACGGTGAGGATCGGGTTGAGCCGTGGCGCGACCTTGGCCTGCATGCGCACGAAGCCGTACCAGCGCCGCATCGAGAGCTTCTTGCGCGGCGTCGCGGCCTTCAGCTCGATGCGCCGGTCCACGCTGATCGGGTGGTGGATGGTCCCGACCACGGGGAACAGCCTCTGGATGCCGAGCACGCCGTAGCCGAGGGTCTGGTTGTCCTGCACGACGTCGAAGTCGCCGACGCGCTTCTTCAGCTCGCGGTACGCCCGCAGGCTGAAGGTGAGCGGCTCGGGGAATCCGGCGGTCCACATGGTGCCGACCTCGAGCCAGTCGATCCAGTCGCGGTACTCGTGCAGCTTGGGGGTGCGAAAGGGGTCTTCGTCGCGGTAGAGATCCAGGCTGGGGATTTTGGTGAGGACGACGCCCTCGTCGAGCTCCGGGTAGGGCTGGCCGGAGAAGACCTCCACGCTGTGCCCGAGGGCGACCAGCTCGCGGCTGAGATGACGCAGGTAGACGCCCTGTCCACCGCAGGTCGGCTTGCTGCGGTACGACAGCAGCGCGACGCGCAGTGATTCAGCACCCGGCACGGCAACCCCCTTCTCAACCTGCCCGAAAAGGGGACAGGTACCGTGAAAGATGACCTTAGTCCTCGGACCCTACCATTCGTGAGTCCTGTTGCATCTGATGTGGAATTGTTCCTAGATCGTGCTTCACGGCGTGCGAACTGGGAAGTTAGCCTTACCGAGCGTGATTCGGTGTAACGCGTTCTAGGTGCGCTGCATGGTGATGATGCCCGCCGGGGGGTGTGAGGGTACATTCGCCATCAAATGGCACAAGACCAGGCATAGGTCGCCGCCCCCGCAAGCGAGGAGGACGCGTTGGCCAGGCGCGCGCTGATCACCGGTATCACCGGGCAGGACGGTTCCTATCTGGCCGAGTGTCTGCTCAGTCAGGGCTACGAGGTCTCCGGCCTCGCCCGAGGGCAGGCCAACCCCCGAGTCTCACGGCTCCGCAAGCTCCTCCAGGACGTCCAGCTCGTCCGGGGTGACCTGCTCGACCAGGGCTCGCTGATCTCCGCCGTCGAGAAGGTCCAGCCCGACGAGGTCTACAACCTGGGCGCCATCTCGTTCGTCCCCATGTCGTGGGAGCAGGCCGAGCTCACCGCCGAGGTGACCGGCATGGGCGTGCTGCGCATGCTTGAGGCCATCCGGGTCTGCTCCGGCATCTCCTCCTCGCGCACGGTGGCCGGATCGGATCAGATCCGCTTCTACCAGGCCTCCTCCTCGGAGATGTTCGGCCAGGTCCGCGAGACCCCGCAGACCGAGATCACCCCCTTTCACCCCCGCTCGCCGTACGGCGTGGCCAAGGCGTACGGACACTTCCTGACGCAGAACTACCGCGAGTCGTACGGCATGTACGCGGTGTCGGGGATCCTGTTCAACCACGAGTCCCCGCGCCGGGGGGCCGAGTTCGTCACCCGGAAGGTGACGCTCGGCGTGGCCAGGATCAAGCTCGGCCTCGCCTCCGAGCTGCGCCTGGGCAACATGGAGGCACGCCGCGACTGGGGGTTCGCCGGAGACTACGTCCGCGCGATGCACCTGATGCTCCAGGCGGACACGCCGGAGGACTACGTGATCGGCACCGGCCGCACCCACACCGTCCGCGACCTCGTGGAGGCCGCCTTCACCGCCGCCGGGCTCGACTGGGAGCGGTACGTCGTCACCGACCAGACCCTGCACCGCCCGGCCGAGGTCGACCTGCTCTGCGCCGACCCGAAGAAGGCCCGCGTCCAGCTCGGCTGGGAGCCCACGGTCGCCTTCGAGGAGCTCGTGGCGATGATGGTCGAGTCGGACGTCAAGCTGCTCTCCGAGGGCGGCGACCCCGACCAGGACTCCTCCTGGCCCTGAGGCCGGCCTTTCGGCACGGTCCCCCGCCCGGCCGCGCCGGACGGGCGGGGGACGCGCCGTTGTGCCCGAGGGCGGGCACCGGTCGTCACCGACGCCGCTCCATCTCTGATCAGGGCGTCTGGCCGGCCTCGTCGACGATGCCGGTGTCCAGTACGGACATGGCGGAGGTCCTGTCGCCGTCGACGACCTTAGTGCCGAGGTAGCGGTAGTCCTCGGGGTCGAGGATGTAGTACCCCTTGAGGTCCGGCGTCACGGTGAGCACGACGCCGATCCCCTCGCGCCCGTCCCCGTCCAGGGTCTTCTCCTCGATCGTGACGTTCGGGATCTTCGCCAGGGCCCGGTACATCGCGGCGGTCGTCTGCGGGGGGATCATGGGCCCGTACTTCATGTACCACCCGATCGCCCCGAACGCCTTGATGTCCCGCTCGGTCCCCGCCGGACAGTTGGGCTGGCAGATCGAGAGCGGCGTCCGCTCCTTGTCAAGGTTGCGGAAGTGCTCCAGCAACGCGTCCGGATCGGTGGGGAGACTCTCCACCTCCCGCTGGGTTCTGGTCGCGTTGGTCGGGCCCTTCTCGCCGTCGCCGATCTTCAGCTTGCCGTTCGTCCGGACGGCCTCCTTGAGCCCGTCCATCCGGGACCAGTGCTCGAAGACCGGGAGGTCCTGATCGAAATGCTGCGACTCCTTGTGGTAGAGCCACTGGTCCGGGCGGATGTCGGCGACCTTGGTCCGCGCCGCGACGAGCGCGGCGTTCTCGAGCACCACGGCCGCGCTGGGCGGCTGGGCCACGCTCGGCGCCCCGGTCTCCCCGAAGGTCGTCCCCGGGGTTCCCCCGGACTGGGTCACGGTCACCACGGTGGCGGTGAGGGCGCAGGCCCCGGCCAGGGCGAACCCCCAGCGCAGGCGGGGCGCGAGCCGCCGTCCCGGCCGCCGGTGAGGGGCGGAGGAACCTTCCCTGATCCTGGCGAGCAGCCGAGGCTCCTCGGCCCGTAGATCGGGCTCGGCCGGAACCTCATCCCTCAGCGCCCTGAGAAGCTCGATCTCGTTCATCTGGTCGCTCCTTCGTTGATTGCGGTCGGGTCGATGCCACCGAGGGCCCGGCGTAGCCTGCCGCGGGCCCGGTTGACCCGTGAGCGCACCGTCCCGACCGGGACACCGAGCGCCTGTGCGGCCTGCTCGTACGTGAGATCCGTCCACGTCACCAGCAGCAGCGTGTCCCGGTGTGCCCGGGAGAGCCCCGCCAGCGCCGAGGCGAGCCGTCGCCGAGCCGCGTCCGCGGCCACCCTGCGATCGACCTGATCGGTGAACGGCTCGATCACCGGGTCCATCCCCGTGCGACCCAGTGCCCGGTACAGGTTGATCTCGTGGCGGCGGTGCCGCCCGATGAGGTTGGTGGCGATGCCGTACAGCCACGGCCGTGCGTCGTCGCGGGCCAGGTCGTACGACTCCCGGTGCTCGAAGGCCGCCGCGAAGGTCTCGGCGACGATGTCCTCGGCGTGGTCCTGGCCCAGCCGCCTGATGACATAGCGCTTGAGCGCCGGCCCGTGGCGGGTGAACAGCACGGCGAACCGTTCGGGCTCGTGCCGGGACCATTTGATCACCGTGGCGTCGTCGGCCGTTTCCACGGCCGCGGGCCGGGGCGGCGCGTCCGTCCGGCTCTCGTGTCGCATCTGATGCCTCTCCGGTGTTTGCTGTGACACCCGTGATTACCTCGGGAGGGATCGACGGTTCCAAAAAACCGCGCGAGAGGACGTCACCCGGAGTGGCCGATGTCCGGCGGCGAGGCTTCTCATGTCGGCTGCGAGTGTCGGCTAAGAGTGCCGGGTGCGCGAGCCGCCCGAGCCGGTGGTGCCGTCCCGGGCCGAGCGGCCTTGAAGTGGTCCCGAAGGGACCCGGGGACCGCGGCCGGCTCTGACCTGGCCGGTTCTCATCCATCAGGCGAGCCGGAACGTCTCGTCTTGACGGCATGCGCGATAAGGGGGATGCTGGACCCATGGACGAGACGAAACGTCTCGTCCCTTGTGTAGATTTCGGAATTCGTCGGCATTCGACGCATTCGACGCATTCGACAGAGGAGAAACCATGTCTCGACGCGCGCACGTCGCGATGGTCAGCATCCCCGCGCCGGGCCACGTGAACCCGAGCATCGAGGTGATCAGGGAGCTGGTGGCGCGGGGGCACCGGGTGAGCTACGCCAACGACCCCTCCTTCGCCGAGGTGATCACCGGCGCGGGGGCCGAGCTCGTCCCGTACGCCTCGACCCTGCCCATGGGCGACACCGCCGAGTGGCCGGAGGACGCGGTCGCCCAGCTCGACGTCTTCCTCGGCGACGCGATCTCGATGCTGCCGCAGCTCCGCGCCGCGTACGAGAACGACCGGCCCGACCTGTTCCTCTACGACATCGGGGGTTACGCGATCCGGGTGCTCTCGGAGAACTGGGACATCCCCCTGATGCAGCTCTCGCCGACCTACGTGGCCTGGGAGGGCTACCGGGAGGACATGGCGCCGATGATCGAGGAGCTGAGGAGGGCTCCGGGCGGGGCCGAGCACTACCGGCGGTTCGAGGAGTGGCTGCGCGACAACGGCATCCGCGACACCGACTCCCATGACTTCGGGGGCCGTCCGCCACGGGCGCTGGCCCTCATCCCGAAGGTCCTGCAGCCCAACGCCGACCGGGTCGACCCCGCCCGGATCACCTTCACCGGGCCCTGCTTCGCCACCCGCTCCCACCAGGAGCCCTGGCCCCGCCCCGAGGGCGCGGAGAAGGTGCTGCTCGTCTCCCTGGGCTCGGCCTTCACCAACCTGCCGGACTTCTACCGCTCCTGCCTGACCGCCTTCGGCGACCTGCCCGGCTGGCACGTCGTCCTCCAGATCGGGAAGTTCGTGGACCCGGCGGAGCTCGGCGTGATCCCCGCCAACGTGGAGGTGCACCCCTGGGTGTCGCAGCTGTCGGTCCTGGAGCAGGCCGACGCGTTCGTCACCCACGCGGGTATGGGCGGCACCCAGGAGGGCCTGTACTGCGGCGTCCCGATGATCGCCGTCCCGCAGGCCGCCGACCAGTTCGGCAACGCCGACAGGATCGTGGAACTCGGGGTCGGGCGTCGAATCGACACCGAGGAGGCGACCCCCGAGGCGCTGCGCGCCGCCCTGCTCGACCTCACCTCCGACCCGGAGGTGGCCGCGAGGCTGGCGAAGATCCAGGACGAGGTCCGGGGCGAGGGCGGCACCGCCCGCGCGGCCGACCTGATCGAGGAACTGCTGGAGGCGTCCCTGTCGCGGAACGTCCCCTAAGCCGTCCTCACCTGGGCCTGCCGGAGAGGGGGGAGCCGGTCGACGGCATCGGCCCAGGCATAACCTGGTGCTGATCGGTTCTAGCGGTGACGCCGCTGGTCCCTGCGACGGCATGAGGAATCTGATGGAGGCAAAAACCCTTCACAGGAGTCGCACCCACGGGCTGCCGGCCGAGACGACCAGCTTCGTGGGGCGTCGGCACGACATCGCCAACGTCAAGCGGTTGCTGTCACAAGCACGGCTGGTGACACTGACCGGCGTAGGCGGGGTGGGTAAGTCCCGGCTGGCCACGCGGGTCGCCACCGACATGCAGCGGGCCTTTCCCGATGGCGTCTGGCTGGTCGAACTCGCCGCCCTCAACGACAGGGAACTGATCCACCGGAACGTCGCCGAGGCCCTGTCGATACGGGACCACTCCACCCGGTCGGCCATGGAAGTGCTCATCGACCACCTGCGGGACAAGCAGATGTTGATGATCCTGGACAACTGTGAACACGTGTTGCACGAGTGCACCGTGGTCGTCGAGATGTTGCTGCGGTCATGCCCGAAACTGCGGATCCTGGCCACCAGCCGACAGGCGTTGGGGGTCGGCGGCGAACAGCTCGTGGCCGTGCCGACGCTGTCGCTGCCGAACCCCGATGACAGGTCTCTCGTTGAATCCGACGCGGTGCGGCTGTTCGTGGAGCGGGCCGGGGCCATGGTCCAGGATTTCACCCTCACCAAGGAGAACCAGGGCGCGCTGGCGGGAATCTGCCGTCGGCTGGACGGGATTCCGCTGGCGATCGAACTGGCGGCCGTGCGACTGCGGGCGTTGTCGGTCCATCAGCTGCTCGAACGGCTGGAAGATCGGTCTCGGCTGCTCACCGTCGGACCGTGGACGAAACTGCCCCACCACCGGACGCTACGTGCTCTGATCGACTGGAGCTATAACCTGTGCACCGACCACGAACAACAGCTTTGGGCGCGTGTGTCGGTGTTCGCCGGTGGCCTGGATCTTGAGGCGGCGGAGGAGATCTGCTCCGGAGACGGAATCGCCCGCGAGGAGGTGATGGACCTGGTCGCGGCGCTGGTCGACAAGTCCATTCTGACAAGAGAGGAGCAGTCGTCGAGGGTACGCTACCGGCTCCTGGAAACGATCCGGGAATATGGCCTCGAACGACTCGTCGCGTCCGGGAAAGAGGCGACGCTGCGCCGAAGGCATCGGGAGTACTACTGGAAATTGGCGGCCGAGGCCAACACGCGGCTCTTCGGCCCATCTCAGAAGGCTCTGACCGACCGGCTCCACCTGGATCACATCAATCTGCGCGCCGCCCTGGAGAACCACTTCAGCGAACCGGCGGACGTCGGGCGCTGCCTGAGCATGGCGTCGAACCTCAACTTCCACTGGCTCACCGGTTACCACCTCGTCGAGGGGCGCTGCTGGCTGGACCGGGGGCTGGCCGCCTACACCGAGCCTGACGAGGTCCGGGCCCGTGCGCTGTGGACCAACAGCTGGCTGGCGATACACCAGGCCGACTTCGCATCGGCCGAGGCCATGTTGGAGGAGAGCCGCACCATCGGGGAAACACTGTCGCTGGTGCCGGACCTCGCCTACGTCGCGCTCTGCTCCGGAATGGTGGCCATGTACCGAAAGGACGTGGAATCCGCGGTCACCCTGTACGAGGACGCGGTGACCGGTCAGCGTGCCGCGGAGAATCCGGTAGGGCTCGTGCAGGCACTTCTCCGGCTCTCCCTGAGCTACTCCTGCCTGGGCGATTTTTCGCGGGCCATGTCCTCCGCCGAGGAATGTCTGGAAATGTGCGACGCCCACGAGGAGATCTGGCACAGGGCGTACGCGATGACGGCGCTGGGGATCGCGGTCTGGCGTCGGGGCGACCCCCGACACGCCGACGCGCTGGTGAAGAAGGCTCTCAAGATCATGCACCTGCTCGACGATCCGCTGGGGGCCGGGCTCGCCCTGGAGGTGCTGGCCTCGGTCACCGCCGCGGAGGGCGAGAACGAAAGGGCGGCGCAGCTGCTGGGAATTCTCCGCACCGTCTGGCATGCGATCGGCGTGCCGCCGCTGTCCGCGTACGGGAATCTCATTTGCGATCACGATGAGTGCGAGTCCCTGATTCGCCGTGATCTTCGCGAGCAACGTTTTGACGCGGCGGTCAGGCGGGGGGCCGGGCTGTCCTACGACGAGGCGATCGCCTACGCCCTTGACCGGCATGTCCCCGTGGAGAGGTCGCCCAAGGAGTCCGGGCGGACATCCCAGCTGACCGACAGGGAGATCGAGGTCGCCCGGCTCGTCGCCGCGGGAATGAGCAACAAGGAGATCGCGGCACTGCTGGTGATCTCCCAGCGCACCGCCGAAGGTCACGTCGAGAAGATCCTGAACAAGCTTGGATTCAACTCCCGCGTCCAGGTCGCGACCTGGATCGGTGAGCGGGGACAGGACGGCGACGAGCCCTCGTCCGGTAGCCCGGCGGTTCCGTAGAGGCCGCTCAGGGGCGCGGGGCCGGGCTGGGGCCATGGCCGTCGCCGGCCGGGTGGCCCCGGGCCGGGCTCACGGTGGTCCGATGCCTCGCGGCGGGTACCCGTGGGCCATCCACCCGGCCGGGGCGGCTCGGGCGGGTACCCGTACACGGTGCGACAGGTACCCATACGGGGGTTTGTACGGTTCTCGGGCCGGTGCGGTGCGGCGAGGCTGGACACAGATGTTCGCCACCGACCGCCGAGAGGATGAGGCACCGTGTACAGGGACGTCACTTCCGTCTGGCAGCTTCTCGCCGCGATCTGGCCCATCGAGCTCGCTTCGCTGGTCTTCGTCGCAGGTCTCGTCTGGCTGGTAAACCGGCTCGTGTTCAAGACCGTCGCGACGCTCGACGGCGACCGCGACACGTTCGACAGGATGGAAAACGCTGACCCGCAGCCCCGGGTCAGCGGGCGGTGGTGCGGCCGATCAGGCGTTCGTGACGTTGCTTGGCCGCCTGGGGGGTGGCGAGGCCGAGGCCGAACGCGATCTCCTGCCAGGTGAGGTCGCGGCCCCGCGCCATGAGGAGGAGGGACGCCTCCAGCTCGTCCAGCTCCGCGCGGACCCGGGGGATGAGGGTCAGGGCGGCCGTGATGTCGGCGTGGTCCACCTCGGGCTCGCCCTCCTCGCGATGGGCGCCGCCGCTCAGCAGGAACGTCACGAGCCTGACGGCCTCGTGGGCTCCGAGGACCGTGGGGTGGACCTGCCGGAGGCGCTGGGCCTCGTCGGCGGCATGGCGCTCGGCGATGCGCGAGAGGGAGGCGTACTCGCGGTGCGCCCGGGTCAGGCCCGGGTCGGGAGGCGTGAAGGGGTCGGGTGACTCGTCGTGATTCGCGGGCATGCGACCAGGATGATCCGACAAACGGTCTGTTGTCAACATGATGAGTTCAACGAAATGTTTAAACGGTGGGCGTGATGTTCCCCTCGCGACCCGCTGAACGTGCCGGTGAGGCGACGGCCGGGGCGGGGTGGGGACAGGGAGAAAACGGGGTGAGGGCGGGCACCCGGGGCCGGGAATCCGGCCAATCCCCCGGTGGCGCCGACGTGAGCCGGTTTCCCCGGCGCCCCCGGCATGAGAAGACCACGCGGGGTCGAGCGGCCCCGCGTGGCCTTTTCGATGTCGTTCTCGGTGTGCGCCCTCGGGTGCGTACCGGGTGCGTCCTCGGTGTCGCCGGACCTCAGCCGACGGAGACCGGCAGGTCCTTGATGCCGTTGATGAAGTTGGAGCGGAGGCGGCGGGCCTCGCCGGTCTGCTCCAGGCCGGGCAGCCGCTCGGCCAGCACCTCGAACAGGACGCGCAGTTCCAGCTTGGCGAGGTGGTTGCCGAGGCAGAAGTGGGCCCCGCCGCCACCGAAGCCGATGTGCGGGTTGGGGTCGCGGCCGATGTCGAAGGTGCCGGGGTCGGCGAACACGTCCTCGTCCCGGTTGGCGGAGCTGTAGAAGATCACGACCTTGTCGTCGGCCTTGATCTCCTGCTCGCCGATCGTCGTGTCGACGGTGGCCGTACGGCGGAAGAGGTTCACCGGGGCGACCCAGCGGACGATCTCGTCGGCGGCGGTGCGGGCCAGGGTGGGGTCGGCGACCAGGCGCCGCCACTGCTCGGGGTTCTCGAAGAAGGCGAGCATGCCGCCCGAGGCCGCGTTGCGGGTGGTCTCGTTGCCGGCGACCACGAGCAGCAGCACGAACAGGTCGAACTCCTCCTCGGTGAGGGTCTCCCCGGCGGCGTCGGGCATGATCAGCTTGGTGACGATGTCCTGGCGGGGCTGTGCGCGACGCTCGGCGGCGAGGGCGTTGGCGTAGGCGTAGACCTCCATGGCCGCGTTCGCGCCCTCGGCCGGGTCGGCCGCGTAGTCCGGGTCCTCGGCCCCGATCATCTGGTTGGACCAGTTGAAGATCTTGTCGCGGTCCTCGACGGGGGCGCCGAGCAGCTCGCAGATCACGTACAGCGGCAGCGGGGCGGCGATGTCCCTGACGAAGTCGACCGAGCCGCGTCCCTTGGCCTCGTCCACCAGCTCGTGGCAGATGTCGCGGATGTGCTCCTCCAGGGCGCCCATCATGCGCGGGGTGAAGCCCCGGTTGACCAGGGAGCGCCGCCGGGTGTGCTCCGGCGGGTCCTGGTTGAGCATCATCATCCGCTGGAGGGCCATCTGGTCCTCGGGCATCTCGTTGAAGAGCGCGAGTTTCCTGCTCGACGAGAACAGGTCGGAGCGGCGGGAGACCTGCACCACGTCGGCGTGCTTGGTGACCGCCCAGAAGCCCGGCCAGCCCCGCTCGGCGTCACCGGGATGCGCGTATACCGGGGCGTTCGCCCGTAGCCAGGCCAGCTGATCGTAAGGCGCGCCGTTCCGCCAATAGAAGTCCTGGTCGACCAGATCGATATCCATTGGTCCTCCTGCGAACCGGGTCGGCGTTCTCGTGACACGGCTCATTGTCGGTGCGGCCTGGGGGTGCGGTCAGCCGCGTACCCTACCCGTTCGCGGGGAATCCGTGACGAACGTGGCGATCGCGGGGCCTTCCGGTGTTCCCGCCTCCCGCCCGGGACGCGCTGAGCTACCAAGCGCTTGATCGGGCGTTTGATAATTCTCTTTCTGAAACGTGTTCTATTACGGGAAGGGGGTCCCGTCAAGTTGGCGCCCTGGCCGACGCCCCCGAGTGCCCCGCACGGCCCCGCACACGGCCGCGAGGCCCGAAAAGCGTGGGTGCTTTTCGGGCCTCGCGGGGTGAAACAGGGTGAAACAGGGTGAAACAGGGTTAAGCGGGGTGAATCAGGATGTGTCAGGGGTGGGGGTCCGATACGGGAACCGGAGACGGATCCCGTACCGGAACCGGGGACGGATCGCGTACCGGATCAGAACGCGATGTCGCGCCAGGTGCCCACCTCCGCGGCGGTCAGGGCCTTCGGCAGGATGGCCATCCGGTCGACCGCGCCGGTCAGGCGCTGGCCGCCGTCCTGGTCGGCGGCGAAGCGCAGCGGCCGGGCGATGCAGCCGGTGATGCCGTCGGTGGTGGCGTTGCCGCCGCCGACCCGGGTGCCGTCGACGTAGGTGTTGATCGCGCCGTTGCGGTTCATGGTGACGACGAGGTCGATGTAGCGGCCGGTCGGGATCGTCCCGCTCAGCCCCACGTTCTGCCCGGCGCCGATGAAGCGCAGGGTGTTGGAGGGGGTGAGGTCGATGATGATCCCGTCGGTGCCGGGGTTGCCGCCCGGCTGGGAGTCGAAGAGCCTCCGGTAGCCGGTTCCCCCGATCTTGACCTCGGCCGCGAACGTCGCCTCGGGCATGTAGCCCAGCAGCGTGCTCGCCGTGGAGAGGTAGGTCGAGCCGTTCAGGACCAGCCCGCTGCCGCTCGGGGCGGTGGCGTCGTAGGTCGCCGTACCGACGATGTTGGCGTTCCTGCCGCTGCCCGAGCTGTCGGTCACGGTCGTGCCCGACGTCGGGTCCCAGGCGACGACGGCCCTGTCCGTCGGCGGGGTGACGCACGGGTTGAGGCCGACGGCCGCCGAGCTGCCCGCCTTCCAGCCGTCGCCCGAGAGCTCCGCCGCGACCCGTGCGGACCTGGTCCCGTTCGAGGGGCCGACGACCACGGAGAACGAGAAGGTCTTGGAGTCGCCCGGCGAGACGGCGGGCACCTCGATCGAGGCGGGGGTGGAGGTCCAGCCCTGCGGCAGGGTGAGGGCCAGCGTGCCGGCGACCTCCTCATTGCCGGTCGCGGTGACGGCGACGGTGACCGGGATCGTCTCGCCGGCGCCCGCGATCACGGGTGCGGTGATCTTGACGGTCACCTCGTTGACGATCGTGTAGGACTCTCCGTCCTTGGCGTCGATGGTGATGACGTCACCGTCGCGGGGCGGGGTGATCGTCTTGCCGCTCTCGTCCTCGACGTGGTAGCGGCCATTGATCATGGCGGCGCGGACCTTGAGGGGACCGGACCTCCCCGCGTGCACGGTGACCCTGTCGGCGTTGCCGTCCTTCCACGAGGCGTCCACGGTCACGTCGCCCCGGGCGCGCAGGCCGGTGACCGAGCCGTTGGACCAGGCCGACGGCAGCGCGGGCAGTACGTGGACCGTGTCGTGCTGGCTCTGCAGCAGCATCTCGGCCATGCCGGAGGTGGCGCCGAAGTTGCCGTCGATCTGGAACGGCGGGTGGGTGTCCCACAGGTTGTCCAGCGTGGAGCTCTTGAGCTGCTCGCTGAGCATCTTGTGCGAGTGGTCGCCGTCCAGCAGGCGGGCCCAGAAGTTGACCTTCCACGCCTTGCTCCAGCCGGTGCCGCCGTCGCCTCGCGCGGTGAGCGAGATCTTGGCCGCCTCGGCCTCCGGGGTACCGGCCGTGATCTGCCGCCCGGGGTGCAGGGCGAAGAGGTGGGAGACGTGCCGGTGGTCGTTGCGCGGGTTGTCCAGGTCCTGCTTCCACTCCTGGAGCTGGCCCCAGGAACCGATCCGGATGCCCGGGTCGAGCTTGTCCAGCGCGGCCTGCAGCTCGGCCTGGAAGGGCTTGTCGTTCTTCAGCTCCTTCGCCGCCTCCAGGGTGTTGGTCAGCAGGTCGTAGACGATCTGCTGGGACATCGAGGCGCCGGCCGTGAAGTCGCCCTGCTCGGGGGAGTAGCTGGGGGAGACCACGAGCTTGCCGTCACGCGGGTCGGTGTAGAGGGTGTCCAGCCAGAACTCGGCCGCGCCCTTCATCGCCGGGTACGCGGTCGTGCGCAGGTACTTGTTGCTGCCGCTGAAGCGGTAGTGGTCGTACATCTGCTGGGTCAGCCACGCCGCCGCGTCGGGGAACCAGAACGAGCTGGCCCAGTTGTGCACGCCGGTGAAGCCGAACGGGTTGGTCTCGTTGTGCACCACCCAGCCGCGCGCCCCGAACATCTCCTGCGCGGTCTTCTGGCCGGGGGCGACCATCGACTGGATGTACTTGTCGTACGGCTCGGTCGTCTCGGCGAGGTTGGTCTGCTCGGCGAGCCAGTAGTTCATCTGCAGGTTGATGTTGACGTGGTAGTCGGCCGACCAGGGTGGATTGGTGGAGTTGTTCCACACGCCCTGCAGGTTGGCCGGGAGCGATCCCTCCCTGGAGGAGGCGATCAGCAGGTAGCGGCCGTAGGCGAAGAACAACGCCTCCAGCGCTCGGTCGTCGGTCGAGGCGCCGCCGGTGTACGCCGCGCGCAGCCTGTCGGTCGGGATGGCCGGCGCCTTCTGCCCGAGGTCCAGCTTGACCCGGTCGAACAGGTTCCGGTAGTCGGTCAGGTGCTTGGACTTGAGCCCCTCGTACGACCTGCCGGCGGCCGCGTCGACCGCCGCGGTCACCTTGGCGTGCGGGTCCACGGTCCGGTAGGTCGGGTAGACGTCGGAGTAGTCGGTGCCCGCCGACAGCACGAACATCGCGCTGTTGGCGCCCGTGACGGTGACCCTGTCGGTGCCGTCGGTGCGGGTGCCGCCCTGGGTGACCACCTGGACCTGCGACTCGAACTTCATGCCGTTGTCGGCGAGCACGCCCTTGACGGTGAGGCGGCCCTTGGAGACCGAGACCTGCTTGTCGTTGCGGGGCGAGGAGGTGCGCAGCGTGAAGGAGACCTTACCGCCCTTGTCGGCGGAGATCCGGCCGACGACGACGTTGCTGGGGTGGCTGGCGAAGTACTCGCGGGAGTAGGTCACCCCGTCCGCGGTGTAGCCGACCTTGGCGACCGCGTCGCGCAGGTTCAGCTCCCGGCGGTAGCCGGTGGCCGTGCCCGCCGGGATTTCGGGCATGTCCAGCCAGAGGTCCCCAAAGGTCTGGTAGGAGCCGAAGCCGCTCTTGGGCTGTCCGAGCTTGGCCGCCACCGCCTCGGGAGACATCTTGCCATCACGGTCGATCTGCGCTCGGACCTCGGCGATCGCGTTCGGCCTGGGAGTGGTCCAGTTGCCGAAATTGTAGTTGTTCGCGCCGGGGCCGCCGGTCCACAGGGACTTCTCGTTGAACTGGATCTGCTCGCTGTTGACACCGCCGAACACCATGGCACCCAGCGCGCCGTTGCCGATCGGCAGCGCCTGGGTCTCCCAGTCGGTGGCTGGCTTGTCATACCAGAGTGTCAAATCATCGGGTGTATCTAGCTGTGTCAGATTTGTTGACAGTTCTGCGTTAGCTGAACTCTGGCCGTATAACCCGGTGGCAAGGGTGAGGGCGGCAAGGAGGGCGACGCCGAGACGTCGTCGTGGGGGGTGGAGCAACGGATTCCTCCGATCACAGGGCTGGGCTGTTTCAAGGAGATAGCACCGAAATTCCGCCGTAACAAGTCTCGTCCTCCGATGTTTATCGTTGATTGACCACTTTTGTGCCTCTCACCACCGCGAACGTCCTAGATGATCTCTGTTTCCGTCCGCGCGAGGAAATCCGATGACCGGAGGCCAGGGTTCGCGGACGATCCGGTATAACCCCTGCAAGCTGCGGTTTCTCCTCGATAACGGATCGGATGTATCGGCCCGTGAGGGGTTGACACCGAGGTTCGGCGTCGTTCAGCATCACGAGACAAGACATCCGATGTATCAACGAAGGGTGCGGTGTGAAGCTGCTGCGAGTGGGACCCGTCGGCCAGGAGCGACCGGCCGTCCTGGACGGGGCCGGTAACCTCCGCGAAATCTCGGAAGCCGAGATCGACGGGGCTTTCTTCGCTTCCGGGGGAGTGGCTCGTGTCCGAGAGGCGCTGGAGCGGGACGACCTTCCCGTGCTGGACGCCGAGGGGCTGCGGATCGGCGCCCCGATCGCGCGGCCGGGGAAGATCGTGTGCGTCGGCCTCAACTACCGCGACCACGCGGAGGAGACGAACGCCGCCATCCCGGCCGAGCCGATCATCTTCATGAAGGCTCCCAACACGGTCGTCGGGCCCAACGACGAGGTGCTCATCCCCAGGGAGAGCGTGAAGACCGACTGGGAGGTCGAGCTGGCCGTCGTCATCGGCGAGACGGCCCGCTACGTCGAGACGCACGAGGAGGCACTGTCCAAGATCGCGGGCTACGCCATCTCCAACGACGTCTCCGAGCGCGAGTTCCAGCTGGAGCGCGGCGGCCAGTGGGACAAGGGCAAGTCCTGCGAGACCTTCAACCCGCTCGGCCCCTGGCTGGTCACCCCCGACGAGATCCCCGACCCGCAGTCCCTGGGCCTGCGCCTGTGGGTGGACGGCGCGCAGTTCCAGAACGGCGACACCAAGAACATGATCTTCACCGTGGCGGAGGTCGTCCGCTACCTCAGCCGGTTCATGGTCCTCGAACCCGGTGACCTGATCAACACCGGCACTCCCGCGGGCGTCGCGCTCGGTCTGCCCGACACGCCCTACCTGCGCGCCGGGCAGATCGTGGAGCTGGAGATCGACGGCCTCGGGAGCCAGCGACAGACCGTGGGGCAGGCATGAGCGACAGAATCGACACCCGCGAGGACGCGACCGTGGAAACGGCCGGGAGCGAGACGGGTGGCGCGGTGGAGGCGGCCGAGGGAGTCCTGGCGGGGGTGGGCGCGTACCGCATCACCTCGATGGAGACCCACGACATCCGCTTCCCCACCTCGCTGGAGCTCGACGGCTCCGACGCGATGAACCCCGACCCCGACTACTCGGCCGCCTACCTGGTCCTGCGAACCGACGACGGGTTCGAGGGCCACGGCTTCGCCTTCACCATCGGGCGCGGCAACGAGGTGCAGACCGCCGCGATCAGGGCCCTGGAGCCGTACGTGCTCGGCAGGGACGCCGAGGACATGGGCACCCTCTGGAAGGACATGGTTCACGACTCCCAGCTGCGCTGGCTCGGCCCGGAGAAGGGCGTCATGCACATGGCGATCTCCGCCGTGGTCAACGCGCTCTGGGACCTCAAGGCCAAGCGGGCGGGCAAGCCGCTCTGGCTGCTGCTGGCCGAGATGTCCCCCGAGGAGCTCGTCGGGCTGGTCGACTTCCGCTATCTCACCGACGCGCTCACCCCGCAGGAGGCGCTGGAGATCCTGCGCGCCGCCGAGCCCGGCAGGCGCGAGCGCGTGGCCTACCTGCGGGAGCACGGCTACCCGGCCTACACGACCTCACCGGGATGGCTCGGCTACGGCGACGACAAGCTGCGCCGCCTGTGCAAGGAGGCGATGGACGAGGGCTTCACCCAGATCAAGCTGAAGGTCGGCGCCGACCTGGAGGACGACCGGCGGCGGATGCGCATCGCCCGCGAGACCTGCGGCGAGGACTTCCCCATCGCGATCGACGCCAACCAGCGCTGGGACGTCGACACCGCCATCGCCTGGGTGAACGCCCTCGCGGAGTTCCGCCCGCACTGGGTGGAGGAGCCGACCAGCCCCGACGACGTGCTCGGCCACGCCGCCATCGCCCGGGGCATCGCGCCCATCCCGGTGGCCACCGGCGAGCACGTCCAGAACCGCATGGTCTTCAAGCAGCTCCTGCAGGCCGACGCGATCTCCTACCTGCAGATCGACGCGGCCCGCGTCGCGGGTGTGAACGAGAACGTCGCGATCCTGCTGCTCGCCGCCAAGTTCGGCGTCCCGGTCTGCCCGCACGCGGGCGGGGTCGGCCTGTGCGAGCTGGTGCAGCACCTGTCGATGTTCGACTACGTCGCGGTCAGCGGCTCGCTGGAGGGCAAGGTGATCGAGTACGTCGACCACCTCCACGAGCACTTCGTCGATCCCGTGGTGATCGAGAAGGGCGCCTACGTCGCGCCGAGCCGGCCCGGCTTCGGAGCGGCCATGCACGCCGCCTCGATCATCGACTACACCTACCCCGACGGCCCGGTATGGAGGTCCCTCAATGGGTGAGTTCGACGGCCTGCGCGCCCTGGTCACCGGTGGCGGGTCCGGCATCGGCCTGGCCACCGCCACCCTGCTGGCCGAGCGGGGCGCGAAGGTGGCCTCCCTCGACATCAACGCCTCCGGTGGCCCGTTCGTCGAGGTCAAGGCGGACGTCACCGACGAGGAGGCGGTCCGCGCGGCCGTCGCCCAGGCCGTCGAGCAGCTCGGCGGCTTGGACATCCTGGTCAACAACGCCGGGATCGGCGCCGCCGGGACGATCGAGGACAACCCCTACGAGGAGTGGTCCAGGGTCCTGGACGTCAACGTCCTGGGCATCGTCCGGGTCACCCGGGCGAGCCTGCCGCACCTGCGCCGCTCGGCGCACGCCGCGATCGTCAACACCTGCTCGATCGCGGCGACGGCGGGACTGCCCCAGCGGGCGCTCTACAGCGCGTCCAAGGGGGCCATCCAGTCGCTGACCCTGGCGATGGCGGCCGACCACGTCCGTGAGGGAATCCGGGTCAACTGCGTCAACCCGGGCACCGCCGACACCCCCTGGGTGCAGCGTCTGCTCAACGCGGCGCAGGACCCGGCGGCCGAGCGGGCGGCCCTGGAGGCCCGCCAGCCGACGGGCCGTCTGGTAAGCGCCCCGGAGGTCGCCGCGGCGATCGCCTACCTCGCGAGCCCGCTCGCGGCGGCCACCACCGGCACGGCCCTGGCCGTGGACGGCGGGATGCAGGGGCTCAGGCTCCGGCCGAAGTCATGACCGGCATCCACGCATAGGTATATAGGTCTAAAGATAATTCACCCCCCATATATAGCTTTGAATCGAGGCAACGGTATGAAAATCGGACCCGCGGCGACAGGTGCGGCCCTGCTCGCGATCTCCTTCACCCTCTCCGCCTGTGGATCGTCGGAGCCCACGACCGCGGCCCAGCCCACCGGTGACGCGTCCGCCGCCCCCGCCGCCCCCGCGGGCGGCAAGGTCGGCATCGACTTCCCCCGCACCGACTCCGACTTCTGGAACTCGTACAACAAGTACGTCCCCCAGATGGCGACCGAGCTGGGCGTCGACCTGATGCCCCCGACCAACTCGCAGAACGACGTGGCCAAGCTGGTCGCCAACACCCAGGCCCTGACCGGCCAGGGCGCCAAGGTGATCGTCATGGCCCCGCAGGACACCGGCGCCATCGCCTCCACGCTGCAGACGCTGGAGGGCAAGAACATCCCCGTCGTCACCGTGGACACCCGCCCCGACAAGGGCAAGGTCTACATGGTCGTGCGGGCCGACAACAAGGCGTACGGCACGAAGGCGTGCGAGTTCCTCGGCGAGAAGCTCGGCGGCAAGGGCAAGGTCGTCCAGCTCATGGGCGCGCTGTCGTCGATCAACGGCCGTGACCGGGCCGAGGCGTTCCGCGGCTGCATGAAGGACAAGTTCCCCGGCATCACGGTCTTCGAGGAGCCGACCGAGTGGGAGGGCACCAAGGCCGCCTCCATGCTCCAGACCCGTCTCGAGCAGCACCCGGACATCAAGGGCGTCTACATGCACGCCGGAGGCGTCCACCTGGCCCCCACCCTCCAGGTGCTCAAGGCCAAGGGCCTGATCGTGCCGCCGGAGGACCCCAAGCACGTCTTCGTGGTCTCCAACGACGGCATCCCGCAGGAGTTCGACGCCATCCGCAAGGGTGAGATCGACGCCACGGTCTCCCAGCCGGCCGACCTCTACGCCAAGTACGCGCTCTTCTACGCCAAGGCCGCGTCCGAGGGCAAGACCTTCCAGCCTGGCCCGACCGACCACGACAGCACGATCATCCAGCTGCCGAACGGCCTTGAGGACCAGCTCCCCGCTCCCCTGGTCACCAAGGAGAACGTGGACGACCAGGCTCTCTGGGGTAACCAGGTCAAGTGATGACATCTTCCGTCAAGGCAGTCGAGGCGCTTGGGATCACCAAGCGCTTCGGCCCGACCACCGCGCTCAACGGTGCCGGGATCGCCATCACCGAGGGGGAGACGCACGCGCTCGTCGGCAGGAACGGCGCGGGCAAGTCCACGCTGGTGTCGATCCTGACCGGGCTCCAGCGCCCCGACGAGGGTGAGGTCCGCTTCGCCGGGCAGCCCGCGCCGTCGTTGGCCGACCGGGACGCCTGGCGGCAGAGGGTCGCGTGCGTCTACCAGAAGTCGACGATCATCCCCAGTCTGTCCGTCGCGGAGAACCTCTTCCTGAACCGGCAGACAGAGCGGGGCAAGATCAGCTGGCGGAGCCTGCGCACGCGGGCCCGCCAGTTGCTGGAGCAGTACGGCGTGGACGTCGACGCGGAGACCATGGCCGGGGATCTGGGGGTCGAGCAGCGCCAGCTGCTGGAGATCGCCAGGGCGCTGTCGTTCGGCGCCCGGTTCATCATCCTGGACGAGCCCACCGCGCAGCTCGACGGTCCGGCCATCCAGCGGCTCTTCGACCGGATGCGCTCCCTGCGGGAGCAGGGCGTCACGATGATGTTCATCTCCCACCATCTGGAGGAGGTGTACGAGATCTGCCAGAGCGTCTCGGTCTTCCGCGACGCCCGGCACATCGTCACCGCCACGGTCGGCGAACTACCCCACGACCAGCTTGTGGACGCGATGACCGGCGAGGCCACCGCCGCCTACGAGTACCGCACCCGGACGGCCGCCCCCGAGGCCCCCGTGGTGCTGTCCGCGAAGGCGCTCACCCTCGCCGGGCGCTACGAGGACGTGGACCTGTCCGTCAGGGCCGGCGAGATCGTCGGTCTCGCCGGCTCCGGCAGCAGCGGCAAGGTCGGTCTCGCCGAGACCCTGGTCGGCCTGCACCGGGCCGACACCGGGACGGTGACCGTCAACGGCACCGACATCAGGCAGGGCGACGTGCCCTCCGCGCTCCGCGCCGGGCTCGGGTTCGTCCCCCAGGACAGGCACCACCAGGGTTTCGTGCCGCTGCTGTCGATCGCCGAGAACGCGACCATCCCGATCGCCCACAAGCTCGGCCGCTACGGCGTGGTCTCCCCGGCCCGCCGCCGCGAGCGCGGTGCCCGGATGATCGACCTGCTGGATATCAAGACGACGGGCCCCGACCAGCCGGTGGCCGACCTGTCCGGCGGCAACGCCCAGAAGGTGGTGCTGGCCAGGGCGCTTGCCGACGACCCGAACGCGCTCGTGGTCATCAACCCGACCGCCGGGGTGGACGTCAAGGCCAAGCACTCCCTGCTCGGCGCCGTGGAGGACGCGGCCGATCGCGGAGCGGGGGCCGTACTGGTCTCCGACGAACTCGACGACCTGCGAATCTGCGATCGCGTCCTCGTCATGTTCCACGGCAGGATCGTCAAGGACGTGCCGCGCGGCTGGACCGACAACGAGCTGGTGGCGGCGATGGAAGGTATCGACCACTCATGACCACGACAAAGACCCCTCCGCCCGTGCTGGCGGCCCCGCAGGGCCGTCGCATCCAGCTCGGGCGGTTCCGCGACCTCACCCTGGTCCCGGTGATCGTCGTACTGCTGATCGCCGGTTCCTTCGTGGACCCGGTCTTCCTCACCCCGGGCAACCTGACCAACGTGCTGCAGCAGCAGTCGGCCCTGGCACTGGTGGTTCTCGCCGAGGCGCTCATCCTGATCGCGGGCAAGTTCGACCTGTCGCTGGAGTCCACGGTCGGCATGGCGCCCGCCGTCGGCGTGATGCTGGTCATCCCGGTGGCGGCCGGAGGGTTCGGCCTGGAGCTGCCCGGCATCCTGGCGATCCCGCTGTGCCTGCTCGTCGGCGGCCTGGTCGGCGCCTTCAACGGCTTCCTGATCCTGCGGTTCCAGCTGTCGGCCTTCATCGTCACGCTGGCCATGATGATCGTCGTGCACGGCCTCCAGCTGGGTCTCACCCAGGGCAAGAGCCTGTTCGAGCTGCCCGAGTCGTTCCTCTACCTCGGCAGCGCCAACTGGCTGGGCCTGCCGGCGGCCATCTGGATCACCGGCGTCCTCTTCACGGTGGCCATCGTCGCCCTCGGCTACTTCCGGGGCGGCCGCTCGCTCTACGCCATCGGCGGCAACGCCGACGCCGCCCGCGCGGCCGGCATCAGGGTCGAGCGGGTCGTCTGGGTCGTCTTCGTCATCGGCGGGATCCTCGCCGCGCTCGCCGGAGTGCTGGAGACCGGCCGCCTGGGCGGCATCAGCGCCAACCAGGGCGTCGGCTGGATCTTCATGGCCTTCGCGGCGGCCGTCATCGGCGGCGTCAGCATGGACGGCGGCAAGGGAACGATCCTCGGCGCGCTCACCGGTGTCCTGGTGATCGGCCTCGTCGAGAACATCCTGACCCTGAAGGGCGTCCCCGGCGAGTGGAAGCAGCTCGTCTACGGTTCGATCATCCTGGTCGCCCTGATGATCAGCCGCCTGGCGGGCGGTAAGGCCCAAGATTGACGCTTTGAGAGTGGCGTGAAGTCCGGACAAGACCGTGAAATCGTGCGGAGGCTCAGGCCGTACGAGGAACGCGAAGTGGCGCGAGGACATGTCCCCGTGAAGCGGCACGGCACACCCGTGCGGCGGCGCGGGGACGTCCCTCTGCCGCGCGGCGACTGCCACGCGGCGGCGCGTCGTCCGGGCGTGAGAGTCTCGTCCGGGTGTGAGGCGATGCGGGGCGCCGGTCCGGCAGGGCGCCCCGCCATACGAGAACCATGAAGCCGTACAGAACGGAGCGAGCGGTGCAGGTCAGCAGGTACGGCTTCGGCGCGGCCCCGATCGGGAACCTGTTCTCGGAGGTCGGCGAGGACGCGGCGCGTGCGGCGGTGGACGCGGCCTACGAGGCGGGGGTCCGCCTGTTCGACACCGCGCCCCACTACGGGCTCGGCCTGTCGGAACGGCGGCTCGGCGCCGCCCTGGCGGAGCGGCCCCGTGACTCCTACACCCTGTCCACCAAGGTCGGCCGCCTGATCGTGCCCGCCGTCGGCGAGGGACCCTTCGGCCGGGACGACCAGGGCTTCGACGTTTCCGCAGAGCTGCGCCGGGTGTGGGACTTCTCCCGCGATGGGGTCCTGCGGTCGCTGGAGGAGAGCCTGGAGCGGCTCGGCCTCGACACGGTCGACGTCGTCCTGATCCACGACCCGGACGACCACTGGGAGCAGGCCGTCTCCGAGGCGTTCCCGGCCCTGGCCGAACTGCGTGACCAGGGCGTCGTCAAGGCCGTCGGGGTCGGCATGAACCAGGCGGGGATGCTCGCCGGATTCGTCCGCGAGACCGGTGTCGACCTGGTCATGCTCGCCGGGCGCTACACCCTCCTCGACCAGTCGGGAGAGGACGAGCTGCTGCCCCTGTGCGCCGAGCGCGGCGTCTCGGTGTTCGCCGCCGGGGTGTTCAACAGCGGCCTGCTGGCCACCCACGACCCGTCGGGCACCTACGACTACGCACCCGCCCCCGGCCCGCTCCTGGAGCGCGCCCGCCGCATCGCCGCCGTCTGCGAACGCCACGACGTCACCCTCCCCCAGGCGGCCCTGGCCTTCCCGCTGCGCCACCCGGCCGTCGCCAGCGTCGTCATCGGCGCCCGCTCCGCCGCCGAGGTCACCCGCAACGCCGAACTCACCGCCAAGCCCGTCCCCGAAGCCCTCTGGACCGACCTCACCGCCGAGGGCCTGATCCCTTGAACGCACCCCGGCAGGGGAGCCAGGCATCAGGCTTGATCTGACGCCTGGCTCGGAACCGGGGCTGGCTGCGAAGGCACCACCCCTCTCAGGGCCTGCGACACCGCGCCCGCTTACGTGTTGTGCCGAGCTGCCCTCAGCGGCACGTGTCGCCAGGGCTGGTTCTCCAGCCGTGTCTCCGTGTCCAGGCGACGGGCCAGTTCGGGCAGGGTCGCCCCGCAGCGGATGTTGGACAGGCCGTGCTCAAGCCCGTACGCCGACATGTCCGCACGCCGCACGGCGTACCAGCCGCCCCCGATCCCCTCCGCGATCGCCCAGGTGCGTCCGTAGAGCCTCGTCAGTTCCGCCAAGGTCACGGTGGGCTCCCGGTGCCCCGCGCAGGCGGAGCCGCCGCACACAGGCGGGCGTGGTGGAACGCGATCCGCCGGGCGGCCCGGCCGGGTTCGGTCGCCTCCTGCGAGGCGTAGACAGCGCGCCGACGTTCGGCGTTCCATCCGATGTGCCACCAGAACCGCTCCCCGTTGGACCACACCACCAGGCCCACCCCGACCGACACCAGCGCCAGCCCGTAGCCGCCGTGAACATCGGCGACGATCTCGTGACCCGCCAGGGCCTCCCGGAGCCTCTCCGCCGCATCCACCGCCGCCGACCCGTACATCGCGGACGCGGTCATCGCGTACGCCCCATCTGTCTCATCGCGAGGATGAGGTCCAGGACTCTCTCCGGCTCCTCACACCGGACCGTCTCCGTGTCGCTGCCGCGCACAGCCACCAGATAGCAGTCGGAACACGCCCCAATGGTCACGGTGGCATCCCGCCCTTGAGAGCCGATCACGGCCAGTTCGGGCGGGTAGCGATTCATCCACGACCGAAGCGGAGGACGGTCGGGCAAGGGAACCTCAGGGGCGGCAAAGAGCCCAAGGCTGATCGTGTGATGGCGGTGGGCACGAATGCCCCGCTCGGTGAGAAGACGCTGCACGACCGCCAGGGCTTCGTCCTGAGTCTGGACGGTGGTCTCGTCGACGCAGGGCGGGACGGGTTTGCGGTTGTCCATGGATCGCACCTCTTCGCGATCAGGGAACCCCGCATGACCTGTACGCCTGCGGAGTTTCGCTTCGTATGACGCTTACCGGTGCCATAGTTGAAGTGACTCAGCGCATGGGAAAAGACGCACAGGGTTGCGTCACAGGTGGCGCAACGCGCACAACGGATCGCGAGGGCGGACGTGACCGGACAATCGACATCGAAGACCTCGGCGGGCTGGCAGGAGTTCGGCCGTGCCCTGCGGACCTGGCGAGAGCAACGCGAGCTGAGCCTGCGTGGCCTCGCCGAGCGGATCCGGTGGGACTACTCGCTCATCGCCAGGTGGGAGCAGGGGAAGAACCGCCCGTCTTTCGAGGCGATCACGATCCTCGACGCCGAACTCGGCGCGGGGGGCGAACTCGTGAAACAGGCGCTTCGTATGGCCATGGCCGACACCGATCGGCTGCGGAGGAGTACCGTCGAAGCAGTCGAAGCAAAAGCCTCAACGCGTGACGAGGGTGGGGATATGGAGCGTAGACGACTGATGCGGGACGCCGCCGCCGTCGCTGTCGGCGGCGCGGTGGCGCCCGTGCTGGCCACGCTGACGGACGCCTGGCAGGCGTCCGAGCCTCGGATCTCCGGTGCGAGCGTGTCACAGGAGATGATCGACGACTGGGAGGACGCCGCAGACACCCATGCCCGGCGGGCGTATGTCGATTCGCCCGCCGTCGTCCTCGCCGGACTGGCCGCCGACTTCGCCGACATGGCCCCTCACCTGAGCCAGGATCAGCCCGAGCCGGTACAGCGCGACCTCGCCCACGCCGCCGCACGGCACGCGTCCCTGATTGCCGGGAAGTGGTTCGACCTGGGCAATCGTCGCGAGGCGCGACGCTGGTGGGGGAAGACCCGGAGCTTGAGCGAGCGCTCCGGAGACACCTTGCTGGCAGCCTGGCTAACAGGCAGGGAAGCCGCCTATCGAAGGACTGACCTGAATGAAGATCTCAGCGATGTGCTTCTTGTGGCTCAGCGGGCTCGTCGTCTCGCCGGAGACCGGCCCAGCGCGCCACTCGTGATTGCTCTCAGTGCTGAGGCGCAGACCCTCGCGATGTTGAGGCGCTACGTCGAAGCAACCACCGCGCTCCGTCGCGCCGAGGACGTGTTCGACCAACTTCCATCCAGCCCCGTCGGCCTGGATCCTCACTGGATGTACTTCGATCGGAGTCTGATCTACACACTCGCCGACGATGCCCGGCGAGCTACTGAGGCGCAAGATGCCGCCAAAGAGTTCTATTCGTCGGGGCATCATGGAACCGCCACGATAGCCCTGCACAACGCGGCACTGCACACTCGCACGGACCCGGAACAGGGAACGCGGCAGGCGTTGCGGATCGTGGAAACGCTTCCGATCGCACGGCGGGATGCGCGAGTGAGAGCGGCGGCTCGCATCATTCTGGAAGTCACCCCTGAGAAGGCTCATGCCCTGCCCGTCACCCAAGAACTTCGCGCGCTGACGGCGGCCGGCGATCGGTCGGCCTGACCCCCTGATCCCTCTGCGACAACCGACCGTAGGCCGCTGGTCACCATGGCCGCCCAGATCGGCATGGAAAACGCCGCGATACGCGGTGAGGCGACCGCCCGGCTGGCCGCGATCCGTGGTGAGAGGGGTCCCCGCCCATGGAGATACTGGCGACCGCTGAGCGGATGAGAAAACGGTTCGCGTGTGGGTCGAAGAAGGGCTGCTCACGCATGTCAGCGGGAGGACACGGTTGATGTTTGAGGCCGAACGATTCCACGCCGTGGCGAGACTCGTCCAGGACCTGCGCCGGGTTGGCCGTACCCGCGATCCTGCCGAGGCGATCTGGCACCGCTTGCAGGACCGGGAGCTTCTGGAGAACGACCAGTTGGCCGATGGCCTTCGGCAGATGAGGCAGGGCGAGGGCCGTTCCTGGCGGGAGATCAGGGCGGAGTGGAGCTCCGGGAACTCGGAACCAGCCGCCGACAAAGATTGAGGTTTGTCCCTCTATTGTCGGCGGCCTGGTCGGGAAGGTAGGGCGGTCCCTACCTTCTGGCCGCCACGGCGCTGATGTTCGGCCCCACGGCGAACGCCTACTTCCGGAGTACGCGGGGCCGTTGAGGTTCCGACGCCGGGCCGTGGCGGACCGGATCCCTCCCGGTCCTGAGGGCACCGCCGGAGATCGGCCAGCCACCGTACGGAGGGGCGCGAGCGTTGTGGATCTCGGCGAGGACCTCGCGCCACGGTCGGCACGAGGTCGCTCGCCGGGGATTTCGGCACTGCGGGTGCTCGCCGTGAATCCCTGCCCGTAGACGGGGACCCGCCGGCGGAGACCTACGGATAGGGGAAGGTGACGGTCTTCGTCACGCTCATCTCCCTGATCGCGTAGCGGATGCCCTCGCGGCCCAGCCCGCTGGCCTTCACTCCGCCGAACGGGATGTGCGGCGAGTCGAACTGGGGACCGGCGTTGAGGTTGACCGCGCCGACCCGCAGTTCCGACGCGAGCCGCGAGAACGCCGCCGTGTCGGAGGTGACCACGCCGGCCTGCAGGCCGTACCGCGTGCCGTTGGACACCGAGATCGCCTCTTCCACGCTGTCCACGCGGATTATCGGTGCGACCGGGCCGAACGTCTCCTCGGCCACGAGTTCGGCGTCGGGAGGCACGTGGTCCAGCACCGCGGGGGTGAGCAGGGCGCCACGCCGCTCCCCGCCGCACAGCAGCTTCGCACCGGCGGCGACCGCGTCCGTGATCCGCCGCTCCACCTCGGCGGCCGAGTCCTCGCTGATGAGCGGGCCCAGGTCGGTCGCCGGGTCGAGCGGGTCTCCGGCCCGTTTTCGCCGGGCGGCCTCGACCAGCCCGGCCGCCACGGTGTCGGCGGTCTCGCCCACCGCGATCACCCGTTTGATCCCCCGGCAGGACTGTCCCGCCGTGGCGAAGGCGCCTTCCCCCGCGAGCCGGACCGCGAGCCTCAGGTCGGCGTCGGGCAGCACGATGAGCGGGTCGTTCCCGCCCAGCTCCAGGAGGAGTTTCTTGCCCGCGCCCGCCAGCGCCACCGCCCGGCCGGTGGCCACCGAGCCGGTGAAGGTGACCATGTCGATCTCGGGGTGCCCCGCGAGCACCGGGCCGATCGTCCCGGGCATGCCCGTGGTGACCACCAGGTGCTCGGGGGGCAGACCGGCCTCGATCAGCAACTCGGCGAAGGCCAGAGCGGTCAGGGGTGTCTTCTCCGAGGGTTTGACGACGATCGCGCAGCCCGCCGCCACGGCAGGCGCGATCTTGACGACGACCTGGTTGAGCGGCCGGTTGAACGGGGTGAGCGCCGCCACGAGGCCCGCGGGTTCGAGGACGGTGACCGCCAGCCGGTCGTGCCCCGGGATGGGGATGCCCTCCCCGTGCAGCCGTTCCGCCTCCTCGGCCGCGACGGTGAGGTTGGCGGCGGCCCTCTCGGTCTCCTTGCGGGTCTCCGTGACGCACACGCCGGACTCCCGCGAGATCAGCACGGCCAGGTCGGCGGCGCGTTCCCTCAGCAGCGCGGCGCTCCGGCGCAGGACCTCCGCCCGCCGCTGCGGCCGCGGAGGCCGCCAGGCCGCGCGGAGGCCGCGCACGGCCTCCGCCACCTCGGCGGGGGTGTCCGCCGGTACGGAGCCGACGACCTCCCCGTTCCAGGGGCTGCGCACCGTCAGCAGGTCGCCGCCGGCGCGCAGCGCGCCGTCACGAAACATGGTCCTCGTCCTTGACCACGAAGCGGGCCTCCAGCTCGGAGATGCGCGAGTAGTCGAACACCTCGAAGAGCTCGTCGAAGGTGATCCGCAGGTCGTTCCGCTCCCAGAACCTCTGGGTGGTGCCCTCGTCGCGGAGCGCGGCGAACACCTTGCGCAGGATCGTGGTGGCGGCATACCACCCGGAGAGGGGGTAGATGGCCAGGTTGTAGCCGAGCTCCTCCAGCTCCTTGGTGGTGAGCCAGGGAGTCTTGCCGCCCTCGACCATGTTGGCCAGCAGCGGCGCGTCGATCTCGTCGCGTACGCGCTTCATCTCGTCGACGCTGAGCATGGCCTCCAGGAAGATGCAGTCGGCGCCGGCCGCGACGTACTCCTTGGAGCGGCTGATGGCCTCGTCCAGGCCGAGCTTCTCGCGGGCGTCGGTCCGCGCGATCACTATCCAGTCGGGATCGGTGCGCGCCTCCACCGCGGCCTCGATCTTGCCGACCATCTCCCGGGTGGAGATCAGCCGCTTGCCCTCCAGGTGCCCGCAGCGCTTGGGCACGACCTGGTCCTCCAGGTGACCGCCGACGATGCCGGCCCTCTCGAACTCCCGGACGCTTCGCCAGGTGTTCATCGCGTTGCCGTACCCGGCGTCGAGGTCCATGATCACCGGGAGGTCCACGGCCATGGAGATGTTCTTGGCGTTCCACGCCATCTCGGTGATGGTGGCGAAACCCAGGTCGGGCAGGCCGAGCATGGAGGCCGACGTGCCCGAGCCGGTCATGTGGATGGCGGAGAAACCGGCCTGCTCGATCACCTTCGCGCTCAGCGCGTCGTACGCGCTGGGCACCACCAGGAGTTCGGGGGCGAGCATCAGGTCCTTGAACTGCTTGGCACGCGACATGCGTTCCTCCTCGGTTAACGAACTCGATTAACGAACTCGGTCAGCGAACTCGGTTGACGAACTCAACGGGTGAAACGGGGGAAATCGGTTAGGAAAGGCTCTCGGTGAGGCGGATGAGCTGGTTGTACTTGGCGATCCGGTCCCCCCTCCTGGGGCCGCCGGCCTTGATCCATTCGGCGCCGACCGCCACCGCGAGGTCGCACATGGCGGTGTCCTCCGTCTCTCCCGAACGGTGTGACACCACCAGGAGCAGCCCCGCGTCGCGGGCGGCCCGCGCGGCGTCCAGCGTGGCGGTGACCGTGCCCGCCTGGCTGGGCTTGAGCAGGACGGCGTCGGCCAGTCCAGGGCGGACCCGCGCGGCGTCGGAGGCGAACAGGTCGTCGCCGACGACGGTCACCCCGGCCTCGCGGGCCGCAGGCAGGAAGGCGTGCCACGCGCCGGTGTCGGCGGGGTCGAAGGGGTCCTCGACGTACTCGACGCCGTGGGTACGGGCCAGATCCAGCAGCAGCGCCCCGAAATCGGCGGACTCGTGTTCGCGTCCCTGGAAGCGGTAGCGGCCCGGCGCGGCCAGCAGGTGCTCGGCGGCCACGTCCACGCCGAGCGTGGCCTTGGCCTCCACCGGGCACGCCCGCCGGAGCGTGGCGAGCTGCCAGGAGACGTCGCGGTCGCCCGGCAGGAAACCGCTCGACGCGGAGATCGCCGGCGTACCGCCGCCGTCGGCGATCCCGCGTTCCACGGCCCCGTAGATCTCCAGCGCGGCGTGCACGTCGTCGATGAGGGAACCGGCGTGCGGGATGGCCATGACCTGCTGGAAGGAGTCGGGGGCGCCGGTTCGGTGTATCCCGCCGGAGAACGCGTTGACCAGGAGCCGAGGCAGGCCGGGCACCGACCCGGCGAGCTCCGTCAGCCACCCGCGCAGCGACGTTCCCGAGACGGCGGCCGAGGCGCGGGCGTACGCCAGCGACACCGCGAGTGTGACGTCGGCGCCCAGCTCGTGCCGGTCGTCCAGCTCGCGGAGGCGGCCGTCCAGCCCGGCCTGGCCGTCGGGGGTGTAACCGGTCAGGGCGTGGTCGAGCAGCCGTCCCGCCGGGCCGTCCCGCAGGCGGCCCAGCCCGCCGGTGCGCAGGCCGCGACGCCGCTCCAGGCGGCCGGGCGCGATGGCCACCGGGCAGGAGCCCCGGCCGCGGACCTCGCCGAGCGACAGATCGGCCTCGACGGTGGGACGGGCCCGCGAGTCGAGGATCCCCCGCAGCAGCACCCCGGTTATCGGCGTCGTCCGGGTCATCCGCGCCCCCGGACCCGTGCCAGCCACGGCATGAGCTCGCTGGCACGCCGCACCGGCAGGTCGCCGCGCGACGCCGCGGCCTCGCCGAACTCGGTGACCGCGTCGGGGGCGACGCCGGGGCCCACCACCGCCAGCGGCACGTGGTCGGCGGTGTGGATGCCGGCCGCACAGGGGGTGGCGTGGTCGCAGGTGACGACGAGGACGTCCGCCGGGCCGAGGGCCGCGCGCAGCGGCCCGACCAGGTGGGCGTCGATGTCGGCGATCGCGCGGACCTTCTCCTCGGGCTGGTTGTCGTGGCCGGGTTCGTCGGGGCCCTTGATGTGCGCGAACACGACGTCGGCCGGATCGGCGAGGAGCAGGGGCAGCAGCCGCGTGTAGAAGTCCGACTCCGCCTGGCCGGGGGCGACCTTGGCCGTGGTGAACTCCGCCCCGATCAGCCGGGCGAGGCCGCGTTCGGCCGGTACCTGGCCGTACATGGAGATGCGGGCCGTGGCGGGCGGGAGGTTCGGCAGGAGGTGCCCGCCGTCGCGGACCAGCAGGATGTTGGCGGGCTTGCGGCCCTCCGCGATCCGCCGCGCGTTGATCTCGCTGGCCTCCAGCACCTTGGCGCTCTGCTCGACGAAGGTGTTGACCAGGGAGGCGACCAGTCTGGCGGCGCCGTCGTCGACCATCGCCTCGGCGCTGAGCGGCCGGTTGGAGTGCTCGCGGACCGGCATGCCGAAGGGCCCCTTCTTCACGAACCCGGGGTCGGTGTTGCTCACCTCCCCGGACAGCGGCCGGGTCCTGCTGGTGAAGGCCAGGATGCCGCGGTGCCGTCCCCAGCCGGTGAGCCGCACGTCGATGTCGTGGTCCAGCCGCACCCTCTCGACGATCTCGGTGACGAGCCGCTGCATCTCCTCGTCGGTCAGGTCGCGGGACGTACGCCGGTCCAGGCGCCCCGTCGCCTGGTTCAGGCTCGCGAAGTTGATCCGGAAGGCCACCGAGTATCCTTCGGGATCCCAGTAGCGGTTGCCGTAGCCTTCGAGCGGGCCGCGGCCGGTGTAGTACACGGCGGGGTCGTAGCCGAGCAGGGCCATCGCCCCCGAGTCGGACTCGGGAGGGATGTCCTCGCCGATGATCTCCAGCAGGCCGTTGCGGCCGTCCGCGGCCAGCCGGTCCAGGTGCGGTGTGAACGCCGCCTCGAACGGTGTGCGCCCGCCCAGCGTCTCGGTCGGCCGGTCACCTCCGCCGCACAGCGCGATCAGATACAGCTTGCCGGATGCGCTCATCTATTGCCCTCTCTACGATCACGGATGCGACGGCGGGCGGGACGAGCGACTGCCAGTCGTCACCGGCGGCGATCGCGTCCCTCACCCTGTGCCCGCTGATCGGTTTGTCCGTACGGCGCCACATGATCTCGGTCCGCAGCCCGAGCTCGGCGAACCTGGCCACCTTGGTGTCGCCCCACTCGTCGTAGACGGTCAGGTAGTAGGTGGCCTCGGTCGGCGCGTAGTAGCGCAGCCGCTCGGGAAAACCGTGCGGGAACGGCACGACGCGGATCCGCTCCCTGGTCACCCCGGCCTCCACCAGCGCCCCCTCGACCATCAGATATCTCTCGTAGTACGTGCACGGGTTGGCCTCGGCGGTGCCGCGCCCGGGGTCGCTGGCCTCGTATGCCGTGAGCTCGGGGTCGGGGTTGGTGATGCCGACGACGAGGACGTCGCAGCGCTCCGCCCCGGCGAGCAGATACTCCAGGTGCCCGAGGTGCAGCGGCTGGAAGCGGCCGTGGATCACGCCGACTCCGCTCACCGGGCCGCTCACCGGGCCGGTCCCGTCACGAAGTCCCTGAACCGCCGCGCCACGTCCGACGGGTGCACGCGCGGCCGGCCGAGTTGGGCCATCGAACCCGGCCGGATCCTCAGGTAGACGAACGCCGGCCCGTCCTCCGCCTGCGCGGCCTTGAGCGCGTCGACGAAGCCGACCAGGTCGTCGCAGTCGTGTACCTGGGCGTACCCGCAGGCGGCCGCCATCGCGGGGAAGTCCACCTGCGCCGCCAGGCTCCGCTGGCCTCCCGTGGAGTCGTGCACGCCGTTGTCCAGCAGGACGTGGGTCAGGTTGGGCGCGGGGTGGGCTCCGACGGTGGCGAGCGTACCCAGCCGCATCAGGGCCGCGCCGTCTCCGTCGACCACCACCACCGGTCGCGCCGCGTGCCTGGCCACGCCGAGGCCGACCGCGGCGGCCGACCCCATCGCGCCGACCATGTAGAAATGCTGCGGCCGGTCCGCGAGGGTGTAGAGCTCGCGGCTGGTCTTGCCGGTGGTGGACACCACGGCCGCCGCGTCGGGCAGGACGCCGAGCAGGTGCTCCAGGGCCGCGACGCGGCTGGGAGCGGGCCCGTTCCGGCCGTGACGGACGATGCCGGGGACGCGAGGGGCGGGCGGGACCTTCTCGTCGAGGGCCTCGGGTGCCACGACGCCCTCGCGCAGGACGAAGGCGTACGGCAGCCGCTCGCGGCTCATCGCCGCCCAGCCCGCGTCCAGGCAGTGGGTGAGGCCGGCCGGGTCGGCGGGCACCACCGAGTGGCCGATCCCGAGGAGCTCAAGCAGGGCCGGTGTGATGGCGCCCATCAGCCCGTGCTGCGGCTCGTCGGGCCGGCCCGGCTCCCCCCTCCAGGTGACGACGAGGGGGATCGGGATGGCGCTCGGCTGGTTCAGCGAGGTCAGGGGGTTCACCATGTTGCCCAGGCCGGAGTTCTGGGCGATGACGCCCGCCGTGACACCGGCCAGCCAGCAGCCCGTGGCCACGGCCACGGCCTCTCCCTCGTGGGTGGCGGGCACATACCCCACCGCCGGGTCGGAGGCCACGCGGTTGATCAGCGGGGTCAGATAGGAGCAGGGCACGCCCGTGACGTCGGCCACCCCGCGGACGGTCAGCTCACCCAGCAGGGTGCGCGCGTCGATCACGAGTCGTCCAAGTCCGAGTGGAGCCTGGCGTACCGCTCCTCGTCCGCGGCGAGCTTCTGGTAGCCCATCAGGGTGAACACCTCGTTCAGCGTGGCGATCGTCGGCTCCACCGCCTTCGGCCCCTCGGCGAGCAGCGACCGGCAGGCCTGCCGCATCGCGGTCACGGCCGCGCGCATGCTCTGGTTGGCCCAGATCACCCCGGAGATGCCGAGTTCGGCGAACTCCTCAAGCGGGGTCGAGTGGTAGGTGGTCGGCGCGATGACCAGGGGCAGCCGTCCGTCCCATTCCCCGGCGAACTCGGCGATCTCCTTAATGGTGGACTGCCGGGAGTGGATGAAGATGGCGTCGGCACCGGCCCGCCGATAGGCCTCCGCCCGGCGAAGCGCCTCTGCCAGCCCGGCACCGGCGATCAACGCCTCGACCCGCGCCACGACCACGAACTCCGGATCGGTGAGCACCTCCCGGCAGGCGGCGATCTTCCCGCAGAACTCGCCGATCGGCGCCAGGGCGTGCGCGTCGCCGACGAACGAGTTCATCTTCGGGAAGATCTTGTCCTCCAGGCACACCCCCGCGGCGCCGATCCGCTCGGCCTGCGCGGTGAACAGCCTGGCGGTGTTGAAGTTGCCGTAGCCCGTGTCGCCGTCGACCAGCACCGGAAGCCCGGCCGCCTCCACCACCCTGGCGATCATGCCCAGCAGGTCGGTCCACGACGCCTCGTCGCTGTCTCGTACCCCCAGCGCGGTCGAGATGCAGAAGCCCGAGGCCCACAGCCCGGGGAATCCGCTGTCGGCCGCGATGCGCGCGCTCAGGCCGTCGTGCGCGCCCATCAGCAGGGCTGGTTCCGGGCTCGTGAGGAGCGCGCGCAGCCTGGCCCCGGGGCTGGCCTCCGCTTCGGCCTCCGGCCAGTGCAGTTGCTGAGAACCGGTTGTGGTCATGGTCTCTTCCTTCCCTGTGAAGCTCGGGCGGCCTCTGTGGAACTCGGCCGGCCTCCATAAAGCTCAGGCAACCTCCGTGGGAGTCGGGGTGGCTCCTCCCGCGAGGGCGGGTGTCTCTGTGTGGCTGGGGTGGCTCCTCCCGCGAGGGCGGGTGTCTCCGTGAGGTTCGGGCGGCCCCGCGAGGTTCAGGCGACCCGGCCCTCCGAGGGTGGGGGGCCGCCTTCCAGCACGGACGCGACCCCTTCGGCCACCCGTCGCCGGGCACTCCGCTCCGACTCGACGGACAGGAACGCGCGGTGCGCCGACACCACCACGTCGTCGCGTCCCAGCAGTTTGCGGGCCACCGGGTCGTCGTTCGGGTCCTCGGGACTGAACACGTCGGAGGCGAAGCCGCCCAGTACGCCCCGTTCGAGGGCGTCGAGGACGGCGGAGACGTCGACCAGGCGGCCCCTGGCCGTGTTGACCAGGAAGGCGCCCGGCCGCAGGTGCGCGAGCGCGTCCGCGCCGATCAGCTGGTCGGTCTCGCCGGTGAGCGCCGCGTGGACCACCACCGCGTCGGCGGCGCCGAACAGCTCGGCGAGGTCGGCCGCGGCGGCGACGCCGTGACCGGCCATCAGGTCCGCCGACACGTACGGGTCGTAGGCGACGATCCTGTCGTAGAAGGCCCGCAGCTTCCTGGCGGTCACCCGGCCGATGCGGCCGAAACCGACGATGCCGGCGGTCCGCGTCGCCAGGCGCCGGGGCACCCCGCCGGCGTGGATGTTCCACCGGCCGGACCTGACGAGCCTGTCCTGGGTGCAGATCCGGCGCTCCAGGGCCAGCAGCAGCGCGAGCGTGTGGGTGCTGACCTCGTCGCCGCAGTAGTCGGGGACGTTGAAGCCGATGACGCCGGCCTCGGCGAGCAGCGGCGCGTTGAGATTGTCGATGCCGACGCCGCTGCGGGCGACGACCCGGCACTTCGGCCCGACGGCGTCGAGGAGTTCCCTGGTGACCCGGCAGCGGTAGATCACCAGGGCGTCGGCCTCGCGTACGTGGTCGTGGAAGTCGGGTCCTTCGGTCCGGTAGCGATCGGTGAACAGCCCGAGGCTGAGATCGACGCCGGGCCCGAACACGTCCCGCTCGATGTCGGCCTGGGCCGGGTTCGGCCGGCCCGTGTCGTCCAGGGCCCAGGCCGCGTCGGTGTAAACGACACGCATGATCGTTCTCCTGGTGTGAGGGTGCGGGTATCCGGACCGACTCCCTCAGGAGTCGTAACCCCAGCTGCGGCCGTCACGGCGTCCGCGGCGCAGCGTCGAGGCGGCGGCGTAGGTGTTGGTGAGCTCGTACAGGTCCAGGTAGCCGAGGTGCCGCCCGGAGCCGAGCTTGATCAGCGCGCCGTCGCCCGACCAGCGGTGCGTCACGAAGGGGGCGGCCCAGGCCGTCCCGTCCACGCCCAGCTCGGCGGTCCCGGTCCGGCCGTCGGCGGCGGTCCAGCGGAGCTCCACCGTGCCCTGGGTCACCAGGTAGTGCGTCTCGGCGGGTTCGCACAGCTCCCCGCCGGCGTCACCGGTCACCCGCATGTACTGGCCGACCAGGTCGGGCAGGTGCGGGGCGGCGGCCAGCGACGTGACCTCGTACCCACGGAAGGTCCGGGCGTCCCGCCGGCACTCGGCGACCTCCCGGTACGTCTTGCCCGCGGCGTCGTGCCTGCGCTCAGGGCGCAGCAGCAGCCGGTGGTCGAAACCGAGCGCGGAGCCCAGCTCGCGCAGCACGTCGGCGGAGCCGTCGTCGAGGGCCGCGGCCAGCTTCTCCCCGCTCATGCTCAGGGTCGCCGCCGCCGATTCGAGGGTGTGGCCGCGGCGTGCCAGCAGCATGTCGGCCAGCGCGGACGGGGACGGGTCCCGGCCGAGCCGGTCGACGAGTTCCAGGACGGCGGGTTCCGCCCAGTCGTTGACGTCCTCCAGCAGCCCGGCCAGGTTGGACTGGCCGGTGTAGGACACGATGCGGGCCGGGACGTCCGAGACCAGCGAGTAGCTGTGCGGGCAGTAGGAGGGCTCGACGTAGGAATCGCCGACGATCCACGCGTCGTCCTCGACGTTGGCCCTGATCACCTGCCAGGTCGTGTCGTCGAGCTCCTCTCCCCAGCGGCCGTGGATGTCGCCGGGACCGAGGTTGACGGTGATCGCGGGCTCCAGATGCCCGTTGTTGAGGGCCGGGACGCGGCCGGCGGGACAGAGGATGTCGAGGATGACCGGTGCGACCGCGCCGGGCGGCGCCGCCATCGTGTAGTAGTTGTAGAAGTGGATGCCGTCCCGCTGTATGGGCCGCCGCGTGGCCCGCAGCTCCTCCGCGGTCCGCGTGACCACGGTCAGGTCGCGCCGGCCGCTGGCACCGAGCTTCTCCGGCTCGATCCGGAGCGTCCGGGCGACCGCGGTGGTCGTCGCGTCGGGCCACTCCCCGTCGCCGGGCACGCCGAGCATCCCTTCAAGGTGCCCGTGGTCGAGGCCGGAGGCCTCGGCGACCTGCCGGGTCGTCATCTTGCGGACGTTCATCCAGTGAACGACTTTGTACGTGTCAACGCGCATGCTCGCCTCCGAGGAATCGGTCAGGGCGCGGTCGTCGTCAGGAGATGGGTCAGGCTTTTGATGCTCAGCCGCCGGGGGTTGTTGCCGGCGCGGTCGTAGCCGAGAGCCTCGGCGGCTATCCGGGCGGCGTCGGGGCGCAGATCCGGTACGGGAGGCAGGTCCGCGGACGCGAGGAACGCCTCGATCCGCCGGGCCAGGGTGAAGGCGTCGTCCGCTCCCGCGGCGGCGACGACGCCGGCGATGGCGGCGCGCACTCGACCGGCCCCGCGCGCGTCGGCGCAGTCCCCGTCCTCGACGGCCGCGTTGTACCGCAGCACCCGTCCCAGCGTGACGCCGCACGCCTGGCCGTGGTTCAGGCCGTAGCGCAGGGTCAGCGGGTAGGAGAGCGCGTGGCACACCGTGGTGCCGGCGACCGCGATGGCGCGGCCCGCGTAGTGTCCGGCGAGCAGCACGGCCTCCCGCTCCGAGGCCGCCGGAGCCTCCAGGGACCGGTACGGCCGGTCGAGCAGCCAGGACAGCCGGGCCCACGCCGCCGCGCCCAGCGCCTCGGCCCGCGCGTCGGCACGCGTCGACCACGCCCCCTCAAGGGCCTGGGCGAAGGTGTCGAGGAGGCCGCAGGTGAGCTGCGGGCCGGGGAGCCCGAGGAGCAGATCGGGGTCGAGGATCGCGACGGCGGGGAGCACGGAGTCCCCGCGCAGCGAGAGCTTGCGGCCCCGGTCCACGTCCCAGACCGTGGCGAACGACGTGGCCTCCGCGCCCGTGCCCGGGGTGGTGGGAACGGCGACGACCGGCACCCCTTCGGCGGGGGCGCCCTCCTCGCACGCGACGGCCACGGACTCCGGAGTGGGGTCGGCGGGCTCGTAGGCGAGGGCGGCCGCGGCCTTCGCGCCGTCCATGACGCTGCCGCCGCCCACCGCGACCACCACGTCCGCCCGGTGGGCGCGAGCCTCACCGGCCAGCCGGGCGACGGACGCGGGCGTCGGCATGGCGGGTTGGACGGCCACGCGGAGACGGACCGGGCGTAACGCGTCGACGATTCGGCCGCGCCACGGGCGCCGGGAGAATCCGGTCCCGACCACCAGAAGAACCCGGACGGGATGAAATGCGCTTCGTGCCACGCTTTCGGCCTCTTTTGCCACGGCAGCGGCCCGCCCCGCTCCTATCAGGGTCCTTGGGGATTCCATAATCAGGGTGTCGACCGGAATATGTGCAACAGACATCGACGGGCCTATCTGGAGAAAATCGAGAACAGTTTCCAGGTGAACTGTGCGGGAGATGTCCCGAATGGGGCGTACGGCGGCATCGAGCGGCCGTCGAATTTCCGCGTACCGGAGCTTATGTGCCTCCGTATTTCCTATAGCAAGACAGCACACCGCTCTCGGGGAACGCAAGTATGCGCGAGTAACCGTCGTGTCACCCTCTGCCGTGCCGGGCGGGGGGAGTCGGAAGTTTGCTGAGGTTAACGAAAGATTCACCGAACCTTCTCGTTGACGGATGTCAATATCACGATTTGATAACGGACCCTGTTGGTAGATTCCGGGCCTCTGACTTGGGTCTTTCCTGTTGGCGATCTTCACTGACAGAGTCAAATACGCCCTGTTGACGATAACTTCCCGTGAACTACCTTTAGTCGGAAATGTCCGTATGGCACGAGTTTGCCGTTGACGGCCGGAGGGAAAGTTAACGATCCGCCGGCCCGGTCGAGCCGACGATCCGGGGTCGTCAAGATCTCAAGAAAACACGAAGATCAACTTAGTGTGCCCGGTGCCATCATCTTGGAATGCCATCCAGTATCCATACCGGACGAATACCCCGATCGCCCTCGCGACGTGCTGATATCCGCGTCCGGCGGCGCGGGTAAGGCGACGGCGACGAATGGTCGCGCCGAGGCCGGAGGTCCTTTCCGGTGGCCGTGTCCGGCCCTCTCCGCCCCGGCCCGGCGGTGTCGCGGAACGGTGACCGGGGAAGATCATTCCCATTTTCCGAGAAGTCAAGGTCTGGATCGTATCTGAAGTACTCCTTACGCTCAGGGGCCATAGCGGAGGGTTCGGAGACACGCTCCCAGAAAGGAGTATTTGCTTTGGATGGCTTTTCCAGACGGCGTTTCATCCAGACAATAGCGATTACAGGTGCTTCGACAGGTTCAGTAGCCGTTCCTGGTGTCGAGTCCGTTTTTGGGGCGCTCGCCCCGGGCGCACCCACCTCGGCCGAGCTCGCGCCGGGTACGCTCGTCAGGGGCCGCCGGACGCTCACCTTCACGAGTCTCACCAACGGGACCGTGACCGCCTCGCCCACCGGTGACCGGCTGATCCTGGAGGTCCAGGGCATCCTGTGGTCGCTCCCTCGCGCGGGGGGAAAGGCCGTCGCCCTGACCGCCGCCGACCTCGAACCCACCCGGCCCACCTGGTCCCCCGACGGTTCCACCGTGGCCGTGTGCGCGTACAAGGGGGGCGGTTTCCATATATGGACCATGGCTCCGGACGGCTCGAACCTGCGCCGGCTCACGGACGGCCCCTGGGACGACAGGGGAGTGAGCTGGTCCCCGGACGGCAGAAGGATCGCCTTCGCCTCCGAGCGCGGCGGGGACCCCGCCAAGGGCAGCTCGTACCACATCTGGACCGTGGACGTCCGCGACGGCCGGCTGACGCAGCTGACGACCGGCCCGCAGAACGACTACGACCCGGCGTGGTCCGCCGACGGCCGCAGCATCCTCTTCGTCAGAGCCGAGGCGCTGGAGGCCCGCGCCCTCGTCTCGGTCCCCGCGGAGGGCGGCGAGGTCACCGTGGTGCGCACCGTCGGCACGGGCACCCTGTCGTGCCCCGCGCCGTCGCCCGACGGCAGGCGGGTCGCCTACATCCACGTCACCGCCGGAGAGCGGGGGCCCGACGCCGCCCTCATGGTGGACGGCGGGCGGGTCGCCGAGGGAGAGGACGTCTTCCCGGTGCCCGCCCGCTGGCTGTCCGCGAACGAGCTGCTCTATCTCGCCGACGGGCAGGTCCGGGTTCGGCGGCTGGACTCGGGGAACGTCACGGAGATCCCGTTCACCGCGCGGATCGACGTGCCGGACTCCTCGTACCGGGACAAGAAGTACGAGTTCGACTCCACCGCCCCCCGGCCCGTGCGCGGGATCCACCATCCCGTGCTCGCGCCGGACGGCAAATCGGTCGCGTTCGTCGTGCTCAACGCCCTCTGGCTCATGCCCGTCGACGGCCGGCCGCGCAAACTCGTCCAGGCCAAGCCCGAACACTACATCCAGTCACCGGTGTGGGCGCCCGACGGCCGCAGCGTCCTCTACTGCGACGACCGGGACGGGCTGTACGCCGTGCACCGCAGGAACGTCGCCGACGGCACGGAGACGACCCTCGCCACCGGCGGCCGGGTCAACCCGGCCCTCTCTCCCGACGGCACCCGGCTCGCCTGCCACGACCCCGCCGGAAACCTCCTGGTCCGCGACCTGGCGACCGGTGAGGAGCGCACGCTGATCGCCGCGCTCGGCGCGGGCGGCCTGCCGGGCCCGCCCACGTGGTCCCCCGACGGCCGATACATCGCCCTCGCCGACCGCAACCGGCTGACCCAGCGCTTCCGCGAGGGCTACAACCTCATCCGCGTCGTCGACACGCGCACGGGGGAGGCGGTCCTGCACGCCCCCTCCGGGCACATGTCGCTGTCCGACCGCTACGCCTCCGGGCCCGTGTGGTCTCCCGACGGGCGATGGATGGCGTTCGTCGCCGAGTCCGCGCTGTGGGTGCTCCCCGTCCGCGGCGACGGCGCTCCCGCCGGGGCACCACGGCGGATCACCGACGAGGCCGCCGACCATCCCTCCTGGGCCAAGGACTCCCGCACCATCCTCTATCTGGCCGGGGGCGATCTCCGGCTGGTCGACCGCGAAGGCGGGTCGCGCCGCGCGCTGCGCGTCCCGCTCACCTACCGTCGCAAGTCGCCGCCCTCCGCCACGACCCGCGTCCACGCGGGCCGCCTGTGGGACGGCACCGGCGACAAGGTCCTCGAAAACGTCGACATCGTCGTACGTGGCAACCGCATCGTCTCCGTCGAGCCGCACCGGCCGGGCAGGCCCCGCGGCGCCGAACGCCATATAGACGCCTCCGCCCACACCGTGCTGCCCGGACTGTGGGACTCCCACGTCCACCCCTGGCAGTACACCTACGGCGGCCGGCAGAACATCGTCAACCTCGCCTACGGCATCACCACGACCGTCTCCCTGGGAGGTTTCGCCTACGAGGGCGTACGCCTCCGCGAGGCCATCGCCGCCGGGGAGGTGGACGGGCCGCGCCTCTTCGCGACCGGCGAGCTGATCGACGGCTCCCGGGTCGCCTACACCATGGGCCGCGCCCACCAGACCCGCGAGGGCGTGCGCCGCACCCTCGACCGGGCGACCACGCTGGACTACGACTTCGTCAAGACGTACGTGCGCGCGGACGGCTGGATCATGGAGGAGGCCGTCAAGGCCGCCCACGAGAAACTCGGCGTCCGGGCCGGGAGCCACCTGTGCTACCCGGGGATCAACCTGGGGCAGGACCTCACGACGCACCTGCAGGCCACCCAGCGGCTGGAGTACGGTCACGCGACCTCCGCGCTGGGCCGCGCCTACCAGGACGTCGAGGAGGTCTACCGGAGTCCTGATTTCCACCTCGTCGCCACCCCCTTCTCCGCGCTGCAGCTGCTGGGCGCGGACCCCTCGCTCGCCGAGGATCCCCGGGTGACCCGGCTGATGCCCCCGTGGGACGTCGCCATGGTGCGCAGCACCGCGGCGGAGCCCCCGACGTTCGCCGAGCTGCTCAGGATCGAGACCGAGGTCGACATCTACCGGCGCATGATCAGGCAGGACAACGCCGGCATCGCGCTGGGCACCGATTCGCCGCTCTACCCGGTCGGGCTCCATCTCCACCTGGCCCTGCGGGCGCTGCACCGGTACGGCTTCTCCGCCACGCAGGCGCTGCGTACCGTCACGGTGCTGCCGGCCCGGGTGTTCGGCGTCGAGGACGACCTGGGCACGGTCGAGCCCGGCAAGCTCGCCGACCTGGTCTTCGTCGACGGAGACCCGTTCAGGGACTTCTCCACGCTGGTGCGGACCCCGATGACGATGCGCGACGGCGTGCTGCGCCGGCAGGAGGAGCTGATGACGCGGAGCGCCGGCGCCGGGACGTCCGTGGCCGGTGGGACCGACTGGCTGGAGACGTCCCGGGTCATGCGCAAGGACGGCTGCTGCTCCGAGCATCTCTGAGTCCGAGCATCTTTGAGGACGTCCGGACCCCCGGGCCACGGTGGACGCCGTGGCCCGGGGGTCCGGGGTGGCGAAAGGCGGTCGTGGTCCACGGCCAGCGGTCAACGGTTGACGGGCGGTGCTCGGCGGCCGATGGAAAAACGGTAACAAATCGCATTTTTCTATTTTCATTGATTGGTGGTCCACGCTGTGAAGCCCGTCACGTTCGCGCGCCGATTCGTTGACCGAAGCCATTCGGCGGGCAGTGTGTTTCTGTGGATTGCCGCATCGGATGGCGGGAACGGTTCTCTATTCGCAAGGTGCGTGCCGGCGACAGGGTGACGCGCCCGCGTCCATCGGGATCCCCGTGGATCCGGCGACGCGGTTCGAATGCCGCTGGAGAACGCCACTCAGCCGGGCTGTTCGCGGGCGCGCGGGTGCGGATCCACGCGAACCGGCCGGAGCCCGCCGACTCGGAGGTGAATACCGCGAGTGACCGTCAAACAACAGAGTAAAAAGAGTAAACCGCCTCGGATCTCCCACGGCTGGCGCATCGTCGTCGCCCTGGCCATAACGCAGACCGTCGGTTACGGGGTGCTCTACTACGCGTTCGCCGTTTTCCTCAGTCCCATGCGGCGTGATCTGGGCGCCTCCGTGAGCCAGGTCACCGGCGCCTTCACCCTCGCCGTGCTGGTCACCGGGCTCGCCGCCCCGCTGGTCGGCCGGTGGCTGGACCGCCACGGCGGGCGCGGCCTCATGACGCTGGGCTCGGTCGCCGGCACGCTGGCGACGTTCGCCTGGTCCCGGGTCGACAACCTGCCCGCCCTCTACGCGGTCCTCGCCGTCATCGGCCTGTCCTCGGCCATGACGCTCTACGAACCGGCGTTCGCGATCGTCGTCGCCTGGTTCGACCCCGCCCGCCGCTCCACCGCCCTGCTGACCGTCACCCTGGTGGCCGGATTCGCCTCCAGCATCTTCCTGCCCCTCACCGGACTGCTCGTCGACCTCTACGGCTGGCGTACCGCCCTGGTCTTCCTCGCCGTCATCCACGCCGTGACCACCATCCCGCTGCACGCCTTCTTCATCCGGCGGCCACCCCTCGCCGAGGAGCCCGGCCCCGCCGAGCGGGAGGAGTCGCGAAGCGACGCCGGCCTGCGCGAGGCCATGCGCGGGCGGGCCTTCTGGCTGCTGGCCGTCGCGTTCGTCGCGCACACCGGGGCCATCGCGATCGTCGCCGTCCACCTGCTCGCCTATCTCACCGAACTCGGCCATTCCCCCACGTTCGCCGCGTCCGTCACCGGGCTGCTCGGCATTCTGTCGGTCACCGGCAGGCTCGTCACCACCGGTCTCCACCGGCGCTTCTCGGCCGCCGGGGTCACCGCCGCCGTCTTCTTCCTGCAGGCCGTGGCCGCGGCGCTCCTGCCGGTGCTCGGGAGGAGCGGGGTCGGCGCCGTCGCCTGCGTGATCACCTTCGGGATCGGGTTCGGGGTCGGCACCCTGGCCCGCCCCGTGCTCCTCGCCGAGAGGTACGGCGTCACCGGTTACGCGACCATCGCCGGAGCCCAGGCCCTCCCGATCATGCTCTCCAAGGCGCTCGGCCCCCTGGCGGCGGCCTTCCTCAGCCAGGGCATGGGCTACCCCTTCGTGATGCTCGTGGTCGCCGTCTCCAGCGTCGTCGCGTCCGCCATGCTCGTCGCCTACGGAAGATCCTGAGGACGCTCCCTCATCTCCCGCCCCAGGGTCTCCTGCACCGCGCCGACGAACTCCTGCGTGCTCAGCCACGGGGTGCCGTCGCCGACGAGTAACGCCAGGTCCCTGGTCATCCGGCCCGCCTGCACGGTCTCCACGCAGGCCCGCTCCAGCGCGGAGGCGAAGGCGGCGACCTCGGGGGTGCCGTCCAGCCTCCCGCGGTGGGCGAGGGCGCGGGTCCAGGCGAAGATGGACGCGATCGGGTTGGTCGACGTCGGCGCACCCCGCTGGTGGCGCCGGTAGTGGCGGGTGACCGTGCCGTGCGCGGCCTCGGCCACGGCGACGCGGCCGTCGGCCGTCATCAGCACCGAGGTCATCAGGCCGAGCGAGCCGAAGCCCTGCGCGACGAAGTCGGACTGCACGTCCCCGTCGTAGTTCTTGCACGCCCAGACGAAGCCACCCTCGGACCTGACGGCCAGGGCGACCATGTCGTCGATCAGCCGGTGATCGTAGGTGATCCCCGCCTCCTCGAATCCGTCCTTGAACTCGGACTCGAACGTCTCGGCGAACAGGTCCTTGAAGCGGCCGTCGTACGCCTTGAGCACCGTGTTCTTCGTCGAGAGGTACAGCGGGAGGCCGCGGGTCAGCGCGTAGTGCATCGTGGCGCGCGCGAAGTCGCGGATCGACGCGTCGAGGTTGTACATCCCCATCACGACGCCGCCGCCGGCGAACCGCGCGATCTCCGTCTCGGCCGGCTCCCCGCCGTCGTCGGGGACGTACACGAGCTTCGCGACCCCGGGCCGTGACACGGCGAAGTCGGCCGCCTTGTACTGGTCGGCGTGCGCGTGCCGGCCGATGACGATCGGCCGGGTCCATCGGGGCACCAGCCGGGGGATGTTCGACATCACGATGGGCTCGCGGAAGATGACGCCGCCGAGCAGGTTGCGGATCCTGGCGTTCGGCGAGGTCCACATCCGCTCCAGGCCGAACTCCTCGACCCGCGCCTCGTCCGGGTTGATCGTGGCGCACTTGACGCCCACGCCGTGTTTCCCGATCGCCCGCGCGGCCTCCGACGTCACCTCGTCGCCGGTGGCGTTCCGGTTCTGGATCGACAGGTCGTGGTAGTCCAGGGTGATGTCCAGATAGGGAAGGACGAGCTGTTCCTTGATGAGCCGCCAGATCACCCGGGTCATCTCGTCACCGTCGAGCTCCGCGACCGCGCCCCTTACCTGGATCTTCCGCATGGTGTGAGCTCCTCGTCCTGAACGGGATGGTGCCTGCCGGACCCGGCCGTGCCGGCGGCCCGGGACGCGCCCCGGGCCGCCGGCACGGTCTCGCCGGTCGCCGGTCGCCGGTCGCCGGTTCCGAGACCGGTCACGTTGGTCCCGGGGCCGGTCATATCGCTTCCGGTACCGGTCACGTCGGTTCCGAGACCGGTCACGTCGGTCCCGGTACCGGTCACATCGCTTCCGGTACCGGTCACGTCGGTGCCGGGGCCGGGGCCGGTCACGAACTCCGGTCGTCGGCCTTCGTGTCCCCCGGCACCTGCCGGAGGAGGTCGGTCAGCGCGCTCGTCGGCCGCTCGTCCAGGCTCCCCACGCAGTCGGCGATCTCGTCGCGCAGCTGGGGGGTGAGGAAGCGCTCCGTCAGCGAGGTGAACTTCGCCAGCGCCGAGGTCCAGTCGGCGGGACGGCGCCAGTGCCCGGCGTAGTCGCGCTTCTCCCGTTCCAGGACGGTGCCGTCGTGCAGCCGGATCCGCAGGCGGCAGCCCAGCTCGTCGGGGAACCTCTCGGTGTAGCCCTGCTCGGCCCGGATCTGGACCCGGCCGAGCAGGTCCTGGACGTCGGCGGCCACGATGCGTTCCGGCGCGTACTGGGCGGGAAGCACCTGCCCGTCCAGCAGGCCCACGGCGAGCAGGTACATGAGGGAGTGGTCGGCCTCCTCCTTGGTGCTGATCCGCGTCTTGTCGCCGTCGCTGCCGCCGCCGATGATGTCGTACGCCACGTCGAAGGTGTCCAGTTCCACCGAGGCGATGTCCGCGCGGTCGAGCCCGTGCTCCGCGCGCAGCTCCAGGGCGGCCTCCAGCGCCGACTGGGAGTGCACCTCGGCGTTGAACCGCTTGACGAACGTTTTGGGAATCCGGTCGAAGCCCTCGTTCTCCCAGTCCACCTCGAACCGGCCGGAGATGGCGTCCATGAGGCCCTTGCGGCCGTCCAGGGCGCCGAGGGGGCCGGTGAGCCCGCGCGCGGCGAGGAAGGTCAGGTGGGTCGTCGCCGCCGCCGCGTACGGGTAGGCGAGTCCCTTCCAGTGGGACAGCGCGGTGCGGGTGACGCGCAGCGCGTTGAGCGCCGTACCCGCCATGGCCAGGGCGTGCGACGCCTGGTCGGTGTCCAGGCGCAGCGCGCGCGAGACACCGGCGCCGGTGGCGTAACCGGCGTGGGTGGTGTGGTCGAAGTGCCGCCACCGGACCGCGCCCTCGTCCCCCAGCCGGCACTGCACCTGGTAGGCCACGCCGATGGCCGTGAGCAGCTCGCTGCCCGGCAGGTCGCGGTACTCCGCCGCGGCGAGCACCGCGCCGATGTTGTCGCTCGGGTGGAAGGTCTCGCCGGGGGCGATGTACGAGTCGTTGAAGTCGAGATAGCGGACCAGGGCGCCGTTGTACAGGGCCGCCTCGTACGGGGAGGTGCGTCCGCCGCCGATGAGGGAGACGAGGGGCGGGCCGCCGAACTCGGCCAGGTCCTCCCGCAGGATCGCGATCGGCGGCCCGTCCAGGGCTCCGACGGCGCAGCCCAGCGCGTCCAGCAGCCGGATCTTCAGGGTGTCGCGTACGTCGGCCGGGACGTCCTCGAACCTGGCCGACGTGGCGTACCTGGCTATCCGGCGGGTCATGGGCTCGTCAGCCATGGAGGCGACCTCTCTGTGAAAGGGAAGGGACGGGCCGGGTGGGCCCACCGGCGAAGGCGGTGACCGGCCGGATCAATCGGTTTCCCGCGTGCTGTTCGAGCAGGTGGGCACCCCAGCCGACCAGCCTGGCCATGGCGAAGGTGGCCGAGAACATGGACCTGGGCAGCCCGACCGCCTCCATGACGAGGGCCGCGTACAGCTCCACGTTGGCGCGCAGCGACCGGCCGGGTTTGACCTCGTCGAGGATGACGGCCGCGTGCTTCTCCACCCGCTGGGTGAGGTCGAGGCGCTCGCACCCCAGGCGTGCGGCGACCTCGCGCAGGGTGTTGGCCCGCGGATCGACGGTCCGGTAGATGCGGTGGCCGAAACCCATGATCCGCTCGTCCCTGGACAGACGTTCGCGCAGCCAGGGCTCCACGCGGTCCGGGGCGCCGATCTCGTCCAGCATCTCCAGGGCGAGGATCGGGGCTCCGCCGTGCAACGGCCCGCTCAGTGCGCCGAGGGCACCCGACAGCGCCGATCCGAGGTCGGCGCCGGTGGAGAGGATGACCCGCGCGGCGAAGGTGGAGGCGGCCATGCCGTGTTCCGCGGCGATGATCAGATACTGCTCCAGGGCGCGGGCGTGCTCCTCGGAGGGAGGCTCGCCGGTCATCATGTAGAGGGCGTTGCCCGCGTGGCCCAGGGCCGGGTCGGGGGCCACCGGCCGCAGGCCGTTCCGCAGCCGGTGCAGGGCCGCCAGCAGGATCGGCGCGGACACCGTGGCGTGGAGCACCTGGCGGCGCAGGACGGCGCGGTCCAGATCGAGGACCGGTGCCCAGTCGAGGGCCCTGGCCAGCAGGGAGACGGCCGACTGCAGCCAGGCGATGCCGTCGGTCCTCTCTCCCAGGCGCGCCAGGCCGGGAAGCAGCTCGGTGACCGCCCCCGGGATCTCGCGCAGGGCCTCGACCTCCCGCAGGAAGTCATCCCGCTGCGCGGCCGTGGGCAGGTGCCCGTCCAGCAGCAGGCACCAGACTTCTTCCAGGGTGCAGGCGTCGGCCAGGTCGATGGCGTCGTGGTCACGGTAGCGATATCGGCCCAGGTGACCGTCCACGTGTGAGATCTGCGTGTGACACAGGATTATGTCGTTGAGTCCGTACACCACGGGACGGCTGGGACCGCTCAAGGTTTCCGTCCTTGGGTTCGTGGGCTGGGTGTGCCGCGGGATCGCCGTTCGGCACTCTTACTCGCGGCGCGTTCGACGGCGAGTTCGGTAACTGTGAGTTCCACGGAGAGCGCATCCTCTTATGAATACGATCGGCGACATGGTGAATACGCCGAAATGCAGCGTGGACACCTGCGAGAGCAGGCCGTGGCCGTCACAACGGCGACGGCTATTAAGGGGAAAAGGTCCTGCCCTATCTCCCTCCACGTGGCCGGAGGTCTTGTAGGGCCAATAATTACAGTCACGACCCTAAGTTGATCTTTATATTTTCTTTCGGTCGCGGGGGTTCTGATTTGATAGGACCTGGTGTTTACTATGAAATTTACGAGACTTGTCGCTGGGAGGTTCTGCTGGAGTTCTTTCTACTGGGCCCCGTGCAGGCGAGCGAAGCGGGCCGTCCGGTGAATTTGGGAGTGCGCAAGCAACGGTTCGTGCTGGCACTTCTCGCACTGGAAGTGAACAAACAGGTGACCATCGAGCGGCTGGTCGAATTGACGTGGCCGCAGGACCCGCCGGTGACCGCGCGGGGGATGATCCACACGTACATCAGCGGGTTGCGAGCCGCCATGGCGGGTTTCGGCGGGAAGCCGGCCGGGGTCCGGGTCGACAGGGGAGCGGCCGGCTACACCCTGTGCTGCGACCCCGAGCGCGTCGACGTCCACCGGTTCCGCGCCCTGCTCGCCGGCGCCAGGAACAGCGACGACGAGCGGCGGGTGGAGCTGCTGAGCCGGGCGCTGGCGCTGTGGCGCGGACCCGCGCTGGCCGGGGCCGCCTCCGAGGAGGTCAGGGAGAACGTCTGCCGGGGTCTGGACGAGGCACGGCTCACCGCGGTCGAGGACCTCGTCGAGGCCAGGCTGCGTCTCGGCCGGCACGAGAGCCTGCTTGAGGAGCTGCTGGCGCTGGCCGCCGAGCACCCGCGCCGCCCGCGCCTGACCGGTGGGCTCATGCAGGCGCTGCACCGCGCCGGACGCACCGCCGAGGCGCTGGAGATCTACGAGCACGCCCGGCAGAGGCTGGGTGAGGAACTCGGCCTGGATCCTCCGGCCGAGCTGCGGGAACTCCACCTGACCATCGTGCGCAACGATCCCCTTCCCGACCGGCACCAGGCTCCGGCGGGCGAGGCGCCACCGGTTCCGAGGCAGTTGCCCGCCGACCTGCCCACGTTCACCGGCCGCGCCGCGGAGCTGGGCCGCCTGCTCGGCATGGCCGGCGACGAGACGAGGTCCTCGGCGACCGTGGTGATCGGCGCGATCGACGGGACGGCCGGCATCGGCAAGACCGCGCTGGCGGTGCACGCCGCACACCACCTGGCCGACCGGTTCCCCGACGGGCAGCTCTTCGTCGACCTGCACGGTTTCACGTACGGCATGGCGCCGACCACGCCGACCGACGCGCTGAACGGGCTGCTGCGCGCCCTGGGTGTTCCCGGCGAGAGGATCCCTCACCAGCTGGACGACCGCGCCTCCCTGCTGCGGACCACCCTGGCCGGGCGGCGCATGCTGATCCTGCTCGACAACGCCGCCACCGAGACCCAGGTCCTGCCGCTGCTGCCGGGCAGCCCCGGCTGCCTGGTCCTGATCACCAGCCGGCGCCGGTTGATCGGCCTGGACGACGCGCACAGGATCCGGCTGGACGTGCTGCCGTCCCATGACGCGATCGCGATGTTCTCCCGGTTCGCCGGGGCGGACCACCCTCCGGGACGGGTCGCCGAGGTGGTCGAGCTGTGCGGGAGGCTGCCGCTGGCGCTGCGCATCGCCACCGCCCGCCTGCGGGCTCGGCCCGCCTGGACCCTGGCGCACCTGATCGACCGGTTGCGCGACGAGCGCCGCCGGCTGGCCGAGCTCGAGGTCGGGCAGCGCAGCGTGACGGCGGCCGTCGACCTGTCCTACCACCAGATGACGTCCGCCCAGCAGCGCCTGTTCCGGCTGCTCGGCCTGCGCCTCGGGGCGGGTTCCGCCGCCCGTGCCGCGACGGGTTCCACCGCCGGTCCCGGGGCGGGTTTCGCGGCCGGTCCAGAGGCGGGCCTGGACGCCTCCGCGGCGGGTTCCGCCGCGGGACCGGTGGCCGATCCGGGAGCGGGCCTGGGCGTCTCCGCGGCGGGTTCCGCCGTCGATCCCGAGGTGGGCCTGGATGCCTACGCCGCGGCGGCGCTGGCGGATTCCACCCTCCAGCACGCCGACCGGCTGCTCGGCGACCTCCTGGAGGCCAACCTGCTCTCCGAACCGGCCCCGGGACGCTACCGGTTCCACGACCTGCTCCGCGTCTACGCGGCGGCCAAAGCCGATGCCGAGGAGCCCGCGGGCGAGCGGCAGGCCGCCCTGGTCCGCCTGCTCGACCACTACGTCCACACCGCCTCGGAGGCGACGAAGGTCCTGCATCCCCTTGAGGCGCCGCGACGGCCTCACGTCCGGTCGTCGCCCACCCCCGCCCCGGCCTTCGGGACGCAGAGGGAGGCGGCGCGGTGGATGGGGGCCGAACTGGCCAACCTGCTCGCCGCGGCCGACCACGCGGCCACCCACGATCTGCCCGCCCACGCCCTGCACCTGTCCACGAGCCTCCACCGTCACCTGCGGGCCCACACCCGCTACGCCGGCGCGCTCCACGGCCTGGCCCTGCGTGCCGCCCGCCAGGCCGAGGACGGGTACGGCCGGGCCGAGGCGCTGGTCAGCCTGGGGCACGCCCACCTGTGGGCCGACCGCCACGGGCAGGCGGAGATCTGCCTCCGGCAGGCCCTGGGCATCGCCCGCGCGATCGGCTACAGCGCCGGCGAGCTCAACGCGCTGACCGGCCTGGGCCACGTCCATCTGCGGACCGGTCGCCGGGAGCAGGCCGACGACTGCTTCCGGCACGCCCTGGCCATCGCCGAGGAGATCGGCGATCCGGACGTCTCACCGTGACGGGAGGAGCACGAGGACGCCCCGGGGCGTCGTGCCGTCACGGCCGGGCCGCCGCCTTCCCCGGAAGGGTCTCGTACATGCGGGCCGCGACCAGCAGGCCGGAGGCGGCGGTGAGCGCGGTGACGGTCCAGGCGACGGAGGTCAGGCCCCACAGGTCGGCGACCACCCCGGCCAGCAGCGCGCCGACGGCGAAGCCGCCGTCACGCCACAGCCGGTAGACGCCGATGGATCGGGCCCTCCACGACGGGTGGGCGACGTCACCGATGACGGTGAGAAGCGTCGGGTAGACCAGCGCGGTGCCCACCCCGAGGAGCACCTGGGCGGCGGCCCATACCGGGAAGGTGGAGCCCAAGGCCACCGCGGCGATGGCCACGGCCTGGACCAGCATGCCCGCGGTGATCAGGTGTTTGCGGCCGACCCGGTCGGACCACCAGCCGGTGAGCATCTGGCCGAACCCCCAGACGGCCGGATACAGGGCGGCCAGCACGCCGATCTCGGCGACGGACAGGCCCCGGGCGGCGAAGATCAGCGGAAAGACGCCCCAGGCGACGGCGTCGTTGAGGTTGTTGACCATGCCCGCCTGGCTGGCCGCCGACAGGGCGCGGTCGGTGAGGGTGGTATGCCGGAAGATCTGCCGGACGGTCAGGTCGGACCGCTCGTGTCCGGCCGCCTCAAGGCGGGCGTGGTCACGGGTCTCCCGTACGGCCAGCACCGACAGGCCGAGGCCGAGGGCGGCGTAGGCGGCACCGAGCAGGAACGGCACCGGGCGCAGCCCGTAGGCGCCCGCGAGATACCCGGTGGCCAGGGCGGTCGCCGCGACCGCGACGTAACCGGCGGCCTCGTTGAGTCCCATGGCCAGGCCCCGCCGCTCGGGGCCGGTCAGGTCGATCTTCATGATGATGGTCGTGGACCAGGTCAGTCCCTGGTTGACGCCGAGCAGTACGTTGGCCGCCACGATCCAGCCCCAGGAGGGGCCCCAGGCCAGCATCGCGGGCACGGGAAGCGCGACGAGCCATCCGGCGACCAGGACGGGCTTGCGGCCGTAGCGGTCGGAAAGCGTCCCCGCGAAGAGGTTGGTGACCGCCTTCACCACGCCGAAGGCGAGGATGAAGGTGAGCACGCCGCTGTAGGCGGCCAGGTGGAAGGTCCGCTCGGCCAGCAGGGGCAGCACGGTGCGCTCCTGGCCGAGCATGCCGCCGACCAGTGCGTTGACCGCGACCAGCAGGGTGAACTGGGAGAGGTTGGCGCGCAGCCCGAGCCGTAGGGGGGTGCTCATGCGGTCTGCTCCGGAATCCGCGGTTCCTGAGGTCGTCAAGGTTCACGGTGCTCGAAGTGCCTACCCGAGGACGGCGGGTCCTAAGCGCGCGAAGCGGGCCGGCGGTCCGCGGCCGGCCGCGACGACGGCTTGTTCCTCCGGGCTCCCCGGCGGGAGGCGACCTCGGGCCCGAGGATCTGGCCGGGCTCCCGGCTCGCGATCCTCCCCGCACCACCCGCCTGCCGTTCCTCGGCGCGCTCGTACCGGTGCTCGTGCGACCTGCGCGTTTCGCGCGGGGGAGCAGCCGGAAGCGGCGCCCGGCGCCCGGACGACCGTCAGGCGAGGGCGCTGCGGAGCCACTCCTCGACGCCGGCGATGTGGACCGTGGCCCAGGCCCGCGCCACCTCCGGCTGCCGGGCGCCGATGGCGTCGCAGATCGCGGTGTGCTGCTCGCGGGTCTTCTCCAGGGCGTTCTCCTGGGTGAGGCCCCGCCAGATCCTGGCCCTGGTGGTGGGTCCCGAGAGGCTGTCGATGAGGGAGCACAGCACCGCGTTGCCCGAACCCGCCGCGATGCGCTGGTGGAACTCCAGGTCGTTGGCCACCAGCTGCTCGACGCTCGGATCGGGAGGCAGCTCGTCGAGGATCTTGCGCAGCTCGGTGACCTCGGACTCGGACATGTACGTCGCCGCCATCGCGGTCGCCGCGGGCTCCAGGATCCGCCGGACCTGGAAGAACTGCAGCACGGTGTCGTCCTGGTGGAAGTCGACCACGAACGACATCGCGTCGAGCAGGAGCCTCGGCTCCAGGCTGGTCACGTACGTGCCGTCGCCCTGGCGCACGTCCAGCACGTTGATCAGGGCCAGGGCTCTGACGGCCTCGCGCAGGGAGTTGCGCGACAGGCCGAGCCGATCGGCCAGGTCGGCCTCCTTGGGCAGCCTGCTGCCCGGGGCGAGCTCGCCAGACAGGATCATCTGCTTGATCTTGTCGATAGCGGCGTCGGTGACCGCCACTCTGCACCGTCCTCAGGTTGCGCCAGACATCCGATGTCTATGAGTGTATGGCGAATCGGACCGGATCCACTCCCATCACACGGCGGATGATTCCGCGAACCTCCAGCGTGCGCAGGTGGGCCGCGGCCTCCCCCGCGGCCATCCCGCGCAGCACGGCGGGGAAGTCCTTCCAGGGGCGGTTCCAGGTCATGCGCCCGGCGACCTCCCAGATGGTCAGCGGTTCCCCCGCCTCGGCGAGCAGGTCGGCCAGCCGTCGGAGCTTCTCCTCGTGGTGGACGTGGATCTCCGTCGCCCGAGCCGCCGTGTCCTGAAATATCCATTCATGGGCGGGTAGGGCTTCAAGGTGTCCCAGCCCCTTCACCTTCTCCAGTGACTCCAGGAAGTCGCTGAGCGGATCCACGTCCGCGCGGTCGAACGGGTAGATCCCGATGTGCGGCGTGATGGCCGGCAGCACGTGGTCCCCGGTGAAGATCCGGTCGGCGTCCTCCAGGTGCAGGCAGACGTGGCCGGGCGTGTGGCCGGGCGTCCAGATCGTCCGGAGCGTGCGCCCCGGCAGGTCGATGAGGTCGCCGTCGGTGAGCACACGGTCGGGTACCGCGGGCGGCTGCGGCCGGTTCCCCGTCACCTCCTCCACCTCGACGGCGCCCGCTCCCGCCCGGCGCAGCATGTCGGCCTGGAAGTCACGGTGCGCGTCGCCCTGGAAGTCCCGCATGAAGCCGATCAGCGCGGCGTCGGCCTCGTGCATGGCGATCCAGGCGCCGGACTCCTCCCTGACCTGACCGGCCAGCCCGGCGTGGTCGGGATGGAAGTGGGTCACGACCACCCCGCGCACGTCGCGGACGTCCATGCCGACCGCCCCCAGCCCGTCGCGCAGCGCCAGCCACGCCTCGGGGGCGTTCCAGCCCGCGTCGACCAGCACGGGACCGGCGGGGGACTCGATCGCGTAGACCAGCGTGTAGCCGAGCGGGTTGCCGGGGATCGGGACGGGCACGCTCCACACCCCGCCGCCGGTGTCGAACGGGCGCTGCTCGCTGTACGGCCTGCGACGGGATTTCAACGCTGGTGCTCCTTGTGCGGCCTGGGGGATCTCAACGGTGGTGCTCCTTACCGGCGCCGCTCAAGACGCTTCGGGGGATCGGTGCCGCTCAGGGCGACCGGGGGATCGGCGCCGCTCAGAGGCGCTCCAGGATGGTCGCGGTCGCGAGCGCCCCGCCCGCGCACATCGCCACCAGCGCGGTCGAGGAGTCGGACCGCTCAAGCTCGTGCAGGGCGGTGGTGATCAGTCGGGAACCGGTCGCTCCGACCGGATGGCCGAGCGCTATGGCGCCGCCGTTGACGTTGACCCGTTCCATGTCTGGCTTGTGCGCCGATGACCAGGATAAGACAACCGAGGCGAAGGCCTCGTTCACCTCGAACCTATCGATGTCAGCCGCGCCCATCCCGGTCGCGGACAGAACTCTGGCGGTCGCGTCCACCGGCCCGTCCAGGTGGTAGTACGGCTCGGAGCCGACGAGCGCCTGGGCGAGGACGCGGGCCCGGGGCCGCAGGCCGTGCCGGGCGGCGGCCTCCTCGCTCATGAGCAGCACCGCCGCGGCGCCGTCGGAGATCTGCGAGGAGGTGCCCGCCGTGTGCATGCCGTCCTCGCCCATGACGGGCCTGAGTCCGGCCAGCCCCTCGACGGTGGTCTCGCGCAGCCCCTGATCCCTGTCGACCACGCGGGTCTCGCCGGTGGGCTCCCCGTCCGGGCCGAGGACCGGCGCGGTCACCGCGACCACCTCCCGGTCGAAGCGGCCCTCGGCCCACGCCTCCGCGGCGAGGCGCTGGGACCTGGCGCCGAACCGGTCGAGCCGCTCGCGGGTCAGCCCGCGCCGCCGCGCGATCCGCTCGGCGGCGGTGAACTGGTCGGGCAGGTCGATGGCCCAGTCGTCGGGCCGGGGGTTGGCGGGCAGCACGTTGGAACCGAGCGGTGCCCGGCTCATCACCTCGACGCCGCAGGCCACGCCGACGTCGATGACCCCGGCCTGGATGAGCGCCGCGACCAGGTGCACCGCCTGCTGCGAGGAGCCGCACTGCGCGTCGACCGTGGTCACGCCCGTCTGGTACGGCAGCCCGGCGTAGAGCCAGGCGTGCCGCCCGACGTGGCCGCCCTGCTCTCCGGCCTGGGTGACGCACCCGGCGAAAACCTGTTCCACCGCGGCGGGATCGATGCCCGCCCTGCCGATCAGGCCGTTGAGCGCCGCGGCGAGGACCGCCTGCGGTTTCAGCCCGGCGAGCCATCCGTTGCGCCTGCCGATCGGGGTTCGCACTGCCTCGACGATCACCGCACCCATAACGATCTCCTCGCCATCCGGCTTGGAGCTCGCGGCCACCGGGCGGCCGTCCTCGCCGATCCGCCCGCTCGCGCGTCGCTCCAGAACGTCGCTCTAGTCGCCTTCGGTAGTGACTGTAACGGGTTCTAGTTTCAGGTGGAAGGAGCGGCGGGGTTCCCGCGTGACGGGACCTCAGGCGGAGGGCTGGAAGTCGACGAGCAGGCGTTCGGCGGCGATCTCGATGCGGCGCTGGATCTGCTCGTACGTGCGGCGGCCCCTGAGCATCTCCATGAGCTCGTGCACCCAGACGCTGGACAGCGAGCCCGCGAGGGCGAACTGCTCCTCGGTGGCGGTCTCGACGGTGAGGTCGGCTCCGGCGACGCGGAGCAGCAGCCCCGCCATGCGGTCGCCGAACGGGATGTCGACATCGGCCATGATCAGCGAGCGGATGAGCGCGTCGGCGAGCTCGGGCTCGCGCATCAGGCCCCGGGTGGCGCGCATCAGGACGTCGACGGCCCGCCCCGAGGCCGTGGCGGCGTTGGGCGGGCGGCGCTCGATGCTGGTTTCCAGGAGATCGATCTCCTCGCCGACGACGGCGACGACGAGATCCATCTTGGAGGGGAAGTATCGGTAGAGCGTGCCGAGCGCGACCCCGGCACGCTCGGCGACGGTCCGCATCTGCATCGCCTCGACGCCGCCCCGCGAGGCGAGGGCCGCGGCGGCCTGGACGATGCGCTTGCGCCGCTGGTGCTGGCTTCTGGTGCGGACGCCCGTGGACGCCGACTCGCTCTGCATGCCGGATGCCCCCTCGGTCGTGGCCGGATCGGCGTCGCTCGGAGCGTGCCTGCCGGTCCGGTGCGGGGCGACCGGCGTATCGGTGGTCACATGCGGGGTGCGCATGAGAACACGTTATCTGATTTCCGGATACTCCGATGGGTTACTCGCCAGTCACAAAGATGCCCCGTGCTTACATGGCATATGCGCTGCGGCGGTTATGCGATGACTTATTGCGATTGGCTGGCTCTGGACACAGAATAGAATCTGTTCTACTTTCCGGAGGGGTGACGCGGCCGACAGAAACCCTGGAGCGCCAGTGGACTTCAATCTCGACGAGACACAGACCGACCTGCGCGACCTCGCGGTCGACCTCCTCGGCAGGGAGGTGACCCCGGCCAGGCTCGAAGCCCACGAGAAGGGGGGCGCGTCCTACGACGCCGCACTGTGGCGATCCCTGGCCCAGGCGGGGCTGCTCGGCGTCTGCCTGCCCGAGGAGGCCGGAGGCGCGGGGCGCGGGCCGGTGGAGATGGCGGTCGTCCTGCGGGAGATCGGCGCCCACGTGGCCCCGGTCCCCGCCGAGCAGAGCCTGGTGGCGGCGCAGGTGATCACCAGGTACGGCTCCCGGGAGCAGCGCGAGGCGCTGGCCCCGCTGGCCGACGGTGAGATCTCGCTGGCCGTCGCCCCCTCAGAGCCGGGCCGCGACCTCGGTGCCCCGCCGGTCACGACCGCCCGCGAGGACGGCGCCGGATGGGTGCTGGACGGTGCCAGGGGCACGACGCCCTACGCCGCCCAGGCCGCGAGGATCCTGGTCCCCGCCGCCACCCCCGCCGGGGTCGGCCTGTTCCTGGTGAACCCTGCGGAGGCGGGCCTGCGGCCGGTGCCGACCTCCACCGGCGAGCCCGCCGCCGCGCTCACCCTGGAAGGGACCCCCGGCGAGCTCGTCGGGCCCCAGGACGGTACGGCGTCCGGCGGCTTGCGGAGACTGGCGCTGGCCGGGAACATCGCCGTCACCTCCGGCGTGCTGGCCGGGGCGCTGGCGCTCACCACCGAGTACATCAGGACGCGCAGGCAGTTCGGCCGGGCGCTGGCCGAGTTCCAGGCGGTCACCGTGCAGATCGCCGACGTCTACATCGCCGGGCGGGCCCTGGACGTGGCCGTGTGGTCCGGAGCGTGGCGGCTGGCCGAGGGGGCGGACGAGGAGGCCGAGGCGGACCTCGCCGTCGGCGCCCTGACCGCGGCCGACCAGGCGCTGCGGGCGCTCTACACCTGCCAGCACCTGCACGGCGGGGTCGGCGTGGACGTGACCTACCCGCTGCACCGCTACTTCGCCTGGGGCAAGCACCACGCCCACCTGCTGGGCGGGGTGGAAGCCCGGCTCGACACGATCGGAGCGCTCGTCTGATGCTGATCGACCTGACTTCCGACCAGAAGAGGCTCCGCGACGAGCTTCGCGAGTACTTCCGGTCGTGCCTCACCGCGGAAGGACGCGCGCGGATCTCCGCCGACCCGTTCGGCCACGCCTACATGGAGCACTGCCGCGCTCTCGGCCGCGACGGCAAGCTCGGGCTCGGCTGGCCCAAGGAGTACGGCGGCGGCGGGTACGGCCCGCTGGAGCAGCAGATCTTCGCCAACGAGATCGCCCGCGCCGAGGTGCCGTACCCGATCATCACCGTCCAGACCGTCGGGCCCACCCTCATGCAGTACGGGACGGCGGCGCAGAAGGAGTTCTTCCTGCCGCGCATCCTGGCCGGGGAGTGCCACTTCGCGATCGGCTACAGCGAGCCGGGGGCGGGCACCGACCTGGCCTCCCTGCGCACCACCGCGGTCCGCGACGGCGACCACTACGTCGTCAACGGGCAGAAGATCTTCACCTCGGGCGGCCACTACGCCCACTACATCTGGCTCGCCGCCCGCACCGACCCGGACGCGAAGAAGCACCGCGGGATCACGATGATGATCGCCGACTGCTCCGACCCCGGCTACTCGTGGACCCCGATCATCACGATGGACGGGAACCACCACACCAACTCGACCTACTACTCCGACGTACGGGTGCCGGTGGACATGGTCGTGGGGGAGGAGAACAAGGGCTGGGACCTGATCGTCAACCAGCTCAACCACGAACGGGTCACGCTCGGCCCGGCGGGCAACATCGCCCACACCTACGACCGGTTCCTGGCCTGGGCCCGCCGCACCGGCACGATCGAGGAACCCGCGGTCCGCAGGGCGCTCGGCCAGGTCTACGCCTACTTCCGGACGAACGAGCTGCTGAACTGGCAGGTCGCGGCCAACATGGACCTCGGCTGGCTGGGCGCCCCCGACGCCTCGGCCACCAAGGTGTACGGCTCCGAGCGGCTGCAGGACGTCGGCAGGATCGTCGGTGAGGTCCTGGCCCGTTTCGGCGACCCGTCGGACCCGGACACCGCGGACCTGATGGAGCGCGTGGACCGCGGAGCCAAGGGCGCGCTCGTGCTCACCTTCGGCGGCGGCGTCAACGAGGTCCAGCGCGAGCTCATCGCCATGCTCGGCCTGAGCCTGCCGAGGCCGCCCCGATGACCACGATGACCGAGACGCCCCCGCTGCCCCCGATGTCCTTGAGGCCCCCGGGGCCCCGGCACCCGAGGTCGTCCCGATGACCGAGACGCCCCCGAGGACCCCGGCCCCCGAGGCCGCTCCCGCACCCGCGACGAATTCGGCGCCCCCGGCGGCTCCGGTGGCCCCGGCGTCCGCCACGGCGGCGTCCGCCTCCCCGCACGAGCGGCTCACCGCCCTGGTGGAGCGGCGGATCGCCGAGGGCGAGGTGCTCGGTGTCGCGGAGGCGGACCCGGTGAACATCCCGATGATCCGGCACTGGACCGACGCCATGGGCGACGCCAACCCGCTCTACACCGACCCCGAGGCCGCCGCCGCCGGGGTGCACGGGGGGATCGTGGCCCCACCGGCGATGATCCAGGTCTGGACGATGCCCGGTGTGGACGGGAACAGGAGGAAGCGGGCCGGCACGCCGGTCGACGCCGTCCTCGCGATGCTGGACGGCGACGGCTATACCGGAGTGGTCGCCACCAACTGCGAGCAGACCTACCACCGCTACGTGAGACTCGGCGAGTCCCTGGTCCCGGCCACCCGGCTGGCCGGCGTCACCGGCCCGAAGCGGACCGCGCTCGGCGAGGGCTACTTCGTCACCTGGAACGTCACCTGGTACGCCGACGGCGAGGCCGTGGCCGACATGCTGTTCCGGGTGCTGAAGTTCCGGCCCAGGGAGCGGGAGGGGGAACCGGGTAAGGAAACGACCGCGACCGGTGAGGGCGGAGCCGCGACGAGCGGGAACGGGCTCACGCCCACGGAGAACGTCCCTCCGAAAAACCCGTCCGCTCAGGACCCGTCCGCTCAGGACCCGTCCGCTCAGGACCCGTCCGCTCAGGACCCGTCCGCTCAGGACCCGTCCGCTCAGGACCCGTCCGCTCAGGACCCGTCCGCGACGCCAGGAGACGCGTCCCCCCGCACGCCGTACCCGCTGAGGCCCGCGATCAACGCCGACACCGCCTTCTTCTGGGAGGGCGTCGCCGCGGGCGAGCTGCGGATCCAGAAGTGCGCCGACTGCGGCGAGCTCCGTCACCCTCCGGGGCCGGTCTGCCCCTCGTGCCGCTCGGCCGCCCGCACGTTCGCGACGGCGAGCGGCGAGGGGGAGGTCTACAGCTACGTCGTCCACCACAACCCGCAGGTTCCGGGACTCCGGACACCTTTCGTGGTCGCCGTGGTGGAACTGCCGGAAGGTGTGCGGATCGTGGGCAACGTGGTGGACTGCGCCGCTTCGCGGGTGGGTATCGGTATGCCGGTGCGTCTGACGTACCGCCAGATGGACGACGAGCTGATCCTCCCCATGTGGGTCCCCCTGGAGGCGTGATGCGGACACTTACCGACGACGAGGTGCGGGTCGGAGCTCCGCTTCCCGAGCTCGCGATCGACCTGAGCCCCACCGTGGTCGTGTCGACCGCGCTCGCGACGATGGACTTCACCCCCGTCCACCACGACGTCGAGGGCGCGAGGGCGCAGGGGTCGAAGGACATCTTCCTCAACATCCTGACCACCATGGGTCTCGTCGAGCGCTACGTCACCGACTGGGCCGGACCCGAGGCGATCATCCGTGGCATCAACGTCAAGCTCGGCGTCCCCGCGTACGCGGGCGACAGGCTGGCCTTCACCGGCAGCGTGGTCGCTCACGAGGACGGAGAGTTCACCGTCGAGGTCCGCGGCGGGGTCAGCCTCGGCGACCACGTCTCGGGCACCGTCAGGTTCGCCCTCCCCGCCCGCTGACCGCGCCCCGCCGGCCGCGAAAAGCGGCCGGCGGGAACGGGTGACGCGGTAACGCGGTGACGCGGTAACGCGGTAACGCGGTAACGCGGTAACGCGGAAACACAGAAAGGCCCTCACCACCGTGGTCTCCTTCTCCGGGAGTACGGCCGTCGCCGGGATCGGCGCGACCGAGTTCTCCAAGCGGTCCGGCAGGTCCGAGCTCCAGCTCGCCGCCGAGGCGGTGTTCGCGGCGCTCGACGACGCGGGCCTCGCGCCCTCGGACGTGGACGGCCTCGTCACCTACACCCAGGACGCCAACCAGGAGATCGCCGTGGCCCGCGAGGTGGGCATCGGCGACCTGTCGTTCTTCTCCCGCGTCCACTACGGCGGCGGCGCGGCGTGCGGCACCGTGTTGCACGCGGCGATGGCCGTCGCCACCGGGGTCGCCGAGACCGTGGTCTGCTACCGGGCGTTCAACGAGCGCTCGGGGAACCGGTTCGGCCAGCCCGACGCCCGCATCGGCGGTGAGCCCTCGTCCCAGGGCCTGGAGATGAGCTGGCACGTGCCGTACGGGCTGATGACCCCCGCCGCCTGGGTCGCCATGTTCGCCCGGCGTTACATGCACGCGTACGGCGTCACCTCCGAGGACTTCGGCCGGGTGGCGGTCGCCATGCGCAGGCACGCCGCCACCAACCCGGCCGCGTGGTTCCACGGGCGCCCGATCACCCTGGAGGAGCACCAGGCGTCCAAGTGGATCGTGGAGCCGCTGCACCTGCTCGACTGCTGCCAGGAGAGCGACGGCGCGGTGGCGCTGGTGGTCACCTCCGCCGAGCGGGCCAGGGACCTGCGCAGGTCACCCGCCGTGATCACCGCCGCGGCCCAGGGCTCGGGCGCCGACCAGATGATGATGACCAGCTACTACCGCGACGACATGACCGGTCTGCCGGAGATGGGGGTGGTCGGCCGCCAGCTCTGGAAGCAGTCGGGGCTCGGGCCCTCGGACGTGCAGACGGCCATCCTGTACGACCACTTCACCCCGTTCGTCCTCACCCAGCTGGAGGAGCTGGGCTTCTGCGGGCGCGGCGAGGCCCGCGACTACGTGGCCGGGGGCGGCATCGAGATCGACGGCCGTCTCCCGGTCAACCCGCACGGCGGCCAGCTCGGCGAGGCGTACATCCACGGCATGAACGGCATCGCCGAGGCCGTCAGGCAGATCAGGGGCACCTCGGCCAACCAGGTCGCCGGGGTGCGGAACGTGCTGGTCACCGCCGGTACGGGCGTGCCGACCAGCGGGCTCGTCCTGTCGTCGGAGTGACCCGCCGCCCCTCGGCGGCGTCCGCCGCCGGCCGCGGAGGGGGCTGACGCGTGTCGATCCCGGTTTCGCGATTTCCAGGCCTCCTGGCCTCCTGGTTTCGGAGAGGTATCCGGCGCTCAGCGGCGTCCAGGTAACCCCGCGACCAGGGATAAGTCAATAATTCTTGACATGATGTCCGCCTTGCTTTACGTTTCTCTATGTCTGCTTTGTTTTACATGTGGGGACGGGCATGTCATTTGAAGAGAAGCGCGTGTGGATCTACGCCGCGATAGCGATCGGTGTGCCCGTGGTCTACGTCGTGACCATCCTCGGGAGGGTCCGGGAGGCGGGCGTCGCGGAGGTCGCCTACGTGTGGCCGATGATCACGGCCATCGGCGTCGCGATGGTCGTGAACATGGTCGCCAACATGGTGGCCGGGATGGTCTCGCCCAAGGAGATGGGGAAGGACGAGCGGGACGGCGAGATCTACCGGCACGGTATGCGCGCCGAGTTCCACGTCCTCGCCGTCGGAGGAGCGGCGGCCCTCGGCCTGACGATGGCGGAGTTCGAGCACTTCTGGATCGCCAACGCGCTCTACCTGGCGTTCGTCCTGTCGGCCCTCTCGTCGTCGATCGTGAAGATCGTCGCGTACCGGCGGGGTTTCTAGCCGTGGTCAAGCCCACCAAGGTCACCAACGCGATCCGCTCCCTGCGGTTCGCGCACCAGGAGATGACGCAGGCGGAGCTGGCGGAACGCGTCGGTGTGACCCGCCAGACCGTCATCGCCATCGAGCAGGGGCGTTACTCGCCCTCGCTGGAGATGGCCTTCAGGATCGCCCGCGTGTTCGGCGTCCCGCTCGACGAGGTCTTCCAGTACCCGGACAACGACGCACCGAAAGTGACGTGAAGACGATGAGGGCGATGGTCCGAGACGCCTACCGCTCACCCGGCCTGCTGGAACTCGGCGACATCGACGGACCGGTCGCCGGGGACGGCGAGGTGCCTTCGGAAGGTCACCGCTTCCGGAAGCGGGAGAGGGACGACGCGAGAAGGGCGCGGCCGGTGGGCCGCGCCCTTCGTGCCACGCGTGCGGATCGTACGCGTGGAGCCACCGCCTCGCGGGTTCGCGCGCTCGGCGGGACGTTTTCGCGGTGACCGTCAAGCGGCCGTCAGGTGACCGGCCGTCCGGTCGTTCAGCAGCTCAGGTTGCCACCGGGGGTGGTGCCGAGGATCTGCACGAAGCGCTGGTAGGCGTTGATCCGGCTCTGCACCTGCGCCGGGTTTCTGCCGTTGCACTCCAGGCTGCCGTTGATGCTGCGGATCGTCTCGCCGAAGCCGCGGCTGTTGATCATCGCGTTGTGCGGCGTCATCGTGCCGGGGCCGTTCTGGGTGTTCCAGTACCACAGGGCGGTCTTCCAGGCCACCGCCGCGTCGTTCTGCACCAGGTACGGGTTGCCGAGCAGGTTGATGCCGAGCGCGTCGCCCGCCGCCTTGTAGTTGAAGTTCCAGCTCAGCTGGATCGGGCCGCGCCCGTAGTAGGCGGCCTGTCCCGCGGGGCAGCCGTACGACTGGCTCGCGTCGCAGTAGTGCGGGTAGTTCGCGGTGTTCTGCTCCACGACGTGGACCAGGCCGCCGGTCTCGTGGTTGACGTTGGCGAGGAAGGCGGCCGCCTCCTGCCTCCTGATGGTGTCACTGCCGGTCTTGGCGAAACCCGGGTAGGCGCTCAGCGCCGCGGTCAGGCCGCTGTAGGTGTAGAACGAGTTCCGGCTCGGGAACATCTGGTTGAACTGGGCCTCGCTCACGACAAAGCCCCCGGTGGGCGGGTTCGTGGGAGGAGGTGTCGTGCCGCCGCAGGTGTACGGCTCCCAGTACCAGGTGCTGATCACCGGGTCGTAGCCGGGGTTCTCGTTCTTGGCGCGGTAGAACTGGCCGTTGGTGTACTTGACGATGCTCCCGGCGGCGTACCAGGTGCCCGCCGCCCAGTTCGGGTGGTTGCAGTTGCCCGAGGGGGGAGGCGTCGTGCCGCCACCGCAGGCGCCCTGGTCCGCCCACACGGCGGCGGTGCCCGGGGTCTCGTTCTGGGTCCACCACTTCGCCGACCAGTTGCGGCCGTTGTGGGAGGCGGTGGTGCCGCCGACGTAGACCGTCGAGGAGTTCCACGCGGTCACGCAGGCCGCCGCGGTGGCGGAGGACGCGGAGGCCATCGGCAGGGCGACCGCGAGCACGCCCGTGACCGCCAGGGCGGCGAGGGCGGCCATGATGCGCTGTCTCAACACTTGATCACTCCTTCGTGCGGTGGGGGCCGCAGAGGTTCGAGGTGCTGCGCGACCGGGGCGCGAGCGGCGCGCGCGAGAGGCTTGCAGGCCCAGTCAGGGCGAGTAAGGAAGGGGTGCGCCGCATGATCGCTTCCGTGGGGGGAAACCGGAGGGGGTGGGACGTCCGGACGGTCGGACTCCCGAGTGATGACGATCCTCGCCATCGAGATTCGCGCAGCTCTTGGTTGGATCGAACGGTTGCCCGGGGGCCGCGAAGGCACCCGCCTTAACTTTCTCTTAAGAAAGTTTCCTAAGAGTTGCCGTGATACTAGCCTTGACAGATCGTTGTCACAACCCCGGCCGCGCTCGATTCCCGCCATCGTGGGCAAACGCGTTCCAAGTCCGATATGGCCCACGCCTGGTTAATTCACATTGGCGTTATACGTCCGGTTAGACGATGGATGTAACTTTTACCGGCGTTTCGGATGTCATCATGTGCGTCATGTTGGAATCCCTCGGGCTCGATCCCGTGGAGGAGCGTGTCTACCGGTTCCTGGTGACCACCGCGGAGGCAGAGGTCACCGACCTCATAAGAAATCTGGGCATCGACCCCGAGACAGCCGAAACGGTGCTGATATCCATGCGGGTCAGAGGGCTGATCAGGACGGTCGGTCCCGGCAGGCGGCGGTTCACCGCCGTGGCCCCCGACATCGTGCTGGGCTCGCAGCTCCTCCGCCACCAGCAGGCGCTCGACTGGGCGCGGCGCGAGGTGGACCAGCTCGCGGAGGAGTACCGGGACAGCGCCCGCCGCCGCGACGCCGGTCGGCTGGTCGAGGTCCTGCCGAACCGCGTCGTACTCCAGGAGCACCTCGACCACCTGCAGGAGGCCGCCCGCCACGAGGTCCTCTACCTCTGTCAGGGGCATGCGACCGCGATGCCCGCGGAGGAGAACCACGCCGAGCTCGCCGCGCTGCGCCGCGGGGTCGAGTACCGGGTGATCTACGAGAAGGCCCTGCTGGCGGAGGAGGGAATGCCGGCCAACATCGCGTACGGGGTCAAGCTGGGCGAGCAGGCCAGAGCCATGCCCTGGCTGCCGGTGCGGCTGACGGTCGTCGACCGGGAGACCGCCGTGCTGCCGCTGCTCCAGGAGGCCGGGATCTCCGAGCCGACGGCGGCGCTGGTCCGTGGCGGCCAGCTGCTGGAGGCGCTGGTCGCCCTCTTCGAGGGCTACTGGGAGCGGGCGACGCCGCTGCGGATCGCCGAGGACGGCGCCCTCGCCGAGGGGACGACACCCTGCCCGCTCGGCTCCGACGACCTCTACCTGGTCTCGCTGCTGGTCGCGGGCGTACCGGACAGGTCGATCGCCACCCAGCTGGGAATCAGCCAGCGGACCGTGCAGCGGCGCGTCTCGAACATCATGGAACTCGCCGGCGCCCAGACCCGCATGCAGCTGGCCTGGCGCGCCGCCACCGAACACTGGCTCTGAGCGCCCCCGTGCCGGCACGGGCCGGTGGGGGCGGCAAGGAGGCTTACGGAGTGGTCATCATCGGTACCGCGAAGAAGACGATCATGGCGATCGTCACCGCGATGACGAAGCCGATCACCTCCCAGGCCCAGTCGTGGTGGACCGCGTTCTTCGTCGCCTTGTGACTGCGCGGCGGCCGGGCACTTCCGCGCCCGCGGGACGCGGTCCGGCCGGAAGGGGAGGGGGCCGTTTCGTCCGCACCGGTCTCCGCGAGTGCCGGGGGCACCGGGGGTATCGGGGATATCGCCGGGAACCCGTTCCCGGGCATGGTCGCCGCGTCGTCCCGCGGCGCGTCGTACGGCGTCAGGGTGTGGTTCGGAGGCGCGGGCCGGGGGGCGTCGCCGGGCTGATCCTCGCGCATGACCCAGCGGGGCAGGCGCAGCTGGGCGCGGCCGGCGGGGGTGCGAAGGTGGTCGGTCCTGGGGGACCAGGTGGGAAGGGCGGTCGGAGCCTCAGGGGTCTGGGCGCCGGAGGGAGCGGCATCCGCGAACCAGTCGACGGCGGAGGGCCGGCCGGGATCGGCGTCCTGGGTGGTTCGGTCGGGGAGTGGGGGCTGAACGCGTTCCGCCGGGGGCGCGGGGCTCTCGGCCCGGGTGGCCCAGACGGGGAGCGAGAGCCGGGGGCGGTCGTCGCCGGCGGGCGTGTGCCGCCCGGCTTCTCTCACGGGAGCGGGAGCGGGAGTGGGGGGCTGGTGGCGCTCGTGGTCGGCGAGGGCGTCGAGCTGGTCGGTCTGCAGGGGCCAGCCGGGCAGGGGACGCGCGTCGTCCAGCACGTCCCCCAGCACGTCCCCGAGCCCGTCGTCCAGCACGTCGCCGAGGTTCCCGGCGGACGGGACGGCGGCGAGCGGTGTGCGAGGGGCCTCGGCGGACGGCTCCCGAGGAGGCGCGGCGAACGGGGTCCGGAGGGTCTCGGCGGAGAGCGCCCCGAGGGTTTCCGCGAAGGACGCCGGAGACGCCTCGGCGGCCTCGGTGAACGGCGCGGGGGAGGTCCCGGCGGGGAAGAGCGGGAAGACCTGGGCGAACGGAGGCCGGGAGGTCTCGGCGGGCGGAGCCGGAGCCCGGGACATCTCGGAGGACGGAGCCTGGGGCGTCTCGGCGGGCGGGGTCTCGGTGCGGGGGGCGGCGGCGACGAGCCTGTCGGTGTGGACGCGGGCCGCCCGCGCCTCCGGGGTGAGCGGGCGGAAGAAGTCCTCCCGTCCGGGGGCGTCGTCCAGCACGTCCCCGGGAATCGGCGCCGCCAGCGGCATAGCCCGGCGCGGCCGGGGACGCTGGAGGCGGCGGCGAGGCCGCAGGGCCGCGGTGTCCAGGGCGGTGAGCACCGAATCGCCGAGCTTGGGCATCGGCTGCGTGGTGGCCTCGTGCTCGGAGACGGCGTCGGGATCCCGTGGCGCGAAGGGATCGGGGAAGCGGTCGTCCGCCATGTGGTCCGGCACGGGGAAGGCGGAGGCGCCGATCGGGGGACCGGCCGGGACGCCGGTCTCCGCGAGCGGCAGCGGCCACGCGGGCGTCGTCGGCCACAGCTGTCTGAACAGCGGTGACGTCGATCGCCTGGCGGCGAGAACGACGGGCGGCGCCTTCGGCCCGAGCACGGCGGCGCGCAGTCTCGCCGGGGGAGTGGCCCAGGGGGCGAGGTTGAGGACGTCGCGGACCGGGGCGACGGCGAGGGCGCCGAACACCTCCGTCATGTGCTCGGGGACCTTGGCCGAGGCCAGGGCGCAGCCCAGCGACTGGGCGAAGCGGCGGCAGGCGCTCACCGTCAGCTCGTCGGCGGTGTCGACGGCCACGTCGAGCACCCAGGACAGCTCGGCGGCGTTCATCTCGCACACGCCCGACAGGTACAGCACCTCGCGCTGGTGCGTGCGCAGGTCACCCAGGACGCGCTCGACGAGGGCGGCGGCCGGGTCGGGGCCGACGGGGGGCGAGTAGACGATGTCGCGCAGGAAGATCTCGCGGCGGGCGAGCGCGTACAGCGCGGCGCGCGGCGGTTCGGTGTCCAAGACACCGGAGAGGACGGCCACCAGGACGTCGGAGGCCGAGTCCGCGTCGCCCAGCTGGTCGTGGGAGTAGGCGAACAGCCCTGCTGCGTGGCGGTCGTAGAGCTCGGCGATCAGTTCGACGCGCGAGCGTTGACCGAGGAGCGGTTGGGTCACGGGACCGGTTCCTCTGGTGGTTCGGCGAGCGTGGTGGAGGGGCGGAGTGGCTGAGTGGCTGTGAAGCCTGTGACGTACGGTGCCGGAGGGATCGACTCCGGCAGTGTGGGTAATCATGTCAAGTCATGGGCACCTCCCGCACTACTCAATGCCCTTTTATTGAGAAATACACTTGTGGATCTCCTGCTGAGCTGGTTCCTCCTACGGAGCTGGTTCGGGAAAGCCTGGAAGACAGATCGGAGAAGAGGGGCATAGGCTGGTCCGCGCGGGATCATGGGGACGGTTGGGGCAAGGGGGCCGTAACCCTGCGAAAACAAGAGGTTGCGCATGATCACATTCAACGGTGTCACCAAGCGCTACGCCGACGGGACCGTCGCCGTGGACAATCTAAGCCTTGAGGTGCCGACCGGGGAGATAACCGTCTTCGTCGGTCCCTCGGGATGCGGTAAGACGACGTCCCTCCGCATGATCAACAGAATGATCGACGCCTCGGAGGGCCAGATCCTCCTGGACGGCGTCGACGTCAAGACCATCGATCCGCCGACACTGCGCCGGGGCATCGGCTACGTCATCCAGCAGGCGGGGCTCTTCCCGCACCGCAAAATCGTCGACAACGTGGCGACGGTGCCCCTCCTTCTCGGCTGGGACAAGAAGAAGGCGCGCGACCGGGCGATGGAGCTGCTCGAACGGGTCGGGCTCGACCTCAAGATGGCCGACCGCTACCCCTTCCAGCTCTCCGGCGGGCAGCAGCAGCGCGTCGGCGTGGCCCGCGCGCTCGCCGCCGACCCGCCCGTGCTGCTGATGGACGAGCCGTTCAGCGCGGTCGACCCGATCGTCCGTACGAGCCTGCAGGAGGAGCTCCTGCGGCTCCAGGCCGAGCTGAACAAGACCATCGTGTTCGTCACCCACGACATCGACGAGGCCGTCAAACTCGGCGACCGGGTGGCCGTGCTCCGCGTCGGGGGCCACCTGGCCCAGCTCGACGACCCCGCGACGCTGCTGGCCAGGCCCGCCGACGACTTCGTCCGCGAGTTCCTGGGCCGCGACCGGGGCATCCGGCGGCTGTCGTTCGTCTCGGACGAGGGAGTGCGGCTCCGTACCGACCTGCTCGTGCCCGTCTCCGCCGACACCGCCTCGGCACGCGCCACCGGAGAGCCGTGGCTGGCCGTGGTGGACGAGGAGAAACGGCCGCTGGGCTGGGCCGCCGTCAAGGACCTGCCCGAGTCGGGCACCCTCGCCGACGTGGAGCTCGCGCCGTACGGGACCTTCGTCAGCGGACGCGACTCGCTGCGCGCCGCGCTGGACGCGACGCTGCTGTCCCCGTCGGGCAACGCCGTCGCGGTGGACGGGACGGGCAGGGCCGTGGGCGCCGCCACCCGCGAGGCGCTGCACGAGGCGCTGACCAAGGTCGCGGGAGGCGTCGGCGGACCGGCGCGAGGCGCCGACGTCCCGGCGGAAGGTGTCGGCGGTTCCACCGGGGGCGGCGACGATCCCGCGGGCGGCACCACCGGGGTCACGGAAAACGCCGACGCTCCGGTGCGCGGTGCCGACGGTCCCGTGCGCGGTGCCGACGGTCCGGCGCGAGGCACCGACGGACTCGCGGGAGGTGTCGATGGATGAGGAACCGCTGGTCCGCTGGGACTGGATCGGGCGCAACTGGCCCACGATCCAGGGTTTGCTGGAGGACCACATCGTGATGGCGCTGGTGCCGATCCTCATCGGGTTGATCATCGCGCTCCCGCTAGGGCTGGCCGGGGTCCGCTGGCGCTGGCTCTACCAGCCGACCGTCGGCGTCATGAACGTGATCTACTCGCTCCCCTCGCTGGCCGTCTTCATCGTGCTCATCCCGATCACCGGCCTCGCCACGCGGACGACCGTCATGGTCCCGCTCACCTTCTACGCCATGGCGGTGCTGATCCCCGCGGTCGTCGACGGGCTGAGCTCGGTCCCCGACCACGTGCGCCAGTCCGCGGTGGCCATGGGCTTCACCCCGCTGCGCAGGCTGCTCCAGGTCGAGCTGCCGATCGCGGTACCGGTCGTACTGGCCGGGCTCAGGGTGGCCACGGTCGCCAGCGTCAGCCTGGTCAGCGTCGGCGCGCTGGTCGGCAGGGGCGGGCTCGGCTACCTGTTCATCGACGGCTGGCAGCGGCAGTTCTACACCCCGATCGTCGTCGGCATCGTGCTGGTCGTGGTGCTCGCGGGGGTCGCCGACCTGCTGCTGATCCTGGCGCAACGCCTGCTCACCCCGTGGTCGCGGGCAAGGGGGTCCGCGTGAACCGGCCGATCGGGTCGCGGGTGGGCCGTGTGAACCGGCTGATCGGGCCTCGCGTGGAGCGGCTGATCGGGTCGCGGGCGGTTCGTGTGGATCGGCTGATCGGGCCTCGCGTGGTCCGTGTGAACCGGCTGATCGGGCCCGGCGTGGTCCGTGCGGATCGGCTGATCGGGTCGCGGGTAAAGGAGAGCGCGTGAACTGGCTGATCGACTTCTTCGGCGACCCGGCCAACTGGTCGGGACCCGACGGGATTCCCAACCGGCTGCTCGAACACCTGGAGTTCGCCGGGCTCTCGCTGCTCCTCGCCATGCTGATCGCGATCCCGCTGGGGCTGCTGATCGGCCACACCGGCAGGGGCGCGCTGCTCGTCATCCTCACCGCGAACGCGGCCCGCGCCCTGCCGACGCTCGGCCTGCTGGTCCTCATCGTCCTGTTCATGGGCGTCGGCACCATCCTGCCGGTGCTCATCCCGCTGGTGGCGCTGGCCGTACCGCCCATCCTGGTCAACACGTACGAGGGCATCCGCGGGGTCGACCCCGACCTGCGCGACGCCGCGTACGGCATGGGCCTGCGGGGCGGGCAGGTCCTGGGCCGGGTGCTGGTGCCGGTCGCGCTGCCGCTGATCCTGCTGGGCCTGCGCCTGGCCGCGATCCAGGTGGTGGCGACCGCGACCGTGGCCGCGTACGTGGGTCTGGGCGGCCTCGGCCGCTTCATCATCGACGGTCTCGCGACCAAGAACTTCCCGAGCACGATCGGCGGGGCGGTCCTCGTAGCACTGCTGGCGCTTCTCGTCCAGCTCGGGTTCACTCTGGTGCAGCGCGTAACGGTCTCCCCGGGGGTGAGCGAGCGCCAGACCATCAGATAGTCTTCTTTACCCCCCGTTTTGGAAGGGAATAGCACCATGAAGCGCCTGATCAGCACCGCGGCGGTCCTCCTGTCCGCGGCGCTCACACTTACCGCGTGCGGCGGCGGAGATCCGCTCACCAGCGCCTCCCCGGCTCCCGCCGGTTCCGGGTCCGCCTCCGCTCCGGCGGCCGGGGGGAAGGTCATCATCGGGTCGGCCAACTTCCCGGAGAACGTCCTGCTCGGCGAGATCTACTCCCAGGCCCTGGCGGCCAAGGGCGTCCAGGTCGAGGAGAAGTTCAACATCGGCAGCCGCGAGGTCCTGTACGACCAGGTCAAGAGTGGCGGCCTGACCATCCTGCCGGAGTACATCGGCTCCCTCCTCGCCTTCGTCGACAACACGACCACGGCGAAGTCGAAGGACGACGTCATCGCCGGTCTCAAGGAGAAGCTCCCCGCCGAGCTGGAGGTCCTCACCCCCGCCCCGGCCGAGGACAACAACTCGCTGACCGTCACCAAGGAGACCGCCACCAAGGACGGCCTCACCACGATCGAGGACCTGGTCAAGGTCGCCAAGAACTACTCGGTGGGCGGCCCGCCGGAGTTCCAGACCCGCCAGGAGAAGAACTTCAAGGACACGTACGGCCTGGAGTTCAAGGAGTGGAAGAAGACCGGCGACGCCACCGCCGACGCCATCAAGGACGGCACCGTCCAGGTCGGCAACGTCTTCACCACCGACCCGAAGATCATCGTCAATGACCTGGTCTCCCTCCAGGACAACAAGAGCGCCTTCGCGGCCGAGAACATCGCCCCCCTGGTCAACAAGGCCGGTGTGAACGACACCGTGAAGACCACCCTCGACGCGGTCTCCGCCAAGCTCGACACCGCCGGCCTGGTCGCGCTGATGAAGCGCGTCGCGGTCGACAAGGACGACGCCGAGGCGGTCGCCAAGGACTGGCTCACCCAGAACGCCCTGCTCTGACGGTTCGTCCAGCCGGGCTTCAACGATTCACCCGGCTCCAATGATCCACTCGACCGGCCCCGGACGTCTCCTTGGGTTCACGTGGTCGTCGCAACATCTCGATCTGAGGAGTTGCGACGACCCCTTGAAACCGCCCTCGTCCGGGGCCGGTTCGCGTTCGCGGAGACGGAGACGGGGACGGGGACCGCGGGCGCGTGGTGTCGTCGACGCGCTGGGAAACGCCCGCGAGAACGCGAGGCGGAGAACCGACGGCGAGCCTTCTCGGACGGTTACCGGCCCGGCCACGCTCTGTCTGGTAAATCCGTATGTCTTAAAGCTTCTTTAGTGCCGTTTGTCCGGTTAGTGTGGCCGCACCGAAGTGTGTTGCGCGGGAGGCAGCGTGCCGATCCTGTTAGCTCGCCTGCTGGCCCGAATCACGGTGCTGGGGACCTGGTGGACGCCGGTTCTCGTCCTCAGCGTCGTGTTCCTGACGAGCTGGCCCCTGATGACGCTCGCGGAACCCGCGGACAGCGTGATCGTCCAGCCCGCAAACTACTGGTGGTACTTCGTGGTCACCGCCGCGACCGTCGGCTACGGCGACCTGTACCCGGAGTCGGCGGCGGGCCACGTCGTCGGCGCGTACGTCATCGTCGGCGGCATCGCGACGTTGACGACGGTGTTCACCAGGCTGTCGACCGCGCTGGAGAAGGCGAAGGGACGAAGGATGCAGGGTGCCATCACGGTGGAGACGTCGGGCCACATCGTGCTGCTCGGCTACACGCCGGGGCGGACCGAGCAGATGGTGGACGAGCTGATCGCCGACGGTTCGAGCCGCATCGTGCTCTGCGCCTGGGACGACGTGCCGGCCCACCCGATGTCCGACCGCGACGTCACGTTCGTACGCGGTGATCTGACCGACGACGGCGTGTTGCGCCGGGCCGGCGTGCAACGGGCGCACAGCGTGCTGGTCGACGCCCGCGACGACAACGAGGCGCTCGCGGTCGCGGTCACCGCCGACCACGTCGCCGAGGGCGCCCATCTCGTCGTCGCGCTGCGCGACCTCGGCAGGGTTCGGCACCTGCGCTACGTCGACGAGGCCGTACGCTGCGTCCAGTGGCACAGCCCTCACATGATCACCGAGGAGCTCAAGGATCCCGGCATCACCGAGATCTACACGCAGCTGATGACCCACGGCGGCGCCGACACCTATTCGGTGCGGCTGCCGAAGTCCCTGGGGCCGGTGCTGGTCGACCGCTGCCAGACCTCCCTCGGCCGACGCCACGGAGCCACGATGCTCGCCGCCCGGACCGGTGACACGCTGCTGGTCAATCCCGGCTGGCAGACCTGGCTGCCGACGGGGGCCGTCCTGTACTACGTCGCCTCCCGCCGCCTCACCCCCGACGAGATCGCGAACGCGCTGCGTGAGACGGCCTGACCGGGAGCGGCCATTCCGCGTCGGCTGCTCCGTCGCGCTACGGGGGTTCCGGCCAGTAGTGCGCCGAGCGAGCGGCGGCCGATGCGATGGCCGCGCCGTCGAGTTCGGCGATCGTCAGCTCGATGCCGCCCAGCGGCCACTCCACGGCGAACTCGAAGCTCTCCGCCGGGGGCAGCGGCCACAGCCACAGCCCGAAATGGCGGAAACCGAACTCGCCGCCGCGCATGCCGCTGCCGGTCGGCGACCACGACAGCACGGGTCCGGCCGGAGGCTCATCGAGGGAGCCCGCTCTGCCGCGCGCCGGCTCGATGGTGGTGGCCTTCGAGCCGTCGGCGAACCGCACGCCCAGCCGCAACAGCGAGTCCGGCGTACTGCCCCGCCCGACCGCTTGGCCGAACGGGGCCCCGGCCATCTGCATGTACCACCAGTCTCCGGAGGACAGGTCGCCCTGCCGGGACACGATCTCCACCTCAAGCATGCAGCCGGTGCCGAAGACCCGGATCGTCGGCAGCAGCACCACGACGTTCGCGCTCCGGGCCACCACCCGCTCGACCGCGAGCACGGCCCCGGCCTCCAGAGAGGGGGGAGCCGACCAGGGCGGGAGCTCGGGACGGCTGGGGGAGGGTTCCTGCTCCGTTGGCACGGGATCGAAGAACATCACCTCACGCTACGGGAAATCCTTTTTCGCTGACAGGTCGTTCTGGTTCGCAAGGTCGATCGCGTCCTGCCCGGCGCTGTTTCGCCGTAGCGGGACGCGGGGAAGGAACGCGCTGACCATGAGGGCAAGTTCCAGCACAAGCAGAAACAGCGCGATATAGAGCCCGGGGCGTACGTCCGCGTTGTAACCGGGTAGATGCGAGCTGAACAAGTTGTCCCGGGGAATGTATCCGATCTGCTCTTCGGGTTTGACGGCATCATCGAGCGAGAGCAACTCGGATGTCACCTCGACCTCGTTGGAGAATGTCCCTCCGATCGAGTAAAGGATCCCCCACTGCCACGCCGTAAGGACGATTCCGAAGACGACGAGGGCGAGCGCGGCAGGCCGACTCCGCCGTGACGTGGTGGCAACGCCGCGCAGGCTCCACAGCAGCGCCGCGGCCACTCCCAGCAGCACCGCGAGCGACCAGGCTGTGGAGGCCTGCCAGGCGTTCGCCGTCGACTGCTCGGTGCGTTCCCCGTGCTGATCCGAGACTCCCCAGGTGATACCGAACCACTCCCAGAAGCTCACCGCGAGCAGCAGTACCGCGAACCCGAGTACGCCCCATTCACGGAAACCCCATCGAGAAGCACCAAGATCAGACGACATGGAGAGTAAGTCAACACCAAATACAGATGTTGAGGGGGCGAATAGGTAAGAAGGGCCGGATTGGCTGACGAGGTCTCAGCGCCCTCTCGCACATGTGTGCTTTTCCGAAGCTTTCATCGGCGGCGATGCTGTTCTTCCCCTCGCGCCCGCTCAGCGCCGCGCCGGCCGATTCGAGTTCGAACCAGATCAGGGTTCCGGCGGAGTCGCGCTGAAATCCCCAGCGGGCAGCGAGGCTGTTGACGAGCATGAGCCCTCGGCCACCTGTGGCGTCCGGGCCGGAGTTCCTCGTGCAGGGAATCTCCGAAATACCAGAGTCCTGGACGGTGATCAGTACGCCATGGGGGAGGAAGGCCACCGTGACGACGAACTCTCGTGGCGGGTCCGCCGGTCCGGCGTCGTGCGGTCCGCCGGAATGCTCGACGGCGTTGGCAGCGAGTTCGCTGGTGAGGAGTACGGCGTCGTCGTGGAGCGGGTGGTCGTTGCCGAGGACTTCGGTGACAAAGGTACGCGCGGGTCTGACCTGGTCGGGAGTAGCCGGGAAACGCTGGGAGATCACGGGGGATCTCACCGGTGGGTGGTCCTGGAGCGCTGACCATCCAGGGATTCGTCCCAGGTGCGGTGACCACGCGGTGGCCGAGTGAGTTGGCCCTGTGGCCTGCTTCATGGTCCGGAAGCGGTCAGCGAGTACGCCGACGAGTGCGGACAGGAGTCGCGCTGCCATCTCGGTCACCTCCCTTGCCCTCGATCCTGTTGAGCCGGATGGTTCCAGCGACTCTGATGTCCGGGCCGTTCTCCCCATCGGGGCCTTCGGGCTGCGGGGCCTGGGCGTCTGCCCTGGGGAGGGGGCGTGGTGGCCGTTTGGGCTGGTCGGAGGTGAGGTGGAGGTGGAAGTCCTCGATGTGCCGTATCTGTGCGGCCAGCTCGGCGGGCGTGTCGGCCTCGATCAGGCCGATGCGCTCTCGGCACCAGGTGGGGGAGAGCGCCCACCAATGTCCGGTGGCCTTGCCGTACCAGAGGCACCAGCCGGTGAACCGCAGCGCCGGCGCACGCGGCACCCGGTCGTACCCGTCGCAGGCGGTTCCCTCTTCTTCTCGCGGAGGCTCTGTGGCCTGGCAGGGATTCATGGTGATCACTGGTGGGGCGTCGCCCGGCATAGCTTCTCCAGGTGAGATCGAGTAACTCTGTGTAATTCCCTTCCAAGAGAACCGCAGGTGGGTGACCATGAAAGGAGCCCCGTAGGGGCCCGCATCGAGGGGCCACCCCGGAGGCCAGGTCAGTCACGAGGGGGCCGCTTTCTGGCCTACAGACAGAGAGCGAAAGGAGTTGAGTTGTGGTGGAGGTAGAGGGCCTGGCGATTGAAGAACTGGTCAAGCGGTCCCGACAGGTCAAGGGCCTCACGCAGGCGAGCCTCGCCGACCGGCTCGCCCGAGTGTCCGGGCAGGCCACGATCACTCGCAACGAGGTCTCTCGCTGGGAGCGCGGCAAGCGGCTGCCTCTGGCCTGGCTGCCTTGGTTGAGCATCGCGCTCGATCTCCCGCTGGCGGTGCTCGACCAGGCAGTCGTCCTGTCTCGGGCCAAGCGACTGGGCGCCGCCCCGCCGAGCACGAACGGCGATCGCCTGACACTGTTCAGCGACGGCTGGACACGAGAGAGCAACGAGGCGATGGCTGCCGGCCTGATCGCCGAGAGCGAGGCCATGTCGGAGGAGTCCGCGCTTCGCGTCGCACACGAGTGGCTGATCGTGGAGTCGCCACAGCTCCATGAGATCCGGGCCGGACGTCGTATCGGTCACTCACTGATCGACAAGATCGAGACCCGGGTCGACCATTTACGGCACCTCGATGACTACGTGGGCGGCACGGACCTGCACGCGCTCGTCTCCCAGGAACTGGAGGCCACCGCCACGGTCGCCAGGGAGGCCGCCTACAGCGAGGACGTGGGCCGCCGACTCCTGAAAACCGTGGGAGAGCTCTGCCAACTCGCGGGATGGGTGACTTCTGACGCGGGACTGTACGGTCGCGCTCGTACCTACTACATCAAAGGCATCCAAGCCGCGCATGTCGCTGGCGATGAGCCGACGGCGGCCAATCTCCTGTCCTCGTTGAGTTATCAGATGGCCAACGTGGGAGATCCCAGGGAGGCAGCCATGATGGCCCGTACGGCGGTCAAGGGCGCTGAGCGATCAAGCACCCCGCTCACCCGCGCCCTGCTGCTGGAACGAGTGGCCTGGGCACACGCGAAAGCGGGAGATTCGGCGATCACCGAACGGGCGCTCGGCGAGGTTGATCAGGTATTCGGGCTGCACCGAGAGGGTGATGAAGATCCGAAATGGGTCTACTGGCTGGGTCGAGACGAGGTTGATGTGATGGCTGGCCGGTGCTTCACCGAACTCGGCCGCCCGCTCAAGGCCGAACCGTTACTCACCCAGGGCATTGACACCTACGACGCCACGCACGCGCGGGAGGTTTCGCTCTACCTGAGCTGGCTCGCCGACGCCTACACCCAGGCCCGCGAGATCGAGCAGGCCACGGAGGCCGCCTCGAAGTCGTTGAGGCTGGCGGCCAAGGTCAACTCAGCTCGCGTCACCGACCGCATAGGGATCATCCGATCCCGCCTCCGTCCCTTCGCGGACACCGCTGCGGTCCGAAGGTTCGAGGACCTTTATCAATCGACGGTAGATGTGATCTGAACCGACCCGACTCCATAAAACCTGGGGCATATTAGAGCCTCTACGAAACTCGCGGCGGTTGAGGATGCTGCTTGTGGCTGCGCTTATTTGCTATCACCGGACACCTGATCTCCTGTACTCCGTACCGCCGTATAACAGTCCTAGGTAATGCAGATCGTTTGCTTTTGCCCGGTTGTATGCTCTGTCAACGCTGATTTGACCAGCAGTAATTCGCCCCAACGACCATGAAAGAACACGCATGGGTCCCAGTGCCCCGCCCATCTGATGCTGCAGCCGGGGCGCCACGCTGACCAAAGCGTGAAATCACCCCTCAGTCGAAGTGGCTGGCTGTCCATCCGAAGATTGTGAAACATTGAAACCGATCAATGAGCTCACCTGTGTTCGCGTGAGATGCATGCTTCCTCGTAGTCTGATACGACTTTTGTGAAGTCTTTGGTGATTATCCGGATGATTGCAGTGTAATTAGTTCTGGGCGGAATATCGACAGCAAGAAGTGACTGGATTGGTCCCATTTCAACTCCACATCCGAGGCTTTCCAGTTCGTTTCTGATTCGATCCCCAGCGTCTTCTTGAGATAAAATCAGGCGAAGAGTCGAATGTCCTTTGGCTGAAAGTAGTTCAGAGAACTGCGCCTCGTTTCCTGTTGTGTCGTAGGAAATAAAATCTCCTTTGCTGATGCCGGTTACGAAGAAGGGGATGCTGAGAACTTCGCCCACGCTGTCAGCAAGTGATCTTACCCAGATACCCTCTTCTCTGTACGGGGGATAGCCGTCCTGGTCCTGTTCGAGTGAGAACACCACGCGAACAGTACTAATATCCGAATTTGACATTAGATCCTCGTGTTCCGCTCTGGATTGGTTGATGATTTATCTTTGGTTTAAACCGATTTGATACTAAAGAGGGCCCTTGGGGGTGTTGCTCCAATTTCCGTTACAGACAAAACAAGTAACTCGCCCATTCCATACGGATCCTGGTCCGCCTAAAGATTGAGGCCACATGTGATCAACTCGCGTTTCTCTAGGGTCTACAGTCCCACCAGTTCGACATTGTTTTGCGGGAATGGTTTCTATTCCACAATCATCGCATACGGTACGGCCGCCATTGTTGCTTCGGCATTTATCGATGGTTTTCCGCTTTTCGGCCGGGCTGAATTTCTTGCCTGCACGATTCATGTCCGCATCCAGGTCCTTGGTTACGCCTCGCGAGTCTACTTCGAATCGGCATGGACTAGACGAATTGGTGTTGTGGACAAGGATGGCTTGGTCGCCGGCTACCACATGGTAGGTGTGGATGTTGTCGACGGTGAGGTTGTGGACGCGCCGGGTGGTGGTCCACTTCTTGATCGCACTGACCTGGACGTGGGTGCCGGCTGAGGTTTGCAGCCACATGCCGGGCTGGAGCTCGCCGGCGTCGGTCCACTCGCGCAGGGAGGGTACCCAGAAGGGGTGCTCGTCGGTCGCGGTGATCGGGGCGGTGACGTTACCTCTGTCGCCGTCGGTGTCCACGGTGATCCTGACGAGGTTCTTGGTGCCTTCGCCTGGGATCAGGACGGTGACGGCCATGGCCTCGGTGCGGCCGGTTTCGGGGTCGGTGGCGAGCACATATTCGCCGATCTCGACGTCTTCGATCGGCTTTTGGGTTCCGTCGGCCATCAGGACGAGGGTGCCGGCCACGAAGCTGTTGGGTTTGCAGGCCTTGGCGGCACCCTTGGCGAACTTACTGCCCGTCTTGGCCAATGTTGTGGCGATCTTCGCGCCAGGGATGAATCCGATCACCGTCATCGCGCAGTCGCCCAAGGACGGGTTGGCCGCGCAATTCATGAAGTCCCCGACGAAAATGTCGCATACAAAATTTCCCGAACAACTCTCCGCGAGACCGCCGATGATGGTTGGAGGTTGTTCTGGGTGGGTTGGGCCTGCGGGCGAATCAGGCGTGGAATCCACCGGCTTTACAGAGCTCGGACAGGAGTACTTGAATCTGTCTCCGGACACGTGGGTTGTTCCAGCCTCGCAGAGACTTACCCCGCTACTTCCGCCGCCTCCGCCGCCGCCGATGATGTCGATTCCATTTGTGCATCCGCCGAAGTTCTCCGGGCGGTCCCGGCCGTAGTTGCAGTGGAGCTCGTCGGCGGTGGGAGGGTCTCGGTCTTCGGTCGCGTTGTTCGGGTCGTTTATGAAGTCTTCGCTGTTCGGATCGAAGTCGGGCTTGTACGGCGGGTCCGGCTTCTTTGGCTTAGGCTTCGTGGGCTTAGGCTTCGTCGGCCCAGAGCCGCCACAGTTTTGGCAGGGATTGTTCGTCGGAGCACTGCCAGTTTTGCCTTGTATGTTGTTTTTCCCCTGAGAATTAACAGGCTGGAGTGGTGGACGCGGCGGACGCTTCTGGGGACATACAGGCCTGGAGTCATTAGGCATGCATTGAGAATCGCTTTGCTTCGCAGCATTGGGTCGAGCATCTGTAAAGACGTCACAGACTACGGAGAAAAAAGGATTGCCGCGCCCCCAACACTCCGGGTTCCAGGGCCAGTGGCCGGTTGGATCCGTGGTAGCAAGGGGGGTGCCGTTGGCGTAGGTGTAGCGGTTGCCTTGGATCGACGGGTTGGGGTTGAGGGTCCAGTCGTCGCGGGAGGAGAAGGTGCCGGTGCCGGGCTGGTACCAGCGGGCGTGCATGTTGACCTTGCCGGTGTCGGGGTCGGTGTACTCGCCCTGGTAGCCCAGCGTGCGCGCGGTGCCTGAGCGGTGGGTGACCTTCCCGAAAGGGTCGTAGGCGACCGAGTCGACCAGGGCGGTTCCGGAGAAGGTGCCGACCACGTCGCCGTGCAGGTCGGACATCACGCCGAGTGCGGCGGTGCCGCCTTCCTGGAGGCTGAGCAGGCCGCCGAAGGGGTCGCGGCCGTACTTGGCCATGATGGTGTTGGCGCCGTCGGAGACGGTGGCGATGTCGTTTTCCAGCCCGGAGTAGGTGAAGCGCTGCTGGTCGGCGCCCTTGGTGCGTGAGGTCATCCGGTCCAGCGCGTCGTAGCCGTAGGAGGCCTCTCCGTCAGAGATCAGCCGGTCGAAGGCGTCGAAGGTGAGGTTGCGGGTGACGCCCGCCTTGGTCTCCGTCGCCACGGTGCCGCGGGGGGTGTAGGTGTAGTCGGTGCCGCCGCCGGAGGTCAGCCGGTTGCGCTCGTCGTAGACGAAGGTCTCGTTCCCGGCCTTGGTGCGGTTGCCCGAGTCGTCCCATTCGTAGGCGGTGGTGGCGCCGCCCGGGGCGGTCCAGGAAGTCAGGCGTCCGGCGTGGTCGTAGCCGTAGGTGTTGGTGCCCGCCCCCGCGGTGCCGGTGGTGGTCTTGGTGGTGAGGTTGTCATCCTTGTCCCACCCGTAGACGATCTTCGCCAGCTGTGTGTTACTGCTGTTCTTCAGCGTCTGGGAGGTGGGCCGGTCGACGGCGTCGTAGGTGTAGGTCTGGGTGCCCGCCGGATTGGCCGAGGTCTGGGTGGTGAGCCGGTTGGCCTTGTCGTAGCCGTAAGTGAAGGTACGACCGGTGACCGGGTCGGAGGCGGTCTTGAGCCGGTCGGCGTCGTCCCAGGTGTAGTTCGCGGTGCCGGTGGTGTCGATGCGCTGGCTGAGGTTGCCCCGCGCGTCGTAGCCGTAGGCGGCGACCTGGTTGGTGGCCTTGGAGACCTTGGTCAGCAGGCTGCGGTCGTTGTACTCCAAGGTGTGGTCGCCGATCGCGGTGACCCGGCCCGCGGTGTCGTAGGTGACGTTGCGCTCGGGAGTGGCCACCGAGGCGCCGCTGCCGGTCTCCTTCACCATCTGGCCCAGGGCGTCGAAGGTCCGGTCGATGCGCACTCCACCCGGTTGCAGGGTGGCGGTGGCGTTGCCGGCGGCGTCGTAGACGGTGGTCCACGTTCGATCGGCCGCGCTGGGATGGGCGGGAGTCGGGGGTTCGATGACCGATTCGGGCAGGCCGAGGGTGTTGTAATCGGTCCATACCGCGTTGCCGCGGCCCTCGGTGGTGCGGGTGCGTGCACCGCTGGCGTCATAACCGAAGGTCGAGGTGATCGACTTGCTGTCGGAGACCGGCTCGATGAGCGCGGTCATTTGACCCAGCGCATCGAAGGTGCGGCGGGTGAGGTGTCCCTCTCCGGAGGTGCTGCTGATCAGGTTGCCGACCGGGTCGCGGCCGAAGCCGAAGGTGCGCACCGTCGCGCCGGTGGCGTCGAGGTCCTTGGCGGCGATCTGCCGTCCGGCTAGGTCGTACTCGGCTTCGGTGGCGTTGCCCTCCGGGTCGGTCACCTTGGCCGAGCGGCCCAGGAAGTCATACCCGATGGCGGAGGTGTTGGTGTTCGGGTCGGTGATGGCGGTGACCTGCCCGGCGGCGTTGACCGTATAGCTGGTGCTCTTGTTACCGGGGGTGACGCTCTTGGTGAGGTTGCCGGCGCTGTCATAGGTCAGTGTGGTGATGTGTGCTGCGGTGGTGGGCCGGCGCTCGATCTGCGTCTGGGTGATCATTCGACCCAGATCGTCGTAGGTGGCCTCGACGCGGGCACCGGTGGGGTCGACCATGGCGAGCTGCTCGCCCAGCAGGTCGTACTCCGACACCCATTTACCGCCTGGCCCGGACGGGCCCGGATCGGTTACCCGGACCTGGCGGCCCAGCGCGTCGTATTCGACGGAGGTGACATGACCCCGCGGGTCGGTGACGCTGGTCAGCTGACCGGCCACGTCGTATTCGTAGCTGATCTTAGGAATCAATGCGGTCCCGCCGGGCGGGGTGTAGGACGGCAGCGTGGTGGAGGCCAGACGGCCGGCCTTGTCGAACGCCGAGGTGACGGTCCGACCTTCGGCGTCGACGCTGTGGGTCAGCACCCCAGCGCTGTCATAGCCGTATCGCACGGTGGGGCGCCCGTCGGCGGCGGAACCGTTCTTGTCGATCTTCACCTGCGGCGACTTCGACTCCACGAGTTGTCCGGCGAGGTCGTAGCGCATCGTGGTGGTGAAGTCCGCGGCGATGGCTCCGGCTGCGTTGCCCCGCGGGTCGGTCACCTCGGTGACCAGGCCGCGGTCGTCATAGCTCCACGTGGAGACCAGATCGTCCGCGCCGTTCTCCACGGTCTGCCTGGTCATCAGGTTCACCGCGTTGTAGGCGTAGGACGTGGATTCGATCCGGGGGCTGCCCGCGCCGGTGAAAGCCTCCTTGGTGAGGTTGCCGGCCGCGTCGTACTCATAGGCGCTCTTGCGCTTGAGCGTGGCCGGATCGAACGTGGTGGAGGTCACCCGACCGGCGGCGTCGTAGACGTACTCCTCGGTGGTCTTACCGCCACCGGTCACCTGCTTGGTGATGTTCCCGGCCGCGTCGTAGGTGTTGGCCTCCAACACCACATCCGCCGCCGTGGCCGAACCGTTCAGCCGGACGTCGTCACCGATCAGCTGCGACAGGCGGTTGTCGGTGAAGTAGGTATAGGCGGTCTTGCGACCCATCGCGTCCACCTCGCCGGCCAGCCGCCCACCAGGGTCGTAGGAGAAAGACTCCAACACCACGTCCTGAGGGGCTTGCGGATTGACCGGGCTGCCGGTCCACCCCTTGAGTGTTGTAGAGGCCAGCTCACCACGCTTCGTGTAGGCGTAGGTGGAAACCGTTCCCTTCTCATCGGTGAGGCTGGCTTTGGCTCCCACGGCGTTCCACGTGACACGGGCCACGCCGCCTTCTGGGCCGGTGACCGTTTCCACCCGGCCGCTGGAGCCGTAGGCATAGGTGATCTTTCGCTCAGGATCACCACCGGTCAGATCCGTGACCGTCTCGCTGAGCTTGTTGCCGTCCGCGTCGTAGGCGAACGTGGTCTTGGCGGTGTGGGTGACGTTGGTGACCTCGTTCTTCACCCCGGCGCCGGTGTGGGTGAGCACACGCCCCAGCCCGTCATAGGTGGAGGTCGTGACCACTCCATCGGGGTGGGCCTGAGAGACCTCCGTCCGTGAGATCACGCGGCCGAGCGCGTCATGGGCGAACTGGATTTTCAACCCTGACGGACTGGTCTGCTCGGCCTGGTCACCGGCGGCGGTGTAGCGGTACGTCGTCTCGCTGCCCCTGGCATCCTTAGCCGACTTGCGCAGGCCGGCCGGGGTGGTGCCGCCACCGATGGCGGGCTCGGTGCCGTCGGTGTAGGCATATGTCGTCGATCGACCGCTGGGGAAGTCCGGGGTGGCCGGGGTGGTCTTCTTTGCCACTTCACCCTTGATGGTGTATTCGGTGGTGGTGGCGTAGGTGTTGTCGGTGGCGCTCGTTGAGCGGGCATCCCTATGTGTTACGGGACGGTCATTGCGCGGGTCGAACTCATCGGTGCTGTTGCGGTAGAACGCCTGGCGGGTGGTTTGGCAGTTTCCCGCCGCCTGACAGGTCTTGGTGGCGGTGACGTTGCCGCGGGCGTCGTTGACCTGCTCGGTGACCACACCGTTCGGGTCGGTGACCTTGGCGGGGAAACCGCCGGTGTCGTACTCGTACCTGGTGATCTTTCCCAACTGGTCGGTGCGGTTGACCAGGCGGTAGCCGCGCCAGGCGTCGTAGGCGTAGCCAAGAGTGTTGTTGTTGGGATCGGTCACCGTGACCGTTGACAGGCCGGTCGCCTGGGCGTACACGGGCTTGCCGATCTTCCAGGTGCCGCCGTGCTGGTCAGTGTGGGTGCTGATCCGCTCGGTGCCCGCGTCGTAGGTGTTGGCCGCCCACACCCGCTCAGACGGCAGGGTGATCTTCGTGAGCTTGTGGGGTGCTTCGGCGCGTGCGGCGTAATGTAGCGCCACTTCGGCCGCGGTCAGCGGCTTGCCGTAGATCGCGACCTCGTCGATCAGGCCACGGAAGGGAAACTCCTGCGAGCCGGTCCCGGTCGGCAGGCCGGGCGCCGATCCTCGGGTGACGATACCGGTGCCGATCGCGGCATACGGGCGCCAAGGGTCTGCCTGGGCGGTCATCGTGCCGATCTGTGCGCCGTCCAGATACAGCACCTGATCGGCTCCGGAGATCGTCAGCGCCACGTGATGCCACTGGTCGTCGTTGACCACGGCCGCCGACCCCATCGGGGAGGTGACCATCTTGAACGCGCCGCGGAGCTTGCCGTCGGTGCCGACATACAGCATCGGCCCTTCCGGTACAGCGCCGTAGTTCACCGAGGAGGCCATCAGCACGCCGGAGGTGGTGGTCTTGAACCACATCTCCGCCGAGACTTGATCACCCAGGTATGCCAGCGCGTGCTGCGGCAAGGTCACCCGCGAGTTGTTGAACTCCACCGCCGTGTCGGGGGTTCCCGCCAGCGCGCCGGGCTTGCCGTAGGTCACGGCGCTGTATTCGGCGCTGCCCGCCCCCGAACCCAGGTCGGCTGCCTGCCACCCTGATGCCTCACCCAGCCGCCAGTAACCGTAGGGTTCGGTGTCCTGGACGATGCCGCGGTATTGCGAGCCGCTGTCATAGGTGTAGCGGGTGCAGTTGGGGGCGGCCACCGGCGCGCACACCGCCGTCAGCTTGTCGCCCTCGTAGTGGTAGGTCCACGTCACCGGCGATCCGTTCACCGGGTCGCTGGACACGCTCGCCACGTGCGTGCCGCTCCAGGTGAAACTCAGCGACCTGTCACCGGCCGCGGTCACCTTCTCCAGCTTGCCACCCGCAGCGTAGAGGAGGTTTTGCGCCCGGCCGTGGGCGTCGGTCACCGTCGTCAACCGGCCCTGGGCGTCGAACAGATACACGGTGGAGGATTTGTCCATCAGTTTCCACCCGCCACCGGTGACGTCGGCCAAGGTGGCGTGCATGCCCGGCGGCGGCTGGAAACTCCCATCGCCGTTGGCGGCGAACCGCACCCGGCGCCCGTCGGGGTAGGTCACCAGCGCGCTGGTCAGGTCACCGCGCACCTCACGCACCAGCTTCATGTCCCAGCGCGTCGACCAGCCCGCACCGAAGATCCCGTCGACGCGGGCGTCCATGCTGTTGTAGGAGCGCGTCACCGACAGCGACGGGCCGGGCGTGGACACCGACAAGTCCGTGGCCTCGGTGGTGTAGTTGCCCGGCATCTGGTGGAACTCCTGGCCGTTGACCCCGCGCGCGGCCAGCTGCGAGCCGATCACCGGCTGGCGCACCCCGGTGGTGAACGACCATGTCGAGGAGGTCGTGCTCAGGTTGTTGCTCGTGTCGGTGGCGGTGACGTTCCACCAGTACTGCTTGCTCCAGGTCAGCTTCCCCGGGGGAACCTTCCATCCTCCCGAGTAGTAGTTCGTCACCGCACCGGACGCGGGGCATGTCCCGGTCATCGCCGCGTTGTCACACACCTTGAAGGTGAAACGGATCAACACCGGAGAAGAGGAGTCGTTGCCGCGGCCGGTGGCCCGCAGTGTCGGTGTCCGCGCCTCCACCAGCGTCCCGTCGTAGGGGTAGACGACATCTACCGACGGATACTGGTGGAACGAGCACGTTCCCTGATGCACCCACGAGTTGGGAGCCGACGGCGGGGGTGTCCCGACCGGAGCGCTGAAACCCCTGACTTTCCATACGTCCGTGCCGTAGGCGACCACGGCCCCGGAGGTGTAGCTCTGGCTGGAACTCCATGCCGTGTACGTGTCGCAAAAATCAGCTGCCGCCGAAGAGGCGGCGCTGCCGGTGGCCTCAGCCGCTCCTCGGCGCTCGGCCCGCCGACCATCCTGGGAAGCCAAACCGCCACCCTTGGCCGCCGAAGCCCGGGGACCTTCATCGGTGAATCGCTTCTCGACCGGCAACGCGTCCTTGCCGCTTCGGATGTCCTGCTCGGGTCCCTTGGGCAGGCTCACCGTCGTGGTGGTGGCCGCAGAATCCACCAAGGAGGGGAATCCCGCCGCCGACCCGGTCAACTGGTCGGGGGTGTCGGGGGTGCCGTGGAGGAGCGCGGCCGGTCGCACCGCGGCGGACACGGGAACCGCCTGGAACAGCAACAGGCCGGGCAGCGCCGCCACCATGACGGCCACCGCCGTTCGGGCTCGCATGGCTGTTGAAAACGACCATGACAAACTGCGGCGCATACGCCGTCACCCTCCGAACAAGTCAGCGCGAGAGCCAACCGCTCCCGCGTTACCCCAGCCCGCCACCAGGCCCACAACGGGGCAGGGGTCAACGGTTCGGAGCGCGCAACAAGCAAACGATCAGAAATTACACATAGAACCTTTACTGGCGCAATATGTGTAATAGGTAATAAATGGGACGTGGGTTTTGGGTTTAAAAATGCGATATGTCGGGCTCGCGTTCCCCTTGTGACGCTGGGTTTTCGAGAGGGTGGACCGGAATGATCACACAAGGAAAGAGGGTGGTAGCCCACCGTTCGTCTCGTGCGTCTCGCCCCCCGAGCTTTTTCGAAATCGCAGCTCACGCTCGGTGAGACGCGGCAGTGTTTGCAACGGACGCGGTGGAATGAAGGAGACCGGCCGCGCGGTTTTGGGACGGCCCGAAGTCGGTGCCGATGGCGGTGAAGGCGCGGAAGGTGGCCTGTGGCAGGTGAAAAGTGGCAACGGCGAGGTTGTGGGCCGATGTGATTCGGAGCACACTGCGCTGGGCTGAACGCCCGCCCGGTTCCGGGATGATGGCCACATGAACGAGTTCGTCGAGTCCATGGCCCAGGTGACGACCGGTGTGACGGTCGTCACGGTGAAGGACGGGCGCGACGACGTGGGGGTGACGGTCGCGACCTTCACCTCGCTGTCGCTGGACCCGCCGCTGGTGATGGTGAGCCTGGACAACGTCGGATATCTCAACGAGTTGCTGCTCCGTCAGGACCGCTGGGCCGCCAGCGTGCTGTCGGCGGGGCAGAAGGCGATCGCCAGCCGCTTCGCCAGCGCGGGCCGTCCCGGTGCCAGGTTGCTGCTCGCGGGTACGCCGCACCACCGGGGCGCGCTGAGCGAGGCCCTCGTTGTGGACGGCGGTGTGACCGCGCTGGAGGCCGAGACGGTCAAGGTCGTCCCGGCAGGGGACCACACGCTCTTCATCGCCAAGGTCCTGGGGGTCGACTACGTCGACACGTCCGTTCTGCCGCTGGCCCGCTACCGGAGCCGCTACCGCTGATCCGTCCGACGGGACGCCGCCCACCCCTCCGTCCGGACGCGGCGGCCTTACCGAAGAGCGCGGGAAGGCAGGGTCAGCGGATCGTCCACGAGCCCGGGAGCATCAGCGGCCCGTACGACGGCAGGCCCAGCTCGCCCGCGAGGTGGGCGATCGGGCCCCACGCCTCCAGGCGGACCTGGGCCGTGGCGGCGGTCCTGTCCTCGCTGGACTCCGCGGGGCGCAGCCGCTCCAGGGGGTTGAGTTTGGGGTAGGCGCGCACGGGGGCGTCGACGGGCAGCCCGGCCTTCTTGCGGGCCAGGGCGAGGGCGTCCTCCAGACCGCCGAGCTCGTCGACGAGGCCGCCCTCCAGGGCGTCCGCCCCGGTCCAGACCCGGCCCTTGGCCAGCTCGTGGGCGCGCTCGCGGGACAGGCCGCGACCCTCGGCGACCTTGTTCACGAAGTCGTCGTAGACCCGGTCGAGCCAGGCGTTGACCCGCGCCCACTGCGCCTCGGAGAAGGCGTTGGTGGGGGAGAACATCCCGGCGTTGGCGCCCTCGCCGACGGTCTCGGAGGAGACGCCGATCTTCTCCAGCAGCCCGCCGATGACCGCCTTGCCGCCGAACACGCCGATGGAGCCGGTGAGCGTGCCAGGCTGGGCCACGATCGCGTCGGCGGCCATCGAGACCATGTAGCCACCGGAGGCGGCCAGGTCGCCCATCGAGATCACGATGGGCTTGCCCGCCCTGCGGGTGAGCACGACCTCGCGCCAGATGGCGTCGGAGGCCACGTACGAGCCACCGGGGCTGTCGACCCGGAAGACGACGGCCTTGACGTTGTCGTCGCGGCGGGCCGCGCGCAGGGCGGCGCAGATGGTGTCGGAGCCCATGGCGCCACCGCCGCCCAGCGGGCTGCGGCCGCTGCGGCCGAGCCGGATCGCGCCGTTGCCGCGGACCAGCGCGACGGTCTGCTCGCCGGGGTGCGGAAGCTTCCGCGCGGACAGCGCCTTGGCGTAGCGGCCGACGTACAGCAGCATCGCGCTGTCGCCGACGGACTCCTTGACCTCGTCGTAGACCTCGTCGCGGTAGGCCAGCCGGTCGACGAGCCCGGCCTCGACGGCCTCGGCGCCGATGAACGGGCCCTGATCGATGAGCTCGCGCACCCTGGCGGGTTCGAGCCCGCGCCCCTCGGCGATTCCAGCCACGACCTGTTCGGTGACCGACTCGGTGATGCGGCCCATCGACTCGCGGTGGGCCTCGGTCATGTGGTCCTGGGTGAAGGTGTTGGCGGCCGTCTTGTACTCGTGCCGCTGGCCGATCTGGTACTCGACGCCGAGCTTGCCCAGCGCGCCCCGCAGGAAGCGCTGCTCCATCGCGACGCCGGTCAGCCCGACGTCGCCGGACGGCTGGAGGTAGACCCGCTCGAAGGCGCTGCCCAGGTAGTAGGGGACGGTGCCCGCGCCGAACTCGCCGAAGGTCTCGGCGAACGCGACGGTCAGCCTGCCCGACGCCCGGAAGTGGATGACGGCCTGGCGGAGCTCCTGGACGACCGCGAGCCCCAGCGGCTGGGTGCCGATCTTGACGATCAACGCCTTGACCCGGTCGTCCTTCCTGGCGCGCTTGAGCCCGGCCAGCACGTCGGTCAGGCTCGTCTTGCGCATCGCCATGAGGGCGCTCAGCGGATCCGCCGGAGGACTGCCGTCGGTCAGGCCCTCGGTGAGGTCGAGCTCAAGAACCAGGGGAGCGGTACGCCGCTGCTTGAACCGGTCGACACTGTCGATGATCACCTTGGTCGCGTCCATGCCCTTCACCCTAAGCGACACATACCGGGCTTATGCGGTTCGGCGGGGTTCACCTGCTTTCCCCCTCGGGGCCCGCGTGACCTCCGGCCGTACCGCGGCCGGCGGCATGACCGTGCGGGACCCTGCCTTCCGGCCTCCCAGGGGTTCGCGCAACCCTCGGCCGTACCACGGCTGGCGGCACGACCGTGAGCGACCACTGCCTTCCGGCCTCCCAGGGGCCCGCGTGACCCCCGGCCGTACCGTGGCCGGCGGCATGACCGTGCGGGACCCTGCCTCCCGGCTCCCGGGGGCCGCGCGACCCCCGGGGGCTACGCGGCGCCTACGCGGTCCGGCGGGCGTTCACCTGCTTCTTGAGCATCGAGGTGGACACGGCGGGGGAGTCGCCCTTCAGGCGTGCCTTCTCCACCGAGGTGAGGACCGTCTTCAGCGTGGTCTTCTCCGTGATCTTCGCGGTGAAGTTCACGCCGCCGTTCGCCCAGTTCAGCCAGGCGGCCAGCAGTTCGCTCTCCAGCTTGGCCTTCGCCGTCTTCTTGGCGGGCTTGAGCACCCGGTACGCGCCGCCCAGGGTGGCGGCGGGCGTGACCTCGGCGAAGACCTTGCTGGCCTTGGTCACCAGGCCGAGGTAGCAGCCGAGCGTCGCGTCCGTGATCTTCCCCTTGCCCCGGGTGACCTCCACCGCCCACTGCGCTGCGCTCAGCGTCTTCGTGGACTTGCCACGCGTGCACACCGCGGGCGCCGCCGTCGGGGGGACGGTCACGGTCACGGTGATCGTCACCGTCGGCAGCGGGACCGGCGTCGGCACCGGGTCGCTCGGCGTGGCCGATGGGGAGGGGCCCGAGCTGGGCTCGGGGCTGGGCTCCTCGGAGGGCTCCTCCGAGGGGTCCTCGGTCGGTTCCTCGGTCGGGTCGTCGGAGCCGGAGGGGGGCTCCTCGCCGACGGGGGGAGTCTGGGTGACGGGAGGACCGGGGGTGCCCCCGGCGATCGCGGCGTTCAGGTCGAGACGCGGGGTGGTCACCTCGCCGTAGGTGATCGGGCGGCCCGCCTTCTTGAGCTGCTCGGCCATCGCGTCCGGGGTGCTCGGGGCCTTCTGGGCCACCAGCGCCAGGGCGCCGGTGACGAACGGGGTGGACATCGAGGTCCCGCTGTAGACCTGGTGGCCGCCGCCGGGCACCGCGGAGTCGATCTCAAGGCCGGGGGCGAAGAGGTCGAGCACGGAGCCGTGGTTGGACCAGTAGGGGACGCTGTCGTCGTCGCCCGTCGCGCCGACCGTCACCGGGCCTGAGAAGCAGCCGGGCGCCCCGGCGCCGATTACGCCCTCGTTCCCCGCGGCGGCCACGACGGCCACACCCTTGGCGCGGAGGTCGTCGATCCGGCTCTTCATCGCCGCCAGTTCGGGTTCGGCGTCACACGTTCCCTCGTAGAGGCCGCCGCCGAGGCTGAGGTTCACCGCGGCGATGTTCCTGCCGCCCTCCTTGAGCTTCGCGACGTGTTCCAGGGCGAGCAGGATCGTGGACTCGAACGCGGTCAGGCAGGCCCCGCCCTCGTCGGCGCAGTCGTTGATCCTGCTGAAGACCTGGATCGCCACGATGTCCGCGTCGGGCGCCACGGCGTGGGCGATCCCCGCCACGTGGGTGCCGTGGTCACACAGGTTGACCCCCTCGTGGACGCAGGCGGGGGTCTTCGCGTCGGCGGATCCCGGGTCGCTCGTCTGCCCGTTGGGGCACAGGGACTGCGCGCCCTCGTCCGTCGCGGAGAAGCAGGCCTGCTCCACGACCTTGCCCCCGAAGTCGGGGTGGGCGGCGTCGATCCCGGTGTCGATGATCGCGATCGTCTGGCCTTGGCCCTTGGTCCCGGCGGCGTGTACCTTGTCCGCGCCGATCACCTGGAGGCTCGTGGCCAGCGAGCCGGAGGAACCCGAGTTCAGCGTGGTGGGGGAGTAGGTGCGGTCGCGGCGAATGGAGAGGACGCGGGGGTCCTCGGCCAGCTTGGCGAGCGACTCACCGGTGCCCTCGACCACGATGAACGAGGTGTCCGCGGGTTCGAGGACGACCTCGGCGTCGGGCAGCTGCCGTGCCTCCCCGGCCACCGGCGCCGCCTCGGCGGGGGCCGCCAGCTCGACGATGACCCGGGCCCCGTCGTCGTCGGCGAGTCCCGCCTCCAGCTTCGGCAGCGGGGCGGGGGGTGTCGCGTCGGCGGGGGGTGGAGCCGGTGTGGCGGGCGTCTCCTGATCGCCCGTTCCCCCGGTTCCGTCGCCCGGGGTCGCCGGTGGGCTCTCGCTCGCGGAGATCGCTGGAGGCGCCGGTGGGTTCTCGGCGAGGGCGGGTACCGCGGGCGCGATGGTGAGAACCAACGCCATGGCCACGACAGCTCGAAGTCGCACACGTCCTCCGGGGGGCTCAAACAGGCGTTTCGGAGTCTAAGCAGCCATATGCGCCACGTGAATACTTTGCCCCATATTTGGAGGATCTTCGGAGAAAAGCTCGACCCCCCGCGGCGTAGCGCACACGGAGGGTCGAGTGGTCGAAATATTACTTGAGGCCGTTGGAGATCGCGGTGATCAGCTCACCGTTGGTGGTGTCGCCGCTGGTCTCCCAGAAGAACGCCCCGCCCAGACCCTGGTTCTTGGCGTAGGTCATCTTCCCGGTGATGGTGGCCGGGGTGTCGTAGCTCCACCAGTTGCCGTTGCAGAAGGCGTAGGCGGTGCCGCCGACGGTGCCGGTGGGCGGGCACTTGGTCTTGAGGACCTTGTAGTCCTCGTTTCCGGCCTCGTAGGTGCCCTGGGCCGCGCCGGTGGCGGAACCGCCGGGAGCAGCCTGGGTCACGCCGGTCCAGCCGCGGCCGTAGAAGCCGATGCCCAGCAGCAGCTTGCTGGCCGGGATGCCCTTGGACTTGAACTTCTGGATCGCCGCGTCGGAGTTGAAGCCCGCCGTCGGGATGCCCGGGTAGGAGGTGAGGGGCGAGTGCGGAGCCGTCGGGCCCTGAGCGTTGAACGCGCCGAAGTAGTCGTACGTCATCGGCATGAGCCAGTTCAGGTTGTTGATGGCGCCGGCGTAGTCGGCGACGTCGATCTTGCCGCCGTTGGAGCCGTCGGCCGTGGTCGCCGCGGTGACGAGGGCGTTGGGGCCGAACTTGGTGCGCAGCGCGGAGATGACGTTCTTGAAGGCGTTCGGGCCGCTGCTGTCACAGGTCAGGCCACAGGCGTTGGGGTACTCCCAGTCGATGTCGATGCCGTCGAACACGTCGGCCCAGCGCGGGTCCTCGACCAGGTTGTAGCAGGAGTCGGCGAACGCGGCCGGGTTCTGCGCGGCCTGGGTGAAGCCGCCGGACCAGGTCCAGCCGCCGAAGGACCAGATGACCTTGATGTTCGGGTAGGCCCTCTTCAGCTCGCGGAGCTGGTTGAAGTTGCCGCGCAGCGGCTGGTCCCAGGTGTCGGCCACGCCGTCGACGCTCTGGTCCGCGGTGTAGGCCTTCTCGTAGTCGGCGTAGGAGTCACCGATGGTGCACCGGCCGCCGGTGGTGTTGCCGAAGGCGTACAGGATGTGCGTCAGCTTCGACGCGGAGCCGTTCGTGACCAGGTTCTTCACGTGGAAGTTGCGGGCGTAGACGCCCCACTGGGTGAAGTATCCGACGATCTTCTTGCCACCGGGGGGCTGGACGGTGGGGGTGACCGTCGGGGTCGGGGTCGGGGTCGGCGTGGGGGTGACCGTGGGAGTGACCGTGGGCGTCGGGGTGGGGGTCGGGTCCGGGGTGCCGCTGCCGTTGCAGGCGGCGCCGTTGAGCTTGCAGTTCAGCACGCCGGTAATGCCACCGGGCGCGCCGTTGAAACCGAAGCTCGTCGAGGCACCCGCCGCGAGCGCGCCGTTCCACGCCTTGTTGACGAAGGTGTAGTGGTTGCCGCTCTTCGTCAGGTCGGCGTCCCAGGACGAGCTGATCGAGGTGCCGGCGGGGAGATCGAACTCGACCTTCCAACTGGTCAGCGCGCTCGTCCCGGCTTTCACGACGACCTTGCCCTCGAAGCCGGAACCCCAGTTCGAAGTCGTCGAGTAGGTCGCGGTGGCGGGTGTGGCGGCCGTCGCTGTGCCGATCCCCAGGGGAACCAGCAGCGCCGCTGCCGCAATGAAGGAGCCGATGGTAATTCGTCGCAAGGGTCGCTCCAGGTCAGAGAGTGCCAAGTCCCCGTATTCATAGGAAAGTTTCCTATTAGTTTCCAGAGCGTAGGTTCTTGTACGCCGACGGTCAATGCCTTGTTCGTGGATATAAGGCCGATTTAAGGTTTTCGGCTGGGCGAGTGGCGGCGCGAGTGCCGGAAGCATGGAACGCGGGACGGCCCGGAGGTTTTACGGCTACGGCGAGCCGCCACTCAGCCGATCATCCAGCTGACGCCCGGGGCCGCTCGGCGTGCGGGCGAGGCCTTTGCCGAGGTGGTGGCGCGGCTGTCACCGGACGAGAGGTTCCGGGGTGACCGGCGCCGCCTACGGCCCGACCGGTTCGTTCTTCGAGGACGACGGCGTCATCCCCTGGTGACCCCGAACCTGTCGTGATCATGTTGTGGGCCCCGCGCCTGGACGAGAGGTTCCGAGGCAGGTCGGTCGGCGTCCGCGCCTGTGGACCGGCCGGGCCGGGCTCGGCGGGCTCGAGGTCAGTCGTCGAGTGCCTGGTAGAGCGTGGTCCAGAAGTCGTGGACGAGCCGCGCCGAATCCGGGGTGGACATCCCGACCTGGGTGAGCAGGATGCCGACGAGCCGGTTGTCCGGGTCGGCGTAGGTCGAGGTGCCGCTTCCGCCGTCCCAGCCGAACTGGCCGACGGGCGCGTAGTCGCCGCGGTAGGTGCGCACCGCCATCCCGAAACCCCAGCCGCCGTGCTGCCCCTGACCGAACGACACGTGGACGTTGTTGACGGCCATGGCGTGTCGGGCGGCCTGCTGCTCGGGCGTGAGGCGGTTGGTGGTCATCAGCTCGACGGCGGGCTGGGACAGGATCCGCTCGCTCCCGTGCGTTCCGCCGTTCAGCAGCATCCGGAAGTAGGCGTGGTAGTCGTCGACGGTGGAGACCAGCCCGCCGCCGCCGCCCTGGAACGCCGGAGGCCGGCTCCACCGCCCGCCCACGGCCTCGTCCCACACGACGAACTCTCCGCTTTGCGGGTCGGGGGCGTAGAGGGTCGGCAGCCGGTCGATCTCGCCGGCGGGCACGTGGAAACCGGTGTCCTTCATGCCCAAAGGGGCGAAGACGCGTTCGCACAGGAACGTCTCGAACGACTGGCCGGTGACCCTGGCGACGAGCACGCCGAGGAGATCGTTGCTGATGTGGTACTGCCAGCGCTCGCCGGGCTGGTACATCAGCGGGAGCGTGCCGAGGCGGCGCATCCACTCGTCCGGCTCGGGCATCGGCTCCGGCAGGTCGGGCGTGAGCCCCCGCTCGAAGATCGCGCCCATGATCGGAGTGCCCAGCGCCGTCATATCCATGCCGAGCCCGAACGTGGAGGTCAGCAGGTCCCGTACGGTGATCGGCCGCCGCGCCGGCACGGTGTCCTCCAGCGGGCCGTCGATCCGCTTCAGCACCCGTCGGTCGGCGAGTTCCGGCAGCCACGGCTCCACCAGGTCGTCCAGCCGCAGCCTGCACTCGTCCAGCAGGACCATCGCCGCCGCGACCGCCACCGGCTTGGACGTCGACGCCATCCGGAAGATCGTGTCCCGCCGCATCGGCGCGCCACCGTCATGACGCATCGTCCCGATCGCCTCGACATGCGTCTCGTCACCCCGGCCGACCAGGGCGACCAGCCCGGGAATCCTCTCCGACCCGACATGCCGCGCCAGCACCTCGCGCAGTCTGCGCAGCCCCGCTTCGGAGAAGCCGCCGTTGCCAGTTCCCATCATGAATCTCCTTGCGTACGGTGTTCGATCCGCGAGACCCGTCCCGGCGTGACGCCCATGATCTCGGCGAGCCGGAGCTCGGTCACAGGACTCCCTCCGCCTGCGGCGCCACCGGCACCCACAAACGTTCGGGAATCTCTGAACGCCTGCGACAGTACATTGCATTCATGAATCCTTCAACATGCAAAGATGATGCATCTGTCCTGTTGAATCGGAAAATTGAGCCTTGCATTGCAATGAGTGTGACGCTGAACGCAATGGGCGATCGGGGCAAGGATTGCAATGGGATGCGGGTGAATGCATACTGTGCAGCGGAGTGTGCCGGGGCGCCGAGCCTCGCGCACGTCGACGGATGGGAGCCAGGCGCCGATGCCCGGAGGCAGACTGACCGGCCAGGATCGACAGCACATCGCCGCGTGGCTGGCCGAGGGGCTCGGGTACGCGGAGATCGGCCGGCGCCTGGGGCGGCCCGCTTCGACCGTCATGCGCGAGGTCGCCCGGAACGGCGGGCCCGACGACTACGGGGCGGACCGGGCGCACGAGGCCACCCGGCACCGTGCGCGCCGGCAAAGGCAGGCACAGCCTCCCGCGTCACCGATCCCCGACGGCGGCCATGGGCGCGATCCCCAGGCGGTCCAGGACTTCACGGAGTCCTTCACCGATCTCCTCGTCCAGCAGGGAATGCCCCGGATGGTGGCCAGGGTGATGGCCTGCCTGTACGTCACCGACTCCGGCACCCTCACCGCCGCCGAGCTGGTCCAGCGGCTTCGCGTCAGCCCCGCGTCGGTCTCGCACGCCGTCACCTTCCTCGAACAGCAGGGACTGCTCCGGCGGGAACGAGCCCCCGGCGGGCGCCGCGAGCGCTATGTCATCGACGACGGGATCTGGCTCCGCTCCATCCTCGCGGCGGTGGAGATGAACGAGGCCCTGGTGGCCGCATCGCGGCGCGGAAGCGAGATCCTCGGGGGCGCGACCCCGGCGGGCGCCCGCTTCGAGTCCTCCGCCGAACTCCTTCTCCTCGTGAGCGAGTCCCTCCGGCAGGCCATGGAGCAGTGGCGGCAGGGCCTGGCCGCCCGGAACGCCGGGCGGCAGGAATGATCTCTCGCCGTCGGAGGAGAACTCGCGGATCTTGTTGAACTGTGATCAGGCCGGTTCGGCCTCCCTGCGCTCCTCCGGCCCGCCGGCCGCGGGCGCTTCCCGTACGACCTCCTGCTCCGTGGCCTGGACGATCCTCGCCGTGCGCTCGTCCGCGGCGGGTTCGAGCGCGCCCGGGTGGCGCAGCCAGAGGGTGCCCAGGGGCGGGACGCGCATGGTGGCGGAGTACGGGAGACCGTGCCGAGGCTCCTCGGAGGCCTCGATGGTGCCGAGGTTGCCCACACCGCTGCCCGCGTAGTCGTAGGCGTCGGTGTTGAGCACCTCCTCCCACGCGCCGGGGAAGGGCAGGCCGAGGCGGTAGTCCTCGTGCGGCGCGCCGGAGAAGTTGGCCACGCACGCCACCACCGAGCCGTCCTCGGCGTGGCGCAGGAAGGAGAACACGTTGCCCAGCGCGTCGTCGGCGTCGATCCAGCGGAAGCCGTCGGGGGAGGCGTCCACGCTCCACAGGGCCGGAGACTCCTTGTAGACCCGGTTGAGGTCGCGGACCAGCCGCTGCACCCCCTTGTGCCCGTCGAAGTCGAGCACCCACCAGTCGAGCCCGCGCTCCTCCGACCACTCCGAGCCCTGGCCGAACTCGCCGCCCATGAACAGCAGCTGCTTGCCGGGATGGGCCCACATGAAGGCGAACAGCGCCCGCAGGTTCGCGAACCGCTGCCACTCGTCGCCGGGCATCTTGCCGAGCAGCGACCCCTTGCCGTGCACCACCTCGTCGTGCGAGAGCGGCAGCACGAAGTTCTCCGAGTACGCGTACATCAGCGAGAACGTCATCTGGTGGTGGTGGTACTGGCGGAAGACCGGCTCGTGCTTGAGGTACGCGAGCGTGTCGTGCATCCAGCCCATGTTCCACTTGAACCCGAAGCCGAGCCCGCCCAGATGCACCGGACGGGAGACGCCCGGCCACGCGGTCGACTCCTCGGCGACGGTGACGATGCCCGGCGCCTCCCGGTAGGCGACCGCGTTCATCTCCTTGAGGAACGCGACCGCGTCGAGGTTCTCCCGGCCGCCGTACTCGTTGGGCGTCCACTCGCCCTCGCGCCGCGAGTAGTCGAGGTAGAGCATCGAGGCGACCGCGTCGACGCGCAGCCCGTCGACGTGGAACTCGCGCAGCCAGTACACCGCGTTGGCGACCAGGAAGTTGCGCACCTCCCTGCGGCCGAAGTCGAAGATGTAGGTGCCCCACTCGGGGTGCTCGCCCCGCGCGGGGTCGGCGTGCTCGTACAGCGGGGTGCCGTCGAACCTGGCCAGTGCCCAGTCGTCCATCGGGAAGTGCGCGGGCACCCAGTCGACCAGCACCCCGATGCCCGCCTCGTGCAGGCTGTCGACCAGGTGGCGGAAGTCGTCGGGGGAGCCGAAGCGGGATGTCGGGGCGTAGTAGGACGTCACCTGGTAACCCCAGGAGCCGCCGAACGGGTGCTCGGCCACCGGCATCAGCTCCACGTGCGTGAACCCCAGGTCCACCACGTAGTCGACCAGCTCGACGGCGAGTTCCCGGTACGACAGGCCTGGCCGCCACGAGCCGAGGTGCACCTCGTAGACGCTCATCGCCTCCCGCAGGGCGTCCCCGGCCGCGCGGCGCCGCATCCACTCGTCGTCCCGCCAGGCGTACTCCGACTTCTCGATCACCGACGCGGTCGCGGGCGGCAGCTCGGTGCGCCGGGCCATCGGGTCGGCCTTGGCCCGCCAGACCCCGTCGGCGCCGAGGACGCTGAACTTGTAGCGGTCGCCGGGGCCGAGACCGGGGACGAAGAGCTCCCACACGCCCGACCTGCCGAGCGAGCGCATGGGGTACGCGCCGCCGTCCCAGTGGTTGAAGTCGCCGATGACCCGGACGCCGCGGGCGTTGGGCGCCCACACGGCGAAGGCCGTGCCGTCCACGTCCTCGTGCCGCATGACCCGCGCGCCGAGGACCTCCCAGAGCCGCTCGTGGCGCCCCTCGCCGATGAGGTGCAGGTCCACCTCGCCCAGCGTGGGCCAGTGCCGGTAGGGGTCGCCGGTCTCGTACGGCTCGGCGCCGGCGTAGGTGATCCGGAGCCGGTAGTCGGGGATCTTGTCCAATCCGGGCAGGGTCACCGCGAACACACCGTGGGCCACGTGTCTCATGTCGTGGGTCCTGCCGTCCACGAGCGCCTGGACCTTCTGCGCCAGCGGTCGCAGCGTCCGGATCGTCACGCCCTCGGAACCCAGGTGCGACCCGAGGATCGAGTGCGGATCGTGGTGCGCTCCGCCCGCGAGCCGGTCCAGGTCCAAGTGCGCGTTCATGGCTTACTCCCGTAGATCGATGCCCCTACCTTGCCCTACTCGGGTGACCGAACCCATGCCCCTGTCCGCTATCACCATGCGTGTTGGGAAAACGTGCGGATCTGAGCGAGAGAAAAGTCACGATTGTCGGTTATGTAGGGCCCCATCACAACGCCGTTCGCCGACCGTATCCGATCATGGGCGGCGTCGTGCGCGGGTTCCGGCCGGTGCCGCTGACCGCGTCGCCCGGCCCGCCGGGAACGACCGGTCAGTACGGGTTCCTGGCGGTGACGTCGCGGGGGGTGATGCGGAACCCCTGCCAGTGGCTCGGCATGGGGTCGGCGTCCTCGTCGCGGGGGACGTGGTGGTAGCCGACGTTGACCCACAGGACCGGGTCGGCGAGCCGCTCCCCGTTGGCGTAGCGGTCGACGGACCGGGCGCACCGGGGAGCCGGGTTGACCGTCGCCAGGCGCTCGCAGGAGCGGTAGTCGGTGACGTAGAGATCGGCCCGGGTGAAGGCCTCGTCGGCGGGCCCCCGGTACTGGGCGCTGTCGGAGTTGTTGATCTCCCAGGAGACGCGGTGCCCGTCGGCGTTGCGCACCTTCCTGTCGACCACCCGCCACCAGCGCATCGGCCTGCTGACGGCCCTCGCCTCCGCCGCGAACGCCGTCCGCTCGATCTTCCGGCTCGCGGTGCCGGAGCCGCTGAAGTCGTACTGCTCCACGACGTCGTCCGCCCGGCCCGCCACGTCGAAGTCCAGGCGCCAGAAGATGTTGTGGGTGTGGCTCGCCTCGAACCCGCTGTCGCCCACCCCGATGGGCCAGCCGTGCTCGGGCGTGGTGGCGAACCCGGCCAGCGACCCGGTGGCCCCCACGCGCGGGGTGATCGCGCCGTCGTCGGAGAAGGCCCATTCGGCCAGGTAGGTGTACCAGCCGACCTGGAAGGCGGCGAACACCACCAGGTCACGACCCTGCGCCGTCATGTTCAGCTGGTCGGGGACCGACTTCAGGTGCGCGTGGCCGCGCGCCCTGGTCGTCACGCAGACGAACTGCTCGCGGCGCTCGCCGAGCGGGCAGTCGGCGGCCCGCAGCGGGATGGCGGTGTAGCCCAGCGACCCGATGTCGTGGTAGCGGGGCTGGCCCTTGTCGTACGGCACGTGGATCTGGGCGAGCGAGGTGCTGCGCAGCACGGTGATCGGCCGCTGGCCCCTCGGCGTGTAGACGATCCTGGTCAGGGTGAGGCCCTCGACGTTGCGCATCTCCCAGCAGAGCTGCCAGCGCGCCCCGTTGGGCAGGGTCTTGTCGACGCGGTACGGCGCGTTGCAGGGAGCCGCCGGAGGCCGCGCGCCGGTCCCCGGCGCCGTCGCCTCCGCCGGGGCGCCGGACGGTGGCGGCGCGCTGGACGATGTGAGCGGCGGCAGTGGCGGTATGGGCGCGCCGGGTGCGGAGGGCGGTGCGGCGAGCCCTCCGGCGAGCAGGGCGCAGGAGAGGGTGAGGCGGAGGAACACGGGCTACCACTCCAGGGTGTGGATCTTCTTGGCGGACAGGTCGACGACCAGCCGGCTGGTGTCCAGCCAGGTGCCGTCGGGCAGCCGGACGAACAGCCGCAGGCACCGGTGGACCTCGCACTCCCCGGCGGGCCCGCTCTCGCCGGACGGGGTGAAGATCAACCCGCGCAACCCCAGCTCCGCCGCCGACCCCAGCCGCCCGCCCCCGGCCTTGGCGTACGCGTCGCGCACGGTCTTGCCGTACCCAGGGTGGGACAGCAGGAGCGCGGCGGCCGTCGTCTCCTCCTCCTTCGAGGGCGGTGGCTGCACCCCCCGCGCCACGGTCTCCCGCACGACCTCGCCCCGGCCGAGGTCGACGGTCCGAACGATGAGCCTGTCGCTGCCGTAGTCGTAGAGGTACGCGTCGGCGCGGCGGTGGTCGGGGGAGGAGTCCTTGTCGTCGTCGCGCTCCACGTAGAGCAGCTTGATCCGCCCGGCGGCCATGTGCGATCTGGACCCCGCCGACGCGATCGTGGTGGCCTGGGCGACCTCCTGGCCGGTCAGCGGGTCCTCTCGCGCGGGCACCCGCAGGGTGGACCTCGCGGCCTGCGACCCCTGCTCGCCGGGGACGAACAGTGCCGCCCCGGCGACGACGGCCACCCCCGCCCCCGCGACCGCCATCACCATCAGTCTTCGCCCCATGAACGCCCTCTTTACTCACCGTTGACTTTTCCTTGCGAAGAGTAGCGATCGATGAGTGTCCCGGCGGGTCCAAAGGCGTATTGCCCTTTTGGTGTATATTGTGCCGTTTGTAGCTTTTAGTCCGAATTTCGAGCGGCGGGGGCCAACCTTCCAGGGCCGGATCCCGAGGGCGCTCGGCGACTTTCGTCCGAGGTGGGGGCTGCCGCTCCCGGTCCGCGGCGCCGCGAGGGCGCGCCGGCCGGACCCGCGTCGTACGGCTGTGGTTTTCCCTCGGTCTTGCTTGCGTAATTCGGATAGGTTACGCCGCTATTTTACTCCTTGACGGATATCGGCCATCTAGCGAAGATTCTTGCCGATAGCGCACTTATTTCCAGGTGCCCCCCTACCTGAGACGTGCGCCAACTGGAGGAATCTTTCATGAGGAGCCCCCTCACCGGCAGGAGAGTCGGCCGCGCCGCGGTCATACTCGCCCTGCCTCTCGCCCTCAGCCTCAGCTCGATGCCCGTTCTCGCCGACCCGGCTCCGCCGGTCAGCGAGGTCGTCCCCGACCGGCAGTCCAGCACCGAGCAGAACGGTGTGGCGCTGCTGCGCGTCATCGTCCCCGACCAGGCGGCCGTCGACCGGCTCAACTCCCTGGACGTCGACCTCGCGGAGTACAAGAAGTCCGTCGAGGGCGGCCTCGAGGTCCACGCCGTGCTGAGCCCTCCGGAGGCCCAGAGGCTGCGTGACCTCGGTTTCGACGTACGCGGACCCATCTCCGACCAGAGCGACGTCGCCGCGAACAAGGCGGAACGGCGGGAGGCGCTCAAGGAGGCCGCGGAGGCGGCGGCGGAGGTCGACACGCTGACCCCGCTCCGCGCCGAGTGGTTCACCAGCCTCGACGACCAGCGCTTCCTGTCGGTGGAGGTGAAGTCGAGCGCCGTCGACGCGGAGACCGTGCTCACCGCCACCTGGGACAGCGGTAAGAAGACGCCCCCGGACTCGGGCGGCACCACGACGATGTCGCGCTTCACCGACGCCGGCCAGTACATGTACCACCGGTTCAGCTCGCCGCTCTCCCTCACCGCGATCCCCACCAAGGTCACGATCACGAGCAACCGCGGCGGCTCGGTCACGGTCCCGGTGACCAAGTGGCTGGGATCCCCGCGCAAGGCGCCGAACCCCCACTACGTCGCGGACTTCGTCGACCGCTACATGGACCCCACCGAGCTCACCGACAGGATCACCGCCCTGGCCGCGGAGTTCCCGAAGATCAGCCAGATCGTCAACCTGCCACACAAGACGAACGGCTACCGCCGGGCGGCGCAGGCGCAGTTCGGCACGGTCGCGGCGAGCACGTTCTACGTGAGCTCGAAGGCGTACGGACACGAGGGCGGCAACGACCTCAGCCTCGCCCTGGTGAAGCCCGACACCGCCTCCAGCCCGCTGGGCGTCTCCGTGAGCGGCAAGGACGTCGTGGTCAACCTCGGCACGGACGCGTCCTCCGCGATCAGCAGCACCGCCGTCCAGGTGGTGGAGGCGCTCAACGGCAACACCGCGGCGTCGGCACTCCTGAGCGCCGCCACCTACAGGGGTAACGCCGGTGCCGGTCTCGTCGACGCGGCGGCGGCGACGAAGCTGACCGACAACCTGAAGGCGCCGGCGACCGTCTCGCGCGACCCGTTCCAGACGAAGGCGCTGCGCATCGGCAAGCAGCGCGACGGGTCGAAGACCGGTGTGTTCCTCTACTGCCAGGAGCACGCCCGCGAATGGGTGACCCCGCTGGTCTGCCTGGAGACCGCCGAGCGGCTCCTGCGCAACTACGCCCGCGACGGCCGGACCAAGAAGCTGGTCGACGACCTCGACATCTTCATCCTGCCCACGGCCAACCCCGACGGCGGGCACTACAGCATGTACGACTACAACATGCAGCGCCGCAACCTGACCAACCACTGCCCGGTCAACGCGGCGGACCCGGCGCGGCGCAACTCCTGGGGCGTGGACCTGAACCGAAACTTCTCGGTCGGTTCCATCTTCGACGGCTACAGCGGCGCCTCGACCACCTGCACCAGCGACACCTTCGCGGGCCCGGCCGAGCTGTCGGAGCCGGAGGCGCGCAACGAGGTCTGGCTCACCACCCAGTACCCGAACATCAAGTTCGCGATGAACACGCACTCCTACGGCGGCTACTTCATGTGGCCTCCGGGCGCGTACAAGGCCGCCGGGCGCGAGCTGCTGCCCCGGGTCGACTACGGCACGGAGAACTTCTTCTGGGACGCCTCCGACCACATCCTCTCCGCGGTCCAGTCGTGGCGCGGTACCGGGATCTGGCCGGGTCGCACCGGTCCGGTGCCCGACGTGCTGTACTCCGCGGCCGGTAACAGCGCCGACGAGCACTGGTTCAACCGGGGCATCATCGGCTGGGACTTCGAGGTCGGCGCGGACGTCTACGACCCGGCGACCAAGCAGTTCCGGGCGGTCGGCTTCCAGCCGGAGTTCGCGGAGGGACACGAGGAGGCGATGGAGTTCGCCAGCGGTCAGATCGGCATCCTGGAGATCGCCCGGTCCTTCGCCGACGACAGGGACCGTCCCAGGTCGGAGCTGAAGAAGACCGGCTGGACCACCACCTCCTCCACGTTCACCTTCGCGACCGACGAGCCCGCCAACGTGTACTACACGCTGGACGGCAGCCGCCCGACGCTGAGCTCCACCAAGCTCGCCGCCGCCGGGATGCGTGAGGGCGCGCAGCAGATCACGGTCACCAAGGACACCGAGGTGCGCTGGTTCGCCGTCGACATCGCCGGGAACGTGGAGAACGGCTACCGGCCGGACGGCAACGGCAACAACTACCGCAAGGAGAAGGTGAAGATCACCAAGACCCCCTGATCCCCACCCGCGAGTCCGCGAGTTCACACGTTCGCGAGTTCACACGTTCGCGAGTCCGCACGTTCGCGAGTCCGCACGTTCGCGCGGCCGCCGGTCCACCGACCGGCGGCCGCCGGTCGTCCGGGGGCGCCTCACCCATCCGCCCGGAGTACGTCCGGCAGGAGGTCCCACTCCTCCCAGGAGATCTCCCTGCCCGGCCAGCGCACCGAGGCGTACGGCCACGCCTCGTCCAGCCAGGCGCGGACCACCGGCTCCAGCTCCTCCTCCAGGCCGGTGCCCTCCTCGTCGGCCCGCACCCAGAACGACACGTCGGCGTCGGCCCCTCGCCTCTCCGGAGGATCGACGTAGACGCACCCGAGCAGGCGGGACCCGTCGGGACTCATGACCGCGTAGTTGAACGACCTGCGCAGCAGGGCCTCCTTCTGGTGCCAGGCCAGGTCGATCAGGTTCTCCTCCAGCGTCATGTCGCCGAGCGGCCAGCCGCCCCACAGCGGGAAGCGCTCCCGCAGCCGGGCCGCGCTGCTCATCACGGCGTCGAAGTCGCGCACCGCATCGTGAATCGTGATGGGCCGGATGTGGAACCTCTCGTGTCTCACACCCGGCGGGATCTCGTGGGTTCTCGGTAGGAACGACATGCGGGCCACTCTGACGCGTCCGTCTTGGCACCCGCTGAACCTCCGCTTGCTCGCGTGCCGGGGTCCGGGTCGCCCGGCGGTCCGGGGGATCGTGACCACCTGGAACGCCCGGTTTCCTCACGGTCCGAAGACGACGTCGATCGTCATCTCCTCGTCGCCCGGCGTGCCGGAGATCTCGATGGTCACGCCCGTCCATCCGCCTTCGGGCAGGTTCAGCGCGGGTGAGGTGTCCCTGCCGATCCTCGCGTTGCCCTGCGAGGGGTAGAGGTCGCCCGCGTCGCCCCTGTTGCCGAGGCTGCCGATCCTGGCGAGCTGGCGGAGGCCGTCGGCCTGCATCAGCTCGATCGCCAGGCGCCGCTCGTCGTCGACATTGGGAACGGCCTCGTCCACGACGTAGGCCGCGATGCCCTGGTCGGGCAGGAACTCGTCCTGACCCCGCCGACGGCGGTATTCGACAACGATGTACTGCGTGTCCTTCATCGTCCGGTCGTTGTGGACGAGGACGAAGTCGCCGCCCTCGGCCGCCGGCCGGAGCGTGATGCCGCGGGTGGTCCCGGTGACCAGGCGCGGGGTGACCCAGTCGTGGAACATGCGCAGCATGCTGGTCGGGAAAACGGGCGTGACGCCGTTGTTGCCCCACGAGCCCGCCGCCATCAGGCAGAAGTTGCCCAGCCCGTGTGACGTGGCGCCGGTCTGCGCCCGGTCGGTGTCGTAGTAGTCGGCCCAGCGCGCCGCCAGGTGCCCCCACTCGTGGGCGCAGACGCCGACGTTGCAGTCCTCGGGCACGGTCAGGAAGGTGCTCACCTGGAGACCCGGCCCCACCGTGATCGGCTGCTCGCCGACGGTCCACTTCAGGCTCCAGATGAACTGCAGCCCGGCGGCGTCGGAGAGGGTCTCGGCGCCCGGACCGGCGTGCACGACGAACAGCGCGGTGACCCGGTTCTCGTCGAGCACGTCGTAGGAGGGGTCGAAGTCGACGCCCGCCTCCAGGGCGGCCAGCACGGCGTCGCGCGCCATGCCCTGGGCGTTGCGCGGGAAGTTCTGCTCGTCCATCCCCGACTTGTCGTTGGCGTAGAAGGCCAGCGTGTGCGGCAGCCGGAACCAGCCGAACACCTCGCCCTGCACGTCGATGCCCCGCGCGTCAAAGCCGTCGCCGAAGCCGCTGACCTTCCGGTAGAAGTCGCGCATGCTGCCCGCCTGGGTGCCGAACAGCAACTGTTCGAAGTGCCCCACGTCGTGAGCCGGGTCGTGCGGCCGGTCGTCGAAGTCGACCAGCAGCACCAGGGTCCTGATGACGCCCCTGAGCTTCCTGGGCGGCCGGTTGATCAGACTCGCGTCGGGGGCCTGCGGGATGACGGTGCCGTCGTCCAGGCCCGCCGCGCGCGGCCCGCGCCGCTCGGAGCGCCACACCGCGTAGTAGTCCTCGAACGTCAGGTGCTCGGGCAGGAGCCGAGCGGCCCTCAACTCGTGGAAGCGGGTTTCCAGTTTGTCCAGCGCGTCCGGCGCCAGTGGAACGAAGTGCATGGTGTCCCCCCATCATCCGTTCTTCCTGCGAAGGTAGGACTGACAGGGATCCGTGTCGTGAGTATCCCCTACTCAACAAACCGGTGACCGGAGCGGTTCGCCCCGACCACCCCGTACCGCCGAACCCGCCCAGAAGGCCGGCCGGCTCGCGGATGAGCCGCGCGGCGCGCCGGCCACCCGGTGGACGGCCGGCCTCGCCAGGAGAGGCGGGAAGACCGGTTCCACCGGGTGCCGGGGTGTTTCCCGGGGTGTGCCGGGGGTCAGCTGCAGGTCGAGCCGTTGAGGGTGAACGAGCCGGGGGCGGTGTTGGTGCCGCTGTAGGAGCCGTTGAAACCGATTCCGGCGGACTGCCCGGGGTTCAGGGTGCCGTTGTAGGCGGCGTTGCGGCCGGTCACGACCTGGCCTGACTGTGACCAGGTGGCGCTCCAGCCCTGGGTGACCTGCTGGTTCCCGGGGAAGGTGAACTTCAGCTCCCAGCCGTTGATCGCCGAGGTGCCGGTGTTGGTGACGGACAGGTTGGCGGTGAAGCCGGTGGTCCAGCTGTTGGCGCTGTAGGTCACCCGGCAGGAGGAGGGGCCGGGCGTCGGGGTGGGCGTGGGGGTCGGAGTGGGTGTGGGAGTAGGGGTGGGGGTGGGGCCGGGGGTGTTCAGGCCGAAGAACTGGATCGCGGACTCGGCCATCCCGCTCTGCGGCAGGTTGTGCCCGACGCCCGGCAGGCTGTAGGACTCGACCTTGACGGTACCCGTGGAGTCGGCGTAGCGGCTGCGGTTCCAGCCCGCCCGGGGTGTGTCGGTGGAGGTCGGGGTCTGGCTCAGGCCGTGGACGTTGGTCCACTGCTTGACCGCCTCGCCCAGGTTCGGATAGCGCAGGGTGGAGTCCTCGGTGCCGTGCCACAGCTGGACGCGGGGCCGGGCGCCGGTGTATCCGGGGTAGGCGGCCCGGACCAGGTTGCCCCACTCCTGGGGGGTCCTGACGATCGTGCCGTTGGCGCACTCGCTGTTCCATCCCGAGGAACTGGCGAAGCAGCCGAAGGGTACGCCCATGAAGGCCGCTCCGGCCTTGAACACGTCCGGGTACAGGCCCAGCAGGACCTCGGTCATCATCGCGCCGGAGGAGGCACCCGTCACGTAGACCCGCGAGGGGTCACCGTTGTGGCGTTGCTGGGCGTAGGTCACCATGGACATGAGCCCGACCGGGTCGCTCCCGCCGCCGCGCCTGAGCGCCTCGGGGGAGGAGACGTCGAAACAGCTCCCGCTGCGGGTGGCCGACGGGTAGATCACGATGAACCCGTACTGGTCGGCGAGCGAGGCGAACTGCGTGCCGGAGTGGAAGGCAGGGCCGGAACCGGTGCAGTAGTGCACCGCCAGCAGGATGGCGGGCCGGGGCGCCACCCGGTCGGGGACGTAGATGTGCATCCGCAGGTTGCTGGGGTTCGTCCCGAAACCGGTGACCTCCACCAGGGAGGCGGAGGACGCGGGTGAGGTCGTCAGCGCCAGGCCGAGCAGGAGGGGAAGGGCCGCGCACACCATTCGCAGGGCCGTTCTCATCCGACCGTTCCCCGATCCCGGTTGGGCCCGGCGGGGAACATCGCTGTCGGACATCGTCGATCTCCTCTCGGCTACGGCCGACCGCCGGGGCTCCCTGACCGTCGCGGCCCCGGCGTTCGACGCCTCATGCTTGTCGCCGAAAGTTAAAGTTGTTTGCCGAAATTTTCAATCACCGGAACGGGGACACGGACACGCGTCCGGTGCGCTCCTTCCTCTCCATGGGGTTTTCTCACAGGTGGGAAACACCTTCGGTGCTGGAAGCGGCGGAGCCACTCCCGCGTCGTTCGGTGAAAGTTTCCATCCTCGGGATTCCCGGTGGCGTACGAGGAGGGAGGCCCGGACGCTCCTGTCCGTCGGACCGAGGGTCAGCCGGGCCGGAAGGTCAGCGGTCGCTCCACCTGATCTCGTAGGGCCCAAGGGTGAACTCCCTGCCGTCCACGGTCGTGGTGACCTCCGCCTTGGCGGTGTTGACCATCACCAGTCGCCGGGGCTGCGCGAGCACCCGGACCCCGGGATCGGAGGAGGTGACCTCTTCCAGCTCGGCTCCGGCCGGGAACCACGTGGTGAAGTCGCTCACCAGCTTGCCGGTGGGGAGCGTGGCGCCGGTCCGCGGGTCCCACATGCACCCCTGGCAGCCCTCCTTGGCCTGCGGATTCCAGTACAGCGCCGTGGCGGCGCCGCTCCTGGCGAACTCGATCATCGAGGCGGCCTGGACGGCTAGCCGCATCGGCTCGGGCCACGTGGTTTTGTCCTCGGGGACGAAGTACCACTCCGACCACCAGACCGGCATGTCACCGGTCCTCTCACGCAGCCAGGTGGTGACCGCGCTGAACTTGCCCAGCGCTCCGAACGCGTCGGGCAACATTTCGTGGGCGTCGGTCAGCGAGGCGCCGTCGACCACGACGAAGTCGGCGCCCTTCTTGTTCTTGAACCAGTACTCGAAGGCGTCCAGGGCGTTCTGGTTGACGACCCCCCACGGCCCCCGCAGCTCGGACTTGCCCGTCCTGTTGCTGTCGAAGCCCAGATAGGGACCGCCGACCATGGCGTCGGGCCTGGCCGCCTTCACCGCGTCGTAGACCTTGTTGTAGAGCGTGGTGTAGCCCTTGAAGTCCGCGGGCTTGGAGTGGTCCTTCCAGAAGCCCTTGAACTCGTTCCAGACCATGAAGTACTTGACGTCGCGGTACTTGGTGGCGACGGCCGCCGACAGCTTGGCGAAGTCGTCGAAGTGTTTGGGGTAGGGGGCGTCCTCCAGGTGCTCGTCCCAGCCGACGTCCGAGGTCGGGCCCTCGGGGCCGCCCTTCATCCAGTCGGGGGCGCAGCAGAGCGTCATGACCTGTGTGCCGCCGGACCGCCTCATGAGGTTCGTCCGGCTGTCGAGGTCCTCCCAGTAGAACTCCTGCGGGCGGGGCTGGGGGTTGAGCGCTCCGAACCCCATGATGTGCTGGTTCTGCAGCATCGGGGTCTTGGCCAGCGTCCCGGCCACGACCTGCTCGAATTCCGGGGTGACGTTGTTGGCGCTGACCCCCGTGTGGGTGAACCCCCAGCGAGGCCACGCGGGGTCGACCGGCGGCGCTTTCTGGATCGCGGTGCCGGGCGCCGCCGGTGAGGCGGCGGCGGACTGCCGTACGACGGGAACCGCCTGGTCCGAGGTGTCGCCGGAGGAACAACCCGCCGCCACCAGCGCCATCGCGACGACCCCCGCCACCGAGGCGATGACCCGACCGGGACGCCGCCGTGTGGTTCCCCCGCTACCTGATGACACCTGACACCCATCCGATCTTCAGCATTCGCTTCGCGCCGAGCGTTCCACAGGCCGCGTAAGAGCGTCATACAGGAACGCGGTTCACAGGTAAGTGTTACGGCCAACCTGCGGAAACGCCCTCCGGGCTTCCGGGGGCCGGCGGGCGTACGCCGGTGCCGGGACCGGCCCCCGCCGCCCCGCCGCACCTGGTCCGCGGATACCGGGACGTCGAGGGGCTGTGTGACCTTGCCCACGCTCATTACTTGTGTGGATTTGTACGCATAACACCGGCGGCTGACTCCCTAGGGTCTGCGGTGTCCGAAAAGAGTGACACGGCGGAATCAAGGTGGAGATCCTCATGAATGCTTTCGAACAGGTCGGTAGCGGGCGTATCTCCTGGCGGCGCGCGATGGGCCGCGCGGTGGTGGGCGCGGCGACGGTGGCGCTGGCCGCCGGCACGCTGGCGGTACCCGCCGAGGCATCGGCCTCACCCGTCGCCGCGATGACCGGTGAGGCGACCGGTCAGGGCACCCAGGGCATCCAAGGTATCCAGGCCAAGAAGTACTACTTCGCCGCCGGGCTCCTGGGCAGGAACGAGGTGCCGGAACCGGGCAAGAAGGTCAACGACCGGGACGGCATCGCGGTCGCGAAGTTCCGCATCCAGGGGAACCGCTTCTACTACTTCGTCCAGTGGAAGAGGACCGCCAAGCCCAGCGCCTTCCACATCCACAAGGGCAAGGCGGGCACGAACGGCCCAGTCGTCATCGACCTGCTGTCCAACGGCAGGATCCGCGGCAACACGAGCTTCGGCTCCGTCGCCGTCAAGGACTCCAGCCTGCTCAAGGGCATCAAGAGCAACCCGAAGAACTGGTACGCCAACCTGCACACCAAGCAGTTCCCCGACGGCGCGGTCCGTGGCCAGCTCGCCAAGGGCGGCCGCTGGTAGCTCGCCGGCGCCCGAGGAATCGGCGAGCAGATGGTGAGGCCTCGACCGGGGCGAGCGCACGCCCGGCCGCAACTTCGCTCAGCGCTGCGACGACGCCCTGGGGGCAGGTGGAGAGATCCACAACCTGTGGACGCACGTCACCCGCGCGGCAAGCCCCCAGTGGTTCCGGGGCCGGCTTGACGTCGAACAGCAGGCGCATGCCCTGCACACCTGGGAGCCGCTCGTCGTTCCAGGTCTTCTTCAGACCGAGGAATACGCGAGAGGGCTCGTAGATTGTGACTTGGCCGGTAGCTGCGGCGGGCGCTTCGAGCCAAGGGGTTTTCCCGGGGGCGACCGCTGAGCGGTGCCGGACGCCGGTCAGCGGGCGCGGCGTCGCCGGAGCAGGTGCCGGGCGAGGAGTCCGGCGGCCAGGACGGCCAGGCCGATGAGCAGGTAGCTGTAGTAGCGGGAGATCTCGTCGTAGAACTCGGCGATGTGGGTGCCCGCGGTGTATCCCAGCACCGTCCACATCCCCACCCACAGGACCGCGCCGAGGGCGTTGAAGGCCAGGAAACGGGGCCAGGGCATGCCGATGGTGCCCGCGACGATGCCGTTGGCCTGGCGCAGTCCCGAGACGAAGCGGGCGACGACGACGACCTTGCCGCCGTGCCGGGCGAAGAACCTCTCGGCTTTCTCGAAGCGCTCCGGGGGCAGCAGGACGTAGTGGCCCCAGCGGCGGACGAAGGCGCGGCCACCGGTGCGGCCTATCACGTAGCCGAGGTTGTCCCCGGCGATGGCGGCCACCACCGCGATCAGCATGATGAGAGCGAGGTTCAGTCGCCCGGCCCCGGCGTAGATCGCGGAGGTGAGGAGGATCGTCTCCCCGGGGACGGGGATGCCGAAGTCCTCCATGAAGACCAGGGCGCCGACGGCCAGGTAGCCGTAGTGGTCCAGCAGCGGTGCCAGGTGGGCCAGCGGGCCGGGTAGCGGTGGGGCCATCTGGTCACTATATGTCAGCACTTAATTACTCTGTGCTCTGACCTGCCTTGCGGCGCCCGGCGCAGACCAAGGGTTGCCTGTATTTATGTCGTACTAGGAGCCATTCTTATATAGTTTTTGGCATTTGATGGCCATATGTCCGATAGGTGGTGAATTAAGGGGAAAGAAGTCTGTGGACAGGCGGCATGAGCTGTTGGGACAGATGCCCGGCCGGCTCACCCATCCGAACCAGGAGGTCGCCATGAAGAAACAGTTTCTCGTCTCAGGGCTGAGCGTGCTGATGTTGAGCGCGCTTCCCGCCGCCGCGGCGGCCGGCTCCGTTCCGACCCTGACGCCCTCGTCGGCCTCGGGTCACTCGGCCGTCCTGACCGGCAAGCCGATCGGCCCCGGCTGCTCGGCCCTGCCGTCCTCCGGCAAGGGCAGCCTCCGCAGCGCGGCCAGGGAGCGGGTCACCACCGTGGTGGCCAACACCCCTGATCTGTCCACCCTGAACACCGCCATCAAGGAAGTCGGCCTGACCAACAAGCTCTACAGGGCCAAGGACGTCACGATCTTCGCTCCCAGCAACGCCGCCTTCAACCAGCTCCCGCCGGCCACGCTCAAGAAGCTGCTGGGGGACAAGGCGCAGCTGACCAAGCTCCTGACCTACCACGTGGTCCAGGGCGCGAAGAGCCCGTCCCAGCTGGTCGGCGCCCCGCTGAAGACCATGCAGGGCGGTCAGATCACCGTCAAGGGCTCGGGCCAGAACTACATCGTCTCCGGCAGGGCCAAGGTGGTCTGCGGTGGCATCCCCACCAAGAACGCCACCGTCTACATCATCGACAAGGTGCTGCTGCCGCACTCGAAGTGACCCGGCGGACCCTTCTTCCAGCAGCCTGGTCTTAGCGGCCCAGCTGGAAGGCCGACATCGGGATGTGCAGCCAGGTCGGCCGGTTGCGGGACTCGTACACCACCTCGTAGGCGGCCTTGTCGAGTTCCAGGGCGCGCAGCAGGACGGCGTCCTCGGCGCGGAGGTGGCCGCCTCCGGCGGAGTAGCCCGCCAGGAAGGACGAGCGGTTCAGCTCGGCCCACTCGATCGCACGGGGGCGCAGGGCGTCGGCGTCGGGGTGGTCGGCCAGCAGGTGGCGGGCGGCGTAGTCGAAGGAACGGAGCATCCCGGCCACGTCCCGCAGCGGGGAGGACAGGGCGCGGCGCTCGGCGATGGGCTGGCCGGGCTCGCCCTCGAAGTCGAGGACGATCCAGTCCTTGGTGGTGCGCATCACCTGGCCGAGGTGGTAGTCGCCGTGGACCCGCTGGACGGGCATCTCCCCGGCCACGTCGGAGACCCGCTGGTAGGCCTCCTCGGCGGCGTGGGCGTGCTCGCCGAGGCCGGGCACCTCCTCCACCGCGACGGCCAGGCGGCGGCGGAACTCCTCGACCATCCGCTTGACCTCCTGCGACTCGATCACGTCGGTCGGGAAGGCGGCGGCCATCTCCTGGTGGACCTGGGCGGTGGTCACGCCCAGGCGGTAGGCCTCGGAGCTGAAGTCGCCGCCCGCGTCGGAGGCCGACGGTTCGAGGGAGCCGTACAGGTCGCGGACGCTGGCCAGGGCGAGGGCCCAGCCGTCGTTGGCGTTCGACAGGAACTCCTGGGTCATCGCCAGCGTGGTGGTCTCGCCGTCGAGGTCGGTCTCGATCCAGCCGTACGGCCGGGCGATGTGCGTGCCGTCGCGGAGGGCCAGGGCGGTGACGATCTCCAGTTCGGGGTTCACCCCGGCGGTCAGGCGGCGGAACAGCTTGCAGATGTAGGTGTCGCCGTACACCAGCGAGGTGTTGGACTGCTCGGCGCCGAGGACCAGGCTGCGTTTGGAGGTGTCGATCTCCACCCCGTCGAGGTGGCGGAAGCGGAGGGCGCCGAGGTCGCGGCCCTCGGCCATGCCTTCGAGCAGGGCGGCTGTGAGATCGGCGTCGTAGGCGGCGTCGTAGTAGCCGCCGCCGATGTGGGCCGGTTTGAAGCGGGCCCACTCCGGCGCCTCGCTGCCGAGCAGCAACTGGTAGCGGTCGCGGGCGCCGGACTGGTGAACCGAGATGATCAGGTGGCGCAGGCGCGGTGACAGCTCCACGTCCGAGTCGACGACGAGGTCGTCGATCGGGCGCCCCTTACCGGCGAACCATCGTTGATGGGTGATCCAACCGGTAAGGAGCTCCGTCAACACGGCTTTACGCCTCCTGGGATGCGGGTGGCAGGGTGAACCAGTAGAACCCATGCCCAGGAAGAGTCAAAAGATACGGAAGCTCGCCAATCGGTGGGAAAGGAACTCCGCCCATCGTCTCCACCGGGACCGTTCCCTCGAAGCGGCGGAGGTCGAGCTCCACCGGCTGCGGGAACCGGGACAGGTTGTTGACGCACAGCATCCGGTCGTCGCCGAGCTCGCGCACGAAGGCGAGGACGCTCGGGTTGGACGAGTTCAGTTCGGTGAACTCACCGAGGCCGAAGACCGGGTGCCGCTTGCGGATGTCGATCATCCGCTTCGTCCAGTGGAGCAGCGAACCCGCGCTGCGCTGCTGCGCCTCGACGTTGAGCGCCTGGTAGCCGTAGATCGGGTCCATGATGACCGGGAGATACAGGCGCCCCGGGTCGCAGTCGGAGAATCCCGCGTTGCGGTCGGGGCTCCACTGCATGGGGGTACGGACACCGTCGCGGTCGCCCAGCCAGATGTTGTCCCCCATCCCGATCTCATCGCCGTAGTACAGCACGGGAGATCCCGGGAGAGAGAGCAGCAACGCCGTGAACAGCTCAATCTGGTTGCGATCGTTCTCCAGCAGCGGGGCGAGCCGCCGCCGGATGCCGACGTTGGCGCGCATCCGGGGGTCCTTGGCGTACTCCGAGTACATGTAGTCGCGCTCGTCGTCCGTCACCATCTCGAGCGTGAGCTCGTCGTGGTTGCGCAGGAAGATGCCCCACTGGCAGTTCTCCGGGATCTTCGGCGTCTGGGCCATGATCTCGGAGATGGGGTAGCGCGACTCCCGCCTGACCGCCATGAAGATGCGCGGCATCAGCGGGAAGTGGAACGCCATGTGGCACTCGTCACCCCCGGTGGCGGAGTCGCCGAAGTACTCGACCACGTCGGCGGGCCACTGGTTGGCCTCGGCGAGCAGCACCCGGTCGGGGTAGAGCCGGTCGATCTCCGCCCTGACCCGCTTCAGGTACTCGTGGGTCCTGGGCAGGTTCTCGCAGTTGGTGCCGTCCTGCTCGAAGAGGTACGGGATGGCGTCCATGCGGAAACCGTCGATGCCCAGGTCCAGCCAGAAGCGCAGCACCTCCAGCATCGCGTCCTGCACGTCCGGGTTCTCGTAGTTGAGGTCCGGCTGGTGCGAGAAGAAGCGGTGCCAGTAGTACTGGCCCCGGACCGGGTCGTGGGACCAGTTGGACGTCTCGGTGTCGACGAAGATGATCCGGGCGTCCTTGTAGAGCTCGTCGTGGTCGTTCCAGACGTAGAAGTCGCCGAACGGCCCCTCGGGGTCGTGGCGGGAGGCCTGGAACCACGGGTGCTGGTCGCTGGTGTGGTTCATCACCAGGTCGGCGATGACCCGCATGCCGCGCTTGTGCGCTTCATCGACCAATTTCACGAAATCTCCGAGATCGCCAAAATCAGGAAGGATCTTCATGAAATCGGCGATGTCGTACCCGCCGTCGCGCAGCGGCGACTCGTACAGCGGAAGCAGCCAGAGGCAGTCGACACCGAGCCACTGGAGATAGTCCAGTTTCTGGATGAGACCGCGGATGTCTCCGGTGCCGTCGCCGTTCGAATCGGCGAAACCCCGGATGAGAACCTCGTAGAAGACGGCACGCTTGAACCAGTAAGGATCGCGCGGCTTTTCCTCGTCGAAGGTGTTCGGAATTGGCTCAGGTAGCTGACTCACCAGTGGACTCCCCGCTGTTCTGCCGGTATGGGCGTACCCGGCCGGCTCACCGCTGGTTCGCCGCCGCGGCACGCAGAGTGAAGACGTGCGCTGGGTGGATGTGGGGATCGAGACGCACGTAGTTGTCCTGCCGCCAGCGATACGACTCGCCCGACAGTTCGTCGTCCACGACGAACTCGGCTTGCCAGTCGAGACCGAGGGCGGGCATGTCCAGCGACACCGTCGCCTCGTGGGTGTTGTGCGGATCCAGGTTCACGACGACGAGGACTACGTCGCCCAGGCCGTGCCGTCGTGTGGCCGTGTCATAGGCGCCGGGCAACCGCTTGGAGAAGCAGATCACATCCGGGTGGTTGACGCTGTGAAACCGTAGATTACGCAGTTCCTGGAGCGCTGGGTGTGCTCTTCGGAACAAATTGAGTTGCGTGATGAACGGGGCCAGGCTACGGCCTTCCCGCTCAGCCGCGACCCAATCACGAGGTTTATACTGATATTTCTCGCTATCAAGGTATTCTTCACTGCCCGGTCTAACCGGTACATTCTCCGCAAGTTCATATCCGGCGTACACGCCCCACGTCGGCATCGCCGTCGCCGCGAGTACTGCTCTGATATGAAATGCCGGGACTCCCCCGTGTTGAAGGTATTCATGGAGAATGTCCGGAGTATTGACGAACACGTTGGGCCGCATGTAGTGCGACGTCTCGTGGGAGAGCTCGCTCAGGTACGCCTCGACGTCCGGGCGCGAGTTCTTCCACGTGTAGTACGTGTACGACTGGTGGAAGCCGACCTTGGCCAGCGTCCGCATCATGGCGGGGCGGGTGAACGCCTCCGCCAGGAACAATACGTCAGGATCGGTGGTGTGGACGTCGGCGAGCAGCCTCTCCCAGAAGGCCACCGGCTTGGTGTGCGGGTTGTCCACCCGGAAGATCCGCACCCCGTGGTCCATCCAGAGCCGCACGACCCGCCTGATCTCCTCGTAGATCCCCTTGGGATCCCGGTCGAAGTTCAGCGGGTAGATGTCCTGATACTTCTTCGGCGGGTTCTCCGCGTACGCGATCGAGCCGTCGGCGCGGATGTTGAACCACTCCGGGTGCTCCTTGACCCACGGGTGGTCGGGCGCGCACTGCAGGGCGAAGTCGATGGCGACCTCCATGCCCAGCTCGCGCGTCTTGGCCACGAAGGCGTCGAAGTCCTCGAAGGTGCCCAGGTCGGGGTGGATGGCGTCGTGGCCGCCCTCCTCCGAGCCGATCGCCCAGGGCGAGCCGGGGTCGTACGGCTCGGGTGTCAGGGTGTTGTTGCGCCCCTTGCGGAAGCTGTGCCCGATCGGGTGGATCGGCGGCAGGTAGACGACGTCGAAGCCCATCTTCGCCACGGCCGGCAGCCGCTTGGCGGCGGTCTGGAAGGTCCCGGACTTGGGGGCGACGCCCTGCTCGGTGATCGCGCCCTCGGAGCGCGGGAAGAACTCGTACCACGACCCGAACAGCGCCCTGCGGCGGTGCACCAGGACCGTGCGCGGGGCCGACCTCGTCACCAGGTCGCGCAGCGGGTGGGCGCGCAGCAGCGCGGCCGTCTCCGGGAGCTGGGCCACGGTGAACCGGGCGCGCGGGTCGATCTCGGGGTCGCGCAGCCTGGCCGCGACCGCCTGGAGCGCGGCCCGGTGCCCGCAGACGTGCTTCTGCGCCTCCTTGGCGCGCCTGGCCGTCCTCGCCGCCGGGGTCTTGCCGCTCACCGGCCTGCCGGTCGCCACCGTGCCGGTCGCGGGCCCGCAGTCGGTGGCCCGCACCGCTCTCGCCGCGCGGTCGAAGAGCCGGGCGCCCTCCTCGCACATCAGGTCGGCGTCCAGGTCCCGAGGGATCTTGATGCCCGCGTCGTGCAGCCAGGTGGCCATGGGATCACCCCATGCCTCCACCCGGAAACGCCACTCACCCTCGGTGGGCAGCGTCACCTCCACGCCCCACCGGTCGGTGCCGGGGGCGAGCTCGCCCATGGGCAGCAGTGGGCCTCGCACGCCGCCGGGGCCGGTGAACACGACCCCTGCCGCGACCGCGTCGTGTCCCTCGCGGAACACGGTCGCGGAGATCTCGAAGGTCTCACCCGCGGCGGCCTTCGCGGGGCGGCGCCCGCAGTCGACCGTGGGGTGGATGTCCTGGATTGGGATTCGTCCGATCATCGCGTCTCAAGGTAGCGGCGGCACGCCCGGTACCGCCGGGGAAGTCAGCAAGGAAAGATCTTCGTTTGTTCAAGCATCTTCGGGCGGCCGGTCTCGGGGCAGGTGGGAGCCCCGCCCTGCTGGGACGGCCGGTCCCCGAGGGCAGTACAGCCGGCTCGTATCTCCGGTGCCCCAATAGTCCATCTTCATGCGTGCCGGTGGATAGAGTGCGGCACCTCTTACTCTTCCGCGAGTTGTCCTAACAGTCGATCACCTCTCTTTGATGTGTTTGGGGTGGATTGATAGCGGTGAGGGGGAGACGCGTGAGTGTTGGGGTCGCCCTCGTGGCGCTGAGTAACTAGGGTCTGGCACCGTGAGAGCAATCCGCAGGTTTACCGTCCGCACCGTCCTGCCGCCGGAGCTGGCCTCCCTCGGCGAGCTCGTCCTCAATTTGCGCTGGTCGTGGCACCCGGAGACATTGGATCTGTTCGGCGAGGTCGATCCGGCCATCTGGGGGCGCGTCGGATACGATCCGGTGGCCCTGCTGGGTGCCGTGGAGGCCGACAGGCTCCGTGAGCTCGCCGCCGACCGCCGCTTCCTGAGGCGGCTGGCCGACGCCGCCGACGATCTTCGTGAGTACATGACCGCCCCCCGGTGGTACCAGACCATCTCCGAGGCTCCCAAGGCCATCGCCTACTTCTCTCCCGAGTACGGCATCGCCGCCGCCCTGCCGCAGTACTCGGGAGGGCTCGGGATCCTGGCCGGGGACCACCTCAAGGCCGCCAGCGATCTCGGCGTGCCCATCCTCGCCGTCGGCCTGCTGTACCGCCACGGCTACTTCACCCAGTCCCTCTCGCCCGAGGGCTGGCAGCTGGAGCACTATCCCTCCCTCGACCCCGGCGGCCTGCCGCTCACCCTCCTGCGGGAGGAGGACGGCACCCCCGTACGCATCAAGATCAGCCTTCCCGAGCAGCGCACGCTGCACGCCCAGGTCTGGGTGCTCCAGGTCGGCAGGGTGCCGCTGCTGCTGCTCGACTCCGACGTGGCCGAGAACGACGCCGCCGCCCGCGACGTCACCGACCGCCTGTACGGCGGTGGCGGCGACCACCGGCTGCTCCAGGAGCTGCTGCTCGGCGTCGGCGGCGTCCGCGCCATCCGCGCGTACTGCCGGGTCACCGGGCACGCCGAGCCCGAGGTGTTCCACACCAACGAGGGGCACGCGGGCTTCCTCGGCCTGGAGCGCATCCGCGAGCTCACCGAGGCCAGGCTCTCCTTCGACGAGGCGCTGGAGGCGGTGCGGGCCGGGACCGTCTTCACCACGCACACCCCCGTGCCCGCCGGGATCGACCGCTTCCCCGCCGAGATGATCGGCCGCCAGTTCGGCGGCGACAACGCGTGGCCCACGGTCCCCGTCGACCGCATCCTCGCGCTGGGCGCCGAGGAGGAGCCGGGCAAGTTCAACATGGCCGCGATGGGCATGCGGCTGGCCCAGCGGGTCAACGGCGTCTCCGAGCTGCACGGCGCCGTGAGCCGGGAGATGTTCCAGAGTCTGTGGCCGGGATTCGACGTCGAGGAGATCCCGATCGGGTTCATCACCAACGGCGTGCACGCCCCCACCTGGGTCGGCCGGGAGATCATGGAGCTGGCCGGCAGGGAGCTGCCCACCCTGGTCGACCGCGCCCAGGGCTGGGAGAGCATCGCCAAGATCTCCGACGGCGACGTCTGGGGCATCCGGGGGCGGCTGCGCGAGAAGCTGGTCGTCGCGGCCCGCGTGCGGCTCCGCCAGTCGTGGATCAACCGGGGTGCCTCGCAGGCCGAGCTCGGCTGGATCGACGACGCCCTCGACCCCGAGGTGCTGACCATCGGCTTCGCCCGCCGGGTGCCCTCGTACAAGAGGCTCACCCTGATGCTGTCCGACCCCGACCGGCTCCGCACGCTGCTGCTCGACCCCGCCAGGCCGGTGCAGATCGTGATCGCGGGCAAGGCCCACCCGGCCGACGAGGGCGGCAAGAAGCTCATCCAGCAGATCGTGAAGTTCGCCGACTCCGAGGACGTGCGGCACCGCATCGTCTTCCTGCCCGACTACGACATGGCCCTGGGCCAGCTGCTCGTCCAGGGCTGCGACGTGTGGATGAACAACCCGCTGCGCCCGCTGGAGGCGTGCGGCACGTCCGGGATGAAGGCCGCGCTCAACGGCGGGCTCAACCTCTCCATCCGCGACGGCTGGTGGGACGAGTGGTACGACGGCACCAACGGCTGGGCCATCCCCACCGCCGACGGCGTCGCCGACCCCGACCGCCGCGACGAGCTTGAGGCCGCCGCCCTGTACGACCTGATCGAGCACGAGGTGGCCGACCGGTTCTACGACCGGGCCGACGGGCTGCCCCGGCGCTGGCTGGAGATGGTCAGGCACACCCTGGCCTCGCTCGGCCCCAAGGTGCTCGCCGGGCGGATGCTCCGCGACTACGTGGTCGGCCTCTACGCCCCGGCGGCCAAGTCCGCCCGCGCCCTCTCCGGAGAGGGCTACGAGCAGGCCAGGAGCTTCGCGGCCTGGAAGCTTCGGGTCGGCAGGGCCTGGCCGGGCGTGCGGGTCGAGCACGTGGAGGCCTCGGGCCTGGGCGACGGCACCCCGGAGCTCGGCACGTCCCTGGAGCTGAAGGCCACCATCGCCCTCGGCGAGCTGGAGCCCGGGGACATCCGGGTCCAGGCGGCCTACGGCCGGGTCGGCGACCACGACGACCTGGCCGCCCCCTCCTACACCGACCTGACCGTCGAGACCGAGGGCGACGACGGCAGGGCCGTCTTCGCCGGGACCATCCCCCTCGACCGCACCGGGCCCTTCGGCTACACGGTCCGGGTCGTTCCCGACCACCCGCTGGTGGTCTCGACCTCGGAGCTCGGCCTGGTCGCGGTGCCCGAGGAGCCCGTCGGCATGACCAACGGCACCCTCCGCTGACCGCGTGACCGTCCGGCGCGCGCCGGACGGTGTGACCTCCGTGATCCTTCCGGCCTTCCCGGAGGGGGCACGGAGGTCTTCGCGTCTCTCCGGCCGGTCCGCCCCGGCCCGCTGAACGGTCACGGGTGAACGTCCGGGGAGGCGGTCCGACACGGGGGCCGGAAGTGTCCGCGTTCCGGCACGCCGCGTGGTGAGGTGGGTAGGGTTGAGCACTCGATACCTGGCGCCCAAGAAAGGTTTCCGGCGCCGTGACCCCGGAGCGCGCCTGATCGTACGGCGGCCCGGTGGCGCGTGGCCCGCGGAGGTCGGTGCCGCGGGCCACGCGGAGAGACCCGCGGGGACCGTCGCGAGGGGTCAGGCGTTGGCCTCCAGGGCCGTGCGGACCGCCGACTCCAGGGCGCCCTCGATCCAGGAGTGCTTCAGCGAGGTGTGCTCACCCGCGAAGTGCAGCCGTCCCACCGGGGCGGTGATGGCGGGGTGGATCTCGGTCATCTGGCCCGGCGTGAAGACGGCGGCCTCGCCGAAGGCGTAGCGGTTGCGCAGCCAGCTCTGGGTCCGGCCGTGACCGGTGTAGAACTCGGAGACGCGCTCCCCGTGCACCTCCTGCAGCCCCCGCAGCGCGTGGCCGTAGCGCTCGGCGTCGTCCATGGAGTCCCAGCGGGAGGCGTCGTCGGCCCACGCGTAGCTGGCCAGCACGACGCCGCCCTCGCTGCCGCGCACCGGGTGGGAGGGGAAGTAGACGAACCGGTTGGCGTTGTCGGTGACCGATCCGCCGCCCGTCACGTGGCTCGCGGGCCCCGGGCGGTAGCGGGAGCCGAGCTCCCGCCTCCAGTCGCGCTCGTCGAACTCCCACCAGCGCCTGCGGAACTCCAGCAGCACCTTGGTCGCGGAGTCGTAGTGCAACTCGATCACCGCGCGCCGCTTGGGGTACGGCAGGGCCGGGGCGATCTCCACGTGGCGCAGCGCGGAGAAGGGGATCGTGATGATCGCGAGGTCTCCCTCGAACGTCTCGCCCCTGCCCTGCGGCCTGGAGACGGACTCGGTGCTGCCCGTCTCGGTGACCGTCTCGACGCGCACGCCCCGCGCGGTGTGCTGGATCCGCACGGCCCGCCGGTCCATCCGGATGTCGCCGCGCAGTCCCCGCGCCAGCTTGTACGGCAGCTCCCGGCTGCCTCCCTCCATCTCCCAGTAGGTCGCCGACGGATTGACCAGGCTCCGGGTCAGGAAGGTGTGCATGAACGACAGCGGCAGCCGGGAGGTCAGGTTCTCCAGGGTGCCGATGGCGTCGATCGCCGCGTCGCTCAGCCTGGCGTGCTCGCGCAGGAAGCGGTTCATGGAGTGGTCGTCGAAGTCGTACAGGACGCGGGCCCAGCCCTCGATCAGCTCGGGCAGCGGCTTGTCGACCCGCCCCGAGCCGCGGACGACGGAGAAGTAGTCCCTGACCGGGTCGAGCGCGTCGTCCAGGATCCTTCCCGCGGTCCTGGTGTCCCGCAGCCCGAACGAGGCGTTGATCTCGCGCGGGTTCGCGGCGTACTCGTCGCGGCGCTGGGTGATGCCGTTGACCCTGATCAGGGTGTGGTTCGCCCGTTCCGGCGCGGTGAACTCCCCCCGGGACGGGCCGGAGCGCCAGACCGGCCCGCGGCGCGGGGTGTAGACGACCGGCGGTGTCGGGCCGGTCGCCGCGTCACCCGGCCGTACGTCGACGTTGTAGAACAGGCGCCGGGAGATGCCCAGCTTGTCGATGAGCGCCAGCGTGAGCGGGTGGAAGTCGGGGATGCGCATCGCCCCCGCCTCGGCGTACTGCAGCCGGTCGGCGAAACCGGTCTGGAAGGTCTTGATCCGGCCGCCGATCCGGTTGCCGTTGGCCTCGATGACGGTGACCCGGTGCCCGGCCCGCTTCAGCAGCGTCGCGGCCACCAGCCCGGAGATCCCGGCGCCGACGACGAGGATCCTCTTGGCGGCGCGGGTCCTGGGCAGACCCTTGTCGATCAGCACCTTGAGGTATTCGAGCTTGAGGTCCGAGCCGTCCTCGCCGACGAGGAGCAGGTCTCGCGCCACCCGGGTGCAGGTGTCCCACCGCCTTCCGTCGCGCGGCTCCCGCCCGGTGCGCGCGGGGGCCGGATCGGTGAGCGAGACCGCCGCGGCGACCGCCGGTTCCACGGCCGAGCCCATCGCTCCCACGGCGCCCAGCCCGGCCAGCCTGGCGAATCCCCGCCGGTTCATACCTGGCACAAGACCCTCCCTTTCGTCGTCACGATAAGTAATTGGATGACTACTATCGGTTCAAGGCCAGGTCTGCCGGGATCTTTCCGGTTGTGACTCCAACCGGTCACGTGGAGCCCGCCTTTCGCGGCTTTTGTCGCGAGGGGCGGCGGCTCCACCGGCGGGGGTGGGCGCCGAGTCAACTCGGACAAAACCCTTTTTGTACGACAAAATGCGACAACATACGTCTTTTGTGTAGTTCTTTCTTGTTTGTGGTGGGAATGGCTAGATAGCCGACACCTCGCACACCCTGGAGAGAACAGTGGACGCATGGACGTTCGAGGGCCAGCCGGGCGCGCTGGGCGACACCGCGGTCACGCTGGTCGAGGGCGGCTCCTTCTGCGTGTGCGCCCGCAACGGCGATATGCTTCCCGGCGGGGCGCAGGGGGTCTACCACGCCGACACCCGGATCCTGTCGCGCTGGGAGCTGAGGGTGGACGAAATGCCGGTGGAGGCCCTCAGGGTGCTCCCCGCCGAGCCGTACCACGCGATGTTCCTCGGCAGCGCGGCCCCCCGCCCCGGGCGGGCCGAGAGCAGTCTGCTCGTGATCAGGGACCGCTACGTCGGGGGCGGCCTGCGCGAGGACCTGACCCTGCGCAACCTGTCCGGCGAGCCCGCCGGATGCGTGGTCGACATCCACGTCGCCTCCGACGTGGCCGACCTGTTCGAGGTGAAGGCCGGCCGGATCCGGCACGTGACCGACGTGGAGGTGACGGCCGACAGGACGGGACTGCTGATCGTCTCCGCCTGCCGCTCGCGCGGCACCAGGGTGGTGGCCGAGCCGCCGCCGTTCGCCGTGCCGGGCGTGCTCATCTTCCGCATCGTCGTGCCGGCCAGGGGCGAGTGGACCGTCAGCCTTCAGGCCAACCCGATCCTGGAGGGCGAGGAGTCGCCCGCGTGGTTCTCCACCCACCACCCGCTCGAGCACGCGGAGCCCGCCAGGCGCCGCGCCGACTGGGAGCGCCTCAGCCCGATCATCGTCACCTCCGACCGCGTCCTGGCCCAGGTGCTGGAGCGTTCGAAGGAGGACCTCGGCGCGCTGCGGCTCTTCGAGCCCGGCAGGCCGGACGAGCCGCCGACGATCGCCGCGGGCGCTCCGTGGTTCATGACCCTGTTCGGCCGCGACTCGCTGCTGACCTCGTGGATGGCCCTTTCGATGGACCAGTGCCTGGCACTGGGCACCCTGAGGCGCCTGGCGGGGCTGCAGGGCACCGTCGACGACCCGCTGACCGAGGAGGAGCCGGGCAAGATCCTGCACGAGTTCCGTTTCGGCAAGCAGGCCGACGCCTCGCCGCACGCGGGCCGCGCCTACTACGGCTCGGTGGACTCGACCCCGCTGTTCGTGATGGTCATGGGCGAGCTGCGCCGGTGGGGCATGTACGGGGACGCCGTCGAGGAGCTCATGCCGCACGTCGACGCCGCCCTCGACTGGATCTGCGGATCCGCCGACCCGTTCCTGTCCTACCGGCGCAAGACCGACCACGGGCTGGTCAACCAGGGGTGGAAGGACTCCTTCGACGGCGTCAACTTCGCCGACGGCACCCTCGCCGGCCCCCCCATAGCCCTGGCCGAGGTCCAGGGCTACGTCTACGCCGCCTACATCGCCCGCGCCCACTTCGCCCACGAGGCGGGCGACAGCGCCCTGGAGGAGCAGTGGGCGGCCCGCGCGGAACGCATCAGGGACGCCTTCAACGAGCGCTTCTGGCTGCCGGACCGGGGCTACTACGCCATCGGCCTCGACGGCACCGGGCGCGCCATCGACAGCCTCGCCTCCAACATGGGCCACTGCCTGTGGACCGGCATCGTCGACGAGGACCGGGCCCCCCACGTCGCCGAGAGGCTGCTCTCGCCGGAGATGTTCAGCGGGTACGGGGTGCGGACCCTCGCCACCACCATGGGCGCCTACAACCCGATGAGCTACCACAACGGCTCGGTCTGGCCGCACGACAACGCCCTGATCGCGGCCGGGCTGATGCGCTACGGCTTCACGGACGAGGCTCGGCGGATCGCCTTCAGCCTGCTGGACGCGGCCGAGGTCTTCGGCTGGCGGCTGCCCGAGCTGTTCTGCGGGTTCGACCGGGCCGAGTTCACCTGGCCGGTGCCCTACCCCACCTCCTGCTCCCCGCAGGCGTGGGCCGCGGCGAGTCCCATCCAGCTGGTCAGGACCCTGCTGCGCTTCGATCCGTGGATCCCGTACGGGCGGGTGTGGCTGGACCCCGTCGGCCTGGAGGGCCTGCGGATCGAGGGGCTGCCGCTCGCGGGCGCCAAGATCACGATCGAGGCCGGCCCGGACGGCGCCACCGTCAGCGGGCTGCCGGAGGGGATCACCCTGGTCAACGAGCCGCGCAGCCCGCTGACCGCCGCCCTGCGGGTCCACTGATCGTCTCTCGCGTCCTTCCGGGGCCGCGTCCTTCCAGCTTCCCTGTCTTCCCAGCTTCCGTGTCTTCCCAGGCTTCGCGTCCTTTCGGGTTTCGTGTCTCTTCAGGTGAGGTGGCCATGGTTTTTTCGAGAAATGTCCCAGAATGGTCTGACGGCATGCGCATTCTGATGGTCGCGCCGCCCTGGTACGACGTGCCGCCACAGGGCTACGGGGGCATCGAGTCGATGGTGGCCGGTCTCGTCGCCGGGCTGACCCGGCGCGGGCACGACATCACGCTGGTCGGGGCCGGCCGGGCGGGGACCTCCGCGCGCTTCCTGAGCACCTACGGGCGGGCGCCCTCGGAGCGGATCGGCGAGCCGCTGCCGGAGGTCCTGCACGCGGCCAAGGCGTACACGATGACCTCGGAGCTCGTCGTGGACGTGATCCACGACCACACCCTCGCCGGGCCGCTGACCGCGCCCGCGCGGGCCGTCCCGACGGTGATCACCTGCCACGGGGAGGTGGGGGGCGAGTTCGGCGAGTACTACCGGGTGCTCGGCGCCGCCGTGTCGATGGTCGCCATCTCCGAGGCCCAGCGGCGCATCGCCCCCGACCTGAACTGGGCGGGGGTGGTCCACAACGCGGTCGACGTCACGGCCTTCCCCTTCAGGGAGCGCAAGGAGGACTGGGCGCTGTGGCTGGGCCGGTTCAACGAGGACAAGGGCGCCCACCTGGCCATCGACGCCGCCCGCGCGGCGGGGCGGCGCATCCTGCTCGCCGGCAAGCTCACCGAGAAGATCGAACGCGACTATTTCGACGAGTACGTCAGGCCCCGGCTCGGCCCCGACGCCGAGTACGTCGGCGAGGCCGACACCGCGCGCAAACACGAGCTGCTGGCGGCGGCCAGGTGCCTGATCTTCCCGATCGTCTGGGAGGAGCCGTTCGGCATGGTCATGATCGAGGCCATGGCCTGCGGCACGCCCGTGGTCGCCCTCTGCAGGGGCGCCGTGCCCGAGGTGGTCGTGGACGGGGTCACCGGATTCATCCGGAGCGACCCCTCGGAGCTCCCGGCCGCCGTCGAGGCGGCGGACGCGCTCGACCCGCGCGCCTGCCGTTCCCGCGTGGAGCGCTTCTTCGGCGTGGAGGTGATGGCCCGCGCGTACGAGGCGATCTACCGCAGGACGATCGCCGGGCTGCCGAGGCGGGCGGGGGAGGACCCGGGCAGGAGCGCCGGGGAGAGCAGGGACCTGGCCATGCCCGTCAACTGAGACGCGCTCTATGGTGGATCGCGGTACGGAGATCGACAGGGACCAACGGGGATCGCGGCGCGGCCCGCGGGGCCCGGCGGTAGGCGGAAGGACGTCCATGGGTGAGTTCGTGCGGGTGGAGGCGGCCGACGGGGTCGCGACGATCAGGCTCGACCGGCCGAAGATGAACGCGCTCAACCGGCAGGTCCAGCTGGAGATCGCCGAGTGCGCCCGGCAGGTGGACGCCGACGACGACGTGTACGCCGTGGTCGTCTACGGGGGAGACGTCTTCGCGGCCGGTGCCGACATCAAGGAGATGGCCGGCATGTCGTACGCCGACATGGCGGTCCACTCGCAGGTCCTGCAGGACTGCTTCACCGCCGTCGCGAGGATCGGCAAGCCCGTCGTCGCGGCCGTGACCGGCTACGCGCTCGGCGGCGGCTGCGAGCTGGCCCTGTGCGCGGACGTCAGGATCGCCGGGGAGTCGGCCAAACTGGGCCAGCCCGAGATCCTGCTCGGCATCATCCCCGGCGCGGGCGGCACCCAGCGGCTGCCCCGGCTGGTCGGCCCGTCCAGGGCCAAGGACCTCATCTTCACCGGGCGCCACGTGCCCGCCGCCGAGGCGCTGGGCATCGGCCTGGTGGACCGGGTCGTCCCCGACGAGGAGGTGTACACCGAGGCCCTCGCGTACGCCGCCCGGTTCGCGGGAGGCCCCGCCCTGGCGCTGCGCGCCGCCAAGAGGGCCGTGGACCGCGGCCTGGAGACCGATCTCGACACCGGCCTGGAGATCGAGCGCCTGCAGTTCTCCGGCCTGTTCGCCACCGACGACGCGGGGATCGGCATGCGAGCCTTCTCCGAGAGGTCGAAGGCGGAGTTCACCGGCCGCTGACATGTCCGCCGGGTCGGCTGAGCTTGCAGGGATCGGTCCTGATTGATCGAGAATTGCCGGTATCGTGCCGGATTATGGTGCGGTTGGTGAAGCGTGCGCTGGTGCCCGCCCCGCTGCGGCGGGCGGTTCTCGGCTGGTTCGACTCCCGGTACATCTCCAGGGCCGACCACCGGCAGGACGTCAAGGACGCGCTCTGGGAGGTCCAGACGCTGGCCAGGGAGGTCACCTCGCTGCGCGCGGAGGTCGTCGAGCTGCGCGCGCGGGTGGCCGGGGTCAAACTCGACCCGGCGCGGGCCGGGCGCTGGGACGACGCCCACCGGCTGGCCCAGGAGACCGCGGTCGCGCTGGACGGGGTGCTCCAGAACGAGGTGCTGCTCTGGCAGGCCGTGGACCGCGCCACCGGAGGCACGACGGAGGCGGCGGGCAGGGGGAGCGGCGCGTGAGAGTGGCCTGGACGGCCGACGGCGGCACCTGGCACCTGGTGTTCCGGCTGGACCCCGAGGACGACGTCACCGGCTTCTGCGCGGACGGCCAGCCGCTGAAGCTGGCCACGAACACCTTCAGGGCCGAGCTGCCGCGGGCACCGCGTGACATCCACCCCGACCTGCTCGCCCTCGCCGCGTGGACCGTGATCGCGCCGTGGACCCGGCGCCGCGTCACCTTCGACCGGCCGATCTCGCCGGAGCTCGCCGGGGCGATCGGCGACGGCTGGGGGGTCCAGGCCGGTCCCACCGGTCCTACCGCAACACAGGCGCGGTCCGGCGGCAGGCTGGCGATCTCCTACAGTGGCGGGGCCGACTCGGTCGCCGTGGCCGCGATGCTGCCCGACGCGCCGTTCGTGCACTTCCAGCGGGTCTCCCACCCGCGCGTGCCCAACCGGTGGACCCACTACCGCTCCGACGTCCTGGCCTCGCTGGCCGGGAAGACCGGCCGCGAGCTGACCGTCGTCCGCTCCGACCTGGAGTTCACCCTCGCCGAGCCCCGGCCCGGCTACCCCGAGCACCACGCGGTCGCCGTGGGCGCGCTGCTGATGGCCGACGAGCTCGACCTGGGAGGCCTGGCCTTCGGCTACGAGCTGGGGTCGCGCTGGCTGGGGGGCGCCCGCTACATACACCGCTACACGCCCGACAACCTGATGTGGGCCCCGCACGGCGCCTGGGGGCGGGCGTTCGCCGCCGCCGGGCTGCACATCGTGCTTCCGGTGGGCGGGGTGAGCGAGGCCGTCACGATGCGGCTCGCCCTCGGCTCCGAGCTGCGCGGGCAGCTCCGCTGGTGCCTGCGCGGGGTGGGCGGCCCCTGCGGGACCTGCGGCAAGTGCCTGTACAAGGAGCTCATCCAGGCCGCCGTCGAGCGCCGCCCGCTTCGCACCACGATCACCGAGGGCCGCCCGGTCGCCCGCAAGTGGCAGCGGCCGCCCCCGTACGGGGGCCAGGAGATGATCGAGTACGGCTGCGCCCGGGTGCCCGGCATCGAGGACACGGTCTTCGCCGCGGCGGCGCGGCACCTTTGCGCGACCGAGTCCTCCACCGCCTGGCTGGACCGCTGCTACCCGCCCGCGGTCGCGGAGATTCCCGAACCGTGGCGCAAGCAGGTTCACGACTTCGTGGACGGGGAGATCGGTTTCATGAGCGAGGACGAGGCGCGTCGCGTCGAGACATGGGGGATGGCGTGAAGGTCTACGTCTCGGTCGACATGGAAGGTGTCACCGGACTGACCGACCCCGAGGAGATGCACGCCGGGGGCCGGGGCTACGAGCGCGGCTGCGAGCTGATGACCGGCGACGCCAACGCGGTCGTCGAGGGGGTGTTCGACGCCGGAGCCACCGCCGTGCGCGTCAATGACGCCCACGGCTCGACCAAGAACCTCAGGATCGACCTGCTCGACGAGCGGGCGACCCTGCTGCGGGGGCCGGGCAAGCCGCTGCGGATGGGACAGGGGCTCGACGCGAGCTACCGGGCGGCCTGCTTCGCCGGTTACCACGCGCGGGCCGGTGTCCAGCACGGCGTGCTCAACCACACCTGGATGGGCAAGGAGATCCACAACATCTACCTCAACGGCGAGGTCTGCGGGGAGACCCGTCTCGTCGCCTCCTTCGCCGGGACGCTCGGCGTGCCGGTGGTCCTGGTGACCGGGGACGAGGCCGTCTGCGAGGAGGCCAGGGAGCTGCTCGGCGACGTGGAGACCGTCGCGGTAAAGAAGGGCATCGACAGGTTCGCCGCCGAGCTCCTGCCGCCCGCCGTCGCCCACGCCCGGATCCGCGAGGCCGCGGCCCGCGCGCTCGACCGGGTGGCCGACTTCCGCCTCTGCGCCCCCGAGCCGCCGTTCACCCTCGGCGTCGAGTGGAACTCCACCGCCATCGCCGCAGGATGCGCGATCATCCCCGGCGTGACGGCCGCGGGTCCCCGGCACACGGAGTTCACCACCGACGACTTCTCGCAGATCATGGCCCTCCTGGGGATCTTCGCCACGATCGGCGGCCATATCGCCTGCTCCAGCGGCGCGTACGGCTGACCCTTCCGATGCCCGCTCGATGTCTTTTTCGCTCCCCTTTCGCCCCCTGGCTCCCTCGACCCGGATAGCCTGCGACGCGCGATTCCCCCCGACCCGGTGACTCCCCTCGACCCGGCGATTCCCTTCGACCCGACGGTGCCCGATGTGCTTTGACGACCCCCATGAGTGACGAGACGGGCCCCGCGCGGCCCGACGCCTCCTCCACGGCGGCCACCGCCGCCGAGACCGTATCCGCCGAGAGGGTGCCCGCCACGGGAGCGGGCCTGACGCGCAGGGCGCTGCTGGTCGGCGTGGGCGCGGCCGGGGGCGCCGGGGCGATGTTCGCGGCCATGGGCGCGCTCGGTCTCGCCCCCGAGTCCCAGGACAGGGACTTCACACCCCCGCGGCGCTCCGACTTCTCCCTCACCGGCAGGGGAGCGGCCAAGGTGGTCGTCCTCGGCGCGGGCATCGCCGGGCTCACCTGCGCCTACGAGCTGGGCAAGGCCGGGTACGACTGCACGGTCCTGGAGGCGTCCGGCCGGGTGGGCGGCAGGAACCTCACGCTGCGCGCGGGCGACCGGCTGGACGAGCTGGGCGGCGAGACGCAGACCGTGGCGTTCGAGGAGGGGATCTACTTCAACGCGGGGGCCGCGCGGATCGCGCCCTGGATGGTCACCATGGACTACTGCCGCGAGCTGGGCGTACCCGTCGAGATCTTCGTCAACAACAACGCCTCGGCGTACGTCTACACGCGGGGCATGACCGCCCCGCTCCGGGCGCGCGCGGCCCGCGCGGACCTGTACGGCTATGTCGCGGAGCTGCTGGCCAAGGCGAGCAACGCGGGCGCGCTGAACCGCCGTCTCACCGCGGACGACCGCGAGCGGCTGGCGGAGTTCCTGCGGCGTTTCGGCGATCTCGGCCCCGACCTCGCCTACCGGCGGGACTCCAGGCGGCGGGGGTTCGAGACCTACCCCGGGGTGGGCGAGGGCGTCTCCGTGGGCGCGGCCTCCTCGCTGCGCGACGTGCTCGCCGCGGGCACCGGCAGGTACGTCACCATGGACTTCGGCTACGACCAGGTCATGCCCATGTTCCAGCCGGTGGGCGGCATGGACACGATCACCGTCGCGCTCGCCGACGCGGTCGGCCGCGACCGGATCAGGACGGGCACGCCGGTCACCGGGATCAGGAACCTGCCCGACGGCGTGGAGGTCACCCACCGGGGCGGCGTCGTCCGCGCCGACTACTGCGTCGCGACCCTGCCGCCCCACCTGTTCGCGCGCCTGCCGCACAACCTCGGCACCCCGGTCACCGCCGCGCTCCGCACGCCCGTACCCGTCTCCGCCGGCAAGATCGGGCTGGAGTACGGGAGGCGCTGGTGGGAGATCGACGACCGCATCTACGGGGGCGCCAGCGAGACGGACCTGGACATCACCCACATCTGGTACCCCTCTCACGGCTACCACTCCGGGGGCGGCCTGGTGGTCGGCTACTACAACGTCGAGGAGAACGCTGAGGCGTACACCGGTCTCTCCCACCGTGAGCGACGGAACCGCGCGCTCACCCAGGGCAAGAAGATCCACGGTGAGAAGTACCGTGCCGAGCTGCGTTCCAGCGTCTCGATCGCCTGGCGGCGCCAGCCGTACATCGAGGGCGGCTGGGCGAGCTGGCCCTCCTTCGACGACGCCTTCGCCCTGCTGCAGCGCCCGGCGGGCCGGGTCTACTTCGCCGGAGACTGGCTCACGCACCTGACCGCCTGGCAGGCCGGCGCCATGGAGTCCGCGAGGAGGGCGGTCACCGATCTGCACCGCCGGGTGCTCCAGGCGACCTCCTGAGTGTCACCGCGCGGCCGTAAAGTCTTCGGTGCGAGAGAATTTCCGAGGGAATTCCTAGGGAGACGAGACGGCGATGGCGATCGGGACGTTGGACTGGACGAGTGCCGCGGAGCGGCCGGACCTGCTGGCCGAGCCGGTGGCGCGGGCCATCGGCGGGCTCGCCGGGCTCGGCGGGCTTGACGGGGCCGGCGGGCTTGACGGGGTCGGCGTCGGCGGGGTCGGCGGGGTCACAGTCGCCGAGATCGACCCGGAGCTGGCCGACACGGCGGCCTTCTGCGAGCGCTACGGCGTGAGCATGGGCGAGTCGGCCAACTGCGTGATCGTGGCGGCCAGGCGCGCGGGGGAGACCCGCTACGCGGCGTGCATGGTGCTCGCCACCACGAGGGCCGACGTCAACGGGGTGATCCGGCGCCACCTGGACGCGCGGAAGATCTCGTTCGCGTCGATGGACGACGCGGTCACGCTGACCGGCATGGAGTACGGCGGGATCACCCCGCTCGGGCTGCCCGAGGACTGGCCGGTGCTCGTCGACGAGGCGGTGGCGGCCCACCCGGGGGTCGTGATCGGCAGCGGCGTCCGCCGCTCCAAACTGGCCGTGGCCGGTTCCCTGCTGGCCGGGTTGAAGACGGCGCAGGTTCTCCACCTGGCGAACTGAAGCGGAAATGAGATTAAGTGGGAGCGGGAATCGGGAAACCGTCGGGGTTCTGTGAACGTTATTCAGTCGGAAAATGTGGCCCGATGGTTCATCTCGTGGGCGAGGTCTAAGCCGATATGGTGCTTCATGCCATGAATCAGGACGACCGATTGGGCCCTTACCGGCTGCTGCGGCGGCTCGGTGAGGGCGGTATGGGCGTGGTCCACCTAGCCGTCGACCCGCAGGGCCGGCAGGTGGCGGTGAAGGTCCTCCGCGCGGAGGTGGCGGGCGACGACGTCGCGCGCCGCCGTCTTTCGCGCGAGGTCGAGACGATGCGGCGGGTGCGCAGCGAGTACATCGCGGAGGTCCTCGACGCCGACGTGACCGGTCACCGCCCCTACATCGTGACGCGGTACGTCGCGGGCAGGCCGCTGGACGAGGTCATCAAGCAGGACGGCCCCATGGAGCTGCCCGCGCTGCTGCGGGTCGCGCACGGGGTGGCGTCGGCGCTGGCCGCCGTCCACTCGGTCGGGGTGATCCACCGCGACCTCAAGCCCGGCAACGTCCTCATCCTGGACGGCGAGCCGGTCCTCATCGACTTCGGCATCGCGCAGGCCGTCGACGCCACCCGGCTCACCCAGACCGGCATGTTCATCGGCACCCCCGGCTACCTCGCCCCCGAGATCATCGAGGGGCACGAGGCCGGGCCCGAGGTCGACGTGCACGCCTGGGCGGGGACCCTGGTCTTCGCCGCCACCGGCCTGCCGCCCTTCGGCAAGGGCACGCTGGAGATGATCTTCTACAACATCACCGCGGGCAAGGCGAACGTCGACGCCGTCCCCCAGGCGCTCCAGCCGGTCCTGCGGGCCGCCCTCCAGCGCGACCCGGCCAGGCGGCCCGCCGCCGCCGAGCTGACGGCGCAGGTGGGACGGCTGCTGCCCGGCTCCGGCAGGCCCCGGGTGCCCGACGAGATCGCCACGGTCGCGGAGTTCGACGACCCCGCCCCGGGCTCCCGCGGTCCCGGGTCCCCGGGCGCCTTCGGCCACGGCGCCTCGGGCACGTCCGGCCGTCCCGGCGCCTTCGGTGACCACGGTGCGCGGTCTGGCCAGGGCGACCAGCCGGGCCAGGGCGTTCCCGGCCGTCAGGTGGCCCAGGGAGGCCAGGGGCCCACCGGATCCGGTGTTCCGGCCCCGTACGTCCACGGCCGCCAAGGTGCCGCGGTCGACGAGCCCGGCGACGTGCCGACCCCGGTGGCGTCGCGCCCCGCGGTCCAGCAGCCCACCCCCTGGCCTCCCGTCCCCGCGGCCCAGCCCCACGAGTACGTCTCGCTGCTCGGCGAGGAGCAGTCCGACCCGTGGCCCACCCGCCGGGTGACGCCCGAGGAGCTGCGCCAGGCCGCGGCGGCCCAGCAGGCCGCGTACGACCTGCCCACCGGCATGCTCGCCCCCGAGGACGTTCCCACCCGCACCCCGGGTGCCGTCCCCGGTCCGGTGCCCGGCCCGTCCACCCCCGCCGCCGTCCGCGACCAGGGCGCCACCGCGCCGGTCTCCGACGGGGACATCCCCACCCAGCGGGTCCGCCCCCAGGACCTGCAGGAATACATCCGCCAGTACACCAACCAGCCGGGCCAGCCGGGCCCGCAGGCCCAGCACGGTCAGCAGGCCCAGCACGGTCAGCTCGGCCGGCAGGGTCAGCAGGGTCAGCAGGGCCGGTCACCGCAGTCGGGTGGCCCGCCCCCGCCGCCCTACCCGCAGCGGCAGGCCCCGCCCGACCAGCAGCAGACCCCGCACGTCCGCACCCCCACACCGCCGCCCTACCCCTACCCGCACCCCCAGCCGCAGCAGCCCTCCCAGCACGCCCAGCAGCCGCAGCAGCCCGTGCCGGCGGCGCTCCACCCCGGCCAGCGTCCGGGTCACGCGTTGCAGCGTTCCAAGGCGTACGGGGTGGCGAGCGTGCTGATGCTGGTCATCATGACGGTCGCGGCGGTCGTCGCCCCGGTGATCGTCGCCGCGCTGGCGATCCCGGTGGCGATCCTGCTGCGCGCCGCCGACATCGCCCAGCCGGCGCTCAACGCCAGAAGGGCCGCGGGCGAGGCGGCGGCCGACGTCTTCCGGGTGCTCGGCCAGCCGGCCGCGCTCCTGAAGTCGATCGGCATCACCATCGCCCTCGTGCCCTACGCGCTGATCCTCGGCCTGCCGGTGACGCTCCTGCTCACGGTGCTGGTCGGGAGCATGCCGGAGACCAACGCGCTGAGCTGGGGCGTGGCCGTCGCGCTCTGGACCGTCTGCGCCGGACCCGGCGTCGAGGGCCCCAGCCGACAGATGCGACGTACGCTGGCATCACTGCTGCCGTCGCGCGGCGCGGCCATCATCGCCGTCGCGGGGCTGGCGGCGGTGGCGGCGCTGATGGTCTTCCTGGCGATCGGCACCGTGGGAGACACGGCACGACAGGCGGTGTGGACACCGGTCGACGTCGAAACGGTGAAGCAGGAACTGACGGACCTACGAAAGAAGGCGGCGTGATGACCGGGGACACGCGGGCACCCGAGAGCCTGGGCCCGTACCGCCTGCTCAGGAAGATCGGCGAGGGCGGCATGGGCGTCGTCCACCTCGGGCTCGACGAGGACGGGCGCGAGGTGGCCGTCAAGGTCCTGCACCCGCACGTGGCCGCCGACCTCAAGGCACGCGACCGGCTCACCCGCGAGGTGGAGACCATGCGGCGGGTGCGCAGCCAGCACGTCGCCGAGGTGCTCGACGCCGAGCTGACCGCCAAGCAGCCCTACATCGTGACCCGGTTCGCCCCGGGCCGCACGCTGGAGGAGACCGTCCTCGAGGACGGCCCGCTCCCCGCCGACGAGGTCATCCGGCTGGCGCAGGGCATGTGCGCGGCGCTGGTGGCCATCCACGCCGCCGACGTCATCCACCGCGACTTCAAGCCGTCCAACGTGATGATCGTCAACGGTGACCCGCTGGTCATCGACTTCGGCATCGCGCACCTGGTCAACGCGACCCGGCTCACCCAGACCGGCATGTTCGTCGGCACCCCCGGCTACCTCGCCCCGGAGATCATCCGCGATTCCGAGATCACCCAGGCGGCCGACGTGCACGCGCTGGCCTCGACGGTCTTCTTCGGCGCGACCGGCAAGCCGCCGTTCGGCACGGGCAGCTTCGAGGTCGTCTGCTTCAACATCATGGAGGGCCGGGCCAACGTCGACCTAGCCCCCGCGTGGCTGCGGGGCTGGTTGCGGCGGGCCCTCGCCGTCGACCCCGCCGCCCGGCCGTCCGCGACGGAGCTGCACCGGATGGCCCGCGCCCTCGACCCGAGGGTGACGGCCTTCCAGGAGACGCCGCCCACCGCCGTCCTCGACAGCGGGACGAAGGTCCTCAACGCCGACGGCACCAGGATCCTGGACGGTCAGACCCAGTCCCAGTCCCCGGCCGCGCCGTCCTCGCCGCCCCGGAACGGCACCCGCGCGCTGCCGCAGGACGGCGGTTACTCCGACCTGCTCCCGCCGGTCGAGTACGCCAAGCCCGAGCGGCGCGAGCGCAGGCCCAGGCAGGATCAGGGCCAGGCGTCCGGCGCGACGGCCCCGCCCCCGTACGTCCCGGCTCCCAAGCCGCCGCCCTACGTCCCCGCGCCGCCCTCGGCGCAGGCCAGGGCCGCGGCCCCGCCGCCCTTCGCCGACCAGCGGGTGGCCGGATATCCGGCGCCGCCGCCCACCGGCCAGGCGCGGCCCTACCCGCCGCCGGTCCAGGCACGGCGTGAGGCCCCCACCCAGGACCGGTCCGCGCCCGCGCCCCGCACCCCTCCGCAGGAGCGCTACCGCGCCGCCCACCCGCTGGCCTCGGTGCTGCTGCTGACGATCCTGGTGGCGCTGGCCTGCGTGCTGCCGGTGGTGGTGAGCGTGTTCGCGCTGGCCGCCGCACTCTGCCTGCGGGTGGGCGAGCACCTCTTCGGAGACCTGGCCCAGCGCCGCTCCATCCGGGGCAGCAGCGCCAGCGACCCCCTGCTCGCGGTGCTCGGCACCCCCTGGGCGCTGATCAGGTCCGCGTTCGGGACGCTGGTCACCGGGTTGCTGTCCGCGATGTTCGGCATGTGCGTGTGGGGGTTCCTCGTCTACGCCGGGGACATGAACAAGAACTTCGCGGCCGCCTACGCCGCGGGTGCCTTCGTGGCCGGGCTGTTCGTCCTGCCCGGCGGCGGCAAGCCCCGCAAGGCCGTCGCCCGCACGCTGAGCGGGGTCATCCGGAGTCCCGGTGCGGGCATGGTGACCACGATCGTGCTGGGTACGCTGGCGTTCTTCGCGGTGATGGCGGCGTTCAGCGTGGTCCCGTCCTTCTCCCCGTGGCGCAACCCGACCGATGTCGTCGACAGCCTCACCGCGCAGTGGCGGCAGTCGGCGAACGAGGGAGCGATGGGCGCGCTCGACCTCGTCGGCGGGCTCTTCGACAACCTGATGAACAGTCTCGGCCTGGGATTCCTGACATTCTGGAAGTAACGGTCCCGGCACGGATGTTTCCCGGCCGCCGACCGGTGCGCGACGGCCCTCTCTGCGGCACGATGGAGGGGACCGGCCGGAAGGAGTCGCATGGTTGCGGCGGACGGTGAACGCCTTGGCCCCTACCGCCTGCTGTCGAGACTGGGCGCCGGAGGTTTCGGCGAGGTCCACCTGGCGCTGGACCCCGAGGGGCGCACGGTGGCGGTCAAGATCCTGCATCCCCATGTCGCGGCGGACGAGACGGCCCTGACCAGGCTGTCCCGCGAGGTCGAGACCATGCGGCTGGTCCAGGGCCCGCGTGTCGCCGAGGTCCTGGACGCCTCCCTGGAGGGGGCCCGCCCCTATCTGGTCACCCGTTACGTGCAGGGCCGCCCGCTCGGCGCGGTGGTCGCCGCCGACGGGCCGGTCCTCGGCGACGCTCTCGTGCGGCTGGCGCGCGGCCTGGCCGAGGCCCTGGCCACCGTGCACGCCGCCGGGGTGGTGCACCGCGACCTCAAGCCCGCCAACGTGATCCTGACCGACGGCGAGCCGGTCGTCATCGACTTCGGCATCGCCTCCGCGCTCGACTCGCCCTCGGTCACCGCCTCGGGGGCCGTGCTCGGCACGCCCGGCTACCTGGCGCCCGAGGTGCTGGAGGGTGCGGAGGCCGGTTCCGAGGCCGACGTCTTCGCCTTCGGGGCGACGCTGGCGTACGCGTCCACGGGACGGCACCCCTACGGCACCGGCCCGGCGTCGGCGATCGGCTACCGCGTCGTCCATCACCCTCCCGACCTCGACGGCGTTCCCGAATGGCTGGAGCCGACGCTCGGCGAGTGCCTGCTGCGCGATCCCGCCGCCCGGCCGCCCGCGGACAGGATCGTGGCGTGGCTGGGCGGCATCCCCGTCGTACGGCCGACCGTGCCCCGCCGCGCCGCCGCCGACGCCGACGCCGGGAGGATCGCCCAGGCCGAGGGCGCACGGCGTCGGCCGGCCGCGTTCCGCGACCCCCCGCCGTTCGCGAAAGCGGATCTCCCGGATGCCGGGCCGTTCCCGGAACCCCGGCCCCAGGACATCCCGGTGCCGAGGAGCAGGCCGCCCCAGGACGCCGCGGACACCGGGATGCAGGATCTCGGCACCCGGGAGTGGCGGCCGGGGCAGCCGCGCCCGCCGGCGGGCAGGCCCTCGCCCGAGGAGGCCCGCGAGCGCCGCAGGGCCGTCCTGCACCGCCGCTGGGTCGTCGGCACCGGCCTGCTCGTCTCCCTGGCGGCCGCGACCGCGAGGGAGCCGCTGCCCGAGGTGGCGCTGCTGCTGCTGACCGGGTACGGCTCGGTGATGCTCGTCGACGCGGGCATCGCCCTGTTCGCCCACCGGAACCGCGGGCGCATGATCCTCGACCTGGCCGCGGGGGCCGGGGCCGTCGCGCTGGGAGCGGTCCTGAGCACGTTCTTCAGCACGTTCACCCTGGCGCTGGTGCTGGGCACCGTCGTCTTCGTCCTGGTCGGGATCCTGGTGGCCGGCTGAGCGGGCCCGGACCGTACGCGTGGCGTGGGGCCCGCACGCGAATACCGGAATATAGTTCGGTATGGTAGGGGGATGGTTCTCGGGGGAGACTGCGGCTGCCCGGCGCGAGCCGTGCAACCTGGAGGTTTGCACCTAAGCTACCGATGGGTAACATAATCGCGGGGGGCCGGGGCGGGCACGTATCGCTCGGGCCACCCGTTGCCACGCCGCCCGAGGGCATTTGGCAGTCTTGTTGCAGTCTTCTGGCAGTCTTGGCAGCGCGTGCACGTACCCCGCGTGCACGTACCGCATCCGGCGTCACCGCAGCGACGCGGTGGCGTACGCGAACACGGGAGGTCGGCCACCGGCCATGAACATCGTCGTCTGCGTGAAGCAGGTCCCCGACACGGCGACCGAGCGCAAGCTGAGGTCCAATGACAATACGCTCGATCGCGACGCCGCCGACGGCGTCATCAACGAGCTGTGCGAATACGCGGTCGAGGAGGCGCTGCGCCTGAAGGAGGCCCACGGCGGTGAGGTGACCGTCCTCACCATGGGTCCCGCCAAGGCGAGCGACACCATCCGCAAGGCCCTGGCCATGGGTGCCGACAAGGCCGTCCACCTGGTGGACGACGCGCTGCACGGCTCGGACGCCCTGGGCACCTCCCACGCCCTGGCACAGACCCTCAAGAAGATCGGCTTCGATCTGGTCGTGCTCGGCTCGGAGTCGACGGACGCCCGTACCGGCGTCCTCGCCGCCATGCTGGCCGAGCGCCTCGGCGTGCCGCAGCTCACCTTCGCCAACCATGTGGAGATCGCCGACAAGGGCTCCATCTCCATCCGGCGCGTCACCGACTACGGCTACGACAGGGTCGAGGCCTCGCTGCCCGCCGTCGTCTCCGTCGTGGAGAAGATCAACGAGCCGCGCTACCCGTCCTTCAAGGGCATCATGGCCGCCAAGAAGAAGCCGGTCGAGAAGCTCGGCGTCGCCGACGCCGGGATCGACGCCTCCCAGGTGGGCCTGGCCAACTCCTGGAGCGAGGTCGCCGACTTCGTGCCCGCCCCGCTGCGCGCGGCGGGCACGATCGTCAAGGACGAGGGCGACGGTGGCGTGAAGGCCGCCGACTTCCTCGCGTCGAAGAAGTTCGTCTGAGAGCGGGGGTTAGCTGGAATGTCCGAGATTCTCGTTCTGGTCGAGCACGTCGAGGGCCAGGTCAAGAAGGTCACCCTTGAGCTGCTGACACTCGCCAGGAAGCTGGGCACCCCGGCGGCGGTCTGGACGGGCGAGGGCTACTCTCCCGACGCCCGGGCCAGGCTGGCCGAGTACGGTGCGGAGAAGATCTACCTGGCCGACTCCGCCGAGGTCAGCGACTACGTCGTGGCACCCAAGGCGGAGCTGCTGGCCCACCTCGTGGCCGAGAGGTCGCCGGTCGCGGTGCTCGTCGCCGCGACGGCCGAGGCCAAGGAGATCGCCGGCCGCCTCGCCATCAAGATCGACTCCGGTGTGCTCACCGACGTCGTGGGCATCGAGGACGGCCTGGTCGCCGACCAGTCCATCTTCGGCGGCGGCGTCAACGTCCGGTCGCGGGTGACCAAGGGCACCCCGATCGTCGCGGTCCGCCCCAACGCCACCCCCATCGAGGCCGCCGCGGGCGCGGGCACCGAGGAGCGCGTCACCTTCACCGTGTCCGACGCCGCCAAGGGCGCCAGGATCGTGGAGCGGGTCAAGGAGGAGAAGGGCGCGCGCCCGGAGCTCACCGAGGCCGCGATCGTGGTCTCCGGTGGCCGGGGCGTCGGCTCGGCCGAGAAGTTCTCGATCATCGAGGAGCTGGCCGACTCGCTCGGCGCGGCCGTCGGCGCCTCCCGCGCCGCCACCGACGCCGGCTGGTACCCGCACCAGTTCCAGGTCGGCCAGACCGGCAAGACCGTCTCGCCGCAGCTGTACATCGCGGCGGGCATCTCCGGGGCCATCCAGCACCGGGCCGGCATGCAGACCGCCAAGACGATCGTCGCGATCAACAAGGACCCCGAGGCGCCGATCTTCGAACTCGCCGACTACGGCGTCGTGGGCGACCTGCACCAGATCGTCCCGCAGCTGACCCAGGAGATCACCAAGCGCAAGTGACCGGCCGGGTCACCGCGTACCGGCAGGCAGCAACGGGAGAGGGCACCACACGCGTCGTGCGGTGCCCTCTTCGTGTTCCGGCTCTCACCGGCGGGCCGGTACGGGCCCGTGGTTCGTGGGCCCGCCGGGGTCAGGCCGCCATGGAGAGTTCGCGCCTGGGGGCCTCCAGCGGGACGGTGATCGCGCGGGAGCGGGGCAGGAACCACGCGACCGCGGCGATCAGGACGCCGAGCACCACGGCGAGGCCGAGGCCCACCCTGAGCGTGATCAGGTCCGAGAGGAAACCGATGATCACCGGGCCGAGCAGCAGTCCCGCGTAGCCCATCGCGCCGGTCTGGGCGATGGCCGGTCCGGGACTGCCGGTCGCGCCGCCCGCCAGGGACATGGCCATCGGCGAGACCGTCGCCACGGCCACGCCCACGAACAGCATGGCCGAGATGGCGATCGGCGCCGTGGGGGCCGTGATGACCACGCCGAAGGTCGCGGCGGTGGCCAGGCCCGAGGCGACCATCATGCCGCGGGCGCCGAATCGGGTCCGGACACGGTCACCGGCGAGGCGCCCGGCCAGCATGCCCGCCTCGAAGATCGGGTAGCCCAGGGCGGCGAGCGCCTCCGGCGCGCCCAGCACGTCCCGCAGGTACAGGCCGTTCCAGTCGGCGACCGTACCCTCCACCATGAACGCGCAGAAGGCGATCACGCCGAGGAGGTAGACCACCGGGGGCATCCGGCGCCGTGCCGTGCTCCGGCTCTCGGCCGAGCGGGCGAGCGGGCGAGTGGCCGCCACCGGTTCCGGCAGGTAGGAGCGGCTGACGAGGACCGCCACGGGGAGAGCGAGCAGGGCGACCAGGGCCAGGTGGACCGTGATCGAGAGTCCCGCCGCGATCGCCACGGTGCCCAGCAGGCCCGCGGAGATCGCTCCCACGCACCAGCCGGCGTGCATGCCGTTCATCAGCGGGCGGCCGTAGGCGCGCTCGACCGCCGATCCCTGTGCGTTCATCGCGACGTCCACCGCGCCGAACGCCATGCCGAACAGGCCGCTCGCGGCCAGGGCCAGGGGGAACGACGGCGCCACCGCGAGCAGCGCCAGGGTGATCGCGGTCAGGGGGGCCGCGACCCGCAGGATGCTCCGGCTGCCGAAGCGTGCCATCACCCCGCGCATCGACTGCATGGTGATGAGCGCTCCCAGCCCCCACACGAGGAGGGTGACGCCCACCGACGCCTCGGACAGGCCGAGTTTGTCGGAGAGCGCCGGAATGCGCACGGTCATCGATCCGCACAGCAGTCCGGCGAGCACGAATGTGAGAACCGCCCCGTTTCGAGCCGCTCTCAGGTCGCGGGTCATGACTCAATCCCTTCAATAAATGTTTTGACAAACCGGGGAGCGGGCACACCAAAGTCGGTCGCTTTCGCGCGTGCGAAAGCGACCACCAATCTTTGTGAGTGTTTCCCCTGGTCAGGTGAATGATCAGACAGGTGCCCGCCGACCGGCGCGTCGCGGCGTCAGGGGGATCGGACGGGCAGGGCGATCAGGCGGGCAGCAGGGCCAGCAGGCGCTGTTTCAGGCTCTCGAAGTGCTCGGTGTCATAGAGATCGGGGTCGTGGCTCGCCACGTCCCACAACCCCTCGCAGGCCAGGCGCACGATCTGCGCCGCCCCCGGGTCGGGCTCGCTGTCGAGCCCCTCGCGGTGCCACCGGGCCATCGCCACCCGCAGCGGCGCCAGAAGGTAGAGGTTGCCGGAGGCTCCCGTCACCACGGCCCAGCGGCGCAGCCTGCCGCTCTGCACGGCGGCGAACGTGGCCGCCAGGTAGTTCTTGGTATAGGTGTCGAGACCCTGAGCGGCGACGAGCTCGTCGAACTCCTCGATCAGCCGCTCGACCATGCCCTTGATCAGGGCTTCCTTCGTGCCGAAGTGGTAGAGCAGGCCGCCCTTGCTGCATCCGGCGCGCTCCGCGACGGTCGCCAGGGTGAGCGCCTGGGAGCCCTGGTCGCAGAGCAGATCCTCTGCCGCGTCCAACAGCTCTTCCCGTCTCATGGCGGTTACTGTACCGTCTGGACGGTTCAGTGGTCAACTCCGGGATCAGGTCCTACACGGGCGCGGATACGCTTGGAAGGTTGACAGCGAGTTGGGGAGGGGAATGCGGTCGTGAAGTCCGCCTATCTCGATCATGCGGCGACCACGCCGATGCTTCCCGAGGCGATCGAGGCGATGACAGCCCAGCTCGGCCAGGTCGGCAACGCGTCCTCCCTGCACACCGCCGGCCGCCGCACCCGCCAGGTCGTGGAGGAGTCGCGGGAGACCATCGCCGCCGCGCTCGGCACCAGGCCCAGCGAGGTCGTCTTCACCGCGGGCGGCACCGAGGCCGACAACCTCGCGGTCAAGGGCCTGTACTGGGCCCGCCGTGCCGGGGGCGCCGACAGGATCCTGATCAGCGCGGTGGAGCACCACGCCGCGCTGGATCCCGCGCACTGGCTCAGCGCCCACCAGGGCGCGACCGTCGAGCTGCTCGACGTCGACGAGTTCGGCCGGGTGCACCCGCGGACCCTCCGCGACGCCGTCGAGCGCGACCCGGCGAGTGTCGCCCTGGTCAGCGTCATGTGGGCCAACAACGAGGTCGGCACCGTCCAGCCGGTCCACGAGCTCGCCGCGATCGCGAGAGAGCACGGCATCCCCTTCCACACCGACGCGGTCCAGGCCGTCGGCCAGCTTCCCGTGGTCTTCGCCGACTCGGGGATCGACGCGCTGACGCTCTCCGGGCACAAGGTCGGCGGCCCGATGGGCGTCGGTGCCCTGCTGCTCGCCCGGGGCGTCGACCCGGTGCCGGTGCTGCACGGCGGCGGCCAGGAACGCGACATCCGTTCCGGCACGCTCGACGCCCCCTCCGTCGCCGGTTTCGCCATGGCGGTGCGGGCCGCGGTGGCCAGGCAGGCCGAGACCTCGGCCCGGCTGACCGGGCTCCGTGACGACCTCATCCGCAGGGTCCGCGAGGCGGTGCCCGGCGTGATCCTCAACGGCGACCCGGTGAACCGCCTTCCCGGCAACGCGCACTTCTCCTTCCCCGGCTGCGAGGGCGACGCCCTGCTCATGCTGCTGGACGCCAAGGGTGTGGAGTGCTCGACAGGTTCGGCCTGCTCGGCCGGGGTGGCCCAGCCCTCCCACGTGCTGCTCGCGATGGGCGCCGACGGGATCCGGGCGCGTGGCTCGCTGCGCTTCTCCCTGGGGCACACCTCGACCGAGGCGGACGTGGACCGGCTGGCCGAGGTCATCGGCCTCGTCGTCGAGCGTGCCCGTCGTGCGGGTCTGAGCTGATCCGTGCCGTGTACGGGCCCTCGGATCCGGGCCGGTAAAGGCAGCTGTCGTGCGGGTCTGAGCTGATCCCGTACGGTGCGGGCTCGTTCCTTCCGGTCTCCCGGCCCTCGCCTGGGGCCTTCCGTGCGAGCCGGCGGGCGGTTCCGGGGCCTCCCGGCCCGCCGGGGTGGGCGCCGGCGCGGGTACGCTCAAGGGGTTATGAGTCTTCGTGTGCTTGCCGCCATGTCCGGTGGCGTCGACTCCGCAGTGGCGGCCGCCCGCATCGCCGAGGCGGGCCATGACGTCACCGGTGTCCACCTCGCCCTCTCCGCCAACCCCCAGTCCTATCGGACCGGCGCCCGCGGGTGCTGCACGATCGAGGACTCGCGAGACGCCCGCAGGGCCGCCGACGTGATCGGCATCCCCTTCTACATATGGGACATGGCCGAGCGGTTCCACCGCGACGTGGTCGAGGACTTCGTCAGCGAGTACGCCGCCGGCCGCACGCCCAACCCGTGCCTGCGCTGCAACGAGAAGATCAAGTTCGAGGCGGTGCTCGACCGGGCCCTCGCGCTGGGCTTCGACGCGGTGGCCACCGGGCACCACGCGCGGGTCGCGGACGGCGTCCTGAGCCGCAGCCCCGACCAGGGCAAGGACCAGTCGTACGTCCTGGGCGTGCTCACCAGGGAGCAGCTCGGTCACGCGATCTTCCCGCTGGGCGACTCCACCAAGGCGCAGGTCCGCGAGGAGGCCGCGCGGCGCGGCCTCCTGGTGGCCGACAAGCCCGACAGCCACGACATCTGCTTCATCGCCGACGGCGACACCCGGGGCTTCCTCGCCGACCGCCTCGGCGCGTCGCGGGGCTCGATCGTCGACGAGTCCGGCGAGGTCGTGGGCGACCACGAGGGCGCCTACGGCTTCACGATCGGCCAGCGCAAGGGCCTGCGCATCGACCGCCCGGCCCCCGACGGCCGCCCCCGCTACGTGCTGTCCATCGAGCCGGTCTCCAACACGGTCACCGTCGGCCCTCGCTCGTCCCTCCAGGTCACGACCATCGTCGCGGAGCGGCCGGTCTGGAACGGCCCGGTGGACGAGCCGCGCGAGCCGCTGGCCTGCACGGTCCAGCTCCGCGCCCACGGCGAGGTGTACGGCTGCCGAGCCCAGCTCTCCGGCGGGGAGGTCCACATCACGCTGGACAGCCCGGCCACCGGGGTCGCGGCGGGGCAGGCGGCCGTGCTCTATCTCGGCGACACCGTGATCGGCTCGGCCACCATCGCCTCGGCCTCCTGAGCCCGCCCGTGCCGGGCCTCCGGTCGGGGAGGCCCGTCCCGGCTACGGCAGGGTGACCGACTCGCCGGGCTTGAGGCGGCGCATGTCGGCCCGCTGGCTGTCCGACTCCATCCGCAGCCACGTGTCGACGAGGCCGAGCCCGATGTCGTTGAGCAGGCCGTCGTGGGTGGAGAAGGCGCGGGCCGGGCGGACCAGGCGGAGATACTCGACCATCTCCGAGGCTTTCATCCACGGCGCGTTGGTCGGCACCAGGAGAGTGGGGACCTCGACGCCCGGCGGGGTGAACGCGTCGCCCGGGTAGAAGACCTCCTCCTCCACCAGGAAGCCGATGTTGCGTACGATCGGCAGGTCCGGGTGGTTGGGGGCGTGCCACTCGCCGACGACCTTCACCCCGAAACCGGCCGTGTCGAAGGCGTCGCCGTGTCGTACCACCTGGATTTTGGCGGGGAAGTCGGTGAGCGTGGCGGCCACGCCCTCGTTGGTCCAGACCTCCAGGGACGGGTCGGCCTCGGCCGCCCGGCGCAGCCGGTCGGGGTCCACGTGGTCGAAGTGCTCGTGGGTGATGAGCACGGCTCGCGCCCCGTCGAGCACGGACTCCCCGCTGAAGGCGCCCGGGTCGATCACGAGGACGGAGTCGTCCTTCTCCAGACGGACACACGCGTGCCCGAATTTCGTGAGTCTCATCCCTTCACTTTATGGGCGCACCGGCTCATGATCCGGTGGGGGTGGCGCCGTCGCGGGTCAGTACGGCTTGTAGCCGCCGCCGCCGCTGATGGACGCGAGGCCGGGGTGGCCGTCCAGGGAGTCGTACCGGCTGATGGTGTAGCGGACACCGGCCATGATGTTGTGCACCGGGTTCCAGATGTCGCCGTAGCCGGGCTGCTTGTGCGCCTGGAACGTGGGGTCGATCGTCTGCATGAGCCCCTTGGACGGGATGCCGGCGGCGGCGTTGGAGTCCCAGTTGTTGATCGCCTGCGGGTTGCCGCCCGACTCGTGGAAGATGATCGTCCAGATCTTGTCGATGGTGGCCTGGTCGTTCGGGTTCACGGCCACGCCGTTGTCCCGCAGGATCGTGAGCGCCTCCTTGATCCACTCCACGACCTCCTGCTTCGGCGCGGGGGCACCGCCTCCGCCGCCTCCGCCGCCCGACGACGTGCCGCCGTGCCCGCCGGAGGTGTTCCCGCCCTCCGCGCCGTATCCGCCGGAGCTGGAGGCGGGGTCGTCGGATCCACCCCGGGGCCGGTAGTCGGGGGCACGCTCCCAACCGGAGGTGGGGATGGAGTCGTCGCTGCCCGGCGCCTTGATGTGGGCGAAGTAGGCCAGCTCGTCTTTCTTGTACCGCTCAAGAGCGGTCACGGCCTGGTTCAGGGCGGTGTTCGCGGGCTCGATCGCGGCGCCGGCGCTGGAGATGGCCGTGTCCACCCACGGCGCGAAGTCCCCGCTGAGATCGCTCTCCTTCCTGTCGGGGTTGTTCCTGCGATGGGTCTCCACCCGGGTGAGGAGGTTGCCGCAGATGCCGTTGATCTTTGAACTCGCCTCCTCCAGCTTCGAGGCGACCGCGTCGAGGAGGTTCGCACAGTTCGCCAGCGCGTCGTGAAACCCGTCGCCGGCCTTGCCGTAGGTCCGTATGTAGTCCCTGAAGGCGTCCGCGGACTCGCCCTGCCAGGCGTCGTCCACGTTGGTCGCCGTGGTGTTCAGGTCGGCCATGAGCCCGACCGTCTTGCCCGCCGTCCCGCGCCAGCGGGTCGCGACCGCGCGGATCGCCGCCGGGGCGCCCGAGGCCTTGTCGCTGAGTGCGGCGAGCTCGCCGCCGCGGGGCAGCGCCTGAAGGGAACCTGCGAGATCGTCGGGGGTGGCCATCAGCGGCCTCCTGGCCGGCTGGCGTCATCCGCGCCGCGGACGTTGTCCTGCACCCCGCTCATGGCGCGCTCGACGCCCTTGAGCTTCTCCGTGACCTGCCGGAGCTCGTCGTCGATCAGCTTCTCAAGGTCGTCGACGAGACCGGCCAGCGCGGCGGAGCCGGTCAGCTTCCCGTAGTCGGAGGTGTTGGACGGCGAGGCGGGGTGATTGTCGCCGACCTCGTCGCGCACCTCGTTAGCCAGTTTCCCCACGTCCTTGCGGCACTGCTCAAGCGCCTGAAAGTGAAGGTCGATTCCCATCCGGCCGTCCCCTCTCCGGTCATCGCCGCAGAGCCGATCAGGACCGGCCGAAGCCGATCAAGATCGAGCATAGCGGACGGGTCCCGTCAGGAGGGGCCCGTGCCGTCGGCGCTCTGGTAGGTGAGATCGCTGGCTATCAGCCCGTTCCCGGCACCGGACAGGTCCTGGTGCAGCGTCGTCAGGATCTGGACGGTCTCTTTGAAGAAATTCATGTAGTCCTTGGCCAGCTCGTCCGACCCCTCGGGGACCAGGCCGAAGCAGGTCGAGGTGGGGGCGGCGTTGTCCATGAACGTCTCCAGGGGGGTTCTCAGGGACTCCCCGGCGGCCCGCAGGTCGGCCCCATCCCTGATCAGCCCGCCGGGAACGTATCCGAATCCCTGCTGGTCCGCCTGGCCCATGCCGATCTCCCCACGCAACCGGGCCGTGAGACTCGCGAGCGGGCTCAGGCTCCACGTAGACGACTTTTGATCAAGAGTTTACATACCTTTAACCTTTTTGTACCTACCTGGATGACTTTTCGGTGGGACTTCCCGTTCGCGACGGGTGCCCCGGTTACATGTCCGGGGGCGGCAGGAAGGCGGTCTGGACGAGGCGGGTGCCGGACTTCCGCTCGACGTAGTACCCCCGGCCCGGCGGGAGCGGGTGGGCGCGCACGTTGCCGAACAGGGCCCCCTCGTCCTTGTTGCCGGAGAGGATGACGGCGGGGCTGGCCATGTCCTTGACCCGCTGGATGACCGGGTCGAACATCGCCCGCCCTATGCCGCCCATCGCGCGTGACATGACCAGGTGCAACCCGATGTCGCGGGCCTGCGGCAGCAGCTCCGCCAGCGGCAGCAGCGGGTTCGACGAGGTCGCGACGAGGTCGTAGTCCTCGACGACGATGTAGAGGTCGCAGCCCTGCCACCAGTTCCTGGCCCGGAGCTGGTCGGGGGTGAGATTGGCCGGAGGCAGCCGTTTGAGCAGCGCGCTCCGCGCGTCGTTGACCAGTTCGAGGGCGGCCTTGCCGGAGGCGGCGTAGCCGATGCGGTGCTCGGTGGCGGCGGAGTCCAGCAGCGACCGCCGGTAGTCGATAACGATCATCATGGCCTCCTGCGGGGTACGCCGGGCGACCAGGCCCTCGGTGACGAGCCGCAGCAGGTTGGACTTCCCACTCTCGGTGTCGCCCACCACGATGAGGTGTGGGTCCGTCTCGAAATCGAGCAGGACGGGCGCCAAGGCGGCCTCGTCGATGCCGATCGGGATCCGCCCCGCCCCGGTCTCCGCGATGCCGGGCAGCGTCTCGATCGCCAGTACCGGCGGCAGCAGCCGTACGGCCCGTGCGGAGGGACCCTTCCAGGCGTCCTTGACGGCCGAGACGAGCGCGCGTACCCCCGTGGACAGGTCCTCGGGGTCCTGGACGCCGTCGATGCGGGGAAGCGCGGCCAGGAAGTGCAGGCCCTCCTTGGTGAGCCCGCGTCCAGGCACGCCCTCCGGCACGGCCAGCGACGCCTTCCTGTTGACCTCGGACTCGTAGGCGTCGCCGAGCTTGAGCTCCACCCGGTTGCCGAACAGGTCGCGGATGCCCGGCCGGAACTCCGACCACTTCTTGGTCGCGGCCACCACGTGGATGCCGTAGCCGAGGCCGCGCGCGGCCAGGTCGGTGATCACAGGTTCGATCGTCTCGAACTCCTGCCGGACGGTCAGCCAGCCGTCGACCACGAGGAAGACGTCCCCCCAGCCGTCACCCTCGATCGTCCCCTCGGCGAGCCGCCGCCGGTAGGTGGCGATCGAGTCGATGCCCTGCGCGGTGAAGTCGCGTTCCCGCCGCTGGAGAAGGAGGGCGATCTCGGCGACCGTACGGCGGACCCGCTCACCGTCGAGGCGGCTGGCGATCCCGCCCACGTGGGGCAGCCCCTCCAGCGAGGCGAGCGAGCCGCCGCCGAAGTCCAGGCAGTAGAACTGCACCTCGCGGGGCGTGTGGGTGAGCGCCATGCTGGTGATCAGCGTGCGCAGCACCGTGCTCTTGCCGCTCTGCGTGCCCCCGGCGACGCCGATGTGACCGGCGGCCCCGGCCAGGTCCAGCCAGAACGGGTCACTGCGCTGCTCGAACGGCTTGTCGATGACGCCCACGACGGCGTGCAGGCGGCCTCGGCCCGCCCATCCGGCCGTGGTGAGGCCGTGTTCCGGGGTGACTGACAGCGGCGGGAGCAGGTGGGCGACGGTCGGGGGCTCGCCCAGCGGGGGCAGCCAGATGCGGTGGGCCGGCGGGCCCTGGCCGTTCAGCCGGTTGACCATGATGTCCATCAGGCTGCTGTTCTCGCCCGAGGCCTGCTCCTGCGGTGCGGACTCCTCCACGATGGGAACCGGGACGAACTCCGGGCCGTACTCCACCACCTGCCGGATCGTCACCCGTCCGTCCGGCGCCGCCGCGTGGCGCGGGTCCGCCTGGTAGGGGCCGGACACGTAGGCGGCCTTGAAGCGGGTCATCCCGGTGGTCTCGAACTTGAGATAGGCGTTGCCCGGAGCGGACGGCAGCTCGTAGGCGTCGGCCACGCCCAGCACGACCCGGCTCTCCATCGCCGAGAACGTACGCAGGCCCACCCGGTAGGACAGGTGCGTGTCCAGGCCGCGCAGCCGCCCCTCCTCCAGGCGCTGGGAGGCCAGCAGCAGGTGTACGCCCAGGGAGCGGCCGAGTCGCCCGATCATCACGAACAGCTCGATGAACTCGGACTTGGCCGCGAGCAGCTCGCTGAACTCGTCGATGACGACGAACAGCGTGGGCATCGGCGTCAGGTTCACGCCCTGCTCGCGGGCGCGCTCGTAGTCGCGCAGCGAGGCGTAGTTCCCGGCGGCGCGCAGCAGTTCCTGACGGCGGACCATCTCGCCGTGCAGGGCGTCGTACATGCGGTCGACGAGGGGCAGCTCGTCTTCGAGGTTGGTGATGACCGCCGAGACGTGGGACAGGCCGTCGAGACCGAGGAAGGTGGCGCCGCCCTTGAAGTCGACCAGGACGAAGTTCAGGATCTCTGAGGAGTGGGTGACCGCCAGGCCGAGCACCAGGGTGCGCAGCAGCTCGCTCTTGCCCGAGCCGGTCGCGCCGATGACCAGCCCGTGCGGCCCCATCCCGCCCTGGGCGGACTCCTTGATGTCCAGCTCGACCACCCGCCCGTCGGAGCCGAGGCCGATCGGCACCCGCAGCCGGTTGCGCCCGGCCCTGGGCCGCCACGTGGCCGCCGTGTCCAGGCGGGTCGGGTCGCCGACACCGAGCAGGTCGGTCAGCGAGGTGTTCACCGAGAGCATGTCCTGCGTCTCCCCGCCCTTGGCGGTGGAGGCGCGCAGCGGCGCGAGCTGCCTGGCCAGCCCCTCGGTCCGGAGGAAGTCCAGCCGGTCGGGATCGCCGAGGCGGGTCGTGCTCTCCTTGCCGGTGTGGTCGATCTTGACCATGAAGAAGCCGTCGGGGCGGACGTCCAGCCGCAGCGTGTTCTTCTCCTCGACCGGTGCCGCCGAGTCGGACAGGTCGATCACGGTGACGCCCTGGATGGCGTCGCCGCCCAGCTGGGAGTCGTGCGGCACGTGCCCGCCGTCGATGATCAGCACGTGGTACGGCAGGGCGCTCGATGCGGCGCCCGGACTGAACCGCGCCCGTTCCCTCAGCTCACCGCCGACCAGTTTGTCCAGCTCACCGAGGTCGCGGGTCATGAGCCTGACCGGTCCCGCGGCGTCACTCTCCTCGGGGTGCAGCGCGTGGGGCAGCCACTTGACCCAGTCCCACTGGGGCATCCACTCCTCGTCCGCGCACACCATGATCCGCATGTCGTCGGGGGAGTGGAACACCGCGATCTGAGCGATCATCGCGCGCACGATCTCGTGGACGGACGCCGCGTCGCCGGTCAGCCTGATCCGCGCGAAGGAGTGCAGGGCCACGGCGATCGGCAGTTGGGACACGGTCGAGTGCGCCCGGATGAACCGCCGCAGCGCGCCGGAGGACAGCGCGTCCAGGTCCTCGACGGGTTTGGAGTCGGGCGGGATGAGCTTGAGGGCGAGCTTCTGCACGCCGGTGCCGAGCCGCACGGTGGCGAAGTCGTCGTCGTTGGGGCGCCGTTCCCACAGGCGCTGGCCCATGGCGACCCACCACAGGGAGTCGGGGGCGGGGGCGCCCCATTCGAGGGCCTCCCGCTGCTGGGCCGCCGCCCGCCGTACCCGCTTGCGGATCTGGGAGAGATAGCGGAAGTAGTCGCGGCGCAGGCCGTTCAGCCGCTGCTTGCGCTCCCCGGCCTGGCGGCTGATCTGCCCGAGCGACATGCCCACCATGGAGACGGCGAACAGGCCGCTGGCCACGTACATGATCGGGTTGGTGTTTCCCCCGGCGGTGAACATCAGGCCCATCGCGGCGCCACCGGCCACCATCGGCAGGTAGGTGAGCACCGCGGCGAAACCCTGCGGCTCGACCTCGGGGATCTCCGGCGGAGACTCGAGCAGGACCTCGCCCCGGGGAGGTTTGGGCGGGGGACGGCGTTCGGGACGCCGTACGACGACGATGCTCACCCTGGGGTCACCCTCCTGGCCCTTCACCCGGGTCCGCGCTCACGCATGTTCGTGCGCGGCCCCCGCGTATGATCCGTTCTCGCCCGCTACCGTATCCGGCATATCCGTGACGTATGCGACGTCAGACATCCGTGGTGAGACGGAGGACAACCGTGAGTTCGCTGGCTCGGCCGCCCGTTCAGGGATTGATACCGCCGACCGCGCTGGCCCGGGTCGCCGCCCCGCTGCCCGCGCTGTGCCATGTCACGGTGGTGGCACCCGGCGGGAAGGCGGACTTGGCGCTGCCCGCCGACCTCCCGCTGCCGCACATTCTGCCAGGCCTGCTGCGAGCGATCGGCGAGGCGGGGGGAGAGTCCGCGGCGGTCGCCGGCTGGGCGCTCCAGCGGCTCGGCGGCACCCCGCTCGACCTCGGCCAGAGCCTGGGGGCTCTGGGGGTGCTCGACGGCGAGGTGCTCTACCTGCGACCGCGCGAGGCGATGCTGCCCCCGGCCCTGTTCGACGACGTGGCGGACGTCGTCGCGATGCGGATCAAGGACGGCCCCGGCATCTGGGCCACCCGCCACACCCGCCTGGCGGGGGTGGCGCTCGGGATGGTGTTCCTGGTCACCGGGGTCCTGTGCATGACGCTGGCGGGGCCGCCGTGGACGGTCCCCACCGTGCTCTCCGGAGTGTTCGCGCTCCTGCTGATCGCCGCGGGCGCCGCGGTGTCCCGGGCGGTGGGCGACTCCGGGGCGGGTGCGCTGATCGGGTACGCGGCCCTGCCGTACGGCTTCCTCGCGGGGCTCCTCGTGCCACTGGGCGCCGGGGAACTGAGCGGGATCGGCGCCCCGCACCTGCTGTCGGCGTTCGCCGCCACCGCGCTCGTCGGCACCTTCGGCTTCGTCGCGGTCGTGGACGGCGTGTCCGGGTTCCTCGGCGTCGTCGTGGCCTCGGTGATCGGGGCGGTGGGGGCCGCCATCGTCATGCTGTCCGGGGCCTCCGTCCCAGGGGTCGCCGCGATGGCCGTCACGATCATGCTGGCGTTCGGCCCGCTGACCTCGACCCTGTCGTTCCGGCTCGCCGGGATGCCGATGCCCTCGATGCCCACCAACGCCGAGGAACTGCGGAGCGACGACCAGAAGGTCGACGGCCCCGCCATCGGCGAACGCGCCGGTCAGGCGCGGCAGTACGCGACCGGGCTGGTCATGGGGACCGCGCTGGTGGGGCTGGTGGCCCAGGTCTGCCTCGTGCTGGACTCCCGCTGGATCGCCACGGCCACCGCGCTGACGCTGTCGCTGATCTGCCTCATGCGGGTCCGCGTCTTCCAGGGGCTCGGCCAGCGGATCTGGCTGATGGCCACCGGCATGACCGGGATCGTCGCCTACGCGATCTCGACGGCCGCCGCCGGGGGCGGCCCGATGGCGGTCGGCGTGGCGGCGGGGCTGCTCCTGGTCGCGGCGATCCCGGCGGGTATCGGCCTCTCGCTTCCGGCGGGCAAGCCGTCCCCGTTCTGGGGCCGGGCCGGGGACATCGTCGAGACCCTGCTGGTCGTCGCGCTGTTCCCGCTCGCCCTCGGCGTGCTGGACGTCTACTCCTGGGTGCGTGGTCTGGCGGGCTGAGGCCCGCCCGCCCGATTACTGCCCGTACTTCGTTGGTTTGTCCTGCTTGGGGGCGATCCAGTTGAAGCCGCTGGTGCCCTTCAGCATCTCCTGGTCGTTGGGGAACTCGTCGAAGGTGGGGTAGCGCCCCACGTCGATCCTCACCTGCTTGAAGTCGACGGCGGAGGAGCCGGTCGGTGCGAAGTTGTCCAGGTAGAGATCCCTGCGCCACAGGTTGAACAGGGTGTAGCTCACCGCGCCGAGGTAGCTGGTCATCACCCCGGCCCAGGCCAGCAGGCTCTTGTCGGCGGCGGCGGCCAGCAGGCGCAGGTAGACCCTGGCCTGGGGGCCTGCGGGGGTGAAGGTGAGTGCCGCCGCCGCCAGGGCCGCCGTGACCAGCGCCGCGGAGAAGGCCGTGACGGTCCAGATGAAGTTACGGTAGGCGCTGCCGACCTCGTCCAGACAGCCGGCGACGTCGTTGAAGACCCCGCGCAGCGACTCGGTCTTCTCCTGGAAGGACGCCAGGACCTCCTCGACCGCCCGCTCGTCCTCGGCCTTCCAGGCCGCCCTCAGCTGGTCGTTGATGTTGGCGATGAGCCGTTTCGGCCCGCCGTCCAGCTCACGCGCGAGCGCGTGCCAGTTGTTGACGGCCCTGACGATCGCGGCGTGGTCCGCCTGCAACACCTCTATGGCGCCGAACGCGAGGAGGGGGACTCCTGTCAGGAGCTGCACCCTTCTCAGGTTGTTGAGCGCCCCCTCCATCGGGTGCGGCGGGCCCGCGTGCTTCGCCATCATGATCTGCTTTCCCGATCAGACGTACTGGACGGTGCTCGCGTCCTCGGCCGCCCGCCAGTTGCCGGCCGCGACGCGCATGTCGCTCCGCAACTGCTCAACGGCCTCTATGGCGTCCCGGAGGAACCCGGCTGACTTCTCCTGGACCTCCCGGTAGGAGGGCCCGATCATCCGGCTGCCCATGATCCCGAGGTCGGAGTCGCTGAGCACGGTGTCGAGGAGCTTCTTCAGGTGGTCCTCGAAATGGTCGATGAGGTCGGGCTCCAGCCGGTTGGCCACTCGCAGGATGCCCTGGGAGGTGACGTGCCTGTCCTGGTTGTTCTGGGCGCCGACGGTGCTCTGCGAGGGGGTGGACATGTGATCTCTCTATCATCGGGTCGCGGCTCCTGCCACGCACCGGACGGCGTTCGTCCAGGAGCGAGGTTTTTTGTTCACCTGAGGTTCGACGTGACGACCCCCTCCGCTGTGTGCGGGTTCACAGAGCCTCGATCGACTGCGAACCCTGATCTTCGATGTGATCTTCAGGGGGCGTGATGTTCGAGTTCGATCCGGCGGGGGCCGATCCGGAGGAGTTCGACAGGTTGAGCCTGCGGGCCGACCGGGCCGCGCGGGGCCTGGCCGTGGCCGTCGGGGAACTCGGTGGGATACGGGGGGAGGCGGAGTCCGCCGACGGCATGGTGCGGGCGACGGTGGACGGCGCCGGGATGATCGAGAGGGTCCGGCTGGGCGCGCGGGCGATGAGGATGGGCAGCGAGGATCTCGCCGAGGCACTGACGGACGTCCTGCGGGCCGCCCAGGACGACGCGCGGGCGAAGACCGAGCACGCGTTGCGTTCGGCGCTCGGCGGGGAGAGCCTGCCGGTGATCGACGTCGGGCAGACGCTGCGGCGGTTCGAGGAGGTCCAGGAGTCCTTCTCGCACTCCATGGAGGGGAGTTTCGAGGAGCTGGCCCGGATCCGGCGGCGCTCTTCGTGATCTCGGGGCTATTGCCGTCATCCAGGCGGTATGACTAGATTTTCCGAGAAGTGGCTGTTTGTCACTAACGGGGTTGATGGTGCCTGGGGGAGGGACCTTTGATGAGGGAGTTCGGGGACTTCGCGAACATCGACATCGACAAGCTTCTGACCAGCGCGGACTCGCAGATCGAGCGCATGGGGCGACTGCAGGGGAGCATGGCCGGGCTGGTCGGGCGCGCTCAGGACGAGGACGAGCTGGTCACGGTGGAGTACGCGGCCGAGGGGCTGCGCACGCTCGACATCCATCCCAAGGCGATGAGGCTGGGCTCGTCCGAGCTGGCGGAGAAGATCAAGGCGGTCCTTCAGGAGGCCGCCCAGGACCTGCAGACGCGGGTGAGTGCCGCGATGGGCGAGGCGTTCGGCGAGGAGATGAACCCGATGAGGTTCATCGCCGACCAGGGTCCGGCGACCAGTCAGTTCAAAGCGGCCGAGGCCACTTATGAACGGACATTTAGTGACGTAGTGGGAGAATTAGACAGAATTCGCCGCAAGCTTGAGTCGTGACCGGCCGGACGACTCCGGCCGTCGTCGCATCGCGCCGATCACCCTATGTCACGTTGTCGGAATAAGACCTCTCTGACCTGCGGATTTGGCGAGAAGTACGAAAAAAGTTATCTGGGCTTAATATGCATTCGTGTTAGGTATGTTGCTGCTGATAGCTAACATGCCATTCGATGGGGTTCGCGTCGGTAGTCCTTTCTGCCCGTCCATGCGGTGTCATGACCGTGTGATCCGCACTGGGGAACGGCGCCGTCGTGAAGAAGCAGGTTCATGTCACGGAGGTGGCTGTGGATTTCAACGGTTACAGCACTGATTCACCGGCACTGCAGTTGGCGGCAGGGGACGTCGTCGACACCGCGCAGTACATCGAGGGTCTGCGCCAGGGCGTGCGGACCGTGACCGAGGAGCTGACCGGCTCGGGCTGGCTCGGTGCGGCGTCCGGCAAGTTCAGGTCCGCGATGACCAGGTGGGACGAGCAGATGCTGATCGTGCGGCGGGATCTGGAGACGATCGCCGAGAACATGGGGGCGAGCGCCGTCAGCTACAGCGCGGCCGACCAGGACGTCGACGCGGGCATGAGCATGGTCGACTCTCTCATCAACACGCCCGGGGAGCCCCGGACCGCGGCAGTCTAGCTCGACCGACGGCCAAGAACGGAGATCAGAGTGAGTGAATACGTAAAGGTCAACTTCGGCCACATGGAGCAGACCAGGGAAGAGCTCGCCAAGGTTGTGGAGGCCATGGACCGGGCCACCACCGAGCTCTACACGAAGCTCAAGACCAGGTTGGGCGGCCTGCCGGATGGCGAGGACCCGGTGCAGGGGACGCCGGACGGGGTGTGGACCGGTGAGGCGGCGAGGTACTTCGACGCCCACCGCATGATCTGGGACCGCGCCGAGCAGGAGATGAAGAGCCAGTTGGCGCAGGCCATGGGCGCCCTCAACACCGCCAACGAGAACTACCAGTTGGCCGAGGCGAAGAACAAGGCCCGCTGGAACGTATGACACGGCCGGCGGCCGTCCACGGTGTTCCCGGTCGTCGCGGTGACGCCACGGCCGGGAACGTCCGTCTTCTGTGAGCTTTCTGTGAGGGGGAAATCGTGGTCAGGGCCGCTGAGAGTGGAGCCCCGGGCTGGCCGGGGGCGGACGGTTCCGGGGTGGAGCTCGAATACGACACCGCGCTGATGCGGAGGGTCGCGGAGGAGCTGGAGCGGCAGCTCGCCCCCCTGAAGGGGCCCGCCCACGCCGAGGGGTACACGACCGGATCGCTGGAGAGCGTACAGAGCAACGGTGGCCTGACCGAGCGGGAACTGGGGTCCTGGCCCGCGGCGAGCGCGTTCACCAGATCCGTCGGCATGGTGCCCGACCCCGGCGGGATCGTCTCCCTCGAACAGGGGAACGCGGCCCTGCGCTACGTCTACCGGTTGTTCGTGACCCGCTACGAGGAAGCCGTCCAGGCGATCCGCGCGAACGCCGACGAATACGACAGAGCCAACCCCACCCAAGGGTGACGGCGCGGACGCACGGGAAAGGTCGTCGTGGGCAGCGAGTCAGGGAGCCGGCCGGTACGCGCCGGCGCGGTGCCGGAGCAGGGCGAGGTCGCCGCGTCGAGGGCACAGATCGAGCAGTGGCTGAGAAACACCTCACCCGCCGCGATCGACGACGCCGGGTTCGCGTACATGCACGCCGCGAGCACGGTCGGCACCCTTCGTGACGCCCTGCCGCAGACCGCGAGGAAACTCCACGAGTCGTGGCGTGGCGAGACGTCCGCCGAGGTGCAGCGGGCACTGATGATGCTGCACTCCACCGCCGGAGAGCTGATCTCCACGATGGAGGCGATGTCCGAGGTCCTCAGGTGGTACGGCGGGATCTATCTCCCCGAGGCCCGCCAGAAGATCGAGAACCTCGGAAGCTCCGATGCGGCCCAGCGGACGCCCAACCCCGAGCCGGGGGCCGCGCCCACGACGGCACCGTCTCCCTCTGGGGCGTCGTCCCGGCCGCAGGAGCCCTCGTCCGGCGCGTCGCCGTCGGCGGCCGACGCGGAGGACGGCACACACGCGGCCCGCCAGGTGCTGCGCACCCTGAACGCGCAGATCCTCGACCTGTATCACAAGGTGCCGGCGGAGGTCTCCTACAACCTGCCGACCGTGACGATCCCGGCGAACGGCGACGTCTATCGGGAGGTCGTCTACCGGGAGGGCGATCCGTACCAGGGCGACCGTCCCCGGCCCGGAGAGGGCTCGTCCGGCGGCTGGACGGCGGGCGGCGACCGGTCCGCGGGCTCAGGCGCCGGGGGGAACGGGTCGGGCCAGGCCGGTCCCGGCGGTTCGAGCCCGGGTTCCTCCGGTTCCGGCGCCGGGCCGGACGGTTCCGCTCCCGGGGGGTCCACCGGTCCCGGTGGCACTGGGCAGGACGGTCCCGGTGTTCCCGGCGGCGACGGCTCGGACGGTTCCGGCGCTCCCGGCGGCGCCGGCTCGGACGGTCCCGCGGGGACGGACGGGCAGGACCCGCCCGCCGAGGCCGGAACCGGCGATGGTGCCGGAGCCGGTGACGAGACAGGTGCCGGGACGGCCCAGGACCCGCCGGACGACGGAACCGTACCGGCGGTGATCGACGGAACGGACGGCACGCCCGACGACGACCCCGGGAGCACCGAGGTGGCGAGCTTCGTCCCGCAGAACCCGGCGGCGACCCCCGTGATCCAGCAGAGCCCGGCCGTGCCCGCCGGGCCGGCGACGACCGTCGCTCCCCCCGCCACATCCGTTTCGCCCGTACTGGGCGGCTCGGGAGCCGTGCAGGGAGCCGTGCCGCTCTCCTCCGCCGCGGCGGCGGCGAGAGGGGGGATGGGCGGCGTGCCGATGATGCCGTTCCTGGGGGGCGCGGGCGCGGGCGTCGGTGAGAGCTCCCAGGAGTCCGAGTGGTCGAGTTCGCTGACCGAGGAGCCCGACATCTGGGCCCCGCCTCCCGCCATGAACTCCGCGATCATCGGGCCCGCCGCGGACCAGGGAAGGGCACACAATGGCGATAGAGCTTGACCCCGACTGGCCCGGCCTGACGGCGAAGGGCGACGGCGTCGAGGCGGACTCCGTCGAGATCGAGCGGATCGCCCGGGAGCTGGCGGAGGCGCTGAAGGCGCTGACGACGCCCACGCTCCCGCCCGCGAGATCGGTCGCCTACGACCCCGGCGCCACGCCCCCGCCGCTACCCCCGCCGCCGCCCGGCGCCGGGTCGCTGCCGGACGTTCGGTTCCAGTGCGCGATCGGCCCCGCCCACCTGGGCGAGTGGCTCACCGCGCAGCAGTTCGCCATGGCGGTCAACACCGCCCACTCGACGCTCATCGGCGACACGGAAGAGTCGGGCGGCGCCTACTCGTCGCTGGTCAAGCAGTACGGCAGCGTCGTCGAGACGCTCATCGGCATCGCCAGGACCCATGGCGGCGCCGAGCGGGCCAACCAGGAGCCGGGCGACCGGCGGTATGTCTGACGGGAGCCGGTATGGCGGAGACAGGATCGGCGGAGCCCAGGCGGACCGTCGTCACCATGCCCAAGGAGCCGCTCCAGATCACGCCCTTCGACAGCGTTCTGGAGAAGATCAAGCAGTGGGTCGACAACACCGAACCAGATTCGGTGAGACGGTCGGGCGACTACTACCTCGCCGCCCGCGACCTGCTTGAGGAGGCCGCGCGGGAGCTCAAGCGAAAGGCCACGGACCTGGCCGACCACTACGGGGGAGCGGAGGGCGCGCAGACGCAGAAACAGTTGCAGTTCCTGCACGCGACCATTCGCGAACTCGCCGCCAAGATGGGGATGATGGGCCCGCCGTTGCGCGAGTACGCGGACACCCTTGTCTGGGCCCGGCAGAACCTCGTCGTGAAGAGGGGCGAGGACTCGCGGTCGGACCACGACACCGACTGGGCCGACCACGTCCCGTTCTACGGGATGTACCGGGTGGAGGATCGGGCCAGGGACCACTTCTCCCGGGTCAATGAGAGGATCACCGAGCACTACACGCTGCTTCCCGACGATGTGCAGTCGGCGCTGCCCACCCCGACTCCGGTGGACCTGCCCACCTTCAGGCAGACGGGCCTCCCCCCGGGCGCCCTCGAGGCACCCCCCGGCACGGGCGGGTTCGGCGCGCTGGACGCCTCCGATGGCGCGGGCGACCTCCCCGGGCAACCTCGGTTCCCGGGGGGCCCCGGGCAGGAGGGGGCCTACGGTCTGGACCCGTCGGCGCCCGGCGTCATCGGCCCCGACGAGGGCGCGGGCTCGTCCGTGCCCGGCTCGGGCGACGGGAGGCCGGGCGTCGTTCAGCCGTCCTGGCCCGGTGGTCCCGACGGCCGGAACCCGGACCTGCCGTCCCCGGACGGCGTCGGGGATATCGCGGGAGCCGGGCAGGGCGACGGCAGCCACCCGCCGGACGCGGACGAAAGCCGCCTCGCCGGTCTCAACGACACGGCGCAGGCCAGAGCGGCGAACGCCTCGGCGAACGGCCCGTTCGGCGCGGGCACGTCGGGTGGCACGGGCGCGGGTGGCACCGGCGCGGGCGGTGCCGGAACGGGTGCGGCGGCGTACGGGATCGCGGGCGGCGGCGGTGACGGATCGCGCACCGCGGCCCGCGCGGCCACCGGCGGGATGAGCGGGGTACCGCTGTACGGGGCGGCGGGCCAGGGGAGGGCGGGAGAAAAGGACCCGACCTCCGAGAGCACCACCCGTGTCCTGGAGGACGACGACGTCTGGGGCGGCGGCGGCCCCACCACACCCTCGCTGCTCACCTAGACGCGGCATCGGAGAAGGCGGAGATGAGCGGACTTATTCCGGGGGCGAACCTCGGTCCGACAAGCAAGGAAATCGGCTACTCGGACAAGCAGCTGAAGGCGCTGAGCGATGGTGTCGGGCGGGAGGCTCCGGGCCTGGAGTCGCTCAAGAACAGGACGGCCGCGATCGGCCTCCCCTTTCCCGCGTTCGGCGTCATTGGCCTGGGATTGCTGTCGGCCCAGGACCAGGCCCGCGACACCGCCGTGCAGGCCCTTGCGGCGAGCAAGAAGGCGCTGGACTCCTGGCGGATCGCCATCGCCGACATGGCCGACGACATGAAGCGCCGCGAGGATGAGAACGAGGACCTCTTCCGGCCGCCGCCCGTCGACACGTCGGGGCTCGGGGCGTCCGGTCTGGGGGGAGGTCTGGGGGGAGGTCTGGGGGGCGGGGGTCTGGACGGGCCCGGCATCGGCTCGCCCGGCGACGGTATTCCCGGCCTGAACACGCCGGGCCCGGACATGCCCGGCGCGAAGACACCCGACATCGAAACGCCCGACCTGGAAACACCTGACCTGGAAACGCCGGGACCGGACCTGCCGGACACAGATCTTCCCGATCCGAACGTTCCCGCCGTGCCGGACCCCGGCGACCTGCCGACCGTCCCCACCACGGACATTCCCGGCCTCGACGCGAAGGATCCGGCGGACCTGCCGAGCGGCCAGAACCTCGACCTGCCGGACCCCGGCAAGACCGACCTGGCCGGCTACACCCCTCCCGACGTGACGACGCCGCAGGCGAAGGGGGCGGACGGCACGACCTGGTCGGGCGGCTCCCCCGCGGCCGGCACCTCCACCCGCGCCGGTGGCTTCCCGTCCGGGGCGGCGGGCGACGGGTTCGCGCAGTCGGCCGCCGGGCGCGGGGCCGGGACGAACGGCATGGCGGGGATGCCCTTCATGCCGATGGGCGGCGGCGCCGGTGCCGGCGATCAGAACAGGGACAGGGACGGCTCGTCCGTGGGCCTTTCCGGGGACGAGGGGGATTGGGAGGACGACATCGGCACCGCCCCCGCCGTGCTCGGGCAGGAGTCGTGACCGTTCTCGCCCACCGGCCTGACGAGAGGCGCTCTTTGTGAGCTACGAAAACGACAAGGCGATGTACATCGCGGCGGCGGCCGAGGCGACCGCCGCCGCGGTCGTGCTCATGTCCCCGGTGGCGAAGACCATCGCCGTGATGATCGGCACGATGCTGTCCGACCCCGAGGGCATGAGGAAGCTGGCCGAGCAGTGGCGTGACTCGGCGCTGGGGAGCGAGGCCCCGGACCTCGAAGGCCTGGGAACCGCGATAGCCGATCTGCGGAGAATGGTGGACGACGACGGGTGGAAGGGCGAGGCGCGCCAGAAGTTCGACGCGGCCTCGACCGCCTTCCTCGAGGAGATGAGGACGCTCGCCGCGCACCGCACCAGCGCCGGTGACACCGTTGAGCAGACCGCGCTCATCTTCCACATCGGCGCCCAGGTGGTCTTCTGGGCGGCGCAGCTCATGGCCTACCTGGCGGTCGTGTCGCTGGCCACGATGATCGTTCCTGTCATGAGGGTGAGCGCGCAGATCGCGATCCACAAGACGCTCACGACCATCGGTCAGGGCGTCATGGCGCTGGTCCGGACGAAGATGAATGTGGTCCTGTCCGCCGCCGCGATTTTCAGCATCGTGAACTTGATCGGCGCGACCCAGGCGCAGTTGTTCCTCGGTCTGGAGGCCATCACCGACAAGACGCCCGACTTCAAGGACGCCGGCCTCGATCACGCGGCCGGAACCCTCGCTCCTTCGATGGACCCGGACCTCTCCCCGCAACCACAGGGTGGGCTTATGGGCATGCTCTGACCACGACAGGCCACGACAGGCCACGACGACAGGGGGGCAGATGTTTCCTTTCAATCCTTCCGCCAACGGGTTCCGCCTGGACGACCTGGAGCGTGTGGCGGAGGACGCCGAGCAGGTGCGGCGTCGCGCGGAGGTCGCGCGGCGCGAGCTGGAGGACATCACCGGAGAGGGGGAGAGCGCGAACGGCAGGGTCAGGGCGTTCACCGGCGCGACCGGGCGCCTGCTGGAGATCAGGCTCGATCCCCGGGTGATGGAGATGGGCAGCCAGGACCTGGCCGAGGAGGTGACGCTCGCCGTACGGCGGGCGCAGGAGGACGGCGACTACAAGCGGGAGCGGATGTTGCGTGACGTCCTCGGCTCCTCGGCGCTGTCCACCGAGGAGCTCGTCGATCCGTTCCAGGAGATCTCCAGCGCCTTCAGCCGCTCGCTGGACGAGCGGGAGGCCAGGGTCAGGGAGGCCGCGCGCGAGGTCCGCTGAGCGGGCACGTCCGGTCTCGCCGGGCGTACGGCGTGTCCCGGGCCGGTCGTGCGGAAGGCCCCCGTGATCGGGCGCGGACCCTCCGCGCGAGCGTCGTCGGGGGCCTCGCCGAGGTCAGGGTTTGCCGGGCCCGGTCTGCTTCAACGGGTTCTCCGGTATCTGGAGCGGTTCCTGGGTCGGCGCGAGCGGTACCACCGCTCGCAGAGCCGTACCCGGGAGCAGGCCGAAGAAGGAGCCGACGCCCATGACCAGCTTCGGGTCGGTGATGCCCACCTTGCCCATGCCCACGCCCATCCCGGCGTTGAACCCTCCGGACACGCTTCCGAAGAGCGCGACGTTCCTGGCCATCTCCGAGGGGGACTTCCCTCCCTGGATCAGGTCGTTGATCGGGGACGGGAGCGCCCCGGCCGAGACACCGGCGGCGAAGTTCATGCGCACGGGGTTGGCCGCGTGCGCCTTGGCCCACCACTGGGTGCCGAAGGGCAGCGCGGCCGCGATCCCCGCCGCGTTGGTGAGCTGCGCGTATCCGAGGCCGAACGGCGACACGAAGGACTGGCCGTTGGTCATCCGGCTGAGGCCGGCCGTCACGTACCCGCCGGCCCAGGACATGCCGAACACCTTCCCGTAGTTCGAGAAGGCGGCCAGGCTGGTCTTGCCGAAGCCGAGCGTCTCGGACCCGTTGAGGGTCCACGCCTTGGCGACCTTGCTTCTGCCTCCGGTCACCATGAGGTTCCTCAGGGTGACACCGAGGTTCTTCAGGAACGAGGCCAGTCTCGTTATGATGGTCGCGGTGCTGACCGCGCCCTTGGCCGCGATGTCCGCGCGGGCGGCCCAGGCCACGTAGGCGCCCAGCGCCCCGGCGGTGAGGGAGATGGCGACGCCGGTCGCGAGGGCCATCATGATGGACTTGATGAGCTCTTCCAGCGCGCGCTTGGTCTGGTGGCTGGCGTCCGCCGCCGCGTCGAGCACCTCGGCGACGACCTTGAGGTTCTCGCGGAGCGCGTGGCGTTCCTCGGGGCTGAGCTGTTCGCGCTTCACGTCCTGGAAGCCCGACGCCGCGCCGCCCGACCACTGTGAGGGGGGCCCGTACACCGGGGGTTGCGACGGGGGTCCGTGCACCGGGGGCGGGGGCTGCGGGTTGGGTTGCGACGGGGGCCCGTGCAGCGGGGTCTGGAGTGTCTTCTCCACGGTCTGGAGAGCTCGTTCGAGCCCACGACAGGATTCGGCCATCTGCTTCAGTTGCCGCTCGTCCGCGTCGCTGCCCAGGGCGGCGACCGCGTTGGAGATCGTCCGGAAGAGATCGGCTATCGGATCCGCCATGCCTGTTCCTCACTTTTTCCCCGTCTGCCTGCAACCCTAATAGATCATGATTTATCCCCTATGCGCTATAAAGTCGGGAAAGTGGAGTGTCGGATGTCTCACCGCTGGAGGCGGCCCGTCGACGGTTGCTCCACGGGTACGGGCACCCGCGCCGCCTCGGGGTCGAGCACCGGGCCCTCGGGGATCAGCATCATGAGCTGCGCGGGGAACGGGGCGATGTTCTCCGCCGCGTAGCCCAGGCTTCCCAGCACCTCCGCGGACTGGATGGCGTGCCGCCGTCCCTGATCGCCGATCAGGTAGAGCGACTGGATCGCGTCCAGCCTGCCGTCGCCCGGCAGCACACCCACCAGGGCGCCCTTGCCCGGCGGGAGCACCACCTGGTCGACCGCGTCCTGGTTGAACCGGCCCGCGGGCGGCGCGGGGATACGTATCGTGCTCTCGATCGTCAGCGTCGCCTTGGCCGAGCCGCGTTCGGTGTCGGAGTAGACGGCGCAGAGCGGTGCCGTCGGGCCGGGAGCGATGATCTTCGGCATGGTCGTGGGGAGCCCGGCCGCGTCCAGGCGGGTGGCCGAGACCTTCATCTCGTTCGCGCTGGCGGCGTCCGTCTCGATCGGCAGCACCCGTTCGCGGCCGTACGCCTTCTTGCTGGCGGGGTTCTGCAGCAGCAGGTCGGCCTGGACCGGGCTGAGGCTCGCCAGCCCGTCGGAGAGCAGGACGTACCACCTCTCCGGGCCACCGACCAGTGCGGGAACCCGGTACACCCGGCCCACCGCGGACCTCTGCCCGCCGGGCCCGCGCGCCGCGCGGCCGATGCCCGGAATCGCCGGGCCCTGGAAGTCGGGGCCGATGGGCAGCGCGTTGAGCCAGGCCGCGGGAACCTGGCGGCGCCCGCCCGGGGGCAGCGCCCGCAGGCTGTCGGCCGGTACGAGCATCCGCTGGTTCGACCAGAGCATCCAGGTATCGTTCCCCTCCTCGACGATCATGGCGCTGTCCTGCCCGGTCGGCCGGCCGCCGACGTCCAGGCCGCCGACCATCGAGGTGTGCGGTCGGCGCTCGCCGCGAGCGTCCGTGCTCTCCACCACGCAGACCGACCAGGGGGTGCGAACCAGCTTGTCGGGGGCGGGCAGCGACTGGGGGGCGCCGGGGATGCCCACCGCCGTGCCACGCTGGAAGTCCGCGAGGGAGGCCGCGGTCACGGTCCGTACGGTCGCCCCCTGCTCGCCCAGCATCAGCCGGGCGGAGGTTATGTTGGTGACCGGGACCATCTCCTCGCGCGGCGCGCTGTAGACGAAGACCGCGCCCGACTCCTCCTCCACGATCACGATCCCCGGCTTGGTGAGCCCGGTCGCGCCGCCGGGGAACAGCAGTCCGGCGATGCCGAAACCGGCCGCGAGCAGCACCGCGACCAGCACGCCGCAGAACATCCCCATGTTGAGCCTGCGCATCGGAGACTCCGGCAGGTCCGGCTCGCCCTGGAGCAGGGCCATGTTCAGCCGCTGGACCATCATCTTGTGTGCCTGGTAGAGGTCACGACGGGTCTGCATGCCACCCCCACCTCGCCGCTCCCACTGTGGAGCGGTGGATCCGGAAAGTCGTCGCGTCGCGGGAGGCGCGGGTCCGGGAACCCGTCGCGCCGCGGGAAAGGCGGGTCCGGAGGGTCATCGCGCCCTCACGTCCCGATCTCGGCCTTGGTCGGCCGCCATCCCCGGCGACGGCCCAGCGGCACCACCACCCTGCCCAGCGAGGCCAGGAGCACCAGCGCGAGGCAGATCAGGGCGACCCAGGTGGCGATCGCGATCGCACGGGAGTCCTTCACCGGGGCCCGCAGGATCGCGTCGGCCGGTAGTGGGGCGGCCTCGTCGGGGGCGATCGCCACCGACTCCGAGGGCAGGATCGCCGAGACGGCCAGCAACGGGTTGATCATTCCCGCGCCGGTCCCGGTCCCGGACCCGCCGACGGAGGTCAGCCTGATGCGCCGCTGCACGGCCAGGTGATCCAGCCTGGGGTGACGGGCGCGCACCAGCGCCGCCACCCCCGCGACGTACGGCGTGGCGAAGCTGGTGCCCTCCAGGCCCTCGGCGTAGGCCCTGCCCGGTGAGGTGGAGGTGATGCCGACGCCGGGGGCGAGCACGGAGACCGGGGTGGTGGTGCTGGACGACGAGGCCCTGGTGCCGTCCGGGCCGGCCGAGCCGACGGAGATGACCCCGGGATAGGCGGCCGGGTAGGCGGGCGGTGAGGTGCCGTCGTCCTTGGAGACGTTGCCCGCGGCGGCCACCACCACCACGTCCTGGGACAGGGCGTAGTTCACCACCCGTCTCAGGTCGGGCTGGTCGTGGGCCTTGGCCGACACGTTGATCACGTCGGCGCCGAGCCGGACGGCCCGCAGGATCGCGTGGGCGAGCAGCTTCGCGTCCCCGGTGTCCTCGTTCGTGTGCTTGACGGATATCAGCCGGGCTCCCGGCGCGACGCCGGCGAACGGCACTCCCTTGATCTCGGTCCCCCCGACGATGCCCGCGACCTGCGTACCGTGCCCGAGGCAGTCGCCCGTGCCCGTGCCGGTGAGGTCGACCAGTGACCCGCGCATTCTCGCCAGTTGCGGATGCCCGGTGTCCACGCCGCTGTCGATGATCGCGACCGTCACGCCGGCGCCCCTGGTCAACTTCCACACCTCTGGCAGGTCGAAGCGCCGCTGGGCCCAGGACTCCCCGATGCTCGTCGTCCCGCGAGGCGGGGAGCAGTCCGCTGTCGTTCCCGCCGTCCCGCCCGCCGCCGAGGCGGGGACGGGAACCGTGACCGCCAGGGTGAGCATCCCCGCGACAAGCTTCCCACCGATCATTCAAACCCCCGAAACAGGTGGATCCCAGGCAGCACCCTACTGAATTGGATCACCTGGCGTCCCGGTGTCCGGTCCTGCTCACCGTGCGGCCGACGCGGGTGTGATATGTCCGATAAACAATGGGTTAACCGTTATAAACCTGAATGTAATGAAATATGAATATCATCCTTCCCTTCGTGTTATTTTCGCCGGGAGGTTTCCTTGCCGCGGTCCGATGAGCCGGAGATAGCCGTCAGCCTTCCCCATCTGGTCAGGAGCCGGAACGGCTTCCTCGTCGAGAAGGAGAACCTCGACCGGGCGCTGGCCGAGGCGCTGGCCGTTCTGGAGGGCCTGGGGGAGTTCTGGGGCGCCGACGAGGACGGGCGGAAGTTCGCCGGGAACGGGGAGGGCAAGGGATACCTGGCCGCCCTTGAGCAGGTGAGGAAGCACGTCGGGAGCCTCGGGGAGATCTACTCCGGGACCGGGAACAACCTCGTCCTGGGCGGGGCGGACATCGAGGCCGTCGACTGGTCCCCGCTGGCGAGAGCGGTCACCGAGATCGACAAGCCCCACATCGAGGTCCCCACGACCATGGCGGAGCTCGAATGAGCGGGATCGGGGCCTTCGTCAAGGCCCACCCCTTCACGGCTGGGATGGGCATCGGCGCGATCGGCAGCGCCGCGATGGTCACCACGATGCTCGGGGTGAGCTGGCCGGAGGGTGATCCGGACAGGCTGCGTGACGCCGCCGACACCCTGGACGGGCTGGCCGTCGCGATCGAGCGCGCCGGGGGAGACGCCGACGACGCGGCCACGCGGGCCCGGAAGTTCAACTCCGGTCCGTCGATGGAGGAGTTCGCGAAGGTGTGGGAGAGCAAGCTCCGGCCCTACCCCCGTGACATCGCCGCCCACTGCCGGGCCGTCGCCGTGATGTGCCGCGAGTACGCCCAGGCCGTGGAGACCACCCGATACGTGCTCAAGGTCCTCGCGGTCCAGGCCTTCCTGAACATGCTCTTCACCGTGGCCTGGGGCTGGGGTACGGTCGGGGTCGCCTCGGCGGTCCAGAAACAGCTCATCGAGAAGGTCTTCAGGGGCCGCGCGATCCTGCAGAAGAAGCTCTTCAGCCTGGCCGTCGAGAAAATCACCTACGGCTCGGCCTACTACCTGGCGGACAGCGTGGGCTACGCGGGCATCCAGCAGGCCATCCAGTGGAGTGTCTTCGAGGTCACCGGCGTCCAGAAGGACCTCAACGGCACCGAGGTCACCAGCCTGGGAGAGAACACGGAGCAGTTCGGGCGGAACTTCGTCGCGAATGTGGCGTTCGACGGTACCGCCGACCTCGCCAAGGCCGCGGGCCTCCCGGCGAACCGGGCCGGAGGCCTGCTGGCCCGGCTGCTCGCGTCCGGCGTCTACACCACCACCGACAACGCCCTGCAGGGCGACTTCACCGGTCCCACCGTGGAGCAGTGGCTCAGCAAGCTCGTCGTCCACGGAGCCCGTACGACCAGACCGGTCGGCCCGTGAACGGGTGGGCCCCCTCTCTCGCCCCGTGATCGGGAGAGGGGGCCCACCCGCCTCATCTCTCGAAGGGGCCGGTTCCTTCGAGGGAACCGGGGGGCAGCAGTGAGGCCATGAGCCGGTTGGCCGCCTCGGCCGCGGCGCGGGCGGCGTGCCCGGCCGCCTCCATGATCGCCTCGGTGAGCGCCTCGGAGCCCAGGCGCAGGGCGCGCGGGTCGATGCGCAGGCTCACCAGGGCGCCGGTGGACAGCGTCTCCACCGTCACCTGACCGCCCGCGGCCTCGCCCCTGCCTCGGACCTCGCCCAGTTGCCGCCCGATCTCCTCGGCGCGGTTCACCTGCTCCTGGAGCTCGGCGATCATCCGGTCGGTCTCACGGTCACCGGTGGGGGAGAGCGGCACCATGATCTTCTCCTCTTCTCGCGTGGTCCGCGTTCGCTTCGGGGGTCATCCGCAGTTGGCCCACTCGGTGGGACCCGCGCTGCCGCCGGGGCCGCCCCCGGAGATGCGCACACACTTGCCCTTGCCGGCCAGGACGACCGGGCCCGCGTAGTACTCGAAGCTGCCCCGGTCCGTGTTGGAGCCGCCGCCCTGGACCTCCAGGGTGGCCCAGACCTGCGTCGCCTTGCCGACGTCGGCGCTCTTCATCGTGACGGCGCAGTTCTGGCCGGTGGAGTTGTTGTAGAGCTGGTAGACCGTTCCGCCGCTGAACGCGACCGACCGCTGTACGGAGAAGCCCGAGCCGCACGCCTGCTGCGGGGTGTGAGGGTTGGATCGGGCCGCCGCGGCGGGAGGCTTCGGCGCGGACGTGGTCGGTTTCGCGGTCGTTGGTTTGGGAGACGGGGGTTTGGTGGTCGGTTTCGCGGCCGTTGGTTTGGGAGACGGAGGTTTGGTGGTCGGTTTCGGCGCGGGCTTGGACTCCTCTGGGGTCTGCGTCGCGCTTGGTCTCGGTGTCTGCTGGGGCCTGCTGGCCGGGGGAGTCGGCTTCGGCTTCGGCGTCTGAGCGGTCCTGGCGGGCGGTGTCGCCTTCCGGGTGGGTGCCTTGGTGGGCGCCTTGGTTGGCGCCTTGGTCGGTGTCGTGGTCGGCGCGACCGGTGCCGTGGCCGGCGCCGTGGGGGCCGGTAGCGTCGGCACCGCGACCGGTGGCTGGGGGCTGGGGGGCAGCGTGGGGAGCGCGGGGTCCTCGGTGGACAGCCGCAACGGCCCGACATCCCCCACCTGTGGCTCCGGTGTCGTGCCCCAGGGCACGGTCACCCGGTTCGCCGGATCCTCCGTGCCGCCCTGACCCGGGCCCTGCCACTGGCTCGCCAGTGCCTGCGGGGCCTTCCCGCTGGCGGCGGCCTGTCCGGCGTTGCCGAGGGAGGTGTAGCTCCCGGCGGCCCAGACCCCGACGCCGGACAGCAGGGCGACCACACCGACACCGGCCACCAGCATCAGGGGAAAACCGGTGCCGCCCCGCCGCTCCTCGGCGGGAGAGGTGATCACCGCCCCGGCCATCGGGTTCACCGGGGGCGCGCTTCCCGGCATGGGCGGGGTGTTCCAGAGCGTCACCGCCGCCGGTGGCGCCGGCGGCGGCACCGGCATCGGGTACGGGGCTTCGCCCCACTCGCCGGGGTGCGCGCCGGGACCGTTCACCCCCGGAACGTTCGGCCGGTCCCCGGCGGGAAACGGGGAGACCGGCGGGAGCGGTTCCGGAGGTTCCACATGCGGCTCGCCGAGCAGCCGCAGCATGGCCGCCCTGGTGTCGGGCCGGGACTCCGGGCGCCTGTCCAGGCAGGTGGCGATGAGGGGGCGGAGTCCCGCCGGGAGACCGGTCAGGTTCGCCGGGCTCTCCGGCGTCGCTCCGGGCCACTCGTTGGAAGGCGGCCGGCCGGTCGCCGCGTAGACGACTGTCGCGGCCCAGGCGAACAGGTCCGAGGGCTTCCCGCCCGTTCCGCCCGTGACCGCCGGGGTGGGGGCCTCGCCGGGATCGGCCGGGGTGGTCGGGGGTGGGGCCTGGCCGGGATCGGCGTCCGGGGCCCGCGCGACGTCGTCACCGGGCGGGGGCATCGTACGGGTCTGTCCGGGAGCCTCGGAGACCTCGGGGGTCTCGGGGACCCCAGGGACCCCAGCGGCCTTGGAGGCCTCGGGGGCGAGGTATCCCGCTTCGGCACCGGTGACACCCAGGCCGATGTCGCAGACGCGGGGACCGTCGGGGCCCAGGAGCACGGTGTCGGGGCTGAGCGCGCCGTGGACCAGGCCGGACAGGTGGATGGTGGTGAGGGCGGCGAGCGTGCCGACGGCGAGCCGCTCCAGGGCGTCCTCGCCGAGCGGCCCGTCCGCGGTCACCGTCTCGCGCAGCGAACGGCCCTCGATGTGCTCGCGGACCACGTAGGGGGAGTCGTCGAACCAGCCGACCTCGATCAGCCGGGCGGTGTGCGCTCCGGACACGCGCTTGGCGGCGTGCAGCTCGTTGGTGATCCGTTCGCGGTCCCGCACGTCGGAGCCGGGGCGTGGCGCCAGCACGCGGATCACCCTGAGGGTGTCCTCGTCGGGCGGGTGGCCCAGGTAGACGGTCTGCGCGGGATCTTCGACAAGCCGGCCGACCAGGAGGTGGACGCCGATGCGTTTCGGATCTTCAGCCAGTAAAGGGTGTAAAACGCCCACAGGATTCTTTTCTACTCGAAACTGGACATGGATACTTATAGATTGCTTAAGCATCATCAAAGCAAATACGTCCCACCCGAATCGACGTTTTCCCCCGTTCTTCGAGCTCGTTTCCCTGGGAAGTAGGCTGACCGACGCCATCGGCGAGCCGGAGAGGGTACGGGGTCGCTCACGTCGTCCGGCACCCGCCCGGCACTGAAAGCCGGTCGCGGAGGTCGCGTGAGGAGAGGCGCCTGGGGCGGGCGCGGGATTTCACGGTCCTAAGCTGGCCGGGGTGGGGGAGCCGGGCGGACACCGGTGAGCGTCGCCCACGTTCGGACGCGAGACCAGGAGCAGTCAATGAGCCAGTACCCATGGGGCGAGGCGACCGCGACCGGCATCGGGTCGCATCCGGGGGAGGACCACGCCGAGGCGGTCAGGGTCGCCTTCGGGGAGTCGCCCGCGCTGCCGTACCTGCCGGAGCTGCCCGCCCGCGGTGTCGGCGCCGACATGATCGGCCGCACCGCGTCGCTCCTGCTGGAGATGCCCGTCGAGGTGCAACCGTCGGGCTGGCGGTTCGCCGACCGGCCGGGCCGCGACTTCAAGCGCGCCCGCGACCATCTCGTACGCGACCTCGACGGGCTGGAGGAGGTGGCCCAGGGATACGAGGGGCCCTTCAAGATCCAGGTGTGCGGGCCGTGGACGCTGGCGGGGGCGATCGAGCTCCGGTACGGCGACAAGACGCTCGCCGACCCGGGGGCGGTGCGCGACCTGGTGGACTCCCTGACCGAGGGACTCGCCGCGCACGTCGCCGACGTGCGCCGCAGGGTGCCCGGCGCCTCGCAGATCGTGGTGCAGATCGACGAGCCGGGGCTGCCCGGCGTCCTCATGGGCACGGTGCCGACCGCCTCGGGCTTCGGGCGGCTGGCCGCCGTCGACCGCCAGATCGTCGCCGACCGGCTCGGGGCGGTGCTCCCCGAGGGGACGTTCACGGTCGTGCACTGCTGCGCCCCCGGCGTGCCCTTCGGGGTCCTGCGCACGGCGGGCGTGGGGGGCGTCTCGCTGGACACCCACCTCATGAGGAGGCGCGACGAGGACGCGATCGGCGAGACCGTCGAGGCCGGGACCGCCCTGTTCCTCGGTGTCCTGCCGGGCGTGGACTCCAGGATCCCGGACGTCGACGTGGTCGCCAAGCCCGCCGTCGAGCTCTGGCGCCGCCTCGGCTTCCCCACCTCGACCCTGGCCTCGCAGGTCGTGCTCACCCCCGCCTGCGGCCTGGCCGGGGCCTCGCCCGGCTACGCCAGGGCCGCCCTGGCCGCCTGCCGCAAGGCCGCCGGCGTGCTGCGGGACGACCCCGGCGAGTGATCCCGTGCCCGTTCCCGTACGGTGTCCGGCCGGTGCCGTACGAGAGCGGCGAGGGCTTGTCCAACTCGGGGCAATGCCGGGGTCGCGTTGTCGGTGCTCGAAGATACGTTTGTCTTGGGCCACGACGATGGGAGAAGCGGGCGATGGGCGCTGAGGTCGAGGGTGTGCCGGTGTCGGCGCTGGAGCGGCACGCGGAGCTGACCGAGCTGGTCGAGGAGGCCAACTGGCGCTACCACGTGCTCGACTCGCCCACCGTGAGCGACGCCCAGTACGACGGGTGGATGCGCGAGCTGCGCGAGCTGGAGGAGGAGAGCCCCACCCTCCGCACGCCCGACTCGCCCACCCAGAAGATCGGCGCGCCGATCTCCAGCGACTTCACCCCGGTCAAGCACCTGCAGCGCATGGAGAGCCTCGACAACGCCTTCAACGCCGACGACCTCGCCTCCTGGCAGGCGAGGGCCCAGCGGCTGGCCGAGCGCGACCCCGCGCCCTACCTGTGCGAGCTGAAGATCGACGGTCTGGCGATCGCGCTGCTCTACGAGAAGGGGCGCCTGATCCGGGGGGCGACCAGGGGCGACGGCCGTGTCGGCGACGACGTGACGGCCAACGTCCGCACCATCGCCAACATCCCGCACCGCCTGACCGGTGACGACGTGCCCGACGTGGTGGAGGTCAGGGGCGAGGTCTACATCCCCGTCGAGGAGTTCGGGAAGCTCAACGAGCAGCTGGTCGAGGCGGGCAAGGCCCCGTTCGCCAACCCGCGCAACTCCGCGGCGGGCTCCCTGCGGCAGAAGGACCCCCGGGTCACCGCGCAGCGGCCGCTGTACATGATCGTTCATGGGGTCGGCAGGTGGGAGGGCGCCGCCCCGCCCCGCACCCAGTCGGAGGTCTACGAACGGCTCAGGGGGTTCGGCCTGCCGGTCAGCGACCTCTACCGGGTCGTCGACGATCTCGACGGCATCGACGCCTTCATCGAGTTCTACCGCGAGCACCGCCACGACCCGGCCTACGAGATCGACGGCGTCGTGGTCAAGGTCGACCGCATCGAGCTGCAGAACAACCTGGGCTCCACCAGCCGGGCCCCGCGCTGGGCGATCGCCTACAAATACCCGCCGGAGGAGGTCAACACCAGGCTCCTCGACATCCAGGTCGCGGTGGGCCGCACCGGCCGGGTCACGCCGTACGGCGTGATGGAGCCGATCGTCGTGGCGGGTTCCACGGTCGAGCGGGCCACGCTGCACAACGCCTCCGAGGTGGCGCGCAAGGGCGTGCTGATCGGCGACACCGTGGTGCTGCGCAAGGCGGGCGACGTCATTCCCGAGATCGTCGGCCCGGTCGTCGACCTGCGCGACGGCACCGAGCGCGAGTTCGTGATGCCGGAGCGCTGCCCGGAGTGCGACACCGAGCTGGCGTACGAGAAGGAGGGCGACGCCGACCTGCGCTGCCCCAACACCATGGCGTGCCCCGCCCAGCTCCGCGAGCGCATCTTCTTCGCGGCCGGGCGCAGGGCGTTCGACATCGAGGGGCTGGGCTACGTGGCGGCCACCGCGCTGACCCAGCCGCTGCCGCCGCAGGAGCCGCCGGTCCGCACCGAGGCGGACCTGTTCGACCTGACGATGGAGCAGCTGCTGCCGATCAGGTCGGTGGTCCGCGACCCCGACACCGGCCTGCCCAGGACCGATCCCGAGAGCGGCGAGCAGAAGGTCGTCACCTTCTTCGCCAACCAGAGCGGCGAGCCGAGCAAGAACGCCGAGAAGATGCTGGAGCAGCTGGAGAAGGCCAAGAGCCAGCCGGTCTGGCGGGTGCTCGTCGCGCTCTCCATCCGGCACGTCGGCCCCCCGACGGCCCAGGCGATCGCCGACGAGTTCCGCTCGATCCCCGCGATCGCGGAGGCCTCCGAGGAGGAGCTCGCCGCCGTCGAGGGGGTCGGCCCGCGCGTGGCCGCGGCGATTCACGACTGGTTCACGGTCGACTGGCACCGGGAGATCGTCGACCGGTGGGCGGCCGCCGGGGTGCGGATGGTCGACGACCCCCCGGCCGAGCAGCTCCCGCAGACCCTGGCCGGCCTGACCTTCGTGGTGACCGGCACGCTCGCCGACTTCACCCGCGACGAGGCGGGCGAGGCCCTGGCCGGCCGGGGCGGCAAGGTCTCGGCGTCGGTGTCGAAGAAGACCTCCTTCGTGGTGGTGGGGGAGAACGCCGGTTCCAAGTTCGACAAGGCGGTCAAGCTCGGCGTGCCGATCCTCGACGAGGCCGGCCTGCGGGTTCTGCTGGCGGAGGGGCCCGAGGCGGCGTCGGAGGTCACGGTGAGGCCCGAGGAATAGTGGGTCGTCCACGCTTGTGTCTCAAAAACGTGCGAATTGTCAGTGACGGAACGTGCGCAATCGGTTCCGCGAAGTGGCCCGCAGGCCGTACTCTCCCATAGTGAACTAATGGGGGTTTTGTTACTCATGGCCGACCCAACCGACACTCGCGACACCGGACCGCGACCGGGAACGCCCCTTTGGGCCTACCTCGCCGCCGTCATCACGATCGGGTTCACCACCCTCGTCGTGTCCCAGCTGCGCATAGACGTGGCCGAGGCCGCGGAGCTCGTCCGCAGTCCGCTGTTCTGGATGCTCGCGGCCCTGGTCGTGCTGGGCGAGCTGCGGCCGGTGGTCCTGTCGTCGTCGATGACGGTGGGCGGCACATACCCGTCGACCATGTTCACCTTCGCCGCGCTGCTCCACTACGGCCTGCCCGTCGCCGTGCTGCTGCAGGCGGTCGCCATGGTCGTCAACGGGGCCGTCACCCGCAAGGCGTGCCATCGGACCATGTTCAACATCGCGCAGGTGACACTGGCCTGCACCGCGGCCTGGCTGGTGCTCGGGCTGTTCGGCGACCGGCCCGTCACGGTGACCTCAGGGGTGCCGGAGGGGTCCGACCTCCTGGCGATCGGGCTGGCCGGGCTCACCTACTTCACGGTCCGGGCCCTGCTGGTCTCCGGCGCGGTGGCGCTGCACGAGCGCAGGTCGATCCACCGGGTGATCAGGACCACGATCGGCCACCAGAGCCTCGTCTACGCCGGGCTGCTCGGCCTGGCCCCGCTCGTCGTGGTGGTGATGAACCACTCGCCGGCCCTGGTGCCGCTCTTCCTGGCCCCGATGGTGGCGGTCTACTTCACCGCCACCATGTCGGTCCGCCGCGACCACCAGGCGACGCACGACGTGCTGACCGGGCTGCCCAACCGCAAGATGCTCGTGCTCAGCACGGAGGAGGCGCTCGCCGAGGCGCGGGAGGGTGAGCGGGTCGGCCTGTTCCTGCTCGATCTCGACCGGTTCAAGGAGATCAACGACACCCTCGGGCACCCGGTCGGTGACCGGCTCCTGCAGCTGGTCGCGCACCGGCTCACCCACAGTGTCCGTCCCGGCGACGTGGTGGCCAGGCTCGGCGGCGACGAGTTCGCCGTCCTGCTGCCCTCGGTCAGGGACGCCGCGGCGGCCAGGGAGGTGGCGGCGCGCCTGCGGGTGGCGATCACCGAGCCGGTCCGGCTGGAGGGCATGAGCTTCGACCTGGACGCCTCGTTCGGCATCGCCATCTACCCCGACCACGCGCCCGACTTCGAGATGCTCCTGCAGCGCTCCGACGTGGCGATGTATCTCGCGAAGGAGGGCAGGACCGGGGTCGAGATCTACGCCGCCGACAAGGACCGCAACAGTCCCGAGCGGCTCAACCTCCTCGGCGACCTGCGCAGGGCCATCGACCGCTCCGAGCTGCGGCTGCACTACCAGCCCAAGCTCGACCTGGCCGGAGGGCAGGTCCGGGGGGTGGAGGCACTGCTGCGGTGGCGTCACCCGGAGCGGGGAATGATCCCTCCCGGGGAGTTCGTGCCGATGGCCGAGCAGTCCTATCTGATGCGCCATCTCACCGGATACGTCATCGACGCGGCGCTGGAGCAGGCCGCCCACTGGTGGCACACCGGCCTGCACGAGCAGATCTCCGTCAACGTCTCGGCCCGCGACCTTCTCGACTGCGCCCTCTCCGACCAGCTGGGAGAGGGGCTGGCGCGATACCGGCTGCCGCCCAAGGCGATCCAGCTGGAGGTCACCGAGCGCATCCTGATGACCGACCAGGCCTACACCGACGGCGCCGTCCGCGCCCTGACCGCGCTGGGGGTGCCGCTCGCGCTGGACGACTTCGGCACCGGCTACTCCTCGCTGGTCCGCCTGCAGCGCCTCCCGGTCGCCGAGGTCAAGATCGACTCCTCGTTCGTCCGCCGCATGGGCGAGTCCAAGGACGACGAGCGGATCGTCCGCTCCATCGTCGACCTGGTCCGCTCCCTCGGCCTGCGCTCGGTCGCCGAGGGTGTCGAGTCCGCCGAGGTGGCCGCCCGCCTGGCCGCCATGGGCTGCGATCTGGGCCAGGGCTGGCTGTTCGCCGAACCCATGTCCGCCGCCGACGCGACCGTATGGTTGCGCAAACATCGGGCCCTCGCCACCCACGACCTCGGCTTCCTGCGCCCCACCGAGATCCTCGACCCTCAGAGGGCTTAGCCCGGCCTCGGGGTCCGGTCGTCATACCGGCCGGGACGTTCAGGCGCCGGATGTCCCTGCCCCGGGTCGAGCCGGCCGGGTCCACGCCCGGATGAGATCGTCGGGGCCGTACGCGGCGGTGAGGCCGGAGCAGGAGACTCCGCCGCGCGAGACCGCGACGAGCGGGACCAACTCGTCCGTCAGGGCCGCCCGGTGCCTGGCCAGCGCGGCGAGGTCACGGTCGTCGAACGAGGCGTTCTCCAGCCACTTGATCGACCCCAGGAAGCACAGCCGCCGGGCGATCGGCCCCCTGTCCGCGCCCACGATGTCGATCTCCACGCCGTTGCTCCTGGTCCAGTAGGAGCCGATCGCGGGTGCTTCGGGCAATCTGTCGTCGGGGAGCAGCCGGGCCAGTGACTCTCGTATGAGGGGTTCCACGGCTCGCCCCCGCCAGGTGCTCCACTGTGAGGCGACCCGCCGCATGGTCAGGTCACCCCTGCGGCGCTCTATCTCTGGCATGTGCGGCCGGAGGAAGTGAAGCCAGAAACGTAGATAGGCGTCGGTCACGCGGTATCGGCGATCCTTGGAGGGACGGGGGGACAGCGGCAGCTCGCCGGTGACGATCCCTTTGGAGATCAGAAGCTCGGCCGCCCTGGAGAGGGTGCTGTGTGAGATCCCGCCCGCGCTTCTGGCGATGTTGGTGAACGTGCGCTCGCCGCTGCCGATGGCCCGCAGCACCTCACTCGCCTGGGCGGCGGAGGGGAATTCGGCCGCGAGGGAACGCTCGGCGGACACCAGAAGGGCCGAGACCGGGTTCGTCAGCGCGACGTGCAGGTATTCCCAGAGCGACGCTCCGCGGGGCCACTCCCCGCAGACGAGCGGGAGGCCGCCGGTGACGAGGGCCGCGTCGAACGCGTCGGCGGCGGTGAGACGGAGCATCTGCTGGATCTCACGGGGGTTGAGCGGCCCGACGATCATCTCGGTGCCGCGCTGGTGGAAGGGCCGCTCGTAACTGTTCAGCGCCTCCATCATGGACAGGTCGGATCCGATGAGGATCAGCAGAACGGGCTTGCGGCTGAGGAACCGGTCCCAGGCACGCTGGAGCAGTCCCTCGAAGGCGTCCACGCGGTCCATGAGATAGGGAACCTCGTCGATCACGACGATGGACGGGCTGTCGTCGGGAAGCGCGTCCGCCAGCAGTTGCAGCGCTCCGTTCCAAGTGCTGGGCGCCATCTCGGAGAACGCGTTCCTGCCCGGCAGGTCCGACATCGCGACATCCGCTGTGAGCTGGTGGAGCTCGCTCTGAGCGTCCGCCCGCGCCGAGGTGTAGAAGAGCGACGGCAGGCCGCTGCGGCCGATGAACTCCTCGGCCAGGGCCGACTTGCCGATCCGTCTGCGTCCTCGGATCAGCACGCACTGCCCGGGACGTCCGGTCGTCGCCTCCGCCCGGACACGGTCGAGCAGGGAACCGAGAGTCGCCAGCTCCTGCTCCCTGCCGATGAACTGGCCCACGCGCTCCCCCGAATACTTCCATCGGCGATACTTCCACTGGAGATACTATCGACAGCGATAGTATCTCCAGTGGAAGTAGGAGCGTACTTCGACGAAGTACGCTCCTATATCCACGGCGGCCGAAGTACGACCCGTGAGTCTTCCCCGGAGTCGATGGAAGAACCCGTGTGAGCGGCCGTCCGGGGGTGACGGCACCCGTTGGCACGTACGCTCCCCGCCGGAATGTCGCGGAGTCGTGCCGGGAGGTGATTGACCGGTCGGGACCGCCGAGAGCATGATCGCGGACCCGTGGCGGGGGCTCCGGGGCCGCTTCCTCCGGGTCCGACGGCCCGGGGACGGTCTGACCGCTTCGAGTAAGAGATCTTCGCTTGGTTGCGGCGGTGTTAATGAGTCGGGACCCTCAGGTCGCGAGCCATAGGATGACAGTGTCCAATTGCCATTCCACGAAACGGGTTCAACGACTCATGTCCGCCATAACCCGCGACGAGGTCGCTCACCTCGCCCGGCTGTCCCGGCTGGCGCTGGCCGACGAGGAGCTCGACCACTTCGCCGCCCAGCTCGATGTGATCATCGGTGCGGTCGCCCGCGTCGCCGAGGTGGCGGCCGACGACATCCCGCCGTCCTCGCACGCGCTCCCGCTCACCAACGTCTACCGCCCCGACGAGGTACGACCCAGTCTGACGCCGGAGGAGGCGCTGTCCGGCGCCCCGGCGGTCGAGGACGGCCGCTTCCGCGTCCCGCGCATTCTCGGGGAGGAAGCATGAGCCTCATCCGCAAGTCCGCCGCAGACCTGGGCGCGCTGATCGCGAGTGGCGAGGTCTCCGCCGTCGAGGTCGCCCAGGCCCACCTCGACCGGATGGCCGCTGTCGAGCCGAAGGTCAACGCCTTCCTCCACATCGACGCCGAGACGACCCTGGGGCAGGCGCGCGCCGTCGACGCCCGCAGGGCCGCCGGCGAGGAGCTCGGCCCGCTGGCCGGGGTGCCGATCGCGCACAAGGACGTCTTCACCACCAAGGACATGCCGACCACGGCCGGATCGAAGATCCTCCAGGGCTGGAAGCCGCCGTACGACGCGACCGTGACCCGCCGCCTGCGTGAGGCCGGGCTGGTGATCCTCGGCAAGACCAACCTCGACGAGTTCGCGATGGGCTCCTCCACCGAGAACTCGGCGTACGGCGTCACCCACAACCCGTGGGATCTGTCGCGCATCCCCGGCGGCTCCTCCGGCGGCTCCTCCGCCGCGGTCGCCGCGTACGAGGCCCCGCTGTCCACCGGCACCGACACCGGCGGCTCGATCCGCCAGCCCGCCGCGGTCACCGGCATCGTGGGCATGAAGCCCACCTACGGCGGCTCGTCCCGCTACGGCCTGATCGCCTTCGCCAGCTCGCTCGACACGCCGGGCCCCTTCGCCCGAAACGTGCTCGACGCGGCGCTGCTGCACGAGGCGTTCTCCGGGCACGACGTCATGGACTCCACCTCCGTCGACGCCCCGGTGCCCTCGGTCGTGGAGGCGGCGCGCAACGGCGACGTGGCGGGGCTGCGCATCGGCGTGGTCAAGGAGTTCGGCGGCGACGGCTACCAGGCGGGCGTGCTCGCGCGCTTCCACGAGACCGTGGAGCTGCTGGAGTCGCTGGGCGCGAAGGTCTTCGAGGTCTCCTGCCCGTCGTTCACCACCGCCCTCCCGGCGTACTACCTCATCGCCCCCTCGGAGTGCTCCTCCAACCTGGCCCGCTTCGACGCCATGCGATACGGCCTGCGCGTCGGCGACGACGGCACCCGCAGCGCCGAGGAGGTCATGGCCCTGACCCGGGCCCAGGGCTTCGGCCCCGAGGTCAAGCGCCGCATCATCCTCGGCACGTACGCGCTGTCCAGCGGTTACTACGACGCCTACTACGGGCAGGCGCAGAAGGTCCGCACGCTCATCGCGCGCGACTTCGAGGCCGCCTTCCAGCAGGTGGACGTGCTCATCTCGCCGACGACGCCCACCACGGCGTTCCCGATCGGCGAGCGCGCCGACGACCCCATGGCGATGTACCTGGCCGACCTGTGCACCATCCCGACCAACCTGGCGGGCAACGCGGCCATCTCCGTGCCGTGCGGCCTGGCGGACGAGGACGGCCTGCCGGTCGGTCTGCAGATCATGGCCCCGGTGCTCGGCGACGACCGCTGCTACCGGGTCGGCGCGGCGGTCGAGAAGGCCCTCCAGAGCCGATGGGGCGGCGACCTGCTGTCCAGAGCCCCGGAGCTGTAGGGCTTTTCCGGAACCGTGGGGCTAGGGCGAGGGGGCGACAGGTGACAGGGAGAACGGCGGCATGATCACTCGGATCGAGATCGACGGGTTCAAGTCCTTCTTGAGCTTCGATCTCGATGTGCCGCCCTTCCTCGCGCTGGTCGGTCCCAACGCGAGCGGCAAGTCGAACCTCTTCGACGCCGTGGGGTTCGTGGCGGCCGAGATCGAAGGTTCCGGCGGGCTGCTCGGCGCGACCCGCGGGCTGCCGGGCGAGCAGTTCCACCGGGTCGCCCACGGCTCGGCGGTGCCCGGGTTCGTCGTCTCGGTGGAGGCGCTGGTCACCCCGGAGCCGGGCTCCGTGGTGCCGATCAGGTTCGACGTGGGCGCGGAGATGGTGCTGAAGATCCCCAGATCCAGCGGGGCCGTCGTCAGCCACGCGGTCCAGCGGATCCCCGAGGAGTTGCTGGAGCTCATGGTCGAGGACCCCGACCCGCAGGGCACGCCCCGCCGTACGGTCCAGTCGTGGCGCCGATACTCGCCGTCACCGGCGGCGATGCGCCGCCGCTGCCCCTCGGCCAACCGGGGGCCGCTCGCGGCCGACGGCGCGAACCTGGCCGCGGTGCTCGGGCGGATGGCCGGCACGGAGGCGCTGGCCGATCTCGCGGCCGATCTCGCGGGGGTGGTCCCCGACGTCACCGGGCTGGTGCCGCGCGTCGAGCGCGGGGAGTGCTCCTTCGACCTGCTCGTCGACGGCCAGGGGGTGGTTCCGGCGGCGCTGCTGTCCGACGGCACCCTGCGGATCCTCGGCCTGCTCGCCGCCCTGCACGACCCCGATCACCCGGGCACGCTGCTGGTGGAGGAGATCGAGAACGGTGTCCATCCGGCTCGTCTCGGTGAGCTGCTCCGGCGGGTGCGCCGCCGGATCACCGTGCCGGGGGGTCCCGAGCCGCTGCGGCAGCTCATCCTCACCAGCCAGTCCCCGATCGTCGTCGCGGAGGTCTACCGGACCGAGCCGGACGCGCTGACGTTCCTCGACACCGCGGTCCGCGTCGACCCCGACAACGACCGGGTGTCGCGGGTGACCGTGGCCAAGCCGATCCAGCCGGACGGCGAGCCGGGCACGTTCGTCTCGCCCCGGCAGGTCCGCAAATACCTGGGCGCGGCGGCATGAGCAGCCGCCCGCTGGTTCCGGGGCTCATCGCGGAGGGGGAGGCCGACGAGGGCTTCCTCGGCATCGTGATCTCCAGGCAGCTGCGCGAGCTCACCTGGATGTCGCCGTACGCCGTCGACGTCGAGGCGACGGAGGTCCTCTCCTGCGACCGGGAGCACATGGTCACCGCGCTGGAGGAGCTCGCCGCCGACTGCCACCTGCTCTTCACGCACGACGACGAGCGGGAGCGCCGCCGCAGGGACGGTGTCCGCTACCACTCCCACTACCTGGTGCCGGTGATCGGGCTGGGCGAGACGGAGGGCTGGCTGCTCGCCGACCCCGCCGCATGGGCGAAACTGGAGGGCAGCGACCTCAGCAGGCTGCCCGCGCGGCCCCGCGATGTCGAGAGGATCTCCGACCCGGCCGGGGTGCTGGCCACGACCGTCCCCCGGCGCGGCAAGCCGGCCCGCGACTACTTCGAGTACATAGGACGCAACATCGACCTCGCCGTTCTGGCCCAGGTGCCCGCCTACGCGAACTGGGTGGCCGAGACGAGAAACGCGTTGAAGGGACTTGGTTATCTATGAAGCAGAAAATGGTGAGCGACGATGAGCGCTGAGAGAACCCGACGCAGTGAGCGCAGTGGCGCGCGAGGAACGAGCGCTCCGCGTAGCGAGCGAGGAGCGGTGAACGACAATGAGCGCTGAGACGTTGATGCCGTACGACGAGGCGCTGGAGCGCTTCGAGCCGGTGCTGGGCCTGGAGACGCACGTCGAGCTGGGCACGGTGTCGAAGATGTTCTGCGGCTGCCCGACCACGTTCGGTGCCCCGCCGAACACGCACGTCTGCCCGGTCTGCCTGGCGCTGCCCGGCTCGCTGCCGACGGCGAACGTCGCCGCGATCGAGGCGACCATCCGCATCGGCCTGGCGCTCAACTGCTCCATCGCCGAGTGGTGCCGCTTCGCCCGGAAGAACTACTTCTATCCGGACATGCCGAAGAACTATCAGATCAGCCAGTACGACGAGCCGCTCTGCTTCGACGGCTACCTCGACGTCGAGGTCGACGGCAGGACCGTCAGGATCGAGATCGAGCGCGTCCACCTGGAGGAGGACACCGGCAAGTCCACCCACGTGGGTGGTGCGACCGGCCGCATCCACGGTGCCGACTACTCGATCGTCGACTACAACCGGGCGGGCATCCCGCTGGTGGAGATCGTCACGAAGCCGATCCCGGGGACCGACAGGCTCGCCCCCGAGGTCGCCCGCGCGTACGGCATCGAGCTACGCGAGCTGGTGCGTGGCCTCGGCGTCTCGGACGTGCGCATGGAGGAGGGCTCCATGCGGTTCGACGTGAACGTCTCCCTCATGCCGCGCGGTTCCTCGGAGTGGGGCACCCGCACCGAGACCAAGAACGTCAACTCGCTGCGCAGCGTTGAGCGCTCCGTGCGGGGCGAGATCGAGCGCCAGGCCGCGATCCTGGCCGACGGCGGCCGGATCATCCAGGAGACCCGCCACTTCCACGAGAACACCGGCACCACCACCTCGGGACGCTCCAAGGAGGAGGCGCAGGACTACCGCTACTTCCCCGAGCCCGACCTGGTGCCGATCGCCCCCGACCCGGCGTGGGTCGCCACGCTCAAGGCCGCCCTGCCCGAGCTGCCGGGCACCCGGCGCAAGCGGCTCCAGCAGGAGTGGGGCGTCTCCGACCTGGACATGGCGGCCATGCACAACGCCGACGCCATCGCCCTGGTCGAGGCGACGGTCGCCGCGGGCGCCCCGCCCGCGGACGCCCGCAAGTGGTGGATGGGCGAGCTGGCCCGCCGCGCCAACGAGACCGGTCTGCCGCTGAGCACGCTGAGCATCACCCCCGACCAGATCGCCAGGGTATGCGCGATGGTCGCCGGGGGAGCGCTGAACGACAAGCTGGCCCGCCAGGTGCTTGAGGGCGTGCTGAACGGCGAGGGTTCTCCCGACGAGGTGGTGGCCGCTCGCGGCCTGCAGATCGTCAACGACGAGGGCGAGCTCATGGAGATCATCGACCAGGTCCTGGCGAGCAACGCCGACGCGGCCGACAAGGTCCGCAACGGCAAGGTCGCCGCCGTCGGCGCCCTGGTCGGCGGCGTCATGAAGGCCAGCAGGGGCAAGGCCGACGCGGGCCGCGCCCGCGAGCTCATCCTGGAGCGCCTCGGCGTCTCCGGCTAGTCGGCGTCTCCGGACAACCCGCGCGCGGGGTTTCCCGGAAGCTCACGTGAAGGGCCTGTGGGTGGCCAACGCGAAGGGTTTCCGGGAGAGCCCGCGCAAAGGCCCCGTTGCTTCGGCGGGGTCCTGGCTCTGGCACCGGGGAAGCGGACACACCCCGGCCATGAGCAGGCCCCGCACGTTTCCGTAGTGGTCTCGACGACCTCAGGCCACGTCCGGGGCCTTCGCGTGTCCTGGGAACGCCTCGCCGACCGGTTGATCAGCGTCGAAGGAAATCGATCATCTCGGTTCTGGTCTCCTTGTCCGGTTCGACCGACGCCGCCCGCCGCATCCAGTGTCTTGCCTCGTCCGGTACGGCTGAGGTCGGCCAGGTGGTCAGTGCGGCTAGGGCCGCGCGCCGGATCCGGGTGACCCGGTTGCGCAGGGCCACGTCGATCAGCGCCAGCCCGACGCCGGGGAAGGCCTTCAGCCCGCCCACGACGGACTCCAGCGCTCGATCCGGCCTGTACTCCTCGCCGATGCCGAGGTGGTCCCCCGGCCCATCGGCCAGATCGGCCAGGGGAAGGAGTCGTTCGGCCAGGTCGCTGAGCTGTTCGGCCTCCTCGGCGGTGGCGAGCCTGATGGCGTGGTACCAGACGAACTCGTCCAGCGGATCGGTGTTCAGGCGGGCGACGATCTGCGGGACCACCCGCAGACGAAGTCCGTCGGCGGCCCACATCGCGCGGCTGAAATCGGCATGGTGTGGATCGGCCAGGCACCCCAGCACGAGGTCGTCCCACCGAGGTTGAACGACGAGGTCCTCGTAGCGGCGGCGGAGTCGCGCGATCACGTCCGGCGGCCAGGGTGGATCGTCGCCGGGCTCGCGCAGGAAGGCCAGGATTCTCAGGACGGCGTCCAGCCTGCCGAGCGTGGCCCGCCGGTCGGTGAGGAGGTCGGCGAGGCGATGCATGGCCGGTACGGCGTCGGCGTAGTCGCCCATGTCCTCGGCCGGGCCGCCCAGCGCCAGAGCGGCCAGGATGCCCGCGGCGCCGTCCAGCAAGGCGTCGTCGACGTCCGGTTCCAGCAGGGCCGAGTACAGGTCGCCGGTCGTGGCCGCGAGGTGGGCCAGGTACTCGTTCATGATCCCGTTGCGGAAGCCGTCGCGGAGCAGCCAGGCCTTGATCTGCGGATCGTCGCACCCCTTGAGTCGTTCCACCGCGTGGATGCGGCCCCAGTCCCGCACTCGGCGGGCCAGTTCGTAGGTGGCGCGCTGGTGGTCGGGCTGGGTGCGCCGCAGGGCGACCGCCGCGTACAGGGTGAGCTCCTCCAGCGTGCCGAGCAGGAGCAACAGCTCCCGGTCCCGCTCGTCCCCGCAGGCGCCGAGAAGCACAATGCCGATCTTGACGGCGTCGCGGCGGGTGCCGTGCTCGGCCAGATGCCGTCCGACCGCGCCAATCCTGTCTCTGGGAAGTCGTTGTCGCCGGATCCGGTCGATGAGATCGTCGGCGATGCCGAGCGCCGAGACGATGCCCAGCCGGTCGTGCAGCCGCAGCAGATCGTCGTGGGCGGGGTCATCGGTGACGAGCCCGCCGAGCAGGCCGGCGATCTCGACGACGGCGTCGTCGTCGGGTTGGGTACCGAAGTGATGTGTCTGGATGCCGTCCATGACGACGCTGCTGATGAACGGCTCGTCGCCGGTGGGGCGGGGCTGGTCGTCGGGGAGCCGGTGGGCCTCCTCGGGCCACGGGCCGGGGCCGTACCGCAGGGACATCGCGAGCGCGTGAGCGAGGAAGGTGGGGCGATCATCGAGGGGATCGTCGCCCAGCTTCCACGTGCCGGGGTTCACCGGCTGGGGCGGTGGCCGCCCTTCCTGTAGGTCATGCCCGCCATGATGACCTATCGGGAGCCCGGATCGCAATCACGGGCCCCCACCCGGGCCGACGGCAGGGACTGCGGACAACCGTTCCCCGCGCCGACAGCGCCTCGGCGAACGCGCCGATCCCGCCGAGAGCGGCACCGATCGTCGCAGGTGCCGGGCGGATCCGCCGCTGAGGTGACGCGCGCATCCTCGGCGCTTGCTGTTGCCCGTCTGAATTGCTGTCACACCACGAAATATCCGGACACCTACTCTCATGTGACGTTCCTGTACTGGAAGGACGAGGATGTGGGAGTACCGGAGCCCCGGCGGCGCTTCGAGGAGATCTATACGGAGCACTACGCGGCAGTCTCCAGCTACGTCCGGCGGCGCACCGACCACCACGACGCCGCCGCCGACGTGATCGCGGAGACGTTCACGACGGCGTGGCGGCGGCTCGCCGACGTGCCGTCCGGTGACGGGGCCAGACTCTGGCTGTACGGCGTGGCCAGGCGCACCCTGGCCAACCACCGCCGCGGCGAGTCACGCAGGGCGGCCCTGACGTTGCGCCTGCGCGAGGAGCTCACCACCTGGGCCGGCTCGGTGGTGAACCAGGTACCCGAGGTCACCCGCGAAGCGTTCATGCGCCTGTCCGACGACGACAGGGAACTGCTGTCGCTCGCCGGCTGGGAGGGGCTAGACAACGCCGAGATCGCCAAGGTGCTGGGCTGCTCGCGCATGGCCGTACGGCAGCGCCTGCATCGCGCCCGCAAGCGTCTCGCCGTCGAGCTGGCCGCCGCCGACGTCGATCTCAACAAATACGGCTCGCGAGCCGTCAGCCTCGCAGGGGAGAACGCGTGAACACCGACGTCGGCGAAGTCGTCAATCGTCTCGCCCCCGACCCGGGCCCCGGCCTGACCCCGGTCGCGCGGGAGATGATGAGCATGATCATGGATGCGGAGCCCGTACCCGCCACCCCCCGCATGAGGTGGCGCCCTCTCGTCGCACTCCCGCTCGCCGCGGCGGTTCTGGCGGCGGGCTGGGCGATCCCCTCGATCCTGAGCACCGCGCCCGCCTCCGCGCTCGACATCAAGGAGGAGGGCGACTACTACGTCATCGAGGTCAAGGACCTGTACACCCAGCCCGAGGTGTACGAGAGCCAGCTGAGGGGGGCCGGCCTCGACATCTCGCTGCGGGTCGTGCCCGTGTCGCCGAGCAGCGTCGGCGACATCGTCCAGAACTCGCCCGATGGCAACGTCGTCCCCAGATCGCCCGGCGGCGACGTCCGGGACGGCTTCGTCCACCAGGACAAGATCAAGACCATTGACCGGTCCGGACAGTGCGAAAAGCCGGCCGGCTGCCCGATCGGCGTGAAGGTCCTCAAGAACTTCATCGGTTCGGCGGAGGTCATTCTCGGCCGGGAAGGTCGTCCCGGTGAGGAGTACCAGGTCATCACCGGCTTCGACTCGCGCGGCGAACCCATGCACTGCGTGCCGTTCCGCAACAGGCCTGTGAGCGAGGTGCGGGCGATGCTGAAGGAGCGCGGGCTGGTCGTCGACGAGTTCGCGATCGTTGACCCCGATCCCGCCAAGCCGGGCCAGGACCCGGAGGTCAGGACGTCGGTGCCCGACTCCATGTACGTGACCGGCGGCTTTTTGATCAAGTTCGGCAAGACCTCCCTCCAGGTCGCCGACGCGCCGATGCCCGCCGAGACGGTGAAGACGCTGAACCAGAAGCAGGGCTGCGCGACGGGCTGACCCGGCGAGCTTCGGGCCCCGGGGGGCTGACGGGGTCGCCGTTTGAGCGGATGACGCGGCCCTTGGGACAGCCCGAGAAGTGAATCACTCTCCGCTACCGAAGAGGAAGTCCATGATTTTAGGCAACGTACTCGCCGCCGCCCTGCTGGCGGGAACGCTCGGCATCACGCCGGCGCAAGGCCGGCAGGCCGGTGCCCAGCCACCGGAGACCGGGAAGGCGAGCAGCGTGACCCTGATCACCGGTGACCGGGTCGTGGTCACCGGCGGGGGATATCGCGTGGAACCCGGCCCCGGCAGACAGGTGGGGTTCACAAGACAGGTTCGCGAGGGGCACCTGTACGTGATCCCGTCCGACGCCAGGGCACTGGTCGCCGAGGGCGTGCTCGACCGGCGGCTGTTCGACGTCACCCAGCTTCTGGCGTGGCGCTACGGCGACGCCGACACGGGGGACATCCCGGTGATCACGCAGTCGGCCGAGGGTTCGGTTCCCGCGCTCAGGGGCGTGCGGGATGCCCGGCAGCTCGGCGGTCTCGGTATGACCACGCTTCGCGTCCCCAAGAGCGGCGCGGCCCAGACGTGGAAGGAGCTGACCGCCCAGGCCCGCACGATGGCCGCGGGAAAGGCGAAGATCTGGCTGGACGGCCGCCGCTCCTTCGGCCTCGACCGGAGCACCAGGCAGATCGGCGCCACCGAGGCGTGGAAGCAGGGGATGACCGGTAAGGGTGTCACGGTCGCCATCCTCGACTCCGGCTACGACCCCGACCATCCCGATCTGAAGGGTGTGGTGGCGCAGGAGCGCAACTTCAGCGAGGACTCCGACATCCGCGACACCGTCGGTCACGGCACCCACGTCGCCTCGATTGTCGCCGGTGCCGGGGAGAGGTACCGGGGGGTGGCGCCGGACGCGCGGCTCGCCGTGGGCAAGGTGGGTGGTGCCTCCGGCCCGACCGAATCCGCCATCCTGGCCGGGATGGAATGGGCCGCCGTCGAGGTCAAGGCCAAGGTCGTCAACATGAGCCTCGGTGGGCCGGACACGGTGGAGATCGACCCGGTGGAGCAGGCGGTGAACACGCTGTCGGCCCAGACCGGCACGCTGTTCGTCGTGGCCGCCGGAAACAGCGGCGGGAGCCCGGTAGGCAGTCCCGGCAGCGCCGACGCGGCCCTCACGGTCGGCGCCGTCGATCGGGAGGACCGGCTGGCCGGTTTCTCCAGTACGGGACCGCGTGAGGGTGATCACGCGATCAAGCCGGACGTCACGGCGCCGGGAGTCGACATCGTCGCCGCTGCGGCCACCGGCACCGCCGACGGTGCCCACGTCGCGATGAGCGGCACCTCCATGGCCGCGCCACACGTGGCCGGGGCCGCCGCGATTCTCGCCCAGCGCCACCCCGACTGGAGCGGTGAGCGGCTCAAGGCCGCACTGATCGGCAGCGCCGCGCCCTCGACGGGCGCGACGACCTACCAGCAGGGCGCCGGGCGGGTGGACCTGGTGCGCGCGCTCGCCCAGCCCGTCGTGGCCGTGCCTGGCAACGTGTGGGCCGCCTTCCCCTGGAACGGCCAGGACGGCCAGGACGAGCAGGACCGCCGGGACGAGCAGGACCGCCGGGACGAACAGGACGGGCGGAACCGCCGGGACGGTCAGGACGGGCGGACGGCGACCAGGACCATCACCTACGCCAACTCCGGAGACGCCCTGGTCACCCTTGACCTGACCGCCGAGGGTGAGGTGCTGAAGCTGTCGGCCCAGCGGATCGAGGTGCCCGCGGCAGGAGAGGCGTCGGTCACGCTTACCATCGACGCGAGCGGCAAGGCGCCGGGCGACTACCCCGGGACCGTCACCGCCAGGTCGGGCCAGAGCGTGATCCGCACCCTGGCCGGCGCGTTCGTCGAGCCGGAGTCCCACGACGTGACCGTCACCGCCCTCGACAGTCAGGGCCGACCCGTCGACGCCTACGCCCAGTTCTACGACCCGGGCACCGGCGTCATCCGTGAACTGGCCTTCCGGGACGGAGTGGGCAGGGCCCGGCTGCCCAAGGGTGAGTGGAACCTCTACGCGGACATCTACGAGCGGACGGTCGGGTTCACGATCAGCCACACCACGGTGAAGGTCGACACCGCCGACCAGCGGGTGACGGTGGACGCACGTCAGGGAAAGCGGGCGCGGTTCACGCTCGACGACCCGACCGCGGCGCCCCAAGGTTACTTCGGATTCCAGATGGGCTACGGGCCGTGGACGTTCGGCTGGTCGTGGTTCACGCGTTCCGCCGAAACGGGAGTCTTCCTCGTTCCCGTACGCAAGGCGGGACTGAACTACATGATCGAAACCGTCTGGGAGAGCAGGGACGTGTCGCCGAGCCCGTACGTCTACCGCCTCGTCGACCGCCGGACCGGCGGGATCCCCGAGGATCCCGCGTACGCCGCCAGGCAGCGGGATCTCGCGAAGGTGACGGCGACCTACCGGGCGTCGGGCGTGGCGGCCCAGGGCACCCCGCTCGCCGGGCCCCGGCTCCGTGACACCGACAGCGCGTCCTACACGACGCTCACGGCGCTTCGGGAGAACATGAGCCTGCCCGGCACGCTCATCCAGTACCGGACGCCGGGACCGGTCTGGGACAGCATGCTTGAGGTCGGCACGTCCGTGCTGGCCGACGGCGGCAGGGCTTCGAGGCGCGGGCACACCCGGGAGACGTGGAACGCCGCGGTCACCGGCCCCTCGTTCGCCATCCCCGGCGGCAGTCGTACCGGCGACAAGCTGGCCTTCTCCGCCGGCACGCTCTTCGCCGACGGCGCCGCCGGCAGGACCGGGACGGACAGCGCGGCCACCGGTACCGCCACCCTCGCCAGGAACGGACAGGTGATCGCCAAGAGCGACCTCGCCGATTGCACCTACTACCGGCTGGAGACGTGCGAGCTCCGCGCCGACCTGCCCGCGGAATCCGCCGCGTACACGCTGAGCGCGTCGACGCGCAGGCAGGTGCCGCACTCGACGCTGTCCACGGCCGTGGACGCCACCTGGACGTTCCGCTCGGCGAACACCGCCAAGGAACAGCCGCTGCCGCTGACAGCGGTCCGCTACGCCCCCGACGGGCTCGACGACCTCAACCACGCCAAGCCCGGTTCGCGGACCCGGCTGCCCATGTGGATCGAGCGCAACCCGGGTGCCCCCAAGGCGACGGTGAAGTCCGTCCGGCTGGAGACGTCCTCCGACGACGGCGCGAGCTGGCACCGGATTCCGGTCGTTCCCGCCGCCTCGGGATGGACCGCCACGGTGCCCAACCCGAACACGCCGGGATTCGTCTCGCTACGGGCGACGGTGACCGACACGTCCGGCAGCAGCCTCACCCAGACGATCACCCGCGCCTACGCCGTCGGATGATCGCGTAACCCTCCACGCCCGCCCGGACCGTCCGGAGGTGGCCCCGGCATCGATCGATGCCGGGGTCGGGGAACGACGGAACGAGAAGTCCCGCCACCGGGCGCCGCACCGGCCGGAGCACCGTCCTGCTCCACGTCGCGTCCGTCCCCGCGAACCGCACCGCGGGTCGCGGGGGTCCGGGGATCGAGGCCACGAACGCCGCGTCGGCGAGGTCAGGCGGATGCGGTCTGGGCGGAGACGAGTTCGGCGTACCTGCCGCCCGTGGCCATCAGCTCGTCGTGGGTGCCGCGTTCGACGACGCGGCCGGAGTCGACCACCAGGATCAGGTCGGCGTCCCGGATCGTGCTCAGCCGGTGGGCGATCACGATCCGGGTCTGGGTGAGCCAGAACAGGTTGGACTCGATGGCCGCCTCGGTGGCGCCGTCCAGGTTGCTGGTGGCCTCGTCGAGCAGCAGGATCCTCGGCCTCGGCAGGACGGCGCGGGCCAGGGAGAGCCGCTGGCGCCGGCCGCCGGACAGGCCGCCGCCGTCGGTCAGCATCGTCTCGTACCCCATCGGCATGGCCATGATCTCCTCGTGCAGCGCCGCCGCCTCGGCCGCGTCGACCACCCGTTCCAGGGGCGCGTCGGGGAGGTTCAGCGCGATGTTCTCCCGGATCGAGCCGCTGAACAGGGTGGGGTCCTGGCCGACCACGCCGAACTGGCGGCGCAGGTTGAGCTCGGACCGCCGGTGGGATGCCGTATCCGGTCGCGAGAGCATGGACACGCCCCATCAAGGTGATGGCGATCGCAAGCCGGGCGAATGCCGGTGTGACAGTGGTCGACGTTCTGTGTCACATCGTTCGAGGACGGCGAGCGGGGGCATCGGCGCCTTCTCCGAGCGCGTGATCCGCACCCCTTACTCGGCAGTGGGTGTCTTCGGACTCCGCTTTTCACCTCCGGGAGATTCAACGGTTCGACCGGCAGAGCGCTCTATCCCATGACGGAACCATGGAAAGGCAGAGCTCATTGGATGAGCGCTTCGAGGAATTCGTGGTGCAAAGGGCGGACGCCCTGCTGCGCTACGGCTACCTCCTCAGCGGCAACCCGCATGACGCGGCCGACCTCACCCAGGAGGCGCTGGCCCGGCTGCACCGCGCCTGGCCGCACGTACGCCAGAAACAGGCGCCGGAGGCGTACACCCGAATGATCATGACCAGGCTGCACATCAGAACGTGGCGGCTGCGCAGGCGCGAGCGGCTCGACTGGGCACTCCCCGATACGGCACAAACGGACCGGCAGCCCTCGGACGACGACTTCTGGCCGGCGCTGGCCGGCCTGCCGAAAAGGCAGCGTGCCGTGCTGGTGTTGCGTTACTACGAGGACCTGACGGATGAGGAGATCGCCGCCGTGCTCGGCGTCTCCCGGGGGACCGTGCGCAGCCACGCGTCGCTCGGCCTGGCCAAACTCCGCACCACCCTGCCCAACCCCACGGCGAACAGGAGCTCCGCATGAACGACGACATGGAATCGTACCTGCGCACGGCGCTCGGGCACGCTGCCGAGCGCGCCCCGAAGGCGCCGCCGCGCTTCCCCGCCAAGGTGGTCTCGCGTTCGAACAGGCGCAGGACGGCGAGGAACACGCTGGTGGCGGGCATCTGTGTCACGGCGATCGCCATTCCGATCAGCCTGGTGGCCGCGCACGGCACAGAACGCGGGGGTGTCACCAGCGGCACCATCGCCGCCAGCGCCTCCTCCACCAAGGACTACACGGGCGACGAGTTCCGGATCGGCGCGGTCTTGCTGATCGACAATCCCTCCGAGAACCGGCCCATCTCGCTCTGGTACGCCAGGACCGACAACGGCACGGCCTTGTGCGCGCGGGTGAGGAACAGGACCGGTTCCGGCTCGGCGCAGTGCCGCCAGCCCCTCGGCGCCGAGGAGGTGACCGAGCAGGGCTCCACCGGGGGGACCTTCCTCAGCCCGGCCACCGGGCTGCTGATGTACTTCGGCACCGCACGGGACGGGGTCGCCCGCGTTACCGCCGTCACCGACGCGGGCAAGGTCCCCGGGACGATTCACCGTCCCAAGGGCGCTCCCCAAGGCATCTGGACCGTCACCGTCCCCTCGGACGATACGGTGACGGCGTTCGAGTTCGCGGGCCGCGAGGGCGAGACGACCAGGAGAATCGAGCGGTCGCGCGCCGTCAATCCGGAAGCCGAGGCCAAGCCGGTGGGCCCGACTGTGGAGATGCCGGGCAAGCTGGCCGTGGGCCTGTACGAGACGCCCGACAAGACCCTGATCTGGAAGCTGAACGGGCAGGCCGTCGGTCGTATGCACTCGCTCACGCCCGGCGGCGCGGTGATCGAGAGGGGCGGACCCGACAAACCTTTGATCGACATGGACGGCAAGCCCATGAGCGTGGAACTGGGCGACCACAAGGAGCACTGGTTCGGCATCACAAGCACCGAGACCGCCCACGTCAAGCTTCTCTTCGAGGACGGTACGACCGTGAAGGCCGCTACCAGGCCGGATCCGTGGAAGATCGGTGGCTTCCGCCTGTTCGCGGGGACGCAGCGGCACAGCCAGGACATGTACCGCGACGGCTTCCGGATCATCGGTTACGACAGGGACGGCGCCGAACTCTGGCGCGAGGACCACGGCCCGTCCTGAGTCACCGCTGGTACACGACGCCGGAGGACCTGCGGCGTCCGGGCGGGGACGCTCTGCCTGTACGGCCGAAGCGCGGCTCCTCGGCCAGGATCACGAAGCTCTCGATCTCCGGCCTTTCCGGCACGGTTTCACGATACTCAGGCGCCGGCGCGCAGCCGGTCGTCGAACGCGTCAACGTCGGGGACAAACCAGATGATCTCAGTGATCCGATGCTCATCCCGGGTGGCCAGGATTTTGACCTGCCGAGTGAGTGGCCGCCCGCGCCGGCTTCACTCCGATCGGGTGACGTCTCATTTATGTGGTAATTCACATTTCTGAAACTGAATAGGTATTGACGAAATTCTCGGTGGCTTGCACAGTAATCACTGCAGTCCCACCTTTTACTTCGGCACGACCTGACCTCGCGATCGGAAGAACGTGCAATGAAAAGGCTCCTGGTATTCGCCGCCGTGATGTTGGCGACCGCCGCGGGAATGGCCGCTGCGGCCATTCCCGCTCAGGCAACCCCCGTGAACGGCTCTTTCGTCCGGTCGGCGGCCCCGGCCGTGGACGCGGTGGTCATCGCCGACGGGGTGCGCCTGCGGTCGAGTCCGGGGGGATCGACGGTTATCGGCTATCTCTATTATGGCGATTACGGGCGGATTCTTAATCCGAGTTCGACGAACGGCTGGTGTAACTTCCGGCTGGGCGCCAGGTCGGCCTCCGGGTTGCCCTCCGGCACCACGGGATGGGTTTCCTGCACCTATCTGGCCAGGGAGGACGGCCGGAAATTCGACGGCCCGGCCGTCGACACCCTGCGGGAATAGCTTTCTTCCCGGGACAGGCCCGGCCGCCCGGCACCCCACGGCCGGGCGGCCGTTTCCCGCCGCGAGGCCCCCGGCGTCGTGAAGGCCCCCGCCGTCACGAAACCTCTGGCTTCACGAAAGCCCCTGCGTTGCGAAACTCCCGGCTTCACAAAAGCCCCTGCTTCGTGAAACCTCGGCTTCACGAAGCGCCCGGCGTTGTGAAACCCCCGGCTTCACGAAGCACCCTGCGTCGTGAAGCCCCTGGCGCCGCGACCCTCTGGCGTCGCGCCCCCCGGCGTCGTGTCATCCGTCCAGTCGTGTCATCCGTCCAGGAGCTTGAGACCGATGACGCCGATCAGGATGAGCGCCAGGCAGGCGAGCCGGGCGGGTGCCGCGCTCTCGCCCAGGGCGACGATGCCCACGGCGGCGACCCCGAGCGCGCCGAGCCCGACCCAGACCGCGTACGCGGTGCCCATGTTCAGGGTCCTGAGCGCGAAGGTGAGCATGACGAAGCTCAGGACCGCCCCCGTCACCCCGATGACCGTCGGCCAGAGCCGGGTGAACCCGTCCGAGCGTTCGAGCGCGGTGGCCCAGACGATCTCCAGCGCGGCCGCCGTGAAAAGCAGAGCCCAGGCCATGGCGGTCAGGCCGTGGTGCCCGCGTCGACGGTGATGGCGGCGCCGGTGATGTTCCTGCCCCCCTCTCCCGCCAGGTGCGCGACGGTGGCGGCGATGTCCTCGGAGCTGCAGTAGCGGTCCAGGGCGGTGAAGCGCCGCTCCTCCTCCGCCTCGGGGCTGTCGGCCGGGTTCATCTCGGTGTCGGTCGAACCGGGGTGGACGAGGTTGGCCGTGATGCCCCGCGGGCCCAGATCCCTGGCGAGGCCCTTGGTCATGCCGACCAGTGCGGACTTGCTCATCGCGTAGAGCGTCCATCCCGAGTACGGCACGCGCTCGACGAAACTGCTGCCGATGGAGATGATCCGGCCGCCCCTGCCCATGTGCCGGGCGGCCGCCTGGGCCAGCACGAACGAGGCGCGGGAGTGGACCGCGAGGGTGTTGTCGACCTCGGCGAGCGTCACCTCCTCCAGCGGCCCGAACGGGGCGATGCCGGCGTTGTTGACCAGGATGTCGATCCGCCCGAACTCGGCGACCGTCCGTTCGACCACGGCGACCAGCAGGGCGGCGTCGGCGGCCTCCGCCGCCACGGCCAGCCCGCGGGCGCCGGCGGCCTCGATCTCCTTGACGACCGCCGCCGCCCGCTCCGCCGAGCGCGCGTACGTGATCACCACGTCGGCGCCCTCGGCGGCCAGGCGTACGGCGATGGCGGCGCCGATGCCACGGCTTCCCCCGGTGACGAGCGCGACTTTACGAGTCATGGTGTGCTCCTTAAGCGGAATCAGTTCCGCTTAACCATAAAGCGGAATCGATTCCGTTTACAACTCTTCCAGTAGCCTGTGATCGTGGACGTCGTCATGAACCCGCGCCGTGAGCGGGTCGACGCGGCGCGTAACCGGATGAAGATCCTCGCCGCCGCCGCCGACATCGTCGCCGCTCAGGGCGTCGAGGGGCTGTCGATGGCGGAGGTGGCCGCCGCCGCGGGGGTCGGTGTCGGCACGCTGTACCGCCGGTTCGGCGATCGCTCGGGGCTGGCGTACGCGCTCATCGACGAGCGGGAGCGGGAGTTCCAGGCGGCCTTCATCGAGGGGCCGCCGCCCCTGGGGCCCGGTGCCGACGCGCCCGCCCGCATCCGCGGCTTCCTGCACGCCCTCGCCGACAGAACGGTGGAGCAGCTGGACCTGCTGGTGATGGCCGAGACGGCGACGCCGTTCGCCCGCTTCGGCGGCGCCTATGACGGCTACCACGCCCACCTGTCGATGCTCGTCACCCAGGCCAGACCCGGCGCCGACGCCTACGTCCTCGCCGACGCCCTTCTCGCCCCGCTGGCCGCGCCGCTGCTCGCCCACCGCCTGCGCGGCGGGGTGACGGTCGAACGTGTCAAGGCGGGGCTGGACGACCTGCTGGCCGCGTTCACTCCCTAAGAGGAAACGGGCACGGACGTTTGTCCGTGCCCGCGCGTGCCGCACCCGGTGCGGCCGGTTCCGGTCAGGCGCCGCGCCGGGCGGCCACCTTCCTGATGAGGGGCGTGAACAGCGCCAGGAGCGAGATGACCAGCAGCGTCGCCGCGATCGGGCTCCTGACCAGGACCGTCACGTCGCCCGCGCCGATGGCCAGAGCCCGGCGGAGCTGGATCTCGGCCATCGGGCCCAGGATCAGGCCGATCACCGCCGGGGCCACCGGCAGGCCGAAGCGGCGCATCGCGAAACCGAGCAGGCCCAGGATGTAGAGGATGACCAGCTCCACCCAGGAGGAGTTCAGCGCGTAGACGCCGAGCGCCGCGAACAGCACGATCCCCGAGTAGAGGTAGGGCCGGGGGATCTGCAGCACCCGGGCCCAGAGCGGGGCGAGCGGCAGGTTGAGCACGAGCAGCATGGTGTTGCCCACGAACAGCGAGGCGATCATGCCCCAGACCAGCGCCGGGTTGTGGTCGAACAGTTGCGGGCCCGGCTGCAGCCCGTACTGCTGGAAGGCCGCCAGCAGGATCGCGGCCGTCGCCGAGGTGGGCAGGCCCAGCGTGAGCAGCGGGACGAGCGTGCCCGCCGCCGAGGCGTTGTTGGCGGCCTCGGGACCGGCGACCCCCTCGATGGCGCCCTTGCCGTACTCCTCGCGGGCGATCCCGCGCGCCAGGCGCTTCTCGATCGAGTACGACAGGAACGTGGGGATCTCCGCGCCGCCGCCGGGCAGCGCGCCGAACGGGAAGCCGAGCGCGGTGCCGCGCAGCCACGGCCGCCAGGAACGCGACCAGTCGGAGCGGCCGAGGAACGCCCGGCCGACCGGGATCACCTCGGGCTGGCCGTGCCGCAGCCGCGAGGCGACGTAGAGCACCTCGCCCAGGGCGAAGAGCCCGACCGCGACGATCACCACGTCGATGCCGTCGAGCAGCTGCGGGATGCCCAGGGTCAGCCTGGCCTGCCCGGTCTGCTGGTCGATGCCGACGAGCCCGATGACCAGGCCGAGGCCCAGCGAGGCCAGCCCTCGTACGACGGAGCGGGACAGCACCGACGACACCGCGGTGAAGGCCAGGATGGCGAGCGCGAAGTAGTCCTCGGGACCGAAGGAGATCGCGAAGTCCACCACCAGGGGCGCCGCGACGACCAGCAGCGCGGTGGCGATGGTGCCCGCGACGAACGAGCCGATCGCGGCCGTCGCCAGCGCCTGGGCCGCCCGGCCGCGTTTGGCCATCTTGTTGCCCTCGAGCGCGGTGATCATCGAGGAGCTCTCGCCGGGCGTGTTGAGCAGGATCGAGGTGGTCGACCCGCCGTACATGCCGCCGTAGTAGATGCCCGCGAACATGATGAACGCGCTCGCCGGGGGGACGGTGAACGTGATCGGCAGCAGCAGTGCCACGGTCATGGCCGGGCCGATGCCGGGCAGCACGCCCACCAGCGTGCCCAGCGTGACGCCCGCCAGCGCGTAGAGCAGGTTGACCGGGGTGAGGGCGGTCGCGAAGCCGTCCATCAACAGCTGGAAGGAGTCCACTCAGATCACCCCGGACAGCAGCCCGGCCGGCAGCGTCACGCCGAGGCCCTTGACGAACATCAGGTAGGTGAGAGTGGACAGCAGGATCGCGATGACGCCCGCGCGCAGCCGGTGGGCCGCCCCGAGCGTCACGGACAGGCCGAAGAAGAGCAGCGCGCCCGCGATGATCCAGCCGAGCAGGTCGAGCAGTCCGGCGAAGGCCAGGAAGATCACGCTGACCAGCGCGACCGTCCGCCAGTCGGCCCGCGCGGAGGAGTCGACGTCCTCGGCGTCCTCGGGGTCGCCGTGGCCTCCCCTGAGCACGTCGACCACGTAGAACAGCCCGATCAGCAGCATCGCCCCCCCGACCAGGGCGGGGAAGAACCGGGGGCCGAGACCGAGGACGGAGCCCGCGGCGGTCACGTCGGCGGTGCCGGCGATCACGAACGCCCCCAGCGCGAGGACCAGCACGGCCAGCCCCAGCTCGGGCCGCCGCCACGACCACCCGGTTCCGGCCTCGGGCGCCGCGCCGGGACGCGTGTCCGGGTCGTCTCCGGAGCCCGGGACGGGAGCGGGGCCGGGTGGCGCGCCGGTGTCACGGCCGGTACCGCCGTCGCCCGCGCGGGCGACGGCGGTGGGTTCGGATCCGGTGCCGGCCGCACCGGCACCGGTGGCGCCGGTGCCGGACGGGTCTTCTGTGGGCAGCATCAGGAGACGAGGCCCATCTCCGCGATGATGCCCTTGACCTTGGTCTGCTCCGCCGCGAGGAAGTCGGCGAACGGCTGACCGGTCTGGAAGACGTCGGCCCAGCCGTTCTTGAGCACCGCGTCCTTCCACGCCGGGGAGTCGTGCATCTTGGTGACCAGGTCGGTGAGCCTCTTCTTCGCCTCGTCGTCCAGCCCGGCGGGCGCGACGAAGCCCCGCCAGTTGGCCAGTTCCACGTCCAGGCCCGCCTCCTTGATGGTGGGGGCGTCCACGTTGGCGAGCCGCTCGGGGGAGCTGACGCCGAGGGCGCGCAGCTTGCCGGACTTCACGTGCTCGGCGAACTCGCCGATGCCGGAGATCCCCACCGCGACCTTCTCACCGAGCAGCGAGTTGAGCGCCTCGCCGCCACCGGAGTGGGCGATGTAGTTGACCTGCTTGGGGTCGATGCCCGCGGCCTTGGCCATCAGGCCCGCCACGATGTGGTCGGTGCCCCCGGCCGAGCCGCCCGCGATGGCGATCTTCGTCGGGTCGGCCTTCCACGCCGTCACCAGGTCACCGAGCGTCTTGTACGGCGACCCCGCGGGAACCACGACGAGCTCGTACTCCTCGGTGAGCTTCGCGATCGGCGTGGTGTCGGCCAGGGTGATCTTCGACTTGTTCTGCTCGATCGCGCCGACCATGACCAGGCCCATGGTCATCAGCAGGTCGCCGTTGCCCTTCTCACCCGCGATCTGGGCCAGGCCGATGGTGCCACCCGCCCCGGGCACGTTGTAGACCTCGATCTTGCGGGACGGCTCGGCGGCCTTGAGCGCCTCGCCGGCGACGCGGGAGGTCTGGTCCCAGCCGCCTCCGGGCGCGGCCGGAGCCATGATTCTCAGCGCGCTCGTACCCGAGCCGCCATCGGAACCGCAGGCGGTGAGGGCGGCGAGGGACAGCACCGCGAGGGCGGCCAGTCTCCGAAGACGCATGGTCAGCTCCAAACAAACGTAAATAAAGCGTGGTGAGGATGGTGACTTCAGGAGGCCACCCTGTCGATCCTTTGCGTGTTTGCCGTCGTATCGGTCATATTGGTCACACCTCCTCGCGACCTCGCCGTTACCTCGGACTGCTTTCATCGAGGTCCCTGACCAGGGAGTTAATCTCGTGCGACGCTTACTCAACGCCTCGCTCGGCACCCAGCTTTTCGTGTTGCAGACCGTGATCGTGTTTCTCGCGGTCGGCGGTACGGCGGGCGTCTGGATGGAGCACACCCGTGTTCTGCTGGACCGCCAGTACCAGCAGCGCGCCCTGGCGATCGCCGAGTCGGTGGCGGGGCTTCCCCAGGTGCGTGAGGCGTTCGCCCTGCCCCGGCCCGAGCTGAGCCTGCAGCCGATCGCGCTCGGGGTGCAGGCGGCCACCGGCGCCGACTACGTGGTGATCGCGAACCGCGACCAGATCCGCTACGCCCACCCCAACGCGGCCCTGATCGGCAAGAGGCTGTCCACCGACGGCTCCGAGGTCATGACGAACGGGGAGCACTGGACCGGCATCCAGACGGGCACCCTCGGCCGCTCGGTACGCGGCAAGGTCCCGATCCTCGACTCCTCGGGGCAGGTCATCGGCCTGGCCTCGGTCGGGATCCTGGAGGGGACGGTCGCCGACCAGCTCGGTGAGGCGCTCCCGCCGTTGCTGTGGACGGTCCTCGCGGTCCTCGTCGCCGGGTCGGCCGCCGCCGCGCTGATCGCCCGGCGGGTACGCCGCCAGACGTTCGGCCTGGAACCGGGGGAGATCGCCGCCCTGCTCGAACAGCGCGAGGGCGTGCTGCACGGCGTCAAGGAGGGGGTGCTCGCCCTCGACCTCCAGGGACGGGTGACACTCGTCAACGACGCGGCACGCGACCTGCTCGGCCTCTCCCAGCACGACGTCGGCCGGAGCCTGCGGGAGATGCCCCTGTCCGACCGGATGCGGGACGTGCTGGACGGCGTGGACCCCGGCGACGACCGGGTGGTGCTCCACCGCGACCGGGTGCTGGTGCTCAACCGGACCCCGGTGGCGGTACGGGAGCGGCAGAGCGGCTGGGTGGTCACCCTGCGGGACCGTACCGAGCTGGTGCGCCTGGCACGCGAGCTCGACCAGGCCAGCACCACGACCGGCGCGCTGCGCGCGCAGGCCCACGAGTTCGCCAACCGGATGCACACCGTGGTCGGCCTGCTGGAACTCGGCGAGCACGAGACGGCCGTCAGCTACATCACCCAGACCACCGAGGCCTACAGCAGGCACGCCTCGGGCATCAGGGAGAAGGTCGCCGACCCGACGCTGGCCGCGCTGCTGCTGGCCAAGTCGGCCGAGGCGGCCGAGCGGGGCGCCACCCTGGTGCTGTCCGACGACTCCCGGGTGGAGGAGGGCATGCTCGGCGACCCGCACGACGCGGTCCTGGTCGTCGGCAACCTGGTCGCCAACGCCCTCGACGCGCTGCAGGAGAGCGGGGGGACGGTGGAGGTCTCGGTCCGTACCGAGGCGGACGGGTTGCGCGTCCGGGTCGGCGACTCCGGCCCCGGCATCACCCCGGGCCTGGTCCACGAGGTGTTCAGGGAGGGCTTCACCACCAAGGCCGCCCACGCCGGGCCGCGCGGCCTGGGTTTGGCCCTGACCCGCCAGGTGTGCTCGCGCCGGGGTGGCTGGGTGCGGGTGCACAACGCGGGCGGCGCCGTCTTCACCGCGCTCCTGCCCACCGGTGAGCCTTCTTTTCCTCCGGGGGAGCCCCCGCCCACCGGAGAGCCTTCTTCGTCCCGCACCGGTGAACCCGCGCCGACCCTCGCCGAGGGACCGGCGGAACCCGCGGAACCCGCGGAACCCGCAGAACGGAAGGTGCCGAGTTGACCGGGGACGCGCACGCGGGGGACATCCGCGTCCTGGTCGTGGACGACGACTTCATGGTGGCCAGGATCCACGGCGGCTACGTCACCAGGATGCCCGGCTTCACGGTCGCCGGCGTCGTCCACACCGGGGGCGCCGCGATCGCGTCGGCCGCCGCGCGCAGGCCCGACCTGGTACTGCTCGACATCTACCTGCCGGACATGTCAGGACTCGATGTCCTCACGAAGCTCAGGGGAGCCGCGCACCCGGTGGACATCCTGGTGATCACCGCCGCGCGTGACGTGGCCACGGTCCGGGCGGCGATGCGCGGCGGCGCGGTCAACTACCTGATCAAACCCTTCACCGCCCGCGCCCTCGCCGAGCGCCTCGAACAGTACGCCGAGATCCGCAGGCGGCTCGCCACCCTCGGGGACGAGGCTCGCCAGGACGAGATCGACCGGCTCTTCGGCGCGGTCAGGGGGGTTCCGCCGCCACTGCCCAAGGGGCTGTCCGTCACCACCTGCTCACTGGTCGCCGCGGCGCTCAGGGAGAGCGACGGCGACCTGTCGGCGGCCGAGGCGGCGACGATCACCGGTCTCTCCAGGGTCAGCGCCCGCCGGTATCTGGAACACCTGTGCGCGGCGGGCCAGGCGGAGCTCCGCCCGAAGTACGGCACCGCCGGAAGGCCCGAACACCGCTATCGCTGGACGGGCTGATTTGTTATTCCATTTTGGACGGGGCCTGACCAATGTGGTTTAAGGTTGCCGGAGGTGGAAGCTGCGAAGCAGGAGGATACGGAGGCCGTGCGGAACGCCGGAGCGTCTGTGAACCCGCCGACGGACCCCTTTGAGGCGATGCCCCTTCCCTCACGCCCCGTCCCGCCGGGCGCCCGCGACCCGCAACTCCCTCCCGGAGTGCAGGTCGCCCAGTCCCAGAGCGGCTCGCGTCTTCCCCCGGGTGTCTCGCCCGACATCTTCGGCCCCACCGGCCTTGGCGGTCCACCCGGCCTCGGCGGTTCCCCCGCGTCGGGCCGCGGGGCGACGCTCCCGCCCGCCGCCCAGCCCCCGCAGCCCTGGCAGATGGCCACCCCGCCGGAACGCCCCTTCCAGCGCGACGAGCCCACGCTCGTCCCCGGTGGCGACGGAGGGTTCCCGCAGCCCGACGGGCTCCGCTACGAGGAGCCGCCCCCGCGCGGCCGAGGGGTCCGCAGGCTCTTCCTGATCCTCTTCGCCGTGCTGTTCGTCGTCGCGCTCGCCTACGCGGTGCCCGCGGTCGTCATGTCCGGCAAGATGCTGCCGGGCACCAGCGTGCGGGGCATCGACATCGGCGGCCTGACCGCGACCGAGGCGGCCGACAAACTCAGGGACCGCCTGGCGGGCGAGGCCACCGGGGAGATGACCCTCCTGGCCGCGGGCAAGCGCTTCGACTTCGACCCCGGCAAGTCGGGGCTGGAGTTCGACGTGGTCGCCACCATCAACCAGGCGCCCAGCGGCTTCCCCAACCCCGCCGAGGTCTGGCGGGCACTCACCGGCACCACCGACCTGGAGCCCAAGGTCTCCGCCGACCCCGAGAGCATGACAACCGCGGTCGCGGGCCTGGCCAGGAGGATCGACCTCAAGGTCCGCGAGGGCTCGGTCACGTTCGAGGGTGTCAAGCCCGTCGTCGTGATGCCCCGCGACGGCCGGGAGCTGGAGCGGGAGGCCACGATCGCCGCGATCACGAAGGCCTTCCTCGGCCCGCGGAAAGAGGTTCGCCTCCCGGTCTCGGTGATCAAGCCGATAGCGGGGGAGGAGACGGTCAGGAAGGCCGCGGCCAGCGCGAACAAGGCCCTGGCCGGGCCGATCACGCTGACCTTCGCCGGCAAGCGGGTCCAGCTGCCGGTGGAGACCCTCGCCGCCCACCTGTCCTTCGAGCCGGACAGCTCCGGCGGCATGAGCCCGAAGTTCGACGCCAGGAGCGCCGTGGCCTCCGTGGAGGGGGACCTGATCGATCCGGTTCTGGCCCCGCGCGACCCCACGTTCCAGATCGTCGGGGGAAAGCCGAAGCTGGTGCCCGGACGCAAGGGGAAGGGCATCAACGACGGGCGGCTCGCCGCGGACGTGGCCGAGATGGTCGCCCGCGACGGCGACCGGACGATCCCGGTGCTCCTGGCCACCGTCAGGCCGCGGATGTCCGACGCCGAGGCGCGCAAGCTGGGCATCAAGGAGCGGATCAGCCAGTTCACCACACCCTACGAGTGCTGCCCGCCCAGGGTGACCAACATCAGGACGATCGCCAGGCTCCTGGACGGCTACCTGGTGAAGCCGGGCGAGACCTTCTCGCTCAACGGCGTCATCGGCCAGCGCGACACGGCCCGCGGCTTCGTCCCCGCTCCCATGATCCAGGGCGGCAGGCTGGTCGACTCGGTCGGCGGCGGCATCTCCCAGTTCGTCACCACCATGTACAACGCGGTGTTCTTCGGCGGTCTCGAGGACGTCCAGCACGTGGCGCACGAGTTCTACATCTCCCGCTACCCGGCCGGGCGCGAGTCCACGGTCTCCTGGCCCGAGCCCGACTTCCGCTGGAAGAACGACTCGCCGTACGGGGTGCTGGTGAAGACCTCCTTCAACGACAGCGGGGTCACCGTCGGCTTCTGGAGCACCAAGCGTTACGAGGTCGAGTCGATCTCCTCCGAGAGATACGACGTCACCCCGTTCAAGAGCGATACCGACAGCGGTCCCGACTGCATCCCGATGGTCGGCCAGAACGGTTTCACGATCGACGTCTGGCGCGTCTTCAAGCAGGACGGCGAGGAGATCAAGCGCGTCAAGAAGACCACGGTCTACCGTCCCGAGCTCGACCTGAAGTGCGTGCCTGAATAGTCGCGAGGCCGGCGTGCCCTCACGGCGTGTCCCCCGGGACGGGACGGTCGGCGGGGCGGCGTTATGGGCGGTGCGGCTGGATAATGCGTCCATGAAGATCTGGGTCCCTTCCAAAGCCGCCGTCGATGTCCTGTGCGACCTCCCGGAAGTGGAGTGCGTCGTCTACGACGGCACGGAGCCGGTGCCCGAGGGGGCCGAGGAGGCCGAGGTCTGGATCCCGCCGCTGATGCCGGTGGCGGACCTTCCGGGACTGCTCTCCCGGATGACCGGCCTGCGGCTGCTGCAGACCGTCACGGCGGGTGTCGACGCCTACCGGCCGCACCTGCGGGAGGGGGTGACGTTGTGCAACGCCCGGGGCGTGCACGACGCGGGCACCGCCGAGTGGGTGGTCGGAGCCATGATCTCCGTGCTCCGGGAGTTCCCCGGGTTCGTCCGCGCGCAGCGCGAGGGCGAGTGGACCTACCACCACACCGGGGTGCTGGCCGACTCCACGGTCCTGATCGTCGGCCACGGCTCGATCGGTGAGGCGCTGGAGCGGCGGCTCGACGGTTTCGAGGTCGACGTCGTCCGGGTGGCCAGAACCGCCAGGCCCGGCGTGCACGGCCTGGACGAGCTGCCCCGCCTGCTGCCGGAAGCGGACGTGGTGGTGCTGCTCGTACCCTCGACGCCCGAGACCACCGGCATGGTGGACGCCGGGTTCCTGGCGGCGATGAGGGACGGCGCCCTCCTGGTGAACGCGGCCAGGGGCACGGTCGTCGACACGGACGCGCTCGTCGCCGAGTTGCGGGGAGGCCGGATTCTCGCCGCGCTCGACGTCACCCACCCCGAGCCCCTGCCCGGGGACCACCCGCTGTGGACGGCGCCGGGAGTTCTCATCACCCCGCACGTCGCGGGCAGCAATCCGGCCTCCGTACGGCGCACGCTGAAGCTGCTCCGCTCCCAGCTGCTGCGTTACCTCGCGGGCGAGCCGCTCAAAAACGTGATCACGGGTTCCTACTGACCGGCAAAGGAATCCGGACCGTGGCTACCTCGTGACCTGCGGTGCGTACCGTCGGTAAAAGCGATCTCGGTCGCCCGCGCGGTTATCAGATCGGTGACGACTACGGCGTTGTCGCCACTCAGGCGGGCCCGACGGCACACACTGGCCCTGTGCCGGTGCGAGCGCCGAGGACGAAGGACGACGTGCTCGCGGCGGCAGCGCGAGTGCAGCGAGCAAGGGATGCTGCGAAAGCGAAACACACCGACGAGACACCCGACGACACTGATGGGCAGACGACATTGATCCGCTGGCGTGACCCCCGGGTACCGCTGACCGCCGCCGCCATCGGCGTGGTGGGGCTCGTTGCCGCTCTGGTCAGCGGCGCTCCCGCCGTGGTCGTCGAGGCGGTGGCGGGCGTCGTCACCGCCGCGGCCGCCGCGGGCTCGCTGTTCGCCGCCGCCTCCAGGGTGGCCGACCGGCGCAGGGCGCTGGCCTGGCGCTGGCTGGCGGGAGGCTCGGTCACCTGGCTGGCCGGGATGGGTGTGCGGCCGATCGCGGACGGCGCGCCCTTCGTGGTGACCTTCGCCGATCTGGTGCTCCTGGCGGGCACGGCCATGCTCGCGGTCGGCACCGCGCTGTCGGCGGCCAGGCCCGCGCGCGGGCACGCCCTGCTGCGCGACCTCGCCGACTCCTACGTGTGCGCCGCCGCCATCATGGTGATCATCTGGGTGTCGCTGGTGGGCCCGGTCTACGGCGGCGGCGGTGACGCGGGCGACGCCGCGGTCACCTTCGCCTCGCCCCTGTTCTGCCTGATCCTCGCCTGCGTCGTGGGCCCCGCGGTGGTGCCGATCCGGCGCTCGGCCTGGCCGGTCGGCCTGGCCGCGCTGGCCGTGCTCGCCGCCGTCGCGACCTCCGAGACGATCACGGCGCTGGCCCGGGTGAGCGGCGACACGCCGTCCCTGACCTGGGTGTGGCTGGCTCCCGCCGCGTTCCTCGTGCTCGCCGCGGTCCCGTGGAGCGGGCCCGCGACGAGGTCTCCCGAGCCCACGGACGACGAGCCGTTCGTCCGCGAGAGCACGTCCTCGCTGATCGCGGCGGTGCCGCTGTTCCTCGTGGCCGTGGCCACCGTCGTCGTGCTCCTCCGGGTGATCAGCGGCGGGGTGCAGGGACCTCCGGCGGTCCTCGCCTCGGTGTGCGCGTCGATCGTCGCCGTCCTGGTGGTGCGCCTGTTCGTGATGCTGATGGAGACCGGGCGGCTGCGGAGCCTGCTCCATCTCGGCGAGCGGCAGCTGCAGGACCTCGCCGAGAGCGCCGGGGACGTGGTCATGCTGTGCGACTACGACGGCGTGGTGCGGCAGATCGGCGACGGCGTCGAGATCACGTACGGCTACCGCCCCGACGACCTGGTCGGCAGGAAGATCTTCGACTACATCCACCCCGAGGACGTGCCGGGGATCCAGGCGGCGCTGAGCGCGATGAGCCTGGAGGAGGAGGCCGAGGAGGGGCCGGGCGCGTGCATGGTCGCCTGCCGGGTCCGGGCCTCCGACGGGACCTGGCGGCCCGCCGAGTCGGTGGCCACCCGGCACGTGCGCGGCGACGACCTGCTCCTGGTCACCACCCGCGACATCAGCGACCAGGAGGCCCTGCGCAGCCAGGTCGCCCACCTGACCTTCCACGACGGCATCACGGGCCTGCCCAACCGGGCCTACTTCGAGGAGCGCACCCGGGAGGTGCTGGCCCGTCCGGGCGCGAGCAACATCGCCGTGGTCTTCCTGGACCTGGACGGCTTCACCGCGGTGAACGACTCGGTCGGCCACGCCAGCGGCGACTACCTGCTCGGCCAGGCGGCCCGCAGGCTCCGCGCCGCCGTGCGGGCCGACGACACCCTGGCGCGCTGGGGCGGCGACGAGTTCGCGGTGCTGCTGGAGGCGCCGGTCGACGCCCAGACTGCGGTCGACCTGGCCGAGCGGCTGGTCCGCACGGTCTCGTCCGAGCCGTTCAGGGTCGCCGACCGTGACATCGCGCTGACCGCGAGCGTCGGGGTGGCCTTCGCCGCCGACGACGTCTCCTCCGCCGACCTGATCCGCAACGCCGACGTGGCGATGGCGAGGGCGAAGGAGCTGGGCGGGCGCAGGGTCGAGGTGTTCGCCGCGCACATGCACGCCGACGTGGTGCGACGCCTGGAGCTCGCCGCGGACCTGCAGCGGGCGCTGCTGGAGAACCAGTTCGCGATCGAGTACCAGCCGGTGGTCGACCTGGCCACCTCGCGGGTCACCGCCGTAGAGGCGCTGGTGCGCTGGTGCCGGGGCGGCGACTTCGTCCCGCCGGAGCAGTTCCTCGGCCCGGCCGAGGACACCGGCCTGATCGTGCCGCTGAGCGAGTGGATCCTGCGCGAGTCCTGCCGGGAGGTGGCCGCCTGGCGTGCCTCCGCCTGGGAGATCGGGCTCTCGCTCAACCTGTCGGCCAGGCAGATCATGGCGCCGCGCTTCGTGGAGACCGTCGAGGCGGCCCTGGTCGAGAGCGGGCTGCCGCCCAGCGCGCTCACCCTGGAGGTCATCGAGGAGATGCTGGTCGAGGACGCGGAGGAGACCATCACCCGGCTCTCCGAGCTGCGCAACCTCGGGGTCCGGCTCGCCATCGACGACTTCGGCACCGGTTACGCCTCGCTGGCGTTCCTGCGGCAGCTCCCGGTCGACATGATCAAGATCGACCCGTCCTTCGTGTCCGGGCTCGGCCGTGACGAGACGCTGACCCTGCTGACCCGTACGATCGTGCGGCTCGGTCACGACCTGGGGCTGATCGTGGTCGCCGAGGGCATCGAGCGGCCCGAGCAGCTGGAGCTGCTGCGTGAGATGGGCTGCACCCGGGGCCAGGGATTCCTGGTGGCGCGCCCGATGGCCGCGCGCGGCGTCGACTCGCTGATGCGAACCAGCCTCTCCAGTCTCGGCACTCCCGCGTGACCTCGCATCTCGGACTCTGAGATATGTGTCCCATGAATTTGACTCGGGGGTGCTCCGTCGGCCATGGTGGAGCCATGCAGCTTCACCGTGGGATTCTCGTAGTACTTCGCCGGCGCGCGGGCCGATAGCGAACACTACGACCTGCGCGCCGCCCCAGCTCCGCCGACCAGGCGGAATGGGGCATTTTTTATGCCATCAAGCATGCTCAGCCACAAGGAACGAGCCGATGACCGAACAGATGACAGGAGCCCAGGCCCTCGTGAGGGCGCTGGAGCACGTCGGGGTCGACACTGTGTTCGGGATCCCGGGCGGCGCGATTCTCCCCGCCTACGATCCTCTCTACGACTCGACCAAGGTCCGGCACGTGCTTGTACGGCACGAGCAGGGCGCGGGGCACGCGGCTCAGGGATACGCACAGGCCACCGGGAAGGTCGGGGTCTGCATGGCGACCAGCGGTCCCGGTGCCACCAACCTGGTCACCCCGATCGCCGACGCCTACATGGACTCGGTCCCGATGGTCGCGATCACCGGCCAGGTGCCGAGCGGCGCCATCGGCACCGACGCCTTCCAGGAAGCCGACATCTCCGGCATCACCATGCCGATCACGAAGCACAACTTCCTGGTCACCGACCCGAACGACATCCCCAGGACGATCGTGGAGGCCTTCCACATCGCCTCGACGGGGCGTCCGGGGCCGGTGCTGGTCGACATCGCCAAGGACGCGCTCCAGGCGAAGATGACCTTCCAGTGGCCGGTCGTCATGCAGCTGCCCGGCTACCGCCCGGTGACCCGGCCGCACTCCAAGCAGATCCGCGAGGCGGCGAAGCTGATCGCCGAGGCCAGGCGGCCGGTGCTCTACGTGGGCGGCGGTGTGCACCGGGCGGGGGCGTCGGCGAAGCTGCTGGAGTTCGCCGAGCTGACCGGCATCCCCGTGGTCACCACCCTGATGGCTCGGGGTACCTTCCCCGACAGCCACCCGCAGCACATGGGCATGCCCGGCATGCACGGCTCGGTGTCGGCGGTCGGCGCGCTGCAGAGGTCCGACCTGATCATCGGGCTCGGTGTCCGCTTCGACGACCGCGTCACCGGCCAGCTGTCCACCTTCGCGCCGCACGCGAAGATCGTCCACGCGGACATCGACCCGGCGGAGATCTCCAAGAACCGGCACGCGGACGTCCCGATCGTGGGTGACTGCAAGGAGGTCATCTCCGACCTGATCACCGCGGTGCGCAACGAGGAGCGCAAGGGCGACTACGCCGACTGGTGGACGGCGCTCAACGCCTACAAGGCGACCTACCCGCTGGGCTACGCCGAGTTCGAGGACGGTTCCCTCGCCCCGCAGTACGTCATGGAGCGGCTGGGCGCGCTGGTCGGCCCGGACGCGATCTACACCGCGGGCGTCGGCCAGCACCAGATGTGGGCCGCGCAGTTCATCGGCTACGAGAACCCCGGCACGTTCATCAACTCCGGCGGCGCGGGCACGATGGGCTTCTCCCTCCCGGCGGCGATGGGGGCCAAGATGGGCCGTCCCGACACCACGGTGTGGGCCATCGACGGCGACGGCTGCTTCCAGATGACCAACCAGGAGCTCGCCACCTGCACGATCGAGGGTGTGCCGATCAAGGTCGCGATCATCAACAACGGTAACCTGGGCATGGTCAGGCAGTGGCAGACGCTGTTCTACAACCAGCGTTACTCCAACACCGACCTGCAGACGGTCCGCCGGATCCCCGACTTCGTCAAGCTCGCCGAGGCGTACGGTTGCGTGGGGCTGCGGTGCGAGCGCCCGGAGGACGTGGACGCGACGATCAAGAAGGCCATGGAGATCAACGACGTGCCGGTGGTCGTCGACTTCGTGGTGCACCAGGACGCCATGGTGTGGCCGATGGTCGCGGCCGGGACGAGCAACGACGAGATCAAGTTCGCGCGCGACATGGCGCCCGTCTGGGACAGCGAGGACTAGGCATGAGCAGGCACACGCTCTCCGTGCTGGTGGAGAACAAGCCGGGCGTGCTCGCGCGCGTCGCGTCGTTGTTCAGCCGCAGGGGGTTCAACATCGACTCGCTGGCGGTCGGCCCGACCGAGCACGCGGACATCTCCAGGATGACCATCGTGGTCAACGTCGCCGACCTGCCGCTCGAGCAGGTCACCAAGCAGCTCAACAAGCTCGTCAACGTGCTGAAGATCGTGGAGCTCGACCCGGTGCAGTCGGTGCAGCGCGAGCTCACGCTGATCAAGGTGCGGGCCGACGCGGAGAACCGTTCCAGCGTGCTGGAGCTGGTCAACCTGTTCCGGGCGCGCTGCGTCGACGTCTCCTCGGACGCGGTGACCATCGAGGTCACCGGCACACCGGACAAGCTGCAGGCCTTCATCAAGGTCCTGGAGCCGTTCGGCATCAAGGAGCTTGTCCAGTCGGGCATGGTGGCCATCGGCCGCGGCGCCCGTTCCATCACCGACCGTTCTCTCCGGGCCCTGGACCGGACCGCGTAACGCGTACGAGAAACCCGAAAGGTTAAGCAAGTGACTGAAATCTTCTACGACGACCAGGCCGACCTGTCGATCATCCAGGGCCGGCACGTCGCCGTTCTGGGATACGGCAGCCAGGGCCACGCCCACGCGCTCTCGCTGCGTGACTCCGGCGTGGACGTCAGGGTCGGCCTGCCCGAGGGCTCCAAGAGCCGGGAGAAGGCGGAGGCCGACGGCCTGCGCGTGCTCACGCCCTCGGAGGCCGTCGAAGAGGCCGACCTGACCATGATCCTCGCGCCGGACCACATCCAGCGCCACCTGTACGCCGACCACGTGGCCCCGAACCTGGTCGAGGGCGACGCGCTCTTCTTCGGGCACGGCCTCAACATCCGCTACGGCCTCATCGAGGCGCCCGAGGGCGTGGACGTGGCCATGGTCGCTCCCAAGGGGCCCGGTCACCTCGTGCGCCGCCAGTACACGGCGGGTCGCGGCGTGCCGTGTCTCGTCGCGGTGGAGAAGGACGCCAGCGGAAACGCCCTGGAGCTCGCCCTGTCGTACGCCAAGGGCATCGGCGGCACCCGCGCCGGCGCGCTGAGGACGACCTTCAAGGAGGAGACCGAGACCGACCTGTTCGGTGAGCAGGCCGTGCTGTGCGGCGGCGTGTCCGAGCTGATCAAGGCCGGTTTCGAGACCCTGATCGAGGCGGGCTACCAGCCCGAGGTCGCCTACTTCGAGTGCCTGCACGAGATGAAGCTGATCGTCGACCTGATGTACGAGGGCGGCATCCACAAGATGTACTGGTCGGTCTCCGACACCGCCGAGTACGGCGGCTACTCCCGCGGCCCGCGCATCGTGACGCCGGAGACGAAGAAGGAGATGCAGCGCATCCTCGCCGAGATCCAGTCCGGCGAGTTCGCCAAGGAGCTGGTGGACGAGTTCGACGGCGGCCAGAAGAAGTTCACCGCCTACCGCGACGAGCTCGCCGAGCACCCGATCGAGAAGACCGGCGCGAAGCTCCGCCCGATGATGAGCTGGCTCAAGTAGCGGCGCTCAAGTAGCGGCGCTCAAGTAGCGGCGCCCGGGTAGCGGCGCCCGCCAGAACGGCGGCGCCCGGGGAACCCGGGGAAAAGTACCGGCCCGTGCCCCCCGCGACGAGTTCACGTCGCGGGGGGCACGGGCCGTTTTCCGCCGGGTGGCAGGTGGATGCCCGGCGGTCCGGGTGTGTCTAGTGCTTGGCGAAGTTCTGGGTCCAGTAGATGCCCCGGGAACTGTTCGCCACGCCCACCCCGAGATGGGTGTAGGCGCAGTTCATGATGTTGGCCCGGTGACCCGAGCTGTTCATCCAGGCAGTGACGACCTCGGCCGGGGTGCGCTGGCCCATCGCGATGTTCTCGGCCCAGGCCCGCATCGGGCTGAACCCGCTCGCCTTGATCCGGTCGGTCATGTCACGGCCGTCCTGCGAGGTGTGGCTGAAGTAGTTCTTGGCCGCCATGTCGTCCGAGTGGCCCTGCGCGGCCGAGCGCAGCTGCGGGTCGGAGGCGAGCGGGCCGCAACCGCCCTTCTGTCGCTCGGCGTTGGTCAGGCGCACCACTTCCTCGGACACGGAGGATCCCGGCGCGGAAGTGGGAGCCGTGGTGGGGGTGGTCGGCCTGGTGGGCGTGGCGCTGGCCGACGGAGCCGGTGTCGGCGCGGTGGTGGTCGTCGGCGCGGGAGTGGGGGCCGGGGTGCCGGTGGGGGAGCAGTTGAGCCTGACGGGCTTGGAGCGGCCGTTGTTGCCCCGGTAGTCGGTGACGACGGCGTAGTAGACGCCGGGGGCACAGCGCAGTTTCACCGTCACCCGCCCGTTGGTCCCCTGGCGGGACGCGCTCTTGACGATCGGGTCGGCCCCGGCCACGGCGCGCTTGATGCGGATGCGGACCAGGGCGGTGTCGTCGCAGCCCAGCCGTGCGGCGGAGGCCTGGATCCGTCCCGCCGCGTTGACGTGCGGCTTGGCGGCGTACACACGGCACTCGGCCTGGGGAGCGGCCGCGGCGTGAGCCGTGGCGATCGGCGTGCTGAGGGCCGCCAGGCTCCCGAGGCAGAGCAGCGCCCCTAGCGGTCTGCGCATGTCGGTTCCTCCAGTTGGTTAGACGCTGGATGGACTCCGCATTCTGTCGGGGACGGATCGGTCTTGTCAGCAAATTCCGGACATTAACTGTGAGTCCCAGGTAAACCAGAGTGATCACATAGGCGTCTGGGGCCGGTGGTCCTCCTGTCAACGCCAGAGGCACCCCAATCCGGATATTTCCCTTTATAGCCTGCCTGGGCTGGACATATGTCGCATGGAAGGACCTGGTGTCGCGGGGTCACGCGGGCCGGGCGGCGGCCCCGCCGCCCGGCGTGCCCGGCCGGAAAGATCCGGAATATTCTCGTCTTCCGGGGATCATGGGGTTCGGAGGCCTACCAAGCGCACACTCGCTGCGATTGAATGTGGCATGGTCTCCCCGGCGCCCTCCCCCGCCGTCGTCACCGTGTCGCGCGGAGTGCGCGTCGGCTACGGTGTCGGCTCGATCTGCACCGCGACCTTCTCCACGGTCCCCGGATTGCTGCTGCTCTTCTACATGACGAACGTGCTCGCGGTTCCCGCCTGGATCGCCGGCGTGGTGGTCTTCCTGCCCAAGCTCTGGGACATGTTCATCAACCCCTGGGTGGGCCAGCGCTCCGACCGGACGGTCTCCCGCTTCGGCGCCCGCCGTCCCTGGATGCTCCTGGGCGCGCTCACCCTGCCGGTGACGTTCGCCCTCACCTTCGCGGGCCCTCCGCTCACCGGTGTCTCCGCCGCCCTGTACGTCGCCTTCTTCTACTTCCTCACCGCGACGGCCTACGCCTTCTACGAGGTTCCGTACAAGGCGATGCCGGCGGAGATGACCGACGACTACCACGAGCGCTCCTCGCTCCTGCAGTGGAAGATGGTCTTCGTCGGCCTGGGGATCCTGCTCTCCGGGGCCGTCGCGCCGGTGATCGCGGGCACCGAGGCCTCTGGCTACCGGACCATGGGGCTGGTCGTCGGGGCCGCCCTGCTGCTGTCGATGCTCGCCGCCTTCTTCGGCACGGCTCGCGCCCCGGTGATCGCGCGGGCCGAGGCGGAGCCGTCGATCCGGGCCCAGTTCGCCGCCGCCCGCTCGAACCCGACGTTCATGGTGCTGCTCGGCCTGAGCTGCGCCCAGATGTTCGCCGCCGGGACCATGCTGGCCGGCGCCCCGTACTTCGCCACCTACACGCTGGGCGACCCGGAGGCGACCACCACGCTCTTCCTGGGAATCGTCGGCCCGCTGCTGATCACCATGCCGCTCTGGATCTGGCTGTCCAAGCGCTACGACAAGCGCGGCGCGATGATCCTGGCGTCGGCGCTGTTCATGACGGGCGCCGTCGGGATGGCCTTCTCCGGCCCGCTCGGCTGGGCGTACGCGCACGCGTGCGTGCTCCTCGTCGGCATCGGCTACGCGGGGTTCCAGCTGCTGCAGTTCTCGATGCTCTCCGACGTGATCGTCCACGACGCCCTGGTCACCGGCAAGCGCCGGGCCGGGGTGTTCACCGGCCTCTGGACGGCCGCGGAGACCGTGGTCTTCGCGTTCGGCGCGCTCGTGCTCGGCTGGCTGCTGGGCGCGACCGGGTTCGTCGAGTCCGACCCCTCCACGCCGGTCGCCCAGCCCGCGTCGGCGACCACGGCGGCACTGTACGGCGCGACGCTGCTGCCCGCGTTCATGATGGGGGTCGGCATCCTGCTGACCATGCGCTACACCCTGACGGCGGCGAAGATCAAGGAGGCCCAGGCCGGAGCCGCCGAGGCCGAGGTCGACACCGCCAAGCCCCAGGGCGGCTGAGGCGACTCCCGCCCGGAGGACGCGCCACGGTCCGAGGTGATCGTGGCGCGGTCTTTCAGAGCATCTGAGGCGTGATCATCAGGAAGCCGCAGTCGCCGAAGGAAACGACGTCGCCCGGCCGGACCTTGGCCGGGCCGACCAGGCGCCAGTCGTTCAGGCGGGTGCCGTTCAGCGAGCCGAGGTCGACCAGGACCCAGCCCTCCTCGTCGCGGCGCAGCTCGGCGTGCACCCGGGAGACGGTGAGGTCGGCGAGGACCAGATCGCAGGCGGAGCCCCGGCCCACCACGTAGCGGGTCCTGCCGTCGCCCGGCAGCGCGAGCCGGGGCAGTCGCGGGCGCCGCCAGGCCGACTCCACGCGCTTGGTGAAGTCGGAGGCGGAGGCGACGGCCTCGGTGACCATGCGGCGGAATCGACCGCGTTGCGGCAGGTCGGCGACCAGATTGTCGAGCTCGCCCTGGTTGCGTGCGCGCAGGGCCATGTCGACACGGCCGAGAAAAGTGTCATGCGACAGGTGTCCCTCGACGGCACGGTCACGCAGCTCGCTGATCGCGCGATCGCGGTCCCCGTCGGAGGCGCGGGCCGGGGGATGCGTCGAGCTCATCCTCCGAGTATCGGCCCCAGGGGCGGAACCTGTCCAGAATATGCAGATCTCTTGCATCATGGATACTGAGTATGCATACTCAGTATCCATGGCGATCCGACAAGGGCTTCTGGCCCTGCTGAGTCAGGGGCCTCGTTACGGCTACCAGTTGCGTGCCGAGTTCGAGGCGTCGACGGGGGCGACCTGGCCGCTCAACATCGGCCAGGTCTACACGACGCTCTCCCGCCTGGAACGCGACGGCCTGGTGAGCCCCGGCGAGCAGGACGAGCAGGGCCGGGTCGTCTACTCGATCACCGAGGCCGGTCTGGCCGAGATGGCGCGATGGTTCGGCACCCCCGTCGCCCAGTCGGACCGGCCTCGGGACGAGCTGGTCATCAAGCTCGCTCTGGCGGTCACCGCCGCCGCCGACGTGCGGCCGATCATCCAGGCTCAGCGCACCGCGACCATGCGCACGCTGCAGGAGTTCGTCCGCGCCAAGCGCGCGAGCGTCGAGAGCCCCGCCCAGCGGCTGGTGCTCGACTCCATGATCTTCCAGGCCGAGGCCGAGCAACGCTGGCTCGACCACTGCGAGGCCGTGCTCGCGGCCTCCCCCCGCACACCGGATCCCCAGGCGCAGGATTCCCGGACGCAGGACTCCCAGACGCAGGATCCTCAGACGCAGGAGACAGACAGTTGACATCCTTTCCGAAACTCAGATCGGCGATCCGCGCACCGGAGGGGGTCAGATGACCTTCGACCCGGTCGTACGGCTCGCTGACGTGACCCGCACGCACGGCGACGGCCCGCGGAGCGTGGCGGCGCTGCGCGGGGTGAGCCTCGACGTCGGCGCCGGAGAGCTCGTCGCGGTGATGGGCCCCTCGGGGTCCGGCAAGTCCACCCTGCTCAACCTCGCGGGCGGCCTCGACCTGCCCACCTCCGGCTCCGTGGTCGTGGAGGGCACGCCGCTGGCGAGCCTGCCGGCCAAGGAACTGGCCGGGCTCCGGCGCAGGCACGTGGGCTACGTCTTCCAGGACCTCAACCTGATCCCGTCGCTCACCGCGCTGGAGAACGTGACCCTCCCGCGCGAGCTGGACGGGATCGCCTTCAAGAACGCCCGCCGCGAGGCGATGGAGGTGCTCGCGGAGGTCGGCCTCGGCGAGGTCGCCGACCGCTTCCCCGACGAGATCTCCGGCGGCCAGCGCCAGCGGGTCGCCATCGCCCGCGCGCTGGTGGGGGAGCGGCGGCTCATCCTGGCCGACGAGCCCACCGGCGCGCTCGACACCCCGACCGGCGACGAGATCCTCCAGCTCCTGCGCACCCGCTGCGACGCGGGAGCCGCCGTGCTGCTCGTCACCCACGAACCCCGCTACGCCGCCTGGGCCGACCGGGTGGTCTTCCTGCGCGACGGCGAGATCGCCGACTCCACCGCCACCCCCCTGGAGAGCGCCCGATGAGCGAGCGAACGGACCCGCGGGACGCGTTCGCCGGCCTCCGGCGGACCGGAGCCGTCACGTGAGCGCCCTCCTCGCCGCCCTGCGGATCTCCCGCAGGGACGCCCGGCGCGCCAGGGGCCGCAGCGCCCTGATCATGCTGATGATCGGCCTTCCCGTCCTCGTCGTCACGGTCTTCCTGGTCCTCGCGGCGACCGCGGACATCAACCCCCGGGAGGGTCTCACGGCGGACATCGGCGCGGCCGACGCGCGGATCAGGGTGACTGCGATCCAGGGAAAGCTGAAACAGGACATGACCGGCAAAATGTGGACGAGTCCCGGCGGCTCCCCCGCCGCCCTGACGCGGCCCTGGACGGAAGCCGCGGTCGCGAGGCTCCTGGAGCCCGGAGCCCGGCTCCTGCCGGTGTACGAGGGCAGTGTCGACTACCTGGCCCGGGACGGCCGTGATCACGTCTCCGCGCTGGAGGTGGACCTACGGGACCCCCTGACGGCGGGCATGTATCGCCTGGCCAGGGGGCGCGCCCCGGTCTCCGCCCAGGAGATCGCGGTGACCCCCGAGATCCTGGAGCGAGGGGCTCGCCTTGGCGCCCCGCTGGAGGTCACGTGGGACAGGAAACCGATGAGGGTCGTCGGCGTGCTCGAACCCTCGCGCAGGATCCGCGAGACGAAGATCGTCGGCCTCCCCGGCACGCTCCTCTTCAACAGGCCGGGCACCACCCAGGAGACCGGCTGGCTGGCCGACACCCCCCGGCCGGTCACCTGGGCCACCGTCCAGAGGCTGAACGCGGCCGGTCTACTGGCCGTGTCCCGTGCCGTCGTCGAGAATCCGCCCGATGACGACGAGCTCCTCAGCACCTCGTACGACGAGGACCAGATCGCCGGGATCGGGCTCGTCGGGGTCATGATCGTGCTGGAGGTGGTGCTGCTCGCCGGTCCCGCCTTCGCGGTCGGCCTCCGGCGGCGGCGCCGGGAACTCGCGCTGGTCGCCGCGCAGGGCGGCTCCCCGGCACACCTGCGCCTGATCGTCCTGGCCGACGGCGTCGTCCTCGGCTGCGGAGCGGCGGTGATCGGACTGGTCCTCGGGGTGGGCCTGGCGTGGGCCTCCGCCCCCCTGCTGCTGGCCGGGCTGGTCGGCGTGATCGGTCCCCTGGAGATCCCCTGGGCTCTCGTGACGGCGGTCGCCCTGCTCGGAGCGGCCAGCGGGCTCGTCGCCGCGCTGGTCCCCGCGGTGCAGGCGGCCCGCCAGGACCCGGCGGCGGTGCTCGCCGGTCGCGGGGGCGTGGTGCGCGACCGGGTGGGGCGCCCGGTGCTGGGCCTGCTCCTGCTCGCGGCGGGGGCCGCGGCGACCGTGTTCGCCGTCAGGTACGACGTGGTCTGGGTCTACTGCGCCGCCGTCCTCGCACAGCTGGGACTGGTCGCGCTGGCGCCGAGGCTGGTGAAGGGAGCGGCGGGCCTGGCCGCCCGGCTGCCGCTCCCCTTCCGCCTGGCCGCTCGCGACGCCTCCCGCCACCGGGGCCGCACCGCGTCCGCCGTCGCGGCGGTCATGACCGCCACGGCCGCGGTCGTCGCGGTCGCCATCGCGAACAACAGTAACTTCGCCCACAACCGGGACAACTTCCAGACGATCGTCCCGGCCGGGACCTTGATCATCCAGGCGGGGAAGCTCGACGACGACCGCTGGGCCACGCTGAAAGCCGCCGCCCGGCGCGAGCTGCCGGGGGTGCCGCTGATCGAAGGGGCGAAGGCGACGGACGCCGGGGGGGTGGCCGTCGAGATAAGAGTCCGGCCCATCGAGGGGACCCTGGCGGAACGTTCCCACTTGTTTCTTCCGATCGGGGACGAGCGGCTGCTCACGCTCGTCCAGGGGCGGCGGGATCCGGTGGCGTCGGCCGCGTTGGCCTCGGGAAAGGCGGTGGTGTTCGACCCCCGGCTGATCCGGGACGGAAGACTCGCCCTGACCCTGGAGACGGACGAGAGCAGGGATCAGACACCCGGTGAGATCACGGTCCCCGCCGTCCTGGCCGGGGTCGCCGATCCCCGGTACGCCGTCGCGGTGCTGCCACCCGCCGCCCTGCGGAGCGCCGGCCTGGAGACCCGGCCCCGCGTCCTGTACGCCGATCCGGCCTCGCACGGGCTCAGCCCCCGGCAGGGGCTGGGTCTGGAGTGGGAGCTCGCGGGAGCGGGCCCCCCGGCCGGCGTCGGGGTCATGATCGAGCAGGGGTTCCAGAACGACGTCGTCCCCGTGCTGTGGCTGCTCATGGGGGCGGCGTTCATCCTGGTGCTCGGCGGCACGTTCGTCGCCACCGGGCTCGCCGCCGCCGACATGCGCTCCGATCTCGCGACGATGGCCGCCGTCGGGGCACCGCCGGGCACGCGCAGGCTGGTCGTCGCCGGGCAGGCCGGATTCATCGCGGGGCTCGGTGTCCTGATCGGCGCCCTCGCCGGTGCCGTGACCGGGGTCGCCGCGGCCTGGCCCATGACGACCAGGACGTACGGCAGCGTCATGCTGACGCCGGCCGGGGAGATCATTCCCTCTCTTCCGTCGGCGCCGCCGACGGTCGAGATCCCCTGGCTCCTCCTCGCGGCCGTGGTGATCGGCCTGCCGGTACTGGCCGCCCTGGTGGCGGGGGCGTTCACCCGGACGAAGACGACCCTGACCCGCAGGACCGGCTAGCACCCGTGACGTCTCGCGACGCGGCGAAGGGGGGTGCGGCGCCCCTCAACGGCGCGGCGCCTCGCGGCGTGGGAGGCCCGAGAGCGGATACGGCGGCCCCCGGACGGCGACGTGAGAACGTCGTCGTCCGGCAGGGCCGCCTTTCCGACGTCGCCGCCCGGGGGACGCCTTTCCACGTCACACCGTCCGGAGCCGCCCTTCCTGGGCGTCGCACCGGCGGGGCGCCGGTCAGTCGGTGACGTCGGCGCAGACCACGTGGGCGCCCAGCTCGACCATCCGCTGCTCGCTGCGCGCGTCGGCGACCCTGGCCATCAGGATCGGCGCCTCGCTCGCGGCGAGCTGCGGCAGCCGGGCGCGCACCCCGCGATGGATGTCCCTGACCACGTCCTCGGCCGCCGACATGTGCACCTTCACGTGCAGCATGATCCCCGGGGCGCCGGAGGAGGTGCTGGCCTCGGAGATCCACACGTGGTGGACGAGCGGGTAGTCGATGAGCAGGTGCGAGATCGCGGCGCGCAGCGCGGGCAGGATCGGATGGTCGCACCGGCGGTATCCCGGATCCACCAGCTGCATCGGGCCCGACAGATGGGGCCGGGGCGCCGGGATCCACGACTGGGCGGGCGCGGCGGGCACCGGCGTTCTCTGCGGGCGCGCGGGCGCGGAACGCGAGACCGTGGCCATCGCCCCGGTCGCGTACGCCGTCGGCGTCGCGCTCGACAGCGCCGGCGTGGGGCCGCTGCGTGTCGAGAGCAGGTAGCGCTGGAGATCCTCGATCGGCACGGCCGCGGCCGCCGGGCCCGCCGCGTCGATCACGATCTCCCGCACGCCGGTGACGCGCTGGATGTCGAGGATGGTGTCGGCATCGCACGCCGACAGCGAGTGGCTGCCACGGTGCCGCGCGTAGGTGTCCGCCGAGGTGTATCCGAGCAGGACACGATCACCGGCCTGGGTCGTGCCGAGCACGACGGAACGGTCGGGTCGCACGGCAACCAGGAGTCCCCATTCGGCCAGCGCCGCAAGCAGCCGATGCGGATCGCCGTGCTGCGCGAGCACGTTGCCGAGAGCGGGGTTCCCGATGCTCATATGAGGAACGATAGGTAGTGGACCACGGCTTATCAGGGTAATCGCGAAGTTTTCCTGGGATCAATACCAACTTGAATTTTGGTGGCATGAGATCTGTCAAGGACGGGTAAGCCCGCGTTCTGGGCCGCGAAGCGCCTCGCTGTCCTGGAGCGTTCCGGAGCTTCCCCGCGTCTTTCCGAGCTTCCCGGGGCGGCGCGGAGCGTCTCGGATCGCGGGACACTCGTGAACGCGTTCACAAGCGCCGATAGACTACGTGAGGTCCGTGCACCCCTCACCGTCTAGTAAGGATCCAGCCTGTGAACAAGCCCGTCGTACTGGTCGCTGAGGAACTTTCCGAGGCCGGTCTCGCGGTTCTGGGCGCGGACTTCGAAGTCCGCCACACCGACGGCGCCGACCGTGCCCAGTTCCTGCCCGCCCTCGCCGACGTGGACGCGCTCATCGTGCGCAGCGCCACGCAGGTCGACGCCGAGGCGATCGCCAACGCTCCCAAACTCCGCGTCGTCGCCCGCGCGGGCGTCGGCCTGGACAACGTCGACGTGGAGGCCGCCACCAAGGCCGGCGTCATGGTCGTCAACGCGCCGACCTCCAACATCACCAGCGCCGCCGAGCACACCGTCGCCCTGATCCTCGCCTCCGCCCGCAACGTCGCCCAGGCGCACTCCGCGCTCAAGGGCGGCGAGTGGAAGCGCTCGAAGTACACCGGCGTGGAGCTCGACGAGAAGGTCGTCGCCATCCTCGGTCTCGGCAAGATCGGCCAGCTGGTCGCGCAGCGCCTCCAGCCGTTCGGTGTCGAGCTGATCGCCTACGACCCCTACCTGCAGCCGGCCCGCGCCGCCCAGATGGGCGTCCGGCTGGTCTCGCTGGAGGAGGCCCTGAGCGAGGCCGACTTCATCACCGTGCACCTGCCCAAGTCCAAGGAGACCATCGGTCTCATCGGCGACAGGGAGCTCCACGCGGTCAAGCCGAACGTGCGCCTCATCAACGTCGCCCGCGGCGGCATCATCGACGAGAACGCCCTCTACTCCGCGATCAAGGAGGGGCGCGTCGCCGGCGCCGGCATCGACGTGTTCCCGAAGGAGCCGGTCACCGACAGCCCGCTCTTCGAGCTCGACCAGGTCGTCGTCACCCCGCACCTGGGCGCCTCCACCCACGAGGCCCAGGAGAAGGCCGGCACCCAGGTCGCGCGCAGCGTGAAGCTCGCCCTCGCCGGGGAGTTCGTGCCGGACGCGGTCAACGTCCAGGGCGGCGCCGTCGCCGAGGACGTCAAGCCGGGCCTGCCGCTCGCCGAGAAGCTCGGCCGGGTGTTCACCGCCCTCGCGGGCGAGGTCGCCACCAAGCTCGACGTCGAGGTGCGCGGCGAGATCGCCTCCCACGACGTCCGCGTGCTGGAACTGGCCGCGCTCAAGGGCGTCTTCACCGACGTGGTCGAGGACTCGGTCACCTACGTCAACGCCCCGCTGCTGGCCAAGGACCGCGGCGTGTCGGTCGAGCTGATCACCAGCTCCGACAGCCCCGACTGGCGCAACGTCGTGACGGTCCGCGGCGTCCTCGCCGACGGCCGCGCGATCTCGGTCTCCGGCACCCTGTCCGGGCCGAGGCAGATCACGAAGATCGTCGAGGTCAACGGCTACCAGATGGAGATCGAGCCGACCGACCACCTGTCGTTCTTCACCTACACCGACCGCCCCGGCATCGTCGGCGTGGTCGGCCGCATCCTCGGCGACCACTCGATCAACATCGCCTCGATGCAGGTGGCCCGTGACGCCAAGGGCGGCAAGGCGCTCATCGCGCTCACCGTCGACACCGCCATCCCGGCCGAGGTGATCGACCAGATCGGCTCGGAGATCGGCGCCGACAGCGGCCGTTCCGTCGACCTGGCCGACTAGCCGTCCCGCCGATGTGGCCGCCGCCCCGGAGACCGGGACGGCGGCCACATTTCGTCTCAGCATGTGAGAAGTGTGTACGCCGGGCGAGACGGCGTTTCCGTGGCCAGGTAACCTGGAATGAAATGCGCCAGGTTCTTGCCATTCCTACCTGCCGCGGCGGGGCCTGACAGGGGCAGGCCGGCGACTCGCCGCGGTGTCGTGGCGCCTGCCGGCTCCAAGCCCCCGTCGGCGGTCCGTGATCCGGACCCGCGACATCAGGCCTGGTCGGAGTCCCGACCGGAGTCTCGACCACCTTCCTTGCTCGCATGCGACCGAGACGAGATTCGCCATGTACGACATGTATCCCTGGAACCGTCCCGACGAGACCGAGGACGAGGCCATCGACGCGCTCCAGACCGCTCTGGACCGCAGGGACAACGGTGGTGCGCCCACCCGCTGAGCCCGTTCTCGCCGCCGGGGTCTCCACGGCCTTCCGGCGGTGACCCGCCGGCGTGTCTCATCCGCCGGTCACTGTTTCGGTCGCGAGCTTGACCCGCTCGGTCAGCTGAACCCCCTGCGGGTCGGGGCGCACCGCGCCGGCGAAGGAGTCGCGGCGCCAGGAGTCGAGTTTCTCCTCCTTGACCACGTCGCCGGTCTGCGGGGCGTGGACCATGTAGCCGGGCTTGGTGATCATGCCGACATGGCCGAGGCCGCTGAAGAAGACCAGGTCGCCGGCTCTGAGATCCCTCCAGGCGATCTTCTTGGGGAACGCGTCGTACTGGTCGTAGGTGACGCGGGGGAGCTTGATCCCGGCGGCGCGGTAGGCGCGGAGCATCAGGCCGGAGCAGTCGAAGCCGCCGTGGCCGGTGCCACCCCAGACGTAGGGCGTTCCGCGCTTGGACATCGCCCAGTCCACGGCTTTCTGCCAGGCGGGCTTGACGTTCGTGGCCTTCAGCGCCTGCTTCAGCGCGGGGGTGTTGAGCGCGGCGGGCCCGGGGCCCGGGGGTGGGGAGACGGCCAGGGCGGCGGGCGAGGTCGCGAGCACCGCGGCGCCGGCGACGATCATCGAGGCGGAGATGGACAGGACGCGGGGGAGAACTGTGCCGGACAGGATGATTCCTTCCATAAGGCCGGCCGGGTGAGCTGTCGGGCTCGGGCGTGGAGGCCGCCCTACGGCGCGAGAACGCGCTGATTCGCCCCAAGGAATCCGCGTGATGGCGAGCGGGAACGCGCTCCGGGGGAGGAGCGGGGTTCCCGGGGGCCCGGCGGATTCCGGAAAGAGTGGTTCCCCGGCTCCGTGCGGGCCCGGTAAGGGGATGGCCCGTACGGATTAGGCATTGATGTGAATGGGAGGACCATAACGAAACCTCCCGAAAGGGTCAATACCGAGCAAAAAAGGACAAAGCGATCAGGCGTGTCACCGCGCGGTCACGTCCGAGGAGTGAGACCGGTGTTCGATCACCGAGACGGACCGGTAGGGTGCCTGCATGGATTCGCGTAACATTCGCCTGGCGGTCATCCCCGGGGACGGAATCGGAGTCGAGGTCGTCACCGAGGGACTGAAGGTCCTCGAAGCGGTCGGCACGAAGGTGGAGACCACCACCTACGACCTCGGCGCCAAGCGCTACCACGAGACCGGCGAGACCCTGCCGGACCCGGTCCTCGACGAGCTGCGCGGATACGACGCGATCCTGCTCGGCGCGGTCGGCGACCCCAGCGTGCCCCCGGGCATCCTGGAGCGCGACCTGCTGCTCAAGCTCCGCTTCCAGCTCGACCACTACGTGAACCTGCGTCCGGTCAAGCTCTTCCCCGGCGTCGAGACACCGCTGGGCAAGGCCCGCCCCGAGGACATCGACATGGTCGTCGTCCGCGAGGGCACCGAGGGCCTGTACGCCGGAGCGGGTGGCGTCATGCGCCGGGGCACGCCGCACGAGATCGCCACCCAGGAGTCGCTGAACACCGCCTACGGCGTCGAGCGCGTCGTGCGCTACGCCTTCGACAAGGCGCTCGGCCGCCCCCGCAGGAAGCTGACGCTGGTCCACAAGACCAACGTGCTCACCTACGCCGGTGACCTCTGGGCCCGCACCTTCGACCGCGTCAGCCTGGAGTATCCCGACGTCCAGACCGACTACTGCCACGTCGACGCGGCCTCGATGTTCTTCGTCAGCCAGCCGGAGCGCTTCGACGTGATCGTCACCGACAACCTCTTCGGCGACATCCTCACCGACATCGGCGCGGCGATCGCCGGTGGCATCGGCCTCGCGGCCAGCGGCAACGTCAACCCCGACCGCACCGCGCCGAGCATGTTCGAGCCGGTCCACGGCAGCGCCCCCGACATCGCGGGCCGGGGCAAGGCCGACCCGACCGCCACGATCCTGTCGGTCGCCATGCTCCTCGACCACCTCGGGATGGCCGCCGAGGCCGCCAGGGTCGAGCAGGCCGTCGCCGACGACCTGGTCGAGCGGCCGGCCGGACGGGCCGGCCGGACCACCCACGAGATCGGCGACGACATCACCGCCCGAGTAGCCGGCTGAGGAAGCCGCCTCCCTCTACCCCGACGCGCCTGGCGGCTCACCCGAGCCGCCAGGCGCGTTTTTTGTTTCTCCAGCACTGCCGGTTTTCGGCATGGATGGAGTAGTTTCCCGTTACCCGGTCCGACGCAGAATGGACCAGAGGGTAAGCCAGACACCAAGAGAAGGATCCGTGCGATGACCACCGCTCAGAAGCTCAGCTTCGACGTGCAGCTCTCCGACCACGCTCGCACCGCGGCAGAGCGCGAGCAGGTACTGGCGAGCCCGGGGTTCGGTCAGGTCTTCACCGACCACATGATCTCGATCGACTACACCGAGGGGGAGGGCTGGCACGACGCCGCGCTCGTGCCGTACGGCCCGCTCAGCCTCGACCCCGCGACGTCGGTCTTCCACTACGCGCAGGAGCTTTTCGAGGGACTCAAGGCCTACCGCCAGGAGAACGGCACGATCGTGACCTTCCGGCCGGAGGCCAACGCCGCCCGCTTCAACACCTCCGCGCGGCGGATGGCCATGCCCGAGCTGCCCGAGGAGACGTTCGTCGAGTCGCTGGAGCTGCTCGTCCAGACCGACCGCGAGTGGGTCCCGACCACGCCGGGACACAGCCTCTACCTGCGCCCCTTCATGATCGCCACGCAGCCGGCGCTCGGCGTCAACTACCCGTCCAGGACCTACAGGTACATGGTCATCGCCTCTCCGGCGGCGGCCTACTTCGGGGGCGGGAAGGCCGTAACCGTCTGGCTCTCCACCGAGTACACCCGGGCGGCCCCCGGCGGAACCGGCTTCGCCAAGTGCGGCGGCAACTACGCGGCGGCCTTCGTGGCCCAGCGCCAGGCCGTCGAGCAGGGCTGCGACCAGGTGGTCTGGCTCGACGCGGGCGAGCACCGCTACGTCGAGGAGATGGGCGGGATGAACCTGTTCTTCGTCTACGGCGACCGCCTGCTGACCCCGGCGCTCACCGGCACGCTCCTGCCCGGCATCACCCGCGACTCGATCCTCTCCTTCGCCGCCGACCTCGGCCTCCACGCCGAGGAGGGGCGCCTGTCGGTCGAGGAGTGGCAGCGGGGCTGTGAGACGGGCGAGCTCACGGAGGTCTTCGCCTGCGGCACCGCCGCGGTCGTCACCCCGGTCGGCTCGGTCAAGGGCGCCGACCGCGCCTGGACGATCGGCGACGGCACCCAGGGGCCCGTCACCTCGAAGATCCGCGAGGAGCTCGTGGGCATCCAGTACGGGACCCGTCCCGACCCGCACAGCTGGGTTCACAAGGTCTGCTGATCGCGTACGGAGGAGGCCAGGCCGGGGCCGGGGCGTCCGGCGGGTTCCGGGCGGAGGAGACCCGGCCTCCCACCCGGCCGGGCCTCCTCCCGAGCGGGCCTACCCTTCGACCAGCTTGCCGGTGTCGATCGTGAGGTTCCAGGGCGCGGGGAGCTCAAGGGGCTCTCCGAGGGTCACCTGGTGTTGTTGCTGGTATCCCCGCTCTCCGGGGTGGCTGAGGAGCCGGGCGAGATTCTGGGTGGCGTCGATCACCAGGTAGAGCGGGACGCCTGCGATCGCGCAGTTCTCGGGCTTGGTGACATGGTCATCGTCCCGGCTGCTGGGGGAGACCACCTCCACGACGAGCAGCGTTTCCTCGGCATAGACGTTCTCGTCGTCCCACATGCGGGGAAACTTCGGCACGACGAGGAGATCGGGCCGATAACGATCTTTCTGGACACCCAGGAAGAGCTTGACGTCGTATACGGGGTGCCAGCCCTGTTCCGTTGCGAACGGGATGAGCTGGATCAGCAACTGCAGGATGCTCTTGGCGTGGTTGAGCGTGGGCAACTCTCTCACCACGATCCGACCATTGATGAGCTCGACCTTACGGTCGGGCCAATCATCGCAGGTCTTCTGGTAGCGATGTTCGAGCTCCTGATGGTTGGTGGACATGGGCTTCGCCTCGCGACGGTCCAGGGTCTTGGCCATGAGGTCATCCTTCCCTCCGCGCGGGTGGGCGCAACGTGTTTGACATGTCGCTTAAAGTAATCGGAAAGATTTCCGTTCGCCCGGGATTCGGGAAAGTTCTCGTCAGTGCTTTCGAATCATGGTGAGGCCGTCGGCGATGGGAAGCATGATCGAGGTGACCCGCCCGTCGGCGCTGACCATGTCGTTGAACTCGCGGATGTGCCTGACGGTCTCGTCGTCCCTGGTGGGGTCGGCGACGTGGCCGCTCCACAGGGTGTTGTCGACGAGGATCACCCCGCCGGGAGCCAGGCGCGACATGAGGATCTCGTAGTAGACGGGATAGTTGACCTTGTCGGCGTCGATGAACGCCAGGTCGACGGCCGGGTGTTCGGGAAGCTCGCGCAGGCGCTCGGCCGCCGGGCCGATCCTCAGCTCGATGCGGTCGGCGACCCGCGCCCTGCCCCAGTAACTCCGGGCGACCGCCGTCCACTCCTCGCTCACGTCGAAGCAGGTGAGCCCGCCGCCGGGGGCGAGCCCGCGGGCGAGGCAGATGGAGGAGTAGCCGGTGAAGGTGCCCACCTCCACCGCGTTCCTGGCGCCGCCGAGCTGGGCGATCATGGTAAGGAAGCGCCCCTGGTCGGGGGAGATCTGCATCGACGCGTTGTCGCCGGTCAGCTCGCGGGTCTCGAGGGCGAGCGCGTCGAGGACGTCGTCGGGCTGGGTGGTGTGCGCGAGCAGATACTGCCCCACGGTGGGGTCGAGATAGGTCGCCTTCATGGAGCCCATTCTCGCCCGTGCCGGACGGCGACGGGGGTGATCCCGGGTCGTGTCCCGATTCCACTCGGCCCGGATCCGGGCCGGATTCGGGCCGGGCCGGCACGCCACGGGTCTCGGATCCTGAGATCGATGTGTCAGATGGTGTCGGCGTATGGCAGACTCCGAAGCATCATGTTCTACGGTCTGCTCATTATCGGCAGGCGCGCTGGCTGAAAAGGGACACCGCCGGCGCGCAGACCTCTCACGTCCGTGAGGGGTCATTTTTGTTTCCAGAAGCCGAATGAGCGCGCGGCGAATCATCGAACCCGCGAAGGAGAACGACATGGCCGACGATCGCTTCCACGTGTACGACACGACTCTCCGTGACGGTGCCCAGCAGGAGGGGCTCAACCTCACGGTGGCCGACAAACTGGCCATCGCGCGTCACCTGGACGGTCTGGGCGTCGGCTTCATCGAGGGAGGTTGGCCCGGCGCCAACCCCAAGGACACGGAATTCTTCAGGCGCGCTCAAACAGAGCTCGACCTGAAGTATGCGCAGCTCGCCGCGTTCGGCGCGACCCGCCGGGCAGGTGCGAAGGCAGCCGACGACCCATTGGTGGCCGCGCTGCGCGAATCCGGCGCGCCGGTTGTGACCCTTGTCGCAAAGAGTCACGACCGGCACGTGGAGCTGGCCCTCCGCACGACCCTCCAGGAGAACCTCGCGATGATCCGCGACACGGTCTCCCACCTTCGTGCGGAGGGCCAGAGGGTCTTCCTCGACGCCGAACACTTCTTCGACGGCTACAAGTCCAACCCCGACTACGCGCTGGAGGTCCTGCGCACCGCCGCCGAGGCGGGAGCCTCGGTGATCGCGCTGTGCGACACCAACGGGGGCATGCTCCCCGACGAGCTGGCCGAGGTCGTGCACGCGGCCGTCGGGACGTCGGCCAGAATCGGCATCCACTGCCACGACGACACCGGCTGCGCGGTCGCCAACTCCCTGGCCGCGGTCAAGGCCGGCGCCACCCACGTGCAGGGCTGCGCCAACGGCTACGGTGAGCGCTCCGGCAACGCCAACCTGTTCACCGTGGTGGCCAACCTGCAGCTCAAGCGGGGATTCGACCTCGTGCCGAGGGAGGCCCTGGCCGACATGACCAGGATCGCCCACGCGATCACCGAGGTCACCAACGTCATCCCCAACTCCCACGCCCCCTACGTGGGCGTCTCCGCCTTCGCGCACAAGGCCGGGCTGCACGCCAGCGCGATCAAGGTCGATCCCAACCTCTACCAGCACATCGACCCCGCCGAGGTCGGCAACGACATGCGCATGCTCGTCTCCGACATGGCCGGACGCGCCTCGGTCGAGCTCAAGGGCCGCGAGCTGGGCTACGAGCTGGCCCCCGACACCTCACGGGAGCTGGTGAACCGGGTCAAGGAGATGGAGGCGAAGGGTTACACCTTCGAGGCCGCCGACGCCTCCTTCGAGCTCCTGCTGCGCGACACCGTCGCGGGCGAGAGCAGGCGCCACTTCCAGGTCGAGTCCTGGCGGGTGATCGTGGAGCGGGCGCGCGGCGGCGAGGTCGTCAGCGAGGCCACGGTGAAGCTGCACGCCAAGGGGGAGCGGATCGTCGCCACCGGCGAGGGCAACGGCCCCGTCAACGCCCTCGACCGGGCCGTACGGCTGGGGCTGGAGCGGCTCTACCCCGAGCTGGCGGGGGTCGAGCTGATCGACTTCAAGGTGCGGATCCTGGAGGGTACGCACGGCACCGACGCCGTCACGCGCGTGCTGATCACCTCCAGCGACGCGGCCGGTGAGTGGTCCACGGTCGGCGTCGACGAGAACATCATCGAGGCCTCCTGGCAGGCGCTGGAGCAGGCCGTGACCTACGGACTCCTGCGCGCGGGCCACACCGCCTGACCACACCCATCAGGGAGAACCCCCAGGAGAACCGCCGGTGCGCGCCGTCAGGGAGAACCTTTCGGCGAGCACCGGCGGGAAGGTCCCGTCAGGAGAGGTTGGCGCCGCTGACGCGGAAGCTCACCTGGCCCTCGGAGGTCTCCAGGCTGACCTTGCCGCCGGAGCAGGAGAGCGACGGCTTGCCGGTGCCGGGCACCACCACGGTCAGCACGGCGTCGCCCGAGGCGGGCGAGACGACCGCGGGGGCGGGGTGTCTCTGCAGGTAGGCGGAGGAGACCCAGCCCTGGTACGGGTTCTTCTGGCCGCGGACCACCTTCAGCCCGGCGACCGGCCGGCAGGACGGCATCGAGACCTGGACGAGCGTCGCCTTCCAGCCCGCCTTGTCCTTCACCACGACCTGGCCGCCACCGCTGGAGACGGTGGACAGGTCGCGGGAGAAGTGCCAGACGTTGCGGACCTTCGAGCCCTTGGGAACCGTGTCCAGCACGGCCATCACGTCCTGGCGGTGGTTGACGAGCACCGAGCGGGTCCTGGGCACGCCGTAGGCCTTGTCGGTCAGCCGGTAGCTCTGCCGGTCCGACCCGATCGAGGACCTGCTCAGCGCGGTGGCGGTCTTGCCGCGGAACCTCGCCCCGGCCACCATCGACGTGTTGTGCGCCTCCGGGGACATCGTCCAGTTGCGGTAGCCGCTGTTCTCGTACGAGTCGAAGCCAGCGTCGACCAGGACGTCACGGCCCTGGGCGTAGTAGGTCACGCCCAGGTGGTCCTCGTGGCCGTGATACTTCACGCCGGGCCCGAAGCGGATGGAGTAGAACGCCGACTCCGGCTTGTCCCAGGCGGTGCGCCCGTAGACGTAGCCGCCGCCGAACACCCGTACGGTCTGCTTCGGGTGGCTGTAGCCGACCGGCCGCACGTCCGCGCCGCCGTCGCCGATCGGGACCATGAACCCGTCGGGCTGGGTGGAGTGGGAGATGAAGCCCTCCAGCGACTCCCAGCGCCGGAAGATGTCACCGGGCACCTTCCGCTTGCACGACTTGATGTTGTCCATCGCGACCTTCAGGCGGTCGTAGACGTAGATCGCGTAACGCGGGGCCTGCTCGCGCAGCACGCCCTGGGAGTCGACGTCGAGCTTCACGGTCTCGGTGAGCCGCCTGATCGCGAGGCTGGACCACTGGTCGCGGCCGTAGCGGCAGCCGATGCCGAGCAGCGCGATGTCCTGGTCGATGCCGTGGTTGTGGCCCTTCTCGTACAACCTCGGGTCGGAGAGCATCTTCGCGTGCTCGGCCAGGCTGCCGGAGAGCCACGACTCGCTGACGTGCTTGCTGAGGCAGACCAGAGCGGGGGCGCGCAGCGCGATCGGGTGCTCCTGCCAGGCGTACGGGCTGGTCCCCGCGCCACCGCGGGGGTTGTCGGCCACCCAGTCCTTGGCGATCTCGACGGCCCGCGTCAGGTACGCCTCGTTGCCGTTCGTCTCGTAGTCGGCGACGAGACGGCCCATCCAGCGCAGCGAGTGGAAGACCATGCTCCACGAACGGTTCCGGTAGGGGTCGGTACGCCAGTTGACGTCCTTGCCGACCTTCACCGGGGCGAGGTCGAGGAAGCCGACCTCGCCGCCCATGATGTCCGTCGCAGTCGGAGTGGCGGGCAGCCAGTCGCCCTGACACTCGGCAGTGCGTTTCACCTCCCTGGCCTGCGCTGTACCGGCCGTGACGCCGCAAGTCATCAGGAGGATGATGCAGAGAGCGAGTGCTTGTGTGCGGCGGCGCACGCCAGTTCCTTCCAGGCCGAACGAGGGGGGCGGATCATGCTGTCCGAATCCCAACAAACCGGTCAAGCTGGGATGGTCTCTTCTGAAACATCGTTAGCAACTAGATGCGGGTCTCCCAGTTTCCTCACAGCGTTCACAGCTTTCACAGCGGTCACCGGATCCACAGGGGCCACCGGATCCACAGCGGTCACCGGATCCACAGCGGTCACCGGATCCACAAGGGTCACGGCGTGCCAACTGTCCGTGCTGTCCGTGACACTCTCGCTCTCCGCGCCGTCCGCGCTGCTCGCGCCGGGCTCCGTCCTCGCGGCACGCCGATGAGCCCCCGCCCCTCCCGTGGCGCGATTCCATCGATCGATGTCCCTCCGATCACTCGCGGGCGCCGCCGCGTTTCGACAGGCTGAGGGGCATGAGACTCGCCGACATCGTCATCCCCGATACACCGGCCGCCCGTGGCGCGCTGGAGGTGGCCACCGCCTACTGCTCACCCGCCCTGCTCAACCACTCCGTCCGCGCTTACCTGTGGGCGGCGGCTTATGGTGCGATGAACGGCGTCACCTTCGACGACGAGCTGCTGTACGTCGCGTCGATGATGCACGACATCGGCCTGGTCAAGGAGTTCGACAGCCACACCGTGCCGTTCGAGGAGGCGGGCGGCCACGTCGCGTGGGTCTTCGCCGCCGGGGCCGGGTGGCCCGTGGAGCGCCGCGTACGCGCGTCGGAGATCGTCGTACGCCACATGTGGGACAAGGTGGACCCCGAGCAGGACCCCGAGGGTTACCTGCTCGAACTGTCCACCGGGCTCGACATCTCCGGGCGGGGGCCGGAGAACTTCCCGGCGGAGCTCCGCGCCGAGGTGCTGGCACGCCACCCCCGGCTGGGGATCGGCCCGGAGTTCACCGCGTGCTTCGTCGACCAGGCCGCGCGCAAGCCGGACAGCCCGGCCGGGCGGTTCGTCCGTTCGGGGGTCGCCGGGCGCATCGCCGCCAACCCCCTGGACGGCTGAGGGCTCCTCGCGGGACCGCCCTCTCGTCGGCGGTCAGGCTCCCGACGCGGGACCGGTGCTCTGGACGACCTCGAAGGACCACAGCTCGGCCCCGGTGGCGGCCGGCTGCCCGTGGCCGTGGCCCTCGGTCGGCCCCTGGTGCCCCTGACCGTGTCCGTGGCCCTGGGCCCCGCTGTGGGCGTTGCCGTGCCCCTGTCCCTGGCGTCCCTGGCCGGCCTCGGCGGCGGCCTGGGCGTGGCCCCGCTGGAAGGCCTGGCTCTCGGTCCAGCGCCTGAAGTCCTCCTCGGAGCGCCAGCGGGTGTAGACCAGGTACCGGTCGCCGCCGTCCACGGGGCGGAGCAGCTCGAACCACTCGAACCCGTCCGCGGACTCGACGATCCCGGCCCGCCCGGAGAAGCGGCGTTCCAGCTCCTCGCGCATCTCCTCGGACACCGTCAGCACGTTTATCTTCACGACCGAAGGCACATCGTCTCCTCGAAGCGTTGGTTTCCCTGATCACTCTATGATCGACGCTCCGTCACGCGGGTCAGACGACGGTCCTCGGACGGCGCGGCGCGTCCGCCAGGCTCACCCGGGCGACCGTGGGCATGCGCCCGGTCTCCAGAGCCTGGCGCATGTGCGGGATGACCACCCCGCCGAGCTGCTCGCGGACCGCGCTCATCGGCGCGTCCTCGGCGACCACCATCCGCATCCGTACGGCCGGGTGCTCGCTCGTGCCGATCACGTCGGCGGTGGCGTTGATGATCGCGGGGTGCGTGCCCGCCTCGGCGGCCGCCGCGTTGGTGACGCTTCCCGTGTCGACCTCGGTGACCCCGGCGGGGCCGCCCTCCAGGCGCATGCCGCTCAGCTTCCCGCGACGTCCCTGGGTCAGCAGCCAGCGCAGGCCGAACAGCGCGAGCACGATGCCCGCCGCCGCGATCACCCACCACAGCCACGGGTCGTAGGTGGCGAACGGCTGGCGTACCGAGCCGTCCACGAGCGGGCTGCGTGCGGGCACCCGGGGGAACGCCCCCGCGCCGCGTGCGATCGTCAGGGCGCTGAGGATCATCAGCGCCAGTCCCACGATCAGCAACCCCAGCCGGTTGCCCCGGGCGGTCTTGTCGTCCATGGTGCTCACTTCTCTCGCAGATACACGCGGACGGGATACTTCCAGACGGGGGAGAGCGCGGTGATCCGCATGGTCACGGCCTCCCGTACGGCGTCGGCCAGCCCGCGGGTGTCCCGCATGCCGCTCTCGGCCGCGACGTGCACGGCCTTCCCCCGCAGCCGTACCCGGGCGCGCTCGATCCCCTGCACCTGCTCGGCCGCGTGGGCCAGCGACCGGGTGAAGCCCCGGCGCTGCATGCCGATGGCCAGGTCCTTGTCCCCGGTCCTCACCGGGATCAGCGTGGGCCGCCCCGGAATGATCGCGAGCAGCACCAGCAGCAGGCCGAGCAGCCCGGCCAGTCCCGCGCCCGCCATCACCCGCGGGTCGTTCCACGGTGTCGACGTCGCCCAGGACAGGAGCCGGTCGTACGGCACCAGGCGGAGCGGGCGGCCCAGCAGTGCGGAGATGACCTCCAGCGCGAGGAGGAGGCCGGCCAGGGTCATCAGGACGGCCGTGATGACCGAGGGGGTCACCCGGCGCGGGCGGAACGCCCTGACCGCCGCGCGGTCCGCGGAGGCGTCCTTCGCCACCGTGCCGTATATCGGCGGCGCCGGTTCCGCCGTGCCGTACATCGGCGCGGTCTGCTCCGCGGTGCCGTATGCCGGTGGTCCGGCGGGTTCCGCGGCGCTGTATGTCGGCGGTCCGGCGGGTTCCGCGGTGCCGTATGCCGGTGGTCCGGCCGGTTCCGCCGTCTCCGCACGGGGTGCGGCCGGCGTCTCACCGGTCGGTTCCGCCCCGGGGACCGGCTCCGCCGGGTCGGGTACCTTCCTGGCCATCATCGCTCCTCACGTAGCGGGACGATGTCCTCGGTGGGGGCATCGGCGGGATCGCCGGCCCGCTCCGGGCCCTCGGCCCCGGCCCGCCCGGTGTGGCGCGCCGGGTCCTCCGCCGAGCTCTCCGCCGAGTCCTCCCCGGCGGCCGGTACGGCGTCCCGGGTCCGCGAGGTGTCGCGGGCAGGGGTCACGCCGGTGACGGTGATGTCGATGTAGCCGACGTCCTTGCCGGTCAGGGCCATGACCCGTTCGGCGACGTGGCGTCTGACCTCCTCGGCCACCTCACGGATCGGGGCCGGATACTCCACCGTCACGTCCAGCTGTAGCGTCGCGAGCTCACCGTCGAGGGTGGCGCGGGTGCCGCCGCGAAAGGACAGCGGCCCCCGCTCGCCGACCTCCCCCACCCGTGCCACCTCTCCGGCCGCGTGAGCCGCGATGCGCGACACCACCCGGTCGGATATCTCGGTCCTGCCGCGTCGCTCGGCCGGTACGCCCCGCGGTGACGGCTGGGCGGGTACGGCGGGCAGTCCGGACCGCCCGCTCTCCGGAAGACCGGAGTCCCCTCGCCGTGCGGGAGGGGGATCCGGATCCGCGGCCGTCCCCGAGGACGGGGGACGGTGCTCGACGGGGGTGTTCATCGCCGTCTCGCCGCCAGCCGGGACAGGTCGATCTCTCCGGTCTCCGCGAAGCGGCCGATGAGGAGTCCGACGGCGCCCAGTACGAGCACCAGCAGGAACGCGCCGAGGCCACCGAAGGCCGCGGCGAAGCCCAGAAGGACACCGACGATCGTGCCGACTACGGACCACACTGGGAAACTGCTCATCTCAAACCTCCGATATGGACGTTTACCGGCCGATCGCCCACCATCGGGGCGACCGCCGTTCGCACTTCGTCGGCGATCTCCGGTAGCGGGCGTCCCAGCCTGACGACGACCGAGACCTCCACCTCGTTCTCGCGCAGCGCGACACCCGGCAGCCGTTCGCCGGGCAGGTAGGTCGCCACGGTCCCGAACGGCCCGCCCGACAGGTCCGCGACGTCGGGGCAGCGCAGCACGACGTCGGCGATCCTGTGCGCGAGGCTGGCCGCCTCGCGGGTGGGGTCCTCCGGTTCGCGGGCGACGGCCGTCCCGCGCGGTGGGCTCGCCGTCTCCCGGGGATCCCGGGGCGCGTCCGCCGTGCCCCCCGTCCCGCGCGCGGGACCCGGCGCGGTCGAGGTCGCGGCGGTCGCCCCTCGGGCCGGGGCCTCCGGCTCGTGCGGGGGCCTCACCGTTTCCCTGGTCTCCCGGCTCGGACCCGTTTCCCGGCTCTGGCCGGGCGGTTTGCGGGCGGGATCCTCCGGCCTGCGCGTGGGCGCGGCCTTCTGCCGGGGTACGGCCGGCCTGCGGGACGGATCCTCGGGTCTGTGCGCGGGTATGGCCGTCGCCGGTGTCGGGACGGCCGATCTGCGGGTGGGATCCTCCGGCCCGCGCGCGGGCGTCTCGCCGCCGGATTCCCCGTGCGACGCGGGAACGTTCGTCCCGCGACCGGGTTTCCCGCTCTCGGGCGCGGGCGTCCCGCGGCCGGGATCCGCCGGCGCCGGGGGCGTGACGGTCTCGCGGCCCGGGTCCTCGCGCTCGCGACCCGGTCCCTTCGCACCGCCTGCCGGGCCTCTCACTGGACGCGGGGCTCCGGCTCGGACGACTCCTCCGGCCTGCCCTTGTCCTGGCCGGGCATGTGGACGTCGGAGACCTTGATGTTGACCTCGGTGACCTCAAGCCCGGTCATGCGCTCGACCGCCGTGATCACGTTGCGGCGTACGGCGGCGGCCAGGTCGGGGATGGCGACCCCGTACTCGACGACCACTTCCAGGTCGGCGGCGGCCTGCCGCTCACCCACCTCGACCGATACGCCCTGGGTGGCGCTCTTGTCGGCGCCGACCATTCCGCGTACCGCGCCGAGAGCCCGCGCCGGGCCCGCGCCCATGTTGTACACACCAGGGATCTCCCTGGCCGCGAGGCCCGCGATCTTCGATACGACCCCGCTGTCGATGGTGGTGGTCCCCTTTGGGGTGACCAGGCCACTCTGGGATCCGGGACTGTCGGTGCGCGCCCGGGGCACCGTGGCCTCGTCGCCCTTGGGCCTGTTCACCGTGCTGGCTTCAGTCACGTCCGTTCCTTCCCCCGAAGGAAGACCCTCTGGTCCCCCGACGCTTCTGAGGCGGTCATACCCCTCATATACATACAAATCAGGACATAGCTTTTCTTGGGGCAAACATGGCGGTATCGATAAAATCGGATTTGTAGTTATTTTTGGGTGCATATGTCTCCGACTTCCGGGTGGATGGGGCGGGGCCCGTGGGTACGGTCCGGCGGGACCCGGAGCGCGACTAGCCTTGTCGTGTGCGTATAGCGAGGTTCTCCACAGGAGACGGTGTCGGGTTCGGGGTGGTCGAGGGAGGCCCGGGGGAGGAGTTCATCTCCGGGATCTCCGGTCACCCGTTCGGGCCGATCCAGTTCACCGGCGAGCGATACTCGCTCTCCCAGGTCAGGCTGGTCGCGCCCATGCTGCCAAGCAAGGTCGTCGCGATCGGCAAGAACTACGCCGACCACGCCCAGGAGATGGGCGGCGAGGTCCCCGACGAGCCACTGGTCTTCCTCAAGCCGTCGACCTCGGTGATCGGCTCGGGTGAGGCCATCGCCTACCCGACGACCCTTTCCCAGCGGGTCGACTACGAGGGGGAGCTGGCGGTGGTGATCGGCAGGCTCTGCCGCGAGGTGCCCCGCGAGCGGGCGCACGAGGTCATCTTCGGCTACACCTGCGCCAACGACGTCACCGCGCGGGACCTGCAGAAGAAGGACGTCCAGTTCACCCGGGCCAAGGGCTTCGACACCTTCTGTCCCCTCGGCCCGTGGATCCAGACCGAGCTCGACCCGAGCGACGTCGGCATCGTCACGTCGGTGAACGGCGAGATCAAGCAGAGCTCGCGCACCTCCAAGCTCATGTACGACATCCCCGCGCTGATCGCCCACGTGAGCGCGGTCATGACCCTGATCCCCGGCGACGTCATCCTCACCGGGACCCCCGAAGGGGTCGGCCCGCTCAACGTCGGCGACGAGGTCAGCGTTTTCATCGAAGGAATCGGCACTCTCAGCAACCGGGTGGTCTCCCGTGATTAGGGTTCGCTTCGCCCCCTCGCCGACCGGCATGTTCCATGTCGGCGGCGCCCGCTCAGCCCTGTTCAACTGGGCCCTGGCCGAGCAGACCGGCGGGAGGTTCGTGCTGCGCATCGAGGACACCGACGCCGCGCGCAACCGGCCGGAATGGACCGAGGGCATCATCTCGGCGCTCGCCTGGATCGGAATCAACGAGGACAGCCCGATCTTCGAGGGCCCCTACTTCCAGTCGTCGTACGAGAAGCAGCACCGCGAGGCCGTGGCCGGGCTCGTCGCCGGGGGCCGGGCCTACTACTGCACGTGCGCCCGCGACGAGGTGAAGGCGCGCACCGGCTCCGAGCACCAGGGCTACGACGGCTTCTGCCGCGACCGGGGCCTGACCGAGGGTGCGGTCCGCTTCCGCACCCCCGACGAGGGCGTCACCGTGGTCCAGGACCTGGTCCGCGGCACCGTCGAGTTCCCCAACAACGCGATGGAGGACTTCGTCGTCGCGCGCGGCGACGGCTCCCCGCTGTTCGTGCTGGCCAACGTCGTCGACGACGTCGAGATGCGGATCAGCCACGTGGTCCGGGCCGAGGAGCACCTGTCCAACACCCCCAAGCAGCAACTGCTCTGGGAGGCCCTCGGCGTCACCCCGCCCACCTGGGCGCACGTGCCGGTCATCGTCAACGAGAAGCGCCAGAAGCTGTCCAAGCGCCGCGACAAGGTCGCCCTGGAGTCCTACCGCGAGGAGGGCTACCTGGCCGAGGCGATGGTCAACTACCTGATGCTGCTCGGCTGGGGCCCCGGCGACGACCGGGAGATCATGCCCTGGGCGGAGATGGTGCCGCTGTTCAAGCTGGAGGACGTCAACCCCTCGTCGGCGTTCTTCGACGAGAAGAAGCTCCGCGCGTTCAACGGCGAGTACATCCGGGCGCTGCCCCTGGAGGAGTTCGTCACCCGCTGCGAGCCCTGGCTGGAGCCCGGCTGGGACCGCGCGACCTTCGCCAAGGTCGCCGAGCTCGCCCAGACCCGCATCGCGGTCCTGTCCGAGATCACGGCGAACGTCGACTTCCTCTTCCTGGACGAGCCCGTCTTCGACCAGGCGTCATGGGACAAGGCGATGAAGAACTCCGCGGTGGAGATCCTCACCGGCTATCTCGCCCGCCTGGAGACGGTCGACATGGACCCCGAATCGCTGAAGACCGCTCTGGAGGAGGTCGGCACCGAGCAGGGGCTCAAGCTCGGCAAGGCCCAGGCCCCCGTGCGCGTCGCCGTCACCGGCCGGACCGTGGGCCTGCCGCTGTTCGAGTCGATCGAGGTCCTCGGCCGCGAGCGCTCCGCCGAGCGCCTCCGCGCCGCCCTCGCGAGGCTCCAGGCCTGACCGGACCTCGCGGAGCATCAAGGCCCGCCCCCGGGAATCCACCGGGGGCGGGCCTTCGCTTTCGATCAACGGTCACCGGGTGGCCGGAGCCACGGGAGAAAGATCGGGAAGGGAACCCGGAGGAACGCCCTCCTCCCGCGCCCTGTCCGGTCTCAGCCTCCGGCCCGGCTTCCGTCCCCCCGCCCGGCGAGCTCGTCCCAGAAGGCGAGGTTGTGGGCCGAGGCACGGTCGAAGGGCTTGACACCGCCCCTTCCCGGGGCCAGTTCCTGCACGTACGGCGTGCCGTCGCCGGGGTGCACGCGCTTCCAGGAGGGCAGGCCCGGCCGGTTCGGGTCGCCGACGGCGGCGAACCGGGACCAGTAGTCGATCATCATGTCGCCGAGCCGCCGCTGCTCGGTGGTGAGCGGGGCGGACTCCCAGCTCACCCCGAACAGGAACGACAGCTCGGAGCCGTGTGCGGCCAGCGGCCTGACGCCGTGCTTCAGCGGGAAGAGCGCGGGCGCCGTACGGTCGGTGAACTCGTAGGAGAAGGTCGGCACGTGCCGGGCGAACTGCCGGTCGGTGTTGCGCGCCTCCCAGGCCCAGTCCAGGTCACTCATGATGGCCGCCACCGCCTGGAGGGGCGGGCCGTCGTGGGCGTCCAGCGGATATCGGGCCAGGACGTCGGGGCCCGCGGCGCCGAACTTCTCGTTGAGGGCGGGCTCGTACCCCTCCGCCGGCATCGGCTCCCCGAAAATCAGCGACGTGAACATCGTGCCCTCGTCCCGGGTGATGCCCGTCAGCACCGGCACCCGGTGGAAGCGGCCCTCCTGGAGCACCTTCGCCGGATCCTCGGGCAGCACCGCGTTGCCGTACCCCGGGAGCGGGAGGGCGGGCTGGGCGAGCAGGTCGGCCACCGGCTTGTCCCGCAGGCAGGCGGGCGCGGTCCCCGGATCGGCGCATCCCACCAGGGTGGCCAGATACTGCCCGTAGCCCTCGTAGGAGTCCCTGGGCAGCCAGAAGGGGACGTCCATGACCGGCCGCAGCGGGGTGCCCTCGAAGCTTCCCGCCCCGCACGGGGTGCTCTGGGTGATCGCCCGGTGGAACAGCCCCGCCGCCGAGGGGGAGGTGAGCTGCGCGCACACCGAGTGCGACCCCGCGGACTCGCCGAACAGGGTGACGTTGCGCGGGTCGCCGCCGAACGCCGCCGCGTTGCGCCGCACCCAGCGCAGGGCCGCCTGCTGGTCCTCGATCCCGAAGGCCCCGGAGTTCTCGAACCCGGGGTACCCGAAGAACCCGAAGATCCCCAGCCGGTAGTTGACCGTCACCACCACGACGTCGCCCCGCACGGCCAGCCTGCGGGCGTCGTAGTCGCTGCCCGCCCCCTTCGTCAGGCTTCCGCCGTGCAGCCACACCATGACCGGCCTGGAACGGTTTCCGGCGCTTCGCGCGGGCGTGGTCACGTTGAGATAGAGACAGTCCTCCGCCTCGCTTCCGGGCAGCCCCCAGACGTCGGCGGTCTGCGCGCACCGGCTGCCGGGCGCGCCGGCGTCGCGCACCCCCTGCCACGGGGCGACGGCCTGCGGTGACCGCCAGCGCAGCTCCCCGACCGGGGGCGCGGCGTACGGGATGCCCTGGAAGATCCGGTGGTCACCGGCCTCCGAGCCCCTCACCCACCCGGCGTCGGTACGGACCATCGTGCCCGTGCCGGTGGAGGTCGAGGAGGCCGGTGAGGTCACGGCCGAGGCGGCGGCGCCCCGCGTGTCGTGCCCTTCCCCCCGAGCCGCGGCCGGGGTCGCCACTCCCAGCGACAAAGCCCCTGCCAGACCGGCGACGAGCGCGGCGCGGATCCTGTTCCATGGTCGTTTCATGGCCTTTACGATGCCCGCCGGGCGCGCCGCGCGCACTGGCCCTGCGATCATCGCCGGGGTGTGGTTTCCCACACCCCGGCGATGCGCGAAGGGCCACCCGGGCGGGAGATCGCGCCGGAGGGGCTACGTCTGCAGGCCGCGGCGCTTCAGCAGGGGCTCGATGCGCGGATCGCGCCCGCGGAAGTCGCGGAAGGCGTCCATCACGTCCCGCGAGCCGCCGACCGACAGCAGGGTGGAGCGGAAGTGGTCGCCGTTCCCGCGCCCGAGGCCGCCGTTCTCCTCGAACCAGTCGACGCTCTCGGCGTCGAGCACCTCGCTCCAGATGTAGGAGTAGTAGCCGGCGCTGTAGCCGCCCACCCCGCTGAAGAAGATGTGGGCGAAGTAGTTGGTCCGGTAGCGGGGCCGGACGAGGTCGAAGGCGATCCCGGCGCGCTCCAGGGCCGCGTTCTCGAACGCCTCGGCGTCCTCGACGGTCTCGCCCCGGGCCAGCTTGTGCCAGGACCAGTCGAGCAGCGCCGCCGCGAGGTACTCGACGGTGGCGAAGCCCTGGTTGAACTTCTCGGCTGCCTTCATCTTCTCCAGGAGCTCCGCGGGCACCGGCTCGCCGGTCTCGTGGTGCCTGGCGAAGTTGGCGAGGATCGACGGCCAGGTGGCCCACATCTCGTTGACCTGCGAGGGATACTCCACGAAGTCACGCGGCACCGCCGTGCCGGAGACCCGGGGGAAGCGCACGTCGGAGAACAGGCCGTGCAGGGCGTGGCCGAACTCGTGGAAGGCGGTGTTGACCTCGTCGAACGTCAGCAGCGTCGGCCCCTCGGCGGGCTTGGTGATGTTGAGGTTGTTCATCACCACGGGCCGCTCGTCGAACAGGTGCGACTGGTCGACCAGGTTGTTCATCCAGGCGCCGCCACGCTTGGTGGGCCGGGCGTAAGGGTCGAACAGGAACAGGCCGAGCGGCGAGCCGTCGGCGTCGAACACCTCGAAGACCCGCACGTCCGGGTGGTATCCGGTCAGGTCGTCCCGCTCGGAGAAGGTGATCCCGTACAGCTCGCCCGCCGCGTGGAAGACACCGTCGCGCAGCACCCGGTCCAGCTCGAAGTACGGGCGCAGGTCGGCGCCGTCGAAGTCGTACCGGGCCTTGCGCACCCGCTCCGCGTAGAAGGACCAGTCCCACGGCTCGATGGGGAAACCGGCCTGCTCGCTCAGCGCCTCGGCCTCCCGGCGGGCGTTGGCCATCGCCGGGCCCACCAGCTTGCCGAGCATCTCCTCGACGGCCTCGGTGGTCTTGGCCGTCTGGTCGGCGACGGAGTAGGCGGCGTGGCTGGGATAGCCGAGCAGCGCCGCCCGCTCGGCGCGGAGCGTCGCCATCCTGGCCGCCGGCTCGAAGTTCTCCGGAGCCCGGCCCGTGGACAGCTCGTACAGCCTCCTGCGGGTCTCCCTGTTGGTCAGCTCCGCGAGGGCGGGCTGGTTGGTGTGGTTCAACAGCGCCAGGACGTACGAGCCGTCCTTCTCGATCGCCTTGATCGTGCTCTCGGAGAGGCCGTCCAGCAGCCCGGCGTCCTCGACGACCAGCGAGGAGTCCGTGGAGGCCGTCAGCAGGTTCTGGGAGAAGGTCGTGGAGAGCCTGGTCAGCTCCTCGTTGAGCTCCCTGAGGCGCTCCTGGTCGGCCTCGGACAGGTCGGCCCCGGCCCTGACGAAGTCGACGCGGTACTTCTCCAGCAGCCACGCCTCCTCGGCGTCGTCGGTGGTCACCTGTTTGATCCGGGCGTACAGGGAGTGGTTCAGGCGGATGGAGTCGGCGTGCCGGCTCAGCCTGGGGGAGACCTGGGTCTCGATCTCCCGGATGCCGTCGGTCGCGTCGGAGGCGGAGACGCTGAAAAAAACGGTCACGGTCCGATGGAGGATCCGTCCCGAGCGCTCCAGCGCCTCGATCGTGTTGGCGAACGTCGGGGGCTCCGGATTCTCGGTGATCTCCCGCACCTCACGCAGCTGGTCGGCCATGCCGCGCTCGAGGGCGGGAAGGTAGTGCTCCTCCCTGACCTGGGCGAACGGCGGCAGTCCGTAGGGAAGCTCGCTGGGGGTGAAGAACGGGTTGTCGGTCAAGGCGGAAACTCCTCACATGCGGCTGGATCTCTCCGGCAGCGTTACACAGTTGACCTTCATGGCGGCAGCCCGGTGATACCGCGATTCGGCCCACGGCAATCGTTTTGGTCTTGACCCCCAACCTGGGCTATTCTTTCGGAGTCGCCAGCGAGTCCCGCAAGGGGGTCCAGCGCGGTGGGGTATGGTGTAATTGGCAACACGGCTGATTCTGGTTCAGTTGTTCTAGGTTCGAGTCCTGGTACCCCAGCTGCATCTTCCCTGGAAGATGCCGCAGATTCGGTCCCCTCCGAGTCTGATGACAGTGTGTAGGGTCCCGTCGTCTAGTGGCCCAGGACGCCGCCCTCTCAAGGCGGTAGCGCCGGTTCGAATCCGGTCGGGACTACCACTGTCTCTCGCAAGGCTCCGTCGTCTAGTGGCCTAGGACGCCGCCCTCTCAAGGCGGTAGCGCCGGTTCGAATCCGGTCGGGGCTACACCGCGAACCCCGGAAGCAACCGCTTCCGGGGTTTTTGCATTTCCGGATTTCTCGAAACTCCCGCGCTCCCCTTCGCGTTTTCGGGCTTCCTCGACGAGCGGACGCCGGTGACGGCCCGCTCATCCAATACTGTGCAGGGTACGTAATCCGTACTCAGGTACGACCCCCTCGCGATGGTGGAGCCCATGCCGACGACGCCCCAGACGCAGCCGACGATCTCGCGGACCCACTCCTGGGCGCCGCCGACGGTCCCCGCCGACGTGGCGGAGCTGTCGGGGCTGGAATTCCTGGAGCGGCTGGTCGACGGCCGCATCGCCCCGCCGCCGATCGCGGGCACGCTCGGTTTCCGGATAACCCACGTCGAGCGCGGCCTGGCGGTCTTCGTGGGGGAGACCGGCGAGCACCTCTACAACCCGCTCGGAAGCGTGCACGGCGGCTATCTCGCCGCCCTGCTCGACTCGGCCCTCGGGTGCGCGATCATGAGCGAGCTGTCGCCCGGCACGGCGTACACGACCGTCCAGCTCGGGGTGAACATGGTCCGGCCGGTCTACGCGAACACCGGGCCGCTGCGCTGCGAGGCCAGGACGCTGCACGTCGGCCGGACCGTCGCGACCTCGGAGGCGCGGATCGTGGGTGAGGGTGACGGCAGGCTGTACGCCCACGCCACCACGACCTGCGCCGTCTTCCCGATGCGCTGACCCCCGGTCCCGGACGGCCTCGTCTCCGTTCCCGGAGCCGGGCGACCGGCTCCGGGAGGGAACGGGACCGGAAGGCTAGTTCTGCCCCGAGCGGGCCTTGAACAGGGCCCGCTTGGCGGCCTTGCCCACCTGCTTGTCCGGGTGGGCCTTGCCGATCGCCTCCAGCAGCTCCTCGAGGTGCGGGTGCGGCACCTTCCAGATCACCTCGAGCAGGCTGACCAGATTCGGCACGTTGCCGATGTCGTCAAGGCTGCTGACGAACTCCGGGCGGCCGAGACCGGCGGAGATGGTCAGCATGTCGAGGATCAGCCAGTGGGTGTCGGCCTGGGTGGGCGTGGGAGCGTCCTCGACGCCCAGCTGGGCCAGGTGGGTGGCCGCGTACGGGCGCAGGGACGGCTCGTCGAGGGCCTCCCGCCACGCGGGCACGGCCACGTCGCCGAGCGAGCCGACCATGCTGGCCGCCTGGACCCGGATCAGCGCGTCCGCGTCGTCCTCGGCCGCGGCCTCCAGCAGGTCCCTGGCGGCCTGCTCGGGGGCGCGCAGCTCCATCCAGGCCGCGAACTCGGCGTCCGCCTCCTCCTCGGGAAGCTCGGCGCCGAAGGAGAGCAGGTCGAGGGCCGTCATCGCGTCGATGGCGGGCCGGGCGTCCAGCTCGATGTCGGCGTCGTCCACGAGATGGACCACGCCCTCCATGCCGAGCGGCGTGAGCCGCACCTGGTCGTGCTCGACCTCGACCATGCCGTATCCGGTCAGCCAGTCGAGCACGGGGTTGAGCGGGTCGCCGTACTGCGCGGTGGCGGCGGTCCAGGCCTCGGCGCCCAGATCGTCGTACTCGGCGACGGCCTCGGCCAGCTCGGCGCGGAGGTCGGCCAGCGGCTTCGAACCCGTCGCCAGCAGCACCCGGACCAGCAGCGCCCTGGTCAGCCCGGACAGGGCGATCGTGGCCTCCTCGTCCTCCAGCTCGGGGTCGCCGTAGTCGATGGAGTGCAGGCCCGCCATCCACGCGTCGAGGGCGTCGTCGTCCTCCTCGAAGGGCCACTCCGCGGTGTCGGCGTCGACGCTGACGGTGTCCTCCCCCTCGGGTTGGAGGAAGTCGAGGTCGATCGCGAGGTTCCAGATGTTCCAGAGCGCGGGGACGGAGTCGGCCAGCGACGCGCCGCCCTTCTCGGGGACCGGGAACCCCAGGACCGCCAGGGCCTCGACGATCTCGGTGTCGTCGAGCAGGCTCGTCTCGCCCACCTGGCGCTCGGAGCCGACCCAGACCGCGAGGTCGCGGGCCTTGGCGATCAGAGTCGTCCTTCGGGTGGCCGCGGCCAGCTCGCTGTCCGGGCGGAGCCTGATCGTCGGCAGCTCGGAGAGCTCGTCGGCGAACGGCTCGAAGTCGCCGAGCCCCTCGGACTCCTCCTCGACGTACTCCTCGTCCTCGTCCTCCTCGACGACGAGATCCTCCATCGCGTCGACGAAGTCGTCTTCGAGGCGGTCGAGCTCGGCGAGCAGGTCGTCGAGCGAGGCGGAGCCCTTGGCCAGGCGGTCGGACTCCGACAGGAAGGTCAGATAGGCGCGGATCGCGGGCATCATGCCGTCGGCGGCGGCGTCAGGGTCCTCGACGACCTGTGGCATCCGATCGAGGAGCACCGTGCGGAGGTCGGACTGCTTCCACCGGCCGACGTCGTCGGAGGCGATCAGGCGGTGCCACAGTGCGACAGAGCCGACCAGGTTGGAATCGCTGCCGGGTGCGTTCTCACGCGCCCAGAGGATGAAGTTTTGGAGCAGGGGACGCAGTTCAGCCGCGGCTGCCTCGATGCGATCTGTCACCTTCCCAGCCTAGGGGGCCGCAGGGGTGCTCGCCTCCTCATATCGCCCGCCGATCGGCCGGTGTCAGCCGGCGCCGCTCCTCCGGTCCGGCGATCCGTCCTCCGGGGGCGGGCGCGGCCCTCGGGAACGGCGGTCGCCGGCGCGGTTCTCCGGTCCGGTGGCCCGCTCGCCACCGGCCGGTACGGCGCGTCGGCCCGGTGGTCCGTCAGCCGCCGTTCGCCGCGGCGTGCCCGCCCGCCGTCGGCTGTCCGCCGGCCGATCCTCGGTGGGCTTTTGGCCGGCCCTCAGTTGGCGCGGCGCATCGACTCGGTGATCCGCTCGGCGGCGGTGACCACGGGGGCGGCGTGGAGGCGGCCGGGGGTGCGGGTCAGGCGCTCGATCGGGCCGGAGACCGACACCGCGGCGACCACCTTGCCGCCCGCGCCCCTGATCGGCGCCGAGACGCTGGCCACGCCCTGCTCGCGCTCGCCGACGCTGTGCGCCCAGCCCCTGCGCCGTACGCTCGCCAGCGTGGCCGCGGTGAACTTGGCCCCGCGCAGGCCCCGGTGCAGGCGGTCGGGCTCCTCCCAGGCGAGCAGGATCTGCGCCGCCGAACCGGCGAGCATCGGCAGTGCCGAGCCGACCGGCACGGTGTCGCGCAGCCCGCTGGCGCGCTCGGCGGCGGCCACGCAGACCCGCTCGTCACCCTGGCGACGGTAAAGCTGCGCGCTCTCCCCGGTCAGGTCCCTGAGCTGGGTGAGAACCGGGGAGGCGACGGCCAGCAGCCGGTCCTCGCCGGCGGCCGTGGACAACTCGGACAGGCGCGGGCCCAGCACGAATCGGCCCTGTGTGTCGCGGGAGACGATGCGGTGGTGCTCCAGCGCGACGGCCAGCCGGTGGGCGGTGGGCCGTGCCAGGCCGGTGGCCTGAACGAGCTGTGCGAGGGACGCCGGGCCTGCTTCGAGGGCATTGAGCACGAGGACGGCCTTGTCGAGTACGCCGACTCCGCTAGAGTTGTCCATACACCGATACTGCCGTCTCGACATATGAGAAAGCAAGTGGGAGTGGGACAGCCGATCGCAAGGAGGCGACATGGGCCGCACGCTCGCGGAGAAGGTATGGGAGCAGCACGTCGTGCGACGTGCCGAAGGAGAACCCGACCTGCTCTACATCGACCTGCACCTCATTCACGAGGTCACGAGCCCGCAGGCGTTCGACGGCCTGCGCCTGGCCAATCGCCCCATCCGGCGGCCCGAGCTCACCATCGCCACCGAGGACCACAACGTCCCGACCGTACGCGGTCCCATCGAGGACCCGGTGTCGCGGGTGCAGGTCGAGACGCTGCGCAAGAACTGCGCGGAGTTCGGTGTCCGGCTGTATCCGATGGGTGACGCGGGCCAGGGTGTGGTCCACATCATCGGCCCGCAGTTCGGCCTGACCCAGCCCGGCATGACGATCGTGTGTGGTGATTCTCACACCTCCACCCACGGTGCCTTCGGCGGCATCGCGTTCGGCATCGGCACCTCCGAGGTCGAGCACGTGCTGGCCACCCAGACGCTGCCCGCCTACCGGCCGAAGACGATGGCCATCGAGGTCTCCGGCGAGCTGCCGCCCGGCGTCACGGCCAAGGACCTGATCCTGGCGATCATCGCCAAGATCGGCACCGGCGGCGGCCAGGGCTACATCGTCGAATACCGCGGCGAGGCCATCCGCGGGCTCTCCATGGAGGGCCGGATGACCGTCTGCAACATGTCCATCGAGGCGGGCGCCCGCGCGGGCCTGATCGCTCCGGACGAGACCACCTTCGAGTACCTCAAGGGCCGTCCCCACGCGCCGTCCGGTGCCGACTGGGACGCCGCGGTCGCGTACTGGAAGTCGCTGGTCACCGACGAGGACGCCGTCTTCGACACCGTCGTGGAGATCGACGCCGCGACGCTGACCCCGTTCGTCACCTGGGGCACCAACCCTGGCCAGGGCGCCCCGCTGGGGACGTCCGTGCCGCGCCCGGAGGACACCGACGACCCGGCCGCCGCCGCCCGCGCCCTGGAGTACATGGGCCTGACCGCGGGCACCCCGCTCCGCGAGGTCAAGGTCGACACGGTCTTCGTGGGCTCCTGCACCAACGGGCGCCTGGAGGACCTGCGGGCCGTGGCCGACGTGCTGCGCGGGCGCCAGGTCGTCACGCGCACGCTGATCGTGCCCGGCTCGATGCTGGTCAAGCTCCAGGCCGAGCAGGAGGGGCTGCACGAGGTCTTCAAGGACGCGGGCGCCGAATGGCGCGAGGCCGGCTGTTCCATGTGCCTGGGCATGAACCCCGACACCCTCGCCCCCGGCGAGCGCAGCGCCTCGACCTCCAACCGCAACTTCGAGGGACGTCAGGGCAAGGGCGGCCGTACGCACCTCGTGTCCCCGCAGGTCGCCGCCGCGACCGCCGTCACCGGCAAACTCACCGCGCCCGCCGACCTGTAAGGAGTCCTCGCGATGGAAGCGTTCGTCACCCACACCGGCCGGGCCGTGCCGCTGCGCCGCAGCAACGTGGACACCGACCAGATCATCCCCGCCGTCTGGCTCAAGCAGGTCAGCCGGACCGGTTTCGAGAAGGGCCTGTTCTCCGCCTGGCGCGAGGACCCCGCCTTCGTCCTGAACGACCCCGTCCACGAGGGCGCCACGATCCTGCTCGCCGGACCCGACTTCGGCACCGGTTCCTCCCGCGAGCACGCGGTCTGGGCCCTGCAGCAGTACGGTTTCCGCGTCGTGATCGCGGCCCGCTTCGGGGATATCTTCCGTAATAACTCCACCAAGATGGGTCTGCTCCCGGTCGTCCTGCCGGGCGAGGTCGTCGAGGCCCTGCAGTCCGCGGTGGAGGCGGACCCCACCCTGGAGATCACCGTCGACCTGGGAGAACGCCAGGTCCGCTGGAGCGGAGAGGTCGCCGCTTTCGAGATCGACGACTACACGCGCTGGCGGCTCACGGAGGGCCTGGACGACATCGGGCTGACCCTGCGCAACGCCGATGCCATAGGGGCATACGAGAATGGTCGGCAGCCATGGCTGCCGACGACCGTCTGACGAGTTCAGAACACGAGCTGGCGTGGCGGTTGCGCGAGGCGCACCGCCGCGTCCGGTCCCTGCCCGTCCCCGCCGAGGAGAGAAAACGTCTCGCCAGGCGTCTTCTGGCCATCTGCGATATGGCCAAACGCGACCTCGAACACGCCGCCGGGCGTCTTGATTTGTTCCTTCTCAGCATTGATGTCTTGGTTTCAGATACGCCAAGCACTGGAAACATTGCGGAAGGTGATTGAGTCATACGGCTCCGTCCCCTAATTTCAAGCGGGCAAGGGGTTTCTCATCGTGATCGTTGATGCGAGATCTGTGATGAGACCCCTTGCCGTGACAAATCGGGTGAGACGGGTTTTCTGCCTCGTGACCCACTCCCGGACATCGGTAAGCAGGGGGAGCAACCTTATGAACAAAAAGGAACTCGTCGACGCCATCGCGGATCGGGTGGGCGACAAGAAGACGGCCACCGAGGCCGTGAACGCGGTGCTCGACGCCATCCAGACCGCCGTCGCGAACGGCGACAAGGTCTCGATCACGGGGTTCGGCGCTTTCGAGATGGTGCACAAGCCGGCCCGCACCGCCCGCAACCCCTCGACGGGTGCCGAGATCCGCGTCGCCGAGAGCTGGGGGCCGAAGTTCCGGCCGGGCTCCGACTTCAAGGAACTCGTCAACACCGGCGGCAAGAAGGCGTCGAAGAAGAGGTAGGCCTCGGGCACAGGCGCCCGGACTCCCGCGACGGGAGTCCGGGCGCCCGGCTTTTCCGCCGGGCCCGCCCGGGAGGAGCTCGCCTGAGGATTTTCCAGCGGGGCCTGTCCGGGGGCGTCCATCGGGCGCCGTCCGTCCGGACGGGGGGGAAGTCCGGGGCGGCTATCCGGGCAGGGGGAAGGTCGAGAGGGTGACGTAGGTGACGTCGTCGCCGTCCATGACGATGTTGACCCGCTGGCCGGACCTGAGCAGCCGCAGCGGCCCCGCGTCGAACGCCGCCGTGCCGAACGGGATCCGGGTCCCGTCGTCCAGGAACACCGACCCAGACCGGGTCGCCGGGTCGAAGTCCCGCACCGTCGCCTGCATCCGCCCAGCCTAACTCCCGCCCGGGGACCCGCCCCGTCCGAACCACTTCCACCCGAGGCCGTTCGTCCGACCCCGCCCGCCCGTCCGAGCTCATCCCTCCGAGGCCGTCCGTTCGTCCGAGCCCGTTCGTCCGCCCGAGGCCGTTCGTCCGAGCCCGTCCGTTCGCCCGAGCCCGTTCGTCCGTCCGAGGCCGTTCGTCCGAGCCCGTCCGTCCGACCGGTCCGTGTCTCGCGTGCCGCCCCCGTCTCACCCGCCGATCGGGCCGGACGCCCACCCGCCGTCCCGGCTCGACGCCGAGATCCTCTCCGCCGCCGCCAGCGTGCGGGGGCCGACGCCGAGGGCGAGCGCCAGGCGCAGGTCGTCCGGGGTGTCCACGTCGTGGCGGACCGACTCCACCCCCTCCACGAAGAGCTCCTTGGCGCCGCGCCGCAGGTGCCGTTCCCGCGACTCGCCGCCGAACCCCGGCGTGAACGGCATCCCCGGCCGTACGCCGTAGAAGGTCGTGCCGATCTCGGCGGCGTCGGGCAGGAACACCTGGCCGAACTCCGCGGCGGCGGTCAGCACGCGGGCCAGCTCCGCCGGGCGGAGGGCGGGGAGGTCGGCCTGGAGGGCGCCGACGGCGTCGCCGGGCGCCAGCCGCGCCGCCTCCAGGGCGCCGTGCCGCAGGGCGGCGTTCAGCCCCGCCTCCGGGTCGCCGACCACGTGCGCGCCGACCTCGCCGAGCGCCTCCGCGGCCACCGGGTCGCCCGTCACCACGACCACCCGCGCGACGAGCGCGCAGCTCAGCGCGGCCTCGACGGTGTCGCAGGCGATCGCCACGGCCAGCGCGGCCCGGTGCGGGCCCGCCGCGGCCGACAGGCGGGTCTTGGCGGCGACGAGTGTCTTGACCGGGACGACGAGGGTCCAGCCGGAGTTCTCCGAAGCAGACATAGCCTTAAGCATCCCGCCTCGACATCCCCCGCAGCCAACCGGGAGACTTGGGACGCATCCCGCTCAGATGGAGGAGCCCATGAGACGCCCCGGATGGCCTTCGCGATTCTGGGTCGCCTTCGCCGTCGTGATCGTCAAGCCGATCTCGTGGCTCCTGGTCAAGAAGGACTGGCGTCGCAGCGACCGCCTTCCCAGGACGGGCGGGATCATCATGGTGACCAACCACCTGTCGTGGCTGGACCCCATCCTCGTCGCGCACTTCCTCTACAACCACGGCCGCTGGCCGGTGATCCTCGCCAAGTCGGGTCTGTTCTCGGTGCCGCTGGTCGGTCCTCTGGTGAGGGCGCTGCAGGCCATCCCGGTCTACCGGGGGAGCACCGACGCGGCGCGCTCGCTGGAGGAGTCGCGGCGGCGGCTCGCCGCCGGGGCGTGCGTGATGTTCTACCCGGAGGGCACCTGCACCCGCGACCCGGACTTCTGGCCGATGGAGGGCAAGACCGGCGCGGCCAGGCTCGCGCTGGCCACCGGCGCGACGGTGATCCCCGTCGCCCACTGGGGAGCCCAGGAGATCCTGCCGTACGGTGCCAAGAGGCCCCGCCTGCTGCCGCGCAAGACCTTCCACGTGCAGACGGGACCGCCGGTCGACCTGTCGAAGTACGCGGTGCGCGAGGGGGAGCCGCTCTCCGCCGACGTCCTGCGCGAGGCGACCGCCGACATCATGGCGGCGATCACGGCCCAGCTGGCCGAGATCCGCGGGGAGAAGGCACCCGAGACGCCGTTCAAGCGACCGTCCGACAACTGACTTCGGCGTACGGTGTTGACATCCGCCCCTCCCCGAAGGGAGGGGATTCCCACGGTCGCCCGTGAGAGTTCCTGATTCACCGCCGGTCGCCCGCCAGGAGAAATCCCTTGAGGTCCTACCCCAGCTTTACAGGCGTCTCACCTCTCCGCCATCCCGGCGGTGAGGACGCCGCAGGTCACCCTCGCGGTGACCTGGTGACCGCCGTCGCCGAACCGTACGGCACCGCGCCGAGCCTTCTCCCTCGCCCCGAGGCGGGGGTTTCCACGCCCGAGGAGAACCGATGACCAAGGCGGCTGTGTTCGGCACGGGCTCGTGGGGGACGACCTTCGGCATGATCCTCGCCGGGGCGGGCACCCGGACGACGCTGTGGGGCCGCAGGCCGGAGGTCGTCGAGGCGATCGACCGGCGGCACGAAAACCCCGACTACCTGCCGGGCGCGGTGCTGCCCGAGACGCTGCGCGCCACCACCGACCCCGCCGAGGCCCTCGAGGGCGCCGACTTCGTGGTGCTCGCGGTGCCCTCCCAGACCCTGAGGGAGAACCTGACCCGCTGGAAGCCGCACCTGCCGCCCGACGCGGTGCTGGTCAGCCTGATGAAGGGCATCGAGCTGGGCACCACCAAGCGGATGAGCGAGGTGATCTGCGAGGTCGCCGAGGTGCCCCAGGAGCGGGTCGCGGTGGTGTCGGGCCCCAACCTGGCCGGTGAGATCGTCCGGGGCCAGCCGGCCGCCACCGTGGTCGCCTGCACCGACGAGCGGGCGATGGAGCGCCTCCAGGAGGCCTGCTACCTGCCACCCTGGTTCCGCCCGTACACCAACCCCGACGTCATCGGGGTCGAGCTCGGCGGGGCCGTCAAGAACGTGATCGCCCTGGCGGTCGGCATCTCTGCGGGGATGGGACTCGGCGACAACGTCGGGGCGATGCTGATGACGCGCGGGCTGGCCGAGATCTCCCGGCTGGGCATGGTGCTCGGCGCGGACCCGCACACCTTCGCGGGCCTCGCGGGCATGGGCGATCTGGTGGCGACCTGTACATCCCCATTGTCGCGGAACCGTACCTTCGGTGAGAATCTGGGGCGGGGCATGACACTGGACGAGGTCATCGCCGCGACGAAACAGACCGCCGAGGGGGTCAAATCCTGCGAGTCGGTGCTCGAACTGGCCAGAAAACACGACGTGGAGATGCCGATCACCGAGGTGGTGGTGGCCGTCGTCCACGACGCGATGCCCCCCAGCGAGGCCGGGGTGCTCCTGATGTCGCGGACTCCCAAGGCGGAACGGTACGGCCTGTGAACGGACAGCGTGGTCGATGAACAGACGGATGCGCAGGCGCAAGGGCGAGAACACCCGGTCGGTGCACCTGCCCGCTCCCGAGACTCCCCGGCAGACCCCCCTCGGTCTTCCCGTGTGGCGCAGCTCCGCGTGGGGCTTCGGTGACTCCGCCGGGTACGCCGAGGTGTTCGACGAGAAGGGCCCCGGTTACGCGTACGGCCGGATCGACAACCCCACCACCGCGGCCTTCGCCTCGGCGGTGGCCTCCCTGGAGGGTGCCGCGGCGCCCGAGGACGTGGCGGGGCAGGCGTTCGCCTCGGGGATGGCCGCCGTCAACGCGGTCCTGATGACGTTCCTGCGCGCGGGCGCGCACATCGTGGCCCCCACCCCGCTGTACGGCGGGACCCACTCGCTGATCACGAACGTGCTGGCCAGGTTCGGGGTCGGCGCGGACTTCGTCGGCTACGGCGAACTCGCCAGGGTGCAGGCGGCGATCAAACCCAACACGAAGATCATCTATGCGGAGACGCTGTCCAACCCCACCATGGCCGTCTCCGACATCCGGGGCCTCTACCGGATCGCCCGCGCCGCGGGGGCGCTGCTGGTGGTCGACTCCACCTTCGCCACCCCGATCGTGTGCCGCCCCCTCGAACACGGCGCCGACCTGGTGATCCACTCCGCGACCAAGTATCTCGGCGGCCACGACGACTGCGCCGGAGGCGTGGCGGTGGGCCGCCCCGACCTGATCGCCCAGCTGCGCGAGGTCCGGATCGACACCGGCGGCAGCCTCTCGCCCGACGACGCGTTCCTGCTCCGCCGGGGGCTGGAGACCCTGCCGCTGCGGGTCCGCCGGATGTGCTCCACCGCGATGGTCTTCGCCGCCGCCGTGGCCAAGCACCCCGCCGTACGCCGGGTCGACTACCCGGGGCTGCCGGGACACCCCGGCCACCAGCTCGCCAGGCACCTGTTCGACTCCGGCCCCGAGGGCACCAGGTACGGTGCCTGCGTGACGATCACCCCGCGCGGCGGCTACGGCGCGGGAGTGGCCCTGGCCGACGCCCTCAAGCTCGTCTCGATCGCCACCTCCGCCGGAGGGACCCGTACCAAGGCCGCGCACGTGGCCTCGACCACCCACCGGCGGCTCGGTGAGGGGTCGGGGGTCGACGCGGCGGCGGTCAGGTTCTCCATCGGGCTGGAGGACGCCGAGGATCTCATCATGGACGTGACCAAGGCGCTCGACTCACTACCCGCATCGGGTAGGTAGGCGCGTCTAACAGCCGGATTGCCCCCTAACAGGGGGTAGATTCGGTCATCATGAGTGAGCAGCACGAACCTCTACCGAGGGTCGCCGTCGTCTTCGGCGGTCGCAATTCCGAGCACGCCGTCTCCATTCTCGGGGCGGGAAGCGTGCTGGGGGCCATCGACAGATCCAAGTACGAGGTGGTCCCCATCGGGATCGCCCAGGACGGCCGGTGGGTGCTCGCCTCGGGGGAGCAGCGCTACGAGATCGAGAGCGGTGAGCTGCCCGCCGTCGACGCGGCGAGCGCGACACTGGCCCTGACGTCCGGCGGCGGCTCGCTGGTGGCGTACGACCCCGGCAGCATCCCCGTCGAGCTCGGCCAGGTCGACGTCGTCTTCCCCGTGATGCACGGCCCCTTCGCCGAGGACGGCACGATCCAGGGGCTGCTGGAGATGGCCGGGGTCCGCTACGTCGGCTCCGGGGTGCTGGCCAGCTCGGTCGGCATGGACAAGGCGTACATGAAGCTGGTCCTCGCCGCGGCCGGCCTGCCCGTCGGCCCGTACGTCGTGATCCGCGACCGCGACTGGCGGACCGACCGCGGCCGGGTCCTCAAGGAGGTCCAGGAGCTCGGCTGGCCGGTGTTCGTCAAGCCCGCGCGCGCCGGGTCCAGCCAGGGCATCTCCAAGGCCGCCAACCTGGAGGAGCTGGAGCGGGCCATCGAGTTCGCCCGCGAGCACGACCCCAAGGTGCTGGTCGAGGCCGCCGTCACGGGCCGCGAGATCGAGTGCGCGGTGCTGGAGTCGCCGGGCGACGAGGCGCCCAGGGCGAGCCTGCCCGGCGAGGTGCTGGTCCACGGCGACCACGAGTTCTTCGACTTCGAGGCCAAGTACCTCGGGGATGACATGTCCCTGTCCGTGCCCGCGGACCTCCCCCAGGAGACGGCCGAGGAGCTGCGGGCGATGGCCGTCCGCGCCTTCGAGGCGCTGGGCTGCGAGGGCCTGTCGCGGGTCGACTTCTTCTACACCCCCGACGGACGGCTGATCGTCAACGAGATCAACACCATGCCGGGCTTCACCGCGATGTCGGTCGCGCCGCAGCTGTGGGCCGCCACCGGGGTGCCCTACGCGGAGCTGGTCGACCGGCTGATCCAGCTCGCGCTCGGACGCTCACCCGGTCTGCGGTAGGGCGCTCTTGATGGGTGCCGCGAGGTCGATCAGCACGTTCTGCGGGGTGTGCTCCCGCGCGATCGTCACCTCGACGTAGGCCTCCCTGCCGATCGCCGTGAACAGCGTCGGCCTGGCCGGGTCGGCGTACCACGCCACCCCGTCGATCTCGGGCACCTGGTCGGTCGGTGACATCCTCACCGGTCGCGGCACCCCGCAGCGCAGGGCGATGCGCGCCTCCCCCCACACGGCGACGTAGGGGGAGGCGGGGGTGGACTCCGTCCGGTCCGCGCCGTCGAGTTTCCGCGGGAGCCGCTCGGCGAGTGCCCGGCACGCGGCGGCGGCGGGCCCCTCGGGAGCCGGCGGCTCGACCCGGACGGCGCCGCCGCAGCCCACCAGGATCAGCAGGGCGAGGACGCACCCCGCCCGGCGGGCGAACCGCAGTGGCATGTCATGTTCCAGACAATCGGGGGTGGGCTCGGGGCCCCGGATGTGGGGCCGGGCACCGACTCGGGTCACGGACCCAGGTTACGGACTCAGATGTGCACGATGGGACACGTCAGCGTGCGCGTGATCCCCTCCACACCCTGGATCTGCGCCACCACGAGCTTCCCCAGCTCGTCGACGTTGCGGGCCTCGGCGCGCACGATCACGTCGTACGGCCCGGTGACGTCCTCGGCCTGCGTGACACCGGGGATGCCCGAGATCTCCGACGCCACGTTCGCGGCCTTGCCGACCTCGGTCTGGATAAGGATGTAGGCCTGCACCATAACGACCTCCCGGGCGATTGGATCAGTGCCGAAGGGCCACCGTACCCTGTGATGAACGGGAGGTGTGTCATCACAGTCGGAGATCTCGGCGAATTCGGGGTTATTGCACGTATTGCCGGACGTTTGCCACAAGGTAGGACCGTGTTGCTCGGCCCCGGGGACGACGCCGCGGTGGTGAGCGCTCCCGACGGGCGGGTCGTCGTGACGACTGACCTGTTGATTGAGGGTAGGCACTTTCGCCGCGATTGGTCCAGTGGCTACGACATCGGCCGCAAGGCCGCGGCGCAGAATCTTTCCGACGTCGTGGCGATGGGGGCCGATCCCACCGGTCTCGTGGTCGGTCTCGGATTGCCCGTCGACGCCGCCACCGGCTGGCTGGACGAGCTCACCGACGGCTTCCGCGACGAGTGTGATCTCGTCGGCGCCAGCGTGGTGGGTGGCGACATCACCCGCTGCGACCTCGTCGTGGTCGCCGTCACCGCTCTCGGCGACCTGGGCGGCCGGGCACCGGTCACCCGGTCGGGGGCCCGTCCCGGCGACGTGGTCGCCTTCGCGGGCCGCCTCGGGCACGCCGCCGCCGGGCTCGCGCTGCTCCGCGCGGGCCTGACCGGGCCGGTGGAGCTGATCGACGCCCACCGCCGTCCGAGTCCCCCCTATGCGCGTGGCCCGGAGGCCGCCGCGCTCGGCGCGACCGCCATGCTCGACGTGAGCGACGGCCTGCTCCAGGATCTCGGCCACGTGGCGGTGGCGGCCGGGATCGCGCTCGTCCTCGACCCGGAGGCGTTCGCCGTCCCACCGGCGATGCGGGAGGCCGCCCGGCTGCTCGGCGTCGATCCGCTGGAGTGGGTTCTCTCCGGCGGCGAGGACCACGCGCTCGCCGCGACCTTCCCGGCCCACGTACGGCTCCCGGAGGGCTGGAACGTGGTGGGCCACGTCGTCGAGGGTGAAGGCGTGCAGGTCAAGGGCCTTTTGCTCGATCGCGGAGGCTGGGATCACTTCCGGGAGTGATGCTTACCACTTCCTGCGACATCTGTGAAAATTGCGACAAACGGTTATCTAACTGGTATGAAGATGGGCGGTCGAGATTCCCTTCGAGAAAGGGGCCATATGGGCCGCCACGGGGCAAACGGGGAAGAGGCTTCCTCGAACCGGGGTAAACGCGGGCCGGAGTCCGCTCCGGGACCGGGTCGGGAGGACGAGCCGATCGGGCGCCGGCTTCGTCCCGAGGAGTCGGTGATCGCCGAGACCCGGACGGGTTTCCTGGGGTCGGGATGGACTTCGGAGTCCGAGCTGTCCGACACGTCCACGGCGTCCACCGCGTTCGACCCGTGGCCCGAGGACGAGGAGAGGTCCGGCGGGCGCGTCAGGAAGACGTTGCTGGTCGTCGCCGCGGTGGCCGTGGTGCTCGGCGGGACCGTGGTCGGCGTCCGGGCCCTGGCCGGCTCCGAGAGCCCGGCCGACTGCCCGCCCGCCGGTTGCGTCGCGGCGGCGTCGAACCAGCCGGTGCCCGAGGCCGACGCCACCGGCCTCGCCGAGGAGCCCGCCGAGGAACCGGCGCCGGACGACGAGCCCTCGGAGGCGGGCGACGAGACACCGGAGCCGGGTGGCGAGAGGGCGAGGTCCACGCCCGCCCCCGACCGCACCTCCACCCGCAGGGGAGGCGGGGTCACCTCCACCCCCCGGCCCACGCCGACGCGGAAGGCCACCCGCGCCCCGCTCACCGACGAGCCGTCGCTCACCGACGAGTCCGCCGATGAGCCCACGTCCGATCCCACCCCCCAGCCTCTCGTCGTCAGTGACCGGACGCAGGCTCCCGCCGAGCTGCCCCTGAACAGTGCCGGGCCCGATCCCGTGCCCAGCGAGACGACCTTCAGCGCGCCCCCGCCCGCCGGGGGCGCCGCGATCACGGTCGGCGCCGACGTCGTGCAGGACGGGTCGCGGAGCTACACCGTCGAGCTCGTGGTCGCCGCGAACGAGAACGTCGAGAACCTGAAGGTGAGCGTGCCGGTCAGCGGGGAGGTCTCCTCGGTGAGCGGGGCGGAATGGGAGCAGGTCGGCGACAACCTGGTGATCGAGTCGCCGGACGGCCTGGGAGCCGGTGAGGAGCTCGTCGTCACCTTCACCGCGCGCGGTGACGCGGAGATCCCGGCGAGCTGCCAGAGCGACCAGGGAGAGTGCTCCGTCGCCTGACCCGGAGTGTCGCCATGGCGGGCCTTCCGAACCGCCCAAGTCATCCCAGAGCGGCCAGAGACGGACTTTCGCCCCAAAACAGTGTCTGGGTTCCCCCAGTGGCGGGAGCCGGTGGAGGAGGCGTCTCGGCCCCCGGGAGCGGTGTTGGAAGGCCCGGCGTCCGGGGGCGGGGAAAGCCGGGGGAGCGCTTCGCGGGCCGGGGCGGGGCTGGTTGGATGAGGACCATGACCGTTTCGACCCCCCCTCGCGTGCTGACCGTCGCCGGCTCCGACTCCGGAGGCGGCGCCGGCATCCAGGCCGATCTGAAGACCATGCTGGCCCTCGGCGTGCACGGCATGAGTGTGATCGCCGCGGTGACCGCACAGAACTCGGTGGGCGTGCAGGGCTACTGGGAGCTTCCCCCGGAGGCGGTACGGGCCCAGCTCGACTCGGTACTCGGTGACATCGGGGCCCAGGCGGTCAAGACCGGAATGCTCGCCTCACCCGTGCTGGTGGAGACGGTGGCCGAGGTCCTGGCGAGGCTGGACGTGCCCGTCGTGGTCGATCCCGTCGGGGTCTCCAAGCACGGCGACGCGCTCCTGGCCCCCGAGGCCGTGGAGACGGTGAAGTCGCGCCTGCTGCCCACGGCCACGGTGGTCACCCCCAACCTCTGGGAGGTCCTGCAGCTCACCGGGGTGAAGGTCGAGGACGAGGCCGACCTGCGCCGGGCCGCCGACGCGGTCCTGGAACTCGGGCCCGGGTGGGCGCTCATCAAGGGCGGTCACCTGCCGGGTGCCCCGGTCGACCTGCTGACCGACGGCACGCGGGAGTTCCGCTTCACCGCCGAGCGCCACGACAACCGGCACACCCACGGCACGGGCTGCACCCTGGCCTCCGCGATCGCCTCCCACCTCGCCCTCGGCGAGGACGTCCCGTCTGCGGTGGAGAAGGCGAAGGCGTACGTCACCGGCGCGATCGCGCACGGCTTCCCCCTGGGAGCGGGCATCGGCCCGGTGGACCACGCCTGGCGCCTGCGCGCCTCCTGACCGGGAGGGTCTCCTGGAGCGGGGCGGCTCTTGAAGCAGGAGGTCTCCTGGAGCGGGGCGGCTCTTGAAGCAGGAGGTCTCCTGAAGCGGGGCGGCTCTCGAAGCGGGAGGTTTCCTGGAGCGGGGCGGTCTCTGAAGGGGTGGTCCCTGAAACGGGAGTCTCCCGAAGCGGGGCGGCTCCTGAGGCGGGACGGCCTCTGCGCGGGACGAAGGCCCGTCGGGAACGGCGAAGCCCGCCGACCCCAACGAGTGGGACGGCGGGCTTCGCGAAGGTCTGGCTAGCGGGTGACCTTGCCGGCCTTGATGCAGGAGGTGCACACGTTCAGCCGCTTCGGCGTGCCGTTCACCACTGCGCGCACGGGCTGGATGTTCGGGTTCCAGCGGCGGCGGGTGCGGCGGTGCGAGTGGGAGACGTTGTTGCCGAAGGTCGGCTTCTTAGCGCAAACGTCGCAGACGGAAGCCACGGTTCGCTCCTTATATCAGTCGAGAGGCTCGATCCGCCGCACTGGCGGCGGTCATCGGGCACGCCGGGACGACCGGCTGGCCACACGAGGATATCCGATGTCCGGCCCTGCACGCGAACGCGAGCCGCCGTGAACGGTCGAACGGGGATAATCTCCGGAGGCAACCGTAGCGCATTCCAGGACACGCCACGGCTGGTCTCCTCCGGAGAGCCGAGAACCGGGATCGGGGACGGAGGCGACGCGACCGGGATCGGCGGGGTGGTGAGGGCGCGGGGCCGTCGGAGCCCTCGGAGGCGGAGCCACCGGAGGCGGGCGGGTCGCGGAGCCGGAAGACGCCGGGTGCGCCGGGTCGTCAGATGCGTCAGGCGCGCCGGACGCGCCGGGGACGCGCCGATCATGGCCCGGGAGATGTCCCGGGCCGTTGTGGCCGTCCGGCGGGCGTGAGCAGGAGCAGGAGGGCAGGAATGCTGCAGGTTCTCGACCCGCTCGCGGTGCGCAGATGGTCGCGGCTGGCCGCCGAGACGCTGGGGAGGGCACGCGAGGAGATCGACGCGCTCAACGTCTTCCCCGTGCCCGACGGTGACACCGGCACCAACCTGCACCTGACCATGCTCTCCGCCGCCGAGGCGCTCGACGGGCTGCCCGACGACGCCGGGGCCGAGGCCACCTGGCGGGCGTTCGCGCAGGGGGCGCTGCTCGGTGCCCGCGGGAACTCGGGAGTGATCGTCAGCCAGGCGCTGCGCGGTCTCGCCGAGGTGCTCAGGGAGGCCGAGGGACGCGGCGCCGACCTCGGGCGGGGCCTGGTCAGGGCCGCCGAGCTGGCCCGCGCCGCGGTGTCCAGACCGGTCGAGGGCACGATCCTGAGCGTCCTGACGGCCGTGGCCGCGGCGGTGCGCGACGGGCGGGAGGATCTCGCCTCGGTCGCGAGGAGGGCGGCGGGGGAGGCGCGCTCCGCGCTCCGCCGCACGACGGGGCAGCTCGACGTGCTGGCCCGCGGCGGGGTGGTCGACGCGGGCGGCGCGGGTCTGACGATCATTCTGGAGAGTCTCGCCGCCGTCGTCACCGACTCGTACACCGGGCGGGTGGACATCCCCGCCCCGGCCCACCGGGTCGTCCCGGAGACCGCCGTGGAGGCCGGGGAGGGCGGAGACGGCCCCGGCTACGAGGTCATGTACCTGCTGGACGCCGGGGCCGAGGAGGTCGCCGCGCTGCGCGAGGAGCTCGACGCGCTCGGCGACTCGCTGGTGATCGTGGGCGGGGACGGCCTGTGGAACGTCCACGTCCACGTGGACGACGCGGGCGCGGCGATCGAGGCGGCCATGAGGCTGGGCCGCCCCCACCGGATCAAGGTGACGTACCTGGTCGGCTCGGGCAGGATCCACCCGGCCGCGCGGGGGCGGGGCGTGGTGGCGGTGGCCGCGGGGCCCGCGCTGGCGGCGGTGTTCGAGGAGGCGGGGGCCGTGGTCGTACGGCGCGAGCCCGGTTCGAGCCCGCCGCTGGCGGCGGTGCTCGCCGCCATCCGCGAGGCCGGATCCGAGGTCGTGGTCCTGCCCAACGACAGTGGGACGCGCGAGGTCGCGGCCGCCGCCGCGGAGATCGCCAGGGAGGAGGGCCTGGTGGTCGGCGTCCTCCCTACCAGGGCCTCGGTGCAGGGCCTGTCGGCGCTGGCCGTCCACGACCCGCTGCGCCGCTTCGACGACGACGTGGTGGCCATGACCGAAGCCGCCGCGCACACCCGCCACGGGCACGTCTGGGTGGCCGACCGCGAGGTCATGACGAGCGCGGGCCTCACCGCGCCCGGCGACGTCCTGGGGGTGGTCGACGGTGACGCCGCGCTGATCGGCACGGACCTGGCGGCGACCGCGCTGGAGGTCGTACGCCGCATGGTCTCCTCGAGCAGTGAGCTGGTGACCGTCCTGGAGGGCGCCAACGCCCCCGAGGGGCTCGCCCGCGCCGTACAGGACCATCTGGCCGAGACCAGGCCGGACATCGAGGTGGTCGGGTACGAGGGCGGGCAGGGCGGCTACCCGCTGCTGATCGGGGTGGAATGAGGCGGCGCCGAGCGGCCGGGTAGGCCGTGGCGGATGAATTCTGTCGCCTGGGCACGGTAGAAAACGGGGGTGACGAGCTTCGACGAGCCGCTGGCGAAGGCGCTTGACCCCAAGACGGCCAAGTTGCTGGAGAGTGTTCTCGACCTGCGCACCGTCGGCGATCTGCTGCGGCACTACCCGCGGCGCTACGCCGAGCGGGGCGAGCTGACCGACCTCGACGACCTGCGGGTCGACGACCACGTCACCGTGGTGGGCGAGGTCACCAGGGCGATGCGCAGGCCGATGCGCAACAAGGGCGGCACCTGGCTGGAGGTCGAGGTCGTCGACGCCCGGGGGAGCAAGATCTACCTGTCGTTCTTCGGCAAGACGTCCCACATCGCGGAGACGCGGCTGAAGCCGGGCCGGCGTGGCATGTTCGCCGGGAAGGTCGGCGCCTTCGGCCAGGGCGAGAAACGCAAGTGGCAGCTCTCCCATCCCGAGTTCGAGATGATCGAGGAGAGCGAGACGGGCGCCGAGGAGTTCGCCGCCGCGCTCGTGCCCATCTACCCGGCGGGCAGGGACGTGACGCCCTGGGCCATCCGCAGGGCGCTGGGCGTGGTCCTCGACACGATGGGGGAGCTCGACGACTCGCTCCCCGCGGAGCTGCGCGCCCGGCACAGGCTTCCCGGCCTGTCGGAGGCGCTGCTGGCGATCCACCGGCCGCGTGACCACGCCGACGTGGCCAGGGCCCGCAAGCGGCTCAGGTTCGACGAGGCGTTCCTGCTCCAGGCGGTGCTGCTGCAGCGCCGGATGGTCGCGGCCTCCTGGCCGGCCACGCCCCGGCCCGCGATCTCCGGCGGGCTGCTCGCCGACTTCGACGGGCGGCTGCCGTTCGAGCTCACCGAGGGCCAGCGCGAGGTGGGCGAGGAGATCGCCGCGGACCTGGCCCTGTCCCACCCCATGCACCGGCTGCTCCAGGGCGAGGTCGGCGCGGGCAAGACCATCGTCGCGCTGCGGGCGATGCTCCAGGTGGTCGACGCCGGAGGGCAGGCGGTGCTGCTGGCCCCCACCGAGGTGCTCGCCCAGCAGCACCACCGGTCGATCTCGGCCATGCTCGGAGACCTGGCCACCGGCGGCATGTTCGGCGGCACCGCGGTCGCCCTGCTGACCGGCTCGCTGGGCGCCGCGGCCCGCCGCTCGGCCATGCTCGACGCGGCCTCGGGCGCGGCGGGCATCGTCGTCGGCACCCACGCGGTCCTGCAGGAGCGCGTCCAGTTCGCCGACCTCGGCCTGGTCGTGGTCGACGAGCAGCACCGGTTCGGCGTCGAGCAGCGCGACGCGCTCCGCGAGAAGGCCGGGGGCGGCCGCCCGCACGTGCTCGTCATGACCGCCACGCCCATCCCCCGCACCGTCGCCATGACGGTCTTCGGCGACCTCACGGTCTCCACGCTCTCCCAGCTGCCCTCGGGCCGTGCCCCGATCACCACGCACGTGGTCCCCGCCGCGGAGAAGCCGCACTTCCTCGACCGGGCCTGGACGCGGCTGCGCGAGGAGATCGAGCTGGGCCGCCAGGCCTACGTCGTGTGCCCCCGCATCGGTGACCTGGAGGGCGACGAGGGCGACATGTCGAAGGCCGACGACGAGCGCAGGCCGCCGCTGGCGGTGCTCGACGTGGCGGAGACGCTCTCGCAGGGGCCGTTGCGCGGGCTCCGCACCGAGGTGCTCCACGGCAAGCTCCCGCCGGAGGAGAAGGAGGCGGTGATGAAGGCCTTCACCAGGGGAGAGATCGACGTGCTGGTGGCGACCACGGTCATCGAGGTCGGCGTCGACGTCCCCAACTCCTCGGTCATGGTCATCATGGACGCCGACCGGTTCGGTGTCTCCCAGCTCCACCAGCTCCGCGGCCGGGTCGGGCGCGGCGGGCTGCCCGGACTGTGCCTGCTGGTGACCGACTCCCCGGGGGGCACGCCCGCCAGGGCGCGGCTCGACGCCGTGGCGGCCACCCTGGACGGCTTCGAGCTGTCCCGTGTCGACCTGGAACAGCGCAGGGAGGGTGATGTGCTCGGTGTGGCCCAGTCGGGGCGCAGATCGTCGCTGAAGATGCTCAGGCTCCTCCGCGACGAGGACGTCATCCACGCCGCGCGCCTGGACGCCGAGGCCATGCTGGAGGCCGACCCTGAGCTGGCGGGCCATCCCGTGCTCCGCGCGGAGATCGACGGGCTCCTCGCGGACGAGCGCGCGGAATACCTGGAGAAGACCTGATGGGGCGGGCGGCGAGGGGGCCGAGGGCTCCTCGGGGCAGGGGCGTCCACCGGCCGCGGGACGCCCGGCGGCGGGGTCGGCAGCGATGCCGGCTGCGACGCCTGGCCCCGGTGTCCGATGGGATGCCCGGCCGTACGCCCGGTCGCGGTGTCCGGCGCGACGCCTGTCCGCGGCGTGGGGCGGGATGCTCGGCCGGTACGCCCGGTCGCGGTGTCCGGCTGTGATGCCGGGCCGGGATGCCGGCCCTGAGGCCCAACTGCGGGGACGGCCTCCCCCCGAATGCCGTCCCCGCTTGGGCCCACTCCCGGGTCAGGTGCCGAGAGCACCGGCGTGCGGAAGGGCTCACGATCACGCCGGTCGGCCTCCCCCTGGGTCACTTGGAGGCCGCAGGAATCATCATGCAAGGGACCGGCACCGGACGGAACGACCCTTACGCTTTCGTCGCCACTCCTTGCCCACTCTTGACCTAGATCACCTACCAGGACCCTTTTGACCTGCGGTTATGTGATGCGTCGCGACACGCCGTGCTGCGTACGACGCCCCGGGGCGGGAGCGTGGACGGCGGCGGGAACGGCACTGAGAGGATGGCCGGGTGAGCCGAGTCATCGCGGGAAGCGCAGGAGGACGGCGGCTGGCCGTGCCGCCGGGGCGGGGAACCCGCCCCACCAGTGACCGGGCCAGGGAGGGGATCTTCTCCACCGTGGGGTCGCTGATCGGCCCGCTGAAGGGGTGCCGGGTGCTCGACCTCTACGCGGGTTCGGGGGCGCTCGGGCTTGAGGCGCTCTCCCGGGGGGCCGGCCACGCGCTTCTCGTGGAGTCGGACGCCAGGGCGATCCGGACGATCAGGCAGAACGTCGCCTCACTGGGCCTGCCGGGGGCCGAGGTCGCCGCCGACAGGGTGGAGCGGCTGCTGGCCAGGGGTCCCGGAGGCGCTCGGGGCATCGGGAACGCCGGAAACGCCGGAAACGCCGAGCACCCCGGGGACGTTGAGCACCCTGGAGACGTTGAGCACGCCGGGAGGCCGTACGACCTCGTCCTCGCCGACCCGCCGTACGCGCTGGGCGCCGAGGAGGTGGAGGCGGTGCTCGGGCTGCTGCGCGACCGAGGCTGGCTGGCCGAGGACGCGCTGGTCGCGGTGGAGCGGGAGAGCAGGGGAAAGGATCTGGTCTGGCCTCCGGGGTACGAAGAGGAGAGGGTCCGTCGTTACGGCGAAGCGTCCGTTTGGTACGGTCGCGCCGCCGGGAATCCTTAGAGCAGGGGGTCCACCTTGCGTCGCGTTGTCTGTCCGGGATCGTTCGATCCCGTCACGAACGGTCATCTGGACATCATCGGCCGGGCTTCCCGGCAGTACGACGAGGTCGTCGTAGCCGTACTGATCAACATCGAGAAGAAGAGCCTCTTCACGGTGGAGGAGCGCATCCAGACCCTCCAGACGGTCACCAAGGAGTACGGGAACGTCCGCGTGGACAAGTTCCACGGCCTCCTGGTCGACTACTGCAGGCAACAGGAGATCCCCGCCATCGTGAAGGGGCTGCGCGCGGTCAGCGACTTCGACTACGAGCTCCAGATGGCGCAGCTCAACTACCGGATGTCCGGGGTGGAGACCCTGTTCATGGCCACGGGGCCAGAGGTCTCCTTCCTGTCGTCCAGCCGCATCAAGGAGATCGTCAAGTACGGTGGGAACGTGGCCGGGCTGGTACCTGATCTTGTGCAGGAACTCCTGGTCGAACGGCTCAGGGGCTAGGCCCTGCTATTCTCTTATTTCGGCCTTGCACGACGGCGATGATGCGCCATGCCTAATGAGAGCGAAATGACTCAGCACCTTGACCCCCGAGCCCCATGGGTGATCTCGACCCATGACCTGGGGCGGCGACCAGGGTCGATGCGCAGGATGAATCTCGCGCTCCCGGCACCGGCGGACATCGGCGTCGACATGATCGGCGTCCCCAAGGACGCCGACGTCGAGCTGGACATCCGGCTTGAGGCGGTCATGGAGGGTGTGCTCGTCACGGGCACTGCGCAAGCCCCGCTGCGGGGGGAGTGCGCACGCTGCCTGGAACCGGTCACCTCGCTAACCGAGGTGGACTTCCAGGAGCTGTTCTTCTACTCGGCAGAGGATGCTGCCGAGAGTGACTCGCTTCTTGACGGCGAACTTCTCGACCTCGAACCCGTGTTTCGCGACGCGGTTGTGCTCACACTGCCGTTGAGCCCGGTCTGCGGTGAAGACTGCACCGGGCTCTGCGTGAAGTGCGGGGTCAGGCTGGCCGATGCCGAGCCTGGCCACAGCCACGAGGTGATCGACGCCCGCTGGGCAAAGCTGCAAGGTCTGGTTCCGGAACATAACAACGATCAGGAGAGCTGACGTGGCTGTCCCCAAGCGCAAGATGTCGCGGAGCAATACTCGCTCCCGCAGGTCGCAGTGGAAGGCCGCCGCGGTTTCGCTCGTGAGCTGCCCCCAGTGCCGCTCGCCGAAGCGTCCGCACGTGGCGTGTCCGACCTGCGGCACTTACAACCGCCGTCAGGTGATCGAGCCCTCCGCCTGATCGCATTCTGACCGACGGATGCCGGCCGGGTCCTTCACGGGCCCCGGTCGGCGTCACCGTCTGCACCCCCTGCGATGGCGGTCCGCCCGCGGCTGTGGTGGACGCCGGGGTTCGCGGTAGAATCGCGTGCCCTCCCGGCGCCCACCACATCTTCGGGCATCTCACTCCTTCCTTCGCCATCGCGCATTCGCTGAGAGAACGTGCGAGGAGAAGCCGTGGGTACAAGCGTCAAGCCTGTCGCCGTCGAGTTCGTCAAGGAAGAGCTGGAGCGCCTCCTGCTGGTGCGCCTTGACGTCGCCATCCTGGAGCGGGCGCTGACGCACCGCTCCTACGCGTACGAGAACGGCGGCCTGCCGACCAACGAGCGCCTGGAGTTCCTCGGCGACTCGGTGCTGGGCCTGGTCGTCACCGACACCCTCTACCGCAACCACCCGGACCTGCCCGAGGGGCAACTGGCCAAGCTCAGGGCCGCGGTGGTCAACATGCGCGCCCTCGCCGACGTGGCCCGCTCGCTGGGCCTGGGCCGCTTCCTGCGGCTCGGCCGGGGCGAGGAGGGTACGGGGGGCCGCGACAAGTCCTCGATCCTCGCCGACACCCTTGAGGCGCTCATCGGCGCGGTCTACGTGAACAGGGGCCTGGACGAGGCGTTCCGCGTCGTCCACCTGCTCTTCGACCCCCTCATCACCCGCTCCGCCTCGCTCGGCGCCGGGCTCGACTGGAAGACCTCCCTGCAGGAGCTCACCGCGTCCGAGTCGCTCGGCGTGCCCGAATACCATGTCGAGGAGAGCGGTCCCGACCACGCCAAGTCCTTCACCGCGGTCGTCCGCGTCGGTGGCGAGGCGTACGGTTCGGGGTCGGGGCGCTCGAAGAAGGAAGCCGAGCAGCAGGCCGCCGAGGCCGCCTGGAACCGCATCCGCGAGGACCGCGAGCGGCGCGAGGCCAGCTGACCGGCTCACCCGGCGCCCGAAGAAGCAGGATCGAGCGGGACGGGCGGGACCGAACGGGGCCGCGAAGGGCTCGGGGCCAGCTAATCTGCTGACCGGCCACTCGTCGCCCGAGCAGGATCGCGACAGGTGCGAATCCGGCCGCCCGCCACACGGGTCGCCTGGTTCAGCCCGAGTTCACCCATGTCGCACGAGTCGCCCGAGGAGAGACGCATGCCCGAGCTGCCCGAGGTCGAGGTGGTACGCCGCGGTCTGGAGCGATGGGTCTCCGGCCGGGTCGTCGCCCGCGCCGAGGTGCTCCACCCGAGGGCGATCAGGCGGCACGTCCCCGGCGCCGCGGAGTTTTCCGCCAGGCTGGAGGGCCGCACGGTCGGTCCCGCCGAGCGCAGGGGCAAATACCTCTGGCTGCCCCTGGACGGCTCCGACGCGATCCTGGCCCACCTCGGGATGAGCGGCCAGCTGCTGGTCGTGGAGCCGGACTCGGCGCCGGAGAGGCATCTGCGCGTCCGGATCGGCTTCACCGACGGCGGTCCCGAGCTGCGCTTCGTCGACCAGCGGACCTTCGGCCACGTGCTGGTGACCGGCATGACGCACGCCGGCGGCCGGGCGGTGCCCGAGCCGATCGCGCACATCGCGGCCGACCCGTTCGAGAGGCACTTCGACGACGACGGGTTCGCCCACCGGCTGCGCGCCCGGCAGACCGAGGTCAAGCGGGCTCTCCTGGACCAGTCGCTGATCAGCGGTGTCGGCAACATCTACGCCGACGAGGCCCTCTGGCGGGCCAGGCTGCACGGCGCCCGTCCCACCGCGACGCTGACCGGGCCGAAGGTGGCCGAGGTGCTGGCCGCCGCCCGGGAGGTGATGTCCGCGGCCCTGTCCGAGGGCGGCACATCCTTCGACAGTCTTTACGTGAATGTCAATGGGGAGAGCGGTTACTTCGACCGTTCCCTCGCGGTTTACGGTCGGCGCGACGAACCCTGCTCCCGGTGCGGCGCCCCGATCGTCCGCGAATCGTTCATGAACCGTTCCTCCTACAGTTGCCCCAGCTGCCAGCCCAGGCCGAGGGGGGTCACGGCGTGACGGACGTACGGCTGACGGCCTGGGTCAGGGGCCGGGTGCAGGGTGTGGGTTTCCGTTGGTGGACGCGTGCCAGGGCGCTCGAACTCGGCCTGGACGGCTGGGCGCGCAACACCGAGGACGGCCGGGTCGAGGTGGTCGCGCAGGGCCCGGAGGAATCATGTGCGAGGCTGCTTGAACTGCTCGGGAGCGGGAACACGCCAGGTAAGGTCGACGGAGTCGTCGAGCGCTGGAGCGAGACCAAAGCCGATGTCGAGGGTTTTGTCGAGCGCTGACCACTTCCCCAAACCGCCCAAAATAAGGTATAGTTGACCGTCGAGAGTGCCTACTGGTGCATCCACCCGGAGCGTTCAACTTGACCGCCTCCCTCACCGGTGCGACTCTTGATAAAGAACCACGCGCACCCCTCCCGCGGCAAAGAAGTGCGCGAACCAGTCTGGTCACTCAGCGTGGAGGACCCTTTACTATGGCGAAGGCTCTACTCGGCCACGTCGGCGGTCCCGACCCTCGTATGGTCTCGGAAATGCGTCGCCTCCAGCAGCGCATCCGTGATCTCGAGGGAGAGCTCACCCGGCTCCAGGCCCAGAACGACGAACTCGCGGCTAGCACCCGCGATGAGGAGTTCAACCGTCTGCAGGATCGCGAGCCGGCCCTCACCTAACGGGGGCCGGGGCGGAACACACTGTCCAGGGACGCCTCGAGGGGCGTCCCTTGTCATATCGATACGTACGTCACACCCGTAACGTGCGTCATATATGTCGTGCCAGGAAGGCCAGCTGCTCGGGTAACACCCTGCGGCGGTAGGCCGTGTCCTGGCAGCCTTTGCTGATCCCTCCTTCGGCCGTGGCGCCCAGCGCCTTCAGGCCCTTCAGCATGGTCTGGGTCTGCCGGGCCCACGCGTCGCGCTCACCGCACCCCAGCCAGACCGGGATGTCCACGAGCTCGCGCAGCGGCGCCTGCGCCGCGCTCACCGTCGGGGACGCCGCGACCACCGCCCCCACCTGCTCGGGGCCGAGCTCCGCGGCGAGTCTCAGCGCCCCGGCGCCGCCCGACGACCAGCCCATCAGCCCGATCTTCGTGGTGTCCATCCCGTTCGTGTTCAGGTACGGCAGCAGCGTGCCCGGGATGTCGGCGGAGGGCCAGTCGTCGATGGAGGCCACCGCGAAGCGCCCGCCGCCCGCGGCCAGGTAGCGGTCGACCGCGTAGACGTCGAACGGCGTGCGCGCGTCACCCGCGGCCCCATGAAGCATGATCACCACGGGTAGCCCGTCCACGGCCCCCGGCGGCATTCCGACGATCACGCGCCGCCGGTCGACCTGGCTCCGCTGGAGCGTTCCAGGAGAGGTCGCCGGAGGCTCGGGGACCGCGCCGCAGACGATCTGGGCGTACGCGCCCCGGATGCCGTCGGGTCCGGCCGCCAGGGCGGCGCCGCCGAGGCCGAGCGCGGTCAGCCCGCCGCCCACGAGGAAGGCGCGCCGTCTGAGAAGACCCCTGCCGCCCGATGGGTGTGATGGAGCTCCGCCCCCACCGCGTTCCGCGTCCATGCAGGGCACCATAGGCGGTGCGCGGGCGGGCGCGGGTGAAGAACGGTAGTCTTCCCGCGTGACTGAAGCCGTGGGCTGACAAGGGAAGACGCGTTCACCGGCGCCCGGGACGCGGCGCGTGACACGCCGGCCGGCGCGGCCGCGCCGTGGATGGGGGGTTTCGTTGTATCTCAAGACCCTTACCCTGCGCGGGTTCAAGTCCTTCGCCTCGGCCACCACGCTCCGGTTCGAGCCGGGCATCACCGCTGTCGTGGGTCCCAACGGATCCGGCAAGTCCAACGTGGTCGACGCCCTGGCCTGGGTGATGGGCGAGCACAGCGCCAAGTCGCTGCGCGGCGGCAAGATGGAGGACGTCATCTTCGCCGGCACCTCCTCGCGGGCCCCGCTGGGACGCGCCGAGGTCACGCTGACCATCGACAACACCGACGGCATGCTCCCGATCGACTACACCGAGGTGACGATCAGCCGCCTGATGTTCCGGGCGGGCCAGAGCGAGTACGCCATCAACGGCGACACCTGCCGTCTGCTCGACATCCAGGAGCTCCTGTCCGACTCCGGCATCGGCCGCGAGATGCACGTCATCGTCGGGCAGGGCCAGCTCGACCAGGTGCTGCACGCGGGACCCGAGGAGCGCAGGGCGTTCATCGAGGAGGCCGCGGGCGTCCTGAAGCACCGCAAGCGCAAGGAGAAGGCGCTGCGGAAGCTCGACGCCATGCAGGCCAACATGACCCGGGTCCAGGACCTCACCACCGAGTTGCGCCGCCAGCTCAAACCGCTGGGCCGCCAGGCCGAGATCGCCCGCAAGGCCGCCGTCATCCAGGCCGACCTGCGTGACGCCAGGCTCCGGCTGCTCGCCGACGACGTGCTCACCCTGCGGACCACCCTGGAACGGGAGATGGCCGACGAGGAGGCCGTCCTCACCCGCCGCGCCGCGGTGGAGACGGAGCTGGAGCAGGGCCAGGTCGCCGAGTCCGAGCTGGAGGCCGCCGAGGCCGAGGCCCAGCCGCGCCTGGCCGCGGCCCAGGAGACGTTCTTCCGCCTCTCATCCCTGCGCGAGCGCCTCAGGGGCCTGGCCGGGCTCGCCGCCGAGCGGCACCGGCACGCCACCGACACCGCCGTGGAGCGGCGCGGGCGCGACCCCGAGGACTTCGAGCGCGAGGCCGAGGAGGTCCGCGAACAGGAGCGGGTCCTGGCCGAGCTGCTCGACGGAGAGCGGGAGTCGCTCGCCGGAGCGGTGGCCCGGCGCGCCGAGACCGAGGCCGCACTCGCCGCCGAGGAGCGGCGGCTGGCCGCGGAGGCCAGGGCCGCCGCGGACCGGCGCGAGGGCCTGGCCAGGCTCAGGGGGCAGGCCGGGGCGGCGCGCAGCCGGGCGGGGGCCGCCGAGGAGGAGATCGGCAGGCTGCGGCGTTCGCTGGAGGAGGCCGAGCAGCGGGCCGAGGAGGCGCGGGCCGAACACGAGGGTCAGGAGCGCGCCGAGCCGTCCGCCGACCCCGCCCTCGCCGAGGAGCTGGAGATCGCCCTGGAGACGGTCGAGCAGGCCAGGGAGTCCGTCGAGCTGGCCAGGGCCGGGGTCGAGGAGGCCAAGGCGGCTGTCGCGGGCCCGAGCTCCGCGCTCGGCGCGGCCAGGGCCGCCCTCGCCGCCGCCCGCAAGGCCGACCAGCAGGCGCAGCGCCAGGTGGCCGCTCTCGAGGCCAGGTTCGAGGCGTTGGAGATGGGCCTGGCCGGTGGTGCCGACGGCGCCGCCGCCCTGCTCGCCGCCGACCTGGCCGGGGTGCTCGGCCCGGTGGCGACCATGCTGTCCGTGCGGTCCGGTGTGGAGGTGGCCGTCGCCGCCGTGCTCGGGGCCGCGGCCGAGGCCGTCGCCGTCGAGTCGCTGCAGAGCGCCGCCGACGCCATCGAGTTCCTCAGGGGCCACGACGGCGGCCACGCCACCCTCGTCATCGCCTCCGGCGAGGCGGGGAAGGGCTCGCCGGGGCAGGTGCCGCTGGCCGGAGCCGAGTGGGCGATCGACCTGGTCACGGTCTCCGCCGAGCTGCGGGCCGCCGCCGCTCACCTGCTCGCGAACGTGCTGGTCGTGGACGACCTCGCGACGGCGAGGAAGGCGGTCGAGCAGCGCCCCGAGCTGCGGGCCGTCACCCGGTCCGGTGACCTCCTGGGCGTTCACGCCGCCAGGGGCGGCTCCGCGGGCGGCACCTCCGCGCTTCAGATGCGAGCCGCCCTCGACGAGGCCGCCGCCGACCTGGCCGAAGCCAGGGTCGCCGCCGAGCTGGCGGGAACGGAGCTGGAGGAGACCGCCGAGGCCGAGGCGGAGGCGCAGCTCGCGGTCGAGACCGCCCAGGCGCGGGTCGCCGAGGCGCAGACGGGCGTGCAGAACGCGCAGGCCGGGGTCAACGCGGCGCAGGCCGCCCTGGACCGGGTCAGGGCCAGGCAGCGCGACGCGGACCAGAAGGTCGCCGCGGTGGCGAAGCGTCTCGCCCAGCTGGGCGCCGCCGCCAAGGCGGCCCGCGACGAGTGCGAGCGCCTGGCCAGAGGCGTACGGGCCGCCGAGGAGGCGCGCGACCGCGACGCGGCCGGTCTCGCCGAGCTGGAGGAGCGGCTCGCCGCCGCCGTCGGCGCCGAGGAGCTGGAGACCGAGCCCACCACCGACCTCCGCGACGAGCTCGCCGAGATCTGCGCGACGGCCAGACAGGACGAGATGGAGGTCCGGCTCGCCGTACGGACGGCGGAGGAGCGGGTCAGGGGCATCGAGGGCAGGGCCGACGAGCTGACGCGCGCCGCCGAGCGTGAGCGCGAGGAGCGTTCCAGGGCGGCCGAGCGCCGCGAGTGGCGGCGCAGGCAGGCCAGGACGGCGCAGGCGGTCGTCCGGGGCGCCGAGCTGGCGCTGCGCGCGCTGGAGACCTCCCTGGGGGCCGCGGCCGGCGAGCGCGACGAGGCCGAGCTGGCGCGCGGGCAGATCGACGCCTCGCTCAAGGCCGTCAGGATCCGCGTCCGGGAACTCTCCGGTGAGCTGGACAAGCTGGTCAACCGGGCGCACGGCAGCGAGGTGGCCCGCACCGAGCAGCGGCTCCGCCTGGAGCAGCTGGAGGGGCGGGCGGTGGAGGAGTACGGCGTCGAGACCGACACCCTCATCGCCGAGTACGGCCCCGGTGAGCCGGTCCCGACGGCCGACGGCGAGCCCGTCCCCTACGACCGCGACGAGCAGCTCAAGCGGGCCAGGGCGGCCGACCGCCAGATGGCCCAGCTCGGCAAGGTCAACCCGCTCGCGCTCGAGGAGTTCGCGGCGCTCGAGGAGCGGCACTCGTTCCTCACCTCTCAGCTGGAAGACCTCAAGAAGACCCGCCGCGACCTGCTGCTGGTGGTCAAGGAGGTTGACGACCGGGTCGAGCAGGTGTTCGGCGCCGCCTTCGCGGACGTGGCCCGCGAGTTCGAGACGATCTTCACGCGGGTGTTCCCCGGCGGCGAGGGCAGGCTGCTGCTCACCGACCCCGAGAACATGCTGACCACCGGCGTCGAGGTCGAGGCCCGGCCGCCGGGCAAGAAGGTCAAGCGGCTGTCGCTGCTGTCGGGCGGCGAGCGGTCGCTGACCGCGGTGGCGTTCCTCGTGTCCATCTTCAAGGCGCGCCCCTCGCCGTTCTACGTGATGGACGAGGTCGAGGCCGCGCTGGACGACACCAACACCCAGCGCCTGCTGACCCTCTTCGAGGAGCTCCGGCAGACCTCGCAGATCATCATCATCACCCACCAGAAGCGCACGATGGAGATCGCCGACGCGCTGTACGGGGTGTCGATGCGCGGGGACGGCGTCACCCAGGTCATCAGCCAGCGCCTCAGGGAACACGAGTCCGTCTGAACCGTCGGGGGAGCGCGATCGCGAGGGGTCGGGTGGTGACCGTCGGTGAAGGACCGCGGGCCCGTCCGGAGCACCGGGGTGTCGGAGCATCCCGGGGCGTCTGGAAAACTGTGCTCTTGTGGAAGCCTATCTCGGCATAATCGCGATCATCGTCGTCATCGCCCTGTTGGCGGCGGGCGGCATGCTCCTGCTGTTCAGGTCCGGGGGCAGGACCGCGCCGCCGCGGGTCGAGCCGCCCGAGGCGCCGTCGATCCCCGAGGAGACGAAGGCCCCCGGCCGGGGCTCGGTCCTGGAGGACGACGCGACGACCACCGTGCCGCCGCCGGCCAAGCCGGTCGAGCCCGCGGAGGTCACCGTCGTCGCGCCGGTGATCGAGGTTCCTCCGCCGTCCGCCGGACGGATGGTGCGGCTCCGCGCCCGGCTGGCCCGGTCGCAGAGCACGCTGGGCAAGGGGCTTTTGGAGCTGCTCTCCCGCGACCGTCTCGACGACGACGCCTGGGACGAGATCGAGGAGACCCTGATCACCGCCGACGTCGGCGTGACGCCGACCCGGGCGATGGTCGACGAGCTGCGCACCCGGGTGAAGGTGCTGGGCAGCCGGACGCCCCAGGAGGCGCGCGCCCTGCTCAGGGAGCAGTTGCTCGCCCAGATCGGCGTCGACATGGACCGCACCCTGCACGTCACGCCGCACGGCGAGCGCCCCGCGGTGGTCCTCGTGGTCGGCGTGAACGGCACCGGCAAGACCACCACCACCGGCAAGCTGGCGCGCGTCCTCATCGGTGACGGCGGCAAGGTCGTGCTGGGCGCCGCCGACACCTTCCGCGCCGCCGCCGCCGACCAGCTGCAGACATGGGGAGACCGCGTCGGAGCCGCGGTCGTCCGCGGGCCCGAGGGCGGCGACCCCGCCTCGGTGGCCTTCGACGCCGTCGCCGAGGGCATCAGGGAGAAGGCCGACGTGGTGATCGTCGACACCGCCGGGCGGCTGCACACCAAGACCGGTCTGATGGACGAGCTCGGCAAGGTCAAGCGCGTCATCGAGAAGAAGGCCACGGTCGACGAGGTCCTGCTCGTCCTCGACGCCACCACGGGTCAGAACGGCATGCGCCAGGCCCAGGTGTTCGCCGAGGTCGTCAACATCACCGGCATCGCCCTGACCAAGCTCGACGGCACCGCCAAGGGCGGCATCATCATCTCCGTCCAGCGCGAGCTGGGCGTCCCGGTCAAGCTGGTCGGCCTCGGCGAGGGGCCCGACGACCTGGCCCCGTTCGACCCCGAGGTCTTCGTGGACGCGCTCCTCGGAGACTGAGTCCCCCGCCCTGCCCCGCCTCGCGCCGTCATCGGCTCGGGGCGTCGCGGGCGGTACGGGCAGGGGGGCCACCCCGGCGGCGCCCGGACCGCGTTCCGGTGCTCGGCCCGGTTCGGGACGGATGCTCGGATCGGTCTCGGACGTGTGCTCGGGTCGCTCCTGGATGTGTGCTTGGTCCGGTCTCGGATGTGTGCCCGGCCCAGTCCCGGATGTGTGCTTGGTCCGGTCTCGGACGTGCGCCCGGGTCGCTCCCGGACGTGTGCCCGGCCAGGTTCCGGGCGGATGCGGGGCGGGTCAGTGCCGGGGCTGCTGGGACAGGGTGCCGATGGGGATGACCAGCGGGGTGCCGGCCACCGGGTCCTCGATGACCTTGGCGTCCAGTTCGAAGACCTCCGCCAGCAGGGCCTCGGTGAGCACCTCGGCCGGAGGCCCCGCGGCGACGACCCTGCCGTCCCGCATGGCCACCAGGCGGTCGGCGTAGCGGGCGGCGAGGTTCAGGTCGTGCAGGACCATCACCACGGTGCGGTCCAGCTCCCCGTGCAGCCTGCGTACCAGCTCCAGCACCTCGATCTGGTGGGCCAGGTCGAGGAAGGTCGTCGGCTCGTCGAGCAGCAGCAGGTCGGTGCCCTGGGCGAGGGCCATGGAGATCCACGCCCGCTGCCGCTGCCCGCCGGACAGCTCGTCCAGCGGACGGTCGCCCAGGTCGAGCAGGCCGGTCATGGCCAGGGCCTCGCCGACCGCGGACTCGTCGTCGGAGGACCACTGGCGGTACCAGGTCTGGTGCGGGTGCCGTCCCCTGGCGACCAGATCGGCGACGGTGAGCCCCTCGGGCGCCGAGGGGGCCTGCGGCAGCACGCCCAGGATCCTGGCGACCTCCTTGGAGGGCATCTTGTCGATGCGCTTGCCGTCGAGCAGCACCTCGCCGCCCGACGGCTTGAGCAGCCGTCCCATGGCGCGCAGCAGGGTGGACTTGCCGCACCCGTTCGGCCCGATGATCGTGGTCACCGTCCCGGCCTCGATCCCGAGGTCGAGACCGTCGACGACGACGCGGTCTCCGTATCCCAGCCTGACGTCGACGGCTTGCAGTCTCACTGGCGGGCCTCTCTGCGTACGCGGATGAGGAGATAGATCAGGTAGGGGGCGCCGAGGACCGCGGTGACCACGCCCACCGGCAGCTCGGCCGGGGTGAACGCGACGCGGGCGACCAGGTCGGCGCCGGTGGTGAGGACCGCGCCCACGAGGGCCGAGACGACCAGCGGGGGCTGGGCCACCCCCGCCAGGCGCAGCGCGATCTGCGGGGCGGCCAGGGCGACGAACGCGATCGGCCCGGCCGAGGCGGTCGCCGTCGCCGCGAGCAGCACGGCCGCGAGGATCATCACGCCCCTGGCGAGGTTCATCCGCACTCCCAGGCCGGTCACGGTGTCGTCGCCGAAGCGCAGCGCGCCGAGTGAGCGGGTGCCGAGCAGCGTCGCGGGGACGAGGACGGCGAGCGCGATCGCGACGGGCACCACGTGCTCCCAGCCCCGGCCGTGCAGCGAGCCGCTGATCCAGACCATGGCCCGGCTGCTGTCGTTGACGTCGCCGACGGTCAGCAGCCAGTACTTGAGGTTGGTGCAGATCGCCGAGACCCCGATGCCGACCAGGACGAGCCGGTAGCCGTCCAGGCCGTTGCGCCAGGCCAGCAGGTAGACGGCGAGCGCGCCGGCCAGGCCGCCCAGCAGGGCCACGAGGGGGACGCCCACCTCGGCGAGGGCGCCGCTGGTGCCGCCCCAGGTGTTTCCGGCCGCCACGATGACCGCGACCACGGTCACGCTGGCACCGGTGGTGACGCCCAGGATGTCGGGGCTGGCCAGCGGGTTGCGGGCGATGGCCTGGGTGATCGCCCCGGCCAGGGCGAGCGCCGCGCCGACGAGGGCGCCGGTCAGCGCGCGGGGGAGCCGGAGCTCCATGATCACGAAATGGTCGGGCCCGTCGCCGGTGATCGCGCGGAAGACGTCGAGGACGCCCATCGGGATGTCGCCGAGGCGCATGCTGAGCGCCATGAACAGCACCGTCGCGGCCAGCAGGACCAGCGCCGCGGCGACGGAGCGCGGCCGGAGCGGCCAGGAGGCGGGGCCGACGCGCAGCGCCCGCCTCTCGGCGGGAGGCCCGGCGGGGGGCGCGGTGGAGGTGGTCACAGCCGCACCGGCTTCCTGCGTCGTACCAGAACGATGAAGAACGGCGCGCCGACGAGGGCGAGGACCACGCCCACCTCCAGCTCGCCGGGGAAGGCCACCACGCGGCCGATCACATCGGCGAGGAGCAGGGCGGCGGCGCCCGCCAGGCCCGAGTACGGCAGCAGCCAGCGGTGGTCGGGGCCCGAGAGCGGCCGGGTCAGGTGCGGCACGATCAGGCCGATGAAGGCCAGCGAACCGCAGACCGCCACGGAGGCGCCGCTGAGCAGGGTGATGGCGGCGATGCCGACGACACGGGTCAGGGTGATGTTCTGGCCGAGCGCGCGGGCGACGTCCTCGCCCAGGGAGAGGGCGTTGAGGCCGGGGGCGTTGATCAGGGCCAGGATCAGGCCGGCGGCGATGAAGGGGAGGACCTGCCAGGCCACGTCCGCGCCCCTGGCCGCGATGGAGCCCGACTGCCAGAAGCGGAAGACGTTCATGGCCTGCTCGTCCAGCAGGACCAGCGCCGAGGTGAGCGCGTACAGGAACGCGCTGACCGCGGTGCCCGCGAGGGCGAGGGTCACCGGCGTGGGACCGCCCCTGCCGCCGGCCATGCCGAGGGCGAACACCCCCGCGCTGGCGAGGAGGGCCCCGGCGAGACCGAACCAGATGTAGCCGTACGGGCTGGTGACGCCCAGCACGATGATGCTGAGGACCATCGCGAACGCCGCCCCCTGGGTGACGCCGAGCAGTGCGGGGTCGGCCAGCGGGTTGCGGGTGTGGCCCTGCATGAGGGCGCCCGCGACGCCGAGGGCGATCCCGGCCATGACGCCGATGGCGGTCCTGGGGATCCGCAGCGACCGGACGACGATGTCGTTCTCGGTGCCGGTGGGGCCGGTGAGCGCGTGCCAGACGTCGGCCGGAGGGACCGGTTTGGCGCCGACCGCGAGGCTCAGCACGACCGTCACCACGAGGGCGGCGAGCAATCCGGCCAGGACGAAAAGGCGGCGCCGGTGGGTTTTTCTCAGACCCGCGCCGGGGGCGGGCCGTGAGACGGCCACCGCGTTGATCACCTGACCTCCTCTTTCTTGCTCGAACCGGTACGAGTATGCCAGCTTAGGTATGGCTAAGCTAAAAAGGGTTGGCCTTAACGTGGTGAAGGGATTCATGAAGATGAGAGCGTTGCACGCCCTGGCCCTCGGGGTGGCGGGAGTGGTGCTGTCCGGCGGCCTCGCCGCCTGCGGCTCGACCACCTCCGGTACCGCCGGGGAGACCTCCGGCACCGCGGGCGCGTCCGCCGCTCCCGCGGTGAGCGACGCGGCGGCCTACCCCCGCACGGTGAAGCACGTCATGGGGGAGACCGAGATTCCAGCCCAGCCCAAGCGGGTCGTGGCCCTCGACCAGAGTTTCGTCGACGCGGTGCTGACCCTGGAGACCGACGTCGTGGGCTTCACCAGCTACCGGACGATGAAGGAGAAGCTTCCCGAGTATCTGGCCCCGGTCCTCGGCCACGCCAAGGAGGCCACCTCGGTCGGCACCCTGGAGCAGCCGAGCCTGGAGCGGATCGTCGCGCTCAAGCCCGACCTGATCATCTCCGCCAAGATCCGCCACGAGGCGCTGTACGAGAAGCTGTCGCAGATCGCGCCGACGGTCTTCAGCGAGACCACCGGGGCCATCTGGAAGGACAACCTCAAGCTCGTGGGCGAGGCCCTGGGCAAGGAGGACCTCGCCGAGCAGAAGATCAAGGAGTACCAGGACCGCGCCGCCAAGATCGGCGAGTCCATCAAGGCCAAGGACGGCGAGCTGCCCACCGTCTCCGTCGCCCGTTTCGCGGGCGAGCCGACCGTCCGCCTGTACGTGGAGAACTCCTACTCGGGCCTGGTGCTGAAGGACGTCGGCTTCACGCGCCCCGAGGACCAGCCGACCGTGACCGACACCATCATGGTCCCGATCAGCCAGGAGAACATCTCCCAGCTGGACGCCGAGCACATCTTCGTCTCGGTCTACGAGGACCCGGCGGTCGAGCCGGTCAAGGAGAAGTTCGAGGCCAACCCGCTCTGGGGCAGGCTCAAGGGCGTCAAGCACGACGTCAGCGACACCACCTGGATGACCGCCGTCGGCATCCAGGGAGCGCACTCCATCCTCGACGACCTGGCGAAGTTCTTCGAGGTCGACCCGGCGAAGGCCGCCTGACCCCCGCCCGGCGCCATGATCGACGGCGGGCCCGCGGGCCGCGGCGGGCGACGCCCGCCGCGGCCGGACCGCCGAGAGGTTTCACGGTCGTGCTTGGTGAGCCGATCCGGCCGTCTACCTGGCCGTACGGGAGGCTCTGCCGGGACGGTTGCGGGAAAGCGGGCGGGCGAGGGCGTCCGGGTGAACCGCAGGGGTGTGCCGACCCGTCTCTTAAGGAGAGATTAAGTCCCCAACGCGTGGGAAGCGGGGAGACGTGGAGATGGGTGTCGGAGTTTCTCAGGGTGCGGGCCTCAGCCCGGTGGTCGGACTCGGTCGTTCGGCGGCGGGTTTCCGGGCCGTGGCGATCGACGTTTCTCGCCACCCCAAAGGGGCTGCTACCTGGGGTTATGTGATGATGGACACATCTTCGACTGAATCAAGGGAACGATGTTACGATACTGAGACTTGCCTGGCTGTAGAGCGTGTCGCACCCGCCGTTGGCGCAGCCACCGATCAATCCCCTGACCACGTAGAGCTTTTAACGGCCTCCTTACGAGGTGCCTGCGAGCATCGAGTACGCCGTCAGAAGGAGCGCATCGTCTCTTCGCCGGGCGGCAATGGGGGGAAAGCACGAGGGGGGTCCAATGATCACGATGACGGAAGAGCAGCGCCAGGACTGGTTCGAGCGTGATGTCGTGCCGGTCACCAGCCAGCTCTACGCGTCCGCGATGCGTCTGACCCGTAACACCGCCGACGCCGAGGACCTGGTCCAGGAGACCGTCACCAAGGCCTTCACCTCGTACCACCAGTTTCGTGAGGGCACCAACCTCAAGGCGTGGCTGCACCGCATCCTGACCAACAACTTCATCAACGACTACCGCAAGAAGCAGCGCTCGCCCAAGCTCTCGGCCACCGAGGAGATCGAGGACTGGCAGCTCGCCGCCGCCGAGTCCCACATGTCCAGCGGTCTCAAGTCCGCCGAGACCGAGGCGCTGGAGCAGCTGCCCGACAGCGCGGTCATGAACGCCCTGCGCTCCCTGCCCGAGGACTTCCGGGTGGCCGTCTACCTGGCCGACGTCGAGGGCTTCGCCTACAAGGAGATCGCCGAGCGGATGGGCACCCCCATCGGCACGGTCATGTCCCGCCTCCACCGAGGCCGGCGCCAGCTCCGCACCATGCTTGAGGACTACGCCCGCGAGGAGGGTGGCCTCCGCCCGGCCGAGGAGGTCCAGGCCGCCTGACGCCCTGCCCTCTCCCCGCCTTTCGGCTTCGCGTACGGCCCGCACCCGCTCCGGGTGCGGGCCGTACGCGTGTCCGGGGCCTCCGCGCATCCCGCGTATCGGCGGGGGACGGTCACTCCAGCGTCATGTGGAGCCTGACCCTCAGCTCCCCGTTCACGCCGCGCACCTGCACCAGGTCGCAGAGCTGGCGGCTGATCCAGAGCCCGTAGCCGCGCGGCGACCCGGGCTCGGGCGGGAGGTAGCCGGGCAGCGGGACGTCCAGGTCGCCGCCGCCGGAGTCGGCGATCTCGCACACGATCTCGCCGTCGGCCGCCCAGATGGTCGCCCGGCCGTGTCCCGCCCCGTGCTCCACGCTGTTGGCCGCCATCTCCGAGGCGCTCAGCACGAGTGAGGCGATCAGGTCGCGCCTCATGCCCGCCCGGCGCGCGTGGTCGGTGACGAGCGCGCGCAGCCGTCCCAGCTCCTCCAGGGTGAAGTCGGTGACCACCGCGGACGGCGGCGGGTCGGGGAGGGCGAGGTCGTCTCCCGGCAGTGCGAACCGCTCCGGGGAGACGTAGCGGTCGCTCCGCCGCAGACCGGCGCCGGTCAGCTCCGCGGGATGGGTGCGAAGGACGTGGTCGAGCGCGAGCGTCTCGTCGTACAGGCACCACAGGCTGACCGGGACTCCGGCGAAGGCGGCGTTGAGCACCGACTCGTAGCGGATCCACTCGCGGGCCTGCCGCTCGGTCCAGCCCGACCACACCGGCTCCCCGACGACCAGTGGCCGCTCCCGCTGTCGGACGTAGTCGTGGAAGGCGGCGAGGGTCCGCGTCGGGTGGGTGTACCACTCCTCGGCGAGGTGGCGGTCGATGAGGCGGGCGTCCGAGCCGAAGGCGTCACCGATCAGGTCGAGCCCGCGCTCGCCCGTGACGACCAGGATCCGCCGGCCCTCGCGGAGGGCGCCGGCGATCAGGGGCTGGAGGAGTCCCAGGAAGCCGGAATCGGAGCCGTACGCGACAGCCGTGTGCGCGAACGGCCCACCGGAGTCGAGGGACGCCCGCTCGGGCTGCACGGGGATGACCGTAACAAGCGTCCGGCCTCAACACAACAGAGTCAGTTCGCGACATCCGGTCAACCGGACGCGATCAGCGCGACCGCGGCGAGGGTGAAGCCGATCCCCACCACCTGCACCGTGTTGAGCCGTTCTCCCAGGAAGTGGCGGGCGAGCAGCAGGGTGCTCGCCGGGTAGAGCGAGACCAGGACGGCGACGAGGCTGAGCATCCCGCGCTGCTGGGCGAGCACGAAGAGCACGTTGGCGGCCATGTCGAGTATTCCGGCCGCGAAGATGACGCGCAGCGTGCCAGGTCCGGGGCGCAGGGCGCGGCCGGTGGCCACGGCCAGCAGGGCGATGAAGGTGACCGAGATCAGGCGTGCCCCGAGCAGTGGCCACATGCCGCCGTCCGCCGGAGCCTGGGCGATGATGACGAAGAACCCGCCGAAACCCGCGCCCGCGGCGAGCGAGGCCAGGATCGGGCCGTACCCCCGGCCGGTCCTCCCGTCCGAGGTGCCGCGGCTCACCATCAGGACCGCCAGCAGCGCGAGGATCACCCCGCCCAGCGCGACCGGCTCGGGGCGCTCCCCGACGGTCAGTCCGAACAGCACGGGCAGCGCCGCCGAGACGGTCGCGGTGATCGGCGCCACCACCGACATCACGCCGGTGGCCAGCGCCCGGTAGAACAGCACGACCCCCGCCGTGCCGCAGAGCCCGGAGACCGCGCCCCAGGCCAGGGCCGCAGGCGTGGGGGTCTCCGGCAGGAACGGCAGCAGAGCGACGATCAAGGCCAGCCCGGCGAGCTGGGAGAGGACCACCACCGCGAGCACCCGCGACCGGCGGGTGGCCAGACCGCCGAGGAAGTCCGCGGCGCCGTACACCAGCGCGCAGGTCGTCGCCAGCACCACAGCCGTCACATTCCACCTCGGTTCAATAGACTGTACTGATAGAACAATATATGGAGTGCAATAAAGTGTAAAACGAGTTCACTACACTGAACTCATGGACCCAGAGACGATCACCGCCGCGGTCGCCAACAACGTGCGGGCCCAGCGGGCGCACCGGCAGATGACCCTCGACGAGCTCGCCGCGCGCTCGGGGGTGAGCCGGGGCATGCTCGTCCAGGTCGAGCAGGGCAGGACGAACCCGAGCATCAGCACGCTCACCCGCATCGCCGACGCGCTCGGGGTGACGGTCGCGCGGATGGTGGAGGTCTCCGACACGCCCGTGGTCCGGGTGGTCAGCGGCGCCGACGTCGTCACCTTCCCGCACGGCAGGTCCAGCACCGCGCGCCTGCTGGTCGGCACCGACGCGCCCGCCATCCTGGAGCTGTGGGACTGGCGGCTGGCCCCCGGCGACCACCACGACGGCGACGCCCACCCCCCGGGCACGCGCGAGATGCTGACCGTCCTCGAGGGACGGCTCACCCTCTCGGTGTACGGCAAGAGCCACGTCGCGGAGACGGGCGACGCGGTCGTGTTCAGCGCCGACCGCCCGCACAGGTACGCCAACGAGGGGGACACGCCGCTGCGGTTCATGATGGTCGTGACCGAACCCCGGGAGACGCCCGACCGCTCCTGAGGCCCCTGAGCGGGCGGGTGACCGACATCTCACCCGACTGTTTCCGGGACCTTGAGTGGACGGGGGCGATACCCCGTCCGGATGTTCCCGAGATCTTGAGTGGACGGGGGCCGACATCTCACCCGGCCCGTTTCCGAGGTGAACCGAGACACCCCGTCCAGCCCCTCCTGAGGCCCCCGAGCGGCTGCGTGCCCCACGACCTCGGTACATGTGGCCCGCCGACCGCTATGTATCGTCCGCCTGCCTTGGGAGCTTTAAAGCTCTAACTGGCCGCATCGGATGAGACATGGCCACCAGGGTGCGCATCTCGCCGGATGTGGCATGAAGTGGCGCGTCGGTACGGACATCCGGCGGTCGATGTCCCATCCTGGTGGAATACCCGGTCATGATCTTGCGGGGGGACCCGGCCGGGCCGCTCGCCGTCCCCGCGGCGCTTTCGGGGGGAAGCATGCGGGTGTGGCGGGTGTGGCGGGTGTGGGTCGTGCCGGTGGCGTTGCTGTTCGCGCTCTGGGGGTGCACCTCCCCGATCGCCCTGGTGGGATCGGTGGAACCGGCGACCGTGGCGTCCCCCCTCTTCGCGGGGCACGCCGGGTTCGAGAAACCCGCGGTGCCCGGCGGACCCGTACCCGCCGCGCCCGGGGCTCCTGCGGCGCCCGCCCCCACCCCTGCCCCCCTTCCCGTCCCCACCCCTACCGCCGTTCCCGGGCCCGGGCCCGGCGCGGGGCGGCCGCACTGGGCGTGGGACGATCTTCCCGTCTCCCCACGGGCGCGCCGGATCGACTGCGAGCGGATCAAGTGCGTGGCGCTGACCTTCGACGACGGGCCGGGGGCTTACACCGGGCCACTGCTCGACATCCTCGCCAGGCACCGGGCCAGGGCGACGTTCTTCGTCGTCGGGCGCATGGTCTCCGAGGACGGCGGGAGCACCCTTCGCAGGATGGTGGCCGAGGGGCACGAGCTGGGCAACCACACCTGGGACCACCCGCAGCTGCCCGCGCTGTCGCAGGACGGGATCAGGGAGGAACTGGGCCGTACCCAGTGGCTCGTCAAGCAGGTGACCGGGATCACGATGATCCTCATGCGCCCGCCGTACGGGTTGACCGACTCCAGGGTCGCCGCCGAGAGCCGCCAGCTGGGGCTCGCGCAGATCATGTGGGACGTCGACACGCTCGACTGGCGCGACCAGGACCCCTCGCTCGTCGCCCAGCGCGCGACCGAGGCCGGGCCGGGCTCCATCGTGCTGATGCACGACATCCACGCCTCCACGGTCCAGGCCGTCCCCCGGATGCTGGACGACTTCGCCGCCAAGGGCTACAGGTTCGTGACGCTGTCCGAGCTGTACGGTGGGCGCCCCGCGCCGGGGAGGAAGCACTACGGCAGCCCGTGGCGCCTACGCCGCTGACGGGGAGCCAGGCGGAGGGAGCGGTGGAAGGCCCGGCGGAAGAGGCGTGAACCTTCCGTGCCCGTTCCCCGACTGTCCGGGGCGAGGAGGCAGGGTGACCAGACTTATCAGAGGGTGTAGGCCCCGTCCTTTAGGGCGGGGTAGGCCCGGCGCATCACAGGAAGTTGATCACTTCGAGTTCGTCTTGTCCTGGTCTGCGGATCAGTATGGTTCCGCCTTCGGTGCGGAGTTGCTCCAGGTAGGCGTATACCTGGAGTGCCCGGTTGACGGTGTCGGTCTTGGTGTCGCCGGTCAGTTCGGCGCCTTTGGCGAGGGCTTCGGCGCCGCGTTGGGTCAGGTTCACCGTCAGTCGCTCAAGAGGACTCATGCGCACATCGTACATACGCCACACGCATTTTCCGGTATCATTGACCTCATGCGGCTCAGGTACAACTTCCGCCTCCACCCGTCGCCGGGGCAGCGCCAAGCGCTGGCACGGGCGTTCGGGTGCGCGCGGACGGTGTACAACGACGGACTGCGCATTAGGCGCGAAGCCCACGCGGGTGGCCTGCCATACATCAAGGACACCGACCTGCAGAAGGCCGTGATCACGGCGGCGAAGAAGAGGCCGGACCGGGCATGGCTGGGTGAGGTGTCCTCGGTCGTGCTGGTGCAGGCGCTCGGCGACCTGCACGTGGCGTTCCGCACCTTCTTCGCCTCGGTCACCGGAAAACGTAAGGGCCGTAAGGTCGCCGCGCCGCGGTTTCGGTCCCGGAAGGATTCGCGGCAGGCGATCCGGCTGACCCGCAACGGGTTCTTGGTCCGCCCGCACGGGCGCCTGTACGTGGCCAAGGTCGGCGAGATCGAGGTGGTCTGGTCGCGGGAACTACCGTCTGAGCCGTCGTCGGTGACGGTGGTCAAGGACTCGGCGGGCCGCTACTTCGCGTCGTTCGTCATCGAGACGGCGGACCAGGTGCTGCCGCAGACGGCCTCCGAGATCGGCATCGACCTGGGTCTGACGCATTTCGCGATCACCTCGGACGGCCGAAAGGTCGCCAATCCACGTATCCTGCGCCGCGCGGCCAAGAGACTCCGCACGCTACAGAAGGCGCTGAGCCGAAAAGAGAAGGGGTCGGCGAACCGGGCCAAGGCCAAGCTCAAGGTCGCCAAGGCGCACGCCAGGGTGACCGACACGCGCCGCGATTTCGCCCACAAGCTCTCCACCACGTTGATCCGCGACAACCAAGCGGTCTATGTGGAGGATCTCGCCGTGTCGGGTCTGGCCCGCACAAAGCTGGCCAGGTCGGTGCACGATGCGGGTTGGTCGCAGTTCGTGAGCATGCTGGAGTACAAGGCGAGGCGGTATGGCCGCCACTTCGCCAAGATCGACCGCTGGTTTCCCTCTTCGAAGCTGTGCTCGGTGTGCGGGAGCATCGCCACCTCGATGCCGTTGAACGTCCGGTCGTGGATCTGCCCGTGCGGGGCGGTTCACGACCGGGATGTGAACGCGGCGATCAACATTCTGGCCGCCGGACGGGCGGACAGGTTAAACGCCTGTGGAGGCGACGTAAGACCACCGCTCGCGGTGGCGGACGCCCGCGAAGCAGGAACCCACCGGAGCGTCGCGTGAGCGGCGCGGGAGGAATCCCCGGCCTTCAGGCCGAGGAGGACGTCAATGACGAACTGCTGGTGGTCCGGTGCCGGCTCGGCGAGCGTGAGGCGTTCGCGGAGCTGGTGAGGGCCTGGCACGACCCGGTGTGGAACTACGTACGGCGCATGCTGGGGCACTCGCGGGCCGACGACGTGGCCCAGGAGGTCTGGGTGGCCGTGGTGCGCGGGCTGCCGCACCTGAAGGAGCCGGGCAGGTTCGTGCCCTGGCTGTTCACGATCGCCAGGCGCGCGGTGGCCGACCGGCTCCGCGAGGAGTACGCCAGGCCCGAGATCCCGATGGAGGAGGAGCGGGCGTCCGCCGATCCCGCCGATTTCGCCGATGCCCTGGTGGACCGCGCCGACCTGTTCGCGGGCCTGGCGGAGCTGCCGGTCAGGGAGCGGGAGGTCCTCGTGCTGTTCTACCTGCAGGACCTCTCCCTGGAGGACTGCGCCCAGGTCTGCGCCGTCCCCGTCGGCACGGTCAAGTCACGCCTGTCCCGCGCGCGGCGCATGCTGCGCGAACAGCTCACGGAGAAGGGATACCGATGAACCCCGATGACATGATCGGCAGGCTGTCCGGCCCGCTGTCGCTGCGCCGCCGGATCGGCAACGTCGTGGCGCTGCTCGGCGGCCTGGGTGGGGCGCTGTTCACCGGCCTGCTGTGGGCCACGGAGCCCGTCCTGCCGGGCCGTACGCACCTGGCCTTCGGCGCGCTGGTCGCGCTCGGCCTGACCTGGGCAGGTTACGGGGCCTGGGCACTGACCCGGAGGACGCCGCTGTTCGCCCTCGACCGGGTGATCGCCGCCTGGCTGGCGGTGGCGGCGACGGCCCTGCTGACGGCGGGAACGGCCGCGGTCGCGGTCGCCAGGGACACCTGGGCGGGCACGGCGGGGGTCACCGTCGCCGCGACGCTGGCCGTGCTCGCGGTGGCCGTCCTGCTCAGGGCCCGCGCCGATCGCGCCGCCCTGCTGCGGCGCAAGCGCGAGCTCGGCGGCTGAGGCCCGCCACGGCCAGGGCCGCCGCGAGGCAGGCCATCGGGATCGAGGGCAGCACGTAACGGTGGTCGAAGTCCAGCGCGGCGATCGGGGCGAGGAGCAGGAAGACGGCCGCCGCCCACGGCAGCAGGGCCGGGCGTCGCCGTCCGGCGGCCCCGAGGGCGCCGAGCAGCAGGAGCGCGCCGATCAGCGGGCCGTGCAGGACACCGGGGTAGGAGTACGCGCCCAGGAGGCTCCCGTACGGCTCGACCGACGACATCCCCCGGATGTCGCCGTCGTACTCGCGGCGCACCTGGTCGATCAGCGGGAAGGCGGGCAGCGGCCAGGAGCCGACGGGGAACGTGAGGGCAGGAGAGACGCGCAGGGGGTGGCGCACCGGGGTCGGCGCGAAGGTGAGGGAGGCGTCGCGGGCGACCTCGCGGAGGTAGTCCAGCGGCTGGGCGGCGATGGCGCGCAGCGCGAAGGACCTGGCCAGGTCGTTGTGGGCGAATCGGCCTCCCGGCAACCTGTTGAGCGAGGCTCCGGCCGCCCAGACGTACTCGGACGCGGCGTCGACGACGGTGCCGTTCGGGCACAGGACCGCCTCCCTCGCCGGTGGCCTGATCACCGAGCAGTCGGCGAACGTCATCGTGCGCGCCCACAGCGCCACGCCGTCGGAGCCGCTGAGCGCGAACCGCCCGTGGTGCTGCTGGTACCAGCCCGCGTAGGCCGCGAGCGGCAGCAGCCCGGCGACGGCCAGTGCCACCACCCGTCGCCGGCCCGCCCGCCGCAGGAGCAGGTGGAGCAGGACCAGCCCGAGCAGCGGCACCGCGACCGTACGGGTGAGCCCGGCCAGTGCCAGCAGCAGGCCCGCCACGGCGACCGCCCGCGCCGACGGCCTGGCCCGCCACATCAGCACCGTCAGGGCGGCGGTGATGAGGAAGATGAGCTGGGTGTCGGAGAGTACGGCGTGTTCGAGCCTGAGGAAGGCGGGGTTGAACAGCACGGGCAGGGTCGCCAGGGTGGCTCCCCATCCGGGAAGCGAGTGGCGGCGCAGCACCAGATAGATCATCAGACCCGTGCCGAGGCCCATGGCGTGCTGGACGCCCGCGACGAGCTCCACGCTGTGGAAGGGCAGCAGCAGCCGCAGCAGGAAGGGGTACCCGGCCGGGTGGAACGCGCCGGAGGGCTCCAGATGGACGGCCGTGTTCAGATAGGTGAAGGAGTCGTACCAGTAGAGCTGGGCGGTGTCGTAGCCGAGCATGACGAGGCCGCGGAGCCCCGCCGCCAGGATGATCACGACGGTGAACAGCCGGTGGCCGCCGAGAGCGTCGCGGATGGCGCGGAGCCGGTCGCGTGGACCGCTTCTTTCGGGCGGGGCGGGCAGGGTCCGGGTCCCGCCGGGTGAGGTGAGCATGGATGATCCCCCGTTCCGAGGCCGGGAAGTTCCCGGCACGGTGGGAGCAGTCCAGCGATCAGCCGATAACCTTGCCGTCACCGAAATCGGTTATGTCCGCGTTATGCCGTCTGTGGCACGCTGGCGCGATTCGGAGCCGGGGGAGGCGTCTTGCGGGTATTGGTCGTCGAGGACGAGCTGATGCTCGCCGACTCGATCGCGGAGGGTTTGCGCGGTGAGGCGCTCGCCGTCGACGTCGCCTACGACGGGGAGGCGGCGCTGGAACGACTTCGGCTCCACGACTACGACGTGCTCGTCCTGGACCGGGACCTGCCGGGCGTACACGGTGACGACGTGTGCAAGACCATGGTCGCCGACGGGGCCCTCGTGCGGATCATCATGCTCACCGCGGCGGGCGACGTGCGCTCACGGGTGGCGGGCCTGTCCCTCGGCGCCGACGACTACCTGCCCAAGCCGTTCGCGTTCGAGGAGCTGACGGCCCGCGTGCTCGCGCTGGGCCGCCGTGTGCGGCCCGCCGACCCGCCGCTGCTGGAGCGGGCGGGCATCAGCCTGGACCGGGCGCACCGGCAGGTGTTCCGCGACGGGCGCTACGTGCCGCTCGCCCGTAAGGAGTTCGGCGTGCTGGCCGAGCTGCTGCGAGCCGGTGGGGCGGTGGTCTCCAGCGAGACGCTGCTGGAGAAGGTGTGGGACGAGCACACCGACCCGTTCACCAACACCGTGCGGACGACGATGATGAAGTTGCGCCGGAAGATCGGCGATCCGCCGGTCATCGAGACCGTCACGGGAGTGGGATACCGCATTCCATGAAGATGAGCGTTCGTTTCCGGTTCGCCGTGGTCTGTGGCACGGTCTTCCTCTACCTCGGCGTCGTTCTGGTCGCGGGACTCGCCTTCCTCGTACGGCAGAGCCTGGAGCCCCGCGACGGGTTGCGGCATCCCCAGTACATCCGGGTCGCGGGCTTCTACTACATGCCGCAATATCCCGAGTATCGGGTGGCGGAGCAGCGGGTCGCGCAGGTCAGGCGCATCTACCAGGCCGACACGATCAGCAACGTCCTCACCGTGGGTGGCTTCACGGTGCTCGTGGGTGCCGGGGTCGCGACGATGGTCGGCTGGCGGGCCGCGGGCTGGGCGCTCCGCCCCGTCAGATCGGTCACCGAGAGCGCGCGATACATCGCCCAGAGCCATGACCTCACCGGTCGCATCACCTACGCCGGACGAGACGACGAGGTCAAGGAGCTCGTCGACATCGTCGACACCATCGTCGGCCGCCTGGCCCGTTCCTTCGACGGCCAGCGGCGCTTCGTCGCCAACGCCTCCCACGAGCTGCGCACCCCGCTCACCATCAACCGCACCCTGGTGGACGTGGCGGTCAGGCGGCCCGACGCGAGCGAGGACGTCAAGCGGCTCGGCGAGTCCCTGCTGCTGGTCAACACCCGGCACGAGAGGCTGATCGACGGCCTGCTCGCCCTGACAGAAGGCGAGCAGGCGGTCCTCGACCGCCGTCCCTTCGACCTGACCGACGTGGTCGAGCACGTGCTCGACCTGGCGGGCAAGGAGGCGGGAGAGCGCGAGGTGACCATCCACCGGCTGCTGGACCCCGCGCCGACCGCCGGTGAACCGGTGCTGGTCGAGAGGCTCGTGCAGAACCTCGTGGAGAACGCGATCCGGCACAACCACGACGGCGGCCAGGTGTGGGTGACCACCCGGCAGCGCGCCGACCGGGTGGAGCTGGTGGTGGCGAACACCGGGTTGCCCGTACCGCACTACGAGATCGAGACGATCTTCGAGCCGTTCCGGCGGCTCCACGGCGACCGGCTGCGCTCCGATCGCGGCAGCGGCCTGGGACTGTCGATCGTCCGGGTCGTCGCCGAGGCCCACGGCGGCAACGTGACCGCGGGCTCCCGGGAGGAGGGCGGCCTGACGATCACCGTCGAGCTGCCGCGCGAGAGTCTCTGACGCCCGGTCATCGGGTACCCGCCGGTATCGGGCGAGCCGGGTGCGCGGTTCGAGGGTGAGGCGGGCAGGCCGTTCCCTCGGCACGAGGGGTCCTCCCCGGGTTTCCCGGGCGGCCCGATCCGGTACGGCTCCCCCCGGGGGGAGCCGTACCGGATCGGGCGTCAGGTGAGCAGCGTTACGAGCGCGGCGAAGGCCACCCACGCGAGCAGCAGGGCCAGGTGCATCCGGCCGGTCATGACCTGCCGCTCTTGGAGGGCGGTTGGAGACCACTAGTTCCTGGTGATCACACCGCAGGCGACGCGCCCGCCGGAGTCTCCCGCCTTGAGGGTCTCCGCGTCCGGGCCGGTGTCGCCGGTCGGGTCGCCCGGGTGGCTGTAGCGGTCGGGAACGTTGGAGTGGTTGTCCGGCAGGGCGTGGACGACGACGGAGCTGCCGTCGCTGTCGAAGAGCTGTCCCACCCGGAAGCGGTCGGTCACGACGGTCGCCTCACCGGTGCCGTCCTCGGCGACGAGAAGGTTGGGCAGGTCGCCGGAGTGCCCGCTGTGCGTGGCCGGGTGGATGGTGAAGTGCGCGCCCGCGCTGGCGAAGGGACTGCGGGTGACCGGGTCGATCGCCCTGGGGTCGCAGACGCCCTTCATGTGGATGTGGAAGCCGTGGTAGCCGGCGGGCAGGCCGCCGACGGTGATGGTGAGCCGGGACTTGTTGTACAGCCTGTGGTCGATACGCAGGAAGCCGACGCTCTTCCCGGCGGTGTCCTTGATGACGGCCTCGGCCGACGGCCAGGGCAACGGTGCGGGCTCCGACGTCCGTGACACCTGAGATGCCTGAGATGTCCGAGACATCGCCTGGGCGGCCGGGACGGTGCCGGCTCCGGCCGTCACCGTGCCGAGCGCGACGGCCAAGGCGAGACAGGTCCTGTGAAGCATGAGATATCCCCCGTACGAGTCCTGGGCTCCCCTGCCGTGACGCGGGGAGCGGCAGCACAGGGTTCCTACCTCAGGAGGGGGCGGGCACCGGGGGCACCACGCCGTCTCGCCGGGCAAAGTCGTGCCGTACCGAAGTCGTGCCTTATCGAAGTCGTCCGGTGCGATGCCGGACCGCACGAAATCATGCCGTACGAAGCCGACCCCGTACGAGGTCGCCTCTCACGCGGCGCGGGACCACACGGAGTCGTGTCGTACGAGGTCGCCTGGACGCGGGGCCGCGCGGAGTTGTGCCGTAGGAGGTCGCTCCGACGCGGGACCACGCGAGGTCATGCCGTACGAGGTCGTCTCACGCGACGCCGGGCCGGACGAGACCGTCCCGCCGGGTGAGCCCGGCGGGACGGGGTGGAGCAGCGGTGAGGATCAGTTGGTCCGCTTGGCGCGGGCGGTGGTCCGGGCGCGGGTCGAGGCGTCGAGGACGACCTTGCGGATGCGCACGTTCTCCGGCGTGATCTCCACGCACTCGTCCTCGCGGATGAACTCCAGCGCCTGCTCCAGCGAGAGCTGGCGCGGCGGGATCAGCGTCTCCGTCGTGTCGCTCGTCGAGGAGCGCATGTTGGTGAGCTTCTTCTCCTTGGTGATGTTCACGTCCATGTCGTCGGCGCGTGAGTTCTCACCGACGATCATGCCCTCGTAGACCTCGGTGGTCGGCTGGACGAACAGGACGCCGCGCTCCTGCAGATTCAGCATGGCGAACGGGGTCACCGGGCCCGACCGGTCGGCGACCAGCGAGCCGTTGTTGCGGGTGCGCAGCTCGCCGAACCACGGCTCGTAGTCCTCGAACACGTGGTTCACGATGCCGGTGCCGCGGGTCTCGGTCAGGAACTCGGTCCGGAAGCCGATCAGGCCGCGGGCCGGGACCACGAACTCCATGCGGATCCAGCCGGTGCCGTGGTTGGTCATGTGCTCCATGCGGCCCTTGCGGACGGCGAGCAGCTGGGTGATCGCCCCGAGGTATTCCTCCGGGCAGTCGATGGTCACCCGCTCGACCGGCTCGTGGACCTTGCCGTCGATGAGCTTGGTGACGACCTGCGGCTTGCCGACGGTCAGCTCGTAGCCCTCGCGGCGCATCTGCTCGACCAGGATGGCCAGCGCCAGCTCGCCACGGCCCTGCACCTCCCACGCGTCGGGACGGTCGGTCGGCAGGACGCGCAGCGACACGTTGCCGACGAGCTCCTTGTCGAGCCGGTCCTTGACCATGCGGGCGGTGACCTTGGAACCCTTGACCCTGCCGACCATCGGCGAGGTGTTGGTGCCGACGGTCATGGAGATCGCGGGCTCGTCGACCGTGATGAGGGGCAGCGGGCGCGGGTCCTCGGGGTCGGCGAGGGTCTCGCCGATCATGATGTCCGGGATGCCGGCGATCGCGATGATGTCGCCGGGCCCCGCCTCCTCGGCGGGCTTGCGCTCCAGCGCGTCGGTCATCAGCAGCTCGGTGATCTTCACCCGCTGGATGGTGCCGTCGGTGCGGCACCAGGCGACCTGCTGGCCCTTCTTGATGGTGCCCTGGTGGACGCGGCAGAGCGCGATCCGGCCCAGGTAGGACGAGGCGTCGAGGTTGGTGACGTGCGCCTGCAAAGGGGCTTCCGGGTCGTACACCGGGGCCGGGATCGTGCTCTTGATGACGTCGAACAGCGGCTCGAGGTCCTCGGAGTCCGGCATTCCGGCGTCCTCGGGACGGTTGAGCGAGGCGCGGCCGGCCTTGGCCGAGGCGTAGACGATCGGGAAGTCGATCTGGTCCTCGGTGGCGTCCAGGTCGATGAAGAGCTCGTAGACCTCGTCCACGACCTCCTTGATGCGGGCGTCGGGGCGGTCGACCTTGTTGATGCACAGGATGACCGGCATCTTCGCGGCGAACGCCTTGCGCAGCACGAACCGGGTCTGCGGCAGCGGCCCCTCGGAGGCGTCGACCAGCAGCACGACACCGTCGACCATGGACAGGCCCCGCTCGACCTCACCGCCGAAGTCGGCGTGGCCGGGGGTGTCGATGATGTTGAGCGTCATGCCACCGTGCTTGACGGCTGTGTTCTTCGCGAGAATGGTGATCCCCTTCTCGCGTTCGAGGTCGTTGGAGTCCATGACACGGTCATCCACGTCCTGGTTGACGCGGAAGGCGCCCGACTGCCAGAGCATGGCATCCACGAGAGTGGTCTTGCCGTGGTCGACGTGCGCGATGATCGCGATGTTCCGCAGGTCGTCGCGGCTGTTCAAAGGCATGATGGAGTCTCACTCTGTGATCGTGGAGGCTGACCGCGGACTGTGCGGCCCTCCCATTTTAGTTGATCCGGACAATCGCTCTCACGTCTCCGGCATATGAAGCGCGCCAATTCACCCGCGGGACACCCTCCGGCCCCCCTGCCGGAGGCCATGACCGGTACCGCGGATCGGGGCCGCGCCCGGGGCGCAAGCGGGGCGCGACCGGGCATCCGGCACTCCCTAAGCTCGGATTCATGCCTCTCGCACCGTCGCTTCCCGTAATGCTCAGAACTCGGGACAACCTGCGGATAGACGCCGCCCACACCCCCTCGCGCGGCGCGGACGACCTCGGGATCGTCCTGGCCCACGGCTTCACAGGATCCCTCAGGGAACGCGCCACGCGCCGCATTGCCCACGTGCTCAGCGGGTTCGGCGGGGTGGTGGCGTTCGACTTCAGGGGACACGGCCGTTCGGGAGGCCGGTCGACCGTGGGAGACCTGGAGATCTTCGACGTGGAGGCGGCGGTACGGCACGCGCGGGCGATCGGCTACCGGAGGGTCGTGACCGTCGGGTTCTCCATGGGCGGGGCGGTCGCCGTACGGCACGCGGGGGTGCTGGGCGGCGTGGACGCGGTGGTGTCGGTGAGCGCGCCCGCCCGGTGGTACTACCGGGGGACCAGGCCGATGCGCCAGGTGCACTGGGCGATCGAGAGGCCGGTCGGGCGGCTGGCCGCGCGGCTGGGCAAGCGCACCCGGATCATGAAGGGGGTGTGGGACCCGCTGCCGCTGGCGCCCTACGAGGCGGCGGCGAAGATCTCCCCGGTGCCGCTCCTGGTCGTGCACGGCGACGCGGACCGGTTCTTCCCCCTCGACCACGCGTACCAGATCTACGAGGCCGCGAACGAGCCGAAGGAGCTGTGGATCGAGTCCGGCTTCGGCCACGCGGAGTCGGCGGCCACGCCGGATCTGGTCCGCCGCCTCGGGGGATGGGCCGCGGCCAGGTCCTGTCCCCCGGAAGCTGTCTATCCTCTTGAAGATTGACCATAGGGCGATGTCGATGTGACGGCGGCGGGCAGAGGCGAGGGACGGGACGCATGCGAAGCATCTACGTTGCGGGTCTTGGGCGGGGAGACGGCAGGCAGATCGTCGAGCTCGGCCTGATGGAGCTGCTGACCGGGCGGGCCGACCGCACGGGGGTGTTCCGGCCGATCACCGGCGGCGGCGAGGACCGGACCCTGGAGCTGCTCAGGGCCAGATACCGTCCCGCCGCCTCGGCGACGGGGGTGAGCGCCGAGGAGGCCGCGGAGATCTACGCGGAGCGGGGCGCCGAGGAGCTCATCGGCCGCCTGGTGGCCCGCTTCCACACCCTGGAGCGCGAGTGCGACGCCCTGCTGGTGCTCGGCAGTTCCTTCGACACCGACGACCTGCCACGCGAGCTCGCCTTCAACGCCCGCCTGGCCGCCGAGTTCGGCGCCCCGGTGATCGTGGTGGTGGGCGCGCACGGCGACGACGCCGAGGAGATCGCGACGGAGATGCGTACCGGCCACCAGGTCTTCTCCGACCTGGGCTGCACGGTGCTCGCGGTGATCGCCAACCGGGTGCCCGAGGGCACGGTCATCGAGTGCGACCTGCCGGTGCCCTGCTACGCCGTGCCCGAGCACCCGTCGCTGTCGGCGCCGACCGTCGGGCAGGTCATGCGGGCCGTGGACGCCGAGCTGATCCAGGGCGGGCAGGACGGTCTGCTGCGCGACGTACTCGGGTTCGTGTTCGGCGGGGCCACGCTCCCGGTGTTCCTGGAGCACCTCGTCGACGGCGCACTCGTGATCACGCCGGGCGACCGCGCGGACCTGCTGCTGGTCTCGCTGGCCGTCGAGGCGGCCGGTACGGCGAGACCCGCCGGGGTCGTCCTCACGGTAGGGGAGAGGCCCAGCGAGGCCGTACGGGAGCTCACAGCCCGTCTGGCGCCCGGTGTGCCGGTGCTCGCGGCCAAGGAGGACAGCTTCACCGTGGCGACCACCCTGGCCGGGCTGGAGGGGCGGCTCACCGCCGACAACCCCCGCAAGATCGAGACGGCCCTCGGCCACTTCGAGGCCCACGTGGACGCGGCCGGTCTCGCCGACCGGATCGAGCTGACCCGCTCCGAGCGGGTCACCCCGATGATGTTCGAGCACACCCTGCTGGAGCGGGCGCGGGCCGACCGGCGGCACATCGTGCTGCCGGAGGGCGAGGAGGACCGCATCCTGCGGGCGGCCGACATCCTCCTGCGGCGCGGCATCGTCGACATCACCCTCCTGGGCAGGGAGGAGGTGGTGCGGCGGCGGATCGGCGACCTCGGCCTCGACCTGTCGGGCGTGACCGTCGCCGACCCGCTGACCTCGCCGCTGCGGGAGTCGTTCGCCGAGGAGTACGCCGCGCTGAGGGCGCACAAGGGCATGACCTCCGAGCTGGCCATGGACGTGGTCGCCGACGTCAACTTCTTCGGCACGATGATGCTGCACCGGGGCCTGGTGCACGGCATGGTCTCCGGGGCCGCGCACACCACGGCCGCCACGATCCTGCCCGCCTTCCAGATCGTGAAGACGGTTCCCGGCACCTCGATCGTCTCCTCGGTGTTCTTCATGTGCCTGGCCGACCGGGTGCTCGTCTACGGCGACTGCGCGATCAACCCCGACCCCGACGCCGAGATGCTCGCCGACATCGCGATCTCCTCGGCCCGTACGGCGAGGCGGTTCGGCGTCGAGCCGAGGATCGCGATGCTGTCCTACTCCACCGGCGAGTCGGGCAGCGGCGCCGACGTCGACAAGGTCCGCGCCGCCACCGCGCTGGTCGCCGAGCGGGCGCCCGATCTGCTGGTCGAGGGCCCCATCCAGTACGACGCGGCGGTGGACGCCAGGGTCGCCGCCGCCAAACTGCCCGGGTCGCGGGTCGCCGGCCGGGCGACCGTGCTGATCTTCCCGGACCTGAACACCGGAAACAACACCTACAAGGCCGTGCAGCGCTCGGCCGGCGCCGTCGCGATCGGGCCGGTCCTGCAGGGACTGCGAAGGCCGGTCAACGACCTGTCGCGCGGAGCCCTGGTCACCGACATCGTGAGCACCGTCGCCATCACCGCCGTACAGGCGCAGGAGGTCACCACATGAGCGAGCGAGCCGCGCGGCCGACCGGGATCTCCGGCAGGGAGGGTGGTCGGAGCGGGGACGACGACCCGAGCCGGGACGGCGGCGCGAGCAGGGGCGGTGACCTGGGCGACCTGGACCGGGGGAGCGGCTCGGCCCGGGACGGGGAGCCGGGCCGAGGGGATCTTCCCAGCCGGGTGCTGGTACTCAACTCCGGGTCCTCCTCGGTGAAGTACCGACTCCTGTCCGGTGCCGAGCGGCTCGCCTCGGGAACGGTGGAGCGCATCGGCGAGCCGGGCTCCCCGGTCCCCGACCATCGAGCGGCACTGGAGGTCGTCGCCGACCGGCTGGCCGCCGACGGCCTGGGACTCGACTCCCCCGAGCTCACCGCGATCGGGCACCGGGTGGTGCACGGGGGCACGACCTTCACCCGGCCCACGCTGATCACCGACGAGGTGGTCAGGGGGATCGAGGCGCTCATCCCGCTCGCGCCCCTGCACAACCCCGCCAACCTGGCGGGCATCGAGGTCGCCCGGCGGCTCCGCCCCGACCTGCCGCAGGTCGCCGTCTTCGACACCGCCTTCCACGCCACGATCCCCCAGGCCGCCTCGACGTACGCGATCGACCGCGAGGTGGCCGCGCGGCTGGGCGTGCGGCGCTACGGCTTCCACGGCACCTCACACGCGTACGTCTCCCGCCAGGCCGCCCTCCTCACGGGCGGGCCCGGGGCCAACGTGATCGTCCTGCACCTCGGCAACGGGGCCAGCGCCTCGGCGGTGTCCGCCGGGCGGTGCGTGGACACGTCCATGGGCATGACCCCGCTCGAAGGGCTCGTCATGGGGACCCGCAGCGGCGACCTGGACCCGGCGGTCGTCCTCTACCTGGCGCGTACGGGAGGCATGTCCCTCGACGAGGTCGACGCGCTGCTCAACCGCCGCAGCGGCATGCTCGGTCTCTGCGGCGACAACGACATGCGCGCGGTGACAGAGCGGGTGGCCGCGGGCGACCCCGACGCCGAGCTGGCCATGTCGGTCTACTGTCACCGGCTCCGCAAGTACGTCGGCGCCTACTACGCGGTCCTCGGCACGGTCGACGTCATCGCCTTCACCGGCGGTGTCGGGGAGAACTCCGCCCTGGTCAGGGAGCGGGCACTGGCCGGTCTCGGGGCGCTCGGCATCGCCGTCGACCCGGTGCGCAACGCGCGCGGCGACACGCTCATCTCCGCCGACGGCGGGGCCGTGCGGGTCGCGGTGATCCCCACGGACGAGGAGTTCGAGATCGCCCGGCAAACTCTCGCGGTCGTTTCCAGAACCGATCGCGGATAAAACACGTCTACCACTGCAACGGATGGATGACATCCGCCGGGAGAAGTCCGCGGGACCCGAATCATCGCTCGGCGATCGTCGTGGGACATACTTCTTGTGATCGGATGGTCGCCCAGCGTCGCGGGGGTGCGCTGGGCGGCCGTCCGGCCGTGTGCCCGTACGGCTCGTCGCGAGCCGTACGGGCGCATCTGGACCTGACCTCGCGTGATCCCGCCGGACAGGCCGGGGGCCGGGCGCCGACCACGCACGGGGCGCCGTGTCCGTTGAGTCAGGCGTCGAGACGCGTGTTGCACGGGGCGCCGTGCCCGTTGAGCCGGGCGTCGAGACGCGCGTTCGAGGCCGGTCCTCTCAGCCCAGGCGGGCGATCGACTTGTACTCCAGGTAGGCCGACAACCCCTCCGGGCCCAGCTCGCGGCCGAGGCCGCTGCCCTTGAAGCCGCCGAAGGGCGAACTCATCTCGATCATGTAGAGGTTGACGCCGTAGGAGCCGGTGCGAACCTGGCGGGCGACGTCCATGCCGTGCTCGGTGTCGGCGGTCCACACCGTCCCGGCCAGGCCGTAGTCACTGTCGTTGGCGATCCGGATCGCGTCCTGCTCGTCCTCGTACGGGATCACCGTCAGGACCGGCCCGAAGATCTCCTCGCGGGCGATGCGCATCTCGTTGGTGGCCCCCGCGAAGACGGTCGGGGCCACGTACCAGCCGCGGTCGTAGGGGCGATCCAGGCCGCCGACGACCGGCTTGGCGCCCTCGTCGATGCCGATTTTGATGTAGCCCTCGACCCGCTCCTGCTGCCGCTTGGCGACCAGCGGGCCGATGCCGGTCGCCGGGTCCGACGGGTCGCCGACCGGCATGGCCCGTACCATCGCCGAGACCGCGTCCACGACCTCGTCGTAGCGGTTGCGCGAGGCCAGGATGCGGGTCTGGGCGACGCAGGCCTGGCCGTTGTTCATCAGCGAGGCGATCGACAGGAAGCCCATCGCGGAGGGCAGGTCGCAGTCGTCCAGGATGATCGCCGCGGACTTGCCGCCCAGCTCCAGGGTGCACCGCTTGAGCTGCTCTCCGCAGATCGCCGCGATGCGGCGCCCGGCGGCGGTGGAGCCGGTGAAGGCGACCTTGTCCACGCCCGGGTGGGACACCAGGTGCTCACCCGCCTCGCGCCCGGCGGCGACGATGTTGACGACGCCGTCGGGGATGCCCGCCTCCTTGACCATCTCGGCCAGCAGGTAGGAGTCGAGCGGGGTCTCGGGCGCGGGCTTGACCACGACCGTGCACCCCGCGACGAGGGCGGGGGCCAGCTTGATCATGATGACGAACTGCGGGACGTTCCACGGGACCACGGCGGCGACCACGCCCACCGGCTCGCGGCGGACGGTCACGGTGCCGAACGTGCCGGGGCGCTCCTCCTCGACGGGGAAGGTCTTCCCCAGCTCGGCGTAGTACTGGAGCATGCCGAGCGGCTGCGGGGCCTGCGCCAGCTGGGAGAAGGTGATCGGGGAGCCCATCTCCAGGGTGATGAGCTCGGCCATCTCACCCTGACGGGCCGCGTAGATCTCGGCGAGCCTGCCGACGACGGCCGCGCGCTCGGCCATCGTCATCCGGGGCCACGGGCCGTGGTCGAACGCCTGGCGGGCGGCGGCCACCGCCCGGTCCATATCGACGGGTGTACCGTCGGGGACCCGGCCGACGACCTCCTCGGTGTGAGGGGAGACGACGTCGATGATGCCGGTCCCGGCGGGGGCCACCCAGTCGCCTCCGATGAAGAGCGTGTCGTGCTGGCGCATGATGTGTTGCCTCCTGGTGGGCGGGCCAGAGTCGCGATTCTCGGATGGTCTCATCCGCTGGGAGGGGCGCCACGCGCCCCGCCGCTGCTTGAGACCGAATCATGTTCTGTCGCTGATGACAAGGGTGGCCGGCGGCTTCGTCCCGTGGGCGGGGTGGTGCGTTCCGTGCGAGGATTCACCAGGGTGACAGGAGTGACATGTCTTGCAATGCTTGTTTAAATCACCCTAAAGGGGCAGATCGCTCACCAATGGTGCGCGAGTTCCTTCGTTCCGGTGGCGAGCGTCAAGATCGCCTTCTATAGTTTCGCTCCGTCTATGAGGGGGCTCCGGAGGTGAGCGAAGCGTGAGGCCGACTCGCGCAGCCGCATTGGCTGTCGCACTCACCGTGATGCTCCTGTCGCCGGCCGTCGCCGGGGCCACGCCCCTCCGGGTCGCCAAGCCCAACCCCGAGGCCGAGCTCAAGAAGCTCACCCGGGAGGCCGCCGCGATCAACAAGAGTTACCGCGGCCAGGTGCAGAGCCTGGAGGAGACCCGGGTCCAGGCCAGCAAGGCCACCACCAACGCCAAGAGCCTCAGGCGCGCCCTGGCCAACGCCGAGACCGACGTCGTGCGCTTCGCCCAGACCGCCTACATGGGCGGCGCCCTCGACGACGGCAACCTGCTGAGCTTCCAGGGCAACGCCAACCTGGCCCTCGGCCAGGCCGCCACCATGTCCTACCTGGCCAGCCGCCGAGCCAGCCAGCTCAACCGGGTCAAGGACCTCATCAAGAAGGCCAAGACCGCGGAGAAGTCCGCCGACGCGAAGGTCGTCAAGCTCAAGAAGGACATCGCCGACCTCAAGAAGCAGCGGATCAGGATCGAGAGGCTCCTGGCCAAGTACGGTTTCCAGACCCCCTCGGGCAGCGGCGGCCTGACCCCCCGCACGGTCACCATGCGCAACCTCGTGCTGCAGAACTTCCCCATGCCGAACGGCTACGGCTGCCTGCGCCCCGGCGACCCCGGCGAGCACGGCAGCGGCCGGGCCTGCGACTTCATGATGAGCGGCGGCGGCGCCGTCCCCACGGAGGAGGCCATGGACCGCGGCAACCGCCTCGCCCAGTGGGCCATCGAGAACGGCAACCGCCTCGGGGTCATGTACATCATCTGGCAGCAGAGGTACTACGACGTCCGCACCGGCGCCGGCTGGAAGATGATGTCCAACCGAGGCGGCAACACCGCCAACCACATCGACCACGTCCACATCTCGATGTTCTGAAAAGGATGCATATTGCATCTGATGTGGCACCTGCATCAGACGCATAGGTGTTCTGGCGGGTGGTGTGCGGCCGGTGAGGGGACCGGCGTGACCTTGCCAACGGCTCCCACAACCGTCAGGAGTGATCCTCTGGGACTCCGTCAGCCGCTTGGTGAAGCGGTGCACGTGATCGGGCCTGTGGCGCCTTCGGCCAGGTGTCCGGTGTACGCGCTGATTTTGTGGGTCGCCATACGGTGTGTCCCACGCGATGACCTGTCGGGCCCTACGAGTTCACCCATTCAGAACTTGACGAATCCGTACAGCGCGAGATGGTTCGACTTCGTGCTGCCTACTGTGTGGCCGATGCTCGACGGTTGCACGGTGCCCTCGATGAACAGGTAGTCGATCTTTCTGGAGCCGGAGGTCGCCTTCGTTCCGTAACCGGTCATGCCGAAACCGCCGAGCGTTGTCGGGGCGATGCCCGTGCGATTGGCGTCGATTCCGATCACGCGGATCGTTGAGGTGTTCATCAGGCTCGCGGCGTCCGCGCCGACATGGATGCCGGATTTCGCGATGCCCGCGGAGCCCGCACCCGCGCAGGCGTTCGCCCCGTTCTGTTCCGGGAGGTGCATGGTCGCGGCGAACACCGGTGTTCCCGTCGCCTTGATGGTGAACTTCGCGGCGATGGCGCTGGTGCGCTTCCACTTGTGTTCATTGGCGCTGCTCGCGTCGTTGCTCGGTGGCTTGTACAGCGTGCACCCGGCCCCGTCGCGGTAGGACGTTCCGGGCTTCAGCCAGCCCGCGCTCCAGTATTTCGAGATGTTGCCCGCCGCGAGGCTCAGCGTTCTGGTGTTGTAGAGGATCCCGTTGGTCTGCTTCTTCTTCAGGTCGCCGAGCGATTGCTGGCTGCAATTGTGCGTGCCGCCCCACACCTCGGGGTCGTCCCAGGCCACGATCGCCTTGTAGGTGCCCGCCGGATAGTCGAACTTGGCCGAGAGCTGATCGGCGTACGCCGTGGCCTGTCCGGCGCCACGTACCTGTTGCACGATCAGGAGGTCGGGCGCCTGCACGTCTGAGGTGCTGGTTTTGCCGTTGTCGTCGACCAGCATCGACGTGAGGTGGTCCGGACCCGAGACCCGGGTGCACGAGCCGTCGGTGTTGTTCCTGACCAGATTCTCGATGTTGTTGTTGTAGACCCGTAAGACGCGATCTGCCGTGGTCGTGGTCGTGGTCGTGGTCGTGGGCGCTTCGTGCGCCTGCGCGGCCGAGGGAGCGGCTGTGGTGAGCGCGGCGGCCGTCACCAGCGCTATCGCACCAATAGATCGATGATCGAATGACATTGCCGCAGACTACCGATTCTCCCGGGTTCGTGATGGGTTAATGAGGCGAGCGCGACAGGTAGCGGACGGTGGTCTCGCCCTCACACGAGGAGACGCTGCGGCGAATAGGTACGGCCATGCATGTTCGTGGAAAGAGGAATTCGGTGAAGCGCTGATTATGGCGGTGGTGGCGCTCTCAGGAGTGGCGGGGCCGACCGGGTCCGCGAAGGCGGTGCCGACCCCGGAGGTCCGCACGTTTTCCTCTTTGAATCAGACGGCTTCAGAGACCTCTGATCTTTGAGAATCGTGCCTTTTGTCTTTGACGGCTTGGCATCTCCTTATCCGCGACGCGTCACGCCTGCGGATGAAACCCATCAAACTGAGGCGCTCTACAACTTTCGGACAGTCGTGAACATAATCTGACAGAAAATCTGAAAGAGGTAAGTGCGTGACGCGACGTCACAGGCAGCTCTCGATTAACACTACTTACACCCGCGATCCGTATAAGCTCAGCCTGAGAACCGACTGTCCGGAAAGCCGGAGCACCCCAATTCTTGTGCCACTCGTTGAGAGGAGAGTGGCATGGGACGGCGTGGGCTATCCATCGGCTTTCCGGCGCAAGGTGCTGGATCTCATTGAGGCAGGCCACATGATCACCGGCCCGTCCGTCACCCGCCAGATCCGGAGGTGACTCTGTCGGTGGCATCCGGCAGGATCTCCCGCATGCAGCTTTCCCCTCAAGCGCAGCACCTGCTGGATCTGATGACCGGAGCCGGGAAGGACCATGGTGAGTGGCCCGACGCCTCTCAGACGAGCGCGGTCGAGCTGGGCACGCTGATCCCTGTGGCCTACCGGGTCGGGAAACAGGCCGGAGGCGCGATGAAGGGCCGGTTCTCGACCGAGGATCAGGCCAAGCAGCGGCAACCGCTGTTCACGCCCGAGGCATGCGCCGACATGTTCGACGCGCTGGTCGAGAGATTACAGACCCGGAAATGGGCGGACCTGTGCGTCGGGATCGGTGCGCTGGTGCGGTGCCCGGCGGGAGCGCCGTTGGAGCGGCTGGCCGATCCCGCCCGCACGCTGGTCGGCTTCCTGCTGCGCGAGAACCGGCTGGACAACCCCTTCCCCCTGCTGGCGGCGGCCGGGCTCGCGGGGCTGGACACGGAGGTGGCCGCCAGGCTCACCGAGAGGCGGGGGCCGATCGCGGTCGCCGAGGTGGAACTGCTGCTCGGCTGGGATGTCGAGCGCCGGGCGCTGTACGCCGAGTCAGTGCAGGAGCGGTCCTACAACTCCTCGCCGCCGCTACCCGACGTCTGGGAACGGCTCGGCGGCCTGCCCGACTGTCTGGCCTTCGCCCAGGCGACCCTGGAGGCGGCCGAGGCCCGCGTCGCAGCGATCCATGCCGGACAGATCCCCTATCAGGCGGACAAGGCGTTCGAAGACGGGGAGAAGGAGACCATCGGCCGGGCCGTACGGCTGGCGCTCTTCCGGGACGAGCCCTGGCTGCCCGAGCTGCTGCGGCGGCTCCTGCGCGGGGTCTCGGTGGCACCCACCCAGGCCAGGACACTGCCCTCACAGGGCGTGCTGTTCGAGATCGCCCGAGCGGTGGAGGACCACCCCACCCCGGAGGCCATCTCGGCGCTGCGAGCCGCCCGTGAGGCGACCAGGCACGCGGGGGTGCCCAAACAGCTGGACCGCATGCTCAAGCGGATCGAGCCCGCCCTGGCCAACCGGATGGAGGTGGCCTTCCGGCTGCCCGACGGGCGGGTACGCCAGGCGGTGGGCGAGCACACGGCGGTGATCTCGACCGAGGGCGAGGTCGAGCTGTCGTGGTGGCACGGGGACAAGAGACTCAAGTCCGTCCCAGCGGCGGTCAGACGCGAGCACGCGGACGAGGTCAAGCGGCTGCGGGGGCTGGCCAAGCAGGTTCGGCAGCAGCAGGCGACCTTGGTCAGAGCGCTGGAGGCCGGATACGCGAGCGAGAGCGCGCCGCCGTACCGGCGGTTGGCAGGGCAGCCGCTCACCGAGCGGCTGATCTGGGAGTTCGAGATCTCCCCTGGTGTGTGGCGGAGCGAGCTGGGGCTGGGCCTGCCGGACACGCCGGTGCGGCTGTGGCATCCGGCCCGCGCGTCGCTGGAGGAGGTGATCGCCTGGCGGGAGGTCGTGCAGGAGAAGGAGCTGCGGCAGCCGTTCAAGCAGGCGTTCCGTGAGGTGTATCTGCTCACGCCCGCCGAGGAGGCGACCGAGATCTACTCCAACAGGTTCGCCGGGCACGTGGTCGACTACCGAAAGTTGTACGCGCTGTTCAAGCAGCGGGGCTGGCACGCCGACTACATGGGGCCCTGGGATGGCGGTCGTTCCGGAGAGGCGCGACGTGTGCTGACCGGTGGACGATGGCGGGCGGAGCTCCACCACGAGTACCTCTCGTACGACGAGGGGTACGCGGTCACCGATCAGGTCCGCTTCCACCGGCTCACGGAGGGCGAGTGGCACCCGGCGCCGCTGACCGAGGTGCCGCGGCTGGTGTTCAGCGAGGCGATGCGAGACGTGGACCTGTTCGTCGCGGTCACCTCGATCGCGACCGATCCCGAATGGGCCGACCGTGGGCCGGATCGGCTGCGGGACTACTGGCGGACGGGTTCGTTCGGGCCGCTGCCACCGTCCGCCGAGGTGCGCCGGGACGCGCTGTCCCGGCTGATCGGCCGCACGACCATCGCCGGCCGGTGCACGTTGACCGGCCGTTTCCTGGTGGTCCGGGGCGACCTGCGCACCTACAAGATCCACCTCGGCTCGGGCAACATCCTCATGGAGCCCAACGACGCCTACCTCTGCATCGTCCCTCGGGGCGGCGGCGACCAGCTCTTCCTGCCTTTCGAGGAGGACGGCGGGATGCTGTCGATCATCCTGTCCAAGGCGTTCCTGCTGGCCGCCGACACCGCCATCACCGATCCGTCCATCACCCACCAGCTCCGCAACTGACCCGACCATGGGCCGAGGCGGCGTGTGCGGCAGTCTGCCCAGGATCACGGCGACTCATCGACGACCGCTTTTCTACAGTCCCCCGGCCCCGGCCCCGGGTGGGAATCGGGGTCGGGGTCAGGGGCGGGAAACCCGAGGGTGGCTAACGCTCCTCGGCCAATCCCAGGTACATCAACTCCGGCATCCTGGGGTGGAACGCGATGGAGGGAACCTTGTCGTACGAGTTGTGGGCCACGGTGACCTTCCTCCGGCGGGAGTCGTACCGGTAGATGTCGGTGCCGTACGCCTGGAACGAGGTTCCGAACACGAAGTAGACGACGTTGGGGTTGGTCGGGTGGGCGGCCATCACCGGCCCGTTGACGATGGTGACCTCGTTGGTCTGGTCCACGACGGGGGTGAAGTTCCGGCCGCCGTCGGTCGACCGGTAGATGTGTCGGCCGCCGGACGGTGCGCCCGCGTCCATCTCCGCGGTGTCCAGGCCCATCGCGTACACGACGTTCGGCGCGGCCGGAGAAATCGTGACGCTGAACGCGCTGATCTTGCCACCCTTCTCGCTCAGCCCGGAGGACGCGATCCACGAGCGTCCACCGTCGAAGGTGACGTGGGCGCCGGTCCCCATGCCGCCCACCACCACATGATCGATGTTGGACGGGTCGAACGCCGCGGTGTAGAAGGCGTTCAGCGGCCCGGAGGGTACTCCGATGGGCTTCCAGCTGCGCCCGCCGTCGTTCGAGTCGTAGAGCCGCCCGTCGTTGTCGGACACCCGCACGTGGTCGCCGTTGCGCCGGTCGGTGCCGAGCCCGCTGACCTCACTGACCGGTGAGGTCAGCGGGGTGGAGCCGGAGGGCGTGGCGAGCGTGAGGTTGCCGTCGCGGTCCCAGGCGTAGGCCCGGCCGCCGCGGGCCGCGGCCAATCCGAGGTACCAGCCGTTCACCTTGCCCACCTGCGTCCAGGTGCAGCCGGCATCACGCGAGCTCAACAGTACGTTGTTCGACAAGGCGAGTAGTGCGTCGGGGCGATCGAGGGTTACCAGCCCGGTGGTGTAGACAACCGGGCGCAGCACCTGACTGGTCGCCGTGAGCGTCCTGCCCTCGTTCCGGGTGAACGTCACAGACCCGTCACCGGTGACCGTTCTGCACCGTGGCTGCTTCCAGTCGTCAACGCCGCCACCGGCGACAGCGGGTGTGGCGGCTGACAGGACCGCGAGAGCGGTCGTGAATCCGATGATGAACGCCTTCTTCAAAGCTGTCCCCCTGGCAGACTGTGCTTGTGAGAGGTCGAAATTTCCCCCTGTACGTCTTATCGGACATATGACCGTTTAAGCTATGACCGGCTACTGGCAGATCTATGCCGTTGCAGGGATCCGACAGGCAGGAGGTCGCAGGGTGATGGACGGCAACGGGCTCCTGGCCGTCGGGGTCGCCGCCGATGACGAACGGGTGTACCGGGACCTGCTGCACCGGCCCTGCGCCACACTGTCCGAGCTCGCCGCGCACACCGGCCGTACGACGATGGCGCTGCGCCGCGCCTTCACCCGGCTTGAGGAGCTCGGGCTGGTCAGCCGCCTGGCGGGCCGGCCGGTCCGGTTCCTGCCGACCCGGCCGGACGTCGCGGTGGCCGCCCTCATCTCACGCAGGGAGGAGGAACTGGCCCAGGCGCGGCTGGCCGCCCTCGCGCTGCTCGCCGAGGTGCCGCCGCCGGTGCACCGCGCCCCCGAGGAACTGGTCGAGGTTCTGAGTGGCCGAGCGGCCGTGGCACAGCGGTTCACACAGTTGCAACAAACCGCGACCGAAGAGTTACTGGTGCTGGACCGACCGCCTTACGCCCAGGACCCCGACCGGCAGAACGTCGGCGAGCTGGAGCGTCTCGTGCGCGGTGTCCGAGTACGCGGGATCTACGCCGTCTCGGCCCTGGAGATTCCGGGCAAGCTGCGCCTCGCCCAGGAGTCGGTAGCAGCCGGTGAAGAGGCCCGGATAAGCCCGGACGTACCCATGAAGCTGGCCATCGTCGACCGGAGGAGCGCGATCCTGCCGCTGAGCACCGAGGCGTCCGCCCTCGCCGACAGCGCGGTCATCGTGCACTCCTCGACGCTGCTCGACGCGCTGGTCACTCTTTTCGAGGTCCTGTGGCGGTCGGCGTTGCCGCTGCCGGCCAAGCCCTTTGAAACCACTCCCGTCAGCCCGGCGAACCCGCCGGACCTGGAGCTGTTCACGCTGCTGGCGGCCGGACTCAAGGACGAGGCCGTCGCCCGCCAGCTTGGTGTGAGCCTGCGGACGGTGCACCGGCGGGTCAGCGAACTGATGGACGAACTCGGCGCGCGTACCCGGCTCCAGGCCGGACTGCTCGCCGCCCGCCGCGGCTGGTTGGGGCCCGACCAGAACAGGCGGACTGCCAACGACCCCGGCCCGAACGCCGGGGCTTGAGGTGCCGAACGGACGACCGCGGATACGACCCGCTCCTCCCGAACGTGTCCCGGCAGCCATCTGGTACGGCGGATCCACCCTCGCCGCCCACCTCGGCCTGCCCAATCTACGCCGCCACCGGCCGTCGCCATGAGCATCGACTCACCCGTCCGGCGCCGCCGCACCTATGTGTTCCCGGGCCGACAGAAACGCCTGTCCATCAGATTCGTGCGGAGGGGCTCTCAGAGATCCCGGGCGGCGTCGGTCAGCGCTTCGTCGAGGATGGCGGCGCCGCGGGCGATCTCGTCGTCGCTCGCGGTAAGCGGAGGCGCGATCCGGAAGACGCCTCCCAAGCCGGGCAACTGGACGATGTTCATGTGCAGCCCGAGCTCGAAGCAGCGCCGGGTGACGGCCGCGCCGAGCCGGTCGGCGCCACCGGCGCCCAGCACCTGGTCGCCGACGAGTTCCACACCCAGCAGCAGCCCGCGGCCGCGTACGTCCCCGACGGTGTCGTGGCGGGCGGCGATCCCGTCGAGGTGGCCGCGCAGCGTCGCGCCGAGCCGGCGCGCGCGCTCGTCGAGGCGGTCGCGGAGCAGGACGTCGAGGACGGTGTTGCCGACGGCGGCCGGCAGCGGGTCGTTGACATGGGTGGTGAAGAACAGGAACCCCCGGTCGTACGCCCGCTGCTCGATCTCCGGGCTGGTCAGTACGGCGGCCAGCGGCAGTCCCGCGCCGAGCGTCTTGGACAGCGTGAGGATGTCCGGGACGACGTCGTCGTGCTGGAAGGCGTACCAGTCGCCGGTGCGGCACAGCCCGGTCTGGGCCTCGTCGATGATCAGCAGCATGTCGCGTTCCCGGCACTTCCGCGCCAGGGCGGCGAGATAGCCGGGCGGGAGTTCGACGATGCCGCCGGAGCTGAGGATCGGTTCGACCAGGCACGCGGCGAGACTGCCGACCGACTGGGCGTCGATCAGGTCGAAGCCCAGGTCGAGCTGGCGGCGCCAGTCGAGCGCGCCCTCGGCGTCGACGATGCCGGGGTGGAAGCGGTCCGGCACCGGCAGTGCGAAGTTGCCCGGCGCGGCAGGCCCGTAGCCCCTGCGCCCGGCGCTGTAGGTGGCGTTCGCGGCGGCCAGGGTCATCCCATGCCAGGACCGGGCGAACGACACGATCTCATAGCGGCCGGTGACGAGCTTCGCCATCCGTACGGCGGCCTCGTTCGCCTCCGCCCCGGTGGTCAGAAGCAGCGCCTTGTCCAGCGGATCGGGCAGGGTGCCGGCGAGCCGGCGGGCGAGCTCGACGACCGGGCGGCTGAGCATGCCGCTGTGGAGGTGATCGAGGACGGCGACCTGCTCGCGAACCGTCGCGACGATCTCCGGGTGGGAGTGGCCGAGGATCGCGCTCATCTGGCCGGAGGTGAAATCGAGCAGCTCGCGACCGCTCTCGGTGAACACCGACGTGCCCTCGGCGCGGACGATGATCTCGGGTGTGAACGCGGCCCGGCCGCTGTAGCGGATGAGGTGGCGTTCTGGGGCGACGCGGGGTGCTTCGGAAACCATGTGATCGACGTTAGGGATGTACTGCTGTGCACGTCCATCGCTCAGTTTCGACTGTTCTGTACGGTAAAACCGTACAATCTGAGCATGCTCAACTCGGGGCGGCTGCGGCTGCTCAGCCTGCTCGAAACCCTCGGCACCGTCCGTGCCGTCGCCGAGGCGACGCATCTGAGCGCTTCGACGGTGTCCCAGCAACTGGCCGTGCTGGAGACCGAGACCCGATGCCGGCTCCTTGAGCGGGCCGGTCGGAGAGTGCGGCTGACCCCGGCCGGTCTCCTGCTGGCCCGCCGGGGCCGGGAGATCCTGGACCAGATGGCCGAGGCCGAGGCCGAGTTGCACGCCCTGAACGACGAGCCGATCGGCGCCGTCCGGCTCGGGGTGTTCCAGAGCGCGATCTGGACCCTCGCGGTACCGGCGGCCACGCGCCTGGCCACCACTCACCCCCGCCTGCACCTCGAACTGATCGAGCTGGAGCCGCACGAGAGCGGGCCGGCCCTGCGCTCGGGGGAGGCGGACATCATCGTCACGACCACCGACTACGTCGGCCTCTCGTGGGGGGCGGACCTTGAGATCATTCCCCTGGGGGCCGACCCGATCGTGCTGGTGCTGCCGCGTGGACATCCGCTCGCCTCCCGTACGACGGTGAACCTCGCGGCCTGCGAGGACGAGACCTGGGCGTGTGACCGGCCGCAGTCGTACATGGCGGACCTGACCGTGCGGCTGTGCCGCGAGGCGGGATTCGAGCCCCGGGTGGCGTGCCGGTTCAGCAACTATCTGATGCTGTTGCGACACGTCGAGTCGGGCCGGTCGATCGCCCTGCTGCCCGCCCTGGCCGTCACCCCGGATCACGCGGTCGTCACCCGGGAGCTTGGCACGCCGGTGCACCGCAACGTCACCATCGTCGTGCGGCGCGGTACGACGCAGCGCGCCGCGGTGAACGCGGTCGTCGCGGCGCTGCGCGACCACCCCGAGATCCAGGGCCTGTCCGCACCGACCCGGCATCCTGGTCCGGGACAGCACTCGCCCGTGTCGTGAACGGCTGTCCGTACCGGCTCGGCGTCTCGGTTCGAGACAGCATCCGCCCGTGTCGTGAATGGCGGCTCGTACCGGCCCGGCATCCTGGTCCGGGACGGCATCCGCCCATGCTGTGACGGCGGGTCCGTGCGGTCACGGCCGGCCGCACCGGTCCCAGACGTCCGTGCGGGGCCTGTACGGGGCTCAGTGGGCCTCGGCGGCGAGTTCCTTCCGCGGGAACAGGCCGTCGAAGACCGCGGCCCGGTCGAACGCCATCGCGCGGGCGCGGGCGCGACGTTCCAGGTCCTGCCGCTCGGCGGCGGACATGTCCAGGACCACCCGGTCCACGGCCGCGGCCAGACCGTCGACGTCCCTGGGCTCGACGATGACGGCGGTGTCGCCGACCGCCTCCAGGGTCCCGCCCGTCATGGTGGTGATGATCGGTCCACCTCCGGCCAGCATCTTCTCGGCCAGGGCGATGCCGAACGTCTCGACGAAGTCGGGCTCGGGCTTGGTCGGCAGGGCGTAGGCCGCACAGCCGCGCATGAGCAGCGGTTTCTCGTGGTCGTCGACGTCGGTGAGGACCACCACCCGCTCGTCCTCCTTGGCCATCGCCTGTATCTCCTCCAGCGAGGGCCCGGTGCCGACGACGACCAGTTTCACCCGTGACCGGCAGCGCATCCGGCCGTAGGCGGCGAGCAGGTCGTGGATGCCCTTGGCCCGGGTCACCCGGGACAGGAACAGGATGTACCCGTCACGCTCCAGGCCGCGTCTCGCGAGTGCGGCGTCCACCTGTGCCGGATCCAGGTCGAGAAAGGCGCTGGAGTCGATCGGCGGGTAGCTGACGGTCACGCGGCGCCGGCACTGCTCGGCGAACCCGGTGCCGCAGTGGGCGTCCACCTGCTCGGCCGAGGCGATGATCTCCTCCCGGGTGTACTCGGAGACCGCGACGACCTCGTCGTTGGCCAGGAACGTGGTGAACAGCACGGTCGCCGCGCCGAACCGGCCTTCCCGCAGGCACGAGCGGATCACGTTGGTCACGTCGGAGCCGACCGCCTTTACGACGGTGTGCACGTTGGGCGCGAACCCGGCCGCGCGCGCGGCCGTGACCGCGTCCATGACCACCGAGGCGTGCGGGACGATGTACATGGACAGGCAGATCGTGGGTACCGGTTCGGCGAGCAGCTCGACGAGGCGGCCGGTGAGGCCGGCCTGGTAACGCCCGTCCGGCACCCGGTAGTCCCCGACCGCCTCCGGGCGCTCCACGGTGATCCCGGGGCTGTACGGCAGCAGCCGGTCGAGCGGCTTGAGCGGCAGCCCGGCCGCCTGCAGCGCCGGAATCGGCCAGGTCAGCAGCCGTACGTCGTCGAACCCGCGGGTCAACGCGACCTCGGCGAGGTTACGGGCCTCGCCGGAGTGGCCGCATATGACCGGGTCGGCCCTGACAACGATGACGAGACGGCGACGGGGGGTGATCATCGTGTTTCCTCCGGTCTGGCGGGCGGATCGGAAAGGGACGGCGGGCGGACGTTCCGCCCCCATCCGGACGGCTCCGGGCCCAGCCGCAGGTGCAACACGCCGCCCCGGTGCACGGTGGCGGCGCTCAGGTGCGTCGCGTGCAGAGGCCTGCCGTTGAGGGTCGCCGACTGGACGTACTGCGCCGGTAGGTCGCGCTCGGCGCCGTCGACGCCGATCGGTGTCTCGCGGTGCCCGCTGGTCTCGATGACGAACTCCTCGCCGCCGGTCCTGAGCACGGCCCCGGCGAACGCGGGCGCGTTGACCAGGAACAGGTTCTGCCCGGCGATCGGGAACAGCCCCAGCGACGCCCAGACGTACCAGGAGCTCAGGCCGCCGGAGTCGTCGTTACCGGGCAGCCCGCCGGGTCCGGTGCCGAACTGCCAGGTCAACGCCGCGTGTACCACCTGGGCCGTACGGTCGGGCCGTCCCGCGTAGTGGTACGCCCACGGCGCTTCCATGTCGGGCTCGTTGTTCAGCCCCTCGAACCGGTTCAGGGCGTATCCGGCGGCCATCTCCGCCGCCTGCGGGCGCCGTCCGGGCTGCGTCACCGGTGCGGCGTCGAAGCCGAAGAACCTGTCCAGCATGCCGGTGAAGGCCCGGTCGCCGCCTGCCAGGGCGATTCTCGCGGCCATGTCGTGCAGCAGGCGGAACGAGTAGTTCCACTTGCCGCCCTCGTAGAACTCCGAGTCGCGCAGCAGCCCCGTGCCCGGGTCGAAGGCGTTGGACCACTGGCGGCTGCGGTTCTCCAGGTCGTCGGCCAGGCGCCGGTCGTTCAGCGCGCGGGCGACCTTCGCCGCGCAGTGGTGGCCGTAGGCGAGGTCGAGGGTGTGGGTGATCGGGTGCACCACCCCGTGCTCGAAGAACTCCTCGCCGTACATGCGACGCAGGTCGTCGACCATGTGCACGAGCGCCCAGTTCCAGTCCAGACCCGCCCGGCCGAGCGCGTGGGCGTCCGCCAGCGCGGTGTGCACGAGCGCGCTCCCCTGGCGGTAGAACCGGTCGGCGCCGCGGGCCATCCGGTACCCGATGGGGAAGTTGCCCTCCTCCTCGCATACCCGGATCAGCGACTCCAGCAGGTCCGCGGCCCGGTCCGGGACGATGGCCGCGAGCAGCGGCAGCTGTGTCTTGTAGATGTCCCACATGGTGCACACGTCGAACGCGAACGGTCCGGAGGTCGGCCAGAACGGGCTCTCGTCGTCGGCGAAACACGGCTTGATCAGCGAATGGTAGAGCGCCGTCGCGAACACGGTACGGCGGGCCGGTGTGCCGCCCTCGACCTGGACACGGCCGAGATGGTCGCCCCAGCGGGCCCGGGTTTGGGAGCGTACCGCGTCGAACGCCGGCCGCGCGCTCCCGCACTCGCGTTCCAGGTTCTCGCGCGCCTGGTCGCACCCGCGCAGTGAGAACCCCAGCCGTATCTCAACGGTCTGTCCCGGTTCGGTGGGGCCCATGAAGAGCATGCCGAAAGGTCGCAGCGTGGTGTGCCGGATGCTGTCGAAGTCCAGGCGGGTGCCGCCGTCGATGAGCCGCCGGTCGTACCAGAGCATCTGCCGCCATCCCGGGCTGTCGGCCTCCAGGTACACCGACAGCGGGACGCCCTCCATCGCCACCGTGCCCTGGGCGCGGCCGTGGCCCATGCTCTCCACCTGCGCCCGCAACGGCACGGTACGGCCGTGCTCGATGGCCAGGCCGCCACAGGACAGGTCGACCACCACGCGGGCGCTGCTGTGCTCGGGGAACGTGTACCGGTGCACGGCGACCTTGGTGCCCACGGTGAGCTCACAGCGGACCCCGGTGTCCAGGGTGGCCGCGTAGTAACCCGCCTCCGCCACCTCGTCGCGCAGTGGCCAGGACTCTCCCAGCACGTCCAGCGGCTGGACCATCGGGGTGACCCGGACGTAGTTGTAGTACTTGCGGATCGCGCCGGTGCCGGACTGCTGGAAATGGGTGAACCCGGACGCCTGCAGCCGCTCGAACATCTCCTCGGGCACGCCCTCGGTGTTCTTCGTGTACCGCCCGTACCCGGTTGGGTACGCGCCGGAGTAGGCGCAGGCCGACACCATGCCCAGCGGCGACGTGGCACCCGGGTGGGTATTGCCCACCTGGGGTTTCGGCCACCACCAGGTAGCGGCCAGACCGTGTGCCCGAGGCAGGTCGGTGGCCGCGATGCCGATGAAGGGATCAACGTTGTCGAGGATGGCGGGACTCTACCCAGCCGCGCTACCACCGTAGGTTTCGGTGAGGTGAAATCCTTCCTTTTCTCACCGGTCCGCCGCAGCTTCGTGGATTCAGCCCTCGGCGGCCCGGCGGTGCGGGGTGTCCCCGGGATGAGCGGGCCGCATGACGGCGGACAGCTTCGAGAGACCTTCGACGGTGGCGTTCGAGACCCCGACGATCTCGGCGAGAGAGGGGCCGCGCCCGGAGATGCTCTCCAGAACCGCCTCGAACGGTCCGTTGAGGTGTGCGGGCGAGGCGCTTCCGACGGCCGCCACGCTCACCTCGCCCCGGTGCTCCGAGATCTCGTACACACCGTCGGGGCTGCCCATGAGATGGAAGGACACCCGGGGGAGCTCGCCGAACAGCGCGGCGACACCTCCGGCGATCAGCAGGCTGTAGAGAGTGATGAGACGCTGGACGGTGGCATCCGGCGGTTCGTCCACCCGAAGGGTCTCCGACATGTCGCGCTCGTGAAGCCAGGCGTCCCACAGCACGTGCAGAGATCGCACCGACCACAGATTCTCGCGACCGGCGACGCTGCGTTCCAGGGTGGCGCCGCCCTCCTGGATGCGGGCACCGAGGCTGTCGTGCTCGTCCTCCATGACCCTCAGGAACGCCTCGACCGTCTGCTCCGGGGACTGGCCGGCGGAGTCCTGGAGCCACAGACCGGGAGTCGAGGCGGGATCGAACGGCCCGAATCTGTCGAAGCGGCTGTGCTCTGACCGGTTGGTGAGGTGGGCGACGTGATATTCGGCCACATCGACAAGGTGGCGGACGACTTCGTGAACGGACCACCGCGTGCAGCGCGTCGGAGCCGTCCAGTCGGACGGCGTGAGCTCGGCAAGGCGACCGACGAGCCTCTTACGCTGTGTGTACAGCGCTTTGTGCAGCGCCTCCGGGCCGCAACTCAAGCCCGTCTTCTCAGTCAGTGTCAGCCGGCTCGAATCAACGGTCACAAAGACTCCGTTCATTTCCTCGGTGGTGCGCAGAGTACCCGACCGGATTTGAGCCTGTCGAGGATCTCCGTGACCGTCCGTCCATCGAATGTGTCGTACGTGAAAGGCCGCCGAATCGCACTTCCGCGGTTATCGGGCCACGCGCCTATTCCCTACGGATGCGAGAGACCTCGCCGGGGCGTCGGGGACACAGGGGGGAGCTCCGGGTCTTCTCCCGCCCGGGAGGCGCTCAGCCAGAGGGCCGCCTGGATGTGGCTGTTCACCCCCAGCTTGCGGTAGATCACTTCGAGATGCTTGTCCAGGGTTCTGATGGAGATCTTCAGTCGTCGCGCCGCGACCTGGCGGGTGAATCCCGCGGCGATGAGCTCGAGAACCTGTTCCTCTCGCGGCGTCAGACGGCTCCGCGCGGCAGGGGATCGTGACAGGCGTGCCCTGTGATCCATGGCGATCAGCAGGGGATGGAGCCTTTCGACGAACTCGCGTTCCTGCTTCGTGAACGTCCCCTCCTCCCTACCCAGCGCGAACGCCCGCATGGTGCCCGGAGGGGACAGCAGGGGGAGCGCCAGGTGATCGTAGAAACCGGTGACGACATGGATGTCGGAACCGGTCGCCGAGGAACGCCAGCGTCCGAGACTCATCAGATCGGTGACGGCCAGCGGCCTGCGGTCGGCGGTTCGCACGTAGTGCTGGATCAGCGGGTGGCGTTCCATGTTGCGGCGGGTGACGTCGGTCATCGTGGCGGTCGGCAGGCGGGTCCTGGGCCACCCCAGCCCCGTGACCCCGTCCCGGCCGACCTCGGAGAAGGTGGCCGTGGGGCACTCGAGCACCTGTTGGAGCAATTCGGCGATCCATCCGTAATCGATCTCGGCGGGGCTCATCGCCACCAACTCCACCGCCAGGTCGAGCACCTGGTCATATCTGTTCCTGGAAAGCATCGGACCCCCTGAGGCTCTACGTACTTCCGCGTATATCGCGACGTGCGACGCATGCCAACAATTTCGTGGAAGAACGTCCGGCGAAACGAAAGGGAAAGTCTCATGCGCGATATCCGCAGGACGGTGGGCGCGGTCGCGGCCACCCTGGCCCTGGCCATCGGGCCGGCGCTTCCGGCCACGGCGACGGCCCACACGCTCGCCTCCAGGACCTTCACCTGGAACAAGGTGATGAGGGCGGGCGACTGCACGATGTTCGAGGGCGCGCGGTGGACGCTGTACTCGGACGGCACGGCGACGTTCGACGGTACGGTCACCAGCGGCGACGACAACGATGCTTGGCTGATGTGGGCGTATCTCAAGGACGCCGACAACGCCGTCCTCGGCACACTGACCAACTACCGCGTCCAGGACCCCGCCGACCGGAACAAGTTCGTCAAGAACCTGCCCAGCGAGACCCAGCGGTACCGGTGGTTCGCCTCCGGCCGATTCGACGCCCGCAAGTTCCCCCTCATCCGGCGCATGTCGCTGGGCAAGCACTGCTGAGCCCGAACCGGCGTGGGCGAAGGTCCCCCGGCTGTCGCCAGGGGACCTTCGCCCACGGGTACATCGTTGTCGGCCGTATGGCCGGTGGTGCGTTGACGCCGGTTCTGGAGGAGTGTCTCGCCGAGGAGCGTCATGACCCGGGCCGGGGAGTCGCCCGGCCCGTGGTGCGATCGTCAGTCCATGACCGCGCCGCAACTCATGTTGATCGCCGCACCCGTTACGGTGCGGGCCCAGTCGGAGGCGGCGAAGACGGCCACGTTGCCGACGTCCTCCAGTGACGCCGCACCTGGCGTCGAGATCCGCCGACGTCGAGCTCGCCGGCGCCGGATCAGTTCGCGATCTCGTCCGGGAGGCCGAACATGGCGAATATCTCCGGCATCAGGAATGAGACGACCTCGGAGATCTTCGTGTCCCGCAGGGCGAGCAGCTCGAGCCCCGCCGCGACGTAGGCCTTCCTGTCCTCGTCCCACATGTAGGTGCCGAACGCGAGCTGCCCGTTCGCGTACGCAGGCAGGAAGCGCCACCGGTAGGTCAGCGGCTTCTCGACCAGGAAGGCCCTGATCCCTTCGTGACCCTCGTACCATTCCGTCAACGGCGGCATCGCGTATCTGGCGTCGTCGGTCAGCATCGCCACGATGGCCTCGACGTCTCCGGCCTCCCACGCGGTGGCGTACCGGTCCGCGATCTCCCGGAGCCCCTTCTCGTCCAGGGAACGCCGGCCGCTGTCGGGAAGCCGGGGGCCGAGGACCTTGCGGGCGCGCTGCAGCGCGCTGTTGACCGACGCGACCGTGGTCTCCAGCAGGTCCGCGACCTCGCGCGCCGAGAATCCGAGGACCTCACGCAGGACCAGGACGGCTCGCTGGCGGGCGGACAGGTGCTGGAGAGCGGCGACGAAGGCCAGCTCCATGCCTTCACGCGCCATGTAGCGGGCCTCGGGGCCCGGTCTCTCGTCGGGATACGGCTCGATCCACGAGGTCTCGGCGAGCGGTGCGGCACCCGGGCTGAGATCGGTGGGGAGCTCCCTGCGGCCCCGGCGTTCGATCAGCGTCAGGCACCTGTTGGTCGCGATCTTGTACAGCCACGGCCGGATCGAGCCGCGGTTCTCGAACCGCTCCAGGCCCCGCCAGGCGCGCACCAGCGCCTCCTGCACGGCGTCCTCGGCGTCGTGGACCGATCCGAGCATCCGGTAACAGTGCGCCTGCAGCTCACCGCGGAACGGATCGACCAGACGCCCGAAGGCGTCGGAGTCACCCCTCCTCGCGGCGTCCAGGAGCCGTGCTCCCGGCGTGTCGTTCCCCGATCCCCACCCACGCTCGCTCATCTCGCGGAACCTTACCGGCGAGCCCCGACGGTTCGCCGGGTGGTGGAGCGATCTTCGAGCGTGTCACGGGTGTCGGCCTGGATCGCCGGGCCGGTCCGCGCCGGCCTCCCGGCGACCGCCACCGCCGGGGAATCCGGAACGATGTCACCGCGGACGACCCGCCCGTGAGCCGGTGAGGTGGCCGGGGCGGCCGGGGTGATCAGGCCTCCAGCGCGATCCACGAGTCCGCCGCCAGGGACCCGAAGGAGCGCAGCGGTGCCTTCGCGAACTCGCCCGCGTGCGCGTGGCCCTGGGCCCGGATCGATCGCTCCCAGACCAGGGTACGAGTGATCTTGCCGACCCGGCAGGCCAGCTCCAGCTCCTCGACGAGTTCCGCGTGCGGGGCGAGGTCGCCGAACACCTCCAGGTAGGCGTCCCTGGGGCGCAGGATCGCCGGGTCGTCGGGGGCGGCTCCCAGATGGAGGCGCAGGAATCCCAGGGCGACCAGCATGCCGGCGAACGGGTGGGCCACGACGCTGTCGCCCCAGTCGTAGAACCGTATCCGGCCGGTCGGCTCGGCCCCGGACACCAGGATGTTCCAGGGGTGCAGGTCGTTGTGGTCAAGGCTCGGCGGTACGGACGCGGCGGCCAGCCGTTCGCTCCACGAGGCGAAGGTGCCGCGCATGGCGGTCACGCGCCGGTGGGTCTCCCTGTCGGACGTGTCGCCGTACCGCTCCACGTACTCTCCGACCGCGTGCGCCGCCTCGTCGAACCGCCGGGGCATGACGGCGGCGCGCATGTCGGCGACACCCAGCGGCGGCAGGTCCTCGACGTGCGGCATGAGGTCACGCTGGAGCCGGCCGTACTCCGGCAGGACCGTCACCAGGGCGTCGGCCAGGGCGGCGCCGTCCACGCGCTCTCCCAGGGGCGTCCCGCCGTCGGGGAGCACGAGCCACCCTCGCTCGACGTCAACGGCGATCGGGGGCAGGATCCGGTCCGGCGCGACCCGCAGCAGGAGCCGGTAGAGCCCCACCTCGAACGCGGTGTCCGGTCCGGGGGCCTTCAGCCACACCGGGCCGCGGGTGGTGGGCGCCCTGAGCACCGTCCCCCACGGCCGCAGGTGCGGCTGGGTGACCTCGCCGGTCCGCTCCATCCCGGCCGCAGCGAGCCGCTCGTCCAGCCACGACACCGCGCTCCTCCGCCAGGCCGCCGACGACCAGAGAGCGGTTCCGTGCCCGGGGTCCGCCTCGCGGTTCTCCGTGCTCAACATGTCTGCCTCCTGCGAGCCGATGAGGTCCGTCACCGCGTACAACCCGCGGAAGTCCGGGGAGTCATCGCCCGCGGCGGAGCACTTCGGGCCGAGGGAACGCGCTAGTCGAAGAACTGCCAGATGCTGAACCTTCGCACGTAGAGGGGGGTGGAGTCCCGGCCGAGCACCCGGATCCGCCTGATGCGGGTCTCCTGGTTCATCGTGACCTTCACGCACGTCAGGCACGCCTCGTGGAATCCCGGAAGAGCGTAGTAGGAGATGGACGCGGCGCGGTGCCCCAGCCCCCGGTCGGAGAGTCCCAGCCCCACCTCCCGGTAGATGCGTCTCGACCCCTTCAGGTTGAACGCGGTGGAACCGATGATCGCGTGGTTCGACTTCGGAGGGCAGTGCGCGAAGATCCGGACATGGCTGGCCTGGCGGGGCCACAGGGGGCGGATACGGAGCGACGGGACCTTTTTCAGTGCCGGAGGGATGGTGTTCCTGCCGCCGATCGGAGGCAGTGAAACCGTGTGGTTGGTCTTGGTGGTAAGAGTCGCGGTCGAGGTCGCACTCGCGCTCGCGATCGCAGTGGCGCTGGCGCTGGCGCTGGGTGTCGGGGTGGGGGCGGCCATGGCGACGGGGGTGGGAGTGGGGGTGGCTTTGGCGTTGGCCGTGGCGACAGGCGTGGGAGCGGCCTTGGCGGTCGCCGTGGCGACGGGAGTGGTTTTGGCGGTTGCCGTGGCAACGGGGGTGGCATTGGCCGTGGCGGCAGGCGTGGGAGCGGCTTTGGCGGTTGCCATGGCGACGGGAGTGGTTTTGACGGTCGCCGTGGCAACGGGGGTGGCTTTGGCGACGGGGGTGGCTTTGACATTGGTCGTGGCGGCAGGCGTGGGAGCGGGTGGGGCGGCCGGCTCGGCCGGGGCGCTCGGGGCCGCCATGAGGCTGGTGGCCACTCCGATTCGTATGGCGAGATGCATACGCTCCTCCTGCCGGACGCTCGGGGCGCTCTACGGTCGTCACGTGGCGTGACGTGGGTGTCGGTGGAGGGGGATCCGCCCGGGACGACCCGGATGAGGACATCGCGTGTGCGTTCTGACCAGGCTGATCGTCTCGATTATGTCGGTTGTGGTGCACAACGGGGGGAGCCACGCTGATACGAACTTGATCGTGGCCGTCTGCGGGGCACGGTCCGTGTCCCCGGCGCTGTGACCGGTAAGGGGCGCCCGGTCCGTGGGGGGCGTTCGTACGGGAGGGCGGGCTCAGGCCTGTCGCGACGCGCCGCAGGAGGGGCCCCGCGTCACCCGGCCTGTGCCGGTGGGCGACGCGTCCCGTGTCAGCCGGACACCGCGTGCAGCGCGCCCGGACGGAGGCCGGCGAGGCGGTCGAGCGCGGCGGAGGTGGCGTCGTCGGCGGAGAGATGGACGATGAGGCGCTGGTCGTCGTCGGCGGGCAGTTCGAGGGTTTCGTACGCCAGGCGCAGCTCGCCCGCGTCGGGGTGGACCAGCCGCGTGACGCCGCTGGATTCCGGGAGGCCAGGCAGGGTGTCCACGCGTCCGGTGAAAGCCGCCCCGGCGGTGACGGTCAGCTCGTCGGCGAGCATCGCGATGTGCCGGTCCGCCAGGAAAGGTCCCTGCTTGAGGGCGGCGACCTGTTCGTCGGCGACACGGTCCCAGTCGGGGTAGGCGATCCGTGCCCGGTCGTCGGCGAACACGAAGCGGGCGAGGTTCGGCGGGTTGCCGTCCAGCAGGCCGATCGGTCCCGCCAGCCGCTCGTACCCGGCGGTCCAGGCGAGGATCTCGCTCAGCCGGTTGAGCAGCAGGGCGGGCGCGGGCTCCAGCCGGTCGAGCAGTGCCCGCACGGTGGGGCGCACCGCGCGGGCCGGCATCGCGTCGCCCATGCAGGTGAAGCCGCCGTCGGCCGCCTTGGTGATCCGGTGCAGGTGGATGTGTTCGCTCGCGGTCAGCCGCAGCGCGCCGGCCAGTGCGGAGAGTACGGGCGCCGACGGGCGGCGGTCGCGCCCCTGCTCCAGCCGGGTCAGGTACTCGACGCTGACTCCGGCGAGCGTGGCCAGCTCGGCTCTGCGCAGGCCCGGCGTGCGGCGGCGAGGGCCGGTGGGCAGTCCCACTTCGGCGGGTGTGACGGCTTCACGGCGGATGCGCAGGAACATGCCCAGCTCGTTGTCGCTCACGTTCCGAACGTAACAGCTGTGGCGGCCGGGGTCGTGGCCCTGCCACTACCAGTCTTGGTCCGGTCTTCCTGGTCTCCGCCCCGCCCGGCCTCGCTGAAGGCCGCCATCGACTGGCACTACACCGAGTGGGAGGCCAAGGCGATCGGCTTCGTCGGCTACAGCGGGGGGAGCGGCGGCCTCTTGGCGGTGGAGCAGCTGCGCCAGGTCTTCGGCGAGTTGTACGCCCACACGGTCCGCAACTACGTCACCTTCCCCCGGTACTACGAGCTGTTCAGTCCCGACGGCGCTCTCAAGGATCCCGAGGGCCCCAACGGGGCCGCGAAGGCGATGCTCGACGAGCTCCTCTGGTGGGGCTCGATCCTCCACGACGCCCGCCGCGACCGTCCGTACGCCCCTCGGGGGTAGGGCCCGCCAGAAAAGCCGTTTGCCGCAGCCGCGCGCCGGGTTAGGCTGCCGCCACGCTCTGACTGATCTTCACGGATTTTCGTGAGTCCTCGCGGGGAGGTGGGGCGCTTCTGGAAGACCGGATGTCATATCCCGGAGGGCAGACCCCATGACACTGTTCGTCCATCTCACCGCGGCCAAGAACATCCGATCCGTGCGGCGGGCCGGAATCCGCGCGCGAAGCCGCAACCGCGACGGCGTGCCGGGGTTGTTCTGCCTGCCGGTCCTGCCCTCCTACCAGCTCACCCACCAGTGGGTTCGCGAGCTGAAACGCGGTGGACGCCGTACGGTGACGGCCGTCGACTTCCGGGTGCCCGACGACGAGCCGGTGTTCGTGGGCCATTACGGGAGAGAGCACGGGGAGGTCTCCAGCGCCGAGGCCGCCGCGCTGATCGCCGGATACGACGACGCCCGGGGGTACGAGGTCTTCGTTCCCCGGGCGATCACCGCGAAGGAGATCCATCGCGTCCGCGAGGTGAACCAGGTGACCGGCTGGAGATACATGCCCAATGCCCACGGCACTCCTCCGTGCCCGGACTGCCTCGCGCCCGGCGAGTACGGGGCGGCCAGGATCCGCCGGGCGGCCATGAGGGCCAAAGGCGCCGAGAGTCCGCTGTGGATGGACATGGACATGGACATGGACATGGACGAGGACGAGGACGAGGACGAGGACGAGGACGAGGACGAGGATTAGGTTCCGGCTCGTGGCACGGTCCCGACGGTGGCCCCCCGGAGGGCCTGGCCGAGCTTGACGGCCGTCTCGTCCATCTGTTCGGCGGTGACGTGCTCGCCGCACGTACGGTTCATGAACCCGAACACCCTGGGTCCCCGCAGTTCGCCCGGCAGGTCGCTCATGCGCGGCACGATGTGGAAGTGCACGTGGCTGAAGCCCTCCAGCTCGGCGAACTGCACCACGTACGTCTTCACGCAGCCGGTCACCTCGTGGAGCGCCTGCGACAGCCGGGTCTGCCAGAGGCCGAGGGAGGACGCCTCGGCGTCGGTCAGGGTCGCGATGGTCGTGACATGGCGGCGGGGGACGAGCACCAGCCACCCGGGCAGCGCCGTGTTGATCGCGTGTGCCACCCGCCAGTGGTCGTCGAACGCGATCCGCTCCCGCGGAGGCGACACGTCGAACCGCGCTTCCTGATCGCACGGATAACAATCCGTGGAAGTCATCATGAGGCCGATGTTACGAGATCTCATGACTCCACTTCCCGCTCCGGGTCAATCCGGCTCCTGCTCCGGCAGACGGAAGCGGCCGGCAAAGGTGGGATGTCGTTTTTCGGGGGTCCCGTTCGTCGTACAGGTGGGAGCCCCCGGGTCCGGCCGCCGGGGCGGGCCGGACCCGGGGTTCCCAGGTGTTTGTTCAGTGGAGCAGCTCGAAGAGCGTCAGCCACCGGTCGGGATGGACGAACGCCACCACGGTGTCACGGTCCACCCGCGCCTCCGCGAACGCGGCGTCGACCCGGTGGGGCGCGTACCGCATCCGCAGTGAGGCGTGCAGCGAACCGCCCAGCCCGGTGAAGCCGTACTCGACGAACTCCCGCCAGGCCGCGTCCCGGCCGCCGGGCAGCAGCGGGACGGGACGCGACTCGATCCGCAGGATCGCGGAGTCGACGGCGGGCACCGGCCGGAAGCTCGCGCGGCCGACGCGCCCGGCCAGCTCCCAGGAGTGGCCGGGCCACGTCAGCACGGTCAGCTTGCTCCAGCGGCCGTAGTCGCCGGAACGCTTGCGCGCGTACTCCAGCTGGGTGAGCAGGGTCGCCGAGGTGAGCGCGGGCGCGCGCAGACACCAGTCGACGATCCTTGAGGTGATCGAGTACGGGATGTTCCCGGCGACCGCGAACGGCTCGCGCGGGACCCGCGCGGTCAGGAAGTCACCCCTGACCACCTCGATCCTGTCGTCGCCGCGGGTGCGGGCGGCGAGCCTGCCCGCGTGCAGCGGGTCGATCTCGTACGCCACGATCCTGGCGCAGTTTCTCGCGAGGGCGAGGGTGAGGGCACCCTCGCCCGCGCCCGGCTCCAGGAGCAGCTCGTGCGACCCGGCCGCCCCGGCCATCTGCCGGACGGCGTGCGGATCGACGAGGAAGTTCTGCGAGAGAGTGCGCCTGGCCCGGTCGCGGTCACTGCGGCCACCGCCGTTCCTGACCTTTCTCTGGGTGTGTGAATGGTTTCCGTGCGCGAAGGAGTGCGCCACAGCTTTCGCCCTTTCGGGTCCGAGGTGAGAGAAGGTCTCGGAGGCCCTGGGCGCGCGTCGGGACGCGTGGAGAAGGAGAAGGGGTGAGCGTCCCTAGCGGGCCGGAGGCCGGCTGTCGCGGGGACGGATCACATAGCCGAACATGTTGCCGGCGAAGTACATGCACATGGCCCTATACGGTACGACCCGTCTCGTTTCCTCGCAACGGGTTTTCCGCCGGCTCCGATCGGGCGGTGTGGCCGGTGAACGCCGGGTTCAGGTCATGAACAGGCGGGCCGCCGCGTCGCGGGCGACGAGGAAGCCGACGATGCCCAGGGTCCAGCCGATCGCGGAGGCCGAGTGCCTGCGCATCCAGGTGCGCAGCCGTTCCAGCTTCGGGTCCAGCCAACCTCCGGCGACGGTTTTGACGCCGAGCAGCACGAGCGACGGCAGGATCATGACGACCACGTAGCCCGCGAGCAGCGGCACCCACCGGGCGGCGGGCAGGCTCGCGCCGGTCATGAAACCGATCGCGCCGAGATAGGGGAGCATCGTCGCGACCTCCAGCAGGGCGGCGGTCAGCCCCAGGAGGACCATCGCCCCCGGCCCGCCGAGGCGAGGCTCCCAGCGACTCGGGCCCTCCTTCTCCTTCCGCCGCCTGGAGTCGACACGGAAGCTGAGCAGGAACAGCCCCACGCCGATCGCCAGCTGGATCCAGTTGGCGGTGCGGCTGTACAAAGCCTCCTCGAAGGCGTCGAGGGCCGTGGCCAGCCCGAGCATCAGCGCGACGCCGACGGCGAAGTAGAAGGTGGCGACCGTGGCGAGGTAGACCAGCAGGCGGCCGGCCGGTGACCGGTCCGAGGCGAGCAGCAGGTAGGCGGGAATGCCGAGGGTCCCGAAGCTCGTGCTGTCGACGAGCGCCAGGGCTCCCAGGGTCAGTACCAGTTCGGTGGTCAACTTCGCTCTCCGTCGGTGATGCCCGGGGCACGGCGGCCCCGCGTACCCCGCGTGGTCCGCGCGTCCGGTCACGGCCGTGGGGGCGGGTACGGGGGTGATCGGTTGGGTTCCGGTTCTTCTCACTTCCGATCATGTGATGTCGGACCCCGTATGACCTCCTGCGTGACGCCGAAGCCGCCGTACATCTTTCGGACTACGGTGGCCGTTCCGCGGTGCGGCCGGGCGCGGCGGGGAGTTCCGCCCGCGCCGTGCCGTCACGGCGGGGAGGGCGTGCCGGGCCGGCTCCGTGAGATGCGATCGCGCAGCCAGTGGTAGGAGGCCTTCGGGGTGCGCGTACCGGTGGGGAAGTCGACGTGCACGAGCCCGAAGCGCTGGCTGAAGCCCTCGGCCCACTCGAAGTTGTCCAGCAGGGACCAGACGTAGTAGCCGCGCACGTCCACCCCCTCGGCCCGCGCCCGCTCGACGGCCCCGATGTGGCCGTCGAGGAAGGCGATCCTGTCCTGGTCGTCCACCGTCCCGCCGGTGCCGGGCTCGTCGGGCTGGGAGCAGCCGTTCTCGGTGACGTAGACCGGCGGGAGGGCGTCGCCGTACCGGGCCCTGAGGCCGGAGAGGAGCTCGCGCAGGCCGTCGGGAACGACGGGCCAGCCGAAGGCGGTGGTGGGGTAGCCGGTGACGCCCGCGTCCTCGAAGGGAAGGCCCTCGCCGGTGGGCGCGGCGATCCGGGTGGGGTTGTAGTAGTTGATACCGATGCCGTCGAGGGGCGTGCCGATCAGGTCCAGGTCGCCGTCGCGGACGCAGTCGAGGCTCACCCCGTACGCGGACAGGTCGGGATAGGCGCCGAGGAGTACGGGGTCGTTGAACAGGCGGTTGTGCAGGGTGTCGTAGGCGTCGGCGGCGGCCAGGTCGGCGGGGTCCGGGGAGGCGGGCCAGACCGGGGTGCAGTTGTTGGTGATCAGGACCTTCTCCGCGCCGCGCGCCCTGAGCTCCCGTACGGCCAGGCCGTGTCCGAGCAGCTGGTGGTGGGCGGCCGGGAGCGCGTCCAGGATCAGGGTCCTGCCGGGGGCGTGGGTGCCCAGGGCGTAGCCGAAGACCATGTGGATGAAGGGCTCGTTCAGGGTGATCCACAGGGGGATCCGGTCGGCGAGCCGGTCGGCCACGGCCGCGGCGTACTCGGCGAAACGGTAGGCGGTGTCGCGGTTCAGCCAGCCGCCCTCGTCCTCCAGTGGCTGGGGCAGGTCCCAGTGGAAGAGCGTGGCGGCGGGGACGATGTCCCTCTCGCGGAGCGCGTCGGTCAGCCGGTCGTAGAAGTCGAGGCCCGCCTGGTTGATCGCGCCCCTCCCGTCGGGCTGGACGCGCGGCCAGGCGATGGAGAAGCGGTAGGAGTTCACCCCGAGATCGGACATCAGCGCGAGGTCCTCCGGCCAGCGGTGGTAGTGGTCGCAGGCCACGTCGCCGGTGTCGCCGTCGCGGACGCGGCCGGGCTCGCGGGTGAAGGTGTCCCAGATCGAGATGCCCCGCCCGTCCTCGGCGACGGCCCCCTCGATCTGGTAGGACGCGGTCGCCGTGCCCCACAGAAACATCCCGGCCTCCAAATAGTGTGAGTCTGGCTCATGTTAATCCCCCGGCTTGTCGTGGGGGATGATGGGGAGATGACGAACGTCTCCGGGGGAACGCTTCGCCGCCGACCCGCTCAGCGCCGCAGCCTGGAACGGGTGGAGCGCATGTTGGACGAGTGCGCGCGGTTGTTGGACGAGGTCGGCTACGAGGCGCTGACCACCAAGGAGGTCGCGCGCCGCGCAGAGGTGCCGATCGGCACTTTCTACCAGTTTTTCCCCGATAAGCAGGGGCTTGTACGCGCGCTGGCGATACGCAATCTGGAGGCGTTCCTCGGCCGGGTCACGGCCAGGCTCTCCGAGGTGCGGCTGTCCGAGTGGACGGAGATGGTCGACCTCGCGATCGACGAGTTCGTCGCGATGAAGCGGTCCACGCCGGGGTTCGCGGTCGTCGACTTCGGGGGAGTGCTCGCCGCGCCCGGCGGTCCCATCCTCAAGGGGACCAACCGCATGCTCGACGCCGCGCTGGAGAACAACGCCATCGTGGCCGACCGGCTCCGCACCATCACCGTCGACCTGCTCGGCGCCCCGATCGGACCCGAGCTGGACCGGGCGCTCTTCGTCGCGGTCGAGGCCGCCGACGCGGTGCTCAAGCTCGCCTTCCGCTCCCTGCCCGACGGGGACCCCGAGCTGATCGCCGAGTGCAAGCACCTGGTCCGCCGCTACCTGTCGGCGCACCTGCCCCAGGAATGACGGTTCCCGCCGGCCCGTCGGCGGGGTCGGCCGGCGGGACCGGCCATCGTCGGTGAGTGCTGACGGTGAGCGCCATCAGCGGGCGGCGTTCAAGCGGACGCCGTCAGCGGGCGGCGTTCAAGCGGACGCCGTCAGCGGGCGGCGTCCAGGCGGGCGCGGTGCTCGCCGTCGAGCTTGAGGTCCAGGGCGCCCAGGGCCTCCTCCAGCTGGGCCAGGGAGCTCACGCCGACGATCGGGACCGTGGTCACGTCACCGCCGACCAGCCAGGCCAGCACCACCTGGTTGACGGTCGCGCCCAGCTCGCCCGCGATCTCCCGGAGCACGGCGAGCCCGCGCACGGTGCCGGGGTGGTCGTAGACGTCCTGGATCGGCCGGTCCTCGCGGGTGTAGGCGCCGAACATGAGCGTGTTGTACGCCCACAGGGTCAGGCCGGGCTCCGAGCGCAGATAGTCGAGCATGTCGTCCTGGACCAGGACGTGACCCGACTCCGGCAGCCGTACCCCGGGCCGGGGCCGCAGGTAGGTGTGGCGGAGCTGCACGTTGGTGTAGAGCGGCCAGCCGTTCGCCCGCGAAGTGGCGCGGGCGCGCTCCAGGCGCCAGGCCGGCACGTTGCTCGCGCCGATCTCGCGGACCTTGCCCGCCTGGGCCAGCTCGGCGAAGGCGCCCAGGGTCTCCTCCAGGGGAACGGAGCGGTCCTCGATGTGCGCCCAGTACACGTCGACGTGGTCGGTGCCCAGCCGCCGCAGGCTGCCCTCGGCGGCGGCGGCGATCGCCGTGGCGGACAGGCCCTCGGCGGAGTCCAGGGTCCGGTCACCGGGGACGGTCGGCCGTCCGCCGCACTTGGTGCTCAGCACCATCCGGTCGCGGTTGCCCCGGGCGGCCAGCCAGCGGCCGATGGCCAGCTCGCTCTCGTCGCCGGTGGCGCCCTCGTTCCAGAACGGGTAGTTGTTCGCGGTGTCCAGCAGGGCGCCTCCGGCGTCGGCGAACCGGTCGAGGATCGCGAAGACGGCCCTGTCGTCGAGGGTCGTGCCGAAGGGGATGGTGCCCAGGGCGAGGGGGATGTGTGTCATGGACACCACCCTGGATGCTGGAGTGGACTCCAGGGCAAGTGGGCCGCCCGGAGAGGGTGGAATTTGACCTGGAGTGGGTTTCAGGTGAAATGCTGCCCGGTGTGAGTGTGTACACACCGGGACAGGTGGTGGAGGAGACCGGCTTCAGCCTCGACACGCTTCGTTACTACGAGCGGATCGGGTTGCTTGAGTCGATCGGCCGCAACGCCGCCGGGCAGCGCCGGTTCACCCAGGAGGACGTCGGCTGGCTCGGCATGGTCCGCTGCCTGCGCGACACCGGCATGCCGATCGCGGAGATGCTCCGCTTCGCCGAGATGACCAGGGCGGGTGACCACACGGTCCGCGACCGCATCGCGCTGCTCGAAGCCCACGACCGGCGGGTGCAGGAGCAGGTCGAGAACCTGCGCGAGAAGCAGGTGGCGATCCGAAACAAGATCGCTTACTACCGCTCGGTGGTCGACTAGAAACCGCGCGGCTGGAAACCGCGCGGTCCGCGTCGCCGGAAGCCGGAAGCCGGAAGCCGGAAGCCGGGAGCCGGGAGCCGGAAGCCGGAAGCCGCGTGACTCGCGTCGCGGGAGGCTGAGAGCCGCGTGACTCGTGCCGGTGGAAGAGCGGGAACCGCGCCGTCCGTGTCGGCGGGAGGCCGGAAATCGTGTGACTCGCGTCGGCGGGGGCCGGATGACCGCGCGGTTCGTGCCGGACGTGAGCCCTGAGGCTTGCCGTAAGCCCTGAGGCTTATGGCCGTTCAGAAGCCGTACGACGGCTTTGCCCCTGGTCGAGGTGCCCTTTTCGGTCCGGCTGTTAAACCGGTATTCGGGGTCGGGTGTCCGGGGAGGGGCCATGGTCGCACCGCGCGCGCGCCGGATCAACATTCCGCTGCGCCACGTCGCCCTGATGTGCGGGGGGATGCTGTTCGCCCTTCTCGCCAACGTGACCTACCTCCAGGCGCTGGACTCCGAGCGGCTCAACGAGGACCCGCGCAACCAGCGGACGATGATCGCGCGCTTCGAGAGCCCCCGGGGCAGGATCCTGCTCCGCGACGGCACCGTCATCGCGACCAGCCGCAAGGCCAGGAGCGCCACCTACCGATACCGAAGGGTCTATCCCGGTGGTCCGCTCTACGCCGCGATCACCGGGCACTTCTCGCTCTACGGCACCGGCACCGGCGGCGTCGAGCAGGCCGAGGAGGCCCTGCTGTCCGGGAACGACCCCCGGGTGAAGGTGCGCGGGCTGGTCGACGGCACCCGCGGCGGCGCCACACTCAGGCTCACCGTCGACCGCGGCGCCCAGCGGGCCGCCTACGACGGGCTGCGCGCCACGGGAAAACCCGGCGCCGTCGTCGCGATCGATCCCCGCACCGGCGCGATCCTCGCCATGGTCTCGCTGCCCTCGTACGACCCGAACCTCTACACGAGCTTCGACGCGGCCGGGCTCGACAGGGTGGACAAGCGGCTGCAGGGCGACCCCGCGGACCCGCTGCTGAACCGGGCGATCCAGCGGAACTACCCGCCTGGATCCACCTTCAAGATCATTACCAGTGCGGCGGCACTCGGCTCCGGGCGGTACGACCTCGACACCCGCGTCAGCGCCCCGAAGGCCTTCCGCCTTCCCGGCACCGGCACCTACCTGCGCAACTCCGGCGGCGCCGCCTGCGGTGACGGCGCCCTTCCGCTGCTCCGGGCGTTCAAGCTCTCGTGCAACACCCCCTTCGCGAAGATCGGGGTCGACCTCGGCCAGGACGCGCTGCGTGAGCAGGCCGAGGCCTTCGGATTCGACACCGACGACCTGGAGGTGCCCATGCCGGTGGCCAGGAGCGTCTATCCCCCCGTGCTGGACGACGCGCAGACCGCGATGTCGGCGCTGGGCCAGTTCGACGTCCGGGCCACCCCGCTCATGATCGCGATGATCGCGGCGGCGGTGGCCAACGACGGCTCGCTGATGCGCCCCCACCTCGTGGACGAGGTCAGCCTCGTCGACGGCACGGTGATCGACGTGACCGAGCCCTCGCCGTACCGCCGCGCGCTCAGCGCCGAGGAGGCCGAACGGCTCACGGAGATGATGATCGCCGTCACCGGGAGGGGAGGGACCGGCGCCGCCGCGGCCGTCCGGGGGGGAAAGGTCGCGGGGAAGACCGGTACCGCGGAGAACGCCGTCTCGGGCGAGGACCACGCCGTCTTCAGCGGTTTCGCCCCGGCCGCCTCCCCCCGGATCGCCGTCGGGGTCCTGGTCGAGGGCGGCGGGCCGGGCGGGCGGGTGGCGGCACCCATCGCCAGGGCCGTCATCGAGGCCTTCCTGGGCGGCCAGGCCGAGTAGCCCCTGGTCCGAAGGCGACGTCGGGCCGAGGGGTCCTGGCCCTGGACGACGTCGGAGCGAGGAGGTTCTCGCCCGGAGGTGATGTCGAAGCGGGAAGGTTCCCGCCCGGAGGTGACGGAGGCCGTCGTCGAGGCCGTCCCGGAGTCAGGCGGAGTAGGCCCTGGCCTGGAGACCGTAGAGGTCGGCGTAGAGGCCGTCGAGGCCCATGAGCTCGTCGTGGGTGCCGTGCTCGACGACCTTGCCATGGTCGAGGACGTAGATCCGGTCGGCGTAGCGGACGCTCGCCAGCCGGTGGGTGATCAGCAGCACGGTGCGCCCGTCCGCGTGCTGCCGGATGCGTTCGAACAGGGCGTGCTCGGCGCGGGCGTCCAGGGCCGCGGTGGGCTCGTCGCAGATCAGCAGCGGGGCGTCCCGGTGGAAACCGCGGGCCACCGCGATCCGCTGCCACTGGCCGCCGGACAGCTCGTGGCCGTCCTTGAAACGCCGGTCGAGCAGGGTGCTGTAGCCGTGCGGCAGCTCGGCCACCACCTGGTCGGCACCCGCGACCTCGGCCGCGGCGACGAGCGCGGGCTCTCCCTTGTCGGTGCCCATGCTGATGTTGTAGCGGGCGGTCAGCGGCCAGCGCGTGTGGTCCTGGGCGATGACCGCGATGTGGTTGCGCAGCTCGTCGGGGTCGACGTCCGCCAGGTCCGTGTCGTCCCAGCTGACCCGGCCGCTGTCCGGTTCGTACAGCCCTGACAGGATCTTGGCCAGCGTGGTCTTGCCCGAGCCGTTCTCCCCGACGAGGGCGATCACCTCGCCCCTGTCGATGGTCACCGTGAGCCCCTGGAGCGCCGGGCCGGTGGAGCCCGGGTAGGTGAAGACGACGTCCTCGGCGGTGATCCGCTCGAAGCTCTCCGGGGCACTCGCCGGGCGTCCGGCGGGCAGCCTGCTCTCGGCCTCGGCGCAGAAGTCGAGGAAGTCGGTGAAGTAGAGGCCCTCCTCGTAGAGGCGGTTCGTGGCGTACATCAGGTTGGCCAGATAGGTCTGGCCGGAACGGATCGCCAGCACGGCGGTGCCCGCGACCGCCAGGGGGACCGCGCCCACCGCGAGCAGCACGCCCAGGGCGACGTAGACCACGGCCGTGCCGATGCCGCCCAGCGCCTCGCCGACGACCCGCGCGAGGATCTGCCGCCGGGCCAGGCCGAGCATGACGGTCTGCTCGGCCGTGGCCACCGCGTCGTACATCCGCATCAGGAAGCCGCGCATGGTGAACGAGCGCACCTCCGCGGCCGGGTCGCGCTCCGCCAGCAGTTCCGCGATGATCCACTTACGGCGTCTGGCCGGTATCAGGGAGTACATGGTCGTGTAGCGCATGCGTGCCGAGCGGACCGCCGCCCACGCGTCGGGCAGCACCGCCAGCACCAGCAGCGGCAGCAGGACCGGATGGAGCACCCCCAGCACGCCCGCCGCGGCGACGATGCCGATGATCGCGGTCAGCGTGTTGATGGCCGTGCCCACCACCTCGTCCGCCATGGAGACCCCGCGCGCCCTGGCCCGCTGGAGCGCGTCGTGGAAGTCGGGGTCGTCGAAGGCCGCGAGGCCGACCCGGCTGGTCAGCCCGTACAGGCGTTCCTCGGCGATCCGGCCGACCTGGGGCTCCAGTCGCGACTGTGCCCAGCCCGCGCCCGCCTGCGTGAGGGTGCGCAGGGTCGCGGCCACCCCCACCATGATCAGGCTGGGCAGGGCGGCCCGCACCCGGTCGGGGGTCGGTCCCGCCTCGAACAGCGCCGACAGCACCCCGGTCGTGGCGAGCAGCCCGAACGCGGTGAACACCCCGCTCAGCAGGCTCAGGGTGATCGCGACGGCGGTGTCACGGGGGCTGGCCAGCCAAGCCAGCCTGACGGCCTGCGACACCAGCGCCGGAAGCCTGCGGGCGATGGTCAGGAAGCCGACCTTCGTCATCTTGTCGGTGTGCGCGTACCACTCGGAGAGGCTGAGCTCGCCAAGCTCGGGGGCCGGGGCGGCGGGGGAGTCTGTCATGGGAGCAGTGTGAGTCGCCGTACCGGTGATGGCCATCGGATGGCCATGGGCGGTCACGGCACCGCCTCACCCAAGCCGAGTTCCACTGTCAGCGGTGCGCTCATGCGGCGCACGCCGACGTCAACGCGGCGATCAACATCCTCAGGGCAGGGCTTGCCCTTCGCGACGTCGCGCAAGCGGCTTAACGAGAAGCCGCTCCCTTCAGGAAGCGGAGGAGTCACAGGCCGGAAAAGGTCTAAGACTGGGCATGGTTCGGTAATTGATGTCACACTTTCTGTGACGGTTCTGTCCGCTACCTGTTAAGAGCCGATGACCCAGGACACCGCACACGCCTCCCTCACCGGAGGCAACCTTCCCCTCGAACCCAACGGCTTCGTGGGGCGTGAAGCCGACGTGGAAGAGCTCACCGACCTGCTGGGCGTCGCCCGGGTGGTGACGCTCTGCGGGGCGGGCGGCATCGGCAAGAGCAGGCTGGCGGTCCGGGTCGCGAGCCAGGTGGCGGGGGAGTTCCCCGGCGGTGTCTGGCTGGTCGAGCTGGCCGACGCGGTGCGCGGCGACCAGATCGAGCCCCGGGTGGCCGCCGTGCTCGGGGTCAAGGCCGAGCCGTCCCGCGCGCTGGCCGACACCCTGATCGACGCGCTCGGCGACCGGCGGCTGCTGCTGGTCATGGACAACTGCGAGTCGCTCATCGAGGAGTCCGCGAGATTCTGCCGCGCCGTGCTCACCGTCTGTCCCCACGTGCGCGTCCTCACGACCAGCCGCGAGCCGCTCCGGGTGGCGGGGGAGACCGTGTGGCGGGTGCCGCCGCTCACCCTGCCCAGGAGTGGCGAGCACGACCTCGGCACCGGCGAGGCGGTGCGGCTCTTCCTGGGCACCAGCGAGGCGGTGCGCCTGTTCGCCGACCGCGCCGCCGCCGCCTCGCGGGCCTTCTCCGTCACCGAGCAGAACGCGGCCGACATCGCCGGGCTCTGCGAGGCACTCGACGGGATGCCGCTCGCCATCGAGCTCGCCGCCGCCCTGTGCAGGGTGCTGACCGTCGAGCAGATCAACGCCAGGATCAGGGACAGGTTCCGGCTGCTGTCCGCGGGCGACAGGACGGCCCCGGCCAGGCAGCAGACGCTCAGGGCCACCGTCGACTGGAGCTACCAGCAGCTCAACGAGCCCGAGCGGATCCTCCTGCGCCGGCTGGCGGTCTTCACCGGCGGGTGGACGCTCGACATGGCCGAGCAGGTCTGCGCGGGCAACGCGCTGTGGGCGGAGGACGTCCTGGGGGTGCTCTGCGACCTGGTCGACAAGTCGCTGGTCCTGGCCGACGCAGAGGTGGCGGGCGAGACGCGCTACCGCATGCTGGAGACGATCCGCGAGTACGCCACCGAGCAGCTCGACGCCTCGGGCGAGGAGCCCGAGTTCCGGCGGCTGCACCGCGACCACATGATCGAGGTCGCCGCCCGGATCCACCAGACGATCGTCCGGCGCCCCCGCCCGACCTGGCCGGAGATCTGCCCGATGCTGGTCATGCTGGACGAGCTCCAGGCCAACGTGTGGGCGGCGGTGCGCTGGTCGGTCGAGTCCGCGGGCGACCCCGAGAGCGCGCTGCGCCTCCTCGTCCTGCTGCGCTGGCCGATCATCGCCGGGGGGAGGTTCACCCCGGCCGACAAGTGGCTCGACCGCCTGCTCGACGCCGCCCCCGAGGAGCTGACGTCGTGCGTACGCGGCGACGCCCTCGCGCTGCGCGGGCAGGTGGCCTTCGGGCAGGGCGACCCCGACACCGCGCAGATCGCCTGCACCGCCGCGGTCGACCTGTGCCGCGAGGCCGGCCTGTACGGGCCGCTCAGCGGTGCGCTGGCCATCCTCGCCTGGGTGGCCATCTACCAGCGGCGCCCCGAGAGGGCCAGGTCCCTGCTGGACGACGCACTGGAGGCCGTGGGCACGGTCGACGACCCCTGGCACGAGACGGTCATCCGCTCCATGGAGGGCACGTTCGCGCTGTCCGAGGGCAGGGCGAAGGAGTCACAGCGATCCTTCGAGGCCGCGCTCGCCATCGCCCACGAGCTCGACAACCACTGGGCCGCGCCGGTCGCCCTCATCGGCCTGGCCCAGGTCGCCTGGCTCCGCGGCGACCTGGCCGAGGCCCGCGCCCACTACGAGCGCGCCCTCGACATGCTCCAGGACATCACCGCGCACTGGCAGGCCATCACCTGCCTGTCGGGGCTGGGCCGGATCGCGCTGGCCCAGGGAGACCTCGCCACCGCGCGGATCAGGCTGGTCGAGAGCCTGCGACTCTGCATCGGGACCGGCCAGCGGCTCGGCGTGGCCCGTCGCATCGAGACGCTCGCGCAGCTCGCGCTCGCCGAGGAGGACGACCGCCGGGCGGTGCGCCTGGCCGGGGCCTCCGCCGCGATCAGGAGCGCGATGAGCGGCGCCGTGCTGCCGCCCGGGTTCGGGGCGCGGATGGAGGAGCTGCTCCAGCCCGCCCGGGTGCGCCTCGGTGACGCGCTGGTCGCCCAGCTGTGGGCGCACGGCCAGGAGATGTCCCAGGAGCAGGCGGTCCGCTACGCGCTGCAGTTCGACGAGCCGTACGAGACGCCCATGCTCGGCAAGCATCCGGTCGTGGCCCCGCTGACCACGCTGACCTGCCGGGAATGGGAGATCGCCGAGCTGATCGCGAGGGGAATGAGCAACAAGGCCATCGCCGACGATCTGGTGATCAGCCCCGCCACCGCGGCCCGGCACGTCGCCAACATCCTGGCCAAGCTCGGCTTCTCCTCCCGCACCCAGGTGGCCACCTGGGTCATCGAGCAGAACCGCTCCTAGCCCGTCGGCCCCGCGCGACCGGTCGACGCGTTCACGCGTCTCGTCCGGCGTGTGTGAGTTCTACATACTCCGGACTACACATTCGGGGGTGTGAAGATACATCTCGGGATACGCAGTCCGGAGCATGTGTCGTGCCCGCCGCGCGCCGTACGTTTTCCTGGTGTTCGACCGATGACGTCCAGCCTTCCGCACCGTGCCGGTCACAGTTCCGGTCCGGAACGGCAGGTCCACACCATCCCGGGCGTCTCGGTCGAGCACGCTGCGGACGTCGCGTGTCCCTGCTTGATGGCCGAGGTCTCCTCGGAGGGGTGGGGACCTGGGCCATGGGTCATGCGACAGCGGGCTCGAGTCGCGCAGGGCTCGGGCCCGCCCATCGCTTTTTCAGGTCCTTCTCCTGGCTCCTCCTTTTGGCCGCGGCCTCGGAATCCACGGAGCGGGCGCCCGTCACGGGGCAGGGGATCGAATACACAGTCATCTACATACATCTGCGGATGCCCGCGCGGATGGAACGGCCCTACCGTCGGCGGAATGAGACCCACCTCCCCGTCAACCAGCTGCACCCTCACCGAAGCGGTGTTCGGCTACGCACACGGTCGAGGTGATCGACCCGCACTCATCGACCTCGGTGCCGGGGTGGTGTACGGCTACCGCCGTCTGGCCGCGGAGGTGACGCGGGGAGCGTCGGGCCTGGTGAGGCGGGGGGCCAGGCGGCGCCAGGTGGCCGGGATCCACGTGGACAGCGCGGTGGCCCAGACGCTGGCGGTGCACACGGTCATCGCGGCGGGAGGGGTGGCGGCGCCGATCACCTCCGGATGCGAGGAGATGGCCGACCTGCTGGCCGAGTGGGACGCGCGGCTGCTCATCACCACCCCGCGCCTGGCGGACGCGTCGCTGCGGGCCGTGGAGGACTCACGGGTCCGGCAGGTGATCGCGTTCGGCCAGGCCCGTGACACTGTCGACTTCGCCGACCTGCTGCTCCTCGAGCCCGTCCCGCTGCCCTTCCTCGATCCGGCGGTGCAGCCCGCCCTTCTGATCGACGACGGGGGCGTGCTCACCCACCACGACCTGATCACACGGATGAACGCGCTCGACGAGGGCGTCGAGCTGGGGAAGTCCGACGTCCTCCTGGTGACCTGGCCCCTGAGGTGCAGCCTGGCCATGACGACGCTGCTCGGGCTGGCGCTGATGCGCGGCTCCCTGGTCGTCGTGGCCCCCGGCCTCTCGCCCGACGAGCTGTCGGCGACAATCCACGACTTCGGCGTCACCGTCGTGGCACTGTCCGACGGGGCCATTCAGCGCGTCTGAGACCTCTGCCCGGGGCGGCCAGTGTGTCTGAGGCGTCGTGTCTGAGGCGTCACCCGGAGCGTCCAGCGCGTCCGTGGTGTGTCCGGTCCAGATATTTCCGTAGATGCCGTCCGGGTTCCCGGCGCGTCCGTGGTGCCGTCCGGGTCCCCGGGTGTGTTCGTAGGTGCTGTCCGGGCCGCCAGTGTGTCCGTTTTTGTCCATCCGGAGCCCCTTTCGTCGCCACGATGTCCCCTTCGTGTGGCGGTAAGAGACGATCATGCCTGTCGCGTCGGCGGACGTCTCGGAGGCGTGTCCCCGCGCCGGGCCGGCGGTGGTTCCTGGGCTTCAGAAAACGGCCTGTCAGGGGTCCGACCTGGCCCGATGCCCGTCCGGCGGCGTGTGCTCCCGTCCCGTGGGTAGTTAACGACAAGCATGTTCTGAAAAAGGGGATCGTTTTCATGGCGCGCATTCTGATCACCGGCTCCACCGACGGCCTCGGGCTCATGGCCGCCCGGCTGCTGGCTCACGACGGCCACGGAGTCACCCTGCACGCGCGCGACGACGCCCGCGCCGGTGACGCGCGCGACGCGCTGCCGGAGGCGGAGGCCGTCCTCATCGGCGACTTGACCACCATCGAGGGAATGCGGTCCGTGGCCGTTCAGGCGAACAAGCTCGATCGCTACGACGCGGTCATCCACAACGCCGCCGTCGGATACCGGGAACCGGGCAGGATCGAGACCGCAGACGGCCTGGCCCACGTCTTCGCGGTCAACGTGCTCGCCCCGTACCTGCTCACGGCACTCATCACCCCGCCCGCCCGGCTGGTCTACCTGAGCTCCGGTATGCATCGCGGCGGGGACCCCAGGCTGGACGATCTTCAGTGGACCGCCCGGCCCTGGGACGGTTCGCGGGCGTACGCCGACAGCAAGCTGCTGGACGTCGTCCTGGCGTTCGCGGTCGCCCGCCGATGGCCGGACGTGCTGTCCAACGCGCTCGAACCCGGCTGGGTCCCGACGAAGATGGGGGGTCCGGGCGCGCCCGACGACCTCTCCCTCGGGCCCGTGACGCAGGCATGGCTGGCCACGAGCCAGGACCCCGAGGCCACCGTGACCGGCGGCTACTTCCATCACCAGGAACCGTGTTTCGCCCATCCCGCCGCGCGGTCGCCCGAGGTGCAGGACGGCCTCCTGGACGAGTGCGCCAAGCTGACCGGCGTCTCGCTCCCGTCGCACGCGGCGTGAGCGCGTCGGCGCGGACGGAACCGGTGGTGCCACGGGTCTTCGGCCCGTTCCCGTTCCCGCGGCGGTCGTCCATGTCCTTCCCACCACGGTCGCGCACGCCCTCGCGGGCCGGGTTTTTCGCGCGGCTCCACGATCCGGCCGTTGAAAGGCTGAACCTGACAGAGCCTGCCGACGTCTCATCATCATGCGACTGGTTGTCCTCCCGCTTCTCCTCGCGCTGACCGCCTGCGGCGCGCCCGCGACCGCGGCTCGAAGTACGGACGCGTCGGCTGCTCCCGCTTCCGCCCTGACCTCGGCTCCGGCCCCGATGAAGACGGAGTCGGGATCCGAGTGTGCTCCGGCCCCCTCCAGGAAGCTGAACGTCAGGCCGCTCCGGCAGGTCGCCTTCGACTACGACCCCTTCCACTCCCCGGAGGAACTCGCGGCGAAGGCCCCGCTGGTCGTCGCGGGAACCGTCAAGGACTTCGTACCGGGGCCGGTCGTCGAGGAGGGCATCCCCGGCGACCGCACGCACTACGTGCTGATGCCGGTGCGGGTGACCGAGCGGTTCAAGGGGAAGGCGGCGGGGCTGGTCCACGTGAAATTCTTCCAGGGCGGGCTGAGGGACGGGAAACCGATCTACTCGGTGGCCGACTTCCGGCGGGCGGTGCCCGAGGGCACCCGGATCCTGCTGTTCGCCTATCCGGACACCCGCGAGGGAACCGTGATCAGGAATCGCACGGCCCTTCCGGCCCGGACGCCGATCTACGCGGCCCACCCGCAGGGGGTGCTCCTCGGCAGTGGCCTGAAGGTGATAGGGGGCACGGAGGAGATCGATCCGGACTCCCGCTGGGTCGATCCCTGCGGTCTGGACGGCATCGTCACGCGGCTGCGCGCAGCCGGGTATCGCGGTACCACTCCCTGAACCCGGTCTTGATGTTCCGGCTTCTCAGGACCGGAGGCCCGAGGGGCTGACCAGGGAGTCGCCCAGCGCGGTGCGGTGGTACAGGACACCGCGGCCGGTGCGGCTTCCGGTGACCAGGCCCGCCCTGCGCAGGGCGGAGACGTGACCGCCCACGGTCCCCAGGCTCAGCTCCAGCAGGGTCACGAGCTGGGTGGTGGTCGCCGGGGTCGCCAGCTCCAGCAGGAGGCGGGTCCTGGTCCTGCCGATCAGCCCGGCCAGGCCGTCCGGCGTCTCGGGCGGGATGCCGGTGCCCCGGGCCGGATAGCTGATCGCGTACGGCCAGTGGGTCTCCAGGTAGGAACCGACCCCGGTGGGGAAGACGGTCGGGATGAAGAGCAGCCCGCGCCCGCCGAGCCGGTAGGTTGTCTCGTCCGGGCTTCTGGAGAGCACCTCGATGACACCGTCGGGACGCCAGCGGACCCGGGGGTTGAGATCGTCGAGTGCCGCGGCCCAGCCGTAGGTCGCCAGGCGGCCCGCCCGCTGGACCACGTCCCGCTCCAGGATCGCGTGGAAGCGCGGCCACGCGGGGGAGACGATCTCCCTCCAGGTCGCGGTCAGTGCCTCGGCGAACAGCCGTACGACGTCCGGTGAGAACAGCACGTCCCTGACGGGCTCCGTGGGGTGCGGCATCCCCTTCAGGTTCCTGACGATCTCGGCGTGCGCCCGCGCCATCGGGGTGGCGCGCACCACCGCGATCTCCGCCTCGAACGGGGTGTTCACCCCGGTCGGCGGTGGCGCGGGGAAGTCGGCGTTGTAGTCCCGTTCGCGGAACAGCGCCACCATGGGGCCCAGCCCGGGGTGCGCGAGCAGCAGTTTCCGGTACGGCTCCCGCATCCTGCCGGCCCACGCCCGCCACTCCCCGGCCTCCCGCATGCCGGAGAGGATCCAGAGCGTGTGATGGGTCACGATGAGCGGGGAGATGGCGAACCTGCTGGCCATGATGTCGTGCGGGGTGACCTCTATGCGGAAGACCATTGGGCGACCTTTCGGATATATCCGAAAGCTTAGCCAGCCGTCCGAGCGCCTTCCAGCATCGTGTCCATGACCACACAAGAGCGCGGCGCGACCTACACGGAGGTCTTCGCGAGCCGGGAGTTTCGTGTCCTGTTCGGAAGCTTCGCCCTCCTGGTGGCGGGGGACCAGGTCAAGATGCTGGCCCTGTCGGCGCTGGTCTACGCGCGGACCGGCTCGGCGGGGTTGTCGGCGGCGACGTACATGGCGGGTTTCCTCCCCTACATCGTCGGCGGCACGTTCCTGCTCTCGCTGGCCGACCGGATCCGGCCGCGTGCGCTGATGGTCGCCGGTGAGCTGCTGCGGGTGGTGACCTGTCTGCTCCTGGCCTTCGCCGGGATGCCCGTCTGGGCGATGCTCGTCCTGGTCCTGGCCACCGGGCTGTTCTCGCCGGTCTTCGGGGCGGCGCGCAGCGCTCTCCTGCCCGACCTGTTGCCGGGCGACGCGTTCGTCCTGGCCAGGTCCGTACTGAACGTGACGGCCGCCGGGGCCCAGATCGGCGGCCTGGCGGCGGGCGGCGCCATCCTCGCCCTCGCGGGACCCGCGGGGGCACTGGCCGTCACCGCCGCGCTGTCCGCCCTGGCGGCCGTGATACTGCGCTACGGCCTGCCCGACTTCCCCGCCAGGAACACGGAGGACGCCGGTGTTCCCGGCGCCGGTACGGAGGACGGCGGCCTTCCCGGTGACGGCCTTCCCGACGATGGTCTCCCTGGTGAAGGCCTTCCCGGCGACGGTGATTCCCCCGCCGGGGGGACGAGGAACGCGAGTGCCGGAAACCCGACGAGTGACGGCGCCGTACGGGAGACGCTGCGGGTCAACCGGGCCCTGCTGGCGAACCCCCGGATACGCGGCCTGCTGCTCGCGCAGTGGCTGCCGGTCTCGCTCGTGGTGGGTGCCGAGGCGATGATGATCCCCTACCTGGGGAACACCGCCGGGCTCGCCCTCGCCGCCGCCTCCGTCGGCCTGGCGGCCGGAAACTTCGTCGTCGGCCGGTTCGTCTCGCCCACCGGCAGGGAACGGCTGGCGTTTCCCTTCGCGGTCGTGTCGGGTGTTCCGCTGCTCGCCTTCGCCGTTCAGCCGGGGCTCGCCGGAGCCGCGCTGATCGTGCTGCTCGCCACCGCGGCGTCGACCGCCTGCCAGCTCGGGTTGCAGCGGTGGTTCGTGGACGCGGTGCCGGAACCAGTCAGGGGTCAGGCTTTCGGCCTGGCCTCGGCGGGAATGATGACCGGCCAGGCCGTGGGCGGCGCCCTGGTCGGCGTCGCCGCCGAGCTGACCTCCCCGCACACGGCCATCGTCATCACGGGAGCCGCGACCGTCATCTGCGCGCTCGCTCTGCACCGATCCCTAAGGCCGGAGCCCTCTTGACCGGGCTTGATCGCGTACGAACTTCTGTGTCCCCTGACCATTGGTCAGCCGCCGCCCAGCGGGTGCGTCGACGTCCTCGCGCCGGGCGTGGCGCACTCGCGGGAAGAAGATCCTGGCTTGCGGCGAAGTACGGGTGATCGTAACCACCACCCAGAAAGCAGGCTTATGCCGGAGACAAGACCATGATCGCCGAAGTGGGCGAACAGGTGACCGACGCCGAACTCGTCGCCGGGTACCGGCAGAACCCCGAGCTGTTCACCGCCGTGCACGACCGCTACTACCGCGACATCTACCGGTACGTGACCGGTCGGCTGGACACGCAGATCGCCGAGGACATCACGGCCGAGACGTTCCTGCTGGCCTTCGACCGGCGTGACCGGTTCGACCCGGAACGCGGTGGCCTACGGCCCTGGTTGTTCGGTTTCGCCACCAACCTGGTCGCCAGGCATCGGCGCAAGGAGTCACGCCACTACAGGGCGCTGGCCCGGCTGGATCCGGAGTCCGTGGTGGAAGGCCACGAGAACCGGGTCGTCACCTCCGTCGCCGCTCAGCGCATGCGGCCGTACCTGGCCAAGGCGCTCGCCACCCTGTCCGGCGGCGAGCGTGACGTCCTGCTGCTCGTGGCCCTGGGCCAGCTCGACTACGACGAGGTGGCCCAGGCGCTCGGCATCGCCACCGGCACGGTGGGCTCCAGGCTCAGCCGGGCGCGCGCGAAGATCCACGCCCTCATCGACAAGGAGACAGTCCATGGATGACCTGAACACGCTCGCCACCCTGCTGACCAAGCCCGAGCCGTCCAGTGAGGCGATCACCCGCAGCAGGGAGCGGCTCCAGGACAGGGCGCGAGGCCGCGCGCGACGGCGGATCGGGTGGCTCGTGCCGGGACTCGGTCTGGCCACCGCCGCCGCGGCGGCCGTCGCCGTGATCGCCACGGGCGTGGTCACGCCCGCCGGCGCCCCGGCCTCGGGCCGGGAGGTCCTGCTCATGGCCGCTGCCAGCGCGGAACGTACGCCTCAAGGTTCCGGGACCTACTGGCACGTCGAACGGGAGTGGTCGAACGTGGAGATTCCACGGGTGGAGAGCTGGACCGGGCGCGACGGCCGGCGCTGGACCAAGGGCGAGCCGGGCGACTCTCCCGACGTCGTCGTACCAGCGCGGACCACGCTCATGCTCAAGGGGGCCGAGGTGAGCTTCGAGGACCTCGAAAGGCTGCCGGCGGATCCGGAGGCGTTGAAAGCGCGGATCGCCGAGATCAAGGGGCCTGACAGCGACATGAGCGAATCTGAACAGCGAGATGACTCTCTCTTCCCGCTGATGGCGCTGATCTCGGAGCTGCCGACGCCTCCGGAGGTCCGTTCCGCGGCGTTCCGGGCACTCGCCGCGACGCCGGGGGTCGAGAATACGGGCGCGGTCGAAGGCGGGCAGGAACTGCTGATCCCCGGTTCTGAAGAGGGGGATGAGACCAAACTGGTTGTCGACCCCGAGACCGCTCAGGTGAGTCGCACCAACTTTCTCATCACCGCCGAGGGAGGCGTGGCGAGCAGCAATGGATTCATCCGGGTGACCACCGGCTGGACGGACCAGCCCCCTCAGTAGGGCCTCTGTGACGGCGGCTACCCCCCACGAAGACCGACCGTGGCCGTGTGGGTCGCCGCCGCGCTCGGGGATGGAGTTCGAGCGCGCGGCGGCCCGGCGGGGTTTCGAGCCTCGGGGGCGCGTGGTCGTGGCCCTGGGCGAACGCGGAAAAACACCATTTCCCCTTACACGCAAGGCGGATCATGATTTTAGGTAAGTCGCTCCTCGCCGCTGCCATGGCGGCGACGATCGTCGGCAGCACACCGGCACCGGCACCGCAGGCTCCCTCTCAGCAGGCGAACGGGGTGACCCTGATCACCGGTGACCGTGTCGTGGTCACCGGCCGCAGGCACCGGGTGGAGCCCGGCCCCGGCCGGCAGGAAGTCGGCTTCACGAGCCAGATACGCGAAGGGCACCTGTATGTGATCCCGTCCGACGCGCAGTCACTGATCGCTCAGGGAGTGCTGGACCGGCGGCTGTTCGACGTCACCCAACTGCTGCGGTGGCACTACGGCGACGCCGACAGGGGGGACATCCCCTTGATCACGCAGTCGGCCGCGGGTCCGGTTCCCGCGCTCAGGGGCGCGCGGGATGCCCGGCAGCTCGCCGGCCTCGGTATGACCACGCTTCGTCTGCCCAAGAGCGGCGCGGCTCAGACGTGGAAGGAGATGGTGGGCGGCGTCCGCACCTCGGCCGCGGGGACGAAGATCTGGCTGGACGGCCGCCGGTCCTTCATCCTCGACCAGAGCACCAAGCAGATCGGCGCCCCCGAGGCGTGGAAGCAGGGGATGACCGGTAAGGGTGTCACGGTCGCCGTGCTCGACTCCGGCTACGATCCCGACCATCCCGATCTGAAAGGCGTGGTCACGCAGGAACGCAACTTCAGCGAGGACCCCGACATCCGCGACACCGTCGGCCACGGCACCCACGTCGCCTCGATCGTCGCCGGTGCCGGGGAGAGGTACCGGGGGGTGGCGCCGGACGCGAAGATCGCCGTGGGCAAGGTGGGCGACGCCTTCGGCCCGACCGACTCCGCCATCCTGGCCGGAATGGAATGGGCCGCCGTCGAGGTCAAGGCCAAGGTCGTCAACATGAGCTTCGGTGCGCCGGACATGGTGGAGATCGACCCCGTGGAGCAGGCGGTGAACACTCTGTCGGCCCAGACCGGCACGCTGTTCGTCGCCGCCGCGGGCAACGATGGCAGTAGGCAGGTGAACAGCCCCGGCAGCGCCGACGCCGCCCTCACGGTCGGCGCCGTCGACCGGCTGGACCAGGTGGCCTCGTTCTCCAGCACAGGCCCGCGCGAGGGCGACCACGCCGTCAAACCGGACCTCACCGCACCGGGGGTCGACATCGTCGCGGCGGCGGCGGCAGGCACCGCCGACGGCGCCCACGTCGCGATGAGCGGCACCTCCATGGCGACCCCGCATGTGGTCGGAGCCGCGGCCATCCTCGCCCAGCGCCACCCCGAGTGGACCGGCGAGCAGCTCAAGGCCGCGCTCACCGGCAGCGCCGCTCCTTCACCCGGCACCACGCCGTACCAGCAGGGCGCCGGGCGGGTGGACCTGGTCCGCGCCCTGAAGCAGCAGGTCGTGGCCCAGATGACGGACACCTGGGCCGCCTTCCCCTGGGACGGCCCGGACGAACGCACGAAGACCGGGACCATCACCTACACCAACTCCGGCGACGCCCCTATCAGCCTCGACCTGACCGCCGAGGGAGAAGTGCTCGAACTCGGCACCCGGCGGCTCGACGTGCCCGCCGGAGGACAGGCGTCGGTCACGCTCACCATCGACGCGAGCGGCAAGGCCCCCGGCGACTATCCCGGAACCGTCACCGCCACCTCGGGCGACGCCGCGATCCGCACCGTGGCCGGCGCGTACGTCGAACCCGAGTCCTACGACGTCACCATCAACGTCATCGGCAGGCAGGGCCAACCGGCCGACCCCTGGGTCGCTGAGATCTACGACGCGAAGACCGAGACCGTCATCAAGCCGGTGTTCCGGAACGGCGTGGCCACGGTACGGCTTCCCAGAGGCGACTGGAATCTCCACACCGAGGTCATGGAAAGGGTCGACGGGAAGCTGAACCATACCGTCGCCAACTCCCCGCTGCTGGTCGATGACGGCGACCGCCGGTTGACGGTGGACGCACGCCAGGGCAAGGCGACCAAGATCACAATCGACGATCCGGGTGCCGAGCTTGAGCCTGGTTTCGAGTTCGGGCTGGCCCATGGCGCATGGAACATGTCGACGTTGACGAGCTGGGACGTCAACAGCCAGTTCTTCGTCGTTTCCGCTCACCAGCCAGGTCTGACCTACACGTTGAGAACCACATGGCTGAGCAAGGACGTGTCTCCCAGCCCATATGTCTACGACCTCGTCGACCGTCGCACCGACGGTATTCCGGAAAATCCCACCTACAACGCCAGGCGGAAGGATCTGGCGAAGGTCTCCACGACCTACCGAGCCTCGGGAGTGGCAGCCACGGGGACGCCGATGGCAGGACCGCTCTTCGGTGATTTCCCCGGCGGGTCAATGGGCTGGCTGGTCGGTGACCTCCCCCTTCCCAGCACGCTCATCCACTACCGGACCTCCGGGCTGACCTACGAAAGCGGGCTCCAGGTCGGTACCTCCCTGACCTTCGACGGTGGCAGGCTCACGAAGCGCGGACAGACCAGTGAAGTCTGGAACCCCGCGGTCACCGGGCCGTCGTTCCTGCTGCCGGGCGGCAGCCGTACCGGCGACAGGCTGACCTTCTCCGGGGTGGGGCTGTTCGCCGACGGGGGGCCGGGCAGGACGGGCTCGGACACCGCCGCCACCGGCACCGCCACCCTCGCCAAGGACGGGGAGGTGCTGGCGAAGGCCGACATCGCCAACTGTGAGGTCTACCAGAAGGAAGGGTGCGAGCTCCACGCCGACCTTCCCGCCGGGCCCGGTGCCTACACACTGACCGCGTCGACGCGCAGGCAGGTCCCGTACTCGACGCTCTCCACCGGCGTGGAGTCCGTATGGAGATTCGGGTCCGAGACCACGGCGAAGGAGCGGCCACTGCCGCTGATGGCGGTCCGTTACAGCCCCGAGGGCCTGGATGAGTCGAACCGCGCCAAGCCGGGCGGCACGACCCGCCTGCCCCTGTGGATCGAGCGCAACCCCGGGTCCACCGAGGCCGAGGTGAAGTCGGTCCAGCTGGAGATGTCCACCGACGACGGCGCGAACTGGCGCCGGATCCCGGTCGTCCGCACCGGCTCGGGCTGGACCGCCGCGGTGCCGAACCCGCGTACGGCCGGATTCGTCTCCCTCCGCGCGGTGGTGACCGACACGGCGGGCAGCGGCCTGACCCAGACGATCACTCGCGCCTACGCCGTCGGCTGACCGACGACCACGTCACGCTCACCCAGGCCCGGCTCCCTTCCGGACCGGACCTGGGTGAGCGTGGCGGGCTCATCGGCGGGTGCCGGACCATTCGCGCGAGGTACGGACGCGCAGGCGGCCGTATTCGAGCTCTCCGGTGATCCGGACGTGCAGCTCGCCCGGACGCGCGTGGCCGGGCAGTGCGCAGGTCACGCTGCCCCATCCGGTGCGTACCCCGTCGACGTTCGCGGTCGCCCCGGGCGGCAGGATGATCGTGGCGGAGCCGTAGGGGAGCCGGAGCTCGATGTCGATCTCGGGATGCCGGACGAGGGCCTGGGACAGGTCGAGCCGCACCCCGCCGTACTCGGACTCGACGCGCAGCAGGCGCGGGACCTGCCAGTCGCCCGACCGCCTGATACGCCCGCCCGTGGACATCAGTCGGAGTACGTCGTCCGGGGCGTCCGTGCCGTCCGTGCCGTCCGGCAGGTCGGCGATCAGCGGCAGCAGATCGCCGTGGGATTTCGCCGTGAGCGCGAGTTCGAGCCGTTCCTCCATCTCGCCGGGGCCGAGGCGTCCGTCGGCGAACGCCTGCTGGAGCTGTCGCACGACCCTGTCGCGTTCTCCGTCGGAGACGCGTATCCGTGGTTCCATCTGCGTCCTCATCTGCCTTTCCTCGCCGACCCGGGTCACTGGCTGACCGCCCTCTTGTACAGCCGGATGGACAGGGGCACGAACACGACCAGGAGCAGTGCCGACCAGAGCAGCGTCGCCGGAACCGCGTGCTGGAGCGGCCAGGCGCTGGGCGTCGGCATGGCCGCGTTGGTGTTGCCGAAGAGCTCGCGGGCGGCCTGGACGACCGTGGAGACGGGATTCCACTCGGCGACGACCTGCAGCGGTCCTGGCAGGCGGGTGCTGTCGACGAAGGCGTTGGACAGGAAGACCAGCGGCATCGACACGATGGTGGCGATGTTGTTGAAGACCTCGGGCTTGCGCAGGGCGAGCGCGACCGCCGCGGTCACCCACGAGAACGCGTACGCGAACAACAGGAGCAGCAGGAAGCCCAGCACCGCCCGGTACGGTTCCGAGTGGATGCGCCAGCCGACGACGAGCCCGACGAGGGTCATCGCGATGACGCTGCTCGCGTTCATGAGGACATCGCTGGAGGTCTGGCCGGTCAGCACCGCCGACGGGGACATGGGCAGCGTGCGGAACCGGTCGAAGATGCCTTTCTGCAGGTCCAGGGTGAGCGTGTAGCCGGTGATCTGCGCGCTCGTCACGATCGTCTGGACGAAGATCCCGGGAATCATGTACTCCTGGTACGACATGCCCGGCAGGCTCATCATGCTGCCGAAGACGTACGCGAACAGCAGCACGAACACGATCGGGAGAATGATCACGCCGCCCAGCAGGTCGGGCGCTCGCTTGATCTTGAGGACGTTGCGTTTGGTGATCGTCATGCCGTCGGCGACCGCCATCTGGAGGGCGTTCATCGGGTGTGCTCCTTCGTCTTCGTCGTGGTGAGTTCGCCGGTCTGGTGTCCGGTGAGGGTGAGGAACACCTCGTCCAGCGTCGGCCGCCGCAGTCCGGCGTCGCGTACGGCGACGCGTTCGGCGGCCAGGTGGCCCAGGGCCGTGGTGAGTGAGGCCGTGCCGTCGCTGACCGGGATCGTCAGCTGGAGTGCGGTGGCGTCGGTCCGCATCTCCCCGACGGCCAGCGGGGCCAGGGTGCGCCGCACGACGTCCAGGTCGGCGGCGCTGGTCATGGTCAGCTCGATGCGGTCGCCGCCGACCTGGTCCTTGAGCTCGTCGGCGGTGCCGAGCGCGATCACGCGGCCGTGGTCGACCACCGCGATCGTCCTGGCCAGCCGGTCGGCCTCCTCCAGATACTGCGTGGTGAGCAGCACGGTGGTGCCGTCGGCGACGAGCTCGGAGATGACGTCCCACAGGCTCGCGCGGGCTCGGGGGTCGAGGCCGGTGGTGGGCTCGTCGAGGAACAGCACCGGCGGGTCGGCGACCAGCGCTCCGGCCAGGTCGAGGCGGCGCCGCATGCCGCCGGAGTAGCCCTGTACGGGGCGGTCGGCCGCCTCGGCCAGGCCGAAGCGTTCCAGCAGCTCGCGGGCCCGCTGCCTGCTGCGCTTGACGCCGAGGTGGTAGAGGCGGCCGACCATCTCCAGGTTCTCGGCACCGGTGAGGTGGTCGTCGACGGCGGCGTACTGGCCGGAGGCGCCGATGTGGGCGCGCAACCGGTGCGCGTCGGCGACGACGTCGAACCCGGCGACCGTGGCGCGGCCGGAGTCCGGTTTCAGGAGGGTGGTCAGGATTCGCACGGTCGTGGTCTTGCCTGCGCCGTTGGGGCCGAGCAGGCCGAACACCGTGCCCTGGGGGACGGACAGGTCCAGCCCGTCGAGGGCGACGACGTCGCCGTACTTCTTGACCAGCCCTTCGGCCATGATCGCGGGGGGCATGCGGCTTTCTCCTTCGTTCGCGTTCGCTTGTATCGAGGGGGATGAGGGCGTGACGGGGTAGCGGGCGGTCGCCTGTGGACCGTCCGGCCGCGTGTGTCAGATGGAGTTGGTGGAGTTAGATGTCGAGGTCCTCCACGACGGGACGCTCGGCCATGTCGGCGATCAGGTCGTAGAACTCGTCCGGGATCCTGCCGCGCAGCTCCTGGAAGGTGTTCACGACCTCAAGCGTGGCCTCGCCCTGGACGAAGCCCCAGCTTGAGTCGGCCAGGCCGAGATAGCTCCGCCACGCGCCGCGAGAGAGGAGACCCTCCAGCCAGTTGTCGGACCCCGACGTCAGACTGTCCGTCCAGTCGGGCGAGCGGTCCACGTGCAGGACGTATTTGTCCTTACGGGAGCGGTACACCCGGAACATCTCCACCCGGCTGCCCGTCGTGCGTCCCCATTCGCCGAGCAGCACCCCGGAGAAGCGTTGCTTGCGGCCCGTGCCGCCCTGGCCGACCTGCACGATGATCTCCTCGTAGCCCTCCCGGCGGCCCTCCTCCATCTCGACGTAGCGCCGCAACGCCACGCTGATCGCCGTCGACAGCTTGCCTCCGGCGAGCTCCTGTGCCCGCTGGAACAGCGGCAGATCCTCGTCCGAGACGTAGATCGTTTTATTGGGCATCGTTCCATCCTCATCCCGTATACGTATAAGCCTACGTATAGAGTGAGGTGCACGGCAAGACTCTTTAGGAATTTCGCGTTATGTCGCGTCTTCTCACCGGTCGGCCGGTGTCTTGGAGGAAGATCGGCCCAGGTGCCTCAGGCGTCGTCCTGGGTGAGTAGCCGTGACCCCTCGTAGGGGTTGACGAGAACGGTGCCGCTGACGAGCGACGGGGTGTACGACCAGGTGTTGCGACCCCTCGCATAGGTGATGAGGATCGCTGTGGTCTCCTCCAACGGTCGGCGAAACTCGATATCTCCCGCGAGCGGGAAGCGGAATTTCTCGCGGCGCGGGAACGAGAAGAATCAGAAAGGTCAGTGGTCGGACCAGAGCCCTGTGACCGCCAGCGCCTCCGCCGGGGAGGAAACGTGCCTGACACCGGCAACTGGATGCCCCTCGCGATCGAGGAGCCTCCAGCCGCCGAGCTGGACCACGGGGATCCGGCCGCGACGCATCGCGAGCGCCAGCTCCGACAGTGTGCCCCACGATCCGCCGACGACGATCACGGCATCACCCGAGTTGACGATGATGTTGTTCCGTGCCTCCCCAACGCCGGTCGGAATCACGATCGAGAGGTCCGGGTTGGCGTGCTCTTTGTCTGCCCGGGACGGGATGCCGACCACTGTCCCGCCCGCCGAGCGGGCACCGGACGCCACGGCGGCCATCACCCCCGTGTAGCCACCGCAGATCACCACCGCGCCGCGCTCCGCCAGTAGCCGACCGACCTCGCGGGCGTTGAACCTGTCTTCGTCTGTGCAGTCGCGCGGACCACAGACTGATACCTGAATCGTCACGGTGAGATCTTGCCAGCAGGTAATAACTACCGGCCAGGGATCTCCGGAGTGACCGCAGGGTGAGCAATGAACAACATGGTCTGCTCGCGCAGGTCGAGGATGAGGGGCGTGGACTCGGTAAGGGCCAGTTGCTTGTCGATACGCTGAACCCGCTGTACGACTGGGACTGTCCGCAACTCCGGCCGGGTGTCGAGTACACCTCGAAGCGACTCGGCTGCTCCATCCAGTTCGCCAGCTGTCAGCTGTGCTGCCACCAGGTCGAGAGTCACCGCGGCGAGCAGGCTTGGCCCCTGGTCATTGGGATCGGTGGACAGCAGATACACCGACTCCCGCGCATGCTCTTGGGCGTGCTGCAGGTCCTCGCGACTCCCCATTGCGTGGTATGCCTCGCTCGCGTAGTACGCAGCCTTGCCGGTTGAAAAGCGAAATACGCCCGGCTCTTCGATGAGCTCTGTCTCAGTCCCGGCCTCCCGGACATCAATGGCGGCTGCGATGACCCGAGAGAACTCGGAACGATCTTGCATCGCCGCGACGGCGCGGGCCTGCTGGCTCACCAGCCGCAGCATGTCTGATCCGGCCGTGGCGGTCTCGCGCGCCGTGTTGGCAATGTCAGCGGCGCGACGGTAGTCGCCTCGCCAGTAGGCGACGTTGGACTGCACCCACCGAGCGTAGCTGCGCAGGCGGTTGTCTTCGGTGAGCTCGGCGCATACGAGGGCGGTACGGATGTGTGTCTCCGCCTCGTACGGGTGATTCAGGTCGGCGCTGATGTGGGCGAGCAGCGCGCACAACTTACCCACCACGAGGTATAGGCGTCGTTCCTGATCGAGTGGGTGGCGGCTGTCCAGCACGGTGAAGACTTCGTTGCGCAGCTCGGCGACGTGGCGGAATGCGACGTATGGCGGGCGGCGCAGGTACTCCACCGCGAGCTGGCCCACGTCGGCGTCGAATTGGTCAAGGGTATGCTCGTCCACCCGGCGGATGCGCCGGGTGAATTGGGCCGAGTCGTCAGCGACCGTGACTATCTCCTCATGGGCTGTGGGGCCTGGCCTGGTTTCGTATGGTTCTCTCCAGTATGCGTGGTCACCTTCGCTAGGAACTGCCCGGGGTGGCATAGGCGTCATAAGCGGTGGAGGCGCGAACAGCTCATTAACGGAATGTTCGAACAGGTGCTCCAGAATGCGGCAGCATAAGGGGCGAGGAAGCCTCTTGATCTCTCCGGCGCGCCAGCGTTCCCACTGCCGTTCACTGACTACGTACGTGCTGTTCATGCTTCGGGACGCCTCTCCGAAGGCAGCAATGGCGTCGGCCGATGTCCAGTGGCGTCGCGCTGCCAGCGACGCGAGCAGTGTGGGATAGCCCATTCTTTTCTGCTTTCTCCTTAGACGGGGCGGCATGGCCGGCGCGCTTCTCTAGTAATGCCGAGATTCAGTTAGAGCGCTATGGCATCGACGCGGTATGTCGTCCAAGCGTCGAAAGATGACGCCCTTATGTCGTCGTGTTGTCACTCTCCGTGCGGTCATGGTGTAGAGGGACGCTGCAAGACGGATTCCGATCGCATGCGGAGGCGTAACCGTGATGCCCGACCTGGCAATGATCTCTACGGAATCGCTGGCCGCCGAGATGCGATTGGCTCTGCGCCTCGCCACAGCTTCGACCCAGTACGGCGCCTTTGCTGTCCCCTCGGTGGGGCATCGTAGAGGCCTGCCGTTCCCAGATGGCCCTGGGACGCACCACCGGTTTTCCTTCCGGGGAGGCGTCCCGCAGCAGCTCGCGCTGACCGTGCTGGACGACGGAACAGCGGCCGGGCGCTTCCACGGCGGGGCGGGGTTCATGATGCTCCGCTCCCAACGTCGAGCTGAGCACGCCGAAGCGGAGGAGGCGGGGCGCCCTTTGGTGACCCGGTTCGACCCTCGCACCCTGAAGGACCTGACCGGACGGCGGGATGGCGCGATGCTGATGCTCGCCGCTTTGTGCCCGGGCATCCTCACCGACGCCGGACGAGAACAGCACGGCAGCCAGTGGCGACACACTGTACGGTTACGCGACCTGGCCAGCACCGCCTCAGCGGTGTGCGCGGTCACGCCTGGGGCGGCGGAGTTAGAGGTCACCCAGTACGGGGATCGGGATCTGTGGGACGAGTTGCAGGCCGCCTACATGGCCTGGGGTCGTGCTGGTCAGCCCGGCCGAGACAGGTTCGGCATGACCGTGAGCCTCGATGGCCAGCGGATATGGCTAGATCACCCCATGAAAGTTCTCACGCCCTAAGCCGGTCGTGACACGGAGAAAGCAGACTCTCTCCGTGCCGCCGTGATCAGACCCGTGAGCGGCGAGGAGTATCGGACCGCTTGCCCTGTGGGACTGAGCTCGACAGGAGTTTTGTTGCCTGGATCTCCTAACCGCGAGGAGGATCATGCCGCCGGACCTGCTTCAAACGTCGCCTTACCTCACTCATGTCGCGCCGGGTACCGATCCATCGGTCATCTACCTGACCGACACCTTCGGACCGACCTTTCCCCAGGGGGATCCTCCGGCGGCCGACGTAGTTTTCGGGATCATCGGGCTCGACCGCCAGATTGTGTGGCAAAACGACCAGCGGGTGCTGGAGCTGCTCACGACGTGCGCGCCGCAGCCCTACAGTGTCCAGCAGCTGGTGGGACGATTCGGGGCCGATCGGGTCGGCGCGGCTGTTGGCCGCACCTGGCTGCAGAGGCCCGACGATCTGTGCCGGGAGTATCGGCTGGTGTCAGGGGAGATCGAGGTCACCGCCCATTGCAACTGGGGTTGTCGTTTCTGCCCCGTCGCCAATGACCCGAAGCCCCGTCAGACCATGCCGATGGACCTGTTCGAGGAGATCATCGCCAAGTTGGCCGAGGTCGAAACGATCGACTACGTGACCTTCCAGTTCTTCAACGAACCCACCTTGGACAAGTACTTCACCGACCGTGTCGCGGTGCTGGCCCGGTACGGCCTTCAGCTCGCGCTCTACACCAACGCCTCAGGACTCAACCGCGACAAAATCGACGCTCTGAGCCGCCACGGCGTTCTCCGGCATCTCATCGTCAACCTGCCCAGCACCGACCCACAGGAGTTCGCGGAGCTCACCGGATCACGCAGTTACCGGCGTACCGTGCAGAACCTAGAGCAGGCGATCCGCGCCGGATTCCGCGTCCAGATCGTGGTAAACGGTGTCGGTGAACGCCTGGTGCGCAACCTCACCGAAGTGGCTCGCCGGTATGAGCCACTCGGGGTTGAGGTCTCCCCGAGTCTGACGTGCGACCGGGTAGGCGAAGTGGGGGCGGAGTACTTCCAGGATGTGCGGATGGGCGGCCGACTCACTGGATGCGGGTGGCCGGTCCACCACGCCAACGTCAGCGTTCGCGGTGACCTGTTCTTGTGCTGCAACGACTACTACCAGCGCGAGGTGTTCGGGAACATCCGCGACGGCTCGATCGACGACCTCATGAGCAATGACGACGCGGTGCGCCTGCGAAGGCGTGTTTTTGGGGTGGCCGAGGCCGCCGACGATTTCCTGTGCCGACGCTGCCACAACCAGAAACTCGACTTTCCCGGCCGGGACTTCCGGCCCATCGCGACCTTCGGATAATCGGATAAGAGGCATCATGTCGCAGCCAGTGCGGGTCTGGTACGTCGCCGCCCAGCGGCTATGCAACTTCGACTGCCCATACTGCGTGTCCATCGGGTCCTGGGCCAAGAGCCGCCGCTATGACTGGAAAGACCCCGGCGACCGGGAGACGTTCACTGCGATCACGGCCTGGCTCGGGTCGCGGCCCTTCGAGGTCGAGGTGCGCCTAGGCAGTCTGGGCGAGCCTTTTGCCTCGCCGTTCTTCCTGGAAAGGGCGGGCTGGCTCACCCAACGACCGGGCGTGCGGTATGTGGAACTGCTGTCCAACGCCTCCTTGTTGAAGCAGCGGCTGCCCACCATCGAATCTGCGGCCAACCTCGGGAAGCTGTCGCTGTGGCTCACCTGGCACGAGGACCAGATGAGTCTGGAGAAGTTCATCGGCGCCGCCCGCTTCGCGCAAGAGGAGTACGGCTGCTTCGTCGTGGTGAACGCTCTGCTGTTCAACGACACCGCGACGGTCGACCGGGTGAAGATCGCGGCGCTGGAGGCTGGACTGCGGTTCAACGCCGACCTCGGCTACGACCCCTTCGCCCCGTCTGAGTCCTTCGAGCACACCGGCGACGCCGCAGCGGCGGTCCCGCTGATGCGGACCGCGGATGCGCTGAGCGCTGTGGTCGCCTGCGGCGGCGACGGCGCGCTCACCGAGGTTGCCCTACTGGGTCTGACCTCCCCGCTGGGCCGTCCCTGCCGCGCCGGCCACGACTACCTGTTCATCGACATCCACGGTCAGATCTACCGGTGTTCGCGATACGCGGTCATGGACCGGAACTCCGATGGCAACATCTTGGACCCGGCGTTCGAGCTGAGCCTGCGCCCCGAGCGGTGGGCGCCGTGCGAGGCGGCCAGCGGCTGCTGCAACAAAGAGGATTTCCTGAACCTTCAGGCAGCTGACGGTCTACGAAGAGACGGCATTCCCAGTCTCGGCTGGACCGACGCCTGAGCACCGATAACCCCTTGTGGAGGAACCCATGCTGCTCGGTGACCTGTCTTGGCCGGACTTTGAGTCCCGGGCCCACGACGGCTACGCCATCGTGCCCGTCGGAGCCGTGGAACCCCACGGCCCTCATCTGCCGCTCGCGACCGACACAATGATCAGCGAGTACTTCGCCAGGCGGCTCGCGGCCGACCTGGACGGCGGGTATGTCACGCCCTCGATCGGCTACGGCGTCGCCACCCCGCCGTTCCGTCTCGGAGGAACCTTTCCCGGTGTCATCAGCATCAGCGGATCGACGTTCATGAACCTCATTGGCGACGTGTTGGTGGCACTCGCCCGCGACGGCGTCCGCAGGTTCGTCATCGTCAACTCCGCGATCGACAACGTGAGTTTCCTGTGCGAGGCAGCGCGGCTGCTGACCGCCGGTGTCCCCCACGCCCGCGTCATGATCGTCAACTGGTGGGACGTCGTCGGCGAACAGTTCCGTGACGACCTGGCCGACGAGACCGGCGTTGCCCGTGACAACGATCACCACGCGGCGCTGGTCGAGTCGAGCCTGGTCATGCACATCGCCCCCGACTCTGTTCAGCCTGACCAGCTCTCCAGCGCCTCCCCCTCCGAGCGGGCACCGCGCAGGATGCGCTATCACGTTTTCCCCCTGCCAGCAGATGCCACGACCGACTCCGGCATCGTCTACATCGCGGACAAGGCCAGTGCTGGCATCGGCGAGCGAGTCGCCGAACAGGTCGCTACGCAGATGAGGGCCGCGGTTCGCCGGGAGTTTGCCGACCACGACCAGAGCCACCAGGCCCCGCTCGCGGACAGGCAAGGAGCCATCCCATGAGACGATCACAAACCGGCGAGGACACCAAAGACAGCGGCGTGTTCTTCTTGTTCTCCCCGTCTGCTTCCTACCCACAGCCTTTCGCCTGTCTGATCGACCGTCGCGCCCGGATCGTGCACGCCTGGAGCAGCGCGCTCGAACAGCCCGACCCCGCGCTCGACCCGCCGACCTACCTGCGGGGCTGGAATCATGTGGAACTGGACGGCGAGGGAAACCTGTATGCCCTGGTTCCGCTTCATTCGTTGCTGAAACTCCGCCCGGACTCCACTCTCGCCTGGAGGGCCCAGCTGCCGGTGCATCACGACCTGGACATCGGCTTGACCGGTGTCCATGTGCTCACCGAGGAGCCTCGGTTGATCCCATGGCGCGGCGGCACCCACGTCCTGCTGGACAACACGGTGACGATTCTCAGCCGCGACGGTGACTTCCTCGTAGCCCATTCACTGTACGACGTACTCATCTCCCACCCCACCCTGCGGTCGCTGATCGACGACGAGATCGGGCGCCGCAGAGCGAGTTCACCGGATCTCGACGCCGTAGCACGCTCCTACATCCTGAACCGGTCGAGCGGCTATCACCGGGGACGAGAGGTTTCCCGGCTTCTACGGGACCTGCCTGGCTCGCCCGCCGATGTGCTGCACGCCAACACGGTCGAGATCCTTGACGCCCATCCTGCTGGGATATGGGGACACGGCGATGTGCTGGTCTCCTTGCGAGATCTCAACCTGATCGCGGTGCTTGACCTGGCGGCCCGGTCGGTGCGGTGGTGGTGGGGGCCTGGTGAGCTGTCGGGCCAGCATCAGCCCTCCGTCCTGCCCGGCGGCACCGTACTCGTCTTCGACAACGGTCACGGGGTGGGCCGCTCCCGAGGGCTGGAGATCGACCCGAGCAGTAACTCGATCGTGTGGCAGTACACAGCCGACCCACCGGAAAGTCTGTTCTGCGCGATGGCCGGCGGCTGCGAAAGGCTCCCGAACGGCAACATCCTGATCAGCGACGCCCAAGCCGGCCGGGCCATCGAAGTGACCCGCGATGGGAGAACCGTATGGGCCGTCCAGATCCGCACTATCCGATCGTCGTCCGCCGTCTCCCGCACAGAGCTCTACCGCATCTCAGCGGTCCCCGCCCCGGTCGTCACGACCCTGTACGGTGGCGACGAGGCGGCCCGGCGTCTGGCTCACGAACGGGTGCGGTGCGAGCTCGGCGACGATGTCCGTCTCGATCTCAGGAGCGCTCCGTGATCAGTGTGATCATCCCTACCGCCGACCGTCCGGGGCCACTGCACCGGGCACTACGCAGCCTGTCGCGCCAGAGGTTCCGCGACTTCGAGGTCATCGTCGTACGCGACGGCGGCCGATCGTCGCGTCCAGTCGTGGACAGCTGGAGGTTTGAGCTGCGGCTGACACTGCGCGACGTCGATCCTCGCCAGGGTGTCTCCCACGCCCGCAACGTTGGCCTGGCCGCAGCCTCGGGGGAGTACGTCGCCTTCCTCGACGATGACGACATCTACCTGCCCGGCCACCTGGAGGTGGCCCACCGGATCCTGCGCCGGGGCGACGCCGACACCGTCTACGGCGGAGCGCTGGTCAGCCCCCGCTGGATCGAGGCCATTCCCCGCTCCCCGCACACACTGCCTCGCAAGGACTATCCCTTCGACGACCTGTTCCTCCTGGTCGCCAACTTCATCCACACCGGCTCGGTCGTCACCCGCAACTTCACCCCCACGACGGTCCGCTTCGACGAGCAGATGACGCATTGTGAGGACTGGGACATGTGGCTATCACTGCGGCGGACCCTTGGCCACCGCTTCGCGTTCCTTGGCGAGATCACCTGCGTCTACCACCAGGTCCCACAGGCCACCAGCGCGGTCTCTGCGGCATACCGAACCAGTCCCACCCCCTTCACCCTCGCCCGCGCCCGCCTGTACGACAAATGGCCGACCGCAAACCCGCTCGTCGCCGCCCACCGCGATTGGTTCCGGCAGTTCGACGACCGCCTCGACACCTGCATCGAGCTCGAACACCCCATCCCCGCGCACAGCTACGAACATGCTGTCCGCGCGCTCCACACCGACTTCACCTTCGCCGTCCCGCCCAGCGCGGCCCTGCTAGACGCTCTCTTGCCCGAAACTTCCCTCGCCCCAAGCGTCCCTGGATCCTCTTCTCCCGAGACCGATGGTCACTTGCGCGCGGCAGCCCATGTCTCGCGGTGACAGCGTGGCAGCACCCTACGATGGCTTCGCCGAGACCTTCGCCGACGAAGCATCCGGCAGCGCTTACAACGCCTTCTACGACCGGCCCACCGTCCTCGATCTCATCGGTGACGTCAACGGCCAACGCGTTCTGGACGCCGGGTGTGGGCCCGGTCTGTACCTGGCCGAACTAGTCGCGCGAGGCGCCGATGCCATCGGATTCGACCAAAGCGCCGACATGGTCCGGTACGCCCGCCGACGCCTTGGCCCCGGCGTATCCGTATACCAACACGACCTTGATGACCCCCTTGACCGGATGCCCGACGCCACTGTTGACCTCATCCTCGCGACGTTGGTCATCCACTACGTCCGCGACCGCGTTGCCGCCCTGCGCGAACTACATCGTGTCCTGCGCCCGTGGGGACGGCTTGTCCTGTCCACCAGCCACCCGGCTGCTGACTGGCTTGCCGACGGCGGCAGCTACTTCGACGCCCGACACGTCGAAGAGACCTGGTCCTGTGGCCTGCTCCACAGATACTGGCGTCAGCCCCTCCAGCGCTGGGTCGAGGAGTTCACCGCCGCGAACTTCACCATCGAACACCTGGTGGAACACCGGCCCGTACCGAAAATGGCGCACCGGCACCCAGCCGAATACATCAAACTCTCCCGCGAGCCCGGATTCATCGCTTTCCGTCTCGTCAAGCGCCCTACCCAAGCCCCATGCTGACCGAGAAGTAGACAGAACAGCTGTGCTGAACTGCAAAAATACACTATGACATTGCCGACGCTGGCCGTCGTGAGCGGTCCACCCGGAACGGGCAAGACGACGCTCGCACACGAGCTCGCCCATCAGCTCGGGTGCCCTGCGATCATCCGGGATGAAATCAAACAAGGGATGGTCCTGGCCACCCCGGGATTCACGCCCAGCTCAGAAGACCCGCTTAATCTTCCCACGTTGACCGCGTTCTTCACCGTGCTGCAGGTCCTGCTCCGTGCTGGCGTGACAGTGGTCGCCGAGGCCGCTTTCCAGGACCGGCTGTGGCGCCCGAACCTGGAACAGCTCGCTGATCTCGCACATATCCGGGTCATCCGCTGCACGGTTCCGGCAGAGATCGCCCAGGGGCGGATCGCTCAGCGCGCCGAGCACAGCAAACACCGGGCGGCACACGCTGATCACGATCTCCTCAAAGCCATCGCGGCGGGACAACACTCAATCGAGTCCTTCGCGCCGATCTCTCTGAACGTCCCCACGCTGATAGTGGACACCGCGAACGGCTACAGCCCCGATATTCAGCACATCGCCGCCTTTGTCGGACCATCGCCACAGAACGGTTCCCCAGCCAACGCAAGATGACCTGTTGCGACCCCTCGCAGGGAGTGACGAGGACGTGATGTGAGGCTCCGCTGGCGTCCCAGCACCCGATTGGTGGACTGTTCGGGTGCTGGTGATGCCTGGAATTCAAGCCAGGGTGTCGAACTCGCCGCTCTTGACGCCGCCGATGAAGGCTCGCCACTCGCCGGGAGTGAAGGCCAGGCGGGGGCCGTCGGGGTTCTTCGAGTCACGCACCGCGTACGCGCGGTCGTGCCGCTCGTTCCCGACCTTCGAGATCACCGCGACCTCGACGCAATTTTGTCCGTTTCCGCTTCGCGAGCTCTTGCGCCACACTTCGCCGGCCGGTTCTGACGCGGACATCATGCCTCCTGACATCAGGTCTTCAATCTAGGTCGAAAGCGCCGACCTTGACACCGTTGACGAAGGTCTGCCAGTCACCGGGAGAGAAGATCAACGCGGGACCGTGTGGGTTCTTGCTGTCGCGAACAGCCACGATGCCGGTGAGGTTACCGGCGACCTCGACGCACTGGCCGTTGCCACCGCTGCGGCTGCTCTTACGCCACTCGGCGCGGGACAGATCTGGTGCGGTCATCCCGCCTCCTAACATCAGGTTTTCTGCGCGAAGTCGGCAGTCAGCTTACGTGAGGCTTCGGGGCTGAGTGCCAGGCCGCGAAGATAGTCAAAGACCAGGTTATACCGGTTAATCTCGACCTCTGCCTCCAGGAAAAGATCACCGGCCATGCTTTCGAGGTACACGATATCTGGGTCAGGTGCCGGGAAGTGAAGGACGGCGAACGAACCTTGTATACCAGGGTGGGCACCGACATCGAACGGGATGACCTGGAAGGTCACGTTAGGTATGGCACTCACTTCGATCAGGTGCTCAAGCTGCTTCCGCATGATCTTCGCGCCGCCGACGCGACAGTGCAGGGAAGCTTCGGAGACGATGGCCGACAGTTGAAGAGGAGTGCTGCTCGTTAGAAGCTTCTGGCGTTCCATCCGCGCTTGCACCCGGCTGTCAACGTCGTCACCGCTGATGGCAGGTAGTACGCCCCTGACGAGTGCCTCGGCGTACTCCTGGGTTTGGAGAAGGCCGGGCATGTAAAGCGACTCGTAGTTTCGTACGGATTCCGCTTCTGACTCGAACCCGATGTAGGTCGTGTAGTGCTCAGGCAGTTCGGAGGGGAAGGAGTGTAGCCATCCGCGCTGTGCGGCTTCCCGAGACAGCGCTATGAGTTCCGTGCGATGGGGCTCCGGGACGCCGTAAAGATCGAGAAGTGTCTGAAGGGTGCGGGCCTGCGGACGGGCTTTGGCGGTCTCGATCCGGTACAGGGTGACGGTGTTGATGGACGTGCGAGCTGTCACGTCCTCTCGCGTCATCTGCGCAGAGTCGCGGAGTTGCCGCAGCTCAGCGGCGAGGCGGCGGAGCCGAACGGTTGAGACGTGGCGACGGCCGGACACGGGGTCCCCTTCTGGCTGGATGGCGCAACCCGAGTTTGCCGGTGATCTCGTCGCAAGACAACTTAGGTAAAGATGAGTTCGCAGTGTTGCGAAAGTAAGGCAGCGCATGCAAACTTGTGTCGAGGTTTCCAGGCTTGGCAATCACAAGCACGGAAAGTCATCAGACGGTTACCTGTCGACGATTTCGGGCTGTCCAGCGGGGAGTGAGGCGAAGTGCGCGATCCGCAGCAAGAGCAGTACATCCACCTGGTACGACTCGGTTGGGACCTGCGGGTTCTCGGGGTTTCCAGCTCGTTGGTCGTTCCGGCCGCCGGGGCGCCGCTGCTGGAGGTCATGACCACTGATGGGGTACGGGTGCGTGTACAGGTGACCCGCCGCGCGTGTGGGTGGGCCTTCGTCTGGCGGCCGTGGTGGTCGGTGATCTGGCGGCGCGGTGAGTGGGTCTCAGCGGGGGCCGACAACGCGGCCGACATGATCGCGTCGGCGGTGGCCGCGTGAGCGCGCCGGAGCGGACCGGCCACGGCGCGATGGTCGCGGTGATCAGGCGCTGGGACGGGCTGCGCATCGTAGGGCAGCGTGATTTTCGAGGAGTCGCGCAGTCGGCGGGGGCCGCTCGCAGGTGGGTGGTGGAACTGCTGGGCGGCCACGCGCCCGCCGAACTGCTGGAGACGGTCGAGCTGCTGGTCAGCGAGGTGGTGACGAACGCCGTGCTGCACAGCGACTCGGCCGGGCCCGAGGGGCTGGTGACGGTCTGCGTGGGCCTCGGCCGCGACCTGATCCACGTCGAGGTGATTGACGACGGCTCGGCCGTCAACGTTCCCGAGGTACGGGCGACCGACGGCGAGAGCCTCAGCGGGCGCGGCCTGGGCTGGGTGAACCTGCTGGCGAGCGTCTGGGGCAGCAGCCAGGACGAAGGCGGCGGAGCGGTCTGGTTCCAGCTCGCGAACGATCATGCCTCGGGACCCGGTTCTCACCTTTCCAACTGATGTCCTTCACGGCCGGATCCGAGCATTCGAAGTGATCGCGGACGGTAAGTCGTGGCCAGGTCAGGGATGGGTCAGGCGGTCGTAGACCACAGCGGCCGTCAGGCCGTAGGCCAGGTGCGGGACGATGTCGGAGACCCATGACGACGCGCTCCAGTCGCGCGGGTCGGTCAGGCCGAGCGCGGCGAGCGGGACGACGCTCGCGGTCATCGCCATCGCCGACAACCCCAGGGCGGCCACCGGCAGCGGAACACGCCGGTCTTCGGCGAGCAGCCCGTAGAGGGCGCCGACTCCCAGACCCGTCGCGTACCCGAGCAGCGCGCCCAGGCCCTCGCGCCTGCTGTCGGCGGTCTCTCCCGAACCGAGGTCGGTACCGGCACGGTCGGCCAGCTTGCCCGCTGCCTGGGCCGGTAACCCACTCGCCGGACGGCCGCGTACGGTCATGTCCAAATAACCCGCGAGGTCCAGCGCGGTGGTGCCCGCCGCACCCGCGAGGATTCCCGCCGTCAGGCTCACGGCCGCCGCCTCCCCGCCGGTGCGGTACCACCGGACGTCGGTGCGGCGTCACCGGACCGGAGCGGTACGACCGGATCGTGGACGCGTCCCGGTCTCGCGGTGGTCTCGCCGCGGGTCGGCGTCTGCGGGCGTCTAGGTCCCGCGATGGTCTCGCCGCCGGTCCGCGCCGCCGGGTGTCGCCGCCGCACGACCGTGTTCCGTCCCTGTGACATGCGTTCTCCCCCGAGTCGGCAGTGAGGTCGATATGCCCGCCGCCGTCATGACCAATCTCGCACCGGACACGTGCCCCCGGAGGTCTACGATGTAGAACAGTGATTCGGACGCGGGGAGAAAAGTGAGTGCGGGGGAGCGCGGGAACACGCACGGGCGGCTCAGCCGTGAGCTGTTCGTCGAGGCGGCCCTCACCCTGATCGATCGCGACGGAGTGGACCGGCTGTCGATGCGCCGGCTCGGCACCGAACTCGGCGTCGATCCCATGGCCGTCTACTACTACCTCCCCAACAAGGCCGCGGTGTTCGACGCGGTCGTCGAGGCGTTGTACGCGGAGATGGAGCGGGAGCCCGCACCGGAGAGCCTGTCGTGGCGCGAATACCTGGTCTGGTTCTTCTCGCGGATGCGCTCGGTGCTCAGACGTCATCCGCACGCGATCGGCACTTTCGCCACCCGCCCCTCGTACGCCCCGTCCACGCTGCGGAGCGGTGACCGGGCACTCGGGGTCGTCATGCGATCCGGCCTGTCCGCCCGGCAGGCGCTGATCCTGGTCAACTGTCTCAGGGGCTTCACGATCGGCCGGTTGCTGGCGGAGGTCTCCGATCCCGTCGGCGGCCCGACCCTGGAGTCGGAAGAGGCCCGGTCGGCGATGGACGCGGAGACGTTTCCCCACCTGGCACTCGCCATAGCCGAGGGCTACGACGCCGACGAGCAGTTCGAGCTGGGGATCGAAGCCCTGATCGCGGGCTTCGAGCAGACGATGCCGCCATAGTGCTCCAGCGGCGCTTTGGGATCTATGCCGGTAGTGGCGTCGGCGAACCTGGGCTTGATGACGACGTCGCCACCGTGACCATCGCGAAATATCCTCGATGAATCGAGCCGAGGACGGGTACGGCGAGCAGCCGGCTGGTTCTGGAGATGAGTGCTGGAAGCGCCTGTCGGTTATGCCGGTACAAGCTCCTGACCGACGCCTGGTCCCGCCGCCGCGTTACCCGACCGATACGCTGACGTTCCAACCTGGAACCCTTCGGCAGAGTTGTTCAGATACATGGACCGTTACGAGGGGTTCCAGGAGTTCGTACGCGTTCGTCAGCAATCGCTGATGCGGACGGCGTACCTGCTCACCGGGAACGCCCATCTCGCCGAGGATCTGCTGCAGACGGTCCTTGTCCGTGTCGCCGCGCACTGGGCCAAGATCGCCGACGGTAATCCCGAGGCGTACGCCCGCAAAGCCCTGGTGAACCAGACCATCTCGTGGCGTCGGCGCAAGCAGGTCGAGCTGCCCGGGGCCGAACTGCCCGAGCGGGCCGAGTCCGGGCAGTCGCATGACGAGGCGACCGTGCGCCGCATCGCCCTGCGCCACGCGCTGGCCCAGCTCACGCCTAAGCAGCGGGCCGTGATCGTGCTGCGCTTCTACGAGGATCGTACCGAGCACGAGACCGCGCAGCTCATGGGCGTCTCAGTCGGCACCGTCAAGAGCCAGACCAACTACGCGCTGTCGAAACTGCGCGCGCTCGCCCCTCAGGAGGTGTATCGATGAAAACGCTACGCGAGGATCTGCGGACGCTGGCCGAGCAGGCGCCCACCGTCGATCTGGCGGCTCGGGCGGTTCAGGGCGCCCGCAGAAGGCGAGCGAACCGCATGGCCGTGGTCACGGCCGTCGTGCTGTGCGTGATCTCCGGTGGCGGCGTCGCGCTGCTCCAGCAGGTGTCCCCCGCACCCCAGATCCTGCTCGCGCCTCCGGAGACCACGGTGCTCCCACTGCCGGGGAAGGGAATCGGACCGGTCGAGCAGGCGTACCGGCCCAGTTGCCGAGGCAACAGCGGGTCGTGCGCCAAGGACGCCTGGCGGATCGTGACGCGTGAAGGCGACACCTACGAGCTGGCCGAGGCGGCGACGGGGCCGCTGGCGGTCACGGCGGACGGCCGCAGGGTCGCGTACTACAGCTCGAAGCAGCGCGGGATCGTGGTACGCGACCTGGCGAGCGGCCGGGTCTGGAAGTCACCGCTGAAACAGCCCGAGGAGGACTTCGCGGTCGAGTACACGCTGCGACTGTCGCCCAGCGGGCTACGGTTCATCGTGTCGGGGTGGGGTGGGCGTCGAGAGCCGAACAAGCTGGTGGACGTGGAGCGCAAGACCGTGACCGACCTCGCCCGGGGATGGTGGCCGGTGAGCGTGTCGGACGGGTCCGGACCCGTCGTGCTGGCCAAGCCGTATGACATGACCAGCCGGGTGTGGGTGCTCGGCCACGATCCGATCACCATCCAAGACTTCACGTACTACTACAGCGCCCTCGCACCCGACGGGCGGACGCTCGCCAGGCTGGGGCAGACCTTCGATCGGAATCGAGAGCCGATGATTCAGCTGGACGGCTCGATCGTCGTCTTCGACGCGATTCGTGGCGGCGGGGGGACCCGTGTTCCGATAGCCGGCCTTCCGGAAGGGGTCGTTCCCTCAAAGCTCGGGAGCTGGCTGAACGACACGGAACTGACCGTGCTCGCCGGATTTCAGGGGGGGAACGAGCCGGCGTCGGTGGTGTACGCGGTGAACGTGCGGACGGGCGAGAGCCGGGAGCTGTTCGCGCTGCGTGACGGTGACTCGATCGTGGTGCCGGGACTCATCCGCTGACCGCGGCCGTATCCGCGCATCACCAGGTGCAGGGCGAGGTCGGCCTCAACAGGCGGCCTCGCCGGCAGGACGTGCCGACACCGGAACGACGGTGGTCGTGCCGGTGGCAGGATGAAGCCGAGGTGAAGGTGGAGGGTCCCATGGGTCAGGCGGACGCGTTTCAACGACTTACCTGACCTCTCAGGTCAGTGCGACCGGCCGCCGGATGGCTTGTCCGTCGAGCACTCCTCCGCGAGGGCCTCCTCGAACCACCTCATGTCCCGCACCAGCTGGTGCCGGTTCAGGCGCATGATCAGCGTCAGCAGCGGATATCTCGCCTTCGCGGTGAGCTCGACGTTCCACACGACGCGCGTGCCTCCCGGGACCTGCTCGAACCGGAAATCCCACACCGCGCGTCTGAAGGTCGGCGAGTTCGTCACCTCGATCCGCGCGTGCCGCTCCGGCTCGTACTCGGCCACCCGGTACGACGTCGTGATGCCCGCCCGCCGGTCTCCTGATCTCTTCGGGCCGACGGTGTCGAACGTGTAGCCCGCTCTCACCGGCCCGTCGCTGGTTAGCACGACCTCGGCCACGCTCCGGTCCCACTTCAACTGGTTCATGGGGTCGACGGAGAAGTCCCACACCTGTGTCCTGGGGTAGGGGACGTCCAACTCTGTGTGGATGCGCATGAAACCCACTTTCTACGGTGTAGAGCGATTCTACACCGTAGAAAAGCAGTCGCGGGCCGGTCCGGCTTCGGCCTCGGTGTCGGGGGAGTGGGCTATTTCTCGTCTCGGTGCGATGGGCGTGCGAGCAGGCCCGCGATCAGGATCTCGAGGGTCTCGCGGAGGGCCGTGGTGAAGTCCAGCCGCATGGAGGCCAGCGACGGGTCGGCCTCGTAGGCGGCCAGCATCGCGGCCGCCGGGCGCGAGTGGGTCCATACGGCGCCGGTCACCATGAAGGTGGCGCCGGCGAGCCTGATCGTGTCGTGCTCGCCGAGCTCGCGGAGGTGTTCGCCGATCAGCCCGCCCAAAGTGGTGGCGTTGGCGATGGCGGTGCGCTTGTACTGCGCGGCGACCTGCGGGGAGACGTTGTGCTCCAGCACCGCCGCCTGGGAGGCGAGCAGGTCGCACAGGGCCGGGCGGTCGGCCAGCGAGGTCGCGAGCGTGGCAGCCACCTGGTCGCCGCGCTCGTACGGTGTGCCGGCGTCGACCGAGGTGGCGAGCGCGTCGCCGAGCCGCCCCAGCCACTCCTGTGAGGCGACGTCGAGCAGTTCGAGCAGCACGGCCTCGCGGGACTCGAAGTAGCGCAGCACGTTCGACTTGGCCAGGCCGACGCGCCGGCTCAGCTCGTTGAGGCTTATCTGTGCCACCGGCATCTCGGCCAGCATCGCGGCCGCGGTGTCCAGGATGGCCCGCCTGCGCACCGCGCGCTGCTCCTCGCTGCGCGCGCGTTGGAACGTCGTCATCCCCGCAGTCTACAGACCGGCGGTCCCTTGTTAAGAGACCGTCAGTCTGCTAGTTTTCACATCAACAGACCGCCAGTCTTTAAGCGAGATCCCAAGGAGTCGCCATGTACGCCGTCCCTGACCAGAGCGGGAAATTCGCCGTCGTCACCGGCGCCAACAGCGGCACGGGCAGGGAGGCCGCCCGGCGCCTCGCCGACGCCGGGGCGCGTGTCGTGATGGCCGTCCGCACGGTCGCCAAGGGCGAGCGGGCCCGCGCCGAGATCCTGGCCCGGCACCCGCACGCCCGGCTTGAGGTGCGCAGGATCGACCTGGCCGACCTGGCGTCGGTCAAGGAGTTCGCCGACGGGATCATCGCCGAAGGCACCCCGCTGGACCTGCTGGTCAACAACGCCGGGGTGATGGCCCCGCCCACCCGCATGACCACGGCCGACGGCTTCGAGCTGCAGTTCGGCAGTAACTATCTCGGCCCCTTCGCCCTGACGGTCCGGCTCCTGCCGACGGTGCTCGCCGCCGAGGCGCCGCGCGTGACCACCATGAGCAGCGGTACCGCCAACTTCGGCCGGATCCACTTCCACGACCTGCAGCGTGAGCGCCGCTACAGCCCCGTCCTCGCCTACGCCCAGTCCAAGCTCGCCGACCTCATGCTGACCCGGCACCTCGCCGCCCTCGCCGTCCAGCGGAACTGGAACCTGCTGAGCACCGCCGCCCACCCCGGCTACACCCGCACGAACCTGCAGACGGCGGGCGCGAGCCTCGGACGCGACAGGCCGTCACGCCTGCAAACCCTGCTCAACAGCGTCAACTTCCTGCCCTCGCAGGACGTCGAGCCGGGCACCGAGCCGCTGCTGTACGCCGCGACCAGCCCCGATGCCGTCGCGGGCGGCTACTACGGCCCCGGCGGGCGATTCGGCATGGTCGGCCCCACCGTCACCGCCCGGCCGCCCCGCAGGGCTCTGGATCCCGTGGTCAACGCCCGGCTGTGGGCCGAGGCCGAGCGCCTCACCGGCGTCACCCTGGCCGCCCACGTCGCCTGAGCGTACGGGTCGCACGGAAGCCGGTCACGGCGGGAGCTCTCCCGACCCCCGGGGGATGAGCCGGGTCGGCAGCTCGATCCGCTCGGAAGGGCCGAGGTCGCCGGAGAGGCGGCGGAAGAGCAGTTCGGCGGCGGTGCCGCCGAGCCGGACCGGGTCCTGGGCCACCACGGTCACCCCGGGGTCCAGCAGGTCGGCCAGCTCGAAGTCGTCGAAGCCCACCAGGGCGGGGCGGTGTCCCGCGCGCAGCGCGGCCACGGTGATCCTGCCGGTGCCGGTGAACACCGCCGTGGGCGGGTCGTCGCCGGAGAACATCCGGGTCAGCGCGGCGTCCGCCTGCTCGGCGGGGCCGGTCGCGACCAGGGAGGGGTCGAAGGCCAGGCCCGCCTCTCGGAGGGCGCGGCGGTAGCCGCTCAGGCGTTCGCCGGTGGTGAAGATGGACACGCTGTCGCCGACGAAGGCGACCCGGCGATGGCCGTGCCGGATCAGGTGGGCCACCCCCGCGTGCGCGCCCCCGGAGTTGTCGCAGAGCACCGTGTCGGCGTCCAGCCCGCCCGGCCGGTCGGCGAAGACCGCGACGACCCCCGCGTCAAGCTCGGGCCGCAGGTAGTCGTGGTCGGTCCCGGTGGGCACGATGATCAGGCCGTCGACCCCTCGGGAGCAGAAGGCGAGGACCAGTTCCCGTTCGCGCCGGGGATCCTCCCAGGAGGAGCCGCTGAACACCAGCGAGCCGTGCCGGAGCGCCACGTCCTCGACCGCGCGGCTGAGCCCCGCGTAGAAGGGGTCGGCCACGTCCTCGATCACCAGGCCGATGCTCGCGGTCCTGCCCCGGCGCAGGACGCGGGCGCTCTCGTTGCGCCGGTAGCCGAGCCGCTCTATGGCGGCCGTGACCCGTCCGGCGGTGGCGGGGTTGACCCCCGGCTCGCCGTTGACGACTCGGGAGACGGTCTTCAGCGCCACCCCGGCCGCCGTCGCGACGTCCTTCATGGTGGGACGTCCCCGCGAACTCTCTGTCACGGCCCGATCATCGCCCAGGTTCAGCCACGTTGACAACGTTGTCATCGAAGTGATGCGTCAGCCGGCGTCGGTCAAGGCCGACAGAAGGGCGGCGGGCAGGGGCGAGCGGGGACGGCGGCCAGCGCCGGAGGGGTGACGGTCAGGGTCAGCGGTGGGACAGGGCGCTGCCCTTGACACCCGACGCGTGCAGGTCGGCCTCCACCCGGGCGGCGGTGGCGAGCAGCGGCGGGAGCAGGTGGCGGCGGGCGGACTCGGGGGTCGTACGGCTCGCGTGGGAGGAGATGTTGATCGCGGCGGTCACCCGCCCCGAGCGTTCCCTGACGGGGACGGCGATCGAGCGCAGGCCCTCCTCCAGCTCCTGGTCGACCATGGCCCACCCCTGGGCGCGGACCCTGTCGAGCTCGGCCCTGAGAGCGGCGGGGGAGGTGACCGTCTTGGGGGTGAACCGGTGGAGCTCGACGTTCGCGAGGTAGACGTCGAGGTCGTCGGGAGGCAGCCAGGCCAGCAACACCCTGCCCATCGAGGTGCAGTGGGCCGGGAACCGGGTGCCGATGTTGATGGTCACCCGCATGATCCTGCTGGTCGCCACCCGGGCCACGTAGACGACGTCCTCGCCGTCGAGCACCGCCACCGACGCCGACTCGTGCACCTCGGCGACGAGGCGTTCGAGGTGCGGCTCGGCCACCTCGGGCAGCGAGAGACTGGACAGGTAGGCGTACCCGAGATCGAGGATGCGGGGGGAGAGCGCGAACAGCCGCCCGTCGGTCCTGACGTAGCCGAGGTCGACGAGCGTCAGCAGGAAGCGCCGGGCCGCGGCTCTGGTGAGGCCGGTCGCGCGGGCCACCTCGCTGAGCGTCAGCTCGGGGCTCGTCGCGCTGAACGCCTTGATCACCGAGAGCCCTCGTGCCAGCGACTGCACGTGGTCCGAGCCCCGGTCAACCGGTTCGATCATCCCCGCCCTCCTCGTTCCGGTCGAACTCTAGCGCCGCCCGTGCCACCGCGAACGCCCGGTTGGCGGCGGGCACGCCCGCGTAGATCGCGGTCTGCAGGAGCACCTCCTTGATCTCCTCCTCGGTCAGGCCGACGCGGAGCGCCGCCCGCACGTGCAGGGCCAGCTCGTGCTCGTGCCCCAGCGCGGCGAGCACGGCCAGCGTGACGCAGCTGCGGGTGCGCCGGTCCAGGCCGGGGCGGGTCCAGATCTCACCCCACGCGTACCTGGTGATGAACTCCTGGAAGTCCGCGGTGAACGGGGTGGTGCTCGCGACGGCGCGGTCCACGTGCTCGTCGCCGAGTACGGCCCGGCGCGTCGCGTCCCCGGCCTCCCACCGGGTCTTCCCGTTCGTGTTTCCACCCTCCCGTTCGTTCGTGCCGCTCATACCCCTGCCCTCCCGTTCGTTCGCGCCGCTCATACCCCTGCCCTCCCGTCCGTTCGTGCCGCTCGTCTCTCCGGGGTTCCGTTCGCTCATGTGTCGGCTCCCGTGAGGTTCTCGTGGGCGGCGAGCGCCCGGTCGACGAAGGTGGCGGCGGAGCCGAGGGCGCCCGCCGGGTCGAGGGCCGCGTCGATCTCCTCGGCGGTCAGGGAGACGCCGGGGTCGGCGAGCAGGACCTCCCGCAGCTCCGAGCACCCCTCGACGGCGCGGGCGCAGGCGGCGTCCACCAGCCGCCGGGCCTCCGGGGTGCCGCCGAGCCGCACGACGACCTGCTCGGCCATCAGCAGCCCGCGGGTCGCCCCGAGGTTGGCGCGCATCCTGGCGGTGTCCACGGTCAGGCCCTCCAGCACCTCGCGGAGCCAGGAGGCGGCGCTGCCGGTGAGCCGGAGCAGCTCGCCCAGCGTCTCCCACTCCGCCTGCCAGGGGCCCGCCGCGCGCTCGTGCTCCTGGACCATGCCGTCCAGGATCGAGGCGACCAGGCCGGGGACGCGCTGGACGCAGGCGAGTACGGACATCGAGCCCACCGGGTTGCGCTTGTGCGGCATCGCGCTGGAGGTGCCCCGGCCGGGCCCCGTCGGCTCGGCGACCTCCGCCACCTCGGTCTGGGCCAGCAGCTTCACGTCGTTCGCCATCTTGCCGAGCGTCCCCGCGGCGGTGCCGAGCGCGCAGGCCAGCCGGGCCACCGGGGTCCGGTCGGTGTGCCAGGGGACGACAGGCTCGGCCAGTCCCAGCCCGGCCGCCAGGAGTGGCGGCACCTCGTGGCCCCGCTCGCCGAGGACCGACAGGGTGCCCGCCGCCCCGCCGTACTGGACCGGCAGCGGCACCTCCGCCAGCCCGGCCCGCGCGCGGTCCAGCGCGCTCAGCCAGCCCGCCGCCTTCAGCCCGAACGTGACGGGTACGGCGTGCTGCAGCACGGTGCGCCCGGCCATGACGGTGCCGCGGTGTTCGGACGCCAGCCGTGCGCAGGCGTCCGCGCAGGCGGACAGATCGGCCAGGACCGGTGCCAGGGCGCGGCGGGCGACCAGCATGGCGGCCGTGTCATTGATGTCCTGGCTGGTGGCGCCGTAGTGGACGAACCGCCGCAGGCCGGGCTCGATCCGTTCCCGCAGGGCGGCGACCAGCGGGATGACGGGGTTGCCGGTCAGCGCGGCCCTCCCGCCCAGCTCGGCGATGTTGTAGAGCTCGGGGCGGCAGGCCTCCGCCAGCGCGGCGGGCACCTCGGCGGGGACCAGGCCGAGCCCGGCCTGCGCGCCGGCCAGCGCGGCCTCGACGTCCAGCATGGCGGCCAGCCACGCGACGTCCGACACCTCCGCCGAGGCCCCGCCCCTGGCGAACATCCCGGAGAACAGGCCGGGGAACGGCCCGCCGGTCGCGGGAGAGGTCATGTCCACCTCCGGGTGGTTCGGACGCCGCTCAGGAGCCGGTTCCCTCAAGGACGACGGCGAGCCCTTGGCCCACGCCGACGCAGATGGCGGCCAGGCCGTACCCGCCGCCCCGGTGGTGCAGCTCGTGGGCGAGGGTACCGAGGATGCGCGCCCCCGAGGAGCCGAGGGGGTGGCCGAGGGCGATGGCGCCGCCGTTGACGTTGACGATCTCGGGGTCGAGGTCGGGCCACTCGGCGAGGCACGCCAGCGACTGGGCGGCGAACGCCTCGTTGAGCTCGACCACGCTCAGGTCGGACCAGCCGATGCCCGCCCGTTTGAGGGCCGTACGGGCCGCGTCGACCGGTCCGATGCCGAACAGGTGCGGCTCCACGCCGATCACCGCGCGGGAGACGATCCTGGCCAGCGGGGCTCGTCCGGACCGGGCGGCCCCCGCCTCGTCGCCGACGAGCAGTGCGGCGGCGCCGTCGTTGAGGGGGGAGGCGTTTCCCGCGGTGACGGTGCCGCCGGGGCGGAAGACCGGTTTCAGACCGGCCAGGGACTCCTCGGTCGAGTCGGCCCTGACCGACTCGTCGTGGCCGAGGGCGTCGAGCGGGACCACCTCGCGGTCGAAGACGCCGCGCTCCCAGGCCGCCGCCGCGCGCCGGTGGCTGCGCAGCGCGAACCGGTCCTGGGTCTCGCGGCCGATGCCGTAGCGGTCGGCGAGGAGCTCGGCGCCCTCGCCCAGGGCGACCGTCCACTCGGCGGGCATCCGGGGGTTGACCATGCGCCAGCCGAGGGCCGTGTCGTGCAGGGTCCGCTCTCCCCGGTCGAAGCCCCGCGCGGGCTTGGGCATCACCCACGGCGCCCGGCTCATCGACTCGGAACCTCCGGCGACCACCAGGGACGCGTCGCCCACGGCCACCGCGCGGGAGGCGGCGATCGCCGCCTCCAGGCCGGAGCCGCACAGCCGGTTGAGGGTCGTTCCGGGCACCGTCACCGGCAGTCCGGCCAGGAGCACGGCCATCCGCGCGACGTCCCGGTTGTCCTCGCCCGCGCCGTTGGCCGCGCCGAGGAACACGTCCTCGATCGCGGCGGGGTCGAGGGCGGGCGCGCGGTCGGCCAGCGCGCGGACGACGTGCGCGGCCAGGTCGTCGGGGCGGACGCCCGACAGCGCCCCGCCGTACCGGCCGATGGGTGTGCGGACCGCGTCGAGGATGTAGACGTCATTCACGATCGGGGACTCCTGTCCGCGGGGTGGTCGGGTGTCGCGGTCGCCGGGGACCCTCCGGCCGGGGGACACCGGTGCCGGGTGGTGTGCGGCCTACCCGGTGCCTCGCGCTTCACGCGGGGAGCTCCCGGGGGTGTGAGATCGCGGCGCGTGGGGGACGGGGCGGGTGGGACCCTCCGTCGTCACGCCGTCGCGCACGGGTGGGCCACCGTCCCGGCGAGCGGAACCGTCGTGGTCATCGCACCCCCTTCAGGCGTTCTCGCCACCCGAGTCAGCGTATGTTCGCTATGCGAACGGATGTTCTCTAAGGGAAGATACTGACTCGCTGTCCGGATGGTCAATTCGGCGATCGGCGTTCCTTGACACACCCGATATCGGCGGCGTAGCTTCCGCGATACGCCTCGTTCGTTCAGAGAATCATTGTTCGCATAACGAACATCATCCCCTCACTTCTTCCCCTCGGGAGGTCCCGTGCGCCGTCCCACCGGCTTCCTGACCGGCTTCCTGACCGGCGCGGTCGCGCTCTCCCCGCTGTCCGCGTGCGGTCCGGGGCGGCGCCCGCCCGTTCTCGCGGATCGCGTACAGCGCGGCGGGGCTGGGCGCGCTGCTGCTCGTCCTGGAGGCCGTTCCCCGGCTGGGACCGGTCGACCCGCGCCATCTGCCGCCCGCGTCGGAGATCCTCCGCGCGCCGGCGGCGCGCGGCCACCTGTACGCCCAGATCCAGCGGGCGAGGGGTGAGCGATGAGTCCGGCGGAGGCCCGGCCGGTGAGGACCGTGAGGGACGCGACCTTCGACGTGCTCCGCCGCACCGGCATGACCACGATCTTCGCCAACCCCGGGTCCACCGAGGTCTCCCTGCTGGCCGGGTTCCCCGACGACCTGGAGTTCGTCCTCGCCCTGCACGAGGGCTCGGTCGTCGGCATGGCCACCGGCTGGGCCATCGCGCGCGAACGGCCCGCGCTGGCGCTGCTGCACACCACGGCGGGGCTGGGCAACGCGGTCGGCGCGATCGCGACCGCCAGGGTGAACCGGGCGCCGCTGGTGGTGCTGGTCGGGCAGCAGGACCGCAGGCACCTCGCGCTGGAGCCCTTCCTGACCGGGCGCCTCGCCGGTCTCGCCGGTGACTACCCGGTCCGGGTCGACCAGCCGGCCCGCGCCCAGGACGTACCGGGGGCGGTGGCCAGGGCCTGCCACGAGGCGGTCACCTCACGCGGCCCCGCGCTGGTCGTGGTCCCGATGGACGACTGGTCCGCGCCCGCCGACGACGACTGGTCACTCCCGCCGGAGGATGGCGCGGGTGCCGGTCGCGCGGGAGGCGGGACCGCGGCGTCGTCGCGGGGCACCGGTCGTGCGGGGGGCGGGATGCTCGCGGCGCCGCTGCGGGTCATCCGGCCCACCGCCGTCGCCGACTCCGACCTGGAACCCCTCGTCGCCCTGCTGGCAGAGGCCCGCTCGCCCGTGCTGGTCGTCGGTGCCGGAGCGGACTCGGCCGAGGCGTGGCGGGCGCTGACCGCGCTCGCCGAGCGGCTGCGCTGCCCGGTCTGGCAGGAGTCGTTCGGCGCCCGCGCCGGGTTCCCGCAGGACCACCCGCAGTTCGCCGGGATCCTGCCCGCGGGCCGGTCGCGGCTGAGGGAGGTCCTGGCCGGGCATGACGCGGTCCTCACCGCCGGGGCGCCGGTGTTCCGCCAGTACCCCTACGAGCCCGGTCCGCTGGTCGCGCCGGGTACCGCCGTGGCCGTCGTCACCGACGACCCGGCCGAGGCGCACCGCAGCCCCGCCGACCTGGCCCTGCTGGCCTCGCCCGCGGTCGTCTGCGCCCGCCTCGCCGCGCTGCTGCCCGCCCGTTCCACCGCGGTGCCGCCGCTGCCGCCGCGCGCGCTGCCGCCCGATCCGCCCCTACGCGACGAGCCGCTGCGTGCCGCGCACGTCCTGCACGAGCTGGCCCTGCGTCTGGCGCCCGAGACCGTGGTCGTCGAGGAGACGCCGTCCTCCCGTCCCGACCTGCACCGCCTGCTCCCCGCCCGGCGACCGCTGGGCTTCCTGTCGGCCGCCATGGGCGGGCTCGGCTTCGCGCTGCCCGCCGCGGTCGGCCTGCGGATGGCCGCGCCGGACCGTCCGGTGGTGGCGGTCGTGGGCGACGGCTCCGCCCTGTACGGGATCCAGGCGCTGTGGAGCGCGGCGCACTACGGGGTGGGCGCCCTGTTCGTGGTGCTCGCCAACGGCCGGTACGCGGTCATGGACCGGCTGGCGGAGCGGGCCGACGCGGGCAAGGCGCCCTGGCCGCCGTTCACCGAGGTGCGCATGGCGGGCATGGCGAGGTCGCTGGGCTGCCCGGCGCGGCGGGTGGAGGCCTACTACGAGCTGGCCGACGTGCTGGACGAGGTGGTCCCGGGACTCGCGGGGCGGCGCGAACCGCTGCTGCTCGACGTGGCGGTCGTGCCCGACCCGGACTTCCAGCCGTGACAGCCACGACAGCCGTGACAGCTGTGATCCTGACCATGACAGAGGAGACACTATGACGCTCATGGACGCCAAGACATGGACCGGGCAGGTCTTCGGGAACGGCTGGGTCACCTCGCGCGCGGGCGACGTGGCCGTGGTCGAGCCCGCCACCGGCGCGGAGCTCGGCCGGGTCGGCGTGGCCGGGGTCGAGGACGTGGCGGCGGCGGCCGTGCGCGCCGTACGGGCACAGCGGGAGTGGGCGGCGACCTCGTTCGAGGAGCGGGCGGCCGTGCTGCGGCGGGCCGGGAGGCTGTTCGAGGAGCACGCGGAGGAGATTCAGGACTGGCTGGTCCGCGAGGCCGGATCGATCCGGCCCAAGGCTGGTGTGGAGACGCACGTCGCGGCGCAGGAGTGCCACGAGGCCGCCGCGCTGGCGTCCCAGCCGTTGGGGGAGATCCTGCCGACCGTCAAGCGGCGGCTCAGCCTGGCCCGGCGGGTACCCGCCGGGGTGGTCGGCGTGATCTCCCCGTTCAACTTCCCGCTGGTCCTCGCCATCCGCTCGGTCGCCCCGGCGCTCGCCCTGGGGAACGCGGTGATCCTCAAGCCCGACCCGCGCACCGCCGTCTCCGGGGGTGTCGCCATCGCCCGCGTCTTCGAGGAGGCGGGACTGCCGTCCGGCCTGCTCCACGTGCTGCCGGGAGGGGTGGCGGTGGGGCAGGCGCTGGTCGGCGACCCGCTGGTACGGGTGATCTCCTTCACCGGCTCGACCTCGGCCGGGCGCGCGGTCGGTGAGGCGTGCGGGCGGCTGCTCAAGCGGGCACACCTGGAACTCGGCGGCAACAGCGCGCTGATCGTCCTGGACGACGCCGACCTGGACCTCGCGGTCTCGGCGGGCGCGTGGGGCTCGTTCCTGCACCAGGGGCAGATCTGCATGACCACCGGACGCCATCTGGTGCACTCCTCGATCGCGGAGGAGTACGTGGCCCGGCTCGCGGAGAAGGCCGACCACCTGCCGGTCGGCGACCCGGCGGGCGGGCAGGTCGCGCTCGGCCCGCTGATCGACGCCGGTCAGCGGGACAAGGTCCACGGCCTGGTCACCGCGAGCGTCGACGCCGGGGCACGGCTGGCGGCGGGCGGCACCTACGAGGGACTCTTCTACCGGCCCACGGTCCTGGCCGACCTGCCCGCGCGCGCTCCCGCGTACGCCCAGGAGGTGTTCGGCCCGGTGGCGCCCGTCATGCCGTTCTCCACGGTCGAGGAGGCCGCCGCGCTGGCGTCCGACAGCGAGTACGGCCTGTCGCTGGGCATCCTGACGCGCGACGCGATGCGGGGCCTGGCGCTGGCCGACCTCGTTCCCACCGGGATCGTGCACATCAACGACCAGACGGTGGACGACGAGGCGGTGGCTCCGTTCGGCGGGGTCGGGGCGTCGGGGACCGGCTCGCGCTTCGGCGGGGGACGGGCCAACATCGAGGCCTTCACCGAGACCCGCTGGGTGACGATGCAAGGAAATATCGCGACGTATCCCTTCTGAGAACCGACGTATCCCCGCTGAAGTCCAGATCGCGATCTGGACATCCGCATGGCCGGGATCTGGACACCCGCATGGCCGGGATTTGTTCTCGGCGGACACCGGCCGGACCGGAATCCGTGACCGATGTGTGCCGGGAGAGGCGGGTGTGCTGAGAGAGGCGAAACCCATGGCCAATGTGCGCGGGGAGGGGCGAACGGGCGGAAATGTGGCCTATTTACACGGTGGTTAACCAGGCCGTTTATGGGACAGTTGAGCTGTGTTCGAGCGGGGAGTCAGTATGTCGCGAGTGTCGCGGATGTTGCTCATTGCCGGGTTCGTTCTCGCCGCCCTCAATTTGCGGCCCGCGCTGGCGGGTTTCTCCCCCGTACTGGACGAGATCATGGAGGATCTCGGGCTGAGCGCCGCCGGGGGAGGGGCGATCACCACGGTCATGGTGGTCTGCCTTGGCGTGCTGGGCCCGCTCGCCCCTCTGCTCGCCAGCCGCTTCGGCCTGGACCGCACGCTCATGGCCGGGCTGCTGATTTTGGCCGTGGGCGTGGTGCTGCGCAGCACGGGAAGCGTCCCCGCCCTCTATGCGGGCGCGGCCGTCGCCGGTACGGCCATCGCGGTGATGAACGTCGCGATGCCCGGCGTGGTCAAACAGCACTTCCCCTCGAAGGTCGGGCCGTTCACCGCGATCTACGTCTCCGGCCTGGTGATGGGCGCCGCCATGGCGTCCGGTTCGGTGGTCCCGATCGAGCGGGCCACGGGGCTCGGCTGGCGCGAGGTGACCGCGATGACCGCGATCCCGGCCCTGGCGGCGGCGGCGCTCTGGCTGCCCCAGGCGCTGCGCCGCCCGGCCCGCCCCGAGGTCGGGCCCAGGCCGTTCGCCCTGCTGCTCCGCAGCCGGGTGACCTGGTACGTCACCGTCTACATGGGCGTGCAGTCGATGACCTTCTACATCATGCTGGCCTGGATACCGACGATCTTCAAGGACGCGGGACTCCCCGCAGACCAGGCCGGATACATGCTCAGCCTCACCAGCCTGGCCCAGGTGGCGGCCACGCTGACCGTCCCGGTGCTCGCCGGGCGGGCCCGGTCGCAGGTGCCGTACGTCACCGCCGCGACCATTCTCACGACCGCCGGATACCTCGGCGTGCTGATAGCTCCGGCCGACTTCCCGTGGCTCTGGATGATCATCCTTGGCCTGGGACAGGGCGCCTCGATCGCGCTGGCCCTGCTCATCATCGCGCTCCGCGCGCCGGACCCGGTCTCGGTGACCGCGCTGTCGGCCGTCGCCCAGTCCGCCGGATACACGCTGGCCGCGCTTGGGCCGCTTCTGATCGGCGTGCTCTACCAGTTCTCCGGCGGCTGGACGGTGCCGCTGCTGACCGGGCTCGGCGTGTGCGTCCTGCAACTGGCGACCGGCCTCCTGGCGGGACGCCCGGTCGAGGTCACCCGCCCGGCCGAACCCCGCGCGGTCGAGGAGTCCCCCTCCCTGGCCTGACGGGCGTCCCCGCTCCCCCGTGTTCCCCTTCACGGACGACCCGGACGGTGCCGGGCACCCCGGGCCGGCAGCCGACACGCGTCCCGAGCCCCGCGTTCCCCTTCGAGACCCGTGCCCTTTATGAGTCGCTGTCTGCGTGACCCGTTTCCTTTGCGAGTCGTTGTTCCGCTGGTCATCTGGGCCTTCTACGGTCCTGAACATGATCCGTAGGCTTCTGGCCGCGGCGCTGGCGGTCCTCGCGACCGGTACCGTCGCCGTTGTGCTGCAACAACCCGAACCCGCGACCGCCGAGCCCCGCGGCCGCGAACCCATCATCGTCGGCCACCGGGGTGCCAGCGCGCACCGGCCCGAGCACACCCTGCTCTCGTACGAGACCGCGATCGCGCTCGGTGCCGACTACATCGAGCCCGACCTGGTCTCGACGAAGGACCACGTGCTGGTGGCCAGGCACGAGAACGAGATCGGCGGCACCACGGACGTCGAGAGCCACCCCGAGTTCGCGGGGCGCCGGACGACCAAGACCATCGACGGCACCTCGATCACCGGCTGGTTCACCGAGGACTTCACGCTCGCCGAGCTGAAGACGCTCAGGGCCGAGGAGCGCATCCCCGACCTGCGTCCGGACAACACCGCCTTCAACGGCCTCGCGGAGATCCCGACCTTCGACGAGGTCGTCGCGCTCGCCAAGCGGAGCGGGGTCGGCGTCTACCCCGAGACCAAGCACCCCAGCTACTTCGACTCCATCGGGCTCTCCCTGGAGGAGCCGCTGCTCGACGTGCTCGGCCGCCACGGCTGGCGCGGGAGCCGGGACCCGGTCTTCATCCAGTCCTTCGAGACCGCCAACCTGCGCGAGCTGAGCAAGAAGACCAAGCTGCCGCTGGCCCAGCTGATCAACGCCGCCGGTGCCCCGTACGACTGGATCGCCGCCGGAGACCCGCGCACCTACGACAGCATGGTCACCCCCGCGGGGCTCCGTGACGTGGCGAGCTACGCGGACGGCGTCGGCGTCGACACCAAGCGGATCGTGCCCGTCGGCCCCGACGGCCGCCTTCTGCAGCCCACCCCGCTCATCCGGGACGCCCACCGGGCCGGTCTGAAGGTCCACACCTGGACCATCAGGAACGAGAACTCGCAGCTCCCGGTGGACTTCCGGTTCGGGAACCCGGCGAGCGCGGCCTACCCGCGCGCCACCGGCAACGTGATGGGCTGGCTGGAGAAGCTCTACTCCCTCGGCGTCGACGGCGTCTTCGCCGACGACCCCGGCATGGCCAACGCCGTCAGGGAGCGCGTCTTCTAACACCCCAGGGCCCCGGCCATCCGGGCACGGCGACCCGCACGGGGGCCTCGCGACGGCGAGACCCCCGTGCTTCTTCGTTCGCGGACGGCGTGCCCTCGCCGTTCTCACCGTGCTTTCGCCTCTCCGCCCCCGGCCAGAGCAGGAGCCGGAACCGGCGCGGGACGGAGCAGCCGGTTGGCGAGCAGGGCCAGGCAGAGCACCCAGCCGCTCCAGGCCACGTAGCCGACGAAGTTGGTCAGGTCCGCGCCGGGCAGACCGAGCGGGACCAGCAGCCCGGCCAGGATGGCCAGCGCCGAGCTCGCGCCGAGGATCGTGAACCAGCGCGGGGGCGAGGGCAGGGCGACCAGAAGCAGGATGGTCCAGCTCGCGGTGAACAGGTAGCCGAGGGTCTCGCCGACACCGGTACCGAGGTAGCCATGCAGGGCGGCGAAGACGGTCTCGGCCGCGGCCGGGTCGCTCGCGTGGGCCAGCGCGGGTACCGCGAACGGCCAGCGGATCAGGCCGAGTACCTGCACCAGCCCGGCCAGCACCCCGATCCGCGTCGACAGCGCCGCGGCCGGTCCGTCCGGCAGGCGGCGGCCGAGCAGCACCGCGGCCTGCTGGAGGACACCTCCAGTCCGCCGCACCGGCGGATCGAGGACTTCGCCCTGGCGCTGCGCGAGGTGCTGCTGCGTCACCCCGCCGCCGTTCCCGCGATCCTCGGTGCCGCCTTCAGCGGGCCGGTCGCGCTGCGGGTCGGCGAGAGCCTGCTCGGCGTGCTGCCCGACCCACGCGCGTCCTACACCGTGATGGTCTACGTGCTGGGCGCCATCGCCCTGGAGGCGGCCGAGCTGAACGACGCGGAAAGCAGGGGTGAGGGGGGCGCCCCCCTGCCCGAGGCCGAGCGGATCGCCGCCCGCCGGGCCGCCCTCGCCGTCGACCCCGAGGAGTTCCCCCGAACCCACGCCGCGGCCGACGCGATCGCCGCCTACGTCTCCACCGACCAGTTCCGCTGGGGACTGGACCGGGTCCTGGCCGGGCTCTGACCCGCGGGCCGAGCGGTCGCTCACCAACCCGGAGAACGGCGAGACACCGTTCGACCAGGCCGATCGGACGGGGATCTCGTCAACCGCTCCGGAACTACTCCGAGAACGGCTCCTCGAGGTAGGAGAGGGGAGCCGGGGGCGGTCTGTCCGTGACGGCCGTGTAGAGGCCCTCGGCCAGGCCCTCGTCTCCCCGAGGGGCGAACGGCCTGATCGCGGTGATGTGCCCGTCGGGCCGCAGCAGCACCAGCGTGTCGTCGGGAACGCCGAACCGGAGGCGGACCCGCTCGCCGGGATCGAGCAGGAGCCGGTCGCGCAGGTCCGAGTCCGGCGGCACGTCCCACCTGCTGACCACGTACTGCCGCAGCGCGGGCGAGTCGGGGGGAGGAAGCAGGGGAGCCCGCCGGGCGTCGGTGAAGTGGAGCGCGACGAAGGAGTCCGCGCACAGGTCGTGCACGTGGACCTCTCCGGCGTGACCGAACAGCGGCAGGTCCGGGACGCGGTCACCGCACCGCACCGGCGCGGGGGTGTCACCGGTCTTGACCATGGCCCAGTCGCCGGTGTTGTCCACGTCGAGCCGTACTCCCAGCAGCGTGCGCGTCTGGGCCGTTCCCCAGCCTCCCTCCGTCATGGCCGCGACGCCCTCACCGCGGTGGGCCATGACGGCGCGGGCCGCCTCGGCCATCTTGCCCGAGCCCAGGGAGGCGACCGGGAGCTGCTCGCTCTCGTACCCGTCGAGCAGCCGGTCGTCCGCCCACCCCCGCAGCACCCACGCCAGGCGCCACACCAGGTTGGAGGTGTCCAGGGCCCCGGTGTTGAGGCCGAGGGCCCACATCGGCGTGATCAGGTGGGCGGCGTCCCCGAGCAGGAAGACCCGGTGGTCACGCCAGCGGCTCGCGATCCGGTGGTGGACGCGGTAGACGTTGCAGCCGACCAGCCGCGAGGGCCCCACGTCCCCGAGGAAGCGCAGCGCCCTGTCCCGCAGCTCCGTCTCCTCCGGTTCCGGCGTGCCCGGCTTGAGCGCGTAGACGAAGCGCCAGCAGTGCGGCAGGCGCACCACGACCACCCACTCCTCCGGGTCGGAGAAGTAGGCCAGGTAGGGATAGTCGCGCGGGGTGTCGATGTCGAGGTCGACCTCCAGGTCGACGAGCACGTACCGCTCGTCCAGGGTCCGGCCCTCGACGGTCACGCCGAGCGTTCCCCGGACGGACGACCGCCCGCCGTCGCAGCCCAGCAGGAACGACCCCCGGATCACCCGCGGCCCCGACGCCGTCTCGGCGGTCACCTCCACTCCCGCGGAGTCCTGCCGGAAACCGGTCACGCGGTGCCCCATGCGCAGGGCGCCGGGTGCCGTGCGCTCCAGCTCGTCGCGGAGCACCGGCTCCAGGTGGTGCTGCGGGATGTTCGCGATGAACGGGAACCGTGTGTCCCCGGCCAGCGCGTCCGTACGCACCCGGAATCTGGGCAGGTTCGTGGAGCGCTCGAACTCGCCGATCTCGTCGACGCGCAGTGCGGCGCGGAGCACCGGGGGCAGCGCCCCGTACCGGTGCAGGATCTCCAGGCTGCGGGTGAGCAGCGAACCCGCCTTGGTGTCCGGCGACAGCCGTTCGTCCTCCTCGAGCACCACGACCGGGAGGCCGTGGTGGGCCAGCCCGAGCGCGGTGATGAGCCCCACCGGACCCGCGCCGGCCACGACGATCGGGGCGGGCCGCTCGCCGACGGCCGACGTGGGCCGCTCACCGGGTGCCGGTGCGGGCGTCTCGGCGGTGGTCGTCGTGGGCCGCTCACCGGGCGCCGGGGCGGGCCGCTCGCCGGGCGCTGTCGTGGGTCGCTCGCCGGAGGCCGGGACGGGTCGCTCGCCGGCGGCCGGGTGATCAGCCATTCTTCAGCTCCACCAGGCGCGAGACGTATCTCGTTTCTCCCACATTCGTCAGCTTGTGCACCGCGCCCGGATCTCTGAAGACCACCGAGCCGCGCGGCTCCGGCGCGTCGATCAGCTGCCCGTCGGCGGTCTCGATGACGTTGAGAGCCTCCTCGATCGCGATGACGAGGTACGGGTGGTCGTGCCGGTGCAGGGGCTGGGTCTGGCCCGGTTCCAGCTCGATCTGCCAGACCCTGACCAGCTCGTTCTCGAAGACGACGTGCTGGCCCACCGGGCCAAGCCCGGTCTCGCCCACTTCTGGATCAGTCATCGGATACCTCCGTGTCGACTCGGATGATGTGGTGGGTGCCTTTCGGGGGAGCCGGGTTCAGCCGGTGGTCTCCCGCGCCCACGGCAGCAGGAGGCGCTCGATCGCGACCAGGACGTAGAACAGCGCGATGCTCATCGCACCGAGCAGGGCCATCGCGGCGAACGCCAGCGCGGTGTCCGCGCTCGCCCCGGACTGGACGATGACGTAGCCGAGTCCCGCCTGGGCGCCGACGAACTCGCCGATCACCGCGCCGATGACGGCCAGCGAGATCGCGACCTTCAGCCCGACGAAGATCTGTGGCAGTGCGTGGGGGAAGCGCACCTGGAGGAACAGGCGCCACCAGCTCGCCCGGAGCGACCTGCTCAGCTCGACGAACTCCGCAGGGGTGGACCGCAGGCCGGTGGCGGTGGAGATCACGATGGGGAAGAAGCAGACCAGGAAGACCATGACCACCTTGGGGAGCTGGCCGAACCCCATCCACACGACCAGGATCGGCGCGACGGCGACCTTGGGCACCGCGTTGACGGCGATCAGCAGCGGGTAGACGCTCTCCTCGACGATCCGGAACGTGGCGATCAGGACCGCGATCAGCACGCCCGCCACCACGGCGAGCGCGTACCCCTGCAGCGTCTCCACCAGCGTCACCCAGGTCTGGTCGAGCAGATAGCCGCCGTGCCGGCCGAAGACCGCGAGCACGTCCGGAGGCGCGGGCAGGACGTACGGCGCGATGTCGAAGGCGACCGTGGCCAGCCACCAGGCCGCCACGGTCAGTGCCGCGCCGACCGCGGGAAGCACCCAGACCCTCACCGGGGGGTTCCCCCCGTCGACTCCCCGGGCGAGCCCGCGGACTCCCCGCCAGGCTTCGCGGACGACTCCTCGACAGGCTCCTCGTACGACGTCACGTGCGGCTCACCGGCCCGCTCACCGGCGGCCCGCTCGGAGGGCCGTTCGCCGAGCGGCTCCGCGAGCAGCGAGCGCAGCTCCGCGCCGTACCCGGCGAGCCGCTCCGCGTGGGCGTCGCGGCCCAGGGAACGCGGCCGGGGTACGTCGATCTCCACGATCTCCCGGACCCGGCCGGGTCGTGGGCTGAGCACCACGACCCGGTCCGCGAGCAGTACCGCCTCCTCGATGGAGTGGGTGACGAGGACGACCGTGGCGGCGCTCTCCGTCCGGATCCGCTGGAGCTCGGCGGAGAGCTCCTCGCGGGTGAGCGCGTCCAGCGCGGAGAACGGCTCGTCCATGAGCATGACCTTCGGCTCGCAGATCAGCGACCGGCACAGCGCCACCCGCTGCTGCATGCCGCCCGACAGCTCGTGCGGGAGCCGCCTCTCGAAGCCCGCCAGCCCGGCCACGCGCAGCAGCTCGCGCGCGCGGCCGAGATGGGAGGCCTTCGACCGGCCGAGGAACTCCACGGGCAGCAGCACGTTGCCGAGGACCGTCCGCCACGGGAGCAGGGCGGGCCGCTGGAACATGAGGCTGACGTCGGGGCGCGGCCCGGTCACCGGCTCTCCCGCGATCCGCACCTCCCCGCCGGTGGCCGGGATGAGACCGGCGACCAGCCGCAGGAGCGTCGACTTCCCGCAGCCCGAGCGCCCGATCACGGCCACGAACTCGTGCTCGCGCACCCGCAGGCCGATGCCCTCCAGCGCGGCCACCGGCCCGGCCCTGCCGGGGAACACACAGGACAGATCCGAGATCTCGATCACGTCAGGACCCGGGGGCCAGGCCGAAGGTGACGATGTCGGAGGGCTTGAAACCGGGCTGGATCACCTTCGCGTCCTCAAGGATGGCGATGACGGCGGCCAGGCGGCTCTCGTCCAGGGCTCCCACGGGCACCCCGGCCTCCGACGGCCGTACGAAGGCGGCCATCTCCCTCAGCTCCGCGGCCGCGGTGACCGGGTTCTGGGTCGGGTGATACTTGTTCAGGATTTTTCCTGACTCGTCGGGGTTGTCGACGGCGTACTCCAGCCCCTTGAGCAGGGCGTCCCTGAACTTCGTCACCACGACGGGCTTCTCGGCCGCCAACTTCGCGGTGGTCGTGAGGATGTTGCCGTACATCTCCTTGACGTGGTCGCTGTACGGCAGGACCACGGCCTTGCGCCCCTGGGCCGCCTGCTCGATGGTCGGCCTGCCCACCACGAATTGGCCGATGGCGTCGACCTTGCCCGAGGCCAGCAGCTGCGGGAGCGACGGCGGCGGCGCGGGAACGAAGGTGACCTTGGCCGGGTCGATCCCGGCGGCCTTGGCGTAGGCGGGGAAGACGAGCTTGACCGCGGAGCCCGCCGGATCGGCGATCTTCTTGCCCTCAAGGTCCTTGGGCACGGTTATGCCCGAGTCCTCAAGGGCGATGACGGCGGTGAGCGACCGCTGCTGGATCGCCGCCACGCCGGTGACCGGTAGCTTCTGCGCCGCCAGGGTGACGATGGAGCCGGTGAGGTCGGTGATCCCGAAGTCGGCCTGGCCGCTCGCGATCAGTTTGAGGGAGTCGGCCGTACCGCTGCCGGGCCTGATGGTGACATCGAACCCCGCGTCCCTGAAATACCCCTTCTCCAGGGCGACGTAGGCGTAGGAGTCCCGCCCGAAGACGTTGAACGAGGTCAGGTAGGTGATCTTCGTGGCCGCCGGAGGCGCGGAGGACGCGCCGGAGCCCGTCGCGGAGGTGCCGGTGTCGGTGCTCGCGCACGCGCCGGTGACCAGGACGCACAGGGCCGCCAGCGAGCTGCGGAGGATGGTCGGGATATTCACGGTTCCCCTTCCGTTACCAGATTTGATCAAAGCGTTTTTGATCAAATCCGGCAACGGTCCGGGATTACCTTCTTGTCAAATTCTCAACGGAACCCGCGTCTCTCAGGCGACCTCGACCATCTGCTCGGCGTCGTCCATGGGGCGCAGCTCGTCGGCGTAGCTGACCGAGACGCGGCGCATCACGCCGCTGTCGCTGATGGAGTACTGGCCCAGGCGCCACAGCGGCGGCGAGTACGCGTGGATCGAGACGCTGCCGTGCACCGCACCGGTCAGCCGGTGGATGTGGTCGGGGCCGAAGGAGAAGGACTCGCCCTCCGAGATCACGGTCTCCAGGTGCTCGCCGCCGATGCGGGGGTTGCACTCCAGGAGCGTCCCGGCCACCACGCGGACCGCCCCGGAGGAGGTGTCGTGGTCGTGCCAGCCGGTGTCGTCCTCGGGCCGCCAGCACAGCAGCCAGACGTCCACGTGGGAGTCGCGGTAGAGGGAGGCGAAGTGGCGCCCGCCCTCCTCGGGGAACTCCACCTGCTCCTCCCACCGGGACGGATCGGCGGCCAGCTCGTTGACCAGGTCGAGGAGCTCGCGCCGGTCGAGGGCGCGGGCGGGCAGGGCCTCGTAGCTCATGAGGTCTCACCGCCGAACGGCCCGGAGCCCGCGTTGTCCACTCGTCCGGCGTGACCGGCGCGGTCGGCGGGCCCGGCGACTCGTGCGCGCCGCGGGCGCGTGGTTCTGTTCGCCGGGAGCGCACAGCTCTCGCGGCCCTGGTACTGGTTCACTTGCGCGACTCCTTTCCGTTCAGCAGGCGGTTCGGGTTGGTGACCGCGATGGCGTGCCAGGCGGCGTCGCCGAGCGCGGGGTCCGGTGCGATGGCGTAGGGCTGGTCGGAACCGCTCACCACGATGTCGACGCCGAGTTCGCGGACGATCGCGTCGATGGCGCGCGGGCCGTAGGAGGAGGTCTCCAGGAACAGGTCGGGATCGACCTGTCCCCGGCCCTCGCCGCCCCGGTTGGCCAGGCGCTCGGAGTGGAGCGGGGCCAGTCCGGCGAGCAGCGAGAAGCAGACCCGCAGATGGGGGTGGCGGGACCGCCCGAAGGCGGCGAAGGCGTACCACGCGGCGTGCATCTGCTGCACGTACGGCACGACGGCGGGCCACCAGCCGGGCCCCTCGGGCTCGGTGGCGGGGCCGGGGTGCACGAAGAGTGGCAGGTCGCGCTCGGTGAGCACGTCGAGCAGCGGGGCGACCCTGGCCAGGCCCGCGGCGTCGCGCACGGCGGTCGCGGGCAGCTGGAGCCCGACGAGTCCCGGCCGCACTCCTCGCGCGCCGTCCGCCGCGCCGCCACCCTTCGCGTCGTTCCGTACGCCGTCTCCCGCGTCGCTCCCCATGCCGTCCCGGGCGAGGTCGCCCGCCGCGTTCCGTACGCGGCCCCGGGCGCCGTCTCCGGCGTCGAGGGTCTTGGCGAGCCTGGCGGGATCGATCTCGCTGAGGCAGGTCGCCGCCCAGGCGCCGAAGGGCGCGGGCAGGGCGAGGGCGTCCTCGTGGTAGGCGTCGATGATCGGCCAGGCGTCCTCGGGAGGCAGCGACTCGATGCCGAGCGGGCTGGACAGCGACACGAGGGCCAGGTCGAGGCCCGCGTTCAGCGCGAGGCGCCCGGCGAGGTCGTGGTCGGCGGGGTCGACCTCGTAGGCGGGTTCGCCGTCCAGGTGGAGGGTCCAGCCGTCGAGCCGGGGCGCGGTGGTGCGGCTTCTGAGCGCGTCCACGAACGCGGGCGTCCACAGATGCTGGTGAACGTCGACGGTCACGACGGATCTCCTCCTCCCACGCTTCGAGGTATTCCCTACCTAGAATAGGGGTAAACGCCTCCACCTCGCCACATCCAACAGTGACACGGTTCAGTGAACCGTTTCAGTGAACCGCTTCACCCCGCATCGTGTCAATACCTCCCAGCGCCTCTCGACTGCCACCCGGCGGCCCCGATCGCGCGGGGAGCGCGCCCTCGGAGGCCTCGAGGAATAGGCTGGTCCGATGCCCCAGCCCCGGAAACGAGCGACCATCCGTGAGGTGGCGAAGGCCACCGGCCTGTCGCCCGCCGCCGTCTCCTACGCCCTGCGCGGCATGCAGGTGTCGGAGGAGACCATCGAGCGGGTGCGCCAGGCCGCGGCCGAGCTCGGTTACGAGGCCGACCCCATCGCCCGCGCCCTGGCCAGCGGCCGGACCGGCATGATCGGCCTGCTCTGCGGCTCCCTGGAGGACCTCTGGCAGCAGGCGCTGGCCGTCGGCATCGGCCGCGCGCTCAAGGACAACGACCGCTACGCCCTGATCCTGGACGCCGCGGGAGACCCCGCCAGGGAGCACACGCTCGCCAGGCAACTCCGCGACCAGCGGGTGGACGCGCTCATCGTGCAGCCGGTCGATCCCGCGGCGCCGCTCTGGGCCGAGCTGTGCGAGGGGCTGCCGGTGGTGTCGATCGGCGACGCCCTGGCCGGGACGCGCGCCGCGGGCGAGGTCGTCTTCGACAACCGGGCCGGGGTGACCCTCGCCCTGGAGCACCTGCGCCAGCGGGGCCACCGGCGCCTGGCCGTCCTCACCTCGACCCGGGCCAGCACCCCCGACCGGCCCGCCGACGTGCACGTCATGGCCGAGGCAGGGCGGCTGGGCCTGGACATCGACCTGGTCACCGCCTCGCAGTCACTGGGACCCGCCACCCGGGTCGCGGGCGAGATGCTCGACGCCGGCCACCGGGCGTTCTTCTGTTTCGCCGACTCGATCGCCTACGGCGTCTACGCGGCCTCCGCCGAGCGGAAGCTGGGCATCCCGTTCGAGGTGTCCGTGATGGGTTACGACGACCATCCCATGTCGGGCCTGCTCACCCCCGGCCTGACCACGGTCGACTGGGACATCGACGGCATCGTCCGCGCCGCCGTCCGCATCGTCGTGGCCGCCGCCGACGGCAACACGCGCCGTCGCCGCATCGTCCAGGCCCCCCAGCTCCGCGAGCGCGGCTCGGTGGGCTGACCCGGCCCGGGGGCCTCAGGGGCCTCAGGGGGCTCAGGGGGCGAGGCCGGGCAGCAGCCCGCGCGCCGCGTCGAGGTCGGCGTCCAGGGGGCGGTCCTCCATCGCGGGATCGAGCGGCAGGTCGCAGGGCAGGCCGCGCAGCCGCAGGGCCCGTACGGAGGCCACCAGCTCGCACGCCAGGACGATCTCCAGTGGTTCGGCGGCGGCGAGCGCGGAACGGGCCGCCTGCGGGGTGAAGCTCGCGTGGTCCTCGGTGCCCAGGGAGAGCACGGCTCCGCCCAGGGTGACAGGGGCGGCCAGGTGGCGCAGCTCGGCCAGCGCGGAGTGCGCGACGTATTCGAGGATCATGACCCCGGACAGCCCGGGACGCTCGGCGAGGAAGGGCAGCAGGCCCGTGTGGGCCGGATCGTTCAGGGTGGCGAGCCTGGCGGCGCTCAGTGTCGCGGTCTGCACGAGCGCGGCCCGCAGGGCGTCGAGGGCGAGCGCGACCCGCGCCGAGTGGAAGTTGCCGTTGTGCCAGGCCCGGCCATCGGCGATCAGCGGGTTCTCGGGAGCCGCGTTCATCTCCTCGGTGATCGTCCGCTCCGCCCGGCCGAGAGCGTCGAGGACGGCCCCGTGGACCTGCGGGAAGGCTCGGTAGCCGTACGGGTCCTGGACGCGGCGCGGGCTGGTGGAGCCGACCATGGCGCGCAGCCCGGCCGCGACCTCGGTCTGTTCGGGGCCGCGTTGCACGACGGGGGAGAGCGGTTCGAGCGAGGCGTCGATCGCCCGGAAGGAGCGGGCCGCGACCGCGGTGGCGGCGGCCAGGAGGATCCTCAGGCGGTGACAGGCCAGCGCCGCGTCCGCCAGGGTCGCCGCGCCCGAGCTGATGAACGGCAGCGCGTCACCCGAGGCGAGCGCGAACCGGGGTACGGGATCCCCCGCTCGCGTCCCGGAGGGGCCGCCCCCGGCCCGTTTCCAGGACGCTGTGTCCCCGGCCCGTACGTCCTCCGCGGGCGGGGTCCAGGGAAGCTCGCCCAGGAGGCAGAGTGCGGTGGTGGCCAGGGCGGTGAGGTCGCCGGTGCCGATGGCGCCGTAGGTGCGGATCGGCGGGGTGAGGCCCCGGTTGACGGCGGCGGCGAGGACGGGCAGGAGGGCCGGGTCGACCCCCGAGCCGCCGGCCAGCAGTTGGTTGAGGCGGACCACGAGGGTGGCACGGGCGCGGAACTCCTCGATCGCCGGTCCGGCGCCGCCCGCGTGGCTGCGGAGCAGGTCCAGGCCGGTGTCCTCGGCCCGCACGTCCTTGTTGGCGCCCACGCCGGTGGTCCGGCCGTACACGGGCCCGTGGAGCAGGCCGGCCATCTGCCATGCCGCCTCCGCACGGCCGGTGGAGCCCAGCGAGATCCCGGAGCCGTGGGCCGCCCGGTAGACCTGTTCGCAGGTCAGGTGGGCGCCGTCAAGGACGAGGGTCATCGGCTCAGTCGCCGACGATCGCGTCGAGGATCAGGTCGAGCAGCCAGCTGACCAGGCCGATGATGATCGCGCCCCAGAACGCGGCCCAGAAGCCCTCGACGTGGAAGGGCAGCCGGAGCTGCTCGGCGATCCAGCTGGTCAGCAGCAGCAGCCCGGCGTTGACCACCAGGGCGAACAGGCCGAGCGTGAGGATGTAGAAGGCGCAGCCGAGCGTCGCGATGATCGGCTTCAGGACCGCGTTGACGATCCCGAAGACGAGGGCGACGGCGACGAGTGTGCCGATCTCCTTGAGCGGGGTCTTCGCGGACACCGTGATGCCGTCCACGAACTGGGTCGCCGCCCACAGAGCGGCTGCTACAACCAGTATTTTGATGATTATTTTCACGTTTTGGGATCCTCGCATGGATAGTCGGACGGGCGATAGATCTGCACCCTGAGAGTGGATATATACGCATAGCAGGGATTTCGCTGGTCGGTTCGGCGCCCGCGGTTCCGATCACCGCGAGCGACGCGGTCCCACCGTCGCCGGGGACGGCGAGCCGGCCCCGGCGCCCGTGGAAAGTTTCGCATCCGTGACCGTATGCGGTCATGAAAGTGGCGAGATCCTGTCAGGGGCGCCGCTCCCCGGCGGGGAGAAGCGCCACCGGGTGGGAAGGTCCCAGGTGAGGAGCACGAATCGCCGAGGGGGCCTCATCATGTCCGATGACCGATCGTCCACTGGCCGACAGGGAAAGCCGTCCGCGGGAACCGGGACGGAACCCGGCCCCGTCCCCAAACCCACCCCCGTCCCCAAACCTGGTCCCGTCCCCAAACCTGGTCCCGTCCCCAAGCCCGGTCCCGTCCCCAAACCCGGTCCCCCGCCTGAGCCTGGACCGTCACCTGAGCCCGGTTCCGTCCCCAAACCTGGCCCCGTCCCCAAGCCCGGTCCCCCGCCTGAGCCCGGTCCCGTTCCCAAGCCTGGCCCCTTGCCTGAGCCTGGCCCTCTGCCTGAGCCTGGCCCTCTGCCTGAACCCGGTCCCCTGCCTGAACCCGGTCCCGTTCCCAAGCCCGGACCGCCACCCGAGCCCGGCCCCGTTCCCAAGCCCGGCCCTCCGCCCAAGCCCGGTCCGCTACCCGAGCCCAGCCCTCCGCCCAAGCCCGGTCCGCCGCCCAGGCCCGCCCCTCCGCCCAGGCCCGGCCCGGGGACCAAGCCGGAATCGGAAGCAGTCCGGCCCCGGGCCCGAGTGACATCGGCCTGACCGTGGGAAAACGGCTCACCTCGCGCGGATTCATCGCGTTCGGCCACGAGGATCGCGTGCCCGACCTGATCGCGGAGGTGGGCAGCCGGCTCCGCGAGGGCGGGCTCACCTTCCCCGAAACCGTCGTCGACGGCCTGGAGAACGCCCGGCAGGCGTTCATCGACATGCCCAGCGGCGCCGACACCGGAAAGACGCCGATCCGGTCGGCGCGCTGATGGTGCATACCGTCAATTGCGCATGATGGTCATATTCTCGGGGCAGAAGGGGCGTGAGGGGGTGGGTCTGTTGGAAACGGACGAGCTTGAGTCGCTGTCGGCCCAGGAACTGCATGATCGCGCGGTCCACTACGCCGTGCACCACGGAGATCTCGGCTTCCTGTGGGAGCTGCTCACGTTGATCCCCGCGGCGGAGGCGTCCGCGGGCAACGAGGACCAGACAACCAACGACCTCAGCCGGGTCTCGGCCCTGCTCAGCGACGCGATGGCCTCGGGCCACGGGGAACTGGGCGAGGCGCTGCGGCCGTTCTACATCGAATACCTGTCCAAACATCCCGAGGCCTGAGGCGGGTCCCGTTCCCGCCGTAACCCGGGCGTTCCTCCATCTGCGGGCCTCTGTAGGGTGATCGGCAGGTTTTCAGGGGAGGAACGCCATGGCACAGGTGAGAGTGGAGCGGACCGAGGACGGGTTCGTGGCGCGCAACGACCGTGGAGCCGAGGTGGCCATGGGCGGCGGTGACGAGCAGGGAGTGTTCACCCCCGTGGAGTTGCTGCTCGCGGCACTCGGCGGCTGCAACATCGTCACCGTGGAGCCGCTGACGGCCCAGCGCGGCCACCGCATGGTCCGCCTGGCGATGACTGTCCGGGCCGAGAAGGTCGAGGCCGCCAGGCTGGGGCCGATCACCATCACCTACGACGTGGAGCTGCCCGAGGGCGACGAGAAGGCCGCCGAGGTCCTCCGTGCCGTGGCCCACCGCGTCGAGGAGAAGTACTGCACGGTGAGCCAGGCCCTGAAGGACAACCTCGAGATCAACCTCGAACTCCCCTGACGGCCTCGCCGGGAACCCGCGGAACCGCTTCGCCGGGCACCGCGACGGCGCCGGCCGGAAACCCGATGATCGCGGCGGTCCGAGCCGGAACGGCCGACGGGCTTCCGGCCCACGCCCGAGGTCGTGTCCGTGCCCACGCCCGAGGTCGTGTCCGTGCCCACGCCCGAGGTCGTGTCCGTGCCCACGCCCGAGGTCGTGTCCGTGCCCGCGCCCGAGGTCGTGTCCGTGCCCGCGCCCGAGGTCGTGTCCGTGCCCGCGCCCGAGGTCGTGTCCGTGCCCGCGCCCGAGGTCGTGTCCGTGCCCGCGCCCGAGGTCGAGGCCCTCGGCCGGCGCCGGGAACCAATGCGCCCGCGATCCCGAACCAATGCGATCGACCCCTTGACGGCGGGTTTTCGCGTGCCCGCAGGGGGCTGACGGCGCTTCGGTGATACCGGGTCAAGGTTGGGTGTAGGCGCAAAATCAACCTTTGGATGACGCGCCCGTTACATTTGACTAGGTAGTGTTATTGCAGGTCGAGGGGTCTGCGAAGCCCGGGGGGAGCGTTGCAGAGACTTTTCACCGGATAAGAACGCGAGGGGGATCGCGTTCCTGAGCGGAGCCGCCGAAGTCTTGGGGGAGATGACGGCAAAGCCCGCGAAGAGGCCGGGGCCGGACAGTTGGGGGACTGTCCGGCCCCGAGTCTGTGTCGGGCCGGACGGTGTCCCGACGGTCCTGATAATCCGGCGCGGTTCACCTGGGACCGGACAGAACCGTACAGGGCCGTACAGGGCCGAACGGGATCAACCGGGGTGCGAGCGCGCTGAGGCTGCTGCTAGAGTTACCTCCGTTGCAAGCGCCGCTAGCTCAGTTGGTTAGAGCAGCTGACTCTTAATCAGCGGGTCCGGGGTTCGAGTCCCTGGCGGCGCACCACCGGCTGAGGCCGACGACCTGGGCACCTTCCGCATCGCGGAGGTGCCCTCAGTCTTTTCCGGCCTGGCGCGGGCTCCTCCCACCCGGTCAGCCCCCTCCCGTACGGATGCTCAGAGACCGCGCATGTGGCGCAGCACCTGAGCGCGTACGGCGTCGTCGAGACCGTTGAGCAGGCGGTCGGCGCGGCCGTCGGAGGATGCCTTGAGCAGTCCGGCGACGATGACGGGGGGCACGTAGTCGAGCACGCCGCACGCTCTTTTCGCCGGCATCGTCTCGATCAGGCGGATGGCGAGCGGGGTCGTCGCGAGGACGCGGACGATGCCGGCCGTGGTCCGGGCGGTGGTGCAGGCGAGGATCTTCGCGACCTCGCCGGGGGGTATGGCGCCCAGCAGCGCGCCGCTCCGCCCGGGATCGATGTGGCTCAGAGCCTGGCCCGCGCGGGTCGTTCCCATCGCCCGCAGCACCGCGGCGGTCTCCCGCCGCCTGGTCGCCATCACGTTCAGCACGGGGCCGGCGGTTCTCGCCGGGATGGCGTCGAGGATCGAGGCGGTCCTGTCCGTGGACAGCTCCAGCAGGATCGCCGCCGCGGTCTCCGGCTCCATCCGGACCAGCACCCGCTGGACGGTCTCGGCGGGGAGACGGTCGAGCAGTCGCGCGGCGGGTGAGGCCGCCATCGCGCCGAGGATCCGGGCGGTCTCGGCCGGGTCCATTCTGCCGAGATCCACGGTTCGCTCCCGTGCACGGTCGGCGGCCCCGGCTCTCTCCCGCGCGCGTTCCGCGACCCCGGCCGGGCGCGGTGCGGGCGAGGCCTCGGCCGGGCGCGGTGCGGGCACGGCCTCCGGGTGGTGTGCCTCGGGGTGGTGCGGTGAGGGTGCGGCCCTGGGCGGACGCGGTGGGAGCGGTGGGTGCGGTGAGGGCGCGGCCCCGGCCGGACGTGGTGCGGGGGAGCGGCCGGGAGAGGGCGGCGAGGAGGAAGGTTCGGGGCGGCGCGGCGCGGGGGAGGGCGGGGAATCGGTGACGATCGACCTCAGGACCCCCTCCAGTCCCCGCGCGTCCATCCGCCGGCCGGGGTCCTTGCGGAGCAACCTGACGATCGCGTCGGTCAGTGGCCCCTCGCGGGCGAGGCGGGGCGGATCGTCGAAGGTGATGGCCTTCATGGTGGCCGGCACGTTGCCGCGGAAGAACGGGGAGTATCCCTCCAGGGCGTGGAAGAAGGTCGCCCCCAGAGACCACAGGTCGGCGGGCGGTCCCGGAGAAAGGCCGTTGATCCGTTCGGGCGCCATGTACTCCAGCGTGCCCGCGAAGGCGTTCTGCGAGGTGAGGCGGCTCTCGCCGACGATGTGGGCGATGCCGAAGTCGACGAGGAACACCTCTCCGCCCTCGCCGACCAGGATGTTGGCGGGCTTCACGTCGCGGTGCAGCACGTCGGCCCGGTGCGCGGCGGTCAGCGCGGCCAGCACCCGCCCGCCGATCTCGGCGATCCGGCGCTCGCCGAGGGGACCGTGCTCGATCAGGTCCTGGAGCGAGCGGCCCCTGACGTAGGCCATGACGATCCAGGAGAGGTCGTCCTCCACGAACATGTCGTAGACCTCGACGATGCCGGAGTGCCTGATCCGCGCCGCGGCCCGCGCCTCGCGCAGCACGCGCTGGCGGCGCACGGACAGGTGCTCCCCGTTCGGGAACAGGATGAGCTCCTTGAGCGCGACGCGGCGCCCGAGCAACTCGTCCTCGGCCAGCCACACGTTGCCCATCCCGCCGCTGCCGATCATGGACAGGAGCCGGTAGCGGCCGTTGACCACGCGGCCGTTCATCTCGGGGGTCACGCAGGGTCAGTCGTCGTCATCGGGGAACAGCTCGATCTTGCCGTGACGCTCGGACACCGGGCCGGTGGAGTCGGATCTGTGGAACACCCGGGTGCCCTGCATCGTGCGCAGCATGTCCTCCTCGACGGAGTAGTGGTCGTTGTCCGGGGCCTGCGGGTCGGTCAGATGCGCGGTCTTCGACGGTTCGGCCGGGGCCTGTGTCCTGCGGGTGGCACGCAGGGGGTCTGGTTCTTCCCAGATGTCCCATATCGAGGCGGAGTCGTCGTGGATCTTCTGCTGCGGCGCGGAACCCGCGGCCGGGGGGTGGGAGCCGAACTGGGAACTGTAGCTGTCTCGCGCGTCGCGGAACTCCTGCTTCGCCGCGAGGTTGAGGATCCTCTCGTAGTTGCCGGGCTTCTGCATCAGCTTGACCGCCACCGGCAAGCACTCGATGAGCAGGAACAGCAGGAACAGCAGGAGGTGGGTCGATCTGAGGGTGGTGTCCTCGCCCGACACCTCGTTGAGGGCCTGCAGCCGGATCAGCAACCCGTCGGTGGTCCTGTTCTCCGCGTCGAACGCGTTCTGCAGGTCGCTCTGGCGCCGCACCGCCGCGTCGAGCAACTCCTGGGTCTTGGGCAGCGCCTGCGTCGCCTGGGCGAGGCGCTCCTTCTTGCTGCTCGCGTCCGTGGCGGTGAGCTCGGACTTGCGCTCCTCGATCTGCCGGTTGAGCAGGTCGACCCGGCTCTTGGCCTTCTCGTAGTTGCTCTTGCTGGCCTGGGCCAGGGGGCCGTTGCCCTTGCGCGGGCACGTCTTCCCGCCGTAGAGCTGGCACTGCCACTCGTCGTAGAGCTTCCTGGTCTGCACCTGCTGGGCGTCGCGGTCGGCGGTCAGTGACACGACCTTCGGGTCCTTGGCGGGATCCAGCGGGACGTCGCCCTCGGAGGTGATCACGTTCTGCAGGGCCGTCGTCTCCTTGCGGAGGCGGGTGACCTCCTGGGCGACGCTGCCGGTGTTCTGCCGCGTGGAGAACTCGTTGGCGCGCTGCTGCTTGATCTGGACGATCTGCGCGTCGATCTCGGACTTGAAGATCTGCAGCACCAGCGGGGTCGAGATGACGAGGCCGAGCAGCACGGCCATGAGGATCCGGGGCAGGGCCACCCGCCAGCGCCGCGGCCCGTCGGCCTGCATGGTGCTGACCAGCCAGCGGTCGAGGCTCATGATGGCCAGACCCCAGACGAGGCTGGCCGGGATGGCGAGGAAGAGGGAGACGCCGAGCGCGGAGTTCAGGGCGAACGTCATCGACACGACCGCCAGCACGCTGGTGGTGAGCACCGCCCCGCCGATGCCCTCGAATTTCCCCTGCTCGGTAGGGCAGAGTTTCAAGATCTCTGGACGCGCGCCGGACAGGGTAATCAGAAGTGTCCTCATCTATTCCCCTTCCGAATGGCGACCGGGCTCGCGGTTATGAACTTAGATCATGGGCTGGGAGCGTCGCCATGACTTGGACACTATTATAATTCTGTAAGGTGTGATTCCTTATACCGCAGGGAAATCAAGTCCGTGGGAAGCGCCGGAAGTGATCTTTGGTGGGGGCGGCGCGACGCTGACAAAGGACAGAAAGACAATTACACCGCGGGTGTTCGGAACTCGCCGAGAGGATTCCGGGGCGGGCGGGGCCGCCGCGCCGACAGTAGTCCACGCCTTTCCTTAGACGCGTTACGGAGGCTTCCAGGTGCCCGATCCGGGTGAGGATCTGCTCCGCAAGGCCCTCGCCGGGGCGGTCGCGGGTCTCGACGAGTCCAGGCGGCTGACCGTGGTGGAGGTGGCCGCCGACGGCATCACCACTTTCGACCTGCGCCGCGACGAGCTGGGCAGGCCGCGCTGCAGGTTCGATCCGGTGGTTCCGTGGACCTCCCTGGCGGCCGGTCGCGGGTGGGACGGCGCCGGGCACGACCTCACGCGGCAGGACCCCACCGAGGAGGCCGTCATCCGCGCCGCGGGAGTCCCCTCCCATGCCGCGCTGATCCTCGTGTGCTCCTTCCCCGACAGCCCCCTGGCCGGCCAGGCGCTGGCCTGGCTGCACGCCGCGTTCCCGGAGGCGGCGGCCTTCGTCCAGGCGGACGTGCGGGTCGACGCGCTGCTTCGCGACGTCGTCGTGAACGACCCGCTGGACCGCCCGTACGAGCTGGTCGTGCTGAAGCGGAGCGTCGCGACGGGCCGGTTCGAGCTCGCCGCCCACCAGCTGTTCACGATCGGGGCTCGGGCCGGCGAGGTCGCCAGGGTCACCGCGCGCTGCGAGGCGGGTGACGAGCGGGGCACCGCCTTCGCCGTGGTGGCCTGGGGCCGGAGGCCGCTGCTGCTGTCGCTCCAGTCGGCGAGGCTCGTCCCGGGCCACTACGACTTCACGGTCGAGCTGGAGAGGCCGGGCAGGGTTCGTCTCACCGGCCTGCCCGGCCTGGTGAGAGACGATCGCAGCTGGGCCGACCTGGTCGCCGCGGTGCCGCGCGGGCTCGACACCCGGACCGACTCGCAGCACCTGATCTGCGCGGTCGAGATCAGCGGGGCCCCGGGTGACGTCGCGAAGCGCCTGGAGCGCCTCCACCAGATGGTCGCGACGATGTCCGCGGGTGCCCCCGGCCTTCTTGAGGTGTCACTGGTCACCTACGGCGCGCACTCCTACGACCGGAGGGTCCCCGAGGGGGAGGTGGAGGTCGTGGACTGGCTGGTCTCTCCCGGACACGCGCTGGCCTCGCTGACCGGCCTGGAGGGGCGCCCCCCGGCGCCGGAGGGCCACCCGCACGGCGCGCAGCTGGAGGACATGCTGGCCGCGGTGGTCGGCCGGCTCACCGTCGGCGGGGCCGAGCGGACGGTGCTGCTCACGGTCGGCGACCGGTCGCCGCATCCGGCCAGGGTGGACGGGACGATCCTGCCCTGCCCGCACCGGTACGACTGGCGCATGCTGCTGGGCCGGCTCGAACAGTATCCGGGCATGGCGTTCGGAGCGATCTGCGACCGGGACGTCGGGGAGGCCGACCCCGTCTGGTCCCGTCTGGGCGCGACGGCGTTGACCTGGCTGGACGCCCTGGACATCCGTGAGTTCGGCGCCGAGCTCGGCCTGTCGGCGTCCCAAGACCGATCGATCCCCTTCCCCCTCATCGAGGTGCCATGACGAACATGTGGAGCGGGCAGCGTACGGCTCCCGACAGTGGATCCGGACTTCCGCAGCCCAACATCACGATGTGGGGCGCTCCAGGCAGTGGTAAGACCACCTTTCTCGCCGCGCTCAACATCGCCCTGCTCCGCCAGGAGGGCAACTGGCGCGTCGTGGGCGCGAACGGGCAGTCCACCAGCTTCCTGACGGAGAAGACCACGGCGCTGTCGCGGGACAAGGTGTTCCCCGAGGGGACGCAGGGGCTGGACAACTACAACTGGTTCCTGGTCGGGCACGAGCGGCGGCGTGCCCGCTGGTTTCGCAGAGCGAGGGCGGCCCGTGCCCTCAAGATCGGCATCAACCTGCTCGACCCGCCCGGCGGGGCCTTCGGCAACAACCGGGGGGTCGCCCAGCAGGACCTGCTCCGCAACCTGGTGCACAGCAGGGGCGTCGTCTTCCTCTTCGATCCCATCAGGGAGAACGAGGACGGTGACGCGTTCGAGTACTTCTACGGGGCGCTGGCCCAGCTCGCCGAGCAGGTGATCGCCGGGTCCGAGGTGACGGACGGCACGCTGCCGCACTACCTCGCGGTCTGCATCACCAAGTTCGACGACTTCAAGGTGCTGGAGACGGCGAGGCGGCTGAGGCTGCTGACGATCGACCCCGAGGATCCCTTCGGGTTTCCCCGGGTGGCCAACGAGGACGCGAAAGAGCTGTTCCAGCATCTCTGCAGGGTGTCGGCGAGCGGGAACGCCGATATGGTGCTGAATGCTATTGGGCGATTTTTCCGTGAAGACCGAATTAGGTACTTTGTCACCTCATCAATCGGTTTTTACGTCGGCCCCAAGAGCAGGACTTTCGACATGGACGACTATCAGAACCTTGTTCCGACGGTGTCCAAGCCGGCGGACGGTCAACCGTCCTCCGACACCAGGCGCAACACCGAGATTCTGATACGCGGCGAAGTGCGGCCGATCAATGTGATGGAGCCGATGCTCTGGCTCGGGCAGCGGATTTCCGCGCCGTAGCCCCGATCAGGAGGACTGGCCGATGAGCACGGTGCAGCTGCCGTTCGAGTGGGCGGTGGGAGGAAAGCTCCCAGGCAGCGGTGACGACTACAGGATTCTCGCCTGCAGCCAGGGGCTGCTCAGCCGCGACGACTTCGAGGAGATCAGAACGGTCTACACGATCGGCACCCCGGAGACGCTGCCCCAGGTCATGATCGCGTGGGTGGGCAGCGGCGACGACGCGCACCTGGTCCTGGCCATCCAGACCTGGTCGGACGAGGAGGACAGGCGGCACCGAAAGATCGCCCGCACCCGCTACTTCTGCGTGCCGTACGCCCGGATCGCCCAGTCTCCCCGCCCGGTGTCCTACGAAGACCTCTATCACGCGCTCAAGGGGTGCCCGCTGCCCATGGACGGGCAGCTCGTCGTCCACGTTCCCATGCTCGACTCCGGTGCGGTGGCGGCGAAGGTGAACGGGATGGCCATGAATACGGCCGCGCTGCTCATGACCGGTCAGCACGTCTGCGTCCTGGGAGGCGAGGCCGTTCCGATGGTCGAGCGCCTGCGGTTCCTCGACACGGTGGCCGCGCTGCTCCCCTACGGCATGCGCGCGAGGCTGGCGGTGTCCACCTGGGCCAGCAGCACCGCGGAGCACAAGATCAGGCTCGCGTTCACCCAGCACGTCCCGGCCAGGACGTATCCGATCACCTGGGGGCAGCCGGCGGAGATCCCCGCCCACGAGGAGGACGCGTACCGCTACCTCGCCCTGCTGGGACGTCACGATCCGGACGCCAAGCTGGTCGACTGGCTCGCCGCGCGCACCGAACCGCTCACGTTCGGCAGGAACGGCAAGTCCCGCGCGCTGGACCTGCTCCGCGGGTTCAACCCTTCGTCGGTGCCGGCACTCATGCCCCCGCCCACGTCCGCGCGGCCGCTCGCCCAGGAGTCGCTGGAGGGGCTGCTGACCGAGTGCGCCGACGTCCTCGAACGCGGGGGGACGGCCGAGATCAGGGACGTTCTCGGCAGGCTGGACGCCATCGTCACGAGCCGCGGGCAGCTGATCTCGGATGACGAGCGGGCCCGCTACCAGAAGATCATCAGGGACCGGCGGCTGCTGTTGCCGAAAGATGGCCTGCCCGAGGAGCTGGAGACCCTTCTGCACGAGGTGGTCCGGATGGCCGGACACGGTGTGGCGGCCACGCCCGCGCAGCCGGGCCAGACCACCCGGGAAGTGGTCCAGCCGGCCAGGGTGTCGGCGACGGCGATCGTCCGCCACCCCCCTCCCGATCCGGTCGCCTCCATGAAAGCGGCCTACCAGCGGGGACGGGAGGAGCTGGAGGCGACGCTCAGGCCGCTGCAGACCAGGGAGCTGGTCGCGATGGCCGCGCGGCGGCCCCCCGACATGCGGGTGGTGCAGATCGTCCGTGACGAGCTCGTCAGGCGGGGCGGCGGCCGCGACGAGGATCCGGAGATCGCCGAGGCCCTGCGCGAGTACGGCTATCTCACCGACGTGATCGGCGCACTTCATCCGGCCGGTGACCGGGCCCAGTTCGACGTGCTCCGCGATCTGTTGCGGGCGGCCTACGGGCCGGAACTCCACCCCAAGGAGTTCGAGGAGGTCTTCCTCTCCTCGGGCGGGCGGTCGGGGGTGCTGGCCGCCGCCGCGGTGACGCTGTTCGGCGTGGGCGCGGGGGAGGCCGTGAAGAAGTCCGTCATCAATCTCGTGCGCGGCTCGGGGCTCGATCACGAGATCGTCGAGAGGGTTGAGAGGCTGCTGCTCGAATCCGAGTCCGGCGTGAGCCACCTGACCTCCGCCGAGCCGTCGGGGAGGAGGTGGTTCGGGGGTAGGCACCGGAACCGCCGGGACAGACCTCTCATACCTCCCCTGACCATGTACTTCTTGACGATCATATTTGTCATCATCGCGCTGGTGGAGTTCTTCCTGCTGCTCGCCCTGAAGCCCTGAGCGGGAGGCCGGCCATGCTGATAGAAGCCGAGTGGGCACTGTGGGGCGTACCCCCGGGAAGCAAGGACGCGCACGATGTCCTGTCCTGCAGCCGAGGACGGATCGGCCGCTCGGGTTTCTCCGCGCTCGTCGACCGGTACGCCAGGGTGACCCCCAGGAAACTTCCGCAGGTGACGATCGCCAGGGCGGGCGCAGACGAGGGCGCGCACCTCTTCCTCGCCGTCCAGAAGTGGTCCGGCGCGTTCGACGGGCTGGGGCGCGGGATAGCGGTCACCCACTGCTTCTGCGTGCCCTACGCGCAGGCCGTCTTCGGCCCCGTCTCCTACGAGGGGCTGTACCAGGCGCTGGACGGTCAGGCGGTGCCGTCCGACGGTGGCCCGCTCGTCGTCGCCCCACCGGAGCTGGACGCCGACGCCGTCGCCGAGGCCGTCGGTCAGACCGCGATGGGCGCGGCGGCCCTCCTGCTCACCGGCGAACGGGTCTGCGTCGTCGAAGGCGGCGGAGCGTCGCTGCTCGACCGGCTCCGGTTCCTGGACACGGTGGCCGCGCTGCTCCCGTACGGCTTCAGGACCAAGCTGATCGCCTCGACGTGGGCTCCGTCCGCGGCCGAGCACCGCAGCAGGCTGTTCTTCGCCGAGCACCCGTCGGAGAACGCGTTCAACATCGTCTGGAGGCGGGAGGTGAGCGTTCCCGAGAGCCACGACGTCGCCCACCGCTATTACAAGCTGCTGACGGACAGGAAGAAGAACGGGCTCGCGGAGCTGATCGCGCGGTTCTCCCGCGAGACCGAGCAGCGGAAGTTCTCCGCGGAGACCCTGGCGGCCGTCCTCCCGGCCGCCGAGTCCGCAGCGGAGCCCTCCCCCACGTCGATCGACGACCTGCTGATCGCCTGTGCCGACAGCATCGAGGACGGGCGGGCGGGCCTGCTCCCCGGGCATCTGGCCCGGCTCGACACGCTGCGGGGTTCGGCCGCGGTGAACGGCAGTGTGCGCCGCCGGCGCAACATCGTCAGTGACCGCCGCCTCCTGACCCCGAGCGCGGCCCTGGTCCCGGCGGTTCAGGAGCATCTCTACGATCTGGTGCTGAGCGTGGCCTACGGGCCCGAGCTCACCGTCGACGGGCTCGACCAGATCCTCAAGGACGTGAATCCGATCTCCGCGCGACTGCTGGCCGCGCTGGCCCGGATGCCGGCGGCCGACTCGACCGTCACGTTGAGGCTCGCCGGCCGTCTCGACCCGCACCAGTCCGCGACGGCCCTCACGCTGCTGTCCGTCGAGGAACTGGTCGCCGCGGGGGAGCGGGAGCCGGTCGACCCGCCCGTCGTGCGGCTCGTGTGCTCGGAGCTCGCGGCCCGCTGGGCCGATCCCGGCCGGCGGACCGGTATCGGCGCGGCCCTGCGAGGTCGCGGGCGGCTCATGGCCGCGGTCGAGCGGCTCGACGAGGCCGACGCGGACGGTCAGTTCGAGAAGTACCTCGTCCTGCTGGTGATCGACTACGGCCCGTCCCTCGACCCGGAGAAGGTACGGGAGGCCTTCACCTCTCATGCCGAGGTGTTGTCGGTGCCGCTGCTCGCCGCGCTTGCGCTGCTGTGCGACGTCCCCGCCCGCCGGTTGCTCCCGCAACTCGTCTTCCACGAGCTTCTCGGCCAGGGAGGCATCACTTCAAAGACCTTCGAGAAGTTCCAGACCGAGCACGACACCCCGGAGCCCCACCCGTCGCGGGCGCGCGCCACCCGGCCGCAGGAGTCCGGCACCGACCCCTCACTCCTGAGCCGCCTCGGGTTCACGTACCGCAAACGCGTCTAGGGCGGGCAGGCTGGGGCGAGCGGGCCCGTCTCAGGACCGCGCCAGCCAGAGGAACGGCTCCAGCACGTTGATCGGACGCACCTCGCCGCGTATCCGGATCTCGTCGCCGGATTGCGCGGAGCGGGCCGACCGGCCGCCCGCGGGCCTCGCCGGGATGAGGTTCTGGTAGTCCTCCATGTCGAAGAGCCCGCTCTCGGGGTTGACGTAGAAGCCGATCGACGAGGTCACGAAGTATCTGGTCCGGTCCTCGTGGAAGAAACGGGAGACGGCGTTCGGCACGATGTCCGTGTCCTCGCCGGGCGATATCCGGCACAGCTGCTGGAACAGCTCCTTCGCGTCCTCGCCGACCACCCGGGGAAGCCCGTGGGGATCCTCGGGGTCGACGCTCAGCAACCTCAGTTGTCTCGCCGTCTCCAGGACCCTGAAGTCGTCGAACTTGGTGACGCAGACCGCGAGGCGTTGCGGCAGGCGGCCGGCCGCGTCGAGGTCCCGGCCGAGCTGTGGCAGCGTGCTCAGGAAGAAGCCGTAGGTGTCGTCCCCCTCCGGCTCACGGAGGGGGTCGAAGAGATAGACCAGGTCATCGCAGGCGGCCAGCCATCGCGTCATGTCCTCGTGCGGCCCGCCGGAGGTGTCCATGACACCGAGATGGAGACGGACGCCGGTCTCGCGGCGGCCCAACCCCAAGAAACCCCGGGACGGCCGGCTCGCCCAGATCGTCAACTCCGTGTCGTCCAGGACGGTGCCCGGCGGGGGGAACCCGCGTTCCTGTACGAGTGCGCCGGTGAGCGCGACGAGCTGATCGGCCGCCGCACGGTTGGCACCCAGCAGCGACAGGCCGGAGTCCTGGCGCAGGATCGCCACGTTGAGCGCGGCGAGAAAGGTCGCCTTACCGCTGCCCACGGGACCCAGCAGCCCGATGCGTCGCACGCGCTGGCCGGGTTCGGGCGCCGGACCGTGCTCGGCCGTGATCCTGCGCGTGGTGGCCGGCCTCCTGGCGGGGGCGACGTGCTGGATGGCCATCGCGTCCACGAGGGAGGCCGGGTCGGCCCGCTGGAGTTCCACGGAATGGTCGGCGCCGAGCCGTCGCAGGTGCGGGGACGCCCGATCCGGCGCGTCGTCGATGACGGTCATGAGACGCACCCCGCGCTCGGCGAGCCGCCTGGTCAGACTCTGGTGGTCGTAGCGGTGCGGGCACGGGAGCGCCGTCCCTCGGCTGGCCCTGGCCGGATGGGGCGGCTGCCTCGCCAGCACCAGCAGGACGACGGGATGGCCCGGATCGCCGGAGGGGAGACGGCGGTCGATGTAGTGCAGGGCGTCTTCCAGCGGGGCCGCCCCCGGGAACCTTTCCGACGTCGACTTCAGATTCGCCAGTGACGCCAGGGCGTTCTCCGCGGGCTCCAGCCAGGAGCCGGTGACCACGGGCCGGTGCCCGTCGCCTCCGCGGCTGAAGTCGTGGTAGGTGTAGCCGACGATCGCCACGTTCACCTCGCCGGGGTATCTGGCCGCCAGCTGTTCGATCGTGGCCGCCGCCAGCTGTCGGCGCCGCAGGACGGCTTCGCTCCTGCCGGACATCTCGATGGCGAGGATCACGTCTGCCCGCTCCCGCCGGGGGACGGCGTCTCGTGCGGCCTGATCGTCCAGCGGGCCGTCCGGCGGCCCGGCGTCGTGATCCGGCGGGACCGTGGCGCGCGCCGGGGCCGGGCGGTCCTCCCGGTCCAGTACGTCGGGTCTCCTTTCGCGACCCGCGCGCAGCCGTCCGGGAAGCAGCGCGTCCACCTCTCGCATCGTGATCGCCACGCCGCTTCCCGGCCCGTCGGCCCACAGGATCATTCCGATGACGGCCCCGTAGCCCGGGGACCACACCGCGGCGCCGCTGAGGCCGGGATCCAGCCGATGGCCGGGGTCGGTGGTCAGCGTGACGTTCCCGTGGGCGGGAGCGGGGTCCATGACCCCCTTGACGACCACGCTCCGGCCCTCGCGATCGGGCAGCCCCGCCGCCGACCACCGCCGTCCGACCAGGTCGTCCACCTCGTCCAGCCGTACGGGCGCCGCGGCCACCTCGGGCGGGGGAGGCTCCCGGAGAACCAGGATCGCCAGGTCGCCCCGGGATATCTCCAGCCTCGCCTCCGTCCTCGGGGCCACCGAGGCGCCGTACCGGTTCGCCCTGGGGAAGGTGACCCACAGCCGGCCCGTGGGCGGGCTGCCGGCCAGCAGGACGTGGACGCAGGTCAGCACCCGGCCGTCGTCGATGAGCACCCCGGTACCCACCGGCGCCGGGTCGTCTTCCAGGTAGATCGCGGCGACCCAGGTCCCCTCCTCGCCCGGCCGCCTCCCCTGCCGGGGTTCCCCGGGCACGCTCCGGGGATCGGGGTGGTGATCCTCCTCTTCGAGCGCGAGCGTGGTGACGCGCACGGGCAGGATGTCGATCCTGACGGTGGCGCCCCGCTGGGTGCTGAGGCTGAGCCGGAGCTCGTCATCCCCGGCCTCCCCCCGCGCGGTCACGACGAACCGGGCGGGTCCGTACGTGCCGCCGAACCGGTGCAGGATCACCGAGATGTCGTCCACCGACTCGACGGCGATTCGCTCCCCGCCGTCGAGCATGCAGCTGAAGGCGAACTCCTCCTCCCGGTAGGGCCACTCGTCGCCGGGCCGCGCGAGCCTGAGATCCACCGTGACCAGGTACTCCTGGCCCACCGTCATGGTCCGGGGCCAGCTGACCAGCGGTTCCAGCTGGACGGTGGGCGGGCTCACCGGATCTCCTCACGCGGCCTCAGGGTGGTCTTCGGGTTCCCGAAGTACGCGTACATGAAGGCGTAGAAGAACGGGAGCAGCCGCGCGCCGGCCTCATTGTCGTCCTCACGGGGGACGCCCACGACCGGTGCCGCGGCTCTTCTCCGATAGTCGCGCAGGGCCACGGCCACGGGGATGTCGGGGTTGTCGGTGAGCGTTTCGAGCAGGGCCTTCGCCAGGTCGTACCCGTGCTCCCGGCCGACCTCTCCCATGGTCCCGATGAACCCGGAGGCCCCCGCGTCGAGGAAGACCTTGGCGAAGCTGCGCAGCGTGGTGTTGTCGAGGTCGGGATCGACCCTTTCCCTGGCGGAGTGGCAGGCGTTGAGGAAGACGAGCCCGCCGGCCTGCTCCAGACGGAGCAGGTCGTGCGCGTGGATCTCGCGGAGACTGATCCCGTGCTCCGAGCCGCGAGGACCCTCGATGAGTCTCATGTCGGCCTTGGAACGCGGGGTGTCGGTCTTCTCGTACTCCCCGTGGCAGGCCACATAGACCAGTGAGACGGGATCGCCCTCCGTGTCCAGGACGTTCACCAGGGTCTTGAGGGGGACATCCCTGGTGGTCGTCCGGAACCGGTCCAGCAGGGCACGGTCGCCCGCCATGTCGGGAGCGACATAGGTGAGGATCTCGCCGGTGCATCTGGTCACCACCGTGGTCGGCGTTCCCACCGAGCGGGCGATCGGGAACAGCGCGCCCAGCCACGCCTCGGCCAGGCCCTTGTCGCGGTGTCGCAGGAGTTCCCAGGGGAGGCCGTAGCCCGTGACATCCTCGATGATCATATGGACGTCGTCGCCGTGCGCCCGGCGGATCTCGGAGAGAAAGCCCTTGAGGCCCTCGCTGGCGTCCTTGGACCAGGTTCTGAGGCGTATCAACGTCTTGGTGGGGGATTCCCCGTCGTCGCCGCGGTGGATGAGGTCTCCCAGGGTGAGCCTGGAAGGTCTCACCTGTTGCGGCTGCCGCTGGTAGGCGAGCGCGATGCCGCAGCAGCAGACTCCCTGAAGGCCATAGCTCTCCCTGCCGGCGTCGCTGTCCTTCCACACCTTCAGGATCGCGGTCCCCGGGGGCAGACCGGCGTTGAGTTCGACGGGGGTCGGGGGAAGGGGGGGTGGTTCGGCGGCTTCCGCGCCGGCGGAGCCGACCGGCGGAATCCCCGCCCTCTCCGCCCCGGCACCTCCCTGCGGGACTCCCCGTCCTCGCGCGTTCTCGGCGGCACGCGGGTTGAAGGGACGCCCGCCGCCGAGCAGTGCCCTGCGCAGCCTGTTCGGCAGGCCGGTCACCTGGGCTCACCACCCTGCTGAAGCCGGGCGCCGCAGGCCTCGGCCAGCGCGCGGGTCAGGGCCGCGCCCGGCCGGGGTCCTGGATCGAGGACCACGGCGTGGATTCGTTTCATCCTGCTCAGCTCCCGTGCCATCGCCAGCGCGTCCGCCACTCCCTCGCTGCCGACGCGGTCGGGCAGCTCGCCCGTCGCGCTCGCGCGCAACGGGACGTTGCCGCGTCCGTCGGTGACGATGACGAGCAGCACGTCGTCGGCCGGAACCCTCCCCACGTGGAGTCGGTGGCGCAGCGTCTCGACGGCCAGGTCGAGGCCGTGCGCGAGTGGGGTACAGCGGCCCACCGGCCGTTCCAGGGCTCGTACGACCCGGGGGTCGAGCAGGCTGGACGCGCTGAACCGCTGGGCGCGGAGTTCGTTGGCGACATCCGCCGCGCCGACCTCTATCACGGAGACACCGGCCCTGCCGGTGTAGGCCCACTGCAGGTAGGGGGCGAGGGCGTCGAGCCAGTTCCAGCCGGTCCGGCACGTGTGGTCGAGGACGAGGACGAGGAGCCTGGCCGGGGCGGCGCCGCGGCGATGAACCCTCAGGTCCGGCGGGATCAGGTGCAGGGGGTGCGGTGGACGGGAGTGGTGGTCCTCGCACCGCCGTGCCTGCATGGGGGCGGCGCCGAGGATGGTGGCGACGAGGGCCAGGTCGCCGAAGGCGCCCGGCCGCGACCCGATGGACCTGCCGTGGCTCGGCCGCGACGAGGAGTGCCGCGTGGTCGGCGAGCGAAGCGACCCCGGTTCTCGTTCGGGTTCGGTGTCGTCCTCGGGGTAGGGGTCGCCGGGGTCGGCGGGAGAGACGGGTCCCGGAGCGAGCGGCTGGGCGGAGGCCGGGGCCGCGACGCCGAACCCGTCCGCCCCCGCCGGGAGGGGGGGTTCCTCCCCGCCGGGCCGCCCCGCCACCTGGCCCCCTTCGAGGTCATGCCGCCCGTAGGCGACGCCGTCGCCGGCGTCGTGCCCCCGGTCGCGCGGTGCGGGGAGGCGCAGGAGGGACGCCGCCTGCCCGACGTCGGCGCTCGTGGTCCGCGTACGGCCGTCGAGGGTCGCCAGCGCCCGGCTGATCCTGGCGAGGGCGAGGTCACGGCGCGCACCGGCGGTGCCTGCCGGGACACGGTCGAGAACCTCTCGGGCGACCTCGTCGGGCACGGTCGCCGGCCGGCCCCGGGCCAGCGCGCGACGCCACCTCTCCGCCGGTGGTTCCAGGTCCGCGTGCAGCCCGGAGGCGTTGACGCGCAGGGGGAAGCGGTCGAGCAGATGGGGTGGGATCCGGCCGACGTCGGCGCGGGCGCAGGTGGCCACCCACCGGCTTCGCGGAGCCCAGGTCACGCTCAGTCCCTCGCGCTCCAGGTGGGCCACGTCGGCGTCCAGCAGGGTGATCGCGGCCCGCTGCCCGGTGAGCGAGAGCCTCGCGAGATCGGAGACGAGGACGGTGAGGGGAGGAGCGCCGCGTTTGTCGACGAGGGGTCCCGGCGAGACGCCGAGCGTGGGCCTGGAGGCCAGGCCGGTCCACGCGTTGTTCGCGACGGTCGACGCTCCCAGCACGTACGGGTGGGGGTTTCCGAGCAGCGAGCCGAGCCAGTGCCCGACGCCGAGGAGCAGAGCGGGCTCCAGGTCGAACAGGAGCACCCCGCGGAGCCGTGGGTCGAGCGCGGCGCACGCCAGGGCGTACCTCACTCGCGATGCGGTCGGCATGGCCATGGTCACCCCGAGATGATCTCGTTCAGCTGGTCCCGCTCCTTGGTGGTCCACTTGATCGACTCTCCGTACACCGCCTCGGGAAGGCGGTGCGCCAGAGCGAACTCGGCCACCGCGCCGACGTCGTCGGAGGTGACGACCCTGTGCCCGTTCAGTGCCGCCTGCGCCCTGGCGGCCAGTGCCATCACCTTCTCGCCGCGGTGCCCGGCCACCTCGAACCTCGCCGCGATCCGGGAGCAGAGGCCGAGGATCTCGTCCGGCGTCCTCACCTCGCCCACCCTCGCCCTGGCCTGTTCAAGACGCTTGCGTATCTCCCGATCCCGCGCGGCCCCCTGCTCCAGCCACGAGGAGGCCGGCTTGGTGATCTCCTCCTCGAACCGCAGGACCGTGCGGAGGATCTCGTGCCGCTGCTCGACCGCAGTCTCGGCGCTGACCGGCACCAGCAGGCCGAACCGGTCGAGAAGCTGCGGGCGCAACCACCCCTCCTCGGGGTTCATGGTGCCGACGAGTGTGAACTTGACGGCGATCGCCGGCCGGTCGAGCCCTTCGCGATGGACCACGAGCACATTGGTCGAGGTGACGTCCAGGATGATGTTGACCAGGTGGTCGTCGAGGAGGTTGACCTCGTCGATGTAGAGGAGGCCCTGCTTGTCGGCGGCCTCCAGCAGACCCGCCTGCCACTCGGTCCTGCCCGTCATCAGCGCGTCGATGCTCCAGCCGCCCAGCACGCGGTCCTCGGTGGCGTTGATGGGCAACGTGATCGGGAGCCCGCCGTAGGCCATGAGGCTGAAGGACCGCACCGTGGTCGACTTGGCCGTGCCGCGCTCGCCGCTGACGAGCACGCCGCCGATGCCCGGCGCGATGAAGGCCAGCTCCAGGCACCGGCGCAGATCCGTCTGCCCGACGACGTGGCTGTAGGGCAGAATCCGTACCTCGGTCATGGAGTCGGTTTCCTCCAGCGCAGCGTCACCAGGATCTGCGCCCCTGAGCTCAACTCCACGATCTTCGCGCCGACCTTGCCGTCGACCTTCACGGCGAGTTGCATCTCGAACTCGTCGGGACGTGCCTTCTCCGCCATGGCCTCGATCTGGTCCCTCACCTCGTAGGCGCAGGTCGTCACCATCTGGATCGCCTCGCTGAACAGGTGACGGCTGATCACCAGCGGCTTTTCCAGTGGTCCCCGGGTGTCGCCGTCGTAGATCGAGGAGTGGTCATTCGTCGCTAATTCGTCGAGCTCGATTTGGATGGCCCCATGACCGGACGCACTCGGGACCGCCACCACAACCATGAAACCTCACCGAAGATTGATGTTCTTCTCTGTACCGCGTGGCAGGTCACCGATTCTGCCGTAGATACCGGCGCGCGTCACCATATCCGGTGATGTGCTCTTTGGAATGCGACGTGGTGGATTCTGCTGCCGACGGGTCTCGAATGAAACATCTCGCATTCGGCGGGGCGGGGCGGGTGTCCTGCGTCGTCGTGGGTCGTGAAAGGTCTCGGGCCGCCCGAGAGGCTTTCATGATCCGTTCATTGGGGGAGAGGTCCGAGGTCCTGCCAGTGTTCCGGGATCCTCGCCCGGGTGGGCGGGCTCCGCGCGAGGGCGGGCTCACGGAGATCTATAAGGGCATTTAGGGGAAATAGTACGAAATATCATCCTAACTCTGGTTGGTGTCCGAGGGGCCCGTGGAACGGCCGCCCCTCGCCCCTCTGCCGTCCCTCCGGGTTCCGCCGGCGGATAACCGGAAAGCCCGTCCCGGCTCCGCCGATGCGCGACCGGAAAGCCCGGGTGGACTCCGTCGGCGCGTGACGGGAAAGCCCGTCCCCGATCTGTCGGTGTGTGACGGGAAAGCCCGTCCCGGCTCTGCCGGTGCGTGATTGGAAAGCTCGTCCCGGCTCCGCCGATGCGCGACCGGAAAGCCCGGGTGGACTCCGTCGGTGTGTGACGGGAAAGCCCGTCCCAGCTCTGCCGGTGCGTGATGGGAAAGCCCGCCCCGTCCGGAGCGGTCTTTCTTTGGAATCCTGTTCTTTCGCGTCAGGATCTGTCATTCATTTCCTGACTCGCGGGACCGGTGGGCTCCACGGGCGACCGCGGGGATTCCCCCGTTCACGACGATCCCGGCGCCCACGCCCCATTCGAAACCGGCTCGCGCGGGCCCTCGTTCGCCGAGGCCGACAGTCATGGAGACGTGGCCGGAGCCGCCGGTCCACTTCCCGGTCCGGCCGCGGGGAGGAGTCGCGCGGTGGCGGGCTTCCGGGTCTCGGCTCGGGAGATCATCCGCGAGCGGGTGGCCGGGGGTTCGCGGCCTCGGCCACCGCCCGGCGGGCCTGCCGGGCGGTGGCAAGTTAGTGATCATGAAGAGAGCGCTCCCTGCCAAAGGGTGGTTGCGTTCGCGTTTCCTGTCAATGACGGGGCGCCGCGGAACCGGCGATCGGCCGGACGGGAGAGGGAAAGCGCTTCCTCGGGGAGCCCCCGGTTTGGCCAGCTCAAAGGCGCTTGTCACGGTGCAATATGGCCGTGGGGGAGCGCTCCCTGGAACGCACCGGTGTTCGCTCGGAGTGTGCGGGCTGTTTCCGTCAGGTTAAGCAGCCTCTTGACAAGGATTGTCGAGCAAGAGCAATCTCGGGTTGGGAGAGCGCTCCCTCGGTATTTCCCCGGTGTCCCCCGCCAGAGACTCCGACCCCCCGCCCAGAGACCCTGACCACCGGTCCACCCCCCCACAGAGACCTGGAGTTTTCGCCCATGGCCTCGCTCCGCCGATGGTTACCACCCCTCACCGCTCTCCTCACCCTGACCGCTCTCCTGTACCCGCTCCCGGCCACCGCCGCGGCCCCGGCCACCGCCTCCGCTTCGGCGCGTGTCGCCGCCCCGCCCGTCGACCCCACCAAGTTCCAGCAGGTCACGCTGGCCAAGGGTGTCGCCGAGGTGGGAGAGCCCATGACGATGGCGGTGCTGCCCGACCGCTCCGTCCTGCACACCGCCCGCGACGGCACGGTCCGGATCACCGACGCCGCCGGAAACACCAAGGTGTCGGGCAAGCTCTCCGTCTACTTCAACGACGAGGAGGGCATGCAGGGCGTCGGCGTCGACCCCGGCTTCGCCACCAACCGGTTCGTCTACCTCTACTACGCGCCGCCGCTGTCCACGCCGCCGTACGGTTCCCCGCCCGACGGGACCGCGGCGGACTTCGCGCGTTTCGACGGCGTCAACCGCCTCTCGCGCTTCAGGCTGAACACCGACGGCACGCTCGACCTCACGAGCGAGAAGAGCGTCCTGGAGGTCAGGGCCAGCCGCGGCGCCTGCTGCCACGTCGGCGGTGACATCGACTTCGACGCCGCGGGCAACCTCTACCTGACCACCGGCGACGACACCGAGCCCGGGTTCAACGACGGCTACGCCCCGCTGGACGACAGGCCGAACCGCAACCCCGCGCTCGACGCGCAGCGCGGCGCCGCCAACACCAACGACCTGCGCGGCAAGGTGCTCCGCATCAAGGTCAACGCCGACGGGTCGTACTCGATCCCGGCCGGGAACATGTTCGCCCCGGGCACCGCGAACACCCGCCCGGAGATATACGCGATGGGCTTCCGCAACCCGTTCCGCATGAGCGTCGACAAGGCCACCGGCGTCGTCTACCTCGGCGACTACGGTCCCGACGCCGGCACCGCCGGTCCGCGCGGGCCCGGCGGGCAGGTCGAGTTCAACCGGATCACCGAGCCGGGCTTCTTCGGCTGGCCGTACTGCACCGGCAACAACACCCCGGCCGAGACCTACGCCCGCTACGACTACGCCACCTCGACGATCGGCGCGAAGTACGACTGCGCGGGCGGTCCCGAGAACACCTCGCGCAAGAACACCGGTCTGGTCAAGCTGCCCGCGGCCAAGGCCGCCTGGATCACCTACGACGGCTGCACCCTGCTGCCGGAGTTCGGCTGCGGCGCCGAGTCGCCGATGGGCGGCGTCGTCTACCGCTACTCCGCGGCGCTGAACTCGCCGGTCAAGTTCCCGCAGTCGCTCGACGGGCACTTCCTCGCCGGTGAGCTCCAGCGTCAGTGGATCAAGGACATCGAGGTCAACGCCAACGGCACCCGGGGCACCATCCAGCCCTTCCCCTGGTCGGGCAAGCTGGTGATGGACATGGCGTTCGGCCCCGACGGCGCCCTCTACGTGCTCGACTACGGCACCGGCTGGTTCAACGGCAACCAGGACTCGGCGCTGTACCGCATCGAGCACATCGGGGCCGGCGGGCGGGCGCCCATCGCCCAGGCCACCTCCGACAAGGTCTCCGGGAAGGCGCCGCTGACCGTGGCGTTCTCCTCCGCGGGCAGCTCCGACCCGGACGGCGACGCGCTCACCTACTCCTGGGCGTTCGGTGACGGCGGCACCTCCACGGCGGCCAACCCCACCCACACCTACACCACCGACGGCAGGCGGATCGTCACGCTGACCGTGCGGGACGGCACCGGCAACACCGCGACGGCCAACATCGAGATCAACGTCGGTAACACCGCGCCCGTCGTGAAGATCGATCTCCCGCTCAACGGGCAGGTGTTCGGCTTCAACGACGCCGTGCCGTACCGGATCACCGTCACCGACGCGGAGGACACGACGATCGACTGCGCGAAGGTGAAGATGACCTACATCCTCGGTCACGACACCCACGGGCACCCGATGACCACCGCCAACGGCTGTTCGGGCACGATCCAGACGCCCGGCAACGGTGAGCACGACGGGGCCGCCAACCTGTTCGGGGTCTGGGACGCCGAGTACACCGACGCGGGCGGGCTCACCACCCACACCCAGCACGTCACCCAGCCGAGAAACCGGCAGGCCGAGCACTACACCACCTCCCAGGGCGTCACCGTCTACGACAAGCCGACCGCGCACGGCGCGAAGACGGTGGGCAGCATCGAGAACGGTGACTGGATCTCCTTCGACCCCTACGTCCTGAGCGGCGCCACCAGGCTCACCGCCCGGGTCTCCTCCGCCGGGGCCGGCGGGACGATCCAGGTCAGGGCGGGTTCGGCGACCGGGACCCTGCTGGGCACCGCCACCGTGGCACCGACCGGCGGGTGGGAGACGTTCGTCGACGTCTCCGCCACCCTGACGAACGCCCCGGCCGGGACCACCAAGCTCTTCCTGGTCTTCGCCGGAGGGGCGGGCCCGCTCTTCGACGTTGACGACTTCACCCTCACCACCGGGACGGGCCCGCCGCCCACCGGCACGCTGCTGTCGGCGGGCCGCCCGGTCACCGCGTCCTCGACGGAGAACGCCGCCTCCGCGGGGTCCTACGCGGTGGACGGCAACCTCGGCACGCGCTGGTCGTCCGCGTTCTCCGATCCGCAGTGGATCTCGGTGGACCTGGGTTCGGCCAGGCAGGTGAACCGGGTGAGGCTGCAGTGGGAGGCTGCGTACGGTACGGCGTACCGGATCGAGACCTCGACCAATGGCACTACCTGGACGCAGGTGCACGCCACGACCGCCGGTGACGGCGGCGTGGACGACGTGACCTTCACCGCGACCAGTGCTCGATACGTGCGGGTGTACGGCACCCAGCGCGCGACCGCGTACGGCTACTCCCTATGGGAAATGGAGGTCTACGGTGCGTAATGTCATCGCGGTTGTCACCGCGTTGTTCGTCGTCATGATTGGTCTGGGTGCTCCGGCCTTGGCAGCTGATCCGGCGTACAAGGTCCTGGTCTTCTCCAAGACGGCCGGGTTCCGGCACGACGCCATCCCCGCCGGCATCACCGCGCTGCGCGGGCTGGCGACCGAGAACGGCTTCACCGTCGACGCCACCGAGGACGCCGGCGCCTTCACCACGGCCAACCTCGCCCAGTACCAGGCGGTCGTCTTCCTGCTGACCACCGGCGACGTGCTCAACGCCACGCAGCAGACCGCGTTCCAGTCGTACATCGCGGGCGGCGGCGGATACGTGGGCGTCCACGCCGCGGCCGACACCGAGTACGACTGGCCCTGGTACGGCGGCCTCGTCGGCGCCTACTTCGCCTCCCACCCCGCCATCCAGCAGGTGACCGTACGGGTGGAGGACCGCACGCACCCCTCGACGGCCCACCTCCCGGCGGCCTGGGTGCGCACCGACGAGCTTTACAACTATCGCACCAACCCCCGCTCCACCGCCCACGTGCTCGCCACGCTGGACGAGTCGACCTACTCCGGCGGGTCGATGGGAGCCGACCACCCGATCTCCTGGTGCAAGGCGTACCAGGGCGGCCGGTCCTGGTACACCGGCCTCGGTCACACCATCGCGTCCTACACCGAGTCGAACTTCCGGGCGCACCTGTACGGCGGGCTCCGCTACGCGGCCGGGGTCGTCGCGGGCAACTGCGGGACCACCCCGAACCCGACGCCCACCCCGACGCCCACTCCCACGCCGGGCCCGGGTGTCGTGCTGCTGTCGTCCGGGCGTCCGGTCACGACCTCCTCCACGGAGAACGGAGGGTTCGTCGGGGCCAACGCGGTGGACGGCAACGGCGGCACGCGCTGGTCGTCGGCGTTCTCGGACCCGCAGTGGATCTCGGTGGACCTGGGTTCGGCCAAGCTGGTCAGCCGGGTGAGGCTGCAGTGGGAGGCCGCGTACGGCAGGGCGTACCGGATCGAGACCTCGGCCAACGGCACTACCTGGACGCAGGCGCACGCCACGGCCGCCGGTGACGGCGGGGTGGACGACGTGACCTTCACCGCGACCAGTGCTCGATACGTGCGGGTGTACGGCACCCAGCGCGCGACCCCGTACGGCTACTCCCTGTGGGAGCTGGAGGTCTACGGCAGATAGGCCATCGGGGCCGCGACAAGGGCCCCGAAGGTTCCGCGGTTCTCAGTGACGAGAATCCCAGGCCGGTGCGCCGGCCTGGGATTCTTGGCGTCTCCGGGGGGTTGTCGCCGGGTCGCGGCCACGGGGGCCGGTGCGCCGCCGCGGAACGGCCTGGGCGCGGGTGCTCGGGGCAGGTACGTCGCGGTTGTGCCCGTGACCGGCGGCTACGGCGTGCGGGCGGTGGTCAGCAGGATCAGGCGGTAGGCGGAGAGGATCTCGTTGACCGGCTGGAAGTAGGTGGTGCCGCCCAGGCTGCAGTCGCCGGAGCCACCGGAGGTGACGCCCTGGGCCTGGTCGATGGAGATGAAGGAGCCGCCGGAGTCGCCGGGTTCGCCGCAGACGTTGGTGCGGGTCAGCCCGAAGACGGTGCCCTGGGGGTAGGTGACGCTGGCGTCGCGCTGCTGGACGAGGCCGCAGCGCCAGCCGGTGGTGGAGCCGGACCGGCAGACCGAGGCCCCCTCGATGGCGACCCGGGCGCCGACGACGGGTACGGCGCCGGCGGCTCCGGTGCCGCCGTTGCTCACCGTCGGCGTGAGCGTCCACCTGGGATTCACCGCGATCCAGGCGTGGTCGCCGCCGGGGAAGGCCGATCCCTGGAAGACGCCCTGAGGGGTCAGGTCGGCGCCACTGGTGGCGGCACCCCGCTCGCCGCAGTGACCGGCGGTGACGAATCCCCTCCGGGCTCCCCTGGTCACGGCGAAACCGACCGAGCAGCGGTTCGCGGCGCCGATGTAGTAGGCGTCGCCGCCTCGCACGTCGCCGAGGAGTCGCGGGGGCTCGGAGGAGGGCACCACGCTCACCGAGGCCTTGTCCACCCCGACGGCGTCGATGATCGTTTCGGCCTGTTTGGGTGCCGCGGACAGCACCACGACGATGTTGTTCCGCACGTCGATGTAGCGCACGTTTCCCGCGCGCGGGCGGGCGGGCAGCGCCTGATCGAGCTTCTGCTTGATCGGAGTGAGCTGCGCCAGCGATCGGACGACGACCTCGGGACGGGCGCCCGCGGCGAGGATCGAGGGGATGTCCGCGGCGCTGGTGGTGGCCACCACGAGGGTCTGCGCGATGGTTCCCGACAGCCAGGAACCGGCGAAGCGGTTCCCGAGCTCACCGCGGAGCCTGGCCTCGATCGGTGCCAGACGGACCTCGTTGAGCAGGCGGGCCTCGGCCTGCTCCTGGCTGAGCCCGAGGTCACGCCGAAGTGCCTGGATCATGCCCGGCGGCGGTGGCTGCGAGCCGGGCGGAGTCGCCGGGGTGTCCGACGGCCGGCGGTCGGCGACAGCCGGGTGGGCCGTCAGGCTGAGTACGGTGATCATTGGAACGCATGCCGCGGTAACGGCACGTCGACGGAACATGGGCCTCTCCCCGAGCTTGTCCTGCACACCACGAGGGGGGAGCGCCTCATGCCGCGGGTCGGTTGTGCGATATGGGCGCCATCACCTTAGTCCAGCCATTGCCGCTCAAGGCCGTAAAGCCGCACACCACGCGGTCGCTCGACCGGCCCGGCACGTCGGTGACGCGCTGTACGGACGACGGGTCGCTCGCGCCCTGCAGCCCCTCCTGGTTCCGGCAGGCCCGGGGCTCGCGCTGACCACATGCGGTCAGCGCGAAATGCTGGCGAGGATTGACGTTGACTCAGATCCGTCTATCCCCCAGATTTCGGGCATTCCTGTCTCTCGGGGGATGTACGGAGGTTGCAATGAAACGTGCGAGATTAGCCATTCTCGCAATCGCGGTCCTGCTCTTGGGCTTGATCGTGAGCACACCCGCGGCGGCGGTACCCGATCCACCCGCCGGTGACGACGGAGTACGCGTCTACGTCGGCGAGCTCACCCCGCAGCAGCTGGACGCGCTGCTGAAGTCGGGCGTCGACCGCGAGGAACTGCGGTTCACCAAGTCCGCGGACGGCAAGAAGGTCACCGTCGAGGCGATCCTCGGCGCGGCCCAGGCGGAGCAGCTCCGCAAGGTGGGACTCGGTCTGAAGGTCCAGCGGTCCGCGGCGGCCAGCAGGCAGGCGGCCAAGGGGGACGGCGTCTTCAAGCCGTACGGCGGCGCGGGAGGCATCCGCGAGCAGATCGTCAACGCGGCGAACGCCAAGCCGAACATCGCCAAGGTCGTCGACCTCGGCACCACGGTCAAGGGGCAGCCGCTCACCGCGATCAAGGTGACCAAGAACGCGCGGCAGCTCAGGGACGGGGCGCGCAAGGCCGTGCTCTACATGTCCGCCCAGCACGCCCGTGAGTGGATCACCCCGGAGATGAACCGGAGGCTCCTGCTCCACTATCTGAACGGCTACGGCACCAACCCCGAGATCACCCAGCTGGTCGACAACGTCGAGCTCTGGTTCATCCCGGTGTCCAACCCCGACGGCTACGACCACAGCTTCACCGGCGACAACCGCCTCTGGCGCAAGAACCTCCGCGACAACAACGGCGACGGCCAGCTCACCAGCGCCGACGGCGTCGACCTGAACCGTAACTTCGACTACAAGTGGGGCTACGACAACGAGGGCTCCTCCGACAACCCGGCCAGCCAGACCTACCGGGGCCCGAAGGCGCAGTCCGAGCCGGAGACCATGGCCGTCGACACCCTCGCCAAGAAGGTCGACTTCACCTACATCCTCAACTACCACTCGGCCGCCCAGCTGCTGCTGTACGGCGTCGGCTGGCAGCAGGCCACCCCCTCTCCCGACGACCTCATCTTCGAGGCGCTGCTCGGCGACGACGCGACGCCCGCCGTGCCCGGCTACGACCCCGACATCGGCGCCGAGCTCTACACGACCAACGGCGAGACCGACGGTCACATGACCAACAAGCGCGGCGCACTGACGATCACGCCGGAGATGACCACCTGCGAGGTGGCGGTCGAGAGCGTGCCGGACGACGAGTGGACGCTCGCCGACTGCGCGGGCGGCTCGGGCTTCACCTTCCCCGACAGCGAGGCCCTGATCCAGGCGGAGTTCGCCAAGAACGTCCCGCTCGCGGTCGACCTCGCCAAGTCCGTGAAGAACCCCGACAGCCCGGTCTCCCCGGTGAACCGCACGGTTCCCGACTTCCGGCCCGACAGCTTCACCGTCTCGTACGGCGACCCGCAGCCGGTGGCCGTGACCATGCGACGCTCCCTGTCGGCCAAGCAACTGCGCTTCCGGATCAACGGCGGCCCCGTGCGCGTGCGCGACCTCAAGGAGTGGGACGGCGGCGAGCGGTACGGCGACGAGAACGACCTGTACTTCGCCGAGTACCGCTCCAAGGTCGAGGGCGCCAAACCGGGGGACAGGGTCGAGGTCTGGTTCACCGGCCACAAACCCGGCACCGGGACCGTGGAGAGCCAGCGCTTCACGTACAAGCTGGAGAAGAAGTCCAACGCCAAGGTGCTCGTCGTGGCGAACGAGGACTACACCGGCTTCAACCCCGACTACCCGGCGTCGGTGACCGCGCCGAAGTACGCCGCGCAGTACAGGCAGGCGCTGCAGACCGCCGGATACTCCTCGGAGACGTGGGACGTCGACGCCCAGGGCGTGCCGCACCACCTCGGGGTGCTCAGCCACTTCAAGGCGGTGGCCTGGTACCTCGGTGACGACCGGCTCGCGATGGACGCCCAGGACGTGGAGACCGACACCCCGTTCGGCCCGCTTCCCGACATGGACGTCAAGCGGCAGCAGCAGGACCTGACCATCTCCGTCCGCGACTACCTCAACGAGGGAGGCAAACTGCTCTACACCGGGGAGACCGCCGGATACTACGGTTTCTTCGGCACCAGCCTCGGCGGCATCTACTACGGCCTGGACGGCGCACCGGACTCCGACTGCGTCATCACCAGCCAGGACGGCTTCTTCGAGGAGTGCCTCATCCTCGCCGACGACTTCGCCCAGTACTACCTCGGCGTCTACGGCCGCAACCCGCGCGTCGGGCCGACCGGGTTCACCGGCAGCGGTTCCGCGATGAACGGCACGAGCGGCACCTTCGGCGGCCAGGCGCTCGCCGACAACCCGCTGGACGAGGCGGGCACCCTGCAAGTGACCAGCGACACGCTGCCACCCGCGCAGTTCCCGCAGTTCAGGAGCGAGGCCTCGGCCGACTACATCGGGGCGACCGGTCCGTTCGACCCGGCCGAGGGCGACTGGTACGTGGCGGGCCCGCACACCGACGACGCGTACAAGAGGCTGACGCGCACGATCGACCTGGCGGCCGTCCCCGCCGCGCAGCAGCCCAAGCTGCAGTTCCAGCTCTCGTACAACACCGAGCAGAGCTATGACAACGTCATCGTCGAGGCGCACACGGTCGGCCAGGACAACTGGACGACCCTGCCCGACCTCAACGGCGGCACCGCGACCGACGTCCCGGCCGAGTGCGAGGTCGGCTTCCTGCTGGACGAGCACCCGTGGCTGCTGCGCTACCTGACGCCGGGCAACCCCTGCACGCCGACCGGGACCACCGGTGCCTGGAACGCCTTCACCGGCGACTCCGACGGCTGGCAGCAGGTGGCCTTCGACCTGTCCGCGTACGCGGGCCAGCAGGTCGAGGTGTCGATCAGCTACGTGACCGACCCCGGTACCGGCGGCGTCGGCGCGTTCGTGGACGACACCAGGATCACCACCACCGGTGGCCAGCTCGCCGCCGAGGGCTTCGAGTCCGGTCTCGGCGCCTGGGCGATCCCCGGACCGCCCCCGGGCAGCCCGGCGGGCGCCGGTGACTTCGCCAGGGCCCAGGCCGACAAGACGGCGGCCGTCTCGACGAAGGACTCCGTGTTCCTCGGCTTCGGCCTGGAGCAGGTGGCCAACCCGGCCGAGCGCGCCGCCACCATCAAGAAGATCATGAAGTACCTGGTCGGGTAACCGGGTCGTCCCACCGGTAATCGGATCGTGAGGCCGGGCGTCACGCACGTGGCGCCCGGCCTCCGCGCGTCCCGCCGACGTCGTTCACGCAGCCGCGTTCAGCTCCGCGGGTCGTCCCAGCAGTCCCTGAGTATGTCGAAAAGGCTTCACAGTCTGGAGTCCGGCAATTTGGTCTCGCCATCAGGTCCAGGTGGGAGCCGCGTTCATCTCAATGCGCTGAGAGCTCACCTGATGGCTTTGGTTCGTGGGAGCACGACCCGCGCGCCGTTCTCAACCCCGGTGTGCTGATCGCCCGCCGGGCGAACGGCCGGAAGGCGATCACCTGATCGGCCGCGGCGTCCTCCGGTGACCTTCGAGCCGACCGGTTTCGATTGTTCTGACCGGACATCATATTCCGCTGGTAACGCGTGCGATCTAGGATCATTCGCTGTGACGGCATACGGACTTCCCCCCGTGCTCGGTCTCGAACCCTCCGACCCGACCGTGCTCGGTCCCTATCGCATCGCCGGGCGCCTGGGCAAGGGCGGGATGGGCACGGTCTACCTCGCCGAGGGGGCGTCAGGGCCGGTAGCGATCAAGGTGATCAACACGAATCTGGCCGCCGACCCGGAGTTCGTGGCGCGGTTCAAGAACGAGGTGGCCGCGGCGCGGAAGGTCAGCCGGTTCTGCACCGCTCCGGTCCTGGACGCCCGGCTGGAGGGTGAACCGCTCTGGGTCGTGACGGAGTACGTCGCCGGGCCCGACCTCGCTCGCATGCTGCGCGACCACGGCACGCTGAGCGGGGCCAACCTGGAGGGGCTGGCCGTCGGGGTGGCGCTCGCGCTCACCGCGATCCACGGCGCGGGAATCGTGCACCGGGACCTCAAGCCCGCCAACGTGCTGCTGTCACCGCTGGGCCCCAGGGTGATCGACTTCGGCATCGCCCGTGCCCTGGACGCGAACGGCGGACAGACCTCGACGGGCCGCGTCATCGGTACCCCCGACTACATGGCTCCCGAGCGGTTCTCCGGAGGAACGTCGGGCCCGCCCGCCGACATCTTCGCCTGGGGTTGCGTGGTGGTCGCCGCCGCGACGGGGAAATCCCCCTTCGCCGCCCGGAGCATGCCCGAGGTGCTCTTCCGGGTCATGAACCACACCCCGGACCTGGAGGACCTCGAACCGGGCCTGCGTGATCTGGTGAGGGCCGCGCTCGACAAGGACCCCGCGGCCCGGCCAACCGCCCAGAACCTGGTGTCCGGCCTGGCCGGACGGAACAACGCGGAGGACACCGCCAAACTGGTGGACACGCTGCGGCTGAACCTCTTCGGCCTGCTCCCGCCGACCGTGCGGGTGACGGACCCGGCGGAGCGGGAAGCGGGCCGGACGCCGCCGTGGTTCCGGCGGCGTCCAGTGGTCGTGGGCGGCGCGGCGGCCGGAGCTCTCCTGCTGGCGGTGGCCGCCGTGATCGGGATCCGTACGCTCCCCCAGGGTCCGCCCGTGAGCACCGACGTGCTGTACCGGGACGACTTCGGCAACGACAGGTCCGGCTGGTTCAACGAGGGAACGCGGGTGGACACGTCCCGCGGTTACACCGGGGACGGCCGCTACACGCTGGCCACCGACACCTCCAACGGCAACCGCTGGGTTGATGCGCCTGTCAACGCGGAGCCTCCCGAGCGCGCGCTGGTCACCGTCCGGATCAACATCACCGGCGGAACGTCCTGGGGCGCCTGGACCGGGGTCACCTGTGACTACAAACTCGACGACGAGCACCTTCACTACTACACCCTGGAGATCCGTCCCGACGGGCGTGCGAGGATCCGCAAGACCACCAGCGCGACCGCGTGGGACATGACGTCCGACCTCCTTACGCCCGCCTTCTCCAAGGAGAAGGCGACGCTCCGGGCCGAGTGCTCCCGGGACGGGGGCGAGGTGCGCCTGGCGCTCTGGGTGGACGACCGTCTCGTGGCCGAGGTCGTGGACGAGGACGCGGGAGGGGCCAAAGGCAGACCCCGGTTCGGGCTCACCGCGGGAAAGTTTCCAGGGAATTCCACGGAGACCCGGGTGTACTTCGACGACTTCGAGATCGGCCGGCTTCCCTGAGACGGATGCGACTCCGTAAGATCACCGCCAACATATGGCCATGGTTGATGTCAGGCAGGCCGAGGTGCCCGTACATTCCGGACAGTCGGCTACATAACATCACAACAACAGGTGATCCTTCCGGCTCCGCCGAATCAACGCCGCTTGTGTAGCAGGTATGCACCGGCAATCACCTACTTCTTGGACAGGTCCAGCGCCAGGGTGTCGGACACCATGGCGGGCCGGTGACGCACTCAACCACCTGCGCGAAGTCCTGCATCGACACCGGATCTACCCGTCCATCAGCTACTCCGACGGGACCAGGCTGCACATAGCGAACGAGATGACGGTGCGCGTCCGAAGTGACGACGATGACGGACTGTTTCTACCGCTGGCAGGACGAGCGTCGAGGTGCTTCCCATGAGGAGGTCGAAGCGCCCGCCGACAACGTGGACGACACCAGGATCACCACCACCGGTGGCCGGCTCGGCGCCGAAAACCGGCGGTTGACGGCTGAACTGTCCACCAGCAATAGTGATCGACCACATCAAGATCACAAACACGGGGAGAATCTACGTGACGTGGACGAAGAAAGCAGCGACCGCCGCATCGGCACTGCTCTTCGCGGCGGGGGGCATGCTGGTGACGGCGTCGCCCGCCGCCGCCGACGGCCCTTGCCCGGCGAACCGGCTCTGCATCTGGGACCAGCCTGGCTTCGGCGGCGACCGGATCATCAGCGGAAGCACCAATGCCTGTTTCACGCTGAGATTTCACGGCCCGTTCGACGTGATCCAGTCATACGACAACAACCTGTCGGTGAACGCGATCGTCTGGCACACTGGCGCAGCCACCGGGAACTGGTACGAGGCGCGCACGCTGGTGAAGGGCGGGTTCAGCAGCAACATCGGCGTCTCCGGACTGGGCGCGGGCTACAGTTCCAAGCTGTGCATGGGGAACGCGTCCCCGCTCTAGTGACGCCCGGCGGGCGTTTCCCGACCGGGCGTCCGCGTTCTCTCCTCGCCGTGCTCCCGGTTTCCATGCGGGGGCACGGCTCCGGGTGCCGGGTGAGCAGACCGGCGCACACCACCGCGCCGACCGTCCTGGGCGGCGCCCAGAACAGGCGGGGGCCGCTGCGCGTATGACCATGACCACGACGACTTTCTTCCGCGGGGTACTCGTGGCCGCTCTGGCGATGGCGCCGGCGCTGCTCGGGTCCGCTCCGGCTGGCGCGGCCGGCACGGGTGGTACGGGGGCGGGGAGCGTCACCCGTGTCACCCTGGCGGCTGACAAGGACATTCCCCGGGGCGTCACGGTCGACCTGGTCCGGCGGACGATGACGCTGGCCGCCGGGGAGAAACGGCATCTGCGGGGCCGGCTGGAAGCCACCAGCACCACGACCGGCATCGTCGGCCTGACCCAGCGCGTCAGATGCCTGAACGCGGCGGGGGCCACGGTGCCCGTCGTCGCGGCGTCGGCCCGCAACCACGAGGGCAGCGACACCGCCGCGTACGCGATCCCGGGCCATCTGCCGCTCTACGCCGACCTGCTCCTCACCGCCCCGGCGGCGGGCCTCTACACCTGCGTGCTCCAGGGCACGGCCTACTCGACCCTGCCGGGCACCTACCACCTGACGGCGGTCGCGGGCAGCACCTGGCTGGAGGCCGACGACACCGGCCAGACCGGCGCGCACTGGTGGCAGAACCCCGCCTGCGAGAGCGCCGACCCCACCGGCTCCTGCACCTATGTCGGCGGCGGCCCGGCCCGCCGGGACGCCTGGGTCTTCTACGACGACGGCACCCCGGTCCACAAGTGGCAGGCCCACCCGGGCGCGGCCACCGTCTCGGCTCGGGCGAACGTCGAACTGACCACGTGCTACCAGGGAACCTCCTCCTGTATCGACGAGATGGAGGCCTACCCGCGCGGCAGGAACGCGGTCGTGGACACGCGCTTGGAGTTCATCCAGCTCGACACGACCGGACACACCTGTCGCACCCACAGCACGTCCGCCCGCCGGACCGTCACCGACGACGCGCATCATTCCGTCGGCTACTCCGCACTGTCCGGCATCCCGATCGACTCCGCCTGCGGCACCCGGACGTTCCTCATGCGGGTGTACGTGAAACATGTGTCGGGGCAAACGGTCAAAATCGACGGGGTGCAGAGCGGGAGCACATCCCTCACCAACGGCATCGCGTTCAACCATTTCCCCTGACCATCGGCTGATCCGCTCGGAGGACCTCGAAGGCGGAAACACGCGAATGCGCGGATTGGCGCGGACACGCTCGTATCACACAGGCTCTGCTTCGTCGGCGAGCCGACGGGTGCTCTCCTCGTCTGTCAACGGCTGAGGGGACATTGCGGCCCTCGACTCATCTACTTCTTGGACAGGTCGAGTACCAGGGCGTCGCTGGCTCTGGCGTCGGGAGCGGCCCGAACGGCGCCCACCAGCCGCCACCCCCAGCGCTGGTACATGGCGTGGGCGGGAGCGTCCGGATCGGCCAGCAACGTTGCGTACGGCGCGTCCTGCTGGGCCAGCAGCGTCTCCAGGAGCTGCCGACCGATGCCACGCCGCCGGTAGTCCTCACGGACGTCCAGCTCGATCACCGCGAACCTTGGCGAGCCCGCCAGCTCGGCGGGAGCGGGAGCGGCCTCCCCTGCCCACCACCGGTCCACCCCGAATGCGAGGCCGAAGGAAAATCCCACGAGTTCTGACCCGTCTCGGGCCGACACCAGGACGAAGCTGTCATTCTTCACCTGCCGGCCTGTGCGTTCAAGGAATCGCTCACGGCTGGAGAGCGGGCCAGACAGATAAGGGGGTTCGGCGTAATTCTTCAGGTACAGGCGGACGTACTCATCGCTGAGCACTTCGGTGGCATCCTCGCCGGTCAGGCACTGGTATTCGATATCAGTCACTTGTCCTCTTTCGCTGCCGTCAGGGCGAGGTGTTCCCGGTACTCCGCAATGGCGCTTTGTGCGTTATGCCCTGCTGGCGCGGCGTCAGCCACACCGTAAGCGACATGTAGCACAAACCGCGTTATATTCTCAGGCCCGAGACCCTCCAAGGTTGAGGCAGCGTTTTGGAGCCCGTCGTCAACAGAGCCGTCCCGGACGGCTGAAGTTGCCTGGTGCAGGCGGATCTGCGCTTTCTGTCGCGTGCGTCCGGGAGGGTAGGAGTCGAGCGCCTCCTGCTGGGCAGAGGCCGCAGCCGGGTTGCCTGTCATGGTCTGCACGAGAGATCGGGTGTGCAGGAGCCGAGACTCCGACCATCCCTCGGCGCTCATCTTGTTGCGGGTCACCGTGTCGGGAAGCGTGGTGAAAACGTCGGCTTGTCGCTCCATGCTGTCGCGTGCACCGGCGTGGTCACCCATGAGGGCCAGCGCGTAGGCGCGGGCCCCCAGGGCTTCGGCCGCAGCCCCGGTCGGTCGTGGTTCGACCGTCCTCAGGCCAGCCGGTACTCCCATCCCTCGCGCCAACCGAAGTCGGCGTCCACCAACTTCTCCAAGGGGACGCCGTCGATGAGGTGATCGAACGCCCACCGTGTCGCGACGTGGCCGATCACCAGGACCCGCGTATCGGACCATCGCAAGGACAGGTCACCGAGAAAGCGGCCTACGCGACGCACTGCCTGCCGCCAGCTCTCTCCTCCCGGATATGGCTTGTCGAGGTGCTCGGACCGGTTCTGGTGCAGCCGAATCGCGGGCATGCCGTTGCCGGCGCCGTAGTCGCACTCCCGAAGCCGCCAGTCGTGCAAGATCGGGATGCCGGTGTCGGCGAATGCCAGGGAAGCGGTCTCGACCGCCCGGGTGAGGTCGGAGGTGAAGACGGCTGCCAGGCCGTCCTCGTGCCGTCGCTCGCCCAGTTCCCTGGCCAGGTGCCGTCCCCGCTCGGACAGGCTGCCAGGCAGCCATCCGGTGGCGATCCCCCGATCGTTGTCCTGGCTCCATGAATGCGTCTCGAACACGATCTCTATCGGCATGACGTCACGCTAACGCCGCTTCTGATGCGTCTCCTGGCTCTTCTCCCAAAGCGGATAGTCGTCACCTAGCGGAGCACAGAAGAGGTGACGATCGCTGCCCTTCTGGAGAAGCCCAGGCTGTGTTCAGTCCTGCGAGTCGTCCCAGTAGTCCTTGAGCATCTCGCCGGGCCAACCGGGCTCGCGTACCTCGCCGCGTGGGCCCATCTCCCTGAAGTACGGCGCGAGATCGTAGACGGGGCTGCCGTCGATCGCGTCGAGGTCGGTCACGTGCAGGTCCAGGCCGTCGATCTTCAGAAGCTGTGGGAAGGACTGCGCGAGCTGGTTCGGCCGGCGGTGGTTGCGGTGGACGAACGTGCCGGTGGCCGGCCAGGCGGGGTTGTTGCGCGGGCTGCGAGCGTGCAGGGCGACATCTTCGGGCGAGGCCCGGTGGAAGTGCCAGACGACCAGCAGGTGGGAGAACTCCTCAAGGCCCTGGACGACCTCGGCGGGGAAGTCCGCGTTCAAGCGAATGATCGCCGTGCCGCTCCACTGGTCGTCAGTGGGTTCGGTGCGTCCACCGACAACGGTGCCGATGGATTTGATCTCCAGTGACTTCGTCATATGCCTGCCCTCATCCCTTCGATCCGACGTGATCAATCTACGTTGGTCAGATATGCGGCGGCTCGCGCGTCCAGTTCGGCGACCGCCGGTATCCGGCGGCGCCGGTAGGGGGAGAGGAGGTTGCGCATGTCCACGACTGCCTGCCGTGCCCGGCCCGAGTAGATGCCCTCCTCCATCGCGTCCAGCGCGGTACTCCAGGTGGCACATGCCTCTTCCACGCCACCGGTAGCGATCTGCATCGCCCCCAGGTATCCGAGCGTCACCACGTGCGTGCGGCGGAAGGCGTCTCCTCGTGTCCGTACGCTGTGCCTGAACTGCCGCAGTGCCCCCTGACGATCCCCGCAGTCGCGCAAGGTGCATGCCGTCTCGTGAGCCAGTGAGGCTTCCGCGAAGAAGAAGGTCCGGTGTGGTTCTTCGATGCCCTCCCTGGCCGATGTGAGGTCGTCCTCAGCTTTCAGCAGGGCCTGGACCGCCGACTGCTTCTGGTCGCTGGAGGCCAGAGCGCGAGCATGGACGACACCGAGCAACGCCCTCTCTCGGGGGGTGGCTGAGGCGTAGCGCTGTCCGTGCATGGAGGCCGTTGACAGCTCAAGGCCCTTCTTGAGGTGGCCGAGGTCGAGAGCCTGATGCGCCATGGCGCGCAGAATGTGACCACTCAATGGTGGATTTCCGGCACGAGCGGCAAGCTTCAGCGCGAGGACAAAGTACTTCTGTGCGGTGGCCTGCTCGTTGTTGTCAAAGGCCATCCAGCCCGACAGGTAGGCCAGCTCTGCGGCTGCGGAGAACATATTATTTCGCACCTGCTCGTTGGGAAATGTCCCCTGCAAAAAGGTTGTGACGTCGGATCGCAGGTATTGCGCCAGCGCCTTTCTTCCGTGGCCACCGCCACGGCGCTGATCGACCCGCGAGAAGGCATAGGTGAGTTCCTGGACGGTGGCGACGTCACCGCGGCCTACACGCTGATGTTTCGTCGGTGTGGGGTGTTCTTCAGCCATGGTCTTCCACCAGACCTCATCGGGCAGCGCAAGGGCGGCTACCGAATACACCGCGCCCGTCAGGAGGCTTCTCCGCTCCGTGTCCAAGTCCGTTCTCCCCAGGTCGGTCAGCGCGATCAACGGGTCGACGCACCACCCCAATGCCTCCTGAGCTGGTGCATTGGGGACTGTGAACCCGAGTTCATCTGGCGTGATGGCACGCTTCAGACGACGGGACAGTGCCTGACACAAGATTATGGGTGCTGCACCCGAGGGCTTGGTCCCGGCCACCCACATGCTGATGTGGGAGCGGCCGATGCACGTGTAGTCGAGGAGGTTACTTTCCTGGGCGACGCGGTTGAAAGCACTCGCTGTTTGCGCCCGTGACCAGCCCGCCTCTTGGAGGAGTACGGCAAGCCGCTCATTTCGTTCGCGCACCATCGCGTACCTCCGCGTGCCAAAAGGATCTTTGATCACTTTGACCGGCCGGCGTTTCCGCTACAGCCAGTTACCGCTCGTATGAATAACCATAGTCGCCGGTCTGAGTCCCTTAACGTGAATAGCCGCAAGCTCGCTGCTCTGAAATCGCTAAACGCGATCTTTGACCACTTTGACCACCCTCCGGGCCCTGACCCCACACTCCAGGCGCCTCGGTCTCCGTAGTTTCGACAGCGACGACGAACTGCTGGAGGCCCACGATGGCTGGTGAAACCGCGGGAGCCCGTCTGCCCGCCGCACATGCGTCGAGAACAGTGGTCGAAGAGTGCAGCGATACAACGGCGGAGAGGCATGACAGGGCGTTGGCCGTCGTGCAGCGGTTGCTGAAGGTCCACGGGGTTCGCTCGTATGCCATTCACACCATCGCCCTGAAGTTGTCCGGTGACGACGGCCGACCGATCCCGCTGGGGAAGCCCAAGCTGTACGCCCCCGAGCTGGTTGTTCACGGCAACGCCGGACGGGTGGCCACGGTGACCATGGGGGCGCGTTCCGGCTGCTACCTGATATCCCTGCGAGGGGACCCCGACCCGCAGACGGTGCGGGAACCGCAGCAGGTCGCGGACCTGATCCTCACCGCTCGACCAGGCGGCAGGTCATGACGGGCGCTGTGTCGACACAGCTTCGCAAGCCCTACGTCACGCCGTACGCCGAGGAGAGCCTGGATCTGCCGCTGGCTTTCGAGTGGGCGGCCGAAGGCCCCCGGCTGACCTACCGTGATGCGCTCCCACAGGAGCGCATGTTCAAGGTGCTGTGGGCTCGCTGCGGCACCGCGCGTGCGGGAAAGATCCTGTGGCACCTGGTGCATACGCTGCGCCAACGTCGGTGCATGCTGAGAGGGCTGTGCCGGGTGTGCGGGAAGTCGGCCACCGACCCCGACACCGGGCGTATCAGCTGGATCATGCCCGCCGCGTTGGCCGGTGACTTCCGGTCGCCCTGGCCGACGGCTCACCCGCCCACGTGCAAGGCGCACGTCGGCGAGGCGCTGACCGCCTGCCCGTACCTGCGTAGAGAAGTGCCGGTCGTCTGCACGGTCGGCGACTACTCCCCGGTCGGGGTGCTGGCCAACCTGTACGGCGAGGATGACGGCGGCCGGGTGGTGGAGACCGGTCATCAGATCCCCGTCGGCCTGGACGAGCCCCACCTGCTGAACCGGGCGCTGGCCACCCAGCTCATCGTCCGGGTCACGGACCTCCAGCCTGCGGTCCAGGACTGAGAGCCATGGTCATCGGAGAAGCCAGGCGAACCGCCGACACCATCATCGTGACCATCCTGCTGGCCATCGTGGCCGCCGTCGTCAACTCCTTCGCGAGGGGCTGGCCCAGGGGTGGCGGCCACGGCGCCGGGACTCCTGGCGCGACTCCTAAGACTCCCTCGGTAGGGCATATCCCTTCCCCGGACGGTTCGGGCCCAGTTGCCGTGCCCTATCGGGAACTCCACACCAAAACGCTGCGTGAAGAACGCGGCGCCCCACCTACCCGCACGAAAAGTGAGGGCTAGAAATGATTAAAGAAGGTGCGCACACCTACATCGACGGCCGTGACCCGGTTGTCCCGTATACCGGGAAGTACGCGGTGAAAACCGCCGACGTGTTTGACCGCATCCGCGACCGCTGGGCCCGGGTTGGCCTGGCTGAGGCGCCGTACCGGCCGCTGCGGGTCGAGTTCGAGCTGACAACGAAGTGCAACGACTCCTGCCCGAGCTGCGGCATGGGAGCCCTGTCGCTGCAAGCGGGTCGGTCTCTGAGCGACTGGCAGCTGGACCACCTGACCGGGGAGTTCGCCAGCGTGGGCCTGCCGTGTGTGGCCATCACCGGCGGGGAGCCGTTCGTCGCGATGCGTGCGCTGCTGGGCTTCATGTCGCGGGCGCGCGGCGCGGGCGTGGAGGTCAACAAGCTCACCACGAACGGCGTCTGGGGGTCGGCCAAACGCTGTGGCCGCACCTTCGAGCAGCTCGTGAAGGCCGGGCTGCTGGACAACGAGCTGTTCGTGCCGCTGCTGATGGTGTCGATCGGAGAGCAGACCACGCGGCTGGAGAACGTGGCCCGGATCATCCACCACACGGTCACCGAGTTCACCGAGCGGGACCTGAACATCGCGATCAGCAGCCTCGCCGACCCCGCCGACCGCGAGCACAAGATCTACCCCCTCATGCGGCTGTACGAGGCAACGTACGGCGACTTCCCGCACGATCGTGTCCACTCCACGATGCGCGTCTACCTCGACAACGAGCGCCTGGAGGATCAGGCGCCGATCAACCGGCCCGGCCAGACGCCCGTATCCAAGTGGATGGACACCTGCTACGACTGCTTCGCCCCCACGGTCGGCTCCTATGTGCTGCCCACCGCGCTGCTGAAAGCAGACGGCAACCTGTACGCCTGCGCGGCGTTCAACGTGCCCGAAAAGCTCGGCTTCGGCAACCTGTTCCGCGAACGGCTGCGCGACATCATCGCCCGCACCAACCGCTCGGTCTACGTCGCCCAGGTTCGTGCTGGCGGAGGCCTGAAGGGGTTGCACGACGTGATTCCCCGCGCCGAGACCGCGCAGATGACGTGCGGCAGTTTTTGCGGTTCCTGCTCTCTGCTGATCGACGAGTTCGAGCAACGCACCGGCGAAACCGGCCCCGGAGGTCCGGCGTTGCCGTTCGTGCCCGCCGACGCTCTGTGGTCACGCACCGGCGCGGCCGGTGGCCGCCGTGGATGACGAGCTCCCGCCGCAAGAGGGGGTGGTGGCCGCCATCGCCCACGCCGCCCGGCGCACGCCACGCGACTGCGCCGATCCGGGTCTGGACCTGTGGAATGACCTGGGCATCGATAGCCTCTCGCTGCTGGAGTTGATTCGAGACCTCGAAAAGCGGTTTCAGGTGACCATCCCGGATGAGGACACCGGCCAGGCCAACACGGTCGGCGACCTCGTCACGATCGTTCAGCGCCTCGCGGGCTCCAACCAGTCCGCGGGCCCGACCAGATAGGCAAACGATGACGGAACGACTTATCGAACCTCGCGGGCGCGGGTTCCTGCTGTTCGACTCCCACCCCGCCGGATGCGAGAAGATCGTCGGCGACATGTGGGATCGCGTCGCCCCCGCGCTCCCCGGCACGAAGGCCGAGCGCCGCCCGGTCGCCTTGGTCATCGGCTCCAGCGCCGGTTACGGGATGGCGACCACGATCGCCGGGATTCGCCGCTACGGCCTCAACGGCGTCGGCCTGTGCTTCGAGCGCCCGCCCACAGAGCGGCGTACGGCCACCGCGGGCTGGTACCGCACCATCGCGACCGCCGAACTCGCGGCCAAGGCCGGCCGCGACTGGTCATTCGTCAACGGCGACGCCTTCGCCGACACCACCAAGGCCCAGGTGCTCGCCCTGCTCGCTGAGCGGTTCGGCGGCATCGACTACCTGATCTACAGCGTCGCCGCGCCTCGGCGGGTCGACCCCGTCACCGGGCAGACGCACCAGTCGGTGATCCAGCCTCTCGGGGCGGGGTACAGCACCAAGACCCTCGACGTCAGCGGAGACGAACCGGCGCTGAAGGAGATCTGGGTCGAACCGGGTAGCGACGCCGAGCGGGCCGACACCATCAAGGTCATGGGTGGCGAGGACTGGGCCCTGTGGGCCGACGCCCTGAGCGACCGTGGCCTGCTGCGCCCGGGTTTCACCACTGTGGCCCTGTCCTACATCGGCTCGCACCTGACCGCGCCGATCTACCGGGACGGAACCATCGGCGCCGCCAAGGCCCACTTGGAGGAGACCGCGCTCACGCTGAACGGCGACCTGGCCGAGGTCGGCGGGCGAGCCATGACGTCGGTCAACGGCGCCGCCGTCACCCAGGCATCCACCGCGATCCCCGGCATCGCCCTGTACGTCAGCCTCCTGCGCGGCGTCCTCGGCGAGGCCATGCAGTCCCCGCTCCAGCAGTCCGTCGAGCTGTGGGACCGGCTCACCGGCACCCAGGCGCTCGACCTCGACGACCAGGGGCGTATCCGCCTTGACGGGTGGGAGTTGGACCCGCTCATCCAGGAGAAGGTAACCGAGCGGTGGAGGGCCGTCGCCCCCGACACCATCGGCGACCTGGCCGACATCGGCTGGTTCACCTCCGAGGTGCACCGCCTGTACGGCTTCGACGTGCCCGGCGTGAACTACGGCGCGCCGAGTGAGCCTGACCTGCTCTGGCCCACCCCCACCGAGTAGCGACCGACTGGAGGAGACGTGACGACCGCAGGCGACCGCATCCGACAGTGTGAGGAGTACATCCACCGGCCGCGCACCCCGTACAGAGCGCGTAAGGCCCGCTACGACGCGGCAGTCGACCGGCTGTTCTCCGCGCGTATCTCCAACCGCGACATCCTCGTGGACGTCGGCGCGGGCCTGACCGAGCTGGACGTGTGCCTGCGGGTCGACTACGGCTGGCGCGGCCGGTACGTGCCCGTCGACGGGTGGCTCGACGGAGTGGATCTGGAGACCTGGCAGCCGCCGCGAGCCTTCGACTGGTTCGCCTGCCTGGAGGTCCTGGAGCACCTGCGCGACCCCGGCCGCCTGGTCAAGGCGCTCCAGGACAACGCCACCTGCGGTGTCGTCATCACCACTCCGAACCCCGAGGTCTGGGACGTCCTGGCCATGGACCCCACCCACCTCACCCCCATCAGCCAGGACATGCTGAGGGAGTGGGGCTTCCGAACCACCCTGCACACCTTCTACGGCAAGTACCAAGACGGCATCACCGGCTTATGGACCGGAGCCAGGTAGTCGACGCAGAGGGCCGCTGGAGTGGATCTCGCGCGACTGAACGAGAGGAAGCTGCTCCCGGCGTTAATGTGACCAGCCAAAAGGCCGGCCAACCCTCAAAGGAGGAACACCATGACGACGCGGTATCGGACGGTTGTGGACGCCATGCTGATCCTGGTTCGCGACGGCAAGGTGCTCCTGGCTCAGCGTCAGAACACCGGCTATGCCGACGGCCAGTGGAACCTCCCATCCGGGCATCTGGAGGAGGGCGAGACGATCGACGAGGCCGTCGCCCGGGAGGCGCTGGAGGAGATCGGTATCAATCTGGGCGTCGAGGATCTGCGGTTCGTGCACCTGTGCCACTTCCGCAGCCCCGAGGGGCAGGCTCGGATGGGTGTTTTCTTCGAGGCCACGTCGTGGGAGGGGGAGCCGGTCAACGCGGAGCCGCACAAGTGCGCGCGCATCGAGTGGTTTCCCCTCGATCGGCTTCCGCCCAACACCTACCCGTACACAGCGGCCGGGGTCGAGCGGTACCGGCAGGGAGCACCGTATGCGGCTGTGTGGTCCCGGACTGACCAGCTCGGCGGGCGCCGGTGACTTCGCCAGGGCGCGGGCCGACAGGACGGCGGCCGTCTCGACGAAGAAGTACGTGTTCCTCGGCTTCGGCCTGGAGCAGGTGACCGGCCCCGCGCAGCGCCGTCGCACGTGTGTGCCGCCCTCCGGTGACGACCGGGCCCGATCCGAGGTGCGCCCGCGTCGGCCGCGGCGAAGCCGGGCCACCTCCCACATGTCCTTCCTGCCTCCGCCGCCGGCGCTGGTCGACGGAGCCGGGCGTACCAGGGGCGGCGCCCTGTTTCCGCTGCTCAGGGGCCCAGGTTTCGATTCGCCCGAAAAGGTTTGAACTTCTCAGAGGGGTTTATGTCGGAAGGATCCGTACTTTCGTTGACGAAGTGACGCTCTGGCGTTAACAATTGCTGGCGGTGCACGATATACGGCGGTGGCACGTCAAAAGCCCCCATCGTCGGCTGTCGGCATCGGTGGCACGCTGAAGCCTCCCGGGTAGTTCATTTTTCGTTTGTGACGTCGCTCAGCGCACGCGTCCTTCCCCCCGAACGGATATGTGTGAATACTTTCCATGCCCACGATGACGACCAGGTCGAAGGCGGTGCCCTCGGGCGCAAGCTGGGACTGACCCGTCGGCAGTTGTTCGCGGCGACCACGGGTATGGCCGCGGCGGCGGCCGTCACCGCACTACCGGGCAGGGCTTCGGCCGCCGTTTCGGCCACCGCCCTGGGTGCCCCCCTGATCCGTGACAGTAAGCGCGGCATCATCCTCTACACCGTCCGCGACGCCATCTCCCGCGACCCCAACACCACGACCCTGCCGTCGGGGTTCAAGGAGGTGTTCAAGGCGCTCAGCGACATCGGCTACGAGCGCATCGAGTTCGCCGGCTTCACGCAGCACGCCAACGCCGAGGGCGGGCCGAATCTGGAGAACGTCGCCGGGGCGGCGCTGCTGCGCGGGTGGCTGGACGAGAACGGGCTGCGGGCCGAGGGCAACCACGGGTTCATCCCGGGATCCTGGCCGCTCACCCAGGCCGACCTCGACCGGTTCAAGGTCAGCCTGGAGATCGCCAACATCCTCGGCATGGACCACATGGGCACCGGTAACGACCCCACCGGCAGCAGCTACAAGGCCGACTGGGACATCGCCGCCGAGAAGTGGAACGTTCTCGGGGAGATCGCCCGGAACTCCGGCTACGTCAAGCTGTACACCCACAACCACGATGCCGCCTACAACTTCCTTCTCGACAGCGGGCCGCTGGACGCCCAGGGCCGTCCGACGCGCTCCTCGGGGATCCGGAGGCTGGAGTACTTCCTGGGCATCACCGATCCCAAGTTCGTGAACCTGGAGATGGACATCTACTGGGCGCACGTCGCCCAGTACAGGTTCCAGACCTACACCGCCCCCGACGGCTCCGTCCAGACCAACGTTTTCAACCCTCTCGCGCTTGTCCAGGCGCAGGAGGGCCGGTACCCGCTGTTCCACGCCAAGGACGGAAAGATCAACACCGCGACCGGCAACGGCTACGACATGGTGCCCTTCGGTACGGGCGACATCGACTACACGACGTTCTTCCGGGGTCTGATCAGCCAGCACCACTACCCGATGTACGAGCAGGACACCGCTCCGGGTGGTGCGGCGAACCCGGGCCAGTCACTGCAGTTCGCCCAGCTCAGCTACAACAACCTGGCCGCCCTCACCACGGAGTGACCCGTCGGCAGGCTCGGCGACCGGGCCCGCTTTCCGGCGGGCCCGGAATCCGCCCGGCCATCACGCGGACCGCCACGGCACCGGCGAGCGTGGTGGCCGGTGACGGCGCAATACTCCGCCCCCTTCGCGGCTGCTCAGGCGCGGTGGTCCGCGACAGGCTGGACGTCCGCCGACAGGTCGGTACGCAGGGCGAACGGCACGAAGACGGCCAGGGTGACGACCGCGAGCCCGGTGGCGACGGCGAACACCGTCCGCACGTCCCACACCTCGGCCCCGATGCCGGCCAGCGCGGCGCTACTACGCGGCCCACACCTCCTCCTGAGGCTCCCCGCGGTGCCGGACCGCTGTCAGTGCCTCGCGCGGAGTAAATATCGGTGCTTGCTGCCTGCACGGCGGCGATAGCGGGAACGAGTATCAAGTCGTTGCCTCGACAGGAGGCGGCTTCGATCGTCCTGCGTCGCCCAGCGAGACGCGGATGATCTTCGAGAGGGGAACGGTGGCTTTCGGCTCTCACCAGTCAGCGATCTTGTTCGTTTATCGATCGTCGTGACTATCTCCCCACCCGGGCCAGTCGGAACCCTTCCGGCCCGGTGCTTGCGGTTCGGCCCCCAGGACGACCGGCAGCAGATCGCGGCGTCCACGACAGACGGAGGTGGCGATGCCTGACCGGGATGCGACGGCGAAGACGGGCAGGGGTGTCCGGGTCTGCCGTTTCTCCTCGGCGTCCACCGGCGGACGCGCGAACAACGACTTCGGCGCGACAATCCCCCTGAGACCATCATCACCCCAGTTCAACGAGGGTATACACCCTCATTCGGAAACGTTGCGCTAGGCGTACCAGTCCCCGGCGATCTCCTGGATCTCCTTGATTCCTCCGTGCTCCGGACTCACGGACAAGCCCACGGTGTAGACCTGCGTGATCATCTTCGGGTTGTTGATCAGGCTGAAGAGGTAGAAAGAGCCGCCGCCTCTGACGCGGAAGCCGTAGGGGTAGGTGTGGGACTCGTACCCCATGTAAATGCCCTTGGAGACCTTGGGGTAGGCGAGGCGGCTGAAGTTGTCCTTGGCCAGCCGGTAGCCGTTCTTTCCCGCCTTGTTGTTGGGGTAGTCCCAGAAGGCCAAATACTCCTTGCCCGCGCCCTCGCCGTCCGACACGGCGGTGACGTAACCCTCGGCGTCCAGGCGCGGCGCCGGCACCCGCTGGCCGTAGTGCAGCGGGGTCTTCGCGGCCAGCTTGAAGGACTCGCCCTTTTCCCGCCAGAAGGCCAGGACGTGCGACCGGTCCTGCCCCCTGTAGGTCGCCTGGAGGATGAACCACTCTCCGCCGGACGGCTGCTCACGGGGCACGTAGTACGTCTGCCTGCCGGTCAGCAGGATCGGCTTGCGGATCCTGCTCTTGTCTCCGTCCTCCACATGACCCTGGTCGACGACCACCTCGTGCCTGGTGCCCTCTGCGAACAGTTCGTCCCGCTTGGAGGGATCGTCCCACCAGTCGCGATCCTTGATCGTTCTGTTGTTCCTGGTAAACCAGGACACTGCTTCCTTCTTGGCGTCGGCGATGGTGAGCCGGATGCTGTCGACCGAAGGCGTGGGGGTGGGGATGGGGGCCACCGCGGACGGGGGAATCGCCCGAGGCGAGGAGGGCGTATCCGATGGGGCGGACAGGTGGGCCAAGGGGTCGGGCAAGAAACCGCAACCGGCGAGGATCGTTACCAGGATGGCGATGAGTAGCGCTTTTCGCACAGTCCGAATTCCTTCGCTTCATTGCGACAAATAATGACAAAAAGACCGTATCGAACGTTCAGATTGGTCAGAGGCACCGTACGACGCAGCGACGGGATTGATGCTGGTCACAACGGTCCGGATCAGCACATCCTCAGGACCCGGTTCAGGGGAGCCTCGACGAGGTGACCTGTTCCTCGCCCGGCCATGATTCGCCGCGCCGTGCCCAGATGCGGCCCTTGGGCGGTCTGGAGGCTCTGGAACGCTCGCGACACCGGATTGACTACGACCCGATCCTCCTCCACCTGACCATGTTCCGGCGTGAACACCTACGGGTGGATCGGTGAAGGAGAGGCGTGAACCCTAGGACCGAGAGGTGACCGCGATGACAAGGGCGTTGCCCGCGCAATCCGCGGACGCCGTGATCATCGAGCAGTCCTGGCGGGAGCCTGAGCGCTTCGCCGCCATCTTCGACCGCTATTACACGGAGATCCACGGCTACGCCACCCGCAGGTTGGGCGCCGGCCTGGCCGACGATGTGACCGCGGAGACGTTCCTGATCGCCTTCGACAAGCGCACCGGCTACGACGTCTCACGCGATGACGCCCGGCCCTGGCTGTACGGCATAGCTTCCAACCTGATCGCCCGGCACCGCCGCGCCGAGGTACGCCAGTACCGGGCGCTGGCCAAGGCCGGGACGGAGGATCCCGCCGAGGACCACGCCGACCGCGTCGCGGGCGAGGTGGACGCGGGCGCCCGCAAGCCGCGGCTCGCCCGGGCCCTGGCCGAGATCGCCGACGGTGACAGGGACGTGCTGCTCCTGGTCGCCTGGGCCGATCTCACCTCGGAGGAGACGGGCAGGGCGCTGGGCATTCCGGCGGGTACGGCCCGGTCGCGGCTGCACCGGGCCCGTAAGAAGATCCAGGCTTTTCTTGGGGAGGGCGAGCGATGAACGACGTGGAGATGCTGCGCGAGGCGTGGGACCGGCCGGAGCCTCCCGGCCCCGCCGCCCGGTCGGCGGCCAGGGACGCCCTCCTGGCGCGAGCCACGAGGCGGCGCCCGAGGCGCAGGTGGGTGGTGCGGGCGCTGGCGGTGGCCGCGTCGGCGGTGGCGATCGCGACGGTGACGACCCTGGTGCGGACGACAGGCGAGGGGGAGCCCGCGATCCCCGCCGCCAACGCGCAGGTGATGCTCATCAGGATCGCGACGGCCGTACAGAACAAGACCTTCACGCCGCCCCGCGACGATCAGTGGATTTACACCGAGCAGTGGATGCAGAGCTTCGGCAAGGAGTACTTGGGCAAGCACCTCACCCCGCGGACGCGGCCGCTGAACACGGTCGAGGAGTTCTGGACGCGAGCCGACGGCAAGCAGGTCGGCTACAAGGTGGACGGCGAGCTGCAGATCTCCGACCCGGGATCGCGGGCACCGGAGAACACCTACGCCCTGCTGGCCGCTCTGCCGACCGACCCCGACGCGCTGCTGGCCGAGTTCCGTAAGTTCCACGAGGTCGAGGGCGTCGACCAGGACGACTGGCTCTTCGAGCGGTTCGCCGTCACCCTGTCCCAGAACATCGTCCCTCCGGACCTGGAGGCCGCCATCTTCCGGGCGATCGCCGAACTGCCCGGCGTGACGGTGAACGGGTCGGCGGTCGACGCCGACGGCCGTGCCGTGCTGTCGGTCTCCCGTGTCGTCGAGGGGTGGCGAGACTTCGAGATCCTGCTGGATCCGGCGACCTACGCCTACCGGGGCAGGCGCGAGATCGCGATCAGGGATTACGAGGAGCGCTATCCGCAGCCGGGCGTCAAGAAGTTCACCATGAAGGACGGCAAGCGAGTCCCGATGGCCCCGCATGTGGAGTGGAGCATCGAGAAGGGGACGACCTGGCGCGTGTTCACCCGTACCCGGGTGGGCATCGTCAACGAGGCCGGGCAGAAGCCGTAAGTCCGGCCCGGCTCAGGACCGACTCTGGCGGGCGGCGCCTTCTCCGCGCCTGGACTCGGAGCGCGTGATTTGACCTCAATCGCGCTTGAGGTCGCAGGCTGGGCGGCGGTGTACACGAGCGAGGGGAATCCTGTGAAGGCAGCTGCTTTTTTCGAGTTCGGCGGTCCCGAGGTGCTGCGGGTGACGGAGCTTCCGACGCCCGAGGCGGGCGAGGGGCAGGTGCGGGTACGGATCAGGGCCGCGGGCGTGCAGCCGTTCGACCTGGCCGTCCGGGAGGGGTGGAGCCCGCCGGGGGTGAGCGGTGAGCTGCCCCGGGTGCCGGGCAACGAGTTCTCCGGGGTCGTCGACCAAGTGGGTGCGGGGGTGGACGGGATCTCCGTCGGTGCCGAGGTGCTGGGCTTCAACCTGCTGAACTCCCACGCCGAGTACGTGGTCGTGCCCGCGGAGAACGTCACGCCCAAGCCCGCGAACATGCCCTGGGACGTGGCGGGCGGTTTCACCGCCGGGACCCAGACCGCCCACATCGCGCTGCGGCAGCTCGGGGTGGGGGAGGGCGACACGGTCCTGGTCCACGCCGCCGCGGGCGCGGTCGGCACCGCGGCGGTCCAGCTCGCCCGGCTCTGGGGGGCGACCACGGTGATCGGCACCGCCCGCGAGGAGAACCACGACTACCTGCGCGAGCTCGGCGCGATCCCCGTCACGTACGGCGAGGGCCTGCTGGAGCGGGTGCGCGCCCTCGCCCCCGGCGGGGTGGACATGGTCCTGGACGGCGCGGGCGGCGAGGCGCTGGAGGTCTCCCTGAAGTTGGTGAAGGGCGAGCGTGTCGTCACGCTCGTCGAGCACGGCAGGGCCGCCGAGCTGGGGGTGCAGCTGACCAGGGGGGTGCGGCTGGCGTCCCGCCTCGCCGAGCTCGCGGCCCTGTACGCCGAGGGCAGGCTCGTCTTCCCGGTGCGCCGGACCTACCCGCTGGAGCGGGCCGCGGACGCCCACCGCGAGGTCGCCACCGGGCACGGGCGGGGCAAGGTCGTGCTGGTCATGGACTGATATGGCCGTATCACTGGCCTTATGACCGTAATCCTTAGTAAGGTTTCTTGTTAATAACGTGCTATCCGTCGGCTCGTTGGACAGTTCTGCCTCCCATTTCCCGCTCCAGGAGGAGTCCACGTGCATCTGCGACACAAGCTGGCCACCGGTACCGCCGCCGCGATCAGCGTAGGGTCCCTGTTCGCCCTGCTGCCGTCCACCGCGGCGGTCGCCCACGGGTCCATGTCGAACCCGCCCAGCCGGGCGTACGTCTGCAAGAACGAAGGCCCGGAGACCCCCAAGTCGGAAGCGTGCAAGGCGGCCGTCGCGGCGGGGGGCACCCAGGCGTTCTATGACTGGCACGAGGTGTCCCGCCTTGAGGCCGGCGGCAACCACCGCCAGATCATCCCCGACGGCCAGCTGTGCGGCGCCGGGCGTGACAAGTATCGCGGCCTCAACCTCACCAGGAACGACTGGCCCGCCACCTCGGTCTCCCCGGGACCGCTCACGGTCACGTACCACGCGACCGCGCCGCACGCGAACAGCAACTTCGAGTTCTACATCACCAAGCAGAGCTGGAACCCCACCCAGCCGCTGCGCTGGTCGGATCTGGAGCACATCAGGACCTTCAACAACCAGAACCCCACCCAGTTCACCAACTGGACGATCAACCTCCCGCAGCGGAGTGGCCGCCAGCTCATCTTCTCGATCTGGCAGCGCATCGTGGGCAGCACCGAGGCCTTCTACACCTGTTCCGACGTGAACTTCGGCGGGGGCAACCCCAACCCCAGCCCCACGCCGACTCCGACGGTGACTCCGACGGTGCCCCCGACCCCGACGCCCACCCCGACTCCGACGAGCCAGCCGGGTGGCACCTGGAGGGCGGGCACCGCCTACGCGGTGGGCGCCACGGTGACCTACAACGGCGTGACCTACCGGTGCCTGCAGGCGCACACCGCGCTGGCCGGCTGGGAGCCGCCGAACGTCGCGGCCCTGTGGCAGCGCGTCTGATCCGGTGAAATCCGGCCGGGGTGGCCGCCGCCACCCCGGCCGGGATCGTCGCTCTCCCGAGAATCGAGGGGTTCGTCATGAAGCGTGCGGTTCCGGTGGTCCCGGTGGTCGTCCTGGGACTCCTCCTGCTCTCCGGCTGCGGTGCCGACAGCATCCAGGAACTCCGCGGAGGCCCGGCCGGTCACGGGGCGCACAGCGCCGCCGGCGTCGCCGGCGCCCCCGTTCAGGTGACGACGCCGTCCGCCTCCGATCAGGGCGCGGACAGCGGCCCGGGTCAGGGCTCGGGTCAGGGCGCCGACCACGGTTCCGATCACTCGGCGCACGGCGCCGGGGCGGGACTGCCCACCCCCTCGCCCGCCCCGCCGATGGGGACCGCCGCGGGAGTCGCCTTCAACCCCCCCGACGTGATGTTCCTGCAGATGATGGTGCCCCACAACACCCAGGGGGTACGGCTGGTGCGGCTGGTGCGCGAGCGGCCGGTACGTCCCGAGGTCAAGGAACTCGCCGAGGCGATCGGCGTGACCCAGGAGCGCGAGTCCGCCTCGATGTCCGGCCTGCTGAGCGCCTGGGGCCAGCCCGCCACCGCGAAGGAGGACGAGCACACCGCCCACGGCGGGATGCCCGGGGTGAGCGACGAGGAGATGGCGGCGCTGATCGCCGCGCCACCGGCCGAGTTCGAGCGGAGGTTCCTCGACATGTTGATCGCCCATCAGGACGATGCCACCCAGATGGCCAAGGTGGAGGTCGCGACCGGCCTGCACTCCAAGGTCACGGAGATGGCGAAGCGCGTCGACGTCTCGCGTACGGCGCAGATCGCGCAGATGCTCGCCCTGCGGGGCCAGTAAGGATTTGTCCTTACACTCCCTTTTGTGAGATATATTTCCTACTTGATATAAGGGGAATTAAGGGGAGAGTCATGCGCAAGATCTTTGGGGTCGTGGCCGGATTGATCCTGGCCGGAACCCTGGCCGCGTGCGGGGGGACGTCCACAGACACGGCCCAGCCCGCCGGCGGCACGCCGAAGGCCGACGCCCCGCTCAGGGTCGGGGTCAACCCCGTGCCCCACGGCGAGGTGCTCAAGTACGTCAAGGACAACCTCGCCGCCAAGGCCGGGCTGAACCTGGAGATCGTCGAGTTCACCGACTACGTCCAGCCCAACACCCAGCTCGACGAGGGCAACCTGGACGCGAACTACTTCCAGCACATCCCGTACCTGGAGGAGTTCTCCAAGGGCAAGGACATCAAGCTCAGCTGGGTCGCCCCGGTGCACATCGAGCCGCTCGGCCTGTACTCCAAGAAGATCAAGAACGTCTCCGAGCTCGCCGAGGGCGCCCAGGTGGCGCTGCCCAACGACGCGAGCAACCTCGGCCGCTCACTCAAGCTCCTCGCCGACAACGGCCTGATCACCCTCAAGGAGGGCGTCGGCGTCAAGGCCACCGAGCGCGACGTCGCGGACAACCCCAAGAAGCTGGAGTTCAAGCCCCTCGAGGCCGCCCAGCTGCCCCGCTCCCTGGAGGACGTGGACGCCGCGATCGTCAACGGCAACTACGCCCTGGAGGCCGGGCTGCAGCCTGCGACCGACTCCCTGCTCCTGGAGAAGGGCGAGGGCAACCCGTACGCCAACGGCCTGGTCACCGTCCCGGCCAAGGTGGAGGACCCCCGGATCAAGAAGCTCGCCGAACTCCTCGCCGGGCCCGAGGTCAAGAAGTTCATCGAGGACAAGTACAAGGGCGCGGTCCTGCCCGCCGAGTAGACCGTCCGGTGACCCCGCCCAGGGAAAAGGGATCGACACACCCTCGGCCGCGCCCCGCCCGTCTCACGGGCAGGCGCGGCCGGCGGTTTTCCCGGGGCCGTCGGGCCTGTGACGACGAGTGGGAGGCCGAGGTCCGCATCTACCTCCGCCGGTGACGTTTGAGATCCGCGTGGGGGATAGATGGTGATGCGTTGGCTCGAAGGAGGAGATCCCATGACCATCGCAGGCGGCATCGTTCTCATTATGCTCGGCGCCATTCTCACGTGGGCGGTCGAATTCGACATCGCCGGATTCGACATCAACGTCGTCGGTGTCATCCTGATGATCGGCGGTCTCGCGTGGCTCCTGTTCGCCGTGTACCGGCTCAGCCTCGCCCGCCGGGCGGTGACGGACAGCACGGCCACCACGGCCACTACGGTGATCGAGGACCCGGTCACCCACCGCCGCACCTACCAGGAGCGTCACTACAACGACCCTCCGGCGGTGTGACCCACAGGCCTCTCCCGTGGGGGAGCCGCGCCGCCCGCCGGTCCGGATCCGTTAGGGACCGGTTCCCGCGGGTAGGCGTGTCGTCTCAGTGAACGCGAACTTTCAGTGAACGCGAACGGAGGGGGCAGGACGTGAGCAGAGTCGTATCCCGCGGTGCGAGTGCCGTGAGCGGAATGCTCGGCGGCGCGATCGCCGGGGTCATCTTCAAGCAGGTGTGGAAGCTCGCGTCGGGCAAGGACGACGCCCCCCAGGCGACGTCGGACGAGTACGGCTGGGGCGAGATCCTCGTGGCGTCGGCCATCCAGGGCGCCATCTTCGGCGTGGTCAAGGCCGCGATCGACCGTTCCGCGTCCCGGAGCATCCACAGAGCCACCGGCAAGTAGGCCGTGAGGTCGCCACCGGCGACCGACCTCGTACGCGGCGGCCCCCGAATCCCGTCCACGGAACCGGGGGCCGCCGCGCGTCCGGAGCCGTGTCCGAGGTCGTGTCCAGAGTCGCGTCCGAGGTCGCGTTCGGAGCCGGACGGGCCGCGCGGATCGCATGAGTGCTCCAGCCCCGGCGGGGTCCGGGCGGGGTCCGGGCGGGAAGGGCCGACGAGTTCTCCCGCCCCGGCGGTCCGGGACGGGATGGCCCCCGGGGGAGGAGCCGTCAGGCGGCTCCGGGGCATGAGTGGGCTTCGCGGGGGCCGTCCGCCCGCGCGGGGACACGCGCCGGGACGCGGGAGGAGAGCACCTCCGTGTACACGGCGGTGGTCTGGGCGGCGACCCGGTTCCAGTCGTAGCGAGACCGTGCCCGCGCGACGGCCGCGGCGCCGTAGGCCGCCAACAGGGACGGCGCGGCGAGCAGCCGGCGCAGCGCGCCGCCCAGCGCGTGTGGCTCACACGGCGGGACCAGCAGGCCGGTGACCTCGGGGACGACGGTGTCCAGGTGCCCGCCCACCGCGGACGCGACCACCGGTACGCCGCAGGCCATGGCCTCCAGCGGCACGATGCCGAACGGCTCGTACCAGGGCATGCTGACCACGACGTCCGCCGAGCGCATCAGGGTGGGGACGTTCTCCCTGTCCACCCTGCCGAGGAACCTGACGCGGTCCGCGACGCCGCATCTGGCGGCCACGCGCGAGAGCCGGTCCGCCTCCGGGTCGTCCAGGTCGCCGCCGGCGACGACCAGGGTGGCGCCGGGGATGCGGGCGAGGGCGTGGATCGTGGTGTCCACGCCCTTGCGGCGGACGGGACGGCCGATGGCGAGCAGGACGGGCCCCGGGCCGAGATCCCTCCTCGGGCCGGAGGGGGTGAAGGATCGCACGTCGACGCCGCAGGGCACGACCCTCGTCCGGCTCCGGGGGATGCGCATCCGGCGCAGTTCCGCCACTTCGTCGGCGCAGGTCGCGACGACCGCGTCCACCTGGGAGGCGACCATCGCCTCGATCTTGAGGCGCTCGCGCGGGCTGGAGTCGGCCGTGCCCTGGTGCCGGCGCTTGACCGTGCCGAGGGCGTGGAAGGTGTGCACGATGGGGACGGCGGCGTCCCTCGCGGCGGCGAGGGCGGCCAGGCCGCTCATCCAGAAGTGGCTGTGGACCATGTCGGGTGGCGCGGCGCTCCACCGCCTGGCGAGCCATCGGCCGAAGTCCGGGATCCAGGGGAGCAGGTCGTCCTTGCACAGGGTCATGGCCGGTCCCGCCGGTACGTGGACCACGGTGACCCCGGGGGCGAGGGAGGTCTCCTCGGGCTGGGAGGGGCACTCCCTGCGGGTGTAGACGGTCACCTCGTGCCCGCGCGAGGCGAGCGCGAGGGACAGGGCGGCGACATGGACGTTCTGGCCCCCGGCGTCGGCTCCGCCGACGGCGGCGAGGGGGCTGGCATGCTCTGACACCATCGCGATCTTCATGGACACGACTCCACCGGGTGTACGGGGCAGGCGTGCCTGCGTCCTGGGCATGACCGCCTCCCCTGCCCTGAGCGGAGACTTTAAACGTGTTTGACCTTGGGATTCGCGGGAAGGCGAGGAGTTTTCGACGGAAAGGAGTTCGACGATGGAGGCTCCTCAGTACGTCGCGGCGCGCGTGCAGCGCGCGCTCGCCGAGGACGAGAGAACCACGGAACTCGGCATCCGGGTGGACATCCGGGGTGATCAGCTCTACCTGCGCGGCCAGGTCATCGGCCCCGAGCGCCGCGAGCTGATCGCGAAGGTGGCCGGTGAGGCGGCCCCGGGGCTGGCCGTCCACAACGAGATCGACATCGTGGACGTACGGGACCCGCTGGGGGAGGAGAGGCTGTGAGAGACGTGCGGATCGCGGCGGTCGGGGACGTGCACCTGGACGAGAGCCGCAGGGGGAGCTATCGCGAGCGGCTCCACGACATCGGGGAGAAGGCCGATGTCCTGCTGCTCGCCGGCGATCTGACCCGGCACGGCACCATGGAGGAGGGGCGGGTGGTGGCGGACGAGTTCCGCGACCTGCCGATCCCGGTGGTGGCTGTGCTCGGCAACCACGACCACCACTCCGACAGGCCCGCCGAGATCGCCGCCCTGCTGCGCGACACCGGGATCGAGGTCCTGCACGACGACGCGACGGTGCTCGACATCGACGGGGTGCGGCTCGGCGTTGCCGGCGGCAAGGGCTTCGGCGGGGGGTACGCGGGCAAGTGCGCCAGCGACTTCGGCGAGCCGGAGATCAAGGCGTTCGTCGGGCACACCAAGCGGATCGCCGACCGCTGGCGGGTGGCGCTGAAGGAACTGCAGGCCGACCGCAGGGTCGTGCTGTCCCACTACTCGCCGGTCAAGGACACCCTCGCCGGGGAACCACTGGAGATCTATCCCTTCCTCGGCAGCTACCTGCTGGCCGAGGCGGTCGACGCCGAGGGCGCCGACCTGATCATCCACGGGCACGCCCACTCCGGTACGGAGAAGGGCGTGACGCCGGGAGGCATCAGGGTGCGCAACGTGGCGTTGCCGGTGCTGGGCCGGGCGTACGGCGTGTATCTCCTCTGAGGCGGAACTTGAGGCGGAACTTGAGGCGGGACCTGAGTCGGAATCTGAGGCGGAATCTGAGGCGGGACCTGAGGTTCGGGAGCCCGGCGGCGGAGGCCCGGTAACGGGAGTTCGGTGCCGGGCTCGGTTTTGCCCGGCGGAAGAGGGGCGTGGTCCGGGGAAGGGGAGCGTGCCTCGACGCATGTCCCGGACACAGAAGAAGCGGGCCGGGGGATACCCGGCCCGCGAGGCTTCTGTGGGAGTTCGGGGCGCTTACGTTCTCACGGGTGTGAAACCCGCTACGTTCTCACGGGTGTGAAACCCGCGTCGAGATGTGTGCCGGCCTCAGGCCCGCACCGGACGGCGTACGGTCATCAGGCCGTACGGGAACCGCGTGCGGGTCGGGTGGCCCGCACCTGAACGGTGTGCGAGCGCTGGACTCGCACCGGTCGTGTGCTGCCGCGAGCGCGAGGCTCGCGTCACACATTGAAGATGCTCACGCCCCCGGGGCCGACGAGGAAGCCGAGGACGATCAGGACGATCCCCCAGAGGAGGTCGCGACGGGCCAGGATGACGTAGATCCCGGAGATGACGAGGACAACTGCGATGATCCAAAGCAAGGTAGCCATAACCGGCCTCTGCCCTCACAATTCACGACTTAACATCCTCGTCATCCTTGCTTCTGTACAGATCAACGATGGGCTGGATGAACCACAGCCAGGCGCTCAGCAGGGCCACGACCCCGGCGAACACCGCCGCGGGCCAGGCGTTGAGAACCGTCTCCGCGACCAGTGCGACCGAACTCGTCATCGCGACCGCGAGCCCGGCGGCCCCCGCGATGCCGAGCGCGTTGGCACGGTGCAGCATCTTCTCCTTCAGCCCGGTTCTGAACAGCAGGCGGTGCTGGGCGGCGGGGGTGATGAAGCAGACGGACGCGATGGCCGCGCTCAGGAGGGCGATGAAGAACAGCCAGTGCCCCAGGGTGTCCACTTTGTTGAAGCCCGCCGCGAACGGCAGGCTGAACAGGAAGGCGAACAGCACCTGCACGCCGGTGACCGCGACGCGCAGGCCCTGTAACAACTCGCCGAGCTCGCGGTCCACCCGTTCCTTGCGCGTCTCTCCGGGTTCAGGATGGTCTTTTTGTACGTGTTCGGGCTGAATCATGCGTTCCGTTTACCCGGGTAAAGGTTTCACATGCCTACCTGGGAAGCTATGGGGTACGCGTGGGCTATGGGAAGCCACAGTCACGAGGTCACCGACGCGATCCTGGAAACGCTGAAGCGGGCGAGCAGCGGGCTGAAGGACGCGGATGTCAGGTTCGCGCTCGCCGGGGGCTGTGCGGCCTACGCGCGCGGAGCCGCCCCCTCTCTCCACGACGTCGACTTCGTCCTCCCCCAGGAGGACGTGCCGCTCGCGCTTGAGGCGCTGGGCAAGCTGGGATTCGAGACGTCCAGGCAGCCGCCGGAGGACTGGCTGGTCAAGGCCTTCGACGAGGGCAGGCTGGTGGATCTGATCTTCTCGATCTGCGACCACCCGGTCACCCCCGAGCTGCTGAAGCGCGCGGAGCCGATGAAGGCCTCGGCGGTGATCCTGCCCGTCCTGGAGGCGACCGACCTGGTCATCTCGTGGCTGCTGCCGCTCTCCGAGCACAGCTGCGACTACGGGTCCCTGCTGCCCCAGGTCCGTGCCCTGCGCGAGCAGGTCGACTGGGACCGCGTCGCCGCCGTCGTGCGCGACTCCCCCTACGCCTCCACCTTTCTCATCCTCCTCCAGCGCCTCGACGTCATTCCCGGCCCCGTCGACCCCTCGGGCGACCCGACCTGGCCCTGAGCCGCGACCGGCCAGGGAATGCCTCGAAACCGGCTTCGGGAGGCCTTGGAAACGGGAGGCTCCGAAACGGGGGCCTTGGAAACGGGAGGCCCTGAGACGCGGCCGACCTACGGAAACGCAGCCGGAGACGCCGGGAGCGGAGCCGGGAACGGGAGAGGGGGCCCCGCCATCCGGCGGGGCCCCCTCTCGTCGTCCGGTGCTCCGGGGTTAGAAGGCACCCGGTCCGCCGCCGAAGGGGAAGCGGCCGTAGTACTCGCCGACGCGGTCGCGATACGCGGGCTCCTTGAAGTTCGACTCGTCGAACTCGGGGGCATCCTTGATCTCCTGCTTGGTGCGCGCGACGTAGATCTTCTTCTCCTGCGGATCGATCTGCGTCACCGTACTCGCGGGCAGGAGGACCTTCTTACCGAAGATCCATGGGCCCGTGTCGACGACGAGGTAGCTCTCGCCGACCTCGTACGTCGCCTCGTCGACGGAGCCGATCTTCCCGTCGGTGGCCTCGACGTGGTACCCGGCGACGTCGAGCGTCCTGTCCTGGCCGTACACGTCGGTGCGATAGTTCCAGAGCTCAGGCTGCATGGTTGAACATCTCCCTTGACTTGATACTCCGGGCTCCGGTCACGTACCCGAGCGAGGAGCCCTAAACGGCATTTGCCCAAGTCAGCCGGTATGGAACACTGTTCGCTCCACTCTGTTTCCGCCCGTGCCGCCAGGTCATCGCGGGGTTTCGCCACGCCCCGTCCGGCGGGAATTCCCGCCGTCTGATACCCCTCATGGGCATATATCGGCTTATGTGCGGACCACAGCGCCAGGTCCGGTAAGCTTGTCGAAGTCAAGCGCCGCTAGCTCAGTTGGTTAGAGCAGCTGACTCTTAATCAGCGGGTCCGGGGTTCGAGTCCCTGGCGGCGCACCATGACCGCAGGTCCCTGACCTGCGGTTTCTTGGTTTCTGAGGCTCTCCGGTGGAGCAGTTGATCTTGTTTGGTTGCTCGCTGGCTGCTCATGGGCACGGATCGGGCACGCGGTAGATCGTTTAGATCGCCTTCGTCGTTCTAAGCGTCTATCCAGAAGTTCTGTGCGTAACCGGGCGTGAGATCGCCGGGGTGTGCGGGTGTTGACATAGGCCTCGCCGGGGGTTGGATCGAGGTTGCCACAACGTCCACCCACCGGCGAGGTCGTGGTCAGTATGCGCCCGCCTATCGTGTTCGCCAATGCCCCTGCCACCTCGATCGAGCAATTACACGCCCAACTGCGAGGTCACTGGCGGCAGGCGATCCGCGCGGTGATGGTCTTGCTGTCGCTGCACGGCCTGCCGGCGGCGCAGATCGCCAACCTGCTGGACTACGACGCCGCCACCGTGCGCCGATGGATCGACCGGTTCAACCGCCACGGCCTGGCGGGATTGGCCGACCGCCCCCGCCCCGGCCGCCCTCACCTGGGCGGCGAGCATCTGACCGGCCGGATCACCAAGCTGCTGGCCCGGCCGGGACAGTGGACCCTCGCGCGGCTGTGGCGCTACCTGAACCGGCCCCGGTTGAGCAGGCGCACGCTGTATCGGCGTGTGCGGCTGGTGGCCGTCTGGCGGCGTCCCAAGCTGGTCGCGCGGGGCGACCCGGACCGTTGGCGGGTGGTGGCCGCCATTGCCGCACGGTTGCGAGCGTTGCCGCGCGGGGCGGTGGTCTGGGCCGCCGATGAAACCCACGTGCACCTGCTGCCCCACATCCGAGCGGGGTGGACCTTGCGCGCCGATCGTCCGGCCGTTGTCACGCCGGGCAAGAACCGGCAGGTCACCGTGTTCGGCGCTGTGGAGTTGACCACGGGGCGGTGGGTGTATCGGCTGGGCCGCCGGTGCGCGGCCGACTTCCTGCACCTGCTGGATGAGGTGGCCGCCGCGTTCCCGGCCGCGCCGAAGATCGTGGTGATCTGCGACAACGACAGCATCCACCATGCGCGGGCCGTCGCGTGCTACCTGCAGGCGCACCCGCGGGTGGAGGTGTTGTACGGGGCGCGTTACAGTCCGCACGACAATCCGGTCGAGCGGATCTGGGCCGTGCTTAAGGCGTTCATCGCCAACACTGCCGTCAGCTGGCCTGGCCGTCTCAGACAGATCCATGCCTTCTGCCCATCCCGTCCGGCGCGCGCCGGGTGGTCCAGGCGGTCACCAGCTACCACACCGTCGCTCTCACCATCTGGTTCATCGGCATCATCACCCTGATCGGCATCCGGTTCTGGTCGTACTGGAGCACCCTGCTCTGATACCCACGTCCTGGTCGAGAGCCGGCTCGGGCGGGCGAAATCGGCGGTTGACGGTGGGGTTGCCGGTAAGTGATAGTGATCCACTATCTGGATCCTATTCTTAGACCTAGGGAGGCTCCGCGTGACGTGGACGAAGAAGACCGCGGCCGCCGCTTCGGCGCTGCTTGTCGCAGTGGGGGGCATGCTGGTGACGGCGTCGCCCGCCGCCGCTGCCCTCTCTTGCCCGGTGAACCGGCTCTGCATCTACGACAGGGCCAGCTTTGGTGGTGAACGGATTGCCAGCGCAAGCACCAATGCCTGTTTCACGATGGAAGAGTTTAAAACGTTCGAGCACATCGTGTCGTACCGTAACAACCTGTCGGTAAATGCGATCGTCTGGCATGTGGACTTCAACAGTTGGGGCTACGTGAAGGCCCGCACGCTAGTGGCCGGAGGGTTCAGCAGCGACATCGGCGACGACGGCCTGGGCGCCATGTCGATGGACAAGGTGTGCATGGGGAACGCGAGTCCCTGACGCCCGGCGGGCGTCTCGCCACCCGGCTGTCCGCGTTCTGTTCTCGCCGCGCCTCCGCTTCCCTGCGAGGGCGCGGCTCCGGGCGCCGGGTGAGTGCCCGGTGAACACCACCGCGGGTAAGCATTCACGCCCACCGCATTCCGGCGTTGCATGGTCGCGGTGTGTGATCGGCTTCGGGTGTGGGCCGTCGCGGGCTGTGGCCCGGGCTCAGGCTGGTGTCGGGTCGGGTGGCATCCAGGCGCGGCCCAGGAGAGCGTCGCGGATCGTCGCCATGACGTCTGCGCCGTGTTTGGCGGCGGTGGAGATGTAGCCGCGGATGGCGTAGCGGTGCTCGGCGGTGGCCTCCGAGCGGAGCCTGCCGGAGATCTTCTGCTGGGTTTTGGCTGGACGGACGTCGCGTTCGGCCTGGTTGTTCGTCGGTGGCACGAGCAGGTCGTGAGCAAAACGCAGCACGTCGTCCTCACGGTCGCGCAGCACTTCCAGCAGGACGCGGCCGAAGGGCTGGGCGACGGTCTTGGCCGGTCCGGGGAGGCGGCGCACCTGCGACAGGCCGACCCGCACTCCGTGGCGGAAACTCTTGAGCCACATTGCCTTGGTGCCCGCCTCGATGGCGTTCTTGCTCTGCCGGCGGGCGAGGTTGGCGGCATGGATAAGCCCGCGCAGCGCGGTCTGGATCTGGGTCGGCCAGGCGGCTTCGGGGTAGGTCTCGGCGCAGTCTTCAAGATCGCGTAGTAGATGCGAGCAACACAGTTGGTGCAGGTGTTCGCCGAGGTGCTCGGAGTGACCGTCGAGGTCCGCGACGAGGGCGGCCTGATCCGCCTCATGGTCGCCGACGACGGCATCGGCGGCGCCGACCCGCACGCCCTGGGACTACGCGCCCTGTCCGACCGCGTCGCCGTCGTCGGCGGACGGCTCTCCGTCACCAGTTCCCCCCTGAACGGTACGCGCGTCACGGCCGAGATCCCTCTCACCCGTCAGGCGCTCGGCGAATAGGGCCTGGCCCTTGACGGCGGCACCCCGGTGACCCTCGACGGCGCGGAGATCCGGATTCCCGAGGCGCTTCGACGTGTGGCAGCCTGAGGTCGGCCGGTCAGGGGAGTGGAGGAGTGGGCCGCGTGGTAGGCGGATCTGTCGTAGTTCCATGGTCGGAAGCCGAGCTTTTCGTACAGGGCCGCGGCGATGGCGATGCCGCCCGGTCGAAGTCGCCGTGACCCGTCCGGCGGGATCAGGCTCGTGGGTTCACGACCGTTCTGCCACCGCGACGGCGCAGCAGGAGCCCGGTGACGGCGCCGAAGGTGATCAGGGAGCCGGTGAGCACGAGTGCCCGCCCGTCGGGGCCGGTCTCGCCGCCCCCGCCGGTGTCGGCTCCTCCGGCCGGTGTCTCGGCGATCTCGCCGTTCGCGTCCTGCGGGGTCTCGGTCGTCTCGCCCGTCCCGGCGTCCTCGTCCGTCTCGGTCCCGCCGACGGGCTGCGTGGCGGTGTCCGTCGGGGCGGGGTCGGTCGCCTGGCCGCCCGCGGCGACGGTGAGGGGGTAGGTCGTCAGGGTGTCCCTGTTCAGGGACTCGCACTCGATCAGCGGATTGGTGGGCAGGGTCCCGAAATTGATGGCGGCGGGCCGTACCGCCGCGGTGCCCGGATTGGACGAGGTGGCCGCGAGGGAGATCGAAGCCGTCGGCAGCGGGATGCTCTGACCCGCGCTGACCGCGTCGAGGGTGCCCACCCCGGTGGCGGAGGTCAGCCCGGGAAGGTTGCTGATGGAGGCGTACGCGTACAGCTTGGTGCCTTCGGGCAGTCCCGCGGCGGGCGCCGTCAGGCCGGTGCCGATGTAGGTGCCGCGCCAGCCGATCGTGAACGGCTGTCCCGTGGTGACGCCGGTCGGCATCGTCATCTCGACATCGATCTCGATGGTCTGCTTCTCGGTCACGCCGTCGGTGGTGCACTCGTACTCCACGGTGTCGGCCGCGACGACCGAGTCCTGCCCCGCGGAAGAGGGAAGGGGTTGCCAGAGGAGGGCGAGCCCTCCGGCCAGGGCGGCGACTGAGAGAACCGAGCGGACGCGCACGTCGCCTCCTGCTTACGACAGATGGGGCATAAGGGGAGACGGGGGATAAGGGTGTTTGGTTGACACCATCACCCGATCTTGTACGGCCGGGGTGCTTGTCCGCCAGGACGAAAAGCACCGGACGGGGCGCGTTCGCCCCATCCGGTGCCCAGGTCGGTTACAAGGCGACGAGGCTAGGAGGCGTAGACCTCGAACTCGGAGAGCTGGCCGGCGGGCCAGCCGCTGTTGGCGGTGAAGGTCAGGCGCAGGTGGCGCCTGCTGGTGGCCGGGAAGGTGTTCGAGTCCCTGGCGGCGCACCCACTCGCAGGCCGATGACCTGCGGTTTCTCGAAACGGCCCGCCCTGTGGCGGGCCGTTTTCGTGCTTGCGGGATCCGGGCGGGCGCGCGTGTACAGATCGTGTACATCGGCGTCGGACGCCGACGCTTCGCGCGCCGCTCGGCGGCCCCTTGCTGGAAGCCGGGCCCGTGACCACTCGCTGTGATCGGCTTCATGTTCCATTTCGGGGCGGTGGAGAGTAGGGGCGGTGGAGAGGAATGGTCGGGCGCGGCGTTGTCGTCGGCGTCACGGGCGGCGGTCACGCCGACGGCCAGGCGTGGCGCGAGGTCCGCGACGCTCGAACTCGGCCGCCGTCGGACCGGTCACGCCGTGTCACTCTCCTCGCTGAAGTGGATTCGTCCGGTACCGTTCACGGCTCGGCATTCATCCAGTCCTCAAGGAAGCCGGTCTCGCCGTTCTCCATCAGGACGATGAGGCTCAGCAGCGCGCCCCAGGTCTGGAAGGGTTCGCTGTTGGGCTTGTCGCACGCGCCGCCGTGAATGCTGGAGTAGTTCTCGTGCACGTGGCGCAGCTCGTTCCACTCCTTCAGCACGAGCCTGGCACTCCCCTCGGCGAGCCACCCGGCCACCGGCTTCTCACCCGCGCGCCGGAGACCCAGGTAGACGAGGAAGTTCACCGGTGGCCACGCCCTCCCGGACCAGTAGCCGCCGTCGTTCAGGTCGACCGGCTCGCTACGTGGTGAGGAGGGCAGCACCCATTCGCCGCCGAAGCCGTCGTTGGGGAGCAGATGCTCGGAGACCATCCGTCCGGCCCGGTCTCCGGCGCCCAGGCCGGCCAGGAGAGGATAGAAGCTCGTCGCGGACAGCCGCTCGGTCGGCAGCCCGGTGTCGGTCCGCCTGCTGCGGTAGATGCCGCTCCGCTCGTCCCACAGGGACTCCATCGCCTTGGTGACGGCCGCGTGCCGCTCCCGGAGCTCGCCCGCGGCCGCCTGGTCGCCGATGATGTCGGCGATCTCCGCGAGGGCCTCGCAGTCGGCGGCGTAGAGGCTGTTCAGCCCCACGTCGTGGGCGGCGAGCAGGCTCTTGGACGTGTCGAAGGGGACTTCGTCGAAGACCGGATGCCCGTCCAGGCCGGACTCGCACGTCGCGCCGAAGTGCTGATGGATCCGTGGGATGTCCTGCGGCGAAGGAAATTCCGGATCGAAGTACGTCGAACCCGCACAGATCAGATCGCCGTCCCGGCGTACCCGCCACCACCACCGGTTCCAGGAGAGCAGCGCGTCGAAGGTCTCCTCAAGGAACCAGACATCGCCGAACTTCCGGTAGAGCTCGCGCGTCACCAGCGAGCCGACCGGCGGTTGCGATCCGTCGATGGTCCGCCGCCCGGTGCCCTGCTCGACGTTTGGGACGAATCCCTCCGGCGTCAGCGCCCGCAGCATCTCGACCGTGTTGATGTAGGCGAGGTCCCTGCTGGACACGGCCGCCAGCAGGGCGTTGAAGAAGGCGTCCCAGCAGAACAGCGCGTATCCGCCGCGCTTGCCCACGTTCCAGAGCCGGCTGACCGTCGTGATCACCCGGGACCCGGCCGGTTCGTAGATCGTGTTCCACGAGATGGCGTCCCTGACGATCTCTCGGTGCTGCGCCAGCGCGTCCGTACCGGCCTTTCCGATGCCGGCGGAGGCCCGGGCGACGATCGCCGCGATCTCGCCGAGGTCGCGGGCGCGTCCGGTGCTGACCCCGACGGCGGAGGTCAGCTCCATCGCGAGGTACGGTCCGTCGATGTCGGTGTACGGGTCGTCGACGTGCGCGGCCGTGCAGAAGACGTCGACGGCCGCGCCGTCCGGGCCGGTGGCCGTGAGCCGGTCGCCCGTCCGGCTGACGTAGCCCGGCCGGTTCCACAGGTAGCCGGCCGCGACGGTCAGCAGCGCGCTCTTGTGCTGGTTGCCGGTCGGCGTCACCAGTACGACCAGGTCGTCGCCCGCATGGGCGGTCTGCACCCGGATGGTGATGCCCGCCCACCGCACGGTCACCTCCGTGTAACCGCCGTCGTAGGCGTGCCTGCCCAGGGTGACGGTCTCCGCGCCGTCCGTGCGGCGGCCGATCTGGACGGTGCGCAGTGAGGTGCCGCGGTAGTACTCCTTCAGACCGAAGGACAGGCCCAGCGCGTCGGGGAGCAGGACCTGGGTGAGCACGCTGCGTGTGTCCCAGGTGTTCCAGCCCCGCGCGAGCGAGTTCTGGACCTGGGCGTAGGCGACCTTACTGTCGTTCGTCATCGTTCCTTCACTCCTCAATCACATGCTCAGGTCGTTGAGTTCCAGGGCGGCGTCGAGCAGCGCCTGGGTGTACTCGTGCTTGGGGGCGGAGAACACCTCGTCCGCGGGGCCGTGCTCGACGATCCGGCCGTCCCGCATGACCACCACCCGGTCGGCGATCTGGTGGACGACGCCGAGGTCGTGGCTGATGAACAGCATGGACAGCCGCCGCGTCGACCGGAGCTCGACGAGCAGGCGCAGCACCTGTGACTGCACCGACACGTCCAGCGCGGAAACGGCCTCGTCGCAGACGAGCAGCCGGGGTGTCAGCGCGAGCGCCCGCGCCAGGCTGACCCGCTGGCACTGGCCGCCGGAGAGCTGGGCCGGATAGCGCTCGGCGACGTCGGGGTTCAGTCCCACGTCGGCGAGCACGGCCTCGATGGCGCTCCCGCGTGGTCCCTCCGGTGCGGCGTCGGGGTGCGTGAGCCAGGCCTCGTCGACGATGTCGCCGGCCCGCATGCGGGGGTTCAGCGAGGATCGCGGGTCCTGGAACACCATCTGGATCGCCCGCCGCAGTTCCGGCGTACGACGTGCTGGGAGCTCGGTTCCCTCGAAGGTCATGACACCGGCGTCGGCGCGCCGCAGGCCGGTCACGCACCGCGCGATGGTCGTCTTGCCCGATCCGGACTCCCCGACCACGGCGACGATCTCGTTCTCGGCCACGCTGAGGCTCGCGTCCTCGACGGCGACGAACCGGGATCGGCGCAGTCCGAAGGACCCTCTGATCGGGAAGGTCACCCGCAGCCCGGTCACGGTCAGCACCGGCTCGGCATCCGATGGGTTCGTCATGTCAGCACCTTCTCCGTCTCGTGACACGCGGTCCAGCGACCCGAGCCCACCTCGCGCGGCCGGGGAATCTCGGTACGGCACCGATCGACCGCGAGCGAGCAGCGCGGGTGGAAGGCGCATCCGCCGGGGCGCGGGAGACCAGGTCGGTGCCCTCCCGGTCGGGCAGGTCCACCGACAGCCCGGTGACCCGCGGGAGCACGTCGGGGCCCGTTTCGTCCGTCGTGGTTTCCGTCACCGGTCAGCTACCCGACAGGGTCGCTTTGGAGAAGTCCGGATATCCAAGGGCGTCGAGGGTGAAGCCGGACAGGTTCTTGTTCCACACATAGGACACCTTCGACGTCATCGGGAACATGCCGACGGCGTCATCCCAAATGATCTTCGATGCCTGGGCGTACAGCTTCGCCCGCTCGTCGCGGTCGGCGTCGGAACCGGCCCGCGCCAGCAGCTTGTCCAGCTCCGGGTTGCAGTAGCCGTTGCGCTTGGCGTCGCAGGTGTACAGGCGGCCGAGGTTGGTCGCCGCGTCGTATCCGGCGGTGCCGAGCAACTGGAAGTTGACGTCCCACTTGAGCGCCAGCAGGTCCTCGATGAAGACCGCCTGCTCCTTCTGCAGCAGCTCCGCCTTCACCCCGATCTTGTCCCAGGAGGAGACGACCGCCTGCAGGAAGGGCTTGAACGGGGCCTGGCCGAACTGTACCCGCAACGGTTTGTCGAACGAGTACCCCGCCTCCTCCAGTGCCTTCCTGGCCGCGTCCGGGTCGTACTCCACCGGCGTCTGCGGGGAGTAGCCGAACACCGTGGGCGCCAGCGGCGAATCGGCGGGCTGGCCGGTCACCGGGTACAGGTGCTTGATGATCGTCTTGAAGTCGACCGCCTGCCAGAGCGCCTTGCGGACCTTCGCGGTGGATATCGCTGATGTGCCGGAGTTGAACCACATGGTGAAGTTGCCGTTGCTGGGAACAGCCTGGACCTTCAGGTTCGCGTCCGACTGCAGGGACGGGATCTGGTCGTCCGGCACGCCCCACACCAGGTCGATCTCACCGGTCTTCAGCGCGGTCAGCTTGGCCGAGACATCCGGGATGCTGCGGAGCGTCAGGGACCGCACCTTCGGCGCGCCGCCCCAGTACTGCGGGTTCGGCACCAGCTTCAGGTCTGCGCTCGGACTGAAGGACTCGACCGTGAACGGGCCGGAACTGACCGGCTTGCCGAAGTACGAGCCCGCGTCGGTGGGCACCTCCGAGGGAAGGACGAAGAGCGTCGTCACCTTGCTCGGCAGGGCCGGGTCGGGGGTCTTGGCGGTGAAGGTGACCGTGGTGTCGGAGTCCGACTTCGCGGTGACCTCCTTGAAGTTGGCGGCGACCGGGCCGTTCAGCTCGATCACCCGGTCGAACGTGTCGACGACGTCGGCCCCGGTCAGCGGGCTGCCGTCGGAGAACTTCAGCCCGCCGCGCAGGGTGAAGTCCCAGCTCGTCGCGTCCGCGTTCGGCTGCCACGACTCCGCGAGGTCCGGCACCAGCTCTCCGGCGGCGTCCGGCTTCACCAGCCGGCCGTAGATCTGCTGGCCGGCGAGTTCCTTGCCGGCCGCGCCGCCCTGGGGTGAACCGGGGTCGATGTTGTCGATGACGAAGGTGCCGCTGGCGACGATCGCCTGGTCGCCTGTGCCTGCCGCCGGTTCGCCGCCGCTTATCGAGCACGCCGAGACGGTCAGGGCGACCGCGACGAGTCCGGCCGCGATGTTGGGTGATCTGTTGGTACGCATTACTGGCGCTCCTGGGGGGTGTGCTGTCATGGAAACGTTCTCTCTCATCACGATCGCGCGCGGCCGTACCGGGCCGTCAGGTTGTCACCGAGCAGGCCCACGCTGACGACGAGGATGGACAGGGCGATGCCCGGCACCGCGGAGATCCACCACGCCGAACTCAGGTACTCCTTGCCGTTGGCGACGGTCTGCCCCCACGAGACCGACGACGTGGGCAACCCGATTCCGAGGAAGCTCAGGCCGGCTTCCGCCAGCACCACCAGGGCGAATTCGAGTGTGGCCATCGCCACGATGGGCCCGACGGTGAATGGCAGGATGTGCCGTCGTAGCAGGCGGCCGGTGCGCACACCGAGAAGCCTGGCCGCGTCGATCCAGTAGCGCTCGCGGACACTGAGCACGACCCCCCTCGCCACCCGCGCGAAGGAGATCCAGCCGGTGACGGAGAGCGCCATGATGATGACCCCGAGGCTCGGCGTGAAGACGCCCGCGATGACGATGGCCAGCAGGATTCCGGGGAACGCCTGCAGGATGTCGATGAACCGGGTGAGAACCGAGTCGACCCAGCCACGGTGGTAGCCGGCGATGAACCCGATGAGCATCCCGATCGCCACGCACACCGCGACCGTGGCGGTCCCGATGAGGACAGAGGTCCGCGCGCCGTACACGACCTGGGCGAACACGTCGCGGCCGAGGGCGTCCGTGCCGAGCGGGGCGGTGGCGCCGGTGGACGTCCGCGCGCCGGGCGCCAGCAGCCGGTCCTCAAGCGGTGTGCGCACCGGGTCGTAGTCGATGAGCATTGGACCGACCACGGCCAGCACGAGGTACAGGCCGATGATGATCGCAGGAACGAGCCCGCCCCCGCGTGCCCGCCGGCGCGTGCGGACCCGCTGCCTGGAACCGGCGAGGCCGGCGAGGCCCGTCATGACGCCGCCGTCGCGCGGATGCGGGGGTCCAGTCGCGCGTAGAGCAGGTCCGTGACGAGGTTGAGCAGGACGATGATCGCGGCGATCATCAGTGTCGCCGCCTGCACGACCGCGTAGTCGCGATTGCCCACCGAGTCCACGATGAGGGTGCCAAGGCCAGGCCAGGCGAAGACGTTCTCCACCACGACCGCACCACCCAGCAGCGCGCCGACCTGCAGCCCGACGACGGTGGTGACCGGAATGAGCGCGTTGCGGAGCACATGGCCGGTCAGTACCTGGCGCGGCGTCAGCCCTTTGGACAGCGCCGTCTGCACGTACGGCTCGGCCATCGCCTCGGCGATGCCGCTGCGTGCCACCCGCGCGACGATCGCGGTGAACGGGAAGGACAGGGTCAGCGCGGGGAGAATGATGCTGCTGAGGCCGCTCACGCCCGAACTCGGCAGCAGGCGCAGCCCGAGGGCGAAGACGAGGATCAGCATGATGCCGAGCCAGAACGTCGGGAACGACTGCAGGACGATGGTGATGGTCGTCACGATCCGGTCCTGCGTCGAGCCGGCCCGGATTCCCGCCGCGGATCCCAGCAGCAACCCCGCGAAGACGGAGATCACCGCCGAGGTGAGGGTCAGGTCGACGGTGGCGGGAAGGCGGGACAGGACCGCGTCGAGCGCGGAGCTCGCCAGGCGATAGGACTGGCCAAAGTCGAGATGGAGGATCTGGCCCATGTAGTCGAGGTACTGAACCGGGATCGGCTGGTCCAGCCCCAGCGTGACGCGCAGGGCGGCGATCTGGCCCGGATCCGCGTCCGGGCCCAGCAGTACCGTGGCCGGATCACCGGGCGCGACCCGCACGATCAGGAAGATCAGGGTGGACGCGCCCCACAGCACGAGCGTACCGGCGAGCAGCCGGCGGACGATCAGGCTCAACACGGTGAGCCGCCTGGCCTGGCCGGGCGAGACACCGGCACGGACGGTGCACGATTCGTCCGCGTAACCCGCTCGGAATTCCTGAGGTTCACGTCGATAATCTCCTGGTCACGCGGTGGGTAACGGGCTGGAAGCGTGCCGGCTGTCGCCTCGCGACAGGTCGGGGTCCGGGAGCCCGTCACGGTTCACGCGTTCGGGGCCGTGACGGCGAGTCGAGCAGTGCCCCGCCGTCCATCAGCGCGGTGCGGAGTTCGGCCACGTCGATCTCCGCCGGCGGCCTTCCCGCGGAGACCGCGATGGCCGCCGCCGCCCCCGCCGCCTGTCCCATGGCCATGCACTGCGCCATCGATCTGACCGAGGCGTGCGCGTCGTGCGTCGCCGACAGGCAACGGCCGGCGACGAGCAGGCCCGACACCTCCTCCGGCAGGAGGGACCGGTACGGCACGCCGTACGTCATGCCGGTCGGATCGCCGTCGCCCCCGACGTACTGCCAGATCGTCGAGGATCCGCCGGCGTGGTCTTCGATCGGCGCGCCGCACTGGGCGACGTCATCGTCGAAGCGGCGAGCGGACAGGACGTCGTCGCGGGTCAGCACGTACCTGCCGACGAGGCGACGGCTCTCGCGGACCCCGATGCGGGTGGAGACGCCCAGCAGGTAGGAGTCCGCGTACCCGGGAACGCGCGACCGCAGGAACCGGGTGTACTCGTGGACCTGCCGGCGGCCCAGCCGCTCGGCCGCGGACAGTTCCCACGGATCCAGCGGGTTCACGCCGTTGACGCGGGTCATGTTCGTGTGGACCACGCCGGGGAGCACCGTGCGGTGCGCCGAGCCCTCGGTGCGGGGCAGCGCGAAGTCGCCCGACTCGGCCGCCGCGCGCATCAGCCGGTGCAGTTCCCCGGGCGGCGTCGCCGTGACGTCCACGTTGCCCAGCCGGAAGGTGGCGGTGAGCGGCTGCACCCGCCGCTCCCCGCCGGGGCGCTCCACCGCGGCGCCGGCCCGCCAGGCGAGTTCGGCGTCGCCGCTGGCGTCGATGAACACCTTCGCGCGGATTCGCCCGCTGCCGGCCCTGGTCTCCGCGATGACCTCGGTGATCCGTTCCTCGTCCATGACGACGCGGCTCACCATGCAGTGCAGCAGCGTCTCGACGGACGCCTCCTCGGTCAGCTCGTCCCAGGCCAGCTTCAACGCCTCGGGCTCGTACGTCACGCCGGTGCCGGCGCCGTAGGTGTTCGGCCGCTCGAACGCCTGGTCCCACGACAGGAGGCGGCGGCAGAGCTCCCAGCCGATTCCCTCGACGACGCGATCGCTCCTTCCGGGGGCGTAGAAGCCGTAGAAGGTGTCGAGCACCGCCGATCCGGTGCCGCCGAGGAAACCCGCCGCCTCGACGAGGAGGGTCCTCGCGCCGGCCCGTGCCGCGGCGACGGCGGCGGCGCAGCCGGCCGATCCTCCGCCCACGACGACGACGTCACCGTGCCACAGGAGCGGTACGGACGCGGCCTCGGTGGTGGTCAGCGGTTCCGGGTGGCTCATCGCAGGTGCCACCCTCCGTCGACGGGGATGACCGCTCCGGTCGTTCGCCTGGCCGCGTCGGACAGCAACCAGCACACGACGCCGGCGACCTCCTCCGGCGAGCAGGCCGTGCCGCCGAGCGGCATCAGCTCCGCCGTCCGGGCCGCGATCCCGGGGGATTCCAGCGCCCGCCGGGCCATCGGAGTGTCCACCAGACCGGCGGAGACCAGGTTCACCCGGACGCCGGCGGGCGCGGCGTCGAACGCGGCCGAGCGCACCAGCGGGATCAGCGCCCCCTTCGCGCTGGCGTACGCCACGGTCCGGAAGTCCCTGTCGAGTGACGTGGCGAGCGCGGAGCCCACGATCACGATCGATCCGCCGGGCGCGATCTTCGGAATCGACGCCCGGAGCAGGCGGAAGACGGACTCGTGATTCACCCGGTGCACCTCGGCCCACGCCTCGTCGGTGCACTCGGTGATGGTGCCGTCGCCCAGCCGCCGGCCCGACATGCCGACCGCGTGCACGACACCGTCGAGGCCGCCGAGCGCGGTGTGCGCCTCGCCGACGGCGAACTCGGCGCCCTCCGGCAGCGTGATGTCCGTCGTGTCGACGTCGACGCCGTGCACCCGCCCTCCGGACGCACGGACGACGTCGGCGCACGCACCGCCGATGCCACCGCCGGCACCGGCCACCAGAACTCGCATCGGCGCGCTCACATCCCGGCCGGATCCGTGCGCAGCGTCCCCGCCGCCCGTCGCGCGAAGTCGAGGTACGCGGCCTCGAACAGCTCCGCACTGCGCTCCTCGCCCACCAGGCGGGAGCTGGTGATGACCGGTGGGACCATACCGTCGGCCGCCAGCAGGCGTGCCGTACGGACCTTGATCTCGTTGACGACCGCCACCGCGGTGAGGGTGCTGACCGGACCGATCGGCTCGCTCACCCCGTCGATGTGGATCAGCGCGTCGCCCACCGGCGAGCAGAGGTCGATCACGACGTCACCGTGGTCGGCCAGGCGGGTGCCGCTCGGGTGCCGGATCCGGCCCGCGTTCGACTCGGCCAGGGACGTCACGGCGATCACCGGGATGCCCGCCTTCTTGGCGCCGATCGCCATCTCGACGGGCACGGCGTTCAACCCGCTGACACTGAAGATCATGAGACTGTCGGTCGGCCGGAGCCGGAAGTTGGACAGGATCTGCTCGGCGAGGCCCTCGACACGTTCGATGAACATCGCCTGGCGTTGCCCGTTCGCGCCGACCACCTGGTTGTGGAAGGTCATCGACAGCTCGACGATCGGATGGAACCCGGGGAACGATCCATAGCGCGGGAAGATCTCTTCGACCGGCATCCGGGAGTGCCCGGTGCCGAACGTGTAGACGACGCCGTCACCGGCGATCGACCGTGCGGCCAGCACGGCCGCCCGCTCGATGGCGGCGTCCTGCGTGCGGTGGACCTCCTCCAGCACCTTCTGTGCCGCGGAAATCCAGCTCATCGTCATCAGGTGTCTCCATCAATGAGGTGGTTCGAGATGGTCTGGTGGGGCGCCACCATGAGTGCGGCTCCGAGCGCGCCCGCTCCGGAGCCCAGGTGCGCGGGCCGGACGCTTACCGGGCCCACCAGCCGGGCCCGCGCGGCCAGCTCGGCCGCGACGGCCTGCTTCATGAACTCGTAGGCGGGCGCGACTCCGCCGCCGATGACGACCGTGGTGGCGCTGGAGTAGGCGATGACGTTGCCCAGGACGAGGCCGAGGGCACGCCCCGCGTCGGCGAGCACGGCGCGCTCCAGGCCGTCGGACCGCACGGCGGCGCCGACCACGTCCGCCGGCGTCTCGGCCCGGCCGCCGCCGGCGCGTACCCGGGCGACGAGCGCGGATCCGCCGGCGACCGTCTCCAGGCAGCCGAACGCCCCGCACCCGCACCGCGCCCCGTCCGGACGGCAGATCATGTGACCCAGCTCGCCCACGGCATCGCCCCGGGCGGACAGGACGCGCCCGTTGAGGGCGAGCGCTCCCCCGATGCCCGTGCCCATCGTCACGAACAGGACGTCGTCCTGTCCCCTGGCCGCCCCGAGCTGGAGTTCGGCGCGCGCGAAGGCCCGCGCGTCGTTGACGAGCCGGACGGGCATGGCCGTCCTGGCTTCCAGCTCGTCGGCGAAGCGCAGGCCGGACCAGTCGCCCGGCAGGTTCGGGATCAGGCGGATGGCGCGCAGATCGTCGGACAGGTGCCCGGGAACGGCCACTCCGACGGCGTTCACCGGCTGGCCGCCGATCAGGTCGGCGACCGCGTCCACGACGGCCGCCGCGTCGAGCCGGGGGGTCGCCCGCCGGCCCTGGTCCAGCATGCCGGAGGCGGGTGACCAGCGGGCCCACTTGATCTGGGTGCCGCCGACGTCGATGCCGAGTACGGCCGTGTGCCCGTCCACGCATCACCCCGAATCGAAGTAGTACAGCCTGTCTAGACTGGTTGTTGAAATTAGCTTTCGTGTACGCGAGTAGTCAAGGCCCTCACATGATGTTCCGGCGTTTGGTGCGGGCGGGCGGGGCGGTGGCGCCGATCGTCGGTCGCGTACCGGGAGGTGGGTCAACCCGTCTAGACTGATGGCCATGCACTCTGGTCAAGGACCCAGGTTTCGACGGCGAGTCACCGCGCGGGTGTGGTCGTGACCAGGCACGCGATCCCTCGCCATCAAGCTGTGGAGCGACACCTGCGAAGCCGGATCGCCGGTTTGCGGCCCGGCGACGCGGTCGAGTCCGATTCGGAGCTGTCCGCCCTGTTCAACGTCAGCCGGATGACCGTGCGCCAGGCCGCGCAGCGCCTCGCCGACGAGGGCCTCATCTATCGCGTGCCCGGGGTCGGCACCTTTGTGGCCGAGCCGAAGGTCCATCGCGACATCGCACGGCTCCGGTCGTTCACCGAGGAGATGACCCGGCGCGGAGCGGTGGCGAGCTCGCGGGTGCTGGTGGTGGAGATTCGCACCGGTCAGCCCGCCGAGCTGGCCGCGCTCCACCTGGCTCCCCGGGCGAAGGTGACACACGTGCGCAGGCTCCGCCTCGCCGACGGGAAACCCGTGGCGATCGAGAACGTGGTGCTTCCGATCTCCTGTGCCGCCGTGCTCAACCACGACCTTGAGCATGGCTCCCTGCACGACGCGCTTCGGGAGATCGGTGAGATTCCCACCGGCGCCACGGGAACCCTGATCGCGGCCAACGCCGGTCAGGACGACGCGGAGTTGCTCGGCGTCCAGCCCGCCGCCGCGCTGCTCGTCGAGGAACGGCTCATCCTCAACCAGAACGGCCAGCCCTTGGAGAACACCCAGACCCGATACGCGGGCGGGGAGTTCGTCTTCCACATCGCGCTGTCGCGATAGTGAGCCTGGAGTCCCCGTTGACAGAAGTGATGACGGTCCGCGGACCGGTGGCACCATCGGAGCTCGGTTACGTCGACGCGCACGAGCACCTCTTCCTGCGCACTCCGGCGTTGCCCGGCGACGACTTCTGGGACGAGGCGAAGTCGACGGCCGAGGCCACGCTGGTCCGGTCGAGCGGCATCGGGACCGTCATCGACCTGACTCCCGTCGGCCTCGGACGCAAGCCGGTCGCGCTGGCCAGGCTGGCCGCCGACGCCGGTCTGCATGTCGTCGCCGCGACCGGATACCACCGGTCGGCGCACTACCCGCCGTGGCACTGGGCGCGCGAGGTCTCCGCCGAGGTGCTCGTCGACATCCTGCTGACGGATCTCACCACCGGCATCGACGGTCGCGACTGGGCCGGTCCACGCCCTGAGCCGACGACGGTCAGGGCCGGCATCGTGAAACTGGGCGCCTCCTACCATCGCATCACGACCGACGAGACCCGCTGGTTCCAGGCCGGCGCCGAAGCGGCGTCGCGAGCGGGCGTGCCCGTGGCCGTGCACTGCGAGAACGGTACGGCGGCGCATGACATCCTCGACACGCTCGCGGGCCTCGGCGTCGCGGCCCACCGGATCCTGTTGGCCCACACGGACCGCAACCCCGACCTCGACCTGCACCGTGAGCTGGCCTCTCGCGGCGCCTACCTCGTCTACGACACGGTGGGCCGGATCAAGTACGGCCCCGACTCGCGCATTCTCGACCTCATCGAGGGCATGGCCGCGGCCGGGCTGGCCGGCCACGTCTGCCTCGGCACGGACGTCGGTCGCCGCTCCATGCTCCGCGCCTACGGTGGCGGGCCGGGAATGGACGTGCTCGGCCGGGTCTTCGTGCCCCGGCTCGAACGTCGGCTGGGGCGTGACATCGCCGACCTGGTCTTGCGAGACGCCGTCGCCGCCCTGTTCTCCGGGCGCTGACCCCGCCCCACCCCTCGCCGAGCTTGGGCCGTCGCGCCTGCTTCAACAGGTCGGTCAGGTTGTCGAAGCCCACCGGGTCGAGGCCGAACGGAAAAGCTCCGGATGGGGCGCGTTCGCCCCATCCGGTGCCCGGGTCGGCTACGAGGCTAGGAGGCGTAGACCTCGAACTCGGAGAGCTGGCCGGCGGGCCAGCCGCTGTTGGCGGTGAAGGTCAGGCGCAGGTGACGCCTGCTGGTGGCCGGGAAGGTGATGGTGGCCGTGTTACCGGTGGCGGGGTTGAAGGTGTAGGTCGCCGACCCGACGACGTTGGTGAAGGTCGTCCCGTCGGTGCTGCCCAGGACGGTGACCGTCTGGGTGCGGGTGGCCCAGGCGGCGGCCGGGGGCAGCTTGAGGACGACCCGGCCGACGCTCTGCGTGGAGCCGAGGTCGACCGTGACCGACTGCGGGAAGGCGTTGCTGTTCGACTCCCAGTAGGTGCTGGCGTTGCCGTCCACGGTGTTGCCCGAGCCGTACACCTGGGCGTGGCTGGTCTCCGTGGTCGGCTTGCCCTGCGCCAGGTTGGTGACGGGCGCCGAGCCGCCGGTGCCGGTCAGGCTCACGGTCAGCGGGCTGTTCGGGTCGTTGCCGGCCACGCTCAGGGTGCCGGTACGGGTGCCCGTCGCGGTGGGGGTGAAGGTGACGTTGACGGTGCAGGAGGCGCCGGCGGCGAGGGTGGTGCCGCAGGTCCTGGTCTGGGCGTAGTCGCCGGTGGTGGCGACCGTGCCGAGCGTCGCCGTGGCGGTGCCGGTGTTGGTGACCGTCACGGCCTGCGCCGGGCTGGTGCTGCCGACCGCCCTGGCGGCGAACGTCAGGCTGACCGGGGAGGCCGCCAGCGACACGGTCGGCGTGGGGTCGCCGCCACCCGGGAAGATCTGGAACTCCGCGATCTGGCCCGCGGGCCAGCCGGTGTTGGCGGTGAGGTTCAGCCGGACATGACGCACGTTCCAGCTGCCCAGCGGGATCGTGACGCTGTTGCCGGTGGCCGGGTTGAAGGTGTAGCCGGCCGAGGGCTTGATGGTGGTCCAGGTGGTGCCGTCGGTGCTGCCCTGGACGGACAGGGTCTGCGTCCTGGTCGCCCACGCGGCCGGCGGCGGCAGCTTCAGGGTGACGGAGCCGACGCTCTGCGAGGTGCCCAGATCGGCCTGCAGCCACTGCGGGAAGGCGTTGCTGTTCGACTCCCAGTAGGTGGCCGTGTTGTCGTCGTTGGCGTTGCTCGGCGGGAAGCCGCCGTTGGAGCTGCTCGCCGTCATCGTCGCGCCGAGCGCGAGGTTGGTGGTCGAGCCGATGCCGCTGCCGGTCAGGCCGACCGTCAGCGGGCTGTTCGGGTCGTTGCTGGCGACGGTCAGGGTGCCGGTACGGGTGCCCGAGGCGGTGGGGGTGAAGGTGACGTTGACGGTGCAGGAGGCGCCGGCGGCGAGGGTGGTGCCGCAGGTCCTGGTCTGGGCGTAGTCGCCGGTGGTGGCGACCGTGCCGAGCGTCGCCGTGGCGGTGCCGGTGTTGGTGACCGTCACGGCCTGCGCCGGGCCGGTGCCGCCGATCTGGCGCGCCCCGAAGGACAGGCTGCCGGGGGAGGCGGTCAGGGCGACGCCGTTGGTGCCGCCACCGGTGAGGCTCACGGTCACCGGGCCGCCGGAAGCGCTGCTGGCAAGGGTGAGCGTACCTGTGCGGGTGCCCGTCGCGGTCGGGGTGAAGGTGACGTTGACCGTGCAGGTCGCGCCCGCGGCGAGGGAGCTGCCGCAGTTGTTGGTCTGGGCGTAGTCGCCGGTGGCGGTCACCGAGCCGATCGGGGCCGCGGTGGCGGCTCCGTTCGTGATGGTGACGGCCTGCGCGGGGCTGGTGCTGCCGACCTGGCGCGCGGCGAAGGACAGGCTGCCCGGGGAGCCGGACAGGCCGCCGGTGTTGCCGCCGCCACCGGGGTAGATGTAGTTCGGCGTGGGCCAGGTGCCGGTGCAGGTCGTGCTGCTGGGGCTCCAGCCGGTGTTGCCGGTCCCCATGACGGGCGTGAAGCCCGCGCCGACGCAGTTGTGGATGGCGACACCCGCGCCGATGTGCGCGGCCCTGACGTTGTTGAACGTCATGTTCGCGCTCGACTGCGCCTGGATCATGTACGTGCCGGTGCCGTCGATGTTCACGTTGTTGAAGTTGACCGTGCTCGTGCTGCCCTCGATCATGTGGATCGCGGCGTACGAGCTGTCCAGGATGTCGGTGTCGGTGACGTTGATGGTGGCGTTGACCGGCTCGTTGAGCCCGCTGAACCAGATGGCTCCGACACCGAAGTGCCAGTTGAAGTCGTTGTTGCCCGCCCGGAGCAGGGTGTTGCGGGCCACGGTGTGGGTTCCGGCGACCGCGGTGCCCTGGCCGGAGTTGACGCCCGGGTAGCGGTTGGCGATGTGGATGCCGCCGCCGTTGCTGACCGTGTCGGCCACCACGTTGTCGGTGATCTGGATGTCCCTGCCGCCGTACGTGACGATGTTGTTGGCCAGCAGCGTGACGCCCACGGTGTTGAAGGTGAACTTGTTGTTCACGTTCGGCAGCCGGTCCGGCCACATCGCCAGGGCGTCGTCACCGGTGTTGCGCAGGAACGTGTTCGTCACCGTCGAGTTGGTGACGCCGGTGTGGAAGTTCACGCCGTCGGCGGTCTGGTCGAGGATGCGGCTGTTCTTGATGGTGAAGTTGTTCATCGGGCCGTCCATCCAGGCGCCGACCTTGGTGTGCTGCATCCACACGTTGTCCACGACCGAGTCGGTCATCGCGCCGCCCATGGCGTTGACCTGGTCGTCGTCGACGCGCTCCATGATCTCGCCGATGATGGCGAAGTCCTTGAGGCTGACGTTGCGGCTCGGGCCGTTCGCCTCGTGGGGACGCACCGGGCCGGTGTAGCCGCCTCCGGGGACGTACTTGCCGTAGACGCCGACGGCCCTGTTGCGCTGCGTGGGGTGGCGCCCGCCCAGCACGCTGTACCAGGGGCCCGCTCCGCGCAGGGTGACACCGTCGACGACCACGTGGTCGTAGAGGTTGTACGTCCCTTCGGGGATGTAGACCTCCTTGGCCTGGGCCTTTCCGGCGTCGACGGCGGCCTGGAAGGCGGCGGTGTTGTCGATGCTCGTGTTGTTCTTGACGGCGCCGAAGTCGTCGACCGACAGCGATCCGGCCGGACGGCCGATCGGGGCGTCGACGACCTCGAAGTCGGCCAGGTCCACGGTGACCGGGATGCCGCCGGTGGACTGGACGCGGACCTTGGCGCCCACGGCGAGCGTGGACCCGAACATGGTCCGCGTCTCGTCGTAGAAGTGGTGGGGGTTGGTGTCGCCGGGGTTGTTGTTGAACGGGTAGCCGCCGTAGTACCAGCCGTACTTGGAGGTGAGGGTCAGGTCCTTCAGGTGCGTGCCGTTGATCCGCAGGCTGGCGGTGGTGTTCTGCCCGGTTCCCGAGGCGTTGTCCGGCACGCTGTAGCGAAGCGTTATCGCGTTGGCCGGCCGGGTGAGCGTGAACTCCACGTACTCGCCCGAGGAGTCGAGCGTCACCGCCCTGCGGCCCGAGGCCTCCGAGGGGAGGCGGCCGTAGATCCGGTCGGGGCCGATCACCTGGCCCGAGTGGGCGGTGTCCTCGGCCTCTATCTCGAAGAAGGGCACGGTGGCGCCGCGCCCAGGGAAGTCGAACGGGGAATCGGCTCGTACGGCGGCTGCGGCGGGGGTGACGGGTAAGGAGACCAGCCCTCCCGCCGTCAGCGCCGCGATCGTGGCGATGGTCCAGGCCTTTAGCCTGCCGGACTTGTTCATCGGCTGACCCTTCACTTTACGAAGAGCCGGACGCTTCGCGGCCAGAGGCGCCGGGGACGCCGGCCGGTGGTGCCCGGGGGGTATCCACACCTTAAAATGACGAACAGATTGCTGCAAGATTTCAGCGAATACATGAAACGTAACGACCATGTTGCGTTGGTTCCCGTACGGAAAGTTTCATGTAAGTGCTTGCGTGGCTCCGGAAGCCGCTTGCGCCGTGATGGAAGCGGCACTCGGCGGTTCGCCCGGCGCGGCCGGTCCGCCTGGCGTGCCCGGTCTGCCCGGTCCGCCCAACGCGCCCGGTCCGCCCAACGCGCCCGGTCCGCCCGGCGTGCCTGGTCCGCCCAACGCGGCCGGTCCGGCCGGTGCTCGCCGGGATAGGGGTGAGGTCCCCCGGGCCGCCGCTGCCGTGATCGCTGGCAGAACATCCGAAATGCGCAATACGAGGAGGTTCGCCGGTTTTTTCGGCGAAGGCCGATGCGCTGCCCTACGATGCTTCATCGTGGTGAGCCGGCACGGTACGGCACGGCGGAACGAAACGACCCCGAGCAGGCCGGACGGCGCCCCGGCGCGAGAGAACGGCGGCGGTCACGTGGGACTGTTCGAGGACGAACGAGAGATGGCGCTGTCGGATGAGTGATCCCGGACTGCGGTTCTCGATACTGGGGCCGGTGCGCGTCTGGCGGGACGGCGACGAGGTGGAGATCGGCTCCCCCCAGCAGCGGCTCGTCTTGGCCGTCCTCCTCCTGGCCGGGGGCAGGACCGTCGGCAACGACCACCTGCTCGACGCCGTCTGGGGCGAGGAGCGTCCCCGCACAGCCATGGGCACGTTGCGCACGTACGTCTCGCGCCTGCGCTCCGCCCTCGGCACCGAGGTGATCACCTCGTTCGGCAGCGGGTACGCCCTCGCCGGCGGGACCTGCGACCTGGTCACGATGGAGAGGCTGTCCGGCGAGGGGAGATACGGCGAGGCCCTGGCGCTCTGGCGGGGAGAGCCGCTCTCCGGGCTGGAGGGTGGCTACGCCGAGGGCCAGCGGGTGCGGCTCGAGGAGCGGCGGCTCGCCGTACTGGAGCGCAGGCTCGCCCAGGAGGTCGAGGAGGGCGGGCACGCCGAGGTCGTCGCCGAGCTGACCGCGCTCTGCGCGGAGCATCCGGCCAGGGAACGGTTCTCCGGCCTGCTGATGCTGGCGCTGTACCGCTCGGGCAGGCAGGCCGAGGCGATCGGCGTGTTCACCGACACCCGGAAACTGCTCGCCGAGGGTCTCGGCATCGATCCCTCACCCGAGCTGGCGGAGCTCTATCAAAGGATCATCACGGCGGACCCCGCCCTCGGCCGGAAGAAGGTGGCGAGCCCGGTCGCCAGGCAGGTGCCCCGGCAGCTCCCCGCCGACACCGCGGACTTCACCGGCAGGGAGCCCGAGGTCGACGAGATGGTGGACGCCCTGAGGCCGGGGAACACCTCGGCACTGGTGATCTCGGCCGTGTCGGGCGCGGGTGGCATGGGCAAGACCACCCTGGCCGTCCACGTGGCGCACCGGCTCGCACCGGACTACCCCGACGGCCAGCTTTTCGTGAACCTCAGGGGCTCGACGGCGCAGCCGCTCGCACCGGAGACCGTGCTCGCCCGGTTCCTGCGCTCCCTCGGGGCGGAGGTCCCGGCTGACTCCGAGGAGCCGGGCGAGCGGGCGGCCATGTACCGCTCCACGCTGGCGGACCGGCGGATGCTCGTCGTGCTGGACAACGCCGCGAACGCGGCGCAGGTACGGCCGCTGCTGCCGGGCGCCGCCGGGTGCGCGGTGTTGGTGACGAGCCGCGCGAAGATGATCGGCCTGGCCGGCGTACGCCAGGTCGACCTGGGCGTGCTGCCCCACGACGAGGCGATGGCGCTGCTGGCCAAGGTGGTGGGGGAGGCGCGGGTGGCCGCCGAGCGCGAGGCGGCGGCGGACCTGATCGGGGCGTGCGGGTACCTGCCCCTCGCGATCAGGATCGTGGCCTCGCGGCTCGCGGCGCGGCCCGCCTGGAGCGTGGCCAGGATGCGCGACCGGATGGCCGACGAGCGCCGGCGCCTGGCGGAACTGCGCGTGGACGACCTCGCCGTCGAGGCGACGTTCGCCCTCGGCTACGACCAGCTCGACGCCGCGCACGCCTCGGCGTTCCGGCTGCTGGCCGTCCCCGACGCGTCCGACTTCTCGCTGGGCTCGGCGGCGGCCGTACTGGGCCTGGACGAGCCGGACGCGGAGGAGGTGTGCGAGGCGCTGGTGGACGTGAGCATGCTGGAGTCGCCCTCTCCCGGCCACTACCGCTACCACGACCTCCTCAAGATCTTCGCCCGGTCGCGGCCGGACGACGAGGACGCGCGGCGAGCCGCGCTGACCAGGCTGCTCGGCCACTACCTCGCCGGCATGACGGCGGCCTACCACCTCACCTATCCGGGCATCCCGCTGTTCGGCCCGGACCGGCCGTCCGGTGCGGGGCCGTCCTTCGTGGACGAGGAGGCCGGGGTGATCTGGGCGGAGGACGAGGAGCAAGGGGTGATCGGCTGCGTGCACCAGATCGCCCGGACACCGGGAAGCGTCCTCTCCGACGCGATACGGCTGCTCGACATGGCGTCCGACGTACTGGAGACCGACGTGACCCCCGAGCGCTACGAGCGGGCGGCCGGGGCCCTCGTCGAGGCGGCGGCGGCCCGCGGGGAACGCCGCGCCGAGGCGCACGCCCGGTGTGTGCGCGGCGGGTTCTGGGCGGGCCGCTGGTTCCTCGACGCGGCGATCGAGGACGGCGTCGCCGCGCGGGACCTCAGCCTCGCCGAGGGCGACCTGGCACGGTACGCGGAGAGCCTCAACCTGCTGGCCACGGTCGCCTCCAACCGCGGCTCGGAGACCGAGGCGATCGCGCTGTACGCCGAGGCGATCGAGGTCTGGCGCGGGCTCGGCGACCGAAGCAGCGAGACCGTCGGCCTGGGCAACATGGCGCTCGCGCTCGCGTCGGCCGACAGGACCGACGAGGCGGTGGAGGCCGTGGAACTGGCCGACCGCACCATCCGCGAGCTGGGCGGCGGGGCGGATCCCGACATCATGTACCGGTCGGCCGTCGTGCTGCGCGACGCCGGGCGACCCGAGGAGGCGCTCTCCCGGCTCCTGGAGACGCGGAAGGCGTACCGGAGACTCAAGCAGCGCGTCCGGGAGGGGGCGACCCTGCTGCGGATGGCCGAGACCCACCTCGCCCTGGGACAGCTGGACCGTGCCGTCGACTGCGCCGAGGACTCGCTGGGCCTCATGGCGGAGGCGGGCGACGAATGGATCCAGGGCAAGGCGCTCGTCGCGCTCGGCCAGGCCTTCTCCCGGCTCGGCCAGCCGGGCAGGGCCGGGGCGTGCCTGGCCGAGGCGCTTGAGATCTTCGTGCGGCGGGACATGCCCGAGGCGGGCGAGGTACGGGCCCTGCTGGACCGGGACGAGGCCTCGCGGTGGGATACCGAGCCCAAAGAGACCGCCCTGACCTGCTGACCTGCTGAGCGACGGTGTGCCGCCCGGCCGTGGGGTGTGCGTGGCCGGTGGGCCGGAAGCGGGCGGGGAACCCGTGCTCGGGCCCGGAATTGTCGGTGCCGGCTGGCATCATCAGGGGTGTGGACCTGCACTACTACGCGCGCGTCGTCGCTCCGGCCGTCAGGACGGCCGGTCGGCGACGCGTGGTGTCCTCCCTGAGGGGAAGCGAGGAGGACGGCGGCGGTGGTGCGGTCCGACACGCGCGGCCAACCCGGGGTGGCTCGCCACAGGAGGAGGCACTCTTTCCCTGAGGTCCTGCGGGTGGGGATGTCGAGAACGCATCCGTGGCTCCGATTCTCTGTGATCAGCGAAGCGAGACGGACGACGATTTTCGAGGAGGAACGACCATGCAGCCCATGAGGACGAACACTCTGAAGGTTCCCGGCGCGACCCTTCACCACGAGATCCGCGGCTCGGGGCCGACCCTGTTGCTGATCTGCGGCGGGATCTACGACGCCGCGGGATACGCGGGCCTGGCCGAGCGGCTCGCCGACCGCTACACCGTGGTGACCTACGACCGGCGCGGCAACTCGCGCAGCCCCCTGGACGGGCCTCCGGAGCCGCAGAGCATCGAGGTGCACGGCGACGACGCGCACCGCGTGCTGGTGGAGGCGGGGGTCACCGCCGACGAGCCCGCGTACGTCTTCGGCAACAGTTCCGGTGCGATCATCGGCCTGGAGCTGGCCGCCCGCCACCCCGAGCAGGTGCGCACCCTGGTCTCCCACGAACCGCCCCTCTTCGAGCTGCTGCCCGACCGTGACCGCTGGCGCGCCGTCGTCCAGGACGTGGAGGAGGCGTTCGCCAAGGAGGGGGCCGGAGCCGCCATGCAGGCCTTCGCCACCGGGTTCGACAGGACCGGCAGCGAGCACGAGGAGGCGGCCACCCGCGGGGAGCGGGGAGAGCCCACCCCCGAGATGGCGGAGGCGATGGGGCGCATGGAGAAGAACACGGAGTTCTTCATCGGCTACGAGGTGCCGCCGTTCGTCAGATACATCCCCGACACCGACGCGCTGCGGGCCTCCTCGGCGCGCGTCGTGATGGTGGCGGGCGAGGACTCGGAGGGGCAGCCGCCCTACCGGGCCTCCTTCGTCGTCGCCGAGCGGATCGGGGGGCGGCACGTGATGTTCCCCGGTGACCACGGGGCCTTCGGCACCCAGCACGAGGCGTTCGCCGCCAAGCTCGACGAGGTGCTTTCGAGCCCCTGAGAGCTTTCCGGCCCCTGGGAGAACGCGGCCCGACGAGGCCGAGCACGGCCGTCTCCTGACAACCCGGCCCGGGAGGCGGTCGTGACCGCACCGACGGGCCGCTCCGGTCTCTCCGGTTCTGCCGGTTTCGTCCGTAGTGCTCTGGCTTGTGGGCCGGAGGTGAAGCGGACTGTCTCGCGTAGCGGGGTAAGAACAGCCGATGCGCTCCACGCTCTCGCGGAGAGAGGTGAGGTCGCCTACACCCGCGTGCGCGCTTCCTCGATCTGGCGCGCGATGTTCTTCGCGCCGGTGGCCTCGGCGAGGGCAGCAGCCTCCTCGGCCAACGCGAGCGCGTCGTCACGGCGCCCCTCCGCGGCGGCGATGTAGATCAGCCCGACCATGTTCGCGGCGACGCCCGGAAGGAAGCCGAGTTCACGGCGGAGCCGCGCTGACTCCTCCAACCGTTCCCGTGCCGTCTCCAGCCGTCCGGCGGCGTGCTCCGCGGTACCCAGGTGCCGAAGCGCGTACGACATCGTCAGCTTGTCGCCGGCCCGCGCCGCGAGTTCGTGCGACCGTTCAAAGATCGGGACCGCGGTCTCGTGGTCCCCGCGGACGACCTGATGGAAGATGCCGACCCAGAACAGCGACTCGCCCTCGCCGCGGAGGTCACCGAGCGTCCGGTAGAGCTCCACCGCACGCTCGAACAGCGCCGGCTCGCGCGGGTCCTCGTTTCCGTCCTCGAAGAAGCGCGCGTGCATGATCCGGCCACGGGCCAGGGCCAGACCGGCCTCGACCGCGTCCAGCTCCCGGTCGGCCACCTCCAGCACTCCGGCCTCGCCGTCGAAAACCGCGCGATCGTAGAGCGACCTGGCCCGTTCGAGCCGTCCTTCCGCGCTCATCCGCTCAACCCCCGTCCACCCGTGTCCGCCCGCCGCGTCGAACACCGTACGCGGCGGACGAGGCGTGGCACCAGCCCCCGGCCGTCGCGAGAACCTGGGAGACAGAGCCGATGAGTCGCGTCGCCCAGCGCATCCTGGCGATGGCCGCAGCGATCTGGCACAACAAGCAAGACCGATGCACCGATCACCCGGTCACCGATCGCCTACGGCCACTGACCTACTTCGGAACTTCTCGTCTGGGCAGTGGCCGGTGGCGGCAAGGCAGAGGAGAGTGGCATCCGGACGCGCTCAGGCGAAGTAGTGGCCCTCCTTCAGGTCGGCGATCAGTCCCGGACAGGTCGGCTGCCATCCGAGCAGGTCGCGAGTGATCTGTGCTGAGGCGGGGCCGGCGACTCCCCAGAAGCCGCCGAGCCAGCCGACGTATTCTCCGGCCTGCTCGGGGGTGACGGAGACGGCGGGAACGCCGAGGTGTGACGCGAAGACCTCGGCGACCTCGCGGATCGGGACGCCCTCGTCGCCGACCGCGTGCAGTACCGACCCGGCCGGCGCGGACTCGAGCGCGAGGCGGAACAGGCGCGCGGCGTCGTCGCGGTGGACGGACGGCCAGCGGTTGGCGCCGTCGCCGACGTAGACCGCGGCGCCTTTCTCGCGCGCGAATCCGACCGCGGTCGAGATGAACCCGTTGTCGCCGTTGCCGTGCGTGGCCGGCGGGAGACGCACGACCGAGGAGCGGACTCCGTGGCCGGCGAGCGCGAGAGTGTGGTGGGCGTTGCCCATCCGCCCGCCTGCGCCGCTGATCGGACCCTCGCGATTCCCGGCATCCGCCAGTCCGTCGCGTTCGGTGGCGACGACTCCGGACGGGAGTCCGAGCACGCCGAGGATGCCGGAGGCGATGACGAAGGGTTTGCCGGTCTCGAACAAAGCGCCGCCGCCGAAGGCGCAGGGCCGTGCTGAACAGTCGGTCGCGCGAGGTGATACATCGCGCGGCCGAGTCGAGTGATTGGACGGGTCAGGGCAGCTCAGTGTCGCGGGATGCCCAGGGTGACGAGCAGGTCTTCGTGGAGCTGGAACCACACGGTGTGGTACGACTCAAGGTTGTCCGACACGTAGTCCAGCTCGCCGGCCCCGGCGCGCGCGAGCGCGTCGGTGAGCCGGGCCTGATACCGCTGGAACCGGAGCATCGCCGCGTACAGGCCCGCGCAGGCGACGTCGGCACGCCGATTGAAGTCCGCGAACCGGTCCAGGACCCGGGAGTCGTAGGCCGGGTCGGTGTGGTCGTTCGGTATCGCGACACCGTCGACGAACCGCATCTGCCACGCCGTGCAGAGATCCAGCAGCTCCGGGTTGAGCACGAGGAAGTCGTCGTACGCCTCGGCCACCACGGTCCGGGTGCCCGCCGTGTCGAGCTCGGCGGAGATCCGCTTGGCGTCCTCGACGCGACCGGCCTCGGTGAGACCCCATCCACCGAAGTCACCCGCGGCGTACGTGACGAGGCCGGCCACCGCGAGATCGATCAGCTCGGATTCGACATCGGCCTCGGGGAGCCCCGTCGCCTCGGCCACGCGGGCGAGGCCGGCGAACCCGACGCAGCGAAGCGTGTGGAGCGCCAGCAGGTCGGCGCTGGTCGCGTGGGGTGGGTTCGGCACGCCGATATGCTACATCGATGGCCTGGATTCACCCGCTTTCTGAGGACGTCGAGGAGACCGCGAGCGTCCTTGGCGGCAAGGGGTACGGCCTGGTCGTGCTGCGACGGCTTGGGGTGCCCGTGCCCCCCGGGTTCGTCATCGGCACCGGGGCGTGTCGCGCCTTCCTCCGTGACGGGCGGTTTCCAGACGGCCTCGACGCCGAGCTGGCGTCCGCCGTCTCCGGGCTCGAAGCCGCCACGCGACGGCGCCTTGGCGGCTCCGAGCGGCCACTGGCGGTGTCGGTGCGCTCGGGCGGCAGCGTGTCGATGCCCGGCATGATGAACACGATCCTCAACCTCGGTCTCACCACCGAGACCACGGCGGGGCTGGCGGCCGAGACGGGCGACCCGCGCTTCGCGCTCGACTCGCGCCTGCGGTTCCTGTCCGGTTTCGCCTCGGCGGTCTTCGGCGTGGAGCCGGAGAGCCTGGAAGCCGTGGCGCGCGAGGTGGCCGAACGCGGCGACGGCAACGGCGACGAGGAGACACGCCTCGCCGACGCGATCCGAGGCGTCGAGGCCCTCATCGGCGGACGGGCCGGCGGATCGGTGCCGGACGACGCGACGGAGCAACTGGAGCCGGCCATCCGGGCCGTGTTCTCCTCCTGGGACACACCGCGCGCCAGAACCTACCGCGCACTGCACGACATCCCACACGAACTCGGCACGGCCGTCATCGTGCAGGCCATGGTGTTCGGGAATCGCGACGACCACAGCGGCACCGGTGTCGCGTTCAGCCGCGACCCCAACACCGGGGAGAACGTCCCGTTCGGTGAGGTCCTGTTCGGCCGCCAGGGCGAGGACGTCGTCTCCGGGAGGTCGACGACCCGGCCGCTGGCCGACCTGGCCGAACGGGAGCCGGCGGTGTGGACCGGCCTTCTGGAGGCGATGAACCGGCTCGAGGAGCACTACCGCGACACGTGCTACGTGGAGTTCACCTTCGAGGCGGGCGAGCTGTGGATCCTGCAGACGCGGCCAGGCAACCTCGTCGGGCGCGCCGCCGTCCGCGTCGCGGTCGACCTGGCCGACGAGGGCGTCATCGGCCGCCGCGAGGCACTGCTCCGGGTATCTCCGCACCACCTCCGCCACGCCCGTACGCCCCGGATGGAGACGGCCGACGCGAGTGACCTTTTTACCCGAGGGCTGGGTGCCTGCCCGGGGGTCGCGGTCGGCAGGGTGGCGACCACCGCCGACAAGGCGGCGCGGATGGCCGCCGACGGCCCGGTCATCCTGGTCCGTCCACACACCTCCCCGCTCGACATGCACGGCCTGGCCGCCGCCGCGGGAGTCGTCACCGCCAGGGGCGGGCCGACCAGCCACGCCGCCGTCGTCGCGCGGGCGATGGGCAAACCCGCCGTCGTGGGAGCCGCGGATCTCACGGTCGACGTCGCCGCCGCCTGCGTGCGAGCCGGTGGACGCACCCTCCCGGAGGGCACGCTCATCACCATTGACGGGACCGGCGGAGAGGTCCTCGTCGGTGGCCACCGCCCCGCCACGGCCACGACCGACTCCCACCTGCACCGCCTGCTCGAATGGGCCGACGAGGTCTCGGGCGTCGGCTCGGGCGTCGACTCGGGCCGCGACGAGGCGGAACGCCTCACGGCGGCCCGCGCGGTCCTTCTTGCTGTGACCGCATAGGTTCACCGGGTTGGTGGTCGTGGCGGTTGGATGTGGGGTGACGTCCGATCCGACTGCTGGAGGTGCGGTGGCCGAGCCTGTCCGTGTGCGCAGACTGACTGACCAGGAGGGGCAGCGGCTGCAGCAGATCGTGCGCCGGGGCAGCACGAGTTCGGTGCGCTATCGGCGCGCGATGATGCTGTTGGCCTCGGCCGGCGGGAACCGGGTGCCGGTGATCGCCCAGCTGGTGCAGGCCGACGAGGACACCGTGCGCGATGTGATCGTTCAACGAGATCGGCCTGGCCTGTCTGGACCCTCGGTGGGCGGGAGGCCGTCCCCGCCTGCTCAGTCCTGACGACGAGGACTTCGTCGTCCAGACGGCCACCACCCGCCCCGCCAAGCTCGGCCAGCCCTTCACCCGCTGGTCGCTGCGCAAGCTCGTCGCCTACCTGCGGAAAGTCCACGGCCGGATCATTCGCATCGGCCGCGAGGCGTTACGCGGCCTGCTCGCCCGCCGCGGTGTCACCTTCCAGCGCACCAAGACCTGGAAGGAATCCCCCGACCCCGAGCGTGAGGCGAAGCTGGACCGGATCGAGGAGGTCTTTGACCGCTTCCCGGACCGGGTGTTCGCCTTCGACGAGTTCGGCCCGCTCGGGATCCGGCCCACCGCGGGCTCGGGCTGGGCCGAACGCAAGCATCCCGACCGGGTACCGGCCACCTACCACCGCACCCACGGAGTGCGCTACTTCCACGGCTGCTACTCCATCTGCGACGACCGCCTGTGGGGTGTCAACCGCCGCAAGAACCGTGCAGACCCGGGCCTTGCACGCCTACCTGCGTTGGCGCAACGCCAACGCCCGTCACCGCGACGTCCTGGCCGCCGAACGCAAGGAACGCGCTCGCATCCGAAGTGAGAAGGGCATTCGCTGGGGCGGACGCCAGCGGGCAAGGCATTCGCCGGGAAGACCAACCGCTCGTCGTCATGGCCTCATTCTGGCGACTTGAGCATCTCCAGAAGGATGCGCTGCAGATCGGTGCGGTCCTGCGGGGTAATCCTCGCCAGCCTGCGGTCGAACTCCGCCGCGAGCGCTGAGAGCGCGCGGTCCCGCGCCGCCTCGCCCTCGGCAGTCAGTATGAGCCGATGCCGCCGCAGGTCCTCGTCGTCGATCTCGCGCCGTATGAACCCCTTTGCGACGAGGTTGCGGACGTAGACCGTCACGCTCGCTTTAGGGATCATCAGCGCCGCCGCGAGTTCGGCAGGGTACGGCGACGCGGCCACCTCGGCCAGCACGAAGAACTCCTTCGTCTCCAGCCCAAGCTCGGCCAGTTCAGCGCTGCAGGCATCCATCACGACGCTCAGCAGACGCTGGTTCAGTGTCCACAGTTGCGCCCCGTCAACCGCCACGCAAGCCCCTCCATCGGTCCAGGTGGTACAGTTCTGAATTAGTTCCAAATTGTATCAGAGGGTGTTTCGTACTGGACAGCTGTGGAACAAACACCGACGCGAAAGGCGCCATCAGATGCTTCAGCACATCACGATCCCGCGCGGACCGATCGATCTCGCGGCCGACCTCTACCTGCCCGACAGCATCGACGATGCGGCGCCGCTGCGCGCCGTGGTGCTCTCCACGCCCGGCAGTAGCGTGAAGGAGCAGATCGGCGCGAACTACGCATCCCGTCTCGCCGCCCGCGGCGTCGCGGCGCTCGTGTTCGACCCCGCCCATCAAGGTCAGAGCGGCGGAAAGCCCCGCGACCTCGAAGACCCCTACCGCCGCGGTGAGGACATCTCCTACGCGATCGACGCGCTCAGCACGACCCCCGGCATCGACCCGGAGCGCATCGGCGTCCTCGGCATCTGCGCCGGCGGAGGCTACGCAGTGCACACCGCCCGCACGGACCATCGCATCAAGGCGGTCGGCACGGTCGTCCCAGGCAACATGGGCACGTCGTTCCGCAGCTTCCAGCCGGATGGCGCGGCGGCCGCACTCGACACCATGGCCGACGCGCGCATCGAAGAGACCCGCTCCGGCGAGCTGACCCGCGTGAACTGGCTGCCCGACACCTTGGAGGAAGCCACAGCAGTCGGGCTGACCGATATCGACACGACCCAGGCAATCACCTACTACCGCACCGAGCGGGGCAGGAACGAACACTCCACGAACCGCCGTCTCGCGCGCGGCGACTCGCTGCTGCTGGGCTACGACGCGTATCACCTGGTCGACCAGCTCATGACCCAGCCGCTGCAGGTCATCCTCGCCGGACGCATCGGCAACACCGGCTCCTACGAGTCCGGCATGCAGTTGTGGAAGCTGGCACCCAACCCGGTCGACCTCATGGTGATCGACGGCGCCGGCCACTACGAGATGTACGACGAGCCCGAGTACGTCGACGCCGCCGTCGACCGGCTCGTCAACTTTTACTTGAACAACCTGTAAATCATCCAACCCGGTGAACCTGTGCGGTCACAGCACTGGCCGCGATCCAGCTCCGTATGGTCCCGTTTCAGGTAGGCCGGCGATTTCGGTTGGTTCATATGGAACTGATCGAGACAGGCGGAATCCAAACTGTCAATGCCGTATATGCGGTACGGATCCTTGAGCTTTTTCATCCTGCCTCGCGCATTTGAAGCGTGAGGATGGCTTTGACCAGTTGGCCCGCACGAAGAGGGCAGCAGCGGAGTTTGCGCAGGACTCGCCAGGTCTTCAGCACGGCATTCGCGCGCTCGCCGGGGCCGCGGAGCTTGGCGTGGGCGGAGTTGGCCGTCTTCTGTGATTGGGGCTTGCCTCGGCCCTTGTACGGCACCAGTACGCGTGGACCTGCGCCAGAATTCCCAGATCGACCCTGGACGCCGCTTCATCGAACATGTCCGCCACCGTCTTTCGCCAGCCTCCTCCATTCTGCCGCCTCCAGTGGCGGAAGGGAGTGTTCGGTGATTCACGATCGCTGCTTTCGTGACGTCGCCATGCTGGCCGTGGGAGACGTGAGACGGTCAAAGGGGGGCCTCTGTATAGGAATATCCGGCGGTTGTGACGAGAACGGACCGTGCCATGACTGGAGCCGTACTGCGTAAGTTGCTTCTACGTCTGCGTGAGGCCGCGGAGAAGGGGGCCACCGCCGACGCCGATCTCCTGCTGTGGGACAAGGTCATCGCCCACCCAGACCGGCTCTCGCTGGGGCGGCAGCGCTGGATCGAAGCCTGTGACGACGCTGCCGCCGTGTTCGCCGCGCGGTACAGGCGGACCGGTCTGAGGGAGTTTCTCGAAAAGGCGATCGCGGTGTACGAGTTCGCCGCCGAAGGGGCCGATGCAACGGTCTGGCGGGACCCCGTGCTGTTGAGCGGTCTCGCTGGTCGGTTACGGGACCGGTACAGCGACTCGGGTCGGCTGGATGACCTTGAACGAGCTTTGGACCCGGCCGGCCAGGCCGTGTCTGAGACTCCTCAGGACGCCCCGAGGCTGGCAGCCAGGTTGAACGCCCTCGGAGGCATGCTTCGCCTCAAGTACAAGGCCGATGGAGGGCTACCTCATCTCCAGCGCGCCATCGCGAACTTCCGGCGGGCGATCGCCACTGCGGAAAGTGACCTGGAACGCGCCGCGTTCCACAGCAACCTGGCGGTGGCCCTATCGGAACGATACGAGCGAACAGGAGAGCCGGCGGATCTCGACAGCGCCATCGCCGAAATTGAGCAAGCGGTGCGCGAAACTCCGGCGGACAGTCCTGACAGAGTCACCTACCTCGGCAATCTTGGAGTTTTCCTGTCCGATCGATATGACCGGACCGGTGATCTCAGTGATCTGGACAGCGCCCTGGAGATGATCATGGAAGCCGTTGGTGAGGCGGATGCGGACGTGGCGGAGACGGCCAGGTTGCACTCCAACGCGGCGATTTTGTGGCTTGACCGGTATGAGCGGACGGGAAGTCCCCTCCAGCTCGACATGAGCATCAGGTCGGCTGTGGCGGCCGTCGAGTTGACGCCACCCGAAGCGGCGGAGCTGCCCGGTTACCTGAACAACCTTGGCAATGCCCGGCGCATGCGCTTCGAGCATCTGGCAGAGGTGAGCATTGACGCGATTGGGGACAGCGCGACCACGGACATCGAGGTCGGTGATCTCTTGGTCGCCGTCGAGGCGTATCAGCGGGCAATCGAGTTGACTCCGGTGGGCTCGCCGCACCTGCCGAAGTTTCTCACCAACCTGGGCAACAGCCTCATGGATCGGGGAAGCGTCATGGCTTCGGCCGAGGATCTCGATCGGGCCGTCGGCATTTTCGATCAGGCTGTCACCGCGACCCTCCCCGGATCTCCGGATCTCCCCAGCCGTCTCAACAACCTGGCCACCGGCCCGCGTTTCCGTCACTCCCGCACGGGTTTGGCCGCAGACCGGCGCCGGGCCGTCGAGACTTACCGCGACAGCTGCCGGTTGGGGCTGGAGTCAAGCGTCGAGACGGCACTCGCAGCGGCTCAGAACTGGGGCTTGTGGGCGACCGAACGGCGCTCGTGGGCCGAAGCCGTCGAAGCTTACGAACTCGCTCTGCAGGCGGCCCGTCAGCTCTACCGCCTGCAGCTGTCGCGCGTGTACAAGCAGACCTGGCTGGTGAGCTCCGACGGGCTGACGGCCGCCGCGGCCTTCGCCGACGTCATGGTCGGCGAGTTCGCCGCCGCCGTCGTCGCGCTCGAAGGGGGACGCGCCATGCTCATGGCCGACGCGCTTGACCGTGACCGGGCCGACCTCGCCGATCTTCACGCGCAGAGGCCGCTTCTCGCCGAGCGTTACATCCTCGCGGCCGAACGCGTCAGGTCCCTGGAACACCTGACGTGATCCGATGTGTTCTGGGTGATCCGCGTGAAGCCGTACCTGTGGTGGCATCGTTTCAGCCGATTCCGGTGAAGCGGCGCAGGGCGAAGCGGGGGTGGGGGGTGGTGTGGCCGAGGGCCAGGTCGGCGGTCATCTGGCCGATCAGGGGGGCGAACTTGGCGCCGTGGCCCGAGCAGGGGGAGGCGATGACGAAGGGGCCGACGCGGTCGAGGATGAAGTCGTCGTCGGGGGTGACGGTGTAGAGGCAGCTCGCCTCGGCCACCGGAACCGGGTCGAGACCGGGCAGCCACGTCCGGACGTGGGCGGTCACCGTGGCGCGGGAGGCCGGGTCGACGACGCCGTCCCTGGTGGAGGCGGTGGCGGGTTTACCCGCGTCGTGCTGGGCGACCTTCACCGCGGGCAGGGGGCCGCCGTCGCCGCCGGAGGGAAGCCCGTAGATCTGCGTGTCGCCGTCGTGGATGAAGATGGGCCAGCGGGCTTCCGGGTCGCGCGAGCGGAAGTGGAAGACCTGCTGCTGGGTCACCCGCAGCGGGGGCAGTCCCAACGGCACGCCCAGCGGTTCGGCGAGTTCCGGCAGCCAGGCGCCCGCGGCGACGACGACGGTGGCGGCGGTGACCTCCGGGCCCTCTGTGCCCTCGGGGCCCTCGGTGCGCAGCCGGACGCGCCCGCCGGGCAGGGACTCCGCGCCGGTGAAGCGTACGCCGGCGATCACCTGGGCGCCCAGCTCGGCCGCCCGGCCCACCGCGGCGGCCACCGTCGCGTCGGCGTCGACCGTACCCGCCTCCGGGTGGTGCAGCACCGGCCCGTCGAAGCGCATGAACGGCCACCGCTCGGTCGCGGCGCCGGGAGAGAGCAGTTCGTGCGGCACGCCCGCCTCCGCCAGCAGGCGGGCGATCCCCTCGGGGTCGCGCCCGGCGCCGAGGTCGAGGCCGCCGGTGACGCGGAGCAGCGCCGCCCCGGTGTCGTTCTCCAGCTCGCGCCAAAGCTCCCCGGCCAGGCCGGTGAGGCGCACGTACTCCGGGTCGGCGTAGGCCCGGCGGTAGATCCGTGAGGTGCCGTGCGAGCTGCCGCGCCGGTGGCCGATGTCGTACGCCTCGACGAGGGTGACGGCGTGACCGCGACGGGCGAGCTCCCACGCCGTGGCCGAGCCCATCAGCCCGGCGCCGATCACGGCGATCTCCGTCTCGATCCGGTCGGGGTTGTTCATCGGCGGCTGCTCCCTTCGAGGGGGAGGATTCACGGGCCGTTGCCCGGAATCCAGGAGGTGCCGGCCAAGGGCACCCTGTCCATGGCCGCCGACTCGATGGTAAGCGCCGCCGGATTCTCGGACTCCAGGTGGTCCGGCTCTCCACGGGGGCGATTCTGGACGGACGAGCGAAACGGCTCCGGCCGGGCCCTTCCGGGCCCGGCCGGAGCCGGCGCTTCCTCGCGGGGACGGTGATCAGGGGACGCTGATCGGGCGGAGGTGATCACAGGGAGCGCTGATCAGGGGACGTTGATCAGGTAGCGGTGATCACGGGGAAGGTGATCAGGGGAAGGTGATCACAGGGGACGCGGGCAGAGCGGGGTGATCACAGGGGACGGTGACCACCGGGGGTGGTGATCAGCTGACGTTGGCGCAGATCACGTAGACGCTGATGCCCACGTCGTTGTGGCCGGGCTGGCGGCCGAGACCGATCCAGCCGCTGCCGTCGTCGGTGGGGAAGGAACCCACCAGCACGGCCTCGTTGCCCTGCGCCTCGGCGCCGCCGCCGACGGCCTTCTTGCCGCCGGGGCAGCGGACCACGCGGCGCTGGAAGTTGGGCACGTTGGCGTTGGGCAGCTTGACGAGCTGGTAGCCGGTGAAGTCGGCGGACGCGGGAACGGCGGGGGCGGCGGGTACGGAGGCCGTGGCCGGAGCGGCGAGGGTCATCGCCGTCAGACCCGCGACGCCGATGGCGGCGGCGCTCAGCGCGGCGGTCGTGAGCTTCCTGCTTCGCATGTTGTCTCCTGGGGCAGGGGGTGCCTGGATGGTCACGCAAAGTAAATTAGTCATCACTCTCTGTGTCCAGCCTTGGTTTTGTCACCACCTCGACAGTTGCGCCCGTCCCGGCGATCGGGCATGTGCGGTCCTGGAGGGGGCACGGGTGTGGCGGTGCGTCCCGGAAGGGGGTCTCTCGCCCTGCGTGTGGTGACGGGTCCGGCGGGAAGCGCGTGCCAGGGGGTCTCTCGTCCGGACCCCATCTTTCGCGGGTGGTGAGCCCGATGGGAGCCGTGTTCCGGAGGGGGATTTCCTGTCCAGATCCCGCGTCCGCGCGGTGGTGTGTTCCGGAGGTCGTGCGCGCCGGAAGGTGGGTCTTCCGCTCGGGCCCGTCCCTCGCGCGGCGTTCCGCGCCTTCGGCGGCTCGGGCTCGCGCGCTCTTCGCGATGGCGGGCCGGAGGTGGGGCGGGCACCGCCAAGGGGCCGACCGGCGGTGAACGTCGATCAGCTAAGAGAGCGCTCTCAGATCAGGATAGGGCCACTTCTTGATCGTCGGCCAGAGGGGCGATGCGGGATGCGCGTGCACGAGGGGGCATCGCCAGATGGTGGAACGCCCTATTTTCTGCGCTTACGCCCTCTCGCCTGCACCTCTGTACTTTACCTATTCGTTACCAACGCGAAACATTGACTGCCGTGACGCAGCCCGTTACTTTTCGGTGAGAGAGCGCTCTCTCACATCGGTCCGCTTCAGAGCCCGATTCCTCTCCCCGGAGGCACCCCCCAATGGATCCCTCGATCCGGACCACGGGTCCGGACAGTGCGCACCCCCGTGAAGGACGACTCGCCCGGTCGGCGGCCCGTCTCAGGACTCGACGGCGAAGCCTCGCCGCCGGTGTGGTCGTCGCGATGGTGGCCGGGCTGCTCGGCCTCGGCGCCGCCCGCTCCGCCGAGGCCGCCGTGGTCGGCGCCGGCAGCTACGCCGACACCCTCCCGGCCGGCCGCTCGCTGCCGGCCGGCTGTGGCTCCATCTCCACCAACCCCCGCCAGTGGGTGACGGCCAACGCCCCCGCCGGGGCCGTGCCCACCAACGACTGGTGGTCGTCGCTCCTCTACAAGAGGACCGACTGCGCGTACAGCGAGCCGCTCCACGCCCACCCGATCTCGTACGACACCTTCGGCAACGGTCTCGGCTTCTCCTACAACACCACCCCCGCCATCAGCGGCACCGCGACCGGCGTCGGCGAGTTCCACTACCCGTACGTCGAGAACATCCGCGTCGGCGTCGCGGGCCTGAGCTCGCCGGACGTCAAGGTCGACGGCTGGAGCGACTGGACCGTCACCCCGTACTGGAGTGGCGCGGGCCGGACCATGAAGGCCACCATCGGCCACGGCCTGCCGTTCGCGTACTTCCAGGTCACCGGAGGCGACGCGCAGATCACCGCCGCGGGCACCCCCACGGTGTGGTCCAACAGCGGCGCCACCATCGGCTTCACCGCCGGCGGCCGTGACTACGTCGCCTACGCGCCGACCGGCGCGACCTGGTCGGTGAGCGGCACGACGATCAGCTCCGCCCTGGCGGGCAGGGGCTTCTTCTCGGTGGCGGCGCTCCCCGCGGGCGGCGACCGCGCGGCCCTGGCCACCACCTACGGCCAGTACGCGCACGCGCACGTCACCGGCACCCGGGTCTCGTACGCCTACAACCAGGCCGCGAGCTCGCTCACCACGACGTACGCCTTCACCACCACGGCCAGGCAGGGCGCCCAGACCGGCACGGTCATCGCGCTCTACCCGCACCAGTGGAACTACCTGACCGGTTCGACGCCGCTGGCGCAGACGTACGTGTCGGCGCGCGGCCAGATGAAGATCGTCACCGGTACGCAGTTCCAGACGACGATGAAGTACACCGGCGTGCTGCCCGAGATCCCCGCGGTGGGTGACAGCTCCGGCGCGGACCTCACCACGATCACCAACCAGCTCAACGCCGAGCTCGGCAACCCGATGGACATCCGGGGCGACGACACCTACTGGACCGGCAAGGGCCTGGGCCGGGCCACCCGCATCGCGGAGATCGCCGACCAGCTCAACCTGACGTCGGTGCGCACCGCCGCGCTGAACGCCATCCGCACCCGCCTCAACGACTGGTTCACCGCCACGCCGGGCAAGACCAGCCGGGTCTTCTACTACAACCCGAGCTGGGGAACCCTGCTCGGCTACCCGGCCTCCTACGGCTCCGACCTGGAGCTCAACGACCACCACTTCCACTACGGCTACTACATCGCCGCCGCCGCGACGCTGGCCAAGTTCGACCCCAACTGGGCGAGGACGAGCCAGTACGGCGGCATGGTGGACCTGCTGATCCGCGACGCCAACAACTACGACCGGAGCGACACCCGCTTCCCGTACCTGCGTGACTTCGACATCTACGCGGGCCACGACTGGGCGGCCGGGCACGGCTCGTTCGGCTCGGGCAACAACCAGGAGTCGTCGTCGGAGGGCATGAACTTCGCCAACGCCCTCATCCAGTGGGGCCAGGCCACCGGCAACACCGCCGTCCGTGACGCGGGCATCTTCATCTACACGACCCAGAACGCGGCGATCCAGGAGTACTGGTTCGACGTGCGCGACCAGAACTTCCCCGCGGCCTTCGGCCACAGCACGGTCGGCATGGTCTGGGGCAGCGGCGGCGCGTACGCCACCTGGTTCAGCGGCGAGCCGGAGATGATCCAGGGCATCAACATGCTCCCGATCACCGGCGGGCACTTCTACCTGGGCGACAACCCCGCCTACGTGAACACCAACTACGCCGAGCTGGTACGCAACAACGGCGGGCCACCCACGGTGTGGCGGGACATCCTGTGGGAGTTCCAGGCGCTGGGCAACGGTGACGCGGCCCTGGCGAACCTGCGCGCCGCCGGCGCCTACACCCCCGAGGAGGGGGAGAGCAGGGCGCACACCTTCCACTGGATCCGCAACCTGGCCGCCCTCGGCACGGTGGACGTCTCCATCACCGCCAACCACCCGCTGGCCAAGGTGTTCAACAAGAACGGAGCGCGCACCTACGTCGCGTCCAACATCACCGGCAGCCCGCTCACGGTGACCTTCTCCAACGGGACCGTGCTCAACGTCCCGGCGGGCAAGACGGCCACCTCCGGCGCCTTCACCTGGAGCGGTGGCAACGCGGGCGGCGGCACCACGAACCCCGACCCGACGCCCACCCCGACCCCCACGCCCACTCCGACCCCGACCCCGACTCCCACGCCGGATCCGGGTGGCTTCGCCGCGACGCGCTACCTGCAGAGCGGCGGAGGCCTGCCGGGCACGGCCGGCGCGGCGGGCAGCCTCGCGGTGACCGCCGCGAACGGCAACCACGACGGCGTCCCGACCAACGCCCGGGTCTTCACGGCGACCGGCCTCACCGCCACCCACAACGGAGGCGCCACCGCGTTCGACCTCTTCGTGGACGCGGGCACCTCGGTCGCCAACGGCACCCAGGTCCGGGTCTCCTACGACCTGACCGGCAACGGGAGCTGGGACAGGGTGGAGACCTACGGGTACTTCGCCACCGACCCGGCGACGGGCTGGGAGCACTACACGCAGGGAACCGGCCCGCAGTCCTCCTCCGGCACGCTCGGCAACCTGTCGAACGGCCAGGTGAGGGTCGAGGTCTGGAACGCCATCGGCAACGGTGCCGTCAACCTCGGCATCGGTAACCAGTCCGTCCTACGGCTGCCGTTCGGCTGATCCCTCTCAGCCGATCCGCGACGGGGCGGCCGGGAGCGTGAGCCCCCGGCCGTCCTCGTTTTCCGCGGGTGGCCACGACAGGCCGATCGGGTTCGAGGGCGGCATGACGCCCGACTCCAGGACGGCCATGGTCAGCGGGTGGAGCAGCAGGGCGAGCGCGGAGGTGCGCTCGTCTCCCAGGGCCCGCCAGGGAGTGGCCGCGGCCTCGTCGGTCAGCCGCTCGATCCGCCCGCGCTCCCGCGCGCCCTCGGCCGTCAGGACGCCGGAACCGTCGACCCACCCGCGCTCGCGCAGGGCGGCGGCACCGGCCTCCCACTCCTCGTCGTCCCAGCGCCGTGCCAGGCGCAGCTGGTCCGGGTCCGTCTCGCCCGCCGCGATCTTGAGCAGGTGGGACTGGGCGGGGGAGACGCCGTGGGCGACGAGGGCGGCCACGTGCCCGTCGCCCCGGTGCTCGCGCAGCGTGGTCGCGGCCTGCCAGAGCAGCAGGTGCGGCTCGTCGGGCGCGGGCAGCGCCTGGTTGGCCGCGCCGAGCACCCGGCCGGCGGTGTCGGCGAGCCCGGCCGCCTCCCAGGCGAGGTCCGCCGCCGCGCGCAGGTCGTCAGAGCCGATCACCTTGTCGGTGAGCAGGTTCCGCAGCGCCGCTCCCGCCCCGTCGAGCCGGGCGCGCAGCACATCGCCGGGGGTCGCGAACGTCCACGCGTCGGGCAGCGCCCTGGCGACCCTGGCCGGGGGGAAACCGTGGAAGGCCGCCGTGACGACGCCGGGGCCGACCGGCCCGAGCGGCGCAGCCCTGGCCGCGAAGTAGCCCATCCAGAAGCCGCGCATGCCGACCGCGTCGGCCGCCGCCCGAGCCTCGGGGGCGAAATAGGTGACGGCGTGCAGGGGCTCCAGCAACTGCCACATGACACGCGGAACGTTCGGTTCGGGCTCCGGCACGGTCTCACACCCCGTCTCGTGGATCCTGGCGGATCGGCTGTGCAATGTTCATACGGTACTCGGCGAAACGACCGGACGATCTCTCGATGAGAGAGCTGTCATCTGGTCCGAACCCTGACCTGATCAGGGAAGACGAAGTCATCTCACCCGTCAGGTTGGGTCTTTTCAAGGGAGGGCGGGCGGGTTATCAAGAGCTCAGGACGAACTGTGATTCCAGACATTTCCACATGCTGGTGCCACGGTCGCGTCCGATCGCCCCACCCCCCGAGTCGATGGAGTACGGCATGCGGCAGTTACGAAGAGTCATGTTCCAAATCCTGTGTGTCATCGCGATGCTCGCCGCGAGCGTCACCGCGGTGGCCACGGGCGCGCAGGCCTCCGTTCCCAATCGGTGGGGCTTCGCCGTGGTCAACGTGACCTCGGGTATCCCCGACCCCAACCACCAGGCGGGCAGCTGGGGGGCGGGCTTCAACGTCAGCGTCACTCCCGGCGGGGTCGGGCAGACGTTCGTGAGGTTCCCGCAGATCGCGATCACCGGCGGCGTGGTCCACGTCACGGCGATCTCCGATACCGCCTACTGGTGCCAGGCGCAGAACTGGGGGCCCTCGGGCACCGACCTGGTCGTGGCGGTGCAGTGCTACCGGTACGGAGGGGCTCCGGTCTTCACCCCGTACAGCATCGTCTTCGAGCAGAGCACCGGCCTGCTGCCCGCGCCGCAGGCGTTCGGCTACGTGCACTACAACGGCGCCGCCATCGCCACCCAGTTCAACTCGGCCGGGGCGGTGAACACGGTCGGCGGGGGCGCGGGCGTCTGGACGGTCACCCTGCCCGGCCTGGGTTCCTCGGGTTTCGCGGGCAACCTCCAGGTCACCGCGGTCAACCCCAGCCAGCCCGCCCGCTGCAAGGTCGGCGCCTGGGCTCCGGGGGTGGGCGCGCAGGCGGTCCAGGTGCGCTGCCACAACGCGACGAACGTGCCGCTCAACACCGGATGGACCCTCACCTACCAGCGTGAGCGCGCCATCACCGGCGCGGCGATCCCGCCGAAGAACTTCGCCTACACCTTCGACAACACCCCGGCCAACCCCGGCCCGTACGCGCCGGTGCCCCCGCCCGTGAACTACAACTCCCAGGGATTCGTGAACACGATCCAGGGCTCCGGGCTCGGCCAGCGCCTGGTGACCTTCCCGAGGGTCGGGATCCTGCAGGACCAGGTCCAGGTCACCGCGTACGGAACCGGCCCCGAGTTCTGCAACCTGCAGACCATCTGGAACACCAGCGGCGGCAACGCGTTCGTCCGCAACGTGGTCTGCTACAACGCCGCCACCCGTGTCGACCGGCCTTCGCTGGTCACCTACACCTCGGCCTTCTGAGGTCCGGGCGCGGTACCGTCCGGGACGCCGGGCGGTACCGCGCCGCTCGTCCGTATGGGCGGGGCCTGAGCCGGTGGCGCCCTCACCCGCGCTCCTCGTCCGCGTGGGCGGCGGCTCCGCGCGGCCCCGGGAGGTGGCGCCTCCGCCCGCATCCCCCGCCCGCGCGGACCGGCTCCCCGGTCGCCCGTACGGCCCGATCGGGCGCGCGCGTCCGAATGGACGTCCTCCTTCCGGGTAGCCGGAGACGATGGCGACTTATGGCTTCCATTCCTCACACGAGCAGATCCATCCGGCAGAGCTACTGAAAGCGGTCACACGGGCCGAGCAGGCGGGGTTCGGGGCGGCGATGTCGTCGGACCACTTCTCCCCGTGGAGCGAACGGCAGGGGCAGTCGGGGTTCGCCTGGTCCTGGCTGGGCGCGGCGCTCCAGGCCACGAACCTGCCGTTCGGCGTGGTCAACGCCCCCGGCCAGCGCTACCACCCCGCGATCATCGCCCAGGCGATCGGCACCCTCGGGGCGATGTTCCCCGGGCGCTTCTGGGCCGCCCTCGGCACGGGTGAGGCGAGCAACGAGCACATCACCGGCGACCACTGGCCGCGCAAGGAGCTTCGCAAGCAGCGGCTGCGGGAGTGCGTCGACATCATCCGGGCGATGCTGGCGGGGGAGGAGGTCAGCCACGACGGCCTGGTGACCGTCGACCGCGCCCGGCTGTGGACCCGCCCGGACGTCCCCCCGAAGCTGGTCGGCGCGGCGGTGAGCGTCGAGACGGCCCGCTGGTGCGCGGAGTGGGCCGACGGGCTGATCACCGTGGGAGGGCCGGTCGACCGGCTGCGCGAGGTCATCGGCGCCTACCGGGACGCCGGAGGTAAGGGCAAGGTGGCGCTCCAGGTCCACCTCAGCTGGGCCGAGAGTGACGACGAGGCCATGGCCATCGCCCACGACCAGTGGCGGAGCAATACCTTCTCCCCGCCGGTCAGCTGGGATCTTGAGACCGCCGAGCTCTTCGACGTGGTCTCCGCGGACGTCTCGCCGGAGAAGGTCGCCGAGGTCGTCAACGTCTCCTCCGACCTGGGCTGGCACGCCGCCAGGATCAACGAGTACGCGGACCTGGGGTTCGAGGAGATCTACCTGCACCACGTGGGCCAGGAGCAGGACGCCTACATCGACGCCTTCGGTGCGAAGGTCCTTCCCCAGCTGGGCTGACGCCCTCGCGCGGCCGGAGGGACGACGCGGGCGGGTTCGCGGAGGGGGACGGACCGGCAGGTTCGCGGACGGGCAGGTTTGCGGACGGGCAGGTTTGCGGACGGGCGGGTTCGTGGACGGAGGGGAGCCCGCCCGGGAGGGAGCGGTGGGGTTCCCGGTGGAGGTGGACGGCTGGTGCTCCCGTCCGCTGAGTGTCAGGAGCCTCCCGAGTGTCACGAACATCACGAATGTCGGGAATCTTCTGAGTGTCGTGCGATGAAGTGAATCTCCCTAATTTTTGCGATATGTGGTGGAAACAATTAGGGAGGAATCAATTCCCAGATGTGAGTGAATGTTCTACATTTGTCATGGGAGCGCTCCCACTCGAAGGAGGCGCAGTGTCTCTCCAGCACAACTCATCCGCGGCGTCCCTCGACGTCGCCCACGAGTACGTAGGCGAGTGCCTGCTGTCCGCCGCCCCCACGAGTGTGCGCGACGCCCGCTCGCTGGTCCGCCGGGAGCTCTCCCTGTGGGGTGCGGACGATCTCATAGACGACTGCGTGCTGATCGTCAGCGAGCTGGTCACCAACGCCGTCAGGTACGGCGGTGCCGCGTGCGCGCTGCGGATCCGGGGCGGCGGGAACCTCGTCCGGGGCGAGCTCTTCGACCCCGGGGCGGGAACTCCTCGCCTGTGTGCCCGCGACATGGACGCCACCGGCGGCCGGGGCCTCCAGATCGTCGACTCCCTCGCCGATGACTGGGGTGTCGCCCATCCTCCCTCCGGAGGAAAGATCGTCTGGTTCGTCCTCGGACTCCCCGCCCCCACTCGCCCCCGTCCCGCCGTCGCCCCGGTCCTGCAACTCAAGTAGGCACCGCGCGCCGGGAGCCGCCCGACCGTCCGGCGGGCGTGAGAGTTCCACCGGCCGGGATCGCACTGCCGTCCGGCGGGCCGGAGAGATCCACCGGCAGGGATCCACCGACCGGGATCGCGCGACCGGGATCCACCGACCGTCCGGCAGGCCGAGAGACCCACCAGCCGGGATCGCGGCCGTCCGGCGGGACCGAAAGGCTCGCAGGGCATGATCGCGCGGATGTCCGGCGGGACCGAGAGAGGCACGCGAGCCGGAAGGCCCGGAGCGGTCGCGTTCGCCGGGAGCGGGTTTCCCACCCCGCCCCCTGCCCTGGCCCCTGCCCTGGCCCTGCCCCTGGCCCCGGCCCTGCCCCCTGCCCCCGGCTCCCAGCCATCGACCCTCGATGCCCCAATGCCCCATGCCTCGATGCCCCGATGACCTGGCGGTCCTTCACGCCGGGGGTGGGTGTGCCGCCGTGTCGGCCCGCCCCGTAGTGTGCGGGGCGGCCAGCCCCCCAGGGAGAGACACGCATCACCCATGACGACGTACGACCACACCCGCCGCGCCTGCTACACCGGATATGTCACCCAGGCCATCGTCAACAACCTGGCCCCCCTGCTGTTCATCGTGTTCCAGAGCCGCTACCAGTTGCCGCTGGAGATGCTCGGGCGTCTGGTGCTGCTCAACTTCGCCACCCAGCTGGTCACCGACATCGTGGCCGTGAAGTTCGTGGACCGGACCGGTTACCGGGTCCCGCTGGTGCTGGCCCACATCCTGTCCGCGCTGGGACTGGTGCTGCTGGCGGTGGCCCCGGCCGTGTCGCCCTCCCCGTACCTGGGACTGTGTGTCGCGATCGTCGTCTACGCCGTCGGCGGCGGCCTGCTGGAGGTGCTCGTCAGTCCCGTCGTGGACGCGCTGCCCAGCCCGCAGGAGGGCAAGGCGGCGGCGATGAGCCTGCTGCACTCCTTCTACTGCTGGGGACAGGTCGCGGTGGTGGCGGGCAGCACGCTGCTGCTCGCCTGGATCGGCCAGGACGCCTGGCAGGTCCTGCCCGTCGCCTGGGCGATCGTCCCGCTGGTCAACATGGTGGCGTTCCTGAGGGTGCCGCTGCCCGCGACCGTGCCCGACGAGCACCGTACCTCCCTGCGGGCGCTCTTCGGGGCTCCCGCCTTCGCCGCCGCCGTCGTGCTGATGCTCTGCGCGGGCGCGGCCGAGCTGACCATGTCGCAGTGGTCCTCCCTCTTCGCGGAGGAGGGGCTGGGCGTCTCCAAGGTGTGGGGTGATCTGGCGGGGCCATGCCTGTTCGCGGTCCTGATGGGGATCGGCCGCATCGTCTACGGCCTGTGGGGCGAGAGGATCCCGCTGGTGCCCGCGATGGTCTCGTGCGGCGCGCTGGCGACCGTCTGCTACCTGGTCGTCTGCCTGTCCTCCAACCCGGTGGTCAGCCTCATCGGCTGCGCGGTGTGCGGCCTGGCCGTCAGCCTCCTGTGGCCGGGGACCTTCAGCCTCGCCGCGGCCCGCTTCCCCCTCGGCGGCGCGGCCATGTTCGGCGTGCTGGCCGTCTTCGGCGACGCCGGTGGCGCGGCCGGTCCCTGGATCGCCGGGGCCGCCGCGGACGCCTCCTCCGCCGCCGACGGGTTCCTGACCACCCTGTCGGCCGCGCTGCCCGAGGACGGCGGCTCCGGTCTGCGCACCGGCATCCTCGTCGCCACCGTCTTCCCGCTCGCCGTCGTCGCCCTCACCCTCGCGTACGCCACCCGGGGGAAGGGGGCGGGTGCGACGCCCGGTGAGGTGGAGCGCCCGGTCGGCGGGTGAGGCGGCCGGAACCTTCAGCCTCGCGGGCGGCCCGTGACGGCGGGGCGGATGGGGGAGTCGTGGTGGCCGGTGCCGGTGACGGCCACATCATCGAATGCCGTTTCGTGACCTTAGGAGCAGGCGCCGTTGGGGCCGTACCGGTGGTTCCAGGGGCCACATGGGTATGACCAGCCCTGTCACGTCCGGTAGTCCCGGACTCGCGGACCGCCGAGGAGTCTCCGATGGATCTGCATCTGTCCGGCAAGATCGCTGTAGTCACCGGCGCGAGTAAGGGCATCGGCCTGGCCGTGACCCGTGCGCTCGCCGCGGAGGGCGTGAGCGTGGTCGCCGGAGCCCGCGAGGTCATCGGCGAGCTGGCCCAGCTGGCCGTCGACTTTCCCGTACGGCCCGTGCGGGTCGACCTGAGCACCCCGGACGGCCCGGCGCGGCTGGTGGAGGAGGCGGTCTCCGCGTTCGGCGGCCTGGACATCCTCGTCAACAACGTCGGTGCCGTACGTCCGAGGCTCGACGGGTTCCTGTCGATCACCGATGACGAGTGGATCGAGACGCTGACGATCAACTTCCTCTCCGCGGTCCGCACCACCCGCGCGGCCCTGCCTCATCTGCTCGACCGCGGCGCCGGTGCCGTCGTCACCGTCAGCTCGGTCAACGCGTCGCTGCCCGACCCGCTGGTCCTCGACTACAGCGCGGCCAAGGGGGCGCTGGCCAACTTCTCCAAGGGGCTGTCCAAGGAGGTCGGTCCCAGCGGAGTACGCGTCAACACGGTCAGTCCCGGGCCTGTCGCCACCGCCCTTTGGCTCGGTGACGACGGTATCGCCGCGACCGTCGCGGGCGTCGTGGGCGGTGATCCGGAGGCCGTCGCCAAGAAGGCCGTCGGCACCACGCCGACCGGGCGGTTCACCACCCCGGAGGAGGTCGCCGACCTCGTCCTGCTCCTGGCCAGCGACCGTACGGCGAACGTCACCGGCGCCGACTTCACCGTCGACGGCGGTTTGATCACCACGCTGTGACGCCCGGTAGCGCCGGTCGAGGCCGCACCGTCCGCCCGGGGGACGACGCACCCGGTGTGACATGCCTGACAGGGCACCCGGGCATGACAACCCCCTTCCAGGGGCACCTCGTATCCCAGCGACACCGCACATTCGAGGAGCGCTCCGACATGATCCCGCCACCCGTGGACTCTCCGGCGAGGGCCGCGTCCCTGGAGCGCGCGGCCGGGACGGCGAAGTCCGAGGCTCTGGGGCGTGCGATCGGGGTGGGAGAGCCCGAGGCTCGGGAGCGCGCGGCCGGGGTGGGGGAGCCCGAGGCTCGGGAGCGTGCGACCGGGGCAGGGGAGGCCGGGTCCCTGGGGCGTGCGATCGGGGCGATACCGCTGGTGGACCACCACGTCCACGGCGCCCTGGACGGCGACCCGTCGCGGAGGCGGTTCGAGGAGCTGATCACCGAATCCGACCGGCCGGTGCCCGCCTGGATGACCCAGTTCGACTCGCAGCTCGGCTTCGCCGTCCTGCGGCACTGCGCGCCCGTCCTCGGTCTCGACCCGCACCCGGACCCGGAGACCTACCTCGCCCGCCGCGCCGAACTCGGGGCCGGGGAGGTGAACCGGCGCCTGCTGGCCGCCGCCGGAGTCGGCCACTTCCTCCTGGAGACCGGCTACGGGGGCGAGGAGATTCTCGGCCCGGCACCGATGGCGGCCCTCACGGGGCGGCCCGTCGAGGAGGTCGTCCGGCTGGAGTCGGTCGCCGAGGGGGTCGTCGCCGAGGGAACGGACGCCGCCGGGTTCGCCGCTCGCTTCGAGGCGGCCCTGTGGGAGCGCACCCGTACGGCGCGCGGCCTGAAGAGCATCGTCGCCTACCGGTACGGGCTCGACGTCGACCCCGCCCCGCCCACCCCGGCCGAGGTGGTGGCGGCGGCCGGACGCTGGCTGCGGGAGTCGACGCGGACCGGGACGGTCCGCGTCGACGACCCGGTGCTGCTGCGCCACCTCATCTGGACGGGCATCGGGCGCGGGCTGCCGCTCCAGTTCCACATCGGGTACGGCGACCCCGACATCGACCTGCGCCGCTCCGACCCCCTGCTGCTGCGCGGCCTCGTCGAGCTCGCCGAGCCCAGCGGCGTCCCCCTGCTCCTGCTGCACTGCTACCCGTACCACCGCAACGCCGGTTATCTCGCTCAGGTCTATCCGCACGTCTACTTCGACGTCGGGCTGGGCGTGAACCACACCGGGGCGCGCAGCGTGGCCGTCGTGGCCGAGAGCCTGGAGCTCGCGCCGTTCGCCAAGATCCTCTTCTCCTCGGACGCCTGGGGGCCCGCGGAGCTCCACCATCTGGGCGCCCTGCTCTGGCGCCGCGCGATGACCCGCGTCCTCGGGGGATTCGTCGCGGACGGCGAGTGGAGCGAGCCGCAGGCGGTCCGGGTCGCCACCATGATCGGCGCGCGGAACGCCCGTCGCGTCTACGGCCTTGGAGAGACCGGGTGACCGGGTGACCGGCCCCGGGGCCGGCGACGAGAACGAGAACGACACCACGTACGACGAGAACGGCGCCCACTCACCCACGTACCACTCACCCACGTACCACTCACCCACGTACCACTCACCCACGTACCACTCACCCACGTACCACTCACCCACGTACCACGAGAACGGCACCACGCACAGCAGAGGGAGATCCATGATCGGCACTCACGTCCGCGCACTCGCCGAGGAGGACGCGTGAGGGTCAGCCACGACGCCCACCGGTTCGGGGAGAGGCGATGAACGAGCTCCACGAGCGGCTCCGCGCCGCCCTCCACGCCGAGCTGCCCGCCGCCTTCCAACTGCGGCGGGAACTGCACGCCGAGCCGTGTGTGTCGGGAAAGGAGGAGCCGACGCTCAAGCGTGTGCTGGACGCGCTGCCCGAGGGCGGCGCGATGGAGCGGGTGGCCGTGACCGGCGCGCTCCTGCGCGTCGGCGGCGAAGGTCTGGCCGTCGGGGTGCGGGGGGAGCTGGACGCCCTGCCGATCCCGGAGGAGACGGACGTGCCCTGGGCCTCGCGCAACGGCGCCATGCACGCCTGCGGCCACGACGTGCACCTCGCGGCCCTGGTCGCGCTGACCCGGGCGGTCGACCGCGTACGGGCACCGGCGCCGATGGTCGCGGTGCTGCAGCCGCGCGAGGAGACCCACCCCTCCGGTGCCCGCGACATCGTCGATTCGGGCGCGCTGCGCAGGAACCAGGTCGGCGCGATGATCGCGGCACACGTCCAGCCGGTGCTCGGCGCCGGTGAGACGGCCTGCACTCCCGGCGCGGTCAACGCCTCCTCCGACGAGTTCACCGTCATCGTCCGGGGGCAGGGCGGGCACGCGGCCTATCCGCACCTGTCCCGCGACCCGGTCCTGGCGCTCGCCCAGATCATCGTGGCCGCGCAGCAGCTCGTCAGTCGCGACGCCGACCCGATGACGCCGACGGTGGTCACCTTCGGGACCGTGTCGGCGGGCTCCGCCCCCAACGCGATCCCGGGGCAGGCCGCCGCCCGCGGCACCCTCCGTACGATGTCGGAGCCCTGGCGTCACCAGTTGCACCACCGCTTCCGCGAGGTCGCCGAGGGCGTCGCCCGCGTCCACGGCTGTGAGGCGGAGGTGCGGATCACGCACGGGGAGCCGGTGCTCGTCAACGACGCCCGCCTCGCAGAGGAGACCGGCTGCATCCTCGTCGACGTCGCCCACCACATGCCCGCCACGTTGCGCTCCTGCGGTGCCGACGACTTCGCCCACTTCGCGTCGGTCGTGCCGTCGCTGATGCTGTTCGTGGGCACCGACACGGCGTCGGGGCTGCACAGCCCGTACTTCCTGCCCGGAGACGAGACCGTGACGGCGGTCGCCGAGAGCCTGCTCGCCGCCTACCTCGCCGCCGCGCGGGTGATCGGCGCGGGTACCTGAGCGGGCGTTCCGGGTATCTGGCCAGATTCCCCGGGATACGGAAATGTACGGAACACCGGGCGTGTGATGGTCGTTGGCGTGATAGGGCCGGGACTCACGTGAGGGGACGGTGAGACACGGACGACCGCGGCCCTCCGCCTCCCGCGCGGGGCCGCTCCGCCTCTCGGCCGTCGGTGGCAACCGAACACCGGAAAATGCGAGACTTCTGACAGTTTGTCGTTAGTCATCTTTACGGTGTTTGTCGGGAGAAAAGTTGCTGCTTCCTTCCGTGTTACGGCTTGACGGCGTCCCCGTCCAGGAGCGGTTCGACTTCTGGTGGGAGGCTGTCGCGCAGTCGGTGGTCTCGGTGGACGTTTCCAGTGACCGGGCCGCGGACTTCTGGGCTGAGATGCGCATGTTCGACCTCGGCGTGGCGCAGTTGTCCCGGGTGCGGTGCGTCTCGTTCGACGCGCGCCGCAGTCCGAGCCGGATCCGTCACTCCGACCCCGGCCACTACCAGCTCTCCCTGACCCTCAACGGCCGGTCGGGCATCCATCAGGAGGGCCGGGAGGCCGGCCTGGCGCCGACCGACATCACGCTGTACGACACCTCACGCACGTTTCACGCCTGGACCGTGGCGGACGATCCGGGGCCCGGCGCGGTGCGCGGATCCCGCCCGAGCGTGGCCGACGGGCTGATCCTGCAGTTCCCCCACGACGTCCTGCCGCTCCGGGTCTCGGCGGTCGAGCGGTTGCTGGCGGTACGGCTGTCGGGCAAGGACGGCCTCGGCGCGCTACTCAGCGGGTTCCTCCACCAGCTGATCGCGCAGCCCGGCCAGGGCTCGCCCGCCGAGGCCCTGCGGCTGTCGGCGATCGCCCTCGACCTGGTCACCGCCCTGCTGGCCCACGAACTCGACACGGACGCGTCCGACTCCCTGTCCAACCCCCACGGGGTCCTTCTCATGCGTATCCAGGCGTTCATCGAGAGGGAACTGGGGGAGGCGGACCTGTCGCCCGCGTCCGTCGCCGCGGCCCACCACATCTCCCTTCGCCACCTGCACAAGCTCTTCGAGTCGGAGGGCGTCACCATCGGGAGCTGGATCCGCCTGCGACGGCTCGAACGCTGCCGCCGTGACCTGGCCGACCCCCTGATGAGCGACCTGCCGGTCCGCACCGTCGCCTCCCGCTGGGGTTTCACCAGCGACTCCCACTTCAACCGGGCCTTCCGTACGGCCTATGACACCTCGCCCGCGGCCTATCGGCGCCACCTCCAGGAACTGAGGGACACGGTGGGCGGTCCCGACGAACGTTCGACGGCGGTCGACAGCCATCCCGCGGATCTGGAGAAAACCACGGGGTCATGAAAAAGTGAGCACCGACCGGCTCGGCGTCACGTTCGCGGCACCGGCCGACCCGACGAGGCGGGCCATTCTCAGTCCGGCGCGAGACGCGGGACGCGAGATACCGGGACGCGGGACGGCGGAGTCCGGTGCTCCGGCCGGGTGAGGCCGTCGAGTTCCGCCCAGGGTCGCCGGAGGCCGTCGACTTCTCCGAGAAGGGTCCGCAGCCGGTACCGGCCCGCCGGCACACGCGACGGGTCTTCCGGAACGTACGGGGAATCTTCCGGCATGCGGGCGAACCCACCGGTTTCCCCATCGCCGATCCGCCGCGATGCCGACCTCCGCACCCTCGGCGGTCCGGAGGTACGGGCGGCGTTCAGTATCCCGTGGAGGGGTCGATCACTCCCTCCAGCGGGCGGCCCGCGCGCAGGTTGCCCACGTTGCGTTCGACCCGCTCGCAGAACATCCGCCTGACGTACTCGGTGGAGTCGGCGGAGTGCGAGGTGATGAGCACCCTGGGATCGGCCCACAGGGGGTGCCCGTCGGGGAGCGGCTCGGGGTCCGTCACGTCCAGACCGGCGGCGGAGATCGTGCCCGCGTCGAGGGCCTCGACGAGCGCGCCGGTCTCGATGTGCGCGCCGCGGGCGACGTTGACGACGGCGGCGTGCGGCGGCAGCAGCGCCAGTTCGGCGGCGCCCACGACGTGCCGCGTCTCCGGCGTCAGGGCGAGGGCCAGCACCAGGAGGTCGGTCTCGGGAAGCACGGCGGGCAGAGCCGAGGGCGGCAGTGTCTCCAGTGTCTCGTCGCTGCCCTCGACCTTCTCCGGATTGCGGCGGATCACCCGGATCCGGCACTCGAACGGCCGCAGGAGGCGGACGAGCTCGGTGGCTATGCCGCCGCCGCCGAGGATCGTGACCCTCTGGCCGTGCAGCGACCGGGGGGCCGCCGGACACCAGGTCGGCGTCCGCGCCTGGCGGGAGAGGTTGCGCAGGCAGGCCAGCATCAGCATCAGCGCGTGCTCGGCGACCTGCCCGGCGAACGCCCCCTTGGCACAGCTGAAGACCACCGGGCGGTCGAAGACTCCGGATGTCGTGAACTTCTCCACCCCCGCCCAGGGAAACTGCACCCACTCGATCCGGGGGTGGGCCTCCAGCGCCGACCCGAGCAGCTCCGGCTCGCCGGGGATGAGCCACACCAGGCCGTTGGCCTCGGCGAGCGGGACGTTGGCACCGCCGCCTCGGGACACGGCCTCCTCGGCCCCGCGCCGCAGGAGGTCGAGGTCGGAGCCGGGGGAGTCGGGGCGTCCGTGGGACGTCCTCGCCTCCGTGGACGGGGCTATCGCGATGCGGGCTTCCATGAACGACATTCTGTCGTAGCCCACCTGCGGCGTATCACCGGCCCGAGGGCGATCCCGCCCCGCCGGGCACTTCCCGGAAGGCCGGAAGTAGCCCGGGAATTGACCGGTATCACGCGGGCCTGTGAAAAAGCCGAGTTGCGGACTCGTGGCGCATTCGGTGATCTCTTCCGGCGCGAACCAATCCGGCCGCAAGGCGGTGACCTGGTGAAATCCCCGCCCAAAGCAATGGGATCCCGGGAGCGCTACATTTTCCTGGGGAAGACGGGGCATTTCTGGAGGGCACATCGTTTTGGACAGAGGAACGATCATCGGTGGCCGTTACGAGTTGGATCCCCTGTCACGCCGTTCCGGCGGAATGGGAGAGGTCTGGTTCGGCTACGACAAACGTTTGGATCGGCAGATCGCCATCAAATTCATCAAAGCCGATAGGTTTCCCGATGGCCGCCGGGACGAGGAACTGGCCAGGCGTTTCGTACGCGAGTCACGGATCACCGCCCGGCTGGAACACCCGGGAGTGCCGACCATCTACGACTGCGGGCCGTACGGTGACGACCTCTACATGGTCATGCAACTCGTCAGGGGGTGTTCCGTCTCGACGCTGCTCGACGAGACGGAGGTGCCCGTGCCCTGGGCCGTGGCGATCGCCGCCCAGGTGTGCTCGGTGCTGGCCGTGGCCCATGCCAACTCGCTGGTCCACCGAGACCTCAAGCCGGGCAACCTGATGCTCTGTCCCGACGGCACGGTCAAGGTCCTCGACTTCGGTATCGCCGCCGCGCTCGCCTCCACGGACGCGACGAACCTCACGAGGACGGGCGAGGTGCTCGGCACACCGGCGTACATGGCGCCGGAGCAGGCCATGACCGGAACCGCGGGGCCGCGCAGTGACCTGTACTCCCTCGGCGTGATCCTGGACGAGATGCTCGCCGGGAGCAACCAGTTCGCCGCGCCCACGGCGCTGGCCGCGATGCGCAACCACACCGACGTCGCGCCACGGCCGCTGCGCGCGAGAAGGCGGGACGTGCCAGAAGGGCTGGAGCGGCTCGTCCTGTGGCTGCTCGCCAAGACTCCCGAGAAACGACCGGAGAGCGCGGACGTCGTCTACGAGCGGCTGCTCGACTTCTGCCACGAGCTGCCGCCCTTTCCCGGCTACGTCAACCTGGACACACCTCACCCGGTGCGCATGTACGCCACCGTCGTCGGGCGCATCCCCTCCCCGCTGGCCGACAATCGGCGGCCCACCCATCCGGTACGGCCGATGCGGATCAGGCGCGCCGCGGGACTGGCGCAGATCGAGCGCGCCGACATCGAGCGCGCCCGCAGGGACGCCGATCTCCTCAAGGCGGAAGCCCGTTTCGGCCAGGCGGCGGACCTCCTGGCGGAGGTGATCGGGCCCGCCGCGGGCTCCTTCGGCTCGACGAGCTCCGCCGTGGTCGACCTGCGGATCGAGCTCGCCGAGGCCCTCTTCCTCGGCGGTGACTACCGCCGGGCGGCGCCCGAGTTCCATCGGCTGGCGGCCGACGTCGCCAGGGTCGAGGGGCCGGACAACAACCTCGCCCTGCGATGCCGGCTGATGGAGGCGGGATGTAACGCGGCGATCGGGGAGACGAACCTCGCCCTGACCCAGCTCCGGCGGCTCCTGGCCGACGAGAAACGGTTCGGCGCGGACGAGGAACGGATCCTCGAACTCCGGAGCCAGATCGGGATGGTGGAACTCGACGCGGGCAACAGGGGGCGGGCCAAACGAGTGCTGAGCGAGCTGCTGCCGGACCTCGAACGCCTTTACGGCCCGTACCACCACAACGCCGGGAAGGTCCGCTCGATCCTCCAGGGCCTCGCCGACCGCTGACACGGGCATCCCCCGGAACGGCTAGTTCGTACGGGTGTTGGGGAGGTGCCCGCCCAGGTAGCCGATCCAGATCTTGCCGGTGGCACCGCCGGAGTCGTCGTGGAAGTACATCCGGGGCGCGGGGTAGCCCACGGGCCTGAGCTTGACGTGGGACTCCATCAGGACCTGTCCACCGGGGTTCACCTCGGGCGGGACGGCGAAGGTCCGGCGATCGCTGAACTTGGCGCGGGTGACCACGCTCTTCGACTCGCGCATGGACAGCATCCCGGTGGGGATGGTGAGGCGCCCGGGAGAGCCGTGGGCGCACCACTCGTAGAAACCGCCCGCGAACTTCCCGCCGGACCGGGCTCTAGCGAAGTCCTCCAGGGCGCGCAGGGAGTCCCATGCCTTCGCCGCCCACGTCCGTGACTGGGCCGGGTGGTCCAGGTCCAGCCGGGCGGCGGCGCCGTCGGTGTCACCGACGACGATGTGGCGCAGGCTCTCGCGGGCCTCGATCAGGACCTCGACCAGGCTCGCGGGTTCGAAGACGGGGACCTCCCCGTTCACGCCGTACACCGGCTGGCCCGCCTCCGCCAGTCTGCCCTCCAGCCAGCGGACCCGCTCGGTGAGCTTCCTGGCGTTCGTGACGGCCTCGGCGTACTCCTCGGTGAGCAGCCGGTGCTCCTCGCGGAGGCTCCTGATCTCGGCGGCCGGCCGGTCGCCCACGTCTTCCGCGAGAGGCTCGTCTCCCCGCCGTTCCGCGGCGTCGCCATGTCGTGCGGCGAGATCGCTTCGCCGTTCCGCGCCGTTGCCGCGCTGTTCGGCGGCGTCGCTCCGCCGTTCCACGAGGTCACCACGTCGTTCGGCGAGGTTGCCACGTCGTGCGGCGTCGCCGCGTCGTTCCGCGCCGTTGCCACGTCGTTCGGTGAGGTCGCTCCGTCGTTCCACGATGTTGCCACGCTGTTCCGCGACGACGTCACGCAGGCCGGAAAGGTGCGCGCCGAGCGTGCGGATCTCGCGGAGCACCCTGGCGGAGTCGCCGCCCGCGGCCTGCGACGACGTGGCGAGTCCCAGCGCCGTCTCCAACTCCCCGCGCAGTTCCTTGACCACCATGTCCGCCACCACCTGGGCGATCTCCCCCGTACCGAACGCCGGGACGCCTGCCGTGGTGACGGTCTCCTCGGTCTTCTCGATCTCCTCGGTCTCGGCGGTGGCGTCGGCGGCGGTGGGCTTCTCCGAGCCGGGACCCGGCTGCCCGGCGGAGATCCCGGTGGTCCCGCCGGCTGTGGCGGGTGCCGGGCGCCGGGTCATGGCCATCATCCGCCGTCGCAGTTCCTCACGGGCGGGATCGGTCTTCGCGGGCCGGAGCACGGCGGCCGCGGCGATCTCACTCAGGTCGGCACGTCCGGCGAGCACGCGGTAGACGACGTGGAGCGTCCGCTGGACGTCCTCGGGAAGCTCGCGATGGACGCTCTCGCCGACCGCTCCGGTGACGATCCGGTCGAGGGCGGCGTCACCCTGATCCCGGATCATGGCGGCGCCCATGGGCGGATGCCTGCGGGGGTAAGGTTCCCCGGCCGGGTCGAAGGGGGCGACGTAGGTGCGGATCCCGCCGCCGAACACGCCCAGTTCCTTGCCCATCACCTTGTTGAACCGGTTCTGGGCACGCATGTCGGCCAGTCGTACCACCAGGCTCGCGCCGGTGACCGCGCCGGCCAGATAGTCGGCATGGGCCCGCGCCGCCTCCGGGTTCTGGAGATCCACGGAGAGAACGAGGATCGGCACCCTCCGGCGGGGCTCGGTCATCACGGGGACGAACCGGTCCAGGCCGTCCTCGTGGAGGACCACCGGGCCGTCCTCCACGTGGACGCCGCCGTCGCTGATCCGCGCGGTGCGCAGGTACGCCGGGAGGAAACCGGGCACGCTCACCACCGGTTCCCGCCTTTCCCGCCGTTCCGTCTCCCGCCGTTCCGGTTCACGCCTTCCGTGCCGGTACGGTTCCCGGCGGTGCCGTTCCGGTTCCCGTCCCTCGTGCCGGTCCACGGTGACGATGACCCACCCGGTCATGCCCGGTACCGATTCGGCGTAGGTCACCCGGGTCCGCAGGTGCCCTTCCCCGTACGGCTCGTCCAGCGTGTAGCGGCCGCAGTCGCCGCGCCGTTCCATCGTGAGCCGTGCCTGGCCGGCCTCGGCCTCGACCATCGCCCGCGCGGCCCCCGGAGGTGGGAACCCCTTCTCCACGACCCACTCCGAGAAGGTGCGGCGCAGCCGGATCGAGATCGGGGCGGCCGGGTCGCGCAGTACCGCCTGATATAACCGCGTCACGTTCGACGCCATAGTCACGACACCTCATATGTCATCAACCTGGGGGATGTACGGCTCACTTCCGATAAATGGACGCCAGTCGTACGGGGTTGGATGTCAGCCGGGCTCCGCAGGTTCCAGTGAGCGCAAAGTGCGCCATAAATACTGTTTTAATGCAGAATTAGGCTGTATATGACGTAAATCGGGTTCAAGGGCTCCGGGCGCTGCCGCAATCAGCCGACTTTGTCACACCTCAGTGTGACGACATGCTGACGCGGTGTCGCGGCCTTTTCGGAGGTCGCAGCTCAACGGCCATCCGGGACGCTCACCCGCGCCGGGCCTTTCCCCGGTCGAGGGGAATCCGGCATGGACCTCGTCGTTGAAGGCGTATCGAGAGAGTGCCGACACACGGCCCGGCCGGGCGGGACCGCCCGGCCGGGGTGGCGCAGGATCCCGGCGGGTGGCCGCCGGTGGAGATTTCTGTGTTGTTCGCGAGTTATATTCGATATTTTTTCGCTATTTCGTGAGGTGGGGTCTTGCTCGACCGGTGTGCCGTTGTTCAACCTGAGGCCCGCACGAGGGCGGACTCTTTCCGTACGGCGAGTGTCGGGGGTCCACGCCGATGCGTACGGGACCGCCCCGGGCGCGAAGGTGTCGATGAACGGCACGAGCCGGCAGCGTTATCCCAGGCCTTGGGGAGCTTGCGGGGATGGTGGGGCCATGATAGATGTGTCTCGATTTTATAAACTTAACCGCTTTGTTGCGCCTCGGTGGAGAAGTAACCCACGGTCATCGCAGAGCCGCCGAGCTGTCCGGCAGGCCATACCTGGATTTCGGGTCTGGATCCAAGGGGGACCAGGTATGGTGCGGTTCCGTCGAGATCTGGGGAAAACGTTCGGATCTCGCATGAGAGCTGAGGTGGCGAGGTTCCGGCCTTCGCCCGCCGATTTGCCCCAAAGATCATTTCCTCGTGCGCGCCCCCGGAGTTTCTCTTGCTAAGAGACATATCGGTCGTTTTCTCCAGGCTTAGGCCATGCGCCGGACAGCAGTCGACTTCCCACTCCCCGGCTCAGGACTACCCGGCATGAACGATTCGGGATTCGGAGCCGGTGAGCCTCCGATCCACTTCCTCGCGCACCAACAGCGCAAGGGGGTGGCCGGTGCGAGTGAGGATTTCGAGCAGATGCTCGGCCTCCTCGTCCAGGCGCACACGGGCGAGGAGACGAACCTCGTCCAGGCCAACCCGGGAGACTGGGGGATCGACGTGCTGGTGGGCAACCTGAACGACCGCGTCTCCATCTGGCAGGCCAAGTACTTCGTCAAGGAGTTCGGAGAGAGCCAGAAGGCGCAGGTGAGGAAGTCCTTCCAATCCGCTCTGAAGTACGCCTCGGATAAGAAGTACGACGTGGAGCGATGGGTGCTGTGTGTCCCGTGCAGCATGGACCCCCCGGCCTTGCGCTGGTGGCACTCCTGGCGTCGCCAGCAACAGGCGGCGACCGGGATCCGGATCGAGCTGTGGGACGAGAACGAGTTGCGCCGTCTGCTCTCCTCCCCGAAAGCCGCAGACCTGCGCCGCCTGTACTACCACCCCTACCGGGAAATCCCGATCGCGGACGATTCCTCGTCCGTGCCGTACACGTCAACGGTCCCGGTCCGCGCCCCCTGGAGAGGTGGTGAGGAACAGCGCCTTGGCGACGAGCTCTACCTGCTGTACGACGACGCGTCGGAAACCACCGACCCCGGCCGTTCGTGGTCCTGGCTGGTCGCCACCGCCGACAGGGTCGAGCCGACTTCGGAGCGGGTGCGCCTTCGGCGCCTGTGTCTCCTCCGGGATACGCCCGAGGCCACGGAACTCGCCCAGGCGGTACGCGCCCAGGCGGCGCTGCTGTCCGCCGCGGCCGGGGAGGCGGGCTTACCCCTGCTGCTCGGTGTCCATGAGCGACCGGACACCGTCACCGTCGTCTCCCGCCTGCCCCTCGGCCCCACGTGGCACGAGGTGTTCGGACCGGGGAACTCGCCCCTCGACCGCCTCACCGCCGCCGCGGTGCTCGACGCCGCCGCTCGCCTGTGTGACACCCTGGACACGCTGCACCGCCGGAGACACGCTCATCGCGCGTTGAGCCCGGACGCGATCGTCATGGTCGGCCGATCCCGGGATCCGATGCTGCGTGACATCGGGCTGGCGGCCATCCCCGCGCGGCAGGGGGAGGTGCCCGCCGCCTACCGCGCCCCCGAACAGGCCCGTGGTGGCCCGCATCTCTCCGCCCCAGGTCCGCACACCGACCTCTACCAGGTCGCGGCGCTCGCCTATCACACGCTGACCGGCCATTCCCCCTCTCCGATGGCGTCCCCGCCCGTACGAGCGGGGCTACCGGGATTTCCCGCCGACCTCGACGATGTGCTGGCCCGAGCCCTCGACCAGGATCCGCGGCGACGGCCCGGCGGCATCCGTTCTCTCGGTGCGGCGCTCCGGCGAGGCCGGAAGGAACTGTCACGCGGAGGGCGACCATGACGGTACCGCAGGTTTTCCTCTCCGTGCCGGTGGCGGTTGTTCCCTCCCGGAAGGTGTACGACCAACTGGCGCCGCACTCCCAGCCCGAACGTCTCATCGCGGAGATGTCCCACCTCGCGGCGGTCGGTGCGCTCCCCGCGCGCGTTGAGGAGGACCGCGGACGGCTGGCTGTTTACACCGACAGGTACGTCGCCTGGCTCTACGTCTCGCAGCGAGGCGACGCCTACAGCCTCGGCCATGCCTCCCCGCGTACCTTCAAGGACGAGGAACGCCTGGTACGCGGTGCGATGACGCTCCGTTGTGCCGCCGGCTGGCATGCCTTCCACCAGCTCAGGGACGTGCCGCGAGAGACGATGTCGGCGCACTGGCCGCTGCTCCTGAACGCGTGGGCCGCCGTGGGCCGTCCTGAGGACGCCCGGCCGAAGTTGCCCCCCCGGCACACCTCCTATCTGGACCTGATGGCCAGGGTTGTGGAGGCGGGCCGAGACATCGAGGTCGCGCGGCAGCATCAGGCGCCGCCGCTCCACTACCGCCGCCGGGAGAGCGCGAGGGAGGAGCGTCACTCGGTCCGCGGGGTCTACACCTTTCATCTTGTACGTCCCGCCGAGTTGGCGGCCGGAGCCGTCGTCTACCTTGCCGACCGGCCCGATCTGCGCGGCAGGGTGGTGCGGGTCAAGAACCGTGAGGTGGTGGTCCGTTTCGAGGGGGCGATCGACTACAACCGCATCCCGAACCAGGGTGCCCTCATGATCATGCCCAGTGATCGGGTCTTCCGGGCCCAGGCCGAAACCATAGAGGCGCTGAGGGAGGGAGAGGCGGTCAACCACCGCCTGCTCAGCCAGCTCGTGGACCGGCAGGTCTCACCCTTCGGGATCCGTTCCGAGGACCGGCCGCACGGAACACTCGATCCTGATCGGCAGTTGCTGGCCTTCCGGCGGGCGCTGGCCGTGCCCGACCTGCTTCTCATCCTGGGACCGCCGGGCACGGGGAAAACCAGGACGATCACCGAGATCGCCGCCGCGTGCACGGCCCGTGGCGAGCGTGTGCTGATCACCTCGCATACCAACAGGGCGGTCGACAACGTCCTGGAGCAGCTGCCGGGAGGCATTCGGGCCGTACGCGTCGGCAACGAGGACGCGATGACCGGACATGCCCGCGGCTTCATGGTGGAAACCCACGTCAAGGCGTTGAAGGAAGACATCCTCGCGGCGACGGAGGGCACGGTCTCGCGCCTGGCGGTGTTCACCTCTGACGGACAGGTCGCCGACCGGTGGATGGCCCACCTCGGCGACTCTCTCGCGGAGGCCCGTACGGCGGAGCGTGCGGTGCGCGATCACACGGCCGCGTTCGACGTCGTGATCCGCCGCGCCGCGCCCCCCGTGGCCGAAAGAATCGCCGTCGTCGAGACCGGGCTCGGCGAGATACGGGCCACCACGCGGTGGTTGGAGGAGAAAACAGTCATCCAGGAACGGCGCCGCGCGGCCGTCGACCGCCGGGCGCGCGCCGGGATCCTCGCCTTCCTCTTCAGGTGGCTGGAGATTCGATTGGCCCGGAAGCTGGAGTCGACCCGGGAGGAACTCGCGACCTTGCACGCTCAGGCGGAGCGGGCGGTGGCCGAACTCGACGCGCTGCGCTCCGAGGCGGAGAGACTGCTCGCCGATGATCCGGAGGCCGTGCGGCTGGTCGCGGTCAGGGACACCGCCGTCCGGAGACGGGACGACGAGGTGGCGGAGGCTGGAAAGGCCATGGCCGTCCTGCGCGCGATGATCGGAACGGCCATGTCCCTGCCCGCGCCGGAAGATCGGCCGGAGGACCTGGATGGTCTGGAACGGCTGCATGGCGAGATGCGGCACGCCGTCGCCCTTCTCGGCCGGCGAGCGGCGATGCTCGGGCAGTGGCGAGCCGGGATCGGGGACGCGGAGCAGGACCTTCAGCGCGAACTCGTCCGCTACGCCGAAGTCGTCGCCGCCACCTGCATCGGGACGGCGACCACCAAGCTACTGGCCGATCTGGAGTTCGACCTGGTGATCGTGGACGAGGCCGGGCAGATCTCCACGCCCAACCTGCTCGTCCCTCTGACGCGTGCCAGGCGGAGCATTCTGGTGGGCGACCACCAGCAGCTTCCGCCGTACCTGGACGACGAGGTGCGCGAGTGGGGGGAAGGGCTGGCTCGAGACGCGGACACGACGCCCGCCGAGGTGCGGGAGGTCGGCGACATTCTCCGGATGAGTGCCTTCGAACGGCTCTACGGGAAGCTTCCCGAAGACCACAAGGTCATGCTCACCCGGCAGCGACGCATGCCCAGAGAGATCGGGACGTTCGTGTCGGACGCCTTCTACGACGGGATTCTCGCCACCGATCACCCCGGCGACCACGATGATCCGATCTTCACCAGTCCTTTCGCCATGGTCGACACCGCGGACAGGCCCGCGGCCGAACGCCGTGAGCGGCCGGGCGGGCGCGGCGACGACGGAGCCGGACGCGGCTACGTCAACGCCATGGAGGCCGACCTCATCGTCCGGCTGGTCACGGTCTACGCGCGGCGTTACAAGAACTGGGCGGTGATCGTGCCCTATCGCGCGCAGGCGGAGCGGATCCGTGTCGAGCTCGCCCGCACGCTCGGCGACACGTCGGCGGCGGCCGAGAACGTCGGCACGGTCGACTCCTTCCAGGGCGGGGAGCGGGATCTCGTCGTGTACGGCTTCACCCGCAGCAACGACGGCCACGAGGTGGGCTTCCTCAAGGAACTCAGGAGGCTGAACGTGGCTGTCTCACGGGCGAGAAGACAGCTCGTTCTGGTGGGTGACACCGCGACGCTCGGCGGTGCCCGAGACCGGGGATTCCGCGAGCTCGTGGTGAAGATGCTCGACCACCTCCGTCGTGACGGTGACCTGCGTCTCTCGCGTGAGGTCACCGCCCGCCTCGACGGTCTGGAGAGTGAGCCGGGATGACCTTGCGCGCCATCTACCCGGCCCTGCGGGCCGTCGAGCACGCGACGGCCCTGGCGGGAGTCCGCCCGCTCCGGCTCTTCCCGGTTCTGTGGCCGCTCTGGCAGGTGGAGATCACCGCGAACGTCTACGACGAGGAGGCCTACGAGGTCGTCGACCGTTTCCTGGTCCGCGCCGTCGTCGAGGGCGGGATCGACAGACCACGGGAACTGGCCGCGTTCTTCGGGCTTCCCCTCTCACTGGTCGAGCGCTGTCTTGCCTTCCTCGCGGCGATCGGCCATATCGCGGAGGTGGACGGCAGGATCCGGCTGACCGAGCTCGGATCGCGCTCCGCTCAGGCGGGTGTGCGCTTCGTCCCGAAGGAGAGCAGGCAGAAACTGCTCATCGAGCGCTTCACCGGAAGGCCCCTGCCGCGGAGCCACTACCGGGGATCGCTTCCGGTGCTCACCAGCCCGCAGATGCCACCGGAGATGGCCACCGATCGCACCCGGTTCCTACCACTGTTCGTGACGGTGCCCTTCCAGGCCCGGATCGTCAGTGATCTCGCGGCGCGGCCGGATCGGACCGAGTACAACCTGCCCGACCAGCTGCGCGAGATCAGGAACGTCGAGGAGCAGGACGCCTACTTGCCCGCGTACCTCATCGAGACCGGTGACCGCTCTCTCCTCGCCTATACCGCCATCGGTCCGGAACGCGACGGTTTCCTGGAGGACGTGTGCCGGGACGTCCCGGCGATCCACGCGCGGATCGACGCGGAGGACCGCGTCGATCCGCGGCGGTTGTGGACCGAGTGGCTCGCGGGAGGCAAGCTCGGCCCCGGGCTTCTGCGGCAGCTTCCCCGGGGCCTGTGGCGGGCCACCTTCGGCTCTTCGACATTCAGCGGTCCTCCCCGGCTGCCGCTGAGCCGGCTCGGTTCCTTCCAGCTCTACAGACACCACTTCCTGCAGTTGTGGTGCGACGACGACTCCCTTCGGCTCCGCGCCGTGAAGGAGAGGGCGCTGGGGATGGCGCGCTTGCGAGAGGTCCGTACCCAGGCGGATCTCTCCACCAGGATCGCCGCCCTGGCCGGACAGCTGGAGGTGCCCACCCCGACACTCGCCGATGTGCGCTCGCACGCCGAGAGGGGACGGTCCGACGAACATCTCGCCCATCTCGACGCGCTTGAGTAGGCCGGCAACGAGACAAGAGGCGGCGGGCCTGGACAGATGAGCAGTGAATCCTGACGAGTCCTGGCATCACTGACCGGATCGACTACGCCTCCGCGTCCAGCGGTGCCGCGAGACCATCTGCTGTCACCACTGGGGCGTCTCGCGCCCGCTCGCGTCGCGTACCCTGACCAGCCGCAGATCGGAGTCGAGCCGGCCGGCCGACGCGTGGCCGGTCTTGATCAGATCCGGTACGGCCTGACCGTCCTGGAGCCAGGGCCAGTGCGCCCGGCCGTTCCGGGAGTGGGCGAGCAGCAGGGTGGGGCGGCTGCTCACGACCAGTCGCGGGGCATCGTCCCGGCGGCCAGTCCGTCGGTCAGCCCGTCGACCAGCTCCCCGCCGATCGTCCGCGCCTCCCGCAGCGACCGTTCGAAGGCGGTGAGCCGCCGGAAGGCCTCGCCGTAACGGCGCTGCTCCTCAAGGGGAAGCCGCAGCACCTGCAGCCTGCGGACGTCGATGCGGGAGGAGGTCGAGGCGTGGGTTCCGGCCTGCCTCGCGTTGGCCGGGGCTCGCAGGCAACCGGCCAGGAACCAGGGGTCGAGCAGCGTGGGGTCCACCCGGAGGGCGGACAGCTGCGAGCCCAGCACCGTGGGGGCGTCGGTGTCGACCCAGGCGCCGAACGCCCGGTAGGCCCCGACGACCACCACCTCCTCCGGGACGGTCACGGTGAGGGTGCCCGCCGTCTCGCCCGCCGAGGCCTCACTCGCGGGTAACCAGCCGGACGGCCTGCCTCCGGCCAGTACGTCGGTGATGGTCAGCAAGGGTACGGCGTCATCGGGGGCGTCACCGGTGCGCACCGCGCCGTCCGCCGGTTGCTGCCCGGCCCGCATCGTCAACGCGCCCGCCCGGAGCAGGTCGCCCACGGTCACCGTGCCCTGACCCGCCGGTTCGTCGCCGCTCAGTTCGAGCGCGGACAGGGTCGCGGTCAGGTCCCGCAGCTCGTGAAGCAGGGTGCCGAACCGGTTCCACGAGCGCCGCAGTCCCAGGTTCGCGGAGGCCGCCCTCTTCGGGACGTGCCGTGCGGGGGTGAGGTCCACCTCCTCGTCCAGGAGGTCGATCACCGGGACCACGGCGTGGTGGGCCGAACGGTTCCCGACCTCGTCTCCCACCTGGATCACCTGGATGGCCGACACCACGCGCCTGTGCAGGAGGGACCAGTCGATCGCCGCCCTGCCCGCCCTCTGCGTTCCCCCTGACGGCTCCGGCTGGATCTCGGCCGCGTCGACCAGGAGCACCCCGGCCCCCGCGTCCGTTCCGCCTCCGGCCGGGGCCCGCAGGACCCACAGGTGCAGCGCGACGCTGTGCGGGGGCGCGGACCCCGGTGGCAGGGCGACCACCGCGCGCAGCATGCCGCTACGGAGCAGCCCGGCCCGGATCCGGCGACCCGCCCTGCGGGAGGCGACACCGGGCGGCAGCAGCAGCACGGCCGTCCCGCCGGGTGCCAGGCGGCTCAGCGCGTGCTGCGTCCAGGCGAGCTCCGGTTCGGTACGGGGAGGCAGGCCGTACGTCCAGCGGGCGTCGGTGGCGAGTTCCTCGTATCCCCAGTCGCGCTCGTTGAACGGCGGGTTGCACAGCACCACGTCGGCGCGGACATCGGGATGGGGATCGGCGCGCAGCGTGTTCCCGGCCCGGACGTCCACCTCCCACGCGGTCTCACGCCCCGGCGAGTGGCCGTCGAGGCGCGGAGTGTTCCCGGTCCGTGCATCCACTTCCCCCGCGGTCTCACTCTTCGGCGAGTGGCCGGCGAGCAGGATCCGTACGGCGGCCAGCGCAGCCTGGGTCGGGTCGACGTCCTGGCCGAGTAGTTTCAGCGGTACACCCGAGGGGTGCGCGTCCACCTTGCCGGCCCACTGGCGGGCGGCGGCGAGCAGGAGACCGCCCGTGCCGCACGCGGGGTCGAGCACGGTGCCGACGTCACCCGCCTCACCGTCGCGTGACAGCTCGGCGACCTCGGCCATCAGAGCCGCCAGCGGGCGCGGCGTGACGCCGATCTGCCGGACGTGCGTGTCGAGCCAGCGGCCGAGCAGGAAGTCGAAGGTCTCCCGGGCCCCGTGTTTCCTCGCCAGGCCGACCGCGCGCTCCACCAGGGACCGCTGGGCCTCGGAGAGGCGGGTGTCATACGGAAGCCCCTCGGCCACGTCGGTGTCCGGCGGGCCCGCCGCGTGCCCCGCCTCCTCCCGGGCGAGCCGGGCACCGGCCGCGGCGATCGCCCTCCCCATCGTGTCGCGGTCCCCGAGCGCCTCGAACTCCGGCCAGAGCCGTTCCCGGCTGCCGACCTCGTCGAGCTTCCCCTGCCGCCTCAGCCACTCCTCCACCTGCGACAGCGCGAACTGCGGGCTGGTGTCCGTGCCGCCGACCGGCGCGGGGAAGCTGTCGTGGCGCCGGCGCCAGTTGCTGACGGCCGCGCGCCCGACACCGGCGATCCTGGCTATCTCCGCCAGGGTGACGGAGACGGATGGGTCGACAGAAGGAGGCATTGTGTCTCCGGGTAGTGGACAGGACCGGTGGCGACCTCCCGCTGGAAGGCACGATGACGGCATGTGCCCAGGTGGGCAGGCGCCGTGGCTTCCTAGGAAGGTCCTTTGGCAGCCTATCCGTTGACTCAGTTCACCCGGGAGTCGACCCGGCCGCGGAAGCCCGGCCAAGGGCGACGGCGAGGTCGTCTCCGGCCCAACCGGTGCCGTCTCTCCAGATCGTCGTGATGTTGAAGGCCGTGGCCGGCATCGCCGGGGCCCACGCGGGCTCGGGAGCCTGGGGAAGGACGAGGAACCGGTGCTCCGCCCGCTCCCCGCCGACGTGCTCGACCTCCATGATCCGGAGCATGGCCTCGCGCATGTGCTCGTAGGTGTGCCCGCCCTCTCCCAGGACCTCGTACAGGACCGGACCTTTCGGCCCCTCGCAGGTGATGTCGGCGAAGGGGGACTGCGAGGGAGCGAGCCGGGCCCCGTGCAACTCGGCGATGAGCATGTAGCGCAGCTGCTCGTGGACGTGGCACCGCCTGTCGGCGCGGACGCGCTCCTCCAGCGAGGAGACGAAGTCCTGGAAGCCGTCGCCCCTGACCGTCGTGTCGGACTCCATCGTCGTGTTCTCCTCGGCGGGCCGGCTGGGCGTGTCGGTGGTGAGCGGAGCGGCCGGCACGGTCGGCGTCAAGGCGAGCGGTGCGTCCGGCACGGTCAGCGCGACCGGCACGGTCGGCGTCGAGATGACCGGCGCGTCCGGCACGGTCGGCGTCGGGGAGGCCGGCCGGTCTGTCACGGTGAGCGTCGGAGCGGTCGGCTCGTTCGCCGCGACGAGCGTCGAGGTGACCTGCTCACCTGGTACGACGAGGGCCTGCTCACCCGGCACGGTGAGGGCCGGAGTCCTCTGCCCGCCGGGAACGGCGGATGCCGGGGCGGCGGGTCCGCCCAGCACCGCCGGGAGCGGCGCCGTGTGCATCACGCTGAGCGACTGGGTGCACCGGGTGATCGCCACGTAGAGCCTGCGCGGTCCGGCGGGTCCCTGGTCGGCGATGGCGGCCGGTTCGACCACCACGACGTGGTCGAACTCCAGCCCCCTGGCCATGGTCGCCGGCAGGACGCTCACCGGCGGAACGCCGTCCGCCGGGACGACCCCCTGGATCTCCGCGACTTTCCGTTCCAGCTCCTCCAGCAGCGCGGTGCCGTCGGGGACGATCAGCGCGACCGACCGTGACCGCTCCAAGCCGGCCGTGGCGAGGTCCAGCGCCCGCGCGACGGCCTCGTCCGCCAGCCGGTCTGGTTCGGTACGCGTGATCGTCAGCGATGTCTCGTCGGCGCCGCGCACCGACACCGGAACCGCGGTGGAGAGGGACACGGCCCTGGCCAGCGGCGCCGCGAACCGCATGACCTCGTCCGGGACCCGGTAGCCCACGGTGAGCTCGGCCATGTGCCAGCCGTCGCGCCCACCCAGGATTCCGGCGAGCCGCTCCCACACGTCGTACTGGCGGGCGCCGGTGGTCTGGGCGAGGTCGCCGAGCACGGTCATGGAACCGCCGGGACAGCGGCGGGCGAGGGAGCGCGCCTGCATGGGCGTGAGATCCTGGGCCTCGTCCACGACGATGTGGCGGTAGCGGCGCGGTTCGTCCCCGGACAGCAGGTGGCGCAGTTCCTCAAGGCAGACGAGGTCGTCGAGCGTCCAGGGCTCCTCGGAGGCGCGGCTCACCCGGGGGCGCGTGACAGCCTCCCGCTCCTCGGCGGTCAGCAGGCCGGAGGCCGCCACCCGGAGCACCTCCGCGTCGTTCAGTGTCCTGCGCAGGATGGTCTCGGCGTTGAGCGCGGGCCACACGGCGTTGATCAGGGAGGCCACCCGGCCGTGCTTCTCGATGCCGGACCGCAGGGCGCCGTCCGGGCGCTGGCCGGGCAGTGCCTTGGCGTACCGGGCCAGCAGGCGGTCGACGAACGTGTCGACGAACTTGCTACGGCGAACCCGATAGGGGCCGCTGGAGTCGCGCGCGTCGACGGCGAGCGTCTCGATCTCGGCGGCCGGAAGCGTCAGGGCGGTGCCCTTGTACGGGGTGCTGAAGACGTCGTCGCTGATGTGGGAGGCCAGCGCCTCGGGGCGGATGCCGCTCTCGACGACGCGGCGCAGGACCTCGGCCATCCGCTCGTCGGACTTGACCAGGTGCGCCCGCGGGGTGTCCTCGGCGCGGATCTCGCCGTCCCAGAGCCGTGACACCTCCACGGTGGCCACTCCGCGGCTGCCGAGCCTCGGCAGGACCTGGCTGACGTAGCGCAGGAACCCCCGGTGCGGTCCCACCACGAGGACGTCGTCCGGGGTGAGTCCCCGGTTCGTCGGATCCAGGAGCCAGACGACGCGGTGCAGGCCGACCGCCGTCTTGCCGGTTCCCGGGCCGCCCTGGACGACCAGCACTCCGGGCCGCCCGTCGGAGACCAGGTCCAGCTGGTCGCGCTGGATGGTCTCCACGATGTCGCGCATCAGCCCGTCTCGTCCCCGGTCGAGGTCGGCGAGCAGGAAGGCGTCGGCGGCCTCGCCGGGTGGTTCGACGGCCTGCGGCTCATCGAGGGCGGGGGCCTCCGTGCTGTCCGGGAGTGCTTCCGGGGCCCTGCGGTTCGCGACCCGGGGCCGGATGTCGTCGAGGTAGTCGGTCACCGTGCGCCCGTGCAGGCGCAGCTTGCGACGGAGCCGGATCTCCCCGGGGCGGGAGGAGCGGGCCTTCATCCAGCGGACGGCCTGATCGGAGGTCCAGCTGATCACCACGAGGTCGCCCTCGGCGTCGCGGACCGAGCGGCGCCCGATGCGCCAGGTCTCCCGGCCGTCGGGATCGTCGGCGACGTCGACGCGCATGAAGACGAGAGGCTGCCCGCCGAGGTCGTCGTCCACGCCGAACTCGGGAGGAACGTCCGGGACGAAGGGGAGGCCGGTGTCGGGGTGTTCCTGGCCGTGCGTGCTCCTCACCCGGTCGGCGTTCAGCCGCTTCCGCTCGACGCAGTCGTACGCGTGGTCGACGGCGCGCTGTTCCTCGGCGATCGTCTCGGCCCGGTCGCTCGCGAGCGCGGCGGCACGGTCACCACCGGCCGCGAGGACCGCGCGACCGGCACTGGCCGCCAGGGCCGCGGGGTTGCCGCCGATCGGCGCGACGGGACGGTTGCCGCCACCCACGACGGCGGCACGGTCGGTGTTTCCGCCGTTCGCCACGGTGGTGCGGTCGGTGCGGTCGGTGAGATCGGCGAGGTCGGCACTGCCCATGTTTCCTCCGAGGTCGGTGCCCGTCGACCTCACCGGCCGGGGGCTTTCTTCGGTGGGACGCGCGGCCCGCGCCGGATCGGAGCGAAAGGACTCCGCTCGGTAACCCGATCGGATGTGCGCCGCGTCACATCCATGGAACGTAGACCATTTCTTGGAAAATGTGAACTAAGTGCACAATGATTTTTTGTGTGGACATGGAACGGCGGCAGGCGTACGGTCCGGTTCACGTCCTCGACGGAACGTTCCCGGGACGATCGACTTCGCGGGCACCTGAGCGCAGCCAGGCTGGAGCAGGCGGTGGAATCCGGTTATCGCGCCAGTCCGTGAAGCAGGGCGATCCACATCGCGTCGGCCTCTCCGGCGGGCCAGTGGTCGCTCTCGTCGATCGACGGGTTGTTCCGCGCGCGTACGGTCCGGCGGATGAACCTCAGGCCGCCCGACTGACACAGCTCGTAGAAGGCCGGGTCACAGTCGCAGGTCCATCGCACGACCCGGGCCTGGCCGTCTCCGCGCGGGGGATGCCAGGTCAGCTCCTCGCAGTGGGATCGCGCGGGAAGCACGTGCGGGCTGAGGCAGCGGGGTGGACATTCCCAGCGGACCATGGAGTCAGCCTCCGCCCAGTTGGAACCAGACAACGCGTCCGGCCGAGATTTCGTACCAGCCCCAGGCCGATGACAGTTCCCTGACCAGCCAGAGCCCACGTCCTCCGCCGCTGTCGGGGGTCACGCCCGCGCAGACCAGAGGCTGGTGTCCGGCTGTCGAACCGGCGTCGATCACGTCGATGTGGAGCGTTCCATCATGGTGGGCGACGGCGATGGTGATCCGTCCGCTGGGGCATCGGCCGGAGTCGGAGTGGCGTACGGAGTTGGTGACGAGTTCGGTGAGGAGGAGCAGGGCATCGTCGGTGTGCGGGTGGTCGATCCCTTTCAGCAGATCGCGGACGTAGCGGCGGGCCCGGGGAACGGCGGCGATCTGCGCGGGCTGATCGACCTGGCCCAGCAGCCCCAGCGCCCTCACCGCGCCACCTCCACCAGCCGCTCGGCCGCCTCCCGCATCCTGCCGCGCCCCTGCCGGTCCGGGCTCTGCCGGGCGCGGCCTCGCCGCTCCCAGGTGAACACCGACGTGCGGCCCCGCTGAGCCGTGGCGACCCTTGATCGCCCCGGCGGCACGAAGATCTCCACGCTCGGCCGCCGACCGGGCGAGAGCCTGACCACGGAGTCGAACCCGAGATCGTTCAACTCCCAAGCCAGCTCCAGCAACTCACCGCCCCACCCTTGAAGATCACGCACCCTCATCTGATCCTCCGCCCTTCGTGGCCAAGGTGCCCGAACACCTCTTGGTGACCTAAAGTCACTGACTGTGCACTTAGAGCATGCAGCCAGGCGGAGGGCTGTGCAACGGGATTGGCAAATTGCTCGGGAAGTAACTTCAACACTTTCTGTTACGTGACCGCTACTCTTGGCTTCGACTCAAGGAGGGGTGAACGTGAAGCAAACCGCAAGTCCCACGGTGCGCAGGCGCCGTCTGGCCTCTGAGCTGCGACGTTTGCGTGAACGGGCTCAACTGACGATGGAAGAGGTAGGAGAACGGCTCGGTTGGTCCGCTACGAAGGTCTCGCGGATCGAGACGGCCCGCGTCAGGGTGGCCCTCACGGACACCGGGCGCCTTCTTGACCTCTACGCCGTCGGCTCCGCCAAGCGGGGGGAGTTGCTTGACCTCGCGAAAGATGCCCGCAAGAAGGGCTGGTGGCAGGCGTACGGCGATCTCCCCACGGAGTACACCACCTACATCGGGCTCGAAGCCGAAGCGACCTCGATGCGCAGCTTCGCGCCCACGGTTCTTCCCGGCCTTCTCCAGACCGAGGACTACGCTCGCGCCGTGATCCGCTCCGCCTTGTCCATCTCATCCCCGGGCGAGATCGAGCGCCGCGTCGAGGTCCGCATGGCTCGCCAGACGCTTCTCGTTCAAGACGTGCCCCTGCGCCTCTGGACTGTTCTGGACGAAGCCGTCATCCGTCGTCCCGTCGGCGGACCTGAGGTGATGCGCTCCCAGCTCAAACGGCTACTCGACATAACCGACCTGCCCAACGTCGCCATCCAGGTCCTGCCCTTCGCTGTTGGAGTTCATCCTGGTACGAACGGCGCATTCCAGATCATGGAGTTTCCCGAACCTGCCGACCCCGACGTGGTGTTCATGGAGAACTTCACGGGAAGTCTCTACATAGAGCGAGAGACGGATATTTACCGATACAGCCTGGCCTTCGATCACCTGCGGGCGAAAGCGCTGGACCCGGACGACTCCCGCCGCTTCATCGCCGAGGCGGCTTCCCAGTTCGAATGACCACTCCGTGAAAGGCAATGTGGAATGTCCACACCGGAACTGTCCCAGGTGACGTGGCGTAAGAGCTCACGCAGCGGAAACGGTCAAGACTGCGTCGAGGTCGGTGTCTGGCGCAAGAGCTCGCTGAGCGGCAACGGCTCTGACTGCGTCGAAGTCACCCTCGTCGGTACCTCCCAAGCTGAGCCCGGCTCGGACGTCGACCTGCTCGTCCTTGTCCGCGACTCCAAGGACCCCGAGGGGTCCATGCTGGCTTTCACCTCGGCCGAATGGGACGGCTTCCTCGACAGGATCAAGGGCGATGACTTCGGCGAACTGGTCGCGCATCACGAGGCGTGACGTATGTCGCGGCGTCGGCTCGCGGCCGGATGTCCAGCCTGGCGCGTCACTGCCGCGCGGCGGAAGGCTGAACCTTCGCGGGGGCGGACTGGATTTCCTCTTCGAGCGCCTCGACGAGCGCCTTGGCCGCCTGGCGTAGTCGAGCACGGCGGGCGGTGAGATCTTCGGTGAACGTCCTGGCCTTCGGTCCCACCCACACCGACTGGCCGGTGAACTGGCCGTGGGCCGGGTCGAGTGCGGCCTCAAGGATGGCGACTCTCGCTTTGACCTCTACCAATGTCTGTTCCAGCACCTGACGCCGCGGGTTGGGCACCAGACCTTCCGGGCCAGGATTCATATATCCCTCTTCGGATGCCGATACATCAGGCGGACTATTGGACATTATTGGATCTACAGCACCTCGGCCAGTCCCGGAGGAATGCATGACACGTTTTGTATGGCGCGGCATCCTGGTCGGCGTGGCGGTGGTGCTGACGGTGTCCGGATGCGGGGACAGCGGCCCCACGGCGGCCGAAGCGGGGGAGACCCTCAAAATACACATCACCGACTTGATGAAGGGACGCCATGCTTTGGATGTCCAAATCACTGATTCTGGTGGACGTGATATTCCCTGTGGTGAAGGTAAGGCCAAGCGCACTTTTGCGGCCACTGGTAAAGATGGAGCGGAGACGCGGAGAGCGGACAGTCTTAATACCCTCCTTTTGGGCTCACTCTCCGGAGTGGCTGACTATCGCATCGTTGAAGATCGTGGTGACGCTCCTCTCAAGCTTGCCAACGACAAGTACAAGACAAGGATGACGTTGGAATCGCCAGGTAACGGGCAGTACGCAGTCAGCGGTGAAACCGAGTGCTTGCCGATCTCATGAGCTAACTGTCGAACGCCAGACTGCGTTCTCTGCCTCGCTTGTTGCCGCCCTCGAACCAGTTCGCAGTGTCATCGGACAATTTTCCTATGGATAGCTTCTCCCTGCTGCCCATCCCGTTGAGCACCGCCCACCTTTCGAACGCCTCAAGCCCCTCGTTCCCCTGCTTGATCAGTTCGGAGAATGGTTTGAGGTTGCCCTTGGCGTCGGCGATGGCCACGCCCGGTGGGCAGGTGGCCTGGAACTCGGCGGGCGTCACCTTCAGGTCGAAGCCGTTGGCCATGAGGATGTGCGCGTAGGTGTGCTGGCGGCCGAGGGTCGCGGTTCTTTCGTTCTTGGTCACCTGGTCCATCCGGGTCTTGTCCTCTTCGATGAAGGCGCCGTAGCCGGAGAAGCTGGTGCTCAGCGCGTACCAGGCGAAGTCCGCAGCCTTGACGGGGGAGGCGTAGATGCTCACCAGCCCGATGGTGGCGTCGCGGAAGAAGTTGAATGTGTCCTTCTGCTGCTTGTCGATCGCGTCCAGGTTGCCCTGAACCTTTTCGACGGCGCCCAGCTCGAAGCCGCGTACGTTGCCCAGGGCGGTGAAGACCCGGTCCAGGTGGTCGACGTCGCCGGTACGCCGGGCCTTCTCCGAGGCGTCGGCGATGAGCTTCTGGGAGAGGCCGCCCATCGCCCGGTCGAACGGGGCGAGGTTCGCCGGGGAGTCGGCGAAGGTCTTCAGGAAGCGGTAGGTGTCCTTCGGGCTCAGGGTGAACGCCGATGTCATGCCGAAGGCCGAGGTGAAGGGCTTCAGCGTGCTCTCCTCGATCATGTTGGCGTCGCCGATGTTCGCGCCCTCGGTGATCTCGGCGGCGTAGGCGCCGGCCAGCGTCGACATGAAGATCCTGGCTTTCGGCGCGACCTCCATCGGGGTGGCCGGAGTGTCCGAGGTGCCGTCGGCGTCCTTGAGGTCTCCCATGATGGTCATGACGTTGAAGGCGAACTTCGCGGCCTCGGGGCTGTGCGGGCCCTTCTCGTAGGCCCCGCCTGCGGCGGCGAGCATCCGGCCGAACTCCGCGCCGGTCTCGAAGTCCATGCTCTTCGGCCCCCGCCAGGAGGGTTTCGGGAGCTCCGTCCCCCACACGGGGAATACGTAGGTTTTGAGGGTTCCTAAGCGGTTGAGCTCGGTGAACAGGTCTCTGAGATCTTCGCGGGACATAGCGTTGAACAGGCCCCTGGCCACGTCGGGGTTGTTGGCCAGGGCGGGCAGCAGCGGGGCGAGTTCGGTCTCCCAGCGCCGGGGGCGGGAGCCGTCGCCGTCGCCGACCGGCTTGCCCACCCTGCTCCGTGCTATCTCGGTGAGCCACGCGGTGGGGAACATGCCGTGCCGGAGCAGGGACGTCAGCTCGTGGTCCGGCGCTTTCTTGAGATTGCCGGCCTGCCAGGCGGAGCCGAGGAGGGCCGGTTGCGCGCCGACCGCCGTGGCCAGGGCGTCGCCCATGACCTGTCGGTGCTTGTCGGACGCCTTCTTGTCGTACCTCTCCAGGCGGCTGATCATGCTGATCATGCCTTGTGGGCCGAGGGACCGGAAGAAACCAGCGGTGAGGTAGGCGTCCTTCTGCCCGTCGGCGAGTTTGTCGAGGATCCGGTCGTAGGCGGCGTTGGACCGGCCAGGGGAGAGCTCGGGTAGACGCCTGAACTCGGCGGCGAGGTCGGTGCCCTTCTTGGCGTTGCCTGCCGGGGACTTTCCCGTCTTCTCGTCGTAGGGCAGCAGCCCCCACTGGAACGGGTCCTGGAGCGGGTCGCCGGTCCACATCGAGCCCTGCTTGGGGATGTGGGGCGCGTCTCCCATCATGGGGAGGTCCTGGTTGATCGTCTCCAGGCGCTCACGCAGTTTCGGCAGCTCGTCGCCGACCCAGCCGTCGATCTCCCTGATCGGCCCCAGCCCCGCCGCCGGTACCTCGGCCGCCGCGAGCAGCTGCCGGATCCGCTCGGACTGCTCACCGATCACGTCGCGACCGCGTTCCAGCGCGGTGACGAAGCTCCGCATCAGATCGGGGTCGATTCCGGTGAAGTCCGGCGACGTGGGCCCCGTTCCCGGCGACATCGACTCCCCCTCACTCTATTTTGGTTATTTCACCCTAGTTCCAGAATGAGTGATTTTCATCCGTCGTTACAGATAACCCCAGGTTCTGGGGATTGGTCAAAAAACGGTAGAACAGGTGTGGAAGCATGCATCGCTGACACCGCATCCCGTTCGTCGTATGACGATTGGAAGATCGACTTCGTGGGAGTGAGTCGCTATGGTTGGGCGCTTCGCCTATTTGATCCCTTTTCTCACTCCCCAGGGAAGTAGCACGTGCGCCGCCATCGTTTCGGCCGTTTCGCAGCCTTCGTCGCGGCCGGGTATCTGACCGCCATCATCGTGGCCGCTGTCATCACGCTGGTCATCGGTGACGGCGACCTCCTCCGGGGGCTTGTGTTCCACTGGGAGGGGCCGTGGCCGGACCAGAACCCGAGGTGGCAGGTGTTTCCCCTGGTCCTGGCCGGTGGGGTGCAGGGCTGGGCCCTGTGGCAGATCCTGCGCGGGCGGGTGGCCGGAGAGACAGGCGAAGCGGGAAGGCACATCCGCCGGCTGCGCGTGGTGCTCTACGCCAGCCTGGCCGCCAATCTGATCTCCGAGTTCGGGCCCGATCTGCCCCAGGGGGCGTACGTCGTCGTCGAGATCGGTCAGCTCGCTCTCGTGGTGCTGTTCTACCGGGTGCTGGACGGCGCCTCCCGTGTCCTGCGGCTCACCGCGCTCGTGGTCGGGACACTCGACGTGCTGGGCTCGATCGGGGAAGGGGTGTCCGACGAATTCGGTTCCCAGTCGGTCGAGAACGTCTTCGAGCTCGTCCAACTGGATGGGCTGGTCTGGGCGTTCTGGATGCTGCTCACCCTCGTCGCCCAGGCCAGGGACGGTCGCTGGGGGAGGGGCACCGTATGGTCGGGGGCCACGTGCATGACGCTTCCGCTTCTCGCCATACCGATGACGTTCGGCCTCCCCTACAGTGGTGAGCTCCTTTTCACGGTGGCTTACCTCCTGTTCAACGTCTTGCTGCCGGTGTGGCTGGCCCGGTCCGCCCACGATCTCGCCGGCCCGCGCGCGAAGGCCGTACGACGGCGGGAGCGGCCGGTTCCGGTCAAGGCGCCGTTCGGACGGTGGCCGCTACCTGTCACCGTGGTCGTGCTGCCGCTGCTCCCGGTGGCCGTCAACCTCGCCCACGGCATGCCGTTCTGGATCGGGCCGAGAGGGGCGGTCGAGTCCGCCGTCCGCGCGCATCTCGCGCACCTGACGCAGTTGTGGTTGTCCTTCGACCTCCTCGTCGGGGTCGGTGGCCTCGGTCTCCTCGTCCTGGCCGCGGTGACACGGAGAACCCGCCGTTCCGTGTGGGCGACGGTGTGCGTCCTGCTCGTCGCCGCCGTGGTCGGGGTCGTCACTGCGGCCACAACCCGGGAAACCGGGTCCTACACCGCCGCCGAGCTGTCGAAGGGCGAAATGGCCTTCCCGTACGTGGGCGGGCGGCTGTACCCCGACTGGATGTTCCATCCCGCCGGGGAAGGCGGTGACTTCGCCTTCGGTGTCTCGCCGCTGTGGCACAGCGCGGCCTTCGTCGCGTCCGCGCTCATCCTGATCTCCCTGTACGGGTGGGGCCTGGCCCGGCGCTCGCCGTACCGGGTGGTCGCGGCGTGCCTCGCGCCGGTCGCGGTGCTCTGCCTGCTTCCGGTGGCGGACCAGGCGCGCGGCCCGGTCACCTCGGCGAGCGACTGCGCGCTGTCCGAGCCCGGCCGGGGGAGAACGGCGGGATCCGAGGATCCCGCCACGTCCCGCCCGATGACCGGTGAGCGGGCCTTCGTGTGCGCGGTGCGGACCTCTGGCGTGCTGCCGTCCGCGCGCGACACCTCCGTACCCCGGTGGCTGTCAGGGGAAATCCGTCGATCGCTTGACTCCGATCGCTCGTCGGCTTGTACCGTCGACGACGGTCCGCCCCGCGAGTGGCTTCTTCAGCCTGAATTGCACGGGATGCAGATAGCCGATCGAATGGGTGGTGACCTTTTCCCAGGGCCAGGGTTGGGGGCAGGCGCTTTCGCTCACCTGAACCCTGATGATCACCTTGGAGGAGGATTCGGATATTTCCGCCCTTGTGACTCGCTCGCAGGGTGTGCTGTTCTTGTCGGGATTTCCGAAGATCACATTTGTTGTCAAGGTCAACTCATCATCGGACAGTGTCGTGAAATAGATCTTCTCCCAATAGGGCGTGCTGCATGATGTCAAGGCCAATGCTGTGAAAGCGAGGGCGATCGCCTTGTAAATCGCACTGAGGCGGATGGTTGTCATGGGCTCGAATTGTTTCCTGTCTACGTTTCATGATGTCACCGTCATATGCCTGGCGGGCGGAGTGGATGTCGATGAAGTGCTCGCCGCAGTCATCGATCGGCGGGTATTTTCAGATTCTCTGTTGAGGGACGGTTCCAGGTTGTCAGCCCTGGAGTGCGACGGATCGGCAACAACGGGTGACCCCGGCAGGCTCTCAGCCTCTCGGAGGCGCCCCTGTCCTTTGCCTATGAAGAAAGGTTGCAATGTACGACGACATTCCCTCGCGCTACCGTGACATCATTGCTTACTATCACGAATTGATCGAATACCGGGAGCATTTCTGCTACACCGTGATCACGCCTCTCCTCGTCGACGAGGCTGTTCGGCGCATCGGCATGCATGAGAAATCACTTCTCCCCGCGGAGGGGCACGACACGCTTGCCGAGGAGGGGTGCCTCCTCATCGGGCAGGCCGGGCAGGCCGTTGTCACGTTCGACGAGGCAGGGGTCGGCCGCTTTCTTCGCGGCGGAGACGCTCTCGCCAGAGGATGTGATTACGGAATCGTGCAGTGGGACTTCTACAACCTGATGTTCGCCTACGTACGCCGTGACGGCGGCGGCGGTAGTTGGGACGAGGAATCACGTGCCGATGAGGAAGCGGGGGAGGGCATGGTCGAGGCATTGCGGCAAGGGCCTCTCGCGGAGTACGCCGACCTGTTCCACCGCTATCTCCGGGCAGAGGAAGCCGATGACGAGGAGGGGGCGGACCCGACTTACCTGCGGGCCGTCATGCTGACCGTTCTCGAGCTGGAGACGGGCGTGCGACTCGACGCCCGGATCATCGGTGACCTTCCCCATGCTCTTCACGTCCCATACGACCTGCGCTGAACCGTGTCGCAGCCTTTCGGCCTCCTCTCAGGCCATCGGACATGATCATCCAGGATGGGGCGCGCCTGATCTCCGGCGCGCGCCTCGGTCGGTTCGGCCACCACTGACCTGTCGCGGAAAGCCGGTGGGCTCGGTGACCACCTCGTCAGCGGCCGGTACGCGGGCCGTCAGCCATCTCGGCGAAGGTCGGTGACGTCACAACCTCACCGAAGGACGTTCGTCATGAATCCTTACCTGGAAGGTCCCTTCGCGCCGGTGAAGGAAGAGGTCACCGCGTACGACCTGCCCGTGTCCGGGCGCATCCCGCCGGAGCTCAACGGGCGGTTGCTGCGTAACGGCCCCAACCCGTTGAACATCGAGGACCCGGCGGCCCACCACTGGATGCTCGGCGAGGGCATGATCCACGGCATCCGGCTCCGCGACGGCCGCGCCGAGTGGTACCGCAACCGGTGGGTGCGCTCGGCCGACGTGACCGACCGGCTCGGGGAGCCGCGCCGCCCCGGCCGGACCGGCGACGTCGACCCGGCCACGGACTTCGCCGCGAACACGCACGTGATCCGGCACGCCGGCCGTACGCTCGCACTGAGCTAGTTCCATCCTGAAATTGCTGGTCAGGTGGGGTGGTGTGAGTCCGGTAGGGCGTGCTCGCGCTGGTGGCGGGTCTGGATCATGATCCTTGATCGTCTGCCGGTAGTGGTCAGCGGGTGACTTCGATGTTGGTCAGCACCATCAGGGCACGCAGGAGCTGCCTGGCGATCGCGTCGTCCTTCATGCCGGTGGCCAGCAGCGTGAGCACCTCGATGTCCGAGGGCGGCAGCCGGGTGCCGGGTTCGAACTGGGGGTCGGCACCGCCGGGCAGTGGTGCCAGGTGCAGGGGGACGGCCGAGTGCCACAGCGCCTCGAACAGCCCGAGCGGCGCGTCGAGCAGCGCCGAGGGGTGTACCACCAGCGCGTGCTCGTCAGCCTTCGCCTGTTCGGAGACCAGCGGCAGGATCGCGGTGCGCCCGTCGGCGATGGCCAGTTTGAGCGGCGCCTCGCCGAAGCGCGCCTGCTCGCCGTCCTCGATCGCGCGGCGCGTGTGTTCGAGCATCTTCGGCTCGTCGAACGCGAGCGGGCCGTAGACGGCTCGCACCCGGGACCGGCTGCGCCGCTGGTTCTCCTCCTCGTCGCTGATGTCCACCGCGTACGGCGGGTGCACCAGCACCAGGAACTCCTCGGTGGCGTTGCGTTCGAGCTGGAGGAACCGGCGGGCGACGGTGTCACGCCCGGTGACCACCTCCAGCACCTCCTCCGGGTGCCCGCCGTGGTCGGAGACCTCGGCGGCCAGCAGCGCCGCCGCGGTCATGCTCAAGGTGATCTCATCCTGGCGGCGGGCCACCAGGATGTCGACGGCGAGGTCGGGCGGCGTCGCGATCAGCCGGAGCGGTCTGCCCGCGACCCGGGTACCAGGCCGAGGTTCTCCATCCTCGGCAGCATCCGGCGGATCGCCGTGACCGACACCTCGGTCTCCGAGGAGAGGCTGCTCAGGGTGGACGGTCCGTGCCGGAGCAGCGCACGGTATGTCACCTCCTCGGCGCCCCCGACTCCGAGGCTCTCCAGCAATCGCCGTTCCGTCATTTCCCCGCCCTCGTCTGGATCCGGCCAGCAGGGCCGAGCTTAGGGCCGACGCCGTCCTCCCTGTCTGATTCATGACATGTCCACTTGTCGCCAGCAAAGGTCGTAGACATCAATTGATCTGATGATTACGAATTGGACAGCCGTTATTGCCAATTAAGGGATGCTGCCATATGGGGTTCCGGAACCGAAAACGAAGCTTACGCCGTCCCGCCGTCACCGTATCCGTCACGACCGTCTGCCTGGCCACCGCGGTGGCCTCCACCATGCTCACCGGGCAGGCGGTCGCGCGGACCGTTGTGCCGCAGGCCGAATTCGGCGCCGCGAAGTCCAGCACCCACGACATCACCCTGATCACCGGGGACCGGGTGCACGTCACCGTGGCCGCCGACGATCGCAGCACCGCGACGGTTACCCCGGCGCCCCGCGCGAAGGGAGTCCTGCCCGCCGGCTTCCACATCCAGGAACGCGGCGGACAGGTCTACGTCTACCCCGGCGACATGCTGGACCTGATCCCGGAGCGCCTGGACCCCGAGTTGTTCAACGTCACCGCGCTTGCCGAGCAGGGCCAGGCCGACACGGCGGCGCGTTCGATCCCGCTCATCCTCACCTACCGTGAACAGGCCACAAAGGCGGCGATCCCGCAGGTCAAACAGGTACGTGCACTGGAGAGCCTGAATGGTGCCGGCGTGTCCCTGGCCAAGGACCAGGCGGCCCAGTTCGGCGGTGCGCTGTCCCAGCTCGCCGCCGCGCCTCGTACCAAGGCGGCGAGTCCGCTCGACGGGGTGGCGAAGATCTGGCTCGACCGGAAGATCGAGCCGGTGCTGGACCGCAGCGTGCCGCAGATCAACGCGCCCGCCGCGTGGCAGGCCGGGTTCGACGGCGCGGGCACCACCGTGGCGATCTTGGACAGCGGGATCGACACCAGCCATCCCGACCTGACCGGGCGGGTCACCGCCGAGCGTAACTTCAGCGACGAAGACTCGGCCAAGGACCTGAACGGCCACGGCACCCACGTCGCCGCGACCGTGGGAGGCGTCGGGGAACACAAGGGCGTCGCCCCCGGTGCCCGGATCGTCAACGGCCGGGTGCTGAACGCGGACGGCATCGGGCTCTCATCCTGGGCCATCGACGGGATGGAGTGGGCGGCCGGAGAGGCCGGCGCCGAGATCGTGAACATGAGCCTGGGAAGCTCGGAGCCCGGCGGCCCGCTCACCGACGCCATCGGCGCGCTGACCGAGCGGTACGGCACCCTGTTCGTCGTGGCCGCCGGCAACTACGGCTGCGCGGCGTGCATCGGCAGCCCTGGAGACTCACCGGCGGCGCTGACCGTGGGCGCGGTGGATGCCGAGGACCGGATGGCGGAGTTCTCCAGCTACGGCCCGGTCGGCCTGGACCGCCTGATCAAGCCGGACGTGACCGCGCCCGGCGTGGGGATCGTCGCAGCCAGGGCTCACGGCACCGAGCTCGGTGAGCCGGTGGGCGACACCCACACCAGAATGTCGGGCACCTCGATGGCGGCCCCGCACGTCGCCGGGGCCGCCGCGCTGCTCAGGCAGGCCAGGCCGGGCATCAAGGCCGCCGAACTGAAGTCGCTGCTGATGGGTACGGCCAAGCCGACGGCGGATGTCACACCGGATCGGCAGGGCGCCGGCAGGGTGGACGTCGCCGCCGCGCTCGCCGGACCGGCCGTCGCCTCCTCGGGTTCTCTCGGCTTCGGGGTGATGGTGATGCCCGATGGCGAGCCCGTCACCCGGACCATGACGTACCGCAACCCCGGGTCCGCCCAGGTCGTCCTCGACCTGACGGCGGGCGGCGCGTTCACCGTCACCCCCGCCGAACTCTCCCTGCCCCCGGGCGGCGAGGCACAGGTGACCGTCACCCTTGACCCTGCCAAGGTCGCGGCCGGACCTCAGCGCGCCGAACTGGTCGCCACCTCGCGCGCCGGCGGGACCCTGCGGACCCTGCTGACCGGCAACGCCGAGCTCAAGCGGCTGAGACTGCAGATGACCCCGATCGCCAGGGACGGCCGGGCCACTCGTGCCGTGGCCAATGTGGTCAACCTGGCGGACGGCGGCCTCGACGGGAAGACCATGCCGCACGACCCCGTCCAGTACTGCCCCGGTGACCAGTCGGGTCAATGCCTGCTCGTCCTGCCCGGCACCTACTCGGTCCTCGGACGGGTCGAGACCATGCACCCGTCGAAGGACCCGTACAACAACGACCGCGGCAGCGTGCTGCACGGCAGCCTGGTCGGCGACCCGGAGGTGGAGGTCACCGGCGACACCGAGATCGTGCTCGACGCCCGCAAGGCGACCGAGGTGCTCGTCACGACCCCCGACCACGGCACGCACCGCAACCCGGGGGCCGCGTCCAAGGTGAGCTGGCACCGTTCCCCCGAGAAGGGGCCGGACAGTGTCGACTTCTACCTCTCCTCCGGCGGCAACCTCGAAGAGCGGATCTTCATCCAGCCCACCGAGCGCGTCACCAAGGGCGAGTTCGGCGTCGCCAGCCGCTGGCGGCTGGAGGCACCCGAGATCACCATGAAGACCCCGGGCGTCGAACTTCGCCCCGAGTACTACGACCCGGTGTGGTTCAGCGACGACTCCACCCAGTACCCGCGCCTGGACGGCACCTCGATCCTGCGCGCCGCCGACGCGAAGCGGGCCGAGGCGAAGGACCTGGCCGGGGTGAACCTGCGCGGCAGGCTCGCGCTGATTCGCCGCGACCCGCAGGTCACGGTCGCGGCCCAGGCCAACGCCGCCGCCGCGGCCGGTGCCAAGATGGTCGCCGTCTACAGTGACACCCCCGGCATAGACGGCGCGTTCCCCGGCGCGGGCGAGAAGCTCTCCGTCCCGACGGTACGGCTGACGCATGAGGAGGGCAGGCAGCTGCTTGACCGGATGCGCCGCTTGCCGGTCACCATCGCCGCCACCGGCGTCGTGGCCAGCCCTTACGCCTACGACGTCTACCCACGCGAGGAGGGGCGCGTCCCCGACAAGCTCGAATACGTCGAGCGGGCCAAATCCATGGCCAGGGTGGACATGACGTTCCGCACCCAGCAGACCGGCAACACGGTCATCGCCGAGACGCGCATCGGCAAGCAGTCATGGGAGGACACGGCGTTCGACCTCTCGCGTCCGGTGCGGCGCACGCCCTTCACCAGGGCCGACTACATCACGGCCGATCCCGGCGTCAAATGGTCCGCGTCGGTCATCACACCGGAGCCGCACTACAACGCCCAATGGCAGCCACCGGCGATCTCCAGGACCATGCTCGCGGCGCCGGACGTACGCTCCTACCGGCCAGGCGAGCGGACCACACTCGACTGGTTGAAGCAGCCGATCCTCCCGGGCGTCCCGCTGAACGACCCGATACGCAGGCAGGGCAACCTGGTCTCGATCAACCTGCAGGGCTTCGCGGACGCCCACGGCAACATGGGGCCCGCCCGGACCGAGCCGATCGAGAACGGCACGAAGACCGACTTCCGCGTCTACCAGGGTGACACCCTGCTCGCCGGGACCAACGAGGAAGCCATCGGCACCATCGCGATCCCCGAGGCCGCCGCGACCTACCGGATGGAGTATGACCTGGAGATGCGCGCCCCCTGGGCGAAACTGTCCACCCGGACGAGGTCGGTGTGGACGTTCGGCTCGCAGCGCCCCGGCGGTGCCGCGACCACGGTGCTCCCGCTGCTGTTCGCCGACTACGACATCCCGTCCGACCTGCGCAACAGGAGCTCGTCCGACAAGCTCGGGCTGCGGGTGTACCACCAGAAGGGGGCCGCGACGAGCGCGATCAACGACGTGTCCCTGGAGGTTTCCTACGACGACGGCGCGACCTGGCGTGCCGCCGAGCGGCTCCGCGCCAAGGGCGGCAACGCCTACGAGGCCACCCTCGGCCGCGGCACCGGTGACCACGTCTCGCTTCGCGTCAAGGCCGCGGACGGCACGGGCGGCACGCTGACCCAGGAGGTGATCCGCGCCTACGCCAGGCGCTGACGGCGCACGCAGCCGTCCCCGGACGGCAAAGCACCGAAAGCCGTCCCGGACGTGCGAAACACCGAACCGGGATCCGGGCGGGCCCCGACCGAGGCCCGCCCGGCTCCCGGGAGCCGGGCGGCTCTCACCGCGCTCAGCCGCAGTGGACGCCTTCCGCCTTCTTGAGACCGAACCACCTTCTTGAGGCCGAACTCGCCGAAGCCCTGTATGGCGATGCGCGTGTTCCGGGCGGCACCGCGATGGGTCACGAAGGTCCTTGACCTCGGCGCGAAAGTGGGATCGGGCAAGGGATTCGGCGTGCCGGGTCAGTCATCGATGGTGGAGGGCGGCGTTCCCAGCGCCTGCAATGCGGGCCAGAAGTCGTCGGGAATCGTGGTGAGGCGCAACTTCTCGAGCTGAGCGATCCGTTCCGGCCGGCTCACGCCGACCACCGTGGAGTGGATCAGCGGGCAGCGCAGTGAGAAGTGCAACGCCGTCGTGGGTAGCTCGATCGACCACGAATGGCACAACTCCCGGGCGCGGTCGACCCAGGCCGGCAACTCCGGCGACGCCTCACAGTAGGCATAGCGGGTGCCGTCGCCGGCAAGGAGCCCGCCGCCGAACGGGGCGGCGTTGAAGATGCCCATACCGTGCGCCGCCGCCTCGGCTATCAATTCCTCCGCGCGCCGGTCGATGAGGGTGTAGCGATTGTGGGTGAGCAGCACGTCGAACGCGCCGCTGGTCACGTACCGGGTCATCAGCTTGATTTCGCCGGCGGCGATGCCGATGGCGCCGATCAGACCTTGTTCGCGCAGCTCGATCAGGCCCTGGACCGCCCCGCCGGGGACTTCACCGGCGAGCCCGTCGCACGCGTCCACCTCCCGGTGCGGGTGCCGCTCGGCTTCCACGGGAGCTGGCTGCCCGACCTGTGACGGCCGCGAGACCGGCCGGTTGAAGGAGAACGGCGCATTCGCTCTGTGGCTCATCGCGCGGAACGTTCTTCTGTTCCCGTGCGGGTTCTGTCGAGTGCCCGTCACCGGGGGTTCACGGGGGCGGATCCCGGGTGGCGGCACGAGACCACAGTCGGGGTGGTGCCGACGCGCGCCGTCCGCGACCGTGGAGGAGACATCGCGATGCGTACGAGATCTGCCATGGTCGTGTCCGGGTACCAGAACTTCCGCGGCTCCCGTGCGGTCGGCGCGACCGAGTACCCGGGGGTGGGGCGCGGCCGCAGTCGCCCGCGGAATCTGGGGCCGTCCTATGAGGTTGAAGGTTTTGACCAGGTAGACCAGCAGAGAAGCACCAAAGTTTAAAAGAAGAGTTCAGCGATACGGTTGAAGGTGTTGCCAGGGTCATCGAAGAGACAGGAGCCGCCATGGCCGCTGACGCACCGGTCCGAGACGACGCGTGGGCCTTCGCCGGTGAAAACGCCGCCGATCTCGGCGCCGCGATCACGAGACTCCTCCGGTCGCTCCCCGCCAGGCCCCGCCTGCTCGGCCTGGGCGAGGCCATGCACGGTGAGGAGACGCTTCCCCGGCTGCGAAACGAGGTCTTCCGGCATCTCGTCGAGCACGAGGGCTACCGGTCGATCGCGCTCGAGAGCGACTGCCTCGCGGGCCTGACCGTCGACGCGTACGTCACCGAGGGGGTGGGAGAGCTCGACGACGTCGTGCGCCGCGGCCTCAGTCACGGATCCGGCGAGCTGGAGTCGAGCCGCGAGCTCGTGCGGTGGATGAGGGAGCACAACCAGGATCGTCCCGCGTCGGACAGGGTCCGGTTCTTCGGGTTCGACGGTCCGTTCGAGATGACCGGCCCGGACAGCCCCAGGCGGGCCCTCACCGCGCTGCACGGCTACCTCGCGGCCCATGTGGAGATCGAGCTTCTCCCGTACACCGTGGGCACCATCGATCACCTGGTCGGCTCCGACGACCGATGGAGCGATCCCGCGGTGACCATGGATCCCTCCCTGTCCGTGGGACTGTCCGCCGACGCCGGAGAACTGCGCCTCATCGCGGACGACCTTCTGGCGTTGCTCACCGCGGAGTCACCGCGCCTGATCCGCGCGACGTCGCGTGAGGACTGGTGGCGGGCGAACCTGCACGGGCGTACCGCGACCGGGTTGCTCCGCTACCACGCCGTGATGGCCGACACGTCCGAGGCGCGCATGGTGCGGCTCATGGGCCTCCGGGACGCGATGATGGCCGACAACCTGCTGGCCATCGCGGAGCGGGAGCGCCAGGCGCGGCGCGGACCGACGCTGGTCCACGCCCACAACCGCCACCTCCAGCGAGACGAGAGCCTCTGGCTGCTACCGCCGGGCTGGGGGCCGCTGGAAGGCCGGACGCTGAAGTGGTGGAGCGCCGGCGCGGTCGTCGCCGCGCGGCTGGGCGACGAGTACGCCTTCGTGGCCTCGGCCCTGGGAGCCGCGACGCACCAGGGGCTCGACGCTCCGGAGCCGGACACCCTGGAGGGAATCCTGTCCACCCTGCCGGGAAACCGCTACGTCGTCGACTCGGCGAGCCTGGCCGGGGCTCTCGGCGCCACGGGGACCGAACCGGCCCCGCGCACCGGTACGTCGGCCAATCACAGCTACTTCCCGCTGGACCCCGGCCAACTGCGCGAGACCGACGGACTCCTCTTCGTCAAGCACGTCGCTCCCGGACCGGACTCATGACTCGCCGTTGACGCTGGGAGGTGACTGCCTGGCCGACATCGCGATGCTGCGCTCCCAACCAGAACTGTTCGGCCCGATCGCCTTCGATCCGACCGTCTCCCGAATCAACGCCACCGTCTTGGCCCTGATCGCGTATGTGAGGCTCAACGCGGTCCACGGGCCATCCTCGCGCGGGGATGGTCCGGACGAGACCGGTAAGGGGCACTACGTCCTGACGTCGGCCCCGCACCTGCGGGGATAGGCCCTGGCACCAAGAGAGCCATTCGAAAACTCCATCGGGCACCAGTCGTTGAAGGAACGCATCCATGATCGATCTAACGATGAATCCCATCCCTCGCTAACATGGGGAGCACATCGACCCGCTGTAGGCCGACGACGAGGCCGCAGGATCATTGCCGCGGGCGCGGGGCCGACCGCCTGGTCCGACAGATCTGGCAAAGCTTAAATTTTGCAGACGCATACCTGTTGTCGGAGTTTGATTACTTGGTCCGGATTGTGGAATTCAATAATGAGGTTGACCTCCCGTAACAACACGAAGGGCTCCGCCGGAATCCCGGCGGAGCCCTTCGTGTTGTTACGGTCGTTTGCCCGCTTAATTGCCGTAATTAGCAGTCAGGGTTGCGGCATACTCCTCCGGGACGGGCCGCCCGCCGAAAGGCATCGGAAGATATGACTTCAACGCGCCTGCCACGTCCAGGAAGGGCCCAAACCGTTCACACCATTCACTGCGCGCGGTCGCGTCGGGGAACCCCTGGAATACCGCCACCTCGGGGTCCCTTTCACCCCAGCACCCCCACTTTCCGGATGCTCCGGTCAGCGCGACGACGTTCGCCGAGATCGCTATCGACCCCAGGGCATCGCCGTTCGGTTCGAAGCCGATCGCGGCCCAGTAGTCGTCCTCACTTGCCTTGGCGGACAGAGACAGAGCCGGGTACCCCAGCCCCTCGGGGAGATGGAAATCGTCACAGTGAACCTTTTTTGTGCGCCCAGCAGAACGGAGGTGGGGCTACGTGAGTAGCTGATCTTCGTGTTCGTAGGCTCGTCGTCGCTTGCCGGTGTGAGTCCGGTCCGGGTAGCTGCCAGGAGGCCCGGTAGCAGGCTGGCGGTTTCGTCTGGAAACGGGCGGGGTCGAAGCCCAGCGTCAAAGGCCCTGTAAGAGGGGGAGCGAGGATGCGGTCCGTAGCATGAAGCGAAGCCTGCGGCGTCGTTACTCAGCCTGCTTTCGGGTGGGAACAGGGAGAGCCGAGCCCTTCGAAATCGGGGTGAAGGCCATGGAAGCGGCGAAGAGCCTGGAAATTGCAGCCGTCAAGGACTCCCCGGCGTATGGGGCGCGGAACGTATCGATAGTGACGACGGGAACTGGGGAGGCCTTTCCCGGCCCGGTGACCTGCGGAAGTGTCATCGGAGCGTGGTGTCCTATAACCGATGACCTCGGGAAGTGGATGGCCGGCCGGGTGGGCGTCGGAGGTGGCCGTAGTACCGCTTGAGCCGACCGGACAACACAACCGGCGGTGAGGGAAGGGCCACTACTTCGTCGATGCGCAGCGTCTTGAAGGAGGAGGCCCGGTGAGTGCCGGTCAGGCTAGTCCCGCCGCTTTGGGATCACGTCCGCGTGATCCGGTCCGTGCCTTGCAGCATGTGCTCTACCGGGCGGCCAAGGCCGATCCCGGACGCAGGTTCCACGCGCTGATGGACAAGGTCTTCCGCAGAGACGTCCTGCAGCGCGCGTGGGTCGCGGTGCGCAATAACAACGGCGCACCCGGCATCGACAGGACCACTCTGGCCGAGGTCGAGGAGTACGGCGTTGACCGGCTCCTCGGCGAGCTGGCCGGCGAACTGAAGACGCGGCGGTATCGGCCGCTGGCCGCTCGGCGGGTGATGATCTCGAAGCCGGGTAGCGCCTGTGAGCAGAGACCGTTGTCGATTCCCTCAGTTCGTGACCGCATCGTGCAGGCCGCTGTGAAGATCGTGCTCGAGCCGGTCTTCGAGGCTGACATGGCCGACTGTTCGTTCGGGTTTCGCCCGCGACGGTCGCCGCACGACGCTCTGCAGGTGCTCATCGATGAGCAGCGGCGGGGGCGGCGGTGGGTGGTCGAGACGGACATCGCCAACTGTTTCACGGCGATTCCGCATGAGGAGTTGATGCACGCGATCGAGGAACGCGTCAGTGACCGGTCCGTGCTCAAGCTGCTGCGTGTGATCTTGCGCGCGGGAGTCATGCAGGACGGACAGGTCCGGCGAAAGGTCACTGGAACGTCTCAGGGTTCCCCGCTTTCACCGTTGCTCTGCAACGTCTATCTGCACCGGCTCGATCGGGAATGGGACGAAAGTGATGGGACGCTGGTGCGGTTCGCCGACGACCTGATCGTCATGTGCTGGTCGCAGAGCCAGGCCGAACGGGCGCTCGCGCGTCTGACCGGCCTGCTGGCCGACCTCGGCCTGGAGCCGAAGGCGGCTAAGACCCGCATCGTGCACCTGCAGGTCGGGGGCGAGGGCCTGGACTTTCTTGGCTTTCATCACCGGTTGGTGCGCTCGCGGGGCGATCGGGGCAGGGCGAAGGTGGCGTTCCTCGCGCGCTGGCCCGCGGACAAGGCCATGCGGTATGCCCGTGACCGGATTCGGGAAATCACCGACCGGCGCAGGCTCCTGTTGCGGCCGGAGACCATTACGGAGGATCTGAACGCCTTCCTTCGCGGCTGGGCTGCGTACTTCAAGTACGGGCATTCGGCCCAGCGTCTCAGCAAGATCAGGCGGTATGCGCAACAGCGGCTGGCGCGGTTCGTCAGCAAGAAGCACCGGCGCAGCACGGCGTTCGGCTGGTGGGTGATGGTCTGCTCCCGGCCGATCGACCTGGGCCTGATCAGCTTGTATGGAATCGTCGTCGCACCCAGGGCAGGCAAGCCCTGGCGGGAGAGACCGAATGCCGGCGGTGAACGACGTCGGTGAGCCGTGTGCGGGAGAACCGCATGCACGGTTCGAAGCGGCGGGAGCTGGAAACGGAGCGACCTGGCCACGGTCATCGGGGAGAGCACAGCCGACCGGGAAACCGGCGGAATACAGGCCCCGAGCCCTACCGCCAGGCCACGCCACCGCGCCAGCTCCCGACCCTACATCCCCTGGGGGCGAACTGCTGGTCACAGCATGATCGCAAGGCCGGTATTCGCCTGACGATGTAGAGAAACCCCTGGTAGACGGGTTGATCACCACAACCAGATCCGTCACAACCAGGGGCTTCGGATGCTGTTCTATCGTGCTGCCGTCGATTTGTCGCGTTCAACGCTGAACTACGTCGCCGGGCTGATCCGCCGGCACCGCAAGGCGATGAAGTCGATCTGGCGACGGCTCAATGCAGGGCAGCAAGCGCTGCTGGTGCTGGTCTACCTGCGCAAGGGCGAGACGTTCGAGGAGCTTGGGGCCGGTTTCGGGGTGTCGACGGCGACCGCGTGGCGGTACGTGGAAGAGGCCGTGATGCTGCTGTCGGCGCGCTCGCCCAAACTCCGACAGGCGCTGCGCAAGGCGAAGAGCGACGGGCTGCACTACCTGGTGCTGGATGGCACGCTGATCCACACCGACCGGGTGAAAGCCGATCGGCCGTACTTCTCCGGCAAGCACCGCGTGCACGGAATGAACGTGCAGGTCATCGCCTCGCCGGACGGGACGATCCTGTGGACCTCTGGAGCCCTGCCGGGCAAGGCCCATGATCTGGCGCCGCCCGCATCTGGGGTATCCTGCGCGCGCTGGAGCAGGCCGCAATCATCACCCTGGCCGACAAGGCGTATCAGGGAGCCGAGGGCCCGCTTGCCACGCCGTACAAGGGCAAGAACAAGCCCGCGTCACAGAAACAGGCCAACCGCTCCCACGCCCGCCTCCGCGGACCCGGCGAACGCGCCAACGCCCAGCTGAAGAGCTGGAAAATCCTCCGGAAGCTACGTTGCAGCCCTTCCAAGGCCGGTCACCTGTGCAAGGCCATCGCCGTCCTTCAAAACCACCGCGTCGCACAGGCCGCCTGAGGATGAAAAAGGTTCACTGACGCAGCGCACCCCGGCCGCCGCCGAACCTGGCGGGGGTGACGATCAGGGGGTGACGATCGTCCGCTTCGGTGTGCGGAAGAGAAATCCGTACAGGTTGCTGGACGCTTCGGATTCCCGACACGTTCCCTGGACTCTCCGTGAGGCCTGCGCGAGCCCCGCCACCCGCTGTGATTTTGCCGGTTGATCGATCGACTCTCAACACCACCCATCAACCACGTGGTGGTTCGCCGTAGCTCCAGGAGTTCCAGCCCAGACGCCCATCGTTGATCAGGCCGGCCCGGCTCCGCTATGCCAGGTCCTCGCCGCCCTCGACTCCGGCGGGCCCAGGTCGTGCCGTGAAGCCGTATCGCGAATGCCGAAAGTCGCATCTCGGGATCACTGAAAAGCCTTTTATCGGTTGATGTAACTAAATATAGTGAACGACTATAATAAATGGCGTTAAAGTGTTAATTGGGTATCGCAACCTGGCGACTTTTCGGTAATGCTTCGATATTCTTGGCCCGTGTCGCCTGTGGAAAGTTATATTGACGCTGACTGGACGGAGTGGGGCGCCGGTTGAATCGCGGTCGCCGGAGGGCGGCCGGCCGGGAGTCATGGAAGCGGATATGCGGATTGACTAACCCGCGCTTCATGGATATTGACCGCACCTGTCGTTTTCCGGATCAGTCGGGGGCTTCATCCTGCCCCCACCCACCAGGATTTCTCGCCTGGAGCCAGAGTGACGTCACCACACGACCAACGCCTGAATCCGCGGACCGCCATGCACCCGTCGAGCCGCGAGCGCGCGACGCCGCGCCGCGCGCCGGGAGCGGCGCTGGCGGTCATGCTGGTGATGTCGCTGGTGGCGGTCCTGGGAGTCATCCTATTCCGCGTTCCCACCGGATCCTCGCCGAGCGGCGGCACGGTCACCTCCGGGGCGTCCCCGGCGGTCCGGACGGCGTTTCCCGGTAACGCGGTCACCACGTCTTCCGGTAACGCGGTCATCACGCCGCCCGGTGACCGGTTCACCGCGCCTCCCTGCGGGGAGCCGTGCGAGTTCGAGGACGAACGTCTCGACGACAGGGACGACCTCTCCGACATCGCGCCGGGCGGGTTCCGGCAACCGGCGTCGGGTGCCGTCGCCGGGCTTCACCGGACCCGGCCGTCCCAGACGAGTCCGGAGGCGGGCAGGGCCCGCGGTCCACCTGTGCGCACCTGACGCCTGTTCCCAGGCGTCCCTCAGCGCACCGCCTCCGGCCGGACACGGCCGGAGTGGACCATCCCTGCCCATGTGAGGACCACGCTCATGCCCGAACGGCAAGACTCGAAGATCCATGACGCCTTACCGGCCACGCGCCGGTCCGCGTTCCAGAAAGCGGATGTCAAGTCCGGTTTCCTGGTTTTCCTCATCGCGCTCCCGCTGTGCCTGGGGATCGCTCTGGCCAGCGGGTTCCCGCCGGTCGCCGGTGTCCTGACGGCGATCGTCGGCGGCACGCTGGTCAGCTTCCTCGGCAGCGCGCCGCTGACCATCAAGGGCCCGGCCGCCGGCCTCATCGTGATCGCGCTGGGCGCGGTCCAGGAACTCGGCGGGGGCGATCTCGCCGCCGGATACCGGCGGGCGCTGGCCGTCGGGGTCGTCGCCGCGTGCGTACAGATCGTCTTCGCCCTGTGCCGGGTGGCCAGCGTCGGCGTGGCCATGTCCCCCTCGGTCGTGCACGGCATGCTCGCCGCGATCGGGGTCGTCATCATCGCCAAGCAGGCCCACGTCGTGCTGGGGGTGAAACCCCACGGTGAGCGCCCCTTCGAGCTGATCGCCGAGATTCCCCGCAGCCTCACCCACGCCAACCCCCGCATCCTGCTGCTGGGCGCGCTGTCGCTGGCGCTCCTGTTCGGCCTGCCCCTGATCCGCGCCCGGTGGGCCCGCGCCGTGCCCGCCCCGCTGGTCGTGCTCGCCGTGACCGTGCCCATCGGACTGCTGTTCGACCTGCACAGCCCGCACGACTACCGGTTCATGACCATGACCTACCACCTCGGCCCGGAGTATCTCGTCCGGCTTCCCGACTCCCTGCTCGACGCCGTCGCCTTCCCCGACTTCTCGATGCTCCTGACGGCGGCGTCGCTGAAGTACGTGGTGATGTTCGCCCTGATCGGCACCATCGAGTCCACCCTGACGGTCCTCGCGGTCGACTCGATGGTTCCGGGGAAGCGGCCCGCCGACCTCAACCGCGACCTGCTCGCCCTCGGTGGCGGCAACCTCGTCTCGTCCCTGCTCGGCGGCCTGCCGATGATCTCCGAGATCGTCCGCAGCAGGGCCAACGTCGACGCTGGGGCCCTCTCACGCCGGTCCAACTTCTTCCACGGCGCCTTCCTGCTGCTGTTCGTCGCCCTCGCCCCGGGCCTGCTGCAGATCATCCCCCTCGCCGTCCTGGCTGCCATGCTCGTCTACACCGGCACCAGGCTCGCCGCGCCCCGCGAGTTCCTGCACGCCAGGAGGGTCGGCCTCGACCAGCTCGCCCTGTTCCTGATCACCATGCTCGTCACGCTCGCCACCGACCTGCTGGCCGGCGTCGCGGCCGGGCTCGCCGCCAAGTTCCTGCTGCACCTGCTGCGCGGTGTGCCGGTGCCCGCCTTGTTCCACCCCCGCGCGGAGGCGGTCCGCACCGGCGACGTGCTGCACGTCCGCGTTCTCGGCGCGGCCGTCTTCACCGCCCTGCTGCCCGTGCGGCGTACGGTGAACCGCGCCGGCGGCATCACCGAGATCGTCATCGACGTCAAGGACGCCGCGGTGGTCGACCACACCTTCCTGGCCGGGATCGACACGATGTCCCGGGAATGGCCCGCCGCCACCCTCACCTTCCGCGGGCTCGACCGGCTCCATCCCGTCTCGCCCCACCCGCAGGCCACCCGGCGCAGGAGGCGAGCATGAACCATACGAACGTGGTCACCTATCCGGCCCGCGAGGGCCGCCGGCCGTGCGTGGCGGACCTGGTGGAGCGGGCGGCGAGGCTGCTGCCCGAGCAGGCGCCCCTGCAGGCGTTCGTCCACCACAACACCCTGCACGCGTTCGAGCACCTGCCCTTCGAGGACGCCGTCGTCCACGCGGCGCGGCTGTTCGGCACCGAGCCCTTCCTGAGCGAGGCCGCCTTCCACGATCACCTCGGCTCGGGGCGGATCCTGCCGGGCGATCTCGACGCGGTCGTCGAACCCGGGGGCGCCGGAGACGACGTCCCGCTCGTGCCGGGCGGCCCGACGAGCCGCGAGTTCCGCGCCATCCGGCTCCGGCACCTGCTCGACCTCCCTCGGGGCCACGCCCTGCGCTGGCTGCTGCACGAGACGCCCCAGCGGACCCGCTTCACCGCCCACCTCGGCACGCGCCGCCGCGCCGAGCTGCTGCGGCAGGCCAGGCGGGACTGGACCGGGCGGGCGGTGCCGGAACCGGACGCGCGGGCGCTGGGCGAGCAGCTGCTCGGGCGGCTCTGGGACCGGCTGGAAGGGGCGGCGCCGGCCGTACGGCACGCCGGGCGCGCGTCGCCGCGCCCGCGTGACCTCATCCTCGCCGCCACCGGGCGGGACACCGACGACCTCGTCCACCCGCTGCTGATCCGGCTGTCCGCGGCGTTCCTGGACCAGGGGGTCGCCTACTGGCCGATGCCGGAACGCGACAGGGGCCTCCTGTGCGCCTTCCGGCACCTCTACGGCCGGGCGGGCGGCCCGCCCGACGGATTTCTCCGAGGCCTCGCCCCCGAACTGGGACGGCAGGAGGCCGAGTCGTGGACGGCCGAGCGGACCGTCGGGTGGGCCCTGGCGGAACTCGCCGTGCCCGAAGGCGACTGGGGGGCCGTGATCCAGGCGACCCTGCTGTCGCTGCGCGGGTGGGCGGGCATGACGCACCGGTTCGAGCGGTGGCCCGACCGTTCGCCGGTCGAGGCGCGTCCCGCGCGGCTGGTCGACTACCTGGCGGTGCAGCTCGTCCTCGACGCGTACGCGGCACGCCACGTGGTGGCGGAGCACCTCGGCGCGCACGCCACGCTCGCCGGCCTCGACGCGTTCCCCGGCCCGGACGCGGGCTCCAGCCCGGACGACCTTCCCGGCCAGGACCGGTTTCTCGATTCGAGCCGTTTTCCCGGCCTGGGCGGCGGCGGGGAGCCCGCCGCGCGGGCCAGGTCTGGCCTGGAACTGGTGTACGAGGCGTTCCTCCTGGCCCAGGTGATGCCGGTCGACACGGCGGTGTTCGCCGACGCGGGGCACGCGGCGGCCTGGCTGGCGGCGGTCGGGTCCTGCGACGCGCTCGAACGGCGCCGCCTGCTGCACCTCGCCTACGAGCGGCGCCATCGGATCGGGGTGCTCGACGCGCTCGCCGCACATCACCGGGTCGCCGCGCGGCGATCCTCGCCCCCTCCCCGCTTCCAGGCCGTGTTCTGCATCGACGAGCGGGAGGAGTCGCTGCGCCGGCACCTGGAGGAGCACTTCCCGGGGGCCGAGACCTTCGGCTACGCCGGTTTCTTCGGGGTCGCCATGGTCTACCGGGGGCTGGAGGACGTGCGCGCCCGCCCGCTGTGCCCGGTCGGCGTCACACCCCGGCACCTGGTCGTGGAGAAGGTCGTGGGGGAGCCGGTGCGGACCCCGCCGGGCCCCGCGCCCCGGCACCCGGTCGCGGAAGAGCTCGCGGAGGAGCCGGTGGAGGCAGTGGAGCCGGTGGAGCCGGTGGAGCCGGTGGAGCGAGCGGAGCTAATGGAGCCAGTGGAGCCGGTGGAGCCGGTGGAGCCGGTGGACGCCGCACGGTCCCGCCGGCACGCGGCCTCACGTCGCCGCTGGGCCTCATGGAGCCGGCTGGTCGCGGTGGGGAGCAGAACCCTCGTACGGGGGAGTGCGATCACCCTCGGCACGGGCCTCGCCCACCTGCTCGTCCTGGCCGGCCGCTGCCTCTTCCCCCTGGCGTCCCACCGCTGGTCCCGGCGTCTCGGCCACGGCAGGGACGCCGGGTCCGGCACCCGCCTGGCCCTCGAACGGATCACGGCCGAGGTACGCGGCGACGGCCTGCTCCCCGGCTACTCGGTACCGGAGATGGCCGACGTGGTGTCGGGCGTCCTGCGGGTGACGGGCCTCGGACGGAGCCCGTGCCCCGTGGTACTGATCGTGGGCCACGGCTCCTCCAGCCTCAACAACCCGCACGAGTCCGCGCACGACTGCGGTGCCACCGGCGGCGGACGCGGCGGTCCGAACGCCCGCGCGTTCGCCGCCATGGCCAACCACCCCGGGGTGCGCGCGAACCTTCGCGACCGGGGGATCGACGTCCCGGAGGACACGTGGTTCGTGGGCGCCTACCACGACACCTGCGACGACTCGATGACCTACTACGACGAGGACCTGGTGCCGGAGCGGTGCCGGACGGAGGCGGGCGGGGCGCGCGAGGCCCTGGCCGCCGCGTGCGCCCTGGCCGCACACGAGCGGTCCCGCCGCTTCGAGTCCGCGCCCGCCGGTCTCACGCCCGGCACCGCGCCGGCCCATGTCGAGACCCGTACCGTGGACCTCGGGCAGCCCCGGCCCGAGTACGGGCACGCCACGAACGCGGCGTGCGTGGTGGGGCGGCGGTCACGCACCCGCGGCCTCTTCCTCGACCGGCGGGCCTTCCTCGTCTCCTACGACCCGGGCGGCGACCCCTCGGGGGAACTCCTGGCCGGTCTGCTCCTCGCGGCCGGGCCGGTCTGCGCCGGCATCAACCTGGAGTACTACTTCAGCCACGTGGACCCGGCCGGTCACGGCTGCGGGACGAAGTTGCCGCACAACATCGTGGGCCTGCTCGGTGTGATGGACGGGCACGCCTCCGACCTGCGGACCGGGCTTCCATGGCAGATGGTCGAGATCCACGAGCCGGTACGCCTGCTGCTGGTCGTCGAGGCCGAGCCCGAGCTCCTGGTGGCGATCCTGCGCGCGCACCCCGGCCTGAACCGGCTCGCGGCGAACGGCTGGATTCAGCTCGTGGCGTGGAGCTCGGACTCCGAGGCGATGCACGTCTTCCGCGACGGCGCCTTCCGGCCCCACACTCCCGAGACCACCGCGTTTCCCGTCGTGGACCGCTCCGCGCACTTCTACGCGGGCGAGCGCGGGCACCTGGGCGGCGCCCACGTGATGGCCGCGTTCGGGCAGACACCACCCGGCGTATCGGATATGTCGGGCCTGTCTGGGACCTCCGGTGCCGGACACGAGCTCGCGGGTCGCGGGTCGCGAGCCGGGGAGCCGTCGTGAGCGTCGCGGCGGACCGGTTCCTGCTGATCGCGGTCGCCGGGCTGCCGCTCGGCGCGTTCCTGCTCCTCGCGGCCCTCGCCCTGCGGCGTCGCGGGGGAGCCGAGCGGATCGTCTCGACGGTCGTCACGGCGGCCTTCGGGCTCGCGACGGCGTGCGCGCTCGTGCTCGCCCTCACCGTGACGACCGGCGGCGACCGGGCCCTGGAGGTGTCGGCGGGCGCCTGGTTCGGCGAGGGAGACCACCGGTTCCCCCTGGTGCTCGTGGGCGACCGGCTGTCGCTTCCCTTCGCCGCGCTCACCGCGCTCCTGGTGGGCCTCGTCGGCGTCTTCTCCCGGCGCTACCTGCACAGGGAACCGGGATACTTGCGGTTCTACCTGCTCCTGGCCCTGTTCGGCACGGGCGTCGAGATCGTCGCCCTGGCGGGCGGCCTGGAGCTCGCCTTCGTGGGCTGGGAACTCGCCGGCCTGGCCTCGGCGCTGCTGATCGCGTTCTTCCACGAGCGCAGGAAGCCCGTGGAGCACGCGCTGCGCGCGTTCCTGACCTACCGGGCCTGCGACGTGGGGCTGCCGGCCGCCGTCGTATGGCTGCACCGCACCACCGGCGGGTCCACCGTCACCGGTGTCCTGCATGACGGCGGGTGGGCGGGTTTCGAGGCGCCCGCCGCCGGCGGGGACGCCGCCCTGATCGGGATCCTGCTGCTGTGGGCGGCGATGGGGAAGGCCGCCCAGGTGCCCCTGGGAGGATGGCTGCCCCGCGCCATGGAGGGGCCGACCCCGTCGAGCGCCCTCTTCTACGGCGCGATCTCCGTCAGCCTGGGTCCGTACCTGCTGCTGCGCACCGAGTCCGTCTGGGCGCAGGCCCCGGCGGCGCGGACGGCGATCGTCGCCGTCGGCGCGTTGACCGCCGTCCACGTCACCCTGAGCGGGCGGGTGCAGACCGACATCAAGAGCGCGCTGGCCTACGCGTCGATGACCCAGATAGGGATGATCATGGCCGAGATCGGGCTCGGGCTGCGCTATCTCGCGCTGGCACACCTGGTCGCGCACGCGGCGTCGCGCAGCGCGCAGATCCTGCGGTCGCCGAGCCTCATCCACGACCACCACCACCTGGAGCGGCTGACCGGCGGCCCGCTGCCCCGCACCGGAAGGCATCTGGACCGCCTGGTTCCCCGGGCGGCGCAGGCGTGGCTGTACCGGTACGCGCTGGAAAGAGGCTACTTCGACGCCTGGCTGCGCGATCACCTGGTCGGCGGGCTCACCCGCCTGATCCGGCGGGCCGACGCGCTGGACGACCGCTGGGCGCGGCGGCTGAGCACCGGGCGAGGAGGGCGGCAGTCGTGATCGCACTGGTCCCGTCGCTGGTGACGGCCCTGTTCCTGGCCGCGTCCGTCGTCGTCGCCCGGATCGCCGATCGGCGGCTCGCGCGCCGCGTCGCGGTGGCCTGCGCCACGGCCGCCACGGCCGTCACGGCGCTGTCGGCCGCACCGCCCCTAGCCGGCATGCTCGCCCCGGCCACCGGGGGGCAGGTGCGGGGCCTGCTCGTGGCGGCCGTGCCGGGCGGCACCGGGCGGCTCGCGGGCACCCTGGCGTGCGTGGCCGGCCTGCTGGTGGTCGCGATGAGCCCGCTCGCCTCGCACCCGCCGGCGACCCTGGCCCGGATACTGCGGCTGCTGGCCGTCTCGTCGGGTTTCGCGGCCTTCAGGAACGACGGGGTGACGGTCGCGCTGTGGGCGTTCTCGGCCTGGATCGTCTGGGCCGAACTACGCGATCACGACAGCGGTGACGGGCTCGGCCGCCTGTTCGCCGCCTACCAGGTGCCCGGGGTCGTGCTCTTCGGCGCGGGCACCGCCCTGACGGCGTCCGGCCGGGAGACGGCGGGAGCGGTCCTCGTCGTCCTCGGCGTCGCGATCAGGCTCGCCCTCCTGCCCGCGCACGGCTGGTACCCCAGGTTCGTGGAGCGGGCGCCGATGGGGCTGGTGGTCGCGTTCGGCATCGCGCCCGCCGGTGTGATCACCCATCTCGACCTGCTGTCCACGCGGCTGCCCGCGTCGCTCGCGTACGGGGTCGCGCTGCTCGGCGCCCTGACCGCCGCCGCGGCCTCGGTGTTCGCGGTGGTGCAGGAGCGGGCCAGGCGGGCGCTGGCCTTCCTGGCGATGAGCCAGGCCGGGCTCATCGCGTTCGGGCTCGGCGCCGGCTCGCCGGTCGCGAGGTCCGGGGCAGTGCTGACCTGGCAGGCGTCGGCCCTCGCCCTGTCGGGACTCGCCATGGCCCTGGCCGCGCTGGAAGCCCGGCGAGGGCCACTGTCACTGGTGGCGCCCGGCGGCGACTTCACCCGGACCCCGAGGCTGGCCGTGGCGTTCCTGCTGTGCGGCCTCGCCGCGGTCGGCTTCCCGCCGTCCCTCGGGTTCGCCGGCGGCCACCTGCTGGTCCACGGCTCGGCCGCCGGGTTCCTACCGGTCTGGCTCGCGCTCCTCGGGACCGTCGCCATCAATGGGATGACCGTGATGAGATGCTTTTTCATGCTTTTTACGGGCAGTCGCGTGCACTGCGGTGAACGTGATCTCGTCCCGCTTGAGGCGTACGCGCTCACGGTCGTCATCGGCGCGTCGCTGCTCGGCGCCGTTCTCCCGATGACCCCGTGAACGATGGGAAGGGCGGAGCGGAGGCGAGGTCGCCATGATCGCCGCGCGGCCCGCGCGCCCGAGCTGGAGCGATAGGGCCGTCGTCATACTCCGGCCTTCAAATGCGGATGCTTACGCACGCGATCTGTCACGCGGAGGACGGAGCTTCGGAAGAAACCATGGATTGCAGGTGCCAGTTGCGCCACCAGCGTTGCAGCGGTGCGCAGGGGGTCAGCCAGCTGCGGACCTGTCATCTCGGGCGGGCTCCGTACGGGATCACCCTGCTCAGGGGCGAAGCGGATACGCGGCTGGAGCGGAGCGAGCTCGGTGCCGGATCCAGGCTTCGTCTGTCGTTGACACGTCGAACCCCGGTCGCCGTCGGCGGAAAAATCGGTTTCCCGCCCAGGCCGGTCTCAGTACACTCGCCACTGATCACGCGCTGCCGCGACACCGCGGCGCGCGCCTTGACCAGTGAGGGGAGCAGGCCGTGCGTTGTCGCACCGCTGTGGTCATTCCCCCGTCACGCTACGACGTGATCCTGGTGTCTTCGTTGGTGCCCGACGCCGGCCGCGCGGCCCGCGTCGAATGCCCGTGACGAACGCCTGACCCCTGCCCTGCCCGGTATAGGGCATCTCCCTACGCGGTCGCACCGCGTGAGGGGTCTCTTCACGACCTGACCTCGGGTCGTCTCGTCTCGTCCGGGAATCGCGCCGTCCTGTCCGGATCATTCCGAAGGGCCATGGGCCGTGCGTACCGACCTGCACCGTCATATCACCGACTCGCTGACCGGCGTCCGCAACCTGGGCATCCTCGCCCACGTCGACGCGGGCAAGACCACCATCACCGAACGGATCCTGTACGTCACCGGCGCCACCTACAAGCGTGGCGAGGTGCACGACGGGACGACCGTCACCGACTTCGACTCCCAGGAGCGTGACCGTGGAATAACCATCTTCGCCGCGGCGGTGAGCTGCGCATGGGACGGCCACCGCGTCCATCTGATCGACACACCCGGCCACGTCGACTTCTCCGACGAGGTGGAGCGCTCGCTGCGGGTGCTCGACGGCGCGATCGCGGTGTTCGACGCGGTCGCGGGCGTCGAACCGCAGAGCGAGTCGGTGTGGCGGCAGGCCGACCGGCACGGGGTGCCGCGGATCGCCTTCGTCAACAAGCTCGACCGCGCCGGTGCCGACCTCGACGCGGCGGTCGCGTCGATCCGTGAGCGGTTGCGCGTGGTCCCGCTGGTGGTCCAGCTGCCGATCGGGCGGGAGGACGGGTTCACCGGCGTGGTGGACCTGCTGCGGATGCGGTCGCTGGTGTGGGCCGGAGGCCGAGACACGTTCGAGGAGGGGCCGGTGCCGGACGCCCTCCTGGAGGAGGCGCGCCGGCGCCGCCGGCTGCTCGAGGAGACGGTGGCCGAACTGCACCCGATCGCGCTGGAGGAGTTCTGCGCGGAACCGGAGATCTCCGCGCCGACCCTCGCCGCCGCACTGCGCGACCTGACCCGTACGGGTGAGGGCGTGGTGGTGCTGTGCGGATCGGCCTACCGCGACCGGGGGATCGAGCCGCTGCTGGACGCCGTCGTGGCCTACCTGCCCTCGCCGCTGGACGTGCCGCCGGTACGCGGCACCCAGGACGGCTCCCGGGACGGCACGGTGCGGGAGCGGGCGGCCGACCCGGCGGCGCCGTTCGCCGCGCTGGTGTTCAAGGTGAGTTCGACCGCCACCGGGCGGCTGTCCTACCTGCGCGTTTACTCGGGGACGATCCGGAAGGGAGACACGGTGCTGGACGCGGGCGCGCGGCGTACCGAGCGGATCGGCCGGATCCTGCGGGTACAGGCCGACCGGAACACGGAGGTGGACCTGGCGGTGGCCGGGGACATCGTCGCGGTGATCGGGCTGAAGGCGGCTCGTACCGGAGCCACCCTGTGCGAGCCCTCGGCGCCGCTGGTTCTCGAACCGCCGACCGTGGCCGACCCGGTGGTCTCCGTCGCGGTCGAGGCCCGCAGGAGCGTCGACGCCGGCCGGTTGGCGTCGGCGCTGGCGCGGCTGGTCGAGGAGGATCCCTCGCTGGTGGTACGGACCGACCCCGAGACCGGTCAGACGGTGCTGTCGGGGATGGGCGAGCTGCATCTGGAGGTCGCGGTGGAGAAGATCCGTCGTACCCACGGGCTGGACGTCGGGGTCGGGCGGCCTCAGGTGGCCTACCGGGAGACGGTCGGACGCGGGGTGTCCGGGTTGCTGTACCGGCACGTCAAGCAGGACGGCGGCGCCGGCCAGTTCGCCCACGTCGTCCTCGACGTGGAACCACTGGAGGGCGCCCCGGACACCACCGCTGACGGCGGTGCGGCGGGCTTCGTGTTCCGCTCGGCCGTTGTCGGCGGGCGGGTGCCGAAGGAGTACGTCCGGGCGGTCGAGGCCGGCTGCCGGGACGCGCTGGCCGAGGGTCCCCTCGGAGGGCATCCGGTGACCGGCCTGCGGGTCACGCTGACCGACGGGGCCACCCATCCCAAGGACTCCTCGGAGATGGCGTTCCGCACGGCCGGCCGGTTCGCGCTGCGGGAGGCGCTGCGGGCCAGCGCGATGGTGCTGCTGGAACCGGTGGTCGAGGTCACGGCCACCGTGCCCGACGACGCCGCCGGCGGGGTGCTGGGCGATCTGTCGGCACGGCGCGGCCGGGTCTCCGGCTCGACCGCGCGGGCGGGGACGGTGGTGATCACCGCGACCGTGCCGCTGGCCGAGTTGTTCGGCTACGCGACCCGGCTGCGCAGCCGGACCCAGGGCCGGGGAACCTTCACCACCCGGGCCACCGGGTACGCCCCGGTGCCGGGCGCGGTCTCCGACGGGACGCCGCCCCGGTAGAAGGGGAACCTTCACCACCTGGGCCACCGGGTACGCCCCGGTGCCCGACGGGACGTCGCCCCGGTAGAAACCGGCGATGGTCCCGCCTCCGGGCGGGACCATCGCTCGGCGCCCCGCCGGCCGACCGTCCGGGTAAGACCCGCGCTAACGGCAACGGTTCCGGGAAGGCCCGCGCGAGCGGTTTATCGGTCTCTCGGGTTCGTGGGATCGGGTGAGCAGCCGTGGGTCACGAAGTAGATCTCCATGGAGACCGACCCGTTCGGGGCGGCGAGGTCGTGGAAGTTCCGGGTCACGGCCGCCCCGAAGACGCGCGGGTACGCCTCGCGAATGACCGTGTTGACCCGGGTGGCCAGGCGGACGCCCTCCCCGGCGCCGTCGCCGGTGCCGAAGGTCAGGACCATGCCGGCGTGCCGTCCGGCCAGGCGGTCCCCGTACTTACGCAGCTCCTGGCGTACCCGCGCGGCCAGCACGCCGTCACCGGCGCCGGGGGCGACCCGGAACGAGATCGTGGTCGGTTCCGCCCGGACGCCTCCGACGAGATCGGCGCAGGGGCGGGGCCGGGCGGGGCTTTCCTTCCCCGGGGAATCCTCGCTCTTCTCCCGTTCCTTCCGCTCCTTCGGTGGGGACTCCTCCGCCGGGAGCTTTTCCTCCGTCGGCTTTTCCTCCGGGAGCTTCTCCCCCCGAGGTTTTTCGGCCTCGGGCTTTTCCGTCCTGGGTTTTTCCGTCTCGGGTTTTTCCGCCGGAGGCCGGGTGGTCTCCGGCAGGGACCGGACGGTGTCCAGCCGGAGCCTGGTGGTGTCCGCTGCGGCTTCGGCGGGCGAGGGAGGCGGCGCCTGCGTTCCCAGCATGATGATCGTGAGCCCGAGCAGCAGGTCGGCGAAGAGCAAACCGGCCAGCAGGGTCGAGGTGGGGGTTCTTCGCCGGGCAGTCACCGCGGGGTCCGGATTTTCTGGGAGGCGTCCTGGACCTTGATCACGGTCGAGGCCCGCGCCACGACCGCGGCGAGGTCGTCACAGGTGTTGTTGATGGCCGCGAGGTGCCCGCTGAGGAGTTCGACGGCGTCGCGTACGTCGATCGCGCTGCCGGCCAGCGCGTCCGTGGTCTTCCGGGTGGCCTCCAGGGTGAGGGTGAGCGCCTCGACCAGCTCGGTGTGCACCTTGCGCGCGGTGGTCCCGACGAAGCCGATGTCGGCCGCCGTCCTGCTGAGCTCGGCCCCGAACCGCTCCGGGGAGGAGAGCCGTACCTGGCCGAGTACGAGGCTCGCCTCGGTCAGCGCCCCGCGAAGCCGGACGCGAAGGGCACGGAGCGCCCGCTCCGAGGCATCCTCCCTGCTGTTCCGCGCGATGTTCTCGTACACGGTCCAGCAGATGAGGCAGAAGATGGCCGCGAGGGTGCAGAGCGCGATGTTGCCGAACTCGAACAACCGGGGCAGCCTGCCGTCGAAGCCCTGCTGCCACATCTCCAGGAAAGGCCGTCGGGCCGCGTCCACCCCGCCGTCGTCGAGGACGTCGCCGTAGGCGCCGGTGGCCATCATCAACCCGAGCCAGGTGATGAGGATCGGTACGAAGACGAGGGCCGGGCCGACGGCGGCGCCGAGCCCCCGGCGCCATCGCGGTCTCCTCGGCGAGGAGGTGGTATCCACCGGTTCGTCGTCCACGAGGATGCTGTCGTCGGGAGCGAAGGCGGCGAACAGGTCGACCTCGCACCAGCGTCCGGCTCTCCCGGGATCGGTGATCGCGTTCGCGAGGTCGTTCAGCTGGTCCCGGCGGGCCGCCAGATGAGGATGATCGGCGAGCTCGCGGAGCTCGCCGGCGAGCTCCGAGTCCGTCACGGACAACCGACATCCTCTCCTCGATGGTGTCCTCGGTGGTGCCGAGCGCCTTTTCGGCAATCCGGATGGACCGGTTCATGGCTCATGGAAGCCATGATCATTTTTGCACAGGACGCGCGTACCGGCGGACGAGGAACGCACCACCCCGCCCCGCCTCGTGACCGGGCCTGGAGACGAAGCGATGATGCCCTTGGGTAGCTGGAGAGTCAGAGATTCCGCGGGCCGTAAAACGGACACTCCCCGGTCTGCCCGCTTCGTGGAGGGCGGTGCGGACGCGGCTGGCGAGTCCGCCGGGAGACGCGCCGTGCTCGCCACGCCGCGTCTCCCGGCGGGCACCAGGTCAGACCCTGATCTGGCGGGTGATGGACGGGTCGGTGATGGCGGCGTCGCCGGCCAGCAGGAGCGCCTTGGAGATGATGACCGACAGCATGCCGCCCTCCTCCTCGAACGGCAGGAAGACCTGGTCGGACGTGACGTTGGGGACGATGCACAGGTAGGCGTCGTTGGGCTCCATCAGGATGTTGCCCGACCCCAGGTGGATCCGGTAGGTACGAAGGTCGCCACGGACCCGCAGGAAACGGTCGGTGAGCTCGGCCCGGTCGGCGATGCGCAGCCGGGGAAGCAGCCGGGTCAGGGCGTCGCGGCGGATCTCGGCGCTCTCGGTGAGGTCGCCGAAGTTGTAGGAGTTCCAGTAGTCGCCCTGTCCCTGCGGGTCGAGGCCGACGGAGGAGACGCCCACGGCGAGGTCGGCGTCGCGCATGGCCTCCGACAGCACCAGCGGGGGCACCTCGATGAGTGGCGTCGGCTTGGGAACCCCCTTCCATGACTCCTCACCGAGATGGTCGGAGTCGGTGCGGTCGAACCGAATCGGACCGCTGACGCAGAACGAGGCCGGGTCGCCGTGGCGATCCGTCTCCCAGGACCCCATGGGCAGGTGCATGTCCCAGCGCATCCGCCAGCCTGGAACCTCCTTGACGGCCTCGCTCTGCTCCGAGCCGCCCGCCGCGTCCCAGTGGCCGAGGGAGAGGCCGGTCCAGCCGCGTTCGGACAGCAGCGCCTTGGCCTGGCCGTACCGCAGCCTGTGTCCCGAGAAGCGGTTGGAGAGCGTCCCGGACTGCTCCTCGGCCGGTGTGAGCAGGTAGACCTCACGGAAGGCCTGCTTGAACGGCTGCCGCAGCCCGATCTCCAGAAGGTGGTCACGCCGGCTGCGAATCTCCTCGACGGTTTCCCCGATGGGATGCCAGAGCCGCATCGGGGTGTCCGCGCGGGGCTGGATCCGGCGGCCGGTCGGATCGGTGAGCTCCCAGCCGTCGGCGGTCCTGACCGGTATCCCGGCGGGGCCCTGCAGGATCTGCCAGATCAGCCGCCTGCCGTGGACACCGGTGACGGGATGGTCGAGGAAGAACTCCTCGACCTGGTTCCAGCGCCAGAGCCGGTCCTCGGCGAGCGCCCGCTCGACGCGGAGCCGCTCGGAGGACAGCGTCTTCCGTATCTCCTTGAGCGTGTTCCTGAACTCGGTGAGCAGCCCGCCGTGGTTCTCCCTGACCGCTTTCGGAGCCGATCTGACCGGCTTGCCCGCCGGATTGAGAAAGGTCAGCAGCGGTGTGCCCGCCTCGTCCAGCGCCAGCCGCAGGACGTGATCTCCGGCTTTCTCCTCCCGCACGCCGTCCGGGCCGAGCCCGAACGTCGGCACGGTCCGGTCGAGCAGCTGCTCACGGTTCAGCCCGGCCTGTGCGGCCACCGCGTCCAGCGTCAGCGCCACCTTCGCCAGGATCGACCTCTTCCTGACCTTGGTCTGCATCCGGGCGAGCGGAGCCACCACCTCCAGGCCGCCGTGCTCGGCCAGCACGAGCAGGGCGGCGTTGACGAGCTTCTCGCTGCGCGAGTTGGACCCGGATCCGCCGATGCCGGTGCCCGCCGCCAGGGCGACTTCCCCGAGCAGCGGGACCACCCACGGCTCGTCGATCAGCTCGCACGTCCATATCAGGCCGCGCAGCGCCACGGCGGTGCGTTCGTTCAGATAGGTCGTCGTGGTCCACTCGTGGGTGCCTTGGCGGTGCCGGGTCGTCGTCTCCCGGTGAGCGGGGACGCGGCTCAGGATGTCCCGGATGAGCGGGCCGGTGTCCGGTGTGAGCAGGGCGGCGGCCTGTCGGAGCCAGGTGGGTGCGGGGCGCGCGGCGGTCGCGGTGACCCAGTGGCACAGCAGGGGAAGCGTCTTCGAATCACCGAGGCGGGAGCCGTACTCGGTGGCCAGCAGGTCGGCGAAGCCGTCGCCCTCGCCGACCAGGTAGGTGGTGGCCCGCACGGGGTCGTTCTCCGTGTGTTCCCCCAGGAAGATGTCCATGTCGCGTTTGAGCCGGGAGTGGGACGCCCACGGGTTGCCGACCAGGCTCTCCTGGATCTGGCGCAGGAGCGGGAGATGGCGGCGTTGTGCCTCGTGGGAGAGCCTCTTGGTGGCCGCCCACGGAAGGGCCGTCGAGGACTCGTGGCGGTAGTCGAGCAGGCCAGGCCCGATCGCGGCCCGCCAGAGCAGCTCGACCTCGTCGCCGGTCCAGGCGAGTTTCCGCTGGGCGACCCGCGCGGTCAGCATCGCCGGATCCGGGCGATAGTCCGTCCCGTGGAGATGAAGGTCTATTCGCAGCTGCGCCCACACCCCCAGCGCGCGCCACTGCGCGTCGCCGAGCCTGGGCCCGAGCTCGGCGAAGACCGTCTCGCTGAACGTCGGCGCCGGCCACTCCCGCGCCGGCACGTAGAGCTCGTCGAGCCGAGCGAACAGGTCCGCGCGAACCCGGCCGGGGTCGTCGCCGAGCCAGCCGAGCTGCTCGGGGGAGAGCTCGTCGAGAAGACCCATGTCAGCCTCCGAAGTCATCGGTCGCCTCCAGCGGTGGAGACGTTGCCATGACTATCAGCCGGCTCTGACAAACCAGGTGACGCAGATCGGCAGGTAGGCGAGGAGTGGAGTGATGAACTGAAGGGTTCGGCGCTGGGCCGGGCGCAGACGTCGCAGCGGATCATTGCCCGAGAACTGGCGGCCCTCCTCGGCCTGGCGAGTGCCTGCGCGAGTCGGAACTGGCGCCGGGCGAGCACCAGCACATCGCGGACCCACAGCGGCGTTTCCTGGAGCAACTCGGCGAGGCGAGCGGGCCGCAGGCGGCCGGAGCGGTTCAGCGACTGATGGAGCATTGGCGAGCGGGCGGAGGCGAGATCCAGTACGGCTCTGGGGGCGCCTCCTGCGCTCCCGTCGTCAAACGCGGCAGCGAGGTGCTGGCGGCGATCCGGATCTACCCCAAGAAGGTGGAGATCCCCTTCGGCACGCTCGCGAAGAGGAATCCGTTCGACGACGTCGCCGTCAGGGAGGAACTGAGGGAACGTCTCAACGCCGCTCCGGAGGTGGAGATCCCACTGGCGAAACTGGACCTCTACCCGTCCTTCCGGGTGACCTCCCTCGTCGCCCCGAGCGTCTGGGATGTGGTGGCGGGCTGCCTGGACTGGTTTCGGGCCACCGTTACCCAGCAGGAATGACCGTGGGAAAGGATGCCACTGCCAGGACTAGACCCTGCGCCGAGGAACGGAGGGGCGTGTGGAGTCCGGAAGCAGGCGCTGGGTGGAGGTCACACCCTCCGAGTACGCCCACGAACGGGTGGTCTCGCCGCGATCCGGGCGAAGCTGGACGACGAAGACCCCTACCGGGCGTGGAGCAACTTCACCTTCACCACCCGCAGTGGCCGCCAGTACGAGGTCGACCTCCTCATCATCGGCAGGGGCGGCATCTACCTGCTGGAGCTGAAGCACTGGTCGGGGTGGATCACCGGCGACCACCAGACCTGGTTCCACAACGGCAAAGCCGAGGACAACCCGCGCATCCTCGCCGACAGCAAGGCCAAGCACTTCAAGCAGCTCCTCATCGATGCGGGCGGGCGAGACCTGCCGTTCGTGCACGCCGGGGTGGTCCTCCACCAGCCGACCACCGAGGTCAGGCTCACCGACCGAGGTAGACACGGTGTCTACCGGATCGATGGGCAGGGCCCCGACGGGCTGGCCGAGCTGATCGGGGACGAGCTGGCCGTCACGCCGGGAAATCCCCGGAACGTGGTCGACCACAGGCGCTCGGTCATGCTGGCAAGACTGATCGACAGGGCGGGTGTGCGGCCCAGCGTCCGACATCGCAGGGTCGGGAACCTGGAGCTGGCAGACACCCCGCTGGCCGAGGGGCCGGGCTGGCAGGACTACCTGGCCAAGCACCCCATGCTGGACAGTGCCCGGCGGGTCCGCTTCTACCTGGTCGACCGCACCGTCTCCGACGAGGAGCGCGGCGCGACCGTCCGGGCGGCCAAGCGCGAGTTCGTCACCCTGGAGAACGTCAACCATCCGGGGATCGCCCGCGCGATCGAGTTCTACGAACACGACCGCGGTCCCGCCGTCGTGTTCGACCACGACGCGACCGAGGTGCGCCTCGACCACTTCCTGATGCAGAAGGCCGGGGAGCTCTCCGTCGACGACCGGATCAGGTTGGTCCGCACGCTGGCCAACACGCTGCGGCACACGCACTCGCGACGACTGGTCCACCGCAGGCTCAGTCCGCTGTCCATCTTCGTCCGTACCCTCGCCCGGGGTCGGTACGGCGCGCGAGTCCGCGACTGGCACACCGCGGGCCGGCTCATACCGGGTTCCCCCGGTCACGGCAGCTACGCCGCGGGCACCCGCACCCTCGAGGCGATGACCGATCAGGCGGCCCACGGATACATCGCGCCCGAGACGTTCCACAATCTCGACGCCGACCCGATCCTGGCGGACGTCTTCGGCCTCGGCTCCGTCTCTTTTCTCATTTTCACCGGCAACGCCCCGGCCGGCAGCAGCGAGGAGCTCCAGCAGCGGCTCACCCGCGAACGCGGCCTCGACGTCGGCGTCGAGCTCGACGGCGCCTCCCAGGCGATGATCGACTTGGTCAGGAACGCCACGGCGGGCGACGTCGACCTCCGCACCGAGTCGGCGGAGAAGTTCACGCAGGAGCTCGAGAATCTGATCCAGGAGATCTTCCTGCGGGAGGGGGTCGCACAGCAGGTCGACCCGCTGGAGGCGACGCCCGGTTCGACGATCGGCACTCTGGAGCGGCCGGGCCGGTTCGAGGTCGTTCAGCGTCTCGGCCAGGGCTCCACCGCCCTTGCCCTCCTGGTCAAGGATCCCGAGCACGGCCCGGCCGTGCTCAAGGTCGCGCTGGACGAGGACGGGGCCCGCCGGAGACTGCTGGACGAGTCCGAGGTGCTCCAACTTGCCCGCGAGCCGCGCATCGCCCGCGGCCTGGAGGGGCCGTTGCTCGTGGGGGGCTGCTGCTGGAGGACGCCGGCAGGGGGAGCCTGGCGGCCATGATCCGCCGCGAGGGACGGCTCTCGCTCGACTTCCTCAGCCGCTGAGGCAGGGACCTGCTGGAGATTCTCGCCGCGCTCGACCTGGCCGGGGTCAACCACCGAGACATCAAGCCCGACAACCTCGCCTTCCGTGAGCGCGGCAAGAGCCGCGAGGTCCACCTGTCGCTCTTCGACTTCTCCCTGTCACGAGCGCCGCTGGAACAAACCGGCGTCGGCACACCGCCCTACCTCGACCCGTTCTTCGACACGGTTCACCGGCCCCGCTACGACGCGGCGGCCGAACGCTACGCGGTAGCCGTCACCCTGTACGAGATGGCCACCGGCCGGACTCCCTCCTACGGCACCGGCGGCAGCCACCCGGCAGTGATCAAGGATGACGTCACGATCGACCCCGACGACTTCGAGCCGGGGCCGGCCCGCGACGGGGTGATCGCCTTCTTCCGCAGCGCCCTCGCGCGCGACGTCAAGGCCCGGCACGACTCGATCGAGACGATGAGGATCGCCTGGCAGTCGGCCTTCGAGGCCGTACCGCCCGCCGCGGCCACGCCGACCAGCGTCAACCCGGTGACGGGCGAGGAGCTCGACCAGGCGGCGGCCAAGGCTCTCCTCGACACGGCGATCGTCTCGGCCGGTCTCACCCCACGCGCGGTCGACGCGCTGCACCGCATCGACGTCAGGACCGTCAGAGATCTGCTGGCCCGCTCCCCGTTCGAGCTTTCCCGGCTCTCCGGCGTGGCCGACCCCACCAAGCGGGAGATCAGGCGCAGGGCCAAACAGTGGCGCGGACGTCTCCAACCGCCGGTCACCGCGGCCTCCCAGGCGGAGGAGGTCCAGGACGACTCCGACTGCGGTGTCGGCTCGGTGCTCGGCTCCCTCGTACCGAAGCACCTCAAAAAAGATTCCGCGGAGGCACAGGTGCTCCGGCTCTACCTCGGGCTGGAGGACACCGCCACCGACTGGCCGGGCAACAACGAGCTGGCACGGGCGGCCGGAGTCACCGCTGGCCGGGTCGGCCAGATCATCCCCAAGGCACGCAAGGGCTGGCGGCCCAAGAGAGGTCTCACCCAGGTCCGTGACGAGATCGTCGAGGATGCCGGAGGGGTGATCTCCGCCACCGGCGTCGCGGAGGCGCTGCTGACCTCGCGGGGGTCCGACGCGGCGGGCGACCGGCGGATGCGCCGTGCCCTGGGGCTCGTCCGCGCGGCCGTCGAGGTTGAGGCCGAGCGTGGTGGGGAGGCCAGGCTGCTTCAGAGACGTTCCCACCACTCCGTCATCATCGCGCTGGAAAAGCCCACCGATCCCGACGCAGTGCCGGGCACGGACCTGCTCGACTACGCCGTACGACTCGGAAAGGCCGCCGACCAGCTGGCCGCGGAGAGCCCGTTGCCGACCGCCGCCCGCACCGAGGCCAGGCTTCGCGCCGTGCGGCTGCCACAGGGATTCGCCGAACTGCGGCCCGAACGGCTGGCCCTCCTCGCGGCCGCCGCCTCGCGCACGGCGGCGGCCAACGGCCGGGGCGAGGTCTACCCCGACGAGCTGGACCCGCGCCGAGCCCTGGAGCAGATGGCCTCCTCGCTCGGTGTGATCCGCCACGGCATGGACCCCGAGCAGCTCAAGGCGCGCATCCGCGCCCGCTATCCCAGGGTCGGCGCGTTCCCCGAGCAACGCCAGGACCTGGACGCCCTGCTCAAGAAGGCCGGCGTCCCGCTGGTTCCCGGCCAGAGCGGCTACGCGCCTCGCAATGTGCAGGCGACTCTCCTCCCCTCGTCCAAGAGCCGACCGGTAACGAGCCTGAGTGGAGGCGCGGGCGACCGGGAGTTCGCGGACTTCGAACGCCGGATGGCGCTCTCGTCACAGGAGCGGGGATTCGTCACCCTCAGCGTCGACTACCGTCTGTACGCCGACGCCATCGCCGCGCTGAGCGCCCGTTTCGGCGCCGAGGTGCTCGACGTCACCGCCGAGCTGCTCGCCGCGATGCGGGTGACCGCCGAGGCCCTCAGCGTCGACTGGTCCCTGGTGCTCCGTTCCGACCGTCCGGACGCGGCTCCGCAGGACGCCGCGAATCTGAGGCGGCTCGTCGAGCTCGCGGCGGCCGGGCTGGAGGAGCGGCTGACCACCGCCCCTGAGCCGCTGCTGGTCGTCGAGGCGGCCCCGCTGGCCCGTTACGACCGACTGGGCGTGCTGGAACGCCTGGCCGACAAGGCGACCGCCAGACCCGCTGCCCGGTGGCTGCTGCTCCCCGTCGAGCGGGGTGGCGCCCTACGTCGACGACCGGCCGGCCCCCGGCTCCCTTGGTGCGCTGAAGGTCTCCGGTAAGTGGGTCGAGGCACACCGCCACCTCGCCGCCTCGTAACCCTGCCGGAGGTTATTCGAGCAGGTCGCAGAGGTCAGGGCCCAGCTCGTCGCCGACCATGCGCAAGGCGGTCTCGGCGCGTGAGGCGAGGGTGATGGGGGAGACCCCGGTGACCAGATGAGTGTGGGTGAGGCGGTCCAGGGCGGCTCCGACCAGGGGAGCGGTCACGCGGAGGGCCGCAGGGAGCGCGACGCCTCCGGTGGAGCCGCCGTGTAGCACGATGTTGCGGCAGCGGTACAGGCGCCTGAGCGAAACCTCCACGTAGAAGCGGACCCGCTCCAGTACGTGCCTCTCGTCGGCGAGCAGCTCGCGCAGGCGCAGGACGGAGGCGACGTCGCTGCCGGTCCGCCAGGAGCGCACGAGGGGGAGGGAGCTCCCGCTTCTCAGCTCGGCGGCGATCACTGCGGCCCGGCTCCGGTTCGACTCGCACGCTTCGAGGCGGGTATCGAGATCGCCGCCCTTCACCTTCCGGATCCGGTAGGAGAGCGCGGTGAGTTCGGCGCGTGGCCAGGAGGCGGCGACGAGGGCGGCGGCGCGGGCCGCGGCCGCCACTTTCTCCCGCTCGTCGGGGTCGCGGGCCTCGGTGAGCAGGGACTCCAGGGCTGCCCAGCCTCCGGCGATCGCGGGTGCGAGCGGCCCCTGGTTGAGCGCGGAGGCGATCTCCAAGGCGTCGTCGAGTGTGCTCCGTGCCTGCTCACCGAAGCGTTGTGTCTCCCCGCCGACCACGTAAAGCTGACGTTCGGCGGCCAGCGACAGCACCTGGGCTCCCCGGGCGGGCGGCTGCAGCGGGACCGGCTTGGTCTCTCCGATGACGTACGCGTCCCCGAGGGGGAGAACGGGCCCGCTCGCGGCAAATCTGGCCCTGGCCTACATCCGCTCGACCAGGTCGGAGACGATCTCCACGGCACGGGTGGAGTCTCGCGCCTCCACGGTGAAGACCAGCGAGCCCACGATCCGCTCCGGAGGCTGAGCCCCGCCTCCGCGATCAGCATCTGCGTCTCGGCCGCCGCCCGCCAGTGCGGCAGATGCCCGGCCAGTTCCTCGTACCTGTGCAGGGCGTGGAACGGGACGACGACGTGCCGGCCGCGCGGCGGCGTGGCGATCAGGGTCGCCGCCTCCGAGAGCAGGTCCGTGGCCGAGAGGTTCTGGCGCCCGTCGCGGAGCCAGCGCTGCAGGCCGGAGAGGCTGTGCCCGCTGTCGAGCAGGTGGGAGGCGACGGCACGGGCGACCCGCTCGGGTGCGGGCGGGGCGTCGACGGCGACACAGGTGGCCCAGCGGTCCAGGTAGCCGGGACGGGCGACGTCGATGAGGTGGCGCAGCTTGCGGCGGCCGTCACTGGCCAGCGTCAGAGTGGTCTTGATGCATTCCTGCAGTTCGCGCCGGTAGGTCCCGGATCCCATCGCCGGGTCGTTGCCGAGGAGCCGCTCCATTGTGTGGCGTTGCCAGTCGACCGCGCCCTGCGACAGCACCCTGCGATCGACCCAGATGCCCGCCTCGTGCAGCTCCTCCAAGGCGAGGAGGGAGCTCACGTCCCAGAGAGCCGGCGTGTCCACGGGGTGGTGACGCTGCTGAAGTCGAGCAGGCGGGTCGTGACATGCCGTGAGTAGGCGGAGCGAGGGTCACGCCCGATGGGGATCGCGTTCATGGCGGCGCAGCCTCGGGTGGGGGAGAAGCAAGGGGGAAGAAAAGAGGGCGCGGTCCGAAGACCGCGCCCTCAGGGGCATGAAGCCCCGGGTAAGCATGTGCTCGCTTTCGCGACTCCCCGAATATACCCCGCCTCGCGCTGATCGACCGCGATTTTTCGCGAAGTCTCGGCCGTCGTCTCGCATCTCTGGGGCGCCGGGAGGGGGCGACCTCCTCGGGGCGTGGGCCTCGCCCCACAGCATCCTGGGAGCACCTCCGGCCAGGATGATCATCGCCAAGGGTAGGGAGCTCTCTCGGACGCCGGGCGGTGTGGTCATCGTCACCCGCCCCGTTTAGGTCGATCGCATCCGTCGGCTGATCGGTTTCACACCGACGACCTGATGTGATGTTCCGGGTGGTCGTCCGCCAGATCTTCGCCCCGGAAATCCTCAGTGTTGAGGAGCGCATGTATGAGTGGTGGGTGCATATGTCTCATCCGTAAAATGCCGATGTCACTGACCGAATCATTCGCGGACGGGGAGTATGGGCAGGGTCACCGACATTTTCGACAAAGCTGCTCTCCGTCTCGTGGTCGATGTGCCTGGTTGTAGCTTGTTTTGACCGCCTGAACTGCAGAAACAGGGGATATCCCTTGGCTTCGGTTTTATTTTGATGGCAGGCTTCTTTAGGTATCGGACGCCGTCGAGAATGCGGAATGTGAGGTTTTCATTACGCTACCGATTGTGAAAGCTATCCGGCTTCCGCGATCATGCCTTTACTTTTGCGCTGGTTCCATGTGAAGATCACTCCGGCCCAAGACCGTTTACCGGAAAGGTCGGAGTGAAACCACAGAAACCAAGACCTGGCGTTCCGTTCCGTAACCATCGCCGCACCTCATTGATAGTCGCAGTAGGGCTGTCCACCTCGCTCCTCGTGACTCCCGCCGCAGCCACACCTACCCCCGCGCCTGCTCCCACCTCTCCCGTGACGCGACCGACCGCCACCTCTGACCCGGTGGAGGCGGCACAGCAGGAGGCGAAACGGCAGAATAAACAGGTTGAGATCGAGGCTCTGCACACCGAGAACTCGACGACAGTGGCCACCACCAACGGCAAGACGCTGGGCACGTACGTCCACAGCGCGCCCATCCGGGTCAAGAAGGACGGGGCCTGGGCGGCGATCGACACGACCCTGGTGGAGGAGGGCGGGGTCGTCCGCCCCAAGGTCTCCAAAGTGGAGGTGACCCTGTCGGCCGGTGGCGACACCACGCTGGCCAGGGCCAAGACAGGTAAGGGTGAGGCGGCGGTCAGCGCGCCGACCGCGCTGCCCAAGCCGGAACTGTCGGGTAGCACGGCCACCTACCGGTCGGCCTACGGTCCCGGAATCGACCTGGTCGTCACCGTCACGCCCACCGGCCTGCGCCAGGAGATCGTGATCCCCCAGCGCCCGGACGGAAAACTCGACCTTCGTCTTCCGGTTGAGTTGCCGACCGGGGTGAAGTACGGCAAGGACGCGTCGGGCAAACCGACCCTGCCGGCCCTCGAAGGCGACGGCAAGGCCGCCCCTCTGGCGTCGGCTCTGCTGCTGGACAAGACGGCGGCGAGCCCTGACGCGCCGCCGGACGCCGGGCGGATGAGCACCGTCGCGGCCACGGTCGAGCAGACCGGCAAGGGGTCCGTGCTGCGCTACACCCCGGATGAGGCCTTCCTGGCCGATCCCGCGACCACTTACCCGGTCACGCTGCTTGATGGACGCCACCCCGTGGTACGGCGCAGGCATGCCCGCCGATACCTTCATCAACAACGGCACCTGGGGCACAGGTGCCCCCAACCAGTTCATGGACGCGCTGGTGGCGGGCAAGACCAGCGACGGGGCGGTCTGGCGTAGTTACCTGCGTTACAACCTCATCGGCGCGCCTTTCTACGGTCGGGAGATCCTCAATGCCGACCTAAGGCCGTGGAACTACATCACCCACGCCTGTGGCGCCGAGGTCGGTGACATCGCCGTTCGCCGTATCACCAGCGATTGGACGATGAGCAACCTGCGCTGGAACAACCAACCTTCGGTCACCACCAGCGGTCAGGGAACCAAGGGCAGCGGCGTGGGCCGGGTCAACACCAACCCGCCCCGGTACTGTTCAGACCCGGCCCAGGAGGTCTACTACACCATCGAGGACATTGTCCGGGCTTGGTCCAATGGCGAACCCAACTACGGCCTGCAGATCGGCGCCCTTAACGAAGGTGGCCCGCTCAACTACCGCGAATACCTCTCAGCGGAATGGGCCGGGACAGGCGGCCGTGGACCGGTGCTGTTCGTCGAATACGAAGAGCCTGAATACCTGAATGTCGTGCGTGATTTTCCTGCCGGCCAGCAGATGCCGGATTCGTATGCTGAGGACAAGGCATGGGTGGACGCCGGAAATGTCTACGACGGCACTCCTCCCGGACATGTCCTGAGCCCTGAGCAAGCCGCGCAGAACGCCATAGCGAACAAGACCTCGGTCAAATCCAACCTGCTGGATGCCTACATCCCCGAAGGGCGGTGCCTGTCAAACTGGGTGACACAGGTCAGGCTGCAGCGTTCTGTGCTGATTGCTCCGTTTCGATCTTGGCTTCTGGCTGGTTGATCCAGGCACGTTCGGGTAGTCGGGGCGGGGTGGGCATGCGTCGGAACCGCTCGGGGTTGGCGGCGTAGGCGGCGGCCAGGACCCGGGCGCGCTCGGTCTGGACCTGGCCGACGGTGTCGTGGTGGACCGAGGCCGGCGTGTGCAGAGCGATCCCCGAATGCCGGTGCTCGTTGTTGTAATAGGTGAAGAACCGCCGGCAGAACTGGCGGGCGTCCTGGATGGACCCGAAGCGTCCGGGAAACGCCGGGCAGTACTTCAACGTCCGGAAGTTCGCCTCCGAATAGGGATTATCGTTCGATACCTTCGGCCGGGAATGTGACTGGTCGATCTTCAAGTCGGTGAGGAGCTGGCCGACGGTTTTCGATGTCATCGGGGTACCCCGGTCGGAATGGATCGTCTTCGGCGTCGATCCGCCGTTCCGCTCGATGGCATTCTTGATGAACCGTTTTGCGAGGTGGGCGTTCTCGGCGGGCCAGGTCTCCCAGTGCACGACGTACCGCGAGTAGATATCGATCATCACGTACAGGTTGTAGACGACCCCCTTTTCGGGTCCTTTCAATTTTGTTATGTCCCACGACCAGACCTGGCCGGGGCCATCGGCGACGAGTTCGGGTTTGACCTTGGCGGGGTGGGTGGCCTGGGCGCGCCGGTCGCCGGTCATGCCCTCGGCACGCAGCAGCCGGTACATGGTGGAGATGCTGCACAGGTAGGTGCCCTCGTCCAGCAGGACCGCCCACACCTGGGCAGGTGCCTTGTCGATGAACCGCCGCGAGTTCAGCGTCTCGATCACCTCGTGCGCCTCTTCTCGCGACAGTTTCGCCGGATGGGCCGGACGCGGCCGCGCCACGGGAGGTCCCGGCCGGGGGTTACGTGATCGGTGCACGGTCGACCGGGATTTCCCGGTAATATCGCAGGCGTATTTCGTGGAAGTCAAGGGCTCGAGTTCGGTGAACGCCCCGTCGATCACTTCCGTGGCTTCGTGTCGGAATCCGCGCTCTCGGAGAGCATTTCCAAGAGCGCGTGTGCTTTTCCCATGATCTCCAGCGCGGCTTCCGTCGTCGCCAGTTTTTTGGTGAGTCTCTCGTTCTGCGCGCGCAGCTTCTCGTTCTCGACCTCGGCGGCCGACTTCGACGGTTTGCGGACCTTCGGGGTCAGTGCCTCCAATGCGCCGTTCTTGCGAGCTTTGCGCCATTCGGTGATGTGCGAGGTCAGTAGCTTTTCCCGGCGCAGAAGCGCGCCCGAGGCGCCGGGCTCGCCGTCGGCCAGCAGCCGGTCGTACTCCTCCAAGATCCGCAGCTTGTAGTCCGCGGTGAACGTCCGGCGCTTGGGCCGGCCGCCGCCCGAGGGCTTCTTGGAGCTGCTCACCTGGACATCATCTCCCGGCTCGGGCTCCAGGTCGGTCAAGCTCAACGTCACGTCAGAAACATCCAGTTCTCGCCCTACTCATGCCATGCAAGGTTAGTTTGTCCTTTTGTGTCACACCAGTCTGACAGGGAGGGGGGCTTACCGACGCGGAGATCGAAGCCGGCGCCGATCCGAATCCAGGTGATCCACCGAGCGACCTCCCGCAGCCGAACCCGCTGCCTACGCCACAACAGCCGCAGCGGATCCTGAATGCGAATCCGTTCTTCGAGACCGAGACCGCCCCGTGGACGGTAACGGGCGGAGTGTTGGAGCGGTCAACGGATCGGGCCCACGAGGCAAACGGAGTTTCGTCGGCGAAGATCACCGCTGCGGACGGGGCTACGGAGATTGTCGTCCGCTCCGAAGGCGATATATCCGTGCATCCAAGCTATCTTCACGGGATAAGTGGACGTTTTTTCTCCCCGGGTACAGCGGGTACTCTGCAGTACGGGATCGACTGGTTCGACTCCGCAGGAGCTTTCGTCAGCTCAACCACGTCGAGTTATCCCTTGGCTCCTGATACGTGGAGTCCGGTGGATGCACAGGACTTCCCTCCGGCGAACGCGGCCAAAGCACAGATCAAGCTGGTGATCTCGACCGGTCAGCCGGCATCCGCGCTGTACGCCGACGAACTGAAGCTTCTCGGCCCGGATCTGGTCCCGCCAGATCCGCCGAACGAGAAGACGGTCTCGTTGCCGGTGCAGGTGGACACCTGGATCGACGACGAGGGGACGACAGGTGCCGGCGGGCCCCGTCTGTGGAGTGGTTCCTACCACGGGATCACCGAGCGGGCTTACCTGAAATTCAACACATCGTCTCTGGCGGGCAAGACCATCACAGACGCCAAGCTGGAGCTGTGGAACACAGAGATCTACGGCTGCGGTGACAGCGAATCGGGCATCAAGGCACAGCGGGTTACCACGGCCTGGAACGCCTCCACATTGAACTGGTCCAACCAGCCGTCGGCCATTACGAATGGTGAGGTGGTCGCCACGGACCCCGGTGGGTGCTCGGAGGGAGACTCCTCCGGAGTCATCTGGACCTGGCCGGTGACCGGCATGGTGCAGGCGTGGTCCTCCGGTCAGGGCAACCACGGTCTGCTGCTTCGCGGTGTCGACGAGTCTGCTTCGGCGCCTTTGTACGACCGCGGCTACCACGCCTCGGAGACCGAAGACGAGGACGCTCATCCGCCGGTGTTGAAGGTAACCTATCTCGACGACTCTGGCCCGACACCCACTCCGACGCCGACCATCGGACCGGACACGACAGCACCGACCGTCGTCGAGGTGAGTCCGGCCAGCGAAGCTCAGGGCGTGCCACTCAACACACAGTTGACGGTGACCTTCAGTGAGCCGGTCACCGACGCTCAGTTGTCGCTGATCGACTACTTCGATGAGGCGAACCTTGCCGGCAGTGCGGTGATGTCCTCCAACAACACGGTGTTGACCTTCACGCCGAATGCCTCGCTGGAAGACTCCATGTTCCTGGCAGAGGTCAGTGGAGCCAGGGACGCCGCAGGCAACACGATGGAACCCTACTCTTGGGGGTTCATGACCTTCGAGTGGGCGAGCGCACAGGCGAAATCGCGATCGACTCAGGGTAAGGCGAATGCCGAACCGGCCATTGGCAAGTTGTGGGCTCATGGACTCACAGCCGGAGACGAGAACGCGGTCAGTTCAACGACGACACCGCATCTGATGGCTAAGGTGTCCGATCCATTGCGACGTCACTCGGCGGTGGAGTTCCAGGTTGCCCACGATCCGAAGGTGACTTCGAAGGAAGGTCTGATCTGGTCCGGAACCGTCGCAGGCGTCTCCTCTGGATCCACCGGAACCCTTCAGGTTCCGGAAGGAAAGCTCGTCAATGGTCGGAAGGTGCGCTGGCGTGCCCGTGCCACCGTTGGTGGTGTGTCAAGTCAGTGGTCCGACTGGCAGGATCTCGCCATCGCGCAGGGGGCCAAGACGCGGACGGTCGGCTCGAACGCGGTATCTGACCCCCCGGGCTCTGCTTCGTATCTCAAGAGCATCCTGCCGACGACGATGGAAGAAGCCCCCCAGGCCAGTTACAACGAATGTAAAAACGCGGCGAGCACCAAGACCAGAGCAGGGTACATAAAAAACCGGTTCTCATACTGCATAGATCTGAGTTGGTACAGTCGCCAGTATGTCGGGTCGACAAAGGTCGGGGAGGTAAGAGGACGCTACTTCTACAAGATCTCAACACATGTGAATACGCGCGAGTTCGAAGTGTCCCGACGTATAACGGTGGAACATCGTAGTGGGAGTCTCACGGATGCTTTGACCGAGTTCTCCTACGTCATCAAGGACGAGAAGAGTCCCGGTAACTCGAGCGCTTGTGGACGTACGAAGGTTACCGGCATGACCGGCCATCACCCGATCAGCGCATGGATGTCCAACCCTCCGGAATGGCATACGACGGAGACTTTCAGGTCGACGCGCCTCGACGGCCTGGATGAGATCGGCTCATGCACGATCGAAGCCACCATGTCGATGTATTTCCCTGTCATTGTTGCGAGTATCAAGAGAAGCGCGCAAAGCGATCGTCCTCACGTCATTCGCTGTGACAGGTCGCATTCGTACAATACGTGGCACAACGGGGCCGGCAAGGGCGGCTGCGTTGTCATGGAGGGTGTTCCCGCGCTCGTCATGCGCAGAAACGACGTGAGCGACAAGGGAGTCAAGTTCCCCGGAATGTACGACCATGTCAAGAGCGCTCTGACCGGCGGAGGGAACGGCACCGATCCGAAGCCGGGAGGACGGGCTTTTCCCAGGATGACGTTGTTCAAGAACATTCCTGGCTGGGGGTTCGGTCCTAACAGGACGGACTCTTTCCTCACTCGAGAGCCTTATTCGACCAGGAGAAGTGCGAATCGGGGAGCCTCTATAGCGACATGCGATCTGGAGTTCGGAAAGAGGCGACCTGAAGGGATGAGCTGTGACGAGTTCCCGTTCGCGTCGACAGGGCAGGGAGCCGCATACGCGAGTCCCGCGCACAACTACTCCGTGAAGCTGGTCGACTTCGACGAGAACAAGGCGCACGGAGAAGTAGTCAACGCCTGGTATCAGAATAATCGAATACTGATGACCGACCGGTTCTGGGTGGATCTCCAGTAGGTCTTAAGTTGAATTCCGGCCCAGGTGCGTCATTCATTCAACGCGCCTGGGTCGGACTGCTTGTTCGCGACAAAACGGTTGTGCTTGTTGACGAGTTTTCTAGAGTCGATCCCGCCTCTCGATGTTGAAGGGTTGATGTGTAAGTGGCGACTATCATCGCTGAGCTCACTGACGAGGTGCATGTTTCGAACAAGACGTTCGTTGTCATCGACAAAGAAGTCTTCATGGCAGAAGAGACCACGGCCGGTGCGGAAGAGCCCTGGGGGCGCCTCGCCGCCGAAGGGGAGTGGTTCGCCCCGAGCGGCAACGGCTGCCTGGTCACCACAGAGCTCAGCGATCAGGTGGTCGATGTGCGATTCGAACTCTGGGACGGACCTCCGTTCTCCCCGTCGGAGGCGTGGGCCAAAGACTGGAAGGGCGAGCTCTTTCTGTTTTCCGGAAAGGTCTGCTTGACGGACTGGGTGGAGCATTTCCCTCCACGTTTGGTCTTCGACCTGGGGAGCCGTGAGACGGTGTGGAATATTCATGCCTACATGCGGCGCCTACGAGAACCGCTCAGAGGCGATCAGCAGAGCACCTCCTATGATCTGGAGTCATATCTCATCCGGTTCTGGCCGCAGAGCTGATCCCTTGCTCCGGTGTTCGTGCTGCCGGGTGAGCACTTCACGCGCTCACCCGGCAGCGGGCTCTGTCGCTGTTGGCCGTCGAGTGAGGTGTTCTTCTCCGGCGGAAAATGCCGTCCCTTCGCTTTTCCGGTCATGGTTGATCACACCTACATGATCACTTTTGGTGAGATCGGTTCTGGAGGCGATCGAAGAGCGGTGGCTCCTGTCATCGCACGAGACCGTGCAGCAGGGCGATCCACATCGCGTCGGCTTCCGCGGCGGGCCGACGGTCGGTTTCGTCGATTGTCAGGTCACTCCGTGAGCGTCTGGTGCGGCGGATGAACCTGACGCCGCCCGCCTGGCACAGCTCGTAGAAGAGTGGATCGCAGTCGCAGGTCCACCTCACGACCCGGACCTGGGTGTCGCCGCGTGGAGGATGCCAGGTCAGCGCCTCGCAGTGGGAGCGGGCGGGGAGGACGTGCGGGCTGAGGCAGCGGGGTGGGTGGTCCCAGAGGATCACGGGGCCACCTTTCCTGCCAGCTGGAACCAGACGACGCGCCCGGCGGAGGTCTCGTACCAGCCCCACGCGGTGGACAGTTGCTGGACGAGCCAGAGGCCGCGCCCGCCGCCGCTGTCGGGGTCGGTATCCAGGTAGACCTGGGGTCGGCGGCCTACCGATCCGGCGTCGACGACGTCGATGTGGAGCGTTCCATCGTGGTGGGCGACGGCGACGACCCGGCCGCCGGGGGTACGGCCGGAGTCGGAGTGGCGTACGGAGTTGGTGACGAGTTCGGTGAGCAGGAGGAGCGCGTCGTCGGTGTGCGGATGGTCCACACCGTCGAGCAGGTCGCGGACGTAGCGGCGGGCCCGTGGGACAGCTGCGATCTGCGCGGGCAGGTCGACCTGGCCCAGCAGTCCGAGCGCTCTCATTGCGTCACCTGCGTGACCTGCTCGAGGATCTCCCGGGCCCGCGCCCTGGTGCGGGCGTCTCGGTCTCGGCTGTGCTCCTGGGGGAAGGCCGAGGCGCGGCTGTTTCGCTCGCTCGTGGGCCTTCGCCGTCCGGGTGGCAGGAAGACCTCCATGCTCGGACGCTGACTGGACAGGGTGCTGGTGTCGCATGACAGGACGGAAGGGTGGGCCAGGTGTCGGTTATCTCCGCTGCACTGCTCAAAGATCTTCAGAAGCAGGCGGGGCGTGCCTCCGCCAGCAGGCCGGGGGTGTTGCCCTTGACCGGCAGCACGTACCAGGCGCGCTTGACCTCCATCAGGTAGGCCGCGGTCTTGACGTTGGTGTGCGCAGCATCGGTCGTAGCGACCATCCCGGCAATGTCGACGCCATCCAGCAGTGCCTGCACCTGAGTGGTCTCGGTCGTCTCATCCGGCACCGCGACCTGCGCGATCGTCACCCCAGGCTCGTGCAGCACCGCTTGCAGCAGGCACAACTGCCCGCTCTCGGTGAGAGCGCCGCGCAGCACCTTGCCGTCGAGCGCCACCCCGGCCAGGCGGCCCGCGGCCGGTAGCGGCCGGGCGCGGGCCGGCCGCCGACCAGGCGGTCCAACTCGGCCGCGTCCACGCCGTGGATCACCCGTGACAGCGTCCCGTAGCTGGGCGCGACCCGCAGCCCACTGCGCGGATGTTGCCACGCGCCCAGCAGCCGTAGCTGTTCTTGGGACAGATCCGCGGCCCGCTCGGCGATCGCCGGCAGGTTCGGCGCCCCGGCCAGCACCGCCACCACCGCAATCAACAACACCGACGGCACCGAATGGCGCACGCCGCGCGGGTCGCGCGGGTCCTGCATCAGGGCCAGTACCTCGGCCAGGCCGAGACACTCCCCAGGTCCAGCCGATCGTCACGCTCTGTCATCGCAGAGGCGGACGAGAAGGCCGTCTCCGCCTCCGGATCGAGCTCGCCATCCGCGACAACGACAGCCAGACCCAGAGCATACGAAACGGATATATAGATGGTCTCCGGGCCTGTGGTGACGAAGCGTAGAGAACTCCATCATCTCAGGCCAGAGGCCATCGTCATGTCACAGGACGGGGCACGCACTCCAGCGGACCAGCAGCCAAACCATGATCAACTAACTTTGAAAAGGCCGTGGGGTGAGGGCGGGGTCCTTGCTGGCAGCCCGGACAGTGACGAACCTGCCGTCGCGATAGACCAGGTCCGGGCCGATGATCACGCCGTTCCAGTCGTACTCGAAGCCCTGGGCGGTGTATACCGTCGGTCAGGGCTCGGAGGCCAGGGCACCGTGCGATGAACGGCGCGGTCAGGCCCAGCGGTCAGATCCATCGGAACGGAGGCGTGGAGAACTCGATTCGCGGCATCGGGTGAAAAGGGGTGACCGGACCGAGGAAACGGAGTTCACGCTTGAGTGTGGAGACAGATCTGGACGACGCGGAGGTGATCAAGCGTGCCCGGCGTGATTCCGCCGCTTTCTCGGTGCTGTTCGACCGACATGCCCCCGCCCTGCACCGTTACGTGACGCGGCGCCTGGGGGACTCGATGGCCGACGACATCGTGGCCGAGACGTTCCTCACCGCCTTCCGGCGGCTCGGGCGCTACGACACCGGTTACCGCAATGCCCGCCCCTGGCTGTACGGCATCGCCGCCAACCTCATCGGCAAGCACCACCGTGCCGAGGTCAGAGCGTACCTCTCGCTGGCCAGGACCGGGGTGGACGAGGTGGCTGAGAGCTACGCAGACCGGGTGGAGGCCCGGGTGACGGCCTCGGCGGCGCAGCGCGATCTGGTGAGGGCACTCGCCGTGTTGTCGTCGAAGGATCGCGAGGTGCTGTTGATGATCGCCTGGGCGGATCTCAGCTACGAGGAGACGGCGCGGGCACTCGGTGTCCCCATCGGCACGGTGCGCTCGCGCCTGCACCGTGCCAGGAGAAAGACCCGTGAGGCCCTGGGCGGGGTCGATCCGTCCGCTATCTCGGAGGAGACCGGCCGTGGATGACCTGAAGTCGCTGAGAGATCTGCGGGCGGACGCGCCCGAGCCCGACGCCGACCGCCTGCGCGCGCTGCGGGCGCGTTCCCTGCGCCGCCGCCACCGGTTTCGGCCCGTGCTCTCGCTGTCGATGGCGATGGCGGCGACCGTCGCGGTGATCGCGGCGGTGGTCGTGGTGGTGAACGACGACGAGCGGTCGGCCGCCCGGCCGCCCGTCACCGTGGAGGCGACACCGGTGAGCGCGGAGGTCATGCTGCGGCAGGCGGCGCTGACGGCCGAGAAGCGCCGGCCCGACCGCACCCCGCCCCGTCCCGACCAGTGGCTGTACCGCAAGAGCGTTGGCATACAGCCCGCCGACGGCTCGGTCGATGTCCAGGAGCACTGGACGCGCTACGACGGCACCAGGCAGGCGACCCGGCTGGACTCAGGCCCGATGGAGACGCGGACCATCGAGCTGGACCCGGGTAACGACGACCTGTCCCCCCGGCAGTACGCGGCCAGGCTGGCCAGGCTGCCCACCGACCCGGACCGGCTGCTGGCCCACGTCAAGGGCGACCGGCACTGGAGGGACAAGCCAGACGAGGAGCGTGGTCTCGACGAGCCCCCGGACGCACGGGCGTTCCGAGTGCTGTCGCTCTACCTCGGCCAGGAGGTCTACATGCCGCCCAAGCTGGAGGCCGCTATCTTCCGCGCTCTCGCCAGGATTCCGGGCGTCCGGGTGGACCTCGGCGTACGTGACGCGGCGGGCAGGGCAGGCATGGGCATCGCCTACGAGGTCGGTGCTCCGGGCTTCGGCACGCAGCGCGACGAGAACGGTCAGGTCACCCAGCGGTCCTACGTCATCCTCGACAGCACGACCTATCGCTATCTCGGCTCGCGGACGGATTACCTGCAGGACTATCTCATCAAGGGCGAGGTGGCCTTCCCGAAGGGGGGCGTCTTCGCGACGGCCGAGGTAGCGGCGGGAGTCGTCGACGAACCCGGACAGATCCCCTAGCGGCCCGCGACGGCGCGCTCGCGGTGCTCGCCTTCTCCCAGACCGATCCTGGGAAGGTGCTGGGAGTAGGCGGACCGGGGATCACACCCAATGGGGATCGCGTTCATGGCGGCACGGCCTCGGGTGGGGGAAAGACAGGGAAGAAAAGAGGGCGCGGTCCGAAGACCGCGCCCTCGGGGGCGAGAAGCCCCAGGTAAGCATGTGCTCGCTTTCGCGACTCCCCGAATATACCCGCAGCGTGCTGATCGACCGGGGTTTTCCATTTCCTGGTGCTGCCGGACGTCGACCATCGAGCCGTCCACGGGCTGAAGTTCTCCGCCGTCCTGCCGGAACGGCTCGCGGTGGCGACGGTCGCGGCCCGGCTGGCCGACTTCGAGGGGGCACGCGCCGCGCTGACCGAGCCGGTCCGCCTGCAGCTCGCTCCATCCTCCTGACGGTGTCACCCGGGGCTTCGGCGGGCCCAGGGCGCCGGACCGTTGACGACTGCGAGATCGCCCCTGGATCGTCTTCCGGGAAGCGCGAGCCTCTCGGAAGACGACCTTGTTTTCAGGGGAACCGTCAGACGATGCCGTCGAAGTGGCCGTTCTTGACGTCGCCGATGAAGGCGGCCCACTCGGTGCGGCGGAAGATGAGGGTTCCGCCGTCGCGGTCTTTGGTGTCGCGGACGGCGACGTCGTGGTCGACGAACGCCACCTCGACGCAGCTCGGGCCTTCGCCGCTGAGGCTGCTCTTGCGCCAGTGTGCACTGGATAGACCTGGCTGCTGCATACCTTGCTTCCTTCCTCTAACGATCTTCGCGTAGAGACGCGAGTAGCGTCGCTGTGTCAGCAGGACTGAGCGCTATCGCGCGAAGATGTTCACAGATGTGGTTGTACCGCTGAATATCTGCCTCTTTTTCAAAGAACAGGTCACCAGCCATGCTGTCAATGTGAATTACGTCGGTGCCCTCGGTGGCGAACTTCAGAACGATGAAGCTGCCGGGCATCCCAGGGTGTGCTCCGGCGGAGAACGGGATGACCTGGATGGTGATGTGTGGACGTCGAGCCTGCTGCGTGAGATGCGAGAGCTGGGCGCGCATGATGTTGTTGCCGCCGACCGTTCGGTGGAGAGCGGCTTGATCGATGATGGCCCACAGCTGTAGGGGCGCCTCGTGCTCAAGAAGAGCCTGCCGCTGCATCCTGGCGGTGACGAAGCTGTCAATCTCTGCGTCGGTGGCGGCTGGTACCACACCTCGGATCACTGCCCGCGCATAGTCCTCGGTTTGCAGCAGGCCGGGGATGAACAGCGACTCGTAGTTGATGGCCTGCTGGGCCTCGGCCTCCAGGCTGATATAGGCGCTGTACTTGTCGGGGAGAACCGCTTCGAGACCATGCAACCACCCGCGCTGCTTGGCCTCCTTCTGTAGTGTCACCAGGTCGGTGCGCCGACTGCCGGTGACACCGTAAGCGTCGAGCAGGGCGTTGAGTGTCCGGAGTTGCGGCTTGGTCTTGGCCGTTTCGATCCGATGGAGCGTGGCGAGGTTGACGTCGGTCTTCTCGGTCACCTCGGCCTGAGAGAGTCCGGCCTCCTGGCGGAGGCGACGCAGCTCGGCCGCCAGACGTCGCAGACGCACCGTTGGCGGTTGGCGCTTGGTTCGCGGCAGGGGTGCAACTACCCCCAACTCATCCCTTTCCTGCATCCTCGGCACCTCTCTGGATTATGCGGGCAGTGTAAGAGCCTGCATTGCATTTACTCATGGTGATGATGCATGCCCTCTCCGTAAGCCTTCCAGGCGGCCACCCCGCTGGAAGGCGAAACGCATGATTTCCCCAGACGGCCGGGCGGACGATCTTCCCTCCCGAGGCGGCCCACCCCCGTGTCGGGTGTCCGTCCGGCCTCAGCGGTACGACCGGCGACACATCTGCGACGCTCCCCGGCCGTGCTTCCCGTAGGACCGGCACCGTGCCCCCGTCCCCCGTGGGGTGAGCGGCGTCCCCCGTCTGCGAACGGTGCCGGTCCTATGCCCGACGTACTGACCAGGAGCGGGTGAAATGACCGGTGTAACCACCACAGAGCACTATCTGGAACTCTCCGTCTTCCCGACCTCGCCCTACTACGCCCGCGTGCACGTCCGGCGGGTGCTGGAGGGCTGGCGGCGGGACGACCTGATCGAGACGGCCCAGCTTGTCGTCTCCGAGCTGGTCTCCAACGCCGTCAAGGCACACACCTCATGCCCTGCCGACATCGAAGCGGCCCATGCCGACCCGGACCGCATCTGGATGGACCTCTACCTGGTCGGCGAGACGGTGGTGCTGCGCGTCTGGGACGCCAGCCGCAACCCGCCTGTCCTGCGAACCCCCGACCCGGACGACGAGAGCGGTCGTGGCCTCCACCTCGTCGACCTCCTCGCCACCAGCTGGGGCTACTACCGTCTGGCTCCTGGCGGAAAGATCGTCTGGTGCACCCTTGCGGCTCCGTAGATTTTCCCCGAGTGACAGACCGAACGGTCGCTGCTTCGAACAGTTCGAGTTTTTGGGATGTGATGAACCAAGACTCTGGGTGGTGCCCCTGTTGCCCGGTAGCATCGGGAGCATGCTCCAGGAACTGCGTGAACGTGCCGCACTCGTGGCATTGCTGCAGCGTTCTGGTGCCAAGTGGCAGGACATCGCGCTCGATGTGCTCGAAACCGGCAGCGCGGTGGCGGTGCTTGAGCGGAAGCTCCGGCTCCAGGAGACGCTCTTCCCCGAGACGGATCCCGTGGTGACCGCGATCGCGCAGGCCGCGGAGATGCTGGCAGGGTGGGAGGCAGCGGGGATCGGCGTCCACGCCTGTTTCGATCGCGACTACCCGAGCCAGCTCCGCGGCATTCACCAGATGCCCCCGCTGCTGTTCTCGCGAGGTGCTGTCACCGAGGACCGGCGTGCGATCGCCGTTGTGGGCACCCGGCAGGCGAGTGAGCGGGGTCTCCAGATCGCGTCCACGGTGGCGAGAGAGCTGGCCCTGCATAAGGTGACCGTGGTCAGCGGCCTCGCCAAGGGCATCGACACCGCCGCGCACCGAGCGGCGCTCGAGGCGGGGGGCCGGACCGTCGCCGTCATCGGAACGGGCATCAATCGTTCTTATCCGAGCGAGAACAGGGCGCTGCAGCAGCAGATCGCGTGCGAAGGGGCAGTGATCAGCCAGTTCTGGCCGGACGCTCCGCCCAGCAAGCAGAGCTTCCCGATGCGCAACGCGGTGATGAGCGGTTATGCGGCGGCCACGGTGGTGGTGGAGGCGCCTTGGAAGAGTGGCGCGCGCATTCAGGCACGGCTGGCCCTTGAGCACGGCCGCCCCGTCGTGATGCCCGATCAGCTTCTGGAGCATGACTGGGCGCGGGAGTATGCGGAAAAGCCCGGAGTGCATGTGGTTTCCGGCCTTGAGGAGTTACTCTCGGTTGTGGAGCAAGTGATCTCGGATCTGCACACCGGCCCTGACGCGCTTCCGGAGACCCCCCACCTTGTCGCAACCAGCTGATCCCTGGCAGTTCATTCGCACCCGAGTCGCTCAGCAGGCCTCTTACCTACGCAATCCCCTTAATCCCACACCTTTTATCTGTTACGTGTGCCGAGGGCCGGTGAATCCAGGCTGGAGCCGCTGTCACCCTTGTGACCGGCAGTTGACGCTGGCGCGGTCGCGGGTCGCCGACATCGTGGTCCCCATCTCCTATGCGGTGAAGCGAGCCCAGCACGCGCACGGTCTCGCCGCCTACAAGGCGCAACCTCCCTCGTGGGAAAGTCAGACCAATCTCCTCAGTCTGCTGCTGCTCTTCGTCAAGGAGCATCTCGGCTGTGTCGCCCGAGCGTCTCGGGTCGCCGGGTGGAGTCATGCGGCGGTCGTGCCGAGCACCAGGAACCGGCCGGGCGAACATCCTCTGCGGGCGTTGGTCGGGGGCCGGCTCGGGTTGCCGTGGGCTGAGTTATCCGCAAATCCTCACATCCCTTCTGAAGTGCGGGAATTTCGTGTCGACCGGTTCGAGGTGTCCGGTGGAGACCTCAGGGGCGCTCGCGTTCTCCTGCTCGATGACACCTGGACCACCGGGTCGCGCGTCCAGTCGGCGTCGTACGCGCTCAAGCTGGCGGGGGCCGACAAGGTCGCCGCCGTGGTGCTCGGACGTCATGTGAACCCGGAATGGGAAGGATGGAAACCGATTATTCAGGAGATAAAGGACAAATCCTTTCGTTCGGATCGGTGTGCCGTTCACTCCTGACGGAGATGACGAACGACACGTTTCCGAATTCCGTTGTCAGTGATTACTTTTTCTGAAATGGAAGGTTCCAAGGACGCTGAGTCCGCGAAGAAGGTCGGCCCCGTAGGACTGCTCAACATCCGGGAAGAATCCTGGTCCAGACGCCTTCGAGGGTCGTCCCTGATCGCGGAGGTCGACGTCAAGGACACCTACAGCGAGCAGGTGGCGTCGGTCTGCGACTGTGGTGAGGAGACCTCCTGTTACGGCTGCCTGCGGAGTTTCCGTAACCAGGCCCACCATGAGGATCTCAGCCGCGCGGCGGCCCTCGGCGTACTGGGCCCACTGACGGCGGCCGGCCTGGAGGCGGAGCGGACGTCGGGGACGACGCCCAGGTAGGCGTCGTCGGGTTCCGTCAGGATGTCGCCCGACCCCAGCTGGATCGTAGGTGCGCAGGTCGCCACGGACTCGTAGGAAGCGGTCGGTGAGCTCGGTCCGGCCGGCGACGCGCAGCCGAGGAAGCAGCCGGGTCAAGGCATCTGAAGTCGCCGTCGAACGCGATCTTCGCCATGATGGAACGATGAACGCCCCTGCGACCGGAACGCGCCTGCCATGGCACGCCGTGCCCGAACAGATCCGCCAGGCCGTCGAGACACATCTCGGTGCGCCGGTTGTCAAGGCGGTGACCCAGACCAGCGGGTTTTCACCGGGCGCCGCTGCGCGGCTGAGGCTGGCCGACGGCCGACGCGTGTTCGCCAAGGCCGTCGGTCCCGAGCCGAATCCGCTCACCGCCGATATCTATCGCGCCGAAGCTCGCATCGCCGAGGCACTTCCCGCTGACGTGCCCGCGCCCAGGCTGCTGGCCTCATTCGACTCCGAAGGCTGGGTCGCGCTGCTGTTCGAGGACGTGGACGGCCGCCTGCCGGCCGACCCGTGGCGGACCGATGAGCTGAGACGAGTTCTGGATGCCTTGACTCAGCTGGCCACCGCGCTGGCCCCCGCCCCGGCTGCTGCCCCGCCCGCCGAGCAGCGTCTCGGGGAGCAGTTCCAGGGGTGGCGGAACTTGGTTGAGGCTCGTGAAACAGGCGCTGACGACCTGGCCGGTCTTGATGTGTGGGCGACACGTCACCTGGATGCGCTGGCGGATCTGGAAGCGCGCTGGCCGCATGCCATCGCGGGAGACAGCCTGGTCCATGGTGATATCCGGGCGGACAACCTGCTGCTCACCGCCGATAAGGTAATGGTCGTCGACTGGCCGTGGGCGTTCGTCGGAGCCGGCTGGTTCGATCTGCTGCAGATGCTCCCCAGCGTGCGGATGCAGGGTGGTCCGCCGCCGGAGGAGGTCTTCACCGCTCACCCGGTCGGATGGGACGCCGATCCTGCGGCGGTGACCGCGGTACTGGCCGCGCTCACCGGATTCTTCGTCCGGCAATCCCGTCAACCTGATCCGCCAGGTCTGCCGACGCTGCGTGCCTTCCAGGCGGCTCAGGGGAAAACCGCTCTGGAGTGGCTGCGCACACGCACAGCGTGGACCTGAAACATGCCACGATCAATCCTGCCTTATGGCCGACTTGGCGCCTCAGGCAGTAGGAAATAGGGCAGAAGAAGGCGATATATCGGTGCTAGCCTTCCGGAGCCGGCCGCGGGACTCCGGTGCGACTTCCGGGACCCGCCTTTGAAGCGATGATTCGCAGCTCGTGCCCCCATTCCCCGGCCGGCCTCGTACATCACCCACCCCGGAGGCGGCGATCGAAGCTCACATCGAGACCGGTGCGGATCTGATCGCCGCCGACGACGTCCTGCTGTTCGTGAACGCGGCGATCACCTCCACCGGCCAGCGTGAGTTCCACTCCGGCGCGGACGAGCAGAGCCTCTCGCTGGACTTCCTGCATCGCTACCTGCTGGGCAACTATCGCGACCTGTACGCGGCCACCCTCGCCCTGGACGTCAACGACCACAACGCCGCACTGATCGCCAGAAACCTGCTGGTCACGACGGGGGAGGCGGACCCGGGGCAGCGTCGGGCCGAGGGGCGCCTGATCGCCCGGAGGCTCGCCCTGCTGCCACCGCCCCGGGTGTACAGGCTGTTTCGCGAGCTGCGCCGCGCCAAGGTCAACAACCGGCGCACCAGGGCGATCATGCGTGACTGGCTGGCCGCCCGTCCCGACCTCGCGTTCGACGCGGTGAAGTACCGCGGCGCGGTCAAGGACGTCGTCCGCCATGCCCACCTGAGACCGGGCGGGGAGCTGGGGCCGTTCCTGTTCACCCCGCACCGGCCGGCCGCCTACACCACACCGATCCTGGAGACCTGGCGGCGGGCCCACTACGAGCAGGCCGCGCTGTACAAGCTGCCCTACACGGTGGCGGAGGGGTTCGCGGCGAAGCACCGCATCGCACGCGCCGCCTTCCTGGAGCGCATCGCGCCCCGGCTCACCCGGCTGGAACGGCTGCGTCTGCAGGAGTCGGCGCGCGGCCTGGGCGCCGACGCGGTGCGGGCCGACCTCACCACGATGCCGCTGACCCGGCTGGCGTCGTACGTGCTCGGCCTCTCGACGGCCGATCGCGCGCACCGCCGCGCCGAGCTGACGGCGGCGCTGCGCGCGGCCGCCCGCCGGACCGCGGGCGATCAGGCCGGGCGCTGGGGCGCGGTGGTCGCCGTCCTCGACGACAGCTTCTCCGCGTACGGTTCGGGGCACAAGCGCCGCCGTCCGCTCGCCGTCGCGCTCGCCTGCCATTTCCTGCTGGAGGCGCTGGCCTCCGAGTACACGCCGCTGTGGCTGTCGGGCCGCTCGGACGCGCTGCTCGTCCATCCGTACGGGGCGACACCGCTCGGCGAGCGCATCCTCGACGGCCTCGAACGCCGACCCGGGCGCCTCGTCATCGTCTCCGACGGATGGGACAACTCACCGCCGGGGCTCGCGGGAGAGGTGCTGCGGATCTGGCGCACCCGGCTCGACCTGGACCACACCTGCGGCATCGTGCACCTCAACCCGGTGTACGACGCCGCCGACTTCGACGTACGGCGGCTGGCGCCCACCGTCCCGACCGCCGGGATTCGCGACGCCGAGAACCTGGTCGCCCTGGTGGAGCTGGCCCAGTTCGCGGAGGGGCGCACCGGGATCTTCGAGCTGCGCGCCCATCTGGCGCGCCGCGTCGAGGTGTTCCTACGGGAGGACGCATGACGGATCTCGCCCTCACCGGGCTCTCCAGCCGCCCCGGGCAGGCATGGGGTGGCGTACGGCTCGTCCCGCTGGTCCGCGAGAGGCCGATCGAGGACCTGCGGCTCGACGCCCGGCTCTATGACGCGGAGTTCGGCGTCGTGCAGGTGGACTCGCGGACCGCGTACTTCTCCTACATTCCGCACGGGTTCGTGGCGAACTGGACGCGCGACGGCACCCCCGCCGCGGCGTACGGAACCCAGCTCCGGGGGCCGCAGGAGCGTGACCGCACGCCCGACCGGATGTCGCTGCGGTTCCACCGTCGGATGGCTCGCCGAACCGACAGGAACCGGCTGCGCTTCCTGCCCCTGCACCTGGCGCTCGAAGGTTATCTGGCGCTGCACTTCGGCGGACCGGAGATCGCGTGGGAGGAATGGTCACACCGCGCGATCAGCCGCGGGCTCTCGCCTCGCGTCGAGGAGGCGTACACGGGCGCCGCGGTCAGCGGTCTGGAGGACGCCCTCCGCGTCTTCGAGATCCACCGCGGCCAGTGCGGCGTTCTCGTCTACGTCGCGGACGCGCTCGCCGCCGTGTTCGTGGTGCCGCACCCCGATGACTACCGTGCCCTGCACGCCACCCTTGTGCACGACCTGTACGGCGAGTTGATCTACCACTACGCGATGTTCGGCGGGCCGGTGCCCGACTTCCGGGCCCGCATCGCGAACGAGACGGTGCGGTCGCTCGCCGATCTGCGCGCGCAGGCCCGCCGGCAGCAGGACGAGTGGGCGGCCTTCCACGACCAGGTCATGGCGGGCGGGCTGCTGGGCACGGACTACACCTACCAGCGCGTCTACGAGATGGGCGGGTATCGCCTGTCCCGCTTCCTGCCGCCCTTCGAACGGCAGCGTGAGAACCACATCGGCGAGCTCATCACCGACAGCGCCGGGCAGCTCGCGTACCTCAAGACGTTCCGCCTGTCGGAGAACCAGGTCCGGCGCGGTCACCTGCTGACCAGGCTCGCCGCCGGCAACTGGAACGTGGCCGACACCGCCGTCATGCTCGGCGTGACCGAGCCCGAGCTCGGCCTGCGCATCGAGGCCGCGGGCTTCGGCCATCTCCTTCGCCAGGACGTTCTCGACCACTACCGCGCCCAGGCCCGCCGCGGTCGTCGTTGACCGTACCGGATGAACCGCCTTGAGCTTCGCGGAGACCCTCCGCAGCAGGTTCAGGCGGGACGGAACGGCGTCGTGCGCCGGCGGAAGAGGGCCGGACACGATCCTCGCCGTTGACGGATTCGATGGTTCGGGCCAAGCGGGACGGGTGCGGTTCAGGCCGTGCGGGCCAGGGCGATGGCCGTGCCGTTGATCAGGGCTCGGAGGCCGTGTTCGAAGGCGTCCTCGCCGAACGAGCCGCCACTCTCGCGGAACGCCGTGATCAGGGTGGCCTCCATACCCCCGTCGAGCTGTTCGGCCAGTGCCGCGAGCCGGTCCGGCGGTGTGCCCGGGTGTTCCCGGCGCTCGCTCTGCTCCTGGAGGACGCACCCGTTGACGTAGCGGGTGAGGGAGGTGATCGTGCGCAGTGCCAGGACCGGGGTGAAGCCGTGGCCGACCATGGCGGTCAGCTCCTCGTCGAACATTCTGATCGTCGCCGGGCCGAGGCTCGCGGCGTTGGCGACGAGGCGGGCGCCGTCGCGGTGGGCGAGCAGGGAGTCGCGGCAGCCGCTCAGCCTGCTGAGCCTGGGCGACCTGAGGTGGATCCAGATCGCCGACTTCGTCGTCACCGGGCTGCTGAACATAGCGTTCGCGGCCGGGTTGTGGCGGGCGCTGCGTCCGGGCCGCGGCGGGACCTGGGGCCCGCTACTGATCGGCGCGTACGGGATCGGCCTGGTCGGCGCCGGTGTCTTCCGCTTCGAGCCGTCGTGGGGCTACCCGCCCGGCGCGCCGCCGGGTCTTCTCGAGGATCCGGGCTGGAGTTACGCCCTGCACGGTGTCGCGTTCGGTGTGGTGTTCGTCTCGCTGGTCGCGGCGTGCTTCGTCTTCACCCGCCATTTCGCCGCACGGGGAGAGCGCGGATGGGCGTTCTGCTGCGCGGCCACGGGCGTGGCGCTTCCCGCCCTCTACCTGCTGGCGGGGTTGCTGTCGGACGGCGGTGAGGACTCCCGGCCCCTGAGCCTGCTCCTCCGCGCCATGGCACTCCTGGGCTGGGGGCGGGCCTCGGTGCTCGCGGTACGGGTACGCGGATCCCACACGCCGGCCGGGTCCGGCATCGGGTGAGGGGCACGCCGGAGAGACCGCTCGGCCGCTCACGGGATGGAGGCTTTCAGGAGCCCGTATCTCTGGAGCGGACCCGGGGCCTCCCCGCCGGTCAGGACGAGGCCAACCCCTTTCCGGAGCCCGTATCTCCGGAGCGGACCGCTCGGCCGGGTCGTGGCGCGGAGGACTTTTAGGGAGCTCGCCCGTCTCGGCCGGTCGCGGCGCGGAGGATCTGCGGGGGCCCGCGCCGCTCGGCCGGTCGTGGCGGGGAGGAGGGCGGAGAAGACCGTTCAGCCGGTCGTGGCGCGGAGGATCTTCATGAACTCGCGCATCCACGCCGGATGGTCCGGCCAGGCCCGCCCGGTCACGAGGTTCTGGTCGACGTGGGCCTCGCTGTCGATCCAGGTCCCGCCCGCCTGCTCGACGTCCGGGGCGCAGGCCGGGTAGGCGCTGCTCTCCCGTCCTTTCAGCACCCCCGCCGCGGCCAGCACGATCGGCCCGTGGCACAGCGCCGCGATCGGCTTGCCGCTCTCGGCGAAGTGCCTGACGATCTCCAGGCACCGGCGGTCGTTGCGGATGTACTCCGGCGCCCGGCCTCCCGGCAGCACCAGTGCCGCGTACCGCTCCGGATCGACGTCGGAGAACGCGATGTCCGACCCCCAGGTGTGCCCCGGCTTCTCGGTGTAGGTGTCGAACCCCTCGACGAAGTCGTGCACCACGAACTGGAGCTTCTTCACACTCGGGGCGGCGATGTCCACCTCGTACCCCTCCTCCAGCAGCCGCTGGTAGGGGTACATCACCTCCAGGTCCTCCGCCGCGTCACCTGTGACGATCAGCACCTTCGCCATCGCGCAACACCTCCGTGGTCCGTGTCCTTCGATCCTTACCACGCGTACGGATGAGGTCAACGGCAGGGATTTCCACGAACCGGTAAAATGGACATCCGCCGTACGCGCCGTCGCGGTAGAAGTGCCGCAGCATGTCAACGCGGTGAGCTCGACCGTCTACATACGCTCCATTGAGGGCCAAGACCGGACAGGTCTACGAGAGCGGCTGACAGGATGGATTCGCGCACCACTGCCAGGTGTTTTTGGGCCGAAGATTTCCTGGAGAGATAATCTGTCGGGTCCAGGGTTTACGTTGAAGGCGTCCGTGAACGGATTCACTCGCGAGGCGTTCTTTGAAGATCACCTCCGCTGAAACTCCTCGTCGTGTAATGATCGTGACTCCTGTTGCAGGAACGTTCCATGGAGGTGGGCATGAAGGCCAACGAGACGACGCTCCGGGGTCTTATCGGTGGTGAACAGCAGCTGATGATCCCGCTGTACCAGCGGCCCTACTCCTGGGAGCGCGAGCAGCTCGCCAAGCTGTGGGCGGACATCGAGTTACAGGTCGATCAGATCGAGCAGGGCAAGGAGAACACCCACTTCCTGGGGTCGGTCGTGCTGGCTCCCGGCCCGGAGAACTCGCCGGGCAACTATCAGTGGCTGGTCGTCGACGGCCAGCAGCGGTTGACGACACTGATGGTGGCGCTGTGCGCGTTACGCGACCACCAGGCCGCCGAGGACCCGATGCACCGTGAGCGCATCAACGAGACCCACCTGATCAACAAGTTCAAACCGGGAAATCTCAGATATCGCCTGCTGCCCACTCAGGTCGACCGTGCCACCTACAAGGCCTGTGTCGAGGGAGTGCCGCTGGGGGAGACGGACAGCCGGGTCGCGAGCGCCTACCAGTTCTTCCGTACCAAGCTGGTCGAGGTCGACGATCCGGCCGATCCCCACGACATCGCCCGGGTCGAGAGCGTGGTCCTCAATCGGCTGAACCTGGTGCAGATCGTCGTGGAGGACGACGACAACGCCTTTCGGATCTTCGAATCCATTAACAACACCGGTATGCGGCTCAGCCAGGTGGACCTGATCCGTAACTACGTTTTCATGCATCTGCCGACAAAGGGGCAGTATGTCCACGACACCTACTGGTTGCCGATGCAGAAACTCCTCGGTCACAAGGCGCTGGATCAGCTGATGTATCTCACCCTGATCCTCGACCGGGGTGACGAGGCCCAGTACAACGACGCTTATCGGGGTCACCAGGAGCTCCTGCGGGCCGTGACCGTGGACAGGGGAAAGGTCGAGGAACGCGTCGAGGAGTACGTGAAGGAGCTCTCTCGCCGCTCCCGCTATCTCCAGCAGATCCTCGAACCAAAAGGCGACACAGAGATCGAGAGGCGGTTGCGCTTTCTCAACGAGTGGAAGGGCAGCACCGCGTACCCCGTCATCATGCGACTGCTGGAGCTCCGTGACAGCGGGGACTGCACCGACGAGGAGGTCTGCGAGGGGCTGAGCTATATCGAGAGCTTCCTGATCCGGCGGCTGATCTCGGGCGTCACATCCGGCAATCTGAACAAGATTTTCATGCGGCTCACCCGTCAGCTGACGGGCGAGCAGCAGGTGGCGGATGTTCTGCGTACTGAGCTGTCGGCGGCGAGGCTGTACTGGTCCTCCGACGAACAGTTCCGTGCCGACATCCGCGGTAAGGCCTTTTACTGGCAGGGACGTACCGCGCAGCAGAAGCTCGTGCTTCGCCGGTTGGAGGAGACCTACGACCCCAAGGAGAGGGTGGACCTCTCCGACAAGAAGATCACCATCGAGCATGTGCTGCCGCAGAGCCCGACGCCCGACTGGCTTGAGACACTCGCCACTGAGGGGGAGGCGGAGCGGCTACACAAGGAGCTGGTGCACACCCTGGGCAACCTCACCCTCAGCGGCTACAACTCCGAGCTAGGCAACATGTCCTTCGCGAGGAAGCGTGACTTCTTCACGCGCAGCGGAGTGGTCATGAACCAGGAGATCGCCAAGCAGGAGCGATGGGGCAAGGCGGAGATCGAGGCCCGCGCGGAACGGCTCGCCACCCGGGCGATCGAGATCTGGCCTGGCCCGCTGGACAGCGGCCCGGTGGGGCCGTCCCGCGACTGGACGCTGCTGCACGCGGCGCTCGCCGCGCTTCCGGCCGGCACCTGGACGACCTACGGGGACCTCGCCGAGCTGATCGGCTCGCACGCGGTCCCGGTGGGTGCTCACCTGGCCAAGACCAGCCTGCTCAACGCGCATCGGGTGCTGAACGCGTCGGGCCAGGTGTCCAAGGGCTTCGGCTGGGCGGACGAGGATGACGAGCGGGACGTCCACGAGGTGCTCCGAGCCGAGGGCATCAAGTTCGACGAGGTCGGCAGGGCGGACCGGACCCAGTTGATCTCCGCTAGGGAGCTCGCCGAGCTGCTGGGACTCCCCGCCGCGCTGGACATCAGCGAGGCCGAGCTGCTCCCCGGCGACCAGGGAGATCTGGAGGAGTACGAGCGCCGCTTCTTCGAGCAACTGGGTGAGGGGAGCGGGCCGCAGGCGGCCGGTGCGGTCACCCGGCTGCTCGACTGGTGGCGGGCCCGCGGTGGTGAGATCCAGTTCGGCCGGTCCGCGGGCAGCTCGTGCGCGCCGATCATCAAGAGGGACGGCAAGACGCTGGCGATGATCCGCTTCTACGCCGACACTGTCGAAGTCCCGTTCGGAACGCTGAAGCGGCGGCCGCCGTTCGACGATCCGATTCTCCGCGATCAGCTCCGCAGGCGCCTCAACGACGCTCCGGGCGTCGACCTACCCGCAGCGAAGATCGAGTTGTACCCCTCGTTCAAGACGACGCTGCTGGTCAACGAATCCGTCTGGGACGTCGTGGTCTCCTCGCTTGACTGGTTCACCCAGACCGTGACCAAGGACGAGTAGCCGGTGAGCCCACTTGTCCTCCGGTCCATGCTCCGGAGGACACGCCGATCAGGCGGGCAGGAATGCGCTGGGAGAGCCGTGCCAGGAGATGGTGAGCTCCTCACGGGCACGGGTGGCGGCCACGAAGAGCAGGCAACGCTCCTTCTGCAGATCCTGCTGGTGGGCGATCAGGTCCTCCTCGGCGGACGTGACGGCGGAGGCGGGGGGAACCGAGTGTTCTCCGACGCCGATGACCGCGATGCACCGGAACTCCATCCCCTTCATCCGGTGCATGGTGCCCACCCCGACCTCGTGGTCGGTGTGCCTCTTGGCCAGCGCGGTCACCGGGATGTTCGCGGCCTTGAGCTTGGCGACGGCCTGGTCGGCGAGCATGTTGGAGCGCGCCGCCACGCCGATCTGGCCGGGCGCGACCCCCTGGTCGAGCCACCGGCCGACGGTCTCGACCAGCCCCGCCAACTCGTCCTGCTGGGTGGCGAAACCGCTCAGCCGAGGATCGGCGCCGTGGACGTCCGACCGGTATCCGGCGAGCGTGTCGAGGTCGCCGTTCATGTCGTCGATCCGTTCCCCGCGAAGCAGGCCGAGACTCCACCGCAGGATCTCCGCGGTCGTCCGGTAGTTGATCCTGAGCCGGGTGGACCTGCCCGCGATGTCGATGCCCAGCTTCTTCAGGGACACCCGATAGTCGTAGATCCGCTGATGGGTGTCACCGGCGAGGAACAGATCGTCGCGGCCACGGACGGTCGTGGCCCGCAGCAGGCGCCAGTGCCAGGGACTGAGGTCCTGCGCCTCGTCCACGATGACGTGCCGGTACGGCCTACGCTCGCCGTCCTCCATGAGCCGGGTCGCTTCAAGGCAGATGGTCTCGTAGGTCCACACCCCATCCGCACGCAGCGCGTCGGTGAACGCTGTGACGGCAGCCCAGACCTGCGTCCTCTGTAGCTGGCCGAGTGCCTTTCCCCGCCCCGGCCGCGACGCCCGCTGGTATTCCTCCTGGGAGACGATGCCCTGGGTGAGGATCACCTGTCGCCATTCGTGGGCGAGGAACGCCTCGTCGAAGCGCGAGGGGAGGCCGAGACTCCGGGCCACCTTCGCCCAGCGCGCCTTCTCGTCCTCGGAACGCAGTACTGCGAGGCCGCCCGTGCCGCCGGTGACGATCCGGTAGGCCACGCCGTCGATGTGCCGGACCTCGATCCGGTCCATCAGCGTGCCGTTGTCGTCGGTGAGCTGCCGCAGGGCGTCCTCCATGGTGGCGGGCAATGTCCGGACGAAGGTGGTGACCAGGACGGACTTGTCGTCACTCACCCGCGAGGCGAGCTGTCTGGCGCGATGCAGGGCGACGACGGTCTTCCCCGTTCCCGGACCGCCCGTCACCCGCGCCGGTCCGCTGAAGGAGCCGGAGGCGGCGTCGCGCTGGGAGGGGTGCAGATAGACGCGCCAGAGGGCGAAGGGCTTGGTGAACGCGTCCATCAGCTCGTCGGGCCCGTTGACCAGCAGCACCTGTCCGGGAGAGCGCTCGACGGCGGCGGTGACGTCCTCGGGATCAAATCCTGAGATCTCGGCGGAGGGGGTGGGCAGGCTCGCCCAGACCTCGTCGGGGGTCATGCCGGACGCCAGGCCGACCAGCACGTCGTGTTGCTGTTTCGGGAAGAACGCCTGCGCCCCGTCGAGCTGGTTCTCGCTGTTGAACGTACGGGCGAACGCGAGCACCTGGGCGTCGATGCCGAGACGTGTCAGGTCGGCGTCGTTGACGTGGCCGAAAAGAGGAGTCGCGGGCGTGACCGTGGGAGTGACCGACGCCGCCCGCTCCTCCAGCGTGACGAGGTCACGCAGCTCGACGGCACCGGTAGCGGCGTTCACCGTGACACGGCGTCGCCGGGCCCAGTCATAGGCGTCATCGTGCGGCAGCACGTTGAGCAGCACATACAGGCCGCCCCGATCGGGGGCGAGCACGACGCCCCGCCAGAAGAGGGTGATGCGGATCGTGTGCATCCGAGGGTCGCGGGCCTTGGCCACCGGCTCCAGGTGCAGCCCGGTGTGGGTCGCCTGCTGGAATTTCGAGAACACCTCGATGGTCTGGTCCTGAACCGGTTTTTCGAGCTTGAGGAAGGTGCGGAAGAAGTCGCGGTGGACGCCGAGTCTCGCCATGCATCATCTCCCGGGTTTCTCGCTGCTGCCGTCGTGATCGTACCGGTATGAGGTGCAGGATAAACCGAGGTTCATTTCTGCCCCTTCAGCTGGTTAAATCGGATGCTCATCCGGAAAAGCCGTGGAAGTGCTCGGGTTCCGGTCAGTCAATCGGTCATTTCGGGCGCTGTCCTAAAAGGGGTATCTGTCCATAAATGGATGTCTTTCGGGTTCATGAGCGACTTATATCCGACTATGACCGTTTTACTACCTCGCTCGTGCACGTGCGCGACGAACGGATCGCCCAGCACCTGAAAGACGAACAGGAGGCGCGGGTGCGATGGCCGCACCCGTGGGTCTCACTGAACCCCAGCTTCGCCGGTGGCGGCACGATCTCCGAATTGGTCACCGAGGGTCTGCTGCACCCGATGTGCGAGCAGCTCTTCAGGATCAAGACAGATGGGAACGATCCAGGAAGCCGGCCTCTCTCCCTCCACCGTCACCAGCGCGAGGCGGTCGAGATCGCCCGCGACGGCGGCAGCTACGTTCTGACCACCGGGACGGGCTCCGGTAAGAGCCTTTCCTACATGGTCCCGATCGTCGATTCCATCCTGCGCGATCCCGAACCGGGACGGGTCAAGGCGATCGTCGTCTATCCGATGAACGCGCTGGCCAACAGCCAGCTCCACGAGCTGGAACGCTTCCTGGAATGGGGGCTTCCCAGCAATGCGCGTCCGGTCAGCTTCGAGCGTTACACCGGGCAGGAAGCCCCGGAGAAGCGCAGCCGAATCCTGGCCCGCAAGCCCGACATCCTGCTTACCAACTACGTGATGCTGGAGTACTTGCTTACCCGGCCGGACGAGCGCCGCGACCTGATCGGCGCGGCCCAGGGCCTGCGCTTCCTCGTGCTGGACGAGCTGCACACCTACCGGGGCCGCCAGGGCGCCGATGTGGCGTTGTTGGTACGGCGGCTGCGTGACGCGTGTGACGCACCGAACCTGCAGTGTGTGGGCACCTCGGCCACTATGGCGACCGGCACCTCCTTCGCGAAGACCCGGCAGGTAGTGGCCGGCGTCGCCACCCGCCTGTTCGGCACCGAGGTCACCGCCGACCGAGTGATCGGCGAGACGCTCGTCCGCGCCACCGCCGACGCCGCTCCAACCCGCGCCGAGTTGGTCGACGCCATGGCGGCGGCGGGCGGCGACCGGTCGTACGAGGCACTGGTCGACGACCCGCTGGCTACCTGGATCGAGTCGGAGTTCGGCCTGGAGACCGAGGCGGGGAGCGACCGGCTGGTCCGCCGTCACCCGGCCAAGGTCGCCGAGGTCGCCGAGAAACTGTCGGTGGCCACCGGACGGGCCCAACAGGACTGTACGGAGGCGATCGAGCGCCTCCTCCAGGAGGGAGCAAAGGCCCCGCACCCGGAGACCACCCGGCCGCTGTTCGCGTTCCGGCTGCACCAGTTCCTCTCCAAGGGTGACACCACCTACGTCAGCCTGGAGCCCGAGGACGTCCGCTACATCACCAGCCAGTACCAGGTCAGCGTCCCCGGGCAGCGAGAGAAGATCTTGCTGCCACTGGCCTTCTGCCGGGAGTGCGGCCAGGACTACCTCGTCGTCGCCAGGGAGAAGGGCGGCCGCTACAGCGCCCGCCAGGAGGCGAACGTTCCCGGTGGTGACACGGTCAACGGTTATCTCTACCTCAGTACCGAGCACCCCTGGCCGGCAGACCCGATCGGAGAGGGCAGGCTGCCGGACTCCTGGCTGGAGCCGGACGCCGACGGCCGGTCCCAGGTGCGCCCGGCGCTGGGCGACAAGCTCCCCCGCGAGGTGTGGCTCGGCCCCGGCGGCTCCGAAGTTCCCACCGGTGCGGGAATCCAGGCGTGGTACGTGCCCTCGCCGTTCCGCTTCTGCCTGCGTTGCCGGGTGGCGTACGAGCAGAACCGGGGCCGCGACTTCGCCAAGCTGGCCACCTTCGCGACCGAGGGTCGCAGCTCGGCGGTGTCGATCATCAGTGCCAGCGTGGTGCGCAGCCTCCACGAGCAGCACGGGAAGGGACAACTCGACGAGGATGCCCGCAAGCTGCTTACCTTCGTCGACAACCGACAGGACGCCAGCTTGCAGGCCGGTCACCTGAACGACTTCGTCCAGGTGACCCAGCTTCGCGGCGCGCTCTACCGGGCGGCGAGGTCCGCGGCCGAGGAGGGGCTGCGCCACGACGAGGTGGCTCAGCGGGTGGCCAGGGCGATGAACTTGCCACTGGCCGCCTTCGCGGACAATCCCGAGGCGAAGTTCGGTCAGAAGGAGGCCGTGCTCAAGGCGTTCCGAAGCGTCCTCTCCTACCTGATCTATCTCGATCTGGAGCGCGGCTGGCGGATCACCATGCCGAACCTGGAGCAGACCGGGTTGCTTCGCTTCGACTACGTGGCCCTCGACGAGATCGCCGCCGACACCGAGTACTGGGAGAAGGCACATCCGGCGTTGCGTACCGACGACCCCGCGCACCGCGCGGACCTGGCACGCATCGTGCTGGACGAGATGCGGCGGGCGCTCGCCATCGACGTGGAAGATCTCACCCCGGAGGGGTACGAGCGGATCCAGAAGCAGAGCGGCCAGCACCTCACCGGGATCTGGGCGCTGCCCGACGGCGGCACCCGCGACAGCGCCCGTACCGTCTTCGCCCGCCCCGGACGTCCCGGCGAGAGCCGCGACCGGGTTAACTTCACCGGCCGGTCCGCCCTCGGCAATTACCTCCGCCGAGCGGGGATGTTCCCCAACCACCCGGACCGGCTGACCGTCGACGACGCACAGGCGATCATCGCCAGTCTGCTGGAGACCCTCAAGGAGTACGCCCTGCTCACCGAGGTCCAGGAGGGACGCGACGGGGCGAAGGGCTATCGGCTGAAGTCGTCCGAGCTGATCTGGCGGGCCGGAGACGGCAGGACCGGCGCCCCCGACCCGCTCAGGAAGACCGTGGACGCCGAGGTCGGCACCCGGGTCAGCGCGTTCTTCAAGAACCTGTACGCGGAGGTCGCCACTGAGTTCGCCGACATCCACGCCGCCGAGCACACAGCTCAGGTGCGCTCCGAGATCCGCCAGGAGCGCGAGGAACTCTTCCGTGGCGGGAAGCTTCCGCTGCTCTACTGCTCGCCGACGATGGAACTCGGCGTCGACATCGCCACCCTGAACACGGTGGCGATGCGCAACGTGCCGCCAACCCCGGCCAACTATGCACAGCGCTCCGGCCGCGCGGGCCGGAGCGGCCAGCCGGCCCTCATCACCACCTACTGCTCCACCGGCAGCGCGCACGACCAGTACTACTTCCGGCGCAGCCACCTGATGGTCGCCGGGAGTGTCCAGCCGCCCCGGCTCGACCTGACCAACGAGGATCTCGTCCTCTCCCACGTGCACGCCATCTGGCTGGCTGAGACGGGCGCGCACCTGCACAGCCAGATGGCCGAGGTGCTCGACATATCCCGCCTTGACAAGCTGCCGGTGCGCGAGGAAGTCCGACTTCAGATGGCGGACGAGTATGCGCTCCGCCGTGCCGTACCGCGTGCCCGGCGGATGCTCGACACTATCGCCAAGACCGAGAAGCTGGAGCAGACCACCTGGTGGGACGAGGACTGGGTGGAGCGGAAGGTGCGGGGCGCGGCCGAGCGGTTCGACGCCGCCTGCGACCGGTGGCGTGACCTGTACCGTGCGGCGATGTCCGAGCAGGCCGAGCAGAACCGCCGCGTCCTGGACCATGCCTCCACCCCTCAGGCCAGAAAACAGGCGCAGGGGCGCCGCCTCCAGGCGGAGAATCAGATCCGGCTGCTCAAGAACGAGGACACCGAGCAGCAGTTCAGCGACTTCTACACCTACCGCTACTTCGCCTCCGAGGGGTTCCTGCCCGGCTACTCCTTCCCCCGGCTTCCGCTCGCCGCCTACATCCCCGGCCGCAAGCAGCGCGGCAGCTACGTGCAGCGCCCCCGTTTCATCGCGATCGGAGAGTTCGGCCCCGGCGCGCTGATCTACCACGAGGGTCAGCGCTACCAGGTGGCCAGCGTCCAGGTCCCGGCCGGGGAGTCCGGCGACGTGGCCACCGCCGAGGCCCGGATCTGCGCGGAGTGCGGCTACTGGCACGCCCGCGAGGTAGGAGTGGAACGCTGCCAGGAGTGCGACACCGAGTTGGGTGGCTCGCTCAACGGCTTGATGCATCTGCAGACCGTGCACACCGTCCTCCGCGAGCGGATCTCCTCCGACGAGGAGGAGCGGCGCCGCGCCGGGTTCGAGCTGGTCACCAGTTACCGGTTCAGCACACACGGCACCCGCTCTGGTCGGCTGCGGGCCGACGTACGGGAGGCGGGCGGCGCGAGGAGATCGCTGGCCGAGGTGGTGTACGGCGACACCGCCACCGTCCGCGTCATCAACAGGGGAGCCAGGGGACGACGGAACTCCAACGACGTCGGTTTCTGGCTGGACCCAGTCCGCGGCCGGTGGCTCAGCGAGACCAAAGCTGCCGAGCGCACCCCCGAGGACGAGGGGCTGGCGTTGACCCAGGACGCGCAGCGCGTGTTGAAGGTCGTTCCGTTCGTCGAGGACCGTAAGAACATCTGCGTGATCCGGCTTACCGACCGGGTGTCCGGCACCGTGGCCACCACCCTGCGCTACGCGCTGGAGCGCGGCATCGAGGCCGAATTCCAGCTGGAGGACGCCGAGCTGACCAGCGAGGAACTGCCCGACCCGCAGGACCGTGGGCGGATGCTCTTCGTTGAGAGCGCAGAGGGCGGTGCCGGGGTGCTACGCAGGCTGCACGACGACTCCGACGCGTTGCGGCAGGTGGCCCACCGGGCGTTGGAGATCATCCACATCGATCCGGACACCGGACAGGACCTCGACCACGCGCCGAACGCCACCGAGCGATGCGAGCGCGGCTGTTACGACTGTCTGCTCTCCTACGGCAACCAGCGCTGGCACGCGGAGATCGACAGGCTCGCGGTGGTGGACATCCTGCGGGCACTGGCCGACACCGCCACTGAGCCGAGCGGCGGCCATGTCTCCGTCGAGGAACACGTGGACAGCCTCAGCGACGCCGCGGGCAGCGAGCTGGAGCGCCGTTTCGTTGACTTTCTGCGGGAGGGCGACTACCGCCTCCCCGACGGAGCCCAGGAGCTCCTGTCCGACGCCAGGGCGAAGCCGGACTTCGTCTACCGGACCAAGGCGGGCAACGTCGCCGTCTTCGTCGATGGACCCCATCACGACGACGCGTATGTCACCGAGCGCGACATTCGAGCCGAGGACCGGCTCATGGATCTGGGCTGGCTGGTCATCAGATTCCGACACGACGAGGAGTGGGGCGAGATCGTGCGCAGGTACCCGAGCGTCTTCGGCACCGGACGGGGCACCCGATGAGCTACGACGTCGGCGCCCTGGTGGCCGCCCGGGGCCGCGAATGGGTCGTCCAGCCCGGCAGCGGCGACGATTTCCTGCTCGCTCGGCCGCTCAACGGCGACACCGACTTCGAGGCCTGCCTGTTCGCCGACGAGGTCACCGACGCGACCTTCCCGCCGCCCAGGCCTGAGGAGGTCGCCGACAGCGTCGCCGCCGGACTGCTGCGGACCGCGCTGCGCATCGGCTTCACCTCCGGCGCCGGGCCGTTCCGCTCGCTGGCCTCCATCGCGGTCAGCCCGCGCCAGTACCAGCTCGTCCCGCTGCTGCTCGCACTGCGGATGGAGACCGTACGGCTGTTGATCGGCGACGACGTCGGCATCGGCAAGACCATCGAGTCCGGGCTGATCGCCAAGGAGCTGCTGGAGCGCGGTGAAGCCACCGGCCTGACGGTGCTCTGCTCCCCGGCGCTGGCCGAGCAGTGGCGCGACGAGCTGCGCGACAAGTTCGCCATCGAGGCGACCCTGGTGCTGCGCTCCACAGCCAACCGGCTGGAGCGCGAACTCCGCCATGACGAGACCATCTTCGACAAGCACCGGTACACCGTGGTCTCCACCGAATTCATCAAGACCGACCGCCGCTACCAGCAGTTCGTCCGCACCTGTCCGGACCTGGTCATCGTCGACGAGGCCCACACCTGCGTGTCGGCCGGATCGACCGGAAAGCAGGGCCAGCTCCGCTACCGGCTGCTGGAGCAGATCGCCAGAGCCACCCCCAAACGGCACCTCATCCTGGTCACCGCCACTCCGCACAGTGGTAAAGAGGACGCCTTCCGTGACCTCATCGCCCTGCTCGACCCCGAGCTGCGCAACGTCGACCTGGAGAGCGTGAAAGGCCGCGAGCAGTTGGCCGGGCACTTCGTACAGCGCCGCCGCCGCGACATCCGCAAGTTCCTCCGCGAGGACTCCCCCTACCACCAGGAGACGCCCTTCCCGCAGGACCGGCACATTCGCGACGTCTCCTACGCGCTGACCGGCGAGTACGGCAGGCTCGCCCGCAAGGTCCTCGACTACGCCCGCGAGACGGTCCGCAAGCCGGGCAGCGGGCTGCGGCAGCGGGTGTCCTGGTGGTCGGCCCTCGCGATGCTGCGCTCCGTCGCCTCCTCCCCGAGGGCCGCCGCCGCCACGCTCGTCACCCGATCGGCCACCATCCGCGCCGAGACCGACCGGGAGGCCGACGAGCTGGGGCGCTCCAGCGTGCTCGACCTCACCGACGAGGAGGCCCTGGAGGGCATCGACGCGGCGGCCGGTGGTCTTGCCGAGGACGACGAGACGTCGGCGGAGGCCAGGCGGCTCAAGAAGCTGGCGTCGGCCTTCGCCGCGATCGAGGGTCCGTCGGAGGACGCCAAGCTCGCGGCGCTCATCGACGAGGTCAAGTCGCTGCTCGCCGACGGCTACGACCCGATCGTCTTCTGCCGGTTCATCCCCACCGCCGAGTACGTCGCCGAGCACCTGGCCAAGGCCCTCGGCAAGAAGGCGCACGTCCGCCACGTCACCGGGCGCCTCCCCCCGGAGGCCCGCATCGAGGCCATCGACGCGCTCGGCGCCGAACCCGGCCGGCACGTGCTGGTCGCCACCGACTGCCTGTCCGAGGGCGTCAACCTGCAGGAGCACTTCCAGGCGGTCATCCACTACGACCTGGCCTGGAACCCCACCCGGCACGAGCAGCGGGAGGGCCGGGTCGACCGGTTCGGCCAGCGCAAGCAGATCGTCCGGGCCGTCACCATGTACGGCCTGGACAACGGCATCGACGGCGTGGTGCTCAACGTGCTGATCCGCAAGCACCGCGCCATCGCCAAGCAGACCGGTGTCGCCGTCCCCGTCCCCAGCGGCGGAGACGACGTGATCAAGGCTCTGATCGAGGGCCTGCTGATCCGCGGCGACAACGACCAGGACCAGCTCGACCTGGACTACGGCGTCACCAAGACCCGCGACCAGATCCACCGGGCCTGGGAGAGCGCCGCCGACCGCGAGTCCAAGGCGCTCACCAAGTACGCGCACTCCGGCGTCAAGCTCGACGAGGTCGAACGCGAGGTCGCCGAGATTCGCGCCGCTCTTGGCAGCTCCGACGACGTCGCGCGGTTCGCCCGCGACGCGCTCTCCGGTTTCGGCGCGATCATCGACAACCGGGTCGAGGGCTTCGCCGCCGACACCCGGCAACTGCCGGTCTCGGTACGGCACGCCCTTGGCCTCAGCTTCAACGGCAAGGCCCCGGAGCTGAATTTCCACCCGGACATTCCAGCACCACCCGGCAGCCACGCCCTGGTACGGACCGACCCCATGATCCGCGACCTGGCCCGGACGGTCCTGGACTCCGCACTCGACGCGGAAGGACCGGCCGGCCGCTTCGGCGTCGTCCGCACCGACGTGGTCCGCACCCGCACCACGGTGCTCCTGGTCCGCTACCGCTTCCACGTGACGCTGCCCGGCCGGGCCGGGACGCGCACCCTCATCGCCGAAGACGCCCAGGTGCTCGGCTACCGGGCAGCCGAGGACGGGCGCGAGTGGCTGAGCGACGCCGAGGTGTCGGAGGTGCTGACCTCCCGGCCGGAGAACGTCCTGCGGCAGCTCATCGACCGCACCGCACAGCGCGTCGCCGACGAGATCCCCGTCCTCGACGACGACCTGCGCACCCGCGGAGAGGCCCTCGCCGACAGGCTCGCCGAATCTCACCAGCGGGTCCGCGGCGCGATCGGCGAGAGAGTGAGAGGACTCAAGGTGACCGCCAACCCCGAGACCGACGTGCTCGGTGTCTACGTCTACCTCCCGACCGGCGGTGCCCGATGAAGAAGTTCGCCTACCTGGCCGTCAAGGTCGAGGGCGGTCTGATCCCGCAGGACGTGCTCTCCCGGATCGGCGCCGCCGACCGCGAGCTTCCTGGCATCCGCCCCGAGGACTACCACCTGGCAGCCTCGGAACGGCTGGGCGACGCGGCCAGCCGCAGGTGGGAGTACCTGCTCGGCGCCTACCGAGCGTTCCGCGACCGGGTGGACAAATTGCCAGACGGCGACGCCGCCACCACCCCCACCAGGGAACGCTGGCTGCAGGTGCTCCTCGGCGAGCTGGGCTTCGGGCACGTGCCGTACGTCCGGGGTGGCTTGAAAGCGGGGGAGAAGGAGTTTCCTGTCTCCCACCTGTGGCACAGCGTGCCGATGCACCTGCTCGGCTGGAACACCGAACTGGATCGAGGCGTCCCCGGTCGTGCGGAGACCAAGCGGGCCCCGCAGTCGATGCTCCAGGAATTTCTCAACCTCTCCGACGACCACCTGTGGGGCGTGCTCTCCAACGGACGGCAGCTCCGAATCCTGCGCGACTCCACCAGCCTGGTCGGCGCGGCGTACGTCGAGTTCGACCTGGAAGCCATCTTCGACGGCGAGCTCTACTCGGACTTCGTGCTTCTCTACACCCTGCTGCACGCCTCCCGCTTCGAACTGATCTCCGGCGACGACTCCGTCCCCACCTGCGCCGACTGCTGGCTGGAGAAATGGCGCGCCTTCGCCGACGCGACCAAGCTGAGAGCCCGCGAACAGCTCCGCGACGGTGTGCAGCACGCCCTCGAAACGCTCGGCACCGGCTTCCTCGTCGCCAACTCCAAGCTCCGTGACCAGCTCGACTCCGGCGCGCTCAAGAAGAAGGACTTCCACCACGAGCTGCTCCGGTTGGCCTACCAGCTCATCTTCCTCTTCGTCGCCGAGGACCGGAACGCGCTGCTCGCCCCGGGGGCGTCCCAGGCCGCGAAGGACCGCTACGACGCCTACTTCTCCACCCGGCGGCTGCGCAACCTCGCCGCCCGGCGAGCCGGGGACCGTCACACCGACCTGTGGAAGACCACCGCCCGGGTCATCAGGGCGCTTGGTGACGACGACGGCCTACCCGCGCTCGGCCTGCCCGGCCTCGGCGGTCTCTTCTTCCGTACGGACGACGCCCTGGCCGAACTGACGGACAGGCCCGTGCCCGACCAGTTCCTCGTTTGCGACCTGCCCAACCAGGCGTTGCTCACCGCCGTCCGGCACATGTCCACGGTACGGGGCAAGGACGGACGACCCCGCGATGTCGACTTCCAGCACCTGGGAGCCGACGAACTGGGCAGCGTCTATGAATCACTGCTGGAGCTGGTCCCGCACCCCGAGCTGGCGGTGCCGTCATTCACGCTCAAGACCGTCGCGGGCAACGACCGCAAAACCACCGGGTCGTACTACACGCCGTCGTCGCTGATCGAGTCGCTGCTCGACACCGCCCTCGACCCGGTCATCGACGAGTACGCCGCATCCGGGGTCGCCGACGACCTGTTGAAGATCACCATCTGCGACCCGGCCTGCGGCTCGGGACATTTCCTCGTCGCCGCCGCCCGCCGGGTCGCCAAGCGGTACGCGACCCTGGTCACCGGCGAGGCCGAGCCGGTGCCGTCCGAAGTGAACAAGGCCATGCGCAAGGTGGTCAGCAGCTGCGTCTACGGCGTGGACATCAACCCCCTCGCCACCGAACTGGCCAAGGTGTCCCTGTGGATCGAGTCGTTGGAACCGGGCAGACCGCTGGCTTTCCTGGACGCCCATATCAAGGTCGGCAACGCCCTGATCGGCGCCACACCGAGGCTCATCGCCGCCGGTATCCCTGATGATGCGTTCAAGCCGATTCCAGGCGATGACCGGTTTACGGCGGGCTCGCTCAAGAAGCGGAACGCGCGAGAGGTTCAACGGGGTTTGCGGGAGTCCGGCAGCGCATCCCAGTCTCGGCAGGATGGGCTGTTCGACAGGAGCGAAGCGCAAGGCAACGAGGAGCTTGCTGAGCAGGTTCGCACTCTGGCTGCTCTCCGAGTATCCGGCGTCGCCGACGTCCGTGAACAGGAACGACGCTTCCGCGAGCTGGAGAGTTCCGACGTTCTCATGCAGGCTCGCCAGATCGCTCACGCATGGTGTGCCGCGTTCGCCTGGCGCAAGCACGACGATGCCCCCGAAGCCATCACCACCGCTACCATCCGCAGCTTGGAAGCTGGTGCCTCGTTGGCACAGGATCGGGCAAACGAACTTCAGAAGTTGACCGAGCAGTATGGCTTCTTCCACTGGCACCTGGAGTTTCCCGAGGTCTTCCGTGTCGGCGGTTCCAGTTCCGACCTGAACCCAGCCACTGGTTGGGAAGGTGGCTTCACCTGTGTTCTCGGCAATCCTCCTTGGGAGAAGGTCGAGTTCAAGGAGCAGGAGTTCTTCGCAACCCGGAACGAGAAGATCGCCAAAGCAAAAAACGCGGCAGCGAGGAAGAAGGCCATCGCGGCGCTGGCGACCAGTATGGAAGAGGCTGACCGAAATCTTCATGCCGATTTCCTGCTCGAACTGCGTGTGCCCTCTGTCTGGACGAGCTTCCTAAAGTCATCGGGACGCTACCCGCTGACGGGTATGGGGCGTTTGAACACATACGCAGTTTTTGCGGAAACCGGGCGGATAATGACTGCTCCGCGTGGCCGGGTAGGAATGGTTCTCCCCACCGGTATCGCAACCGATGCCGGTACGCAATTCTTCTTCAAGGACATGATCGCGACTAAAACGCTTTCCTCGCTTTATGACTTCGAGAACGAGGATAAGGTTTTCGCGGACGTCCATCACTCGTTTCGATTCTGTTTATGGACTGGCACCGGCCCTCGGTCTCCCCAAGGGAAAATCGAGCTAGCTTTCAGGGTTCGCCAGGTTCCGGATATTGCTGAACGGGAATTTGTTCTCACTCCAGAAGACATCAGGTTGCTCAACCCGAACACCAACACCTGTCCAGTGTTCGATTACAAACAAAATGCAGAAATAACTCTCAGTATCTATCGTCGCGTTCCAGTGCTATGGCGAGATCACTTTGGCGGAGAGGGGGGTAATCCTTGGGATATCTCGTTCATGCAAGGTGTATTTAACATGGCGAGTGACTCAGATATCTTCCGACCTAGTGCAGCTGATAACGAGAGCATGGATAGCATGCTTGATTCTGGCTGGAAGTTTGAAGGCAATGTTCTCACGCGTGATGGTGAGCGGTTGCTGCCGCTGTACGAGGCGAAGATGCTCCATCATTTCGACGATCGTTTCGGTACTTACGGGGGGCAGACTCAAGCGCAAGCTAATGTAGGCACATTACCTCGACCGACTTCGGTGCAAAAAGATGACCCATCTTATACAGTGCAGGCCCGTTACTGGGTAGCTGAGGATGAGGTCGAAGAGAAGCTTTGCCCGCCAAATATGGTCGAAGGTGATCGTCGTTTCCGTAAGTGGGAGAAAGGTTGGCTGCTTGGCTGGCGCGACATCTGTCGTAGTTCAGACACTCGCACTGTCATCAGTAGCATCTTTCCCCGGGCTGCCACTGGCCATACCTCCCCTCTGATGCTCACCTCTTCACAACAGGTACCTGGCTTGTACGCTAATCTATGTTCATTTGTTCTGGATTACGTCGCCAGGCAGAAGATTTCTGGCACGCATCTTACCTACAACTATTTTAATCAGCTTGCAGTGCTGCCGCCTGAGTCATATGAGCAGGATTGTCTGTGGGATCCGAGCGAGCGGCTGAGCTCATGGGTAAATGTACGAGTGATGGAGCTTTCATACACCTCCTACGACATGGAAGCTTTTGCCCTCGATCACGGCGAGGAAGGCGCTCCGTACAGATGGGACGACGAGCGCCGATTCTGGCTGCGGGCCGAGCTGGACGCGGCTTACTTCCACCTGTATGGCATCGTTCGCAAAGACGTGGACTACATCATGGATACCTTCCGCGCCTTCCGGAACAAATCTCCCTACCTATTTCAGCGCACTAAGGACACGATCCTGGAAATTTACGACGCCATGCAGGGTGCCATCGACGGGCGCAAGCCGTACCAGACTCCTCTCGACCCGCCTCCCGGAAATGGCCTTCGTCATCGTAAACGTTCCGAATTGAAAAAGTAATACTCCTGAGAAGAGTGTCCCGCCTTACGTGCGATGTCCAGTATTTGCAGAAGTAAATTAGCTTATATGTAATCTGATTCCCGCCCTCTTTGAAGGCGGCTTTTACCCGGAGAGGTCTGGAAGTGAACGATGTCGATCCTGAATTAGCACTACAGAGGGCATTGGACTCTAGAATCGATCTAGATCGTTACAGGCATTCTAAGCGGCTGCTGTTTGCTGCGCAGATCCTATTAGGGATCGAGGATATTCACACTATCGCTGCGGATGCTCTTACCGATACTTCGGGAGATCGCTCATGCGATTTTCTTCATGTGGATCGAGACGCCGGGATAGTCGTTTTAGCTCAATCATACGAAGCTCTCAAGAAGAAAACAGTCGCTGAGTCAAAAGTTCGAGACCTGCATCAGGCAGTTGATTGGCTGTTGACAAAGGAACTAAAAGGGCTTCCTGTTCGGCTTGATTCAGCGATTTCGTCAGCTAGGTCGGCTATCGAAAACGGAGAAATTCGGCACCTTAAGATCTGGTTTGTTCATAACCTCGAAGATCAGCCGCAGATTCACGAGGCGTTAACTGGGGCTAAGGATGCTGCAAGTAACGCCCTGAACTCGCTTTATTCGGATGTTGCGCCAGAGATTAGCGTTGAGAGCTTAGAAGTATCTCTACCCCAACTCGCTTCATGGTATCGGAGCTATGAGTCTCCGATTGCCGTAAAAGAAGTAATACAAATTCCATGGAACGGAGGACAAAAAATCTCCGGCCCTGGATGGGAAGCAATTCAAACCAGTGTGCCGCTAAGCTGGCTCGCGGGGCAATATTGGTCATACAAAGAAGCGCTCTTTTCGGCCAATGTGCGAGACTACCTAGGGCGAATAAATCGTGCAAGCAATATAAACAACGGTATTCGGGTAACCCTACAACAGGAGCCTGAGAATTTTTTCGTCTACAACAATGGCGTTACTGCTTTGGTCGACGATTTCGAGATAGATAATGAAGATGTCCTGATTATCAAAGGAATCTCCATCGTCAATGGCGCTCAAACTACGGGCGCTCTTTCCGGAAGCGGGGGCGCTAATTTAGAGAAGGCGCAAGTAGGTATTCGATTTATTAAATGCCGCGATCAGTCGGTCATTGAAAAAATAATAAAGCTCAACAATCGACAGAATAGCGTGTCGGTTGAGGGATTCCGCAGCAATGATCGAACTCAGCAGCGACTCGTAAAAGAATTTTCGAGTCTAGGTATCTCGAATTACGTGCGTCCTCGCTTAGGGGGTAATCAGGACGCGGTCCGTCGAGTAGATAACGCAGCCATTCGAGCCACTTATGCAGCACGGGCCCTGGCTTCATTCCACGGCGATCCCGTGACTGCTCACAGAAACCCCTCCTCTATATGGGACTCAAACTCCCTTTATCGAAGATATTTCAACGAGGATATAACGGCGCGTCACTTTCTGCTTTGCTGGGGGGTTGGGAAAGCCATAGAGGAACGCCGATTAGAGCTTCAAAATTCTTCTCGGTTGCAAGGCGGCAAACGCAAGCAGCTTGACTATCTGGGATGCCAAGGTGCCACGTGGCTTTTGATCGCAGCGGCATCAAGCTGCGTGACGTCGCATCTAGACGAGCTTCCAAAAAATTTATTTCGTATCGAGTTAGCGGACCCAGTGGGTCCTAGTGAGGCTATTGCCTTATGGCGACCAATGGTTAAGTGCTTAATCCCTTTCGCCCCCGAGCACCTGCAGCCATTAGTGTCTCAAGCCGTGCGCTGGAATTTGGCTCAACAAGGTGAGGTTATCAAAAAATTTGAGGCAGCGGCCCAGCCAGTGTTAGAGGATGTGGATGATCTATGGGATGCTTTTAGGGAAGCAATACAAGTCCGACCTTAGTGGCAAGGTGGATATTTTATGTGACCATAATGCCGAAGAGTCAGTTTGCATGCGGTGCGCTGCTCTTGTGAGCTGCCAGGAGTGTGGGCTTCTGGAAGTCACGGACATGGGTGTTGAAGTGGCTCTGAGTGATGGGCGATCGAAGGGCTTGGCTTTCCAGCTTCAGGAGGAGAATTAAGTCAGGTAGGGCGGAGCGGTGGGGAATGGGTGCTGGTTGTCGGGGCGGGTGGGCAGGGCGAAGGTGACGGCCTTGGTGGGGGCGCCGGTGGTGAAGGTCGTGGTGGCGTAGACGTGGCAGTGGCCGTGCGAGAGCCGGTGGGCCAGGAGCAGGCCGCGGCCGTTCTCGGCGAGTAAAGGCAGGCCGATCTCGTCCACCGAGTGAAGCAGGTTGAAGATGATGCCGACCTCGCGCAGGTCGGGATCGCCGTCGACGACTTCACACCAGGTAGGGACGGTGTCCACGCTGATGATGCGCAGCTCGTACGGCGGGCGGGCGTGCTTCTCGGCATTGGCGGCGAGTTCGGCGACGACGAGTTCGGCGTCGGAGATGGCGTCCTCGTCCAGGCCGGTCTCCTGGAGCACCTCACGGAGGATGGCGCGGGCCCGGCGGGAGGCCGAGCCGGGATGGAGGGCCCTGACCATCAACCGGATGTCGCCGGGCAGTTCGCCGGTGGTGTGCCGTATGCCGGGGTGATCGGGAGCGTCTGGGGGAAGGTTGTCGGCTGACCGCATGGAAATGCTCCGTTCGCTGTCGGTGACGGTGCACAACAGGAAACGGCACGGTCCTGGGAGAGATGAACGCCGAGGCCGGCCCATTAGTTGCAGGGAGTGAGCAGCGCGCCTGAGGTGGTCGTTTGGTGGTCGTTTCGCTGCGCATGGTGGCGCGGCGAGGCTTGCTGACATGACAATGAGTAGTCGTTCGATTACTTCAGGGGGGCGGTTGTGGGTGGGCCACGGCGGGGCGAAGGGCGTCCGGAGCTGACCAGAGCACGCAGGCAGCGCGGGCTGAGTCAGGGGGCGGCGGCGGAGGCGGTCGGGGTGGGGCCGACGACCTGGGCGCGGTGGGAGCCCTCCCTGTCAGACTGGTGTGACACAAAAGGACAAACTAACCTTGCATGGCATGAGTAGGGCGAGAACTGGATGTTTCTGACGTGACGTTGAGCTTGACCGACCTGGAGCCCGAGCCGGGAGATGATGTCCAGGTGAGCAGCTCCAAGAAGCCCTCGGGCGGCGGCCGGCCCAAGCGCCGGACGTTCACCGCGGACTACAAGCTGCGGATCTTGGAGGAGTACGACCGGCTGCTGGCCGACGGCGAGCCCGGCGCCTCGGGCGCGCTTCTGCGCCGGGAAAAGCTACTGACCTCGCACATCACCGAATGGCGCAAAGCTCGCAAGAACGGCGCATTGGAGGCACTGACCCCGAAGGTCCGCAAACCGTCGAAGTCGGCCGCCGAGGTCGAGAACGAGAAGCTGCGCGCGCAGAACGAGAGACTCACCAAAAAACTGGCGACGACGGAAGCCGCGCTGGAGATCATGGGAAAAGCACACGCGCTCTTGGAAATGCTCTCCGAGAGCGCGGATTCCGACACGAAGCCACGGAAGTGATCGACGGGGCGTTCACCGAACTCGAGCCCTTGACTTCCACGAAATACGCCTGCGATATTACCGGGAAATCCCGGTCGACCGTGCACCGATCACGTAACCCCCGGCCGGGACCTCCCGTGGCGCGGCCGCGTCCGGCCCATCCGGCGAAACTGTCGCGAGAAGAGGCGCACGAGGTGATCGAGACGCTGAACTCGCGGCGGTTCATCGACAAGGCACCTGCCCAGGTGTGGGCGGTCCTGCTGGACGAGGGCACCTACCTGTGCAGCATCTCCACCATGTACCGGCTGCTGCGTGCCGAGGGCATGACCGGCGACCGGCGCGCCCAGGCCACCCACCCCGCCAAGGTCAAACCCGAACTCGTCGCCGATGGCCCCGGCCAGGTCTGGTCGTGGGACATAACAAAATTGAAAGGACCCGAAAAGGGGGTCGTCTACAACCTGTACGTGATGATCGATATCTACTCGCGGTACGTCGTGCACTGGGAGACCTGGCCCGCCGAGAACGCCCACCTCGCAAAACGGTTCATCAAGAATGCCATCGAGCGGAACGGCGGATCGACGCCGAAGACGATCCATTCCGACCGGGGTACCCCGATGACATCGAAAACCGTCGGCCAGCTCCTCACCGACTTGAAGATCGACCAGTCACATTCCCGGCCGAAGGTATCGAACGATAATCCCTATTCGGAGGCGAACTTCCGGACGTTGAAGTACTGCCCGGCGTTTCCCGGACGCTTCGGGTCCATCCAGGACGCCCGCCAGTTCTGCCGGCGGTTCTTCACCTATTACAACAACGAGCACCGGCATTCGGGGATCGCTCTGCACACGCCGGCCTCGGTCCACCACGACACCGTCGGCCAGGTCCAGACCGAGCGCGCCCGGGTCCTGGCCGCCGCCTACGCCGCCAACCCCGAGCGGTTCCGACGCATGCCCACCCCGCCCCGACTACCCGAACGTGCCTGGATCAACCAGCCAGAAGCCAAGATCGAAACGGAGCAATCAGCACAGAACGCTGCAGCCTGACCTGTGTCACCCAGTTTGACAGGCACCGGAGCGTGGAGAGCAGGGCGTGCGAGCGGCTCACCGGGCCCGGATCGCCACCGCGTTCGGGGTTGACGCGCTGGAAGTCGAGCGGTGGATAGACGGCTGGTCCTTCGGGGAGACATCATCGTGGCCGATCACGGAGTACGGCGACACCTCGACGGCGGCTACGGTGAAGTCGGCCGCGTTGTTGTGGAGGTACGAGATGGATGCGTCCCGGCGTCACTTACTGGCCTCATTGCCGTTCGTGCCCTCGGTGCTCGGCGAGTGGCTGATGTCCTGGAACTACGCCACCGCTCCTCGGACGGTCGCGCAGCAGGGGGTCAGGTGCACGGTGGGCCCGGCCGACGTCGCCCGGATCAACGAGGCACGAGAGGTGTTCGGCCAGATAGATCAGCGCTTCGGTGCCGGGCTGGTTCGTCCGGTGGTCGTGCGATACCTGAACGAGACGGTCACTCCGCTGCTGCGGGGCCGCTATGACGACCGGGTGGGTTCGGTGCTGATGACGGCGGCGGCGGGAATGACCTGGCTGGCGGGCTGGACGGCCTTCGACCTGAGTCATCACGGCCAGGCACAGCAGCACTTCGGCCAGGCGTTGCGGCTGGCAAAGGCGGGGGACGATTCGCTGACAGGCGCCTGGGTGTTGGCGACGCTGACCCGCCAGGCGATTCACCTGGATCAGGCCACCTTGGCGGTGTGGCTGGCACGGGCCGCGACCGACACCGCCCGCAGGGCGCAGGCACCCCCGCGCGTCATGGCGTTGATGCTGACTAGGGAGGCCTGGGCAACGGCTCTGCAGTCCAGACCGGCCGAAACCCGTGACGGCCACAGTGGAAAGCAGGTCGAACGCCTGCTCGCTGAGGCAGAGAGCATCCACGTTCAGGGGGCCACCGACCGCGACCCGGTGTGGACGAGCAGGTATGAGGAGGCTGAGCTGAACGCGGAGGCGGGCAACTGCTGGCGGCTGCTCGGCGATCACATACGGGCGGTGAACTATGCGGAAGCGGCCGTGGCCGCGTTCGGTGAGCGCCTCCCCAGGTCCACCCGGCTCAATCGAGTGCATGCCGCCGAGGCATACCTGGGAATGGGCGAGCTGGAGCAGGCCCTCGACTCCGCACGGGCCGCGATCCCGGAGACGAAGGCGTTGGCCTCCACCCGTTCGGTCGAGCTGATTCGGCGGTTCGCCAGCCAGTTGGAGCCGTACGGGGACAGCATCATGGTTCGTGAGTTCCACGACCACCTCAATCACGCCCTCGCCGCCTGATCTCTCACCGCCGTTCCGCGGACCGCATAAGAAGGCGTTCGCGATCATGACCGTCTGACGTCGCCGCCAAGATGCAGGTGTCGCGTGATCGGTCTGACCGCGCCGACGACAGAGGTGTCGTTCAAGGAGATGTGGTGAGACTGAGAGAGGTAAGCACCGGGGCATTGCTCTCGTACACCAGTAGCATCGGGAGCATGGTTCCGGAACTGCGCGAACGTGCCGCTCTTGTGGCGTTGTTGCAGCGTCCTGGGGCGAAGTGGCAGGACATCGGGCTTGAGGTGCTGGAGTCCGGCAGTGCGGTGACCGTTCTCGAATCCCGGCTCAGGCTGCAGGAGACCCTGTTCCCCGCATCCGATCCCGTGGTGTCCGCGATCGCGGATGCGGCGGAGCTGGTGGAGGGTTGGGAAGCGGCGGGTATCGGGGTTCACGCCTGCTTTGACCTTGATTACCCGAGTCGGCTGCGCAGCATCCACCAGATGCCTCCGCTGCTGTTCTCGCGAGGTGGCCTCGTCGAGGATCAACGGGCGATCGCCGTCGTCGGCACCCGCCAGGCGAGTGAGCGAGGATTACGGATCGCTTCAGCGGTGGCGAGAGAGCTGGCTCTGAACGGTGTGACCGTGGTCAGCGGGCTCGCCAGGGGCATCGACACCGCCGCGCACCAGGCGGCGCTCGACGCCCATGGCCGTACGGTGGCCGTGATCGGAACCGGGATCAACCGGTTCTATCCGAACGAGAACCGCGCTCTGCAGGAGCGAATCGCCCACGAAGGCGCGGTGATCAGCCAGTTCTGGCCGGACGCACCGCCCAGCAAGCAGAGCTTTCCGATGCGCAACGCGGTGGTGAGTGGTTACGCCGCGGCCACGGTGGTGGTCGAGGCGCCCTGGAAGAGCGGGGCACGCATCCAGGCCCGGCTGGCTCTTGAGCACGGCCGTCCCGTGGTGATGCCCGACCAGCTTCTGGAACACGACTGGGCTCGGGAGTACGCGAAGAAGCCCGGAGTGCATGTGGTCTCCGGCCTTGAGCAGTTACTGTCGGTGGTCGAGCAAGTGATCTCCGACTTCCGGGCCGATCCTGATGTTCTTTCGGAAGCTCCACCCTGTCTGAAGCAGTTGATCCACGGGCTTCCGTCCGGACTTGCGCAAAGTTGCTTGACATGAGTAACGGCATGACTACAATAGGTGATGCATGGCCCGCTCGGGGTCATGAAGTGAAGCCGGGTTAACCTCCGCAGGTGGTGGCCCGGCTTTCGCGTTTCATCGAGTCGCATAGGTTCGCATCCGACATACGACAGCACTGCTCCCAGTTCCCATGTCGCGGGACCCTCATCAAGGGCAAGCACCTTGGCTGTGCTGCTGACGACCACATCCGCCACCCAGAGAAGCGGCTCCTTCGCGGACGGGGCGTGGCTATATTCGAAACGCGCCGGTCGGCCTGCCAGTCCTCCGAGAACTCTCCGATCATGACGATCCTGGTTCATCTCGCGCTCTGCCAGCACGATGCGGCGGACGTGACTCGGCAGCTCGTTCACCAGCCAGGTCAGGGCTCGGGCGCGTGCGGCTTCCTTGCGCTTGGGCCGTTCGAAGCGGCAGCCGTATACCCGTGCTGAGATCGGCAGAGATTCGACCTCATGGATCAGCGCAGCGCGGGTTTTCTTGTCTTCCTGCGACCAATGCGGTGCGCGAGCGGTAGGTGTCACGGCGGAAAGTCGCGTTCTGGCGTCCTCGGCGATGGCGGGATCCGCGAGCACCAACCCAACCGCGTAGAGCCGGGCTTCGGTGTGAATCGACTCATCGATGTAGCCCGTCATGGGGGCGAGGGGACGCATGGAGGCATCATTTCGTAACACATGGGAGTGGAGTGGCTACTTTCCGGGAACTGGAATCGGCCATTGACCGCAGAAGTGGCAGGCAGCCAAGAGTCGTCACCTGGTTCAGGATGTAATGGTCAGGGTGGACGCGACGATGATCCAACCATGGCATCGCGGATGGAGCTCACCCGGCAGATTCTGTTCATGGCCGCTCGGCTACTGGCCGAGTACCCCGACGGCCTGCCCGTCTCCGAGATGTGGCCGCTCATCAAGAAGCGGCTGCCGGACGTGGACGAGCAGTGGAACGAGAGCGGCAAGTCGAGTAACAGGCCCGAGCTCGCTCTGCAGTGGAAGAGCGGTGGCCTGGTCAAATCCGGTTGGGTCACCAAGGCGCATCGCCGCTGGTATCTGACGCCGCTCGGCCGCATCGCCGTCAAGCGCCACCTCGACGTCTCGTCCTTCACCGTGGAAGCCCATGCCGGTTACCAGTACTGGGCGCAGCACAAGGCGGGGTTCGAGTCCGCCAAACGGCTGGCGGAGGCCGTACCGGAGGGAAGTTGGGTCGCGGCCGGAGACCTGGCCGCGCAGACCGGTCTCGATGGCGCGTGGTTGATACGGCTGTTCCAGGGGGAACGGCCCGAGGGCTGGCATCGGGTGCTGGATTCCGACGGTGGTGTTCCGGATGACGCGCATGCCGATGAGCGGCTGCGGAAGCAGTGGCAGGAGTTGCTCACCGCGGACGGGCTGGACGCGCTGCTCGGCATGGTGCCGCAGGAGCGACGGATCTCCGGCGCCGACCTGCGGCAACTGGTGGACGATGACGCGGAGGACGGCGACGGGCCGGAGCGTCCGCGTCGCGCGTGGTTGGTGCGCGGGTCCAACGTGCACGGGGTGAGTCTGGTGGGGGACTGGCTGGCGGAGGGATACTGCTCGCTTCCGGCCTCCAAGCTCCGGGAGTCGCCGCCGGGGACGACGCAGGAGGCGATCCGGGCGGCGGTGGACGAGGACTACGCACACGGCTCGTACAACGACCGGTTGAAGAAAACCGCCGAGTTCCACGCGTTCCTGTCGCGGATGCGCGAGGACGATCTGGTGCTCAGCAATGATGGGGGAAAGGTCTACCTCGGCCAGATCAAGGGTGGTCCGGCGTTCCGGGCCAGCGTGGAGAACCGGGCCAACCTGCAGCGGCCGGTCGAGTGGCTGAACCCGAAGGCCCCACTCGACTTCGCCGACGACCTGCCGGATGAGATCTCGGCGAAGCTGGCCACCCAGCACGACGTGCTCGACCTGACGGAGTTCGTCGAGGAGTTGGAGGCGCTGGTCGGGCCCGAGCCGGACAGGGCGGCGGTTGTCCGGGACCTGGTGCTGCCGGATGCCGGTGCCGAGTTGGCCGAAGAGTTGCTCGTCGACCAGGAGTGGTTGCAGGAGTGCGTGGAACTGCTCCGCGACCGTCCGCAACTGATCTTCTATGGGCCACCGGGGACGGGGAAGACGTACCTCGCGCAGCATCTCGCCCAGTTCCTGGTGGGCGGGAAGCCGGAGAACGTCAAGCTCGTGCAGTTCCATCCGGCCTACTCGTACGAGGACTTCTTCGAGGGCTTCCGGCCGGTGCAGACCGCCGACGGACAGGGCGTGACCTTCAAGCCGCTGCCCGGTCCGTTGCTGCGGCTGGTGGACGCCGCTCGGCAGCATCCCGAGGAGCCGTACGTCCTGATCATCGACGAGATCAACCGGGGCAACCTCGCGAAGATCTTCGGGGAACTGTACTTCCTGCTGGAGTATCGGAAGAAGGCCGTCGACCTGCTGTACTCCTCGGCGGAGGGGACCGGCCAGGCGTTCACGCTGCCGGAGAACCTGATCATCCTGGGCACGATGAACACCGCCGACCGGTCGATCGCGCTGGTGGACGCGGCGATGCGGCGCCGCTTCGCGTTCGTGGAGCTGCACCCGGAGGAGACGCCGACCCGGGAGATGCTGGGGCGATGGCTGGAGCGCAAGGAACTGCCCGACGCCGCCGCCCGCCTGCTGGCCGAGCTCAACGCCCGGATCGAGGACCGCGACTTCAAGATCGGCCCGTCGTACCTGATGCGGGCGGCGATCCACCGGGACACCAAGGGGTTCGAGCGGGTCTGGCGGACCCAGATCCTGCCGTTGCTGGAGGAGCACCACTACGGCGACGGCATCGACGTCGCCGAGCGGTACGGCCTGTCCGTACTCCGGCACCGGCTGGGGCTCGATCGGTGATCGATCTGAAGGAGGGCGCTCCACCGGTCGAGTACGAGCTGACCACCGAGCAGGTGGCGGCGCTGGCGGCGGCGAAGGTCGTACGGATGGGCCCCGGACCGAGGCCGGGACTGTGGAAGGTCCGCGACAACGGATACGTGGGCGCGGCGGTCATCGGTGGCGTCGAGGTGCGGATCACCCCGAAGACTCCGATCGACCGGGTGCTCTTCCTTCTCGGGTACGCCAGCCGGCCGCGCGGGTGGCGGCAGGAGGAGGTGAACGCGGGGGAGCACCCCGATCTGCTTCCGGCGCTCGCGCACGCCTACGCGCTGGCCGTCGACCGCGCCCTGCGACAGGGAGTGCTGCAGGGTTACCGGGAAGTGGAGGAGGCACTGCCGGTCGTGCGGGGCCGGATCCGGGAGGCCGACCAGATCCGCCGCCGGTACGGGCTCCCGCTGCCGGTCGAGGTCCGCTACGACGACTACACCGTCGATATCGCCGAGAACCGGCTGCTGCTGGCCGCGTCCGCCCGCTTGCTGCGATTGCCCGGCATTGCCGTATCGACCCGCAAGACGTTACGGCACACCATCGCCAGGCTGGCCGGGGTCACGCCGCCGGTGCCGGGGCAGCCGTCCCCGGTGTGGCGTCCCAGCCGGATCAACGCGCGCTACCAGACCGCGCTCGGGCTGGCCGAGCTCGTGCTCCGCGGAGCCTCCTACGAGCTGGACGACGGAACGGCCGTCCGGGTGAACGGCCTGCTGGTGGAGATGTGGCGGGTGTTCGAGGACTTCGTGACCGTGGCCCTCGCGGAGGCGTTCCGCCCGTCCGGTGGCCGCACCGAGTCGCAAGACCGCCGCCACCACCTGGATCACGGGCGGCGGGTTCTGCTCAAGCCCGACCTGGTGCGCTATGTCATCGACTCCGCGGGGAAAGAGGTTCCCGCCGCGGTGGTGGACAGCAAGTACAAGATCTCAACAGGACCCGACGGCCATGGTGCGGATCTCTATCAGATGCTGGCGTACTGCACGGCGCTCGGTCTCGATCGCGGTCATCTGGTGTACGCCGAGGGGAGCGCCGAGCCGTATCGGCACGTGGTGCACGGCGCGGGGATCGAGATCACGCAGCACGCGATCGACCTGACCCTGCCACCGGTGCGCCTGCTCGCCACCGTCGAGCGGGTCGCCGGATCGATCCTGCGGAACGACGTCGGCCGGTAACCCGTATCGCTCGGGTGCGGCGTGCGGATGAGCTCGATGGAGTGCGTCGGCCGGATAGCGTCGCCCTCCGCGTGGCCGAAAACGGACGTGCGTTGAGAGGGAGAGGGCAGACAGGGGCGGTGCGTACTGGTCCGCCGGCCGCGTCGTCACCAGGCCCGTGGAGGTCACCGGATCGGTGCGGGGTGGCCGTTGCCTGCCGTCGTCCGTGTTGTTCAAGAGAATTAAGTGACTTATCAATGACATTTGTGCTTGTGCTAAATGTCGCTATTGGCATGGTTAGTCTCGTGGTATTTGCGGTGAACCGGTCGGCGCCTCTTTCAATTACGTGTCGTTGATGTACAACGGATTGGTAATGCGGGATCGACCGGTGGTGCGGTGAGGGATCGGTGTGCGCCTCCCGGACGCGGGTGAGGAGATGCCGAGCCTCTGGCCCGATGGGCTCGGAGGCCGAGGTGGACGAGGAGTCCACGAGAGACGAAAGGACCGCGATGAGCCATGGGTTCGGGGCGGGGGAGCATCCCATTGACTTCCTGGCACACCGCCAGCGCAGGGGTGAGGCGGGGGCCAGGGAGGACTTCGAGCAGATGCTCGTCTCGCTCGTCTCGGCGGTCACCGGGCAGGAGGCGGTGCCGGTTCAGGCGAATCCCGGTGACTGGGGCATCGACGTGCTGGTGGGAGATCTCAACGATGAGATCACGGACTGGCAGGCGAAATACTTCATCAACGGGTTCGGGGAATCCCAGAAGAGACAGGTCAGGGAATCCTTCGCGTCGGCCCGGAAATACGCGGAAAAAGAAGGCTATGTCATAAAGAAATGGGTGCTGTGCATCCCCTGCAGCTTGGACGCTCCGACACTGCGATGGTGGCAGCGTTGGAGGCAGGAGCAGCAGACGGAGACCGGCATCACCATCGAGCTGTGGGACGAGAGCGGGCTGCGTCGCCGCCTCGACCTCCCCGAGGCGGCGACCGTCAGGAGGGTCTACTACGACCCATATCGGCCCGCCGAGCCAGTCGATCCGCCCCTCATGCCGCTAGCGGGTCCCGTCCCGACGGACATTCCTTGGCGTGGAGGCGAGGAGCTACGTCTTGGGGGTGACTGTTACCTCCTGCACGATGACGCGGCCGAGACCTTCAGCCCCGACCGGTCATGGGCGTGGCGAGAGGCGACCGCCGACCGTATCGAACCCGCGTCCGCCCGAGTACGGCTGCGTCAGATCACGATGCTCCGTGACGGTCCCGCCTCGGCCGATGCCCGGCGTGCCCTGCGGGACCAGGCGGCGCTGCTCTCCAGCATGTTGGGCGTGCGCCGACTGCCCCGGCTGCTCGGCCACTATGAGGATCCGGCTCGCGGGATCGCCGTGGCCTCGGAACTGCCCCCGGGGCCGGTCTGGCGCGAGGTCTTCGGGCCAGGCGACGGGCCGCTTGACCACCTCACGGTCGCGGCGGTCCTGGACGCGGCCGCGCGGCTGGCCGATTCGCTCGCCGAGCTCCACCGGCGAGGTCACAGCCACCGGAAGTTGAGCCCCGACGCGATCGTCATGACCGGCCGGGCCTGCGAACCGGTGCTGCGAGACGTGGGACTGGCGGCCTGGCCGCCGCGACCAGGGGAGGGCACTGACGGCTACCGCGCGCCCGAGCAGGCGCGTTTCAGCCCGCACTCCCCGAAGCCGGGGGCGCACACCGATCTCTACCAGCTCGCCGCCGTCGTCCATCACACGGTGACGGGCCATCCGCCCCTGCCTGGGGGATCCCCGCCGATGCGGGTCACCGTACGAGGGTTCCCCTCCGTCGCCGACGAGCTGTTAGCGCGCGCCCTCGACGCCGATCCACGGCGTCGCCCGGAGCGGATCGGGATGCTCGCCGCGGCACTACGACAGGGACGGAAGGAAATCTCCCAAGGAGGGTTTTCGTGACGGTTTCGCTGGTGTCCCTGCCGGGTCCGGTAGCGGTGATCCCGTCGGAGAAGGTACGAAGTCGGCTGGCGCCACACCTGCGGCCGGACCAACTGATCAAGGAGATGGCCCGGCTGTCCAGGATGGGAGCGCTGCCCGCCAGGCTGGAGGAGAATCCGGACCGTCTCGTCGTCTACACCGACACACATGTCGCCTGGCTCTTCGTGACCCGGCGCGGGGACGCCTACAATCTCGGAACCGCGTTCCCGCGTGGCTTCCGGGAGGAGGAGCGGCTACTGCGTGGCGCCCTGTTGCTGAACTGCTCCGCCGGTTGGCAGGGTTTCCACCAGTTGCGCGACGTGCCGGACGGGATGTCGGCGCACTGGCCGCTGCTGCGGCGAGCCTGGGGCGGTGTCGGTTCCTCCGAGCCGGAACGGCCGTCGCTGCCCCCGCATCACACCGCGTACCTCGACCGGATGGCCCAGGTCATCGAGGCGGGCCGGGACATCGAGGTCGCTCGGCAGCGCGAGGCGCCGCCCGTCCACTACCGGAGCAGGGAGAGCGTCCGCGAGGAGCGGCGCTCCGCCCAGAGCATGTACGTCTTCGGCCTGGTGCGTCCCGCCACGTTGGCGGCCGGGGCCGTGGTGTATCTCACCGACCAGCCCGACCTGAAGGGCAGGGTGGTGAGGGCGAAAGGGCTGGACGTGCTCATCCGGTTCGAGACGGCGGTCGACTACGGCCGCATCCCCGCCCAGGGGGCCCTCGTAGTGATGCCCAGTGACCGCGTGTTCCAGGCGCAGGCCGACACCGTGAACGCACTGCGTCGGGGAGATGTGGTTAACCGTGGGCTGCTCGGCTGGCTTGTCGACCGGCGCCTTGCCTCTTTCGGGGTGGATCCCCAGGATCGGCCGCGTGGGGTGCTCGACCAGGACAGCCAGCTGTCGGCGTTCCAGCGGGCACTCGCCGTGCCCGACCTGCTGCTCATCCTAGGGCCGCCGGGCACCGGCAAGACGAGGACGATCACCGAGATCGCGGTAGCGTGCGCCGCACGGGGCGAACGCGTGCTGATCACCTCGCATACCAACCGGGCCGTCGACAATGTCCTGGAACAGTTGCCCGCGGACCTCCTGGCGGTGCGCGTCGGCAACGAGGATGTCATCACCGGCCGTGCCCGCGATCTCATGGTGGAGAGTCACGTCACCGCGTTGCGGCAACGGATTCGCGCCTCCACAGAGGGGACGGTCTCGCGCCTGGCGCCGTTCACGGGCGACGGGGACGCGGCCGGCCGCCGGCTGGCGTACCTCACGGAGTCTCTCGCGACCGCCCGCACGGCCGAGCGGGAGGAACAGGAACACGCGGCCGGTCTCGACGCGGCCATCCACCGGCTGGAGCCGGTCCAGGCCGATCGGATCACCGATGCCGTCAGCCGTCTCACCGCCGCACGCGCCGCCGCCGAGCGGCTGGACGCCCGGCGGGAGACCTGGGAGCGGCGGCACGCGAGCGCCCAGGCCCGGACGGCTTCGGGGATGCTCGCGTTCTTCTACCGCGGGCTGGCCGGCCGTCGGCTGGCCCGGCTGCATGCGGTCCGGCAGGAGTTCGTGCTCGCCACCGAGGAGGTGACGCGAGCCGAGACGGCGTGTCGCGCGGAACAGGTCGAGGCGGAGAGGCTCATCGCAGCTCATCCGGAGGCGGCTCGGCTGATGGCGGCCAGGGACACCGCTCGTCGGGACGGCGAGGAGGCGATGGACGAGGTGTCCAAGGCCGCGAGATCATTGCGGTCGATCGTCGCGGACGTCACCCCGATCTCGGAGGAGTCGCTGCCGGACGGACGGCCACCCGCGGACCTGGCAGGCTGGGAGGCGCTGCGTGACCGGTTAGGACAGGTCGTGGCGATGTTTCGGACGCGGGCCGCCCTGTTGGACGAATGGCGGGCCAGGATCGGCGACGCCGAGCAGGACCTTCAGCGTGAGCTGGTGCGCTACGCGGACGTGGTGGCCGCCACCTGCATAGGCACCGCGACCACCAAATTGCTCGCCGAGCTGGAGTTCGACCTGGTGATCGTCGACGAGGCCGGCCAGATCTCCACGCCCAACCTCCTCGTTCCCCTGGTCCGGGGGAAGCGCGCCATCCTGGTGGGCGACCACCAGCAGCTTCCGCCGTACCTTGACGAGGAGGTACGCGAATGGGGAGACAACCTGGCTCGGAACGGTGACCTGCCGCCCGCCGACGCGAATGAGGTCGCCGACGTGCTGCGTAGAAGCGCCTTCGAGCGGCTCTACGGAGCCGTGTCGGCGGACCACCAGGTCATGCTGACCGTGCAGCGACGGATGCCGCGTGAGGTCGGAGAGTTCGTGTCGGCGGCCTTCTACGAACGTGTACTCCGCACCGACCATGCCGGGAGGCACGACGACCCCATCTTCGCCAGCCCGTTCGCGATGATTGATACCAGCGACAGACCGGCGATCGAGCGAGCGGAGGAAGCGGGCAGTCGACCCGGTTACGTCAACCGGCTGGAGGCCGACATCGTGGTGCGGCTGGTGGCCGGATACACCCGGTATTACAAGGATTGGGCGGTGATCGTGCCCTATCGCGCGCAGGTGGAGCGTATCCGTGCCGGACTCGCTCGCGTGCTCGGTGAGGGCACCGAGGTGGCGGACAACGTCGGTACGGTCGACTCCTTCCAGGGAGGTGAGCGTGATCTCATCGTCTACGCCTTCACCCGCAGCAACGCGCGTGGAGAGGTGGGATTCCTGAAGGAACTGCGGAGGCTGAACGTCGCCGTTTCCCGGGCCAGGAGGCAGCTCGTGCTGGTGGGGGACACCACGACCCTCACCGCAGCCAGGGACGAGGGGTTCCGAGTGCTGGTGCGGCAGATGATGGACCATCTCCGCCGCGTCGGTGACCTGAGGCCCTCGGCCGAGGTCGCCGCCCGTCTCGACCGCCTCGACGAGTTCTCATGACGACACGCGCCATCTACCCCGCCCGGCGTGCCGTGGAGCACGCCGTCACCGTCCCCGGAGTCCGGCCGGTGCGCCTCTTCGCCGTCTCATGGCCCCTGTGGGAGGTGGAGGTCACCGCGAACGTCTACGACGAGCAGGCCTACGAGGTCATCGACCGGTTCCTGGCCCGCGCCCTCGCGGAGGGCGGTATCGGCACTCGGGACGAACTGGTCGCCTTCTTCGGCCTGGAGCCCTCTCTGGTGGACCGCTGTCTCGCCTTCCTCACCGTGATCGGCCATCTCACGGTGAGCGGCCACGAGGAGGTCAGGCTGACCGAGCTGGGGCTGCGGTCCGTACGGGCGGGCGTGCGGTACACCCCGAAGGAGAACAGGCAGAAGGTGCTGATCGAACGCTTCACCGGCAGGCCGCTGCCACAGCGCTACCATCGGGGATCACTCACCGTGCTGCCCAACCCGAACGTCCCGCAGGATTTGCTGGAGGACCGTACGCGGTTCCTTTCGCTGTTCGCGCAGACGGCGTTCCACTCCCGGATGGTCGACGACCTCGCCGCCCGTCCCGATCGGGCCGACTACAACCTTCCTGCCCAGCTCAGGGAGATCAGAGGCGTCGCGGCACGGGATGCTTACCTGCCCACCTATCTGATCGAGACCAGCGACCGCTCCCTGCTCGCCTATACCGATACCGGTTCCGGCCGGGACGATTTCATGGAGGCCGTCTGCCATGACGTTCCGGCGATCCGGGCGAGGATCGACACGGTGGACCGGGTGAACCCACGCGAGCTATGGACTGAATGGCTCGCCGACAGAAAATTTGGCCCTGGCAGGCTTCAGGAACTGCCGAACGCCGTCTGGCGGGTGGTCCTGGCCCCGGGCGCGTTCGGCGGATCCCCGAAACTGCCATTGAGCCAGGTGGGTTCCTTTCAACTGCGAAGCCACCATTTTCTGCAGCTGTGGTGTGACGATGCCGGGCTACGTCGTCGTGCCGTGCTGGAAAGAGTCCTTGGTATGGCCCGCCTGTACGGAGTCCGTACCCGGGCCGATCTGGCTGAGCGCGCCGGCATCCTGGCGGTTCAGCTGGAAGTCACCGTACCCACGTTCGCCGAACTGCGCGCCCACGCTGTCGGTGAACGTATGTACGACCATCTCGGCCACCTCGACGTGCTCGAATGACCGATCGACGCCGGTTCTCCCTTTGTATGTCCTGTCTTCCGTAACCTGGCCGCCGAAGGTGAACGGCCAGGTCTCATGCATATTTTCTGGCCGGCTCAGCCTGTCTCCGTCATCCGCAGCCCGATGCGGTCGCGTACCGCCACCGCCCGTGGGTCGTCGTAGCCGGACAGGAGGCCCAGCGCCTCCGTCCAGTGCCGATGAGCCGCTTCCAGGTCCTCGTCGAGCAGGGCCGCACCCAGGCCGTCGAGGGCCAGGGCCTCGTTCCAAGCGTCGCCGAGCTCGTGATGGACCGCGGCGGCCTGGCGGTGGAAGTCGGCCGCCTCCGTGTGACGGTCGAGGTGGCGATAGGTTTCGCCTACGCCATGCCAGGCCAATGCCTCCCGGCTGCGGTCACCGAGGCGGCGATGGAGCGTGGCGGAGCGGTGGTAGGAGTCCAGTGCGTCGGCGAACCGGCTGCCGGCCTGCTGGGCGTTGCCGAGGGTAATGAGCCAGAAGCCCTCCAGCCGGTTGTGGCGGAGGGCGAGGGCGATGTCCAGCGCGGCCTGAGCCGACTTCAGGGCTTCCTCCACCTCTCCCCGTTCACGCTGGAGCTCGCTCATGAGGCGCAGGACGTTGCCCTCACCGCGCTGGTTGTCCAGGGATCGGTGTGCCGCCAGTGCGCGCCGGACGGCGTCCGCGGCCTCCGGGAGGCGGCCCGCGTGGTAGTGGGTGCTGGCGAGGTTGGACAGCATGGTGGCCTCCCAGTGAGCGGAGTCCTGCTCCCGGAAGGCGACGGCGGCCTGCTCGAAGTGCCCTGCGGCGTCGTCCAGTCGTCTCGTGCGGAGATGCGCCAGCCCGATCAGGTTGAGCGAGTGCGCCTCGCCGAGCCGGTTACCCAGTTCGCGCCAGATCGCCAGCGAGTTCCGGTGGCATTCGAGGCTCTCGGCCAGACGATTGATCCGGGTGTATCCCATGCCCAGCTCCGTGAGCAACTGCCCTTCCGCGACGCGGTCACCCAGCCGTCCGGCCGCCGCCAATCCCAAGCGGCCCACGGCCAGCCAGCCGGCGACCGGTGCCGAAGGAGACTGCGCGTTCGACAGGACGGCCGACAGCTGCCAGGTGAGCCGGTCCTGTCCGGTCGAGGCGGCGCTTCTGATCGCCTGCAGGAGGTTCGTGTGGTCACGCTCGGACCAGTCGACGGCGGCGTTGTAGTCGGAGAAGGTCAGTGGACGCACCCCGTCCGTCGGTGGCGCGAGTTCCACCCAGGCTTCGGCGGGATTGATCCAGCTCTGGGCGGCGTCGGCGGTGTGTAGGTACCACTCCAGCACCCGGCGCAGCGCGACCTCCCGTTCCTCGGGCGGTTCCTCCTGCTGTGCCTGGTCGGCGGCGTAGGCACGCAACAGGTCGTGAAACTGGTAACGGTCCGGCGCCGTCTGCTCAAGCAGATGGGCGCCGACGAGGGAGTCAAGGAGCTGCCGGGTCCGGCCGGGGGGTAGCTTGGCGAGGGCCGCGGCAGCGTGGAGGCCGAACTCGGGGCCCGGATGAAGGCCCAGCACGCGGAACAGCCGGGCGGCCTGCTCCGGCAGGGCGCGGTAGGACCACGCGAACACCGTACGGACGGCTCCGGCCTCTTCGTCGTCTCCCGTGCTCAGGGCATCCCACAGAGCGGACTCGTCCCGCAGGTCGGCGATGAGGTCGTCCAGCCGCATGTGAGGGTAGCTGACGGCGCGTTCGGCGGCGATGCGCAGGGCGAGCGGCAGCCGGGCGCACAGCCGGGCCAGCTCGGTGAGCTTCTCCTCGTCGTCCTCCGGGCGGTATCCGGCGGTGACGGCCCGCAGCAGGGCGACGGCCTCCGGTTCGGGCAGCGTGCCCAGCGTCAGCCGGTGTGCTCCATCGTGTACGGCGAGACCCGACAGCCGGCTGCGGCTGGTGACGACGACCAGGCAGCCCGCGCTGCCGGGCAGCAGAAGGCGGACCTGTTTCGCCGTCGCCGCGTTGTCCAGAACGATCAGCATCCGGCGGCCGGCCAGCCGCGAGCGGTAGAGCGCGGCGGCGGCGTCGGGGTCCTGTGGCACGGAATGGGCGCGGACGCCGAGCGCGACCAGGAAACGGTGCAGGGCCTCCTGAGCGGTGACCGGCTCTCCCGGGTCATAGCCACGGAGATTTATGTAGAGCTGCCCGTCGGGAAAGCGGTCCTGGACCTGATAGGCCCAGCGCAGCGCGAGTGACGTCTTTCCCACGCCCGCGGTCCCGGCGATCACGTACACCGAGATGACGCGCGGATCGCCGTCCTCGCCGACAAGAACCGTGTTCAGCTCTTCGAACTCGTCGGTGCGGTTGACGAACCCGCGCACATCGGCCGGTAGTTGCCGTGGAGTGAGGTTTGTGGAGTCGCTCCGGCCCGGTTTGCCGTGCTCGTGGAAGTGGACTCCACCGCTGACGTCCCTGGCCTGTACGACATCACGAGAGGATCCCGACAGTTCGGAACGCGAACCGCCGGGGCGTTCCTCTCCTTCTCCGGTTCTTTTGACGCCTACTCCATCTTCGTCCTGGGCGAGTGAAGGTGGGCCAACTCGCGGTCGAAGTAGGAAATCACATCTTCCCCGCCCTCATAGAGGTCTTTGATGTATTTCTCCCAACCTGCGATGAAGCCGGGATCGGTGTAGCGAACCGCGCCGTCCGGGACGCCGGCCGTGGTGTAGAGGACGTGGTAGAGGGTCTGGCCACCGAGGATGACCACCTCCGGCAGCGGAGCGGCCTTCTCCGAGGCCGCCACCTTCTCCACGCCGATCACACGGATTCTCTCACCACATTCGGCGCGGAGCCGCAGCGAGTGCAGCTCCCACCGAATGTATGGCGTGAGCGGCGTCTCGACCACCCGTACCCGGTGAAAGAAGGAGCCGCGCCGTTCGTCCTCCCGGGTGAGCGCGAGCAGGTCGTCTCGTCTCTCGTTGAGAAGCCGCAGCGCCTCGTCCCAGTCACCTCGGCGAAACGCGTCACGGCTGGGACTGCCCTGTTCCTCGAAGTGCTGCCGCCGCTCGAACTTCCAGGAGTCACGGTTGCGAATCAGCGCATCCCGTTGCCGGAAGTCGCGTCTGTAGGCCTCCCTGACGAGTTTCTCGCCCTGCGCGGGAACGCTCTGCGTGGGAACGACGAAAGGGGCACAGGGATCAAGCATCGGCGATGTCCGGCTTCGCCGCGCTGAGCATGATGCCGGGGATGACGACCAGTCGCTCATCTGGGGCGAGGGACACGCCCTCCGGCAGGTGAGGACTGTAGGCGGCCGTGAGGTCCCTGCCGATCACCGCGATGTCACCGTTGCTGAGTTGCCAGATATCAGGGCACTCGTCACGACCGTCCGAATGATCCAACTCTTTGGCCGACTTCCCTAATCGCCGCTCGAACGACGCGAAAGGGTCGGCCTCCCAGGAACGAGCCATGCCCGCCTCCACTCGGCTTGGCTGTACGTTTCACCTGTGCGGAGCATATGTTGGACGCTTCTCTGGGACAACGGAATGAGTAGATTGTCGCCCAAAAATAGCTGAAAAAACAAACGGCTGGTCCGAAACGGGAGGAAAACGGACTGAGTGAAAAGTGTTCGTCGCGCTGCTTCGCTGGTTTTTAATACGTAGGGTTACGATGGTTTGACGCCGAGTCGACCTTGGGTGGATGGGTATCGGCTAGATGCGGACCGAAACGGACTTTTTCAGATTTGTGCCATGGCTGCGTGTTCCGACATCCAGCTCATCGGTGATCGATTCCGGTGGTCAGCGGACTCCGAAGACGTTGAGAACACCATGGCATGAACAGTGCACATGGGGTTTTCTCATATCAGGAACTCTCATATTTAATGAGAAGAGGGCGGAAGCGCCGGTGTCATCGCAGGCCAGGACCCTATCTGAGATGCCCGGAGTGTCGATCACGGCGGGCTCGCATACGCACGATTCGTGATCTACGGCTGAGGTGCCGGTTGGTACGGGGGCAGTTGGCCGGTGCTGTCGGTGGGATCTGATCACTGTCTCGGTGAAGGGCGGTCAGTCCACGTCCTGCGCTCTGTGAGGCTTTGGAGCACCGAAGGTGATACCGCCGTCGATATCCCTGGCCTGCACGGCATTACCGTGCACGGTGCCGCTGATCTCGTTGTGAACATCGCCGGGCTCGGGTTCGGGCTCGGCCTCTTCTGGGCGCGAGGAAACAACGCCATAAACCGCCAGCCCCAGCCCCAGTAGTCCGACAAAGGCTCCGAGAACGCTGGCGAGCTTATCGGCACGATCCAGGCCGACCGCGATGAAATACCACCCCAGCGCGGCCAGTACCACCAGCGCCACGGCTATACCCGACCAGGCCAGCGTGCGTCTCGACATGTTGTTCAGTGTCGGCCATGTTCCAAAACGGCGAAAGTCCGCCGCCGCGAAACTTGTCACGCCCGGCGACCCGGTACGTTGACCGCGACGCTCCGCCCCTTGCGAGCAGGCGTTTGTCGGCTCCGCCGCGCGAGACGATCGCTCAGGCCTTCATCGGGAGGATCGGGACGGCCACATGGTCTGGGTGCCGATGACGCTGAGGAGCTTCAGCCGGTCGGCGGAGTCGGTGTCGGGGGCGGTGCTGTAGGTGATGATGCGGAGGTCGCTGCCCGGTACGGTGAGCATGTCGCAGTCGAGCGTGAGCGTGCCGACGTCGGGGTGGTGGACGATCTTGTGGTCCGACTCGTGGATGCCGACGACGTGGGTGTCCCACAGTTCCGCGAAGCGGGGGCTGAGGCTCCGGAGGTCGGTGACGAACGACCGCAGATCGGTGTCGGCGGGATAGCGGGCGGTCGCCGACCTGAGATCGGCGACCGCGGCCATCTCGAAGCGGGTCTCCTGCTCCGCCTTGGGGCAAGGCCCATTCCGGTGGCATCCGCATCTGAGGGTGCGCGGACATGGCGACCTCCGCAGGGGAAGGCCAGAACCTGACATTTCTTTGCCAGAATATGAGATTGGAGATGTGGTTCCTCCGTATTCTGGACGCAGGGTGCATGAAGCTCACCGTGTGGAAGTTTCTGGAGTGAGCCGGATGGCAGATGGCTGGGATGACGGGGGAGGGCCCGACGAGAAGCTCGTGGAGTGGTTCCTGGAGGGGAAGCTCACGGGGAATGAGGTACGCGCCGCGACCCTGCATTCGTGGCGGCGGTGCCAGGAGGCGGGACTCACGCCCAGCACCGTGCGGCCGCGCCTGTCCGGTGATCTTGATTTCGATTGCGGGGTGGTGCGCGCGGCACGGCCCGTGTTCGAGCGGATGCTCAACGTCATCATGGGCACCCCTGTGACCGTGTTCCTGGGCGATGCGAGTGGGGTCTTGTTCCTGCGTAACGAGGGCGACCCGGCCCTGCGCCGGACTCTGGACGCGGTCGGCGCCGCGCCCGGGTTCCGCTTCGCCGAGGCGGACATGGGCACCAGCGCCTTCGGCTCGGCGCTGATGGAACGGCGAATCTGCCAGGTCACCGGCAATGAGCACTTCGCGGAGGAACTGCGCGGGCTCACCGGCGTGGGTGCCCCGATACGCCACCCGCTCAGCGGGCGGGTGGACGGGGCCATCAGCGTCGTCTGCCTGAACGACACGGCCAACGCGGAGATGATGGTCCTGGCCCGGCGATCGGCCGCCGCCGTTGAGCGGCGATTGTTCGAAATGGTGGTCGAACACGAGCGGGCCCTGATGGAGGAGTTCCTCCGGGCGCCAGAGGGAGGCTTCGCGACGGCTTCCACGCCCCTGGACCTGTGCCGCCGTGATCGGCTCGCCCTGGAGGACGCCGCCGTGAGGCTGGTCGCGCAGGGCCGGGCGGCGGTGGTGAAGATGGCCATCTCGGACGGCCGCACCGCCACGCTTGTGGCCCAGCCGATCATCGGTTCCACCGCCATCGCGGTGAAGGCGAGGCTCACCGACGGCCAGGAGGCCTGGCCGAACGGGGGAGGAAGGTGACCGGAACCGACGAGTGGCTGCTCGCCGTGAGCGAGCCGGGCATCGGCCAGCTCGCCCTGCGGGCGCGCGAGCGACTCAGCCTGCTGTGCGACGCGGGCTCCCGCATCGGCACCACCCTAGAAGTCACCCGGACCGCCGAGGAACTGGCCCAGGTCGCCGTCCCCCGGTTCGCCGACTACGTCGCCGTCGACCTGACCGACTGCGTTCTGCGGGGCGACGAGCCCGGCAGCATGGACGCGGGGCTGCGCCGGGTCGCCTTCGCGGGCATCGGGGAGGGAACCGCTCTGTACCAGCTTGGCGCACTCATCCACCCGCTCCCGTCCACGCCGCAGGGGCGCAGCCTCGCCACCGAGCAGCCGGTGCTCGACCCGGTGTTGTCCACCACCTTCGGATGGCCGGCACAGGATCCCGAGCGCGGCCGGAGAATCTGTGAGCAGGGCATCCACTCGCTCATCACGGTGCCGATGCGGGCCCGGAGCGTCACACTCGGGGTGGTGAGTTTCTATCGCGCCACGGGCAAGGACGAGTTCGAGGAGGACGATCTCGCCCTGGCCGAGGAACTGGTCGGCCGCGCCGCGGTGTGCGTCGACAACGCCCGCCGCTACACCCGCGAGCACGCGATATCCGCGGAGCTGGAGCGCGTCACCGCGTCGTTGCAGCAGGCGCTCGACCGCCAGCGGTGCTTCACTACCGATGCCTCGCACGAACTGCGCACTCCGCTGGCCGGGCTACGGGTCACGTTGGAGGAGGCGCAACTTCACCCCGACGAGACCGACCTCGCCGACCTGGTGAAACACTCCCTGGGCGATGTGGACCGGCTGCAGGCCATCATCAGCGACCTCCTCATGCTGGCCCGGATCGGGGCGGCACCGCCCACCGCCCTGGAGCCCGTCGACCTGGCCATACTGGCCGAGGCCGGAACCGCGCGCCGCCTCGGCGATCCGCACCCGGCACGGCTCGACCTCACCGCCGGCATGACGGCCGACGCCGTCCCGGAACAGATCCGCCGGGTGCTGGACAACCTGCTGGACAACGCGCAACGGCACGCCGCGCGCGACGTGGTGGTCACAGTGCGCCGAGCCGGAGGCATAGCCGAGCTCAGCGTCACCGACGACGGTCCGGGCGTGCCTCCAGCGGAGCGCGAGCGCATCTTCCAGCGCTTCGCCCGGCTGGATACCGCCCGCAGCCGCGACCGCGGCGGCACCGGGCTCGGCCTGGCCGTCGCCCGTGACATCGCCCGCGCCCACCACGGCACCCTCCACGTCGAGGACGCGTCCTCGGGCGGAGCACGCTTCGTCCTCCGTCTCCCGCTCAGCACGCGGACGGCGTGAGGGCCTGGACCGTACGCGAAGGGATCGGACGGTTCAATCGGACGGTTCAGACGCGCGGCGAGCCGCACCGCGATCCTTGGGGAGTCAATCCCTTCGAGCGTCGCTGAGCCGCGTTGCTCCCATAGCCGCGGCCAGGCGCGAACGAGTGTGTGGTTTCCCGCACGCGCCGGTGCCACTGATCGTTCCATTCCTCCCCGAGGGCCGACCACCCCAGATCACGATCGTCTGACCGGCTCGTTGGGCACTGCAGGTGGGTGACCTTCACCACCTCATGCACCTGGTGCTCAACCGATGTGATGTCGTCCCCGGCGTCGGCCGGCGGAGCCGTGACCCATGTCACGCCGGGGCATGTCACGTTCCCGGCAGCTCATCTCGTCCGTGTAGTGCGCAAACGGCCTGTCACTCTCACGGACAAGGGGACCATCGTGTTCGCCGCCTACCTCGTGATCACTCTCCTCGCCTCGGCCGTCGTCGGCCTGGCCGCCATCGCCAACCTCATCGGCCATGAATACCCCAAGAAGCAGGCGGACCAGCTTCGCGTGCCCCGTTCCTGGACGCTCCCGCTGGGCGTGATGCTGGCGGCGGGCTCGCTGGGACTGCTGGCCGGGTTCGCCGTTCCGGTGCTGGGCCTGCTCGCCGCCGCCGGCCTCGTGTTGTACTTCCTCGGCGCGTTCTGCGTTCACCTGCGGGCCCGTGACCACCACTTCGGCGCCTGGTCCGTGTTCTTCACGCTGGCGGCGGCCGCCCTGGCCGTGAACGTGGCCTACTACTGAGTTCCGGCCCAAACCGAGATCAGCTCGTCCGCGACGCCTCAGCCCGCAACCTTCTGACCTGTGGCGGAGGCTTGTCGTTTAATTCCGGCCGGACAGTCCCAAGACCCCAACCCCGCCAGGCCACATCCGGCGGGGTCTTTTCACGCGGCTGATGTACCTCTCGACGGCCCACCGGCGCGACAGCCGCGCTTGGCCTACTTGGCCTACCGCGAGCGGACCCGGCGGGCCGCGGTCGAGGCCGCGCCGCGTGCGGGCCCCGCGACGAGAAAGTCATGGTTCCTGCAAGGTCCTCTGAAGAGGATCGGGACGGCCACATGGTCTGGGTGCCGATGACGCTGAGGAGCTTCAGCCGGTCGGCGGAGTCGGTGTCGGGGGCGGTGCTGTAGGTGATGATGCGGAGGTCGCTGCCCGGTACGGTGAGCATGTCGCAGTCGAGCGTGAGCGTGCCGACGTCGGGGTGGTGGACGATCTTGTGGTCCGACTCGTGGATGCCGACGACGTGGGTGTCCCACAGTTCCGCGAAGCGGGGGCTGAGGCTCCGGAGGTCGGTGACGAACGACCGCAGATCGGTGTCGGCGGGATAGCGGGCGGTCGCCGACCTGAGATCGGCGACCGCGGCCATCTCGAAGCGGGTCTCCTGCTCCGGGGTGTGGCTGACGCGACCCGGCCGGCCCGTGAAGTGGCGCCAGATCACGTTGCGGTCGCGCCCGAGCAGCAGGGAGGGGTCCCCGAAGAGCGCGGCCCACAGCCGGTTCCAGCTGATCAGGTTCCAGGAGGCGTCGCAGACGCTGACGGGTATGCCGTCCAGCCGGTCGAGCAGTCGCTGCACGCTCGGGGTGATGTGTGTGGACATGCGTCCGGTGGTGAGTGGTGGCTGCCCCGCGAGGAGGAACAGGTGCTCGCGTTCCTGAGCGGACAGCCGCAGCGCTCGGGCCAGTGCGGTGAGGACCTGCGCGGACGGGGAGGTCGCCCGGCCCTGTTCGAGGCGGGTGATGTAGTCGGCCGACACCCCCGCGAGCATCGCGAGCTCCTCGCGCCGCAGGCCCGCCGCGCGGCGTGGCCCGCCGCCGGGCAGCCCGACCGCGGCCGGGTCGACCCGGTCACGCCAGTGCCGCAGCGCGGGGCCCAGTTCTCCGCTCCCGGTCATTCACCCAGTATGCGCCGGTTCCCGGGGCACAGCCTGGTACCGCCCGTACCAGGCAGGACGGACTGTTCTCCCGTCCACGGTCCGGTACCGCCGGAGGGGGTGGGACGCCATCCGGGCCTTTCCCGCCCGGGCCTGGTACCGCCCGTCCCAGGAAGCGCCGGGTACTACCTGTGCGTTCCCGCCGTGACGACAGTGAGGTGCATGACAACGACACTGATCACCGGAGCGAACAAGGGGCTCGGCTTCGAGACCGCCCGCCGCCTGGTCGCGGCGGGACACACCGTCTACGTCGGGGCGCGCGACGCCCGGCGCGGCGGGGAGGCGGTGGAAAGGCTCAACGCCGGGGCCGGAAGGCTCAACGCCGGCGACGGGGTAGGAAGGGGAAGGCTCAACGTCGACGGTGGGGCGGGAGGGCTCGATGCCGGGGGCGGGGCGGGAGGCTCCGGCGACGGGCACGCGCGGGAGGCGGGAAGGGGCGAGGCCCGTTCGGTGCTGATCGACGTGACCGACGACGACTCCGTCCAGGCCGCCGTGGCGGTCGTCCGCGAGCAGGCCGGTCGTCTCGACGTCCTCGTCAACAACGCCGGCATCGCCGGCCCCGGCGAGCCGGTCGGCGAGATCACCGTCCCCGACATCCGGATGGTCTACGAGACCAACGTCTTCGGCGTCGTGCGCGTCACGAGGGCGTTCCTGCCGCTCCTCGAAAGCGGGGACGCCCCCGTCGTGGTGAACGTCGGCAGCGGCCTGGGGTCGCTGGCCGTGACCACCGACCCGGGGCGCCTTGAGTCGACCATCCCCGCCCTGGCGTACGCCTCCTCCAAGGCCGCCCTCAACATGATCACCTCGCAGTACGCCAAGGCCTACCCGAAGATCAGGATAAACGTGGTGGATCCCGGCTACACGGCCACCGACTTCAACGCCCACAGCGGCGTCCAGACCGTTGAGGAGGGCGCCGAGGTCATCGTGCGGATGGCCCTGATCGGGATGGACGGCCCCACCGGCGGCTACTTCGACGCCGCCGGTCCCGTTCCCTGGTGAAAACCTCCCTGGTCTCCTCGGTCTTCTCGCTCTCCCCGATTTCCCCGGTTGACATCAACATAACTTGAGGTCTGAGACTGTGCGTGAAGGCATCGAGGGAGAGTGATCGATATGCGCATTGTCCAGGTAACCGCGTTCGGGGGACCAGAGGTACTGCTGGTGGGCCGGGCCCCGGAGCCGGTCGCCGGAGCCGGGCAGGTCGTGATCGGGGTGTCCGTCGTGGACGTCCTGTTCCTTGAGACGCAGCTCCGCACCGGCTGGGGTGCCGAATTCTTCGGCCAGAGCCCGCCGTACGTGCCCGGGGGCGGGGTGGGCGGGCGGGTGGTCTCGGCAGGGGAGGGGGTCGATCAGGGCTGGATCGGCCGCGACGTCATCGCCATGACCGGCGACGGAGGCTACGCCGAGCGGGTCGTGGTCCCGGTGGACGCCCTGGTTCCGGTGCCGGAGGGGCTGGGCGTGCGGGAGGCGACGGCGCTTCTCCAGATCGGCCCGGCCGCGCTGAGCCTGACGGGCGCGGCCGAGATCAAACCGGGGGAGCGGGTGCTGGTCACCGCGGCGGCCGGGGGGCTCGGCAGCCTGCTGGTGCAACTCGCCCACGCGGTCGGCGCCCACGTGGTCGCGGCCGCCCGGGGCGGGCGCAAGCTTGACCTGGCCAGGGAGCTGGGAGCCGACACCGTGGTCGACTACTCCGAGCCGGGCTGGTCCGAGCGGGTGCGGGAGGCGGCCGGCGATGGGGGACCGCTCGGGACGGCCGGCGGTGACGGGGTGGACGTGGTCTTCGACGGTGCCGGCGGGCGGATCGGCCAGGACGCGTTCGGGATCACGTCGCGCGGTGGCAGGTTCTTCACGTACGGCGTGCCCGGCGGGAGCTTCGCGCAGATCGACCCCGGGGAGGCGGAGCGGCGAGGGGTGAGCGTGCGCGGGATGGAGCAGGTGCAGTTCGCCCCGGAGGAGGGCAGGCGGCTGGCCGGGCTGGCGTTGTCCGAGGCGGCGGCGGGCCGGATCAGGCCGGTCGTCGGACAGACCTTCCCGCTTGAGCGGGCCGCCGACGCGCACACCGCCATCGAGGCCCGCGACACGGTGGGGAAGACCCTGCTGCTGATTTGAGGGACCTGCCGGTCGGTGCCTCTTGTCGTGAGGGACCTGCCGGCCGGTGCCTCCCGTTCCGAGGGACCCGCCGAGAGGCACTTCCCGGTCCGAGGGGGCTGCCTCCACCGGGCCGGGACCCGCCTTCTGGTTCGTTCCCGGGTGACGGCGTGTGCCCGCTTTCCTATCCGTTCCGGATCCGGTGACTTACCGGGGGGGTCACCAGCCGATCCGGGCGCTTCCCACACCTCCGTGGTCGCGCGCCCGGCCCTCCATCCCATCAATCGGGCGCGCACGCGCTCAGAGGGAGAAAACCATGTCCCAGGCCATCCGCTACGCCCGGTACGGCGGCCCCGAGGTGCTCACCCTTGACGATGTTCCCATTCCCGATCCCGGACCCGGGCAGGTGAGGGTCGCGGTACGGGCCGCCGGGGTCAACGGCATCGACTGGAAACTCCGCTACGGGTTCATGGACCGTGGCCAGTTGTCGGCCGGGCCCGCGGGCGTCGGTGTCGAGTTCGCCGGAACGGTCGACGCCGTTGGCGCTGGCGCTGGTATCGGTTCGGGTACGGGCGTGGGCGCCAGTGCCGGGACCACTGCTGGGACCAGTGGAGGGACCACCGCCGGGACCGGTGGAGGGAGCGCTGCCGGGACCGGTGCCGGAGACGGGGGCTGGAGCGTGGGGCAGGCCGTCTTCGGCAAGGTCGTCTCCGGTGCCGCGGCCACCCACGTGACGGTCGACGCCAGGGATCTGCTGGCCATGCCCGCCTGGCTGTCCTTCGAGCAGGCCGCCGCGCTGCCGGTGGCCGTCGAGACCGCCTGGCGTACCCTGCGGCAGCTCGACGTGAAGGAAGGGCACACGTTGCTGGTCCACGCGGTCGCCGGTGGCGTCGGGCTGGTCGCCGCGCAGCTCGCCCGCGCCAGGGGGGTACGGGTGGTCGGCACGGCGAGCCCGGCCCGTCATGACTTCCTGCGCGAGCTGGGCGTGCGGCCGGTCGAGTACGGCGACGGCGGTGACGGCCTGGCCGGGCGGGTGCGCGCCGCGGCGCCGGAAGGTGTCGACGCGGTCCTGGACGCCTCCGGCCGCGACGTGCTCGCCATGTCGGTCGAGCTGGCCGGTGGTCCGGACAGGGTGGTCACCATCGCCGACGGGCGGGCCGCCGAGTACGGTGTGCGCTTCTCCACCGGTGCCGACGGGGTCTCCCCGGCGGAGGTCTTCGCGGAGGTCCTCCCCTTGCTGGAGCGCGGCGCGCTGCGCGTGCCGATCGAGAGGACCTTCCCGCTGGGAAGGACCGCCGACGCCCACCGTCTCAGCGAGGAGGGGCACCGCCTCGGCAAGATCGTTGTCACCGTTCCGTGAGACCGGATCCGCGCCTCTCCGGCCCCGTGGTTTCCGGACCCGGCACGGGGAACGAGGTGAAACCGGCGTGAAACCGGCGCCGTTTATCTTGGCCTTGACCAGTCCGGATACCGTCCGCAGGCGGTATCCGGGCTGTGCTTGAGGTGAAGGTGGTCGTCCGTACTTGGGGCTCAACACGACACGACACCGGGGCGACATGGGTACGGCCGGTCAGCCGGCCGTATCCATGCCCGTCGCCTCGCTTCTCGTCGGTCCGGGAACCGTCCGGAACGCCGGGTGGTACACCGATCGAGAACGACGTCAGGCGGGCCACAGCGACCGCCGGAGTCATCGCCGCGGCTGCCACGGGGGCTGCCACGGCGATGACGCCGGGAAGCGGGTCGTACGTGGTCACCGCGACCCCGCCGAGGAGTGTCGCTCACTTCTCCGCCGGCTCGCTCTCGCCGGACGTCCGGCACCAACGGTCACGTACCGGGCATTGGTCGCCCAGGGGCGAGTACCGGCCGCTCAGCGTCGAGCGGCAGGTCAGCGCGGGGTCTGGTGACCGGGGGACCGAGCCGGTCTGTCGTAAGGCCGTCGGCACCCGAGGGGAGAGGGGCGGGGACGCCTCGAAGGGGAGGAAGTTCAACAGCGAGATGCCATATGCGGCACCTGGTGGTCGTGGTTTGCTATCGATCACCAACGCCCACGGGGGTATGGCACCGATCTGTTGACGATCAAGGAGAGAGATGAAGAAGATCAAGGCGGGGTTGCTGGCGCTGATGGTGGCCGGGTTGCTGGGCGCGGGCGCCACACCGGCCTCGGCGATCGAGCTGCATGATCAGGTCACCAAGCCCAACTACGACAGCCACTGGATGGACCCGGGCGAGTAGCCCACGGGCGGGAACCGGCGTCGCGTGAAGCGGCCGGGCGGGGCTGCGGCACTCCCGTCCGGCCGCGCACCGTGGCCGGGCCGGCCGGGAGCGGGCGATGTGGAGGCATGCGAGTGATGACCGGCCGCCGTGGGAGACGGTGCCGAGGGAGACGGTGTGGAGAGCACGCGGGTGAGAGGTCAGCACGGGGCGGGCGGGGAGGAGATCATGCCTTCGAGGGCGCGCCGGGCGTCGAGTGCCCGCTCGTGCCAGACCGGCAGGCCGATGTCGGCGAACTCCCGCACCGCCCGGTCCAGCATGGACGCGGCCAGCTCGTGCTCGCCGCGCTCGATGGCGAGCCGTCCGCAGGCCAGGCGGGCACGGGCCGCGACGAAGGGTTCCCCGAGTCCCTCGGCCAGCAGCAGCGCCGCGTCGAGCCGGTTGGCCGCGTGGTCGAGTTCACCCGCCAGCAGCTCGGCCTCGCCCATCCCGAGCAGGCCGTACGCCTCGCCGATGCGGTCTCCGGTCGACCTGGCGGCCGCCAGTACCTGCCCGAACGCGTCCTTCGCCCGCCCCGGGTCGTTCTGACGCAGGTGCAGCAGTCCCAGCCTGTTGAGGATCTGCGCGACCCCTCGGACGTTGCCCAGGTCCCGGTAGGCGGCCAGCGCCGTCTCCAGGAGCGAGGCCGCCGCGTAGGGGCGGTCATGCTCGATGTGGATCTGGGCCATGCTGCCGAGTACGTGGGCCTCGGCGTGCCGGTCGCCGACCTCGTGGAGCATCCGCAGCGCCCGCCGGTAGGCGTCGAGCGCGGTCTCCACCCGACCCTCCACCCGCTCGATCAGCGCCGCGTTGCGCAGGGTGAGGGCCTGGCCGTGCCGGTCGTTCACCGCCTCGAAGAGCGGCAGCGCGGCCTCCAGGTGTGGCCGCGCGTCGGTGTAGCGCTGCCGGAACAGGGCGAGCGTGCCCAGCGAGTAGCGCATCGCCGCCTCGCCTCGCCGGTCGCCCGCGCGCAGGGCGGCGGCCAGCGCGGTCTCCGAGGTGCGCCGCCAGTCGTCGAAGTGGCCCTGCGCCTCGAACAGGGTGATCGCCGTCATCGCCAGGTCCCAGCACATCTCGCTCAGGCCGAGCCGGGCGGCCTGCTCCACCGCGGCCACCAGGCCGAGCCGCTCGCCGCGCAGCCAGCCGGACGGGTCGGCGAGCAGGCGGTCGGAGGTGGCATCCCCGCAGTCCCAGCGTGGCCCGCCGCCGTGCAGGACGGTGTAGTCGCCGCCGTACTGCCGCCGGTGCGCCCGCTCGGCGAGCGCGAGGTACCCTCCCGCCAGCCTGGTCAGCGCGGCGTCGGTGGCACCGGGGGGATCGTCGGTCGCGCCGCGTTCCCTGGCGTGCAGGCGTACCAGGTCGTGGACGCGGTAGCGGGGCTCGCCGATGCCGTCCTGGCCCGCGTACTCGACGAGCTGCGCCTCCATCAGTCCTTCCAGGATCTCCTCGGCGTCGTGCGCTCCGGTGCCGCGAGATCGGGTGTCGTGCGCTCCGCTGTGGTGTGGTCCGGAGTCGTGCGACCCAGGGGCGTACGGTCCGGTGCCACGTGCTCCGCTGTCGCGTGCCCCGGTGTGGTGCGACCCGCTGTCACGTGCTCCGGTGTCGTGCGGTCCGGTGTCGAGCAGGGCCGCGGCGACCCAGCCGGCGAAGTCGGGCGTCTCGACCAGGCCGAGGCGGCGGAACAGGGTACGGCTGGGCTCGTCGAGACCCGAGTAACCGAGGGCGAGGCTGGCCCGTACCGACAGGGTGCCGTGGGTGAGCTCGTCGAGCCGGTCGTGTTCGGCGGCGAGCCGGGAGACCAGCCGGTCGACGCTCCAGTGCGGCCGGGCGGCCAGTCGCGCCCCGGCGATCCTGAGCGCCAGGGGGAGATGCCCGCACAGCTCGGCCAGCCGCCCGGCGGTGGCGGTGTCGGCGGCCAGCTCGACCCGGCCGGTGATCGTACCCAGCAGCCGGACGGCGGCGGCGGTCCCGAGGACTCCCAGGGCGAGCCGCTGCGCGCCGGGCAGGGCGGTCAGCGCGCCGCGACTCGTGACCACCACCGCGCAGCCGTTCCCCGCGGGGATGAGCGGCTCGATCTGTGCCTCGTCCGCGGCGTCGTCCAGCAGCACCAGCACGCGCCGGTCGTACAGGCGGGCGCGGAACACCTCGGCGCGCTCGTCCAGGTTGTCGGGAATGGCGGTCCCCGGTGTGCCGAGGGCGCGCAGGAACCGGCTGAGCGCGTGCGACGGCTCGACCGGTTCGGCCCCGGCGCCCCGCAGGTTCACGTACAGCTGCCCGTCGGGGAAGGCGTCCCGCAGATCGTGGGCGGCCCGCAGGGCCAGCGCGCTCTTGCCCACCCCCGGCATGCCGGAGACGGAGCAGATCACCGGTCCGGAGGCGGGACGGTCGCGCAGGACCGAGACGAGCCAGCGCAGCTCGGTGTCGCGCCCGGTGAAGTCGCTCACCCCGGCGGGCAGCAGGGACGGGGCCGGATCCGGCGGAGCGGCGGGGTCCGGGGGCCTCACCGGTGCCGCCGTTTCCGGCCGGGGATCCAGGCCGACCCGGGTGTCCCCGCGCAGGATGGCCTGTTCCAGCGAGCGCAGCTGCGGTCCCGGTTCCAGCCCCAGCTCCTCGGCCAGGACGGTGCGGGCGCGCCGGTAGGCCTCCAGCGCCTCCGTACGCAGCCCGGCCCTGTGCATCGCCACCATCAGCCGCGCGGTCGTGGACTCCACCAGCGGATCCTCCGCGACCATCGAGATCAGCTCGGGGATGACCTCCGCGTGCCTGCCCAGTGCCAGGTCGGTGTCGATGCGCTCGGTCAGCACCCGCCTGCGGTTCTGCTCCAGGCGTTCGGCCGCCTCCGCCAGCTGGGCCACGCCGTCCAGTCCCGAGAAGGCCCGGCCGTTCCACAGCGCGAGCGCCTCCCGCTGCAGGACGGACGCCGCCTCCAGCTCTCCTTGGTTCAGTGTCCGCCTGGCGTGCTCGGCCAGGTCGGCGAAGTGCCAGGCGTCCACCTCCTCCGGCCGCGCGGACAGCGTGTAGCCCGAGCGGTCGTGCCGGATCCGCTCGGGGGCGTCGAGCGTCCTGCGCAGCCGGTGCACGAGCACCTGTAGGTTCTTGCCGGCGCGCGGCCCGAGCCGCTCCCCCCACAGCGCGTCGATCAGGGTTTCCGCCGCCACGATGCGCCCTCGCGCGCAGACGAGGAGCGCCAGCAGCTGCTCCTGCCTGCGTGAGGACAGTGGCACAGGACGTCCGTCGGTGATGATCGTCACATCGCCGAGTACCTGGAATCTCATCAAGCTCCCCGAACGGCTCACGGATCTCAGGGGGCGAGGTGAACGGCGCCGCGCCCAGGAGGTTATGGACTGCCCGATTCCGGCGAGGATAGCTCGGCTGATCTTTTAAGGGTAGTCGATTGACATTCGTTCCTCTGAAGGGACGTCGAGGGCCTTCCCCTCCTGGTCAGGTCGCCTCCCCGGTCAGGTCCCCTCTTCCGGTCAGATTCCCTTCCCGATCAGGTTGCCCTCTTTCGGTCAGGTAGCCCTCCCGATCGGATTCTTTCCTCCGGCCGGGTCTCGTTTCTCCCGGGAAGGTCTCACGAGGCTCGGGAAGGTCTCACGGGGCCCGGTGTGACACCGTGCCCATTTGGTAACGGTGGTGTAACAAACCTTTACCGGCGATTCCGTCCGGTGATTGACTCCGACCATCCACTGTAAGCGCTTCCACCTTCCGTCGCCGTGGAGTGTAAGCGCTTCCACTCGCGGGGAGATCGGACGACAGGTGTCAAACAGTGACGAAGGTCAGGGCGCGACCATCTACGAGGTCGCGCAGCGGGCGGGCGTCTCCATCGCCACCGTCTCCCGGGCGCTGCGCAACACCGGCCCCGTCGCGGCCGGAACGCGCGAGAAGGTGCTGCGGGCGGTCCAGGAGCTCAGCTTCACCCCGAGCCGCCTCGGCGTCTCCCTCGCCCAGGGGCGCCACGCGGCCAACGGGATCGTCTTCCCCGACCTGTCGGGCCCCTATTTCGCCGAGGTGCTCCTCGGGTACGAGGAGGTGGCCTCCGAGCTCGGCCGCTCCGTGCTCATCCTGTCCACGCGCGGGCGGGCCGCCGTACAGGACCTGGTCAGGGATCTTGTCGGCCGGGTGGACGGCATGGTGATCTTCGGCAGGACCGTCGAGGACGCCGTGGTGGACGAGATCGTCAGGAGCAGGACGCCGCTGGTCCTGCTCGCGCGCGATCCCGTCGAGCGGGCGGACGCGGTCTCCAGCGAGAACATCGCGTCGGCCGAGGCGCTCACCACTCATCTGCTCGGCCATGGTTACTCCACCTTCGCCCTGGCCGGGGACGACGACCGGGGCGACGTCACCCAGCGCTGGACGGGGGTCAGGCGGGTCCTGTCCGGCCACGGGATCCGGCCCCCGGAGCCGTTGCCCTGCGAGCTCACCGTGGAGGGCGGGTACGCGGTGGGACGGGCGCTGCTCGGCGGGAGACCCGGTGGGGGGCCGGGCGGGGGACCCGCGGGAGGACGCCGTCCCCGGGCGGTGATCTGCGCCGACGACCAGGTGGCCCTCGGCGTCATCCTGGCGGCCGAGGAACTCGGCCTCGACGTGCCGGGCGACGTGGCGATCACCGGCTGGGACGACATCATGGCCGCCCGCCACGCCAGGCCCGCCCTCACCACGGTGCGCCAGCCCATGCGCCTGCTCGGCGCACGTGCCGCCCGCGCGCTGGACGAGCTCATCAAGGGTACTCGTACCGTCCCGAACTCCGAGATTCTCCCCACCCAGCTGATCGTCCGATCCAGCTGCGGTCCTCACCCCCTGGAGGAAAAGTGAAGAAGTACGCCGTCGGGATCCTCGCGTTGGGACTGGTGCTCGCCGGGTGCGGCCGGAGCGGCGGAGGGGCCGCGGAGCAGGCGAGGGACGTCGACACCGGCAAGGCCACCGGTGAGGTCACGGTCTGGGCGATCGGCGCCGAGGGGGAGGCGCTGGGCGCCTTCGCCAAGGACTTCGAGACGGCCAACCCCGGCATCACGATCAAGGTGACCCCGCTCGGCTGGGACGTGGCCCACGACAAGATCACCGCGGCCATCGCGGGGAACGCCACCCCCGACATCACCATGCTGGGCAGCACCTGGATGGGCGAGATGGCCAAGACCGGCGCCCTCGACCCCGCCCCGGCCAACCTGATCGACAAGTCGGCGTTCTTCCCGGGCGCGTGGGGCACGGTCGAGGTGGAGGGGACCGCGTACGGCGTGCCCTGGTACGTCGAGACCCGCGCCCTGTACTACCGCAAGGACCTCGCGGAGAAGGCGTCGGTGAAGCCGCCCGCCACCTGGGAGGAGACCACCGCCTTCGTGAAGGCGCTCAAGGAGCGGGGCGGCGCCTCGCTCGGCGTCGAGCAGAACTTCCGGCAGGGCTCCTGGCAGGAGGTGCTGCCGCTGGTGTGGCAGGCGGGGGGCGAGATCGTCTCGGGCGGGAAGTGGACGCTGGACACGCCCGAGATGGTCAAGGCGCTCAAGCAGTACGGCTCGTTCTTCGAGAGCGGGCTCTCCAGCACCGACCAGCCGACCGGCGCCTTCCCGCAGACGTTCGTCAACGGGAAGGTCGGCGCCTTCTACTCGGGGCCGTGGATGATCGCGGGCCTGGAGAAGGAGGGCGGCGACGGCTTCGGGGACAGCTTCGCCGTCGCGCCCTACCCGAAGGGGAGCGCGGGAGGTCCCAGCCTGGTCGGCGGCAGCGACATGGTGGTCTTCAAGGACGCGAAGAACCGCGACGCCGCCTGGAAGTTCCTGCGCTGGCTCGTCGACCCCAAGGTCCAGGCCGCCTGGTACACCAAGGTCAACGCGCTGCCCAGCGTCGAGGCCGCCTGGCAGGACCCGGCGCTCACCGCCGACGAGCGGGTCACCGTTTTCGGCGAGCAGCTCAAGGACGCCAAGGCCGTCCCCGCCGTCCCGACCTGGGAGCAGGTGGCCAAGGTGATGGAGACCGAGATCGAGAAGATGGCCCTGGGCAAGCAGACGGCCGAGGAGACGGCCAGGAGCGTCCAGGAACAGGCCGAGACCATCGGGACCGGGGTCTGACCATGGTGGTCAGCGAGCGGGTGGACTCGCGCGAGTCCACCGGACCGGCCCCCGCCGGGGCGCGGCGACCCCGGGGTGGATTCCGCCGTACCGGCCTGGCCTGGATGTTCGTGACGCCGTTCGTCGTGATGTTCGCGGTGTTCTGGGCGGGGCCGCTCCTCGTCGAGCTCGGCATGAGCTTCACCGACATGCGCAGTACCGACGTGCGCGACCCCCTGGGGGTGAACCTCGTCGGGATCGACAACTACCTGCGGCTGTTCGACGACGAGCTCATGCGCAAGGCGGCGGTCAACACGCTGATCTTCGTGGTGACGGCGCTCCCGCTCACCATCGCCCTCGGCCTGGGCGCGGCCGTGGCGCTGAACTCGGGGATCGCCCGGCTGCCCGCCGCGTTCTTCCGGCTCGGTTACTACCTGCCGTACGTCACCAGCATCATCGGCGTCGCGGTGGCCTGGAGGTTCCTGCTCGAACCCGACGCGGGACTGGTCAACCAGCTGCTCGGAGCGGTGGGCGTGGACGGCCCCCGCTGGCTAGCCGACGAGAACCTGGCGCTTCCCGTGATCATCGTGATGACCGCCTGGCGGAGCTTCGGCTTCGACATGGTCGTCCTGCTGGCCGCCCTGCAGGGCATCCCCCGGGAGCTGTACGAGGCGGCGGAGGTCGACGGCGCCGGGCGCTGGGAGCGTTTCCGCTCCGTCACGCTGCCGATGCTCCGCCCGGCGCTGCTGTTCTGCACCGTCTACAGCTCGATCGGGTTCGCCCAGTTCATGGAGGAGCCGCTGGTGATGACCAGGGGAGGCCCGGCGGGAGCGACCACCTCGGCGTCGCTCGCCATCTACAACCAGTTCGGCTCCGGCAACTACGGCTACGCCGCCGCCGCCGCGAGCGTCCTGTTCACCGTGATCGTGGCCCTGGCGGTCCTGCAGTTCCGGGTCGGGAGGTCCAGGTGAGACAAGTTCAGGGCCGGGAGGCCGACTCGAAATCCGCTTCGGGCCGGGAGGCCGGGGTGAGACAGGCTCCGAGGCGGAGTGCCCCCGCGAAACCCGTTCCGGGCCCCAGGGCCCTCGTGAAACGCCGCTTCTCCACGTACGCGCTGCTCAGCGCCGGACTCGTGCTCGTCGTGCTCCCGTTCGTCTGGACGCTGCTCACCTCGTTCAAGCCGGAGACCGAGATCAGGCGGGACCCGCCGGATTTCCTGCCGGTGCGGTGGACGCTCGGCAACTACGGCGAGCTGCTGGAGAAGATGAACATCACGCAGGTGTTCGTCAACAGCGCGGTGGTGGCCCTCGCCACCGTCGCGGGCAACCTGCTGTTCTGCTCGATGGTCGGATACGCCTTCGCCAAGATGGCCTTCCGCGGCAAGAACGTGCTCTTCGCGCTGGTCCTGACGCAGATGGCGCTGCCCGCCATCGTGGTGATGATCCCGCAGTTCGTGCTCATCGCGAAGCTCGGCCTGGTCAACACCTTTCTCGGGATCATCCTGCCCGGCCTGGTCACCCCGCTGGGCATCTTCCTGATGCGCCAGTTCATCGCGGACATCCCCGACGAGCTGATCCACGCCGCGCGGGTCGACGGCGCCAAGGAGTTCCGGATCTTCTTCCGGATCGTCATGCCGCTCTGCAGGCCCGCCCTGGCCACGCTCGGCCTGATCACGTTCCTCGGCTCGTGGAACAACTTCCTCTGGCCCGCGGTGGTGGCCCAGAGCGAGGACAAGTACACGCTGCCCGTCGCACTGGCGATCTTCAACGGCTACCAGGGCACCCAGTACGGCCTGCTCATCGCCGGGGCGGTGGTCGTCGTGCTGCCGGTCCTCATCCTCTTCGTCTTCCTGCAGCGCTTCTTCACCCAGGGCATCGCCTCCACCGGACTCAAGTAACCCACGTAAGGAGCCCCCGTGCGTCGTCGTCACACGGCCGTCCTGGCGGCCTGTCTCGCCCTGGTCGCGGCCGTCCCCTCTCCCGCCTCGGCCACCCCTTCCCCCGCCCCCTCCGTCTCCCCTTCCGCGTCTCCCCTCGTCTCCCCCGATGTCCCCTTGACAACGTCGGCGGCGGGGCGGCAGCGGGAACTGCTGCGCCGCTACGCCGTGGACACCTGGAAGTCCATGGACGCGATGACCGACCCGGCGACCGGGCTGCCCTCCGACAAGATCGACGGCTCGCTCGACCCCGCCACCCGCGCCAAGGTGACCTCGCCGACCAACATCGCCACCTACCTGTGGAGTACGGTGGCCGCCCGCGACACCCACCTCATCTCCCGGGGTGAGGCCCTGCGCCGGGTGACCAGGACGCTCGCCTCGACGGCCAGGCTGGAGCGCCACGCCCCGACCGGCCAGTTCTACAACTGGTACGACCCGCGCACGCTGGAGATCGTGCGTACCTGGCCGGAGAACGGCTCCGCCGTCCAGCCGTTCCTGTCCAGCGTCGACAACGGCTGGCTCGCGGCCTCCCTCATGATGATCCGCAGCGCCGTGCCCGAGGTCTCCAAGCAGGCCGGGGCGCTGGTGAACGGCATGGACTTCGAGTCCTACTACGACCCGCAGGCACGGCCCGACGCGGGCACCGGCCTGCTGCGCGGCGGGTTCTGGCCGGAGAAGCCCACCGGCTGCTCGGTCGAGAGCGACTACAACGACTCGGGGACCACGGTCCACTCCACCTGCCACCACTACGGCGCGCTCACCGAGGCCAGGATCGCCAGCTACGTCGGCATCGCCCTCGGCCAGCTCCCGCCCGAGCACTACTACGGCATGTGGCGCACCTTCCCCGACACCTGCGACTGGTCGTGGGCCGAGCAGAAGCCGGTCGGCGCCTGGCGCACGTACATGGGCGTCAACGTCTTCGAGGGCACGTACGGCTACCGCGGCATGCGCCTGGTGCCCACCTGGGGCGGCAGCATGTTCGAGGAGCTGATGGTGACCCAGCTCGTGCCGGAGGACGTCTGGGGCGCCAGGAGCTGGGGCCGCAACCAGCCCGTCTACATCGCCGCCCAGATCGAGCACGGCATGAACGAGGCGAAGTACGGATACTGGGGCTTCTCCCCGTCCAACGACCCCGCCGGAGGCTACCGCGAGTACGGCGTGGACGCGATCGGCATGGACACCCCCGGCTACACCTCCGACCAGGAGCGCACCTCCGTCGACTACGGGTTCGAGGGATGCCGCGAGGGGCAGCCCGAGCCGGAGTCCTACGGGGACGGCGTGGTCACCCCGCACGCGTCGTTCCTCGCGCTGCGCCACGCGCCCGACGCGGCCCTCGGCAACCTCGCCAGGCTCAGGGCGAACTTCGACTCCTACGGGCCGGGCGGTTTCTACGACGCGGTCGCCGTGCGCAGCGGCAAGGTCGCCAAGCAGTATCTCGCCCTCGACCAGGGAATGATCATGATCGCGCTCGGCAACGCGCTCGCGGACGACAGCCTGCGCCGCCACTTCGCGACCCGCGACGTCACGGCCAGACTCGCCCCCGTCCTGCGCCAGGAGGAGTGGGCCGTCGTGCCTCCCAAGTGAGTCGTGCCGCCCACGCACACATCCATCAACCGACCATCGGGGAGACGTATCTGATGAGCACGGCCGATGCCGCACGCCGAGACTGGCAGGCCCGCATCTACAAGGCGTCGGGGGAGGTGACCGCGGCCGGACGGGTCGAGGTCGCCGCCCCCCGCGGCCTGCGCGCCGACAGCGGAGGCGGGCACGTCACGCTGACCTGGGAACCGGTGGCCGGGGCCATCGGCTACATCGTCCACCGCGCGCCCGCCGAGGAGGGGCCGTACACCTCGACCGAGCAGCGCGACGTCGACGTGCCGGCCGTGCCGGATCCGCGCTACGTCGACACGCGCGGGGAACCCGCCTGGTATCGGGTCGCCGCCGTCACCACCATGGAACGGACCGGCCCCTTCGCCGGACCGGTGTTCGCCGCGCCGCTCACCGAACCGGGCGCGACGGCCCTGCGGGTGGACGCCTCCGCGAGCACGCGGCCGCTGCCCCGGCCGTGGAAGTACATGATCGGCTCCGAGCACCTGTCGTACATGCTGTCCGCCGACACCGTGGGCGGGCGGCCGATCGGCCCCGAGCTGACCGAGGCGCTGCGGACGATGCGGGAGGAGCTCGGTGTCGAGACCGTGCGCGCCCACGCGATCCTCTGCGACGACCTCGGCGTCTACCGGGAGGACGACGGGAAGCCCGTGCACGACTTCACCCGGGTGGACGAGGTCTACGACACGATCACCGCGTTCGGCATGCGGCCGATCGTGGAGCTGTCGTTCATGCCGCGCGACCTGGCCTCCGACCCGTCGAAGACGGTCTTCGGCTACGGGGCGATCATCTCGCCGCCCAGGGACTACGACCGGTGGGGCGACCTGGTCCGCGACCTCACCCGGCACCTCGTCGACCGGTACGGCCTGCGGGAGGTGGTCGACAACTGGGCCTTCGAGGTGTGGAACGAGGCCAACCTGGAGGTCTTCTGGAGCGGTACGCCGCAGGAGTTCTTCCGGCTGTACGACGTGTCGGCGGCGGCGGTCAAGGACGTCCACCCGGACATCCGCGTCGGCGGCCCGTCGTCGGCGGCCAACGGCTGGGTCCAGGAGCTGATCGACCACGTGGACGCCTCGGGCGCGGCGCTCGACTTCGTCTCCACCCACACCTACGGCAACGCCCCGCTCGACTGGCGGCCCGTCCTGGAGCGGCACGGCCGCGAGGGCACGCCGATCTGGTGGACGGAGTGGGGCCCGACCCCCACGCACTTCCACGGCATCGGCGACGGGCCGTTCGGGGCGGCGTTCCTGCTGCACGGGATGAGGTCGGCGGCCGGGCGGGTGGACGCGCTGGCCCACTGGGTGGCCTCGGACCACTTCGAGGAGCTGGGCCGCCCACCGGCGCTCTTCCACGGCGGGTTCGGCCTGCTCACGGTCGGCAACCTGCGCAAGCCCCGCTACCTCGCGCTCACCCTGGCCGACCGGCTGGGCGCGGACGAGCTCGCCTGCTCGGCCACCGGCGACGTCGCGGGAGTCGAGGCGTGGGCGGCGCGCTCGGCCACCGGCGCCGTCGGGGTGCTGGTGTGGAACGGCACCCTCGACCAGGACAGGGCCGACGGCGCGGCGATCCTGTCGCGCGAGGTCACCCTCACCGTCGAGGGACTGCCCCCGGGGGAGTACGCGGTCGGCCACCACCGGATCGACGAGCGGCACTCCAACATCCGGGCGGTCTGGGCGGAGGTCGGCGGGGGCGCGGACTGGCCGGAGGGCGAGCAGTGGGAGCGGCTGCACGCCGCGAACATCCTGGACGAGCTGGAACCCGCCCGTACCGTCCGCGCGGAGGACGGGACCCTGCGGCTGGAGTTCACCCTGCCCATGCCCGCCGTCTCCTACCTGGAGTTCACCCCGGTGTGACGGGGGAGCGCATTCATCTTGTCTCTTTCGGGAACCGCGGGCACGCGGGAGGGCAACAACGGGTGTCCTGACCGAGAGCCGAGAGGCCGGATATGAGCGAAACGAGCCGAACCCGGGCGGGGGTGGGCGGTACCTTTCCCGTCGACGAGGCGGGGGACCGTGACGCCTTCCCCGTTGGCGAGACGGGGAATCGTGGCACCTTTCCCGCCGATAGGGCGCGGGAGCGTGACACCCTCTCCGGCGACGGCGACGGCGACGGCGACGGCGACGGCGACGGCGACGGCGACGGGGTGGGGTGTCGCGACGCACTCCCCGCAGACGGGGCGCGGGACCGCGACGTCTCTCCCGCCGACGGGGCCGAGGCCGACGACGCCTCCCTCATCGAGCGGTCCCGGCGGGAGCCGGAGGCGTTCGCCGCGGTCTTCCACCGGCACGCGCCCGAGATCAAGCACTACGTCACCCGGCGACTGGGGGCCGACGCGGCCGAGGACGTCGTGGCGGACACCTTCCTGGCGGCGTTCCGCGGGAGGGAGGGCTACGACCCGTCGCAGCCCAGCGCGCGCCCGTGGTTGTACGGCATCGCGACCAACCTGATCAGGCGGCACAAGCGCGTCGAGGTGCGGCAGCTGCGCGTTCTCGAACGGACCGGCGTCGACCCGGTGACCGTCCCGTTCACCGAGCGCAGCGACGAGAGGCTGAGCGCCGGTGCCGTGCGGCGCAGGCTGGCGGCCGCCCTGGCGCGGCTGCCCGCGGGCCACCGGGACGTGCTGCTGCTGGTGACCTGGGGCGGCCTCACCTACACGGAGGCCGCCCAGGCGATGGACATCCCGGTGGGCACGGTCCGCTCGCGGGTCAACCGGGCCAGGAGCAAGGTGCGTAAGGAACTCGGCGGGGTCGACCCCACGTCCGTCAGCGAGGAGACCTTCCATGGATGAGATGACCCAGGTGAACCGGCTGCGCTCCGAGGTGCCCCGGCCGGACCCGGCGGAGCTGCGGGCCGAGGAGGGGCGGCTGCTGTCGGAGATCGCCGCCCTCGGCGCGGCGCCGCCGGCATCGGCCGCCGGCCGGGCACGCCGCTCGGAGAGCTTCAGGAGGAACCTCCGGCTGAGCCTCAGGACGAGCCTCGCGATGGGGGCCGGGGCCGCGATGATCGTGGGAATCGGGGGCGTCGGCACTCGCTCGCCCCTCGTGCCGGAGACGGCCGTCCAGGTGGCGCCCGTGTCGATGTCGGCGGTCCTCCAGCGGGCCGCGGACACCGCGAGCCAACGGGACGAGCTGCACCCGGAACCCGGGCAGTTCCTCGTCTACGAGATGCAGGTCATGTTCCCGGTCAAGCTGAAGGAGGGCGGGAAGGACGTTCGCTACCTCGACCGCAGCGTGCACAAGGTGTGGTTGCCGGTCGAGGGCTCCCCCCTGGACGGAGGGGTCATGGCGGGCGAGCACCTGGAGCCGAGGCCGTTCCCCGGGGAGCCGCTGCCCGCCGAGGCCAAGCGGCGGGAGGGAGGCGTCGCGCCGCCGTCGAAGCTCACCGGCTACGACGTCCGTGCCGAACACCGGCGCACCGACTACGCCTACCTGAGCCGGTTGCCCACCGACCCCGCGGGGATGCGCGAACACCTCTACCGGGATCTGGCGCGAGACCCTCTGGCCGACTACACGGCATGGGGGAACGTCGGCTCGATGATCACGCAGGCGTACATGCCGTCCGCCCAGCGAGCCGCGCTGTTCCGGGCGGCCGGTACGATCCCCGGCGTCGAGACCGTCGCCGAGGCCGAGGACGCCGCCGGGCGCAGGGGGGTCGCGGTGGCCATGGTCAACAGGTTCGGCGGGGTGCGGCACGAGTACATCTTCGACTCCTCCACCTACCTGTACCTGGGCGAGCGCGTCGTCGTGGTGGACGCGGCCGCGGCGGGAGCGCCCGAGGGCACCCTGATCACCTCGACGGCGCAGCTGAAGGTCGAGGTGGTCGACCGCGCACCCGAGGTGGCCAAGTAGCACAGACCGCCCAATCGTGACGTACAGACCGAGTGGTATTAATCCACACTCTTAACAAGAGTTCAAGGGGCTGGCGGATTCGCCATTCTCTGTCACCATTGCCCCATGCACGCCTTCCGTCTTGTTCGCGCCGCGGTGTTCGCGGTCGCGTGCGTGACGGCGTCGCTGGCCATGCACGTGCTGGCCGGAGGCAGCCCGGTGGGACCGGGTGTGCTGGTCTGGGCGGTGCTGCCGACCGCGGCGGGCGCGTTCGTGCTCGCCCGTCGGCGGCGCGGCTTCGGCATGCTGCTGGGCGCGAGCTTCGCCGCGCAGTACGGCATGCACCTGTGGTTCACCTCCGGCGCGGTACCGCCGTCGACCGGGCACGAGCACGGCGCCGGTGACCTGTCCACCGGCCTGTTCATGCTGCTGGTGCACGCCCTGATGGCGGTGCTGTCGGCCCACTGGCTGGAGCGGGGGGAGTGCGGCCTGGCCACGCTCCTGCTGCTGCTCTTCGCCTCGGTCCTCACCCTGCTGCGGTGGCACGCGCCCGTCGTCCAGCGCGTCACCCTCCCCGCCGTGCCCGACGACCGGGTGTCACCGGTCACCCGGCTGCTCGCCGCCGCCGTCTCGCGCCGCGGGCCGCCCGCGCCCTCGCACGCCGTCTGACATCGGGCCGTCGCGCCCGGACGCCGCCGTGCCCTCGCGGGCCCGCGCCTCCGAGCGCCGTACCCTCCCCGACCGCGGGTCGTCGCGCCGTCGCGCCCTCCCTCGTCGGTGAGCCCGAGCGCCGCCACACCGGCGCCCGGCGGCATCCGCCAGTACCTGTGCCAGTACCCGTCACGCCATGCCAACGGGCCGCGAGCCCGGTTCCCGCCATGCCTTTCCGCTGGTGAGGGCCGGAGCCCCGCCTGCCCTTCGGCGACGCCGAACTGAACCTCACACCGCGGTGGCGCGTACCTGACGGTGCGCGCGTTCCCTGCGAACGGAGAACCTCCCATGACGTCTGACGTCGAGATCCAGCCCGAGGCCGGACCGACCGGTCCCTCCCCGACCCCCGTGCCCGGGGTGCCCTCCACCTGGGCGACGCTGCGCTCGCTCCTGCTCCGCCTGCACTTCTACGCCGGAATTCTCATCGCGCCCTTCCTGCTGGTGGCGGCGACGACCGGCCTGCTGTACGCCGCCTCCTTCCAACTGGAGAACGTGGTCCACTCCCACGAGCTGACGACCTCCGTACCGGCCGGGCAGCAGAAGCTGCCCCTGGCACGGCAGGTCGCCGCCGCCACCGCCGCGCACCCCGAGGGGACCGTCGGGGCGGTACGGACCTACGACGAGCCGGACGCGACGACCCAGGTACTGCTCGACGTGCCCGGCCTCGCGGAGAGCACCCGCCTGGCGGTCTTCGTCGACCCGTACACCGCCCAGGTCCGCGGGGCACTGGAGAGCTACGGCAGCTCGGGCGCGCTGCCCGTGCGTACCTGGATCTCCCAGCTCCATCGGCACCTGCACCTGGGCGAGCCGGGACGTATCTACAGCGAGATGGCCGCCAGCTGGCTGTGGCTGGTCGGGCTCGGCGGCCTGGTGCTGTGGCTGACCCGCCGCCGCCGTGCCGGTCAGCGGCTGCGCCGCGTCGTCGCCCCCGAGCGCGGCGCCCGCGGCCTGCGCAAGACCCTCTCCTGGCACGGCTCGGTCGGCCTGTGGGCGCTGGTCGGCCTGCTCGCCCTGTCGGTCACCGGCCTGACCTGGTCGAAGTACGCGGGAGTCAACGTCGACGTGCTCCAGACCTCGCTCGGCTGGTCCACTCCGTCGATGCCCGTCTCCGGCGGTCACGGTGACCACGCCGCCGGGGGTGCCGGGGCGGGCGCCACCCCGGCCGCCGACGCGGACCAGGTCGTCCGGGCCGCGGCGGGCAAGGGCCTGTCCGGACCCCTGGAGATCGTCTGGCCGGCCGAGCCCGGCAACCCGTACGTCGTCAAGGAGGCGGACCGCCTCTGGCCGCAGCGCAACGACCAGGTGGCGGTCGACGCCGCCAGCGGCCAGGCGACCGCCGAGCTGCGCTTCGACGACTTCCCCATCGGGGCCAAGCTGACCCGGTGGGGCATCGACGGGCACATGGGAATGCTGTTCGGCCTGGTCAACCAGATCCTGCTGGCCGCGCTGGCCCTGGCGCTGATCTCGGTCATCGTGTGGGGCTACCGCATGTGGTGGCTGCGCCGCCCGACCCGCGGTTTCGGCGCCCCCTACGAGCGCGGCGGCCTGCGGCGGCTGCCCCTGGCCGTGGTCCTGCCCCTGGCGGTCGTGGTGATCGCGGTGGGCGTGTTCCTCCCGCTGCTGGGCATCTCGCTGCTCGCCTTCCTCGTGGTCGACGTCGTCCTGGCCAGGGTCGCGGCGTCACGCGCGAGGAAGCGGGAGGACAGTGAGCCCGGCGGGCCCGGTGAGTCCAGCGAGGCCGGGGCCGGGGTTTCCGGCTGAGACCCGCTGACGGCGGCTGAAGACCTTCCAGGACCCGGACCGGCCGAGACCGGGTGAACATCGGCCGGACCGGCCGAGACGGCGGGGGTGCGGCGTGGGGCGCACGCCGCATCCCCGCCCCCGTCAGTCGGGGTGGTGCTGGTGCTGCAGGTAGGCGGCGGTCTCGGGGTTCGCCGGGAAGTACGCCTCGATGGCCAGCTCGGCGACGGTGATGTCCAGCGGGGTGCCGAAGGTGGCCATGGTGCTGAAGAAGGCCAGCTCCCGGTAGCCGCGGCGGAGCCGGAGGGGAATCACGATGTCACCGGGACCCGGCCGGTCTATCTCCGGCTCCGGCTGGTCGCAGGGGTAGTCGTCGAGCTCCTGCCAGAGCGCGGCCAGGTCGGGGTCGGCGGTGAGGCTCATCTGGCGGCGGAGCCGGTGCAGCAGGTGGGCCCGCCACTCGCCCAGGTTGATGATCCGCTGTGCCATGCCCTTGGGGTGCAGGCTCAGCCGCAGCACGTTGACCGGGGGGACGAGCAGCTCCGGCGCGACCCCGCGCAGCAGCACCCCGGTCGCGGCGTTGCGGTCGATGAGGTTCCAGCGCTGGTCGACGACCACGGCCGGGTACGGCTCGTGCCCGCTCAGCACCTGCCCCAGCGCCTCCCGTACGGACGCCATGTGCGGTGAGCTGAGCGGCGTCTCCGCGTAGAGCGGCGCGAACCCGCCCGACAGCAGCAGGTGGTTGCGCTCGCGCAGTGGAAGCTCCAGCTCCTCGGCGAGGTGGAGGATCATGTCCCTGCTCGGTTTGGACCGGCCCGTCTCCACGAAGCTCAGGTGCCGGGTGGAGATGTCGGCCTGGATCGCGAGGTCCATCTGGCTCATCCGCCGTCGTTCCCGCCACTGGCGCAGAAGCTCGCCTACCGGCCGGGACGCGCTGGTGGTGGTCACGTACGCCACGATAACCGGGGGTGCTCGGCGAAACCATTACCACGTACGTAACGCGCGCCATGATGTCGGCGACGCGTACCGCCCCACGTCCGGACGATGTGAACAGGGTGCTGGAATTTATCCCCATGCATCACGGCAAACCGCCGACCTGTTGTCCAGTTCGCTGGACGCCACTCGTCCAGTACGCTAAATTCCGTGCGTGCTTCAGACATACCTCGAGATCCGCGATCGGATCTACGAGCTCGCACGTCGGCATGCCCTGCGTCCCGACTGGATCGACGCGGGCAGGACCACCCGGTCCCTGTTGCTCTACGAATCCGATCAGGTGGTGGTCGCCCGGTCCCGGGTTCCCCTGCGGCATATGGACCCCGACCTGCTCGCGGCTCTCGTACATGATTTGGAAGACGTGTTCGGAAAGGGATGGTTGGAATGACCGGTGCACCCCTGCGGCTCACGATGAAGGCTGTGCGCAAGACCGATTACTGGATCGCGCTCCCGATGGACGCCCCCATCCAGGGGGGCGTCTCCGGCGACACCCTCGCGGAGCTGTACGAAGAAGTGGAGGCGGTCAAGCACTTCATCCTCGACGCCTCCGCGGAGGCCGAGATCGTCGTGACGTACCTGTACGAGGTGGCCGGTGTTCCGTCCACGGTGCTCGACACCTACAGGGAGCTTCGGGCCCGGCGCGACCAGGTGGCCGCGCAACTCGGCGAGACCGCCAGAGAGGCCGTGGCGGCCCTCCGGGCGGCGGGCGTCTCCGTTCGCGACAGCGCGGCCCTGCTGGAGCTGTCGAAGTCGCGGGTTGACCAGCTCGGCGCCTGAAGGACGGCCCTCCCTGGGATGAGGGCCGTCCTTCAGGGCGTCAGCGGTGGCGGACCTTGGTGGCGAGGCGGTTGAGGATGCGGTCCCACTCGGTGCCGAAGGGGTTGTCCTGGACGAGGTAGGTCCAGGTGGCGGTGGGGCGCTTGAGGCCCGCGCCCTCGAGGTCGAGGCCCTCGTCGGTGACGGAGGCCGTCTCGAAGGCCTCGACCGAGCGTGCCTCGATCTCGGCCAGCAGGCGCTGGTAGGCCGGGACGGCGTCCTTGTGGAACTCGTCGATCGGGTTGAGCCTGCCGAGGACCCGCAGGTGGATGCCCTCCCGCAGCTCCGCCAGGTACGCCAGGTGGTCGGCCCAGCCGCGGTCGAGGTGGAACAGCACGATCTGGCGGGCGGCCTCGTGCAGCACGTCCTCGCCGACCCTCTCCTGCAGCTCCGCCCACCGCTCGGGAGCCGCGGCGGCCAGGGCCTCGCCGGCCACCCTGTCGCGCAGGACCCGGTCGCGGCGCTCCAGCAGCTGGCCGCGCTGGCGCTCAAGCAGGCGGGTGTAGCGCCAGGTGTTGCGGTGGATCTCCATGTTGACGCCCTCGGCGACCCGCTGGGCGTGGCCCACGAGGGAGTGCTCCGGCACGCCCTTGGCGTACTCGTCGGCGACGTAGTGGGTGATCAGCTCGTCCTCGCCGCTGACGAGGAAGATCGAGCCGCCGGGGTCGCCCTGGCGGCCCGCGCGCCCGCGGAGCTGGTCGTCCAGGCGGCTGCTGGTGTGCCGGCCCGAACCGATGACGTACAGGCCGCCGAGCTCGTCGACGCCCTCGCCGAGGCGGATGTCGGTGCCGCGCCCGGCCATCTGGGTGGAGACCGTGAGCGCGCCGCGCTCCCCGGCCCGGGAGATGATGGCCGCCTCCTCGGCGTCGTTCTTGGCGTTGAGGACCACGCACTCCAGCCCGCGCCCGGCCAGGGTCAGCGCCAGGCGCTCGGACTCGGCCACGTCCAGGGTGCCGATCAGGATCGGCCGGCCGGTGGCGTGCACCTCGACGATCTCCTCGACCAGCGCGAGGTCCTTCTCCATGCGGTACTCGAAGAGGCGGTCGGGCTCGTCGGTCCGCACGCACGGCCGGTTGGGCTGGACCACGGCCACCTTGAGGTCGTAGAACTCCCGCAGCTGGTCGCCGACCGCCACCGCGGTGCCGGTCATGCCGCACTTCTCCGGATAGCGGGTGATCAGCGCCTGGACGGTGATCGAGTCGAGGATCTCGCCGGTCTCCGACGGTGAGAGCGCCTCCTTGGCCTCCACCGCCGCCTGCAGCCCGTCGGGCCAGCGCTGCAGCAGCGCCACCCGGCCCCGCGACGGGTTGATCAGGTGCACCTTGCCGTCACGGACGATGTAGTCGACGTCCTTGGTCAGCAGGGCGTGCGCGTGCAGTGCGAGGTTGACGTCCGTCAGGGTGGCCGGGGTGTCGTAGAGGTCGAGGCCGAGCGCCTGCTCGACGGTGTCGATGCCCTTGCTCGTCAGGTGGACGTTGCGCGCCTGGTCGTCGAGCTCGTAGTGGTAGCCCTTGACCAGCTGCCTGACCAGCGCCGCCATCTCCGGCACCGAGTCGCCGGGGTCGGCGGCCCCGGCCAGCACCAGCGGCACCCGGGCCTCGTCGACCAGCACGGAGTCGGCCTCGTCGACCAGCGCCACGGCCGGTGCGGGCACGATCAGGTCGTCCACGCCGGTGCTCAGCCGGTCGCGCAGCACGTCGAAGCCGATCTCGCTGACCGAGCCGTACGTCACGTCCGCCGCGTAGGCCGCCCGGCGCTCGTCGGGTGTGGAGTTCTGTCCGATCCAGCCGCAGGAGACGCCGAGCGTCTCGTAGAGCGGGCCCATCCACTCGGCGTCACGCTGGGCCAGGTAGTCGTTGACCGAGATGACGTGGACGCGCTTGCCCTGCAGGGCGTATCCGGCGGCGGCCATCGCCCCGGACAGGGTCTTGCCCTCGCCGGTGGCCATCTCCGCGACGTTTCCCGACAGCATCGCCAGCATGCCGACCAGCTGCACGTCGTACGGGCGCAGGTCGAGCGTGCGGCGCGAGGCCTCCCGCATGATCGCGCAGAACTCCGGAAGGTCGTCGGCCGACGGCGTGGGCAGCTCGTCGAGCGCGCGGATCCGTTCCTCGCGGGTCCCGGCCTCCGCGACGACCCGCTCGAACTTCGAGAGGTCGATGGAGCCGGGGCGTTCGAGGAGCCGCCTGAATAGCTGGGTAATCGAGGCCACGTTCCCTCCAACGCCCGTCTCCGGGCTCGCGTTCCGTCTCTCCGCACATTGTGGTGCAAAGATCGGCCGTTCAGGATCCAGGTGCGTCCGTCAGGTTTTCGGGGCACCCGGGACTTGCCATGCCATAGCGCGATAAGTCGGACGTGATTTTAGCCAACAAGTCGTGGACATCCACGGTGATCGGAACAAAGGTTGGAACATGGCCTTCTCCGGTTACCGGTACGAGATCCACTTCGACGGCCTGGCCGGGAACCCGCCCCGGTACTCGACGTCCGTCGCCGACCCGGACCGCACTGACTCGGACCGACCCGCGCCGACCCGCGCTGACTCGCACCGACCCACGCTGACTCGCGCTGACTCGCACCGATGAACCGGTGAGTGCTGGACATACGATGATCGTCATAGACACGATGACCGCCCTGGAGGCGCGATGAGCCTGTCCGACCTGCAGCCCGTTCCCACCGACCAGCTCGTCTTCCGGCTGCCGCAGAAGTTCGAGACCGTGGAGGAGGAACGCCGCCACCGCCGGGAACGCCTGGCCGCCGCGCTGCGGCTGTTCGGCAGGTTCGGCTTCGAGGAGGGCGTGGCCGGACACATCACCGTCCGCGACCCCGAGCACACCGACCATTTCTGGGTGAACCCGTTCGGCGTGTCGTTCAAGCACATCAAGGTCAGCGACCTGATCCTCGTCAACCACGAGGGCCAGGTGGTCGAGGGGCGCCACCACGTCAACCAGGCCGCGTTCGCGATCCACTCGATGGTCCACCAGGCCAGGCCGGACGTGGTCGCCGCCGCGCACAGCCACTCGGTGTACGGCAAGGCGCTGTCGTCGCTCGGCACGCTCCTGGAACCGCTCACCCAGGACGCCTGCGCCTTCTACGAGGACCACGCCCTGTTCGACGACTACACCGGTGTCGTCGTGGAGACCGAGGAGGGCCGCCGCATCGCCCAGGCCCTCGGCTCCCACAAGGCGGTGATCCTGCGCAACCACGGGTTGCTCACCGTCGGCGACAGCGTGGACGCCGCCGCCTGGTGGTTCATCACGATGGAGCGTTCGTGTCAGGCCCAGCTCCTGGCCAAGGCCGCAGGGCCCACTGTCCAGATCACCCACGAGAACGCCAAGCTCACCCACGGCCAGATCGGCAACGACGTGGTCGGCTGGATCAACTTCCAGCCCCTGCACGACCAGATCACCGCCGCCGAACCCGACCTGTTCGACTGACATCCCGCGAGGCGTACGGCCCGTCCGGCTGATGGCTCCGAGCCACGGCCACGGCTCCGGCACCGCGAGCCCTCCGCCGGGACAGCCGTGCGACCCGCGAGGGTCCCGTACGGCTCACGCGCGGGTCCGGCGAGGGTCCCGTACGGATCTTCGTACGAGACCCTCGCGCGGCTCACGCCGGGGCGGTCACCTGTCCTCTCTCCTTCAGGGCGAGCAGGGCGACCGCGCCGAGCAGCAGGACGCTCCCGCACACCGTCGCCGAGCAGCACGATTCCCAGGAACGCCGCGCCGACCGGCTCCACGAGGGAGATCACGGCGGCCGTCGTGGCGCGTACCGCGGCGAGACCGGTGAAGAAGAGCCCGTAGGCCAGGGCCGTCGGGACCGTACCCAGGTAGACGACGACCGCCCAGGAGGCGAGCGGGTCACCGGAGGGCAGCACCAGAAGGAGACGGCGACGGGGCCGAGCCCGCCCGCCTGGTGGAGCAGCGCGCCGGCCGCGCCGCCGGTGCCCCAGGCGGTCGCCGCGATGGACACGTACAGCAGGCCCCGCCGTACGGAGACATGCGTCATGAAGATCTCTCCAGATGAGGTGGTTGTCGTCAGGTCGCACGTATGCGGACGGCAAGCACCCACCGGACCGCTGGGGTCCGGTCGTCAGGAGAGGGCCGCCCGCTAGCGGGCGGTCGGCGGGGAAACGATCAGAAGCACGGGATCACCCTAGCCAGGTGCTCCTCACGGCGGCCACCACTTATCCCGGCCCGTGCCCCGGCACCCGTTCCCGGCCCCGTTCCTGACCCTGGCCCCGTTCCTGACCCTGGCCCCGTTCCCGTTCCCGTTTCTGTTCCCGGCGCCGACGTCTGCGTCTGCGTCTGCGCCGGGAATTGTCTCGGCCCATGTTCCGGGAATCGTCCCGGCATCCCCTCCGGAAACCGTCCCGGTAAACGTGACAGCAGCTGACAGGTACGGGCGAGACGATCGTTTCATGACCACGACAGCACAACTTCTCGCGGTGAGCATCGACTGCGCCGAGCCCAAGCGGCTGGCCGAGTTCTACGCGACCGTCCTCGGCTACGAGGTCCAGTACGCGGAGGACACCTACGCCGGTATCGGCGACGGCACGATGAGCATCTACTTCCAGCAGAACCTCGACCGCAAGCCGTCCACGTGGCCGGGCCCCGACAAGCAGTTCCACCTGGACGTCCGCGTCCCCGACCTGGAGGGGGCCATCCGGGACTACCTGGAGCTCGGAGCCACCCGGCCCGACTTCCAGCCCGGCGAGGGAAAGTGGGTCGTGCTCGCCGACCCCGAGGGACACCTGTTCTGCGTCTGCCCGCCCAGCGGCCAGTGACGACTGACCGCGAACACCCTCGGACCGGATAAACATCGGGGGCTCGGTCCGGATTCGACCACTGACCGCGCGGCTCCCGGACCGGATCACCGCCCGAAGCCCCGAAGCTCCGGAGCCTGGGAGGTCCGCAGCCCCGAAGGTCGGGGGTTCGGGGGCAGGACGTTTATCCGGGCGATTGGACGATCCGGGAGCGATGCGCTGGAGTTGCCTTCCGGGTTCTCCTCTCTCCGCGGGGAGGGGGAGGGCCTGTTCTTCCTCGCCTGAGGCTCGCCTGAAGGTGGAGGTCCCCACTCCCAAGGAGGACTGATGAGGTGGCACCCCAGGCGCGGGACGATCGGCGTGAGCTCACTTGTCGCGGCGGGGGTGGTGGCGACGGCCGCGCTGGTGGCGAGTCGCGCCGGGGCTCCGGACGTGGCCGCCTACGTCCCCCTGCCCGGCCTGCTCGCCCTGGTGGCCGCGGTGCTCGCGGGGGTGGGTGCCGGGCTGACCCTGGCGCGCCCTCGGCGGGACGACCGCGCGGCACTGCGCGTCCTGTCCTGGTGGTGGGTTCTCGCCGGTGTCGTACTCATCGTCGTGTCCATGTGGAGCGCCACGGCCGTCCTGCTGTTCCTCGCGGACACGGCGCCGGACGCGTCCAAGCGCGTCGAGATGCGCCTGGACGCGGTGAAGACCGGCCTGACCGTGGGCGCCGGGGCCGTGGGACTGGTGGCGCTCCTCCTGGGTGTGCGCCGACAGTGGCTCGGGGAGCGTACGCAGGCCTACCAGGAGTACGACGCCGGCGAGCGGCGCGTGACCGAGCTCTACACCAAGGCGACCGACCAGCTCGGGCACGACAAGGCCGCCGTGCGCCTGGCCGGCCTGCACGCCCTGGAACGCGTCGCGCAGGACAATCCCGAACACCGCCAGACGATCGTCGACGTGATCTGCGCCTATCTCCGCATGCCTCCCGTCCCCGCCGCGCCGGAAGAGGGGGAATCCACCGGTCAGGAGAAGGCCGTCGACCCGCAGGAACTCCAGGTGCGCGCCACGGCGCAGGGAATCCTCAGGAACCACCTGCGCTGGAGCAGGTCAGAGCCGGTCCGGCCCGTCACGTTCTGGCCGGACATCGACCTCGACCTCACGGGCGCGTGGCTCGTGAAGCCGGCGTTCGTCGACTGCCGGATGCGGGAGGCCCGGTTCGGTGGAGTCAGGTTCGAGGGGTTCGCCCGCTTCGACAGGGCCATCTTCGAGGGCGTGGCGGTGTTCGGGGGAACCGTCTTCACCGGCAGGGCCGCCTGGGGGGAGGCCAACTACAAGGCGGGCTTCGAGGGGGCCGTGTTCAGGGGCGACGTCATGTTCCGGGAGGCCGTGTTCGCCCTCCGGGCGGATTTCCGGGAGGTCACGTTCGAGCGGACGGTGCTCTTCAGCCGGGCCGTCTTCAAGGACCGGGCCCTTTTCCGCACGACCACCTTCGCGGGGGACGTGCTCTTCGGCGACGCCGTGTTCGAGAACGAGGCCGTCTTCCGCCAGGCCGCCTTCGAGGGAGGGACGTCCTTCGCCGAGGCCGTCTTCACGACCGCGCCCGCCTTCTGGGAGGCGACGGTACGGGAGGCTCCCGGCGTCCGGCGGTCCTGGCCCACCGGCTGGCGCGAGGCCACCCGCGATGACAGCCCCGGCACCACGCGTCTCGTCCGCGACGACGATTCCGGTGCGGCGAGTCTCGTCCGTGATAACGGTTCCGGTGCGGCGCGTCCCGTTCGGGAGGACTCCCGGCCCGGCGAACCCGCCGGCACCCGGACCGGCGACGGCGGTCCGGGTGCCGGCCGGGCCCAGGCCGATGACCAGGACGCCGGACGTGCCCGGGGTGCCGGTTCGTGAGAGCGTCTCCCACCCGGTAGGGCGCCGCGCTCTCACCGGCACCGGCCGGGTGGTGTCTCGCCGCATGTCGTACGGCCGGGGAAGGTCCCTACCCGTTCGTCACGCGCCCTAAGCTTGCGGGATGACCCGTGAATCGCTTCTTTCCGGATGCCCCGTCCGCTATGTGGGGTGGCGATGACCTGGGTCGGGATATCCATCGCCCTGGTCGGCGCGTTGGGTTACGCCCTGGGTGCCGCGCTCCAGCAGTTCGAGGCGGTCTCCGAGGGCGCCTCGCTGAAGCTGATGAAGCGGCCCCGCTGGTGGCTCGGCGGCGTCATCGGTTTCACCGGGGCGTCCCTGCACGCCGTCGCCCTCAGTTTCGCGCCGCTGATCGCGGTGCAGCCGATCAGCGTGGCGACGCTGGTGTTCGCGGTACCGCTGGCGGCGATGCTGCACGGCAGGCGCCCGCACAGGGGAGAGATCATCGGTTCGGCCGCGGTGGCCGTCGGACTGCTCGGCCTGTTGCTGCTGGTCCCCGCGCACCCCGTGAGACCTCACATGACGAACCAGGAGGCGCTGGGCTTCCTCGGCTGCGTCGGGCTAATCGTGCTGGTGACCCATCTGCTGGGACGGAAGATGACCGGCTCGGCCCACGCGCTGGTGCTGTCGGTCGCCGCGGGGGCCGTGACGGCCAGTGTCTCCACCTTCGTCCGGGTGGTGGGCGGCAACTTCGACGGTGACCTGAGCGCGCTGCTCAACTGGTTCACGTTCGCCATTCCCGTGTTGCTCGTCTGCGCGGTCGTGCTGCTGCAGAAGACCTACGAGGTGGGTTACTTCGGCATCTCCTACGCCGCCGTCCAGATCGTCGACCCGATCACCTCCATCCTCGCGGGGGCTCTCCTGCTCGACGAGGCGGTGCCCAGCGGCTGGCTGAACGTGATCCCCGCCCTCTTCGCCGCCGCGCTGCTCGTCTGGGGGACGATCACCCTGGGACGGCTCTCCCCGGACCAGGGGGTTCCCGCCCCGATGCGCGAGAAGGCGAGCGTCGCGCCGTAGGCGTATCCGCACTGCGGGAGACGATCACGCGGAGGGGGGTGTCCAGCGGAGCACCTCGTCTATCGGGCCGTGCACGCGCGAGGGGGCGAGCCGCCAGCTGAGCGTCACCATCGCGTCGCGCAGCCGCACGGCCAGCGGGTCGCGCATCCGGGTGACGCGGCAGATCGTGGCGGACCGGGCCACGATCCTGGACGTACGCTCCAGCCGCGCGGCGGTGTACCCGGCCAGCCCGCCGCTCCCGCCGGTCGTCCCGCCGCTTCCGCCCGATGATGCGGCGCCTCCGCCGTCCGCTCCGGTGCCGCCGGTGAACCTTCCGCCGTCGCCGACCACGTGGGCCAGCACCACCGCGTCCTCGATCGCCTGGCAGGCGCCCTGACCCAGGTTGGGGGTCATGGCGTGCGCGGCGTCGCCCAGTATGGCGACCCTGCCCCGGTGCATGGCGGGCAGCGGGGTGGCGAGGTGGTAGACGTCGTTCCTCAGGACCTTCTCCGGTGAGGCCGCGGCGAGCAGCTCCGGGATCGGGGAGTGCCAGTCCCCGAACAGCCGTCGCAGCTCGGCCAGCTGGTCCCCGCCACCGCCGCCCGCCGGGACGGTGTCGGTGGCGTAGCAGTAGGACGTGCCCCCGGCCAGTGGCATGACGCCGAAGACCCTGCCGCGCCCCCAGCTCTCGTACGCCTGGCCCGGGACGCCCTCGGCGGGGATGAGCACCCGCCAGCTGGTGACTCCCGCGTAGCGGGGGCCGGGGTGGCAGGGGAACAGCGCCGACCTGATGGGGGAGTGGATGCCGTCGGCCGCCACCACCAGGTCCGCCTCCACCCGCCCGTCGGGGAGGGTCACCAGGCCGCTCTCCGCGTCGACCTCCGAGACCTCGGTGTTCAGCCGGACCGTGCCGGGTGCGAGGCGGGCGGAGAGCACGTCGACCAGGTCGGCGCGGCGCAGCAGCACCACGGAGTCGCCGCCGTTGCGCGCCGAGGCGGCCTCCACACTGGTCCTCACCAGCCATCTGCCGTCGGAGCGCCGGATGCCGCCCGAGCCCTGGAGGGCCGACAGCTCGCGGATCTCGTCACCGGCTCCGAGCGTGTCGAGCGCCCTGAGCGCGTTGGCGGCGACGGCGATTCCCGAGCCGACCGGTTCCAGGGACGCCGCCCTTTCGAACACCGTCACCTCCCAGCCCCGCCGCTGCAACGCCACCGCCGCCGCCAGCCCGCCGATGCCCGCTCCGATGACCGCCGCACGTGCCATGACCTTCTCCTTCACTACGGATGTAGTGGACACTACTACGCCTGTAGTTGAACTACAAATGTAGTATCGGAGGGTGAAGTCCCAACGCGCGGAGCTCGTCGCCGATGCCGCCATCGCCCTGCTGGTGGATCGGGGAATGCGTGGCCTGACCCATCGGGCCGTGGACGAGGCGGCGGGACTGCCGCCGGGGTCGACCTCCAACCTGGCCCGCACCCGGTCCGCGCTCCTGGAGCTGGCCCTCGCCCGGCTCGCCCAGCTGGAGTCCGACGCGTTCTCGCTGCTCCTCGGCCCCCCGGGGCCGGACGTGGTCGAAGCGCTCGCCGAGATGACGGCCCAGGCGCTCTGGACGCAGCTGACCGTCGGCCGCCGCTGGACGGTCGCCCGCTACGAGCTGGCCCTTGAGGCCACCCGCCGCCCCGAGCTGCGCAAGATCTACGACAGGACCGGTGAGCGCTTCCGTGAGCCCGCGGTCGCGATTCTCTCCGCCCTGGGGTCGTCCGACCCGGTACGGCACGGACGCCAGATCATCGCCTTCAGCGAGGGGGTGATGTTCGACGCCGTCATCGGCGCCGGAGCGGAACCGACCCTGGACGACCTCCGCCTGGGGGTCAGGGAGCTCCTGCGCGGCATGCTCGGCCACGAGGCCCTATAGGCCGTGGGCCGTGGGCCGTGGGGGTTCGCGGGCTCCGGGTTCGGAGGGTTCGGAGAGGTCGGCGGGCCGGTTCGGCGGTTCAGGCGGCGCGAGGATTCAGCGGGTGACGGTTCGGGCGACGTGGCGGCCCGGCAGGGGAGACTGCTCAGCGGGACAGGCCGGTGAGGCGGGCGCGGTGGGCGGGCCACTCGTCGTCGAGGATGCTGAAATAGGCGGTGTCGCGCCAGGTGCCGTCGGCACGGCGGCGCTGGCGGCGCAGGGTGCCCTCGGGAACGCCGCCGACGCGCATGATCGCGTTCTGTGAGCGGACGTTCAGGTTGTCGGTCTTGAGCTGGACCCGGTTCACGCCCAGCTTGTCGAAGGCGTGGTCGATCAGCAGGACCTTGCACTCGGTGTTCACCGCGGAGCGCCACACGGACCTGCCGTACCAGGTCCAGCCGATCTCGATGCTGTCGGCGTACCCCGGGGTGTCGATGTAGGTGGTCCAGCCGACCGCGCGGCCGGTCTCCCTCAGGATCACCGCGAACGGCACGTGGTCCGGCGTCTCGACCAGCCGTACCGCGATCTCCGCCAGCTCGGCCTCGGTGCGCGGGGTCGGGGCGGGCATCCAGCGCCACACCTCGTCGTCGCCGCCACCGGCCAGGAACAGGTCGGGGACGTGGCCATCGGTCAGCGGCTCCAGCCGTACGGTCTCGCCTTCGAGGGTGACGGGAGCGGGCATCTTCGCGGTCATGGGGATGACCCTAGAACCCGCGGTGGACCTGTTCGAAGGTCCACTCAGGGAGTGTTCCCGGGAACCACTCGGCGGTCGAACTGCCCGAGCCTGCGCCCCGCCGCGGAATCCTCGATCAGCTGCGTGAGACGCTTCTCCCTCGTCTCGGGCCGCTTCGCGGTGGTCACCCAGTGCAGCGCGGTTCTGCGGTAGCCGGGCGGCCGGCCCTGGAACCACTCCCACGCCGCCGTCTCCGCCCGGAAGCGGCGCTCCTGCTCCTCCTCCAGCGCGGACTCCCCGGCCTGCTCATGGGAGTAGATCACCGAGTTGTCCTCGGTCCGCTGCTCGAAGGCGAGCAGGCCCGCGGGGCGCATGAGGCCGCGCTCGGTCAGCTCGGCGACCTTGGCGATGTTGACCGCGCTCCACGTGCTGCGCGCCTTGCGCGGTGTGAAGCGGACGCTGTAGCTCTCGGCGTCGACGGTTCTGCGGACGCCGTCGATCCAGCCGAAGCACAGGGCCTGCTCGACGGACTCGGGCCAGGTGATGCTGGGGCGGCCGGTGCCTTTCTTGAAGAACCCCACCAGCAGCTCCGTCCCGGTCTCGTGATGCGCCTCCAGCCAGGTGCGGAACTCCTCTGGGGTGGCGAAGAAGACGGGGTCCATGGCGTTCAGCATAGGGGGCGTGTCGACAGTCATACCGTCCGGTCGGTACCCTCACGGGAGACCGTGAGGAGGGCCCATGGATTTCGCGTTCGACACCGAGACCGAGGAGCTGCGGGGACGGCTGCTCGGCTTCATGGACGAGTGTGTGTACCCGGTGGAGGAGGCTTTCGAGGCCCAGGCCGCCCAAAGCGGGTGGGCCACCCCTCCGCTGATGGAGGATCTCAAGCAGGAGGCGCGCAGGCGAGGCCTGTGGAACCTGTTCCTGCCGGGTGAGCACGGCGCGGGCCTGACCAACCTGCGTTACGCGCCGCTGGCCGAGATCATGGGCCGCTCGCCGAGGATCGCCCCGACCGCGACCAACTGCGCCGCCCCCGACACCGGGAACATGGAGGTCCTCTCCATGTTCGGCAGCGAGTGGCAGCGCAAGGAGTGGCTGGAGCCGCTGCTGCGCGGCGAGATCCGGTCGGCGTTCGCGATGACCGAGCCCGACACCGCGTCCTCCGACGCCACGAACATCGCGCTGTCGATCGTCAGGGATGGCTCCGAGTACGTCGTCAACGGCCGCAAGTGGTTCGCCTCCGGCGCGATGAACCCCAACTGCAGGATCTTCATCGTGATGGGCAAGACCGACCCCGAGGCGTCCTCGCACCGGCAGCAGTCGATGATCCTGATGCCGCGCGACACACCCGGCATGCACGTCAAGCGTGGAATGCACGTCTTCGGCTACTCCGACTCCGACCACGGCGGGCACGCCGAGATCGTGTTCGAGGACGCCAGGGTGCCGGTCGACAACCTGATCGGCGAGGAGGGCGGCGGCTTCGCGATCGCCCAGGCCCGCCTCGGGCCCGGCCGCATCCACCACTGCATGCGGCTGATCGGGATGGCCGAGCGGGCCGTCGAGATGATGTGCGTCCGCACCCTGTCGCGCAACGCGTTCGGCAAGCCGATCGCCCAGCAGGGTGTCGTCCAGGACTGGATCGCCGAGTCGCGGGTGAGGATCGAGCAGCTCCGCCTGCTCGTGCTGAAGACCGCCTGGCTGATGGACACCGTAGGCAACCGGGGCGCCCACGCCGAGATCCAGGCCATCAAGATCGCAACACCGCGCGATGTGGAGTGGATCCTGGACAAGGCCATCCAGGCCCACGGTGCCGGAGGCGTCAGCCAGGACTTCCCGCTGGCCGGTCTGTGGGCGGGAGCGCGCTCGCTGAGGCTGGCCGACGGGCCCGACGAGGTCCACAAGCGCTCCCTGGCCTATCGGGAACTCAAGAAACACATGTGACCCGGCGTCGCCCTCGTCATCCCGCACACCCGGGGCGGCGGGCGGTGCCGAGACGTCCCGGAGGCGCGGGGCACGAACCGAAGAGGGTCGGCGAGGGTCCATGGAGATTCGACGAAGGGAGCGTTCGTGGCGCTGGACGAGAAGGCGGTCAGGGAGCGTGCTGCCGCGTTCCTGGCGGGGCACGACCCCGCCGGGGACCGGCTGGAGTTCCTGCGGGCCAGGTTCGACGCCGGGCTGGCCTGGGTGCACTTCCCCGAGGGGCTCGGCGGGCTCGGAGCCGCGCGTGAGCTGCAGAATGTCGTGGAGCGCGAGCTGGAGGGGACACCGCAGCTCGACCTCGGGGTGCAGACGATCGGGCTGGGGATGGCGGCGCCCACGATCCTGACCTTCGGCACCGACGAGCAGCGGAAGCGGTTCCTGCGCCCGCTGTGGACGGGCGAGGAGATCTGGTGCCAGCTCTTCAGCGAGCCCGGTGCCGGTTCCGACCTGGCCACGCTCGGCACCCGCGCGGTGCGGGACGGCGACGAGTGGGTGGTGGACGGGCAGAAGGTGTGGACCTCCGGCGCCCACCACTCCCGGTGGGCGATCCTGGTCGCCAGGACCGACGCGGACGTGCCCAAGCACCGGGGGCTCACGTACTTCGTGTGCGACATGCACGCTCCCGGGGTCGAGGTCAGACCGCTGCGGCAGATCACCGGCGAGGCCGAGTTCAACGAGGTCTTCCTCACCGGCGTACGGCTCGGTGACGACCTGCGGCTGGGAGAGGTCGGCGACGGCTGGCGGGTCGCGCAGACCACGCTCATGAACGAGCGGGTCGCCATCGGCGGCGCGCCGGTCCGGCGGGGCGGCGGCGTGGTCGGCCTGGTCACCGAGACCTGGCGCTCCCGGCCCGAGTTGCGCACCCACGACCTGCACCAGCGGTTGCTGCGCCTGTGGGTGGAGGCGGAGGTGACCCGCCTGGCCGGTACGCGCCTGCGCGAGCAGCTCTCCGCCGGGCAGCCCGGACCCGAGGGCTCCGGCATGAAGCTCGCCTTCGCCGACCTCAACCAGGCCCTGTCGGGGCTGGACGTGGAGCTGCGCGGTGAGGACGGCCTGGTCTACGACGACTGGACCTTCCGCCGTTCCGACACCGTCGACTTCTTCGGCCGGGGACCCGGATACCGCTACCTCCGCGCGAAGGGCAACTCCATCGAGGGCGGCACCTCGGAGATCCTGCGCAACATCATCGCCGAGCGCGTGCTCGGCCTCCCCTCGGAACCCCGCGTCGACAAGGACGTGCCCTGGAAGGACCTCCCCCGATGACCGGAGTGAGCCCGACGTAGTGAGTGGAGTGGGTCGTGAGGGACGAGCGGGCCGCGTAGTGAATGAGGAGTGGTGAGCGACCGATGACCGGAGTGAATCCGACGTAGTGAGTGGAGTGGGTCGTGAGGGACGAGCGGGCCGCGTAGTGAATGAGGAGTGGTGAGCGACCGATGACACTGCTGTATACCGAGGTCGAGGAAGAACTGCGCGCCTCCGTGCGGGATCTTCTCGCGGACCGCTGCGGGGCCGCCGCCGTGTTGGGGCGAGTCGAGTCCGAGGCGCCGTACGACATGGGCCTGTGGAAGACGCTGTCCCGGGACATCGGGGTGGCGGGCCTGCTCGTGCCGGAAGAGTACGGCGGGGCGGGGGCGTCGGCGCGGGAGGTCGCGGTGGTGCTGGAGGAGCTGGGGCGGGCGGTGGCGCCGCTGCCGTTCTTCACCAGCTCGGTGCTCGCCACCACGGCCCTGCTGCAGGCCGGCGAGGAGGACCTGATCCAGGAACTCGCCTCGGGGGAGACGACGGCGGCGCTCGCGGTGTCGCTGGCGGCTTCGCCGTACCGGCCGTTGCCGGAGACCGTCACCGTCGCGGACGGGCGGGTCCTGAACGGGGAGATCAGGGCGGTGGCGGGCGCGGACGTGGCGGACGTGCTGCTCGTGCCCGTCGGAACGGTGCTCTACGTGGTTCGGACCGAGGACGTCAGGATCGACGTGGTCCCGTCGCTCGACCTGACGCGGCCGATCGCCACCGTCACGTTCTCCGGCACCCCCGCCGGTGAGGCGATCGGCGGGTTCGACGCGCGGAGGGTGCTGAACCTCGGCGCCGGACTGCTCGCGTCGGAGCAGCTGGGCGTCGCCGAGTGGTGTCTGGGGACGACGCTCGCCTACATCAAGGAGCGCCACCAGTTCGCCCGGCCGGTGGGGTCCTTCCAGGCGATCAAGCACCGGATGGCCGATCTCTGGCTGGACGTGGTGCGTGCCCGCGCCGCCGCGAGGAACGCGGCCGACCTGCTGGCCACGGACTCGGGGCCGGGCGCGTCCCGCGACCGGGAGGCGGTCCGGGACCGCGAGCTGGCGGCGGCGGTGGCCACGTCGTGGTGCTCGGAGGTGGCGGTGCGCGTCGCCGAGGAGAGCGTCCAGCTCCACGGCGGGATCGGGATGACCTGGGAGCACCCGCTTCACCTCTATCTCAAGCGCGCCAAATCCACTGAGATCGCGCTCGGCACTCCCGGTGCCCACCGGGAAGCCCTGGCGGACCTCGCGGACCTGCCCGGTCCGGCCTGACCACACGTCGACGCCCTGGTCGGGCGAAGGGTCACGCGGGGAGTGCCGGCCGATCCGGTCGCAGCGAGGTGAGCAGCAGGTCGGCGAAGTGTGCCCCCAGCTCGGGGCCGGAGAGCGCGCCCTCCGCGCTGTACCAGGTGCCCAGGTGGTGGACGGAGCCGAAGAAGAAGTCGACGACGATGTCCGCGGGGACGTCGCTCCTGAAGGTGCCCTCGCGCTGTCCTTCGGTGACCAGGTCGCGGAAGCGCTCGTGATAGTGGCGCCGCTCGGCGCGGACGACCTTGCGGGTGTCGGGTGCGAGCAGGTGCATCGAGCGGAAGAAGATCTTGGAGTCGTCCAGGTTGTCGACCGTGGTCGTCACGACGTCCGCGGCGGCGGCGTGCAGGCGCTCGGACACCGACCCCGGGCCGGCGGCGAAGTGGGTCAGCCGCTCCATCTGCAGGCGCAGCACGCGCCCGTAGATCTCGTGGAGCAGATCATCCTTGGAATCGAAATAGTGGTACATGGCGCCCTTGGTGACGCCGGCCGCCGAGACGACCTCCTGCACTGACGTACCCTCGAAGCCCCGCTCGGCGAACAGGCGGGTGGCCTCGCCGAGCAGGCGTTGCCGTACCGGCTCCTGGTCCTGAGTCATGCGTCCCCCATGGTGTGGTGAGGGAAAGCATACCGACTGGTCGGTTATGGCGCTGACGGCTGGCGAATACGTGTTACTTGCGTCACCTTTGCCATTCAGAGATAGCTGGAGCCCCCGATTGGGTATTTCATAGTCTAAGGATCTTCAGCGTGGCAGGTCCCCCTCCCTTTCCTCGCCGACCGTTCTAGCCATGGGGGTTCGCTATGCCGGGCGGATCTATCTACGTGACGCCAGTCGACCAGGTCCACGGCCTGTCGCCGCAGGTCATGTACGAGCAGTTCTGGATCAAGGAAACCGTCCAGCGCAGGAAGATGCGCGCGGTCAAGGCGGCGGTCGGCCTGGCCGTGGGCGTTGCGCTCGCCTACCGGTTCAACCTTTCCCCGCCGATCCTCGGGCTGCTGTGCGGCCTGCTCGTCGCCGCCGGGGACGCGGTCCTGGCCTGGCGGGAGTACGACGCCACCGCCGTCTGGCGTGGCAGGCGCCGGGGCGAGACCATCACCGGCAAGCTGCTCCGCCGCAAGCTGCGCAGGGCCGGCTACCACATCCTCGAAGGCCGGGCCATGCCGGGCAAGGCCTCGGTCGACCACCTCGTCATCGGCCCCGGTGGCGTCTGGGTGGTGGACAACGAGGCGTGGGACCCCGACACCGAGATCGCCCGGTACGGCGACCGGTTGTTCCTGGGCGAGAAGTACGGCACGAAGGTGGCCAAGGCGCTCGTCGAGGTCTCCGAGTCGCTGGCCGAGGTGCTCTCCCGCGAGTCGGGCATCCCCGTCACCATCGAGCCGCTGATCGCCGTGCACGGCGGGGAGATCAGGCGGTCGGTCACCGCGGAGGGACTCACCCTTCTCAAGCCCCGCCTGGTCGCGCGCTGGATCCAGCAGGGTCCCCGGGCCGACTTCGACGAGGCCCAGGTGGAGGTCCTGGTCAGGACCGCCGCTCGGGTGCTGCGCCGGATGAGCTGACCGCGCCCGGCGCCTGGCCTTTTCGCCTGACATGTCATCGGGCGAGCCGATCCGTGTGGGCGTCGGGTACCCGCGCCCGGCGGGACCGGGCGCCTTCCCCGTTCGTCAGACGAGGTCTTCGATGAAGGCCGCCAGCTGTGCGACGTTCCGGCACTCGTACATCGGCACGATCCCGCCGTACGCCGTCGCCAGCGAGTCGCCGCTGTCCCACTGGGCGGTCGGCTCCGGGTTGAGCCAGTAGGCGTGCCGGGCGCCCCCGGCCAGGCGCTTCAGCGTGTCCAGCGCGGGCGGCTGGTAGTTGGACCGGGCGTCGCCCAGGATCAGCAGGGACGTCTTCGGCCCGACGGCGTCGCCGTACCGCTCGGCGAACCCCTCCAGCGCGCGGCCGTAGTCGGTCCGGCCGAACCGCACCATGTCGGCCTCCCGCGCCAGCCGGGTCATCGCCTCCACCACGTCGGCACCCGGTACGAAGAACCGGGTGATCTCGTCCACGGTGTCCACGAACCCGAACGCGCGGACCTTGGTGAACTGCTCGCGCAGCGCGTACGTCAGCAGCAGGGTGAAGTGGGCGAAGGAGGCGACCGAGTCGCTGGCGTCGCAGAGGACGACCAGCTCGGGTTTGTGCGGGCGGCGCGGCCTGTTGAAGGTGGTCAGCGGTACCCCGCCACTGGACAGCGAGGCCCGTACGGTCCTGCGGAAGTCGAGGCGGCCACGGCGGCCGAGCCGGTGCTTGACGGTCAGCCGGGCGGCGAGGCGGCGGGCGAGCGGGTGGACCTCCCGGCGGAGCCTCGCCAGGTCGGCCTTGGTGATCCGCAGGAAGTCGAGCTGCTCGAGCGGCGGGCGTACGGCGGAGCGGGCGATCCGCTCGATCCCGGAGTCCTCGGCGATCCGGCGGCGCACGTCCCCGGAGACGGCGTCCTCGAAGCGCCTGGTGTGCTCGCCGATCCGCTGCCGGGCGACCTTCTCCGCGAGCCCGCCGCGCTCCCGGCCCGCGAGGACCTCGGCGAGCAGCCGCGCCATGAGCGTCTCGGGGGAGAGCGCCCGCATCACCGGGTAGGAGAACCAGTTCTGCCTGCCGGGGCTCGCGGCCTGGCGGCCGAAGCGCTCCACCATCGCCCGCGCGAACTCGTTCATCCCCTCGGCGCCCAGCAGCAGCCCGGCCAGCCGGTCGCGCAGCTCGGGAACCTCGGCGGTCTCCAGGTCCGGCAGGTCCGGTTCGGCCGCGCGCGACGCCCGCAGGCCGGTCGTCGAGGCGGGGAACCACAGGTCGAACAGCGTGTCGAAGCCCGGCCGGTGCGAGGGGCGCTTGACCAGCGTCGCGGCGTACGCGGCCCGGAGCGACTCCCGTTCGGTCAGGTCGATCACCTCCAGCGCCCTGGCCGCGTCCAGCCCCTCGGCCGGTGACACCGGCAGCCCGGCCTCGCGCAGCGCCCGCACGAACCCCAGATGCCGGTCCAGCAGGCTCATCTCCGGCCTTCCGTCCCGCGAACCGGGCCGGTCACAGCGCGAGTTCCTTGCGGGCGCGCGTCTGGTCGGAGGCGTGCTTGAGGACGACGCCGAGGGTGGCTCCGATCGCCGCCTCGTCGAGCTCGGTCCTGCCCAGCGCCAGCAGGGTGTTCGCCCAGTCGATCGTCTCGGCGATCGAGGGCGACTTCTTCAGCTCCAGGGCGCGCAGGGTGGCGACCGTGCGGGCGAGCTGCTCGGCCAGGCTCGCCTCGATCGCGGGCACCTGGGCCAGCACGATGTCGCGCTCGCGCTCCGGCGTCGGATACTCCAGGTGCAGGTAGAGGCAGCGCCGCTTCAGCGCCTCGGAGAGCTCGCGGGTCGCGTTGGAGGTCAGCACCACGTACGGCTTCCGCACGGCGGCGATCGTGCCGAGCTCGGGGATCGTGACCTGGTAGTCGGACAGGATCTCCAGCAGCAGCCCCTCCACCTCGACGTCGGCCTTGTCGATCTCGTCGATCAGCAGGACCACCGGCGTCTCCGACCGGATCGCCGCGAGCAGCGGCCGCTCCAGCAGGAACTCCTCGGTGAAGATGTCGTCGTGGGTGGCGTCCCAGTCCTCGCCCTGCCCGGCCTGGATGCGCAGGAGCTGCTTCTTGTAGTTCCACTCGTACAGCGCCCTGGCCTCGTCCAGCCCTTCGTAGCACTGCAACCTGACCAGCCGGGCCCCGGTCGCCGCCGCCACGGCCTTGGCGAGCTGGGTCTTGCCCACCCCCGCGGGGCCCTCGGCGAGAAGTGGTTTGCCGAGCGCGCCCGCCAGGAAGACCGAGGTCGAGATGGAGTCGTCGGGGAGGTAGTCGACGGCGTCGAGCCGGTCGCCGGCGTCGCTCGGTGAGGCGAACCACATGTGTGCTCCCAGTACAGGACCGAATGTTGTTCTAGCTTAGCCGGTGATCGTCTCGGCTCCACGGTCGTCGTCGGCCGGCGGCCGCCGCTGATTTCGAGGCGCCGCCCGATGTGCGCTATCCTTCAAGGGCTTCAAGCGCCGCTAGCTCAGTTGGTTAGAGCAGCTGACTCTTAATCAGCGGGTCCGGGGTTCGAGTCCCTGGCGGCGCACTTCGGTTCAGATCGATGCTGTGGGCATCCCCGCTGTCGGCGGGGATGCCCACAGTCGTTTCTGGGCCCGGGGGTGCTCGCCTGGTCCTCATCGAGGAAAGCCACGCCTGGCGGCGCGAGGTCGACGAGTCCCCTCATCGACGACGACCAAGACGACGAGTCGCGCAGCGCGTGGTCGGCCGCCTGGACGAACGGCGCCATCCGCGGGGGTGGTCCCCGCGGACGGCACCGATGTCGCGGTCCTCCTACCTCCGTTCGACTTTCCAGGCCCTGGTGATGGTCTGGTCGATCGAGTTACCGGCGGAGTCGGTGGCCTGCACCCGCAGGGTCACGAACTCGCCGTTGCGTGGCGCGCCGACCTCGTACTCGGCCGTCTTGCCGTCCCTGACCTTGCGGCTGCCCAGGTCGGTCCATTTGGCCCCGTCGTCACTGCTGACCCAGGCGCGTACGCCGAACCTGTCCGATCCGCTGTATCCGGGCTGGTAACCGGGAAGCAGCTTGATCGAGTACTTCGACCCGGCCCGGACCGTGTTGTTCGGGTTCAGCTCCACGTCATAGCGCACGTCGACCATGGGCAGGATCTCGCCGGCCTCGTTCCCGGCCGAGCCGTCACTGTCGAACCGGACGGCGAACTCCCAGGCCGTACGGCTTGACGGGGACAGCGGCCTGAACGACTGCTGGGTGTCGAGCTCTATCCGGTGCCGGCCAGGTGTCGGCGACTGCACGGTGCAACTGCTGAGGTACGCCGTCTCGCACAGCACGTCGCCGTCCTTCAGGTACCGGATGGTCGATTGCGGCCACTGAGGCAGGTAGTGGTACCCGTTGCCGATCCGGAGCGGGAACAGGTTGAGCGTGATGTAGCCGTACCCCCATTGCGCGTATGACAACGCGGTCAGGGTTTCGGGGCTCGTGGGCCCGGGTGCGATCGGCGCGGAGAAGTAGTCCTCGGTGACGCGGGTACCGGCCGCGTACTCGCGCGAGTTCTCCTCGTGGAGCCCGTTCGTCTGGCTGACATACTGCCGGCGCATGCCCGGCGAGACGTACTCGGTGCGGGTGAACGGAGCGACGACCTTGGTGATTCCCGTTATCAGGTTGTTGGAAGTGATGCTGTCGACGCGGTACAGCGTGCCGGGGGTGTCCGCGCGGTAGCGGGCCGTGATGGTGGCCAGATTCCTCGGCTCCGTCTCGAAGACGGTGTCCGTCGGCATCTTGTCCTTGACGGTGTGGGACAGGGCGTACAGGAAGGGAGAGACCGGTTCACCGCCGGTCTCCACGGTGGTCCGGCCCCTGGCGGCGGCCGCGCCCAGCCGCTCACCCTCGTCGTGGGTGAGCACCGCCACCGGCACCGTGGCCGGCTTCTCCATGGCGCGCCGGGCCGGTCCGGAGTCGGCCACGGCGACCAGCACACCGGCCGCGCCCGCCGCCACGGCGTCGGCCACCACCTGGTCGAGCGGCGTCACCGTGCCCCATTCGTCGATGGCGAGGGTTTCGTCGACCAGCGCCAGCTTGCCCCGGACGCCGGCCGCGGCCAGCTCCGCCGGGCTGCCCTTGCCCGCGTCCACCACCTGGTACGCCCCGGATGACCGGAACGTGGCCGTGCACCGCAGGACGACGTAGCAGGCGCCGGAGTGCTCCAGCGGGTAGGCGGGGCGCAGCTTGGGCGCCCGCGGGCCGGTGACCTTCATGGTCAGGGCGGGAGCGACGAGCTGCGTACCGAATCCCATCGTGAAGGTGCCGGTGGTGGCCTTGGTCGTGCCGGGCAGCACGTAGACCTCGGCCGGGCCGGTGCCGCCGTGGAAGGTCTGCCCGATCACGCCGATGTCGTGGCCGGGAGTTCCGACGCGCCGGCTCCAGCCCACGCTCATCCGGTCGACCGCCTCCGTCGGCTGCCGGGTGGGGTATTCCACGCGCCGGGCCTTTCGCATGTCGAAGACCAGCTCCCGAGGTCCGTCCATGAGCAGCTCCGGCTCACCGGCGATGCTCTCCGACACCTTGAAGTACGGCTCCTCGGCGGTCCAGTCCGAAATGTTGGTCATCAGGGCGTACCGGCGGCCGAGCAGCAGCATCGGGTCGTAGCCGAGCCCGATGAAGTACGCCGAGCCGTGGTCGTACAGGCCGAGCCAGTCCTGGCCGGTCTCCAGGTCCATCAGGCTCAGCAACGAGCAGCACGTCGTGTGCGCCGGGGTGCCGGTGCGGTCGATGCCGCGGACCTTCAACGGGGCACGCTCGGCGTCCTTGGTCCAGCCCAGCGTGGTCCGCACCACCGTGTCACCGTGTCGTGCCTCGAGGAAGCCGTAGGACGCCCCGAGTTCCAGAGCTTCCGGGTTGACCGTCACCGTCACCGTGACGGTGCCGCCGGCCGGCACGTCCACCGCCGACGGGGTCACCGTGACGGCTTCGCCGGGCTCGAACGGGGTCGCCTCGACCATCTTTGCGTCCATCGTGGACAGCGTGAGCCCCAGGGTGGCACGCACCGCCTCGGTGCCGGTGTTCCGCAGGGTCACCGTCCCGGTGGCCGTCTTGTACGGAGGCCGCATCATGCCCAGGTTCAGGGTGCCGGTCGCGCTCAGGCCGCCGGTCGTGGCCTGGGCCAGGTCCATCATGCCGGCGCCCTCCCGGGTCACCTCGCCTTCCTTGCCGGGGTTGGCCGTGCTGACCAGCCTGTCGCGGATCTGACCGCGGTTCCAGTCCGGGTGCTGCTGCGCCAGCAGCGCGGCGCCGCCGGCCACGTGCGGCGCGGCCATCGAGGTGCCCGACATCGACTGGTATCTGGGATTGCCGACGTCACCTCCGAGCGTCGAGCCGTCCGCCCTGGCGGCGGCGATCTCCGCCCCCGGCGCGGTGATCTCCGGCTTCACCGCGTTGTCGCCCACCCGCGGGCCCCAGCTGGAGAAGTAGCTGCGCTCGTACGGGGCGGTCTTGGCCACGCTTCCCACGGTCAGCGCCTGGTCCGCGGCCCCCGGGCTGCCGATCCAGTACGGCGATTCGGCGGTGCCGTCGTTGCCCGCCGAGACGACGAACAAGGCGCCGGTGGCCTCCGAGATCCGGTTGACCGCCTGCGACAGCGGATCGGTCCCGTCGGTCGCGAGGCCGCCCAGGCTAATGTTGATCACCTTGGCGCCCTGGTTCGCCGCCCATTCCATCCCGGCGATGATGTCGGAATTGGCGCCGGAGCCTCCGGCGTCGAGCGCCTTCGCGACCACCAGCTCGGCATCCGGCGCGACGCCCCGGTACTTGCCGTCGGATGCCGCGCCGGACCCCGCCGCGATCGACGCGACGTGCGTGCCGTGCCCGTTGTCGTCCATCGCGGAGGAGGAGCCGGGCACGAAGCTTTGCGACGCGGCGATCCGGCCGGCGAAGTCCGGGTGGTCCCGGTCGATGCCGGTGTCCACCACACCGATCTTCACGCCCCTGCCGGTCAGCCCCGCCGACCAGGCGGCAGGCGCGCCGACCGCGGGCACGCTCACGTCCAGCGACGCCTTCACCCGGCCGTCCAGCCAGACCTTCTGCGTGTCTCCGCCCTTGAGCGCCGCCCACGCGTCGGTCGTTCTGCTCTTGTCGACCGCCAGCGCCTGGCCCTTGACGCTGGTCAGCGTCCGCTTGCGTGACGTGCCCTTCGGCGCGGAGGGCACCGCGGCCCGCGCCTGCGTGTCCTTGTAGGTGGTGATGACCGGCAACTGCTTGGTGTGCGCGTCGTCGTAGCCGTACTCGGCGAGCCTGGTCAGGTTGAACAGCTCGCGATCCAGCTTGCCCGCGGCGATCTGGCGGACCGTCTCGCCGGTCAGCGCGTAGAGACCTCCGGTCATTCGCTGGAAGGTGATGTCGCCCAGGGGCGCGACATCCTTGACGACCTCACCGGTCGCGCTGCCGTCGGCCGAGGTTCTCAACCGGACCACATCACCGGTCAGCAGAGTGAAGGTCTTCTCCACCGGCGGCTTGGCGGTGGCCCGACTCGCAGGGGGCGACGGTGGCGTGGAGGCGGGGGGTACGGCAGCCGCGGCGGGCCCGGCGACCGCGACCATCAACACGCCCGCCAACACTACGGGCGCCCTGGAACGGAGAAAGCGCATGGAAACCCTTTCGGTGCTTTATATGATCTACGGAGCAAGATCGGTTCTCAGAACTGGTTCCTACGGCAGCTCACAGCGGCACCCACCCGTCCTCGTCCGGTTCGACGGGTTCGGCGGTGGTGGGTTCGGCCGGCGTCGCAGCCTCTGGCTCTGTTGACGGCAGCCGCTCGTTCCGGTCGCGATCGGTCGGTCCGACCTCGTCGTCCGGCGCTGGTGATCTGCTCTCTTCCACACGGACACGATGCGAGAGCGGGCGAACCGCTAGCTATTGGGGAATCCCCCATCTTTGCTCGCCGCGTCTTCCAGCAGGCGCTCCAGCTCCGTGCGTGAGCGGGCCGAGAGCTTGCGCATCACCGCGGCGAGGTGCTTCTCCACCGTCTTGGCCGAGACGAACAGCGCCTGTGCGATCTCCTTGTTGGTCCGCCCGTGGGCGGCCAGCTCCGCCACCTGACGCTCGCGGGGGGACAGCCTCGCGCCGTAGCCCTGACGCCCACCACGATGGCGGGCCGGGAGGGCGACCTCGTGCCACCGGGCGACGCCGGCCGCCCGGCCGTGGTCCCATGACGCGCCGAGCCGCTCGTAGACGGCCACGGCGTCTCGCAGCACCGAGCCGCCCCGCGGGTCGCCGCCGTCGAGCAGCAGGCCGGCCGCGCGTTCGCTCGCCCTTGCCGCCTCGTACGGGGCGGACGCGTTCTGGTACTTCACGGCCGCCGTCAGAAAGTCGTCGGCACGGCCGTCCAGCACACCCCGGGCGTAACACAAGGCGGCGGAGGCGAGCGGCGCGTCCAGGTGGCGGAGCTCTCGCTCCACCCGCTCGGTGAACCGCCGCGCCTCACCGTACTCGCCGGCCGCCGCCCACACCTCGACGGCCGACGGCAGCGCCCAGCCGGCCGAGGGCCAGCAACCCCACCTGTCGAGCTCGTGCAGCAGCAACTGGACACAGTGGAGCGCACCTTGCGTGTCACCAAGTGCCAGCCTGGCCCGTGCCCATCCGCCGGCCGCCGCCGGCACGACCTCGTACGCCCCGATCTCCACCGCCAGCTCGGTGACCCGCCGCAGCTGCTCATCCGCCTGGTCCACCGCGCCGTACGCCAGGTTGAGGTTGCCGCCGGCCAGCTCGACATCCATGAGGCTCGGCGCGTAGTGAGCGACGTCGGCGAGGAGGTCGTCGACGTCGCCGCGCAATCCGTTCCAGCTACCGCGGCAGTACCGCACCAGCGTGAGTCCGCTGCGGAGCATGACCTCGAGCCGCCGGTTCTGCTGCACGGCCGAAGCGCGCAGCCCGCTGCTGAGCATTGATTCGGCCATGTCGAAATGGCCTGCGTAACAGGCGGAGATACCAACCGAACAATGGGCGTTCGCCTCGCGACGCTGCTGAGGGGAGCCACCGGTGATCTTCAGCATGCGATCGGTCACGTCACGCCACGCCGGGTCCCCGATGTCGAGGAAGACGGAACCAGCCTTGCCCAGCACGAACACCTCGAGCAGCCGGTCGTCGACCTCGTCGACCAGTTCGAGTGCGCGGCTCAGCCACCGCACATTCTCACGGATCGGTTCGTTCGGACGAGGCGTGACGCCCAGGCCCACCAGCGCCCACGCCCGCAGGTCCGGGCGGTCCTGGAGATCGTCGATCGCGGCCATGAACAGCTCCCGCTGCCGGGCCGAGTCCTGGCCCGCCTGGCCCAGGGCGAGGGCCATCAAGAACCGCAACTCTCCGCGCACCGGCCCGGCCAGGTCGTCGTCCAGAGCGTGGTCCAGCAGCGGGACGACCTCCCGCGCACGCAGCGTGTCCAGTGCGGCCCACCCGAGCCTCACCGCGACCTGGCCGCGCCGCTCGCCCGTCATCGGCGCATGCCGTACGACCTCGGCGAGCAGGCGGACGGCCTCGTCCTCGTGTCCCAGCGCGACGGCCTGCCCCGCCGCCTGTTCCGCGGCCGCGGCCCACTCGGCGAGCCGGTCCGCGTGCTTGAGGTGATGGGCCACCTGACCGAGAAGAACGGGGTCGAGGGCCCGCAGCGCGTCGGCTGCCCGGCCGTGCAGCTCACGTCGGCGAGGACCGCTCAGGGTCTCGTAGACCGCCTGGGCCGCCAGTGTGTGGCGGAACCCGAACGCCTCGCCGTCTTCGATCAGCAGGCCGGAGCCGACGGCTTCCTCCAGGCCCTCGATTCGACCCGCGTCCTCGGCGACGGACAGCAGAACCGATAGCGCGACGGGGGTATGCAGCACGGCTGCGGCCTCGGCCAGCCGGTGAGCGTCGGCCGGCAGCCGGGCGATCCGTTCCAGCGTCGAGTCCCGGACCCCCCGGGGAACCTCGAGCTCCTCCAGCACTCTGCGGGTCCAGCGGTCACCGCGGCGTACCAGCGAACCGCGCTCACGCACCAGAGCCAGCACTTCCTCCACCGCGAACGGCAGTCCGGCGGTGCGCTCCCACAGGTAGTGGGCGAACTCCTCCGACACCCGCTCGGTGTCCAGGATCGCGGTCGCCAGAGCGCCGGTCTCGCCCTGGTCCAACGGTGCCAGCACGAGATGGGCCTGGCTCGTACCGGGCGGCAGCCTGACCGTCGACGCCCGCACCGCCGCGCTGACCTCCTCACCCCGGTACGTGAGCACCACCGTCAGCCCAGGCGGCGGACTGCCCAGCAGATAAGCGATGAAATCGGTGGTCTGCTCCTCCGCCCAGTGCAGGTCCTCCAGCACCAGCACCGCCGGCGAAACCGCCACCAGGACATCCGCCAGCCCCCGGAAAACCCGGTGACGCTCGGCCATCCGATCGTCCAGCGGATCGGGTGCGGCCGGCAGCATCTCTGCCAGCTCCGGCAACAACGGCCGCAACGCTCCGGCCACTCCGCTGAGACGCATCCCCCGCAGCTCATCCCCGATGCCGCGCACCGCCTCGATCACCGGGCCCAGCGGAAACGACTCACGGAACCGGTGGCACCGGCCCAGCAGTGCCCGGCGGCCGGCGACCTCGGGCCGGCCGAGCAGCTCCGACACCAGCCTGGTCTTGCCGACCCCGGCCTCGCCCTCGATCGACACCACCGCGGGCGGACCGGCCACCGCCGCCACCAGCGTCGCCAGCTCCTCGACGCGCCCGACCAGGGTCGGGGATACGACTCGCTTCCCAGCGGCGCTCCGCGCCGCCTTCGCGGGCGGGCGATCCGACGAGTCATACGGGGGTCTCGTACTCACATCCCTACAAAACCTGCTTTGTGGCCATTTCGGGTGAATTTCACAATAAAATCGTAGAACGCCTTCCAGTCGTCACCCGCCAAGTGCACGGAACGCCTTCCGCAGAAGCTCCTCTCTCATCGGGTGGTGACGCTCGGTGGTTTGGGAATGTCCCGACGGGCTGGAACCGCTGGGAGGCGCTCGCTCTGCTCGGGCCTTCGCCCGGCGACTCGCACACGTTCCGCTTCGCGCACGACCTGGTCCGCGAACCGGCCGCCGGGAATACGACGCGCGGGCGAGCCGCCGAGAGATTCCTGGCCGAGCCTCTGCGTGGCTAGGACTCGTACCGGAAGTCATCCAAGGTCAGGCTGAGGCCCAGGCCGAGCATGACGATGCCAAGGGCGTAAGGCAGGCTGGCTAAGATCACAGGGGAGTCCATGGCGGACATTCTCCGACACGCGCACAATGGCGTGAAAATACGTGCGGAGATCAGTGAATCTCTCGGCGCTCCGGGGCGGGAACCACAGTGCGCCCCCCGTTGAAGGTGGCGTCGGTTGCGCGACGGCCGACGGGTGGCCGTCTCACGGTCGTGTCTTCGCGGGAACAGTCGTCGGGTGGTCGGACGGCACCCGGAACGCCGACACCCCCGCGTGCCGCCGGGGCGGCGCGGGGGCGAGCGGGCCGGTTACCCGTTACTTGCGTTTACTCGCACAGGGCGGTGTCGAGGGCTTTCTCGACGTTCTTGGCGCCCTCCATGGTGATGGGCAGGGCGGTGATGGCGACGGCCGCGGCCTTGCCGTCCTTGGTCACGGCGTTGCGGGTGGTGTAGCCGGGGGCGTTCCCGCCGTGGGTCCAGGCGAAGCCGCCGCAGCTCAGCTTGAAGGTGGCCAGGCCCAGGCCGTAGCGCGAGCCGCCGACGGTGTCGGCGTCGGGCGCCGCGACGGTCCTCTTCATCTCCGCCAGCTGGGCCGGTTCGAGCAGCTCGCCGTTCAGCAGCGCGAGCAGGAAGCGGTTGAGGTCGCCGGGGGTGCCGATCAGCTGCCCGGCGGCCCAGGCGGACGAGGGGTCGAACGTGGTGACGTCGACCCACGGCTCGGAGGGCTTGGTCGCGAAGTAACCGCGGGGGTGGGGGCCGCGAATGCCCTTTTCGCGGGCCTTGGGCCAGTAGGTGTCGCGCAGCCCGATGCGCTTGATGATCCGGTCGGTGATCTCCTGGCCGATCGGGCGGCCGGTGACCTTCTCCACGAGCATGCCGGCCAGCACGTAGTTGGTGTTGCTGTAGCTCCAGCCCTTGCCGGGCTTGAACAGCGCCTTCTGCTTCAGGGCGAGATCCAGGATCTCCTGCGGCTTCCAGTACTTCCGCAGGAAGCCGGCGAAGTCGGCGAAGTCGGCGAAGAGGGCCTCGTCGTAGTCGGGCAGGCCGCTGGTGTGCTGGAGGATCTGGCGGACCGTGATCTTGCGGCCGTCGCCGGCCTTGCCCCGGACCAGCTTCGGCAGGTATCTCTCGATCGGCGCGTCCAGCTCGACCTTTCCCTCGCCGACGAGCTGCAGCACGACGGTGGCGGTGTACATCTTGGTGTTGCTGGCGATGCGCACCCGCCCGTCGGCGGGAACCTTGCTCCTGGTCTTCAGGTTGCCGACGCCTGCGGTGTAGTAGTGCGCCTTGCCATCACTGTCATGCACCGTCGCGAGCGCTCCGGGAAAGTTGTCCTTCTTGACGAGGTCGTCCAGCGCCTTCTGCAGGGGCGCGCTGTCGGTGGCGGCAGCGGTCCCGGCGGGTGTCGCGGTGGCCGACGCCGTGGCCGGCGCGGCGACGGCGCCGACGGCGATCATCGTGGCGAGCCCGCAGGCGAGGAGGCGGGATCGGGAGGAGGTGGGCTTGAACATCGGGACTCCTTGTTCGCGGGTCACTTGCCGACCCCCAAAGCATGTCGCGGAGGAGATCATCCCTTCGATCCCATGAGCTGGAGCCTCTTGGTACAGCTGGCACTACCCCCGGGTTGCCGAACCGGCTCCGGTAGCCGTCGGTCAGCGGCATGCCGGCCACCCGGTCGCCCGTCGTGCCGTCCATGAGGCGCAGCTCGTCGATGAAGACCGCCCGGTCGCGCACGCTCTCGCCGACCCCTGGGCGGCGGAGCGCGTGGAAGGCGTTCGGCCCCAGCTGGATGCCGGCGCCCAGTTCGGCGAACGTGGCCTGGCGTTCCAGCACGGTCACCCGGTGTCCCCGATCGGCGATGCTCAGCGCCGCCGCGAGGCCGCCGATGTAGCCGCCTGCCCACTACGCGACCGATCTTCGGGCCGGTACCGGCGAGCCGCCACGGGCACCTTCGGCAAGTTGGATCAGCTCTATTGACAGAGTTGATCACCAAATCGTACGGTTGATAAACAGCCCCCCAAAAGGGGGTAAAGGTCCATCCGCAATAGCCTGTGGAGGCGTTTGTGAATCCAGCTGAGATTGCTCAGATCAAGAACAGGATGAAGACGGAGAGCGGTTCCGGGAGAGCATTCGGCACGCCTTTCGCGGACGAGTTGGAGCAGTTCGCCGCGGGTTTCGTCGGTTGCACGTCTGGAACCGGTTTTAACGCTGGTGTCTAGAAACTAGAACCACAGTATCCCTCCGCCTTTTGTTAGGGAGAGGGATACTGTCATTATGGTGGAGGATAAGGCGTGTCAGAACTGATCCAAATTGCAGAGCCGCACCGCAAAGAATGGCCAGAGGTCGGCCTGGATGTGACGAGGCTGCACGCCGAGGGCTGGCGGCCACTGCCGTTCAGCCAGTTTGTCGTCAAAATTCATGAGCGCTGCAATCTGGCATGCACGTACTGCTATATGTACGAAATGGCAGACCAGTCGTGGCGGGGACGGCCGATGACGATGGCCGATGAAACGGTCGAGGCGCTTGCCAGGCGAATTTCCGAGCACGTCGATGCACACGACTTGCCGGCCATTGACATCCTCCTTCATGGGGGCGAGCCGCTGATGGCCGGCCCTGACATGATCGACCGTTTCGTGCGCACCGTGCGCGGCGCCGTCGCGGGCGGAGTCGATGTGCGATTCACCGTGCAGACGAACGGCCTGCTACTCGACGAGCCGATGCTCGACATGTTGCTCGCTCACCGTGTTCGCGTCGGGGTCAGTCTGGACGGCGGCATGGAGGCGAACGACCGGAGCCGTAAATACCGCAATGGTCGGGGTAGCTATTCGAACGTGGCGCGCGCGGTGGAGCTTCTTCGCTCTGACCGGTATCGACCGTCCTTCGGCGGCATTCTCTGCACAATCGACCTGAGAAACGACCCGGTAGAATGCTACGAGGCGCTGGCTGAATTTTCGCCGCCGACCATTGACTTCCTGCTTCCGCACGGGAACTGGACGACCCCGCCACCTGCCCAGGACGGTTCCGGTCTCACGCCGTACGCGGACTGGTTGATCCAGCTCTACGAACACTGGCGGGGGAGCTCGCAGAAAACCAAGATACGTTTCTTTCAAAATATTTTCCGGCTGCTGCTGGGCGGCCCCAGCACCTTGGAATCCATTGGACTCTTACCGGTCCGGATCATCGTCGTCGACACCGACGGCAGTCTGCAGCAGGGCGATTCGCTGAAATCGGCTTTCTCGGGAGCCCCCGAGACCGGGCTGAATGTGTTCGAGCACAACTTCGACACAGCCCTGACTCACCCGGCGGTGATAGCCAGACAGATAGGCGTCTCGGCCCTTAGCGCGACGTGTCAAGAATGCACGATCAGAGACATCTGCGGCGGCGGATTCTATACACACAGATATCGCAGTGGGTCAGGTTTCCTCAACCCATCGGTATATTGCGGCGATCTGCTGCGACTGATCACGCATATTCGGCAGGACATGAGACGAGAGCTTCTTGCGGACAGCGCAGCGTCAGATGCCTGAGCTTCTCATTCCCGGGTACCGGCGTTCGGGGGGAGTGCGGCCGTTCGCTCGGCGCCTGCGCGCACTGATGTCCGCGAACCAGCCCGCCGCCTGCCCCGTACCCATCGGCCTCGCGGCCCCCCAGCCGCTCTCCAACACGCTCGCGATCATTACGCACGCCATCGCCACGCACCTGGTGGAGGGAAACGCCGCCTCGTTGCCGACCTTCAACACCTGGCCACCCGACGATTTGCGCATTCTCACCGCTGCCAGCTGGAATCGCCTGGACGCCTGCACCGAAGAGTTCGGCGATGTGCCCGCCGACCTGGCGTCGAGCCTCTGGTTCCAGGTCGACAAAGTGTGCCATGACAGCGACTCCCTCACGACCCCCGAATTGCGGGCCGCCAGCGATCTGCTACTCCGCCTGGGATATCCGAAACGAGCGGCCAAGATCCTCGGCATGTCCGGGACGAAGGCCGGCGCTCATCGCTTCAGTCCGCAGCTGGCCCGCGAGGAGATGTCCGTTCTCCTCAGGTTTCACTCTGACTCGGACGAGCTTGACCAGATCGCGCTGAACGTGGCAGCGGACGAGAGAATCGACGCGTACGCGCGTCTCATGCTGGCGAACTTCGTCGTGGTGCGCAACGGCAAGAGAGGGACCGACACCCCGGAGGCGCACCAAGCGGCGGAGCTGGGCAAAAAGGCGCTGGCGTCCATCGACGACACGGAGTCGGCCACATATCTCGCCGAGCACACCTGGCTGCGCGCGGTGGCCTACCTCCCTTTCCTCAAGTCGGACGCCAAGGCCACGCTCGCGCTGCTCGACCGCGCGGAGGAGTGTCTCGCTCTTGGACGGCCCTCTCATGGGGCGTTGCGCCTCCTGGCCTGGGAGGATCACGCCACGCCCTTGTACGAAACACTGACGAAGACTCACCTCGTCTTCGGCCGGCCAGAGCAGGCCGTCGCGGCGACGGACCGATTGGTCGAACTCGAGCCGAACGATCGCAGAACATGGAACGCGCGCGGGCGGGCCCTCGCCGCGGCGGGGCGCATCGACGAGGCGCTGTACGCGTTCGAGCGCACGCTGCCGTTGGGAGGCATCGCGGTCGCCGAAGCGGCCTTCTACCTGGGCTGGATCTACGAACAGCAGGGCAAGTCGGACCTCGCTCGTGACCATTATCTGCTGTCTCAACGTGTTGATCCCACAGTCGACGTGGTGGACGAGCGGTTGAAGACCCTCCAGAAATGACGGCCATCCACCAGACGTCCCCCTCCTTGTGGCGGAACAGGAACTTCGTCCTTCTCTGGATCGGATCCGGGGTGACCATCCTCGGCAGCCGGGCCTCCAGCATCGCGCTCCCCCTGCTCGTTCTGGCACAGACCGGTTCGCCCGTGCAGGCGGGATGGGTGGCGTTGGCCGGGGTGCTCCCCGATCTCCTGTTCTACCTTCCGGCGGGCCCCCTGGTCGATCGGTGGGACTGGCGGAGGGTGATGCTGCTGTCCGAGCTCGGACGGGGGCTGGCCATCTGCGCCCTTGTCCTCTTCTTGGTCTTCGGGACTCCGGGCATCGCCCTCATTATCGCGGTTTCCTTCATCGAAGGAACCCTGGGCGTTTTCTACCGCCTGGCCGAGCGGCTCTCCATCCCATCGATCGTGCCCGCCGATCAGGTCATGAGCGCCTTGGCTGGGAACGAAACACGCACCCAGTCCGCCATGCTGCTGGGCCGGTCGCTGGGCGGCTTTCTTTTCAGCCTCGGACGAGCTGTCCCCTTCGTCGTCGACGCGATCTCCTATGCTGTCTCGGTCGGGACGCTGCTGTCCATGCGGGTGACCACCAGGCGGTCGGCTCACGAGCGACGGCATGTTCTGCGGGAAATGGTCGAAGGGCTCACCTGGGTGAGACGCGATCCGTTCTTCAGAGCCACCGTCGTTACGACGGTGGGTGTGGGCATCCTCGTGCACGCGCTGATTCTCACCTTTATGGCAAGTGCGCAGCAGAACGGGACGTCACCGTTTTTGATCGGTGTGACGCTGTCGATGCCGGGAATCGGAGGGGTGATCGGCGGAGTCGTCGCGGCCACGTTCTTCCGGCGCTTCAACTTTCCGCTGGTCCTCGCACAAATGTGGAGCTGGGTCGGCGCGATGGCCATCCCACTGCTGGGCGTCGGCATCCTCCCGATGACGGTCACCCTGCTGATCGTCGGATTCGTCGGCTCTGTGGGGAACGTGGCCATGAGCACCTACCTGGTTCAGCAGACGCCCGCACACCTGCTGGGTCGGGTATCCAGCGTCGCGCTCATGGCCCTGTTCGTCGGCAACGCGGTGGGGCCTCTCTGCGGCGGTTTCCTCTCGGAGCGCGTGGGCGTCGACGTCACCGTGCTGATCCTGTTCGCGGGAATGCTCCTCCTCGCCATCTGGGCCACCACCGTTCCCGCCGTTCGTCGAACGTCGATCTTCCCGGCCGAATCCGCCGTCTGAGCGGCGATCGCATACGTCGCCTTACGGTAGTTCGAGTTTCATACCGATCAGAGGGAGAGTGATACCCGCATCGCGTAGCGGTTTCGGAGTCGGGATGACCTCGGTGGCTTCGAAACCGGACTTCTTGTAGAACCCGACCGCGGGCGTGTCCTGTGCCACATGAAGAGTCACGGTCACAGGGCGGGGAAGGTCGTTCAAGGCCCTTTCCATCAGTTGCCGTCCGAGTCCGCGGGATTGGCTGTTGGGCAGGATGTACAAGCCGCTGAGCGTTGCCCCGGCTTTGTCGCGCGTCACCTCACAGAACCCGACGACCTGCTGGTCGGATCGAGCCACGAACAAGCCCTTGCCATGCGCCTTTGTTTCCCATTCAAGCTTCTTGCGCGGCGCGAGGTCATCTCTGACGAACCTGGCGAGAGCTTTGCCGTCCACCCCTGGCACCTTGGAGTAGGTGTCTTGAAAGGCGGCCAAGTGGACACGCAATATGCCTGCCGCGTCATCGGGCCGTACCGGGCTTATCCGTACACCGGTCATGGCGCGTTCACCCGCCTTGGCGGGCACACGCAGAAACCTTGGGATGGCCTTGAAGAGAGAGCCTAGAATCATGGACATTCGGTAACGACGCTCACCCGTTGGGATTCACTCCGCCGACGCGGACAGGCGACATGAGGTCAGGTCAGGACGGCGTTGGCCGCGGTGTTGGTCATCCTGTCGATAGCGATCCGGAAGACCCTCTGGACGGCGGGCGCGGCCATGGTCCCTCCAGACGCGAGCGCAGCGGCGGCCAAGCCGTAGTAGTACAGCGTGAGCCCCTTGTGCGCGAGCACGAGTTGCGCGCCGGCATGAAGCCCCAGACCGGCAACGCGGATTCCCGTGGTGGCGTCCCTGAGGTTGTTGCCCGCCCCTACCGGATGAGAGAAGGCCTGGGTGAAGGCGGTGATGCCCTCTCCTCGGCTGGTGGCGGTAAGAGCCCGCACGTGGCCATCCCCGTCGGTCAGCGGCTCGTGGAGCCGATCGGCCTGTAGATCGTGGGCCCTGCCCAAGGTCATGCAGGCGTTCTCGTCGCCGTCCGGGAAAACACAACCCAGGAAATCCTCAAGAACAGCCAGTTCCCCATGGGGGCGCTCAAGACCCATTAGTCGTCACTACACCTTCACGCTCTTGTCGATGACGGCAACGGACTCCGCTTCGGCTGACCTGTAGTCGGCGGTCATGAACTGCAGGCCCTCCGGGTAGCCGGTATAGTCATCCAGATTGCTCTGAAAGCAGTCGTTGATCAGCCCGAATGCCATGTCGTAGCACATGCCGATCGCTTGACCGACGGCATTGTTCATTCCCCACGGCTGGCCGTAGGATTTCACTTCCTCAAAGAACGTCTGGATCTGCGCCGACGCCTGTGCGTGGGTGTTGGCCAAGCCCTCACCCGATCGGCGGCATTGCGCGTAGTCAAGTTCCAGTTCGTCTTCCATGCGCTTTCCTGCCCCATCGCCTTCACTCATGGGGCCGCACGCTTTCCATGAACGAACTCAGCCTTTCCCCGAACGACCGCATCTGAGCGATCCCCGATTCCTGAAGTTCGTGGATCCGCGCCTCGATCAGGTCAGGGTCGGCACCTGCGGCTCTACGATGCTCGCGTAGCTTCGCCGCGAACTCGTCCATGGCGTGGTTGAGCGCCTTCACCAGGTATCCGCTCAACTCCGGCGTCGTGCGCATCGACCGCTGGTCGATCATCACAGCCGTGAGCCTCGGCCCGGGCCCACAGGTCGCCCGGACCATGCCCCGGGCGGCGAACCCTTCGCCCAGCGGTACCCCCGCCTCGCCGTCGGGCACGTCACCGATGGTCTCCAAGAGGTCGGCCACCTGGTCGAACGCATGCCGTAAGTCCAAGGTCGGCACATCGGAGGCCACTTCCGCCTCTTGCCGGAGTTTGTCCGCGCTCGCCTGCATCGAGTTCGTGATGGCCCTCATCCGCACACCGATCTCGTCACGGAGTTCCCGCATCTGCCGGGCTACAGCCAGCGGATCGATTGCCGGAAGGGGATCCGGTCCAGCGGACCGAGCGAAGAAGTCGTCCAAGGCGGCGTTCACGGCCACCAGGACGTGAACGGCCAGCTTCTCCGGAGTGAGGAGCAACGACCGCGGGTTCAAGGTCACCGATGTCAACTGCCCATCGGTGACGACCGCTCGGATGTGTTCCGACTCGCCGATGCCGCGCACCCGAACTCGTGCCCCCAACCCTGAAGCCGCGTTGATCCCGGCATCACCTCGCGAGCGATCACATCCAAGATCGTGATGAGCGACGAGGCCACCTCATGATCGTCGACGACGATAGCATCGGTTGCGGAAAGTGCACTAGTCCAATTCTTGACGTACTAGTTCACTTTTTGGGCTCTCTAACCTGTACATGACAGCATTTCGCACAGGTTGGATACGATGTTTGCGTGCGGCTGACCGGGGTCGTCATCCTGGGCTACACCTCGCTGTTCGCCATCACGACGTGGCAGGCGATGCGCGGCCAGTCGCTGGTTCACCCAGACGCGGCCACGTGGACCGCACTCGCCGCAACGGTGGTCGTGACCGCACTGCCGGCGGCCCTGGCCGTCTCGGCCGCCCGCCGCAGCGAGATGGCATCCGCCGGCGACGGGCACTCGCCCGGCGCACCGCCTCGCGGGCCCGTCGGGTCCTTGAGCCGGGACCACACCGCAGCTCGATGAAGACGAAGACTCGCGCGGAGGTACGGGAGGCGAGCAAGGTGCTGCGCCAGTCCCGGTCCGCTCGCGACCGACCCCATCAACCGCAGTTGAGGACCATGATCAAGCTCTGTCGTTTCGGACATCACTCGATCTCCCCCATGCCCCACCGTAGCCTGGCCCTAACCACCGTACTCACGTTGGCCGCGGCCGGGTGCGGGGTGCTGCCGATGAAGGAAGCCGCGCCACCGCCCGCCACCACCGCGCCGGCGTCGAGTGCCCCAGCCACCGGCGCCCCGCCCGTCACCGCCACGGCATCGGGTCAAGACACCCGGCCGGCCCTGGCCGAAACCCGCAGTACCATGACCGAGAACCTCAAGGTCGAGGTCGTCGGCCTCAACCGCGTCAAGGGCAAGCACCTCATCGCCCAGATGCGCCTGTCCAACACCGGCACCGAGAAGCACCTGTCCTGGGCCGGCGAGATGGGCGACCGCACCCGCCCCCTCGGCGAGATCAAGTGGGCCTCCGGCATCGGCGTCCTCGACGCGCAGGCCCGCACCTGGCTTCTGCCGTACAAACCCGCCGGCTCCCCCTGCCTGTGCAGCGACCGGGACCGCGACGGCCTCGGCCGCTTTATCGACCCTGGCCAGTCGATCACCGTCTACGCGGTGCTGCCCGCACCGTCGGGCAACCCTGCGACGACCACCGTCATCACCCCCGTGGGCCCGCCGATGCTCAATGTGCCCATCAGCGACGAAGCTCCGACCGGTGACTTTCCCGACCCCGATGCCGACACCGTCACCCTGGTTACCCGCCGCCTCATCCTCCCCTCCGAATCCTTGGACAAATCAGAGGAGACCGCCGACGACGGCAAGGATCTGCAGGTCAACCTCTCCTCCGACGTGCTATTCGCGGTGGACAAGGCCACCCTCACCCCCAAAGCCAAGTCGATCATGGCCCGTACGGCCAAGCTCATCGACGCCTCCCCCGGCACAGTGGTGACGGTGGCGGGCCACGCCGACTCCTCCGGCAACGACGCCATCAACGACCCTTTGTCGCTGCACCGCGCCCAGGCGGTACAGCGCGCCCTGTCGGCGCTGCTATCCAGGGACGGAGTCCGCTTCCAGACCGAGGGGTACGGCTCGCGCCGCCCGCTGTACAACAACGACAGCGATGAGGGCAGGCGCCGCAACCGCCGTGTCACGGTGACCTTCCCCAAACCTCAGCCCGCTACCCGGGAACCGGTGGCCACGACTTCTCCCGGCGCGACCGGCCTGACCGGCACCACCAGGGCGGACGGCCAGCCCATCGCCATGGAGGTCGCCGGCCTGCGCCGACTGCCCGGCGGCCTCGGCCTGCTCACCTACAAGATCACCAATGAAGGGTCGGCCGAGACCTGGTTCACCGACCTTCACCACGCTCAGGACTGGGAGGCGTACAAGTACCAGGCCGCAAGCAACGTCCGCGTGACCGACGTCGCCGCCCGCCGCCAGTACCTGCCCGGCCGCTTAGAGGTCCCCACCGACGACGGCGTGGACTTCTACTGCGCATGCACAGACGTCTCCGGCGTCCGCATCAGCACCGAGAAGTTCGCGCCTGGCCAGACCCGCGAGTTCTGGAACCTCTTCGCCCTGCCCGATACCGCCGACACCCTCAAGGTCAAGATCGGCCCGTTCCGCGACCTCCACGTTTCCATCCAGTAACGGCAGGGGCAGTTCAACGCCGAGCGCCGCCAGGCGATCGTCGCCGACATCACCGCTCCTGGAGCAGCCACTGACGCTGCCCGCGACGGCGGCGGGCCCACGCCCTTCGGGAAGGGCGGGGATCAGGAAATCGACGGGGGCATGAGGCACACGGTCGGATGTATGCCCTCTGGCAGATGTGGCGGGAGGTTCGCCTGCCTAGCCTGTGAGGTCATCCGCGGCGCTCGCCGCACCATCTTGTCGGAGGATTCGATGACCTGGCCAAGATCAGTCTTGCTTGCCTTGCCCCTGGTGGTGACGCGGAGCGTACGCTCCAGCCGTCTCCGCCTCGTCCAGCGGGGCACCGGCGTCGTCTCTCACATGGTCCGCATGCGGAGGGGATGTCTCGGCCGAGTTGCAGTGCGCCAAACTGGCCGTTCCCGTCGACTGGTCGAAGCCCGAGGGGAAGACGATCACCCTCACCGTGGCCAGGACGTCGGCGACCGGCGAGGCCGCGGGCACCGTCCTGTTCAGCCCCGGAGGTCCCGGCGGCGCCGGCGTTCGGGAGCTGTCCCGGGCACTGTCCCACTTCGCCGGTCTGCGTACCCGGATGAACGTCGTCACTTGGAACCCGCGCGGCGGGGTGAGCGGCGAGCACATCCCGCTGGCGTCCTGCGCGGCCGGCCCCGTGTTCGCCACTCCGGACAACAGGCGCGAGTACGACCAGGCACTCAAGGCGAACGCCGCCGGGATCGCTCCCTGCCGGGACGCCGTGCCCGAGTTGTTCGCCCACATGGACTCCGCCACCCAGGCACGCGACATGGACGCCATCCGCGCCGCCCTGGGTGAGGAGAAGATCTCCTATTTCGGCAACTCCTACGGCGGCGTGCTCGGGGCCTCCTACGCGCGGCTGTTCCCGCAGCGGCTGCGCGCGATGGTGGTGGACAGTGTGCCCAACCACGTATCCCCGCTCGCGGAGTCGGAGCGGCTGCAGTACAAGGGCCTGGAGGCGGGTTTCAAGCGCTTCGTCCGCTGGTGCGCCGACTCCTCCGACTGCGCGCCGCACGGGACCGACGTGGAAAAGACCTGGCAGGACGTCGTGCGGCGGGCCGAGCGTCATCCCCTGCCCGGTGCCGCGTCCGCCGGTGAGCGCCGCTACGACGGTGACGACCTCAAGTTCCTGGCCTACGGCATGATCGACAGCACGGCGGACTGGCCCACGTTGGCCAAGGCCATTGCGAGCGCCTCGAAGGGCGACGCGTCCGGTTTTGACCCGCAGGGCCGCGGCATGGCGCGGCGGGTGACCGCCATGCTCGCGGTGAACTGCGCCGATGGGTTCCGCTACGACGGCTACCGCGCCTACCGTGCGGCGGTGCGGCGCTCGGTCGAGGTGTCGCCGAACTTCTCCGGCATGCGGGAAAACGCCTGGATCGCGTGTTCGCCGTGGGCGGCCAAGGCCCCCAACCCGCCGGCGCCGCTGCCGGCCCGCGCGCTTCCGCCGCTGCTCGGCGTCGGGCGACGAGGTCCACGCGCTGCGCGGCCCCGGCTTCGTCTCGGTGCAGTTCCACCCCGCGTCGGTGCTGACCCGCAACGGCGTGGAGATCCTCGGCGAGGTTCTCAGCGACCTGCTGGTGCACGCCGAACCTCCCGTCCCGTCCGGGGCCGGGCTCTCCCGGTGAGACGAAACGGCGAGACGAAACAACGGAACGACGGAACGACGGAACGAAACGGCGAGACAGAGCGGCGAGTCGGATTCGCGCTCGTCGCGAGCCGGTGCCCGTCGGCGTCCCGGGCACTGACGGGCTCCTGGGACGCTGACAAGCTCCCGGGCACCGCTCGACGGGCGCTCAGGGACTGGGACGGAGGCTCAACGGAGGCTCAGGGGCGGGGGAGTGCCTTGATGGTCTCCATGTGGAGCTCGCCCCAGTCGCCGAGCGGGATGAGCGCGGTGTTGAGCGAGTGGCCGAACTCGGTCAGCGAGTATTCCACCTTCGGCGGAACCTGGTGATAGACCTCGCGGTGCACCAGGCCGTACGACTCCATCTCCCTGAGCTGCTGGATCAGCATCTTCTCGCTGATGCCCGACACGCTCCGGCTCAGCTCTCCGAACCGGAGGGCCTTGTAGTGGAGGGCCCACAGGATCAGCGCCTTCCACTTGCCGCCCACGACGTCGACGGCGGCGTCGAGCCCACACGAGTAGGTCTGCTTCTTCATCCCACTCCCATACTTACAAAAAGGTTGGTATCTGACTAAATAGTAGGTACTTGAGGAAACTTCAGCGGCACGCCAGCATCGAATCGTCCCAGCCAGGGTCCGAAGGGATCCGGGACCGGGACCTTCGCATGCCGACACCGTATGAAACATGGGGGATAAATGAATACCGACGACCGTTCGCCGGTGACAGTCATCGGTCTGGGAGCGATGGGAAGGGCGCTGGCCGGGGCCTTCCTGGACAACGGCCATCCCACGACCGTCTGGAACCGTACCGCCGGTAAGGGCGGAGAGCTCACGGAGCGGGGCGCGACCGAGGCGGCCACCGTCGCCGAGGCGATCGCGGCGAGCCCGATCGTCGTGGTCTGCGTGCTGGACTACGACGCGGTGCGCGAGGTCCTCGGCGCGCCCGGCGCCTCCGACCTCGCGGACCTCGCGGACGTCCTCGACACCCCCGGAACCCCCGAAGCACCCGGCACGTCCGGAACCCCCGACGGCTCCGGCACTTCCGGCACGCAGGGCACCGTGGCCGGCCTCCTGTCGGGCCGGACCCTGGTGAATCTCACCAACGGCACGCCCCGCCAGGCACGCGAGCTGGCCCGCTGGGCGTCCGAGCGGGGAGCGGACTACCTGGACGGCGGCATCATGGCGGTGCCCCCCATGATCGGGACCCCCGGATCGCTCATCCTCTGCAGCGGATCGCCCGAGGCGTTCACCGCCCACGAGCGGACCCTGTCGGCGACGGGCGCCGTCAGCTACCTGGGCGAGGACGCGGGCCGGGCGTCGCTGTACGACATCGCGCTGCTCAGCGCGATGTACGGCATGTTCGGCGGTTTCTTCCACGCCATCGCCATGGTCGGTTCCGAGAAGGTCCCGGCGACGGAGTTCACGCCGCTGGTGGTCTCGTGGCTCAACGCCATGATCACCAGTCTTCCCGGGATGGCGAAGGCGTACGACGCGAACGACCACTCCGCCGCCGCCTCGAACCTGAGGATGCAGGCGGAGGCTTTCGTCAACCTGCTGGACGCCAGCGGGGAGCAGGGCGTCAGCGCCGAGCTGCTGGAGCCCATGGGGACGCTGCTCCACCGGGGCGTCGCCGCGAATCTGGGCGAAGGCGATATCTCAGCCCTGATCGACCTGCTCCGCACGGACCCTGCGGGGTCCCGGACGCCGGATCGAACGACGTGAATCGGAGAAGGAAATGACCCACGACTCTCCCGCACCGGTGACGGTTCTCGGCCTGGGACCGATGGGCCAGGCGCTGGCCGGGGCCTTCCTCGGGAAAGGCCACTCCACGACCGTGTGGAACCGCACGGCCGCCAGGGGCGACGCCCTCGTCGCCCGAGGGGCGACCCGCGCGGACACGGTCGCCGACGCGGTCGCGGCGAGCCCGCTGACGATCGCCTGCGTGATCGACTACGACGCCGCGCAGGCGATCGTCGACCCCGCCGCCGACGCGCTGAAGGGCCGTACCCTGGTCAACCTCACCGCCGACACGCCGGAACGCGCACGCCGGATGGCCGCGTGGGCCGCCGAGCGGGGCATCGACTATCTCGACGGCGCCATCATGACCCCGACGCCGACCATCGGGGGACCGGCGGCCGTCGTCCTGTACAGCGGATCGGAAGAGGTCTACCAGACCCATCGGCGGGCGCTGGCGAGCCTGGGCGGTACCTCCGCGTACCTGGGCGCGGACCCCGGGAGGGCTGCGGCGCACGACGTGGCCCTGCTCGACTTCTTCTGGACGTCCATGAGCGGTCTCGTCCACGCCTTCGCCCTGGCCGCCGCCGAGAACATCACGGCCACGGACCTCGCCCCGCTCGCCAAGGGGATCGGCGCTCTGCTGCCCGATCTCATCGACGAGTTCGCGCGGCACGTCGACAGCGGCAGTCACCCGGGCGACGAGTCCACCATCCTGTCGGCCGCCGCCGGAATGGAGCACATCATCCACGCGGCCCAGGACCAGGGCATCGACGCCGGGGTGCTGAGCGCCGCCCAGGCCGTCGCCCGGCGGGCGATCGACGCCGGTCAGGGCGGCGACAGCTTCTCACGCCTGGCGGAGGTGCTCGGAAGGCCCGTACCGGCACCCTGACCGGCGGTTTTTCGCGCCTGAAGGTATCCGGAAGGCCCGTACCGGCACCCTGACCGGCAGCCTTTTACGCCTGGAGGTGCATGGAAAGCCTGCACCGGCATCTTGGCCGGCGGCGTAGGCACCCGGAGGGCCCGTACCGGAACCGTGACCGGTGGTCTCTCGTGCCTCGCGGAGGTGCCCGGAGGACTCGTACCGGCATCGTGACCGCGACCGGTGACTTTCCGTCCGGCCCCGGCCCCGGAGACGATCGGGGGATCGCCGGGTCCGGGAGATCGCCGGGCGGGGATGCTCGACGCGCTCGCGGTCACCCCGGGTGCCGGTTCGCCCGTCCCGCCAGCGCCTCGGCGAGCCGGAGCGGCCCGGCATCCGTGTGGAGCGCCTCGACGGCCAGCCACTCCAGGTCCAGAAGGAAGTCGGCGGGTCCCCTCGGTCCCAGGAACCGCCGGTCGGCGCACAGGGTGAGCACCGCGCGCTCGGACAGCTCGTGGACGTACAGGAAGAACGTCGCGCCCTTCTGGTCGGTGTCGTGGGACGGTTCCACCAGCTCTGTCTCGTCCAGCAGGGCGTGGTACTCCGGCGGGGACAGGTGGCGCCCGGCGGGCGCGGCCGGGGCGTCGAACCTGATGTCGTTGTAGAAGCAGTAGCCGTCCGTGCCGATGCCGCGTTCGGCGGTGACGCGGGCGACGAGTTCCTCAAGCCGGACGGGGTCGTACTCGCAGGTGCTGTACGCCGCGAGCGCGGCCCTTCCGGCGTGGGACAGGAAGCCGGAGAACGACTCGTGGCGCAGGCGGAGCCGCAGCAGCGCGTTCTGGTTGAAGGCTCCCACGAAGCGTCGCGTCTCGGGTTTGAAGCGGGTGGACACGATGAGCCGCAGGGCGACGTCGTCCTCGCCCTTGTACAGGCCGAGAAGCAGCGCGACGGTGGCCTGGAGCACCATGCCGGGGGTGACGCCCGCGCGGGCGGCCAGCGCGTGGACCGCCCGCGAGAGAGCGCGGGAGCGGATCTCCGACCAGCCCTGCCTGGCCTCGCCGCCCTGCCTGAGGTCCTCCAGCCAGACGCGCGGCAGCTCGCGCACGGCCCCGGCCCAGTAGTCGAAGGCCCGCCGCTCCCGCTGCCTGGCACGTTCCGACGCCTCGTAGGCGGCGCGTACCAAGGGCTGCTCCGCAGGGGGGCCGAGGGCGGACGGAGCCGACAGGAGTGTCCTCAGGTCGTCGCAGACGATTTTCGCGCTCCACCCGTCGACCGCCAGGTGGCTCATCGCCAGGATCACCCGGACCGGGACGCCCTGCCTGGTCACCACCGCGACCCGCAGCGGAAGCTCCCCGCCGACGTCGAACGGCACGTCACGTAGCCTCGCCCCGGCGTACGCCGCCACGTTGGCGGGGCTCCGCGCCCCCGTCTCGTGGACGGCGACCTCCAGCTCACCCGAGCGCACGACCACCTGGACGGGTTTCCCCTCGTCACGGTCATCGCGGGGGAACAGCGTGTGCAGGGCGTCGTGGCGTTCGACGAGCGCGCGGACGGCGGCGAGCACGTCGTCGAGGTCGCGGCCGGGCTCGACCTCGCATCCGGCGAGCAGGTTCAGCGAGGCGTCCCCCGGCGGGAGCCAGCGCAGCACCTCCCAGATCGCCGTCTGCCCCCAGGTCAAGGGCCCCCGGTCCCCGTGCGGCGCGTGAAAGGCCACCGTGACCCGGTGAAACGCGAACGTCTTGACAGGGTGAGACGTGCACATTGTCCGTCCTTCTTGCACATAAGACGTAATTAACGTGTTATTAACTGTGAAGACAGTGCAGAACTCTTGAATGAGGGGCGGGTGCGACGGCCTCCGGCTATTCATGACAGACCGTGCCGGTCAGACGGTCAGATTTTTAGTCACAAACCCCGCTCGCGGGTGTCTCCGGCTTCCTTTCCTCGCACTGGCTGCGATCGTAGGACGCGTGCCCTGGATGCACAATATGCGCTTTAATCGGAAATAAATGAAGAAAAGCCTGCAAGCTCTTTAGGGGCGCCACGATTCTGTCCGGAACCCCACGCCGCCCCGCTCTTCGAGGCGCTCCGGCGGAGGCTGGGAAGGGCACATCGGGCTGAGGCGCGGCCGGAGGGGGGCATCGCCGGGCTTCGTGCCCCGTCCCTCTTCGCGGGAGTATCCCGCGCGGTCCTGGCCGTGGGGCCGCGGAGTCCGGGACGTCCCCTGCCGTCCGTCGCGGGCAGCAGGGGGCTTGATCCGCTGCCAGGCCTTGCCGGTCAGTTCGCCTCCTCGCACCACGAACGATCATCTAACCGCACCCGTCGTGATCATTTGTCAGACATCGCCTAGCGGACGACCTCGATGTTGGCCATCATGCCGCGATCCTCGTGGTTGAGGATGTGGCAGTGCAGCGGGTACTTGCCGACGAAATCCCTGAACCTCGTCCTCATCACCACTTCGCCGTGTGCGGGGAGTTGTACTGTGTCCTGCCAGTTGCGGGCGTGGTACGGCCTGCCGTTCACACTGATCACCTGGAAGTCGTTGACGTGCACGTGGAAGGTGTGCTGCTCGTTGGCAAGGTTGCGTACCCGCCACTCCTCGGTGGTGTTCAGCCTCGCCCGCACGTCGATCCGGTTCGGATCGGTGCCTGTCAAACTGGGTGACACAGGTCAGGCTGCAGCGTTCTGTGCTGATTGCTCCGTTTCGATCTTGGCTTCTGGCTGGTTGATCCAGGCACGTTCGGGTAGTCGGGGCGGGGTGGGCATGCGTCGGAACCGCTCGGGGTTGGCGGCGTAGGCGGCGGCCAGGACCCGGGCGCGCTCGGTCTGGACCTGGCCGACGGTGTCGTGGTGGACCGAGGCCGGCGTGTGCAGAGCGATCCCCGAATGCCGGTGCTCGTTGTTGTAATAGGTGAAGAACCGCCGGCAGAACTGGCGGGCGTCCTGGATGGACCCGAAGCGTCCGGGAAACGCCGGGCAGTACTTCAACGTCCGGAAGTTCGCCTCCGAATAGGGATTATCGTTCGATACCTTCGGCCGGGAATGTGACTGGTCGATCTTCAAGTCGGTGAGGAGCTGGCCGACGGTTTTCGATGTCATCGGGGTACCCCGGTCGGAATGGATCGTCTTCGGCGTCGATCCGCCGTTCCGCTCGATGGCATTCTTGATGAACCGTTTTGCGAGGTGGGCGTTCTCGGCGGGCCAGGTCTCCCAGTGCACGACGTACCGCGAGTAGATATCGATCATCACGTACAGGTTGTAGACGACCCCCTTTTCGGGTCCTTTCAATTTTGTTATGTCCCACGACCAGACCTGGCCGGGGCCATCGGCGACGAGTTCGGGTTTGACCTTGGCGGGGTGGGTGGCCTGGGCGCGCCGGTCGCCGGTCATGCCCTCGGCACGCAGCAGCCGGTACATGGTGGAGATGCTGCACAGGTAGGTGCCCTCGTCCAGCAGGACCGCCCACACCTGGGCAGGTGCCTTGTCGATGAACCGCCGCGAGTTCAGCGTCTCGATCACCTCGTGCGCCTCTTCTCGCGACAGTTTCGCCGGATGGGCCGGACGCGGCCGCGCCACGGGAGGTCCCGGCCGGGGGTTACGTGATCGGTGCACGGTCGACCGGGATTTCCCGGTAATATCGCAGGCGTATTTCGTGGAAGTCAAGGGCTCGAGTTCGGTGAACGCCCCGTCGATCACTTCCGTGGTTTCGTGTCGGAATCCGCGCTCTCGGAGAGCATTTCCAAGAGCGCGTGTGCTTTTCCCATGATCTCCAGCGCGGCTTCCGTCGTCGCCAGTTTTTTGGTGAGTCTCTCGTTCTGCGCGCGCAGCTTCTCGTTCTCGACCTCGGCGGCCGACTTCGACGGTTTGCGGACCTTCGGGGTCAGTGCCTCCAATGCGCCGTTCTTGCGAGCTTTGCGCCATTCGGTGATGTGCGAGGTCAGTAGCTTTTCCCGGCGCAGAAGCGCGCCCGAGGCGCCGGGCTCGCCGTCGGCCAGCAGCCGGTCGTACTCCTCCAAGATCCGCAGCTTGTAGTCCGCGGTGAACGTCCGGCGCTTGGGCCGGCCGCCGCCCGAGGGCTTCTTGGAGCTGCTCACCTGGACATCATCTCCCGGCTCGGGCTCCAGGTCGGTCAAGCTCAACGTCACGTCAGAAACATCCAGTTCTCGCCCTACTCATGCCATGCAAGGTTAGTTTGTCCTTTTGTGTCACACCAGTCTGACAGGGAGGGGATCGAACAGCTTGCCGTTGATGAAGAACTGGTTGGTGCGGGTGTTTTCGGAGAAGGTGATGACCCGCCGCTGAGCGATGGGATCCTTCCTCAGGTCGTCGAAGTACCGGGCGGCGAAGGTCGTGGGCAGGCGTGCGGGTGTCACGGCGCGTCCCCCGGACACCAGGGTGGCCAGGGTCGCCTCGGGGTAGGAGTCGCCGTCCTTGCCGGTGCTGTAGGGCAGGGTCACCAAACGGGTACGGCCGGCCGGCGGTCCCTGCACGAGCACGTCCCACCGGCTGCCCGGGGGCATGAGTAACGTGTCGGTGCCCCAGACCCTGGCGACGGGGTTGGCGTCCTGGGCGATGACGTGGAAGCGCACGCCGGGAAGCTGGACGTGGTAGGCGATGTTCGCCCCGATGTTGGCCAGCCGCCACATCTGCGTCTCGCCGGGTCGGATGTGGATGATCGGGTTGAGGAGCCCGTTCACGGTGCGGTTGGTCGGAGCGTTGCTGTCGATGTTCGCCGTCGGTATGGCCCCTTTGTGCACCTGGAAGTCCTTCAGCGCGATGAGCAGCTCTGCGGTGCGATGGAGGACAGGCGGGAGATACCGGTTCAGCCCTTCGATCACGATCGCGCCCGACAGCCCGGCGAACACCTGCGGCTCGGAGATCGGGTGCGCGTGGGAGTGGTACCAGTAGGTGCCCGGGGCCAGGTCCTTGGGCAGCCGGTAGGTGTAGTGATAGGTCTGGCCCGGCATGATGTGCAGGTAGATGTTGTCGGAGCTGTCTTGGGGTGAGACGTGCCAGCCGTGCGTGTGCAGGTTGGTGTGCTCCCCCAGCCGGTTCACCAGGTCCAGGTCGAGCCGGTCCCCGGGAAACAGGCGCAGCGTCGGCGGCATGTAGTCACCGTTGTAGGTCAACGCCCGGACGTTTTGGCCCGCGAGCTGTACCACGCGTTGCTCCACGACCAGCCGCACGTGCAGGCGACCGTCGCGACTCGACAACTCGCGCGGCTGGCGGAACTCCGGCTGGGTGAGCGAGACCGGCACGTCGGGACTGGCAGGCGCGATACCAGTGCTCTGTTTGCCCGTCATCGCGGTGGTGCCGCAGCCGCTCAGCGCGGCGAGCACCAAGGCTGACAAGGTGATGAGTCTGGACACAGACATGGCGCTCCTCGGACGCGGACGCCCTGGTGCATACCCCGTCACAGACCGCCCTGTGCTGAGCTGACCTGTATCTTCTTGTCAAGGTTGGCCAAGGTCAACGGCTGTGCATCTCGCGCTAAGGCACAGCTCGCCGCGCCATCCTTGCTTCCCGCTGGATCTCCTCACGGTGAGCTGGTGGCGGACACGGAGGTTCTCCGGCCGGAAGCCGTCAAGGAGGCTCGCTACCTGCGCCGCAAGCGGAGGGCCCCTGTGTGCCCGGCCCGTCTGGTCACGGCATGGAGTAGCTATCGGTTCGAACCCTGAGCCCTTCTGGTCGTGTGGCCGCCGTCGTCGTCGCGTTGCCGGGGGATGTGCAGTGTGATGCTCGATGAGGTGACGTCGGTGGCGATGATCTCGGCGGTGGCGGCCGGTCAAGCGGAGGGGGGAGCGGCGGATCGGTAGGTCGGCGGGAGTGTCGGATGAGCGGGTACGGCGCCCCCCCGGCGGCTATCCGATGATCAGCACGCGGGCCAGGCCGATCACGGCCGCGACGGCGATGTACCAGGCGGTGTTGAGCCGGGTGCGCCACTGCAACAGCAACGCGAGCGCGGCCAGCGCCACGGTGAGCGGGTCGACGAAGGCCTCGCCGGCTAGTTGCAGGGTGACTCCGGCCATCAGGGCCAGCGCGGTGGCGTTGACGCCGTCCAGGAACGCCGAGGACCAGACGCGGTCGCGGATCCGGTCGATGATGCGGGTCAGCAGGCCGACGAACACGAACGACGGGACGAAGATGGCGACGGTGGCCAGCACCGCGCCGGGCAAGCCGGCGATGACGTAGCCGAGGAAAGTGGCGGTGGTGAACACCGGCCCCGGGGTGACCTGGCCGATGGAGACCGCGTCCAGCAACTGGTCGCGGGTGATCCAACCGAGCCGTTGTACGAAGTCGCCTTCCAAGAAGGCCAGCAGGACGTAGCCGCTGCCGTACAGCACCGCGCCGATCTTCAGGAAGGTCAGGAACAGCTGGGTGAGCTGGCCGCCGGTGGGGTCGGGAAAACGCGGCCCGCCCAGCAGCGGCACCAGCAGCAGGGCGGGGGAACCGCGATGCGGCGACCAGCTGTTTTTGGTGCGTACCGCCATCACCATCAGCCCGCCTGCGGCCAGCACGAGCAGCTCGTTGACCCCCAGCAGGTACAGCGCCAGTGCCGCTGCGGCGACGAGCGCGGTCAGTGGGCCCTTGATCGCGGTCTTGAGCAGTGCGATCAGGGCCCAGATCACGATGGCCACCACCACCGGTTTGATCCCGTACAGCAGCCCTTCGACGGCCGGGGTCCGGTCGTAGCGGACATAGGCCCAGGCCAGGGCGAGCACGATGGCGAAGGCGGGCAGGATGAAGCACACCCCGGCGGCGATCAGGCCCTTCCAGCGGGCCCGGTCATAACCCAGGTGGATGGCCAGTTCGGTGGAGTTGGGGCCGGGGATGAGGTTGACGGCGCCCATCAGGTCGACGAAACGCTCATCGGAGAGCCAGCCGCGCCGGCGCACCAGTTCCTCGCGCATCATCGCGATGTGCGCGGCCGGGCCGCCGAACCCGATCACGCCGAGTTTCAGGAAGACCCCGACGACCTCGCCAAGCGCGTGCACCGGCCGCCCGCCGCGCTCGCCGCGGGCGTCGTCGTCGGATTCGTTCATCGATGGCCTCCAGTGCGGCGTGTACCGAATCGCGCATTGTCCACGACCGCGCTGAACGCCGGGCCGACCGCGGTGAAACAGGAAGAGCGCGGCCGTGAACGACGGTGACCTTGGTAGGTCGATACCTGGGCGGCCAGAAACGATCTCAGAGATGAGACAGGAAGTGTCATGTGCCTGTGGGGGTGTCAAAGCGTTCCTCACCGACGCGGCGCATCGGCCGGTGAGCTTTCATGCGAGCGCTCCGGCGCGTTTCGTGCTCGGGTGCTTTGCCGGTCGCAGGGTTGTGCGAGCCGGGCTCTGGGGGCGGCGTTCGGCCTGTGCGGTGGATCAACGCGCGGACGGTTCGTGGGCGTGGCGGTGTTCGGGTGCGCTCGCGCCAAGGCGGTCGCGGACGGCGCGGGCGGTGCGTTCGGCGTCGGCGGGGTCGCTGCGCTGGGGGGCGTCGAGGAACGCGGTTCCGCGCAGGGAGTGGGAGGCGGGGCGCGGATACAACCAGGCGTGGAAGTGCTGGACGCGGTCGCGGGTGGAGACCAGGTGGACGCGTTCGGCGTCGGTGCTCGCGCGCAGCGCGGTGTCGAGCCGGGTGAGCAGCAGGCCGAAGGAGGTTGACTCGGCCGGGGTCATCTCGGCGAAGTCGACGAAGTGCCGCCGTGAGGTGATCTTCAGGGCTCCGGGCATGGTGGTGTCCGCGGGCCCCTGGCCAACCAGCCAGTGCTCGTCGCGGTGGACCCACCCGCCGATCGGGTCCCGGCCGGCCTCCTCCAGGTGACAGTAAGGGCAGGCGCGGCTTTCGGGGCTGTCGGTCATGGCTGTTCCCTAAGATCGATTTGTCTGGAGTGAGTCGCTCTGGATGCCCAGGGCGATGGGGTGTGGCTGATGGTTGTTTGCCGCGTTTGTGGCTTGAAAGGAATAGCCGCCCCGTCGTTCTGGACGCGTCCTGCCGTCACCGGGACCTGGCCGAGGATCGCCCGCAGCACAGCGGTCTTGCCGCTGCCGCTCGGGTCGGTCAGAGCGGCGATCTGGCCGCGCCGGACCCGCAGGTGCAACCCCCGGACGATGAGCCGGTCACCGGCACGCAGGTGGAGGTCCTGCAGGTGCAAGATCGGATCCATGGCGTACGGGTCCTTGTCTGTGAGAGCGGCGCCGGCACGCCGCCGTGGCGCACCGCCTGGCGAAAGTGGTGAGACTCGCCGCGCACGGATCATGGCGGACCCTACGGCGCCAGCGGGTGAGGGTCGGCACTCCTAGGCGGCGCAGCAGGGGTGGCGGTCAGGGCGGCCAGCCGGTCGATGCGCTCGGCGAGCTGGGCCAAGACGTCTTCGAAGATCTCGTCGGTGTCGATCGGCCCGGGGTCGGGAACCGACCAGTGCACGCGCCGAGGGGCGGGGCCGAGTTCCTCATAAGCCTTGTCGCAGACGGCGACGACCAGGTCATCGGGGTCGAGCACGTCGTGGATGTGGGCGGTGTGAGAGCGGCTCAGGTGCAGGCCGTGACGGCGGGCGGTGCTGACGGCTCGCGGGTTGAGACGGGGGCCGGGGTGGGTTCCGGCGGAGGTGACCGGGATGCGGCTGCGGGCCGCCCACAGCGCGGCGGCCAGCGGTGAGCGAGCGCCGTTGCGGGTGCACACGAACACCACCCGGGGCGCCGCGACGGTTGTGGTGGCGCTGAGAGCCTCCAGGGGCGCCGGGATCAGCTGCAGGTAGGCGCGGCGGCGATCGGCGTGGGAGCGGGTGCGGGTGATGAGCCCCGCGTCCTGCAGCACGCGCAGGTGATGAGCCAGCAGGTTGGAAGGCAGGTCCAAGGCGGCGCCCAGTTCCCCGGGCGACAGGTCGCCGACCAGTAGCGCGTCGACGATCGCCAGCCGCGCGGGGTCGGCCAGGGCATGGTGCAGGGCGGCCCGCCCCCGCCGCTCATTTGTCTCAATTTCCATTGAGTCAATAGTGGCTGACGTGTTTCCATGAGTCAACGCCCCCGGGGCCGCCGCACCCGCGCCCAACCGGCGCCGCCGACGCAGACAGCGACTGGCGCCCCCACCGCCTGACCCCCACCCCCGGCTCAACCGCCTGCGGGGCCGCGCACCCTCCCCGCCCGCCGGATTCCACCGCACCGCACTGCACTGCACTGGGGCCGCACCACCCGGCCGCCGTCCGCTCGCCTCACCCGAAGCAAGCACCTGGACGGCGCACCGGACTCTCCTGGAAAGGACCTTCCCCCACCATGTCGCCTGAGCGCAGCACTGCCCACCCCCGCGCAGCCCGGCTGCCTTCACGCCTCGCAGCCGGCCTCGCGCTGCTCATCACCGCCTTGTTGCACCCGTCGGCCGCCCACGCCGCACCGGCCCCGCCCCACCAGCCGATCACCGCCTCGACCGCCGCGCTTGTCGGCGGATCCGCCACCGGTGCCACCGGCCCGGCCCAGCCGGTGGTGCTGGCCACCATCGGCGTCGGCCTCAACCCCCGCACGGTGGCCTTCACCCCCGGCTGGCGCCACGCCTACGTCGCCAACGCCGGCTCCGACACCGTCTCCACCTTCGACACCCGCACCAACACCGTCCTGGGCGAGGTCGCCGTCGGCGACGACCCCCGCTGGACCGCTTCCGGACCCGCCGGCACCTTCCTGTATGTCACCAACACCGGCTCCCACAGCGTCTCGGTACTCACCCTGAGACACTGACCACCCCCAAAGCCACGGCGGCGGACACCAGGGCTGGTGGTGCCCGCCGCCGTGACCCACCCGGCCCCGCTGGTCTTCCTGTGGTGGACGCGAGGCGGAAAAGCACAGAGCGACACTTTCGATCCGGCCTCCAGCGTTTTCCTCTACTTCCGGAATTGCTCAATTCCGGAAGTAGATCAGCCATCAGCTTCCGGAAACGCGTCCCAGGGCGCAACGTAGGACCCGAGAAGAGCTTCCGGAAACACGCCCGTTGTGCCTGGTGAAACACCGGCTCGCGACGATCCTGTCAACGGATGTGACACCAACCCGGGTTCACCGTTCCGGCTCCTACCGGACCCCCAGTCCGCTCCAAGCATGTCGCGGGTGGCGCTCGCGGGGTGCCACCCCTGAGGCGTCTGACCCGCCGCGTGGCGTCCTGTCTGTCAGGTAAATATATTGCGCAACTTGCTCCAGCTCTTACAAAATCATGTCTTGAAGATCCCGTGATCTATAGGTAACACGACTGACCGTGCTGGAGAGTCCGAGGTGTCCATGGCAGGCGACGACAGTGTGACACCACTGATCCGGGCGGAGGGGCTCAGGAAGACGTACCCGCCCAGGGACCGGCGGGGTGCCGGGTTCCAGGCCGTGGCCGGGATCGACTTCCACGTCGACCGGGGAGAGGCGTTCGGATTCCTCGGCCCCAACGGGGCGGGAAAGTCCTCGACGATGCGCATGCTCGGCTGCGTCTCCCCGGCCACCGCCGGAACCCTGCGAATCCTCGGCATGGACCCTGCGCGCGACGGCCGGAAAATCCGGGCGCGCCTGGGCGTGGTCCCGCAGGACGACGTGCTGGACCCCGACCTCACCGTGCGCGAGAACCTGACGATGTACGGCCTCTACTTCGGGCTGTCCCGCCGCGTGATCAGGGAGCGGACGGAGCGCCTGCTGGAGTTCGCGCAGCTGGAGGAGAAGGCGGGCGAGACCCTGGGGGCGCTGTCCGGCGGCATGCGGCGACGGCTGACGATCGCCCGCTCCCTGATCAACGAGCCGGACATCCTCCTGCTCGACGAGCCGACCACCGGGCTCGACCCGCAGGCGCGGCACGTGCTGTGGGACCGGCTGTTCAGGCTGAAGCAGCAGGGGGTGACGCTGCTGCTCACCACCCACTACATGGACGAGGCCGAGCAGCTGTGCGACCGCCTGGTGGTGATGGACAAGGGGCTCATCGCGGACGAGGGATCACCTCAGGAGCTCATCCGCCGGCACTCGACGCGCGAGGTCCTGGAACTGAGGTTCCGGATCGACGAGCACGAGCAGGCCGCCGAGAAGCTCCACGACCTGGTCAGCCCCGGTGAGGGGGAGCGGGTGGAGGTCCTGCCCGACCGGGTGCTGGTCTACACGCACGAGGGTGAGGCGACGCTGGCCGAGGTCACCGCCGCGCGGATGACCCCGATCACCGCCCTCGTCCGGAGATCGACGCTGGAGGACGTGTTCCTGCGTCTGTCCGGTCGGACCCTGACGGACTGAGGCGGACGACGCATGCCCATGATCCTGCGCGAGTTCTCATCGTGGATGCTCCGCTACCGCCGCACCTGGAAGGGCACCATCGTCATCAGCGTGGCGAACCCGCTGCTCTTCCTGATCGCCATCGGCGCCGGGCTCGGACAGCTGGTGGACCCCGCGTCGCTGGGCGGCCTGACGTACCTGGAGTTCTTCGCCCCCGGGATGCTCGCCGCCGCGGCGATGCAGAACGCCTACATCGAGGCGGCGTTCGTGGTCCACAGCTCCCTGCGGCAGGGCAAGGGCTACCTGGTGGCCGCCGCGACCCCGCTGGAGCCCCGCGACATCATGGCCGGGCACATGCTGTTCATGGCGTTCAGGATCGGGACGAGCGCGCTGGCCTTCGCCGTGGTGATGGCCGCCTTCGGCGCCACCCGCTCCCCGTGGGCCGTGCTCACCGTGCCCGCCGCCCTGCTGACCGGCATGGCCTTCGCGGCCCCGCTGGCGGCGTGGACGGTGACCGTCGACAAGTTCGGCACCCTCAACACGGTGTTCCGGTTCGTGCTGATGCCGATGTACCTGTTCTCCGGGACCTTCTTCGGCATCGAGACGCTCCCCGACTGGCTGCGCCCGCTGGCGTACGTCATGCCGCTGTGGCACGGCGTCGACCTGTGCCGCACCCTGAGCCTGGGCACCGCCACCCTGCTCACCTCCGCGATCCACGTCGGCTACCTGGCCGCGCTCACGGCCGGGGGCATCGCGGTGGCCCTGGTCACGTACCGGCGCCACATCCACGTCTGAGGGGTCGACATGCTGCAGAACTTGGAGAACAGGGTGCCGTCCGCCGTTCCCCGCTGGGGTGGCGCGCACTTCCTGGTGTTCCGCAACCTCCGGGTGCACACGGGGGGCAACCCGTGGACCATGGCGATGTACTCGATCTTCGAGCCCATCCTGTACCTGCTGGCCATCGGCGTCGGCATCGGGCAGCTCGTCGGGGACGTCGACGGGGTGAACGTCACCTACGCCGCGTTCGTCGCGCCCGGCCTGCTCGCCACGGCGGTGATGAACAGCGCCCTGTACGAGACGATGGAGGGCGCCTTCGTCAAGTTCACCCACGAGCGGTACTACCAGGCGATCCTGTTCACCCCCGTGTCCCTCACCGGGATCGTCGTCGGCGAGGTGGCGTGGGCGGTGCTGCGCGGCTTCGTCACCGCGATCGGGTTCCTCCTCGTGATCACCGTGTTCGGGCTGGTCTCCTGGCCGGACGCCCTGGTCGCGGCGACCGGTACGCTGCTCGTCGCCTTCGCCTTCGGGAGCGCGGGACTGGCCGTGACGACGCGCATCCGGGCATGGTCCGACTTCCAGTACGTGCAGCTGGTGCTGCTGCCGATGTTCCTCTTCGCGACGACGTTCTACCCGGTCACCGTCTACCCCCGGGTGGTGCAGGTCATCGTGGAGCTGCTGCCGCTCTACCACGCCATCCAGCTGCTGCGGGGGTGCGCCCTCGGCCAGATCGAGCCCGGCATGATCGTGAGCGTGGTCTATCTCCTGGTCATGGGGGCGCTGGGCCTCGTAGTGGCCCGGAGGCAGTGGGCACGCGTCATGCTCCACTGAACGGCGCCTTCACCAAGGGGCGACGGAACGGCTCAGGATCCCGGCGGCGTCGTCGTCCTCGTCGCGTACGGCGGTGCGGAAGGACCGCGCGAGCAACCGCAACGCCCGTCCACTCACTCGCCGACCTTCCGGACGCAAGGAACCTGCAAATCAACCGCAAGTGTGGATCAATAGCATCGCCGCCATGATGAGAAGAACGATCACGCTGGCCGCCGTCGCCGGAGCCGTCGTGCTGGCGGCCCAGCTCCCCGCGTCCGCCACCTCCGCTGTGTCCTCCGCGTCCTCCACCGCGCTGCTGCGCCTGCGCGGCGGGCTGACCCTGGAGATCCCGAGCTCCTGGCGGGTGTACGGGACCGCCGACCAGGTCCGGGTGGTGACCGGAGCCTGCGCCCGCCCCAACGGAGGCTACTTCCAGACCAGATGCGACAGCTTCTGGGTCATGGGACCGAAGGCCATCAAGACCGGCGCCGAGGGCTTCGGTCGCTACAACCCCGACCAGAGCCCGTTCTATCCGGCATCCGACGTGCAGCGCTGCCCGACCAACCCCAAGTACGGCCAGGTCATCGGCAAGGCGATCGTGGTCGGCTACCGGAACATCGGGGTGGCGCACAAGGCGCACTACCGGGTGTGGCCCGGCCGGTGTGTCTCGTACACCGATGGTGGGCAGAAGTCGACGTTCAACCAGCGCGAGTGGTACCTGCCGAAGACGAAGATCCTGGTCGTCGACCAGTGGGCCACCCCTGGCCTGTCCACGATCCTGAAAAACGCCACCTGGGCCAACTGACCGCTTCCGTAACCGGACCTCCGGCTCATCCGCTCACCCGGAACCGGGCCGCTGGTTATCCCGCCACCTGAAACCAGACCGCTGGTTAATCCGCCACCCGGAACCAGACCGATCCGCCCGCGTCGTCGCGGTGCGACCCCCATCCGGCCGCGACCATGGCCACCAGCCACAGCCCCCGCCCGCCGTCGTCGTCCGCCTCCGGCACGCGCACGGCGGGCGCGCTCGCTTCGGACCCGTCGTCGATGACCTCCACGTGAACCGCACCGGGAAGACGGGCCACGTACACCGTCATCCGCCCGTCCGCCGCACGCCCGGAGTCGGAGTGGGCCACGGCGTTCGTGGCCAACTCGCTCAGCAGGAGCAGCACGTCGTCGAGCACCGAAACTTCGACTCGACCGGCCAGCAGGTCACGCGCCCAGGCCCGAGCCTCCGGCACGGATTCGACCCGGCCGGGAAAAACCTTCCGCCACGCGCTGTGTGGCCTGTCCGCCCACGGCGACGTTGAAGTTCCGTCACCCTGATGTCCAGGGCAGCTGTCCTCCTTCCCCGTGGTCTCCCTCTCGGATCTCACGCGGTCACCGCCGACACGATCATGTCGGCCGCGTTGTCGGCCTCCGCCCAGACCCATTCCCCGCGCTGCCACAGCCGCGCCCACCAGGGCCGCCAGACGAACGCCCACCCGCAGTAGCGCCGGACGACCGTGATCCTGACCAGTGCCGTGCCCGTCGCCGTACGGATCTCCAGAATCGGCTGCCCCGCCACCGGGAGGACCAGCGAGGTGCACACGCCGAGATGATGCAGATCCCAGCCAAGCCGGGTCAGATGGACGAATCGCTCGTGCCGCTCGACCGCCGTCACACTCCTGTCCTCCGAGTGCCCCCGGCGAGCGCGATTGAGGCGTGAAAGGTCGCCGTTCTGATCATTCATCACTCGTCTCGTCTCCGGTATAAAGGCGATGGGATGCTTTCTTTTTCGTCCTGTCGAAGTGAGAGGGCGTGTGCTTAGATTGCCCATGTGACAGGTGAATTCATGGCCGGATTGACACCTCGGAAGATGACCTGGAATGACGGGTAGGGGTTTCCCTATACCCGGGTCTGGAATAGCCGATAAGGCAAAAATCCGTTTTTCTCTAATTCGGGAGGAATGCGATGAGCGACGAGGTCCCCCTGGACCCCGGATCCCCCCCGCGCGCTTCGCCACCGAGATGCGCCGCCTGCGCGAGGCCGCGCAGCTCTCCCAGACCGCCGTGGCCTCACGCCTCGGCTGCACCCAGACCCAGGTGAGCCGCCTGGAAGGTGGCAGCCGCACCCCGTCGAAGTCCGACGCCGAGCGACTGGACCTGCTCTTCGGCTCCAACGGCAGTACTTACTTCACGGATCTGCGTCAACACGTCGTCGCCCGCCCCGGTGGCCCGATCTGGTTCATGAGTTGGACCGAGGAGGTCGAACCCTTCGCCCTCGTCATGCGCTCCTGGGATCCGCTGCTCATCCCCGGCCTTTTGCAGACTGAGTCCTACGCGCGTCAAGTGCTCAGCCAAGAACCTCGGATGACCTCTCAACAGGTGGACGAGCGTGTCCAAGCCCGTGCGCTGCGTCGGAAGATCCTCGACAAGGATGACCCTCCCCTGTTCCTGGCTCTCATCGACATGGGAGTGCTACGCCGTCCGGTGGGTGACGCCGAAATAATGCGCGAACAACTCGATCATCTGCTGGAGACCGCTCAGCGCCCCAACATCTCCATCCAACTCGTTGACCAGCGATGCCTGATGGGCTTGCTGGGTGCTTTCATGATCGCAGAGCTCCCTAATGGGCAGCCGGACACTATTCACGCGGATTCCCCAGCTGAGGGACAGGTTTCGGCTGACCCTAGACTTGTGACCTCAATATGGAACCGCTATGAAGCGATACGGCGATGGGCTTATCCTGACCATATGTCCCTCAAAATGATCGAGGAAGTGAAGGAAGAATGGACTTGAGTGCCGCTGCGTGGCGGAAGTCATCGCGTTCCGGTTCGAATGGTGGGCAGTGTGTGGAGGTCGCTGCCAATGTGTCCGGTGTGGTGGCGGTCCGTGACAGTAAGGACCCTCACGGCCCCAGCCTGCTCTTCACTCCCGCCCAGTGGCGGTCCTTCGTCAGCGGCGTGAAGGTGGGAGACTTCGACCGGCTGATCTGATCACTCGGAAAGCCCGACAACTCACCTTGCTCTGCGGACCGAAGCCCTTGGCCATGGCCAAGCCCATCAAGTCGTCAGTTAACACGCGCCTCCGGTATGGGAGACCATCGTGACGCTACGGTTCATCGGCATCGACCCCGGTACGGACGGCAACAACTGTCCGTCGGTCTGGGTCGACGAGACCGACGGCAGCCTCGTGATTCAAGGGTGGGAGGTCACCGACCCCGCCGAGCTGGCACAGGTGTCGGAGCGCGGCCCGATCCCGGATCATGAGAAGGTCATCCGAATCCCGCGACGGATGGCGCACTTCCTGACGGAGGCATGTGGTGACAAGGCCGCTGACGTTTGACGAGATGATCGCTGGTGCGCGGCACTCCGCCGTGCACCTGGAGATGCGTGACACCTACGTTCCGGACGATCCTTCGTTCATCGCGTGGCAGGGGGGCCCGGCCTTCGACCGTACGGAGCGGGAGAGTCAGTGGCATCACCTGATCGGCCAGGCCGTTGGTCGAGGTGTGCGGGTGCGCCGGGCGCGAATCGTCTCGGAGCCGGTGGCCGACTACATTCGTTTCGAGCATTCCGTCACCGATTCGATGAACATCACCGCCGGTGAGAAGGTGCGGTGGTTGCCCCGGCGGCTGGCATCGGACCTGGCGCTGCCGGGGAACGACTACTGGGTGTTCGACGATCACCTTGTGCGCTTCGGCTTCTTCTCCGGAGATGGGCACTATCTCGGCGAGGAGCTGACCGACGAGCCCGCTGTGATCAAGTTATGTCTCTCCGCGTTCGACGCGGTCTGGGAACGGGCTGTCGACCACGCCGACTACCGGCTCGTCTGACTACAGTCCGGCATCGTGGGCATCTCGCCGTCCTCCAGCGCCCAGCAGGCTCGTCAGAGGGTCGCTCAACGACTGCGGGAGATCCGTCTTGACGCTGGACTGAGCGCTCGCGCCATCGCGAAGGAGGCGGGCTGGCACGAGTCGAAATCCTCCCGGATCGAACATGCTCGTGTGGCCCCTTCCGCCGGCGATATCAGGGCGTGGTGCGGGGCATGCGGAGCTGAGGACCAGGCGGCGGATCTGATAGCCGCCTCTCGGACCGCCGACTCGATGTACGTGGAGTGGGGGCGGCTCCAGAAGTCGGGGCTTCGCCGGCTCCAGGAGTCCAAGGTGCCTCTCTACGAAGGCACCCGGCACTTCCGCGTCTACTGCTCCAATGTGATACCCGGATTGCTCCAGACGCCGGGCTATGCGGGCGCGCTGCTGTCATCCATCTCCGCCTTCCGTGGTGTCCCCAACGACGTGGAGGACGCCGTGGCCGCGAGGACTGCTCGCTCGCGCGTCCTCCATCAAGGTGATCACCGCTTCGCCGTGCTGATGGAGGAGTGGGTGCTCCGCTGCCGTGTCGGCGACGCGAAGGTCATGGCCGAGCAGCTTCGACATCTGCTGGCCGTCACGTCCTTGCCGTCCGTGTCTCTCGGGGTGATCCCGTTCACCGCGCCGCGCCGTATGTGGCCTGTCGAGGCCTACAACATTTTCGATGAAACACTCGTACAGGTTGAGTTGCTATCTGCGGCGTTAATATCACTCAGCCAGATGAAATATCACAGTATGTCAAGGGATTCGCAGAGTTAGCTGGTATTGCCGTTTATGGTGCCAGTGCGCGCAGCCTCATCACCGCTGCCATCGAGGGATTGGACTGAATCGGCGCAAGTTCCCGCACACTTGTTGAGTGCGGGAAACGCCCGCTTCTAACGTCTGACACATGACCGGAAAGATGGCAGCGGAGTCCCGGTCGCTACCTGGTCTTGCTGTCCTCGGAGGACACCGCGGCCCAAGCGGTGAACATCGATCAGCCACACGCGGTCGTGGACATGGTCTTCGCCGACGGTCTTTCCCGGTAGCGTCCAACCTTCAGGTAGACGTCGGCCCGTGGGATGGAGCTCACCGTGAAAAACATGATTGCCCGGCTTTGGAGACTCATCAACGGATCGTTCCAATGGCGCATTCTCTGGTTTCGCCACGCCAAGTTCATGGTCGGAGTAACCGGGATAGTGCGTGACAAAGACGGCAACGTGCTTCTCCTGAAGCATCGCCTCTGGCCGGAGGGCAGGCAGTGGGGGCTTCCGACCGGCTACGCCAACAAGTCGGAAACCTTCGAGGACACGGTCTGCCGCGAAGTGCTGGAGGAAACCGGGCTGAAGGTACGTGTTGGAGAAATCGCTCATCTGAAGAGCGGCTACAAGCTGCGCGTGGAGGTGGCCTACGAGGCCGAGTTCGTCGGCGGCACGGTCAAAATCGACGATTTCGAGATTCTGGAGGCGAGATGGTTCGCGCCACACGATCTACCGGAAGGGATTCAGGAGTCGCACCGCCTCCTCGTCCACCGCAAACGGATTTAGCTTCCAATCGGGGCATCGCCTCGTCCTGCTTGGCGCCGAACGAGCACCTCAGGGGCGACTCGGCCGCCCGTGCGACCCTGTTCGAACGCCTCACCGCCCTACGGGCAACGGTCGGCCTGGATCGGGCGCACCCCGACCTCACTTTCTCCTTACTGCCGTGGCTGCTGGGATCGAGGCCTTACCGAGGCAAGCCGGTGGATCTCTTCTTTCTGGGTGCCACTCTTCTGGCCGCCCGATACGAAGAGCTCGGGCTGTCCCAGCGGCTTCCGTTCGACCGCGTATGGGTTGGTGTGCGATCTGGGAGGCCCGCGTTCGGGGGTTTTCACTACCCCGATCAGGGCTATCGCCATCTGCAAATGGGCGCGGTGATCACTCGCTACGGCGACCTCGCCGATCCCGCCGGCCTTCGCCCCGAACTGGTCGCCCTGGATCTGTTGCGGGCCTACGCGCACGACTGCCTGCACTACGGCACCTACCGGGAGTACCGCCTGTGGGGTGACGAGATCGGCCGTACCAGATACGGCATCAACTCGCGCGCCCGTGACGGCCGTACCTACTCCTCCCCGGACCCCGCCGGATCCTCCTCCACACGCAACCTCGGCATCGTGATGGAGGGGGCGACCGACAGGGAGGCCAAGGCGGTGACTCGCCAGGTGGCGCAGCGGGCCAAGGTGAGCGAGCCGTCGGCGGGCCCGGACCGATACCTGTTCCGAGACGCTACAGGCCGGTTGGAAGCGGATGACCTCATGGTTCTCCGTGATCCCGTACGGCGCCCGGCCGCCGCCCAGAGCGCCGCGGCGGATGACTTCTTGCGGCGAATGGGCGCCTACACCAGCGACGTCGGAGCCCGCTACGAGCTCTTCCTCGCGGAAATCGGCAGGGACGAGGCGGAGGAACTGCACACCGTCATCCTCGGAGCGATGATCAGCGGCTCGCTCACGCGGCTCTCCGACTGGCTTGATCGGCGTCATGGCCCGAAGACGTTCGCCACCTTGTTCAAGGCCTCAAGCGCTGCGAGATCCGGCGTCATTCGGCCGTGAAGCAGACGCGGCCTGTGGTCACTACTTGAACACCCCAGGCGCCGGATGTCCAGCACGGTGAACACGATCGACGTGCGTTCGGCTTCGTACGAGGCGGGTCGAGTAACGGCACCGCACCGCCCTTTCCCGATAGCGTCCAGCCTTCAGACAGGCGCCGACCCGTGGATGGGACCAACCGTGAAGAAGCTGATCGTCCGGCTCTGGAGGCTGACCAACGGCTCGCTCCAGTGGCGCATCAACTGGCTTCGGCACGCCACGTTCATGGTCGGTGTGACCGGCATCGTGCGTGACGAGGACGGCAACGTCCTCCTGCTGAAGCACCGCTTCTGGCCGGAGGGCAGGCAGTGGGGCCTCCCGACCGGTTATGCGAACAGATCGGAGACCTTCGAGGACACGGTCTGCCGCGAGGTGCGGGAGGAGACCGGGCTGAAGGTTCACGTCGGAGAGCTGGTTCGCCTGAGGAGCGGCTACCGGCTGCGCCTGGAAGTGGCCTACGAGGCCGAGTTCGTCGGTGGCGCGCTCAAGATCGACGATTTTGAGATCCTGGAGGCGGGGTGGTTCGCGCCGGACGATCTGCCGGGAGAGCTCCAGGAGTCACACCGTCTTCTCGTCCAGCGCAAGTATGTCTAGCGTCCTGTGCCGGAAAGCCGGCCCCCGCCATTTCGCGACTCCCGGGAAGCGCCCGAAGTTCTTGCGAATCGCCGTCGCAGCCGCTCTTGGTGGCGCCGGCGTCGGAGCCCGAGTTCGTTCAGTCGTCAGAGCCCGAGTTCGTCCAGTTCCTTCCGCAGCGCGGCTCTCGGATCCCGGGGTGAGGGGGTCGGGACCGGTCGTGTGCGGTTGCGTTCGCGGAACAGCCAGCCGCCCAGCAGGCCAGCGAGGAAGCCGAACAGGTGGGCCTGCCAGCCGATGCCCTCCTTAGGCAGCAGCCCGGTGAACTGGTAGGAGAAGCAGAGGGCGATGACCAGGCCTATCACGATGTCGATCAGATGCCGGTCGAAGGCGCCCCGCACCAGGACGTAGCCGAAGTACCCGAAGACGACGCCGCTCGCGCCCGCGCCCACGCTCTGCGGGTCGGAGGTGAACCAGGCCCCGAGGCCGCTGACCAGAATGATCAGCCCCGTCACGCCGAGGAACTTGACGACGCCCCGGTAGGCCGACAGGAAGCCGAAGACGAACAGCGGTCCCGAGTTGGCCTGGATGTGTTCCCAGCTCCAGTGCAGGAACGGTGCCGACGCGATGTCGGGCAGGCTCGTGGGATCCCACGGCCGCACGCCGTGCTCCTGGCCCAGCGCGTAACCCGATGTCCAGTTGGCGATCTGCATCACCCATATGAAGGCCAGGAACCCGACCATCACCCAGAACGCCCTGCGGGCCTCGGCGATCATGATTTCGGCCGTACCGCCCTTGGCGCCCACCGGTTCCTCCCCAGCTCTCCGTGCCTCTTCCGCAGCTCAGTATTGGGGTGAAAGATCACAAATACGACAGCAGGGGGTGGCCGCCTCCGGCCCTCCCGCTCCGGTGCTCTCTCCGGACGTTGACCCGCTCAGCTCCGGCACGGCCGGTCGGAGACGCGCGAAAGATCCAGCACCGTGTACCGGTTGCCCCGTTCCCTCCAGAACAGGATCGGAGCCTCCCGGCCAGACACTCCCTGGCCGATCGCGTTGGAGCCCTCGGTTTCGTGCTTGACGCCGACCCACGCCGATCTGGCGGTGCACCGGTCGTACAGAAGCGCGGACGAGCCCGAGTCCTTGACGGAGAAGTTCACCTCGGTCCCGTGCACGTACGGCAGGCCGAAGAGACCGAACCTGTCATGGATCAAGGGGCCTTCCCCTGCTGCGGGGAGGGTGGTGCGCCCCGAGCCGTTCCTGTGCTGGATCACCACCGTGGACAGTTGGTAGATGTCCGGTGTCACTTCGCCCGCGCACCATTCGACCCCGCAGTTCATTAACCGTACGTCCGGATCGGGCCGTTCCACGTACGGGCTTGGGGCCGAGGCGATCTTCTGTGGTTTTCCGCTGGAGAGAGGAATCAGGTAGGAGACGCTCTCGCTCCGCCAGGTGACCTGGTCACCGTCGATCGACAGCCTGTCCCGGGGAGGGAAGTAGTCGTAGTGGCCCGTCAGCCAGGTCACCAGTCTCATCTGCCCGCCCGACCTCGGCATGGCCCACAGTTCGACGTGCCGCTTGCCCGGGTTCCAGCGCTCGGAGCGGTAGACACCGACGGTCCAGACGATCTGTTCGTCGCCCACGGCAACGCTTTTGATCTCGTAGCACATGCCACACTCACTCCACTTCGGAGCCGTGGCCAGCACTCGATGCCGACGCGTTTTACGGTCGTACGTCAAGAACTGGGGGCGTAGATCGAGGGTGACCATGAGGGCCTCGGTCTTGCTCAGCATGGCGAGCGGCTGGACGTCGGACTCCTTCCCGAACCTGGCGGGCAGGGTGAACATCGCCTCGGGCCACACCTTGGAGGCGGGATCCAGCGTGGGCGGCTCCGGGAGCTTCACGGGCCGGGACGGTGACGGCGGATGGCGGTCGGCGAAGGGGACCGTACACGCCGAGACCGCGCTGATCGCGACGACGGACATCACCATGATCGCGAACAGTCGGGAAAGCCGCGTGTGATCCACGGGGTGTCAGACGCATGGGGCACCGTTTGGGTTCCTGGCGCCCCCGTCCGCGGAGAGCTGGTTCGCCTGAGGAGCGGCTACCGGCTGCGCCTGGAAGTGGCCTACGAAGCCGAGTTCATCGGCGGCACGCTCAAGATCGACGATTTCGAGATCCTGGAGGCGGGGTGGTTCGCGCCGGACGATCTGCCGGGAGAGCCGCAGGAGTCACATCGCCTTCTCATCCAGCGCAAGCACATCTAGCGTCCTTCGCCGGAAACCCGGCGCTTCCCGGCCGGCCGCGTCGGAGCCCTCGTGCCGCTTCCGGTTCTCGTTACGGCGTGATCACCCGCCGTGTTCATAACTCCGGTCAACGGCCTTGGGTAACGGGCAACCACGGACAGTTTATGTTGATATAAGCATTCAGGCTAGCCTTATTGGAATATTGCAAACTCTGGCGCCAATAATCATGTTCAGGTTGCCGTGTTTCGTCATTGCGGGAAACCGCGCATCCCTTACATTCAGGTAAGGTGCGCCGGCTGGCAGGGTGAATCAGGCCAAAAGAGTGCGAGAACCGGAAATCGGGTGTAATCCGGAAAATGTAAACGCGCGGTACGTCGTAGCAGATGAGTGGAGAGTCGGCATTGAGTTGGACGGCGGCGCGAGCCGGCATCCGAAAAGAGCAAAATCATGAGGCGGGGGGCGGGTGTACGAATCTTCCAGGAGGCGGAAAATCATCGCCAAAATCCTGACAACTGTTACATGGATTTGATAAATAGAGGGCAACAAGGGGAATGGAAATGTGTCAGAAAATTAGCATTGAATCGCGTCGGGGTGCCAAGCGTGACACGGTACGGAGGTTGCGCCTCCTCGCGCTGGGGCTCAGCACGGCCCTGCCCCTGGTCGCCTTCGTCCCGGCGCCCGCCGGGGCCACTCCGACACCCGAGGACCCCGCCCCAGCCCCCGCCGAAAACTGCGTCATCGACGTGACCAGCGGATCGGCCACACCGAGCGAGCGGTGCTTCCCCACATTCACCGAGGCGATCCGATTCGCCACCGACGGCGCCATCACCGACGCCCCGACCACCGCCGCCGAGGGCGTGGACGACCCCGATCTCAACGAACTACTCGGTAGCAGCGAAAAGTCCGCCGACACCAAAGAGCCAATCGCGGCCCTGGTCGTGATCGGGATCGAGTACGGAGACGCGTACTACCGTGGTGCCTCGTACACCTTCCGCCGAACCCGGAACTGCACCGGAACGACCACTGACGTCGACTACTCGTTCGAGCTTCCGCGGAGGTGGTGGGACCGCATCTCCTCTTTCAAGAATTACGCCAACTGTCATACCAACCACTACGCCCTCTCGGGCTTCCGTGGTTCGGAGACCGGTTACCTGAACGACCGGTCGGTCATGCCGACCATTGACCGCCTGAGGCGCTACCACAACTTCAACGACGACACGCGATCGATCAGGTGGAGCTGATCGGCGGCTCCTCGAAAACCCGAGCGGCGGCTCGCGCAGGCCGCCGCTCGGTTGCGGCACGGCCGGTCGGAAGGGATGGAACGGTACGGGTATGTCGCCTCTCGAACTCAAAGCAGCACGTCATCCCGAGATTGAGAGTTTCGCGTTCGTCGCCGAATCGCAACTCAAAGGCTCTTCTGAAATTTTTGTTTTTGTGATATAATGTCAAAGCTTGCGGGTAATGTCCGTTTCTATGATGAACAATGGACAACCAAGCCGGACAGCTCTCATGGCGGCCGCGGCGCGCGCGGCGCATCTCCTTGTCGACGACACCCCCTCGATTTTCGCCGACACCATGGCGCAGACCTTCCTGGGGGAGCGCGCAGACGAACTTCTCGGCTACCACCGGTCTTACGGAGGCCACCCCGTTCTGTCCGGCGCACGGACGACGGCCGTCACCCGCAGCCGCTACACCGAGGATCGGCTGTCCGAGCTGGTCGCCCACGGCATCGACCAGTACGTGATCCTCGGTGCGGGGCTGGACTCCTTCGCCTGCCGGTCCGAACTGGCCGGCCAAGTCAGGGTGTTCGAGGTCGACCAGCCTTCGACCCAGGACTGGAAGCGGGCGCTGCTGGCTGCGACGGGGACGAAGGTGCCGTCATCCACCGTCTTCGTCCCAATCGACTTCGAGCAGGAGTCCACCCGGTCTCTGACGGACCATCTCGTCCTGGCCGGCTTCGACCGGAGCCGGCCCGCGCTGGTCAGCTGGCTCGGGGTCACGATGTACCTCACCCGGGAGGCGATCGGCCAGACCCTGGCGGCCGTCAGCGGCTTTGCGCCCGGCACCGAGATCGTCGTGGAGTACCTTCTCCCGGCCGAATCGCGCGACGAGGCAGGCCAGTCCTATGCGGAGCTGGTCATGGCTGCGACGGCCGAGCAAGGCGAGCCCTGGCAGACCTTCCTCAGCTTCGAACAGATGGACGATCTCCTGCTCGAGTACCGGCTCCAGCCGGTCGAGTACGTTCGGCAGCGCGAGACGATCGACCCCGCGGGCTGGGAACGCACCGACTCGCTCCGCCCGTTCGAACTGTCCGTGCTCGCCCGTGCGAGCGTCCCCGCCCGCTAGTGGCCCGTCACGCTGCCTTGGCCGGACAACCGGTCCGGCTTCGGGTGGGTGAACCGGTGGCGAAGCCTGCCGGTCCAGGCGAACGTTCGCTCCACCACCCACGGGCGGCCTGCTGTTGGCCATGATCTACATCGCCATGATCATGTCACGCCGGCTCGCCCGCACCGGCGACCGGTGACCCGAGTTTCCGGACGCCCACCGGACGCCCAGGGTTCAGGTGGTCGGTTGCTCGACGATGGAGTCGACCCGGTCGGGATAGAAGGCGACGTGGTCCTTGATCTCGGCGACGGCCGGGTACGGCGACTCGTAGAACCACACCGCGTCCACCGCCGGCTTGCCGTCCACCGTGACGGTGTAGTAACTCGCGTCACCCTTGAAAGGACAGTAGGTGGCGGTGTCGGTCCGCTCCAGCAGCGAGCGGTCGACGTCGGCGATCGGGACGTACTGCACGGGCGGGTACGCCGCCTCACGCAGCGTCAGCGCGCGCTGCGAGTCGGCGATCACCTGGCCGCCCACCGAGACGACGACCCGGGCCGGGTTCGGCGTGATCGTGATCGGATGACTGGGGCTGGGCTGCAGGATGGGCTTGTCGGTCATGGCGGGAACCCCTTTCTCTCACCCCCAGTCTGCCGGACCCCCGGATCGCGGTGCCGCCCCCGCCCCCGGAGATCGGGGGAGCGGTCAGGCCGGGCGCTCGGGTACGGAACCCGGAGGCGCCCGCATCGGATGGAGGGCGAGGATGCCGAACGAGGCGTCCGGGACGATGATTCGGTTCCGGCACGGCCGGATCGTTGTGGATCGTCCATCACATTGACCGTACCGCGCCGGCGTCGTACCGCACCTGTCCGCCCACAACCGTCGCGCCTATCGTGAGGCTGCTGAGCCGATCCGGGCTGACCTGGAGCAGATCGTCGGAGAGAACGACGAAGTCGGCGAGCTTCCCGTGTGACAGGGTGCCTTTGATCGTCTCCTCGCGGGCGGCGAAGGCGGATCCCGTCGTGAAGGCGTGCAGGGCCTGCAAAGGTGTCAGTGTCTCCTCGGCGCCAAGCAGCCGGCCGCTCGCGGTCTGGCGGTTGACCAGGGAGTGAATGCCCAGCAGGGGGTCGCCGAGGGCGACGGGACAGTCGCTGCTGCCAGGCACCCGCAGCCCGGCTTCGAGGAACGACCGGGCTCGGAAACACCATTCGCTGCGGGGCGAGCCGAGTGCGCGAATGAAGCCGTCTCCGAGTTCGTGGATGAACCGGCCTTGGGGAACGGGAATCGCGCCCACCGCGGCGATGCGCGGCAACTGGTCCGGCCGCGTCACCGCGCAGTGCTCGATGCGATGTCGCGGATCACGGCGCGGATAGAGATGTTGCGCACGTTCATAGGCGTCGATGACAAAATCGATCGTGACGTCCCCGACCGCGTGCGCGGCGATCTGCCAGCCGAACCGATGTGCCTGGATGATCTGGTTGACGACGATCTCAGGGTCTTCGCGGAAGTAGCCGGATCGCCCGGGAGTGTCCGCGTAGGGCACTGACATGTTGGCGGTCCGGCCGATGAGCGAGCCATCGACCATGAACTTGACCGCTGAAACCTTGAGCCACTCGTCGCCGAAGCCGCTTGACAGACCAAGATCCAGGCCGAACCATTGCCGCTCCGCCTCGAATGGGCCGATCTCACGAAGGAGTTCGGCGGCCGGCATGACGTTCGTCCGGACGTGCAGCAGTCCCCGGTCCCGCGCCTGCGCGAACGCTGCCAGGTCGGCGCAGTTGTTGCCCAGCATCCCGACGGTGCCGATCCCCGGCTCGGTCACCGATGTGAGGCCGGACGCGACCGCTGCCCGGCTGGCGCGGCCGATCGCCTCGACGAAGCGTTCGAACGGCGCGGGGCCCACGGATTCGTAGGCGACTTCGACCGCCCGTTCGGCGAGCAGGCCGTTGGGTCTGCCGCCGGCATCCGTATAGACCGTTCCGCCCTCGATCTCGACCGGTGCCCGTCCCTCCACGATGCCCATTCGGGCCAGCCCCATGGAGTTGACCACCCCGAGGTGTCCGGAGCAGTGTTGGAGAAAGGCCGGGCGGCCGCCGCTGACCTGATCGAGCCGATCACGGTCTGGATGTGCTCCAAGCTTGTTCTGGTCGTATCCCGCGCCGATCACCCACGAATCGGGGGGCAGCTGCGCGGCGTGCTCGGCGACCCGACGGTAAAGCTCGTCCAGGGTGGACACGGTCTCGGCTCGAAGGTCGACCTGAAGCATCCGCACGCCGAAAGCGCTGAGATGGTAGTGCGCGTCGTTGAACCCCGGCACCACTGGCGCGCCGCCCAAATCCACGATCCGGGACGCGCTCACCCCCTCCAGTTCTTCGTCAAACCCGGCCACCCGCCCGGCGAACACGCCTATTCGCCGCGCTGTCGGCCGGGATCGATCCAGTGTCGTGACGCGGGCGTTGGTATAGATCGTGTCCAATCGCACAGGCGTTCCCTTCAGGAAGCTTGAGAGCGCCGGGCCGGCGCGAATTCCGTGACACCGCTGTAGCCGCCGCGGTGAAAGACGAGCGGCATGGGGGACTGCGGATCCAGCAGCATCTTCGACACGGCCCCCACGACGATGACGTGGTCACCGGCCTCATGCACGTCGGCTGTCTCGCACCAGATCCACGCCACCGCGCGGTCCAGGTAAGGCAGCGACAACGGTCCGTATTGCCAGCTCAGGCCACCGAACTTGTCACCGCCTTTCCGGGCGAACCGGCTGCTGATGTCCTGCTGGTCCTCCGCGAGCAGGTTCACGCAGAACCGCGCACCGCCGGCCATGAGCGGCCACGACGTCGAGGTCTTCGCGACGCAGAAGCCGACCAGCGGCGGATCCAACGACACCGAGAAAAAGGAGCCACAGGTGAATCCCACCGGCTGGCCGCCCTCGTCGGCGCCGGTGACAATGACGACCCCGGTGGGGACATGACCGAGGATCGTACGGAAGCGATCCGCGCCAACACTGTGCATCATTTCCTCCGATGTCCTGACGCGGACGCCAGGCAACTCGTTCGGCTCTTCGACCTCGTCAATTGGGGCGCCGGCCTGAAGGGCCCGCACCGCGACTATGAGGAGCTTCGCCGCGAGGTACCCGCTCGCGTCACGGGAGGAATCCCTACCTGGGTACCCGGACCCGGGAAAAACCGAAGCGACGACAGCGCCGTCGACCGCTGACGCCGGCGGAGTCGGCCCGATCCGTGGGGCCGGGACCGCGACGGTCCGTTCTGCCGGGGTGGTACCGGCCACGATCACGGATCGGCGGACTCGCCCGCCCGGTGAATCCACGGCGGGGGAGGCCGGGCGACACTTCCCGCGCGCCCGGGGCCGCCTACGTCACCGCCCGCGCGGGCGGACCGGCCTCCTCGATCCGCCCGCGGCCCGCGGTCGGTCTCGGCGCGGAGCCGGCATCGAGTCGGTGGAGTTCGTCATGGCCGTGTGCGGTCGACGCGTGCACGTGGCGGAGCTGTCGCGGCGCGGCCTCAGAGCCTTCCACCTGCCCGCCCGGGGAGCGATATGGGGAGAATCCCCCGTGTTAATCGGTCGCCCTGAGTGGAGTATCCGGATGGCCGTTACGATCGGAAATACAGAAGACAACGAGGTGGCATCCAGTGCCTGAAGTTGATCATTCTACATCGTCACACGAGGGCCCTTCGCCAACGCGGCAGGAAACGCCCGAACCCGCACCAGGAACCCGGCTTCAGGGCAATCTCGGGGTCTTCGACCTGGTCATCATGGTGCTCTCCTACGCCGGCCCGCTCGTGGTCGTGGGACTCTTCGGCGCCTTCGTCATCGGCTACGGCGTCGGTGCCGCGACTCCGCTCGCGGTCGTGCTCGTGGCCGGCGGCCTGTGCGTGTTCACGGTCGGCTATGTGGCCATGAGCCAGAGCCTGTCCCAGCCGGGTGCCCTGTATACGTACGTCACCGCGGGGCTTGGACGTGTCCTCGGGCTCAGCTCGGCCTTCCTCGCCAACCTCACCTACCTCATGTTCGGCGTCACCCTCCACTCGGGGCTGGCGATCGTGCTGAAGACGTTCATCAGCTCCCTGGGGGGCCCTGAGATCCCGTGGCAGCTGATCGTGATCGTCTCGCTCGCCGTGACCGGTGTCCTCGGACACTTCCGGGTCGATGTGTCCGCCGGCATCATGACCAAGCTGATGGTCGTGCAGGTGATCGCGGTGCTGGTCTGGAACGCCGTGGTGCTCGTCAAGGGTGGCCCCCAGGGCACGCCGTTGGACTCCTTCGTGCCCGCGAACCTCTCGAACGGGTCGCTTCCGATCGCACTCCTGCTGCTGATCACGGGCTTTGTCGGTTTCGAGTCCACAGCCGTCTTCCGTGACGAGGTGCGGGACCCGAACCGGACCATACCCCGGGCCGCCTACATATCGATCACGACCATCGCCGTCTTCTACGTGCTTTCCTTCTGGGCCTCGGCCGTGGCCTACGGTCCCGACCGCGTGGTCGACGCGGCCTTGTCCGATCCGGCTGGTTTCTTCCCCGCATCCGTCCGGGAGTATCTCGGATCCGTGTCCGCCGACCTGGTGTCGGTGATGCTGGTGATGAGCTACCTCTGCGGCGTGATCGCTGCGCAGAACATCCTCTCGAGGTATCTCCACGCGCTCGGCGCGGACGGCGTGCTCAAGTGGAACGTCGGCAGGGTCCATCCTCGGCACGGCTCCCCGTACGTCGCCAACATTCTCGCCACGGCCCTGCTGATCGTCATGTTCGTGCCGTTCGTCGGCGGGGACCCGGAGAAGCCGTACACCGTCCTGGCGGCGGCGGGCGTTCTGGCGCTGTTGCTCCTGCTGACGCTGAGCAGCATCGCGGTCGTCGTCTATTTCCGGCGCGACGGCTCCGGCTCCAGCACCTGGAAGACCGTCATCGCGCCGTTGATCGCCGCCGTTCTCATGGTGACACTAACGGTCTTCGGTCTGCTGAACCTCGACGTCCTGGGCGCGACGAACATACTCACCGCCGTCATCTTCGGCACGGCCGTGCTGGGCGCCGTCGTCGCCCTGGTGTACCGCAGGGTGCAACCTGAGACGTACCGGAGAATCGGGCGGAGCCAGGTGTGAGCCGGCGGTAGAGACCGACGCGGCCCGGGGCGAGTGTCCTCGTTCCGGGCCGCGTTCGATGACCTGGCGGTGCCGCCTCCTCAGGCGATCACCTGCGCGACGTATTTGAGGTTCGTGTACTCCCCGAGGCCCTCGGACCCGCCCTCACGCCCGAGCCCTGAGTACTTGATGCCGCCGAAAGGCGCCGCGGCGTTCGCGATGAGCCCCTGGTTGAGCCCGACCATGCCGACCTCCAGCGCGCCGGAGACACGCGTCGCACGGTCGAGGTTCTCCGTGAAGACGTACGCGGCGAGTCCGAACGGCGTGTCGTTCGCCTGCGCGATCGCGTCGGCTTCGTCCGCGAAACGCACGATCGGCGCGACCGGCCCGAAGATCTCCTCGTGCAAAATGCGCGCGTCACGCGGGACGCCGTCAAGAACGGTCGGCGGGTAGAACGAGCCGGTGCCTTCGGGCACCTCGCCGCCGACAAGCACGCGCGCGCCGCGCGCCACCGCGTCGTCGACCAGCGCGGCCACGCCCTTCACCGCCTGCTCGCTGATCAACGGCCCGACGGTCACGCCCGGCTCGGTGCCCCGCCCGACGACGACCTCGGCCATGCGAGCCGCGAAGCGCTCGGTGAAGGCGTCGGCGACCGCCTCGTGCACGAGAATGCGATTCGCGGCGACGCACGACTCGCCCCCGTTACGCAGCTTCGCGACGAGCGCGCCCTCGACGGCACGGTCGAGATCGGCGTCCTCGAACACGAGCAGCGGCGCGTTGCCCCCCAGCTCCATCGAGGTGCGCAGGACATGCGCCGCGCTCTGCTCCAGCAGTCGCTGACCGACGCCCGTGGAGCCGGTGAACGACACCTTGCGCAGGCGTGGATCGGCCATCAGAGCCGCGGAGAAGCTCCCCGGGTCGGCCGTCGTGACGATGTTCACGACACCGTCGGGGACACCCGCGTCGCTCAGGATCCGCGCCATCAGGAACATCGTCAGCGGTGTGAGCAGCGCCGGCTTCACGATCATCGTGCAACCGGCCGCGAGCGCCGGAGCGATTTTGCGCACGGCCATCGCCAGCGGGAAGTTCCAGGGGGTGATCAACAGGCACGGTCCGACCGGCTCGTGCGTCACGATGACGCGCGAGCGCCCGTCGGGGCTCGTCGACACGCGACCGTCGAGACGAACCGCCTCCTCGGCGTACCAGCGCAGGTAGTCGGCGGCGTAGGTGACCTCGACGCGCGCCTCCGCGAGCGGCTTGCCCATCTCGCTGGTGATCAGCAGCGCGAGATCTTCCACGCGCTCGATGACCAGTTCGAACGCGCGTCGCAGAATCTCCGCCCGTGCCCGTGGGGCCCGTCGCGCCCAGTCGCCCTGGGCCGCGCACGCGGCGTCGAGCGCGGTGAGTCCGTCCTCGACCGTCGCGTCGGCGACGAGCGCGAGTTCGGCGCCGGTGGCCGGGTCGTACACGGCGGCGCGGCGGTTGCCCGTCGCGGCACGCCACTCCCCTCCGATCAGCAGATCGGTCGGTACGTGCCGCAACAGCGCGCGTTGCCCGGCGTCGAGCCTGTGATCGGTCACGGTCATGTCGGCACCACCACGTGGTCGAGGGAGGCGGCGATCGCCTCGGAGATGAGCGTCAGGTCCGCCTCGTCGACGACCAGCGGCGGGCATATCTGCAGGACGTTGTCGGTGAGCACGCGCGTGATGACGCCACGGTCGAGGCTCGCTCGGGCGATGGCCTCACCCGGAGCGTCCTTGGTGAGCCGCACGCCCGCCATGAAACCCGCGCCGCAGCGAACCTCGGCGACGAGGTCGTGCTCCGCGAGCGGTGCGAGCGCCGCCCGCAGAATCGGCTCCAGCTCCGCGGCCCGCTCCACGAGCCGTTCACGCTCGATGATGTCGAGGTTCTCCCGCGCCACGGCGCAGGCGGTCGCGTGGCCGGAGTAGGTGATGCCATGACGGAAGACCGGCGCGTCGTCGCCCGTGAAGAACGGCTCCCACACTCGGGGCCCGATCAGCACACCGCCGAGCGGCGCGTAGCCGGAGGTTATGCCCTTGGCCACCAGCACCATGTCGGGCCTGAGACCGAAGCGCTCACACGCGAACAGTGTGCCGGCCCGGCCGAAGCCCGTGATCACCTCATCGACGACGAACAGGATGTCATGCCGGCGACACAGCTCCTGGAGCCCGGTGAGGTAGCCCTCTGGCGCGGTGATCACCCCGCCGGTCCCGATGATCGGCTCGGCGACGAGGGCGGCGATGCGTTCAGGGCCCGCCTCCTCGATGGCGGTGACCACGGCGTCGAGGTCGCTGTGCGCGACGCGCAGCGTCTCGGGGATCAACGACTCGCTGCCGTAGCCCTCGCGGTTGCCGGGAATCCCCCCGATGCTCGTCCCGAAGCCGTGCAGGCCGTGGTAGGAGTTGTGGCGGCTGACGATCACCCGCTTGTCCGGTCGGCCGCGCACCTGCCAGTGGCGCCGCGCGAGCTTGCAGGCGAGGTCGACAGCGTCGGAGCCGCCGCTGGTCCAGAAGACCTTCGCGTCCGCGATCGGCCCGGTGGCCGTGACGCGCTCGGCGAGTTCCAGCGCCGGCTCGTTCGCGAAGCGGCCGAACAGGTGATACGTCTCCAGGCGCTCCATCTGGCGCGCCGCGGCCCGTGCGATCGACGCCCGGCCGTGGCCGACGTTCGCGTGCCAGAGGCCGGCGGTCGCGTCGAGCAACCTGCGGCCATCGGATGTCTCGACGTAGGCGCCGTCGCCACCGACGATCAGCACACGATCGTCGACGACGCTGGGCATATGCGCCTGTGGATGCCAGAGCGCTGAGTAAGAAGTGGACATTGTGCAACTGTAGTACAGTAGGGCAATCTTCGTAAAGCCTCGAGTCGAGCGACGCCTCCGCGTGATGAACGGGGGATCGGTCGACATCGATCGACGCGGCCACGCGCCACTACGCTTGAGGGGTATGAGCGTGAGCGAACAACGGATCTCGATCGACCGGCAGAGCACACCGGCGCAGATCGCCCGTGGGCTGACCGAGCTGATCCTCCGGCACGAGCTGCCGACGGGACGCCCGATCCGTGAGAGCGTCCTCGCCGCCGAACTCGGCGTATCGCGCAACACCGTCCGCGAGGCCATCCGAATCCTCGAACGCAGCGGCCTCGTGCGCCATGAGATGAACCGCGGCGCCGTCGTACGTGAACCCTCCGTCGACGACCTGCGCGACCTCTTCGAGGCACGCCTCGCGATCGAGGTCGGCGCCGCGATGGCGGCGCCCTTACCTGCCGCGGCGCTCGCCGTGCGCGGCGCGTTCACCCAGCTGAGCGCGGCGCTCGCCGCATCCGACGCGGAGGCGGCGATCGCGTCCGACCTCGCCTTTCACACGGCGATCGTCGGCGCGGTCGGCAGTTCCCGCCTGACCGCCGCGTTCACACCGCTCATCAACGAGCTGCGGCTCTACCTGTCGATCCTGGCGGTCGCCGAGAACGAGTATGACGACGTCGGCCGAATCGCCGCCGAACACGAGGTGATCGTCGTCGCCTTCGAGGCGCACGACCGCCACCGCGCCGCCCAGGAGATCACCGCGCACATCCGCGGCAACGCCGCTCGGCTCGTCGCCCTGATGGGCTCAAGGCGGGAATGACATCGTCGAAGATCCTTCAGCGGAAAAGTGCCCCTCCGCACGGAGAACCTGGCCCCCGGCAAGTTCGGTTCCGCTACGGAGAAGGCACTTTCCCGATCTCGATCCCGCGCCACCCCGACGATCAGGGATGGGCGGGGCCGGTGCTTTCCGCGAAGTTCGCGGCCGTACGCGCGAACGCCTCTCTTCGGATCTCCACGATCCCCGACAGCTCCTGCACCTCAAGGATCCGGCTGATCCTCCGATCGCGGAAGTCGAGGAACCACACCCACTCACGGCTGACCGTGAGGCCGCTCTTCCTGACCTTGTAGTGCTCTACGCCCAGGACGACGACACGAGCGCCGTCGCCGAAATACTGGAGGGGGCTGTCGTACGGCCGGACCTCCAGCAAGTCGGTGACACGCTCGAAATAGTCGAGCAGCGCGGTCTTGCTCCGGAGCTCGTCACCGTGGGCGGTTCTGTACACGATGTCCTCGGCGAACAGGTCGTAGAGCGGCTGAGAGTCCTCGGACTCCCCGCGTTCCAGCGGACCCAGAACGCTCCGCATCAGCGCGATGTCTTCCATGACCATGCTCTCCTTGACGGCACTCGCTCGTCCGGGCGAAGTGCTTTTCGAGTCTCACCGCTCCGAATTCGTGGCACGCGTCGCTCCCCGGACTACCGCAACTTCACGTAGTAGTCGCGGTTGGCGACGAACAGCCCGTTCCTGATGTGTCCCATCGCGATCCCACGCAGCTCGAACGGTTCACCGATCTTGCCCACGTTGTCCTCGGTCGTGGGACCGAACGAGCCCTTGAGGTTTCCCTTGATGGTCCACTCAAGCAGGTAACGCGAACCGTTGTCCCAGACGTTCGCCTCATGCAACGTCACTTCGCCGTCCGTGACGCCGTCGAAGTACTGCGTGATGAAATCCCGAATTCCGGTCTTGTCGCTCGCGAAGAAACTTACGGCATAGTCTTCGTAGGTGGCGTCGTCGGCGTAGCAGGAGAGCCAGCCTTCGAGGTCATTGTTCTCGAAGGCGGTCCAGTATTTGTCGATGAGCGCACGGGCAACGGCTTCTGTCATATCAGGTTCCCTTCCATGGATTTTTCTTGTTTTTTACAGAGCCCACGCATGCCGGTCACCGTCTCTGAACCGCTTCTCGCTTCTCGGAACTCCCAACTCATCTGCGTGGACCGGTCCTGTCAACCTGACATACGCTGCAGATACCACTGGTCGAAGTGGTAACCGGCGCGCTCCCCGTCGGCATACGGCCCGGGGATGAAGGCGTCGCTGTGGACATTGGCCCACATCGTCTCGCACGGATACTGATCCTCGCCCTGCACGGTCTGCGACCAGTACTTCTGTTCCTCCAGGTAGCTTTCGTGGTTCTCGGCGGCCTTCGTCTCCGGCCGCACGATGTTGGACCACGTAAATGTCACCTCACCCGGTGTGGCGCCCGGCAGCACTATGTAGCCGGTCGCATTCTCGGGTGCCACTGAGATCAGGAAATTCGGCCACATCACGAAGAAGCGCATTTCCTCGTCGATCCAGTCGGGAAGGTTGTCCATCGGGACCGAGCCCCCCGTGGGGTCGCGCTGGTTCTGGCCCGGGGCGTACGGCATGTAGAACGTGGTCCACGTGTCGAACTTCTCCGTCGGGGTGTAGGTCATCTCTCCCGGAGCCAGCCACTGCGCGCTCTTGTAGTGCGTGCCGATGACGTGGTAACCCTCAACCGAGTTCTCGTACGTCAGCTTCCAGTTCCACTTCCCGTGGTACGGAATTTCGTAGAGAATCTCCAGCGGCTTGGACAGCCAGGGCTCCAGGACGTCGTCGAGCCCGGCGAGTTTCGAGGCCAGCGGCTCGGCCCGCCCGTCCTGGTTGACGAAGACGAACCCCATCCAGGTGTCGATACGGAGCTCGACGAGCCCCACACCCTCACGCAGCATGTGCTCCATCGTCGGCGCACTGACCAGCTTGCCGTGGAGGTCGTATGTCCAGGTGTGGTACGGGCACTTGAACTTCTGGCAGTTGCCCTGGGGGGTCGCCGCGACCTGCGCGCCGCGATGCCGGCAGATGTTGTGGAAGCCGCGCAGCCGACCGTCTTCGCCACGCACGAACAGCAATGAATCGCCGGCCAGTTCCACCACCCGGAAATCCCCGGGGTTCGGGACCGTGGACTCATGGAACACGGCCATCCACTCTCGACGGAAGATCTTCTCCTTCTCGACGCTCAAAATCGCCGGATCGGTGTAGAGTCGCCCGGCTAGGCCCCGCGCCTCGTGTGGCCCCTTACCGAGATTCTGAAGTTCCTCCGGCCGCAAGACGTCGGCCCCAGTGGTCAGTGTCACGCTGCACCTCCATCGATCTGCGGGACCAGGTCAATCGGGACCGGGAATCGCCAGGACTCCGGCACACCGACCGCCGCTCTGATCCGTCCTCTCCCTCATCACAGACATGAAGATCACGGCAGCTTCGCGAAACCAAGCGTGCGTTCGCACGGTGTTTCCCCTGCTAGCAGAGGCACCGTCGTGAAGCAACCGCGTCAACGTGAACAGAGTTGCACCGGCATACCGAGCCAAGTGACGGGAATAATCCCCGCTTGGATACCCGAACCCCCCCGGTGCGCGTCTCGGGGGCGGCCGGTGGGGAGGTTGCTCGGGCCCGCGACGTCCGGTGGACACGATGAACCCGAGCTCGATGACCTCGGGTCACCGTCGTTCTCCTATGAGATCGGCACCCGGCCGGCGTTCGTGCTGGTGATCGTTGCGGCCCCTACCCTTGCCACTATGACTACAATGTGATAAGTGTCACAGCTTCGCCTGGTATCCAGGAGCTGGCACCCAGGAGGTCGTACAGTGACCAAACCCTCCCGGTCGGATCGAGCGCTCCCCGCCTCGCTGACCACTTTCATAGGACGCCGGCGGGAGAGCGCCGAAGTCCGCAGGTTGCTGGAGTCCAGTCGGCTGCTGACGTTGACCGGCCCCGGAGGCATCGGCAAAACGCGTCTCGCGCTGCACACGGCACGCTCCATGCACCGTGCGTTTCCCGACGGCATATGGTCGGTGGAACTCGACACGCTGACAGATCCGAGCCTGCTGCCACAGACGATCTCGGCGGCGATCGGCCTGCCGGACGTGCCCAACACCGCCCGGATGGAGGCGCTGATCAACTATCTGTCCGAACGGGACGGATTGCTGATCTTGGATAATTGCGAACACCTGGTCGCCAGTTGCGCGCAGCTCGTGCGGGCGCTGCTGCGAGCCTCGCAGGGCCTGCGGATACTCGCGACGAGCAGACAGCCACTGGGGGTGGAGGGCGAGCAGGCCTTCGAGGTGCCACCCCTCAGCGTGCCGGAGGAGGGGGCGGACAGTGAATCCGCCCAGGCGCTGCAGCGTTACGAGTCGGTCAATCTGTTCCTGGACCGGGCACGGTCGATCATCCCCGGTTTCAAGCTGGACACCGCGAATCACCAAGCCGTCGCACGCCTGTGCCTCGATCTTGAGGGAGTGCCGCTCGCCATCGAACTCGCGGCGGTGCGCCTGCGCCTGCTGTCGGTGGACCAGATCGCCGCCCGGCTCGACGACCGCTTCCGGCTCCTGTCCGTCGGACACCGAGCCTCCGCTCCGCGCCAGACCTCGCTGACGGCGATGGTCGAGTGGAGCTACGAACTGCTGGATCAGCCCGACCGCATGCTGTGGGCGCGACTGTCCGTCTTCGCCGGTGGTTTCGACCTCGCGGCGGTGGAGGCCGTGTGCTGCGACGACGACCTCCCGGTGGAGTCGTTGCTGGATCGATTGCACAGCCTCGTCGAACGCTCGATCGTCGTCCGCGACGAAGTGGAGACCGGAATCCGTTACCGGATGCTCGAAACACTCCGGCAGTTCGGTCGAGCCCACCTCACGAGCTCCGACGAGCTGGAGAACATGCGAGCGCGGCACCGCGACTGGTACGGCGCACTGGCCAAGGAGGCCATCGCCGGCTGGACGGGAGCGGAGGAGCTTGAGTGGAATCGGCGGCTCAAGGCCGAGCGGCACAACATCCGCGCGGCGATCGAATACAGCCTGACCGTCCCGGACCAAGCCATTCGTGGCCTGCGTATGGCCGTGAACCTTCGATACTTCTGGCTGGTTCACGGGATCAGCGAGGGCAGGCGCCATGCCGAACGCCTGCTGGCCGCTCTGCCCAGGGGAGAGGACGCGGACAAGGCCAAGGTGCGGGGACACTGGCTGGCCGGATGGCTCGCGTTCTACCAGGGCGACATCGAGGCGACGCGCCGCCACGGTGAGGAGAGCACCGCGCTCGCCGAACGTCTCGACGACACGTTCGGCCGCGCCTACGCGACCTACCTCATGGGCCTGGTGGCCGCCTGTGACCACGACTACGAGCGCGTGAAGACCCTGATGTCGAAAGCCCGCGATCTCCACGAGGAGACGGGTGATCTGGCGGGAGCGTGGCTGGCGACCTCGGATCTCGCGGGCGCGCTGGGCGCACGGGGAGAGAAGGACACGGCCATCGACCTTTGCCGGCTCGCGATCGGCCAATGTGTCGAGCACGGCGCCCGCTGGTTCCAGTCGTACCTGCAATGGACCGTCGCCGACCTTCTGCGCATGCAGGGAAACCACAACGAGGCCACGCGGCTGCTCGAATCGACCCTCAAGATCAGCCTCGATTTCGAGGACCAGATGAGCTCCGGTTCGTGTCTTGAGTCGCTGTCCTGGCTGGCCGGGCAACGCGAGGACGCGGCCTCCGCGGCCTGGCTGCTCGGCGCGGCACACGCGACGTGGGGCAACGCCGGCATCTCGCTCCTGCGGTTCGCCGAATGGGGGCACATCCACGAACAGACACGTGCCCATGCGTGTAGATCGCTGGGAGAGGAGTCGTTCAACCAGACATACCAGCGCGGAACCAGGATGACGCCGACAGAAGCGATCAACAGCGTCCTCAGAAGGAAGACGCCCGCCGCCTCGCCGCGCGGCCCTGAGACTGTGGGCGGCATCGAAGACCTTACTCCCAGAGAGCTACAGATCGCGCGGTTGATCAGTCAGGGCCTGACGAACAAGAAGATCGCTCAGCAGCTCGTCATCGCCCAGCGCACGGCAGAGGGCCACGTCGAGAACATACTGCGCAAGCTCAGCTGCAACTCACGTGCCCAGGTCGCCGCCTGGATGTCGCGCGCCACGGACGGGGGCTGAATCCTCGGGCCGTTGTCGTGGCTCAACGGCCCGAAGCGAAGAACACCGGCCACCGCCACCGTCGCGAGGATCAACCCGGAGACCGGCAGGGTGGCAACGGTCTTCCAGGCACACTCCCGCCGCTCGTCGGTTGCGGGTATCGGGGCGGGGATTCCTCCCGTTACTCGGGTCCGTACACCACTGCGAATCTTCTCGGGTTCGCTGTACAACCGAGAGGCAGGGGAGATCACATGCCGAGCGAGGCTCATGAGCAGTTGGTCCAGGCGTTCCTTGACAACCCGACACGGCCCGACGCGACGTTGGACGATCGGCGCGTCGGGTTCGATGCCTATCTGGCCGCGCAGCCGGTACCGGAGAAGGCGGAGGTCACCGTCGCGGAGCTGGGCGGCGTCCCGGTCGAGTGGGTCACCGTGCCCGGGGCGCGCGAGGACCGCGTCGTCTTCTACCTGCACGGTGGCGGCTACGCGATGGGCTCGGCGGTCGGCTACCGGGGGTTCACGGCGCGGGTCGCCCACGAGTTGCGGACGCGTGTGGTCTCCGTCGACTATCGCCTGGCACCCGAGGCACCGTACCCCGCCCCGTTCGATGACGCCTTCGCCGCGTATCGCGCCCTGCTCGACGACGGGTTTCCCGCCGGCCGCGTCATCATCGCCGGCGACTCGGGCAGCGTCGGTTTCTCGCTCGCACTCGCCGCGCGCGTCCGCGACGAGGGCATCGCGACACCGGCGGCGGTCGTCGGCTTCTGCCCGTGGGTGGATCTCGCCGTCGGTGACACGATCTCCGAGGCCGCTGACGTCGGCGACCCGTTCGGTACGCGCGAGAGCCTGACCTTCTTCGCCGACGAATACCTGCAGGGTCACCCGCCGACGGACCCGGTGGTCAACATGCTGTACAGCGACCTGCGTGAACTACCCCCGCTGCTGCTGTTGGCGGCCACCCGCGACGTCGGCTACCGGGACGCGCTGTCCATCGCCGAGCGCGCGCGGCGGGCGGGTGTCGACGCGACCGTGAAGACCTATCACGGCCTGATGCACAACTTCCAGCTCGCGGCGCACCTTCCGGAGACCGCCGAGGCGATCGCCGCGATGGGCGAGTTCATCGATCGGCACCTGCCCGGCAGGGCCCAGGTCACCGAACGAATGTGACCGGCGAAGAGGGTGCCCTCGCCGGGGTTCTCGCGTACGCCGACGGCTCACCGGCGACGGAGGGAAGGTCGACCCCGGTGTCATGCGGTTCGGGAGTCACGCGGGGGACACGTCCGAACTCTGGAAAGGCCACACCGACGATCGGATAGGAGGGCCGGGTTTCCCGGCCCTCCTGTCGCACCGTGGGACACGCGCCCACCTCCGGTGGTTCGCCGAGCCGCGGGTCCGCCGAGTTCGCGCCGACGGCCCACGCGCCCACCTCCGGTGGTTTGCCGACCCGCGGGTCCGCCGAGTTCGCGCCGACGGCCCACGCGGGCATCCCGGTGGCGAGTCGGGGCGGAGATCTCCGAGGGGGTTTCGAGAATCATCGGCAAGCACCCCGAACCCGCGAAACAGCCTTTCCGAACCGTACGACCAGCACAACCAGCACCGGAGACCGAGGAATATCGATGGCCGTACGCAAGAAGCTCCACCCCGCATCTCCATGGGTCGAGGTCAGCACGTCGCGAAAGGACTGGGATTCGGCCGACCCCGAGGTCCTGAAACGGCTGTTTGAGCAGATCACGCTGATCCGCGTTTTCGAGGAGTACGTCCTCGGACTGGCATCCCAGGGATTGGTCCACGGGCCCGCCCATTCCAGCATCGGGCAGGAGGGCGGTGCGGTCGGCTCGATCTTGCCGCTGACGGGCGGCGACTTCATCAACGGCTCGCATCGCGGACACCATCAGTTCCTGGCCAAGGCGCTGGGGCACGTCGCGCCGTCCGGCATCGACCTCGCGGGGACGATGCCGGAGGCGGTTCGCACGGTACTCTCGCGCACCCTGGCCGAGATCGCCGGTCTCGCCCGCGGGTTCTGCCGCGGCCGTGGCGGATCCATGCACCTGCAGTGGAAGGAAGCGGGTGCGATGGGCACGAACGCCATCGTCGGTGGCGGTGTTCCCCAGGCCGCCGGTTTCGCCTGGGCGGCCCGGCAAGCCGGGACCGACGCGGTGTCGGTGACCTACTTCGGGGACGGTGCCGTGAACATCGGCTCGGTACTTGAGACGTTCAACCTCGCGGCCGCTTGGAAGCTGCCGGTGTGCTTCTTCATCGAGAACAACCGGTACGCCGTCTCCACCCACGTCGACGAGGCGACGGCGGAGCCGCGACTGTCCGCGCGTGGGGCCGGGTTCAACATCCCGAGCTGGCGCGTCGACGGCATGGATCCTCTCGCGGTGCACATCGCCATGCTTGAGGCCGTGGCGCACATGAGAGCGGGGAACGGGCCCACCATCGTCGAGGCGGAGGTATACCGCTACTTCCACCAGAACGGCCCTTTCCCCGGTAGTGCGTTCGGCTATCGGACCAAGGCCGAGGAGGCCGAGTGGAAGGCGCGTGACCCCCGTGATCTCGTCGCCGCGCAACTGGTCCGCAGGAACATCCTCACCACCGAGGAGATCGACGCGGCCACTACGGGGGCGAAGGCCGTCATGGACGCGATCGGCGACGAGTTGCTCGAGCCGGTTCCCGGTGGCAAGGTCGGCCAGCGCAGGATCAGGGCAGATGAATGGCCCGCCCCCGGCTTCGTCGACGTCGGTGTGCGCGGGGATCTCAGCGAGTTCGCCGGCGCGCGGATCGAGGACCGCGACACCTTCACCGGCAAGGTAGGGGAACGCAGGTTCATCGATGTCGTGGCCGACGTGATGGCGCGACGAATGGAGACCGACACATCCGTCGTCGTGCTGGGAGAGGACGTCCACCGCCTCAACGGGGGGACGAACGGCGCCACGAAGGGCCTCGCCGCCGCCTACCCGGATCGGGTGCTGGGCACCCCCATCAGCGAGAACGCCTTCGCCGGTCTTGGCGGCGGGATCGCCGTAGACGGCCGTTTCAAACCGGTGGTGGAATTCATGTACGCCGATTTCATGTGGGTCGCGGCCGATCAGCTGTTCAACCAGATCGCCAAGGCGCGGCACATGTTCGGCGGTGATGGATCCGTGCCGTTCGTGTTGCGCAGCAAGGTCGCCATGGGCACCGGATACGGGTCACAGCACTCCATGGACCCGGCAGGAATATTCGCCTCGGCGCCAGGCTGGCGCATTGTCGCTCCCTCGACGCCGTTCGACTACGTCGGACTCCTCAACAGCGCCCTACGGTGCGCGGATCCGGTCGTGGTCATCGAGCATGTCGACCTCTACACCTCTGTCGGCGAGGGTCCTGTCGACGACCTGGACTACTGCCTGCCGGTCGGCAGGGCCGCTGTACGGCGGGTGGGCGGCGACATCACCATCCTGTCCTACCTCGCCATGACCAGCCTTGTCCTCGCCGCGGTCGAGCAACTCGGATCGGTCGACGCCGAAGTCATCGACCTGCGCTGGCTGGACCGAGCGAGCATCGACTGGGACACGATCGGCGAGAGCATCCGTAAGACGAACAACGTCCTCATCGCGGAGCAGGGGGCGGCCGGTACCTCCTACGGCAGCTGGCTGGCCGACGAGATCCAGAGACGTTTCTTTGACTGGCTGGATCAGCCGGTGCAACGCGTGCACGGCGGTGAGGCCTCGCCAAGCATCAGCAAAGTCCTGGAGCGGGCGGCCATCGCGAAGACGGAAGAGGTCGTGGAAAAACTGTCGGAGATCACGAGCTACTGATTTCTTCGGACTTCGGATATCGACATCCCGAGGAGGGAAAACAAATGGCGGAACTGCTCCGCATGCCGGAGGTCGCGACCGCGGCGACGACCGCGACCGTCTCTTCCTGGCCATTCGACGAAGGGGCGGACTTCGAGAAGGACGACACGATCGCCATCGTCGAGACCGACAAGGCGGAGGTGGACCTGCCCGCCATCGTGGACGGGCGGATCATCAAGACTCTGGTACCGGCCGGGTCCGAGGTGGAGGTGGGAGACCCGATCGCGGTTCTCGGGGCACCGGGTGAAGAGGTGCCCGACATCGACGCGCTGCTCGCCGAAATGGGCGTCGGGTCCGCACCGCGAGCCGTTGTTTCCGCTCCGGTACGCCGTGAGGTACCGGAGCAGGACGTAGCGGGGCAGAAGAAGAGGTCAGCGGGCGGGTCCACCTCGGACACCCCGGTGGCCCCCGGCCCGGCGCGACCGGAACGGGTGTTCACCAGCCCGTTGGCCCGGCAGATGGCCAGGAAGGCGGGCATCGACGTCGACTCGTTGAACGGGACCGGACCGGGCGGCCGGATCGTGCGCCGCGACGTCGCCGCCGTCATCGCCGGCCAGACGACCGCGGTGCCGCGGCAGGCGCCTGTCCCCGCGGCGGCCACCGGCGGCACCGGCTATCGCGATGTCACTCATTCCCGGATGCGAGCCGCCATTGCCCGCCGGCTGGTGGCGAGCAAACAGGAGATACCGCACTTCTACCTGCGAGCGACCTGCCGCGTCGACGACCTGCTGGCTCTGCGGGATGAGATCAACGAGAACAGTGAGATCAAGATCTCTGTAAACGACCTGCTCATCAAGGCGATCGCGGCCGCGCACGTCCGAATTCCTCAGGCCAACGTCATATGGACCGACGAGGCGATACGACAGTTCGACGCCGTGGACGTCTCGGTGGCCATCGCGACCGAGACCGGCCTCGTCACTCCCGTCCTGCGCGGCGTCGACACCATGTCGCTGTCCACCATCGCGAAGGCCGTCCGGGGCCATGTCGAGCGCGCGAGATCCGGACGGCTCAATCAGAGCGACCTTGAGGGCGGCAGCATCACGATCACCAACCTCGGAATGTTCGGTGTCGAGGAGTTCAGCGCCATCATCAACCCGCCCCAGGCGGCGATTCTCGCGATCGGGCAAGCACGGACGGAGCCGGTGGTGGTCAACGGTCTCGTCGACGTGGCACAGGTTCTCAGGGTGGTCCTGTCCGTCGACCACCGCCCGATCGACGGTGCGCTGGCCGCACGGTGGATGCGTGTCTTCGTCGAACTGGTGGAGAACCCCATGGGGATTCTCATCTAAGTGGGTTCGGTCCCTTTGATCCCTGGAGTTACCCGTCACCGCCGGGTAAGGACAGGCCGCCACCTGTCGGGATGGGACAGGATTTTCCATCGCGAGACCGGTACTCGCCGACCGAATGATCAATAGCCGGATCGGGGCCGGCCCCGGCCCTGCCCGCTGTGCGAAACCGGTGGAACAGGACCGGCCCCGAGCCGCGGGTCACCCCCGGCAGCCGCGTCACCCGGGGCGGTCCGACCCCTCCGGAGACGTCCGCCGCCCGTGACCCCGGTGCCTCCGCCGCGCACCCCGGGCCGGACGGCACCCGCTTCTGCCTGAATACTTCACGCCCCAGGCTGTCACCCGGGCGGACAACGTCTACCGGCCACGTACTCCGGTAGACGGGGTGAACGTGATCCCCGCGTGGCTCAGCGTCTCCGAGGGTTGCCGTAGCGAGGGGACCTCGATCGCCTCAACGATCACACCGTATGTGTCCAGGGTGTCGAAGTAGGCGAATCCGCCGTCGCCACGGACGCCGTACCCGTAACCCTCCTGGATCGCGCCGATCCCGGCGTCGGCCATCGCGTCGACCGTGGCCTCGATCGAGGACACGTGCACCCCGACGTGGTGCGGACCAAAACCGTGTTCCTCGATCCACTCGTGGTAGATGCTGGGGCCGTCCAGAGGCTGGATCAGCTCGATTTGCGGCCCGGCGCCGGCGAGGGCGAGGCGCATGCTGAAACCACCGGGTTCTTCGCGATACCTCAGAACCGGGACCGACCGGGTGCTGTAGGTGAGCGCGTACCACTCGGTGAGCCCGAACATGCGGCTCCAGCGCGCGACGGCCACTTCGAGATCGGGTACGAGAAACGCGATCTGGGCGACTCGAAGGTCGTCGAGCGGTGGCGGGAGCCGACTTGATTCCATGGGGACTCCTTCTGGGGAAGCCAACGTCTTGAGGGGTGACGGGGCCGGTCCTGGCGCAAGTGGCACGTCCGACGTGCCGCGATGAATTCCCTGCCGGACTCCCGCGCGATCCGGCCGCCATGAACGCCATGAACAGGTCGCGGGGAGTGGGTGCCCTGGCGGGTACGCGCGTCCATCGGAATCCGTGACGGACACGCGTATCGATTCCCGGTGGGTGACCGGTCCCAGGCCGCAGCGGTGACGGTGGCGTCGGAACCAGGTCCCGTCCCCATCCCCGAGGCGACCTCGACCGTCACCGTGATCTCGTCCAAGGGGGAGGTTCAGACCGCACGGGTGGCGTCCACCGCCACATCCGACGTGCTCGTCCAGCTCTTCAGCTCGGGAAGCACCTTGTCGGCGAACAGGCGCATGCTGTTCAAGGCGACCTCGAAGTCGATTTCGCCGAAGTTCACCGACACCCCGAGCTCAAAGTCTCCGAGCAGTTCCCGCCGCTTGGCCAGCTGGTCAAGGATCCGTGAGGGGTCGCCCCAGAGATTCGCACTGAGATAACCCTCGAAGGCCGCCTCCTCCGACGTTCCGCGCATGGCCTCGGCCTGGCTCGCGTAGTGCGCGTACGAGCCCAGCGTCTCTTTAAAGTGATCGCTCAAGAGCTCGTAGTGGCTCAGAACGGACACGTAGTAGTTGCGCGCATGATTCCGGACAAGCTCCTCGCCACGCTTGTCGTTGCGGTGGCAGACCATCACGTCACCGGTCACGAGCGGAGGCGCGGCGGTGCCGTGGTGCGAGGCGAAGCTCTCGCGATAACGGTTGACCTCGTCGACCGCGGTCTCCCACGGCGCCGCCGCGAACTTCATCGCGCCGAGACCCAGCCGCGCGGCGACGTCGACCGACGCCGGAGATGTGCCGACCATGTACGAGCGGCCGACGAAGCTCTTGAACGGCCGCGGCCGGATCTCCACCCGGGGCTGGGGGTAGTGCGGGCCCTCACCTTCGATGAAGCCCGTATCCAGCGCACCCAGCACCATCGTCGCGGCCTCGTCGAAGCGGTCCCGGGACTCGGACATGCTCGTCCGGAACGCCGCGAACTCCTTGCGTGCGAGCCCTCGGCCGATTCCCAGAACCGCCCGGCCGTCGCTGAGGTAATCCAGCATCGTGATCTTCTCGGCCACCCGGACGGGGTCGTTCCACGGGAGGATGAACGCCGAGGGGAACAGCTCGATCCGGCTCGTCCGCGCTGCCACATAGCTAAGGAACTGGGCGTTGTCCGGACAGAACGCATAGTCATTGAAGTGATGTTCGACCGCCATGACCCGGTCGAATCCCATCGCCTCGGCGTCGAGCGCAAGCTTAAGTTCGTTCCGGTAGATCTGCGCGTCGTCTGTGGCGCTGTTACCGGTGAACATGCACAGCAAATTTACCCGCATGCAGGATTCCCTTCTCATCGACAGAGCGCGGACGCGAATCGCCCGTATCGCACGTAAATGAACCCTCGCAGCGGTGTCGGCGGAAAGTACCGGGAGGAATCCCCGACGCGGTACCCGATCGAGGTGACCGCGGGCCGCACCGCCGGCCCGGCGAGCCGCATGGCGGCAAGGGGCATGACCAGGTCCGCTCCGGCGGCGAGCGGCCGGCGCCGGTGATCGGGAGAGTGGAGATGCCGCGCGTCCACAGGGGCCGTAGTATCCAACGGCGGATAACCGGGGCTAGTGCCAGGATGTGACGTGAGCTTTGAAATCGGAGCCTGGCTCGGGACCGAACCGATCACCGCGCAGGAGGCCCTTCGCCGGTATCTCGCCTGGGGCGAGGGCGACGCCGTGCCCGGTGAGCCGCGCCCGGAGGTGGTGGCCTTCTACGAGGAGCTGACGGTGGTCTTCCCCGACCTCACCGCCGACAACTACGGTGCCTCGCCATGGTCCGAGCCGCTGACCGTGAGTGAGGACTTCGTGCTGATGAACGTGGTCTTCCCCCGTGCCGGAGAGGTGTGCCGCGTGGTGCTGGAAATGGCGCGGCGGCATCGGCTCGTGCTTTTCGAACCGTAGGTCTCCGCCTTCGCGGGCCGTTGTCCGTCCACCGGACAGGTCATTCGCGCCAAAGGCATCGCTGGTCACGGCTGCCAATCGCATACCGGTTCGAGTAACGGGTGGCGTCGCCGTTGCCGGAGGTCCGTCTTCCGGCGGACATCCGGGGGTGTCTCACCTTATGAATGGCGGAGAGTGATTCCGGCCGGGTCTGCCGACCGATAGCAGCATGTCCTCGTAAGAGGGATATGTCGGAAGTTACGGTGAGTATAACGGCGGAAGGAATGCGCCCTTCCCGGTGAGAAGAAAATAACTATCCGAACGTCTGTAATTCCCGCCAAAGCGTTTACTATGATGACACGCAGTCATCTGCTGGCCGGGCCTCCCGGAGACGGAGATCTCGCTGTGATCTTGGATAAGTCGTCGGTTCCGGTCGAGACGGTCAATTTTCATCTCTGGCAGCCCTGCAATATGAGCTGCGGGTTTTGTTTCGCCGCCTTCCGGGACGTCAGGCGGACGGTCCTTCCCGAGGGGCACCTTTCCCGTGCCGACGCCGAGAGTGTCGTGGTCAAGCTGGCGGAGGCGGGGTTCAGGAAGATCACCTTCGCGGGCGGCGAACCGCTGCTCTGTCCCTGGATCGCCGACCTGGTCCGGCTTGCCAGCGAGATGGGCCTGGCCACGTCGCTGGTCACCAACGGCAGCCTCCTCGACGACGGGGTCATCGACCGTCTCCGGGGGACACTCGACTGGGTCACCATCAGCATCGACAGCCTCAAACCCCCGGTGCTGCAGGTTCTCGGCCGCCGGACGGCGGGCAGGGTGATCGACGGGCATGGTTATCGTATGCTTTGCCACAATGTGAAAACGTCCGGATTTCGGCTCAAGGTGAATACGGTTGTGACCTCGGTGAACTGGCGAGAGGACATGTCCGAATTCATTATTGAGTCACGTCCGGAAAGATGGAAGATATTCCAGGTCCTGCCCGTCCAGGGGCAGAACTCCGCGAAGGTCGGCCCCCTTCTTGTCGCACCGGAGCAGTTCGAGGCGTTCGTCGCCAGAAATCTCCGCGTGGAGCTTCACGGCGTCCATGTCGTCCCCGAGAACAATGACGCGATGACCGGTAGTTACGCCATGGTCGACCCGGCGGGGCGCTTCTTCGACGCGGTCGATCCGCACGGCTATACCTACAGCGACTCCATTCTCCAGGTCGGGGTGGCCGCGGCCATTTCCCAGATCGTCATCAGCAGGGAGAAGTTCTTGGCTCGTGGCGGCCTTTACGGCGACGCCTTGTTCGACGCCGCCGACCCGGCCGGTGTGCGATGAGTACGCTTCCGGCGCGGCGGGAGGAACGCCACACCGGCGTTCCCAAGGCGGAGCGGCACACGTACGCGGAGCTGATGCTTCCGATCAAGGACGAGGACGGCGAGTGCTTCCTGGTCGAGCTGGACGAGCACGGTCACCCGGTCCTTCCCAAGGTGCGGCTTGAGAAGATCGCCGGCACCGACGAGCTTCCCGGCATCGTGAGCCGGGAGGTGAGGAATCAGCTCGACCTGGAGGTCGGCTACCTCGGGCTGCTCACGTTCGAGGGCATCTGGCCCTCGCTCTCGATGACCGTGGTGGCCTCGGTCCAGACCGCGCCCCCCGGCTCCCGGTTCAAGTCGTTGAACCTCTCCGAGGTCAAGGCCCGGAGCATGGGCCTGCGGCATCGGGAGCTTTTCGAGACCGCTCACCGGTGGTACGAGGCCGAACGTTCCGCGGTGGAGCTGATCCACGACGTGGGCCGTTCGTTCGACAGCGCGCTGAATCTGCTCTCGCACCGGCGTTCGACGGAAGGCGACCGTCAGGGGTGGGAACAGTACTTCCGCGCCAACTCCATCGGAACCCTTTCCACGGCCGATGGGATCCTGGCCGCCCTGCACGCCGGAGCCGGTTACGAACTGATCGAAAAGCCTCTTGAGGCGCTGCGCGGACTGCAGACCCCGGCGGGAGGCTGGGGAATCAGGCGCTCGCTCGTCGGGACGAGCGACATCCCGATCACGGAGTGCACCTGCGCCTGCCTGTGGGCCTTCCACAAGGCGGGACTGCGGCCGGAGAACGAGCCCGCGGTGCGCGAGGGCATCGTCTGGTTGGAGCGGACCCAGCGGCCCGACGGCGGCTGGTCGTCGTCGGACGCCGACGTGGGGTCCCTCGTCTTCCCGACGGCGTCGGCCGTGCGCGTGCTCGCCCTGTTCAAACGGTCGGAGATCGTCGACCAGGGCATCGCGTGGCTACGGGGGGCGCAGCGCAACGACGGCGGGTGGGGCGCCGTCGCCGAGAACGTCACCTCGTCGCCCGCCTTCACCGCCGCGGCCGTTCTCGCGCTGTCGAGCGCCGGGGTGGCCGCCGACGACGACGCGGTCAAGGAGGGATGCGCCTATCTCATCAGGACGTTCAGCTCCGAACGCCCCGATCCGTGGGAGGCGACGTCGTCCAACTCGCTGGTCGACACCGAGAACCACGCGCGAATGGTGTTCCGCCACTTCGCCACGCCCTGGGCGCTCGCCGCCCTGTGCGTGGCGGGTCACGATCTCAGCCATCCGGTCGTGCTGGCCGCCACCCGGCAGCTGCTCCGCCTGCAGAAGCAACCCGCCGGTACGTGGCCCTGTGGTCATCCGGACCCCGACCCTCCGACCGTCTGGGCCGTTCACGACGCCGTCCACGCCCTGCGGGCCGTGATCGATTCCAGCACGCGCAACCCGGCGCCGCTCATCCGTGACCGGTACGTCGCCGCCGAGCGGCGGACCATGACGGAACTGGCCGTTTCATTGCTTGGTCAGGACCTGAGCGGGGGCGAGTCATCGGGTGGCCCGCCCAGGCAGCATCGAAACTGGATCTCCACGCTGTGGCTGTCGCTGCTGACGGTGGCGGTGGCGCTCATCGGGCTGGAGCAGCTGGGAATTCTGGAGAAACTGCAGTCGAGCTCAGGGCTCAGCCAAGTCGGCGCGGCACTGGCGGCCTTCGTGGTCACCTCGGTGGGCGCCCTGGCGCCGACCATCGCCGCCGAGGAATACCGGATCAGACGAAGTCAGTCCAAAAACCGGCAATTGGAGAAGGAATGAACATTGCCCAGAAAATCCCTGTCACCGGCGATGCCAGATCCGATCTAGCCTGTAAGGCCGCGCTCGCCGCCGCGAACGTCATCAACGATCAATTCGGTCATAGACTCATAAATGCATACAAAGGGCAACATGACGTTCAGCTGAGTGCGGACATCGCGGCACAGAAGATCATCGTCGACATGCTGCGCTCGGCGTACCCCGATCACGGGATCGTCGCGGAGGAGGGCGAGCTGGGCCGCTGGGGCGGCCGCCGTTTCCTGTGGGCGGTGGATCCGCTCGACGGCACCAACAACTTCGGCTACGGGGTCGCGCACTGCGCGCTGGCGATCACCCTGTTCGAGGCGGAGTCCGTGGTGCTCGCGCTGGTCTACGACCCGATCGTCGGGCGCTGGTTCTTCAAGGTCAGGAACGGTGAGGGGGCACCCCGGCCTGTCTCCCGGCACACCCCGCTGTCCCGCGCGACCCTGTCGCTGGTGACCGGCTACGCGGAGCCCGGCAGGGAGTGGGGCGGTGAGTTCGCGCAGTGGATGGCCCCCCGCTGCAAGCGGATGGTCAACCTGTGGGCGCCGGCACTCGACCTCGCGCTGGTCTCCTCCGGCAGCCTCGACGCCATGGTCTGCAGGGACGCCGCGTTCCTGGACGTGTGTGGTGGGATGTTCCTGGTACGGGAGGCGGGAGGCCAGGTGCTCGACCTCAACGGCAACCCGTTACAGGTGCGGCGGTCCATGCACGAGCGGCCGGTCTCCTTCGTCGCCGCGCACAGCGAGGCCCTCGCCCATGAGCTTCTCGCCACCATCGACGCGTTCGAGCGGAGGCGTCCATCCGTCGCCGACTGCTCCCTGTACGTGACCGGTCAGGAGGCCCTGATCCACGGATAGGAACCCACACCGGGCACCCCGGCTTCCCGCCCTTTTTCGTACGCCCTCACCTGACGAGTTCTCGGCGTTCCGTTCCGAGCCATTCCCGCCCGGCGATGACGGCCTGGTCGATCACCCTGCGGATGAAGTCGTCGACGATGACCGGAGGGTGCTCAAGGTCGTCCATCCGGACCCAGAGATGGTCGATGTTGGAGCCGTCGAGCAGGCGCACGGTCGCGTCGTCGGTGGTGACCAGATAGTTGAACTGCCTCCACCGGTGGTCGCTGCCCTTGTAGGAGCTGGCGAACCGGCTTTCGCCGATCATCCCGTGCAGCCGCCCCTGGATACCGGTCTCCTCGTACAACTCGCGGAGCACCGCCGTCTCCAGCTTCTCGCCGTGCTCGACCTTTCCCGCCGGCAGTGTCCAGTTGCCCGGAAGGAACTTCTCGGACAAGCTCCGGCGCAGGAACAGGAGCCTGTCCTCGTGGAAGGTCACCGCGCACACCACCGCCCGGTCGTGCTGTGCCTCCGAGGAAAAAGACAGCTGGTTCAACGCTTCGTCACGCCCGCTCCCGATCGCACCATGTCCGCTCGCTGCCCGGCATACCGGACTTCAAACTGTGCGTGGTGAAAAGCTACCATCGGTGCTGAGCTGCGTTTTCTCCTGACTTCTTGTCGAGGGTTTCAGCAACGGTCGGAGCTCTTCCGCGGCGGAGCGCCCGGACGGGATCGGCCCCCGCTGTCCATCACACCCGAACCGTTCGTGCGGCTCCGGACGGCTCGCCGGGGTCAGCGGCTGACCGCGTCGACCGTGTCGATCGCGTTGGCCGGGCGCAGGAGGTCGAGGTCGGCGCGGCGGGGCAGGCTCTCCCAGTCGCCGTCGGCGGTGACGGCGAAGGCGCCGGCGGCGCAGGCCGTGGCGAGGCGCCGCTCGGAGGTCGCCCCCGCGAGGGTCTCGGCGATCCAGCCCGCGGCGAAGGCGTCCCCGGCGCCCACCGGGTCGAGCTCGACGACCCGGTACGGCTCCGCGTGCCGTACGGCGCCGTCGGAGAGCTCGATCGCGCCGAGGGCGCCGCGCTTGATGAGGACGTGGCGCGGGCCGAGGGCCGACAGGGCTCCGGCCAGGGTGAGCGGGTCGTCGCCCTGGACGACCAGCCGGGCCTCGGCCTCGGTCGCGAACAGGACGTCCACCGAGGCGACGGTCTCCCGCAGCGCGGCGGACGCCTCGGCGGGCGTCCACAGGGCGCGGCGGTAGTTGATGTCCATCGAGACGGTCACGCCCGCGGCGCGGGCCTCGGCGATCGCGACCCGCACCGCCTCGGCGGCGGACGCCGACAGCGCGAGCGTGATGCCCGTGACGTGCAGCACGCGTGCCGAGCGGATCAGCGAGACGTCCAGGTCGGAGGGGCGCAGCCGGGATCCGGCGCTCGCCGAGCGGTAGTAGCGCACGTCGACCATCTCGGCCGTGCGCCTGCTCTTGATCATCAGACCGGTGGGCGCCTCGGGGTCGACCCGCATCCCCCGCACGTCGACGCCCTCACCGGCCAGCGTCGAGCGCAGCAGCTCCCCGAACTCGTCGGCGCCCACCCTGCCGATCCAGGCCGCGCGCCCGCCGAGGCGGGAGACGCCGATGGCCACGTTCGACTCCGCACCGCCCACGCCGAGCCCGAAGTCGCGGGCGTGCCTGAGCGGGCCGGTGCGCCGCGCGGTGAACAGCGCCATGCTCTCACCGAGCGTTACCAGATCAGTCATGGAGAACGGTTCCTTTGGGAGTCAGGGAGGGCGGGGCGTGCCTGGTTTCGCCGGGTGTCGTGACGGGCTCGCGGAGCCGCCGGATGTGCCCGGCCTCTTCGGTCATCGGGTCGACCCGAGCTTCCTGGAGATGCGCAGGGCCGTCTCGGCCACCAGGGGGCCCAGGTCTCGTACCCGCGTGGCGGTGATCCGGGAGGTGAGGCCGGAGATGGAGATCGCCGAGGTGGCGACGTCGTTGTGGTTGAAGATCGGCGCCGCGACGCAGCGCACCTCGGGCTCGTTCTCCCGGTCGTCGACCGAGTAGCCCCGCTGCCGGATCCGGCCCAGCTCGGCGCGCAGGCGCGCGGCGTCGGTGATGGTGTACCGGGTGACGTGCGGCATCCCGGCGGCCACGATCTCCTCGACGGCCTCCTCCGGCTGCCAGGCGAGGATCGCCTTGCCCACGGCGGTGCGGTAGACGGGGGTGCGGCTGCCGATGCGCGAGGCCATGCGCACGTTGGTCTCGTTCTCGACCTTGTCGATGTAGACCACGTCGGGCGGGTCGTAGACCACGAGGTGGACGGTCTCCCTGGCCTCTGTCATCAGCCGGTGCGACTCCTCGGCGGCCACCGTCCGCAGGTCGAGTGTGGCCAGGTAGGCCTGCCCGAGGTGGAGGGCGCCGCTGCCCAGCCGGTAGGCGCCGCTCCTGCGGTCGCGCTCCAGGAGCCTGGCCTCGATGAGCGGGGCGGCCAGCCGGAGCACCGTGCTCTTGGACAGGCCGAGCGCCTCGGCGAGCCGGGTGAGCGACAGGCCGTGGCCCGCGCCCGCGTGGTCGCGTACGTGCGCGAGGACGGCGAGGGCACGCCGGAGCGAGGCCGACTGGTTGCGTTCCGGAGCGGGCTCACTCATCGCGGCTTCCCATTGTGATCCGGCAATCGAATACCTGGTCAAGGTAGGCGAGTACACCGCCCTACGGCCACTTTGCAGCACAACGTTCTGCACTGCACAACAAATCGGCGCCCTACTTCCCGTGGCGGGCGAGGCTTCCTAAGGTCTGCCGCCAACGGGAGGAGACGCTTTTGAAGATCCTGAACGTGGCCGTGGCGGGTGTGGCCCTGCTGGCCCTCGCCGCGTGCGCGCCGTCCACCGCCCCGGCCACGGGTGGTGGCGACGAGAAGTCCGGGACCCTGAGGGTCTGGCTCTTCGACGAGCCCAACCGCGCTCCCAAGGAGAAGGTCGTGGGGGAGGCGATCAAGGAGTTCACCGCGGCCAACGCGGGGGTGAAGGTCGAGGTCACCTACATCCCGACGACACCCGCGAGACACGAGAGATTCAAGGGCGCCTTCAACGACCCGGCCAGCGCTCCCGACGTCGCCGAGTACGGCAACACCGACCTGGCCGAGTACGCCGCCGCGGGCGGTTTCGCCGACCTGAGCGCCGACTTCGCGAGCTGGCCGGACGCCAAGGACGTCGGCACCGACCTGCTCGGGTCCGCGACCGTGGACGGCAAGGTCTACGGCCTGCCGTGGTACATCGGCATCCGGGCCCTCTACTACCGCACCGACGTCTTCGAGGAACTCGACCTCAAGCCGCCCACGACGGTCAAGGCCCTGACCGAGGCCGCTCGCGCGATCCGCAAGGAGAAGCCCGACCTGTACGGCGTCGCCGTCGGCGGCGAGTACACCTTCGGCGCGCTCCCCTTCGTCTGGGACGCCGGGGGTGACGTCGAGAGCCTCGACAGCGCGGCCTCCCGCAAGGGAGTGAAGGCCTACACCGACCTGCTCGCCGACGACAACTGCCCGCCGCAGGCGTGCGCGAGCCTCACCGGTGGCAAGACCGTCGAGCTGTTCGCCAGTGGCAAGGCCGCGATGGGCATCCTGGGCAACTTCAGCAGGTCCGCGGTGGACGCGGGGGCCGCCGCGGGCAAGTACGCCGTCGTACCGCTGCCGGGCACCGAGGAGGGCTCGATCGCCCCGGCCTTCTCCGGCGGCAACAACCTCGGCGTCATGAAGAACAGCGGGCACCGCTCGCTGGCGTTCAAGTTCCTGCAGCTGCTGGGCGGCAAGGCGTACCAGACCAAGATGTACGAGGCCATGGGCAACCTGCCCACGCTGACCTCCGCGCGGGACGAGATCGCGGCCTCGGACCCCTTCATCAAGCCGTTCCTGGAGACCGTCGCGGCGGGCACCCGCTTCGTGCCGATCGACCCGGCCTGGGTGAAGATCGACAACCAGAAGGTCATCCCGACCATGCTGCAGAAGATCGCCACCGGGCAGTCCACCGTCGAGCAGGCGACCGAGGAGGCCGCCACGGCGGTGAAGGCGGCGTTCGGCCGGTCATGAGCAGTGCCACCACGGTCCCGGTCGTGACCGGCGCCGCCATGGTTCTGGCTATGACCGGCGCCGCCACGGTCCCGGTCATGACCGAGACCGCCATGGTTATGGTCATGACGGGCGCCGCCACGGTCCCGGCGGGCCCGGAAACATGATCACCAACGTGGTGATCCCGCCGGGCCCGGAGACGCGGTCATGACCACCACCGCTACCGCCGGCACGGCGGCGGGCCCCGAGGCCGGGGCCCGCCGGGCGGCGCCGCGCCCGGGGCGCGGGCTCAGGCCGTGGCTCTATCTGCTGCCCTCCGCGGCCGTGCTGCTGCCGCTCTTCGGCTACCCGATCTACATGCTCGGCCTGCTGTCGGTGTTCGACTACCGCCAGGCCCAGGTCAGCGGGGGAGAGCCGACGAGGTTCATCGGCTTCGAGAACTACGCGACGCTCCTGGGCGACCAGCGCTTCTGGTCGGTGCTGGCGCAGACCGTGGTGTTCGCCGCGGCCCTGGTGGTCGCGACCCTGGCCGTCGGCGCGACCCTGGCCGTCGTGCTCACCAGGGCGGGCCGGGTGCCCCGGCTGCTGCTGTCGCTGGCGGCGATGGCCGCCTGGGCCGCGCCCGCCATGACCGGCTCGACGGTCTGGATGTTCCTCTTCGACGCCGACCTGGGCCTGGTCAACCAGGTCCTCGGCATCGAGGGCTACAACTGGTTCTACGACAAATGGGTGACCTTCGGGATCGTCGGCGCCACGGTGGTCTGGCACTCCTTCCCGTTCGTCATGGTGACCCTCTACGCCGGGATCCAGGCCGTCCCGGTCTCCGTCCTGGAGGCGGCCTCCCTGGACGGCGCCTCCGCGTGGAGCTCGTTCTGGCGGATCATCGTGCCGATGCTGCGGCCGCTGATCACGATCGTGGTCATCCAGTCGATCATCTGGGACTTCAAGATCTTCACGCAGATCTACGTGATGACCAACGGCGGCGGGATAGCGGGGCAGAACTCGGTGCTCAACGTCTACGCGTACCAGACGGCGTTCGGCTCCTCGGAGTACGGGCTCGGCGCGGCGATCGGCGTCGTGATGACCCTGATCCTGCTCGCGGTCACCCTCTTCTACATCCGCGCCCTCTACCGTACGGGGGAGAGGTTGTGAGCAGATCCCGCCTGGCCGCCAACGTCGTGGCGCTGGTCGCCGCGTTCGTCACCCTCTTCCCGATCTACTGGATGGTGCTCTCGGCGCTCAAGCCCACCGGGGAGATCCAGTCGCTGGAGGTGCGCCCGTGGACCCTGGCGCCGACCCTCGGCCATTTCCAGCGGGTGCTCGGCGGCGAGAACTTCGGCCGCTACCTCCTCAACAGCCTGGGCGTCGCCCTGACGGTCGTCGTCCTGTCCGCGCTGGTGGCCTTCCTCGCCGCGGTCGCGGTGACCCGGTTCCACTTCCGGTTCCGTACGACCGTGCTGATCATGTTCCTGGCGGCGCAGATGGTGCCGGTGGAGGCGCTCACCATCCCGCTGTTCTTCCTCGTCCGCGACCTCGGCGCGGTGGTTCCCGGGGTGGGGCTCAACACCCTGGGCTCGCTCGTCTTGGTTCATCTGGCGTTCTCGCTGCCGTTCGCCATCTGGATGATGAGGGGGTTCGTGGCCGCGGTGCCCGAGACGCTGGAGGAGGCCGCGATGATCGACGGTGCGAGCCGGCCGGTGATCCTGTGGCGGATCATCTTCCCCCTCGTCGCGTCGGGACTGGTCGCCACGAGCGTCTTCTCGTTCATCACCGCCTGGAACGACTTCATCTTCGCCAGGACCTTCATCATCTCGGCCAGGGACAACCAGACGCTGCCCGCGGCCCTGCTGGTCTTCTTCAAGCCCGACGAGAACGACTGGGGCGGCATCATGGCGGCCTCGACGCTGATGACCGTTCCCGTGCTGATCTTCTTCGTGGCCGTCCAGCGCAGGCTGGTCGCCGGCCTGGGCGGGGCGGTGAAGGACTGACACCCGCCCGGCTCCGTTCCTCCCTGTACCGATAATTTTTGCCTGGACCAGGGCAGAACTGTCCCTCGGGATGGTTGACAGGCCAAAATTGGTCCGTGGTCAGGATCGGATCGGTAGAGATGAGCGATTGCGAGCGTGGGCAACTTCCGCCAGTTCTGGGTCAGCTGTTCGCCGACGGAGCCGATGGAGCCGACGGGAGCGAGGGGGCCGGCGGAGGTGAGGGCCGGAGGCTCTCGGTGGAGCTGCCACCGGGGGACGTGGTCTGGCCCGACCCCGGTTACGCTCAGCTCGCGGTCCGTCGCCGTCCGGCGTTCTGGCTCAGCGAGGTGGCGGTCTCCGGCGAGTACTGGGCCCGGTTGAGGGCCCAGCACGGGCAGTCGGGCCTGTGGCCGGTCCTGCTGGAGGACTCCGTCCAGCCCTGGTCGGCCGGCCAGATCGCCCCGGACACCGCGAGCCAGATCGACAACTACCACGCCGCCGCGTTCATGGCCGAGGTGTGGTCCGACTGGATCGCCAAGGCCAATCTCGACCAGCTCGAACTGCTCGACCCCTTCGGGCCCGAGTGTCCCGGCCCGGCCCCGTCGGGAAGGCTCGCCGCCGATCCCGGCGTGGTCGCCGACTGGTACGCCGGGCTGGTGGCCGAGCGCAGGACCCCGCTCGGGCTCGTCGCGGTCGAGCGCGGGGCCGACGCGCTCGCCGTCATGGGCTGGCAGGGCGCCCTGAACCACAACGAGTGGATGGTCCCGCTCGCGGCCGTCGTGCGGAGCTGGGAGGACAGGTTCGGGGTGCGGGTGGTCGGCATGGGCTTCAACACCCTCGACCTCAGCGTCGCCGCGCCCCCGACGACCTCCGAGCACGCCTTGCACGTCGCCGCCGAGCACTGGACGTTCTGCCCCGACAGCATCATCCAGGGGGCGGGGAGCCTCATCGACTACGCCGAGCAGATCAAGGGCAGGAACGCCTGGTCGTTCTGGTGGGACTGACCGGCCCGGGTTGACCCGCGGGGTGCGGACTCCCTCGCGTGGGTCTCCGGGCATGGGTGCCCCGGGGTGGATTCCACGATCGGGGCGACATTCGTGCTGGTAGGGCGGGTGTTGGCCTGGCGGGGTGATCGATGAGGCTTTCTTGAAGCTTGCAGGTAGATCTTCTGGGGTTTTCATGGCGTTTGCTTTGCTTTGTCCGTTTTGGGAGGTAGTGTCCACTGTTATCGGTTGGCGACCTGCCCTTCACAAGAGGGAGCGGCCGGCCGACGTCGAATCCCGAGGGCCCACTGGGCTCCGGAGCCGGGGAACCAGTTTTCCGGGGTGAATCCGCCGCGAGCGCGCAGCGGTAGGGCAACTCCACCGCCCGAACCCGTCAGCTAACCCGGTAGACGAGATGGAGAGGAGATCCCCTCATGGATCACCGCGTCACCACGTCGGTGCACCCCCTGTCCGCGCCGACCACCTGAACTTTCACCCCCACCCCCGTCCCCCCGACCTCGCCGCCGCGTCTGATCGCGGCATCTTCAGGACCGTGCTCCGCGTAGCGATTGGTTGATCCGGCTACGCCCCCTTTTCCGACGAGCGCGTCCCCGCCGGTGCACCCCTTCGGTGTTCGCACCTGGCCGCCCCGTTCCCTCGCGAAAGAGCCACTTCTCCATGCACCCCTTCTTTGGTCTGCACAAGAAAAGCCTGAGCAAGTACCTCCCGCGTAACAACGCCCCCCTCAAGCGCGGCTTCGCCGCCGCCACCCTCGTCGGTGCGAGCGTCCTCGCCTCCGTCGGCGTCGCCTCGGCGCTTCCGGCCCACGCCTTGGCGGCCCCCACCCGCCTCGCCGCCGACCCCGCGGTCGGTGCGCCGGCCGGTGCCGAGGCCGTCCTCCTCCAGGGTGCGACCACGGCCTCCTACTTCTGGGACGACTCCTCCGGCCGGGCCGGTGACACCGGACTGCCCGCCAGTGGCAGGCCGATGCAGAAGGGCATGATCGCCAGCCCGAGCTGGCCCCTGCTCACCGAGGGCTACATCCTCTACAAGGGCAAGAAGGCCAGGTTCTTCGTCGGCGACCGCGGCCCGGGTAACCCCTCGAACCAGGGCATCATGGTCGACATCGACGCCAAGACCTTCGCCGACCTGACCGGCGGCACGTTCAACGCCGGCACGCTCGGCGTGGACGGCAACGGTGGCATGGGCCACATCGACATCCAGTACGTGGTCACCAAGTGGGGCGACGGCACGGGGATCAAGAACCACCCCGTGGCGTTCTCCACCGGTGCCTGGGGCCGCAAGGACACCAGCCCGGCCAGGCCGCCGGCGACCGTCTTCGCCATGGCGAGGCAACTGGGGATAGGCCTGAAGACCCAGCTGGTGAGCGCCGAGGCGCGGCCGTGGATCGGCAAGCCCAAGGTCATGGTCGAGCCCGTCTCCGCGCACGTCCCGACCGGCACGGCCGCCGGGCCCGGCGTCGGGAAGAACTGACCCCGCTCGCGCGAGAACCGGGCCGATGCCGACCCCGTTCACGCGAGCGGGCGGATGCCGACCCCGTTCACGCGAGCGGGCCGATCCGGAAGGACCGGCTCGCGCGGGGGCCGTCCGAGAAACGACCGATCCGCTCACGCGCGCTCGCGAAGGCCGGGGCGGGGCCTGACGGGGGGCCGCGGCCCGCTCGCGCGGGGGCGATCCTGGGACACCGGTGGGGACCACCCCGCCGGTGTCGCGTTTCCCCCCGAATGGCATTCTGTCCCGCACAACCAGTACGGACGGTAGGAGTGCCATGACTCTGCGAGCCCCGGCGAACGGCATCGAGATCGCCTACGAGACCTTCGGCTCTCCGGAGGCTCGCCCCCTCCTGCTGATCACGGGCCTCGGCTGCCAGATGATCCAGTGGGACGACAGGTTCTGCGAGCTGCTCGCGGACCGCGGCTACCACGCGGTGCGCTTCGACAACCGCGACAGCGGCGAGAGCACCCACCTCGCCGAGGCGGGGACGCCCGCCCTGGACGGGAGCGGGGAGGTCCCCTACCTGCTGGACGACATGGCCGACGACGCCGCCGGGCTGCTCGACGCGCTCGGCTGGGACACGGCCCACGTGGTCGGCCTCTCGATGGGCGGGATGATCGCGCAGTCACTCGCGATCCGCCACCCGCACCGGATGCGCAGTCTCACCTCGATCATGTCCACGCCGAGCCCGCAGGCCGCCCTGCTGACCGACCCGGACGTGCTCATGCCGGCCTTCACGCCCGACCGCGAGAGCGCGATCCGGCGGGCCCTCGACAACTGCGCCGTCGTCGGCTCGCCCGGCTACCCGTTCGACCGGGAGTGGAACGCCGAGATCGCCGGGCTGGGCTACGACCGGTCGTACGACCCGGCGGGCACGGCCAGGCAGGTGGCCGCGATCATGGCCTCCGGTGACCGTGCGCCCCGGCTCAAGGAGCTCGCGATTCCGGCTCTCGTGCTGCACGGGGAGGACGACCCGCTCGTCCCGCTGCCCGCCGGAATCGCCACGGCCGACGCGATCCCCGGCGCCCGGCTGATCACCTTCCCCGGCATGGGCCACGACCTGCCCGCCGAGCTCTGGCCCTCCTTCGTCGACGCGATCGACGAACTCACCACCTTCGCGGACTCGGGACGGTGACCTCCGGCACGCCCGTCACCGGCTTTCTCCGTACGGTGTCCGGCACGTTCGTCACCGTCTCGTCAGGGCGGTGGGCTCAGGTACGCCCCCACCGCTCCGCACGGTGGGCTCCGGTACGCCCGTCACCGGTCTCCTCGGGTGGGCCCCGGTGCGGTCCGCGCCTCCCGGGGCGCGGGCCGCACCGGAGGATCAGACTTCGAGCTTCTCCTCGATGCCGCGCAGGGTGTGCCGCGCGAGCGCGAGGTTGGCCCGGTTCCGGTCGAGAGCCAGGTAGAGGAAGAGCCCTTTGCCGCTCCGGCCCGAGATCGGGCGGATCACGTGGTACTGCGTGCCGAGCGTGATGAGGATGTCCTCGATGCCGTCCTTGAGGCCGAGCGACTCCATGGTCCGCATCTTGGCCTTGACGACCTCGGTGTTACCCGCGGCCGCGATCTGGAGGTCGAGGTCCTTGGACCCGCCGAGCGCGCCCAGCGCCATCCCGCTGTTGTAGTCGACGACGACCGCGCCGATGGCACCGTCGATCGTCATCATCTCCTTGAGCGAGATGTCCATGTTGCCCATTACTGTCTCCGATCACTGGGATATCGATGTGCGCGAGCTGACGGCGGCCAGCCTGGCCGCCGTCTTGCGGCCCTCCAGCCGGAGCAGCCCGAGGTTGGTCCCCGGGCGCGCCAGGACTGTGAGAACGATCTTGGGTCCGGCGGCGTAGAACGCCGCGTAGCCGTTGGTGCCGGAGATCAGCGTCTCCTCGAAGGTGCCCTTGCCGGCCATGCTCGTCATCCGGCGGCTCAGGGCCAGCACCGCGGAGGACAGCGCGCCGGTCTGCTCGGTGTCGCTCTCCAGGTCGCTCGCTATCGTCAGACCGTCGACGCTGCACGCGATGCTCCCGTTCACGTCGGGTACGCGTTCTCGCAGCACCGCCATCTCGCGGCGTATCTCCTCACGCAGTTCCACCGGCATCCTCCTTCCGATCAGCTTCAGCGTCCGCAGCCTTATCGGCATGTGACCGGGCTCAAGTCATTGCCTCCAATGCGTTCCTGAGCCGGATGAGCAGGTTGACGTCGGCCGGGTCCCCGTTCGCCCTGGGGAGCCACTCCGACGTCTCCGGAGAGCCCGTCCCGGCCGCCGGGATCTCCGTGGCCCCCCTCGTCCGCCTGGGCAGCGGGTCCGGCGCGGCGGGGGCCTCGGGAGCGTCGGCCGGACCGTGCTCCGGGAGACGGAGCAGCCCGGACGAGGCGAGCTGTCGTACGGCGAGCAGCACCGAGTACGCGGGACGGCCCAGCTTGCGCGCCAGGTCGGCCGGGGTCGCCGTGGAGTCGGCGCCGACCAGCACCTCCCACTGGAGCGCGCTCAGCACCACCCGCTGGGCGCTGATGCGCCCCAGCGGAACGACCGGGAGCGTGTCCAGCTCCGCGGACGGCCAGGTCTGTTCCAACTGTGCCTTCCTCCGCTCGCACTCCCGGAGCAGGCCGGTCGCGTCGAAGTACCACTGCGGTCCGAGCCAGTGCCGCTCTCCCCGCCGGAACCTGGGCCGGTGCCCGGTGGCCTGCAGCAGGAAGTACGCGGCGTCGAGCACCGTGCTCAGCACGCAGAACTCCAGCTCGCCCCTGGTGAGCAGGCCCTGGGCGATCAGCCGCTCGCCACCCGTCGGCTGTGGGGTCCCCGGGTCCGGCCGCCGGCGGGTGGCGGCCTGCCTGGTCCGCCGTACGGCGTGGGCGGATATCCCGCGGCAGGCGCCCAGAAGATCCTCCAGCCGGGGGGCGGACGCGCTCTCGGCGTAGGTCACGCGGCCGTCGGTGAGGTAGATGACCCCCGCCCTGCCGAGCCGCAGGGAGCCGGTGGCGTGGTCGCCGGCGAGCCCGCTGAGGATGTTCTCGACGCTCGGCATGATTTCACGTTGATATCAGACGGCCGGAAAGGGCCTGGAGACGGTGGCGGGCCAGCGCCAGGTTCGAGCGTTCGAGATCGAGCCTGACGTAAATGACCAGTGGGCCGTCGAAAAGCGTTTCCAGCGGCCTCAGTAAATGGTGTCCGCCGTCCGTGGTTATGATCATGTCGTTGATCCGGACCGTACCGCCGGGCGAGGTGGCGGCGAGCCCGTCGAGCGTCGCGCGCAGGGTCTCGCTCAGCCCCGCGGCCGACCTCTCCACGTCGGCGTGGCGGCTCGCGCCACCGGTGGCCACGGCGGTTCCGCTGGTCTGATCGATGAGGATCGCGTCCAGGGCGCCGGGGATGGACATCACCTCGGTGAGGCAGTCTTCGATTCCGAGCACGTACTCTCCCTCGCCGGCGACTTCGAGCGTCGCCCGGTCAGCGTAGGGAAATTCCCCGGAGACCACCGTCCCTGGCTAGGGATTTGATAGGAGAAGACATAGGATTCACCATCCGGGTGGGAAGTTATCCATCCCGAGTGGAAATCAACCGGTTAGGTCATCGGTGATGAGTGCCTTTTCGTCCGGCTTGAAAATAAGAATGTTCTTCACGTAGGAATTCACCGCGGCGGGCAGGCCGACGTCGTTCCCGGCCTCCTCCGACATGTACCAGCGGTGGTCGAGCACCTCGTGGAAGAACTGGGCGGGCTCCAGCTTGCCGCGCATCTCCGGGGGCACGGCCTGCACCGTGGGCTGGAAGACCTCGGCCAGCCAGCGGTGGGCCACGATCGCCTCGTCCTCGTGGCGGAGGCCGTGCGACACGCGGAAGGAGTCGAGGTCGTTGAGGAGCCGCCTGGCCTGGTTCTCCTCCACGTCCAGGCCGGTCAGCCGCAGCAGCCTGCGCTGGTGGTGCCCGGCGTCCACGACCTTGGGCCGGACGATGAGCCGCCCGGTGCCCGCCTTGCGGCGGACCATCATCTCGGCGACGTCGAACCCCAGGGAGTTCAGCCGGCGGATCCGCTGGTCGATCATGTGCCAGTCGACCTCGTCGATGATGTCGTCGGAGGTGAGTTCGCTCCAGAGCCGGTGGTAGCGCCGGCAGACCGAGTCGGCGACCTGCTCGGGGTCGATGGAGGCGTGCAGCAGCCCGCCCGCCTCCAGGTCGAGCATCTCGCCGAAGATGTTGGTGTGTGCCACCTCGATGTCGTACAGCCGCTGGCCCTCGCTGATCATGGGGTGCAGCTCGCCGGTCTCGGCGTCGACGAGGTAGGCGGCGAAGGAGCCCGCGTCCCGGCGGAACAGGACGTTCGACAGCGAGCAGTCGCCCCAGTAGAAGCCGCTGAGGTGCAGCCGTACGAGCAGCACGGCCAGGGCGTCGAGCAGCCGGTTGAGCGTCTCGGGCCGGACCGTCCCCGACATGACCGCGCGGTAGGGCAGGGAGAACTGCAGGTGCTGGGTGATGAGCGCCGAGTCGAGCGGCTCGCCGTCCGCGCCGGTCCGCCCGGTGACCACGGCCACCGGCTCGACGGACGGGGTGTCCATCCGGCTCAGGTCCCACAGCAGGCGATACTCGCGCTTGGCGTAGTACTCGCTGATCTCCTTGATCGCGTACACCTTGCCCGACAGGCGGGCGAAGCGCACCACGTGCCGGGAGATGCCGCGGGGCAGGGAGACCAGGCGGTGCTCGGGCCACTGCTCCAGCGGGACGTCCCAGGGCAGGCGGATGAGGTCCGGATCGCTCGGCGTGCCGGTGAGCTGGAGGGGCATGGGGTCAAGTCCTCGCGACGGGGAGTCCGGTGGTGTGCCGGACGGGCGGATGGTCGCGCCGCGGCCGGTTCCCGCGGCGAGGCGGTCGGGGGTGGGAAAGGTCAGGGCGGGTGGACGTTCGCGGGGTCGGTTCTCACGGCGAGGCGGTGCCGGAGATCATCGGTGATCGGGGGTCAGTCCTCGCGATGGGGGAAGGCGGGCGGGTCGAGGGCGCGCCGGACCACCGCGGCGAGCTGCTCCTCGGTGAGCACCCGGGGCTCGCCGACGCTCCTGGCCCGGACGTAGACCTCGCAGAGCCACTCCAGCAGCCGGGTCGCCTCGAAGGCCCCGTCCAGGTCGTCGCCGATCGTGACCCCGCCGTGGTTGGCCAGCAGCGCGGCACGCCTGTCCTTGAGCGCGGCCCTGACGGAGGCGGCGAGCTCGGGGGTGCCGTAGGTGGCGTACTCGGCGACCCTGACGGTCCCGCCGAGCAGCAGGACGTTGTAGTGGATCGGCGGCAGCTCGCTCATCGTCGTGGCGACCACGGTGCCGAAGACGGAGTGGGTGTGCACGACGGCGCCGGCGCCGGTGGTCGTATAGACCGCCAGGTGCATGGGGGTCTCCGACGAGGGTCGCAGGTCGCCCTCGACGAGGTGTCCCTCGATGTCGACGACCGGGCAGGCCTCCGGCTCCAGCCGGTCCAGGGCGACGCCGCCGGGCGTCACGGCGACCAGATCGCCCGCGCGCACGCTGAGATTTCCCGCGGTCCCGACGACCAGTCCGGTCGTGGCGGCCCGGTGGCCGTACTCACACAGCAGGCGGCGCTGCTCGGCCAGCAACATGTCCTCAAAAGTAGGGGGTTGCGGTACCGGGCGGCAAACCCTCATTATCTGGTCTAGACCGGTTGTTGCTCATTGATGGCCGGCGAGCATGGTTCCTTTACCTCTTTGTGGACCGTCAGTCAATGGTTTGCAGGGAAATATCGGCTACTATGTGCCGTTCTGTCATTGGATTGCACTTCCCTGGCGTTTGGTTTCTACCAGATATGTCGCGAGGACATCACGGCTCGGTCTAGACCGGATACGGGCTCTTGACGGTGGACTCCGGGGGTACGTACCTTCGGGCAAACGTTTAGGAAACTTTCCTAATTGATCCCCCGTTCAGGAGGGTTACATGTCCAAATCGGCTGGTACGCCCGGAGATATCACTCGGCGGCAGATGCTCCGCCGGATCGGCATGACCGCTCTGATCGCCGGCCCCGGCGCCGGGCTGCTCACCGCCTGCGCCACCGGTGGCACGACCCCCGCGGCCCCGGCCTCCGCGGCCCCCTCCGCGAGCGGCGCGGTCTCCGCGGCGAACCCGTTCGGCGTCGCCGCCGACGCGCCGCTCGAGGTCGTCATCTTCAAGGGTGGTCTGGGCGACAGCTACGCGACCGAGGTCCACGAGCCGCTGTACAAGAAGGCGTTCCCGCAGGCCCAGGTCAAGCACGTCGCCACCCAGAAGATCGCGCAGACCCTGCAGCCGAGGTTCATCGGCGGCGACGTCCCCGACATGATCGCCAACTCCGGCACCGACCTGATGGACAACGGAGCCCTGCAGCAGGAGGGTCAGCTCCTGGAGCTCACCGAGCTGTGGGACGCCCCCTCGATCGACGACCCGAGTAAGAAGGTGCGCGACATGGTCGCGCCGGGCACCGTCGAGTCCGGCCTCATCGACGGCAAGCCCTACCTGATGAACTACGTCTTCTCCGCGTACGGCCTCTGGTACGACTCCGCGCTGTTCGAGAAGAACGGCTGGACCCCGCCGAAGACCTTCGACGAGTTCAAGGCCTTCGCCGAGAAGGCCAAGGCGGCCGGCGTCACCCCGTTCGCGTACGCGGGCAAGAACGCCGCCTACTACGCGTACTGGATGATCCTCATCTCCGCCGCGAAGATCGAGGGCAACCAGATCCTGATCGACGTCGACAACCTCGTCGACGGTGTCTGGCAGCGCGACTCCATGAAGCAGTCGGCCGCGGCCTGGGCCGAGATCGCCAAGTACATGGACAAGTCCTTCGAGGACAAGGAGCACACCCAGGTGCAGCTCCAGCAGAACCAGGGCAAGGTCGCCCTGTACCCCTCCGGCTCCTGGTTGGAGAACGAGCAGAAGGCCCAGACCCCGGAGACCTTCAAGTACGCGCTGACGCCCACCCCCAGCGTCACCGCGGCTGACAAGATGCCGTTCGAGGCCATCCGCGCCGCCGCCGGCGAGGCCTACATCGTCCCCGCCAAGGGCAAGAACCCCAAGGGCGGCCTGGAGTACCTGCGCATCATGCTCTCCAAGGAGGGCGCGCGCGGCTTCACCGAGAAGTCGGGCAACATCACCGTCGTGACCGGTGCCGCCGACGGCCTGGAGTTGACGCCCGGCAACGCGAGCCTCAGCGCCGCGCAGACCGCCGCCGGCCAGAACATCGTCACCTTCAGCAACTTCGAGAACTGGTACAAGGAGTTCGAGACCGAGCTGCGCAGGCAGACCAACGCGCTCCTGTTCGGCCGCATCTCCGCCGACGAGTTCTGCGAGAAGGTGCAGAAGGCGGCCGACAAGACCAAGGCCGACTCCTCCATCACCAAGCAGAACCGGACGGTGTAGTTCCCGATGCGGCAGGGCAAGTATCCGTTCATCGTCGGCTTTCTCGCCGCGCCCGTCCTCCTCTACGTGGTCTTCGTGATCAGCCCGTACATCCAGGCTTTCTACATCTCGCTGACCGACTGGAAGGGCATCTCCGCGGCCCCCCGGTTCATCGGTCTGGAGAACTTCACGAGGCTCTTCGACGACGAGGTCTTCTGGGCCGCGGTGCGTCACCACGGTGTTCTGCTACTTGTCATGCCGCTGGTCACGATCGTGATCGCCCTGTTCTTCGCCTTCCTGCTCAACCTGAGCGGCGGGCAGCGGGGCGGCCAGATGACCGGGCTCTGGGGCTCGAAGGTCTACCGTGTGATCTTCTTCCTGCCCCAGGTCCTGGCCGTGGCCATCGTCGGCGTGCTCTTCCAGACGATCTACCGCTCGGACGAGACCGGTGTGATCAACAGCCTGCTGGGCAAGATCGGCATCGACCCGGTCGGCTGGCTCATCGACCCGGACATCGCGCTGCTGTCGATCATCGGCGTGATGGTCTGGCAGGCCGTCGGCTTCTACGTGGTCCTGTTCTCGGCCGGCATGTCCTCCATCCCCAAGGACGTGTTCGAGGCCGCCGCGCTGGACGGCGCGGGCCGGTTCACCCTGTTCTTCAGGATCACCCTCCCGATGCTGTGGGACACCATGCAGGTCGCCTGGGTCTACCTCGGCATCGCCGCCTTCGACGCCTTCGCCCTGGTCCAGGTCCTCTCGGTCGACCGGGGCGGGCCCGACAACTCCACGACGGTGCTGCCGCTGGAGATCTGGCGCACGGCGTTCAACTTCTCCAAGTTCGGCTACGCGTCGGCGATGGGCGTGGCGCTGTTCTTCATGGCCATCACGTTCGCCGCCCTCACCCTGCGGGTGACCCGGCGCGAGAGGATCGAGTACTGATGGTCACGGACACGGCTCGCAAGCCCGACTCCCGTCCCTCCGCCCCCGCGCGCGTCAGGCGCCGGGAGAGGAACCCGCTCGGGGCCTTCGGCGCGCTGTCCCACGTCGCGCTGCTGGTCTGGGCTCTCCTGATCATCGGCCCGATCGTCTGGACGTTCCTGGCCGCCTTCAAGACCAACGCCGAGATCTTCGGGGACGCCATCACGCTGCCGGCCTCGTTCGGCGGGGACGCCTGGGGCCGGGCCTGGGAGAAGGCCCACATCGGCCAGTACATGCTGAACACCATCTTCGTGGTGGCGTGCAGCACGGCGGGCACCATGCTGCTGGGCTCGATGGCCGCGTACGTGCTGGCGCGCTACACCTTCCCCGGCAACAGGGTGATCTACTTCCTGTTCGTGTCGGGCATGACGTTCCCGGTCTTCCTCGCGCTGGTCCCGCTGTTCTTCGTGGTGAAGAACCTCGGCCTGCTCGACACCCACCTCGGCCTGATCCTGGTCTACATCGCCTACTCGCTGCCGTTCACCGTCTTCTTCCTGTCGGCGTTCTTCAAGACGCTGCCCACCTCGGTGGCCGAGGCGGCGATGATGGACGGCTGCTCGCACACCCGGACGTTCTTCCAGATCATGGTGCCGATGGCCAGGCCGGGCCTGATCAGCATCACGATCTTCAACATCCTGGGCCAGTGGAACCAGTATCTCCTGCCGATCGTGCTGCTCACCGGCAACGTCGAGGACAAATGGGTGATCACCCAGGGCGTCGCCAACATCTCCACCAGCGCCGGGTACGAGGCCGACTGGCCGGGCCTGTTCGCCGCGCTGAGCATGGCCATCATCCCGGTCATGATCGTCTACATCATCTTCCAGCGGCAGATCCAGTCGGGCCTGACCTCCGGCGCCGTCAAATGACCGGATCCGGTCAAACGAAGAGTTCCGGCGAGTAATCCCAGGAGCGTCGTCAGGAGTCGTTCATATTCGGAACGACTCCTGTCCCCTCTCCGCGGAGAACCCGACACATGGCCCACCTCGACCAGGATTTCCCCTTCCCCTTCTTCGGCGCGGGGGAGGCGAGTTACTACATGTGGGCCGAGGTGCACGTGCGCTTCGCCCGGCAGCCCAGCACCTCCCAGCGCGCGGTCATCGTCGACACCGTCCCGGCGCCCCTGCGCGGCGCGCTCGACTGGTGCGAGGGGCGCCAGCTGATGGTGGCCAGCGGTCTGTTCCTGCACGGCACGGTGGTCCGCTCCTACCCGGCCGCCGACGGCGAGTCCGACCGCATCGGCGACGACGGCTGGCTGTACGCCGCCCCCTCCAGGATCGCCGCGCTCAACGCCGACATCGAGAGATGGCTGCTCCGCATCCACCGGGAGTGCCCGATCCTGGCCGCCTACCGCGCCGAAGACCCCGACAGCGGCGGCACCCGCCTGTCGGGCTGGCACGAGTGGAGCCTCGCCCGGCTGCCCGGCCTCCTGCCCGAGCTGGAGCCCCTCCTCGACCAGGCCAGCCACGCCACCGCGATGGCCCAGGGCGTCATGGCCATGGCCCGGCGCGCCGGAAGCCTGCCCAGGCTTGGCGTCTTCGCCGGAGACATGATCTCCTGGGAGGATGAAACTGCTTGACGACTCCGCGGTGGACGAGCGGCTGACCGGCCTGCCCGAGTGGCGGCGCGAGGGCGACGAGATCCGCCGCACGATCACCGCCACCGACTTCCCGGCCGCGATCCGCGTCGTGGACAAGATCGCGGTGGAGGCCGAGAAGCTCGCCCACCACCCCGACATCGACATCCGCTGGCGCACTCTCCACCTGGCGCTCAGCACGCACAGCGCGGGCGGCCTGACGGAGCTCGACTTCACCCTGGCCGCCCGCATCGACGAGATAGCCTCGGCCAACGCCTGAACCGCGCCTCCGCCGATCATGGGTGACCCCGGACACATACGGCGGGAGTTCGACCGGACGCCGTCCTCGCCCCTCGTGGAGCTCGACGACCCCCGGCTCGCCCGCGCGGGCGTACGCGTGATCCTGAAGCGCGACGACCTGATCCACCCCCTCCTGCCGGGCAACAAGTGGCGCAAGCTCAAGTACAACCTGGCGCGGGCCGCCGAGCTGGGCCACGAGACCCTGCTGACCTTCGGCGGCGCCTACTCCAACCACGTGCGGGCCGTCGCCGCGGCCGGGGCCCGCTTCGGGTTCCGGACCGTCGGCGTCATCCGGGGCGAGGAGCACCTGCCGCTCAACGAGGTCCTGGCCTTCGCCGCGGGCGCGGGGATGCGGCTGGTCTACCTGGACCGCGCCACCTACCGCGTCAAGGACACCGCGCCCGTCGTCGAGGAGCTCCGCCGGGAGTTCGGCCGGTTCTACCTGCTGCCCGAGGGCGGCAGCAACGAGCAGGCCGTCCGCGGCTGCGCCGAACTCCCCGGGGAGATCGGCGTACCGTTCGACGTCGTCTGCTGCCCCGTCGGCACCGGAGGCACGCTCGCGGGCATCGCCGCCGGGCTGGCCACCGGTCAACGGGCACTGGGCTTCTCCGTCCTGCGGGGAGGGCGGTTCCTGGCCGACGTCGTCGCCGGGCTCCAGGTCGCCACCTACGGCGAGGTGTCGGCCAACTGGACGGTCGAGTGCGATTTCCACGCCGGGGGCTACGCCAGGCGCGGCCCCGAACTGGACGCGTTCGCCGACGACTTCGCCCACCGGCACGGGATGTCGCTCGACCGGGTCTACGTGGCGAAGATGATGTGGGGAGTCTTCACCCTGGTGGAACGCGGGGTCTTCCCCGGGGACACCACGGTCGTCGCCGTCGTGACGGGCCCGATGAAGGTGGCCCTGTCGTGACCGGTCCGATGGGGACGGTCCCGCCTTCTCCGCCCGCCTTCGCCGCGCTTCCGGCCTCCCGCCCCGCGAAGGCCGATACCGATGGGCCTTCCCGGCCCTGTCCGTGCTTCTGACCTTTCCGCGCGCGGCGCGGACGCCTCCCGGCCTCCCTGTCGCGGATCTCCGGGGTGGCGTGGCCGGGAGTGGTCAATACCGAGCGTGGTCGTACAATTACTCGATATGGTGGGCGCTGCTCTTCTCCGGCCCGGTCAAGGAGATCGTGGATGCGCATTCTGGGAGTTCTCGCCGCCGTCGCCCTGCTCTGCGCGGGCTGTGGTGAGCAGGTCGCCGCACCCCATCCGGCCGGGCACGATCCGAGCGCCGGGTCGATCACCACCCCGGGCGCCCGCGAGATCCGCCTCGCCGGGGGCGGCACGTTCACCCGCCCCGCGCCACGCGCCTCCGCCATCGTCTACGACACCGTGCTGGTGCCGCCCAGAGCCTCGGCGCGGGTCACCGTGGAGTCGGGGGCGGTGCTCGCCACCGCCACGGTAAGCGTCAAGGGTATGCTCCCCGGGCGCACGTACGGGGCGCACCTGCACGTCAACGCGTGCGGTTTCAAACCGGAGGACGCCGGGCCGCACTACCAGCACTCCCACACCCACGCGAACGCCGAGAACGAGGTCTGGCTCGACTTCACCACCGACGCCCGGGGCGACGCCACCGCGACCGCCACCCAGGACTGGGCGCTCGTCCCCGGGCGGCTGCCCCGGTCGCTCGTGATCCACGCCGAGCCCACCCGCACCGCCGGTGCCGAGGCCGGCGTCGCCGGTCCCCGCGTCGCCTGCGTCACCCTCACCGAGCGCTAGCCCCGGCAGCGGGCCCGCGGCCGGGTCCACGGCGTTCCCGGCCGCGACGTCTCCGCCGCGCCGACGCCGGTGTCAGGCCGCGTGCCTCGCGATCAGGGGTGGCCGGGGCCACGGCGTCCCCGGCCCCGACGTCTCCGCTCGGGGTCGGACGCCGGATCCCGGCACCGGATCGTGGGGTTCGCGATCAGGCGTGGCCGGCGGGGATGGTGCCGAGACGGCCCGCCTGGTAGTCCTCGAACGCCTTGGCCAGCTCCGCCTGGGTGTTCATCACGAACGGCCCGTAGTGCGCGACCGGCTCGCCGATCGGGCGACCGCCGAGCACGATGACCTCCAGGTTGGGGCTGCGGCTCTCCTGCGTGCCGGCCGCCGAGAGCGTGATGGTCTCGCCGTCGGTGCCCAGCCCGGGAAGGCTGCCGAAGCCGTCGAAGACGGCCAGCTGGCCCGACTCGATCGGCTGCCGGTCGCCGCCGGCGGTGCCGCGTCCCGACAGGACGTACGCGAGCGCGTTGAAGTCCTTGCGCCAGGGGAGCGTCAGCTGGGAACCGGGGCTGAGGGAGGCGTGCAGCAGGGTGATCGGCGTCCGGGTGGAACCGGGTCCGGTGAACCCGCCGACCTCGCCCGCGATGAGGCGGACCAGCGCGCCGCCGTCGTGGCTGCTGAGCAGGACGACGTTGGTCCTGCCGATGTCCTGATACTTCGGCGCGACCATCTTCTCGCTGCCCGGCAGGTTGACCCAGAGCTGGATCCCGTGGAACAGGCCGCCCTTGGCGACCAGCCACTCCGGGGGAGCCTCCTTGTGCAGGATGCCGCCGCCGGCCGTCATCCATTGGGTGTCGCCGTCGGAGATCGTGCCGCCGCCGCCGTGCGAGTCGGCGTGGTCCATCACGCCGTCGATCATGTAGGTGACGGTCTCGAAGCCCCGGTGCGGGTGCCAGGGAGTGCCCTTGGGCTCGCCCGGCGCGTAGTCGACCTCGCCCATCTGGTCCATCATGATGAACGGGTCGAGATACTGGGACTTGATCGTCGCGAGTGCCTTGCGGACCGGGAAGCCCTCTCCCTCGAATCCGCTCGGCGCGGTGGTGACGGCCAGCACCTGGCGCTCGCGGGTCGCGTTCAGCGGCTGCGGCAGGCGAGGCAGGGTCAGCGGGTTCTCTACGGTCACGGCGGGCATCTTGGATTCCTTCCTGCGATGTTCGCCGGTGATAACTCAGTTGATGTTTCAACTATTCCATGACAGGCGAGGCCGTGGCAACGAAGTGCCACGGCCTCGACGGCGAACCCGATCGGCCGGACTACTTCCGGCCGGCCAGCGCGAAGCCGCCCCGGCTCAGTGAGATCAGCTCGGGAGTCATGACCCGCTCGTCCAGGGCGCCGGCGGGGTCGCTGGTCAGCGCGGTCACGACGTAGGTCCTCCCCCCGGCGGAGCGGGCCAGGTACGACAGGTCGAAGACCCCCATCTCGGAGCCGCCCTTGGCCCAGACCACCGGCCACTTCTTCCTGTCGAGCCCGAGCCCGAGGTCGTTGGCCGACATCACCGCGCTCACCTCCTTGCCACCCAGCTTCAGGAGCCCGGCGTAGGCGCGGCAGACGTCGCGGGGCGAGCCGAACCACTCCACGGTGTCGATCTCCCTGGGCTTGGTCCAGAGCACGATGTCCGACAGCGACTGCTTGGCGACCGTGTCCTTCAGGTAGGCGCGCTTGCCGGCGGTGTCGAGCGCCAGGTAGGCGCGGGCCTGGGTGGGGTGGTTCACGCCCTTGAGCAGGAAGATCTCGCGCGTGGTGAGGAGGGGGATGTTCCGCTCGGGATGGCTCGACCACCGCCGTACCTTGGCCTCCACGGCCTTGCGGCCGACCGTGTGGATCAGGATGTCGGTGGCGGTGTTGTCGCTGATCGAGATCATCAGCTTGGCGGCCTCCCTGACCGTGGTGGTGCTGCCGTCGGGGCGGCTCGTCAGCCCGTCCTCGCCCACGCTCTTCCACTCGGGCTTGATCGTGAGCTTGGTGTTCCAGCGCAGCCCGCCGTCGCGGATCTTCTCGGCCACGGCGCCCAGCACGTACAGCTTGAAGATCGAGCCGATCGGACGGACCGTGTCCGGCGCCACGGCGTGCGCGACGTCGCACCTGCCCCGCGAGTCGATCTCGGCGGCCAGGAAGCCCACCCTGGGGGCGACCTCGCGGAGTCGGGTGTCGAGCTGCTTCCAGCTCTTGGGAGCGGCGGGTACGGGGGGCGCGGGGGGCGTCAGGCCGAGCAGGTTGATCTTCCCGTCACCGTCCACGCCGAGCTGCAGGACGAACGCCTGCTCGCCGATCGCCCCGATCCCGGCCAGCGAGGACGGCGTCTCCCTGGTCAGCTTCTCCAGTCGGAATCCCTTCGCCGACGCAAGGAAGGCGTTGAGGCCGTTGGCCGTCAGCGACGAGAGGTAGCCGGAGTTGAAACGCTCCCCGAGCTCGCTCTCCGCCAGCGGTGCCCGGTCCGGCGCGCCGAGGAACCAGCGCAGCTGCCGGCCGGCGGGGCTGTCCGGGATCTCCGGCTCGGCGAGAGGTCTCCCGGCCGTGGTCGCCCCCGTGGTGACCGCTCCCGTGGTGACCGCCTCGGCCCCGGCCGTCCCGGCTGTGACCGCTCCCGTGGCGACCACCCCGGCCGCCCCGGCCGTGACCGCCGACGCGGGGACGGCCAGTGGCAGGATCGTCGCCGGAACCGCCGTGACGGCGACGGCGAGGGCCAGCAGGTGCTTCGATCGGAACGGCAACCGCATAGAAATGCTCCTTCGGATGTTCTCCGGGCGTTGCGGCCACCTCCCCGATGGCCCTCATCCGAAACTAGAAGGCGCTCCAGCCTCGCGACACCCGGCGGTCCTCCCCCTTGCGGGTGCGGCGAACCGCACACGATGTGTGGACAACCCCCTGGACGGGGGAGCCCGCGGCAGGTCACCCTACGTCCCATGACGTCCACGGCCTCCCGAACCGCTCCGGCACCCGCGTCACCGCCGGGCTCGCCGACGTCGACCGCCCCGTTCCGCGCCCTGGCCGCCTCCATGGCCGCGGTGTCGGTGGCCGGGATCGTCGCGGGCGGCCTGCTGGAGGTCGGCATGCCCGTGCCGTTCAGCCAGTGGCTGTTCATCTCGGCCTGCGTGATCCTGCCGTCGGTCGGCCTGCTCATCGCGGTCAGGCGCCCCGACAACTCCTACGGCTGGCTGTTGCTGGTCAGTGCCGTCTGCCTCGGCCTCGGCTGCCTCGGCGTGGGCGTCATGGTGAGGTACGGGGACTCTCACGGCCCGCTCGCCGTGGCCGCCGCGGCACTGATCTCGCTGTTCACCGTTTTCTACGGTCTGAACTGGGTGTTCGTCCCGCTGATCTTCCCGGACGGCAGGTTGCCCTCGCCGCGCTGGCGCCCGGTCGTCTGGATCGCCGGGGTGGCGGTTTTCCTTCACTGGCTGGGTGTTCTGCTGAGCCCCGACGAGGTGTACGCCTCGGCCTTCCCACACGGCAACCCGCTGGGGCTCGAAGGCGCGGCCGGGCTGCTCGCCGCGTTCGTGGGCGGGCTCGGGCAGCTGACGGTCTTCCTCGTGGCGCTGTCGGTGCTGGTCTCCCTCGTACAGCGCGGGCGGCGCGGCCCCCTCGTCGAGCGCCGCCGCCTCCGCTGGATGATCGTCGGGGCGATGACCACCCTGGGCAGCTCCGTGGTGGTGCCGATCTTCGGGCAGGCGGGTCAGGCGGTGAGCTGGATCGGCGTCGTGACGGCGGTGGCCGCGCTGCCCGCGGTGATCGCCACCGTCGTGTTCCGCCACAACCTGCTCGACATCCGGGTGGGGATCAGGGGCTCCAGGCTCTTCCTGATCTTCGACCTCAGGCCGACGGTGGACGAGCTCCTGACAGAGCTCGGGCCGAGGCTGGAGGAGGCGGAGCCTGTGGAGCAGCTGGGAAGGCTGGCGGGGGCCGTACGGGCGGGCCTGGAGACGCGTTGGGCCGCCGTGACGCTCGCGGACGGCACGCGGGTGGTGGCGGGCAGGGAGGACGGCGAGGCGGTGCTCACCGTCCCGGCGGGGCTGGGGCACATCGCCTGCGGCCCCAAGGTCGCGGGGCGCTTCAACGCCGAGGACCGCAGGCTGCTCGGCTCGCTCGCGGTGCCGATCGGGCTGGCGATCCAGAGCGCGGGGCTGGCGGCACGCCTGGTCAACGCGCAGGAGGCCGAGCGGCGGCGGATCGAGCGCAACATCCACGACGGGGCGCAGCAGCAGCTCGTCGCGCTGATCGCGGGGCTGGAGCTGGCCCGCGCCACCGGCGGCGGCTCCGGCAGCCTGGCGCTCCTGCGCGAGCAGGCCCGTCAGACCCTCACCGACCTGCGGGAGCTGGCGGCGGGCATCCACCCGTCCGTGCTCAGCCAGGGCGGCCTGGCGGAGGCGGTCGAGGAGCGCTGCTCGCGGCTGCCGGTGGCCACGACCGTGACGGCCGATCCGGCGCTCCGCTCGCGGCGCTTCCCCGACGAGATCGAGGGAGCCCTGTACTTCACGGTCAGCGAGGCCGTCGCCAACGCGCTCAAGCACGCCGAGGCCTCCAGGATCGAGGTACGGCTGGCCTGGTCGGACGGGCGCCTGCGGGTCGCGGTCTCCGACGACGGAGTGGGCTTCGAGCGGGGTGCGCCCGGCCGCGGGAGCCTGGGCGCGCTGGCCGACCGGATGGCCGCGCTCGGCGGCGGCCTCGACGTCTCCTCGACGCCCGGCGAGGGCACCCTGGTCAGCGCCTGGGTTCCCGCGCCGGGCTGACGGGCCGGACCGATGGGCCGGACCGATGGGCCGGACTGACGGGCCGGCGGGTCAGCCGAAGACCGCGGGCGGGGGGACGGGGATGACCACGGCGTCGCCGTCGTTCAGGGGACGGGCTCCGGCGATGAAGTTGACGATGTCCTCGCCGTACACGCAGCGGGCCTGTGTGAGACCGCCCGCGGCCCTCCGGGTCAGGTCGGAGACGGGCAGGGGCAGGCGGGAGGCGGCGACGATGAGGTTGCCGAAGCGGCGTCCCCGCATGACGCCGGGTTCGGCGAGCAGCACCACCCGGGGGAAGGTGCCGCGGACGGTGGCGAGCACCCGGCGGGTGAAGGCCAGCCCCTTGCCGTCGGCGACGTTGATCAGCACGGTGCCGTCCGCGCGCAGGACGCGGGCGACGTCCCCCATGTACTCGGAGGTGGCCAGCTCGATCGGCATCGTGGCGCCGCTGAAGGCGTCCAGCACGAGCAGGTCGGCCGAGGCGTCGCCGAGTCCGGCGGTGGCGGTGCGGCCGTCGAGGATCCTGACCTTGAGCCGGGGTACCGACTTCAGCCGGAGCTGGTCCCTGACGAGCTGGACGAGCCCCTCGTCCGGCTCGGCGACGATCTGCCGGGACCCGGGACGGGTCGCCGCGACGTAGCGGGGCAGGGTGCAGGCGCAGCCGCCCACGTGCACGGCGTCCAGCGGGCCCTCGCCGAGGAGGTCGATGACGTCGGCCATCAGCCGGACGTACTCGAAGTCGAGGTAGGTGGCGTCGTCGAGGTCGACGTACGACTGTGGCACGCCGTCCTTGGAGACCACCCAGCCGGAGGGCCGGTCGAGGTCCTGCAGGAGATCGACCTCGCCGAAGGTCACCGGATACCGTCCCGGCATCGGCTCCCGCGCTTCCCGCCTGCCCATCGGTTCGGTCCTCTTCTCCATGATGTGAACCCGAGGTTCCGCACGATGTGAACCCGAGGGGGAAACCATATGCGCAGTCGCGACCGGTTCGCGTCCGTGTAGGGCAGATCACAACCTACGGCCGCGTAACTTACGCTACCGTAGGTTCATGGCCCCGATCCTCGCCGAAACGCGCGCAGAGTCCGTCAAGCCCCGCCTTCGCGGCTGGTTGCACGCCGGGGCGCTGCCCGTGGCGCTCGTCGCGGGGTTCGTCCTGGTCACGCTGGGGCCCACCGTGGAGGCGAGGGTCGCCGCCGCGATCTACGCGATCACCTCCGGCCTGCTCTTCGGCATCTCGGCCACCTACCACCGGGGGACGCTCTCCCCGCGCCTGGAGGAGGTGCTCCGGCGCCTCGACCACGCCAACATCTACCTGATCATCGCGGGCACCTACACCCCGTTCGCGCTGCTCGCCCTGGACGGGGCGGCCAGTGCGGTGGTGCTCGGTGTGATCTGGACCGGCGCGATCGCCGGGGTCCTCTTCCGGGTGCTGTGGATCGGCGCTCCCCGGTGGCTCTCGACCGCGCTCTACATCGGCCTCGGCTGGACGGCCGTCTTCGTGCTGCCCCAGCTCGTGGCGGGCGCGGGGGTGGCCGCGGTGGCCCTGCTCTTCCTCGGCGGGGTGCTCTACACGGCGGGAGGGGTCGTGTACGGCATGCGCAGGCCCGACCCCTCCCCCCGATGGTTCGGCTTCCACGAGGTCTTCCACGCCTTCACCGTCGCCGCCTACCTGGCGCAGTACGTGGCGGTCTCGCTGGTGGTCCACGCGGCGGTGTGACACCCCGGCGGGCTCCGTAGCGCACGGACCGGCCGCCTGTGCCGCCCCGTCCCGCTTGCCCGGCCCGCTCAGCTCGCGGCGAGGGCGAGGCGCCGGGTGGCGAGCTCGGCGTAGAGCGCGGCCCCGTCGGGCAGCACCGCGTCGTCGAACCTGGCCTCGGGGGCGTGGTTGTAGGCGGCCCGGCCCGGATCGACGTCCGCCGGGCAGGCGCCGAGTGCCACGAAGGCCGACGGCACCTGGTCGCAGACGAACGAGAAGTCCTCGGAGCCGGTGAACGGCTGGGGGGCCTCGAAGAAGCGCCGCTCGCCGTAGACCTCGCGGATGGCCGAGCCCACGAAGCCGGCCTCGGCGCCGTCGTTGACCGTGACCGGGTAGCTCACCTCGTAGTCGGCGTCCACCTCCAGCCCGTGCGCCGCCGCGATGCCCTTCACCAGGGTCACCGCCCGTTCCTGGACTCGTGCGTGCGCGGCGGACGAGAACGACCGGATCGTGGCCTCGAAGCGGGCCTCCTCGGGGATCACGTTGTCGGCGCTGCCCGCGTGGAAGCTGCCGACGGTGACGACCACGGGGTCGAACACGTCGAAACCGCGCGTCACCATGGTCTGCAGCGCGGTCACCATCTCGCACGCCGCGGGGATCGGGTCCCTGGCGCGGTGCGGCGAGGCTCCGTGGCCCCCGGCGCCGCGCACGGTCACCGTGAACCTGTCCGCGGCGGCCATGATCGGGCCGCCCCTGGTCACGAAGACGCCCTGGGGGAGCATCGAGCTGATCACGTGCAGGGCGTAGGCCGCGACCGGGCGCTCGCCCGTCACGTCCAGCACGCCCTCGTCGATCATGATCTTCGCGCCGCCGGGGCCCTCCTCGCCGGGCTGGAACATGAAGACCACGTTCCCCGCGAGCCGGTCGCGCCCGGCGGACAGCAGGTGCGCCGCGCCCGCCAGCATGGTGGTGTGCAGGTCGTGACCGCAGGCGTGCATCAGTCCGGCCGTCCGCGAGGTGATCGCCGCGTCGCCGCGCTCGGAGACCGGCAGGGCGTCCATGTCCCCCCTGAGCAGCACGGTCGGGCCAGGCAGGGAACCGCGCAGCACGGCGGTGATCGAGCTCAGTCCCGTGCCGAGCCGTACCTCCAGGGGCAGGCCCGACAGCGCGGTCAGCACCTTCTCCTGCGTGCGTGGCAGGTCGAGGCCCAGTTCGGGCTCCCGGTGCAGGGCGTGGCGGAGACGGACCAGCTCGTCGCGCATGTCGGCTGCGGATTCGCGAAGGGACATCGGGCTTCCTCCTGGCGGTCATACTGCCTTACCGCACGATAGGCCGATTTGACCGGCTTGTGGTCTCGGTGGGGGTGATCCCCGGGAAGGTGAACGGTCATACCGGAAGGCCGGGCCGCACGGTCCGGATATTCACGCTCGGGCCACGGGTGCGCAAGAAAATCTTCACAAGAATCGGTCTCAAGGCGTAATGTCTCCGTGTAGATGTGTCAATGACGGGGGATCATCTTCTCGGATCACCGTGGAGGGGACATGGACGTTCATGGCCGTCTCGCCCGTCATCTGCTCGTCGACGGCTATCGGCTCGTGCTGGACCTGGAACGGAGCCGGGGTTCCCGGCTCGTCGACGCCCGTACCGGCCGGAGTTACCTGGACTTCTACACCTTCTTCGCCTCGGCGCCCCTCGGGGTGAACCCGTTCGACGACGATCCGGAGTTCCTGGCGCTGCTCGGCAGGGTCGCCGCGAACAAGCCCGCCAACTCCGATCTCTACACCGTCCACCTCGCCGACTTCGCCGAGACGTTCGCCCGGGTGCTCGGCGACCCCGAGCTGCCGCACCTGTTCTTCGTGGAAGGCGGCGCCCTCGCCGTGGAGAACGCGCTCAAGTGCGCCTTCGACTGGAAGAGCGGCCTCAACACCTCGCGGGGGCACTCCCCGGAGCTCGGTACCAAGGTCCTCCACCTCACCCGCGCCTTCCACGGGCGCAGCGGCTACACGCTCTCGCTGACGAACACCGATCCGATCAAGACCGACCGCTTCCCGAAGTTCGACTGGCCCAGGATCGAGGTGCCCGCGATCCACCTCGGCGACGTCGAGGCGGCCGAGGAGCGCTCCCTGGCCGCGGCGCGGGCGGCCTTCGAGCGCCACCCCCACGACATCGCCTGCTTCATCGCCGAGCCCATCCAGGGCGAGGGCGGCGACAACCACATGCGGGCGGAGTTCCTGCTCGCGATGGAACGGCTCTGCCACGAGCACGACGCCCTCCTCATCATGGACGAGGTGCAGACCGGCGCGGGGACCACCGGAACCCCCTGGGCGCACCAGCAGCTGGGCCTGCGTCCCGACATCGTGGCCTTCGCCAAGAAGGTCCAGGTGGGCGGGATCATGGCGGGCCGCAGGGTCGACACGGTGCCAGGCAACGTCTTCCAGGTCAGCGGCAGGATCAACTCCACCTGGGGCGGCGGGCTGGTCGACATGGTCCGGTCCCGCCGGATACTGGAGATCGTGGAGCGCGACGGCCTGATCCCGCGCGCGGGCAGGCTCGGCGCCGAGCTCCTCGCGGCCCTGCTGGAGATCCAGGAGCGCTTCCCCGACCTGGCGGAGAACGCGCGCGGGCGCGGTTTGATGTGCGCCTTCGACCTGCCGGACGCCGTGGAGCGCGATCTCCTGGTGGCCCGGCTCAGGGAGGAGGAGGGCGTGCTGGTCCTGCCCTGCGGCGAGCGGTCGGTACGGTTGCGCCCGGCGCTCTCGATCACCTCGGAGGAGCTGGAGGAGGGCACGTCCGCCATTGTCCGCGCCCTGGAGGCCTCCCGCTGCCTGCGGCTCTCCGCCTAGCGGTGCCGGGGCGCCAGTGGTGCCGAGGTCACGGCGGCCTCTCCGTCCACTGACCCTCGGCACGCGAGGTGCCGGGGGCGCTAGTAGTGCCGAGGTTCCTCGCGCGCGGCCCGTTCCAGCCACAGGTCGATCGCGGTGACCCGTGAGTCGACGCCGAGTTTGGCGTATATCCGGTTCACATGGTTCTTCACGGTCTTCTCACTCAGGAACAGGTGCTGGGCGATCTGCCCGTTGGAGCGACCCGTCGCGATCAGTTCCATGACCTCGGTCTCACGCCTGCTCAGACCCGTCACGACTCTGGGCTCTGCGTCGAACGGGGCATCGTCGACTCTCATCCGGCCTCCGTGGCTGCAACACGGTCAGGTCGCCGAAACCCCCGATCCTAACGGCGTAGCGATAGCAGCGAGCATAACCTGCAATATCCACTTTTGGTGGGTAGTGGGGCTGGAAATGCAGAACGGCCGGTCCCTGGGGACCGGCCGTTCTCGTGGGGTGAGTGAGGGGACTTGAACCCCCGGCATCTAGGACCACAACCTAGCGCTCTGCCAACTGAGCTACACCCACCATCGCCGCCGTAGCAGCACATGAAAAGTGTAGCGGTCTTTGGGAGTCGTTTCGTACCGGGTTTCTCGTGAAACGCTCAAGACCTGTGCGTGGACACGCCCTCGGCCAACTCCCTGGCGGTGGCGGAATCGGGGCCCGGCTGGGGCACGAAGACCGCCGCGCGGTAGTAGCGCAGCTCCCGGATGCTCTCGACGATGTCGGCCAGCGCCCGGTGGCCGCCCTGCTTCTCGGGCGAGGCGAAGTAGACCCGGGGGTACCAGCGGCGGGCCAGCTCCTTCACCGAGGAGACGTCGATCATCCGGTAGTGCAGGAACCCGTCCACGGCGGGCATGTCACGGGAGATGAACGACCGGTCCGTGGAGATGGAGTTGCCGCACAGCGGGGCCTTCTTCGGCTCCCGGACGTGACTCCTGATGTATTCGAGCACCATGGACTCGGCCTCGGCCAGCGTGACACCGCCCTCCAGCGCGTCCAGCAGGCCGGAGGCGGTGTGCATCTCCCGCACCACCTCCGACATCTGCTCAAGGGACTCGGGCGGGGGCTTGATGACCACGTCCACACCCTCGTCAAGCTGATTCAGCTCGCCGTCGGTGACCACGCAGGCCACCTCGACAAGCGCGTCACGGCCAAGGTCGAGCCCGGTCATCTCACAGTCGATCCAGACCAGCAGGTCACTCATAGCCCTCAGGGTAGTACTCACTTCATGGGAGCTTGAATGACTTGATCACCTTGTCTGCTATAGATATGTCGAGATTGTCCGGTACGGAGACGTAGGCCAGCGCCGGACGGGTGTTCTCACCACGGTCGACGATCACGAACGCGGCCCGCTCCCGCTTCCACTTCCAGCCGTTGGCCTTGGCCTGCTCGGAGAAGTCCAGGTCGAAGACGAGCAGCCAGGCGTCCTTGCCGCCGACCTTGACGGCCTTGTCCTCGACGATCTTCCGGGTGTGCGGGGGGCTGTAGAAGGCGGGTTCCACGACCTGCAGCAGCGTCGCGGCGGCCGAACGCAGGCTGCCGACGCCCTGGTAGCCGTACTGGTCGGGAAGCTCGCCGGTCAGCACGTTGCCGAGCCAGTCGCCGCCCCTGCCGTCGAAGTTCTCCTGGGCGACGGCGACGGCCGCGCTGCTCCAGACGAACCCGAGCCCGCCGCCGACGCTGGGGGGCACCTTCCAGGGGCCTTCGGGCATCTCGTACGACAGGCCGGTCACCGGGTCCGTGACGCGCCCGTCCACCGCCTGGGGCGGCGCGCTCCCCGAGGGCGCGGGGGTCGTCTCGGGAGTCGGCTCCTGGCTGGGCTCCAGGCTCGCCGTGGGAGGTGGCGTCCGGGGCGCGGTGGACTCGCCCGCGGTGTTCGTGCGATCGGGATTGACCAGGTACATCGCGGCGACCACGATCACCACGATCAGGATCAGCACACCGCCGCCACCCAGGATCCACGGGAGGGGGCCGCTCTTGCGCGGTGGCGGCCCGGACGGGTAGCCGTCGTAGGGCGGGAGGGGCATCTGCGCCGTGTTGCCGTTCGGCGGCCCGCCCCACTGCGGCTGTCCCGTGCCCGCCGGTCCCGGCGGGCCCTGCTGGTGCGCGCCCTGCTGGGCCCACCGGCCGGTGGGACCCACCCCGTGGGGTCCTTCGGGTGCGGGGGGCGATCCCATCTGCTGAGGGCCCGATCCCGCGAGGTGCGGCTGGGGGGAGGGGCCGGTCTGCGGCCCCCGTTCCGTGCCCTGTCCGGCGGGAGCGTCCGTCTGATGGGTGGCGTCGGTCCACTGAGTGCCGTCCCACCACCGCAGCAGCGGCGAGCCGTAGGGGTCGGGATACCAGCCGGGAGGGGTCTGCGTGGTCATGGCCGCCAGAGTAGTAAGAACGGCTTTGTGCCGCATTGTGGACCTTGGTGATCACTCATGAACATTTATAGGTGAAGGTGGCTCTGTCCTGGAGCTTCTCCCCGTCGGGGAGCGGGGAGAGCAGCATCAGGGTGGCGGTTCCCTTGAAATTTCCCTCGCCCTTGACCGTCCACTCCAGGCTCACCTCGTGCGAGGCCGTCCCGGACGGGATGTGGTCGGTCTGCGTGATCGGCTGCTCGCGGTCGCTCCGCTTCCACTGGTAGCGGACCTCCCCGCCCGCGCCGTTGGTGGACAGCACGCCGGTGATCTTGACCGTCGTGTCGCACCCCTGCGCCTTCTTCGGGGCGCTGATGTCCACCTTCGTCACCTCCAGGGGCGTCGCCGGGCCCCGGAACAGCCAGAGCGCCAGCGCGCCCACGATCATCAGCGCGAGGATCGCCGAGGCGAGGATCGTACGGCCGCGCCTGCGACGCGCGCGAGGGGCCGCACCTGCGCCGAGTCCGCCGGAGGACATCTCGGTCCGCTGCTGGTCCCGGCCGGCCCGCCAGAGCTGGGCGGCCGTGGTCTCCGAGGGCACCCCGGGACCGAACCGCATGATCACATCCTCGGACCCGCGCCGGTCGCCGGTCCCCGGTGCGTGCGGATCACCGGCCCTCGGGACGTGCAGCAGGGTGACGATCTCCCCCTCGTCGGGGGCGGACCGCGCGGGGGCCGGATGCCCGCCCGGGGCGGGCGCGTCGTGCGCCGGCCACCGGTGCAGGGTCTCCACGAGCCTGTCGCGGGTGGTGAATCCGGGCGGCAGGACGTCGCGCCCGGCGAGCAGCGCGTCGCGCGCGGGAGCGAGCCCTCTGATGGAGGCCGTCGCCGCCGCCCTCTCCAGCAGCCCGGCGGCCCCGCGGTCGCCCGAGGCCCAGGTCGCCGCCAGCCCCCGGGCGAGCGACGCCCAGGCCGCCACGTCACGTTCCGGCGCGGGAGGGCGGCCGAGCAGGGCGTCGGCGAGCCCCCGCTCCGCGAGCAGTGCCGACCCGTCCGGGGCGATCACCACGGTGCCCGGGTGGAGCTCCCCGTGGGCGAGCCCGGAGGCGTGCACGGCGAGCAGCGCCTGCGCGGTCTCCACCAGGACGGTGGCCGCGCTGCCCGCGTCGGGCCGGGGCGACCCGGGCGATCCGGGCGAGAGCAGGTCGCCCACCGTCGGGCCGGTCGGCTCCGAGGTGATCAGCCAGACCTCGTCCCGGGCCGTGATGAGGTCGGCGACCGGGATCAGCCCGGTCATGCCGCTCTGCGCGAGCCTGCGGTCGGCGAGCACGGCCGCGACCAGTCGCTCGCGCGCCGCGGGATCGGCGACCAGCCGCGGATCGAACCTGAGGGCGCTCCCCGGCCGTCCGTCGGCCGCGACGGCCGACGACCAGATCCCCAGATCGTCCGCCCAGGTACGGCCGGTCAGCCGGAACCCGGCGACGCCTCCGCGATCGGTGCTCATGGGTCGGTGTTCATGATCGCGATCGTTCCCCTGTCTACCGGCGTTTCCGGTGCCGTCCCGTCAGGCCGCGCTTGACGGCCAGTGTGAACGGTACGGCACCACTGGTCACCAGGCCCAGGGCGAGGAACGCCGCGGGGGTCGCCTCGACGGGCGGCAGGGGCGAGGCGGTGAGCTTGGGAGTCTCGGTACCCGGTGAGGAGGGACCCGTCTCGGTGGGAGTGGGCTCCGAGCTGGGAGACGGCTCCGTCGGCTGGGTGGGAGAGGACGTCGGGGCGGTCGTGGGCTGGGTCGGGGCGGTCGACGGCGGCCTGGTCGTGGGACGGCCGGGGTCGCGGGGGCTGTCGTCCAGGGTGGTGCTCTCCTCCGCGGTGGGGGTCGTGGACGGCGGCTTCTGCGTCGGTGTCCTCGTCGGCCGGGTGGTGGGCCTTCTGGTGGGCCTCGCCGACGGTGTGGGCGTCGCGGCCGCCGACGTCGCGGTGGGCGCCACGGGCGGGAGGCCCGAGCTGGCGGTGGTGCTCGGGGTCGGCGTCGGGGTGGGCGTGCCCGCGGACGGCGACTCCTCCACCGGCTCGTCGATCTCGTCGGTCTCGTCCTCGGGGACGAGCGTCTCCAGCGGGTCCGAGGGGGTCGGGCTCTGCGAGGTGACGGAACTCTGCGACTGGATCTCCGTGGGGTCGCCGGAGCCGACCAGCACCGCGGTCAGCCCGCCGATCACCGCGATGCAGCCGACGCCGACGAGGATCTTGACGCTCAGCCTGCTGACCGAGGAGGTCCTCCCCCCGCCGTCGTCGCCGTCGAGCTCGGTCATGGCCAGCGAGGTGTCGGCTCCGGGGACGGGCGTGTCCATCGGGAACATCGCGGCCAGCAGCCCGGCGATCCCGGCCAGGCGGCGCCGGCCGCGCTCCTGCCAGTCGGGGCCGTAGGCGTCGGCGGCCACCGCCTCGAGCTCGGTGAGGAACGCGCTGGCGGTCGGCGGCCGGTCGGCCGGGTGCTTGGCCAGGCCGCGCTCGACCAGCCCCTGCAGAGCGGAGGGCACCTCCTCGATCGGCGGTGGCATGACCTGGTGCTGGCGGGCCAGTGCGGCGATGTTCGTGGCCCGGAAGGGACGGGTGCCGGTCAGGCACTCGAAGAACACGATGGTGGCGGCGTAGACGTCGGTGGCGGGCCCCGCGGGTCCGCCCACCCACTGCTCGGGAGCCATGTAGGGCGGCGTGCCCGCCGGGGTGTCGCCGTCGCCGGAGCGGACCGCGATGCCGAAGTCGACGAGCTTGCTCCTCCCGTCGGCCCCCACCATCACGTTCTCGGGCTTGAAGTCGCGGTGCACCACGCCCGCCGAGTGCGCGGCGGCGAGCCCCAGGAGCGAGCCCTTGAGCACGAGCAGCGCCGCCTCGGGGCCGGTCGGCCCCTCCGAGCGCAGCAACGTCCGCAGGGCGACGCCGTTGACCAGCTCCATGACGATGGCCGCGCCGTCGCCGGTCTCGACGTAGTCGTACAGCCGGACGGAGTGCGGGCTGTTCAGGGTGTTGAGCACCCTCGCCTCGTGCCGGAAGCGCGCCACGAACCCGACGTCGCTCCTGAGCTCGTCGGACAGATACTTGATCGCCACCACGATGTCGTCGGCGTCGTGCCGAGCCATCACCACACGCCCGGCCGCACCGGCGCCCAACTCGCGGATCTCGGTGTATCCGGGGACTCGCCAGGCCGACGGCGTGCCGTACATAACGGTCTCCTCAGTTGTCAGGGCCCCCACCCATAACAGACGGAGCGTAGCCTAGCGATAGATAACCGCATTCCGCTCATTAACCGTGAATCAGTCTCACAGGGTGGAGCTGATCAGCGGTTATCCGCTATAAGCGGCCCGATCCCGGCAGCGGGCATGGTTCGCGACGCGATGTGCTCGGGCACGGCCAGGTCCCAGGTCAGCGCGGGGTCGGGCTCGGGGGTTCCCCAGACCTGGTGGAGCGGCAGGACCCCGGCCCAGATCGGCCGCCCGTAGTCCTCCTCGTCGTCGACCGGCGGGCCCTGGCGCACCTTCACCGACGCCTCGTCGAGGGAGAGGGCGAGCACCATGGTCGCGGCGAGCTCCTTGCCGGTGGGCCTGCGGGTGGCGTCCCACTGGCCGGGGGCGAGCTGCTCGGTGATCGCCCGCAGCCCGGCCAGGCGCTCCTCGGCGTCCTCCACCCGGCGGGGGCGGCCGTAGACCATGGCGGAGCGGTAGTTGAGCGAGTGGTGGAAGGACGAGCGGGCCAGCACGACGCCGTCCACGTGGGTCACCGTGACGCAGACCTCCTCCGCGTCGCGCAGGGAGGCCGCGCCGGTGGAACCGTGCAGGTAGAGGGTGTCGCCGATCCGGCCATAGCCGGTGGGGACGACCATGGGGGAGCCGCCGGTCACGATGCCCAGGTGGCAGACCAGCCCGGCGTCCAGCACCGCGTACAGATCCTCGCGGGAGGTTCTGCCCCTGTCCTTCGCGCGCTTGAGGGTGGTACGGGGAGTCGTAGAGAGCATGGCACTAATCTAGGGAGAAGTGGATATCGGGAACACGTCCACTCCCATGCTCTTACAGGAGACCACTTTGCCGCGCTCCTTCGTCGACCTGCCCGTATCGGTGGACCGCGGGGCCGGTACGGCGCTCGCCGTCCAGCTCGGCGACCGTCTCAGGGACGCCATGCGCGGCGGCACCCTCACCTCCGGGGAGCGCCTGCCCTCCACCCGCGCCCTCGCCCGCCGGCTCGCGGTCAGCCGCACCGTCGTCACCGAGGCCTACCAGCAGCTGTACGCGGAGGGCTGGCTCGAAGGACGTCACGGCTCGGGCACCTACGTGGCCGACATGGCGCTTCCCCCCGAGGGGGAGAAGGGCCGGCGGGAACCCGCGTCCGTCCCCGTCCCGCTCACGGTGCCCGTGAACGGATACGGGAACGGGCACGGGCCGGGCGTGATCGACCTGCGCCCGGGGCAGCCGTGGGTCCACGACTACGACAGGGCGGCCTGGCGCAGGGCCTGGCGGGGAGCGGCCGACCTGCCGCCGGCGAGCGACCCCGACCCCCGCGGCCTGCCGAGGCTGCGAGCCGCGCTGGCCGACCACCTCCGCAGGACCAGGGCGATCCCCGTCGGGCCGGAGAACGTCATGGTCACCCGGGGGACCGGAAACGGGCTCGACCTGGTCGCCGCCACCCTCCTGCGGCCCGGTGACCGGGCGGGTGTCGAGGAACCCGGCTACCGCGTCGCCAGGAACGTCTTCGCCGGGCGGGGCGCCGAGATCGTGCCCTGCCCGGTCGACGAGGACGGCGTCGTCGTGGACGGCCTCCCCGACGACCTGCGCGTCCTGTACACCACCCCCGCCCACCAGTACCCCCTCGGCGGGCGCCTGCCCATCCCGCGCAGGGAGCGCCTCCTGGCCTGGGCCCGCCGCACCGGCGCGATCGTCGTGGAGGACGACTACGACGCCGAGTTCCGCTACGACGTCGCCCCGCTGCCCGCCCTCCACGGCCTCGACCCCGGGCAGGTGGTGCTGCTGGGCAGTCTGAGCAAGGCCCTGACGCCCGACATCGGCGTCGGCTGGCTGGTCGCCCGCCCGAGCTTCGTCGAAGCCCTCGCCGTGACCAGGGACGCCCTGGCCGACCGTACGGGCGGCCCGGCCCAGCAGGCGGTGGCGGTGCTCCTGGAGAAGGGGGACCTGGACCGGCACCTGCGACGGATGCGCCTGGAGTACGCGCGCCGCCGCGCCGTGGTGGTCGACATCCTCGGATCCAGGGTCACGGGCGACACCGCGGGCCTGCACGTCATGGTGGAGCTGCCGGAGCACGCGGTCGCGCCCCTGGTCGAGGCCGCCCGCGCCCGGGGCGTGCTGCTCGACTCGATGGCCCGCCACTACCACGGGCCGAGGCTGCGGCACGGCCTGGTGATCGGCTACGGCTCCGCGTCGCGGGCCGACGTCAGGCGGGGTGTCTCGGTGGTCGCCGAACTGATCGGCTGATCGGCTGACCGGTCGTCCGAGCCCGCCGGGCGGATCACGAGAACGGCCGTCGAAGCCCGCCGGGCGGATCGTGGGAACGGTCTCCGCGCGCCCGCGGGCATCCAGGCGCCGGGCGAATCACGGCATCGGCCCCCAAAGCCCGCCGGACCCTCCTGTTATCGGCCCCGCCGGCCTGTCACCGGATCCGCCGCGGCGTGGAAGGACCGTTCCCACGCCGCGGCGGATCGGATCACGCTTGCAGGGATGTTCGCAGGCGGCCGAACGTCTTGAGCGCGCGGTCGGCGGTGGTACGCAGGAGCGGGTTGGCCAGGACCGTGCCACGCGCCTTGCGCACCGGCACCCGCAGCATCCAGTGGACCCCGGCACCGGGGCTCAGCCGGGCGACCCGGCCCTCCGCGACCTCGTACTCGCCGTTCTTGAGCTTCTCCTTGTACTCCTTCTCGCCGCGGCCCATGTCGATGACCTCGATCCCGGCGTCGGCGGCCTTCTCGGCCATGGCCAGGTGGTGGATCAGGCCGGGGGAGTACTTCGCGAAGGAGGTGTCGTAGGCGGGGAACCAGCCCGCGAGGGTGGTGCCGGTGCGCAGCCCGAAGTGCCCGGCGACCGGCCGCCCGTCCGCGTACAGCATGTCGAGGACCCCGCCGAAGTGCTCGGTGTCGGTGGCGAGGAAGCGTTCGACCAGCTCCACGATCCACGGCCGGGCGAACCGGTCGGTGCGGCCGGTGCGGCGGTACTGCTCGGTCTTCCAGCCGAGCAGCGTGCGCAGCGGCGCCAGGTCGGTGGTGGCGTAGTCGTGCCGGAGCGGCCCGACGTCGCGCTGGAGCTTGCGGCTCTTGTACGCCGTCGAGCGGTAGGTCTTGCCGGAGGTCACCTTGATCGTCTCGATGTACGGCTCGAAGCCGTCGCGCAGATCGATGATCGGCGAGGGGTGCCTGCTGTGCCCCGGCTGGAGCAGCGGCTGCCCGGAGACCAGGTGGTCGAACTCGTAGACGGCCAGGCCGCATGCCCTGATCAGCCGCTGCGCGTCGATCTCCACGTCCTTGGCGTGCACCAGCCCCTGCGCGTCGGTCAGGCCCGCGGCGACGGGCATGCCGATGCCCATCGGATGGCGCTCGAAGGGGAAGAATCCCACCACGTCCGCCCCGTCGTGCAGCACGGCCACCCGGACGCGTTCCTGGAGTGCGCCGACGGTGACGGTGAACTCCGGCGACAGGAACGGGGTGTCGAAGGCGGGGTCGGCGCTCTGGAGGGTTCTCCATCGGTCGATGTCGGCCGGGCCGAGGTCACGGGGCTGAACAATTGAGACGCGCATGAGCTCCTACTGGGGTGTGCGGGGTCCCCTACGGCATCCTGTGAAGGATGCCGTAAAGCTCAAGAATGCTGGTAGGGACGTAATGTAACGATAAAGGACGGAAGTGAGGGCGGGTGGCACTCATCACAACGTTTCGGGATCTCATTGGGCGACCCCGGCTGGCGCCGCTGACCCGAGTGACGTTCTAATTGGTGGCTATGAGCACCCCTGGCATCGACTGGCCACACCTTGTCGGATGGATCGCGGCCAATGTCCCCGACGCGGGTGAGCCTACCGGGGTCTCCCTGATCGCGGGCGGCAGATCCAACCTGACGTACGTCGTCGAGACCCCCGGGCGCCGCCTGGTGCTGCGCCGCCCGCCGCTCGGGCACGTACTGCCGACCGCCCACGACATGAGGCGCGAGTGGCGGGTGATCTCGGCGCTCGCGCCGACCTCGGTCCCGGTGCCCGAGCCGGTCGCCTTCTGCGACGACCTGGACGTGATCGGGGCGCCCTTCTATCTCATGGGGCATGTGGACGGCGCGGCCGTGCGGACCAGGGAGGACGCCCAGGGGCTCACCCCCGGCCAGACCCGGCGGCTGTCGGAGCGGCTGGCCGAGGTGCTCGCCGAGATCCACGCGATCGACTACGAGGAGGCGGGGCTGGGGGACTTCGGGCGTCCCGAGGGATACATGGCCCGCCAGCTGGAGCGCTGGGGACAGCAGTGGGAGCGGTCGAAGACCGCAGAGCTGCCCGCGTACGACCGCCTGGTGACCCGCCTGCGCGAGCGCCTGCCCGCGCGGTCCGCCTCGACGCTGGTCCACGGTGACTACCGGCTCGACAACACGCTCGTGCGGCTCTCCCCGGATCCCGACATCCTCGCCGTCGTCGACTGGGAGATGTCCACGCTCGGCGACCCCCTGGCCGATCTCGGCCTCACCCTCACCTACTGGCAGGACCCCGGGGACGAGGAGCGCGCCTCGGTCCCGGTCGCGGCGGGCGTCACCGTGGCCCCCGGCTTCCTCACCGCCCGCGAGTTCGCCGCCCACTACGCCAAGGTCTCCGGCGCGGACCTGTCCGACCTGGACTTCTACGTGGCCTTCGGCAACTACAAGCTCGCCGTCATCGTGGAGGGCATCCACGCCAGGTTCAGGCAGGGCAAGACCGTCGGCGAGGGCTTCGAGCACATCGGCGCCGCCGTCCCCACGCTCGTCGACCGGGCACTGAGGGTCCTGGGAGGCTGAATCCGGCCCCCGGCGGTTGGAGGCCGGACGGGAATCGCGGTAGAAGTTTCAAGCGTCATGCAAGCCGCCACGGATACGCTGGCGGCGCGGCTGGTAACGCTTGCCTGTGAACCATGTGGGGGCACCGTCACGTTCAGTGCCGCTGTGGAACGCTACATTCGTTGACCTGCGAGGATCGAGGAATCGGTGATACCGACTAACGGACGGCACCAGCGACGGCGCCCGGCCTGGCCGGTCGCACTGGGGGCGATGATCGTGACGGCGGCACTCGTGGTCGGCATCATCGCCTACGCCGCGAAGCCGGACGTTCCCCGCGGACAGAGCATGACGATGGCCCCGACGCAGGCGGCACCCGTGCTGGAGGCGCCCCCCGCCCTCCAGGAGTGGCCGCGCTGGGGCATCACCCACACGGAGTTCAGCGCCGACAACGAGGGCGGTGAGGTCACCGAGGCCGCCTCCCACATGCTGAGCCGGGTCCCGATGCTGCAGAACCAGCACATCATGGGCTGGGGCGCGGGCAACCCCGAACCGGCGCCGGGCAGGAACGACTTCCGCGACCTCGACCGCCGGATCAGGTTCATGTCCGGTTCCCAGGCCCTCCCGATCATCACGCTGTGCTGCTCGCCGGACTGGATGAAGGGCGGCAGCTCGGGCAGGACCGACTGGACGCAGCTGGAGACCGCGCCCCGGCGCGAGCACTTCGACGACTACGCCAAGCTCGCGGCGACCGTCGCCAGGCGCTACCCCACCGTCAAGCACTTCATGGTCTGGAACGAGCTGAAGGGTTTCTGGAACACGCCCCAGAACCGCTGGGACATCGAGGGCTACACCGAGCTGTACAACAAGGTCTACGACGCCCTGAAGGCCGTCGACAAGGACATCAAGGTCGGCGGCCCCTACGTGTCGGTCGGCAGCACCACCGTCCCCGAGCGGGGAGCGGAGATCCAGGGGCCGTGGGGGAGCATCGTCCAGCGCGACCTGGACGCGGTCCGGTACTGGATCGAGAACAAGAAGGGCGCCGACTTCATCGTCGTCGACGGCGCCTCGGTCACCAAGGAGGCCGGGGCCTTCCCCGACGAGTTCACCGCCCTGGGCAAGTTCGGCGCTCTCACCAGGTGGCTCCAGGAGAAGAGCGGCAACCTGCCGGTCTGGTGGGCCGAGTGGTACGTCGAGCCCACCAACGGCGACTGGGCCGAGGACCGTCGCACAGCCGTCCACACCGCCGCGATGATGGAGTTCGCCACCAGCGGCGTCACCACCTCGCTCTTCTGGAACCCCCAGCGCAAGTCCACCGGTGACGACCAGGTCTGCCCCGGCTGCCTGTGGCACCCGAACACCGGCGTCGAGATGCCCATGGCGGGCATCCTGAGCGGCTTCACCAAGTGGTTCCCCCTCGGGGTCACGCTGGAGACGGTCGCCTCCTCCAACGCGCGGGTGCGGGTCCTGGCCCAGGAGCGCCAGCTCGTGATGGTCAACACCACCGACGCCGCCGCCACCACCGTCGTGGACGGCAGGCAGTTCCAGCTCAAGCCGTACGAGGTCAGGTGGAGCGAGCGCGCGGGAGCCTAGTCGAACTCGCCGTCCTTGACACCTCTGATGAAGCTGTTCCATTGACCCGGGGTGAATCTCAGGACGGGGCCGCTGGGGTTCTTGGAGTCCCGTACGGCCTGCTCTCCGCCGGGTAGTGCCGCGACCTCGACGCAGTTCTGCCCCTCTGCCGAGCTGAGGGAGGCTTTGCGCCAGGTGAGATCGGGCTGAGTATGGCCCATGACTTTCTCCCTCATTTAAGGTTTTTGGCCAGATTTTCAATGTACGTCACTGATGCGTCCGCGCTCAGCGCGGATGCGCGGAGGTGGCCGTAGCCTTTTCCGAACATGCCCGGCGACGTGCGCGTCTGCGTGCGGTGCGGCGCCTGTATCGTCACGCTGGCCGCCGCCGTACGTATGATCTGGGCCGACATTACGGACGACGTACTTCCGGCCGAGGCCGTCGAGCGGATCACCGCGCCGGTCGCTGATGTCTGGGTCGACGTGCTGTGCAACCCGTCCTGCCCGCCGGGCGGCCATGAGCCGTAACCGGGCTGACCACGACGTCACCGTGCCGGGCGGCCCTCCCCTTGGGAATCCCCGACCGGCCGGAATCCGCTTCTCCACCGGCGGCATCAGCGTGGCCGGCGTGCCGGGCAGGTCGTCGGCGGTGAGGGCGGTCTCGGTGGCCCACCATTCCGCAGCCGATGTCCACGCCGACCGCTGACGAGATGATCGCGCCATCGGTATCAAGAGCCACGCTGACGAGCTTCAGTTGCGCATGATCTCGATCAGGCTGGCATAGCTGTCCTTGCCGTGTCCCGCAGCGATGCCCTTGGATGTCAGCGCTCTGACGAGTTGCGGCAGGGCCGTGTCCAGACCGTGTTCCTCGCTGGCGTGCACGAGGTGGTCCATCAACGGTGCGTCCAGTTCGAGCCACTCCTCGTCCCCGGGATACTCACGCGCGTCAACCTGCCAGGCATAGTCAGTGATGACCTCCGTGATGGTCGTCGACAGCCAGTGCTGCAGGAGAGGAGCCACTGTCCTGGCCTGAACCTGGGCCGTTCCCAGCAATGCGACAGTGTGCAGGAAGCCGGTCAGCGTCGCCCAGGCGAAGTTGAGCATCGCCAGGTCATAGAGTGCGGCGGTGCCGGCGTCCGGCCCGAGGTAGGTCGCGCCACCCAACTGCCCGAGTACTGCTGCGTGACGATTGAACACCTCCTCGGAACCGCTGTAGACGAGCACTGTGTCGTGCTTGCCGACGTGCTCGGGATGAGCCATCAGTGCGCCGTCCAGGTAACAGCCGCCGCCGTTCACCAGCCAGGTGGCGGTCTCGCGGGCCTGCGCGCTCGTTCCGGATGTGAGGTTGACCACGTCATGGACCGCATGTCGGTCGGCACGTTCGAGGATGCGCCGCGCCGCTTCGTAGTCCTCGACGCAGAGGATGATCAGCGCCGCGGCCGCGAACGCCACCTCCAGGGAACCGGCTCGTGACGCGTCGGCCGCGACATGCTCCTTGTCAGACTGGCCGGCCTCGTCCCAAACCGTCACGGTGTTGCCCGCCGCCGCGAGTGCCGAGGCCAGGGCCGCGCCCCTCGCGTTCAGCCCGATCACTGTGATCCGCACACCTGCGTGGTCCGCATTCGACATGTATTCTCCCGCATTTTCGCTCATGGCCCGTGATGGCCGTAACGGACGCCCGGTGCGGACACGTCTCCTCCGTCGGTGTCGACGTTTCCGCACCCCAAAAGGCTTCAGCCTTCCGTGCTGACGGCCGTACCGTTATGACCATCCGAACTCGGGCGATTCACCGGTTCCCGGGCGATGAATTTGGGCCACCGCGCCGGTCTACCTTGAAAAAGGAGCTGTCGGGACCAGGGGGCGACCATGGCGTGCACGACGTATACCTGGGCCGGGAGGCCGGCTCGATGACCATCATCGCGATGCCGGACCGCGACTTCGCCCGCATGACCGACACCTACCGGCGGGAACTACTGGTCCACTGTGCCCGCATGCTCGGCTCGGCAGAGGAGGCGGAGGACCTCGTCCAGGAGACGTATCTACGCGCGTGGCGGTCCTACCGCGATTTCGAAGGTCGCTCGTCGGTGCGTACCTGGCTGTACCGCATCGCCACCAACGTCTGCCTCACCGCCCTGGACGCGCGAGGGCGTCGGCCCCTGCCAACCGGCCTGGACGGTCAGCCCGCCGTCACGCGGTCCCCACGGACACCAGCTGAGGAATCGGCGTGGCCGGAGCCGATGGGCACGGTCGTGTTCGGTGTGGAGCCCGTCAACCCGGCCGCGATGGTCCAGTCCCGGGCCTCGGTACGGCTCGCCCTGGCGGCAGCCTTGCGCCATCTGTCACCACGGCAGCGAGCAGTGCTGATTCTGCGCGAGGTGCTGGACTTTCGTGCGGTCGAGGTGGCCGAAATGCTCGAGACGTCGAGCGTCGCGGTCAACAGCGTGTTGCAGCGGGCGCGGGCGCGGCTCTCCGCGGCGGCTCTCACGCCCGACCACATCGGTGAGCCCGGTAGCGGGTGTGAACGGGACGTGCTCGACCGCTATGTCGCGGCCTTCGAGAAGGGCGACCTCGCCGCCTTGACACGGTTGCTCACCACCGATGTCGTGTGCGAGCTGCCGCCCGACCCCGACACGTTGGCGGGCCGCGACGCCATCATCCGCTACCTCGCCACCGAATGTCCCGCGTTCGGCGCCTGCAAGCTGGTCCGCACCTCCTACAAGGGGAGACCGGCGTTCGCCACGTACGTCCGGGGCGACGATGGCGTGTACCGGCCCTACTCCCTCGACGTGCTCACCATCACCAGGCCGGGCGTCTCGCGGATCGAATCCCTTCAGGATCCCGTGCTGCTGTCCACCTTGACGAGCACCCGGCTCGGGCGCGCTTGACGACGAGCCGGTACCCCGCGCCACCGGTGGACGGCGCAGGCCTGAACAGGGTGGAGTTCGTGGGGCCCTCCCCGAAGTGTGGACACCTTGAGTACCGGATCGCGGGCACCTGCGGCGTGGCCTTGGTTCTTACCAACACCCCGAACTGGGCCGACGCGCCCAACCCACGCCTTTGTCTTCGCCCGCCATCGAATTTCCCTGGATCGCACCCACCTCCCGGCCCTGTGAGCGCAGCTCCAGCACCGCTCGCGAATAATGTCTTGAACTGACAAAGTCCTACCGGGCGACCCCCGGGGCGCCGGAGGGCCTGCGCCAGTTGGTGAACCAGCGCAGCAGCCACTCCACGGGCCCGTAGCGGTGACGGCGCAGCCACCACAGGCTCCAGACGGCCTGCGCGGCGAAGATGCCGACGCCGATCGACACGACACAGAACGGGCTGAGCTGGTCGACCAGGCTCAGCCCGTAACCGGTGAAGATCAGTGAGCTGATCAGCGACTGCCCCAGATAGTTCGTCAGCGCCAGCCTGCCGGGCGCCGCGAACGCCTCGGCCAGGCGCGGCACCACCGGGAGCAGGCGCAGCAGCGTCGCGGCGTAGGCCGCGGCCAGCAGCGGCGCGGTGACCAGGTTCACCGCCTGGCCGACCATGTGGTACGCGTGCCCGCCGCCCGACCAGGTCGAGTGCGCGTAGACCAGCGCCCCGGCAAGCCCGGCGGTGAACCCCGCCCACTGCAGCCGCCGCAGCGTGGCCGTGTGCCCGGACAGGTCGGTCAGCAGCCGCAGCTTGCCCACGGCGAGCCCGACCAGGCAGGCGGCGAGCACCGTTGGCCCCTGGAAGAAGACCCGCAGCACGAAGATCTTGGCGAGCCTGTGCAGGTGCTCATTGATGATCATGGATGCGGAGCCGTGCAGGGCCTGGTCCGACAGGGCGGCCTGCGCCGCGTTCTCCGACACGGCCTCCGAGGCGTCGGTGCCCAGCACCGCGAGCACGGCCAGCAGCAGCACCCCCACGGCCAGCGCCACCGTCAGCGCGAGCGCGGCGATCACCGCGGTGCGCGGGGTGATCCGCCGCACCGCCAGCAGGACCAGCCCCACGATCGCGTACGTCGCCAGGATGTCACCGGGGAACAGGAGGATCCCGTGGGCCAGGCCGAGCAGGAACAGCCCGCCCAGGCGGCGCAGGAACCTGGGCGCGAACGCCGCCGCCGACCTGCGGGCCGAGTCGATCTGGAGGGTGAAGCTGTAGCCGAACAGGAAGGCGAACAGCAGATAGAACTTGTTCTCGAAGAGCACCGAGACGACCCAGCGCACCTCCCAGTCGAGCGGCGCGGAGAACGACGGCGCCGCCAGCCCCGCCATCCGGTATCCCGAGGCGAGATAGGTGATGTTGACCACCACGATGCCGAACAGCGCGAAACCGCGTAGCGCGTCGACCGCCGCGATCCGCCGCCCTGTGGCCCCGGTGGAGGTCCCCGCCCGGCCGCGGGGCTCCCCTGCGAGCATCTGACCGTCCTTCGAGCAGCTTCGGGAAGTGCGTCCCCCCGGCGAACGGTGCCCAGTATGGCGCGGCCCGGCCGCCCGCCGAGAGACTTTGTTCCTTATTGAAGCTGGTACCCGATGACGATGAACCGCTCCGCGATCACCGCCACGGCCAGCACGAACGCGGGCACCGCGACGAACAGGATGCGCCTCCTCCTCCGCCTGGTCGCCTGGTCGTGGCCACGCAGGCGGACCACCTCGTAGCCGAACAGCGCGATCCACGTCACGCCCAGCGCGGCCAGGCCGACCGGCGTCCAGGGCGAGGTCGGGTCGCTGCCGCCGAGCGGCACCCCCGGCTCGGGGATCTCGGCGCCCTCGGGGTAGGACCTCAGCGTGTAGACGGCCGCGTCCTCGCCGTTGAAGACCCGCTTGAGCTCCTTGCTGGCGTCGAGCGCGGCGCGGAACCGCGGTGCCCAGTCCGGCGGGAAGCCGTGGTTGAGCTGCAGGTATCCGGCCTGCCCGCGGGTGGCCACCAGATAGGTGTTGGGCGGCGACACCCGGAGCTTGTCGATCACCGAGGAGAGCTGGGCCGGGTTCTTGTCCACCAGCACCTGCTGGTAGGAGATCTTGTCGAAGTCGCGTTCGCCCCACGGGATGCTCGGCGTGACCTCCTCGCCGAGCAGCGGGACCAGGTAGAGGACGCGGGCGCTCGGCTTGTCGTGTTCGTAGACGTAGTGCATCGCCGCGACCTCGCTGGCGGAGACCCGCTCGAACTGCTCGTTGCCGTAACGCGCGACCAGGAAGACCATCGCCAGCACCATGGCGCACCCCGCGGCCAGCAGCAGCGAGATCCGCCGGGTCAGCTCCGGGTTGAACCGGATGTTGCGCCTGCGGATCGGCACCGTCTCCTCCGGCGCGTCCTCGGTGCCCGCCGGGAGGTTCGGGAAGAAGGCGTACGCGGCCAGGATGCAGGCGCCGGGCAGCGCGAACAGGTAGATGCGCAGGCCGATCTCGCCGCCGTAGTTCTGCAGGCCGAGTGCGAGCACGGGAACACACAGCAGCAGCAGGGCCGCGCGGTCGCCGACGCCGCGCCGCAGGCGGCGGAACAGTCCGGCGGCGGCCAGCGTCAGGATGACGCCGCAGATGCCCAGGCGGGCCATCAGGACGAGCGCGTGCTTGGGGTCGCTGCCGTCGATCCGGTCGCCGGTGTTGCTCTGGAGGTTCTCCAGGATCCGGCCCAGACCGCCGAAGAGCTGGTCGATGTGCCCGCTCCAGAAGGTGACCGTCTGGTAGCTGATCCAGGCCAGCACCATCAGGCCCAGGAAGAAGGGCAGCCCCCAGCTGAGCGAGGAGCGCCGGAGCAGGATCAGGCCGGTCAGCGCGCCGAGCATCATGAACGGGGTGATCTGGTGCGAGGCGGTCGCGGTCGCGAACAGGCCGATCAGCACGATCAGCATGATGGCCCGGTCGTAGACGCCGGTGGAGTGGGGCAGCTCACCCGGTGTCAGCCCGTCCAGGCGGGCGAGCAGCCGCCGGATCGGCCCCTTGGCCGGCATCGGTTTGTCGCGCGGCTCCACCTTGCCGAACCAGCGCAGCACGATCGCCACGAAGGCCAGGTAGATCGCGTACGTGAAGCCCTGGGAGGAGAAGTAGTCCTGGCCGATCCACTGCACGATGACGAACAGCAGCGCGGCGAACCAGCGGGCCCTGGTGGTGGCGACGACCTGGCGCAGGATCAGCACGAACGGCAGGAGGTACAGCAGGTTCGACAGCAGCGGAGTCCACCGCATGATCGTCGTCAGGTCGGTGACCCCGGCGGCCTTGGTGATGAACCCCACCAGCGCGAAGAACCCCGGCCACGCCAGACGGGCGTCGAGGATGGCGGAGGCCTCACCGGTGCGGTTGATGTACTCCACGAAGCCCGCGTGGACGTAGGCCGTGTGGAACCTGGCCTCGTCCTCGATCAGGGCCGCCGCCCCGTGCAGGGCGAAGGTGATCGCCGCGATCTGGAAGAGCAGCAGGAACTTGCGGTCGGTGTTCTGCGCGATCGTGACGAAGAACGCGACGAGCATCAGCAGGATCGCGGCGAACGCGGTCAGCGGCATCGCCGAGATCAGGCCCACACCGTCGATCTCGGTCAGGTCGACGCCCCGCAGCGGGCCCGGCGCCACGCGCAGGGCCAGCACGTACATGATCAGGCCCTCGACGGTGAGCAACGGCGGCAGCCACACCATGGCCGACCGCATCACGGTCTGCAGGCGCGAGGGCCCGGCGGTGGGCGTCGCGGCCGGCGGTCCGGGGGCGGCCACCGCGGACGGAGGCATGGACGGAGGCATGGCGCTGGTCGCCGGTACCGCCTTCCCCGCTCCCTTTCCCGTCCCGGAACCGGTCCCCGAGCTCCTCTGCGTGCCCTGTGGGGACTGATGGGCTGCCGGGGTTTCTGTGACCTCGGGGAGGGGCTCCGAGACTTCCAGGGGCTGCCTGGGCGCCCCGGAGGACCTTTCCCATGGCTCCTCCCCCGGAAGGCTCGGGGACTCCGAGGGCTTAGAGGGCTTCGAGGGGGCGGGGGGCGCCGTGGGAGGGGACGCGGCCCGGCCGGGCAGGCGAAGCTCCGTCGTGGTGTCGGCCCTGTCCTCGTCCTCGGGGTCCTCGGGGTCCTCGGGGTCCCCGGCGCGCGCGGGCGGGGCTCCGGCCGTCCCGGTTTCGGGAGCGTCGACGCGGGGCGGGGACATCGGGCGGAGGGGAAGCCGGATGATGGCGGTGACCTCGGGGTCGTCGTCATAGGCGCTCTCCTCCGGAGCGCCGTCCGCCTCGCCCGGGGTGTCGTCGCCGACGTCATCCGTGGAGTCCGGTGGCGTGGCGGCGTCGGCGTCGGCGTCGGTGTCATCCACGGAGCCTGGCGGCGTGGCGATGTCGGCGTCGTCCGCGGAGTCCGGCGGAGTGTCGTCATCGGCCGCGTCGTCAACCGGCGCGTCGTCGCCACGAGGGTCACCCCCCGGAGTCTCCTCGCCGCCGGACGTCTCGCCGGGAGTCTCGCGGCCGGGAGTCTCGCCGTACGGACTCCTGCCGTACGGACTCCCGCCGGACGTCTCCCCGCCCGGAGCCTCCCCGTCGGGGATCTCGTCGGGGATCTCGCCCGGGACCTCGTCGGGAGCCTCGTCGCCGGGCGCTTCGGAGAGCGCCGTGCCGGTGGGCTCGCCGTCGGACCCGGCCCGGGGCCCGTCCGAAGGCGCGGGGTGGGTGGGATCGATCTCCCCGACCTCGGCAGTCTCCGCCGCCCCCGTCGTCGTCACGTCATTACCTGCCCGTTGCCTCACGTCTAACATCATGGCGGCTACGCGGACCGGGGTGTGACGGGCCACCACGGATATCCGTCATGTCCGGGTGCTTCGCGTAGACCGAAGAAAAAGCGTTACCGCGGCCTTGTTCCAGCCAGGTGGTCCCCTCTCGGGGCCTCCGCTTCCGAAGGAGGGGAGGCACCGGACAGAACGGGGACCACCGATCTCACCGGGTCGCCCACCGGAGCGCGACCCGCCCCGCGGATCGCGCTGCTCCGGGGCGTACCCGGTCGTTCACGCCTGGCCGCGTACCCGGCGCAGACCGTATCTCGTGCGCCTGACGACGGCGTACCCCTTCGTCAGCATTCGTTCCCGCATGTAGATCAGCGGGACCTGGTTTCCTTCGACCGCACGGCTGAACATCTTCATCGACGTGCCCTCGGCGACGGTCAGGCGCGGCAGCGCGAGCACGTCGTGCCGGTCGGCGGCGATGGCGTTGTTCACCGCGCAGGCGGCCCAGTATCCGGCCTTCCTGACCTCGCGCCGCACGCGCACGCTGGAGTAGCCGTACGGGTAGGCCATCGTCGAGACCAGGGAGCCGATCTTGTCCTCGAGCAGGGCCTTGTTGCGCCGCAGCTCCTGGCGGAGCTCGTCCTCGGGCAGCTGGTCGAGCTGGGGGTGGCTGTGGCTGTGCCCGCCGATCTCCATGCCGCACGAGGCGGCCTCGCGGGCCTGGCTCCACGACAGCATCGTGTCGAGGGGCCTGCCCGCCGCGTCCTTGCCCGCGTCGCTGACCCACCCGCTGGTCAGGAAGACCGTCGCGGGGAAGTCGTAGCGTTCGAGCAGGGGCAGCGCCTCGCTGTGGAAGTCGGCGTACCCGTCGTCGAAGGTCACCACGACCGGCCGCTCGGGGATGGAGCGGCCGTTGTTGTTGTGCAGCGAGGCGACCAGGTCGGCCACCGTCAACGGTGTGAAACCGTTCTCCTTCAGGTAGGCCAGCTGCTCGGCGAAGGCCGAGGGCCGTACCGCCAGCGGCTTCGTCTCGGCGTTGGGCCGGTCGGAGACCGAGTGGTACATCAGGATCGGTACGCGGATCATGACGGACGCACCCGCTTCAGCTTCAGTCGAAGGGAACCGACAACGTAACCCCAGGTCGTCCAGGCGAGGCCGACGACGATCGCCCCGGCCCTGCCGAGGCCGGGCAGGTCGCCCCGCAGGGCCTCGCCGACCCCGCGCAGCGCGCCCAGCGGCAGCGCCTTCAGCGCGTGAGCCCGCTCGCTCGACAATCCGTCGCCCGCTCCCACGCTCTGGGCGACCAGTGCCTTGGACAGGCCCTCGGCGAAACAGCGCGAGCGGAAATAGGCGAACGTCGAGCGTACGGGCGGCACCTTGTGGCCGATCACCGCCGCCGGCTCGAACAGCATTCCCGACCCCGGCATCCGCTGCGAGAGCCGGATGCAGAACTCGGTCTCCTCACAGCCCAGCGGGCGGGGCTTGCGCCCCTGCACGCTGCGCCCGATGCCGGTGTGGAACCCGCCGACACCGCCGATGACCTCCCGGCGGAAGGCCGCGTTGCCGCCCATGACGTTGCGGATCCGCGCACGTTCCGTGGGCATGCCCAGATAGCTGCACCCCACGGTCCAGTCGAACTCGTGGGGATACCAGCCGGGCCGGTGCCCGATGCCCCACAGCGGCCTGGTCTGCCCGCCCACCCCCACGATGGTCGGGTCCTGGAAGCCCTCCTCCAGTGCTTCCAGCCAGCCAGGCTCCGCGACGGCGTCGTCGTCCAGATACGCCACGATGTCGCCGGAGGCGGTCGCCGCGCCGGTGTTCTTGCCACCGGACAGCCCCTTCTCCTGAGCGTTCTCCACCACGATCGCGCCGGGATACTCCTTCTTGAGCCTCAGGTGGAGATCCGGGTTGTAGTCGACGACCAGGATGATCTCGTGCGGCTCGTGTGTCTGGTTCTGGACCGATTCGACGGCTGCTCGGATGTCCTCCCAGCGGTCCTCGGTGTAGACGCAGATGACGACACTGCTTCTCATGGCTACGCGGCGCCCTGGTCGGCGGCCGGGGTGGCGGCTGCCGGCTCGTGAACGACGGGAGCCGGGTTGCTCCGCCACTCGCGGATGATGGTCTTCAGCACCCGGATGCCGTCGCGGACGGCGTGCAGGTTGCTCTCGCCGTGGATGCGGCAGCGCTCGTGGCTGGGAACCTCGTGGACCTTGAGCCCGGCCTTGGCGGCGCGGACGTTCATCAGGGTCTCGATCTCGAAGCCGTCGCAGTCGAGGTTGAGGACGTCCAGGTGGCGGGCCCAGAAGGCGTTGTAGCCGTAGCACAGGTCGCTGTAGCTGGTGCCGTACATCCTGTTGACCAGCGCGGTCAGTGACTTGTTGCCGAACTTGCGGATGAACGTCAGGTCGTCGCTGCCGCCGCCGGACGCGTAGCGCGAGCCCTTGACGAAGTCGGCCCCGGTGACCAGCGCGCCCACGAACTGGATGATCTCGCGGCCGTCCGTGGAGCCGTCGGCGTCGATCATCACGATGATGTCGCCGGTGCAGGCGGCGAATCCGGCCGTCAGCGCGTCGCCCTTGCCCTTGCCCGTCTGGTGGACCACGCGGACGTTGGGGCGCAGCTTCCTCGCCACGGCCACGGTGTCGTCCTTCGAGTTGCCGTCGACCAGGACGATCTCGTCGATCCACTGCGGCAGCGTCGCGAAGACGTGCGGAAGGTTCTCCGCCTCGTTCATGGCCGGTACGACGACGCTGACGGTCGGGGAGATCGCCATGTTGGGGGTGATGGGAGTGAACCGCTCGATGGGTGGAACCGCCCTCAGCGGTGGCTTGTTGTTGTAGTGCTTGGTGATCTCGGGGCTCATTGTGACGGATGTCCTTCCGGGCGGTCGGTCGTCAGGGGCGACTGGCGGACGGACCCGGGGCCATGGCCGATCGGGACGACCGGCGGAAACGGCGAATGCGATGAGGGATGCATGCGAGGGTCCTGGCGGGTGGTGTGGTGATGAAAGTGGGAGCGGGCTAGCCCACTCCCCATGGTTCCTTGACGACCGGAGTGCCTGATTGGTTCTGCGCGGGGGAGCGCATACGGCCGAAACCCTTCAGCACACGATCAGCAAGCCTGTACAAATTCGGGCGATCTGTGACGATCGTTCGTGCCTTGTTGACCGGGGTGCGGCCGATCCAGTGGACGGCGGCGGCCGGGGAGGGACGCGACACGCGACCTTCCGCGACGAAGAGGTCACCGCTTTTCAACCAGCTCTTGTACTCGCGCCCGCCCTTGCCCATGTCCACCTGCCGCAGCCCGGAGTTCGCGGCGTGCTCGGCCATGTGCAGGTGGTGCATGATGCCGGGGGAGTAGCGCGCGAACTCGGTGTCGTAGGCCGGGAACCAGCCCACCAGGGTCGTCGCCGTCCGGAGGCCGAAGTGACCGGCGACGGGCCTGTCTCCGGCGTAGACCATGGTCAGGACGCCCGCGAAACTCTCGGACTTCTCCGCGTGCATCTCGTCGAGCAACTGGACGATCCACGGCTGGGCGAAGCGGTCGACCCGGCCCGTCCTGCGGTACTGGTCGGACTTCCAGTTGGTGAGCGTGCGGAGCGTGCCCGCGTCGGCCGAGTCCCACTCGAAGCGGATCTCGCCCTGCTCGCGGCCGAGCTTGCGCTCCTTGTAGCGGACCGTCTTGAGGTTCTTCGGCGAGTTGGCCTTCACCTGCTCGATGTAGGTCTCGAACCCTACGCTGAGGTCCATCACCGGAGCCGGTCGCACGTCCGACTCGTACGGCGCGAACGTCGGCTGGCCGGGAACCAGGTGGTCGAAGTCGAAGACGGAGAGCTTGCAGGCGCGCAGCAGGGTCCGGACGTCCAGCTTGAGGCCGGAGACCGCGATCAGTCCGTGGCAGGTGGTCAGGAAACCGCCGAGAGGCTTGCCGATCCCGAAGCTGTGGCGCTCGTAGGGGAAGAACCCCACGATCTTGCCGCCGTCCTGGATGACCGCGACACGAACGTAGTCACGCAGCCGCCCCATGGCGAGGGTGAACTCCACGGAGAGGAAGGGGTTGTCCAGCGACGGATCCGCCACCTGCAACTCCCGCCATCGAGAGATCTCGGGCTCCCCGAGGTCTCCGGGGCGAACGATGACGATGTTCACCTTGACCTGGCCCCCTGTTCGGTCTGCAAGCTCCCGCTCCCCCGATACAACACGCGTAGTACGTATATGAAGCCGCCGAGCACCGCGATGGTCGCAACTCCGGCACGGGGCGACCATGCGTCAAAGGTAAGCATGGCAGCGGCCAAGAGAACGTTCACAACCAGGCTCGCCGCCGCACCCACTGATAGTGCCGCAAGCGGGTCACGATCACGCAACAGTCCTACCACCGCGGCGCCCGGGACAACCAACAGGAACAGGGGCGTAAGGATCAAGCGTAACGGAGTGTCGATGTCGGCCAAGGCGATCACGGCCCCCGCGACGCATGCGAGGGTGAGTGCCCATTTGAGCACCCTGCGGTTGATCGACATCTCCGAGCTCCTGTTGGTAATGATGTGACTGATCGCACCCTTCATGTGACCAATCACTCAGCATGGACGTCAATGCCGACGCTCGGCACCAGTCCATGGTTTACCGGATCTCTGAGAGAAGTCTCGGTGTTAGGTAAAACGAGATGCGGGAATCAGCCCGTCGCCCCCTCGGAGCTCGCCCCGGCGGAGGGGGTCGGAGTCGGCTCGGGAGCCGGGTCATCGGGGGGTGCGGAGGCGTCGGGTTCAGGGCTTTCCCAGGAAATCGCGCATCCGGCGTTGCCCCCGGCGGACTTGAACGCGACCCGTCCCGCGCCGCTCTCCGACGGATCCTTGGCAGTGACCCAAATCACGCTTCTCGCGCCCGCCTTCAACTGTCCCCGGGCGGGGTGCACGTCGAGCCCGCCGGAGGTGGTCGCCGACCACGAGATCGTGGCGTTGCGGGCCGCGAGCCGGATCTGCCCGGCGCCCTCCCCGATGTCTCCCGGGCACGAGACGCTCAGCCGCCCGGCCACGGGCGGCGTGGTGGCGGTACGGGTGGGGCGGGGCCGTCCCGCCGTGGGGGCGCGGCTCGGTGCCGGTCGCGCCGCGGTGGCGGTGGGGGCGGCGGGAACGGGAGTCTCGCTCCTCCGGCTTCTCCTCGGTGTGGGTGTCGGCGCGGCCTCCGGGTCCTCCAGCAGGGGGTCGGGCTCCGGCTCTGGGCCGGGCTCCAGCGTGATCAGCGCGGGTTCCGTCCCCGGCGCGGTCCGAGGGTCCCTCAACGCCCCTCCGGCCAGGTCCTGCCCACCCACCACGACCACCGCCCCGGTGGCGGCCAGCACGCACACCGCCGCGAGCAGCACCGGCCCCCTGCGGCCGCGCCGTCTCCGCCGCTGCGCGGGCAGCGCCTCCGTACCCCGCTTCCCATCGCCCGGGAGCGGCGGTGTACGCCGGGCCTCGCCGTCCTTCGCCGACGACGTGCGCCGCGCCTCGGGGCTTCCCGCCGGCGGCGTGCGCCGCGCCTCGGGAGTCTCCGCGGGTGGAACGTGCCAGACCTTGGTGCCACCGGCCGGCGGGGTGTGCCGGGACTCGTCATCCGCCGGCCGCGACGCGTGCCACGCCTGGTCGTCCGCGGACGGTGCTGCGTGCCACGCCTGGTCGTCCGGGGAAGGCGCCGCCTGCCAGGACCGGTCGGCCACGGGCGGTGCCGCGCGCCAGGCCTCGCCGTCCGGGGGCGGTGTCGCGTCCCACGCCCGGTCGTCCACCGGCGGCGTCGTGCGCCACGGCTCGCCGTCCGGGGATGGTGCCGCGCGCCACGCCTCGCCGCCCGTGGGCGGTGTCGGCCAGATCCCGGTGTCCGCCGGTGGGGTCGTGCGCCATGCCTCACCGTCCGCGGGGGGCGCCGGCCAGGCCTCGGCGTTCGCGGTCGGCGTCGGCCACGCCTCGGCGCTCGCCGCCGGTGCCGGCCAGGCGTCGACGTCCACGGGTGGCGGTGTGTGCCGCACCTCGCCGTCCGCCGGCCGTGACGCGCGCCGGGTCCCGGCGTCCGTCCACGGTGCCGCGCGCTCGGGCTCGCCGTCCGTGGGCGACGCCATCACGTACCGCGGCGCCGTCCCGCCCTCCGGGGAGCGTGTCCCGGTCTCCGCGTACCCCGCCCGCTTGTCGTCGTACCGCGCCTCCGTCCCGGCCGGCCACGCCCTCGCGTCCGCGGCCGGCGTTCCCGCATCCGCGGGGGGCGCCGCGTGCCGGGAGCGGGTGCCCGAGGGGGGTGTGGACCCTCCGCCCCTGGAGGTTCCCTCGTCGCGCGCCCGCCTGCCGCCCGCGGACCTCTTCCCGCCCCACCGGCGGCCCCCCGACCGCCGTTCGGCGGCCGTGGGGAAACCGGCCTTGTCGAAGCCGTTCTCGGCCACGATGGCGGCGCGGTCCTCGCGCGACTCCGGGTTCAGGCAGGTCTCGATCACCCGGCGGCGCAGGGAGAGCGGCGGGTAGGCCAGGGGGACCAGGTCCAGCAGCCGTCCGGCCGAGACGTGCCGGTCCCTGCGCTCGACGCAGACCTCGCAGCGGCCGATGTGGGCCGACAGCCGCCTGCGCAGCATCGTGGTGAGGGGGCCCTCCCACGAGTCCACCATCGCCGACAGGTCGGGACAGTGCGCCCGGCCGACCTTGGCGAGCACCACGGCGGCGGCCGCGTTCTCCAGGTGGTCGCGGGCCCGGCCGAGCTTCGCGGTGACCTGGCGGGAGGTCAGCCCCAGCACCGCGCCGACCTCACCGCTGCCGAGGTCGTGGCGGAGCGAGAGTTCGAGCACCTCGCGCTCCTGCCCGCTCAGCTCCGCCATCGCCTCGTGGACCAGGGCCGCGAGCTCCCGCTCGCCCGGGTCGTCGTGGATGTCGGGCGGCGGCGATCCCTGTGGGCCGCCGCGCGCCCCGTCCGCGCACCGGATCCGTACGAGCGCGTACAGCCACGCGCGCAGGCGGCCGGGCTCGCGCAGGCGGTCCACGCTGCCCTGGGCCGTGACCAGGGCGTCGTGTACGGCGCCGGCGGCGGTCTCACGGTCGCCCAGCAGCGAGTGGGCGTAGTCGTTGAGACGTTCGGCATAGGAGTCGTAGAGGCTCGCGGGCGCCGTTGTGTCGGCACGCCGCAGCGCCTCAACGAGTTGTTGATCGTCGGTTCGGCCGACGGTCGGCCATCCGGGCACGGACATTCCTCCCCCGCGAGACGGGCTCGTTCACGGGTTTCGTCACTCACCCGTTCCAGCCCACACGCGTAGGACGTCACCTCCCCGCAACTGGTTGACCAAAGGGGTCGATATCATGCCGACACGGTATGACCTGGGAAAACTGATACGGCTGGTACCAATGTGGCACCAGCCGTACAGGATGAGAGTGATGCGGGAGGGTCAGCAGTTGGGGGCGCAAAGCCGGCGCGACATGCCCTCCAGGAAGAACTTCCTGACCTCCAGGACGTCCTTGGCGATGTACGCGTCACCGGCGGTCGCCTTGGCCAGGGCGTCCATCTGGCGCTTGCCCTTGGGGGCGTCGGGGCCGAAGGCGATGATCAGGACGCTCACCGGCTTCTCCGGGTCGAACTGGTCCTTGAGCCGCTTCAGGATCTGCCGGTTGCTGATCCCGCCGTCAGGATCGTCGTTGCCGGCCCCGTCGGTGAGGATCAGCACCGTGTTGATCTTGTCGCTCTGGTACTCGTCGGTCATCTGCTTGTAGGCGGCGGCGAGGGTGTCGTTGAGCCCGGTGTCGCCGGTCGACCTGGCCCGGGTCGCGATCAGCCTCCGGTTGAGCACGTCCCTGCGCAGGGCGCCGTTGATGTCCTGGGTGAGCGGCCCCACCGGAACCGTCTCGCGGTAGTCGACACCCCGGCCGTTGAGATGGGTGGAGAACTCCCACAGCCCCAGCTCGCTCTTGACGGGGAAGAGCTTCATGCCCTCGACGGCGATTCTGGTGATCGCCTGCATCCGGGTCAGGCCGGTGCCCGGCACGGGAAGGGCCATGGTCCCCGAGACGTCCAGCAGGGTGAGAAGCCTCGAACCGAGCTTGATCCGGGACCAGGTCTGGGACATCCTCGCGACGGTCTTGCCGTCGGGCGGCTCGATCGCCTGCGGGGCCTTGGCCTGGAAGCCGGCGGAGGCGGAGATCGCCTTGCCGCTCTTGCCGTCCGGGGTGCGGAACCCCTGGTCCTGCAGCGTCTTCTTGGACGCCTCGCTGCCGAGCTCCTTCTGGAACGCCTCGGCGGCCTTGCGGACGGCGGCGTCCTTGGCGGTGACCACCACCGGGTAGTCGAGGTTGATGGTCCCCTCGGCCGGATAGAGCGGCACGGCCGGAACCTCGGGCTTCTTGCCCTTGTTGAACGCCCAGACCCCCTGCTCCGAGGAGATGCCCAGCGGGGCCTTGCTGCCCTGGACGCCGAGACTGGACAGCAGCGCGTCCTGGTCGCGGACCGTCGACGTCGAGCCCGACAGGCTCTTGAGCGCGCCGACCAGCTGCTCCTCGCCCGCCCCCGAGGCCGTGGCCACCCCGGCGGCGGCCAGGAGCGCGCCGAGCCCGGCGGCGTTGAGCGAGGGGTCCAGCACGAGCACGCGCACCTTGCGGCCGGGGCCGTCCACGTTGGCCACGTTGGCGGCGTTGATCATGCCGCCCCAGCTGGCCTCGCCGAAGCTCTTCTTCAGGTTCGGCACCACCGAGCCCGAGGCCACCATGACGATGGGGGAGTGGGCGATGGACGCGCCCGCCTCGGGCACCTCCTGGTTCCTCGCCCGCAGGTTCGTCACCCACAGCTTCGAGTCGGGGACCCACACGTCCATCGCGGTGGCCTTGCCACCGCTGAAGGAGGAGGCCACGGTCGCCGAGATGCCCTTGGCCACCGTGACCGCGGCGCACCTGCCCTCGACGTCGTGAGCCGCCTTGTTGAAACGCTCGGCGATCTGGGACAGGGCGGGCTGGATGTCCGGGGAGGCGGTGATCCGCAGCGGGAGCGCCTCGCCCGCGCACCCGCCGTCGCGGTCGCGGTTGATGACCACGAACGCGGCGACGCCGAGCAGCACCGCGAGGGCGACGGACCCGGCCAGCGGAACCAGCACCTTGCCGCGCCCTCCGCGCCTGCGTCTGGGCTGCGGTTCCTTGTACGGGGTGTAGCCGTCCTCGAGTTCATCCGTCCGGTGACGTCCGCCCACGATGTCCTCTTCGGTGTCGATGTCATGGAGCTAGCGGGTCACCCTATCGGGAGGTCGTCCGCAACATTCACGGAACTGTACTTGGACTGATTACTGGGGCAAAAAACACATTTCGGTACTGCTGTTACCGTATGTGTTGATCATGAAACCCTGTGTCCGTGAAGGTGGCCGACGGTCGGCGGCGATGAAGATCGCCTGGTCAGGTGGCGCAAACAATGGAAGATCGGCGCCGGGGAAACAGATGATCAATGGCCGAGGGGAACGGATGAACGACGACGGGAAACAGGCGATCGGTGGTCGGGGGAGCCGGCGGTAAAGGGGTGATCAGTGGCAGCAGGAGTGCCCGCGCCACGCCCTGAGGCCCTCGCGTGCCGCCACCGCCGCCAGCAGAACCGCCATGGTGGGATCGATCCACCACCACCCGACGGAGTTCAGTGCGAGCCCGGCCAGAACCCCCGCCGCGAGCAGGGCGCACATGAGGTTCTGTGTCCCCTCGCCCGCGGTCGCCGCCGAGTGCAGCCGGACGCCCAGTCGCCGCTTGGCCATCCCCAGGAACGGCATGCCGACCACGCTGGCCGCCGTCACCACGATCCCGAGCACGCTCGGCACAGCCCGGTGGCCGGCGTCCAGATCGTGCGCCACGTGCAGCACCAGGTAGGGGGCGAGGATCCAGAAGCTGATCGCCACGGCCTTGCGGGCCCGCTCCTCGGCGTGCGCGGAACCGGTCCTCGCCCCGGTGAACCGCCAGACCACGATCAGGCTGGCCGTCGCCTCCACCAGGGCCGACACGCCCCAGCCGATGAGGGCGACCGAGTGCGCCCCCAGGCCGGCGGCGATGCCGAGCACGCTCTCGGCGCCCAGCCAGACCAGGGTCGCCAGGGAGAGAGTGCGAGCCCTGCGGGCGTCACGCAACCACTCGGCGCTCGGCGGCGCCAGCACGATTTGATCAGGCACGACGGTCTCCGGGTACCCGTTCGACGACGCTGGGTAATCTATACGTCACAGAGGGTCGAAAGGCGGGGAAGTGGCAAAACTCCTCACGGTGGCGGCGGTGTGCTCGCGCGCGCGGCGGTGTGCTCTTACGCGGCGGTCGCCGCAGGAGAGCGGTGGGGCCTCACGGGCAGGCGAAAGCCCACTGTCGCGAGGCGGTCATGCCGGAAGATGGACCTGTCCAGCAGATCGTCGGAGGGAAGTCCGTGCCGTTCACGCCCAGCCATGTCGCAGCCGTGCTGCCGCTGATCTCCTCGGAGCGGACGCGCCGGTTCCTCGACCCCTGGGCCCTCGCCCTGGGCGCCATGGTGCCCGACCTGCCGATCTTCTTCCCTTTCCTGCCCGACTACATGATCTGGCACTCCCTCAGGGGCGTCCTCACGATCGACCCGTTCGCCGTCGTGGTGCTGCTCGCCGTCTTCCACCTGGTGCTCCGCGACCCGCTGACCGCGCTCCTGCCCCCCACCCTCGCCGGGCGCGCCGCCTCACTGACCCCGGGCATGTACGGGCTGCGGCGGCTGCCCGCCGTGATCGCCGGAGGTGTCGTGGGCGCCCTCACCCACAAGCTCTGGGACTCCTTCACCCACTCGTACAGCTCGGCCCTGTGGGGCTGGAGCTGGCTGGACGTCCGGGTGGCGGGAGTGATCCCCCTGTTCCGCCTGCTGCAGTACACCTCCACCGTGGTCGGCCTGGCGGTCGTCCTCTGGTGGGCCTGGCGCGGACTGGCCCGGATGGAGCCGCGGCCGGTGCCCGAGCGGCTGCTCCTGCCCGCGGGCGGGCGCGTGGCCGTGCTCCTGGCCACCGCCGTGTCGATCCCGCTGGGCGCGGTCGCCTGGTCGGTGGCCTTCCCTCCGGGCAACAGGGCCGAGCTCGTGACGAGGCTGGGCGCGGGGGTGGTCGTCGGCTGCTCCGTGATGCTGCTCGTCTACGCGCTGATATGGCAGCTCAGGCGGGTCATGGCAGTATTCGAGGGTGCCTGAAGCCATCGACCCCCACCTGGCCGACTACGCCAACCTGCGTGACGTCGAGCTGCGCAAGAGCATGGAGGCCGAGCACGGCCTCTTCATCGCCGAGGGAGAGAAGGTCATCCGCCGCGCCGTCGCGGCGGGCCACCCCGTGCGCTCCGTCCTTCTCACCTCCCGCTGGGCCGGACCCCTCGCCGACCTCCTCGGCCCGCTCGGCGACCGGGTCCACGTCGTGGACGACGCCGTCATGGAGGCGGTCACCGGATTCCAGGTCCACCGAGGCGCCCTCGCCGCCATGGAACGCCTCCCCCTTCCCAGGGTGGAGGATCTCCTGTCCGGGCGCGAGGCCCGAAGGGCTCCCGCCGAGCACGAGGCGCGGTCGGGCGGCGAACCCGGATCGGGCCACCCCGTCGGGCGAAGCACCCCCGCCGAGCACGTGGCGCCCCGGCGCATCCTGATCCTGGAGGACCTCGTCGACCACGGCAACGTCGGCGCCATCTTCCGCTGCGCCGCCGCCCTCGGCGTGGAGGCGGTGATCCTCTCACCGCGCTGCGCCGATCCCCTCTACCGGCGCTCGGTGAAGGTCTCCATGGGCGCGGTCTTCGCGATCCCGTACGCGCGGATGACCGACTGGTACGCGGGCCTGGCCGAACTGCGCGCGGCGGGCTTCCAGACACTGGCCCTCACCCCGGACCAGTCCGCCACCCCCATGGACAAGGTCACCATGGCCGACCGGGTGGCCCTCCTCCTCGGCTCGGAGGGGGACGGGCTCTCCTCTCGCTGGCTGCGCGAGGCCGACGAGGCGGTCTGCATCCCGATGAGCCCGGCCGCGATGGGCATGGGCGTCGACTCCCTCAACGTGGTGGCCGCCGCCGCCATCGCCTGCCACGGCCTCATGCGCGCGAGCTGAGCCCTACGGCGGGGCCGACCACTCGCGAATCTGTGCGTGCTCGCATCGACGGGTGAACCGAACGGGTGCTTCCCGAGGTCGTCCGTGGTTGTTCTACCTATCGGACGAAGGGGTGGCGAGCTCGCACCAGACCGTCTTGCCGGACTCCGCCAGCCGGACTCCCCAGCGATCGGCGCAGGCGTCAACGATCAGAAGTCCTCGTCCCGTCTCCTCCTCGGAACCCGGTTCCCGCCATATCGGCAGGGTGGTCCTGTCACGGTCGCGGACCTCGATCCTGAGCGTTCCGGCTGCGTACGTCAGCAGGACCTTCACGGACGCGTCACCTACGCGGGCGTGCCTGACCGCGTTAGCCGTCAGCTCCGTGACAAGAAGGTCGGCCTGCTCCTGGAAGTGCGTGATCTCCCATTGGATGAGCGTCTGTCGTACCAACATGCGTGCCATGGGGGCCGACGCCGGAACCGGGGACAGGGTGAATATCCGCGACAGGTCATCGCTTGTGTACGTAGGGTGGCGACTGGTCATAGCTCAGCAGGAGACACCCTCATGCCCTCTCATTCCACAGCACAACGGTGCGGAAACGACGCATCAATGTCGCATTGAGCCTGATGAGCTGCGCGAAGGAGAGGAATACTTCAGGAGGAACTCCTGACAGTCCCATGGGAGAAGCGGAGCGTGCCGACCAGACGACAACGACTTACACAACGGCGCAAATCGCTGGGTTTCTCGCAGGAGAGCTTCGCACACGCCGTTGGGGTCGAGCGCTCGACCGTCGTGCGCTGGGAACTCGGTGAGACCGAGCCGCGCCCATGGCAACGTCCCAAGCTCGCGGTGATCCTCAAAGTCTCCCTGGAAGAACTCGAAGGTATCCTCGCTGGCTACGCGAAGGACGTACCGGGGCTGGATCGACTCGAATTCGTACTGCGAAATCCCGTAGCCGTCGACCTCGTGGCGGTCGCCCATCTGGCACAAGAGGTTCAGCGCCTCACCGCCGAATACGACACCGCGCCCTCCGCCTCGCTGCTCGCCGCCGCAGGTCAGTGCCATAGTCACCTGTCCTTGCTGCGGAACCACGCGCCGAACCGGCGGATTCGGCGCGAGCTGTGCGTCTCGATAGCCGAATCGGCGACGCTGATGGGACAACTCATCTGGGATGCCTCACAGAGACGCGACCACGCTGTTTCGGGGCGCTATTTCGATCAGGCGGTGAGCGCCGCCAGAGAGGTCGGGGACCCCGTTCTGGAAGCCCACGCCCACCTGCGCAAAGGATTCGTGGCGTTGTACGGGAGCAAGGATCTCAAGGAAGGGCTGAGACTCTGCCACGAGACGGCGATCGTCGGTGAACCGGCGAGCCATGTGCTCGTGGGCCTGGGGTTCCTGCATGTCGGTGAGGCGTACGCCATGCTCGGCGAACGCCGCGACTGCGAGAAGGCACTGGGAGCGGCGGAGGATGCCTTCGCCCGGATCCGCGATGACGATGAGGCCATGCACATGTTCTCGTTCTCGCAGTTCGACCGTATGGCAGGGTCCTGCTATCTGTTTCTCGGGGTGCACAACAGAGCTGAGGAGATCCTCGCCAGGACCGCGCGTGGGCTCGTCCAGTGGAAGAAGTCCCGGTCCATCGTGCTGGGAAATCTCACGCTGGCTCACATTCGTCAGGGAAAGCCGGAAGAAGCCTGCGGCACGCTCCACGAGGCGATCGACCTCGTGGAGGAGACGCGAGGCGGCGGCGGGCTGAACATCGCCTTCACCGCCGGGCGTGAACTGTCTCCCTGGCGGCACGAGCCGTGGGTGCGGGAAATCAGCGACCGTCTCTTCGCGCTCATGGCGGCGTAAGGGATTGGGAGACATGAGTCTTGACGAGGACAAGCAGGCCGTCCGAGAGCGTGTGTGGTCGGCCCTGATTGAAGGGGAGATCTCCACTCCCGACGCTCGTGGGTACATCCCCGACTTCGTGGGTTCCGACAAGGCCGCTGAATTACTCGCCGCGACTCCTCCGTGGCGGAAGGCGCGAACGGTGAAGGCCAACCCGGACACCGCCCAGCTTCCCGTCCGGGCGCGGGCGCTCGCCGACGGCAAGATCCTCTACATGGCGGTTCCGAAACTCGCCACGATCGAACCCTTCTACCTCATCGACCCGGCGCGCTCCGCGCTGCCTCCGGCTCAGGCGGCATCGAGCAAGGTCGCGTCAGACGCCAGCCCCAGGGTGGGGATCGAGGAGATGCGCCCGATCGACCTGGTGGTCTGCGGAACCGTCGCGGTCAACCGAGAGGGTGTCCGGCTCGGCAAGGGGGCGGGTTACTCCGACATCGAGGTGGGACTACTCATCGAGGCGGGCCTGGTGAGCGACCGGACAGTGATCGTGACCACCGTCCACTCGCTTCAGATGGTCGATGAACCTCTCCCCGAGGGGGAGCACGACTTCAGGGTGGATCTCATCGTCACGGAGAAGGACGTCATCGCCTGTCCGCCTCATCGCCGACCCGATGGTCTGATCTGGTCCAGCATGCCCACCGAGAAGATAGCCGCGATTCCTCTCCTGAGGGGACGTGCCAAGAACAGCCTCAGCTAAGAGAACACCTCTCGCCGGGACGGTCGAGGCATGCTCCACCATCGCGGAGCAGGGACCACTGACGAGCATGCGATCCCTGTTCTCAGCGGTCAGTCAACGACAGGTGCGAGCTCCGATGTCGCGGGGCGTCGCGCGTCCACCTCGATCTCGATTCTCATGCGGGGGTCGGCGAGGCCGCACACGAGCATCGTCGCGGCCGGGCGGACTTCGCCGAAGTGGCGGCGCAGGATCGGCCAGCAGGGCTCGAAGTCCTCGCGGTCGGGCAGCATGTAGCGCACCCGGACGACATCGGCGAAGGGGCAGCCCGCCTCGGTCGGCGCCGCCTCGATGTTGCGCAGGCACTGCTCGGCCTGCTTTACCACGTCCTCGGAGATCGTCATGGTCGCGTAGTCTTGACGCGCTCCCCGGCCTGAAGGCTGGGGATTCTCGCAGGTGCCGCTCATGCGGCACCCCGAAGGCTTCCTGCTTCATCGGCGTCTGCCACCGCGAGCGGTGGTCTTACGTCACCTCCACAAGCGTTTAACCTGTCCGCCCGCCCGGCGGCCAGAATGTTGATCGCCGCGTTGACGTCCCGGTCGTGGGCCGCGCCACAGGCGCAGATCCACGATCGGACGTTGAGCGGCATCGACTCGGCGATGGTTCCGCACGCCGAGCACAGCTTCGACGACGGAAACCACCGGTCGATCTTCGCGAAGGTTCGCCCATACTTGGCGGCCTTGTACTCCAGCATGGCGACGAACTGCGACCAGCCCGCGTCGTGCACGCTCTTGGCCAGCTTCGTACGCGCCAGACCGGACACCGCCAGGTTCTCCACATACACCGCTTGGTTGTCGCGGATGAATGCGGTGGAGAGTTTATGTGCCCAGTCCCGGCGCGTGTCGGTCACCTTGGCGTACGCCTTGGCGACCTTCAGTTTGGCCTTCTTGCGGTTCGCTGAGCCCTTCTGCGTGCGGCTCAGCGCTTTGTGCGCCCTGCGGAGCTTCTTGGCCGCCCGCCGCAGAATGCGCGGGTTGCTGATCTTCCGGCCGTTGGACAGCACCGCGAAGTGCGTGAGTCCCAGGTCGATGCCGACCTCGCCCGCGACACCCGGCAGGGGTGCATCGGCCGCCTCGACCACGAACGACGCGAAATAGCGGCCCGCCGCGTCCTTGACCACCGTCACCGACGACGGCTCCGACGGCAGGTCGCGCGACCAGCGGATGGACACGTCCCCGATCTTCGGCAGGCGCAGCTTCCCGCCCGGTGTGACGGCGAACCGGGCGTTCTTGGTGAACCTGATCGCCTGCCGGTTGTCCTTGCGGGACCGGAACCGGGGCGGGGCCACCTTGCGACCCTTGCGCTTCCCGGACAGGGAGGCGAAGAAGTTGCGGTACGCGGTGTTGAGGTCGGCAAGTGCCTGCTGAAGAACCACTGCTGAGACCTCACCCAGCCACGCGCGCTCCACAGTGAGCTTCGCCTGCGTGATGACCCGCTTGGACAGCTCCCCGTCGCAGACGTAGGGCAGGCCCTGCTCTCGGGCGTCCTGGCGTGCGCGCAGCCCGTCGTTGAACACCACGCGGGCGCACCCGAACGCCTGGGCCAGCGCGGCACGCTGGTCGGCGTCCGGATAGACCCGGTAGTTGTAACGAAGCTGCACGGTACCAAAGGTACCGTGAATTCCATGACTGAGCGTATGAGTGTTCGACAACTCCGAGACTGGTTGGGCCGCCGTATCGACGTCGCCCACTTCACCGGCGAGCCCACCATCGTGGAGCGACACGGGGAGCCCCGCGCCGTCCTGGTGCCCTACGCATGGTGGGCTGAGCGGCAAGAACTGGAAGGTCAGGGCACGCTCGCGCCCTAGCGAGCACTCCCGCGCGGGCCTTCACCCCCCGGCCTGAAGGCCGGGGCGTCGGCTCGCTTTTCGGTAGCAATCAGCGGTGGCGTGTTCCCGGCCCGGTTCGCGCACGGTCGTTCCGAGCCCGCGACCGCTGAGGCGCGGGTCCGGAACGACCGTGGAGTGGCCGTCGCCGGATCGTCAGGACCGTGGCAGGGAGAGGAGATAGTCCGGCCAGTTGCCGTGGTGGCTGATGTCGGGGGCCTGCTCGGTGGCGTACGGCTCGCAGAGGAAGCCGTGCACCGCGCGGCCGTCGGCGAGTTCGATCGTGCCGAGGCCGAGGGGCGGGGTGGTCTGGGTCAGCAGGGTGCCGAGCGCCGAGGGGCTCAGGTCGTACAGCTCGACCTCCACCGGGACCCCACCGGAGGTCGAGCGGACCAGTCCCGGGCGTGGCATGTCGCCGTCGTTCAGGACGTAGAGGCGGTAGAGGGGAGCCGTCAGGGCGGTGCCCAGGCCGGTGGCTCCCAGGGAGGTGAGCCGGCCGTGCAACGGCTGGCCGGAGCGGTGCACGCCGACCACGGCGAGCACCGCTCGCGCTTCGGGTGTGTGGACGGCTGCCGGTCGAGCGTCCGGGACGGGGGTGGCCGTCGGTCGCGTGTTCCGGACCGGGATCGCGGGGCCGCCGGTCAGGGTGTGGAAGGTGGCGCCGAGGCCGGCGAGGAGCTCGTCGGAGCCCGCCGGTCCCAGGAAGGTGACGCCGTGCGGGCGGCCGGTGGTCGTCGTTCCGGCGGGTACGGAGATTCCGGCCAGGTCGAGGAGGTTGGTGAAGGTCGTGTAGTGGCCGAGGATCGCGTTGCGCTCGATCGGGCTCTCGAGCATCTCCGCGATGGTGAAGGTCGTGGGCACGGTCGGGACCGCGAGGACGTCCATCGAGGCCCATGCCTTCCGGGTCTCCGCGTCCAGCGCGCGCAGGCGGTAGAGCCCCTCGAAGGCGTCCACGGCGCTGAGCGCGCCGCCGCCGGACAGCACCTTCAGGGTGACCGGGTGGACCTCGCCGGGGTTGCGGGCGACGAAGTCGCCGACCGCGGCGAGCCGTTCGGCGAGCCACGGCCCCTCGTACAGCAGCCGTCCCGCGGCCAGGAACGGGTCGAGATCTACGGGGACGAGCCGGTGGCCGAGGCCGGTGAGCCGTTCCGCCGCCTCCGCGAAGGCCGCCTCGGCGGCGGTGTCGCCGAAGAACTCCGGTTCGCGCGGCACCCCGATTCGCAGGGAGTACGCGGAAGGTGGCACGGGGCCGGGGACGGGGAGTGCGCGTGACCAGGGATCGGCGGGTTCGAAAGCGGCGATGACGGACAGGACGGCCAGGCCGTCGGCGGCCGAGCGGGCGAAGACGCTCGGGCAGTCCAGTGACGCGCACGCGGGCACCACGCCGAGCGTGCTGACCAGGCCCCGGCTCGGCTTGACCCCGACGGTGCCGGTGAGCGCGGCGGGCACCCGGCCCGACCCGGCCGTGTCGGTGCCGACGGCGAACGAGACCAGGTCCGCGGCCACCGCCACCGCGGAGCCCGAGCTGGACCCGCCGGAGATGAGGCCCGGCAGCAGTGGCGACTCGCACGCGCCGTACGGGCTGCGGGTGCCCGACAGGCCGGTGGCGAACTGGTCCAGGTTGGTCTTGCCGACGAGGAGGGCGCCCGCCGCGAGCAGCCGTTCCACCAGCGGCGCGCCGCGTTCCGGGACGTAGGAGTAGGCAGGGCAGGCCGCGGTGGTGGGCAGCCCGGCCACGTCCACGTTGTCCTTGACCGCGAACGGGACACCGTAGAGCGGCGGCCGGGTCTCCGGATCCGGCCAGCGGCGGACCAGCTCGGCCGCGTCGCCGAGCAGGTCCGCCGCCGGGCGCAGGGTGATCCACACGTGGTCGTCACCCCGCGCCGCGATCCGCGCGAGCACCTCCCCGGCGACGTCGGCGGGGCGGACCGCCCCGGAGCGGTAGAGGCAGGAGAGGCTCTCCAGGTCCAGGCGAAGCGGGCCGGCCGTGTTCTCCAGGGTGGGGTGGGGCATGCTGTCCGGATCAGGCGGAGGGTGCATGTGCCTTTCCTGTGTGTACGTGGTTCCCGGTGTTACGTGCTGCTCGGCGCGAAGGCGCGAAGGCGCGAAGGCGCGGAACGCGGGGCGAGGGCGCGGAACGCGGGGCGAGGGTGCGGAACGCGGGGCGAGAGTGGGCGAGGGGACGCGGGGCGCGAGGGTGCGAGGGTGCGGGAGCGTGGGGGCGGATCAGTTCGCGAGGGTTGTCGGCGTACGGCGTGTCCCGCGAGCCGGTGCCAGCCGGTTCGCGGGGTGCCGTTCACGAGGTGGCGGGGGCCTCCGCGGAGACGGGTCTCGCGGGGGTCCGCTCGGGTTCGCCGGCGGCGTCCGGCGTCTCGTCCGACGGCTTGGGCTTGAGGAAGACGAAGGCGAGCAGGATCAGCCCCGCGAAGAGGTAGCCCAGGGAGACCTGGCCGTTGGCGTTCCACTCGACCCGCTCGCCGTGGATCAGGCCGATGAAGGCCAGGGCCGCGCCGACGAAGGCGTACCCGGCGGCCCACAGGAACGACCGGTCGATGATGAAGGCCGTGATCGAGCCGAGCACCAGACCGGCGAGCACGGCGCCGCCGCCGAGCAGGGCCGTTCCCTCGTAGACCGTCCCGCTCTGCGCGATCGTGTCGTACCCCACCTCCCGCGCGCTGGTGCCCGCGGCGGCGAGCGCGTTGTCCATGTAGCCCTGCGCCCAGGAGGCGATGTTGGGGATGATCGCGATCACCACGGCCACCGCGTGCGCCTTCGGCACCGACTGGAAGGCCTGGGCGCCGATGAGCAGGCCGATGTAGAGCAGGATCGGCACGATCGCGGGCGCCGGAAGCACCGCGCCGAGCAGCGCGAACATGCCGAGGAAGCAGAACAGCGCGATCACGACGCCGCTCGCCATCGAGTAGCTCGTACGGCCGCCCGCGGACTTCCACCCCGGGTGGCCGATGTAGACGGCGGGCGGGAACGGCGAGCCCAGCATCGAGCCGACCACCGCGCCCGCGCCGTCGGCCAGGAGCACCGAACGCAGGTTGTACGAGTCGCCCGCGGCGGCGGCGCTCTCCACGTTGCTCATGCCCTCGGTGAAGTTGTAGATGCCCAGGGGGATGGCGGTGGCCAGCAGCGGCGAGACCTGGCCGAGTCCTTCGAGGAGGCGGTCGATGTTCAGCGACGGCAGGCTCACCGCGATGTTCTCGGCGGCGGCGCCCACGTCGGCGGGGTTCATGTAACCGCCGATCCAGGCGATCGCGGTACCGGCCAGCAGCGCGGCGAGCCCGACGGGGATGTTGCCCGGCAGCCTCAGGTCGGTGAAGAAGCCGACCATGATGATTACCAGCACCGGCAGCGCGATCCAGGCCGCCTCCCACATCTGCGCGGCGGGCCGCATCGAGATGAAGGCGATCGAGATGCCCGCCAGGGTGCCGAGCATCGCCGCCCTGGGGGTGAAGCGGCGGATGTACGGACCCACGAAGGCGCCGATCAGCACGATGACGCCGATGATGAAGCACCAGGCCAGCCCCGCGACCCAGGCCTGCAGGGGGTTCTTGGTGGCCAGGTAGGTCGGCAGCATGATCACGAACACGACGATGAACATGTGCGGGACGCTGGGACCGTACGGCATCGCGCACACGTCGGTGCGGTTCTCGCGGCGGGCCAGTCGCCGGGCGAGGTAGGTGTAGTACACGTTGCCGATCAGGAGCTGGATGCCCATCGCCGGGAGGATGACGCCGAACACGTCGGAGCCGGGCAGGTGGACGACCCCGAGGCAGAGGCCGCTCAGCACCAGCACGTTGACCATCACGTTGAAGCCGAGGCCGAAGAAGGCGTTGGTGTCCCCGCTGACCCACCAGGGGAGTTTGAGCTTGACGGGGTCGGTTGTCGTGGTCATCGGTCAGCTCCGTGTTTCGAGTGCCTTGAGATAGCCGCCGGAGAGGGCGACCCAGCCGAAGATGCCGCCCTGGGCGGCGATCATTTCGAGCCCGTACCGCTGGAACTCGGCGAAGTACGAGCCCACGCAGTCGGACAGGACCAGGCACTCGTAACCCCGGTCGTTCGCCTCGCGGACGGTGGTGTGCACGCACACCTCGGTCGTGACGCCGGTGATGATCAGGCTGCGGATGTCCGCCGCCCGCAGGGTCCGGTCCAGGTCGGTGGCGTGGAATGAGCCCTTGCCGGGTTTGTCGACGACGAGTTCGCCCTCGGCGGGGGCCAGTTCGTCGATGATGTCGTGGCCGTACTCGCCGCGGATCAGGATCCGTCCCTTGGGACCGGGATCCCCGATGCGCAGCGACGGCGCGCCGCGGTTGAGCTTGGCGGGCGGGCAGTCGGACAGGTCGGGCAGGTGCCCCTCGCGGGTGTGGATGACGGTCATCCCCGCCGCGCGGGTGGCGGCCAGCACCTCCTGGAGCGGCGGGATGACCCGCCGCAGCATGGACACGTCGTTGCCCAGGGTCTCCCCGAAACCCCCGGGCTCGACGAAGTCCCGTTGCATGTCGATGAGCAGCAGCGCTGTGTGTCGCGGATCGAATCCGTATGCGTACGGCTCGGCCTCGACGAGAAGCGGATCGGACACGTTGACTCCGTTCCTCGGATCCTCCTTTTGTCGATTGTCGACAGAATTATGTCGGCGGGTTTCCCGCCCGGTTACGCTTCTGTTAGCGAGCCGGATCGGAGCGTGATCGCGCCGCCCGGCGTGCGTTTCTCCGTGGCCGGGCGTTCAGCCGATGTAGGTGCGCGCTCCGTGCCGGGACAGGGCGTCGAGCACGGTGGCCGGGTCGCCGGAGGCGATGGCCTCGAAGAGCCGCCTGTGCCGCTCCACCCCCTCGGACGGGGCCCGCTGCTCGGCCTCCCTGCGCAGGTTCGCGGCCATGTAGAGCTGCAGTTTCAGGATGACGGGCTCGTACGCCATCAGCAGCTGGCGGTGGCCCGCCAGCGCGACCAGCGCGACGTGGAAGCGCCGGTGTGCCTCGTTCTCGCCGAGCGGGTTGTCCAGCCGTACCGCCGACGCCATGCCCTCGAGCGCCTCGCCCAGCGCGGTCATGTCGTGCGCGCCGGACAGCGGCAGCGCGGTCTCGACCGCGTAGCGTTCGAGGACGTCGCGCAGCCCGAACAGCTCGTCCACGTCGTCCCTGGTCAGCTCGGTGACGCGGGCCCCCCGCCGGGGCAGGTGCTCCACCAGCCCCTGCTGCCCGAGCGACCGCAGTGCCTCGCGCAGCGGCGCCCGGCTGATGCCGAACCGCTGGGTGAGCTGCTCCTCGATCAGCCGCTCGCCCGGCGCGAGGGCACCGGAGAGGATCTCGTGACGGAGCCGCCGCATCGAAAGCTCGACCAGGCTGGGGTGTTTCAGCTCCCCATCGGGTTCCACCCGTCCAACTCCTCTCGACGTGTGGAACAAACTCTCTCAGAGAACGGCGGAGTTCCCACGCGCGGGATGGCGGCGCGGCCGGGTGTTCCGGGCGCGAGCCGGTCGGGAGCCGGTCGGGAGCACGCCACTTTCGCCGCCCTCACAACTCGGTGGTACGCCGCTCTCGTCGTCCTCACGATTCGGGGCGCGCCACTTCCGCACTTCTCGCAGTTCGGTGGTACGCCGCTCTCGTCGTCCTCACGATTCGGGGCATGCCACTCCCGCACTTCTCGCAGTTCGCTGGTACGGCACTCCCGTGGTCATCACAGCTCGGGCGGAGTCTGCTCGCTCGCCCAGTCGAGGAGCCGCGTCGCGGTCTGGAAGCGTCGGTCGGCGTTGGACTCGCCGAGGATGACGCCGACGAGCCGGTGGCCGTCGCGGTCGGCGGCGAAGGACAGGCAGTATCCGGCGGCGCCGGTGTAGCCGGTCTTCAGACCCATGACCCCCGGCGTCTTGCCGAGCAGCTTGTTGGAGTTGGTCCAGACGTGCGCCCGGTGCACCTTGGACTTCGCCACGACGTGGCGCCTGGTGGACGCGATGATCCGCAGCACCGGGTCGCGCAGCGCGAGGTCGGCCAGCTTCGCCTGGTCCAGGGCGGTGGAGTGGCCGGGAGCCGGTTTCGGCAGGCCGTCGGCGCTGGCGTAACGGGTGTCGACCAGTCCCATGGAGCGGGCCGTGGCGTTCATCTTCGCCACGAACTTCGTGTTGCCCGGACCGTAGACGCGGGCCAGGGCGTGGGAGGCGTCCGCCCCCGAGGGGAGCATGACCGCGTAGAGCAGGTCCCTGACGGTGAGCCGCTCCCCGGCGCGCAGGGAGGCGTGCGTCGCGCCGTTCGTCGCCGCGTGCCGTACGTCCGCCGCCTGGATCGTGACGGTGTCGTCCAGCTTCGCCTCCCTGAGGATGACGTACGCCGTCATGACCTTGGTCAGGCTGGCCACCGGCATCCGCTTCCCCGCCTGCTTGTTCAGGTGGACCGTTCCCGTGTCCGCGTCGTACAGGTACGCGGCCCGTCCGGGTACCGAGGGTACGGAGGCGCGCCGCTCTCCGGCGGGCGCGGCGGTGAAGGTGAGCGCGCCGGGTGCGGCGGTGAGGGCGGATGCGCGGGGTGCGGCGAGCGGGACGGATGCCGTGGACCCGGCGGCGAGGGCGTGCGCCGGAGAGCCGCCGGTCAGCGCGGGTGCCGAGGTTCCCCAGGCCGGCGCGGGTGCCGAGGTTCCCCAGGCCAGGGCGGGCGCCGGAGACGCGGTGGCCAGGGTGACCGCGGTGACCAGCGCGGCGCGGGCTATAAGACGTGTTCCCCCGTGATGCATGCGAGCCATGCTGGCAGAGGACGCCGTTGATATACGGAAGTTGTCGGTTTGGCTATTGAAAAGTTGACATCTGCGGCGGGTGTTTCTCCGCCTCGCGGCGGGCGGCCCGATGGCGGCGCCAGCGGACGAACCCGACGACCACCGCGATCGCCAGCAGCGCGGCCAGACCTGCCAGGAGCGGCGACCGCGCGGCCAGCCCCAGCCAGCCCCAGATCACCGAGTACAGGCCGAAGGAGGTCACCGGCACCCAGGTCAGGCAGCCGAGCGCGCTGGCCACGACGTACCAGGGGTAGGAGATCCGCAGCACCCCGGCCACCCAGGGCAGCGTGTGGCGCAGCCCCGGCACCCAGAAGCAGGCGTAGACGGCGAGCGCGCCCCACTTCCTGACGACGTTCTCGACCCGGGTGATGTTCTCCTGGCCGATCCTGACGCCCAGGCGCGAGGTGTAGAGCCTGGAACCCAGGACGTGGCCGATCCAGTAGTAGGCCTGGAACGCGCCGAACAGGGCCACGCCGCCGACGATCACCCAGAGCCACAGGGGCATGCCCAGGAAGGACGCGGAGGTCGGGTCGGGGATGCCCGCCACAACAGGTCGCATTCTGAACATCACCACCACGGTCGTCCCACCTGCCTTGACTCGATATTAGGGCAGGCTTACCTGGATCGGCATGGCGGACCCCCTTTGGGTGCCCCGCCTGCAAGCGGACGTCAACTCCGGAGCAAGAACCGTGGCGTACACCTTGGAGTAACGAAGGAAGGTGTTTGTCATGAGTCCGCGTAGCAGTGTGGCGCCGGTGGTGGCGAGTGGAACCGTGAGCGCCGTCAAGCTGCTCATCGCCACCCTCGCCTTTGCCGGAGCCTACCTGGGAGTGGAGGCCACGTACGGCATCCCGGCCCAGCCGGCCGGTGCGGCGGCGCAGGCGCGGACGGTGGAGCTGTCATCGCGATCGATGCCGGCCACGGCCCAGGTCCCGGCCCCCGGTACGGTCACCGTCAGCGCGGTCGACGCGCTCGGTCCCTGCGACAGGCCGTACCAGGCTCGGAGCCTCGTCGAGAACAACGACCCCCGGGCCACGGTCTCCTACGGCTGGCGCCTGGAGCGCTGGAGCCCCGGCACCCGCCGCTGGCAGACCTACCTGGGCATCGGGTCCGGCTTCAGCGGTGAGAGCCAGACCGTCGAGTGGCAGCCCAGGGTCGTCAACAACCCCGGCTGGTACCGCGTCGTGCTGTCGGTCTCCGGCGACGCCCCGCTGCGCAGTGAGAGGTTCCTCGTCAGCTGCTGATCCTTCCGGGAGCCGGCCCTCGCAAAGAGCCGGCCCTCGCAAAGAGCCGGATCCCGGGAAGGGGCGGCCCCCGCAAAGAGCCGGATCCCGGGAAGGGGCGACCTCCGGGAGGAGCCCGGCCCCGGGAAGATCCGACCTCCGCGAAGACCGGTCACCGGGACGTGTCAGCCACCGAGGGAGCGCTGCGCCGCCTCCACCCACCGGCCCACGCCGACCCGCTCGGCCACCGCGAGGGCGTTCTCGTAGTGCGGCTTCACCGCGTCGGTGAAGCCCAGCCGCAGCGCCAGGTCACCCAGGGTGAGGGCGACCGGCCAGAGCGCCACCACCCCGGTCCCGGCGCCCGCGATCCGGTCGGCGAACGGCTTCAGCGTGTCGTACGCCTCGATCATCCGCTCCCGGTCGTCCAGCAGCATGCCCGCCAGGGCCCGCCAGATCATCGCCAGCTCGTAGAGGAAGTCGGGGCGCACCGGCGTCTTCACCGCGATGACGGCCCGCGCGTCGCGGTGGTGGCCCGCCGAGGCGAGGGCCACCGCGTAGGCGTCGAGGGTCCACTTGGCCCCGCGCTGGTGCGCCTCGGCCAGCGGCTCGACCATCTCGGCGGCCCGCCCGTTCACCAGGTGCAGGCAGAACGTGGTGATCAGCGGCAGGTCCTGGCGGCCCTCCAGCATCCCGGCCTTGGCGGTCAGCCGGGCGGCGTCGCGGTAGGCGCGCTCCGCCCCGGCGAAGTCACCGGCGATCATCAGGCGCTGCCCGGCGTACCAGGCGACCACGGCGGCCGGCGCGGACAGGCCGTACTGCCTGGCCATCTTCTCGGCGGCGGCCACGTGCGCGTCGGCCTCGGCGAACGCGCCCGAGGCGGCCGCGCACTCCATCAGCACCAGGTGGGCCAGGGCCTGCACCGAGATCTGCCCGGTCGCCTTGCCGACCTCCAGCAGCTCCCTGCCGATGACCTCACGCTCGCCCACCGGGGTGATGCCGTACGACTGGCGCAGCCGCCCGCTCAGCGCGGTCGCGAGCAGGGCGGGGTCACCGGAGCGACGGGCCAGCTCCTCGGCCTCCAGCGAGGCCTGCTCGCCCCGGGGGGTCGCCGACCCCTCCAGCTCCAGGGCGAGCGTGGCCAGCAGGCTCGCCCGCAGCGACTGCTCACCGGCGGGCAGCTCGACCAGCGCCTGCTCGGCGACGTCGACGATCTCCCAGGCGGTACGGGTGAAGTCGCGGGCCATGCCCTTGTGCGGCACCGCCAGCGAGGCGGCCACCCGGGCGGTGAGCTCCAGGTTGCCCAGGGGCAGCGCCGCGTCCATCGCCTCGCGCCGCCGCCTGCGGGCCGCGGCCATGTCGCCGCAGAGCGCCAGCGCCTTGATCAGCCGCAGGGTCAGCAGCAGCCGCTCCCTGGTGCTGTCGGGCGTGTGGGTGACGCCCGACCTGTCGAAGGCGATGATGGCCTGCTCCCACAGGGTGGCCGCCTCGCGGTGGGCGAAGCGCCGCTCGGCCTGCTCGGCGGCGAGCCCCGCGTAGTGCACCGTCTTGCCGGCGGTCTCGCTGGTGCCCGCCGAGTCGTAGTGGTGGGCCAGCGCGGCCACGTCGCCGGGTTTCCTGCGCTCGATCACCGAGGCCACCGCGGCGTGCAGCCGGGAGCGGCGCAGCCGGGAGGCGTCGGAGTACAGGGTGTCGCGGACCAGGTCGTGGTCGAAGCGCAGCATGCCGGGGCCCGGCTCGGTGACCAGGCCGGCGAGCAGCGCCGCCTCCACCGCGTCGACCACGGCCTCCTCGTCGCCCGAGACGTCGACCAGCACGTCCACGTCGACGTCGCGGCCGATCACCGCGGCCTGCAGCAGGATCTGCTGGGCGATCGTGGGCAGCCGGGAGATGCGCCTGCGCAGCACGTCGCGGACACCGGAGGGCACGCCGGAGATGACCTCGGCGGCCGTCGCGCGGTCGCTCACCGCCTCGGCGTCGAGCAGGCGCACCGTCTCGCGGACGAAGAAGGGATTGCCGCCGGTGCGCTCGACGATGCTGTTGACCGCGTCCTCGTCGACCTCGCGCACGCAGGTCGCCCTGACCAGCTCGGCCACCGCCTTGGTGTCGAGTCCCGTGAGGCCGACCCGGACGGGACCGAGCCTGGCCAGTGCGGCCAGCACGTCGGCCTGCTGGTCGCTCAGCTCGCTGTCGCGGCAGGTCACCACGAGCAGCACCCGGCTGGTGGCCAGCAGGCTCGGCAACGCGCGAAGCAGCGCCAGCGTCTGGTCGTCGGCCCAGTGCAGGTCCTCCAGGGTGAGCAGGATCGGCGTCTCCTTGGCGACGGCGGCGAGGTAGCCGCCCACCGCCCGGTGCAGCCGGAACCCGCCGGAGGCCTGGTCGTCGTCGGGCTCGGGGGCCGCGTCGTCGAGGAGCGGGGCCAGCAGCGAGGCGTACTCGCCGGGCCCGGCCGCGTTCACCAGGGTGCGCAGGATCTCCACCCAGGCCCAGCCGGGAGGCGTGGCGCTGCTGTCGGGGCAGGCGCCGGAGGAGATGCCCCACCCGTCGTCGGACAGCCGCCTGATGAGCTGGCGGACCAGGGTGGTCTTGCCCGCGCCCGCGTCGCCGCTGATGATCGCGACGGTGAACCTGCCGGTCCTGGCCGCGGCGGTGGTGAGCCTGCCCAGCTCGGCGTCGCGGCCGACGAACGGCTCCGGCTCCAGCGGGGGAAGCTCCACCTGGGCCACCGTGGGCCTGGGCGGCCAGGTCTCCGCGGCCACCTGCTGGCGCTGCCTGGACGGCGGCGGGGCGGCGAGCTGCAGTCCGGGATCCTGGGACAGGATGTCGGACTCCAGCTTGCGCAGCGCAGGGCCCGGGTCGATGCCCAGCTCGTCGGAGAGGATCGTGCGCGCCCGGCGCAGCGCCGCCAGCGCGTCGCCCTGCCGTCCGCAGCGGTACAGGCCCAGGGCGAGCAGCCGCCAGCCCTCCTCGCGGAGCGGGTGCTCGGTGGTCAGCGCCTCCAGGTCGGGCACCGACTCGGCGGGCAGGCCCATCCGCAGGCCGCTGTCGGCGTGCCGCTCGCGGGCCACCAGGCGCAGCTCGGTGAGCCGGTTGACCTCGGCCTCGGCCCACGGCTGGTCGGCGAAGTCGGAGTACGGGGTGCCGCGCCACAGGCCCAGGGCCTTCTCCAGGCGGGCCCGCGCGGAGGCGGGCTCGTCGCCCTCCAGGTGCTCTCCCGCGGTGCGGACCAGCGTCTCGAAACGCAGCGCGTCGACCTGGTCGGGGGCGGCGCGCAGCGCGTAGCCCGATGCCACGGTCACCAGCAGCCGGTTGGGACCCCCGCGCGGACGTCCGGGCTCCAGCACCCTGCGCAGCCGGGAGATGTAGACCTGAAGGCCTGACTGGGCGCCCTTGGCCGCGTCGTCGTCCCACAGGTCGTACAGCAGGGAGTCGACGGGAACGACCTGTCCGCGCGCGACGAGCAGGCGTGCCAGGACCGCACGTTGACGAAGCCCGCCCAGGTCGAGCTCGTCCTCACCGGAATGCGCCTCGACCGGGCCGAGAACTCGGAACGCCACCATGTCAGCCGCCACGCTACGCGGGCCTTCCAATCGCATACAAGGTATTTCGTATTTCCCAATCTAGCGGCTGATCGACTCCTTTTCAGGGGCCGTTGCGGCGTTCTCCCGCCTGCGCAGGAAAGTCCACGCTCCCAGCGCCAGCCCGCCGAAGGGGATTTCGACAGTGTAGGTCCAGAACCCGAAAAGGAGGGCGGCGGCGGTGGCGGAGTCCAGGGGAGCGCCGAAGAAGACCAGTGCGCCGATGGTTCCGGCCTCCATTATCCCCGTACCGCTGGGAGTCACCAAAGCCGTGGTCAACACCCTGGACAGGGCGAAGGCGGCGATCGACTGCGCCAGGCCGGGGTAGGCGCCGGTCGCGTGCAGGCAGACGACGAGGATCAGCCACTGGAAACCGAGGAAGAAGACCATGCCCAGCGTCAGCCCGGCCCAGCGGTTCCGCACGATCTCGGAGGTGTCGGTCCGCAACTTGGTCAGTGCCTCGGAGGCGGCGTGCCCGCCGGGACGGATCCGGCGGGGGAGCAGGCGGGTCAGGGCGTCGAGGCCGCGGCCCAGGAGGTTCGCGGCGCGGTCCCAGTAGAGGGCGACGGTCACCAGGGCGACCAGGACCAGGATGGACAGCGCGCCCGCCCAGCCCGCCCTCGTCACCGAGGGGCTGAGCGGCTGCCCGCTGAACAGCAGGGCCACGATGCCCGCAGCGGGCAGCAGGAAGCGGAACAGGGTGTTCCAGATGCCGGTGGTCAGCGTGGAGACCACGACCGCCCGCGCGGGGAAACCCCAGCCCCTGGTCATCGCGAACGTCATCGCCACCCCGGCCGCGCCTCCGAAGGGGAGCAGGTTGCTCACCGCGCTGCCGCCCGCGTTCAGCATCAGGGCCTGCGGGTGGGTCAGTCCGGGGAGGGAGGCGGTCAGCACGAACGTGTAGGCGATGAGGCTGAGCAGCCAGGCGGCGGCCATCAGCGCGACCTCCCGCGGGCCCAGCGCGGCGAACTGCGCGCCGATCTGCGCCCAGGAGACGTGCTTGCCCGTCAGCGCCGCCACGACCTGGGGCATGAAGAACACGAGCGTGGCGGCGAGTGCCAGCGACACGACCGACAGCCCGACCTGGAACAACCTGCTCTTCATGCGACACGCCCGCTCGTCATCCGGCACCCCCGACCAAGTCTGCCGGTCCCGAACTCATCCTTTCGGAGGAACTTCGAAGGGGTGCCTCAGCCGGGAGCCCAGGGGGGCGTCCCGGCGGACGTACCACTCGGTGCCGAAGACGAGGCGGTAAAGAGGCTGGGGGATCTTGAGCATCACCCCGAGCGTGCGGGTGTCGGCGCCGGTGGCCTGGGAGGCGTGGGCGGCCATGCTCGCCCGCTTCTGGCGGGCGAAGCGCCGCACTGCGATCCGGTGGGTGATCACGTCGCCGGGGGAGTACGCCCGTTCGAAGGCCCGGATGTCGAGCTGAGGGTAGAACCTCCTCGCGAGCCGCAGCCCCCGCAGCAGGGGGTCGCGGTTGACGGTGGCCTCCAGCACGATCGGGGTCTTCGCGATCTCGGCCGCCCGGCCGCCGACCCGGTGCACCTGGACGTGGTCGGGGTGGCCGTAGCCGCCCGCCGGGTCGTAGGTCGTCAGCAGTTCGGCCTTCTCCTCGGTGAGGATCGCGGCCAGCCGCCGGGCGGCCTCCTCGGCGTCGGCGTCGATGAAGGCGTCGTCGGGCCGGTCGTCGGCGACCCCGCCGCCGGGTGCGAGCCCGGAGTCGCCGTAGCCGAGGTTCACCACGCGGGCGCAGCCGAGTGCCGCGGCCGATTTGTACAGCTCGGCCATCCGGGCGGCGCCCAGCGCCTCACCGGGTTCGAGGTCGGCCTGGCCCCGCTCTCCGGAGGTCGCCACCACGAGCACCACCCGGTGGCCCTCGGCGGCGAGCATCGCCATGGTGCCCGCGGTGAGCAGGGCCTCGTCGTCGGGATGGGCATGAAAGAACACTGCTGTCTTGATGCTGCTGATCAGGCTCACTCCGTTCGCGCGACTCGGACGCGCCCTCGCGGGGCACGCAGGCATGATCTCACGCGGGTCTACGCTGGCACGGTGAGGATCCTCCACATCAGTGACTGTTACCTGCCGCGCCTCGGCGGGATTGAGGTGCAGGTCGCCGATCTGATCCGGACGCAGCGCGAGGCGGGCCACCACGTCGAGGTGGCGACCGCCACCCCGGGGGAGAGCCTTCCCGGGGTGCACAGGATCGTCGCGAGACTCCCCTTCGACCTGCCGGTCCACCCGTTCGGGACGGGACACCTGCTCCGCCTGATGGGAGCGCGGCGCCCCGATGTGGTGCACGTGCACACGGGCGCGGTCTCCCCGTTCGCCTGGATGGGCGTGCGGGCGGCGACCCGCGCGGGCCTGCCCGTGGTCGTCACCGTGCACAGCATGTGGGATCCGGTCACGCGGGCGGTCTACCGGGGACTGCGGCTGCTGTTCGGGTGGCATCGCTGGGGGCTGGTGGGCACCGCGGTGAGCGAGGCCGCGGCCGTGCCGATCCGCGCGGTGGCCGGGCCCGGCGTGCCGGTGCACGTGGTCTCCAACGGCCTGGACGTCTCCGGCTGGCGCTCCGCGTTCCCTCCCCCGGCTCCCGCGCCGCTCCCCGCCGATGCCGTACGCCCCGAGCCGGGCGGGGATCCCGTACGGCCCGAGCCGGTGCACGTCGTCGCGGTGGGGCGGCTCGCGCCCCGCAAGCAGCCGGTCCGGCTGCTGAGGCTCCTGCGGGAGGCCCGCGCCCAGGTGCCCGACGAGACGCCGATGCGGGCGACCGTCGTCGGGGACGGCCCGGCCCGGTCGCAGATGGAGCGCTACCTGAGGGCCAACGGCATGACCGGCTGGGTCTCGCTCCCCGGCCGCTACAGCCGCGACCAGATCCGCGAGCTGCTCGCCTCGACGGACGTGTTCGTCGCCCCCGCGCCCCGCGAGTCCTTCGGGCTGGCGGCGCTGGAGGCCAGGGCGGCGGGGGTGCCGGTGGTGGCGCGCGCGCAGAGCGGGGTGGCCGACTTCGTACGGCCGGGCAAGGAGGGACTCCTCGGGAGGACTTTCGACGACCTGGTCGCGTCGGTGGCCAGGCTGGTCCGCGACCGCGAGTTGCGCGAGTCGATCGCGGCGAACAACCGGGAGACCGAGCCCGTCCGCAGCTCCTGGCCCGCGGTGCTCGAAGGCTTCGAACGCTGCTACGAGCAGGCCCGCGCCGGCCGGACCTGACGGGTCCGGTGGGGTGGGGGAAACGTGTGAGGCCCCCGCCGTGCGGTGGCGGGGGCCCGATGGAGATCGGTGGAGATAGTCGGTACGGCCGCCGCCCCGCACTGCCCCCCGCAGGCGGAACGGCGACCGTACCCGGAGTGCCTCCTGTCACCAGGAGGCACGGGTCTGGGTTGTCCTAGGCGCAGGCGGCGACGAGCTTGGTGCTCGCCTCCTGGACCTTCGTCGCCAGTGAACCGGCGACCCCGGCGGCCGCGGCCGGGTCGTTCGCGTCGATCTTGATCGACTCGAACGACGTGGCGAGGTCGGTGAGGGCGGTGGCCACCTCGCCGTCGGCCGTGCCCGCCAGTGCCTTGAGGTCGGCGGCGAGCTTGGCGGTGGCGTCGTTGAACTTGGTGAGATCACCGGCGCTCGCCGTGGCGGCGGTGTTGAAGTCCGCGAAGGGCTTCGACCACGAGGCCTCGGTGCAGACCGCGCTGTTGGGGGACGACGCGCCGCAGGCGGCGGTCATCGACATGAGAGCGATTCCCGCTGCGGCGACGGCGAGGCGGCGGGAAGAGAGAGCGCGGAACATTTCTGCCTTTCATTGCATTTCGTGACAGTTGGAACTGTAGGCAGAGTTCCTTGCGGGTCACTTTCATAACGCTTACAGCAGGGGCCTGTGTGACTCGATGTGATTCCGTCCCCGCGGTGGGTAAGAGCGGGGCATGGCTGAGGCGATCGTCGATCCTGGTTCCGGTCAGCACTCGCTCAAGCGGGTCATCGGGCGCAGGGTCCTGCTCGTGTTCGTGGTGGGAGACATCCTCGGCGCGGGGATCTACGCCCTGGTCGGGAAGGTCGCCGGACACGTCGGCGGGGCGCTGTGGGTGCCCTTTCTCGTGGCCTTCGTGCTGGCGGCGCTGACGGCGACCGCTTACGCCGAACTTGTCGGCAAATATCCTCAGGCAGCCGGTGCCGCGTTATATGCGAACAAAGCGTTCAACATTCCTTTTGTCACATTTATCGTGGCATTCGCGGTGTTGATGAGCGGGATCACCTCGGCGAGTGCCGCCGCGCGGGCCTTCGGTGGCGACTACCTCGGGGAGTTCGTCACGCTGCCGGTCGTCGTCGGCGCGTTCGTCTTCCTCGGCCTGATCGCGCTGGTGAACTTCGCCGGGATCTCCGAGTCCATCAAGGTCAACGTGGTGCTGACGATCATCGAGGCGTTCGGCCTGCTGGTGATCATCGCGATCGGGATCTTCGCCCTGCTGTCCGGTGACGGCGACCCGGGGCGGGCCCTGGAGTTCCACCCGGCCAACGGCGCCTTCCTCGGCGTCCTGGGAGGTACGGCCCTCGCCTTCTACGCGCTGCTCGGTTTCGAGGACTCGGTCAACCTCGCGGAGGAGGCCAAGGAGCCGCAGCGGGACTTCCCCCGCGCGCTCTTCGGCGGCCTGGGCATCGCGGCGATCATCTACCTGGGGGTCGCGTTCACGGCGACCATGCTGGTCGACACCAAGACGCTGACCGACTCGTCCGGTCCGTTGCTCGAGGTCGTCAAGGTCGCCGGGCTGACGTTCCCGCCCAAGCTGTTCGCCCTGATCGCGCTGCTCGCGGTGGGCAACACCGCACTGATCAACATGCTCATGGCCTCGCGCCTGGTCTACGGCATGGCGCGTGAGGGAATCGTGCCGCGGGTCTTCGCGGCGGTCCATCCGACGCGGTCCACCCCGTGGGTGGCCATCGTCTTCACCGTGGGCGTCGCGGCGGTGCTGGTCGCCACCGGCGACGTGGGCGACCTGGCCGACACCACGGTGCTGCTGTTGCTGTGTGTCTTCACGCTGGTCAACGTGGCCGTGCTGGTCCTCCGCAAGGACCGGGTGGACCACGATCACTTCCGGGCGCCGAGCTGGATGCCGGTCCTGGGGGCGGTGGTCTGCTTCGTCCTGGCGCTACCGGTCACCGGCAGGGGGGCGGACGTCTATCTCCGCGCGGCGGTCCTGCTCGTGATCGGGGTGGTCCTCTGGTTCGTCAACCGGCTGTTCCTGTCAGAAGGGCAGAGCCCGTCCTGAGGGGGTGCGGAGGTCCAGAGCGATGGGTTTCCGTGGCGGCCGGGGCTTTTGGAGGATAAGAACCTTTTTCATGTGATACTCCCTCTTTGTTGGAGTTTGAGAGAGACTACGTCAACTGACCGACTTTTTCACGAATTTTTTACCAAGCGTGTGTTGATCCGCGCTGGCCGGGCGGGGTGCGGGTGTGCCGGGGCCGCGTGATCGCGCGGGGGTGGGCGACATCGGGGAGGGAGGTCTGACCTCCGGTGTCCCGGCTGTGGCGTCGAGGGCTCTGCCGTGGCGTTTGGGAGAAATAGTCCGCCATGTCCGCAGAGTAAGAGGCCTATGTTTCCGGCAGGGTCACCGTTTGTTCCAAGCCCGAGACCTCGGCGCCGGACGGGAAGGCCGCATGGGAGGGCCGGCCGGGAGGCGACGTCGGCCGTGACCTCGGGGGTGGGGGCGTTCGGCGTCAGCGGCGATGTCGACGGCGTCGGCGGGGTTCAGGATCTTCGGCGGGCCGGGGGCTTCAGCGGGCTCGGCGGGCAGGGCCTGCGGGGCCTCGGCGGGCTCAGGGTCTTCGTGGCCTCAGGAGCCTCAGCGGCGGAGCACGAAGGCCTTCTCGTCGTCGCCCACGCCGACCGAGCCCACCGCCCACAGCGCGCCGCTGCCCGGCACCCGGGTCAGGACGGTGCCGCCGACGTCGTCGGTCTCGTCGTACTGCTGGGTGGTGGTGTAGGCGCGGAACAGCGGGCCGTACTCGCGTGACCAGGTGGTGCCGTCGAAGTGGAGGATGAGCACCTGTCCGGCGTGGTCGGCGTCGACGCCGCTGATCCACAGGTCGCCGGGACCGGAGGCGGTGACCCCGTGCAGACTCCCCCGGGAGACCGGCACCTCGACCCGCGTCCAGCGGGTCCCGTCCCAGCGCACGACGAGCGGCCGCGCCCCCTCGCCGCCGGCCCGGGCGTCCGGCCGGGCCTCCGGGGTGGCCGAGACCTGCCCGACCGCCCACACCTCCGACGGCGAGACCTGCCAGACCCCGCTGAGACGGCCGCCCGGGATCGGGGGCGTCTCCAGGCTCTCCCACGATCCGGCCGTGCCGTGCCAGACCAGCGGGGTCCGGGTCTCGCTCGTCCCCACCGCCCAGACGTGCCCCTCCCCGGAGGTGATCGCCTCGAACGTGCCCCCGGTGGTCAGCACGTTGCGGAACTCGCCGCCCGCCCATTCCAGGACGACCGCGCCCGAGGGGCCGTTCGCGGCGAACCACGTGTCGCCGCCGCCCGTCGAGACGTCCGCCAGCCGGTAGTCCTCGGCCACCCCGAAGGGCCGGTGCGGAGCCCACGCCCGCCCGTTCCAGTGCGCGGCGAACGCGCTCGGGCCGTTGCCCGCCACCCACACGTCGTCGGGCCCGGCCGCGCCGACCGCCTCCAGGTGGTGCGCGCCGGCCTCCTGTCCCAGGGGGATCTCCCGCCAGCGGCTCCCGTTCCAGCGGAGGACGGCGGGGGTGCCCTCCCGGTCCTCCGCGCTGTCCTGGTATCCGACGGCCCAGGCGTCGCGGGGCCCGGTCGCCGCCACGTCGAGCAGCGCCGTGCCGCCCGACAGTCTCGCGCCCCCCACGGCCGTCCATTCGGCGGACGCGGCGACCGCCCCGGTCGCCACGGGGCTCGGGGAGGTGGAGGCGGGGGAGGCGGGGGTCCGCGAGGCCGTACCGGCCGGTGCCGCGGTGGGTTCCGGCGCCGCCGGGGCCGCGCCGCACGCGGCGATCAAAAGCGCTCCGACGACCATGACCGCCACCGGCCGCGCTTTCGACATGCCACCATTGTTCCGCATGCCTCCTCAGTCCGGCCGTGCCCGCCATGATTAGAACCCCCTGGCTGGGGCACCGGGGACGTAGGCGGGAGAGGATGCCGATGTCAAAGGCCGAAGAGGACGAGAGATTCCGCGTCCGAGCCGACAAGCACAGCCATTTCACCGCCCTGCACGCGGTGGGGGCGCTGGACTACGGCTCCTCCCCACTACTGAAGGAGCAGGCCGACGCCGCCCTGGGAGCGACGGACCACCCGCGCCTGGTGATCGATCTCACCGAGGTCACCTTCTGCGACTCCACCGGATACGGCGTGCTCATGTACGCCCTCACCCGCGTCCGCCGGGTGGCGGGCTCGCTCGTCCTGGTCGGCCCCTCCACCGTGATGAGGCAACGGCTGAAGCGTCTCGGGGTGGCCGATCTGTTCGACACCCGGCGTACGGTCGAAGAGGCGATGGAGGCGTTTCCCAAGGCGACGTGAACAGGTGTGCTTCTCCGCGGCAGGGCGATCCACGCCGTATGAGACAGTTATTGTTGCTTGGGCAAAGGGTCGGTCAGAGGGTTGGTCATGTTCGTGGGAGACGAGCCGGAGTCGGTTTTCACCGCCACATCCGGGCTGCACGGTACGACGCTCGTCGTGCGGGCGAGTGGAGAGCTTGATCATTACCACACGTCGGTGCTGCGTGAGGAGATGGGGAGGGCGTGGGGTTCCCTGCCCTCGCCGAGGCTCATCCTCGACCTGTCGGCCCTGACGTTCTGCGACTCCTCCGGGATCGGCGAGCTGCTCCAGGTGCGCCACCAGGGTCTGAACAAGGGGGTGAGGGTCATCCTCACCGGCGTCCAGGGCAATCTGGCCCGGCGGCTGAACCTCGCCGGCCTGATTCAGGTGTTCGAGGTGCTCCCCTCCGTGGCCGACGCGCTCGAGGTGGCCTGAGGCCTCAAGTCCAAGAGCCACTCTCCCGGCCCGCGGTGACGGGGTGCTGTACGACGCGAAGCCGCCCGGAGCCGTCCGGACCCGCTCACCGACACCATCACCCGCTGTCCTCCAAGGGGGCAGGACACTGGTCGGTCAACGGCCGGGCGACCGGGCCCGGTCGTACCGGACCCCCTGAGGAGAGGGTCCGCATCGCCGGGCTGATCTTCTTTTACGACGAGAACATCTACGTGGACGAGGTCCTTCAGGAACGCCCGAGGTCGACGTCCGGGGAGTCTTCGTGGGTCAGGCGGTGGCGTGGGTGGCGTGCTCCTGGTGCAGCCGGACGCCGACGCGTCCCTCGCGCTCTCGGAGGATGGTGCGGAGCACCCGCAGGCCGTCGCGGACGGCGTGCAGGTTGCTGGTGCCGTGGATGCGGCTGCGCTCGTGGCTGGGGACCTCGCGGATGACGAGGCCGGCCTGGGCGGCGCGGATGTTCATCAGGGTCTCGATCTCGAAGCCGTCGCAGTCGAGGTCGAGCGCGTCCAGGTGGCGGGCCCAGAAGGCGTTGTAGCCGTAGCACAGGTCGGTGTAGCGAGTGCCGTACAGCATGTTGGTCATCTTGGTCAGCATCGTGTTGCCGAGCGAGCGGATCGGGCTGATGTCGTCCGAGCCTCCGCCGGGGGCACAGCGGGACCCCTTGGCGAAGTCGGCGCCCTCGACCAGCGTGGTCACGAAGGCGTGGATCTCCCGGCCGTCGGTGGAACCGTCGGCGTCGATCATGACGATGATGTCACCGGTCGCGGCGGCGAAGCCCTCGGTGAGAGCGTTGCCCTTGCCCTTGCGGGTCTGCGTGACGACGCGCAGTCCCGGGCGGAGTGCCTTGGCCACGGCGACGGTGTCGTCGGTGGAGTTGCCGTCGACCAGGATCACTTCGTCGATCCAGGACGGCAGGGTCGCGAAGACGTGGGGGAGGTTCTCCGCCTCGTTCATGGCAGGGACGATCACGCTGACACTGAAAGCGAAAGGGGCGCTGTTCATGGTCACAATGTCTAACGAACCACCTGCAGAACACTTGAAAGCCTCTTGCAAGCTCGTATGCGACGGAGGATCGTGCCTCTTGACCTCCCCTCGGGGGCAGCGGGAAGGTCTCTTCGCCGACTGCTCCAAGGGGAGGAGCGACCCGATGTGGATCGTCAGGGACCGTCAGAAGGGGAGCGTACGACCCGAGGGGCTGCGCAGATCGAGCGGCACCGGCTCACGGGGCGGACGCGGACGTTGCACGACCAGGATCCTTTTCACGGTGCCGCTCCATTCTGGGCTTGATCACCGGGTGTTACCCATGCCAGGCCCAAGAATCACCTATCTCCGTATCACATGAAGAACACTGGCCACACGCTCCGCGGCCGTCGCGACGTCCTCCGCGTGGCCGATGCGCCCCGCCCAGGACAGCCAGAACCACCACTCGCCGTCCTCCTCGTGGGCGGCGAGTACGTCCTCGGTCCTGGCGGGGGCCATGGGGTTGATCACATGCAACCGTGGATAAAGCCCTGCGGCCGACCTCAGACGCACCTGGAAGGCGTGCGCCTCCAACTGGGCGGCCAACCGACGCAGGTGGTCGATGCCCTCGCCGTGCTCTGTCATCATCGGGATCACTCCTGGCGGACACTCGTGACTTGCCTCTCTGCAGAGTGCGGTTTTGCGGCACTTGAGGCAATCGGTCCCCCCTCAAACCCCCGCGGGAACAGTGGAATAGACCGGAAAGTCGTTGATGTTCCGTGGGGAAACCACGAATAAACGGAATGCCACGCACAGCTGCGTTTACGCTGGGGTGCGGGCTTGTTAATGTTGTGTAAACAGCGACTGGGAGGGGCGCCGTGGCCCGAGGTGAGCATTCCCCCGCATGTGCGCGGCGCTGGCGCGAGCAGGCGACGTCCAGGCAGTGGACCCACTGGCAAACCGCGCAGGCCATTCACGGCTGCTGCGCGGTGAGCCTGCTCAAGGCACACCGGCTGGCCAGGGGGTGGTCGGCCAGGCAGTCCGTACAGGAACTGGAGGAGCTCTGTGAGCGCCAGGACCTGGGCGAGGCTCGGGCCAGCATCGACCTGCTCAACGCCTGGGAGAACAACCGGGCACGACCGCGCCCGCAGACCATCGATCTGCTGGCTCGACTGTACCGCGCGAACGCCGTCAGGCTAGGCCTGGCCGGAGATTACTGCGAGGACGGCGGGGGCGCCAAGGTCGTGGTCGTCTCCGGCGGAGAGACCCGCACGCCGTACCAGACGGAGGAGCGGGAACGGTCCGAGGACGACATCGAGCGGCGGGCGCTGTTCCACCACGCCCTGCTCGGCTCGCGGTCGGTGATGACCGGCCGGCTGCTGGCCGAGGTCGAGCGGACCCGCCAGGACCTGGACCGTACGCTCGCCGTCGCCACCGTCTCCGAGGAGCAGCTCGACCGGCTCGACGAGCAGGTGCTGCGCTACCGGCGCGAGTACATCAGCAGCGCGCCGGTGCCGATGCTCTACCGGCTCATGCTGGAGCTGTCGGACGTCCGGACGCTCTCGCTGGCCCGCCAGCCCGCGATGGCCCAGCGTCGCCTGCTCAACGCCACCGTCATGCTGGCGCTGCTGTCGGCCGACGCGCTGATGAAGCTCGGCGACACCCGCCAGGCCCACGCCTGGTACGGCACCGCGCGCAACGCCTCCGACGACATGGGCGACGTGCGGCTGCGCGCCCTCGTCCGGGCGCAGCAGGCGATGCTCCCCTACTACTACGGCGACCTGGCCGAGACCGTGCGGCTGGCCCGTGAGGCGAGGATGCTCGCGGGCAGCGCGCCCAGCTCCCCGGCGGCGCTCGGCGCGGCGGCGGAGGCGCGGGCGCTGGCCCGGATGGGCGAGCACAAGGCCGCCAGGGTCGCGCTGGCCGAGGCGGAGCGGATCTTCGCCAGGATGCCCCCCGAGGGCCACGACCACCTGGCGTTCCGCTTCTCCGAGCGGCGGCTGCAGTTCTACCGGATCGGCACGCTGATCGAGCTGGGCGAGGACGTCGACTGGAAGCCGGGGCCCGCCGGGCCCTCGATGCCGTACGCCATCGACCCGGTCCTCCTCCTGCTCGACCAGGCCGCGCACCTGGTCCGCGACGGCAAGGTCGACGACGCCTGCCACCTGGCGGAGAAGGCCCTGCTCCAGGTTCCGCCGGAACACCGCACCTCCATCGTGCTCAACCGCGCGCGGGCGCTGCTGTCGGAGGTGCCGCAGACCAGACACAGGGCGGCGGCGGTGCGACGCCTGAACGACCTGGTCACCGGCGCGGCGCCGGTCAGCTGATGAACTCGCTCGCCGAGGAGGCGTTCACCGTCCTGCGGGAGGTCTGCGAGAACCTCGGCATCGACCACAGGGACGCGGAGCTGCTGAGGGTGCGCAGCAACGCCGTCTTCAAGCTGCGCAGCGAGATCGTGGTCAGGATCGCCACCGCTCCCAACGCGCTGACCCGGCTGCCGCTGGTCCTCGCGGTGGCTCGCTGGCTCGCCGAGCAGGGGTTCCCCGCGGTGCGCCCGGCCGACGAGATCTCCGAGCAGCCCGTGGTGCACGAGGGCAGGGTCGTCACCTTCTGGCACTACGTTCCGGCCAGCGGCCGTCCCACCACCACGGAGCTGGGCGAGATCCTGCGCAGCCTGCACCTGCTGCCGGTGCCGCCGGTGGCGTTGCGGCGTTTCGTCGATCCGCTGTGCGAGGTGCGTCGCGCGGTGGACCGCTCCGAAGAGCTCACCCCCTGCCAGCGGGCCTGGCTGCGCGACCGCATCGCGGAGCTGACGGAGCGCTGGTCGGACCTCGGCCTGGAGGACTCGCCGGTGCTGCTGCACGGCGACGCGTGGATCGACAACCTGCTGCGCTGCACGGACGGTCACGTGGTGCTCTGTGACTGGGACGGCGTCGCGGTCGGCCCCCGCGAGTGGGACCTGGTCCACACCTACCACGGCCAGCGGCGCTTCGGCCTGACCGCCGCCGACGTGGACGCCTTCGCCGACGCGTACGGCAGCGACCTGCGTTCCTGGCCGGGATATTCCACCCTCATGGAGGTCAGGGACATCTACGCGGTGGGCATCCACATCCGCAACGCCGCCGCCGACCCGTTCTCCCGGCGCGAGCTTCCCCGCAGGCTGAATTCCCTCACCCGAGGTGAGCAACATGCCCGCTGGTACATGGCCGAACCCGTTAGTGTCTCGCAGTAAGGATCTTCAAACGGGGGCATAGCATGCCAAAGGTCACACTGCGTAACACCTTCCATGTCCGGAACACTCCGGAGGCGCTCCGCGCCCACCTGAGCCAGCCGCAGAGCTACGTGGGGCTCTCGCCGATGGTGGTCGCGGTCAAGGACGTCGAGCGGGGCGAGTCCGAGACCCGTTACACCTCGGTGGAGCGGTTCAGGTTCTTCGGTCTCGTCAAGTACGACAACATGATTAAGGTGACGTTGCGGAGCACGCCACGGACCGTCGAGGGCGAGGTCGACAGTCCCGGCGGGGTGCGCCTGGACTACCGGTTCACCCTCAACGAGAAGGACGGGGGCACCGAGGTCGAGGACATCCTCGTGGTGCACGCCTGGGTCAGGCCGCTGCTGGGCTACGCCGCGAAGAAGGCCCGCGAGGTGCAGCTCGCCCGCGCCGGGGTTTTGGCCTCCCGCCTGGAGTCCGTCTCCTAGGCTTCGTCGTCGCGGTCGTCGCGGTCGTCGCGGTCGTCGCGGTCGTCGCGGTCGTCGCGGTCGTCGCGGTCGTCGCGGCGGGATCGGCGGGCCAGGACCTAGGGTGGGACGCGTGAGGGCGCCCACGGTCACCGGGAAGGTCATGGCCATCCTCGGCGCGTTCCTGCCGGGTGACGTGCGGCTGACGCTCACCGAGATCTGCCGCCGCGCCGAGCTGCCTCCCGCCACCGGCCACCGGCTGGTCAAGGAGCTGGCGGAGGGCGGTTTCGTGGAGCGGCTCCCCGACGGCTCCTACCGGGTCGGGATGCTCCTGTGGCAGATCGGCGCCCAGGCCGCGGAGCCGAGGGAGCTGCGCGAGCTCGCCCTGCCGTACATGGAGGACCTCTACGCCGCCACCCGCGAGAACGTGCAGCTCGCGGTGCTCCGCGACGACCGGGCGCTGTACGTCGAGCGACTGCGCGGGCCCACCTCCGTGCCGGTCGTCTCGCGGGTGGCGGGGGAGCTGCCGCTGCACGCGACCGGGGTCGGCAAGGTCCTGCTGGCCTTCGCGGATCCGGAGACGGTGGAGCGGGTGCTCGCCGGGGAGCTCACCCCGCACGCGCCGAACACGGTGGTGGACTCGGCACGGCTCCGTACCGAGCTGGAGGAGGTCCGCAGGACCGGGATCGCCTGCACGCAGGAGGAGATGTCGGTGGGCACCTGCTCGGTCGCGGCGCCGGTACGGGGGGCGGGCGGCCGGGTGGTGGCGGCGCTGTCACTGGTGGCCTGGCGGCACACCGCCGATCCGCGACGGCTGGCACCGGCCGTGCTGGCCGCGGCCGCCGCCCTCTCCCGCGACCTCGTCGCGGCTCTCCGCTGAGCGTTCACGGTCACTTCCCGCTTCCGGTGAGCGAACCTCCGGCTTCCGCTTCCGCTTCCGCTTCCGGCTTCCGGTGAGCGAACCTCCGGCTTCCGCGCCTCCACGCTTCTCGCTTCCGGCTCGCGGTGAGCGAACCTCCGGTTTCCCGCCTCCCGCTCCGGGGGAGCGGACTTTCGGCCGGGTGTTCTCCGTCGCCTCCAGGCTTTCGCCGGGTGGGGTTTTCCGCTGAGCGGAAGGGCGCCGTGTGCGGGGGTGGACGGTGCGGAATGCTCGGTGCATGCGAACTCAGGTCGGGATCGTCGGCGCGGGACCCGCCGGACTGCTCCTCTCCCATCTGCTGCACCTGCGGGGCATCGACTCGGTGGTCCTGGAGGCGCGGAGCAGGGAGTACGTCGAGCGGCGCGTGCGGGCAGGGGTGCTGGAACAGGGCACGGTGGACGTGCTCAACGAGGCGGGCGTCGGCGACCGGATGCGCGCCGAGGGGTTGCCGCACCACGGCATCGAGCTGCGCTACGGCGGGGCCGGGCATCGCATCGCCTTCGAGAAGCTGGTCCCCGGCCGGGCCATCACCGTCTACGGCCAGCAGGAGGTCGTCAAGGACCTCATCGCCCGGCGGCTGGCCGACGGGGGAGAGATCCTCTTCGACGTCCCCGACGTCGCCCTGCACTCACTGGAGAAGGATCCCTATCTCACCTTCCGGGGCGAGCGCCTCGACTGCGACGTCATCGCCGGGTGCGACGGCTTCCACGGCGTCTCGCGGCCGTCGATCCCCGAGAGGGTCCTGTCGGTCTTCCAGCGTGACTACCCGTTCGCCTGGCTCGGCGTCCTCGCGCGGGTCCCGCCGTCGTCCGAGGAGCTGATCTACTCCCGCAACGAGCGGGGCTTCGCGCTGCACAGCATGCGCTCCCCGGAGATCAGCCGCTTCTATCTCCAGGTCCCCCCGGACGCCTCGCTCGACGACTGGCCGGACGAGCGGATCTGGGCCGAGCTGCGGGCCCGCCTGGAGACGGTCCCGGGGTTCGCGCTGGCCGAGGGGCCGATCATCTCCAGGGACGTGTCGGCGATGCGCTCGTTCGTCGCCGAGCCCATGCGGCACGGCAACCTCTACCTCGCCGGGGACGCCGCCCACATCGTGCCGCCCACCGGTGCCAAGGGGCTCAACCTGGCGGTCGCGGACGTACGGCTGCTGACCGCGGCCCTGGCCGAGTTCTACGAGACGGGCTCCACCGGGCTGCTGGACACGTACTCCGCCAGCTGCCTGAAGCGGGTCTGGCGCGCACAGCACTTCTCCTGGTGGATGACCACGTTGCTGCACACCTTCGACGCCGACGACCCCTACGGGCGGCGCCTGCAGACCTCCCACCTCGACTACGTGACCTCCTCCGAGGCCGCCGCGACCACGCTCGCGGAGAACTACGTCGGACTGCCCTTCGAGACCGGGACCCGTCCGTGACTCCCGTCGGCCGGCCCCGGCCTTCCGTGCCTCCACCGATCCGCGTCCGGATTCTTCCCGTGTCCCCGCCGAGCTAGGCGGGGAGCGGTGAAGGCTGACGAGAGACCGCACGTTCAGGAGAGGTCGAAGGCGACGTCGCCGAGGCGGACCGTCCGGACCCTGGGATCGTCGAGGATCTCGCGAAGGCCCTCGACCGTTTCACCGGCGGCCACGTACCCGTGGATCCGGCCCTCGGTGGCGGCGGCGCGTAGGTTTTTCAGGGGCACGCCGAGCTTCAGCAGGTTCTCGGCGTCATGGTCGCGAAGCTCGCCGACCCAGCGGCGGAAGTCTCCGACCGCCTTCGCGCCCTCGGCGGCGGGATCGTAGTCCTCCTCCTTCCCGGTGGCCGGTGAGCCGAAGCGATGGGACTGCCAGCCGAATGGCACTCCGTAGGTGGAGCCGCCGCTCGCCCGGGAGAGCAGGAAGGTGTGGGCGGGTGCCGTCGGGTCGTCCTGTTCGTAGCGGTCCCAGTGGAAGACCGCGAACTCCTCGCCCGTCAGGGGCCGCTCGAACTCCACCACCGCCGTCGCGAGCAGCGACGCCGGGAGGCGCCCGAACACCTTCTCCGCCTGGCCGCGCGCCTCCTCACGGGTGCCCGTACGTTCTCCCGTCAGGCCGAGCGGCCCGCTGAGGCGCGTCTGGAGACCGTACACCCCATCGGTGACCTGCCCCAGCAGGTTCTGGGTGATCTCGAAGGCGGCGGTGCCCGGCCTGCGGGTGACCTCGTCCGGTGCGGGCACCGGCTCGACCGGGTCGGCGTCGACGGTGAGGGTCATCGAGGTGAGGCCGAAATCCAGCGCGCTCATGCCGGAGGTGTAGTCGGGATGGGCGACCAGGAAGGCGCTGCCGAGCACCCGTTCCATGCGCTGGTCCCGGTCGCCCCTCGTCTGGAGCAGCGCCGTGCCCGCGTTGAGCAGCAGCGCCGCGCCGAGCAGGAGCGCCGCCGACCTGAGCGCGGTACGGAACAGGCCCCGCCGCACCGCGCGCCGTGTCCTGCGCGGGTCGAAGTCGGGGATCGGGGGCAGGCTGTCGTCGGTGGCGGTCATCGTCTTCGTCATCATCGGCTGTCTCCATAGGATTCGGCGAAGGCGGCGCGGGCCCGCCACAGCGTGGTTTTGACCGAGCCGGGGGTGCGGCCGGTCATCGCGGCCACCTCGGCGAGACTGAATCCGTCGAGATACACCCAGGTGAGCACCCGCCGGTAAGGGTCGGCGAGCCGGGAGAGCACGTCGCGGACCGCGAGCCTGTCCGGCTCGGAGTCCTCGACGCCCAGCTCCTCCACCGAGGGCAGGGGCAGGACGGTACGGCGCCGCCGCGCGTGGTCGACGAGCACGCTGTGGGCGACGCTGAGCAGCCAGCCGGCCGGCGACTCGCCTCGCCAGCCGAGCAGGGCCCTGGTCGCCTTGAGAAAAGTCTCCTGCGCGAGATCCTCGGCGAGGTGGGGATCACGGGTACGCCGAAGGAGGTATCCGCACACCAGGGCCCAGTGATCACGATAAAGCTGTTCGATGCTCGCACTGATGGTCGCCTCCGGGGAGATGGTCGTTCATACCTTCAGGGACGAGGCGGGGCCGCGAAAGGTCACAGGGAAATTTCCGGCGGATTTGAGCATCCCGGATGAATTGCCCCGCAGGGGCCCATCCCCAGGGCGGAACCCTGAGGGGGAATGCCCTACTATCGGCGGCTTTTGTGCAGCTCAGGGGCGTAGCGCGGCAGGGGAGCCCCCGGGGGTGGGCACCACCTCGCCCCGGGGGTCATCCGGGGCCGTTCAGGGGCGGCCGGGGGCTGTCTCCGATACTCCAGGATCTTGTTCGTCGCCATGGTTGAGGCATGGGAAGCCAGACGTTCACGCGACACGGGATGATCTTCGGCGGCTACGCGGCGATCGGCGCCGGAGCCGTCGCGATGATCGGGCTGCACGTGGTCACCGGTCTCGACCCGGTACACACCGTGATCAGCGAGTACGCGTTCGAGGCGGCCGGCTGGCTGCTGCCCCTGTCGCTCACGCTCTTCGCCGCCGCGGCGACGATCATCGGGGCGATGCTGGCCCGGTGCGGGGAGGACCGCGCGGTGGCCCTGCTGGTCGGGACCTGGGGCCTGTGCATGCTGCTGATCGGAGCCTTCCCCACCGACGAGCCCGGCGTGCCGCTGTCGATGTCCGGCGGCATCCACAGGTACGCGGCGTTCGTGGCCTTCCTGACGATGCCGATCGCCGGGCTGCTCCTGGCCAGGCGGTACGCGACCAGCCCGTACGCCCGCCCCGTCCGGCTGCTCAGCCTGGCCGCCCTGGGGGTGCTGGTCCTGGTGGTCCTCCCGTACGTGGTGCGGACGTTCGGCGTGGACCTGACCAACGACGACATCCCCGCGGGGGTGACCCAGCGGCTGGTGGTGGGCTTCGAGGTGGCGGTGCTGGCGATGCTGGGGCTGGTGGCCGGCCCCAGCATGGCCAGGCGCGGCCGTGTCCGCCGCCCGCTCCCGACGACCGCCCGCGCCTGACCGGTCCCGCGTGGTCGCCTGTGCCTGGCCGGTCCCGCGTGGCCGGTTTCCGCTCGATCTCCCCGCCCGGTCCGCGCCGGGCACCTGGCCTTCCTCGTCGGCCCGCCCCGCGCGGGCCTCCCGCGTCGGTTCCGCCTCGCGCGGGCCGGTCGTGGAACCGTGTGGCGTGGCAGGTTGACGGTCCCGGTGCCCCGGCCTACCTTCGCAGGAAGCGACCGCCCGGTACGTGTCACCGCCGTCCGGTCGGACCACCCCCGGAAGGACGCGCATGCCGGTCGTGAACACCGTCCGAGGCCCCGTCGACGTCGCCGACCTGGGGCAGACCCTCATGCACGAGCACGTCTTCGTCCTCTCCCCCGAGCACGTCGACAACTACGGCAGGGGCGCGTGGTGGGACGAGGAGTACCGGGTGGCCGACGCCGTCGCCAAGCTCAGGGCCGTGGCGGCCAAGGGCGTGCGGACCATCGTCGACCCGACCGTGTGGGGGCTGGGCCGCTACATCCCGCGCGTGCGGCGGGTGGCGGACCAGGTGCCGGAGCTGAACATCGTCGTCGCCTCGGGGATCTACTCCTTCGACGAGATCCCGCACCAGTACGAGCACCGGGGTCCCGGCCTGATGATGGACGTGCCCGAGCCGATGGTCGAGGACTTCTCCCGCGACATCGTCGAGGGCATCGCCGACACCGGTGTCAAGGCCGCGTTCCTCAAGTGCGCGATCGAGAGGAAGGGGCTCACCCCCGGCGTCGAGCGGATCTGCCGGGCGGTCGCCCAGACCCACCTGCGGACCGGCGTGCCGATCTCGGTGCACACCCACCCCTCCACCGGGAGCGGGCTGCTCGTCCTGGACCTGTTCCTGAAGGAGGGGGTCGACCCGGCCAAGGTCGTGCTCGGGCACTCGGGCGACTCCAACGACCTCGACCACCTGATGCGGCTGGCCGACACCGGGGCCACCCTCGGCATGGACCGCTTCGGGCTGGACGCCTACAACTCCACGGCGTCGCGGGTCGCCACCGTCGCCGCGCTCTGCGAGCGGGGCTACGCCGACCGGATGGTGCTCAGCCACGACAGCGCGTGCTTCATGGACTACTTCGGCGACGCCTGGGACGAGGGCATCCCGCTGGCCGCGCCGAACTGGCGTTTCGACCACATCCACGACGACGTGCTCCCCGCCCTGCGCGAGGCCGGGGTGAGCGACGGGCAGGTGGACCAGATGCTGATCGACAACCCTCGCCGCTACTTTTCCTGACTTTTCGTTATTTGTCGTACGACTGCCATACGCTCCCGGAAAGTCGATCGACCGAGAAGGTGGAGCATGGCCGCGCGGAGCACTTACCTGGAACTGTCCGAGGACGGCGGGAGCTCGCACAAGTTCTACGAGGTCGTGGTCGACGGGACCGAGGTGACGATCAGGTACGGCCGCATCGGCGAGTCGGGCCAGTCCAAGGCGTCGGCGTTCGCCAGCGCGGCGAAGGCCGAGGCGGCCGCCGCGAAGAAGATCAACGAGAAGGTCCGCAGGGGTTACGCCCCCGCGGTCCAGGGGGTGCGCCAGCGCCGCACGGTCACCCGGCGCAGCGTGGAGAGTGCCCGCTCCACGGCCACCCAGGCGCCGGTGCTCTGGCGCTTCGCCAGCGGCGCGGCGGCGTTCGGCATCTTCGTCGACTCCGAGCGCTGCTGGGTCGGCAACCAGCGCGGCGACGTCTACACCGTCACCCACGGCGGCACCGTCACCGGCCGCTTCAAGCTGCCCGACGGGGTCAAGTGCATCGTCGGCGACGACTTCTGGATCTACGCGGGCGCCGACGACGGCAAGGTCTACGACCTCGGCGGCAAGGTGCCGAGGGTCGCGTACGAGATCGCCGAGGACGTCGACATCTACTGGCTGGACATCCACGAGGGCGTGCTGGGCGTCTCCGACCGAGCGGGGCGGATCACCACGATCGACCACGAGGACGAGTTCCAGTGGGCGCGCAAGGGCAGGGGTGACTCGGCCTGGATGGTCCGCTGCGACGACGAGGCCGTCTACCACGGTCACTCCACCGGGGTGGCCCGCTACGACGCCGCCGACGGCGCGCCGGTCTGGGAGACGCCCGTCAACGGCGCGGTGCTGTTCGGCTGGCAGGAGGCCGACTCGGTCTACGCCGGAACCTCGCGCTCCACCGTGCACCGCCTGCGCAAGTCGGACGGCGCCTCCCAGGCGGTCTACCGCTGCGACGCCACCGTCTTCTCCTGCGCCACCGCCCCCGGCGGCCGGTACGTCTTCGCCGGAGACAACCACTCCTCGATCTACTGCTTCGACCAGAGCGGCGAGCGTCTGTGGAAGCTGGCCACCGGCTGCGGCTCCGCCTTCTCCATGCAGTATCTCGACGACCGCCTCTACATCGTGACCACCGACGGCACCCTGGCCTGCATCGACGCCACCGAGGAGGCGATCAGGGCGGCCCAGGAGGGCACCCTCCCCGAGGCGGTCGACGTCAAGGCGTCCGCCGGGCTGGCGGTGGTGGAGCCCACCGCCGTGCTGGAGACCGTGGTGTTCGACACCGTCCCGGACACCGGCGACGGCGTGGTGCTGGAGTGCTTCCGCGAGGGCGATCGGCTCCGGGTGCGGGTCCTCAGCGAGGGCTACGACGTGCGGCGGAACGTGCAGTTCCCCAAGGGAGTCCGCGAGGCCGGGGCCCGCTATCTCGTCGAGGGCGTCCGCTTCTCCGAGCGGGGAGGTTTCTACCGCGCGTACGGAGACATCAAGCGCCTGCTCTGATCCCTCCCGGCTGGGCGCTCGCTGAACCGATGAGATCTCGTCGGATATCGAGCACGTCTTCCCGAGGCGTCCCAAGCGGACCGGGTGGTGACCGGAAAAAGCCCGTCGCGGGCCGGAACCGAGGGTGAGGGTTCCGGCCCGCGACGGAGTGGGTCAGGCCGGGGCGTTCCACTTCTGGTTGGCGGTGCCGGTGCAGGTCCAGATCTGCAGGCGGGTGCCGTTGGCGCTGGACTGGCCGGTGGCGTCCAGGCACTTGTTGGCCGCCGGGTTCACGAGATCGCGGGTCGCGGCGTTGTAGGTCCACCGCTGGGCCGCGGTGCCGTTGCAGTCGTACAGCTGGATCTGTGCTCCGTTGGCGGTGGAGGCGGCGGTGACGTCCAGGCACTTGCCCAGGGCGCGCACGGTGCCGTCGGTGCCCAGGGTCCACTGCTGGGCGCCGCTGCCGTTGCAGTCGTACAGCTGGATGGGAGTGCCGTTGGCGCTGCTGGCCGCGGCGACGTCGACGCACTTGCCGCCGATACCGGTGATCTGTCCCGTACGGCCACCGCCGCCGCTGGGCGGGGCGTAGACGCGGACGTAGTCGACGGTGAGCTGCTGGGGGAAGGTGGTCGAGCCGTCGGGCGAGCCTGGCCAGTTCCCGCCGACGGCCAGGTTGAGGATCATGAAGAACGGGTGGTCGTAGACCCAGGGGTTGCCCCGCGTGTCGGCGGGGGTCTTCCTGGAGTACTGGATGCCGTCGACGTACCAGGTCACCGCGCCGGGCTCCCAGTCGACGGCGAAGGTGTGGAAGGCGTCGGCGAAGGCCTGGCCCGCGGGCAGGTTGTAGCTGCCGCTCAGCGGGCTGCCCCCCGAGTAGCCGGGGCCGTGGAGGCTGCCGAGCACCTGTCCGGGGACGCTGCCGATGTTCTCCATGATGTCGATCTCACCGTTCGCGGGCCAGCCGGCCCCTCCGGTGCCCAGCATCCAGAACGCGGGCCAGATGCCCTTGCCCCGGGGGATCTTCATCCGCGCCTCGAAGCGGCCGTAGGCGCGGGTGAAGGTCGCGGCGGTGGTCAGCTTGCCCGAGGTGTACTCGCACGAGCCGTACCAGCAGCCGAGCCCCGCGGGGTTGCCCCTGCGCGCGGTGATGACCAGGTTGCCGGCGCCGTCGTGGGCGATGTTCTCGTTGCCGGCCGTGTAGTACTGCCGCTCGTTGTTCCCCCAGCCGCCGCCGCCGACGTCCCGGCGCCACTTGGTGGTGTCGGGGCCGGCGCCGGAGGCGGCGTTGAACTCGTCCGACCACACGAGGGGGCCGGGGGCGGGGGCGGCCAGGGCAGCCTTGGCGGCGGGCTTGGCGGCGGTGGCCTGGGCGCCCGCCTGGGAGGGGACGAGCGTGGCGGAGCCGAGGGCGAGGAGCGTCGCGGCGAGGAGGCCGCCGATCCGTGCGAGCCGCGTCCGTGAGGGGCGAGGACCGGGAGGGGCGGCCGGGCTGGTGGAGATCATCGGCTGTTCCTTTCTGGCCGGTGTCCGCTGGAAGGGGGGTGTCACGGTCTAGAAGCCGGCCGTGATGCGGGTGAACTCCCAGTTGGGCTGGGAGATGCCGCTGCACTCGGAGCCCGCGTCGCCACCGGGGCAGGGACGGTCGCGGTTGACCGCCCAGTAGGCCAGGCGGGTGAGGCCCTTGGACTTGGCCCAGTCTCGGATCTGGGTCCAGGCCGCCACCGTGGTGAGCTCCTGCTGGTCGGACAGGCCGTTCATGCCGGAGATGCCCATCCGGGCGTACGCCTGCGCGTCGGTCCAGCCGTTCGCGGCCTTGAGCGCGTTCTTCAGGCCCTCGGAGGAGCTGACGGTGGCGTTGTAGATGTTCGAGGCGCCGAAGTTGAACGGCATGATCGTGTAGTTGTCGATCGGCACGCTGAGTTCCCTGGCCCGGTTGATCAGGCGGACGCCGGTCGAGCTCGGGCCGTTGATCCCGGTGCCGAAGGTGACGGCGATCTTGATGTTCGGGTTGTTCTGCTTGACGATCTTCAGGCCGTTGAGGATGCGGTCCTGGACGGTGAAGTTCTCGAACTCGTCCGTGTTCTCGATGTCGAAGTCGACGACCGCGGGGCCGACCGCGTTGATGACCTGCTGCACCGCGCCGGCGTAGGCGGCCGGGGTGGAGCAGTTCGGGCCGAGCTTGTTGCCGGACCAGCCGCCGAAGGAGACCTGGACGCTGCCGCCCGCGGCCTTGATCTGGTTGATCGCGGCCTGGTCGGTGCCGCCGGTCAGCGGCCTGGAGCCGTCCCAGCGCGGGGTGCAGCCGCCGCCGGACAGGATGAACGCCATGGTGAAGGACTTCACGCCGGTGGTGCTCATGATCGTCGCCGGGCTCGGCGGGTTGCCCCAGCCCATGTAGAGGTACGGGGCTCCGGCCATCTTGCCCGCCGGGGGGTTCGTGGGCGGGTTGCCGCCGCCGTCGCTCGGGGCGTTCCACTTCTGGTTGGCGGTGCCGGTGCAGGTCCAGATCTGCAGGCGGGTGCCGTTGGCGCTGGACTGGCCGGTGGCGTCCAGGCACTTGTTGGCCGCCGGGTTCACCAGGTCGTTCGCGGCGCTGTAGGTCCACTGCTGCGCCGAGCTGCCGTTGCAGTCGTACAGCTGGATCTGTGCTCCGTTGGCGGTGGAGGCGGCGGTGACGTCCAGGCACTTGCCCAGGGCGCGTACGGTGCCGTCACCGTTGCGGGTCCACTGCTGGGCGCCGCTGCCGTTGCAGTCGTACAGCTGGATGGGGGTGCCGTTGGCGCTGCTGGCCGCGGCGACGTCGACGCACTTGCCGCCGATGCCGGTGATCTGCCCGGTGGCGGCGGCGGCCGGCGACGCGGTCGTCACGCCGGCGAGGGCGAGGACGACGACGGTGAACATGCCGCCGAGAGTGGTCGGGAGCGAGATGCGGCGGCGCCGGGGAGGCGGCTGTCCGGTGTCCATGCGCGGATTTTCCTTCCGTCTTGGGAGTGACGTACGGGTGACGGCCACGTCCCGGTGGGGACGCGACGCGCGCGCGTGACGTCACGACCCGTATCAGGGGGGTGACATGCGGGTGGTGCCGGACGCGGCGAGCGTGCCTTCCGCGGGCGGCCGTACGGTGGCCCGTGATGGGCCCGCCATCCGGCGGCACGCGCTGCTCGGCGCGTCCTGGGCCCTGCCGCGACGGATACGGCAGGGAGAACGGGAACCTTCGCGGACGGGAGGCGGCCAGTGCGCCTCACACCCGCGACGGGGTGTGGTCAGGGCGGTGGGGTGAGCGCGGCCATCGCGCCCGCCGCCACGCGACGTCAGGGAAAGCGAGTCGTGGGGGTCCCTTCACGGCAAGGTCTCGCTTGCCCGGGACCCTAAGGCAGGCTTCATTCTCAAGTCAATACAAGCAGTAAAAAAAGCCTCACAATTCTGCTTTCCCATTCGTGCGAAACGCTGTGAGCTGGAGAGGTAAGGGGGCTCGTGTTCATGGAGGAAGCCCTGGGGGGAACGTTCCAGAGGGCGACGCTGTCAGGATTTCCTGTCAGGGCGCTGCTCAGGGCGCTGCTCAGGGCGCTGCGGAACGGCGGCGGAGGAGGCGTGCGAGGCCCGGGGCGGCGGGGTGCCGGCCGTGGCATCGTACGGTCCGGTGCCGCGTGTGTGGTTCGGCGCCCTGCGGCGGGGTGCCGTGTAGATCATCTGTGGTGTGGCGTTATTCATTGTCCTTTCCGACTTTTCGTATGGTGTGATGTCCGGTAGGTGGCGAGTCCTCTCGCGCGCCGCCCGGCGATCGAGAGTGGGGTTCCGTTCATGCTTCGTGGAGACAGGGTCTTGCTCAGGGCCATCACCAAGGAGGACCTGGTCCCGCTCCACCGGTTGAACGACGAGGTAGAGACGGCGGCCGGGGCGACCACGACGCCCTGGCTCCCCAGGACGATCGACCAGGTGGTCGCCCACTACGAGCAGCGCAAGCCCGACCCCGACAACGTCGAGTTCGCCATCCAGTCCCTCTCCGGGGACCTGCTCGGGACCGGCTCCGTCTGGGGGATCGACACCCTCAGCCGCAACGGGCACCTGGGCATCTCGCTGCTCCCCGAGGCGCGCGGCCACGGCTACGCCCCCGACGTGCTGAGGCTGCTGTGCGACTACGCCTTCCGCATCCGCGGCCTGAACCGGCTGGGCCTGGAGACGCTCGCCACCAACGGCGCGATGATCGCCGCCGCCGAGAAGACCGGCTTCCGGCGCGAGGGCACGCTCCGCGGGCACGCCTGGGTGGCCGGGGCCTTCGTCGACGAGGCGCTGTTCGGCCTCCTCGCCTCCGAGTTCCATGACCTGCGCACCACGAAGGATCTGTGAGCGGGATGAAGACCTGGCTTCCGATCGGCCTCGGCGTCCTGCTCGTCCTGGCGGGCGGCCTCTGGGCGCTCCAGGGCCTCGGCTACGTGGGCGGCAGCTCCATGAGCGGCGCGCGGGAGTGGTTCTGGATCGGCCTGGCCACCCTCGCCGCCGGCCTCGTCCTCGCCGTCTCCGCCCTCCGCCGGGGTCGCCGCCCCCGGTGAGCGGGGCCGCCGTCCTCGCGCGGAAAACACGGCGGCACCGTGCGCGTCACGTTCGCACGCGTGACCGGTTCAGACGAACCCGGCCAGTTTGTAGAGGACCAGCGATCCGGCGACGGCCACGTTGAGGCTGGCTCCCGTGCCGATCATCGGGATCTCCACCGCGGTTTCGAGCAGGTCGAGGGCCTCCGGCGGGATGCCGTCACGCTCGTGACCGAGGACGGCGACCGTGGGGCGGCGGGCCATGGGCAGGTCCGCGAGCCGGACGGCCTCCTCCGCCAGTTCCACGCCGAGGACGTGATGTCCGGCGGAGCGCTGGTCGGCGAGCCAGGTCAACGGGTCGCGTACCCAGTGCACGCAGGCCGGTCGACGCAGTGTGTTGCCCCGCTCCAGGGCCTCGGGGACCCAGGACAGGCGGGGCACGGCCATGCACGCGCCGACCGCGTCACAGGTTCGCAGCAGGGTGCCGAGGTTGAGTCCGTGCAGCGGCCACAGCGGGGCGACGTACAGGTGGCCGAGACAGCGGGACGGGCGCGGGCGACGTGTCGCTCGCAGGTCCTTGCGGGTGCGGACCCGGATGGCGGGGCCGTTCACGCCTGCTCGCGGAAGACCTCCGCGCGGGTGGCAGGAATCATGGTGATGAACGCTTCAGCGGTGCGTCCGGACCATCGACGACGTTATCTCGCCCTCAGGTTAACGGTACGGCCACCGCCACGTGAAGGCGGTGGCCGTACCGGTCCCGAGGCCGCTCAGGGTCCGGCGGTCGTCGCGACATCTGCCACCCGCGTACGGGGACGGCGGTGTGTCCCGTGCGGGTGCCTAGCGTTTGCCGCCGGAGCCGTCGAGTCCCGCGCGGCGCAGGGCGTCGGCCATCGCGCCGCTCGGCGCGTTGCGCTGCCGGTCGCCGCGCCCCTGCCCGGCCTGTCCGCTCTGCCCGCCGCGTCCCTGTCCGCCCTGTCCGCCGCCGCGCCTGCCGCCGCCGTCGCCCTGGCGCGGACCGCCACCGCCCTCGCCTCGCCCGCCGCCCTGCTGGCCGCGCTGGTCGCGCGGTTCTCGGGGGCCCGGGGGTTTGACGTCGTCCTCCAGCCGGAGGGTGAGTGAGATGCGCTTGCGCGGGATGTCGACGTCGAGCACCTTCACCCGGACGATGTCACCGGGCTTGACCACCTCGCGCGGGTCCTTGACGAAGGTGTGCGACAGCGCCGACACGTGGACCAGGCCGTCCTGGTGCACGCCGACGTCGACGAACGCGCCGAAGGCGGCGACGTTGGTGACCACGCCCTCCAGCAGCATGCCGGGCTTGAGGTCGGAGAGCTTCTCCACGCCCTCCTTGAAGGTCGCGGTCTTGAAGGCGGGTCGCGGGTCGCGGCCCGGCTTCTCCAGCTCGGAGAGGATGTCGGTGACGGTCGGCAGGCCGAAGGTGTCGTCCACGAACTCCTGCGGGCGCAGGGCCCGCAGCGCCGTGCCGTTGCCGATCAGGGACGAGAGGTCGCCGCCGGTGCTCTTCAGGATGCGCCGCACCACCGGGTACGACTCCGGGTGCACGCTGGAGGTGTCGAGCGGGTCGTCGCCGTCGCGGATGCGCAGGAAGCCCGCGCACTGCTCGAAGGCCTTCGGGCCGAGCCTGGGCACCTCCTTCAGCGCCTTGCGGGAGCGGAACGGGCCGTTGGCGTCGCGGTGCTGGACGATGTTCTCCGCGAGCCCGGCGCCGATGCCGGAGACCCGGGTGAGCAGCGGCGCGGAAGCGGTGTTGACGTCGACGCCGACCGCGTTCACACAGTCTTCCACCACGGCGTCGAGCGAGCGGGAGAGCTTGGTCTCGGCGAGGTCGTGCTGGTACTGGCCGACGCCGATCGACTTGGGATCGATCTTGACCAGCTCGGCCAGCGGGTCCTGGAGCCGCCTCGCGATCGACACGGCGCCGCGCAGCGACACATCCATGCCGGGCAGCTCCTGGGAGGCGAACGCGGAGGCGGAGTAGACCGAGGCCCCGGCCTCCGACACCACGATCTTGGTCAGGCCGGGGACCAGCTTCACCAGCTCGCCCGCCAGCTTGTCGGTCTCGCGCGAGGCGGTGCCGTTGCCGATCGAGACGAGCTCCACATCGTGCTTCTTGGCCAGCGCGGCGAGGGTGGCCAGCGACTGGTCCCACTGGCGGCGCGGCTCGTGGGGGTAGATCGTGTCGGTGCCCAGCACCTTGCCGGTCGCGTCGACCACCGCGACCTTCACGCCGGTGCGCAGCCCGGGGTCCAGCCCCATGGTCGCGCGGCTCCCGGCGGGCGCGGCGAGCAGCAGGTCGCGCAGGTTCGCGGCGAACACGCGCACCGCCTCCTCCTCGGCGGCCTGCCACATGCGCATCCGCAGGTCGATGCCGAGGTGAACGAGGACACGGGTGCGCCAGGCCCAGCGGACCGTGTCGGCCAGCCACGCGTCGGCGGGTCGCCCCTGGTCGGAGATGCCGAAACGGTGCGCGATGCGGCCCTCGTAGGTGCCGGTGGGTTCCTGCTCCGGCTCCAGGGTGAGGGTGAGGATCTCCTCCTTCTCGCCGCGGAACATCGCCAGGATCCGGTGCGAGGGCAGCTTGGTGAACGGCTCGGCGAAGTCGAAGTAGTCGGAGAACTTGGCGCCCTCCTCCTCCTTGCCCTCGCGGACCGCCGCGATCAGGCGGCCCTTCGTCCACATTCGCTCGCGCAGCTCGCCGACCAGGTCGGCGTCCTCGCCGAACCGTTCGACCAGGATCGCGCGGGCACCGTCCAGCGCGGCGGCCGCGTCGGCCACCCCCTCGCCGACGAACGCCTCCGCCGCGGCCCGCGGATCGACCGACGGGTCGGCCAGCAGGCCGTCGGCGAGCGGTTCGAGCCCCGCCTCCCTGGCGATCTGCGCCTTGGTCCGCCGCTTGGGCTTGTACGGAAGGTAGATGTCCTCCAGGCGGGCCTTGGAGTCGGCCGCCAGGATCTGCGCCCGCAGGGCGTCGTCGAGCTTGCCCTGGCCCTGGATCGACTCCAGGATCGCGGCGCGTCGCTCCTCCAGCTCCCGCAGGTAACGCAGCCGCTCCTCCAGCGTGCGCAGCTGCGTGTCGTCGAGCATCTCGGTGGCTTCCTTGCGGTAGCGGGCGATGAACGGCACGGTGGCCCCGCCGTCGAGCAGGTCCACCGCCGCACTCACCTGTCGCTCGCGCACACCCAGCTCTTCGGCGATCCGCTGATGAATAGACGTGGTCACGATCTCTCTTCCTCTGTGATGGCAGTCCCAAGCTACCGCCTCGCCCCCCTGGCGGGCCGGGGAGCCGGAGGGACGAATCACAGGAGAGCAGGAAAAGAAGCGCGGGGCCGTGTCGGGAGCGGGGCGAGTTAGGGCAGCACCTCGAAGGTAGGGGTCAGCCGGGTCCACTCGACGGTGGCCCCGGCCGCGTTGCCGCCGGGGGTGCCGGTCACCCAGTGCGTGAGCTGGGGGTTCTCCCTGCTGTCCTGGATCACCCAGGTCGCCCCGGTGTCGGCGCCGTCCCTGAACAGGCGGGCCGTCCCGGCGCTGTCCACCCGTACCCTCCAGGTCGCCGCCCGGCCGGCGGTGTCCAGCGAGTAGACCTTCTCCCAGACGGCGGACCCCTTGCGCATCGTCCAGACCCCGCTCCTCTGCACGGTCAGCATGAGCCGCCTGGCGCCGTTGGCCACCTTCGCGCCGAGGCATACACCGTTGCCGGTACGCGGGTCGAGCGCGCTGTCGTCGTCCACCCTGCCGCGGAACTCCAGGGTGAAGTCGCATCCCTTGGAGGCGTCGAGGGGGAAGGACGCCCGGCACGCCGAGGTGCCGGTGCTCGCGAGCCGGAGCCCGCCACCGGCGACCCGCGCGCCGCCGCCCAGCGTCCACCCCCTCGCGTTGCCCGCGCCGGTGGTCCAGTCGCCCGCGGCGAGGGGCGCGCCGGAGACGGGACGGGAGATGTCGAGCCTGGCGACCTTGATGTTGGTCTGGTTGTGCTCCCAGACGACGAAGAACCGGCCGGGCTCGTACTCGTCGGCGCTGGGGTAGACGTCCCATCCCCGGGCCGCCCCGCTCGTCAGCCGGGGGCCGTCGGCGAAGAGCCGCGCCGGCTCCCAGGGCTCGCCGGGCCGCCTGACCTTGTAGTAGAGCACCTCGCGATACTGGTCGGGCTTACTCGCGGAGGAGCCGGTGAACGGCCCGGCCAGCGTGTTGAAGATGGCCAGGTGGCGCCCCGCGGAGTCACGCGTGAAGAACGTCTTGACGTAGTAGTTGGGCAGGTTCGCGTCCAGCCTGAGCGGCGACCAGGTCAGCCCGCCGTCGGTGCTGGTCGCCGTGGCGCTGTGGGCCGCGCCCGAGCGGTAGCGGGCGTCGCGCGCCGCCGCCGAGGTGCCGCTCCTCAGGTCCAGGGCGCGGGTCACCATCACGAGCGTCCCGGGGTCGTCCTGGGAGAGCGCGATCTGCGGCTCCTCGATCGCGACCCCCGGCGGGTTCTCCGCGATCCCGCCGGAGGTCCAGGTCGTCAGGTCGGCCGAGCGCAACACGCCCGCCTTGTTCGTACCGCCGGAGTGCCGCCAGTACGGAACCAGCCACACGCCGTCGAGCCGCAGCGGCTTGCCCGCGACGACCACGCCCCTGCCGTTGTCCGGCACGTCGACGGTGACGGGGAAGGCGGTCCACGTACGGCCGCCGTCGGTGCTTTTCCTGACGACCAGCGAGGTGGGGAAGCCGTCGACGTCGCCCTCCCGGTCGCGGTCGCGCTCGACGGAGATCAGGCCGAGCAGCGCGTACAGCGTGCCCGCGTCGTTGAGGAAGATCACGTAGTGGTAGCGGGTCGTGGCGGTGGCGGCGGCCAGCGTTCCCACCGTCCACGTCAGGCCGCCGTCCTCCGAGCGGGCGTACATGACGGATCCCTGGTCGGTCGGCGACGGGTCCCGCGCGTCCCTGACCCCGGCCCGCCAGGCGACCACCAGCCGGCGGTGGTCCAGGGCGACGATGTCGGGAACCCTGTTGCCCTCGTGGGCGAGCTCCCCGTCGGGACTCCTGTCGACCTTGCCGTACACGGTGACGGGAGGGCTGACGTCCGATCCGACGATCTCGGTTTCCGGCCAGGGCATGGATCACAGCGAACAGGGGGCGGATGGACGGGAGGTTACCGGGGAGTGACGCCCACACGGCCGTCGTCCCGCCGTTACGAGCTCTGGCAATTGTCAGGGCGGCTTGCGACGGGAGGGAGTCAGGGGTGGAAAGACGCGATGGATCGGGGTGTCCGGGTGGGAATGTCGGGTGAATGAAAACCGTTATCATCGGCATCGTGCAATCCACCACCCGGAGAGGAGCCGACCGTGGCCAGGAACGAGGTGCGCTCAGTGATCAAGCTGAGGTCCACGGCGGGCACCGGTTTCACCTACGTGACCCGCAAGAACCGGCGTAACGACCCCGACCGGCTCACCCTCGTCAAGTACGACCCGATCGTCCGCCAGCACGTCCCGTTCCGAGAGGACAGATAGTCATGAAGAAGGGCATCCACCCCGACTACCGCCCGGTCGTCTTCCGCGATCCGAGTGCCGGTTTCGCCTTCCTGACCCGTTCGACCGTCACCAGTCGCAAGACCGTCGAGTGGGAGGACGGCAACGTCTACCCGCTGGTCGACGTCGACGTCTCCTCGGCGAGCCACCCCTTCTACACCGGGCGCAGCCGGGTCGTCGACACGGCAGGGCGCGTGGAGCGCTTCAAGCAGCGCTACGGGAAGGGCTGACGCCGGACCGGCCCCGGCCCCCGGCCGGGGCCGCGCCGGTCTTCGGTGACCGTGTCTCGTGCCCGCACCCCGCGCGGCACACCGCGCCACTGTGAGCACTGCTGTGAGCACCGTGTACGGGGCCGCGCCGGTCGTCGCCCTCGTCAGCCGCAGGTGATCTCGGTGAAGGCCGGGGGAGTGGCGGCGGCCCCCACGAAACCGATGTCGGAGACGGTCGCCCCCGGCGGCAGCGACGATTTCTCGGGTGGAGCGTGGATCATCGCGACGGGACCGCTCTGCATGTGGGTGCCGTTCCACGACTGGGTGAAGGTCGCCTCGCGCGGCTGCATCCACTGGATGTACCAGCCGTGTATCGGCCGGTCGGTGTTGTTGCTGATCGTCGCGGCCCCCCGGTAGCCGCCCGGCCACGACTCCACCAGGGTGACCGTCGCCCGGCACCTCGGGGTGGTCGCGGCCGGGGTTTTCCGGCCGGCGGTTTCGTGGACGGGAGGGGGAGGCGAGGACTCCGGGGTGTTCCCGTGGACAGACGGGGACACCGGGGTGGCCTGCGGAGAGGGCTGCGAGGGCGGGTGCGCCACGGCGTGCCCGCCCTCCGGCGTTCCGCCGGCGCAGGCCGCCATGACCAGGGCCGCCGCCGCTCCGAGAGAGACGAGGCCCAGCAGTGGTGCGATCTTCGTGGTGGGCGGCACGGGACTCCCTTCCGCCCTTTCACGAGGGCGCGGCGGCCGTGGGGAGGCGGTGATCCGGCGCGGATGTGACGGCCAGGCGGCCTGCCGGTTCGCTCGTCTGCTGATTCGCTCGTCTGTCGGTCTGTCGGTCTGTCGGTCTGTCGGTCTGTCGGTCTGTCGGTCTGTCGGGACGGAATGGAACGGGCGGGACGGAGACGGGCGCGGGCCGGTCCCCGCCGGTGTGGCACCGGCGGGGACCGCGTCCCGCTAGGGGCTGGAGCAGGTGACGGAGGGGGAGCCGCCGGTGCCCGTGCCGGTGAATCCGAAGGTGGTCGAGCCACCGCCCGGTATCGATCGGTTCCAGTCGACGTTCTTTGCTGTGACGGTGGACCCTGACGTGGTGTGCGTGGCGTTCCACAGGCTGTTCACGGTGCTACCGCTGCCGAGCGTCCACCTCGCCGTCCAGCCGTTGAGGGCGGCCGAGCCCGGGTTCCTCACGGTCACCTCGGCCTGGAAGCCGCCCGACCAGGAGCTGACGGTCCGGTAGGAGGCGGTGCACGCCCCGCCGGGTCCCGGCGTCGGCGTCACGCTCGGGGTGGGAGTGGGAGTGGGGGTCGGGTTCGGGGTCGGGGTCACGGTCGGGTTGGGCGTGGAGCCCGGCCGGCCGACGCCGGTCACCTGGCCGTTGCCGCCGTCGAAGACGACGTCGGAGCAGTTGTAGAAGGTCTCCGCGCTGTCGGAGCGCTTCCACACCGAGTAGATGATGTGGCGGCCCGACTTGCCCGACGGGAGCGTGGCGTTCCAGTAGTAGTGGGCGTCGTTGGTGCCCGGAGAGCCGACGCTCTGCGGGTGGTCGGCCGTATGGAAGGGCTCGCTCTCCAGATCGTCCCAGGTCAGTGCCCGGTTGGGGTTCCAGCCGTCCCTGGTGATGTAGAGGTAGAACCAGCCGGGGTGTGCGGCCCACTTGTTGTACTTGAACTGGATGGACGCGCCCGAGGTCAGATGCGTCACCGGCCAGTCGGCACTCGGGAGGTCGAACCCGCTGTAGCCGGGGTTGCCGCCGCTGCACACCTGGCCGTCGGGGATGAACCCGCGCGTTCGCCCGGCCCCGTCGGATCGCAGCAGGCTGAACCAGTTGTACAGCGAGTTGGCCCCGCTCTGGGCCACCGCCGCCGAGCACGCCGGGTTGATGGGCACGATGTTCCCCTGCGGGGAGAGACCGTCCTGCCAGCAGAAAAAGGTCCGGCTGCCGGGCGTCATCATGGCGCCGTGCGCCGAGGCCGGCTGGGGAATGAGGACGACGGCGAGCAGCGCGGTCATGAACGTGACCACACCGGCGACAGCCATACTTCGCCATTTACGCACAGAATTACCTTCCCTTTCGAAGGGTGACGAGTCGCTGATCAATGGCGGTGAGGCGCTCACGCGAGACGGACTCTAGGCGGCCGGTCCCGGGGTGTAAACGGAGCGCCTTTCCCGCGGTGCGGTAACGGCTCGTCGTACCAGCTCAGGGAGGATGCGAGGTGGTTTCGCCGGATGAAAGGTTCACAGTCGGAGCACGTCGCGGTGAGCTTTCGCGCGAGGGTCTCCACGGCGCGGGAGAACGCCGTGCGGGAAAACGGAAGACCGGCCGGAAGGGGGTTCCGGCCGGCCTTCGCCGCGAGGGCGGGTCCGGGATGAAATCCCTTTCCCGGTGGGGCTGTCGTGTTCTTCCCGCTGCGGCTTTCTCCTTACTGGCAGGGTTGCCGCGTTCTTCCCGTCACGGCTTTCTCCTTGCCGGTGGGGCTACCGTGTTCTTCCCGCCGCGGCCTTCTCCAGCGCGGGTCCCGAGAGCCGGTACCTGTCCCATTCGCCGAGCGGTTCCGCGCCGATCGCCCGGTAGAAGTCGATGGCCGGGGTGTTCCAGTCGAGCACCGACCACTCGAAGCGGCCGTAGCCGCGCTCCACGCAGATGCCCGCCAGTTCGGCGAGCAGCTTCTTGCCGTACCCGCCGCCCCGGTGGTCCGGATGGACGAAGAGGTCTTCGAGATAGATCCCGTGGGTGCCGAGCCAGGTCGAGTAGGAGACGAACCAGATCGCGAACCCCGCGATCCTCTCCCCGTCGACGGCGATGTGGCAGAACACGCTGGGGGAGGGGCCGAAGAGCGTCTCGTGGAGCAGGTCGGCGGTGTTCTCGACCTCGTCCAGCGCTTTCTCGTACTCCGCGAGTTCACGGATCATGTCGATGATCGCCGGGACGTCATCCGGCGTTGCGGGGCGAATCATGCCCGAAGTCTAGGCGCGGGTCATGGCCGGACCGGGCTGGTCGGGCCAATAAACCGGATTTTTGGTGATAAAACGGGCTATGTAGGGTCGAATGGCCGCACGGGGGACTCCTCCCGTAAGTTGTCTGCTGATCGAAGTGCGGGTCGTTGAGAGAGGCGGGTCACCATGTCGACAGAGCCCAACGGGGAGCGGCTGACGGAGCTCAGGCAGGCGTTCGCGGCCATCGACACCGATGGCGACGGGTTCATCACGGAGCGGGAGTTCGGTGAGCACTTTCCCGCCCTGCCCGCCGACGCCATCGGGTCGCTGAACCAGAGCGGCGACTCCGACGGCGACGGCCGCTTCTCGTTCGAGGAGTTCGTCCGTCTGGTCTCCCGCGACTGATCCGCCCCCCGCTCCCGGAACCGGCCGGCCCTGTCCGCTCGCGGAACCGGCGGTCCCTTCCGGGAGCGGGAACCGGTGGTCCCGCCCGGGAGCGGGTGCCGTGTCCTTTTCCGGAAGGTCTCGCCCACCCCGCTCGGCGTCGCCGCGGGTCCGGCCGGAGCCATCGGCGGAACGGGACGGGCAGGGGTCAGCGCGGGACGGGGACGTGCCCGTCGGAGACCTCGCGCAGTGACTCCTCGACGGTGGAGTCGATGGGGAACGCCTCTCGCAGCCTGGTCAGGTCGAGCAGGCGGCCGAGGAATCCGTGCACGCCGACGAGGCGCAGCCAGCCTTTCTGCTCGTAGGCGCGCCGCAGGCTCGTCAGCAGCACCCAGATGCCCGTGGAGTCGCAGAATCCCAGCCCCGTCGTATCGACGACCAGGCAGATGTGACCGCGCCTCATGAAATCCGCGAGTCTCTCCTCGAGCAGCGGTGCCGAGGACTTGTCCAGATCGCCGATCAGGGTCACCACGGAGAAGTGCGGGTGTGTGTCCACGGTTACGGAAAGTCGAGTCATATCGCCCCGCTGTCTACGGCAGTTGGAGACAGCGCCCTGTCGGGAGCCGTACGAAGGACGGGTGCCATTGGTCCCACCGTACGCCCGTCGCTCATGACAGTTCAACAAGTGATTGCGAACCGTCGGCGGTCAGGAGGTCCGGCGGCCGGCCGCCGCGACCCGTTCCGGGACATCACCGTCCCAGGTCGTCGCGGTGAGAAGGGCCTCGGCGTCCTCACCGCGGACGCTCACGCGGAGTGACGGACGGCGGGCACGCCGCGGGTGCCGTTTGCCCCATCCGTCCCCGGGCACGCCAGGAGGATGGGAACCACTGATCCGGCGGTGCTCACCGTCAACGCGGGATCGTCGAGCCTCCAACTCCACCTCGTCCGGGACGGTCAGGTCCTGCGCACCGAGCACAGCGAGCGGAGCCCCGACCCCGGGGCGGCCGAGCGGGCGATCGCGGACTTCCTGGACGCCGCCCCCGACACCGGCCTCGCCGCGGTCGGCCACCGCCTCGTACACGGAGGAGAGGCCGTACGGCGGCCGGCGGTCGTCGACGACGGCGTGCTGGAGGCGGTGGGGGAGTACGCCGACCTCGCCCCGCTGCACGTGCCACCCGCGCTCGCGCTCGTCAAGGCCGCCCGGCGCAGGTTGCCCGGTATTCCGCACGTGCTCTGCCCCGACACCGCCTTCCACGCCGGACTCCCCGACAGCGCCGCCACCTACGCGCTGCCCGCGGAGTGGAGGAGCCGCTACGGCCTGCGCCGCTACGGCTTCCACGGTCTGTCGTACGCCTGGGCGCTGGAGCGGGCCGCGGAGATGCTCGACAGGCCCGCGCGCACCCTCCAGGTCGTTCTGACCCACCTCGGCGGAGGCTCCTCGGTGTGCGCCGTCCGCGAGGGCCGCAGCGTGGACACCTCGATGGGGTTCACCCCGCTGGAGGGGGTCCCGATGAGCAGGCGGTCGGGGAGCGTCGATCCCGGCATGCTGCTGTGGCTGCTGTCCGATTCCCGGCTCACGCTCGACGAGCTGCGCGACGGCCTGGAACGCCGGTCGGGGCTGCTCGGGCTCTCGGACGGGAAGTCGGGCGACACCCGGGAACTGGTCGCCTCCGGGGATCCCGCCGCCGTGCTGGCCCTGGAGGTGTTCGAGCACCGGGTGAGCCGGGAGATCGCCGCCGCCGCGACGAGCCTGGACCGGCTCGACGCGCTCGTGTTCACCGGGGAGATCGGCTGGGACCAGCCGGAGGTCCGCGAGGGCGTCTGCCGCAGGCTCTCGCTGCTCGGTGTCGGGCCGCCCGCCCGTACCGACCTCGACGCCGACGGGACGGTCAGCGCGCCCGGCGCGGCCGTGCCCGTGCTGGTGGTCCGGCCCAGAGAGGAACTGCAACTCGCCCGGGAGACCCTCGGCGCGCTCGGCCGGCACCCGTGAGGATCCGTCGCGGGATCGGGGCACCGCCCAACGGTCTCCGCCGCGAAGCCTGACGGCACGCACGGCACGCACGGCATGCACGGCACGCACGGCATGTACGGCACGCGTGGGATCGGGGCGCCGCCCAACGGTTTTCGCCGCGAAGCCTGACGGCATGTACGGCACGCACGGCATGCGGCGCGTATGGCACGCACGGGATTTCGCGGGGGAACGGTCTTCGTCGCCCTGAAATCCGGTGGGTCCGCCCCCGATCCCTCGCGGGGCGGCCCGCGCCTTCCGTGTCTCTGCCGCGGTGGGCCGGGACGGGAAGGCGCGGGCCGCCACGGTGATCGCGGAGACGGTGGAACGGTCTGTCCCACGAAGGACATCCCGTCCTACGAGCGGTCACCGAGGCGCTAGGAGGCGGCCACCGAGGCCGTGACCGGCTGCCCGGCCGAGAGCGTCTGCCGCATCGGCTTGCCGACGGTACGCGTCGCGCCGGGGCCTTCCGGCGCCTCCTGGACGTCCGCGGGATTGATCCGGCCGCCGTGCTCGTCGTGGTGGTCCGCGTCCGCGTCGTCGAACCACACGCCGCCGTTCGCGAGGTAGCGGAAACGGATGGGATGCCGCGCGGGAACCATCAGGCTCACCTGGTAGGTACCGTCGTCCCTGCGTTGCATGGGATGGGCGTAGGGGTCCCAGTCGTTGAAGTCGCCGACCAGCGAGACCCCTCCGACGGTCGGGCTCTCCGCTATGGTGAAAGTCAGCTTGACCTGGCCGTTCTTGGTCGGCTTACCGCGCTTGATCACTGAAATCCTCCTGACATCACTGTCTCCGTGCGTAACGTGCCGTGATCTTGGTTGCGGAAAGACGTGAAGATCACGCCACCTGCCGGATCGCGCCGACATGGACGTGACGCGACCGGGAGGCCGACGCCCAGTCACGGCCGAGCCGTCGATCCATATGGATCGTTACCGCCCGTAGCGGCGGGACAACCCGGACAGACCGATATTTGATCGGCATCACGTCCGACCTTGACCCGGTCGTGATGGTTGACCCGCCCCTGGCCGGAGGCGGGCGCGCGTCGGCCAGGATGGTGGGGTGGACATACGGCCTATCTCCCCGTCGTCGCTGGTGGAGGAACTCGCTGACCGGGTGGCCGCCGAGCCCCGCGACTCTTGGGTGCGCGTCGCGCTGGACGGGGCTCCGGCGGCACGGCCGGAGGAGCTCGCCGACGCGCTGGCCGACCCGCTCCGGCTGCGCGGCAGGGAGGTGCTCCGCGTCTCCACCGCCGACTTCCTGCGCCCGGCCTCGCTCCGCTTCGAGTACGGCAGGACCGACCCGGACTCCTTCTACACCGACTGGTTCGACTACGGAGGGCTGGTCAGAGAGGTCCTGGGGCCGCTCGACCCCGGCCGGTCGGGGAAGGTGCTGCCCACGCTGTGGGACAGCGCCATCGACAGGGCCACCCGCGCGCCGTACGTCACGGTTCCCCCGGGGGGTGTGCTGCTGCTGGCCGGACCCCTGCTGCTGGGCCGGGGACTGCCGTTCGAGCTGACCGTGCACCTGAGGCTCTCGCCGGGCGCGCTCGCCCGGCGCACCCCGGACGAGCGGCACTGGACGCTGGCCGCCTACGCGCGCTACGAGGAGGAGGTCGCCCCGGCGCGGGTCGCCGACGTGGTCGTCCGCGTCGACGACCCGAGACATCCGGCCCTGGTCACACCGTCATGAGCCGTCTCCCGGCAGAGGGAACGTGAAAGCGGGCGGAGCCGGACTCGGAGCCGGGACGAGCGGGGCCGCAGCCGAACCGGAAGCCAGGACGAGCCCGGAGCCGGATTCCGGAGCCGGACCTTGGAGCCGGGACGAGCCCGGGGCCGGACGTGTAAGACCGAACGGGCCTGGGACCGGAGCCGGACGCGGGAGCGGGGCGTGCCCCCTTGGGACACGCCCTGCTTTCGATCCTCCGACGGCGGCGCTACACGCCCGCGCGCGAGGGCATCCTGCCCTCGGAGTACGAACCGCGGAGCGACTCCTGATCCGAGGAGGGGCGCGTCTCCTCGCGGGTCTCCTCCATGCGCAGCGCGATCCCCATCGCGAAGAAGGTCGGCGCCCACTCGCCGATGAAGATCCCCCAGCGGTCCGCCCGGTCGACGCCCGCCTTCTCCGCCGACTGCGATGCCAGCCATGCCACGAACGACAGGCCGACCGAGGCGACCCCGGCGCCGTACATCATGCCGGAACTCACGCCCATCTTGTGAAGCATACTGATCATTTCATCCCCCTGATGACGGTTCGTTCTTATGGTTACCCCGGGAAACAATGGATAACCGAAGGCGACAAACCGCAGATGGGAGCTCCTCAAGGCATGCGGGTCCCGTCGCCCTGGGGCGTCTCGCGCGGCCCCGCGTGGTTCCGCTCGCCACCCTCGCTCAGGCGTTTGAGAAGGTCCTCACGCCTGGCTTCGAGCTCGCCGACAAGGTTCTCCTGCTCGTCGGCCTGATTGATCAGCATCGCCCGCTCGATGGCGTCGGTGGGGCCGACCTCCCCCACCTGCACGCGCAACTCGGCGACCTCGGCACGCAGTCTCTCCAGATCCTCTTCGACCTGCCGCAGTTCTTCCTGAAGACTCATCCACTGCCCATACCCCTGCTCGCGGCCTCGACTCCACGGCCCCGGCCGTCGTGCCCCGGTCCCGCGACCCCGGTGACCGGGAAGAGCCCCGTGCGGTGACGGGAACCCGATCGGCCCGGCCGGTGTACCTCCCGCATGAGACGAATCCTTTTCCTCCTCGCGTTCATCGTCCCCCTGCTGGCCCTCGGTGCCCCGGCGCGGGCGGGAGGCTGGGCGCTCACCGTGATGGACCCGGTCCCGGCGACGAGCCCGGACACGACGTACACCCTCGGTTTCTGGCTGCTCCAGCACGGCACCCACCCCTACGAGGGCAGCGACCTGGGTGAGGTCGCGCTGGAGTTCACCGACGGCAAGAGGAGTCTCCGGTTCCCCGGCGTGGCGCTGAAGGAGCCGGCCCACTACGCCGCCGCGGTCTCCCTGCCCAAGGGCACGTGGGAGGTGAAGGGGATCCAGGGCTGGTTCGAGCCCTACCGGATCGGCACCCTGACCGTGCCGGGACAGCTGAGGGTCGCCCCGGCTCCCAGGGAGTTCAGGCAGATGATCGCCAACCAGTCGCCGCAGGAGCACTGGGGCGTGATCCGGCCGCCGAGCGTTCCCCTCGGTGACGTCACCCCCGGCGTCCCTCCCTCCAGGGCCGCCACCCCCACACCCGTCGCCACCCCGGCGGCGGCGCTCGCCGGAGGCTCGCCCGGGGAGACGACCACCGTCGCGATCGTGGAGCAGCGATCCTGGTGGCGGCCCTCGTACGTGGTGACGGCGCTCCTGGGGGTCGCCGCGCTCGCCGCCCTCGCCTACCGGGTACGGCGACGCTGACCGCCGGGGCGGGGCCGGGGGAGCGGCTCGCCCACGGCCAGGGTCAGCGCAGCAGGGATCTCGCCGTCGGCGTCAGGTACAGCCGCTCGGGGGGAGAGGCCAGGCGTGCCGACAGTTCGGGAAGCACGTCCTCCACCCACCTCGCCGAGTGTGCGAGCCGCTCGGCGTGCTCGTCGTACCGCTCCTGGCCCGCGAAGGCGGAGAACCACACGAAGACGTCCTCGCCGGTTCGCACCGGCAGGGCCGGATAGGTGTTCTCCGCGTGTTCGGTTCGCAGGCGGGCCAGCGGGGCGGCGCCCGTCTCCGCCAGTAGCGGTGCCACCCGGTCGTCGAAGAACCCGGCGAACTCGTCGCCGGGTATGTCCGGGTGGCAGATGGTCGCGGTGAACAACGACGGGCTCGGCCCGTCGTCCGCGACGGACCAGGCCGTCGTCGCGTCGTCCGTCGCGGGAGGGGCTGTCGCCTCGCCGTCCGTCGCCGTCTCACTGCCTGTCGCCGTCTCACTGCCTGTCGCTGTCTCGCCGTCCGTCGTCGGGCGGGTCGTCGTCTCGCCGTATGTCGCGGACCCGGCCGTGGTCTGGCCGTTCGTCGCGGAACGGGCCGTCGCCTCACCGTCCGCCGCGGGGCGGACGGCGCCCGAGAGGTCGAAGCCCGCTCCCGGGGCCGCCGGGCGGAGCAGCAGGACGTCGTCGGAGTCGATCATCGTCCCGTTGGCCTCGTCGCGGTGGGCCTTCCACACCGGTCCCCCGTAGAAGGCCGCCAGCGCTCCGGCCCGCGACTCCATGTCGCGGAACCCGCGCAGCCAGACGAACCTTCCAGGGTCGTCCATGTCGCGGAACTGGCCGACGACGCGCATGCCCTCGGCCTCCTGGGACTCGACGAACTCCCTGTCGAACAGGGTGATCAGGTCGTCCCTCCTGCCGGGGTACAGCGTGTACCGCCTCAGTTCGAGGATCGGGCAGCAGATGTCCTCCGCCTGCCTGTGAAGGGCGTCGTTCGTCACCGTGGTCGGTCCTTCCCGGAACTGCTCAGTGGTGCCCGCATGCTAGGGGCGGGTCACTGACACCCCGCGTCAGTGACCCGCTCCCGTGTCCGGGCACCGCCGTCGTATCCGGCCGGTGCGGGCACGGAGCCCGTGACACCCGAGGTGTCACGGGCTCCTTCCCGTCAGTCGTCGTCCTGGTCGTCCCGGTCGTCGTCGGTGTCGTCGGTGTCGTTGGCGTCATCGGCGGCGTCGGCCGCCCGTTCGGCGGCGGTCTCGGTCTCCTGGTCCTGCTCCAGGATCGCGCCGGTGGTGGCGTCGATGTCGAACTCGTGCTCGACGTCACCCTGGAGGAGCTCGACCTCCCAGCTGGTGGGAGTGTCGTCGCCGTCGAACTCGGCCTTGACGAGCTTGGCGCCGGGCACCTTGTCCTGAGCGATCTTGATGGCCGCGTCCCGCTTGACCTTGGCCTCTCCGGGCGCGGGGGTCGCGGGGGCGGTGCCGGTCCCGGGCGTCTCGTTGACCGGCGCGGGAGTCGTCGCCGTACCGCTGGGGGCCGGGGTGGGCGTCGCGGTTCCGGCGAAGGCTACTGCGCCACCTCCGGAGACAACGGCGAGGAGCCCGGCGGCGGCGATGGTGAGTTTCGTCGTGTTTCGCATGTCCCAAAGCTTGCCGGGATCCCCGTTAGCGGCACGCTGCGGCAACCCTAAAGGCAGGTTAAGGCCGTCGAGCGGGTTCGGAGTCCGGTTCCGCCCCGCCGTCCCGGTCCGGTCGCCGGGGATCGCGCGGGAGCGGGGAGCCGGAGTATCACGAATGGGGTCTTGTCGAAGTGCGGTCCGAGGATCACTGTCGGAGCAGGGGGGATCCGCAACCCTGGAGGATCGCCATGACTGAAGTCACCCGGTCCCATCCGCTCGGAGTCAGCCGCCCGGATCTCGCCGTCGCGGACCTGCCCGAGCCCGAGGAGGTCTTCGGAGTCTCCCGGCTCGGAAAGAAGGAGCTGTTCAAGTACGCCGTCGGTCCCAGCCTCATCGCGCTCGGCATCTCCATCGGCAGCGGCGAGTGGCTGCTGGGGCCGCAGGCCGTCGGCCAGTACGGGTTCGTCGGCGTGGGCTGGGTCATCCTGGTCTCGGCCATCCTGCAGACCTTCTACAACGTCGAGTGCTCCCGTTACGTCATGGCCACCGGTGAGGCGCCGGTGGTCGGCTGGGGGCGGGTACCGCCCGGCTTCATGCTCTGGGTTCCGCTCTCGGTCTTCGTCGTGATCTTCGCGTTCATCGCCGGAGGCTGGGCCGCCTCCGCCGGGCAGGGCGTCTACGCGCTCGTCCACGGGGAGGTCGCGCCCGCCGGGGCCGAGGAGCCCCGGCTGTGGGCGATCGGCCTGCTCCTGCTCGTCTTCCTCATCACCGCCGCCGCCCGCAGGATCAGCCGGGCACTGGAACTCGCCAACTGGGGCATGATCAGCACGATCCTGATCGCGCTGCTGGTCATCGACCTGTTCGTGGTGCCGTTCGAGATCTGGTGGGACGCGATCCGCGGCTTCGTCACTCCCGCGGCGCCACCGGCGGGGATCACCGCCACCCAGCTCGGCGCGCTGGCCGGGTTCACCGCGCTCGCCTCCGGGCTGAACTGGTACGTCATGGGCCACTACCGCGACAAGGGCTACGGCATGGGCTACCGGACCGGGTTCATCGCCGGGATGCGCGGGCCGAGGAGCGAGCTGCTGGCCAGTGGCGTGACCTTCCCCGACGACGTCGCCAACGCGGGCCGCTGGCGCCGCTGGTACCGCCTCCTGATGGTCGACATGTGGGGCGTCTTCTTCGTCGGGGCCGTCCTGGGGATGCTGCTGCCCACCATCCTGATGGCCAGGGCGGTCGAGCTGTCCGGCGAGCGGCCGACCCAGGAGAACGTCCCGACGTTCGTGGCGAGTGCCCTGGGCGACGAATACGGCCAGGCCATGTTCGTCGGCGCGCTGATCCTGGGGGTGCTCATCCTCTTCTCCACCCAGCTCGGCATCTTCGAGGCGATGGTCCGGGTGGTGACCGACGCCGCCCACGCCACCAGCCCCCGGCTGCGGGTGCTCATCGAGGGCGATCCCCGCAGGTTCTACTACCCGTTCATGTTCGGCCTGCTGGTGGTCATCGCCGTCGTGCTGCACCTGGCGCTCCCGATAAGCCTGGTGCAGTGGTCGGCCAACATGTCCAACCTGGGCGCGCTCATCTATCCGTTCATGCTCATGTACCTCAACGCCAGGTTGCCCCGCCCGGCACGTCCCCGCTGGTGGCACTACGTGATCCTGGTGCTGAACTTCCTGTTCTTCGGGTTCTTCTTCGTCAATTTCATCGCCGACTTCATCGGTGATCCGCTGGTCACCTTCTGATCCCGTCCCGCCGGTCGCGTCCCCGTGTCTCCGCGTCCCCGGAGCGTCCCCGGAGCGTCCCCGGAGCGTCCCCGGAGCGTTCCCGGACCCCTCACCCGGGGACGCGGCGCGAGGGCGGAGGGAGGGGGCGGGTGACGCCGGCTGAACCCGGCGTGCCGGTCCTGCGTACCTGCCAGTGAAAGCGACCTCGAAATCGACGGCGCGAGCCCGGACCGGAGTTGTGGTCCCGGCTCGTGGCCGGGCGCGAGCCGCCGTCGTGTCCGCACGCCCTCGATGACGCGGATCTCCACGCTGGAAGGCTGGAAGGATTGGGATGGACGACATCACGGCCGCCGTCGGGACTCTTCGCCCCCGCTCCGAGGACTCGTGCCCCTCGTGGTGCGAGCGCGAGCACTCCACCACGTACGTCACCCACGCGGCCGACATCGCCGAGCTGCACAACCCCGACGGGTCCACGGTGACCGTCACGCTCTCCCAGCACGTCCAGCCGGGGTACGTGGGGGAGCGGGTGGTGCGCGTCTACACCTGCCTCGGCGAGGAGACCGGCATCGCCGACCTGTCACCGGACTCCGCCGAGGCCGTCGGGCGCTCGATCGTCGCCTTCTCCCCCGACGGATCCATGCGCGCGTACGGGCTGGCCCTGCAGCGGGCCGCCGCGCACCTGCTGCTTCCCGGGCTGGAGATCTCCCGCGACGGTGAGGACCCGGCGGGTCCGGCCAGGGCGTCCGGCCGGGTCCCCGCCGAGTCGCCCTCGCAGGAGAAGCTGTTCAGGATCGCGTTCCTGTCCGGCTACCTCAACGTGACGAGGGCGCCGGGACCGTTGAGCGGGGGTGTGGTCGAGCGCCGTCTCAGCCAGGTGCTGTCGCCGAGGGAGACGAGCGAGCTGTGCGACATCGTGCGCGGCATGCTGTCGCGCCGTACCGCCGCGAGCCGGGGAACCTTCCGCGACGACGCCTACGAGGACTCGTACGACCTCGCGTCGGGACTGTAGCGCCGGGGGTTTCGGACACGGTCCGCCGGGCGGAAAGCACCCGGCAAAGGGAGATTTGTCTCGATCTGCACTTACGGTTGCAAGTGCATACGCAAGTGCGTGTCCAGCGGTGCTGTGCGAAACGCGCTGTATGTGTGAAACTGTGGCACCGTAGGAAGGTGCGACAGGGAGCCCACATGGCCAGACAGACCGCGGAAGACAGCGGCGAGCAAGGCGGCGTTCTCGCGTACGCGGGCGGTGGCGGCCCCACCATCCTGCGGATTCTGCTGGGCGCCCAGCTGCGGAGGCTGCGCGTCGCCAAGGACATCACCCGCGAGCAGGCCGGTTACGCCATCCGCGCCTCCCACGCCAAGATCAGCCGGCTGGAGCTCGGGAGGGTCGGCTTCAAGGAACGCGATGTCGCGGACCTGCTGACGATGTACGGGGTGACCGATACCCAGGAAAGGGCCCCGCTGCTCACGCTGGCCCGCCAGGCCAACGCCCCCGGCTGGTGGCACAAGTACGGAGACCTGCTGCCCAACTGGTTCGAGGTCTACGTCGGGCTCGAAGAGGCCGCCTCGATCGTCCGGACCTACGAGGTGCAGTTCATCCCCGGCCTCCTGCAGAGTCCCGAGTACGCGCGGGCCGTCATCATGCTCGTGCACGGCGCCGCCTCCCCGGACGAGGTCGACCGCCGCGTCTCGCTCCGCATGGCCCGCCAGGAGCGTCTGACCAGGCCGGACGCCCCGACGCTCTGGGCCGTGATGGACGAGGCCGTGCTGCGGCGGCCCATCGGCGGGCCCCACGTGCTGCGCGCCCAGATCGACCACCTGCTCGAAGCGGTCGAGATGCCCAACGTCAAGCTGCAGATCATGCCGTTCGAGCGGGGCGGCCACGCCGCGGCCGGCGGCCCGTTCTCCATCCTGCGCTTCCCCGAGCGGGACCTGCCCGACGTGGTCTACATGGAGCAGCTCACGAGCGCCCTCTACGTGGACAAGCTCGAGGAGACCGACCACTACATGCAGGTCATGGACCGTCTGTGCATCCAGGCGTACTCCGTCTCCGAGAGCAAGCGGTTCCTGCGCGACCTCCGTGCGGAACTCCCGGACTGATTAGGTTCGGCATGCTTTCAAGGGGATTGCGATGCCTGATGGCTTGAGGCCATCTTGTCCAGTTATCTGGCGAAATATCAGTTCATGATCTGAAGGCGCCGATCGCTCGTCTACCATGCGGGAAAGACGTGGTGAAGGCGAGGATATGACTGAGCACGAGCAGGCTCCGCCGGGAATCGACCCTACGATCCCGAGTGTGGCTCGTATGTACGACTACTACCTGGGGGGTAAGGACAACTTCGCCTCCGACCGGATCGCCGGTGAGAAGATCGTGGAACTCGTCCCCAACGTCAAGGACGTGGCGCGCTCCAACCGCGCCTTCCTCGGGCGTACCGTGCGGCATCTCGCCGCCGCGGGGATCCGCCAGTTCATCGACATCGGCACGGGTCTGCCGACGCAGGAGAACGTGCACCAGGTCGTCCTGCGCGAGGCGCCGGACTCCCAGATCGTGTACGTCGACAACGACCCCATCGTGCTCGTCCACGCCCGCGCACTCCTCGCCGACAACGCGCGGACCATCGTGATCCCCGGCGACCTGCGGGAGCCGGGGGCGATCCTCGACCACCCGGACGTCCGCGAGCGCATCGACTTCGACCAGCCGGTCGCCGTCCTGATGGTGTCCATCCTGCACTTCGTCGGCGACGACAAGGAGGTCTCGGGCATCGCCGCCTCCTTCGGGGAGCGGCTGGTCCCCGGCAGCCACGTGGTGATCTCCCACGTCACCTCCGGCGACCTCACCGAGGACCAAGTCCGCCAGGGCCGCGGTGTCTACGGCACGACCACCGCGGGCGGCATCTTCCCCCGTACCCTCACCCAGATCCGCGGCCTGTTCGACGGGCTGGAGATGCTCGAACCCGGCCTGGTGCCCGTCTACGACTGGCGGCCCGACTCCGGCGACGTCGTCATCCCGCCGGGAGCCGGTGCCATCACCGTCGGAGCCGTCGGGCGGGTTCTGTAGGAGCGTCCCGTCCGCGTTCCTCCGGGGGCGCGGACGGGAATCCCGGGGAGCGCGTGGATGCCCGAGGTCCGGGGATCCACGGAGCGGGGCCGAGATCACGGTCGGTCCCGCTCCCCGAGTTCTACGGGTACCTCCGAACCCCTTTGGGCACCCTCGGCCGACACCGGGCCGGGGAACGGTGAACCCGCCGGGGCCGGTGAGCGTATCTGAAGGATGTTGACACATTCGCGCCAGACCGGTGTCGCCAGGAACGCCCGGGTGGTCGCCACGGTGATTCTCGCCCTGTCCTTCTCCCTCGCCTGCAGCGCGGAACAGCCCGCGAGCGCCCCCGCCGCCGCGGCCGGAAACGCGGCCCCCGCGGGTCCGCCTCCAACCGTCGAGCAACTCGCCAAGAAGGTCGACTGCAAGCCCCAGATCCAGGTCGACGCGGTCGACATCCGGACGGGAGCCTGCAAGACCTCCGTCGGCCAGTTCTTCATCAGCACCTTCGTCACCCAGTCCGGCAAGGACCAGTGGATGGACCAGGCACCGGAGTACAACCCCCACCTGGTCGGGGAGCTGTGGACCGTGCTCGGCGCCAGGAAGGTCCTGGACGAGTTGCGCGTGACGCTCGGCGGGGACCTGCACCTGACCGACCACCGGGTGAGCCCGACCCCCGCGCCGCCCGCCGGGTGACGGGCGAGGCCGGCCCGCACCGGGCGAGCGCGCCCGGTGCGGGCCGGGGCCTCGGTGCCGCCCGAAGGCCCTCCCTTCCGGGAGGGCGAGACCTTCGCGGGACTGTCACTTGCCGTAGCGCTGCTAGATGTGCGAGCTACGTTATTAATAGCGGAGATCGACTTAATAGCGGCGCTAGAACAAGCATGATGCCCACCCGGGAGCGCCGTGAGCGGGCGCGGCGCCATCGGCTGATCGTGACGGTCGCCCGCGAGCCGGCCGAGGCCGAGGGGGGAGGCGGTCACGACGCGCCGTCTCGCCGAGCGGCCCTGGTTCCTCGGGTTCCTCCTCGCCCGCCGACGATGGCCGGTGACTCCGCGCACGCGTTTCCGGTCGGGACCTCAGGGAGGGCGAACTTTATCCCTGAATGAAATAGATACGGCATTGCCTGCTGATTCGTCGGTCCGTAGCATCCGTCCCATGTCCATCACACGTGAGTTCGCCTACGCATCGTCCTCGCGTCCCGCTGACGGCGAGTGCGTGTGGTATCGCTCCAAGGGCGATCTCTACGACCTGATTCGCACGGGCAGCGACGGAGATTTCCGGTATCACGCTTTCCACGCCCGCGACGGCCGCTATCTCCAGGCCTTCGCCTCCTGGCAGGACGGCCTGGAGTGGATCAGGGAGCGTGTCGAGGGCGAGTAGGGCGGTCCGGAGGTAGAGCTCCGATCAGGTGACCGGGTCGGCCCAGGCCCCCGGGGATCGGCCCGCCCCGCTCCGGCGGGACCGGCGGCCGGTTCTGCCGGGGGAGGGATCAGGGCACCAGGCGCAGCGCCGGGCGATGGTCGGGCAGGTCGAGCAGCTCGCGCACCCGGGAGACGGGCCAGGCCAGCTGGGCGGCGAGCTGTGCCATGGTCAGGCCGGTCTCGGAGACGGCCAGGTCGAAGGCCCGGCGCAGCAGCACGGGCTGTTCGCCGGGGTAGCCGCTGATCGGCTCGGCGGCGAAGCCCGGCTGGTCGCGCAGCGTCTTGAGCCGCTGGTAGGCGCGGCTCGCCGCCGAGTCGGAGATCAGGCCGACCTCGCGGCAGCGGTACAGCAGGGAGTCGACCGACACGCCCCAGGTGTGCTTGAGCTCGACCAGCCTGCGCAGGTCGAGGCGGCCGGGCAACTCGGGCAGGATGCTGTCGCGCGGGGTGAGGAACTCGGCGGCGAAGACGTCGGCCTCCCGCTCCTGCTGGGTGTCTCCCGAGGCGGTGTCGCCGTGCAGCACCAGGTGACCCAGCTCGTGGGCCGCGGTGAACCGGTAGCGGTGGATGTCGTCGAACCGGTTGGCGGTCAGCACCACGATCGGGCGGGGCAGCTGGGAGGTGGAGAAGGCGTCCACCGTGGTGGCGTCCTCGTCGGGCGGCGGGAAGACCACGACGATCCCGTGGGCCTCCATGTGCCGGACGATGTGCGACAGCGGGCCGGTGCCCAGCCCCCAGAGCCGCCGCAGGGCGCGGGCGGCCTGGGCGGGATCGCCGGGCAGCTCCACGCCGGAGTGGACCTCGCCGCCGGAGAAGCCGGGGAGGGCGACGTGCGGCAGTCTGACCTGCCTCTCCAGGGCGTGGGCCAGCTCCCACACCTGCTCGACGAAGGCCGCGGCCTTGGCCCGCTGGTGCGCGCGGGTGGAGCGCAGGCTCCTGAAGTGCGCCATGGACCCGTCCAGCTTGCCGTGCGGGCGGCCCAGCAGGAAGAACGCCGGTGGCACGCCGAGCGCGTCGGCCAGCCGGGGGACGAGGTCGGGCCGGGGACGGGTCATGCCCGTCTCGTACTGCCCCACCGCCGCGGGAGTGACGCCGATCCGCTCGGCCAGGTCCTTCTTCGTCATCCCCGCCAGCTGCCGCGCCTGGGTCAGCCGCCCCTGGTCGAACGCGTCGGCGACGGCCTGCGGGCTCGGCCCGCCGCTCCCGGAGACGCCGGGAGCGCCGAACAGAGGGGTCTGGTTACGGTTGCTCATTGTCGCCGGTGACCATGGTTTCCTCGGGTGCCTCGCTGCTTACGGGGAAGATCTTGCCATTCTTCCGCTCGGCCGGGGACCTCGTGCTCAACGCGAGGGCCGGTACGAGGCCGTCGTCGAAGCGTGACGCGGCACCGGGCTCCGCCGCCCACGGGTCACGGACGGCGCCGGGAGAGGCTGCGGGCAGCGGGATCGGCTCGTGGTGCAGCCACCGGATCCTGCCGAACTCGTCGATGAGCTCCGCCTCGCCCCAGTGGAGCCGCAGCAGGCCGGCCTGCGCGTTGCCCGCGTAGGCGACGGGGACCAGCCGGGTGTCGCCGGGCAGCCCGGTGAGCGCGGGGCGCACCGTGGCCGGTCCGTCCGCCCCGGCGGACAGGTCCAGCTCCTCCTGGGCGGCCTCCTCCCCGAGCGCCAGGTCCAGCTCCTCCTGGCGATAGGAGGTCGCCGGGCCGAACCGGTCGAACAGCTCGCGGACCAGCGAGGAGACGCGGCCGTCGCCGACGCGGGCCTCGGAGATCGGCGTGCGGTCGTCCTCGGCGTAGCGGAAGGGCAGCAGCAGGTTGCCGCGCAGCACCACCAGGTGGTGCGGCGAGCCGTGCGGCCTGACCAGCTGGAAACCCGGCTCGTCGCGCAGCCCCTCGGCGAGCGCCTCGTAGCGCCTGGCCATCATGGTGAAGCCGTAGGTGTATCGCTTGTCGCTGTGCCCGGAACTCTGCGCGTCCTGCGCGTTGCCCATCGCCTCCAGCAGCGACGCGGCCAGCTGCCGCCGTACGGCATCGGCGCGGTCGCCGAACCGCTCGCTCGCCCAGCCGGACACCCGGCCAGACACCTGGCCCGACACCTGGCCCGAGGTCCGGTCCGCCCCCTGCTCCGGCCCCCGGTCCGCCCCCGCCCGGCCCGGCTCCTCCCGGTGCGACAACGACTCCTGGTGCGACAACGACTCCTGGTGCGACAACGACGACTCCGCGCCCATCGGTGGCCTCCGCTCACACTTCGCTCCGCGTCGGGCGATCGTCGCCGACACTTCATTTCCGCGCATCATACTCCCGCGAAGGCTCTAGTTGATGTTGCGTGTCTCTCGTGTCGGGCGTAAAGGAACTGCGAACTGTCGGTGGGGCAGGCGATGATGAGTCCCATCATGGTCATCACCCCCTCCCTCCCCTTCGCGGCCACGACGTCCCCGAGCGGCGACATCGTGGTCTTCTACGTCGGCACCGAGCCCCGCATGACGCCGGAGCAGGCGCTCGCGTTCGCCGACGTGCTCCGCGACCTCGCGGCCGGAGCGCGACGTCCCGTCCTGGCCGGAGCGTCGGCCGGCGCGCATCGGATGTCCTGACCCGGGCGGGGCCGGAGGGGGCCGTGGGGTATTCGCGGTAATCCCTTTCACTCTCCGTGGTCATTGCGTAACGTTCTGGCTGGCGAGGCGCCCGAAGGGCAGGCGCCCCGCCGATCCGCCCACCCGCTACTCCGTCGCGGTCCCGGCGTCCGATGCCCAGGGCGTTCTCGAAAGCGTCGAAGTCAGATATGGAAGGACAGAACATGCAACCCTTCGAGCTCCCTGACTTCTATCTGCCGTATCCGGCCAGGCTGAACCCCCACGTGGACACCGCGCGAGAGCACACCAGGGCCTGGGCGTACGACATGGGCATCCTCGACCCTGAGCTCGGCATCTGGGACGAGCACAAGCTCGACGCCATGGACTACGGCCTGCTGTGCGCCTACACCCACCCCGACGCCCCCGCCCCCGAGCTCGACCTCGTCACCGACTGGTACGTGTGGGTGTTCTTCTTCGACGACCACTTCCTGGAGACCTTCAAGCGCAGCGGCGACCTGGCCGGGGCCAAGGAGTACCTCGACAGGCTGGCGGCCTTCATGCCGGTGCACCCCACGGGGCCTCCCCCCGAGCCGGAGAACCCGGTGGAGCGCGGCCTGGCCGACCTGTGGGCCCGGACGATCCCGGCGATGTCCGCCGACTGGCGGGCCCGGTTCGTCGAGAGCACGAAGAACCTCCTCGACGAGTCCCTGTGGGAGCTCGCCAACATCAACGCCGGACGCGTCGCCAACCCGATCGAGTACGTCGAGATGCGGCGCAAGGTCGGCGGCGCCCCCTGGTCGGCGAATCTGGTCGAGCACGCCGCGGGCGCCGAGGTCCCGGCCGCCGTCGCCGCGAGCAGGCCGATGCGCGTGCTGAGAGACACCTTCTCCGACGCGGTGCACCTGCGCAACGACCTCTTCTCCTACGAGCGGGAGGTCGGCGACGAGGGCGAGCTCAGCAACGGCGTCCTGGTCTTCGAGCGCTTCCTGGGCTACGACACCCAGCGGGCCGCCGACGCCGTCAACGACCTGATCACCTCCCGGCTGCACCAGTTCGAGAACACCGCCCTCACCGAGCTGCCCCCGCTCTTCGAGGAGCACGGCCTGGACCTGAGGGCCCGCCTCGACGTCCTCGCGTACGTCAAGGGGCTCCAGGACTGGCAGTCGGGCGGCCACGAGTGGCACATGCGCTCCAGCCGCTACATGAACGGAGCCTCGCGGGCGGCCCCGGCCGCCCCGGCCCTTCTCGGCGGGCCCACGGGCCTGGGCGTCTCGGCGGCGCGCGTCAGGCTGGCGCCCGGCGTCACGGGCCCGGGGGGCGTGAGAAGCCACACCCACGTCCCCCTCAGGAAGGTGGGGCCGCTGCCGCTGCCCGAGATCTACATGCCGTACACGGTCAGGATGAATCCCAACCTCGACGGCTCCCGCCGCAACGCGGTGGCATGGGCGCGCGAGATGGGGATGTTCGAGCAGCTGCCGGGCTTTCCCGGGCTGGCGGTCTGGACCGAGCACAAACTTGACACCTACGACTTCGCCGTCTGCGCCGGGGCGATCAATCCGGACGCCCCCGGCCCCGAGCTGGACGTCTCGACGTTCTGGCTCACCTGGGGAACCTACGCGGACGACTACTTCCCGGTCGTGTTCGGGTCCCGCCGCGACATGGCCGGCGCGAAGGTGTTCAACGAGCGGCTGTCGGCGTTCATGCCGCTCGACCTCTCCGCCACCCCGGCGCCGGCCAACCCGATCGAGCGGGGCCTGGCCGACCTGTGGTTCCGTACGGCGGCCCCCATGTCGGAGGCCGCGCGCGCCAGGTTCCGCCGGACCGTCGAGGAGATGACGGAGAGCTGGCTGTGGGAGCTGGCCAACCACATCCAGAACCGGGTCCCCGACCCGGTCGACTACATCGAGATGCGCCGCAGGACCTTCGGCGCCGACCTCACGATGAGCCTGTCGCGGCTGGCCCACGGCGAGTCGGTGCCGCCCGAGATCTACGGCACCCGGACGATGCGCGGGCTGGACGACTCGGCCGCCGACTACGCCTGCCTGGTCAACGACCTCTGCTCCTACCAGAAGGAGATCCAGTTCGAGGGCGAGCTGCACAACTGCGTCCTGGTGGTCCAGGACTTCCTGAACTGCGATCCACGACAGGCCGCCGACATCGTCAACGACCTGATGACGTCAAGGATGCGACAGTTCGAGCACATCGTCGCCACCGAGCTCCCCGCCCTCGCCGACGAGTTCGACCTCGACGGGGAGGCCAGGAAGACGCTCGACGGATACGTGGCGGAGCTGCAGGACTGGATGGCCGGTGTGCTGCTGTGGCACATGAGGACCCGCCGCTACGACGAGTCCGAGCTGCACCACCCGCCCGCGAGGACCCGCCCGGTCGGCGGCCCCACCGGGCTGGGGACCCTCGCCGCCCACATCGGCGGGCGCTGAACGGCACGTTCACCGGGTAGCCGGGTAAGGGGACAGAGCGGGTACGGGTCGTCGTGCCCGCCCTCCCGCGTCCGGCCTCCCGCGAACCGTGGGCGAACGGGACGGGAAACGGGACCGCGAGTTCTCTTCCCGGTCCGACGCGATCCGGCCCGGGTGGGAACGGATCGTGCGAGTCGCGGATGGACCGAACAGGAGGGCGGGATCATGCGAGCCGTGGGCGAACCGGACGGGAAGCGGGATCGTGCGGGTGGGTTCTCCTCCCGGTCCGACGCGATCCGGCGAGGAACGCTCCGGTGAGGGACGACGAGGCCAGGCGGCGGATGGCGGGCGAACGCGTCGCACGGCTGGCCACGGTGAGCGGTGACGGGACACCGCATCTGGTGCCGGTCACGTTCGCCGTGGACGGCGACCGGGTGATGACCGCCATCGACCACAAGCCGAAGACCACGACCGACCTGCGACGCCTGCGCGACATCCGGGAGAACGCCCGGGTGTGCGTCCTCGCCGATCACTACGACGACGACTGGACCCGGCTGTGGTGGGTGCGCGCCGACGGCGAGGCGACCGTCCTGGACACCGGTGCCGTGCGGGCCGCGGCCATAACGGCGCTCGCCGGGAGATATTCCCAGTACCGGGAGCGCGCTCCCGAGGGGCCGGTGATCCTGATCGAGGTGACTCGCTGGTCCGGATGGTCGTACTCCGGGAACTGACGGACGGTTCGCCCGCGCGAGGAGGGACGCGGCGACGGCGACGACCCTTGATCGCGCGGGGCCTCGCGAACCGGCGGTCACTTCTACGGCCGTACGGGGTCTCGTGAACCGCCGGTCACCTCGACGGCCGTACGAGGTCCATGAACCGGCGGTCACCTTCACGGCCATACGAGGTCCGTGAACCGGCGGTCACCTTCACGGCCGCTCGTCGGCGCCGCGCGGGCGCCGGGAGGCGTCGATGTTCGCCAGCAGCTCGAGGGCGCGGGCCTCGCCCGGCGCGTGGCCGGTCTCCCGGTGCACCGCGAGGGCCTGCTCGGCGTCGCGTCCGGCCCGCTCGGTGTCGTGGCGTCCGTGGTGGGCGCGTGACCGCGCGGTCAGGGCCTGGCCCTCGTGCATCCGGTATCCGGCGCCGCGCGCGATGACCAGCGCCAGGTCGGCGTGCCGCAGGGCCGCGTCGTGCTCGCCGAGAGAGGTCGAGCGGGCCGCGAGCCCCAGCAGCGCCTTCATCTCGGGGTATCTGGTGCCCGCCGCGCGGGCCGTCCGCAGCGCCTCCTCCTGATGCCGCCCGGCGGCCACGAGGTCGCCGAGGTGCTGGTGAACGGTGCCGAGCGTGTTGAGCGCGTCCGCCACCAGGCGCCGATGGCCGGTCTGCCACGACGCGTCCAGCGCCGTCCCGGCGAGGTCGAGCGCCTCCGCGAGCCGTCCGGCGTCGCGGTGGACCGCGGCGAGGTTGCGCATGGTGTCGGCCTCGTTCCCGCGGTTGCCCACCTGCCGGTGCAGCGCGAGCGCCGCGACGAGGTCCTCGCGGGCGGCGTCCAGCCGTCCCAGGGCGTGCTTCGCCTCGCCCAGCGCGGCGAGGTTGTTCGCCTCGCTGCCGCGGTGCCCGAGGCGGCGGCTCATGGCCAGCGACGCCTCAAGGCAGTCGGCCGCCTCGCGCAGGCGGCCCATCTCGAGGTAGACGCAGCCCAGGTTGCCGAGGTTGACGTTCTGCCCGCCCTCGAGTCCCAGCTCGCGGTTGAGTTCGAGCGACAGCCGCAGGTCGTCGCTCGCCTGGGCCAGCATCCCGAGGTCGGCGTGGGTGGCGCCCAGGTTGCCGAGGACGGCGATCTGGCCCTCGCGCCAGCCGCTGCGCCGGGCCAGCTCGAGGGCGAGCGTGTAGTACCGGAGGGCCTGGCGCTGCCGTCCCTGGAAACCGTGCAGGCCGGCCAGGCTGAGCCGCAGCATGGTCTGCGCCCTCAGATTCCCCGCGCTCTCGGCGGCGGCGAGCCCCGCCTCCACCACGGTCGCCCAGTCGACGGCGCTGTGGCGGAGGAAGAAGTATCCGCGAAGCGTGTCCGCGATGAGCCAGGCCAGCTCGTGCGGCCCGTGCGCGGCGGTGAACGTGACGGCCGCCACCAGGTTGGCCACCTCGCCGTCCAGCCAGGCGGACGCCGCCGCGTGGTCGTCGAAGCCGCCGGGCGACGGCGCGACCTCGGCGGGCGGCAGCTCCAGGCGCATGAACTGCGGGTACAGCAGCCGGGCGGCGACATCCGAGGTGGCCAGGTAGTGCCGGTGCAGGCGGGTGAGCGCCGCCCGGCGCAGGTCCTCGGTCTCCTCGCTCTCCGCGTACTCCGCCGCGCACAGCCGCAGCAGGTCGTGCTGGGCGAACCGGCCGGGTGCCGGCTCGTCCACCAGATGCGCCGACGTCAGGACGCCCACCAGCCCGGCGGCCTCCGCCGGTGTGGTGTCCAGCAGCGCCGCCATCGCCGGCACGGTGGCGTCGGGCCCGGTGACGAGCCCGAGCAGCCGGAAGAGCCGCCGCGCCGGGACGGGCAGGACGGCGTACGACAGCTGGAAGGCGGCCCTGACCGCCGACTCGGGGTCACCGGGAACCTGGAGGGCGCTGAGCCTGTTGCCCTCGCGCAGTTCCCTGCCGTACTCCGCCAGCGTCCGGTGCCGGCTGCCGAGGAGGTTGGCGGCGGCGATCCGCAGGGCCAGCGGGAGGTGCCCGCAGAGCGTGGCGAGATCGAGCGCGGCCGAGGGTTCGGCGCGCAGCCGGGCGGAACCGAGCAGGCGGTTCAGGAGGGTGTGTGACTCCCGGGCGGTCAGCACGTCCAGGACCACCCGGTGCGCCCCGTCGCGCGCGACGAGCCCGCCGAGGGCGTCCCTGCTGGTGATGACGGCGACCGAGCCGGTGTCTCCCGGCAGCAGCGGCCTGACCTGGTCGGGGCCTGCGGCGTTGTCCAGCAGGACGAGCACGCGCCTGCCCGACAGCAGGGTCCGGTAGAGCGCGGCGGCCTCCTCCTGGTCGGAGGGTACCTGGTCGGGCGGCACGCCCAGCGAGTGCAGGAACCGCGACAGCACGTCGATCGGGCGCAACGGGCCGTCGGCCGCGTACCCGCGCAGGTTCACGTGCAGCTGCCCGTCGGCGAACCGGTGCCGTACGCGGTGTGCCCAGTGCACCGCGAGGGCGGTCTTGCCGACCCCCGCCGTTCCCGTGATCACCGCGATCGTCGGATTCTCCTCGGATCTCCCCAGCAGCCTGTCCAGCTGCCGCAGCGGTGCCACGCGCCCCGCGAACGCGGGTACCGCGGCGGGCAGCTGGGCGGGAACCGCCACCGCCCCCGAGGACGGTGCCGCCTGCGGGGCGGCCGGGACGCCGAGGGGCGCCGACTGGCGGCGGCGAAGGATGTCCAGGTGCGCCGCGCGCAACTCGGTGCCCGGCTCGACGTTCAGCTCACCGGCGAGCCTGGCGCGGATGTCGGCGAACAGGCGCAGCGCCGCGACCTGCTCGCCGCAGCCCGCGAGCGCCGTCATGAGCCGGGCGGCGAGCCCCTCGTGCAGGGGTTCGTCGTTCACGAGCGGCCACAGTGACGCGGCGACGCGCCGGTGGTCGGCCTCACCGTCCGCGGCGTCGGCGTAGCCGAGCGCCGCCTCGACACGGCGACGGGACGCCGCCACCGCGGCGGGGTGGTCGCGGAGCGCGCCGGGCGACCCGGCCAGTACGGGGCCGCGCCAGCATCCCAGCGCCTCGGCCAGCAGGTCCCGCGCCCCGGCGCGGTCTCCCGCGGCCCGCGCCCGTTCGGCCTCGGCGCGCAGCGCGTCGAACCTGCCGAGGTCGAGTCGCCCGTCGGCCACGTCGAGGACGTACCCGTCCGGCGTGCGGAGGATCGTCCGCGCCGCCTCCCCGGCCGCCCGCGAGGGCTCCAGCGAGCTCCGCAGCCGGCCGACGTAGACCTGGATCAGGTTGCCGCACGTCCGCGGCGGGTTGTGCTCCCACAGCACGTCGACGATCTCCCCGGTCGAGACGGGCTGCCCCGGCCGCAGCGCCAGGAGCCCGAGCAGCGCGCGGGGCATGGCCGAACCGACCTCCAGCGCGGCGCCGCCCCGCCGCACCGACAGCGCGCCCAGCACGCCGATCCACAGGTCGTTCCCGCCGTCCGGGCCGTTCCCGCCGCCCGCGCGGTCCAGTGGGTCGCGGGCGGCCGGTTCCCGATCGGCGAGCTCGAAGGCGGCCAGCAGCCCGGCCCGCTCGGCGTCACGGATCGGCAGGGCGGCGACCAGACGCTCCAGGGAGGTGCGGTGCGGGCGGGCGACCCTGCCCCGCTCGATGTCGCGGATCGTGCGGACGCTCACCCCCGCCCGGACCGCGAGGTCACGCTGACTCCATCCGGCGGCGGCCCGCCGGCTCCGAAGCGCCTCTCCCGCCGAAACCTGTACCGATCGTCTCTGCATGACTGCGCGTCTCTCCCGTCGCACATCCGCCGATCACGCGTATTGCTGCCGGAGTTCCTGCCGGTTCTGCCGCTCGCCCACCCTCGCCCGCCCGCCCGGTGGCGGAGTACGGCCTGCTCGGCGTGGTGCCGGTCGGCTCGCGGATTTGTTAAGAATCTTTGCAGTAAAGCACACGGTGCCCCTCTCTAACGTCGTCGTCGAGGACAGCGGCTCGCACAGGCGGGAGAGAACCGTGGGGTATGTCGCGATCGCGTGCGGTGTCGTGCAGGCCGTCGTGTTCGTCGCCGCCGTGGCGGGCAAGGCGCGTGACGCGGAGGCGTTCCGCGCGTTCGCCCGCTCCCTGGTGGAGACGCGGCTGGTCGCACCCCGATGGCGTACGGGCGTCGCCACCGGGGTGATCCTCGCGGAGGTGTCGGCGGTGCTGCTGCTCGCCACACCGGGCGCGGCGGCCCCCGGCTTCGCCGTCGCCGCCGCGCTCTGCGCGGTCCTCACCGGCGGGGTCGCGGCGACCCTCCTGCGCCGGGTGCGGGCGTCCTGCCTGTGCTTCGGCGCCCGGTCGAGTCCGATGGGGTGGCCCCACCTGGTCCGCAACGCGCTCCTGACGGCCGTCGCCGTCCTCGGTCACGCGGCCGTGACCGTGGCCGCGGTTCCGTCCGCGATCCGCGTGGAGGGCGCCGCGGTGGCCGTCCTCGCGGGGCTGGCCGGGGCGCTCCTGCTCATCCGGTTCGACGATCTCGTGCACATCTTCCAGCCGCCCGGCTCTCCGGCCGGCCCTCCAGACAGGAGCGTGCTCCGATGACGTACCTCGTCGCCGCCGTCGTTCTCTGCTTGACGCTGACGGTGCTCAATCTCGTCGTGCTGCTGGGGGTCGTCGCGCGGCTGCGCCTCCTCGGCGCGGCCCGGCCCCCCGGGTACGGGCACAGTCACGGCCACGGGCACGGCCGCGGAGAGACGCCCGCACCGGTGCTGCCGCCCGGCGCCACACCGGCGGAGTTCACGGCGACCGCCCTCGACGGGGTGCCCGTCGACGGGCGAGGCGCCCGCCTGGTCGGATTCTTCACACCCCAGTGCTCGCTCTGCCACGAGCGGCTGCCGCAGGTGATCGAGTACGCCGAGCGCGGCGGGTTCCGGCGCGAGGACGTGCTGGCGGTGGTGATCGGCGATCCTGAGGAGACGAGCGAGCTCGCGGCCCGGCTCGGACCGGTGGCGCGCGTCGTCGTCGAGGAGATCGACGGCCCGGTGTACCGGGCGTTCGCGGTGAACGGCCTGCCCGCGATGTACCTGATGGACGACCGGGGCGCGGTCCGCGCGTCGGGCACCGACCTGACCGGCTTCCCGGTCGTCACACCGGCGTGAGCGCGGCCCAGGACCCGGTTCGGAGGAGCGGGGCGGCCACGGCTCCGGGCAGCGGTGGTGATCCGGTTCGGAGTATCGGCGTGAGTGCGGCCCAGGACCCGGCTCGGGGGAGTGGGGCGGCCACGGCTCCGGGCAGCGGTGGTGATCCGGTTCGGAGTATCGGCGTGAGCCGGTCCACGGGTGGAACCCCGAGCCCGCCTCCGGGCGACGGGAACCCGGTCCAGGGCGCCGGCGGGGGCGCGGGCACCAACCCGGCCCCGGGGGTGCGCGCCGGACTCGGGCACGCGCGCCGGGCGGCGGCGCTGGCCTGGACGAGCGGTCGCGGGCACGTGGTGGGGCAGGTCGTGCTCGCCTGCGCCGCGGGACTGGTGCCCGTCCTGACGGCCTGGTTCACCAAACTCGTCCTGGACGGGCTGACCGGTCCCGGCGCCACGGTCTCCGCGCTGCTCCCGTACGCGGTCGCCCTGCTGGTGCTGGGGGCGCTGGCCGGAACCGTGCCGCACCTGGCGGGCTACGCCGAGGCGGAGCTGGAGCGCCGGGTGAACCTGGTGGCCAGGGACCGCCTCTACACGGCCGTCAACCGGCTGCCCGGCCTCGTACGGCTGGAGAACCCGGGCTTCCAGGACAGGCTGCACCTCGCCGAGCAGGCGAGCCGGTCGGGTCCCGGGCGGCTGGTGACGAGCGCTCTCGGTCTCGCGCAGGCGGGCATCGTGATCGGCGGGTTTCTCGCGACCCTCACGACGGTGAGCCCCGTCGCCGCGGGCCTGGTCCTGCTGGCCGTGGTGCCACTCGTCCGCGTGCATCTCGACCTGAGCCGGGAGCAGGCCGCCATGCTCTGGAGCACCGGCCACGGCCAGCGCCGCGAGCTGTTCTTCGCCCGGCTGCTGAGCATGCCGCACGCGGCCAAGGAGGTGCGTCTCTTCGGCCTCGGTGACTTCTTCCGCGACCGCATGCTGGCGGAGCTGCGCGCGGTCAGCGCCGAGCAGCGCCGCGTCGGGCTGCGCCAGCTGCGCGGCCAGGGCACGCTCGCCCTGCTGGCGGCGGCGATCGCGGGCGCCGGGCTGGTGTGGATCATCGGCGAGGCGGTGGCGGGACGGGCCACGGTGGGGGATCTCTCCGTGTTCGTGGCGGCCGTCGCCGGAACGCAGGGCGCGCTGGCCGCCGGGGTGCGGCGCCTCGCCGCGGCACACCAGTCGCTGCTGCTGTTCGACCACTACGAGGCGGTACGCGGGGCCGAGCCGGACCTGCCGCTGCCGTCCCGCCCGATGGCCACCTCCGCCCTCGGCCACGGCGTCGAGCTGCGGGACGTCTGGTTCCGCTACGGGCCCGAGCAGCCGTGGATCCTGCGTGGAGTCACCCTGTCCATCCCGTTCGGGCGGTCGCTCGCGGTCGTCGGCCTCAACGGGGCGGGCAAGAGCACCCTGGTCAAGCTCCTGTGCCGCTTCCACGACCCCGAGCGGGGATCCATCCTGTGGGACGGCGTCGACCTGCGTGACCTGGACCCGGCGGCGCTGCGCGAGCGCGTCGGGGCCGTGTTCCAGGACTTCGGCGAGTACGACCTGAGCGTCGCGGAGAACATCGCCGTCGGGGACCTCTCCGCGCTCGGCGACCGCCCGCGTGTCGAGGCGGCGGCCGTCCGGGCGGGTGCGGACGCGATGATCCGCCGGCTGCCGCACGGGTACGACACGTTGCTGACCAAGGTGTTCTTCCGCGGCTCCACCGGCGACGAGGAGCAGGCCGGGGTGACCCTGTCCGGCGGGCAGTGGCAGCGGGTGGCCCTGGCCCGCGCCCTGCTGCGGGACCGGTGCGACCTCATGATCCTCGACGAGCCCAGCTCGGGGCTCGACCCGCACGCCGAGCACGAGGTGCACACCATCCTGCGCGAGCACCGGACCGGCCGGACCACACTGCTGATCTCGCATCGGCTGAGCGCCGTCCGCGACGCGGACGTGATCGCCGTCCTCGCCGACGGGCGGATCGCGGAACTCGGCGGCCACGACGAGCTGGTACGCGCGGGCGGCCGGTACGCGGAGCTCTTCGAGATCCAGGCGCGCGGGTACGCCACGGTGGTCGCCCCGTCACCGCGCCTCCCTCGGCGGGACCGCCCGCCGGCCGCACCCGTGACGGTGGAGGGCGTTCGGTGACCGCGCCTTCCTCGGCGGGACCGCCGTGGCGTACCCGTGCGGGCGGAGGGCGTCCGGTGGCCGCGTTTCCTGGGGGTGCCGGGTGACCGCGCTCGTGCCGGGGGTGTGCGCGGCGGCCCTCCTCGTGCTCGTTCTGGTTTTGCTGGTGCTGCGGCGGCACTTCCTCACGGTCACCGTCAGCGGCCGGAGCATGGAACCCACGCTGCGCGACGGCGATCGCGTCCTGGTGCGCAGGGCGGGCATCCGCGCGGTGCGCGCCGGAGCGCTCGCGGTGATGGCCGCGCCCGCCGAGATGGGGCGGGACTGGATGGTCAAGCGGGTGGTCGCGGTGCCCGGCGACCCGGTGCCGCACCGGGAGGTCCCGGCCCTGTCCGCCACCCGTGACCGCGTCGTACCCGCCGATCGCCTCGTCGTCGTCGGTGACAACCTCGCGATCAGCCTCGACTCGCGCAGGTTCGGCTACGTACACGCCCGGCAACTGCTCGGCGTGGTCGTCCGCCACCTGCCACCGTCTCCGAGCCGGCACCTCGCCGGCCGGTGAGTGAAAAGGGAGAACAGCAATGATCAAGTTCGCGCAGCGGGCCGGAGAGCGGCTCCTCACCCACCTTCTGCCCAGCACCACCGCCGGGGCGATCTGCATTCCCCAGACCTACTGCAGCCACTGCGGGGGCGGCTGGTACAAGCGTCACTGGATCTTCGCCGACTGCTCCTCCGACTACACCGCCTGCGGAGACTGCTGACGGAACGCGGGAAGCGGGATACCGGGGGCTGGGCGGCGGTGAGCCGTCCAGCCCCTCCCGGCGTGTTCCCGCGGGCCACGTGAGCGGGCTCCGGCGCGGGACGCGCGCCACGGTCTCCGAGGAGGTCGTCGCGCTCGCGGCGCCGACCGGATTCGGAACGAGCCAACAAAGGCGCCGCGCTGCCGTAGCGCGAGGTGTGGTTAACAGTATAGAAATACGACACATCTTCGTTTAAGGCTTGACGTAAGCCCGGCGGCGAGAGCGCTCTCTCGACATCCCGGTGACGTCACGCCGCCCGTTCTCGATAGGCAGGTCGATGAGAACAGCTCGTGACCAGGATGTACGCGCGACCTCGCGCGCACGCAGAGGCATCTCCTTAGCCCGTCTCCTCGCGCTGGCCGCCTCCATTGGACCAACGATGTCTGGAACCAGGTGTTCTCCGGCGTGGTGGGCGCTCCTCCGCAGGGCTTCCCGAACCCGCCCTACACGACGCTGCCCACCAGCCCCGTGACGCGGGAGAAGCCCTTCCTGTACATCGACGACGCGGGCGCCTACCGGGTCTTCGTCCCGGCCCTGCGCCACAACACCTCGGGCACGACCTGGTCCGACGGCCGGCAGCAGCAGGGATCGTCGCTGCCGATCCGCGACTTCTTCATCGCGAAGCCGACCGACAGCGCGTCCAGGATCAACCAGCAGCTGTCGCGCGGCAAGCACCTCCTGCTCACCCCGGGCGTCTACCACCTCGACCGGGCGCTGCGCGTCAAGCACAAGAACACGGTCGTGCTCGGCCTGGGCATGCCGAGCCTGGCCCCCGACACCGGCGACGCGGCACTGCGGATCGAGGACGTCGACGGCGTCCGGATCGCGGGCGTGCTCGTCGACGCCGGGCGCCGCGAGTCCGAGACGCTCGTCGAGGTCGGCGACCGCCACAGCCACCGGGACCACTCCAGGAACCCGATCTCGCTGCAGGACGTCTTCTTCCGCATCGGCGGACCCTGGGTGGGCAAGGCGAAGACGAGTCTCGTGATCAACAGCGACGACACGCTCATCGACAACATCTGGGCATGGCGCGGGGACCACGGCAACGGGATCGGCTGGACGCAGAACACGGCCGACACGGGCGTCGTGGTCAACGGCGACGACGTGACGGCGTACGGCCTGTTCGTCGAGCACTACCAGAAGTACCAGACGATCTGGAACGGCGAGAGAGGCCGGACGATCTTCTACCAGAGCGAGATCCCCTACGACCCGCCGAGCCAGGCCGCCTGGAACAGCCCGACCGGTAAGGGCTGGGCCTCCTACAAGGTCGACCGCAGGGTGCGGAACCACGAGGCGTGGGGCATGGGCGTCTACTCCTACTTCAACCAGGGCGTGGACATCCGCGCGGACCGCGGGATCGAGGTCCCGAAGACGCCGGGGCCAAGTTCCACAACATGGTGACGGTCTTCCTCGACAGCAGCGGCGGCATCGAACGGACGATCAACGACGTGGGCACCCCCGTCGTCGGGTCGTACGGGACGAGCAACGTCGTCAGCTACCCCTGACCTGACCTGACCCGTTCCAGGAACGCGGTGCGCCGGCCCGGAGTCCTCCGGGCCGGCGCACGTCATCTCTCCTGCGTGGGGGACACGTCCTTCCGCGGCCCGCGCAGCAGGAACCACAGGAGCGAGGCCTGGACCAGCCCGGCGACGGTGAGCAGCAGCAGGTGCGTGCCGTCGGGAACGGCCTCCCCGGGGATCATCATCACCAGCCACGAGAGCGGCAGGGTCACCAGGATCAACATGACCGCCGACAGGCCCTGGTTCTCCGGTCGGCGCATGCCGACCAAGACGACGACGAGGCCGGCGATGACGAGCAGGACGTAGAGGCTGCTGACGACGAAGGCGAGGGTGCCCCGCCTGTACCGGGACACCGGGCGGAACACACTGCGAATTGATGCCATGACTTTGACTCTGCCCCAGGATCGCCATCGAGACCTCGGGACGAATACCTGACCTGTCCCGGTACGGATACTCAGCGCCGACGGAGCGGGCGTTGCCTGTTCCTCGCGTACCGGCTGTGGCCGCGGAAGTAGCCCGGATCGCCTCGGCGGGGCGTACGGGGCGGGGGCCTTTTGCAGGATCACGGAAATACTTGGGGGAACGCCTGATTCCGGCGGCATGAAAGTCCTTCGGGCCCAGCGGGTAGGGGGCCGTCCCGGCTCCAGAACGGCTGATCGCTCAGCCCAGAAGCTCCGGAGGCGGCGGGGGAGTCATGACGCGGACAAATCCCAGCCTCGCGCTGGGCGGCATCGCCCGATGGTTCACCCCGTCAGTGATGGAGTCGCATCCGCCCAGTTCCGCACGCAGACGGATCTCGCCGACGCCTTCCTGCCTGATGAGCCAGAGTTCCCAGAACGTGGGCGCGGGGCACCGTCTGGTCCCGTTCGGTGCCCCGCTTTTCCTGATCTCCGCTATGAGGATGTGCGCGACATGACCGGAAACCACGCGGGAGCCCACCAGCGTGGCCTGCTCCATGCCCGTGTGCGTGTGGTAGGCGCAGGCTCTGACAACGGCCGGTGCGCCGGTGAGATCCAGCAAGGTTCGCTCTGGATTGTCCGGTAAGGCGAGCGTCGGGGGACAGTCGTACGGCTCCCCGGTCAACGAGTGCGACATGGTCACGTCCAGCTGTGTACGGGTCCGGAAGTGGACGTAAGCATCTGACGAACCGTGACTTCTGTCCATGCTCGGCCGGGCACGCGGGGTGGCCGGTCGTCCTCGGGCGGATCGTAGGAAGGCCGGGCGCTCACCCGTTCAGGTCCTCCTGGGACGGCATGTACAGCGGTGAGGTGCGACCCGAGGCGCCTTCGATCAGGTCCGGGTATCAGCGCTGGTCAGGGTCGCTCCGCCACGTCTCGAATTGGAGGGCGGGCGAATCCGCGGATTCCTGGAACTGCTTCGCCCTGTTCACGCAGTCGGGGCAGATGGGTTCCTCAACCGATCTGGCCGTCGCCTCCGGTGTCGGCTCGCGGAGGCCGCCCAACACCGTCATGCCGGGAGGAAGAGCGGTCTCGGGGTCGATCGTGATCGTCGTGACGCTCGCGGGGATGAAACCGAAGGTGCGCTTGCATACGTAGCATCTGCCGATTGTCGTAATCTGCTCATCTGCCATATGGCGTCTGTCCTCCTCCACAGCACCGTACATCCTGGCCGGTTTCCTCAGATGTGACGCCGCCTCTCGTGCGCGTGCAGGCGGTCGACAGAGATCGCTTGACGGCGGGTGAACTCCGCGCGGACCGCACGACCTCTCCTGTCATTCGTGACCCCTCCTGTCACTCATGGACTCCCTGTCACTCGTGGGCTCCGGTATCGCACGGGTGATCACCCCGGAGGCTCGTCGTTTCCGGGTGCTTCCTGATCGGGCGCTGTTCGTGTTCCCCGGGGGGTTATGGTGATCCGATGTCGGACTTTTCCCCGCGGGACACGCGGTTGCGCCGTTACTGGGACCGGCAGGCCGACTCCTACGACCGGCGGATGGCGCTGGCCGAGCACCGCTTCTTCGCCGACACCCGTCCCTGGCTGTGTGGGCAGGCGGTCGGCGACGTGCTGGAGGTGGCGGTCGGCACCGGTCTGAACCTCGCCCACTACCCCGACGACGTGCGGCTCACCGGTGTGGAGTGGAGCGCCTCGATGCTGGCGATGGCCCGGCGTCGAGCCGGCGACCTCGGCCGGACGGTCGATCTGCGGCAGGACGACGCGCGGGCGCTGAGCTTCGCCGACGGGCGTTTCGACACGGTCGTGTGCACGTTCGCGATGTGCGGGTTCCCCGACGAGCGGGTGGTGCTCGCCGAGATGTCACGGGTCCTGCGGCCGGGCGGGTTGTTGCTCCTGGCCGACCACGTGGCGTCGTCGGCCTGGCCGGTCCGGGTGCTGCAGGGGCTGGTGGACGCGGTCACCGTACCGCTGTCCGGGGAGCACTACCGCCGCCGGCCGGTGCGCCGGGTGCGCGCGATGGGATTCACCGTCGAGCGTCACGAGCGCTTCAAGCTCGGAGTCATCGAGCGGTTCGCGGCCAGAAAACCCGGCGGCGCCGACGTCTGATCGCGAGCGGCCGGTGACGTCTGACGGTGAGTGGCCGGTGGGCTCTGACCATGGATGACCGGTGGGGCCTGATCGTGAGTGACCGGTGAGGTCTGACCGCGAGTGACCCGTGGGGTCCAGGCGCGAGACCCTTCTCCACGGCACCGGCGTCCGGCCGGCCCGCTCGTCAGCGGATGAGAACCGGGGCGAGCGACCGGAGGGTGTCCAGACACCCCTGCACACTGTCGGCCAGAGGCTGGACGCACACGTGGTCGGCTCCGGCCTCGTGGTGAGCGCGGACCCGCTCGGAGATCGTCTCGGGGTCACCCCAGCAGACGATCGCGTCGACGAGAGCGTCGCTGCCGCCGTCGACGAGATCGGCGTCGGGCCAGCCGAGCGTGCGCAGATGGTTCAGATAGTTGGGCAGCTTCAGGTAGAACGCCATGTAGTCCCGGGCGATCGTCCGGGCCCGGTCGGCGTCGGTCTCCAGGACCACCGCCTGCTCGGGAACGAGCAACAGGTCGGGGCCGATGGTCTCCCGGGCCATGGCGGTGTGCTCGGGGGTGACGAAGTAGGTGTGCGCGCCGTGAGAGCGCTCGGCGGCCATTCGCAGCATCTTCGTCCGCAGCGCGGCGAGTACCCGGGCCGGCGGCTCGGGCAGGGGCGCGTCGTAGGGCGCCCGGTCCATGGCGTCGAGGTACGCGCGCATGGTCTCGGTAGGTCGCCCGTACTCATGTCCGCGGATGGTGACCAGCGGGGCGTGGCTCACGCCGAGGCCGAGGACGAAGCGACCCGACGACATCTCGGCCAGGGCGTTCGCCCCGGCGACCGCGGCGGCCGCGTCCCGCCCGTAGATGTTGGCGATACCGGTGGCGACCATGAGCTTCCGGGTGCCGGAGAGCAGGATCGCGGAGTTGACCAGGGACTCCTTGCCGCCGGGAACCTCGGCGATCCAGAGGGCCCCGTAACCGAGATCCTCGATGGCCGCGGCGACCCCGCGGCTCGTGGCGGCCGATTCCCCGCCCAGGAGCGAGAGCCACACGCCGACCTTGCCCAGGCGCTGCTTGAGTATGGGCAGGTCGACCACTGGGATACGTCGCTTCTGCATGGCGGGCCTTTCCGGAGAGCCTGGCTGAGGCGGTCGTCGTGCTGACCGGGGAGCCCGCCTTCGGCAGCGCGCCTCGTGCTTCCATGGTTGTTGAACACCCGTCCCCGGTGCCGGTCACGATCAGAGCCTTCCTGACCACGGGTGCGGGAGAACTCCCTCAGCACGCCGACTTATCCGATTCCAGACCGAACCTGTTGTCTTTCCACGGAGTGAGCAAGGGATTCCAACGTCATGACGTGGAGCGGAGTGGCCTGTGTCGCGTCCGGAATCGAGGGGAGCGAGGGACACCACGACTTCCGGCTGTCCGCGCTCGATCGAGGGTCGCGTTGCTCTGACCACGTTCGCTCGTGAGCTTTGGCGCTCAGCCAGACCGCGCGTCCCCAGCGGGCGTCGGCCGGTGGATTGTGCGCGTCCGGATGAGGAGGTGGGTCGATGCACGAGATCTTTCCGCCGGGCGTCACCCAGGCGGGTCCGATACCTGCCGGGCCGACACGGTCGACTACAAGGCCAGCAGCATGGAGATGAGCACGAAAGCGGCGAAGAGGGCGACGATGATGCCCAGGCCGAACAGGAAGCCGGACCCTCCGCGCCTTTTCGCGTTGGGGCCGCCAAGGTCGATCACGACGGTTTTGGCAATCACGTCATGGAGGCATCGGCGGTTCGAATCGCCGAATATCCACATCATGTCGACCAGATTGAGCAGCACCCCGATATACGGCACCGACGTCATGGCAGGGTGGACAAGAGCGCGGATTCCCGCATTACGGAGGCTCGGTGGTTCTCCGGTCGCGCTGGACACCACCTTCAAGCGGAAGAGTCGCTTGCCGAGCGTCTGGCCCCACAGCGCGTGCTGTACCCAGAAGTAGACGGTGAAGAGGGCGGTGACCGCGACTTCGATCGGCCAGTTGGGATTCCCCGCGTAGGGGTTGAGATAACGGATGAGGGCCGATTCCTCAGACACCTCGACATCTTCAAGCAGTGAATAAACCGGCGAGATCGCTATGAGACAGATCAGGCCGTCGATAAGGGAGGCCGCAAAACGGTAACGCCTAGCGGCGAGAGTCGGTGTTGCCGGAACTTGGGGGGCGATCGTCATGCCAGTCAGTGTGCCGGACAATTCTGACATGCGAGACCAAGGTGGCGGAAGGTTACGGGGCGGTGCGTTGGCCGGGTACGGCGAGTGCATGTTGCGGCTGCGGCCCGAGACGCCGTCTGCCGGGACCGGTGCCCACGTCATACGTCCGACGCGAGCGAGGATGGGCCATACGACGGCGCGGAGTGCCGCCTTCTTGATTGGAAAGGAGAGGCCGATCCGCACACGTTCCGGATTCTGAAAGTGCTTTTCCCGAGACCAACGGCAGGCGGTCTCCGCTCAAGGCCGGCGAAAGTACCGGCCGATGTCAGGCAACCTCATCACGAACCACCATTTGACGCTCTGCAGTCTCTGTCGCCTGCTCAACCAAGTCGGTAGACGGGGATGCGGGACGAAGATCCACACATCGGGAACGCGGGCTTGGCCCGCTTCTCCCGTCTCTCCGGTCATGACGGTGGACGTTCGGCGTACGCCACAATGAAGGAGATGTCCCCTGATCCTCTTGCGCGAGCCACCGCATCTCTTCACGGACTTGCTTTGGGCGACGCCTTCGGTTCCCAGTTCTTCGTCCCGGCCAACCGCCACGCCCTGTCCGACCACCTGCTTCCGCCCGCCCCCTGGCAGTGGACCGATGACACCGAGATGGCGTGTTCCGTCTACCGCGTCCTGGCCGATCACGGCGTCATCGACCAGGATCGGCTCGCCGCCGGCTTCGCCACCCGTCACGACTTCGACCGCGGGTACGGCCCGGCCACCAACCGGATGCTCCGCCTCGTCCGCGAAGGCGGTGACTGGCGGACGCTCTCGACCGAGCTGTTCGACGGCAAGGGCTCGTGGGGCAACGGCGCCGCGATGCGGGTGGCGCCGCTCGGAGCCTGGTTCGCCGATGATCTCGCGCAGGTCGTCCACCAGGCCGCCCTGTCGGCGCGGGTCACCCACGCCCACCCCGAAGCGGTGGCCGGCGCGATAGCCGTGGCCGTGGCCGCGGCGACGGCCGCCACGGAGCCCGATCTCCCGTCAGGGCGTTTCCTGGACAGGATCACAGAGCACGTGCCCGCGAGCATGGTCCGCGACGGCATCGCCGAGGCCCGGAGACTCCTCACCATCAGTGATCCCGCCCTCGCCGCCACGATGCTGGGCAACGGGCGGCAGGTCAGCGCGCACGACACGGTGCCCTTCACCCTCTGGGTCGCCGCTTGCGAACGCCGGGACTTCGAAGCGGCCATGTGGACCACCGCGGCAGCGGGTGGTGACGTCGACACCACCTGTGCGATCGTCGGCGGCATCGTCGCGGCCTCCGGGAGCGCCCGCCCGCCTGCGGAGTGGAGAAGGCGATGCGAGCCGCTACCGGACTGGGCAGGCGCCCCGTCCCTCGGCCGCGAGCCGGGCGCCTCAGACGTAGGGCTGGAGCGCCGGGGGAGCGGTGATCGATCCTGATCCCGTGGGAAGGCACTGGAAAGGATCAGCCGCAAACGATCAGTGCCAGCCGTGGACAGCCGCCCTGTCCTCGCTGCTGGGATCGTCGGCCGTGTCGGGCGCCGGCAGGTCGGGCTGGCGGCGCAGGGCCGGCCAGTCTGTGGCGGGAACGTATGCGGACGGCCGGGGCGCCGCCGTCATTTTCTCCGGCCGGGCATGCAGGACGGGGTCGAAGACGTCCCGGATCGGCCAGAACCGTAGCAGCACATGCTCGGTCTGCGGATCCTCATAGAACTCGTGGCCTTTGCCCCAGACAGACGGGACCCGGTAGGTGCGCAGGCCGTACAGGAAGTACGAAGGCCCCAGCAGCAGCCGGTCGGGCCACGCCTCGCTTCCCACACTGACGATTCCCGAACCGGTGAGGTAGGCGTTCTCCCCGGTCAGCACCCAAGGAGCGTCGGCCGCCGGTGGTTCGGCATCCCAGACCTCCACGCGTACATCAGCTCTACCGTGAGTGATGTCGCATTCGATGTCCAGGTGGTTCGACACCCTCAGGTGTGGATGGGAGATCGCGAAATCGTCCAGATGCGGCTCAAAGTCCCCCACGTGGAAGCGTCCGTACTCGACGTCGTCCTCATAGTTGATCCTCCGCAGCACCTCTGCCACCGGTCGTCCTCCCGACGAGTGCAAGCCCATAGGAGAACCGACGGTAAACCTCAGGACCGACAGAAGATCATCCCACGCATATCCACATGGCCGGACTCGTCGAACGAGCTGCACGATCACCATGTACGCGGTCTCGGTTTGAGCATACGCAGCACGGACGGTTTAACTCCCCGAAGGAAGGTCCACCCGTAGATTGTCCCGCCGCGCCACCGCGGTCTCCTCCAGGTCCATGTCTGCGGATGCCTGAATCACAGTACTCGTCAGGTGTGTCCTCCTTGATCATGAGTTACACCGTTTTTCTACAGTCCCGGCGAAGGTAGATGATGCGGGCCAAGGCATGCAGCCCTTGATGCAGATCAGTTCGGCCACGCTGGCATAGATCGACGCCCTGTCCGCGTCCTTGCTTGGTGACATCGCGAGGAGGACAGGTGGATCCAGGATTTGAGGCGGACTTCAGGGAGTTCGTCATCGATCGATCAGGGGCGCTGTTCCGTACCGCGTACTTGCTGACCGGTGACCGGCACGCCGCTGAGGACTTGATGCAGTCGGCGTTGGCGAAGACAGCGATGAAGTGGCGCGGCCTGCACGACCCCGCGGCCATCGAGGGTTACGTCCGCCGTGTCATGTACCACGAGCAGGTGAGCTGGTGGCGGCGCCGTTCCCGCGTCGCGGAAGTGTCCACCGGATGGCTGCCCGAACAGATCGGCGACGGGCACGCCGAGATGGTGGATCTTCGTCTGGTGATGCGGGCGGCTCTTGCCCGGCTGACACCCCGGCAGCGGACCATGCTCGTGCTGCGCTACTTCGAAGACCTGTCCGAGACCGAGATCGCGCGGCTGCTCGGTGTCAGGGTGGGGTCCGTGCGTAGCCAGATTTACCGGTCGTTGGAGCGTCTGAAGAAGGCCGCACCTGAACTGAGCACCGTGAGGGAGTTCGGATGAACATCGAGGATCTGCTGCGCGAAACCCTTTCCGACATGGCCCATGAGGAGCAGCCATCCCCACCGGGCCGATTCTTCCAGGTCAACCGGGGTCGATCCCGTCGGCGCAGCCTCTCCCTGGTGGCGGCGGCCGCCGTAACCGTGATGGCGGTCGGATCTACACTCGTGGTCCAGGGGCTGTCCTCTCGGGCGACGGCCCCCAAGGACTTCACCGGGCAGGGCTCCGGCGAGACTCTTGCAAAGACCGAGCAGAGACAGACCACCCTGACCGTGAAAGAAGGACTGCGGCTCGCGCAGATCTTGAAGCAGTTGTCGACCGCCACCGGCAGACCGCTCGTGGAGTTCGAGCGGGCCGCCAAGGACGGCAGGGCGCTCGGCCTTCCGGCCTACGCCAAGGGGGCGCTGGAGGGATTCGCCTTCCCCGCGACCTATGAGGTCTCGCCCACATCGAGCCCCGACGAACTCCTCGCCGCGATGGTGACACGCTTCAATCGCGTCGCCGAGAACAGCAACCTGGTGGACGGCGCCAGGCGTGTCGGCCGTACGCCACTGGAGATCATGACCATCGCCAGCATCGTCCAGGCCGAGTCGACCAACAGGCGCGACATGCCCAAGATCGCGCGGGTCATCTACAACCGGCTGAACCACACGCCCGAGATGAGGCTGCAAGTGGCCAGCCCGACCATGTACGCCATGAACAAGTTCGGCATCAAGGCCTCGAACGAGGATCTCAAGAGCCGGTCGCGGTACAACACCTATGCGCGCCTCGGCCTGCCGCCCGGTCCCATCTGCAACCCGGGCGCCGACGCCATCGAGGCCGCCCTGAAGCCGGCCGCCGGGTCCTGGCTGTACTTCGTGACGACCGATCCGGAGAAGGGCATCACGAAGTTCGCCGACTCCGAATCCGAGTTCATCAAGCTGGTCGAGGAACGCAAGAACGAGGAACGCAAGAAGAACCACAGGACCGGGTGATGGAGCGGCGCGCCGCAGTCCTCGATTCACCGATCGGGCACACTCCCTCTCCTCGTACCTCCAGCGGGTCACGGCGACGCTCGGTCTGTGCGGCTGCCGCCGCATCCCTCGCGTCGCCAACGTCGTTCAGGCGGCGTGGCTCGGTGCGGCGGGTCGCATGGGGACGGCGGGTGCTGGGTGCGGCGCGCGGCCCTGAGTGAACCGCGCCGGGGTACATCAAGCTCCGCGGGGCGAAGTCCGGCGGTGAGATCGACCGGCGTTCGGCGGTCAACCCGGCTCAGGCCCGTGAGCCGCTGACCGCGGTGACCTACGTGGGCCGGTCGCGGGGTGGAGGTGATGCTCAGGGTCTACGCCAAGTGCATCGACGGCCGGCGCGAGGTGGCGAACCAAAGAATCTTGGCCGCGCTCGTCACATGACACGGATCATGCGCCGTGGAAGGACCCCGGGACACCTCGGGGTCCTTCGCCGTTCCGGCCCCGGAATCGCTCCCCGGGACTCCGGAATCCTCGGTCTCACCTGGGAAAACGGGGCCGGACCCATTCCGCGTATGGTCCGCGACCGGTGGCATACGGCCGCTTTCTGCCGCCTGAGGGGGTCGGGTCACGGACAAGCAAAAGACCAGGTCAGCGCGTGGATGACCTGGTCTCGGCTGTGCACCCTGCAGGATTCGAACCTGCGACCGTCGGATTAGAAGTCCGATGCTCTATCCAGCTGAGCTAAGGGTGCTCCCGCTCAATTGTGCATGATCCGGGGAGTGCCCACGTATCGGTTTTGGGTTGGTGTCGTGAGGATCACTCTGTGGATTCCCCGTCCTTCGGAGGGAGTGAACGCTCACCCGCTCCGGTCCAGGTGGGTGGTGGCCCTTCGGGGTGGCGGAACCGCGACGGTGGAGGATTCTTCCGTCCGGTTGACCTGGTCGTTCTCCCGCCGGGCGTGGCGGGGGCGGGGGCCGGGTGTTCGAAGGGGGTAGGAGGGCTTCCGGATGGGCCTTCCGGTGGGAGCGGTCTGCCCGAATCGTTCTCCTGGAGGAGCGGGGCGGTCTAGGCTCGTATGCCATGTTCGTCGCCACGGTCCAAGAGGAGATTCCCCTTCTGGGCGGTGATGTCACCGACGGGGTGGTGCGGGTCGGGGACACCGTCCGACGGCCCAGCAGGGCCTCCACGGGTTCGGTACACGCGCTCCTGCGTCACCTGGAGCACTCCGGGTTCGAGGGCGCCCCTCGGGCGCTGGGGGTGGACGAGCGGGGCAGGGAGATCCTGAGCTATGTCGAGGGGGAGTCCGCTGCCAGGCCGCTGCCCTCGTACGCGCTCACCGGGGAGTCCCTGGCCGCGCTGGCGCGGCTGTTGCGCGGGTTCCACGACGCGGCCGAGGGTTTCGTCCCGCCGCGGGGGGCCGTCTGGGAGGCCGGGTCCAACGACGACGCGGCACCGAGGCTGATCGGGCACTGCGACGTCAACCTCGACAATGTGATCTTTCGTGACGGGCTCCCCGCCGCGCTGATCGACTTCGACATGGCCCGGCCGACGACCCGGCTGTTCGACGTGGTGACCACGCTGCGTCACTGGGCGCCGATCGCCGATCCCGTCGATCTGGAGCCGCGCCAGCGCCGCCTCGACGTCGGCCCCCGGCTCCGCCTGTTCTGTGACGCGTACGGTCTGGCGCCCCGTGACCGCCGCCGCCTGCTGGATCTCGCCCGGCTCCGCTTCGACCGCTCGTACCACGCGATGCGGGTCAAGGCCGAGGGGCAGGGAGAGAGCGGCGGATGGGCCCGGATGTGGGCCGGTGGGGCGGGGGAGCGCATCCGGCGGGCCCGCGTGTGGCTGGAGACCCACCAGGATGAGCTTCATGAGCATCTCGTTTAGGCGGTTGGCGGCCACGGTCAGGGGAAGGCGGCCGGGGGTGGCCGAGGGGGTGGGGATGCTCGCCGGGGTCGCGATCGACGCCGTGCTCGCCGATCCCCGGCGCGGGCACCCGGTCGCGCTGTTCGGCACCGTCGCCGCCGGGGTGGAGAAGCGGGTGTACGGCGACGACCGGGCTCGGGGCGTCCTCCACGTGGCCCTGTGTGTCGTTCCGGTGGCGCTGCTCGGCCACGTCGCGACCCGGCCGGGCAACCCGGTGGTGCGGGCGGTGCTGAGCGCGGCGGCGACGTGGGCGGTCATCGGCGGTACGACGCTGGGCCGCGAGGGCGCGGCCATGGCCGGATTCCTGGAGGACGGCGATCTCGCGGGGGCGCGGGGGCGGCTGCCGCACCTGTGCGGGCGCGACCCGTCCGGGCTCGGGGAGTCCGGGCTCGCCAGGGCCACCGTCGAGTCGATCGCGGAGAACACTTCGGACGCGGTGGTGGCGCCGCTGTTCTGGGGGGCGGTGGCCGGGGTACCCGGCCTGCTCGCGTACCGGGCCGTCAACACGCTGGACGCGATGGTGGGCCACCGGAACGCGCGCTACGAGCGCTTCGGGTGGGCCGCGGCCCGCCTCGACGACGTCGCCAACTTCGTGCCCGCCCGGATCACCGGACTGCTCACCGCGCTCGGCGCCCCCCTGATCGGGGGTTCGGCGCGGCGGGCGGCGGCGGTGCTGCGCAGGGACGGCCACCGCCACCCCAGCCCCAACGCGGGCCGTTGCGAGGCCGCCTTCGCGGGGGCGCTGGACCTCACGCTGGGCGGGGTCAACGTGTATGGCACCCGAGTGGAGCACCGGCCGGAGATGGGCGACGGCCCCGGGCCCTCGGTCGCGGACATCCGCCGGGCCGTACGGCTGGCGCGGGCGGTGGGCTTCGGGGCCGCGGCCCTGGCGGTCCTGGCGATCCTGCGGCGCCGGTAGGCCGTCCCAAAAGGGCGCGAAGGGCTCAAGGGCAGGAGGGCTGGGCGACGGACGCCGGGTACCGGGGGAACCAACCAGGGGAGATCAAAGAGCCGGTGGAGGGGCAAAGGAGCATGCCAGGGGATCAAAAGGTCAGGGGCGAAGGAGCATGCGGGAAGGGCCAAGGGGGCCGGGTGGGTTGGCGCTGAGGCCGTTCGGGAGTCCGGGTGGGCGGTGTGGCCGCCGGAACGGCATGCTGTCGGCATGATGGTTGATTCCCCCGGAGAACCGGCTGTGGTTCTGATCTGTCCTGATGTCACGTGCTGTGCCGGGTTCACCGCTCCCCGGGCCGGAGCGAAGGCGTGAAGGGGGCGCTGCTGGTCGCGGGGACGACCTCCGACGCGGGCAAGAGCGTCGTCACCGCCGGGATCTGCCGCTGGCTGGCCAGGCAGGGGGTGAAGGTCGCGCCGTACAAGGCGCAGAACATGTCGCTCAACTCCTTCGTCACCGCCGACGGCGCCGAGATCGGCCGGGCCCAGGCGATGCAGGCCGCCGCGTGCGGGCTGGAACCCAGTGCGGACATGAACCCGATCCTGCTCAAGCCGGGCAGCGACCGGCGCAGTCAGGTCGTGGTGATGGGCAGGCCGATGGCCGAGGTCGACGCGATGGAGTACTGGGACGTCAAGGAGCGGCTCCGCCAGGTCGCGGTGGACGCGTTGGAGCGGCTGCGGGGCGCGTACGACGTGGTGGTCTGCGAGGGGGCGGGCAGTCCGGCGGAGATCAACCTGCGCAGGGGCGACATCGCCAACATGGGCCTGGCCCGTGCCGCGAACCTGCCGGTCATCGTGGTCGGCGACATCGACAGGGGCGGGGTCTTCGCCGCGCTGTACGGGACGGTGGCGCTGCTGGAGCCCGCCGACCAGGCGCTGATCGCCGGATTCGTGATCAACAAGTTCCGGGGGGCGCCCGAGATCCTCGAACCGGGGCTCGACATGATCAGGGAGCTGACCGGCCGCGAGGTGTACGGGGTGCTGCCCTGGCTGGACGGCCTCTGGCTGGACGTCGAGGACTCCCTGGCCCTGGACAACCGGCCCGCGATCGGGACGCGCGCCCCGTACGGCAGGCAGACCCTGCGGGTGGCGGTGGTGCGGCTGCCGCGGATCTCCAACTTCACGGACGTGGACGCGCTGGCCTCGGAGCCGGGGGTGGCGGTCCGCTTCGTGACCTCCCCCGGCGAGCTGGACGACGCCGACCTGGTGGTGCTGCCCGGCTCCCGGGCCACGGTCTCCGACCTGGCGTGGCTCCGCGCCACCGGCCTGGCCGCGGCCCTGCCGGGGCGGGCGGTGCTGGGCATCTGCGGCGGTTACCAGATGCTTGCCAGGACCATTCGCGACGACGTCGAGTCGGGGGCGGGCCTGGTCGAGGGGCTGGGGCTGCTGCCCGCGTCGGTGGAGTTCGCCGCGGACAAGACGCTGGGCCGCCCGGTCGGCGCCGCGTACGGCTGCCGGGTCTCCGCGTACGAGATCCACCACGGCGTGGTGACGGCCGACGGAGGCGAGCCCTTCCTGGACGGCTGCCGTGACGGCTCGGTGTGGGGTACCACCTGGCACGGCGCCCTGGAGAACGACGGTTTCCGCCGGGCCTTCCTCGCCGACGTGGCCGCCGTCTCCGGCCGTGACTTCACCCCGGCGCCGGACGTGTCGTTCGCCGCCCTGAGGGAGGAGAGGCTGGACGCTCTCGGCGACCTGATCGAGCGGAACGTCGACACCGGCGCCCTGCTCCGGCTGCTGGAGGACGGGGCGCCCCGGGGGCTGCCGTCGCTGCCGCCCGGCGGGGGTTCGCGCGAGGCTCCGGACTTCTCCACCGGTTGAACCGGCGGACCGGCTCGACCAGCGGACCAGTGGGCCGGTGGGCCGGTGAATCGGTGAATCGGTGTTCCCTCCGCCGGTCGAGCCGGTCGAGCCGGTCGAGGGGAGTGGTTTCTCGCCTTCCGGGATCGAAGGCCGACGAATCGCCCCAGCCGACGAAAAAGAGAAAGTTTCTCCGCCGGGTAAACTCGATATTCCCCCACCGGATCCGATGGGGGGCATGGGAGGCCGACGATGTCCCGCATCCTGGTGTTGTTCTTCGTCATCGCCGTGATCGCGGTGGTGGTGCTCGGCGTGACCCTGCTGGTCCGCGCGTCCGCGGCACGGGCGTCCGCGGCTCGCGCGTCCGTCGCCGACAATCCCCGCGAGATCCTCAAGCGCCGCTACGCGGCCGGTGAGATCGACGAGGACGAATACCTCCGCCGCATGTCGGGCCTCTCCCAGGACTGGTAACCTCGCGAGCCGTCCGCGGCTCCCGACGATCTCCGGGGAAGTGATGGATTTTGTCGGCGTATCACTGCCTTTTCGGTGATCCTCGGTAATCCTTGGGGGGAAACTCCACAGCGTGCCGAGGAGCAGGATGCCCGGACTCGAAGCCATCGCCGCCGCCGCGGGCAAGGCCGTGGTGGAACGCGCCGTACGGGAGGGGCTCGCCGCCCGGACGGCCAGAGCGGAACGGGGCGCCGACCTCACCACCCTCATCCAGAGCGGGTTTCCCGACCGGTTCCTGCGGCGCAGCCTCGAACGGCAGCTGGAGGCGATCGCCGACGGGGTGGAGAGACGGCTCGCGGTGCTCGTCGAGCGGGAGTACGGCGGGCTCGCCGAGAACGACCGGACGGCCGTCCTGCACGAGGTGGTGGCGACCGTCCAGGCCGCCGACCTCTCCGACGGGGCGCTCCTGGCCGCGGACATGGACCCGATCAAGCTCGCCAAGGCCATCCGGGCCGGTCTGCCCGACCCGGCCAGGCAACTGGGCGAGGCCGGGGCACGCCTCTTCGACATGCTGCTGGACGAGTGCCTCGACTGCCTGGTGCGGATCGTCCAGCAACTCCCGCAGTACCTGCCCCGGGCGGGAACCGAGCTTCTCGGCCGCGTCTCGGCCGTCGACGACCGCCTCGCCACCCTCGGCCAGCAGGTCTCCTCGGTGCTCGCCCGCCTCCCGGCCCGCTCCCTCGACGCGCCCTCGGGTACCCGGGACGACGATGAGTTCCTGCGCCGCTATCTCGGGCACATCAGCACGACCCTCGACGAGGTCGAGCTGTTCGGCGTCCGGGTGGAGACCTACCGCCCCCGAGCCACGCTGAGCGTCGCCTACATCAGCCTCAACGCGTGTCCCGACGAACTCGACCGGGGCGGGGGTCTTCCGCGCGCCCGTTTCGCCGAGCTGACCGAGGCGGAGGTTCGCCACGAGCCCGTCACGTCACGGGTGGAGAGCGCGCTCGGCCGCTTCCGGCGCGTGCTGCTCAGGGGAGGCGCGGGTTCCGGCAAGAGCACGTTGCTGCGCTGGCTCGCGGTGACGGCTACCCGTGGCGGCCTCACCGGTGATCTGGCCGGGTGGAACGACTCCGTCCCGTTCGTGATCAAGCTTCGCAGCCACGGTGCGGGGAACCTTCCCGCTCCCGAGAACTTCCTCGCCGACGTCGCGCGGCCGGTCGCCGGGCTGATGCCCGAGGGCTGGGCGCACCGGGTCCTCGGTTCGGGACGGGCACTGCTGATGGTGGACGGTGTGGACGAGCTGAGCCCGCGGCACCGCCCGGCCGTCAGGCGGTGGCTGGACGGTCTTCTCGCGGCCTACCCGGAGATCCGGGTCATCGTGACCTCCCGTCCGGCGGCGGCCGACGCCCGGTGGCTGGAGGAGGAGGGGTTCTCGTCGGTGACGATGGAGCCGATGACCCCGGTCCACCTGCGGGAGCTCGTACGGCAGTGGCACACCGCCATGCGGGGTTCGGGGAACCTGCCGTTCGCGGCCGAGAAGCTCGACGAGTACGAGGGCGCGCTGCTGGCCAGATTCGAGAGCAGCCCGTACCTCCAGACGCTCGCCTCGACGCCGCTGCTCGCGGCGATGTTGTGTGCCCTGAACCTCGACCGGGGCAAGCAGCTGCCGCGCAACCGGATGGGACTGTACGCGGCGGCGCTCGAACTCCTGCTCCAGCGCCGGGACGCCGAGCGGGGGATCGTCTCCGAGGTCGTCCTGGAGCCGGAGCAGAAGGTGCGGGTCCTGCAGGACCTGGCCTGGCAGCTCGGGGTGTGGGGCCGGTCCGAGCTGTCCAGGGCGACGGCGTTGAAGCGGGTCGAGGAGAAGATCCAGACCATGCCCCGGGTGGACTGCACCGCCGAGGTCCTGCTGGACCATCTCCTCCAGCGCAGCGGTGTCATCAGGGAACCGGTTCCCGGGCGGATCGACTTCGTGCACCGCACGGTGCAGGAGTATCTCGCCGCCAAGCAGGCGGCCGACGGCGCCGACGTGGAGCCGTTGATCGAGCGGGCACATCTCGACCAGTGGCGCGAGACCGTGGTGATGGCCGCCGGGCACGCCAACGCGCCGCTGCGCGAGGAACTGCTGAGGGGGCTGCTCCGCCGTGTCGCGGCGGACGACGAGCACGCGCGGCGGCTGTGCCTGCTCGTGATCGGCTGCCTGGAGACGATCCAGGAGCTGCCGCGCGCCCTCTCCGGGGCCGTCGAGGAGTGCTTCGCGGCGGTGATCCCGCCTCGCGACGAGAGCGAGGCGGGAGCTCTCGCCTCGGCGGGGGAGGAGGTTCTGCGGCGCCTTCCCGACGACCTCGCCGGGTTGTCCTCCCTGGAGGCGGCGGCCACGGTGCGGACCTGCTGGCTGATCAACGGCGCGGAGGCGCTGGAGCGGCTCGCCCGATACTCCGGCGACTCCAGCTTCTTCGTGCAGCGCGAGCTGATCACGGCGTGGGACTACTTCGATCCGGAGGAGTACGCCCGGCGGGTGATGGCCGACTCCCCCCTCATCGACAGGGGGTCCGGCGGACACGCGAACGTGGAGAACCCGAGGCTCTTCCCCCACCTTCGGCACCTGCGCAATCTGGAGGACCTGTGGATCGCCCCCCGCGGTGAGAGTCTCGAATTTCTCGGAGACGTGGGTTCGTTGCGGAGCCTGAACGTCCCCGGGCTCGCCGGGCCGGGGGCGCTCGACGTGCTGAGCCGTCAGCCCGGTCTGGAGGAACTGTGGGTGAGTCTCAGGGCGGAACCGGTCGACTCGCGGTGGCCCCCCATGCCGCCCTCCCTGCGGAAGGCTCACCTGTTCCGTGACGATCCAGCGCCCGACCTCAGGTTCCTCGACCGTTTCCACATGGTCGAGGAGCTCAGCCTCGACCGGCTCGACGAGATCGCCGACTTCACCCCGCTGGCATCGCTGACCGAGCTGAGGGTGCTGTCCCTCTTCGACTGTCATCGCCTTTCCGACCCGGCCGTGTTCGGCGGGCTTCTCCGCCTGACGGAGCTCGAACTCACCTATCCGGCCCTCGACGGGATCGCCGGGCTCGTCGACAACTGCCCGAACCTCCGGCGGATCGCGCTACGCCACATCCCCTCGCTCGACGACATCACCCCGCTCGCGTCGCTCGCCCTTGAGGAGGTCACGCTCTCCCACTGCGTCAACCTCGTCGATCTCACACCGCTCTCCGGGCTGCGAGAACTTCGGAAGGTCAGCATCAGGTACTGCGAGAAGATCCATGATCTCTCGCCCCTGAAGCCGCTGAGGAGACTGAAGCGGGTCAACCTGATCGGGTTGCCCGGTGCCGTCGACGTCGCGCCGTTGGCGGGAAAGCGCGACCTGGTCGTCAAAAGCGACGACGGGCAGGAGCTTCGCAACGCCGACCTGCTCGATCCGACGGCGATGATCTATCGCCTGTAGTCAGGCCGTGGAGGCGGGGGCCGGCTGGTTCTCGGTGATCCAGGCGTCGATCTCCTCCCACTGGTCGAAGAGCCAGCGGATCTGCTCCTCGCGGTCGCGCGGCACGTCGGCGGCCTGGATCCGCCACCACTTGGCCTTGATCCGGGCGCTGAGCGGGAGGCGGGTCCAGATGTCCCCGAAGGTGACCAGGTCGTCGAGGCCGGTGTGCGCGACGAAGACCACGTCCGCCTCGGGGCAGGCCTCGATGGCGGCGATGGCGCCGTTGGGGCGGGGGGCCATCAGATGCTCCAGCTTGCGGGCCCGCGCGGCCTCCTCGGCCAGGCCCTTCTGCTCCAGCCGCAGGATGGCCCGCCAGCGGCGCTTGGGGGTGAAGTTGCCGCCCTCCGGAAAGATCACCAGTGCGTCGTCGGCGTCCATGTCGGAGGACAGGCGGCGGATCTCGGCGAGGACGCCGCTCTCGGCGACCTTGCGGGGGACGAAGGCGTTGGGGAGGCGGTTGATCACCACGTCCAGCGAGGGGTCGAACTGCAGGGCGGCCTTCATCACGATCCTCGGGCGCCTGCCGTACCGGGCGAGGAGGTGGTGGACGAGCAGGAACGAGTCGCCGGGGCCCGCGTGGCGGGACAGGACGATGACGGGGCGGGTGAGGCGCCGGGAGATCTCGTCGGAGGTCGGCGGCGGCTCGTCGATCTCGACGCTCAGGCGGAAGATCCGCACCGCGGCCTCGTAGATCTTGGACAGCAACCACTGGATCAGCTCGTAGTGCCGCTCCTGGTACTCGTCGCGGCTGAGCCGGCCGCCCAGGCCGTTCGCCACCCACAGCCACAGGCAGGCGCACAGCGCCATCGACTCCAGCGTCAGCCACGCCATCGCGAACCAGACCAGCCGGGTGCCGCGCCGCTGCGGGGGCGGCAGGCGCAGCGAGGCCGCGGTCACCACCAGCAGCCAGATCGGGAGCGTGAGCACCGCGACGACGGTGAGCACGATGACGAGCGGGGCCAGGACCAGGCGGCGGACGATGCGAGGAGGCAGCACGAGTGGCTCCTGCCTGTGTGGATGCGCGGTGTGGTGCGTGTGTGGATGCCGGTGTGACTCAGGTGGGTACTGATATCGACGTACCCCTGTGAAGTACCCCAATGCGGACGTACAACGCGGGCGGATGGCGTGGGTCAGGTGGGCGAGTGCCGGGCCAGGTAGTCGGCCGAGGCCCGGTACGCGCGATCGATGTATTCAGATATATGCGATATATCCCGATAGCGCAGCTGGGAGAGGTCCATTCCCGGACGGGCCTCGCCCCCGGACGGCATGACGTGGACCTCGATGTCGTCCGGCAGGGTGGCCATCTCCTCGGTGAAGCGGTGCCGCCGGGCGATCTCGAAGGCGGTCATGCCGACCTCCCACGGGCGCCGGGGCACCACCAGGGGACGCTCGATCCTGCCCACGTGCAGCACGTAGACCCGCCGGGCGCCGAGCGCGACGGCCCGGCCGACCGGGATGCTGTGCACCAGCCCGCCGTCGAGGTAGTGGCCGTCGCCGATGCGGACGGGCGGTAGCAGCCCGGGGACGGCGCAGGAGGCGAGGACCGCCTCGACCAGGGGGCCCTCGGTGAACCAGTGCGCGGCTGCGCGCTCGACGGAGGCGGCCACGCACTGGAACGGCACGGAGAGATCCTCGATGCGGGAGACCGGGAGCGTCCGGGCCAGCAGGTCGCGCAGCGGTTCGGAGGGGTGCAGGTGGGTGCCGCTCCTGGCGAGGGTGGACAGCCGGGTCACCCAGGACCCCGCGAACGCCGTACGGACGATGTCCGAACTCCACAGCGTGGTCAGGCGCGCGACCGCGTCACCGGGGGAGGCGGCGAACACGACGCCGTTCAGCGCGCCCACGGACGTGCCGACGATCACGTCGGGCTTGATGCCCGCCTCGTCGAGCGCCCGCAGCATGCCCACCTCGTGGGCGCCGAGGAGGCCCCCGCCACCCAGTACGAAGGCAGTGTCCAGGCTCATGGGCTCACCATAGCCCCGCGCCGGAGCACCGGATTCGGGGTGCGGCCGGGTGGGTTCCGGATCCGCGCAACGAAGGGGCGGCCAGCTGTCCGGGTCCGGCCATGACCCCGGCGGCGGCGAGAGGGCACGATCTGAGGCATGACAGCGGTGGTGGAGACCGAGGGGCTCACCAAGTTCTACGGCGGGCGCCGGGGACTTGAGGATCTCGACCTGGAGATCCGGGCCGGGGAGGTGTTCGGGTATCTCGGCCCGAACGGCGCGGGAAAGACGACGACGATCAGGCTGCTTCTGGACGTCATCCGCCCCACCAGGGGCCGCAGGACGGTCCTCGGCGGGGATCCCCGCGAGGTGGGTGTGCGGAGCCGGATCGGTTACCTGCCCGGCGAACTGGCCCTGGAGGGCAGGGAGAAGGCGGGGGAGTTCCTCGCCTTCCTCGGCGCGGTGCGCGGCGGCGTGCCCAAGGGGCGGATCGAGGGGCTGGCCGAACGGCTGGAGGCCGACCTGTCGGTGCCCATGGGCAGGCTCTCCAAGGGCAACAGGCAGAAGGTCGGGCTCATCCAGGCCTTCATGCACGAGCCGGAGTTCCTGATCCTCGACGAGCCGACCAGCGGCCTGGACCCGCTGGTGCAGCAGGAGTTCCTGGCGATGGTCCGCGAGGTCCGCGCCTCGGGCCGCACCGTGCTGATGTCCTCCCACGTGCTGGCCGAGGTCGAGGACGTCTCCGACCGGGTCGGCATCGTGCGCGGCGGCAGGCTGGTCGCGGTGGAGGACGTCTCCGCGCTCAGGGAGAAGGCGGTGCGCCGGGTGGAGTTCCACTTCGACGCCCCGGTGCCCCGCGAGGCGTTCGAGGACCTGCCCGGCGTCCGGGACCTGCGGGTGGAGGGGGCCGGGCTGCGCTGCACCATCGACGGCCGCCCGGACGCGCTGATCAAGGCGGCGGCGAGGTTCACCGTGGTGCACATGGTCAGCGCCCAGCCCGACCTGGAGGAGATCTTCCTCACCTACTACAGCCAGAGCGAGGAAGGGGAGGCGCGCGATGCCCACACTGGTGTCGAAGAGCCTGCGTGACTACCGGCGGCCGCTGCTCGGCTGGACCGTCGGGATCAGCGCGTTCTTCGCGCTGTACCTGTCGTTCTACCCGAATATCGCGAGCAACCCCGACATCTACGGGGCCGCGGGGCTGGCCAAGTTCCCCGGGGCCATGCGCGACCTCATGGGCGGCCTGGAGGGCGGCTTCACCAGCGGCTCCGGCTTCCTGCAGGCGCTGGTCTACCAGCTGTTCGGGCCGCTGCTTTTCATCATGTGCGCCGCGGTGATCGGCAACCGGGCGATCGCCCAGCCCGAGGAGTCGGGCACGCTGGAGCTGGTCCTGACCCTCCCGATCGACCGCAGGCGGCTGGTCCTGGAGCGCTTCGCCGCCCTGGCCCTCGCGCTGCTCGGCGTGGCGGCGGTCACCTTCCTCGTCGTGCTGGGCCTGGCGGCGGCCGTCGGCCTGGGCGTCCCCGCCGGCAGGATCCTCGCCGGTCACGTCGGCGTCTTCCTGCTCGCTCTCTTCTTCGGCACCCTCTGCCTGACGGTCGGCGCCGCGACGGGACGCAGGGGGGTCGCCCTGGCGGTGGTCGGGGTGGTCGCGGTGGCCGGATACGTGGTCGAGACCATGGGCAAGGATGTGGCCGGGGTGTCCTGGCTGCGCTGGATCTCGCCGTTCCACTACTACCTCGACGGGCGGCCGATCCAGCTGGGCTTCCCGGCATGGGACTATCTCGTGCTGGCCGGGGCGACCGTCGCGCTGCTCCTGGTCGCGATGCCGGCCTTCGACAGGCGTGACGTGGGAGTCTGATGGACGAGCTGCTCGGCGGCCATCTCCGGACGTTACGGGAGGCGGCCGCCACCGGCAGGCTGCCCGGCCGGGCCGAGCTCGACGACTGCCGCGCCGCCGGTGCGCTGGCCGCCGAGCGGGGCGCGTCCGTGCGGGCCCTGGTGGAGACCGCCCTGGCCATGGCCGAGTCGGTGAGCCCCGTCCCGCTCCCGGCCCTGCGGCGTACGGTCTCGGCCCTGATGGAGGGGTACGAGAACGCCCAGCGGTCGGCGCTGCGCCAGGAGGAGTCGGCGCGCAGGGAGTTCGTCGACGACCTGCTCCAGGGCCGCGCCGACAGGCTCGCCGAGCGGGCCGAGCACTTCGGGCTCCGCCTGGCCGAGACGTACGTGGTCGCCGTCGCCCGTCCCGCCGGAGCCGCCCGCCCGGCCGGAATCCCCGGAACCCCCGGAACCTCCGGAACCGCTGGAGGAGCCGCCACGGCCGCCGGCCCGGGGGACGGCGAGCTCGCGGGGGAGGCCGAGGGGACGGCCCGGCGGATCGAGGACGCGCTGGTCGCCAGGTTCGGCTCGCACAACGTGCTGGTCGCGGTCCGCGACGGGACGCTCGTGTGCGTCGCGCCGGGCAGTCTCACCGTCGCGAACGGCGAGTTCACCCACCACGTGCGCCAGGCGTTCGCGCCCGGCTGGCGGGTCGGGCTCGGCCGGGCGCACCGGGGCCCCGGCGGGGTGGTCACCTCCTACCGGGAGGGCGCCAACGCCATCGAGCTCGGCGACCGGCTGGGACTGCGCGCCCCCGTGCTCAAGGCCGCCGACCTGCTGGTATTCCCGGTGCTGCTGCGGGATCGCGCGGCCATCGAGGACCTGGTGACGAGCGTGCTCAGCCCGCTGCTGGAGGCGCGGGGCGGTCCCGAGCCGCTGCTCGCCACGCTGGAGGCCATCTTCGCCTCCCAGGGCAACCAGACCGCCGCCGCGCGCAGGCTCGGCGTCAGCACCCGGGCGGTGACCTACCGACTGGAGCGGATCCGCCGTCTCACCGGGTTCTCGCCGGACGACTCCACCCAGCGTTTCACCCTGGAGACGGCGGTCCTGGGCGCCCGCCTCCTGGACTGGCCCGCCCACCCGCTGCACTGATCGGACACTGACCGGTCCGCCCGCCCGTCGCGCTGAACGGACTGGCCCGCCCACCCGCTGCACTGATCGGACACTGACCGGTCCGCCCGCCCGTCGCGCTGAACGGACTGGCCCGCCCACCCGCTGCACTGATCGGACACTGACCGGTCCGCCCGCCCGTCGCGCTGAACGGACTGGCCCGCCCACCCGCTGCACTGATCGGACACTGACCGGTCCGCCCGCCCGTCGCGCTGAACGGACTGGCCCGCCCACCCGCTGCACTGATCGGACACTGATCGGACCGGCCCGGCCCCGGCCATCCACCACGCTGACCCGGCCGGCCCGCCCGTCCGCCGCGCCGACCGCCGTGCCGTTACGGGATCAGGAGCACCTTGCCGGTCGTACGGCGGGCCTCGAGGTTCTCGTGGGCGCGGGCGGCCTCGGCGAGCGGGTAGCGCTCGGAGATGTGCACCCGCAGCTGCCCGGAGGCCACCCAGCCGTAGAGGTCGGAGGCGCGCCAGACGAGCTCGTCGCGGGTGGCGATGTAGGAGCCCAGCGTCGGACGGGTCAGGAAGAGGGAGCCGTTCCTGGCGAGGATCTGCGGGTCGACCGGCGGGACCGGGCCGCTGGCCTGGCCGTACAGCGCCATCATGCCGCGCGGTCGCAGCGAGGCGACGCTCTCGTCGAAGGTGGCCGCGCCCACGCCGTCGTAGACGACGTGCACGCCGGAGCCGGTCAGGTCGCGGACCGCGTCGGCGAAGCCCTGGTAGCGGAACACCTCGTCGGCGCCCGCCTGGCGGGCCAGGATCTCCTTCTCCTCGGTGGAGACCGTGCCGATCACCCGGGCGCCGCGCAGCTTGGCGATCTGGGTGAGCAGCAGGCCCATGCCCCCGGCGGCGGCGTGTACCAGGACGTCGTCGCCCGCCTTCACCTCGTACGTGGAGTGCGTCAGGTAGTGGGCGGTCAGTCCCTGGAGTGTGACGGCCGCCGCGACCTCGGCCGTCACCCCCTCGGGTACGGCGAGCAGTTTGGAGGCGGGCACCGCGGTCCTGGAGGCGTAGCTGCCCGGCACGCTCGACCACGCCACGGTGTCGCCGACGGCGACGCCGCGGACGTCCTCGCCGACCGCGGCGACGGTGCCCGCGCCCTCCTCGCCGGGGACGAAGGGCAGGGAGAGCGGGTAGCGGCCCATCCGGTGGTAGACGTCGATGAAGTTCACCCCGGAGGCGGCGACGTCGACCAGGACGTCGCCGGGATTCACCTCGGGATCCGGGTGATCGTCGGTGTAGGTCAGAGCCTCGGGCCCGCCGGTGGCGGAGATGACTATGGCGCGCATCGTGCTGAACTCCTTTGGTCGGTCAGGTGCCCCGATCCGTCCCCGGCGGCGTGCGGATCACTCGCCGTCAGGGCTGTTTGGTGGAGGCGGGGCCGTGCAGAGTGAAGTTGTCGAACGCGGCCCTGAGGACGGCGTCGCTGTTCTCGCCCACCCGGGCGATCACGCCGACCAGCCCGTTGGGCAGCGGGTTGGTGTCGAGGAACGACTGGGTCTGCTCGTCGTTGACCCACATGGTGAGCTGCACGCCCCCCTCGACGCCGGTGCACTCCGCCGCGAGCCGGATGGCCTCGTCCTTGGGCAGGTCGACCTTGACGGGCTTGGTGAGCTCGCCCCCGGCGCTCTTGACGGTCTTGCGGATGCGGGCGTTGCCCGAGGTGTCGAGCAGGAACTCGTACCGCGTCGCCTTGTTGTCGTCCTCACCGCGGCAGAACAGCCCGTACTCGCCCATGCCGATGGTGCCGGAACGGATCGTGATGTCGGAGCCGAGCAGGATCCTGGCCGGTGTGACCGGGATGGGGCTGGCCGTGGGGTCGGGGGTGGCCGGGGGAGCGGACACGAAGGGGATCGGGGCCTGCTCCCGCCTGACGGGGGAGTAACCGCTGACGTCGACGGCGTAGTACCCCTCGGGGGCGTAGCCGTACGTGCCGGTCATCGGGTTGTAGGTGCCGCCGCTCCAGCCGGTGCCGCTCTGGGTGAAGTCGTCCTGGTAGAGCAGGGTGAGGTTCTCCGGCGGGCCGCCGGGAGCGAGCGCGAGGCGCAGCCCGATTCCTCCGGCCACCACCAGCAGGGCCGCCACGGCCACCCCGACGGCCAGCCTCCGCCGCCCGGCCGCCCGGCCGAGCCAGGAGGGCCCGGTGTCGCCCCGCGGCGGACCGGGGAGAGTGTGGCCGGGGCCGTCGTGCGCGGCGCCGGGCGCGGCATGGCCGGAACCCGGCCACGAGACGCCGGAGACCGGGTGACCACCTTGCGCGGACGGCACGGTGTGGGCCGCGTGACCCCGGCCGGGATCGGCGCTCTGTCCCGGGTGACCCCAGCCGGAGGCGGGATCCTGTCCCGGATGGCTCCAGCCAGGATCGGAGGGCGTACCGGGAGGGCCCGAGGGGCCGGTCCCGGTCCAGGGGGCGCCGCCCGGCGTTTCCCCAGGTCCCTGCCAGGAGACCTGGACCGAGTGGGCGGCCTGCTCCGGCGCGGCGGACCGGCCCACCAGGTGGTCGAGGAGCTGCTGTGAGGTGGGCCGGTGCCGCGGGTCCTTGGCCAGGGCGTAGGTGACCAGCTCGCGCAGCGCGGGCTCCATGCCCTCCAGGGAGGGCTCGGTGTTGAGCACCTGGTACAGCACCGCGGGCAGCGCCTCGCCGCCGAACGGCGCCCGCCCGCTGGAGGCGAAGGCCATCAGGCAGCCCCACGAGAACACGTCGCAGGCGGCCGAGACCGGCTCGCCGCGCAGCACCTCGGGCGCCATGTAGCGGGGGGTGCCGAGGATCTCGCCGGTCCCGGTCATCCCGCCGAGGGTGTCCAGCGCGCGGGCGATACCGAAGTCGATCACGCGGGGGCCGATGGGGGAGAGCAGCACGTTGGACGGCTTGAGGTCGCGGTGCACCACTCCGGCGCCGTGGATGGCGGTCAGCGCGGTCGCCACCCCGACGGCCAGCGCGTCGAGGCTGGAGCCGCGGAGCGGCCCGCCGGAGTCGACGGCCTCCTCGAGATTGGGGCCGGTGACGTACTCGGTGACGACGTAGAGCTGGCCGTCGTCGAGCGCCGCCTCGATGACCGCGGCCGTGCAGAACCTGCGGACCCGCTGTGCCGCGTCGGCCTCCCTGCGAAAGCGCATCCGGAACCGTTCGTGCTGGCTGTACTCCGGATTGATGACCTTGATGGCGACCTGCTGCCCGTCAGGGGACTCGCCGAGATAGACCGTGCCCATCCCGCCGCGGCCCAGCTGACTGAGCACGCGGTATCGGCCTATCTGCTGGGGTTCGTCGGGACTGAGGTTGCTCACCTTTGTACCTAACCGCATACGCCGTCACATGAGTGATTCAGCCTATCGATCTCTTGCCACTCGCCAGCAATCGCAACAGCGGCACGTCCACTTTTTCCAGACTGTCCACGGTCAGCACGTCCTCCGCCACCGGATCGCCGGAGACCGACACCACCCGGCACCCCGCCGCGCGGGCCGCCGCGAGCCCGGTCGGGCTGTCCTCCACGGCCACGCAGTCGGCGGGGTCGAGGCCCAGCCCGGAGGCCGCCCGCAGGTACGGGTCCGGCAGCGGCTTGCCGCGCGCGGTGTCCTCGGCGGCCAGCACCAGGGCGAACCGCTCCGCCCCGACGCTGCGCAGCACCATGTCCACGATGAGCCGCGGCGAGGCGCTGACCAGCGCGGTGGGCACGCCCTCCGCCTCCAGGTCGTCCAGCAGCCGGATCGCACCGGGTAGCGGTGTCACCCCGCCGGAGACGTGCCCGGCGAAGGCCTCGGTGAGCCGCGCCCCGATCCCTTCCACATCCGCTGTGGCGGGCGCGCGCCGCGCGAGGTAGCCGGCCGCGTCCTCGACCAGGCGGCCGAGGACGTGGCCGGCGTCGGCCTCCGTCAGTTCCAGGCCCAGCTCGGCGGCGACCGCCACGCACGCCTGCCACCACATTCCCTCGGTGTCGACGAGCGTGCCGTCCATGTCGAACAGGACGGCCCTGAGCTCACCCGACACCCGCGACGTCCTCCGACTCGGAGGGGGTCGCGGAGTTCGCGGGGTCTGTGAGAACGGGAGCGGGGGCGGTGCGCGCCGCGACGAGCACGGGCCGCTGCACGAGGGCGACGTCCACCCGCGTGCCCGGCGCCAGGCGTACCGCGTCGTGTCCCGGCACGTCGCTGAGAACCTCCAGCTCGCCCACCCGCACCCGCAGCCGCGCGGTGGAGCCGCGGAAGGACGACGCCACGATCGTGGCGCCCCCGTCGGGGGAGGGCGTGACCAGCACGGCCTCGGGGCGCACCAGCACGTCGACGTCGGGCGAGGACGGCAGGGGACCGTCCACCGGCATGAGCTTCCCCATGACGGTGACCTCCTGGCCGGACAGGCGGCCGGGGACGTGGTTCATCGCGCCGACGAACTCCGCCACGAACGGGGTGGCGGGCCGGTCGTAGACCTCGGCGGGCCGGCCGCACTGCTCCAGCCGCCCGGCGCGCAGCACCGCGACCTTGTCGGCGACCGACAGGGCCTCCTCCTGGTCGTGGGTGACGAAGATGGTGGTGATGCCCAGTTCGAGCTGGAGCCGCCGGATCTCCTCGCGCAGCGAGACGCGGACCTTGGCGTCCAGCGCGGACAGCGGCTCGTCGAGCAGCAGCACGCGCGGCTCCAGCGCCAGCGCCCTGGCCAGGGCGACGCGCTGCTGCTGGCCGCCGGACAGCTCGTGCGGGTAGCGCTGGGCGTGCGTCGGCAGGCCGACCAGCTCCAGCAACTCGTCCGCCCGCGCGTGCCGCTTCGCGGTCGGCACCTTGCGCACCCGCAGCCCGAAGGCCACGTTGTCCCTGGCGTTGAGGTTGGGGAACAGGCTGTAGGACTGGAAGACCATGCCCGCGTCGCGCCGGTTGGCGGGGACCCGGGTGATGTCCTTGCCGTCCACGAGCACCGCTCCGGCGTCGGGGTGCTCGAAACCGGCGACGCAGCGCAGCGCCGTGGTCTTCCCGCAGCCGGAAGGGCCGAGCAGGGCCATCAGCTCGCCCTGTTCGACGGTGAGGTCCAGGCCGTCCAGGGCCACCGTACGGCCGAACGCGCGGCGCAGCCCCCGGAACTCGACGGTCATCGACGTTTCCTTCCCGCACCCGAGAGGGTGAGCAGCAGCAGCCAGATGAGGAGCAGGCTGATGATCGACAGGGCGACGGAGAGCTGCCCGTCGTTCCCGGAGATGGTCACGATCCAGACCGGGAACGTCTCGTAGCCGAGCAGAGCGGCGACGGTGTACTCGCCGAGCACCAGCGCGAGGGTGAGGAACGAGGCGCTGGCGATGGAGGAGCGGATGTTGGGGATGATCACGCGGAACAGCACGTACGGCCACGAGGCGCCCAGGTTGCGGGCCGCCTCCACCAGCGTCCGCACGTCGATCGCGCGCAGCCCGGCGTCCAGCGACCGGTAGGCGAACGGCAGCGTCAGCATCACGTACGCGAGCACCAGGACGAACGGGAACCTCTCGTCCTGGATGGCGATCAGCGTCGCCCAGAACGGGGTGGCGGCCAGCGCGTCGACGCCGTCGCGCAGCGCCGTGCTGATGCCGACCACGTAGGTGATCGGCGGTACGACCAGCGGGAGCGTGGAGATCAGCTCCAGCACCGGCCGCAGCCGGGGCGCGCCGAGCCGTACGGCCAGCATCGCCGGAAGGGTGAGCAGCAGCACCGCGACGATGGTCGCGGCGGCGAGCGCCAGGGAGAGCAGCAGGCTGGGCAGGAAGCCGGGCGCCGACAGGATCCGCCCGTAGGCGGCGAGCGAGAAGCCCTGGCCCTCCGAGTAGACGGTGAACCAGAAGGACACCGCCATCGGCACGACGAAGTAGAGCGCCGCGACGACCAGTACGATCCCCCGCCAGGCCCGCCGCTGCCCGGGGCGGGCGGTGGCGGCGGGGCCCGGGGTGACGTCGGGCAGCGTGGCTACCGCAACCATCGGGAGCTCCTCTTCTGCAGCGGCAGGTAGACCGCCATCACCAGCAGCGCGATGACGATCATGTCGAGGCTCAGGGCGAGCGCGACGTTCTCGTACCCGATGAGGACGTCCCCGGTGAGGGCCTCGGCGATCTGCAGGGTGACCAGCGGGACCGTGCTGCCGACCATGGCGTAGGCGGTGGCATAGGCGGCGAACGCGCCGCCGAACAGCAGGACGAGGCCGCCGAGCAGGGCCGGGGTCAGCACCGGGATGCCGACGTAGCGCCAGAACTGCCAGGTGGTGGCGCCGTTGTTCTGCGCCGCCTCCCGCCACTGCGGGCGCAGGCCGTCCAGCGCCGGGGTCACGACGAGCACCATCAGCGGCACCGAGAAGTACATGTAGACCAGGGCCAGGCCCCAGAAGTTGTACAGCACTCCCGGGCCGAGACCCAGCGCGGTGGTGATCACCCCCGAGTTGCCCAGGGTGGCGATCCAGATGAAGGCGAGCGGCACGCCGCCGAAGTTGGACAGCACGCCGGAGAAGGTCAGCACGGCCTCGCGCAGCGCCGTGAACCGGGAGGTGATCACGGCCTGGGCCAGGAACGTTCCGGCGACCGCGGCGGCGACCGCCACCACGGCCGACAGCTGGACGCTGCTGAGCAGGGCGTTCAGGTAGGGCCCCTGGAGGCTCCTGGCCAGGTTGGCGGTGCCGAAGGAGGACACCTTGGTCGCCGGGTCCTTGACGGTGAACGCGCCGGCCAGCAGCGTGAGCGCCGGGATCCCGAAGGCCACCGCCGTCACGACCAGCAGCGGCAGGGCTCCCAGCCAGTTCTTGGAGCGAGGACGGCCGCCGCGCGGGGCGGCGGCCGTGACAGCCGGGACCGTCATCCCGAGACCGCGGCGCCCCAGCCTCCGGCCAGGACCTCCTTGGCCTTGTTGACCTGCGCCTCCGTCGGGAAGGTGGGCTCACCCTCGACCGGCGGGAGGTTGGCCTCCGCGGCCGCGTCGACCGTGCCGTCGGCCTTCATCGCGGGCAGCAGCACCGGGCGGGCGAAGCCGCCGAGGTAGAGGTTCTGGCCCTCGGGGCTGTAGAGGAACTCCTGCCACAGGCGCGCGGCGGCCGGGTGCGGGGCGTCCTTGTTGATGGCCTGGGCGTAGAGCTGGAAGTACTTGCCGTCGCTGGGGATGACGGTCTTCCAGTCGAGACCCTTCTCCGCCATCTTGGGGGCGTAGGCGGCGTTGTTGTAGTCCCAGTCGAGGCTGATCTGGGTCTCGCCCTTCTCGATGGTGGCCGGGGTGGTCTCCACGGGGTTGAAGTTTCCGGCCTCCTTCAGCTTCTTGAAGAAGTCCAGGCCGGGCTGGATGTCGTCGAAGGAGCCGCCGTTGGCGAGGGCCGCCGCGTACACACCCGCGAACGCCGAGCCCGACTTGGTCGGGTTGCCGTTCAGCGCGACCTTGCCCTTGTACTCGGGCTTGAGCAGGTCGGCGTAGGTCTCCGGGCACTTGGCGATCTTCTTGGCGTCGCAGCCGATGGAGACGTAGCCGCCGTAGTCGTTGAACCAGAGGCCACTCGCCTCCTTCTGGTTCTCGGGGATCTTGTCCCAGGTCTCGACCTTGTACGGCGCGAACAGGCCCTCGGCGGCACCGCTGATCGCGAAGGACTGGCCGAGGTCGAGCACGTCGGGGGCGCGGTCCTGGCCCTTGCGGGTCTTCACCGCGTTGATCTCGTCGGCGCTGGCGGCGTCGGGGGTCTCGCTCTCGATCTCGATGCCGTACTTCGCCTTGAAGGCCTCGATGATCTTTCCGTAGTTGGCCCAGTCGGGCGGGAGGGCGATGACGTGGAGCTTGCCCTCCTTCTTGGCGGCCTCGACGAGCTTGTCCAGCCCGCCGAAGTCGGCCGCGGAGGTGGCGGTTCTGGCGTCCACTCCGGCCGCGGAGCCTCCGTCGGAGGCGCCCGCCGACGGTGCCGCCGTGGTGGGGGCGGCTCCGCACGCTGTGGCGCCCACCAGGAGGAAGGCGGCCAGGCCTGCAAAGCGAACTCGGGATGCGATCACTGTGTCTCCCAAGGGGGTGTCGCGCAATATTTCACGAAAGTAGACGAACTTGTACAAACAAGCTAGACCTCCTGTGTCGTGAATCAGTTGCTGTTTGGTGAACGGGTGGAGTACGGCGGTGAAATGCGCGGACCCGGGCTATGTGCGTCATTAATGCTTGTTTAGGGTGGGGCTGAGCCGGACGCCAGGTGTGCGCAGCGAGGGATTCCGCTGACGCGCGCCGGGCCCGGACGCGAGAGAGCGGCTTGAGAGGCGAGGCGAGATTGCGCGGTCACCGGGTGTTCGCGGATGCGTGGGAAAGGGCCCTGAGGTTCGCGGGCGCACCGGAGGGGACGCGGGCGTCCGCGGGTCGTCCGGAGAGGGCGCGGGTGTTCGCGGGGACGCGGGCGTTCGCGGGTCGTCCGGAGAGGATGCGGGTGTTCGCGGGGACGCGGGTGTCCGCAGGTTGTTCGGGGAGGGCGTGGGTGTTCGCGGGTCGTCCGGAGAGGGTGGGGCGTCCGGAAGGGACGCGGACGGGCACGCGGGGAGGGGCTCTCGCGTTCGCGGGCGCACCGGAGGGGACGCGGAGGTGACGGCCAGGTACATGGGCATCGCGGAGGAACTGCGCGACGCGATCATGCGAGGCGAGTATCCCGTGGGCGCCCAGCTGCCCTCCGAGGCCGAACTGGCCGCCCGCTTCGCGGCCTCGCGCGGCACGGTCCGCCAGGCGGTCGCCGTACTCGCCACCGAGGGCCTGGTCGGGTCCCGGCAGGGGGCCAGGCGCATCGTGCTCGGCCGCGAGCGCAGCCAGAGCTTCGCCGAGCTGCACAGCTTCGCCCAGTGGGCGCGGGCGATGGGCTACCGCGTCAGCGGGCAGGTGCTGCAGCAGCGCCGCAGGGGCGCCGGGGCCACCGAGGCCGTACGGCTCGCGCTCCAGCCGGGCGAGCCGGTGCTCTCCGTGCTGCGGCTGCGCTCCCTGGAGGGCGAGCCGGTGATGCTGGAGCGCACGGTCTACGCCGGATGGATCGCCCCGGCCGTCGAGCGCATCGAACCCGGCTGCGAGTCGGTCACCCAGGCCCTCTACGAGAGCGTCGGCCTCGTCTTCGCCTACGGCGAGCACCTCATCGACGCGGTGGCCGCGGGCGTCCAGGACTCCAGGCTGCTGGCCGTGCGCAGGGGCAGCCCGCTGCTGCGCCAGCGCCGGGTCACCACCACCCACGAGGGACGGCCCGTCGAGTGGTCCGACGACCGCTACCGCGCGGGCAGCGTGACCTTCAGCATCCGCAACTCGGTGGACGCCAACCCGCTCGTCCGGCAGATGGGTGACTTGCGCCCGGCCCCGTGAGAACGTATGTTCGATACGCCAGGCCCGTCTTCCCCCGGGTGCTCATCCGAAAGCCGCGGGAGAAGAAGCGTCTTGAGCAGACTTTACGGTGACCCCATCGAGGTGTGGATTCGCGACGGGCAGCCCATCCAGTTCGTCTGGCGTGACCGCCTCTACACCGTCCATCGGGTCCTCGACCACTGGGTCGTCGCGCGCGAGTGGTGGAAGATCTCCGACAGCGATCCCGGCGAGCGCCGGTTCTGGCGGGCCGAGGCCGCCTCGGGCGGCCGGGTCGGCACCTACGAGCTCAGGTTCGACACCGCGGGCGAGGGCTGGCTGCTGATCAGGGCATGGGACTGACACCCAGCCGACGGGTGCCGACGGAGCTTGGCGGCCGATGCCCCGCCGACGGATGCCCACGGAGGCGGAAGGTCGACGCCCCGCCGGCGGACGGCCGGATGGGTGCCGATGGACGCCGATGGAGACGGGCGGCCGACGCCCCGCTCCGGCGTGCCTCACACCGGGCGGGGCGGCCTTCGCTCACTGCCCGGCGGGGTGGACCTCCTGGGACTGCTCCTGCCCGGAGGGCTCCGGTGAGGGCGCCTCGGGGGCGACGGGCGAGGGGGACGGGGAGGTCCCGGCGAGCAGGTGCGGGACCGGCTCCGCCGGGGGCGGCGGGAGGTGGCGCTCCACCTTGATCCGCCGCCGGTGCCTGGAGCCCGCGACCTGGATACCGGTGATCTGCCGTACGGTCATCGCGCACAGCAGGGCGGCGACCGCGACGGCGATCAGCTCGGTCGGCCCGAAACCGGTCAGGTTCGTGCCCCCCTGGGACGCCCCCGGCCACAGCCGTGCCAGCACCAGGGCGAACGCGACCAGCCAGCTCAGCCACCAGGCGGTGAGCAGCGCCGCCCAGCGGAGACGGCGGTCCAGCGGCGGACGGGAGGCCCACCACAGCCGGTCGGCCAGCACGGCGGGCGCGACCAGGTTGACCACCGGCACGAACCAGCTCACCAGGACCGGTGCCACCGCGGGCCGGTCGGCGTTCTGCCGGGCGCGGAGCAGCCAGTTCAGGTACGCGGCGACGGCGGCGATCGCGGCCGCGGCGAAGAACATGATCAGGATGGCGAAGACGGTGACCGCGCCGAAGACCGCGTCGGCGCCGGGGGCGTGGGGGTCGCCGTCGAGCTCGGCTATCTCCAGGACGAGGCGCCGGCCACGGACCTGTTCGAACACCGCCAGGGCGGCGGTCGCGATCACCAATGTGGTGAGAGTGACATAGACGGCCGAAGCCGACTTCTGTAGAGATGGGATAGAGCGCATGTATATCTCCCCCCGCCATGCGCCGAGGACCTGCCCTTTTTCTATCCCGTCAGCTCTTCCGCTAATCAGCCTAGATGTCCCGCTCAGCCGACGATGCCGGACTCCCACGCCCACGCGGCGATCTCCACCCGGTTCCTGGCGCCCAGCTTCGCCTGGATGCTCCCCAGGTGCGTCTTCACGGTCGACAGCGAGACGAACAGCTCGGCGGCGACCTCCTGGTTGGTCCGCCCCCTGGCCACCAGGCGCACGACGTCCAGCTCGCGCTCCGTGAGGGGCTCGCTGGGCGGCCGGACGCCACCGGTCCGAGGGTGGGACAGGTGTTCGAGCAGGCGTACGGTCACCGACGGCGACACCAGCGCGTCCCCGGCCGCCGCGGCCCGGATCGCCTCGATGAGCAGTGTCGGCCCGCTGTCCTTGAGCAGGAAACCGGTCGCCCCGGCGCGCAGCGCCCCGTAGACGTACTCGTCGAGGTCGAAGGTGGTGACGATGACCACCCTCATCGGGTCGGGCACCCCCGGCCCCGCGAGGATGCGGGTGGCCTCCAGGCCGTCCAGCTTGGGCATCCGGATGTCGAGCAGGCACACGTCCGGCCGCAGCCGCCGCGCCAGCTCGACGGCCTCGGCCCCGTTGGCGGCCGTCGCCAGAACCTCCATGTCCTCCTGGGCGTCCAGAATCATCTGGAACCCGGTCCGTACCAGTTCCTGGTCGTCGGCGATGAGCACCCGAATCGTCACCTGATGGATTGTGCCAGCCGGGAGGCGGCCCCGGATCGGGCATCCGGCCGATGTGCCGGCGAACGACGGCGGACCGTCCTTCCGGCCGGCCCCGCCCGGAACCGGGGAGCCGATCGGCCGGTCCGCCGCCGCGCGCCGGACGACTCCGGGGATCGGCGGGGCGGCGATCAGCCCAGGACCAGGTCCCTGACGGTCTTCAGGGAGGCCTCGTCGCGGGGGCCCATGACCAGGAGGTTGCTCACCGGGCTCTCGCGCCACAGCTCCAGACGCTCGCGGACGCGATCCGCCGGGCCGACCAGGGAGATGCCGTCGGCCAGCTCGTCGGGGATCGCGTTGAACGCCTCGTCCCTGCGTCCGGCCAGGTAGAGGGCCTGGATCTCCTCGACGGTCTCGGCGTAGCCCATCCTGCCGATGATGTCGGCGTGGAAGTTGCGGCTCTTGGCCCCCATGCCGCCGATGTAGAGGGTCAGCATCATCTTCACCCCGTCCAGCGCCGCCCTGACGTCGTCGGTGATCACGGTCGTGACCATGGCGGCGACGTCGAAGCCGGGTCCGGCGCCGGCGAGAGAGGGGCCGTACATCCGCTCGATCTTCTCGGGGAACACGAACAGCGGCAGCCAGCCGTCGGCGATCTCGGCGGCGAGCGCGACGTTCTTCGGGCCCTCCGCGCCGAGGTAGAGGGGGATCTCGGCGCGCAGCGGGCGGGTGATCAGCTTCAGCGGCTTGCCGAGGTTCGCGCCTCCCGGGTAGGGGAGGGGGTAGTGCTCGCCGTCGCTGGTCACCGGCTCCTCGCGGCGCCACGCCTTGCGCATGATCTCGACGTACTCGCGGGTGCGGGCGAGCGGCTTGGGGAACGGCGTTCCGTACCAGCCCTCGACAACCTGGGGCCCCGACGCGCCGATGCCGAGCAGCAACCGGCCGCCGGTGAGATGATCGAGAGTCATCGCGGTCATCGCGGTCGCCGCCGGGGTCCTGGCGGAGATCTGCGCCACGGATGTGCCCAGTTTGATGCGGGACGTCCGCGCGCCGTACCAGGCCAGGGGGGTGAAGGCGTCGCTACCGTAGGCTTCCGCGGTCCAGACGGACTCGTACCCCAGCCGCTCCGCGGCCTGGACGAGTTCGGTGGCGTCGTCGGCGGTCCGCTGCCAGTAGCCGAGGTTCAGGCCGAGCTTCAGGTCGGTGCTCACGGGGGTCTCCTCGCGACGTAACGCCGGACAGGCCCCCGCAATTAGAACACGTTCTATATTGGTCGGTCGAGTGTGAGGTGTCGAAATTCGGTCTCCCGGGAAGCGTGCACTTGTGCTCAACGCCGCTCGCAAACTCCTCTCCTTGATGTCGCTCCTCGCCCTCGCCGCCATGGGAACGATCCCGGCGGTGGCGCACGCTGCGGGACGGCCCAACGTCGTGCTGATCCTCGTCGACGACCTGGACGCGGGTGATCTGCAGAAATTTCCCAACATCTGGAGCCTGCTCGCCCAGGGCGGCACCAGCTTCGACAGGTTCTTCGTACCGAACTCCTGGTGCTGCCCCTCACGCGCGTCGATCATGCGGTGCCAGTACGTGCACAGCCACGGCGTGCTGACCAACACCGCTCCCGAGGGAGGCTTCACCAAGTACTACACGTCCGGTCTGGAACGCTCCAACATCGCCACCTGGATGAAGTCGGCCGGATACCGCACCGGGCTGATGGGCAAATACCTCAACCACTATCCCGGCGGCGCCACCTCCGCCACCCACGTGCCTCCGGGCTGGGACGAGTGGGACGTACCGGTGCGCAGGCTGTACGAGGAGTACGGCTACACGCTCAACGAGAACGGCATGCTGCGTAACTACGGCTTCGCGCCGCAGGACTATCTGACCGACGTGCTCAGCGCGAAGGCCGGGGCGTTCGTCTCCCGGCCCAGCCGGGATCCGTTCTTCCTCTACCTCGCCCCGGTCGCCCCGCACAACCCGGCCAACTACGCCCCCCGGCACGAGGCCGCCTTCGCCGGGGTGGTGGCCCCGCGCACCCCGTCCTTCAACCAGGCGGACGTCAGCGCCGAGCCCCTCTGGCTCAGGTCGCTCCCGCCGCTCGACGCCGCGAAGATCCGCAGAATCGACCGGCACTACCGGGACCGGCTGCGGGCGATGCTCGGCGTGGACGACATGGTGGGCGCCCTCGTCGAGTCTCTCAGGGCCTCCGGCAAGCTGGATGAAACGTATATCTTTTTCTCCTCCGATAACGGGTTCCACCTGGGGCAGCACCGGCTCGCCCATGGCAAGACCACGCCCTTCGACGAGTCGGTCAAGGTGCCGCTGCTGGTCAGGGGCCCGGGTGTGCAGGCGGGCCGCGTCGTCGGCGACGTGGCCGCGAGCGTGGACCTGGCCCCGACGTTCGCCCAGCTCGCCGGGGCCACGCTTCCCGACTTCGCCGAGGGGCGCTCCCTGCTGCCGCTCCTGCGGGGTGAGACGCCGCCCTCGTGGCGCCAGAACGTGCTGCTGGAGTTCTACCGCCCGACCAGTCCGAGCTCGGCCCGCCAGACCCCGGTCCCGGCCTACCAGGGGATGCGGACCGCCCAGAGCACCTTCGTCCGCTACTCCACCGGCGAGTACCAGCTCTATGACCTCGCCAGGGATCCCTACCAGCTCCACAACCTAGCCGCGGTGACCCCGCTCCCCGTGATCGCCGAGTTCAACCGGCAGCTCGACGCCCTGGTCTCCTGCTCGGGCGCCGCCTGCCGCTCGGCCGACTCGGTCAGACCGCCCCTGCTGCCCTTCAGACCCCTCGTCGTCCTCAGCCCGTGGGGAACGTGAGATGCCGGGGTAGGCCCGCCGCAGGTGGTCCTCGACGGCGGCCGACGCCTCCGCCGCGTCCCCGGCGGCGATGGCCCGGTGGATCCGGCGGTGGTCGGCCATGAGCCCGGCCGTGTCGCCCAGGCGCTCGACCGCCTCGACCGCGTAGCGGCGGAGCGAGTCGCGCAGGGAGAGCATCATGGCGGTGGTCAGCCTGTTGCCCGAGGCCTCGGCGATGGCGACGTGGAAGGCCGTGTCGTGCTCGACGAACTCCTCGGCCGTCGTCGTGGCGTCCATGCGCTCCAGCGCGGCGGTCATGGCGGACAGGTCGGCCCCGTGGACGGCGGCGTGCGAGGCCGACCACTTCTCGATCATCAGCCGGGCGTCGACGACCTCCTCCAGCGACAGGTTCGACAGTCCGAGGTGGAGCCTGAGCAGGTCGCTCAGGGCCTCCGCGGGCCTGGAGATGAGGAAGGCCCCCGCGTCCGGACCCCGTCCGACCTGCGATGACACCACTCCCAGTGTCTCCAGCACCCGCATCGCCTCGCGTACCGACGACCGGCTCACCCGCAGCTGCTCGGCGAGTTGCCGCTCGCCGGGCAGGCGGTCCCCGACCCTGAGCCCGTCATCCGCGATGCGCCGCTCGATCTGAGCGATCACGTCCTCGAACGCCCGGGTGCGCCGGACCGGTTGCCAACCGCTCAAGAGGACCTCCTCTTGTGGGGAAATGTGGTCAGACCATACTGTGGTCGGACCATTGAAAGGAAGGAGTGCCGTGCGCGTCGCCCTCTTCATCACCTGCGTGAACGACACACTGTTTCCCGGCACCGGGCAGGCGGTCGTCACGCTGCTGCGCCGCCTCGGATGTGACGTCGAGTTCCCGCGGGCGCAGACCTGCTGCGGCCAGATGCACGTCAACACGGGATACCCCGAGGAGGGCAGGCGGCTCGCCCGGCACTTCGTGGACGTCTTCGCCGGGTACGACGCGGTCGTCGCGCCGTCGGGATCGTGCGCCGCGATGGTCCGCGAGCAGTACCCGCGGCTCGCCCGCACCCCCGCCATGACCGGATCGGGGAGCTCCGGGGGGCTTGTCCCCGGGACCGTCGAGGAGGGCACGTCCGGGTCCTTCGCCGCCGAGGTGGCCGAGCTGGTGCCCAAGGTCTACGACCTCTCCGAGTTCCTCGTCGACGTCCTCGGCGTCACCGACGTGGGCGCCTACTTCCCGCACCGGGTGACCTACCACCCGACCTGCCACTCGATGCGCATCCTCCGGGTGGGCGACCGGCCCACCCGCCTGCTGGAGCAGGTCAGGGGGCTGGAGCTGGTCCCGCTCCCCGGGGCCGACGAGTGCTGCGGCTTCGGCGGCACCTTCGCGGTGAAGAACCCGGCGATCTCCGCGGCCATGTGCGCCGACAAGGTGCACAACGTCGCGACCACCGGCGCCGAGGTGCTGTGCGCCGCCGACAACTCCTGCCTGATGCACATCGGCGGCACCCTGAGGCGCCAGCGCACCGGTGTGCGGATCATGCACCTCGCCGAGATCCTCGCCGCCACGGAGGCCACCCGATGAGCGTCCCCGCCGTCGACGAGAGGGCCGCTGAAGAGAGGGCCGTCGACGGGCGGACCGTTGGCGCGAGGGTTGTCGGCGAGAGGACTCACGAGAGGATGGCCCGCCGGTGAGCGGCACGTTCCTGGGCATGCCCGCCTTCCCGGCGAACGCCGCGGTCGCCGTGCAGGACTCGCAGCTCAGATACAACCTCCGCAAGGCCACCCACACGATCCGCGGCAAGCGGGCCTCCGTGGTCGGCGAGCTGCCCGACTGGGCCGAGCTCCGCCGGGCGGGCAAGGAGATCAAGGACCACACCCTGCGCAACCTGGAGCGCTACCTCCTCCGCATGGAGGAGACCGTCACCGCGGCGGGCGGCCACGTCCACTGGGCGGCCGACGCCGAGGAGGCCAACAGGATCGTCGCCGACCTGGTCAAGGCCACCGGCGAGACCAGCGTGGTCAAGGTCAAGTCGATGGCCACCCAGGAGATCGGCCTCAACGAGGCCCTCCTGGAGGAGGGCATCACCGCGTACGAGACCGACCTGGCCGAGCTGATCGTCCAACTCGGTGACGACTGGCCCTCGCACATCCTGGTCCCGGCGATCCACCGCAACCGCTCGGAGATCCGCGAGATCTTCCAGGACAAGATGGCCGACTGGGGCCGCGCGGCGCCCGAGAACCTGTCCGACGAGCCCCGCGCCCTCGCCGAGGCCGCCAGGCTCCACCTGCGCGAGCGCTTCCTGTCGACCAGGGTCGCGATCTCCGGCGCCAACTTCATGATCGCCGAGACCGGCACGCTGGTGGTGCTGGAGTCCGAGGGCAACGGGCGGATGTGCCTCACCCTGCCCGAGACGCTGATCAGCGTGGTCGGCATCGAGAAGCTGCTGCCGAGCTGGCGGGACCTGGAGGTCTTCCTCCAGCTGCTGCCCAGGAGCTCCACCGGCGAGCGGATGAACCCCTACACGTCCACCTGGACGGGCGCGGTCGAGGGCCAGGAGTTCCACCTGGTGCTGCTCGACAACGGCCGCACGAACGTGCTCGCCGACGAGGTGGGCCGCCAGGCGCTGCGCTGCATCCGATGCTCCGCCTGCCTCAACGTCTGCCCGGTCTACGAGCGCGCCGGGGGGCACGCGTACGGCTCGGTCTATCCGGGACCGATCGGCGCCATCCTCACCCCGCAGCTGCGCGGGACGGCCTCGGAGCTGGACGCGTCGCTGCCGTACGCCTCGACCCTCTGCGGCGCCTGCTTCGACGCCTGCCCGGTCGCGATCGACATCCCCGAGGTCCTGGTCCACCTACGCGGTAAGGTCCGCCACGCCCGCGTCGAGCGGATGGGGATGCGTGCCGCCGGGTGGGTGTTCAACCGCCCCTCGCGGCTGGCACGCGCCCAGCGGCTCGGCGGGCGCCTGCGCAGGTTCGTCCCCGGGCGCCTGCCGGGGCCGCTGTCGGGCTGGACCGACACCCGTGACATCCCCGACATTCCCGCCGAGTCCTTCCGTGACTGGTGGAACCGTACCGACGGAGGCGCCCGATGACCGCCGGAGCAGCCACCCCCGCGCCCGGACCCGGGCGCTCGTCCGGTGCGGGCGTCTCCGGTGTGAGCAGCCGGGAACGGATCCTGTCGAGGATCCGCTCCGCCGTCGCCGGAGCCCCCGACGTCGAGATCACCCGCGCCTACCGCACGTCACCGGACCCGGCGGACTCGACGGACCGGGAAGGCGTGGTGGAACTGCTCGCCGAGCGCGTGGCCGACTACCGGGCCGTCGTGCACGTGGTGGACGAGGCCGAGGCGGCCGCGACGATCGCGGCGGCGCTGGCCCGGCGGGGCGCCACCCGGCTGGTCGTCCCGGACGGCCTGCCGCCCGAGTGGGCACCGGACACCCCGGTCACCGACGACCCCCCGCTGAGCGCGGTGGAGCTGGACGGGGTGGACGGGGTCGTCACCGGATGCGCGGTCGCGATCGCGGAGACCGGCACCATCGTGCTGGACGCCGGGCCGGGCCAGGGGCGGCGGGCGCTGACCCTGGTCCCGGACTACCACCTGTGCGTCGTACGGGCCGGGCAGATCGTGGCCGGCGTTCCGGAGGCCCTCGGCAGGCTCGACCCCTCCAGGCCGCTGACCTGGATCAGCGGCCCCTCCGCGACCAGCGACATCGAGCTGAACCGGGTGGAGGGTGTGCACGGCCCGCGCACGCTGGAGGTCGTCATCGTCCGCTGAGCCCGGCGGTGCGGTCCCGCCCCACCGGGTGCGGAGAACCCGCCGCGAGCCTTTGCCGGACGCGGTCTCCCGGCCGTGCCCGCTCGGGACCGCTCGGGATGAGGCGGAGGTCCGGGCTTGCGCGGGCGGGGCCGCTCGGGACGGGGCGGAGGTCCGGGCTTGCGCGGCCGTGCCCGCCCGGGACGAGGCGGGGGTCCGGGCTTGCGCGGGCGGGGCCGCTGGGATGAGGTTGGGGCCACACATTCCCCGGCTAGGAGGGCGCGTGACCGCGTTCGCACCCGATCCGCCGATCCTGACCGGACGGCTCGTGATCCGGCCCTTCCGCCCCGGCGACGCCGCCCGCGTCCGCTCGGTGATCAAGGCGCGCGACAGGTTCCTGCCGCCCGGCTCGCCCGGCCATCCGTCGGGCGTCTCCCAGTGGCTCTCCCACGGCGCGCACGAGCTGCACCGCTCCGGCCAGGGCGTACATCTGGCCATGGAGGCCGAAGGGCTGGTCGTGGGCGCGATCAGCCTCTTCAGGACCCTCTGGGGCGCCGGGACCACCGAGGTCGGGTACGGGGTGCACCCGCTGCACCGGGGCCGGGGCTACGCCACCGAGGCCGTGCTCGGGGTGGCGCGCTGGGTGTTCGAGACCACCGCGATGCGCAGGATCGAGCTCCGCGCGGACCTGGACAACGGGGCCTCCCTCCGGGTCGCGGAGAAGGCCGGTTTCGTCAGGGAGGGCGTACTGCGCGCCGCCGAACTGGGGGAGGACGGCCCGCGCGACATCGTGGTGTTCGGGATGCTCAGAACTGATCTGTCCTGATCCGCGCGGAACTTTCGCGTCACGGGCGACGCGCTGGAAGACGTCTCTAGTCGAAGGGAGGGAGCGGACGCCGCGAGGCGCGCAGGGCGTGAGACACCGGCGTGGCCGTGCTGGACGTCTTCCGCGTGCCCGGCTACCGTGCCATGGCGTGTGATCCAGATGGTCCGGCCGGTGAGGGAGCATCGACCGCCGCCGGCGGCCCGATCCTCGCGGCCCGTCACACCCACGCGAGAAAAGACATAATTTACCGATCCGTTACCTGTCCATGGAGTGGCGTTATCGGATATTGTCGCGAGTCGTCACTGCGTAACCCCAGGTCAAGGTCATTGGAGTCCTGTTTCCGTCAACGACCCCCTCCTAAGGAGAGGGCTTGAGGCGTAGCGATGCGCTTTGAAGTCCCGCGTTGACCAGCCCGAGTCGATCGCCTAGGAGGTGCATTCGATTGACTACGTTTCATGTAGGCCAGCAGACCCACCAGTGGGTGCTTCCTCAGCCCGCTGCTCTGGAATCCGCGTCAGCAGACACGCCCGAGGGTGGGCACGAAACGGGACGCGGACACCGCTTCAGCGCGGTAACCGGCGTGGAACATGGGCGAGGGGAGATCGGATCGGACGGCACCCGTCTGCTCCGGCGTCACCCCGAGGGCGCCACGGCGCCCGAGGGAGCGAACCGTGAAGTTCACCCGGTCGTGTTCGTCCTGGACACACACGGCCAACCGCTGGATCCGTGTCACCCGGCCCGCGCCCGCCGCCTGCTGGCGTCCGGTCGGGCCGTGATCCACCGGCATACCCCATTCGTCATCCGGTTGCGTGAGCGTGCCGTCACCGACTCCACAATCCAGGGTGTCGAGGTCGGCATCGACCCCGGCTCCAAGCACACCGGCATCGCCGTGTTCACCGAACGCGACGGGATCCGTGCCGGCATGTACGGCATCCAACTCGATCACCGGGACGGCCAGATCCGTGACAGGCTCAGCGCGCGGGCCGCGCTGCGCCGGGGGCGCCGTTCCCGTAACCTGCGCTACCGCGCGCCCCGTTTCTCCAACCGCACCAAGCCGAAGGGGTGGCTCGCACCGTCCCTGCGACACCGCGTGGACACGACGATGTCCTGGGTGGGGCGACTGAGGCGCTGGGCGCCCGTTCAAGCTGTCCACATCGAGCGCGTCGCGTTCGACACGCACGCCATGTCGGCGGGCGAGCCCCTCGAAGGAGTGGAGTACCAGCAGGGAACCCTCGCCGGATACGAAGTCCGCGAGTATCTGCTGGCCAAGTGGGAGCGCACGTGCGCGTACTGCGGCAAGCAGGACGCGCCGCTCAACATCGACCACATCCACCCGCGCTCTCGGGGCGGCTCCGACCGCGTCAGCAACCTCACCCTGGCGTGCGTCCCCTGCAACCAGATCAAGAACGCCACCCCGATCCAGGAGTTCCTCAAGGCCAAGCCTGCGCTCCTGGCGAAGATTCTCGGGAGGACGAAGGCGCCGTTGCGGGATGCGGCGGCCGTCAACGCGACCAGGTGGGCGTTATGGCGGGCGCTGACCGCCACCAGTCTGCCCGTGACCACCAGCTCGGGTGGTCGAACGAAGTGGAACCGTAGCCGAAGTGGCGCCCCGAAGTCGCACACCTTGGACGCGCTGCACGTCGGTGCGATGGAGGCCGTCACCGGCTGGCCGTCCACAGTGCTCGTGGTCAAGGCGACCGGGCGTGGCACCTACCGCCGGACCCGCACCGACAAGTACGGGTTCCCCCGGCTGCGGCTTCCCCGGATCAAGACCGTGCGCGGCTTCCAGACCGGTGACCTGGTCCGGGCGAACGTCCCGACCGGCAAGAAGGCCGGGGTTCACACCGGCCGGGTCGCGGTCCGCTCCACCGGCAATTTCAACATCACCACCCGGCACGGCACCGTGCAGGGCATCGGCCACCGCCATGTACGTCTGCTCCAGAGAGCGGACGGCTACGGCTACACCCTCCATTCAGAAGCGCGGCTCCGTGCCGCGTTTCCTCCCCCGCCTGAAGGCGTGGGTATCCATGCTGGAGAAATTTGATGAAACCGCCGCTGCTGCTCATCGGGCAGGGCTCGCACGACGACAATGGATCTGCTGAATTCGGTAGGTTTGTCCATCGGCTCCGCTGCCGTCTGGATCAGACGGCGGCGGACGTCTCCGGCGGCTACATCGCCAGGGCCAGACCGCGCCTCAGCGACTCCGTCGCCTCGCTGGTCGCGCGCGGGCACCACCGGATGGTGGCCCAGCCGATGAGCCTCACCGGCGACGTGTGGCTCGGCGCGGACATCCCCTCCGCGATGGCCCGCGAGCAGGAGAGGCATCCCATGCTGACCTGCGACTACGGCCGCCCCCTCGGCTCCGACCCCCGCATCCTCGCGCTGCTCGCCGAGCGTCTGGCCGACGCGTCCGCCGAGGTCGCCAGCCTCCGGCTGGTCCCGGCCGCCGCCGGGGCGTTCGACGACGAGCCCGAGCACATCGAGATCGGCGAGACCGCCGTGGTCCTGGTCGGCGACGGCTCCACCAGTCCCGAGACGAACGCCGACGTGCACCGGGTCTCCCGCCTCTTCTGGGAGACCCACGCCCACGAGTACATGACCGTGGAGACGGCCTTCGTCTCCCTCACCCCGCCCGGCGTCCCCGGCGGCATCGAGCGCTGCCGCCGCCTCGGTGCCAAGCGCGTGATCGTCGTCCCCTACCTGCTGTTCGCCGGTGGCCTGCTCGACCGCGTCTGGGCGCAGGCCATGGCCTACGCCGCCGGCCACCCGAACCTGGACGTCCGCTGCGCCGACGTCATCGGCGACTGCGAGGGCCTGGCCGACGTGGTCATCGAGCGCTACGAGGAGGCGCTCAGCGGCATCGCCTGGTGATCTCCGGCGTTCTCCGGGCCCTCGGTGCCTCGACGGTGCCTCGCCGCGATCCCCGGTGGCCCGGTACGGCTTCTCGGTGCTTTTCCCGAAAAGTCATATCCAAGGGAGACTGATCACATGACCATCCTTGAGGAGACCATCGCGGCGATCCGTCCCGCGGACCCGGCGGCCGTCGCCGAGGCCCGAGCCCACCAGGACCGCCTGACCAAGCCCCGCGGCGCGCTGGGTGCCCTGGAGGACGTGGCGGTACGGCTGGCGGGGGCCGCGGCGATCAGCCCGCCGCCGCTCCCGGTCCCCGCGGCTCTGGCAATCTTCGCCGCCGACCACGGTGTCCACGCCAGGGGCGTGACCCCGTGGCCACGGGAGGTCACCCTGCAGATGGTCGGCAACTTCCTCGCGGGCGGTGCCGTGGCCAACGCCTTCGCCGCCCAGGTCGGCGCCTCGGTGACGGTCGTCGACGTCGGCGTGGCCGCCGACCTCGACCCCGCGCCCGGCCTGACGATCAGCAAGGTCGCGTACGGCACGGCCGACCTGTCCCGGGGGCCGGCGATGACCCCCGAGCAGGTGATCGCGGCCCTGGAGGCCGGGATGGCCGTGGCCCGCGATCTCGTCGACGGGGGCGCCCGCTGCCTGATCACCGGGGACATGGGCATCGCCAACACCACCGCCTCGGCCGCGCTGATCTGCGCGTTCACCGGGCACGACGCGGCCGCGGTGACCGGCAGGGGCACCGGTGTCGACGACGAGACCCTGGCGCGCAAGGTCGAGGTGGTCCGCGAGGCCCTCCGGGCGAACGGCCTGGAGCGCGAGCGGGGCGGCGCCTCGGGGGTGTCCGCCCTGGGGACGCTGGCCGCGGTCGGTGGCCTGGAGCACGCGGCGCTCGCCGGGTTCGTCCTCGCCGGGGCGGCTCTTCGCGTACCGGTCATCCTGGACGGTGTCATCGCCGGGGCGGCGGCGCTGGCGGCGGCGGCGCTGGCCCCCGATGTCGTCGACCACTGCGTGGCGGGACACCGCTCGGCCGAGCCCGGCCACGCCGTGGCCCTGGAACACCTCGGGCTGCGGCCCCTGGTCGAGCTGGAACTCCGGCTCGGCGAGGGCACCGGCGGTCTGCTCGCCCATCCCCTCGTCTGCGCCGCGGTCAGGGTGATGCACGAGGTCGCGACCTTCGATTCCGCCGGTGTGACGGACAAGGAAGCCTGATCTACCGGTCTCGTCCGTAGTGCTTCGGCTTTCAGGCCGGGGGTGAAGTGGACTGTCGCGCGTAGCGGGGCAGGAACAGTCGGTTCGCCGTCAGGCGAACCGGTGTCCATCCCGATCAGACCGGTCGGTTCTGCTGCTCGATGTACTGCGTGACCACGGTCAGCGGGGCCCCGCCGACCGATCCGGCGAAGTAGGAGCCGGACCAGAAACGCTCACTCCACAGGTGTTTGCGGACGTGGGTGTCGAATTCCTTGCGCAGCATCCGAGCCGAGACCCCCTTCAGTGAGTTGACCAGCTTGGACAGGGCGACCTTGGGCGGATAGTGGACCAGCAGGTGGACGTGGTCGTCCGCACCGTTGAACTCGCGAAGCTCGACCTCGAAGTCGGCGCAGACCTCCCGCATGATCTGTTCGCATCGGACCAGCATCGGGTCGGTGAAAGCCCCCCGCCGGTACTTGGTGATGAACACCAAATGTGCATGGAGGTGGTAGACGACGTGCCGTCCGGTGCGCACATCCGGGTTCGGTTCCCATCTCGGTGACATAAACCAAATGATACGGTCAGAGGGTGGAGAGGGTGAAACAGGCACGGGCGCGGGCGCATGTGGCCCGCCTGGAGTTGAGCGCGGCCCAGGAGGCGGTGCTGGACGGCCAGGCGCACACCGCCCGCGCGCTGTGGAACCTGCTGCACGAGTACTTCACCTTCCGCCAGGGCCGGTTCGCGACGTTGAAGGAGTGCGACGAGGCGATCCGGGCGGCTCGTCGTGAGATCGACTGGATGGGCCAACTGCCCGCCCAGGCGGCCCAGGCCGTGCTGAAAACGTATCGGCAGGCGTGGGCGAACTTCTTCAACCCCGATCACCCCGCCCAACGCCCGACGTTCAAGACACGGCTGCGATCGCGCCCGGCCGTCGATGTGCCCCAGGCCCGCGACCTGCAGATCAAGCGGGTCAACCGGCGCTGGGGTGCGGTCAACCTGCCCAAGGTCGGGCGGGTGCGGTTTCGGTGGACCAAGGACCTACCCGGCGTCACCAAGGGCGGGCCGGCCGGGCGGATCACCGGAGCCCGGCTGGTCAAGGACGCCTTCGGCTGGCAGATCGTATTCCGCACCGAGACCATGACCGCCGCGGTCACCGACACCCATCTCGGCCCGGCCGTGGGGATCGACCGGGGGATCACCGTCGCCCTGGCATTGTCGGACGAGACCATGCGTGAACACGGCCCGTGGCTTACCGGCGGTGAGCGTGAACACCTGCGCCGCCTGGAGAAGAAATCCGCCCGCCAGCGCCGCACACGCACTCCCGGCCGGCCCACGTCCAAACGGCTGACCCGCACCTATGACCAGATAGCCAGGCTCCGCGCGACAGCCAAGCGCCGAGCCCTCGACTGGCAGCACCAGACCACCACCGAACTCGCCGACACCTTCGGCGTGGTCGTGGTGGAGGATCTGAAGATCACGAACATGGTCCGCTCCGCCAGGGGCACGATCGAACAACCCGGCCGGAACGTGAGGCAGAAGGCAGGACTGAACCGCGCCATCACCGGCGAGGCATGGGGCCGCACGCTCACCCTGCTGGAGTACAAAACCCATGATCGCGGCGGGCTGGTGGTGAAGGTCCCCGCCCCGGGTACGTCACAGACCTGCCACCGGTGCGGGCACCGCCACCCGGCCTCCCGTGCCGGCACCCGGTTCTCGTGCGCCAACGCCGCGTGCGGGTGGATCGGCCACGCCGACACCAACGCCGCGATCAACATCCGCAACGCCGCGGGAACTGCGGTGTCAGGACGTGGAGACCTCGGAACCACCCGGTCTGCGAAGCGTCAACCCCCACGCGCCGCCTAACCACGACGCGACGGGAGAATCTCCGGCCTTCAAGCCGGGGAGGAGTTCAAGGAAGTCTTAAGCCGCCGGGTTGACAGCGGTCAGCCCTTCCTTGACAGCTGTTAACACGGGAGCAGCGAAGAGGGCGCCGTTAGCCGGTAGGTTTACCTCCTAGCACGCCATGCTTCACAATTCCTCGCGAACGGGAGATCTGTCGTCATGTCGCCCTACCTGCTTGGCTTGCGCCTCTCCGGGCGGCGAGTGCTCGTCGTGGGTGGAGGACGCGTCGCCCAGCGGCGGGTGCCGGCGCTGCTCGACGCGGGAGCCCTGGTCACCATCGTCTCGACGAGCGTCACGCACGCCCTCGACGACCTCATCGCCACAGGCCGCGTGACCTGGGAGGCCAGGCGCTACCAGGTCGGCGACGTCGACGGGGCCTGGCTGGTGCAGGCCTGCACGAACGATCGTACGGTGAACGCCGCGGTCGCCGCGGAGGCCGAGGCCAAGCGGATCTGGTGCGTACGCGCCGACGACAAGGACGCCTCGGCGGCCTGGACACCGGCCAGCGGCAAGGTGGACGAGATCAGCGTGGCGATCACCGCCGGAGGCGACCCCCGCCGCGCCGCCGGGATCAGGGACGCCGTCGTCGGAGCCCTCAGGGACGGCACGGTCGACGCCAGGCGCAACCGCACCAAGCCGGTGGGCGTCGCCCTGGTCGGCGGCGGGCCCGGCGACCCCGGCCTGATCACGGTCCGCGGCCGGCAGCTGCTGGCCCAGGCCGACGTGGTCGTCGCCGACCGCCTCGCCCCGCAGGCCCTCCTCGACGAGCTCTCCCCGGACGTCGAGCTGATCGACGCCGCGAAGATCCCCTACGGCCGCTACATGGCCCAGGAGAGGATCAACGAGCTGCTGATCGAGCACGCCAGGCAGGGCAAGTTCGTGGTCCGGCTCAAGGGAGGCGACCCGTTCGTCTTCGGCCGCGGCGGCGAGGAGATGCTCGCCTGCGCCCGCGAGGGCATCCCGGTCATCGTGGTTCCCGGTATCACCAGCCCGGTCGCGGTGCCCGCCGCCGCCAACGTGCCCGTGACGCATCGCGGCGTGAGCCAGGAATTCCACGTGATCTCCGTACATGTTCCGCCGGGCGACGAGAGATCCACCGTCGACTGGCCCAATTTGGCCAGATCCGGCGGCACCCTGGTGCTTATGATGGCGGTCGAACGGATCGGAGTGATCGCCGAAACGCTGATCCATGACGGACGTTCGCCGGAAACTCCCGTAATGGTGGTACAGGACGGTACTCTTCCCACCCAGCGCGCTCTTTACGCCACGCTATCCACTGTGGCGGAGCGCGTGAGCGCGGCTGGGATTCGGCCACCTGCGATCGTGATCGTTGGCGATGTCGTGAAGGTCGGCCAGGAGGTCGAGATGGTTCGAGCGGAGCGAGTACCGTGAAATCGGCTTCCAACAGGCCCCCCCATTCGGGTGGTGGCCGTGACCCTCGCCTTGCCGGCACCCCCCAGGAGCCACCTGACGACACCTCGTCAGATGACAAGGAATCCCCCGGCGAGCAGACGGTGACCTTCGGCGCCATCCGCGCCGACGACGACGCGGCCTCCATCCGCGCCCGCACCCAGCCCCCCGGGGCCCAGCCTCCGGGGACAGCCGTTCCCGGAGCGCCTCGGGGCCGGACGCCGGGCGGCGGGATCGGTCCGGCCACGCCCTCGGGCAGGACGGCGGGCCCCGCGACCCCGGCCGAGGCGAGCGACCCCGCTGCCCCGCCCGCCTCCAAGGAGGCGATGGCGGCCTTCCACGCCGCCGCCGCTGCCGCCCAGGCCAAGATCGCTGCCATCACCACCTCCCGCGACGCGGCCCCCAAGCCCGCCTCCCCGGGCACCCAGGGCGGTCGTCCGGCGAGCCCCTCACGGGGTGGCCCCGCCGGGGCTCCGCCCGGTGCGGCTCCCGGCCAGGGCGGTCCAGCCTCCCCGGGTGTCTCGCGCGGAGGCGCTCCCGCCTCGCCCGGCGCCGCCCCCGGTCAGGGTGTTCGCCCCGCTCCCGGTGTCTCCCGTGGGGGCGCTCCCGTCTCGCCCGGTGCGGCCCCCGCTCGCGGTGGCCCCGCCTCGCCGGGTGCTCCCGCCTCCCCGGCTCCCCGTGGGGGCACCCCCACGGCTCCTCCGGGCGTTCCCCGAGGGCAGGGTGCTCCCGGCGCACCCTCGGGCGCCTCTCGCGGGGGCGCCGCCACCGGCTCTCCCGGCGCGGTCTTCCGCCCGGGTGCTCCAGTCCCCCCGAGTGTCCATCCGAGCGCCCCCGGCGGTGCCGACGCCGCTCCCGGTTCGGCCTTCCGTCCGGGTGCTCCTGTTCCTCCGAGCGCCCCCGGCGGTGCCGACGCCGCTCTCGGCGCGGTTTTCCGTCCGGGTGCCCCCGTTCCGCCGAGCGTCCCTCGCACCGGTGGCCCCGCCGGGCCTTCCTCCGGTGCTCCCGGTGCCTCCGCTGCTCCTGCCTCCCCGGCCCCCGGCGCGGTCTTCCGTCCGGGCGCCCCTGTCCCCTCGAGTGTCCATCCGAGCGCTCCCGGCGGTGCCGACGCCGCTCCCGGTGCGCTTTTTCGTCCGGGTGCCCCCGTTCCGCCGAGCGTCCCTCGCACCGGTGGCCCCGCCACACCCCCACCCGGCACTCGGGGTCCCGCCCTCCGGGAAGCTCCGGATCCCGTTCCGGGGGCGGGGGCCGACGCCTCCCGTACGGCTGATGAAGACCTTTCCCCCCGGCCCGAGAGCGGCCCCCCCGGCAGTGAGGACAGGCGCTCCAACGCCGAAGGCGCTCCGCCCCTTCGCGCGAGCAGGACCGGGGAGAAGCAGGAACGATCCGGCAAGGACACGGAACCGGACGAGGTCGTCATCCTCGGCATCCCCCTGGAGGAGCGGCGCGACGGCTCCGGGGACGGCGCGGAGAGTGGCGGCAGGACGCCGGGTACCGGCCACGTCGAGGACGTCGAGCCCCTGACCGGCGGCGAGGACGGTGGGTCCCGAGCGGACGGAAGGACCGGCGCCCCCTCGGCCGGTGATGTTCCCCGGGCCGGTGCCGAGAGCGCCGGCGGTGCCCGGAGCGACGGCCGAGACGGTCCCGCGTTCCAGGACGAGGACGAACCCGCCGAGCCCGCTGAGATCGACGACGATGACAGGACCCGCCTCGGCGCCGGGACCGATGACGCCGGGACCGGTGACAGGGCCCCGCGGGCCGTTGAGACCGGTGAGGGGTCCCGGCGCGCCGCAGAACCCGCCGAGAGCGGCGGTGAGGTTCGGCGCGATGCCGGTACCGCCACCACCGGCGGCGGCGCCGTTGGTGAAACCGTGAGTGACGCCGAGTCCTCCGCGACCGCTGACGAGACGCGGGACGAGGACGAGGCCGTTGACGGAGTCCGGGACGGGGCCGGAACCGCCGACGGCGACGCGGAGGCCGAGGAAGCCCGAGACGAGGACGAGGAGACCCGAGGCGAGGCCGGCGCGAGGTCGCCGGGCGGCCGGACGCGGGAGACCCCGCTTCCCGAGGCCGTGTCCGAGGCGCTGAGCAGCGCGCTCACCGCCGTACGCACCGGTGTCACCGACCTCAGCTTCGGCCTGGATCTCCCCGGCGCGGAGGAGGCCAGGCGGGTCCAGAGCGAGATCCTGGCCCAGCTCGACGACTACGTGATCCCTCGCGTCCACACCAGCACCGCGCCCGCGCTCGTCGTGGTCGCGGGCTCCACCGGCGCGGGCAAGTCCACACTTCTCAACACCCTGGCCAACGCCAAGGTCAGCGCGACCGGCGTGCGCCGTCCGACGACCGGCACACCCGTCCTGGCCTGCCACCCCGACGACCACGAGTGGTTCGCCAAGGGCGACCTGCTCGGCAGCCTCCGGCGGCTCAGCGAGCCCGACCCCGAGGCCGCCTCCGGGGGCCTCGTGCTCGTCTCCACCGAGCGCCTCCCTCCCGGCGTGGCCCTGCTCGACACCCCCGACATCGACTCGGTCGTCGAGGAGCACCACGAGATCGCCCACCGCATGCTCGACGCGGCCGATCTGTGGATCTTCGTCACCACCGCCGCCCGGTACGCCGACGCCCCGGCCTGGCGGCTGCTTCGCCTGGCCAAGGAGCGCGGAGCCCGGCTGGCCATCGTGCTCTCCCGGGTGCCGCCCAGGTCCCGAGAGGTGATCACCAAGCACTTCGTCAGGATGCTCACCGAGTACGGTCTCGGCGAGGTCGACCGCTTCGTCATCAACGAGAGCAGGGTCACCGACGGGATGCTCCCCGACAACGAGGTGAGCGAGCTCCGTCTGTGGCTGACGGAGCTGTCGGTCGACGACCGGCGCCGCGCGCAGGCCGTACGGGCGACCCTGGACGGGGTGCTGAACAGTTTCCGCACTCGTGTCCCCGCCCTGGCCAAGCAGCTGGAGATCCAGGTCGCCTTCCGGAGGGACCTCCGCGGCGACGTGGACGGCGCCTACGCGCGGGCGCTGGCCGACATCGACAAGAGCACCGGCGACGGTTCGCTGCTCCGGGGTGAGGTGCTCGCGCGCTGGCAGGACTTCGCCGGGTCCGGCGACCTCATGCGTACCCTCCACCTGCGCAGGCCGAGCCGCTTCGGCGGCAAGGCGGGCCAGCAGGCGCCCGAGCGGCTCAGCGCCTTGAAGTCCGCGCTGCGGGCGGGGCTGGAGTCCGTGGTCGTCTCGGCGGCGCAGCGGGCCGCGGAGGAGGCCGCCTCGCGCTGGCTGAACCGCCCCGGCGCGCAGGAGGCCCTGGCCGAGGCGCCCGGTCTCGGCCGCGCGTCCGACGAGTTCTCGCGCAGGACCAGCCGGACCATCGCGGCCTGGCAGGAGCACATCATCGAGCTGATACGCACCGAGGGGGTGACCAAGCGGTCGGTGGCCAGGGTGATCTCGTTCGACGTCGAGTCCCTCTCGCTGATCCTGACCATCGGGCTGCTCGGTTACGGCTCCTCGGACGCGCAGAACGGCACCGGGGCACTACCGCAACGGCTGGTGCACGCGCTGCTCGGCGCGGAGTCGCTGCGCAACATCGGCGTGAAGGCCCGGAGCGATCTCCGAGCCCGGATCGGCCTGCTCTTCGACGACGAGATGGCGCGTTACGCCCAGGCTCTCGACGGTGCGGGCATACCTGACGAATCCGCCGCCACCCGCCTTTACCAGGCAACGTACAACCTTGAGGTCGCCCGATGAGTGTTGGCACCACCCAGTCAGGCCAGGGTCTCGGCAGCCGGCTCGCCGCGCTGGCTCGGATCGTGGAACTGGGGCCGGGCAAGGTCGAGCCCAAGCTCCTCACCGAGTCGGGGCAGCTGCTGCTGCGCGCAGGTGACAGGCTCAAGCTCTCCTCCGACCACACCGTGGTCGCGCTCGCGGGGGGTACGGGCAGCGGAAAGTCGACGCTCTTCAACTCGATCTCCGGCCTGGAACTGTCACCGACGGGGGTACGCCGCCCGACCACGGCCCGTACCCACGCCTGCGTCTGGGGCCTGGACGGCGCGGGCCCGCTGCTCGACTGGCTGCAGATCCAGTGGCGGCACCGCTTCGCGCGGGCCAGTGCCCTGGACCGGGGTGAGAGCCAGCTCCACGGGCTGATCCTGCTCGACCTGCCCGACCACGACTCCATCCGGGCACTGACCGACACCGAGGCCGACCGGCTGATCCAGGTCGCCGACCTCGTCGTGTGGGTGCTCGACCCGCAGAAGTACGCCGACGCCTCCACGCACCGGCGCTACGTGACCGATCTGGCCGGGCACGAGGCTGTGACGATCTTCGTGCTCAACCAGGCCGACCGGCTCGACCAGGAGGAGCTGGCCGAGTGCGTCGCGGACCTGGACGACCTGCTGCGCCGCGAGGGAGTCGAGCACCCCGTGATCGTCACCACCTCGGCGATCACGGGCAGGGGCGTCGACAACCTCAAGGCCGTCCTCGCCGAGACCGTTTCCAAGCGCAGGGCCGCGACCCAGCGACTGGAGGCCGACCTCGGCCGGCTGACGCTCCGCCTCGCGAAGGTCATGCCCGCCGACAACGCCTCCGTCCCGCCCTCCTCCATCGACGACGCCCGCAGGATCGGTCTCACCGACGCCCTCTGCGACGCGGTCGGCGTCCCCGCGGTCGGTGAGGCGATGGAGAACGTGTACGCCGCGAGGTCCGGCGAGTGGGTCGGCTGGCCCTACACCCGCTGGGCCACCAAGCTCCGCCCCGACCCGCTGAACAGCCTGCGGCTGGGCGACCTGCGAGACGAGATCCACGGCCTGACCGGCGGCTCGGTCAGCGCGCAGCCCGCCGAGGTGGACACCGCCGTCCAGGCACTCGCCGACGGCTTGACCTCGGGCATGCACGAGGCGTGGCAGAACGGGATCAGGGACGCCGCGCGTTCCCGCTCCTCGCAGCTGCCCGAGGTGCTCTCCGAGGAGCTGTCGGAGGTCGCGCCGCGCCTGGACAGGGTTCCCGGCTGGTGGCGGCTGCTTCTGGTCTGGCAGTACCTTCTGGTCCTGCTCTTCGTCGCGGGCCTGGCCTGGGTCGGTACGGCTCTCACCTATGGCGTGTTCGGTTCGGGGAACCCGCCGGAGGGGCTGGAGGTGTTCGGCGACGCCGCCTCGCTGCCGTGGGTCGGGTTGATGATCTTCTCTGTCCTGGGGCTCGGGGTACTCACCGCGATGGCCAGCCGCAACTTCGTCGTGCTCGGCGCGGGCAACGAGCGTGACGCGCTGGAGCGCGAGATGCGCCGCAGGGTCGCCGGGGTCGCCGAGAGCATGGTGATCGAGCCGGTGGAGCGGGAGCTGACCCGTTATAACGAGTTCTACTCGGCCATGCGGGGCCTGCGGGACTGATTTCTCCCCTCTGGTCTTGGGGCCTGGTCTTGGGGCGGTCGCTCTTGGGGCAGCACCCCCTTTGAGGCGTCCGGGAACGCCGGCCCGATCCTCCTCGCCCCTGCCTCCTGCCTCCTCGCCCCCTGCCTCCTTGACTCCTGTCTCTTGGCGGAGTGGAACCGATGCGCGCTGCTCGGGGTGGTGAGGCCGGGGTTATCCACAGCTCTCTCACGTGTCCCGGGCTTTTCCACAGAGCGTGATTCGGTAACCCGTGCGGGGGGTGGGCCGGGCCATCGTGTCTTTCATGCCGCCGGCACTCAGCCGGCTCTCATGGGAGGCACGATGAACGACATCTACGTCACGCTGACCGGTAACGTCGCGGCCCCGCCGCGCCAGCACACCTTCCCCGACGGCTCCCGGGTGACCTCACTCAAGATCGCCTCGACCAGCCGTTACTTCGATCGGGAGAACCAGCAGTGGCGCAACGGCGAGACGACCTACTTCGGCGTCCGCTGCTTTCGCGGGCTCGCCGACAACGTCGCACAGTCGGTCCAGTCCGGCCAGCCGGTCGTGGTCCAGGGGCGGTTGCGGATCCGCGAGTTCACCCACGAGGGGGAGCGCCGTTTCATGCCCGAGGTGGAGGCCAACTCGCTCGGTCACGACCTGCGCTGGGGGCTCGGGAGGTTCAGCAAGCCGCAGCGCAGCGGGCCGGTCGCGGCTTTCGGCAGCGCGGAGCGGATCGAGCTTGACCGTGAGACCTCCGACTGGGCCATGAGCGGTGGCGCTCCCGTCGCGGCCGGGGCGCTCGGCACCCTGCCCCCGCTGAAGACCGGGTTCGACGACGAGATGTCCGTGCCGCGCGAGGCGGGGATCACGTCGGGCGGTGAGGCGGCTCAGGACGGCGCGATTTCCGCAGACACCATCGATCGCCCGGCCACCACCGTTCCCGAAGACACCACCGATCCCGGGGACACCATCCATCCCGGGGGCACCATCCATCCCTGGGACGCCGCCGAGGTCGCGTCGCGCCCGGCGGATCGCGAGCCCAGCGGGGCGGATCACGAGTCCGCCGGGGGAAATCACGGTTCTGCCGGGGCGGGAGCGGCAAAGGGGGAGGCCGTGGCCGGGAGGGCGAGGGCGGCGAGAAGCACGACGACGAGGCGGCGGGACGCGAGGGGGACGAGAAGCTCGGGCGCGGGGGAGGAGACGGCCGGGAGCGGGCCGGGTGCGATGAAGATCCACCCGGAAGCGAGCGATGAGACGCCCTGGCCGACCCGGGAGCCCGTGGCGGCCTGAGCCGCTTCCCACTGGGAGGTCCGGGCCGCGGGCCTCCCAGCCGGGCGGGGGCTCAAGGGGCGGAGCGCGAGCCGGAGAGCGGAGCGCGGGCGGGTGACCGCGAGCCGGAGAAAGGCGCACCGAAGGCTGGAGGAGGGCACGTCAGAGGAGCCGGACAGCAGAGGAGAGCGAGACGGAGAAATGGGGAAGGCGAGACAGAAGGACACAGAAGGACGGGGGCGGGGAAAGCGGGGATGGGGGTCCGGGGATGGGGGTTCGTATGGGCAGGGCGTCTGACGGGGCAGGGGCCTCGCACGGAGAGGGGGCCTGGGTGCGGGCGGAGTGAGGGGGCATCGGCCGGACGCGGTCGGTGTCTCGCCGTGATGGCGCGGTGACGCCGAGATAGCCGGCCGATGGTCTTGCCCGTGTCAGATGCCGAGACACCTGTTAGGTCCAGGTCACGCCCCGCAGCATGGCTTGCTCCTTTCCCACACGGCCCGCTCGCGAGCGAGCGGTTTCCAAGTCGTGGGCCAACCGGTGGGCTGACTCACTCTGCCAAAGGTAGCGGTTACCGTCGCGCGTCGCACACTCCGCAACTATTGTGTTACACATCGTTAGTCGGAGAGGGGGACGACATGGCGGCTCCCAGTCACACGTCGGTCAAACCGCGCGACGGCATGACACCCTTGGTCGATCGGTGGCCCTTGCTGGGGCAGCGTCGCCCGCTGGTCGGCTACCTCTGCGGGATCGTAGCGCTGGATCTTGTCGCGATCGTTTTTTTCTCGATTTCCGGTGTTTTTCGCTGGTCAGATGTGCTGACTTTCACCGCGTTGATGATGTGCGGAGCCGTGTGCATCGAGGCGACCCGGAGACTCGGCATGCCCGCGGGTGTCTACCGCGACCTGCTTTCCGCCTGGTGGTTGCCCGCCGCGCTGCTCCTCCCGCCGCTCTACGCGCTTCTGGCGCCCATCCCGCTCCAGTTCCTGCTGCAGAAGCGGGTGCGCGCCACGGTGGTCTACCGGCGGGTCGTCAGCTCGGCGGCGATCGGCCTGGCCGGATGCGCGGCCTCCCTGCTCTTCCACTCCGTGGTCGGCGACCTGGACGCGCTGGCCAGGGGGGAAGGGGTGCCGATCCTCGTGGCCATCGGCTGCGCGGTCCTGTTCACAGTGATCAACACCGCGCTGATCGCCGTCGCCGCGCACACCGCCGACCCCGAGAGCCGCTGGCGGGAGGTCCTGTGGAACCGGGAGAACCTGCTCCTCGACGTCGTCGAGCTCTGCCTCGGTGTCCTCGTCTCCATCACCTGCGGGCTCAACCTGGCCCTGCTGGTCCTGGCACTGCCCCCGGTGGTGCTGCTCCAGCGCAGCCTGCTGCACGCCCAGCTCCAGGCGGCGGCCCGCACCGACCTCAAGACCGGCCTGCTGAACGCCGCGGCCTGGCAGCGGGAGGCCGACACCGAGATCGTCAGGGCGCGTCGCACCGGGGAGACGCTCGCGTTGCTGATCGTCGACATCGACCATTTCAAGAGGGTCAACGACACCTACGGCCACCTGATCGGCGATCAGGTCCTGGTCGGGGTGGCCGACACCATCCGCAGCCAGCTGCGCGACTACGACGTGGTGGGCCGGTTCGGCGGTGAGGAGTTCGTCGTCCTGCTGCCCAGGGCCGACGTGACCGAGGCGCGCAGGGTCGCGGAACGGCTGCGCTCACGGGTGGGGCGGATGGCGGTCCCCGCCGACGACAACATGATCACTGTGACCATCTCGGTCGGTGTCGCGATCATGAGTGTGCACGGGGACGACCTGATCGAGCTGCTCGCAGCGGCCGACCTCGCCCTTTACCGGGCCAAGGAGCTCGGCCGCGACCAGATCTGCCTGCCGGCCACCGTCGTGCCCCCGGCCCGCAGGCCCGGATCCGAGCCCGCTCCCAGCTGAACCAAGCCCTGACCGGGGCCGCCCCCTGGCTGGACCAGGCCCTGTCCGGGACCACCTTCGGCTGAACTCCCGGGCCCTGTCCCAGGCCGCCCCTAGCTGAACTCCCCAGGCCCTAAACTAAAGGCATGCCGGAGTACATCTACACACTGCAGCGCGTGCGCAAGGCGCACGGCGACAAGGTCGTCCTTGACGACGTAACGCTGTCGTTCCTGCCGGGCGCCAAAATCGGTGTCCTGGGCCCCAACGGCACCGGAAAGTCGACGCTGCTGAAGATGATGGCGGGCCTGGAGCAGCCGTCCAACGGCGACGCCCGGCTCATGCCCGGCTTCACCGTCGGCATGCTTCAGCAGGAGCCCCCCCTCAACGAATCCAAGACCGTCCTCGGCAACGTCGAAGAGGGTGTCGCCGAGACCAAGGCGATGCTCGACCGCTTCAACGAGATCGCCGAGCTGATGGCCACCGACTACAGCGACGAGCTGCTCAACGAGATGGGCAAGCTCCAGGACGCCCTCGACCACCGCAACGGCTGGGATCTCGACAGCCAGCTGGAGCAGGCGATGGACGCCCTCCGCTGTCCCCCGCCGGAGTCCGAGGTCACCCAGCTCTCCGGTGGCGAGCGCCGCCGGGTCGCCCTCTGCAAGCTGCTCCTGGAGCAGCCCGACCTGTTGCTGCTCGACGAGCCCACCAACCACCTCGACGCCGAGAGTGTCCAGTGGCTCGAGTCGCACCTGGAGAAATACCCGGGCACCGTCCTGGCCGTCACCCACGACCGCTACTTCCTGGACAACGTCGCCAACTGGATCCTGGAGCTCGACCGGGGCCGCTGCCACCCCTACGAGGGCAACTACTCCACCTACCTGGAGGCCAAGGCGGCGCGGCTCAAGCTTGAGGGCCAGAAAGACGCCAAGCGCAAGAAGCGCCTGGAGGAGGAGCTGGTGTGGGTCCGCTCCAACGCCAGGGCTCGCCAGACCAAGAGCCGGGCGCGTCTGGAGCGCTACGAGGAGATGGCCGCCGAGGCCGACAAGCACCGCAAGCTCGACTTCGAGGAGATCCAGATCCCGCCGGGCCCGCGTCTGGGCACCACGGTCATCCGGGCCGAGAAGCTGACCAAGGGCTTCGACGACCGCGTCCTGATGGACGGCCTCTCCTTCGACCTGCCGCGCAACGGCATCGTCGGCATCATCGGCCCGAACGGCGTCGGAAAGACCACCCTGTTCCGCATGGTCACCGGCAGTGAGACGCCCGACAGCGGCGAGATCGTCCTCGGTGACACCATCAAGCTCTCCTACGCCGACCAGAGCCGGGGAGGGATCGATCCGAAGAAGAACGTCTGGGAGGTCGTCTCCGACGGGCTCGACTACATCAAGGTCGGCCAGGTCGAGATGCCGTCCCGCGCCTACATCGCCGCGTTCGGGTTCAAGGGCCCGGACCAGCAGAAGAAGGCCGGCATCCTGTCCGGCGGAGAGCGCAACCGGCTCAACCTGGCGCTCACCCTCAAGCAGGGCGGCAACGTGCTGCTGCTCGACGAGCCCACCAACGACCTCGACACCGAGACGCTCTCCAGCCTGGAGAACGCGTTGCTGGAGTTCCCCGGCTGCGCGGTCATCACCTCGCACGACCGGTGGTTCCTCGACCGCATCGCCACCCACATCCTCGCCTGGGAAGAGGGCTCGAACTGGTTCTGGTTCGAGGGCAACTACGCCGACTACGAGAAGAACAAGGTCGAGCGTCTGGGTGCCGACGCGGCCCGGCCGCATCGCGTCACCTACCGCAAGCTCACCCGCGACTGACCCCGGTCCCGGAGACCGTCCGGTCTCCGGTCCTGGCCACCGCACCCGGCGGGGGCCCGCCCGCGACGGGCGTGGTTCCGGCCGGGGGTGACCGACGAGCCCCCGATGCCCCGCCGTACGGCGGGTGCCGGGGGCTCGCTACGGTTCTGGGTGTGTTTGGACAGAGCATCGTGGACGGCTTCGGCCGTGGCCACCGGCATGTGTTCCCCCGGGCCGTCAGGTTCGCCGACGTCGACTCGCTGGGACACGTCAACAACGTGCGGTTTCTCGACTACCTGGAGGACGCGCGGCTGGCGCTGTTCCATGTCGACCCCCATCGCGAGGGCGGCGAGCCGTTCAAGGGGCTCGTGATCGCCAGGCACGAGATCGACTACCTGCGTCCCCTCACCTTCCGCCCCGACCCGGTCCGGGTGGAGTCATGGGTGACGGAGATCCGGCCGGTGCGGTTCACCCTCGCGTACGAGATCCGCGACGACGAGGAGATCTTCGTCAAGGCCCGTTCGGTGCTCGCTGCCTACGACGTGGCGAAAGCCTCCCCTCGACGGTTGAACCAGGACGAGCTCGCCTACCTGGGCAGGTTCGCCACGCCCTGAGGCCGCGCGGTGTGCCGCCCGCCCATGGCGCGCAGCTCTTCACCGCGAAGCGCCTGGAGCCCGCCGTGGAGCGAGCGGCCCCCGGTGAAGCGCCCGCCGTCCCCGTGGGCGCACCACCCGTCCGTGGCGTGTCCGCCGGTACGGTACGCGCCGCCCGCCAGTGGCGGACGGCGCGTACCGGGAGACCTCAGGCCTCGGGGGTGTACAGCCAGGCCGCGGTGTCCGGCAGGAGCAGGTGACCGTCCACCGGGGCACTGCCGATCAGGACGCGGTCGTGCGGCGGCAGCCGCACCGGCTCGGAACCGCAGTTGATGACGCAGGTCAGGGAACCCCGGCTGAAGACGAGGGCGTTCTCGGGGGCGTCCAGCCAGGTGATCTCGTCCGGCAGCGTGCCGCGCAGCTCGCGGCGGACGCGCAGGGCGTCCTGGTAGAAGCTCAGCGTCGAGCCGGGATCGTTCGACTGGCGCTCGGCGGAGAGCACGACCCACTCGACCGGCTGGGGCAGCCAGGGCCGCTTTCCGTCGGGAGAGAAGCCGTAGGGCTCGGCCGCGCCGGACCAGGGGATGGGGACCCGGCAGCCGTCGCGGCCGGGCAGCTTCCCCTCGGAGCGGGCGAAGATGGGATCCTGGCGGGCCTCCGGGGGAAGATTCTTCACCTCGGGGAGGCCGAGTTCCTCCCCCTGGTAGAGATATGCCGAACCCGGCAGGGCGAGCATGGCGAGCAGAGCCGCGCGGGCTCGGGCGAGGCCCGTCGTGGAGTTGGCCAGGCCGTCGCCGTACCGGGTCACGTGGCGGACCACGTCGTGGTTGGAAAGCACCCAGGTGGGGGCGGTCACGGCGGCCAGCGTGTCATCGATGACCTTCTTGAACGCGAGCCCGGACCAGGGCGCCTCCAGCCAGGCGAAGTTGAAGCTCTGATGCAGCTCGTCGGGGCGGACGTACAGCGCGAGATCCTCGGCGGAGTCGGTCCAGACCTCGCCGATCGCCATTCGCTCGCCCTCGTAGGAGTCGATCACCTTGCGCCAGTCGCGGTAGACCTCGTGCACCTCCGGCCGTCCCCAGATCGGTGACTCGGCCTTGAAGGCCTGGCCCTCCGGCGAGGTGTCCGGCAGTCCCTCGGCCTTGTACAGGCCCATCGCCACGTCGATCCTGAACCCGTCCACCCCCCGCTCCAGCCAGAACCGCAGCACGTCGAGGAACTCCGAGTGCACCTCGGGGTTGCGCCAGTTGAAGTCGGGCTGCTCCGGGGCGAAGAGGTGGAGATACCACTGCCCGTCTGGCGTTCTGCTCCAGGCCGGGCCGCTGAAGGTCGACTGCCAGTTGTTGGGCGGCAGTTCCCCGCCGTCGCGGAAGACGTAGCGGTCGCGTCCCTCGCCCCGCAGCGCGGCCTGGAACCACTCGTGGGCCGACGAGCTGTGGTTCGGGACGATGTCGACGATCACCCGCAGCCCGAGCCGGTGCGCCTCGGAGACGAGCTCGTCGAAGTCGGCGAGCGTGCCGAAGAGCGGGTCGACGTCGCGGTAGTCGGCCACGTCGTAGCCGCCGTCGGCCATGGGGGAGCGGTAGAAGGGGGTCAGCCAGATCGCGTCCACGCCGAGTTCGGCGAGGTACGGCAGGCGCTGCCTGATGCCGGGCAGGTCGCCGACGCCGTCTCCGGAGGCGTCGGCGAAGCTGCGAACGTAGATCTCGTAGACGACGGCGTCACGCCACCAGGGGGTTTCCATGTGCATGGGTTGCCCCCGCTCGGCGGTGTTTATGCGTCGCGACCCCCGACCGTACGGTGGTTTATGCCTCGGGGGCGTTGACCATGCTGTGCGCCGCGTACACGAGATAGTCCCAGAGGCGTTTTTCCAGGTCGTCGGGGAGCGCCAGGGAGATCACCGCGTCGTGCATGTGCCGGAGCCAGGCGTCGCGCTCGGCCGAGCGGATGACGAACGGGTTGTGCCGCATCCGCAGCCGGGGGTGGCCCCGCTGCGCGCTGTAGGTGTTGGGGCCGCCCCAGTATTGGATGAGGAACAGGCGGAGCCGTTCCTCGGCGCCCTCGAGGTCGTCCTCGGGGTACAGCGGCAGGAGGATCGGGTCGGTCACCACCCCCTGGTAGAAGTGGTGCACCAGACGCCTGAAGGCCTCCTCGCCGCCAACGGCGTCGTAGAAGGACTGGGATTCCTCGGGGGTAGCGGACACGTGCTCCAGCCTAATTGACGTCAGGCGGCGATCGTGATGCCGGCCTGGTCGAGGGCGAACTTGATCCGCAGGCGGAGCTCGCGGGCGACCTCCGCCTGCCGGGAGGGGATGGTCTTGGCGCTGACCCGGAAGATGACGGCGGTGTCGGAGATCTGCTCGATGCCCCAGACCTGCGGCTCCTCGACGATGATGGAGTCGCGGAAGGCGGGCTCGTTCCACATCTCGTCGGCGACCTCCTTGAGGAGGTCGCGGACCACGGGGATCTCCGAGGCGTAGGCCACCGGCACGTCGACCGTGGCGCGCGACCAGCCCTGCGACTCGTTGCCGACCCGGGTGATCGTGCCGTTGCGGACGTACCAGACCCGGCCGTCGGCGTCGCGCAGGCGGGTGATGCGCAGGGTGACCGCCTCCACGGTGCCGATCGCGGCGCCCGCGTCGATCACGTCACCCACGCCGTACTGGTCCTCCAGGAGCATGAACATGCCGGCGATGAAGTCCTTGACGAGCTCCTGGGCGCCGAAGCCGATCGCCACGCCCAGGATGCCGACGCTGGTCAGCAGGGGGGCGATGGGGACGGAGAGGCGTTCGAGGACGGTCAGCACCGCGGTGCCCAGGATGATGATCGAGGCGATGTGCCTGAGCACCGAGCCGATGGTCTCGGCCCGCTGCCTGCGCCGTTCGGCCACGATCGCGTCGAGGCCCTCGGGGGTGACCGTCTCCCTGCCGCGCAACCGTCCCGCCAGGGACGCGCGCTCGGTGGACGCCCGGCGCACCACCCGGCCGATCAGCCGGTGCGCCACGTTGCGCAGGAGCAGCGCGATGACCACGACCAGCGTGATGGCGATCAGGCCCGCGATCGCGGGGGCCACCCAGTCGACGGCCGCGGGCACGAGCATCTTCACGAAGTCGCAGATTACCCCACCACCGTTCCCGCACCCCCGTGTCAGGCCCGTGCTCATGTCGAGAAGGTTCTCGACGACGACTCCCGGACCGGAGGTCGTCGTGGCGCTGGGGGTGGGGGCGGGCGTGGGGGAAAGCAAGAACACGGAGTGGATCCCTCTCGGAACGGATCGACAGGCCGGCTGGGCGAGTCATGCGACCTACCCATATTGCCGATCGAACCGGCCCCCGTCACATTACGCCGGGGAAGACGGGGACATCCTGGTCTAGGGCCGCGGGGGCGGACCCGGATGCCCCGGTGACGGGGCGGCCCGGAACGGGGCACGCACCCGGAAGCGTGTCCCGTTCCGTTCCCGAGAGGGATCCATCCGATCACCGCCCGGACGAGAGACCGGGCGGCAGCCTGTGCTTCACAGCAGTTCGTGGGCTTCGGCTCGCGAGAGCCTCCGCGTTTCCGTCGTTTCCGCCGATGGGAGCCCGCGGGCGCGGGCCCGGCGATTCGGAGCCGGCGGGGTGCCCAGCGTCCGAGGACGCTCCGCACCGGGCACTCCGCCGGCTCCGCCGAGCCGCGGCAGGCGCGGCACACCGGGCGGGTGAAGGCCCGTTGTGCCGCTCACCTCACTCTCCTACCGCGGCGAGTACGCGTGCGACCTTGGTCGCGGCACCGGCGGGATCCTCCACCGTGTGCATCCGTTCACCCCAGGACCACCAGTAGTACCAATCCCGATGGCTGGGGGCGGCCTGTGCCCGGCAGGTGACGTTCTCCGCCAGGCTGGTCGCCTTCGGATTGATCACGCGCACGAACGCACGGCCCGAGTGGGTCCGCACCACACGGGCGTGCAGCCCGCGGCAGTCAAGCTCCGTCACCAGCCGCTCAAGGTGCCGGAAATCGTCCTCACCCACCTCGTCCCTCCTCGTGGTCTCGGCTTGCCGGCACCGAATCGTGTTCGTCCGATCACGCTTCCGGTGCTGCTCGCCAAAGATGACTCACGGTGGCCCTGCGGGTCAATTCGGGGAAAACCCAGTTCAGGGTGGGCGATGTGCCAAGTAGGTTGAAAGAAACAGTCCTTCGGAGGACGATTCTTAGCCAGCGGCTTTATTAGTGTGTTCCGGATGAGTCAAACGTGGTCCATCATTCTCGGTAGGCGCAGCGCGACTGAAAGATCACGCTGAGTCAAGGGAGAGAGGACCGGTCGGGACCAGTGTGCCAGCCAGCCCAGCTGGCCACGAGAGAGGGGCCGGTATGTCCGGCAGGCAGCACAGGGAGACAGAGTTAGCACGGCAGGTCCGGGCCCGTGGCCTGGCAGCCGGGAAGTCCTCGGCGCAGATAGCCGGGGAAATCTATGAAAAGTGTAGTTCGCAATTCGGGACCACTCGGATTAAAGGTCACCGCCTCGCGCATGGCGTCGCTCTCGCGGACGTCATCGAGCAGATACGGGCGCTGTTCGAACGCGATGGCAAGTCGGCCCCCGGCATCGGTGAGACGCTCCTGTCCGCGTACGAGAGCGGGCTGAAGCGGCCCGGTCCCGAATACCTGCACTACCTGTGCTCCGCCTACCGGGTCGAACCCCCCTCCCTCGGGTACGACGGCCCGTGCATCTGCGGCCACGGCCACAGGATGCCCGGTGTCGTCCGAGGCGATCTCCAGGATGGAAAACCCGACACTTCCCCTGGTCCGCGTGAGCTGCTGATCCAGTCGATCGGCGTCGACTCTGCCGCGGACGGGGGTGAGGAGGACGAGAACGTGCTACGGAGGACACTCTTACAGCTCCTGGCCGGCAGCGGCGGCATCGCGCTGGACGGGCAGGTGCTCGGATCGGTGGAGAGCATGCGCAGGAGGATGGACGACACGCTGGTCTCGGCCACCGTCTCGCCCGCGATGCTCGATCAGTGGGAGGAATCCACGGTCGGCCTCGGCCGCCAGTACGCGAACACCGCCCCGCTCAGGCTGCTGTGCGACGTGATGCTCGAATTCGGCGCGGTGCGCAAGGCCATGGAGCGGCGCCAGCCGGTCGACCTGCAAGAACGGTTGTGCCGCATGGCGGCGCAGCTCGCCGGTCTGACCGGCATGATCATGGTCAATCTCGGTGACCACAGGCTTGCGCGCTCCTTCTTCAGGACCGGCAGGACCGCGGCGGACGAGACCGGCGACCGGGCGCTGAGGGCGTGGGTCATCGCCAGGGAGGCCCTGGTCCCCCTTTACTACGGCGATCCGCGCGAGGCTCTCAACCTCGCCAAGAAGAGCCGTGACCTGGCCGGGCAGACGCCCTGCGCGGCCCAGGCCATGGCCCCGGTGGTCGAGGCCCGCGCGCTGGCGATGATGTCGGGCTCGGGCAAGAAGGACGTGGTCGACCAGGCGAAGCGGGCGCTGTCGAGGGCCAGGGCCGCTTTCTCCCAGATGGCCGCCGCGGACCAGGACGACTCGACCTTCGGCTACACCGAGCGCCAGCTCTACTTCCACCAGGGAGACGCGCTGGTCAAGCTCGGGCAGGCGATGGAGGCCGACCTCATCCTGGAACAGGCGCTCACCAAGTACGGCCCGACCGACTGGCTCGACCCGACCTTCATCAAGTTCGACCGGGCCCAGTGCAAGATCCTTGAGGGTGACGTGGACGAGGCGCTGGAGATCGCCCAGCGTACGGTCTCGGGCCTTGACGAGGGCTGCCGGCCCGACATCCTCATGCAGCGCGCCCACGAGGTGGGCAAGCAGGTAGAGGTGAAGGCTCCCGGCCATCCCAAGCTCAAGACCTACATGGAGTCGCTGCGCAACCGCGGCGCGTCGACGGAGGATCCAGTGGCCGACAGGAGTGGCAGTTGAAGCCGAGGCTTCGGCGTTATCGCTGGTCCGACCTCGAGTCCGTCTGGGCGCTCCACCAGATATGCCTCGCCCAGGTCGGTCTCGCGCCAGGGGACGGCGTCTACTACGAGGATGACTTCCCGAAGATCCACGAGATCTACCTCGCCGACCGCGGTGAGTTCCTCGTGGGGGAGATGCCCGCCGGGCGTGTCGTCACGATGGGCGGTCTCCGCCGTGTCGACGACCGGACCGCCGAGATGTGCCGCATGCGGGTCCATCCGGAGTTCCAGCGTCGCGGATTCGGAGCCCAGATGGTGCTCGCACTGGAGGCGCGGGCGATAGAACTCGGTTATGTACGCCTTCGCGGTGACACGACCCTGAATCAGCTCGCGGCGATGGAGCTCTATCGCAAGTTCGGCTGGCGCGAGATCCGCCGGGAAGAACGAGGGGGGTGTGTGGTGATTTACGGAGAAAAAGACCTAATAGCCGCTATGTCCTCCTTAAGTAAGTGATCTCTACTTCGCGTTATTTTACTGCTTGGTATTGCCTATTTCGGAGATATCCGAATAATTGTTCTTCGTACCTACCGCTATTCCCTGGTGAGTGCGATGAAAAAGATCATTGTCCACAAGGTCGGCGTGTCGAGACTCGGCGGCGTTGCCAGCGCCATCCACAAGGGATGAGATTCTTCGCCGCTGGAAGAATCCTCCTCTGACGGTCGCGGCCCTCGATCCGCGAGATCGAGGGCCGCGCGGACTTTTCGTCTCCGCCTATTCATCCCTGTTCGCAGTCGTCCGTGCCGGGCGGCCGGGTCATCCCAGCCGGGTGACGCGGGAGACGACCTCCGGCAGGTCCGGGGGCTCCAGGAAGCCGGGGAGGCCGGCCATCTCCGCCGGTGAGAACCAGCCGGAGCCGAGGTGGGTGATGTCCTCCTCGGTGGTGAACGCCCCGGCGCTCACCTCGGGGGTGCCCTCGAACCTGGCCAGATAGAACCGCTCGGTCTTGGCGTAGTGGACGCCGAGCCAGTGGAACTCCCGGCGTACCGGCACCCACCGGTCCAGCACCGCCTCGCCCGGCAGGCCCGTCTCCTCCGTGAGTTCGCGCCGCGCGGTGTCGAGGGGGGTCTCACCCGGGTCGATCCCGCCGCCCGGCGGTTCCCACAGGGTCTGGCCGCCGACGGGGTCGCGCCAGTGCATGAGAAGCACCCGGCCCGATCCGTCCACACAGATCACCCGGGCCGCGGGCCGGTCGTTCGGCTGAGGGGCGTCCATAGGGCAGGGAGAGTAGCAGCGCCGTCCACCCGCCGGGTCCGTGCCCCGGGCGCCTCCGGCGGTTCCGGTGGCGTCGGGGCCTTCGTGGCTTCTGGTCCGCCACGTGCCGGACGGCCGGGTACGGCGGTGGGATTCGCTGTACTCTGCCCAGGTCAGGTGGAAGCACCAGGCGATCCGACCTCTCAAGCTCAAGGGTGAAGGCATGAGTTCCAGGGCCGAGTTTGTGTTGACGCTGTCCTGCCCGGACCGTCCGGGAGTGGTGGCCGCGGTCTCCGGTCTCCTGGCCGGGCGGGGATGCAACATCATCGAGAGCCAGCAGTTCGGTGACGCCGTGGCCGGGCGGTTCTTCATGCGGGTGCAGTTCGCCTCTCCGCTGCCCGACGGGGAGCTGCGCGAGGCCTTCGCCGCGCTCGCTCCCGAGCTCGGCATGGATTTCAAGCTGCGCGAGATCTCCGTCAAGCCGCGCGTGCTGGTGATGGTCAGCAGGTTCGGCCACTGCCTGAACGATCTCCTCTACCGGATGCGCTCCGGCCTGCTCGACATCGAGATCGTCGCGGTCGTCTCCAACCACCCGGACCTGCGGCCGCTGACCCAGTCGTACGGCATCGACTATCACCACCTGCCGATCACCCCCGAGACCAAGCCCAGGCAGGAGGCGGAGATCCTGACCCTGGTCGACCACTACCGGGCCGACCTGGTGGTGCTCGCCCGCTACATGCAGGTGCTGTCGGAGGACCTCTGCGTCAAGCTCGCGGGTAACGTGATCAACATCCACCACTCGTTCCTGCCGTCGTTCAAGGGTGCCAAGCCCTACCACCAGGCGCACTCCCGCGGCGTGAAGCTGATCGGCGCGACCGCGCACTACGTGACCGCCGACCTCGACGAGGGCCCGATCATCGAGCAGGAGGTCGCCCGGGTCAACCACACCCACTCCGCGGACGACCTCGCCGCCATCGGCCGCGACGTCGAGTGCCAGGCCCTGGCACGTGCCGTCCGCTGGCACACCGAGCAGCGCGTCCTGCTCGACGGTCACAAGACGATCGTTTTCCCCCGCTGACGCGGCGACCGGTCACCGCGGCCCGCGCGATCGGGTCACCGCGGCCCGCCACTGCGGCCTGTGGCCGGTCATCGCGGTCCGCGCCCGGTGAAGTGTGCCCCGCGATCGGTCGACCACTGCGGCCCGCGGCCCGCCACTGTGGCCTGCAGCCGGTAACTGTGGCCTGCGATCGGTCACTGCGGCCCGTAGCCGGTCATCGCGGCTCGCGCCTGGTCACCGCGGTCCGCGGCCGGGTTTCCGGGGGCTGATGCCGGTGACGTCCTCGGGGTGGGAGACGCCGTAGGGGCGTCCCCTCTCGTCGGTGCCGACCTTCTCGCGACCCGCCTCCTTCTTCCGGGAGGCGGTCTTCTCGGCGCCGCGGTGCTCGCTGGTGCCGACGCCGAGGGGGGACCGGGCCTCGGTGTCGGTGGAGGGGACGCCCCCGCGCTCCACACCGGACACCACGCGAGGCGGCCCCTTGTCGTCCGGAGGGGGGCCGAAGGCCAGGTTTCCCGACCGTACGACCTCCTCGCTGGCGTGGCCAACGTCGCGGGAGTGGCCGTGCTCCCCCTGCTTGCCCTTGCCGCTCCGGCCCTTTTCTCCGGTTTTGTGTTTTTCGTTCATGTCCAGCACCTCTGATTCGCTCGGTGGTCAGCAGATTCTCGGTAGTGGGTCGCCGACCAGCAGGTCGACGATGCGGGTGCCGCCGAAGGAGGTCCTGAGCAGGACCAGTCCCGGCGGGTCGTCGTTGATCCGCCCGATGATCGCCGCGTCGGAGCCGAGCGGGTGGGAACGGAGGGCGGCCAGGGCCGCCTCGGCGGAGTCCCCGGCCACCACCGCGACCATCCGGCCCTCACAGGCGACGTAGAGCGGGTCGATCCCCAGCAGCTCGCACGCCCCCCGTACGGCCGGACGGACCGGCACCGCGTCCTCGTCGAGGACGACGGCGACCCGCGAGGCCTCCGCTATCTCGTTGACGATCGTCGCCACCCCGCCCCGGGTCGCGTCGCGCAGGCAGCGCACCGCGCAGCCGCCGTCGCCGCCCTCAGCGCCGCCGCAGGCGTCCAGCAGCAGGTCGACGAGGGTGTTGAGCGGAGCGGTGTCGGAGCACAGGTCGGCCTCGATGTCGAGCTCTCCCCTGGCGAGCATGATGGTGATCCCGTGCTCGCCGATCGGCCCGGACACGATGACCGCGTCTCCCGGCCGCGCGGAGGCGGCGCTCAGCCGGACGGGCCGGTCGAGCGTCCCGATGCCGGAGGTGGTGACGTAGCAGCCGTCCGCCTTGCCCCTCTCCACGACCTTGGTGTCGCCGGTGACGATCCACACGCCCGCCAGCCGTGCCGCCTCCGCCATCGAGGCGGTGACGCGCCGCAGGTCGGCGACGGGGAAGCCCTCTTCCAGGATGAACCCGGCCGACAGGTAGCGGGGGCGGGCCCCGCACATGGCCAGGTCGTTGACGGTGCCGTTGACCGCCAGATCGCCGATGTCGCCGCCCGGGAAGAACAGCGGCGTGACCACGAACGCGTCGGTGGTGAAGGCGAGCCCGCCGGCGACCGCGCCGTCCTCCAGGGGCTCCAGCATCGGGTTGCGGAACGACTCCAGGAACACCGCCTCGATCAGGGTGTGCGTGGCCTTGCCGCCCGCGCCGTGCGCCAGGGTGATGCGGTCCTCCCGCACGCGCGCCCCGCGCCGCCGCACCCGCTCGATCCGGTCCAGCACCTGCCGCTCCCGGCCGCGCGTCTCTTCTTCCAGGTCCGGTACGTGTTCATGGCCGTGTGCCGCCTCGCCCAGGTCCGGTACGTGTCCGGAGCCGCGTGCCTCTTCTTCCAGGTCCGGTACGTGTTCGAGGCCGTGTGCCGCCTCCCTCAGGCCGGGCACCTGTCGTTCCCCGCCGCGCGATCGTGGCGGATCCATCTCCCGCACGCCGTGCTCCTCGGCCCGTCCGGTGCCGCCCGTTCCGCCGTTCACCTCCGGGTCGCCTCCTTGACGCGCTCGCGCGAGAAGCGGCCGAAGTTGTAGTACGCCGCGCAGGCGCCCTCGGACGACACCATGCACGTGCCGATCGGCGTCTCCGGGGTGCACGCGGTGCCGAACACCTTGCACTCCCAGGGCTTGAGCACTCCCTTGAGCACCTCGCCGCACTGGCACGCCTTCGGATCGGCCACCCGCCCGCCCGGAATCCGGAAGATCCGCTCGGCGTCGAAGGCGGCGTACCGCTCCGTGACCCTGAGCGCCGACTGCGAGATGAAGCCGAGCCCGCGCCATTCGAAGTACGGCCGCAGCTCCATCACCTGGCCGATGACGCGCAGGGCCTTGAGGTTGCCGTCCCACGGGACGACCCGGGAGTACTGGTTCTCCACCTCCGAGCGGCCCTCGGACAGCTGCAGGAGGATGCGGTAGACCGTGTGCAGCACGTCCAGCGGCTCGAAACCGGCCACCACCATGGGCTTGCCGTAGCCGCGCGCGACGAATCCGTACGGCCGGCAGCCGATCACGGTGGAGACGTGGCCCGGCCCGATGAACCCGTCCAGGCGCAGGTCGGGAGAGTCCAGGATCGCCTTGATGGCGGGGATGATCGTCACGTGGTTGCAGAAGATCGAGAAGTTCTCGATCCCCTCGGCCTCGGCGCGCAGGACCGTCATCGCCGTCGAGGGCGCGGTGGTCTCGAACCCGATGGCCATGAAGACCACGCGCCTGCCGGGGTTCTGCCGGGCGATCTTCAGGGCGTCCAGCGGGGAGTAGACCATCCGGATGTCGGCCCCCCGCGCCTTGGCGTCCAGGAACGAGCCGTTCCCGCCGGGCACCCGCATCATGTCGCCGAACGACGTCATGATCACGTCCGGCTGCTCGGCGATGTGGATGGCGTCGTCCACTCGTCCCATGGGGATGACGCAGACCGGGCAACCGGGGCCGTGCACCAGGGTGACGGCCTCGGGCAGGTAGTCCTCCAGGCCGTGCTTGTAGATCGTGTGGGTGTGCCCGCCGCACACCTCCATGAACTTGTAGTCGCGGCCGGGCTCGCACAGCGCGGCGATCCGCGCGGCGAGCATCCGGGCCTTCTCGGCGTCGCGGTACTCGTCGACGAAACGCATCAGCCCTCACCCCTCTTCGATCATGGATTCTCGGAGGGCCGCGATCTCGTCCTCGTACGCCTGGCCGATGCTTTCGAGGAAGTCGAGCGCGGCCCTGGCCTCCACCTCGTCGATCTTCGACAGCGCGAACCCGACGTGGATGAGGATCCAGTCGCCGGGCACGACGCGCTCGTCCTCGAGCAGGCCGATGTTGATCGCGCGTTTGACGCCGCAGACGTCGACCATGGCCAGATCAGGACGGTCCGACAGGATTTCCACGATCTCGCCGGGAATTCCCAGGCACATGAGAGGCCTCCGCCAGCTGGATGGATTCGAGGACGAGGTCGTCGCCGCCCTCGGTGTCGAGATCGGTGCCGTCGCACCCCGCGCAGACGGCGAAGGGGTCGGCCGTGGTGGACGTGTTTCCGCAGGACCGGCAGGTCATCCGCACCGGGACGATGACCAGGTCCACGTGGGCGCCCTCGGCCACGGACCCGCCGGCGATCGAGGAGAACGCCTGGTTGATCGCCGGCTCCGTGACGCGGAGCAGGGCGCCCGCGTGGACTCGCGCCCGCCGCACCCGCCTGCCGTCCGCCCGTTTCTCCACCGCGGTGAGGATCGCCTCGGCGATCCCGAATTCATGCATTGGTTGATCCTTCTCATCGCATTCAGGAGTTTTGTCGTTTCGGTGTGCCGTGACCGGACGTGATCCGCCCGAGCGGTCCGGGGGTCGTACGGAGCCACCGGGTCGTGTCCCGTCCCGGCTCGTCCCGTGGTCCGCCCTGCGCGCGGGCCCGCTACATGTTCCGCATCCTCATGTAGCGCTTGATGTCGGGGAGCGACCGGTAGACCAGCACGGCCACCCCCGCCAGCACCGCCCCGGCCAGAAGGCGTTTCAGCATGTCCGTTCCTCCTCGTGGCCCGCGGTGGCGAGTGCCATCGCGATCTGTTGCCCCGCGAGCTCGACGACCAGGTCGGCCGCCCTGCCGACGGCGTCCGCGACCGGCGCGCTGAGCTCCATGCCCGGCGAGGTGTCGGTGGGCTGGCAGCCGACGAGCAGGACGTGACCGGCCTCGCCGCCGAGCACGCCCACCAGCGAGAGCACGGTCTCCGGCGTCATCGAGTGCGCGTCGGCGAAGGATCCCGGTACGTCGCCCGCCGACGGTTCGAGGACGTACAGGGTGCCGGGCGGACCGTCGCGGGAGACCGCGTCGACCAGGATCGCGGTGTCGTACCCGCCGCCGGTCAGCTCGTACGCCAGGTGGATGCCCCGGATGCCGAAGTCCCTGACCTCGACCTCGCCGGGCAGGTCGGCGCGGGCCAGGTGCCTGGCCACCGCGACCCCGAAGCCGTCGTCGCCGAGGAAGACGTTTCCCACGCCGGCCACCAGGATCCTCACGCGCCCACCTCCCCGTCGGCGGCGGGACCGCCCGCCGGTGAGCCGTCCGTGAGTGGCTCGACCTCGTCGGGGGCGAAGTAGAGAAAGCGGCCGTGCGATCGGTGCAGGTCGGCGCCCGGGTCCTCGTCGAGGGTGACGGCCAGGTGGTGGGCGCCGTCGAGGTCGAGGAGCACGGCCTCGACGTGGGCGGTCCTGCCGGCCAGGAACATGTCGTGGGCGTCGGCGCGCCGCCGGCCGGGAACCAGCCTGACCCTGCTGCCCCTGGAGACGGCCACCCCGGAGATCGTCACGCTGTCGGTCTCCGGGGAGAGCGCGGCGTCGCCGGCCGGATCCCACCAGGGGGTGGGCGTTTCCTCCCGGCTCGGGGGATCTCCCGTCTTCGAGGACGCGGGAGGCTGCCGGTCGGTGCGGTCGGTGCGGTCGGTGCGGTCGGTGGCCGCCTCCACCGAGCGGATCGCGCCGTGGAGCCGTTCCAGCAGCTCGGGCGGCATGCTGCCGACCATGTCGATGAGCTCGGCCACCCGGGGATCGGTCTCCCGCGCCTCGCGCGTCTCCTCGTCGGTGAGGGTGAGCGTGCGCAGATGGAGCATCTCGTCGATCTCCGTGGAGTCGAACAGGGCCCCGGGACTCTCCGGCGCGATGTCCGGGTGGTCGTAGAGGATGATCGGCGAGGACAGCACCACGTCCCGATGGCCGGGCTCGCCCACGAGTACCGGCCAGGTGTGCTCGTTGCGGCAGGTCTCCACGGCGGGCCGTGCCCATTCCGGCGGGTCGAGCAGGGAGACGAAGGCCCCGGCGTTCACCGCGATGAGCAGGTGCGCCGAGACCAGCGAGTGCCGCAGCGCCTGCTCGCGCGGCGCGCCCAGCGGCTTCCAGCGGTCGGTGTTCTCCACCCGGGCGCGCAGCTTGACCAGCTCGTACGGTCCGGGCACCCGCTCGGCGGAGACCCTGAGCGCGGCGTGCAGCGGCAGGTGCTCGGAGACGAGGCGCCCTATCACCTCTCCGGACGGCGCCACGATCGGCTCGACCACCCGGTCTCCGGGAATCCGTACCTCGATCACCCGCTCGGGGGCGTCGAGCAGGCCGGCGATGGGGAGTGTCACCTCCGCCTCCCGCTCGGTCGCCTCGTCGAAGGCGAGGTAGGTCCGGTGGCCGTTCCGCAGCTGCTGGACCGGCCAGTAGCCGTCGTCCTCGGCGCGCTCGACGCCGCGCGTCCTGACGTGCAGGAAACGCAGGTTCAGGTGCGCCACGGCGTACACGGCCCCTTCGAGGAGGCATTCGGTCACGCTGGCCGGATGCTCGGCGGTCGCGGTGAACCCCGGCGGGACGAGCACCCCGAACTGCCAGCGCACCTTGTTCTTGGCCGCCGAGGCGCGGTAGGGGTAGAGAAGGTAGCCCTCGTACAGCACCGCGTCCGCCACCCGCCGCGCGATGTCCATCGGAACGCTCATGGCCGCGTCTCCTTGAGCAGTAGTTCCAGGGTCTCGTCCCAGGTCGCCAGGGCGCGCCCGGACTTGAACCTGCTGAGTTCCCGCAGCGTGTCGCGGCGCAGCCGCAGCCACCCCGAGTCGGGGAAGTAGCGGTCCATCAGTTCCCGCCACACCGCCACCGGCAGCCGGCAGCGGGCCTCGCGGTGCCACGGCACCTGACTCACCGAGAAGCCGTCCCGCGCCCTGGCGAACACCGTGCCGCCGAAGAGCATGATCATTGGAATCTCGCCGTCGTCCAGGGCGGCGAAATACCGGCCCGCCGACACCTCCAGGTCGTAGCCGCACGGCACCGGTACGTCGATCTCGGTGCTCCCGGTGAACGCCGGGACCATGACGGAGACGTTCGCGAACTGCAGGGGTTTCAGCGTGTCGCCCCATCGCGCCGGGTCCCCGAACAGGTCGCCGAGCAGCTCCGCCTCACCGTCGCCGTAGCGCCGCAGATGGGGCTCCACCCGGATCTGGCAGCGCAGCGCGATGGTGTGCACCCCGTCGGGGGAGGGGTCGGTGACGCGCAGCCGGAAGACCAGCGTCGGGAAGGCCGCGTACGCCTCCGCCCGCACCCCCGCGCAGTCGAACGCGAGCTCATCCACGGTTCTCACCGCCTCGGACGGGCGGCACGGTGTGTCCGCGCTCGCGCAGGTCGGCGAAGAAACCCTCTATCGCCTCCCGCGCCTCCTGGCCGCCGTCGAAGCCCTTCCAGTGCAGCCGCACCAGGCCGACCAGCTCGTAGCAGGCGTCGATCGGCACCAGGTGGCAGGCGAAGCCGCCGTCGGGACGGCGGTCCACCAGGAGCGCCTCCACGTCGGGCTGGACGTCGGCCATCGCCGGGTTGGCCGCTAGGACGCGCCGCCACGTCTCCAGCGGCAGCAGCGACTCGGTGGCCCCCGCGGGGCTCGGGTAGAACGCCACGGTCCGGTCCATCGCGGAGTTGCGGAAGAAGAAGGCCGTGCGGACCGGGATCTGCATCTCGTCCCAGTCGGTCGCGTCCAGCAGGAAGCGCGGGGCGTGAAGGTAGCGTCTCGGGACGGCCCGGTAACGTGCCCGGCCGCCCGTGTCGCGGGTGAACAGCAGGTAGCAGGCCCGGCAGGCGCACAGCAGGCCCCGGCTCTCGACGTTCACGACGTGGCCGTGCTCCTCGCCCGCGGGTGCCGCGCACAGCTCGCACAGCGTCGTCGGTGTCACCGGCGTCATTGGCGTCATTGGCGACCCGGCGGGCCGGTCCGCCCGGGGCGGCTCGCGGAACCTGCGCAGCCCGGTGGCCGTCACGGCGCCGCCTCCGAAACCGGCTCCGGCTCCGGCTCCGGTACCGATCCCGGGGCCGGTTCCGACTTGGAGACCGGCCCAGGTCCCGGCCCAGGTCCCGGTCCCGGTCTCGACGCCGACGCCGACGCCGAAACCGGTTCCGGTTCCGGCTTCGCCACCGGCGTCTGTTCCGGCACCGGGCATGGACCGGGTGCGAGGCGCTGGATCTGCAGCAGCTCCGAACGCCCGCCGGTCACCCCCTCGACCTCCACCCCCGCCACCTCGGGCGCCGCCTGGGCGATGGCCCGCTCGATGGCGTCGGTCACGGTGATCCGCGAGGACGGGCAGCCGTGGCAGGTGCCCTCCAGGCGGAGCCGCACGATCCCGTCCTCGCCCACGCCGAGCAGCTCCACGCCGCCCTCGTGCGACCCCAGGTGGGGGCGCACGGTGTCCAGCGCGTCGCGGACGCGTTCGGCCGTGCTCAGCGGATGCAGGTCGTGCAGCACCAGCAGCCCGGACACGAGCGGGTCGCCGACCATGCGGCCCAGCACCTCGGCGGCCCCGGCCTCGGTGACGATCTCGACGACGCGTTCCAGGCCGGCGCCGTACAGCTCGACGAGGGCCCGTACGAGGTCCTCGGCCTTGGCGCGCGTCACGGCGTCGCTCAGCGCGCCGAGGTCGGCGATGAGCGCCTCGACGCGATCGCCGGTCGCCCGGACGTCATGGACTTGCGGCATCTGCCCGGCCCCCCTTTCCGGTGCCGGGAAACGGTCGGCTCACGGGGTGTCGAAGGCGTGGGGGGTGTGCACCCTGCGAAGCTCCTCGCCGCCGCCGAGGTACATGTGCACCCCGCACGGCAGGCACGGATCGAAGCTCCGCACGGTGCGCATGATGTCGATGCCCTTGAAGTCCGCGGGCGGGTTCTCCTCGAAGATCGGCGTGTTCTGCACCGCGTCCTCGTAAGGCCCAGGCGTGCCGTGTACGTCGCGGACGCTGGCGTTCCAGGGCGTCGGCGGGTACGGGTGGTAGTTGGCGATCTTCCCGTTCCTGATCACCATGTGGTGGGAGAGCACACCCCGCACGGCCTCGGTGAATCCGCAGCTGATCGCCTCGTCGGGAACCGTGAACGGCTCCCAGGTCTGGGTCCGGCCCGCCCGCACCTCGGCCAGGCCCCGCTCCACGAAGTAGAGCGCGCACGCCGCCGCGTAGGCCTGGAAGTAGGTGCGGGCCCGGTTGCGCTCCAGGGCGTTGGACAGCGGCTGCCCCTTGAACTCGGGGATCTTCCACTCGAACGTCTTCTCCGGCCTCAGCGCCGTCCGCGGCAGGTTGATCTGCACGCTGTGGCCGGTCGATCTGACGTAGCCGATGTCGACCCTGCCGGACAGCGCCGTCGACCAGAGCCTGGCGATGGGCCCGCCGCCGGTGTCGAGCGCGAGCGCGTCCTCCCCGTCGAACCAGCGGGGCGACATGACCCAGCTGTACTTGTCGCTGAAGTCGCGTTTCTGCGGGTGCGGGATGGTGTGCTGGTTCCACGGATGCCGGATGTCGACCGGGTTGCCCAGCGGGTCGCGGGTGACGAACGGCTCCTGGTCCTGCCAGTCGTCGTAGTAGGAGCTGCCCAGCAGGATCCGGATGCCGAGGTTGATGTCGACCAGGTCGTTGGTGACCAGTTTGCCGTCGACGATCACCCCCGGCGTGACGTACATCTCGCGACCCCAGTGGCTCATGTTCTGGTAGGTGAAGTCGCAGTGCTCGGGGTTCTGGAAGCTTCCCCAGCAGCCGAGCAGCACCCGCCTGCGGCCGACCTCCTCGTAGCCGGGCAGTGCCTGGTAGAAGAAGTCGAACAGGTCGTCGTGCATGGGCACGACCCGCTTCATGAACTCGACGTAGCGCATCAGCCGGGTCAGGTAGTCGGTGAACAACTGCACCGTCGCGACCGTGCCCACCCCGCCCGGGTAGAGCGTCGAGGGGTGTACGTGCCTGCCCTCCATGAGGCAGAACATCTCGCGGGTGAGGCGGCTCACCGCCAGCGCCTCGCGGTAGAACTCGCCCTCCAGCGGGTTCAGCGAGCGCATGATGTCGGCGATGGTCCGGTAGCCGTGGTCGCCCGCGTGCGGCGCCTCGGTGCGCTCGGCCATCGCCAGCACCCCGGGATTGGTCTCGCGGACCATCTTCTCGCAGTAGTCGACCCCCACCAGGTTCTCCTGGTAGAGGTTGTGGTCGAACATGTACTCGGCGGCCTCGCCGAGGTTGAGGATCCACTCGCCCAGGGCCGGAGGCCGCACCCCGTACGCCATGTTCTGCGCGTAGACCGAGCAGGTCGCGTGGTTGTCGCCGCAGATCCCGCAGATGCGGCTGGTGATGAAGTGGGCGTCGCGCGGGTCCTTGCCCTTCATGAAGATGCTGTAGCCGCGGAAGATCGACGAGGTGCTGTGACACTCGGCGACCCGCCGGTTCTTGAAATCGATCTTGCAGTAGACGCCGAGACTCCCGACGATCCTGGTGATGGGGTCCCAGGCCATCTCCACGAGGTCGGGGTTCTGCTCCGATGTCGTCATGTCAGCTCCAGGGCGCCTTGTAGCCGGTCAGCAGCTCGCGCCCCTTGTGGCGCCACTTCGGTTCCTTGTCGACGGTCCGCAGGGTGATGCCGCGCAGCGCGCGGATGACGGTCCCGTACGTGCCGCTCACCGTCGAGGAGACGCGGGCGCCGGGTGGCTCGTCCATGAAGGGCATGAACTTGTCGGGGAAACCCGGCATCGTGCAGGCGATGCAGATACCCCCGACGTTCGGGCAGCCGCCGATCCCGTTCATCCAGCCGCGCTTGGGGACGTTGCACCGGACGACCGGCCCCCAGCAGCCGATCTTGACCAGGCACTTCGGGGAGCCGTACTCGGTGGCGAACTGGCCCTGCTCGTAGTAGCCCGCCCGGTCGCACCCCTCGTGGACGGTCTGGGTGAACAGCCACGTCGGGCGCAGCGCCTCGTCCAGCGGGATCATCGGCGCCTGTCCGGCGACCTGGTAGAGCAGGTAGAGGAGTGTCTCGGAGAGGTTGTCCGGCTGCACCGGGCAGCCCGGCACGTTGACGATCGGCAGCCCCGCCTTGGACGTCCAGTCCCAGCCCAGATAGTCGGCGACGCCCATGGCCCCGGTCGGGTTTCCCGCCATGGCGTGGATGCCGCCGTACGCCGAGCAGGTGCCCGCGCACACGATCGCGGTCGCCTTGGGCGCGAGCAGGTCCAGCCACTCGCTGGTCGTCATGGGCTGGCCGGTCTCGGGGTTGTTGCCGAACCCGCACCAGTAGCCCTCCTGCTTGATCGTCTCGTTCGGGATCGAGCCCTCGACGACCAGCACGAACGGGTCCAGCTCGCCACGCTTGGCCTTGAAGAACCACTCGATGAAGACGTCGGCGCCCTGCATCGGCCCGGACTCGAAGTCGATCAGTGGCCAGTGCACGGCCACCTTGGGAAGCCCGGGAAGCCCGCCGAGCACGATGTCCTCGATGCTCGGCTGGGTCGCCGCGGTGAGCGCGACGGAGTCGCCGTCGCAGCTCAGCCCGGCGTTGATCCACAGTATGTGGACGACAGGTTCTTCCCGTTCCTGAGGTCTGCTGCTCACTGCGTCCGTCGGCGCTGCCATGACGCCTCCCACTCCTCGTGGATGTCTGTGGAACGTGAAGGGGGAGGAAGTGCGCGGGTGGCGGGTTCTCCTCACCCAGGGCTGTGCGCCCGCGGTGTCGGTGCCGATCCGAGTGCGTGCCAGGTGAGTTCCCTGAGCACGTGGTAGAGGGTGGTCTGCGCCTCCTGGATCCGGTGCACCGAGGAGGAGGGGACGACGAACAGGTGGTCCAGGACGCCCCGTTCGGACAGTTCGGCCAGCCTGCCACCCCCGCCCCCGGCCAGCCCGACGGTGAGCATGCCCCGGTGGGCCGCCTCCTCGAACGCCCGGACGACGTTGGCCGACCCGCCGCTCGTGGACAGGCCGACGGCGATGTCCCCCGGACGGCCCAGCGCCGCGAGCTGCCTGGCGAAGACCACCTCGAAGCCGACGTCGTTGGAGAGCGCGGTGACCACGGCGACATCGCCGGTCAGGCAGAGGGCGGGCAGGGCCGGGCCGCGGCAGGGGTGCAGGAAGGCGGTGGCGACCTCCTGGGCGTCGGTGCTGCTCCCGCCGTTGCCGAAGCTGAACAGCCGCCCGCCCGCGACGAACCGCGCGGCCATCTCCTCGGCGCACGCCGCCAGCTCCGCCGCCGACTCCTCACCCATCCGCCCGCGCAGCCGTACGATCTCGTCGGTCTTCTCCACGGACGACCGCACGGCCTCCGCCTCCAGCTCCGCTGTTCCGAAGCCGGGCCGGTCCCGGCCGGTGTGCTCGTCGTGCTCGGTGCGGTCGTACAGGAAGGGGTACAGGCCGCGTATGCCCTCCGCGGGCGTTTCGTCAAGCGCGCTCATCGCCGTCCTTCCCCCTGCGGTTCCCGTGCCCGACCACGGCGATGGCCTCCCTGGCGTGCACGAGGACGATGTCGCCCACCGCCGGGTCGACCAGTGCCACGCTCACCTCTTCGAGGACCCCGCCCGCGTCGACGATCGCCAGCTCTCCTTCCAGCAGCCTGACCACGCTCATCGGCAGCGCCTGGTCGGAGCAGGTGACGCAGACGCCGTCGGTGCAGTCCTCGGGCCCGTTCATCGCCCCGCCCCCCACGCGGGCGGGCCGAGCCGGTCGAGGAACACGTGGACCAGTTCCCACAGCAGGTGGTAGGCCGTGACGTGGACCTCCTTGACCACGGCGGGGTCGTCGGACGCGGCGACCAGGACGTGATCGGCCGGAAGGCGGCCGGTCAAGGTGTGCCCGGCGGTGGCGCGCTTGGGCAAGGTGTGCTCGGTCGTGGTGTGCCCGGCAGGGAGAGGGCCGACCACCTCACCGCTCCCGGCCCCGTGGCCCCCGGCGCCGGTCAGGGCGATGGTCAGCAACCCCAGCTCCCCGGCGGTCTCCAACCCCCGCAGGACGCTCGGGCACCGGACGTCCCGGGAGATCCCCAGGGCCGTGTCGGCGGCGTCCGCCCAGTGGCGCACCCGGTGGGCGAAGACCTCGTCGCCACCTCCGCCGTCCCCGCCGCCGTCCTCGTCGTTCACCCCGCCGGCCGTCGTGGCGTCGTTGCTCAGCGCCACCGCCGGGAGCGCCCGCTTGCCCACGATGACCGGGTGCATGAACTCGACCGCGACGTGCGCGGCGTCCGCGCCCGCGTCGCCGAACACGATCAGCTTGCCGCCGAGGTGAAACCTGGCGGCCATGGCCCGAGCGGCAGCCGCGATACGTTCCACGTCACCCGCCAGGGCACGCCCGGCGTGGTCCCGTCGCGCGAAGGCCGCGATGACCGCCGCCTCCGTGACCGGTATGACGGCCGGTGGTGAGAGAGGCGCTGTTTGCGTACTCGGTGTGCCTGGCATGTCGACGCTCCGTATTTTTCACGGTAGGCGCCACATTACGATTGGCCGTTTCAGGCCCGACACCCCCGGCTCGACAACCAACGGCAAAGCTCTGATCATTGACGTAACCTTCCCGTCCAGATCATGCGGGCCCCCGAGGCATTCCCGCCGGGCGCGGGAAGGATGGCGGGATGGGCACGAGACGGGGGCCGGCACGGATCCGGGTCAGGATCAGGGTCGAGGGGATCGTGCAGGGGGTGGGATTCCGCCCCCACGTCCACTCCCTGGCCCGGCGCCTGAGGCTGTCCGGGTGGGTGGGCAACGACGACCGGGGCGTGTTCATCGAGGCCGAAGGGGAGCCCGGCGACGTCGCGTGCTTCCGGGAGGGCCTGCGGGACCAGGCCCCGCCACTGGCGGCGATCCACCGCGTGACGGCCACCGCGATACCGGTACGCGGGGACCGGGGGTTCCGCATCGCGGCCAGCCGAGGGGGAGAGCACCGCGTCACCCTTGTCTCACCCGATGTCGCGACATGTGATGACTGCCTGGCCGAACTGTTCGACCCCGCCGACCGGCGTCACCGCCATCCCTTCGTCAACTGCACCAACTGCGGGCCGAGGTTCACCATCATCCGGGACGTCCCCTACGACCGGCCCGCCACCACGATGGCCGGGTTCGCCATGTGCGGGGAGTGCGAGAGGGAGTACCTCGACCCATTGGACCGCAGGTTCCACGCCCAGCCGATCTGCTGCCCGGCGTGCGGCCCGGTCCTCCGCCTGCTGGACGGCGGCCTTCACGGCGAGGATTCGCATCCTCGGGACCCGGGCGCCGGTCGTCCCGGTGACGGTCCGGACGGCGGCGGTCTTCGTGGCGATGGCTCGTACGCATGCGGTCCGGGTGCGGGTCGCCCTGGTGACGGTCCGGGCGGTGGTCTTCGTGGTGAGGGCTCGCATGTCCACGGTCCGGGTGCCGACCGTCCCGGTGACGGTCCGGACGGCGGCGCCGATCCGATCGTGGCGGCGGTGGAGGTGCTGCGAGCGGGCGGCGTCCTGGCCGTCAAAGGGCTCGGCGGGTATCACCTGGCGGTCGACGCCACCGACGAGGAGGCCACCCGCGCCCTGCGCTCCCGCAAGCGCCGCGAGGAGCGGCCGTTCGCGGTCATGGTCCCCGACCTGCGTGCCGCGCGGGCGCTGTGCGAGCTGGACGCCGAGGCCGAGCGGCTGCTCACCGGTCCCCAGCGCCCGATCGTGCTGCTGACCCGCCGCCCCGGCGCCGAGGTGGCCGGAGCCGTCGCGCCGGGCGACCGCCGACTCGGCCTCATGTTGCCGTACACGCCGGTCCACCACCTGCTCGCCGCCGACCTCGCCCGCCCGTACGTGCTCACCAGCGGGAACCTCTCCGACGAGCCCATCGCCTACCGCGACGGCGACGCGCTCGCCCGGCTCGCCGGGGTCGCGGACGCCTTCCTCACCCACGACCGGCCGATCCACGTCCGCGCCGACGACTCCGTGCTTCTCGCCGCACGAGGGAGGGCGTTGCCGCTGCGCAGATCACGCGGGTACGCCCCGGAGCCCCTGCGGCTCTCACCGCCCGCCAGGCGGGCCGTGCTCGCCTGCGGCGCCGAGCTGAAGAGCACGTTCTGCCTCGCGAGGCAGGGGCACGCCTTCGTCTCCCCCCACATCGGCGACCTGGAGAACTACGAGACGCTGCGCTCCTTCACCGAGGGGATCGAGCATCTCCGGCGCCTGCTCGGCATCACCCCGGGGCTCGTCGCCCACGACCTCCACCCCGAATACCTGTCCACCAAGTACGCCCTAGGCCTGGAGGCGCCGGGATCGGTGGACCTGACCGGGGTCCAGCACCACCACGCGCACATCGCCTCCTGCCTGGCCGACAACCGGGAGAGCGGCCCTGTCATCGGGGTGGCCTTCGACGGCCTCGGCTACGGCACCGACGGCACCATCTGGGGCGGCGAGTTCCTGGTGGCCGACCTGGTGGGCTTCACCCGTGCCGGGCGCCTGGCGCCGGTGCCGATGCCCGGTGGCACCGCGGCGATCAGGCAGCCCTGGCGGATGGCGGCCGCGCACCTGCACGCGGCGTACGGTGACACGCTCCCCGAGAATCTGCCGGTCAGAGTCCGCCACGGTCCCCGCTGGGACGAGGTGGTCGCGGTGGCCAGGGCCGGGACGAACTCCCCCCTCACCTCCAGCGTCGGACGCCTGTTCGACGCGGTGGCGGCGATTCTCGGGCTCCGCGACACCGCCGGATACGAGGGGCAGGCCGCGATCGCCCTGGAGCAGTGCGCCGACCCGGCGGAGCAGGGCGCCTACCAGGCCCGGATCGTCGAGGAGGGGCCGCTCGTGACGATCCGGGCCGCGGACCTGGTCCGCGCGGTCGTCGAGGACACGCGCGCCGGGGCGGTTCCGGCGCTCGTCTCGGCCCGCTTCCACAACGGGCTCGCCGTCGCCACCGCCCGGGTGTGCGCGCGGCTGCGCGAGGACACCGGCCTCGGCACGGTCGCCCTGTCAGGCGGGGTCTTCCAGAACCGGCTGCTGCTGGACGGCCTCACCATCGCCCTCCGGCTCCGCGGCCTGCGGGTCCTGACCCACCGCGCCGTCCCCCCGAACGACGGCGGCATCAGCTTCGGCCAGGCCGCCGTGGCCGCGGCCCGCGACACCCTCGGCCTTCCCCTGACCGGCCCTGGAGCGACCCTGGACCGGCACGCCGCCGCGCCGGAACCCCTCAAGGGCGCACCCGGACTCCCGGATGCGCCCCTTTCGACCGAAGGCTCCTAAGCGTGCACCCTCAGGAGGTCAGCCCGGTGTGGTAGGCGAGGAAGGTGAGCTGGTCGGCGGCGAGCTCGACGGTCTTGCTCACCGCGCGGGCCCCGTGACCGGCCTCCGCCTCGTTGCGGAGCAGGATCGGCCGCTCCGAGGCCTGGGCGTGCTGCAGGGCGGCGCACATCTTCCATGCGTGCAGCGGGTGGACCCGGGTGTCGGACTGGAAGACGGTGAACAGCGTCGCCGGGTAGGACACCCCCTCCCGCACGCGGTGGTACGGGGAGTAGGAGTGCAGCCAGGCGAACTCGTCGGGCTTCTCGGCGGAGCCGTACTCGACGTTCCACGTCGCGCCCAGGCCGAACAACTCGTAGCGGATCATGTCGAGCAGCGGGGCCGAGCAGACCACCGCGGCGTACAGCTCGGGGCGCTGGGTCAGGCCCGCGCCGACCAGCAGGCCGCCGTTGGAACCGCCGGAGATGGCCAACTGTGAGGACGTGGTCACACCGGTGGCGATCAGGTGCTCGGCGGCCGCGTGCAGGTCGTCGAACACGTTCTGCTTGTGGGAGAGCATCCCGGCCCTGTGCCACTCCTCGCCCTGCTCACCGCCGCCGCGCAGCTGGGCGATGGCGTACGTGCCGCCCGCCTCGACCCAGCTCAGGATGGACGCCGAGTAGCCGGGGGTCATCGAGATGCCGAAGCCGCCGTAGCCGTACAGGACGGTGGGGCGCGGGCCCTCGACGCCGGGAGGGGAGATCACCAGCATGTGGACCTCGCTGCCGTCGGCCGAGCGGTAGGTCACCTGCTCGGTGTTGACGGCGGGCACCTCGACGGCGCCGGGGGAGGCCGCCCAGAGCGTGGTCTCGCCGGTGCGGGCGTCGTAGCGCTGGATGCTCGGCGGCATGGTGTTGTCGGTGTAGCCGAACCAGGCCTCGTGGCCGCCCTCGGGGCGCTCGCTGATGCCGCCGATGGTGCCCAGCCCCGGGGTCGGCACCTCGCCGACACGCTCGCCGGTGACCAGGTCGTGGACCGAGATCTCGCTGATCGCGTGACGGGTCCAGGCGACGAGCATGACCGGCCGGTCGAGATCGTCGAGGATCGCGAAGTCGGTCAGCACGGCCTCGGGGTCCTGCGGGATCAGGTCGCGCCACTTCTCGAACCACGGGTCGGACGGGTCGGTCACGCAGACGCGGGCGCGCGGGGCCTCCCGGTCGGTGAAGACGTACAGGCGGCCGTCGCGGCCGAAGTGCAGGGCGCTCTGGGCGTCGACGCCCTCCTGGACGACGACCAGGTCGGGCGAGGAGGGCGAGGACGCCTGGAGGTCGGCCACCCACAGGTCGTTGCGCGGGGCCGTACCCCTGGAGGCGGAGATCTGCAGCCAGCGGCCGTCGAGGGAGACCGCCACGCCGTAGTAGTTGGTCTTCTCCAGGCCCTCACCGAAGATCAGGACGTCCTCCGCGGTGGAGGTGCCGACCCTGTGCAGGTAGACCCGGCGGTGGAACTGCTCCTCGCCCTCGGGCACCTCGGTAGCGGGCAGCCTGCGCACGTAGTAGAAGGCCTCGCCGCCCGGCAGCCACGCCACGGGGGAGTAGCGGCAGCGGTCGATCGGCCCCTCGATCCGGTCGCCGTACGCGACGTCCATCAGGTAGAGGCTCGACTCCTCGTCACCGCCCACCGAGACCTGGTAGGCGAGCAGGCGGCCCTCCTTGTCGGGCTGCCAGGAGTCGAGGGTGGTCAGTCCGGTCGGGTCGAGCGCCATCGGGTCGAGCAGCGCCCGCTCGGCGCCGCCGGGGTCCACGGTGTAAAGGACGGCGTGCTCCTGCCCGGGGGTGCGCCGCATGAAGAACCGCCGCTCCCCGCGCCACGTCGGCGCGCCGATCGACCCCGATCCGAGCAACTCCGCGATCCGGGCCTTGAAGCCCTCGCGGCCGGGAAGGGCGTCCAGCTCGGTCTCCAGCAGTCTCTCCTGCCCCACCAGCCAGTCCTTCGTCGCCGGATCGTCCGGGTCCTCAAGCCATCGATAGGGGTCGGGAACAGGCACACCGTGGAGCTCGTCGACGAGCTCAAGACGGCTGGCTGGAGGGTATGGCTGTCGCGTCATGGCTCGAACACTACGACCTCGGGGCCGCGGGACGGGGGCATTGCGCGGGGGGCGTATCTGATCTGCGGCAGGAGGAGTTAAGAACTGGTAATGCGGGCATAAAACGTATCAGGTGTCTCTCCAGTCATTTATGGGTGGCGAGAACCAGGTTGCAGCAGCCAAACTTGGTGAAGGACGGTGCCGTGGTGAGCATCCGCTGGGCCGTCCGGCGGAGGTCCTCGTGACGGAAGCGCCCGGGCCCCAGGAGGGGCCGCCAGCCGGGGCACGCAGTGGCGTGCCCCCTCAATTGACGCGTCGTGCGGCGGGAGAGGCCCGCTGATGCGCCAGGTCCTGCTCTTGAACGCCACCTACGAACCCCTGACCACGCTCTCCCTGCACCGGGCCGTCGTGCTCGTGCTCAGGGAGAAGGCGGACGTCGTGCACCGTGACGGGCGGGGCGCCGTGTTCCGCTCGGCGAGCCGCACGCTCGACGTCCCCTCGGTGATCAGGCTTCGGAGATATGTCCGGATCCCATACCGGTCGCGGATCCCGCTGACCCGGACCGCGCTGATGCGCCGGGACGACTACCGGTGCGCCTACTGCGGCCAGCGGGCCGAGACCATCGACCACGTCATCCCGCGTTCCCGAGGCGGCCCCCACACGTGGGAGAACTGCGTCGCGTCGTGCACGACGTGCAACCACCGCAAGGCCGACCGCATGCTGGAGGAACTGGGGTGGACGCTCAACGTCGCCCCGGTGGTGCCACGCGGCGTCCACTGGCGGTTGATCGGCGCGCACATCGTCGGCGACCCCCAGTGGGCGCCCTACCTCGCGGAGAGCGCGGCCTGAGGGCCGGCGTCCGGATGACGGGGCCGCCGCGGCCACCCTGCGGAACGCGGCCGCGGCGGCCCCGTCGGCCCTGTCATGCCCGCGCGCCGGGCGCCGCCCGCCGGCGCAGAAGATCCACGATCGGCACAATCACCTCATGACATGGGTTTTCACCTCCGATGCCGAGGCGTACACGGGTGTGGCGGAGCCGTGGCTGCTGCGGGATCCGGTGCGCAACACCGTCCCGCTCACGGTCCTGCGCGCCATACGCGACGGCCTGTGGGGCGACGACGCGCTGCTGGGGTGGCTGGAACGCGACGGCCGGGTCGTGGCGGCGGCCGTCCAGACGCCTCCCCACGCCCTTCTGCTCCCCGTGATCCCCGCCGACACCGTGCCGGAGCTCGCCACCCGCCTGATCGAGACGGAGCGGGCGATCTCCGGCGTGCACGGGCCGCTCCCGCTGGCCGAGACGTTCTCCGCCTCCTGGTGGCGGCCCGAGGCCGGGCGCCGCACCGAGCGCCTCTACCGGCTCGACGCGCTCGCCTCCCCGGTGCCCCGCGCGGACGGGACCTCCCGGGTCGCCGTCGCCGCCGATCTCGACCTTCTGGTCCGGTGGGGCGAGGAGTTCCAGGCCGAGGCCGAAGGCGTCGCCCACGTCGGCCTGACCGCGCTGGTGGCCAGCCGGATCGCCAGGCGGGAACTGGTCGTGTGGGAGGCGGGCGGGCGGCCCGTCGCGTTCGCCGGGGCCTCCGCATCCCTCGGCGGGATGTCCCGGGTCGGCCCGGTCTACACGCCCCCGGAGTCCCGTGGGAAGGGCTACGGCACCGCGATCTCGCACGCGGTGAGTGCCAAGGTGAGGGCCGAGGGCGCCGCCGAGGTGCTGCTCTTCACCGATCTGTCCAACCCTGCGGCCAACTCGATCTATCAGGCGATCGGCTACCGGCCGGTCGGCGACTACGCTTCCATCATCTTCGCGTGAGCGATCCGGGCAACCTGGGTAACCTTGGTGTCATGCCCCGATACGACTTCCGCTGCCGCGCCTGCGGGTCCACCTTCGAGATCTCCCGCCCGATGGCCCACTCCGGCGATCCGGCGCTCTGCCCCGACGGCCACGACGACACCGTCAAGCTGCTCTCCACGGTCGCCGTGACCGGCGGCTCCACCGGCTCCGCCGCCGCGCCCCAGCCCTCCGGCGGTGGCGGCGGGTGTTGCGGAGGCGGCTGCTGCGGCTAGGTGTACTGACCTGAGAGGTCGGGTACGCGGCCGGCGGGTGGCCGGCCGTTCAGCGCGGTGTGGCCGCGTATCCGACCAGTGTGGGCAGGATGGCCAGGCCCGCCTGCGTATTCGGGCCTGCCACCCGGATCGGCTCGCGCCGCCAGGTGACAGATCCGACGAATCCGACCGGCTGTCCTGCTAGGCGGCGCGCTTGCCCTGGAAGGGCAGGAACGCCTCGGCCCGATGCGGGCGGGCCGGCACGAAGGTGGGCTCGGTGGCGATGATCCGGTCGAACCTGAACGCCCGGATCGCGCCGCGCATGCGGCACATTCCGACGAGATACCAGTATTCGCGGTGGACCATGCAGGTCACCGGGTCGACGTCGCGGACGGTGACCCGGCCGGAGACGTCCTGGTAGTGGAGGCGGATGACGAGGTTTGAGGTGATGGCGTTGGCGATCGTCCGGGCTCGGTCGGCGATCGGGGCGGACATCGGCTCGGTGAGGGTCGCCAGGGTGGTGGCGACGACGTCGTCGTCGAGCTCCATCTGCTCGAAGGCGTGGCGCAGGCCGCTGCGGGCGGCGTTGGCCTGCGGACCCGACCCCAGATGCGCCATCGACAGGGCGAGTGCGGCGATCTCGGCGGCCGTGAGCGGGGCGGTGAGCTTCATGACGTTAGTCATACCCAGATAATACGTCCGAGCACTGACATTTTTTCGAACTTCCTGTCGGGTAAGGCATCTGTACCCGACAGGAAGCCCAGGTCAGCGGGACAGCTGTGACAGGTCGCGCGAGGCGCCGGTGGAGGCCGAGGTGGTGAGCGCGGCGTACGCCTGGAGCGCGGCACTCACCTGGCGCTGGCGGTCGCGCGGCCGGTAGCCGCCCAGGTCGGTCAGGAGCTTCTCGCGGCGGGCGGCCAGCTCATCCTCGGAGACCTTCAGCTCGATCGAACGGCCGGGGATGTCGATCGCGACGAGGTCGCCGTCCTCGACGAGGGCGATGGTGCCGCCCTCGGCCGCCTCGGGGGAGGCGTGGCCGATGGACAGCCCGCTCGTGCCGCCGGAGAAGCGGCCGTCGGTGACCAGCGCGCAGTCCTTGCCCAGCCCCTTGCCCTTGAGGAACGAGGTGGGGTAAAGCATCTCCTGCATGCCGGGCCCGCCCTTCGGCCCCTCGTAGCGGATCACCACGACGTCGCCGGCCTTGACCCTGTTGTTGAGGATGCCCTCGACCGCGTCGTCCTGCGACTCGAAGACCACGGCCGGGCCCTCGAACCTCCAGATCGACTCGTCGACCCCGGCGGTCTTGACGATGCAGCCCTCGGTGGCGATGTTGCCGTACAGGACGGCCAGACCGCCGTCACGGGTGTAGGCGTGCTCGGAGTCGCGGACGCAGCCCTCGGACCGGTCGAGGTCCAGCTCCTCCCAGCGGGCGCCCTGGGAGAAGGGCTTGACGGTGCGGACGTTGCCGGGAGCCGCGTGCCACAGCTCCAGCGCCTCGGGCAGCACCCGCGGCGACTGGGGGTCCCAGCCGTCGAGGTAGTCGCCCAGGGTGCCGCCGTTGACGGTGTACGCGTCGCGGTGGAGCAGGCCCGCCCGGTCGAGCTCGCCCAGAATCGCCGGGATGCCGCCCGCGCGGTGGACGTCCTCGACGTGGTACTTCGCCGTGGCGGGGGCGACCTTGCACAGGCAGGGCACCCGCAGCGAGATCTCGTTGATCTCCTTCAGCCCGAAGTCGACCTGGGCCTCGCGGGCCGCGGCGAGGATGTGCAGGATCGTGTTGGTCGAGCCGCCCATCGCCACGTCCAGCGCCATGGCGTTCTCGAACGCGTCCCTGGTCGCGATGGCGCGCGGCAGGACCGTCTCGTCGTCCTGCTCGTAGTAGCGGCGGGTGATCTCCACCAGCTGGCGCCCGGCGTCCTCGAACAGCTTCCTGCGCGCCTTGTGGGTGGCGAGGATCGTGCCGTTGCCGGGGAGCGCGAGGCCGATGGCCTCGGCCAGGCAGTTCATCGAGTTGGCGGTGAACATCCCGCTGCACGAACCGCAGGTCGGGCAGGCGTTCTCCTCCATCTCCAGCAGCTCGGCGTCGGAGACGGAGTCGTCGGCGGCGGCGATCATCGGGTCGATCAGGTCGAGCTTGCCGTTGGGGGTCTTGCCCGCCTCCATCGGCCCGCCGGAGACGAAGACCGTTGGGATGTTGAGCCTGAAGGCGGCGAGCAGCATGCCCGGGGTGATCTTGTCGCAGTTGGAGATGCAGATCAGTGCGTCGGCGCAGTGCGCGTTGACCATGTACTCGACCGCGTCCGCGATCAGCTCCCGGCTGGGCAGCGAGTAGAGCATGCCGCCGTGACCCATCGCGATGCCGTCGTCGACCGCGATCGTGTTGAACTCGCGCGGGATCGCGCCCGCCTCGCGGATCGCCCCGGCGACGACGTCGCCGACCTCGCGGAGGTGGACGTGCCCGGGGACGAACTGGGTGAAGCTGTTGGCCACGGCGATGATCGGTTTCCCGAAGTCCTCGCCGGCTACGCCCGTCGCCCGGAGGAGGGCCCGGGCCCCGGCCATGTTCCTGCCGTGAGTGACCGTACGAGACCTGAGGGCGGGCATGAGGCTTCTCCCATCATCGAAACCGTGTCTACAAATGGTACGGCTACCGCCCGGTGCGTGAGACGCCTGTCCATGCCGCGAGACATCCGGCCGGTGACCACATGTTCCGTGAACACCGCCCGAGCATGATCGAGGCGCCGCGGCGGTGACGAGGCCCGGCTCGTGACCACATGTTCCGTGAACACCGCCCGAGCATGATCAACGTACCGGACGAGGGGTGACAAGGCGGGGGGCGGCGAGGCGCCGCACCGGTCACCGGGACGGTTCCGGGACGCCGACGGGGCACGGGGTGGGCACCGGGGCGGCGGCCGGTGGGCCCGATACGGGCCCAGGGTGTCCTCCGACACTACCGAAGGTCTCCGCGCCCGGCGAACCCGGGGCGAGCGGCACCCGGGGAGACTTCTCGGTCACCCGCCGCGCCGCCCGCGACCGGCACCCACGGGGACGAGCAGTCGGCGCACGCGCGGGAAGGGGAGACGGGAGCCGCCGGGCCGGGGCGCCGTGGCGGGGCTGACTCCCGTCGGTCCCGACGGGAGAGGCACGGTCGTGCGAAAAAGGGCTCGCGGGACGTCCGGAATCAGTTCTCCGGGTAGCGGGCGGGCAGGACCTGCTCGGCGGCCTCGAAGATCCTGTCGATCTCGGCGTCGGTGAGTGAGCGTTCCCGCTTGGTGATCCATTTACGGACACGACTGCCGTCGAATACGTCGACCTCGCGGACGTTGAGGACCTTCCAGGGGATGGCCGGGCCGTAGATCGCCAGGGACGGCACGATCGTGACCTCGCGGCCCAGCTCGGCGCCGATCAGCTCTCCGGCCTGGGAGGCCTCCCAGCGGGCCTCGTCGAGGCGGGGCTTCTGGTTGAACGGGCCGTGGAAGAGCTTGCGGTGCGACTGGACGCGGACCGGCAGGCGCTTGTCCCACTTCTCGGAGTCGACCGCGTAGACGCCGGTGGGGCCCACGACCAGATGGTCGATCTGGGCCTCGCTGCCGGGAATCGCGCGGGCGTGCAGGGTGCGGTAACCCCCGCGCTCCAGCCGTTTCAGCTGCATCTCCGTGCGCCGCTCCGCGACCGAGGCGCGCCGCCAGGCGGGCACCGAGGAGTTGGAACGGGCGCGAAGCACCGTGTCGACGATCGCGGCCACCACGGCGGCGGTGAGGCCCAGCGGCAAGCTGGCCAGCAGGATGCCCGCGAGCACGCCGACACCGACCGCGATGATGACGCGCCGGCGCAGGTGGCGGTACTTCGGGTGGTCGAGCAGACCGCGCAGCGAGGCGCGCTCGACAGGTGCGTACGTAGACGCTGGCGCGGCGGGTCGAGACGTCGGCCGGTCCTCGGCCTGTCGGTCACTGACCCAAATCGGTGACGTAGTGTTACCGTCTTCTGGTACCTGACCGGAATCCACGTAACTCACGGTAGCTGACGTCCTCGGGGGTGCCTAGTATTGCGTATCTCATACTTTTGTGACCGCCGTCACCCGCTTGGCACTGCTATGAACCGGGTACCTTAGGGCTTTTCGCTCTGGATAACCGCGTGTTCTGCGCCTACTGTGCGGGGCGTGACCCACATTCACGATCTTAACGCCCTGGAGCAGGCGGCAGCTGTGCGGCGCAGGGAGATCTCACCCGTCGAGATCACCGAGCACTACCTCGATCGGATCGTCCGCCTGGACCCCCGGGTCGGCGCCTACGTGACGGTGACCCCCGAACTCGCCCTGGAGCAGGCCCACAAGGTCGAGGCCCGGGTGCTCGCGGGGGAGGACCCCTCACCCCTGGCCGGGGTGCCGATCCCGATCAAGGACCTCAACCTCGTCAAGGACGTGCCGATCCGCTTCGGCTCGGCCACGTACGAGGACTTCGTCGCGCCGGTGGACGACAGCGTGGTCGAGCGGCTCAGAGAGGCCGGGACGATCATGATCGGCAAGACCGCGACCCCCGAGTTCGGGCTGCCGTGCTACACCGAGACCTCCGTCTCCCCGCCCAGCCGTACCCCGTGGGACCTCTCCCGGTCGGCGGGAGGGTCCAGCGGCGGCGCGGCGGCCGCGGTCGCCGCGGGCCTGGCCCCCGCCGCGCAGGGCAGCGACGGCGCCGGGTCGATCCGCATCCCCGCCTCGGTCTGCGGGCTGTTCGGCCTCAAGCCCTCCCGGGGCAGGATCAGCTTCGCGCCGATCATCCCCGACCTGGCGGGCCTGTCGACCAACGGCCCGATCACCAGGACCGTCGCCGACGCCGCCGCGCTGCTCGACGTGATGGCCCACCACAACCCCGGTGACCTCTACCACGCGCCGCCACCCGAGCTCGGCTCCTTCGGCGCGTACGCGGGCCGCGACCCCGGGCGCCTGCGGATCGCCCGCTACGCCGAGCCGCTGGTCCCCGGCGCGGTGGTGGAGCCCGAGGTGCTCGCCGCCTACGAGCACGCCTCGGCGGAGCTGGCGGCGCTCGGGCACGAGGTGGTCGACATCGACCCGCCGTTCGGGCCCGAGCTGGTGCCGCGGTTCGTGACGCTCTGGTACTCGTTCTCCTGCATGCACCCGGTCGACCTGACCAGGCAGGACAGGCTCAGGCCGCTGACCGCCTGGCTGCGCGAGCGCGGCTTCGCCACGCCCGCCCCCGACTTCCTGCAGGCCCAGTCGGGGCTGCAGCTCGCCACCCGGATGGGCCTGCGGGCGACCGACCCGTACGACGCGGTGCTCACCCCGACCGTGACGCAGCCGCCCCGGCCCGTGGGCTGGTTCGAGGACGTCGACGACCCCGAGGAGACCCTCGAGCGGATGAAGCGGTTCGCCGCCTTCCCCGCCGTCTACAACGTCAGCGGCCAGCCCGCGGTGAACCTCCCGCTGTACTGGAGCGCCGAGGGTCTCCCGATCGGCGTGATGCTGGCCGGCAGGTTCGGCGACGAGGGCACCCTGATCTCCGTGTCGTCGCAGATCGAGGCCGCCAGAGGGGGTTTCTGGGGAGAGCGCAGGCCCGCCACCTGGTAGCCCTCGACGGGTGGTCGGCGCCGGGTTACTTTTGAGGTGTGGACAGTGCGATCGAGGTCTTCGGCTTTCTCGTCGGAGTCTCCGGCGGCCTGTTCGCGCTCATCACCCTGCTCGTGACGATGCCCGGCAGGATGCGCGACAAGGCCGCGAGGAGCACCTCGGCGGGCGCGGTCTGGCTGGGCGGCCCGTTCGGCAGCGAGCGGGGGATCACCGACTCGGTCCTGGTGCTCACCGAGCGGCGCCCGGCCCGGCCCCCGGCGCCGGAGATCGACTGGGTCTCGCTCGCGGAGACCTCCGAGCCCGGACGGCACACCGGCGGGGCGTCGGCGGCCTGGTGAACCCGGCCGGCCGGTGAGTCGCCGGACCATCGCTGAATCGGTGAAGGCGAGGTGACGGAGATGCTCACCCTGACCTCGACACAGGGGGACGATGTCCGCGAGGCCCTGCGCGCCGCGGAACGGCGTACCGGGCTGCGCTTCGCCGCCTACCTCGGTCCGGCGATCGGGCCGCGCCGTCACTTCTCCGAGCGGCTGCACGCCGCGCTGGGAGCCGACGCCGACAGGGCCGTGCTCGTCTTCGTGGACCAGCGGGGCAGGGCCCTGGAGATCGTCACGGGCTCCCTGGCCGGGGAGTGGCTGCCCGACGCCGAGTGCCGCGTGGCCGCGACGTCGATGGCCGCGGTGTTCGGCCTGGGCGACCTGGTGGGCGGGCTGGTCACCGGGGTCCTGCTGCTCGCGGACCAGGCGTCGCGGCGCAGGTGATCACGCGGGCCGGTCCCGAGGGCGGCCCGTCCGGGCGGAACGAGAATGGTTTTCCCGGATAATCGGCTCGTGCTGAGGATCATGTGGGACGCGCTACGGGGTCGCTCTCGCAGGAGGTCCACGGCGGAACGGGAGCCCGGCAGGATCCTCGACTACGTCCAGGCGACGCTCGCGGACGCCCGAGGGAAGGTCCGCAGGGAGAACGAGACGGCGGCCATCCTGCTGTTCACGACGGGGGCCGCCGCCGCTGCCGTCGTCGTCGGGCTGCTGAACGGCCACTGGAGGCCCGGCGAGCTGTCCAGCAAGGTCGAGTGGCTCTGGTGGACGAGCATGTTCTTCTGGCTGATGGGGATCCTCGTGCTCGCCGGAGCCCTCTGGCGCCGTACCGCCGGGCTCGCGGGCAGGGCCCTGGAGCGGCGCCGCTTCTACCCCGGCGGGTTCGCCGGCGACCCGTCGCCGGGACCGGACCCCCGGCTGGGGTACAGGGCGGAACCGGGCGCGGGGGTCGACCTGCTCGTCCTGGAGATCAGGAGGCTCAACGCCTTCGGGGACGCCAAGCAGCGCTTCATCCGCCGGGGCGTCCTGCTCATGACGGTCTCCATCACCTGCTGCGCGCTGTCGGTGTTCGTCGACGGCCGGCTCTGAGCGAGCCTCCGGGCCCGCCCGGTCAGGGCTGGAGAAGCCTCACCAGGTACGTGCTGATGTCCGCCAGCAGCGTCGAGGGCTTCACCGGGGCGCCCGCGACGGCGGAGAACAGGGCCGGCAACCCCGGCAGCGGGAAGCCGTCGTCGTCGGAGGCCTCGCCGCCCACGCCGTTCTTGGCCAGGACGGGCCGGCTGCGCTCCCAGGCCTCGGTGACCTCCTCGGGGGAGGGCACGCCGAACCCGTGGCCCACCGGGGCCGCGTGGCGCAACCGCACCAGCGGGGTCTCCGCGAAGGCCAGGGCCACCCGGGAACGCAGCGCGAGGTCGTCGCGGCGGTCCGGCTCCACCCAGTCCATCGCGGTGCAGGGGTTGCGGCAGTCGGCCACGCAGGTGGCCAGCGCCCCGGCCACCTGGCTGTGCTGGCGGTCGAAGTAGGCGCGCCACCCCTCGGCCGGCTCCCCGGCCACGCGCAGGGTCCGGTTGACGGCCGACTGCTCGGCCCTCGTGTGGTCGCAGTCGCGGTCGCCGATCACCCCGAACCTGCTGCCCGGAGCGGTGAGCCCCTCGGGCCAGCGAACCGGGTCTCCGGCGCTGCCGAGCACCGGTTCGAAGGCGAGCAGCGGGAGGTACTCGCTGGCGATGTGGACGGCGGCGACCATGGGGCTCAGCTCGCGGCGGTGCCACCTGACCGCGATGACCTCCAGCAGCAGCCCGTACGCGGGCCGCAGCGACTCCAGCGCGCCGCGCGGCTGCTCGCGGGGCGTCTGCGGCATCGTGCAGGCCCGCGCCCGCCGCCGCAGGTCGCTCGGCACGGCCCGCGCCTCGGCGGCGAAGTCCTCCGCGTCGAGCGAGAGCAGCCGCTGGCCGAACTCGCACGCCGCCTCGATGTTGGCCGCGTCCTCCACGACGCCCGAGGCGAGGGCTCCGACATCGCCGAAGGCGTATCTCCGGGCCAGGGAGACGAGCAGGTCACGCGCTGATTCCACGTGATTTACCCTCTCATGACCCACAAGCGGCAGGACCGGTGTCCACACACGGCGAGACGCGGGACGGTTCCCGCGCTTGACGACTATTTCTACCAGTGTTTGCCGGAAATCACCCAAGGCTTCGCCCCGGGGAGGTTCCGGGCGACGCGCCCCTCGCCGTGACGGCGAGGGGCGTCCGCGTGGCGGGTCTCCCGGTCGCCCGGGGTCCGGGCGGTCGCCCTGACCCCGGGATCCGCTCCGAGACCGGCCCATCCCCGCGAGCCGGCCCGGTTTCGCGGCGGGGTCAGGCCGCCGAGGCGTCCTTGGCCTGGGCGCGCAGGGCGCGGCCGATGCCGTCGGCGCCCTCGAGCAGCAGGCGCTTGAGGGCCTGCGGCGGCTGGGTGGACGAGATGAGGTCCTGGGTCCTGGCGACCGTCTCGGGGGAGATGTTCAGCGCCGGGTAGCAGCCGTTCGCGAAGTTCTGGGCGCTGTCGGAGGTCCAGGACTTCCAGATCCTGCCGATCTCCTCGAAGTACTTCTCCCCGTACGGCTCCAGCAGGTCCGGGTGGCGCGGGTCCATGAAACCGACGAGCGTCGAGCGGAGCAGCGCGCCGCTCAGCTTGCCCTCGACGATCGCGGCCCAGGCGTTCGCCTTGCCCTGGGCCGTCGGGATCCCGGCGCGGCAGAGCGCGGCGGAGCGCTCGCCCGTCGCGGTGGCGTCGCGCAGCAGCTCATGGGCGATGTCCTCCTCGCCGAGCAGGCCGCCGGAGACCAGGGCGCCGGTCAGCGTCCAGCGCAGGTCGGTGTCGACGGTGAGGCCGTCGAGCACCGTCTCGCCGTCCAGCAGCCCCTTCAGGAACGCCAGGTCCTCGGTGGAGGTGGCCACGGCCGCCAGCGCGTTCAGGTAGGCGAGCTGGTGGTCGGAGCCGGGCTCGGCCGCGGTGACCAGGCCGCGCAGCGCGGAGGCCAGCCGGGACAGGCCCTCGGGGCGCCAGGCGGGGTCGGCGTACTGCTGGACGGCCAGGCGGGCCTGGCGGAGCACGGTCTGGGCGACCGTGATGTCCGTGACCGACTCGATGTTGGAGATGACCAGGGTGAGGTAGTCGCGGGTGGACATCTCGGCGTCGCGGGTCATGTCCCAGGCGGCCGACCAGCACAGCGCGCGGGGCAGGGACTCGGTGAACCTGCCGATGCCGCCCTCCGTCACGGTCCGCAGCGACCGCTCGTCGAGCCTGACCTTGGCGTACGTCAGGTCGTCGTCGTTGATCAGGACCAGGTCCGGCTGGACCTCGCCGACCAGCTCGGCCACGGCCGTGCGCGCGCCGACGACGTCCAGCTCGACCCGCTTGACGCGGACCAGCTCGCCGTCCCGTACGGAGTACAGGCCGATGGCGACGCGGTGCGAGCGCAGCGTCGGGTAGTCGGCCGGGGCCTCCTGGAGCACGTCGAACTCCAGGAAACGGCCCTCGGGGTCGACGGTGAACGACGGGCGCAGCGTGTTGACCCAGGAGGTCTCCAGCCACTCCTTCGACCAGGAGGACAGGTCGCGCCCCGAGGTGCGCTCCAGTGCGCCGAGCAGGTCCGCGAGCGTGGTGTTGCCCCAGGCGTGCTCGTTGAAGTAGGCGCGGACCCCGGCCAGGAAGTTGTCCAGCCCCACGTAGGCGACGAGCTGCTTGAGGACCGAGGCGCCCTTGGCGTACGTGATCCCGTCGAAGTTGACCTCGACCGCGTGCATGTCGACGATGTCGGCGGCGATCGGGTGGGTCGAGGGCAGCTGGTCTTGGCGGTAGGCCCAGGCCTTCTCGACGTTGGCGAAGGTCGTCCAGGCGCCCTGGCCCCAGCGGGTGGCCTCGGCCTGGCAGAGCACCGAGGCGTAGGTGGCGAACGACTCGTTCAGCCACAGGTCGTCCCACCAGCGCATGGTGACCAGGTCACCGAACCACATGTGCGCCATCTCGTGCAGGATCGTCTCGGCGCGGCGCTCGATCACCGCGTCCGTGACGCGCGAGCGGAAGACGTAGTCCTCCAGGAAGGTCACGCAGCCCGCGTTCTCCATCGCCCCGGCGTTGAACTCGGGGACGAAGAGCTGGTCGTACTTCCCGAACGGGTAGCGGACGCCGAAGACCCTGTGGAAGAAGTCGAAGCCCTGCCTGGTCACCTCGAAGAGGTTGTCCGGGTCGAGGTGCTCGGCGAGCGAGGCCCGGCAGTACAGGCCCAGCGGGATGCCGTCGTGCTCGGAGGTCACCTTGTGGTACGGCCCGGCGCACAGCGCGGTGATGTAGGTCGACATCACCGGGGAGGGCGGGAAGTGCCAGCGCCTGGACGCCTGGAGCGCGCCGTGCCTGCCGCGGTGCTCCGGCAGCTCCTCGGCCGTGTCGGGCGCCGCGTTGGAGATGACCTCCCAGTGGGACGGCGCGAGCACGGTCAGCTCGAAGGTGGCCTTGAGGTCGGGCTGGTCGAAGCACGCGTACATCCGGTGCGCGTCGGCCGTCTCGAACTGGCTGTGCAGGTAGACGCTCTTGTCGACCGGATCGACGAAGCGGTGCAGGCCCTCGCCGGTGCGGCTGTAGGAACAGTCGGCGTCCACGCGCAGCTCGTTGGTCTCGGCCAGGCCCGGCAGCGGCAGCCGCCCGGTCTCCGGGTCGTAGCCGCTCACGTCCAGCTCGACGCCGTTCAGGACGGCCCTGCGTACCTTGGCGCCGGCCAGATCGACGAACGTCCCCGCACCCGGGCGGGTGCTGGTGAAGCGAACCGTGGTGACGCTCTCGAAGCGCTCCTCACCCTCGGTCAGGTCGAGCTCCACCGCATAGGACCGCACGCTGAGCAGCCGTGCGCGCTCGCGCGCCTCGTCACGGGTCAGATTGCCTGCCACTACCGCTCCCTCTTCACAACTTCCCCCGCTCCATTGCTAAGGGGTGACTGAATCCTGCCACGTAAGGCCGCGGAGCGCCGCTTCGCCTCAGCCTGCGGACCGATACCCAGATTCGAGAATAAAGAGGCATGTCAAGGTATTAATCCACCTGTGGAATAGGGAACTCCGCCGTCCGGGTTGTCGCTACCGAAGCAGCCTCACGACCAGGAAGCGGAAAAAAGATGACTGAGCGAACCCCCGTCGATCTCTGGTTCGATCCCTTCTGCCCGTTCGCGTGGATGACCTCTCGCTGGTTGCTGGAGGTGGAGAAGGTGCGGTCGATCGAGCCGCGCTGGCACATCATGAGCCTCAACGTGCTGAACGAGGACAAAGACGTCCCGGAAAGCTATCGTGAGCTGATCGCCAAGGCCATCGGCCCGGTCCGGGTGGTCACCGCCGTGCAGGAGAAGTACGACTCCGAGACGGTCGGCCGCCTCTACACCGAGCTTGGCACCCGTTTGCACAACCAGGGCAGGGCCAAGGAGCTCGACAGGCTCCGCGAGACCGTCGAGGAGGCCCTGGAGGCCGCGGGGCTCGACCGCGCGTTCGCCGACGCGATGGACTCGACGGAGTTCGACGAGGCACTGCGCGCCTCGCACAACGACGGCATCGACCGGGTGGGCCAGGAGGTCGGCACCCCCGTGATCTCCGTCGAGGGCGTCGCCTTCTTCGGCCCGGTCATCTCGCCGGCCCCCAAGGGCGAGGAGGCGGGCAGGCTCTGGGACGGCGTGCGCCTGGTGGCGGGCACCGACGGTTTCTTCGAGCTCAAGCGCTCCAGGACCCGGCCGCCGATCTTCGACTGATCCGTTCCTCCCCGGTTTCCGCCCGCCGGTGCCGCCCGTCGCGCGCGACCGCGGCGGCCGGCCTCGCCGTGCCCACCCGCTGTGCTCCCGTACAAAGATCATCTCTGTACGGGAGCAGCGCCCCGCTCGCCCTCGCGTAACAACGGCACGCACGCCAGGATGAGGGCATGCGTCACCTTTATCTGAACGGAGCCTGGCAGGCGTCCGCGTCGGGCGAGAGCATCGACGTGGTCAATCCCGCGACCGAGGAGCTGATCGACAGGGTTCCCGCCGGGGCGCCCGCCGACGTCGAGGCCGCCGTGGCCGCCGCCCGCGCGGCCTTCCCCTCCTGGTCCGCGACGCTCCCCGCCGAGCGGGGCAGGATCCTCGCCGCGGCCGCCGACCTGATACGGGAGCGCTCCGACCAGATAGCCAGGATCATCGCCACGGACATGGGTGCCCCGTACGGCCTGGCGATGAGGGTGCAGACGCTGATGCCGGCCGGGGTGCTGGCCTCGTACGCCCAGCTGGCCGAGACCTACGACTTCGAGGGCGGGCAGGTCGGCAACTCCCGCGTCTTCAGGGAGCCGGTCGGGGTGGTCGCCGCCATCACCCCCTGGAACTATCCGCTCCACCAGGTCGTCTGCAAGGTGGGCGCCGCGCTCGCCGCGGGCTGCACGGTCGTGCTGAAGCCCAGCGAGGTGGCGCCGCTCGCGGCCTTCGCGCTCGCCGGGATCTTCGACGAGGTCGGACTGCCCGCCGGGGTCCTCAACATGGTCAGCGGCCACGGCCCGGTGGTGGGCGAGGCCCTGGCCACCCATCCCGACGTGGACATGGTGTCGTTCACCGGCTCCACCGGGGCCGGGCGCCGGGTCGCCGCGCTCGCGGCCGAGACGATCAAGCGGGTGGCCCTGGAACTCGGCGGCAAGTCCGCCAGCCTGATCCTGCCGGACGCCGACCTGAAGACGGCGGTCAAGGCGACGGTGGCCAACGCCTTCGTCAACTCCGGCCAGACCTGTTCGGCATGGACCCGCATGATCGTCCATCGCGACCGGTACGACGAGGCCGTCCGCCTCGCGGTCGAGGCCGCGGGGAGATACACCGTCGGCGACCCCTTCGACGAGGCGACCAGGCTCGGCCCCCTCGTGTCCGCGGCCCAGCGCGACCGGGTCGTCCGCTACATCAACCGCGGCCAGGAGGAGGGTGCCCGGCTGGTCGCCGGAGGCGCCGACCGGCCCCTGGAACGCGGCTTCTACGTCGAGCCCACGGTGTTCGCCGGGGTGGAGCCGGGGATGGTGATCGAGCAGGAGGAGATCTTCGGCCCGGTCCTCACGATCATCCCCTACCTCCGGGGTGAGGACGAGGCGGTCGACATCGCCAACGGCACGCCGTACGGCCTGGCGGGCGCGGTGTGGGCGGGCGACGAGCAGCGGGCCGTCGCGGTCGCCCGGCGGCTGCGCACCGGCCAGGTAGCGGTCAACGGCGGCCGGTTCAACCCGCGGGCGCCCTTCGGCGGTTACAAACAATCGGGCCTCGGCCGCGAGCTGGGCGAGTTCGGGCTCGAGGAGTATCTGGAGATCAAAGCCGTCCAGCTCTGACGGCCGCCCGGGGCGCAGGGGGATCAGGGGGCCTGGAGCAGGACCTTCCTCGCGGCCTCCCTGGCCAGCCTGTCCACGTAGAGCCTGCCGTCGAGGTGGTCGGTCTCGTGCTGGAAACAGCGGGCCAGCGTGCCGCGGGCCCTGATCCGGATCGGCCGCCCCAGCCGGTCAAGGCCGCTCACGGTGACCCCCGCGGCCCGGGGCGTCCTGGCGTAGATCGGGGTGCCGGTCCCGCGGTCGGGGACGGACAGGCAGCCCTCCTCGTCGAGGACCTCGGCGTCGTCGTCCACGGTCAGTTCCGGGTTGATCACATGGCCCTTGCGGTTGCTGCAGTCGTAGACGAAGATCCGCTTCGACACGCCGATCTGCGGACCGGCCAGGCCGACGCCCTGCGCGGCGTACATCACGGCGAACATCTCGTCGATCATGCGCCGCAGGTCGCGGTCGAAGTCGGTGATCGGCTCGGCGGGCGTGCGCAGGACAGGGTCACCGACCACTCGGATGTCACGCATGTGGGGGCTCTCTCTTGTAAGGGTTCCGGGAGTAGTGCGGCTGTTACTCTAGCCGGGGCCGGGTGGAGCCGCCCGCGTACACCTGCGAAACTGGGCGGGTGCGCGTCTATATCGGTGCCGACCATGCCGGCTATGAGCTCAAGAACCACGTCGTCTCCTGGCTGAAGGAGCACGGCCACGAGGTCGAGGACTGCGGTCCCTTCGTCTACGACGCGGAGGACGACTACCCGCCGTTCGTGCTGCGCGCGGCCGAGGGCGTCGTGGGCGACCCGGGCAGCCTGGGCGTCGTCATCGGCGGCTCGGGCAACGGCGAGCAGATCGCGGCCAACAAGGTGCGCGGCGTCCGCGCCGCCCTGGCCTGGAGCGAGGAGACCGCCAGGCTCGCCCGCGAGCACAACAACGCCAACGTGGTCAGCGTCGGCGCGCGGATGCACGAGCCGGAGGAGGCGATCCGGTTCGTCGAGACCTTCCTCGGCACCTCCTACTCCGGGGCCGAGCGGCACAACCGCAGGATCGCGCAGCTCACCTCGTACGAGACCATCGGCCAGCTCCCGCCGCTGCCGTAGTCCTCGTAGTCCTCACCGGTCGCGCTCGCGGGTCGCCGGCTCGCGGCGCGTCCCGTTGCGCGCGGGCTCCTTGCGGGGCGTCTCGTCACGCAGGGGGCGGCGGTCCGCGGCCTCCTGCTGCTCCTGCGACGGGCGTGAGACGTCTCGCGCCCGCATCGCGGTGATCGCGGTGATCTGCAAGCTCTGCAGTGCCATGCCCGCCACCATAACCCGCTCCGGCTCGCCCGGCGGCTCCCATCCGGCCCCGATCCTCCCCGGGCGAGCGGCTCCGGCCGCCGGGAGCGGCTGTGGCGGTCGCCGTTCTCGGAGGAGCCGTCAGAAGACCAGGCCGGCCCAGGGGGCGGGGCCCCAGGACATGGCCGCGGACAGCTCCCGCAGGGCCCCCGCACGCGACTCCCGCACCACGCCCGCCGCCAGCAGTGCCGCCAGCGGTCGCCCGCCCAGGTAGGCGGCGCCCAGCACGGAGACGGGCAGGGCCAGGTCGGCGGGGTCGTCCGAGGGGACGCAGCGGGCACCGGAGGTGTCGGCCGTCAGCCGCCAGCGGCGCGCGTTCCACGGGCACACGGTGTCCTCGACCTCGATCACCACGTCCACCGGCGCGCTGTAGCGGCGGGCGGTGAGGGCCCGGTCGACGTCCACGACGCGGACCCACAGGTCGTCCAGCCAGAGCGCGTGGAGTCGGCGCGGCTCGGCCAGCAGGTGGATCAGCGGGTCGTCCGAGGGGCGGCTCTGGGCGAAGACGTGCGAGACCAGGTCGCGGTCCAGGACGTGCCGCCAGAGCAGCGCGTAGGCGGCGGGGTCGAGGCCGAACAGCTCCTTGAGCCGCAGCTCGCCGGTGGGAAGGTCGTGGTCGTCGAAGGAGGCCTTGATCCTGAAGAGCGCGTAACCGCGCGGGCCGCCGTCGTCCTCGGCGACCACGGCGCGCAGCGGGCCGGCGCCGCCCTGGTCGGACTCCCGGTCGGTCAGCACCGTGTCCCAGCGCGCGGGCGGCCGGGCGTACAGTCCCGGACGCTCCTCGAACGCCGACTCGTAGATCTTCTCGAGGACGGACCTGGCGTCCGCGGGCCTGACGACGCGCAGCCGCAGGGCGGGGTCGACCGGGGCGTGCCGGGCGAAGGCCGCGTTCGCGGTGGGGATCCGGAAGACCATGCAGTCCGCGGCCCTGCCGTAGCCGTAGCGCCCGTAGATCGCGGCCTCGGCCGCGTAGAGCGCGGCGACGGCCTCGCCCCGCTCGTGGAGGTCGGACAGCTGGCGGGTCATCAGCGAGGAGAGGATGCCCCGGCGGCGGTGCGAGGGCAGCACGCCGACCGCGGTGACGCCGCCGACCGGGATCGGGCCGCCCGGTACGTTCATGCTGAAGCTGTACGTCGCGGCGGTGCCCACGAGCAGGTCGCCGTCGAACACGCCGAGCGAGCGGTCGAACTCGACGTTGCGCCTGAAGATCTCCTGCCGGTGTTCCGGGACGACGCTGCCGAACGCCTCCTCGTCCACGGTGTTCCAGGCGGACCATTCGGCTTCGCTGATCGGACGCAGGCTGAAAGTCATCTTCCAAACGGTAGTAGGGGACAAACGGTTCCGGCCATCTAATATCCCTGCTTAATGATCAAGGCATTGGTCAAGTGGGCTGCCCAAAGGGGGGATAGCCAGATACAGTCGAGCGCATCATGAGTTCTCGTCCGGTGCCGCTGCTTCCTCCGGCGCTCCGCGCGTTCCTGGTCCGCGTCCCTCTTCTCGTTCCCATCGTGCGCTTCCTGCGGCGCGGCCCCCTGGCGCGCGACCGGAACCTGCTCATCACCCTCATCCTGCTCACCCTGCTGATCGGCGGGCTGGCCGCGAGGGTCTCCATGGAGTGGTTCTCCCCGGCGCTCATGATCCCGATCACCCTCGTGGCGGGGCTCCAGCTCAGGCTGAACAGTCTCGCCAAGCTGCTGTGCGCGGTCGCGGTCTCCCTGGTCTACGTGGCCGTGGTGCGGGGGGTGGGATACATCGGCCCCGGCCTGCTGGTCACCTTCGGCTTCACCGCGGTGCTGGCCGCGCTGATGGCCCGCACCCGAGGCAAGCTCGGTGTGCAGGGCCTGCGTGGCGACGTGATGCTGCTGGAGCTGCGCGACCGCCTCAAGAGCCAGAGCGACCTGCCCCCGCTGCCCAAGGAGTGGGGCTCCAAGGTCGTTCTCAAGCAGGCCGGAGGCTCCTCCTTCGGCGGCGACTTCCTGGTCTCCATGCGCGAGGGCGACACGATGGAGCTCGCCCTGGTCGACGTGTCCGGCAAGGGCGTCGACGCGGGCACCAGGGCGCTGCTGCTGTCGGGCACCTTCGGCGGGCTGCTCGGCTCGGTCACCGACTTCCTGCCCGCCTGCAACACCTACCTGCACCGCCAGCGCGAGGCCGAGGGCTTCGTCACGGCGGTCCACCTCCGGCTCAACCTCGTGACGGGCGAGTACGTCATCACCTCGGCCGGTCACCCCCCGGTGGTCAAGTTCGAGTCGGGCACCGGGACGTGGCGGGTCTCCACGGCCAAGGGCGTCGTCCTCGGCGTCGTGCCCGACCTGCACTGCGAGGCCGACCAGGGGATGCTGCGCAAGGGCGACGCGCTCATGCTCTACACCGACGGCCTGATCGAGCAGCCGGGGCGCGACATCGACGCCGGCCTGGACCGCCTGCTGGGAGAGGCCGAGCGCCTGATGCCCTCGGGGTTCCGCGACGGCGCCCGCAACCTGGTCGCCTCCATGTCGTCGGGCCACAACGACGACTGCGCCCTCATCCTCATCTGGCGCCCCTGACCGGCCAGGCTCCTCTCGGCGGTCAGAGCCACCCGTGAACGGCCCGGCTCTTTCGGCGGTCAGAGCCACCCGGAGTCGCCGGCGATGCGTACGGCGTCGAGACGGTTGCGCGCCTGGGTCTTGCACATGATTCGCGACAGGTGGTTGCGGACCGTTCCCACGGAGAGGAACAGCTGGTCGGCGATCTCGCTGGGCCTGGCCCCCCGCGCGACCAGCCGGAGCACGTCGAGCTCCCGGCGGGTCAGGGGGTTCTCCGCCGATCTCAGCGCCGCCACCGCGAGCTCGGAGTCGACCGCGCGGCGGCCGGCCGCCACCTGGCGGACGCCGTCGGCCAGCTGCTCGGGGCCGACCTCCAGGCTCATGAACCCGAGCGCGTGGGCGGCGAAGGCCCGGCGGACCTGACCCGGGCTGGGGTCGCGCGACAGCAGGAGGACCCGGCAGCCGGGAGCCTCCTCGTGCAGCCGGAGCGCGGTGGTGAAGCCGCAGACGTCCGGCAGGCCGAGACCGATGACCGCCGTCTCCGGCGTGTGCCGCAGGACGGCGGGAAGCACGTCCTCGCCGGTGGACACGTCGGCCACCACCTCCATGTCGTTCTCGTTCTCCAGCGTCGCCACCAGCCCGCGCCGGACCAGGGGAAGATGCTCGGCAACCAGGATCCCGATCAAAACGCTCCTCTCTCTCGTCTCACCTCACCTCACCAAAGAGTGTTCGTGCGATCGCTGAATGTCAACGGAGTGCGTTCGATCGGCAAAGGGCGGGCAGGCGACCCGATCGGGAATGCCGCTTTCCGCGGCGGCGTGGGGGCCGGATACTTGGGCTAACCTCTTATGGGGCATTGTCGGTGAAACCGCGATGGGGGTATGAACCTGTGAGCTGGCTCTCCGTGGTCGGGGTCATCGTCTTTCTTGTGGGACTGATGGTGTCGATCGGGCTGCACGAGATCGGCCACCTGGTGCCGGCCAAGCTGTTCGGTGTCAAGGTCACCCAGTACATGGTCGGTTTCGGCCCGACGATGTGGTCGCGTCGCAAGGGCGACACCGAGTACGGCATCAAGTGGCTCCCGCTCGGCGGCTACATCCGCATGATCGGCATGCTGCCGCCCCGGCCCACCGACGCCCCTGGCAAGGTGCGCTCGGTCTCCACGGGCCCCTGGCAGGGCCTGATCGAGAACGCCCGCGACGTGGCCCTGGAGGACGTGCGGCCGGGCGACGAGGACCGGGTGTTCTACCGCAAGCCCTGGTGGCAGAAGGTCATCATCATGACCGGCGGCCCGGCGATGAACTTCGTGCTGGCGTTCGTCCTGTTCGGCATCGTGCTCATGGGGTTCGGCATCCCCACACAGAAGACCGAGATCGCCTCGATCCCGCAGTGCGTGAAGACCGCCGCCGACTACGCCAAGAACCCCGAGTGCACCGCGGCCGACAAGCCCAGCCCGGCGAGCGCGGCGGGGCTGAGGCCGGGGGACGTCATCGTGTCCGTGGCGGGCAGGCCCGCCGCGAGCTGGGACGCCGCGACGCGGGCCATCCGCGACCACGGCGCGGGTCCGATCGCGCTCGGCATCAGGCGGGCCGGTCAGGAGATGACCGTCAACGCCAGTCTCATCGCCCAGGACCGCGAGTCGCTGGACGAGCCGGGCAAGATCGAAAAGGGTGTCGGATACCTCGGGGTGAGCCCGAAGATCGTCATCGAGCAGCAGAGCCTCGGCGCCGTGGCCGCGCACATGGGGGATCTCACCTCGGCCACCGCCGCCTCGCTGCTCAGGTTCCCCGAGAAGATGGTGGGCGTCTGGCACGCCGCCTTCTCCGGTGACGAGCGCGACAGGAACGGCCCGATCGGTGTCATCGGCGTGAGCCGCATCGGCGGCGAGATCGCCGCCGCCTCGATCCCGCTGGAGAACAAGGTCGTCGTCTTCATCAACCTGCTGGCGGGCTTCAACCTGGCGATCGGCCTGTTCAATCTGATCCCGCTGCTTCCCCTGGACGGCGGCCACATCGCGGGCGGCCTGTGGGAGGGGCTCAAGCGCGGCTTCGCCCGCGTCGCCCGCCGCCCCACGCCCGGCCACGTCGACATCGCCAAGGCGCTTCCCCTCACCTACGCGATCGCCTTCCTGATGATCATCATGGCGGGCCTGCTGATGTACGCCGACCTGGTCAACCCGGTCCGCCTGTCCGGCTGACCGTCTCCCGTACGCGCCGGTCTCTCCGCCACCGGCCCGAGGGAGGGGCCGGGACGGCGGCGCACCCGCCCGCAGCGGCTAGGGTGGCGCCGTGAACGAGGGGACACCCGGAGCGGTGATCGACGTGGCCCTGTTCCGGCTGCGCCGGATCTGGTCGCGGCCACTGCGCGCGCGCAGGGCCGCCGAGCCGCGGCGGCCGGTGCACATGTCGAACGTGATGGTCGTGCACGCCGTGCACAAGCTGAGCCTGGACGTGCCCGAGGTGACCGTGGGCGCCGTCGCCGAGCAACTGGGCGTCGATCCGTCCACCGCCAGCAGGCTGGTCAACGACGCGGTCTGCGCGGGGTTCGTGGAGCGCGAGGAGTCAGCCGTGGACGCCAGGCGGGCCCGGCTCGTGCTGAGCGAGCGGGGCCGCCGCGTGCTGGAGGTGGTGGTCCGCCACCGGCGCACCTATCTGGACGGCCTGATGGCCGACTGGGACGAGCCGGACCGCGAGGCCTTCGCCCGGCTCCTCGGCCGTTTCGCCGAGGCCGCCATCGCCCGTCCGGCGAACCTGGCCAACCTCGACCAGGTGATCGCCGAGACCCTCGCGGAGATCCCCGCCCCGAGCTGACCGGGTCGTCCTCCCGGCAGCCCGGTTTCCGTGGGGGCTTCCGCCGCCGTGGACGCGTACGTCCCGGCCGGACGGCGCTACTCCCCGGCGACCCCGTCGATCCGCTGGCGGATGATGTCGGCGTGGCCGTTGTGCCGGGCGTACTCCTCGATCATGTGGATGAGGATCCAGCGCAGCGAGACGTCGTGGTCGTGGCGCTGCGCCTTGCCTATGGTGTCCATTGGAAGCCCGGCGGACACCTCGCGCGCGTACGCGACCTCGCCCCGCCAGCGGGCGAACGCCTGCTCCGCCGTGCTCGTCTCAAGGGTGTCGAAGTCGCCGTCGGGATCGTCGTCGGAGTAGTAGAACGGGGCGACGCCCTCGCCGTTGAGGACGTTGCGGAACCAGTTGCGCTCCACCTCGGCCAGGTGGCGGACCAGGCCCAGCAGGGAGAGCGTGGACGGCTCGGCGGAACGTATGCGGAGCTGCTCGTCCGAGAGCCCGGCGCACTTCACGGCCAGGGTCTCCCGGTGCCAGTCCAGCCAGGAGTGCAGCATGGTGCTCTCGTCGGCGATGAAGGCGGGGTCAACGCGGGTGTCGGTCATGACGTCCCATCCTGTCGTCACGAGGTGCCTCTGTCACATCCACATCTTTTCGCGGTGACCGTGGGAGGGGACATCCCGCCGGCGGTGAGCCGGAGCGCGCGCGTACACCTCGGTATATGTCTTTAGTCACCACGTTCTACAACAAGTGAGACTCGGCCCTATACCTGCCCTCAACAATCCCACCGAGGGCATATAGGCGAGTCCGCAGAGCAAAGTAGGCAATTCACCCCGCTGTGCCCCCGATCGGCCCGTCGTGACACCCGGGGCCGGACTAAGGAGGTGTCAATATTCGCCCGGGTCGATCGGTGGATTGGTGATGAAAATCTGGCACGCGACCAAAGGTTCGTCATCGGAGCATTCAGGTCGAGTGCGGCTTTTCCCTCTTCGATCCAGGTTATTTCCGCGATCGGTAATGGTTTCCCATCGGCCCGGGGCCGGTTCTCTCCCATGCCGGGTTCGCCACCATTCCGGGATTCGCCGGTGCCCGATTTACTGTGGAGGGGTTTCAGCGTTCGTCGTGACGACCTCCCGCGGTCGGTCACGCCGAAAAGTGATCGAGCTGGATGGATCCGGAAAGAAGGCGTTCCCAGGTGCGCGCGAATTCAGAGAAGATACTTGTCGTCGGGGCCGGGGTAAGCGGGTTGACCAGTGCGCTGTGCCTGGCCAGGGAAGGGTTCCGCGTCACCGTCGTCGCGGAGAGGTTCGCCCCCGACATCGTCTCGGTCGTCGCGGGCGCGCTGTGGGAGTGGCCACCCGCGGTGTGCGGTTACCACCACGACCAGATCTCGCTCGCCCGCTCCAAGGAGTGGTGCGTCACCTCGTACGAGATGTTCGAGAAGCTGGCTCGGGCCAAGGTGCCCGGGGTGGCCATGCGAAGATCCAACTTCTATTTCAAGCACCCCGTCGAGGAGAGTCCGCACGATCTCCACAAGATGCAGGAACTCGCGGGGAAGGTGCGCGGTTTCGTCCGCGACCGGTCGCTCGCCGAACGCAACGGCGTCAGTCCCGACTACGGCGTGGTCGACGCGTACTCGCACATGGCGCCCATGATCGACACCGATCAGTACATGGCGTGGCTGATGAGACAGGTCAAGGTCCACGGCGTGCGGGTCGAGCGGTACCGGGTCGAGGGACTGCTCGCCGAGCGGCGGGACGAGCTGCTCGACCGCTTCGACGCCGAGCTGATCGTCTGCTGCGCGGGTCTCGGCACCGCCGGGCTCCGCGGCATCGGCATGTACCCGCTGCGCGGCGCGCTGGTACGCGTCCGCAACGACGGGCTCCGCGGGCGCCGGATCCGCGAGGCTCACTGCGTCTCCCACGAAGAGGAGAACAAGGACGAGCAGGACATCGTCTTCATCGTGCCGCGCAATCCGGGACTCCTCGTTCTCGGGGGGCTGGCGGAAAAGGACGAGTGGGATACCGGAATCAATCTGGAGAACCACGCTCCCGTGCGGGAGATGTACGAGCGATGCCTCGCCTTCATGCCCGCGCTGCGACACGCCAGGCTGGATCCCGACGAGCCGGTACGGGTGGGGCTGCGGCCGTTCCGGAACGAGAACGTCTGCCTTGAGTGGGACGAGGAGGAACAGGTCGTCTACAACTTCGCGCACGGCGGAGCCGGATTCAGTTTCTCCTGGGGATGCGCCCAGGAGGCCGTCGGTCTGGTGCGCGCGGCGATAGAGGATCGCAAGTACTCGTATTCCTTCTAACGGATTTCGCCCGAGAGCGGATAGGCGTCAAAAAAATGCGGAGAACCATCAAATGTTTCCTGATCGCGAACTCGGCCCTCGTGCTCACCGCGTGCCTGCCATTCGGTGTCGTGAACACCGGTGTCATGTCGTCGCGGCATTCCGGGATGCCCGTTCCTCATGAGCGCTCTCCGGCACCCCGTCCCGAGCACACCCCGCTGTCACGGTTCCCCCTCCTGCGCCCCGGCGACAGGGGCGCCCAGGTGCAGGAGGTCCACCGGCGCCTCGACCGGCTGGGATTCGGGCCGGGAGACGTCGGCGACGAGTACAGTCCCGCGCTGCGCGCGGCCGTGTGGGCCTTCCAGAAGGCGAACGGGCTGCCGCCCACCGACCAGATCGACCCGCAGACCTGGCGGGCGCTCTCCCGTCCGGAGCGCCTGAGGCCGCTGGTGTCGTACGGGGAGCCCACCAGGGTGGAGATCGACCTGCGCCGCCAGCTGCTCACGGCGTGGCGGGACGGCGAGCCCGCACTGGTCTCCCACATCTCAACCGGTAACGGCGAGCACTACTGCAAGAAGGGCAACTGCGGGATCGCCGTCACCCCCACCGGCGACTTCCGCGCCTGGTTCAGGACGCCCGGATGGACCAGCGGGCCCCTGGGCGACCAGTTCTACACCATCTATTTCAACGAGGGCATCGGCTTCCACGGCTCGGAACGGGTCCCGCGGCATCCCGCGTCCCACGGGTGCATCCGGGTCCCACTCCACAACGCCAAAGCGCTCTACGACATGACCCCGACGGGCACCCCGGTCTACGTCCGCCGTCCGGAGGCTCCCAAGCCTCCCGAGCGCTCGAAGTCTCCCGACCGCTCCAGGCGTTCCGAGTCTCCCGGCCGCCCCGAGTCGCCTGTGCCGCCCGGGGCTCCCGCGTCCCCCGCGTCTTCCGGACAGGAGCCCGGTCCTCGTCGATGAAGTGGCCGTTCGCGGATCGGGCCACTTCTGCCGCACCGGTGGTTCAGAATCCGGCGAGGTGGTTCTTGAGCATGAGCGGGGGGCGTGCCGCGAGTAGGACGAGGACGCCCAGGAAGAACATCGGCCAGGCTCCGCCGCCCTGGACGGTGGCGGTGCCAAGGGCGGCGATCGCGCCACCCGCCCAGGCGACGAAGGCGAGCACGGGGAGGGCGGGCATGGCCCAGAGATTTCCGCCGTCCGGCGAGGATCGTACGCGCAAGGCGATCCACGCTGCCACGCCCCGGGTTCGGAGATCTTCGGCGGGCCACACGACGATGGGATACCCACCTTCGCGATAGTTGCGCGTCGCCCTTCGCCCCGTATCGTCCCCAGCAGTGATCCCGACTGCGCGGAGAAGGATCGGTATGACCGACGATGTGGTGCGACGCGTTTTCCGGACGGTCGACTCGTTCGACCCCGACGAGTTCGTGCGGTTGCTGGCCGAGGACGCCACGCTGGTGTTCGGCAACGCCGAGCCGATGACGGGACGTGAGGCCATCGCCGCCGGGCTGCGGGCGTTCTTCTCCACCATCGGCGGGCTGCGGCACCGGATCGTCAGGAACTGGCAGGTGGACGCCGACATCATCGCCGAGACCGAGGTGACCTACCGGCGGCTCGACGGCGAGGACGCCACCGTCGTGGCCGTGTCGATCTGGCGCACCCGCGACGACGGTCTGATCACGGACTACCGCATATTCGTCGACCTCGCCCCCGTCTACAGGGTCTAGGGCTCCGGTCGCGGCTTTCGTCAGGCGCACGCCGTCGTTCGCACGCCGTCGTTCGTTCGCGGGAGCCTCCTGGCCGCCGTGGATCCTGCCGAACTTCCGATTGCAAGAAATAAACTAATTAACGCAGAATTCATATCTAAACAGGAAAAAATGGGATAAATGGGGTCGCGGGCGAAGGGGTAGATCGTTAGGGTGTGGGGCGTGGCTGGAACGGGGGATCTTGGCCGTGTCTGTCGGTTCGGGCCCGGGGGCGCAGTGGCCCTCGACCGCCCACGTGAGAAAAACTCGTCAACCTGGAACACCGTGATCTTCATCGGTGGCGAAGACGGCTACGGCCGGTGGCGGCTCACCACTCCCGCCGCCGCGAGCCGACCGGCTGAACGGCTTTCCCGATCCCCTCACCTCCAGGTCCATCCGGGCTGAGGCGCTACCCGGATGTCCCCGTACGGCATCGCGTGAGCCGTACGGAGCCTTCCCGTCCGTGCGGCCTGTGCAGAGACGCCGGCGGACGTCCCCCTAGGAAAGGACCTCTCCTTTGTCGCGATCCATGCGGCTCTTACGTGCCCTGGTGACGGCCACCGTCGCCACGGCCGTCGTCTTCTCCTCCAACGCCGCCTATGCGGGCGGCCCGGCGAACACCCCCGCGGCGGCCGAACCCACTCCGCCGCCCAAGATCCCGGCAGCGGTCCGGAACAGCGTGGCCGACGGCCGGGTCGCCACCTTCTGGGTGCGCCTCGCCAAGCGGGCGGATCTCGGCACCGTGGCGGGGAAGCAGACCCGCGCGGGGCGGGCCACGGAGGTGATCCGCATCCGTAAGGAGGCGGCCGACTCCTCCCAGAAGCAGGTCATCGCCATCCTGCGCGCCGCCCACGCCGACTTCACGTCGTTCTGGATCTCCAACACGGTCAGGGTGACCGGCGACGGCGCGCTGCTGGAGCGGCTCGCCGCGTTGCCCGAGGTGGCGAAGATCGAGGCGGACGTCCCGGTCGTCATTCCGGAACCCATCGTGGCCCCACGGGCGCAGGCCACGGTGGACGGCGTCGAGTGGAACGTCGACAAGATCGGTGCCGACCAGGTGTGGAGCGAGTTCTCCGACCGCGGCCAGGGCATCGTGGTCGCCAACATCGACACCGGCGTCCAGTGGGACCACCCCGCCCTGCTCGGTCAGTACCGGGGCAACTCCGGCGGCAGCGTGAACCACAACTACGCCTGGTTCAACCCGGCGGGAGGGTGCCCCACGGCGGCGCCGTGCGACACCAACGGGCACGGCACGCACACGATGGGGACGATGGCCGGAGACGACGGCGGTACGAACAAGATCGGCGTCGCTCCCGGGGTGAAGTGGATCGCGGCCAAGGGGTGTGAGGGTGAGACCTGCTCGGCGGCCACCCTGCTGGCGGCCGGTCAGTGGATGCTGGCCCCCACCGACCTCGCCGGGCAGAACCCCAGGCCCGACCTCGCCCCCGACGTGGTGAACAACTCCTGGGGCAGCCCGGGATATTCGGAGTGGTACGCCGACGTCCTGTCCTCCTGGGTGCAGGCGGGCATCTTCCCGGCCTTCGGCATCGGCAACGACGGACCGGACTGCGGGACGGCGGGCTACCCAGGCGGGCTCATCCAGGCCTACAGCTCGGCGGCCTTCGACGTGAACGACGTGATCGCGCCGTTCTCCAGCCGGGGTGACGGCGCCTCCTACATCAAGCCGGACATCGCCGCCCCCGGGGTGAACGTGCGTTCCTCGGTACCCGGTGGCTACGCGAGCCACAGCGGAACCTCCATGGCCTCCCCGCACACGGCGGCGACGGTGGCCCTGATCTGGGCGGCGGTGCCGTCGTTGCGCGGCAACGTCGACGCGACCCGGGAAATCCTGGACTTCAGCGCCGTACCGAAGCCCGACACCTCCTGCGCCTCCGCCGGGACGGTGAACGAGGTCTGGGGGCACGGCAAGCTGGACGCCTACGCCGCCGTGGCGCGGGCCAGGTCGGGCGTCATCGCGCCGGGAACCGAACTCCCGGTGGTGATGGGCTACAACAGGACCCTGCCCGGCACCGACGGTCACTGGGGCTTCTACTCGGTCGACGACGATCCGGCCACCTACTGGGAGGTCCCGGCGTTCGTGAACTCGGTGTCGATCAACTACGCCTTCGACGGCGGCCGCCGCACGACGGACAAGGTGGTCGTGCAGCTCCCGGCCGGCGAGCCGGCCCGGACGCTGACGATGTCGGTCCAGGCGGCCTACCTGGGCACGGTGGACAACAACGTCACGGTGAGTCCGGCGCAGACCTACAGTTTCAACCCGGCCACCGGCAACAAGGTCACGATCACCTTCCCGCCGGTCCACGGGTGCTGCCTGTCGCTGAGCTTCCCGAACGGTCCCTGGACGCCGACCATCAAGATCGCTGAGGTGCAGGCGTTCTCCGCGGCCGGCAAGAACGCGGCCCTCGGCCGGCCGGTCCAGGGGACCGCACAGCCGGGGTACGGCACGGCGAACACGGTGGACGGCAACACCGCCACCTACTGGGAGAGCGCGAACAACGCCTTCCCGCAGTCCCTGACCGTGGATCTCGGCGCGATCTGCCAGATCTACCAGGTGGAGATGGCACTGCCGCCGTCGTGGGGTGCCCGCACCCAGACGCTGTCCATCGAGGGCAGCACGGACGGCGTCACCTACCGGCCGATCGTCGGATCACGGGCGTACGCCTTCACCCCGGCCTCGGGCAACGCCGTGGCGGCGAGCTTCAACATGGCCGCCGTACGGTACGTCCGGCTGGTGTTCACCGCCAACACCGCCTGGCCTGCGGGCCAGCTCTCGGAGCTACGGGTTCTCGCCTCCTGATCCCGTGATCCCGCCGGGCGCCCTCCACGACGTGAAGGGCGCCCGGACGCGTGAACCGCGCGGGTTTTCGTGGAGACTCCGATGTACCCCGGCTTTCGGTGGCAAAGGGTGCCGACCTGGTGCTCACCGCCCGAACGGGTTCGCCCAAGACGTGGTGCTGCGTACCCGTCCGCAGGAACCGATCGAGGTCACCCTTATCGCGATCTTGGTGAAGATCGGGTATTGGCCGCTCTCCAGTAGCTGATGGACGTGCGGGGAGCTCCGCGCCATCCATTCCGTCTCGGTGAGCCCGCTGCGGCGGATCTCCTCGGCCCAGGTGACCTCGTCGCGGGCGGTGCCCTCGATGTAGCCGTTCAGAATGGCCATCAGGCTGAGGTTCTCGTCGATGGAGACATGGGCGTCGGCCGGATCGGCGCAGGCCACGTCGCTAACCTCCGGGTAACCACGCACTTCGAAGTGCGTTCTTGTAGCAGGAACCGCGTCCGGTGAAGAGCGTGGCGCATGAATACGCAGCATGAACGCATCAGCATCCTCGGTCTGGGAGCCATGGGGCACGCGCTCGCGAGCGCGCTCCTCGAAGCCGGTCGCGAGGTGACGGTCTGGAACCGTACCCCCGGGAAAGCGGGTGAACTCGTTGCCCGCGGTGCGCGGGATGCCTTGAGCGTGGAAGAGGCGATCGAGGCGGGCGATCTGACGGTCGCGTGCCTGCTGGACGATGCCAGCGTCCGTGACACGCTCGCCCCGGTCGCGCGGCAGCTGACGGATGAGACGATAGTCAACCTGACCAGCGGCTCCGTACGGCAAGCGCGCGAGCTCGCCGGATGGCTGAAGGAGTCCGGGGCGCGTTTTCTCGCCGGCGGGATCATGGCTGTGCCTCCGACGGTGGGGACCGAGGGGGCCTTCATCCTCTACAGCGGTGCGCGTGACGTGTTCGACCGTATCGCCCCTGTGCTCGGCCCCATCGGTCTTCCTCATTGGGCGGGCGAGGACCCAGGGTTCGCGGCGCTGTATGACATGGCCGCGCTGAGCGGCATGTACGGCATGGGCGCCGGAGCGGACCATGCGGTGGCATTGGTCCACGCGGAAGGCGGGAACGTGGAGACGTTCAAGCGCGAGGTGCTACGCCCGTGGATGGAGCAGATGCTCGCCATCACGGTCGACGGCGCCGACGTGAGCGAATCCGTCCCGGACGAGTACAACCCTGCGATGCAGGCGACCGGCCTGGAGAACATCCTCTCCGCCTCCGGGGAGGCGGGTGTGCCCGCGGATCTCGCCGGACACCTGCGCGCCTCACTGTGGCGGATGCGGCGCGCCGTCGCCGCCGGCTGAACCCGCACCGGGCATCCACGAGTAGGGCGGGGCGTCCCGGCTATCATGAGGCGGATGCGCAACCCGCCCTACATCTGTGCCCTCGACGCCGCGATGGACGTCGTCGAAGGCAAGGGAAAGCGCTGATCCTCTGGGCGCTGGATGAGCGGCTCCATCGGTTCGGCGAGTTGCGCCGCAGCCTCCCTGGCATCAGCGAGAAGGTGCTCGCCCAGCAGCTACGCGAGCTCGAGGCGGACGGGATCGTCCGGCGGACCGTGTTGGAGGAGACACCGCCCCGGGTCGAGTACGAGCTGACCGACGAAGGCGTTGCGCTCTACGCGGCGCTCGGCACTCTGGGGGAGTGGGGGGAGCGCCGCATGCGCAAGCTCGATATCGTCCCCACCCACGGCAACGAGTAGGCCGGGGCCTAAGAGGTCGGCTACAAGACCGCGGCCCGGGCTGCGGAGATCCTGGCGCTGAACGTCGCGGAACTCGGCCTGGAGCACCGGCGCGCCCCCGTCCGGTCCAAGGGCGGCGCCGTCGAATGGGTGTACTGGGACACCGGCACCGCCCACCTACTGCCCCACGCTGTCCCGCCTGCTCCGGCTCCCCCACGGCGAGGCCCGCTGTTCCCGTCCGAAGCCGCGACCTGGGCGGCGGTGAGGCTGCTGACCCCATGAGCGCGGCGAGGCCGAAGTGTTCACGCCTTCGGTGCCGCCGTTGTGGTACGGCGGGGTCAGGGCCGCGCGGACGGCATCGCGGTCCTGGTCAAGGTTGGTGGCGTTCCAGCGCGCCGGGGAGCTGTTCGCGGAAGGTCTGGTGGCAGCCGTATGCCGGGCAGACCAGGCGGCGAATCCGCGCCACCACCAGAACACGGAGGGCGTCGATGGGGACATCGGCCACGCTCCGCTCGTGATAGCCGTGCACGCGCGCCGTCTCGGCCCCGCAACCTGGGCAGGCGACCAACCTGAGAGCGTTGGTGGACAAGACCGTCGACCATGCGGCGGCATAGCCGCCGCTCGACGTCACCGGCCGGTCGGCACTCAACGGCTCCGTGCCGCGCGCGGGGCTGCGGGGACCGGTTCCCAGGGAGTTCTCAGGCGAAGTTTGTAGCATTTTCAACTGAAATTTATGAGTATGGGAAAATGGAGCGCGTGCCGCAGGAGGCCGATGCGGTCGAGGCTCGGGGAGTCGCGACCGGGCCTGCCCGGCGGTTCGTCGCCGGGGGCGGCGCGCTTGTCGCCGTGGCGCTGCTCGCGTACTGGCTGGGGGGCGGCGGCGGGAACGGCGAGGAGGCCGCGCCCAGGCCGAGCGCGACGCCGACGCCGAGTGCGACGCTCACGGTGCCCGACGTCTTCAAGAGGGTCGGGCCGTCGGTGGTGGTCATCCAGGCGGGGAAATCGCTCGGGACCGGGGTGATCGCGGCCGAGGACGGGACGATCCTGACGGCGCACCACGTCGTCGAAGACACCTCGAACAAAGGCGCCGAGGACGTCACCGTGACGTTCGCCGACGGCACCAGGACGAAGGCCGTCGTCGCGTCGTCGAATCCCAAGCTCGACGTCGCGACCCTCACGCCCGCGAAGCTGCCGGAGATCGTCGTCCCGGCGACGCTCGGCGGCGCCGCGACCGTGGGCGCGCCCGTCGTGGCGATCGGCAATCCGCTGGGCCTGACCTACAGCGTCTCCACCGGCGTCGTGTCGGGCCTGAACCGGACCGCCAAGGACGGCGACCTGAACGGGCTCATCCAGTTCGACGCCTCCGCGAACCCGGGCAGCTCCGGCGGTCCCCTCCTGGACGCTCGCGGCCTGGTCATCGGGATCGTCGTCTCGATCGCCGACCCGGGAGGCGACGAGGCGTTCGCCGGCATCGCGTTCGCGGTGCCGATCGGCGCGGCCCTGGGCGGTGGCGAAGGCGACGGGCCGCCGGGCGACGGGCCCCAGATCTGACCGAAGCGTCACGAGAAGGAACACCATATGACCTCGACCAAGTCCTCCGAGTCGGCCCATCCGCTCGAACATGTGCTGTTCGAGGTCAAACGCACGATCGTCGGGCAGGACGTCCTGCTGGAGCGCATGGCCGTCGCGTTGATCGCCGACGGCCACCTGCTCGTCGAGGGCGTGCCGGGCCTGGCCAAGACGCTCGCGGTGAGGTCGCTGGCCGCCACGATCGCCGGGAGTTTCCAGCGCGTCCAGTTCACCCCCGACCTGGTGCCGGCCGACCTCGTGGGCACGCGGGTCTACCACCAGCACTCCGGGGAGTTCAGAACCGAGCTTGGCCCGGTGTTCGCGAACCTGCTGCTGGCCGACGAGATCAACCGCGCCCCCGCCAAGGTGCAGAGCGCCCTGCTGGAGGTGATGCAGGAACATCAGGTGACGATCGGCCGTGAGACGTTCCGGGTGCCCGAGCCGTTCCTGGTCATGGCGACGGAGAACCCGATCGAGTCGGAGGGTACCTACCCGCTGCCCGAGGCGCAGGTCGACCGTTTCATGATGAAGGTGGTCGTCGACTATCCGACGCAGGCCGAAGAGCAGGCGATCGTCGGACGAGCGCTGCGTCCGCCCGAGCCGCCGCGGCCGATGGTGACGGCCGAGGACCTGATCGCGATGCGGGCCCGCGCTCAGCAGGTGTACGTCGATCCGGCGATCGTCGACTACGCGGTACGGCTGGTCTCGGTGACGCGTTCCCCCGCGACGGCCGGGCTCGGCGAGCTGGAACGGTATGTCACCTACGGGGCGAGCCCGCGGGCGTCCATCGCGCTCGTCACGGGCGCCCGGGCGCTGGCGTTCCTGCGCGGTCGCAACTACGTCCTGCCGCACGACCTGTCCGAGCTCGCGCTCGACGTGCTGCGCCACCGCCTCGTGCTGTCCTACGAGGCCCTCGCGGACGACGTCGACGCCGACACGATCATCACCAGGGTGCTCGGGGCCGTCCGGGCGCCCGACGTCGTCCTGCAGAACCGCTGAGCTGTCATGGCCACCGCCCCCGACAGGCTCATGCTCCGCCTGGAGTGGAAGGTCGTCCGCAGGCTCGACGGCCGGCTCCAGGGCGCCCATCGCACCGCGCACCGCGGCTCCGGGATCGACTTCACCGGGTTACGCGCCTACGGCGACGGCGACGACGCCCGGCACATCGACTGGAACGTGACCGCACGGCTGGACGAGCCGCACCTGCGGGTGTTCACCGAGGACCGCGAGCTGACGGTGTGGCTCGTCCTCGACCGGTCGGCGTCGATGGCGGCCGGCCGGCCGGGGCGCGGCAAGCACGACGTACTCGCCGAACTCGCGCTCGTCCTCGCCCGGCTGTTCGGCCGGGGCGGCAACCGCGTCGGCGCCCTGCTGTTCGACACCGGGACGCTGCGCGTCGTGCCGCCCGGCACCTCCCGGCGGCACGCGCTGCGGATCGGCGCCGAGCTGGAACGCACCTCTGGGGCGCGCGGCGGCACCACCACCGACCTGGCGGAGATGCTCGACGCGGCCGGACGGCTCGCGCGCCGCCGCGCGCTCGTCGTCGTGCTGTCGGACTTCATCGGCGACGGCGACTGGGAGCGCTCGCTCCAGCGCCTGGCCCGGCGGCACGAGGTGGTCGCCCTGCGGATCGTGGACACGGCCGACGACGTGCTGCCCGAAGCCGGGCTGATCGTGGTCGAGGACGCCGAGACCGGCGAGCAGCTCGTCGTCGACTCCGCCGACCCGCTGTTGCGGGTCCGCTTCCGCGCCGCCGTCGACGCCCGCGACGCCAAGCTCGAGGCGGGCATGCGCCGGGCCGGGGTGCCCGTCCACCGCATCGACACCGACCGCGATCTGGCCGAGGCGCTCGTCGAGGTCGTCGCCCGAACCGGGGACCGGTCGCCATGACCGAGCCCGCCGAGGTCGTCAACGGACACATGAGGCCGGGGAAGGAGGCCTCGTGACCCTGTCCTCCCTGTTGCCACTGGCCGTCGGGCTGCTCGTCACGGCGGCACTCGCCTGGGCGGCCGTCGTCTCGGCGCGCCGCCGGACGGCCGCCCTCACCGCGGCCGGGGTCGCCGTGCCGGGTGGCCGCCGGGCGTACCTCGGAATCGGCCTGACGATCGCCGGTGTCGGGGTACTCGCGATCGCCACCGCCGGACCGACGGCCATGGTGCCGGTCCCGCGGACCGCGGGCACCGTCATCCTCGCCATCGACGTCTCCAACAGCATGGGTGCCGACGACGTCGCGCCCACCCGGCTGGCGGCCGCGCAGCGGGCGGCCCGCGCGTTCGTGGCGGCGCAGCCCGACAGCGTCGACATCGGAGTCGTCGCGTTCGAGCGGGGGGCACTCACCACCGCCCGGCCCGACGCCGACCACTCGGTCGCGCTCAAGGCCATCGACCGGTTGAAGGTCACCGGCGGCACCTCGCTGGGGACGGCCATCACGGGCTCCCTGTCGGCGATCACCGGCAAGCGGGTGGCCGTCGGCCGCGACGGCACCGCGCCCGACATCGGCTACTGGCCGTCCGCGACGATCGTGATGTTCTCCGACGGCCAGAACCAGGGCGCGGACGTCGAACGGGCCGCCACCGTGGCCCAGGGGGCGGGTGTCCACATCCACACCGTCGGCGTCGGCACCACGGCCGGGGCGACGGTGAAGGTCGACGGCTACCATCTGCAGACCTCGCTCGAGGAGGACACCCTCACCGTGATCGCGCAGACCACCGGCGGCGCCTACCACCCCGCCTCCGACACCGCGCGGCTCGACGGGATCGCCGACACGATCGACCTGCGGCTCACCGTCTCCGACGAGCCGCTGCCCCTCGCCGGCGGGCTGATCGGGCTCGCCCTCGCGCTGCTCACCGCAGGTGCGGCGCTCACCGTGCTCCGGTCCGGACGGGTGATCTGAATGGTGTTCTCATGGCCGTGGGCACTGCTGTCCATCCTGGTCATCCCGCTGATCCTCGTCATCCGCGAGTGGGCGCGGCGCCGCCGCCGGCGGGCCGCCGTGCGCGTCACCTCGATCGCGCTCGTACGCAGCGCCCTGCCCGGCCGTACGCGCTGGACGCGGAAGATTCCCGCGGCACTGTTCATGGCCGGACTCGCGCTGCTCGCGGTCGGGGCCGCGCGGCCACAGGCGTCGGTCCCGGTGCCGCAGACGTCGGTGACGATCCTGCTCGCGCTCGACACCTCCGGCTCCATGTGCTCCACGGACGTCGAACCCAACCGCATCACCGCCGCGAGGAAAGCCGCCGCCGAGTTCATCGAGTCGCAGCGGGGCGGGCCGCGCATCGGCCTGGTCACCTTCGCGGGCACCGCGGGCCTGCTCGTCCCACCCACCGACGACACCGACTCGCTGATCGAGGCGCTGGACGGCCTCACCGTGTCCCGCGGCACCGCGATCGGGCAGGCGATGCTCACCTCGATCGACGCGATCGCGGAGGTCGACCCGTCGGTCGCCTCCACCGGGGCGGACCCCGGCGGCGGCGGGTCGGGCTACGCCGGGGCCGCGATCGTCGTGCTCACCGACGGCGCCAACACCCAGGGCGTCGACCCGCAGCTCGCCGCCCAGGAGGCGGCCCTGCGCCGCGTCCGCGTCTTCCCCATCGGCTTCGGCACCACGAACCCGGCCCCGATGGTCTGCGACAACTCACAGTTCGACGGCCGCGGATTCGGCGGCTGGGGCGGCGGTGGCGGCCGCGGCGGATTCGACAGGGGCCGCAGCCCCCGCACCATCGACGAGCCCGCACTCAAACGGATAGCCCAGACCACCGGCGGCTCCTACCACCGCGCCGAGAACGCCGGCCAGCTCCAAAGCGCCCTCGACGCCCTCCCCGGCAGCTTCACCGTCATCCACCAACGGGTCGACACAGCCGCCGCCTTCGCCGCCGGCGGCGCCGTCCTCATCGCCGCGGCCCTGTCCCTCTCCCTCTGGTGGAACCGCCCCCGGACCCCGGCCCGCTGACGCACCCGTGGCCGCGACGCCTCAGCGGTCCCGCCGGTTCGCGGGTGCGCCTCTCCTCCCGCGGCGGGGCGTGGTCGGGTGGACTACCGCGGTCGTCGGCGCGTCCGCTCCTGCGAGGCCAGGTCCTGCTCCGGCATTTCCGGACGTTCGACACGGGTGGGGTCACCGCGTACGAGCTCGTCGTGGATGCGTCGGCGGGCGGTGGTGACGGCGCGCCCCGCCTCCTCGTCGCCGTCCTCGATACGCTGCCGCAGCAACCGCATGGCGATGCGGCGGTTGAGGCTGAACTGCCGCTCGGTGTCGACCACGACGACGATCCCCGAGGGCCGGTGGGTCGCCCGTACCGCCGTGCTGGCCTTGTTCCGATGTTGACCGCCGGGGCCGCCGGTGCGGCAGGCGACGACGTCGACATCCGCCTCCGCGAACGTCGTGCGCGGGATGTCGACCTGACACGGCCGGGCGATGACGTACCAGTTCTTCCGGCCTGTGCCGGCCCGGTACGGGCTGGGGGCCTGCCAGCACAGGGTTCCGGTCCACGAGGCGGCGAACGCCTCGGCGCCTGCTCCCGAGATCCGGACCAGGACCGACCGGTAGGTGCCGGGCCGGTCGCCGGGAACGGTCTCGGCCCGATGGGTCTCCAGGTTCTGCCGGGTGGCGTCGGCCTCCAGGCGGCGCAGCAGCCGGGCCAGCGCCCAGGCGCACTCCTGCGGGCCACGCCCGGCCGACAGGAGAAGGTGGACGCTCACCGCCGGCCTCGCTTGCGGCGCTGGTCCCGCTGGGGCGTGGATCCGAGGTCGGACGTCTTGTAGGTGACCAGAGGGACCGTGGTGGCCACGGGCGTGGCCAGGTCGTGGTCGACGAGGTCGGCGATCACCTGCTCGATGCGCTTGTAGGCCGTCGGCGCCTCCTCGAAGAGCAGCTGGCGGTCTCCGCACACCACCAGTGACCCCACCGGCGTGCGGCGCAATTCCTCGACCGTGTGCTTGGCCCGGCCCCGGCGCAGGGCGTCCGCACGCGACATCTTGCGGCCCGCGCCGTGCGCGACGGAATGGTTGGCGTCCGGTCCGGCGTGGGCGGCCACGAGGTAGGAAGGGGTGCCTCGCGTACCGGCGATGAGCACGTCGCGGCCATCACCCGGCGCCGCCCCCTTGCGGTGCAGGTAGACCCCGTCGCGGATCTCGACCAGGTTGTGGCACTGGTCGACGAGCGGCTCGGCGGGCTCGGCCCCCAGGGCATGGGCGACCCGGGCGGCCATCAGCCGCCGGTTGAGTGATCCCCAGCGTACGGCGTCGTCGTGCATCGCCAGGTAGGCGCCGGGATCAGGGGCGGGGCCCGCGCCGTGGACCGCGGTGTGTGCCCGCAGGATCCGTTCGCCCAGCCCCCGGGAACCGCTGTGGACGATGAGAACCAGGTCGCCGTCGGCGAGTCCGAGACGGCTCGCGTGGCCCGGCTCGAAGACGGTCCCGATCCGCGCCAGCTCGACGAAGTGATTGCCCCGGCCGACCGTCCCGAGACCCTCGACGTGACCGGCGGGGATGTCGCCCTTCACGACGGCCCAGGCCGGGTCGTCGGCGTCCTGCTCCGGATCCAGCGCGCGATCGAGGTCGGGGAACCGGGCGGCGAGCTTCTCGGGTACGGCGCGCTTGAGCTTCATGGGGAACACGGCGATGCCGCAACCGATGTCCGAGCCCACCAGGAACGGGTACAGCACGGTCGACGCCATGGCGGCCCCGATGGGGGCACCCTTGCCGGGGTGCAGGTCCGGCATGGCGGCGACGTGCGTCATGCCGTCGAGGGCGGCCACCTGGTGGCACTGCGCGAGGGCGTCGGACTCGATCCAGCTCGCGGAGGAGGCGAACACGGTGACCGTGGCCGAACCCGTGGCCGCGGTGGACGACGGCGGGGAGTCCTGCGGGGAGTGTCGCTGAGACAAAGAGGCTCGCTTAAAAGGGTGTGGGCTGACAGCGTTACGGGGCGCGTCGGCGCCGTGGCATCTCGGGGTGGCGGGGTGCTGTCCGTCAGAGCGTCATGGACACCACGTTCCCCGAGCCCGCCACCCGAGGCAAACGGTTTTCGGCCGTACGGGCTTGTATGCCTGCACTCACCGCCGTCTCATGACGTGTGCGTCGCTGCGGTCGAGACGGTGGAGACCACGGCGGATGCGTGCGCTCTCATGCCGAGACGAGTGCTTCCGGATCCATTCGGGTGACTCGCGGGGGCGCGTCGTCACGATGTCCGGCAGGCCTGGACCGCGAGACCGAAGCATCGGTGCTGCGGTTCACGCTGACGCCGAGCGCGAAGGAAGGGAATTCAGGTCGTACCGCACGTCTTGCGGTAGGGGACATCCGGCAGGAATTGCTTCCACTCATCTTGGCCGAGGTCGCGGGCAAGAGCGGCGCAGATGTGTGCCGCCGTTCGCCGCGCGTCGATGTTCCACAGGATCACCGTCTGGTCCTCACCGGCGGAGGCGAGGTCGCCGTCCGGGCTGAACGCGACGGCTCTGATGGATCCCGTGTGGCCGGCCAAGGTGGCGAGTCGTTCACCGGTGGCCGGATCCCAGAGCGTGATCGTTCGACTACTTCCCGCGGTGGCCAGGACGCGACCGTCCGGGCTGAACGCCAGGGTGTCCACCGGTCCCGCGTCGTGGATGAGCGTGGCCAGGCGGGTCCGACGAACGACGTCCCAGAGGATCACGGACTGATCCTGGTCGGCGGATGCGATGGTTCGGCCGTCCGGGCTGAACCTGACCGCCGAAAGGATCCGGCCGTGGGTGAGGGAGCTCAGGCGGGTGCGGTGTGCCACGTCCCACAACGCCAGGGTGTGACCATGACCATTGACGGCCAGGATGCGTCCGTCCGGGCTGAACGCGACGCTGTTGAGCGCGGCGGGGTGCGTGAGGGTGGCCAGGCGGGTCCGACGAACGACGTCCCACAGGATCACCGTTCGATCGTTGCCGGCGGTGGCCAGGATGCGTCCGTCCGGGCTGAAGGCGACATCGCGGATGGAATCGGTGTGCCCGGTCAGCTTGACCGGTGATGCGCGGCCCGTGGTGTTCCAGATGGTGAGGGCGTAGTCAGGGGTACGCGAACGGTGCTGGGGCGTGCCGGTGGCGGATACCAGGGTGCGGCCATCGGGGCTGAAAGCCACGGCGTTGACGGGCCCGGCCCGGCCGTTGAGTGTGGCGAGCCGAGTGCGCTGTTCGGTGTCCCACACCGTGATCGTCCCATCCGAACCGGCCGTGGCGAGAGTGCGCCTGTCGTCGCTGAAGGCGACGTCGTTGACCCAGGAGTGGCCGCTGAGGGGCAGGCGCGTGGGGTCCCAGAAGATGACTCTCCCGTCCTCGCCCGCGGAGGCGAGCATGGGTGAGCGCGGATGGAACGCCACCGTGTAGACGCTGTCGGTGTGGCCGGTGAGGGTGGCCAGGCGCGTGCGCCGTGCCACGTCCCAAAGGACGACTGTCCGGTCATGGCCGGCGGAGGCCAGGGTTCGTCCATCGGGGGTGAACGCGACCGTCCTGGTCTCTCCCGTGTGGCCGGTGAGGGTGGCCAGGCGCGTGCGCCGTGCCATATCCCAGAGGACGACGGTCTGGTCGCCGCCGGTGGACGCGAGGGTGCGACCGTCGGGGCTGAAGGCCAGGTCGTCTACTGACTGGGTGTGGCCCGAGAGGGTGGCCAGCCGTTTACCGGTGGCTGGATCCCACAGTTTTATCGTGTGGTCGGCACTGCCGGTGGCGACGGTACGCCCGTCGGGGCTGTACGCCACTGTTTGCACGAAGCCGGTGTGGCCGGTGAGGGTGGCCAGGCGCGTGCGCCGTGCCATATCCCAGAGGATGGCGGTCTGGTCCGCGCCGGCGGAGGCGAGGGTGCGCCTGTCCGGGCTGAAGGCGATGTCTTTGATCGGCCCGGTGTGGCCGGTGAGGGTGGCCAGGCGCGTGCGCCGTGCCATATCCCAGAGCACGAGGTTCTGGTCGTCCCCTCCGGTGGCCAGGGTGCTCCCGTCCGGGCTGAAAGTCACCGCTCTCAGCCAGGTCGCGTGGCCGGTCAGGGTGGCCAGATGGGTACGACGTCGAGCATCCCACAGCATCACGGTCTTGTCTTTGCTCGCGGTGGCCATGGTGCGCTCGTCCGGACTGAAGGCGATCTCGGCGATCGCGTCGGTGTGACCGGTGAGTTCGGTCTGGTACGCCCGGCGCGCGGACATGCTGAGCAAGGCGCTGCGAGATTCGGCCGTGGGCGCGACGCGGAAGGCTTCCACGCTCAGCAACATGGCGGTGCCGGGCCGGGAGTCGATCAGCGCGAGAGCCTGAGCCGCGAGTTGACGGGAGAGCGCGACCCGGCCCGCCTGCGCCGCCTCCTGACTCTGCCGGACCGAGATCGCCCCGACGGTGCTGGTGACGAGCAGCAAGATCGTCAGACCGGCGGTCAGATATCGCAGGTGTCGATGGCGGCGTGCCGTGGCCTGCTGCTCGGCCATCTCGGCGGCGACGCTGGTGTCCAGGAAGGTGCGCTCGGCGGAGTTGAGCCTGTCGCGGTGACTGTCTCGGGTCGCCCATTCGCGGGCCAGCGCCAGACGTGCCCCTCGATACAACGCCCCGGGGTCGTGCTCCAGCGACTCCCAGGTGTGCGTGGCCTCGGTGAGTTGGCGATGCGTCCGCAGGTCTTCGCGGTCGGTGGTGAGCCACGTGTGCAAGCGAGGCCAGGCTCCGATCAGCGCCTCGTGCGCGATCTCCACGGTCTCGTCGCCCACCGTGATGAGCCGGGCCTTGGCCAGCTTGTCCAGCACGGCACCGAGGCCGGGGTGGTCGAGGTCCAGTTCGGTTCGACCGATACGGCGTTTGGTGTCCTCGGTACCCTCACCCAGCGCGGTCAGGCGCAGGAACAGGTCTCGCGCCTGGTGGCGCTGCTCTTGTGTGAGGGCGGTGTAGAGGTTCTCGGCCGTCTGCGCCAACGCGCCACGGATCCCACCCGATGATTGATATCCGGCCAGGGTGAGGGTATTTCCCCGTCGGCGCCGCCATGTCTCGAGCAAGGCGTGGGAGACCAGCGGCAACGCACCCGACTGGCCGGCGGCGCCGGTCACGATCTCCGCCAGCAGTGCGCCTTCCACGGTGCAGTTCGCGCGAATCGCGGGCTGTGTGATCGCCCGGCGCAGCTCATCGGCGCTCATGGGCCCGACCAGAACCTGGGCGTCGCTCAACGCGGCGACCAGGTCGGGGTGATCCGAACAGTGCGTGTAGAAATCCGCTCGTACTCCGAGCACCACCCGGGTCCAACTGTTCGGGGCCTGAGCGGCCGTCACCAACGCCGTGATGAACCGGGCCCTTTCCTGTTCGTCCTGACAGAGGGTGAAGACCTCCTCGAACTGGTCGACCACCAGCACCAGCTCACCATGAGGGTGCCGGTCGGCCAGAATCTGGCGGATGCCGAGATGAAGATTGCGCGGATCAGCCACCAGATCGGCATGCACCCGCCCCGCCGTCTGCTCCGTCATGGCGGCGAGCTGGATCGCACACTCCTCCAGCGGATGCGGTCCGGGGGTGAACAGGACCGTCGGCCATTCCTGCCCGGTCCCAAGCCCATTCGATCGAATCTTCGCGACCAGGCCGGCTCGCAACACCGAGGACTTCCCCGCACCGGAGGGACCGAATACCGCGAGGAACCGCCGCTGGGACACCCGTGTGAGCAACTCGTCGACCAGCCGTTCGCGACCGAAGAACCGCTCGGCGTCATCGAGTTCGAACGCGGCGAGACCGACGTAAGGCGACCGGTCCTGACTCGGGGCCTCCGTCTCCGCCCCGGCCGGGGGCGTATCCGCATGGGCCAGCTCCGCGGCGACCTCATGCCACCGCCGCTCCCACTCGACCGCATCCCCGCCACACGCCCGCACGTAGGCCAAGGTCACCGCAAGACTGGGAAGTTTCCGCCCGCCGGCGGCCTCGGAGAGCGCTGCCGCAGAGTAGTGCGCCTTTCGCACCAGATCCCGATACGTCGGAGAACCCGCCTTCTCCCGTAATCGCCGCAGGTCGGTCGCGAATTCCACCACCACGACGTCACCTGGCCCCACCGGTCTTTCTGGTCTGGGCACCGGCCCCACCCCGTTTCGTCACCGCCACTCGTTGATATTCCTCAACAAGGAATCGCTGCCGAATTTCTCTCGCCGGTCGCTCGCCGCGTGGGGGAGTCAAAGGTCCGGGCGTGCTGTCTCGCGAAGTCGACAGTTGCTGAGACACCGGATTGTTCACCAGTTGTTGTTCAGGATCCAGCCACCGACCCTGAACAACGTTTGAACAGTAGACATATATCGCGACGGCGGCCGGCTGGTCGCAGAGGAACGAGAAACACCGAAGCCCACAAAAGAGGGCGGGACTAAAACGGCAAACCTGATCGGCCGAAAACCGGCGGGAAATTGACTGCGTGTCGAGCCCGTGGCATCGGGCCCTACGGCTACGCGGCGAGGAGGAGAACGTGAACAGAGCAAGCCGACCCTGGATCTGCGCGACCTTCGCTCTTCTGGGAGTGATCGCGTCCACGGCGCCGGCGCAGGCCACCGGCATCGCAAGCCCATCGACGGTGCAGAACCACTCGACAGTGCGGAACGACGAAAGTGGCGGCCTTACCGCCGCCGACAGGAATTGCCTCAGGCCGGCATGCGGCTACGTCTACAACCGTGACAACCGGTACAGCCTGTTGATCACGGACGACTGGGGGAGCCGAAACCATCGCAGCACTCAGTTTTCGCTCAGGCCAGGACAAGACGGCTCCGATGTCGGAGTCAAAGACGTCGACGGATACTGGGTCGGCCCAGGGTGCAAGGTCAAGGTGGCCTGGATCCGCAGCTTCGGACCGGGCTGGCACAGGGTGCGCAATGGGCAGAGGGTTCGAATCACCGACATCAAGTGCCGGTGACATATCGCGCTGACACGTGCGCCAACCGGCCACCGCACGATCCCGCGGCATCCCGTCCGGACATCTCGACGGAGGGTTTCGAAAACGCCTCGCGAGACGTTCGCGCATCGGATCACTCACCAGACTCGTGTCTCATTTACGAGTCCAGAGAGAAATTGCTGACGAAGACCCGGAATCGATGCCTCGCCGGCGCCGCGCTGACGGCGATGCACATCGGATCGGGGGATACGCGGCCGGTACAGCCCAGAGCGGGACGGTTTCTACGTCCCGTCCGGTGACATATCGGGCCGGCGCGTGACTCCGGACCGGTGTTTCACCGGTGGCCGGGGTGTGGCACTTCCCCTTCCTCAAGCAGACCCGAGAGAGAAAAGGAGAACGACAGATGCGATTCCCCAAGATGGCGGTGGCGGTCATACTGACCGCCACCGCTGTGAGCCTCGGCGCACCGGTGACGGCCCATGCGGCCCCCGTGGCGCGCTCCGCGCACACCATGGTTGTGCAGACGGCATCGGAGAACCCCGTTCCCACGGCAGGGGCGGTCACTTCGGCAACCGTGGCGGCGAAGTTCTCATGCGGCCGGGTGAAAGGCTGGAAGCAGCGGCTGGCCTGCCACGCCGTGATGAAGGCTGGCGGCGTGTGGGTGTGGTCGAAGCTGGAGAAGGCGGCGCGAGAGGGATGGGCCCGCTACTCCGCGGCGTTCGACGCGCTCCCCAAGGTCTTCAGGGCCCTGCTCTGGAACCACAAGAGGTACTTCTACTGCCTCCTCTCGCTCCGGTGCTGACCAAGCTCCCCAGGCTTGACGGTTCCCGGATCCGCGCGGCGAACCGTTTCCCCGTGCCGTCCGCCGAGACGGCACGGGACCCCCGTGACCGCGCCCGCGGATCGTCGTCCCACGTTTCGAACACCGTTCCCGTAGAGAGCCGACACCAGGAGACAGTCCCCATGCTCAGCACGCTGAAGATCTCCACCGCCGTCGTCGTCGCTTCGGCGACCCTCACCCTGGCACCCGCGGGCGCGGCCGGCGCGGCACCTGCGACGGCCGCCGGTGCGGTGGTGGCGTCCGCGTCGGCCGGCACCGCTCCGTCCTGCGTCAAGCGCCAATTGATCATCCGTCAGGGAGTCAGGCTGACGAACAAGTGCGGCAAGACGGTGAGGGTGAAGGTGCTCGTCAAGCGGGGCAAGGACAGCTGGTGTTTCACCATGAAGAAAAACCAGAACAAATTCTGGGCCTTCGTTCCCCAAGCCGCGTTCGCCAAGTACGAAAAGACCGTCACCTGCTGAAAGCGGCTCCTGCCGGGCGCGTGCCTCACCGCCCGTCAACAACCCGCCGGGCCCTGACAGTACGTCTGATCTTGCTATTCAAAAAGGAATGAAGCATCGGCTTGGTAGATCTGGTTTCACCGGCCGACACGAGTCGGAAAGCACCGTGAAATGCCCTTGGAAATGTCCGGCCGGACGCTTTCCCCATCCCATCTCGGCTTACGAGAAAAACCGCATGCCCGTCCCGCGAAGGGCACGAGCAGATCACCGGCCAGAGGTTTCCCGCCGAGGCCGTAACCGGAAAGGGAGAACAATGCGCATGACTTCCCCTCGCCTCCGTGCTTTCACCGCGACGGTGGCGCTCGCCGGCGCGACGGGGGCGGGCACACTCGCGATCGCCCCCCGGGCGAACGCCGCCCCCACTACGGCAGTTCACCTTCTCGCCACCCCGTCCACGAAGGCCATCGGCGACCTCATGCCGGCGAGCATGCCTGCGGACGCCCTTCAGGCCGTGAGCCGGGTGCGGAGGAATTGTGGCATCACCACGTGTTCCTGGTACTTCAGCAGGGCCACCACACGCACGATCAAGCGGAACTTCGACATCTACGGATGGAGCGCGAAGACCGCCGCCTCCCGCCTGTGCAGGCTCGTGCCACACGTGGGCGCCAAGGCCGCCTGCGTCATCGCGGTCGGCTACCACTACTGGAGTGCCGGCAACAACGTGAGAGCCGCCTACAACCGCGGCGGTTGCGTGGTGGTCAAGGTGAGGGGCGCCTACATGGGCACGCCTGGGCTCGCCTGGAAGACCATCAAGTTCGACAACGTCCCGCTGAGCAACCGCTACTGCGACGCCGGCTGACACCGGTCACAGCACAGCCAGGAATGGGACTGTACGGTTTTCGGATTAGCGCTACCAGCGTAACCGGTCGGCGAGGGGCCATGAATCGAGTAGAAGCGATTCTGCCGGATCAAACGAAGCAGGGATTTCGAGGACCCTTGGAGATCCGGCCATGTGCCGTCCGATCTTCCGGATTCATTGCTACCATCCCCGGATGGAGGCGATTCAATGTACAAGTACAGTCGTGACGAAGAGACATGGGATCAGCTTACGGAAGCTGGGCTGGAGTTTCTCGTCGAGCGTGCTCAAAGTCCAAGCGGGACGTCGTACGAGGACCTGAACAACGCTTTGATGCAGAGAACCGGCCTTCCCGGCTTCGATTTCGGGCGGGCCGATGAGCGAGCCGGTATCGGATACCTCCTGGGGCTGATCGTGGAGAGGAGCTATCCGGAAACCAAGCTGATGATCTCGGCGCTCGTTACACATAAGGGCGGGACCGACCCGGGTGGCGGCTTCTACGCCCTGGCGACAGAACTCAAGCTGCTCCGGCCAGGTGCTTCGAAAGACGAGAAAGACACGTTCTGGGTGAAGCAGTACACCCGAGTGCAGGAGCACTACTCCGGAGCGGGTCGGCCCGGGCCTTACTGATCCGTTAGGTGTCCCGCACAGCCGTTCTGGAAGACTCCCAGCTCAATCTGCATGCGATGGTTTGAGATGGCACAGGGTTGGTGTGTTCCCGGTTGCCCTGGCCGGTTACCGGAGCCACAGGCATCCCCTCCGGGAGTGGCATATGCCCCGCGTCTATGCGCTCGTCGCGAGTACTCGCGACGAGCGCATAGACGCCGGAAAGATCTTTGTCAGAGAGTACGACGAGCAGTGGCCGGCCGCGCAGACCTCGGCCGCTCCACCTACCGGCTTGCCGAGCTGCGCCTTCGCTCCCCGAAGGGGGGGCAAGCTGCGTGACATCCCGCTTCCGGAGAGCGTGGCGCCGCGGCTCGCCGCCCACATCGAAACCGTCGACCCGCCAGAGCTGACGCCGCCCTGGCGCACGCTGGACGGCCCACCGCACACGGCGCGGCTGCTCTTCGGCGTGCCGCAGACCCTGGATGTGCCCCGAGAGAGGCGGGTACCCGAGAACTAGTACATCGAGATGTGCGGATGGTCGAAGTGGTTGGCCGTGACGCCGCCGCGGTTGGACATGAAGCTCCAGCCGGAGCCGTGGTTGATGCGCTGGCGCCAGATCACGTACTTCACGCCGAGTTTGGCCTTGTTCTTGATGGCCCAGGCGGCGATCTCGTCGCCCAGTGCGGTGTTGGCGGCCGAGGGCATCGTGCCGCCGGCGCTCATCATGAAGTCGCAGGCGCGGCCCAGGGGGTGCTCGCCGCCGTCGTTGGCGGACCGGTAGCAGCCGACCGAGTACGGGAGGCTGAAGCGCCTCATGACGGCGTCGCGCATGATCCGGGTACGGTCGGTGATGTTGTCGGCGCCGGTGGGGAGCTGCGGGGCCCAGCTGCCGTCGGAGCGGCGGCCGGAACCGGTGGGGGCGAGCCGGTCGAGCTTGTCCTTCATGTCGCGGATCACGTCTTCGGCCTCCTCGCGCTGGGCCTCCACCTCCTTGGCCTCCTCACCGATCTCGTCGGTGAGCCTGGCGGCCGTCTCGGCCGCCTTCTTCCTGCGTTCGAGGCTGCCGGCGAAGCCCTCCAGGTGCGCGCTCTGCTGGGCGGTGAGCTGCTCCATCACCGCGGCGGCGCCCATGTCGCCGGAGAACACCAGCGCGGGCAGCCCTCCGCCGCTGCTCTGGTAGCGGAGCTGGACGATGGAGTCGACCTGCCGTTTGGCCTCGACGTAGACCTGTTCGGCCTTTTCCCGGTTCTGCTTGGCGACGCTCTCGGCCTTCTGCGCCTTCTTGAGGGACTCGCGCTTGGCCGCGTAGGTCTCGATCAGCTTGTCGACCTTCTTGCCGAGCTTGGCCAGGTCGGCGCGGAGCTTGGCCTCGGTGGGCTTGGGTTCCGCGATTCCCGCCGTGGGGGCACCGATGGTGAACGCGGCGATCGAGCTCAGGCAGAGGACCAGAGCCGCATGCCGACGGAACGTGGGGGACGGGGCCGCCACGAACTCTCCTCTCCTTCCGCCTACCGGGTTAGCTGACGGGTTCGGGCTGGAGGAAGCCCTTCCACCGAAGTGGTTTCACCCCAGGTGCGGTGGTTCCCCGGCTCCCGGGCAAGGTGCCCGAGATTAGGCAAATCAGCGTTTAAAGCTGATGTGGGAAGGATAGTAGTGGTAAACAGCAGGTCATGCGACCTCAAGACGAGACCAAGCGGTAATCAGTTCGTGATAACAGAGCGCAGGAGATGTGCTGTGCCCTCGGGCGACACGTCGTTCACGAAGGCGCCCATCGCCGACTCCGACCCGGCGAGGTATTTCAGCCTGTCCGGCGCGCGGCGGATGCTGAACAGCTCCATGTGCGCGTACGACAGATCGCGGCCGACGGAGACCGGTGCCTGGTGCCAGGCGGCGATGTACGGCATGGGCACGCCGAACAGTCCGTCGAGGCGGCGGAGCACGTCGGTGTAGAGGGGGCCGAACGCCGCGCGCTCCTCGGCGTCCAGCGCGACCAGGTCGGGGACCCCGCGGTGCGGGTAGAGGTGGACCTCCACGGGCCAGCGCGCCGCGGCCGGGACGAAGGCCGTCCAGTGCTCGTTCGAGCCCACCACCCGGATCCCGGCCGCCCGCTCCGCGGCCAGGACGTCGGCGAACAGGTTGCCGCCGGTCCGCTCCCGGTGCCGCTCGGCCACCCCGAGGGTGAGCCTGGTGCGCGGGGTCACGTAGGGGTACGCGTAGATCTGGCCGTGCGGGTGGGCCAGGGTGATGCCGATCTCCGCCCCCCGGTTCTCGAAGCAGAACACCTGCTCCACGCCGGGCGTCGCCGACAGCTCTGCCGTACGGTCGACCCAGGCCTCCATCACCAGCTCGACCTGCTCGGGGGAGAGCCGGGAGAACGAGGAGTCGTGCTCGGAGGTGAAGCAGACCACCTCGCACCTGCCGACCCCCGGGCGGACCTCGCTCAGCCCCCCGATCTCCCGGTGGTCGCCCGGCTGGGCGGAGAACGACGGGAACCGGTTCTCGAAGACCACCACGTCATAGCCCGAGGAGGGCACCTCGGTGAGGTTGCCGGGGGTGGAGGGGCAGAGCGGGCACTCGCGGGCCGGGGGCAGGAAGGTGCGGCCCTGGCGGTGCCCGGCCACCGCGATCCACTCCTCGGTGAGCGGGTCGTAGCGCAGCTCGGAGGCGGCGGGCCGGGGCGGCAGATCGCGCCGGTCGGCCGCTCCGCGGTCGGCGTCGTCGCGCCGGTCGAAGTAGAAGAGCTCCCGGCCGTCGGCCAGGTGGGTGATCGTACGCTTCATCGGCCGGCGATCTCGCTCTCCCGCTGGGGTTCCGTGATGATCAGCTCGCCCACCGAGGCGGCGAGCTCCTCCCGGGCCTCCTCGGTCAGGCCGGAGTCGGTGACCACGATGTGAGCCTCGGCCAGCTCCGCGATCGTGCTGATGCCGACCGTGCCCCACTTGGTGTGGTCGGCGGGCACCACCAGGCGGTGCGCGGAGGCGACCAGTTCGCGGTTGGTCTCGGCCTCGAGCAGGTTGGGGGTGGTGAACCCGGCGCGGGCGCTCATCCCGTGCACGCCGAGGAAGAGGGTGTCGACGTGAAGGCCGCGGATCGCCGAGACCGCGACCGGGCCGACCAGGGCGTCGGAGGGGGTGCGGACCCCGCCGGTCAGCACGACCGTGCGATCGGCCCTGGGGGAGCGGTGGAAGACGTCGGCGACCCGGATCGAGTTGGTGATCACGGTCAGCTCGGGCACGTCGACCAGGTGGTGGGCGAGCGTCCAGGTCGTGGTCCCCGCGGAGAGCGCGATGGCCGTGGCGGGCCGGACGAGCCGGGCGGCGTGCTGGGCGATCGTCTCCTTCTCCGCCTGCCGGCGCGCCGACTTGGCGGCGAAGCCCGGTTCCTCGGTCGCGCCGGGCCCGGCGGCGGTGGCGCCGCCGTGGACCTTCTCCACCAGGCCGCGCTCGGAGAGCACCTCGAGGTCGCGCCGGATCGTCATGTCGGACACGCCGAGCTCCCGGACGAGATCGGCGACCCTGACCCCGCCGCTACCGCGCACCCTCTCCAGGATCGCCTGTTGCCGCTGCTGGGCGAGCATTGCCCCACTCCCCTTAATCCACCAGATTCCACCAAATTACCACGGCAAGGATGGCGGAAGACTGTTGGATCGTGGTGACTAACCGCTCACAGCCGATCAAGTTCCGCCGTGATGTTGGCTCTCGCCGTCCCCTCCAGGTCGGCGACATGGAAGATCACCGGAAGGTCGAGCAGCGAGCGCAGCACGGCGGCCCTCCCGGCCCTGAACGCGTCGTCGGGGACGAAGCCGTACTCCTCGCGCACGGCCGCCGCGTAGGCGGCGTAGACCTCGGGGGACGCGCCCAGGATCGCCAGGTCCGCGTCGGACAGCACGGCCCCGTCCGCGTCGCCGGGCGCGGGGTCGTGCGTGACGGTCAGCCTGACCAGCCGGGCGACCGTCGCCACGGCCTCCGCGGGCAACCCCAGCTCCGGCAGCGCGCGCTCGGCCAGCCCCGCGCTCCGCTCCTCGTTGTCGCCGCGCCGCGGGTCGTAGACGGCGTCGTGGAACCAGGCCGCCAGCCGTACGAGGTCCGGACGCCCGGCGTGATCGGCCAGGGCGTCGATGTGGGTGAGCACGGCCTCCAGGTGGGCGGTCGTGTGATACCTGCGGTGCGGTTCGTCGTACCGGGTGATCAGTTCGCGGCCGAGGGGGTCGGCCCCGGGGCCGGCCAGGGATCGCCAGCGGGCCATCAGCTTCTCGCTCATGTGACGGAGCCTAGAACCCGGCCGGCGCCGCGCCGGAGGGGGCGGGAGGGAAAACGATCACGCGTCCCCCTGCCGGGGCGCAGAATCGATCACACGCCCGTCGCCGGACAGGGAGTCGACCGTGCGTCCGCCCGCCGGGGCGCGGAACGTCAAGGCCGGGGCAGTGTCGGGGCAGTGCCGGGGAAACGCCGGGAAACACGCTCCGCCGGAGCCGGACGGATCGTCGTCCGGGCCTTGTGCGACGGGCGTTCCGGGAGGAATGTGAAGGTCTGGGCGGGTGAGATCGAGTCCCGTACGGACCCGGAGGAACCCTGAAGAACCTCGGCGAAGGGGTGGTCGGCATGGGCAGGCGAGCACGCAAGGCCAGGGCCCGCAAGAAGCGCAGGGCCAACCACGGACGGCGGCCCGCGGCCGGCTAGCGGCCCGGTCTCCCCGCGGAGGTCGCGTGCGGGCGCCCGGAGAGCGGACGGTCAGGCGCGGCGGCCCCAGGAGGCCAGCAGCCGGGTCTGCGCGTCGGTGTCGGGGGGCGTCTCCCGGTACCCCCCGACGGTCGCGGCCTGCCGGTAGCCGGGCTCCGCGTCGCTGAACCAGGCGGCGCAGGCCTCGACCAGCTCGGGATCGAGCCGCTCGTCGGCGCCGATGGCACGGGCCAGGTCCCAGGTGTGGATGAGCGCGTCGGCGAACAGCTCGGTGACGTACTCCCGGCCGGGCACGTCGCCGAACGGCAGGTGGACGAGGCGGCCGAGGGCATCGAGGGCATGGACACCCGTCGCCGCCTGGATGGCGGGCACGGCCGAGGTGTCGAACGCCTTGATGGGGTCGTCGCCCAGCAGGTCCCCCTCGAAGGCGTCGCCGACGTCCGCGGAGGTCCCGCCGGCCAGCAGCACGGGAGCCCACAGGTTCTCGCCGACCACGTGGTTGACGAGGGCGCGCACGTCCCAGTCGACGCACGGCGTCGGGTTCTCCCACTGCTCGGGGCCGATCCGGTGGACAAGAGCGCCGAAGTCGTCCAGTGCACGGTGGTAAGCCTCGGGTATGTCGATGGTCATCATGCCCCTCCCGATGCCCTCCCGGGTTTCCTCCCGGCTCTCATCTTGACCGTAACCCCTCGACAGCCAGTAGTCATCGCGTCAACGGACATGACCGGCATGCCGGAGGTGCCCCGGGGAATTCGTGCGGGGTACACCCGACCGTGGGGCTTCATCCCGCGGTCATCTCGACGTCAGGGGGAAGTCACGATATTTCGCGAAAATTCGCCTCATGCGCACCACGACTTTCACCCGGGCGGCCGCCGCGGCGGTCACCGGCCTGCTCCTTCTCCCCGTCTCCGTGGCCCCGGCCGCAGCCGAATCCGGCAACGGGGGCCTCAAGCTGACCTTCCTCGGCCGCTACACCACCGGTACCGTCGCCGCCGGCGCCTCGGAGATCACCGCGTACGACGCCTCGACCCGCCGGGTCTTCGTGGTGAACGCGCAGGCCGGCACCGTCGACGTGCTCGACATCCGCGACCCGCGCAAGCCGCGCAAGGTCGCCACCCTGGCCACCCCCGGCGCCAACAGCGTCGCGGTGCGCCGCGGCCTGGTCGCCGTGGCCCAGCAGGCCGCGGTCAAGACCGACCGGGGCACCGTCGCCTTCTTCGACGCCCGGAGCGGGAAGAAGCTCAGGCAGGTGACCGTGGGCGCGCTGCCCGACATGGTGACCTTCACCCCGGACGGGAAGCGGGTGGTCGTGGCCAACGAGGGCGAGCCGTCCTCCTACTGCGAGGGAGAGGTGGCCGACCCCGAGGGTTCGGTGAGCGTCGTCGACCTGAACCGCTGGACGGTGCGGACCGCGGGGTTCGCCAGGTTCGACGCCGAGCGGCTGCGGGCCAGGGGAGTGCGGATCACCGGCCCCGGGGCCACCGCCGCCCGGGACCTGGAGCCGGAGTACGTCACCGTCGAGGGCGACACCGCCTACGTGACCCTCCAGGAGAACAACGCGCTCGCGATCGTCGACCTGGACCGGGCTGCGGTCCGCGACGTCGTCCCGCTGGGGCTGAAGGACTGGTCGAAGACCGGGTTCGACGCCTCGGACAAGGACGGGAAGATCGACATCAGGCCCCGGCCGGTGAAGGGCATGTACCAGCCCGACGCGATCGCGCACTTCCGCGACCACGGGCGGACCTACCTGGTCACCGCCAACGAGGGCGACGGGCGCGAGTGGGGCTGCCACGCCGACGAGGTCAGGGTCAAGTCGGCGAACATCGCGCTGCCCGACGCCGAGAACCTCAAGAAGGACACCGAGCTCGGCCGGCTGAACGTGGCCGCCGACTCTCCGAAGGACGCGAGTGGCGCCTACACCGAGCTGCACGCGTTCGGCGCCCGCTCGATCTCGATCAGGTCCACCTCGGGAGCGCTCGTCTGGGACTCCGGAGACCAGTTGGAGCGGCTCGTCGCCAAGGAACTGCCCGACGCCTTCAACGCCGACAACGAGGAGGACGACTCCTTCGACAGCCGTAGCGACAACAAGGGCCCCGAGCCCGAGGGGGTCACGGTCGGCGAGGTGCGCGGCCGGACCTACGCCTTCGCCGGGCTGGAGCGGGTCGGCGGGATCGTCGCCTACGACCTCGCGAACCCGCGGGCGCCGCGCCTGGCCGGATACGTCAACACCCGTGACTTCACCGGCTCGATCGAGGACGGCACGGCCGGGGACGTCGGTCCCGAGGGCGTGCTGTTCGTCCCCGCGGGGGACAGCCCCACCCACCGCCCGCTCCTGGTGGTCGGCAACGAGGTCAGCGGCACCACCGCCGTCTACGAGATCCGCTGAGGACTCGCCGGACCCCGCTCCGGCACCGTGAGGCCCCACGCCGCGATCCTCGCGGCGTGGGGCCTCGTCATGTCGTCGTCACGGGCTCCGGCGGCGCGGGAGGCGGCACCGGAGCCCGTACGGGTGACCGGGCGGGGCCGCGAGGCTAGGGCAGCCTCTGCTCGACCCAGACGATCTTGCCCTTCGGGGTGAGGCGGGATCCCCAGCGGTGGGCGAGCCAGTTGATGAGGTGCAGGCCGCGGCCGGTGTCGCTGGTGCTGGACGCCTCCCGCATGACCGGCTCGGAGGCGGAGCTGTCGGACACCTCGCAGACCAGCGTGGGCCCGCGCAGCAGCCGCAGCTCGACCTCGCCCTGACCGTGCTCGACCGCGTTGGCGACCAGCTCGCTGACCATGAGCTCGGTGTTGTCGCAGAGCGAGGCCAGCTCCCAGTCGTCGAGCGTGGCCCGGACGAAACGGCGGGCCTGGGAGGCCGAACGGCGGTCGGAGGGCAGCGACGTCTCGACGAACTCGTTCTCCGTCAGCTCGGACACCCTGGCCAGCAGCAGGGCGATGTCGTCACGCTCGTGCCCCGGCCGCTGGGCCCTGATCGTGAGGTCGCAGACCTCCTCCAGATCGTGGTCGGGGCCGGCCAGCAGGCCGCGCAGTGCGTTGATGCCCTCCTCGATGTCCCGGTTGCGGCTCTCCACCAGGCCGTCGGTGTAGAAGGCGAGCACGGTCCCGCCGGGAAGGGTGAACTCCCGCATCTCGGCCGGCTCGTTGCCGATGCCCAAAGGGAGCCCCGGCGGCAGCTCCAGCAGCTCGGTCTCGCCGTTGGGCCGCACCAGGATCGGCGGCACGTGCCCCGCGCAGGCCATCTCGCACCGCCGCGTGACGGGGTCGTAGGTGGCGTACACACAGGTGGCGATCTGGCTGGCGTCCAGGTCCTGGCTCATCAGGTTGAGCCGGAACAGCACGTCGGCCGGGCTCAGGTCCAGGCTGGCCAGCGTGCGCGCGGCCGTGCGGAGCTGGCCCATGGTGGCGGCCGCCCTGATGCCGTGCCCCATCACGTCGCCGACGACGAGGGCGACCCGGCAGCCGGGCAGCGGGATCACGTCGTACCAGTCGCCGCCCACCCCGACCAGGTCGCTGGCCGGCAGGTAGCGGGAGGCGATCGTCAGCCCCAGCGGCTGGGAGAGGTCGACGGGCAGCAGGCTGCTCTGCAGGGTCAGCGCGGTGCGGCGCTCGCGGTTGTAGAGCCGCGCGTTGTCGAGGCAGACCCCGGTCCTGGCCGCGAGCTCCTCGGCCAGGTTGACGTCCTGCTCGTCGAAGGGCTGGCTGGTCGGCCTGCGGGTGAAGATGACGAAGCCCAGCACCCGGCCGCGCGCCTTCAGCGGCACCACCAGGAAGGAGCTGTCCTCCAGCACCTTCGACACCGAGTCGCGCTTCCAGAACCGCCCGATCTCCTCGGCGGTCCTGCGCCCCAGCCGGGGGTAGAGGATCGGGTTGCCGGTGGCCATGCACCGGGCGTAGGGGGTCCAGGCCTCGTAGACGGCCACCTCGTCCACGGGGAACGCCTTGGCGTACTCGCCGGGGGAGGGGTCGGCCACGCCGACCGCGATCCGCCGCACCAGCGCCGAGCCGTCGGTGGTCTCCTGGGGGAACTCCCCCTCGGTCACCAGCCGGTCCTGTACGAGGATGCCCGCCGCGTCCGCGAAGCGCGGCACGGCGACGTCCATCAGCTCCCTGCCGGTCTCGAACATGTCCAGCGTGCTGCCGATGCGCTTGCTGGCGGCGTTGAGCAGGGACAGCTGCTCGTGCATGGATGCGGGACTGCCCATCCTGAACCCTGGCGTCGCTGGATCCTTGGTGACAAAACGGGACTTCACTCGCTCCACCGGGGTGCGGGAACCGGCGTCCACCAGGTTTCCAGTTCGAGGTCTTCTGCGATGGCGTTGGCGCCGTTGTATCCGGGGGCCGCGGAGACCGAGCCGCCCGGGTGACTGCTGGCGCCGCAGAGGTAGAGGCCGTCGACGGGGGTACGGTACTGGCCCATCTCGGGGACCGGCCGGTTGCCGCCCAGCTGGGACGGCTCGTAGGCCCCCACGTGGTGACTGCCGCGCACCATGTTGACGCAGTGCCGCTCGATGTCGAGCGGTGAGAAGACCCGTTTGCCCAGGACGGCGCCTCCCGCGAGGTTGGGGGCGTACTCGGCCCACTCGGCGAGCAGCCGCTCCCCGACCTCCTCGCGCCGCAGGTCCCAGTTGGCCGGGTCGCCGCCGAGGTCGTACGGGGCCCACGGCCACCAGAACGCCACGTGCTTGCCGTCCGGCGCGTACGAGGGGTCGAACAGCGAGGGGCACGCGCCGTTGCCGGCCAGCCGGTCGGGCAGCTGTCCCCGGTGGATCTGGTCGAAGGTGCGGCCGAGCTGCTCGCTGTCGTCGGCGCCGAGCACCACGAGGAAAGCCCGGTCCACGTCGGGCTCGAACTCGGCGGCCCGGTAGCGCGGCGCCTCGTCGAGCGCCAGGTGGAGGGTGACGAGACTGTGCCCGGCCCACTTGTAGTCCTCGACCTTGGCCGCGATCTCCGCGCCGAAGTTCTCCGGGCCCGCCAGGCGTACGGTCTGCGGGGCGTCCACCGCGCTGGCCACGAACCGGCGGGCGGTGAGCACGTCGCCGCCGGCGAGCCGCACCCCGGTGGCCCGCCCGTCGTCGACCAGGATCCGCTCGACGTGGGCGCCGGTCACCACGGTGCCGCCGTGCTCCTCGATGACGGCGCGCAGCGCGCTCGCGACGTTGCCCGCGCCGCCCACGGGCACCCCGAGCCTGGCGATGCGCGACAGCAGCCGGGGGAAGAAGCCGCCGGTGCCGGGGACGTTCTCGATGGAGATCGCGTGCAGGAAGGACTTGAACAGCACCCTGACCTGGTCGCTCTCGAAGTTCCTGTCGACGGCCTCGTAGAGCGAGAGCGGCATGTAGCTCATCATGTCGCGGCCGAGGTCGCCCTTGATCCGCTCGGCGAGCACCGGCGGCGGCAGCGGCCTGGAGTACAGGAAGCCGTTCATCAGACCCCTGGCCGCCTCGGCGTAGCGCTCGTACAGCTCCAGCCAGCGCGCGGCGTCGGCCTTGGAGAACCGGGCGAAGGACTCGGCGGTGCGCTTGGGATCGGTGTAGACCGTGATCGCCCGGCCGTCCCTGAAGACCGTGGCGTGCTGGGTCTCGGGGTAGACGTAGCGCAGGCCGTACCGCTGGAGCTCCAGGTCGGCGGGGACCGGGCCCTCCTCCAGGAAGTGGTAGCTGCTGTGGGTGTTGTGCCGGAACCCGGGGAGCGTGAGTTCCTGGGTGCTGCAACCACCGCCCGCGACATCGTTGCGCTCGACGACCGCGACCGACAACCCCGCCTTCGCGAGGTAAGCGGCACACGTGAGGCCGTTATGGCCCCCGCCCACGATGACGCCGTCGAACTCCGACACTTTCCCTCCAGGGGGCACTCTGACTGCTGGTATGGAGGATTGTAAAGAATGATCTATATGCGAACCTCGTGTTTAACAGAGATTCCCCGATATTTCCAGACGGAGTAGGACTTGGTATCACTTAGAGGGCGAAGCATTCGTGCCGGCCGCTCTGGGAGCCGGCCGCCCGCCTTTACGTCAGCAGGACGAGATCCGGGTCCAGGGCCCCGGCGCCGGGCCCCGGGAGATCCACGTCGTCAAGGCCGACGCCGACACCGTCGGCACGTTCATCACGGGTGACGACTGATCCGCGGGCGCCCCATGCCTGCGGGTCAGTCGTCACCGGATGCCTCTGACGACAGGGGGAGGTCCCTTCCGCCGGAGGGCGTCGTTCATGGGGCCGGGTCTCCCAGGGAACCCGGTGAACCCCCGTCGGACTCCTAAGCCTTCGGCTGGGTGAAGCGGATGTGGTTGCCGAAGGGGTCGCGGAGGCCGCAGTCGATGCCGTACGGGCGGTCGGTGGGTTCCTCGGTGAACTCGACGCCCAGGCCCAGCAGCGTTTCGTACGTCTTGTGGCAGTCGTCCGTGGTGAAGATGAGCTGACCACCCGTCGCGCCCTTGGTCACCAGCTCGCGGACCTGCCGAGCCGTCTCCTCGGACATCGTCGGACCGCCCGGCTTCTCCAGCAGGACCTGACGCTCGGGGTGGCCGGGGACGCTGACGGTGAGCCAGCGCATGACGCCCAGGTCGATGTCGGCGCCGACCTCCAGGCCGAGCTTGCCGACGTAGAAGTCCAGGGCCTCGTCCTGGTCGAGAACATAGATCTGTGAGTGCGTGATGGCGTTGAACATGCGAATGACGCTACCGGGAGGATCGGCCGAAAACTTATCCAAAACTGACCAATCGGGGACAGTACGGACAGTACGAACGGTCAGTCGCTCGGTCGCGTCCACGCCATCGTGAAGCACGTCGGCACGCTCATGGCCGTCGCCTCCCTGCGGTACGTCCTCGGCGACCGGCCGACGATGTCGCGGAACGTGCGGCTGAAGGTTCCCGGACTGCCGAAGCCGACCCGGAAGCAGATGTCCGTCACGCTGTGGCCGGTCTCCCGCAGCAGGAACATCGCGCGCTCGACCCGGCGGCGCTGTAGATAGCGGTGCGGCGTCTCGCCGAACGTGGCCCGGAAGGTGCGGGTGAAGTGCGCCTCCGACACATGGGCGATCCGGGCCAGGGCCGGGACGTCCAGCGGCTGCGCGTAGGCGCGGTCCATCGCGTCCCGCGCCCGAAGCATGCGGCGGTTGCTCTCCTCCACGGCGCGGCTCACAGCGCCATCACACCACGGTTCTCCGCCGCTCGTGAGCGCTCCGCCCCTCCACGACGGTTCCCGTGACCGTGGCCGACGGGGTGGGCCTCGAAGAGCCGACGTCCCGCGGGGGAACACGCCTTCGCGCGGGTGGCGCCCGTCCGCCGACACGCGAGCCGGGACCGGGACGAAGTCGTCCCCGCGGCGCCACGCGAGGTGCTGGCGGCGGCGCGAGGAAAAGAAAAAAAGAAAGTTAGTGGCACGCGGATGGCATGGAAGCCCGATACGAGCGTGGGAAATCCAAAAGGCCAGGTCAACCATATGCTGGTTGACCTGGCCTTTTGCCATTCTGAGCGGACGACGGGAATCGAACCCGCGTAGCCAGTTTGGAAGACTGGGGCTCTACCATTGAGCTACGTCCGCACGAGCCGGCGTCAGTCTGGTCTAGACTTCATCCGTTCGTCAGGGCGTAAGCGTACCGGAGTTCCGGAGCGTGCGCGCACTCGACTTACCGGGGTGTGGCGCAGTTTGGTAGCGCACCTGCTTTGGGAGCAGGGGGCCGCAGGTTCAAATCCTGTCACCCCGACGTGTGCCGGGCATCGGTTCCGACCGGTGCCCGGTTTTTTGGTCGCGGCGGGCGGGGCTCCGCGCCGCGCGGGGCGCGCGAGACACACGAGGCCTTCGGTGCCCTTGGCGCGGGATGTGGGCCGAGAGGCCCGTACGGGAACGGTCCCGCTGTGGCGTGATCGTCAGTGGCGGGGACTGAAGAAGGCCCAGACGGCCTTGCCGCCGCAGTTGAGGTGATCCCAGCCCCAGCCCTGGCTGTAGGTCTCCACGATGTAGAGGCCCCGGCCGTTCTCCGAGACGAAGTCGGGCTCCTTGGGGGTCGGAATCTCGTCGCTCGGGTCAGTCACGGCCAGGAGCACGTGCGGGGAGAGGTGCACCAGGACGAGCGTGATCGGGGTGATCTCCATCTGGCTGGGCGGACACAGCGCGTAACGGACCGCGTTGGTGACGAGTTCCGAAACCACTAGCGCTGCGTCATCGCTGAGCTCCGCCAGTCCCCAGTCGTGGAGCGTCGAGCGGGTCACGTCCCGGGCGGTCTTCACCGAGTCGGCCTGGCTGGGCAGGGGGCACGCCGTGGCACCGGAGTGGTTGGCCTCCAGCAGCTCGTCAAAGCTCACCTGGCGGGTCGCCTGCAGGTAGTCGGCAGCCGATTTTGGCTCCTCCACCATCCTGCCGGTACCTCCCGCTGTCATCGTGAGTCTCCGTACCACTTGAGAGTTTTCAGAGCTTGTGCACCATAAGCCCAATATGCACTAAGCCATCATGGGTCACCGGAACGTCTGCTGCAAGACCCAAATGCACGTGCAGTTGCAATGTGCAGCCGCATGGGCGGTTAGGACGGCGACTTGGCGAATTGGGCAGGGAGTTGAGACCTTGTCATAGCGGCCGGAAGTAGTGACACTGTGTGCGCTGGCCCAAGTACAGAGGGAGGCGAAGTGACGCAGGTTCAACCGGGATCGGGTCCCACAGCTCTGCGTATCCTCTTAGGCTCCCAACTGCGTCGCCTGCGCGAGGCCAAGGGGCTCACGCGCGAGGAGGCGGGCCACCTGATCCGCGGATCCGAATCCAAGATCAGCAGGATGGAGCTCGGCCGGGTGGGCCTGAGGGAACGCGACGTGGCGGACCTGCTCACCTTCTACGGGGTGGAGGACGAGCGCGCCCGGTCGGCGGTGATGGATCTGCTGCTCAGGGCCAACGAGCCCGGCTGGTGGCACCGGTTCAACGACCTGCTGCCCTCGTGGTTCCAGACGTACGTGGGCCTCGAGGAGGCGGCCTCCCGGATCCGCACCTACGAGGTGCAGTTCGTGCCCGGCCTGCTGCAGACGAAGGAGTACGCCAGGGCGGTCATCACCGCGGGGAGCGCCGGCGTCTCGCCCGAGGAGATCGCCCGCCGCGTCGATCTGCGGATGCAGCGCCAGCAGGTGCTCGGCCGGCCGGACGGCCCGTTCTTCTGGGCCGTCATCGACGAGGCCGCGCTGCGGCGTCCCATCGGCGGCGCGGACGTCATGCGCGCCCAGCTGGAGCACCTGCTCGACCTCATGCGGCAGCCGAACATCACGATCCAGGTCATGCCCTTCAGCTTCGGCGGCCACAGCGCGGAGGGCGGGGCCTTCAGCGTGCTCCGCTTCAACGACAACGAGCTCCCCGACGTCGTCTACGTGGAACAACTGGCCAGCGCCCTCTACCTGGACAAGCGCGAGGACGTCGACCGCTACAGCGAGGTCATGGAGCGGTTGTGCGCGGTCAGCACCACGCCCGGGGAGACGAACGACATTCTGCGGCGGATCATCAAGGAGGACTGAGCGGCCATTGGTCGCTCCATGGTGCCGCTCTGCCCTAGACTGGCCAGCGGCGCTGAACACCCGCCGCTGTGGAGCATGCCCTAATCTCGCGTGTCTCGACGGCTGTGCCAGGTGCCGCTCATGTGGGCGCGGCGCGCGAGCTTGCCGCGGTAGCCGTTACGACCTGACGCGCCCGCGATCACTCAAAGCTTGATCAAGGAGACGACCCCGTGAAGACCGCTGTGGAGGAGCTCAGCCCGACCCGGGTAAGGCTTACCGTCGAGGTGCCGTTCGAGGAGCTCGGCGAGAGCCTGCAGGCGGCGTACAAGAAGGTCGCGCAGCAGGTGCGCGTGCCCGGATTCCGCCCCGGCAAGGTTCCGGCCCGCATCATCGAGCAGCGGTTCGGCCGCGCGGTGGTGCTGGAGGAGACCCTCAACGACGCGGTGCCCAAGCTGTACGGCCGGGCCGTCGACGAGAGCGATATCTTCCCGGTCAGCCAGCCGGAGATCGAGGTCACCAAGATCGAGGACGGCCAGCAGGTCGAGTTCACCGCCGAGGTGGACGTCCGCCCCGGCTTCGACGTCCCCGACTACCAGGGCATCGAGGTGACCGTCCCGGTCTCCGAGGTCTCCGACAAGGACATCGACGAGCAGCTGGACGGCCTGCGCCAGCGTTTCGCCACGCTGACCGGCGTCGAGCGTCCCGCGGCCTCCGGCGACTTCGTCGTCATGGACCTGGCCGCCGCGATCGACGGCGCCAACATCGAGGAGCAGCAGGCCAACGACGTCTCCTACGAGGTCGGCGCCGGCTCGGTGCTGCAGGGGCTGGACGACGCCCTGGCCGGCCTGTCCGCGGGTGAGACCAAGGAGTTCACCACCAACCTGGTCGGCGGCGAGAACGCCGGCGAGGAGGCCGTGGTCACCATCACCGTCAAGAGCGTCAAGGAGAAGGTCCTCCCCGAGCTCGACGACGAGTTCGCCCAGCTCGCCAGCGAGTTCGACACCCTCGACGAGCTCAAGGCGAGCATCAGCGAGACGGCCCGCCGCAACAAGCTGATCGACCAGGTCGTCCAGGCCCGCGAGAACGCCCTCGACGCCCTGCTCGGCAAGATCGACATTCCGCTGCCCGAGAGCGCGCTCAAGGTCGAGGTCGACAACCGCAAGCACAACCTCGAGCACCAGATCGCCGACAGTGGCCTGAGCAAGGAGGCGTACTTCCGCCTCTACCAGACCACCGAGGAGGAGCGCCTCGCGGAGTTCGACGAGAGCGCCGCCAAGGCCCTCAAGACGGGCTTCGTCCTTGACAAGATCGTCAAGAGCGAGGACCTCGGCGTCAGCGAGCAGGAGCTGACCAACTTCGTGGTGCGCCGCGCCATGCAGATGAACGTCGCGCCCAACACGCTGGCCCAGCACCTCGCCGACAACGACCAGCTCACGCTGGCCATGGTCGAGATCGTCCGCGACAAGGCCAAGACCGTCGTCGGCGACGCCGCCAAGGTGGTCGACGAGGCCGGCAACGAGGTCGACCTCAAGGCCATCTACACCGAGATCAACGGCGAGGAGGTCTCCGAGGAGGCCGCCGAAGCCGTCGAGGCCGACAAGGCCGACGAGGTCGAGGTCGCCAAGTAGTCCCGGCCGAGCGGGAGACGCCGGGTTCGCCCGGCACCCCCGCCGCCCGACGCCCCCGCCGCGTTCCTCGCGACGGGGGCGTCTTCGTCTTCCGGGTGGTGGTGAGCGTGCCGCAGAGCGGCGCCTGAAGGCCTCCGGAATCCCTCCGGCCCTCCGTCCTCCCGGGGGACCTCGCGGGTTCCTGGGCCCTCTGAGAGCCGCCGGCACCTCCGGTGATCCCACCTGCGCGGTACGTGTCCCTCTTCGGGGCCCGCCTCACCCCCCGCGAGCCGCGACACGCCGTACGGGCTCCGGCTTCGGAGCCTTCGCCGGGGTGCGCGGCGGGGGGTTCCGGACGTGGTGGGGAGACGGCGGGCAGCATGCGCCGTCAGCGAACAGTGCGTTGAGGCGGCATGTCCGGTAGGTGGCGCGCGTTAAGGTCACAAGCAAAGCCAATCGATTACGACGCATCGGAAGGTGACGCTGTGACCAGCCCGCCGACCTTCTACCAGCCGACCGGCTCCGGGCCCGAGTCGATGAGCCAGCCGAACGGCTCGTTCAGGCTCGAAGACCAGCTCTACCAGCGGCTGCTGCGTGAGCGCATCATCGTGCTGGGCACCCAGGTCAACGACGAGATCGCCAACCGGATCTGCGCCGAGCTGCTTCTGCTCGCCGCGGACGACTCAGAGCGCGATATCTGGCTCTACATCAACTCGCCAGGCGGTTCCGTAACCGCTGGTATGGCGATTTACGACATGATGGAATACGTGCCTAACGATGTGTGCACGGTCGCGATGGGTCTGGCCGCCTCCATGGGCCAGTTCCTCCTCTGCGCCGGCGAGCGGGGCAAGCGATACGCCCTGCCGCACGCCCGCATCATGATGCACCAGCCTTCCGGTGGCATCGGCGGCACCGCCGCCGACATCGCCATCCAGGCGGAGCAGATGCTCTACGTCAAGAAGACCCTCGCTGAGCGCATCGCGTTCCACACCGGTCAGAACCTCGAGCAGATCGAGGCCGACTCCGACCGCGACCGCTGGTTCACGGCCGAGGAGGCCAAGGACTACGGCTTCATCGACCAGGTCGTGCGCAGCGCTCGACAGGTGCCCTCCTCGGGCGCCGTCTCCTGAAGGGGCACAAGGTGAGTGAGTTGATCCGGCCGGGAGACATCAACGGCCGCTACGTTCTTCCGTCCTTCACCGAACGCACGTCCTACGGCATGCGGGAGATGAACCCGTACGCCAAGCTCTTCGAGGACCGCATCATCTTCCTCGGCGTGCAGGTGGACGACGCGTCGGCCAACGACGTCATGGCGCAGTTGCTGACCCTGGAGTCGCTCGACCCCGACCGTGACATCAGCATCTACATCAACTCGCCGGGCGGTTCGTTCACCGCCATGACGGCGATCTACGACACGATGCAGTTCGTCCGGCCGGAGATCCAGACGGTCTGCCTGGGCCAGGCGGCCTCGGCGGCGGCGGTCCTGCTGGCCGGCGGCACGCCGGGCAAGCGCTTCGCCCTGCCGAACGCCCGGATGCTGATCCACCAGCCCTCCACCGAGGGTGGCGGCCAGGGAAGCGACATCGAGATCCAGGCGCGTGAGATCCTCAGGATGCGCGCGCAAATGGAGACGATCATCGCTCAGCACTCGGGCAGGGCACCGGAGGCGGTCCGCAAGGACATCGAGCGGGACAAGATCCTCGACGCCGTCGAGGCCAAGGAGTACGGGCTGATCGACGACATCATCCCGTCCCGCAAGAAACTCGCGAAGGCCGTAGCCTCCTAACGAGGCATATCGCACCGGAACCGTGCCGAATCAGGCACGTTCCGGTGCGACTCGCCGCTAGGGGGCTCACTGAGGGCTCAGAAGACGGTAACGTCGAAACCTAAGCGGGATGACTTTTCGATCGGGTATCGGGCCGGTCGGAAGAAACGGACCGCGGTAGCCAGGGCGGTCCCACGCAAAGGAGTATCTGGGGTGGCACGCATCGGCGACGGGGGAGACCTGCTGAAGTGTTCTTTCTGTGGAAAGAGCCAGAAGCAAGTCAAGAAGCTCATCGCCGGACCCGGCGTATACATCTGCGACGAGTGCATCGACCTCTGCAACGAGATCATCGAGGAGGAGCTCAGCGAGTCCTCTGAGCTCAAGTGGGACAGCCTTCCCAAGCCGAGGGAGATCTACGAATTCCTCGACGCCTACGTCATCGGTCAGGACCAGGCGAAGAAGGCTCTCTCCGTAGCGGTCTACAACCACTACAAGCGGGTGCAGTCCGGCGAGCGCGGGCGTGACGACGGCATCGAGCTGTCCAAGTCCAACATCCTGCTCCTGGGCCCCACCGGTTCCGGCAAGACACTGCTCGCCCAGACGTTGGCGAAGATGCTGAACGTTCCGTTCGCCATCGCCGACGCCACCGCCCTGACGGAGGCGGGCTACGTGGGCGAGGACGTCGAGAACATACTGCTCAAGCTGATCCAGGCCGCCGACTACGACGTCAAGAAGGCCGAGACCGGCATCATCTACATCGACGAGGTCGACAAGATCGCCCGCAAGAGCGAGAATCCGTCGATCACCAGGGACGTCTCCGGCGAGGGCGTGCAACAGGCCCTGCTGAAGATCCTGGAGGGCACGACCGCGAGCGTGCCGCCGCAGGGTGGCCGCAAGCACCCGCATCAGGAGTTCATCCAGATCGACACCACCAACGTGCTGTTCATCTGCGGTGGGGCCTTCGCCGGTCTCGAAAAGATCATCGAGTCCCGGGTCGGCCGCAAGGGCATCGGTTTCAACGCGATCATCCGCTCCAAGGAAGACATCGACGGCGCCGACATCTTCGAGAACGTCATGCCCGAGGACCTGCTGAAGTTCGGCATGATCCCCGAGTTCGTCGGCCGGCTCCCGGTGATCACGAGCGTTCACAACCTCGACCGCGAGGCGCTCATCCAGATCCTCACCGAGCCGCGCAACGCCCTCGTCAAGCAGTACCGCCGCCTGTTCGAGCTGGACAACGTCGAGCTCGAGTTCACCGACGACGCGCTGGAGGCCATCGCCGACCAGGCGATCCTGCGCGGCACCGGCGCCCGCGGCCTGCGGGCGATCCTGGAGGAGGTCCTCCTCTCGGTGATGTACGAGGTGCCGTCGCGGCAGGACGTGGCACGTGTGGTCATCACCCGCGAGTCGGTCCTGGAGCACGTCAATCCCACGCTCGTCCCGCGTGACCAGCTCAACAAGCAGCAGCGGCCGCCGCGCGAGAAGTCGGCCTAGAATCCCGCGCGAACCGCTTCTGGTTCGCACGACCGGCGCCCCCCACGGGTTCTCCCGCGGGGGGCGCCGCCGTTTCCGGCTGTCCGGTTCCTGTCAATGGCTACTGGTGGTCCGCCGATGCCCCGCCGGTCCTCGTCCGTATCCGCCGCTCTCCGCCCCATGTTCGTCGGCGTTCGCCGCCGATCGCCGGTTTCCGCCGGGGGAGGGGATCGTCTCGCCCGACGGAAGAAGTCACGGGAGAAGTGATCCATAGGACGGTCCGTGGGACAGGGAACACGCGGACATCCCTAGACTTGGGCATCGTGACGACGCCAGAGCTGCCTACCCAGTACGCACCCGCCGACGTGGAGACCCGGAGCTACGAGCGCTGGGTATCGGAGGGGCACTTCACCGCCGACCCGAGCAGTGAGCGCGAGCCGTACAGCATCGTCCTGCCCCCGCCGAACGTGACCGGTGTCCTGCACATCGGCCACGCCCTCGACCACTCCATCCAGGACGCGCTGACCCGTCGCGCCCGCATGCGCGGCCAGGAGACGCTCTGGCTGCCCGGCATGGACCACGCCGGCATCGCCACCCAGAACGTCGTCGAGCGCGAGATCGCCAAGGACGGCCTGTCCCGGCACGACCTCGGTCGCGAGGCGTTCGTCGAGCGCGTCTGGCAGTGGAAGGAGGAGTCCGGGGGCCGGATCCTCGGCCAGATGAAGAAGCTCGGCGACGGTGTCGACTGGTCGCGCGAGCGCTTCACCATGGACCCCGGCCTTTCTCGGGCCGTTCAGACGATCTTCAAGAAGCTCTTCGACGACGGGCTCATCTACCGCGCCGAGCGCATCATCAACTGGTGCCCGCGCTGCCTGACCGCGCTGTCGGACATCGAGGTCGAGCACAGCGAGGACGAGGGCGAGCTCGTCTCGATCCGCTACGGCGACGGTGACGACTCCATCGTGGTCGCCACCACCCGGGCGGAGACGATGCTCGGCGACACCGCCGTGGCCGTGCACCCCTCCGACGAGCGCTACGCGCACCTGATCGGCCGCGAGGTGGAGCTGCCGCTCACCGGGCGCCGCATCCCGATCGTCGCCGACGAGCACGTCGACCCCGCCTTCGGCACCGGAGCGGTCAAGGTCACCCCGGCGCACGACCCGAACGACTTCGAGATCGGCCGGCGCCACTCGCTGCCGTCCTTGACCATCATGGACGAGCGGGGGGTGGTCACCGCACACGGCCCGTTCCAGGGTCTCGACCGCTTCGAGGCCAGGCCCGCTGTGGTGGCCGCGCTCCGTGCGGAGGGCCGGATCGTCACGGAGAAGCGCCCCTACCTCCACTCGGTCGGGCACTGCTCGCGCTGCAAGACCGTGGTCGAGCCCCGGCTCTCGCTCCAGTGGTTCGTCAACGTCTCGCCGCTGGCGAAGGCGGCCGGCGACGCGGTCCGCGACGGCCGGACGAAGATCCACCCGCCGGAGCTGGCCAAGCGCTACTTCGACTGGGTCGACGACATGCACGACTGGTGTATCTCCCGGCAGCTGTGGTGGGGACATCGCATCCCGGTCTGGTACGGCCCGGATGGAGAGGTGGTCTGCGTCGGCCCCGACGAGCAGGCGCCCGCGGGCTACGTCCAGGACCCCGACGTCCTCGACACCTGGTTCTCCTCGGGGCTCTGGCCGTTCTCCACCCTCGGCTGGCCGGACAAGACGCCGGAGCTGGCGAAGTTCTACCCGACCTCCGTCCTGGTGACCGGCTACGACATCCTGTTCTTCTGGGTCGCCCGGATGATGATGTTCGGCATCTACGCCATGGACGGCGAGCCGCCGTTCCGGACCGTGGCGTTGCACGGCATGGTCCGCGACCAGTACGGCAAGAAGATGTCGAAGTCGTTCGGCAACGTCGTCGATCCGCTCGACTGGGTCGAGCGCTTCGGCGCCGACGCCACCCGCTTCACGCTGCTGCGCGGCGCCAACCCCGGCTCCGACGTGGCGATCAGCGAGGAATGGGCCGGGGGCTCGCGCAACTTCTGCAACAAGATTTGGAACGCCACCCGCTTCGCGCTGATGAACGGCGCCGTGACAGGTGAACTCCCGACCGAGGAGCTGACCGCCGCCGACCGCTGGATCCTCTCCCGGCTTCAGGAGATCACCGCGTCGGTGGACACCGCGTTCGAGAACTTCGAGTTCGCCAAGATCTCAGACCTGCTGTACCACTTCGCCTGGGACGAGGTCTGCGACTGGTACGTGGAACTCGCCAAGATCCAGATCGCTTCCGGCCAGGAGCACACCCGGCTCGTGCTGGGCCACGTCTTCGACTCGCTGCTCCGCCTGCTCCACCCCCTGGTGCCGTTCGTCACCGAGGAACTGTGGCGTGCGGTCACCGGGCGGGAGTCGATCGTGGTCGCATCCTGGCCGACGGTCCAGGAGTCGCTGCGCGACCCCTCGGCGGAGGAGGAGATCCTCGCCATGCAGGGATTGATCACCGAGGTGCGCAGGTTCCGTTCCGACCAGGGGCTCAAGCCGGGCCAGCGGGTCGCCGCGCGGCTCTCTCTCACCGGTACGGCACTCGCCCCTCACGAAGGGGCGATCCGGTCGCTGCTCCGGCTCGACCAGCCGTCCGAGTCGTTCGCCGCGACCGCCAGCCTTGACGTGGCCGGGATCGCCGTGGAGATCGACACGGCGGGAACGATCGACGTGGCCGCCGAGCGCAAGCGTCTGGAGAAGGACCTCGCGGTGGCGCGCAAGGAGGCGGCCCAGGTCGCCGCGAAGCTCGGCAACGAGCAGTTCATGGCCAAGGCGCCCGACGACGTGGTGACCAAGGTGCGCTCCCGTGCCGCACAGGCCGATCAGGACATCGAGCGGTTGCTCGCCCAGCTGACGTCGCTGCTGGCCGGCTGATCGTCCGGAGGCGTGAGTTTCGCGGCAGGGGCTCGCCCTGACGATCGGGGACTCGATCCGACGACCAGAGATTTGGCCTGACAAGCGGGGACTTGGCCTGACAACCGGGAGGAAGACCGTTCCGGCCAGGCGGTCGCCTTGACGAAAACCCGGGGTCTCTTGACCCCGGGTTCTCGTGTTTGAGGGCTGGCGCCTCAGGGAAGACCTAGTTCTTACCGGGAAGTTGGTCATCGCAGCCCTAGGGGGCTGCTAGAGTTCTTCATGCAGGGCAACGTCCTGCAGAACCCTTCTGAAAATCCCGGCAAATCGGGCGTGTCCGTACGATTGGACAGCGACCGGATGTTGGAGTAAGTTAGAGGGGTTGCCCTGGAAACGGGGTGGTCGAAATCCTAGCGGGTTCGGCGGGTTCGAGTCGAGGGTCGGAAAATCCGACAGTTTGACACGAAACCGGCACTCCCGATAAGATAGTAATACGAAATGGAACGCCCCGGAGTTCTGGTCGGCCGGTTGGTCGGGTCAGGGTGATGGTGTACGCGTCCGTTTCTTGAGAACTCAACAGTGTGTTAAAAGCCAGTGCATGAAGCACAACCCCGTCCTACCACTCTTTTCGGGTGGGGGATGGATTCCTTTGGTTGATTACATCCACCATGTGTGGTGGGTGCTTTCAGCTGGGTAAGGACTGTTCAGACATTGTTTGGAGAGTTTGATCCTGGCTCAGGACGAACGCTGGCGGCGTGCTTAACACATGCAAGTCGAGCGGAAAGGCCCTTCGGGGTACTCGAGCGGCGAACGGGTGAGTAACACGTGAGTAACCTGCCCCTGACTCTGGGATAAGCCCGGGAAACTGGGTCTAATACCGGATATGACACATGACGGCATCGTTGGTGTGTGGAAAGTTTTTCGGTTGGGGATGGACTCGCGGCCTATCAGCTTGTTGGTGGGGTAATGGCCTACCAAGGCGACGACGGGTAGCCGGCCTGAGAGGGCGACCGGCCACACTGGGACTGAGACACGGCCCAGACTCCTACGGGAGGCAGCAGTGGGGAATATTGCGCAATGGGCGAAAGCCTGACGCAGCGACGCCGCGTGGGGGATGACGGCCTTCGGGTTGTAAACCTCTTTCAGCAGGGACGAAGTTGACGTGTACCTGCAGAAGAAGCGCCGGCTAACTACGTGCCAGCAGCCGCGGTAATACGTAGGGCGCAAGCGTTGTCCGGAATTATTGGGCGTAAAGAGCTCGTAGGTGGCTTGTCACGTCGGGTGTGAAAGCTTGGGGCTTAACTCCAGGTCTGCATTCGATACGGGCTGGCTAGAGGTAGGTAGGGGAGAACGGAATTCCTGGTGTAGCGGTGAAATGCGCAGATATCAGGAGGAACACCGGTGGCGAAGGCGGTTCTCTGGGCCTTACCTGACGCTGAGGAGCGAAAGCGTGGGGAGCGAACAGGATTAGATACCCTGGTAGTCCACGCTGTAAACGTTGGGCGCTAGGTGTGGGGACCTTCCACGGTTTCCGCGCCGTAGCTAACGCATTAAGCGCCCCGCCTGGGGAGTACGGCCGCAAGGCTAAAACTCAAAGGAATTGACGGGGGCCCGCACAAGCGGCGGAGCATGTTGCTTAATTCGACGCAACGCGAAGAACCTTACCAAGGCTTGACATCGCCCGGAAACACTCAGAGATGGGTGCCTCTTCGGACTGGGTGACAGGTGGTGCATGGCTGTCGTCAGCTCGTGTCGTGAGATGTTGGGTTAAGTCCCGCAACGAGCGCAACCCTTGTTCAATGTTGCCAGCACGCTCCTTCGGGGGTGGTGGGGACTCATTGGAGACTGCCGGGGTCAACTCGGAGGAAGGTGGGGATGACGTCAAGTCATCATGCCCCTTATGTCTTGGGCTGCAAACATGCTACAATGGCCGGTACAGAGGGTTGCGATACCGCAAGGTGGAGCGAATCCCTAAAAGCCGGTCTCAGTTCGGATTGGGGTCTGCAACTCGACCCCATGAAGTCGGAGTCGCTAGTAATCGCAGATCAGCAACGCTGCGGTGAATACGTTCCCGGGCCTTGTACACACCGCCCGTCACGTCACGAAAGTCGGCAACACCCGAAGCCCGTGGCCCAACCAGCTTGTCTGGGGGGAGCGGTCGAAGGTGGGGCTGGCGATTGGGACGAAGTCGTAACAAGGTAGCCGTACCGGAAGGTGCGGCTGGATCACCTCCTTTCTAAGGAGCACCGGCTCACTTCCGTCCAGCTTGGCTGGGTGGGATGGGTCTATGTCGCGGTCAGGGGCGAATGTTCCCTGCGTGACACGCTCATTAGTGGAGCACTGGCTACTCGGATCGGCTTGGTCGCTGGCCGGCTAGTACCGCCCTCTTCGGAGGGAGTGGGAACGACGGTTTCAGGGGTTGGGCTGGTTCGAACACACTGTTGGGTCCTGAGGAAACGGACCATGTTCGGGGCTGCTGCCGGTTGGTGGTGGCCCTGGTGCCTGCCCCGGGTTCGGGGTGGGTGTCTGTTTTGCCTCGTGCGGGGCCGACCTCCTGTCAGACCAGTTCACAGCTGCGCATGTTTTGTGTGTGGTGGTGGGTGTTGGTGGCGGGGTGGGTTTGGTCGCTGTTTGTTGTTTGAGATTTGCATAGTGGACGCGAGCATCTTTGTGGCCAAGTTTTTTAGGGCACACGGTGGATGCCTTGGCATCAGGAGCCGATGAAGGACGTGGGAGGCTGCGTTAAGCCCCGGGGAGTCGCCAACCAGACTTTGATCCGGGGATGTCCGAATGGGGAAACCTAGCACCAGTCATGTGGTGTTGCCTCCGCCTGAATGTATAGGGCGGTTGGTGGTAACGCGGGGAAGTGAAACATCTCAGTACCCGTAGGAAGAGAAAACAAATAGTGATTCCGTGAGTAGTGGTGAGCGAAAGCGGATCAGGCTAAACCGTAGGCGTGTGATAGCCGGCAGGCGTTGCGTTTGCGGGGTTGTGGGACCCTCTGGGAGGAACTGCCGTTTCTCCAGACAGTTAGAAATCCTTCCGATAGTCGAAGCTTCTGGGAAGTTGCGCCGTAGACCGTGAGAGTCGGGTAGGCGAAATTGGTTGGACTGTTTGAGGGGATCCCAAGTAGCACGGGGCCCGAGAAATCCTGTGTGAATCTGCCAGGACCACCTGGTAAGCCTAAATACTCCCTGATGACCGATAGTGAACAAGTACCGTGAGGGAAAGGTGAAAAGCGCCCCGGTGAGGGGTCGTGAAATAGTACCTGAAACCGTGTGCCTACAAGCCGTAGGAGCGTAAACGAGGTTCGCCTTGTTTGTGATGTGACTGCGTGCCTTTTGAAGAATGAGCCTGCGAGTTATGGTGTGTGGCGAGGTTAACCCGTGTGGGGGAGCCGTAGCGAAAGCGAGTCTGAATAGGGCGTTTGAGTCGCATGCTGTAGACCCGAAGCGGAGTGATCTAGGCATGGGCAGGTTGAAGCGCGGGTAAGACCGCGTGGAGGACCGAACCCACCAGGGTTGAAAACCTGGGGGATGACCTGTGTTTAGGGGTGAAAGGCCAATCAAACTCCGTGATAGCTGGTTCTCCCCGAAATGCATTTAGGTGCAGCGTTACGTGTTTCTTGCCGGAGGTAGAGCACTGGATGGCTAATGGGCCCGACAAGGTTACTGACGTCAGCCAAACTCCGAATGCCGGTAAGTGAGAGCGTAGCAGTGAGACTGCGGGGGATAAGCTCCGTAGTCGAGAGGGAAACAGCCCAGACCACCGACTAAGGCCCCTAAGCGTGTGCTAAGTGGGAAAGGATGTGGAGTCGCAGTGACAACCAGGAGGTTGGCTTAGAAGCAGCCACCCTTGAAAGAGTGCGTAATAGCTCACTGGTCAAGTGATTCTGCGCCGACAATGTAGCGGGGCTCAAGTACACCGCCGAAGTCGTGGCATTCACACATGTACCGAGCCTTTGTGGTTTAGGTGTGTGGATGGGTAGGGGAGCGTCGTGCGGCCGGGGAAGCAGCGGAGTGATCCAGCTGTGGAGGCTGTGCGAGTGAGAATGCAGGCATGAGTAGCGAATCAGAAGTGAGAAACTTCTGCGCCGGATGACCAAGGGTTCCTGGGGCAGGCTAATCCGCCCAGGGTAAGTCGGGACCTAAGGCGAGGCCGACAGGCGTAGTCGATGGACAACGGGTTGATATTCCCGTACCCGCTACGATGCGCCAATACTGAATCCAGTGATACTAAGGGTCCTTAAGTCCCTAACGCCCTTCGGGGTGTGGGTGAGACTGAACGCCTGGCCTGAACTGGTAGTAGGTAAGCGATGGGGTGACGCAGGAAGGTAGCCCAGCCCAGGCGATGGTAGTCCTGGGGTAAGCATGTAGGGAAAGAGGTAGGCAAATCCGCCTCTTATGTATCCTGAGATGTGATGCCGAGCCGATTGTGGCGAAGTGGGTGATCCTATGCTGCCGAGAAAAGCCTCTAGTGAGTGTCGTGGCGGCCCGTACCCTAAACCGACTCAGGTGGTCAGGTAGAGAATACTAAGGCGATCGGGTGAACTGTGGTTAAGGAACTCGGCAAATTGCCCCCGTAACTTCGGGAGAAGGGGGGCCTTCGCTGGTGATGAGCTTCGCGCTCTGAGCTGGTGGGGGTCGCAGAGGCCGGGGGAAGCGACTGTTTACTAAAAACACAGGTCCGTGCGAAGTCGTAAGACGATGTATACGGACTGACGCCTGCCCGGTGCTGGAACGTTAAGGGGACCGGTTAGTGCACTTTGGTGTGCGAAGCTGAGAACTTAAGCGCCAGTAAACGGCGGTGGTAACTATAACCATCCTAAGGTAGCGAAATTCCTTGTCGGGTAAGTTCCGACCTGCACGAATGGCGTAACGACTTCCCCGCTGTCTCAACCGCAGACCCGGCGAAATTGCACTACGAGTAAAGATGCTCGTTACGCGCAGCAGGACGGAAAGACCCCGGGACCTTCACTATAGCTTGACATTGGCGTTTGGAACGTCTTGTGTAGGATAGGTGGGAGACGGTGAAGCTATCACGCTAGTGGTGGTGGAGTCATTGGTGAAATACCACTCTGGTCGTTTTGAACGTCTAACTTCGGTCCGTGATCCGGATCAGGGACAGTGTCTGGTGGGTAGTTTAACTGGGGCGGTTGCCTCCTAAAGAGTAACGGAGGCGCCCAAAGGTTCCCTCAGCCTGGTTGGCAATCAGGTGTCGAGTGTAAGTGCACAAGGGAGCTTGACTGTGAGACCGACGGGTCGAGCAGGAGCGAAAGCTGGGACTAGTGATCCGGCGGTGGCATGTGGAAGCGCCGTCGCTCAACGGCTAAAAGGTACCCCGGGGATAACAGGCTGATCTTCCCCAAGAGTCCATATCGACGGGATGGTTTGGCACCTCGATGTCGGCTCGTCGCATCCTGGGGCTGGAGTAGGTCCCAAGGGTTGGGCTGTTCGCCCATTAAAGCGGTACGCGAGCTGGGTTTAGAACGTCGCGAGACAGTTCGGTCCCTATCCGCTGCGCGCGCAGGAGACTTGAAAGGAGCTGTCCCTAGTACGAGAGGACCGGGACGGACGAACCTCTGGTGTGCCAGTTGTTCCGCCAGGAGCACGGCTGGTTGGCTACGTTCGGAAGGGATAACCGCTGAAAGCATCTAAGCGGGAAGCTCGCCTTGAGATGAGGTCTCCCACCATGAGAGTGGGTAAGGCTCCCGGTAGACGACCGGGTTGATAGGCTGGAAGTGGAAGCGCAGTAATGTGTGGAGCTGACCAGTACTAATAGGCCGAGGACTTGACCACAAAGCAACGTGCTTGCATGTTTTGCTCGCGTCCACTACGCAATTCTGAGACAACAAACATTGGTTTGTGTGTTTCATAGGGTTACGGCGGTTATGGCGAAGGGGAAACACCCGGTTACATTCCGAACCCGGAAGTTAAGCTCTTCAGCGCCGATGGTACTGCACCGGGGACGGTGTGGGAGAGTAGGTCACCGCCGGACAATTGTTTCACGTAGGCCCCCACCTTTGGTGGGGGCTTTCGTGCTTTCCGGGCCCCCTGTTTCCCACGGCGTTCCAGACTCCCGGACTTCCAGAACCTCCGGACTCCAGGCTTTCCGGAGGCCTTTTCTGTGGTTATGGGACCTGTCTTCGATGAACTCCGCCCAGGTATGGCTGCCCTGCCTGGATTTTCCGGCCTGTGGAGTTTTATGTGTTACGGGGTCCGCGTTGCACCAGCCTTTACGGGCCTGTCCGGGACCCGCCCAGGACGTCAGTAGGCTGGAGACGTGGACTATCGAGCGGTTGAACAAGCGATCATGCAGCGTGGTGTCGAGTGGAACTTCGAGCCCAGCCTCGACAGAATCGCCGCGCTCGTGGATCTGCTCGGCTCTCCGCAGCACTCCTATCCCGTCGTGCACGTGGCCGGTACGAACGGCAAATCGAGCACGACCCGGATGATCGAAGCACTCCTGCGCGAGCGCAACCTGCGCGTCGGCCGGTTCACCAGCCCCCACCTCGTTTCCATGCGCGAGCGCATCAGTGTGGACGGCTCCCCGCTCAGCGAGGAGCGCTTCGTCGAGGTGTACGAGGACATCGCGCCGTACCTGGAGATGGTCGACGCCCAGGGGCGGCGGCTCTCCTTCTTCGAGACCCTCACCGCGATGGCGTTCGCCGCCTTCGCCGACGCTCCCGTGGACGTCGCGGTCATAGAGACGGGAATGGGTGGCGTCACCGACGCCACCAATGTCGCCGACGGTGCCGTGGCGGTCATCACGCCCATCTCCCTCGACCACGTCGACTATCTCGGGCCCGACGTCGAGACGATCGCCGGGGAGAAGGCCGGCATCATCAAGCCCGGGGCGACCGCGGTGCTCGCGCAGCAGGAGCTCCCCGCGGCCTCGGTGCTGATGAGGCAGGCGGCCGATGTCGGTGCCACCGTGGCACGCGAGGGGCTGGAGTTCGGCGTGTTGAGCAGGGAACTCGCCATCGGCGGGCAGTTGATCCGGCTCAAGGGGCTCAAGGGGACGTACGAGGACATCCTGCTTCCCCTGTACGGCGCCCACCAGGCGAGCAACGCGGCCTGTGCGCTGGCCGCGGTGGAGGCGCTGACCGGCGGGGATGAGCCTCTCGACGCGGAGTTGGTGCGGCAGGCGTTCCTGGAAGTGCGCTCGCCCGGCAGGCTCGAGGTGGTTCGCCGGGGGCCCACGGTGGTCGTCGACGCCGCGCACAACCCGGCGGGGATACAGGCCAGCCTGGACGCCGTGCAGGAGTCCTTCGACTTCGCGAAGCTCATCGGCGTGGTGGCGGTGTTCGAGGACAAGGATGTCCAGGGCATCCTGGAGCTGCTGGAACCGATGATGGACGAGATCGTGGTGACGAGGAACTCCTCACCGAGGTCCATGGACGTGGACGATCTCGCCGCGCTGGCCGAGGAGATCTTCGGGCTTGACCGGGTGCACCAGGTCGAGAGGCTGGACAGCGCGATCGATCGGGCGATCGGCATGGTCGACGCCCTGGGCGAGTTCAGCGGGGCCGGGGTGCTGATCACCGGGTCGGTGGTGACCGCCGGTGACGCGCGGCTCCTGCTCAGGGCGGACGAGGCGCAGTGAGCGGACAAGACGCGGTGAGCAGGCAGAACGTGTCGAGCGGACAAGACGTGGTAAGCAGGCAGGACGTGCCGAGCGGACAAGACGCGGTGAGTGGACAGGACGCAGTGAGCGGACAAGACGGAATGAGCCGGCCGGGCGCGGCGGGTAGGGCATGGCCGAGGCGACTCCGGAGGAGCGGAAAATGATCACGGTCACTCCGGGGATGAGACGTCTCTGCGCGAGCGTGCTCGGCATGGAGGCCATAGTCGTTGGTCTGTTCACGCCGGTGGCCATCAACACGCAGGGTGTCGAACCGGCCGTCGCGGCCACCGTCGGCCTCGGCCTGGCGCTTCTCTGCGTCGTGGTGATCGGCCTGCTCAAACGGCCTTTCGCCTACGTCGCGGGAAGCGTGATCCAGGTGCTCGCCATCGCCTCCGGACTCATGGTTCCGACCATGTTCTTCCTCGGTGCGCTCTTCGCCGCACTGTGGATCACAGCGATATTCGTCGCTCGCCGTGTCGAGGGCGTGACTTCTCGCTAAAGTCGGCCAACATGGCCGTCCCTCCCATCCAGCCGACTCGGGCGGTGTCCGCCAGGCCCACGGGCCTGGTGCGCGCACTTCGGGTCTCCCTGATGCTCGACGTCGTCCTCGGACTGCTCGTCGCGGTAGTGCTGCCGCTGGCGATCGTCGCCATTCCCAACACCATCTCGGTGGTCGCCGCCCTCTTGCCGCCGGACATCTCGCAGATAGCGATGATCAGGGCGCACGGGCTGGCGCTTCCCGCGATGGTCCTGACCGTGCCGGTGGCGGCGGTGGCCGTGCACCGGATGAGGGCGGCCCCGATGATGGTCGCGGGGCTGACCCTGCTCGCCTTCGCCGACGCCGCCGGTGGGTACGCCGGGTCCACGACGCTGGTAGGGGTCCTGCGGGTCCTGCACGGGGTCGGGGCGGGCCTGCTGGTTCCCGCCACCCTGATGGCAGTCTGGGGGCGTTCGGTGTTCCTCAGGGCCGTGTGGGCGGCCGCGCTGACGGCGAGCCTCCTGGCCGCCCAGGCGCTCGCGCTGTGGCCCCTTGACCAGGTCGACTCCTGGCGCGTCACCCTCCAGCCGTACCCGATGCTCACCGGGGTCGCGCTCGCGCTCGCCGCGCTCTATCTGGTGCTGTGGCTGAGGGAGGGCGAGAGCGGCGCCGGTCCCGTGCCGGTCGTCGCGGAGCGCGGGCGCACGCTGTGGGTGGTCGTGCCCGCCGCGGGCGTCGCGGCCCTCGCTCTGGGCAGCACGTTCGACTGGTCGCCGGATCTGGTGATCCGTGCGGCACTGGTGTCCGTCCTCGTCCTGCTCGCCCTGGCCTCCTCCAGCGCCTCGAAGGGGGGCGTCGGCCGGGCGCCGGCCTACGCGATGGTCGCGGTCGGCGTAGTCGTCCTGCCGACCGCCGCCCAGATCACCTATGTGGAGCTCGGCGGGCTGGGAGGTCCGGGTCTGTCCGGCCTGTGGCCGGCCTTCGCGATCGCCGCGCTGGTGGGCCTGCTGTCCGCCGTGCTGGTGAACCGGCTGGGCGACACGGCCATGCCCATGGTCACCGCGGGCGGGCTTGTGGTGATGGTCGCGGGCCTGTGCGCCGTGCGGCTGTTCCTTCCCGCTCCGGGAGGGCTCCCGCTGATCCTCCCGTTCGTCCTGCTCGCGGGCGGCGCCTCGGTGGCGCTCACCGGCGCGCTGCGCTCCTGCGGCGAGGGGGCCGCGCTCCTGGCGCTGTCGCTGTTCTTCCCCGCGGTGCTCGTGGGCTTCCTGCTGGGCAGCGGCGTCCAGGTCACCCGTCTGGAGGACGCCACGACCCCGCAGGCGCTGGTCGACGGGTTCGTGGACGCCCTGCACCTGTGGGCGCTGATCGGGGGCGGTCTGGTGCTCGTGGTGATCGTGCTCGGTGCCGTCCTGGCCCGCTTGCTGCCTGGCACCCCGGCGAGCGCGCGGGACACCTGGGACACGCGGGACACCTGGGCCGGTACGGACGATGTCTCGCCCGGGGCGGGTTCCGGCTCCGGACTGGTGCCTTCTCCCGCCGGGGAGGTCGATCTCGCGGGCGGCGCGTGGCCGGCCGCCACGGCGTCGGGACCTCCCAAACAGGCTGGACCCTCCGGGCAGTCCGGGCGAGCCGAACGGGACGGGCAGGCGAGACACCCGGTGGTGCGGCCACGGTCCGAGGCCGGTCCGCAATCGCGGGTCCGCCCGAATCCCGAGGCCGGGCCCATGGCCGCGACCGGGTCCATGAGCGGGTCCATGGCCGCCACCGGGGGCGGGCAGGGGGCGGGCAAGGGCGGGCGGCCCAGGCCCCGGCACGAGCCCGACCGCGTCCCCGAGCGCGACCCCGAGCCGGAGACGGAGACCGAGCCGGAGAAGGTCGTCGCGCCGCCCGTGGTGGTGCCGCCGCCCGCGCCCTCGCCCGAGGACGGCCCGGGGAACGGGCCCGCGCTCCAGTGACCTCGCCGACCACGGGGAATCGCGCGAAGGACGGTAAACTTCGCGCGTTTACCGCAGTCCGCGACCCATACGTGTTCAAAGGAGAACTTCAGTGTCCGAGCGCACCCTTGTCCTGATCAAGCCCGACGGTGTGGCGCGTGGTCTCATCGGCGATGTGATCGCCCGTGTCGAGCGCAAGGGTCTGAAGGTCGTGGCGCTGGAGCTGCGCACCCTGGACGTCGACACCGCCAAGGTGCACTACGCCGAGCACTCCGAGCGGCCGTTCTTCGGCGAGCTGGTGGAGTTCATCACCTCCGGCCCGCTGGTCGCGCTGGTGCTCGAGGGGCCGCGCGCCATCGAGGCCTTCCGGGGTCTCGCAGGCCTCACCGACCCCGTCAAGTCCGCACCCGGCACCATCCGCGGCGACCACGCCCTGGAGATCGGCGAGAACGTCGTCCACGGCTCCGACTCCCCCGAGTCCGCCGCAAGGGAGATCAAGATCTTCTTCCCGGACCGCTTCTAGAACGCGCGCTTTCGCCGCGTTTGCCGGGCCTCGTCGTCCTTGTGGACGGCGAGGCCCGCCCTGTTCGGCTAACCCAAGATTTTGCTGCGGCAGGCCGCCTCATTGCGCTCAATGGTGGGTACGTCACGTTACGATTCGAGTGCGTTCCGTAGTTTTCGCCGACGACCTGACGGAAGGAGGCCGGCCTTCCTCATGGGCAGCAATCTTGCTTTTCTGGGCCGTGACATGGCGGTCGACCTCGGCACCGCGAACACCCTCGTGTACGTGCGGGGCCGCGGGATCGTGCTCAACGAGCCGTCGGTCGTAGCGATCAACACCGCGACGGGGAAGATCGTGGCCGTTGGTATCGAGGCCAAGCGGATGATAGGCCGCACGCCCGGCAACATCGTGGCCATCCGCCCGCTCAAGGACGGTGTCATCGCCGACTTCGACGTCACCGAGCGCATGCTGCGCTACTTCATCCAGCGGGTGCACAAGCGCCGCCACTTCGCCAAGCCGCGCATCATCATCGCCGTGCCGAGCGGGATCACCGGGGTCGAGCAGCGAGCGGTCAAGGAGGCCGGTTACCAGGCGGGCGCGCGCAGGGTCTACATCGTCGAGGAGCCCATGGCCGCCGCGATCGGCGCCGGGCTCCCCGTGCACGAGCCCACCGGCAACATGGTGATCGACATAGGCGGTGGCACCACCGAGGTGGCGATCATCTCGATGGGCGGTGTGGTCACCAGCCAGTCGATCAGGGTGGGCGGCGACGAGCTCGACCAGGCGATCATCGCCTTCGCCAAGAAGGAGTACTCGCTGATGCTCGGCGAGCGCACCTCCGAGGAGATCAAGATGGCCATCGGTTCCGCGTGCATGCTCCCCGAGGAGAGTCACGCCGAGATTCGGGGCCGCGACCTGGTCAGCGGCCTGCCTAAGACGATCGTGGTGTCGGCCGCGGAGATCCGCAAGGCCATCGAGGAACCGCTGAACGCGATCGTCGACGCGGTCAAGACCACGCTCGACAAGTGCCCGCCCGAGCTTTCCGGAGACCTGATGGACCGAGGGATCGCCCTCACCGGGGGCGGGGCGCTCCTCAAGGGCATGGACGAGAGGCTGAAGGCCGAGACCGGCATGCCGATCCACCTCGTCGACAACGCCCTCGACTCCGTCGCGCTCGGCTCGGGCAAGTGCGTCGAGGACTTCGACGCCCTGCAGCAGGTCCTGGTCCCCGAGCCGCGGCACTGATGAAGGACACCCGCAGGGCACGGGTCAACCTGGGGCTGCTGCTGGCCGCCGCGCTCGTGCTCGTCACCATCGACCACCGCTCGGTCACGGAGTCGCCGTTCGGTCCGCTCAGGACGGCCGGCACGACGCTGTTCGGCGCCGCGGAGAGCGCGGGGGCGGGATTCGTGCGACCGGTCGGCGAGTTCTTCGAGACGATGGCCGGGGCTCCCTCGGCGCGAGGCCGCCTCGAGAAGCTGCGGGCGGAGAACCAGCGGCTCAGGCACGACCTGGCGGCGCAGAGTCTCGACCGGGGGCGATCCCGGGAGCTTCACAGGCTGCTCGGTGTGGCGGGGATCGGCGGATACAGGATCCTGCCCACCCAGGTGATCGCCCGGCGTGGCGCTCCCGGGTTCGAGGAGGCCGTCGAGCTCGACGTGGGGCGCACCGACGGGGTGCGCCCGGAGATGACCGTGCTGAACGCCGACGGCCTGGTCGGCAGGGTGGTCCAGGTGGGGCCGTCCACCTCGACGGTGGTCCTGCTCAGTGACCCCGCCTCGGCGGCCGGGGCCAGGCTGGAGGGCAGCAACGAGATCGGGGTGGTGCACGGCGTGGGGGAGAACGGCCGCCTGGTCCGCTTCCGGCTGCTCGACTCGACCGCGCCGATCATCCCCGGCCACCGCATCGTGAGCTTTGGTTCCCAGGGCGGCGCGCCGTACGTGGCGGGGGTGCCGATCGGCGTGGTGGAGCGGGTGGAGGCCACGCCGGGTGAGCTGACCCGCATCGCGTACGCGCGGCCGTCCGCCGATCTCACCGCGCTGGACGTGGTCGGGGTCGTGGTGCAGGCGCCGCGCCGTGACCCGCGGGACGCGGTGCTCCCTCCGGGCCCGCGCAAGGCGAAGGTTTCGACGCCGGGACGGTCCACGCCACGCTCACCCGGCTCCGAGTCCGGCTCCGAGTCCGATTCCGTCCCTGAGTCCGGCCCCGAGTCCGATTCCGGCTCGCGTGAGGCGGAGGCTCCCCGTGGCCGGCGAGAAGGGGTCTGACGGGATGGGCCGCAACGCGATCTTCGTGGTGCTGCTCCTGGGGATCATGATCGTCCAGGTGACCGTCGTCAACAGGCTTCCGCTGCCGGGGCAGGCCGCGCCGGATCTGGTGCTGCTCGCCGTGGTGGGGTACGCGCTGGCGCGCGGGGCCGCCGCGGGGGCCGTCATGGGCTTCGCAGCAGGTCTTGTCAGCGACCTGCTGCCGCCGGCGGCGCACCTGCTCGGGCACAACGCGCTCGTGTTCTGCCTCATCGGCTTCATGGCGGGACGGGCGGTGGAGAGCCAGCCGAGTGCGGGGCCGCTCGCGGCGCTGGCCTGCGCGGTCGCCGGCCCCGTGGTCGCTCTGATGACCGGCGCCCTGGTGGGGGATCCGCGGACCGGTGTGTCCATGCTCACGACGGTGCTGCCGCAGGCGATGGTCTACAACCTGCTCGCCGCGCCCCCCGTGGTGTGGATGGTGCGAAGGGTCGTCCGGGGGCCGGAGCCGCGCCTCATCCAGGTGCCCAGGTCCGCCCTGCGGAGCCGCGTATGAGGCCACGTACGCGGCCACGTACGCGGTGGGGGTCCGGCGGGCCGGGGAGCGGGGCGTGGACAGGGGGTTTCTGCGGGGTGTGCGGGGAGGAGCGGACATGGGCCTGATGCGGGGGCGTCTGGTCATGGTGCAGGTGCTGGTGGTGTCGATGCTGGCGTTGCTCGCGGTGCGGCTCTGGCAGGTGCAGGTGGTGCGAGGCACGGAGTACGTGGAGGCCGCGACCGAGACGCGCACGCGTGACGTCGTCGTCCCCGCGGTGCGCGGGCAGATCCTCGACGCGACGGGCCGTCCGCTGGTGCGCAACCGGACCACGCTGGTGGTCTCGGTCGACCGTACGCGCCTGAACCGGATGGCGGGCAACGGCGAGGAGGTGCTCCAGAGGCTGGCCACCGTGCTCGGCCGCCGTCCCACTGAGCTGCGGGAGCGGATCAGGGCGTGCGGCCCGGGGGTCGCCCGCCCCTGCTGGCCGGGATCCCCGTACCAGCCGATTCCCATCGACGTCGACGTCACCACGCGCGAGGCCCTGCAGATTCTGGAGCGGCAGGAGGAGTTCCCCGGGGTCACGGCCGAGGTGCAGGCCGTACGGGAGTATCCGGGCAGGAGCGCGGGCGCGCAGGCGCTCGGCTACCTGCAGCCGATCACGCAGGAGGAGCTGGACAGGCGCGACGGGCTCAGGGCGGCGTTCTCCGGGGTCGACCTGGTGGGCAGGGACGGCCTGGAGGCGGTCTACGACGTGCCGCTGCGGGGGACGCCCGGGATGCGGCGGGTGCAGGTCGACCGGCTCGGCAAGGTCATCGGGGTGGAGCGGCACGTGTCGCCGATCCCGGGCGACACGCTCATCACCAGCATCGACGCCAGGGTGCAGGCCCTGGCGGAGAAGGCGCTGGCCGAGGCGATGAAGGGCGCGCCCAAGGCCGACGGGGCGGCCGCGGTGGTGCTGGACGCGAGGACCAGCCGGGTGATCGCGCTGGCCAGCGCGCCGACGTACGATCCGGCGGTCTGGAGCGGGGGCATCTCCGAGGTGGAGTACCAGCGGCTGCTGTCCGGCAAGACCGGCAAGCCGCTGGTGTCGCGGGCGATCAAGGGCGAGTTCGCGCCCGGCTCGACGTTCAAGGTGTCGTCGGTGGCGGCGATGCTCAGGGACGGCTACCCGCTGCACGGCAAGTACGACTGCCCGGGGTCCTTCATGGTGGGCGACCGGCCGTTCAACAACTTCCGCGGCATCGGGCTGGGCACCCTCGACCTGCACACGGCGCTGGTGAAGTCCTGCGACACGATCTTCTACCGGGCGGCGTACGAGCAGTGGCTGCGCGACGGCGGGCTCAATCCCAAGGGGAGGACCAAGGAGCCGATGGCGAACATGGCGCGCGCCTATGGGTTCGGCCGCCCCACGGGCATCGACCTGCCGGGCGAGTCGCCGGGCAGGATTCCCGACCGGGCGTGGAAGAAGACGCTGTGGGCGGTGACCAAGGAGGACAACTGCAAGCGGGCCAAGACCGGCTATCCGGAGGTGGCCAAGAGCAGTCCCAGCAGGGCCGCCTTCCTCAAGCGGCTGGCGTACGAGAACTGCCTGGAGGGATTCCAGTGGCGGCCGGGTGACGCCGCCAACTTCTCCATCGGGCAGGGCGATGTGCTGGTGACGCCGCTGCAACTGGCGGCGGCCTACGCGGCGCTGGTCGGGGACGGCAAACTGCGCAGTCCCAAGGTGGGCTGGGCGCTGGTGCGTCCCGACGGCACCAAGGTCAAGGAGATCAAGGTGCCGGTGGTGGGCAGGCTGCCGATCTCGCGGGAGGAGCGGGCCTACATCAAGGGGGCGCTGAGCGAGGTCGCCTCCGACGGCACCGCGGCCGGGGCCTTCTCGGGATTCCCCATGGACAAGGTCAAGATCGGCGGAAAGACCGGCACCGCCGAGGTCTACGGCAAGGCTGACACGTCCTGGTTCGCCTCGTTCGCCCCGACGGACAAGCCGCGGTTCGTGATCGTCGCCATGGTGTCCCAGGGCGGGATGGGCGGCCAGACCGCGGCCCCGGCGGTACGGAAGATCTACGAGGGCATCTACGGGTTCAAACCCGACGGGAAGCCGTCCGCCTCGATCCTGCCGGACGGGCGCCCGGCGAGGGCGCTCCCGGTGATCGCCAAGGACGGGACGGTGTCGCGATGACGCCCGTGGCGCCGCCCGCGACGCCGGTGCCGGTGCTCGTGGGGATGTCCGCGGTCGCGCCCGCCTCGATGCCCGGTACGGCGTTCGCGGTGGGGCGCGGACCGGTGTCCGGTACGGCGTTCACGGCGGTGTTCGCGGTCGTACGTGGGCCGGTGTCAGGTACGGCGTTCGCGGTCGCATGTGGGCCGGTGTCCGCGGTTGTGTCCGGTACGGCGTTCGCGGTGGAGCTCGTGACGGCATCGGTGGTGACCGCCGTGACGGTGTCGGCGGTGACGTCCGCAGGGGAGGCGGCGTGAACCGGGCGGCCGCGCCGCCGAGGACGTCCCTGGCCGGGCGGACGGTGGCGGCGGCCTCCACGGTGGGCCGGATGGACGGGCTGATGCTGGTCGCCGTCGCCGCGCTGGCGGTGATCGGCACGATGCTGGTCTGGTCGTCGACCAGGACGTGGGCGGCCGGTTCCACGGGGCTGGTCAAGAAGCACATCCTCAACCTCGTCATCGGGGCCGTGCTGGCCGGTACGGCCGCGATGGTGGACCACCGGGCGCTGCGGATGTTCGCGCCGCTGATCTACGGCGCGACGCTGGTCGGGCTGATCCTGGTGATCACGCCGCTCGGCAGCACCGTGAACGGCGCCCACTCGTGGATCATGCTGGGCGGCGGTTTCGCGTTCCAGCCGTCGGAGTTCGCCAAGCTCGGCCTGGTGCTGATGCTCGCCATGCTGCTGGCCCAGCCCGCCCGGGGCACCGACCGGCCGCGCGGTTTCGACGTCGTGATCGCGCTGGTGGTGTCCGCCTTCACCATGGGGCTGGTGATGCTCCAGCCCGACCTGGGCACCACGATGGTCATCGGGGTGATCACGGCCGGCACGATCGTCGTGGCGGGGGTCCGCAAGCGCTGGATCGCGGGGCTCACCCTCGGCGTGATCGGCGCGGGGGTGGCCGCGTGGTTCCTCGACGTCCTGGAGCCGTACCAGATCGCCCGGTTCACCGCGTTCCTCAACCCGGCCAGCGATCCGCGCGGCGTCGGCTACAACAGCACCCAGTCGCTGATCGCGATCGGGTCGGGGGAGGTGTTCGGCAAGGGGCTGTTCGGGGGTGGCCAGACCACCGGCCGTTTCGTGCCCGAGCAGCACACCGACTTCATCTTCACGGTGGCGGGGGAGGAGTTCGGTTTCCTCGGCGCGGCCACCGTGGTGGCGCTGCTCGGGGTGATCCTGCTGCGGGGGGTGCGGATCGCGCGCGAGTGTGACGACAGGTTCGGCGCGCTGATGGCCGGTTCGATCGTGTGCTGGCTGGCCTTCCAGTCGTTCGTCAACATCGGGATGACGATCGGGATCATGCCGATCACCGGCCTTCCGCTGCCGTTCGTCTCCTATGGCGGTACCGCCACCTTCGCCAATATGATCGCCTTCGGTCTGCTCCAGGCGATCCACATGCGTCGGCAACCTTTCCAGTAACCGGCTCGGCGCCCGTTTCGCCGCTTTTCCAGCGCCTACATGAGAGCGGCCCGCATGTAGGAAACCTCCGATTCTCACTGGTATGGCGTTCGTCAAGCGAACATTCTGGGAACGAAGACGGAACTCGCGATGACGGAGGAACCGTGATCTCTGAGCTCGCCGAGCGGCAACGGGCACTGGAACTGCTACGGACCGCGTTTCCCGATTACCGGATCGTGTTCAGCAAGGGGCGCTGGGCCGCGGTGTCGGCGGGCAGCCCGCCGGCGGTGTGGTTCGCCGAGACCCCGAGCAGCCTGTGCGGGCAGCTCTTCCAGGCGCAGCTCCGCAACGGCGGCACGGTCGTGCCCTTCCAGAGCAGCGGCTCGTGACAGAGGCGCCAAGACACCCCCCGGAGCGCCGATGACCCCGGTCTCACGCGGTGGCGACCGCGCCGCGCTGGCGTGCGCGACGATCATCCGCAACCGTACGCTGGCCGGTGTCGTCGGCCCGCCGTCCGCCGCGGTCATCCAGCAGATGGTGGACGAGATCCACGTCTGCTGTCCCCAGCAGACCAGGTTCAAGTGCCGCAGGCTCGCCCACGGCTGGACCGTGGAGGAGGCCATCGACCACTTCCACGCCATGTGCGACAGGGAGGGGATCAAGCGGCGCGGGCTCAGCGAGCGCTCCTGGCGGGAGTGGGAGGCGGGGGCGAGACCCGACCGCGACTACACGGACCTGCTGTGCAGGCTCTTCCAGACCGGCCCGGTCCAGCTCGGCTTCGCCCAGGACTACACGCCCGAGGAGCTGCGCTCGGTGCCGCCCGCGCCACCGGTCCTCGACGTGATCACGGTGGCGGCCGACGAGGCTGGCGCGCACGCCGAGCAGGCCGAGGAGAGCGAGCTGGGCGCCGGGGCGCTGGAGCGGCTGCGCACCCAGGTGATCTGGGTCGGCAGGCGTTACGTGTCCGAGGCCCCGCTGCCGCTCTTCGTGGAGATGCGCGAGCTGCAGGAGCGCACCCGCAGGGCGCTGGAGCGGCGCATCCACCCCGGGCAGGCCAGGGAGCTGTACTTTCTCACCGGCGCGCTGTGCGGGCTGATGGCCAACGCCAGCATGGACATGGACCGCCGGGTCCCCGCCGACACCCTAGCCCGAGCCGCCTGGACGTACGGCAAGGTGGCCGGGCACGCGGCGCTGATGGGGTGGGCGCGCGGCATGCAGTCGTCGGTGGCGCTGTGGGACCGCCGCCACGGTGACGCGGCCCGCTACGCGGAGGAGGGCCTGACCCACGTCCGCACGGGCTCGGGAGCCACCCGCCTGCACATGCTGAGGGCCCGCTCGTACGCGCTTCTCGGGCGTCGCGGGGAGGCCTTCGAGGCGCTGCGCGAGGCGGTCGACGCCCGCGTGGCCGGGGGCGGGGGTGACGAGCTGCACGACGAGATCGCCGGGGAGTTCGCGTTCGGCCCGGCCAAGGAGCGCTACTACGCGGCGGTCGCCCAGCTGCAGCTCGGCGCCTCCGCCCCGGCCATCGAGTCGGCGCGCGAGTCGCTGTCCCTGTACGCCTCGGGGGAGCCGGAGAACCGCTCCTACGGGTGCGAGGCCATGGCCAGCGCCCACCTGGCGATCGCCCACCTGATGGAGGACGACACCGCGGGCGCCGAGGACGCCATGGCGCCGATTCTCGCCCTCCCGCCGGAACGGCGCATCGGAAGCCTGGGCGCCACCCTCGGCGCGAGCCGCGCGCTGCTGGCCTCGCGGCCCGGCGGGGAGCGGATGGCCGGGCAGATCGAGGGTTTCTGCGCCGTTGACCTGCCAAAGCGGGCCAGGGGCGCCATCTCGGACGGGAGAAATGGACGATGACCATCGCCGCGGAGGGTTCACTCCTCTCACGCGCCGCCGTGGCACTCACGGAGTCGGGCCGGCAGACCGGGCTCGACACCGGGGGCGCGACGCTGATGCGCGACTTCGCCAACGCCGTCTACCACCTGGCGGGCGAGAAGGTGGTGGTGCGGCTGGCGGAGGCGACCACACCGGGCAGGTACGACCGGCTGGTGACCTCGATCCGGGTCACCCGGTGGCTCGCCGAGCGGGGATTCCCCGCCGTCAGGCCGCTGGAGATCAAGCAGCCGGTCGTCGCGGAGGGCTTCCTGGCGACGTTCTGGCACCACGAGGAGCACATCGGGCCGCCTCCCGACCCGGCGCAGCTGGGGCCGCTGCTGCGCCGGCTGCACGATCTGCCGCCCGCGCCGTTCGACCTGCCGACCCACGACCCGTTCGGGGGGGTGCGCCGGGCGATCGGCGCGAGCGTCGCGCTGGCCCGCGACGACCGCGACTGGCTGCTCGGCCGCTGCGAGGCGCTGGCCGAGGCCTACTACGAGCGGGTGGAGTTCGTCCTGCCGTACGGGCTCGTCCACGCGGACGCCCACCGGGGCAACCTGATCCGCACGCCCGGCGGTTTCCTGCTGTGCGACTGGGACGGGGTGTGCGCGGGGCCCAGGGAGATCGATCTGATCCCGACACTCCAGGGAGGCAGATTCGGGCTGACCGAACGTCAGCGGGCCAATTTCAGCGAGACCTACGGCTACGACGCGACCGAGTGGGAGGGCTATCCGGTGCTGCGCGACATGCGCGAACTGCAGACTCTCACGGCCGTGCTGCGCAACGCACACCGTGATCGCACCGCCCGTGAGGAGCTCCGGCACCGGCTCGACTCGTTGCGAGCGGGCGACGACCGCCTGTGGCACCCTCTCTAGGCGGATATTCTTGGTGGCATGTCTGTCGAGTCGCTGTTTCCCCGCCTGGAAGCGCTCCTGCCCAAGGTGCAGAAGCCGATCCAGTACGTCGGAGGTGAGCTCAACTCGACCGTCAAGGACTGGGACGAGACCACGGTCCGCTGGGCGCTGATGTATCCGGACGCCTACGAGGTCGGACTGCCCAACCAGGGCGTCCAGATCCTCTACGAGATCCTCAACGAGCTGCCGGAGACGCTGGCCGAGCGGACCTACGCGGTCTGGCCCGATCTTGAGGCGCTCATGCGCTCCGAGGGCGTGCCCCAGTTCACGGTCGACGCGCACCGGCCCGTACGGGCGTTCGACGTGCTCGGGCTCTCCTTCTCGACCGAGCTCGGCTACACCAACATGCTGACCGCGCTGGATCTGGCGGGCATCCCGCTGGAGGCGGCCGACCGGGGCGACGACGACCCGATCGTCCTGGCCGGTGGGCACGCGGCGTTCAACCCCGAGCCGATCGCCGACTTCCTCGACGCCGCCGTGCTGGGCGACGGGGAGCAGATCGCCATCGCGATCACCGAGGTCATCCGCGAGTGGAAGGCCGAGGGCTCGCCCGGCGGGCGCGACGGGCTGCTGATGCGGCTGGCCGAGTCCGGCGGGGTCTACGTGCCGAAGTTCTACGACGTCGACTACCACGCCGACGGCCGGATCCAGCGCGTCGCGCCCAACAGGTCGGGCGTGCCGTGGCGGATCCACAAGCACACCGTCATGGACCTGGACGAGTGGCCGTACCCCAAGAAGCCGCTGGTCCCGCTGGCCGAGACCGTGCACGAGCGGTTCAGCGTGGAGATCTTCCGCGGCTGCACCCGCGGGTGCCGGTTCTGCCAGGCCGGCATGATCACCCGTCCGGTGCGCGAGCGCTCGATCACCACGATCGGCGACATGGTCGAGGCGGGCGTCAAGGCGTCCGGTTTCAACGAGGTCGGCCTGCTGTCGCTCTCCTCGGCCGATCACTCCGAGATCGGCGAGGTCGCCAAGGGGCTGGCCGACCGCTACGAGGGCACCAACACCTCCCTGTCGCTGCCCTCGACCCGGGTCGACGCCTTCAACATCGACCTGGCCAACGAGTTCTCCCGCAACGGCCGCCGTTCCGGCCTGACGTTCGCCCCCGAGGGCGGCTCGGAGCGGATGCGCAAGGTGATCAACAAGATGGTCACCGAGGAAGACCTGATCAGGACCGTCACCACCGCGTACACCCAGGGCTGGCGGCAGGTGAAGCTCTACTTCATGTGCGGCCTGCCCACCGAGGAGGACGCCGACGTCCAGGGCATCGCCGACCTGGCCAAGAAGGTCATCAAGGCGGGCCGCGAGGCCACCGGGTCGCGCGACGTCCGCTGCACGGTCTCCATCGGCGGTTTCGTTCCCAAGCCGCACACCCCGTTCCAGTGGGCCGGCCAGGCCGACCACGAGACGGTCGACCGCAGGCTCAGGGCCTTGAAGGAGGCCCTGCGCGGCGACAGGGAGTACGGCCGCGCCATCGGCCTGCGCTACCACGACGGCAAGCCCTCGATCGTGGAGGGCCTGCTCTCCCGGGGTGACCGCCGGGTCGGCGAGGTCATCCGCGCGGTGTGGGCCGGGGGCGGCCGGTTCGACGGCTGGAGCGAGCACTTCTCCTACCAGCGCTGGATGGACGCCGCCGCCGAGGTCGGCGTCGACGTCGACTGGTACACCACACGCGAGCGCCAGGAGAACGAGGTCCTGCCCTGGGACCACCTCGACGCCGGTCTCGACCGCGAGTGGCTCTGGCAGGACTGGCAGGACGCGGTCAACGACGTCGAGGTCGAGGACTGCCGCTGGACCCCGTGCTACGACTGCGGCGTCTGCCCCACGATGGGGACCGAGATCCAGATCGGGCCCACCGGGAAGAAGCTGCTACCACTGACGGTTGTCTGAGGTAGGCGGTACGTGAGCACCGCCCCCGGAAACGACGACCACGACTTGGGAAGGACGACACCACCCTGAAACCCGCTCCCGACGGGCCGCCGCCCGCGCCCGTGGTGCAGCGCCTGCGCGTGCGCTACGCCAAGCGAGGCCGCCTGCGCTTCACCAGTCACCGCGACATCACCCGGGCCCTCGAACGGGCGGTCCGGCGAGCCGACGTCCCGGTGGCGTTCAGCGCGGGCTTCTCGCCCCACCCGAAGATCTCCTACGTGGGAGCGGCCGCCCCCACCGGGGTCGCCAGCGAGGCCGAGTACTTCGAGATCAGCGTGACGCGCGAGTGTGACCCCGACCGGCTGCGAGCCGCTCTGGACACCTCGCTGCCGCCCGGTCTCGACGTGCTCGACGTCGTCGAGGCGGGCTCCGCGAGCCTGGCCGACCAGATGGAGTGCTCGGCGTGGGAGCTGCGGCTGCCGGGAGCCGATCCCGCCCTCGTCGGGGCCGCGGTCGAGAAGTTCGTCGCCACGGACCACGTCGAGGTCGAACGCCTTACGAAGAAGGGGATGCGACGCTTCGACGCACGTGAAGCGGTGCTGAACCTCACGGTATTTGAGGGAACTGAGACAACAGCAGGTCAGGCGTCCAGTCAGCCATGTGTCATACTTCGCATGGTTGTACGGCACGAAACTCCTGCCGTTCGACCCGACGACGTTCTCACTGGACTGCGTCTTGTGGCTGACTTCGCGCCGCCGGTGCCCCCCGAGGTAACCAGGCTGGCGCAGGGCCCGCTGGACGTTCACACCGGTGAGCCCGCCGACCCGTTCGGCCTGGACCGCGACATCACGCGCGGCGGCGAAGCGGAACCGGTGGGCAGGCACGTCGGCGGCGACATATAGGACTTGGCGCCGGGCCCCAGGCCTGGCGGACAGTGAGAGACGAGAGCTCCCGCGCGGCGCGGAGACGCGCCCGGGAGCTGAACGGGAGAGCGCCCGCATGCTCGACAACGAGCCCAACGCCGGGGTCAACACCCCTGGCGGGGATACGACGACAGAAGAGACACGGCCACCGGCGACCCGCCGCAGGGCCGCGAGCCGGCCCGCCGGACCTCCGCCGGAGCCGCCGGAGCCGGCCCCCGTGATCACGGCACCACCCGCGCCGGTCGCGGAGAACGTGGCACCTGCGGCACCCGAGGTGGAGTCTCCGGCCGGAGCGCCGGAGCCCGTGGTGGAGCCCGCCGCGGCGGCTCCCAAGCGCGCCACCAGGCGCAAGGCGGCGGTGTCGGACGGTGCGGTCACCGCCACGCGGCGTAGCCGTGCGAAGAAGCCGCCGGCCGAGCCGGTCGCGGAGCCCGCCGAGCCGGCCGGGCCGGCCGGGCCGATCGAGACGGGGCCCGCGCCGGTCGCGGAGACCGCGGCGCCCGTGACGGCGTCCTCGGCGTCCCCGGTGGTCCCGGCGTCCCCGGTGGCGCCCGCCGTGCCGGACCCCTTCGCCGTCCCCGAGCCGTTCGGCGAGGCCGAGGTCGCGCCCCAGGAGGCGCCCGCCGCCCCCGCCAAGCGCACCCGTACGCGCAAGAAGGCCGTCTCGCGCGAGGTGCCGCCGGTCGAGGCCGAGCAGGACGCCCGCGAGGCGTCCCCCGCCGAGGCGGAGGAGATCGAGGCGGAGCTGCTGCTCGACCTGCCCGCCGACGAGCCGCTCGACGACGAGCCCGCGGGTGAGGACATCATCGAGGAGCGGCCCGGCCTGTTCGCCGACCCCTTCGGTCTGGCCGCCCAGGAACGTTCCGAGGTGCCCTCGGTGACCTTCCAGGCGCCCGCCGCGGTGTTCCAGCCGCTGTTCCAGGCCCCCGACCCGCAGCGGGCCGCACAGCCCGCCACGCGTCCCGCGCCGGTCCAGCCCGCCGAGCCCGAGCCCGAGCCCGTCGAGACGAAGGCCGACCGGGCCGACCGGGCCGAGAAGGCCGAGCTCGTCGAGGAGCCCGAGGACGACGACTCCGACGGTGACGACGACGCCAGCGGTCGCCGGCGCCGGCGCCGCAGGGGCGGCCGGGGCCGCGGCAAGACCCGCGACCTCGACGAGGCCGAGGAGACCGAGGCCGAGCAGGACGACGAGGAGCAGCCCGAGGCCGAGCAGGACGACGACGCCGAGAGCGGCAGCTCGCGCCGCCGTCGCCGCAGGCGGCGCAGGGGCACGGACGAGCCGGGCGACGTCCCGGACGACCCGCCGAACACGGTGGTGCGCATCCGCGCGCCCCGCGCCGGGCGCAGCACCTCGGTTGACGAGGTGCAGAGCGTGCGCGGCTCGACCCGCCTGGAGGCCAAGAAGCAGCGCCGCCGCGAGGGCCGCGAGCTCGGCCGCAGGCGTCCGCCGATCATCACCGAGTCGGAGTTCCTGGCGCGCAGGGAGTCCGTCGAGCGCATGATGGTGGTGCGCCGCACCGGCGGGCGCACCCAGATCGCGGTGCTGGAGGACAACGTCCTCGTCGAGCACTACGTCAACCGCGAGGCGAGCCAGTCGTACGTGGGCAACGTCTATCTCGGCAAGGTGCAGAACGTCCTGCCGAGCATGGAGGCCGCGTTCGTCGACATCGGCAAGGGCCGCAACGCGGTCCTGTACGCCGGGGAGGTGAACTTCGACACCGCGGGGCTGGAGGGACAGCCCAAGCGGATCGAGGTGGCGCTGAAGTCGGGCCAGTCGGTGCTGGTGCAGGTCACCAAGGACCCGATGGGCCACAAGGGCGCCCGCCTGACGAGCCAGATCAGCCTGCCGGGCCGCTACCTGGTCTACGTGCCCGACGGCTCGATGACCGGCATCAGCCGCAAGCTCCCCGACAAGGAGCGCACCCGCCTCAAGAGCATCCTGAAGAAGGTCATGCCGGAGAACGCGGGGGTCATCGTCCGTACGGCCGCCGAGGGCGCCTCTGAGGACGAGCTGGCCCGCGACGTGGCCAGGCTGTCGGCGCAGTGGGAGAACATCCAGCGCAAGGCCAAGTCGGCCAGCGCGCCCGAGCTGCTCTCCTCCGAGCCCGACCTGACCGTCCGGGTGGTCCGTGACGTGTTCAACGAGGACTTCGCCTCGCTGGTCGTCGCGGGCGACGTGTGGGAGACGGTCGACGAGTACGTCCGCTACGTCGCCCCGCACCTGGCCGACCGCCTCAGCAGGTGGGAGGAGAGCGACGACGTCTTCGCCGCGTACCGGATCGACGAGCAGATCGCCAAGGCGATGGAGCGCAAGGTCTGGCTGCCCAGCGGCGGCTCGCTGGTGATCGACAGGACCGAGGCCATGACCGTGGTCGACGTCAACACCGGCAAGTTCACCGGCCAGGGCGGCAACCTTGAGGAGACCGTCACCCGCAACAACCTGGAGGCGGCCGAGGAGATCGTCCGCCAGCTCAGGTTGCGCGACATCGGCGGCATCATCGTCATCGACTTCATCGACATGGTGCTGGAGAACAACCGGGACCTGGTGCTGCGGCGGCTGCTGGAGTGCCTGGCCCGCGACCGTACCAAGCACCAGGTGGCCGAGGTGACCTCCCTGGGCCTGGTCCAGATGACGCGCAAGCGGGTCGGTCAGGGCCTCCTGGAGGCCTTCTCCACCGTCTGTGAGTGCTGCAACGGCCGTGGCCTGCACGTCTCGGCCGAGCCGGTCGAGGGCAAGCCCGAGCCGCGCGGCACCCAGGGCAAGATGGCCGTGGAGAAGGCCGTCGCGGACAAGCTCGGCAAGGACGGTAACCACGCGGTGGCGGCCGGTGACCAGTCTGGCCGTGATACGGTGACCGATGCGCTTGACGGAGTCCAGCATGAGGACGGTCAGGCAGCACAGGCTTCTGGCCGGGGGCGGAGACGCTCCCGCAAGGCCAGGCCGGCCGATTAGACCCCGTCCCACATTGGGACGGGGCCGAAGGCCGGCACCCCACGACGTTCCGCCCGGTTCGACCAGGACACCGTCAATCCGGTACCCTGGTGAACCGGTGCGCTCATGGCGCGCCCTGTTCGCGCGCCTACCCGGTACGTCATCAATGACCACAGCCGGATGCGGGGCGCAGCATCCAGCGAGCAAGCAGTCAGAAGAAGGGTTCCGCGGTGTACGCGATCGTTCGTTGCGGCGGCAGGCAGCAGAAGGTCTCCGTCGGTGACGTCCTTGAAGTGGACAAGGTCGCCGGCGAGGTCGGTTCCACGGTTTCGCTGCCGACGGTCCTCGTCGTCAACGACGGCGACGTGACCACCGAGGCGGGCAAGTTCACGGTTGCCGCCGAGATTCTCGGTGAGACCAAGGGTCCGAAGATCCGGATTCTGAAGTACAAGAACAAGTCGGGGTACAAGAAGCGCCAGGGTCACCGCCAGCGGTACACCCAGGTGAAGATCACCGGCATCGACCAGGCCTGAGTTTCGGGAGTTTTGCGAGATGGCACACAAGAAGGGCGCGTCGTCCACTCGGAACGGCCGCGACTCCAACGCCCAGCGGCTCGGTGTGAAGCGCTTCGGCGGTCAGCTGGTCAACGCCGGCGAGATCATCGTTCGTCAGCGCGGCACCCACTTCCACCCCGGCGACAACGTCGGCCGTGGAAGTGACGACACGCTGTTCGCGCTGGCCGCGGGCCACGTTCTGTTCGGTCTCAAGCGTGGGCGCCGCGCGGTGAGCATCGTTCCGGTCGCGGAGTAGATTCGCGCCGACAGACGTTGACGGCAGGGGTGGATCGCATTCAGCGGTCCACCCCTGTTCGCGTTTTCAGCAGAGGTTCCCGTAGATAGAGGTAGGAAAGTAGATATGCCGGACTTTGTGGACCAGGTGGTCCTGCACATCAAGGCCGGTGACGGGGGAAACGGCTGCGCCTCTGTCCATCGGGAGAAGTTCAAGCCGCTGGGCGGGCCCGACGGGGGCAACGGCGGCCGGGGCGGTGACGTGATCCTGGAGGTCGACGCCAACACGGCGACCCTCCTGGAGTATCACCGCCGCCCGCACCGCAAGGCCGACAACGGCAAGCAGGGACACGGCGCCAACCGCGACGGCGCCAACGGCGGCGACATCATCATTCCGGTGCCCGACGGCACCGTGGTCAAGAACGCCGACACCGGCGAGGTCCTGATCGACCTGATCGGCGCGGGCACCCGCTACGTGATCGCCGAGGGCGGGCACGGCGGGCTCGGCAACGCCGCTCTGGCCTCCGCCAAGCGCAAGGCCCCCGGCTTCGCGCTGCTCGGCGAGCCCGGCGACGAGGTCGACGTCATGCTGGAGATGAAGAGCGTCGCCGACGTGGCGCTCGTCGGCTTCCCCAGCGCGGGCAAGTCCTCCCTCATCGCCGCGCTCTCCGCCGCCCGCCCGAAGATCGCCGACTACCCGTTCACCACCCTGATCCCCAACCTCGGGGTGGTCACCGCGGGCGAGACGATCTTCACCGTCGCCGACGTGCCCGGCCTGATCCCCGGCGCCTCGGAGGGCAAGGGCCTGGGGCACGAGTTCCTGCGCCACGTCGAGCGCTGCAACACGCTCGTGCACGTGATCGACTGCGCCACGATGGAGCCGGGACGCGACCCGATCAGCGACTACGAGGCCATCGAGGCCGAGCTGGCCGCGTACGGCAAGCTGGAGGACCGGCCGCGCCTGGCAGTGCTCAACAAGTCCGACGTGCCCGACGCCCGCGAGCTGTCCGACATCGTGGGGCCGATGCTCGAGGAGCGGGGCCTGCGGGTCTTCACGATCTCCGCGGCCACCCACGACGGGCTCAAGGAGCTGACCTACGCCATGGGGGAGATGGTCGCCGCCGCCAGGGCCGCCGCTCCCGTCCTGGAGCCGACCCGCCTGGTCATCAGGCCCAAGCAGCACGGCGACGCGGGATTCGCCGTCCGCAGGGTCGACGAGCGCACCTTCCAGGTCACCGGGGTCAAGCCGGAGCGGTGGATCCGCCAGACCGACTTCACCAACGACGAGGCCGTGGGCTACCTGGCCGACCGGCTGGAGCGGCTCGGCGTCGAGGAGGAGCTCACCAAGGCCGGTGCGAAGGCCGGTGCCGAGGTGATCATCGGTTCCATGGAGAGCGGCTACATCTTCGACTGGCAGCCGACGCTCAACGCGGAGGCCGTGCGCCAGGGGCCGCGCGGCTCCGACAACCGGCTCTAGCGGGACCCCGGCGGGGCCGCCTCGCGCGAAACGGCTCGGACAACCGGCTCGGCCGGCGGGACCTCGGCGGGCCGCCTTGTGCGGAACACCGTCGCGGGCGGCTCGGATAACCTGGTCTTTTAAATGATCATCTTTGAGAGGTACGTGTCGTGGACTCTGCGCGCGAACGGATCCGTACGGCTTCGCGCCTGGTCGTGAAGGTGGGTTCGTCCTCGCTCACCACCCCGCAGGGAACGATCGACGTCGATCGGGTGGACGCCCTGGTCGACGTGCTCGGCGCCCGGCGGAAGGCGGGCACCCAGATCGTGCTGGTCTCCTCCGGCGCGATCGCGGCGGGTCTCGGTCCGCTGGGCCTGCCCGCCAGGCCGCGCGACCTCGCCACCCAGCAGGCCGCCGCCTCGGTCGGCCAGGGCGTGCTGGTGGCCCGCTACACCTCCTCCTTCGCCCGGTACGGCCTGCGGGTCGGCCAGGTGCTGCTCACCGCCGACGACATGATGCGCCGCTCGCACCACGTCAACGCCGAGCGCACGCTGGCCCGGCTGCTGGAGCTGGGCATCGTCCCGGTGGTCAACGAGAACGACACCGTGGCCACCGACGAGATCCGCTTCGGCGACAACGACCGGCTCGCCGCGCTGGTCGCCCACCTGACCCGGGCCGACGCGCTGGTGCTGCTGTCGGACGTGGACGCCCTCTACGACGGCGACCCCCGCCGTCCCGGTGCCCGCAGGCTCGCCGAGGTCCGCGGGCCCGAGGACCTCGTCGGGGTCGAGCTCGGCAGGGGCGGGGCGGTCGGTACCGGAGGCATGATCACCAAGGTCCAGGCGGCCAAGATCGCCACAGGGGCGGGGGTGCCGGTGGTGCTGACCGCCGCCGCGCACGCCGCCCAGGCACTCGCGGGAACCGACGTCGGCACCTACTTCCACCCCGGCGGGCGCCACCCGGGTACCCGCCTGCTCTGGCTCGCCCACGCGACCACGGGCCGCGGCCGTCTCCACCTGGACCCCGGCGCCGTCGAGGCGGTGGTGAGCCGCCGCAAGTCGCTGCTTCCGGCGGGGGTCACCTCCGTCGAGGGCGAGTTCGCGGCGGGCGATCCGGTGGACCTGTGCGGGCCGCTCGGCCGGGTGGTCGCGCGCGGCCTGGTCAACTTCGACGCGGGGGAGATCCCCGAGCTGCTCGGACGCTCCACCCGGGAGCTGGCGGCCAGCCTGGGGCCCGAGTACGAACGAGAGCTGATCCACCGCGACGACATCGTCATACTGGAATCCCACAACTAGTTTCTTTTGGAGCGCGAGATGTCCGAGGACTTCCTGAAGGTGGCCTTGGCGGCCAAAGAGGCCGCCGCCGAGCTGGCCCCGCTGCCGAGGGCGCCGAAGGACGCCGCGCTCCGGGTGATGGCCGACGCGCTCGTGGCCGGGTCCGCCGAGATCGTCGCGGCCAACGCGCTCGACGTGGAGAGGGCCGGGGAGAGCGGGATCTCCGAATACATGATCGACCGCCTCCGTCTCGACGAGGCCAGGATCGAGGCGATCGCCGAGGCGGTCCGCCAGGTCGCCGACCTTCCCGACCCCGTCGGCGAGGTGATCCGGGGCAACACGCTGCCCAACGGGCTGGAGCTGCGCCAGCTCCGGGTCCCGATCGGCGTGATCGGCATCATCTACGAGGGCCGCCCCAACGTGACCGTGGACGCCGCGGCGCTCTGCCTCAAGAGCGGCAACGCCACCCTGCTGCGCGGCTCGTCCAGCGCGTACGAGTCGAACGCGGTCCTCGTCAGGATCATGCAGGAGGCGCTGGCGGGCACCCAGGTGCCCGCCGGGGCCGTTCAACTGGTCCCCGGGCAGAGCCGCGACTCGGTCAAGGAGCTCATGAGAGCCCGCGGCCTGGTCGACGTGCTGATCCCGCGCGGCGGCGCCTCGCTGATCAACTTGGTGGTGGAGGAGTCCACCGTCCCGGTGATCGAGACCGGCGTGGGCAACTGCCACGTCTACGTCGACGCCGACGCCGACCAGGACCTCGCGATCCAGATCCTGATCAACTCCAAGGTCCAGCGGCCCTCGGTGTGCAACTCCGCCGAGACGCTCCTGGTGCACGCGGCGGTGGCTGACGTCTTCGTACCGCGCGCGCTGGCCGCGCTGGCGGCGGAGGGCGTCACGGTGCACGGTGACGCGCGTGTCGCGGCGTACGGCGACGTGGTGCCCGCCGGGGAGGAGGACTTCCGGATGGAGTACCTCTCGCTGGACATCGCCGCCGCCGTGGTCGACTCGCTGGAGGACGCGGTCGCGCACATCAGGAAGTACGGCTCAGCCCATACCGACGCGATCGTCACGCGCTCGGTCAGCGCCTCCCGCAGGTTCGTCGCGCTGGTCGACTCCGCGGCCGTGGCGGTCAACGCCTCGACCAGGTTCACCGACGGTGGGGAGTTCGGCTTCGGCGCGGAGATCGGCATCTCCACCCAGAAGCTGCACGCGCGCGGTCCCATGGGCCTGCCGGAGCTGACCTCGACCAAGTGGGTCTACACCGGCGAGGGCCACCTGCGCACCGGCGAGGGCACGGTCCTCGCCTCGTCCGAGGCCACCTCCCGATAGTCCTCCCCGGCGCCCGGGTGTCGCGTCCCGCGGCGCCCGGGCGCCGGTCAGTGCGGGGGCCGGAGTGGGGCGGGAGCGCCCGCCCGGCGGTGTTCGACGCGGGCACCGGAGCGGGCGTCGATCCGCCGTGGCGGCGTGGCGGCGGATCGGCACTTCCCGCGGGTTCGCCGGGGATCTCGTTCGGCCCCTCGGCCGGTCGCCGAGTGTTAGGGTGTGTCACTCAGTGTAGTCGAGGTAGTTAATGGTTTGACTGGATTCCATGGAAATCGTCGTTTCGTTCCTTTTTATAGCTCTTGTCCTCTTCGGTGCTGACCGGCTGCTGTTGCTGCTGGAGAGCCGCGGGCACGTCAACTGGCGTCGCACCAGGCGTCGCGACCTGTCGGCCGAACCCACCGCGAAGCTCGACAGCCTGCTGGAAGACCCGGCCCGCGAGCCCGTCCACCGGGTCTGAGGCGCACCGCCCGGACCCGGCGGGCCCACGGCCATCGGGCTTCCCGCTGTTCCGGATCTTTCGGGGAGTCCGGCGTGCCGCCGGGAAAACGTCACACTCGCCCGCTATGGTGTGGTCTCCTATGGCTGGAGAGCAGGGAAGCGAGCGGGAGTGAGCGACCCGATAGGCGCAGCGGTCCCTGACCCATGTGGCCGACGCAGGAGGTCACGTGGGTCGTCTCGGGCGGGTCGGTCCCTACACGTTGCTGGAGCGTCTCGGCCGGGGGGGAATGGGCGAGGTCTACCTCGCCTCCAGCCGCCGGGGTGACAACGTCGCGCTCAAGGTGCTCCACGACGTCCACGACGCCACCTCCGAGGCCCGGGTGCGCCTGGAGCGAGAGGTCCGCGCCCTCCGCAGGGTCGAGAGCCCCTACGTCGCCCGCGTCGTCGACGCCGATCTCGACGGCGACCGGCCCTATCTGGTCATGGAACACATCGAGGGGGACACCCTCCTGGAGCGGGTGCGCCGCGACGGCCCCCTGGTGGGCGGCGGCCTGCTCAGCGTCGCGCAGGGCCTGGCCATCGCCCTGTCGATCATCCACGCGGCCGGGGTCGTGCACCGCGACCTCAAACCCGCCAACGTGGTGGTCAACGGGGACGACGAGCCCGTTCTCATCGACTTCGGCATCGCCCACGTCCTGGACGCCACCCGGCTCACCCTGACCGGCACCTTCCTGGGCACCCCCGGCTACGCCGCCCCCGAGCTGTTCGCCGACGAGCACGTGGGCGAGCCCGCGGATGTGCACGCCTGGGCGGCCACCGTGGCCTTCGCGGCGACCGGCCGCCCCACCTTCGGCGGGGGCACCGTCGAGGCGCAGATGTACGCGATCCTCAACGGCCAGGCCGACCTTGAGGGCGTCCCGGCCGCTCTGCTGCCCCTGATCCGCGCCGCCCTGCACCGCGAGCCGGCCAAGCGCCCCACCGCGGCCCTCCTCACCAGCCGCCTGGGCCGCCTGGCCCGGGTGATCCCGTCCGAGGCGAGGGCGGCCAGGAAGCCGAGCGCTCCCACGGGGGAGAAGCCCGGTCCGGCCAGGAAGCAGGAGGGCCGGTCCAAGCCCGGCGCCAAGGGCGAGGATCCCGCCAAGGGTGGCCGGGCGGCCAGGGCGGAGACCGGCAGGGGAAGGCCCTCCACCCCGGTGGACGGAGCGGTGCGAGCCTCCCGGTCCCCGGCCGGGGACGGCACACCGCGCGGCGGGCGGGCGGTGCCCGCAGGTGAGGCGGGCCGTGCGGCGCGGGCACTCCCGGTGGCGGGCGAGACGTCCCGCGGCGGGCGCCCGGCCGCCGCGGTCGGCGAGGTGCCCCGCGGTGGCCGGTCGGCCGCCACGACCGGCGAGACGCCTCGCGGGGGGCGTTCGGTCTCCCCGAGCGGTGAGGCGTCCCGGACCGGCCGGACCCCCGCGTCCGCCGAGACGTCGCGTGGCGGCCGTCCCGCCTCCGCCGCCCGCAGGGCCGTCCGGCGCCAGGCCGGCCAGGGGCGGGCCGGGGCGGCCGGAGAGCTCCAGGACGGTGGCAGGGCGGGGCCGCTGCCCGCGGGCAACGCGGCGCTGCTCCTGCTGGCGGTGCTGGCCGTGCCGTGCGTCGTGGCGACGGCCATCTGGCCACCGGCCACCTTCGCCGTCACCGGGTTGTTCGCCACCCTGGCCCGTACGCTGTGGGCCGGGCACTGGCTGGTCAGGAAGCGCAAGTCGGCCAGGACCCGGGTGGTCCTGCGCGTGCTGGGCTTCCCGCTGACCTTCGTCGTCTCGCTGCTGACCGCCCTCGCGTGGCCGGGGCTGCCGGCGGCCGCCCTCGCCGGTTGCGCGCTCTGGCTCACCCTCGGCGGCTCGCTGCCGCCTGACTGGTGGGCGCATCCCGCCCCGGTCGCCGTCGCCGGCGTCGTGTTCGGCGTCGTCTGCGGGGGCATCCTGGGCCGCGAGATCGAGCGGATCGGCGCCGAGCTCGTCGAGCTCCGCAAGGAGGGCCTGCGCGCGCTGGCCGTGCTGGGCGGGTTCGTCGCCCTGTGCTCCGCGGCCGTACGCGCGATCGCCCTCCTGGTGTAGGGGCTCCCCGTCCCGGGGGCGCCTCGGATTTTCCTGGCTCGTGAGGCGCCGCCGGGGGGATTCGCGGAGGCTAGGCGACCCTGGCCGGGGTGGCGGTCCAGGTGTTGCAGGAGGCCGGGTCGCCGGTGGCGTAGCCGAGCTTCGTCCAGGCGGCACGGTTGGCGCCCGTTCCGGCCGTCCGGGCCTGGCCCTTGACGTCACCGCTGTCCCGCAGGGTGCGCAGCAACTCGTTCCAGTCCTTGGCCCCCCGGCCGAAGGAGGACCAGACACTCCGGGTGAACACGCCGCCCAGGCAGTCGGTCTGCAGACTGGAGCGGCGGATCTGCTCGTTCATCTCGTTTCTGTTCGCGTACGGGGCTTCGTCGAACGCCTTCTCGATGCCGGTGAGGCCCGCCAGATGCGCGCCGTACAGCAGTCCCGTCACGTGGAGCAGCCAGAGGTCGTCGGCACTGGTGAGCCAGTTCTGGCCGATCTGCACCACCATCGTGCGCGACTCGCGGCAGTAGTAAACCTGCGATTTCTCCTTGGGATCCACGTTGAGGCCGCAGTAGCCGGCGGGCACCTTGTTGACGAACTTGAGCCTCGGCTTGCCGAACGGCAGCCCCGCGGCCTTGAAATGCGCTCCCCACGCGGTGTTCAGGCAGTTGGTGACGGCCGCCATATACCGCCTGGCCAGCGTCCGGTCATTGTTCTTGATCGGCGGCTCGGCGCACCTGGTCTGGGCGAGCTTGCCGGAGGTGTAGAAGGCGTTCTTCGTCAGAACCGGATCCTTGATCGGGTAGGCGTTCGCCGTACCCGTGAGAAACAGTCCGGCCGCACCGGCCATAGCGATGATCATCCGAATTCTCATGGGGCACGATGCTAGGGCAATATCGCCTTATGTCTGACCTATATGAAAAAGGGCCCGGGGGTGGTCGCCGGGCCCTTTTGGTGGAACTCTTCGTTAATTTCCATCGCGGCGGGAGAAGCGGTTGAAGATGCGCTCTCCGGCGTTGACGGCGCCTTCGGCCACGTCGCGCAGGACGCCGATGAACGGGTCCTGGGACTGTGACCAGGAGTCGCGGTAGGAGCGGGCGGCGGCCTTGATCTCCTCGGAGACCTTCGCGCCGGCGTCGTCGGCGCGGCGGGGGTATTCGCCGGCGAGGATCGTCTCGTACTCGCCGCCGCGACGCCACTTGTCGAGCTCGGCGACGCGCGAGACGGCGAACGGGTGGGTGGTGCCCAGCAGGTTGAGGACCTTGAGCAGGCCGTCACGGACGTCGCCCGCCGTGTCGTACTCCCGGGCCTGGTCGAGGAAGGCCTCGATGTTCATCTCGTGCAGGCGCGAGCCGCCGGCGAGCTTCATCAGGGCGCGCAGTGCCGCGTCGGAGTCCTGGCCGCAGAGCAGGCCGCCACGGTCGGCGGAGAGCTCGGACTTGCGGTGCCACTCCTCCAGGCCGGCCACGATCGCGCGCAGGCCGATGTAGCCGAGCGGGATCCAGGCCACGCGCGTGGCCAGGCGGGTCAGGATGTCGAGCATGGTGCGGTAGACCGCGTGGCCCGACAGGATGTGGGCGGTCTCGTGGCCGATGACGAAGCGCTGCTCCTCCTCGTCCATCAGGTCGAGGAGGCCGGTCGTGACGACGATGAACGGGTCGTCGAAGCCGATCGCCTTCGCCTGTACCAGCGGGCTCTGCTGCACGTAGACCTCGGGAATGCGATGGAGGTCGAGCGTGTAGGCCGCGTCGCGGCCCATGTCGTGCAGCGCTCGGAACTGGGTGTCGCCGGTGCGCACGGCCGAGGCGAGGTAGATCAGGCGCAGGCGGCGCTCGCTGACCAGGCCGGACATCTGCTTGAGCACCGTGTCGAACCCACTGAGCGACCGGAGGGCGACCAGCGCGGACCGATCGGCGGGGTGTTCGTAGGCGCGTGAGCTGATGCCGGGAAGCTGCACGCGGTTGCGATCCGGGGTGGTGGTCATGTCCGGCATGCTACGTCGGGTCCGCCTGCCACGCGCGGGGGGTGGTTAAAAGCTGTGCACGGCTTGCACGTATGGTCCGTTTCATGATGAACGCGCCTACCGGCAAGGGGAAGCGACGTCTGGGCGTCATGGGCGGGACCTTTGACCCGATCCACCACGGCCACCTGGTCGCGGCCAGTGAGGTCGCCCACCATTTCGATCTCGACGAGGTGGTCTTCGTGCCGACGGGACAGCCGTGGCAGAAGGCCGACAAGGTCGTCTCGGCCGCCGAGGACCGCTATCTCATGACGGTCATCGCCACGGCCTCCAACCCCCGGTTCTCGGTGAGTCGCGTCGACATCGACCGTCCGGGGCCCACCTTCACCATCGACACGCTCCGGGAGATCTCCGCCGCCTGGGGGCCCGACGTGGATCTCTACTTCATCACCGGCGCCGACGCCCTCGCCCAGATCCTGAGCTGGCGCGACGTCGACGAGCTGTTCACCATCGCGCACTTCGTGGGGGCCACCAGGCCCGGCCACGTGCTGCACGACCCGGGCCTGCCGGAGGGCAAGGTGAGCCTGGTGGAGATCCCCGCGCTGGCCATCTCGTCGTCGGAGTGCCGTCAGCGGGTGGCCTCGGGGGAGCCCATCTGGTATCTCGTCCCCGACGGCATCGTCCAGTACATCAACAAGCGTGACCTCTACGGTGGCGCTCCCTCCTGATCTTCCGGCCTCCGGCGGGCGGGGTCTGATCGGATAAATCGTGATGATCTGCGGGAACGCCGTGACTTAGAACGTGTTCCGATGAAATTCGCTATGATTCGAGAAGTTTGCGTGGGACGAGTATCCGCAGCTCACCCGGCATGATCGCCGAACGGCACGGGCGGTGCCCGTCCCGCCCGAGATCGACAAGCGCGGCCCCGACCGCGGAAGACGCCCCTGATCAGGCCGCCAATTCGTTTGCGGCGCGGAATCGGGTGGCACACGATAGGCGTTGTTCAACAGGTGGCTCTTCAACGAGCGCCGAATCGGGCACCCTGATAGGTGACAGCGCCGACTAGCAGGAGGACTGACCCACACCGTGACAGCAACCGACAGATCCGTCCAGCTCGTCAGGCTCGCCGCTGAGGCGGCGGCGGACAAACTGGCCGATGACATTCTTGCCTACGACGTGAGCGACCAGCTCGTCATCACCGACGCGTTCGTGCTCTGCTCCGCCACCAACGACCGCCAGGTCCGCGCCATCGTCGACGAGATCGAGGACCGGCTGCGGATCGCGGCCGACGCCAAGCCCGTCCGCCGCGAGGGCGAGCGCGAGGGCCGCTGGGTCCTGCTGGACTACATCGACATCGTCGTGCACGTCCAGCACGAGGAGGACCGCACCTTCTACGCCCTGGAGCGCCTGTGGAAGGACTGCCCCTCCATCTCGCTGCCGGACAGCGTGACCCAGGTCGCCGCCCAGCGCGCCCGCGGGGCGGTAGCTGAGTGAGTCGTCGCGTCGTCTGCCTCAGGCATGGCCAGACGCTGTGGAACGTCGAGCACCGCTTTCAGGGTCACAGCGACATCCCCCTTGACGAGACCGGGGTCGCGCAGGCCGCCCGCGCGGCCTCGCTGCTCGCCGCGCTCCGCCCCAGCATGATCGTTTCCTCCGATCTCCAGCGGGCCTTCGACACCGCCTCGGCGCTGGGCCGCCTCACCGGTCTGGACGTCACCGTCGACAAGGACCTGCGCGAGCGGGGCGGAGGCCAGTGGGAGGGGCTCACCCGGGAGGAGATCTCCCAGGGGTGGCCCCGGGAGTTCACCAACTGGGAGGCGCCGGGCGGTGAGGCGGTCGGAGACGTCGCCGACCGGGTCTCCTCGGCCGTGCGCCGCTGGGCGGCGGAGATCGACTCCGACGGCCTGCTGGTCGTCGCCTCCCACGGGGCGGCGATCCGGCTCGGCATCGCCAAGCTCATGAACCTGCCGCAGGAGCTCTGGCCCGCCCTGGGCGGTCTCGGAAACTGCTCGTGGTCGGTGCTGGAGGAGGCCCGCAAGGGCTGGCGCCTGCTGGAGCACAACGCCGGGACCCTCCCCGAGCCGGTCAGCAGCGACGACAGCCCCGAGGCCACCCAGGAGTGACCTTCGAGCGGCGCGGCTTGCGCCCCGGTGGCGGGCGCGGGCCGTGTGGTCGTCGATTAGGTGAACACATCGGTGTCCTTATATGCTTCCCGAGCGCCGCGACGAGAGCACTCGAAGCGGTGACCAGGGGCTATGGCGCAGCTGGTAGCGCGCCTCCATGGCATGGAGGAGGTCTGGGGTTCGAATCCCCATAGCTCCACGTCGGGTCGTTCTCGAAACGGCCTGAAGGTGGTTGACGAGATCCCGCCCGATCGAGGTGATCGGGCGGGATCTCGTCGTTTTCCAGGCCGGCGTGGCCGCCGACGGGCCCGTCCGAGCGTGCGCGGCGGTGTGTGGTCCCCCTGTGGTCCCCCCGTGGTCACCTGGGCCCATCACGACCCGTGCCCTCGCGGCTGACGGTGTGCTGTCCTGAGTGGTCCCGGCCTCTCATCCGTGTTCCCGCGCGTCCTTGTCTGTCTTATCTGTAAGTGTTGATCAGCCGGGCGAGGTGCCGGCCCGCGATCTCCAGTGGCTTGTCGCTCCTCGAGACCTGCGCGGCGAGCTCGGCGCCCTCAAGGGTGTTGATCACGGTGTGGGCGAGGTCGAGGACGTCGTTCTCGGCGATGCCCGTGTGACGCAGATGCTCGGTGACCAGGCCCCGCCAGTGCTCGAAGGACCTGGTGACGGCCTGCTGGATCTCCGGGACACGTCCGGCCGTTTCCAGGGCGGTGGCCGTGATCGGGCAACCGTCGAGCCAGTCGGAGTCGCGCAGGTGCGTGGCGAGTATCCGGGTGCACGCGATCATCGCGTCGGCCGGATCGTCCTCGCCGGCCAGCGCCTCGCGCAGGATGCCGGCGAACTCCTGGTCGGCGTGGCGGACCGCCTCGACGGCCAGTTCCTGCTTCCCGCTGGGAAAGAAGTGGTAGACGGAGCTGAGCGCGACGCCGGCCTCTCGGGAGATCTGCTTGATCGCGGTCCCTTCGTAGCCTTGCCGCTGCATCAGCCGTGAGGTCGTCCGGACGATGCGCTCGCGGGTGCCGAGGGAGCTGTCCGGCCGGACGGCCTGAGCCTGCCGTGTCTTGTCGTTCATCTCACCACAGTACCTGGTTGGAACGTTCGCTCCAGACGTGCTACGTTCTGGGTGGAACGTTCGTTACAGAAGCAAGGAACCAAGAGACATGCGAGAAAAGCGCGTTACCGCCAACGGGATCGATTTCGCCTACCTGGAGGAGGGCGAGGGGCCGCTGGCGCTGCTGCTGCACGGTTTTCCCGAGGCCCCGAGCATGTACCGGCACCTGATGCCCGTTCTCGCCGAGGCGGGCTACCGGGCTGTCGCCCCCGCCATGCGCGGCTTCGCCCCGACCCAGGTCCCGCCGGACGGCAGCATGCGGATCGCCGACCTGATCGCCGATGCCAACAGCCTGCACCAGGAACTGGGCGGCGACACGGACGCGGTCATCATCGGGCACGACTGGGGCGGCTTCGCCACATGGGGCGCCGCGGCCCACGCGCCTGAACGCTGGTCAAAGGTCGTGGTGGCCGACGTCCCGCCGGTCCGGTTCTACGACCGCAAGGCCACGGACCCCGTTCAGATCCACAAGAACAGCCACTTCTACTTCTTCCAGATGGCCATAGCCGACCAGATCGTGCCCGTGAACGACTTCGCCTACATCGACTGGCTCTGGGAGCACTGGAGCGGGTCCGTCCCGGGCTTCGACTCCGCCGAGGACCGGAAGGCCGGGAAGGACAGCCTGCGGGCACCGGCCAACCTGCGTTCGGGTCTCGGGCTCTACCGCGACAACTTCAACTCGGTGACGTTCGGAACCGACAAGTGGGAGATGGGAGCCGTACTGGCCGAGCTTCCCTCGCAGCCGACGTTCTACCTGCACGGCAGTGAGGACCCCGTGGTCGACGCGGCGACACTCGCCGACATCGTCGACGCGCTGCCCCAGGGGTCGGACGGCGTCCTCCTGGAAGGAGTGGGCCACTTCCCGTTCCTGGAGAAGCCCGACGAGGTGAACCAGCGGATCCTCAAGTTCCTGACGGCCTGAGCACACGGTCCCGCGTGAGCCCCTCGCCGGGAGAGGGGCTCACCGCCGGCCGGCGCGTCCGCGCGCCGGTTCCCGGCCCGCCGGCGCTCGGGACGATCTCGTGGCGCGCGCCGGCGTCAGCCGGTCCCGGGCTCGCCGTAGATCCCGGCCACCGCCCGCGCGGTCTCCGCGACGAGGTCGCGCAGTTCCGGCGGGGCGACGACCTCCAGGTCCGCGCCGAAGCGCAGGAATTCCGCCAGCGCGTGCCGAGGGGACTCGACGGGGACGGTGACCCGCGTCCAGCCCTCGTGGTCCGGGGGCTCCGCGGTGGCCCGCGCGGCGCGCAGGACGACCGGGCGGACCATGTCCGGCAGCCGTTCCATGCCGAGCGGAGAGAGCCGGATGACGGCCTCGCCCCGCCGGAGCCGCGCCTCGAACTCCTCCAGGGCGCCGTTCCAGTGGGCGGCGAGATCGAAACCGGCGGGCCGCTCGAACGGCTCCTGGAGCGCGTGCAGTTCCAGGATCTGCGAGACCCGGTAGGTGCGCACGTGCTCGCCGCCGCGCGCGACGAGGTACCAGAGGCCCGCCTTGAGGACCAGCCCGTACGGCTCCAGCGTGCGGACCACGTCCTGGGGGGCCTTCCAGCGGTGGTAGCGGATCTCCAGGCGGCGCTCGTTCCAGACGGCGTCGGCCACCGCGGCCAGGTGCGGGGTCTCGTCGGCGCCGTGGTACCAGTTGGGCGCGTCGAGGTGGAAGCGCTCGCGGATCCGCCCGGCCCTGTCCCTGAGCTCGACCGGGAGCGCCGCCATCAGCTTGAGCCCCGCGGCCGTCACCACCGAGCCGAGGCCGAGTTCGGCGGCGGGACCCGGCATCCCCGCCAGGAACAGCGACTCCGCCTCGCCCGTGGTCAGCCCGGTGAGCCGGGTTCGGTAACCGTCGAGCAGCCGGTAGCCGCCGGAGGGCCCCGCGTCGCCGTACAGCGGCACGCCCGCGGAGTGGAGCGAGTCCACGTCGCGGTAGATGGTCCGGACCGAGACCTCGAGTTCGGTGGCCAGTTCCCGGGCGGTCATCCGGCCGCGGGTCTGCAGGAGCATCAGCAGGGAGATGAGACGGCTCGCGCGCATGTCAGGAATTATCCGGCGAGATCGCAGAAGTGGGTTCCCGGCCCACCCTGCCGCGCCGGCCGCGCCTCCTCCGTCTGGATGCGAGGCCGGCACGGTAGGGCGGACCGGGAACCACGAACGCGGGGTGACGCCCGCGTTCCCCTTCATGATCGAGCAGCAGGAACGAGGAAACGGTGCGTTTTAGCCTTACTTAAGGTGGCTTTAGGTGTGACCTAATCAACGCACGGGGAAGCCCTTCCGTGCGTCCCTCAGCGCGGCGCGTTCCTGCGGGGCCAGCGGTCGCCGACCAGGCGCCGGGCGGTACGCGTGGGACGGTCGTGCCGGTCGGTGCGGAGCCAGAGCTGGACCCTGGCGCCCCCGAGGGAGGAGGCGTCGATCCGCAGCGTGCCGCCGGAGGACTCGGCGAGCCTGCGGGCGATGTCCAGGCCGAGCCCGGTGGATCCCGCCCCGCTGGTCCCGCGCCGCAGCGCCGCCTCGGGGTCGGGGATGCCGGGACCGGCGTCGGCGATCAGCATGCCGACGGTGCCCGAGCCCTGGTGCAGGGTCACCGTGAACGCCGTGCCCTCGGGGGTGTGCCGGAAGACGTTGCCGAGCAGGGCGTCCACCACGGCGCTGAGCTCGGTGGCCGCGACCGGTACCCGCGCGGGCGCCGAGGCGCCGATCAGCTCCCAGGGGCGCTGCTGGTCCTCGGCCAGCGCGGACCAGAAGGTCAGCCGCTCGCGCAGCACCTCGGCGGCGTCGCAGTGGACGAGTTCCGGCGCGCGGGAGGGCTGCCTGGCCGCCGCGATGATCTGGTCCACCTCGGTCTCCAGGCGGCTCAGCGCGCTCCTGCTCTGCTCGGCCTCGGGGCCCAGGTGGTCCAGGCTGAGCCGGAGCGCGGTGAGCGGGGTGCGCAGGCGGTGCGACAGGTCCGCGGCCATTTCCCGTTCGGCGGCCAGCAGCTGGACCACGCGGTCGGCCATGCTGTTGAACGCCTCACCGGCCGCGACCAGCTCGGGCGGGCCCTCGGGCTCGATGCGGACGCTGAGGTCCCCGGAGCCCAGGGCGCTCGCCGCCCGGCCCAGCCGCCGGGCCGAGCGCACCACGCGCACGCCCAGCCGGTCGCCGACCAGCAGCGATCCGGCGACGAGCACCGCCGCCACCCCGCTCAGCACCGCCCACGACGAGGCGACGCCCCGGGTGAGGTCGTCCGACGGGATGAAGATCTCGATGACCACGGTCCTGCCGCCGTCCAGGGCGACCGGGCGCAGCAGGAGGTAGCCGGTGTCCATCTCCGCGGTGATGGCCCGGGTCAGCCGGGAGGCCGCGGCCACGGTCTCGGCGGGGGCCCTGGCGGTACCGGCCGAGCCGCCGCCGGGCAGGTGAACCGCGATCCGGTCCCGCGCGCCGGTACTGAGCAGCGCGTGGGTCAGCCGGTCCGGATCGACGGTGATGGCCAGCACCGGGACCAGCGCCGACGCCTGCCGCTCCGCCTCGGCCATGGCCCGGCCGTGGGCGATCTCTCTGACGATGAGCCCGAGCGGGATCAGGAAGGCCAGGGCGACCATCGAGGTTCCCGCGACGGTGAGCAGGGCCAGGGTCCGCCTCACGGCGGTGTGATCAGCATGACCCCCACGCCGCGTACGGTGTGCAGGTAGCGGGGGGAGGACGCGCTCTCGCCGAGCTTGCGCCGCAGCCACGACAGGTGGACGTCGATCGTCTGGTCGTCCCCGTAGGACTGCTGCCAGACCTCGGCGAGCAGTTCCTTGCGGGAGACCACCCGGTCGGCGCGGGCGGCGAGGTAGGCGAGGAGGTCGAACTCGCGCCTGGTGAGGGTGAGCGGGGCACCGTCCAGCCCGGCCTCGCGCCGGTTGAGGTCCACCGACAGCGCGCCGACGCACAGTACCGGGGACGGGGTCGCGCTCCGCGCCCGGCGCAGCACGGCGTCCAGGCGGGCGTTCAGGTGGTCGCCGGAGAAGGGTTTGACCAGGTAGTCGTCGGCTCCCGCCTGGAGCAGGCGGACGATCTCCGCCTCGTTGTCCCTGGCCGTGGCCACGATGACCGGGACGCTGGAGACGCTGCGGACCATCTTGAGCGCCTCCGCCCCGTCCAGGTCGGGCAGCCCGAGGTCGAGGACCACCGCGTCCGGGGGGTTCTGGGTGATCTCCCTCAGGGCGTCGAGCGCACGTCCCGCGCTGCGCACGGCGTGCTGGCGCCTGCTGAGTTCCTGGATGATCGCGGATCGCACGTACTCGTCGTCTTCGACCACTAGAACCGTCGCCATGCCATGTAACGGTAGTGAACAATGAGACATATGGCGTAATAATTCACGACATGCGGCAGACGCTGGGATTCATAGCGGTGTGGTGCGGGGCCACCGTCCTGGCGATCTCGGTCGCCTGGTTCGGCGTCCGTGACGTGCTCCGCAGCGAGGTCTTCGACGACGCGAGCATCGAACCCATCAACGCCGCCATCGGCCGTACGGGGGACTCGGGGCTCCCGCGGGGAGCGCCCACCGGACCGCAGGCCATCGGCACGCCGACCGCCGGCTCCTCCCCCACGCCGGACCGGACCTCGGCGCCCCGCCTCACCCCACGGGGCACCGCCCGGCCGCGCACCGACCCCTCCCCGTCGAGGACCGCCGCGGCGCCGGTACGCACACGCGACAGCGGGCTCTCCCGTCCGGGGCCGTCCTCCTCCCCGTCCAGGTCTTCGTCCAGGTCTCCGTCCGGCTCTCCGTCCGGGCCGGACGCGGCGCGGGCCGCCCCCGCCCCCTCGTCGTCCGCCGCGCCCGGGGCGACGGCCACCAGGACGCGGTCGACCTCCACCGAGAACCTGCGCGTGGTGAACGTCAAGGGCGGGTCGGTCTCGTTCGCCATCGAGGACGGCGTGTGCCGCCTGATCGCCGCCGCGCCCAACGCGGGCTACGAGGCCAAGGTCGCCTCGGCCACCGGCTGGATCCGGGTGGATCTCGTCCAGGGACAGCACGGCTCGGCGGTCTTCTGCATCGGCGGGGAGAACCGCACCGACCTGTGGGAGTACTAGAAACGGCCTTCGAGGGTGCCGAGGTCGCGGGGCCGCTCTCCGGGCGGGCCGGGGCGCCGGTCGTCCAGGTCGCGGAGGTGCTCTCCCGGCAGGTCCTGGTGCCGGTCGCCGAGGTCGCGGGGGTGCTCTTCACGCGGGCCGGGGTGCCGGTCGCCGATCTCGCGCAGTCGCGCGGCGGCCTCGGCGACGCGCTCCTCGCCGAAGACCGCGACGCCGTGCAGCTCGAGCAGGGCGGTGGTCACCCCGTGGCCGGGCACGCGCCGGCCGCCGAAGGCGCCGTCGTAGACGGTCAGGCTGCCGCAGGAGGGACTGCCCTCCTTCAGGATCGCCACCCTCACGCCGTGGGCCCGCGCGGCGGCGAGCGCCGCCCGCGCACCGGCGAGGAAGGCCTCCGTGACGTCGGCGCCCCCGGCGGTCAGCACCCGGGCCGCCCCGGACAGCACCGCCTCGCCCCCGGCGCCGCCCTCGATCTCCGCGGCCGGTCGCGGGACGGGCAGGCCGCCCTCGACCTCGGGGCAGAACGGGACGAGCCGCCCCTCCCGCCACCACGCGGCCAGCAGCGCGTCGCCGCTCGTCTTGGCGGCCCCGTCGTAACGGACCTTCCGCCCCATCAGGCAGGCGCTGACCAGGATCCTCTCCACGGCCCCAGAGTACGTGGCGCGGCGCGGAGGGCGAGGGGGCCGGGCAGTACCCTGCTGCCCATGCTTTTCGATCCCGTGAGGTCTCGATGATCGGCCCGCTCGCGACCGGCCTGATCCTGCTGTCACTGGTGATCGGGATCTTCAGCCTCGTCACCACGGCCAGGAACAGGCCGATGGGGAGAACGCTCCTCGTCGCGCTCGGAGTGCTGGAACTCGGCCTGCTCGTCCAGGCCGGGTTCGTGATCGCCGCGCTGGTGAGGGGCGAGGGGCCCGCGGAGACGGCCACGCTCATCGGCTACCTGGCGGGCAGCCTGGTGATCCCGCCGGCGGCGGCTTTCTGGGGGTTCGGCGAGCGCTCGCGCTGGGGTCCCGCGGTGATCGCGGTGGCGGGCTTCGCGATCCCCGGCATGGTGGGGCGGATGCTCCAGGTCTGGCAGGGACTGCCGTGAGCGAGCCGGCGATCGGCACCGGGCCCGGACGCGCGCTGGTGGCGCTCTACGGGGTGTTCGCCCTCGCCGCGGGGGCGCGTGCCGCCGTGCAGATCGCCACCCGGTTCCAGGAGGCGCCGCTGGCCTACTCGCTGTCGGCGTTCGCCGCCGCCGTCTACATCGTGCTCACCGTGGCGCTGGCCAGGGGGAACAGGACCCTGGCGCTGGTCGCCTGCGGTATCGAGCTGGCCGGGGTGCTCATCGTGGGCACGCTCAGCATGGCCGACCCCGAGGCCTTCCCGCGTGCCACGGTCTGGTCGGGTTACGGAAGCGGATACCTTTTCATCCCATTCGTGCTCCCTGTCCTGGGGCTTTACTGGCTTTTACGGCGCCGCTAGTTAGGCCCGCGTCCCGCCGGGCAGGTCTGCCTCCCGAACCGACCAAACCACAAGGGAGGCACGGTCATGAGCTCGATTGAACAGTCCGTCGACGTCAACGTCCCGATCCGGACCGCGTACAACCAGTGGACCCAGTTCGAGAGCTTTCCCGAGTTCATGGAGGGCGTCGAGTCGATCAAGCAGTTGAGCGACACGCGTACGGCGTGGGTCGTCGAGATCGCGGGGGTCCACCGGGAGTTCGAGGCGGAGATCACCGAACAGCACCCCGACGAGCGGGTGGCCTGGAAGTCGGTCGAGCGGCCGCACCAGGCGGGCGTGGTGACCTTCCACCATCTCGGCCCCGACACCACCCGGGTCACGTTGCAGATGGAGTACGACCCCGAGGGGTTCGTCGAGACCGTCGGTGACCGGCTGCAGATCGTCCGCCTGCGGGTCCGTGGCGACATGGAGCGTTTCAAGACCTTCATCGAGGCGCGCGGCGACGAGACCGGCGCGTGGCGCGGCGACGTGCCGGGCCCGCACGAGCGCGACACCGCCGGCGCCGGTGACCGGGGGTTGGGCGAGCACCATGGCACCGGCACGGGAGGCGGCCAGGGTCTCGGCGCGCCCGTGCCCTCGCCGCCTCCGCGTACGGTGGGCCGGCCCTACCCGCCGGACCCGGAGCTTCCCCCGCCCGGTGGTGAGCCGCTGCCCCCGGCCGGCCGCAGGCTTGGCGAGGAGCCGCCGCCCACCCCGGGACCGCGCATCTGACGCTCGCCCACCGGAACCGCGTACCTGAGGCTCGCCGCCCGGATCGGGTGGCGGATTCTCCTCCGAGGCACGTGTCCGGCGCCGGCCCCTGGGCCGCGCGTCCGACGCGGGCGCGCCCGGTGTCGCCCCCCAGGCGTCCGGTGCCCGAACTGTCCGGGATTCCGGGCACCCGGAAGCCGAAGAGCCGCGCCGGCGCGTGAGAGAGCCGGGTCACGTTCTGTAAAGAGGAACGTGGCCCGGCTTTCACGTTGTCAGCGATTCGCGCCCGTCCGGAATCGGCACGCCTGGTCAGGAACAAACCGAAGTTTCACTCCTGTTAGAGTTGGGGTCAGCCAATCATCCTACGATTGGATGAAATCACTGAGGAGGACTGAAACCAGCATGAGCGTGCTCACCCATCAGACCAGGGGCCGCACCGGTGGAACCACGGGCTCTCTCGCCTGGTTGCTCGTGCTGGGAATCGTTCTCGCGGCGCTGAACCTGCGTACCGCCGTCACGAGCGTCGGGCCGGTTCTCGACCAGATAACCTCCGGTCTCGGCATGACCGCCGTCGGAGCCGGGCTGCTCACCACGCTCCCCGTGCTCATCTTCGCCTCGGTCGGCGCGCTGACGCCCGCCCTCGCCGGGAAGGTCGGAGAGCACCGCCTTCTGCTCTTCTCCCTCATCGTCCTCGGCGCGGGCCTGCTCATCCGCTCGATGGTGGGCTCGGCCGAGGTGTTCCTCTACAGCAGCGCCTTGGCGCTGTCGGGCGGCGCGGTGGGCAACGTGCTCATCCCCAGCCTGATCAAGCGTCACTTCCCCGGCCGGGCCGGAACCATGACCACCGTCTACACCACCGCCCTCGCGGTGGGCACGATGCTCGCGGCCGCCGCGACCGTGCCCATCCAGCGGGCCACCGACGGCAACTGGCACGTTGCCCTGGGGGTGTGGGGGGCGCTCGCCGCCGTCGCCGCCATTCCGTGGCTTGCGCTCTCGCGCAGTGAGCCGGAGCGGCGCGGCGCGGGCGGGGGAGCGGGCGCCCGCGCCCTGCTCCGCAGCAGGCTGGCCTGGGCGGTCGCCGCCTACTTCGGCACCCAGAGCATGGTCGCCTACATCATGTTCGGCTTCCTGCCGAAGATCCTCACCGACGGCGGCTACACCACCGCGCAGGCGGGCCTGGTGCTGGGCGTCTTCACCGCGATCGGCATCCCGGTCTCGCTCGTCGTGCCCTCGATCGCGTCGCGGTTCTCCGACCAGAGGCCGGTGGTGGCCGCCTTCGTCGTCTTCTACACCGCCGGTTTCCTCGGTCTCTGGCTCGGGCCCTCCGGCCTGGCCTGGGTCTTCGCGAGCCTGGTCGGCGTCGGCATGGGGTCGTTCCCGCTCGCGCTGACCATGCTCGCCATGCGTACCCGCACCCCCGAGGCGACGGCCGCGCTGTCGGCCTTCGGGCAGAGCACCGGATACCTCATCGCGGGCGCCGGGCCCCTGGTCGTCGGCGTCATGCACGAGTCGACCGGTGGCTGGACGCTGCCGTTCCTGCTGCTGTTCGCGGTGGTCGCCGTCCAGCTCGTGACCGGCTGGTACGCCGGCCGTCCGGGCTATCTGGAGGACGAGCGGGCCCTCGCGCGCTGATCCGCCGTGCCGGTACGGGCTCGCGTCCCGTCGGGGGCGGCGCGAGCCGTACCGGCATAATGGGCCGATGCCAATCAAGGACTCAACGCGCGTCACCTACCCGGGCGGGGAGGTCAGGGGGCGTTCGGCCGTCGTCGCCACCGTGCCGGTCGGAGACGGATACGGGACCGTCGTGGCCGAGACTCCTTTCCACCCGCTGGACCACACCTGGCCCGACCAGCCCGCCGACACGGGGACGATCGGCGGGATCGCGGTGACCGACTGCGTGACCGGGGCCGTGGCCGAGGGCGGGGAGAGTGTCCATCTTGGCGCGGACATCCCGGTGCGCCGGGGAACCCCCGGCTGGCACTGGCTGGTCGTCCACGTCACCGCCGAGCCCGTCGCGGGTGGCGGTGCCGGGTTCGCGGGTGGCGGGAACGGCGGCATCGAATCCGGTGGTTCCGGGCCCGGCGGTGAGGTCGAGCTGGTGGTCGACGACGCGGGCCGCCGCGCGCTCTCGGCGGGGCACACCGCCTGCCACCTCACCGCCCTCGCGCTCAACGCGGCGTTGGCCGGACGGTGGCGCAAGGAGGTGTCCGCCGACGGGCTCGGCCACCCCGACTTCGACCAGACCGCCATCGCCTCCTCGCGGATCCTGCCCGGCGGCAGCCGCGACGTCTACCGGCTGGGCAAGTCGTTGCGCCGCAAGGGTTTCGTCACCGAAGGACTGGCCGAGGAGCTTCCGGAGATCGCCCACCGGGTCGGCGACCGGCTCAAGGCGTGGATCGCGGCCGATGCCACCGTCGGGATCGACAGCCCCGGCCCCGAGCTGACCGCCCGGCGCACCTGGCACTGCGCCCTGCCCGAGGCCGAGGTTTCCATTCCCTGCGGGGGCACGCACCTGTCGAGCACCTCCCAGCTCGGCACGGTCGCCGTCACCCTGAACCTGTCCGCCGACGGTTCCGAGCTGGTCATGCGCACCACCACCGGCCCGTACGCCGAAGGTTCGTAGGACCTCGGACGGTCCTCCTCGCGGCTCCCGGTGTTCGCGGGCCTCCCGGGGCCGGCGAACACCGGACCGGCGTCGTCTCCGGCGGCGGGCACACCCGTACGTCCTCTCCCGCGAAGGTCCTGGTGCGAGCAAGGTGAACGGTCACGCGGTCAGGCGAGACGCCGAGCGGCGGCTCGCCCCGGAGACGGCCCGCAGGGCGGCCTCCGCCGCGATCAGGGCGCTGTGCGAGGAGACCTCGCTGAGCAGGCCGGGAGCCGCCACCGCGTCGCCGATCAGCCAGACGCCGTCCCCCCGGTCGACCGCGGGCCGATCCCGCCAGGTGGTCCCCGGCAGGTCCAGAGCGCCGGTGCGGCCGTTGCACGTGGCCTCCCGCCGCCAGGTCGTCCGCTCCCGCCAGCCGGGGAGCCCGAGATCGGCCACCCGTTCCGCCCTGGAGATCGCCTCCGCCTTCGTCTCGCCCGGCCTGACCGGCATCTGCAGCTGGCAGAGGCTGTGCCCGTCCGGGGCGAGCGAGGGGTCCGGCAGGCTGTACCGCTCCATGAAGCCCCCCTCCTCCAGGTCGGAGACGACGAAGAGGTCGTCGGCGCTCTTGCGGAGGCCGAGGTCGAGCAGGACGGCCTTCCCGCTCTCCCAGCGCAGCGACTCGTCGCCGAGCAGTCCCCTGGCGGCGTCCAGCGAGGTCGCCACGATCACCGGGGTGTCCTCGGGCAGGCGGTCCACCCGCGAGCCGGTCTCGATCCGCACGCCCAGGCCGCGCGCGTGGGCGGCCATCCGGTCGATCACCCGTCCCCAGCCGCCGATGACGTAGCGCGGCGCCGGATACTGCGGCGCGGTCGCCCGCAGCACCCGCTCCCAGACGAACGCCGCCGACAGCCGCCCGGGGTCCGCGTCATAGGTGATCACGCCGACCAGCCCGGCGGCGGCCCGCATGCCCTTCTCACCGAAGCGGCGGGTGGCCCAGGTCCCGAAGGTCTCGTCCACCGGTGCCCGCAGGCGCCGCCTGGCGAGTGCCTTCAGCAGCGACAGGGGCGGCATGCCCGACAGCCGGCCGCCGTGGCGGAACCTGCTCCTGGCGAGCATGCCCGGCGTGAGCCTGGTGTACGGCCGGACCAGCCCCCTGGCCGCCAGCCAGCGCCACGGCTCGCCGTCGGAGTAGAAGACGTGGGTGCCGTCGTTGGCGACGTACGGCGCGGCGGTGCTGCGGGCCCGGCCGCCCGGCTCCCGGTGGGCCTCGTGGAGGGTGACCCGCGCGCCGCCCTCGGCGCACGCGATGGCCGCGGTGAGGCCGGCGAGCCCGCCGCCGACGATGGTGATGTCGTTGCCGCTGATGTCTCGCGTCTCTCGTGTCATGCCCGTACGACGGATCGAAGGACGCCTTTTGTGACATCCCCGCCAGGTTTCTCCGGGCGGGGAGGTCAGAGCCGGGAGAGCTTCTCCGGATTCGCCACCAGGAAGACGGTCCTGATCAGGCCGTCCTCGATGACCAGGGAGAACACCGTGACCGGCCGTCCCTCCACCGTCACCACCATGGCCGGCCCGCCGTTCACCTCCGCGATCTCCATGTCGAGGCCGGAGACCGGTTCGGCGCCGATGCTCTCCATGAAGGTCCGCACGCGCTCCCCGGACGCGATCGAGGACAGGAAGCGCGCCACCTTGCCCGCGCCCGTGATGACCCGAAGCGGGGCCTTGGTCTTGCCGCCACCGTCGCTGACCAGCGACGCGTCCTCGGCGAGCATCGCGGTCAGCGCTCCCAGGTCGCCGCCCACGGCCGCCTCGGCGAACCGCTCGGTGAGCCTGCGCCGCAGCCCCCGGTCCACCTCGAACCTCGGCCTGCCCTCCTGGACGTGCTCCCTGCCGCGCCGGGCGAGCTGCCGGGTCGCCGCCTCGCTGCGCTCGATCATCTCGCCGATCTCCGCGTACGGCATGCCGAACGCCTCCCGCAGCACGAACACCGCGCGCTCCAGCGGGGACAGGGTCTCCAGCACCACGAGCAGCGCCAGCTCCACCGAGTCGGCCAGCTCGGCCCGCTCGGCCACGTCCGGGGTGACGATCAGCTCCGGCAGCCACGACCCGACGTAGGCCTCACGCTGGGCCTTCACCCGCCGCAGCCGGTCGACGGAGAGCCGCGTCACCACCTTGACCAGGTATGCCCGGTCGTCCTCCACCCGGGAGAGGTCGACACCCGACCAGCGCAGCCACGCCTCCTGGACGACGTCCTCGGCGTCGGTCACGCTGCCCAGGATCCGGTAGGCGACCCCGGTCAGCAGGTCGCGATGCTCCTCGAAACGCTCAACGGCCATAGGGATTAGACATATCACGGGGCCCAGATGTGACATGACCTGGTAAACGACTGTTTACAGTGATCCTCTACCATGCGAGGGCGGAAGTCGACAGTGAGGGAGCGGGCAGTGACGGGAACGATCCTCGCCGAACCGGGCGCCACGCGGCAGGGCAGACATCTCTGGCTGACCCTGGTGGCGCTCTCCATGGCCGGGATGGTCGCGTCCGTCCAGCAGACCGTGGTCATCCCGCTGCTGCCCCGGCTGATGGTCACCTTCGGTGTGTCGGTGGCCGAGGTCACCTGGGTCTTCACCGCCTCGCTGCTCGCCGCCGCGGTGGCCACGCCGCTGCTGTCGCGCCTCGGCGACATGTACGGCAAGAAGCGGATGATCCTGTTCACCGTCGGCCTGCTCGTCCTGGGCTCGGTGGTCTGCGCCCTGTCCGACACCCTCCCCGTGCTGATCGCCGGACGGGCCCTGCAGGGCGCGTCGTCCGCGCTCATCCCGCTGGCCATCGGCATGATCAAGGACAGCTTCCCGCCCGCCAGGGTCATGACGGCCATCGGGGTGGTCAGCGCCACCATGGGCGTCGGCGGCAGCCTCGGCATGATCGTCACCGGCCTGATCGCCGACCGCACCCCCAGCCACCACCCGGTCTTCTGGATCACCGCGGGACTCGGTGTGGCCGCGGTCGTCCTCATCGCGCTCAGCGTCCACGACAGCGGGGTCGGCGCCGGGGGCCGCCCCGACCTCGTCGGTGCGGCGCTGCTGTCCGTCTGGCTCGTCTGCCTGCTGCTGGCGATCTCCAAGGGCAACGACTGGGGCTGGGGCTCGGGAATCGTCGTCGGACTGTTCGCGGGCGCGGCCGTGTTCTGCGCCGCGTGGGTCTTCAGCCAGATGAGGCTCCGGGCGCCGATGATACGGCTGCACCTGCTCGTCGGCCGCCGGTCCCTGCCGGCCAACCTGGCCTCGATGCTCCTGGGCTTCGCCATGTTCGGCTCCTTCACCCTGATCTCCAGCTTCATCCAGACGCCCTCGTCCGCCGGGTACGGCTTCGGCGGATCGGTCCTCGACGTCGGCGTCTACGCCCTGCCCAGCGCCGTGACCATGCTGCTCTCCTCCTTCATGGCGGGCCGCCTCTCCAGTCGGCTCGGCCCCGCCTACTCCCTCGCCCTTGGCGCGGGCCTGTGCGCGGCGGGATTCGGCTGGTTCACCTTCTTCAACGACTCGGTGCTCCATCTGGTCGGTTCCAACGCCGTACAGGGTCTGGGGTTCGGCATCGGCTTCGCCGCGCTGGGGGCGCTCGCCGTGCAGCACGTGCCGGTGGACCAGAGCGGCATCGCCAGCGGCATCAACTCCCTGGTCCGCTCGATCGGCGGCAGCGTCTCCGGCGCCGCGACCTCCGCCCTCCTCACCTCGATCACCATCGCCGGAACCTCCGTACCCTCCCGCGACGCGTACGTGATCTCCTTCGGGATCATCACCGCGAGCGCCGTGGGCTCCGCGGCCGTCGCGCTGGCGACCGGAATGAGGGCGCGAGGACTGTCCCGAATCGGTTAGGATTTCATCTGCATCGCAAGGGGCTATGGCGCAGCTGGTAGCGCGCCTCCATGGCATGGAGGAGGTCTGGGGTTCGAATCCCCATAGCTCCACTTCGGTGACTGGGGTCCGCTGTTCGCAGGTGAAAGCCTGCTCCCGGCGGGCCCCTTCGTCGTTTGCGCGGGGGGCGACCCCCCGAGCCCCCCGGTGTGGGGGCTGTGCCCCCACGCCCCCCTTTCCTCGCTTCGCTCGGGGGCTCGCCTCGCGGGGCTGGGCGGTTTCGGAACCTTACGGGCCCTCTGTCCGTGTATCTAACCTTTCAGTCGCTTTCTTGTGTCTTGTGGGTGACAAAGCCACCGACCGGCACCTCCGACGCCTGGAGTAATACGATCAGACGGCGGACGACGGTGGTCTTGCCGGTGCGAGGCGGAGCGGTGAACAGGAACGGCGTGGAGAAAGGATGGCAGGTACGGTGGGTGGGGCCGGGTCAGTCGTCGGAGGCGACGACGACGGTCAGGGAGTCCTCGTTCCGGTCGATCAGGACGAGTTCGTGGAACTCGCCGAGGATCCATCCCAGGTCGTCGTCGCGGGCCGCCTCGTCGAGGTCGCGGAGGCGGTAGCGGGAGGTGGCCGCGCGGATCAGCGGGTAGACCTCGGCCTCCAGGTCGTGGGCGACCGTCTCAGGCAGGTCGGCGTACCTGCCGGCCCAGGTGCGGATCGTGGCGCAGGCGGTCTCCTGGTCGACCTCCTCGAACGAGGCCGCGGAGAGCGCGTCGAGGCGGTAGGGGCCGTGCACCGGCCCGTTCTCCTTCCGCGGGTCGGAGCCCAGGTAGTCGTCCCGGTACAGCTGGTGGGTGAGCAGCGCGGTGAGCAGCGGTTCGTCGTCCTGCCGGGTGGTGACGCGGAAGTGCTTCACGTCCACCCAGCGGTAGGTCCTGTCCTTGAAGGTGACCAGGGTGGTCGAGGCGAACGCCAGTTGCTCCATGAGGGTGACGATAGTGACTTCCGGCATCTGCTGATCACCGATTGGTCGAACCGGACGAGCGCTGGGGAAACGGGAAAAACGGGGTACGAGCTGGGGGCGGGCGGTGGCGGGTACCCGTTCTCCTGGAGAGCGGCGACGTTTGCCGCTCCGGGGTGAGGGCAGCCGTCGGGGTATCCGACGTGGTGCTACAGGAGGTCAGATGCTGCCCCGGAAGCAGAAGGTCGGCACGGTCGCGGTGATCGCCCACCAGAGGAAGACGTTCGGCGGAGGGCTGGACGAGCTGCGCAGGCTCCTCGCCGACGAGGGTGTCGGCGAGCTGCTCTGGTATGAGGTGCCCAAGAGCAAGAAGGCGCCGAAGAAGGCGAAGAAGGCGCTGAAGGAAGGGGCCGACCTGGTCCTGGTGTGGGGTGGCGACGGCATGGTGCAGCGCTGCGTGGACGCGCTCGCGGGCTCCGGCGTCACGGTCGGCATCCTCCCCGCGGGGACGGCCAACCTCTTCGCGCAGAACCTGGGCATCCCCGAGGACCTGCCCAAGGCCGTGCACATCGCCTTCCACGGCGAGAGCAGGAAGCTGGACCTCGGGAAGGTCAACGGGGAGCACTTCGCCGTCATGGCCGGGGTCGGCTTCGACGCGGCGATGATCGAGGACGCCGACCGTGGGCTGAAGGACCGCCTGGGGCGCGCGGCGTACGTCTGGACGGGGCTGCGCCACGTCCGGGGGGAGCTCGTGCCGATGGAGGTCAAGATCGACGGTGTGACGTGGTTCGAGGGTGAGGCGAGCTGCCTGCTGCTGGGCAACGTCGGCACCATCACCGGCGGCATCGAGGCGTTCGACGACGCGCGTCCCGACGACGGATGGCTGGAGATCGGCGTGACCACCGCGGAGGGGCCGATCCAGTGGGCCCGCGTGCTCGGCCGGATGAGCGTGGGGCGGTCCGACGAGTCGCCGTTCGTCCGGATGACCCGGGCGCGCAAGGTGACCGCCACGTTCGGTACTCCCATGACCTACGAGCTGGACGGCGGCGCCAAGGGCACCGTCACCGAGCTCAAGGCCAAGGTCGTGCCCGGCGGCATCACCGTCCGTGTCCCCGAGTCCACCGACCCCGGCCGGTCGTGATCGCGAGGCGCCGGCTCCGGTCGGCGGCGATCGCCGGTCGCCGCGCGGCCGGTGCCGGTGCGCGGTGTTCGGGGTACGGTCGGCGGGGCGGCCCCGAAAATCCCCCTTTCGGCCAGCATTCATGACAAATGCAGATTCGGTATGGTTGTCGATTAATTTCGCTTAGTGGGAAAGAGCGGGTCGATGACCGGTAGTCGCTGGACGGAGGCCGACGCCCCCGAGCCCGTCCGTTCCGGTTCCGCCTCGCACGCCGCCGCCCAGGCCCGCCCGCGGGCGGGGTCCGAGCGGCCGACGGGAACCGTGTACGAGCTGTGATCGAGCTGAGGGTGGCGATGGAGATAGCCCATCCCGCGGCCGAGATATGGCGGATCGTCGCCGACTTCGGCCAGGACCCACGGTGGCGTGCGGGCGTGACCACGATGGCGCCCGACCCGCCGGGACTCGTCGTCCCGGGCACCACCACCGACGAGATGATGCGTTTCGCCGGACGCCTCTACTACATCAGCGGCCTGGTGACCTCGGTGGTGCCCGGGAGGGAGTTCGTCTGGCGGGGGACGTCGGGGATCGACGTCGAGGGCGGCAGGTCGGTCGTGCCCCTGGATGACGACCGATGCCTGGTGGCCATGTGGTTCCGGGTCAGGCTCCCCGGCCTGCTGCGCCTGCGCGCGCCCCTTCTCGAACGCATGCTCAGGCGCAGGCTCCAGCAGAACGTCCGACGCCTCGGCGACCTGGTCACCACGGACGCGTGACGTCGCCCCACGCGTGACCGCCCTCCACGGTTATCGCGGTGACCGCGTTCGCGTGGCCGCCCGTGTCGCAGTCCGCGTGACCGTCATCTGCGGTTCGGTCACCCAGTTGTCGCAGCCGCCCTTGTCCGGGTCGACATGGGCGGGCCGGAGCAGGCCGATCGTGTCGTAGTGGCGCAGTATGCGCACCCACATCTGACCGAGCTGGGAGAACTCTCCGATACTGAACATGGTGCTTCCAGGTATAGGGGCTGACACCGTGTCAGCCGCAACCCCCGGGATCTCCCTGTGCCGGGTCACCGCGTGTCCTCAAGGTTTCCGCGCTCGCACGTCGAGTACGGCAGGCGATGCCTCGGCTGGGGGTTCTTCGTGGTGCGCCGCCGTTGACGGCTACTGGCGAGTAGGAATAGGTTTCCGGATACCGGCTGGTCGGTTCAGAGGGACGTCGGCTTCGCCCGGCGCGAGGTCGAGAACCCCGGCCGTTCCGTTGACTTCGTGGAGGCGTGATGACCGACGTCCGGCTTGCCCGTCAATCCTGGCGCCGCCTGGAGCCCGTCCACGGGATGATCTATTTCGTGCCCGAGGCCACCGAGCGCTACGCCGCGCTCGGCCTCGACAGCCGCGCGGGCTACTTCGCCTCCCGCTCCGCGGCCTTCGGCACCGCCTCCGCCGAGCTGGTCATCGCGACCTTCTACAACTTCCACCCCGCCCTCGTACGGCGCGCGCTCCCCGCCGCGTGGCGGGTCACGACCCCGGAGAAGCTGCTCGCGGCCCGGCTCGAAGCCGCCGGAGCGGCCCTGCGCCGGGCCGGGATCCACGAGATCGACACCCTCGCCGAGACGGCCGAGCTCGCCACCCGCGCCGCGGAGAGGGCGTGCGATTACCTCCAGGGGCGCCCGCTGTTCGCCGCGCACGCCGCGCTGCCCTGGCCCTCCGAGCCGCTCCTGCGGCTCTGGCACGCCCAGACGCTGCTTCGCGAGTTCCGGGGTGACGGGCACGTCGCGGCCCTGCTGACCGAGGGCGTCGGCCCGCTGGACGCGCTGGTCCTGCACGCCGCGACCGGGCACATCCCCACGGTGTTCCTCAAGTTCAGCCGCGACTGGCCCGAGGAGGAGTGGACCGCGGCCGAGGAGGGGCTGCGCGGGCGCGGCCTGCTGGCCGGGGACGAGCTCACCGAGGAGGGCGCGGCGCTCAGGCAGCGGATCGAGGACCGCACCGACGAGCTGGCGCTGCCCGCGTACGCCGCGCTCTCCGACGACGAGCTGGCCCGCCTGGCCGAGCTGGCCCGCGTCTTCGGCCGGGCCGTGGTGGACAACGGCCTGCTCACCCTCTCCGGCTGAGCCCGCGGGCGGCTCAGTTCCCCGCGGACGGGTCGCCGACCTGGCCGATGAACAGCGGGGTCAGCGTCGGCCGGTGGACGATCGCGAAGGCGAACGGGTGGTCGGCGCGGACCTCGGCCTCCGGCGGGGCCGGCGCGGACACGGCGAAGGCGAGGCCGGTGACGGCGGCGGCCTCGGTACCCCACTCGTCCACGGCGATGTTGGCGCGGTGGATCGCCTGGTCGAGGAGGGCCCCGTCGGTGATCCCCGAGTAGTCGGTCCCCCGCAGCCCCAGCTTCGCGAGCGGTCCCGCCAGGGCCAGGCTCGTGGAGAAGTCCCACCGGGGCAGGGCGAGCCGCACCGGCCGCTCCCGGAGCCCGGCGGCCACCTCCGCCATCACGGCGGGGGAGAGCAGGTCACCGGGGGAGCCGCCCGCTCGTGGCACGAGGACCCACATGGCCAGCTCGTCCCCGGCGTAGCGCAGCTCCACGGCCTGCCAGCCGGACCCCGCCGCGTACGGGAGGAAGCCGTCGCGGCGCATCAGGGTCGTGCGTGTCGTCGTACCGTCCGCGCGGGTGAAGGTGGCCCCCTTCTCCGGCGCGTCGGTGAACGGCGTCGTCCAGTCGGCCTTGAGGTAGACGGCGTTGGCGATGACCAGCTTGGTCCGCGCGGGCAGGTTGTCGAACACCTTCCTGATCCGCCCGGCGGTCCGCTCCTCGGCCCAGGCGTTGATGACCCCCGCGGCGTCCCCGGCGAAGTCCACCTGGCGCACGCCCGTGCCGTACTGCGCCGCGAGCGTACGCAGGAATCCGGGCCTGACGCTCAGCCCCTCCTGGGTGAACAACGCGTTGGCGATGCCCACGATCGGCGGCTCGGGCGCGCCCGCCTGGGCGTCCCGCTCGGCGTCCGGGTCGGGGAGGGGAGGCGGCTCGTCGGTCGTGACGATCTGCCGGGTGAGCGCGTTGAAAGAGGTGTGCGGTCCCCCGGAGGGGAAACCGAAGAGCGCGTCGAGCTCGGTGGCGGTGTCTCCGGCGGCTCCCGCCCTCGCCAGGCCGAAGGCGTAACCGATGCTCAGAGGCGACAGGACGGTGTTGGCCCCGGGTTTCGCGGTCGCGGCGAACAGGACGTGTCCGAAGGAGGTCAGGCCGCGTACGGTCTCCGCGACCGGAGGGTCCTTGGGGACCTCCCGTTTCACCCCCTTCGCGGTTATTGTGCTGGACTCGGTCATGGCACACGCCGAGAGGGCGGCGACGGCCAGCAGGGCGGGTAACAGTCGGCGCATGCTCCTGAGACGTACGCCGCCACCGGGCGGTTCACCCGGTTCGCCCGGCGCCTGGTTCGTGCGTCTGGTTCGTGCGTCTGGTTTGTGCACCTGCTTTGTGCGCCTGGTTCGTGCGCCTGGTTCGTGCGACGGCCGGTTCGCACGCCGGGCGGCATCAGGTGAGCGCGGCGAAGGCGCCCGCCCCGATGAGGGCGACGGCCCAGGCGAGGTCGAGGTTGAACCACGCCTTGCGGAGCACCGCCACACCCAGCCGCTCGTAGACGACCAGGGCCAGGACGGTGGTCGTCACCAGCATGGACATCGTGTGCACCCCGGTCGCCAGCAGGCTCTGCGAGGCCAGCGCGGCGGCGTCGTGCCCTTCGTGGCCTCCGCGCCCGCCGTTCAGGGTGACCGGGAGCACCATCAGCCCGGCCCCGTGGGCGGTGGCCATCAGGAACGACCACCCGGCCAGCTGCCACTTCGTCACCTTCATCCCGACCCAACGGGGATGGCGCCGCCTCAGCAGCCGCCAGAGGCCGAACCCGCACACCACGGCCGCCACGCCGTACGAGACCGCTTTCGGCGGGGCGGCCAGCCGGGCCGCCGACACCAGCCCGAGCGTGATCAGCACCGAGCCCGCGTGGCCGAGCACGATGGGTGGCAGCGCGCGCAGCACCCCGTCGCGCGAGCGCTCCTGCAGTCCGAGCGCGACCGCGAAGAGCCAGCCCATGGCCGGGTTCAGGCCGTGGAAGGCGCCGAGCCCGGCCAGGACGAGCAGGGACGTCAGATCCATCGGGCGTGCCTCGCGGAGAGCGGGAAGGCGGCGGCGCCCGGTGGGCGGTGGGCCGGGATCACGGGAAGCAGTAGGAGTCGGAGGAGGAGTCGCCGCCCTGCAGGCGGATCTGGTGCGCGCGGCGGCCGTCGGAGGCGAAGTCGACGAAGAAGCTCGGGTCGAGGGCGATCGAACCGTCGTCGGCGACGTCCACCTTCGCCATCCAGCTGGAGACGCCGTCGGGATAGAAGACGTCGTCCCAGGAGCGGTAGAGCGAGTTGGTGAAATAGACCCGCCGTCCGTCCCTGCTGGCCTCGACCATCTGCGGCCCCCCGTTCAGCGCCCGGCCCGGAGCCGCCGGGTGGCCGTCGCGCCTGGCGATCCCGCCGAGCCGGATTGAGCCGGTCTCGCGTGGCGCGAACGGGTCGGAGACGTCGTACGCCTTGAGCTCGCCGGTGCCCCAGGCGGAGACGAGCAGGATCCGGTCGTCGAGGGTGAGCGAGATGTCGCTGACCAGCGGTGGTACCGCGCCGAACTGCTTGAGCGGCTCGGGCAGCAGGTCGGGGTCGGCGGGTTCGGCCGGGATCGTGATCGTCTTGCGGGCCTTCCAGACGCCCTTCTCCAGGTACCAGGTGAAGATGTTGGCCGACAGGTCCTCGACGTTGATCACGGTGTTGACGAAGCCGTAGGTCTTGGTCGGGTCGTGGGCGGGCCGGAGCTCCAGGGCCATCTGGTGCTGGTCGCCCAGGTCGATCTCCTGGAGGTGTCTGCGCTTGGCCAGGTCCCAGACGTGCAGCCTGTGACCGTACTGCCGGCCGACCAGAAGCTCCAGCGAGGGCCCCGGCTCGATCTGGTTGGGCGTCCCCCACTCACTGGAGATCATCGTGTCGTGCCCGAGGTGCCACCAGAAGTCGTAGTGCAGCCGCTGCGGCCCCCGGTCGACCTCCCAGCGGCCCTTGGGTTCGAAGGTGTCGTGGTCGAGGGTGAACACTCCGCCGGGCGCGTCGCCGTCCACGTTGCCGAGCGCGCTGACATAGATGGCGTCGGTGCCGCAGTGGACGGTGTGCGGGCGGCTGTAGCCGGTCTTCTCGAAGATCGTCTCTGGCTCGATCGTCTTGACGAGCTTGGGGCGGCGGGGATCGTCCTTGACGTCGAAAATGTAGATCCTGCTGGACCTCAGACCGGGAAGGACCAGATAACGCCGCTCCACGTGCGGGTGCGGCGCGTACGGGCACAGCGCCGCGCTGCACACGTTCCAGCCGAAGTGATGGAGCTCGTCGCCGGGGACGGACATGTCGTGCACGTCGGCGATCGACCCGTTCGACAGGTCGATCGTGGCGAGCCCGTCGGGCCGGTCGTCACCGGTCGCGGCGAGCAGCGCGACGTAGGCGAGCTCCTCCTTCGGGGCCATCATGGCCTCGCGGGCTGACGGGTAGAAGGTGGGATCGGGCTGGATGAGCGCCACGGTGGACTCCTGTACTTGTAGCCGGAACCAGTACCCAACTAATCTTGTAGGAAAACTGTCTATTGTCCAGGGGTGATATTGCGTGACCGGCCTGGACGGTGTGGACGGGGAGAGGTACGCGTCCGGCTGATCGGTTCTCTCGTCGCGCGGGCCGGTTGAACGCGGGAGACGGCCCGCGTGGTCGCGAGATCTTCCAATGGAGGCGGTCGGCGGAGAGTTTCGGCAGAGGCTTTCGACAGAGGCTTTCGGCAGAGGCTTTTCGAGAGAGGCTTTCGAGAGACGCGCGGCACAGGGTTTCGAACAGGCGGAGAGGTGCGGGGCGTGATGCCCCGCACCTCTCCGTATTTCAGTTGACGGCCACCGGCCCCGCGTGGCCGTTCCCGATTCTCACTTTCCCGGTCCTAGGGACCTTCGGAGTGAACCGCCGGGCCGGGGCGTGTCAATCGACCTGTTTTCATGAGGCCCCTGGAAACCTCAGCAGATCCTCAGGGGCACGCAGACGGTGGTCACAGGAGTAGCCCAGACAATCGGTCCCCTGACAATGTGGGCACTGATAATCGGCGTCCTGACAATGTGGCCACCGGTTACCGGCTGACCGGTGACCGAGCCGCTGGTTGTCGTCGGTCCGGGCGGTCCAGGGGGACCCTGGGGTCCTTCCGGTCCGGTTGGTCCCGCGGGTCCTGCCGGCCCTTCCGGTCCAGCTGGTCCTGTGGGGCCCTGAGGTCCTTCGGGTCCGGGTGCGCCGTCAGCGCCTGCCGGTCCTGCTGGGCCTTCCGGTCCGGGTGCGCCGTCGGCGCCTGCGGGTCCTGCTGGGCCTTCGGGTCCGGGTGCGCCGTCGGCGCCTGCGGGTCCTGCTGGGCCTTCGGGTCCGGGTGCGCCATCAGCGCCTGCGGGTCCCTCAGGCCCCTCGGGTCCGGCTGGGCCTTCGGGTCCGGCTGGTCCCTCCGGTCCTTCGGGTCCGGGTGCGCCGTCGGCGCCTGCGGGTCCTGCGGGTCCTTCGGGTCCGGGTGCGCCATCAGCGCCTGCCGGTCCCTCTGGTCCTGCTGGTCCTTCGGGTCCGGGTGCGCCGTCAGCGCCTGCGGGTCCCTGAGGTCCTTCAGGTCCGGCTGGTCCTGCTGGTCCTTCGGGTCCGGGTGCGCCGTCGGCGCCTGCGGGTCCTGCTGGTCCTTCGGGTCCGGGTGCGCCGTCGGCGCCTGCGGGTCCTGCGGGTCCGGGTGCGCCATCAGCGCCTGCCGGTCCCTCTGGTCCTGCTGGGCCTTCGGGTCCGGGTGCGCCGTCGGCGCCTGCGGGTCCTGCTGGTCCTTCGGGTCCGGGTGCGCCATCAGCGCCTGCCGGTCCCTCTGGTCCTGCTGGTCCTGCGGGTCCGGGTGCGCCGTCGGCGCCTGCGGGTCCTGCTGGTCCTTCGGGTCCGGGTGCGCCATCAGCGCCTGCCGGTCCCTCTGGTCCTGCTGGTCCTGCGGGTCCGGGTGCGCCATCAGCGCCTGCCGGTCCCTGAGGTCCTTCAGGTCCGGCCGGTCCTGCCGGTCCCTCAGGTCCTGCTGGGCCTTCGGGTCCGGGTGCGCCGTCGGCGCCTGCGGGTCCTTCTGGTCCGGGTGCGCCATCAGCGCCTGCCGGTCCTGCCGGTCCCTCAGGTCCTGCTGGGCCTTCGGGTCCGGGTGCGCCGTCGGCGCCTGCGGGTCCGGCTGGGCCTTCGGGTCCGGGTGCGCCGTCGGCGCCTGCGGGTCCGGCTGGTCCTGTGGGTCCGGGTGCGCCGTCGGCGCCTGCGGGTCCTGCCGGTCCTTCGGGTCCGGGTGCGCCATCAGCGCCTGCCGGTCCTGCCGGTCCCTCAGGTCCGGCTGGTCCTTCGGGTCCGGGTGCGCCGTCGGCGCCTGCGGGTCCGGCTGGGCCTTCGGGTCCGGGTGCGCCGTCGGCGCCTGCGGGTCCTGCCGGTCCTTCAGGTCCGGCTGGGCCTTCCGGTCCTGCGGGTCCCTCGGGTCCGGATGGTCCCTCCGGTCCCGGTGCGCCATCGGTTCCGTCAGCGCCTGCTGGGCCTCGGGGGCCCGCCGGGCCCCTGGGGCCTGCGGGGCCCGGCGGGCCCTGGATCCCGTCAGGGATCCGGCAGAGGAAGCTCGGCAGACCGAGCCACCTGCACAGCGGGATATAAACCGCATCACTCGAGGTGGGCAGCCCCTTGTGAATGATCGTTCCGGTGGGTACGGAGTCCCTGCTGCGGATCACAGCGGGCAGGGCTATGAAGTTCGTGCAAATGCTGGAAAGCAGTACAGGGCAGGGGTCGCCCTGCGTGCTTCCGACGGATCGGATTTCGTCGTGGCGAGCCTGAGCCGATATCTGAAGTTGAGAATCGGCCGAAACTGGGACAGGGGAGTGCAAAAGAAGGACGGCCCCGGCGAGCGCGCCGCCCGCAAGGGTCCGTTTCATGAAAGTAGACACGTGCGTTGTCTCTCCCTTCCTATTGAGAGAAAACGCCGTACGGCCATTCTTGGGGCGCCTGGGAGATAGGCAGGAGAGGTATGGCCAGAACCTGGAATGGAAGCTTGATGGGAGGCGCGCGTTTCTTTGCACTCTGCGCATTTGGGTCTCTATATAAAATCTTAATGCCGCTGTTATTGTGATTAGTCGTATAAGTGAACCATGTGCGATAAAACGTAAATTAGGCTATGGGATTGTTTCGCACTAAGGTTCCGTGGCCGGGTCCAGCTCCCAGGGCCGATGCTCAGCCCCGTGCGAGTTCGCCTGGTCGGATGGTGCCGGGGCGCGGAAGGCCCGCCGGTAGGCCGAGGGGGAGGTGCGCATCGCCCGGGTGAAGTGGTGGCGGAAGGTCGCCGCGCTGTCGAAGCCCACCGCGGACGCGATCTCCTCCACCGGAGCGGAGGTGGACTCCAGCATGGCCAGGCTGGCCGTGACCCGCTGGGAGATCACCCAGCGCAGCGGGCTCGTCCCGGTCTGCCGCCCGAAGTGCCTGATGAACGTACGCCGGGACATGTGCGCGGCCTCCGCCAGGGCGGCGATCGTGATGGGTTCCGCGAGGTGTTCCAGCGCCCAGGCCATCGCGGTCGCCACGGCGGCGCCGTCCTCCACCGGGGTGACCGCGGCCTGGATGAACTGCGCCTGCCCGCCCTCCCGGTGCGGGGGGATGACGAGCCTTCGCGCGACCTCGTTGGCCACGCCCGGTCCGTAGTCCTTGCGCACCAGATGGATCAGCAGGTCCAGCCCCGCCGCGCTGCCCGCGCTGGTCAGCACGTCCTCACCGTCCACGTAGAGCACATCCGGATCGACCTTGACCTGCGGAAACCTCCGCTGAAGCAGTCCGGCGTACCTCCAGTGGGTCGTCGCCTCCCTACCGTCCAGCAGTCCGGCGGCGGCCAGCGCGAACGCCCCCGAGCAGATCGACACGACCCGCGCCCCCCGGTCGCGGGCCCGCCGCAGTGCCGCGACCACCTCGTGGGACACCTCACCGTGGACGTCCGCCACTCCGGGCACGATCACCGTGTCCGCGGCCACCAGCATGTCGAGCCCGTGTTCCGCCCGCATCGTGAACCCGCCCGTGATCCGCAGGTCGGCGGGGCTCTCGGCGCAGACCGACAGCTCGTACCAGGGCACCTCCAACTCGGGGCGGGCGATGCCGAAGATCTCGACCACGCAGCCCAGCTCGAAGGGGGACATGCCGTCGAAGGCGAGCACGGAGACGGTAGGGCGCGTGGCGCGGGGCATCGGCGGTGGGAGGAACATGGCGAGATATTAACGATAAGCGGCATTCGTGCCACTGTTGGGCCCGATATGCCGACCGGCACCATTGCTCGTGCCGGGCACCGTGTGCGGCACCGTCGCCCGAGCCGGACATCGTGGCCGGCGCCATCACACGGGCCGGGTATCACGACCGGCACCACCTACGGGCCGGGCGCCGCGACCGGCACCATCGCCCCACCGTCACTGTCACCGTCGTCTGAAAGGCCACTCATGTCTGTCACCGCTCCTTCCTCCTCCGCCGTCACCGCGGTACCGGCCGCGGGGAACGCCGACGCGCTGGCGCACTTCGCCGCCAGGCTGGCGTTCGAGACCGACGTGTCCGACGTCGCCGCCGGCCTGGCCGCCGGGGTCACGGACATCGTCGTGGTCGACTCCCGGAGCCGGGAGAGCTGGGATCAGGGCCACGTCCAGGGGGCCGTACACCTGCCCACCGCACTGATCGCCACTCGCGCCCGTTCGGTCGTCCCCGCGGGGGTGACCGTGGTGACCTACTGCTGGGGGCCGGGGTGCAACGGCGCCACCCGGGCCGCGCTGGAGTTCGCCGGACTCGGCTACCCGGTCAAGGAGATGCTCGGCGGCTTCGAGTACTGGGCCAGGGAGGGCTTCCCCGTCGAGACCGCCGAGGGCGTGTCCCGCCGCCCCGTCGACGCCTTGACCGCGCCGGTCTCCGGCATCGCCTGCGCCTGCTGACGTCACCCCGCCAGGCGGCGGGCGTACGCGGTGGGAGGCATGCCGATGACGGCGGTGAAGTCGCGGGTGAAGTGGGACTGGTCGCTGTAGCCGAGATCGGCGGCCAGCCGCGACCAGTCGGTGGCGGGCCCGGCCCGCTCGGCGGCCTCGTGGATGCGGTAGCGGCGGATCACCCACTTGGGGGAGACCCCGACATAGTCGCTGAACAGCCGCTGCAGGTGCCGGACGCTCAGCCCGTGCAGGGCGGCCAGATCGCCGACGCGGATGATGGACGGGTCGGCGAGCACACTCGCGACGAGGTCCGCCGCCCGCTCGGCGACGGGGTCGCGGGCGGGGAGCCGCGCGAGCAGGAACCCCTCCAGCGCCCGCAGGGCCTCCTCGTCGGAGGCCGAGGAGGCGGCCAGTACGGCCGGGGCCGCCGCGTCGGCGTCCGGACCGAGGATCCGGGAGGCCGGAGTGAAACGATCGGTGATCGTGGAGAGCGGGGCGCCCAGGAAGGGACGGAAACCGGCGGGCCGGAAGCGGCTGCCGACCACCACCCCGGTGCCTGTCAGGACCTCCAGGTAGTCACCGGTGATGACCCCGGCCACGCGGGAACCGTGCTCATGGAAGACCAGGTTCACCGAAGGGTGGGACACGATCCGCTGCTCGTACGGTTCGTCCAGCTCCCAGCGGACGATCCAGTGGTGCTCGACGAAGGGGGCCAGGGCCGGGTGGCACGCGTGGCGCCCGTAGCGGAACCGGGCCGCCCCGAAGTTCAGGATGCCCCGGGTGTCGTCGGCGGGCGCGTCCGCCTCGCCGACGGTGCCCGTCGTACCGGCGCGGGAGGCCTCGGGGCGGGGGCCGGCCCCGGGACTGGGCGTACCCGTCATGACGGGATGGGGATGTGGACCCTCGGCAGGCTCTCCGGTTCCTTGCCCGGATACTCGCCACCCAGCATGGTGGCCACGGTGTAGAGGTGCCAGGCCTGGTTGGGCTTCTTCAGGACGGGTTCGGCGAACAGCCCGCGGACCTCGTCGGGCCTGACGATGGGCGCCAGCAGGTCCAGGCGGCCGAGGACGTGGTCGCGCATCAGGCCGGTCAGCTCCACGCCGGGGCTGGTCCGCCAGTTCCAGCCACCCCCGCCGGTCTTCGGCGCGGTCAGCGGCGCCTGCGGCCTGCGCTGCCAGGGGTGGTAGCGCCTCCCCACGGTGAACCGCCACGGCTTGCCCTCGACCGGGATGTCCCTGAGTGAGGGGGCCAGGACACCGAGTAGCTCGTAGATGACCTCCTCCGACAGCCGCCAGGTCTGGTCGAGGCCCAGCGCGGCGCGGACCACCCGGTTGTCGAGGAACGGCCAGATCTGGTCGCCCCTGCGCAGCGAGCCCGCCCGCGCCCCCGCGTGCCAGCGGCCGACCTTGTAGGAGATGTACATGTGGTCGAGCGCCTCCAGCGGAGCCCGCTCCAGCCAGGGCCCGGCCAGCTCGCGGGCGTGCTCGTTGGCCTCCTCGGTGAACAGCGCCGGGTCCCGCAGGAAGGTCACGTCCACCCGGCGGCGCAGCGCCTTCTCCGTCAGGTCGGTCTGGAGCAGCAACAGGCCCCCGGCCCGCAGGATCTCCCCGCTCTGCCCCGACATGGTGGGCTTGGCGCTGTAGGGAAGGTAGCCGACGATCGACTCGTACGCCGACGTCATGCCCTCGCAGGCCCGCAGCGTCTCGTAGGCCCGCGCGAGGGGGTGCTCGACGACGATCGCGTCCTTCTTCTCGGCGCGGGCCGGGGGGATGACGGTGTGCTCGACGCGGAGCGCGCGGGCGACCCGACCGGCGATGATCACGTCGGGGTGGGTGTCCAGGCCGTTGGTGGTCGCGCGCAGCGGGATACCGGCCGCGTGCAGTGTCGCGGCGATCAGGCGGCTGTCCCTGCCGCCGGTGAGGGCGAGGTTCACCGGCTCCCCGGCCGCGCGCAGCGGCTCCACCGTGGCCAGCAGCGCGCTCGCCAGCTCGCCGACCAGCTTCTTCTTCCCCCTGCGCGACGTGGGCGCGGGCACGGCCGAGGGGAGCGGGGTCGTGGTGATCGTACGGTGGCCGCCCCTCACGGTCACCGACGAGGACGGCGGCAGCGCGCTCACCCCGCGGTAGGGCGTCTCGTCCGACAGGAAGTATCCCTGCCTGACCACCGACTGCAGCGCGAGCACGTCCCACTCGACCCGCTCGCCGCCGCCCGCGAGGTGGACCAGCAGCGCCCGGCTGCCGATCACGTGCACGTCGGGGGTCTCGGCGTAGTAGACCGGGCAGACCCGGTGGATCGCGGTGGCGGCCGACAGCTCGTCCTCGGTCGCCCGGAACGCGGAGAAGCACCCGCCGACCGCCTCGGTGTCCAGGCTCGGCATGGCCGCCAGCCGGTTCACGTCGTCCGGCGCGGCCAGGTAACCGTTCACCCCGGTCACCCGGTCGTGCCCGGTCTCCAGCAGGGGAGGCCGCCGCGAGTCGTCCGGCTCGTTGGTCCAGGCGAACACGGCGATGCCGGGACGGTGCCACTCCCGGGATCTGATGACCTCGGGCGGTACGGGAAACGCGCTGTCGATCGCGCCCCTCACGGTGTGCAGCATCGCCTCCGGTATACCGGCTCCCTGGTGTTTGGCCGCGAGGCCGAGGTACACGCGCATGATGCAGGATCCTATGTCGCGTTTTTTCAAGACAGCTGGGAGTCCGGTTCGGCAGCATGGCCGCCATGAACGAGATGCTGTCACGCACCGTCACCGGCACGGCGACCGTCGCCCGCGGCGTCCGCGACGACCAGCTTGACCTGCCCACCCCCTGCGACGGCTTCGACATACGGGAGCTGCTCGGCCACCTGGCCGGAGTGGCCGCGATGTTCGAGGCGCTGGCCCGCCGAGAGGAGCCGCCGCCGCAGGACGCCGACCACGCCCCTTTCGAGGACCGGGCCACCGCGCTGCTCGCCGCCTGGTCCGCACCCGGGGTGACCGAGGGGACCAGCCCCACGATGGGGATGCCCATGGTCGTGGTGCTCCAGATGCTGCTGGGCGACCTGGCGATCCACGGCTGGGACCTGGCCAGGGCCACCGGCCAGGACTACGAGGTGGACGCCGCGACCGGCGAGGCCGTGGCCGCGTTCATGGAGGGGATGGCGCCGCAGGGACGGCGGATGGGGGCCTTCGGGGAGGAGGTGCCCGTGCCGGAGGACGCCTCGCCGTTCGAGCGGGCGCTCGGGCTCAGCGGGCGGGACCCGGCCTGGAAACCCTGATCACGTGCCGAACACGGTTTGCGCTCGCTTGGGTCAAGCTCCCGGCGGACCGGGGGGAGGAGTCGTCGTAGGGGATGACACGCATCCCTAGGAGGCGACATGAAGTCACGTCCGCTCGCCATCGTTCTCGCCGTGCTCGCCCTGTTCGTCCTGATGTTCGCCGCCGCCTGCGGAGGTTCGGGCTACAACGCCCCCGACAGCCGGCCGATGCCCGAGTCCGGGAACGCGGTCCCGGCCATGCCCCCGGACGCTCCCGCCAAGGCCGGGGAGCGGGCCACCGGCGAGACCGAGCCCGAAACCCGCGCCACCGCCGGGGCCGAGGACCCCCAGGCCGAGGCCACCCGGCGACGCGACACCTCCGCCGAACAGATCTCCACCTTCGCCCTCGACGTGGACACCGCCTCGTACGGCTACAGCAAACGGACCATCACCGAGGGCAGGCTGCCGGAGGCGGGCCAGGTCAGGCCGGAGGAGTTCGTCAACTCCTTCGCGCAGGACTACGCGGAGCCCGAGGACGACGGCTTCACCGTGCACATGGACGGTTCCCGCACGCCGGGGAACGGCACCGCGCTGCTCCGCGTCGGCCTGCAGACCCGGAGGGCGAGCGCGGAGGCCCGGCGACCGGCGAACCTCACCTTCGTGGTGGACGTGTCCGGCTCGATGGGCGAACCCGGCAGGCTCGACCTGGTCAGGGAGGCCCTGCACAAACTCGTCGACCAGCTCGGGCCCGGCGACCGGGTCTCCCTCGTGTCCTTCAGCGACGAGGCGGACGTCGTCCTCTCCATGACCCCGGCGACCGACAGGGAAAAGCTCCACGCCGCCGTCGAACGCCTCGCCACACAGCAGTCGACGAACCTGGAGGCGGGGCTGACCAGCGGATACGCCGAGGCCGCGGCGAGTTTCAGGCCGGTGGCCGTCAACCGCGTCATCCTGCTCTCCGACGGCCTGGCCAACGTCGGCGACACCACCTGGCAGGGCATCCTCGACCGGGTCGAGGAGGCGGCGGCCAAGAAGATCACTCTGCTGTGCGTCGGCGTCGGCCGCGACTACGGCGACGAGCTGATGGAGCAGCTCGCCGACAACGGCGACGGCGCCGCGGTCTACGTCAGCTCCGTCGACGACGCGCGCAAGGTCTTCGTCGAGCAGCTCGCCACCAACATCGACCTGCGTGCCCGCGACGCCAAGGCGCAGGTCGTGTTCAACCCCTCGGTCGTGGAGTCCTACCGCCTGATCGGCTACGAGAACCGGCAGATCGCGACCGAGGACTTCCGCGACGACACCAAGGACGGCGGCGAGATCGGCCCCGGCCACTCGGTGACGGCCCTGTACGAGGTCCGGCTGCGCGGCGGGGCGTCGGGCCAGCTGGCCACCGCCACCGTGCGCTGGCAGGACCCCGACACCCGCGACCCCGCGGAGGCCGCCCGTTCCCTCGTGGCGGGCGACCTGGCGGACTCACCGTGGGAGGGGTCCACGCCGAGGTTCCAGGTCGACGTGGTGGCCGCGGGCTTCGCCGAGTATCTCCGCACCGGGGAGAGGGTCGCCGGAGCCGCGCCCGGCGATCTCGCCGCCCACGCCACCCGCCTGGCCGCGTCCACCGAGGACCCCGCGGTGGCCGAGCTCGCCGGGCTGATCGAGAAGGCCGCGGCGCTCCGGTAGGCGCCCGCGCCGCCCGTACGCGCACACCATGATCGAGTGGGCCGGTTCCCCCGCGAACCGGCCCCGTGGGCGGTCCGCGCCGGCGGTCCCGGCCCGGCGACCGGATCTTGAGCGGGGCCGCCGCGGTTACAGGGTGCGGGGTGATTTCCTATACACTGGCGTGGTCGCCGGGCCGAGCCCGGGGACATCGGTTAACACCCGAGGGGCTATGGCGCAGCTGGTAGCGCGCCTCCATGGCATGGAGGAGGTCTGGGGTTCGAATCCCCATAGCTCCACTTCGGGCCGTTCTTGAGTTAGCTCAAGGACGGTTGACGAGATCCCGTCTGATCACTTGATCGGGCGGGATTTCATCGTTTCCGAGGTTCTGTGCCCGCTGGGCGGGCTAATTTCGGCTCGCGTGGTGGCCGCGTTCGTGAACCCACAGCGAGCGGCGATGTGGTGGATCGTGGTCGTGGACAGGCCCGGGTCGGAGAGTTCGCGGCGCGGGCTCCAGCTGTCGGAGACGAATCCACGAGGAGACTGTAGGGCCCTGTCCTTGGAAGAGACGGTGCAGGTAGCCGATGGAGATGTGATGTGCGGCGGCGATGGACCCCGGCCGATTAAGCAATCGATCACACTTCTCCCCGCTTCCCCTGTCGTCGTCTCTCCGTACCGGCGAACACGGCGTGGGTCATGTGCGCAGGCAGCGAACTCATGCACCGCACGACGGGCGGACGGCCTGGATTATCGCCGTAACAATCACACGAAGTCTGGCACCGGACAAGGGGACCGGCATCGATCGAGCTGAACTACTTCACCGGGCACCTGTGGTCTGCCATCTACGCGTGGTAGGGGAACCATGCACCGCCGACGAGGTCCCGCTCTGCAGATATATGCGCTCGTCAAGCCGGTGGGAGTAACAGCAACCATGCCAGTCGGCTGGGGGCCGGGCCCCCTCCCCGGCAACGGGATGGCGAGTCGTGTAGACGCAGCGGCAAGTGATTGTGCATCCACGGTTAAAGACAGGTCGGTAACGGAGTAGCACTATAGGAGGAGCGGCGTGCGACCTTCTCCGAAGGTTATCTTCCCGAGAATCGTCACGTCGCACGGTCGATCAAGTGGCAGTTTATGGAGAGGATTCACATGAAAGTTAGCTGAGTATTTGCCGTCTGCGTATCCATTGGCGCACTGACCGCCATCGGTCTGTCCTCGGCGGGGCCGGCCGCCGCAGTATCGGATCCGACGCTATTGGCCGCGCTCGCCATCCCATGCGGTCTTCCGCCCGCTGCGACCGCGAATTTCGGCTGGAACCCAGGCCCATTCTCGACCACCATCTCCTACGACAATCATTGCGCCATGCCGAAAGGTGTGACCGTCTACCATGCGAACGCTGACGGTAATCAATGGAGGTGCGTGGTGGCACTCGGCCTCGGGAAGGGCAACGAAAAAGTCAGCTACGGGGTGACTGGCCGGCTGATCAACGTCCGCCCAGGCTGCCCGTAACACTCCGCCTTATTCCGCCGCCGTCTTTTGTCGGCGGCAACGGGGCACTCTCGACACCAGCGCCGGTCCCGAGGCCCGGCCCGGGACCGAGGACGCTGGGCGAGACGCGAGGGGAGGCCCAATGGATCGCCCCGGGCAAGTCTCGGCCGACTCGGCGGTCGGGGCACGCGTCGCGGTCGCATGGACCCGAGCACTGGCACCGGTTATGGAGGTGCACGTGCCCCACCCTGGAGTGCCCTCAGCCCCGATGTCACATCCGGCTGATCACACGTGTCTCGTTCGTGTCCCGGGTCCGATCAGGATCCGGCCGCCAGAACCCGAAAGGATGCTCATGCCGCGCGCTTCAGCTCACCTCGCACGCAGTGCCGTCGCCCTCTCCATGGCCCTCGCCCTCCTGGCCGCTTCGGGGAGCCCGGCGACGGCCCACAGCGGCGCCTACGCCGAGTCCGCCACCGTCCTCACGACGTCGGACGCCGACACGGCCATAGTAGGTCGCGACGCACACCAGCCGACATCCGGGACCGGCTCGTCAACCGGCCCCTTCGGCCTTCTCAACAACAAAGTGATCGACCTGTCGAAGGACTGGCGCGAAGCGAAGGTATGCACGGGAGAGCTCAGTACATTGTTGCGCTGCTATGACAGCGCGACGGAATATCGCGCGTCAGTGGGCCTGCCGGCTCGTGACGTCGAGATCCTCGACAAGAATGACTGCTCAAGCGGTTGGCTGTGCCTGTGGGACGATGCGAACTACAGGGGTCATTGGCTGGTGGCGGTCAGATACGAGGGAACTCACGACATCGCCCCATACCAGAATAGGGCCAACAGCGTCTGGAACCGGTATGACGGACCTGCTCAACTGATCGACGTCAGGACGTTGCAGCCGGACGACACCAAAACGATGGGAACTGGCTACGCCTACCCGGATCTTGGCGCTCTCAATGACAGGTTCAACAATCGAACCGACAAGGTGAAGCTCTGTGATCCGAGGGGCTGCTGACGGCTTTTCCGCTGGAAAGAACTCTGCGGCGTGTCGACCACCGGTGGGATCGAGGATACCCCCCACACCTACGAACTAAGCGGCGGTATCGAGGAAGGACGAGAATCTGTGGACAGCAGCCTGCCGCGAGATCGCTGAGGAGACCGGCCTGCCTGCAACGGGCCCGCTGTTCAAACTCGACATGGTGAGCGGCGTAGAGAAAGGCCGCTTTGCGGCCAGCGAGTTCTGGCCCGAGAACATCTACATCGTGCCCAAGCACTTCTTCGCCATGGACGTCACTCAAGAACGAGTGGAAACAGTGCTCTCTCAGGAGCATCGCGAGGTGCGGCGGCTGACATACGAAGCCGCATATAAATCGCTGCGCCACGATGATGACAAGACGGCCCTGTGGGGACTTGATCAAATTGTCCGCCACATGGACCTACCGAAGACGCCATAGTCGGCGAAGTATTTCATCGAGCGTACACCGGTCCGCTCTCGGCCCCGCGCATCTGCGCGGGGCCGAGACGTGAGGCCGCAGCGCCGAGATGGTTGCGCGAGGCAAGCGCGCGGCTGATGAGACAGCTTGGCGCTGCGGCCTCACCCCGGTTTGGGAAACGATCAATTGTCACTCGGGAAGTGATCTTGCCAACCTCTCTGCCGCGCCAGGCCGGCCCCATTCGTGAACACCCCACTTCGGTGACTGGGATCCGCTGTTCGCGGGCATGGCCTGCTTCGGCGGGCCCCTTCGTCGTTTATACGGGGGATCGCGGCGCTCGACGCCGCTGTTGGTGGGGTCCACCGGAAACGCGACCAGCCATGGGCGGGACCCCCTGGTGTTTTCGCGGGGAGCACGCCACATGGCCGGTCGTTCTTCAGGTGCCTGACCCCAGGTGAGAGGTCAGGCCGGAGCGGTCGTCGGAAGGGTCAGTTGCCGGTGATCACGAAGCTCGTCCCCGGCTGTCTCACGATGTTGCCGTCGGCCGAGTTCGTGATGGTCACGTTCGACAGGACCGCGTTGCCGCGGGCGCCGCTCATGGCCAGGATCCCGGCCCCGTTGTTGGACTTGTCGATCTTCACATTGGTGATCGCGACGTTCGGCATGTTGCCGCCGCCCGTCTTGAACTGGATGCCGTCGTAGGTCGAGTCGGAGATGTCGGTGTCGCGGATGGTGACACCGGTGATGTCACTGCCCTGCGGGAACAACGTGATCGCCCCGAACTCCTGGTCCTCGTTCCAGAAGGCGCCACCCGTGCGGTACAGCCCGTTGTTGGCGAGCAACGTGGTCCCCGAGAAGGGCAGGGGGCTGTGGTCGGTCGCCAGCATGATGCCCGGGTAGTTCATGGTGTCGTAGATCAGGTTGTTCTCGGCGGAGTTGTCGTAACCGCCGTAGATCGCGATGCCGTTCGCCCGCCAGGGCAGCTGGATCGTGTTGTTGACGAAGTGGTTGTCGTGCGTGTTGTCGACGACCCGGTCCTTCACCGCCTGGTTGGCCCAGATCGCCAGGGCGTCGTCGCCGGTGTTGCGGAACGAGGAGTTGAACACCCGCGAGTTCCGCGTGCCGTTGGTGAAGTTGATGCCGTCGGCGTAGGTGTTGCGGATGCGCATCCCGCTGAACAGCAGGTTGTCGCCGGGACCCCACAGAGCCGGGATGTTGTCGTAGTCGCGGCCGACCCAGGCACCCACGTTGGCGTGCTCGATCCACACGTTGGTGATCTTGGTGTTCTCGCCGAACCGGCCGTTCAGGCCCACCCCGCCCTCGTCGTTGCCGTCTCCGCCGCGGATGCGGCCCGAGCCGAAGATGGCGATGTCGGAGATCTGGGTGTTGCTGTCGATGTCGAAGCCGAAGTTGCCCTCGTGCGGGTGGTTGATGCCGCCCACCACGTCCTGCGGCTCGGTCAGGGTGTACAGCTGGGAGTGCCACATGCCCGCGCCGCGGATGTTGACATTGCTGATGCCCACCTGGTTCCACTGACCCCGGTTCAGCGGGTCGTCGGTGAGGATCTTCTGCTCCTGGCGCCACTGGCCCGCCGGGATCCACACGCAGCTGATGACGCCGTTCTGGTCGTCCGTCACCGCCCGCTGGATGGCGGAGGTGTCGTCGAGGCCGTCGTTGGGCACCGCGCCGTAGTTCGTGATCGAGGTGCAACCGGCCGGCTGGCCGGCCGCCGGTGCCACCTGCTCCAGGTCGATCAGGTCGATGACGTAGAACGAGGCCGTGTCGGTCGCGTCACGCTGCAGCTTGAACTTGGTGCCCACCGGATAGGTCTGCGAGAGCAGTGCGTGCGACTCGTCGAACAACCTCCGGGCGTCGCCCTGGGGGGTGTTCGTCAGCGCCTCGGGGCCGTCGGTGTTCCCGTACAGCCAGCTGTGGCGTGAGGAGAGGGTCAGCTTCCTGGAGAAGGTGCCGTTGATGTAGAGGCTGATGCTCGCCTCGATGCCGCCACCACCGGCCGCGTCGGGGATGGAGTTGCGGACCACGATCGAGTTGGAGGGGTTGGTCGAGGTGAACTCGACGAACTGGCCCGTGCTGTTCAGCCGCACCGACTTGCGGCCCGAGGACTCGGTGGCGAAGTTGGTGTGCCCGAAGGTGCGCAGCGGGTCGGTCTCCAGCAGGGTGCCCTGGTAGCTGGCGGACTCGGCCTCGTACTCGACGTACGGGACGGCCGCGCCGCGCCCGACCACGATCGACTGCGAGAACGTGTTGTTGTTCTCGTTCGTCTCGGTGACGACGTTGGTCGCGTCGGCGGTCGCGGTGATGGTGGCGCCGCCGCTGGTGGCGGTCCAGCTTCCGCTGACGGCCACGTTGACCGTCGCGCCCGCGGCGATCGACGCGGTGTTGCCGTTGAGAGTGGTGCCGCCCACCGCCACGCGGGTGACCGTGGTCGCGCCCGTCGCGGTGGTGCCCCGGTTCTTCACCGCCACGGTGAACGAGACCGGTGCTCCGACGGCCGGGTTCGGCGGGTTGGAGGTGACGCCGAGGACCTGCAGGTCGGGGCCGGGGGCCTGCGCGACGACCAGCGGCGACGACGCGGTGAGGACGTTGTTGCCCTCGTTCTGCTCGAAGACCGAGTTGTCCGCGTCCACCCTGGCGCTGACCGTGTAGCTGCCCTCGCCGCGGGTGCCGATGTTGTGGGTCACCGTGGCGGTGCCGTTGACGGGCAGGGCGGGGATGGCGACGGTTCCGGCGACCGTGCCGTCGAGGTTGAGGTTGACGCTGTCCGCGGGGGCGGCGGCGGTGCCCGCGTTCCTGACCGTGGCCGACAGGGTGATCGCGTTCGCCTCGCTCGGGGACGCCGGGGTCCACGAGAGGTCGGTGACCGTGAGGTCGGGGTTCGGCGCGGGGACGCCGAAGACCTGGAACTCGGCGACCTGCCCGCCGGGCGCGCCGCTGTTGCTGGTGAACCTCAGCTGGACGTCGGCGACGGTGGCGGAGAGGCTGATCGTCACCGAGTTGCCGCCGGAGGCCGGGTTGAACGTGTAGTTCTGCGCCGACACCAGGTTGGTGTAGCCCGTGGCGTTCTGCTCACGGCCCAGGACCTGGATGTTCTGCGTACGGGTGCCCCACGCGGAGTCGGGGTTGAGCTTCACCACGACCGAGCTGACGCTGGCGTTGGCGCCGAGCTTGGCGGTCAGCGTGTTCGGGAACGCGCCGGAGTTGGCCTCCCAGTAGGTGGCCAGGTTGTTGTCGTTCGCGTTCGCGGCGACGAACGAGTGCACGTGGCCGGACTCGACCATCTCCTTGCCGATCGCCAGGTTCGAGCCGGGCTCGCCGCCGGTGCCGGTGCGGGTCACGGAGTTGCTGTTGGCCGACTGGTTGCCCGCCGCGTCCTTGGCCCGCACGAAGTACGTCACGGTCGCCGACGCCGGCTGGGTGTCGGTGTAGGTCAGCACGTTGCCGACGCTGCCCCGCAGTTGGTTGTTGGCGTAGATGTCGTACCCGGTGACGCCCACGTTGTCCGTGGAGGCGGTCCAGGCCAGCCTGATCTGGCCGGTGGCGGGCTGGGTGAAGGCGAGGTTGCCGGGGGCCGACGGGTTCTGGGTGTCGCCGCCGGTGCCGGCGGCGCCGTAGATCTCGAACTCGGAGATCTGCGCGGCGGGCCAGCCGGTGTTGGCGGTGATGTTGACGCGCCAGTAGCGGTGGGTCGTGGCGCCGAAGTCGATCGTGACCGTGTTGCCGGTCGCCGGGTTGAACGTGTAGTTCGCCGAGGCCACCACCGTGCTGAAGGTGTTGCCGTCAGCGCCGCCCTGGACGGAGAGCGTCTGGGTGCGGGTCTGCCAGACGGCCGGCGGGGGCAGTTTCAGGACGATCTGCTCGACGCTCGTGGCGGTCCCGAGGTCGATCCGCGCCCACTGCGGGAAGCTGTTGTTGGCGCTTTCCCAGTAGGTCGCCTGGTTTCCGTCGTTGATGGCGGACACCGGTTGGCCGCCCGTGGAACTGCTGGCCAGGGTCGCCTTTCCCGGCGACAGATTGGGTCCGGCTGCGGCGGAGGCCGGGACGACCGACCCCACGACGAGCAGTAGGCCGGTGGCGACCATGGTCGCCACCAGCCGTAACGGTCTGTACAGCATTCTCATTCGCGCTCTTCTTCTCTCGTCAGGCACGGCAGGGCCGAGGCGTGAAGGCACGCGAGCCTTCACCGCACACGTAATGGGGGGCAGGTGCACGACGCAGTGCATCCCTGGAGAGTTGCGAGGAATAGCAAGAAAATGAACAGTAGTTTGCAATATTCTTGCATGGCGTTGGCCAAATGTTACATACGTGCTACGGGCACGTCAACGGCTGGGAAGCAGCTTTCTCAACTGGCTCGACGCGAGATGTGACAAGAGGTCAAAACGGCCGTGAACACCGGGCCGCGCGGGCGGCGGGTCGTGGATGCCGGATCGTGTCGACGTCGGGCCGTGGATGCCGGGCGAGCGGGCGGCGGGCTGTGGATGCCGGGTTGTGCAGGCGGCGGTCGGTGACAGCCGGGTCATGGGCACCGGTCTGTGGACGCCGGGGGTCGCGCACCGGCCCGGTGGCCGGTGATGGGTGGGCACCCCCGCGCGCGTCGCCTGCCGTCCGTCGGCGCGCGGGGGCGGTCGCCCTTAGTTCAGTTCGTAGTCGAGGTGGAAGGAGTGGGCGCCGTCGTCGTTGACGATCTGGCCGCTACCCCGGATGCCCAGCAGCTCGCTGGTTCCGGAGTCGGGAAGGATCGTCCAGCTCAGCGCCGACTCCCCGGCGTGGCCCCCGGCCGAGTGGTGGAGCACGAAGGTGCCCTTGCGGCCGTGCGCGGTGCCGGTGAAGCGCTCGAAGCCCACGTAGGCCGCCGACGCCTCGACCAGGGGGATCGCGGTGATGATGTCGGCGGTGCTGGTACCGGTCAGGTCGCCGTCGAAGGTCTTGGTGATGTGGACGCGGGAGAGCGTGGCCCCCTCGGCCTCGTCGTAGGGCTGCGGCTCCCAGCTGTCGATGGTGAAGGTTCCTGCGGCGCGAGGCATATAGAGCTCCCTGGTGGAATTTCGGGTTTCGCGCCCATCCTGGCGGCCGTACCTGTCACCTGATGTCAGATACGGACTCGCCTCGGAGCCGCTACGACAGACTCCATTTGTCCATGTTCCAGGTGATGGTCGACTGGGCGGGGTTGGGGATGACGTTCTGGAGCGTCTCGTCCCACGCGCTGAGACCCGGGTGCTGGAACAGCGGGATGGTGGCCAGGTCGCTCCAGAGTCTCTTCTCGATCGCGCCGATGATCGGGTTCTGGGCCGTCAGGTCCACCGTCGAGTTCAGCTTCGCGATGAGGTGGTCGACCTGTTCGCTGGAGTAGCAGCCGTTGTTGTTGCCCTTGTTCTGGGCGTCGCACTTTCCCGGCGAGGTGAAGTTGGAGGACCAGCCGCTGACCAGAGCGGAGCCCGACCAGGCGAACAGGGCCACGTCGTAGCCGTTGCTCGGCATCACGGTGCCGAGGAAGTCCTCGGAGCCCTTGTCGACGACCTTGAAGCCCGCCTTGTTGCAGGCGTCGATGATGAGCTGCACCGCCGCGGTACGGCGCGGGTTCGGGGTCTGGTAGCCGATGCTGACCTCCAGGCCCGTCTTGCCCGCCTTCCGTAGCAGCGCCCTGGCGCCCTCGATGTCCTGCCGCGCGTACAGGCCCGCGCTGCCGCTGGCCGCGACGACCGCGGCGCTGTTGGCCTGGAAGGGGGCCACGGTACGGACCTCCAGGGGCTTGGCGGCGGGTGAGACGGGCCCGATCAGGGTGTCGACGATGAGCTGCCTGGGCACGCACTTGGCGAACGCCTCGCGCAGTCTCCTGTCCCTGAACGGGCTGGAGTCGAAGTTGAAGTCCAGGTGCTCGTAGGTGTACTTCTCGAAGACGCCGACCTTCACGCCCCGCAGCGACTGCAGCTGCCTGAGCACGTCGGGCCCCGGCTGCGGCTCGACGATCTGGACCTCGCGGTTCTGCAGCGCCTGGGCCTGCTCGTCGAGGGTGATGAAGCGCTCGACGATCGTCGGGGTCGCGGCGGGGGTGCCCCACCACCTGTCGTTGGCGACCAGGGTCAGCCGCTGCCCGGCGTCCAGCCTGGAGAGCTTGTACGGCCCCGAGGACGGGATCAGCTCGGCGTCGGGCAGCCTGCCCTCGGAGACCCAGCCGTCGTTGAAGAACTTGATGCCCTTCTCGATCCGCCTCGAGTCGGCCCTCCTGACCGCCGCGATGAAGTCCTCCTCGGACAGGCCGTCCTGCCTGGCGATCACATGGGCGGGCATCATCTCGGTCGCGCCGGGGCCCCCGGCCACCCAGTCCGCGAACGGCTTGTCGTAGACCAGGGTGAACTCCCTGCCGCCCTTCTCGCAGTCGGGGACCCGGGTGTCCCGCAGACCGGTGGTGTCGGCGGAGGCGAAGCCCCTGACCTTGCCGGACCGGAAGGCCCACCACAGCATGACGTCGTCGCAGTCGATCGGGACGCCGTCCGACCAGACCGCCTTGTCGTTGATGGTGTATCTGACGCTCAGCGGGTCGTCGGAGACCTTCTCGTACGTCCCGAAGTCCTTGTCGGGGGTGATCGCGCCCTTGTCGCCGTAGTACCAGAAGCCCGTCAGCACCCGCTGCAGCGGGGCGGTGTTGCGCGTGGCGTTCTCCGCGGTGGTGTTGTTGTTGTAGGAGTGGAACTCCTGCTCGTACGCGTAGGTGATGGTCTCGCTCGGCGGCGCCGACTCCGAGCCGGAGGCGGCGGGATCGTCCACCGGGCCGGTGTCCGCGCAGGCGCCCAGCAGAAGCGCGCCACCCGCGAGCAGCGCCAGGAACCTTCCCGGCCTTCGTGCGTGGAACACGGCACCACCCCTTCGATCGCCCGGTCTCCGGTCGGCCCCCGTACCGGTCGGGCATCGTCACTTCTCGCGGCCGGGAGGGGCCCGGGACGGGCATCGCGCCTCTCCGTGACCATGCCGGACGCGAGACCCTCAGATCAGGAGAATAGAAAAAACATAACCTTTGAGCGAATTCACCCAATATGTGAGATGGCGATCTCACGGGCTCGCGACATGGGCGCATCAGGGCACTGGCCTGATTCTTGCGGTTATTGGCGCTCGGGCCACTCGTGGGGCGACGCGCCGCCCCACGATTATGGAGCGCATGACAACGACTCCTCGGGCGCCCGAACGCAAGCTGCACCGCGCCTGGATCGTGGCGGGAGTCGCGTTCGTGGCCATCCTCGGCGCGGCCGGTTTCCGGGCGACGCCCGGCGTGCTGATCACGCCGCTGCAGGAGGAGTTCGGCTGGTCCCGGGGCACGATCTCGCTGGCCGTCTCGGTCAACCTCATGCTCTACGGGCTGACCGCGCCCTTCGCCGCCGCCCTCATGGACCGCTTCGGCATGCGCAGGGTGGTGACGTACGCCCTGCTGCTGGTCGCCGCGGGCAGCGGGTTCACCATCCTGATGAACGCCCCCTGGCAGCTCATCCTCTGCTGGGGCGTCCTGGTCGGTCTCGGTACCGGCTCGATGGCCCTGGTCTTCGCCGCCACCCTCACCGAACGCTGGTTCGTCCGCCACCGCGGCCTCGTCACCGGCGTGCTGACGGCGGGCGGCGCCACCGGGCAACTCGTCTTCCTACCCGTCCTCGCCCACCTGGCGGCGGACAGGGGCTGGCGGTCGGCCGCCGTCACGGTCACCGTCGCCGCCCTCGCCGTGGTTCCCCTGGTCTGGTTCCTGCTGCGTGACCGGCCGGAGGAGGTGGGCACCACCGCCCTGGGCGCCGATCCCGCCGCGCCCCGGGTCGTCCGGCCGGCACGGGCGGGGGGCGCCGCCGCACACGCCCTCGGCGTGCTGTGGAGCGCGGCGCGCACGCGTCCCTTCTGGCTGCTCGCCGGGGGGTTCGCGATCTGCGGGATGAGCACCAACGGCCTGGTGGGCACCCACTTCATCCCCGCGGCCCACGACCACGGCATGGCCGCGCCGACCGCCGCGGGGCTGCTCGCCCTGGTCGGGATCTTCGACGTGGTCGGTACCGTCGCGTCCGGCTGGCTGAGTGACAGGGTCGACTCGCGCATCCTCCTCGGTGCCTACTACGGGCTGCGCGGGCTGTCGCTGATGGCCCTGCCCAGCCTGTTCGGCGCCACCGCCGAGCCCAGCATGCTCGTCTTCATCATCTTCTACGGCCTCGACTGGGTGGCCACGGTCCCGCCGACCGTCGCCCTGTGCCGCCAGATCTACGGCCCCGACGGAGCCGTGGTGTTCGGCTGGGTCTTCGCCTCCCACCAGGTCGGCGCCGCGATCGCCGCGGTCGCCGCGGGAGTCACCCGCGACCACTTCGGCGCCTACGACCTCGCCTGGTACGTCGCGGGCTTCCTCTGCCTCGCCGCCGCCGTCATGTCGATCGTCATCACCAGGAAGTCCATCACGGGGAAGTCCACTACCGGGGAGTCCACCACGGAGGAGCAGGCATCCTTGAAGGCGTGAGAGAACGAGGCGGGCGAGCCGCGGGACACGGGACCGGATCGGACGCGCGGCAGGCGGGGGAGACCGCATGACCGGCGCCGGGGACGAGGCGACAGGGGCGGGGTACGGGACGGCGGGCATCATCGGCGAGGGACCGGACGCGGCGCGCGGGACGACGGCCGGGGTCGGGACGGAGGCGACAGGCGGGAACGCCGACCGGGACAGGAGGGTCCTCCCGCTCGTGGTGCGGATCGAGCGCTCCGCGCCGCCCGAGCGGACCGACGCCCTGGAGGCGGCGGCCCTGGCCGTGCTGGCGCTGCTCGACGACCCGCGCGCCCTCGACGACGGCGAGTGGGCAGGGGCGGTACGGATCTGGGACGGCGGCCGGTTCAGGAAGGTCGTCCGGCGGGCGCGCGGGGCGGAGTGGCGCAGGGTGCTCGACCTGCCCGGTCTCACCGTCACCTCGGGCACCGCCGAGGTCCGCGTCCACCCGCCGGTCCCGCTGGACGGCTGGCCCAAGGACCTCTCCAGGCTCCAGGTCTCCGGTACCGAACTCGCCGACTCCTCCGATCCTGGACCGCCGGGAGACGTGGTGCTCCGGCTCAACCCGGGGCTGACGATGTCGGCGGGCAAGGCCATGGCCCAGGCCGGGCACGCCGCCCAGCTCGCCTGGCAGGCGAGCGGGGACGACGCCAGGAGGGCCTGGCGGGACAAGGGCCTGGCGGTCTCCGTACGCACCGCCGATCCCGCCGCGTGGGCCGGGCTGGTCACCTCGGGCCTGCCGGTGGTCAGGGACGCCGGGTTCACCGAGATCGAGCCCGGCTCCCGCACGGTCGTCGCGGACGCCCCGTGGCTGCGCGGAGGCGGCCGGTGATCACCGGGTGATCAGCGTGTGATCGGCGGGGGCGCCGGCGTTCGAGTGTGATCGGCGGGGGTGTCGACCTTTGGGTGTTTTGAGTGGTTCGAGTGGTTCGGGCGGTCAGTGGGGCATCCTGACGACGTCGGCGAGCACGCCGCCCTCGGGGGTGAGCCGCGCCTCCGACGGGCTGTCGTGGACCACCAGGAGGCGCTCGCCGTCGAGCAGGGTGATCCCCTCCGGGTGGTCGTTGCCGTTCCCGTGCGGCAGGTCGCCGACGAGATCCAGCTCGTGCCGTACCGAGGGCTCGTCCTCCGGCTGCCAGCGCAGCACCCGGACCGGGCCGTCCAGGCTCATGGTCGGCCCGGCGAGGATCAGCAGCCCGTCCCGGTCCGGGCACATGTCGCGGATGCCGAGCCCGCCGAGGTTCAGGAAGTGCGTCCGGTACGGCCTGCCGTCGATGGGGGCGAGCCTCAGGCTGCCGGGACGCCGGGGGTCGCTCTCCGGCCGGATCTCCAGCAGTACGGCCCAGCCGCGCAGCACCGGGCCGCGCAGGCCGACGAACAGGCGGCCGTCGAGCATGGCGACGCCCTCGATGTCCAGTCCGTTGTCCTTGCTGGGAATCGCGACGAAGGGGGCGAGGTGCGGGTCGTCCGCCAGCAGGTCGGCCAGGTTCCGGCCGGGACCCGCCAGGATCTCCGCCCTGCGGGGCCCGTCCTCGCGGACCGGGGTGGCACCCACGAGCGGTAGCCGTACGAGGATGTAGCGGTTCTCCTCGCGCACCACGCTGCCGAGGCGGCGGCGGGCCTTGTGCGGCGGATGTCCTTTCTTGGCTCGCCTGCGCTTGAGGCTGTGCGACCCGATCACCCAGAGCCAGCCGTCCGCCCGGCCCAGGCCCTCGATGTCGGCCTCCTCGTCGCGTCCGGCGGGCAGGTCCACGAAATCGGCGAGGTAGAAGGTGCGCTGGTCGTCGTAGCGCCCGGCGCGGAACGCCAGATGTTCGACGGTGGCGGTCTCGTCACCGGCCAGCCAGAGTCCCAGGGCGTCGGTGCGTACGGCTGACAGATTGGTGTGCGTTCTCGCCTCGCGTGAGGAGACGTCGAACCTGAGCTCCACCTGGCGTTCCACGAACATCCTGGAATCATCGCAGGGTGTTTCACACCATGGTGAGGAAGGTACTCGTTCCCGAAGTGTGATGGGGATCCCGCACGGGAAAACCGGATTTGTCGTACGCTCCCGATCGTGCTCGATGGGTTGGGTGGGACTCAGGGGACCCGGGAGACGGGTCCCGCGCCGACATACGTGACTGCCGAGGCGGCCACGTCGGAGATGCCGAAAATCGTGGCGGAGAGCCCCCCGAAGCTGCCGGATTCCCCCGTGAAGCGATCCCGCATCGGCGACCTGCCGATGCGCGTGATCTACCGCATCCTGGCCGTGGGCGTCGCGCTGATCCTGGCCGCGGTCGCGACGGTGGTCGGCTTCGTCTCCTCGGGCTCCCCAGATCAACCGGGCGAGGGAAAGACGGGGCAGATCGCCGCGCCATCTGCCGCGCCACCCTCGCCCGGTTCAGGCTCGGCGGAGCCGTCCACCCCGGTGACGGAGCCGTCCGCCTCGGAGCCGTCCGCCTCGGGGCCGTCCATCTCGGCGTCGGAGCAGGCGTCCCCCCTGGTGTCGCCCTCGGAGACCTCCTCCGCACCGGAGACCCCCTCCGTGTCGGCCTCCCCCTCGGGGAGCCCTTCCGAGACGGCCGCCCCCTCCTCCGCGCCCGACGGTTCCGAGCCGGCGCCCGACCGCAGCGCTGTCATCGCGGCCCTCACCGACCCCCGGGTGCCCGACCTGCCGCGCGACAAGCGGCTCGGCCGCCTTCCCGGCAAGGCGGACAAGAGCAAGCGCCGCGTCCAGGACGGCAAGTCGGGCGTGTCGCTGATCCGCCTGGGCAAGCCCTGGAAGGTCTTCGGCGCGGCGCCGTTCTCCACCAAGCAGGTGCTGCCCAAGGCGAAGGGAGCCGCTCACCGGGCGATGCTCGTGAGCTGCCCGGTGCCGATCCTGGTGCAGAAGAAGGCCAAGGACACCGCGCTGCTGGCCGCCCGGTGGACGCTCAACCACCACCCCAAGGGCAGCAAGATCAGCTGGACCGCCTCGCAGCCGATCAAGGACGGCTGGCTGCTCGCCTACCGGGTGAAGTACAAGCTGAAGGGCAAGGCACGCTCCTCCATGGCCGCCGTCGCCGTGACCGATGTGTCCGGAGCCAAGCCCGCGATGCTCTTCGCGACGATCCCCGACGTCCAGAGCAAGTACTGGCGGGCCATCAACACGGCGGTCTCCTCCCTCCGATTGAAGTAAGCCCCACCTGGGCAGGAATCGCCTTGTCCGTGTGACCTGGTGAAACTCGGGGGAATTTCACGGCCGGCCGCTCCGCCGCCGCACGCGTGACGACCTCCCGCCCGCTCGCCGGGCGCGGGGTTCGGCTCTTTCGCGGAGGCGGACCCGGTTCGAGGGCCCGGACTGAGCCGGGCGTCCCGGACGCGCCTCCGGGACGCCCGTCCAGGCAGGTTCCCCCGAGCCTCGAGGGGGGAGTCGTGAGCCGACCGGCGTCTCAGGAACGCAAGGGGTCCGGCCCCGACGCGTCCGACAAGGAGAGCGGGTCCAAGCCCTGGCGGTCCGAGGGCCTGCCCGAGGGCGGGACGTCCCCTCCGCAGCGCCCGAAGTTCAACTGGGTGCGCTTCCTGATGACCATGGTCATCGTCTACGCGGGTTTCTTCATCGTCTCCTCGTTCTTCAACCAGACCACCGAGCCGATCTCCTACACCCAGTTCACCCAGCAGGTCCGGACGGGGAACGTCAAGGAGGTCTACGCCACGGGCACGTCGATCGAGGGCATCCTCAGGAAGCCCGCCCACGACCCCGACAGCGGCAACGTCACGTACGAGAAGTTCTCCACGGAGATGCCGGTCTTCGCCGACAGGGCCGGGCTCTACCAGCAGCTTCTCTCGACGAGCGTGAACATCAGGGCCGAGCCCGTCGGCGGGGATCTCACGTCGAACCTCCTGCTGTCCCTGCTCCCGGTCCTGCTGCTGGCCGGGCTGTGGATCTGGTTCGTACGGCGCGCGGCGTCCAGCGCGATGGGCGGCGGGATGGGCGGTCTCGGAGGTCTCGGCGGCCTCGGCAGGTCCAAGGCGGCCACGCCGGTGGGACCGGCCAAGGTCCGGGTCGACTTCGACGACGTGGCGGGCATCGACGAGGTCGAGAACGAGGTCGCCGAGGTGGTCGACTACCTCAAGGATCCCGAGAAGTACCGGAGGCTGGGGGCGAAGCTGCCCAAGGGCGTGCTGCTCGCCGGGCCGCCCGGCACCGGCAAGACCCTCCTCGCCCGTGCCGTGGCGGGGGAGGCCGACGTGCCCTTCTTCTCGGCGAGCGCCTCGGAGTTCATCGAGATGATCGTGGGGGTCGGTGCCTCGCGGGTGCGCGAGCTGTTCGAGGAGGCCCGCAAGGTCGCGCCGTCGATCATCTTCATCGACGAGATCGACGCGATCGGCAGGGTCAGGGGCGGCAGCACCATCGGCGGCCACGACGAGCGCGAGCAGACCCTGAACCAGATCCTCACCGAGATGGACGGCTTCACCGGCTCCGAGGGCGTCATCGTGATCGCCGCCTCCAACCGGGCGGAGGTTCTCGACCCGGCGCTGCTGCGTCCCGGCCGCTTCGACCGTACCGTCGTGGTGTCCGTGCCGGACGTCGAGGGGCGGCTGGCGATCCTGCGGGTCCACAGCCGGGGCGTGCCGCTCTCCGACGACGTGGACCTGGAGCGGCTCGCCAGGACCACCCCCGGCATGACGGGAGCCGACCTGGCCAACCTGGTCAACGAGGCCGCGCTGCTCGCCGCCAAGCGGGGCAACGACAGGGTCCAGGCCTCCGACTTCGCCGACGCGCTGGAGAAGATCCTGCTCGGCGCGGCCCGCGCCGTCGTGATCCCGCAGGACGAGCGCAGGCGCACCGCGTACCACGAGGCGGGCCACGCGCTGCTCGGCATGCTCCGGCCGGGCGCCGACCCGGTCAGGAAGGTCTCGATCATCCCGCGCGGGCGGGCGCTCGGCGTCACGCTCTCCACCCCCGACACCGACCGGTACGCCTACGACGAGAAATACCTGCGTGACCGGATCATCGGGGCCCTCGGCGGGATGGCGGCGGAGCAGGTCGTCTACGGCGTGGTCACCACCGGCTCGGAGAACGACCTGGAACAGATCACCGTGATCGCCCGGGGCATGGTCGGCCGCTGGGGCATGTCCGCCAGGATCGGCCCGCTCACCGTCCTGCCCGCCGCCGGTGACGGCCAGCCCGCCGCCGCCCCGGACACCCTCGCCGCGGTGGACCAAGAGGTACGGCGCATCGTGGACGAGTGCTACGAGATCGCCCAGACCGTTCTGGCGGAGAACCGGAGTCGTCTGGACGGTATCGCCGAGGCCCTGCTGGAGAACGAGACCCTGGGGGAGGCCGAGGCCTACGCCGCCGCGGGGCTACCGCGGAACACCGCCCCGGGGCTTCCCTCCTCGGACCCGCCTCCGCAACTCCCGCCACCGCCCCACCCCTGATCTCCGGCGCGCCCCTTTCGGTCGGCCGCCCCCGCTCTCCTTCGATCGGACCTCCTCGTTCCCGGTGACCGGACGTTCTCGCCGGTGCTCGCCCGTGGCGAGGGGACGGGTGGAGCCGCGCTAGGCTCGGTCGCCGTGACCCAGATCGTCCTAGCCTCCGCCTCTCCCGCCCGCCTCGCCCTGCTCCGCAGTGCCGGACTCGATCCCAAGGTGATCGTCAGCGGTGTGGACGAGGACGCCATCACCGCCGACAGCCCGAGTGAGCTCTGCCTCGCGCTGGCCCGCGCGAAGGCGACCGTGGTCGCCGGTGGCCTGACCGGTGGGCTGGTCATCGGCTGCGACTCGGTGCTCGAACTCGACGGACGTGCCCACGGCAAGCCGTCCTCGCCCGAGGAGGCCGTCGCCCGCTGGCGCGACATGCGCGGACGTGAGGGACGCCTGCTCACCGGCCACTGCGTCATCGACGCCGCGGACGGGCGCGAGGTGGCGGAGGTGGGCGCGACGGTCGTGCGCTTCGGCACCCCCGGAGACGACGAGATCGCCGCCTATGTCGCCACCGGCGAGCCCCTCCACGTCGCCGGAGCCTTCACGCTGGACGGCCGCGGCGGCTGGTTCGTCGACGGCATCGACGGCGACCACGGCAATGTCCTGGGCATCTCCCTGCCACTGCTCCGCCGCCTCCTCGGCGCCCTCGGGGTCTCCGTCCCCGGCCTCTGGCAGCGGTCCTGACGTCTGCCGTCTCGTAGGTCGGCCGTCTCATAGGCCGTCGGCTTTTGGGAGGCGTTCCTCTGATGCCTGCCGTCTCTGTACGTCGCCGGCCTTCTTGAGGCGTTCCCCTGACGTCTGCCGTCTCTGTACGCCGTCGGTCTTTTGGGAAGCGAGCCCCCGGTGTCTGCCGTCTCGTAGGTCGTCGGCTTTTGGGAGGCGTTGCTCTGATGCCTGCCGTCTCATACGTCGCCGGTCTTCGGGAAGCGGGTCCTGCCGTCTCCCGTACGTCCGGGGGTGTGTCCGGCGCCGTCGTGGGCGCACCCTCCCGGGTGACGTCCTATCCCGATAATCTTCCGCCATGGGTCATTTCCGCTCCTTTCTGGACGGCATCGGGTTCTTCTTCCAGGGACTGCGCTGGGTCGCGCGATATCCGCGCTGGTGGCTGTTCGGGGTGATCCCGGCTCTGATCGCGTTCACCCTCTACGCGGCCGGCCTCTACTTCCTCGGCACGAACGCGCTGGACATCGCCGCGTGGGGCACGCCGTTCGCCGACGGGTGGAGCGAGGCGACGCGGACCGCGCTGCGGGCGCTGGTCGGGCTGGCGCTCTTTGTCGCCGGGCTGATCCTGTCGGTGGTGACCTTCACGGCGATCACCCTCATCCTGGGCGACCCCTTCTACGAGAAGCTCTCCGAGAAGGTGGAGGAGACCTACGGAGAGGTGCCGACCGGCCACGACCTTCCGCTGTGGAAGTCGATCCCCCGATCCATCAGGGACAGCCTGATCACCCTCGGATGGCTGCTGCTGTTCACGATCCCGCTGTTCTTCCTCGGTTTCGTGCCGGTGATCGGGCAGACGGTGGTGCCGGTCCTGGGCGCCCTGGTCTCGGGTTTCTTCCTCACGATCGAGCTGACCACGCTGGCCCTTGAGCGCAGGGGCCTGGCGCGCAGGAGCCGCTTCGGCCTGCTCAAGGGGAACAAGGCCCCCGCGCTCGGCTTCGGGATCCTGCTCTTCCTGCTCTTCCTCATCCCGTTCGTCGCGGTGATCGCGATGCCCGCCGCCGTGGCCGGTGCGGCCATCATGGTCCGCACCCGCCTGGCGCCGCCCGTCCTCCCGGCGGGCAGGACGGGCGAGAGCCCGCGCGTCGACAGGGGCGTCTGAGCGGTTCCGGCCGACTTCGGCGGACCCCTGCGGAGAGAGGGGCGCGACCCTTTGGCCGTTCAGCTGTGGACAGTCGCGGGCTCTGTCCACAGAAAGGGGTTCGGTGCGGAGGAGGTGGTCCGGTTTCGGCGAGGCTTCGGGGCATGACGCCAGACATCCCGGCCTCGCCCGAGCCCCTGTCCCCTCAGGCCTTCGCCTCACCCGAGTCCGAGTCCCCGCCCCCGTCCCTCCCGTGCCCGGCTTCGCCCGAAGCATCGTCCTCTCCGCCCCGGGTCTCATCCGAGCCCCCGTCCTCTTCGTCCTCGGCTTCGCCCGAGCCCCCGTTCTCTCTGCCCCCGGCCTCACCCGAAGCACCGTCCCTCACCCCCCGGGTCTCGCCTGAAGCATCGTCCCCTCCGCCCAGGGTCTCGCCCGAAGTGCCGTTTCCCCGTTCCCCGGTCTCGCCCGAAGCGCCGTCTCCACCCTCCCCGGTCTCGCTCGAGCCGCCGTACCCACCTTCTCCACCCGCCCCGTTTTCTCCGCCCGCTTCGCCGCCCCGGCTCCTGCTCGGTTCCACCGAAGACGTCCTGGGAGCTGTTCCCTATCTGCTGGGGTTCCACCCCGCCGACAGTCTCGTCGTCATCGGACTCACGGGCAGCCCGTCCAGGAGCAGGCTGCACCTCACCGTCCGATGGGATCTGCCCCTGGGCCCCGGCGGTCTTGGCCAGATCGCCCCGCTCTTCGGGAAGGAGGGCGTCACCCAGGTCGTCGTGGTCGGTTACGGTTCCGGCCCGCTGGTGACCCCGGCCGTCGACGAGGCCCTGGCGCTGTTCCGCCGGAGCGAGCTCACCGTCGTCGACGCGCTCCGGGTGGAAGACGGCCGCTACTGGTCGTACGGGTGCTCGCGGAGCGACTGCTGCCCGGCCGACGGCGTGCCGTACGAGCGGCGGGCCGGCGCGGTCGCGGCCGAGGCGGTCCTGCACGGGCTGGTCGCCCTGCCGGACAGGCAGGCCCTGGAGCGTTCGCTCGACCCGGTCACCGGGCCCGCGCGGGAGGCCATGCGCGAGGCGACGGGCCGACTCGCGGGGGAGTTGCGCGGCAGGCTAGCCGGATGCCGCGACGCCGACGGGTTCGCGGCGGAGTTCGTCGCGGACGGCATGGCCAGGGTTCGCGAGGCGATCGTCACCTACGCCTCGGGAGGGCGGCTCGGCGAGGACCAGGCGGTCAGGCTGGGGCTCGGCCTGGCGGTGATCAGGATCCGTGACGAGGCGTGGGCACTGGTCACCGACGAGAGCCAGGACACGCATCTCAAACTCTGGCACGACCTCACCCGGAGGCTGGAGCCGAGGTTCGTGCCTCCGGTGGCCTCGCTGCTCGGCCTGGTCGCCTGGCGGCGGGGAGACTCCGCGCTGGCGGGCGTCGCTCTCACCCGGGCGCACGAGGCCGACCCCGGATACTCGATGGCCAACCTGCTCGCGCACGCGATCCACCATCTGGTCCCGCCCCACGTGCTCAACGACAGGATGCCCAGCCCCGAGGAGCTCGATCGGGAGATGGGCAGTCCCCGGATGGCCTGGCTGCTCCCGATGGCCGCGCTGCTGGAGGATCCCGGCGGCCCCGGCCCCGGCCGCGAGGCGGCGGCCGGTCCTTCGCGTTCCCGCGTCACCGGATGACGGGATCTCCCCGGTTCCGGTGACGACAGGCTGCCGGGTTCCGGTGACGACGGGTGGCCGGAGTTCTCGGGTTCCGGTCATCAGGGGCCCGGTCTCCCGGCTCAACTCTCCGTGCGCCTCCGACGATCGTCGCGGGCCCTCCGAGGCCGGTGCGAAGGGAGGTCGAGCCGGTGGCATGTCACCGGTCCTTCAGGCCATCGGTTCACCGGTCCTTCAGGTCACCGATTCACTGATTCTTCAGGCCACCGGTCTGGGGGACCCAGGTAGCGGTCGGCCGTCCTCCCTGCAGGACGCGCTGGAGCACGCCGACTCCCGCTCCCGTCGCTCCCACGAAGGTGACCAGAAGGTGGACGGCACTGAAGTAGAGGCCGAAGAGGAGGCCCCGGCGGGCGAACACCCGGCGATACGTGCTGTTGTCAAGGGCCACGGCGGCGGCGACGAGCAGCGGCGACGCGAGGGCGCCGACGGGGCCGACCAGCAGCGGCAGCAGGGCCGCCGGCACGGCGGCGACCAGCAGGACACCGCCGAACGCGCGCGGTACGGAGTCGCCCGGCGTCTCGCCCCGGGTCCACTCCCGAGCGCTCACCCGTGCGCGCCGGAACACCTTGTTCAGGATCATCCGCAGCGTGGAGTCGTGGTCGGCCCGGCCACAGACGGCGTCGGTGATGCGCACCTCGTAGTCTTTCCGCATCAGCCGGGAGCGGTAGTCCGCGGACACCGTGTCGCTCAGATGCGGGTTGAAGGGGCCGATCTCCTTGAACACCTCGGTCGTCACGGCGAGCACGGCCGCGTGCAGCTCAAGGGTCGGACGGTCGGTCGGCATCCACCAGTGATACATCTGCAGCGCTCGATACTGCGCGGGGAGGGTCCGGGCCGCCAGCGGCTCGGGGTGCAGGATGCCGCCAAGGGCACCCAGTTTGGGCTCGGCCTGGAGGATGTTCACCGCGTTCTCCACGGCGTCCGGGTCGAGTGCGATGTCGCCGTCCTGGAAGAGCAGGATCTCGCCGTGGGCGTGCTCGGCGCCGAGGTTGCGCGCGGTCGACGCCCCGCTGTTGACCTCGGTGCGCAGCACGGTGACGCCCATCGACCTCGCCACCTCCGCCGCGTCCTCGGTGCCGCAGTCGTCCACCACGATGACCTCGATGGGCGAGTAGGTCTGCTTCTCCAGCGCGCGCAGGCACAGGCGTAACACGTGGGACCGGTTGAAGCTGGGGATGATGACCGAGACTAGCGGGCGTTCTCGACTCATGGGTCGCTCCATTGGCTGAAGGCCGCTCTTTCCGAACCGCCGGGTGTTGGCCGATGATGAGGGCGGGCTGCCCCGGTGGGTCTTCGGTCAACCGGCCGTGGCTCGTCACCCGACCTCCGACCCCTTGCTTCCGGACCACGCTAGTCGCGATGGCTTGTCTCATTCTTGTCGAGCCGTCTGCCATGTCATACGGTTCCGTTTCTATGCGGCTTATGTGATCTACGCGATCCAGGGCGCGGACGACAAGGAAGCGACAAGAACCGGTCAGTACGTTGAGGTACCGCTGGAAGTGATCGCGGATCGTCAATGGCTGTCGCCGGCCTGACCTACGTGCCGAGGTGGTGTGCTGATGGGCGACCGGGACATCATGACCGAGGATCAGCCCACGGAGGTCCCACCCGAGCAGCCGGTCGGCTGGCGAGCTCGCCTTGGCCGGTTCATCCGGCCACGGCGGCGGTGGTGCCTGGGCACCAAGCTGGTGGTGACCGCCACCACGGGGTGGCTGCTGTTCGTGGTCGCGCACCTGCTGGTGAGCGGCCGCACCTCGCTGTGGGCCCCGCTCGACCTCATCCCGCCGTTCATGTTCGTGGTGGTGCCGGCGCTGCTGCTGGTGGTGGCGCCGCTCGCGCGCCCGGCCCGGTGGCGGATCATCGCGACGCTGGTGTTCACCCTGGTGCTCGGCGCGGGACAGAGCGGGATCAACGTGGCGACCCTCTGGCACACCCCGCCGCCCGCGCCGCCCGGGGCGATCAAGGTGACCACCTGGAACACCGAGTTCTGGGATCAGGACTGGCGCACCTCCGACGGAAACCGCTATTCGCCTAACTTCTATGACTATCTACGCAAGATGGACGCAGACGTCTACCTGCTCTCCGAGTACCTGTACGTCGACACCTCGGCGGGGGACATGATGGCGTCGAAGTGGACCGCCGACATGGCACTCCGCATCGACAAGGCGGCGGAGCTGCGACGCGAGTTCCCGGGATACGAGGTCGCGACGTCCGGGGAGCTGATCACGCTCTCCCGGCTGCCCATCGTCGCGCAGCGCGGCCTCGACATGACCCGGTGGCTGCCCGAGGAGCAGAAGGCGGTGCCGGAGGTGATGCGGAGCTGGCCGACCTCCTACACGGTCGAGACACTGCGCACCGACATCCAGGTGAACGGCGCGGTCGTCTCCTTCTACAACACGCAGATCAACCAGCCCCCGCTCGACTGGCGGCTGTACGACGGCGAGGCTCGCGGTTCCAACCAGTACGCCCACAGCCGGCGGGAGGCGAGCTATCGGGCGCTTCGCGCGGACGTCGAGGCCAACGACCATTCGGTGGTGCTCGGCGGTGACCTGAACACCACCCCGGCGATGGGGATGCTCCGGCTGCTGCCGGAGAAGCTGGTCGATCACACCCAGGCGCTGCCGTCCCTCTATCCGGTCAGCTACCTCTCCGGAGTCGGCGAGCTCTGGCGGATCGACTGGGTGCTCACCACGCCGGACGTCGTCGTGCACCGCTACGAGATGCCCGGAGCCGCCGGACTGTCCGACCACCGTCCTCAACAAACGGTTCTATCGGTTGGCCACTGAGCCGTGGAAGGAATTGACATGACGGAACCGGCGACCGCGCGACCCGAGGATGTCGCGGTCATCGTGCCGAACTACAACAAGAAGAAGACTCTCCGAGCCTGCCTGGAGGCGGTGTACGCGCAGACGTACCCCCCGGCCGAGGTGATCGTGGTCGACGACCGCAGCACGGATGGCTCGCTGGACATCGCGCGGGAGTTCCCGTGCACGATCGTCGAGCTGCCGACCAACCAGGGGCCGTCGGCGGCCCGCAACACCGGGGTGGACTCCAGCGGCTCGCCCCTGCTGTTCTTCGTGGACTCCGACACGGCGCTGGCCCCGGACGCCGTGCAGAACGCGGTGCGGGCCTACCGGGAAACACCCGACTGCGGCATGGTTCAGGGGATCTACGACAAGGAGCCGCTGTACGACGACGGTCCGGTGGAGAGATACCGCGTCTTCTCCGAGCACTTCGACCGCCAGCGGGCGGTGTCCACGTTCCTGTCCAACTCGCTGATCCCGCGTACGGTCTTCCGCGAGGCGGGCGGGCTGGACGAGCGGCTGCGCGACGGCGAGGACTTCGAGTTCGGCAACCGGGTGCCGTCCAAGTACCGGCTGGTGGTGACCGCGACCGTGGTCACCAAGGCGGACGACGTCGACCGGTTCTGGGAGTGCATGTGGGAGCGGTTCGTCAGGGCCAGCACCCTGCCGGTGATCATGTTGAGGGCGCGGCGGCTGTACGACGACGACACGATCGGGTTCCGGCTGGACATGATCGGGCCGGATCCCCGCACCCGCCGCCTGCCGCCGCGGATCTCCTCCGTCTCGGCGGCGCTGAGCCTGTTCACGCTGCCGTTCGTCTTCTTCGTGCCGTGGCTGCTCGTGGTGCTCGCGCTGCTGCTGGCGGCGTTCGTGACGGTGAACCGTGACTTCCTTCGATACTCCCACCGTTACCGGGGTGTGGGCTTCGCGCTGCTCATGGGCTCGATGCAGTTCTGCTACCACACGGCGTTCTTCCTGGGGGCCGGCGCGGGGCTGCCGCGGCTCGTCTTCGAGCTGCTTCGCCGTCAGGGGCACCCGGCCAAGACCGGCCTGACCCCGGTCTCCTCGGCCGGCGCGCCGGAGTGACCGCGAGCCGGCCGTGGCGCCCGCCGTGGCGCCTGCCCCGCGCGCTCGTGCGCGCCCTGATCGCGGCGTTCGCGCTGGTCCTGGTGGGCGCGGTGGTCATGGCACTGGCCGGGCAGGACTGGAGCGTGGTCTCCGTCATGCTCGCCCGGAGCGACGGCGGGCGGATCGGCCTCCTGCTGGCCGGTGCGCTGCTGACCAGCATGGCCGGGCTGGGGTTCGGCTATCTGGCGTGGCGGGCGGTGCTGTTCGAGCTCGGGCCGCCGGTCGGCGAACCACGGGTGGCACGCGTCTTCTTCGTGACGTTCCTGAGCAAGTACGTGCCGGGGAAAGTGCCCGGCCTGATCGCCGCGACCAAGGTGGCCACGGCCAACGGCGTCAGCTTCGGGCGGTTGATGGGTACGGCGGCGCTGAGCATGAGCCTGGTGCTGCTGACCGGGCTCACGATCGGGCTGCTCGCGGGTGTGCACATGCTCGGCACCCAGGTGGCATGGCTGGTGGCGGTGGCGGCGGTGCTGATCGTGGTCGTGCTGGTACGGCCGCAGCTGGTCAACCACGGCGCGCACCTGCTGCTGCGGGTGCTGCGCCGGCCGGACCCGGACAGGTCGGCCTCGGCCAGGGGGATACGGCTGGCGGTCGTCGCGCAGGCGGTGTCATGGCTGGTCACCGGCCTGCACCTGTGGCTGCTCGCGGTCGCGATGGGGGCCGACCCGCTGGGGTCCCTGGGATTGTGCGTGGGCGCGTTCACCCTGGCCACGACGGTCGGGATGCTGACGGTCGTGATACCGGACGGGATCGGCGTTCGCGAGGCGGTGCTGACCGCCGCCCTGACGGTGGTGCTGCCCGCGCCGGCGGCCGCGGTGGTGGCGGTGGCGAGCCGGCTGGTCTCCACGGTCAGCGAGGTGGCGCTGGGAGCGGCGGCGCTGGCGGTGGCCGAGGTCGTCATCCGGCGTACCCCGGCCTCGGAGCCGGTGTCGGTGCCGGAGTCCACAACGGTGCCGGAGCCCGCGGCGGTGGCGGAATCGGCGCAGGCGGGAGACAAGTAGCCATGTCAAGCATCGGAACAGACGAATGCGTGCGAGCGTCCGCCGGGCAGGCCCCCTCCCGGCCGGCGGACGCCCGCCAACCCGAAGGGGTCATCGACCATGGATGAGCAGCGGCCACTGGTCTCGGTCATCATTCCCAACTACAACTACGCCCGTACGCTGGACCTCTGCCTGAGCGCGCTGGAGCGGCAGGACTACCCGCACATCGAAGTGATCGTCGTCGACGACCGGAGCACCGACGACTCGGTGGAGATAGCCCGTCGGCACGGGGTGCGGGTGCTGGTCACCGACACCAACATCGGGGCGCCGGCGGCGCGTAACCTCGGCGTCGAGCACGCGCGCGGGGAGGTGCTGTTCTTCCTCGACTCGGATGTGGCGCTCACCCCGGACACGGTCGGGAACGCGGTGGCGCTGCTCACGTCCGATCCCACGCTGGGGGTGGTGTGCGGCACGTACGAGCCGGAGCCGTTGATCCCCGACAGCCGCGTGGAGCGGTACCGCAGCCTTCAGCTGCACTACTGGATCTCCGGTGACGCGGGCGACATCACCACGATCTATTCGGCGATCTTCGCGATGTGGACCAGGGTCTTCCACGAGATCGGCCCGCTCAACCCGGCGCTGCGCCACAGCGAGAACGCCGACTACGGTCACCGGATCACCCAGCGCTACCGGATCGTGCTGGACACCGCGATCAGGGGCGCGCACGACCACGACGACAAGCTGAGCGTGGTGCTGTCGAAGTTCTTCCACCGCGCGCGCCTGCACATTCCGCTGTACCTGCGCCGGCCGGACTTCAACGGCGGCCCGACCAACAGCAGCCGCGGCTGGGGTTCGCTCGCCGCCCTGTTCGCGGTGGTCACCCTGGCGCTGCCGGTTCTGTTCGGCCCGCTCTGGCTGCTCGTGCCGTTCGTGCTGCTGGCCGGCTCCATCGCGTCCGACCTGGGGATGTACCGCTTCGTCTGGGGTTATGCCGGTGCGGCGTTCACCGTCTACTTCACCGCGATCCACTTCCTGGTGAACGTCACCGTCGCGGTGGCGGTCTTCGTCGGTGCCGCGCAGTGCCTGCTGTCCAGCCGGTTCCGGCACACCTACGACATGCCGGAGCCGTCCGCGCCGGCGATGGGGGCGTGAGCGATGAGCGGCCCCCTGGTGTCGGTGATCGTGCCCAACTACAACTACGCCGGCTCGCTGGAGCTCTGCCTGCGCGCCCTGCAGGAGCAGACCTACCAGCCGATCGAGCTGATCATGGTGGACGACGGCAGCACCGACGACTCCGTCGCGGTCGCGGAGCGGCTCGGTGTCCGGGTCGTCCACACCGAGCACAACATGGGGGTGGCCGGCGCGCGCAACCTCGGCGTCACCCACGCCCGTGGCGAGATCCTGGTGTTCGTCGACTCCGACGTGGCCGCCTACCCCGACGCCGTCGAGGTGGCGGTGGGCATGCTCGCGGCCGACGCGCGGCTCGGGGCGGTGTGCAGCATCCACGACCCGGAGCCGCTGATCCGCGACAGTCTCGTCGAGGAGTACCGAGCGCTGCAGTACTACTACTGGACGGCGAGCTCCGAGGGGCCCATCTCGTTCCTCTTCCCGGCGATGGTCGCGATACCCCGCCACGTGTTCGACGAGGTCGGGCAGTTCAACACCCGGCTGCGCGAGACCGAGGAGGTCGACTACGGTCACCGTCTCACCCAGCGGTACGGCATGGTGCTCACCTCCGCGGTGCGCTCCCGGCACGACCACGACGACGAGCTGTTCAAGCTGCTGCGCAAGCTGTTCAAGCGGGGGCGCGCCCGGGTGCCGCTGTACGCGCGGCGCAAGCGCTTCGCCCGCGGGTTCGAGACCTCGAACCGGGCCGGTGGCAGCCTCGCCGCGCTGGCGGCGGTGGCCACGCTCCCGGCGGTGGCGGTGTTCGGCCCGGTCGGCGCTGTTCTGCCGGGCCTCGCCCTGGCTGTGTCGATCCTGGCCGACCTCGGCATGTACCGGTTCGTGCTGCGGCGGCGCGGCCCGCTCTTCCTGCTCTACTACGGTACGGTGCATTTCGTGGTGAACGTGACCATCGCGGCGGGGGTGGCGGCCGGGGTCGTGCAGTGGTTCTGCTCCGCCAGGTTCCGTCGGCTCTACGACTCTGACCTGCTCGTGCGGCCCTCGGCCGCCGGAGAGGCGGCGACGTGACGGCTCGTCCGTGCCCGCCCGCCCCACGCGTACGTCCCGGATCCGGCCGCCCTCGATGACCGACACGCGGGTCGTGACCGCGACCGCCGGGCCCGGGCCCGCCCGGCGGTCACGCTGGTGGACCTGGCCGCTGCTGTCCGCGCCGGTCGCCTGGCTGGTGTTCGTGGCGGTCCATCGCGTGCTGTCCGGCCGGGTGTGGTGGTGGCAGGTTCCGGAGCTCGTCCCGCCGTCCGCCTTCGCGGTCGTCCCGGTCCTGCTGCTCGCGGTGGCCCTGCCGGCGCGCACGGCCAGGGGGTGGATCGCGGCGGTGACGCTCGCCTCCCTGGTGCTCGGCGGAGGCGCGAGCGGGCTCAACCCCGCCTCCCTGTGGCACCGTCCCCCGCCCGCCCCGCCGGGCGCGATCACGGTGTTCTCCTGGAACACGTTGTACTGGGACATGCGGACGGGCGGGGAGACGATGCCCCCGCCCACCGGCACGCCGTCGCGCGACATCGACGACTTCTACCGGTATCTGCACGACCAGAAGGCGGACGTGTATCTCCTGCAGGAGTACATCTACTTCGGCCGGGACTCGAAGGTGATCCGGGTGGACGACACGGCCAGACTGCGCCGGGAGTTTCCCGGCTACCACATCGCCGTGGCGAGCGAGCTGGTGACGGTCTCCCGGTTCCCGATCGTCCTGGAGCGGGGGATCGATCTGCGCCCGTGGCTGTCGGAGGAACGCGACCGAGTCATACCCCCCGACCCGGGCCTGCCCGGTTTCTCCGCGGTGAAGACGCTGCGTACGGACATACGCGTCGGCGGGAACGGCGGGAACGGCGAAAACACGATCTCGTTCTACAACACGCACATCAACTCACCTGTCCACGCGTTCCCGCAGGGCTTGGATCCCCGCCGTCTCAACCGGACCCAGCACGAGCGGCGGCAGGCCAACCTCCGCGCGCTCGCGGCCGACGTCGAGAGGAATCCGCACCCGGCCGTGCTGGCCGGGGACTTCAACGCCTCACCGGCGATGGGCATCATGCGCCTGCTGCCGGACCGGCTGGTCGACGCCACCCCGGTGCTCGAATCGCTCTACCCCACCTCCTGGGACGACCGATGGCCGCTGTGGCGGATCGACTGGGCGTTCACCACGCCGGACGTCACCGTGCACCGGTACGGACTGGTGCGGTCGAACGGTCTCTCCGACCACAGCGGGCAACGCCTGGTCGTCTCGACGAGCGGATGATCCGGAGAAAGGGTCAGGGCCTGCGGGACAGCACCCGGTCGGGCAGGTGGGCCGTGGGGCGGGTCCAGCTCGGCGGCTGCCCGAGTGGCGCCCAGCCGGAACCGGCGTGGTCGGCGCCGGCCAGGACCACTCCCTCGGCCGCCCAGGTCGGCATGTCGTGATCGCCGCGCAGGATCTCCTGGTGCAGCGCGCGCAGCTCAGGTCCCGGCTCGATGCCCAGGTGATCGGCCAGATACCCGCGCAGGCGCGCGTACTGGGCCACCGCCTCCGCGGTGCGTCCCAGGGCGCAGAGCGCGCGCATCAGCATGCTCGCGAGCGGCTCCACGAGCGGGTAACGGGGAACGAGGGGGGTGAGTTCGGTGACCACCGCGTCGGGCCGCCCCAGCCGCAGGTGTGCCTGCGCCCAGGTGACGACGGCACTGACGAACTGCTGCTCGATGCTGTAGCGCATCCGGGAGGCCCAGTCTCCCGTGATGTCGGTCAGCGGCGAGCCGCGCCACAGCTCCAGCGCCTCGGCCAGCAGCGCGGCCCGGGTGGAGTCGTCGCCGGGATGGGTCTGCGCCTGTTTCGCCAGCCGGTGGAAGCGGTGGGCGTCCACCCGGTCGGGGTCGGCCTCCAGCACGTAACCGCCCCCGCGGCGCTCGATGGAGGCCGCGGTTCCCGTCAGCGCCTGCCGCAGGCGTGCGATGTGGGCGTACAGGGAATCCGTCGCCCGGTCCGGTGGAAGATTCCAGACCCGGTCGATCAACGTCGGAAGCGACACGGGATGATTGACGTCGACCGCCAGGGCGGCCAGCACCGCACGTCGTTGCGGTGGACCCAGAGGAACACGCCGGCCGTCGACGGTCACCTCAACCGGACCCAGTATGCGGACTTCCATTCTTTCCTTCCGTGTCGCTCTCACAACGGGACGGGATGGTGGGCGAGCACGAGCGTCACACCCAGGGTGGCGGCCCACAACATCGAGTTGGCGACCATGACACGGTCCCGCAACAGGATTCGGACCGGGTCACCACCCTCTTCATCCATCAGTTGGATCTGCAGGTAGCGGAAGAGGGCGAAGAGCGCGAAGGGCGTGGACAGCAGCATCGCCGTCTGACCGTACTGGGGGCCGAACGGGCCCTCCTCGCGCAGGTAGATGAGGCCGGAGACGAGGGCGAGCACGGAGGCGATCTGCAGCAGCCAGTTGGTCAGCTCCATCGAGTAGCCGTGGAGTGCCGGCCGGTGCGCTGCACCGTTCTTCAGTTCCTGGCGTCGCTTGCCGATGAGGAGCAGCAGGGACATCGAGAACACCGTGACCAGCAACCAGGCGGACGCCTGCCCTCCGGCCACCTCGTACCCCTGGACGACCCGGAGGACGAAACAGACCGCCACCGTGCCCACGTCGACCAGCGGGATGTGTTTGAGATAGCGGCTGTACGCGATGTTGATCAAGAGGTACACCACTATGGGCCAGTACGGTCCCGGGGTGAGGAGGATGACGGCACTGAGCAGTCCGAGCAGGGCGGCACAGTAGGCGTACGCGACCCTGATCCCCACGCGACCGGCGGCGACGGGGCGATGGCGCTTGACGGGATGGTGCACGTCACGGTGCCGGTCGGCGATGTCGTTGCCGACGTAGACGGCGGAGGAGGCCAGGATGAACGCGACCGTGGCCAGGAGGACCTGGCCCACCGTGGCGAGGTTCCACAGGGAGGTGTCGATGAGCGCGATCGGCACAAGGAGAATCGCCTTGGCCGCGTGCGACGGCCGTATCAGCCTGAAGAGGTCCGTGACCAGGCGGGGCCGGGCCTCCGTCGTCTGATCCGGGGCCGGTCCACGGGGCCGCGGGAGTTCTGGAATGTCTGCCGATTCGACGACGTACATGCTTTCCCCGTCACTTCAGAAGAAGACTTTCGCCAGTGACAGCGCGCCCTGCCGCCACGCGTCACGGCTGGTCTGGCCGGCCCCCCGCGGTGAGCCGGTGGTGCGGTTCTCCCGCCACCACGCGTACGTGCGGAGAATCGCGTCCCGGTTGGACAGCCGGGGGTGGAAGCCGAGCCGGTCCCTGGCCTTGTCGATGCTGACGTAGGAGTCGGCGAGCAGTTTGTGCACCAGCCGCCCGTACACCGGGGACAGCCGGGTCCGCTCCAGCAGCCGGAGTCCGGTCAGGGCCGGCCGGACGGGCAGTGACACGACGCGTTTGCCGTGACCGGCCGTGTCGAGTACCGCCTGGAAGTCCTCCCGCAGGGTGCCGAACTCCTCGGCCGCGAGGTTGTAGGTGTCGTTCGCGACCTCCGCCGGTGCCGTCAGGACGCCGGCCACGGCGTCCACCAGGTCCTCTATGGCGAGCATCTGGATGCGCACGTCCCCGCGGCCGAGGACCGGGAAGTTCCGGCCCTCCTCGGCCCACTCGAAGAGCATCGCGAACAGGCCCATCCGGCCGGGACCGAGGAAGGTCTTGGGGCGCAGGATCGGCACGCACATCCCGCCGGCCCGGTACTTGTCGGCCAGCTCCTCCGCCTCGGTCTTGGCCCTGGTGTAGGGGTCGACCGGCTCGCGCGGATGCTCCTCCGGGGTGGGCACCAGCTTCGGGAGCCCGTACACGGCGGTGGAGGAGATGTGGACCGTCCTTTCCACCCCGGCCTGGCGCGCGGCCTCCAGCACGCTGTGGGTGCCTCCGACGATGAGGCTGTGGATCTGTTCGGCCGGATAGCTCGGCAGCGCGCCGGCGCAGTGCACGACCGCGTCCGCGCCGGCCATCGCCTCGGTCATCAGCGAGACGTCCCGTACGTCGCCGACCCGGTGGCTCCATCCCGGGTCCGGGTCGGACGGCGGGCGCAGGTCCACGCCGATCACCTCGTGGCCCGCGAGCACGAGCCGCCGGACCAGGTTGCCGCCGAGCATTCCGGCGCTGCCGGTCACTACGACCCGATAGGCCACCGTGACCCCACCTTCTCCCGCACGAACCGGGCGAGCAGCCGCGGCAGGCCCTTGGCCAGGGTCTTGTCGAGGCTCCGCAGGAAGTACTCGACGTCGTCGGGCTCGATGGCGAGGGTCGGCGCGACGACGAGGGGGTTCTCGACGTTCGGGCTGTAGTACGACACGATGTCGTGCTCGCTGTAGAGGTCGGCGATCACCGAGAGGGTGATCAGCTTGGTGCGGAAGTGCGGGTCGCTGGAGAAGCCGGGCACCAGCTTGCCGGCCAGATCGAGCACCTTGGGACCGCCGGTCAGGAACACCCCCCACAGCGCCCCGGTACCGGTCACCTGGCCGACCACGTCCGGATGGCGCTTCTGGATGTTCTCCAGGCCGGGCTTCAGGATGCGCTCGATCTGCCGCGCCCGCGCGGGGTAGTCCTCCTCGACGATCACGTTGATCGCCTCGATCGCGGTGACGGTCTCCTCGCCGAACCCGTAGTAGGTCGTGCTGTGCAGGATGACGTCGGAGAGCCGGTCGTACGCCTTGCGGAAGATTCGCTCTCGAGCCGTGTACCCGGCGATCGACGCCTTCCCGCCGCCCAGCGACTTCGAGTAGACGAGGATGTCGGGCAGCAGGTCCGGATACCGCATGAAGTAGAAGAGGCTGCCGGTCTTGCCCCAGCCGGTGTACACCTCGTCGAAGATCATGATGATGTCGTGCTCGTCGCAGAGCCGTCGCAGCTCGTGCAGGTCCGCCTCCGACCAGCTGCGCATGCTCGAGGCGCTGAACGGCTCGACCATGATCGCGTAGACGTCGCACTTCCCCTCGGGGGTGCGCGCGGCGTCGACCGCCGCCCGCACGGCCTCGAGGTCGCCGTACGGGTGGACGACGATTCCCGGAAGCCCGGGGAATCGGAACGAGTTCTCCGACGATCCGGTCAGGCTCCCGGCCCCGAGGGTCTTGCCGTGGAAGCTGATGTCGGACCGCAGGATGGTGTTGCGCCGCCCGCCGTGATACTTGTACGCCATCTTGATGGCGCCCTCGTTGGCCTCGGCGCCCGAGTTCGGGAAGTAGGAGATGTTCAGGTCGCCCGGCAGCAGTGAGGCCACGTTGTGGCTCAGCGCGGCCACGTAGGGCGAGAAGAACGCCTTGTGGACCTCCATGCGCTGCTGGTCGGCGAAGCGGCGCCGGGCCGCCAGGATGCGCGGATGGTTGTGGCCGTGGTTGAGGACGCCGACCCCTCCGGTGACGTCGAGGATCCGGCGGCCGTCACGGGTCCAGATCCAGGCTCCCTCGGCTCGTTCGGCAAGTTCACGACCGAAACCGAAAGAGGTCATGAGGTTGACCTGACTGCGGCTGACGTACTTCCCGTACAGGTTTTGGACCTGCTTTACGGTAAGGTTTTCACACTCATCGATGCCGATTAACTCAGACACGTCCGCCCTTTCCTGGCGTTTTCCCGCGATTTTGCAGCTTCTGGCGTCACAGATGAGTTCGGTCCGAGGATGGCAATCGTCGCGAGGTGGGTGCCCGTTGGGCTCCTGCGGCACTACCGCCGCTGTCACCGGTCAACCCTTGGGTCTTCCTGCGCAAGGTGCCGGCCTTCTCTCTAGAGGTGTGAGAAGACAAGAGACATGTCGCTAATAGTGTTAAATGTGGCTATACCTCGCACCATACAAGTCTGTATAGGTTGGCCCATCACTCGGCGAACCATGAGCGGAATACGGTATGGTGCGACGCGCGACCTTGAGGGTTCGTCTTTCGGAGATCCCGCGGCCATCGCGGTTGTATGTGACGATGATTTCGGGCGTGCCGGATTCAGCGATTACGGCGGGTGTGCATGAGGATTATTTCCGGCGCGTTAAATCCGATTACGGCGGATGCCGGAGAAGGTTATTTCCAGCGCGTCAAATCCCGTGATCGCGACAGGGGACGCGAGGATTGTTTCCAGCACGTCAGATCTGTCGCTGGTTTCGGTCACGCTTTTTCTCGTCGCTGTTGATCAGATGGAGAGCGTGGAGGATGGCCGCGCTCGTCCGCCAGCACTCGCGGGCCTGCGCGTTGTCTCCCAGATCCTGATACGCCCGGCCCAACCCCCACCAGTGCTCCGCCATGTGGTAGGTCCCGACGGTGCCGCCCGCGAGATCGGCCTCCAGTGCCTCGTGATAGCAGAGGGTCGCCATGTCCGGCCGACCGGCGAGACGGTGCGTCTCCGCCAGGTGTCCCAGGCTCAGGGCGGTGCTCACCGGATCCCCGGCCTCCCGCGAGAAGGCGGCCGTCTCGGCGGAGGAGCGGGCCGGCTCGTCGAGCGGCCCCACGCGGCGAGCGGTGATGTCAGGGTCGGCCGGTGCGGCCACCTCACCTCCGCGATCACCCGGACGCCCCGCCGCCAGGACCGGCGACTCTCCGAAGGAGCCCCGCTGCCCCCGGCCGCCCCACCCGTACGACGGTTGGTGCGGGACGGCGCCGTGGACGATCGAGAGACCGGTGCCGTCCCCCGCCGCGCCGGGCACCTGGCGCGCGGTGGAGATCAGGTCGGCCATCTTGGCGTTGAGCCATCGGGGGTCGGTCGTGAAGCCGTCGGCCGCCATGTTGAAGCGGCCGAGCGCCATGTGCCCGAACTTGGCGTTCCGCTTGGTCCGCCGGTTGCGCACGTCGCCGAGGGCGCAGGCGATGACGAGAGAGCTGTGCAGCGCCCGCCGTACGGCCTGCACCTGCTCCTCCTCGGTCTCCTCCTGCCGGGTTCGTTCGCGGGCGAACAGGCAGAGCAGGTCGTGCATGCGATACCGGTCGGTGTCGCGGACCTCGAGGAGCTGGACGTCCGCGAGATGATCCAGGAGGTTCGCGGTCTGCTCCTCCGAGCGGTTGGCCAGCGCCGCGGCGACCGCGACACTGATGTCGGATCCGCCGAGCAGGCCCAGCAGCCGGAACATGCGGGAGTGCTCGGCGTCCAGGCTGCGGTAACTCACCATGAAGCAGGCCCGGACCGCCCGGTCGTCGGCCTGCAACTCGGACAGGCGGTGATCCTCGACCGCGAGACGGTCGGCGAGGACCCGCAGCGACAGGCCCGGCCGGGCGATCAGCCGGGCGGCGGCGATCCTGATCGCGAGCGGCAGGCCGCCGCAGAGCCGTACGATCGCGCGCGCCGCCCAAGGATCGGCGGCGACGCGCTCGTCGCCGATCAGGCGGCTCAGCAGGGTGATCATCTCGTCCTCGGCCATGACGTCGAGGCGGAGATGCGCGACGGCGTCCAGGGAGGTCAGCATCCTCCGGGCGGTGATCAGCACGCAGCAGGTGGGGCTGGCGGGCAGCAACGGCCGTACCTGCGCGGCGTCCCGGGCGTTGTCGAACAGGAAGAGCAGGTGTTTGCCGTCGGTCAGCGAACGAAACCGCGCGGCCGCCTCGTCCACCTCGGTCGGCACGACCGCGTCGTCGCCGCCGAGGGAGCGTAGGAGACGGGCGAGAACCTCGGCGGGGTTCAGCGGCTTGACGTTGGGGGTGGAGCCGTGCAGGTTCACGTAGAGCTGCCCGTCGGGAAACCGGTCCGCGATCTGGTGGGCGACGTGTACGGCGAACGCCGACTTGCCGATCCCGGCCGCTCCGGCGACCGCGGAGACGACGATGTGGCCCGGACTCGCGGAGATCAGCGCCGTCCGTAGCCGTGAGACCTCGGCGGCGCGCCCGGTGAAGGCGGCCGAGTCGATCGGGAGCTCGGCCGGGGCGAAAACCCTTCGGGCGACGATCGACGGTGACGGTGCCGCCAGCGCGGAGTCGTCGACGAGGATCTGCTGGTGCATGCGGATCAGGTCCGGGCCGGGATCGACGCCCAGCTCCGCGGCGAGCATCTCCCGCGCGCGCTGGTACACCGCGAGCGCGTCGGCCCGGCGGCCGGAGCGGTACAGGGCGAGCATGAGCTGTGCCCGGAGCCGTTCGTTCAGCGGGTCCCTGCGGGTCAACGCCTCCAGATCGGGAAGCGCCTCGCCGTGCTGGCCCAGCGCCAGACGGGCCTCCAGCGAGGCGTCCATGACGGTCGTCCTCAGCCGCTCCAGCCGCGCCGCCTCGCCCCGCAACGGCTCGGGCAGGGACAACCCCTCCAGAACCGCCTCGGCGCGCCAGAGGCCCAAAGCCCGGGTGCACCGTTCGAGTGCGACGTCATTTCGCCCTTCGGATAACATCAGGCGTCCTTGAGCGGCGAGTTCTTCGAACAATCTCACGTCTATTTCACCGGGGGCGACCCGGAGCACATACCCGTTTGAACCCGCCTCGATCCGGGAAGGCGAACCGAGCACCCGGCGCAGCGCGGAGATATAGGTGTAGAGGTTCGACTCGGCGTTGGCGGGAGCGTGTTCACCCCACAGCCAGTCGAGCATCCGATGGGTGGGGATCGCCTTACCGGCATTGAGCAGGAGGGCGGCGAGCAACACCCGCTGTTTGCGTCGTCCAAGTGCGATCGGCTGTCCATTGGCCGTCCGCACTTCGATCGGTCCAAGAATCTTGAAATCCATCGGCATCACTCTTCAGCGCATACCATGCACCAACATGAACCGTACAAATGCGTATAAATCTGTGTTTACATAGCGACTCATGATCGCGGGCTGCAACTTCGGAGGGTACTCACCTAAAGGGAAGAAAAAGATTACGCGGCCGGTGCTCCCGGGCAGTCGAACTCCAGTGCGGCGTTCACCAACGCGTGTCGTGATCGCCCCCGGTCGATCATTCCGACCAGGGGCGTCGTGCGCGACGGGAGGGTCGCGTCACGGCATGGACCCTGGGTTTTGGACCTTGGACCTTGGACCTTGGACCTTGGACCTTGGACGCGCCGACCGGTACCGACCGGCGCCGACCGCCCGTCCGCGCGCACGGCATGGATCCTGTGCGCGCCGATCGGCACCGCCCGTCCGCGCGTACGGCGTGGATACTGGGCATGCTGCCCGGCGCCGGCAGCCACCGCTTCCCGCGTCACCGGGTGGTCGGGTTCTCCCCGGTTACGGTGACGCGGGTCGGCGGGATCGGCGACGCCGCCGAACGCCCTCCCGGAGTCGTCCGGGACCTCCCCGCTTCCGGTGAGGAGGGGCGGCGCCGCTGAGCGCCCCGGAGTCGTCCGGGACCTCTCCGGTCCGGTGACACGCGGGGCGGCAGGTCTTCCGGATCAGCCCTCCGCGCGCTTCTGACGCTCGTTGTAGGCCCTCATCCGGGGGGGATAGCCGGTCAGCTGCACGTCGTAGACGGGCAGGGCCAGGTCGCGGGCCACCTTGCGGATCACCGCGGGGGAGCCGACCCGGCGCCGGGTCCACTCACCGTCGTCGGCGACGGCCACCGCCGTGGTGTTCGTCGCGAAGGTCTCGGGCTCGACGTAGAACTCGACACCACGGCGTGACTTCGCGAAGGCGATGAGCGCCTCGATGTCGGCGTCGGTCGTGGCGCGGTCGAACTTGGCGATCTTCGGCCCGCGCAGCCGCCTCAACCCATAGCGATCTCGCCATCTCATATTTCCTTGTATACCTCTCCTGCTCGTTCCATGGCGGAAGGCCAGGGATGGGTCTCAGGGGCTTATGGGGGTTCATCCTGATATACGGGGCCGACAATCTGGACGAGCATTGAGGTCGAAGCGGCGACGAAAGGGTATCGGTCTCATGGCAGGCACAGCGACACCAGCGGGCCCGGAATACGGGAGAGTGCCGGCGGCAGGCCCCCAGCCCGGTCACGCGGGGCTTCGGGTCAGCGACCAGGACCGCGAGCGGGTGGTCGAGCACGTCCAGACCGCCTACGCGGAGGGCAGGTTCGACAAGACCGAGTTCGACGACAGGCTGGAACGGGCCATGACGGCCCGCGTCCACGGAGACCTCGTCCCGATCATGAACGAGCTGTACGGCACCCACCCGGCCAGGCTCGCGCCCTACCCGCCCGTCGCGGGCCGGGTCGCGTACGGTCACCACGCGTCCGCCGACAGGCGGGGTGAGACCGGAGCCGAGCGTCTCGGCGCGGTGGCGTCGCACCTGCTCCCGCTGGTCGGCTTTCCCGTCATCGGCCCGGCCGTCATGATGCTCACCGCGGGCAGGACGTCGCCCTACGTCCGGGCGCACTCGGTGGAGGCCCTCAACTTCCAGCTGACGATGCTCGCGGCCACCATCGTGCTGGCGATCACGGTCATCGGTTTCGTCCTGACACCCCTGCTCTGGATCGGCGGCGTGGTCCTGTCCGTGGTCGGCGCCGTGGCCGCGGCGGGCGACGGCGACTTCCGATACCCCCTCACCCTGCGTCTCGTGAAATGACACCCGCGGCGTTCCGCGAGAGGACACCCGCGGTGCCTCGTGAGGCGACAGCCGCGGTGTCTCGTGAGGCGACACCCGTGCGAAACGACGTGCGCGGGATGTGACACCCGCACAGGATGTGACATCCGCGCGGCGGGACGTCAGAGCATGAGGGAGCGGACCATGTCGACGGTGTCGGCCTGGTCCGCGGTCTTGTCGGTGCGGTAGCGGATGACCCTGGCGAAGCGCAACGCCATGCCGCCGGGATAGCGGCTCGACTGCTGCACGCCGTCGAAGGCGATCTCGACGACCATCTCGGGGCGGACGGTGACCGTCCAGCCGTCGGTGGGACCCTCGGCGATACCGAGGAAGCGGTCCGTCTGCCAGGCGAGCAACTCGTCGGTCAGGCCCTTGAAGGTCTTGCCGAGCATGACGAACCCGCCGGTCAGCGGGTCGCGGGCACCCAGGTGCAGATTGGAGAGCCTGCCCTCGCGGCGGCCGTGGCCCCATTCGGCGGCCAGGACGACGAGGTCGAGCGTGTGCCGGGGCTTCACCTTGATCCACCCGGCGCCGCGCCGCCCGGCGGCATAGGGCGTCAGGAGGGACTTGACCACCACGCCCTCGTGGCCGCTCCTGATCACGTCCTTGAAGAACGCCTCGCCGTCCGCGACGTCGCCGGTGACCAGGCGGGGGGTCACCAGCTCCGGGGGCACGGCGGCGGCCAGGGCCGCGTGGCGCGCCTCACCCGGCAGGTCGAGCAGGTCGGCGCCGTCGACCCGCAGCGCGTCGAAGAAGAAGACGCTCAGCGGGGTTCTCTCGCGCACGCGCGGCACGTCGGTGCGGCTGGACACGCGGCCCGAGGTGACCTGGAAGGGCTCGGGGCGGCCGTCGGCGCGCAGCGCGATGACCTCGCCGTCGAGGACCAGGTCGCGGGAGGGCAGGACGCTCATCGCCTCGACCAGCTCGGGCACCTGCGCGGTGATGTCCTCGAGGGCGCGGGTGAAGACGGTGACCCGGTCGCCCGAGCGGTGTGCCTGGACCCTGACGCCGTCGAGCTTCCACTCGACGGCGACCGGCCCGCCGAGCTTGCCGAACGCGGTCGCGATGGAGGTGGCGCTCTGGGCGAGCATCGGCGACACAGGGCGGCCGACCTCCAGGTGGAAGGCGCGCAGCGCCTCGACCCCGCCGTCCAGGGCGGCGGCGCCGACGGCGGGAAGCCAGCCGCGCAGCGTCAGCGCCCGCCTGACCTCGGCGGCCGGCACCCCGGCCGCCTTCGCCACGGCCTCGACCATCACTCCCTCAAGCGCGCCCTGGCGCAGCTCGCCCCGGAGCAGCCGCGACAGGAAGACCTGCTCCTGGCGGGTGAGGGCGCCGAACAGCTCGGAGACCAGCGTCCTGCGTGCGCCCTGCGACCCGGGACCGGCCAGGGCCTTGATCCGGTCGAGGAGGTCGTGGACCCCGCGCAGGGTGGCGGTGGCGGCCAGCCGGGGCTCGGGCGGGTCCTGCAGGCTCGTCCAGCCCACCCCGACGTTGCGCTGCGGCAGCTCCCCGGAGAGGTAGGCGATGGCGATCTCCGCCTCGTCCGGCTCGACCCTGCCGAGCAGCTCCGCGAGGTGGGCGGTCTTTGCCAGCCGGGCGGAGCTGGCGGTCACGGCCGCCGAGGTGCGCGCGAGGTCGATCAACAACACAATGGCCAGCTTAAGAGCTACAAGCGGCATTTCGGTGAGGTGAAGCGCTGCTTTTCGGAGTCATCGCGTTTTCGGGAGAGGGAACCTTCCCCTGAACCCCACTGAACGTGAGATGACCGCCCGGTTAAGGCACGCGGGGGACGCCGGTGGACACGGGGGACGGGACGGACGAGGAGGGCGGGAAGACGCGGAGGACACCGGGGACAGGGGGACGCGGAGCCAGAGACGCGGAGGCCACCGGACACCGGGATGTGACAGGACACGTCGGGCGGGCCGCCCGTCGCCGGTGAGGCCCGCCCGCCCGTGCCGTCTCGCCCCGGTTGTCAGCTCACGCCGAGCAGGTCCACGACGAAGATGAGCGTCTCGCCCGGCTTGATGCGGGCGCCCGCACCGGCGCTGCCGTAGCCGAGGTGCGGCGGGATGGTGAGACGGCGGCGGCCGCCGACCTTCATGCCCGCGACGCCCTGGTCCCAGCCCGCGATGACCCGGCCCCCGCCCAGCGGGAACTGGAAGGTGTCGCCGCGGTTCCACGACGCGTCGAACTCCTCGCCCGTCGAGAAGGCCACGCCGACGTAGTGCACGGTGACCTGGTGTCCCGGCTTGGCCTCCGGGCCGTCCCCTACGACGATGTCGACGATCTCCAGCTCCGAGGGCGGGGCGCCTTCCGGAAAGTCGATCTCCGGCTTCTCCAGTGCCACGTGGTTCTCCTTGGTTGGATACGCGCCGGTCGATTTCCGACCGGCCGCACGACTCTACGGGTTCCGGAGCCGCCACGAGAGACATGGGGGGCAGGGACGGCTTCCGCGTCGTTCTTCCCAGGGAGCGGGGAGGGTGGACTCGCGCACGGGGGCGGCGAGACGCGCCGCCCGGGTATCACTTCGCGCACGGGCGGCGGTCATCGGCGCCGCGGGTGCCCGCGGCGCGTGGAGCCATGAGAAGAGTCACTGGGGAGCGCTCTCTGAGAAAGAGAGTGACCCGCTCCGCGGGGAGTGTCAAGAGCTCGGCGCGGCGTCATGGAACATGTCGGAAACGCGACCTTAATGTGACCTTTCGCGGTGGGAACGCTCCATTCATCGAAAAATTCGGCCGTGAAATCCTTCTGACCTGCGGAAACATTCAAAAGCCTGGGAGAGCGCTCTCCGTAAAAAGCTGATCGCCAGGCTCCGATCGGCGCCGGGGGGGCCGTTGACACGTAACCCGCTGGGCATCAATCTGCTCAGGGAGCGCTCTCTCCATGATCACTTATGAGGACCCTAGGAGGGTTCCATGCGTAAGTTACGCCACCGGTTCCTCGCCCCGATGGTCGCCGTTTCCGCCCTGGCCCTCGGCCTCACCGCCTGCGGCGGCGGTGACGCGGAAACCGCCGGGAGTGGCGGGACGGCCTCCCAGCCGGCCGAGAAGATCAAGCTGACCGTCGGGTTGTTCAGCGACTTCCACTACGCGCCGCTGTACGAGGAGTTCAAGAAGACCCACCCCAACGTGGAGATCGTGGAGCGCCGCGCGCAGTTCAACGACCACCACACCAACCTCATCACCCAGCTGACCACCGGCGCGGGCGCCGCGGACGTGGTCGCCGTCGAGGGCGGTTACATCGGCGCCTTCACCCCCGTGCCGGACAAGTTCCACAACCTCAAGGAATACGGCCTGGACAAGCGCCAGAGCGAGTACCTCGACTGGAAGTGGAAGCTGGGCGTCTCCAACGACGGCTCCTCGCTCCTGGGCCTGGGCACCGACGTCGGCGGCCTGGCCATGTGCTACCGCCCCGACCTGTTCAAGAAGGCCGGTCTGCCCACCGACCGCGAAGAGGTCGGAGCGCTCTGGCCGACGTGGGACGCCTACATCGAGACGGGCAAGAAGTTCGTCGCGGGCAAGGTGGAGGGCGCCAAGTTCACCGACGGCCCCGGTGAGCACTTCCGCGCCATGGTCGAGCAGGCCCCCATCGGCTTCTACGACGCCCAGTACAACATCGTCGCCGCCACCAACCCCGACGTGCGCAAGGCGTACGACACGGGCGTGCAGATGATCGACGCCGGTCTGTCGGCCAACCTCGCGGCCTTCTCGCCGCCGTGGAACACCGGCATCGCCAAGGGCACCTTCGCCACCATGGTCTGCCCGGCCTGGAAGACCGGCACGATCAAGGACCAGAAGCCCGGTGAGGGCACCTGGGACATCGCCGCGGTGCCCGGTGGCGGCGGCAACCAGGGCGGTACCCACCTGATGCTGCCCAAGCAGGGCAAGCACCCCAAGGAGGCAGCGGCGCTGATCGACCTGCTGACCAACAAGGAGAGCCAGATCAAGCTCTTCACGGAGGCCAGCGCGCTGCCCTCGCTGCCCGCCCTGTACGACGACCCCGCGGTGAAGGACTTCGTCAACCCGTACTTCGGCAACGCGCCGATCGGCAAGATCTTCACCGACGCCGCCAAGGCGCTCAAGCCGCAGCCCGTCGGCCCCAAGGCCGGTGACGTCCTGCAGGCGATCGGCAACGGCCTCCAGCGGGTCGACCAGGGCAAGCAGAACGCCGAGGAGGCCTGGGCGCAGGCGCTCAAGGACGTCAGCAGGATCAAGTAGTCGCCCCCGGCCGGCTGGTCTCGCACCGGTCGGCCACCTGCTTGTGCCCCTGTCCCCGTGAGCGGCGTGCGTCCCGTGCCGGTGAGCCGCGTGGCTCCCACGACGGGTCGCATGCCTCCCGCCGTCCGACGGACGCCGTCCGACGAGCGCCGTCCGACGAACACCGTCTGACGAACACCGTCCAACGAATCGCCGAAAGGAGCTGCCATGGCCACCCGCGCGCCCGATCGCCTGGCGGCGGTCCCACCGAACAGGCCGGTGGGACCTCGCCGCCGCCTCCGCCGTCATCTGGTTCACCAACTCGACGTCAAGGGCTCGCCGTACGCCTACGTGGCCCCGTTCTTCCTGCTGTTCTCCGCCTTCGGGCTGTTCCCCCTGGCGTACACCGCCTGGGTGAGCCTGCACGAGTGGACGCTGCTCCAGGACGAGCACCCCTTCGTCGGCCTGGAGAACTTTAGGACGCTGCTCGCCGACGACTACTTCTGGAACGCCACCTTCAACACCCTGTCCATCGGGGTGCTGTCCACGGCGCCGCAGCTGCTGCTGGCCATCTGGCTGGCCCACCTGCTCAACCGGCCGCTTCGGGCGCAGACCTTCTTCCGCATCACGCTGCTGCTGCCCAACGTGACCAGTGTGGTCGCGGTGGTGGTCATCTTCAGCCAGCTGTTCGGCCGGGACTTCGGCATGATCAACTGGGTGTTCTCGCTGGTCGGCGTTGACGGCGTCGCCTGGAACGAGGGGGTGCTGAGTTCCCACTTCGCCATCTCCACCATGATCATGTGGCGGTGGACGGGTTACAACGCCCTGATCTTCCTGGCGGCGATGCAGGCCGTGCCGCGCGAGCTGTACGAGGCGGCCACCATCGACGGTGCGAGCGGGATGACCCAGCTCCGCAAGATCACCATCCCGATGATCAAGCCCACGATCATCTTCGTCGTCATCACCTCGACGATCGGTGCGATGCAGATCCTCGCCGAGCCGCTGCTGTTCAGCTCCTACATCATCACCGGCGGGGTGGACCGGCAGTACCAGACGCTCTCGCTGTTCATCTACGAGAACTTCACCAAGCTCGACTTCGGCTACGCCTCGGCCATCTCCTGGATGATGTTCGTCTTCATCGTGGTGGTCGCCGGCATCAACTACCTGCTCACCCGTCGCGGGAAGGGAGGGCTGGCGTGAGCGCCCACACCGCCGTCGCCGCGGCCCGTCGCTCCGGCAGCGCCGCCCGCAGGCTCACCTACCTCACGCTGACCGCGGTGGCGTTCTTCTCGATGCTGCCGCTCTACTACAGCATCGTGGTGGCCTCGCGGGACAACGCCGCCCTGGCCGACGTCCCGCCGCCGCTGATACCCGGCGGCAACTTCTTCGCCAACGTCGCCCGCGTCTTCGACACGGTCCCCTTCGCCCTGGCGATGCTCAACTCCGTCATCGTCTCCGGCTCCGTCGCGCTCGCGGTGATGTTCTTCTCCACGCTGGCCGGGTTCGCCTTCGCCAAGCTGCGCTTCCGCGGGCGCAACGCCCTGCTCCTGCTCACCGTGGCGACGATGATGGTGCCGACCCAGCTCGGCATCATCCCGCTCTACATGCTGATGGTGAAGCTGGAGTGGACCGGCACCATGTACGCGCTGATCGTGCCCGCGCTCGTCAACGCGTTCGGCGTGTTCTTCATGACCCAGTACCTCTCCCGGGCGCTGCCGACCGAGCTGCTCGAGGCGGGGCGGGTCGACGGCTGCAGCACCTGGGGCCTGTTCTGGCACGTCGTGCTCCCGGCCGCCCGCCCGGCGGCGGCCGTGCTCGGCATGCTCACCTTCATGTCGGTCTGGAACGACTACTTCTGGCCGCTCGTCGTCCTGACCCCGGAGGATCCGACGGTCCAGGTCGCACTGTCCACACTGGCCAGCGGATACGTCAACGACTACGTGCTCGGCCTGGCGGGTACCACGCTCGGCACGCTGCCACTGGTCATCGTGTTCGCTCTACTCGGTAAACAGATCATCGGAGGAATCATGCAGGGAGCGGTGAAGGGATGACCGTCGTCGGCACTCGGGGGGCCACCCTTACGGAAGGGCGTGCGGACTTCCCCACCGGTTTCGTCTGGGGCGCGGCCACCGCGTCCTACCAGATCGAGGGAGCCGTGAAGGAGGACGGCCGCGAGCCCTCGATCTGGGACACCTTCTCTCGTACACCGGGCAAGGTCGTCGGGGGTGACACCGGCGACGTGGCGTGCGACCACTACTTCCGCCACGCCGACGACATCCGGCTGATGACCGAGCTGAACCTGGCCGCGTACCGGTTCTCGGTGGCCTGGCCCAGGGTCCAGCCGTACGGCAAGGGGCCCGTCAACACGCGCGGCCTCGACTTCTACAGCCGCCTGGTGGACAGGCTGCTCGAGGCGGGCATCACGCCGTACGCCACCCTCTACCACTGGGACCTCCCGCAGGCGCTGGAGGACGCGGGCGGCTGGCCCGAGCGCGACACCGCCCACCGCTTCGAGGAGTACGCGGCGGCCGTGCACGCGCGGCTGGGGGACCGGGTCCGCAACTGGACGACCCTCAACGAGCCGTGGGTCGCGGCCTTCCTCGGCTACGGCAACGGGGTGCACGCGCCCGGCAGGACCGACGCCGCGGCGGCATTCCGCGCGGCCCATCACCTGTTGCTGGGGCACGGGATGGCGGCGCGGGCGCTCCGTGAGGGCGGCGCGGAGGAGATCTCGCTGGTCCTGAACCTGTCACCGGTGATCACCCCTGCCCAGGTGGACGACCCGGGGGCCGAGACCTCGGAGGCGGACGCGGAGGCGGTCAGCCGGATCGACACCCTGCTGGTCAGGCAGTTCATCGAGCCGGCGCTGCGCGGGGAGTATCCCGCGGAGTTCCTCGACATCGTCGGGCGCAACGGCGGCGTCGACCACATCCAGGCCGGTGACCTGGCGACCATCAACCAGCCGATCGAACTGGTGGGGATCAACTACTACAACCCGTGCGTCGTGGAGGCGAGTCCCGGTGAGGCGGCCGACGCGGCGTGGCCGGGCAGCGAGGACATCCGGTTCTGCCCCGCGGACGGCGTGCCCGCCACCGCGATGGGCTGGCCGATCGTGCCGAACGGGCTCTCCCGCCTGCTGGTGCGGCTCTCCGACGACTATCCGGAGGTCGGCCTGATCATCACCGAGAACGGCGCGGCCTTCGACGACGTCGTGGAGGACGGCCACGTCCACGACACCCGCAGGACCGAGTATCTGGACGGCCACCTGCGCGCCGTGCACGCCGCGATCGCCGACGGGGCGGACGTGCGTGGTTACCTGGTCTGGTCACTGCTGGATAATTTCGAGTGGGCCGAAGGGTACCGGCGTAGGTTCGGAATCGTGCACGTCGACTTCGCCACCCAGCGGCGCCTGCTCAAGGACAGCGCGCTGTGGTACCGCGATGTCATCGCGCGTAACGGACTGTAATCGACTGTAGGGGAAGAACACGATGAGACGACCCACCCTGGAGGCGGTCGCCGCCCGTGCCGGGGTCTCCCGGTCGACCGTCTCCCGGGTGGTGAACGGCCAGACCACGGTCACCGCCGACATCCGGGACCTGGTCATGCGCGCGGTGAACGAGCTCGGCTACGTCCCCAACGGGGCGGCGAGGAACCTGGTGACCCAGCGGACCAACTCGGTCGCGCTGGTCGTCTCGGAGTCGCCGAACCGGGTGTTCTCCGACGACCCGATGTTCTCCACCGTCATACGCTCTGCCAGCCTGGAGCTGGAGGCCGTCAACAAGCAGGTCGTGCTGCTGCTGGCCGGGTCGCCGGAGAGCCACGCCCGCGTGGAGCACTACATCGCCGGCGGCCACGTCGACGGCGTCATGCTCGTGTCCAGCCACGGGGCCGACCCGCTGCCGGTCGCGCTCACCCGGCTGCGCGTCCCGGTCGTCTCCTACGGCAGGCCCGCCGTGCCGGTCGCGATGCCGTACGTCGACAACGACAACGTCGACGGCGCGGCCACGGCCGTGCGGCACCTGCTGGAGCGGGGCAGGCGGCGCATCGCCACCATCGCCGGGCCGCTGGACATGATAGGCGGGCAGGACCGGCTGGCCGGTTACCGCGAGGTGCTCCGCGACTCCGACCGCCGCTCGATCATCGCGGTCGGCGACTTCACCCGCGAGTCGGGGGCGATCGCGATGCGGCAGCTGCTGGCCGACGACCCGGAGATCGACGCGGTCTTCGCCGCGAACGACCTGATGGCGATCGGCGCGATGCACGCGCTCCGCCAGGCGGGCCGGCGGATCCCCGACGAGGTCGCGATCGTGGGCTACGACGACATAGAGGCCGCCCGCTACACCGACCCGCCGCTGACGACCATCCACACGCCGCACGCCGAGCAGGCCGCGGCGATGGTCCGCCTGCTGCTCTCGCTGTTCGACGGAGGTCCCGCCGAACCGATGATCGTGACCACCGATCTGGTCGTGCGGGCCTCCTCGTAGCCCCGTGGGCCGTGCCGCGGAGCCGCCGGGGCGCCGCGGGCACGGGGACGGCCGGTCCCGCGGGCGGGACCGGCCGGTGGTCAGGACACCGTGGACGCCTTGGCCGCCGTGGACTCCCGGACGACCAGCTCGGTGGGGAGCATCACCTGTGCCTTCTCCTCCAGGTCGAGGACCATCCGGGCGAGCCTCCGTCCCATCTCGACGGTCGGCTGCCTGACCGTGGTGAGCGGGGGCTCGGTGTAGGACGCGGCCGGGATGTCGTCGAAGCCGACCACCGCGACGTCGTCGGGAACCCGCCGGCCCGCCTGGCGCAGGGCGGGCAGCGCGCCCAGCGCCATCATGTCGTTGGCCACGAACACCGCGTCGATCTCCGGGTCGTCGGCCAGCAGCTGCCGCATCGCCGACGTCCCCGACTCGCGGGTGAAGTCGCCGACCGCCACGATGGAGCGGCGGTCGGAGTCGCGCAGCACGGCGCGGTAGCCGTTGAGCCGGTCGATCCCGGCGATCATGTCCTGCGGTCCGGCGATGGTGGCGATGCGCCGCCTGCCCCGCTCCATCAGGTGCCGCACCGCGCGCTCGGCGCCGCCGGCGTTGTCCATGTCCACGTACGGCAGGCTGCTGGGCACGGTCGGCCGGCCGCTGCAGACCACTGGCACCCCGCGCCTGGCGAGGATGCCCGGCAGCGGGTCGGTGCCGTGCATCGAGGCGATGACCACACCGTCCACGTGGCCGTTGGTGGCGTAGCGCTCGACCCGCTGGTAGCCGCCGGTCATGCCGGTGAGCATCAGCACGAGCTGCTTGTCGGCCTCCTCGATCTCCATGCTGACCCCGCGGATGATCCCGGCGAAGGTGGGGTCGTCGGAGAAGACGCGGGTCGCCGGCTCGGGGAAGACGAGCGCTATGGAGTCGGCCCGCTGGGTGACCAGGCTCCGCGCCGCCTGGTTGGGCACGTAGCCCAGCTCCTCCACGGCGCGGTTGACCGCCTCGCGGATCTGCGGTGCCACGCGCGTGGAGCCGTTGACCACGCGAGAGGCGGTCGCCCGGGACACACCGGCCCGGGCGGCCACCTTCTCCAGGGTGGGACGGGCCCTCACAGGCCGTTCCGGCGTACGACCTCGCTGTACCACAGCGCGCTGTCCTTGGGGGTGCGGCGTTGCGTCGCGTAGTCGACGTGTACGACGCCGAATCGCTTGCGGTAGCCTTCGGCCCACTCGAAGTTGTCCAGGAGCGACCAGACGAGGTAACCGCGCAGGTCGGCGCCGCCCTCGATGGCCGCGTGCGCCGCGCGCAGGTGCCCGTCGAGGTAGGAGAGACGGCCGACGTCGTGCACCTCGCCGTCCTCGACGACGTCGTCGAAGGCGGCGCCGTTCTCGGTGATGATCAGTGGGGTGCCCGGATAGTCGCGCGACAGCCGCAGGAGCAGGTCGGTCAGGCCGAACGGCTGGACCGGCCATCCCATCGCGGTCTGCGGCGCGTCGGCTCCGCCGAAGGCGATGCCCTCGCTGCCCGGGTAGACCGGGTTGGCGGGCTCGCCGGTGCGGGCGGTCACGGTCTGCGGGTGGTAGTAGTTCACGCCCAGCAGGTCGATCGGCTGACTGATGATCTCCAGATCCCCGTCGTGGACGAAGGACCAGTCGGTGAAGCGCCGGGCCCGCTCGACGACGTCGGCGGGATACTCCCCGCGCAGCACCGGGTCCAGGAAGATCCGGTTCTGCAGGCCGTCGACGAGCTCGGCCGCCGGGGTGTCGTCGCCGATCACGGGGGCGAGGTTGAGCGTGATGCCGACCGTGGCGGCGCCCGAGGCACGCAGCGCCTGGACGGCCAGGCCGTGGCCGAGCAGCAGGTGGTGGGCGGCGGCGAAGCCCAGCGCGGGCTCGGCGAGGCCGGGAGCGTGGATGCCCGACGCGTAGCCGAGGAAGGCCGAGCACCAGGGCTCGTTCAGGGTGGTCCACGTCTCGACCCGGTCGCCCAGCCTGCCGTGCGCGATCGCGGCGTAGTCGGCGAAGTGCGCGGCGGTCTCCCGGTGGGTCCAGCCGCCGCGGTCCTCCAGGGTCTGCGGCAGGTCCCAGTGGTAGAGCGTCACGATGGGGGTGATGCCGTTGCCGAGGAGCTCGTCGACGAGGCGGTCGTAGAAGTCCAGGCCGCGCGGGTTGGCCGGGCCGGATCCGTCGGGCTGCACGCGGGGCCAGGAGACGGAGAAGCGGTAGGAGTGCAGGCCGAGGTCGCGCATGACCGCGACGTCCTCGGGATAGCGGTGGTAATGGTCGCACGCGACGTCACCCGTGTGGCCCGCGTGAACCTTGCCGGGGGTCCGGGAGAAGGTGTCCCAGATGGAGGGTCCCCTGCCGTCATCCCGGGCGGCGCCCTCGATCTGGTAGGCCGCGGTGGCGGCGCCCCAGACGAAGCCCTCGGGAAACCTCAGCACGCCGGAGTCCTGGAGGTCGTAGGACTTTTCGGCGGACATGGTCATGTCCTCACCGCCTCATTCTGCTCGGCTGTTCACGTGAGAGCGCTCTCTGGAGCATCACGGTATCGCAAGAATCGTGTCAAGAAAATTGAGACTGTAACCGTAATATCACAGTTCTTGACATCGCGTTGTGGGCAGACAATTCTTCCAGAGAGCGCTCTCACACTCCCCGGCAATTGTGTATATGGAGGAAGGTTCCATGTCACTCCTCTCTCGGCCTCGGCGTACCGCCCTTGTGGCGGGCACCATGGGGCTGGCGCTGGTCGTCACCGCCTGTGGGTCCACCGAGCCCAAGCCATCGGCGGGCGGCGGCGCGAGCGCGGCTCCCGAATGCGCCGCCTTCAGCCAGTACGGCAAGCACGAGGGCAAGACCGTCAGCATCTACTCGCCGATCCGCGACACCGAGGCCGACCTCTTCGAGCAGGCGTGGAAGCCGTTCGCCGACTGCGTCGGGATGAAGATCACCTACGAGGGTACCGGCGAGTTCGAGGCCCAGATCCAGGTCCGCGCGGACGGCGGCAACCCTCCCGACATCGCCTTCTTCCCCCAGCCGGGTCTCCTGGAGCGCTTCGCCAAGGCCGGGAAGCTCAAGCCCGCCTCCGAGGAGGTCAAGAAACTCACCGCCGAGGGCTGGTCGGAGGACTGGGCCAAGTACTCCACCGTCGACGGCGTCTTCTACGGCGCCCCGCTGGGCGCCAGCGTGAAGTCCTTCGTCTGGTACTCGCCGAAGATGTTCACGGAGAAGGGCTGGGCCGTCCCCAAGACCTGGGACGAGCTCATGACGCTCACCAACACGATCGCCGGCACCGGCGTCAAGCCGTGGTGCGCGGGCATCGAGTCCGGTGACGCGACCGGCTGGCCGGCCACCGACTGGATCGAGGACCTCATGCTCAGGGAGGCCGGTCCCGAGGGGTACGACGACTGGGTGAGCCACAAGACGCCGTTCAACGACCCCAAGGTCACCGCGGCGGTCGACAAGGTCGGCGCGATCCTCAAGAACGAGAAGTTCGTCAACGGCGGCTACGGCCCGGTCAAGTCGATCGCCAGCACCGCCTTCCAGGAGGGCGGCGTCCCGATCACCGAGGGCAAGTGCGCCCTGCACCGCCAGGCGTCCTTCTACGCCAACTTCTGGCCCGAGGGCACCAAGGTCGCCGAGGACGGCGACGTGTTCGCCTTCTACCTGCCGGGCAACGACCCGGCCAAGAAGCCGGTGCTCGGCGCGGGCGAGTTCGTGGCGGCCTTCACCGACCGTCCCGAGGTCCAGGCCGTCCAGGCCTACCTCGCCGGCGCGGAGTTCCCCACCACCCGCATGAAGCTGGCCACCTACGTCACCGCGCGCAAGGGCGTCGACCCGGCCAACGCCCAGAACCCGATCGACAAGCTCTCCATGGAGATGCTCCAGGACCCGAGCACGGTCTTCCGCTTCGACGGCTCGGACCTGATGCCGGCCGCGGTCGGCGCGGGCACGTTCTGGAAGGGCATGACCGACTGGATCAACGGCAAGGACACCAAGACGGTCCTCGACTACATCGAAGCGTCCTGGCCTAAGTCCTGATATATACCGATAAGTCCGGTCCCGCGTGACGCGGGACCGGACCGTCGTCCGCCCGGCCCGATCCTTCCGGGAGATCCTCCGATGGACTTCGACTTCGCCGCCGAACTGCCCAAACTCGTCCAGCTGCTGATCGGCGTCGCCGCGTTCCTCGTGGTGGTCGCGGTGATCCTGCTGCTGGTCGACCGCGCTCCGATGCGGCGGCGCGCGTGGATCCACGCCACGATCCTGCTCCTGCCCGCCCTCCTGTTCCTCGCCATCGGCCTGGTCGTGCCGGCCGTGCGGACCACCCTGCTGTCGTTCCTGAGCGGCGACGGCAAGGAGTGGGTCGGCCTGGACAACTACGCCTGGATGTTCACCCAGCCAGAGGCGGTGACCGTACTCCGCAACACCCTCGTCTGGGTGCTGCTCGTCCCGATCCTGGTGACCTCGGTCGGGCTGGTCTACGCGGTCCTGGTCGACCGCACCCGCTTCGAGTCGCTCGCCAAGTCGCTCGTCTTCCTGCCGATGGCGATCTCCTTCGTCGGCGCGGGCATCATCTGGCGCTTCGTCTACGCCTACCGCTCCGAGGAGCAGGACCAGATCGGCCTGCTCAACCAGATCACGGTCGCCTTCGGCGGCGAGCCGCAGCAGTGGCTCCAGGAGGCGCCGCTCAACACGCTGTTCCTGATCGTGGTGATGGTCTGGATCCAGGCGGGATTCGCCACCGTGGTGCTCTCCGCCGCGATCAAGGGGATCCCCGCCGAGATCGTCGAGGCCGCCCGGCTGGACGGGGCGAGCCCGCTGCAGATGTTCTTCCAGGTGACGCTGCCGTCCATCCGCTCGGCCGTGATCGTGGTGCTGGTCACGCAGTCGATCGGCACGCTCAAGCTGTTCGACATCGTCCGCACCATGACCGGCGGCCAGTTCGACACCAGCGTCATCGCCAACGAGATGTACAACCAGGCATTCCGGTACGGCGAGACGGGCAAGGGCGCGGCCCTCGCGGTCTTCCTGTTCGTCCTGGTGACCCCGATCGTGATCTACCAGATCCGCCAGCGCAGAGAGGCCGTCAGGTGACCGGGCGAGCAGGCCTGCAGGGCGCCGCGAGCACGCGGCGGGTGAAGGAGTCCACATGGCCACGTTGACCCAGACCGTGGTGCGGCCCGAGGCGACGACCGCGCCGCAGCGCGTACGGCGGAGGCTGAGCGGCCGGGTCGCCAGTGCCGTCGCGATCGTCATCGCCGTCCTGTGGACCACCCCGACCTTCGGTCTGCTGCTGTCCTCGCTGCGCCCGGAGGACCAGATCAAGTCCAGCGGCTGGTGGACGTTCTTCTCCAGCCCGCAGCTCACCCTGGAGAACTACCAGGAGGTCCTGTTCGGCACCTCCTCGTCCTCCGGCCAGATGATGAGCTTCCTGATCAACTCGATCGTCATCACGATCCCGTCGGTGCTCTTCCCGCTCGCCCTGGCCACCTTCGCCGCGTACGCGCTGGCCTGGCTGCCGTTCCGCGGGCGTGAGTGGATCTACATCGGCATCTTCGCGCTGCAGATCGTGCCGCTGCAGATGGCGCTCGTCCCGCTGCTGTCGTTCTTCTCCGAGGGCGTGTCCGTCTTCGGCCTCCAGCTGATGCCCGCCTGGGACCTGGAGGGCCCGGCCCGGTTCGTCCAGGTCTGGTTCGCGCACACCTGCTTCGCGCTGCCGCTGGGCGTCTTCCTGCTGCACAACTTCATGTCCGAGCTTCCCGGCGAGCTGATGGAGGCGGCCAGGGTCGACGGGGCCAGCCACGGGAAGGTCCTGCGCACGATCGTCCTGCCGCTGGTCGGGCCCGCGCTCGCCACCTTCGCGATCTTCCAGTTCCTCTGGGTCTGGAACGACCTGCTGGTGGCCCTGATCTTCGCCGGGGGCACCCCGGAGAGCGCCCCGATGACGGTAAGGCTGGCGCAGATGGCCGGCACCAAGGGCAACGAGTGGCAGCGCCTGACCTCGGGAGCGTTCGTCTCGCTGGTCATCCCGCTGCTCGTGTTCCTGTCGATGCAGCGCTACTTCGTCCGCGGTCTGCTCGCCGGAAGCGTCAAGGGCTGACGCCCGCGCCCCGGCGGGCGCCCTTCACCAGCGCATCGACGAGGACTCCAAGGACCATGGCCGCCCGTTCGCCCACCTCCGCTACAGGTGGAGCGGCCGGGCCAAGGCCGGTGCCGACCTCCATGGCGGACGTTCCCGTCAGGTCCTCTCCGGCCGCCATGTCAGCCGGGTGATGCCAGGTGTGGCGGGAAGGGGGGCGCTCTCGCCCACCGGGCCGCCGAATTCGTAGACGACCCGGTGCATCCTCCACCGCCCGGTGTCCTTGTCGGTCTCCAGCATCTCCGAGTAAACGGGCAGCCGGGTCTCGGGGTCGATGTAACGGACGATGTCCATGGCGGACCTGACGCTGGGCAGCAAGCCGTATGGGTGGATGAGCGCGTCGAGTTCGACGTACTTGAACGCGTCCAGGTACATGCCCGCGCCAACCGGTCTCCCGGAGCCGAACCGCTGCGGCTTCACGCTGATCTCGAGGCGCATGTACGGCTTGCCGTTCCGCTTGACGACGCTCATCCCACGGCCGCTGATCAACCCCTGATAGCTGTCGAGTTGCCCGACGAAGACGTCGGCCTGCTCCTTGGTCAGCCCGCCGACGCCGAGACCGTCGTTGAGCCAAACCTGGGAGGGGAGGCTCGGGCACCGGGTGGAGGACTTCATCTCCCAGTCGCCCTCACCGGTCCAGAACCATTCCTCCGACTTGCCGCGGCACCAGGTCGCCCACGCCGTCCAGGTCCTTCCACCTGCCACGGTCACCTGGGAATTCTCCAGGCGCACGTCCTTGGTCCGGTAGTCGACCCCCGAGACCACGACGCTACGGCTGCCGCCGGGATAGAACTTCTTCTGCCAGTAGTACTCCTGCACCAGGTTGACCGATGGTTGCAGCGCCTGCTGCCGCAGCGACTCCAGGTAGAGAGTGCGCGAGTCGGCGGGCTTCTGGGCCTCCTTCGGGGAGGGCGTGGCCACGGTGGTGCTCTCGGCCGCCTGTGGACGCTCGCCCCGACCGGTCGCCGCGCACCCGCACACCGCCGTCAGCAGAGCCACCGCCAGCCCCACTCGAAAAACCCGCACCGCGCACCTCTCCGGTCTCCCCCTGTCGAGCCAGAGACTCTACACGCAGACGCCCGACCCGCTACGGCGCTCCTTCTCCCGCACGCGTTCCTTCACCGCGCCGCGACCCTTGTGCCCGGCTCGCGTCCACCTCCCGGCGGGCGCCCCGGACCGGGGCGCCCGCCGGGCGTTCTCCCGGCACCTCGCGTGAGGCGCCTCAGGAGGCGGGCCGCTCGGAACCGGCCGACCGGGCGGTGGTGGCGGGGCGGTCGGGAGAGGCCGGCTGCGCGGGGACCTGGTGCTCGGCGGTGCCGGGCCGCACCGGCTCGGGTCGGTCCTCGGCGCCCGAAGGCGTGGGGCTGACGGGGCTCGCCGGGGCCGGGTCGTCCGCGGGCGCGGGCGCGGGAAGGTCCGCGGTGACCGGTCGCGCGGCGTGGTCGGGGACGACCGGCTGCGGGGGCAGGTCGGAGGTGACCGGACGGCCGGAGATGTCGGGGGCGGTCGGCTGCGGGGGGACGGTGTGGCCCGGGGAGGTGGCTCCGGCGGCGGCCGGGTCGTACAGGCCCGCCGACGGGGGAACCTCGACCACCATGGTGTCGGCGGGGCCGGGGGCCGACTCCAGGACGGCCCGCGCGTGGTCCATGTGCGAGGCCGCGACCAGCACGTCGTAGCGACCGGCGACGATCGCGCTGCGCGAGGCGAAGTCCCGCTTGCCGCCGGTGAACACGTGGTTGACGAACCCGAACGCGGCGCCCATCACGGCACCCCACAGGGCCGCCCAGAGCACGAGCACGAAGAACGACATCGTGGTCGAGGTGAACAGGCCGAGGAACATCCCCACCACGGCGCCGAAGGCCGCGCCGCTCCCGGCTCCGGTGAGCGCGGCCCGCCCGTTGGTCATCCTGCCGGTGACGGTCTCCTCGAGTCTCAGGTCGCTGCCGACGATCGCCACGTTCTCGACGGGAAATCCCGCGTCGGAGAGCCCGTCCACGGTTCGCTGCGCCGCGAGGTAGTTGTCGTAGCCTGCCAGGACCCTCCGGTCCACGACGACCTGCGTGTCCAGGCCGGTGGGCGTTCCATTCATGTCCGCTCGCCTTTCGGGGGTGGGAGATGGCTCGAGGAGCCGACTACCCCGTGGCGGTGGGAGGATGCGCGTGCCCGCCGGGATCTTACGGCGGGGGGCGACTCCCAAAAATTCGGACATCGCCAAGGGCTTGCCGCCGGGAGCCTCGCGAGACGACGCCGGCGGGAGCGGGCGCCACGCGCACGGCGGCGCCACGCTCCCTCGGGCGGGTGTCACCAGCTCTGGTGGAGCGGCATTCCCTCGGTGTAGCCGGACGAGCTCTGGACGCCGACCACCGCGCGCTCGTGGAACTCCTCCAGGGTGGAGGCCCCCGCGTAGGTGCACGAGGAGCGCAGACCGGCCACGATGGCGTCGATCTGGTCCTCGACGCTGGGCATGGCCGGGTCGAGATACATCCTGGAGGTGGAGATGCCCTCCTCGAACAGCGCCTTGCGCGCCCGGTCGAAGGGGGAGTCCTCCGCCGTGCGCAGCTTCACCGCGCGGGCCGAGGCCATGCCGAAGTTCTCCTTGTACTTGCGCCCGTCGGCGGAGGTACGGGTGTCGCCGGGCGACTCGTAGGTGCCCGCGAACCACGAGCCGATCATCACGTTGGACGCCCCCGCGGCCAGGGCCAGGGCCACGTCGCGGGGATGGCGGACGCCGCCGTCGGCCCACACGTGGCGGCCCAGCCCGCGGGCCTCGGCGGAGCACTCCAGCACGGCGGAGAACTGCGGGCGGCCCACGCCGGTCATCATCCGGGTGGTGCACATGGCCCCCGGGCCGACGCCGACCTTCACGATGTCCGCCCCCGCCTCGACGAGATCCCGTACGCCCTCGGCGGTGACGACGTTGCCCGCCGCGACGGGTACGTCCGGGCCGAACGCGCGGACCGCCCTCAGGGCGCTGATCATCTTTTCCTGGTGGCCGTGGGCGGTGTCCACGACCAGGCAGTCCACCCCGGCGTCGAGCACCTCCTTGGCCTTGGCGGCCACGTCGCCGTTGACCCCGACGGCCGCCGCGACGCGGAGCCTGCCCGAGCCGTCGACGGCGGGCCGGTACAGGGTGGCGCGCAGCGCGCCCGTCCTGGTCAGGATGCCGACCAGCCGGCCGTCCGCGTCGACGACAGGGGCGAGCCGGTGGCGGCCCTCGTGGAGGCGGTCGAAGGCCTCGCGCGGGTCGAGCCCGGCGGGCAGCGTCAGCAGGTGGTCGGACATCACCTGGGAGAGCTGGGTGTACATGTCCACGCCGGAGCAGTCGCTCTCGGTGACCACACCGGCCGGGCGGTTGTCCCAGTCGACGATGATGATCGCGCCGTGGGCCCGCTTGGGCAGCAGGTTGAGCGCCTCTCCGACGGTGTCGTGCGGGGTGAGCGTCAGCGGCGTGTCGTGCACCAGGTCGCGCTTCTTGACCCAGTCGACGACGTCGGCGACCACGTCGATCGGGATGTCCTGAGGGATCACGGTGATCCCGCCCCGCCGCGCGACGGTCTCGGCCATCCGCCGTCCCGCCACCGCCGTCATGTTGGCGACCACGACGGGGATGGTGGTTCCGGTGCCGTCCCGGCTGGAGAGGTCGACGGCGAGCCGCGAGCCGACGGAGGAGAGCGACGGGACCATGAAGACGTCGCTGTAGGTCAGGTCGTAGGCCGGTGCCATCTCATTGAGAAATCTCACGTTGATCCACCTTATCCCGTGAATTGCCAGAGTTGAGCGTTCCCCTTTTCCCGGCCTCCGAAGAGGAACGGAGGCTCGGGCCGGAGGCTAAGATCCGGTTTGCGCGAATAAGTGGATGGCCATGAGGAGGCATTGTGATCGTGGTTGATCGGCCCGAGATGCTCGTCGTAGGCCATGCCGTACGGACGTCGAACGCCGACGAGATGGAGCCGGGCCGGGGGAGGCTCGGCGCGCTCTGGGCGCGGGCGGGATCCCCGGGTGCCTTCGCCCACGTGCCGGGACGGGTCGACGAGAACATCTACGCGGTGCTCACCGACTATGAGAGTGACCATCACGGCGCCTACACCCAGGTCGTCGGGGTCGCCGTGCGCAGCGCGGCGGCGCTGCCCGAGGGGATGGTGGCGGTACGGGTGCCCGGGGTGCCGTCGTTGAAGATCGAGGCCCACGGGCCGATGCCGGGTGCCCTGCGGGAGGCGTGGCAGCGGCTGTGGAAGCACACCGAGTCGGGAGGCACCCCGGTTCGGGCCTTCACCACCGATCTGGAGGTGCACCACCCGGGGGGCGCCGACATCTACGCGGCGGTGTTCCCCTCGATGGGCTGACCGTCCGAGGCGAGGCCGGGAGCCTCGCCGCCCCGGTCGTGCCCGCCCCCGTCGCCCGGCTCGTCGTCCTCGTCGTCGTCCGGCGGCGGGTCGGACATCTGCCAGCCCGCCATGAGCGCCGGCAGGATGAGGTGCGTCGTGATCACGGCGCTCATGAGCATGACGATCGCCGCCGCCGGGACCTGGACGACCTTGGCGTCCTCGCGCGAGGCGGCCAGGAGCACTACGCCGAGAGCGAAGAGGACCACCGTGGTCCCCCGGCGGGCGTCCGCCTCGATCTTCTGGCGCTCGCGGGACTGGCGTTCGTCGAGGTAGCGGTCGGCGAGGCCGACCACGCCCCGGGTGGCCGTGACGAGCGCCGACCAGACCACGACGTAGATCACCAGTGCGGCCCCCATCAGGGCGAAGGTGGTCCACATGGCGACGTCGCTCGGCGCCAGGTACCAGCACACGATCGCGCTGATCCAGATCATCCCGGCGGATCCGGCGCCGGCGCCGACGAGGATCCGCCGGCGCCGGCGGGTGGCGTACCAGGAACGCGGCGGCCAGTCGCGGTGGTGGGTCTCCAGCCGCTCGGGAGTCAGCTCACCCATCACTTCACCTCACTGCCCAGTCGTGGGAACGGCTTCAGGGAGAAGACGACCTCCAGCGGTACTTCAAAATACTCGGCGATGCGCAGGGCGAGAAACAGGCTCGGGCTGTACTCGCCGCGTTCCAGATAGCCGATCGTCTGGTAGTGGACCCCCAGCGCGGCCGCCAGGTCCTTGCGTGAGACGCCGCGCTCGGCTCTCAGCACCGGGATCCGGTTGTACACGGCTTCCGCAGACATCCCAGCAGTCTCCCAGCATTCACGACCCCTGCGCGGCGAGCTGCCGTTCGGCGAGCCGGGATCCGGACTCGCGCCGGGTGACCCGGCGGATCAGCTTCGGCGCCAGCAGCATCCCCACGACCGCCCACACCGCGAGCGCGGCGGCCACCCAGGGCAGGCGCCAGCTCCCGGCGATCTCGACGGCCAGCACGGAGTCGGGCATGAACGCCGCGCGCAGGCCGAGTCCATGCCAGTAGAGCGGGAACGCCTGCGAGATCCACTGGACGAACTCGGGCATGTACGTGACGGGGACCATGACCCCCGAGGTGATCATCAGGACCATCATCGGCAGCCCCAGCATCCCGGCCGCGGCCTTCGGGCCGGGAGTCAGGCAGCCGATCGCCGCCCCCAGCGGCACGACGGCGATCGTGCCCAGCACCGTCACCCAGATCAGGGTCGTCCAGTCGCGAGGGAGCGTGACCCCGCCCAGGGCGACGCCCGTGCCCACGATCAGCACGCTCTGCACGACGATCTGGCACATGATGGTCACCCCTCGCCCGGTGAGGTAGGCGAGGATCCCGCCGGGGACGGTGCGCAGCCGCAGGAGCGTTCCCTCCTCGCGGTCGGCGGCGATCGCCATCGGAAGGGTCATCAGGCCGTTGGAGAAGACGGTGAAGGCCAGGAAACCGATCATCATGAACGTGCCCTGGGAGGCGTCCGTCCCCTTCACCGAGCCGTCGCCGATGAAGAGCATCAGCAGGGCGAAGGTCCCCACCGTGCCGATCACCGTGGTGAACAGCTCCTTGCGGTCCTTGATCAGGTGCAGGTGCTCGGCCCAGCCTCGTCGCAGGCCGATCCGGAGTGCTCTGACGTTCATGCCGCCCTCCCAATGAGGCTCAGGTAGTTCTCCTCCAGCGACGGACGCCGGATCTCCAGGCCGGGCACCGGGCCGTCGAACCTCCGGTGCAGCTCCCACGCGGCCCGGGACGGGTCCTCGGTGGTCAGGACCTGTTCCCGGCCGTCCTCCAACCAGCGCACGTGTGACTGCGCCTGTACGGCCCGCGCCAGCTCGGACGGGGTCCCGCACACGGCGATCTCCCCGCCGACCAGGATCGCGGTCCGGTGCGCCAGTTTCTCCGCCTCGGCGAGGTCGTGCGTGGTCAGCAGCACCGTGATGCCCTCGTCGGCGGCGAGTTTCCTGATCAGCAGGTGGAACTCCCTACGTGCCTCCGGATCGAACCCGGTCGTCGGCTCGTCGAGGAACAGCAGCCGGGGGCGACCCACGATGCCCAGGGCGACGTCCAGCCGGCGGCGCTGGCCGCCCGACAGGCGGCTCGCCCGCTGTCCGGCCTGCGCGGCCAAGCCGAGCGCGCTCAGCAGCTCGTCCGGGTCGCGAGGGTCGTCGTAGAACTCGCCGAGGTGGGCCAGGAGGTCCCTGGCGCTCCACCGGGGGTGGTCGCGCCAGCTCTGCAGCACGATCCCCAGCTTGGCCCGCCAGGCGTCGGTGCCGCGTGCGGGGTCCGTCCCCAGCACGCTCACCTCGCCGGACGACCTGTTCCTGAAGCCCTCCAGGATCTCGACGGTGGTGGTCTTGCCCGCTCCGTTGGGGCCGAGCAGCGTGAAGATCTCCCCGTGCTCGATCTCGAGGTCGACCCCTCGCAACACCTCGGCCGCGCCGTATGTCATCCGCAGCCCGCGAACGCTTATCGCAGTACTCATGTGTATGAATGTAGTACATCTACTACATTGCACACAACCTCTACGACAAAGGGCGGTACACCTGTGCCAGGTGTACCGCCCTTGAAATGGGACGATCAGGTCAGGCGAGCACTCCCGCCGCGCGCAGCCTGGCGGCGGCCTCCTCCGGCAGGCCCCAGGAGGACAGGTCCGCCAGCCGGGTGGAGGGGGAGAGGTCCTGCTCGGGCACGCCGAGCAGGCGCGGCGCGGGCGCGGGCTGCCTGACCCCGCCGACCTCGACGAACAGGCCCCTGGCCTTGTTGTGCGGGTGGTCCGCGGCCTCGCCCCCCTCCAGCACGGGGGAGACACAGGCGTCGGAGCCGTCGAACACCGCCTCCCACTCGGCGCGGGTCCTGGACCGGAACGCCTCGGCCAGCCGCTCGCGGAGCGCGGGCCACTGAGACCTGTCGTCGCGGTCGGGCAGGTCCTCCAGGCCCATCAGGGTGGTCATCTCCGCCCAGAACTGCGGCTCCAGCGCGCCGACGGCCACGTACCGGCCGTCGGCGGTCTCGTAGGTGTCGTACATCGGCGCGCCGGTGTCGAGCAGGTTCGTGCCGCGCGGGCCCCAGCCGCCGGTCTGCACGCCGTGGTGGAACATCGCGAACAGCGTCGCCGCGCCGTCCACCATGGCGGCGTCGATCACCCTGCCCTCGCCGGTCCGCTCCCGTTCGATCAGCGCCAGCAGCACGCCGTACGCGAGCATGAGGCCGCCCCCGGCGAAGTCGCCGAGGATGTTGATCGGCGGGGTGGGGCGCTCGCCCGCGCGGCCCAGCATCGACAGCACGCCGGAGACGGCGATGTAGTCGATGTCGTGCCCGGCGGTCGGCGCGAGCGGGCCGTCCTGGCCCCAGCCGGTCATCCGCCCGTAGATCAGGCGTGGGTTGACCGCGTGCAGGTCCGCCGGGCCGATGCCGAGGCGCTCGGCGACCCCCGGCCGGAAGACCTCGACGACCACGTCGGCGTGGCGGGCCAGCTCCTTGAACGCGGCGACCCCCTCGGGGGACTTCAGGTCCAGGCCGACCGTCCGCTTGCCCCGGTCCATCACGTCGGGACGCGGCCTGTCCCCGGCCCCGGCGACGACGCTCGCGCGCTCGACGCGCAGCACCTCGGCCCCGTGGTCGGCCAGCATCATCCCGGCGAACGGCCCGGGGGCCAGCCCCGCCAGTTCGAGCACGCGGACTCCGGCCAGCGGGCCCTTCCTGGTCACGCGCTCCATCGACATTCTCCTCGGGTGTGGTTCGGCTCTCGTCGGGTACGGCGTACGCGAGCACCCGCTCGGCGACGAGCGCCGCCGTCCCTCCCGCCCAAGTAGAACAACATTCGGCTTTCCAGGGCAAGACACATCGCGAGGAGTCGCGTGGCGCCCGCGCGCGTATGGGAAACTTGCGCCCTCTCCGAATGGGACCTAGGGGTTTTGCGATGACATATCCGCACAGTGAACGGGTGGTCGCTGGGCGCTATCGATTGCTGCGAGAGCTCGGCAGGGGCGGGATGGGCGTCGTGTGGGAGGGTTACGACACCCTCCTGAACCGCTCGGTCGCCGTCAAGGAGGTGCTCCTGCCGCCCAACCTCTCCCCGGCCGAGCACCAGGTCCAGCTGACCCGCACCTCCCGCGAGGCGAGGACCGCGGCCAGGCTCAACCATCGGGGCATCGTGGCGATCTACGACGTGGTGGAGCAGGACGGCCGCCCCTTGATCGTGATGGAGCTGGTCAGGGCGCGCGGGCTGGACGAGGTCGGCCCGCTGCCGGTGCGCCAGGTCGCCGACATCGGCCGCCAGGTCCTGTCGGCCCTGCGCGCGGCCCACGAGGCCGGGATCCTGCACCGCGACGTCAAGCCGAGCAACATCCTGCTGGACGCCGAGGGCCGCGCGGTGCTCTCCGACTTCGGCATCGCCACCATCGAGGGCGACACCTCGCTGACCCAGACCGGCATGGTGACGGGCTCGCCCAGCTTCCTGCCGCCCGAGCGCGCCACCGGCACCGACGCCGGCCCCTGGTCCGACCTGTGGGCGCTCGGGGCCACCCTCTACGCGGCCATGGTCGGCCAGGGCCCCTTCGAGCGTCGCGACGCCATCTCCACCCTCGGCGCGCTCCTCACCGAGGAGCCCGACTTCGGCAGGGTGCCCCAGGAGATGCGCGCGGTGCTCACCGGCATGCTCCAGCGGGAGCCCGCCCACCGGCTGACCGCGCAGCAGGCCGACGCCATGCTGGCGGAGGTCATCAACGACCCGTCGGCGGCGGCCCGCCGCACCGGGGAGACCGCCGTCCGCCGGACGGGAGAGGCCCAGGGCCGCCGTACGGGCGGGACCCCGACCCGGACCGACGAGAGCTTCAGCCGCATCGGCAAGGCACCCCACCACGGCGGGGAGCGGGACGGGCGCGGCACCGGCACCTCGGCCGCGTCCGGCCGCCGCCGCCGCCGGGGAGGGCGGCTCCCGCTGATCGTGGGGGCCGTCGTGGTCCTGGCCGCGGGGGGCGCCGCGGCGGCCGTGGCGATGTCGCAGCCCGACCAGCGGCCGGTGGCGCGCTCCGTGCCCACGGTCGCCGAGACCGTGCCGGAGCCGGTGGAGGAGACCGAGTCGGAGACCCCCACCCCGACCCCCACCCCGACTCCCAGCAGGACCAGGACGGCGGCGCCCGCCGGAGGGCTGAAGGCGTGGCGGGCCCGTCCCCCGGAGAACTGGTCCATCGGCTACCCGGCCGGGTGGAACGGCGACTGGGCGGCCGAGACGGGCTACACCCAGTGGCTGCGCCGCGACGGGGCCGCCCACCTGTCGGTGGAGCCGCTGGAGGGAACCGCCGACGGCCTGGAGCCGCTCCAGGAGGCCGTCAAGGAGAACGTCGCCCAGTGGAGCGAGATCCACTCCGAGGACACGGCCAACATCCCCCTCGCCTACGGCGCCGGGCTCCAGTGGGAGTTCACCTGGAGCATGAAGGACGGCGGGGGAGCGCCCTGGGCCAAGGCCGGGGTGACCTACCACGAGGTGCGGAGGTTCGTCGAGGTGGGCGACTCGGTCATGGTGCTCAGCTGGACCACCCACGACGCCGACTGGGGCGCCCAGCAGGCCCTCATGACCCGCGTGTTCGACAGCTTCCACCCCCGTGGAGGCGAGTGACATGACCGGAGGGCGGCCGGGACGCGTGTCCGGAGGCCCGCCTTCCCCGAAGCTCCCCGGACCGGCGGCCCGCTTTTTCCCGAAGCCCCCTGGACCGGCGGCCCGCTTCCCCCGAAGCCCCTGGAGGCGAGTGACATGACAGCAGGACGCTCGGGCCGCGCGCCAGGCGGCCACCATCCCCGCGGAGGCGAGTGACATGCCCTGGAGGGTGCTCGCGCTGCCGCCGCTCCCCGAGGAGGCGGTGCGCAACCTGCTCGGCTCGCTCGGCGACCGGGTCAGCGTGTCGGTTCCCGCGGCCCGTGACCGAAAGTCGCTGCTCGCCGCCCTCGGCGACGCCGAGATCGTGGTCGGCGACTGGAGCGGCGGGCTCGTCATGGACGCCGAGGCCGTCCGGGCCGCGCCGGACCTGGCGTTCGTGCAGCAGCCCTCGGTGGGAGTGGACGGCCACGACCTCGCCGCGCTCGCCGCGGCGGGCGTGCCGCTGGCCAACACCGCGGGGGTGAGCGCGGTCGCGGTGGCCGAGTGGTGTCTCGCCGCCGCGCTCGCGCTGTCGCGGCGGCTGCTCGACGCCGACGCCGCGGTCCGCGCGGGACACTGGCCGCAGCTGGATCTCGGGCCCGCCGAGCTGTACGGCTCGCGCGTCGGCATCGTCGGGTTCGGCCCGATCGGCGAGGCCGCCGCCCGGATGTTCGCCGCCCACGGATGCGAGGTCTCCTACTGGACCCGCACGCCGCGCGAGGTGCCCTACGCCTACCGGGAGCTCGGCGAGCTGGTCTCGAGCTCCCACGTGCTCGTCCTGGTCATCCCGCTGACGCAGGAGACCAGAGGGCTGATCGACCCCTCCCTGATGCCCGCGGGCTCGCTGCTCGTCAACGCGGCGAGGGGGCAGGTGGTCGACTCGGCGGCGCTGCTGGCCGCCCTGGAGTCGGGGCACCTGGGCGGCGCCGCGCTCGACGTGTTCGACACCGAGCCGCCGCCGCCGGACGACCCGCTGCGCGCCAGTCCCCGGGTCCTGCTCTCGCCGCACGTGGCCGGGGTGACCCCGCAGTCGACCGGCCGCCTGATCCGGTGCGTGCTGGACAACCTGGAGGCCGCGATCGAGGGCCGCCCGGTGGCGAACGTGATCAACGGGGTCGATACGGTGGTCGGTCGAAGATCGCGAGAAGGGCGGTCGTAGAGTTTTCCCGTGTTTAACGCGCCCCACCTGGCTCCGGAGACATCCGAGATATAACGTGCCTAGGGGCGATCTTTCCAACGAGGTCATGGGGGTGATTACCGTGCGACAGATGACAGAGATGTCGGCGCACCGGCAAGCGGTGGAACAGATCAGGGATTCCTACGCCGCCATCCCGGGAGACGCGGTGCCCCGGCTCTCCAAGGCCACCACCAACCTGTTCCGGTTCAGGGAGGGCACCCGGTCGGCGAAGCTGTCGGCCAGGGACCTGGACCAGGTCATCGAGGTCGACCCGGTGACGATGACCGCCGAGGTCCAGGGGATGACGACCTACGAGAACCTGGTGGACGCCACGCTCGCCCACGGGTTCATGCCGTACGTCGTGCCGCAGCTGAAGACGATCACGCTGGGCGGGGCGGTGACGGGGCTCGGCATCGAGTCCACCAGCTTCAGGGACGGGTTGCCGCACGAGTCGGTGGAGGAGTTGGAGATCCTCACCGGCGACGGCCGGATCGTCGTGGCCCGTGACGACAACGAGCACCGCGACCTGTTCCGCGCGTTTCCCAACTCCTACGGCACGCTCGGCTACGCCCTCCGGATCCGGATCAAGCTCAAGCCCGTCCAGCCGTACGTCAAGCTGACCCACATCCCGTTCGGCGACGCCGACAAGTGCATGCTCGCGATGCGCGAGATCTGCGAGCGCGGCGAGTACGAGGGCGAGCGCGTCGACTTCGTGGACGGCACGTTCTTCGGTCCCGGCGAGCTCTACATCACGGTGGGCCGCTTCGCCGAGCGTGCCCCGTACCTCTCCGACTACACCGGGATGCGCATCTACTACCGGTCGATCCAGACCAGGACCCGCGACTGGCTCACCGTCCGCGACTACCTGTGGCGCTGGGACACCGACTGGTTCTGGTGCTCGCGCGCCTTCGGCGTGCAGACCGCGCTGGTGCGGTCCCTGATGCCGCGCAAGTGGATGCGCTCGGACGTCTACCGCAGGCTCGTCGGTCTCGACCGCAAGTACGGGGTGATCGCCAGGGTCGACCGCTGGCGCGACCTGCCCGTGCAGGAGTCGGTCATCCAGGACATCGAGGTGCCCGTCGAGCGCGGTGCCGAGTTCCTGGAGTTCTTCCACGACAAGGTCGGGATGGCGCCGGTCTGGATGTGCCCGCTCAGGTCCACCGGCGAGTGGCCGCTCTACCCGCTGGAGCCGGGGCGGCTCTACGTCAACTTCGGCTTCTGGGGGACGGTGCCGCTCCCCAGAGGGCAGTTCGACGGTTACCACAACCGTCTGATCGAGAACCGGGTCCACGAGCTGGAGGGACATAAATCGCTGTACTCCACCTCGTTCTACCCGGAGGATGAATTCTGGCGGTTTTATAACGGAACCGCCTACTGGCCGGTCAAGCGGGCATACGACGGGGGTGGCCGGTTGCTCGACCTCTACGACAAGTGTGTTCGGGGGCGTTAAGAGAGGCTGATTCTGTGTTGCTCGCAGAGATCTTCGAGAAGGTCATGGGGCCCGAGGCGGACGTACGCTTCGTCGCCTACGACGGAAGCAAGGCCGGGCCGGCCGGCGCCGACATCAGCGTCGAGGTGAAAACCCCGGCGGCCGTCGCGTACCTGGCACAGGCCCCCGGAGAGCTGGGTTTGGCCAGGGCCTACGTGTCCGGTCACCTCGACGTCGACGGTGACATGTACACCCTGCTGTCCCGCATGTGGTCGCTCACGGTCAACGACATCCCGGTCGGGCAGAAGCTCTCGGCCATCAGAGCCCTCGGGGTCCGTCCGCTGCTGACCCGGATGCCGCCGCCTCCGCAGGAGGTGCGGCGCAGCATGCTCGCCCGGATGGGCAGCAGGCACGCCAAACAGCGCGACGCCGAGGCCATCCACCACCACTACGACGTCTCCAACAAGTTCTACTCGTGGGTGCTCGGCCCCTCCATGGCCTACACCTGCGCGGTCTTCCCCGAGCAGGACTCCACGCTGGAGGAGGCGCAGCTCACCAAGTTCGAGCTCGTCGCCCGCAAGCTGGACCTCAAGCCCGGTATGAGGCTGCTGGACGTCGGCTGTGGCTGGGGCGGCATGGTGATCCACGCCGCCCGCGAGTACGGCGTGAAGGCGCTGGGGGTCACGCTCTCGCGCCAGCAGGCGGAGTGGGCGCAGAAGGCCATCGCGGAGGCCGGTCTCGGCGAGCTCGCCGAGGTCCGCCACATGGACTACCGCGACGTGCCGGAGACCGGGTTCGACGCCGTCAGCTCGATCGGCCTGACCGAGCACATCGGCAAGGACCAGCTGCCCTTCTACTTCCGCTTCCTGTACGACAAGCTCGTCCCCGGCGGACGGCTGCTCAACCACTGCATCACCCGTCCGACGGGCACGGAGAAGACCCTCAACGCCGGCGGCTTCATCAACCGCTACGTCTTCCCCGACGGGGAGCTGGAGTCGGTCGGCTACCTGGCCCGCCAGATCGAGGACATCGGTTTCGAGATCCGCCACGAGGAGAACCTGCGAGAGCACTACGCGCAGACCCTCCGCTTCTGGTGCGCCAACCTCGACGACCACTGGGACGAGGCGGTCCAGGAGGTCGGCGAGGGCACGGCACGGGTGTGGCGCCTCTACATGGCGGCCTGCGTGGTCGGCTTCGAACGCAACAAGATCCAGCTCCATCAGGTCCTCGGGGTGAAGCTCAACGACGACGGCACGGCCGGCGTCCCGCTCCGCCCCTCGCTCGACTGGCCCTGACCCCCGGGACACACGCTCACGCGGGACCCCGCGCGGGAGACGCTCATATGGGATGTTCCTATACGAGAATCCGCGCGGGCCCTCACGCGGGCGTGTTCACATCGGACCGTACGGCCCCCGTCGCGGACACCCCGCGGCGGGGGCCGTACGGCTTCGTGGCGCCGGACCAGCTCGCCACGGAGACCTCGGGGAGTCGGCCGTCGCCGGATCGAGAGCCGCCGACCACCGGTTCGTCGGCCGTCCCCGTCGCGGAACGTCCAGGAACCTCCTGGAACGGTCCGGCACGGATGGCGAACGCAAATTTTTGCGCGGAAATGCCGGTAGATTTCGCGAACGTTTCTGACTATTGCGTTTATGTATCTGGTCCTGTCAGGATGACGCAAGCAGCCCGCTGTCGCACCGGGGACGACGCGTGCCGCCCCGTGCCCCTGGTGTGCGGTTCTCCCCTGCCCGGGACGTGTTCCCGGCGGGAGGGAGCGGGCCGTGGTGCTCCTCGCCCCGGCCGACCCGGCGACCGATCTCCGTATCGTGAGCCGGGGTCCGCCGCCGTCGCCCGGTCAGGTCCCGCTCCCTCCGTGACACGCGGGGGAGCGCGGGCCGAACGCGCAGGCCCACCGGCACGGCACCCCCCGCCCCCCGGATGGAGCGGTGAAGCACGGATGGCCGCTCCGGACGAAAGGAGTTCACGTGGCCGTCTCGCGTCGGAGGTTCATCACCTCCGTGGCATCCGGGTCCGCTCTCGCCGCGGTGTCGTCGTCGCAGCTACTGTCCGCGCTGGGCAGCGCGGCCCACGCCGACAGCCCGATCGGGGACGTGGTCGGGAAGATCACCGTCGGCTACCAGGGCTGGTTCGCCTGCAAGGGCGACACCGCCCCCATCAACGGCTGGTGGCACTGGAGCGCCAACATGGGCCAAAGCCCCTCACCCACCAACAACACCATCGTCGGCTGGCCCGACACCCGCGAGTACACCAACACCTACCCCACCGCCTACGCCAACCTCAACAACGGCCGGCCCGCCACCCTGTTCTCCTCCTACGACCAGCAGACCGTCGACACCCACTTCCGCTGGATGCGCGAGAACAACATCGACACCGCCGCCCTGCAACGCTTCAACCCGATGGGCGGCGAAGGCCCCACCCGCGACGCCATGGCCACCAAGGTCCGCACCGCCGCCGAGGCCAACGGCCGCAAGTACTACATCATGTACGACGTCACCGACTGGACGAACATGCAGCCGGAGATCAAAACCGACTGGCTCAACAAGATGAAGGCCCACACCACGTCGTCGGCCTACGCCATGCAGAACGGCAAACCCGTCGTCGGCATCTGGGGTTTCGGCTTCAACGACCCCAAACGCCCCTGGGCACCCGCCCCCTGCCTGGAGGTCGTCAACTGGTTCAAAGCCCAGGGCTGCTACGTGATGGGCGGGGTACCCACCCACTGGCGCCGCGGCGTCGAGGACTCCCGGCCCGGCTTTCTGGACGTCTACCACGCCTTCCACATGATCTCCCCCTGGATGGTCGGCCGCATCGGCACCATCGCCGACGTCGACCACTTCCACACCAACGTCAACCTGCCCGACCAGGCCGACTGCGACGCCCACGGCATCGACTACCAACCCTGCGTGCTACCCGGCGACGTCACCACCCGCCAGCGCCGCCACGGCGACTTCATGTGGCGTCAGTTCTACAACATGGTCCGCATCGGCGCACAAGGCATCTACATCTCCATGTTCGACGAGTACAACGAGGGCAACCAGATCGCCAAGACCGCCGAAACCCTCGCCGACGTCCCGGCCAACTCCGGCATGCTCGCCCTGGACGAGGACGGCACCGCCTGCTCGGCCGACTACTACCTACGCCTGACCGGCGACGGCGGCAGAATGCTCAAGGGCCAGATCCCCCTCACCCCCACCCGCCCCACCCCACCCAAGATCGGAGGCGGAGGCGGCGACACCACCAACCTGGCGCGGGGCAAGGCGGTGACGGCGAGCAGCCACAACATGACCTTCGTCCCGCAGAACGCGGTCGACGGCGACCCGAACACCTACTGGGAGAGCGCGAACAACGCGTTTCCGCAGTGGCTCCGGGTCGATCTCGGGGCGGCGGCGACGATCGGCAGGGTGGTGCTGAAGCTGCCGCCGCAGGCGGCGTGGCAGGCCCGCACCCAGACGCTGTCGGTGCAGGGCAGCGTCAACGGGACGTCGTTCACGACGCTCGCCGGGCCGGCCGGGTACTCCTTCAGCCCGGCCTCGGGCAACACGGTGACGATCGTGTTCCCCGCCGCCTCCACCCGGTACGTCCAGCTCACCTTCACCGGAAACACCGGCTGGACGGCCGCGCAGCTGGGTGAGCTGGAGGTGTACGGGCCCGCCACCGGCGGCGACACGCAGCCGCCGAGCACACCGGGCAACCTCACCGTGACCGCGAAGACGGCCACCAGCGTGTCGCTGTCGTGGTCGGCCTCCACCGACAACGTGGGAGTGGCCGGCTACCAGGTGCGCAGCGGCGGCACCGTCGTGGCCACCGTGCAGGGCACCACGCACACGGTGACCGGGCTGAGCCCCGCGACGGCGTACGGCTTCACCGTCACCGCCCATGACGCGGTGCCCAACGTCTCGCCCCCGTCGAACACCGTGACCGTGACCACGGACACCGCCCCTAACACCAACCTGGCGCGGGGCAAGGCGGTGACGGCGAGCAGCCACAACCAGAACTTCGTCCCGCAGAACGCGGTCGACGGCGACCCGAACACCTACTGGGAGAGCGCGAACAACGCGTTCCCGCAGTGGATCCAGGTCGACCTGGGCGCGGCGGCGACGATCGGCAGGGTGGTGTTGAAGCTGCCGCCGCAGGCGGCGTGGCAGGCCCGCACCCAGACGCTGTCGGTGCAGGGCAGCGCGAACGGGACGTCGTTCACGACGCTCGCCGGATCGGCGGGCCACTCCTTCAGCCCGGCCTCCGGCAACGCGGTGACGATCACGTTCTCCGCGACGTCCACCCGGTACGTCCGGCTGACCTTCACCGGAAACACCGGCTGGCCTGCCGCGCAGCTGTCCGAGTTCGAGGTCTACCAGGCCTGACACCTCGGGGCCGGGTTCCGGATGGCACGTCGCGTGCCGTTCGGAACCCGGCCCCGCCGCCGCGGCCTCGTCGGCCGGGCGGATGCGGGCCCCTCAGCGGAGCTCGCGCTTGAGGATCTTTCCGGTCGCGGTCATCGGCAGGGAGTCGCGGAACTCGACGATCCGCGGATACTTGTACGCCGCCATGTTCTCCCTGCCCCAGGCGATGAGCTCGTCCTCGGTGACCGTCGCGCCGGGGGTGCGGATGACGTACGCCTTGACCTCCTCGCCGTGCGAGTCGTGGGCGACGCCGACCACCGCCGCGAGGGAGACCTCGGGATGGGTGATCAGGACCTCTTCGAGCTCGCGCGGGTAGACGTTGAAGCCGCCCCGGATGATCATGTCCTTGACCCGGTCGATGATGGAGTAGTAGCCGTCGGCGTCGCGGGTGGCGATGTCACCGGTGCGGAACCAGCCGTCCCTCATCACCTCGGCGGTCGCCTCGGGCCGGTTGTGGTAGCCCTTCATCACGTTGTGGCCGCGGATCGCGATCTCGCCGGGCCCCTCGCCCTCGATCGTCTTCCAGTCGCCGTCGATCAGCTTCATCTCCACCCCCCAGATCGGCGTGCCGATCGTGCCGGGCTTGGTGGGCCTGCCCAGCTGGTTGAAGCTGGCCACCGGGGAGGTCTCCGACAGGCCGTAGCCCTCCAGGATGCCGATCCCGAAGGTCCTCTCGAAGTCCTTGAGCACCTCGACGGGGGAGGAGGCGCCGCCGGCGACCGCGACCCTGAGCGAGGTGGGCACCTCGTCGCCGTCGGCGTGGATCTTCGTCAGCATGGCCCAGTACATGGTCGGCACGCCCGCGAACAGCGTGACGTTCTCGGCGCGCATCAGCTCCAGGGCCGGGCCGGGCTCGAAGCGCGGCACGAGCACGATGGTGCCCCGGCGCCGGAACCCGGCGTTCATGACGACGGTCTGCCCGAAGGAGTGGAACAGCGGCAGCACCGCAAGATAGGCGTCGCCGCCCTCGGTGCGGGGGAACATCTCGTCGGAGACCATGGCGTTGAGCAGCATGTTCTGGTGACTGAGCTCGGCACCCTTGGGCTGGCCCGTGGTGCCGCTGGTGTACAGGATCACCGCGGTGTCGTCGGGCGCGGTCTGCACGGTCTCGAACTCGCCGGACACGCCGTCCAGCGCCGCCCACAGTGTCTCGCCGTACTCGGACTCGGTGGCGAACGCGGTGGCGGGCAGGACGAGGAAGTGCTCCGCCGAGGCCCCCTCGAAGCCCGCCCTCCCCCGCTCGCCCAGCGGCAGCTCGGGAGTGCCCTCGAAGCAGAACAGCGCCTTGGCCTGGGAGTCCTCCAGGTGATAGGCGATCTCTCTGGACTGCAGCAGCACGTTGAGCGGCACGACCGTGGCGCCGGTCTTGAGGATCCCGTAGTAGACGAAGGGGAAGTAGGGCAGGTTGGGGCAGGCCAGCGCCACCTTGTCGCCCTTACCGATCCCTCGGGAGACCAGTAGGTTGGCAACCTGGTTCGCGACGGTGTTGACCAGGGAGTACGGCAGCCGCAGGTCACCGAAGACCAGTGCGGTGCGGTCGGGGGCCTCCCGGGCGCTGTCCTCCAGTGCGATCGACAGGTTGAGCATCGTGCGTCCTCCTCCGAGCAAGCTCTGACCCGCTCATACTGGCAGCCCGGGATACCGGCCGGTAGGTAACGCGGTGACAAATTGACGGGCAAACCGCGGGGGAGTAAGCAGATAAGAGCGCGCTTACGGGGAGGCGAGCTGGCCGTCTGTGCGATGAAAGGTCAGTGAGCGTGGAGTACGACTACGTCATCGTGGGCGCGGGGTCGGCGGGGTGCGTGCTGGCCAACCGTCTTTCCGCCGATCCCGGTACGAGGGTCGCCCTCATCGAGGCGGGCGGTTCCGACCGGAAACTTGAGGTCCGGATGCCCGCCGGCTTCGCCAGGCTGTTCAAGACCGAGCGCGACTGGGACTTCACCACCGTCGGGCAGCCCGAGCTGTCCGGCAGGGAACTCTACTGGCCGCGTGGCCGGATGCTCGGCGGATCCTCCTCGATGAACGCCCAGATGTGGGTGCGCGGGCACCGCGCCGACTACGACGGATGGAACGTGCCGGGCTGGTCCTACGAGGAGGTCCTTCCGTACTTCCGCAGGACCGAGCGCCGCGCGGGCTCCAACCGCGGCGACGTGTACGGCACGGAGGGCCCGATTCACATCTCGGAGCTGCGCTCCCCGAACCCCGCCACCGCGCTGTTCCTGCGGGCCTGCGAGGAGCTGGGCATCGCCCGCCTGGACGAGCTCAACGGCCCCTCCAACGAGGGCTGCTCGCCGACCCCCGTCACCCAGCGCAGGGGCCGTCGCTGGAGCTCCGCGGACGCCTACCTCGCACCCGCGGCCAAGCGACCCAACCTCACCGTGCTGACCTCCTCGCGCGTGCGCCGGGTGCTCGTCGAGGACAGGCGCGCGACCGGGGTGGAGTACGGCGGCGGCGACGGCGGCACCGCGGTGGCGCGGGCGCGCGGGGAGGTGATCCTGTCGGCCGGGGCGATCGGCTCGCCGCACCTGCTCATGCTGTCGGGCATCGGCCCGGCGGACGAGCTGCTGGCCGCAGGTGTCGAGCCGGTCCACGAGCTGCCCGGGGTCGGCGCCAACCTCCAGGACCACCTCGCCTCGGGCGTCTTCCTGCACTGTCTCAAGCCGATCACCCTCGCCGGCGCCGAGTCGGCCGGCAACCTGCTGCGCTTCCTGGCCGGAGGCAGGGGGATGCTCACCTCCAACGTCGGTGAGGCCGTGGCGTTCATCCGCACCTCGGAGGAGGAGCCTGCCCCCGACATCGAGCTGATCTTCGCTCCCGGGTCCTTCGTCAGTCACGGCCTCACCCCGCCGCCCGGCCACGGCCTGACCATCGCCTCGATCCTGCTCCGGCCGGAGAGCCGCGGACGCCTCTCGCTGGACGGCCGGGACGTCGTGATCGACCCCGGCTACCTGACGGCGCAGGCCGACGTCCGGCGGCAGGTCGCCGGACTGCGGAAGGCCGGGGAGCTGTTCGCCACCGAGGCGCTCCGGCCGCTCGCGGGCCCCCCGATGGACCCGTACTGGGGCCCGAGGACCGACGAGGAGCTCGTCCGCTGGATCCGCGAGCGCAGCGAGACCCTCTACCACCCGGTCGGCACCTGCCGGATGGGCGACGATCCCGGGTCGGTGGTGGACCCCGCCCTGAGGGTCCGGGGGATCGCCGGACTGCGGGTGGCCGACGCCTCGGTCATGCCGGTCATCACCCGGGGACACACCCACGCGCCCACCGTCATGATCGCCGAAAGGGCCGCCGACCTCATCGCCGCCGAGTGGCTGAACCGCTGAGTCGTTGAACCGCTGAGTCGTTGAACCGTTGAACCGCTGAGTCGTCGGTCGCGGGGACGCTCGTTGAGTCGCCGACCGTTGTGGCGTCGGCCGCCGGGGTGCCTTCGGGGTACCGGCCACCCGGAGGGACCAGCTAGGCCAGGCTCCGGCCTTCCTTTCGCCGGGTTCCAGGGTGGAGCATGTTCTCCAGGCCGGGCGCTTCCCGCATCTGGAGTGCTCCGGGAAAGTCGACGACCTCGTTCCGGGCTGGTTGGGCTGAGGGTCCTGTGGCAGGATCCATAAACAGAACGCGGTTCTAGTGGAGGCTGGCGTGACGGTTTCACTCGCGGACATCGACCTGTCGGACATCTCCTTCTGGGAGCGGCCGATGGCCGAGCGGGAGGCCGCCTTCGCGGTGCTCCGCGCGCAGCCGGGGCCCATCCTGTTCGCCGAGCCTGAGATCCCCTTCGCCCCGCCGGGGGCCGGCTACTACGCCTTGGTACGGCACGCGGACATCATCGAGGCCAGCCGCCACCCCGACGTCTTCTCCTCGGGCCGGGGGGCGACGTCCATCCAGGACCTCGGCCCCGACTTCGGCGAGTACTTCGGCTCGATGATCAACATGGACGATCCCCGGCACGCGAGGCTGCGCAGGATCGTCTCCCGGGCGTTCACGCCAAAGATGATCAAGCAGTTCGAGGTCGACGTCGAGGCCGCCGCCGTGCGGATCGTGGACGATCTGATCGCGAAGGGGCCCGGTTGCGACTTCGTGACCGAGGTGGCCGCCAAGCTGCCCCTGAAGATCATCTGCGACATGATGGGCATCGGTCCCGAGCACTACCAGGCGGTCTTCGACGCCACGAGCATCATCCTGTCGGGCGGCGACCCCGAGTTCATCGCCGACGTCAGCCGCGCGGCCGAGCTGCTCCTCGGCGCGGGACAGGGGCTCCAGGACCTCGTCGTCTCCCTGGCCGCCGAGGGCGGAGACAACCTCACCACCGCCCTGACCAGCGCCAACATCGACGGTGAGAAGCTGACGATGCAGGAGCTCGGCTCGTTCTTCATCCTGCTGGTGGTGGCGGGCAACGAGACCACCCGCAACGCCATCTCGCACGGCCTGCACCTGTTCAGCGAGAACCCCGACCAGCGGGCACTGCTGCTCGAAGACCTCGACGGGCGCCTGCCCGGTGCCGTCGAGGAGGTCGTCCGCCTCGCCTCGCCCGTCGCCTGGATGCGCCGCAGCCTCACCCGCGACTACGAGATGAACGGCCACCGCTACCGCGAGGGCGAGAAGGTCCTGCTGTACTACTGGGCCGCCAACCGCGACGAGAGCGTCTTCACCGACCCGCACCGCTTCGACATCCGGCGCACCGAGGGTCCGCACATCGGCTTCGGCGGCCCTGGTCCGCACTTCTGCCTCGGCGCCCACCTGGCCCGCCGCGAGATCACCGTGATGTTCCGCGAGCTGTTCACCCGCCTGCCGGAAATCCGTTCCGAAGGGGAGCCCGACCGCCTGCGCTCCAGCTTCATCAACGGCATCAAGCGCATGAGGTGCACCTTCTAGCCGTCCGCGGCTTTCGGTGGCTCCCCGGCCTTCCGGACCGGCGGGGTGCTCACCGCTCCAGCGCGCGGATCGACTTGAAGACGGTGTTGATGTCGGGGAGCAGCTCCTTCTTGCTGTCCGGCACCGACATGTAGACGATCGCGGGCAGGTCGGCGCCGGTGCTCACGGCCGCCACGACCATGGTCGTCTTCGAGTCGCCCGAGGTGATCTCGTACGCGGCGAGCTGGCCCGGCAGGCCGTTCACCGACAGGGTCTGCTGGGCGGTCTTGCGGGCGGTGTTGTCCTCGGGGAAGAACTTGTTGCGCCCGCTGGAGGCCACCGCGTTGATCACCGGGGCGAGGTTCTCCGGCGAGGTGTACTTGGCCTTCAAACGCTGCGAGAGCGGGCCCGACATCAGCTGCGCGAACTGGGTCTTGCCCGTGGAGTCCGTGCCCGCCGGGAGATACTGGCGGGTCGTGAAGCCGTAGGTGGCGGGCATGGTGGGACGCTGGTCCTGCCGCCAGGGGGCGCCGAGCTGGGACAGGGTGATCCCCGCCTGCTGGTCGGTGAGCGTGCCGGCCACCGGCGACGCCTCGCCGACGAAGCGCGGCAGGCGGCCGATGGCGGCGGGTTTGGCGGGCTTCTTGGTCGTCGCCGCCGAGGGCTTGGGGTCGGGGGCGATCTCCTCGTCGGGGGAGGCCAGCGGCCCGGCCAGGAACGCCCAGAGCACCGCGCCGAGCAGCGCGATGACCACGGACCCGGCCAGCGCGAAGATCCAGACCGGTCGGCCCCGCTCCCCGAGATCGTCCTCGTCCTCGATGGCCTGGTAGTTGTCGCCGAAGACCGTGTTCCACAGCTCCTGCTGGCGCTCCGGCGGAGGCGTCTTCGGGCCGCTGATCTGGCCCGCGGTGACGAACGGCTTGTTCGGGTCGGACGGGTCACGGCTCAGGTGATGTCCGGGCTGACCCGGGTGTCCCGGCTGACCTGGGTGTCCGGAGTGTCCCGGCTGGCCGGGGTGTGCCGGCTGCCCCGGGTGTCCGGGCTGCCCCGGGTGTCCGGGCTGACCCAGGTGTCCTGGCTGTCCGGGGTGACCCGGCTGTCCGGGCTGGGGCTGACCCGGCTGGGGGCCGACTCCGGGGTGAGCAGGGGCTCCCTGAGGTGAGGGCGCGTTGGGAGCCGCCGCGTTCGCCGCGGCCAGGGCCCACATGGCGGGGTTGTCCGGCACGCCGTAGCTGCGCCGCGCGTTTCCGTTGCCCGCGCCGCCGTCCGGGGCGCCGTTCGCGCCGCCGTCAGGTGAGGCGCCGAAGGGGGAACCGCCGGGCGGGGGACCCTGAGCGGTGCCGGGGGAGGCGCCGCCGAAGGGAGCGGCCGGGGCGTCGTTGCCTGCCCAGGAGGGGGTGAACGTCGAGGTCTGCGCCTCGGCGGCCCCCGCCCCCGAGGAGGAGGCCGGAGGCCACGCGCCACCGCCCGCCGTAGGCGGCCATGGGGCGTTCTCCGCCTGTGCCGGCGACCATCCGTTGTGCTCCCCAGGGGGCCGGCCGGAGGCGTCGTGCCCCGTCGCACCGGAACCCTGCCACGTCTCACCCGCCGCACCGGAACCCTGCCGGTGCGCGTTCCCCTGCGGGCTGGACGCCTGCGCCCAGCCGTTGTTCTGCGGGCTGGTGGCCTGTGCCCAGCCGTCGGCCTGCGGGCTCTGTGTACGGCCGTCGTTCTGGGGCGGGGTGCCGGGCCAGGCGTCGTTGGGCGGGGTGGTGGCCTGTGCCCAGCCGCTGCCGCCGGGGGGGTCCGCCGGGGGAACCGGGGTGTGCTGACCGTTGCCGTCCTGCGACGAGATGGACTGCGACCACCCGTTGCCGGGGGAGGACGGGGGGCGGCCGTCGCCGTCGGCCTGCGGGCCCGACGCCTGCGCCCAGCCGTCCTGGGAGGAGGCGGGCTGCGGCCATCCGTTGCCGGGGGAGGTCTGGTGCCGGTTGTCGGCGCCCTGCGAGCCCGATGCCTGTGCCCAGCCGTCGCCCTGTGTGCCGGGTGTCTGAGCCCAGCCGTCACCCTGGGAGTTCGACGCCTGGGACCAGCCGTTGTTCTGCGCGCCGGACGCCTGTGCCCAGCCGTCGCCCTGCGTGCCGGACGTCTGGGACCAGCCGTCGCCCTGCGAGCCTGACGCCTGTGCCCAGCCGTCGGCCTGCGGGCTCTGCGTACGGCCGTCGTTCTGGGGCGGGGTGCTCTGGGGCCAGCCGCCGCCGGGGGAGTCCGCCGGGGGAGCGTGCTGCTGGTCGCCGTCCTGGGAGGGCTGCGGCCATCCGTTGCCGGGGGAGGTCTGGTGCCGGTTGTCGGCGCCCTGCGAGCCCGATGCCTGGGACCAGCCGTCGCCCTGCGCGCCGGACGCCTGAGCCCAGCCGTCACCCTGTGTGCCGGATGTCTGGGACCAGCCGTCACCCTGGGAGTTCGACGCCTGGGACCAGCCCTCGTTCTGGGGGGAGTTCGACGCCTGCGCCCGGCCGTCGTTGCGCGGGCTGAAAGCCTCCGACCAGCTGGTGTTGCTTTGAGGGGCCGGTGTCTGGGACCGGCCGTCGCCCTGCGAGCCTGATGCCTGTGCCCAGCCGTCGGCCTGCGGGCTCTGCGTACGGCCGTCGTTCTGGGGCGGGGTGCTCTGGGGCCAGCCGCCGCCGGGGGAGTCCGCCTGGGGGGCGGAGGCGCGCTGCCCTCCGCCGGGCGAGGTCTGCCAGGAGGAGCCGTTGCCGCCCTGCTGCTGGTCCTGCGGGCGGGGAAGCCGGGGGCCGGTGCCGAGGGGGTCGTTCGTCCACGGAGCCGACGGCTCGGCAGCCTCCGGCCATGCCGGAGGCAGGTGGGACTGGCTGGACTGCTCCGAGGCCATGCTTTCCTTACCTCCCGCGCGGGTGCCCGAATTAGGCGTATTGGGCATGGTCTCACGTGAGACGGGGGGGCTCGCAGGGAAACTGGAGAACGCCCCCCTGAACTGGAGTCCGGTGGGGTCGGTCGGTGGATCCTGCATGGGCAGGCCGACCTCCATCGGATCCGGGCCCTGCCCCGGCTCTACTGAATGTGCCACGGTTAGAAGAGTAAACGCGAGAGACATACGAGGTCACAACAGGCGTATAGCCATCGGGTCTCGTTGTCCCGGCGAGTGCGGGAACCTCCATTCTGCTGACCTGGCCGGACCCTGTCCCCCGTTTACCGTGATCGGCCCTGTTTCCCCTGGCCATGAATACGCCTTGCGGGCTGCGATAGTCTTGCCCTATGCGTGCCGCGACCCTGCTTATCGGGCCGCATCGGCTTCCCCGTCCCTGAGCGCCCTGCCGATGCGGCTGCCCTCCGCGTGAGCGGGGGGTTTTTGCATTGGGCCGGACGGGTTCAGACCATCCACGCAGGCATACCCCGAGGAAGATCGACGTGAGCGAGCGAGCCGACATGCAGAGCGACGAGCAGCACTATGACCCGCAGGCCCTGCAGGTCAAGTGGCAGCGCAGGTGGGAGGAACTGGACCCCTTCCGGGCCTCCGACGACCCCGCCGACCCGCGCGAGCGGCGCTACATGCTCGACATGTTCTCCTACCCCTCGGGCGACCTGCACATGGGACACGCCGAGGTCTTCGCCCTGGGCGACGTCATCTCCCGCTACTGGGTCCAGCGCGGTTACAACGTGCTGCACCCCGTCGGCTGGGACTCCTTCGGCCTGCCCGCCGAGAACGCCGCGATCAAGCACAACGCGCACCCGGCGGAGTGGACCTACGCCAACATCGAGACCCAGGCCAACTCCTACCGGCGCTACGGGATCTCCTTCGACTGGTCCCGCCGCCTGCACACCAGCGACACCTCGTACTACAAGTGGACCCAGTGGCTGTTCAACCGCTTCTTCGAGCGCGGCCTGGCCTATCGCAAGGGCGGCCTGGTCAACTGGTGCCCGAACGACCAGACCGTGCTGGCCAACGAGCAGGTCAAGGACGGCAGGTGCGAGCGCTGCGGCGCCGAGGTCGTCCGCCGCGAGCTGACCCAGTGGTATTTCAAGATCACTGATTACGCCGACCGGCTGCTGGACGACATGTCCCTGCTGGAGGGCGGCTGGTCCGAGCGCGTGCTGACGATGCAGCGCAACTGGATCGGCCGGTCCGAGGGCGCCGACGTCAACTTCGTGATCGAGGGCCGTGACGAGCCGGTCACCGTCTACACCACCCGGCCCGACACCCTGTACGGCGCCACCTTCTTCGTGGTCGCCCCGGACGCGCCGCTGGCCGAGGAGATCGTCACCGACGACCGGCGTGAGGCGTTCGAGGCCTACCGGGTTGAGGTGTCCAAGCTGTCCGACATCGACCGGCTGTCCACCGAGAAGGAGAAGAGCGGCGTCTTCCTGGGCCGGTACGCGATCAACCCGGTCAACGGCGAGCGCATGCCGGTCTGGGCGGCCGACTACGTGCTGTCCGACTACGGCCACGGCGCCATCATGGCCGTGCCCGCGCACGACCAGCGCGACCTGGACTTCGCCCGCGCCTTCGACCTGCCGGTACGGGTGGTCGTGCACACCGGCCTGGCCGATCCCGGCGAGACCGGCGTCGCCACCGCCGGTGACGGCGCGATGGTCAACTCCGGCCCGCTGGACGGCCTGACCAAGGCCGACGCGATCCGGAAGATCATCGAGGTGCTGAGCGAGCGGGGCACCGGCCACTTCACGGTCAACTTCCGGCTGCGCGACTGGCTGCTGTCCCGCCAGCGCTTCTGGGGCTGTCCGATCCCGATCATCCACTGCGCCGATTGCGGCGAGGTCCCCGTCCCCGACGACCAGCTGCCCGTCACCCTGCCCGACATGCGCGGCGAGGCCCTGGCGCCCAAGGGCGTCTCCCCGCTGGCCTCTGCCGAGGACTGGGTCAACGTCTCCTGTCCCAAGTGCGGCGGCCCGGCCAGGCGCGACACCGACACGATGGACACCTTCGTCGACTCCTCGTGGTACTTCCTGCGTTACGTCGACCCGGCCTACGACGAGGGCCCGTTCGACGTCGAGCGCGTGCGCAGGTGGGGGCCGATCGACCAGTACATCGGCGGCGTCGAGCACGCCGTGCTGCACCTGCTGTACTCCAGGTTCTTCACCAAGGTCCTGCACGACATGGGGATGGTCGACTTCGTCGAGCCCTTCACCCGCCTGCTGAACCAGGGGCAGGTCATCAACCAGGGCAAGGCGATGTCCAAGTCGCTGGGCAACGGCGTCGACCTGGGGCAGCAGATCGACGCCCACGGTGTCGACGCGGTCAGGCTGACCGTCGTCTTCGCCGGGCCGCCCGAGGACGACATCGACTGGGCCGACGTCTCCCCGGCGGCCTCGCAGAAGTTCCTGGCCCGCGCGTTCCGCGTCATGGCCGAGGCCGGCGCGGCCTCCGCGCCCGGCGTCGACGTCACCGCGGGAGACCTGAACCTGCGCAAGGTCGTCCACCACACCATCGACGAGGTCACCAAGCTGGTCGACTCCCACCGCTTCAACGTCGCGGTGGCCCGGATGATGGAGCTGACGAGCGCGGCCCGCAAGGCCATCGACTCCGGGCCCGGCGCCGCCGACCCGGCGGTCAGGGAGGCCGCCGAGACCCTGGCGGTCATGCTGTCCCTGGTCGCGCCGTACACGGCGGAGGAGGGCTGGGAGCGGCTGGGACACGCCGCCTCGGTCGCCACCGCGGGCTGGCCGGTGGCCGACCCGGCGCTGCTGGTCCAGGACTCGGTCACCTGTGTCGTCCAGGTCGCGGGCAAGGTGCGCGACCGGCTGGAGGTCTCCCCGGAGATCTCCGAGACGGACCTGGAGTCGCTGGCCCTGGCGTCGGAGAAGGTCCGGTCCTTCCTGTCGGGCACGCCGCGCAAGGTGATCGTCCGCGCGCCCAAGCTGGTCAACATCGTCCCGTAGGCGGCCGGGGAGCCATTCCGCGTGGTCTCGGGGTCGCTGCGGGCACTCGGGGCGCCCGTCCAAGGGGTGCCCCGAGCGCGACGGATCGACCGGTGTGTCCCCGCGCCCACCTCAACAGGCGGTCTCCCGTGCCCACGTCGACGGGAGGCTCCCGCGTGGACGTCAGCAGGCGGGCTGCCCATGTCAACGAGTGGGCTCCCGTACGGGTGTCAGGGCGGGCTTTCGTAGGCACGTCAACGGACGGGCTCCCGCGGCCACGTGAACCGGGACCATGCCGACGGGAGGTCGGCGAGGGCTCCGTGCCCGCCGGCGCGGAGGCTTCCCCGGACCCCGTCACCTGAAAAACGCCGGATGGGTGGTGTCCCGGCCTCGGGACACCACCCATCCGGCGTGTCGCGCGTCCTCCGGCGTGTCGCGCGGAGGTTGGAGCGCGTGGTTCGAAGCTCGCGTCGGAACGGTGCGGTTCGGTGGTTGGGAGTCCGCGTCCCAGAGCCTGTGGAAGGCGGTCGCGAGCCTGTGCGGGACGCTCGCGTCAGAGCTTGCGGAGGACCGCGACGACCTTGCCGAGCACGGTGGCCTCGTCACCGGGGATCGGGTCGTAGTTGGGGTTGTGCGGGACCAGCCAGACATGGCCGTCTCTACGCTTGAAGGTCTTGACCGTGGCCTCGCCGTCGATCATCGCCGCGACCACGTCGCCGTTGTCGGCGACCGGCTGCTGGCGTACGACCACCCAGTCGCCGTTGGCGATGGCGGCCTCGATCATCGAGTCACCGGTCACCTGGAGGAGGAAGAGTGTGCCCTCGCCGACAAGCTGCTTGGGCAGGGCGAAGACGTCCTCGATGCTCTCCTCGGCGAGGATGGGGCCACCGGCGGCGATCCGGCCGACGAGGGGCACGTAGGCGGCGGTCGGACGGCTGACCGGAGCCTCGTCGTCGCCGGAGTCGGGATCCACCCACAGCACGGGCTCGCCGGGAAGGCGCACCTCCAGGGCACGGGGGCGGTGCGGATCACGCCGCAGGTAGCCCTTGCGCTGCAAAGCCGTCAGCTGGTGCGACACGCTGGAGGTGCTGGTGAGCTGCACCGCCTCGCCGATCTCCCGCATGGACGGCGGGTAGCCGCGCTGCTGCACGGAGTCGCGGATCACCTCAAGGATCTTCCGCTGCCTGGGGGTGAGGCCAAGGGAGTCACGCCTTCGCACCGCCAGGTCGCTGGCGGCCGAACCGTTCTCGTTGTGCTGGCTCATACGAACTCCTCGCCTCCCGGTCTGTATCTAACACGTCGCACACAGCGACCATACCTTGGCCGAAGATCAGACTCAAACAATTGTTCGAATGTCCTCGAAATCGGCGACGCCGTGGTGTACAACATCGTACGGGAGTTCGATCGACATCGTGTTCGATTCACCGATCTTTCTTCGACATGTGTTCGGCCAGGTCGAGGGGATGGGGGGCACCGTGAAACCGACCGCGACGACACCACGATCCAGGATCGCGCCGAGGTCCCGGGCGGCGCGGCGATCACCGGGGGCGCCGCCCCTGCGGCTCGTGCCGCCCCCGAGACCGGAGCCGGAGCCAGGTTGCGCGCCGGAGTCCGCGCGAAGGTCCGAGGCCGGGCCAGGGCGGGAATCCGGGCGGGAGTCCGGGTGGGATCCTGTGCCGAGGCCGCGCCTCGGGCGTGAGCCGGGACGAGGGGCCGGGCAGGAGCCGCCCGAGCGGACGTTCGAGCGTGAGCCGAGGCGGGGGTCAGGTCGCGAACCGGGACGAGGGTCAGGTCGCGAGCCGCGACGGGAGTCCGGGCGTGAGTCCGTGAGAAAGCCCGGCCGTGAGCCGGGGCAGGTGTCGCGAAAGTCCGGGCGTGAGCCCGCGGGAAAGTCCGGGCGCGAGCCGGGGCGGCCGTGGCGAAGGCCCGGACGCGAGTCGGGGTGGGGATCCGGCCGTGAGGCGGGGCAGTCGTTCGGGCGCGAGCGGATGCGCCGGCCCGGCCGTGAGCCGGGGCGAGGGTCCGGTCGTGAAAACGGGCCGAGGCGGGCGCCGAGATCGGCGACGGCGCCCGCGGTGGGCACTCGCCGTCCCGGTGCCGCCCGACGGCCACTTCGGCTCACCCGGCGTGGCAGGATCGTGGCGGTGACGGTGCTCGCGCTGTTCACCCTGGCGGTGCTCTGGATCGGCGGGCGCATCGACATGGCCTCGGCGGGCGAGCGGGCGGGTCTTGAGGGCCTGCCGCGGATCACGGTGCACGCGGGCGACACGCTGTGGGAGATAGCGGACGCGTTGACGGAGGAGGCGGACACCGGCCCGGCGGTCCGTCGCATCATGGACCTCAACGGGCTCTCCGGCTCCGAGGTTCGGCCGGGGGATCGGCTCTATCTCCCCGAGGGCCTCGTCCCCCTGGGGTGAGCCGGTCGGCGGCACGTGTGAGGAGAGGTGCGTGAGAGGCCTCGCCTGACAGGTCGGCTGGGACGATTGTGAGGGAAGGGGCGCCCGGGGTGAGAGGGGTCTCGCTCGGGCGGCGACACGCCGGAATGTGACGGCTGATCAGCGACTTCGTGCGACAAGGTCGTTTCAACTTGCGTTCATGGTCGAGCACTTCTACGGTTGGACCACAACATCTAGTGGCTGCATCGCAACCCTTCACCACAGATTGTGTTTCCATTACCGCATCTCGACTATTCGAAGATGTGTGCGCGAGCGTCTGGGCGTGCGTGTCATGGGTAGGTGAGGTGGGTCGGCCGCTTCGGTAGGTCAAGGAGGCGACACGCGTGCATTGTCCGTTCTGTCGCCATCTGGACACGCGAGTCATCGACAGCCGGGCCACCGAGGACGGTGGGGCCATCCGCCGCAGGCGCACGTGCTCGGAGTGCGGGCGCAGATTCACCACGCAGGAGACCGTCCTGCTCATGGTGAGCAAGCGCAGCGGTGTGACGGAGCCGTTCTTCAGGGACAAGGTGATCGCCGGGGTCCGGCGGGCGTGCCAGGGGCGGTCCGTCGGTGAGGATTCCCTGGCGCAGCTGGGCCAGCGGGTCGAGGAGAGCATCCGGGCCACCGGATGCGCCGAGATCGCGGCTCATGAGGTCGGGCTGGCCATCCTGGGCCCACTCCGCGAGCTGGATGAGGTGGCGTACCTGCGGTTCGCCTCCGTCTATCGGGGGTTCGAGACGCTGGCCGACTTCGAGGCGGAGATCGAGCAGCTCCGCGCGGAGCGCTCCACCAAGCAGGACTGATGCAGACCCCGGGCGCCGGGGGTGAGGCGGCGCGTTGGTGTGGTCCGATTCGAGGGTTCCACGGAGCCCCAGGAGGGGGAAGTCATGACGGAGACTGTCGGCGCGGTGACACGCGGGGGCAAGAGGCCACGTAGGGGCCTGAAGATGAAGCGCATCTTCACCACGCCAGGTGTGCACCCCTATGACGAGCTGGTCTGGGAGCGCCGTGACGTCGTCATGACCAACTGGCGTGACGGCTCGATCAACTTCGAGCAGCGCGGTGTCGAGTTCCCCCGCTCGTGGTCGGTCAACGCCGCGAACATCGTGACCACCAAGTACTTCCGCGGCGCGGTCGGCACCCCGCAGCGGGAGTGGAGCCTCAAGCAGCTGATCGACCGGGTGGTGGGCGTCTACACGCGTACGGCGGTCGAGCACGGCTACTTCGCCGCCGAAGAGGACGCCGAGATCTTCGACCACGAGCTCAAGCACGCCCTGGTCAACCAGGTCTTCAGCTTCAACTCGCCCGTCTGGTTCAACGTCGGCACCGCGTCGCCGCAGCAGGTCAGCGCCTGCTTCATCCTGGCCGTCGACGACCAGATGGAGTCGATCCTCGACTGGTACAAGGAAGAGGGTGTGATCTTCAAGGGAGGTTCGGGCTCCGGCGTCAACCTCTCCAGGATCCGTTCCTCCAAGGAGCTGCTCTCCAGCGGCGGCACCGCCAGCGGCCCGGTCTCCTTCATGCGCGGCGCCGACGCCTCCGCGGGCACCATCAAGTCCGGGGGCGCCACCCGCCGCGCCGCCAAGATGGTCGTCCTCGACGTCGACCACCCCGACATCGAGGAGTTCGTCGAGACCAAGGCGCGCGAGGAGGACAAGATCCGCGCCCTCCGCGACGCCGGGTTCGACATGGACCTGGGCGGCAAGGACATCGTCTCCGTCCAGTACCAGAACGCCAACAACTCCGTGCGCGTCTCCGACGAGTTCATGCGCGCGGTGGAGAACGGCGAGGAGTTCGGCCTGCGCGCCCGCCTCACCGGCGAGGTCATCGAGAAGATCGACGCCAGAGAGCTGTTCCGCAAGATGGGCAAGGCCGCGTGGGAGTGCGCCGACCCCGGTGTCCAGTACGACGACACGATCAACGACTGGCACACCAGCCCGGAGACGGGCCGCATCACCGCCAGCAACCCCTGCTCGGAATACCTGCACCTGGACAACTCCTCGTGCAACCTGGCGAGCATCAACCTGCTGAAGTTCCTGAAGGACGACGAGACCTTCGACATCGCGAACTTCGTGAAGATCACCGAGCTGGTCATCACCGCGATGGACGTCTCCATCACCTTCGCCGACTTCCCCACCGAGAAGATCGACCAGACCACCCGCGCCTACCGCCAGCTGGGCATCGGCTACGCCAACCTCGGCGCGCTGCTCATGGCCACCGGCCACGCCTACGACTCCGACGGCGGCCGGGCGGTCGCCGGGGCGATCACCTCGCTGATGACCGGCGTCTCCTACCGCCGCAGCGCCGAGCTGGCCGCGGTCGTGGGCCCGTACGACGGTTACGCCCGCAACGCCGACGCGCACAAGCGGGTCATGCGCAAGCACAACGACGCGAACGACGCCCTGCGCACGTTCGACGAGATCGACGGGGCCATCCACCGAGAGGCCTCCAGGCAGTGGATCGAGTGCCTGCGGCTCGGTGACAAGAACGGCTACCGCAACGCCCAGGCCTCGCTCCTCGCCCCGACCGGCACCATCGGCCTGATGATGGACTGCGACACCACCGGCATCGAGCCCGACCTCGCTCTGGTCAAGTTCAAGAAGCTCGTCGGCGGCGGCTCCATGCAGATCGTCAACCAGACGATTCCCCGCGCGCTGCGGCGGCTCGGCTACCAGGAGGAGCAGGTCGAGGCGATCGTCGAGTTCATCGCCGAGCACGGCCACGTCGTCGACGCCCCCGGCCTGCGGCGCGAGCACTACGAGGTGTTCGACTGCGCCATGGGCGAGCGCGCGATCGCTCCCATGGGTCACGTCCGCATGATGGCCGCGGCCCAGCCGTTCCTGTCCGGGGCCATCTCCAAGACGGTCAACCTTCCCGAGTCCGCGACGATCGAGGACATCGAGCAGGTCTACATGGAGGGCTGGAAGCTCGGCCTGAAGGCCCTGGCCGTCTACCGCGACAACTGCAAGGTCGGCCAGCCCCTCTCGGCCTCGGGCAGGAAGGCCGAGGAGAAGGAGGCACCCGCCGAGCCGGCGATCCAGGTCGTGGAGATCAGCCGCCCGACCCGGCGCCGGATGCCGAACCAGCGCCCCAGCACCACCACCCGCTTCACCGTGGGCGGCGCCAAGGGCTACATGACCGCCTCGTCCTACCCCGACGACGGCCTCGGCGAGGTCTTCCTGAAGATGTCCAAGCAGGGCTCGACCCTCGCGGGCGTCATGGACGCGTTCTCGGTGGCCATCTCCATCGGGCTGCAGTACGGGGTGCCGCTGGAGACGTACGTCGGCAAGTTCGTCAACATGCGCTTCGACCCGGCCGGCATGACCGACGACCCGGACGTCCGCATCGCCGCCTCGGTGATGGACTACATCTTCCGCCGCCTGGCCCTGGACCACCTGCCCTACGACGACCGCGCCGCCCTCGGGATCTTCTCCGCCTCCGAGCGCGCCGCCCAGCAGCGCGGTGAGGACCCGGCCCCGATCCACACCGACGAGGTCATCGCCGAACTCGCCACCTCGGCCCCCATCGAGGAGCCGCAGCCCCGCCCCGAGGCGGCACCCGCGGAGGCTCCTCGGGTCGGCTCCCTGGAGTCCCACCAGGGTCGCACCGCCGACGCGCCGCTCTGCATGACCTGCGGCACCAAGATGCGCCCCGCCGGTAGCTGCTACGTCTGCGAGGGCTGCGGCTCCACCAGCGGCTGCAGCTGATTTCGGGCAGAGAAGCGGTGTTGGATATAGAGGCCGAATCTGCATAGTGCCTGGTAACGAAGGGGGTCGGGATCAAGTCCGGCCCCCTTCGGTGTTTCCGGGGCAGTGAACTGTTCGCTGATCTGGAGGAGGCGTCGGAGTTCTTCCGTCACCGCTCGACAAACTTTTCCGCTACCCACGATGAGCGCGCCTTGCTTAGGCGAGCCGTGCGGGCCCGACGTTCGATTCGCTTTTCGATTGAGTTGTCAACTTCCGGCGAGCAGGCTGACTCTTCGATGTATCGCTAAGGGCAGGATCCCCGCCCATGATGTGGTGGGCGGGCTTGTTACGCTCCGGTGTCCTATCTCGTCGGGTTGGCAGCCTGTCAGGCATGATCGATAGTTGCGACCATGAGTGGATTATCGGGTCGGGCCCTCCTTGCCAGGAGCGCCCTGATAGGGCTCGTCGTCGGTGTGGTGGTCGCCGTCATCTGGACCGACGACGTAATGGGCCGCAGAGGGCTGGGCCGCTTCGTCGTCAGTGCCGTCTGGCCCAACAAGCTGGCACCTTCCGAAGGACTGGGCGGCGTCATCAACGGCATCGCGATCATCGTGGTCCCGATTCTGCTCAGCGGGATCTTGGCGCGATCGGCCAAGGTTTCCCGGTGGTGGCTGGTGGCACTCGCCGGATCCGCGGCCTTCGGGGCGCTGACCTCGGGACTGTTCGCGCTTATCCCTTTCCACAGGGAGGCCTATGGCCTGCCCGAATCGCTCTTTGGGATCATCTTTCTCCTGGCCGGTGTCGCAGGGTACGCCGCGACGGCCTGGATGGTCATGCCGCGTACCGCCCTGCCGCGGATCCTCCTCGCGGGAGCGATGATCGCATTTCCGGTCGCTGCCGCCCAGGTTTCGGATCGCGTACAGCACTGGCACCAGGTCTGGGACCTGGACACGATGGGAGTGTCGCTGGTCTCCCTGGACATCCCCGGCCGTCGGCACGTGGCGGGTTTATGGCGACTCGATCCAGAGGACGGAGGCCCGGCAGTCGAGCTCACCTATCTCCTCGACGCACCCCGCACCATCATTCATCGCTTTTACAAACCCGGCTTCAATCTGCGGGAGGAGTGGGAGGTGCAGGTGTTCATCCGTGCCACGGCGGCCACTCCCGGCCAGGCGTGCGCCGCGCGGTATCTGAAAGCCGCACGGTATCTGAAACCCGCCTGGGCTTTTCCCGGCAGCGGCACCTGTCGGCCGCTGCCCGATGGTCGCGTCCTGTGGATCATTGATGACAGGCCCGTGGCCCTGTTCGCCAGATACGGCGATGTGCTGCTCCAGATCAGCAGTCTCGTCGTGACCGAGGCGGAACTACTCGCCACCACCGACAATGTCCGGCCAACGACCGCCCGCGAGTTGCTTGGCCGAACCGGAAAGCGTCGCTAGATCTCGCCCTTTCGTCGCACTTTGTCGAAGCTTCGGAATCTCCAGGCGACCACCCGTTCGGCGTCGCTTTGGACATCACGCTTGAAGGGGGCATGGTCGAGGCATACTTTCCCGCGGACGTGCCCATCGCCCTCGCACTATGTGGCGGTACCCGGTCGGTGACGCCGAATACCGCACCCTCCGAATAAGTGCACTGCCCCAGTATTCCTGGCGGAAAAGCAGTGCCTGCGTAGTGCCTGGTGACAAAAGGGGGCCGGAGTCGAGTCCGGTCCCCTTTCGGCGTTCGCGGGAGGTTGTGACGGCGAAAGAAGGGGCGGTTGATGACCGACGCGGACGGTCGGCGGGAAGCGCGGACGGGCGAGCAGGTGCGCGAGTACCTGCTCGCTGAGATCAATGTGGCTCTCCGCCGGCCGGGCATGTCCGGCGGAGAGATCGCCCTCAGGATTCACTTCGACGCGATGGCGTTCGCGGACGATCGTGAACGGCTCTGGAGTGAGGAGAGGGATTCCCTTCGTGCTCGGGGGGCTTTTCTCTCCACGGAAGTGCGGGGGGCCTTCGAGTCTCTCTGGGGTGCCGGAACCGATGACATGGCCGCGTCCGTCTATGCCGGGTTCGCCCATCGTCACGGATGGCTCCGGTTGGACCGGACCTTGTCACGGGACGAGTACGACAAGCTGATCGGCGTCACCACGGCCTGGTGTGAAAGCGATCGAACCCTCGGACAGACCCTCGGCATGTTCGGGCCGCCGTCGGTCTATTGCGGTGGCACGAATCCGTGCTTTCCCAAGACCCTGGTATACGCGACGGGGCATTCTCGAGATCCTTTGCTCTGCTTCCATTTCTGGAACGAGTTCCTTGATTCGTGTACGGATCAGACCGCCCTGTACGACGAGCCCATGCTCCTGGCCGTCCGGGGCGAGGGGTCCGACTTCGCCGACGGCTTCACATTCACGCCTGCCGGCACGAACCGGCGCGGGGGAGCCTAGAGGAGCAACAGCGTCCTCGACGCTGCCGAGGAACGAAATGCCTGGTCAAACGAGGCCCGCTGAGTTCCACCCTCGCTTCGGCCGATATGACCTCCTGTTTCAATGTGATTGATGTCGCCGGCGCCGGCCTGGTGAAATCGGCAGATGATCGGAAAGACGCTGTGGGAGCGGCAGCTTCATCAGAGGGGTTCCGCTTCGGCGCTGGCGGTGACGGAAGCTCTCGTCGTCGTCCATGAGCGCCACACCCGGCTTGTCTGCCTGGACCGCCACGACTGCTCGGTCCGATGGGACGTTCCGATCGGAACCTGGCCGCGTGCCGTCGTGGTCGCCGGTGATCGTTGCCTGGTTCTGCCGCAGGACACCGACCAGCTGTTCTGTCTCGATCTCACGATGGGATCCACGGTGTGGCGTGCCGGGTTGCCGCAATACTCCGGGCATGTCGTGGCCACCGCGGAGACGGTCGTCGTCGGCGGCTGGCGGGGTTACACGCCCATGTTCGCCTTCAACTTGAAAGACGGGCGGCTTCTGTGGCGGACACAGCGGCGCATGGCCACGGTGCGTCCTCTGCCCTGGAACGACGGCATGCTGCTGGGAGACGGCTCGGAAGCGTGGTCAATGGATCCACGAGACGGCAGGGAACTGGACCGCTGGCGGCTGCCGGAGCCATTGGTCGAAACCGACGATCATCCGGCGTTCACCATGATCGGCCCTGACCGGTGCCTGGTGTCGTGCGGCCCGCGATCCGTCGCGAGCATTCGATTGTCATCGGGTCTCGTCGAGCGGTTCTTCCATCATGATGCCGACCTCTCGTCCTCGGCCGCCGAGTTCACCGGCGGTGTGGTGTGGTTGCGAGAGCGAGGGGCCGGTTATCTCGCCGTCGACCCCGAAGACGGATCGGCGTTGTGGAACGTGGACGTCAGGCAGCCACTCGTCGGTGAGGTGGTTCGAGACGGCGAGGGGTTCGTGGTGGCCGGCGCGGGCGGTGCGCTTTTTCGCCTGCGGTCTGACGGACACATCCTGGAGCGGTCCTCGTCGGTCACCAGGGTGGCCGCGTTGCGAGACCTTGGAGCGGGGAAGATGCTCATGGTGACCAGGGGAACCCTGAGGATGATCGCCATCGACCATGCCTGCGAGGTGGATCCGGTGAGCACGACACCCGGGCCTGGGCTACCCGGATTTCAGACTTCCGGCCAGCTGCGACGGCTCGGCGGTTCGATGGCTCCCAAGCTCCGATGACGAGCCTTCGAGGAATAGCGCACACCTCGAATAAGTGCACTGCCCCGGTACTCCCCGAAGTCATCCGGTTTAACCGGGACTCGACGCTTCGGTTGAGGTCTCGGTGATGCTGGGTTTATAAGGAGGTTCGGTCTTTGGGCCGGACCTCCTTGCTATTGACGTAGGGTCCTCACGTACTCCTCTTCGACCACGTCGACGATCGGGTCGAAGAACTCGTGGCCACCAACCACGAAGGCGCGGCGATCGCGTGGAGAAACGCGACCATGTTCAAGGTCCAGTACGCCACTGGCCTGTGACCGGGCGAACGGGGGAGAGTCGCGGCTTGCGCCGGCTGGGCGCCCACAGGGTATCGTGTGAACAAAAAACCAGATTGTCCATATGGAGATACTATGCCGCCGGCGTTCTCCGAGGAAGAGCGGGCGCGGATCATCGAGCGGTTGCTCGACACCGCCACCCGCCTCTTCCCGACCCAGGGCCTGCGCAAGACGTCACTGGAAGAGCTGACGACCCCTGCGGGCATCGCCAAGTCCTCGATCTACGCCTTCTACGACTCCAAGGAGGACCTCTACTTCGAGGTCATGCTGCGGCAGTACGAGGGGGTGCGGCGGCGCGTGATCGACGAAGGGCTCAACCGCGGCACCGACACCCGCGACCGCCTGCGGCGCTTCCTGCGCGCCACGGTCGTCGAACTCGACACCAACCCGCTCTACCGGCGGCTGATGTCCCACCCCGAGGAGATGGCCGCAGTCGCCGCCAAGCTCACCCCCGAGCGGATGGCCGCCGCCGAGGACGGCCCGATGGCCGATCTGCTCCAGTTCCTCGACACCCATCTGGAAGGCGATCCGCAGGTACTGCTCGGCGTGCTGCGCGCGGTCCTGCTGACCCCGCTGTACGCCGAACACCTGGACGCCGACATCTATCCGTCCGTGATGGACCGCCTGATCGATGCTGTCACAGAAGGGCTCACCTCATGCTGAACGACCTGCCGTACCTGTCGGCCGGTGAAGGACCACCCCTGGTCGTCCCGCTCTACACCCCGCAAGCGGCCAACCCGAGAGGCTTGGCGCGCTGGTCCACGATGCGGCTGGTGCGACCGTTCACCGAGCATTTCACCGTCTACGTCGTCAATCGCCGACCTGGGCTGCCACCGGGCACGACGATGACCGACCTCGCCGCCGTCTACGCGCAGGCGATCAGAACCACCTTCGAGGCCCCGGTGAACATGCTGGCCATCTCCACCGGCGGATCCATCGCCCTCCAACTCGCCGCCGACCATCCCGGCCTGGTCGACCGCCTCGTCCTGGCCGGCACGGCCTGCACCCTCGGCCCCATCGGCAGGCGAGCCCAGCGCGCCTACATCGAGCGCGCACGCCAAGGTAGGCGGCCGAGCCCCGCGCTGGCCGAGGTCGTCACGGAATCGACGATCGGCCGAAGGCTGCTCGAAGGCCTGCTGTGGCTGTCTGACAGCGGCCACGAAGACCACACCGACGCCGCCGTCGTCCTCGACGCCGAGGACGGCTTCGACCTGCGTGGACGGCTGCATGACATCAAGGCGACCACGCTGCTGATCCAGGGCGACAAGGACCTGGTCTACCCGCTGGAACTGGCCCGGCAGACGGTGGAAGGCATCCCGGACGCCCAACTCGTCGTCTACCCGGGCCGAAGCCACAGCGGCACGTTCACCGACAAACGGTTCGCCCCGGACGCCCTGGCCTTCCTGACGGACAGTTGATCAACGCACTCGGTGCCCGAGTCCTCGGCGAGCCCGGGAAACGATCACTTGCCGGCAGGGAAGCGATCTTGAAACCCGGCCTCGACCGCAGGCCACGCCCACTCGTGAACACCCCGACGGCATCAAAGCGCCACCGACAGGCTGTCCAGCCTCTTCGGGATCATCTTTCTCCTGGCCGGTGTCGCAGGGTACGCCGCGACGGCCTGGATGGTCATGCCGCGTACCGCCCTGCCGCGGATCCTCCTCGCGGGAGCGATGATCGCATTTCCGGTCGCTGCAGCCCAGGTTTCGGATCGCGTACAGCACTGGCACCAGGTCTGGGACCTGGACACGATGGGAGTGTCGCTATTGAGGGAGGACGGTATGGAGGCATCGGAAGTCCGTCGCGCGGTTGAGGCCGGGAGGGCGACCGCTTCCGCCCTGGGCCTTCAGGTCGACGACGTGGTCGTCATCAACAACTCGGACCGCATCGTGTTGCGCCTGGTCCCCTGCGATGTTCTTGCTCGGGTCGCACCCTCAGCGCATCGAGCCGGCTCCCGGTTCGAAGTAGAGGTTGCTCGCCGTCTCGCCGAAGTCGACGGTCCGGTGGCTGAGCTTGAGCCTCGGGTCGAACCCCGAGTCTATTTGCGTGACGCCTTCGCCATCTCGCTCTGGACCTACTACGAACCGGTGGGATCAGAGATCGCACCGGCCCACTATGCAGACGCGCTCATGCGGCACCATGCCGCCCTACGCAAGGTCGATCTGGAGGCACCGCACGTCACCGAGCGAATCGCCGGCGCGCTGAGAGAGGTGGTCGACCGAGAGCAGACTCCGGCGCTGCCCGGCCCCGACCGGGAACTCCTCAGCGACACACTCGGTAGCCTGAGCGCCGCGATCAGCAGCGGGGAAGCCGCCGAGCAGTTGTTGCACGGCGAGCCGCACCCGGGCAACCTGCTCAAGACGAGGAGAGGGCCGCTCTTCGTGGACCTCGCGACGTGCTGCCGTGGGCCGATCGAGTTTGACCTCGCCCATGCCCCCGAAGAAGTTGGAGAGCACTATCCGGGGGCTGACCACGATCTGATTCACCAGTGCCGCGCCGTGATGTGGGCGTTGTTCGCGACCTGGCGCTGGCGCCGAGACGACCAGTTTCCCGACAGGCAGTACTGGAGAGTGGAGGGGCTCAACCGGGTTCGAGCCGCACTCGATCGCTACGGACCGGACCGGGCCTGACCGGTTCGCGCACGCCGTGTCGCCGCACATTGTCGGCATTCGCTAGCAGGTCCCGGTGAAACGGGCGTTGTGAGGGCGTGAACCGGCGTTCAGAACATCCCGTTGGGGATCTCCGTGGGGTCTGGCACAGGTTGGACGACGTCCCAGTGCTCGACGATCAGTCCGTCCTCCAGCCGCCAGATGTCGACGACCGCGGTTCCGCGCTCGTCGTCCGACGTGATCATGAGGTAGTGCACGACCACGTACTGCCCGTCGGCGATGACGCGCTTGAGCTCCAGCCGGGCGCCTGCCACCGGGCTGTGCGCGATGAAGTCGATGAACGCGTCCCGGCCGGAGGGGTTACCCGGGCTGTGCTCGACGAAGTCCTCCCGCACCAGGGTGCGCAGGATGTCCACGTTGCCCTTCGCGAACTCCGCGAAGCCTTCGAGCACGAGCTTCCTGTTGTGTTCCGTCTCAGTGGGGTCTGTCATGTCGGCAACGGTCGCAGCGCCGGGACGTCGCCGTCGATTACATGCCTTGTAATGGCGGTGAGGCCCGGGGCCGGGATAGAACCGACTCATGTCAGCGGACCGGCCCGTCGGTGAGCTCCTGCGTGAGTGGCGCCGTCGTAGGCATCTGAGCCAGCTCGATCTGGCCATCCAGGCGGGGGTTTCCAGCCGCCACGTCAGCTTCGTCGAGACCGGCCGTACGACTCCCAGCCGCCGGATGGTCCTGCACCTGGCCGAACACCTTCAGGTTCCGCTGCGAGAGCGCAACCGGCTCCTGGTCGTCGCGGGATACGCGCCGGTCTTCCGGGAGCGCCCGCTGGACGCCCCGGATCTGACCGCGGCGCGAGAGGCCCTGCGACAGATCCTGCGCGGGCATGAGCCGAATCCGGCGCTGGTGGTGGATCACCGCTGGAACCTGATACTCGCCAACTCCGCCGCCGACGTGTTCCTGGACGGCGTCGCCCCCGCCCTGCTCGAACCACCGGTCAACATGATGCGCCTGGGCCTGCATCCCGAGGGCTTCGCACCCCGTCTGCTCAATCTGGAGCAGGTACGCGGATTCCTGCTGCCACGGCTGGCACGACAGATGCACCGGACCGGGGATCCCCATTTGAGCGATCTCCACGCGGAGCTGGTCTCCTACGGCGTTCCCGATCAGCTTGAGCCGCCGGATCCGGCGGACATCGCGCTGCCCGTCCGGATCCGGCATCGAGGAGTCGACCTGAGTTTCTTCAGCACGATCACCACGTTCGGCGCCGCTTTCGACATCACGCTCGAAGAGGTCGCGGTCGAGGCCTACTTCCCCGTGGACATGTCCACCACCCTCGCACTACGCGGCGGCACCGGGTCGGCGACCCCGGATACCGCCCCCTCCGAACAGGCGCACCTGGGAAACGGCGGAGGATCTCCACGTGGCATTCGACGGTCGTGACGGCCTGGTCGGCGTGAGCGTGGACGTTCGCATGGCGGGGTTGTTCCAGTGTTTCCGTTCAAGCCTCGGTTCTCGTCGCATGTGGTGCGACCGGGCCGGCTACGGTGCGGTCCGGTACGCTCCTCTGGCCTTCCCCGCTCATGGGGTAGTTTTCCTTGCCGGTACGTCCGGTCGGTGAAGCCGGGCCGTGCGCCGCTCGATCTCCTTCTCGCCCGCTCCCGCGAAGGCGAGGATGTCGGCCAGCCGGAAGATGCGGCCGGCGCCGCCCCAGTTGCCGTCGGTGATCTCGTTCACGATCACCCAGACGCGGAAGCCGTCCTCGGGTGCGGGATCCCGGCCGTTCTTCTCGGCGCGGAGGATCCGCTCGGTCACCTCCGCGACCAGGCCCGCCTTGGCGTCGTCGTCGAGCGTGGCCTGCGGCACCCCGAGCACGACCCGGTAGTGGGGTTGCCGCACGGGACGGCCCGCCACCGTGACCAGCGACGGCTCGTGCAGGAAGGTCCAGGCGATCGACTCGGCCGCCTTGTTTCCCGGCTCCGCGCCCTCCCACTTCAGAAGGGTGCGTGTGAGGGTCTCCATGAGCTCGGCCTTGCCGTCATCCGTGAGCGTGCCGCTCGGCATCGTGAGGTCGATCATGGGCATGGTCTGCCTCCGGAAGTAAGTTCACTAGAGCAACTGACGTTAACACCGTCAGTTCAGTAGAACAACTAACATGGATGCCATGCGCCGAACCCGCTTCGACAACTGGCCGTGCTCGATCGCTCGCACCGTCGACCTCGTCGGCGACTGGTGGACGCCCCTCGTCATGCGCGAGGCGTTCTACGGCGCTCGCCGTTTCGAGGAGTTCCAGCAGCGGCTGGGGGTGAGCCGTAACGTCCTCACCCAGCGCCTTGATCGCCTCGTCGACGAGGACATGCTCACGCGCCTGCCCTACCAGGAGCGGCCGACGCGTCACGAATATCGGCTGACCGACAAGGGGCGCGACTTCTTCACGGTGCTCGCCGCGATGATCCGCTGGGGAGACCGTTGGCTGACGGATCCCGATGGGCCACCTGTTGAACTGCGTGACCGCGAGACGGGCCTGCCGGTCGAGATCGAAGTGATCGACACGAGGACGGGCCGGCCGATCGACGTGCGTCAGGTCATCCCGACGCCGGGCCCGGGACTTCCCCAGGATCTCGCCGAACAGCTGCTAGACCGCCATCGCCGCCGGTGAGGTGACGCGTCTCGCCGGTGGGCTGTAGGTGCGCCACGCCTCGGCCAGGCGGCGGACGGCCTCGCTCAGCTCGTCCACGGGAGCCAGGAAGTGGATGCGGACGTACGCTCCGCTCTGCCCGGACACGTCGAGCCCGCCACCGGGCAGCACGGCGACCCGGTGGCGGATCGCCGCTTGCGCGAACGAGGTGCCGTCACCGTACGGCAGGCGTACCCACAGGGTCTGGCCGCCGCGAACGGGTGGTGCGTCCCAGTCAGGTAGATGCCGGGCCAGCTGGGCGAGCAGGTGGTCGTGGCGGGCTTCTCGCTGCTCGGCCCAGCGCCGGCGCAGCGCCCCGAGGCGCGGCAGCAGGTCGGCGGCGGCGAGCTGCGCGAGGATGTCGCCGCCGAGGTCGTGCACTGCCCGCAGCCGTGCGAGCCGGGTGATGACCGGTGCGGGCGCGCGCACCCAGCCGATTCTCAGCCCACCCCAGACGATCTTGCTGAGTGAGCCGACCGAGATCACCGTGTCCGCGTAGGCGGCCAACGGAGGTGGTGTCTCCTCGCCGGGGAAGCCCAGGTCGATGAGGACCTCGTCATCGATCAGCGGAACGTCGGCGGCGGCCGCCGTCTCGGCCAGCCTCCGGCGCGACAGCGGAGACAGCACCGCGCCGGTGGGGTTGTGGAAGCTCGGGATCGAGTAGGCGAGGGTCGGGCGATGTTCGCGGACAGCCGCCTCGAACCCGCACAGCCCCACCGGCAGGGGACGCGGCACGGCCGCTTCGTCGCGGAACGCCTCCAGCGCGCCGGGATAGGTGGGCGCTTCCACCAGCACGTGGTCGCCCGGCCGGACGAAGGCGCGGGCGAGCAGGGACAGCGCCTGCTGGGCGCCGTTCGTGACCAGAATCTGATCCGGTTCGGTGGGCACCCCGCGCCGCTCGTAGTGCTCGGTGATCGCGCGGCGCAACGTGACATGGCCTGACGGGTGGTAGCCGATGTCACCGGTGGTCGCCGCGAGCTCGGGCAGGACACGCTCGTACGCCTCCACCAGTTCGGGCGGAGGGGAGTCCGGCGCGGCGCACGCGAGCAAGATCACCCCGTCTCGCGGCTCCAGCAGGTGCAGGAAGACCGGCGCGCTGGTGACGTCGTGCGCCGCCGCCGAGGCGGACCCCGCCACGCGCGTGCCGCTGCCCTGCCGCCGGACGATCCGCCCCTCCTGGTGCAGCAGGTCGTAAGCGGCGACGACGGTGTTGCGCCCCACCGAGAGAACCGAGGCGAGGGCCCGATCGGGCGGCAGCGGCGTGCCCGGCGGCAGCCCGCCGTCGTTGATCAGCCGGCGCAGCCGTGCCGCGAGCAGCACGTACAGCGGCCCGCGGCCGGCCGACCAGCGACCCAGCTGTTCGGTCAGATCAATTGGTCCCATATGCGAACCAATTATGCCAGCTTGGCGCTAGGGTCACGACTTCCTTGAATGACTGGATTCCACGCGGTGGCGAGAGCCGTCCCCGGCGGCGCCCGCCTGGGCCCTCACAGGCGGTAGACCCGGCGGGCGGTCGCGGCGAACACGTTCTGGACGACCTGGGCGGACCGGCGGGAGAGGACCTCCTGCCAGGTGGAGACCAGCGAGGGCAGGTCGGTCCAGAGCTTCTCGATCGGGAAGTTGCTCCCCCACATGCAGCGGTGGGAGCCGAAGGCCTCCAGGCAGGTGTCCGCGACCGTCTCGATCAGTGCGCGGTCCACACGGTGCACGAACGTGCCCTGGCCGGTGAGCTTCACCACGACGTTGGGCCGCTCGGCCAGCAGCCTCAGGCCGCGTTTCCACTCCGCGACCCGGGACGCCTCGAAGTCGTCGAGCATCCCCGCGTGGACCAGCACGAACGTGACGTCGGGGAAGTCGTCGACGAAGCTCGCGGCGTCGGCCATCTGGCCGGCGAACACCTGGAGCTCGAACAGCCAGCCGAGGTCGGCGAGCGAGGCGATGTTGCGGCGGAAGACCGGGTCCTTCATGCGGTCGGGGGCGGAGGCGAACCGGAACTCCGGCCGTTCGTGCCAGTGCAGCTGCAGCCGGGTGCCCCTCATGAGGGGGGTGAGCGCGGCCTGGCGGCGCATCACCTCCGCCGCGCCCTCGTCGAAGAGGTCCGCGGAGCCGACCACGGCCGTGGGCCAGCCGGTCTCGGCGTGCGTCTCGCGCAGCCAGCGCACCTCGTCCAGGGAGCGGTCGAGCGGCCAGTTGGCCTGGACGTAGACCGCGGAGGTGATGCCGCAGGCGGTGGCCTCCTCGACGTACTCCGACACCGGGTAGTCGCGGCGGATCGGTTCGTAGGGTCCGAAGATGCGCGGGACCATCTCTCCCCGGAGCCAGGGCAGGTCGGCGGCGCGCCAGATGTGGTGGTGCGCGTCGACGATCCCGGTGGGGGCCGGACGGGCGGTGGTGTCGGTCATCGAATGCCTCCGGCGTGGAGATCCCCGGCGTCGGCCCGGGGGAGGAGCCGCGGCACGGTGCCGCGAAGGGGCTTGTCCGTGGCGGGTGTCATGAACGGGCTCTCGTGGGTCGTGGGGTGTGCGGGCGCCTCGCCGCCGCGCGCCGGGGGCCGGACAGGACCGCCGGGAGGCGGCGGACCTCCGCGAGGCCGGTGGCCAGGTCGCGCACGCCGCCGAGGTGGTCGAGGTGGGGGAGCTGGGCGGCCATGGCGCGCGTGACCGGCCGGTAGGTGGGGGAGCATGCCAGCGGCGACCACCAGACGAGCCGGTGGCCCAGCCGGGACAGGCGGGCGGTCGCGCGGACCATGGGGACGCAGTCGCCGCGTTCGAGCCCGTCGGAGATCACGATCACCAGCGCGCCCCTCGCGAGCGCCACGAACCGCGGGACGCCCAGGAACTCGTGCAGTGCCGCCCCGATCGCGGTGCCGCCGTCGGCGTCCGTCACCAGCTCGGACACCGCCCGCAGCGCCCGCCCCGTGTGGGGATGCGACAGCGCGGAGGTGATCCTGGTGAGCCGGGTGCCGAAGGTGAAGACCTCGGTGCGGGCCGGTGCCGCGCGCAGCGCCGTGTGCGCCAGGCGGAGCAGGTCGGGGGTGTGCCGCCGCAGCGAGCCGGAGACGTCGACCAGGATGAGCAGGCGGCGCGGGCGCGGCGGCCGGGCGCGCCGGCGCAGTTCGACGATCTCCCCGTCGTGCCGGTGCGCCCGCCGCCAGATGTGCCGCACGTCCAGCCGGTCTCCGGACCGCGCCGGGCGCCGCCGCCTGGACGGGGCCGAGGGCAGTACGGCGGGCCAGGCGGCCTCCAGGGCGCGGGTGACCGAGCGCCACCGGTCGCCGGCCGCGTCGAAGTCCCGCCTGCCGTACGTGCTGAGCGTGCTGGCCTCGACGCCGTCGCCGGGCAGCACCTCGCGCGGGGCGGGGTCGTCCTCGCCCGGTCCCTGCGGGGAGGGGGCGTCGCTCTCCCCGGAGGGCGGCGGCGGTACGGCGTCCGGAAGGCCGCCCCGCCGGAACCACGCGGTGAAGACCCGGTCGAACGCGGCGAGCTCGCCGATGTCGTGCAGCAGGGTGATCCGGGCGTACCAGTACAGGGTCGTCAGGTCGCGCGGCGGCGACGCGCCGACGACCCGCAGCAGGTCGGCCTGTTTCGGCAGCGCGGTGGTCACGCCCGCGGCGCGCAACGCGGTCAGGAACCCCCACAGGTGACCGGCGGCGAGGGCGGCGGGTTCACGGGCGCTCGACGGCTCCTTCGTGAGGGCGGCGGGTTCGGGATCGCCTGACGGCTTTTTCGTGAGGGCGGCGGGTTCGCAGGCGCTCGACGGCTTCTCCGCGTGTCCGGTGGGTTCAGACATCGCGGAACAGCTCCTCCGCGTGCCCGGCGACCAGCCGGGTGTCCTCCTCGTCCTTGATGAGCAGGCCGAGGGCGCGGCGCAGCGCCACGGGCCACGGGCTGCCGCCCTCGGCCAGGGCCGTCGCGCCCCTGGCCCACTCCACGGACTCGGCGATGCCGGGCCGTTTGAGCAGCGGCAGCCCGCGTACCCGCTGGACGGCGCGCACCAGCCCCTCCGCGGCCCGCTCCTCCAGGCCGGGTACGGCCGCGCGCAGGATCGCCCGCTCGCGGTCGACCTCGGGGAAGGCGATCCAGTGGTAGAGGCATCGCCGCTTGAGCGCGTCGTGCAGCTCGCGGGTCCGGTTGGAGGTCAGCACCACGACCGGTGGCGTGCGCGCCCTGATGGTGCCCAGCTCCGGGACCGTGATCTGGAAGTCGCCCAGGAACTCCAGCAGGAACGCCTCGAACTCGCTGTCGGCACGGTCGATCTCGTCGATCAGCAGGACCGCGCCGCGATCGGCCTCCAGGGCGCGGAACAGCGGCCGCCGCAGCAGGAACTCCTCGCGGTAGAGGTCGCCGACCTCCTGGCCGCGGCTCTCGGCCACCCGGACCTGCAGGAGCTGCTTGGGATAGTCCCACTCGTACAGCGCCTGTCCGGCGTCCAGCCCCTCGAAGCACTGGAGCCGGATGAGCTCACGGCCGACGACGCGCGAGAGCACCGTGGCGACCTCGGTCTTCCCGACGCCCGGTTCCCCCTCCAACAGCAACGGCCGGCCCAGCCGCAGCGCCAGGTGGACGGCCGTGCGGAGTCCCTCGTCGGCGAAGTACCCCTCCCGTTCGAGCGCCGCGGCGAGCGCGCTCTCGTCCAGGAGACAGGCCGCCGGGGGATCCCCGCCGGGCGCGGAGGAGAACCCCCCGGCCGTCGAGGACCTCCCGCCCGTCGGGACCGAGGAGGACCCCCCGACGGCCGAGGAGAACCCCCCGGCCGTCGGGAAGGACCCGCCGGGCGCCGGGGGGAACCCGTCGGACACCGGGGAAGCCCCGCCGGGTGTCACAGCTGGGCGTGCTCGGTCGTGAGCAGGTGGACCCGCTGGGTGGTGTGCGCGGCGGCGTCGGCCGCGGCGGCCTTGCCGTGCTCTGAGCCGAACGCGGCGGCGCGGGCGTCCTCGTCGTCGAAGTAGAGCTCGTTCACCGAGTCGAACGGCGCGTCCTCGCCGTTGCTGACGCTCACCGTGTACTTGCGCAGCCCGGGAAGCCTCCTGGCGAACTCGACGTGGTCCTCCACGACCCACTTCGCGAACTCCTCGTGGGACATGTTCTCCGCGCGCTTGAGCAGTGAGACGACTTTCAACATGGTTGTCGGTTCCTCCGGATCAGGTGGGTGTGCCGGGTGTTCAGGCGTCCCCGCGCGAGGACACCTCGCGCAGGGCGTCCAGCCCGCGCAGGACGCGTTCGGGGGTGAAGGGCATCGCGGTGACGCGTACGCCACAGGCGTCGAAGATGGCGTTGGCGATGGCCGGGATCGGCGCGTTGGCGGTCATCTCGCCGATGCCCTTGGCGCCGTAGGGGCCGTTGCCCGCCGGGCGTTCCAGGAACAGGCTGTGCTGTACGGGGATGTCGGCCGGCCCCGGCATGAGATAGTCGGCGAAGTCGCGGGGCCCGTGGTCACGCCGGGGATAGTAGGGCTCGGTGGTCTCGAACAGGGCGTGCGACATGCCCATCCAGGCCCCGCCCTCGACCTGCTGGGTCGCCATGGCCGGATTGAGCGCCCGGCCGATCTCGTAGGCGTTGTACAACTCCAGCACCTCGACCACCCCTGTCTCGTCGTCCACCTCGACGACGGCGACCGTGCACGCGTGCGCCTGGCACGAGTCGGGGTCCATCTCTCCCGTCTCGGGCACCGGCACGCTCGGCTCCTTGAGGAAGATGCCGCGCCCGGAGATCGTGCGGCCGTGCTTGAAATGCGCGGCCAGGGCCAAATCGGTGATGTGGATGCTCGGCTCCTCCGAGCCCTTGAGCTTGATGACGCCGGTGCCGTCGGTCTCCAGGTCCCCGGCGTCGACCTCCAGCTCCTCGGCGGCGACCTCCAGCATCACGCCGCGCGCCTCGGCCGCCGCCATGATGACGGCGTTGCCGACGCGGTGGGTGCCCCGGCTGGCGAAGGTGCCCATGCAGTGCGGGCCGGTGTCGGTGTCGGCGGTGTTGACCAGGACGTTCTCGATCGGCAGGCCGAGCGTCTCGGCCGCGCACTGCGCGGCGATCGTCTTGATGCCCTGGCCGAGGTCCACCGAGGACAGCGTGATCACGAAGGTGCCCGTGGTCGTGGCGTGGATCAGCGCCTGTGAGGGGTCGCCGCCGAGGTTCATGCCGGTCGGGTAGTTCACCGAGGCGTACCCGCGCCCGCGCAGCCTGGCCATGTCCTACAGCCCCTCTCGTGTCGTCGAGGACATCCGGCGGTACGCCTCGGGCAGCTCGTGCCCGGACATCTCCGCGGCCTTCTGGATCACTTCGACCAGGGCGGTGCCCTCGGCGACCTTGCGGTGGGCCTTGAGGTCCCCGTCGCGATAGGCGTTGAGGAGGCGCAACCGCAGCGGGTCCATGGACAGGGCCCTCGCGATCCGGTCCATCTGCGACTCCAGCGCGAAGTCGCCGATGGTCACGCCGAACCCGCGCATCGCGCTGGAGGGCGTGCGGTTGGTGAACACGCAGTGGCAGTCGGCCCACACGTTCGGGATCGAGTACGGGCCTGGCAGGTGGGCGGCGGCCTTGGTGGTGCCGTACGGGGTGTGCCGGGCGTAGGCGCCGGAGTCGACGTACAGCGTGACCTTGCGGCCGATGATCCGGCCGTCGTCCATCACGGCGTCCCTGATGTAGATGCGCTCGGCCGCGCGCGGCGAGGAGACCTGCATCTCCTCGTACCTGCCGTAGACGAACTTGACCGGGCGGTCGGTCATCATGGCGGCCACGCACGCGACCGGCTCGACGACGACGTCGACCTTGCCGCCGAAGCCTCCGCCGACCGTCCCGCCGACGACGCGCAACTTGTTGAACGGGGTCTGCAGGATCAGCGCGGTGTTGTCGAGGGTGAAGAAGCACGCCTGGGTGTCGGAGTGGATGCGCAACCGCCCGTCGGCCTGCGGGATCACCACGCAGCCGGTGGTCTCGGTGGGGGCCTGCTCGATCGGCGCGGACTCGTAGCGCCACTCGAAGACGTGGTCGGCCTCCTCGAACGCCCTCTCCACGTCGCCGAACCGGATCCGCCGGCAGTGGTGTCCCTCGTAGGTGAAGAAGTTCCGGCCGTGGTACTCGTTGACCAGCGGCGCCCCCTCCGCCAGGGCCTCCTCGACGTCGAAGACGGCCGGCAGGTCCTCGTAGTCGACCCTGATCCTGGCCGCGCCCTCCAGGGCCGCCGCCTCGGACTCGGCGACCACCGCGCAGATCGGCTCGCCGAGGTAGCGGACCTTGTCCACGGCCAGGATCGGCTCGTCGTCCGGTCCGACGCCGATCAGCTTGAGCGGGGTGTAGAGGTTGTTCGGGATGTCCGCGTGGGTGAGGATCCGCGTGACGCCGGGCACGGCGAGGGCGCCGGTCAGGTCGACGCCCCTGATCCTGGCGTGGTGGCGGGCCGAGCGGTGCATCTTCAGGTGCAGCATTCCCCGCGGGGCGACGTCCTCGAAGAACTCGGTCCTGCCGGTGACGTGCCCCAGCGCGTCGGAGCGCTGGACGACCGAGCCGATGACGGTGAAGTCGTCCTCGCGCTCGGCGGCGAAGGAGCCCTTGTCGATGGGGGCGAGCCGGTAGGTCATCGCGCCACCGTCCCTTCCACGGGCTGTCCCGGCTCCGCGCTCTCCCCGCGCCTGCGTCTGGCCGCGTCCAGGATCGCGATCATGATGGGCTGGTAGCCGGTACACCGGCAGACGTTGCCCGAGATCGCCTCGGCCACGTCCTCCTGGCTCGGATCGGGGTCGCGGTCCAGCAGGGCCTCGGCGACCATGATCATGCCCGCCGTGCAGAACCCGCACTGGGTGGCGAAGTTGTCGACGAAGGCGCTCTGCACCTCGTCGAGGTCCCCGCCGACGGCCACCCCCTCGAGCGTGCGGACCGAGCAGCCCGAGACCGTCTCCACGGCGACCAGGCACGCCGTCACGGGCCGGTCGTCGACCAGCACGGTGCAGGTGCCGCAGCTCCCCTGTGAGCAGCCGCGCTTGGCGGACGTGAGCCCCAGCGAGTCGCGCAGGGTCGCCAGGAGTGTGGTGCCCGGCCTGGCGATGAACTCCCGGGGTTCGCCGTTGACGACGAGCGAGACGATCTGTGACGACATTGTCCGGCCCTTTCTGGGGGTGGGCGCGTATGAGCACATGGGGCGCGGGGGAGTGCTAGCCGGTGAAGGCCCGGCGCAGGTGCACGGGCAGGACGCGCGCCCGGTACCACGCGCTGGCGTAGGCGTCGTCGAAGGGGGCCGTGTCGGAGCGGGCGGCCTCTCCGGCCTCGGTCAGGACCTCGGGGCTCAGCGGGCGGTCCCGCAGCAGCCGCTCGGCCGACACCGCGCGTACCGGGCGCGGGGCGACGCCGCCGAGGGCGATCCTGGTCGAGGTCACCACGCCGTCCTCGGTGCGCGTCACGGAGGCGACGGTCACGATGGACGCCGAGTTCAGCCTGCGGCGCATGGCCTTGTGGTAGTACCAGGTTCCCGGTTCCGGCAGTGTCACCACCACCGCCGTGACGAACTCGCCCCCGGCGACCCCCGAGGCGAGCACGTCGGCCACCGGGGCGTCGCGCCGCCCGCCGGGGCCCGCGATCTCGCACAGCGCGTCGAGGGCGAGCAGGCAGACCGCCAGATCGCCGTACGGCTGCGCGACGAAAAGGTTGCCGCCCACGGTCGCCAGGTTGCGGATCGTCGGGGAGGCGATCGTGCGCATCGCCGGACGCAGGAAGCCGAGCCCGGGATGCTCCTCGACGGACGACAGGGGAGCCGCCGCGCCGATCCTGGCCACGCCGTCGCGGACCTCGATCCCCGCCAGCCCGGCCCTTCGCAGGCTGATCAGCTCGCTCCCGGTCGCGGCCCCGCTGTTCACCAGCGGCATCACGACGGTGCCACCGCCCATGATCCAGCCGCCCCTCGCCGAGTGGGCCGCCACGGCCGCCGCGGACTCGGGTACGTGGACCGCCTGGATCATCATGGCCGGACCCCCTGCGTTACAAGCGGGTTAATTATCGATAATTGATTATCGGCACCGTAGGCTGAGTGTCGTCCCGGAGTCAAGAGGGAGTCAAGGGAAGATCGATGAGCGAGAATCGACACTCGGTAGGATGCGCCCCATGACCGAGGAGCCCTCCATGCTGCCGCGGCTGACGCTGTCGCGGCAGATCCGCGACTCGCTGGTCAGCCGGATCGTCTCCGGCCAGTTCAGGCCCGGTGAGCGACTGGTGGAGACACGTCTCGCGGCGACGTACGGCACGAGCCAGGCACCCGTCCGCGAGGCGCTGCGCGAGCTGGAGGTCATGCGGCTGGTGGAGACCCAGCCGCGCAGGGGCACCTTCGTGCGCCCCTTCGTCCACGAGACACTCCGGGAGAGCTACGTCGTGCGGGCCGCGCTGGAGGAGACGGCCATCCGCCTGGCCCTGCTCGCCGGGACCGTTCCGGTGGAGGCGCTCGGAGCCGACGTGGCGGCGATGCGGGCCGCGGCAGTCGAGGGCGACGGCGAGGCGTCCATGCGGGCGAGCGTGTCCTTCCACCGGCGCATCGTCGAGGCGGCCCGTAACGAACTGCTCAGACTCTCCTGGGAGGGGCTGCAGATCGAGGCGCGCACGTCGGTCACGATGCTCGCGACCGGCGTGAACCTCCACGACATCGCCCGCGACCACGCCGAGCTGCTGGCGGTGATCGAGCGCGGCGACCTGGAGACGGCCTGCAAGCACGCCCGCGACCACCAGTGGCACTACGCCGACCTGCCGCACGACGCCCACGGCCGGATCCGCGACACCGCCGCCGGCTGAATCGCCGCGCGTCCGGGGCTTTCGCGGTTGGAACCCGGCGACCGGGGTGGTCGTTGTCCCGAGGCCGTCTCGGGGTGGCTCGTCGTCCGGGTCGTCACATCACCCGGCACCGGAACTGGTCTCCTGGCCGGTGACCCAGGCTCCGTCGTCGGAGGCGACGGAGGCTGACGGCGTGCCCGACCATCGGCCGCGCGTGATCTCCCGGCCGGGCTCCGCCTCGGCTACGCGCTCATTCGAATTGCCAGCGCCGGTTGACCTCCTCGACGCTGGGCGGCGGACCGGGCAGCGGATCCGCGGAGGGCAGGCGCAGGCCGTCCAGGACCAGGGTCAGGTAGCGGTTCCTGATCTCGGCGGTTCTGGCCTCGTCGCCGAGCCGGAGGCAGGCGATCTGCTCGAAGATCATCGCCACGTCGGCGACGGCCAGGCCGGGGCGGAGCACTCTCGCGTCCCTGGCCCGCTCGAAGATCCGTATGGTGAGCTCGTTCGCGCGGGCGGACGCGCGGTAGAGGTCCTCGCCGGGAGCGAAGGTCCCGGCCAGGTTGATCACCAGGGAGTGGTTGTCGGCCTCCACGACGCGGCGGACGAACCCGGCGAAGGCGTCCCACGGGCCGTGCTCGCCGGTCAGGGAGGCCTCGGCCTCGGCGATGTAGCGGCTCAGGCCGTCCGAGCAGAGCCTGCGGAGCAGGTCCTCCTTGCCCGCGTAGCGGCGGTAGAGCGCGCTGATGCCCACCCCGGCCCGCTCGGCCACCGCGGAGATCGGGGCGCCGGGATCGGCGACGAAGACCGCGCGCGCGGCCTCCAGGATCACCTGGTCGTTACGGGCGGCCTGGGCCCTGCGGCCGTTCATCGGCCCCGGAGTGGCTGTCTCCATGCCGCCAATATAACGACCGGAACATAGCATTCCATTCTGGTGGGAGGTTCCGGCGCGAGGGGAGTTCCCGATCCGTCTGGCACCCTGGTCAGGTGATCGAGAGTGCGTCGTGACGCCTCTCGCGACGGCCTCGGCGATCGCGGGGATCCCGGAGGATCAGGTGGCTCGCGTGCCCGTACGGGTGGCGATGTGGGCGGGAGGGGCGATCCCGGCCGGGAGCAGGGGGTCGGGGACCGGGGCCAGCCAGGTGGTGGCCAGGGGCAGTTCGCCCGCCCAGATCCCCAGCCCGGCGTCGGGCCCCTCGCCGTCGTCGGGCGGCCCCGAACTCACCTTGACCGACGCCTCGGCCAGGGAGATCGCGAGGATCGTCGTCGCGGCGAGCTCCTTGCGGCTGGGCCGCCTGGCGTAGTCCCACTGGCCGGGGGCGGCGTGCTCGGTCAGGATCCGCAGCGCGGCCAGTTTCTCCGCGCCCTCCAGGGCTCTGGGCACGCCGTAGACCATGGCGGAGCGGTAGTTGACGCCGTGCTCGAACACCGACCTGGCCAGGACGAGGCCGTCCACATGGGTGACCGTCACGCAGACCGTTCCCATGCCCGTTCCCGCTGTGCCCGCTGTGCCCGCTGTGCCTGCCGTGTCCGCTGCGGCTCCCGGCCCGTCCGTGTCGGCGTCGGCGTTTCCGGTGGGGCGCGGCGCGGGCTCCCGGCCGGTCAGGCTCCCGCTGGCCACCGAGCCGTGCACGTAGAGATGGTCGGTGTCGAAGCCGTAGACCGTGGGGACCACCATGGGCACACCGCCCGAGATCACTCCCAGGTGGCAGACGAATCCGGCGCCCAGCACCTCGTACAGGGCGGCGCGATCGGTGCGGCCCTTCTCCCGCAGGCGCCGGTGCCGGGTGCGCTCGGTTGCCGACAATTCGCTCATGAGGCGACATTCAATCAGGTGACCTCGGAGTTCGGGCATTTCGCGGTTCGAGTCACCTCGAAGTTCGGGCCGTGGTTCGGGTCCCCTGGAGTCCGGGCCGCCCGTGGTTCGGGTCTCCCGGAGTCCGGGCACTCGCGGGCCGGGTGTTCCGTGGTTCGGGTGTTCCGTGGTTCGGGCCGCTCCGGGAAGGATCCGTGAGGAGCCCGCGGCCGGAACGACGGCGGAACCGAGAAAGACCCGCCGTGGCGGGTCTTTCGCGAGGAGGCCGGACGGGTCAGGCGGCGGACGTGGGGCCGCTCGTCCGTGGAAAGCGCAGGACATTGCGGCCCGTGTAGGCGCTGAGGTCGATGACCTTGGCGTCACCGGCCACGCCTCGGCGTGTCGCGGAACGAATGTCCCTGATCTTGAGCCGTGCGACATATGGTGGCACGACCACAAGTCTCTTCATTGAGCCCCCCGGCGTGATGGTTCCGTTATAAGAAGTATCTACAGAGCGCCGCATAAGACTGCCGTAAAGACCAGGTCAACAGGGGAGTGGGTGCCCCGAGGGAGATCGCGGATCCAGGCCCGGGGTGCGGCCGGGGCGGCGTGGGATCCGCCGCCGGATGATCCGGGTGCGTCGCCGCATGATCCGCCCCCTTTCCGGGCTCGCCGTGCTCCGCGTCCTGTGACGCCGGTCCGCCGGCCGCTCGCGCGTCCGGCTCGCACGGTTGCCCGTGCGAGCCAAACCTAGTCCGCCCCGCCCCTCTCGATCAACCGCTTTGGCTACGCAGGGCTCCAGGAACCATACGGGTGGTGACGGCGATCCGGTTCCACGCGTTGATCGTCGAGATGGTCACGACCAGTGCGGCCAGCACCTCCGGCTCGTAGTGCCTGGCGGCCTCCTCCCACACCTCGTCCGGCACCGTCTCGCCGCGGTCGCTGAGCCGGGTGGCCTCCTCGGCCAGGGCGAGGGCCGCCCGCTCGGCGTCGCTGAAGAAGGGCGTCTCCCGCCAGGCCACCACCGAGAACAGCCGCTCGTCGCTCTCCCCGGCCGCCTTGGCGTCGTGAGAGTGCATGTCGACGCAGAAGGCGCAGCCGTTGATCTGGCTGACCCGCAGCTTGACCAGCTCCTTCGTGGTGTGCGGCAACCCGCTGTCGGTCAGGTACTTCTCCAGCCTCAGCATGGCCCGGTAGGCCTCGGGGGCGAGTTCGCCGATGTCCATCCGCTGCTTCATCGAACACTCCTTAGTTTCTCCGGGTTTCTCATGATGTCGATCCCGGTGATCCGGCCCTCGGAGACGGTCAGCCCGTAGACGGCGAGCCCGCCCTCCGGCGTTCGCAGCAGCCCGGCCCGGCCGTTGACCGTGGTCACCGTCAGCCGGTCCGCGTGGCCGATCTTCCTGGCGATGCCGAGCAGGAAGCGGGCCACCCGCGCGGAGCCGTGGATCGGCCGCCTGGCCGCTCCCACCACCCCACCGCCGTCGCTGCGCAGCACCACGTCCGGATCGAGCAGCGCCGTCAGCGCGCCGATGTCGCCGTCGCCGTCCCCGCCCCGGATGACCCGCGCGAACGCCTCGACCACCCTGCGGTGCTCGGTCTCGTCGACCTCGAAGCGAGGCGCCCGTGCCGCGACGTGCCCGCGGGCGCGGGCGGCGAGCTGCCGGCACGCGGCGGCGGAGCGCCCGACCGCGCGCGCCACCTCCCCGAACGGCAGCCCGAACACGTCGTGCAGGACGAAGGAGGTGCGTTCGGCGGGGCTGAGCGACTCCAGCACCACCAGCATCGCCATGCTCATCGACTCGTCCAGGGTCACCCTGTCGGCGGGGTCGCCCCCGCCCACCACCGGCTCCGGCAGCCACGGCCCGACGTACTCCTCGCGCCGAACGCGCGCCGAACGCAGTACGTCCAGCGCGAGTCTCGATACTGTGACCACCAGCCAGCCCGTGACGTCCCCGATCTCCGAACGCTCCGCCCTGCCCAGCCGGAACCAGGCATCCTGCACCACGTCCTCGGCCTCGTCGACGCTGCCGAGCAGGCCGTAGGCCACGCCGACCAGCCGTGGCCGGATGGCACCGAACTCCGCCGCGAGAGCTTCGTCACCGTTCACGTAAGGAGGACGAGACATGTTCCAAGTTTGTGACACCGCTCGAACCTCGCCGTCCTCCGGGGCGTCCAATCCACCGGCGAACGGAGCGTGAGTTGAGTACGACACTTATCGACGGTGATCCGCAGCGGCTGGGTGACTACTGGCTGGCCGGGCGGTTGGGCGCGGGCGGCCAGGGCGTGGTCTACGAGGCGTACGACGCCGAGGGCACGCGCGTCGCGGTGAAGGTCCTGCACGGCGACGCCGGGACCGACCCCGAGCTGCGCGACCGGTTCGGCCGCGAGGCCGCCGCCGCCCGGCGGGTGGCCTCGTTCTGCACGGCGGGCGTGTTGGACGCCGACCTCGACGGGCCCAGGCCGTACATCGTCAGCGAGTACGTGGAGGGTCCCAGCCTGCGCCGGGCCGTCGTGGAGGGGCGCCGCTTCACCGGGGGTGACCTGCACCGTCTCGCGACCGCGATCGCCACCGCGCTGACCGCCGTCCACGAGGCCGGGGTCGTCCACCGCGACCTCAAACCCGACAACGTGCTGCTGGGCCCGGACGGCCCGCGGGTGATCGACTTCGGGGTCGCCCGCACCGAGGACATGTCGCTGACCGCGACCGGCATGGTGGCGGGCACCCCGACGTACATGGCCCCCGAGATCTTCATGGGCCGGCGTGCGAGCGCGGCCGTCGACATCTTCGCCTGGGGCGGGATCATGGTCTTCGCCGCGACGGGGGCCGACCCGTTCCGCGCGGAGAGCCTGGGCGGGATCATGCACCGCGTGCTGTCGGTACAGCCCCAGCTGGACATGCTTCCCGAGCACCTGCGGCCGTTCGTCGCCGCCTCGCTCGCCAAGGACCCCGAGTCCAGGCCCACCGCCAGGGACCTGCTGCTCGCCCTGGTCAGCGGTGACGGGGCCCTCGACACCCCCGACACGCCGAGGCTGCTCGCGGTGGGCAGCGACGCCGGGGCCCAGGTCCGCGCGACCTCGGCCGACCCCGCGCTCGGCACCCTCGCCGAGGACGCCTACGTCGCGCTCGGCCCCGCCGAGCGGGAGCTGGCCCCCGAGATCTTCCTGCGGCTGGTCACCGTGACCGACGACGGCCAGCTGGTCGTACGCCGTGCGCAGTGGGCCGAGCTCCTCGACGGGCGCCAGGAGGGCGAGGCCGCCGCGGTACGGCGCCTCGTGGAGGTCTTCGCGTACCTGCTCACCCACGACGACCGGGAGGTCTGGCTGTCGCGGCCCGCGCTGCCGCAGGCCTGGCCCAGGCTGCGCGGGTGGGTCCGGGCGAACCGGGACGGCCTGGCCGTGCACCGGGGCATCCTCACCGCCGCGCGGCGCTGGCAGGTCCAGGGGCGCAGGGACGGGGACCTGTTCCAGGGCAGCAGCCTGGAGAACGCGATGCGCTGGGCGGCCACCGGGCGCCGCAACATCACGCTCAGCCCGGTCGAGCGCGACTTCCTGGAGGCCGGCGCCGCCCTCACCCGGCGCCGGGCCCGCAGGGGCAGGGTGCTCTCCGGCACGCTGGCCGTGCTGCTCGTCGTCGCGCTGGCCGCCGGGGCGTTCGCCGTGCAGCAGAGCAGGGTGGCCGACGCGCGCAGCGCCGTCATCGCCTCCCAGCGCGACCAGGCGACGGCCGCGAGGCTCGCCGCGACGGCCGACACGCTGCGGATCGCCGAGCCGGTCAGGGCCATGCTGCTCAGCGTGGCCGCCTGGCGGCTGGCGCCGGTGGTCGAGGCCAGGGCGAGCCTGGCCGGTTCGCTGGCCCAGCGGGAGACGGCCGCCTTCCACGACCCGGCCACCGGGATACAGACCCTCAGGGCGCTGAGCGCCGACGGGCGCACGCTCGTCAGCGCGAGCGACGGCGAGGTGCGCGTCTGGGACGTGCGGACCGGCAGGCGCGTCGGCGGCTTCACCGGGATCGGCGGCGACCTGCGCGGGATCGCGCTGAGCCCGCGAGGCGGCCGGCTCGCCGTGATCAGCGGCCTGAGGCTGAGGATCTGGGACATGCGGACCGGCAGGCCGACCGGCGCCGTCCTGGAGGTCCAGGGGCAGAACGCGGGCGGCGACACCAGCGCGTCCTTCGGGCGGTCGGAGGACTGGCTCATGGTCTGGCAGGGGGAGGGGTTCACCGTCTGGAACGTCGTGACCGGCGAGAAGCACTCCCCGCTCGGGGGAGCCGTCGGCACCGACATCTCCGCCGACGGGCGCGGGCTCGCGGCCGGGGACCTCAACGGCGAGGTGGCGGCCTTCACCTTGGACGGCCTCCGCAGGATCCCGCTGGGGAGCCGCTGCAACGCCTGCGCGTCGAGCCTGGCCTACAGTCCCGACGGCGCGGCCATCGCCGTCGGCAGGGGCAAGACCATCGAACTGCGCGACGCGTCCACCGGGACGAAGCTGGACCGCTTCTTCGAGCCGGGCGCCACCGGCGAACTCGTCTTCAGCCCCGACGGGCGCTTCCTGGCCTCGGCGATGGAGACGGCCCTGCGAATCTGGCGGGTCCAGGACGGCAGGCTGCTGCTCACCCAGAGGATCGACGCGTACGACCCCGTCGTGGCCTTCGACCCGGACGGGCGCACCCTGCGCTACCTCACCGAGGACTCGGTGACGAGCCTGGACGTCTCCGCGCTGACCAGGCCCGTCACGCTGAAGGGCCCGGGTACCGACTGGGCGGTCCTCAGCCCCGACGGGCGGCTCCTCGCCTCCAGGGACGGCGAGGCGAGCGAGGTCGTGATCCGCGACGTCCGGCGGCGCGTCCGGGTGGGCTCGCTGGACATCGGGCCCGGGGGCGCCGACGGCTACTTCGAGATGGCCTTCAGCGCCGACGGCGGGCGGCTGGTGGTCAACAACGGCGCGGACAGCCCCCGGCTGACCGTCTGGGACACCTCCACCTTCAAGCGGATCACCACCGTCTCCCTCACCCGCGGCGGCCAGGTGCCCGCCGTGGCGCTCAGCGCCGACGGCACCGCCGTGGCCTCGTACACCCTCTACTACGACTCGGAGGTGGAGCCCGAGGGGGAGATCCACGTCTGGGACGTGCCCAGTGGCCGGCTTCGCTGGTCGCGGCCCCAGGGCATCGTCGAGAAGCTGGTGTTCGCCCCGGACGGCAAGGCGCTCGCGGTCGTGGGCGGTGAGCATCGGCTGCTGGACGCGGGCACCGGCAAGCCGTTCGGCGCCACCTACGGTTCGCTCAGCGTCAGCATCCCGGCGGTCGCGCTGGCCTTCGGCGAGAAGGGTTCCCGCTTCGCCGTCGCCGACCAGGCCGGGCGGATCTCGGTGTTCGAGACCCGGGGCAGGAAGCGGGTGGGCAGCATGATCCGGGGCGAACCGGGAGCGGGGACCGACCTGACGTACTCGCCCCGCGGTGACGTCATCGCCGCGGCGGTGACCGAGCGGTCGGTGGGGCTGTGGGACGTCGCGACCGGGCGCCGCCTCGGCCAGCCGATCGTCGCCCAGACCGGCGATCTCCAGACGCTGGCGTTCAGCCCCGACGGTGCCCGGCTGATCGCCGTCGACGGGGCCGGCACCCTGAGCGAGTACCCGGTCGAGCCGGAGGCGGTGGCGCGGGCGGTCTGCGGGCGCGCGGGCCGCACCCTGTCACGCGAGGAGTGGCGCACCTACCTGGGGGATCTTCCCTATCGCAACGTTTGCCCTGCTTAGGGGCAACTTTTTCGCCGCGGGCCGCATCAAACACCGCATGAGAGTGGCGCAGGAGTTGATCGTGGGCGACCCGTGGCGGCTGGGCGGCTACCGCCTCGCCGGACGGCTGGGGACGGGCGCCCTGGGTGTGGTCTACGAGGGGTACGACCCGGCCGGGGGGCGGGTCGCGGTGAGGGTCCTGCACGACCCTTCGGGGCGTGACGCGTCCGCCGAGGCCGCCGCCGCCCGCCGCGTCGTCTCGCCCTGCACGGCGAACGTGCTGGACGCCGATCTCGACGGGCCCAGGCCGTACGTCGTCAGCGAGTACGTGGAGGGTCCCAGCCTGCGCCGGGCCGGGCGGATCTTCGCCGGCGACGACCTGCACGGCCTCGCGACCGCGGTCGCCACCGCGCTGACGGCCCTGCACGACGCCGGGGTCGTGCACCGCGGCCTCACGCCCGGCGACGTGATCCTCGGCCGGGACGGCCCCAGGGTCACCGGGTTCGGGATGGCCCCCGGGCGGGGAACGTCGCTGACCGCCACCGGGCTCAGGACGCGCGTGCCGTCGTACACGGCGCCCGAGGTGTTCACCGGCGGCGCGGCGGGTCCGGCCGCCGACGTGTTCGCCTGGGGCGGGATCGTGCTGTACGCCGCGACCGGCGAGGACCCGTTCGCGGCGGGCAGCCTGGGCGGGACGATGCACCGGATCTTCTCGCTCGACCCCGACCTGGACCCGCTGCCCCCTCTCCTGCGGCCCCTGGCCTCCGTCGCGCTCGCCAGGGACCCCCGGGCCAGGCCCGCCGCCCGCGACCTGCTGATCGCCCTGCTCGCCGGGGGTGCCCCGGGACCGAGGGGGGTGACGACGGCGGGGCCGCAGGTGGCCTCGCTGCTGCGGTCGGGAGCCGAGGTGGCGGCCGGGATCCGTACGGCCTGCGACGACCCCGGGCTGGGAGCGCTGGCCGAGTCCGCGTACGCCGCGCTCGGCCCGGCGGACAGGGAGCGCGCGCCCGGGGTGTTCCTGAGGCTCGTCGCCATCGCCCCTGACGGGCAGCCGGTCGCCCGCGAGGCCAGGGTGCCCGCCGGGTCCGAGCGCGTCCTGCGCGGCTTCGCGGGGCTGGTCGCGCACCGGGGGGACGAGGCGACCCTGGTCCACCAGGCGCTTCCGTACGCCTGGCCCCGCCTGGGGGAGTGGATCGAGGCCGACCGCGCCCGCCTCGTGGCGCGCGGGATGTTCGCCCGGCTGCTTTCCCCGCTGCTCGTCGTGTCGGCGGTGCTCGCGCTGCTGGCCGGGGTGATCGCGCTGATACGGGTTGTCTGACCTGCGGATACCTGGGTAGGACGTTTACCGGAAATGCCACGAGTTTTCGGGGGGAAACATGGCGAACTGTGAAACGTGCGGTAACGACTATGACATGAGCTTCGAGGTGCACGCCCAGGGCAAGGTGCACGTCTTCGACAGCTTCGAGTGCGCGATCCAGCGGATGGCGCCGGTCTGCGAGCACTGCGGGGTCCGCATCGTCGGGCACGGCGTCGAGGCCGGGCGCCACTGGTTCTGCTGCGCCCACTGCGCGCGGAAGGAGGGCATGGACGCGCTGGTGGACCGGGTCGAGATGAAGGTGTGAGGCGGCGGAGCCTCACGGTTCGGGCCGCCGCGCGGCGGCCCGGTGACGGCGCGTGTCGCCCCGTGGACGCCGCGCGCATCGAATCCGCGTGAACGGTGTGAGGCGGTGTTAACGAGACTGCCACGATCAGGTATCGCGTGAGTCTGGCTGAGACCGCCTCCTACCCTCACACTGAGCCCTATGTGGGATTTCGATGTCCTTGTTCTTGGTTCCGGGCCGGGTGGGCAGAAGGCCGCGATCGCCGCGGCGAAACTTGAACGGCGTGTCGCGCTCGTCGAGCGGCGCAACATGCTCGGCGGGGTGTGCATCAACACCGGCACCATCCCCTCCAAGACGTTGCGCGAGGCCGTCCTGCACCTGACCGGCCTCAACCAGCGCGGCATGTACGGCCAGAGCTACCGGGTGAAGGACGAGATCACCGCGGCCGACCTGGGGATCCGCACCCAGCACGTGATCGGCCGCGAGATCGACGTGATCCGCAGCCAGCTGTCGCGCAACCACGTGACGACGCTCAACGGCCTGGGACACTTCGTGGACCCGCACACGATCGGCGTCGTCGACGAGCACGGCCACGAGACCAAGGTCACCGCCGACAAGATCGTCATCGCGACGGGCACCCGGCCCGCCCGCCCCGACACCGTGGAGTTCGACGACCACACCATCATCGACTCGGACGGCATCCTGCAGCTTCAGGACATCCCCGACTCGATGGTGGTCGTCGGAGCAGGGGTGATCGGCATCGAGTACGCCTCCATGTTCGCCGCCCTGGGGACCAAGGTGACCGTGGTCGAGCGCCGCGACCGGATGCTCGACTTCTGTGACCTGGAGATCGTCGAGGCGCTCAAGTACCACCTGCGCGACCTGGCGGTGACCTTCCGCTTCGGCGAGACCGTCGCCGCGGTGGAGCGCCGCTCCCGGGGCGCGCTGACCGTGCTGGAGAGCGGCAAGCGGATTCCCGCCGAGACGGTGATGTACTCGGCCGGACGCCACGGCATGACCGACGAGCTCGCCCTGGAGGCCGCGGAGCTGGCCGCCGACGCCCGGGGCCGCATCCAGGTCGACGAGCACTACCGCACCACCGTGCCGCACATCTACGCCGTCGGCGACGTCATCGGTTTCCCCTCCCTGGCCGCCACCTCCATGGAGCAGGGCCGCATCGCCGCCCACCACGCCTGCGGCGAGCCGCTGCGCGGCATCCACCACCTGCAGCCGATCGGCATCTACACCATCCCCGAGATCAGCTTCATCGGTCCCACCGAGGACGAGCTGACCGCCTCCCAGGTCCCCTTCGAGGTCGGCATCTCCCGCTACCGCGAGCTGGCCCGGGGCCAGATCATCGGCGACACCTACGGCATGCTGAAACTCCTGGTCTCCCCGGAGACCCGCGCCCTGCTGGGGGTGCACGTCTTCGGCACCGGCGCCACCGAACTCCTGCACATCGGCCAGGCCGTCATGGGCTGCGGCGGCACCGTCGACTATCTGGTCGACGCCGTCTTCAACTACCCCACCCTGGCCGAGTCCTACAAGGTCGCCGCCCTGGACGCCACGAACAAACTCCGCCGGGTGGCCCGCTTCGAACTCTGATCCGTTCACGGCCCGCACGGCAGGCCGCCGCTCACCGCAGTCCGGTAAGCGATTGCCGCGATCTTGAGCTGCTCTTTGTGGTGGAATATGCCGAATGGAGCGAGTGAGGCAGCTGGTGGGCGAGATGCTGATCTACTGCTTCGTGATCGTCCTGCTCACCGGCGGCTTCCTGGCGTTCTTCTTCACGCCCGGCAGCCAGATCGTGTATTACGACGGCAGCTACACGCCACTGCAGGGTGTTCCCATGAGTGCCGCCTACAGGTCGGCGCTGGAGATCAGCTTCGAGGTGCGCGGCGGCCTGCTCATGCGGCAACTGCACCACACCTTCTCGATCCTGCTCGTCACGGGAACCGTCGTCTGGGCCCTGCTCGGCAGGTTCCGGTACGCGTTCGCGGTGCTGGGCCTGGGCTTGGGCCTGCTCGCCGTGCTCTCCGGCTACGCGGCCGTCGACGACCTGCTGTCCGGGACCGTCCTGGGAAGACTGCCCGGTATCTGGTGGTACGGCCTGCACCTGCTGACTGCCCTGGGCCTGGGCGCCGTACTGGTGATCTCCTCACGGAGAGAGGCCGCCCGGCACCCCAGAACGCTCCGGTTCGTGGCACTGAGCCTCGGCCTCACCGTTCTGGTGATCTTTTTTTTCTGACCCGCCACTCGCCCGTACGGGGGCGGCCGGTCGCGTCCGCGGGCGCGGTGTAAGAACATCCGGATCTGGTACGGGGTGAGGACGGCGGACTCGTTCAAAGAGCGCCGAGGCCGCCCTGACGGGTAGGCGCTTAAAGGCAACTGGTTGGCGCTCACGAACAAGGCGCGTCTCTTTTCTTCTGCCAGTCTTGTCCCAGCAGGGAACGCAGATCCTCCGTGCACGGGAACAATTCACGCGAACAGAAAGCGGGACGACCCGGGCTGTCCGCCGGAGGCGCTGTGGTCATGCGGGAGAGAAAACCATTGAAGCGATTCACCGACGGGTGCTCCGTGCGGACCCCGTGACCATGACGCTTGGAACAGGAGAGAAAATGGGTAGAGGGCGGAAATTTTTCAGGGCGGCCGGGCTGTCGGTCGCCACGGCGGTGGCCGTCGCCGGTGTGCTGGTGCCCGCGTCACCAGCATCGGCCAGGCCGCACGACTGCAGTCTCAGCGTCCGCCTCAGCCCGGACCCGGGGTCCATGTATGCCCGCGCGGATGTGAACTGTGCGAATACCGAACGCTACGCGGTGCAGATCATCATTCGCCGCGAGGACGGGTGGCAGGGCAACTCCAACGTGGCCGAGGCATACGCGGGAAGGAATCGCAAGGGATACGACTGGCTCTCCACCAGCGAGCCCTGCTCCGACGTCCAGACCAACAAGAAATACCACGCGCACGCGTATCTATACGACACCCGCGCCGGATATCCCATTGAAGTAAAGGACGTTAAGAGCTCCAGCATAACGGGGCACTGCTAGCGGATCCGCGAACCGGGGCGGGGGCACGGCGTGCCCCCGCCCCGTTCGGTTCGTGCTTTACGAAGGAGAAAAGGGCGGGCATCATGCAGTGCGATTCCCACCCCGGCCGATCGCGACAAGTGCCGCCTGTCGGTCTTGGGGCTCGATGAGCGTCCAGAAATTGTTGCCCTCTCCTGCCCGTAAGTCCGTACAGAACCTGTCGAGTGCGTTTCCGGGGTCTGTATCGCGGATTCTGGTTACGCGCGGGAAGTGGTTCCCGTGAGCGTAACCGACTGTGGTGCGCCGAGGCTGATTAGGATCACGTCGTATGGAGGGCCTCAACGGAATACGCGGGGTTTTGTACGTGGTCGCGTGTGCCGCGCCTGCGGCTGCCGACCTTCAGCGCCTGGTGAGGCTCGCTCAGGGGACCGGGTGGCGGGTGCACGTGGTCACCACGCCGATGGGCGCACGTTTCGTCGACGCCCCGGAGCTGGAACGGCTGACCGGCGACCTGGTTCGCAGCGCCTACCGCATGCCGGGCGAGCCGAAGGGCCTGCCTCCGGCCGATGCGGTGATCGTGGCTCCGGCGACGTTCAACACCATCAACAAATGGGCGAACGGGATAGCCGACACCTTCGCGGTCGGGCTGCTGTGCGAGGTGATGGGCTTCGATGTTCCGATCCTGGCTGTTCCGCTGCTCAAGGAGGCTCTCGCTCGCCATCTCGCCTTCGGCCGCAGCCTCGACGCGCTCCGGGAAATGGGGGTGCGGGTCCTGTTCGATCCCGCCGCGCCGTCAGATGCGCGCATGCCATCCTGGGAACGCGTCATGGAAGAGCTACACAGCGTTGTCGAAGGGCGAGACTTACAGGGGTGATGGTGTGGATGCCCGCAAGGAGATCGGTCAGCGGATCGCTCGGACGCGGCGCCGTCGCGGACTGTCCCAGTCCGTCCTCGCCGGGCTGATCGGCCGTTCCGAGAGCTGGCTCAGCCAGGTCGAGCGTGGCACGCGCTCCATGGACAGCCATAGCGTGATCAGCGCTCTGGCTGAGACCCTGGGTCTGACAGCCGATGAACTCACCACGACGAAGACAGACACGATGACGCAGTACCAGGCGACCTCCGGTATCCGTCAGGCCATGATGGGCTACGACGGCCTGTCGTCGCTGATCGACCCCCGCCACGCCGAGGGGACACCGGAAAGCCTCACCTGGCTGCGCCATGAGATCCGGGTGGTGAACCGGCTCTACCAGGCGACAAGCTACGACGAGGTCGGCAGACGGCTGCCCGGCCTGATCGTGGCGACCGAGCTCGGCAGCCGACACGCCCCGGCGAAACGACGTGGGGCCTACCAGACCCTCCGCTCGCTGACCTATCACTGCGCCACCACCACGCTGCGCCGCGTCGGAGAGGCCGAGCTCGCGTGGATGGCCGCCGACCGCTCACTGGCCGCCGCGGAAGAGGCCGAACAAGCGCTGCTCGTCGCGGTGAGCGCCTATCGGCTCGGCTACGTCTTCGTACGGCTCCGCGAACATGACAGGGCCCTTCAGGTGGTGCTGCGTGCTGCCGATGCCCTGCGACGTGCCTTTCGGCGTCCCGACCCTCGATCACTGTCCGTTCTCGGCGCTCTCAACCTGGTCGCGGTCACCGCGGCCGCCGCCCAGTACGACCAGGTGGCCGTGCGGACGTTCCTCGCGGAGGCGAGGCGAATGGCTGAGCGCATCGGGGAGGATCGCAATGATTTCTGGACCGCGTTCGGGCTGACCAACGTCACCATTCACGAGGTTTCCGCGGCGGTGGAGTTCGGCGATGCTCGTCAGGCCGTACGCAAGGGTGAGACTCTGAACACCGCCGACCTGGCCGCCGGGCTCGTGGGGCGGCGCGCCCAGGTGCATCTCGACCTCGCGCGGGCCTATGCCGTACAGCGCAAGGACGCGGCCTCGGTGAACATGCTCCTTGAGGCGGAACGGCTCTCACCCGAGCTCGTCCGTTATGGCGGTCGTCCCCGTGAACTGCTGACCCAGCTCCTCAAGCGCGAGCACCGGCCGAGCACTCCGCAGCTTCGGGGGCTGGCCGCACGGGCGGGCATCACCTGACCCGCATTTCAGTACGGGTTCTTTAGCTTCACGATGGTACGGGTCTCACGGACGCGCCCTCCTTACGGTCTCTCCTGACGTGCTGACGACATCAGCTCACCTCGCTGTCAGGAAGGCCAGCCCATGCCGGTGATACGCGGGCAAGTCGCGAAATCTGATCAACCACGGCTGGATAGACCGGATGCCGTGCGTCCTCAGCCGGGTAGTGAGGGCAATCTCGCAGGCAGGTGGGCGCCTTTCGCGGTGAAGCCCTCGGCGGAGGTAATCGCCGCGAAGGAGCTCCAGGAGGCTCTGGAGACACACGGCATCGCCTCCGACGTGCACGACGGGTACGGGCTGGCGCTGGTGTCGGTCTGGGTGGGGTTGGTGGTGTGGTGTGACGGGGCGCGGTTCTGGTGGCGTACCGGTTGGGACGCTCGGCGGGGGCGGTTCGTCTATGCCTGGCATTCGGTGACCGAGCCTGACCGCGCCGCTCGGCGCGTCACGTTCCGCTACCGGGAGCTGAGGGAGACGCATCCGCTGTCGGAGCTGATCGCCGAGAGCATGTCGTGATCGTGCCGGACGCGTGCCTGAGCCCGCATGTGGTGATGGTTCAGCGGGAGCATGTCCGGCTGGGGTGGCGAAGGCCGTACCCGGCGCTGGGGCGGGCGCGTCCGGTGGCCTGGACCTGTTTCTGCCGGGCCACGGTCTACGAGCTGTGCGAGGGCGCGGGACGGGCGTTCCTGCGGCGGACCGTCCAGTTCGAGGGTGGGGACAACGAGGTCCACGAGACCTCCACGTGGCCGGTCGGCGAGGCTCGGGCGATCTGGGCGGCGCTGCTGTCCGGTAGGGCCCGGTAGGGACGGGTGCGGTGGCGCGGGATCTGGAGGGACCCGCGCCACCGCGCCTTGGTGGCCGCCATGTGGAAAACCGCAGCCCGATGCGGGTACGCGCATCATTCCGGCGGCCAGGCGGGCGAACCTAGCGTTTCCCGGCATGATGGAAAAGTTGATCGACGTCCCCCGCCGGGTCGTCGCGGGGGCCGCGGGCCTGCTGGTGCTGGCGGGGATGATCATGTTGACCGCGATGGGGGAGAGCACCATGCAGCCCCTTCCGGTGTCGGCGCCGGACCGGGAGTTCAGCGCCGGGCGGGCGTTGGAACACCTTGGGCGGTTCGCCGCCGAGCCGCGTCCGCTCGGCAGCCCGGCATCGGACAGGGCCAGGGACTACCTGGTCGGGCGACTGCGCGCGGCGGGGCTGAAGGTCGAGGTACACCGGGCGGTCGGGGCCCGCTCGGCCGCGGGGCTCGCGACGTTCGGACGGGTGGACAACATCGTGGCGACCCTGCCCGGCAGGGACCCGACGGGCACGGTCATGGTCGCCGCCCACTACGACTCCGCGGCTATGGGACCCGGCGCGTCGGACGACGGCGCGGCCGTGGCCGCGATGCTGGAGACCGTGCGCGCGTTGCGGGTTCAGGGAGACCTCCGCAACGATCTGGTGTTCCTGATGACCGACGGCGAGGAGGACGGGGTCCTGGGGGCCGAGGCCTTCGTCAGGGAGCATCCGCTGGCGCGTAGGGGTGGGGTGCTGCTCAACTGGGAGGCGCGCGGTGTCGGCGGGCCGTCCCTGATGTTCGAGACGTCCAGGAACAACGCGCGGCTGGTCGAGACGTTCGCCGAGGCCGTCCCGCATCCGCGCGGTGACTCCTCGATGGTCGAGCTGTACCGGATGCTTCCGAACAACACCGACTTCACCCCGCTGGTCGGAGCGGGTTTCACCGGGATGAACTTCGCCTACATCGAGCGTTCCTCGCGCTACCACACCGCCGACGACTCGATCGCCAACCTCGACCGGGGCAGCCTGCAACACCACGGCTCGAACATGCTGGCGCTCACCCGCGCCCTAGGCGACGCCGCCCTGCCCACCCTGGTCTCCGACGGGGACGTCACCTACTTCCGGTTCCTGGGAACCATGGTCACGTATCCCGGCCACCTGGTCCGCCCCCTGGCGGCGCTCGCCGTACTGTCCCTGGCGGGCCTGACGCTGCTCGCGCGGCGGCGGGGGCTGGTCTCCGTTCCGCGGGTGTTCGTCGGTGCGGCGTCCGCGACGCTCCCGCTGGTTCTGTCGGTGGTCCTCGCGCAGGGGATGTGGGAGCTGCTGGTGGCCTGGCGGCCCGCCTACGACACGATGGGCGGGCTGCTGCACCGTCCACTGGCGTACCAGGCCGCCGTCGCCGCCATGGCGGGGCTGGCCCTGCTGAGCTGGTACCTCCCCCTGCGCCGCCGGATCGGGCCTGCGGCACTCGCCGTCGGGGCACTGGCGTGGCCGGCCGCGCTGGGTGCGCTCTGCGCGTGGGCCGCGCCGGGAGCGTCCTTCGTCTTCACCCTTCCGGCGCTGTGCTGCGCGCTCGGCGGGCTCGCCGCGCTGCTGCTTCCGCGGTTCCCGGCGTGGAGGGTCGCCGCGGTGACCTTCGGGGCGGTCGCGTCCGCGCTGCTGCTCCCGGCTCTGGCCAGGAACGCGCTGGACGGGATGGGACTCGCGCTCGGTGGCGCGGGAGCCCTGGTGTTCGCCGTCTTCGGTCTCACGGTGCTGCCGCTCGTGGAGCTCCCGTTCCCCGCTCTCCGCCGTGGCCTGAGCCGCCACGCGGCCGTCGCGGTGCCCTCGATCGCGGTCGTGCTCACGACGGCGCTGGTCGGTCTCGGGCTCGCGGTGGACAGGTTTGACGAGGGGCACCCCCGGCGCACGCATCTGGCGTACGTGCTGAACGCCGACACCCGGGTGGCCCGGTGGGTCAGCGCCGACGCCGGTCCGGCCGGATGGACCAGGAGGTACGTGTCCGGCCGTGATGTGGGGGAACTGCCCGCGGGCTACGCGCGCGGCGAGCTGTGGACCGGCCCCGCTCCGGTGATCGCGGCCGGAGGGCCGCGGGTGACGGTGCTCTCACGAAGCGAGAACGGCGAGAACGGCGGGAACGGCGGGAACGGCGGGAACGGCGGGAACGGCGGGAACACCGTCACGCTGCGCGTGACCGCCGGACGTGCCGTGCGCGGGGTGATCCTGCGGGTGGATCACCCGATCACCGGGGCGGCGGCGGCCGTCGCGGGAAACAGGCCGGTGACCGTCACCGTCACCGGCGTCCGCGCGGGCACCTGGCCCGGCGAGGTCCGATTCCGTGACCTGCCGCCCGGGGGAGCCGAGATCACCCTGCGCGTTCCGCGCGCGGACCGGATCCGGGTCACCGCGATCGCCGAGACGTACGGGCTCTCCACGGTGCCCGGCTACGTGCCGAGATCGCCGGATCTGGTGGCCTCGACACGCGAGGACGGCGACCTCGTCGCGGTCACCCGGACATACGATTTCTGAAGGCCCTCCACTCGGGTCCGCGCGAGGAGCCCCGAAGCAGCGGTGAGGTAGACCACGCGGCCGCGAAAACCATTCGGCCGGTGAGACGGTCACGACCTACCATGCGGACGCGTGAGCAGAAGATTACGCGGCATCGCGGCCGTCAACGCGCGGATCATCGCCGAGGGCGAGTATCTGACCGACGATGACACCGTCGTTGTCGTGGGCCCGGCACTGAAGGCGGCGCTCTCCGGCACCGTGAGCCATCCGGCGGACGGGCGTGTCGATGTGCCCCACCCCTCGGCCGGGTACCGGACATCTTTCCAGGTGACCGCCGAGGGGAGCCTCCAGGCCGCGCGACGGCTGCACCTCGCCGGGGCCGGGCGGATCGCCGTCTTGAACTTCGCCTCGGCTCGTAACCCCGGAGGCGGCTACCTCGGCGGCGCCAAGGCGCAGGAAGAGGACCTCTGCCGCAACGCCCTGCTGTATCCCTGTCTCCTGCGGGCTCCCGACTATTACGCCGCCCACCGCGCCTCCCCTGACCTGCTCTACAGTCACCGCGTCATCTGGTCTCCCGATGTTCCCGTGCATCGCGGCGATGACGGCCGGCTGCTGAGCGAGCCGTACCCCGTCTCGTTCCTGACTTCTCCCGCCCCCAACGCCGGAGAGGCGCTACGCCGTGACCCGGGCGTACGGGACCGAATCCGGCACGTGCTCCACCAGCGAGCGGAACGAGTCCTGACCGTGGCCGCCCATCACGGAGCGCGCCGGCTGGTCCTCGGTGCCTGGGGATGCGGGGTGTTCCGCAACGATCCCCGTGAGGTCGCCGAGGCGTTCCACACCCACCTCACCACGGGAGGTGCGTTCGCGGCGGTGTTCGAACGGGTGGTGTTCGCGGTCTGGGACCGTTCGCCCGACTCCGCCAACCGGGCCGCGTTCGCCGACCGTTTCACCTCCGTGGCGGAACCGGTCTCGGAACCGCGGTGAGCGTCACACGCACGAACGCGCGGTCAGCCGGGGTCGCCGAAGGCGTACTTCAGGGGTGGCAGCACCGCCTGGGCGTCCGCGCCGCCGACCCAGAGGCCGATCATGAACGCCGCGGTCGCCTCCAGCAGGCCCGCGCGTTCCAGGCCGCCGCCGTCGACCGGCTCGCACCCGAGATCGGTGACGAGGGAGCGTACGGCGGCCAGCGCGGCGGGGTCGTCGCCGCAGAGGGGCACCGCCAGCGGGACGCCGTCGAAGGCGGGTGGCGTCATCCGCCAGACGTCCTCGTGGCACAGGTTGAACGCCTTGACGACGCGGGCCCCGGTGGCCTCCGCGACGCGACGCGCCATCGAGGGTCCGCCCTCGGTTGCCAGGGTGAACCGTCCCTGGACGACCGGGTTGACGCAGTCGGCGAGCACTCGCCCGTCCAGCGTCCCCCGGGTGGCTCCGGCGGCCTCCAGGACCTCGGTGACGGCGTAATCGCGTACGGCCAGCAGTGTCACCTCGCCGAAGACCGCCGCCTCCTCCCAGGTGCCCGCCCGCGCGGCGGGTCCGAGCCTGCCCGCCAGGGTGGCGGCCTTCGCCGGGTCCCGGCCGCTCACCGTCAGCTCGTGGCCCGCGCGGGCCCAGTGCGTTCCGAGCGCGTCCGCCATGCGGCCCGCCCCGAGGATGCCGATGCGCATCCGTCCTCCCCTGTTCGACTGCTGGTGTAGGACGAAGATAGAAAGTTCATCAGGCACCGTTCGGTGCGTAACGTCTCGGAGAGACTGGAGGACCCGGCGTGTTCCTCGCCGACTGCCGCGCCCGGCTCGCCTTCGACCTGATCGGCAACACCTGGAACGCCGTCGTCGTCTGGGCCCTGCGCGCCGGTCCCCGGCGCCCCGGCGAGCTGCGCGAGGAGATCGGCGGGATCAGCACGAAGGTGCTCACCGAGACCCTGCGCAGGCTGGAGTACAACGGCCTCGTCTCCCGGCGGGCCTACGCCGAGGCGCCGCCCAGGGTCGAGTACGGGCTCACCGACCTGGGGCGGACGCTGGTGCCGCTGATCGGGGCCTTCGGCGAGTGGGCCTTCGACCACGGCGACGAGGTCCTCGACGCCCAGGACCGCGCAGAGGGCGTCACCCGGTGAGGTTCTCGACGCTCAGGACCGTGTCGAGGGGGTCACCCGGTGAGGTCCTCGACGCTCAGGACCGTGCCGAGGGCGTCACCGGGTGACGTCACCGGCGCCCTCCGACAGGGGCGGCTCGCCGCGACCGTTGAGGACGGTTCCGTGACGCGCAGGCGGCTGCTCCTGGCCGGCGGGGTCGCCGCGACGGCGCTGGCCGTGACGGGAGGGGTGCTCTGGCGGTGGGGGGCGGGGAGCCCCGGAAGCACGGCCGTGCCCCCGGGCCCCCTGTCCACCCCGACCGTGCAGGGGACCGCCACTCTCGGCGGCGGGACGTCCACCCCCGCGCCCGCCTCGGCCTCCGCGGTAGGCACGCCCGCCCCGGCCTCCCCTGCCGCGGTCAACGCGTCCGCCTCCGCTCCCGCGCCGAGCACCCGCGCTCCCTCCTCGCCTCCCAGTCCGCCGCCTGCCAGGTCGGCCGAGCTCGTCGCGGCCGTCGAGAGCGCGGTCCTCGCCGCGCCCGTCGCCGATTTCACCTTCGAAGGTCAGCTCACCGACAGCGAATTCCTGGGCACCGCCACCGGGCGGCTGGGCTACGGCGGTGTCGACGCCGAGACCAGCCAGTACGGAACGGGTTTCGACATGAGGGTCCGCATGAGGTCCGGGAAGGCCAGGAAGGTGGCCGTCCTGTGGGAGGAGGGGCGACAGGAGACCTACCTCGACGCCCGCAGGGTGAAGGACGGCCAGGCCGACCCTCCCGAGGCGCTGTCGATGGCGGAGATGGTGATCGTGACGGCCTCCGTCGACATCATCCTCGACCTGGCCATACAGACCACGCGGATCACTCGCAATGGACGCCTCTACTCCGGCCAGCTCGTCACCACCAGGGCGCCCGCGGCGGTCGTCGACAAGCTCTCCGAGATCACCGGAGGATGGACGCCCGAACAGCTCGAACGGCAGTCCACGATCCAGTGGCGGCTGCGCCTGGACGCCGACGACCGGCCCGCGACCTTCGACTTCGACTGGCGTGCCCTGCTCCACGGGAGCCGGACGACCTCCCCCTTCCGTACCGTCTACCGCGACTGGCGAGCCGGGACCGTCACCGCCTCCTAGCGGCGGCTCCGGTGGCGGCGACGTCGGCGCGGGGCAGCGGCCCTCTTCCTGGGCACGTCCCAAGGTCTGGTGCGCGGGATCAGCACGAAGGTGCTCACCGAGACGCTGCGCAGGCTGGAGTACAACGGCCGGCGCGTCGACGAGCCGGGACGGGCGTGAGCCGGTGGGTCAGCCGGTGGAGGGGAGTTCGGTGACGCCGAGCTGGACGAGCATGGCCAGGATGTCCTCGACGAAGGTGGCCTCGGCGATCCTGCCGTCACTGACGCGGTAGACGCCGACGCCGGACCATCGCGCGGTTCTGCCGGTGCCGGGGATGCCGAGGAACTCGCCCTCGTGGGTGCCGCCGTTGGTGAAGAGCAGCACGACCGTGTCGCCGTCGGCGATGATCTGCTCGATGTCCAGGCGCATGCCGGTGAAGGCGTTGCCAGCCGCGGCGGCCAGCATGTCCCGGTAGGCGGCGATGCCGCGCACCTCGCCGAGGCTGCCGCCCCGCCAGACCAGGTCCTCGGCCCACAGCTCGTCGATGAGGCTCAGGTCGCCCTTGTTGACGACCTGGTCGACGAAGCGGCGGACGATGGCGATGTTGTCGTGTGTGCTCATGGTCGTCTCCTGCTGGTCGGTGGGGTTTTTTGTCGGTAAGGGGAGAGCCGTCAGAACCGGTAGGTGACTCCGGTGAGCCGCTCGGAGGCGTCCCACAGGGCGCGGCCGGTCTCGGGGTCGGTGACGTTCTTCGACAGGGACAGGACCCCCGGACTGCCGTGCATCCCCTGCCTGCCGGTGGGGCCGACGAACTCGCCACCCCCGAGGCCCGGGTGCGTGGCGGCGTACAGCGAGGGCCATGCCGCCCGGTCGGTGGGCTGGAACATGAGGCGGTTGAGCGGGGCGCTGAGCGCCCGCATCCAGCGCGGCGTGTGCTGCTGCAGGCTGGTCTGGCTGGCGCCGGGATGGACGACCACCGGGACGAGGTTCGTGCCGTGGGCCCGGCGCGACAGTTCCCGGGTGAAGACCACGTTGGCGCGCTTGGACTTGGCGTAGGAGCCCATGGCGCTGTAGCGCCGCTCGCTGTTGAGGTCCACGAGCTCGCCCATGCGCCAGCGGAAGGCGATGGCGCTGACGGTGACCACGCGGGCGGCCCCGGCGCGCAGCAGGGCGGGCAGCAGGTGGCCGGTCAGGGCGAAGTGCCCCAGGTGGTTGGTGCCGAAGGTGAGCTCGAAACCGTCGGCGGTGGTACGCCGTTCGGGGACGGCCATCACACCGGCGTTGTTGACCAGCAGGTCCAGGGGCCGGTCGAGGGCGAGGACCTTTCCGGCGGCGGCACCGATCGAGGACAGGTCGGCGAGGTCGAGGACGACGGTCTCCAGGCGGGCACCGGGGACCTCCGCGCCGATGGCGGTGGCGGTCTCGTCGAGGGCCGAGGTGCTCCGACCGGCCAGGAGGACGGTGGCACCGGCGCGGGCGAGTTCCAGCGCCGTGTGGCGGCCGATGCCGGAGTTGGCGCCGGTGACCATGGCCAGCTTGCCGTTCTGGGAGGGAACGTCGCGATCGGTCCACGTGGACGTGGCGCTGTTGGACATGGCGGTACTCCTGGAAGGTTGTTGTGCGGAGGGTGGAGAGGCGATGTTATCGACTAACCAGGTAGTTAGAGTGAAGCAGCAGCCAGACTGAAGTGTCAACTATCTGGTTAGTCGTATGCTTTGAGCAGTGGAAATCTATCAACTACCTGGTTAGTCGCCATGAAAGGCCGTCGACTTCCGGTGTTCAACTACCCGGTTAGTCGATAGGGTGGCGGCATGGTAGGAGATGCGCAGGCGACACGGGAACGACTGATCAAGGCCGCCGCGCGGGAGTTCGCCGCGCACGGTATCGCCGGTGCGCGCACTGAGCGCATCGCCAAGGCGGCGCGAGCCAACAAGGCTCAGATCTATCACTACTTCAAGAGCAAGGAGGGCCTGTTCGACGCCGTCTTCGACGCTCTTGTCGTGCAGACCACGCGGGAGGTCCCGATGGACCCCGACGACCTGCCCGGATACGCCGGACGCCTCTTCGACGGCTACGAGGAGATGCCCGAGGTGTCGCGCCTGGCCGCCTGGTATCGCCTCGAACGTGCCGAGCAGTACGAGCCCATCAAGTCCATCGTCGACTCCAGCCTCGACAAGATCGCGGCCATCGCCGAGGCCCAGGAGGCCGGGCGCGTCCCCGACCGCTTCACGCCGACGGACCTGCTCACCCTGGTCCTCACCCTGGCCGCGATGTGGACCGCACAGACCCCCGAGTACCACTCCGTGGCCAGGAAGAACACCGTCGCCGAACGCCGCAGACTCGTCACCGACTCCGTCACCGTGCTCCTCGGCGCACCTCCGGCCGGGGCCGGTGAGGGCACTTCCCCCGGCGCGCGGACACCGTGAGCGGTGGCCCGCGATCCGTTTCCCGGACCGCCGTACGGGAGAAGCGCGGGAGCCGCACGGGAGCGGCTGCCCGGGAAACGGAGACGTACGGGGAGGGCGGGTGCGCTACGGCACGGGGACGACGGCGGCCCGGCGCCGTTCCAGGACGATGACCGTGATCACCAGCGCGGTCAGCGCGGTGAGCTGCGCGAGGGCCGACCAGAGGCCGAGCGCGACCGTCAGGAGTGCGACGAGGGCGCCCGCGGCCCGCAGTCCGTTGCCCGTCATGCCGAGGACCCGGCGGAACCAGGCGTTGCCCGCCACGAACAGGGCGACGCCCACGGCCAGGGTGAGGGCCGCGCTGAACTTCAACGGGTCGATCGGGTGGCCGATCGCCTTCTTGACGCCCGCGGCGACCGCGACGATGCCCAGCAGCATCGGGATGTGCGCGTAGAAGTAGGCGCCGAGGATCAGCCGGGTGCGTCGCACCGGCTCGGCCGCCTCCAGGACGTGCTCGGCGCGCGTCTCGTCGTCGCCGCCGAAGTAGAGCCACCACAGGCAGGCGGCCAGCGCGAGGCCGAGCACCGCCGCCAGCCCGAGGGCGAAGCCGACGTGGAGTCCCTTGGCGCCGATGCCGATCGCCACGATCGACTCGCCGAGCGCCACGATCACCAGCAGGCCGTGGCGCTCGACGATGTGCCCGGCCTTCAGGCTGAAGCCCTTCTGGCCGACGAAGTACGGGCTGCCCCAGAGCAGGGCCACCGCGCCGGCCCAGAGCAGGTAGGTGTACGGCGCCGGGACCAGGGCGGCCATGGCGATGAGTGCGACCCCGCCGAGGTTGAACGGAAGCACCCGGGCGAAGGCCGAGGTGGACTGCAGGTACAGCCCGGCGTGCACGACGATCAGCAGCAGGTATCCGATCGCGAACGCCATGCCGTCGCCGTCGAACACCGAGGGGATCGACAGCGCCACGATCATGAATCCGGCCATGCCCAGCAGGATCAGCACCCTGCGGGCGGGCCGCGTCGGCGGTACGGCGTTGGTCAGCCAGGCGTAACCGGCGTACATCCACCAGATGGCGCCGAAGACCAGCAGCGCGCGCAGCGCGCTCTCGGCGGGCCTGCCTTCCTGTAGGCCGTCCACCATGAGACCGGTGAGCTGGGTGACGGTGAAGACGAAGACCAGGTCGAAGAAGAGTTCGAGGGTGGAGACGCGGAGCTCGGTCTCTGGCGGGGCGGGTTCGACCCGCTCCGCGAACCAGCCGGGGAGGCGCATCCGCTCATTGTGCGGGTACGGCGCCCCCTTGTGAACTGAATTAAGCGCCGTAAAAGCCTTTCACCCCAAAAGAGGATATATCGCCTTAAGTTATTAGCTTCCGGGGGAGGGCTTGTCCTTCTTCCCGGCCACGAGGGTGTCGGCGGTCTTGCCGGGCACGGGCGTCCCGACCGGTGTGGGCGCGGTGGTGGGGGTCGCGGGGGGTACGGACGTCGCGGCACCGGACGGGGGCTTGCGGGTGCGCGTACGCGGACGGGTGGCCGCGGGGAACTCCGCGGTGTCGGTGACGCCCTCGGAGGTGACGCCCTCCGAGGTGGGGCCTTCAGGGGTGAGCCTCTCCGGGGCGGACTCGCCGGGCTTCTTCCCCGCGGCGGGCCGGGCGGGGGCGGGCGCCGCGTGGGTCTCGGGCTCGCGCAGCGCGGCGATGACGTCGTCGGCCTCGGCCTCGGCGGCGAAGTCCTCGGCGGCCTCGGCCTCGCGGCGCTTGATCACCACCATGTGGTCGACCGACAGGCGGCCCGCGCCGCCGACCGCGAGCAGGATGGAGGCGGCCCCGAGGGCCACGATCAGCTTGGCGTCGCCACCGGTGAGCGGCAGGCCCGTCTCACCGCTGGCCAGCACGAACACGGCGAGGGCCTCGGCGAACAGCAGCAGTCCGCACGCGGGTACGGCGAGACCGGCCACCAGCAGCGCGCCGCCGATGAGCTCCGTCAGCATGGTGGTGGCGGCCCACACGTAGGGCCCGGAGGCGCCCAGACTCGTGAACTGCTCGGCGGTGGCGTTCAGGCCCGCTTCGAGCTTGTGCCAGCCGTTGGCGAAGAAGATTCCGCCCACGCCCAGCCTGGCCGCCAGGGAAGCGAGATCACGAAGAGTTTGTCGCACGGTTCCTCATTCTGGTTAGATTCCCCGTTCCTGCCCATGCTTGACCGATAAATGACCGAGCAGGGGTCTTCCAAACCCATCACGAGAGGTCGTCCCCCTCTTCGACTGGGCGGCGGGGCACCAGGAGTGTCACCGCCAGAGCGGTGGCGCCCAGCAGGAACACGCTCACCGCCACCGTCGCGTGCAGGCCGGAGACGAACGCGACGCGGGCCGAGGCGAGCAGGGCGTCCCCCACGCCGCCGCCGATCTCCCGCGCCACGTGCGCGGCGGAGGCGAGCGACTGGCGGGCCTGGTCCATCATCGCGGGCGCGACGCCGTGGACCGAGGGCAGCGAGGGGGCGTACACGACCGTGGTGATCGTGCCGAGCACCGCGACCCCGAGCCCCGCGCCCAGCTCGTAAGCGGTCTCCTCGATCGCGGCGGCGCCGCCCGCGTGGGACTCCGGGGTGGACGACATGATCGTGTCGGAGGCGGCCAGCAGGGTGACCTGGATGCCGAAGCCGATACCGATGAAGCAGAGCGTCAGGGCCACCGGATGCCCCTCGGTGTGCCAGGTCAGGGTGGGGACCAGGGAGAGGGCGGTCAGCGCCAGCCCGCCGCCCATCGTGGCGCGCAGCCCGAACCACCGCAGCAGCCGCGCCCCGGCCAGGCCGCCCGCGATCGAGGCGATCATGAGGGGGAGCATCCGTACGGCGGCCTGGAGCGGGCTGTCGCCGAGGACCAGCTGGAGATACTGGGCGAGCATGAGCTCCAGCCCGACCAGGGCGAAGACCGTCAGCAGCACGCCGCCCACCCCGGCGCGGAACGCCCGCAGCCGGAACAGGCTCAGGTCCAGCAGGGGGAAGGCCAGCCGCCGCTGCCTGCGGACGAACCACGCCAGCAGCCAGATCCCGCCCAGGAACACCGCCACCCCGCCCGGATGCCCGGTCCCCGCCTCCTTGAGGCCGAAGGCCACCCCGAGGATGCCCAGCACCGACAGCGCCGCGCTGAGCGCGTCCCACGGCTGGCCGGAGCGCCTGCGGGACTCGGGAAGGAGCCTGGCCGCGGTGGGCAGCAGGACCACGAGGATGGGGACGTTGATCAGGAAGACGGCGCCCCACCAGAAGTGCCCGACGAGCACCCCTCCGACGATCGGGCCGACCGCGGCCCCGGCCGCGGCCACCGCGCTCCACACGCCCAGCGCGACCGCCCGCTCGTGCCGGTCGGTGAAGACCTGCCGGATGATCGAGAGCGTGGCGGGCATGATCATCGCTCCGCCGAGGCCGAGCAGCGCGCGTGCGGAGATCAGCGCGAGCGGGGTCGGCGCGAACGCCGCCGCGGCCGAGGCGACGCCGAAGACCAGGTATCCGGCCAGCACCAGGCGCTTGCGCCCGTAGCGGTCACCGAGCGTGCCGAAGGTCAGCAGCAGCGGCGCGACCATCAGCGAGTAGACGTCGATGATCCACAGCAGCTGCACGGAGGACGGCTCGAGGGCGGCCGTCAGCGCCGGTACCGCGATGTGCAGCACCGTGGCGTCCACCGCGATCAGCAACAGGCTGAAGCAGAGGACGGCGAGGACCGACCACCGGCCGGCCCCGGATGTCCGTGGGTCGCCGTCCGCACGCCTGGAGATGACGGTGGTCATGAGCCGCTCAGGATTTGTCGGCCTGGACGAACATGCGTCGCAGCTTAGGCGAAGTCGGGCGGTGCCCGGGGCGGCATTGGGTGATTGATTCACAGGGGAATGTCCGTTTTACGCCCTAGGCTGGGCGATATTCCGCGCCTTCCGGGGCGCCGCGGGCGACCTCTCTAGAGAGATACAGGCATATACCGCTATCTAGGCAAAAGGTGATCTCGCACGGACCATGGCGATCGTGGGGAGCCAGCGCGAGGCCCGTGAGCCGCCGTGGTGAGCGGGCCCGGCGGGAACGACCCCGCCCCGGTTCCGCCGCCGCGGGACTCCGCCGCCCCTGGACGCGGGAGCGCCCCCGGCCGGGTGCCTGAGCCACCGCGTGACCCCGCCGACCCCGGTTACGGGAGCGCCCTCGGCAGGGTGCCTGAGCTATCACGGGACTCCGCCGACCCCGGTTACGGGAGTGCCTCCGGCCGAATGCCTGAGCCGTCGCGGGATCCCACCGACCCCGGAAACGCCTCCGGCCGGGTCCCCGAGCCACCCGGGGATCCCGACGGTTCCCGGCACGGGAACGACCCCGCCTCGGGGCCCGTCCCGCCGCCCCGGGATCCCGCCGACCCCCGGCAGTGGTGCGCCGTGGCCGCCGCGTGGCTGGGCCGCGACCGGCCAGAGGCCGCGCTGGAGGCCGCCCGCAGGGCACTGGACCTCGATCCCCGGTCCGAGTCCGGCGCAGACTGGGGATACCGCCTCGCCAGCCTCGCGTTCGAGCGGCTCGGCCGCGACGCGGAGGCCGTGGCGGCCGCGGAGGAGGCCGTACGCCTCGCACCGGGCTCCTGGGCCGCGCGGATGCGCCTGGGAGCCGCGCTGCGCAGGGTGCCGGGGCGCTGGCGCGAGTCGCGGGCCCAGGCGGCCAGGGCCGTACGCTACGCGCCGGAGGAGCCGGACCCGCACGTCCTCGCCGGTGACCTCGCGTTGCTGCGGGGCGAGTACGGCCTCGCGGAGGCCGCCTACCGCGAGGCGCTGCGCCGCCTGCCTGACCACCCCGGCGCCAGGATCAACCTCGGCCTGGCCCGGCTGCGCTGGGAACGCCCGCGTGTCCACCACGACCCCGCCTGGCCGGTCGACCCCCGCGAGACGAGCCGGGCCAGGCGTGCCCTGGGGACGTGGTCGCGACAGACCCGGATCCTGCTGGCCGCCGCCCTCGTCGCGGTCTGCGCGGCGGAGTTCGGATTCGGCCTGGCCGCCGTGGCGAGGATCGGCGGCGGGCTGGTACCGCTCGCCGTCCTGGCGATCACCCTCAGGCAGGCGCACCGGGTCAGGCTCTGGTCGTACGTGCCGGGCATGCTCGCCCGAGATCTCTGGCTCAGCACGTCGGTCTCGATCACCCTGGTCGCCGTGACCGCGTACGTCGCGGTCGTCGCCACCCTCCCCGCGGAGATTCCGCCACTCCTTCACGGCCCGGTACCGGGTGCGCCGGGGGTGGTCTGGGCCGGTCTCGCCGGGCTGGTGTTCCTCAACGGGGCGGTGCTGCTCGTCCTGCGCGTCCTCGTCGAGGCGTGGCGCGGGCGGCCGGGCAGGGCGCTGGCCGAGTTCGCCGCCGCCGGTGACGACCGCACGGCCAGGCGCGACGTGAACGTGACCCTCTGGCTGGTGGCGGGCCGGGTCTGGTCGGTGCCGATGGCGGCCGTGATGGCGGTCGTCGTCCTGGACGAGCGGAGCTGGGCGCTGGCCGCGCTCGCCGTGCCGCTCGTGCTCGGCTGGGCGCGCGGCCGGGCGGGACCGGTCCCGGCCCTCACCCGTGCGCTGACCTCTGACCGCGTGCTGGCGGCGGCGCTGGCCCTGCCCGCCTCGGCGTCGGTCCTGCTCGGCGTGGCCGGAGCGGCGCCGGTCCTCGGGTTCGCCCCGGTGGGGGAGTGGGCCTGGCGGGCCGGGATCGTCCTGCTGGCCGTACCGGTGGCGATATTCGCCACGAGGTCGGTGCGGGCGTGGTGGCGGGGCGCGCCGGGACCGTGGCGGGCCTCGCTGGTCATGTGCGACGGCTGCGGGAGCCGCCTCCCCGGCGACGCCGCGCCGCCGGTGGGGCTCAGCGGGGAGGTGCGCGCGGCCTTCACCTACGCGCGGGGGGTGGTGCTCGCGTACGCCGACCCCAGCGGCCCGCGCGCGCTCGCCGTCGGCGCGGTCAGCTCGGTCGGCCCGAGCGGCGAGCTGCGCCTGATCGCCGCCTCCGACGCCTGGGAGGCCGCCGAACGCGACCCCAGGGTGGCGGTCTTCGTCGCCGATCCGCTCGACCGCCGATTCTGGGCCGAGGTACGCGGCATCGCCATCGGCGACACCGAGGCCGACCTGCTGAGGATCACCCCCAAGGAGGTCGTGGTCGGCGAGTATCCCGGCCGCCACCAGGGCCGCGCCCGCCGAGGCTGAACCGTCCCCCCGGAGCGCCGGACCGCCCTTGCCGGGAGCACGGCCCGCCGGTCGTCGACACCGGGACCGAGTGCCTGGACCGCGCGCCGGAGCCGAGCGCGGGACGGGACGCCGGGACCGGACGCCGGGACCGAGTGCTGGAGTCGAGCGCGGGACGGGACGCCGGGACCGGACGCCGGGACCGAGTGCCGGGACCGAGTGCTGGAGTCGAGCGCCGGGACCGCGCTGGGGCCGCGAACCGCCGGGGCCGGGCGGGGTGTCCACCGGCATCGCGGGCCGCCGGGCCGGGAGGCTGCTCAGACCGTGGACCGCCTTGCCGGGCGGTGACATTTTCCTGCCCGTCCCCCGGCGTGGTTCCCCGCGCGGACGGGCGGCGGGAGGTGGCCGGGACCGAGCCGTACCACCCGCGGGGAACGCGGGCGCGGGCCGCCGTGCGCGGGGCGAGGAGACGGCACGGGGAAGGGTGTGACCGAAGGGGCGACGCGGGGAGAGCTTGCTGCCTCGAACGTTGGTTTCATCCGTTCTCATCCGTATATCTGATCGTGCCCGTACGACGGCGTGGCGCGCCCCTCAGGCACGCGCAAACGTCCCCTTGTTGCGGTATAACCGGGGGCGAACCGGGGAGGCGTGATGCGGGAATCCAGCAGGGCCCGTCCGGCGGGGCGCGCGGCGGCACGGGATCTGTTCGAGCAGGTTCGGCTGGGCTACTTCCGGCTCTCGCCGCCCCTGCGCAGGCTGATCTACGTCGCGGTGCTGGTCGGAGCCGTCGCGCTGGCGTTCGGACTCGGCTGGTCGGTCCTCGACACGTTCTTCGGCACGCTGGCGTTGCTCGGCTTCGCGGCGCTGACCCTCAGCTTCCCCCGCGCCGCCGCCACCCTGCTGGTGGTGCTCGCCTGGCTGGCGACGATCCTGATCGTCCAGGGCGCCTCCGGCTGGAACTCGCCGATCCCGACCGCGCTGATGATCCTCGGCCCGCTGGTCGCCGGAGCCGCCCACCTCATCCGCTGGGTCCCCCCCTGGGTGACCACGGTCATGGCACTGGTGCCCGCCGGGCTGGCGGCCGTCCTGCTCGGCGTGGTCGTCACCGGGTTCGTGCCCGCCGTCGCCATCTGGGCCGCGTACGCCGTGGCGGCCGGGGTGCTGGTCCACCGGTTCCTGCAGGCCCGCAGGGTGCGGGTCGCGCTGGAGGCGGGGGAGCAGCGCCAGGCCGGGCTCCGGGTCCGCGAGGGCGGCCATCTCGCCCCCGCCCAGGGAGCCGGCGAGCGCGACGCGCCGCCGCCCATCTCGGTGGAGGAGGCACTCGGCGAGCTGGACGCCATGATCGGCCTGGCCCCGGTGAAGGAGCAGGTCCGCTCGATCGCCGCCTCGATCGAGGCGGCCAGGCTGCGCAGGGAGGCCGGATACTCCACCGAGCCGCCGATGCGGCACTTCGTGTTCGTCGGCCCGCCGGGCACCGGCAAGACCAGCGTGGCCAGGACCGTCGCGAAGATCTTCTACGCCTTCGGCCTGCTGGAGACCCCCTACGTGGTGGAGGCCCAGCGGGCCGACCTGGTGGGGGAGTTCCTCGGTGCCACCGCGATCAAGACGAACGAGCTGGTCGACCGGGCGCTCGGCGGGGTGCTGTTCGTCGACGAGGCGTACAGCCTGATCAACTCCGGTGACGGCCAGCCCGACAGGTTCGGCGCGGAGGCCGTGCAGACGCTGCTCAAGCGGGCCGAGGACGACCGCGACCGGCTGATCGTCATCCTGGCCGGATACGAGAAGGAGATGACCACCTTCCTGTCGTCCAACCCCGGCCTGTCCAGCCGGTTCTCCAGCAGGGTCCGCTTCCCCAGCTACGCCCCCGACGAGCTGCTCCAGATCACCGAGCTGCTGCAGCGGCGCAGGGGCGACCGGATGGCATCCGAGGCCGCGCCCGCCCTGCTCGCCCGCTTCGAGGACATCCACCGGCGCGCGATCGTCGACGACCTGGGCAACGCCAGGTTCGTCCGCAGCCTCGTGGAGGCCGTCGCGCAGGCCAGGGACGTGCGCGTGGTGGGGGCGGGCGGCGCGCCCACCACCGAGGACCTGGTCACCACGGTCGAGGGCGACGTCGTCAAGGCCTTCGACGAGCTCACCGCCCGCTATCGGGGCTACCAGGCCGCCCCCTCCCTAGAGGAGGCGCTGGCCGACCTCGACCGCATGGCGGGGCTGGAGCCCGTCAAGCGGCAGGTGCACGCGATCGCCGCGCAGCTCAGGGTGGCCAAGATGCGCCAGGAGCGAGGGCTGCCGACCCCGCCGCAGATGCGGCACTTCGTCTTCGCCGGGCCGCCCGGCACCGGCAAGACCACCGTGGCCCGCATCCTGGGCCGCATCTTCGCCGCGCTGGGCCTGCTCGCCCAGCCCGACGTGGTGGAGGCCCAGCGGGCCGACCTGGTCGGCCAGCACCTCGGCGCCACCTCGATCAAGACGAACGAGCTGGTCGACCGGGCGCTCGGCGGGGTGCTGTTCGTCGACGAGGCGTACGGCCTGGTCAACTCCGGCTACAGCGGCGGCGACGCCTTCGGCACCGAGGCCGTGCAGACGCTGCTCAAGCGGGCCGAGGACGACCGCGACCGGCTGGTGATCATCCTGGCCGGATACGAGAAGGAGATGAGCACCTTCCTGTCGTCCAATCCCGGTCTGGGCAGCAGGTTCAACCAGCGGGTGCTGTTCCCCTCGTACTCGCCGGGGGAGCTCACCGAGATCGCGGTGCTGCTCGCCGACTCCTCGGGCGACAGGTTCGACGACGACGCCCGCCGCGACCTGGCCGAGGTCTTCACCTGGGTCTGCGACGAGGGCCTGATCGACGGCCTCGGCAACGGCAGGTTCGCGCGCTCGCTCTTCGAGCGCGCCGCGATGCGCAGGGACGTCCGCCTGGCCGCCCTCGGCGGCGCCACCGCCAGCGCCGCCGACCTGACCACCATCACCGGTGCCGACCTGCGCGCCGCCGTCGACGAGCTCGCCGGGAAGTGACCCCGGCTCCCGGGGAGGCGCCCCGGGCCCCGCGGGAGATGTCTCCGCGGTTCTCCGGGAGGGGCTCCCGGTCCTCCGGGACGTGACCGCGGGCCCGGCCGACGGTCTCCAACGCCCGGCCGGCCGTTCCCGGTGCGCGACCGGCCGTCCTCCGGACCCGGCCGGCTGACCCGCGGGCCCGACGGCGCCGTCTCTCACCGAGATCCCTCCGATTCGGTACGCTATGCAGCCCACCGGTCGCCGAGTGTAGCAAGATGGTCACTGACAGCGGCGGGGCTCCGGAGGAGGAAAGATGGCGGGATTCCTTGCCCGCAGGCTGCTCAACTACCTGGTGCTGATCGTCGTGGCCACCAGCCTGGCCTACATGCTGGCCGCCTCCGCCCTCAACCCGCGATCCAACTACGAGGGCCGCAACCCCCCGCTTCCCCCGGCCGTCGTCGACGCGCGCCTCACCGAGCTCAACCTGAACGACCGCACCCCGCTGTTCGAGCGCTACCTGACCTGGGCGGGCGGCCTCGTGCGCGGCGACTTCGGCAAGACGGTGGCCGGAGGCTCGGTCAACGACGACCTCGGGCGCCGCATCGGCGTCACCCTGCGCCTGATCACGAGCGGGCTGATCCTCGGCAGCGTCGCCGGCGTGCTCATCGGCGCCTACGCCGCGGTCAGGCAGTACGGCCTCTTCGACCGGGTGGCGACCGGCCTGTCCTTCGTCGTGCTCGCGATCCCCACGGTGGTGCTGGCCAACATCCTGATCATCGCCGCGATCCGGCTCAACGAGGCGGCCGGCACTCAGATCTTCCTCGTCAGCGGCGAGGTGACCCCCGGCCTCCCCGGAGGGTTCGCCACCGCCGCGCTCGACCGGATCCGGCACCTGGCCCTGCCCACGCTGTCGCTGTCGCTCGGACTGGTCGCCGTCTACAGCCGCTACCAGCGCAACATGATGCTCGACGTGCTCGGCGCCGACTTCATCCGCACGGCCATGGCCAAGGGGCTGAGCCGCCGCGCCGCGCTGACCCGGCACGCGCTGCGCACCGCGCTGATCCCGGCGGTCACCTACTTCGCCTTCACCTTCGGGGCGCTGCTGGTCGGCACCACCTTCACCGAGAAGATCTTCGGCTGGCACGGCATGGGGGAGCAGCTGGTCGACTCGATCTCCACCAACGACGTCAACACCGTCGCTGCGATCAGCTGCTTCGCCGCGCTGGCCGTGCTGCTGGCCGCGCTCGCCTCCGACGTGCTCCACGCCGTCCTCGACCCGCGCGTCCGGGTGGGGTGAGCCGGAGATGACCATCGCCGACGAGGAACTCGCCGAACAGCGGGCGTCCATCGACAGGATCAAGGCGCCCTCGCGGCTGCGGGTGGTCGCGGGCCGCCTCCTGCGCTCGGGCCGGGGCAGGACCGGCTTCGCGCTGCTCGTGCTGATCTTCCTGCTGGCCTTCGCCGGGCCGTACCTCACCCGCTGGACGTACGTTTCGAAGGATTTCACGGCCTTCCTCGCGCCGCCCTCCGCCGAGCACTGGTGGGGAACCCTGCAGACCGGCGCCGACGTGTACGCGGTCACGCTGCGCGGCCTGCAGCGGTCCCTGATCGTCGGCCTGCTCGCCGCGGTGGTCGGCACCGCGCTCGCGGCCGTGGTGGGAGCCTTCGCCGGATACTTCGGAGGCTGGACCGACCGCACGCTGACCTGGCTGACCGACCTGCTGCTGGTGCTCCCTGCCTTCCTGATCCTGGCGGTCATGTCCCCGCTCTTCGTCGGGGGACAGTGGCCGGTGTTCGTGCTGGTGCTGGCGCTCTTCCTCTGGATGGTCACCTCGAAGATCGTCCGGAGTATGACCATCTCGCTCAGGGAGCGGGAGTTCATCCACGCGGCCAGGTTCATGGGCGTGCCCCCGACGAGGATCATCTTCCGGCACGTGATCCCCAACATGTCCTCGCTGCTGGTCGTCGACGCCACGCTCAACGTCAGCGCCGCGATCCTCACCGAGACGTCCCTGTCCTACTTCGGCTTCGGCATCCAGCCGCCCGACGTCTCGCTGGGCAGCCTCATCGCCGACGGCGCGCGGACGGCCCTCTACGCCCCCTGGACGTTCTGGTTCTGCGCGGGCCTGCTGATCGTCACCGTGCTCGCGGTGAACCTGGTCGGCGACTCCCTGCGTGACGCCTTCGACCCCACGTCCCACAGGAGTGGGTGACCGGTGACGAGCGAGCGGCCCTCGGGCACGACACCCCGGATCGGCCGGACCGGCGGGCACGCGCCCGTGCCGGACCAGGTCGCCCCCGTGCTCGAGGTGCGCGATCTCGACGTCACCTTCGGCTCGGGCCCCGGCGCGGTGCGCGCGGTCAGGGGCATGGGCTACGCGGTCCGTCCCGGCGAGGTGCTCGGCGTGGTCGGGGAGTCCGGCTCCGGCAAGTCGGTCACCTCGCTGGCCGTGATGGGCCTGCTCCCGGCGCACGCCCGCGTCACCGGCTCGGTGCGGCTGCTCGGGCGGGAGATCCTGGGCGCTCCGGAGAAAACGCTCACCGCGTTCCGCGGCAAGACCGTCTCGATGGTCTTCCAGGACCCGCTCTCCGCGCTCACCCCCGTCTACCGGGTCGGTGACCAGGTCGCCGAGGCGATCCGCGTCCACCAGCGGGTGAGTGCCGCCCAGGCCGCCAGGCGCGCCGTCGAGCTGCTCGACCTGGTTGGCATCCCCAACGCCGCGCAGCGGGCCAGGGCGTTCCCGCACGAGTTCTCCGGCGGCATGCGCCAGCGCGCGGTGATCGCGATGGCGATCGCCAACGACCCCGACGTGATCCTCTGCGACGAGCCGACCACCGCGCTCGACGTGACCATCCAGGCGCAGGTGCTGGAGGTGCTGAAGACGGCGCAGCGCGAGACCGGCGCGGCGATCGTCATCATCACCCACGACCTGGGGGTGGTGGCCGGGTTCGTCGACCGGGTCCTCGTCATGTACGCCGGACGCCCCGTCGAGGTCGGCTCGGTGGACGAGGTCTACTACCGCAGCCGCATGCCGTACACCATGGGCCTGCTCGGCTCGGTCCCGCGCCTCGACCGCGGCCGGGAGCAGCCGCTGGTGCCGATCGGGGGAAACCCGCCGTCACCGGCGGCGCTGCCGCCGGGCTGCCCGTTCGAGCCGCGCTGCCCGATCGCCGTACCGGCGTGCGCCGAGGCCGAGCCGGAGCCGGAGCCGGTGGGCTCGCCCGGCCACCTCGCGGCGTGCATACGCTCCGGCGAGATCGAGGCGGCCGGCTGGTCACCCGCCCAGGTCTACGGCGTGCGCGGCCCCGCCGGGGGCGCGGCCGGTCCCGCCCCGCGCCCGGCAGGCCCCGCCGACTCCGCCGATTCCACCGGCCTCGTCGCCCCCGCCGCCGAGGAGCCGCCGCGCCCGCGCGCCGGGCGCGACGTGGTCCTGGCGGTCGAGGACCTGGTCAAGCACTACCCCCTGGTCAAGGGGACGCTCCTGCGGCGGCGGGTCGGCACGGTCCGCGCGGTGGACGGCGTCAGTCTCGACGTCCGCGAGGGCGAGACGCTCGGCCTGGTCGGCGAGTCGGGCTGCGGCAAGACGACCACCCTGATGGAGATCCTCGAACTGGCCGCACCGCAGCACGGCAGGATCACGGTCCTGGGCCACGACACCTCGCGGATGAGCTCCCGCGACCGGATGGCCGTGCGGCGCGACATGCAGATCGTCTTCCAGGACCCGCTGGCCTCGCTCGACCCGAGGATGACCGTCTACGACATCCTCGCCGAGCCGTTGCGCGCGCACGGCGCCCGAAATCCGGGGCCGAGGATCGGCGAGCTGCTCGACCTGGTCGGCCTGGAACCCGGCCACGCCGCCCGCTACCCGCAGGACTTCTCCGGTGGCCAGCGCCAGCGCGTCGGCATCGCCCGCGCCCTCGCGCTGGAGCCCCGGCTGGTCGTGCTGGACGAGCCGGTCTCGGCGCTCGACGTGTCCATCCAGGCGGGGGTGCTCAACCTGCTGGAGGAGCTGAGGACCCGCCTGGGCCTGTCGTACCTGCTCGTGGCGCACGACCTGGCCGTGGTCCGGCACATCGCCGACCGGGTCGCGGTCATGTATCTGGGAAGGATCGCCGAGATCGGCCGGGTCGGCGGGGTCTATGACACCCCGATGCACCCCTACACGCGGGCCCTGCTGTCGGCGGTCCCGCTGCCGGACCCGGTGCTGGAACGCTCCAGGAGGCGGGTCCTGCTGGAGGGAGACCTGCCCAGCCCGGCCGATCCTCCCTCGGGGTGCCGCTTCCGCACCCGCTGCCCCCTGTTCAAGGCCCTCGACGAGAGCGCGAGGCGACGCTGCGTCGACGAGGAGCCCCAGGTGCGATGGCTCGGGGACGACCACGGCGTCTCGTGCCACTTCGCCGAGAGGATCGACGCCGTATGACCCAGCCGTTCGCCCAGACTCGCGCCCAGTCGTACGCCCAGCCGCAGGCCCGGAGCGGGCCGGCCGCACGCCGTTCGCACGCCCAGCCGCACGCCCAGTCGTATGCCCCGGGAGGAACACCGTGATATCAATCCGGCGCGTGGGCGCGCTCGCCGCCGCGCTGGCCATGGCCGTCGCACCGGGTCTCGCCGGATGCGGGGGAGGGGGAGGCGGGAAGCCGGGCGGGCCAGCCCCGGTGGTCAAGGCCTACGACGTCAACCCGGTCGCCCGAGACCGGATCGCGGACGGGGGCGTGCTCCGCTGGGGGATCAACGAGTATCCGTCCAACTGGAACCTCAACCACATCGACGGCAACCTGGCGACGGTCAAGAGGGTCATGGACGCCCTCCTGCCCTCCCCCTTCCGCTCCGACGCCAAGGGGAAGATCTCCCCGAACACCGACTACCTGTCCGAGGGCAGGGTCACCGCGCACGAGCCCAGGCAGGTCGTCACGCTGACCCTCAACCCGCGCGCCAGGTGGTCCGACGGCACCCCGATCACCTGGGAGGACTACCGCGCCCAATGGCAGGCGTTGAACGGCCGCGACGCCGACTACCGGGTGGCGAGCACCACCGGCTACCAGAACATCGAGAAGGTCGCCAGGGGCCGGGACGACCACCAGGTCGTGGTGACCTTCGCCAAGCCCTTCGGCGACTGGCAGTCGCTGTTCGCGCCGCTGTACCCCCGGAGCGCCAACGCCACCGCCGAGGCGTTCAACACCGCCTGGCTGAACCGCGTCCCGGTGACCGCGGGCCCGTTCGAGTTCGTCGCGTTCGACCCGACCGCCAAGACCGTCACCATCGCGCGGGACGACCGCTGGTGGGGAGACAGGGCCAAGCTGGACCGGATCATCTACCGTTCCCTGGAGAGCGACGCGCTGGTCGGCGCCTTCAGCAACGGCGAGCTGGACACCTTCGACATCGGCCCGTCCGCGCCCGACTACGCGCGGGCCAAGAGCACCCCGGACGCGATCGTGCGGCAGGCGGCCGGACCCGACTTCCGGCACATCACGATGAACGGCGAGAGCGCGGTCCTGTCCGACCCGAAGGTCCGCAGGGCCATCGCGATGGGCATCAACCGCCAGGCCATCGCCCAGTCGGACCTCCAGGGCCTCGACTGGCCGATCGTGCTGCTCAACAACCACTTCTTCATGAACACCCAGGAGGGTTACCGGGACAACGCCGGTGAGATCGGCACGTACGACCCCGGCAGGGCCGGGAGGGAGCTGGACGCCGCGGGCTGGAAACTGGAGGGCCGGACCCGCAGGAAGGGGGGAAAGGAGCTGAACCTGCGCTTCGTCCTGCCATCTGGCCTGCAGCTCGGCAAATCCGAGGCCGAGCTCGTCCAGGACATGCTCGGCCAGATCGGTGTCGGGGTCACCCTGCAGTCGGTGCCCACGGACGACTACTTCACCAAATACATAATTCCCGGCAATTACGACATCACTGCGTTCGCGTACGTGGGCACGCCCTTTCCCGTCTCCAGCTCCTACGGCCAGTACGCCGACGCCGTCAGGCGCTCCGACGGCACCAGGCAGTGGAACGCCAACCTCGGCCGCATCGGCTCCCCGCAGATCGACGCCGCCATGAACAAGGCGACCGCCGACCTCGACGACGCCAGGGCCATCGCCGACACCAACGCCGCGGACAAGCTCATCTGGCAGGCGGTCAACGTGGTGACGCTCTACCAGCGACCGCAGAACGTCGCGGTCAAGAGCAACCTCGCCAACTTCGGCGCCCGGGGCTTCTACGACCTGAGATACCAGGACATCGGCTTCGTCCGTTGACGTGCGCTCCACCCCGGAAGCCGGAGATTCCCGAGTACCTCGAGCGGCACGACACCCGGCCCGGGGCAGTGCCCGTGTCTTCATCCCCGGGCCCGAAGGCCGGAGCGCCGGTCCGCGTCGCGGTGGTTCGTCAAGCGGCACGACCACCTGGCTCGGGGCATGTTCGGGCCTTCACCGTCGGGCCTGAAGGCCGGAGCGCCGGTCCGCGTCGCGGTGGTCACGGGCGGGCCGTGCTCTGTCGGGGGCGGGGTGTAGAAGTTGGTCATGACTATCTCGGTGACCTGGCCCCAGGTGCTCGCCTGGCGGCTGAAGCGGCAGTTCGTCGACCCGGCCGACGGGCCCGACGCGGTGTCCGTCGTGCGGAGGCTCACCGGGGTGCAGGCGCAGGTGGCCTCCTCCGCCGCCCTGGCGGTGGCCGTGCGGAGCGCGCGGCCGGATCCCGGTGAGATCGACCGTGCCCTGTGGCGAGATCGCAGCCTGGTCAAGACCTGGACGGCACGCGGCACCCTGCACCTCGTCCCCGCCGACGAGCTGGCCTCCTACGCCGCCGTCCTCGGCTCGTTGCGCAACTGGGAGAAGGGCTCCTGGCAGCGCGGCCAAGGTGTCACCGCCGCCGAGGTCGCCGCCATCCTCGACGCCGTGCCCAAGGCGCTCGCGGGCCGCGTCCTCACCCGCGAGGAGCTGGTCGACAGGGTCATCGAGGTCACCGGCGACGCCCACCTGAGGGAGGCGCTCACCTCCGGCTGGGGCGCCCTGCTCAAGCCGCTGAGCTTCCTCGGCGAGCTCTGCTACGGCCCGCCGCGCGAGGGCCGGGTGACCTTCGTCAGCCCCCGCGACCAGGTGCCCGGCTGGCCCGACGCGCTTCCCTCGGCGGAGGAGGGCGGGGTGCGCCTGCTCCGCTCCTTCCTCGGCGCCCACGGCCCCGGCGCCCCCGAGACGTTCGACGGCTGGCTCTACCGAGGGGGCACCCGCAAGGCGACGCTGCGCGGCTGGTTCCGCGACCTCACCCCTGAGCTGGCCGAGATCGAGGTGGACGGCCGGCCGATGGTCATGCTCGCCGAGCACCTCGACGACCTGGCCGCGGCCCGGCCCGCCACCGGGGTCCACCTCCTGCCCGGCTTCGACCAGTACATCCTGGCCGCCCCGCGCGACCTGGAGCCCCTCCTGCCCGCCGAGGCGAAGGCGAAGGTCAGCCGGGCCGCCGGCTGGATCTCCCCGGTCGTCATCCACGAGGGCAGGGTGGCCGGGGTCTGGGAGGCGAGGGACAGGAAGATCACTGTCGACCTCCTTGAGGAGGTCCCCGCCGCCGCCCTCGCCGCCGAGATCGAGCGGGTGTCCGCGCTCCTGCGCTGACCCGGGCCCGCCGGGCGAGGCCCGCGACGCCGCACGCCGGGGGCGAGGGTCCCCGGCAGCCCCTACAGCGGTTCCGCGAACTCCCAGCCCCGCTCCAGAAGGGTGTCCACCGCCTGTACGGCCCGTGACAGCCGGGCCTCGGGCGGTCCGGTGACGACCAAGTGGGGCAGCCCGCCCGCGGCCAGCTCCTCGCGCCGGATCGCCGTACGCCCGGCGGGGGCCGTCCGCCGGTCGGTCAGTCGCGGCGGAAGCGTATCCGGTCGCCGGGGCGGAGCTGGGCGGCCCCGGCGAGGCTCGCCGAGGTCAGGACGGCGATGACCGGGTAGCCGCCGGTCGGCGGGTGGTCGGCGAGAAACACGATCGGCTGGCCGCTGGGCGGCACCTGGACGGCCCCCGCCACCATGCCCTCGCTGGGCAGTTCCCCGTCCCTGGCCCGCTCCAGGCAGGCGCCGCGCATCCGCACGCCCACCCGGTTGCTGTCCTGGCTGACCTCGTACGGCCCCGCGCACAGGGTGGCCAGGGCTCCGGGAACGAACCAGTCGTCCCGGGGACCCGGCAGGAACCGCAGGACGCCCGCCCCGGACTCCGGCGGGGGCGCCGCGTCCACGGTGATCGGCGGCAGGTCCCCGGTCGGTCCCACGGGCAGGACCGTCCCGGCGCGCAGCGGGGGAGGCCCGAGCCCGGACAGCGAGTCGGCCGACCGGCTCCCCATCGTGGCGGGCACGTCGACACCGCCCCGGACGGCGACGTAGGTACGCAGGCCGGTCCCGGGCGTCCCCAGGCGCAACTCGCCGCCCGCGGGGACCCAGAAGGGCGCGCACATCCCCTGCGAGACCGTCATGCGCCGGATCACCCCACCCGGAGAGGCGCCACCCGGAGAAGCAGCGCCCGGAGGGGCCCCGCCCACGGACGCCCCGCCCGGCGGGGCCTGGCCCGTGGACGCCCCGCCCGTGGACGCCGGCACCCCGCTCATGGACATCCCGCTCACGGATGCCCCACCCGGAGCGGTCGGGGCCGTCCCGCCAGGGGCCGCCTCGCGCGGCCGTACGACGTCCAGGAGGCAGGTGGCGCCGGTGACGGCGACCCAGGCGCCGGCGGTGAAGCGCAGCCGGGCGCCGCCGAAGGTCAGCTCGATCCCCGCGGCGTTCTCCGGGTTGCCGACCAGGCGGTTGGCCAGCCGCAGGCTCGGCTCGTCCGCCGCGCCCGAGCGGGGCACCCCGAGGTGGGCGTACCCCGGCCGGCCGAGATCCTGCACGGTGGCGTACGGCCCCGGCGCGATCACCTCGATCATGGCTCGCCGACCGCCAGGAACCGCACCCGCGTCCCCGGGGTGAGCAGGGCGGGCGGGTCGGCGGCCACGTCCCACACCGCCGTCGCGGAGCGGCCGAGCAGCCGCCAGCCGCCGGGGGAGGCCGAGGGATAGACCGCAGAGTAGGGGCCGGCGACCGCCACCGCCCCGGCGGGCACCGAGGTCCGCGGGGTGTCCAGCCGGGGGACGTGCAGCGCCGGGTCCAGCCCCGTGAGGTAGGCGAACCCGGGGGCGAAGCCCAGCCAGCCCACCACCAGTTCCCGCCCGGTGTGCCGCTCGACCACCTCCCCCGGGGAGAGCCCGCTCAGCGCGGCGACGTCGTCGAGGTCGGCGCCGTCGTACACGACGGGAAGGGTCACCTCCGGCGCGGGCGCTGCCACCGCGGCGTCCGCGGCGGACGCCGTGTCCAGCAGGCGGGAGAGCTCGTCCCGCAGACGCGCCGGGTCGGTCCCCGGCGCGGTGACGAGGACCGTGACGGGGCCGGGCACGATCTCGACCACCCCGCAGGGCCGGTCGGCCCGCAGCAGGGCGTCCAGCCGGTGGGAGACCTCCAGCGAGCCGGTCTCCACCAGCATCGCGTGCTCCCCGGCCCGCCGGATGCTCACGCGAAGGACCTCAGCGTCACTCCGGCGTCCACCAGGCCGTCGCGGACGGCACGGGCCATCAGCACGGCGCCGGGGGTGTCGCCGTGCACGCAGATCGAGCGCGCCTCGACGGGGACCAGCGAGCCGTCCACCGCCCCGACCACCCGCTCGGTGGCCATCCGCACGGCCCGGTGCGCGACCGTGCCGGGGTCGTGCAGCACCGCGCCGGGGGAACGGCGGGAGACCAGCGTTCCCGAGCCGGTGTACGCGCGGTCGGCGAAGGCCTCGACGACGGTGGTGACCCCCTCCCCGGCGGCGATCTCGTGGACGACGGAACCGGGCAGGGTCAGCAGCGGCAGGTCCCGGTCGTAGTCGGCGACCGCCGCCACGACGGCCCCGGCCTGCTCGGGGTCGCGGCAGATCCGGTTGTACAGCGCGCCGTGCGGCTTGACGTAGGAGACCCGGCCGCCCATCGCCCTGGCGATGCCGTCCACCGCCCCCAGCTGGTAGAGAACCTCGGCGCAGAGCTCCTCGGGGTCGACGTCCATCTCGCGGCGGCCGAACCCGGCCAGGTCCCGGTAGGACACCTGGGCGCCGATCACCACTCCCCGGTCGACCGCCGCCGCGCACGTGCGGCGAATGATCAACGGGTCGCCCGCGTGGAATCCGCAGGCGACGTTGGCGCTGGTCACGACATCGAGGAGGGCCTCGTCGTCGCCCAGCCGCCAGATCCCGAAGCCTTCGCCCAGATCGGCGTTGAGATCGATCACCATGGTTCACCTACACCGGAGGCTCGTCGGGAATGTCCGCGATGTCATCAAGGGCGATGGCCAGCTCCTCGGGGTCGTCCCCGATGCGCTCGGCGATCTCGATCAGCACGTGCAGCACGTCGTGCCGGTCGTGGCCCAGGTCCAGCAGCCGCTGCGCCGCCTCCCAGAGCTGCGGAGGGTCGCCCTCCCAGAGCCGGGCGGCGATCTCCTCGTGCCAGGCGAGGTGCTCGTCGTAGTCGCGCCGGTCGAGCTCCCCCGCGTGGTCGATGCCCAGCAGGATCCGCCGGTCGGTGTCGTCGGCCGGGTTGAGCAGGCTGAGCTTGATCTCGCCGTGCGTCCCCTGCAGGAAGGGGAACGCGAACACCCGCCTGGCCAGCGCCGACAGGTCGCCGTCCGGCAGCAGCCGGGCGAGCAGGTCGCGGTCGAGCCCGAAGGTCGTCGGGTCGCGGTAGGACTCGGCGAACTTGCCCGTCGCCTCCCAGACCGCGTCGAGCGTGGCCCGCAGCCCCTCGTCGGGCAGCCCGGTCCGGCCGGCGGCGAACCGCGCCCACGCGCCCAGCACGTGCGGCACCGCCTCCTGCTCGGCGGTGCTGAGCATCACCTTGCGCGGCAGCCAGTCGAGGAGGAACGTCTCGCACTTGGTCGGGCTCACCCGGAGCGGGCGGCCGAAATCCTGGTCGCAACCGTAGTCGATGATGTGATCGGCGCACCGGGAGGCCGACGAGGGGTCGGACAGGTGCTCGGCCGCGTCCGAGGAGAGGAACTCGGCCGCCAGCATCGCCCGGCGGTCGCGGCTGTAGGGGGCCTCGCTGTGCAGCGGGGCCGGCCGCTTCCTGCCGGGCGGCAGCGCCTTGATCCGGGACCTGGCGAAGGCGTGGTAGGCGCTGTAGCTGTCGCTGACCGGCACGGCCGTCCTGCGCTGGCCGTACTCGGCGGTGGCCTTCATGGCCGATTCGAGCAGCGCCCTGGCCTGCTGCGGCTCGATCTCCCCGAACCTGAGCATCGGGTTGCCCTCGGCCTCGGCCCTGACCTGCTCCAGCAGCTTGTCGACGTGCGAGGAGACCCAGGCGTCACGGGCGATGCCGCGCATGTTGTAGTCGACGATCACCACCAGCGCGTGCCGGTCCTCGACGCTGTCGGTGCCCCGGTAACCGAAGGTGCACACCACGGTGTCCTGGTCGCCGTACGCGTCGCGGGAGACGAAGCAGCCGGTCGTCTTGACCACGCCCAGCCGGTCGGCCCAGCGGGGCCTGGCCACGTCGCGCTCCATGAGCGCCAGCGCGGCGCCCTCCGCCTTGGCGGCCTGGCGGGCCGTGCCGAGATAGGCCAGCGCGATCAGCAGGGTGAGCGCGGCGGGCGAGCCGGCCTTGGCCGCGTAGTCGACCAGGCCCTCGCCGAGGACCTGCTCGGCGTCCCCGCGGCGCAGCCGGCGCCCCCACCAGGCTCCGATCATGTCGGAGACCATGAGCTCGGCGTCCAGCGGGCTGCGTACGGCCAGTAGCTCGCGAGCGGCGAGCAACATCTCGGCGAAGACTGCCTCGGGGGACTGGCTCTCCCTGGGGTCTCGACGATGTCGCCGGCTCAAGCAGCCTCCCCCGTCGGGCGCGCGAGCCCATCACGGACGCCGCCGCCGCGCTGATTGGCCCGCTCGCTTCCCTCGCTCACGTCCCAACCTTCTCGCATTCCCGGTCCAAACGGTGCGTAGAAGACGGCCGGGTGCTCCCGATGCTACCGGGGACCGCGGGGCGGCGGCGCGGAGTTGACAAGGGCGAGCAAATGCTCGCGGGCGACGCGCTCGACGACCTCGGCCGTCGGCTCGATGCCGAGATGCTCGGCGCAGGCGCAGACCTCGGCCACGCACCTGTCGACGGTGTCGAGGGGGACCGTGAGGAACTCGGCGGCCAGGTGAGAGGTCACCGGCTCGTGGAGGGCCGTCGAGGGTGCTGAGGGCGCTGAGGGCGCTGAGGGTGCGGCGAAGGTCGTCACGGAAGGCCCGGCGAGGCGGGTGGCAAGAACGGGCATGGATGTCGCATTCCTCCGGAGTTTCCCGGGGGGCATCCCCCGGATGTGTCGGCGAGGACGTGCGTTTTCATTCCACAACTTATCTCGGGAGTGTCAACCCTCGGCGCCGTGATATGGAAAGCTGGCCCCGTGTCTTGACTGAATCCTGCAACAGTGGAGTAAGCGAGTGTCCCCGAACAGGGAGCCGAATTGACGGCGAGTCAGTAGCCTGATCTCGCCTGCAAGCCCGACGGAGATGAGGTGGGCAGTTGCCGGGACGGTCCGGCCCGATCCTGCTATGGTCCTGGCCGCAAACGTTCGGAGGCGCGATGCCGGCCGGTCGGCGCCCGTGTGGGAGCCCCCTCGGGTCGGCACGAGGGTTCCGGTCATCGGAGCGGCGGCGCTCCCGGGGTGCGCGGACCGCATCTTGGGCGGGGCTTCCGTCCGCACCTGCCCATCGCCGATGATGTACTCCAGGATCCGGTCCCCCGGAGCCGCGCTACGCCAATTCGCAAGTTTGGAGATGTGCCTCGTGGGAGACCCTGGCACGCGACGGAGGTGCCGACCATGAGCGCCGAAACCTCCGTGCCCCGTCCCCGGGAGTCGGGTGTGGACATCTCAGACTCCGGCCTGTTGCAGGGCCTGCTGTCACAGTCGCCGTTCGCCTTCGCGTTCTTCGACCCCGGTGGCCGCTTCGAGCGCGTCGACGAGGTCTTCGCCGACGTGGTCGGCCTGCCCGCCGAGCGCCTGGTCGGCCGCGCCCCCGGCGAGCTGCTCTCCGCCGACCTGACCGCACTGATCGAGGGTTCGGTCCGCGGCATCGTGGCGGGGGCCGAGGTGGAGGGCGACCAGCGGATCCGCGTGCGCACCGCCGAGGGCGAGACCCACCACTGGTCGCTGACCTTCTCCCCGATCCACGACGACAAGGGCACGCTCCGCGCGATCTGCCTGGTCGGCGTCGACATCACCGACAGCAGGCAGGTCGAGGAGGACCTCAGGCGCAGCGAGGAGCGCTACCGCTCGCTGGTCGAGGCCCAGTCCCAGCTCGTGTGGATCACCGCGCCCAACGGCGCCGTGGAGGAGGACGCGCCGCAGTGGCGGGCCATCACCGGCCAGGGGCTTGAGGAATACCTCACCCACGGCTGGCTGGAGGCCGTCCACCCCGACGACCGCCCGCACACCGAGGAGGCGTGGCGCGAGGCGCTGCGCGGCCGGATCATGTTCGAGTGGAGCTACCGGGTCCGCACCCGGGCCAGCGGCTACCGGCACTTCGAGGTGCGCGCCGTCCCGATCATCCGGCACAACCGGGTCGTCGAGTGGGTGGGCGCCAACACCGACGTCACCCCGCAGCGCGAGGCCGAGGAGATGCGCGGCCGGCTGACCGACCAGCTCGGCGCCGCCGCCCTGCGGACCGCGCGCCTGCAGGGCGCCACGGCGATGCTCGCCGAGGCGCTCACCGTCGAGCAGGTGGTCCAGGTCATCATCGACGTGGGCCGTACGGCGCTGGCGGCCGACCGCTCGGCCGTGGCGCTGCTCGACGTCGACCGGGCCGCACTGAAGCTGGTCAACAGCGGAGGCATCCCCGACGTCCCCGGCGCGCCCGGCGAGGAGATCCCGCTGTCGCACTCCAGCGTGATGACCATGGCGGTCAACAGCCGGCGTCCGGTCTTCGCCGAGTCGCCGGAGAGCCTGAAGTCCCAGCTGGTCGACGCGGGCGGCGACAACGAGACGATCACCGGATTCATCGCCCACAGCGACGAGCGGGCCTGGGTGGGCCTGCCGCTGCTGGCCGCGGGGCGCGCGCTCGGCGCGCTGAGGTTCTCCTTCACCCGCCCGCAGAAGATCTCCCAGGAGGACGGGGTGTTCCTGGAGGCGCTCGCGGGACAGTGCGCCCTCGCCGTGGAGCGGGCCACCCTGTTCGAGCGCGAGCACCGCACGGCCGAGACGCTCCAGCGCAGCCTGCTGCCCGACCGCCTGCCGGTGGTCCGGGGCCTGGTCCTCGCCCAGCGGTTCCGCTCGGGAAGCCGCCACGTGCAGGTCGGCGGCGACTGGTACGACGCGTTCGTGCTCCAGGACGGCCGGGTCGCGGCGGTGGTCGGCGACGTCATGGGCAAGGGCGTCAAGGCCGCGGCCGGGATGGGCCGCATCCGCAACGCCATGCGGGCCCTGGCGCTGACCAACCCGCCGCCCGCGGCGGTGCTCACCGGCCTCGACAGGGTCTTCGAGGCCACCGAGGAGGAGGAGCAGGTCACGACCCTCGCCTACATGGTCGTCGAGCCGGGCACCGGGGAGGGCACGCTGGCGCTCGCCGGTCACCCGCCGCCGCTGCTGGTCTCCCCGCAGGGCGTGCCGCTGCTGTGCGACGGCGAGCCGGGCACCCCGCTGGGCTGGCCCACGAGCCGACGGCAGTTCAGGTTCTGCGTGCCGCCGGGCCACACCGCTGTCCTGTATTCGGATGGTCTGGTCGAGAACCGCAAGCGTGGCCTCGATGCCGGGCTTGCTGATCTTTGCTCTGTTGTGACCGAAGCGCCGGCCGAAGTGGTGGGAAGCCCCCACATGTTGCTAGATTTTCTTGTCGATCGCATGCTGTCTGGATATGAGCAGGATGACGATGTCACGGTGCTCGCGATCCACGTTCCCCTCGCCACGAAGAGTGACTGAATGAAACAGTCATAACGGTTGCTTTCGGGTATCGGTGCCTCGCTTCCGTACGCACTACTCTCTTGGTCGGCCTAGGGTGGAGGGCAACCGCCAGGAGGCGGCCGTATGGATCACGGTGTCATGCCACAATGCTGGACAGGTACGTCGCGGTTCGCGCGGCCTTTAATCACAACTAGAGGTAAAACTGCCCCTAGTTGGGCATCTGGGTCCATTCTCGTCACGCTTTCCTTCGAGAGGTGTTCGTGTCGCCTGCAAGTTCGACTCGCTCGAAGCCATCCGAGCTGAACGAGCCCGTCATTCAGCAGCTGATGGAGCGGGGGCGCTCGCAGGGGTTCCTCGAGTCCGAGGATGTCCGCAAGGCCGTCGAGGAAGCGGACATTCCGATGGCGCAGGTCGCTGGAATCCTGCGAAGCCTCAGCAAAGAGGGCATCACAGTACGGCTGACTGCCGAGGATTCCGCGGCTCCCAAGAAGCCCCGCACTTCCAAGAAGCCCCGCACTGCCCCGGCCGCGCCCGCCGCCGTCAAGAAGACCAAGACCGCTGCCGCGGCCAAGGAGCAGCCGGAGACCGTCACCGCGGTCGTCAGCGGTTCCGAGCCCGCCGCGACCGCGGCCAAGAAGCCGGTGGCCCCGGCCAAGAAGGTCGCCCCGGCCGCCAAGAAGCCGGTTCCCACCCCGCCGCCGAGGAAGGCCGGTCCCGCCGGGGCCGCCGTCCCGGCTCCCGCGTCCGCGCCGAAGCCGGTCACCGGTGACGACGACGAGGTCATCGAGCTCGAGGACGTCGAGATCGAGGACTTCGACCTGGAGGCCGTGGCCGAGGTCGAAGTCGAGGTCGAGGTGGAGGTGGAAGCCGAGGTCGAAGTGGAGGCCGAGGCCGAGGTCGAGGAGGAGCCCAAGGTCGAGGCCGTCGAGGTGAACGAGGACGAGGTCCTCATCCTCACCGATGACGACGATGACGCCCCGGTGCCTCAGGTCGCCGCCGCCGGCGCCACCGCCGACCCGGTCAAGGACTACCTCAAGCAGATCGGCAAGGTCCCCCTGCTCAACGCCGAGCAGGAGGTCGAGCTCGCCAAGCGCATCGAGGCCGGTCTGTTCGCCGAGGAACAGCTCGGCACCGACGGCGAGAAGCTCCCGGTCGACGTTCGCGCCGAGCTGGAGTGGATCGCCGAGGACGGCCGCCGGGCCAAGAACCACCTGCTGGAGGCCAACCTCCGTCTCGTGGTCTCGCTGGCCAAGCGTTACACGGGGCGCGGAATGCTCTTCCTGGACCTGATCCAGGAGGGCAACCTGGGCCTGATCCGCGCGGTCGAGAAGTTCGACTACACCAAGGGTTACAAGTTCTCCACCTACGCCACGTGGTGGATCCGGCAGGCGATCACCCGCGCCATGGCCGACCAGGCGCGGACCATCCGCATCCCGGTCCACATGGTCGAAGTGATCAACAAGCTGGCTCGCGTCCAGCGGCAGATGCTCCAGGACCTGGGCCGCGAGCCCACCCCGGAGGAGCTGGCGCGCGAGCTCGACATGACCCCCGAGAAGGTCGTCGAGGTCCAGAAGTACGGTCGCGAGCCGATCTCCCTGCACACCCCGCTGGGTGAGGAGGGGGACAGCGAGTTCGGTGACCTCATCGAGGACTCCGAGGCCATCGTTCCCGCGGACGCGGTCAGTTTCACGCTTCTGCAGGAGCAGCTCCACTCCGTTCTGGACACGCTGTCCGAGCGCGAGGCGGGCGTGGTCTCGATGCGTTTCGGCCTGACCGACGGTCAGCCGAAGACGCTGGACGAGATCGGCAAGGTCTACGGGGTGACGCGCGAGCGCATCCGGCAGATCGAGTCCAAGACGATGTCCAAGCTCCGCCACCCGTCCCGGTCCCAGGTCCTGCGCGACTACCTTGACTGAGACTTCCTGACAAAGGGCCCGCACCATATGGTGCGGGCCCTTTGTCGTTAACGCGGGTGTAACAGGTCGGTAGCACACCGTGTGAAACGGGCTCCTAGGCTGCCGCCTCATGGGTGTGGCCGAAGCTGACAGGATTCGCGCCCGGGGACTGCGGGTGATCATCGATCGTCCGTGGGCGGACGCGATGCTCGACGAGGCGGTCGCCGCGGTACGCCGGAAGGTGTTCGAAGCCGGCACGATCACGATCGGCGCGGCCCGCGGCGATCCGGAGAGCCGTGCGCTCAGGATCGAGGCGCTGGCCAGGGCGGCCGTCGGTCACAGCCGTGCCATAGAGGCGTTGACGGCCCGTGACCGGGCCAACCCCGACCTCTGGCTCTGGCTCGGGCGCACCCGCATCGAGGAAGCCTGGACGATCAAGCCGGATGTCAAGGCGCGGGCCGTGCAGGCGCAGCGCGTGCAGGCCTTCCAGGAGGCGATGGAGTCGGCCAGGACGCCGCTCTTCACCGCGGCGTCCCTCGCGCCGTCCGATCCGGTGCCCTGGGAATCGATCATGTGGCTCTACCTCGGCCTCGACCGGCCGCGCCAGGAGAAGGACGCGGTCTGGTACGAGGCCGTTCGCCGTTATCCGACGCTGTTCCCGGCCAACGTGGCCCGGCTCATGACGTTGTCCCCCGCCTGGGGTGGCAGTGCCCAGGAGATGCTGGAGTTCGCCAGGCAGGCCGTCTCGCGGGCGCCCGACGGGGATCCGATGGCGTCCCTGGTGCCGCTGGCCCACTTCGAGCAGGTGTCCGCCGAGCGGTCGCCGATGTCGCGCGGCGGCTGGTTCTCCGACGGGGCGCTGCGCGAGGTCGTCTCACACTCGGGCCGCTGGCTGGGAAGTGACGGCCATCCCCGGTCGATCGAGGCGCACAACCTGTTCGGGGCCGCCTTCTACCTGGCCGACCTGCGGCGGCCCGCGCGCGGGCACCTGGTGCGGACGGGAGGCAGGGTCAGCAGGTTGCCGTGGTCCTACCTCGGCGATCCCACCCAGCAGTTCCAGCGGGCCTGCGGGCGGCTCCACCTCGTCGCGGCGTGAACCCGGCCGAGGTCCTTCGGCACGCCCGCCGCGTCCCCGGTACGGCCACGGGAGGGGAGCCCGCGGGACATCACACCATGACGTCGAGTGTCCACGACCGTTTCCCCGTGGGCGGTTCACAGAGAGTGACGGAGTGACCGAGATGGTCCAGGACCTTGGCGAGCTCCTCTGGACCCTCCGGATCCACGCCCCCCTCCAGCAGGGAGCGGGCGATCACGCCGCGGGTGGCCTTGGCCATGTGGCTGACCACCTTCCCGTCCCTGAACACCCGTACCGCCACCGCCCGGCCGCCCGGCTGCCACGCCGCCGCGTACGTGCTGGAGCGCAGGTCCACGACCAGGCCGGGCTCGGCGTCGAGCAGGGGGGTGACCGACCGGCGCCAGAAGGCGCCCAGGCCGCCGAGTGGCGGCAGCCGCACCCCCATCGACAGCCGGTACGGCGGCACGCGGTCGCCGAGCCGCAGCAGGCCCCAGAGGCCGGAGAAGATCAGCAGCCGCTCCGAGGCCCGCGCCGCGGCCTCGGGGGACAGCGAGGCCAGGCCGAGGTTGTCGTAGAGCACACCGGTGTACAGGTCGGCCGCGGCCAGCGTCGGCGCGGTCCGCAGGAGCAGGTTCACGCCGACCTCACCGGCCTGCCCCGGCGACAGGCCGAGGACGTCCCGCGCGGCCGGTTCCCGGCACAGCGCGGTGAGCGCGTTCAGGACGATCTCCCTGGGCGAGCCGAGGGCGGGAAAGCTCAGCCGGGGCAGGTCGAGGGCGGGGCCGTCGCCCCGCGCGGCCTTTCCCTCGGACGGAGGCAGCAGAATCAGCACAGTCGCCGAGCGTAGTGGGGCGATCGGGGGGTTAGGATCCTTCAGCATGATCGATGAGGTCTTCGACCGGCTGGTCGACCAGGCCTGGCCGGCGCTCCATCGGGTGGACGCCGGGGGCTGGACGCTGCGCGCCGCGGACGGGGTGACCAAGCGGGCCAACTCCGTGCTGCCGCTGGGCGAGCCGGAGGACCTGGAGGCGGCCGTCGAGGGAGCCGAGAAGTTCTACGCCGACCGCGGGCTGCCCTGTGTCTTCTCTGTGGGAGGCGGTGCCGCGCCTGGTCTGGACGCGTCGCTGGGGGCGCGCGGCTACAGGGTGGTGGATCCCACACTGATCATGACTGCGCGCCTCTCACCCGGGGACGGGGGGCCGGAGGGGCGGGGAGGGCCGGGGCCTGGAGAGAAGGTCGAGCTCGCTGAGGCGCCCTCACAGGCGTGGTTGGACGCCTGGTGGAGCGTGGACGGGAGGTTCGGTGGCGACGGTCTGGTGACGGCCGCGCGGATCCTCACCGGCGTGCCGGCCGTATACGCCTCGCTCGGCCGGGAGGCCGTCGGGCGGGGCGTGGTCCAGGGGGAGTGGTTCGGGATCTACTCCATGGCCGTGGTGCCGCACGCGCGGCGCAGGGGCCATGGATGGAAGGTGTTGCGTGCCCTGCTCTCGCATGCACGGGCGCAGGGCACACAGCGGGCATATTTAGTCGTAGTGGAGTCGAACACCGCTGCCAGGGCGCTCTACGAGCGGCAGGGCTTCACGGTGGCGGGCCGATATCACTATCGGGTCCGATGATGGCTCCATTCGTCTGGTTATCGTTCGTCGTTGCCTGCCGAGGCCGGGGCGTCGCTGAGACGAGCGGACTCGTCCTGGATGTTGGCGCCCTTGTCTCTCAGCACGGCCACGTGCTGACGCCCGTGATGGGCGCAGAACAGCAGCTCCCCACCTACGGGCAGGGTCGCGCGGATGTAAGCCTGGGCGCCGCACCGGTCACAGCGGTCAGCAGCTGTGAGCTGCTTGGCGGGGGCGAGGGTTCCAGTCACGTATCGCCTTTCAGGTCATCCCCTGAGGTGGAGGATCTGGCGTCAGTCACTTGAGAGAACATCTAACCCGATACGAACGTTCCCAACCGACCCCCTGCTACGCCCAGAGCGGAAAGTGTCCGAAAGTAATGATGATCACGCCGGATGTAACGCCCGAGCCCGCCGGATGGCAAGCTTGTACGCGTCGTGGTGGGAAGAACGGTAAGCTGCGCACACGTGTTCGACAGAGTGGGAGTGGGCGTGACCGCAGTTAGCGCGGAGACGGGTTATACGGCCCGCCACCTGTCGGTGCTGGAGGGTCTCGAAGCCGTCCGCAAGCGTCCAGGCATGTACATCGGGTCGACCGACAGTCGCGGTCTCATGCACTGCCTCTGGGAGATCGTGGACAACGGGGTCGACGAGGCCCTGGCCGGTTACTGCAGCCGCATCGAGGTCGAGCTGCACCCCGACGGCTCCATCGAGGTCCGCGACGACGGCCGGGGCATCCCGGTCGACGTCGAGCCCAAGAGCGGCCTGGCGGGCGTGGAGCTCGTCTACACCAAGCTCCACGCGGGCGGGAAGTTCGGCGGCGGCGCCTACGGCGCCTCGGGCGGCCTGCACGGCGTCGGTGCCTCCGTCGTCAACGCCCTGTCCTCGCGGTTGGACATCGAGGTCGACCTCAACGGCCGGATCCACGAGATCAGCTTCCGCAGGGGCGTGCCCGGCGTTTTCGACGGCGACGGCCCCAAGGCGAAGTTCAAGAAGAAGTCAGGGCTGCGCGACGGCGGCGCCGTGGCGAAGAACGTCACCGGCACCCGCGTGCGCTTCTGGGTCGACCACCAGATCTTCCTGCCCGAGGCCGAGGTCTCCCTCGACGAGATCCACGTCCGCCTCCGCCAGACCGCGTTCCTGGTCCCCGGCCTGTCCCTGGCCGTGCGCGACAGCCGCGGCGAGGAGGCCGTCGAGGAGGAGTTCCACTTCGACGGCGGCATCTCGGAGTTCACCGAGTTCCTCGCCCGCGACGAGGCCGTCTGCGACGTGCTGCGCCTGCAGGGCACCGGCCACTTCCACGAGACCGTCCCGGTCCTCGACGACCTGGGGAACATGACCCCGACCGAGGTCCAGCGGGAGCTCACCGTCGACGTGGCGGTGCGCTGGGGCAAGGGCTACGACAGCACCGTCCGCTCCTTCGTCAACGTGATCGCCACCCCCAAGGGCGGCACCCACGTCAACGGTTTCGAGCGCGCCCTCGTCCGCACCCTGAACGAGCAGCTGCGCGAGACCCGCCTGCTCAAGAACGGCGACGCCCCGGTGACCCGCGAGGACATCATGGAGGGTCTCACCGCCGTGGTGACCGTCCGGGTGCCCGAGCCGCAGTTCGAGGGGCAGACCAAGGAGGTCCTGGGCACCTCGGCGGCCTCCAGGATCGTCGCTCACGTCGTCTCGCGAGAGCTCAAGGAGCTGCTCGCCAACCCGTCGCGCAACGCCAAGCCGCAGCTCCGCGCGGTCCTGGAGAAGATCGTCGCGGCGGCCAAGGCCCGCATCGCCGCCAGGGAGCACCGCGACAACCAGCGCCGCAAGACCGCCCTGGAGAACTCGGCGCTCCCCGCCAAGCTGGTCGACTGCCGCAGCGACGAGGTCGACCGCAGCGAGCTGTTCATCGTCGAGGGCGACTCGGCGCTGGGCACCGCCCGCGCGGCGAGAAACTCGGAGTTCCAGGCGCTGCTGCCGATCCGGGGCAAGATCCTGAACGTGCAGAAGGCGTCCGTCGCCGACATGCTCAAGAACGCCGAGTGCGCCGCGATCATCCAGGTCATCGGCGCGGGCTCAGGGCGTTCCTTCGACATCGAGGCCGCCCGCTACGGCAAGGTCATCCTGATGGCCGACGCCGACGTCGACGGGGCGCACATCCGCTGCCTCCTGCTGACCCTGTTCCACCGCTACATGAAGCCGATGGTCGAGGCCGGGCGGGTCTTCGCCGCCGTGCCGCCGCTGCACCGCATCGAGGTCATCAACCCCACCCGCGGTCACGGCAAGTACGTCTACTGCTACTCCGACGCCGAGCTGCAGCGGATGCTGCGCGACCTGGAGCGCCGGGGCAAGCGCTGGAAGGACCCGATCCAGCGCTACAAGGGCCTGGGTGAGATGGACGCCGACCAGCTGGCCGAGACGACCATGGAGCCCCGCCACCGCACCCTGCGCCGGGTCCGCATCGAGGACATCGAGGAGGCCGAGCGCATCTTCGCCCTCCTGATGGGCAGCGACGTGGCCCCGCGCCGGGAGTTCATCGTGAGCAGCGCGGCCGAGATCGACCGCGACCACATCGACGCGTGATCATCCCCGCCGGGTGACTTTCCGGCGGGGACAGCCCTGGGCGGGATCCGGAGCGCCGGTCAGGTGATCGGGCCGCCGCCGACCGGATGTGCGGGCGAGCCATCCGTCATGCCCGCAGCCTTCGAACGCCGGCGAACGCCGTGGAATCGTGAAACCGGATCCGGCCCCGGCCCCGGCCGGTTCCCGTGCCGGGGCCGGATCCCGATGCTCAGATCTCGACAGGCATCAGCTTGCCGGTGCGCACGTCGTAGACGGCCCCGCCTACCGGCATCCCCACGGGCAGGAACGGGCTGGTCCTGATCCGTACGAGGTCGTGGCGCAGCGCCGCGTCCTGGTCGGGGACGGTGTGGAAGTCCAGGCTGCGGGTGTCGACGCCGCGCCGGGCGGCGATCGCGTGCACCTCGTCGTCGGTGACCTTGTTCATGCCGCAGTCGGTGTGCGGCATGACCAGCACCCGCTCCACCCCCAGCAGGGTGACCGCCAGGACAAGCGTGCGCAGGACGTCGTCGGTCACCCGGGCCCCGGCGTTACGGAGGATCTTGGCGTCCCCCGGCTTCAGGCCGAAGAGCCCCAGCGGATCGATCCGCGAGTCCATGCAGGTGACCACGGCGAGGCCACGGGCGGCCCTGCCGGTCAGTTCGGCATTGGTGAACGTGGCGGAGAACTCCTCGTTGGCGGCCAGCAGGTCGTCAAAAGCACTCACGTACGCATCCCTCGGTCGGCGCAATCAACGGACCAATGATGCTTCATGCCGGTTTCGCGAGCGTTGCCGGGGCCGCACCGGGTGAGGACTTCACCAAGATCCCACCACTGCCTGTCGCCCTGGGTCATGATGTCGTCACCCAGAGTCCGGAAGTGTGGAGAGGCTGATGAGCAGGACCGAATCGCTGGCCGATTATCTTCGCGACCAGGGCAGGCGGAAGCTCGACCGGGTCGAGGCCAGGGACGGGGGGCGCAACGCGCGCTCGGCACTGGCCCTGCTCGACGCGGCGGTCTACACCCGGTCACTGAAGGACGACGACCCGTTCGTGGCCGTCCTCGCGGAGGCGGGGTGTTTCGGCCCGCAGGGGACCGGCGAGTTCGAGCCGACGGACAGGGTGGCCAGGGTCGTCCGCTTCTGGGAGTCGGGTGAGCCCTGGCAGCTGCTGATGGCGATCCGGTTCGCGCTCCAGGGCGCGCTCACCTGAGATGCCGGGTTTCGGCCCGCCCGTCGAGGAAAGGCGGGCCGGGCCGCGGCCGCGCTCATGGCACCGGGCCGGGGCGCCCCGCGTGCCCCGGGTCCGATCGGCGCGGAACGCCGTTGAAGCTCCCGGTGACACCGCCATAGGATCTTCATCGGTGCCGAGTTTGGGAGGAAGCATGGGAATCGCACAGCTGAGGTCGATCGTCCTCGACTGTCCAGACCCCAAGCAACTGGCCGACTTCTACAGCGCCCTCCTGGGCTGGAAGATCGCCAGCGTCGAGGACGACTGGGTGGTGGTCACCGGGGGCAGGCCCGGACGGCTCTGCTTCCAGCGGGTCCCCGACTACCGGCCGCCGGAGTGGCCCACCACCGAACGGTCCCAGCAGTTCCACCTCGATCTGACGGTTGAGAACCTCGACGAGGCCGAAAAGGAGGCGCTGGCGCTCGGCGCGTCCAAACACCCGTACCAGCCGGGCGAGGACGAGGGTTTCCGGGTCTTTCTCGACCCCGCCGGACACCCGTTCTGCCTGTGCGTCGACTGACCGTCCTGCGCGATCTCAGGGCCTCCGTGCCGATCGGGCCTCTCGCCGTGATCTCGGCTTCGCGATCGACCGGCCTCCGGGTGATGTCAGGGCCTTACGGTCCGGACGGAAGCCTCACGACACAGGGTCTTACGGCCGGAGGTGTCTCCCGAAGGCCCCGCGGTCCGCTGACCGCCTCGCGTGATCTCAGGGCCTCCCCGGGCCCGCCGTACCCGGCCCCGGGAGCTCCCGCCGTCCTGGCGGGGGCTCCCGGGGTTTCGTTCGCGGGGGTCACGCCTCCGGGGCGGGAGCCGCTCCGGAGCCCTGCTCGCCGTCTCCGGCGCCAAGGGCGCCGCCCACGGCCGACACGGTGTGGGTGAGCCGTACACCGGAGCCGTCACGGCGGCCCAGCTCCTCGGGGAGAGGCACGGGCTTGCCGACGGCCGAGACCGCGCGGGCCGGGCCGGGACCCGCCCAGGCGAGCAGCAGGACGTCCTCGCCCTTGAGGAACCGCTGGACGCGGACCCCGCCGGTGCCCCGGCCCTTCGGCGGGTATTCGGCGAAGTCGGAGACCTTGGCGCCGCCGATCTGGGTGCCGGGCAGTGCCGTCGAGGAACCGGCGATCGTCACGACCTGTGACTCGCGGGCGGGATCGACCGCGCCGAACCAGATCGCCGTGGTGTCGCCGTCCAGCCGTACACCGGCCATGCCGCCCGCGGGGCGGCCCTGCGGGCGGACGACGGAGGCGGAGTAGCGCAGCAACTGGGCCTCGGAGGTGATGAAGACGAGATCGTGGTCCTCGCTCTCCAGCTCCACCGCGCCCACCACGGTGTCGCCCTCCTTGAGGGTGATCACCTCGAAGTCGTCGCGGTTGGCCGGGTAGTCGGGGACGACCCGCTTGACCACCCCCTGCACCGTGCCCAGCGCCAGGCCGGGCCCGTCGGGATCGAGCGAGCCGATGCCGACGACCGTCTCGCCCGGGTTGAAGGTGACGTACTCCGAGACCGGGTGGCCGCCGGACAGCGACGGCGGGTTGGCCGAGCGGGGCAGCGTGGGCAGGTCGACCACCTGGACCCGGATCATCCGCCCCTGGTTGGTGACCACGCCCACCTCACCCCTGACCGTGCTCCGCACGGCGGAGATCAGCACGTCGTGGGCCGAGCGGTCACCGTCACCGGCGAGCGGCGAGGCGTCGAACGTGCGGGCCAGCAGGCCGGTGGAGGAGAACAGCACCAGGCAGGGGTCGTCGGCCACCTCCAGGGGGGCCGAGACGTTCCTCACGACCCCCGAGGACTCCAGCAGCACCGTACGGCGCGGGGTACCGAAGGTCTTCGAGACCTGGGCGAGCTCGTCGGAGACGACCTTGCGGAGCTTGTCGTCGGAGGACAGGATCGCGGTCAGCTCGGCGATCTCGTCGCGCAGGGTCTGGCTCTCGCGGTCGAGCTCCAGCTTGTCGTAGCGGGTCAGGCGGCGCAGCGGGGTGTCGAGGATGTAGTTGGCCTGGATCTCCGAGAGCTCGAAGACCTCCGTCAGGCGCTCGCGGGCCTGGGCGGAGTTGTCGGAGGAGCGGATGACCTGGATGACCTCGTCGATGTTGAGCAGGGCGACGACGAGGCCCTCGACGAGGTGCAGGCGCTCCTCGCGCTTGCGCCGGCGGTAGAGCGAGCGGCGGCGGACCACATTGATGCGGTGGTCGACGTAGACCTGGAGCAGCTCGCGCAGGCCCAGCGTGCGCGGCTCGCCGTCGACCAGGGCGACGTTGTTGATGCCGAAGGTCTCCTCCATCGGCGTGAGCCGGTAGAGCTCCTCCAGCACGGCCTCGGGGATGAAGCCGTTCTTGATCTCGATGACCAGGCTGAGGCCCTTGTGCCGGTCGCTGAGGTCCTTGAGGTCGGAGATGCCCTGGAGCTTCTTGGCGGTGACCAGCTCCCTGATCTTGGTGACCACGCGCTCGGGGCCGACGTTGAAGGGCAGCTCGGTGACGACGATGCCCTTGCGGCGGGGGCTGACCTGCTCGATGGCGCACTTGGCGCGCATCCGGAAGGTGCCCCGGCCCTTGGTGTACGCGTCGCGGATGCCGTCGAGGCCGATGATCGTGCCGCCGGTGGGCAGGTCGGGGCCGGGGACGAACCGCATCAGGTCGTCGAGCGTCGCGTCCGGCTTCTTGATCAGATGGCGGGCGGCGGCGACGACCTCCACGAGGTTGTGCGGCGCCATGTTGGTGGCCATACCGACCGCGATGCCGGTGGCACCGTTGACCAGCAGGTTGGGGAAGGCCGACGGCATGACCGTGGGCTCGGTCTCCTGGCCGTCGTAGTTGGGCTTGAAGTCGACCGTGTCCTCGTCGATCGACTGGACCACGGCCATCGCCGCCGAGGCCAGCCGGGCCTCGGTGTAGCGCATCGCGGCGGGCATGTCGTCGGGGGAGCCGAAGTTGCCGTGCCCGTCGATGAGCGGCAGGCGCATCGAGAACGGCTGGGCCATGCGGACCAGCGCGTCGTAGATGGCGGTGTCGCCGTGCGGGTGGAGCTTGCCCATCACGTCGCCGACGACGCGCGACGACTTGACGTGGCCCCGGTCGGGCCGCAGGCCCATCTCGCTCATCGAGTAGAGGATCCGGCGCTGGACCGGCTTGAGGCCGTCCCTGGCGTCCGGCAGCGCCCGCTGGTAGATGACCGAGTATGCGTATTCGAGGAAGCTGGTGCGCATCTCGGTGGAAACGTCGATGTCGACGATCCGCTCCTCGAAGCCCTCGTCGGTCGGGGGTGTGGTCGTCCGTCGAGCCATCTGATTTCCTGCGCGCGCGCCCCGGCCGTCAGGCCGGGGGGAGGCGCATCCTCCTTCTGTCTTCGTGGTCCAACCGTTGGCGCCGGCTCCCCGGGGAGCCTTGGCCGGGATGTCCGGCGGGAGACCGGTGACGGGGGCGACCGGGCATCGTACCGAGACTCGATACCATACCCAGCCCATCCGACACTTCCGGGCCTTCCGGCCTGCCCGCGGGTGCTAGGGCCGTTCCGGCGGGGTGCCGGAGGCGGCGGAGAATCCCCGAGTCCGGGGGCCCGCCCCCGGCCAGGGGCCGGGGGTCTCGCCCTCGTGCTCGTCGCCGGGCACGTTCACCTTGGTGTCGTAGACCCTGAAACCGCGCGCCCGGTAGTTGGCGAGCGCCACCGGGCTGTCGAGGGAGCAGGTGTGCAGCCAAACCCGCCGGGTCGGCTCCCGCTCCGGCTGCCGGTCGGCCAGGTCCCAGGCCCTCGCCGCGCCGATCTCCAGCAGGTGACCGCCGATGCCCTTGCCGATCGCCCACGCGAGGAGACCAAAGGAGTTGATCTCGACCGCCGCGTCCTCCTGGGGGACGAGCTCGACGTAGCCCGCGGGGGTGCCGCGGTGGTAGGCCACCCAGGTCTCCACGCCGCCGGCCAGCCAGTCCGCCCACTCGTCCCAGGTCCACGGCAGCTTGTTGGTCCAGTGCCAGTCTCCGCCGACGGCCGTGGTGAGGAACCGGCTGAACTCGGGTGAGGGCAGCTCGGCGCGCACGATGTCGACCTCGACCGACGGCGGCTTGGCGGGCAGCAGGTCCGAGCGGGAGGTCTGTTCGAGGTACCAGGTGGTGACGTCCATAGTGGATGCATCAAATCACGGCGCGGAGCCCATCATGTCCCCAGCTCCCGGCACCGCACGTCCGGTGGCGCCGACGAAACGGGCTGCGGCCTCCGGACGGCCCCCCGCCACCCGCCCGCCGGGCCTCCGGATGAATCCCCGGCCACCCGCCCGCCGGGCCTCCCGGCGGCCCTCGTCCGCCTGCCCGCCGCCCTCCGGAGGTGCCCCGGCCGCTCGCCCGCCGGGGGCCGGGAAGCTCGCCGACGGACCCTCGCACCCTCTCCCGGCGAATCCCCCGCACCCCCTCCGGCACGGGACGCGCCGGGCGATCCACCCCTCTCCGGTGAGGGCGCGCGCCGGGCTCCACACCCCTCTCGGTACGGCATGTGCGGCACGTGTGTGCCGTACCGGGGGAAAACAGTCGGCGAGACCTGGTACCAATGACCGGGTGAGCGAAGAGCTGATGCTGCGCGAAGAGGCCGAGGAGCGGCTACGGGCGCTCGCCGGGGAGCACGCCCGGCTGCGCGAGGACCAGTGGGCGGCCATCAAGGCACTGGTCATGGACCGGCGCCGGGTGCTCGTGGTGCAGCGCACCGGCTGGGGCAAGTCGGCGGTCTACTTCATCGCCACCGCGCTCCTGCGCGAGCTGGGCGAGGGGCCGACCGTCATCGTGTCGCCGTTGCTGGCCCTGATGCGCAACCAGATCGCCGCCGCCGAGCGCGCCGGGATCACCGCGGTCACGGTCAACTCGGCCAACCCCGAGGAGTGGGAGCAGATCTACAACCAGGTCGCCGAGGGCGCGGTCGACGTGCTGCTCGTCAGCCCCGAGCGGCTCAACAACCCCGACTTCCGCGACCACGTGCTGCCCGAGCTGGCCGAGAGCGCGGGCCTGATCGTGGTCGACGAGGCACACTGCATCTCCGACTGGGGCCACGACTTCCGTCCCGACTACCGGCGGCTGCGCACGCTGTTCGAGGAGCTCACCGAGGGCGTGCCGATCCTCGCGACCACCGCCACGGCCAACGCCAGGGTCACCCGCGACGTCGCCGAGCAGATGGGCGAGGAGACGCTCGTGCTGCGCGGCGCGCTGGAGCGCGACAGCCTCCATCTCGGGGTCGTGCGCCTGCGCGGCGCCGAGCAGCGCCTGGCCTGGCTCGCCCAGACGCTGCACGAGCTCCCCGGTTCCGGCATCGTCTACACGCTCACCGTGGCCGCCGCCCAGGAGATCGCCGCCTACCTGCGCGAGCAGGGCCACGAGGTGGTCGCCTACTCCGGGCAGACCGAGCAGGCCGAGCGGCTCGCGGCCGAGCAGGCGCTGCTCGACAACAAGATCAAGGCGCTGGTCGCGACCTCCGCGCTGGGCATGGGCTACGACAAGCCCGACCTCGGCTTCGTCGTGCACGTCGGCGCTCCCCAGTCCCCGGTGGCCTACTACCAGCAGGTCGGCCGTGCGGGCCGAGGGGTCGAGCGTGCCGAGGTGATCCTGCTGCCCGGCGCGGAGGACCGCGACATCTGGGCCTACTTCGCCTCGCTGGCCTTCCCGCCCGAGCCCGTCGTGCGCACCGTGCTGGCCGCGCTGGAGGAGGGCGGCGTGATGTCCACGGCCGCCCTGGAGAACCGGGTGGACCTCAGCCGGAGCCGCCTGGAGACCATGCTGAAGGTCCTCGACGTCGACGGCGCGGTGCACCGGGTCAAGGGCGGCTGGGAGTCCACCGGCGAGCCCTGGGCGTACGACGCCCCGCGCTACGCCAGGGTCGCCGCCGAGCGGGAGGCCGAGCAGCGGGCCATGCTCGACTACCTCGACACCACCGGCTGCCGCGAGGAGTTCCTGCGCCGTCGCCTCGACGACGACACCGCCGCCCCCTGCGGGCGCTGCGACAACTGCACCGGCACCCACCGCTCGCCCGAGGTGGACGAGCGGGCCGTACGGTCGGCCGCCGACCGGCTCCAGCGGCCCGGGGTGGACATCGAGGCCCGCAGGCAGTGGCCGACCGGGCTGGCCGATCTCAAGGGCCGGATCAAGCCGGAGCTGGGCGCCGAGCCCGGGAGGGTGCTGGGCAGGCTCACCGACATCGGCTGGGGCAACCGCCTGCGCGGCCTCCTCGCCGACGGCGCCCCCGACGAGCCGGTCCCCGACGACGTCTTCGCCGCCGTGATCAAGGTGCTGTCGTCCTGGGAGTGGGCCCAGCGCCCGGTCGGCGTCGTCGCGGTGCCCTCGGAAAGCCGCCCCCGGCTCGTCCGCAGCCTGGCCGAGCGGCTGGCCCAGGTGGGGCGCCTGACCTATCTGGGCGACCTCGGTTACCGGGCGGGCCCGCCCGGACGGCAGTTCAACAGCGCGCAGCGCGTCCAGGCGATCCGGGGCACCCTCGCCATGCCCGCCGCCCTGGGCGCGGCCGTCGCCGGGGCCGGAGGTCCGGTCCTGCTCGTCGACGACCTGGTCGACACCGGCTGGACGATGACGCTGGGAGCCGCGATGCTCCGCCACGCCGGGGCCCCCGCCGTGCTGCCCCTCGCCCTCGCGGTCACCAGCTAGGGACGAGCGTCCGGCGCGCCCGGACCGCCGCGAGCCGAGCGGCGGACGGGCCCGGCACGACGCGCGGGGGCGTGCCACGCGGCGAGAGGGCCCGCGTGCATGGGTTCCCCAAACGCGGGCTTCCGGAAAAACGCGGCCCTCGGAAAAACGCGGGCCTCGGGAAGGTGCGGCCCTCGGGAAGGTGCGGGTTTTCAGGGAAGCCCGAGATCGACGTGGTCGGAGAAGGCGTGGCTGACGTGCACGCCGGACAGGTCCGGTTCCGTGACGAGGATCCGGCGCATCACCACGGGCAGGTTGCCCAGCCCGAACGGCGACTGCCCGGTCGCCGCGAACGCCATGGTCCCGGCCCAGGCGAACACGCCGCACGCCGGTCCGACCTCCTGCTCGTGGAACTGCGCGGGCGCCATGTAGGCGGGCGTGCCGACCAGGTCCGGGTCACCCGGCCGCAGAGGGCGGGGCTCCGGCATGCGTCACTCCAGGGGGTCTCCGCGAACGTGGTCCGGCCACAGTATTGGATCTCCGGCTGGAGCGGAGAATCCGGAGAGACACCCGCGCGGGCGGGTCAGAGGCGCGGCCGGGCACCCAGGTGCGAGATGGCCCGGGAGGCCAGGTGGCAGCCGGAGGCGAGGGCCTCGGCCGGGGGCTTGCCGCCCAGCCAGGCGGGCAGGAAGCCCGCGGTGAAGGCGTCACCGGCACCGGTGCCGTCGACCACGCGCTCCACGGTCTCGGCGGGGACCCTGATCGGGTCGGGGCGGTTGTTGGCGTACCAGAGCGCGCCCTCGTCGCGGAGCTTCACGACGACCTGCGGGAACCAGGCGGTGAGGACCTTGGCGGCGGCGGCCGGGTCGTCGCGGCCGGTCAGGACCTTCGCCTGGTCGGAGTTGGCGAACAGCAGCTTGGCGCTCTGCGTCCACTCCAGGAAGGGCTCGGCGCCGGTGCGCTCCAGCGGGGCGGAGGAGGAGCAGTCGACCGAGACGGACATCCCCGAGCGGCGGGCCATCTCCAGGGCGGCCATACCGGCGTCGCGGGAACCCTCGTTGATGAGGGTGTAGCCGGACAGGTGCAGGTGCCCGCCCTGGGCGAACAGGTCGCGGGGCAGGTCCTCGGGGGACAGGGCCGCGTTCGCGCCGGGGTCGGACAGCATGGTCCGCTCGCCCTTGTGGGTGACGAGCACCACGCAGGTGCCGGTCGGGCGCTCGGGATCCATGACGAGGCGGGCGTCGACGCCGTACCCCATCAGCTCCATGTCGCGGTTACGGCCCGTGATGTCGGCGCCGCGTCGCCCGATGAAGGCGACCTCCGTGCCCTCGACGGCGAGCCAGGAGGCGATGTTGGCACCCGAACCACCGCCGTGCATGGTGACGATCGCCGGTGTGTCACTGGCCCGGGCCAGCGGGTAACGAGCCCGCGCGACCGCGTCGGTCATGAGATCGCCCACCACGACCACCCGCGTCATGATGTCACCACCTTCTTCGATGCCGACGTGCCTCTAGACATGCTTCAAGCCATACCTCTGGTCGTGCCTCTAACCGCGAAAAACTTAACAGCTTCCGGCCAGCGTATGGGGTCTTGACCGGACACCGGACCATAGTCGATGCACAAGCGTTGCGTGAATTCGTCCAGGTGGTCTGTCATGTGAGATTCGCGTCTACTCTCGGGACTGTGGAGGCTGCTCAGTATCCCGCCCACTGGGAGGCGGACGTCGTCCTGTCGGACGGTGGCACCGCCCATGTACGCCCGATTCGGCCCGCCGACGCCGACCGGTTGCGTTCCTTCTACGGCCGGCTGTCCGACGAGTCGATCTACTTCCGTTTCTTCGGCCCCCGGCCGCGGCTGTCGGAGCGGGAGATCACCTGGTTCACCAACGTCGACTACGAGAGCCGCGTGGCGCTGATCGCCACGATCGGCACCGAGATGGTGGCGGTCATCCGCTACGACCGGATCGAGCCCGGTGAGGCCGAGGTCGCCTTCCTCGTCGAGGACGCCCACCAGGGCCGCGGGGTCGCCTCCGTGCTCCTCGAACACCTGGCCGCCACCGCCAGGGAGAAGGGCATCGCCCGCTTCGTCGCCGACGTGCTACCCGCCAACCAGAAGATGATGGCGGTGCTCAAGCAGGTCGGCTACACCGCGCAGAGCCGCTTCGCCGACGGCGTGGTCAGGATGACCCTCGACCTCACCCCGACCGAGACCGCCCAGGAGGTGACCGCCTCCCGCGAGCACCGCGCCGAGTCCCGCTCCATCGAACGGCTGCTCTCACCGGGCTCGGTGGCGGTCGTGGGAGCGGGCCGCGAACCGGGCGGCGTCGGCCAGACCGTGCTGCGCAACCTGCTCGGCGCCGACTTCACCGGCCCGGTCTACCCCGTGCACCGCGAGGCGCGGGCCGTCGCGGGGGTGCGGGCCTACCCGAGCGTGACGGCCATCGACGGCGAGGTGGACCTCGCCGTGCTCGCCGTACCCGCCGACGGGGTGATCGACGTGGTCAAGGAGTGCGCGGAGAAGGGGGTACGCGGGCTGATCGTGGTCTCCTCGGGGTTCGGCGAGACCGGCGCCGAGGGCCGGGCCAGGCAGGACGAGCTGGTGCGCATCGCCCGCGCGTACGGCCTGCGGGTCGTCGGCCCCAACTGCCTCGGCGTCGCCAACACCGACCCCGCGGTACGGCTGAACGCCACGCTCGCCGCCACCCTCCCCGGGCTCGGCCGGGTCGGCTTCTTCAGCCAGTCGGGCGCCCTGGGCACCGCGCTGCTGCAGCGGGTGGCCCAGCGCGGCATGGGGATCTCCTCGTTCGTCTCGGCGGGCAACCGCGCCGACGTGTCGGGCAACGACCTGCTCCAGTACTGGGAGGAGGATCCGCGGACCGACGTGATCCTGCTCTACCTGGAGTCGCTGGGAAACCCCCGCAAGTTCGCCCGCCTCGCGCGGCGCATCTCGCGCCGCAAGCCGATCGTGGTCGTCAAGAGCGGCGGCACCACCCAGGACGTGCCCACCGGCCACGCCGCGCCCGTGCTCGGCCTGCCCGACACCGCGCTCAGCGCGCTGTTCGAGCAGGCCGGGGTGATCAGGGTCGACGACCTGATCCAGCAGTTCGACGTGGCGCAGCTGCTGGCCTACCAGCCGCTGCCCGCCGGGCCCAGGGTGGGACTGGTCAGCAACTCCGACGCGATGGCGCTCCTGGCGGCCGACGCCTGCGTGCGGGTGGGCCTGGAGCCCCGGCCGCCGGTCAACCTCGGCGCGCGGGCCTGCGCGGAGGAGTTCGGCGCGGCGCTGGCCTCGGTGATCCCGGACGTGGACGCCGTGGTCGCGATCTACATGCCGCCCATCCCCGGCAACGGGGCGGAGGTCGCCGCCGAGTTGCTGCGCGCCTCCCGCGACTGCGGCAAACCGGTGCTGGCCACCTTCGAGGGCAAGATCGGCATGCTCGACGAGCTGCGGGTCGGCGCCGTACCCGGCCGGGGCTCCATCCCCTCGTACGCGGCGCCGGAGGAGGCGGTCCGCGCGCTCGCCCACGTCGTGCGGCACGCGCGCTGGCTGGAGCAGCCCGCGGGACTGCCCGAGGAGCTCGAGGGCGTCGACGCCGGCGCCGCGCGTGACCTCGTGCTCGCGACGCTCACGGACGCCCCGGCCGAGATCGACGCCTCGGAACTGCTCGCCCACTACGGGGTGGAGGTCTGGCCGTCGGAGACGGTGGAGTCACCGGAGGAGGCCGTCGAGGTGGCGTCGAGGCTCGGCTGGCCGGTCGTGCTGAAGGCCGCGGGCCCCGAGGCGGCCAAGCGCGCCGGGACCGTACGTCTCGGGCTGTCGGGTCCCGACGGGGTGCGCGACGCCTACGCCGACCTGACGCGCCAGCTCGAACCCGAGGCCGTGCTCGCGGTGCAGCGCATGGCGCCGCAGCCCGCGGTGCCGACCGTGGCCGGGGTGATGGACGACCCCGCCTTCGGCGCGGTGGTCTCCTTCGGGCTCGGCGAGATCACCGCGCGGCTGCTGCGCGACGAGGCGTACCGTCTGGCCCCGCTGACCAGGGAGGACGCCGTGGCGCTGGTGAGGTCGCCGCGCGCCGCGCCCCTTCTTCTCGGCGAGTACGGCTACCCGCCGGTCGCCGTCGAGGCGCTGGAGGACCTGCTGATCCGGCTCGGGCGGCTGGCGGACGACCTCCCCGAGGTGGCGCGGCTCACCCTCGACCCGGTGCTGGTGGGGGAGTCCGGGGCGATCGTGCTGGGCGCCCGCGCCGTACTTCGCAGCCACGAGGGCCCGCGCCCCGACGGCGGTCCCCGGCGCCTCGGCTAACCCGTCCGCCGGAGCGCGGGGACGATCTGGACCGTGCTGGCGACGGTGGCGGGCGCGGGACCGGTCTCCATGGCGGTCTCCGGGCTGCTTTCCTGGCCGGGATCGACCGTGTCCATGCCGTCCATGCCGTCCATGCCGTCGACGTGGACGGCCCTGCCGGACGCGGTCAGCGTCCCCGAGGCGTTCCGCGACACGGCCACGCCGACCGTGATCCGGGGAAGCTGGAATCCGGGGGCGGCCAGGTCGCGCGTGTCGCAGTCGACGACCCCGGCCGTGATCCGGCAGCTCCAGCCCGTGCCCGAGGCGCGTACCGGGGTCAGGCCCGAGGGGAAGTGGTAGGTGACCTCGGTCGGACGGGTGATCCCGGCGGAGCCGGGGCTCGCGGTGACGTCGATGGAGAACGTGCCGGTGCCGCCGGCCTCGAACGGGCCGTCGTGAACCGTGGTGAGGACCAGGTCACCGGGGAAGTCCGCCGAGATGGGCGGGCTCACGGCGGTCGCCGCCGCGGTCGTCATGGCGGCCGTCACGATGGTCACCGGGAGGGCCGCCGCGAGGCGCGAGAGGCCGGTCCGCCGCGCCGGCCCGCCCCGTCCCGGCGGGTCCGGCCGCGCCGGCCCGGCCCGTTCCACTGAATCCGGATCCTCGCCGGTCATATTCCCTCGCCCCCGATTCCGGTAGGGATTCACCGTTTCCAATTCGGAAGCGGTGAAAAGCAATCCGAGATATGTGAAACAAGGTGAGAAATACGTGGAATCGCCCGTTACCGCTGCCCGCGGGACGCCGCGCGCACGCCACCCCCACCACTGCTCCCGGTAACCCCGAAAGGATCGCGCCAAACCGATCGGAGGGGAAAGTCACCGGCAGGAACGGCTACCCGGAGGCACCCGGACCGCCCCCGATGGCGCTTTCACGGCCGGAAAAAGGCGATGGCGGACCGCATCACGATTTGCACCGCCGGCCGAAGCTCAGGTGCTCCCGGTGAAAGCGCTGCCCCGGACAGGGCAGGATGGACCCATGAGGGAAACCCGACTCTCGTCCGCCGGCCTGCGTGACGCCATCGACCGCAGTGGCTACTATCCCGACCTGGTCGCCGACGCGGTCGAGTCCGCGCTCGGCAAGGAGCAGGTGGGCGCCTACGTCGTGCATCACGAGGCCACCTTCGACCCGGCCATGGAGGTGCGCAGGCACGTCACCGTGCTGGTGCTCTCACCCACCCGGCTGCTCGTCTGCCACACCGACGAGCACCCCCCGGTGGAGGGGGTCTCGGCGTCCCACGCCTCCACGACCACCGAGGCCGTGCGCCTCAGCCGGATCCAGTCGGTCGCGGTCACCCGGGTCGTCCCCGACCCCGCCTCCTACGTGCCCGGAGTGCCGCCCACGGAGGTCACGCTCACCATCGGCTGGGGAGCCATCTCCCACGTCGACCTGGAGCCGGCCACCTGCGGCGACGACAACTGCGAGGCCGACCACGGATACACCGGCGCGATCACGGCCGACGACCTCTCCCTGCGGGTGAGCGAGGCGGCCGACGGGCCGGAGGCCGTCTCCCACGTGCTGGCCTTCGCCAAGGCACTGTCGGAGGCCACCGCCCGCACCGCCTCGTGAACCCCCTGATCCCCGCGTACGGGACGGCCTCGCTCGCGGACCTCTCCTCCTCGCTGCTCGCCGCGGTCGGGGTGGACGGCGACAACCCGCTGGATCTCGCCCCGGCCGAGCGGGTCCTGCTGTTCCTCGTCGACGGCATGGGCGCCGAGCTGCTCCGTGCCCACCCCGGCGTCGCGCCGTTCCTGTCCTCCATGCCCGGCGGGGTGCTCACCGCGGGCTTCCCCGCCACGACCGTGACCAGCCTGGCCGCCCTCGGCACCGGCCTGCCGCCGGGCGGGCACGGCATGCTCGGCTACCAGCTCGCCGTGCCCGGCGCCGGTTACCTGCTCAACTGCCTGCGCTGGACCACCCCCGGCCCCCTTGTCGAGCCCGGCGAGTGGCAGCCGGCCCCGACCGTCTACGAGCGCGCGGCGGCGGCCGGCGTCCCGGTCAGCTACGTCGGCCCGGCCAAGTTCGAGACCACCGGTTTCAACAGGGCCGTCTACCGGGGCGTGCGCTTCGTCGGGGCCGACGAGGTCGACGACCGGATCGCCGGGGTCCGCCACGCGCTGGCCGAGCCCCGGGCCCACGTCTCGGTCTACTACGGCGACCTCGACTCCGCCGGCCACGTCACCGGCTGGGGCTCCCCGGCCTGGCTCGGCCGGCTCGCCCTGGTCGACCGGATGGCCGAGCGGCTGGCGGAGACGCTCCCGCCGGGTTCGGCGATGTACGTCACCGCCGACCACGGCATGATCAACGTCACCGACCGCGTCGACGTCGACGCCCTCCCCGCGCTGCGCGAGGGCCTCGCCCTGCTCGGCGGGGAGAGCAGGGCCCGCCACCTCTACGCCGCCCCCGGCGCCTCGGCGGCGGTTCTCGACACCTGGCGCGACGTTCTCGCCGGGAAGGCCTGGGTGGTATCCAGGGAGGAGGCGGTCGAGTCCGGCTGGTTCGGGCCGGAGGTCCGCCGGGAATGGCTGCCCAGGATCGGCGACGTCCTCGCCGTCCCGTACACCGACTGCGCCATCGTCGCCTCGGTCGCCGAGCCGCACGAGGCGGGGTTCATCGGCTGCCACGGCTCGCTGACACCCGCCGAGCAGTACGTTCCTCTCCTGGAGACGAGCACCCGTTGACATCCTCCCCACGGCCGAAGCCGGGGGGCTCCACGCTGGAGGTATCCGATGAACCCGCTGATCACTCCCGCCGAGCTGGCGGGCCTGGCCGGGGTGAGCGTCCTCGACGTGCGCTGGAAGCTCGCCGTCCTGCCCACGGGGCCGGCCGGGATCGACTCCTACCGCGAGGGGCACATCCCCGGCGCCGTCTTCTGTGACCTGGAGACCGACCTGGCGGCCCACGCCGGGGAGGGGGGCAGGGGAGGCCGCCACCCGCTGCCCTCCGCCGAGGCGTTCCAGCAGGCGATGCGCCGGCTCGGCGTGTCCGGCTCCCGGAGCGTCGTCGTCTACGACGGGGCCGACTCCAGCGCGGCCGCCGCCCGCGCCTGGTGGCTCCTGCGCTACTTCGGCCACCCCGACGTGCGGGTCCTCGACGGCGGGCTGCGCGCCTGGGCCTCCGAGGGCCGGCCGGTCTCCGTCGAGGAGAGCCGTCCCGAGCCCGGCGACTTCGAGGCGCGGCCGGGCGGGATGCCGGTGCTCGACGCCGCGCGGGCCGGCGAGCTCGCCGCCGACGGGGTGCTGCTCGACGCCCGAGCCGCCGAGCGCTACCGGGGCGAGGTCGAGCCGATCGACCCGGTCGCCGGGCACATCCCGGGCGCGGTCAGCGCCCCCACCGGTGAGAACGTCGACCCCTCGGGCCGCTTCCACCTGCCCGACTTCCTGCGCGAACGCTTCAACACCCTGGGCGTCGTCCCCGGGGTGGAGGTCGGCGCCTACTGCGGATCCGGAGTGACGGCCGCGCACGAGGTGCTGGCCCTGGAGGTGGCCGGCATCCCGGCCGCGCTCTACGTCGGGTCGTGGTCCGACTGGGTGACCGACCCCTCCCGGCCGGTCGCCACGGGCTGACCGCCCCGGGCCACCGCCTCTCCACGGCCGGCCGTCCCGGGCGACCTGATCCTCCCGGCCGGCCGCCTTGAGCGACCGGTCACTCGCGGCCGGCCGTCGGCGGCCGATCCCCGCAGCCGAAGCAGACGAAGCCCGCCACGCCGGTCTTCCCGCTCGCGACGGCCAGCGCCCGCGCGGGCGGGTCACCGGCGGCCAGCGCCCCGTGGAAGGCGGTCATCAGCGTCAGCGTCTCCTCGTCGCGCACCGGCACCAGGCTGGCCACCACGCACCGCGTCCCCATCGACAGGAACGTGCCCGCCAGCCCCAGGGGCGCCCCGTCCGCCGGGGCGTGCGCCATCCCCGCGTCGCACGCCGACAGCACCACCAGGCCGGGCGGGGTGCGCAGCCGCAGCAGGTCGTACGCCATCAGCGGGCCGTCGTCGAGGTCGATGCTCGACAGCAGCGGGCTGCGCGGGGAGAACATCCCGTGCGCGGCCAGGTGGGCCACGTCGGCCCGCTCCAGCGCCGCCATCACCTCCGCCCGCCGCGCCGCCACCCGCTCCGTACCCCGATGGCACCCGCCGACCATGCGGGCCTCGGCCTCCGCGTACCGCAGCCCCGGTCCGGCCACCGCCACCGGCACCGCCGCCACCCTCCCGTCCCGTACGGCCGGCGCCCGCCGCCCGGCCAGCCAGGCGGCGGCGCTGGCCGCCACGGTCACCGGCCGGTCGGCGTTCATCGGCAGCAGCGGCCAGGGCAGGGTGTGCAGTGTCCCGGTCGGCACGATCACCAGCGGCCGGTCGCCCAGCCGGTCGCGCAGCGGGCCGAAGAGGAGCCGCTCCAGCTCCGCGGCCTCCGCGCCGGGCTCGGGGGCCCTCCCGTCGAGCAGGTGCGTCCTGCGCAGCCCGTACCGGAGGCGGACGGTGGCCTCGGCGACGGCGGGGAACGGGCCGAGGCGGCGCAGCGTCACCCGGTCCCGGGTGACCACGACGGCGACCAGATCGCCCTCGTGGCGGACGAACTCCACCAGGACCGACTCTCCGAGCGCCGCCCGCAGCGCGGCCGGGCGGGGCGCGAGCGGCCGTCCGGCACCTCCGGTGACCGCCCGCCACCGCTCGGCCCAGGTCAGGACCGCGCGGCCCCGCCCGGTCCGCATGGCCAGGGCCAGCCCGAACCCGGCCAGCGGCTCACCCGCCCTGGCGGCGTGCGCGCGTACCACCGGATCCTCGAACGTCCTCGTCCCGGCGCCCACCTCCGCCAGACCGGCCAGCACCGCGGCGAACGCCCCCCGCCGGTCTCCGGCCAGGGAGCGCAGCAGCGCCGTCGCCTGGAGGGCGACCACCCCGCGGCCCGAGCGGGCGAGGAGGGCGAGCTGGTGCTCGGCGGCCGGCCGGTCGCCCAGACCGAGCGAGACCTCGGCGGAGGTGAGCCTGAGCGCCGCCGAGGTGTCCCGGTGCCCGGCGGCGTCGAGGGCGTCGGCACACGAGAGCATCGTCGCGGGCAGCTCCGCCGAGGGCGGGTCCAGCGCGAGCCGGGCCCGCAGGAGGATCTCCTCGGCGACCGGCGCCAGGACCGCCCGCCCCTGCGCGGCCAGCTCGCGGGCGGCCAGTTCCGCGCTCTCCCGGGCGCGGCGCGGATCACCGGTGCGCAGCTCGACCCTGGCGAGCAGGAGGAGGGCCTCGGCCAGCGCCGTCCCGGCGCCCGCCGCCGCCAGCTCGGGAACCGCCATCTCCAGCAGGACCCGCGCCTCGCCGGGCAGATGGGCGGCGATCAGGGCCTCGGCCAGGTCGCAGCGCACCGTCGCCAGCCGCTCGGGGTAGCCGACCAGGATGTCCTCGGCGCGCCGGTAGGCGCTGAACGCGGCGGGCAGGTCACCGCGCCGCGCCGCCAGGAACGGCAGGTTGCCCTCGGCGAGCGCGAGAACGTGTTCCAGGCCCGCGTCCCTCGCCAGCTCCGCGCACCGGCTCAGGTCGGCCTCCGCCGCCCCGAACTCCCCGAGGAACACCCGGGCGAGCCCGCGGTTCAGCATCGCCCCGGCCAGGAACCTGACGTCGCCGCCGAGAACGGGCACGGCCCGGTCACAGTGGTCGACGGCCTCGCGGTAGCGGCCGAGCCGCGCCAGGGCCACGGCCCGGTGCACGCCCAGCTTGCCCACCTCGGCCGGGGTCAGGCCGGGCTCGGCGTCCGCGGCGACGGCCAGCGCCTGCTCCGGATGGCCCAGCTCCGTACGGACGTGGACCAGCGACAGCCGCGCCTGGGCCGCCCGGTGCGGCAGCCCCGCCGAGAGCGCGATCCGCACCGCCCGGCGCAGCCGCTCCTCGGCGAACGGCAGGTCGCCCAGCTCGCGCGCCGCCACCGCCAGCGCCCGGTGCGCCACCGCCTCGGCCTCGCAGTGCCCGCACCCCGCGAGGCGAGCCGCCGCGCCGCCCTCCGGGGCACCCGCCCGGCAGGACGCGGGAAGCGAGGCCAGCACGGTGCGGGCGAGAGCGAGGGCGCGGGCCGGGTCGCTGCCCGACAGGTCGACCGCGTGCTCGGCGTCGGCGAGTGCGTCGGCGAGTGCCTCGTCGAGGGTCACCTACGGGCGGATCCGGGTCCAGCTGGTGACCACGGGGGAGTCCCCGGGCCGGCGGCACACCACGCTGAACCAGCCCGGCGGCAGGCCGGTGACCGCGAACTGGCCCGTCGGGGACAGCGCGCGCGACTCGGTGAGGTGCAGGGTGCGGATCTCGACCAGCGTGCCCGCCTCGGGGCAGGGGGTGACCTGGCCCGCCAGGTCGACCAGGCCGTCCAGGGAGGTGATCTCCAGCTCCACCGTGAGCTCGGCGGCGGTGAACCTCAGCAGCCGGGGCTCCTCGGCGGACCGGACGCCTCGCGGTACGGGCGTGGCCACGGGGCGGGCCGTGGTGGCGTCGGGCAGCCGCAGGCCGAAGGCCGCGCGGGCGGCGTCCGTCACCCGCGCGGGCACCGGGTCACTCCCCGAGGCCAGGCGCAGCGCGGCTATCAGGGACTCGTCGTCGATCGCCGTCGGATGTCGCGTCACGGTGTCGCCTCCCGGGCGGTGAGCATGGTGCGGAGCCGGTTCAGGCAGCGGCCCCGGGTGGGGCCGTAGCTGCCGCTGGGCATGCCCAGGCGCCCGGCCAGCTGATGCACGCCCGCGTCGGGGGCCGTGGCCATCAGCCGGAACAGCGATCGGCACGGCTCGTGCATCTCGTCGACGGCCTGCCACAGGCGGCGGCCCTCGTCTGCGCTCAGCACGGTCAGCGCGGGATCGGCGTGCGCGTGCCCGGCGCCGGCCGGGGCGAGCCGCGCGTGCTCGGCGTTCGCGTGCTCGCCGGGGTCGGCGACCAGCCGCTCGCCCCGGTGCCGCCGGCTCAGTAGGGACGCCTCACGCTTGGCCGTGGTGAACAGCCAGGGACCGATCCTGTCGAGGTCGCGGATGGTGTGCAGGCTCTCCAGCAGCCGCAGCCAGGTGCCCTGCACCGCGTCGGCGGCGTCCGCCGGGCTCAGGTCGTAGGCGCGCACGGCCGACCACAGCAGCCCCGTGAAACGGGTGACCAGCGCGTCCCAGGCCGCCTGGTCGTCCACCGGGACGGCGTCGATCGTGCGCTGGTCGCTCACCGGCACCTCCAGGACCACGAAGAACACTCTGCGTGTTCACGCGAAGACTTTGGGTGAGACTTTAGCCGGGCATGGGCACGACGACTCCCAAATCGGGGATCCGTCTGGTCCCCGCCGGGTCGAGGACGTGCTTCACGGCCTCGGGGGAGGGCCGGTCCGCGCACGCCGCGGCGATCGCCCCGCTCACCAGGGCGGTGGCGAAGGAGGTCCCGCTCCAGCGCGCGTAGCCGTTGAACGGCCCGTGTTCGAGGAAGGTGCTGGACAGCCACTCGCCGCGGGCGCACGCGTCCACCCACGGGCCGTACGCCGAGAACGGGGCCCTCGCCCTCCCGTCCGCGTCCAGCGCCCCGACGGCGATCACCCCGGGTGACGCGGCGGGCCAGAAGGGGCGGTCGGAGGCGGTGTTGCCCGCGCAGGCCACCGTGACCGTACCGGCCAGTCCCTCCAGGGCGGCCTCCACGAGCGGGGAGGGGTGGTCGTCGAAGGTGTGCCCGCCGAAGGACAGGTTGAGCACCCGGGGCGGTTCGGCCCGCAGTCGCTCCAGGAGGCGCAGCAGCCCGGCCTCGTCCCCGACGCCGTGGCCGTCCAGCACCCGGATCGGCCGCAGCCGCGCCAGCGGGGCGGACCGCAGGACCAGCCCGGCTATGAACGTGCCGTGCCCCGCCTGGAGGTCCATCTCGCCGTCGCCGTCGGAGTCGGGCACCTCGTCGGCCTCCCGGCCCCGCTCCAGGAACCACGGGCTCTCCTGCCACCACGGGTGCTCCGCCAGGCCGGTGTCGGCCAGCGCCACCGTCACGGCGTCCGCCGCGCTCCCGGCCGGGACGGGCTCGGGCGCCGGGAGGGCGGCGCGGGGGAAGGGCCGGGAGGCCGGGCCCCCGAAGTAGAGCGGCTGGCCCGTCAGGATGTGGTTGGGGGAGGCGCGCACGCCCCGCGCCCGTACCGACGCCACCAGGTCGCAGACGTCCACGCCCGGCGAGAGCCGCACCCGGTAGATCCCCCCGATCTCGGTGACCGCGTCGGCCCAGCGGGCGGTGGTCGCGAGGCCCGAGGCGTCGGTCAGCATCTGGCCCTTCCTGATCAGGGCGGGCGAACCGGGGATGGGTTCGACCCGTTCGATACCGGTATTCATCTGGTCCTCCGGGGGCGCTCACCAGTTCGCGGGGTTTTCTTCATTCCCGAGGATGCCCTGGCCAAGTGCCCGCGGCACAACATCTCGGTATGACCCCCCTCTGGTGCGACGTCACGACCGACGGTAGTCTCTCCTTCAGTCACTTGTGATCATCCTGGTACGAGGCCGTTGGGGAAGGCGCACCTCGTACGAAACGGGAGGTCCGGTGTCTGCTCGTGGCGTGCTTTACGTCCACTCAGCTCAGCCTGCGCTGTGCCCTCATATTGAATGGGCGGTCGCAGGTGTCCTTGGCGTGCCCGTAGATCTGACCTGGACTCCGCAGCCCGCCGCGCCCGGTCACGTGCGCGCGCAGGCCGAGTGGGAGGCCCGTGTCGGTACCGCGGCGGCCATCACCTCGTCGCTGATGGGCTGGCAGCGGATCCGCTTCGAGATCACCGAGGACGCCTCGCCGGGTGCCGACGGGACCAGGCACGCCTACACCCCCTCCCTCGGCGCCTTCACGGCCGTGGTCGGGGCCAACGGCGACATCCTGGTCCCGGAGGACCGGCTGCGCTCGGCCATGCTGATGGCCCGCCAGGGCCGCGTGGTGCTGGAGGAGGAGCTCGACCGCCTGCTGGGCAGGCAGTGGGACGCCGAGCTTGAGTCGTTCCGCTACGCGGGCGAGGGCGCTCCGGTCCGCTGGCTGCACGCCGCCGTCTGATCGGGCGTCTCCTGCGGGTCGCGTCCGCCCCCTCGTGCTGGAGGGCCGTCCCGGACACGGGTTTGGAACGTGCCCGGCGGCCGTTCCGCCCCGGGAGGTGACCCGCGGCGGTGTCCTCGCGGCCCGTCGAGCCCCTCGGCCCCCGCGCCTCTCGTACGGAGGCTCCCGCGGTGGTGATCGAGCTGACCCACCTGGCGACGCTCTACCACCCCGCGCCTCTCGTACGGAGGCTCCCGCGGGCTCCCGGGCCGTGACCGTCCGGCTCCGGGGGCGGCGTCACCGTGTGGAGGACTCCCTCCGCGGGGGAAGAGCGGAGGACTTCCCGGCGGTGAGGGCTCCCGGGCGGAGGGGATCGGCGGAGAGGCTCCCGAGCGGAGGTTCCCGAGGAGAGGTTCCCGAGGAGAGGTTCCCGAAGGGAGATTTCCGAAGGGGAGGTTCTCGGCGAGGGAAGGGCGGCGGGAAAGCGGGCGAGCCCCCGCCGGCGGGACCGGTGGGGGCTCGTCGGAAGTCGGGGTGTCAGAGGGGGATGTTGCCGTGGGCCCCCCTGGCGGGGGTCGCCTGGGCCAGGACCCTGGCGATGGCGCCCCTGGTCTCCTCGGGCTTGATGACCTCGTCGACCACGCCGAGCTCGATGGCCCGGTCGAGGCCGCCGGCGAGGATCTCGTGCTCCTCGGCGAGCCTGGTCTCCAGGGCGGCGCGCTCCTCCTCGGGGGCGGCGGCGAGCTCGCGGCGCTTGAGGACACGGACCGCGGCGACCGCGCCCATGACCGCGATCTGGGTCGTCGGCCAGCCGAACACCTTGGTCGCGCCCAGCGAGCGGGAGTTCATCGCGACGTAGGCGCCGCCGTAGGCCTTCCTGGTCACCAGGGTGATCCGCGGCACGGAGGCCTCGGCGAAGGCGTGCAGGAGCTTGGCGCCGCGGCGGACCACGCCGTCGTGCTCCTGCCCGACGCCCGGCAGGTAGCCGGGCACGTCCACCAGGACGACCAGCGGCACCCCGAAGGCATCGCACATCCGGACGAACCGTGCGGCCTTCTCCGCCGAGGCGGAGTCGAGGCAGCCGCCCAGGCGCATCGGGTTGTTGGCCACCACGCCCACGGTCCGGCCGCCGAGGCGGCCCAGGGTGGTGACGACGTTGGGTGCCCACTTGGCGTGCAGCTCCACGCCCGGCTCGTCGAGCAGGCCCGTGACGAGCGGCTTCACGTCGTAGGCGCGGCGCACGTTGTCGGGCAGCAGGCCGGAGAAGTCGACCTCCTCGACCTCGGCGCGCACCCGGCCCTGGTGGCCGAGGAGCACCGCCAGGCGGCGGGCCTGCACGTAGGCGTCCGTCTCGGTCTTGGTGATCACGTGCACGACGCCGCTGCGCTTGCTGTGCGGCTCGGGGCCGCCCAGGGCGGCCATGTCGATCTGCTCGCCGGTGACGCTGCGGACCACGTCGGGGCCGGTGACGAAGATGCGGCCCTCGTCGGCCAGGATCACGATGTCGGTCAGCGCCGGGCCGTACGCGGCACCGCCCGCGGCGGGGCCGACGACCACGGACAGCTGCGGGACCACGCCGGAGGCGCGGGTCATCGCGGCGAAGACGCGGCCGACCGCGTGCAGCGACTCCACGCCCTCGGCGAGGCGGGCGCCGCCGGAGTGCCAGACGCCGATGACGGGAATCCGCTCGCGGACCGCGACGTCGTAGGCGTGCACGATGTGCTCGCACCCCTCGCTGCCCATCGCACCGCCCTGGACGCGGGCGTCACTGACGAACGCGACGACCGGCACACCCTCCACGCGGCCCGTCGCGGCGAGGATGCCACTGCGGTCGACCGGCGAGATCAGCTGGATCGACCCCTCGTCGAGCAGAGCGGAGAGACGCGCCTGAGGGTCACGGGGATCAAGAGGCTCCTGATCGGAGTCCTCGCTCACCACCCCGTTGTCGAGCACAGTCATCACGAGCCCCTTGTCAGATGCTGGTGAAGGCCACGGCGACGTCGTGCCCGCCGAACCCGAAGGAGTTGTTGATCGCGGCGATCTGACCGCCGGGAAGGGCGCGGGGCTCGCCGCGCACGATGTCGACCTCGACACCGTCGTCGAGGTCGTCCACGTTGATCGTTCCGGGTGCGCGTCGTTCGTGCAGTGCGAGGACGGTGAAGACGGACTCGATGCCGCCGGCACCGCCGAGCAGGTGACCGGTCATCGACTTGGTGCCGCTGACCAGCGGGTGGTCGCCGATGACCTCCTTGATCGCCCTCGTCTCCACCACGTCGCCCGCGGGGGTGGAGGTGGCGTGCGCGTTCACGTGCTTGATGTCCTGGCCGGTGAGGCCGGCGTTCTCCAGGACGCGGCGCATGGCCAGCATGACCCCGGCGCCGCTCGGCTCGGGCTGGGCGATGTGGTGGGCGTCGGCCGAGTAGCCGACCCCGGCGGCCACCGCGTAGATCGTGGCGCCGCGCGCGAGGGCGTGCTCCTCGGACTCCAGCACGACGATGCCGGCGCCCTCGCCGAGGACGAAGCCGTCGCGGCCCTTGTCCCACGGCCTGGAGGCGCGCTGCGGCTCGTCGTTGCGGGTGGACATGGCGCGCATGGCCGCGAAGGACCCGATGTTCAGCGGGTGGATGGCCGCCTCGGTGCCGCCGGCCACGACCACGTCGGCCCGGCCGGAACGGATCATCTCGATGGCGTACCCGATCGACTCGGCGCCGGTGGCGCAGGCGCTCACCGTGGCGTGGACGCCGGCGCGCGCGCCGACCTCGATGCCGATCCAGCCCGCCGCGCCGTTCGGCATCAGCATGGGCACGGTGAACGGTGAGAGCCGCTGCCAGCCCCTCTCCTTGAAGGTGTCGTAGGCGGCGAGGATCGTGGTGATGCCCCCGATACCGCTGCCCACGACGACGCCGAGCCGCTCGGGGTCGACCTTGTCGATCGCGGCGTGTGCCCACGCCTCGCGAGCCGCGACCAGGGCGAACTGCTCGGCCCGGTCCAGCCGCCGCGACTCCGGCCGGGGCAGGACCTCGGTCGGGTCCACGGCGGAGAAGGCGGCGAACTTCACCGGGACGGAGTCCACCCAGTCGGCCGTGATGTTGCTGATCCCCGACTGACCGGCGAGGAGCGCCGACCAGGTCGAGGCGACGTCTCCACCGAGGGGCGTGGTCGCGCCGAGCCCGGTGACGACGACACGTACCTGGTCTGTACTCACTGCTGCGCTCCTTGTGAATCGCTGGTCAAACTGATCTGGGGAAAGAGCCGGGACGTCTCAGTTCTGGATGAAGTTGATGACGTCCTTGACGGTCTTGAGGTGCTTGAGCTGGTCGTCCGGGATCTCGACGCCGAACTCGTCCTGAGCGGCGACGGCGATCTCGACCATGGACAGCGAGTCGATGTCGAGGTCGTCGACGAAGCTCTTCTCCGGGGTGACCTCGGTGGCCGGGATCCCGGTGATCTCGTTGATGATCTTGCCGACGCCGGCGAGGATCTCCTGCTCGGTCAGAGCCATGTCGCGTGTTCTCCTTGGAATCGTGGTTCTTCTGGTATCCCGTGCGGCGGGGCCGCGCGGAAGCTTTAGGGGATCTCGACGATCTGGCCCGCGTAGGTCAGGCCCGCGCCGAAGCCCAGCAGCAGGGCGAGCCCGCCCGACTGGACCTCGCCGCGCTCGATCATCCGGGACAGGGCCAGCGGGATCGAGGCGGCGGAGGTGTTGCCCGCCAGGACGATGTCCTTGGCGATGACGGCGTTGTCCGCGCCGAGCTTGCGGGCGATCGCCTCGATGATGCGAAGGTTGGCCTGGTGGGGTACGAAGGCCGCGAGGTCGGCCGGGTCCACCCCGGCACGCTCGCAGATCTCCTTGGCGACGGGGTGAAGCGCGGTGGTCGCCCAGCGGAACACGGTCTGGCCCTCCTGGTGCAGGAAGGAGTCGCGGTCCTTGATGATGATCGCGTCGAACTTGTCGCCGGCGCTGCCCCACACCACGGGACCGATGCCCGGGGTGTCGGAGGGGCCGACGACCGCGGCGCCCGCGCCGTCGGCGAAGATCACCGCGGTGGCCCGGTCGGTCCAGTCGATCCACTGGGAGAGCTTCTCGGTGCCGACGACGAGCACGTTGGTCGCCGAGCCGGCGCGAATCGCGTCGTTGGCGAGCGCGAGCGCGTAGCAGAAGCCCGAGCAGGCGGTGTTGACGTCGAACGCCCCGGGGGCGTCGATGCCCAGCCGGGTGGCCACCCGGCCGGCGGCGTTGGGGATCTGCGTCTCCAGCGTGCAGGTGGCGACGATCACCAGGTCGATGTCGGAGACCGCCAGGCCGCTCGCGGCGAGGGCCTTGCCGCCCGCCTGCACGGCCAGGTCGATCTCGGACTCGTTGTCCGGGGCGATCCGGCGCTCCTTGATGCCGACGCGGCTCTGGATCCACTCGTCGTTGGTCTCCATGGTCGCCGACAGGTCGTCGTTGGTGACCACGTTGGAAGGCTGGTAGTGGCCGAAGGCCAGGATCCTCGCGCCGGGCGCGCCCTGTGAGATCTTCATTCGTCGATCACCGCTCCTCAGGTGACTCAAGGGCGGCTCGCGCGGCCTCCAGGTCGTCGGGGGTCTTCAGGGCGACGGTCGTCACCCCGCGCAGAGCACGCTTGGCCAGGCCGGTGAGCGTGCCGCCGGGGACAAGTTCGATCATCGTGGTGACGCCGCGCTCGGCCATCGTGGCCATGCAGGCGTCCCAGCGCACCGGGTTGGCGACCTGGGTGACCAGGCGCTCCATGAACTCGGCGCCGCTCGTGACCGCCGAGCCGTCGCTGTTGGACAGCAGCGTGACGACGGGGTCGGCCGGGGTGATACCCGCGGTGGCCTCGCGCAGGCGGCTGGCCGCGGGGGCCATGTGCGCGGTGTGGAACGCGCCGGCGACCGACAGCGCGATCACCCGGGCCCGCGCGGGCGGCTCGGCCTTGAAGGCCGCCAGCTGCTCCAGCGTGCCGCCGACCACGATCTGCCCGGCGCCGTTGATGTTGGCGGGGGTGAGCCCCTTGTCGGCGATGGCCGCGAGGACCTCCTCCTCGACGCCGCCGAGGACGGCCGACATGCCGGTCTCGGTGATCGTCGCGGCCTTGGCCATCGCCTGGCCGCGCTCGCGGACGAGGCCGACGGCCTGCTCGGGGGTGATCACCCCGGCCAGCGCGGCGGCGGTGAACTCGCCCACGCTGTGCCCGGCGACGAGGTCGGGGGAGGCCCCGAGCACCTCGGCGACGGCCAGCCCGGCGGCTACGAGGAGTGGTTGCGCGACGGCGGTGTCACGGATCTCGTCCGCGTCGGCGGTGGTCCCGTAGGCGATCAAATCGAGGCCGGCCAGCTCCGACCAAGCGGTCAGCCGATCGGCCACGCCCGGTAGTTCGAGCCATGGACTGAGAAAGCCTGGAGTCTGGGCACCCTGGCCCGGAGCGACGATGACGAGCACAAAATCCAGCCTGCCCTGTAGAGGTTCAATACATGGATGGAGATCCAGACGAAGTTTGTCCCCACTTCTTTGTAGGGAACCTACAGTGGGAGTTTCGTGGAGATTAAGTAAAGGGCTTTAGGTCACCGGCGTTTCGGACAGACGCCCGAGAATCAGCCCCACCTGGAGGGTGAAGGCGGATCGTCCCTCGGTCGGCTGATAGCCGGTCAACTCTGTGATTTTACGCAGACGGTAGCGCACCGTGTTCGGATGGACGAACAGCAGGCGGGCCGTCGCCTCCAGGGACGTGCCCTGTTCCAGGTAGGTCGCGAGGGTGTCGAGAAGCGGCGTGCCGATCAGCGGCAGATAGACGTTCTCGATCAGCTGTGCCCTGGCGTCGCCGTCGCCGTCGATGGCCCGTTCGGCGAGCAGGTCCTCGGCGTGGACAGGCCTGGGCGCGTCCGGCCACCCCGCGGCGGCCCGCAGCCCGGCCATCGCCGCCCGCGCCGAGCTGGCGGCCGAGTGCAGGTCGGCCACCTCGGGCCCGATCACGATCGGACCGGCGCCGAAACGCGGCACCACGTGCCTGGCCGCCGCGGCGACGCTGTCCGCCCCGCCCACGATCACGATCAGCCGGTCGCCCTGCACCCCGGCCAGCATGTCCAGGCCCGACCTGCGGCCCCGGTCGCGCAGCGCGTCGATGACCGCCTGAGGGTCGTCGTCCGGGGTCTGCCCGGCCAGCACCACGACGGGGGCGGAGGTCCAGCCGAGCGCGGCGGCCCACGAGTGCAGGCCGTCGTCGACCTCGCCCCTGACCAGGGCGTCCACGATCAGCGCCTCCAGCCGCGCGTCCCACGCCCCGCGAGCCTCGGCCTCCCGTGCGTACACCTGCGCGGCGGCGAACGCGACGTCGCGGGTGTAGCGGAGCATCGCCTGCTGGAGCTGGTCCTCCCCGCCGGGCGCGGCCAGCTCCCCGGTCTGCGCCTCGACCACCTCGACCACGACCCGCACGATGTCGACGGTCTGCTGCAGCGAGATGGACCGCTTCAGCTCCCTGGGCGCGGTGCCGAAGAACTCGATGCTGGGCGTCGGGCGGCCCTCGCCGGCGTGCTGGAACCACTCCACGAACGCGGCGATCCCGGCCTGGGCGACGAGCCCGACCCAGGACCTGTCCTCGGCCGACAGGGCGCGGAACCACATCAGCCGGTCGTCCATGCGGGACATGGCGGCCGTGCCCAGTGTGCCCATGGCCCGCTCCAGCCGGCGCGTGGTGTCCTCCCGGACCCGGTCGGAGTCGGGATCCCTCCCGTCCTTCCCGGTCACGACGTCGCTGTGCCTGAACACTCGCTCGCTCCGCTCCCTCACGCCACTAAGAGTGCCAGGTCGCACGAGATGCGCCAGCCGCGGTTCCGGACAGCGTGCGCCTCCCGATCCTGTACGTCCCGCACGACCGGGTCCCGCGCGTCCGGCCGCGTCCCCGTCCCGCGCGTCCGTATCCCATGTTTCCACCGGGACGCGGACGCGCGGGACGGGGGCGCGCCGGGCGCGGCCGTACGCGGGTTCAGACGACCGCGACGGCGGTGATCAGCCCGATGGCCAGGTGGGTGACCGCGAGCAGCCGGGCGCCCGGCTGGAGCTCCGCCTCCGTGACCAGCTCGCGCACCGAGATGCCCGCCACCCTGTCGAACGCGATCATCGCCACGGTCTGCACGGCGATGCCGACCAGGCCGAAGACCAGCGTCGCGAGCAGGCCCTCGTGCAGGGCGCCGCCGGAGGACCAGATGGAGGCCGCCACGATCAGCCCGACGGCCGCCAGCCCGGAGCCGGTGAGCAGGGTGGCGTTGGGGTTGCGCTCCTCCTTGATGAGCCTGCTGAGTTTGCCGGGGATGACCAGGTCGATCACGTAGAAGCCGATGATGAGCAGGATCACGCCGAGCGCGGCGTACGAGGCGATCGCGAGCGCGCCGCGCCCGAGGGTCTCGATGAGCGAGAGCGTCTCGGCGCCGGGCATGACGGGCACGGGCGTGGTCGGCACGGGGGTGGGACTCATGTGTTGTTTCTCTTTCCGGGACTCAGAGTTCGATGCGGTGCGGGACGAATGACGACGTGTCGTCGGTGATGAACCCCGAGGTCTCGCGGATGCCGACACCCGCCGCCTCGTCGTGGACGACCCAGGCGCCGAGCACCGGACGCCAGCCCTCGAAGAGGGGCAGCGCCTGGAACTCCTGGTAGACGTATCCCTCGGCGCCGTAGCCGCCGAGGGTCTCGACGTGCTCGCCGGGGCTGACGATCCGCATGTTGGCGCCCTCGCGGCCGAGCAGCGGCTTGACGATGTACGAGGACAGGTCGCGGGGACCGTCGAGATAGGCGGGCAGCAGGTTCGGGTGCCCCGGATACAGCTCCCAGAGCACCGCGAGCAGCGCCTTGTTGGACAGCAGCATCTTCCACAGCGGCTCGATCCAGGTCGTCGAGACCTGCTGGCGCACCGCCCGCGTCCCGAACGGGTCGGCGACGGCCCACTCCCACGGGTACAACTTGCAGAGCGAGCGGATCACCCTGCGCTCCATGTCGACGAAGCGGAGGTTGAGGTCGTCCCAGCCGATGTCCTCCATGGCCACCGCGACGGTCTTGAGCCCGGCCTGGTCGGCGGTCTCCTGCAGGTAGGCGAGGGTCATCACCTCCTCGCCTGACTCGTCCATGTTGGTCCAGGCGAAGTGCGTGGGCCCGGTGGGCAGGCCGGTCGAGATCTGCTGCCACCTGGCGATGAGCCGCTCGTGGATGGAGTTCCACTGGTCGTCGTCCGGGTAGCGGTCGCGCAGCCAGAACCACTGCACCACCGAGCTCTCCAGGAGGCTGGTGGGGGTGTCGGCGTTGTACTCCAGCATCTTGGCGGGGCCGGTCCCGTCGTAGCGCAGGTCGAAACGGCCGAACAGGTGCGGGTCGTTCCGCTCCCAGGACGCGGCGATCTCCGGGGCCACCCACTGCGGGATCGCGAAGTCGGCGTAGCGGCCCTTGGTGACGACGTGCTCCACGGCGTGCAGGCACATCCGGTGCAGTTCCTCGACCTGGTTCTCCAGGTCGAGGACCTCGTCCATGGAGAAGACGTACTGGACGGTCTCGTCCCAGTACGGGCGGTCGAGGCCCTCGGGGTGGGCCGAACGGTGGTAGGCCAGGCCGTGGCCCTCGATGACGCTCTCCCAGTCGTCGCGGGGGAGCGAGGTCTCGCGTCTCATCTCCTGCTCACCTGTTGCTCATCGGCTTGCTCATCGGCGCCGGATCAGCTCCCGCCGCCCGATCCGCCGCGCCCGCCGAAGCCGCCCCGTTGGATCACCGTGCCCTTACGGCTGGTGATCTGGACGTCCGAGGGGCGCACGGTGGTGCCCTGCCGGATGTGGGTGCCGGACCTGACGCCGCCGTAGTACCAGCCGTAGGCGCCTCGTGCCCCGTAGTAGTGCTGGTCGTCGTCGCAGAAGTCCTCGTCCACGACCGCGTAGGTGCCGTCCGGCAGGCGGCTGTTGAGGTCGACGCACTCGGCGCCCACCTCCTCGTAGTCCTCCTGCGCGGAGCAGTAGCCGACCAGGAGCAGCGACACGACACCGATCCCGGTGATGGTGATCGCCCTGGAGGCCTTGAAACCCGAGGACTTGGGTGGCGTTTTGCCGGAGGGGTTCTGCGGTGAGGCCAGTGGGTGTTGTGGTCGTGCGGCCATCGAGCTCCAATGAGATGCGTCGCCACAGGGTATCGATGCGGTTTTGTCTGTTCAACCGGTCATCCAGATCTTCGGGGGAATCGCCGGTGCCGCGCGGGGTGGCGGGACGAGCCGCACCGGCCCGCCCCGACGCCGGGTTCACAGCCGTACGGTGACCACCAGCCCCCCGCCGGGACGGGGGCGGGCCTCGGCGGAGCCGCGGTGGGCCTGGGCGATCGCGCGGACGATGGACAGGCCGAGACCGGCGCCCCCGGCCGAGCCGGTGCGGTCGCGGTCGAGACGGCGGAACGGCTCGAAGAGATCCTCGACCCGGCCCGAGGGGACGACAGGGCCGGTGTTCTCCACGGTGACGACGCTTCCCCATCGGTCCCTGTGGGTGCGCAGGACGACCAGGGCGCGCTCGTCGTTGTACTTCACGGCGTTGTCCAGCAGGTTGCCGATCATCCGTTCCAGCAGCACCGGGTCACCCTCCACCGGGGCCGGGCGCAGGTCGGCGGTGGTCTCGGGGGCCGAGGTCATGGCGCTCTCCGCGAGCTCGGCGAGGTCCACGGGCAGGCGTTCCGCGGGCTCGCGCTCGCTCTGCGCCAGCAGGAGCAGCCCTTCGATCAGCCGCTCCTGGCGGGCGTTGGCGTTCAGCAGCTCGGCGCCGACCGTCCTGACCTGCCTGGGCAGGCCGGGGTCGGTCATGGAGACCTGGAGCAGCGCCCGGTTGATCGCCAGGGGGGTGCGCAGCTCGTGGGAGGCGTTGGCGACGAACCTGCGCTGGCTGTCGAAGGCGCGGCTGAGGCGTTCCAGCATGGAGTCGAAGGTGTCGGCCAGGTCCCGGATCTCGTCGCGGGGACCTCCCAGGGCGATCCGCTCGTGCAGGGTGCTCTCCGACAGGCGGCGGGCCGCCTCGGTCATCGTCTGCAGCGGGGCCATCGCCCGGCGGGCCACGATCCAGCCGATCGCCAGCCCGGCCACCCCGACGACGGCGACCGCCAGCAGGGACCACTGGAGCATCGACCCCATCACGTCCTCGCGGTACTGGGCCCGCACGTCGCTGATGGCCCGCAGGAAGACCGTGTCCTTGGGCAGCGACACCACGGACGGCTGCGCCGTTCTCAGACCCGCCACCGCCTCGGGGAGCTTCTGGACGACCGCCTTCGAGGGCCGGGAGAGCACGTCCTGCACGAACAGGTAGTTGACCCCGACGAGCACGACCCCCACCCCGAAGAACAGGCTGCCGTAGACCAGGGTCAGGCGCAGCCGCACCGAGATGCGCCGCGAGGTCAAAGCCGGTATCCCGACCCGGTCACCGTCTCCACCACCGGCGGGGTGCCGAGCTTCTTGCGCAGGGTCATCACGGTGACCCTGACCGAGTTGGTGAAGTAGCTGATGTTCTCGTCCCATGCCTTCTCCAGCAGGTCCTCGGCGCTGACCAGGCCGCCGTCGGCGCGCATCAGGATCTCCAGCACCGCGAACTCCTTGGGGCTCAGCGCCACGTACCGGCCGTCGCGGAAGACCTCGCGGCGGCCGGGGTCCAGGGTGATGCCCGCCCTGCTCAGCACCGGCGGCACCGACTGGGGGGACCGGCGGGCCAGCGCGCGCAGCCGGGCGACCAGCTCGGGGAAGTCGAAGGGCTTGGTGAGGTAGTCGTCGGCGCCGATCGACAGGCCCTCGACCTTCGAGCGCAGGTCACCGGCGGCGGTCAGCATGATGATCCTGGCGGGGATCCGGCCGGCGACCAGGCGGCGGCAGACCTCGTCCCCGTGCAGCACCGGCAGGTCCCGGTCCAGCACGATCACGTCGTAGTCGTTGACCGCCGCCCGCTCCAGCGCCGCGTCGCCGTCGTAGACGACGTCCACGGCCATGGTCTCCCGCCGCAGGCCGGTCGCCACGATGTCGGCGAGCACCCGCTCGTCCTCCGCAATGAGCACTCGCATGGGCGTCATCCTGCTTTCCCGCGGCTAAACAACGGATAAAGGACCCCGGCCCACGCACCGGCCCGTGCATCGGCCCGCCCCGGCTGCTCCTTCTCCGCCGTGTCTCCCCGGCCGTGTCTCCCCGGCCGTGTCTCCCCGGCCGTGTCTCCCCGGCCGTGTCTCCCCGGCCGTGTCTCCCCGGCCGTGTCTCCCCGGCCGTGCCTGCCCGGTCGGCGGCCCCTTTCCCCCGGCCCCGAGGCGCGGACGCGGGGCACGGGGGAGGGGGTGCGGCGCTCAGGCGGTGCCGAGGGCGAGGGTCGGCGACATGCGGGCCGCGCGCATCGCGGGGTAGATCCCCGCGACGGTCCCGACCAGGAGAGCCGCCCCGGCACCGCCGGCCAGGGCCCAGGGGGGAACCACCGCGGGCAGGTCGCCCACGGCCGCGTACCCGATCGTCACCAGCGTCCCCAGCATCGTCCCCGCGGCGCCGCCCGCGCCGGACAGCAGCAGCGACTCGGCCAGGAACTGGGCGCGCACCTGGCCCCTGGTGGCACCGAGCGAGCGCCGCAGGCCGATCTCCCCTCGGCGCTCCAGTACCGAGATGACCATGGTGTTGGCCACGCCCACCCCGCCGACCAGCAGAGCCACCCCGCCGAGGCCGAGCAGCAGGCCGGTGAACGCCCCGTCGGCCGCAGCTTTGGCCACGAGCGCGTCGGACGGCCGGCTGACCTCCACCTCCTCGGGGTTCTCCGGGTTGACGGTCCTGGGCAGCACCTCCCGTACGTCGCCGACGGCCTCGTCGGCCGAGCGGGTGTAGAGCGTGGTCGGGTGGCCGTCGAAGCCGAGGTGGGTACGGGCGGCCTCGAAGCCGGTCAGCACGGACCGGTCGATCTCCGGGGCGAGCGGCGAGGGAGCCAGGACGCCGACGACCGTCCACCACTGCCCGCCGATCCAGACCTGCTCGCCCACGTTCCCCACGCCCAGCCGCCGCGCCGCCACCGCTCCGAGCACCACCGCCCGCTGCGCGCCCGTCGCCCGGTTGAGCCAGACGCCGCGCTCGACCCGGGTCTGGAGCGTGGTCGGCAGGTCCGGCGAGGCCGCCCGGACGGCGAGGCCGCCGGTGCGCTCCCGGGGGATCGCGTCGGTCCGCCGTACGCTCCCGCCGGTGTCTCCCGTGGCGCTCGCGCTGGTCACGGGGCCGATCCCGGCGGCCATCGCGACCGACCTCTCGGGCAGCGCGGCCGCGGCGCCGAAGAGGGTCCGGCCGGGGGTGACGATGAGCAGGTTCGTACCGAGCCGGTCAAGCTCGTCGAGGAGCCTGGCCCTGCTGGAGGAGGAGATCCCGACGACCGAGACCATGGTGGCGACGCCGAGCGCGATGCCCAGCGCCGACAGCACCACCCGCCCCGGCCTGGTCCGCAGCCCGGACGCCCCCACCCGCAGCAGGTCCGCCCAGGTGAGCCGTCCGGGCACCAGGTCACGCCCGGTCCCGGAGCTCATGCCGTGCCCCCTTCACGGCTCACGCCGGCGGACCGCTCGTCGGCGACGATCACGCCGTCGCGCAGCCTGACGCGGCGCGGGGCCGCGGCGGCCACCTCCTCGTCGTGGGTGATGATCGCCACGGTGGTGCCGGAGGCGTTGAGCTCGCGCAGGATCGCGAGTACGCCCCGGCCCGAGGAGCTGTCGAGGTTTCCCGTCGGCTCGTCGGCCAGCAGCAGCGACGGTCCTCCGGCCACGGCCCTGGCCACCGCGACCCGCTGGCACTCGCCGCCGGACAGCTCGTGCGGCCGGTGGGCCAGCCGGTGCCCGAGGCCGACGCGCCCGAGCGCGTCGGCGGCCCGTTCCCGCCGTTCCCGGCGCGGGGTGCCGCCGTACAGCATCCCGTCGGCGACGTTGTCGAGCGCGCTCACCCCGGCGGCCAGGTGGAACCGCTGGAAGACGAATCCGATGTGCCGGGCGCGCAGCGCGGACAGTTCCCTGTCGGGGAGCGTCCCGGCGTCGTGCCCGGCGATGCGGACGGTTCCCGCCGAGGGGCGGTCGAGAGTGCCGATCAGATGGAGCATGGTCGACTTCCCCGACCCCGAGGGGCCGACGATCGCGACGAGCTCGCCCGCGTCCACGCGCAGGTCCACGCCCCGCAGGGCGCGGACCCCGCCCGGGTGGCTCTTCTCCGCCCCCGACAGCTCGATCACCGGGTGTCGCCCGGCCCGTACGGCGGGCACCTGTTCCGCGCGGAGGAACGGTCGTTCGAGGTTCCGGCTCACGATCGCGGGACCTCGACCTTCGTGCCCTCGGCGAGCCCGGCTCCCGAGACCTCGACGCGGCCCGCCGCGAACAGGCCGGTCTCGACCCGGACGGTCCGGCCGCCCGCCAGCCGCAGGCCGTACCCGCCCTCGCGCAGGGCGAGCAGGGCCTCGACCGGCACCGAGAGCGCGTCCGCGCGCCGCTCGCTGCGGAGGTTTACCATCACGGGGGCCTGGTCGAGGCGGCCGAGGTCGCCGGGGTCGTCCAGGGTGACGTCGAGGTCGATCGTGGACTCGCCGGTCGGCTGCCCGTTCTCCCGCACGGGCTCGGCGACCGTGCCGACCGAGGTGATCCGGCCCCTGCCCCGGCCGCCGCCCGGCAGGTTCACCGTCGCCGGGGCGCCGATCCTGGCGAGCCGCTGGTCGTCGGAGTCGAGGTCGACGTGGACGACCCTGCGGGTGCTCGTCGTGGTCACCACGGACCGTCCGGCCGTGGTCCCGGCCTCGGCGGCCACCCCGGCGATCCTGACCGGACCCGAGGCGACCGCGACCTGCGCCGCGCCGACCGTGCCGGTCTCGGCCAGGCCCGCCTCCTCCTGCCACTCCCGTACGGCCTGTTCGGTCCGCCAGGAGAAGTCGCGGTCGACCGTTCCGGGGTCGTGGCCGAGGGCTTTGAGGTTGCGCTCCAGCTGTTCGACGTCCTTGCCGCCCGTTCCGGAGGACAGAGTGCGATATATCGGTATGTCGCCGTACATGAGGATCACCGGTCGGCCGTCCACCCGGTAGAGCCAGCCGCCCCGGCGCACGACGGCGCCCGTCTTCCTCACCCGGGTCACCGTTCCGGGAGCGTGGTTGGGCAACTCCCTGCGGCCCGCGTAGCCGAGCGTGCCGTCCACCGCCTTGGTGTCCACCAGATCCGAGCGGGTGATCTCGGCCAGTGGCGCCGGGGCCGCCGAGGCGGCCGCCGGGACGTCGTCCTGGCCGGTCAGCGCGACCACCGTCACGCCCCCCGCGCCGAGCAGGACCGCCGCGGCCGTCCCGGCGAGGACCCCGCCCCGCCTCACGGCCGCTTCCCGAGGCCGCCGGGCAGGTGCTCCTGACAGGACTCGATGGCCTTCTTCGTCCGCGGTGACTCCGGGTCCATCCCCTCCCCGCCGATGCGGACCGCGCCCCCGGAGAAGTCGGGGTCCTTCATGTCGACCCCGTTCTCCCGCATGCACCGGGCGAACCTCAGGAGGGCGTCCTGGGTCTTCGGGTCGTTCAGCATTTTCTTTCCCGAGCCGACCGGATTGTATTTCCGGCAGGTCTCGGACGCCTTTTTAAGGGTATCGTCGTCGGTTTTTCCGCGCAGCATCACGTTGTTACCGCCCGGCTCGGGATCGGGCATGTCGACCCCGTTCTCCCGCATGCACCGGGCGAACCTCAGGAGGGCGTCCTGGGTCTTCGGGTCGTTCAGCATTTTCTTTCCCGAGCCGACCGGATTGTATTTCCGGCAGGTCTCGGACGCCTTTTTAAGGGTATCGTCGTCGGTTTTTCCGCGCAGCATCACGTTGTTACCGCCCGGCTCGGGATCGGGCATGTCGACCCCGTTCTCCCGCATGCACTGGGCGAATTTCAGCCCGTCGGCCTGCGACGACGCTGAGGGGGTGGCCGAGGCGGCCGGTTCTCCGGCGGAGGCGACCTTCGCGCCCCCGGTCTGCCCGCACCCGGCCAGCGCCACCAAGGAGATGGCCGCCACCGCTGTCACATATTTGTTCATCGCCATTCCCTTCGCATGGGAACAGGTATAGCGGAGACCCTGTTAAACACCCCTTAAGCGAATTCGCTTAACTCACCTTTAGGTCCGCCGCCCTTCCGGGTGTGTAATGTTCTGGCAAAGCACAGTGAACGAGGGGTCCCTCAGGCTCACCTCCGAGCGGTACGGCGTCGCGCTCAGGCCAGGAGACCCGGTGGCCTGCCGGAAGATCAACGAAGTGATCACGTCGATGTACGCGGACGGCACCATGAAACGCCTGCTCAAGAACCACTTGGGCAGGGTCGGCTTCCGCTTCGAGACCGCGAGGCCTCGCCTGGAGACCTGCTGAGCCCCCACCGCGTCACGAGCCGGTGCAGATGATTCCCCTGTCCGGGACCTTCCCGTCGATCAGGTAGGCGTCGGTCAGCTTCTTGACGCACGAGTTGCCGGACAGGTAGGCGCCGTGCCCCTCGCCCTTGTAGGTCACCAGCACGCCCGTCCTGAGCTCCCCCGCCAGCTTCGGAGCCCACTCGTAGGGCGTGGCGGGGTCGCCGGTGCCGCCGATCACCAGGATCGGCGCCGAGCCCGTGGCGTTGATCTGCTTGGCCGCGTCGCTGCCGGGAACCGGCCACATCGAGCAGATCAGGCCCATCCCCGCGCCGCCGAACAGCGGGGAGGCCTTCAGCGTCTCGTTCTCCAGCGCGGTCAGCTGCTCGGGGGTGGGCCGCTCCGCGGTGTCCACGCAGCTGATCGCGGGGAAGCTGCTCATGAGCGTCGTGAAGCTCCCGTCGGGCTGGCGGCCGTTGTAGCTGTCGGCCAGCGCCAGCAGGATCCGCCCGTCGCCCTTCATCGCCTGGCCCAGCGCCTGGTCCAGCAGCGGCCAGGTCATCTTCGAGTACAGCGCGGCGGCGATGCCGATGCCCGCCAGCCCCTGCGTCAGGAGGCGCCCGCCGACCTTGAGCGGCTTGTCGTTCAGCTCGTCCATGAGCTTCATGACGTTCTTGTTGGCGATCGTCGCGTCGCTGCCGATCTCGCACTCGCGGGGCTGCTTCGCGCAGTCCTTCAGGAAGGCCTCGTAGGCGTGCTGGAACCCCTTCGTCTGGACCATCGTGCGCGTCGCCATGGAGACGCCCGGGTCCAGCGGGGCGTCCAGCACGAACCGGCCCACGTTCCGCGGGAACCTGGTCGCGTAGACCGCGCCGAGCTGCGTCCCGTAGGAGATGCCGAAGTAGTCCAGTTGCTTCTCGCCCAGGGCCGCGCGGAGGCGGTCCATGTCCGCGGCGGCGTTCACGGTGCCGACGTAGGGCAGAAACTTGCCCGAGCTCTGCCCGCAGGCCGTCACGAACTCCTTGGTGATCTCCCGGCTCCTGGCGCGCTCGGTCTCGTTGGCGGGCAGGGTGTCCATCGAGGTGAACCTGTCCATCACCGCGTTGTCGCCGCACCTGACACCGTCGCTGCGGCCGACCCCTCGCGGGTCGAAGCTGACCAGGTCGAAGCGGCTGTTCAGGGTGGCGAAGGCCTTGGCGGCCTGGGCCATGGTGTCGACGCCCGAGGCGCCGGGGCCGCCGAAGTTGAAGACCAGCGAGCCGATCCGCCTGCCGGGGTTCGTGGCCTTGACGCGGATGACGGCCATCTCGATGGACTCGCCGTCCGGTTTGGCGTAGTCGAGCGGGACCCTGAGCTTCCCGCACTGCTGTGCGGGGTTCGGTTTCGCGGGGGCCTCGCCGCCGGGCCGCTTGATGTCGGTGCACGGGCCCCAGGCGATCGCCTCCCCGGGGGTGGCGGTCGAGGTGAGGGTCGGCTGGGAGGTACCCGAGACGACCTCGCCTCCGACAAGACCGCCTCCGGGGGAACCGCCCCCGCCGGGGCCACCACCGCAGGCGGAGAGCACGGTCGACAGGGCCGTGACCGTCGCGGCCGCCCTAAGGATTCTTGCCATGGAACGCTCTCCCCCTGGATTCGGTAGCCGGGGGGAGCGATTAACACTAACCGGGCGGGCCCTCCATGAAAAGGAGAACCCGCCCGGGGACGATCAAACTCCCATGGACTGGGTGTCGTTGCTCTCGGCGCCCGCGGCCTCGGTCACGCCGTTCTTCAGGTGGTACATGGAGATGGCGTCGCCCAGCACCTCCTGGTCGAGCTCGCCCCGGTTGACCAGCTGGGTGAGCACGGCCAGGGTGATCGAGGCCGCGTCCACGTGGAAGTGGCGGCGCAGCGCCGACCGGGTGTCCGACAGGCCGAAGCCGTCGGTGCCGAGCGAGCTCCAGTCACCGGGAACCCACTGGGCGATCTGGTCCTGGACCGCCCGCATGTAGTCGCTCACGCCCACGAACGGCCCCTGGGCCGCCGACAGCGCCTGCGTGACGTACGGCACGCGCTTCTCGGAGTCGGGGTTGAGCATGTTGTGCTCCTCGACGGCGAGCGCGTCGCGGCGCAGCTCCGCCCAGGAGGTGGCCGACCAGACCTCGGCCGCCACACCCCAGTCCTCGGCCAGCATCCGCTGGGCCTCCACGGCCCACGGCCCGGCCACGCCGGACGCGAGGATGTTGGCCTTCGGCCCGGACACGGCCGGAGCCGGGGCGAACCTGTACAGACCCTTGAGCAGGCCCGTCACGTCCAGGTCCGAGGGCTCGGCGGGCTGGAGATAGGGCTCGTTGTAGACGGTCAGGTAGTAGAAGATGTTCTCCGGCTGCTCGCCGTACATCCTCCGCAGGCCGTCCTTGACGATGTGGGCCACCTCGAACCCCCACGACGGGTCGTACGAGACCGCCGCCGGGTTCGTCGAGGCGATCAGCGGGGTGTGACCGTCCTCGTGCTGCAGGCCCTCGCCGTTCAGCGTGGTGCGGCCGGCGGTGGCGCCGAGCAGGAAGCCCCGGCCCATCTGGTCGGCGAGCTGCCACATCTGGTCGGCGGTGCGCTGCCAGCCGAACATCGAGTAGAAGATGTAGATCGGGATCATGTGCTCGCCGTGCGTGGCGTACGACGAGCCGACCGCGATCGTGGAGGCCATCGACCCCGACTCGCTGATGCCCTCGTGCAGGATCTGACCCTCGGTCGACTCCTTGTACGACAGCAGCAGCTCGCGGTCGACCGCCTCGTACGTCTGGCCGTGCGGCGAGTAGATCTTCGCCGTCGGGAAGATCGCGTCGAGACCGAAGGTGCGCGCCTCGTCCGGGATGATCGGCACGAACCTGTGACCGATCTCCTTGTCGCGCATGAGGTCCTTGAGCAGGCGGACGAACGCCATGGTGGTGGCGACGTTCTGCTTGCCGGAGCCCTTCTTCAGCTGCGCGTAGGCGGCGTCGCCGGGAAGCGTGACCGGTTTGGCACGCATCACGCGCTTGGGCAGGAAACCGCCCAGAGCCGCGCGCCGCTCCTTCATGTACTGGATCTCGGGGTCGTTCTCGCCCGGGTGGAAGTACGGGGGAAGGTCGCCCTCGAGGGCGGAGTCGGGGATCGGCAGGTAGAGCCGGTCGCGGAACTCCTTCAGGTCGGCCTTGGACATCTTCTTCATCTGGTGCGTCGCGTTGCGCGCCTCGAAGTCCTTGCCGAGGGTCCAGCCCTTGATGGTCTGGGCGAGGATCACCGTCGGCTGGCCGACGTGCTCGCGGGCCGCCTTGTAGGCCGCGTACACCTTGCGGTAGTCGTGGCCGCCGCGCGACAGCTTGCGGATGTCCTCGTCCGACAGGTGCTCGACCATCTTGCGCAGGCGCGGGTCGTCACCGAAGAAGTTCTCGCGGATGTATCCGCCGGTCTCGACGGAGTAGGTCTGGAACTGGCCGTCGGGGACGGTGTTCATCTTGTTGACCAGCACGCCGTCGACGTCGGCCGCGAGCAGCGGGTCCCAGTCGCGGCCCCAGACGACCTTGATGACGTTCCAGCCGGCGCCCCTGAAGTAGGACTCCAGCTCCTGGATGATCTTGCCGTTGCCGCGTACCGGGCCGTCGAGACGCTGCAGGTTGCAGTTGATGACGAAGGTGAGGTTGTCGAGCTCCTCGCGGGCGGCCAGGCCGATCGCGCCGAGCGACTCGGGCTCGTCCATCTCGCCGTCGCCGAGGTAGCACCAGACATGGCTCCGGCTGGTGTCCTTGATCTTCCGGTTAAGCAGGTAGCGGTTGAACCGGGCCTGGTAGATCGCCCCGATCGGGCCGAGACCCATGGAGACCGTGGGGAACTCCCAGAAGTCGGGCATCAGGCGCGGGTGGGGGTAGGAGGGCAGGCCCTTGAACCCGTGCGAGAGCTCCTGGCGGAAGGCGTCGAGCTGGGCCTCGTTGAGACGGCCCTCCAGGAAGGCGCGGGCGTAGATGCCCGGTGCGGCGTGGCCCTGGAAGAAGACCTGGTCTCCGGACTCGCCGTGGTCCTTGCCGCGGAAGAAGTGGTTGAAGCCCACCTCGTAGAGCGACGCGGCGGAGGCGTAGGTGGCGATGTGCCCACCGACGTTGGTGCGGGCGTTGGCCCGGGTCACCATCACGGCCGCGTTCCAGCGCGTGTAGGCGCGGATCCGGCGCTCGACGTACTCGTCGCCGGGGAACCAGGGCTCGCGCTCCGGCGGGATGGTGTTGATGTAGTCGGTGCTGCGCAGGCCGGGCACCCCGACCTGGTGTTCGCGGGCGCGCTCCAACAGCCGGAGCATCAGATAACGGGCCCGAGTGCGACCTTCCGTCTTTATGACGTTGTCGAGCGACTCGAGCCACTCCTGGGTTTCGCTGGGGTCGACATCAGGAAGCTGGCTTGGTAGGCCGTCGCTGATGATCGAGAAACGCTGGCGTCCGGAAGCCACTGGGTCTCGCCTTCCGAGGATGGACTTTTGTCTGGTGTAGGTCGTCTTCCATCCTGGTCGCTTACCCCGGAAAGTGCATCTCTACTTACCGGTAACCAGGAGATCCCTGCTGGCAGTGATACGAAAGTGGCCTAGACCACCGATGGTAGGACGAATCGCCACCAAAGGTTACATCGAGGTTCCCTCTTTTTTACAGACTCCCTCCCTGGGAATCTGAGACCCGCCGTCTCATCTGCCTTCGGAGACCCCTCAAGGACCTTCGGAGGTCCCCAGAGGGGGTCTTCGGGTCCCTTTGAGAGGGTCTTCGGAGATCGTCCCCCGAGTGCCCTCCCGTCTCCACCCGACGTGCCCGGGTGGCGCGATCGGGACCCTCACCGTATACAACGCATGATCCTCCCCGAAGGTGCCCTTCGGGGCGTCCCGCGTACCGTTTTTCGCCCTGTTTCCTGCTGCTTTCCCGCCATCTTTCGCACCGTTCCTCCTGCCGAGTCCCCTGCCGCGCCCTCTGCAGGCCCTCCATCGGGTCTTCATCGGGTCTTCGCGGGGTCGGATACGCCGGACGCGGAGGACGGATCGCCCGCCCGGCCACCGGGTCCGCCACCCGATGGCCGCGCACCGGCAGGACGCCCGGTTCGTGAGGCGGAACGGTGATCCGGGCCGACGTGGCCCGGTTCGGACAGAAAGGGTCTCACGGAAGGCGGCCGGTTCGGACGGAACGGGTCTCACGGGAGGCGGCCGGTTCGGACGGCGCGGATCTCACGGGAGGCGGCCCGGTTCTGACGGAACGGGGCTCATGGAAGATCGGCCGGAGCGGGGGCCTCCGAGGCTTCCTCGCGCTTCCCCGTGTGGGAAACAAGGCGTCCGGCCCGTGGTGCTCCGTGCCGAACTGGTAACGATTCGCACGCCAACCGTGAGCGGTACCGTGACCGGCGCCGGGACCGGAGGGCTACGAACGGTCCCCGGGCCGCACGCGATCACGGCGAGGCTCCCGCCCGGACGAGCCCCCGCCGGTTGAGTCCGGTCGGGCTTGTCATCATGAGGTGGAAAATTTGCGAATCGGTGGCATCGGCCCGCCGGGAAAGGGAGATCTCGGCCAAGGCCGCGCCGAGCCCCTTCGCGTCGTGGCCGCCCTGTTTCCGTGCCCGGCCCACCGATCCGGCCCGGTGAACGCCGGGACGAGGAGGACGGTCTCCACGATCATCGCGGCCCCGGCGGGAGCCGGCGCGTACGAGGCCGCCGTCCGGCCCCGCGGCCCGGACGCGCGTCACATCCGGCCGGCGTGTCCGAAGCCCCGCCCCGGCTTCTCCCGGCGGGGAACGGTCCAGGGGAGGACATTCCGGGAGCCGGACACGTCGATCTTGGCCCCGTACCGGGGGAAGATCGGGCGGCGGCGAGGACCGCCCGTCGTCTCCGCGACCGGGTGCGGTCGTCATCGCAGCTCACGATGGATCGTAGGATCGGTATGTGAGATCTCAGACGATCGAGGTGGTAACGGGTTCCCGGGAACGGGTGCACGACATCACCTCCGAGTGCGAGAGCTTCGTCCGGTCATGTGGGGGCGACGGCCTGTTGAACGTCTTCGTGCCCCACGCGACCGCGGGGGTCGCGCTGCTGGAGCTGGGCTCAGGCAGCGACGACGATCTGCTCGCGGCCTTGGAGGGTCTGCTTCCGGCCGACGACAGATGGAGGCATGCGCACGGATCACGAGGGCATGGACGGTCGCATGTCATGCCCGCCCTCATTCCGCCGTACGCCACCGTCCCGGTTCTCTCGGGACGGCTCGCGCTGGGAACCTGGCAATCCATCGCCGTGGTGGATCTCAACGTCGACAATCTGGAACGCCAGGTCCGTTTGTCATTTTTGTCGGACTAATTCATACGTAGCCCAGTCGTTGCCGTGGCGACCGTTGACGACTGAGGGTCACAGCGTGTGGACTGTGCCGAAGCACTCTGAGCACCGTGTGATTGCGGGGCCATTCAAGCAGGAGGGACAAACGTGAGCGCGACCGCGGGTCAGGCGCAGGGCGAACGCGGCCTGGCCGAACGACTCGGCCTCAAGCCGGGTCAGGTGGTGCAGGAGGTCGGATGGGACGAGGACACCGACGACGATCTGCGCGACTCCATCGAGGAGCTGACCGGTAACGAGCTGGTCGATGAAGACTTCGAGGACGTCGTCGACGTCGTGCTGCTCTGGTGGCGTGATGGTGACGGCGATCTGTTCGACGCCCTGAGCAGCGTGGTGACCAACCTCACCGACGGCGGCCAGATCTGGCTGCTCACTCCCAAAGCCGGCCGGGACGGGCACGTGGAGCCGAGCGACATCGGGGAAGACGCCACCACTGCGGGTCTCTCGCAGACCAGCAGCATCAGTGCCGCTCCCGACTGGTCGGGGACGCGTCTGGCGACGCCCAAGGCGCGCCGCTAAGGGTCCGCCCTGCCGTACGGCTCGCGCGGGCCGTACGGCAGGATGATGACGCCTGCCGTCAGCCGAGGAAAGGATCCCCGCTCATGGCGATCGAGGTGGGTGACCAGGCTCCCGACTTCGAGCTGAGGGACCAGCACGGCACCCCGGTCAAGCTTTCCGAGCACCGGGGCAAAAAGATCGTGCTGATTTTCTACCCTCTGGCGTTCAGCGGCGTCTGCGGCAACGAGTTCGACGCCGTTCGCGACGAGCTCGTCGTCGACATGCCCGAAGACGTTAAAATTCTTACGATCTCCGTTGACTCAATCTTCGCCCACCGCGCGTGGGCGGATCAGAAGGGCTATGCCTTCTCGCTGCTCTCCGACTTCTGGCCGCATGGACAGGTCGCGCGGGCGTACGGTGTGTTCGATGACGAGAAGGGCTACGCGGGACGCGGGACCTTCATCATCGACGGCGAGGGCGTGGTCCGCTGGCGCGTCGTGAACCCGATTCCGCAGGCCCGCGACGTCGCCGAGTACCGCAAGGTGCTCGCCGACCTTCCCTAAGCGGTGATCCGGCGGACGCCCGCTCGCGAGGTGCCCGCCGGTCCGACCTCTCGGAGGCGATCATGCCCTGCTTCTCCTGCGGGGCCAGGCAGACCGACCCGATCCGTGGTTCCAGCCCGTGGACGCGCGGAGTGCGCCACGAGACGCAGGTGCTGATCTGCCCGGACTGCCGGCGCACCCACGAAGCCGACCTCGACACTTGCTCCTCGTGCGGCTCCGTCGCGCTCATCTGCCGGTTGGGCGAGGTGGAGTGCCGCTCCTGCGGCTCGGTACGGCTCGCCCGAGGCGACGGCAGACTGGTCGCCTCCCACGCGCCCGGCCTGGCCGACGAGGTGGAGGCCGCCCTGGCCAGAGTCCTGCGCCGGGTCCCCTGACGATCCCGCCCGTCTGACGATCCCGCCCGGCCCGGCGGTTCCAGGCGCGGGCGTGGAGCACGGATGCGTCCCGGTCGTGCGCGGAAGATCCCTTCGGGCGGCGCGTGGTCTGCCGTGCCGCACGTGTGCCTTCGGGCCATGGGGGAGATCTCCAGGTGATGCGCGGTCTGCGGGGCTCGCACGGAGGTCCCGGCCATGGGGGAGATCCCCAGGTCCCGCGCGGTCTGCGGGGTCTGCATGGACGTCCCGGTCATATGGGGGAGATCTCCAAGTCACGCGCGGTCCGCGGGGCTCGCACGGATGTCCCGGTCATATGGGGGTGATCCCTCCATTCCGGCGCGTCTGGCGTGCGCTAGGGTCGGGCTCGGTCCCGCCCCTTCGACCCGCTGGATGGTGCATGAGCTCCTTCGTTGTTGCCCTTGACGTCGGTGGAACGTCGATGAAGGGCGGCCTCGTCACCCGTTCCGGCGAGATCATCCGCACCGACCGCCGCGCCACCCCGCGCGACAGGGGCCCGGCGGCCGTCATCGCGACGATCCGATCCTTCATCGACGACCTCGCCGTCGCGGGAGGCGGCGCTCCCGAGGGGGTCGGCCTCGCCGTACCCGGCCTGGTCACCGCCGAGGCGGCTCTGTACTCCGCCAACATCGGCTGGCGCGACGTTCCGGCGACGGACCTCGTCCCGCTGGACGTCCCCGTCATGCTCGGACACGACGTCCGTACCGGCGGTCTCGCCGAGAGCGTCCTCGGTGCCGGCCGTGAGCTCTCCGACTTCCTGTTCCTGCCCATCGGCACCGGCATCGCGGGTGCCACGATCCTGCACGGCGAGCCCTACGGCGGAAGTGCCGGCTGGGGCGGCGAGATCGGCCACATCCCGGTCTTCCCTGCGGGCGAACCGTGCGCCTGCGGCCAGCTCGGCTGCCTGGAGACCTACGCCTCCGCCTCCGCCGTGGCCCGCCGTTACTCCGCCCGCGCCTTCTCCTCCTCTCCCGCTTCCTCCTTCCCACGCGGCACCTCATCGGCCGCCACCTCGCCCGCCACGGAGGCCGCTCCCGTCCCCGTTGTCGCCCCCGCTCCCGTCGCCCCTACCGCCGTCACCGCCGAGCAGGTCGCCGCCCTGACCGCCTCCGGTGATCCTCTCGCCACGGAGATCTGGGGCGACGCGGTCGAGGCGCTCTCCCTCGCCCTGGCCACGTACACGCTTCTCCTCGACCCCTCCGCCATCGTCCTTGGCGGTGGCCTCGCGGAAGCGGGCCCCCTCCTCTCCGACCCCCTGGCCGAGCGGCTCCAGAAACGCCTCGCCTTCCGCGATGCCCCGCCCCTGCGCCAGGCCGCCCTCGGAATGTCCGCCGGCATGCTCGGCGCCGCCCTCCTCGGCTGGCGCGCCGCCGGCTTCACCGACGCGGGAACCACGTGGTCTCTCGATGTGCTGAAGTCCCCCCGCGTGGCGTAAAGTGTTATCCCGTCTGTCCAACGGGATTCCCCGGGCGCTTAGCTCAGCGGTAGAGCGCTCGCCTTACAAGCGAGATGTCACTGGTTCGAACCCAGTAGTGCCCACCAGTAAGTAGTGTCCACCAGGCGAAACGTCCCCTCCCTCACCTTGGGTGCAAGGGCGAGAGCGACTACTGGGTGACTAACTCCTGAAGGTTTCGTCTAACGCCTCCGCGCCTGTAGGTGCGCCGGGCGGATCTACTCGCGATATGCGGTTTCCGTGATGACCGCGTTGTGATGATCGACGAGGCGCGAGGTGTTCTCGACGGGGGCGCTAGGCCAGACCGGGCTGAGCGAACACGGCGAAGGCGCACCCGCAAGCATCGTGATCGAACGAGAAGAGTACTCCGATCGCGTCGCCGCCCGGGGTCAGCCGGCCACGTGGGCGACTCCGGGCGGGTTCTCCCCCTGATCCACTCATGGCCCATGACTCAAGATTTGTGACGTTGGCGATACGCTGAGTTGCCAAAGTTCCTCTTGGGTCAACATAAGAAATTTATTATGATGGAGTGAACTGGCAGATAGTGATCGTTCCAGAGGTCCGTGACTGGCTTCACGAGCTACGGAAGGCGGATCGGCAGACACTCTTGCTGATCGCTGCGGCCTTGGACCGGGTCGCCGAGGAAGGTCCCGGTTTGGGGCGGCCCTTGGTGGACACGCTTCAAGGGTCGACTATCCGTAACCTCAAGGAGCTGAGACCTGGATCCAGCGGGCGGAGCGAGGTGCGGCTGCTCTTCGTTTTCGACCCTTGGCGTCAAGCAGTGTTCCTGGTCGCCGGAGACAAGTCCGGCGACTGGAGCGGTTGGTATGACGTGGCGATCAAAGCGGCAGAGGTGCGTTTTGCCCGGTACCTCAAAGAGAGGGAACAATGAGCGATCAGGCGGTGACATGGGAGGAACTGCGTGCTGAGCTTGTCCAGCCCAGCGATGAGCAGGAGGTTGCCCAACTCCGCGATGGGCTCGTAGCTCGCCAGCGCGCCTACCAACTCGCTGAAGCCAGACGCAAGCTTGGCCTGCGGCAGGAGGATGTCGCTCAGGCGATGGGCGTGTCACAGGCCCGCATCTCACAGATCGAGAGCGGAGTGATCAGCGAAGTGGCCACCCTGGCCGCTTACGTAACGGCGCTCGGAGGTCAGCTCAAGATCGTGGCCGACTTCGGCGACTCGGCCATGGTGCTCGATATGCCTCGCGGTCGCCGTACTGGGTGATCGTGTCCATGATGGATGCTGTGGTTCCCGTGCTCTTCTTTCCTTGCGGGCGTTCGCGTTGCTGCCGCGCCGTCTGGCCGCGTGCCGTACTCCTCGGCTCCCGCCTCTTCTCGACCGATCGGCCCGGTGAACGCCTCCCTTGACAGCAGAGCGTGAGTCCCGCTTCATTTAACACGTTGGTTGTTGTTCCAGGTCCTCACCGAACGCGAGGAGAAGGCCTCCGTCGCCATCGCGTCCAACGAGTCTTTCGGCAAAGCGCACATGTTCGCGTGAACGTGTGCGAGGTCATGCCGAAGTTTCACGGGTTCGGTGGAGCTCCGGGTGATTCGGCGTGGGTCTGGTTGCGCCAGGCGGTCCGGAGTGATGTGCCTCGCGTTTTCCGGACAGGTCGTCACCCGTACACGGGGTATCCGATCTGGGCAAGGTCTCCTTCAAGGCTGGAAAGGTCGACATCTGGATTCAGCGATGACACGACACTTTGGGTGAGGGGCTGTAAGGCATAGATATGACGAACGGCCTCGATGTCCACCGCGACCTCGTAGTAGTCCTCCGCGAACTGCTGGTACGCCTCAGGCCGGCCATCAACCAAGACGTCAAACAGCCACTCAGCGCTGCGATCGTCCTTCACGCCCTCTGGCAGGGCTTCGATGGCCCCAGACCTCCACTCCGTATCAGCCTGCTCGCGCCAGAAACACACCGTTGCCTGCGGCGTCCCATCCTGGTCGCTGAACGCGGGCTCTGTGACAAGGGGGTGGAATGCCTCAGGCACCCTGTCGAACAGGCCAGGCCACGGAACCGGGGGAGTGACCCGATACGGGCTCATCGGCGACTCATGATCGAAGCCGCGGGCATACGCACCCGTTGGTGAGAAGACGATCGAGTAGTCATTGCCGCACCCATCCCGCATCGAGGCCATCTCCTCGACAGGTGACCACCGGGAGTCGAACGAGTAGAACCGGTACTCCCACTCCGGGCTCATGATGGCGTCCAACATGGCCATGGCTCGGGAGCGATCCCGAACGATTGAGATCGCGGGTAGTTGACGGGTCACCTCATAGACATACACGGCCCCATCCAAGCCGAGCCCACTGACAAACATTCACACCGCCACCACACTGAACCCGGCGCAATTGCAGGGGCCTCCTGGTCCTGCGCTCCCCTTCCTGAGGGCCCGGAGATTCCGAAGCTACGGGCAGGGGCGAAGTAGCCAGGAGTAACCGAGAGGTCCTGGAGGAGGTGACATGAAATTTTTCTCAGCCCGGCCTGACCGGGGCAAACGCGCTGTGCTCGCATCCTCGCCATGCAAGCGCCGGACTCATCCCCGGCTGACCGGACCGGAACTCCGCTCCAAAGCAGGTAACGGTAACCGGCGGTGACCTGGGACAACGGCCTACTTTGCGGCCGGCCGTAGCTTCGGGATCTCCGGGCCTATATGCACAGCTTTGTCAGCCGGTCGGTGGCCTCGTGCGGTGTCATGTCGGCGCCCCGTTGGTAGGCGGTGTCGTAGTCGGTACGGCCGAGCCGTTCCGCGAGCACCTCCGCAAGGGAGCGCAGTTCGGCGTCGCCGTGGTCGAAGGTGCCGCGGATGGCCTGGCTCAGGCCGAGCGCGGTGGCGGCGCCGGCCGGGTCGCCTTGCAGAAGCAGCAGCCTGGCCAGGAGCTGAGCGGCCGAGGGGGCGTCCATGTTCGCCTGCGCTGCTTGGACGGCGCGGGGCAGCAGTTCGCGGGCGCGTACGGCGTCCCCGGCGGTGAGAAGGTTGGCCACCCGAGCGGGGAGCAGCCGATTGTCGGTGGCCTCTGCCGACAGGGGCAGCTTGCGGGCAATCGCCTCCATCCGGTCGAGTTCTTGATCGGCGCGTTCGACCTCTCCGGAGCGGCGGTACAGCTCGGCCAGGCAGCCGAGAACGTCGATCTCCAGCACCGGCTGGCCACGCTGCCAGGCCGCTCGTTCGGCGGTTTCGATGTCGTGCCGGGCGCCGGTCAGGTCACCGGCGCGCATGCGTTCGGTGGCGAGCCCGAGCCGGGTTGAGACCTCGTCCTGCGAGCCGAGGTCGGTGGCGATCGCGATGCTGTGCTCGTAGGCGGTGATCGCCTGGTCGTGGTCACCGGCGATGGCGTGGATCTGCGCCAGGCCGTACAGCGTCTTCGCCGTCCACCACCGATCGCCCGCCTCCTCGAACGCATGCAGCGCCGCCGCGATCGCGGTCGCGGAGCTCTCCCGGTCGCCCCGTTCGCGATACCGCATGGCTTCCATCATGAAGGTGCAGGCGATCGCCCAGCGGTCCGAGCCGCTGCGCACCCGGGCGATCTCCTGGTCGAACAACTCGTCCAGCCCGAGTATCGCCGCCATCATCAGCGCTATCGTCAGCAGCATCGGATAACGTCGCAGCGCGCCCGTGTGCGCGCAGTCGTTGATGAGCGCGCGCAGCCGTTCGGAGTCTTTGATCGGCCCGCCCTCGCCGGCTACCAGGTGGATCGCGGTGAACGCGGCCCGGGCGTCCGCGGGCAGCGCGTCGCCGAACTCGGCGACCTTGGCGACGTAGGCATCGGCTCGAGCGTCGTAGCGGAGCATGACCCAGTACCAGTACAGCGGCCCGAGAATCCGGGCCGCGGTCTCGGCGTCGCCGCCGTCGATAGCCGTTTGCAGGGCGAACATCAGGTTGTCGTACTCGGCCTGGAACAGCCGCAGCGACTCCGCCTGCTTGTCCGAGCGCAGCAGCGGCTCGTGTTCCTCGGCCAGATCGGAGAAGTGCCGCGTGAGCCTGCGCAGGACGGCTTCGACTTCCCTTGCGAGGCGAAGCTTGTCCGCCGAATGGGCTCGGATGGTCTCCAGCATCCGGTAGCCGTCGCCGGCCCGCTCCACGATGGACTTGTCGACCAGGGAATCCAGCAGATAGACGACCTCGCCCGCGGCAAGCGTCTCATCCGAACAGACCACCTCAATCGCCGCGATCCCGGTTCTCGCCGGAAATATTGACATCCGGCGGGCCAGTGTCCGTTCTTCCTCGGTGAGGAGGTCCCAGCTCCACTCGATGACCGCATGCAGCGTCTGCTGCCGCGGCTGGGCGGCCCGGTTGCCGGTGCTGAGCAGCCGGAAGCGGTCATCCAGCCGCCGGGCGACCTCGTCGGCGCTCATGGTCCGCAGCCGCGCCGCGGCCAGCTCCAGGGCCAGCGGCAGGCCGTCCAGCCGGCGCACGATGTCCACCACCGGGGCTGCCGTCGGCGCGTCCAGTGCGAAGCCGGGCCGTACGGCGGCCGCCCGATCGAGGAACAGCCGCACCGCGCCCGACTCGCGGGCGCGATCGGGATCCACGTGTGCCGGGGGCAGGTCGAGCGGACCCAGACGGCACAGCGCCTCACCCATGACCTCCAGCGGCTCCCGGCTCGTGGCCAGGATGGTCAGGTACGGCCGGCGCTCGAGCAGCTGCCGGGCGAACTCCGCGACGGGTCCGGAGATCTGTTCGCAGTTGTCCAGCACCAGCACGCCTTCCTCACCGGCGAGCAGGGTGACCACTCGATCCAGCGGCGTTCCTGAGGGCAAGGCATCTGTGGCGGTGAGCGTGCCCAGCACCGCCTCGGGCAGCCCGTCCGGGGTGTCCACCCCGGCCAGAGGGACGAGCCAGACCCGGCCGCGCCGATGGGCCCGATGCCGGCTCACCGCCTCCACGGCCAGGCGGGTCTTCCCCACTCCCCCGGGACCCACGACGGTGACCAGCCGCGAGGTCTCCAGCAACCCGGCCAGCAATCTCAGCTCGTCCCCCCGGCCGACGAAGCTGGTCAGCTGGGCAGGCAGGCGTCCCGGCAGCGCATCCGGCCGAGCCGGTGCGGCCTCGGGGATCTCCAGCTCACCCCGTAACGCGGCGACATGCGTCTTCCGCAGCTCCTCGGAAGGGTCGACGCCCAGCTCCTCAGCGAGCGTGCGGCGGACCTTTTCGAACACGACCAGCGCATCGGATTGGCGGCCCGCCGCATGCAAGGTCCGCATCCGCAGCCCGGCCAGTCGTTCGCGCAGCGGATGGTCCGCGGCCGCGGCCTCCACATCGGCCAGGATCTCGCCATGGTGCCCAAGCCGCAACTCCGCCTCGAATCGGTCTTCGGCGGCCGCGACGCGCAGTTCGTCCAGGCGCGTGCCAGCCGTACCGGCAAAAGGGATATCGCGCACATCGGCCAGCGCATCTCCCCGCCACAGCGCCAGCGCCTCGCCCAGCAGCGAGGCCGCCTGCCCCGCCGCACCCACGGCCAGTTCGCGACCGCCCCGCTTCGCCAGTTCCTCGAACCGGACCGCGTCGACGTGCTCGGCGCGTACGTGCAGGCGGTACCCGCCGGCCACCGTCTCCACGACCCCGGCCCCGCCCAGAGCCCTGCGCAGCCGATGCACCAGCCCATGCAGCGCATTGACGGTGCCCCCGCGCGGATGCTCCCCCCACAGGCCGTCAACGAGTGCATCAACCGACACCATCTCGCCCCCGGCCAGCACCAGCCTCGCTAGAAGCGCGCGAACCCGGGTGCCGCCGACGTCGATCGGCGCGCCATCGTCGGCATACGCCCGGACCGGCCCCAGCACCTCGATCCGCATGCTCAACAGGCTAACGGGCAAGGAAACCGATCAAGCACCGGTGAGTTACAGCTGGTCCGAGAGGAGCTCGGTACCGAGTCGTGTCCGCCACCATCCGCATCCGCCGCCCTGATAACCCCCTTACAGCAAGCCGGTGCCGGCTGGAAGAGCGTTCTAAGACGCCTGTAAGCGCCGCCGGACATCGTGAAGGACGTACCGGAGAAACGTCCGAAAGGCAGTGCAATGGCAGCGTACGAGAAAGTGCAGCAGGTGCTCGACTGGGCGGTGGCCGAGGCCGGCATCCCCGGCATCGTCGTCGACATCAAGGACGGGGACCGGACCTGGTTCGGCACCGCCGGCGTGGCCGACATCAAGACCGGTGCCCGGCGCCAGCCGGGGGAATACCTGCACACCGGCAGCAGCGGCAAGGCCTTCACCGCCGCCGTACTTCTGGCCCTGGAGGCCGAGGGCCAACTGAGCCTCGACGACCCGGTGAACGCACACCTGCCCGGCGTGCTGGACGTCAACGGCTACGACGGCAACAAGATCACCATCAGGCACCTGCTCAGCAACACCAGCGGGCTGTTCGCCACCGGCCTGGCACCGGAGCTAAGCCACCGCTACGCCACCCGCTCCGGGTTCGTCGAGCATCGCTTCGACACCTTCACCACCGAAGAGCTGCTGAGGGTGGCGGTGTCTCAGCCGCCGGTTGGTGAGCCCGGTGAACGCTTCGAGTACGCCAACGGCGGCTTCTACCTCGCTGGCGCGATCATCGAGAAGGTCACCGGCAACGGCTATGCCGAGGAGGTCGAACGCAGGGTCATCCAGCCGCTCGGCCTGACCAACACCCGCGTGCGCCCCTCCACGGACACCGGATACCCCGATCCGCACCCGCGAGCGTACTCGAACCTGTTCTTCAAGGACGGCGCCGACCCGGCGGCGATCACCCCGGAGAACTGGGAATCGCTGATCGAGGAGCCCGGCATCCCGCCCCTGGACGTCACCGAGTTCAACTCCGCATGGGGCTGGTCGGCCGGCAACGTCGTCTCCACCACCGGCGACATGATCCGCTTCATCAACGCGATGGCGAGCGGCAGCCTGCTGCCGCCGGCCCAGCACCGGCAGATGTGGACCACGGTCTCCATCGAGGGTGGTTACTGGATGCCGCACGCTCGATACGGCCTCGGCCTGTTCGAGTTCGACAAGCAGGCGACGGGCGGCCGGACGCTGCGCGGCGTGGGTGGCAGCCTCTGGGGATCCTGGGTCTTCGCGGTGGGCACCCCCGACGGCCAACACACCATCGCCGTCCACACCAACACCGAATGGAAGACCTGGGACCCCATGTTCAAGATCATCGAAGCGGGGTTCGGCATCTCCATCGGTGCGTAAGCACGCTGCCCGCCACCGGCTCGCGATGTCCACCAGGGCCGGCGCGAGCCGGTGGCCACCTCACCCCCTGAAAGAGGGGTGCGGCGGGCGGCCGGTACGCAGGCCCCACCGCCGCACCGACTTCTTCTCCTGAAGAGACTCAGCGCGATCGAGAGTCGATCAGGTCATGGAGCTGCTGAGTCACGGGATCGTGCGGGCGAGCGGCGTGGAACATGTGCAGCCAGCCGTCGGCGTCGATCTGGAAGAGAGCGTCGCGGATGGACGGGTCGGCACCGCGTTCCAGGAGCAAGCGGATCACCTCGACATGACCGCCCGGAATCGCCCAGTGCAGGCCAGTCCGCCCGAGATGGGGCGCGATGTTGGGGTGGACGCCGCGGTCGAGGAGCCAGCGCACGACCTCGGTCCGGCCGTGCTGACAGGCATGGACGAACGCCTCTCCCACGATCTCCTCCGCATCATCGGTCGCCGGCAGCCGGGACGGAAAGCCTGCGCCGACGTCCGCGAGGTTGGGACGCGCCGACGCGGCGTCCGGACGTAGCCTGCCGTCCGCGCCGAAACAGGCCCGCACAAGATCCAGTCGGCCGCAGGCGGCATACGTCCAGAGCGCCTGTGGGACGATCCCGTGCTCGGCGAGCAGGTCGGCGACCTCCGTGTTGTCGAGGAGGATAGCGTTCTCCAGCGGGGTGCTGCCCCCTTTCCGGGTGTCAGGGTCGGCACCGGCTTCAAGCAGCAGGCGCACATATTCGACCCGATTGGCGCGGGCAGCCCACATGAGCGGGACGTCCAGGTCGGTGGCCTTGCCGATCAGGACATCCACTGCGGCGCGCGGCACACCGAGCTCCTTCTCGAGCCGGACACCGGGGATTGTCTCGGGGCCCGCAAGCATGTGCAGCAGGGTGTCGGCCTGCTCGGCGGTCAGACCGGCCAACCGATCGGTGTCGCCGGCCAGCAGGGCTTCGGCCTCGCGGTGCAGCCGCCGCCGCTTCTCTTCGCGTTCGTCGAGATCGCGCCTGGATTTCTCGGTGAACGAGATGAGCTCGCGCCAGGTCGGGAAGCCGAACTCGCGCGCGATGATCAGCCGCGCATCGCGAAGCTCGGCGGTGGCGGCGGAGATGGCGGTGGCGTGCCGGGACACGTAGGCCCGCAACCGTTGCAACGCGTCCGGGTCGTTACGGCGCAGCTCGGCGAGGAGGGCGTCGGCCATCGAGGCGTAGGCGCCCGGCCGGATCCCCAAGAGGCGGGAGACCGGCCGGTCTTCAGTGGTGCTGCGGCTCTCGATGTGAGCGCGGAACTCGGCCCAGGTCCGGAATCCGTGTTCCTGAGCGAGCACGAACTGGGCATCGCTGAGTAGAAACCGCTCGGCGGCCCGGTCGCCCAGCACGTCGGCAACCCGGGCGCCGGCTGCCGCATCGCCCGTCGCGTACACGCGATGCAGGTGCTTGGCCTGCTTGCGGTAATACTCCAGGCTCGGATGGGCCGGCAGCTCGAAATGACGATCGGACATCACAACCTCCTTCGTCGCCGAGGTCCGCTTGCTCGGCCGGAAAGAGGTTGGTCTTGTCCGGTGCGTTGAAGTGTTGCTCGAGGTGGGAAAATCCCTGCCCGCGGACTGGCAGCGCCCTCGCACACTCCAATCAAACTAGTCATCGGCTCTCCGCGGAGTCAACCGTTGGCATGCGCAGGACGGTCGCCGGGGACGGGTGGCGGCCCTTCTTCTTGCCCTGGGTGATGACGAGCCGGGCGGCGATGTCGCTCAGGCTCCCTCTCGAATTTGCAACGTCACTCACAGCTACTTCGGGCCTCATCGCACGGACCCGAGCGGAGGGTCGTCACCACGGCCGCGAGGCGCCGGTGCTTCCGGCGCGGCCGTCGGCCACCGCGCCTTGGTTGACCGGGGCGCCGTTGTCGCGGAGGCTCACGGGCGCGGCGAACGACTCCGCCGCGGTGACCGGGAGGCTGAACTGCCAGAGGCCCACGCCAGCGGCGGTGGCGGCGAGCTGGCTGCCGCCGGTGTCGTACTTCGTGGTCCCGTAGATGCCGACCTTGTACGGCGTCTCCGGCTGGCTGTTGACCGTGGTGGCCCAGCTGTGTGTGTCCAGCCTCTCGGCGAACCCATAGGCGAGCTGGGAGATCTGGTCAGGCGGGAGCCACGCGGGCTGGTTGTCGATGGTGACGCGGTCGCCGACGTCCATGGCGACGATGGCAGCTGTCAAGGCCCGGAGATCCCGAAGCTACGGCCGGCCGCAAAGTAGGCCGTTGTCCCAGGTCACCGCCGGTTACCGTTACCTGCTTTGGAGCGGAGTTCCGGTCCGGTCAGCCGGGGATGAGTCCGGCGCTTGCATGGCGAGGATGCGAGCACAGCGCGTTTGCCCCGGTCAGGCCGGGCTGAGAAAAATTTTATGTCACCTCCTCCAGGACCTCTCGGTTACTCCTGGCTACTTCGCCCCTGCCCGTAGCTTCGGGATCTCCGGGCCATGAGTGACCAGCTGGGTGACAATAGCCACGGACGTGGCCGGACAAGGGGTGAGATAGGCCAGGCGATCTGATCTTGGAGCCTACAGCGGCGCACCCGACGATGACGCCTGGACAGGCCACCGGGGCAACGACACCGGCGCTCGTTCGACGGTGGCGAACGGGCTGACGTGGAGCCAGGTCGGCAGCGCACGGCAGGCGGCGTGATCGCCGGTGAGGCTCAGCACTTCGTCGCGCAGCGCCGCCGACCAGGTCATATCACCCATCCAGATGCGGGTGAGGATCGATACCTCGGTCTCCAGCCACACACTGACCGGGAAACCCGGGTAGCTGTCGCACACGTCGACGCCGCCGGACCGGGATAGGACGAGCCACCATCGCTGTTGACCGGTCGGCGCGTCCCGGAAGTGGACCTGCACCGTGGTCGCCTGCTCGGGCATCCGGACCGACTGGGATTCCCGGCGGATCTGGAGCATCAGCAGCACGGGGTCGAACTCGTCCGGGCGCAACTCGTGCATCCAGCGCGCGCCCCACATGGCCATCTGCTGCAGCAGTGGCTCCAGCTCCGCCCCGGCCGGGGTGAGACGGTAACGAGGTTCACCGTCGACCACGTGGCGCTGCACGAGACCGGCACGCTGCAACTCGCGCAGCCGCGTTGCCAGCAGCGACGGCGACATCCGAGGGAGGCCGCGGGCGATGCCGGTGAACCGGTCCTCACCCCAGAGGAGCTCGCGGATGACGAGCAGTGTCCAGCGTTCGGCGAGGATCTCGGCAGCCCGAGCGACCGGACAGTACTGACCGTAGCGCTTCATGGTCCCATCCTCCTCGCGGCGCTCGGCTCTCGCCGCTACAAAAAATGTACTAGGCCAGCGGTTGCGCGTCGCGCAGCCTCAGGAGTGAGGAAACACATCCGAGGAGGAGTGAGATGCCTGGAAAAGCAGTCATCAGTCTGACCACCGGTCTGGAGGACCCCGAGCGGGTCACCGTGGCGTTCCTGGTGGCGGTCGGTGCGGCCGAGGAGGGTCGGCCAACGCTGATGTTCCTGACCAAGGAGGCCGTTCGGCTGGCAATGCGCGGCGTCGCCATCGGGGTGGCCTGCGACGGCTGCCCGCCGCTGCCCGATCTGGTCGAGCGGTACCAGAACGCGGGCGGGACGTTCCTGGTCTGCCCGATCTGCTTCAACGCGAAGGGCCTCGATGAGAACCAGCTGATCAAGTCCGCGGAGATGGGCGGCACGGTGCCCATGTGGCGCTGGATCGGAGATGGAGCGACGACGTTCAGCTACTGACAGACAGCCTCTTTGTCGGGGGCGAAGATGAAGATGACTCTCGGGCCGGAAACAGAGTTCTCTCTGCTCAGAGCAGATCTGCCCCAGGCGGATCGTGTCGACGCCGATCCGGGCCGCCCCACATGATGGACGCATGGGTGAAGAATCGAAACTTCCACTGTTCAACGCGCGGGCGAGAAATCAGCTTTACGAGCAGCGTGTTCTCGTTCTCGACGGCCCTCTCAATGACGACAACGGGACGTTACTCGCCACGCAATTGATGGCACTCGCCACGCAGGACGCGTCGACCGACATCGCATTGTGGATTCACTCCCCGGGCGGCTCGGTTCCATCGATGCTTGCGATCCGTGACATCATGCGACTCATTCCCTGTGATGTGTCGACCCTCGTGCTGGGCATCGCTTACAGCGCCGGGCAGTTCTTGCTGTCATCGGGTGCCCGGGGGAAGCGCCGCGCCCTGCCGCACGCACGTGTCCTGATGCACCAAGGCTCGGCCGGGATCGGCGGCACCGCAGTCGACATCGAACTGCAGGCCGGTGACCTTCGGCATACTCGCGACACGGTGCTCGGTCTTATCGCCGAGGACACGGGTCAGCCCGTAGACCGCATATTCGAGGATTCTCTGCATGATCGCTGGTACACGGCGCAAGAGGCACTGGAATACGGTTTCATAGACGCGATCGTCCAGAGCTTCAACGAAATCGCGCCACACGATCGCCCACGGCCCGGATTCGGCGTCACCGAAGGAGCCGGCCAGTGAGCACGTACACGATCCCTAACGTCATCGTCCGGAATTCTCGTGGCGAGCGGACCATGGATGTCTACTCGCACCTGCTCACCGAGCGAATCGTCTACCTGGGAACCGCAATTGATGCGGGCGTCGCGAACGCGCTCGTCGCACAGTTTATTTTTCTGGAGTCAGACAACCCCGATGCCGCCATACAGTTCTATATCAACTGCGAAGGCGGGGACCCGAGCGCAATGCTCGCGATATATGACACCATGCGCTATATCCGCCCGCGGGTTGAGACAACCTGCGTTGGACAGGCCATCGCGGTGGGTGCCGTCCTTCTTGCCGCGGGAGCCAAAGGAAAACGTGCCGCTCTCCCGCACGCACGAGTAATCCTGCACCAACCGGCTGCTCAGGGGCGCGGAACGATCCCCGATCTCATTTTGCAAGCCGACGAGGTCGTACGTGTCCGAGCAGACATCGAGCGCATACTGTCACGGCACACGGGCCAGACCATCGAGACCCTACGCGCCGATACCGATCACGACCGCGTGTTCACCGCGACCGCGGCCTTGGAGTACGGGCTCCTCGATGAGATCATCGAGGAGCATTCGTAGGCTCGTGGACGATCCCGGCAGGTCACGCTACGCGGCCAGAGTGTACGCCGCCGAGCAGGTAGCACCTCTTGACGTGCTGCTTTGAGCAGACCGCAGGCTCTCGGCAACGGCAAGGGTCAGATCGACCAGGGTGACATCCAGCGCGCCGGCGACCGCGGCGATCATTTCGCTCGATGGCTCTTTGACGCCTCGTTCCATCTCGGAGAGATACTGCGGCGAGACGCCGGCGCGACGTGCCGTCTCGCTCAACTTCTCGCCCCGCTCGTGACGAAGACCTCTGAGGCACCCGCCGAGCGCGTGCCGCCACAGCGGCTCGCGAGTCGGAGACGGCTTGGGATCGGTCCGATCGATCGCCGGACGTAGCGGCGGGACAGAGGAGGCCATGCCTCACCATAAGTAGACGACGCGTTCGAGTTCTGCCGGCTTCGCGCAGAGCAGAACCGTCCCTGCCTCCTCCGTCCCGGCCCTCGGGGGGCAAAGCGGAGTGATCAGCGAAGTGGCCGCCCCGGCCGCCTACGTGAGGGCGCTCGGAGGTCAGCTCAAGATCGTGGCCGATTTCGGCGACTCGGCCATGGTGCTTGACACACCTCACGGTCGCCGTACGGGGTGATCGTGCCCATGACGGATGCCGTTATTCCGGTGTTCTTCTCTCTTGACCTGGCTTGACCGAGCTTGCGTGAGCTCTTGCGTCGCTGCCGCGCAGTCTGGCCGGATGTGTCGTATCCGAGTGATTAACTGACCGGAAAATGATCCACCTCAGGCAGGCAGGCAGCGGACCCCAGCTGGAGCACTTAGTTGGGGCTGTGGCGTGATTGCCTGATCAGGCCGCAGGTTCGAGTATGGCGACAAAGACTATGACTCCCTCCGCGTGCGCCGCTTCCCGCGCGAGCGCGGCATTGAGCTCCCCCGCAGGTCACCGAGGCCGGTTGCCCTTCTTTTTACGGCCGGCTGGCACGGCCCGGCGACCGGAGCCGTTCTGTGCGGGTTTTTGTGCTTGCCGCTGTGCCGGTTTCTGTACGGGGGAGGCGGGGGCACGGCCCCGCGAGCTGTTCACCGTCCGGCCGCGGACGATGCCGATGAAATCTTCCACCAGGTCAGTGGTCGCGTCCGTGAGCCAGGTCAGCGCAACCTGAGACTGCGGCGCGTCCGGGACCGACCGGTAAGTGAGATCCCCGCGGTGGTGGAGGCGTGCCAGCGACAGCGGAACCAGGAGGATCCCGGTGCCGGCCGCTACAAGCTCGACCGCGTCCGCCGTGGTGGCCGGGCGGGTGAACGCGGGCAGCCCAGGCCGGACCGTCCACTCGATGGTGTCGTCCAGAGGATGGAACACCTCGTCGTCGGCAAGGTCGGCGATGGACACCTCGTCGGCGGCGGCCACCGCGTGGTTCTTGGGAATCATGACCACCGTGGTCTCCACGTAGAGGGGAATCACGCTGAGCCCGTCCCGGTCGACCGGCAGCCTGACGAATCCGGCGTCGGCGCCGCCGTTCCGCAGGAGTCCCACCGCCTCGGCGGCGGGAACCGCGACCAGGGCAACCGGCACGTCGGGCATTCTCTCGGTCCAGACGTTGACCCACTTCGCGGGTGTCACCCCGGGCACGTAAGCCAGTCGAAACATCCTGCCGGTCTCTCCATCAGTCACTTCCTCAGGGTACCGATGTCAAGGGAACCTGTTCCGGCTGACTACTCTTGACGCCATGACCTCGTCCAAACCGAAGACCATCCAGACAATGAAGCCGGCGACCGCGGCCAAGAAGCTGGGTGTCCCCCTCTTGGCCACTCCCGCCGAGTTTCAGGCGAGTGTCGTCTCCAGGGACGAGCTGAACGAGTTGCAGTCGACGCCCCCCGCCTGGCTCGCTGACCTGCGCCGCAACGGCCCGCACACCAAGCAGGTCATCGCCGCGAAGCTCAAGGTCTCCATTGCCGGCCTGCTCAGAGGTGGGATCACCGGACCACTGACCACCGCTGAGATCGATGCGCTGAAAGCGGAGAACCCGGCGTGGCTGGAGCGCGAGCAGGCCAGCCACGCCGAGGCCCGCAAAGAAGCACTCCGCCTCAAGCAGGGCTAGACAGCTGAGATCCTGCACGTCTCCGACCCCGGACGCGTCTTCAGGCTGCCGCCACCGCCTCGCTGAGTGATCAGCCGCGATTCCTCGGTCGGGCAATCCGGGTGACCGGAGGGCGGGAGATCATCTCTCAGGGCTGATCTCGGAGGTGGTCGCGGGGGCCGGCGGATCAGTCGTGCCGGGGACGCCGCGTGAGCATCGCGACCTCGAAACCGTAGCCGACCATCAGGGCAGTCCCTCCCTATGAACTCCGCCTGTCCGACGGAACGTTCGCGGCCCGCTCCGCCGGTTCGCCTGACCTCGGTTCTACGGGATGGATCGGGCACCGCGGGATCGGTGCGGCGGGTCGATGCCCCAGCTGATGACGCGTCGCGGATAGATGCGGATGATCGCGCCTGACGCGCGGGCGGCGCTGTCGGAGGGGGTGTCGACGGCCTCCGCGGTGCCGCGGATCTCCAGGCATCGGATGCTGTCCATACCGTCCGGCATGTCGTCAACGACGACGGCGGCCCGTGGCCTCTCCCGCACATTGTGGTACTTGCGGCTGGAGGCCATGTTGTGACCGCCGATGTCGATCGTGTTGGTCACCGGATTGTAGTAGCAGGACACCGGGTTGACCTGCGGGCCGCCATCCGGCGTGATCGTGGCCAGCCGGCCGAGTCGCTGTGCGGAAAGGTAGGCGATCTCACCTTCGGTGAAGACGGTGGTGTCGATTCGGCTCACGTCGTCACCAGCACGATTTTCCCGCGGGCGTGACCGGTCTCGATCTCGCGATGCGCAAGGGGCGCCTCCTCCAGGCTGAATCGCTTCCATATCGGCACGGTCAGGTCGCCTTTCTCGTAGAGAGCGACAAGGCCGGCGAGCCGGGCGGCTGAGCGGTCGGTTCCGACCCTGCGTACCCCGAGCCGTTGCCCGGCCTGCCAGTCGACCAGGGTGACGGCGCGCTCGGCCGTGCCGAGCAGCCGCACGGAGACGTCGTTGGCCTCGCCGCCGACGCAGTCCAGCGCCGCGGTGATGCCGCCGGGCGCCAGCTGCCGGACCCGGTCGGCGAGTCCCGGCCCGTATGTCACCGGCAGGGCGCCGAGGCTTTCCAGGTAGGCGTGATTGTGCCGGCTCGCGGTGCCGATCACGGTGGCCCCGCGTGCGACCGCGAGCTGTGTCGCGAATGAGCCGACGCCGCCGGCCGCCGCGTGTATCAGCAGGACGTCGTCGACGGTGACGTTCAGCGCGTCGAGCGCGGTGTCGGCCGTCTGCCCGCTGGCCGACAGCACTCCGGCCTCCGGCCACGGCATGGCGGACGGCTTGCGCACGGCGCCGGCCACCGGTACCACGACGGTGTCGGCGTAGCCGATCGCGTCGACGAAGGCGATGATCGCCTCGCCTGCCGTGAACTCGGTGACCCCGGCCCCGACCATGTCGACGACACCCGCGACCTCGTTTCCAAGGCGCGCGGGGAACACGGCGGGGTTGTACCGGGCGAAGGCGCCTCGCCGGTAGCCGGCGTCGAACGGCTGTACGCCGGCCGCCTTCACCCGGACTCGGATCTCTCTTTCCGCGGGCTGCGGATCGTCCGTTTCGACCACCTGCAGCACCTCCGGCTCGCCGTACTCGGCAAACACCACGATCCTCGCCATGTCGTACCCCTTCGTGTGGTCCAGGCAGTGAGGGAAGTATCAATCACCTGATTGATAGTTGTCAATCAAATGATTAACTGCTGTACTGGGGCGGTGACCGCGCAAGAAGGAGCCAACGAACAGCCACGCGCGCCCCGCCGGCACCGCACTCCGGGAGAGCGCGACCGGATGGCCGAGCGAACACGGCAGAAGATCCTCGACGCGGCCGTGGTCGAGTTCGGCGCCAAGGGCTACTCCGGCGCCCGGACCGCGGGCATCGCGGCCCGAGCCGGTGTCAATCAGCAACTGATCGCCTACTACTTCGGCGGGAAGCAGGGCCTGCTCGATGAGCTCAGACGGCGCTGGTCCACCCGGCAGGAGACGCTGGTGCCTCCGGAGGCCACCTTCGCCGAGTCGCTGGAGGCATACCTCGACGTGACCCTCGATCACCTGGACTGGGCGCGGCTGGTCGTGTGGCAGGCCCTCGGCGACGATCCCGGCCAAGGGGCCGAGGAGGCCGGTCGCGAGCAGGGGCGGCGAATCGAGGACGGTGTGCGCCGCATCCGTGATCGCCAGCGCGCGGGCGAGCTCACCGACTCGGTCAGCGCCGAGTTCATCGTGCTGCTCGCGCACATGGCCGCCTTCGCCCCGGTCGCCATGCCGCAGATGGTGTGGGGTGTTCTGGGCGTCGCCCCCGGCTCCGCGGACTATCGCCGACTGTGCCGAGACCAGCTCGCCGCCCTGCTCAGCCCGCGCGAAGCCGTTCACGACACCCCGCCGGGATGATCGACGCGTTTGACGACGGCTCGTTCACCTGGCTGAACGACCGGAGGTTTCGACTCCTGTTCGATCCGCCCGATGTCCGTCCGTGGACGGGCAGGGGTGATGTCGACGAAACCCTGCCGGAGGGTGGCGCGGATGCGGTGCGTTGATAAGACGCCGATGTCATCGGCGATCGGCGGTCGCCGTCCGTATCATCTCGGCATGGTGCCGAACCCGGAGCCGAGGCTCAGCCGGCGGGTGGTGCTCCTGGCCGCCGGAGGGCTGCTCGCCGGTTGCTCCCGGCAGCCCGAGGCCGACAAGGTCCACCTGCGACTGGCCACCGGGCCGGCGGGGGCGGTGTACCGGCGCATCGGCGGCGCGCTGGCCGAACACGTCTCCGAGCAGGTTCCGGGTGCCACCCTGGTCACCGTGCCGAGCGGGGCGTCCACCGACAACATCCGGATGCTGCGGGCCGGCGAGGTGCACCTCGGGCTGACGAGCCTGGACGCGCTGATCACGGCCGACGGCAGCGCGCCCGAAGGGCTCTCGGCGATATGCCGGCTCTACGACAGCCACCTGCATCTCGTGGTCATGGCCGGTTCGGCGATCGACGGGTTCCGGGATCTCAAGGGCAGGCGCGTATCCCTCGGTGCCCGCGACTCGGGCACGGAGTTCACGTCGCTGCGGGTGCTGGAGCTCGGCCTGGTGAACGCCGACGGCCGGTATCTCAGCCAGGCCGAATCGGCGGCGGCACTGCGCGACGGCGAGATCGACGCGATGTTCTCCCTGACCGGTGTCCCGACACCCGCCATCACGGAGCTGGCGCAGCGGCACCCGATCCGGCTGATCCCGTTGGAAGCGCAGGCGGACGCGCTCTTCACGGCGTTCCCAGGTCCCTACGCTCCGGCCATGATCCCCGCGACCGCCTACGCGGGCGTCCCGGCCACCCGCACCGTCGCTGTGCCGAACGTGCTCCTCGTGCGCAACGACCTGCCCGACGACCTGGTCTACGCCATCACCGACACGATCTTCACGCACACCGGCGCGATCATCTCCGCCAGCCGCGACGCCGAAGCCGTTCCCGAAGCCGTTCCCGAAGCGTGGCAGATCAACGTGCGCACCGGGATCTCCACCGCGTCGATCCCGCTCCATCCGGGCGCGGCGGCCTGGTTCCGCGACCGTAAGCGCTGACTCGGGACAGCGACAGTCCCGCTGACTCGGGACAGCCGCAGGTCTGCTGACTCGGGACAGCGACAGGTCTGCTGACTCGGGACAGCGACAGGTCTGCTGACTCGGGACAGCCGCAGACCTGCGAAGGAGCCGGGTTTCCCAGGCCTGCGGCCGAACCCGGCTTTTCAGGCCTGCGGCGGAGCCGGGCTTCCCGGACCTGTGGCGGAACCCGGCTTCTCAGACCCGCGGCGGAGCCGGGACACCGGACGACGACACCACCGGCGGAACGACCGGCGGAACGACCGGCAACGCGACCACCGCGGCGAATCCGTGCCCGGAGCCGTCCGGACGCGGCAGGCCCTCCTCCAGCCGCAGCTCGCCCCCGGCCGCCCCGGCCAGGTCGGCGCAGATCGCCAGTCCCAGGCCGGTGCCGGGTACGTTCTGGTGCCGCGGTGACCGCCAGAACCGTTGTAGCGCCTGGGCTCGCTCGGACGCGTCGATCCCCTGGCCGTCGTCGCGGACGGCGATCGTGACCACGCCGCCGGCCGCGGAGGGGTTGCCGTGCCCGGTGCCCGCGGAGGAGCTGCCGTGTCCGATGCCCGCGGAGGAGTCACCGGGGACGACTCGGGCGGTCACCTCCACCACCCGCGCGTCCGACAGCCGTAACGCGTTGCTGATCAGCTCGTCCAGGATGCTGCCCAGCCCGCCCGGTGGCTCCAGCAGCCGCAGCCCCGGCGGCACGTCGACCGTCAGCGTCTGCCCCGCCGTCGCCGTCAACGCCCGCCACCGGTCCACCCGGGTCGCCAGCACCGCGTCGAGGTCCACCGGCGACGCCGTCCGGATGCTCTCCATTCGCGCACTGGCCTGCAGCGAGTTCAGCATCCGCTGCATCGCCTTCAGCTCGTCGACGGCGACGTCGTAGACCTGCCGTCCGTCGCCGTCCGCGCGCAGATGCGGTTCCAGACTCTCCACGGCGAGCCGGAGACTGGTCAGCGGATTGCGCAACTGGTGCGACGCGTCGGACACGAACGCCCGCTGCCGCTGCACGGCGTTCTCGACCGCGTCCATCATGGTGTTGAACGACCCCGCCAGCCGCCGCAGCTCGACCGGGCCGGCCTCGGCGTCCGCCCGGATCGTGAGGTCGCCCCGCGAGATCCGCGAGCTCGCCGCGTCCAGCTCCCGTACCGGCCGCAGCACCCACGCCGACACCGGCCAGGCGACGGCCACCAGCGCGACCAACGGCAGCAGCCCGAGCCCGGCGAGCTGGGTCCATCGCACGAGGATGCGATAGCGCGTCCTCGACAGGTCGGAGATCGTCACGACGGTGCCGACGACCTCGCTGTCCCGGCCCACCGGCTCCGCGACCACGAGCGCGGAGTCGTCCCACGGCGCCCATGCCCCGGATGGTTCGGATCTCGCCCCGGCCAGCGCCGCGGTCACGATCCGGGGCAACGCCGGCTCGGCCCGCGCCGCCTCCCGGTACGCGCCGGTCGGCCCGAGCAGCACCGTGCCCGAGATGTCGATCACCGCGACCGGGATGCCGTACAGCTCGTGGTAGCGCGCGAGCTCCTGGTGGAGCGCCTCGGTCCGCCCGGTCGACAGCGCGGTCTCGGCCAGCGACGCGAACCGGCCGACGTCGTTGAGCCGGTCGACGTAGGTCTCCTGCATCTCCCGTTCGGCCACGGTGACGCTGAGCGGCACCCCGAGCGCAGCGACGAGCAGCACCGCGAGGGGCACCAGGACGACGAGCAGCCGGCGATGCACGGCGCGTCAGCCGATCAGCTCCGGCTGGTCGGCCAGGAGCCGATAGCCGACCCCGTGGATCGTGCGGATGAGCACGGCCGGTCCGAGTTTGTGCCGCAACGCCGCGATGTGGGTGTCCAGGGTGCGGCTTGAGGACTCCCAGGTCGCGCCCCAGATCTGGTCGAGGATGACGTCGCGGCTCACCACGTTCGGCGCCCGCCGGGCCAGCAGCAGGAGCAGCTCGAACTCCTTGCGGGTCAGCGTCAGGGGCGTGCCGCCGATGACGACCTCGCGGGTGCCGACGCCGATCCGCATCGGGCCGAGGACGAGTGGCTCGTCCGGGTGGCTCAGGGCACGGGCCACCCGGGTGCGCCGCAGGACGGCGTCGATCCGGGCCAGCAGCTCCGGGACGCCGAACGGTTTCACGATGTAGTCGTCCGCGCCGGCGCGCAGGCCGCGGACCCGCTCGTGCTCCTCAGAGCGTGCTGTCACGGCGATGACGGCGGTCTCCGGGCGGTCACGCAGCCTGCGGATCACGTCGAGTCCGTCGCCGTCGGGCAGACCCAGGTCGACGAGGACCACATCGGACGGGGCGGCGTGCACGGCCTCCGCGGCGGTGGCGATGCGGTGGACCTCGAAGCCCGCCTGAGCCAGGACGGTCACCAGACCCCGCGCCACGCGGTCGTCATCCTCGATGATGGTGATCCGCATACCGGATTGTACGGTCCGAATCGCTGCTTTTGTTAGCCCTTTAGTTCTTGGGATTTCTCTGACATCCAGCGCATTCTTGGGATTTCTCTGACACCATCCGCGCCCCTGCCAGCCGAGACTGAGGCCGCGCACCCACCGACAAACGCGCGTGCGCCGAGGAGGAGGTCGCGATATGAGAACGACCAGCAGGTGCCGGGCCATCGTGCGGATGGTCGCCGCGATCGGCGTCGTCTCGATTGTCGCCGCCTGTTCCGGTAACGGGGGCGCTCCCGGCGGAGGCGCCACCGGCGCGAGCGCCGCCGGGGGCTACCCGGACAAGAACATCACGTTCGTCGTGCCGTTCAGCGCGGGCGGCCCGACGGACACCGTCACCCGCATGATCGCCGAGCCGATGGCCGCCAGGCTCGGCGCCAAGATCGTCGTCCAGAACGTCGAGGGCGCGGGCGGCACGGTCGGCGCCGGGGAGGTCGCGCGGGCCGAGCCCGACGGCCACACCGTGCTCATGCACCACATCGGCATGTCGACGGCGCCCGCCCTGTACCAGAACCTGGGCTACAAGCCGCTCGAGGACTTCGAGATGGTCGGGCTCGTCACCGAGGTGCCGATGACGGTCGTCGCCCGTAAGGATTTCGCGCCCGCGACGCTCCAGGACCTCGTTACCCACGTGAAGGCGAACGCCGGCAAGGTCACGCTGGCCAACGCCGGCATCGGAGCCGCGTCCCATCTGTGCGGCCTGCTGTTCCAGACCGCCGCCGGTGTCAAGCTCCAGGAGGTCCCGTACGAGGGCACCGGCCCCGCGCTGACCGATCTCGTCGGCGGCCAGGTCGACTTCATGTGCGACCAGACGACCAACACCAGCGGCCAGATCTCCGCGGGCGAGGTGAAGGCGTACGCGGTCACCACGCCGGAGCGGGTGAAGAGCCTGCCCGACCTGCCCACCACGGCCGAGGCCGGGCTGCCCCAGCTCCAGGTCAGCGTGTGGCACGGTCTCTACGTCCCGGCCGGCACGCCGCCGGAGGCGGTCCAGAAGCTGTCCGAGGCTCTGAAGGTGGCCCTGGCCGACCAGGGGGTCGTCGACCAGATGGCCAAGCTCGGCACCGCGCCGGTCCCGGCCGGGGACGCGACCCCGCAGGCGCTCCGGGCCAAGCTCGAAGAACAGCTCGGCACCTGGGCGAAGGTCATCGCCGACGCCGGCGTCAAGGCCTCCTGAGGTGGAGCGCCGCCGGTCCCTCCCGGACGTCCTCGCCGGGGGAGTCTTCGTCCTGATCGGTGGCGCGTTCGCGGTGGGGGCGCTCGGCTACGAGCTGGGCACCCCGCTGCGGATGGGCCCCGGCGCCTTCCCGCTGCTGGTCGGCGCGACCGTGGCCGCCCTGGGGCTGGCGATCGTCGTCAAGGGACTCGTCGCCGGCGAGGTGATCTCGTTCGGGCCGGTCCCCTGGCGCGCGGTCGCCGCCATCGTGCTCGCGGTCCTGTTCTTCGGATTCACCGTCCGGGGCCTCGGGTTCGTACCGACGTCCGCGGTGACCGCCCTGCTCACCGCGCTGGCCGGCTCGCGCGTACGGCTGCTCACGGCCGTCGCCGTGGCCGCCGGGCTGACCGTGGCCGGCACGCTCATCTTCGTCGTCGGACTTCAGCTGCGAATCCCGCTGTGGGGCCCGTGGCTGGGATTCTGACGCGGCATCCGGATTGAGGCATGGAACTTCTCGACAACCTCGCGCTGGGATTCTCGACCGCCCTCCTGATCCAGAACGTCCTCTACTGCTTCGTGGGAGTGCTGCTCGGGACGGCGGTCGGTGTGCTGCCCGGCATCGGGCCGACGGCGACGGTGGCGATGCTGCTGCCGATCACGTTCGGCTTCGAGCCGGTGACGGCGCTGATCATGCTGGCCGGCATCTACTACGGCGCGCAGTACGGCGGCTCGACGACCGCCATCCTGATCAACCTGCCCGGTGAGTCGTCGGCGGCGGTCACCGCGCTGGACGGGCACGAGATGGCCAGGCAGGGCCGGGCCGGCGCGGCGCTGGCCGCCGCCGCGGTCGGGTCCTTCTTCGCGGGTACGGTGGCCACCGTCGTGCTGGCCGTCGCGGCCCCACCGCTGGCCCGCGTCGCGTTGAGGTTCGGCCCGGCCGAATACTTCTCGCTGGTGCTGCTCGGCCTGGTCGTGTCGATCGCGCTGGCGCGCGGCACGGCGCTCAAGGCACTGGCGATGATCGCGCTTGGCGTCCTGTTCGGCACGGTCGGCCAGGATCTCTACACCGGCACGCCCCGGTTCGTCTTCGACCAGCGCGAGCTGTACGGCGGCATCGACTTCGTCTCGGTCGCCGTCGGCATGTTCGGGGTGGCCGAGATCCTGCGCAACCTGGAGAACGAGCGGACCCGCACGGCGATCGTCGGCAAGGTGCGGAACCTCTGGCCGACCCGCGAGGACCGGCGCCGGATCGTCGGCCCGATCCTGCGGGGTACCGGCCTAGGCGCCGCGCTCGGCGTCCTGCCCGGCGGTGGCCACGTGCTGGCCTCGTTCACCTCGTACGCCGTCGAGAAGCGGATCTCGAAGCGGCAGGGGGAGTTCGGGCGCGGCGCGATCGAGGGCGTCGCCGGCCCCGAGTCGGCGAACAACGCCGCCGCGCAGACGTCGTTCATCCCGCTGCTCACCCTGGGGCTGCCCGCCCACCCGGTGATGGCACTGATGGTCGGCGCGTTCATCGTTCACGGCATAACCCCGGGCCCGAACGTCATCACCGAGGAACCGGCGCTGTTCTGGGGCCTGATCGCGTCGATGTGGATCGGCAACGTGCTGCTCGTGCTGCTGAACCTGCCGCTGATCGGCCTCTGGGTGCGCATGCTGCGCATCCCGTACCAGGTGTTGTTCCCCATGATCATCCTGTTCGCCGCGATCGGCACCTACTCCCTGGAGTTCAACGCGTACGACGTCTACGCGATCGTCTTCTTCGGGGTGCTGGGCTACATCCTGATCAAGTGCGGCTGCGAGCCGGCGCCACTGCTGCTCGGCTTCGTCCTCGGCCCCCTGCTCGAGGAGAACCTGCGACGGGCGCTCATCATCTCCCGTGGCGACGCGTCGGTCTTCCTGACCCGGCCGATCTCCGCGGTGCTCCTGGCCCTGGCCGTGGCGGCACTCGTCGTCACCGTCCTCCCGGCGATCCGCAGGCGCCGCGAGATCGTGTTCACCGAGGAGGAGTAGGCGGGTCCGGGGTTCGAGGCCCCGGCGGCGCACGATCGGTCGAGATCCCGACGTGGCTCTCCTCGCCGGATCGGACGAGACAACACCGGCCCGGACGCCGGAGCAGCCGTTCGCGCCGCTCAGGGGGTGGGCCACTTCCGCATCCGTGCAGGTCGGCGGGACTTTGGTCGGAGCGGGAGGTACCCTCGTCCCATGGACCGGCCCCACCTCGCCAACCTCGCGCACCTGCGCCGGGCGCGGGATCTGATCGACAGGGAGTACGCGCGTCCGCTCGACGTGCCGACCATGGCTCGCCACGCGCTGATGTCGCCGGGGCACTTCTCCCGGGAGTTCCGGGCGGCCTACGGAGAGTCGCCGTACAACTACCTCATGACCCGGCGGGTCGAGCGGGCGATGGCGCTGCTGCGCGGGGGCATGAGCGTGACCGACGCGTGCATGGCGGTCGGCTGTACCTCCCTCGGCTCGTTCAGCTCGCGATTCACCGAGCTCGTGGGGATGACGCCGAGCGCGTACCGGGCCCGGGAGCACCCCGCCGTGCTGGCGATGCCCGCGTGCGTGGCCAAGATCCACACCCGGCCGACCAGGGAACAACCGGTCAGGATCGGAGAAGTAACCCGCGCCGCCGCCGTCTAGCGTTGGCCACATGAACATCTCTCTCCACTACTGCCAAATCACCGTCAACGACCTGGACGCGTCGCTCGCCTTCTACCGCGACGCGCTCGGCCTCGAAGTACGCAACGACGTCGCCTCGGACGGCTTCCGCTGGGTCACCCTCGGCAGCGCGTCCCAGCCGGGGCTTGAGATCGTGCTCTCCGAGCCGCACGCCGGCCGGTCCCAGGCCGACGGCGACGCCCTGCAGGAGCTGCTGACCAAGGGAGTCCTGCCGATGACCGTGTTCCGCACCGACGACGTCGACGTGGCCTTCGAGAAAGTGCGGGCCTTCGGCGCCGAGGTGCTGCAGGAGCCCATCGACCAGCCCTGGGGCCCGCGCGACTGCGCCTTCCGGGACCCCTCGGGCAACATGGTGCGCATCTCGCAGGCGCCCAAGGCATAACCACGCGAGCACTCGGCTCCCGCACGCCGGGGTGTCTGCACCATATTCTCACATCCCCTGCGCTCAACGATCACAGGGATCTGTTTTGATTGCGCCGTGACTGAGCGGAATGCGTCAGGGGAGAGTGATGCGCTCTGGGCCATGGGGTGTGGGGCGTCGGCGGTTGTCGCGTCGACGAGCGCGGCTTTGGGGACTTTTCTGGACGCTTTTCTGGTGGCCAGAACGCAATGCTACTGCCTTGGTGGTCCAAGTGCTGGGGAGAGTTTCGCCGGCCTGGTCTGGGTGGCAAGTCGGCTCATCATATTTCCCGTCATTTCAGGCCTCTCGCTGCTCGCCTCGTTTCCTGTCATTCTCGTCGCCCACCTGCCGTGGTTCGCGGACCATGGTTGGCTCAAGGCGATCCTCACGGTTCTCGCCGCCATTGTCTCGATTACCGGGCCAATGGTGACAATCGTTTATGACGTCGCCACCGAGGGAATCACGGGTGACTGCGACCCGCCCTGGTGGCCGTCCTGGCTCCCCTCGTGACATGACCTCGGAGAGGTCTCGCGGTGTGGTCGCGTGACCAGGACCCGGCCGGTCGGAACAGCGGCGCGGGACCGGGGCACGTGGATCCGCTTCACCGCGTGAGCAGGGGGAGCAGGGGGAGCAGGGGGAGCAGCGGGAGCGCCGGGAAGGTGTGGTCCTGCCACAGCAGCCGCGAGGTCTCTTCCGGGTAGGCGGTGACCGTCGACGGCGTGTCGAAGAGCTGCGCGAGGCGGTGGACGGCGTCGTACGGGGGCCAGCCCGGGTCGCCGTGAGAGGCGAACGCCGTCCACGCCCCGCGGATCCGCGCGGACAGCTCCTCGGCCACCGGGGAGGGCGGGTCGCCGATCAGCGTGGCGGTCTGGCCGCTGCTCAGGTTGCCGAAGACGAGCGGCACGTCCAGGCCGTGGCAGGCGCCGAGGGCGCCGTCCAGTCCCGGGGCGGGCCAGGTCAGTTCGTAGAGGTGGGCCCGGCCGCCGCCGGCGATCTGCGCGCCGGCGAGGTGGAGGCTCGGCATGCGGAACAACCAGTCCGCGTTGACCAGCTCGTACAGCTCCTCCTCGGTCGCGGCCGGGAACGCCTGCCGGTATCGGCGCGCACCGTCCGGGCCGGGGGCGAGCATGTGCAGGGCGGTCTCGGTCTGCTCGTGCGTGACCTGGCCGAGCACGCCGTCGATCAGGCTGAACAACCGGTGCTCGTCACGGGTGTGCCCGACGAGAAGTCCGACGTCCCGGGCTGCGCCGTCGGCCAGCGCCTGCCAAGGGGTCACCGGCAGGACGTCACCGTCGACAACCGGCGCGAACGGGATCGGCCGGTGGGTGATCTGCCCCCACCGCTCTCGCCACTGGACCGTCTTGGCGAAGATCGCGTCGCCCGCGGCGGGCAGCCGGGCCGGGGTCACCGCCGACAGGCCGGACACCGTGGGCCGTACCCCCAGCTCGGCGGCGAAGGCGGCGGCGATGTCGGCGGCCAGCTCGGGGGAGAAGAACGTCCCCGGCACGCTCTGCGCGACCGCCCGGTGGAAGAGCCCTGCGGCGCGCGGCATGGCGAGCAGCGCGGCGACCGATCCGCCGCCCGCCGACTGGCCGAAGACCGTGACCCGGTCCGGGTCGCCGCCGAACCCCCGGATGTTGTCGCGCACCCACTGCAGGGCCGCGACCTGGTCGAGCAGTCCCCGGTTGGCCGGGGCTCCGTCGATCTGCGCGAAACCCTCGATACCGAGACGGTAGTTGAGGGTCACGACCACGGCCCCGCTCCCGGCCAGGTGCCCGGCGTCGTACTCCGGGAGGCTGGAGTCGCCCATGGCGTAACCGCCACCGGGGATCCACACCATCACCGGGAGCCCCGCCGCCGGATCCGGTCCGGGTGTCCAGACGTTGAGCGTCAGCCAGTCGTCGCCGACGGTGTCCTGAGACACCCCGAGCACGCCCGACTGCGGGGGCGGCGGGCCGTATGTGAGCGCCGGGCGCACACCGTCCCAGCCGCGCACCGGCCGCGGCGCGGCGAAACGCAGGGGGCCGACCGGCGGCTCGGCGAACGGGATGCCGCGGAAGACCGCCAGGCCCGCCTCCCGGCCGCCGCGAAGGACGCCGGCCGCGGTGCGGACTTCCGGCTCGGACTCGGACGGCTTGCTGGATGCGGTGACGGCCATTTCGCGGTTTCCTCTCCGTGCCGGCTCGGCCGAGCATCTCAGTGCGCGCCGTCCACGGGCAAAGCATTTAGGGGGCGGCCCACATGAGCCTGCCCGGCGAACGCGACACGGGTCGACAGGCGCCGTGGCGTACGGCCCTGGCGATGTCGGTCCAGCCGTGCGGGCGGATCGGAGATGGAACAGACGGTGGAACCGGATGGAACACCTTGGGGGTGTCCGGTTCGGTGGCGCGGACGCGATCTGGCCCTGCTGCCCCGCTCCAGCAGCCGGCTGGTGACCATGCACGGCGTCGTCGCCGTGAGCGGCCCGCTACGCCGGTGTCCGGGCACGCAGGGCCTGGATGAACCAGTCGAGCACCGGCGTCAGGCTTTCCGGGGCCGACCAGCCGTTGATCACTGCGAGCAGCCGGAGATACGACTCCCTGCGGGGATCGTTCGCGCTCTCCAGCCGGATCAGCAACCGGCGCCGGAGGTCGGCGTCGTCGGGGCGGCCGACGGCGTGCGCGTACCGGGCCGTGACCGCCGCGACGACCGGATCGGTCCGGGGCGAGGCCGGGTCGATGCCGGCCACCAGGGCCGGACCGGCCTGGTCGCGGACCATCGCGACGGGATCGCGGCGCGGGCCGGTGATGTCGCCCTCGGCGCGCTCGGCCGCGTGTTGCCCGGCCAGACGGTGCATGACGGCGCGAAAGTCCGGGTCCCGCGACAGCTCGGCCAACTCCACCCATGCCTCGACCTGCTCGGGTTCGGGGTCGTCGGGCAGTTCGGGGGTCATCGAGCGCCTGATCCCCGCGAATTCGGGATTGGCGTCCAGGCCGCCGAAGGCGGTGTCGAGGAAGTCGCCGATCAGACGTCGGCGCTCGTCCTCGGAGAGCTTGGCCAGTTTGTGCATGAGATCCATCTCCTCGGGGGTGGACCCGCGCCTGGTCACCGCCGTCAGCACCGCGCGCCGCAGGCGCAGCGTCCGGATCTGCACCGCCAGTGCCTCGGCGTGCGCCGCGGCGACCTCGGGAAGCGAGATCTCCCGGTCCACGACCCTGCGGATCGTGGGAAGGTCCACTCCCAGGTCGCGCAGCGTCCGTACGAGGTCAAGGCGTGCGACGGCGTCGATGCCGTAGAGGCGGTGGCCGGCCGGGCTGCGATCGGTCGGCGGCACGATCCCGCGGTCGGAGTAGAACCGGACGGTCTTGACCGTGAGCCCGGTCCGCCGGGCCAGGTCACCGATCGAGTGGAGCGTATCGCCGTTCATGCCCCCAGCCTGGCGCCTCCCTCTACAGGAGGTGCAAGTCCTCACAGGAGGTGCGACCCCTTTCGCCCGCGCGGCGTCAGCGGGTCGCGACGGCCATGCGCAGGCCCAGGACGATGAGAACGGTGCCGCTGACGGCCTCCAGGCGGCGACGGATCACGGGCCTGCGGAACCACGCGCCCGCGCGCCCCACCACAGCCGCCAGGGCGAGGTACAGGGCGATCTCGACGGCCACCTGCAGCAGCGCGAGAAGCGCGGTGGTGGAGAAAAGCGGCTGGTCGGCCGGTACGAACTGGGGATAGAAAGCGATCATGAAGGCCGCGATCTTCGGGTTGGCGAGCATCACGAGAGTGCCCTCGCCGAAGGCCTTCCACCAGCCCCGCTTCGGGCTGGGCGGCGTGTCCTCGGCGAGCTCCCGCGCGGGACCGGCCGTCCGGATTCGCCACGCGGTACGCCACGCCTTCAGCCCGAGGTAGAGCAGGAAGCCCGCGCCGATCACCCGCAGGACGACGAAGGCCACTTCCGAGGCGGCCACCAGGGCGGCCAGGCCGGCGGCGGCGAAGAGCGCCCAGGCGTACAGGCCGGCCTCCAGGCCCAGCACCGTCGGTACCGCTCCCCTGAAACCGTGCAGCGCGGCACGGCGCAGGATCAAGGCCATCGCGGGCCCCGGGGACGCTGAGATCAGCACGACGGCGACGACGAAGGCGGGGAGGGAGGCGACGAGATCCATGGGGTGAGCATGTCTGCGGTCCTTGATCCGGTTCAACCCTTTTTCCAACGGGGAACCCGCACCTCCGTCCGGATCGGCTTGAGGCTGCTGTGATCTGGATCGCGAGCTAGGTTGTATATCTAACTAGCTTGCTCTACCGTCTAGATAGCACAGCCCCTAAGGAGTCCCCGATGTCGTTCACCCCCTTGACGCTCGTCCTGTCGGCCGTCCTCGTCGGCTATCTGGCTGTCGTCAGCCCCCTGCTCGGTAAGCGCGCCTATGACGGGCTGGCTCGCTCGCGCGACCGGGACCCCATGGTCTATCGCCGGATGTGCGCGTTCTGGTGCGCCGAGTTGTGGGTGCTGGCCACCCTGGCGCTGCTCATCGTCGCGGTGGAGCCGGGACTCGACGCCGCGGGCATCGGTCTGGTGATCAAGGAGCTGCCGGACGAACTCCTCGGGGCGATCCTCGGCTTCCTGGTCGCCGGTGCGGTCGGCGTGCTCGTCTTCGGATGGTTGGCGGCCAGGGGAAAGTCTGTCCCCGGCCAGCAGGCCGTCGTCCACCTGCTGCCGCGTACTAAGGCCGAGCGCTGGTACGCGGCGGGCTTGGCGGTGACCGCCGGTATCACCGAAGAGATCGTTTACCGGGGCCTGCTCATCGCGGTCGGCATGGGCGCGCTCGGCCTGAGCGAGAACGCCGCCGCCTTCGCCGCGCTGGCGGTGTTCGTCGTCGGCCACCTCTACCAGGGCCGGCGCGGCATGATCACGGTCGCCCTGATCGGCTTAACCCTGACCGCGCTCTACCTGAAGACCGGCAGCCTGCTCATACCGATCCTGCTGCACGCCCTGATCGACCTTCGCGGCCTGCTGCTGTCCCCGCGACCGCGACGTGAACTAGTCGAGAACGCGGCCTAGATAGGATCGCTACCATGATGAGCGACCGACGCGCGAGCTGGCTCAAGGGCGTGCTGGACCTGCTGGTTCTCGCCAGCCTGACGGCCGGTGAGAACTACGGGTACGAGATCGTCAAGGATCTCGCCGAGTCGGGTCTCGGTCAGATCAAGGGCGGCACCCTCTACCCGGTGCTCAACCGGCTGGAGGAGGCGGGACTGGTCGCCGCGGAGTTCCGGGTGACCGAGCGCGGGCCCGGCCGCCGCTACTACCAGCTCACAGACCTGGGCAGGCAGACGCTCGCCGAGCAGGGCGGGCTCTGGCTGAGCTTCGACGAGTCGGTACGCGCCGCACTGGTCAGGGGCGGCGTCGAGGCGCCCCGCCCCGCGACCTCGCGCGAACAAGAACCCGAACGAAAAGACGAACGGGAACGGGAAGGCGAGCTTCGATGAACCCCGACTCCGGCGAGACGGCCGGCGCCTACTTCGACGAACTCGCCGTACTCCTGGCCAAGGCGGGCATGTCGGCCGACCGGGTCGGGGCCACGCTCGAAGAGCTCGCCGGCTACCTCGCCGAGAGCGGCGGCGACCCCGAGGAGGAGTTCGGTCAGGCGGCCGAGCTCGCCAAGGGGCTGACCGCCACCTCGGCCCCGCCCGCTGAACCCGCCGCGGACGCCCGCACCTGGAGCTGGACCGCCGACCTGTTCCACGACGTCAAGATGCTCAACGAGTACGGCGCGCAGGGCTGGGAGGTCGACAGGGTCGACGCGAGGGGCCTGTTCATCTGCGCCCGCGACCCCGAGCACCCGCAGCAGTGGGAGTACAGCAGGGAGCTGGTCGCGGCCGGCCGCCGCCGGAGCGTGCTCGACCGGCTCGTCCCGGATGGCTGGGAACCGTGCGGCACCTGGGTGGGTTTCGAGTACTTCAAGCGCCCCAAGGCCGCCAGCCTGGGGCCCGCCGCCGAGCTGACCGCCCCTCCTCGGGCTCCCGACCGCGGCATCTTCCTCAGCCCCGGGTTCTACGCCTTCGTCGCCGGCGTCCTCGTCGTGCTGGCGCTGGCAGGGGCGGCCCTGCTCCGGTTCGGCGCGCTGGACGGCGACCTGAGCACCGTCTTGGGCCTGCTCTCCGGCGCGGCCGTGGGCGCGCTGATCCCGATGACCGTGTTGTGGATCGCCCAGCGGCGCGACAGGAGACCCTGAGTCCTCCCGAGGAGCCCTGCTCCCATGTCCTTCACCCACGCGGTGATCCGCACAGGACGGCCGGGGCGAGTGCCGGCGGGGCTGACGACCGTTGCCGGGTTGGGCGTTCCAGCCACCGCTCCGCGGCCTGAAGCGTGGTAGCCGACGAACGGAGGGGGCGAATGGTCAGATCAGAGAGTCGAACTCGCCGGTCTTGACGCCACTGATGAACGACTTCCACTCGGCGGGAGCGAAGAGCAGATTGGGGCCGCCGGGGTTCCTGCTGTCACGAACGGCGGTTTTCGGTCGCGGCTGGACCTTTGATCGCTCAGGCGAACGCCGCTCGCGACAGTGCCCGGGCCACACCCGCCCGCTACACGCTGCGGATCGGCGCCCCCGCCGGCATCAGTGCGATCCTGAGCCGCACCTACCTGACCGGCATCGCCCGAGAGGTTCGCCTCAACTTCCCCGAGACCCGGCTGGTGTGCCGGGACGTTCCCTTTCCGGCGCTCACCCGCTGCCTGCCCGAGTATCGAGTAGACGTTTTGCGGACCACCGCGCCTGTGAGACATCTCGACGTGGACTTCTTCCCCCTGGCCATGACCACCGCGCGCATCGGCGTGGTCGGCGCCCGGCATCCCCTCGCCGACGCCGGAACGATGAACGTGGAGGACTTCAGCGAGCAACCGGTGCTGTAACCCGGCCGGCGTGGCGTCGTTCACGCCCTCGTGGAAGCCTTCCAGGCCCTCGGCCCCGCCTGCCATAGGCGCGATTGATCTATCCGGTTTCCCCGGCGACTGTCAAGACCCGATTCCGCATTGGAACGAGGGGATGTCACGCTCCGCGGGCATGTGTAGAACAAATTGCCAATGCGGAAATATTGCGAGTCCGACCATCGACGAAGTCGGAATCGCTTGTGATCTTGAAATAAGAGGCGTTCGGCGATGTCCGGGGGATCGGCACGCACGGGCGAGGATGCTCGTTGACAATCCAGGGAGGGCGGACTGGATGACGATGCAAGGGGACTATTCGGACACAGAACTCGTGGAGTTGGTCAAATCCACGAGCACGCGGCGAGAGGCGCACGAGCGTATTTACGCGCGATACGGGAAACGCGTGCTGGGAGTATGTCTCGCCTATCTTGATCCGGAGCGGGCCCAGGACGCGGCGCAGGAGTCGTTCCTGGTTCTGATGGACGCCGTGGTGCGCGGTGGCGGGCCGGAATCGGGCAAACTCGGGCCGTGGCTCTACGGGGTGGCGCGCAACAAGGTGCGGGAGTCCTACCGCGACCAGCGACAGACGCCGATCGACCTGCCCAAGGAGGCGCACGCGTCCCCCGAATGGATGGGCGAGGCCCACGACCAGGCCGACGAGGCGCGCCGGCGCGCGGAGGTGCTGCGCTTGCTGGACATCGTGGCGTCTGGTCTCACCGAACGGCAGCGGAGGATCTACCAGTTGACGGTACGGGAGGGGTTGCGCGGCCAGGCGCTCGCGACCGCCCTGGGGACCAGCCCCGCCGAGGCCAGCCGGTTGAGCAACGAGGTCAGGAAAATCATGACCGATGGGTTCGGCGGTTTCCTGCTCGCGGACCACATCCAGTTCCAGTGGCGGGCCGGCCGGGGCGCCGAGGTCTGCCAGAGTCTCTTGAAGATCATCCGGGAGTGGAACCGGGAGCACGGCCTGTGGACCGCGAAGACGTTCCCCGTCACGCTGCGGCACCAGGTCTCCCAGCACGTGCGCGACTGCGCGGACTGTTCGGGCGAGCGCCGGCGCAGGATCAGGCCGTACCTGCCCGGTCTCATTCCGGTGCTGTTCCTCCCGGCGTTCTCCGAACGCATGTGGGAGAGGTTCGCGCGGGTCTCGGCCAAGGAGGATCTTGGGTATGCCGATCCGCGTCCATCGGCGAAAACCCTGTCCCGCCTTGAGAAGCACGTCACGGCGCCGGAGGCCTCCCCTGCACTGGCGGCCTCTCCCGCGCCGGCGGCCTCTCCCGCACCGGGGCGGCGCGCACCCCGGCCGCGACGGTCGTACCGGATGCTCGGCAACAGCTTGTCCGTGGCTCTCATCCTGGCCCTGCTGGCCGGCGGCGTGTACGTGTGGGAGAGATCAAGGCCCCCTGCCGGTGTGCCGTCGACCGTGAACGGGACACGCGTCTTTGTCCCTGCCTCCACTGACGACCCGGCTTCCCCCGATCCGGCCGTCACCGATGATCCGGCCCCCACCGATGCCCCAGTTTCCCCCGATCCGACTGTCACCGATCCGGCCCCCACCGATGACCTGGTCCCCACCGATGACCTGGTCCCCACCGATCCGACCGCCACGTCCAGCAGGAGCACGAGGACGAACCCCGCCCCGTCCGATGACCTGTCGACGACCGGGCAAGGGGAACTGGAGATCACGCCGAGTCAGCTCAGCCGGGGCCAGACCTATGCCATAACGCTGACCGGGTTCCGTCCGGGGGAAAAGATCTCCATCAAGGGTGACCCGTACCGCGTCACCGCCGACGACGTGACAGCCGACCGGACAGGCAGGGGTGTCGTCCGTCTTGTCGTCGGATCAGACGTCGCAGCGAAGAAGTACAGGGTCACCGCCACCGGCCGGAGTTCGCGCATCACCGCGACGGACACCGTTGCCGTCGTGCCTTCCACTCTGACCCCGATCCCGATCCCGATCCCGACCCTGACCCCGATCCCAACCCCGACCTTGACCCCGATCCCGATTCCGGCGCAGCCCGTCGGCACGATGACGTTCACGCAATCGACACTTGTCCCGGGCCGGGGGTACCGCGTCATCCTGACGGGGTTCAGCCCAGGTGAGGACATCGAGATCCAAGGCGAGCCCTTCCCCGATACGGAACCGGTGCGGGCGAACCCGGACGGAGACAGAACCGTTGCGTATCTGGCCGTGGGGCGGTTGGTCGCCAGAGGCAAGTACCGCGTCACCGCCACGGGGAAGACCTCGGGCACGGTCACGACGCGGACCGTCTCCGTCGTCCCCGTCCTGAAGACCTCGCCGGAAGAGGTCGTTTCCGGGGGGAGCGTCACGATCACCGGTTTGGGCTTCCCGGTGAACACGCCGATCACGCTCACGTTCACCCCGTACGCCGAGCCGAGGCAGCCCGGCACCAACTGCTGCTCCGGCAACTTCACGGTGAACTCGCCCCCGCTCACCACCCCGGGCACCTACACGATCACGGCCACGGGGCCAGATGTCTCAGTGAAGACCGAGGTCACGGTACGTTCCCCGCCTGGCCCGCGCTGACCGTGAGCCTGGCCCACGCTGACCATGACCGGCTGCCCCTGTCCGGGGGCGGCCGGTCGGCAGGCGCGAAAGTGCCTTCGGTCAGTTCTGGCATTTCACGGAGGTGAACTTGAGGAATTCCGAGTTCCCGCCACCGGGAAGACCGACGGAGATCCGCACGCAGAGGTTATCTCTGGCGGCCGACTTGAGCGTCGCGATGAAATCACTGATCTCCTTCTCCACCAGGTTCTCGCAGCCGAACTTGGCGATCGCCGTGATCCTGGCCGCGCCACACACTCCGCGTGCGAGCAGGCCGATGGAAACGTCCACGGCACGCTCGGGATGGTTCGCCAGCCAGGTTCCCACCCGATGGGCGGCACCCTGAGGTACGACGAAATGGCAGACCTTATTCGGGCAGTACGGTCGGCCCAGGTCCAGCCTGGTGGGCGTGGAGCCGCCGGTCAACGCCGCGAGGGTCTGCGGGCCGACCTCGCCGTCCGGCTGCAGCCCGGAGGCCTTTTGGAAGGCCATCACGTTCGCCTTGGTGAGCGGCCCGAACCTGCCGTTCACCGGCTGGTCCGGATAGCCGCTGTCGCGGAGTCTCCGCTGGAGCATATGCACGCACTTCTTCTTGCCGATCGGGTCGACCTGGCCTGCCCGCATGAACGGGCAGGCGCTCAGCCCGGCGTTGGCCGGTGACCCGGCGTCGATCGACGGCCTGGCGTCGCTCGGCGGCCCGGGGTCGCCCGGTGGCAGGGGAATGATCCCCGAGACCATGAATGAAACACCCAGAAGCGCGATTCCCACTATCCACTTGAACACCACGAACACCCGCATGGCGAGGCCTCCGACTCGACCACGGTGCCGTTTCTGGCACCACTCGCCTACAGGTGCGGGATGACCCCCGAATCTCCCCCTCCGAACAGAGAAATCTTGAAAAGAATTCGCGGGGCTGATAGTGGTGGGCTCGCCTGTTCACCTGTCGCGAGTCGTCGCGCGTCCCCGTACCGCCGGGAAGGAGGCCTCGAACTCCCCGTCCGTGTGTTCGTGTCGTCCAGGAGCCAGATTCGGGAGCGGCCGTGACATCGCTGCCCAGCCGGCCGGCGTTGGCGAGGTGCGTGGAGAGCTCCTGCGGGCGCAGACCGGCGAGAGCGTCCGGACACTCCTGTCCAGGAGCCGTGACGCCTCCGGGCGGATCATGGGTTCCCGCAGGACCGCCGGCGTCACCCCGTTCGCCGACGGCAGCCTCACGGTCTCGGGATTCCGGCCGTCGCCGGGAACGACCGCCCTGCCGGACGACGTCGGCCGGACCGTGGCAGGGCCGCGAGGTCGGATCCCGGGTGCGGGACGGGCGGAGCCGGGTTGTTAGGTTGAGGCTTGCTCGAAATGCCGTTAAAGGGATGCGTCAATGTCGGCACCGTCCGCCCTCCCCCCTTCTCTGGTGCGCCTGCTGGCGCGGCCCGCCCCTCCCGGAACCCTCTCCGACGTCAGGCACGTCGTCTTCGTCATGCAGGAGAACAGGTCGTTCGACCACTATTTCGGCCGGATGCGCGGGGTGCGCGGCTACGGGGACCGCAACGCGGTGTCCACCCGGGCCCTCCGGCCGGTCTTCGAGCAGGACGGGATCCTGCCCTTTCCGGTAAGGGAGGCTGCTGAGCGCGCGGGAGCCGACCCGATGCTGCTCGACACCCACGACCACAGCTGGCTCGGCACGCAGAACGCCTGGGCGATGGGCTGGAACGACGCCTGGGTGCCCAACAAGGGCCCGTCCACCATGGCGTACTACGACCGTGAGGACCTTCCGTTCCACTACGAGCTGGCGGACGCGTTCACGATCTGCGACGCCTATCACTGCTCGGTGCTGAGCTCCACGACGCCGAACCGCAACTATCACGTCTCCGGACACACGGGTCATGAGCCCGGTACCGAACAGCGGGCCGTCGACAACGGCGCCTGCGAGGAGGACGGGCACCCGGGCTACTCCTGGACCACGGTGCCCGAGCTGCTGACCCGGGCCGGGCACTCCTGGCAGGTCTACCAGGAGTGGGACAACTACCAGTGCAACAACCTGGAGTTCTTCGCCGCGTTCAAGGCGGTCATGGCGAAACTGGGGCAGAGCAGCATGCACTCCTTCTACGAGAAGGTGCGCGCCTCCGAGGATCCCGCGCCGATGCTCGCCGAGCTGGCGGAGAGGGCGGCACGACTCGGCCCGGCCGACCGCGTGCTCTACGACCGGGCGCTGCGCCGCACCCGGACGGGCGGGCTGGGGGAGTGGTTCGCCGCCGACGTGGCGGCGGGACGCCTGCCCGAGGTCTCCTACGTCGTGACCTCGCTCGCCGACTCCGAACACCCGGAGGGGTCCTCGGCGGTGGAGAGCGGGAGGGTCGTCTATCGGATTCTCGACGCGCTGGCGTCGAGTCCGGAGGTGTGGGCGAGCACCGCGGTCTTCGTCACCTACGACGAGAACGACGGCTTCTTCGACCACGTCCCCCCGCCCGTCCCGCCCGACGGAACCCCGGGGGAGTTCGTCGGCGGGCGGCCTGTCGGGCTGGGCATGCGCGTCCCGATGATCGTCGTGTCGCCGTGGAGCGTGGGGGGCCACGTCTGCTCGCAGACGTTCGACCACAGCTCGACGGTCCGGTTCCTGGAGACCTGGCTCGGCATCAGGGCCCCCGACATCAGCGCCTGGCGGCGGACCGTCGCCGGAGATCTCACCTCCGCCTTCGACTTCGGCCGCCCGGCGGCGTGGCCCGCACCGGAAACACCGGTTCCCGGCGTCCCGGAGAGCGCCTCGTCCGCCCGAGGCGTCCCGCCCGGCCAGGGCGCCCCACCCGTCAGGGACGTCTCGTCCGGCCAGGGTGCCCCACCCATCCAAGGCATCTCGCTCACCCAGGGCACCCCGGCCGGCCAGGACGGCTCGACAGGCCGGGACGTGCCGGTCCTCCGGAGCGTCCCGGCCGTCCGGGGTGCCCCCATCGGCGGGGGCGTTCCGGCCGCCCAAGGCGCCCCGGCCGGCCGCTGGTACCCAGACGTCCCCGCCGAGCAGCGGATGCCCGACAGGGAACCGGGGGTCAGGCCCGCCCGCGCGCTGCCGTACCGGCCCGACGCCTCGGCGCGGACCAGTGGCCGCGCCGTCGAGATCACGATGAGCAACACCGGTACGGAGAGCGCGCACCTGGCGCTGTACGGCTACATGGGGGAACTCGTCCGGCCGATGCACTTCGACGTGCTCGGCCACGCCCGCGAGGTGGTCTACTTCCCGTGCCCCACGTACGCCCTCGTCCTCACCGGGCCGAACGGCTTCCGCCGGGAGTTCCGGGGCGGGACGGACGACCCGGTGGAGACGTCCAGCGTGATCGACGCGGTCGCGCGGACGATCGAGATCGCCGTCGTCAACACCGGTGACGAACCGGCCGACGTGACGATCTCGCCCCTGGCCTACGGCGGGACGGCGCGGACACTGCGGGTCGCGTCCCGGGGCACCGCGCGGGTGCCGTGGCGGGCCGCGACCGGATGGTACGACCTGTGGATCACCGTAGCCGGGGACGCCGCCTTCGCCCGCCGCCTGATGGGACACATCGAGAACGGCGAGCCCGGTGTCACGGGCTGACGGCCGCCGTGGAGAAATGTCGGTGCGCTCTGGTAAAGGTGACCCATGGGTGTGAGCGTGGATGAGTTCCTGGAGATGCTGAAGAAGCTGCCGGAGGTCAAGCAGAGTGACGGCGGCGAGTGGGTCTCGTTGAAGGTGCGTGACAAGGGCTTCGGCTACCTGTGGGAGAAGACGGAGACCGTGGGGCTCAAGTCGACGATCGACGAGCAGATCGCGCTGGTGGCGGAGCGGCCGGAGGTGTTCGAGGTCCAGTTCACCGCGGGCCGGTTCGGCTGGGTCGTGGTGCACCTCGCGAAGATCGACGCGGAGGAGTTGTTCGAGCTGGTCACCGAGGCGTGGTGCCTGACGGCTCCCAAACGGCTCGTCGACGCTCACGAAGCCGCGCGTTAGGTCCCCCGCGTACGGGGAGTCGCGGGGGATCCCACGGCGGCCGATGTCGCTTCACGGTGGCGGTCGCGTGCGGGTGGTTCCGTCGTACGGTGGTGGACGCACGTGGGAGACCTCGCCGGACGACCACGGTGGCGGGCACACGTGGGAGAGCTCGCCGGGCGACGAGCGGCCCGACCCGGATGCTGGGTGGGTCGGGCCGCCCGTCGTGAGACGGATCCTTCGCGAGCCTGGCCGGGGCCTGCTCCACGGGGAGAGGAGCGTGGCTCGCGCTCACAGTGGCGCTCTTCCGGCCTCCGGACCACCGGTGGCCGTGTCAGTCGCCCGTCGATCACCTGTCAGTTGTTGATCCCGCGGCCGGTACCGGTGCCGCCGATGCTGTCGCTGATGCGGCCGCCGACACCGGCGCCCCTGCCGATACGCTCGCGTCCGCGTTCGCTCATGTCGCGTCCGCGTTCGCCTCTGTGCTCGCTTCCGCGTTCGCTCATGTCGCGTCCGCGTTCGCTCATGTCGCGTCCGCGTTCGCTCATGTCGCGTCCGCGTTCGCCTCTGTGCTCGCTTCCGCGTTCGCTCATGTGCTCGCGCCTGCGTTCGCTCATGTCGCGTCCGCGTTCGCCTCTGTGCTCGCTTCCGCGCTCGCTCATGTGCTCGCGCCTGCGCTCGCCCCTGTATTCGCGTTCGCCTCTGTAGTCGCGTCCGTGCTCGCGCCTGTAGTCGCGTCCGTGCTCGCGCCGGGCACGGCACCTGTCGGGGTTCTTGTACTCGCTGCAGGGCTTCAGGGCGGAGTTGAGGGTTGCCGGGGTGGTCAGGGCCATGGTGTCCGCGGCGGCGAACGAGGCCGGCATCGCCGCGGGGACGATGAGAGCGGAGGCCATCATGGCTCCGGCTGCGAGAGCGTTCCTGATTTTGGTCATGGCAGATCACTCCACGTCGAATCGGTGTCGAATCGGTCGAGCCCTGGGTGATGCCCCGGGCTGGCGGAGCGCCGTGTGGCGTCGAGAACGACGCCGACACGATGCGTAACCTACCCTCACGGTAAGTGGAGGGAGCCGCAGGAGTCTGCTAGTGGAACTCAAAGCCTTGGGGCGGTCAGATTACCCGGAGGTAGCGGAAAGGAGCGGAAAAGAGGCGATCGGTAACGCTCGGCTACCGGTTTCCGTCGGAGGCTCGTGCCCCGAAAGGATGCCATCCGCGGCCGGACTGCCAGAGTTCAGTAGATCATCTCGGCCCGGAGGCCTGTTTTTCCGGGGAAATCCCGCCGATCCGGGGCCGCCGCAGCTGCCCGAACGCCGGTTTCCCCGTTCACGGCCGTACTGCTTTCCCCGGTCTCGCCCGTTGACCGCCGTGCTGATTTCCCGGCCTCGCCCGTTCGTCACCGTGCCGGGTCTTCCGCCACGGACGGTGTGGCGCCCGCGCCCGTCAGCGAGGAACTCCGGGTCCGAAGGAGGTATGCCAGGTGGACGAGGCCACGACTCGGCCCGCGACGACGACGTGACGGGGCGGCGCGTGCCGGGTCAGGGCTTCGCGGAGGGTCCGTCCTTCGAGGACGACGAGATCGGCGGGGGCCCCGGGCTCCAGGCGGTGGACGGGCAGGCCGACGACCCGCGCGGCGTCGACGGTCACCATGTCGTACAGCCGTTCCAGGGCGCCGTCGGTGCGGGCGTCGAGCAGGTGTGCGGCCAGGAAGGCCACCTCCAGGAGGTTGTGCCGCCCGAAGGGGTAGTAGGCGTCCTCGATGTCGTCCTGGCCGAGCGCGACCGGGACACCGGCGTCGGCCAGCTGGAAGACCGGCAGGTGGAGCGGTCCGGTGTGCGGATCGCTGACGAAACCGAGCCCCGCGGCGCGGCACAGCCCCGCCAGGCGGCGCAGATACGGCTCCGGGTAGAGTGCCATCGCCCTGGCGTGCTGGGCGCTGCCGCGTCCGATCATGTTCCGCGCCAGCAGTTCCCGCGCCAGCATCTCGGCCGTGCGCAGCCCCGGATCTCCCGCGTCGTCGACCAGCATGGCGACGCGCAGGCCGTGCCGCTGGGCGAGGCCGACCATGCGCCGCACGTGCTCGGCGGCGTCGGCGTCGGTCCACTCGATCCAGGGGATGCCGCCCACCACGTCGGCGCCGCGCCGTACGGCCTCGGCGACGAGTTCCTCGGTTCCGGGTTCGCGGAGCAGCCCGTCCTGCGGGAACGCCACCACCCGCACGTCGACCACGCCGCGAAACTCCTCGCGCAGTGCCAGCAGGGCCTCCAGCCCGGTGAGTCCCGCCTTCGGGTCGATGTCGGCGAAGGCCTGCACCGCCCGGACACCGTGTCGTACGGACTCCAGGAGCACCGGTCTGGCGCGTTCGAGGACGGATTTCGCGGTCTGGCCGGTCTTGACGGCGGCGGCCGTCTCGATGGCGCCCATCGCGGCCCCCATCGCGCCCCCGGTGTACTCCGAGAGCGCGGCGGGCCCGGCCCGGTCGAGGGTGTGGACCTTGCACAGGTGCAGGTGCGCGTCCACGAAGGGCTCGGTGACCAGGGCGCCGTCCGCGTCGAGGGTCACGCCGGTCGCCGGGGCCAGGCCGGGATCGTCCTCGGCGACGAGGCTGATGAGCCCGCCCGTGGCGGCCAGCGACCACCTGCCGGGACGGCCGCGCAGGGTGGCGTTCCTGATGAGGAGATCCGGAGTGTCCATGGCAGCACGGTAGAAGCACACCCGCCAGGACCGTGACGGCCAGATCTGCCAAGCCGAGGGAGCGGGATGGGGGCGGCGTGCCCTCACCAGGAGCTGGAAGCTCGACCGCGGCTGGGACGAGGTGAAAGTTCCCCGATCCGTTGACACTTGGAAAGTGCTTTCCTGTGGTGTTCATTGCCCGCCGACACGGACGTGTTCACTCATGTGAGCGGTGCGCACTCGCTGGGGGATCCGGAACGCAGGCCACAGATCAGCCATGCCGACCGACCCTGGTGATGAGTTGTCGCGCCCGCATCCGTCATACCTATGACGGGACACGACGAGGCGGAAGGATGACGTGATGAGTGTGGACACGCGGCTGGAGGAGCTGGGCGTGAGCGGTCTGGGCGAGGTCGACGAGCCGGCGTTCTCGGGGCTGGCGGAGCGGCACCGGCGGGAGCTGCACGTGCACTGCTACCGGATGCTCGGGTCGTTCGAGGACGCCGAGGACACCGTGCAGGAGACGTTCCTCCGTGCCTGGCGGCGGCGGGAGACCTTCGAGGGGCGGTCGACGTTCCGGGCCTGGCTGTACCGGATCGCCACCAACGCCTGCCTGGACCTGCTCGCCAAGTGCCGCCCGGAGCCTGCGACCGGCGGCGAGGTGCTGTGGCTGCAGCCCTACCCGGACCGGCTGCTCGACGAGCTGCCCGCGGGCGGCGCGGACGAGCCGGAGACCGTCGCCGTCGCGCGGGAGACGATCGAGCTGGCGTACCTGGTCGCAGTCCAGCACCTCGCGCCGCGCCCGCGGGCCGTGCTGATCCTGCGGGACGTGCTCGGCTGGCCGGCGAAGGACGTCGCGGAGCTCCTCGGGGACTCCGTCAACTCCGTGAACAGCGCGCTGCAGCGGGCCCACGCCGGCATGCGGGAACACCTGCCCGCCGAGCGGCAGGACTGGACCGGCGGCGAGGAGGACGCCGGGACGCGCGAGCTGGTGCGCCGCTATACCGACGCCAGCGTGGCCACGGACGTCGACGGGCTCGCCGCACTACTGCGGGACGACGTCCGCTGCTCGATGCCGCCCACGCCGGGCCTGTACGTCGGCCGCGACACGGTGGTGAACGACTGGGTCGAGAGCGGCTTCGAGGGCATGAAGAACCTGCGTGCCGTCCTCACCTCCGTGAACCGGCAGCCCGCCGTCGCCTTCTATCTCTGGCGGAAGCAGGAGGGTGCGTACCTGCCGCTGACGATCGACGTCCTGCGCGTCACCGGCGGGGCGATCACCGAGATCGTCACGTTCCACGACGACCGGTTCCCGCGGCTCGGGCTGCCGGAGCGCCTGCCGGCGGACGGCACGGAGTAGTCCCGTGCGGACGCTCGCGCTGCGCGGTGGCGCGCGTGTCGCGGTGGTCGCGGCCGAGTGGTGCGACGCGTTCGGCGTCGTCACCCGCGGGCGGGTGCAGCTGGAGCTGCGCGACGGCGAGCCCGGACCGGTCCTCGGACGCGACGCCGGGTTCTGGCTCCGCGGCACCGGCGTCCGCGCCCTGCGGAACCCCGGCCGTCGCACGGCGAGGGTGCGCATCGTCACCCCCGGGGCCAGGACCGTCACATGCCAGTCAACACACCCCTACGCCAGTCACCGAATGATGGAGGATGACATGAACAGCATGAATGACACCGGGGTCGTCGCAGGCCCGGCACCGGGCCGGGCCGGCCGCCCCCACCGGCTCCGCGGGCTCGCCGGCATCGGCTTCGTTGCCACGCTCGCAGCGATGGTGGCCACCACCCTCGCCGCTGCGCTTGCCCAGGTGGTCGGCGTCGACTTCGAGGTTCCCGATGGTGGCGAGACGATCCCGTTGCCCGGGTTCGCCGTGGTGACCGGCTTCTTCTCGGTCGTGGGCATCGTCATTGCCGTCGCTCTTCTTCGTTGGAGCGCTCGCCCCGCCAAGCGATTCGTGTGGACGGCAGTGTCGCTGACCGCGATCTCGCTGGTCCCGCCCCTCCTCTCCGGGGCAAACACCGCCACCATCACCGCCCTCCTCGGGCTACACCTCGTCCCTGCGGCGGTGATGATCCCCACCCTGGCGAGGAGCCTCCGCACCCGGACCGATTGACGATCCCGCAACGGGACAACGCGCGGCGCAAGGGCGTGCGCGAGCGCACCAACGTGGCCCCCGGTGCTGCCACCCTCCATTCCAGGTTCCTTTTCTTGGTCAATCAGCCACTCCACCCTGTCCATGTCCGAGCACATGGATGCGGTCTGCAACCTTTCATGGTCCCCGGCCGGGACACGCGTCGTCACCGCCTCGCGTGACGGAACCGGCCGGGTGTGGGACGCCTTTACCGGGCGGACGCCTGCCGTGCTCTCCGGCCATGAGGGGAAGATCGTACGGCTCCCGTGCCGTGTCCCGTACGGGATCGCCGCATGCCTTCCTCTCCCGCCCGAGCCAGGCCGTAGGCGAAGTCAGGGCCAGAGGTGGAGCGCCGGGTCGTCGAGGGCGTCGACGACGTCCCGATCTCGCAGGACATGTTCTAGGCCGGGGAGGTGACGGTAGCGGAGCATGGCGTGGAGGACGTCGGCGAAGGGCTGGTCGGGCAGCGACCTGGCGATCTCATCGATGAGGAGGACACCCAACACGTTGATCATGGGCTTGGGCTTCGGGTTCTCCCCGGTACGAGGGGAGAGCCAAGGGATCACTTTGAGGCCGGGCCCACGTGATCGGCGCAGCAGCGGGCGGCGTCTTCTCGGAGTTGCTCGTAGGAGCGGTTTCGGCCCGAGGGGTTCGCGGTCAAGCCCATTGTCACGGCCTGGCTGAGGACCTCCGGCGCGTCGGCCTCCCGGTAGCGGCGGCCCGATCCGCTGACCTCTCGCATGAGCACCCGCTTGGGATCGGCCAGTCGCCCGGTGTCCCTGCCACGATGTCGGGCGGGTACCGACCACGAGCCGCATACGGCGGTGAGCGCGTCGGGAAACAGCAGCAGCCAGGACTCGATCTCCGCCACGGCCAGGGCATAGTGCGCCGTACCCAGGGCGGCCTCCAACGCCTTCTCCACCCGTAGGCGAATTGCCGGGTAGCGGTCGTCGTCGACCGCGTCGAGATCCTCGTGAACGAACACGCACGCCACCGTCGTGTCATCGCGTACGGCCCTCGCGCGGACCTTGCGGGCGAGGGTCTCCGCGCGAGCGGCGAGGTTCGCCCCGGTGGCCTGGTGCAGTCGCACCGGATCGCCGATCTCCACGATCCGCCCGCGCATCTCCGGACAGAACTCCTCCAGGAGGATCCGGAGACCGAGCCGGTCGTTCCGATCCTCACCGGCGACGACCACGATCGGTTTCCTGGTCGGCCGGATGCGGGTTCCCCCGCGCCTGCTCACAGATCGCCCCCCAGCGCACCGGAGAACCACAGCTCTCCCAGGGGCATTCCCTCGCTGGCTCGTACGATCTTCTCGACCTGGGCGGTCGAAACCGCCGGGATTACAGAGGAACCGTCCTCCGCTCGTTCACACACGATGAGTTCCTCGGGTTTGAGCCGGTCGGCGAGAGCCGGCGAATGCGTGGCGATGATGAACTGCGTCCTGTCGCTCGCCTCCCGGACCCGCTCGACGAGGATCTCCAACGCCTGCGGATGCAGGCCGTGATCGATCTCCTCGACGCAGGTGAGCGCGGGCGGACTGGGGTCGTAGAGCATCGCGAGAAGACCCAGCAGGCGGATCGTGCCGTAGGAGGCGTCGAGCAGCGAGGTGGGTTCGCGCAGCCCGCGCTCCCTGAGAACCACCACGACGGAACGAGCGCCCCCGGACGGGTAGTCGAAATCGAGTGCTTCGAGCTGGGGGAGCACCTCCACAGCGTCGGCCTGGAGCCGCTCCCACGCCTCCTCGTCGGTGCTCCGCAGAGTCAGCAGGAACCTCGCCAGATTGGAGGCGTCGTCTGCGATGGCCTCGTACCCGCTCCGGGAAACACGCGACGGCATGCGTGCACGGTGGACGTAGACGTCGAAGACGCGGAAGGTGGTGAGGAAATCGGCCAGGGCCACCACCTCTCGCCCGCCGAAATTCTCCGACAGCCGGGGCAGAGTGGACAGGCCGGTGCTGAACGGCTGGATTCCGACCTCCATCACCGCGGTGCGCCGCTCGGACTCGTCGTCCGAGATCACCTCGTCGGCCCCGTACTGTGAACTCGCGGCTCGCTCACCCGACACCTCGATCCGGTTCCGCCAGCCGCCAGCCCGGCTGAGGTGGAAGATCTCCTCCCGTGCCGGCGGACTACCGTTGATCCTCAAGCGATACACATCAAGCGGGGACCCGGATGTCTCGGCTACGGACCAGTGCCCTTTCAAGCCGATCCGGATGTGGTCCGGCCTCGGTTCGCCGCCCCGGAACACCAGCTCGTCAAAGCCGCCTCGGTCCTCAAGCGCCGGTCCCAGGTCGGTCCGGACGATGTCGGCCAGGAAGTCGAACACCCTCAGCACGTTCGTCTTGCCCGCGCCGTTGGGCCCGACCAGCACGTTGACCGGTCCCAGCGGCAGCGACACCTTCCGCAGGCTCCGGAAGTTCTCCACTTCCAGCTCAACCAACCGCCCAGCCATCAACCCCACCTCTTCCTGCCCGGCGCCGACGAGAGCCGTCCGGCGAGCCGCCTCCCGAGCCTCATGAACCATCTTTCCCGCTCCCAGGGCACCGATTCGGCAAGATCGCCGAGAACCGGGAATCCTGCCGGGTGGTTTGGTGCCCTGGACCTCGACGCGGGCAGTCAATCATCCCGGCAGGCCATCACCCATGGATGGCAGGACACGAAGTCGGAAAGCACCTACCGGCCGCCCTCGCGCGTGGTCGGGCGGCCGGTGGGTGAGACCGTTCAGCCGAGGTCGAACTCGTCGGCCTTCACGCCGTTGACGAAGGCGTCCCACTCCGCGGGGGTGAAGAAGAGCTTGGGGCCTTCGGGGTCCTTGGAATCGCGTACGGCGATCAGGTCGGGGTGGTCGGCCTTGTGGGTGGGGCCGTCGGTGGTGTTTCTGAGCTCCGCGACCTCGACACAGTTTCCGCCGTTGCTGCCGGTAAAGCTTGACTTTTGCCACTTGGCGTTACTCAGGTCCATTTTTCCTCTGCTGTTCTTCTGATGAGGTCGATCGACATGCGCAAGGGCAACGCCTCTATGCGAATTGCCTCGAATTTTTCTACGGCTGTCGCTACATCTTCCTGATCGCTGGTAACCAGTCCGCGAACAGCCGTATCGAAATAAGCTATCTCGCTTCCGCCTTCCAGCGTAGCGATTACGAACCCCGCTTCGAGGCCCGCTCGCATACCTCCGAGAGGGACGACCTGCACGCTGAAGCGAGGGGTGATGATCGACGCCAGATGTTCTAGCTGTTCACGCATGGTCTTGGGGGTTCCGATCAGACGATGCAACACCGCCTCGTCGATCACACAGCGGAGCAGTGGTGGCGCGGGGTCTTCTCGTTTGAACACCTCCTGCCGCGCCAGGCGAGCCTGTACGGCGGCCTCATCGCCATAGAGGACTTCGAAGGCATAATCAGAGGTTTGGAGCAGCCCGGGGATCAGGATCGGTTCGTAGGTGCGCAGCACCGTCGCCGCCTGCTCCTTGTCCGGCCACTTCCCGAACCAGGCGGGGAAGACCTGCCCCTTCCGCCAATCAAGCAGCCTGGACAGCGCACTGCCGGTGCCGAGGATCGTGTCGCAGGTCTCGGCGAACTCAGGGCTGGCCGGGAGTTGCCCCGTCTCAACCCCGCTGATCAGGGATTCGCTGAAATGGATCTTTTCAGCGAGCTGGCCCTGGGTGAGGCCCGCCGCCTTCCGGTAGTGACGCAGCTCCCTGCCCCAGATTGCCTGAGGTGAGTAGAGGTCGGCCATGATGCCCTCCTTGCCGGAGTTCAACAAAAGGCTTGTGAACTCCAACCCGCGACCTTCGTAATCATTTCGCTACCAAGAGTAGTCACGTCTCGGCACGCTGAACATACGAAATCCGAGACGGAGAGAGAAACCATGGAAGAGGTCCTCAAGGCGAGCGCGGCCCTGACCGAATATCGCTACACGATGAATCCCGGTCTCTCCCCGCTGGGAGAGAAGTGGATACCGCGCGAACCGAGAGCCGTCGCCTCCGCCCGCCGGTTCGTACACGACGTCGCCGCCGACTGGAACGCGACGGGAGACATTCCGGAAATCGCCGAACTCCTGGCCTCGGAACTCGTCACCAACGCCATCGCGTATGGCTCAACGGACACCTCTGTCGAGACTCCCATTCGCATCACGGTCAGCGGAGAAAAACAACTGCTCACCGTGGACGTCTACGATTCCTGCATCGCGATCCCTCGCCTGAGGCGAGCCGACGACCTGGAAACAACCGGCCGGGGCCTCGCCATCGTCCAGAACCTCTCCCGCAACTGGGGCTGGACCCTCAACCCCTACGGCAAGTCGGTCTGGTTTCAACTGCTGGCCTGGCCATAGGTGGAGAAGCAGGTTGGGCCTGCTTGCGGAGCGGCAGGAGTTCGCCCTTGAGCCGCTCGGCCTCGGCCAGGACGTCCTTCTTCGTGGGCTCAAGCACGCAGTCGATCCGCCGCGGCACGGTGAAGGGCAGGATGGCCTTGCCGTACTCCGACCGCCGGTAATCACCGCGTAGCGGGTCGGCGACCGACCAGATGAAGTCCGCGTACTTCTGGTGGTTGCCGCTCAATGGATCCCCTTCACGTCGTCCTGCGAGGCCGATCGGACCGTACCGAGTCGCACCCCCGACGCAACGTCCAGGAACGTGCCGTCGACCCCCTCGCCACGTGCTCTGCCCGACAACGCTGGAAATGGTGTTCCATCATCCGTGAGGGCGGCAACCATTGGTTCCTTCGACGCATCCCAGTCACTTGGAGTATCCAAGTGCTCACGGAATTAGATCGAAGACCTGCGAGACGCCTCGTCGTACAGTGAAGATATGGCCATGTTGACTGTTGAGATCGACTCGGACACGGAGAGGATTCTCTCCGAGCTGACCTCCGAGGGCAGGTCCACCACCGATGTGATCCGTGAGGCGATCCAGGTGGCGGGACGACTCCGCTGGCTGGAACAGGCGCGCGCCGACGCGGAAAGACTGGCCAATGACCCGGATGATCTGGCCGAGATCCGGGCGATCCACCGTGAGTTCGGTGACGCGGATGCGGGGTGACGTCTACCGGTTACGCGCTCTCCGCGACACGGTCGGTCACGAGCAGCGAGGCGAACGATTCGCGGTGGTGTTGCAGTCGGATGCCTTCGCCACACTCTCCACCCTGGTTGTCGCCCCCACCTCGACCAGCGCGGGTCCTGCGATTTTCCGTCCTGAGATCGAACTGAACGGCAAGGCGACTCGCGTGCTCGTCGACCAGATGAGATCCACCGACCTCTCCCGGCTTGGAGACTTCGCGGACCGCCTCGACCCAGGCGAGATCCACGAGATCGGCAGAACGTTGCACGGCTTCCTCGGTCTGCTCTGCAGAGACAACAGGGAGTCGTAGCGACCTGTATGAGCGGATCAGGGCAACGCCGTCATCCGTCCCATCCGATCCGGACACCTCAGTGGCCGGATCGGATGGGGGCGGACGCGGGAACCGGCCGCTTTCGATCCTGTGAGAGACGCGTCAGCCGGTCGTGCGGAAGCTCCGGCCGTCGAAGCCGATGAAGCTGTGGATGTCGTTGGCGGGGAAGGTGAGTGCCTGACCCGTGCAGTCCGTCGTCCGGTAGACCAGGATGGACGTGTCGGTGTTGTTGAACTCGGAGTGCACCGTGAACGGCAGCGTCGTGCAACCGGTCCCCGGGTTCGCGTAGGTCACGGACTGGCCGGTGAAGGCGCCGGACCAGAAGGTGACGCCCGAAGGCGACGAGTTCGCGGCGGCGGGGGCGGCGGTGGCGAGCACGGCGCAGAGCGAGGCGGCGCTCGCGAGGCCCAGTGCGATCTTGACCTTGAAAGTAGACATGGTTTCTTCCCCTTGTCTGCAACGGTGCGGCGAAGCGTCGCACCTACGGTGTCCGCCGCTGAAGATGACCTGAAGGGCGACGCGACCATTGTGTTGAACTTTCAAGTATCAATGATCCTTCCTATCGCGTACGGAGGCAACCGGCCGCAGGGCGAGCGATTCCAGGAGTTTCGCGACCCGCTCCACGTCGGCCTCGGTGGTGCGCCAGTTGCTGAACGCGGCGCGCAACGCGGGCACCCCCTCGTGGACGGTCGGCGTGAGGAAGGCCTCACCGGACTCGGTGATCGCCTCGGCCACCTCACCGATCCGGGCCGGGGTCGGGGAGGAGGCGAGGGTGAAGCAGACCACGTTGAGCCGGACGGGGGCGAGCAGCCGGTAGGCGGGCATCGCGGAGATCCGCTCGCCGAGCCCGGCGGCGAGGGCGACGCAGCGCCGGACGATCTCCGCGTGCCCCTCGCGCCCGTACGCGGCCAGGGTGAACCAGGCCGGCAGCGCACGCAGGCGCCGTGAGTTCTCCGGCGTCAGGTGCACGAAGTCGGGGTCGTCGCCCACCGGGGTGAGATAGGCGGCGGAGTTCTGGAAGACGCGGGCCTGCAGATCGCGGCGGCGGGTGAAGTGGATCGCGCTGTCGTAGGGCACGTTCAGCCACTTGTGCAGGTCCACGCAGACCGAGTCGGCCTCCCCGAGGCCCGCGACGAGGTGGGCGTGCTCGGGGGAGAGCACGGCGAAGGCACCGAACGCGGCATCCACGTGCAGCCAGAACCGGTGATGCTTGCGCAGGGCCGCGATGGCGCGCAGGTCGTCGTAGTCGACGGTGTTCACCGTGCCGGAGTTGGCGACCACGATCGCCGGCGCGCCGTCCAGCCGGTCGAGCTCCTCGGCGAGCCGGTCCACGTCCACCGCCTCCCGGCCTGGCAGGAGGCCGACCCGCCGGATCGCCGACCGTCCCAGGCCGAGCATGGACAGCGACTTGACGACGCTGGAGTGAGGGCTTCCCGACAGCACCGTCACCGGCCCGAGCGCGGCGGCGCCCTCCTCGGCCGGCGACACGCCGCGCAGCTCGCCCAGCCACTCCCTGGCGACCGCCAGGCCCGCGAAGTTGGACATGGTCGCGCCGCTGACGAACGTCCCCTCGTGCTCGGGCGGCAGTCCGAAGAGGTCGCGCAGCCAGGCGGCCGTCTCCCGTTCGAGGTCCGGGGCGAGCGAGTCCATACCCGAGGTGGGGTTCTGGTCGAGGGTGCCGGTCAGCCAGTCGCCCGCTAGCGCGGCGGGCGTCACGCCACCCGTGACGAAGCCCAGGTAACGGCCGGAACCGGCCGCGAAGCCCGGCTCCCACCGGCGCGAGAACTCCTCCATCGCCCCTTCCACGCCGATCCCCGTCTCCGGCAGGGACGTGGGCGCGGGTCTCACCGGCGTCCGCGCCACCGGCCGGTCGCCGAGCCCGGCGAGGAGGCGCACGGCGTACGCGCGGGTGGTCTCCAGCAGCTCGGGGACGCGGTCGCGGTCGGCCTCGAGCGACCGGTGGCCGCCGCCGGTGTGTGACGGTTCGTGGGTGTGCGGAGTGCCCGCGTCGTGTCTGGCGTCCATTCTTCGACGTTACGGGACGGTCCTGCTGGTCATCGTCCAATCACGGCAAACCGGATCAGTGCCCGAGCCCCGCACCGCCCCCGCCGAGACCCTCGGCCGGGTCGTCGGGTCGTCGGGCGGCTCAGGCCGGCCATCAGGCCTGGAGGGGCCGCCGCCCGCGACTCCTGGGCGCACCCGCCGCATCCCGGAGGGCGGTCTCAGGGCTGGACGCGCCGCGATTCCCGCTCCCGCGAGGGACGGTGAGCCCATGGACGTGAGCTCACAGACATCTGCTCAGGAACGTCGGCTCACGGACGTCAGCTCACGAAGGAGATGGACGGGCGGACCCGGACGGCCTCGCCCAGCGCCCAGCGCATCCGGCTCGCGTACGCCTCGGGATGGTCCCCGGCCTCCTGGGCGACGAGGGCCGCGCAACCGGAGAGATCCGCGTGGCGGGCACGGAGCTGACCTTCGATGATCATGCGCACCTGGTCCGGAGAGGGGTGGTCCGAGGCCTGCAGCGCGGAGACGAAGAGAACCTGTGCCAGATCGGACACATTCATCGGGGTCGTCATCATGTGATCCTTTCCTGGGAGGCGGGGGAGGGCCTGTGGGATTCCCGCCGCGTCCCCGTCAGTCGTTCACCCCTCCATCATCCCTCCGGGGACCGACATTTTCCCCCCGTCACCGACCCCTTCCACCCCTATTTTCCGGCGAATAATGAGATGTGACGCGCGGCGGTGGCGGCTACCGTTGGAAACGCCTCGGAGTTCGGAAACGAAACCGGCCGTCCATCGCGGGAAGGGCGCGCCGGAGCCGTCTCCGGAATGCGAGGCTCCGACAACTGGATAACACGCTTCCCCGGTGCGAAGGCCGCGGATACTTCGCTCTTCCAAAGCGAGGGTCCGGGTTCGACTCCCGGCTCCGGCTCAGGGCCGGTGTGGTGTAACGGCAGCACGTCAGGCCCGCGGCCGACCTTGACCTCGGGGAAGTCCACACATTCACAGAGACCTTCCCGGTGCGAAGGCAACGGTTACTTCGATTCGAGATCGAGCGGACCGGGTTCGATTCCCGGCGCGCCGCCCAAACCCGTGCGGCGCGTGGTGTAAAGGCAGCACGCTTTCGTTCCGTCGCCGACTCCGATCTCGGGAAGGTCAGATAAAACGTCCACGCACCTCCCGGTGCGCCGATCGCGGTTACTTCCAGGTTCGACTCCTGGCGGCTCCACTCAGCGGGGCCGCCGCCCGGCAGGCCGGGCACACCGCGGTCACCTCGATCTCGGGAGGAGCACGGCTTCACGTGCGTGCCCGGTGCGCAGGGGAGGGTTACTTCCACTGTTAATGGGGTTGTCGCCGGTTCGAGTCCGGTCGCGGTTCCGGCCGCGTAGCTCAGTCAGGAAGAGCGCCTGTACCTTCCTCGCTTCGACCTCGGGCACGCCCACGTGAAGACGGAGCGCTCGTACGGAATTCGCAGAGAAAGGCCCGTCCATGTCCAAGTTCAACACCGCGACCAACCGGCCGGCCGTCTCCAGCCCGGTCAGGACCGAGCGCACGCCGTCCGGTCTCACCCACGAGGGCGCTCCCGGATACGCCCGCGACGCCAAGGGCGAGCTTTTCCTCCTCGCGGTGTCGAACATGGTCGGCGAGAACACCTTCTACGAGAAGGCGGGTGACCGCGACGAGCGTTTCCGCAACCTCGTCCACCGGGTCGCGGTCGAGGACGGCGAGTGGATGGCCCGTTTCCTTCCCTGGCTGCGCGGTGCGGCGAACATGCGGACCGCCCCGGTCGTCGCCGCGCTGGAGTCCGTCAGGGCACGGCTCGCCGCGGGCCTGCACGGCCTCAACCGGCAGCTGGTGGACGGCGTCCTGCAGCGCGCGGACGAGCCCGGCGAGGCCCTCGCCTACTGGACGTCCACGTACGGGCGGGCGATCCCCAAGCCGGTCAAGCGCGGGGTCGCCGACGCCGTCCGGCGCCTGTACACCGAGCGTGGCCTGCTCAAGTACGACACCGGCACCAGGGGTTTCCGCTTCGCCGACGTCATCGACCTCGTCCACCCCTCCCCGGGGGTGGACAAGGCGTGGCAGGGCGAGCTGTTCGCGCACGCCCTGGATCGCAGGCACGACCGCGACCGGCCGATCCACGACTCGCTGGCGATGCTGCGCGCCCGCGCCGGGCTGGCGGAGCTGCCGGTCGAGTCGCGACGCGCGGTCCTGGCCGACCCCGGCCGACTGCGGGCCGCGGGCATGACCTGGGAGGCACTCGCCGGATGGCTCCAGGGCCCGATGGACCGCCAGGCCTGGGAGGCGGTCATCCCGTCGATGGGCTACATGTCGCTCATCCGTAACCTGAGGAACTTCGACGAGGCGGGTGTCTCCGACGAGGTGGCCGGGCGGGTCGCCGCGAAGCTCACCGATCCCGGTGAGGTCGCCGGGTCGCGGCAGCTGCCGTTCCGGTTCTACTCCGCGTACCGCAACGCCCCGAGCACGCGCTGGGGCCACGCCCTGGACAGGGCGCTCACGCTCGCCACGGGCAACGTGCCGTCGTTCGGCGGGCGCACCCTCGTTCTCGTGGACACGTCGGCGTCGATGACCTCCGGCGCGGTCTCGGAGCGGTCGACCGTCACGCCCGTCCAGGCGGCGGCGCTGTTCGGGGTGACGCTCGCCGCTCGCGGCGAGCGGGTGGACCTGTACGGCTTCGCCGACGGCGTGTTCCGGCACGGGATGGGCCGGGGCGCGTCGGTCCTGAAGGAGATGGACCGGTTCTGCGGACGTGTCGGCGAGGTCGGCCACGGCACGCGGATCGCCGCCTCGCTCCGGCGCGTCTACCGCGGGCACGACCGGGTCGTCATCCTGTCCGACATGCAGACCATGGGCGGCCACGACGGCGCCGAGGTCACCGGCGCGGTGCCGGAGCGCGTTCCGATGTACGGCTTCAACCTGCAGGGTTACCGGCGGGCGGCGATGCCGACCGGCTCGGGAAACCGTCACGAGTTCGGCGGCTTCTCCGACGCGTCGTTCCGGCTGATCCCGCTGCTGGAGACGGGCCGCGACGCGAGCTGGCCGTTCTGACCCCGTCCGGCCGGGGCATCCGGCAGGGGTGTCCGGCCGGTACGTCCCGGCCGTTCCCGGCTGATCGGCTGACCCGCTGACCCGCTGACCCGCTGACCCGCTGACCCGCTGACCCGCTGTCGCCGGCCGGTTCCGGCCGCCGCGCCAAGGGGTGTTCCGGCCGCTACCGCGTCCCGGCCGGGCCGCTCCGGCGGGACGGTCGGATGCCGGTCGGATGCCGGCCGGGTGGGAGACCGCCCGGCCGGGTGGGTTTTGTGATCTTTACTCGTCCTTATCGCAACTGTGTTCACTTCTGTCACGCCCGTGAGCGCCCGTTTCGCAAACAAGCCGCCGACATTCTGGAATGATCGCTAGATATCCTGTCGGACATCGAGACTGACGGACAGTGACTGATGCCCCCCATCGATCAAATCACCACCTTCGCATCGGACCAGCCGGTTCTGACGGTCATCATCGGAGTGTTCGCCCTCGGCCTCCTGGTCGTGGCGTATTTCGCGCTCCGCGCGACCCAGCGCGTGGCGGTCCGCTTCTACCATCGTCATATCGCACCCCGTCCGGCGGAGGACATCCTCACCATCGTCGCCGCCAGCATCGCGACGGGTGTCTCCGCCCAGGGCATGTGGCGTTTCTCCGGTGACGTGCTCGGCTTCGACGGCCCCCTGCGGCTGCTGCTCTTCGCCTTCATCGAGGTCGCCGTCATCACCAGCGCCGTCCGGGCGCGCCGCAACATGCGGGAGAACTTCTCCGCGGGCATCGACGGCGTCGCCGTGTGGGCGCTCACCGGCCTGACCGCCGTGCTGTCGAGCATGGACGCCCGCAGCGCCGCCGAGGCCATCTTCCGGCTCGCCGCCCCCCTGGTGGCGGCGTGGCTGTGGGAGCGCGGCATGGCGATCGAACGCCACCGCATCACGGGGCGTTCTCGCATCAACTGGCGGATCACCCCGGAGCGGGCGCTGGTCCGCGTCGGGCTGGCCGAGGTCAGCGACCGTACGGCCAGCGAGGTGGACGCCCACCGCAGGCTGACCCGGGTCGCGCTGGCGGCCAAGCGCGCCCGCGCGCTCCGCGCCTCGGGCGCGTCCGACAGGAAGATGCGCGCGGCCCTCGGCAAGCTGGACCGTGCCATGGACCGGGCGGTGGAGCACAGCGGCCTGGCGGTCGACTCCGCGCGCCAGGAGGCCCTGCTCTCCCAGATCGGAGCCCTCTACAACACCTCCGCACTGATCGACCTGACCCCGCCCGTGCCGTGGGCCTCGGAACCCGAGGAGCCGCCCGCGCGCCCCGCGGTGGCCGCGGGCCCGTCGGCGCTGCGGCCTCCGATCGACGATGACGACGACGAGCTCCAGGTGCTGGACGTCCCGCCGCCGGTCGTCGACACGGCGCAGCGCGCGGCCCTGATCCGCGCCGCGCGGGAATACTGGGACAAGCAGATCGAGCGGAAGTTCGTGCCCCGCGCGGCCGACATCGCCCACGAGACCGGCGTCTCCCTGGCCACCGCCCGTGAGTACCGGGCCCTGTGGAAGCTGGAGCCCAAGGCTCACGCGCTGCTGGAGGCCGCCTTCCACGAGCACGGGATCATCGACACCGGCACCTTCCCCGCGATCGAGACCGAGCACGTCCTGACCGTGAACGGCTCCTCGTCCGGTCGCTGACCCGGTCACAGGCGTTCCGGGCCCGTGATGGCCGGAACGCCTGTGACCGGGCTCCGCGGGGGAGCCCGGTCACTCGGGAACGGTGCCTCGCCGGACCCGGGTCAGGTGCGGGTCGGACATGGAGCGGGGGCTTCGCGTCAGATGGAGATCCGGCCGGCGCCGGCACCGCCGGTCACGATCGACTTGACGCTGGAGGCGGTGTCGAGGGAGTAGGAGTAGGGGATGGAGGCCACGCTGCCGCCGGCCTGGCCGCTGCCGGAGTTGACGAAGTGGTTGTTGCGGGCGACCAGGGTGCCCGGTCCCGAGTCTCCCTCGCCGAGGTGGTACGGGTCGTCGGTGTTCTCGAAGTAGTTGCCCTCGACCAGGACGCCCGCGCCCTCGGTGGAGGCCACGCCGTAGCCGCCGACGCTCCCGTAGTAGTTGTTGTAGACGTGCACCGGGTTGCCGAAGCGCACGCGCGGGTGGCGCTGGGTGCTGCCGTCGAACCAGTTGTGGTGGTACGTCACGCGCAGGTGCCCGCGGTCCTCGCTGCCGTTGCCGTCGTCGTGGCCGAGCAGCATGGACTTGTCGTGGTTGGTGACCTTGTTCCAGGAGATGGTGACGTAGTCGCTGGCCCGCTTGACGTCCACGGCGCCGTCGTAGCCGTTGCTGAAGGTGTTGTGGTCGATCCAGACCCGGGTCGAGTACTGGACCTGGATGCCGTCGTCGTTCCAGTCGCGGAAGGACAGGTTGCGGACGATGACGTTGGACGCCTCGGAGATGTTGAATCCGCAGCCCGCGATGGTGGCGCCCGAGTTGCCGATGACCGTCTTGTCGGAGCCGACCCTGAGCATCCCGGAGCAGGAGATCGTGCCCGACACCCGGATGACGGCCGCGCCGCTCGCCGAGAGCGCGCTGGTCAGCGCGGAGGCGTTACTCACCGTGGTGGGCGAGGTGTTGCCGCCGCCGGTGGTGCCGCCGCCCTGGGTCGCCCAGCCGACGAGGCCGCCCGGGTTACCGGGGGTGGGGGTGATCGTGGGTGTGGGGCCGGGGGTGGGGGTGATGGTCGGGGTGGGCTGTGGGCCTCCGGCGGGGACGAGGCGCCACTGTTTGGTCGCGACCGAGTCGCAGGAGTTCTGCTGGACGAGGGCGCCGGAGGAGGTGGAGTTGTCCTTGGTGTTGAGACACTTGCCGCCGCCTGCGTTGACCACCCGGTAGTTGGAGCCGGACTCGGTCAGGTTCCACGTCTGGGAGGCCGCGCCGGAGCAGCTCTCCTGCTGCACAGCCTTACCCGCCGACGTGCTCGCGTCCTTGACGCCCGCGCACATCCCGCTGTGGGTGGCCCTGAGCTGGGTGCCGCTCCCGGTCACGGCCCACGTCTGCCCCGCGCCGCCGCAGCCGCTCTGGGTGAGCTGGACGCCGGCGGACGAGCCGCCACCGGGAACGGTCAGGCACAGGCCGCTGCCGTTGTTCACCAGGTTGTAGTTTCCCGCGGCGGGCGCGGCGGCGGAGGCGGCGGAGACGCCGGCCACCGTTCCCGACAGGGCGAGGGCGGCGACGGCTATGACCGCACCGGCCGCCTTCCCGTTGATTCTGTACAGCACAGTCGAGCTCCTTGCTGGTCCGGCAGGCCGGTGCGGCCTGCGTTTCGGAATCCCCCCAGCGAGCACTCGCCGTTCACATATGCGATCCGCGTACATGTGAGCGAACAATCCACAAGTTAGGTAAGCGCTTTCCAGCTGTCAAGCGGGCGGTGAAACTTTCATGACGATCACTGTCTCCCGGCCGTTCCCCGTCACGCTCGGTGGGGTCCCGGTAGCAACGGAGCGGAATCCAGCGAACCTGCCCTGACCTGTGGTGACGTGGTGTTGCGCACCGAGGCGGAAGGCGGGCCGCGGCGTCCAGCCCCTCCAGCGTCGCCTCGCGAATCGCCTCTCGCTCGGTCTCGGCCATCGCGGCGAAGAACGCGAACAGTATCCGGCCGGGCCCGGCCGGGTCGTAGATCCCGGCGAGCGGCCCGGCGAGCATCTCCAGGACCAGGCCGTGCGCGGTGAGGTGGTCGGCCGGGACGGGCCGACCGGTCCGTTCCATTACCTCTGCCTTTCCCCCCATCCCTCAGTTGGCGGTGGGCCGGTCCAGGAGATCGCCAGGTGCAGCGTTTTGACACCCTGTATAGATAACCGATATCTATTGGCTAACCGTTAGGGGATTGAGGTGCAAGACGCAGTGCTGGCGATGCTCGCCAAAGAGCCCTCGCACGGGTACGACCTGCGCGCTCGGTTACGTCAGAGTCTTGGTCCGCTAGGCGAGTCGATGAACCCCGGTCAGATCTATGTGACGTTGGCCCGGCTGGAAAAGGCGGGGCTCGTTGTCTGCGAGCGGGCGGAGGGTCTTCCCGACCGGCCGGAGCGCAAGGTCTACGCGCTGACGCCGGCCGGGCAGCAGCGGGTGGCCGCCTGGCTGGCCGAGGTGGGCTGGCCGAAACCGGACCTGGCGGAGTTCCATCTCAAGCTCGCCGCTGCCGCCGCGGCCCGGCTGGCCGACCCGGTCGAGCTGGTGGCGGCGCAGCGCCGGGAGCTGCTACGCCGCTTGCGTGAGGTGCAGCAGGCGGCGCTGGCCGAGCCGACGGGGTTGGGCGCCGGCCTGCTGCTGGAAGGGGTCGTGCTACGGCTGCAGGCGGACCTGCGCTGGCTGGATGCCTGTGAGCGGGCCTGGTCCAAGGTCGATGACGAAGCAGAGGGTGCATGAACGTGTCAAGTGCCGCGGTTCGAGCCTGCGGCCTGGTAAAGAAGCATGGTCAGGGGCAGAGCCGGGTCCGCGCGGTCGACGAGGTCGACCTGGAGGTGCCTCAGGGACAGATGCTGGCGGTGATGGGGCCCAGCGGCTGCGGGAAATCGACCCTGCTGCACCTGCTCGGTGGCCTGGAGCGGCCTACCGATGGAGAGGTTTGGATAGCCGGGCGGCGCGTCGACACGCTGAGCGAGCGAGCTCTGGCGCGCATGCGGCGCCGATCGGTGGGGTTCATCTTCCAGGCCTTCCATCTGGTGGAGGAGTTGTCGGCGGCCGAGAACGTGGAGCTGCCCGCGCTGCTGGCCGGGCGCTCGCGCCGCCAGGCCAGACGGCGCGCGAGCTTCCTGCTGGAGCGGCTCGGGCTCGCCGACCGCGCCCGGCATCTGCCGTCGCAGCTGTCGGGCGGGCAACGTCAGCGGGTCGCCATCGCCCGCGCGCTGGTCAACGAGCCGCTGGTCGTCCTGGCCGATGAGCCGACCGGCAACCTCGACACCGCGGCGACCCTCGACGTGCTGAGAATCTTCGAAGATCTGCGCTTGGTGGGGCAGACCCTCGTGATCGTCACGCACGACGAGCGGGTCGCGGCCATCGCCGACCGGCTGGTCTCGATGCGCGACGGGATGTTCGTCGACGACACCTGGCTGGCCGGCACCGACACCGGCACCGGGTGGCTCGGCGGCCTGATCGGGCTGGAGGGCTGAACGCCATGGGCCGCATAGTGCTTATCGCCCGCCTTGTGCTGGCCGACGTCCGCCGGCATACGGCTCAGGCCGCGATGCTCCTGCTCGCGGTGACCGCGGCCACCGCCACCTTGGCCCTGGGCCTGTCCCTGGGCGGGGCGACCCGGACGCTGTACGAGCAGACCCGGGCGGCCACCGCCGGGCCGGACATCGTGGCCCTCGCCCCCGAGCTGGGCACCCCGGTGACCCCGGCGCTGACCTCGCTGGTGAACGCCCCCGAGGTCGTCGCCCACAACGGTCCCTACCGCATCGTCCACGCCACCCTCACCGCGCACGGCACCACCTCCCTCGTGGTGGTGCACGGCGCCCCCGAGACACCCGGCGCGATCAACCGTCCGCTGGTGACCTCGGGCCACTGGGTCCGCCCCGGCGACGCGGTCCTCGAACGAGGCTTCGCCACCGCCCTGGGCGCCCGCGTCGGCGACCACGTCACCATCTCCGGCCGGACGTACCCCGTCGTCGGGATCGCCGTGACCGCGGCCACCTCCATCTTCCCCTGGGCGCCGCAGATCGGCCCGTACGGCGGCCCCAGCGACGGGGGCGGACTGGTCTGGCTGACCCCATCGGACGCCCGGGCGCTGGCAGCCCAGGATCTTCCGGTGACCATGGCCATGGATCTCAAGCTGCGCGACCCCGACGCCACCCAGGCCTTCATCGACGCCCCTCGGAGCTTCGTCAACAGCTCCACCACCGAGGTGACCTTCTCCAGTTGGCAGTCCAAGGCCGACCAGGACGCCGTCATGCTCAGGAACACCCAGCCGATCCTGGTCGTCGGCGGCTGGCTGCTCAGCTTCCTGGCCATCACCGGAGTGGCCGCGCTGGCCGCGGGACGCACCGCCGAGCAGACGCGCCGGGCGGGACTACTCAAGGCAGTGGGCGCCACCCCCGGCCTGATCGCCGCCGTTCTGCTCACCGAATACCTGGTCCTGGCGCTGCTGGGCGACGCGCTGGGGCTGGGGCTCGCCCGCCTGGCCGAGCCCGCCATCGCCAGCCCCACCGCCAGCCGGATCGGCGGTGTCGTCGGACCGACAGGCACCGTCATCGCCGTGACCACCGCCCTCGCCGTGGCGGTGGCGGTGCTGTCGGCCCTGCGTCCCACGCTGCGGGCCCTGCGCACCGCGACCGTCACCGCCCTGACCGTCAGCGCCCACCGGCCCCGCCACCGCCCCCGGCTGACCGCACTGTCCGCGCTGCTGCCCACCCCGCTGCTGCTCGGGTTGCGGCTGACCGCCCGGCGACCGGGCCGCGCGGTGCTGCAGGCGTGCTCCACCGCCGCCACAATGATCGCGATCACCGCCCTGCTGACCTACTACGCCCAGCCGCCCGGCTGGGGCTTCGCCCAGCACCGTGATGGCTGGGGCCCGGGTCTCTCCGGCGTGCCCGACCTGCGAGCCGATCACAACAGCCGGCTGCTGCTGGCGGTCACCGTCCTGCTGATCGCCCTCGCCACCGTGAACACCATCACGCTCACCTGGGCCACTGCCGTGGAAGCCCGGGCGAACATGGCCATCGCGCGCACCCTCGGAGCCACCCCCGGACAGATCGCCGCGGGACTGTCCACCGCCCAGCTCCTGCCCAGCCTGCCCAGCGCCATCATCGGCGTCCCTCTGGGCATCGGCCTGCTCTCGCTCTTCGCCGCCAGGAATTCGGCGGAACCCCCCTCCTCCTGGCTGCTCGGCGCCGCACTCGCGGTCCTCCTGGCGACGGCGGCACTCACCGCCCTGCCCGCACGCCTGGCGGCCCGCCGACCCGTGGCGCATACCCTCAGCGCCGAAACAGCGTGACCGGCCCCGCTCAGCAGGTGCCGGCAGCAGCGGCGCTCAGCGGACCGAGGCCCGCACAACCCCGCAGAGACCTCATCCGCCTCACCCGCGTTCGCCGACGGGCGCCCGGCCCACCGGTGTCCAGATGAATCGATTTGATCGACGGAAAGGAACCCCGATGGCATCTGACGCCGCCGGCACTCGGCGATTCATCGCGGACACCGGGGAGCCCCGCGGATGGGTGGCCCCCAGGACAGACCTGGTGACGGCGCTGCTCGGAATCTGGTTCGGGGTCGGACTGATGATCGACGCCTGGGCGCACAGCAACCTGACGGAGCTGGAGACGTTCTTCACCCCATGGCACGCGGTGTTCTACTCCGGGTTCACCGTGATCTCCGGCTGGATCATCTGGCAGGTGTGGCGCAACGTGCGCGCCGGCCGGCAGGGGCTGGCGGCCGTCCCCATCGGTTACCTCGCCGGGCTGGTGGCGATTCCCGCGTTCGCCGCCTTCGGCTTCGCCGACATGATGTGGCACACCATCCTCGGCATCGAGACGACCATTGACATCTTTTTCAGCCCGTCACACCTCGGCCTCGTCGTGACGATGATGCTCATCATCATGACACCACTGCGCTCGGCCTGGAACGCCCCCCATGTCGGCGCCCGGCCCTCGCTCGGCCGCCTGCTGCCTGCGCTGATCGGGCTCGCGTTCGCCACCACGCTGGTGTCGCTGTTCCTGTCGTACGGCGACGCCTTGCAGTACCGGCCCCAGGCAATCGTCCAGGCGTTCTCCATGGCGCAGGACTCGGGCGCCGCGCCACGAGGCGCCGGCCCCAGACCTGTCGCCGTGGGCGCCGATCGGGTGGCCGTCGCGATGGTCGTCACCAACGTCATCATGCTCAGCCCGGTGCTGCTCCTGGTGCGCCGCTGGCTGTTGCCGTTCGGCTCGGTGACCGTCATGTACACGGTCATGGCGCTCATGCCGGGCGCCCAGACGGCGTTCCGCAACCTGCCGATCCTGCTGTCGTTCGTGGCCGCCGGGGTCGTGAGCGACCTGCTGATCCGCTGGCTGCGACCGTCGGGTGAGCGGCGCGCCGCCTACTGGGCCTTCGCCGGGCTGTCTGCCTTCGTCACCTGGTCGCTGTACATCGGGATCGCCTCGGCCACCGGCGGCGACCTGCCCGCAGTGCCCGAGCTGTGGACCGGCGCGCCGATCGTCGCCGGGCTGATCGGCCTGGCGCTCGGGGCGCTGTTCCTGCCCAACGCAGCCGCTGCCGAGCCGGTCGCGCCCGGCGCCGGGCGGGCATGATCCGAGTCCTGTACCTCGCCGCCGCCCTCGTGCTGGCGATGGCCGCCCCCGCCGCGGCGCACAACGTCACAGCAGGAGCGGACCTGCGCATCGCCCAGACAATCGCCGGCGCCGAGGTGACCGTGGTGGTCAAAGGAACAACCCGGGTGCCGGGGCCGCTGCGGATCGGCGTCATCGCCTACCAGCCGGTGTCCGCGCTGCCCATCGGCATCGAGGTCCACTCGGTCGAGGACGGCCACACGACGACCGGCACCGCCCAGGCGGCGGCAAACCCGCAGTACACGCAGCTCCAGGTGGAGCGGACCGGGCCGCACGAGCTGAAACTGAGGACCGGGAACGAGACCGCCGTCATCCCGTTCCGCGTCCTCGTCGAACGCGAATCGGCCGGAGATCTCCTCATCTACGGCGGCCTGTTCGTGGCCGCGCTCCTACTGGTGGGCGGCCTGCTCACCAGGGCACCCGCCCGGCCCGGCACGGCGATGGCGCTGGCCGCGGGCGCCGCCGCCGGGGTGACGGTCGCCGCCATGGTCATCGTGTTCGCACCGCACGTACCGGCGCCCCCACCTGACGGCGCCGCACCCACCCCCACGACATCAACCGCGCAAGGGCGGCCGTACGCGCAGGTCCGCATGGATACGGTCCCAGCCCGGCCGGCGGCGGGAGAGGAGTTCACTCTGCGAGTCGATCTCATCGACGGCTCCACCGGGCGGCCCGTCGACGACCTCACCGCGCACCACGAGGCGCTCGCGCACGTGATCGTCACCAGCGAGGACGGACGCTACTTCCGCCACGTGCACCCCCTGCGCACGGCGCCCGGGCACCTGGAGGTCAGACTGAGCGCCGACCGCCCCGGCCGGTACCTGGCCCACGCCGAGCTCGAACGGGAGGACTCAGGCGGGCAACTCCTCGCCGCGGACTTCACCGTCGGAGGAACAGCCAAAACATCGCAAAAGGCCGATACGGTAACGCGGTCCGGTCAAACCGGCGCACCCGCCACACAGGTAGGCGCGACCGTCACACCGCGACTACAACCCGCCGTGCCCGTCGCGGGCCGCCCCACGACCATCGAACTGGACGCCCCCGCCGGCATCCGGGCCTGGCTCGGCATGACCGGCCACCTGCTCATACGCAGCCAGAACGGCGAATTCTTCGGCCACGTGCACGAGATGGGCGCCCCGGGATCCCGGGTGCGCTTCACCTTCGGCTTCCCCGAACCAGGCCGCTACCTCGCCTGGATCCAGTACGCCACCGCCGACCGCATCGTGACCGTACCCTTCACCGTGAACGTGACCGCCTCGGAGACCCAGTGATCACGAGGCGGCACGCGGTGGCCGCGGCCACGCTCGCGACCACGGCAGTGGCGCTGTTCGTCGTGGGCAGAAGCACGGCCGCCCAACCGGTCAACCTGACCACCACGGGCACCCGCTACGCCGCCACCATCCTCATCGCGGACCCGGCTCCCGGCCAGGTCACCGCGGAGATCAAGGTGAGCAAGGGCGACGCCGACACCGTGGCCCTGTCGGCAGTCATGGCCGAGATGGGACACTCCACACCCGAGATCTCCGCCACCGAGCGCGAGCCCGGCCGCTTCGTGGCCGTAGGCGAGCTGTTCCCGATGAGCGGCGTCTGGGAACTGTCGATTCGCCTCGACGGCCCCACGGGCGAGGAACAACTCGCCGTCAAAACGCTGATCACAGAATAGACGACGGCAGGACGATCGATACGAGCGGCCGCGTACCCGACCTCTCAGGTCAGCTAGTCGACCTCGGCGCTGCCGTTGACGCGGAGCTTGCGGCGGGCGCGGTCGTAGAAGCTCTTCGGGCCGAGCCGGACCACCCAGGCGGCGGCGCGTATCGCGGTGACGCTGAGCCCGTCCCCGCGACTCAGGTGCGCGGCGACCGCGCCGTCCACCTCCACGGCCAGCCGCCCGCTCGTCGGCAGCAGGTCGAGCACGACCCGCTCGTCGGCCGACAGCACGATGGCCCGGTTGAACGACGAGTGCGCCGCGGCGGGGACCACGAGGAATCCCTCGACCGTCGGCGAGACGATGGGACCGCCCGCGGAGAAGCTGTAGGCGGTCGACCCGGTGGGGGTCGCCACGATCACCGCGTCGGCCGCGTAGCGCACGAAGGGGTGGCCTTCCACGGTGATCGACACCGCCGACAGCCCGTCACCCGGTATCCGCACCAGGGCGATGTCGTTGAAAGCGGTCACCGCCGTGCCGTCGGGCAGGGTCGCCCGCACCGCCATGCGCGGCTCGACCGTGTAGTCGTGGTTGTCGATGGCCGACAGCGCGGGGGGCAGCTCGTCGACGTCGATCTCCGCGAGGAACCCCAGCTTGCCGAGGTTGACGCCGAGGACCGGGGTCCGCCGCCCCGAGATGAGCCGCATGGTGCGCAGCATCGTGCCGTCTCCGCCGAGACTGACGAGCAGGTCGGCGCGGTCGACCAGGGTGGCGCTGTCGACCGACACCGCGCTGCAGTCGATGCGCCCGACCTCGTCGGGCAGTCCCAGCACCGTGACGTCGCGGGCGCGGGCCCACTCCACGATCGTGTCGATGGCCACCTTCGAATCGCGCTGCGGGTGCAGAACCAGCCCCACGGTCTTGACCATCCCCATGCCCCACACTGTACGGGGCGCGTCACCGGGGTCCGTACGCCGGAATTCCGGGCGTGGCGGGGGCGAAGGGCGGATGATCAGCCCTGGCGCCGTTCCTTCATCCGTGCCTCGTGGAGGTGGCGGCGCCCGCCCGCCAGTCGCTCCCTGACCTGTCTCTCCACGCCGGTGAAGGCGCTGTGATAGCCGTCCTCGTACTCCTCCACGATCTGGAAGGTCCACCGGCCGGGGATGACGTCGAGGCCGATCAGCTCACGGGTCACCAGGTCGGCCATCTCCGGGTGGCCCGCGGCGCGCAGCAGTCCCACGGCCTCGTCGAGTTGCAGGTCGGCGTGGCCGGTCAGCTGGTGGAAGGAGTAAAGGTGCCCGCGAGCCCTCTCGGTCGTCTCCAACGCCTCGGAGAGCTTGCCCAGGGCCTCGGCGGTGGCGTCGTCGACGTCGTGGGACGGGGCTCGGGGCGAGGTGCCGGGCGAGGTCTGGGAGGAGGCCGTCTCCGGCCGTACGTCGCGGGTCACTCGATCCCCTCCTCAAGGGCGCGGCGGGCTCGGAGCGGCGCGCCGGAGCCTGATCGCTGCCGGTCGCATGCCGTCTGAGCTGTGGGAACGTGTCCTACCCCGCGCGGAGGGGGTGAATCACCGGCTCTGCCCCGCTCTTACCGCCGAGGGGAGGGGGCGCGGCCGTGGACGGAGAGGTGTTCTTAAGTGAACACACAGTTAAATGCCAGGAAAGGTGACTACCCTCCCTGGGCATGGACTGGCAGCGCAAGGCAAACGACGCCCTTGTCAGGCTTACCGGATTCCAGCTTAACCGAGTAGGGAAAGTTGGTCCACCGGCGACCGCGAGGACACCCGAGGCCGTGGAGGAGTCGTTCAGGCCGCCCGCGGACCCGAAGGTCGACCGGCTGCTGGTCGCCCCGATCTTCATCCTCTCGCCGGTGAGGTCCGGCTCCACGCTCCTGAGGGCACTGCTCAACGCCCACTCCATGCTGCACGCCCCGCACGAGCTGCACGTGCGGAGGCTCCGGGTGGACTTCGGCACCTCGCTGGCGGAGAAGGCGATGGGAGCCCTCGGGCACGACCGGGCCGACCTGGAACACCTGCTGTGGGACCGGGTGCTCCACCGCGAGCTGGTCAGGAGCGGCAAGACGTTCGTCGTGGACAAGACTCCGGCCAACGCCTTCGCGTACCGGCGCATCGCCGCGTGCTGGCCGGACGCCCGGTTCGTCTTCCTGCTGCGCCACCCGGCGTCCGTCGCGAGCTCGTGGTATGAGGCGGGCGTGGGCAAGAGGACGCCCGAGGAGGCGGCGCTCGACGCCCTGCGCTACATGAAGGCCGTGCAGCGGGCGCGGGGGGCGCTCAGCGGGTGCACCGTGCGCTACGAGGACCTGACCGCCGATCCCGAGGCCGAGGCGCGCCGCCTCTGCGACTTCCTCGGCATCCCCTGGGAGCCGGAGATGCTGGCGTACGGGGAGCAGGCCGTGCTGGAGAAGGGGCTCGGCGACTGGAAGGACAAGATCCGCTCGGGGAGTGTGCAGCCCGCGCGCGACCTGCCGGGGGAGAGGGAGATCCCCGAGTCGCTCAGGCCGATGTGCGAGCGCTGGGGATACCTGCCGCACGCCGCGGAGCCCGCGTGACGGCGCCCGGAGCGCCCGGGGCTCCCGGTGCGATGAAGATCCGCTACATGCTGCTGCACGCGTACGGCATGGGCGGCACGATCCGCACGGTGATCAACCAGGCGAACGCGATGGCCGCCGCCGGGCACGAGGTCGAGATCGTCAGCGTGGTGCGCCGGAGGGAGAGACCCCAGTTCCCGATCGACGCGCGCGTCCGCCTCCTGGCGCTGTCGGACCAGCGCGACGGCAGGCCGGCCGACTCGGTGGGGCGCAGGGCCTGGCGGCGGATCCGCGGCAAGATCGTGCCCGCGGGGGAGTTCGCGGCCTCCTACTTCACCGAGCGCGTGGAGCGGGCCGTCATCGACTACGTCTCCGCGCTCCAGGACGGCATCCTGGTCACCACCCGTCCCGCGCTGAACCTCATCTCCGCCCGGCGCACTCCCGCGAGCGTCGTCAGGGTCGCCCAGGAACACATGAACCTGGCCACCCACCCCGAGGCGGTCCGGTCGGCGATCGCCCGCCACTACGGCGGCCTGGACGCGGTGGCCGTGCTCACCGGGACCGACAGGAGGGAGTACCAGGCGCTCCTGCCCGATACACCCGTCGTACGCATCCCCAACGCGGTCGGCCCCGTGCGGCAGCCGCTCGCCTGGCAGGAGGACAGGCTCGTGGTCGCGGCCGGGCGGCTCGTCGGGCAGAAGGGCTTCGACCTGCTGATCCCCGCGTTCCGGCAGGTCGTCGACCACCACCCCGACTGGCGGCTGCGCATCTACGGCACCGGCCCGAAGAAGGACGCGCTGCGCGGGCTCCTGAAGGAGCACGGGCTGCGCGACAACGTCACCCTGATGGGACGGACCGACCGCCTCGACGAGGAGCTGGCCAAGGCCTCCTTCTACGTGCTCAGCTCGCGGTTCGAGGGGCTGCCGATGGTGATGATCGAGGCGATGACCCAGGCGCTGCCCGTCGTCGCCTTCGACTGCCCGACCGGCCCGGCCGACGTGCTCACCCCCGAGGTCGACGGGCTGCTCGTCCCTCCCCGGGACGTCGGCGCCCTGGCGGCGGCGATGATCCGGCTCATCGAGGACCGGGGGCTGCGGGAGCGGATGGGGGCCGCCGCGGCCGTCACCGCGCGCGACTACACGCCCGACGTGATCATGCCGCTCTGGGAGAACCTGTTCGCCGAGCTCCTGGGCCGCGCGCCGGAACGGGCACGCTGACCGGTTCTGTCGGACTTTCCGTTTTTTACGGGAAATATCGCTTTCGCTGTGGCCCCGTCGCGCCTTCGCGTGGAGTTGTCCCGTCGTGTCTTCACGCGGAGCCGGGGCACGCCCGAGGCGGCCGTGGATTCTCCGTGCCGTGCGACGGGGTTTCCCGCGTCGCGATGTCGTCCGCTGGGGATACGCGATGCGATGTCTGGAATGACGGATATCCCCAGCTCACAAAGCCTGTCATATGTATGGGTCACTGATATGAATAAGACATTCAATCTTTTTCGGGCATTTGGCGATGGCGGCTCTGGTAATTATTGGCCAGGTCGTATCCAATGCTTGACAGGATATTTAAGGGCGACCCAAAATTGAGCCGTCCACGGTGGCGGGCCGTATCCGGCTCCGCGCATCGGGGGGTCAACGATTCTGCCGTTTCTGTCGCGGGTAATTGGCGTTTCCCCCCTGGTTGTTTCATGTCTTTTCTCCCCTGTCAGTACGAGTACGGATCGGTGGTGTGTTGTGACGGAGTTCGAGGCTGGCCGGTCGCAGCTGAGTTTGAGTACGGACGCCGCGCGTAACCTGGCGACGACGACCAAGTCGACTCCCCAGATGCAGGAGATCACCTCACGGTGGCTGCTGCGGATGCTCCCCTGGACGCAGGTCTCGGGCGGCACCTACCGCGTCAACCGGCGGCTGACCTACACGATCGGCGACGGGCGGGTGAGCTTCACCAACTCCGGGGCGCAGGTGGCGGTCATCCCGGCCGAGCTGTGCGAGCTGCCCCTGCTGCGCGGGTTCGACGACTCCGACGTCCTCGACGCGCTGGTGGGCCGGTTCGTCCAGCGGGATTTCAGCGCCGGTGACGTGCTCGCGGAGGCGGGGCGGCCGGCCGACGAGGTCGTGCTCATCGCACACGGCAAGGTCAACAAGGTCGGCACCGGCCCGTACGGCGACGAGATCGTGCTGACCGTGCTGGCCGCGGGCGACCACTTCGGCGACGACGCCCTGGTCGGCGAGGGGGTCGAGTGGCCGTTCACCGCCAGGGCGGTCACCAGCGGCACGGCGATGGTCCTGCCCCGGCAGGCCTTCCTGGAGCTGGCCGGGCAGGCGGAGGCGCTCCAGGCCCATCTGCGGCAGCGCGAGACGGCCTCCCGCGGACCGCAGAACAAGTACGGCGAGGCCGCCGTCGAGGTGGCCGCCGGGCACGCGGGAGAGGCCGACCTGCCGGGCACGTTCGTCGACTACGAGCTCACCCCGCGCGAATACCAGCTGAGCGTCGCGCAGACGGTCCTGCGGGTGCACAGCCGGGTGGCCGACCTCTACAACGACCCGATGGACCAGATCGAGCAGCAGCTCCGGCTGACGATCGAGGTGCTGCGCGAGCGGCAGGAGCACGAGCTGGTCAACAACCGCGAGTTCGGGCTGCTGCACAACGCCGACCTCAAGCAGCGGATCCACACCCGCACCGGCCCGCCCACCCCCGACGACCTCGACGAGCTGCTCAGCCGCCGCAGGAGCACGAGTTTCTTCCTCGCGCACCCGCACGCCATCGCCGCCTTCGGCCGCGAGTGCAACGCGCGCGGGCTCTACCCGCAAGGCGTCGACGTCGGCGGTAGCGGGGTGCCCGCCTGGCGCGGCGTCCCCATCTTCTCCTGCAGCAAGATCCCCATCACCGACACCCGGACCACCTCGATCCTGGCCCTGCGCGTCGGCGAGGACAACCAGGGGGTCATCGGCCTGCACCAGACCGGCATCCCCGACGAATACCAGCCCAGCCTCTCGGTCCGCTTCATGGGCATCAGCGAGAAGGCGATCATCTCCTACCTGGTCAGCGCCTACTACTCCGCGGCCGTCCTGGTGCCCGACGCGCTCGGCATCCTGGAAGACGTCGAGATCGGCCACTGAGAACGGGGCGAGCGATCCACCACCTTCGGACCGGCCGCTGAGCGAGGGAGAGCAAGCATGACGACCATCGAGACGTCGACGGGCGGGCGGTCCGCGGGTGAGGTGCTGGCCTGGAGCCGGGACATGGTCGAGGCGACCCTGCGCCCGGCGGCCGACACGCTGCCCGCCTCGATGAGGCGCATCGCCGGATACCACTTCGGCTGGTGGGACGAGAAGGGCAGGCCGTCCGCGACCGGCGGGGGCAAGGCGATCCGTCCCGCGCTGGCCCTGCTGTCGGCCGAGGCCGTCGGGGGCCCCGCCGTCGCGGCGCTCCGGCCGGCGGCGGCCGTCGAGCTGGTGCACGACTTCTCCCTCCTGCACGACGACGTGATGGACGGTGACCGGACCCGCCGCCACCGCCCCACGGCCTGGACCGTCTTCGGCGTCAGCCCGGCCATCCTGGCCGGCGACGCGCTGCTGACGCTCGCCTTCGACGTGCTCGCGACCGGAGGGCACCCGGTCACCGCCGAGGCGACCCGGATTTTCAGCACCGCGGTCCAGGAGCTGCTGGACGGCCAGAGCGCGGACGTCGCCTTCGAGGAACGCCGGGACGTCGGGCCGGCCGAGTGCCTGAGCATGGCGGTCGGGAAAACCGGGGCCCTGCTGGGGTGCGCCTGCGGGCTCGGCGCCCTGTTCGGCGGTGGCGACCCCGAGCAGGTCGAGCACCTCGTCGCCTTCGGCAGGGACCTGGGGCTGGCGTTCCAGCTCGTCGACGACCTGCTCGGCATCTGGGGGGATCCCGCGGCGACCGGCAAGCCGGTCCACTCGGATCTGCGCAGCCGTAAGAAGTCCATCCCGGTCGTCGCCGCCCTGACCTCGGGTACCCCGGCCGGACGGGAGCTGGCCGGGCTCTACCACCGCGAACAGTCGCTCTCCGACACCGAGCTGATCCACGCGGCCAAGCTCGTCGAGGCCGCGGGCGGGCGGGACTGGACCCAGGTGGAGGCCGACGAGCTGCTCGCGCGGGCCCTGCGCCACCTGGGGGCCGCGGGCGCGCCGCCCCGGCCCGCCGCCGAGCTGGCCGCACTCGCCCGGCTCGTCACCCGCCGCGACCACTGACCGTCGCCGCCGTACGCCGTCGCCGCCCGCGGTGCTCGTCCCCCGGCGGGGCGTTCAGACGAGGGCGCTCGTGCCGCCCGTCGTGCTCGCCTCCCTGATGTGGGAATCACCCGTCGTCATCGGCGCGGTTTCCCTCCGGTCGTCGCACCCCTTCGCTGCCCGAAAGCCGGGGGATCAAGCGGGGCACGCCGGAAACGACGGAGGCCCGGGTCACCCCGGGCCTCCGCGTCGGTTGCCGTCCGGCACCGTCCGGCCGCGCTGCGGCCTCAGGCGGGACTACCGGCGGGTGTACACGCGCACCCCGTCGGACCGGCTGCGGCTCTCGGCGAGCTCGTCGGTGCCGTCGAAGACCGCACGGTACTCACCGCTGCTGTACGCGCGGGCCTTGGCGCGGAAGGTGCCGTTCCAGCCGGTGTCGGGGGAGGTCACGAACTTCCAGGTGTTGGAGCCGCGCTTGCGGAAGTAGATCTCCACTTCCTCGCCCCGCACGCCCTTCCAGCGGTCGTCGTCGACCTGGAGACGACCGGTGAAGTAGACCCAGCGCCCCTTGCGGACCCTCTCGGGGCTCGCGGAGAACCGGTAGACGCGGGTCTCGGCCTTCTCGGCCTTCTCGTGAGCGACGGAGAAGTTGACCTCGTCGGTCACCTTCTTGCCGTCCTTGTCGTACGCGTCGGCGATCGCGACCCAGCGACCCTCGAAGTCGTTCTCGTCGAAGCTGGTCGTGAAGCGCCACAGGTCACCCTGGTGCAGGAGCCTGGGCTCCTGGGCGGCCTGGGTGCGGGCCTGGTCGGAGACCGGCCTGAGGCGAAGTTCGACGCGGGTGGCCTCGGTGGTGCGGACCTCGATGGTGACCCTCGTGTCGTCGTCTCCCTGCACAACGACCGGGTTCGGGCTGACGTTGTCGATGCGCACACTGAGAGCGACTCGCTCCGCGGAGGCCGTTCCCGCGGACAGGAGCAGCGAGCTGCTCACCGCCGCTGACAGCAGACCGATGGCGATTCGTTTCATCAAGACGCTTTCCTCTTCTCCCCGTTCTCGGAGACGGCCAGGGTTGACCGTTCCCACTCCATAAGACGACACAGAAGCGACTGATGTTGCCTGAAGTCCCCAAAAAAGCGGGTTTAAGTTTCCGTAAGGTAACGTTTTCCAGCGGGAACGGCCAGGTCAGCCGCCAATCATCGAGTCCTGGAAATTTTTCTCCGATAAATACGATATGTCTGATTTGTCGGGAATAGAGATTTGGGGGTGGGGGGTGTGTGGCGGCGTCCCCGGTTCGCGGCGGGCTGGAGTCGTTAATCGGACCTAACGGACATGTGGCACGTGACGCCGTGGTGTCCGCGGGCGGATAGCGTTCGTGTATGAGTGCCACCATCGTCGTCAAGGATCTGGCCGCCGGACACGGCGACCGAGCGCTTTTCACCGGGCTCGACCTGGTGGTCGCCCCCGGCGACGTCGTCGGCCTGGTCGGGGTGAACGGCGCGGGCAAGTCCACCCTGATGCGGATCCTCGCGGGGCTGCTCCCTCCCGAGCACGGCTCCGTGCGGCTCAGCCCGCCCTCGGCGTCGGTCGGCCACCTTCCTCAGGAGCGCGAGCGCCGCGCGGGGGAGACGATCGCGGACTTCCTGGCCCGCCGTACCGGGGTGGCCGCCGCGCAGCGCGCGCTGGACGCCGCGACCCAGGGGCTGGTGGAGGGCACCCCGGGTGCCGACGACGACTACGCCGTCGGCCTGGAGCGCTGGCTCGCCCTGGGCGGTGCCGACCTGGAGGACCGGGCCGGGGAGGTCGTCGCCGAGCTCGGCCTCGCGGTGGAGCTCGACCGGCCGATGACGGCGCTCTCCGGAGGCCAGGCCGCGCGGGCGGGCATGGCCTCCCTGCTGCTCAGCCGCTACGACGTCTTCCTGCTGGACGAGCCCACCAACGACCTCGACCTGGAGGGGCTGGAGCGGCTCGAACGCTTCGTCACCGGTCTGCGCGCCGGGACCGTCCTGGTCAGCCACGACCGCGAGTTCCTGGCCAGGACCGTGAACCGGGTCGTCGAGCTCGACCTCGCCCAGCAGCTGGTCAGGGTGCACGGCGGCGGCTACGAGGCCTACCTCGCCGAGCGCGAGGTCGCCCGCAGGCACGCCCGCGACGAGTACGAGGAGTACGCCGGCACCGTCGCCTCCCTCAAGCAGCGCGCGGGGATGCAGCGCGCCTGGATGGAGAAGGGCGTCAAGAACGCGCGGCGCAAGGCGTCCGACAACGACAAGATCGGCCGTAACTTCCGTACCGAGGCGACCGAGAAGCAGGCCGCCAAGGCCCGTCAGACCGAGCGGCTGATCGAGCGGCTGGACGAGGTCGAGGAGCCCCGCAAGGAGTGGGAGCTCCGCTTGGAGATCGCGGTGGCCCCGAGGTCGGGAGCCGTCGTCGCGACGCTGCGCGACGCCGTGGTCCAGCGCGGCGCGTTCACCCTCGGCCCGGTGAACCTGCAGGTCGGCTGGGCCGAGCGGGTGGCGGTCACCGGTGCCAACGGCTCCGGGAAGTCCACCCTGCTGGCCGCGCTCCTGGGCCGGCTCCCGCTGCGGGAGGGCAACGCCTCGCTCGGTCCCGGCGTGGTCGTCGGCGAGGTGGACCAGGCGCGCGAGCTGTTCCTCGGCGACGAGCCCCTGGTGGACGCCTTCGCCGCCGCCGTGCCCGACATGGTTCCCGGCGACGTCCGCACGCTGCTCGCCAAGTTCGGGCTGCGTGCCGCGCACGTGCCGCGCCCGGCCGCCACCCTGTCGCCGGGGGAGCGGACCCGGGCCGCGCTGGCACTGCTCCAGGCGCGCGGGGTGAACCTGCTTGTGCTCGACGAGCCGACCAACCACCTGGACCTGGCCGCGATCGAGCAGCTGGAGTCCGCGCTCGACTCCTACCCCGGTACGCTGCTGCTGGTCACCCACGATCGCCGGATGCTGGACGCGGTGCACACCACCCGGCGGGTCCATGTCGACGGCGGCCGGATCACCGAAAGTTGAACGGGACGGCCACCCGGATCTGACTGTTGACGTAACTTTCGCAAGTCGCTGCAAGTAATTACTTCTCTTGCCTTATAGTTTCATCATGACACGACGGCTTGCAGAAGTGGCCAAGAAGGTCGGGATGAGCGAGGCGACGGTCAGTCGTGTGCTCAACGGGAAGCCCGGAGTGTCCGAGGCGACCCGTGAGGCTGTCCTCACGGCGCTCGACGTGCTCGGCTACGAGCGGCCGACCCAGCTGCGGGGTGACAGGGCGCGGCTGGTCGGGCTCGTCCTCCCCGAGCTGCAGAATCCCATCTTTCCCGCTTTCGCCGAGGTGGTCGGGGGTGCGCTGGCCCAGCAGGGGTTCACCTCCGTGCTGTGCACCCGGACCCTGGGCGGCGTCTCCGAGGCGGAGTACGTCGACCTGTTGCTCCAGCAGCAGGTGTCCGGCGTCGTCTTCGCCGGAGGCCTGTTCGCCCAGGCCGACGCCTCCCACGAGCACTACGAGCTGCTGCGGGAGCGGCGCCTGCCGACCGTGCTGGTGAACGCCGCGGTCGCGCACCTCGCCTTCCCGCAGGTCTCGTGTGACGACGTGGCCGCCGCCGAGATGGCGCTCGGCCACCTGCGGTCGCTGGGCCACGAGCGGATCGGCATGGTGCTCGGCCCCCCCGACCACGTGCCCTCGCGGCGCAAACTGGACGCGGCGGATCTCGACCCCGAGTTCGTGGAGCACACCATGTTCTCCCTGGAAGGGGGGCACGCGGCGGCCGCGCGGCTGATACGCAGGGGCGTGACCGGCGTCATCTGCGCCAGCGACGTGATGGCCCTGGGCGCGATCAGGGCGGCCCGCAGGGCGGGGCTCTCGGTGCCCGACGACGTCTCGGTGATCGGTTACGACGACTCCGCGCTGATGAACTGCACCGACCCGCCGCTGACGACGCTGCGCCAGCCGATCGATGCGATGGGCCGTGCGGTCGTCGACCTCCTCGCGGCCCAGATAGACAAGGCCCTGGTCCCGGCCGACGAGCTGCTCTTCGAACCCGAGCTGGTGGTCAGGGCCTCGACGGGCCCGGTCAAGCGCTGAGGAGCCCTGGCCGGGAGGCGGGAGGCGTGTCCTTCGCCGGTGTGGCGTGGCCGGTGTCGCCCTGCCCCCTCGCCGGTCGTCCCGGCGCTCCGGGCGCGCTGGACCCGAGGCGACGGCCGCCACGCCGCCGGTCGCGTTCACGGATGATCTGACATCGCGACGTCGTTATCTTCCGGCTTTGCATTCGACTGTTGCCAATATATGTCGTAAATAAGAAGCCAGTGTGTCCTTGGCTTCCTGAGGGGACGCCCCCAGGGAGGCTTCGCGACGGCCTCGAACCGGTTTCCGTGACGGGCCCGAGTCTTCCGGGAACTCGCCGGAATCGCGCCACATGCCGCCTCCGCCCCTTTCTGGGGCTTTGGTCGTCACCGGAACATCTCCGGGTCTCCCGTTTGCCGTTTTCGTCACTCTGGGTAGTTGTGGATCTCTTAGAGTTATCGCGACAAGTGTGGAAGATCAATCACTTGCCGCCCCCCGAAGACATGTTTCGTCATTCGGAAGGAAGAGATCTTGCGTAAGAGATTCGTCGTGCTCACCTCGGCGGGCGTAGGCGCTTTGATGTTCATCCTGGCGGCACCCGCGGTCGCCGCCCCCACCGCCGACACCGTCGTCACGTTCTCCGTGGAAGCGGGAAGCCTGGACATCGTCGCGCCGGCCGGCCCGATCGATCTCGGCTCGGCTCCCCCCGGTGGCACGCTCACCGGGCAGATCGGCCCCGTGTCGGTCTCCGACACCCGCGGTGGGGCCGACTCGGCCTGGACCGCGACGGTGTTCGCGACGGACTTCACCGCCGCCGCGCTGACGATCCCCTTCGCCTCCGTGGAATATTGGTCGGGGCCGACGACCGCCACCAGCGGCGGTCCCGTCTTCATCCCCGGCCAGCTCACGGCGGGCGACGCCGTCCCCCTGACCGGTACGACGCTGACCGCCATCCCGGCCATGGCCCACACGGGAGGCACGGGAGGCAGCACGGCGACGTGGAACCCCACGCTGATCGTCAACATCCCCATCACGGCTCAGGTCGGCGACTACACCGGGACGGTGACACATCAGGTGGCGTAGCCGGATCGCCGGACCGCTGACGCTGCTGGCCGCGCTGTGTTCAGGCGTGGCCGGCGCGTCGGCCGGCGCGAGTCCGGTCGCCGACGATCGTCGGGGCATGATCGGCGTTCGCCTTCTCGAAGCACCGGTCAGTCACCGCGGCGATCCCCGCGCGCTCTCCTACATCGTCGACCATCTCAATCCCGGCACCACCATCCATCGAAAGATGGAGATCTCCAACACATCCAGGAAACCCCAGCACGTCAGCCTGTATCCGGCCGCCGCCGACGTCGTCCGGAACAGGTTCAACGCGCCGGAGGGTCGCCCTCGGAACGAACTGGTGAGCTGGATGTCGCTCGACCGCGACTCGATCGAGGTGCCGCCCGGCGGCACGTCGACCGCCCAGGTGACGATCAAGGTGCCGCCCGTCGCCTCGCGCGGCGAGCGGTTCGGCGTCGTCTGGGCGGAGGTCGCCGCCGAACCCGACGACTTCCACCCCGTGCGTGTCGTCAACCGGGTCGGGATCCGCGTCTACCTCGATGTCGGGCCGGGCGGGGAGCCGCCGTCGGACTTCCGCATCGAGAACCTGACACCCGTGCGCATCCCGGACGGCAGCCTGCAACTGCGGGCACTGATCCGTAACACCGGCGGGCGGACCCTGGACATGAACGGGGCGTTGTCGCTGACGGACGGCCCCGGCGGCCTGCAGGCCGGGCCTTTCCCCGCCGACCTGGGGGTCACACTGCTTCCGGGTGCCGTCGCCCCGGTGACCGTGACCATGGACCGGCGGATGCCCGACGGCCCGTGGAAGGGCAGGCTGGCCCTGATGAGCGGCATGGTGAAACGGGCGGTCACCGCCACCCTCACCTTCCCGGCCAAGGGCGAGGGCCCTTCCGTCGAGCCCGACGAGGACTACCTGCCCCTGGTGGGGCTGGTGGCCGGGCTGGTCGTGCCCGCCACCGCCCTCGGCATCGTGGTGCGCCGCAGGCACCGGGCCGCCACCCCGACGAGCTGACGCTCCCGTCGAGGCGGCGTCCCGGTGGCCGTGCCGGGCGGGCAGACCCCGTCCGCCGCTCACTTCGAGACGTAGAGGACCTTCCAGCTGCCCGCGTACAGGCAGTTCAGGGAGGGCTTGGAAGCCTTGGCCTCGGAGCAGACCTTGAGCTCGACCTGGTACAGATCGTGCTGGGTGAACGTGAACGGCTTCGGGGTGCCGTACGAGCAGTCGACGATGCTGCGGTGCCTGAACGGCAGGTTCTTGCCGTCGGGGGTCCGGTAGGTGAGGCGGAAGACCGCCCAGCCACAGGAGGGGCCCCTGGTCAGGTCGTAGACCCTGCCGGAGATCCTGCCCGTCTCGGCGGCGGGGATGACCGCGTGGTCCTCACCGGAGACGGTGAGCGAACCGTTCGTCTTGGCCTTCCTGCCCGGGGCGTAGTAGGTGCCCCACGGGCCGGTGCCCTGCGCCGCCGTCGTGCCGGCGGTCACCGGGCCAGTCGCCGCCTGGGCGGTCGCCGGGGCGATGGAGACGAGGGCGGCGGTGATGGCGAATCCTGTGAGGAGGCGGCTGATCGTCATGGGAGGGGTTCCTTTCCGGCTGCGTTGACCACAGTGTGTGATGAGCCGCTTTCAACCGGGTTGACCGCTCACTGCAAACGAGTATCAGCCGCCTATCAGGGGGAAAGGGGAGTCAACAGGAGGTAAGCACATGGAAGCGCTGGGAATCGACATCGGTGGGTCGGGGATCAAGGGTGCGCCGGTGGACGTCGCGAGGGGGCGGCTGACGAGGGAACGGCTGCGCATCCCCACGCCGGATCCCGCCAAGCCCGAGGCGGTGGCCGAGGTGGTGGCGGAGATCGTCAAGCACTTCGCCTGGGACGGGCCGGTGGGGGTGACCTTTCCCGGGATCGTGGTCGACGGGGTCGCCAGGTCGGCCGCGAACGTGGACAAGGACTGGATCGGCACGGACGCGCGGAAGCTGTTCTCCAGGGCGACGGGGCTGCCGACGACCGTGCTCAACGACGCCGACGCGGCCGGCCTGGCCGAGGTGGCGGCGGGCGCCGCCAAAGGCAGGACGGGTGTGGTGATGCTGCTGACCTTCGGCACCGGAATCGGCAGTGCCCTGCTTGTCGACGGCCGCCTGGTGCCCAACACCGAGCTCGGCCACCTGGAGATCAGGGGCAAGGAGGCCGAGAAGCGCGCCTCCGACCACGCGCGCGAGGCGCACAACCTTGACTGGGACGAGTGGGCGGAGAAGGTGCAGGAGTATCTGGAACACGTCGAGGCGCTCTTCTCCCCGTCGCTGTTCATCATCGGCGGAGGGGTGAGCAAGAAGGCCGACAGGTTTCTGCCCCTGATCAAGCTACGCACCCCGATCGTCCCCGCCGGTCTCCAGAACGAGGCGGGCATCGTGGGCGCCGCCATGGCGGTCATGAAGTAGCGGCGGCCCCGCCCGGGTACGCGCTTTCACGCGGGCGGCCCGGGAGGCCGGCGCGAGCGAGGAGGGGCGCCCCTGCCCGGGGGCGCGCTTTCCACGGGTGGCCCGGAGGCCGGTCCCACGCCCGGCGCGAACGGTGCCGCCGGAAGGCTCCCGGGGCACTCACCGGCGGCTACCACGCACCGTCCGGGAGTGACTTCGGAGAGGAGTCTGAAACTTTCATTCCGCTGGAAATCTGTTCGGTGAGGTCAGGGGGCTGGGACGGTCCCATTCGGAGGCCTCCGACGTGCAACAAGCTGTACACATCCGTGAAACATCCGGACTATGGGAGCGCTCCCACCATCGTCCTGGAGATGATTACGAATGACAGCTAATCCGCGCCGCCACGCCTGGCGCAACCGGGTGGCGACCATGGCGGCCATGTTTGTGGCCGCCGCCGGTCTCGCCACCGGGCAAGCCGCCACGGCGCACGCCGCAGTCGCCTGCGACGTCGCCTACTCCACCAACGACTGGCAGGGCGGATTCACCGCCAGCGTCACCCTCAAGAACCTCGGTGACGCGCTCACAAGCTGGACCCTGGGCTTCGCCTTCACCGGTGGGCAGACCCTCCAGCAGGGCTGGTCGGCCACCTGGGCCCAGTCGGGCACCCAGGTCACCGCGAGGAACCTCGCCTGGAACGGCGCCCTCGCCACCGGCGCCTCCACCAGCCTCGGCTTCAACGGATCGTGGACCGGGAGCAACCCCAAGCCCACCGCCTTCACGGTCAACGGCGTGACCTGCGGCGGGCAGCAGCCGGGCAACCAGCCCCCCACGGTCAGCCTGACCAGCCCCGCCTCCGGCTCCTCCCACCAGGCCGGTGCCGCCGTGCCGCTCGCGGCGACCGCGAGCGACGACGGCTCCGTCAGCAAGGTGGAGTTCTACGTCGACGGCGCGCTGGTCAACACCGACACCAGCGCCCCCTACTCCTACTCCGCCACCGGCCTGGCGTCGGGCTCCCACACCGCCAGGGCCAAGGCCTTCGACAACGCCTCACCGGCGCTCTCCACCGAGACCGCCGCGGTTCCCTTCACCGTGGGCGGCGGCACCTCGACGCCGTCGATCGTCGCCTCCCCGACCTCCCTCAGCGTCCCCGAGGGTGCCTCCAGGACGGCCGGTTTCAGGCTCAGCCAGGCGCCGAGCGGCAACGTCACGGTCAACCTGACCAAGACGGGTGACACCGACATCACCATCGCGCCCTCCACGCTGACGTTCACCACCGCCAACTGGAACACGGCGCAGAACGTGACGGTCTCGGCGGCCCAGGACGCCGACCAGGCCAACGGCACCGCCACCGTCGCGGCCGCCGCCACCGGTCACACCGCCGCCTCCGTCGCCGTGACCGAGGCCGACGACGACGGCACCCCGCCGGTCGGCGGGCACGTCGACAACCCGTACGCCGGAGCCGACGGCTACGTGAACCCCGACTGGTCGGCCAAGGCCGCCGCCGAGCCGGGCGGCAGCGCGGTCGCCAGCATCTCCACCGGCGTGTGGCTGGACCGCATCGCCGCGATCGCGGGATCCTCCTCGGCGATGGGCCTGCGCGCCCACCTGGACGAGGCCCTGGAGCAGGACGCGGCCAACGGCAGCAGGCCGCTGACGATCCAGTTCGTCATCTACAACCTGCCCAACCGCGACTGCTCGGCGCTGGCCTCCAACGGTGAGCTGCTCATCGCTCAGAACGGTCTGAACCGCTACAAGACCGAGTACATCGACCCGATCGCCGCGATCATGGCCGAGTCGAAGTACGCGGGCCTGCGGATCTCGACGATCATCGAGATCGACTCGCTGCCGAACCTGGTCACCAACCTCAACGTGGCGAAGTGCCAGGAGGCCAAGGACAGCGGCGCCTACGTCGACGGCGTCCGCTACGCCCTGAACAAGCTGCACGCGATCCAGAACGTCTACACCTACATCGACGCCGCGCACCACGGCTGGCTCGGCTGGGACACCAACTTCGGCCCGTCCGCCGACCTGTTCGCGAGCACCGTCTCCGGCACCACCGCCGGCTTCGACAGCGTGGACGGCTTCATCACCAACACCGCCAACTACTCGGCGCTGCGTGAGCCGCACTTCACCATCAACACCACCGTCAACGGCCAGACCGTCCGCCAGTCCACCTGGCTCGACTGGAACTTCTACGTCGACGAGCTCTCCTTCGCCCAGGCCTTCAGGAACACGCTGATCCAGAAGGGCTTCAGGTCCAACATCGGCATGCTGATCGACACCTCCCGCAACGGCTGGGGAGGCTCGGCCCGCCCGGCCGCTCCCAGCACCTCCACCGTGCTGAACACCTTCGTCAACCAGTCGCGCGTCGACCGCAGGATCCACGCCGGCAACTGGTGCAACCAGAGCGGTGCCGGACTGGGCGAGCGTCCGCAGGCCAGCCCCGCCACGGGTCTGGACGCCTACGTGTGGATCAAGCCCCCGGGTGAGTCCGACGGCTCCAGCAGGGAGATCCCGAACAACGAGGGCAAGGGCTTCGACCGGATGTGCGACCCGACCTACACCGGCAACGAGCGCAACGGCAACAACGCGAGTGGCGCCCTGGCGGACGCGCCGATCTCCGGCCAGTGGTTCTCCGCCCAGTTCCGCCAGCTGCTCCAGAACGCCTACCCGGCGCTCCCGTAACCCGCTGATCCTCAGGTCCCGCTCCCGCGGGGCCCGGGTGAGCCCCGACGCGACGGCCCCGTCACCCCGATCCCGGGGGGCGGGGCCGCTCCTTTCTCCTCCCGGTTCCCCGCCGTGCGCCCGTCCCCGCCGTGGGGACCGGGAGCGAGAGCCGGGAGCGAGGGGCGAAAGTGGGCCGCCGTACGGCCGGATATTGGGATGCGGCGGCACGCCGACTCGGGCAGCATGGGCGGTTGGGCCTTCACACAGGGGCCTTCAGGTGTGGAGCCTCACACGCGCCTTCACGACCGCGGGTGAGCCTTCACCCGCGGGCCGAAAGTATCCTGGGTTCAGTATGGGAACGCCTCCTTTGACATCGCCCCTCTCCGATCTGCACGCGCGTCTGCCCGAGCTCACTCTGCGTGACCAGCGGCGACTTCGCCGTCGGCTCGACGGGGCCCGCAGGGTCAGAAACCGCGCCGCGCAGCAGAAGATCGCCGCGGAGATCACCTCCGACATCGAGCGGGCCGAGCGGCGCGTCGCCCAGCGCCGCGCCGGTGTCCCCGCGATCACCTATCCGGAGGCGCTGCCGGTCAGCCAGCGCAGGGACGACATCCTGGAGGCGATCCGCGACAACCAGGTCGTGATCGTCGCCGGGGAGACCGGTTCCGGCAAGACCACCCAGCTGCCGAAGATCTGCCTCGAGCTGGGCCGGGGCGTCAGGGGCCTGATCGGGCACACCCAGCCACGCCGCATCGCGGCCCGTACCGTGGCCGAGCGCGTCGCCGAGGAGCTCGACACCCCGCTCGGCGACGCCGTGGGCTACAAGGTGCGCTTCACCGACCAGGTGAGCGACGGCACCCTCGTCAAGGTCATGACGGACGGCATCCTGCTGGCCGAGCTGCAGAGCGACCGCGACCTCGACCAGTACGACACGCTGATCATCGACGAGGCGCACGAGCGCAGCCTCAACATCGACTTCATCCTGGGCTATCTCAAACAGCTGCTGCCTCGCCGCCCCGACCTGAAGGTGATCATCACCTCGGCGACCATCGACCCCGAGCGCTTCTCCAAGCACTTCGGCGGCGCGCCGATCGTGGAGGTTTCCGGCCGGACCTACCCCGTCGAGGTGCGTTACCGGCCGATCGCCGAGGACGACGACCAGATCCAGGCGATCGGCAACGCCGTCGACGAGCTGTGCGCGGAGGGACCCGGCGACATCCTGGTCTTCCTCAGCGGCGAACGGGAGATCCGCGACACCGCCGAGGCGCTGTCGAAGCGCAAGGACGCCGAGATCCTGCCGCTGTACGCCAGGCTGTCCGCCGCCGAGCAGCACCGGGTCTTCCAGCGGCACACCAACCGCCGGGTCGTGCTGGCCACCAATGTGGCCGAGACCTCGCTGACCGTGCCGGGCATCAAATACGTGGTCGACCCCGGATTCGCCAGGATCTCCCGCTACAGCCACCGTACCAAGGTCCAGCGCCTGCCCATCGAGGCGATCTCCCAGGCCTCGGCCAACCAGCGCAAGGGCCGCTGCGGCCGCGTCTCCGAGGGCGTCTGCATCCGGCTGTACGAGGAGGACGACTTCGTCACCCGGCCGGAGTTCACCGACCCGGAGATCCTGCGCACCAACCTCGCCTCGGTCATCCTGCAGATGACCTCGATCGGCCTGGGCGACATCGGGGCCTTCCCGTTCGTCGAGCCGCCCGACCAGCGCCAGGTCAAGGACGGCTACGACCTGCTGCTCGAGCTGGGCGCCTTCGACCAGGCCAGGCAGATGACCCCGCTCGGCCGCAAGCTGGCCGGGCTCCCGGTCGACCCACGCCTGGCCCGCATGGTGCTGGAGGCCGACCACAACGGCTGCGTCCGCGAGGTCATGGTCATCGCCTCCGCCCTGTCGATCCAGGACCCGCGCGAGCGACCGGCCGACAAGCAGCAGGCCGCCGACGAGAAGCACCGCCGCTTCGCGGACAAGGAGTCCGACTTCGTCTCGTACCTGAACCTGTGGGAATACCTCCAGGAGCAGCAGAAAGAGCTGTCGTCCAGCGCGTTCCGGCGGCTGTGCAAGGCCGAGTTCCTCAACTACCTGCGCGTCCGCGAGTGGCAGGACGTCTACAGCCAGCTCCGCCAGATGTCGAAGACCCTGGGGATCACCCTCAACGGCACCCCCGGTGACGAGCAGAAGATCCACGTCTCCCTGCTGTCGGGTCTGCTCTCCCACGTCGGTGTCAAGGACATCGACAAGAAGACCGCCGACGCCGGTGGCGGCCGTCGTCCCCCGAACGAGCCGCGCAGGCCGATGACGGAATATGTCGGCGCCCGCAACGCCCGGTTCGCGATCTTCCCGGGATCCGCTCTCGCCAAGAAACAGCCGCTCTGGGTGATGTCCGCCGAGCTGGTGGAGACCTCCCGGCTGTGGGCCAGGGTCAACGCCAAGATCGAGCCCGAGTGGGTCGAGCCGCTCGCCCAGCACCTGATCAAGCGCACCTACTCCGAGCCGCACTGGGAGAAGAAGCAGGGCTCGGTGATGGCCTACGAGAAGGTCACCCTGTACGGCGTCCCGATCGTGGCCCAGCGCAAGGTCAACTACGGCCGGATCGACCCCGAGCTGAGCCGGGAGCTGTTCATCCGGCACGCCCTGGTCGAGGGCGACTGGGAGACCCACCACGCCTTCTTCAGGGAGAACCGCAGGCTGCTCGAAGAGGTCGAGGAGCTGGAGGAGCGGGCCCGGCGCCGCGACATCCTCGTCGACGACGAGACGCTGTTCGACTTCTACGACCAGCGTGTCCCCGCCGACGTCGTCTCCGGGCGCCACTTCGACTCCTGGTGGAAGAAGGCCAGGACCGACCAGCCCGACCTGCTCAGCTTCGAGAAGTCGATGCTGATCAGCGAGGCGGCGGGCGACATCAGCCGGCGCGACTACCCCGACGTGTGGCGTCAGGGCGGCCTGCGCTTCCCCCTGACGTACCAGTTCGAGCCCGGCACCGACGCCGACGGCGTCACCGCGCACATACCGCTCGCGCTGCTCAACCAGGTCAACGTCGAGGGCTTCGACTGGCAGATCCCCGGGCTGCGCGAGGAGCTGCTCACCGCGCTCATCCGGAGCCTGCCCAAGCCCATCCGGCGCAACTTCGTCCCCGCCCCCAACTACGCCAAGAAGGCCCTGGAGCGGGCCGAGCCCACCCAGGAGCCGCTGCTCGCGGTGCTGGAACGCGAGCTGCTGAACCTGACCGGCGTCCAGGTCTCGCGCGAGGCATGGCAGCCCGACCTGGTCCCCGACCACCTCAAGATCACTTTTCGGGTGATCGACGGACGCAAGCAGAAGCTGGCCGAGAGCAAGGACCTGGCCGGGCTGAAACGGCGGCTCGCTCCCAAGCTCCGCCAGACCCTGTCCAAGGCCGCCGACGGCCTGGAGAAGTCCGGCCTGACGGGATGGACCGTGGGCGCGCTGCCCAAAACATTCGAGCAGCGCAGGATGAAGGCCTACCCGGCGCTCGCCGACGAGGGCGCCACCGTGGCCGTACGGATGTTCGAGACCGAGGCCGAGCAGCGCCGGGCCATGTGGGAGGGCACCCGCAGGCTGCTGCTGCTCAACACCCCCTCACCGGCCAAATGGGTGCTCGGCCGCCTCGGCAACCAGTCCAAGCTCGCCCTGAGCCGCAGCCCGCACGCCGGGGCCACCGCGCTGTTCGACGACTGCATCGCCTGCGCCGCCGACCACCTCATGATCGAGCACGGCGGTCCGGTCTGGGACCAGTCCGCCTTCGCCGCCCTGCACGACAGGGTCCGGGCCGAGCTGTTCGACACCACCGCCGAGGTGGTCGCCAGGGTCGAGGGCATCCTCAAGGTCTGGCACACCGTCTCCACCCTGTTGCCCGGATCTCGCTCCACCCCCGCGATCGAGGACATCCGCGACCAGGTGGCCAACCTCGTCTATCCGGGTTTCGTCACCGACACCGGCTACAAGCGCCTGCCCGATTTGCTTCGCTATCTCAAGGGGGCCGAGCGGCGGCTGGAGAAGGTCCACGACGACGCGTTCCGCGACGGGGAGCGGATGGACAAGGTGCACGACATCGAGGACGACTATCACGAGCTGGTCGAGAAGCTCCCCCCGGCCCGCCGCTCCGACGACGACGTCCGCCAGATCCGCTGGATGATCGAGGAGCTCAGGGTCAGCTACTTCGCCCAGACCCTCGGCACCCCGTACTCGATCTCCGACAAGCGCATCCGCAAGGCAATGGAGAAGCTCTGAGTCTCACGGGCCCCGACCCGGGCGCGCGGGCGGGGCCTTCTGGGCCCGCACTCCGGGGGATTACAGGAAGATCGAGGTGTCGAGGTCGAAGTCGACGGGGGAGGGGATCCGCAGCGGCTTGCCCATCTCGGTGTGGGTCATGGTCCGGTAGCTGCCCTCCTCGGGGTCGCTGAGGGCCGTGACCGTCGGCGGGGAGGCGACCGGATCGACGATCAGCATGATCGGGATGCCGCAGCCCGCGTAGATCCTGGGCTTCGTCGCGCGGTCCATCTCCATGCTCCCCGGCGAGACGATCTCCGCCACCAGGACGAGCCCCGAGGAGAGGATCTCGCGCTCACCCCAGAGCGGGGCGTCCACGGGGACCAGGCAGTAGTCGGGGACGATGGTGTCACGGGGAGCTTCGACACAGATGTCGACGTCGCCGGAGAAGCTTTCCCAGCCGTTCTCATCCTCCACGGGAATCAGCGCCCTGCTGAGGGATCTGGCTATGCGTGCGTGCCGGGGGGTCGCGGAAGGACTCACGATCAGGTTCCCGTCGATGACTTCGGCCCGGAGGCCGCGGGTAGGGGGAAGGGACTCGAAGATCTCCCTCGGGGTGCGAGGTAGTGGCTGGTCTTCTGGAACGGCGGGCTGGGCGGGTGGCTGCGGCGCGGTGCGCCGGGCGGATCGCTGAGACGCTGTCATTACCATCGGCCTGTATCCCTTCGTGTTCGAACAGGCACTCTGAGTGTCGCACGCGAGCCGGTCCGGACGCGAGGCGCATGCCCCGCGGTTATGGGGCGGCCAGGTGGAGAGGCGTCGGCCGGTGCGGTATTCGTGCGCGCGCCGATTCTCGCGAGTGCCCGATCACTTCCTGTGACGCCCGGCGCACTCGTACGAGAGGCGCGCCCCGCGGTGGTCCCGCCCGGGGCCGCCTCGGCCGGTCGGGCTACGATCGTGAGCTTGGACGGAAGGGGAGGCACCGTGGTCCGGGCGCTGGTGTTCGACGTGGGCGAGACGCTGATCGACGAGACGCGCATCTGGTCGCGCTGGGCCGACCGGCTGGGCGTGACCCGGTTCACCATGCTCGGCGTGCTCGGCGGCATGGCCGCACTCGACAGGTCGTTCGAGGACGCCTTCCGGCTCCTGCGGCCCGGCTTCGACGTCGAGGCCGAGCAGGAGGCGTGGAGGCGCGACGACCCGGACGGGCTCCGCGTCAACTTCGACGCCGACGACCTCTACCCGGACGTGCGGCCCGCCCTGGCGGCGCTGCGCGACCTCGGCCACGAGCTGATCATCGCGGGCAACCAGCCGCCGCAGGCGCGCGACGCGCTCGTCGCGATGGACCTGCCCGTCGACGCGATACACACCTCCGACGGCTGGGGCGTCTCCAAGCCGGCCCCGGAGTTCTTCGCCAAGGTCGTCGCGGTGTCGGGACGCGAGCCCGGAGAGATCCTCTACGTGGGTGACCGGCTGGACAACGACGTGCTCCCCGCGCGGGCGGCGGGCATGCGGACCGCGCTGATCCGCCGGGGTCCCTGGGGGCACCTGCACGCGGAGCGCCCCCAGGCCGCCGGGGCGGACCACGTGGTCGACGACCTGCACGCCCTGGTCGCCGCCCTCGCCCGCTGACCGCCGTACGGCGAGGTTCCGCCGGCCGTCGTACGACCAAGGTCCGCCGACCGTTGTGCGGTGAAGGTTCCGCTGACTGTCGTACGGCCGTGGTTCCGCTGATCGGCGTACGGCGAAGGTCAGGGAGTCCCTCACCGCGCGCCGATGCCGGCGCCGGTGCGGACCGCGGAGGGGACGCCGGCCGGGGCCGCGTCCGGTGGTTCATGATCGGTTCACGGGCCGCCGGGATCCCCGGAGAGCCGGGGGCGTCGCCCGGTGAGTTCGCGAGCTGCCGGGATCCCGGAGGGGGCTCAGACGTCGCGATACTCGATGTCGGGCTCGATGTGGACGGCGCGCTCCTCGGCGGACAGGTCGCCGTCGTCGGGGCCCACGTCCCAGGCGTACTCCTCGGACGTCTCGTCGGGGCTCAGCCCCTCGTCCGGCGCCACCAGGCGGGTATCCTCGCGCGGGGCCCGCTCGCGGTCCGGTGCCTCGCGCCGGAGGCGCTCGTCGAGGGTGTCCCGGTGCTCGTCGTCGTGCTCGACGATCTCGTGGTTGAGACCGAGGTCGTCGGTCCACTCCTCGACCTCGACCGCCTGCTCGTCGCTCAGACCCTTGCGGTCCGGGGGTGTTTCGGTCATACCGCGGCCCTACCCGTTTTATCGCCTTAAATCCCGGGTCAGGTGTTCGTCTCGCACCCGGCACGGCCCCGTGACCGGGTTTCTCAGCCGCCGGTGCCCGGGAGGCCGCCCGGCAGGTAGACGGGGCGCTGGTTCCCGCGGGCCAGGCGCCCCGCGGCGAGGCGCGGCGCGATGTACGCGGGCAGGAGAGGGGCCGCGGTCTCCCAGGGGAGGAACGCCACCTCGTCGAGCTCCTCGACCTGTGGCCGGATGCGGGCCGGATCCTCCAAGACGCCGCCGTCGAACATGAAGTTGATCAGTGCGCGGGGGCGGTCCCCCTCCGGCGGTATCCAGTGGACCACGAGCAGCTCGCCCGCCTTGACGGAGACGCCGAGTTCCTCGGCCACCTCGCGCATGGCGCCGTCGTGGGGAGCCTCGCCCTCCTCGACGATCCCGCCGGGGAAGTTCCAGCCGGGCCGGTAGTTGGGCTTGACCAGCAGGACACGGTCCTCCGCGTCGGTGAGCAGCATGCAGGCCGAGACGAACGCGGTGGGCAGGGTGGCGTACCAGTCGGCGGGGTCGGAGTAGGGCTCGCTCATTCCCGTCACGCTACCTTCGCGGGCGGCCGGTCGCGGGTGGGACCCGCCGACGCGTCCCCGGCGGGAGATCTTCTCCGCCGGGCCCGTGAGACGATCCCGGCGGAGGATTCGTTCCCTGCCCGGCGGGGTTTACCGGCCGTCGGCTGTTGGTGCCGTTCCTCGCTCAGCCGAGTTTCTTGACCAGGAGTTCCATTTCCAGGTCGTCCCGGTGCGGCGCGCCGACGCTCTCGTCGTCGTAGGGGAAGGGGATCGTCTCGCCGGTGCGGGTGTAGCCGCGGCGCACGTACCAGGCCAGGAGTTCCTCGCGTACCGAGATCACCGTCATGCGCATCTCGCCCACGCCCCAGGTCTCACGGGCGAAGCGCTCGGCCTCGGCGAGGACCGCCCTGCCGAAGCCGCCGCCCTGGAGGGTGGGGCGTACGGCGAACATCCCGAAGTACGCGTACTCGCCCCGGTGCTCCACCTGGCAGCAGGCGACGATCTCGTCGTCCACCTCCATGACGATCATGCGGTTTTCCGGCCTGCCCAGCTCGGCGGTGACGTTCTCGGCGTTCGTCCGCCGCCCGCTCAACAGGTCCGCCTCGGTCGTCCATCCGGCCCGGCTCGACTCCCCCCGGTACGCCGAATCGATCAGGGGTACCAGGGCGGGCACGTCCGCGACGGTGGCCACGCGGAAGGTCGGCCGGGTGGTCCGGGAGGGGCTGTTCATGGGGCTGATCCTCTCAACAGGCGGTGAGACGCGTGCGGATATCGAGTCGCCTGATCCTGTGAATCATAGTCAAATAGGCCTTTTATCCTGATTTTCCATGCCGGGTTGAGGACGCGGCGGTACCCCCTGATCGGACTGCCGGGAAACGGCCGGGCGCCGGGGCCGCAGGAGGCACCCCGCGACTTCGGCCCCCGGGTAGGAGCGTGAAAAAGGCCCGGCCCGCGCGATACAGGACTCGCGCGAGCCGGGCCGGGGGAACGCCGTGGACCCATGCCCGGGTCCCTCGGCGGTTTTAGCTCACTCGGCCGCCTGGAAGGCGCGGCCCGCCGGGGTGGCGACGCCGTTGTTCCGGAACAGGCCACTGTTGGGCTCGGTGTCGGAGGAGGGCAGGCCGAACCAGGCGTAGCGCTGCAGGTACGGCAGGGAGTTCAGCATCTTGGTGGACTCGGTGACGAAGGCGGCCTGCTGCGCGTCCGTGGGGAAGCGAACGCCGTTGGAGAAGTCGATCAGGGCGTACTCGGTGAGCCAGATCGGCTTGCGGTAGCGCTCGTACACGGCCTGGATGTACGACTTGAGCTGGCCGGCCGCCGCCTCGGCGCGGAAGTCGCCGCCGTACCAGTGCAGCGTGATGAAGTCGACGCGGAGGTTCTTCTGGGCCGCTCCGGTCATGAACCGGTCCAGCCAGCCGCCCGCCCGGTCACCGCCCCAGGCGACGGCGGGGCTGCCGACCTTCAGGCCGGTCGCGGTGAGCCTCGGCCACAGCGACAGCGCCTGGTCCACGGTCATGTTGGACTGCTCGGCGAAGTCCGGCTCGTTGAAACCGAGCAGGTAGGGAGAACCGGAGTTCTTCGCCTGGGCGAGGTTCTGGTCGGTGACGCTGGCGGCTCCCCAGATCATCGGGACGAACTCCGCCCCCTTGGGGGTGGTGACGCCGTTGTGGTTCGTGGACCACGTGTAGTACCAGCTCGCGCCCGAGGCCTCAAGGGCCGCGCTGACGTTGGGCGCCTGCCACACGCCCACGCCCTTCTTGGCGGAGGTTTCCGCAGGGGGCACCTCGGGGACCGGCGTGGTCGGGGTCTTGCTGGGAGTGGAGCTCGGGGTGGAACTGGGGGTGGAACTGGGGGTGGAACTCGGCGTCGGCCTGGTCGGCGTGGCGCTGGGGGTGGCGCTCGGGGTACGGCTCGGGCTCGAACTCGGCGTCGGCCTGGTCGGGGTGGCGCTGGGCACGGGGGTGACCGAGCCCTTGCCGAAGACCTGGAACTCCCAGAGCGAGACACCGTACTGGCTGGAGCGCTGGGTGGCGTAGAGCCGCACGTACCGGCCGGTGGCCGACACGTTGAGGGTCTGCACGCCGCCCTTGCCCGCGGTCGTGCTGTGGATCGTCTTCCACTGGCCGCCGCCGGAGGACGTCTGGATCCGGAACGCGGTGGCGTAGGCGCGCTCCCAGTTCAGCACGATCTTGTCGATCGCGGTGGACTTGCCCAGGTCCACCTGCAGCCACTGAGGGTCACTGAACTTGCTGGACCAGCGGGTGCCGCTCTTGCCGTCGACCGCGGCCGCGGCGGACAGGTCACCTCGCTCGATCGAGGAGGCGGCGGCGGCCCGGCCCTGCGAAAGGGGGGCCTCGGCCGCGCCCGCGGGGAGGGCTCCGTTCACCACGGAGGCGCCCATGACGGCCACGAGGGCGCCGACGAGCGCGGCGCGACGTACCTGACGACCTGCCGTGCGACCTGCTGCGGTACCGCGCGGAACAGTCTCACTCATATGGATGAGGTCCTTCGTACGGGAAGTAGAGATCGGACATTGTCGGCGTATCGGAGGCGTGCCGGGGGGCCGGATCGCAGATCTGCTGTCGGTCGGGTCCGGTGCCGGACATATTCGCTCCTGTACAGGAGACCGGCGGGCGGGCCGGGGACAACAGAAATCCGAAAAAGAACTCCGTGAGTTTTCGCCGTCGACCGTGTCGCCCTGTGTCGTCTCGTGTCGTTCTGCGTTCTCCCCTGTCGCCTCGCCGCCGCCCGGCCTCGGCTCGCTGACCGGACGGGAGGTCGAGGTGCTGCGGCTGGTCGCGCTCGCGCTGTCCAACGCCGAGATCGCCGAGCGGCTCGTACTCACCGAAGCCACCGTCAAGACGCACGTGTCCTCGATGCTGCGCAAGCTCGGCCTGCGCGACCGGGTCCAGGCCGTCGTGCTGGCCTACGACGTGGGACTCGTGCGGCCCCGCTCCAGCTGAACGAGGACCCGGTCCTTCCGGACAGCCCCCACGGGGACGGGTTCAGGCGTTCCGCTCGCCGACGGCGGGGAGTAATTGGAGCTTCTCGTGGCTCTCGCTGCCCGGTACGGCGGTGAAGACCAGCAGCATCTGGGACTGGTCGGGATCGACCAGGGTCTGGCAGTGCAACTCCAGCAGGCCGAGTCGCGGATGCCGGATGCGCTTCGGCCCGCAGAACGGGCCCAGGACGGGATGCTCGTCCCAGAGCGCGGCGAAGTCCGGGCTGGCCGCCAGCAGCGCGTCGACCAGCGCGGCCGCGCGCGAGCCCTTGCCGTCCCGCGTGTACGCGTCGCGCAGGCTGGCCGTGAAGAGGCGGTCGTGCGTCGGGTGGTCGTCCTCGGGATAGATCAGCCGCGAGGCCGGGTCGGTGAACCAGCGGTAGTGCATGCTGCGCGCCATCCCGGTGTGGACGCTCTCGTCACCCATCAGCGCCACCGCGAGCCGGGTCTGCCTGAGCGTCTCGCCGAGGTGGCTCATCACCTGCGCGGGGGTGTCCTCCAGCCGGTCGAAGATGCGCATCATCCCGGGGTTGATGTGGTCGCCGCGAAAGACCCGCCGCGGGGTGGCGTGGCCGGCGAGGCGGAACAGGTGGTCGCGTTCCTCGAGGGAGAGGTGCAGGCCCCGGGCGATCGCGGCGAGCATCTGCTCGGACGGGTTGGGTCCGCGCCGCTGCTCGATCCGGCTGTAGTAGTCGGCGGACATGCCGCACAGCGCGGCGACCTCCTCGCGCCGCAGCCCGCCGGTGCGCCGCCGCTGCCCGCGAGGCAGCCCGACGTCCTCGGGCTGCAGCGCCTCCCGCCGGGTGCGCAGGAAATCGGCCAGCTGGGCCCTGTCCATCAGGTGAGTTCTCCCTTCCAGAGAACGGCCGCCGTGAAGACCTCAGGCGGCGGCGAATCCGACCCCGGCCAGCCGCTCGGAGACGTCCCAGAGCCGAGCCGCGCCGGCCTCGTCACGGGCCGGCTTGTAGACGGTCAGCTCGGTCGGGTCTCCGGTGAACTGGCCGATGCCGTCGGGGCCGTAGAGGCGACCACCCCGCGCCCGCGGGTCGGTGGCCGCGTACAGGGCGGGGAGCGCGCCCCTGTCGACGGTCTGCACGAACAGGCCCAGGCGGGAGAGCCGCGTCATAATCGCCTCAAGCGGCGAGGGGCGCTCGCGGCCCAGGTTGGGGCCGGACGCGTAGAGGTTCGTCAGGGTCGTGCCGGGGTGCGCGACGTTGCTGACGACGCCCCAGCCACCGGCCCGGCTGCGCCGGTCGAGTTCGAGGCCGAACATCAGGTTGGCCAGCTTCGACAGCCCGTACGAACGTATCGGTGAGTATTTCCGCTCGCTCTGCAGATCGTCCCAGTCGATCCTGGCGGTGCGGGCGGCGCTGCTCGACATGGTGGTGACCCGGGCCCGGCCGGCGCGCAGCAGCGGCAGGAGCCCTCCGACCAGCGCCACGTGCCCGATGTGGTTCGTGCCGAACTGCAGCTCCAGGCCGTCGGCCGTGGTGTGCCGGGTGGCCGGCGACATGACGCCCGCGTTGTTGACCAGGATGTCGATCGGTCGGCCCTCGGCGTTCAGCCTCTCCGCGAGCGCCGCCACGGAGCCCAGCGAGGCCAGGTCGAGCTCACGGAGGGAGACCGTCGCGCCGGGAGCCGCCGAGCGGACACGCGTGACGGCCGCCTCGCCCTTGACGGGGTTGCGGACCGGCAGCACGAGCTCGGCGCCCGCCCGAGCCAGGCGCACGGCCAGACCGAGGCCGACACCGTCGCTCGCGCCGGTCACCACGGCGAGCTTCCCGGTCAGATCGGGGACGGACACGTCTTTCATGGTAACTCCCTGGTCAGCGGGACTTTCCGGTCGGATCAAGCGTCGCAAACGCCACGGGGCGGGTCCATGTCGCGCCTATCCAGGGATCACCTGTCCGTGGATAAACGACCCGGTACGTGCTGCCATCTCCGTCCGAGGGGGGAGAGGCGCGATCAGGATCCGTCCTGAGAGGGGGGTGAAGGCCGCTCTCGCGTTCGATGTGCTCGCGGGTCGTTCGGACCTAGCGTCACCGCCATGACCGGAAACCCTCCCGACGACCGGCGACACGCGGTCCGGACGACTCAGACGACTCAGACGACCGGGATGCCCCAGACGGCTCCCGGCGGGCGTCCGGGGATGCCGCGTCGCGTCGCGCCCGCCCTCGGGCTGTTCCTTCTCTCCCCGCTGGTCGCCGAGTATCTGCTTGGCAACGTCCCCTCGTCCGAGATAGGGGGCCTGGTGATCCTCGCGCCGATGTACGGCGGCGGCGCGATCATCATCCGCGAGGTGGTCCGGCGCACCGGGCGCGGCTGGCCGACGCTCCTCCTGCTGGCGTGCGCGTACGGCGTGCTTGAGGCGGCCCTGATCGACCAGACCCTCTTCAACCCCGCCCCGCTGTTCGAGGAGGACGTCTCCCGGGGCGCCACCCTCATCCCGGCACTGGGCTTCAGCGCGGGCAACGCCGTGGGGTTCACCGCCGGACACGCCATCTGGAGCATCGGCGTCCCGATCGCCGTCGTGGAAATCCTGGTGCCCCGTCGCGCCACGACCCCCTGGCTGGGCATACCCGGCCTGATCGTCACCTGCGTCGTGTTCGTCCTTGGCTCCCTCGTTCTCTTCAACGGCATATACGACGACAGCGGATTCATGGCCTCGCCGCCGCAGAGGATCGGCGCCGCCGTCGTGGTCGCGTTCCTGGTCGTCGCCGCGTTCCTCGTCGGGCGACGTCCCCGCCCGGTGACGGACGGGCGGTCGCCGAGACCCTGGCTGGTGGGAGCGGTGTGCTTCGTCGCGTCCGCGGCGTTCTTCGTCCGCCCCGAGGACTGGTGGGGGACCGCCGTGGGCGTCGCGCTGCTCGCCGTGATGGCGGTCGTGATCAGCCGGTGGTCGCGAGGTGCCGGCTGGGGCGCCGCGCACCGGCTCGCGCTGGCGGGCGGCGCGCTGCTGACCTACGCGTTCGGCGGCTTCATCCTGCTCCTCCTCCACGGCACCGCGAACACCGTCAACCTGATCGGCCAGACGGTCCTCGTCCTCGGCACGCTCGCCATCTTCCTCGCGGCCCGCCGTACCGTGCGCGGGGCGTCCGGCACGCGAGGAACGGCCGAGGTGGGGTGACCCCGGCGTGCGGAGAACACGGCGCTCGCTGCCCGGGAGGTCGCGGCGAGGCGGTGAAGGCCCGGCTCGGCGGGTGACCCTGGCACGGGAGGAACACGGCGCCCGGCCCGGACACCGGGTACCGGGCGCCGCTCGGGGAACCGTCAGGGCTGGGCGCGGAAGGGGCCGGTCACCTCGTAGGTGATGCCGCCGCTGCCGGTCGACGGCCTTCGCCACCCCCCGGATGAACGGGAGGTGACCTTCTGGGCCCGCCCGGATGGATCGGCGAGCCGAGCGCCTCGGGCCACGGGAAGTTATCGTCGATAACGGGACGTGGGGAGGCAACGGATGCGACACACACGCGCCACGGTGATGCGTACGGCGCTGCGGCTGCTCAACGAGGTCGGGCTCGACGGCCTGACCACGCGCAGGCTCGCGCAGGAGCTCGACGTGCAGTCACCCGCGCTGTACCGCCACTTCGGCAGCAAGCAGGAGCTGCTCGACCACATGGCCGCGACCATGGTCGAGGACGCGTTCGCGCACCTGGCCCGCCCGGGGCCGGATCAGGACTGGGCCGACTGGCTCGCCGAGCGAGGACGGGCGCTGCGCCGGAGCCTGCTGACCCACCGCGACGGCGCACGTCTGCACGTCGGCACCCGGCCGGTCGGGAGCCAGATCGCGATCTCCAACTCGGTGGTCGAGGTGCTCGGCGAGGCGGGGTTCCCCCCGGCGGACGCGCGGCGGGCCGACCTGGTCATCAGCCGCTACACCGTCGGGTGGGCCGTCGAGGAGCAGGCCGGCGCCGGCCGCCCGGTGACCGAGGAGTCCCGCGACGCGGCGGACGCCGACTTCGAGTACGGGCTGAGGACGATCCTGGCCGGTCTCCGCGCGAGCCTGGGTGAGACCCGCTGACGCGATCCGCCCGCTCTGGAGTCCGCTCCCGGACGCTCTCCCGCTGCCCACTGGTCATAGCGGTCACGCTGTGAGGCATTCGGCACCGACGCGCTCTGATCGAGGATCGAGTCGCACGGCGCCGAATGGTCACCTGGAGCTGCCGTACCTTCGCCGTACGCCAGAAGCCCAGGTCAGGTCGTGAGCGGCAGAACCTTGACTCTGCCCCTCCACCGCGTGACCCTTGGGGCTCACGGCGTAGACCAGGAGGGCGAAATCTCGCGCAATCCTACGGTGATGGAGACGATCTCTCTCTTACCTTCTACTGCAAAGACCCCAACTCCAATCAGGACAACGAGTGCGAGACGTTCTATCGGACGGATCGGGGGTCTTGGCTCGCACAGGTCAAGAAGCGCGGCCCAAGGTAGGGGCGCAGCTCATCGGCCTCGGGAAAGACGAGACGTTCGGGGAACTCTCCGAGCGCACCACGAACGTGTTCGTTCGGAAGTACGTGAGGGAGCACTATGGAGTCGATCTCCCCGAAGGAGCGGGCTGATCTGGTCAATGGCATCAGCCGGGAAGCACGCCACGTCGAGATGCGAGACAACTACGGCATAGACGCTGATCTGTTCGTCAACTGGCAGGCAGGTGACCGTGAGGAAGTCCCTCGCGTCCTCAAGCCGTGGTGTGACCGGGTCAAGACTGGGGTTGCGGAGGGGAAGACGTGCCGTCGCGTGTGCGTGGTGTCGGAACCTCTCTCGGCCTACCAGCGGTGGTGCTTCGAGGCGACGAATGGCCTCAAGGTCGAGGCCGGGGAAGACCTGCGGTGGGTGCCGCGACGGCTGACCTCAACATTGAGCATGCCGGGGAATGACTTCTGGTTGCTCGACGGTGAGACGGTCGTGTTCAACGTCTTTGACGGAACGGACAAGCGCGCTGAGATTCAGCTCTACCGAGACCCCGCCATCGTGAAGCACTGCGCTGACGCCTTTTCGGCTCTGCGGGGCCTGGCCATGCCGCACCGCGACTACCGGCCCGCTTGACGGCGTCCCGGCCTTGTCCGAACAAGATCAAGTACAGGCTACCCGCAAGGCGTTCGGGCAGAGGCTTCGCGGCCTGCGCCTGGACGCCAACCTCAACGGCCGTCAGCTCTCAGCACGATCCGGGATGCGCGACTCCAAGATTTCCCGGATCGAGCTGGGACGGCAGAATCCCACGGAAGACGACATACGGGTTTGGTGCCGTGCGTGCGATGCGGAGGACCAGGTTCCCGAGCTGATAGCCGCACATCGGCAGATCGACGAGATGTGGGAGGAGCACCGGCAAGCGATGCGTGCCGGGCTCAAGCAGCAGAGCGAGCGAATCAAACCGCTCTATGAGCAGACCAAGCTGATACGCGCCTACGATCCTCAGACCGTTCCCGGCTTCCTGCAGAGGCCGGGATACACACGGGCCGTCATCGAAGATGTGACCCGATTCCACGGGCTGACCGACGACATAGACCAGGCCGTCGAGGGACGGCTGAACCGCTTGCGCGTCCTTGAGTCCGGCAAGTGCATGTTCTCGTTGGTCGTCGAGGCTGGGGCGCTCTATGCCCAACGTGGCAGTGTCGCCGTGATGTTGGATCAGCTCGACTACGTCGAACGTGCAGCCGGCTTCGCGAATGTGGCGCTAGGCATCATCCCTCTCGGCCGACTTCGGACCATCTGGCCGGGGGAAGGGTTCTATGTCTATGACGAGTCGCTGGTTCGCAGCGAGCACTGGACCGGGGGTTACCGCACCAAGCGTCCCAGCGAGATAGAGACGTACCTACGGATTTTCAAGCTGTTGCAGTCCCAGGCCGTTTATGGCGACTCTGCACGGGGGGAGATAGACGCCGCACGGAGGTTGCTGCAATCCCGGGAAATTTCCTAGCCCCGGCTCTGACTGGACTCCTACCGTCTGGGTTATGGCATCCGGACAGACAGTGACAGAGGCCCATGCCGGGGGGCACGAGGGCGACGAGACGGCGAGCCCTGCCGGGCAAGAAATCCCCGAGGGGTTGAGTGACCTCGCACGGCTGGTCAGTGCGCAAGGTGTTCGAACGTCGATCATTCACTATGTGGGGCTCCACCTTCACAGCCATCGGCCGCTCCCGTTTCCGCGAGAAGACCGCTTCGAGTTGATCGCGCACAGCCGTGGTGGCTGGGAGGTGGCGAGCGTGACCGTGGGAGATCGTTCCGGCTGCTTCGTGGTCTCGCTGTCTTCGGTGGGGGTCACGGCCCAGATGGTGAACGCCGACCAGCCTCACGCGGTCGTGGACCTGATCCTCGCCGCGCTCCCGAAGGATGTCGCGTGAGGCGGGAGATCCCGGAGTGCGACGGCACGAAGAACCCGGACGACTCCCTCGAAGCACGCCGCACGGGCAGTTCCGCGAGCGCCCCGGAGGAGGTGAGCGCGGCGACGTTCCGAGATCTTCAGCTGGGGTGCCCGGCCGCGCGGGTGGCGTGGTCACTTGAGCCGGACGGGAGGACGGAATGACGAGCGCCGCGCCGACACAGCTTCGTGTCCCCTATGTCATCGCCCACGCTGACGAGGTCGCGCCGCAACGCCTGCGGTTCGCCCGGCGCCCGCTTGGTGGACTGCGGCTCGCCTACGACGATCCGCGCCGGGGCGACATGGCCTGCGGGGTACTGCGCGTTCGCGTCCTGAACAACCGGCAGGGGCCGCCGCAGTGGCGCAAGCTCAACACGCTGCGCCAGTGGAGATGCATGGAGAAGCTGCTGTGCCAGGTCTGCGGGCGGGCCGCGACCGACCCCGGCACCGGGCGCATCCCCTGGATCATGACCGACACCGCGTTCCGCGAACTCCCCGAGGACCCCGCCGGGGGCCTCACGAGTGCGCCCCCGACCTGCCGGGCCTGCATTCCCGAGGCGCTGGCCACCTGCCCTCAGCTTCGTATCTCCCAGGTTGTCTGCACCGTCGCCCGTGCCGAACCCGCCGCCGTCCTGGCCGACATGTTCACCCCCGGCCCAGGTCTGCGAGCAACCCCCACGGGCGAGCACAACGTGGAGATCAGCCTGGGAGACGAGGTACTGCTTCCCTACGCGCTGGCCACACAGTTGATCGTCCAAGTTCACGACCTTCAGCCAGTGCCGTATTTGGTGAATCAGGGCTGAGGACAGACGGCTTCCTCCCGCCGAACCCCTGAGACTCCCCGGCAGGGCAATCCTTTCCCTGGACGGTCCACACCTGACCGCCACCCTGTCGGGGGCTAACCCCCTGGTTGCTCGGTGCGTCCCCACGCCACCCTCTCCCGCCCTCGCGGAGGGCGAGGGGCGAGAGAGCGAGCAGCCAGGGGGCTCAACACCGGGGCTGTGCACGCGCCGAGCCGGGGCCGTAGTACGTCTGGAAAATCACGTACACCGGTCGCGGGATGACGTACCCGTGAAACCCGCACAGCCCTCGGCGCCTAAGACAGACGGGTTTTGCTCGCTGTCCGCTCATTTTCCTGATCATCTGTCGGTTTCTCCCAGCCAGACGAGGTCGGAGTGGAGCCGGTACGCGGCGCTGTCGGCGCTCCGCCAGCTGCCGAACCCCCGGGCGGTCACGCCGACGGTGGCCGCCTCTCCACCCGGCAGCGCCAGCCCGTACGCCACCACCTCCGCGATGCCCTCTCCGTCGTGGTCGCCGAACTCCTGGACCAGCGCGAACACGCGAGGCAGACCACCGGCCAGCGCCCGCACGTCCTCTCTGGTGGGACCGGCGTTCTCGGGAAAGGTGTCTCCCTCGCTTCCGTTTGCCGCCTCCGATGAGCTCGTGCCGTGGTAGACAGTCGAGTGGTCGGAACCGTTGAAGTGCTCCATCTCGGGTGCTTCCTTTCCGGCCGCCGGGACCGGGACGGGCGTGGCCTCCAAGCGAGCCCGCCCCGGCCCCTTTCCTACTTCTTAATGTTGACGTGACCCCATAACCCATAGCTGGTCGTCAATTGCCGCTTTTGTGTACTTGCTGTGATCGCTTGATTACTTTCGGTATACTGACACAACTGCGAGGGCTCGACAAGTTGTCCGGCCTCATCGATTGGACCGCGCCTCGATGTGCGCGACCAGCTCGGAAGGAATTGGGTATGGCCGCTCCGAAGTGGATCACGTTGCGTTCCCAGTGGCTTGGTCAGCAACTTCGGGAACTGAGGGAGACCAACGATCTTCTCCTCAAGGACGTGGCCGAGTATCTGCAACGTGATCCGGGCACCATCAGCCGCTTCGAGTCCGGCGGATATCCCATTCGGAGACCCGACCTGTTCGCGCTTCTCGACCTGTACGGCGTCGCGGACGGTCATCGTCGTGAGGCGCTACTGAAGCTGAGCCAGGAGGTCTGGCAGAAGGGCTGGTGGGACGGCTATGCCGGAGAGGTCGTCGGCTGGCTCATCGACTACGTCTGGCTGGAGTCGCGGGCCAGGGAGATTCACACATTCGACAACACGTTGCTACCGGGATTGTTGCAAACCGAGGCTTATGCGCGTGCGGTGATCGCTGCGGCCGATTTTGACGTGGACGTCGAGCAGAGAACGCGCTGGCTCGAACTTCGCATGTCCCGTCAGGGGATCCTCAAGGGCGACGTTCCGCCGCGACTGTCGGCGATCGTCGACGAGGGGGTGCTTCGGCGCCGGGTCGGCGGCTCGGAATGCATGGCGACGCAACTCCGGCATCTGGCCGAGTGTGCCGTCCAGTCGAACATCGAGGTTCGTGTCCTCCCGTTCAGCGCCGGAGCGCATGCCAGTCCAACCGGCGCGTTCCGGATCCTCAAGGTGGAGGATCCTTTTCCCGAGGTCGCTTACGCGGATACCGCGAAGGGTGCCATCTATATCGAATCACCAGATACAGAACGTTTGGTGCAGACATACGATGAATTGCGGAAGCTCACCCTTACGCGTGAGGAGTCGGTCAGGCTGATCTCCGCGACGGCAGAGGAGTTGTTGAGATGAACGCGATGGAAGGGCACGAGGTGCTCGGCCCCGACGAACTGGCCGGTGTCGCCTGGCATATCAGTGCGCGGAGTGAGAACGGCGGAGGGAATTGCGTCGAAGCCGGGCCGCTGGGCGACGGTAGTGGGCGGGTCGCCGTGCGGCACAGCCACCGGCCCGGCGGTGAGGTGATCGTCTATACCCGCGCCGAGTGGGAGGCGTTCATCGGTGGGGTGAAGGACGGGGAGTTCGACTTCTCCGCGGTGTGAGATACGCGACGGCGGCCTGAGCTCGTCGTGGTACGGGCAAGAGTGAAGCAGGACTACGGCGCTGCCCGCGCGGCTCGCGTTCATGCCCGGCGGAAGGTTCGATCGAGGAAGTGCGTCCACGCGCCCCCGGAATATCGACCCGACCCCGCCCGATGCGGCATAGTGATGCCGCTCGGGAGCAGCGGGCGAACGGCCGAAGTCGCGTGGGAGATAGGGTGACGGCCGGGTTTCCCCCGGCGTGCTGCCGGCGGGCCGGTACGCGACGCTGACCTACGTCAACCACGGTCGCCGGGCGAACCGCGCTCTGATCGAGTGGGTGCGGGAGCAGGGCCTCACGTTCGACTGCGTGGAGAACCCGGCCGGTGACCGGTTCGGCTGCAGGCTGCCAAGTACGTCCGAGCTGTCATGTCTGAGCTGCCCAGACGCAACGGCTGGACGATCGCCGAATGGATCGGCGACCGCCACCCGGACGCCACCCAGCGCCTGCTGAACCGTGCCCGGTGGGACACCGCGGGCGCGATGAGCACCATCCGCCGGTTCGCCGTCACCCGGCTCGATACCGCCGCCCGGCCGGGCAACCTGACCATCGGTGTGCTGGACGAGTCTGGGCAGGAGAAGAAGGGCGTGGCCACGGCGGGCGTCAAGCGCCGGCACATGGGCTGCGCCGGCGGCATCGACAACGGCATCAATACCGTCTATCTCGCCTACGTCCGCGCCGATGCCGGGCACGCGCTGATCGGTGCACGGCAATGGATTCCCGCCGAGCAGATCAGCGACCCCGTCACCGCGATCACCACCGGCCTGCCGCTGCAGCTGACCTTCGCGACCAAGGGCGAACTGGCCATCGACCTGCTCGGCGAGGCCTACGCCGACGATGTGCGCCTGGACTTCGTGGCCGGGGACGAGGTCTACGGCGCCTGCACCCGGCTGCGCACCTTCCTGGAAGAACAAGGCCAGGCCTACGTGCTGCGCATCCGCGCCACCTTCACCCTCACCCTCGGCGGGGGCACCTGCCTGACCTGCGAGCAGGCCGTGGCCAAGCACCTGAGGCAGAAACGCACATGGACCATCCGCTCGGCCGGGACCGGCTCCAAGGGCGAACGCACCTACGCCTGGGCCTGGATCGCCACTGCCAGCCCTGCCCGCTATCTGCTGGTCCGAAAGCACTGCAAGAGTGGCGAACTGGCTTTTCACTACTGCTTCGTGCCCGTCGGTCAGCCGGCCACCCTGACCCGCCTGATCACCGCCGCCGGGCTGCGGTGGCCGGTGGAGGAGAGTTTCCAGGCCGGCAAGGACCTGTTTGGCCTGGACCAGTCCCAGGTCCGCCTCCACGAGGCACTGCTGCGGCACCTCGTGCTGGTCATGGCCGCCCTGGCCGTCTGCGCGGTCACCGCCGCCGCGGCCCGGCACCGCACCGACTCCCAGGCCACCCGCCCCACCCGTCCCGACGAAGCACCGCCTGGGGACCCCGGCCTGATCCCGCTGACGGTCGCCGAGGTCAAGCGCCTGTTCAACGCCGTCACCGGCCACACACCGACCCTGGAACAGGCTGCTCACTGGTCAGCCTGGCGACGCCGCCATCAAGCACGCGCCCGCTGGTTCCACCACCGAGCCCGCCTGAGCACCGCATATATCCAGCTCAACTAAGGAATAGCGGCTTTCGTACTAGAAAACGGCCTCACCAGGCACAATATCGAACTTCGCTGGATATTCGGCGATTACTACCGGAACTCCCAGGGGTGGGATGGATGTCCGGGCCGGGGATCCGGTCTTCTTGTCGCCGGACTACCGCGTGGATATGGCCGGTCGCGGCGCGTCAGGACAGAGCCGGTACGGCAGGCGGGGAGTCGGTCCAGCCGACCTGGATCAGCGTCTTATTGGAGGACATCTCCGGGAACGCCTTGCCGTCGAGCGTGGCCTTCTGGTCCCGTGACAGTAGCACCATCCTGCCGGTGTCGACGATCAGACTTACCTTGACCACGGTCGCCTTCTTCCCCTTCCCGCTCGAACTATCGAGCACGACCGCGGCGCCCGGCCTGCCCAGGCCGTCCTTCGCGGCGCCGCCGGCGCGGACGCCCGGCAGCGTCAGCAGGGCCTGGTAGGCCGCGGTGCGGACCTCCTTCGGGGCGGGAAAATCGTGCAGGAACTCGGGCAGGGTGTACTCGAGCCATCCGGGTATGTCGTCCTCCCTGCCGACCTGGCCCGCCTTCGTGAGCCAGTCCTTCAGCCGGCTCGGGTCGGCGGGCAGGCGCTGAACCTCGTCGTACGTCAGCCACTGCTCCGCGACCCAAAACTTCCGTTCCCTCCCTGCAGGTGCCAGGCGGCCCTTGGCGGGCTCGGCGGACAGCTTCACCGTCTTGCCGTCGATCGATTCGTTCCACGTGGAGGGGGAGCCGTCGCGCCGCCACGCCTTCTTGTCCGCCACGGTCCCCGGCAGCGTCCCGAGCTCCCGGTACCCGAACCAGTTTCTGCCGTCGGGGGCGCTCCACCGTTCGGAGATCTCCCGCTGGACCAGCGAATAGGGGTCCGACTTGCTGCCGAACTGCCGGGGATGGGTGGATGTCGTCATGGTCTTGGTGTGCCAGTAGGCCCCCTCGGGGGGAGTAGCCGCGACGGCCGCCGGCGCGCCAAGGACGGTGGCGCCCACGGCCAGGGCGACGCCGAGAGTGATCAACCGCCGGGTCGGCACGGTCGCGAACGTCATCAGGTTGCTCCATCGATTCGAAGTCACAACTATCTACACACCTGGGTCGCTCGAAGGGTTGCCCGCAAAAGTGTTCTGCGCGAGCGGGCAACCGTCGCGAAGGCCGAAGTGTGTTAGGAGGTGTGAAATCGGACGGACAGCCGTGAGCGGTGTGGAATATGACTTCGGTGCTTTCGTGGCCGCGCGTGCCACGAGCCTGCTGCGGGTCGCCTATCTCGCCTGTGGCGACGAGACGGAGGCCGAGGACCTGCTGCAGACGGCGCTCGAGCGTACCTACAAGAACTGGGAGCGGGTGGCCTGCTACGACAACCCCGATGCCTACGTGCGGCGCGTCATCATCAACGCCGCCATCAACCGCGCCCGCCGCCGGGCGATCCTCAACATCATCCCCATGCACAGCCCGCCGGAGACGTCGGTCCGTGCAAGTGACCCTGACCTGTTCCATGTGCTCATGGACGCGCTGCGCACTCTGCCGCCCCGGCAGCGGGCGGTGATCGTTCTGCGGTACTGGGAGGACCTTAGCGAGACGCAGACCGCCGAGGTGCTCGGATGCGCGGTCGGCACGGTCAAGAGCCAGGCGTCGAAGGCCATGGCCAAGCTCCGTTCGGCGCTTGGCCGGGAAACACTGGAAGGAGCGATCAAGGATGCCCATGCTTGAGGACGAGATCCGCCGGCTCATGGCGGACGGGACGGCGAGGCTGCACGCCGCGCCTGACCTGCTGGGGCGGGTGATGCGCTCCCACCGGGCCAAGAGGAGGAGGGCCAGAGCCGCGGCGGTGGCCGCGTCCGTGGCCGCATTCGTGGTCGTCGCCCCGTCCATCGCCTACTGGACCGTCGATTCGGTGCCCACGATCGGCGAGCGGAGCACGTTCTCCGCGGTACAGGAACCGCCTGCCATCGACGACACCCCGCCCGTGCCGACCGATCCGCCGGACCTCGGGGACCTGGGCGACGGGAGGGAGTTCGGGCATGTCAGGGTGGGATACCTGCCCGAAGGGCTGCAGTGGTCCCGATGGTCGTCGGACTTCGGCGACACCTACTCGACCTCGTACAACTACGATGGCGACGACAAGGGCTACTACCAGGTCCAGATCCGTATGCACGAGGAGAAGACCGTCCAGGAGGTGGAGGACCAGATCCAGGCCTATCGCGGCGAAAAGGGCGGCGAGGAGGTGACCGTCGGAGGCCGGAGCGGCTACCTGGTCGTGCAGAACGTCGGTGAGGATGGCATGAAGGGCAACCCGACCCTCTTCCTCAAAATGGGCGACAGGCAGTGGGCCGAGATCATGTTCAGCCCTGTGTACGCGGAGGAGTTCTCCGGCGCCGAGGCCGTTAGCGCCGAGCTGAAGAAGATCGGAGAAGGGCTCACCTCCACCATGTGATACCACGTTCGAACCGGGGTCTTCTACACGCGAGACGTGTTGGCGCTGGTCGGCGACACCGCTCCAGACAAAGCGCCGGACTGTTAGGGCCTTCATCAAAGTCGGTCAGAGCCATTCGTTGATTGCGGCGGTGAGGACGGTGGCTTCGTAGCGCACGGCAAGCTTGTCGAACCGAGTGGCCACAGCGCGGTGGCGTTTGAGCCGGTTGATGCCGCACTCCACAGCGAGGCGCTGCTTGTAGACCTTCGGGTCGAAGGTCGGCGGCCGACCGCCCTCCGACTCCCTCTTGCGACGGCCGAGGTCCTACGCCTGGACCGTGCGCGACGACGGCCGGGGCGGCGCCGACCCAGCGGCAGGGAGCGGGCTGGCCGGTGTCCGGCGATGGCTGTCCCCCTTCGACGGCGCGCTCGACGTGCAGCCCTCCCGGCGGACCCACCGAGCTGACCACGGAGCTGCCGTGCGTGTTGTAATAGCCGAAGATTTCGCCCTGTTGCGGGACGGCCTGGTGCGGCTGCTGTCCGCGCACGGGTTCGAACTGGTGGCCGCGGTCGACAACGCCCCGATGCTTTCATCCCAGGTCACATAGCGAATGGCGGCCGCAGTACTAGGAAGGCGTCGCGATCGATGGGAGGACCACCCTGTCGTCCACGCGTCGCCGCCCGGTGCCTCGCGGCCGAGTGGGTGCCGCCGGGACCACCCCGCTGGAACGGCTGTCGCGGTCCCGGATATACGCCACGTCGGCGGGCTTCCCGATACGGATGCGAACCTGCTGACGATCCGAGAGTGTGTGACCGGGAATGGAACTCCGCCGGAAACGATGATTTCACGGCATTTCAACCGGCACGGGATTACCGTGCTGATCGACAACGGCCCTTCCCTCCAGTGGTCGATCGATTCGTACGGTTTTCCTCCTCAGTATCGCGAAAGCCGGCCCATCACATCCGGAGTCCGGGGCACTCAACTCATCGGCAAAGATCACCACGATGGACTGGAGTTGGGCGACTTCGAAATCATCGTCACTCATTGAGCCGCCGCAGGAATCCGGGCCGGTGATGGTTTCGAAGGAGAGCGAGGTTTTCGACGCGTCCAGAGAAACGCCGGTGATCGCCGATGATTGTCTTGTCCGACCCAGGCGCCAAAACGCGTCAGGGGTCACCGCCGGCCAGCTTACCGACCCTCCGTTGTCCGTGTGGAAGCTCCATGAGGGAAGTGACAGTGAGCCCCTGTCCGTCATCCACACCAATGGGTTCAGGCCCACTTCGACGACGGTCATGGTCTCGCCGGGTATCGGCCGAAGCTGCTCGGAAAGACGATCGAAAGCGTCCGCGGCCGATATCTGAGCAAGGCTCATCCTGTCTCCGTGGAGGAGGATCTCCTGGCTCTTCGGTGGATCGTCGGACAGCTTCTCCCGCACAGCGAAGCGCGTTCCCGGCTTGGCGTTTCCCGACCTTTTGGGGAGATCGTCAACAATGACTATCGGGCGTGGATCGCGTGCGTACGGAAAATCGCGCCATTGATCCGCTGCCGCGCGAGAATCACCGACCGCTCCCGCCTGTCCGGCACTGGCCGACACGAACATAATCGCGACGCACAGCAGGATCATTTTTTTGGCCGGGTGAGTGTCGCCCATGCCCGGAACGCTACTTCATGGTGAGATGCCATGCTAGCGCCGGATAAGTGATTATGTATATCGCAGGGCACGCGAGGTGTCCCGCGGCAAGGAGCCCTTTTCGTGCTGAATGACGGTCTCTTCCGTTCAACGACCAGAAGCGCACGATGTTGTGCGCCTCGTTCCCGGCGGCGATGATCAGGTATCGCGCGCCGAGGAAGGGAGTCGTCATGGGGAACGTGCTGGTGACCGGGGCCACCGGAGGGATCGGGACGGCGCTGGTCAGCGCGCTGGTGGAGGCCGGGCATCGGGTGACCGCCGTGGGGCGCGACGTCGGGCGGCTGGAGGTGCGGGGGATCGAGGCGGATCTGGCCGAACCCGGAACGCTGGCCGCCGCCGTGGGAGCCCTGGAGGACGCCGGGGAACTGGGGGATGTGCAGGCGCTGGTGCACTGCGCGGGCATCTCCCCCGTCGGGGCCGTCGCTGATGCCGGCCCCGAGACATGGCGGCGGACACTGGCGGTGAACGTGGCCTCCGCCGCCGAACTGGTACGGCTGACGCTGCCCGCGCTGCGGCGCTCCAGGGGCCATGTGATCTTCGTCAACGCCTCGCCCGGGATGACCGGTGTTCCCCGCTGGTCGGCATTCGTCGCCAGCAAGGCGGCGCTGCGGGAGTTGGCCGACTCGCTGCGCGAGGAGGAGGCGGCTCACGGCATACGCGTCACCACGGTCTATCCCGCGGCGACGGCGACCGACCTGCTAGGTGAGGTCAGGAGTGCCTTCGGGCGCCCGTACGACCCCGAGTCGTGCATACGGCCGCAGACGCTGGCCGCGATGATCGTCTGGGTGCTCGGCGCACCGGCCGACGCCTACGTCTGCGAGCTGTCCGTGGTGCCGGCGCCGCGCTGAGGTCTCTCGCCAGGAATGGGGGAGAGGTTGGAGACACCTCTGGCGGCGAACTCCTGACGGCGAACTCCGCCCCGCGTCATTCATGGGTGGCGCGTGGTGTTGGCTTGCCTCATGGATGAATCGCGGATCATTCGCTACTTGGACAGGCTGGACGCGACCCGGCCCGCGAAGCCGGATGTCCAGGGCCTGCGAGCCCTGCAGCTCGCGCACCTGAGAGCGGTGCCGTTCGAGAATCTGAGCATCCATCTCGGCGAGGTGATCTCGCTCGAACCGGACGCGCTGTTCGACAAGGTCGTCGGCCGTCGTCGCGGCGGCTTCTGCTACGAGTTGAACGGGTTGTTCGCGGAGCTGCTGACCGCGCTCGGTTACCGGGTGACGCTGCTGGCCGCCCGGGTCTTCAACGGCGCGACGCCGGGGCCGCTCTTCGACCACCTGGCGCTGCGCGTCGATCTCGACGACGGGCCGTGGCTGGTCGACGTCGGATTCGGCGACTTCTCCGACGGGCCGCTGCGGCTGGACGGGCGCGCGGAGCAGCGGGACGGCGGGGGCGTGTTCCAGATCGGGCTCGCTCCCGGCGTTCCTGACGGTCATGGCGCTCCCGGCACCCCTGACGGTCATGGCGGCCTCGGTGGCCACGGCGGTCCCGGTTACTTCGGCGACCTCGACATCGCGCACGACGGCGACCCGGCCTACCGGCTGACCGCCCGGCCGTACGAGCTGGCGGACTTCGTCCCGACGTGCTGGTGGCAGGCGACCTCCCCGAAGTCGCACTTCACCAGGTCACCGGTCTGCTCGATGCGTACGGCCCGGGGCAGGACCACGCTCCGCGGCCGCAAGCTGATCCAGACCGTGGACGGCGAGCGCACCGAACGCGTCCTGGACGAGACCGAGCTTCTTCCCGCCTACCTCGACCACTTCGGGATCACGCTTGATCGCGTTCCGTCCGCCGGGGGTGACACGGTCCGGGCCGGGCGGCGGTGAGGGAGCGGTGGCCGGGACCCGACCGCCCGGTGAAGGCCGTGGAGCCCGCGGGTTCCCCGGGTTTGGACTTCGCGTTCGCCCGGATGCGCGGCTGCGGGCGGTGGTCGGGATGAGGTTCCCGGTGGGTTCCGCCGTGGTCGCGGGATGCGGTTCCGGTCAGGCGGAGGTGAGGGAGCGGTCGCGGTTGACGAGGGCGGCGTAGGGGCCGTCGGCCGCGAGGAGCTCGTCGTGGGTGCCGCGTTCGACGACGTGGCCGTGGTCGAGGACCACGATCTGGTCCGCGTCGCGGATCGTCGACAGGCGGTGGGCGATCGTGATGGTGGTACGGCCGTGCGACAGGGTGTCCAGGGCTTCCTGGACGGCGCGCTCGGTCTGGGTGTCGAGGGAGCTGGTGGCCTCGTCGAGGATGAGCACGGGCGGGTCGCGCAGCAGCGTCCTGGCGATGGCCAGACGCTGCTTCTCGCCGCCGGAGAAGCGGTAGCCGCGCTCGCCGACCACGGTGTCGTACCCGTCGGGAAGTGACGCGATGTGGTCGTGGATCCGGGCGGCCCGCGCGGCCGCGACGATCTCCTCGTCGGTGGCGGAGGGCTTGGCGAACCGGAGGTTGTCGGCGATCGAGGAGTGGAACAGGTAGGTCTCCTGCGAGACCACGCCGACCGTGTCGGCCAGGGCCTCGAAGGTCAGGTCGCGCACGTCCACCCCGTCGATCGTGACCCGGCCGCCCGTCACGTCGTACAGACGGGGTAGTAGGTAGCTCAGCGTGGTCTTGCCCGAGCCGGTCTCGCCGACCACGGCCAGGGCGGTGCCCGCGGGGACGGTGAGGTCGACGTCCGAGAGGGTCGGGGCCTCGCCGTAGGAGAAGTCGACGTGCTCGAAGCGGATCTCGCCGCGTACGGTCTCCGGCGTGCGGGTGCCGGGGTGGATGTCCACGGCCAGGTCCAGATACTCGAAGATCCGGCCGAACAGCGCCAGGGAGCTCTGCACGTCGACGCCGAGCCGCAGCAGCGACACGGCGGGCCGGAACAGGTTCATCTGGAGCGTGGTGAAGGCGACGACGGTGCCGATGGAGACGGTCGAGGTCAGCCCGGTGGCCCAGTAGATCACCGCAGGCATGGCCGCCATGATGATCTGGATGGTGGACTGCCGCCAGCGTCCGGCCATGCTGGAGCGGACCTCCAGGTCGGCCAGCTCGTCCGAGGCCGCCGAGAACCGCCCGGCCAGCTCGGGGCCGCGGCCCATCGTCCGGCCCAGCAGGATGCCGCTGATCGACAGCGACTCCTGGACCATCGACGACATGGCGGCCATCTTCCGCTGCCGCTCGGAGGTGATCTTCCTGCGTTCCCGGCCGACCTTGCGGCTGATCCCGACGAAGAGGGGGAGCAGCAGCAGCGACACCACGGTCAGCCGCCAGTCCAGCACGAGCATCGCGATGATCGTCGCCACCACGGTGGTCAGGTTGGAGACCATCGAGGCCGCGGTGGAGGTGACCACCAGCTGCATGCCGCCGATGTCGCTGGCGATGCGCGACTGCACCTCGCCGGTCCTGGTGCGGGTGAAGAAGGCCATGGACATGCGCTGCAGGTGGCCGTAGACGCCGGTACGCAGGTCGTGCATGACGCGCTGGCCGACCCCGGTGGAGATCAGCGTCTGGACGACGTCGAGCACGCTGGTGACGACGGCGACCGCGACCATGCCGAGCGCGAGCAGGGTGAGCAGGCCGGTCCTGCCGTGCGGGATGGCGTCGTCGAGCACCGAGCGGAGCATGAACGGCGAGGCCAGCGAGACGAGCGAGGACAGTCCGATGAGGGCGCCCACGATGGAGAGGCGGCCCCGGTAGGGACGGAACAGACCGATGACGCGCCGCAGGGGGGCGCGGGGTTCGTCGTTCACGTCAGGTGTTTCGTGCCGCATGGCACTCTTGGTTCGTTCCTCCACGGAACTCCTTTCTGATGTTTACTCAAACAGAGGTTACCTCACATTCATTCCCCGTGGCACTGGGATAAGTTCGGCGCTGTGGAGACGGAACTGGCCGACCTGGTGCACGGTGTCGGCCGTCGACTGCGGCAGGGGTACGGCGAGCGGCTCGGCCCGCTCGGCCTGAGCCCCGGCCAGGCACGGGCGCTCAGGGTCATCGTCGACTCCGAGCCGCCGCTGAAGATGGTGCAGCTCGCCGAGAGGCTGCGGATCGTGCCCCGCTCGGTGACCCCGGTGATCGACGCCCTGGAGGAGGCCGGACTGGTCCGCCGCGAGGTCGATCCGGCCAACCGCCGCTCCACGCTGCTCGTGGTGACCGACGAGGGCCGCGAGCGGTACGAGCGGGTGCGCGAGGCGCGCAGGCGGGTGGCCGAGGAACTGTTCTCGGTGCTCACCTCCGAGCAGCAGGACCGGCTCAGGGAACTGCTGGGCGCGGTCGACGCCCAGTAGGTCCGGACGCCCGGTCTGGAGGCCCGGTTCGGAGGCCCGGTTCGGACGTCCGGTTGGTCTGGACATCCAATGAATCCGGATACCCGGTCGGTCCGGACGTCCAATCGGTCCTCTTGGACCGCATAGTCCTAAGAGGACCGCATCGGTCCGAGAGGATCGCGTCGGTCCAAGAGGACCGTGGTCAGGCCAGGCGCCTGGCCTCCGCGTCGCCGGTCTCGGCGTCGCTCTCGTCGAGGCGCCAGCGGGGGCTGCCGCCCACGAAGGTGGCCACGCACCGTCCCGGCCCCTCGTGGAGCAGGGCGGTGTAGGCGGTCCGCTCGTCGGCCTCCACGGCGAAGACGGCGAAGTCGGCCCGGCCGCCCCGTCCCAGGGAGCCCAGGCGGCCGGGGCCCTCGGCCATGCCCAGCGCCCGCGCGCCGCCCAGCGTCACCGCCTCGACCAGGAGCCGGTCGTGGCCCGGGGCGTAGGAGAGCGCGCGGGCGACCGACAGCGGGTCGCCGCCCGTACGGGTGCCGACGGAGATCGCGCTCTCGCCGTCGAGGAGGCCTTCCGCGGCGAACGGCGACGAGATGGCGATCACCGTGCCGCGGATCCCGAGGAGCTTGCGGTCGGCCTCGGCGAGCGGGCCGGAGATCGCGACGTGGCAGCCCGCGGTGAGCACCCCCACCTCGTCGAGGAAGCCGACCGGGTGGCGGCCGGGCTCGGCGTGGAGCCGGAGCCCGAACGTCTGGGACAGGACGGCCAGGTCCTCCATGACGAGGGGGTCGGGGGAGTGGGCGGCGATGCCGATGACGCCCGGGTGGTCGACCTCGCGGATCGCGGTGATCAGCCGGTCGCGCCCCTCGTCCTCCCACTGCTCCTCGTCCTCGCAGCGGGTCTCCAGATAGGTCACGCCGCCCAGTCCGGCCTCGCCGAGGGTGGAGGCGGCGTCGAGGTCCGCGGCGACGCCTCCCGCCGCCGTGACGCCGTGGACGGGCGCCGGGGCGGAGGTCCTGTCGAGCCGGAGATGCGCGTCGATCAGTCCCGGCACGATCATGCCCGGCCAGTGGACCGGGGACAGGAGGGGATGGGCGGCCTCGATCTCGGCGCGCGGCCCGACCCGCACGATCCGGTCGCCCCTGACGACGATCGCCCCGTCCCTGACGGGAGGGCTCGCGACGGGCAGCACCAGGGGTGCGCAGTGGATGGAGACGACTGCCCGAGCACGCGTGCCGATGGTCCGACCGGCCCGCGTCGACATAGGCGCTCCTGTATGTTCGTCCCTTTTGGAGAGGTTAAGGGGATGGGCCGGAGATCTCAAATGCATCTCCGGTAAACGTCTTCCCACCTTCCTGACAGAAGATTGTTGATCTATCTGAAAACGGTCGATACCGTCTTTTAACGTGATACGACCCCCCCGGTTGCTGAAAGTACTGCTTGCCGCGATCGTACTGATCCCCATCGGCCTCACCGCCGTTCCCGCCTCCGCCGACCCCGTCCCCGAGCCCGAACACCCCTGGCGTCTGGACCACTGGCCCCGGACCCAGCCCTGGCAGCAGGACGCTCCCGAGGCCGGGACCGCGCGGCGCGCCGACCCGGGTGGCCCGGCACCGATCGACCCGCAGAACTGGAAGAACCCGGACCACATGACGTGGGCCGACTACCGCAAGCCTCCCGGCACCAACTGGGCCGACCCCGCGGCCAAGGGGTCCAAGCGGACCTTCCGCGGCGCGCTCGTCCTGGCCGACTATCCCAACCAGCCGTTCGTGGTCACCCAGCCCAAGGGCTCGACCGTTTTCAGGAACCCCAGCGCCGAGGCCCACGACATCCCCCGCGACCAGGTCGCCCAGTTCTACAAGGACTTCCTCAACACCCCCAACGAGCTCAACCGGGGGCACACCATCCACGAGTACTGGATGGAGGACTCGGGAGGCCGCTACGGCGTGGAGCTGACCTCGTTCGGCCCGTACCAGATGCCGGGCAAGTCGCACGAGTACGCGATGGAGTTCCAGGGTGGCACGGCCTGCCCGTCCGGCGACACCTGCACCAAGAACATCAGGACCGACGCGCGGGCCGCGTGGGTCGGCGCCGTCGGCCAGGAGGTCCCCGCGGGCTTCGACTTCGTCTTCTACCTGAGTGCGGGGCAGGACGAGTCGGCCACCTGGCAGGAGTTCGGTCCGATCAAGTTCCCGACCAAGGAGGCGGTGACCGACGACTTCGGCCCGCCGGACCCGGCCCTGCCCAACTGGGCCGAGACCCGCTACGTGGAGTGGACGTCCTGGGCCTCGGCCTCGTCCATCTGGCCCAACGCCGGGGGCGGATCCTCCACCCAGGCCGAGAGTTCAGGGCAGGGCGTCTACGCCCACGAGCTCAGCCACATCCTCGGCATCGGCGACAACTACAACAACCCGTTCGGGGTGCCGGCGCGCCGGGCGTACACCGGCGTCTGGGAGATGCTCAGCCGGGGCAGCTTCAACGGCCCCGGCGGCCCGCACAGCCGCTGGCTGATCCCGCCCACCTCGGGCGGCTCGATGGGCGCCCAGCACATGCTCCGCAACAAGATCAAGCTGGAGATGGTGGACGAGGCCAACGTGCTGCGCCTGTCCAGGGAGGCGCTGGCCGAGTCGGGGCTCGTCGTGGCCAAGGTGACCGCCCGGGTGGCCCAGCCGGGACCCACCGGCCTGTCGGGGGTCAACATCGCCTTCGGGGACGGTGACCGCAGCCCGGCCTGTGGCGTGAACACCGATCCGTTCTGCGACGGCGGCGGCTACAACAACTACACCGTCGAGGTCGTGGACAGGATGGGCGCGGACTCCTTCACCCCCGACTCCGGCGTGCTGCTGGCCAAGACCAAGAACGAGGACCGGGCGCCCTTCGAGTGGGTCGTCGACGCCAACCCGCAGGACATCGGCATGACCGACTACGTGCTGCCGGACGGCACCGCCGTGCCCATCACGGTCGGCGACTACCGCCAGCTGTCGGACGCGCTGTTCCACGCGGGCACCGACTCGGGCTCGGAGTTCGAGTACGTGGACCAGGCCAACCGGCTCCACTTCTACGTCCTCGACCTCAAGCGCGACAGCAAGGGCATCCTGTCGTACACGGTGGCGATCCGCTCCCTGGACGGCGCCGGGCCGAACAAGCGTGGCGTGAAGCTGCTCCCGTCCGTCGGCGTCCCCTCAGGAAAGGACCTGACGTCCTGCGGCTTCCCGCTGTTCAACACAGGCAGGGCCGCCCAGGCACTGGGGCAGCACCCGGAGGACGTGAGCGCCTACCTCAAGGGTGACGTCTACCGGCTGTCGGCGACCGTCGACGGACGCGGCTGGACGGCCTCGCTGCCCAACGAGCTCGCGACCGCCGACTCCGGCAAGAACACCCTGGTCACCGTGAACGCGCGACGCGGGGCAGGAGGCAGCCACCTCGCCAAGGTGACCCTCACCGCCACCTCGGAGAGCGACCCGTCCAAGAAGGCCAAGGCGACCTGCCTCGTGCTGGGGCGCTAACGCCGCAGGGCGGTAGGAGAACCGTTCGCGTCACCCGGGCGCCACGAAGCGCCCAGGTGACGCGAACGGGGTCCGCGAACGGGTCTCCCGTGAAAAGGGTGTCCGTAAAAACGGGTTCACCGGCTGTTGGCCGTGAGAGCACGCGGCCACCGGCATTGCGTCTGGTTGAATCAATCTTGAGAGAACGCGCCGGCCGGGCGGGGACCGCGGGCGTGCCGTGGGCTTCTCCGAGGGGTGTGAATGGCCGGGCCGTCGAACGTGCCTGATCAGCGTGGTTCGAAGCCGCCGAGACGCCGGATACCGCTGGCGGCGCCCGCCGCGGCCGGGATCGCCGCGGCCGTGGCCAGCGTCCTGGCGACCTCGCTGGACGTGTGGGAGCTGCCCACCGAGGCCAAGGTCGGCGTCACCGCGCTCGCCGGTCTCCTGGTCGGCCTGCTCACCTGGGCGACGACCGGCTCGCGGTCCGAGGAGCGGGGCGTCGGTGGCGCCGGAACGTCGTGGCGCCCGCCCGACCAGTGGCCGCCGGTCTCCTCGCACTTCACCGGCCGCACCGAGTCGCTGGCCGAGCTGCGCGAGGTCTTCGCCGAGCGCCGCCGCTCCCGGGACCACGCGGGGAGCGCCTCGCCGCTGGTCGTCTCGGTGTACGGCAGGGGCGGGGTGGGCAAGTCCGTGCTCATCGCCAGGTTCGGGCACGAGATCGCCGGAAGCTTCCCCGACGGACGCCTCTACGCCGACCTGCGCGGCGAGGTGGAGGCCCCGGTCGGCCCCGAGGAGGTGCTGATCGGCTTCCTGCGCGCGCTCGGCGTTCGGCTCACCACCGACCCGGGCGGCCTGGCCGAGCTGCGCACGCTCTGGCTGACCTGGACCAAGGGCAGGCGCATCCTGATCTGCCTGGACAACGCCCACGACGGCGACCAGGTCAAGGACCTGATCCCGGCCGAGGCCGGGTGCGCGGTCATGGTCACGTCGAGGCAGCCGCTGTTCCTGCTCAACACCTACGACAAGCGGCTGTCGGTGTTCAGCGAGGCGCAGGGCGTCGAGCTGCTGGCGCGGCTGGCCGGGGACGACAGGGTCGCCGCCGACCTGGAGTCGGCCCAGGAGATCGTACGGATGTGCGACCACCTGCCGCTGGCCATCAGCATCTGCGGCGGTCGCCTGGCCACCCGGGAGAACTGGACCCTGCGCCGCCTCGCCGACGGGCTGAGGGACGAGCGCCGCCGCCTCGACCAGCTGGAGATCGGCCGCAGGCTCGACAAGAGCGTACGTGCCTCCCTGCAGCTGAGCTACGACGACTGCACCGGCCTCCAGCGCCGCCTGCTGCGCCTGCTCAGCATGGTCAGCGCCCCCGACGTGCCCGGCTGGGTGGCGGGGGAACTGCTCGCCACCTCCGAGCCCGAGGGCGCCGACCAGCTGGAGGCGCTCATCGACGCCCAGCTCGCGGAGTGCTCGGGCATCGACCTCTCCGGGGTGATGCGCTACCGGCTGCACGACCTCGTCAAGATCTTCGCCCGTGAGCTGGCGCTCTCCGACGACGACGAGAGCCACCGCAGGGCGGCCGTCGAGCGGGTCCTGTCCGGCTACCGCCGCCGCGCGGAGGCCGCGGCCGTGGCCCGCTGGCCCCAGGACTGGGGGCGCAGGGTCAGGCCCGCCGGCACGGAGTCCGCCCCGGTGACGGTGACGCGGGCGCAGACCTCGGCGGCCGACTGGCTCAACGCCGAGCGGCTCACCCTGGTCGCCGCGATCGGCCAGGCCAGGAGCATGGAGATGTGGGAGCTGGCCTGGGGGCTCGGCCGGGCCTTCTGCTCGCTCTGCCACTCCCTGCGGGCCTACTGGTCCGACTGGCGGGCGGTCGCCGAGATCCTGTGCGAGGCCGCGGACCGGATGGGCGACCCGCGGGCGCTGGGCATCGCGCTGCTGGACCGGTCGGCGGTGGCGGGCGGGCAGGGCGGCCACCACAGCGCCACGGCGGACGCGGAGCGGGCACTGGAGATCTTCACCGACCTCGGCGAGACCTGGTGGGCGGCGCGGGCGATGCGCGCGGTCGGCATGTCCCTGTTCAACGACGGCCACCTCGACCGAGGGCAGGGCTACCTGATCGGCGCCATCACCGCCTTCAAGGGCGAGGACGACCGCTGGTGGGCGGCCAGGACCCAGCGCAACCTCGCCGAACTCCGGCTCGCCCAGCGCAGGCCCGAGGAGGCGCGGGAGTTGCTGGAGGACGCCCTGGGGGTGTTCGAGCGCGACCGCAACCGCTACTCGGAGGCGCAGACGCTGCGCGCGTACGGCGAGGTGCTCGGCGCGACCGCCAGGGGACTGCACGCCGCCGGCGACGCCCGCGCCGCGAGTGAGGACTTCGCGCGGGCCGGTTTCAGCCTGGACCGGGCCGCCGAGATGTTCCGGCTCCGCGGGGAACTGTGGGAGGAGGCCAGGTGCCTGCGCGCGGCGGGGGAGGTCGGCAACCCGGCCAACGCGCTGCGCGAGCTCACCTACGTGCGCCGGGCCACCGAGATGCTCACCGCGCTCGGCGACTCGTGGGGCGTGGCCAGGTCCGAGCTGTCGGCGGGACGCGCCCACGGGCGGCTCGGCCGTACGCGCGAGGCGCAGGAGTCGCTGCTGCGGGCGGTGCGCGACTTCGGGGAGCTGGGCGACCGGTGGTGGATGGCCAGGAGCCTGCGCTACCTGGGGGAGGCCCACCTGGATGCGGGCGACCGGCAGGCCTCGGTCGCGGCACTGCGGCAGGCCCAGGACATCTACCGCAGCCTCGGCAACCAGGCGGGGATGGGCCGCACCCTGGAACTCCTGCGCCGCGCGGAGGGCTGAGAGCGTACGCCGGCTCCGGTCGCACGCCGGTCCGGGAGGCGGGCGGTGTGCGGGGAAGTCGCCGCGGGATCCGGGACGTCCCCGGGCCGGTCCGTGGCCGGGTGCGGGATCCGCACACCGCGCCGTGGCCGAGACACGGAATCCGCGCGCCGTGTCCGTGTCCGTGCCGGTGCCGGTGCCGGTGCCCTGCCTGTGCCCTGCCTGTGCCCTGCCTGTGCCCTGCCTGTGCCCTGCCTGTGCCGTGCCGGGGGCGGAGGCCGAGGTGTTCAGGAGTCGGTGGCCGTCATCAGGTGCCGGGCGGCGTCGCGCGCCTCGTCGATGCTCTCGTGGAACAGCTTCTTGACCTGCTGGGCCTGCTCGGTCAGGTGCTCCAGCCCGGGGAGGGCCAGAGAGTCCTCCGCGGTCTCGGCGACCAGGGCCTCGTACCGGGGGGTCCGTTCCGCGAGCACCTGGAGCTGCCGGTAGGCGCGGTAGACGCCGTCGGCCTTGCGGACCTGCCTGGCGTACTCCTCCAGCGCGCGGATCCGCCTGGTCAGCGAGATCTCGGCGGTCTCCAGGGCCTTGACGTAGGGGGTGAAGGCCTCGGCCACCTCGGGCGGGGGCGCGCCCGGTACGAGCCGGTTGTGCTCGGCCCTCATGTCCGACAGCCGCACCAGCTTCCTGGCGATCCGCCAGGTCTGGTCGGGCAGGGTCACCGCGTTGTCGATCGTGTCGAGCAGGCGCGCCCGGTTGATCTCGGAGTCGAGGATCGTCTCGGTGGCGTCCTGCGTGCGGCGGAGCAGGTCACCGCAGTCGCCGTCGAGGTCCTCTGGCAGGATGAACCGGTCCTTGTGCTCCATGGCGACCCGGACGCGCCGCCGCTCCCGTCGGCCCTCGGGGTCGTCGCTCAGGCCGCGCAGCGCGGAGAAGGAGATCAGGACGAGGACGGCGATGAAGCCTCCCGTGGGGCTCAGACTCGCCATGAGCAGCAGGAGTCCGGCGATCGCCACCACCTTGACGGGATCGGGCCCCCTGCGGCCGGGGACCTGCCCCAGCCGGGCCGCGCGCAGCGCCTGCGGGCTGGCGCGTAAGACCGAGGAGATCGGGGCGGGCAGGGCCGGATCGATCAGCAGGTGCGGGGGACGTCTCCTCGGATCCACGCGATCTCCTTGTGATGGGGTACCGGCGGGTCCTTCCACTGTCTCTCATGGAGGGAGAAATGACGCATTTACGGATGCCGTATGAGGACATCGGTAATTACGGAAACCGGTGTCGGGTGTTAACTGCCCACGCGTAAAGGGACGTATAAACTCCAAGGTGATGAACGACTTCACGCGTTGGATCGATCTTGAAGGTGCCGTCAACGTCCGCGACCTCGGCGGGCTCGCCACGGTGGACGGCGGGACCACACGCTTCGGCCGGATCTACCGGTCGGACAACCTGCAGGGACTGACCGGACGGGATGTCCGGCGGCTCGTCGCCGAGCTGAAGCTCCGCAACGTCGTCGACCTGCGCTCGGGGCCCGAGGTACGCCTGGAGGGGCCGGGGCCGCTCACCGAGGTGCCGGAGGTGAACATCCACCACCTCACCCTGTTCGCCGAGGGCGGCGTGTACACCGACGTCGACGCCGACACCATCGAGGCCGACAAGGTGCTGCCCTGGACCGAGGAGCGGATCGAGGAGGACCTCGCCGAGCTCCGGGTGACCGGCTTCTACTACGGCTACCTCCGCGACCGCCCCGACTCGGTCCTGGCCGCCCTGCGCGCCATGGCCCTCGACGAGGGGGCCGCCATCGTCCACTGCGCGGCGGGCAAGGACCGCACCGGTGTCGTGTGCGCCCTCGCGCTCGAGGTCGCCGGCGCCACCCGCGAGGCGATCGTCACCGACTACGTCGCCACGGGCGACCGCCTGGAGGGCATCCTGGCGCGGCTGCGCTCCAGCGACACCTACCGCGACGACCTCGACACCCGCCCGGCCGAGGACCACCGCCCGAGGTCCGAGTACATCGAGCAGTTCCTGGGCGTCCTCGACGACCGGTTCGGCGGACCGCTGGAGTGGCTCGCCTCGCACGGCTGGAGCGAGACCGACTCGCGGATCCTCCGCGCCCGGCTGCGCGACTAGGGGTTCTCCAGGACGACGACCCGGCGCTCGGCGGCCGAGCGCCGGGCGGCCTCCAGCACGGTGAGAGCCTCGACGACCTCCTCCGGGGCGACCGGTGGCGGGGCGCCCTCGTGCAGGCACGCCAGCACGGCCCGGTAGAAGCCGGCGTAGGCGCCGCGCTCCGTGGGAACGATGCGGACACCGTCGCCGACATCGCCGGAACCGCCGCCGTCCGCGCCGAGGGTGCCCCAGCGCTCGGGCGGCTCCTCGCCGAAGCCGGGGGAGGCGGGCGTCAGACCGGCGCGCAGCTGCTCCTCCTGCACGTCCAGGCCGTACTTCAGGTATCCCGCCCGCGAGCCCAGCACCCGGAAGCGGGGGCCCGGCCGGGAGGCGACCGAACTCGCCCACAGGTGGGAGCGGGCCCCGCCCGCGTGGGAGACGGCGATGAAGGTGTCGTCGTCGGCGTTCACCCCGGAACGGCGCACGTCCGACTCGGCGTAGACGTCGACGGCCGGGCCGAGCAGCCGCAGGGCCTGGTCGACCAGGTGGCTGCCGAGGTCGTACAGCAGCCCGGCGACCTCCTCGGTCCCGCCCGTCTCGCGCCAGCCGCCCTTCGGCACCGGCCGCCAGCGTTCGAAACGCGACTCGAACCGGTTGACCTCGCCCAGCTCGCCCTCCGCGACCAGGCGCCCGAGCGTCAGGAAGTCGCCGTCCCAGCGCCGGTTCTGGAACACAGTCAGCATCAGGCCGAGATCGCGCGCCAGGTCCACCAGACCGCGCGCCTCCGCGGCGGTCGCGGCCAGCGGCTTGTCCACCACCACCGGCAGGCCCGCCTTCAGCGCGGCCTCCGCCAGCGGGACGTGCGTACGGTTGGGGGAGGCGATCACGACCAGGTCGACGGAGTCCCACAGCTCGGCGGCGTCCCCGGCCACCCGCGCGCCGTACTTGCCCGAGACCTCGGCGGCCCGCTCCGAATCACCGGTGACCACCGCCGACAGCCTCAGCCCCGGCGTCGCGGAGATCAGCGGGGCGTGGAAGAACGCCCCGGCCACCCCGTACCCGACGAGACCGACGCGCAGGTCGGTCATCGCGCGTCCAGGGCGCCGCGGACGTGCTCGACTCCGTGCTCGACTCCGTGCCCGACTCCGTGTCCGGCGGGACCGATGTGCCGGACGGGACCGACGCCGAGATCAGTCACCGCGCTGCTCGTCACGCTCGGCCAGGAACGCCTCGAACTGGGCGGCGAGCTCGTCGCCGGTCGGCATCTCCGAGGGCTCGGCCATCAGGCTCTCGCGCTCGGAGCCCGCCGCGAACGCGTCGTACTGCTGCTCCAGGCCGGTGATGGCGGTGGAAAGCTCCTGGGAGGCCTGGATCTGCTCGGCGATCTCGGCGTCGGTCTTCTCCGCGGCCTCGCGCAGGCTCTCCAGCGGGAACACCAGCCCGGTGCTCTTGGTGACCGCCTCCAGCGCGGTCACCGCGGCCGACGGGTATTCGGCCTGGGCCAGGTAGTGCGGGACGTGCACGGCGTAGCCGAGGGCGTCGCGCCCCTTGCCGCCGAGCCGGAACTCGATCAGCGCGGCCACGCTGCCGGGCACCTGGACCTTGCCGAAGGCGCTGCTCTGGCCGGTGACCAGCTCGGGGCGGCTGGCGTGGCCGGTGACGCCCAGCGGGCGGGTGTGCGGGACGGCCATCGGGATGCCGTGGGTGGTCACCAGCCTGCCGACGTTCAGCCGGGTGGCCAGCGTGTCGACGGCGGCGGTGAACAGCTCCCACTCGCGGTCGGGCTCGGGGCCGCTGAGCAGCAGGAACGGGGTTCCCGTGGTGTCGTGGGCCAGGTGCAGCAGGAGCTCGGGACTCTCCAGGGCCACCCAGCGGTCGGTGTCGAAGGTCATGGTGGGCCGCCGGGAGCGATAGTCCAGCAGACGGTCCACGTCAAAGGTCGCCACGACCCGGTGCTCCAGCTCGTCGAGCAGGTGGGTGATGGCGAGTCGTCCGGCGCCGCCCGCGTCCACGAACCCGTCGAAGTGGTAGAGCAGCACCGGATCGGTCAGCTCAGGGACGTCTCCGCTGAGCCGGTAGAGATCCGTCGGGTCGAACACCGTTTTCCAGCCTTTCGTCGGTCGTCTCTTCAGCTCAACCCGTGTGGGGTCCGCTGAATTCCGCCTGCCCTCGGCGATCACACGGCACCCTACCGGGGCACAATGGGTCACATGCAGCCTGACCCTGAGCTTGAGGAGTTCGCAACCCGTCTGTTCGATCTGGCGAGAACCGGCGAGACGGAGCGGCTCCGCGCCTACGTCGAGGCCGGGGTTCCGGCCGATCTCACCAACGACAGGGGCGACACCCTGCTGATGCTCGCCGCCTACCACGGCCACGCCGGGACGGTCCGGGCGCTGGCCGAGCTGGGCGCCGACCCCGGCAGGGCCAACGACCGGGGGCAGACGCCGCTGGCGGGCGCGGTGTTCAAGAAGGAACCCGGTGTGATCAGGGCACTTCTGGAGGCCGGGGCCGATCCGAACGCCGGAACCCCCTCGGCGGCGGACGCGGCCCGGATGTTCGGCCAGGACGAATACCTGAAATGGTTCGAGAGATAAGTCAGAAACCGCGATATCCAGGTGTTTCCTGACGTATAGGAAAACAGGCGTCCTTCGGCCATCCTTGGGGAGTGGGAACTACTACTACGCGTAGGTCAGGCCTACCTCTCCGCATCCCCCCGTTACCCTGTCCCTTCCCCAGCGAGGTCAACCCCCACGTCGAGCGGGTCAACACCGAGACCCTCGACTGGCTCGTGGACACGGGCATCCTGGAGGATGACGAGACCGTCGAGCGCTACCGCCAGGCCAAGTACGGCTGGCTGGGAGCCCGCACGTATCCCTATGCCGAACACCACACGCTTCGCCTGGCGACCGACTGGTGCGTGTGGCTGTTCGCCTTCGACGACGCCTTCTGCGAGTCGGGCCGCGGCGCCGGTGAGATAACCCGCGCCCTGCCCCGGCTGTTCACCGTCCTGGACGACCTGGAGGCCGGGCAGGAGGTCGACGACGTCTTCGCCAGGACGCTCCTGGAGATCAAGACCAGGATCTCCAGGTACGGCGACGACGACCAGCTCGACCGCTGGCGCACCGTCACCAAGGACTACCTCTTCGCCCAGGTGTGGGAGGCCGCCAACCGCGAGGCCGACGTCGTGCCGCAGGTGGACGACTACATCTTCATGCGGCGGCGCACCGGCGCGATGCTCACCGTCTTCGCCCTCATCGACGTCGCCAGCGGACGCAGCCTCACCCCCGAGGAGTGGCGCCACCCCGACGTCAAGGCGATCACCGAGAGCGCCAACGACGTCGTCGTCTGGGACAACGACCTCATCTCGTACGCCAAGGAGAGCGACGGCGCCAACTCACGCAACAACCTGGTGAGCGTGCTCGCCAGGCACCGGGGCTACTCGCGGCAGCAGGCCATGGAGGCGATCGGCGCCATGCGCAACCGGGCCATCGCCGACATGGTGGCCCTGCGTCCCTCGCTGGAGGCGCTCGGCTCCGAGGCGGTGCTCGCCTACGTGCGCGGCCTGGAGTTCTGGATCAGCGGCAGCGTCGACTACTCGCTGACCAGCTCCCGCTACACGGCCGCCTGGCAGTCCGAGGCACCCGGGCCCCCCACCGGATGACTCACCCCTGAACGACCTGGCCGTCCTCGTGGTCTCCGAGCGCGAGGACGATCAGCTCCTCCAGGTTGAGCTTCCTGCCCTGGGCGAACGCCTTCTCGTGAGCCTCCTCACCGAGCACGCGCCTGCACTCCTTGATGCAGCGGTCGTGCTCGGAGTTGAAGAACGGGGAGCCCAGCTGCGGCATCCCGAAGGTGCGCCAGTTGGCCTGGCCGCCACCCATCAGCCGGGCCGCGAGCGCCGCCTGGCCGTCCTCCAGCGCCTGCTTGGCCACCACCTCGATCGCCAGGCCGATGCCGAGCACGTCGTGGAAGTAGCGCTTGAGCCGGAGCGCCTCGCGCGCGTTCGACATGGCCTCGGGGGAACGGCCCATCGCCTGGTACACGCTGGCGAGCGCGTAGATGGCGTACGAGCGCAGCCACAGCTCGCCGCGCTGGGTGCAGACCGCGATGCAGTCGCGCAGCAGCACCTCGGCCTCGGCCGGCTCGTTCTGGATGAGCAGCACCATGGACAGCTCGACGATCGAGGGCAGCAGGCCCGGGTTGAGCTCGCGCCCGCTCTTGTGGAACTCGATCGCCACGCCCAGCAGCGCGCTCGCCTTCTGCAGGTCGTTCTGGAGGAACGCGGCCGTGCCGAGCATCTTGGTGGCCAGGATGACCGCGCCCGAGTCGCCGACCCTGACGGCGTCGGAGCTGCACTGCTCCGCGGCCTCGATCGCGCCGGTGATGTTTCCCTGCGCGCTGTTGATGTAGGACAGCACCCACAGCGCCTTGCACCGGTCGGGGCTCGGCTGGCGCGCCAGCTCCAGGGTCTTCTCCAGGTAGAGCCTGCCCTCGCGGGCCAGACCGCAGGCCACCCACATGAACCACAGGGAGGACAGCAGTTTCAGCCCCTCCTGCACCTCGCCGGGGTTGCGCAGGCAGTGGTCGAGCGCGACGCGGATGTTGTCGTGCTCGTGGCGCATCCTGACGTACCAGTAGACCTGGCGGGCGCCCGACCAGGCGTCCTCGCTCCGCTTGGCCAGCTGCAGGTAGTAGTCGCGGTGCCTCTTCCTGATCCCGGCGGTCTCGCCGAGCTTGTCCAGCCACTCCTCGCCGTACTGCCGCAGCGTGTCGATCAGCCGGTAGCGGTGCCCGGAGGGCGTGCCGTCGCTCAGCAGGATCGACTTCTCCACCAGGCTGGAGATGAGCTCCATGATGTCCTCGGAGGGGAGGCTGTCGCCCGAGCAGACGTAGCGGGCGGCGTCGAGCTCGAAGTCTCCGGCGAAGACCGCCAGCCGCGCCCACAGCAGCCGCTCGGCCGGCTCGCACAGCTCGTGGCTCCAGCCGATCGCGGCCCGCAGCGTCTGGTGCCTGGGCAGCGCCGTGCGGCTGGCCCCCGCGAGCAGGCTGAACCGGTCGGCCAGCAGGCCGAGGATCTGCTCCACCGACAGGGCGCGCATCCGGACCGCGGCCAGCTCGATGGCGAGCGGTATGCCGTCGAGGCGGCGGCAGAGCTCGGCCACCGGGCCGATGTTGTGCTCGTCCAGCATGAAGTTGGGCACCACCGCGCTCGCCCGCGCGACGAAGAGCTGCACCGCCTCGTTGGTGAAGACGTCTTCGCCGGGGGAGTCACCGGGGACGGCCAGCGGCGGGATGGTGACCGTGTGCTCGCCCCTGGCGTTCAGCGACTGGCGGCTGGTCGCCAGGATGGTCAGCCCCGCGGCGTTGTCGAGCAGGTCTTCGAACAGGGCACCGCACGCGTCGACCAGGTGCTCGCACGTGTCGATGATCAGGAGGATCTCGCGGTCGCCCAGCCACTCGACCAGCGTCTCGTCCGCCGAGCGGGCGGACTGGTCGGCGATCCCGAGGGCCGAGGTGATCGTGTGACGGACCATCCCCGAGTCCTGGAGGCGGGCCAGGTCGGCGAACCAGACGCCGTCCTTGAAGTCGCTCCGCATCTGGTGCGCGATCCGCAGGGCGGTGCGGGACTTACCGACGCCCCCGATGCCGGTCACCGTGACCAGGCGGTGCTCGCCCAGCCGCTGCCGGAGTGTGGTGAGCAACCTGGTGCGCCCCACGAAGCTGGTCAGCTCGTTGGGCAGATTGCCGTCTCGCCGCCATCCTGCTGGCGTTGTCATGGCGCCTCACGGGGGGATAGCCGGAACCTGCCACCGCATCGTACCGTCTGGGCTCCCGCCTGTCCCTGGCGTCGCAAGGCACGAAGGCGGGCTTTCACGGAGGAAACGGGCTTTCTCTCGGGGGTGGGAGCGGGCTTCTCCCGGGTCTTCTCGCGGCGGGTTTTCTCCCCGGCGGGTTTTCCTCCTGAGGCGAGGGCGACCTTTCCCGGGAGGGGGAGGCGCGGGCCGCGAGGGTGGCTAGCATGGGACGCGTGACAGTGCGCGAACCCGATGACCTGCGTCCCGTCGATCTCGCCGACGACGGGCTGCCCATCCTGCCCGACCAGACCGCCGACGACACCGACCTCGGCTGGAACGAGTGGCGCGAGGCCGACGACGACGCCCGCCTGATCGAGGATCGTCCTCCCCACTGGGGGTGACCCCCGGAGGCCGGACCCCTCCGGCGGGGCCCTCCGTGAGGACCCCGCCGGAGGGCGCCCCGCCGGGAGAGCCTTCGCATGGCCGGATGTCCCGCGGGGAGGGACCCCGCGTGGCCAGAGCTTTCGCGTGGCCGGGAGAGCTTTCGCGTGGCCGGGCGCGTCCCGCTAGGAGACCACGTCCTTGACGCGGAAGCGGCGGAAGGCGAACGCGATCAGGATCGCCGAGTAGGTGACGGAGACGGCCACCCCCTTGAGCATGCCGTCATACTCCGGCTGAGGGGCGAGGGCGTCCAGCCACGCGGTGTTCCAGAACGTCGGCAAGAACTCCCTGAGCCAGCCGAGCGCCTCGACCGCCTGCAGGATGTTGCTGACGATCACCAGGCCGACCGCCCCGCCGACCGCCCCCAGCGGGGAGTCGGTGCTGACGGAGAGCAGGAAGGCCAGGGCCGCGACCACGAACTGGCTGACCAGGGCGTAGCCGATCACCACCCCGAACCGGGGCAGCACGTCCAGGGCGGCGATCGTCTCGCCGGTCCCCGGCACCCGGACGTCGTTCCATCCGAAGGCGAGGGTCCCGGCCAGCAGGGCCATCACCGGCAGGCAGATCACCGCCGCCGCCGAGTAGCCCATCGCGACGACCAGCTTCTGCCGCAGCAGGCGGTCGCGCGGGATCGGGGCGGCCAGCAGGTAGCGCAGCGACGACCAGCTGGCCTCGCTGGCCACCGTGTCGCCGCAGAACAGCGCCACCGCGACGACCAGCAGGAAGCTCGCCGACACCGACAGGGCGAACGCCGCGAAGTTCAGCCCGCCCTCGGTGGCCAGGTCGGAGATGCGCAGCGTGGTGGTCGGCTGCCCGGACCCGGCGCCGACCTTGAAGGCGATCACCAGGATCCACGGCAGCGCGAGCAGCAGGCCGAACATCACCAGCGTGCGGCGCCGCTTGAACTGCCGGACGATCTCCACGGCGAGCGGCAGCGTGCGGCCGGGCGCGTAACCGCGCGCCGAACCGTTCTCCGCGACGCCCTCGCCGGGGACGCCGTTCTCCGCGCCCCGGTTTCGTGCGGGGTCGTGCCGCGCGGGGCCGTCGCCCGTCGCGCCGGTCATGGTGCCACGAGCACCGTCGGTGTCGCTCACGCCTTCTCTCCGATCAGGTCCAGGAAGACGTCTTCCAGGCGGGTGCCGGAGCCGTTGACCGGGGTGCGACTGCTCAGCAGCTCGGCCACGGTCCCGGCTGTGACGAGACGCCCGCGGTGCATGACCACCACGTGACTGCAGGTCTGCTCCACCTCGGCGAGCAGGTGGCTGGAGACGATGACCGTGCGGCCCCCCCTGGCGTAGCGGATCAGGACCTCGCGCATCTCGCGGATCTGGGGCGGGTCGAGACCGTTGGTGGGTTCGTCCAGGACGAGCAGGTCGGGCAGGCCGAGCATGGCCTGCGCGATGGCCAGGCGCTGGCGCATGCCCTGCGAGTAGGTGCGGACGGCGCGCTCCAGGGCCTTGCCGAGCCCGGCGATCTCCAGGGCCTCGGCGAACCGGGCGTCCTCGGCGGGCCGGCCGGTCGCCTTCCAGTACAGCTCCAGGTTGTCGCGGCCGTTGAGGTGCGGCAGGAAACCCGGGCCCTCGACGAACGAGCCGAGCCTGGACAGGACCGGGGCACCGGGCGCCACCCGGTGACCGAAGATCCGCACCTCGCCGCCGTCGGGTCTGATCAGGCCCATCAGCATGCGCAGGGTGGTGGTCTTGCCCGCCCCGTTGGGGCCGAGCAGGCCGAGCACCTGGCCGTGCTCGACGGTGAACGACAGGTCGTTCACCGCGAGCTCGCCGTTCCGGTACGCCTTGGTCAGGCCGTGGATCCGCAGCGGTACGGAGTCGAGCTCTGGGTCGTGCTCGTCGGCGGGGCGGCGGCGCCCGGCGAGCAGCAGGGCCGCCGCGACGACGAGGGAGAGCAGCGGCAGTGCCCAGATCCACCAGGCCGGGCCGGTCGAGGGGGTGCGCAGGGTGGCGTAGGTGGGGACGGTCACGGCCGGTGAGACCAGGGCGACCTGGTAGACGGCCGGGGTCGCGGGGGTGCTGTAGCCCAGGTCGGTGGTGGTGAACGCGACGCGCAGCCGGTGCCCGACGTCGAACCTGTGGTCGATGGCCGGCAGGGTCACCGTGGCCTCGCCCGAGCCGCTCTCGGGGATCGCGATCCTGATCGGGGCGACGAGCCCCTCGGGCAGGATCGGTGCCTGGGTCGCGCCCGCGACGTCGTAGAGCTTGGCGAACAGCGTCACCTCGCCCGCCGCCCGCGTCCCGGCGGATCCGGCCTCCGCCTCGCCGGTGTCCGGCCGCGTGCCGCTCTCCGCTTCGTCACCCGGCGCGACGTCACCCGCCGAGGGGGACCCGGACCGTTCGGGCGTCACCCGCACCCGCACGGTCGAGCTGCCGGTGACCTGGAGCGGGGCGGCCAGCGGGGCGGAGTCGAAGGTGGCGCTCTGGCCCGCCATGTCGATCGACAGGTTCGCGGTGGCTCCGCCGCCGAGACCGCCGAAGCCGGGGACCGCGGAGATCGAGGAGGGGGATCCGCCGGGCGGGTTGGCCACCTGCTGGCCGGACCCGCTGAGCGGCACGGAGGTCTGACCGGTGCCAGACAGCCCCGGATAGCGACCGGCGACGGCGTGCAGCTGGACCGGGCGCCGGGTCCCGGGGTCGCGCCCGCCGTCGCGGGTGACGGTGAAGGAACCGCCGGCCTGCCCGGCCCCCTCGTCGTTCTCCAGGTAGCGGTCGAACCAGCCGAGCGTCTTCTCGTGCAGCCAGTCGACCTCGCCGTTGCCGCCGTCGTGGCCGCCGTCGAACCAGGCGACCTCCACCGGGGCGCCGGTGGCGGCGATCGCCCTGGCGTTGGCGTCCGCCTGGCCCAGGGTGAACAGCGAGTCGCGCTGTCCCTGGAGCAGCAGCGTCGGAACTTTGATCTTCCCGGGCACCGAGATCGGGCTGGATCTGCGCAGCGTCTCCACCGCGTCCGCCGTCGCCCGGCCGCTCTCCGCCACCTTCTGGTACATGTCACAGATCTCCGGCAGGAACCGGCCGCACCGGACCTCCTCCGCGGTGAGCGGCCGGGGCTGGGCGGGCGGCGACTCGTCCCCGTCCCCCGCGTCTCCCGCGCCCCCGCCGAGGGCGGCCAGAGCGGCCGCGTCCGGCGTGGGACCGCCCCGGCTGAAGAACAGCCCGGCCCACATGCGCTTGAACACCCCGCTCTCCGGGCCCTGCCCGGTGGCGTTGGGGAACAGCGCGTCGGCCAGATCGTACCAGGTGATCTGCGGGGCGATCGCGTCGATCCTGGGATCGTGGGCGGCGGCCATCAGCGAGATGGCCCCGCCGTAGGAGCCGCCCGCGACGCCCACCCGCGGGTCGCCCGCCGCGTCGAGCCGGACCTCGGGCCGCCTGGCGACCCAGTCGACCAGCTGGCGCACGTCCTTGACCTCGTAGTCGGGGGAGTTCAGCGCGATCTGTCCCGAGGAGCGGCCGAAGCCCCGCGCGGACCAGGTCAGCACGGCGTAGCCGTCCTGGGCCAGCCGTACGGCGGCGTCCCTGACGCTCTGCTTGCTGCCGCCGAAGCCGTGCGCGAGCAGCACCGCGGGGGCCCTGCCGCCCCCGGCCGGGGGGAAGAAGCTCGTGTCCAGCGTGACCCGCTGGTCGTCGCCGGGCCCGTCGACCACCGTGATCATCTGGTTCTGGGCACGTACGTCCGGATCGGACGGCCACACCAGCCAGGCCGCGACACCGACGACCAGCACGGCGGCCACAGCGATCCCCGGGACCCAGGCGGCCCGTTTTCCCCCACGTTGCATGACGAGAGCCTACTGATTCGAGCTGAGAGGCTCCTGAGACCGCTCTCAGGAGCGTCCCCGCCGGCCAGCTGCCGGCCAGGCCGCCGGTCGGTCGTCGTGGCCGGCCGGAACAGGGCGCGATTGATCACCTGCGGGGGAGGACGGGAGGAGCCGTCCCGATGCTCAGGGTTGTCCCCGATTGCGGAGCGAGGTAAAGGAGCGGCATCATTTCGACGCGTGAAGCCAGTAGAGAGCCTCCGAAGAAGAGCCACTCCCGTCATTGAGTGGGCTCTGCCGTATTGGACGCGCGGGAAGGCCGGCAGGGAGACCCCGGAGGATCTGTTCAGGCTCCTCTACCTCGGGTGGCTGGTGGCTTTCTCGTTCAAGGTGCTCGGGGCGTCCTGGGACGTCTCCTGGCACTTCAAGTGGCTCCGCGACGACCTCGCGCCGCCGCACCTGCTCAACAGCGTCGGCACCGCCATCGCCCTCGCACTCACGATCATCCACGTCTACACCGGCTACGGCGTGGACAAACTCGCGCAGCGCCTCATCACCTGGGGCACGGGCATCTTCCTGGTCGCGGTCCCGCTGGACCTGATCAACCACCGGATCAACGGGCTCGACATCACCTCGTGGAGCCCGTCCCACCTGATGCTCTACATCGGCACGTTCTTCATGGTCTGCGGCGTCATCCGGGGCTGGTTCGTGCGGGCGGTCCCGGGGCGGACGCGCACGCTGGTCCTCGGCGGGCTCTTCGTGTTCCTCTTCGAGAACGTCTGGTTCCCGGCCCAGCACCAGGAGTACGGCGTGTACGGCATCGCCGCCTGGGACCGGGGGGAGCCGGACGCGGAGCCGATCCTGATCAAATTCGCCGCCGACCAGATCGGCCTGCCGGTGGACGACAGGGCCGTGGCGCTCCACTTCGCGCTGCCCGTGCCCGACCAGCTCTACCCGCTCTACGCCGCGATGGCCGCCGTCATGGTGGCCGTCTACGCCCGCGCGATGATCGGCCGGATGTTCTCCGCCACCGCCGTGGTCGGAGTCTACGTCGTCTTCCGCACCCTGATCTGGCCGCTCCTCGCCGTGGCCGACTTCCCGCGCTCGGCGATCCCGGTCTTCCTGATCGCCGGGGCTCTCGCCGTCGACCTGGCGTTCCTGATCAGGATGCCCGTGGTCAGGGCCCTGGTCGGCTCTCTCGGCGCCACCCTCCTCGTCGACCAGGCGCTGCGCTTCCAGCACTCGACGTTCATGGCGCCGCCGCTGGTGCCCCCCGCGACCATGCTGGTCGGGGGGGCCGGGCTCGCCGTCCTGTGGCTGGCCGCCGAATGGTCGTTCAGCCGTCACACACTGCGGGCTCAGGACAGGGAGGCGCTGGTCAGAGCCACCGCGACCCCGTAGGCCAGCCCCATCACGGTGATCTCGGCCGCCGCCCACGCGACGACCGCCGTCGCCCGCCGCTCCGCGATGTGCGGCAGCAGGCGGAAGCGGATGTGGGCGGCGAACGGGATCAGCAGCGCCACGCACGCGACCTTGGCCAGCACCAGCAGGCCGTACTCGTTGGTCAGGAGAGCCCCCGGCAGCTCCACTCCGGGGGTGAGGGCCATCGTGGCCAGGCCGTTCACCAGGCCTGAGACGCCGACCACGACGAGCGCCAGGGTCGCCAGCCTGGAGAACGCCGGAAGCACCCTGGCCAGCAGCTCGCGGTCTCCGGCGACCAGCAGGACGATCGTGAGCAGGCCGCCGGTCCACGCCGCCGCGCCCATCACGTGCAGCTCCATCGAGATCATGATGGGGTCGTGCCAGACCGAGTCGACCGCGTGGCCGGTGACCGGGATCGGCAGCAGCCCGAAGAGGGCGATCACGATCCGCAGCTCGGCTGGGACCTTCTCGCCGTACCGCACGGCCAGCAGCCCGATCCCGGCGTAGGACAGCGCGCAGGCGGCGCTGAAGAGCATGCCCTGCCCGGCGCCGACGCTGTCGACGTACTCGGCGATCATGCCGGGGGTGGGGATCAGCCCGGGGTTCAGCTCGGCCGTCTGGAACACGATGACGACCAGCGCCAGCAGCGCCCACGCCCAGGCGAAGGTCACGGCCATCGGCCGGGCCCGGCGCATCACCGGCTCCGTGCGGTCGGGGTCGTCGAAGCCGAGCAGCTTCGGCAGCAGGCTGAGCCCGACCACCGCCACCGCCGCCAGGTCGAGCAGCACCCGCAGCACCGGCAGCCCGTACTCCACCGGCGGCCCGGGGATGGCGATCCCCGGCACCGCCTCCTGGCGGGAGAGTGCCGTCGCGGTCAGCACGGCCACCAGGGCCCCGGACACGAGTCCGCCGACGACCAGTCTTCCGGTGGTGCCGGCCTCGGCGACCCGCTCGGTGGTCACGGTCATCCCGCGCCTCCCTGCTCCCTCGTACGGCGCATCGCCACGATGGTGGCCCCGCCCAGCAGGACGATGGAGCCCGCGATCCACAGCACGGCCATCCCGGCCCCGCCGTTCTGCGCGGCCTCGGCGGCCTGGGCGCCCAGATCGGGGCCCTGCGGCGCGGCGGCGGAGACCACGGGGGCGGAGGTGGCGGGAGCCTGGGCGGAGGTGCCCCGGCCGGGGACGGTCAGGGTGAAGGTGATCTTTTTGGAGACCGGATGACCGTCGGAGGAGAGGATCCGGTAGCCCACCGCGTACACCCCGGCGGGGCCGAGGGGCTTCACGCCGACGCTGACCTTCGTCCTGTCGACGGTCGTCTTCCCCTCCTCCCACCGCGCGCCGTCCGGGCCGATCACGCTGATCTGCGCGAAGCCCTGCCGGACGGGCTGGTCGAAGGTGAGTGTGATCTTCTCGGGCCCGATGGCCAGCTCGGCACCGTTCTTGGGGTCGCTGCTGATCAGCACGTTGTGGGCCTGTGCCGGGGCGACCGCGCCGAGCAGCGCGGCGGACGCGAGCAGCAGGACCGTGAGTAGCCGCCTCACCGGTCGTGGCCTTCCTTTGGGATCGTCATGACGAATGACATGCTCCCACCTCGGCCTTCCGCCCGGGAATCGTGCTCGCGGACGGGACGCGTCGGGGAGGACGAGGCGCCCGGCGGGGGGCGGGAGCCCACGGGGCGGAGTCAATGACTAGAAGGATGACAAACATTCAAAAAATGAAGAATATGCCGATTTATCTGGTAAGAGGCGCTAAGGGATAGTTTATTTGGTTTTATCGCGCTGGAAAACAAGCGCGAAACCTTGACGAATTCGGCGCGTGATCCTTAGCCTCGCTTCAAGCAGCGTCACCGATTCGCCGAGCTCACGCGCGGTGGAGAGGTCGCCGTGCCCGTGCGCGGTGTGAAGGCGGACGTGTGGTCGGGACACGTCACGCCGGGGCGTTCGCATATCTCGGCGCCGGAGCCATTCCGCGCCGCGTACGTCCTCAACGTCATCGGATCTCCGCGTCCTCTCGGGGCCGAGCCGATCCGGTCGGTCGTCATGGAGCCGCTCATTCGGGCGGTTCCATTCTCCGCCGTAAGGGAACGCAGCTGGGTTCCCCTCCCGTCAGTACGGAGGCGTCGTGACGCGAACCGGCCTCTCACCGGCCAGGAGGGCACCGCTCGCCCAGAGCCTGGGCGGCCGTGTCGTCGCGGCGGCGATCCCGCCGCCCCCGCCGGACGTGCGGCGGCCCCCTCCTCCACACGGGGACGCGCGGGGACGCGCACAGGGCGCACGGGAACGCGTGCGGGGCGCACGGGAACGCGCGTGGGAACGGCCGCGGTTCTCGGAGCGGCACGCCTCCGGCGCCTCCGCCCGCACCGTGGCGTTCGCGGCCGGGCCCGCCGAATCCGCCGGCCCGCCGGGTTCGCTGAGTTCGCGAGGGACGCCGGTGGCATCGGTGATCGAGCCACGAGCCTTCCTGATGGAACGCCTGGCCGGGCACGAGATCCCCGAACGGGGCGTCGTTGGTGCCCTGCCCAGGAATCAGTCGGGAAAAGTCATCAAAAGGGAGTCACGGGGCCTGTTCGAGGCCGCCGCGACAGGCCGGACGGAAGGCACCTGAAATGTCGCTGACAGACCGATGGGAAGGGGCGTCCTTGGCCGTCACCCGCGTCCGGGAAAGAACAGGCACCGAGCTCTCCCGCGGGGTGTTCGCCGGCTCCCCGAGCCTCGGGGGCGTCATCGAAGAGATCGGCCGGACCCGATGACGGCCGGTCTCGCGCGGCTGAGCGCGACGTCCGTGGAGTTCACCGGCGCGCGGGGCGGCGAGTCGCCGCTCAGCTGGGGTCAGCTGGCCATCTGGCGGCTCACCCGGTGGCTGGACGACGACGACCCGTACTTCAACATGCCCTGGGTGCTGCCCGTCTACGGCAAGCGCGACCTCGACACCGTCCTGCGGGCACTGCGCGTGCTCGTCGAGCGGCACGAGACGCTGAGGACGACGTACGAGGAGACTCCCGGCGGGCTGGTCCAGCGCGTGGCGCGCCAGGGCCGGTTCGCCGTCGAGGTGTACGACGCGGGGGAGGCCAGGCCGATCGCCGCCGCCAGGGAGCTCTCCGCCCGGCTGGCCGCCACCGCGTTCGACTACGCGACCGAGCTGCCGTTCCGCTGCGCCGTCGTGACCGTCGACGGCCGTCCCAGGACGATGGCCCTCACCCTGTCCCACCTGGCCGTGGACGGCGGGGCCCTGGACGTGCTGGCGCGCGACTGGCGGGACCTGCTCGCCGGTGGCGAGATGCCCGCCCCCGCCTGGCAGCCGATGGACCAGGCCGCCTTCGAGCGTGAGGGAGCGGGCGCCGCCCGTGGCGAGCGGACGCTGCGTCACTGGCGCGCGGTCCTGGAGAGGGCGCCCCTGACCATGTTCGACTTCCCCCGCACGGCGCCGGAGGAGCCGCGGTTCGTCAAGGTCGGCATGGAGTCGGCCGCCGTCGCGGCGGCGGCCGAGGTGCTGGCGGCGCGCTGGTCGGTCAGCACGGCCAGCGTGCTGACCGCGGCGAGCGCGGTGCTGCTGGGCGCGCTCACCGGCCACCGCGAGCTGGTCATGCAGCTCGTCGTGGCCAACCGGCACGATCCCCGGGTCGCCGCCATGGCGGGCAGTGCCGTGCAGGACGGGATCTTCGTTCTCGCCCTGCCGGAGGGGACGTTCGCCGACGCCGCCCGCGCCGGACACCGGCAGGCGCTGACCGCCTACCGGAACGCGCACTACGACCCGTACCGGATGATGGCGCTGCGCGAGGAGGTCGGCCGCGAGCGAGGGAGGCCCGTCGACCTGTCGGCCTACTTCAACGACACGCGGACCGTCGGCCACTGGCCCCACCTGCCCGCGGTGGAGCCACCGGGCGACCCCGCCGCGATCGCCGCCCTCACCGGGCGGACCAGGACCTTCCACGTCGGATCCTGGCCCGAGGTGGACGCCACGGCCCTGTTCGCCACCGGCACCGCCACCAACACCTGCGAGCTGTACCTGATGGCCGACACCTCCTACCTGCCGCGCCCCACGGCCTACGCGCTGCTGCGCGGGCTGGAGACCCTGCTGGTCGCCTCCGTGGCCGGGGACGTCCCGCTCGACGAGGTCGCCGGGCTGTGCGGCATCGTCCCGGTCGAGCGCCCCGCCGCCCAGAACGGGTCCTCCGCCGGTTCACCCGGCACCGGCCCGACGAAGGTCGCGGGGGATCCCGGGGTGCCGGGACCGAGGGAGGTGGCCGATGACCACGTCTGACCACGTCTGACCACGTCTGACCGCGTCGTGCCGGACGGCCGCGCGGCGCTGCTCGAACGGCTGGCCCGGCTCCCCCCGGCACAGGCCCGGTCGGCGTCCTCGACGACTTCTTCGCGCCGGGCGGGCACTCCCCGCCGGCGCCGGCGTCTCCGACCGGGAGCCGGCGGGCTCGCGGTGGTGATCCGGTGGCGGGCGGGGGCTGTCGGCGGGGCGGGGAACGGCGTAGCATCGCACGCCTCACGTGATCGGGCGCCCGCTCGTCCTCGCGACGGCGAGCCGAGGAGACGCCGAGCCGGGAAGCGCCGGACCGTGAAGGCACCGAGCCGTGAAGATCGTGAAGATGTCGAACCACGAAGACGCCGAGCCACGGAGATGCGAGGTCCCATGAGCGTCGTCCAGCCCGTCCCCGACCCGCGGGCGGCGCTCGCCGAGCCGACACGCAGGGTGGGACCCTGGTGGGTGGCCGGCATCTCGCTGGCCAATCTGGCGCTCTGGATGGCCTACTTCGGGCCGCTCCAGGTGCTGCTGCCCTCGCAGGTGGCGTCGATCGACCCGGTGGACAAGGAAGGGTCGCTGGCGCTGGTCACCGGGGTGGGGGCCGCCGTCGCGATGCTGTTCAACCCCGTCGCCGGAGCGCTGTCCGACCGTACGGCCGGGCGCTTCGGGCGCAGGCACCCGTGGTCGCTGGGCGGGGCGCTGGTCGGTGCCGGGGCGCTGGTCCTGCTGGCGGGTCAGGGCTCGATCCTCGGCGTGATGGCCGGGTGGTGTCTCGCGCAGGCCGGGCTCAACGCGATGCAGGCCGCGCTCGGCGCCGGGGTGCCCGACCACGTCCCGGTCGGCCAGCGAGGTGAGGTCTCGGGCTGGATCGGGATTCCCCAGTCACTCGGGGTGGTGCTCGCCGTGGTCCTGGTCACCATGGTCGCCACCACCACCGAATCCGGATATTTCTTGATAGCGGCGCTGATCCCGCTCTGCGTGCTCCCCTTCGTCCTCACCACCCCCGACCCCCGGCCGGCGGCCAGACCGCCCTTCGAAGCCGGTGCCTTCCTGCGGGGGTTCTGGATCAGCCCCCGCACCCACCCCGACTTCTTCTGGGCCTGGCTGACACGTTTCCTGATGCAGCTGGGCAACGCCGTCGCCACGCTCTACCTGCTGTACTTCCTCACCGACGCGGTCGGCTACGAGAGGCTCTTCCCCGGCGAGAAGGCCGAGGACGGCCTGCTCGTGCTGATCCTGATCTACACCGCGGCCGTCGTGCTCACCACCGTCATCGCGGGTGTCGTCTCCGACAGGATCGGCCGACGCAGGGCGCTCGTCACGGTCTCCGGCCTGATCAGCGTGATCCCCGCGGTGATGCTCGCGTTCTGGCCGCAGTGGCCGGTGGCGACGGTCGGCGCCGCGATCATGGGGGTCGGCTTCGGCATCTACCTCTCGGTCGACAACGCCCTGGTCACCCAGGTCCTGCCCGCCGCCGAGGGGCGAGCCAAGGATCTCGGGGTCATCAACATCGCCAACTCGGGCCCCCAGGTGCTCGGCCCCGTCATCGCCGGTCCCATCGTGGCCGGTCTCGGCGGCTACCCCGTCCTCTACATGACCTCGGCGGTCCTCGCCCTCCTCGGCGCCGTACTCGTCTGGAAGATCCGCTCGGTCCCCTGAGATCGGGCTTCCGTCGCCCACCCCGGCGGAAAGGTCAGTGGAGGTATGAGGTCCCTCGTGCCGGTGTGGCGTCCTTTACTCAGCGTTGTATCCATGCCACTCCCGATTCGGTCGGTGACCCTTTGGTCGCTGGGGGTGATGGAACCCTTCGGTTATGGCAGTGGTAGCTCCCCGGCCCATCCTGGGAATCGTGCTCCTGATCTTCGTCAGCGCCGCCTGGGGATCGGCTTTCCCGCTGATGAAGGACCTCATCGTCCGCATGCCCGTGGCGGACCTTCTCACCGAGCGGTACGGCATCGCCACACTCGTACTGCTCGCGCTCCGTCCGAAACGCCTGAGGGGGCTGTCGGAGAGCACCTGGCTGACCGGCATCCTGCTCGGCCTGCTGTTCGGCGTGGGCCAGACGGCCTCGGCGGTCTCGCTGCACGATCTGCCCTCGTCGGTCTCGGGGTTCACGGTCGGCTCGTACGTGGTGATCACCCCGGTTCTCGGGCTGTTCCTGCTCGGGGCCAGGACCCCGGCCCGCGTCTGGGCCGCGGTGGTGCTGGCCATGGGCGCGATGACCACGTTCACCCTGCTGAGGGGTTCGGAGGGTGACATCGCCCTGCCCGCGCTGGCCGCCACCCTGTTGTCGGCGGTCCTGTACGCGGCCCACACGCTGGTGCTCGGCAACTCCGCCGAGGCGCGGCAGAACGCCTACGCGGTCACGGTGATCCAGCTTGGCACCATCGCCGTCATGACGGGTGTCCTCGCCGCGCCGGACGGCCTGACCCTGCCCTCGACGCCGGGTGACTGGGCGATCCTCGGCCACCTGTCGATCGTGGCCTGCGCCCTGGGCTTCCTGGCCCGCTCCTGGGGTCAGCTCCACGTCTCGCCGGTGTCCGCCGCGGTGATCCTGTCGGCCCAGCCACTCTGGGTGACCGCCCTCGCCGTGGCGCTGTACGGGGAGCCGCTCACCATGAGCGTCTACCTCGGCGGGGGGCTGCTCGCCCTCGCCATGCTCCTGGTCGTGCTGCCCGGGGGAGTGCTCAGCTCAGTTCGGCGGGGGAGAGACCCAGTTCCGCCGCCGCGGCCGTCCGGATGAACTCGGTCATCCGCGCCCGCGAGAGCACCCGCCGGTGCACCGTCACCTGCGTGGAAAGGCCGTCGATGAGGGACATGACCCGCCAGGTCACGCCCTCGGGGTCCGCGCAGGTGAAGATCCCGGCCTCGACGCCGTCGTCGATGATCGCGCGGAGTGCCTCCTTCCACCGCATGTCGATCCTGCGGGACGTCTCCTCAAGCTCGGCGTTGCGTATCGACTCCGCCCAGGCGTCGATCCACAGGGCCCACGACTTGGACTTCCCGCTGGGCGGGTAGAACCTGAGCAGGGCTCGCAGCCGATCGAGGGGGGAGCCGCCCGACTCCTCCACTTTGCCGAGCGCGTCCAGGTTGAGCTGGGCGGCGTAGGAGAAGGCCTGGGCGAACAGCTTCTCCTTGGTCTCGAAATGGTAGAAGAGCAGCGCCTGGCTGACCCCGGCCGCCTGGGCGATGTCCGCGGTCCGCGTGTGACCGAACCCCTGGGCCGCGATGACATCGCAGGCGGTCCGGAGCAGATCTTCACGACGTAATCGCCCAAATCCCCTTGCCACAAGGGAACCCTAGCGGGTCGGGGATCGTCGTCCGGGTCAGGGGCAGGGGTCGGCGACCGCCGTCCGGGCCTACGCGTGGAGGGTGGGATCACCGTCCGGAGCCACGTGTGGAGGATGGGCCCGCGGTCCGGGCCCATGCGTGGAGGGTGGGGTCGCCGTCCTGGGCGGGATGTGGCGAACGGGGAACGCGGTCAGGCGCTGGGCGCGGGAGGGCGGGGGGCGCCGTCCGGGCCGGGGTGCAGGGGGATGCGCAGGACGAACCGGGCGCCCCGCGCGCTGTTCTCCAGCCCCAGGACGCCGCCGTGCGCGAGGGCGATCTCCCTGGCGATGGGAAGCCCCAATCCCGTGCCGCCGGTGTCCCTGCTGCGGGCGGCGTCCAGCCGGGTGAACCGCTGGAAGACCAGCTCCCACTGCTCGGGCGCGATCCCGGCACCGTCGTCGATCACCTCCAGGACGGCCGCCTCACCCTCCTGGGCCACCCTCACCCAGATCCGGGAGGCGGCGTGCCGCTCCGCGTTGTCCATCAGGTTCGTCAGCAGCCTGGCCAGGCGGAGCCGGTCACCGGTGATCGCCACCCCGGCCTTCAGGTCCCTGTCGACCGGGACGCGGCGCTCGCGCCCCTCCAGCTCCTCGCCGACCAGCGTGCCCAGGTCGATCCGCTCGTACCGGGCGGGAACGCCGGAGTCGAGTCTGGCCAGTGTCAGCAGGTCCGCGACGATCGCCTGGAGCCGGTCCAGGCTGTCGAGCAGCGCGCGGGTCTTCGGCTTCCAGTCGACGTCGTCGGGATAGCGCAGCGCCTCCTCCAGCTGGGCGCGCATGGCGGTGAGCGGGCTGCGCAGGTCGTGGGAGGCGTCGGAGGTGAACCTGCGCTGCTGTTCGGCCGACGCCTCCAGCCTGTCCAGCGTCTGGTTGATCGTCTCGGCCAGCTCTTTGATCTCGTCCCGCGCGGCCGGGACCGGTACCCGGCGGCCGATGTCGGTCGCGGTGATCTCCTTCAGCTCACGCCTGATCGCCCTCACCGGTGTGAGGGCTCCCGTCACCGTCCGGTAGGTGCCGGCCGCCGTCATCGCCACGATCGTCAGGGAGGCGCCGACGAGGAGGGCGAACAGCTCCGGGTGGACGTACCAGGGAATCTGGCCGGCGGCGGCGTAGAGGATCCAGTCACCTTCGTCCTGGTAGATCCGGAAGGCCACGACATCCATGCACCTGCCGGGGTACTGGGGGATGTCGCAGACCTCCTCGTCCTTCCTGACGCTCGTCGAGGAAGGGGCGAAGTGCGCCATCCGGGGGGTGCCGACCAGGTTGGGGGTCGCGGCCATGACCTTGCCGTCCGCGTTCAGCAGCTGCATGCCGTCGGTCTTCCCCAGCGGTACCACCGCGGGCAGTTGCCCGCGTTTGGCCAGGTGGACGGTTTGCAGTGCGGCGCCCGCCGCCTCCTCGGTCTTGTAACCGCCCGCCAGACCGTAAACGGAGAATGTCGCGATCGCGATGAGGGCTGCCCCCGACGCGATGGTCATGGCGACGGCGGCCAGCGTGAGCCGAAGCCGTACCGGCCACCTGCTCCCCGTGGACACTTCACTCTCCAGACATTCGGTAGCGGTACTAGGCAGATTAATTACCGTTTCAAGATGATTAATCGCCAAGAAGGCGTAGATATCCACATACCTTCGCTTGTGGAGCACCGCTCTGTACGGTCAATCCGGAGCTGGTCGCGCAGGCGGGCAGCGGTTCGAATGGCTGCGGGCCTTCGGGGAGCCGACGCGGGGCCGGGGCTCCACTGGAGGCCGGCCCGGCGTGTCGTGATGACTTTTCGCCTTTTGGTATAGCGAATGATTGGCGTATTTGTGATATCCCAAAAAAGGATATCTAATGAGTTTGGCTAATGTCTCGAAGGCAAACTCCGGTCAATTCGGAGGAGTGTCGTCCGGGTGGCCTGACGGGGATGCCGTCCCGCCTCCACCGGGCTCGCTCAAGCGGGCCTGCCCAGCTCGGCACGGAACAGCCGGTGCACGTTCCCTCCGATGATCTTCACGATCTCCTCGTCGGCGAAGCCGTGCTTGAGCAGGGCGTCGGTGACCAGGGGCAGCCCGCTCGGGCCCGACAGCCCCGGCAGGGCCGCGAAGGGGTCGACGCCGTAGTCCATCTCGCAGCACGGGGGAGTCACGTCGTGCATGACCTCGCGGACGAAGTCGGGACCGAGTCCCACGTGGTCGATCCCGCCGACGCTCGCGATGTGCTCGATGTGGTCGACCAGCCGGTCCAGGGTGTACTCGGCCGGATCCTCCGAGAGGAAGGCCGCCAGGAAGTTGACGCACACCACGCCGCCGGTCGCGGTGACCGCGCGGATCTGGTCGTCGGTGAGGTTGCGGTGGTGGTCGCGCAGCGCGCGGGCCGAGGAGTGGGTGGCCATCACCGGCCGGGTCGCGAGCTCCAGCACGTGCTCCACCCCGGAGGCGCCCAGGTGGGAGATGTCGAAGATCATGCCGAGCCGTTCCATCTCCCGTACCGTCTCCACCCCCGCCGCGGTGAGCCTGCTGCCGGTGGCGTCCTCGCCGCTGCCGTCGGCCAGCGCGGTACGGCCCCAGTGCGCGATCGAGGCGACCCGCACGCCGAGCCGGTGCAGCGTCGGCACCAGTTCGACGGCGGCGTCCAGGCCGGGCATGCTCTCCAGCGCCAGGACCAGGGCGATCCTGCCCTCGGCGAGCGCCTCGTCGACCTGCGTGCCGTCCAGGCAGAGGCGTACGGCGTCGGCGTTGCCCTCGGCCAGCACGTGCGCGCACTCGATCATGCGCAGGGTCTGCCGGAGCGAGCCCTCGGGGCGGTACTGGCCGTCGATGAAGACCGGCAGCACCTGAAGGTTCACCCCTCCCTCGCGCAACTGGGGCAGCCAGCGTTCGCGGAAGAAGGACGCCCACCGCCGAGGGGGCCTGGCGGTGACGGCCATCAGCAGGTCGTTGTGGGTATCGGCGACCACGGAGTCGCTGTGGAGGTCGGCTGACATGGGCGGGCCCTTCTGCGTGGACGGCTCTCGTTCGCCACGACGGTATCGGCCCCCCGGCCCGTCTCCCGCCTCTCCCACCGCCGCGCCTCCGTACGAGGGCGCGGGGCGGGTCAGCGCGCGAAGTGGAAGGACTCCGGGCGCGGGGTCCTGGTGATGCGGCGGTAGGTGGTCGTCGTGCCCGGCCAGTTGTTGGTCACCCGGCCCGCCGCGTTCTTGTACCAGCTTGTGCAGCCCGCCTGCCAGACCATGGCGCCCATCGCCCGGTCGAGGCTCCGCCGCCAGGTGGCCATCGCCTCCGGCCTGACCTCCATCGGCCCGCGGGCGGCCAGGTGCGGCAGGCAGCCCATGACGTACCGGACCTGGCACTCGATCATGAAGACGATCGAGTTGTGGCCGAGGTTGGTGTTGGGGCCGTACAGCAGGAACAGGTTGGGGAAGTGTGGCACGGCGATGCCCAGGTACGCCTCCGCACCGTCCTTCCACTCCTCGGCCAGATGCCGTCCCCCGCGCCCGGTGACCTGGATGGAACCCAGGAATTCCGAGGTCTCGAAACCGGTCGCGTAGACGATCACGTCGGTCTCGCGGAGCCCTGCGGCGGTCTCCACGCCGCCGGGGACGATCCGGGTGATCCCGTCGGTGACGACGTCCACGTCGGGGCGGGTCAGCGCGGGATAGAAGCCGCTGTCGATGACGACCCGCCTGCAGCCGACCGGGTAGTCGGGGGTCAGCCTGGCCCGCAGCAGCGGGTCGGGGACCTGCTCGCGCAGGTGCCGCAGGGCCCGCTCGCGCAGCAGGCCCGTGCTCCAGCCCCCGGCCAGGGCCGGGTGGAGGGCGTTCTCCGCGTACCGGTAGACCCATTCGCGGTAGGCGCGCTGCAGGAACGGCACGCGGCGGAAGGCCGTCCGCACGCGGGGACCGAAGACGGCGTCCGCCTTGGGGATCACCCAGTTGGGGGTCCGCTGGAAGACGTCCAGGTGACCGGCGACCTCGGCCACCCTCGGGATGAGCTGCGCCGCCGACGACCCGTTCCCGATCACGGCCACCCGCCTGCCGGCCAGGTCGACGGAGTGGTCCCAGCGCGCGGAGTGGAAGGCCGCCCCGTTGAATGTCGATATTCCCGGAATATCGGGCATCCGGGGCCGACTGAGCTGTCCCACGGCCGACACCACCACGTCGAACAGCTCGTCCCCGGCCGAGGTGCGGACCCGCCACCTGCCCAGCGACTCGTCGAAGGTGGCGGCGACGACCGCGGTGTTCAACCGGATGCGGGAACGCAGGCCGTACCTGTCGGCGCACCCCTCCAGGTAGCGCAGGATCTCCGGCTGCCCGGGATAGCGGCGCGTCCAGCTGGAGTATCTCTCGAAGGAGAAGGAGTAGAGATGCGAGGGGATGTCGCAGCCCGCCCCCGGATAGGTGTTGTCGCGCCAGGTTCCCCCGACGTCGGCCCCCTTTTCGAAGATCGTGTACGAGCGGATGCCGGCCTTCTCCAACTGGATGGCCATGCACAGCCCGCCGAATCCGGCACCGATGATCGCGACATTAGGCCTCATACGCACGCCCTCCGGATGTCAGCACCCACTTACGCTAGGCGATCCGCCCGCGCCGGGGAAGCCACCGGGGAGGCCCTGTGAAAGCCATGCCGGAAGCCACCGGGGAAGCCATGCCGGAAGCCACCGGGGAAGCCCTGTGAAAGCCATGACAAAGGTCGCAGTGGAAGTTGCCGGGAAGTCCTGTGAAAGCCATGCCGGAAGTCGCAGTGGAAGCCACCGAGAAAGTCCTGTGAAAGCCACCGGGGGAGCCACCGGAAGTCGCTGTGACGAGACGTCCGGGGCGGGCCGGTAGTCTGCGCAAGTGCCTACGCTTGCCGACATCGTCACAGAGCTGGAGTCCCGCTACGATCCGCGATGGGCGGAGTCGTGGGACGCGGTCGGGCTCGTCTGCGGGGATCCCGCCGCCGAGGTGCGCAAGATCCTGTTCGCGGTCGACCCGGTGGCCGCCGTCGCCGAGGAGGCCCTCGACTGGGGCGCCGACCTCGTTGTCACCCACCACCCGCTCTACCTGCGCGGCACCACGAGCGTCGCGGCCACCACCTTCAAGGGTCGCCTGATCCACACGCTGATCAGGAACGACATCGGGCTCTTCACCGCCCACACCAACGCCGACGTCGCCGACCCCGGCGTCTCCGACGCGCTCGCCCGCGCCGTCGGCCTGACCGGCCCGCTCGTCCCCCTCAGCCCCGCCGCCGACGACCCCCGGCGTGGCCTGGGCCGCGTCGGCTCGCTGCCCGCCCCCGTCCCCCTCGCCGAGTTCGCCCGGCAGGCCGCCCGCGGGCTCCCCGCCACGGCGGGCGGCCTGCGGGTCGCCGGGGACCCCGGCCGTCCCGTCCAGCGGATCGCGGTCAGCGGCGGATCCGGAGACTCCCTCCTCGGGACGGCCCGCGCCGCCGGGGTGGACGTCTTCCTCACCGCCGATCTGCGCCACCACCCGGCCAGCGAGTTCATGGAGGCCTCCGGCGGCCCCGCGCTGATCGACGCGGCCCACTGGGCCACCGAATGGCCCTGGCTCGCCGACGCGGCACACCATCTCGCGTCCGCATCGGCCGCCAGGGGGATTACTGTTGAGACGCGCGTATCCGAGACGGTCACGGACGCCTGGAACACAACAGCAAAGTGCGAGGATTTCACGTGAAAGCAGCCCCTGCGGCCCAGAAGCGTCTGCTTGACCTGGCCGAACTCGACTCCGCGATCGACCGGCTGGCCCATCGCCGCCGCACCCTTCCCGAACTGGCCCAGATCGACGAGCTCTCCGGGCGCATCGCCCGCATCGCGACCCAGGTGATCGCCGCCGAGACCGAGTCCGGCGACCTCGCCCGCGAGCAGACCAAGGCCGAGGCCGACGTCGACTCGGTCCGTATCCGCGCCGAGCGCGACCAGAAGCGCCTCGACTCCGGCCAGGTGTCCTCGCCCAAGGACCTGGCCAGCCTCCAGTCCGAGATCGTCTCCCTGAAGCGCAGGCAGGGCGATCTGGAAGAGGTCGTGCTGGAGATCATGGAGCGCCGCGAGTCGGCCGACGGGCAGGCCACCAGGCTCGTGGCCGAGCGCGACGAACTCGCCGGCACCCGCGGCACCGCCGAGGACCGCAGGGACGCCGCCTTCGCCGAGATCGACAAGGAGAAGGGCGAGCTCCAGGGGAGGCGCGCCGAGGTCGTCGAGGACATCCCGGCCGACCTGCTCGCCCTCTACGGGAAGCTCAAAGAGCAGTTCGGGGTGGGCGCCGCGATGCTCCAGGGAGCCCGCTGCCTCGGCTGCCGCACGAGCCTGTCCATCGCCGAGATCAACCGCATCAAGGCCGCCTCCCACGAAGAGGTCATCCGCTGCGAGGAGTGCCGCCGGATCCTCGTCCGTACCGCCGAGTCCGGTCTGTGACCCCTGTGACCTCTGTGACCTCGTACGTCATCGAGGCCGACGGCGGCTCGCGGGGCAACCCGGGCCCGGCCGGCTACGGCGCCGTCGTCAAGGACGCCGCCGATGGCCAGGTGCTGGTCGAGACCGCCGAGTCGATCGGCACCCAGACCAACAACGTCGCCGAGTACCGCGGGCTCATCGCGGGCCTGACCTCCCTCCTCGCCCTCGCCGGCGACGGTGCGAAGGTCGAGGTCCGGATGGACTCCAAGCTGGTCGTCGAGCAGATGGCCGGGCGTTGGAAGATCAAGAACGAGGGTCTGCGCCCGCTCGCCCTGGAGGCCGCGGCCCTCGCCAGGCGTCTCAAGGTGACCTGGCGCTGGATCCCCCGGGAGAAGAACAAGGACGCCGACCGCCTGGCCAACGAGGCCATGGACGCCGCCGCCAAGGGCCGCCCCTGGACCCTCTCGGCCTCCTCTGTCACGTCTGTCGCGGGATCGGGAACCCCTGGCGGCCGTACCTCCGGAGGCGGTGCCACCGAGAGCGGCGCCCCCGGTGACCGAGGCTCCGGAAGCGGCGCCTCCGGTGGTCGAGTCTCCAGGAGTGACGCCCCTGGTGGCCGAGGTTCCGGAAGTGGCGCCTCCGGTGGCCGGGCCTCCGGAAGAGGTGCCCTCAGCGGCGATTCCCCCGCCACTCGCACCGCTCCCGCCGAGGACCTCCTTCTCTTCGACACCGGTGACCTCGGCGATCGTGACTCTGACGCCGATGACCTCGGCGCCGGTGATTCCGGCGGATCGGGCCGTTCCGGCGGTTCCGGCGGAGAAGGAAGCGGCGGGATCACCGCTCCGAGGCGGGCGGCCGGTGCGGTCACGCGGGACCGGCCGGTGGAGACACCGGAGCGGGCGACACGGGCGGAGCGGACAGAACAGCCCGGCGAGGCGGGCCAGACGGCCACCGCCACGGGTCTGGGTACCGGCTGGCGCCCTGCCACCTCCGTCGCGACCTCGCTGTACCTGCTCCGGCACGGTGAGACGCCGCTCTCCGTCGAGCGCAGGTTCTCCGGGCTCGGAGACCCCGAGCTCACGCCCAACGGCATCGCCCAGGCCGAGGCCGCTGCGGCCAAACTGGCCGGGAAGCCGTACGGCATCCAGGTGATCGTCAGTTCGCCGCTCAGGCGCGCCCGCGCCACCGCGGAGATCATCGCGGCCAGGGCCGGGCTTGAGGTCCTCGTCGAGGAGGGTCTGCGGGAGACCGACTTCGGAGACTGGGAAGGCCACACGTTCACCGAGATCCAGCGTCGCTGGCCCGACGAGCTCGCCGCGTGGCTGGCGGACCCGTCCGCCGCGCCGCCGGGTGGGGAGAGTTTCGGGATGGCGGCGCGGCGGGTCCAGGCGACCGGGGACCTGCTGGTCGAGCGTTACGAGGGGAAGACGGTTCTCGCCGTCTCCCACGTCACGCCGATCAAGATGCTGCTACGGTTCGCGCTGCTCGCTCCCCTCGGTGCGCTGTACCGCATGCATCTCGACCTGTCAGCCCTGTCCCTGATCGAGTATTACGCCGACGGCCCGGCGGTGGTGAAGGCGTTCAACGACACCTCGCACCTGCGCTGAACCGGCGGTCTCACGTCCACGACAGACCTCGGCTGTGGGGGCGGTGAAACACCCGCTCTCCACGACGGCCGAACCCCTCACAGCGTGCGGAACCGGCCGTCCCGCCGGTTGTCGGTGCTCTCATCGGTTCCCCCGGTGCTCGTCTGTTTCGTCTCGCTTGATCCCTATTCCAGCGCAGCCGACTTGCCGTTCGGTTGGAGTCCGCTTGGGAGCCGTTAGGCTTGGAACACGGCGGACGAGCCGGCCGGGCGGCCGCGTCGGGTCTCTTCTGAGGCCCGCCGAGGAAGGTCCGGGCTCCACAGGGCAGGGTGGTCGGTAACGCCGACCCGGGGTGACCCGCGGGAAAGTGCCACAGAGAACAGACCGCCTCGTCGCAGGACGAGGTAAGGGTGAAACGGTGGTGTAAGAGACCACCAGCGCCCACGGTGACGTGGGCGGCTCGGTAAACCCCACCCGGAGCAAGGTCAAGAAGGGGCGCTCTCCGGAGCGTCCCGCGCGCGACGCTTGAGGGCTGCTCGCCCGAGCCGCGCGGGTAGACCGCTTGAGGCCGACGGCAACGTCGGTCCTAGATGGATGGTCGCCCCTTCACGCAAGTGAAGGACAAAACCCGGCCTACAGGCCGACTCGTCCGCCCCACGTGGCATCTACCTGCTAAAACAGACCTTACATGATCAAGTGGTCTGCTCCTGCGTCATCATTTTGTCAACAGACGCGCTCATGTCAACACGGGCCTTGCCCCCCGGCTGTGTCTCCCCACTCCGCCGGCCAGACGCGGTAAGCGAGGCTGCTCTGCAAGATCATGAGGCATGAGCATGGTCGGCTACTGCTCGAAGACGCGGTCCATGACGGCCTGGCCTCATCCCTATGGCGGAGATGGATGATGACCAGCACGGCTAATGTTGATCCCATGGTCGAGCGGCGTCCCTTGATCGTGCGCAGGCTCCGGCCCGGCCACTGGGTGGCCGTCGACGCGATCGCCGCTGTCGTGCTCGCCGTCGCCTTCTGCGCGGCGGCCTGGCTGGCGTCGCAGTACGCGACGATCCCGCTGATCGCCGTCGCCTGCCTGCCACTCGCGGTGCGGCGACTGTGGCCGTTGCCGGTGTTCTCGGTGGTCCTGGCGGCGACGGCGGTCGCGCCGCTCGCCGGGTGGGAGGAGGCGTACCCGGCGCTGGCGGTGGCTTTGCATGCCGTGGCCCTCCTCGAACCGCGACGGCCCGCGGCGGTCGCGTTGATAGCCGCCCTGACGCTCACCGCGGTGGGTCAGGCCGTCGCCTCGGTCTCGTGGGCCTTGGCGCTGTCGGCGTGCGGTTTCGCCTGGTTGGTGCTCGGCCTCGCCTGGATCATCGGCGTCGCGGTCCGGGAGCAGCGCGCGCACGCGGCGCGTGCGGTCGTCCAGTCCGCCCAGACCGCGGCCACAGCGGAGCGGCTGCGGATGGCTCGCGAGCTGCACGACGTCGTCGCGCACAGCATGAGCCTGATCTCCATGCGCGCCGGCATCGCCAACCACGTCGCCGACACCCACCCCGCCGAGGCGCGCGAAGCGCTGACGCTCATCGAGGACACCAGCAGGAGCGCGCAGGCCGACCTGCGGCGGCTGCTCGGCCTGCTCCGCGACGACCCGGCCGACCGCGAGGCGTGCTACGGCCTGGCCGCACTACCCGGGCTCGTTGTCGGAGCCGCCACGGCCGAGGTGGAGGTGGACCTGTACGTCGAACCTGGCCTGACGGTCACCGACGGGCTCGCCTTCGTCGTCTACCGCGTCGTCCAGGAGTCGCTCACCAACGTGATCAGGCACGCGGGCCCGACGCGCTGCCGGGTCGCCGTCAGCACGTACGACCGGCGGGAGCTCGTGGTTGAGGTGATCGACGACGGTCGGGGGGAGGCGCCCGGCTGGGGCGGCGGTCACGGGTTGGCCGGAATGAGGGAGCGGGTGACCATGTACGGCGGAACCTTCTCAGCGGGGTCGGAGCCCGGGGGCGGCTTCGCCGTGCGTGCTCGGCTGCCCTTGGAAGGTGAGCGGTGAGCGTGTCCACGGTGCTGGTCGCCGATGACCAAGCGCTGCTGCGGGCCGGGCTGCGCATGCTCATTGACACGGCGCCCGACCTGGAGGCTGTGGGCGAGGTGGGCACCGGGCGGGAGGCGGTGGAACTGGCCAGGCGCCTCCGCCCCGACCTCGTGCTCATGGACGTACGGATGCCCGACCTCGACGGGATCAAGGCCACCGAGCTGATAAGGGCCGACCCGGTCACCGCCGCGGTCAAGGTGGTGATGCTGACCACCTTCGACCTCGACGAGTACGTCTACGCCGCGTTGCGCGCGGGTGCCAGCGGATTCCTGCTGAAGGACGCCAGACCGGGCGACCTGCTGGAAGCGTTGCGGGTGGTGGCGGCGGGCCAGGCGCTGCTGGCTCCCTCCGTCACCATGCGGCTCATCGGGGAGTTCGCCAGGCGCGAGCCGGCCGGTGTTCCGGGGGCGTTGGCGGCCAGGCTCGCCCGGGTCTCCGGCCGGGAGCGGGAGGTGCTCGTGCTGGTGGCCAGGGGGCTGGCCAACCCGCGGATCGCCGAGCGGCTCGGCCTCGGCCTGGCCACGGTCAAGACGCACATCCGCAGCCTGCTGGCCAAGCTCGACGTCCACGACCGGGCCCAGCTGGTCATCGCCGCCTACGAGGGCGGCGTGGTCACGGCCGGTTCAGCGCCGGTAGGCGACCTCGGGGAAGGCGGGTGAGGGACCGTCCAGCAGCGGCTCCTTCTGCTTGCGCAGGTGCAGGTCGAAGAAGGCCAGCGGGTAGGCCTTCTGGAAGGCCAGCGCCCGCTCGGCCGGGATCGTGCCGACGATCTCCTCGACCTCTGCCTTGCTGAGGCCCAGCGGCTTGGCCGACATCGGGATCAGTAGGACGTCGTCGCCGAAGGAGTTGTGGGCCGCCCCCTTGAGTGTGAGGTTGAGCCGCCAGCCGCGCAGGCCATCCCAGAACGTGCGCAACGCCGGGTTGGTCGACATGCTGCCCTTTCCTTCGGTGTCGACCACCAGGTAGGGCCGGTCGAGCCCCGACTGCGCCACCTTGCCGAACACGGCGCCGTCCAGGCCCAGCCCGGCCCTGATGCGTTTGTCGGCGTACATCGCCGAGGAGGTCGCCGCGCCGCCGAGCGAGTGGCCGAACATGCCGATCCGCTGAAGATCGAAGACGTGTGCCTTGTCCAGCGTGGGCAACTGGTCCAGGACGAACCGCACGTCCGCCACCCGGACCTCGACCGCCTTGGCGAAGTCGGTCACCTCGGGCCCGGTCTCCACCCTGCCGTCGGGGAACTCGACCACCGCCGCGTCGTAGGTGTGGTCGATGGTGACCACCACGTAGCCTCGGCTGGCCAGTTCCTCCACGACGCCGGTGCCGTACGCGCGTGAGGCGTTGGCGCCGGGTGAGTAAAGGATCACCGGCAACTTGCCGAGGCCTTGATCGATGGGGGCTCCCTCGTGACCGTCGGTCGTGTCCAGCAGAACAGAACCCGGCTTCAGCCCGTTGTCCTCCAGGTATCGGTCGGCGGCCGCCTTGGGCAGCCAAGGAGCGACTTTGTGGTTCTGCGCATCCTTCGCCGGATACCACAGGCTGACCATCAGTTCGCGCTTGGCGCCCGACGTGGTCCAGGGGTCCTGGCGCGATTGATCGGTCAGGTGTACGGATACGGTTCCCACGGGATGCGGCCCTGTCGGTGAGGGGATCATCAGGCGCTGTGCCTGGACGGTTACCGGGGCGCCACAGGCGGAAATCGGCAGGACCAGCGCGAACGCCAGAAGGAGAGCTCGTTTCATACCTTTCACGATGTCGGCCATGACCAGCCGCGGCCTCGGGCGCTGGCACGATCTTCCGCTCAACCCGGGAAGGTAGCGTCCGAGGCCGACTCCACCCTGAGAGCCAGGTCCGGCGCTCGGGTTCGCGCGATGGAATGCGAAGTAAGGACGTTTCCCCTGGTCAGGATCTCCGTAGGGGGCGCCGGAAGCTGCCGGTCGCAAAGACCACTCCCGGTGATCAGAAGTGGCCTTTGAACTGCGAGCCGACGAGGGGAATCGAACTCCTGACCTTCTGTTTACAAGTCGAATGAAAACCGTCCAGGACCGTCCACCGCTGTCTCGCGCGCCTGGTCGAGCGGGTCTACGGGGTCCGGGAATCCATGCGTGTCCAGTGTCGTCCAGGACCGTTGTTAGTTCTCGATATCCCTGGCGGGATGCCCGTTCCGGGGTGAAAATCGGGGTGGTTGCTCGCCGACGTCGTAGGTGCTTGGTCTGGTTGAGGCCGTTTGTTAGTCGGACGCCGGGAGCCGCGCCGTGGGCCCTTCACTGTGCTTTGAGCACGCGGATTAGATTCGCTTCGTCCTTGCGGCTCTTGCGGGCAGCCTGTGCAGGGTGCTCGTAAGCAACGGCGGCAGGAGAGGCGGCATGCTGGAGGAAGCCAAGGACCACGAGGAGATCATCGAGCGGGTCGCGGCGCTGGACATCGGGAAGGCCTTCCTGGTCTGCTGCGCGCGGGTGCCGGACGAGGACCGGCCAGGGCGTCGCCTGCAGGAGGTGCAGACGTATACGACGATGACCGGCGCGCTGCTGCAGATGGCCGATCATCTGCGCATCCTGGGCGTGACCCGGGTCGTGATGGAGGCCACCAGCGACTATTGGAAGCCGATCTTCTATCTGCTGGAGGCGGCCGGATTCGAGACCTGGCTGGTCAACGCCCGTGACGTCAAGCATCTGCCCGGCCGTCCCAAGACCGGCCGGCTGGACGCGGTCTGGCTGGCCAAGGTCGCCGAGCGGCAGATGCTGCGCGCCAGCTTCGTCCCCCCACCGCAGATCCGCCGGCTCCGGGACCTGACCCGGTATCGGATCGACCTGGTCGGTGCACGGACCGCCGAAAAGCAGCGGGCGGAAAAGCTGCTGGAAGACGCGCAGATCAAACTGTCGGTAGTGGCCTCCGACATCTTCGGGGCCTCCGGGCGGGCGATGATGGCCGCCCTCATCGCCGGGGAACGCACCCCGGCGGGGCTGGCGCAGCTGGCCCGTACCAGCCTGCGCAAGAAGATTCCCCTGCTGGAAGAGGCCTTCACCGGTCACTTCACCGATCATCACGCCTTTTTGCTGGGCAAGATGCTGGGCCGGGTCGACGCGATCAGCAGCGAAATCGCCGAGGTCGACGCCAAGATCGAGGAACTCCTGGTCCCTTTCGCCTCAGCGGCGGCGCGCTTGGATGAGATTCCCGGCATCGGCCCGATTGCGGCCGCGGTGATCCTCGCCGAGATCGGCACCGATATGAGCCGCTTCCCCACCCCCTGCCATCTGGCGGATCGCCGAGCCGCAGCATGCCGATCCGCCAGATGGCATCCTGTGCCGCGGCCTTCGCATCCTCCCCGAGTGCCGCTTCCAGGACCTGGACCGCCATGAAGCGTGCGTGCCAGTGTTCGATTGTCAAGGGCGGCGCGTCGACGGCCGGGCTCTGGGCCCGCAGGTCCTCGCTGAGGCGACGCACCTCGTCGCGCAGCTCGACGAGCACGGCCGAGCCGGGCGTCTGTGCCAGCGAGGTTGCGACGCGTCTGGTCAGAGGCACGTCCAGGCCGCTCAGTTCACAGGCGGTCTCCGCCACCAGGGCGGCGATCTCGCGGGCTCTGCCGGGGTCGGGATCGGTGACGAGGTCGGCCACGCGCGGGTCCTCGGCGATATAGGCCAGGTGGTCGATCCTGTCCTGGTCGGCCGCCGACATACCCGCGGTGTCCTGCGGCGCGTCCGGGACAGCGCTCAGGTGCTCGCCCGCCAGCCACCCGGGCTCCAGTCGTCGGTGGGTGACGGCCTCCCCCAGCGCCAGCCCGGCCACGCGGGGATCATCCTGCTCGGCAAGCTCCGTCCAGGCTGACAGAGCGTCGGGAAGCTTTTCGGGCTCTTCGGGATCGAACAGGTCGAGCACGGCCAGCAGCCGACCGTGCTCGGCGTAGGCCAGCTGCCCGTCTCCGTTGGCGTTCCAGAACACGCTGAGTGCCCGCCCCCTGCGGGACAGGCCGGTCAGGACATCCGGCCGCGACCCCTGGAAGCCGTTCGGCTCTACCAGTACGATCCACTCTCCCAGGGCTCCGGCCAGCGCCGCGCCGGCATGGACGGGGATCGCGTCGTACGCGGCCTGGACCGTCTCCGCGTACGTCCGGTTGCCCACCCCGTCCTCCCGCCGACCCGCCGCGGCGAGCGCGTCGGCGGCGGGCAGGTCCTCGACCCAGGTGATGCACAGCGGCGCGGTCAGCGTCTCCTCCACCAACCGGCCGTAGTGCGCCAGCACCTCCGAGTCCAAGCGCTTCTCCTTTTCTCCTACCCCGAACGGCCCGCCACCGGGCCGGCGACGAGGACGCGCTCCCCACGATCGTCGTCACCCTGGAGCGGGCAGCTCCGTCACGACGCCGGCGCGGGCAGGGCGAGGTGCTCGCGGAGCGTCGTTCCCTCGTACGCGGTGCGGTAGGCGCCGCGCTCCTGCAACTCCGGTACCAGCTTGTCGACGATGTCCTCCAGGGACGACGGGACCAGGTGCGGGGTGATGTTGAAACCGTCGACCGCGCGGGTGCGGACGTAGTGCACCCACTCGTCGGCGACCTGCGACGGCGTGCCCACGAACGAACGGTGCTCGGGTGTGACGCGGCGTACGAGCTGCAGGATCGACAGGTTCTGCGCCGCGGCCAGCTCGCGCCACTGGGCGATGAGCGCGAGCTTGCCGGTGCGCCGCTCGATCGGGATCGTGCCGCGCGACGGGTCGAGCTCCGCCTCGCTGGGCTCGATGTCGGGCAGCGGGCCGTGCGGGTCGTAGGCGGACAGGTCGGTGCCCCAGTACTGCTCGAGGAACGCGATCGCCCGCGGTGGCGAGATCTGCTCGTCTCGCACCCACTCCGCGCGCTCCCGGGCCTCCTCGGGCGTGTCGCCGAGGATCACCGAGGCGCCGGGCAGGATCCGCAGCGAGTCCGGCGAGCGGCCGTGGCGCGCCAGCCTGGCTCGCAGGTCGGCGGCGTAGGCGACGGCCTTGTCGTACTCGGTGTTGGCGGAGAACACGACGTCGGCGTGCCGCGCCGCGAGCTCGCGCCCGCCGGCCGAGTCTCCGGCCTGGAACAGCACCGGGCAGCCCTGTCCGCTGGCCGGCACGGTGGCACGTGCGCGCAGCCGGACCAGGTCGGTGTCCCACTCGACGTCATGGATCGCTCCGGGCCGGGCCCAGGACTTGGCCTCGGCCGACTCGGCGACGGCGTCCGGCTCCCAGGACGCCCACAGCGCCTTCGCGGCCTCGACGAACTGGGTGGCCCGTTCGTAGCGCCGCTCGTGCGCGAGCCAGCCGCCATGGCGGAAGTTGGCACCGGTCCAGGCGTTGTCGGTGGTGACGATGTTCCAGCCGGCCCGCCCGCCGGAGAGCAGGTCGAGGCCGGCCAGGCGGCGCGCGAGGTCCGCCGGGAAGTTGTACGTGGTGTTCTGGGTGGCGACCAACCCGATGCGCTCGGTGACGGCGGCGAGCGCGGACAACTGCGTGATCGCGTCGGGGCGTCCGGCGATGTCGAGGTCGTAGACGCGGCCGCGGTTCTCTCGTAGGCGCAGGCCCTCGCCGAGGAAGAAGGCGTCGAAGAGCCCTCGCTCCAGCAGCTGTGCCAGCCCCACGAAGGTCTCGATGGCGACGTGCGGCGCGGCGGACGGGCCGGTCCAGATGAGTTGCGGGCCGACCCCGGTGTAGAACACGCCGAGGTGCACCTGGGCGTCCGGGTCGTACGGGGCGCCGGTCGGGCCGGACGATGTCGTGGCGGTCATGGTCGTGTCACCTCACGCGGTCGTGTTCGCCGGAGCGGCGAAGCGGTTGGCGGAGCGGGGCAGCCCCAGCGTCGAACGCAGCGTGGAGCCGGGCTCGGGTGCCCGGTACAGCCCGGCCGCCACGAGCTCAGGCAGCACCTGCCCGGCGAGCACCGGCAGGTCGGTGGCGAGCACCGCGGGGTGCAGGCGCACCCCGTCGACGTTCGGCGCCAGTGACCGGAGCAGCTCCACGAGCCCGCGCGCCGGCCCGGCGTATCGCAGCCGTCCCGAGTCCGGCCACGGGGTGGCCGCGTCCAGGGCGGCGAGCCGCCGCGCCCCGGGCTCGTCGGCGTCGAGGACCACCTCGACCTCGGCGAAGGCGAGCGCCGCGCCGGAACTCCTGGCCCGCCCGGCCCGCCGGGTGAGCGCGTCGGTGTCGGCCTCGCCGACGAGCACGATGTCGGCGTGAGCGTCGATCTCCAGCTCGGCCGGGGCGAGCACGACGATCTGTCCCTGCGGTGGCCGAGGGGTGATGAGCGGTCCGGTCACCGAGAAGGCGGCCCCGGTGAAGTTCACGTGGTGAACGCGATCGGGGTCGAGGTAGCGGCCGGTGGCGACGTCCCTGATCACCGCGTCGTCCTGCCACGAGTCCCACAGCAGGCGCGCGACGTCGACGACGTCGGCGGTCTCGCGCCGCGCGGCATCGCCGGTCAGCGCGTCCGCGCCGATCGTCGCGAGGTCGTCGGTGCCGTTCGCCGCGCCGACCACCCAGCCCGCGCGGCCCCGGCTGGCGTGATCGAGGCTCGCCAGCTGGGTGGCGAGGTGGAACGGCTCGGTCGTGGTCACGTGCAGCGTGGGCGCCAGCCCGATCCGGTCGGTCAGCGGCGCGGAGAACGCGGCCCGGGTGCCCGCCTCCAGCCGTCCGGCCGCGTCCAGCCCACGGCTCGGCGGCACCGGCGCGTCGGCGAAGGTCGCCAGCGTGAAGCCCGCGGCCTCCGCCGCGCCGACGGCCTCGCGCAACGCGGCGGCGGTCAGGACGTCCCCGGGCCGGCGGCCGGTACGGCGCCAGGCGGCCGGGTGGGCGCCGTCTCCGTCCAGGTCGACGGCGAGCAGCAGGGTGCGGTGGTCGCTCATCGGTCGGCTCTCCCCTCTCTCGTACGGCACGCCCCCGAAGGCACGCGAGGACAATTATCCACATTATTGGTAGGAATACTATAAAAAGCCAGTCTGTTCCCGCCTCGCGCGCCGGAGCCCTGGCCCGCGGACGTCTCCGCCACGGTCCGGGTGCCGTGGGACGGGAGCCCCGGCCGCCCGTGCGTCCTCAGGAGCGAGACGAGCAGCGCGAAGGCGGCGACGCCGGCGCAGGTGAGGACCGCGTGCCAGTAGGCCAGGCGGTGTCCGGACGCGCCCGCGGAGGAGCCGTGCAGGTAGATCCCCGACACCGCCGAGATGCACACCGCGGCCGCGATGCGCTGGGACATCTGCAGGATGCTCCCCGCCACCCCGGCCGCCTCCGCGGGCGCGTGCTGGAGGACCGACGCCTGGAGAGGGGGGATGACGAGCCCCGAGGCGGCGCTCGCGCACATGCCGCACAGTGCCAGCAGGACGGGCAGGTGGGATCGCGAGGCCAGCAGGCCGGCCAGGCCGCTCGCCAGCATGAAGCCCGCCGACAGCGCGAGCCCCACCGAGACGGTGTACCGGCCGAACCGGCGCGCCGCGCGCCAGGCCAGTGCGGAACTGGCCACTATCGACAGCGCCGAGGGCAGCGTGACGGCGGCGGCCGCGAGGGCCGACAACCCGAGGCCCTCCTGCAGGAACATGACCAGGACCAGCGAGAACGCCAGCCCGGAGCCGAAGTACCCCATCGCCACCACGGTGCCCGCCGCGAACGGAGCCGACCGTGCCAGCGCCGGATGCACCAGCGGGCGGCGTCCCGATCGCGCGTAGTGGTGCTGCCACAGGAAGAACGAGACGGCCAGGGCGCCCACGACGGGAAGCCAGAGGAGCCCGGCCGTACCGATCGAGGGCTGGACGAACGGCAGCATCAGCGACAGGGTCAGGCCGCCCATCAGCAGCAGCCCCACCACGTCGAGGTCGGGAGAGCCCGCCTGAGCTCGCGCGGGAGGCAGGTGGCGCGCCGCGAGCACGAGCGTGATCACGCCGCACGGCACGGCGAGGAGGAGGACGAGCCGCCATCCGGCGTCGGGGCCGACGGCCCCGATGACGGCGCCGCCCAGTGGCGGCCCGAGCCCGCCCGCCACGCCGCCCGTCACCGCGTACAGGCCGAGTGCCCGCGTCCTGGCGTACCCGGTGAACGTGTCCTGCATCGTGCCGATCATCTGGGAGTTGACCAGACCGCCGCCGAGCCCCTGGAGCAGGCGCGCCGCGACGAGCGCCCAAGGGTGAGGGGATGACCCGGCCAGCGCGGCACCCACGGTGAAGATCGCCATTCCCGCGAGGAAGAACGGCTTGCGGCCCCGGACGTCTCCGAGCCGGCCGCCGGGGATGAGGGCGAGGCCGAAGGCCAGGGAGTATCCGGCCACCATCCACTGCATCTGGGTGGCGTCCGCGCGCAACGAACCGCGCAGCGCCGGTATGGCGACGTTCAGAACGGAGTTGTCGAGCAGCGTGGTGAACCCGCCGAGCGCGCAGACCACGAGCACGCGGCGCCCGGCGGCATCGAAGCCGGCGGTCACGAGCCCTCCCCGGGAAGCTCCGTGGCCAGGGTGCCGTGCTCGCCGGTCGCCTCGCCTCGCCCGGTCCGAGGGCGGCTCCGGGCGCGGGTGGAGGCCGTCAGTACTTCCACGGGTGCTCTTCGACGGCGTCCTCCGGGATCGGCCGGCGGCCCATGCGATCTCCTGGACCGGCCCGGCCGGTGGACCTCCGCTCGCTCGGCCCGGCCACGCGCTCAGGCGACTTCACCGGGTGATCGGCCATGCGGCGCCCTCCATAATTACCTGTATTTCCAGTAGGAAAACTTAGTATTTATTCGCCCGTTGGGCAATGCGCCGATCACCGGTGCCGGCGGCCAGGTCGTCCGGGTACGGCAGCTCCAGCCGTCCGGGTACGGCAGCTCATCGTGTACGTGCCGGACGTGGGGCGGTAGCTCATGGTGTACGTGCCGGACAGGGGGCGGTAGCCCATCGTGTACGCGCCGGACGTGGGACGGTAGCTCATCGTGTACGACGCGCCGGACAGGGGGAGGCCGCGGCCACCCGGCCGACGACGACGTCCACGCGCGGTGGGCGCCGAAAACCTTTTGCGCGGCGGAGGGGATGGCCGACACACTCTCGGGGTGGTCGAGAGCATGCACATCGATGGGCGCGCCGGCATCGACGCGGGGCTGGTGAGGCGACTGGTCGCGACCCAGTTCCCGCGGTGGGGCGCCCTTCCGGTGACCCCGGTCGAGGTCGACGGGTGGGACAACCGCACCTACCGTCTCGGTGACGAGATGACGGTGCGTCTTCCCACCGCCGCCGGTTATGTCCCGGCGGTCGACAAGGAGCATCGATGGCTGCCGGTTCTCGCCTCTTCGTTGCCGGTCGCGGTTCCCACGCCTCTGGCGAAGGGGGCTCCGGGCGAGGGATACCCGTTCGACTGGTCGATCCGCGGCTGGCTGGACGGCGAGACCGCGCGCCCTGACCGCATCGACGACCTGTCCGGATTCGCGGCCTCGGTCGCCGACTTCATTCTCGCCCTGCAGCGCGTCGACGCGATGGGCGGGCCGCAGGCGGGCGAGCACAGCTTCTACCGGGGCGCGCCGCCGGCTCACTACGACGATGAGACACGCCGCTCCCTCGCCGCGCTGGACGGCCACGTCGACACCACCCGGGCGTCGGCTGTGTGGGACGCCGCCCTCGAGGCGGCCTGGTCCGGGCCGCCGGTGTGGTTCCACGGCGACATCGCGAGCGGCAACCTGCTGGTCAGGGACGGAAAGCTGGCCGCCGTCATCGATTTCGGGACATCGGGCGTCGGTGATCCCGCCTGCGATCTGGTGATCGCGTGGACGATGTTCTCAGGCGACAGCCGGGAGGCCTTCCGCGACGCTGTCGGTCAGGATCCCGCCATGTGGGCGCGGGCTCGCGGCTGGGCCCTGTGGAAGGCCCTGATCAGCCTGGTCGCGGAGATCGACGGGGACGAGGGGAAAGCCGGAGAGAACCGCCGCGTCATCGACGAGGTCCTGGCCGACCACGATCGTTCCGGCTGACTCCGCCGGAATTCGACGCCTCGGACTTCCTGCGGGCGCTCGATCCCGCCCACCTGGCCTTCACCGCGCCCGACCACGGGCAGGCCGGCGGGAGCTGACGGAGATCGCCGAGGCTCACCGCCACATGGAGTCCGGACCCAGGCGGGAAAGATCGTCGTCACGGTCCGGACCGACATCACCGGCCCGCTTCTTCCGACGGCGGTGGTCTCCGCAGGCGTCGACATGCCGGCAATGGTCGATATACCGGCAATGAAGGCGCATCGAGGGCGTATCGCGTCAGCGGGGAGCGGCGGGCGATGTCCAAGCGACGGCGGTGTTTTCGCAAAGCGGGATCCATGTCTGCGGTTCCGGCGCGGGTGACGACTCTGCGAAATTAGAATCCGGTCTATGGGCCGATTCATCCGCTCTTAGCCCGCTTAAACGGTGCAAAATGCCTTGGATGATCGCCCGCTTCTTGATCGTTCATGGCGGGTACGGAGGCGACCGGCGCCTCGGTGACCCCGGTCGGCGGCCACCCGGGGCGGCCGGCGGTCCTCGGTGCGCTCACGTCGTCCGAAGCCGGCACCCACCCCCCGCACAGAGTTGCGCAGCTCATGTGGTCCACTGGCCAGGGGGAACTGGAGGATGAGCGCGAGACGCGGAATCTCGATGACGACCCGCATCACCCTGTTCACCGGTGTGGTGGCGGTGCTGCTGTGCTCACTGACGACCGCGGTGCTCATGTTCGCCCTGAACCGTTTCGTCACCAAGTCTCTCATCGAGGAGATCACCGCGGCCGGTGGCCGCGTGGCCGCGCAGATGGAGCAGGGCAACCTGGAGTACCCCCTGGCCGGGCTTCAGTCCCGCAAGATCCAGGTCGTCGACGGGCAGGGCCGGGTCGTCGCCTCGACCCCGCAACTGCGTGGTAAGCCGCGCATGGCGACGTTCCCGCCCGAGGGCACGATGGCCGCCACCTCCGTCGTGTGCCACGGGGTGTTCCCCCGTGGCGAGTGCGACGTCGTGGTCGCGCAGCGGGCCCAGCGGGCGGGTGAGAAATGGATCGTCTACAGCGCCTCCCCGATGATCCCTCCGCTGGTCGATCCGCGGGTGGCCACGGTGGCGGGGGGCAGCGTGATGCTGCTCGCCGTGGCCATCACCTACCTCGGCCGGCGGGTCGTCATAGCCTCCCTCAGGCCGGTGGTCGCCATCCGGGCCGAGCTCGACGAGATCAACGCGGCCTCCCTCGATCGCCGGGTGCCCGTGTCGGACAGCGACGACGAGATCCACGATCTCGCCAGCAGCGTCAACCGCACGCTGACCCGCCTGGAGACCGCCATGGAACGTCAGCGGCAGTTCACCGCCGACGCCTCCCACGAACTCCGGACCCCCGTAGCCGGGCTCCGCGCCCAGTTGGAGGAGGCTCAGCTGCACCCCGGCGATACCGACCTGGGTGACCTGCTCGCCCACTCGCTGGCCGACCTCGACCGGCTGCAGGCGATCATCACCGACCTGCTCCTGCTGGCCCGGCTTGAGGGCGGCGCCCCCAAGCCCGACGAGAGGGTCGATCTGGCGACGGTGGTACGGGCGGAGGTCTCGCGGCGGATGGACCCGCGGAAGGTACGACTCCTGCTCGCTCCGGAAGTGTCCGTCGATGTCGTACACGGCCAGATCGACCGCCTCATCACCAACCTGCTGGACAACGCCGAGCGGCACGCCAGGCAAACGGTGGTCGTCGAGGTGCGGCCGAACGGTGACAGCGCCGAGCTCATCGTCGACGACGACGGGGAGGGGATCGCCGAAGCCGACCGGGAACGGATCTTCGAACGGTTCACCCGGCTGGACGCGGCCCGCAGCCGCGACCGCGGCGGCACGGGCCTCGGTCTCGCCATCGCCCGTGGCATCGCCCAGGCCCACCACGGGACGATCGAGGTCACGGCCTCCTCCGTCGGCGGCGCGCGCTTCGTCCTCCGCCTCCCCCTGGCCACCTCAAGTAACAACGGCCGGGAACAGGCCCGCATCTCCTCGTAGCCGAACCGATCGCAGTGATTCCGGGTGACCCCCACACCCCGGAGAACCGGGTGAACCCGACCCGGTCCGGCTCCCGTGCTCCGGGCATGCCCGGCATCGGCGGGCGACGGCGGGCGACGGCGGGGACCGGGCAGGAAGAGGCGGCGGAGGCCGGGCGAGACGAGGCGGCGGGGCGCCCGAAGGCGATCTTGAGGACGGGCCGGGGGATATCGTGGAGGGGATAGCAGCCCCGCAGCCCTCGGTGGTCGCGCCTCCGGCCCGTTCCCGGCGTCGACCACGGATCGGAGGTCCTGATCGTCGCTGTCACCGGCCTCGTGGAGATCGTCGCTGTCATCGGCCTCACCGAACCTGTCTCCGGTTTCATGGAACCTGGCCCCGTTCTCACGGGATCTGTCTCCGGTCTCACGGAACCCGTCCCCGCCGTTCCCGCGAGTGGGACGGCCACCCTCACGGCGGCCGGTGTCGCCGCGGCCTTCGTCTGCGCGGGGCTGATCGCCGTCCGCGTACGTCCCCGCAACCGGGTCGGACCGCTGATGATCGTCATCGGCCTGCTGTGGCTCGTCGCCAAGTTCGCGCCCCTGCCGGTGGCGGCGGGTGATGTCCGCACGGCGCTGGCGGGCGCGTGGGCGGCGGTGCTCGCGCATCTGGTGGTGGCGTTCCCCACCGGGCGCCTCACCGTGCCGGTGGCGCGAGCCGTCGTCGGGACGGCGTACCTGAGCGTGGCCGGTGTCGCGGTGCTGGGGATGAGCGGGCTCGCGCCGGGTGAGGTGGTCCGGGGCGCGGCGATGTCCGGGGCCGTGCTGAGCGGCCTGGCCGTGCTGGGCCTGCAGGTGAGCCGCTGGCGGGGCAGCACCGTGACGCGGCGCCGGTCGCTCAATCCCGTGCTCGCCGCCGCCGTGGTGGCGACGGCGCTGTTCGTGACGCTGAAGCCGGTGATGATCGCCGGTGTCGCGGTGCAGGGTCTGACGCCGGTGATGCAGGCGGCACTGGCCGCCGTCCCGCTGGCGTACGTGGGCGGCCTCCTGCGGCGGCGCATCGACCGTGGCCGGGTCGCCGAGCTGGTCGTCCACCTCCGTGGCGTCTCGCGGCCGGTGAGCCTTCAGCGGGCCCTGGCCGGGGTCCTCCACGATCCGACCCTGGAGATCGGGTACTGGGCGCCGGAGCCGGGCCGGTACGTGGACGTCGACGGCCGGGTCGTGCCGCTGCCGGAGGGCGACGACCGCGTGGCGACACGCGTCGACCACGACGGCGCCCCGCTCGCGCTGCTGGTGCACGATCCGGCGCTGCTGGACAACCCCGAGCTGGTCGAGGCCACCTGTGCCGCCGCCGCGCTGGCCCTCTCGAACGAGCGGCTGACCGCCGACCTGAGGGCGCGGCTGCACCAGCTCGCCGAGTCGCGCGGCCGGGTCCTGCGCGCGGCCGAGACGGAACGCCGGCGGCTGGAACGAGACCTTCACGACGGCGTGCAGCAACGGCTGCTGTCCATCCCCATGACGCTCAGCCTGGCCGAGTCGAGGCTGTCCACCCATCCCGACCAGGCTCGGGCGCTCGTCGGCGAGGCGAGGATCACCACGCTGGCCGTGCTCGACGAGTTGCGGGCCCTGTCGCAGGGCATCCACCCGCCGGTGCTGACCGAACGCGGCCTGCGCGGTGCCGTCCGGGAGCTGGCCGCGCTCGCACCGGTGCCCCTGCGGCTGTCGTTCGAGCTCCCCGCGCCGTTGCCGGTGGAGGTCGAGACGACGGCGTACTACGTGGTCGCCGAGGCGGTGGCCAACATCACCAAGCACGCCGACGCTCGGCGGGCACGGGTGCGCGCCGAGCACCGGGGCGGGCGGTTGCTGGTCGAGGTGTCCGACGACGGCCGGGGCGGGGCGGATCCGGCCCTCGGATCCGGCCTGCGCGGGCTCGCCGACCGGGTGACGGCCGCCGGCGGAACCCTCCGGATACACAGCCCCGCCGGCGACGGCACCCTGATCGAGGCGGTACTGCCGTGCGAGTAGTCATCGCCGAGGACAACATGCTGCTGCGCGAGGGGCTCGCCCGGCTGCTGGCCGAGGGCGGCTTCGACGTCGTGTCGGCCGTCGCGGACTCCGTGGCGCTGCTGACCGAGGTGGCACGGCACCGCCCGGACGTGGCCATCGTCGACATCCGCCTGCCCCCCACCCAGACCGACGAGGGACTGCGGGCGGCCCGGGAGATCCGCCGACGCCATCCCGGCACCGGGGTGCTCGTCCTGTCCCAGTACGTCCGGGTCAGCTACACGGTCGAGCTGCTCGACGACGGCGCCCGCGGCGTCGGGTACCTGCTCAAGGACAGGGTGTCCGACCTGGCGGGGTTCGCGGCGGCGGTGCGGCAGGTGGGCGGCGGCGGCTCGGCGTTCGACCCGATCGTCATCGACCAGCTGGTCGGCCGCCACGACCGCGCCGACGACCCGTTGCGCGCGCTCACCGGCCGCGAGCGCGAGGTCCTCGCGCTGATGGCCGAGGGCCGCACCAACCAGGCCGTCGCGGAACGGATCGGCATCGCGGAACGGACCGTCGAGAAGCACTGCACGAGCATCTTTGCCAAGCTCGGGCTGCCGGCGAGCGCGGACGACCACCGCCGGGTCCTCGCCGTCCTGCGCTACCTCAACACCTAGCCGGCCGCGCAGGGGGACGGTTAACCGCCCCCCGGGGGTGCGGCGAGCACGGTCCCTGACGGGTGCTGCCCGGCTTCCGGTGCCGGTGCCGCCGTCGCACACTTCGAACGTCAGACGAAACGACGTCGGATCGAACGGAGCGGAGGGCGATGCCCACCATGACGACGCCCACTATGACGACCGGAAACGCGATGAGAATCGCCCGGTGGACAATCGTCGCGCTGACGGTGGTGATGATCTACTACTTCGTCACCTCGAACGCGATACGTTCCGGGAACCCGTTCCTGGTGCCCGATGTCATCCTCACCGTGCTTCTTCCTGCCTCGGCGGCCCTGCGGGGGCGGTTCGCCGTGCCGGCGATGATATTCGCCTTCGCCTGGGCGGCGGCCGTCTGGACGGTGTCGCTCTGCACGTACATCACGCGCGGAGCCTTCGCGGACGGAGCGAACCACCTTCCCCTGATCTTCTCCAGCGTCCTGGCCGCGGGGCTGCTGGCGACCACCGCTCTCGGTCACGGCGACCGGGAGAGGGGGAGGGCGTGAGGACGTCAGGTGCACCGCATGCCGCTGACCAGGGTCGGCCCCTGGGCCAGCAGTTGCTCGCAGAAGTGCTCGCCCGCGTGGTAGCCCGAAGAGATGACGATGGTGACCGGGCTCTCCTCACCGCTGCCCGTGCAGCCGGTCGCGAGGACGTGATGACCCAGCATCTGTGAGAGCTGGAAGCGGGTCCCGTCCGCGCAGACGTAATGGCTGTCCGCGTGGGCCGCTGTGGGGAGGAGCAGCGGCACGGCGAGGGCCGCGAGGAGTGTGGCGACGCGGACGACGGTCATACGGGGGGATGTCATAGGAGCTCTTTCGCGGGGGTTTGTGAGGCATGCCACGACGGCGTACCCAGGGTGATCGGAAGGCAACCCTGGGTGTCCGTTGCCGGACATCCGGAGGGGGCGGGTGCGCGAGGTCCGTCGCGTCCGCCCCCGGTGGCCGCGGGTCCGGCCCGGCGGGTTCTCCGGTCCCGCCTTCCCGGGCGCCGGCGAGGCCCCATTCGGGGCGGAGTCAAGGTTCACGATCTTCGGCGGCGTTCCGGATCGTGCTTCACTTCGTATCGGGGCAGGTCGTGCGTTGCGAAACACCGCAATGACTCATGACAGGCGCTGCAAGAACCTAAGAGGTAACCGCAGCTATAGAGCAAGATTACGAAACTATTTCGCAGGAACCTTGTGGAGCGAGGCATCGGAGTCCTACTGTCACCTCACCCTCGTGGCGTTCGCCCCGCCCCGAGTGCTTCAGGTGTTCACCCCCCGAGAGAAACGAGCATCCGATGTCACGGAGCATCACAGGAGCTGTGGCGAGATGGACCGGCAGGCCGTCGCGAAGGGCATCGGTGGCGGTCGCGGCGGTGGTCGCGGCCTCCGTCGGCCTCGGCGTCGTGCCCGGCGCCCCGGCCCTCGCCGGCACGGGCGGGGCCCCGGCCCCCGTGGTGACGCGCGCCGCCCTCGACCCGTCGCTCGTCGCGGGGCGGGGCGCCACCGTCGCCTTCGCCGAGCAGGAGGCGGAGAACGCCACGACGAACGGCACGGCCGTAGGTCCGGACCGCGCCGCGTACACGCTGGCGGGGGAGGCGTCCGGCCGTAAGGCGGTGAGGCTGACGCCGGGGCAGCACGTCGAGTTCACGCTGCCGAAGACGGCCAACGCGATCACCGTGCGTTACAGCATCCCCGACGCTCCCAACGGCGGCGGCATCACCGCGCCGCTGAACGTCACGGTGAACGGCGGGGGCAGGAAGGTGATGACCCTCACGTCGCAGTACGCGTGGCTGTACAACCAGTATCCGTTCACGAACGACCCGAACGCCGACCTGCTGCACCCCGACTGGTGGATCACCGAGTGCGCCTGCGTGCCCAACGCCACGACGCCCGCCCCGACGATCACGAAGCCGTTCCGCCCGACCCACTTCTACGACGAGCAGCGTCTCCTGCTCGGCAAGACGTACCGCGCGGGTGACAAGGTGCGGCTCACGGTCCCGGCCGGAAGCAACGCGGCGTGGACGGTCATCGACCTGCTCGACTCCGAGCTCGTGGGCGCGCCGCACGTCAGGGTCGTCGCGGCGAACGTGCTGGCGTTCGGCGCCGACCCGCTCGGCAGGCGCGACTCCGCCGACGCGATCGACAGGGCGATCGCCTTCGCGAAGCGCAGCCGCCTCAAGGTCTACATCCCGCCGGGCGTCTACCAGGTGAACCGCCACATCATCGTCGACAACGTGACGATCGAGGGCGCCGGCAACTGGCACACGATCATCAAGGGCAAGGAGGTCGCCCTCCCGGCCCCGGCCCCCGACGGCTCGGTGCACACCGGCGTCGGCTTCTACGGCAAGGACGCGTCGGCGGGCGGCAGCAGGAACGTGCACCTGTCCGGCTTCGCGATCGAGGGCGACGTCCGCGAGCGCATCGACACCGACCAGGTGAACGGCATCGGCGGGGCGCTGAGCGACTCGACCGTCGACGGCCTCTACATCCACCGCACCAAGGTGGGCATGTGGTTCGACGGGCCGATGAGGAACCTGAAGGTCACGAACAACATCATCGTCGACCAGATCGCCGACGCCCTCAACTTCCACGGCGGCGTCACGAACTCGGTGGTGTCGAACAACTTCACCCGCAACACCGGTGACGACGGCCTCGCCCTGTGGTCCGAGAAGATCGCCAACGCGGGCAACACGTTCGACCACAACACCGTGCAGACGCCGACCCTCGCGAACGGCATCGCCGTCTACGGCGGCACGGACAACACCATCTCGAACAACCTCGTCGCCGACCCGATCCGCGAGGGCAGCGGCATCCACGTCGGCTCCCGCTTCGGCGCCGAGGCGTTCGCCGGGAAACTGTCGATCAAGGACAACACCACGGTCCGGGCCGGCACGTACGAGCTGAACTGGAACATCGGCCTGGGGGCCATCTGGCTCTACGCGCTCGACAAGAACATCGAGGCGGACATCCAGGTGGTCGGGAACCACTTCCTCGACAACACCTACAACGCGATCATGCTGGTCAGCGACTGGGGCGTGAAGGACCTGTACTCGATCACGAACGTCCACTTCAAGGACATCAGGGTCGACGGCACCGGCACCTCCGTGGTCAGCGCCCGAGTGAAGGGATCCGCCTCCTTCGAGAACGTGGACGCCCGCAACGTCGGCGCGGTCGGCGTCAACAACTGCGGTTCGTTCAACTTCCCGCCCACCGGCTCGGAGTTCTCGCTGACGGACCTCGGCGGCAACGACGGAGGCGGCACCACCGGAGCCTGGCTCGCCCCGTGGATGCTGCCGAACACCATCACCTGCGACGACCGCCCGCCGGTGGTCGCGCCGCCGGCGCCGTCCCCGTGGTGATCCTCCGCCACGGCGCGGTCCCGCGTCGTTGATCCGATCGGCCGGCCGTCCGGGGAAATCCCCGGGCGGCCGGCCGATCTCGTGCCCGGTGAGGTGCGCGTCTCCACGAGGGACGGCCCGGGACGGCCCGAGACGGCCCGAGACGGCTCAGTGGCTCCCGGTCGTACCGCGATCCCGGAACATGATTCTTCCTGAACTGACTTGCGATATATCTCATTTGGCGGCAAGCTCGTACATAACGCGATACATCGCGTTATGTACGAGCCTTCGCGGACGGGGGTTCGGGAGGAATCCGGCGTGGCCCGGCACACGGGGGCGGTCACGCGGGAGCGCTTCCGAGCTCGGCGGCCCGGAGGCGATCGGTGGCCGGTCTCGAAAACGGCCCCCGGGCGATGCGGCGACATCGCGCCGGAGGCGGGCAGGTCCCCCGCGGAGGCGAAAGCCGACCCCGTCACACGGCGGAGCTCACGCTGCCGGTTGACGCCTCCGCGCCGACGAACGCGGAGGTCTTCATCGACGCCTCCGCACCGACGAACGTGGTGGAGGTCTCCATGCGGGAAACACACTCTGACAGCCCTGCGGGGACGGGCGGCGGCGCACGGCGCGAGGAGCGCGTGCCGGTGCTGGTCGTCGGCGCGGGGTACGCCGGGCTCAGCGCCGCGGCGCTCCTGGCCTGGCGCGGCGTGCCGGTGACGCTGGTCGAGCGGCACGCGAGCACGTCCGTCCAGCCCAAGGCGTTCGGGGTCAACTGGCGGGCGCTGGAGCTGCTGCGCCCCGTCCCCGGGATAGAGGAGTCGCTCGGCCAGATCTGGGAGGGCATCGGCGACGGGATGCGCATCGCCATCGCCTCCAGCCTGAGCGACCCGGAACCGAACATGATCGTCGACGGCCGCCAGGACGACTTCGGCTTCATGACCGAGATCACCCCGGTGCCCAGCGTGGGCGCGCCCCAGTCGCGGGTGGAGGGGCTGCTGCGGGACAGGGCGGAGAAACTCGGCGCCGACCTGCGCTTCTCCACCGAACTGGTCTCCCTGGAACAGGACGCCGACGGCGTGACCGCGCTGGTCGTCGATCGCGTGACCGGCGAGGAGACGAGCGTGCGCGCCGACTATCTGGTCGCCGCCGACGGTTACCGCAGCCCTGTCCGCGACCGCCTGGGCATCCCCACCACGGGCAAGGGCGATCTGGGCCACGCCTGCGTGATCATGTTCGACGCCGACCTCGGCGATCTGGTGCGCGACCGCGAGGTCACCCTCTGGTACCTGCGGAACGAGACCTTCACCGGCGCGATCATCACCGGAACCGGTGTGGACTCGCACGTGCTGAGCGTGAACTACGACCTCGGCGCGGGGGAGAGCGAGGCCGACTTCACCGAGGAACGCTGCCGCGACCTCGTACGGGTCGCGACCGGCCTGCCCGCGCTCGACGTGCGCCTGCTCGACCGGACGAGCTACGGGATGGCTCACATCCTCGCCGCCCGCTACCGGCAGGGCCGGGTGTTCCTCGCCGGGGACGCGGCGCACACGATGCCGCCGACCGGAGGCCAGGGCGGCAGCGCGGCCCTCCAGGACGGCTGCGACCTCGCCTGGCGGCTCTGGCTGGTGATCTCCGGGCAGGCCGGTGCGGGCTTCCTGGACAGCTACGACGCCGAGCGGCGCCCGATCGGCGAGCTGACGGCCGACGCCCAGCTCGCCAACCTCGGGGTCCGGATGCCCCCGGCGATGCGGGTCGGCTACCCGGAACCGCTTGACGACCCCATCGCCGCCATCATCGGTTACCGCTACCACTCGGCCGCGATCCTGGCCGAGACCGGCGACGACGGCTCGCTCCTGGAGGACCCCCGCGACCCGACCGGCCGCCCCGGCAGTCGCGCCCCGCACGTCGTACTGCGCAGGGACGACCGGCCGGTCTCCACCGTCGACCTGTTCGGACCCGGTTTCGTGCTGCTCGCCGGACCGCGCGGGGAGGTCTGGGCGCGGGCCGCCCAGGTGGCGGCGGACTGGCTGGGCGTGCGGCTCACGTCGTACCGGATCGGCGGGGAGCTGGAGGATCCGGCCGGGGCGTGGCAGCGACGGTACGGCGTGGGCGACGACGGCGCGGTGCTCGTGCGCCCCGACGGCTACGTCGCCTGGCGGGCGTCCGAGGCCGTCGCCGATCCCGAGGACGTGCTCGACCGCGTACTCACCGCCGTGCTCGCCCGCTCGTGAAGGGAACCGCACGTCCGACACGTGACCGGCCTCGGGCGTGACGGTCCATCAGGGGGTCGGCCCGCATAAGCCCGAAACCCACATTGGGATGATCTTGAAGGGTTGAATGGCGAGGTTGATGAAGCTGTGATCTTCTTCGCCTGTTGTGTACGTGTTCGTCTCGCTACGGTGTGTCCCATTCGTTGGCGGGGTGAGCCGGGAGGCGTGTGCGGTGACGTCGGTCGAACGGACCGCCTACCGGGTGTTCCCGCGGTTGGTGATGACGCGTGAGCTGTACCTCTTCTACTCCCCTTCGGCCGAGGAGACAGCGTGGGCGCGGGAGAAGACCGACACCGATGAGCACCTGCTGGCGTTGACGCTCGCGCTGAAGTGTTTTCAGCGGCTGGGCCGTTTTGCCAAGGCCCGTGAGGTGCCGCCGGTGGTGGTGGAGCACATGCGGCGGTGCCTGGAACTCGGCGAGGATGTCATGCCGGTGTATGCCTCGTCGCGTACGGCTGAGTCGCATCGGGTGCTGGTGCGCCGCCGGGAGGGGTGGGCTACGCGCCGGGTAAGGCGCGCAAGGTCGCGGCCAAGGCGATGACCCGGGCGGCGTGGGTGAAGAATCACCCGGCGGACCTGATCAACGTTGCGTTGGAGCGGCTGGCGCAGGCCCGGTTGGAGCCGCCGGCGTTTTCCACGCTGGACAGCATGGAGTCGACGATCCGTGGCCAGGTCAACGGACAGATCTTCGAGACGATCTGGCGGCGGCTGAGCGCCGGGGATCGCGTGCGGCTCGCGGCGTTGCTGGTGGTCGGGCCGGGTGGCAAGAGCGATCTGGATCGGTTGAAGAAGCCGGCGCGGCGGGCGAGCTGGTCGAAGTTCAAGGAGCAGGCCGCGCACCTGGCCTGGGTGGAGGGATTGTGTGACACCGGGGCGGTGCTGGAGGGCATCGCCGCCTCGAAGATCGCCGACTTCGCCGGTGAAGCGGATGCGGCCGATGCCGATGTGCTGGCCCGTAGCTACAGCGTGGAGGCCAAGCGGATCGCGCTGCTGGTGTGCCTGGTGCACACCGCGCGGGCGCGGGCGCGCGACGACCTGGCCGCGATGATGTGCAAGCGGATGGCGGCCACCGCCAAGAAGGCCAAGGCCAAGCTGGAGGAGATCCATCAGCGGCAGCGGCAGGTGGTGGAGAACCTGATCGGAACCTACCGGGGCGTGCTGCAGGGCTTGGTGCCGGGCGGGCCGGTCGAGACGGCTGAGATCGCGGCCGCGCAGATGGTGATGATGGCGCTGGCCGCGCTGAGGTGCCCAGGCGGGGACACAGGAGTAGATCCCGAGATCGGCTCGGATGTCGCGGAGTCAGAGCAGCGGGACGGGCTCGGGGCTGATTTAGGGGTCGCGGTCGAAGTACTGGTCAAGGCGGTGCGGATGCAGGCCGCCGGGGTGGGTTCGGTCCGGCAGGTGGTGGAGCGGGCCGGTGGCGCGGCCGCGCAGCCGGCCGATATCGAGGAGGTGACGGCCTATCAGCATGACAACCACGAGCTGCTCATCCAGCAGTTCTTCAAGGCCGACCGCTCCATCATGCTCGCTTTGGCCGCGGTGCTGAGGTTCAAGGCGACCTCGGCCGATCGCAGCGTGCTGGACGCGCTGGAGCACGCTCTGACCTACTGGGGCAAGACCCGCGCCTTCGGTACGGAGGGTTCGGCGGGATCGCCTACCACTACGTCTCCGACAACTACATCGCCCTGTTCTCCCGGTTCGTGCCGTGTGGGGCGTGGGAGGCGATCTACATCATCGACGGGCTGCTGGCCAACGCCTCCGAAGTTCAGCCCAAGACCGTCCATGCTGACACGCAAGGCCAGTCGTTTCCTGTCTTCACGCTCGCGCATTTGTTCGGGTTCGATCTGATGCCGCGCATCCGCAACTGGAAGGGCCTGACCTTCTTCCAGCACAGCAACCAGGTGACCTACCGCCACATCGACTCCCTGTTCCGCGGGGAAGGTGGGAACCGCAATGTGATCGACTGGGAGCTGGTGGAGAAGATGTGGCCCGACCTCATGCGGGTGGCGATCTCCATCCGCGAGGGCCGCCTCAACTCCGTCACCCTGCTGCGCCGGCTGGGCTCCCACTCCCGCAAGAACGAGATCTACCGGGCCTTTCGCGAGGTCGGGCGTAGCGTGCGCACCGTGGCGCTGCTGCGTTTTCTCGCCGACCCGGCACTGCGCAGGCGCATCACCGCGGTTACCGACAAGGTCGAGGGCTTCAACGGCTTTTCTGGCTGGCTGCGCTTCGGCAACGACGGCGTCATCGCCGCCAACGACCCGGCCGAGCAGGAGAAGATGATCAAATTCAACTCTTTGCTGGCCAACTGCGTGATCTTTCACACCGCGCTGGACATGACCGACGTGCTGCGCCAACTGCTGGCCGAGGGCTGGCAGCCCGAGCAGGGCTCCGACATTACCGCCGCCGACATCGCGCAGCTGTCGCCCTACCTGACCGCGCACATCAGCCGGTTCGGCCTGTATGCCACCGACGTGCTGCGCCTGCGCCCTGACGACTTCGACCCCGACCTACCCGCGATCGACTTCACCGCCTTGGCCGAGGCGGCGTAGACGGCAAGTGGGCCAGAGACGAGAGCTGGGGATCGTAGTGAGGCGTTTCGGGCGGCAGGCCGAGGCTTGAACAAGGCACGGTGCTCTCGTCGATCTTGACACTCATTGATAGGTTTCCTACAGGTGCGCCGGGAAGTCTGGTCGGCAATTCTGCCGTCCATCCCGGAAAGGCGCCCGCCATGCGCGCTCGCGACCTGCTCACCGCCTTCCCCACGGTCACCTTGGACACCGCGGTGATCGAAGCTGCTCGGCTGCTGGCCGACCAGGACCTGCCCGGCCTGATCGTCGTCGACGAGCGCGGGCTGCCCTCCAGCATCCTGCCCGGCACCCAGGTGCTGCGACTGGCCGTACCCGGCTACTGCCAAGACGATCCGGCCTTGGCACGGGTGGCGGACGAAGCGCACGCCGACGCCCTGCTCACCTCCGTGACCGGCCGGACCGTACGCGAGGCACTGCTCGCCCAGCCCCGCGAACTGCCGGTCACCGACCCGCAGGCCACCGCGCTGGAGCTGGCCGCGCTGATGGCACGCACGCACAGCCCGCTGGTCGCGGTGGTCGAGGGCGGCCGGTTGCTGGGGGCGGTCACCCTGCAGGCGCTCATGGACGGGCTGCTGGGCCAGTGACAGCACTGGCTTGGCTGTCGGTGGCGGTCTTTCTCGGCGCCTACGCGCTGATCGCCACCGAACGCATCCACCGGGTCGCCGCCGCGCTCGGCGGCGCCGGGATCATGCTGCTGATCCACGCCAGCGACGCCGGGGCGGCGTTCTTCAGTGAAGAGACCGGCATCGACTGGAACGTCATCTTCCTGCTGCTGGGCATGATGGTGATCGTCGGCGTGCTCAAGCAGACCGGCGTGTTCGAGTACCTGGCGATCTGGGCGGCCAAACGAGCCCGCGGCCGGCCGTACCGGTTGATGGTGTTGCTGGTCGTCATCACCGCCTCGGCCTCGGCGCTGCTGGACAACGTGACCACGGTGCTGCTGATCGCGCCGGTCACCTTCCTGGTGTGTGAACGGCTGACACTGCCGATTGTGCCGTACCTGATCGCCGAAGCGCTGGCCTCCAACATCGGCGGCACCGCCACCCTGGTCGGCGATCCGCCCAACATCATCATCGCGAGCCGCGGCGGATTGTCGTTCAACGACTTCCTCGTGCACATGGCACCGATGGTCATCGTGCTGATGGTGACCTTCGTCGGGCTGTGCCGCATCTTGTTCCGCAAGGCGTTCGTCTACGATCTCGAACGCGCCGCCGAGATCATGCGGCTGAACGAGCGCGAGGCGATCGCCGACCCTCGGCTGCTGTGGCAGAGCCTGACCGTGCTGGGCCTGGTGATGGCGGCGTTCGTGCTGCATCCGGTGCTGCATTACGAGCCGTCGGTGGTGGCGATCCTGGGCGCCGGCCTGCTGGTCGCGGCCACCAAGGTGAGCACCGAGCAGGCCATCGCCGAGGTCGAATGGCCCACCCTGGTGTTCTTCATGGGCCTGTTCGTCATGGTCGGTGCCCTGGTCGAAACCGGCGTGATCGGCCAGATCTCCCGCCTGGCGGTCGAGGCCACCGCCGGCCAGCTCGGGTCGGCCACGATGGTGTTGTTGTGGGCTTCGGCCGGGTTGTCGGCGATCGTGGACAACATCCCCTACGTGGCCACCATGAGTCCGATCGTGGCCGAGCTGGCGCAGGCGAGTGGCGGCAACGGTGCGGGGCAGGTGCTGTGGTGGGCGCTGGCCTTCGGCGCCGACCTGGGCGGCAACGCCACCGCCGTCGGCGCGGCGGCCAACGTGGTCGTCATCGGCATCGCCGCCCGCAACGGCACCCCGATCAGCTTTTGGACCTTCACCAAATACGGCTTGATCGTCGCCGTGGTCACCGTGGCGCTGGTCACCCCGTACCTGTGGCTGCGCTACCTCCTGTGACGATGAACAGGCCACGGTTCGCCGATGAGCGCACCCTGCCCGCCTTCGTCGTGGCTCAGCTGGCCGCCGCCGAGATGTCCATGAAAGCCCGCCACCCAGTGCGGACCAGGTCGTGATCTGCTTTTCTCAGCATGGAGGTGCCATGGTGTCCACATCCCGCGCGGCCTTTTCCGAGCGCGCTACCGCCATCGCGCGCACGCCGGCCGGCCCGGTGGAGTACCGGCAGGAGGGCGAGGGCCACAGGACGGTCCTGGTGTTCCACGGCGGACACATGCGGGCAGGGCTGGCGCTGGGCGAGGAGGTCTTCACTGAGGCCGGTTTCACGGTACTGACACCCTCGCGCCCCGGTTACGGGCGTACGCCGCTGAGCACAGGAACCACCCCGGCCGGTTTCGCCGACGCCACCGCCGAGCTGTGCCGGAGTTTGGGCATCGAACGCCTGGCCGCGGTCGTGGGCATCTCGGCCGGCGGCCGAACGACGCTGACCATGGCCGCCCGCCACCCGCAGCTGGTCGAGCGCGTCATCCTGCAAAGCGCGGTCGCCTTCCTGCCCTGGCCCGACCGGCTGACCCGACTGGGCGGCCGGGCGGTGTTCAACGCCCGGACCGAGGCCGGCACCTGGGCGATCATGCGGTCCCTGATCCGCCTGGCACCGCCGGTGGGGCTGCGCCTGCTGCTGCGTAGCCTGTCGGCCCTGCCCGCACGCCAGGTCCTGGCGGGCCTGTCCGCCGCCGAACGCGCCATGCTGGCGGGGCTGTTCACCAGGATGCGCTCGGGCCACGGCTTCGTTGCCGACATGCTCTCCGTGCCCGACTGCGCCGCCCAGGTCGGCCAGAGCGCGCTGGTCATCGCCACCCGCCACGACCGGTCGGTGCCCTTCGCCCACGCCGAGTCCCTGGCATCGGTCCTGCCGAACGCCGAACTGGTGGACAGCAGGGCCGACAGCCACATGATCTGGTTCGGCCCCGACTACCCGCGCATCGCCACCAAGATCCGCGAATTCCTCGCCACGGACTGAGCGCGGCGACCGCTTCCCGAGTCTCGGGCTGGGGTCAGCCGCTCTGCTGGTGCCAGCGGTGCAGTAGGGCGGGAAGCTCGCCGAGCAGGAATTCATAGAAGGCGTGCATCTGCGCCAGGCGCCGGTGGGCGGGGTCGCCGTTCTCGGTGGCGGCGATTCCGGCGGCCGCGGCCTGGAGCATGGCCTGGATGACGGTGTTCTGGCTGGTGAACAGGGTGGCCCAGGCATCGTCGCGGAGCCGGTAGTGCTCGCGGCGGCTGCCGGGGGCGGGCAGGCGTTCGATCAGGCCGACCGTGAGCAGGGATTTGATGGCGCCGGAGACCGAGCCGGCGCTGGCTTCCAGCCGGTCGGCGATCTCGCCGGCGGTGACGCTTTCCTGGTCGGTGAACAGAAAGACCGCCAGGGTGCGCGCGGCCATGCGCTGCATGCCGCCCTCGATCAATGTGAGGGCCAGCCGTTCGGCCGCCTGCCACTGCTCATACCGATCGTCCACGTGCTCGCCTCCTTGAGAAGAATCAGGATACCGAACACCCCGACTCTTCAGAAATTTCTGAAAAGTCGGTATAGTCCTCGTATCGGCCTCTCGCGGGAGGTTCGATGGTGTGCCGGGAAGCCTGGTCGGCGATGTGATCTCTCATCAGCCTCGACAGGAAGTAGATCCCGGTCATGACCCTGCTCAGCCGTTTGTACGGCGTGCGGCCCGCCCTGCATCACCGGGTGCGCGTCCGGCGGAACGTGGAGATCCCGGCCGCCGACGGTGTGCGGCTGCTGGCCACGCACTACTACCCGGCCGGCCAGCACCAGCCGCCGCTGGTGCTGCTGCGCAGCCCGTACGGCCGCGGCAACGCCCTGGACCGGCTCCCGGCGCTGCTGGCCGAGCGCGGCTACCAGGTGCTGTACCAGAGCCTGCGCGGCACAGCCGGATCCGATGGCCGCTTCGACGGCTTCGTCATCGACCCGGCCGACGGCGACGGCACGCTGAGCTGGCTGCGCGCCCAGCCGTGGTTCGGCGGCGAGCTGGCCACCTGGGGCGCCAGCTACCTCGGCTACGTCCAGTGGGAGCTGGCCGCCCGCGACATCCCGGAATGGAAGATCGCACTGATTCAGGACGCGCCGTCCTCCTTCGCCGAAGGCTTCATGTACCCCGGAGGGGCCTTCGCCACCGGTAACGCGCTCGGCTGGGTGCAGCTGGTGGAGCGGATGGTCACCGGCGGATACGGCATCACCCGCCAGATGGCCGGCCTGGTCGGCGCCGCGCGGCGGCTGTCGCGTGCCACGCTCGCCCTCCCGCTGCAGGAGGCCGATCAGGTGCTCACCGGTCACCCGGTGCCCTGGTTCCGAGACTGGGTCCGGCACGGTCCCGGCGAGCCGTACTGGGAGAGCAGCGACCACCGCGCCAACGTCGCCCGCATGCCGCCGCTGGTGCACCTGCAGGGCGGCTGGCACGACTTCTTCCTGCCGGGGATGCTGGCGGACTACGCCGCCCTGCTCGCCGCCGGGCGTCAGGTGCGGCTGCTGGTCGGCCCGTGGAGCCACGGGCGCGGGCTCTACACCCGCGAAGGGCTGGCCGACGCGCTCGCCATGCTGGATGCCGCGCTGCTCGGGCGGCAGGCGCCATCGGGCTTGCGGCTGTTCATCACCGGCGCCGGCCGCTGGATCGACGCGCCCGCCTGGCCGCCCGCGCACGAACCGGCCCCGTGGTTCCTGCGCCCGGACGGCGGTCTCAGCCGTACCCCGCACGACGGCCGGAGCTCTCCCAGCCGCTACCGCTACGACCCCGCCGACCCGACACCTACCGTGGGCGGCACGCAGGTGGGCCTGTCGGCGGGGGCGAAGGACAACCGCGCCATCGAGGCCAGAGCCGACGTGCTCACCTTCACCACCGCACCCCTGGCCGAAGACATCGAGGCCGTCGGCCCGGTCCAGGTGCGGTTGCACACGCGCTCGGCCAACCCGCACGTCGACTACTTCGCCCGGCTGTGCGACGTGGACGCGCGCGGCCGGTCGATCAACGTGTGCGACGGCATCGTCCGCCTGCGCGACCCCGGTGACATCCGGGTCGCCGACATCGCCCTGTGGCCGATGGCCCACCGATTCAAGCGTGGCCACCGGATCCGGGTGCAGGTCTCCAGCGGCGCTCACCCGCGCTTCGGCCGTAACCCCGGCACCGGCCAGCCGCTTGCGACCGGGACGGGCCTGCGCGTGTCCGAGCACGAGATCTTCCACGACCACAGCCACCCGTCAGCCCTCTGGCTACCCCTCACTCCAGGAGCGTCATGAAACTGCTTGTTCTCGGCGGCACCCACCACGTGGGCCGCGCCATCGTGGAGACCGCGCTGCAGCGCGGCGATGAGGTGAGCACGCTCAACCGTGGCCTCAGCCGCGACCCAGCCCCCGGGGTGCGGGCGCTGATCGCCGACCGCACCGACCCCGAGTCCGTACGGCGGGCGCTGGGCTCAGCCGAATGGGACGCCGTCATCGACACCTGGGCCTGGGCGCCGCGGGTGGTGCGCGACAGCGCCCGCCTGCTGTCCGGCCGGGCCGGCCACTACGGCTACGTCTCCAGCCGCGGCGTGCACCGCTGGCCGTGGCCCGCGCACGCCGACGAGCGGGCGCCGCTGGTCGACGGCGACCCCGCCAGCGGGGAAGCCGCCGACTACGCCGCCGCCAAGCGCGGCGGAGAGCTCGCCGTTCTGGAGTCCTTCGCCGGCCGGGCGCTGCTGGCCAGGGCCGGGATGATCCTCGGCCCGTACGAGGACGTCGGTCGCATCCCCTGGTGGCTGCGCCGCCTGGGGAAGGGCAGCCGCGTCCTCGCCCCCGCTCCTGCCGGGACACCTCTGCAATACCTCGATGTGCGGGACCTGGCCGCCTGGATGCTCCGTGCGGCCGAACGCGGCCTGAGCGGTACGTTCACCACGACCGGCCCGCCTGGCGCGATCACCCTCGGCGACCTGCTCACCACGATGCTGGAGGTCACCGGCTTCGACACCGAACTGGTGTGGGCGCCGCCGGAGCTGCTCATGCGGCACGGCCTGCCGCTCGGCATGGAGCTCGGGCTACGGCTGCCCGACGGCAGCGCGCCGAGCGGCATGCACGACGCCGACGTCAGCGCCGCCCGCGCCGAAGGTCTGACCGCGCGCCCGCTGCGCGACACCCTCGCCGACACCTGGACCTGGCTCCAGGCCGAAGGCGACCCGGCACCCCGCGCAGACGCACCCTCACCCGACACCTGGCTCGACGCTGCTGCGGAACAGCGGCTGCTCGACCAGCTCTCCCACTAAAGAAGGCACCACCTGTTATGCGCGCCATCATCATCGGAGCCGGCATCGCCGGCCTGGCCACCGCCCTGCGCCTGCACCAGATCGGCTGGGACACCCTCATCGTCGAACGCGCGCCCGCCCGCCGCGGCGGCGGCTACGCGGTCACCTTCGGCGGCATCGGCTACGACGCCGCCGAACACATGGGCATCCTGCCCGGCCTGCTCAAGAAGGGCTTCATCACCGACGAACTCGTCTACCACAAGCCGAACGGCGAACGCCGCTTCGCCCTCGACCGCGCCACCATCGCCGCCACCACGGGCGCGCGCTCGATCACCATCCTGCGCGGCGACCTCGAAGCCGTCCTGTATGAGGAGGTACGCGATCACACCGAGATCCGCTTCGGCGCCACCCTCACCGCCGTCGACCAGGACGAGCACTCCGTCCGCGTGACCTTGACCGACGGCACCATCGAGGAGGCTGACCTGCTGATCGGCGCCGACGGCCTGCACTCGGCCACCCGCGCCCTGCTGTTCGGCCCGGAAGAGGACTTCCTGCTCGACCTGGAGCACAAGGTGGCCGTCTACATGCTCGACCGGCGGCCCGACAGCATCGCGCCCGGTGCCACCGGCACCCTGTCGTCCGGCGGCCGCACCGCGGCGGTCATCAGCATCCCCGACGGGCGCAATGTCGCCTTCTTCGGTTACCGCGCCAGCCACGCCCGGCCAGGCGAGGACGTGGCCACCGAACTGCAGCGCGTCTACGGCGACCTCGGCTGGGTCATCCCCGAAGCCCTGGCCGGACTGGCGCGGGCCGATTCGGTCTACTTCGACACCATCAGCCAGGTCGTCGCACCGTCCTGGAGTAAAGGCCGGGTGGTCCTGCTGGGCGATGCCGCCTGGTGCGTCACGCTGTTCGCCGGGTACGGCTCCTCACTGGCTGTCGGCGGCGCCGACCGTCTCGGCACCGAACTGGACGCCCACCCCGGCGACATCCCCGCGGCGCTGGCAGCCTGGGAGGCGGCCATCCGGCCCGAAGCCGAACGCAAGCAGAAACTCGGCCGCCGCGTTAAAGGCGTCTACGCCCCCGCCAACCCGGTGTTGCTGTGGCTGAGCCTGCTACCGCTGCGCTTGGCCTCTTTGCCGCCGGTCCGCCGGTACATGACCCGCCGCTTCATCAAGGGCTAAGGATTGTGGGGCACCTGTCCGGGCGGGCGGCCAGGTGTTACATTCTAGGCAACTGAAAAGGTCGCGCCCCTCCTGTGGGGCGCGGGTGTCGGTGAGCCGGGAAGCCTGGTCGGCCCGCGATCAACGATCGCGGAGCTAGGAGGCCACTGCCCGATGCGCCCGACCACCATCCTGCTCACCTGCGGCGTCGCCGCCGGCGTGCTCGTCCCGGCCCTGATCCTCACCGACGGAGCCACCAGGCCCGGCTACAGCCTGTGGCACCACGGCGCCAGCCAACTCGGCACCGGCCAGCGCGGCTGGCTGCAGACGGTCAACTTCGTGATCGGCGGGCTGCTATTGCTCGCCTTCGCGGCCGGGCTACGCCGCGTGCTATGCCGCGCGCCGCAGCCCGGCCGCGCCGCCATATGGGGGCCGATCCTCCTCGCGGCGGCCGGCCTCGCGCTGGCCGTGGCCGGGATCGTGCCCACCGATCCCGCCCTCGGCTACCCGCCCGGCCGGCCCGAGGTGATCACCGCCACCGGACGCGTCCACGGCCTGGCCGGCCTGGGGCTGTTCGCCACCCTGGCGGCCACGCCGTTCGTGCTGGCCAGGCCCCTGCGCGGCAGCAACCAAGGGTGGGTGGCCTACTCGCGGTGGTCGGGCGCCCTGGTCATCGCCTTCGCCATCGCCGCAGGGGTCGCCTTCCGCCTGGATGTGCAGGGCGTGCTCCGCCCTGCGCCCGCCGGGCTGCTCGAACACGCCGCCCTGCTGGTCGGCTTCGCCTGGATCATCGCCGCTGGCCTGCGCCTGCGCAGCCCCAACACCGTCGTGCAGGGGTGAGCGATGGAGGTCACACTGAAGATCCTGCTCGGCCTGTACATCCTGCAAGCGCTGATCAAGTTCGTCACCCAGCAATGATGCCGACGAACAGCGCACGGGTCCCGGTCATCGAGGTGGCCGGCCTGACCAAGCGCTATCCCGGCGCCCTGGCGGTCGACGACGTCGACCTGAGCGTGCACGCGGGCCAGATCTACGCCTTGCTCGGACTCAACGGGGCCGGCAAGACCACGCTGATCCGCATGCTGCTCGGCATGATCGCCCCCACTGGCGGATCAGCGAAGGTGCTCGGGGCAGCCGTCACGACCGGGCAGCGTTCGGCCTGGGCCCGCACCGGCTACCTGGTCGAAGCTCCGGCCGCCTACCCGGAACTGACCGTGCGCGAAAACCTGCACCTGTACGCCCGCCTGCGCCGCCTCAAGCACCCCGGCCGGCACGTGGAAGACATCATCGAACGGCTGGCCCTGACCCCCTATGCCGCTCGGCGCGCTCGCACCCTGTCGATGGGCAACCTGCAGCGCCTGGCCCTGGCCAAAGCCCTCATCCACACCCCGGACCTGCTCATCCTCGACGAGCCGGTCAATGGACTGGACCCCGTCGGCGTGGTGGAGATCCGCACCCTGCTGACCGATCTGGCTCACCAGCAAGGCACCACCGTGCTGATCTCCAGCCACCTGCTGGCCGAAGTCGCCCGTCTGAACGGCCGCATCGCCATCCTGCACCAAGGCCGGCTGCTGGCCGAACACGACGCCACCAGCCTGGACCAACACCGGCGCCGCCACGTGAACATTTCCACCCGCGACAACGCGACAGCCGACCGGATACTGCGCGATCACGGCTACCACCCCGGCCCCGGCCTGCTGCTGACCGACGAACGCGCCCTGGCACGGCCCGAGGAGGTGGCCACCATCCTGGTCGAAGCGGGCGTGCCGCCCACCGAACTCCGCCTGGTGAAAGAAGACCTGGAAGCCTACTTCCTGCGCATCGTCGGAGCCGACCATGCGTGAGGCGCTGTGGAGCGAACTGCTCAAGGCCCGGCGCAGCCGCCTGCCCACCCTCACCGCGCTTGCCTTCACCCTCGTCACCCTCGTGTGCGGCCTGTTCATGTTCATCCTGGCCGACCCCGCCCGCGCCCGCGCGCTGGGACTGCTCGGCGACAAGGCCCAGCTGTCCGGCGCCGTCGCCGACTGGCCCGGCTACCTGACCCTGCTGGCCCAAGCGGTCGCCGTGGGCGGCCTGCTGATCTACAGCATGATCGCCATCTGGGTGTTCGGCCGCGAGTTCAGCGACCACACCGCCAAGGACCTGTTCGCCCTGCCCACCTCCCGCACCATCATCGTGGCCGCCAAGTTCACCCTCACCGCTACCTGGGCCGTGCTGCTCGCCGCGGGCACGATCGCTGGCGGCCTGCTGCTCGGCGCGCTGCTGGCCCTGCCCGGCTGGTCGGCGCAGGCCGTCGCGTCCGGTGTCGCGAAGATCCTGGTCGCCGCCGCGCTGTCGGCGGTGCTGACCTCACCGCTGGCGCTGGCCGCCAGCATCGGCCGCGGCTACCTGGCCGCGGTCGGTGTGCTGTTCGTGCTGGCGTTCGCCGCCCAGATCATCGCCGCGCTCGGCTTCGGCGCTTGGTTCCCCTACTCGGTACCCGGCCTGTACGCGGGCATCGCTGGGCCCGGCCACGACCCACCCGGACCCATCAGCATCCTGCTCGTCCTGGCCACCGGCGCGGCCGGCGTGGCAGCAACCCTCGCGTGGTGGCGCAACGCCGACCACGACCGTTAACCGAGCTGATGTCAGCGCCTGCTGTTGCCGGGCGCAAGCAAGCTGGTGAGTTCGGCGATCGCTTCTGGAGAGGGCTTGAAGTAGCGGCGCAGATTCTCCGGCTTCTTATGCCGCGACTTGGCCATCAGCATCAGCAGGCTCGCTCCTGCCTGCCCGAGGTGCGTCAGGGCCGAGTGGCGGAACTCGTGCAGGTCCCAGCCTGTGCCCGGCCCGCTCGTGGCGGTGTGTTCGTCCAGCAGGGCACGGGCCTGCCCATACGACAGCCGGGCCAAGCCGGTGTCGGGGCACACGTCCCGGGCGCTGACCACTTTCCCGGCCCCGGGGCGGCGATGGGCGACGAACACCGGGCCGCGGGTGCGGCCCTTGAGCAGGCGGGGCAGTAGCCGGGCGGTGCCGGCGTCCCAGTAGAGGCTCTCCAGCACGAAGTCTTCACGCACCTGGCCCCGGCGGCGGGCCTTGGCCCGCGCACCTTTGGCCTTGACCTGACACCGGCGCCCCGCAAAATCCAGGTCCTCGACGTTCACGCCCAAGACCTCCTCCGCCCGCCCGGCGCTCTCATACAGCATCCGATACAGCGTCTTCTCCCTAAGGTGCACCTCCCGGCGGGCGATCAATCGGTCGATGGCCGCACGCGAGCGGACCGGGGTGTCGGAGTCCGGCACCGCCAGCCGCTTGGTCCAGGCCGGAACCGCCGGCGCCTCGTGGCCGCGCTCGCGGCACCAGCCCAGCCAGGACAGCACCGACGCGCGGCGGGCGTTCCAGGTGTTGACCGCCGCGGTGCCCCACAGCAGTTCCAGAGCCTCGCCGACCTCGTCGTCGGCGACCGAGGCCAACGGCCGGTCCTCGCCCAGCCGCATCGCGGTCTTGCCCACCCCGATCCCGTAGGTGCGGATCGTGTTCGGATTGCCGAGCGAGTCGAGGAAGACGTCGGCCGCGGCCCGGACGGTGAGCGCCTTCCCGACCGGTAGGCGAACGACGGCGGGCACCGCTTCCCCTTACCGCAGATAACAGGTCCGCTTCACGTCGCGGACGGGAGATGTCACCGCAGGTGGCGAATCCCGCTGGCACAGATAATAGGGCATTATCTGTGCCAGCACTCGACCTCAACCAGCGTGAACGCCTGCCGCTCTCCGCTTCAAGATCATCCCAATGTGGGTTTTGGGCTTGTATGGGCTGACCCCCCATCAGCGTGACCGCCCACGAACGGGACGCGCACGGCAGGGACGCGCAAGGCAGGACGTACGAACGGGACGCGCTCGCCGGTGACCGGCGGCCGGGACGTCAGACGCCGCGGCGCATCGCCCTGGTGCCCGTCGCCAGGCCCACCGCGGCGACGGCGCAGGCGCAGAGCGTCCCGTACAGCACTGACATGTCCGTGAAGAGACCGGAGAACAGCGCCCGCTCCGCCTCGACGACGTAGGAGACCGGATTCAGCGCGGCGGCCACCTGGAGCCATCCCGGCCCCGAGTCCATCGGCAGCAGCACCCCCGACAGCAGCATCAGCGGGAACATCACCAGCTGGGTGACCCCGTAGAACAGGTCACCACCCGGACTGGACGCGATCGCGAGGGCGAAGGAGAGCGCGCCCAGGCCGATCCCGAACAGCGTCAGCACCGCCAGCCCGGCCAGCACGCCCGTGAGGTGCGGGCGAAAACCCAGCGGCACCGCGAGGACGATGATGAGCACGGCCTGGGCCAGCAGGATGGCGAACTCCTTCATCGCCCGGCCGACCAGCATCGCCGTGCGGTTCAGCGGGGTGACCAGCATGCGCTCCATCGAACCGCCGATCAGATCCACCAGCAGGGAGTATCCGGCCATCATCGGCCCGGACAGGCACATCATGATCAGGATGCCGGGCACGAACCACTGCCACGGCGAGCCCTCGCCCTCGAAACTCCCCGTTCCCCCGAGCAGCGGGCCGAACAGGAACAGGAAGAGCAGCGGCTGGCCCATGGTGAAGAGGAGGCCGAGGGGTTCGCGCAGCACAGGGGCGAACTCGCGGGAGAAGACGGTTCCGGTGTCACGGAAGAACTGCACGCTCACGGTACGACCTTTCTGGCCTTTCCGGCCGGTGGGGGGACGGGGGTGGTCAGGCACCGTTCATGTCGTTCGAGGGCTCGCCGGCCCCGCCGGTCTCTTCGCTCTCGCGCAGGCTGCGGCCGGTCAGCGCGAGGAACACGTCGTCCAGCGTGGGACGGGCGGTCTCGGCGGTCTCGACCTTCACGCCGGACGACTCCAGCGACCGGAGATACTCCGGCAGTGCCGCGCCCGCGTGGGGCACCCGCAGCCGCACCGTCGTCCCGTCGACGGTGACCGCGCCGGGACCGGCGAGCCGCTCGGCGATCCCGGCGGCCCTCGCCGCCCCCGGCTCGTCGTGGACGGTGACCGTGACGCGGTCACCGGCGAGGTCGCTCTTCAGCCGCTCGGCCGTTCCGTCGGCGATGATCCGGCCGTGGTCGATGATCACTACCCGCTCGGCCATGCTGTCGGCCTCCTCCAGGTAGTGGGTGGTGAGGAAGAGGGTCGTGCCGTGCAGCTCGCGCAGCCGCAGGATGTGTTCCCAGATGTTGGCGCGACTCTGCGGGTCGAGGCCGGTCGAGGGCTCGTCCAGGAACAGCAGCTCGGGCCGGTGGATGAGTCCCAGGGCGATGTCGAGGCGGCGGCGCTGGCCGCCCGACAGGGTGCCGGGCTTGCGGGTGGCCAGCGACTCCAGGTCCAGCAGGCCGAGGATCTCGTCGGCCCGCCGGCGCGCCTCGGCCCGGCGGAGGCCGTAGCAGCGCGCCTGGGTCACCAGCTCGTCGCGGACGCGGAAGTTCTCGCCCGAGCCGTTCTTCTGGCCGACGTACCCGATGCGGGCGCGGACCCCCGCCGGATCCGACACGATGTCGCGGCCCGCGACGATCGCGGTTCCCGACGTCGGCGGAAGCAGGGAGGTCAGCATGCGCAGGCTGGTGGACTTCCCGGCACCGTTGGGGCCGAGGAAGGCCACCAACTGGCCCGCCTCCACATCGATGTCGAGGCCGCGTACGGCGTCGACGCTTCCCTTTCTCACCTTGAATCGCCGGGTCAGCCCTCGGGCATGGATCATCGTCCCCTCCTCGGGGTGGGCGTGGGCGGTTGGCGGCATGCCGAAGAAACCCCTGGTCGGGGGCTCGGTTGGAGATGGTTCATCTTTGACCACGTAATCCGGGTTTGGCAAACGTGAAACGTACATTCATGTTTCGCCTGACCTGCGGAAACGTGCTCTCGCGTGCCGTGCCGTACGACCCCGCCGGCCTACGCCCGCAACCGGTCCACCCGCGCTGACGTGGGCTTTCCCCGGATCTCGCGGAAGGGATGGAAAAAGTGCGGATTTTCCGCCGTGAGCCCGCCGTGCCCGGGGCGGCCGGTGCTCAGTTCCCCCCGGAACGCACGGGGACGTCGATCTGGCCGGGCTCCCCGGAGGCGTCGCGACGGCGCTGGAGCAGGCTGTCGAGCGCCCACGGGCCCGCGCCCAGTACGGCGATGAGCAGGAACGACCAGCAGAACATCGCCGACGGCTCGCCACCGTTGCGCAGCGGCAGGAGATCCTGCGGCAGGTGCACCACGAAGAACGCGTACGCCATCGAACCGGACGCGAGGATCGCCGCGGGACGGGTGAGGAGCCCGGCGAGAACGAGACCGCCGCATAGCACCTGGACGAGCGAGGCCCACCAGCCGGGCCAGGCCGCGAAGTCGACGGCCTGGCCGGTGGCGGGGTTGCCACCGAACACACCGAACATCGACGCCACGCCGTGGCAGAGGAAGAGGAAACCCGTCACCATGCGGAAGAGCGAGAGCACCGGCCCGTCGAATCGGTCGATCTTCATGGAATCCCCCTGGTTTCACGATGCGAGGCCGGGTCCCACCTCAGCCTCGCATCGCCCCGGCCCGTGAACGCGGCCCCGCGCGCCTCCTGGTGATCCCCTGTCAAGATTTGGCGTCGCGCGGGGCACCCGGCACGGGAGGGCGGAGGCTCTCCCGGACCGGGCGGGGGGTGACGCTCGGGCCGGAGGTTCTCCCGGAAGGACGGACGTGGGGTGGCGCTCGCGGGATCCGTCGGTCAGGGCTCTTTCCGGGGGGTTTCCGAGGTGGGGGGCGGTGCTTGCGGGATCCGTCGGTCAGAGGTCTTTCCAGGACAGCGCGAGCGTGGTGTGGCGCTTGCGGATGAGCAGGCCGCCGTCAGGCGGGTCACCCCGATAGGCGTCGATGCGGAGCCCCGTCGTCATGGGCCGGTCCGCCATGTCCCACGCCTGGATGTGGGCGACCATCTCGCGCGCCAGCCGTACCCTGTCCGGCCCGTGACCGCGCGCGATGAGCGTCCCGTCCGGTGACGGCTCCAGCAGGCAGAGGTTGTCGCGCTCGACGATGCCGACGGCCATCCTGAACCCCGTCATGTCGAGCGGGGGCGAGGCCAGCCACCCGGGCCGCGCCTCCGAGATCGTGCACCAGCGGGGCTCGTGCACCGCCAGCCACAGGCTCAACCCGTCGAGGAGCTGGGAGAGGCTGACGCTGATCTCGGTGGACAGCTCGATCACCGGCCCGTCGAGCGCCCCCAGCACGTCGCCGATCTCGCTCGGCTCGGGCAGCGAGATCGCCAGATCGGACTCCCGGTCCAGCACCAGGGTCGTCTCCGGTCCCGCGAAGGGGCCGCGCATCCGCATGAACCCGCAGGGCAGCACCGAGCGGCTCGTCCAGTGCCCGTTGTCCCGTTCCATCGCCACCGAGCGTTGCACCCCCCGCAGGTCCAGCGGGGCGACGAGGCGCCCGCCGGGCGCGAGCTGCTCCAGCCACGCCGGGGCGAGATCCCACACGCCGACGGTGGCGATCACCCGGTCGTAGGGCGCCTCCGGTGAGAACCCCTCGGCGCCGTCGGCGCACACCAGCCTCACCTCGGGGTGACCCGCGACCGCCAGGTGCTCCCTGGCCGGTGCCATCAGGTCGGAGTCGATGTCGACGCTCACGACCAGGCCCCCGGGGCCCACCAGATGGGCGAGCAGGGCGGCGTTGTAGCCCGTCCCCGTCCCGATCTCCAGCACCCGCTGTCCCGGCTCCACGCCGAGCTGGTCGAGCATCAGAGCCATGATGGCCGGCTGGGAGGAGGAGCTGATCGGACGGCCGTCCGCGTCGCGCTTGGTCACGATCGCGTCGTCCTGGTAGACGTCCTCCGCCGCCAGTTCCGGCAGGAACACGTGGCGCGGCACCGCCCGCATCGCGCCGGCCACGGCCTCGCTGATCCCCCTCGTGCGTACCTGCGAGACCAGCTCTTCCCGTAACGCGTGCCACTCAGTCATCGCCGACCTCCGCGCCGTATGCGTAGTGCCCTGAGTTATATGCCCCCGCACATGTCGAACGTCCCCGTGGCGCGCCCTCGCCCGACGCTCCGTGCCGGAATCGGGCGGGAAAGCGCGCGGGTCCCGGGGGCCGTGACGGTACCCCTCATACGAGTGTCGCGCAACGTCCGGCACGGCCCGGAATTCCCGGCCCCCACTGACAGAAGATGTCAGGGGGACGGCTCTAACCTGCCGGTATGAACAGCGATTTCGACTTCCTGCACGGCAGCTGGGACGTGGTCAACCGCAGGCTCCTCAAGCCTCTGAGCGGGAGCGACGAGTGGGAGGAGTTTCCCGGCACGTCCGTCTGTCACGGTTTCTTCGGCGGGGCCGGCATCTTCGACGAGATCGTCTTCCCCACGAAGGGGTTCAGCGGGGCGACGCTGCGGATCTTCGACACCGAGCGCGAGCTGTGGGGGATCTACTGGGTCAACAGCAGGTTCGGCACGCTCCAGGAGCCCGTCTTCGGCGCGTTCGCCGACGGCAGGGGCGTGTTCTACGGCGACGACACCCACGAGGGCGCGCCCATCAGGGTGCGGTACGTGTGGTCGCAGATCACGCCGGTATCGGCCCTGTGGGAGCAGGCCTTCTCCACCGACGGGGAGGAGACCTGGGAGACCAACTGGACGATGGCCCACACCCGCCGCGCCTGACAGGCCGGCCCCGCCGGGACCCGGCGGCGACGCGGCCGGAGTGCGCCGGAGACGGACCTCCGTGAGGCGCCCCCGCGGGGGACCGAGGGCGGCAGCGGACCGGGCGGCGGGTTCCGGGAACGCGGGGCCGTGCCGCACCGCGTTTCCGGCGGGGGGATCGGCGGGTCCGGGTGGGTGGAGGGCGGAATCGGCCGCCCTCCACCTCCGGCCCTGGGAGCGTGGGCCGCCGTCCGGCATTCGGGGGACGGAGCCGGACAGCCATGAATCTATGGGTCCACCAGAACGATGTATGCGTAGAAATGCATGCTTACTGCAGGCAGAACTCGTTGCCCTCCGGGTCGGTCATGACGGTCCAGCACTCGCCGTTCTCCTCCGCCGTGCGGACCTCGACGGCGCCCAGGGCGGCGAGCGACGGCGGGTCGTTGGCGTCGAAAGTGATATGGATCTCCATGGAGCCCCTATGCCCACTCGGCGAGGATTCTGGCCTCCTTCTCGGGATCGATGCCGTGCCCGCGGAACGACCGCTCCGCCGGGGGGACGTCGCGGAGCCACGCCCAGGTGTCGCGTACGGTCTCGGCGACCGGGCGGCAGGTCAGCCCGGCCGCGAAGGCCTTCGCCGACGACGCCAGCCAGACACCGGCGAACTCGGGACCGTCCGGGGCCCAGATCGGGAACTCCGTCCACGGCTGCACCTCCCGGTCGAGCAGGAACCGGTCGTCGGCCCAGACGAACTCGGCGTCCGAGCCGGTCACCGCGCGGCACTCGGCGAGCCAGTCGCCGTAGGTGACGTTGCCCGGCACCCCGCTGGCGAGGAACCGGTCGGCCTTCCCCGCCTCGGTGCGGTCGAGGACGAACGCGGCGAGGTCGCGCACGTCGATGACCTGCATCGCGCGGTCCGGGTCGCCCGGTGCCAGGACCCGCCCGCCCCGGGAGATCCGGTCCAGCCACCACGGCAGGCGGCCCACGTTCTCGTACGGGCCGAGGATGAGACCCGGCTGGATGATCAGAGCCTCGCCCTCGAAGCCCTCCTCCACCGCCCGCTCGCACCCCGCCTTGAGCACGCCGTAGTCGCCGTCCTCCGGCCCCGCGTCCGGGGCGCACTCGTATCGTGGCGAGCTCTCGTCGCACTTCTTCACGGGGAAGTCGGCGAGCGCCGAGATGCTCGAGATGTACGTGTAGACGCCCGCCCGGCCGCTGAGCCGGCGCACCGACTCGCCGACCACCCTCGGGATCCTGCCGAAGACGTCGATGACGGCGTCCCACTCCCGGCCCTCCGCCAGGCGGTCCAGGTCGGCCGGCACCTCGCGGTCGCCCCTGACCGCCTCCACGCCCGGCAGGTCCACCCCGCTGCGGCCCCGGTTGAACGTCGTGACCTCGTGCCCGCGCCGCAGCGCCTCTTGGGTGATCGCCCGGCCGACGAAGACCGAACCACCGATGATCAGGATTCTCATAGCGCCCCATCCTCGGCACCGGGCCGGTGCGTGGCTACGGGCTTTCACCCGTGGCGCAAGTCATCCGCTCAGAGCGGACGGCTCGCGATCGGGGGATGCTCCAGCAGGTGCACCCGGGCGGTGCCGATGTCGAAGTACAGGCCGACCAGCTCCAGGTGCCCGGCGCGGAACAGCCGGTCCACCTGCGGGTAGGTCCGCAGGTTCTCCAGTTGCTGGATCACGTTGACCCGGCAGAGGCGGTCCAGCGGCCCGTCGTCCTCACCGGCGCTCTCACCCGCGATGAACCGCGCCAGGGTGTGGTTGCCGTGGCGCATCCAGCGCCCGAACGCGGGCAGGCCCGCCGCCTGCTCACCCCCGCTGAGCAACGCGGCCATCGCCCCGCAGCCCGAGTGCCCGCAGACCGTGATGGTGCGGACGTTGAGCGAGCCCGTCGCGTACTCGATCGCCGCCGCCACCGAGTCGTCCGCCGGTACCGAACCCAGCCGGGGCACCAGGTTGCCGATGTTGCGGACGGTGAACAGGTCGCCGGGACCGCTGGCGGTGATCAGGTTCGGCACGATGCGGGAGTCGGCGCAGGTGATGAAGAGATGCGAGGGCTCCTGCCCGCGGGCCATGTCGTGCAGGAGGGGACGGACCAGCGGCGCCGTACGCCGGTGGAACTCCCGCGCCCCGGCCAGCAGGTCGGGCACGGCGGGACTGTCGTCGCGGGGCGCGTGCCGGGCGGTGACCAGCGGCCGGCGGCCCGCCCGCTGCCCGTTCCGCCGGTGGGACCAGGGCAGCCACCACCGGTCGGGAGCGCGGGGCGGGGTCTTGGCGGGGAACATCCGGACCCCGCTGGCCGCCATGGAGTACCACTCGTCGTGGATCTCGTCGATGTCCACGGTCCCGCCGGAGCGCTCGTGCTCGTTGCGCCAGTCGTGGATCGCCTCGAAAGCCGCGTTGTCCATGAAGTCGATGTTCAGGTCGAGGTCGACCGCGGCTCCGGCGGGGATGGCCCGCAGCTCCGAGGTGAGCGTGGGCACCCCCAGGAAGGTCAGCGAGCCGCCGATCACCACGTGCCAGCGGCCGTCGGGCTCGGCCATGGCCCGCACGGTCACCCGGGTGAGGCGGCGCAGCGCGAACACCGCGGCGAGGCCGAGACCGACCAGCACGCCCTCGGCGAGGCCGAGCAGCACCACCCCGGCCATCGTGACGACGTACACCGGGACCTCGCTGTGGCCGCGCAGGTTGCGCAGATGCCCCATGTTGACCATCTGCACGCCGATGAAGACCAGCAGCGCGGCCAGCGCCTCCATCGGGATCAGCGCGATCATCCACCCCAGCCCGACCGCGAACAGCAGGATCCAGATCCCGTGCAGGACCGTGGACCAGCGGCTGCGGGCCCCGGCGCGGACGTTGGTGGTGCTGCGGACGATGACCCCGGCCACCGGCAGCCCGCCCAGCGCGCCGGTCACCACGTTGGCCACGCCCTGGCCGGTGAGCTCCCTGTCGAGGTCGGAGCGCCTGCCGTCGTGCAGCTTGTCGACGGCCACCGAGCAGAGCAACGACTCCACCCCGGCCAGCAGGGCCACGAGCAGCACCGCCCCGATGATCCCGTGCCAGTCGCCCTGGGGCCAGACGGGGCCGGCCCAGGAGTCCAGGCTGGCCGACAGGTCGATCCGGGTGACCTCCCAGCCGAGCGCCCAGGCGGTCACCGAGGAGGCGAGCAGGGCCGCCAGCGGCGCGGGGATGGTCCGCAACTGCTGCGGCAGGCGGGTCCAGGCGACCAGGACCGCGATGGTCAGCAGGCCGACGAAGACCGCGTGCGTGTGGTTGTGGATGATCTGCTGGGGCAGCTCGACCAGGTTCTCTATCGCGGAGCGCTGCGGGCTCCCGCCGAGCACCACGTGCAGCTGTGCGAGGGCGATCACCACACCCACCCCGGCCAGCATGCCGTGGACCACGGCGGGGGAGACCGCGAGCGCCGAGCGGGCGACCCGGCAGACGCCCAGCAGTAGCTGCAGCACCCCCGCGAGCAAAGTGATCATGCAGGTGGCCCGCCAGCCGTACGTCACCACGAGGTCGGCCACCACCAGGGAGAGCCCCGCCGCCGGTCCGCTCACCTGGACGACGGAGCCGCCCAGGAGGCCCGCCACCACGCCGCCCACCACGCCGGCGATGAGGCCCGCCGCCAGTGGCGCTCCCGAGGCGACCGCGATGCCCAGTGAGAGGGGCAGGGCCACCAGGAAGACCACCAGGGAGGCGGGCAGGTCATGCCGCAGCACGGGGGCAATGCCACCCGCTGTCAGAACACCGTCGCTCTTCGTGTCCGTCTCCATGGGGCAGACCCTACGGTGCTGCCCCTCGCCACCCGGGCGTTTACCGGAGGCTTTTACGGAGGACGGAAAGAATCAGCGGTAATAGTCGGGGTAGTCGGGCTCCTGGGCCCGGTGGTGGTTGCCCCGGTTTTCCCGGCCCCGTGCCTCGGCGCCGGTGGCCGCGGTCTCGGGGGCCGCCGGTGCCGTGCCGTAGAGCTCGCCGTAGCTCGGCCAGCTCGTCGCGTCACTCCCGTTGGGAGTGCCGGGCTCGGGCCACGCGGCCGGGCTGGCCGGGCTGGCCTGCCGGGGCTCGTAGCCGTATCCGCCCGTCGCCGCCCCGCCCCGCGGGTCGGCGGGACGGTCCGGGGTGGGGGGGACGGTCCGGGAGGGGCCGGTCGAGGTGGAGACCGCCTGGCTCGGACCGGTGATCGCGTCGTCCTCGATGGTGGCCCAGCCCGAGCTGACCTCGTACGAGCCCGCGGGCGGAGCGCCGTAGACCGGTGTCTGGTACGAGGAGTAGGACGGGCCGGGGTCGTCGAGGATGTCGGCGGTGTTCGCCGCCGGCCAGCCCCCCGACGAAGGACTCGTGGCCTGGGCCCACGGGTTGTCCGCCGGGTTGCTGCCGGCCTTGGGCGGCTGCTGCGGGTTGCGATGGGAGGCGGCGAGCGGGTCGGCCGCGGCGGGGAAGCCACCGCTGGTCGTGGGGCCCATGGGCGGCATCGGGGCCCCGCCGCCGCCGGGACGGCCGACGGCCGGGCCGGGGCGGGCGCCGGGGGTGCCGTTGCCGTTCGCCGGGGAACCGGCGCCGTTGGGCCGGGAGTTCGCGCCGTTCGGCGCGGAGCTCGCGCCGCGGCGGGGGTAGGAGCCGCCGAGCGGGTCGTTCAGCGGGTCGGGCCGGGACGGGCCGCCCTGGGCGGGCCTGGGTGAGCCGCCGCCCTGGGCGGACTGGGCCGCCGGCTGCGAGGACGCCCTGTTGCCGCCGCGACGGGAACTCGCCCGGGAGGGGCGGGACTCACCGAAGGCGCCGGGAGTGGGGGCCGCGAACGTCACGGTCTTCTGGTCGGCGAGCGAGGCGGCCGTGGGAGCCGGGTTCGGCTGGACCGGGGCGACCAGGTCGGAGAGACCGGAGGGTAGCGAGGCGGAGGCGATGGCCGGTTCGGGAGCGGGCCTGGCCGGCGGGGCCGGGGGCCGCTGTGGGGTGTTGCGGGAGGGCTGGGGTCTGGTCGGCAGCGGGGCCTGCACGGTCACCGCGTCGGCGTCGGCCTTCTGGCCTTCCTGCTCGACGGGACGGCTCGCGCCCATCCGAGCCGCCAAGGACCCTCCGAAACCGCCCTCGTCGGCCTGGAGCCGCGTCCAGTAGTCGTCGTCGTAGTCGTCCACCTGGCCGAACTCGTTCAGCCCGCGCTTGCCCCGGGAACTCGGCGGGCGCGGCTGGCGTGGTGGCTTCGGCTCGTCGAACGGGGTCAGATCGGGGGTGAAATGGTTCATCTTCGGTTCTCTGGTGGCGAAGTCGTCGCTGGACATGGTCGGAGTCAGCGCCTCCTTCTCCGCCATCTCCCGCAGACGTTCCGCGGGGAGCGCGCTCTCCCTGCGGTTCATCGACCGCATTCCCAGTGCCACGACGACGAGCACGAGGAGCACGACGGCGACCAGGCTTACTACGACCGCGATCATTGCACCACCCTCAAGGCCATGGCCTTACAGCGGCGCCGGTGAGATCGCGCGGCCATCGACGCGACCTGCCCCCATGCATCACCTGCGCTTGGACATTGGATCTGATTGTGTCGGACCACTATGAGCGTTGTCACACCCTAAGTGAAGAATTGGTAACCATTACTACCTCCGGTGTTTGGCCAGTCACTCGATGTGCGCCGCGGTGAGCCGTCCCCAGGCGATCGTCTTGTCCGCGATGCTCTTCAAGGTCTCGTTAAGGAGGGATCCCTTAGGCAGATCGACCTTGCCGCCGAGCGCGTAGACAGTGAAACGATAGTTCTCCTGGGCGTCGCACGGAGGGCTATAGCCCACCTTGCCGTTCGTCGTGCTTCCTTCGACGGCTCCCACCGGAACGCTACCCTCCGGTAGCTCGTTGGTGCGCGGATCGATGTCGAAAACGACCCAGTTCACCTCGCCGCCCGTCCGGGAGTTGTTGTCCACCACGATCGCGACGGACTTCGTGCCCTCCGGCACGCGAGACCAGCGCAGCGACGGGTTACCGGCCGAACCCTTGCATGAATAGTCGGACGGCAGGGGGCCGCCGTCTCTGACCCGGGGGCTGGAGACGCTGATCGGCTCCAGCTGCAACCGTTCCGTCGAGGCCATGCCGTTCGCCATGCCGCAGCCTGAGGACATGACGACAAGCGCCGCGGCCACCGCCATTTTTGAGGTGTGCCGCGGGCGGCGCGTAGACGTTTTCGGCTGCCCCATGCCCGATGATGCTACGCGTGTCTGGAAGATGCGCAGACCGGATCGCGAGGTTCCGCAGTGGGAAAAAAGCCGGAAATCAGGGGAAATCGAGGGGCGGAAGGGGCTGGAGTGACTTTCAAAACGAGTTTCGCCGGACCGTGCGGGGACCGGCGGATCCGAGGGCTCAGTCGCCGCCCAGCTCCCGGTAGGGCTTCCTGAGCAGGTCGACCAGCGGGATGTGCCGCACCTTGACCGCGGGCGGCTCAAGGGCCCGCAGTAGCAGGTCGGCGGGGGCTCCGGTGACGTCGGGCCGGGGCCGCAGGCGGTTCAGGGAGACGGCGGGGGAGTAGAAGTCCCCGATTCGCTCGTCGAAGGTCCGCTCCTCAAGGCCTCGCCCCTCGGACGGCCTGTCGCCGGATCCGGTGTCGTCCATGTCAGCTCACCGCCCCGGGACCGAGCCGGAACAGCTCGCGCAGTTGGTCGGTGGACAGGTTGGTGATCCAGTCCTCGCCGGTGCCGACCACGCTCTGGGCGAGGGTCTTCTTGCGTTCGATCATCTCGTCGATCCGCTCCTCCAGCGTGTCAAGGCAGATGAATTTTCTGACCTGGACGTTTCTGGTCTGGCCGATTCGGAAGGCCCGGTCGGTGGCCTGGTCTTCGACGGCGGGGTTCCACCAGCGGTCCACGTGGACGACGTGGGTGGCGGCGGTCAGGTTCAGGCCGGTGCCGGCCGCTTTGAGGGAGAGCAGGAACAGCATGGGTTCGTCGTCGCTTTGGAAGCGCTCGACGAGTTCGTCGCGTTTGCGTTTGGGGAGTCCGCCGTGCAGCCAGAGGACCGGCCGGTCGAGGTGGGCGGCGAGGTAGGGCTGCAGCAGGGTGCCGAACGCGGTGTACTGGGTGAAGACCAGGGCCTTGTCGCCCTCTGCGACGATCTCCTCGGCGAGTTCCTCCAGCCGGGCGAGTTTCCCCGACCGGCCCGCCAGTCGTGAGCCGTCTTTGAGCAGCTGGGCGGGGTGGTTGCAGACCTGTTTGAGCTTCGTCATGGTCGCGAGCACGTTGCCACGCCGCTCGATGCCCGTGGAGGCGTCGATCCTGCCCAGCATCTCGGCGGTCACCGCCCTGTACAGCTCCGCCTGCTCCGGGGTGAGCGTGCACCAGACCTTCATCTCCTGCTTGTCCGGCAGGTCGGAGATGATCGAGCGGTCGGTCTTGAGCCGCCGCAGCACGAACGGGCCGGTGGCCCGCTTCAGCGCCGCGGTGGCGTCAGGGTCGCGCCGCGTCTCGATCGGCTCCTGGTAGCGGGTCCTGAACCGCTTGGCCGGGCCGAGCAGGCCGGGGTTGCAGAACTCCATGATCGACCAGAGCTCCGCCAGATGGTTCTCCACCGGCGTGCCGGTCAGCGCCAGCCGGGTGCGGGCGGGAATGGACCGCACCGCCCTGGACTGCTGCGCCGAGCTGTTCTTGATCGCCTGCGCCTCGTCGCAGACCACCCGCTCCCACCGGAGTCCCGCGAGCGCCCCCAGGTCCCGCAGCGCGGTGCCGTACGTGGTGACGACCAGGTCGGCCTCCCGCACGGCGGCGGCCAGCTCCTCGTCGCGCCTGCGCGTGCCGCCGTGGTGGACGTGGACGCGGAGCGACGGGGCGAATCTGGACGCCTCCTTCTGCCAGTTGCCGATCAGCGACATCGGGCAGACCAGCAGCGTCGGGGCGGGCGTGCCGGTCTCGCGCTCGGACAGCAGGAGCGAGAGGGTCGAGATGGTCTTTCCGAGCCCCATGTCGTCGGCCAGGACGCCCCCCAGGCCGAGCCCGGACAGGAAGCTCAGCCAGGACAGGCCGCGCTCCTGGTAGGGGCGGAGAGACCCGCGCAGCGCCCGGGGCGTGGCGACCGGGGTGAGACGGCGGTCGGCCTCGCCGGAGAGGAGGTCGCCCAGCAGGCCGTCGGCGTCGACCGCGATCAGCGGCAGCCTCTCGTCACCGCCCTCCACGACCTCGCGGATCACCTCGCCGACGGTCCTCTCGCCGTCGCCGCGCTGCTCGATCACCTTCAGGGCCGCCTTGACCTGCTGGTCGTCCAGCTCGACCCACCGGCCCTTGACCCGCACCAGGGGGATGCGGAGCCCGGCCAGCCCGGCCAGCTCCTCCGCGCTGATCGTGTGGTCGCCGACGGCGACGTCCAGCCGGACGCTCACCCGCCCGCCGAGGCCGAACCCCCCGCCCCTGGCCTCGCCCCCGTCCTCGCCGCCGGGGAGCGCGCGGGTGGTCAGCCTCAGGCCCAGCCCCTGGCGTCCGGCCCAGGCCGGCAGCAGCACGCCGTATCCCGCCGCCCTGAGCATGGGCGCGCCGTTGCGGAGGAACGAGAACGCCCACGCCGTCTCGACCGTCAGGGCGACCGGCTCGGGGGCGCGCAGTGCGACGTAGAGGTCGGGATGGAGGCGTACGGCCCGGCCGAGGTCGGCGCGGATCAGCTCCTCGGGCCGCTCGGGCAGCCACGGCGCCCGCTCACCGGCCCGGATCCGCTCGGCCGACAGGTAGCGGGCGGGCTCGCGGTCCCCGCGCTCCCGCACGTCCTCGTCGTCCTCGTCGTCCTCGCCGTCCTTGTCCCTCCCGCCGCCTTCGTGCCCCCGGTCTTCCCGGTGCTCCCCGTCGTCTTCGTGTCCACCGCCGGAGACGCCGTTCAGGTCGTCCGCCGGGGTGAGGCCGAACTCGACCCTCCAGGAGTCGCCGTCGCCGGCGGGCTCGATCAGCCGGAAGCAGACCCTGACCGGCCCGCCCAGCTCGTGTGCCGCGTCGAACCAGCCGGTCAGGGCCTCGCCGAGCGCCGCCGCCTCGTCCGGTCTCGCGCCGGGGAGCGAGGCTTCCTCGCCGGTCAGCGCGTACAGCCAGCGGTCGGGCAGGGCGGTCTTGGGGCCGGGGCGGTTGCCGAGGATCAGCCGGTCGGGCAGTGAGAGCCGCGCCGCGCCGTCGACCAGGCCGTCCAGCGCCTCGCCCAGCACCTCCCCCGGTGGTCTCTCGTGCGTCACCGCCCTGCACACCGGCGGCATCGCGCCGGCGAGGCCGGGCAGCGCGGCGAGGTCGGCGCCGGTCAGCACCGGGCGCCACCGGGCCGTGTGGACGCCACCCTCCAGGACGAGCTGGGGCAGGATCCGGCCGCGCCTGACCAGGCCGCGAGCGTGCTCGGCGACCACGGCGAGGTAGCGGAGGGAGAGGGCGGGCTCCCACGTGAGGTCCTCCGCGCCGTGTCCGCTCCCGGCGGTGAGACCGGGAGGGACGGGTCCGAGATCCGACAGCGAGCCGAGCAGGCGGAGCGCACCGGTCGGACGGAACAGCAGGGCCGGGACCCGCCAGGCGGAGATCCTCGGGCTCCGCGCCCGGCTCGCCAGGCCGGACTCGGGGGAGGGCAGCGGGCCCGAGGCCGAGCCGGGGAGCAGGACGACCAGCTCTCCCTCGACGGCTGTGGTGTTCGGCAGGGTCGCGACGGTCCCGGTGCTCGTGACGCCCGGGACATGTGCGACGGCGGGGACGCCCGCGACGGCCGGGATACCCGGGACGGCCCCCTGAGGGGTCGCCCCGGGCTCGCGGGTCCCGCCCGCATCTCGGGGGAGGGTCCCACCCGAAACTTCGCTCAGCATCTGTTTTAGGGCTTCTCTGGGAGAATCATCAAAAATTCCGCCCAGCGCGGCGCCCAGCGCGGCCGTGGACGCCGCGAAGGGGTGCGGGCGGAGGGCGGCGCGGGAAACGGACGGGGGGACCCGGGCGGTGTCCTCCGCCCAGACCCCCACGAATCCATCCACCCAAGCGCCATGGACCACGAGCACCTGACCACCCCCGCGTTCTTCGTCATGTGGCGGGCGCCGCCCCTGGGCCCGGCCTGCCGACAGACTAGACGTGGCTGCGGAATGCGCGGATCGCCAGAGGGGCGAAGACCACGGCGAAACCCACGGCCCAGAGCAGCGAGAAGAAGGTGGCCTGGCCGACGTCGCCGCCGATGAGAAGGCCGCGGATGGCGTCCGCCAGGTGAGTGACGGGGTTGATGTCCGACCAGGTCTTCAGCCAGGGCGGGAAGGTGGCGGAGGGCACCAGCGCGCTGCTGGTGAAGGTCAGCGGCATCATCGTGGAGAAGGAGATCATCTGTACCTTCTCGGGACTTGAGGCCTTCAGACCGATCAGCACCGACATCCAGGACATGGCCAGGGCGACCACGACCAGCAGGGCGAGGGCACCCAGCAGGCCGAAGACGCTGGTGGTCACCCGGAAGCCCAGCACCATGCCGAAACCGATCAGCAGGGCGAACGCCCACACCTGCTTGACGGTGTCGGCGATGATGCGCCCCGACAGGGGCGCGGTGCGGGCGATGGGCAGGCTGCGCAGCCGGTCGAAGACGCCCTTGGTGATGTCGGTGTTGAGGCCGATGGCGGTGGACAGCGTGTAGAACAGGGCGTTCTGCACGAGCAGGCCGGGCAGGGCGAACTGCAGGTAGTCGCCGGTCGATCCGGAGATCGCGCCGCCGAAGACGTAGGTGAACAGCAGCAGGAACATGATGGGCTGGATGCTCAGATCCAGCAGCTCCCACGGGTTGTGCTTGATCTGCACCAGACTGCGCCAGGCCAGTGTCATGGTCTGCTGCAGCGTGGCCAGGGGGGTGACGCGCTTGGCGGCCACCTGCGGGATGGTCGTCGTCAGCGTGGTCATGCGAAGGCCTCTTCTTTCCGGGGGGTGCCCTCGTTGTCGGGGGCGCCCTCGTCGTCCGGCAGGCGGCCGGTGAGGGACAGGAACACCTCGTCGAGGCTGGACTTGCGCAGCGCGAGCTCCGAGGCGATGACGCCCTGGTCGTCGAGGAGGCGCACGATCGCGGGGACGACGGCGGGGTCGTGGACGGAGGCGGTGGCCCTGCCCCCGTTGAGGTCGGGCGTCTCGCCCAGCACGTCGGCCATGATCTTGCCGACCAGCTCGAGGTGCTCGGCCCGCAGGGGGCGCACCTCCAGGACCTGGGCGCCGGTGGTCGCCTTGAGCTGGTCGGAGGTGCCGGAGGCGATGACCTTGCCGTGGTCGAAGACGACGATGTCGTCGGCGAGCTGGTCGGCCTCCTCCAGATACTGGGTGGTGAGCAGCACCGTGACGCCGTCGGCCATCAGGCCGCGCACCACGCTCCACAGCTCGGTGCGGCTGCGCGGGTCGAGCCCGGTGGTGGGCTCGTCGAGGAAGAGCACCTGGGGACGGCCGACCAGGCTGGCGGCCAGGTCAAGGCGGCGGCGCATGCCGCCGGAGTAGGTCTTGGTGGCACGCCCGCCCGCGTCGGACAGGTCGAAGCGCTTCAGCAGCTCGCCCGCGCGTGCCCGGGAGTCGGCACGCGTCATGCCCAGCAGGCGGCCGATCATCATCAGGTTCTCGACACCGGTGAGCATCTCGTCGACGGCGGCGTACTGCCCCGTCAGGCCGATCAGCGAGCGCACCTGGTGGGCCTGGCGCGTCACGTCGTAGCCGCCGACGCTGGCGGTGCCCGCGTCGGGGCGCAGCAACGTCGCCAGGACGCGCACCGCGGTGGTCTTGCCCGCCCCGTTGGGGCCGAGCACGCCCAGCAGCCGCCCCTGCGGCACGACGAGATCCACCCCGTCCAGCGCGCGGGTCTCCCCGTAGCGCTTCACCAGACCCTCGGCCTGGATCGCATACGTCATCGTTCACGCCTTTCCGTAATCATCGGATCTCCAGCATGTACTGCGCCACCGACATTTTTTCGACCTCCAGCTGGGGCGTAGGTGAAGAATCGCGGCTGACTCGGCCCGCGCGGGGCCGTGCCGTCGAGGCGCCCGCCCGGAGCGCCCGTCTCCGGGCCCGCCGCGCCGCCGCCCCCGGTGCCCCCGGTGCCCGGAGGAGTCCCTTCCGTGACGAGGCCGGAGCGCCCGCCGGGACAAGAGCGTTTAGGCTGACAGCGTGAGCGACCGAGCCGATGAGCACAGCGCAGCCCCCGATGAGGCCGGGGCGGCCGGTCTGCCGGGTGGACGCCGCGCAGACGTTCCCGGGCGCGCCGGTGTCTCCCTGCGCGCCCCCGCCAACCCGGTCTCCCGCAAGGCCATCACGTTGTGGCTGCTGGAGGGGCTGTTCTGGTCCGTTCTCCTGGCCGGGGGCTCCTTCTTCCTCGCCAGGTGGATCGACGAGGACCGGTGGTCCTGGTTGCCCGGCTGGGCGCTCGACAACATCTGGTGGCTGCCGTGGCTGATGGTGCTGCTCCTGATTCCGGGCACGCTCATCGAGCCGTTCTGGCGGTACGCCGTGCATCGCTGGGAGTTCAGCGGGGACGTCGTCTACGCCCGTTCCGGGTGGCTCAGCAGGGAATGGGTGTTCGTCCCCGTCAGCAGGATCCAGACGGTCGACAAGGCGCAGGGCTGGTTCGAGCGCATGCTGGGCCTGGCCACGGTCGAGATCCGCACCGCCTCCCACGCGGGTTCGTCCACGATCAAGGGTCTTGAGTACGAGGTCGCCGCCGAGCTGGCCGAGGGCCTCGCCCGCCGCGCGGAAGAGCTCAGGGACGACGCGACGTGACCGAATCCTCCCCCGACCGTCCATCGACCGGCCAACCGCCGACCGGCCAACCGCCGACCGGCCAACCGCCGACCGGCCAACCGCCGACCGACCGGCCGTCCGCCGATCTTCCGCCGACCGGTCGGCCGTCCGCCGATCCTCCACCTGTCGGCCAGCCGCCGGTCGGCCGTCCAGCGGCCGGACACATATCCGACGAGCACCCCCCGGCCGGATCCGATCCGCAGGCCGGGCCGGGCGGCTTCGAGGGGGGCGCCTGGGCCGCGCCCGACGGAGGCACGCCGGACTCGCCGCGCGCCCAGGCCGGTGGCGGATCGGATGCCCCGCACGGCCAGGTCGGTGACGGATCATCGGGTCCTCCGCGCGTGCCCGACGGTGGCGGACCGGGCGCCTCGCACGGCCAGGCCGGTGGCGGGCCGGTCCTCCCGTACGTCCAAGGTGGTGCCGGGCCCGGGTTCCCGCGCGTGCCGGGCGATGACGTGGCCGGTGCGGGAGCCGTACCGGGAGGGGGCCTGCCGGGTGCGCGGGGGCTGGAAGGCGCACCCGTCGAGAGGACGCCGACGGAGAGGCCCCTGAGGCTCAGCCCGAAGGTGCTGCTGACCGATCCGATCCGGATGCTGCCCTCACTCCTCCTGCCGCTGGCCGGTGTCCTGTTCCTCGGTGGCTTCTCCCCCGGATCGTTCGTGTGGGCGGCGACGGCCGTCGCCGGCTCCGTCGTGTTCGCGGCCGTGCGCTGGCTCACCTTCACCTACCAGATCGTCGGCGACCGGCTGGAACTCACCCGGTCGCTGATCAGCAGGTCCGTGCGGACGATCCCGCTGGAGCGGATCCGCGGCGTCGACATCAGCGCGCCGCCGCTGCACCGCCTGCTCGGCATCGCCGTCCTGCGGATCGACACCGGCGCGGGCGGCGACGAAAAGCAGGAGGGCGAGCTCGACGGGGTCACCGTCGAGGAGGGGGAGCGGCTCAAGGCCGTGCTGCTCTGGCACGCCCGCGCCCGGACGGCGAGACGTGTCCAGGCGCGCGGCGCGGTTTCGGCGGCCGGGGTCGCCTCCGGTTCCGATGAGCTCGTGTCCGGCGCGTCCGGTGTGCCCGCCGGGGCGCGGGAGGAGGCCGCCGGATCCTCCACCCGCCACGAGGTGGGCGACACGACCCCCGAGCGGGTGTTCTTCGTGATGCCGAGGAAGTGGCTCGCGTACGGCCCCCTCTCCGGCGCCTACCTGCTGACCCCGTTCGCGCTGGTGGCCGGTGCCGTGGGCCTGGCGTTCCAGTGGGGCAGCGAGTTCAGGATCGACAGGCGGGTCGTGGTGGGCGCGGGGGAGTGGATCTGGGAGCATCCGCCCCTGCTCGTCGCGGCCCTGATCCTGCTGGTCCTGGCCATGCCGGTGATCGCTGTGATCATGTACGCGGTGTTCAACTGGGACTTCACCCTCCGCGCCAGCGAGGGATACCTGATCGCCGGGCGCGGTCTGATCACGCGCAGGAGCGTGTCGCTGGAGCGGCGCAGGGTGCGGGGGTTCGAGTTCGTCGAGGGACCGGCGGAGCGCCGGGCGGGGCTCGGCCGCGCCTGGGCGATCGTGACCGGTCTCGGCGACTCGGAGACCCGGGGCCAGCTGATGCCCGTGGCCCCGAGGGACATCGTGCTCGACGTGGTGGGCGAGGCGATCGGCCCGATCGCCGCTGGGCTGCGGCCACACCCTCCGGCGGCGCGCAGGCGCAGGCTGTTCCGGGCGATCTTCCCGTGGCTGGTGATCGCCGCCTGCGCGGTGACGGCCGCCCTGCTGTGGTCCGGGTTCTGGTGGGTGCTCGCGGCGCCCGCCCTGCTCCTCGCGCTGCTGGGCGTCCCGCTCGGCCTCGACCGCTACCGCTCCCTCGGTCACACGTACGACGGGAGCCGCCTGTCGGTCAGGTCGGGGTCGCTGCGGCGCTCCCAGGCGGTGGTGGAGCAGCGGGCCGTGGTCGGCTGGACCCTGAGCCAGACCTGGTTCCAGCGTCGCGCCGGTCTGCTGACCGTGACCGCGGGCGTGGGCGCGGGCACCGGCGGGTACGCCGCCCTCGATGTCGGCGAGGCGGAGGGTCCGGCCTTCGCCGCCGAGGTCACCCCCGTCTGGCTCATCCCGTTCCTCGTTCCGGACACCTCCGGAACCCGGGAGACCCCCACGTCCGGCGGGCCGCTCCCGCTCTGACGGCCGTCCGCGCGCGAGCCGTCCCGGTGGGGCGGGTCGCACGCGGGCGGGGAGCGGTCGGCATGCGACGAGGCGGGGACGGCCGGTGTCCCGGTCACCCCCGCCTGGCGCGGTGCGGTCAGTCCTGGCGGCGAGCGCCGAACATGATCTCGTCCCAGGTGGGCACGGACGCGCGCCGTCCCCGGGACTTCTTGGCAGGCCGGGCCGGAGCCGGTGCCGGCTTCGGCGGCTCCGCGGGCTTCTCCGCCGCGGGCTTGTCGACCTTGGTCTCCTGCATTGCCCCCGTGTCCCCCTGTGTCTCTTGCCTGCCCGGCTCGGCCTTGGCCCGCTCGTCCACGCTGACGCGCGCCGCCGGTACAGCTATCGAACCCTCCTGGGCCGCTCCGGTCTCCGGCGCGGGTTCGGAGGCGGGGGTCTCCTTCGTCGCGACGGTCTTCTCCGCCCCAGCGGGGGCCTGCTCGGTGGCCTTTCCAGCCGCAGGGGACCGCTGGTCGGCGGGGTCGGACAGGACGGCTGCCGGAGCGGCCGCGGCCGGCTCCGGTGTGGTCGTGGCGGGAGGCGGCGAGGGCAGTGAAGGCTCTGTGCTCTCGGCGACCTCCGGAACCTTCACGATCTCCTCGGCCTTCACGACCTCCGGGATCTTTGCTGCCTCCGGAGCCTTCCCGGTCTCCGGGGCACTCACCACGGCGGGCTCGGCCAAGGTCTCCGGCTCGGTGACCGCTCCCTCGGGGGGAGTGGCCGGTCCGTGCGCGGGAGACGGCCCGCGCGGCAGGAGCTCCTCCCGGGCGGTGGCGGATTCCCGCGCGGCGGGTGCCGGCTCCGGCGTGGTCACCGCGGGCGGCTCGGCCGCCGTCGCGGCGGGCTGCGGTGCGGGGACGGGCCGTGGCGCGACGGGTGCCGGGGGCTCCGGCTCCGGGGAGGGAGGCGGTTCGTACGCGGCCGGTGTGACCGGTTCGTACGCGGCCGGCTCATACGTGACGGGCTCGTGCGCCGCCGGTGTGACCGGCTCGTACGGGGGCGGGTACGGAGCGAGGGGCTCGGGCAGCACGGGCTCGGGAGGCCTGACCCGCGTGACGGGATCGTAGCCCTGGGCCGCGGGGGCGACGGGCTCCGGCGCCCTTTCCTGCTGGTAACCGGCGGGGTCGGGAGCGCGCAGCGGCGGCACCGACACCCTCGGCGCCTCGTATCCGGCGGGGAGCGGGGGCATGGGCGGCTGCTGATAAGCGGCCGGGGGCGCCGGGGGCATCGAGGGCATCGAGGGCGCCGAGGGCACGGTCGGTGCCGGGGGCGCGGCGGGCTCGGCCTGCGCGTAGGCGGGCCGGGGCTGCGCCGGGGTCTCATGCCGCAGGACCGAGGGGAAGGCCACCGGAGGCTGGTTCAGCGGCTCGGGTGCCAGCGGCGGCACCGGCGCGAGCTTGGCCACGCGCGGCACGAACGGCGTGACCGTGGTGTCCTCGAACGGCTCGACGTCCTCGCCGCTGGACAGTCGCAGGGCCTCGTCGTCGTGGGGCGTGATGTGGCGCCGGCGCGGGTCGAAGAGCCACTCGGCGTTGCGCGTGTGACCGTTCCACACGAACCCGAGCTTGATGCGCCACATGTTGTCGTCCCGCTTGGCGGAGTCCCACTCGATCTCGTCGGCGGGGACGCCACGGCGGGTCAGCCGCTCGGCGACCAGGTCGCCGAGGGTGGGACCGGGAGCGGAGTCGCCGGGCAGGCGTACGGCGCAGCGCTGCGCCTGCTGTGCCATGTACTCACGTTCCTGGAGCACGGGGCCCTCGAACCACCGCACGCGCTCGACCGGGATTCCCGCCGTGTTGGCGATCTCCTCCGCGGTCTCGCCGGCACGGATCCGGGCCTGGATCTCCTTGGGGCGCAACGGACTCTCCACTTCGATCTCGTACTGGCCGAGACGGGAGAAGTTGCCGCGGACGGCAGCACGGAGCCGGTCGTCGACGGGCAGCGTGAACCGGGTACCCCGGCCGGCTGTCGCCAGCACGAGATAGGTCCCGTCCTCACTCACCGCGACGAGTCGGAGCTCCTGCATGCGAGTCCCTTCGTCGTCGTGCTCAATCTTCCCCCGGACCCTTGAGTCTCTCGCGTGTGCCGGTTGCCTGCCAGCACCGTACCCGGCATGTCCGAACATCGCCTTCCTGGATGGGGCTCGCAGCGATGTGACGCCGGTCACATTTGCTCCATTCATCTAATTACAGGGCACCGGGCTGGAGCAGCAACTTCGGGGTCCTCAAGGGATTCTCACGGATAACTCCGGGAACCGCTGCGGACTTCCACCAAGAACCGGGAGATGGCGGTGAGGCCGGTCCGCCGGTCCGGGGAGGATATGCCGCGATCGCGGCGTTGTGCGGGGGCCGGTCGTCGCGGTCCGTGACGACGGGGCGCGGTGGCGGCTGGCATGGACGGCGGGAGAAGGTCATCTCCAGCGGACTCCCTCGGGGTCGAGCGGCGCGGGCGTCTGCGAATCTGCCCCTCGTACGCGCCCGGGGAACGACGGGACACGCGGACGCGTCACTCTTCGAGCGAGCCTTTGCGCCACCCTTTACCGAAAGCTGGTGAGAAGCGGCCGATTCGGGGGAACGGGGCGCGCGCGGCAGGGGGGCGCCGTCCCTCAGCCCAGGACCGTGTCGAGATGGTCGTTGGCGAAGGCGCGCCCCGGGTCGAGGGCGTCCCGTACCGCCAGGAAGTCCTCGAAACGGGGATAGACCCTCGCCAGGTAGGACGCGTCGCGGGTGTGCAGCTTGCCCCAGTGCGGCCGGCCTCCGAGTCTCGTCATGATCTCTTCGACGCCCTCGAAATAGGCGGGGTTCGGGGTCGGCCGGTAGACGTGGCAGGCGAGATAGGCCGAGTCCCTGCCGTAGGCGGTGGACAGCCAGGCGTCCGAGGCCGGGGTGACCCGCACCTCGACCGGGAAACTGATCTTCCAGTCTCGCCGCTCCAGCAGGTCGCGGACCTCGCGGAGGGCCTGGCCGAGGTGCTCGCGCGGGATGGCGTACTCCATCTCCAGGAAGCGCACCTCCCGCACGCTCGTGAAGATCCGGTACGAGGCGTCGGTGCGGGCCGAGGCCGACAGCGTCGCGGCCGAGAGCGCGTTGAGCCGGGGGATGGCGCCCGGGTGGCGTCCGCCGACGCCGCACAGCGCGCCGAACAGGGTGTTCTCCATGAAGTGGTTGTCGAGCCAGTACTTCAGCGCGCTCCCGGGCCGGGCCGGTCCCGGGCTGCGGTTGTTGCGCTTGGTCAGGCAGGTGTCGGTGTGCGGCAGCCAGAAGAAATCGAGGTGCTCGTTGCCGGTGACGAGCGTGTCGAGGGAGTCGAGGATCGCGGTCAGCGTCATCGGCCGCCGGACGCTGTGCAGCAGGAAGGCCGGCTCCACCCGGAAGGTCACCGCGGTCACCACGCCGAGCGCACCCAGGCTCACCCTGGCGGCGTCGAACAGGTCCCGCTCGGCCACCCCTCGGATCTTGCCCTCGCCGTCGCCGCGGACCGTGACGATCTCACCGTTGGCGAGCACCATCTCCAGCGCCAGCACCTGGTCGGCCATCCCGCCGACGTCCCTGCCGGTGCCGTGGGTGCCGGTCTGGATGGCCCCGGCCACGGTCTGGGCGTCGATGTCGCCCATGTTGGCCAGGGCCAGGCCCATCCGGTGCAGCTCCCGGTTGAGCGCGCCGATCGTCGTACCGGCCTCGGCCGTCACCCAGCCGTCCCCGGCCTCGCGGATCCCGGTCAGCGCGTCGGGCCGCAGCAGGAGGCCGTCGGTCAGCGCCACCGCGGTGAACGAGTGACCGGTGCCGGTCATGCGGACCCGGCGGCCCGCCGCGACGGCGTCCCGCACGGCCCGGGAGACCTCCTCGGCGGAGGAGGGCGCGCGGACCTCCGCCGGGGTGGCGGACTGGTTCCGGGCCCAGTTGCGGAAGGTCTCGCCCATGTTCACTCCTGCCCCGCGGGCGGCACCCGGCCGTCCGGGGGCGCCGACGTCCCGCTCGCGGGGGAGTCCCGCCCACGGTCAGGTGGGCCACCGCCGGTTCGCGTTCGCGTGCCTGGCCAGCGAATATGAACGATACTCACGATTGCTGCCGGGCAACAGGGGGCCGCGGCCAGGCGGAGCCGCCGACGCCGATCGCCACGGCGAGCAGGGCGCTGAGCATCGGGCCGGTCAGCGTGGCGCCGTGCGCCGGCGTGAGCGGGATGACTATTCTGGCCTGGCCGAACCTGTCCACCAGGCGTCCCGACAGCGGGGCCGCGACGGCGTAGGAGACGCCGACGGTGGCCGCGACCGCGCCCGCCGTCGCGTAGGAGCCGGTGAGTTCTTTGACGAGCACCACGACGCCGATGCCGAGCATCGACACGGGCATCCGCCCGAAGAATCCCGCGATGACGAAACCCCTGACGCCGGGCGTGCCGAACAGCCCCCGGTACGGCCCGACCACCGATGATCCCCTTGCCGCTCCGCGCGGGTGGAACGCGCCGGCGATTTCGCACAGAACCGCCGATCGGCAAGTGATTTTCCAGCCAACGGCTCACGGCGCGGTCCGTTGGAGCTAACGTGAGCGCGGTGTCACGTCTTCCCGGGTTGCGGTTGTTCGTCCCAGTGATGGTTGCCCTGACCGCTCTCCTCGCCCTCGGCGGCGTCGCCCTCGCGATGATCAACGCCGGCCGCCCCGCCGCTCCCGCGGCCCCCGGCGGGAGCGCCGTCGTGGAGTCCCGGATCCGGGACCTGTCGGCGATCGCGCCGGTGGCCAGCCCTCCCGCGGTCCCGGTGGGCTCGGCGAACCCCGACCCGAACCCGGACGCCCCGGCCGGAGACGCCCAGGTCCCGCGGGATTCGGGTTCGCACGACCCCGCCTCCCAGGGGCCGACCCCCGGGCCGGGGGCGACGGGCACTCCCGGGCTCACCTCCACCCCGCCCCGGCTGCTGGTCATCTCCCCCTCGACGCTGACCGAGCAGACCAAGGAGGACATCTCCCGGCTCAAGTACGTCCAGAAGATCGACTCCTTCGACGGCGGGGCGGTCAAGGTGTCCGGGGTCGGGCTCAACCTCATCGCGGTCGACCCGGATCGCTTCCGCGCGTGGGCCCCCAGGGCCGTCGCCGACCAGCAGAGAATCTGGGACGCCCTCGACAGGGGGGAGTTCGTCGCCGACAACTCGGCGGCACGCCGCCTCGGGCTGGTTCTCGGCTCGGAGTACCAGGTGGACGGCGGCCCCCGGCTGCGGGCCGCGGCCTCCGCCGCGTTCGGCCTGCCCGGCGTGGACGGCGTCGTGGGGGAGGAGACCGGCCGCAGGCTGGGCCTGCTGCCGGGGGTGGCGCTGCTCGTGCACAGCCCGGAGAAGGCCGCCACGGTCCTCAGGACACGGGTGGGCAGGCTGCTGAGCCCGGGTTCCCAGGTGGTCGCCGTCGGTGCCCGTACGGCGAAGCCCACCCTGAAGCCCACGGTGAAGGCCACCACCGGCGGGACGACGGGGACCGGCCGGGTGCGGCGGGTCACGGTCGGCAGGCCCGGCAGCTATCTGGAGCTCTACCGAAAGGCGGCCGAGGTCTGCCCGGGGCTCTCCTGGACGGTCCTGGCCGCGATCGGCCAGGTGGAGAGCTCGCACGGGCGCAACAACGGCCCGTCCTCCGCGGGAGCGCTGGGACCGATGCAGTTCATGCCCGCCACCTGGAAGGCCTACGGCGTGGACGGCGACGGCGACGGCGTCGCCGACATCTGGAACCCGTACGACGCGGTCCCCGGCGCGGCCAACTACCTGTGCGCCAACGGGGCGGGCCGGGGCGGCAAGAAGCTGGAGAAGGCCATCTGGTTCTACAACCACTCCTGGTCGTACGTCGCCAAGGTCATGGGCATCTCCCGCGGCTACGCCGCCACCTACCCCTGAGGCACCCGTGATCCCCCGAGGCCGCCCGCACCTGTGATCACCCGTGACCTCGAGGCCGGTCGCGGACCCGTGATCACCCGCGACGGCGCGGCGGTGCCGGGCAGCAGGTGGCCGCACACGCGACGGGCTCCGGCTCGGCGAGCAGCTCCCCGACCATCGAGACGAACCGCGGGTGGGTCCCGGCCGTGGCGGCCCTGACCAGCGGCAGGCCGATCTTCTTAGCCGTCTCCGCGGCCTCCACGTCGAGGTCGTAGACGACCTCCATGTGGTCGGAGACGAAGCCGATCGGCACCAGGACCACCGCCGGGGCGTCGACCTCGAGCAGGTGGTCGCAGACGTCGGGCTCCAGCCAAGGGATGTGCGGGGCGCCGCTCCGGCTCTGCCAGACCAGGTCCCACGCCCTGTCGCCGTCGCCACCCACCTCGGCGGTGACCAGCGCCGCCGCCCGGCGCAGCTGCGCCTCGTACGCGCCGCCGCCGGGGCCGGCCGTCGCGGCCATCGAGGTCGGGATGCTGTGAGCGGTGAAGACCAGCCGCGCGGAGTCTCCGAGCCCGGCGGGCAGCCGGCCCAGGGCCTCGCGGGTGTGGTCGGCCATCGCCGCGACGAACCCGGGGTGGTCGAAGTAGTGCCGGAGCTTGACGACCTCCGGGGCACCCTCGACCGCGGCCCTGGCGAACGCGATGTCGTCGATGTACTGGCGGCAGGCCGAGTACGAGCTGTAGGCGGAGGTGACGAAGGCGGCGGCCCTGCGCACGCCGTCCGACGCCATCCGGTGGAGCGTGTCCTCCAGGTAGGGGTGCCAGTTGCGGTTGCCCCAGTAGACCGGGAGGTCGATGGTCGGCTCCACGGCCGCGATCAGGTCGCGGCACTGCCGGTTGATCGGGCTGGCCCCGCCGAAGCGCTGGTAGTGCGCCTCGACCTCCAGCAGCCGCTCGCGCGGGATCCCCCTGCCCCGGACCACGTTCTCCAGGAACGGCATCACGTCGTCTGGTTTCTCCGGTCCCCCGAACGAGACGACGAGAAGTGCGTCGTAATTCCCCATGACATTTATCAAACCGCATGCCCGGGTGTCCTCTCGCACGGCCACCTTGAGTAGTTCGTTATCAACAAGGTTTGTGGATGCATGTTCGGATGCATGTTCGGAGACGATCGCCGGGGTAAGTTCGAAACCGTGACCCCATTTAACGACATCCGCGATTATGTCGGCGTGCCGCGGGTGGCATCCCTGCGGCTATCCCCCGATGGAGCGCGCCTGGTCAGCGTGGTGCAGGCGCTTAATCCCGACGGAAGATCCTACGGGACCTCCCTGTGGGAGATCCCTCTCGACGGCCGCCGGCCGTACCGGCTGACCAGATCCGTCAAGGGCGAGGCCGGGGCCGAGTTCACGCAAGACGGCGACCTGCTCTTCGGCTCGCGCCGCCCCGACCCGACCGTCAAGGAGGCGGACGAGGAGGTTCCCGCGCTCTGGCTGCTGCCCGCGACGGGAGGCGAGGCCCGGCAGATCGCCTCCAGACCGGGGGGCATCGCCGGATTCGTGACCGGCGGCAGGACCGTGGTCTTCTGCTCCGACGTGCTCCCCGGCGACGAGGCGGGCGAGGCCGAGCGGCGCAGGACGCGCAAGGACGCGGGGATCAGCGCGATCCTGCACGAGAGTTACCCGGTGCGCTACTGGGATCACGACCTCGGTCCCGGAGAGCCCCGGCTGTTCGCGGGCACCCTGGGCGACGGCGAGCGGCTGACCGAGGTCAGGGATCTCACCCCGCAGCCGGGCAAGGCGCTGTCGAGCCACAGCGCGTGCGACGTGACGCCGGACGGCTCCACGGTCGTGACCACCTGGGGTGTGTCGATGCCGCAGGGCGAGCTCCGCTTCGAGCTGGTCGCCATCGACACGGCCGACGGCGGCGCCCGGCGCGTCCTGGCCGCCGCCGACGACCACGACTTCGACGGACCGGTCAGGATCTCCCCCGACGGGCGCCTGGTCGCGTGCGTCAGGAACAACCACGCCGACATCGACCTGATCCCCGAGAGCACCCTGTGGATCGTCGACCTGGACACCGGAGCGGGCCACCCGGCGGGCGGCGGGCTCTGGCCGTCCGACATCGTCTGGGCGCCCGACTCCCGCTCGCTGTTCGTGGTCGCCGACGACCACGGCCGCCGCCCGATCTTCCGGGTCCCGGCCGACGGGTCCGCGCCGGAGCGGCTCACCCCCGACGACGCCGCGTACGGCTCGCTCAACGTCGCGCCCGACGGCGCCGTCTACGCGCTGCGCAGCGCCGTGGACGCGCCCGCGGCCCCGGTCAGGGTGGCACCGGACGGTACGGTGGAGAAGCTGATCTCTCCCGTCCCCGACCTGGAACTGCCAGGCACGCTCACCGAGGTCACCGTGACCGCCGACGACGGCGCGGAGATCAGGGCCTGGCTGGCGCTGCCGGAGGGGGCCTCCGCGGCGAACCCCGCCCCGCTCCTGCTGTGGATCCACGGCGGCCCGCTGTCCAGCTGGAACGACTGGTCCTGGCGCTGGAACCCGTGGATCATGGCCCAGCACGGTTACGCCGTGCTGCTGCCGGATCCGTGCATGTCCACCGGTTACGGGCCGGACATGATCCGGCGCGGCTGGGCCGACTGGGGCCCGCGTACCCACGCCGACCTGATGGCGATCACCGACGCCGCCCTGGAGCTACCCGAGGTCGACCCCGCCAGGACCGCCGCCATGGGCGGCTCGTTCGGCGGCTACATGGCCAACTGGGTCGCCGGGCACACCGGCAGGTTCAGTGCGATCGTCACCCACGCCTCGCTCTGGAACCTCGACCAGTTCGCCGGGACCACCGACGCGTCCATGTACTGGCAGCGCGAGTTCGGCTCCCCGGGCACCGTCCTGTACTCGAAGCTCTCCCCGCACCTGTCGCTGGAGAACATCTCCACCCCGATGCTGGTCGTCCACGGCGACAAGGACTACCGGGTCCCCATCGGGGAGGCGCTGCGCCTGTGGTGGGACCTGCAGCGCTCGGAGGTGGAGTCGAAGTTCCTGTACTTCCCCGACGAGAACCACTGGGTGCTCAAGCCGGGCAACGCGGTCGTCTGGTACGAGACCGTTCTGGCCTTCCTCGACCAGCATGTCCTCGGGCGCGAGTGGAAGCGTCCGGAGTCGCTGTCGTGAGCCCGGCGCGGCGAGCGGGAATCGCCGTGGGCCGGGAGCGGAGAGGAAGGACCCGAGGGCCGGTGGGACGGGCGGGGACCGCCGTACGTCCGGCCGGGCATGGGGGAGGGCGGGCGCCGTCGTGGGCCCGCCGGAACGAGCGAGGAGTGGTGAGGGGATCGTGGACAGCGCCGTGACCTTCGGGCGGCTGGCGGAGGAGATCGCCAGGGAGGCCGGTGAGATGCTGCTGGCCAAGCGGCCGGCCCGGCCCGAGGTGCTGGTCACCAAGTCCAGCCCCACCGACGTGGTGACCGCCCTCGACCGGGCCTCGGAGGAGCTCATCCGCGACAGGATCAAGGCGGTCAGGCCCGACGACGCGATCCTCGGCGAGGAGGGCGGCTCCACCGGCGAGGGCAGGGTCCGCTGGATCGTCGACCCGATCGACGGGACGGTCAACTTCCTGTACGGGGTGCCCGAGTGGGCGGTCAGCATCGCGGTCGAGGTGGACGGCGAGGTGATCGCGGGAGTGGTCAACGTCGTGCCTCGCGGCGAGGTGTTCACCGCGGTCAGGGGCGGGGGAGCGTGGCTGGCCGGGGAACGGCTGAGCTGCAACACCGGCGTACCGCTGGAGCGGGCACTGATCGCCACCGGGTTCGGCTACGAGAGCGGGCGGCGCGCGGTACAGGCGGAGGTGCTCCGCCATGTGCTGCCGCGCGTACGCGACATCCGCAGGGGCGGCTCGGCGGCCTCCGACCTGTGCGCGGTGGCGGCGGGGCGGGTGGACGGCTACTACGAGCGCGGTCCCCAGTACTGGGACTACGGGGCCGGTGGCCTCGTCGCCGCGGAGGCCGGGGCCAGGGTCGGCGGGCTGGAGGGCAGGCCGGCCAATCCGGGCCTCGTCCTGTGCGCGGCCCCCGGCCTGTTCGAGGAGCTGCACGACCTGCTGCTCCCGCTCGACCCGGAACGCGACGCCTGACCTTCGCGGAGCCCGTCCCCCCGCGCCCCCGTCCCCCTCGCACGAGGGGGACGGGGGCGCGGGCACGAAGGAGCCGGGGGCCGCGCCACGCGTTCGGCCGTGCGTGGCCCCGGCACGAAGGAGCCCCCCGGCGGTCGGCCGGGGGGCTCCTTCCCATCAGCGCTGAATGGGAACGCCGTTGTCTGTGGCTAGACGGTGGAGATCCTCGATCTCGGCGGTGAAGGTGTCGGCGAGGTAGTCGTCGCCGGAGGACCTGGCCTCCTGCAAGTTCCGGTATGCCTGGTCGAGGCGGTGTTCGATTGTGGCGGTGAACTCGCCCATCATCACCTTCTTTCTCACGGGCTCGTGGGGACGGAAGATACCGCGATAGAGACTGGAACCGGCTGTACCCAGGGTGAACCAGGAGCTAAACCTGTGTGTTTCCGACATCACACGGAGTGCCCGCTCTCGTGAGGGCCTTACCGTGTGCTTACAGGTGGTGAGGGGAGAATGGGGAGCCGTCCAAGCGGCTGCTCAGAGAATGTGACGGGAGGTGCCATAGGCCGTGCGAGTGCTTGTGGTTGAGGATGAGCGGGTGCTCGCCGACGCGATCGCGACCGGGCTCCGGCGCGAGGCGATGGCCGTGGACGTGGCCTACGACGGCGCGGGGGCGCTGGAGCGGACGGGTTACATCGACTACGACGTGATCGTTCTGGACCGGGACCTGCCCAAGGTCCACGGCGACGAGGTCTGCCGCCGCCTGGTGGCCTCCCGCACCGCGTCCAGGATCCTCATGCTGACCGCGTCCGGCGACGTCGACGACAAGGTGGAGGGGCTCGGGCTGGGCGCCGACGACTACCTGGCCAAACCCTTCGTGTTCATCGAGCTGGTGGCGCGGGTCCGGGCGCTCGGCCGCCGGTCCGCCCCGGCGCTGCCGCCGGTGCTGGAGCGCTCTGGGGTCCGTCTCGATCCGGGCAAGCGGCTGGTGACCAGGGACGGCGGGGAGATCGCGCTCACCAAGAAGGAGTTCGCGGTCCTGGAGGAGCTGATGCGCGCCGAGGGCGCGGTCGTCAGCCAGGAGGACCTGCTGGACAAGGCGTGGGACGAGAACATCGACCCGTTCACCAACGTGGTGCGCGTCACCATGATGACGCTGAGGAAGAAACTGGGCGAGCCTCAGGTGATCGAGACGGTGCCAGGGGTCGGGTACAAGTTGTGAGCAGTCCGGCAGGCGGGGGGGAGGAACGCCCGACGTTCGTCCCGGTGGGGGAGAACCGCGAGTCCGTGCCGACCCACCCGATGATCAGCCCCCACTCCGAGCGGGGCGCCTGGAAGAGCGAGCGGCTGGAGTCCGGGCCCGCCGATGAGGGGAAACCGGGCGAGCGGCCCCCGCCGCCGACCGGCCCGCCCGCGTGGGACGGCCCGCCTCCGGTGGGCGCCGCCCCGGTCCCGCGGACCCCGCTGGACCGGCTGCGGGCGATCATGGACCGGCTCAGCATCCGGTGGCGGCTGACCATCACCTACGCCGTGCTGTTCTTCATGGCCGGTGCCCTGCTGATGGCCGTGATCTACCTGATGGTGGGCTGGGCGCTCTACGCGGCGTGGCCGCCTTTCCCGTACGACGAGCTGAGGGAGCTCGTGGGGCCCGAGGCGGCGGCCATCTTCAAGCAGCAGTGGTACTGGCAGCAGCACACCGCGATCTCCGGTGCGCAGCGGGAACTGCTGGCCCGCGCCCTGCTGGCCCTGCTGGGGGTCGGCATCCTGGCCGTCATCATCGGCTACATCGTCGCCGACCGGGCGCTCAAGCCGATCCAGCAGATGACCGCCACGGCCCGCAAGCTGTCGGGCACCACGCTCGCCCACGAGCGGATCGACCTCAAGGGGCCCGACGACGAGCTGAAGGAGCTGGCCGACACCTTCGACGCGATGCTCACCAGGCTCAATGTGGCCTTCGACACACAACGAAGATTCGTGGCCAACGCCTCGCACGAGCTCCGCACCCCCCTGACGATCAACCGGACGGTCCTGGAGATCGCCCTGGGCGATCCGGAGGCGTCGGGTGACCTGAAGGCGCTGGGCCGCACGCTCCTGGAGGTCAACGCCCGCAACGAGCGTCTGATCGAGGGCCTGCTGCTGCTGGCCCGCAGCGAGCGCGAGCTGAGCGTGCGCAAGCCGGTGGACATGAAGGACGTGGCCGAGACCGTCGTCGACCAGCTCGCCGCACGGGCCGAGGAGGCCGGGGTCACCGTGATTCCCGAGCTCCGCGGTGCCGAGACCGTCGGCGATCCGGTGCTGCTCGAGCGGTGCGTGGCCAACCTGGTGGAGAACGCTATAAAACACAATCTCTCCGATTCCGGACGTCTATGGGTCAGGACGGGAATGGTGGAGGGTGCGTTGGTTGTTCAGGTGGCCAACACGGGGCCGCATGTGCCCGCGTACGAGGTGAACAGTCTTTTCGAGCCGTTCCGGCGGCTCAACGCCGACCGGGTCGACTCCGACAAGGGGGCGGGGCTCGGCCTGTCCATCGTCCGCGCGGTCGTGCGTGCCCACGGGGGCAACGTGACCGCCATACCCAGGGACGGAGGAGGTCTGGTGGTCACCGTGCGACTTCAGTCACGCTGATCCGGCGGGGGGCGTCTCGTTCACGCCGTACATGTGGTTGGATGTGCCGTCGAACACGGTGGTGCATGCCGCCGATGCTGTGGTTTACGCCATATTTGGCTAACCGTGGCCATTGGCAGTACGTCCCTCACGTGTAGGGAGGTTCAGTGACCATTCCGGCGGGGTACCGAAGCAGGAATCTCTCTGGCGGATCGGGCACAAGTCGTGCCTCTCGAACGTTACACACGCGCAAGTTAGCGCAGACAGATAGATGAGGGGGATGGAGCAGACCGATGGCTACCGATTACGACAGCCCACGCAAGACCGACGACGACCTCAGCGAGGACAGTCTTCAGGAACTGCAGGCCCGCCGTACCGACAAGTCCTCGGGCAGCATCGACATCGACGAGACGGATCTCGCCGAGTCGCTCGAACTGCCGGGCGCGGACCTGTCAAATGAGGAGCTCTCGCTCCGGGTGATTCCTCGTCAGGCCGACGAGTTCACCTGTGCGCGCTGCTTCCTGGTGCACCACCGCAGTCAACTCGCCGTTGAGAAGAACGGCCAGCAGATCTGCCGGGAATGCGCGGCTTGAGATGATTCCGATGGCCTGTCCGAGGTGTGCTCTTCCAGGTATGGGTAGGGCCTCAGGACAGCCTTGAGGAGGTTCCGAGACATGACGTCAGAGAACAGGCGGACCGGTGCCGCGCCGGACGACTCCACGGCCGAGGAGTCGGACGGCGCGCCTGATCACAAGGTGGCCGCCGACGGCGGGTCCGGCCGGGAGACGGCCGCGGGCGGCGGCTCCGATCGCGTGGTGGCCCCGGACGGTGGTCTTGATCACAAGGTGGCCCCGGGGGGTGGCTCCGATCACGGAGCGGCCGTGGACGGCGGCTCCGGCCGGGAGGTGGCCGCGAGCGGGTCCGATCGGGAAGTGGCCGAGATCGTCGGCAGGCTCGCCGAGCCGGGCGACATGGACGGGGCCGAGCGGCGACGGCTGCTCGGCCGTCTCACGCGGTCACTGGCGCGAGGGGCGAAGAGGGCCAGGGCGTCGGGAGAGAACCGGGGCCGCTGGCTGACCGACGTGTTCATGGCCGTGGCGCCCCGCATCCCCATCCGCGACCTGCGGACCCTTTCCGAGCATCACCACGGCCTCACCTCCGAGGCGCTCGCCGACGATCTGGTGCGCACCGCGACCAAGGCGACCATGGCGGTCGGGGCCATCGGCGGGGCCGTCGCCGCCGCCGAGTTCGCCGCTCCCCCTCTCCTGCTCTCCGCCCCCGCCCAGCTCGTGGCCGAGACCCTCGTCGTGGCCGCGATCGAGGTCAAGCTCATCGCCGAGCTCCACGAGGTGTACGGGATCCAGGTGCCGGGCACCGGCTCCCAGCGGGCCATGGCCTTCGCGATGGCCTGGTCCAAGCAGCGCGGTGTCGACCCCATGGCCCCCGGGACGATGACCGTCGCCCTGGGCACCGCGGCCAAGACCGCCCTGCGCAACAGGCTGATGCGCACCCTCGGGCGCCACCTCACCACCTTCGGCCCGTTCCTCACGGGCGCCGTGGCCGGAGGGTTCCTCAACCGGGTCGCCACGAAGAAGCTCGGCGAGGTCGTACGGGCCGATCTGAGGGTCCACCGTGCCCTCCCGCCTGGTAAGTCATAGAAACCTCTCAAACGGGTAGTTAATTCAGTAAGCCCCCGACTACCTGGAGGAATCTGTGCTGGGCCGCAGCGCATTTGTGATCGTCGCCAACCGTCTCCCCGTCGACCGAGTCGGGGAGGACATGTGGCGGCGTAGCCCCGGCGGCCTCGTCACCGCGATCGCCCCCGTCCTGCAGCGCAGGGAGGGAGCCTGGATCGGCTGGCACGGCGCCCCCGGCGAGAGCCTCGAACCCTTCGAACACGACGGGATGCAGCTCGTCCCCGTCCCGCTGTCCGAATCCGAGGTCGAGCTCTACTACGAGGGCTTCTCCAACGCCACCCTCTGGCCTCTTTACCATGACGTGGTCGCCGCTCCCGCCTACTCCCGCGTCACCTGGGAGGCCTACCGCACCGTCAACGAGCGCTTCGCCGAGGCCGCCGCGGAGGAGGCCGCGGAGAACGCCGTCGTGTGGATCCAGGACTACCAGCTCCAGCTGGTCCCGGCCATGCTGCGCAAGCTCCGCCCCGACCTGCGCATCGGCTTCTTCCTGCACATCCCCTTCCCGCCGGTCGAGCTGTTCTCCCAGTTGCCGTGGCGGCGCGAGATCGTCGAGGGCCTGCTCGGCGCGGACATGGTGGGGTTCCAGCGCCCCGGTGGCGCGTCCAACTTCATCCGGCTCTGCCGCCGCCTGCTCGGCCTCCAGCACCACAAGCACGAGATCCACGTGGGGGACCGGGTGGTGCGCGCCGGGGCGTTCCCCATCTCCGTCGACTTCGGTGAGCTCGACTCCCTGGTCAGGGAGCCGCACATCATCTCCAGGGCCAGGGAGATCCGCGCGGAGCTGGGTGACCCGGAGTGCCTGCTGCTCGGCGTCGACAGGCTCGACTACACCAAGGGCATCGGCCAGCGCCTGAAGGCGTTCGGCGAGCTGCTCTCCGAGGGGGCGATCAAGCCGGGCGAGGCGGCGTTCGTACAGATCGCCACGCCGAGCAGGGAACGCGTCGAGGAGTACATGCGGCTGCGCGACTCGATCGAGCTCCAGGTCGGCCGGATCAACGGCGAGCAGGGGGAACTCGGCCAGCAGCCCGTGCAGTACATGCACCAGTCGTACGGCAGGGACGAGCTCGCCGCGCTCTATCTCGCGGCGGACGTGATGGTGGTGACGCCGCTGCGCGACGGGATGAACCTGGTCGCCAAGGAGTACATCGCCTGCCGTAACGACCTGCGCGGCGCGCTGGTGCTCAGCGAGTTCGCCGGGGCGGCCGACGAGCTGCGCCAGGCGTTCATGGTCAACCCCTACGACGTCGACGGCCTCAAACGGGCGATGCTCACCGCGATGCGGGCCACCCCGCACGACCTGTCGCGCCGGATGCGGTCGCTGCGCCGCAGGGTGTCCACCTACGACGTGGACCGCTGGGCCAAGGAGTTCCTCACCTCGCTGGAGTCCTCGGGGTCCCAAATGTCCCAGGTGTCCCAGAGTTCCCAGGAATCTCAGGAATCCCTGGAGGCTCCCGGTTCCTCAGGGTCCTCCTGACACCGGCATCCCCGGTGCCGCCCGTCAGGGGCGGTCCCGGGGGAGCCCCGCCGGACATCGTCTTCCGCGCCACCCGTGCGACCGGGACCACCGTGCGGACGTGACGCGGGGGTTCCGGCGGCGGGGCGCGACCCTCGCCGTCAGGTGGTGGCGTCCCTGGCCGCGTCCTTCACGGCCTTCCACGCGTTGTAGCGCTTCTTGGCGGTGCGGGCGACCACGATCTGCGTCACCTGCATGCCGACCCCCATCACCACGGCGTAGCCGATCGCCTCGCCGAGGCTGATCTCCAGGGACTCGTTGTCGACGGGCGGCTTCCTGCCGGTGGTCTTCTCCCAGGCGAACCCGATGGCCTTCTTCGCCCCCCACGCGGTGACGAGGCCCAGGAGGCCGCCGATGGCCCTCCACGCCATGTCCTGCTTCTCGGTCTTGTCGGCCATGTGGTCCTCCCGTTTGCGGTTCGCCCCAAGAACACTAGTCTCCCCGAGCGTCGCATCGCGTGAAGCCATACCATAGGGAGGCATGACACAACAGCGACCGCGCCCTGCGCCCATGCCCGAGAAACCGACTCTCGATGGCCTGGAAGCCGTATGGTCGGGCCGCTGGGAGACCGAGGGGACCTACCGTTTCGACAGGTCGCGCACGCGCGAGGAGATCTACTCGATCGACACCCCGCCGCCGACCGTCTCCGGTTCCCTCCACGTCGGCCACGTCTTCTCCTATACCCACACCGACACCGTCGCCCGCTTCCAGCGCATGCGCGGGCGCGAGGTCTTCTACCCCATGGGCTGGGACGACAACGGCCTGCCCACCGAGCGCCGGGTGCAGAACCACTTCGGCGTGCGCTGCGACCCCTCCATCGCCTACGACCCCTCGTTCGAGCCCCCGGCCAGGCCCGACCCCAAGCGGCAGATCCCGATCTCGCGCGCAAACTTCATCGAGCTGTGCGAGCGGCTCACCGTCGAGGACGAGAAGGTGTTCGAGGAGCTCTGGCGCCGCCTGGGCCTGTCGGTCGACTGGTCGCTGACGTACGCCACCATCGGCGACGCCGCGCGGGCCGCCTCCCAGCGCGCCTTCCTGCGCAACCTGGCCAGGGGGGAGGCGTACGTGGCACAGGCGCCCACGCTGTGGGACGTCACCTTCCGCACCGCCGTCGCCCAGGCCGAGCTGGAGGACCGCGAGTGGCCCGGCGCCTTCCACCGGCTGGGCTTCGGCCTGTCGGAGGAGCAGCGGGCCAGGGGGTTCGGCGACCGGGTCTGGATCGAGACGACCCGCCCCGAGCTGCTGCCCGCCTGCGTCGCGCTCGTCGCCCACCCCGACGACGAGCGTTACCGGCCACTGTTCGGCACCACGGTCAGGACGCCGCTGTTCGGCGTCGAGGTGCCGGTGCTGGCCCACCACCTGGCCGAGCCCGACAAGGGCTCGGGCATCGCGATGATCTGCACCTTCGGCGACGTCACCGACGTCGTCTGGTGGCGCGAGCTCGACCTGCCCACCCGCGCCGTCATCGGCTGGGACGGCAGGCTGCTGCCGGACGCCCCCGAGGGCGTGCCGTGGGAGCCGTACGCGGAGCTGGCGGGCAGGACCGTGCACGGCGCCCGCGAGCGGATCGTGGAGCTGCTGCGTGCGTCGGGGGGCATGGAGGGCGAGCCGCGGGCGGTGAGGCGCGCGGTGAAGTTCTACGAGAAGGGCGACCGGCCCCTGGAGATCGTCACCACCCGCCAGTGGTACATCCGCAACGGCGGGCGCGACCTCGCCCTGCGCGACGCGCTCCTGACGCGCGGCGCGGAGCTGTCCTGGCACCCGCCGCACATGCGGGTCCGCTACGACAGCTGGGTGCAGGGCCTGGCGGGCGACTGGCTGATCTCCCGGCAGAGGTTCTTCGGCGTGCCCATCCCGGTGTGGTACCCGCTGGACGACGAGGGCGAGCCCGACCGCTCCGCGCCGATCGCGCCGCCGGAGTCCGCGCTGCCGATCGACCCGTCCGCCGACGTCCCGCCCGGCTACACCGAGGACCAGCGCGGCAAGCCTGGCGGTTTCATCGGAGACCAGGACGTCATGGACACCTGGGCGACCTCCTCGCTGACGCCGCAGATCGCCGGGGGCTGGGAGCGCGACCGGGACCTGTTCGAGCGGGTCTTCCCGATGAACCTGCGCCCGCAGGCCCACGAGATCATCCGGACCTGGCTGTTCTCCACCGTGGTCCGCGCCCACCTGGAGGGGGGCACCCTGCCCTGGAGCGACGTCGCGATCTCCGGGTGGATCCTCGACCCCGACCGCAAGAAGATGTCCAAGTCCCAGGGCAACGTGGTCACTCCGCTCGGCCTGCTGGAGCAGTACGGCTCCGACGCGGTCCGCTACTGGGCGGCCAACGGCCGTCCCGGCACCGACACGGCGTTCGACACCGGCCAGATCAAGGTCGGCCGCCGGCTGGCCATCAAGATCCTGAACGCCTCCAGGTTCGTCCTGGGCCTGGGCGAGGGCGGCGGGGAGGTCACCGAGCCGATCGACCTGTCGATGCTGGCCCGGCTGTCGGAAGTGGTCCACGAGGCCACCGAGGCGTTCGAGGGCTACGACTACACCCGCGCGCTGGAGCGGACCGAGCGGTTCTTCTGGGAGTTCTGCGACGACTACCTGGAGCTGGTCAAGGCCAGGGCCTACGACGACGCGAACGCCGCGAACGGAGGCGGCGGGAACGACGAGAGCACGGCGGCGGCGCGTTCGGCGCACGCGGCGCTGCGCGAGGCGCTCGACGTCATGCTCCGGCTGTTCGCCCCCTTCCTGCCCTTCGTCACCGAGGAGGTCTGGTCCTGGTGGCGTGAGGGTTCGGTGCACCGGGCCGCCTGGCCCCAGGCGCGCGAGCGCGGCGGCGATCCCGAGCTGCTGCCCGTGGTGGCCGCCGTCCTCGGCCGGGTCCGCAAGGCCAAGTCCGACGCCCGCCTCTCCATGCGCGCGGAGGTCGCCCGGCTCACCGTCACCGGGGCTCGGGCCGCCCTCGTGCGCCGGGCGCAGGACGACCTGTGCGGCGCGGGCGTCATCGACGAGTTCGTGCTCCACGAGGGCGAGGGAGACCTGCTCGTGGAGGTCGCCCTCATCTGACTCCGGGCGCGCACGCGAATCTGTCCTTCCCGTCGGGGGATCCTGCCGTACGGTCGAGGCAGTACAGGTGAGAGGAGGACAGGCATGCCGCCAGGATGTGGCAACTGCAGCTGCTACCTCGAAGACAGGGTGATCTCCCGCCCGCCGGACGAGCGCTGACCTCGGCCGGGTGAGAGCCGGCCCGTGACCGGGCGGGCGCCGATTCCCGGCGGGGCGAACGCTCGTACCGGTGGGTGGGCGACCGCCTCCAAGTAGTGGGCGCCGGCCCTCGAGGCACGCCGGGTGGCCCGGCCGTACGACCGGGCCACCGCTTTCCGTGTCCCGTCGACAACCCCCGCGCATTTCCTTTCCCGGCGTGACAGTCTGAATATGTGATCTCCGACCGGGAACGCCTGACCAGCCTGGTGCCTCGCACGTTGCTGCGCATCGCGATGTGGAGCCTCTGCCTGATCATCATCGGCTGGGCGGTCTTCTACTTCGCCCAGTTCATCGCGACGTTGCGCATCGTGGTGCTGCCGGTGGCCATCGCGCTCCTGCTGACCGCGCTGCTGTTCCCGCTCACCCGGCGGTTCGGCAAGATGGGTATGCGGCCCATCTACGCGACCTGGCTCACGATGATCATCGCGCTCGCCGTGCTCGGCGGCACCGGCTGGATCATCGGGGTGCGTGCCAACGACGAGTTCCCCGGTCTCGTCGACCAGGTGCGCGCGACGGCCAAGACCGTCGAGAACTGGCTCTACACCGGGCCCCTGCACCTGAAGCCGACCCAGATCACCAGCTGGGTCGACGAGATCGGCCGGCAGATCACCACCCAGCGCAACCAGATCACCCAGACGGTCCTCACCGGCGCCACGGTGGCGCTGGAGGTGCTGGCCTCCATCGTGTTGCTGCTGTTCGTGACGTTCTTCCTGCTCAAGGACGGCGACCGGATCTGGTCGTGGTTCCTGAAGGGCTTCGGCGGGGTCGCGCCCCGCGTCGACAGGGCCGGCCGGGCCGCCTGGGTGACGCTCTCGCACTACGTGCAGGGCACGGTCGCGGTGGCCGCCGTGCACGGCGTGATCATGGGCATCGTGCTCGCGGGGATGGGCGTGCCGCTCTGGGCGCCGCTCGCGGTGCTGATCTTCCTGGCCAGCTTCATCCCCATCGTCGGCATCTTCTTCGCCGGTGCGGTGGCCATCCTGGTCACCCTCGGCGCCAAGGGCCCGATCTACGCGCTGATCTTCCTCGGCATCCTGCTGGTGGAGCAGCAGCTGGAGAACCACGTGCTCCAGCCGCTGATCGTCGGCAGGGTGCTGCACTTCCACCCGCTGGCGATCATCCTGGTGCTGGCGGTGGGCGGCATCCTGGCGGGCATCGCCGGGGCCGCCGTGGCGGTGCCGGTGGCCGCGGTGATCTACCGTGCGCTGCCGGAGCTCAGGGGTGACGTCCATCCGGCCCTGCCACCGGCTCCACCGCACCCCGGCCCAGGTGGTCCCGATCCCGGTGAGCCTCCCGACCCCGGCGGGCCTCCCGGTCCCGGCGGTCCGGGCGCCGGTCCCGGCGGGCCGGAGCCGGCCGGTGCGGCGGGAAAGCCGGTGAATGAGGAATCACCGCAGCCCAGGGGGTAACGTTCTGCCCCGTGACCCGTTCCGCCCTGACCACCCCCCCGCCGGACGCGACCCGCCCGGGACCGCTTCCCGGCGCGCCCGCGCCCGGCACCCCGCTCGGCCCCCACTACAGCCGCTGCTTCGGCTGCGGTGACGAACACCCGACCGGCCTGCGCCTGACCGCCCTCACCCCCGACGGGATCACGGTGGTCGCCGAGTTCACCGTGGAGGAGACCCACCAGGGAGCGCCGGGCCTGGCGCACGGTGGCGTGCTCGCCGCGGCGATGGACGAGGTCATCGGCATGTCCGTGTGGCTCTTCCAGCGCCCCTACGTCACCGGCCGGCTGGAGACCGACTATCTCGCGCCGGTTCCGGTCGGCACCGTCCTGCACCTGCGCGCCTGGTGCAACGGCATGTCCGGCAGGAAGGCGTACCTTGAGGCTGAGGGCCGGATCGGTTCCCCGGACGGCCCGGTCGCCGTGCGGGCCGCAGCGCTCTTCGTCGAGGTGGGCATGGAGCATTTCGCCAGGCACGGCGACATCCAGAAGATCGCCGACGAGCACCACGAGTACGAGGTGAACCCGTGACCCACACCGTCGAGGTGTTGATCCACCGGCTCGACGCCGACCTGCCGCCGCCTTCGTACGCCCACCCGGGCGACGCGGGCGCGGATCTCCACGCCGCCGAGGACGTCGAGCTCCTCCCCGGAGAGCGGGCCGTGGTCGGCACCGGGCTGGCGATCGCCCTGCCCGACGGGTACGCCGCGTTCGTCCACCCGCGCTCGGGCCTGGCCGTCAGGCACGGCGTGACGCTCGTCAACGCGCCCGGCACCGTCGACGCGGGATACCGGGGCGAGATCAAGGTGACGCTGATCAACACCGACACCAAGAGCGCCGTACGGTTGCGCAGGGGAGACCGCATCGCGCAGCTGGTGATCCAGAAGGTGGAGAAGGCGGCGTTCCACGAGGTGGACCGGTTGCCGGGTTCGGCGCGGGGCGCCGGCGGGTTCGGGTCCACCGGCCGCTGACAGGGAGTGACCCCGGCGAGGTGGACGGGGTGGCCGGCGGTGACCCGGGACCGGAGCGCGCCTCCGGCCCCACGGCCCGCCCGCCCCGCCCGGTGGGGAACGAGTGACCAGTGAATCTTCAAGGAGCGTGAGGAAAGTGTTCGGACGTAGCCGTCGTGAGAAGTCCCCGGCCGCCAAGGCCGTGGTGGAAGAGGTCGAGCGGGTCCCGTCCCGGGAGTCGGGCCCGTGGGACGCGGACGAGCCCCACCCCGAGCGGGAGCGGGTCGACCTCGGAGGCATGCGCCTGCCGGTCGACGCCGGTTTCGAGGTGCAGCTCAACCTGGCCGGCGACCAGATCGTCGGCGCCGTGATCCTGTTGGACGGGAGCGCCCTGCAGATGCACGCCTTCGCGGCGCCCAAGCGGAGCGGGATCTGGGACGAGGTCAGGGCCGAGCTGGCCGAGGGGGTCAAGAGCGCCGGGGGCACCGCCGAGGAGCGGGAGGGGACGTTCGGCGTCGAGCTGGCCGCCAGGATCCCGGCCGAGGGCGGCGAGCAGCCGGTCCGCTACATCGGGGTGGACGGGCCGCGCTGGTTCCTGCGCGCGGTGATCAGCGGCAAGGCCGCGGAGGACGCCGAGGTCGCCGCGACGCTGGAGGGTGTCGTCCGGGACATAGTCGTGGTACGCGGCGACGAGCCGATGGCCCCCAAGGAGGCGATCGAACTCCGGCTGCCGCCCGAGGCCAAGCAGGCCGCGGAGCAGCAGGCCGCCGGGGGCGAGGTGCCCGATCTCAACCCGTTCGACCGGGGTCCGGAGATCGCCGAGATTCGCTGACGGACCGGATCGCGTACGCTGGTTCGACTCGGGTGTGAAGGAGAGGTCCGTGGGTTCTCAGGAGCCGCATAAACAAGGCGGTTTGCGGGGATTCTTCCGCCGGCTGACCGCCGGTCAGGCCGAGCTGGAGGCCGACGAGCTCCAACAGGATCTCGATCGTCACGGCGCCACGCCCATCGTCTCGTGTGGCGCGCGTCGTCGCTTCTGCGTGACCGGCACCCTGCGGACGGTGACGCTGCGTCCTCGCGGGGGCGCTCCGGCGCTGGAGGCGGAGCTTTACGATGGTTCCGATGTGATCGACCTGATATGGCTGGGCCGCAGGAAGATCGCGGGTATCGAGCCGGGGCGCCTGGTGCTGGCGGAAGGGCTCGTCAGCGTGCAGGATGGCCGCAAAGTCATGTTCAATCCGCGCTACGAACTGCGCCCAGCGGGCGGTGCGTGAGTGATTGACGATCCCGAGACGGTGAGCGAGAAGATGACCACCACCGGCGAGACCGCCGCGCACGACACGGTCGAGGCCGCGATCCGCAGCCAGCTTGCCAAGGCCTTCGGCGGAGTGCGGGGCGTCATTGAGGCCGCCGTGCCCACCATCGCCTTCACCGGCATGTGGATCACCACCTCGGACCTGAAGCAGTCCCTGATCGTCAGCATCTCGGCCGCGGTGCTGCTGCTCGTCGTGCGGCTGCTGCAGCGCTCGACGCCACAGTTCGTGATCAACAGCCTGATCGGCATCGGCATCGGCGCGTTCTTCGCCTCCCGTACCGGCCAGGCGGAGGACGTCTTCCTGCCGGGCATCCTCTACAACGCCGGCTACTCCGTGGTGATGCTGCTGTCGATCGTCACCCGATGGCCGGTGGTGGGCTTCCTCATCGGATCCGTCACCGGCGACCCGACCGCGTGGCGCGCGGATCCGGCCGTGGTGAGGCTGTGCACCAGGCTCACCTGGCTGCTGATGATCCCGTGCGTGGTCCGGGTGGTGGTGCAGCTCCCCGTCTACCTGATCGGCCGGGACGACGCGGTCGCCGAGCTGGGCATCCTCAAGATCGCGATGGGCTGGCCGCTCCAGGTCGCGGCACTCGCCGCCATGGTGTGGCTCCTGGCCCGCGGTAGAACCCCGGTGCGGCCCGCGGTCTCCTGACCGGCGGGCCCGGCCCCGGGTCCCCGCCCATCCCCGCAGCCCTCCGCGCCTTCGCGGAGGGCTTTCCGTTCACCCGGAGGCCGGTCCGTCCGGAAGCCGGCCCACCGGGCGCGCGGTGCGGGAGAACCGGCTCAGCGGGGCGTGCGGTGCGGGGACAGGAGCTCGGCCAGCTCCTCCTCGACCTCCTGGCTGGCCACGAACATCAGCTCGTCACCGGCCTCCAGCGGGTCGTCGGCGGTGGGCACCAGCACCCGGCCCTCGCGCAGGATCGCGACCAGGGCGGTGTCGTTGGGCCACGGCACCGAGCCGGCGCGCTGGCCGACGACCGGCGCGTCCTCGGGCAGGGTGAGCTCGACCAGGTTGGCCTGGCCCTGACGGAAGGTCATCAGCCGCACCAGGTCGCCGACGCTGACCGCCTCCTCGACCAGCGCGCTCAGCAGGCGCGGGGTCGAGACGGCCACGTCGACGCCCCACGACTCGTTGAACAGCCACTCGTTCTTGGGGTGGTTGATCCTGGCGACCACGCGCGGCACGCCGTACTCCGTCTTGGCGAGCAGCGACACCACGAGGTTGACCTTGTCGTCGCCGCTGGCGGCGACGACCACGTGGCACTCGGCCAGGCCGGCCTCGTCCAGCGAGGAGATCTCGCAGGCGTCGGCGAGCAGCCACTCCGCCCGCGGCACGGTATCGATCTTGATGGCCTTGGGGTCGATGTCGACGAGCAGGACCTCGTGGCCGTTCTCCAGGAGCTCGGCGGCGATCGACCGGCCGACCGCTCCCGCGCCCGCGATGGTGACGCGCATCAGTGCTCCTCCCTCGGCGCCCCGGACAGCACCTTGTTGATGCGGTCCATGTCGGCCTCGACCGCCATGACGTGCAGCACGTCGCCCTCCTGCACCACCGAGTCGTTCCTGGGCAGCAGGGTGTCGCCGATACGGTTGATGAACGCCAGGCGGGTGCCCGCCGCGGCCTCCAGGTCCCTCGTCGGGGTGCCGACCCAGCCGGGGTGGTAGGCCACCTCGGCCAGCACCACGCACCCGCTGGGGTCGCGCCAGAGCGGCTCGGCGCCCTCGGGCAGGACGCGGCGCAGGATCTGGTCGGCGGTCCAGCGGACCGTGGCCACGGTGGGGATGCCCAGCCGCTGGTAGACCTCGGCACGCCGGGAGTCGTAGATCCTGGCCACGACGTTGTCCACGCCGAATGTCTCGCGGGCGACCCTGGCGGAGATGATGTTCGAGTTGTCGCCGCTGCTCACCGCCACGTAGGCGCCCGCGGCCTCGATGCCGGCCTCCTCCAGGACATCCCGGTCGAAGCCGATCCCGGTCACCCTGCGACCCCTGAAACCCGCCCGCAGACGGCGGAACGCCTGCGGGTCACGGTCGATGATCGCGACCGAGTGGCCGCTGTCCTCAAGGATGTGCGCCAGGGTCGAACCGACCCGGCCACACCCCATGATCACGATATGCATGCTCCCCCGCCGGTCGCTGTGAGGCGGATCTTGTTCCCGATGTATTCAGCCAGTATGGACCGCCCCAGGAGTGCCGCGTGAGTGGGGCCGAGTAATAACGACTAGCATCTGCAGACGTGTCGAAGGTGACGGACCTTGTCAAACGCCTGTTCATCGGGCGGGCGCTGCGCAGCACGCAGCTGCACGAGCAGCTGCTCCCCAAGCGCATCGCGCTGCCCGTTTTCGCGAGTGACGCCCTCTCCTCCGTGGCCTACGCCCCGCAGGAGATCCTGGTCATCCTCTCGCTCGCGGGAGTCTCCTTCTACCACTTCAGCCCCTGGGTCGCCCTCGCCGTCGTCGTGGTGATGCTCACCGTCGTGGCGTCGTACCGGCAGAACGTGCACGCCTACCCCAGCGGGGGCGGCGACTACGAGGTCGCCACCGTCAACCTCGGCCCGAACGCCGGTCTGACCGTCGCCAGCGCCCTGATGGTCGACTACGTGCTGACCGTCGCGGTGTCGGTCGCCAACGGCGTCGACTACGTGGGTGCCACCATCCCGTACGTCGCCGAGCACAAGCCGCTGGTCGCGATCGTCATCGTCGTGCTGCTCACCCTGGTGAACCTGCGCGGCATCCGCGAGTCGGGCGCGGCCTTCGCGATCCCCACCTACGCCTTCATGTTCGCCGTCCTCGGCCTGGTCGCGTGGGGCGGCTTCCGCGTCCTCGTCCTCGGCGACGAGCTGCACGCCCCCACCTCCGGATACCAGATCGTCGCCGAGCAGTCCAACCTGACCTCCTTCGCGGCGGCCTTCCTGATCCTGCGCGCCTTCTCCTCCGGCTGCGCCGCGCTCACCGGCGTCGAGGCGATCAGCAACGGCGTGCCCGCCTTCCGCAAGCCCAAGAGCAAGAACGCCGCGAACACCCTGCTGATGATGGGCCTGGTCTCGGTGACCATGTTCGTCGGCATCATCACCCTCGGCCTGGCCTCGGGCGTCAAGGTCGCCGACCCCGCCGTCGCCCACCGCGACGTCCTCATCAACGGCAGTCCGGCGGGCCCCGGCTACTACCAGCAGCCGATCATCGCCCAGGTGGCCGACGCGGTCTTCGGGAACAACTCGCTCCCCTTCTTCTTCATCGCCGCCGTCACCGCGCTGATCCTGTTCCTGGCCGCCAACACCGCCTTCAACGGCTTTCCGGTGCTCGGCTCGATCCTGGCCCAGGACCGCTACCTGCCCCGCCAGCTGCACACCCGGGGCGACCGGCTCGCCTTCTCCAACGGCATCGTGATCCTCGCCGCCGCGGCCTGCCTGCTGCTGTGGGGCTTCGACGCCGACGTCAGCCGCCTGCTCAACCTTTACATCGTGGGCGTCTTCGTGTCGTTCACGCTGAGCCAGATCGGCATGGTCCGGCACTGGACCCGGCACCTGAGAACCGAGAGCGACCCGAAGGTCCGGCACCAGATGTACCGCTCGCGGACCATCAACTTCTTCGGCGGCGTCATGACAGGCGTGGTGCTGGTGGTGGTGCTGCTCACCAAGTTCACCCACGGGGCGTGGATCGTCTGCGTGGCCATGCCGGTGCTGTTCCTGATGATGAAGGGCATCCACCGCCACTACGAGAACGTGGCGGCCGAGCTCGCCGTCGCCGAGGACTCCCAGGTGGACGAGTCGATGCTGCCCGCGCGCAACCACGCCATCGTCCTGGTCTCCAAGATCCACAAGCCGACCCTGCGCGCCCTCGCCTACGCCCGCGCCACCCGCCCCTCCACGCTGGAGGCGATCACTGTGGGGGTGGAGGGCCCGGAGGCCAGGGCGCTGCAGGAGGAGTGGGAGCGGCGCGGCATCCCGGTGCCGCTGAAGATGCTCGACTCGCCCTACCGCGAGATCACCCGGCCGATCCTGGAGTACGTCAAGTCGCTGCGCCGCCGTTCCCCCCGGGACGTGGTGAGCGTCTACATTCCCGAATATGTCGTCGGCCACTGGTGGGAGCACATCCTGCACAACCAGAGCGCGCTGCGCCTGAAGGGCCGCCTACTGTTCCAGCCAGGCGTGATGGTCATCAGCGTGCCCTGGCAGCTGCACTCCTCCGACCGGCTCAAGGGCCGCCCCGAGCCCTTCGCGCCGGGCGCCGTACGCCGTCCGCGCCAGGAGGCGGCACGGAACGAGGACGTCAAGGCATAACCTTTCGTATGCGCTCCTGACGCGAGGAGGCTCGACCGACGACGGAATTTCCCTTGGGGGCAACGACCATGGCCATCGAACTGACGGTAGGACCGGTTGCACACGGTGGCTGGTGCGTCGCCCGCCATGACGGCCGGGTCGTCTTCGTGCGGCACGCGCTGCCCGGCGAGCGCGTCGTCGCCGAGATCACCGAGGAGACCACCCGGTTCCTGCGGGCCGACGCGGTCGAGATCCTGGAGCCCTCCGCCGACCGGGTGACCCCGCCGTGCCCGTTCGCGGGCCCCGGCCGCTGCGGCGGCTGCGACTGGCAGCACGCCTCCCTCGACGCCCAGCGCCGCCTGAAGGCCGACGTGGTGGCCGAGCAGCTCAAGCGCCTGGCCTCGATCGACTGGAAGGGCACCGTCGAGGAGGTCCCCGGAGCCCCGGACGGGCTCGGCTGGCGCACCCGCGTCCAGTTCGCCGTCGACCGCGAGGGCGGCCTGGGCCTGCGCCGCCACCGCTCCCACGACGTCGAGCCGGTGGACGCCTGCCTGATCGCCCACCCCGAGGTGGAGAACGTCGGCGCCGAGGTCATGAACTGGCGCAACGCCTCCTCGGTGGAGGTCATCGCCTCCAGCACCGGTGACCAGGCGGTCGTGGTCGCTCCCAAGCCCCGGCGCACGGTGGCCGTACCCGACCTGGACGCGAGCGTGGCCGTCTTCGTCGACGAGGGCAAGGGCCGCAGCCGCGTCGTCCACGGCCGCAACCATCTCGTCGAGCGCGTCGCCGACCGTGACTTCCAGGTCACCGGAAGCGGCTTCTGGCAGGTGCACCCCGGCGCCGCCGCGACCCTGCTGGACGCCGTCCTGGAGTTCGCCGCCCCGCAGCCGGGCGAGTGGGCCCTCGACCTCTACTGCGGCGTCGGCCTGTTCGCCGCCGGGCTGGCCGAGGCGGTCGGTCCCGAGGGAGCCGTGTTCGGCGTCGAGTCCGAGTCCGTGGCGGTCAGGGACGCGGAGCGCAACCTCCGCGACCTGCCCCAGGCCCGTTTCGCCAGGGGGCGCGTGGAGAACGCCCTCGACCGCTTCGGCATCGAGCGCGCGGACCTGGTCGTCGTCGACCCGCCCAGGGCGGGCCTGGGCCGCGACGTCGTCGACAAGGTGGCCACTCTCCAGGCGACCCGGATCGTGTACGTCTCCTGCGACCCGGCGACCCTCGCCCGGGACCTGGCCTGGTTCGCCGAGCGGGGCTACCGCCTCGCCGACCTGCGCGCCTTCGACGCCTTCCCGATGACCCACCATGTGGAGTGCGTGGCTCACCTGGTCAGTGAGACGGTCTAGGCGTCTACCTGGGAAAACGCGGCAGGTGGTGTTTCGTCGAAACCCATGATCACCCCTGTTAAACCGAGATCATGACGCATGATCCCGGAAGCGTCCCGCGATCGATTCGGTCGCGGGACGTAGCCGTCCTGTTGAGGTTCAGGGGATGTACACCTCGTAGTAGAAGCCCGGCAGCCAAGGGCCACCCCCGCGGAACCAGTGACAGTAGACGAGCCCGGTGTAGTAACCGGTCTGCGCAGCGTCCTCGTAGGCGAGGTCGCAGGCGGCCAGGGTCTGGTAGGGGCCCTGCAGGTACCAGTCCTGTGCCGGCCACATCCCGGCGGCCACGGCCGCGCTGGTCTGGGTGGCGGCGAAGGCGGGTGCGGTACCGGCCAGGACACCGGCGCCCAGCGCCATGGCGAGTACAGCGGAATGTAATCGGCGGATCTTCATCGTGGGTGACTCCTCACATTCGGGAAGGAGAACACCTTCAGATGAGCATCGGCTACCGGGCTTGAGGAGATACCGGTTCTCCATATTTCGGCCGGATGGTGCGTTTGTCGGGGCTATTTCGCCCGGCCTGAACACGTGAGCGCCCGCTCGACGGTTGTCAGAGGGCGAGCTGGCGGGGGCGGGTGATCTCCCGGGCCGTGGTGGCCGCCGCCTCCATACGGGCCAGGGGGTCGGCGTCGGCGAGGGTGCCGAACGACAGTCGGGTGAGGTCTTCGATGCGCCGGATCGGGACCTGGTAGGTCTTGTAGGCGCCGTAGGAGAACTCGGCGGGGGCGGCCTCCAGGCCGTCGATGAGGTGGTCTTGACTGAGCAGGTAGCCGGTGGCCGACAGCTCACCGTTCTGTTTGGTCATCGCCACGACTTTCCAGTACTGGCGGGGCAACTGGACGCCGCGGTAGGGGTCGTCGTCGTCGGCCAGGACCGGGCCGGTGAAGACGGTGGCTTTCAGGTCGCGAGTGTCGGCGTTGTCCAGGATGTAGTCCTCCAGCCCGGCCCAGGTGGTCTGGTTCTGGTTGAAGTCCTTGTGCTGCGGGGTGCAGTTGGTGAAGTGGAAGGTGTCGTCGTTACCGGCCTTGGCCACCGCCTGACCGGCCCCCCACGCCGGATCCAGGCGGCGCACCAGGTGGCCGCGGTCTAGGGGGTTGTCGCGGTAGACCTCCTCCCCGGCCTGTTCGCTGTCGGGCAGGCGGGGGTCGAAGATCCAGCGGTCGGGGTCGCGGCGGATGCGCCGGCTGGTCGCGCCGTCGATGTTGACCGCGGTGAAGAGGGCGAGCCGCCGCTGCCGGTTCATCACCACGCTGAAGTGGTGATAGTTCAGCACGTGCGCCTGCCCGTCGCCGGCGTGCCGGTTGAGCGCCGCCAGCGGGACAAGATCGGGGGAAAGGGCGGGTAGTGGCACCCGATGCCCGCCCGGCAGGAAGTCCGGGTCATAGCCGCGGCGGCCGGCGTAGTCCGGATCGATCTGGATCGCCTCCGGCGCCGCCGCGGCCGGGCCGGTGGCGTCGACCGGTTCGCTGCGGAGTCGGATGTCGAAGGGGACCGTCAGCGTCAGCGTCACCTGCCCGGCGGTCGGCCGCCCCACCGGCTCCAGCCGTTCGGCGGGCTCGACGGGTCGGATGAGCGACCGGTCGGCCGGAGCGGTCAGGGTCGCCGAGGCGGGCGGGAGGCTGATGCGTTCGGTGAACAACCGGTCGACCAGGGTCTGCTGGGCCGATGGGAACGGCTGGCCGCGCAGGAAGGTCAGCAGCCGGCTGACCCGTACCCCTTCGTTGATGACGCCGCCGAACGCGTCGTGGTCGGGGGCGGGGACGCCGGCGTGGTGCAAAGCCACGATCTCCCACTGGTCGTTGAAGACCGGGGAGCCGGAGGATCCGGGCTCGGTGTCGGTTTGGTAGTGCAGGAACGACTCCAGGATGTCGACGATCCGGTTTTCCCGCAGGGCGACCTGTTTCTTCTCCCCGCCCGGATGCTGGATGATCGTGACGAAGTCGCCGACGATGGCTTTGCCCTCGGCGGCCACCAGCCGGTTGAACCCGAACCGGGCCAGCTCGCCTGTGCCGGCCTTCACCGCCACCAGCGCGAAGTCCAGCTCTTGGTCGGCGAAGAAGAACCGGCCCGGATCCAGGGAGAAGCCCTGCAGCGGGAGTGGCCGTCCGTCGATGCCGTCCTGGTAGTCGAACTCGACGCCACTGCGGCCGGCCGTGTGGGCATCGGTGAGCACGTGGTGGTTGGTGAGCAGCAGGTCCGGGGAGACCAGCGATCCGGTGCCGTAGCCGGCCAGCCGCCCGCGCGCGTCACGGACGATCACGCGCCCGACCGCCCGCGCCGCCGCCGCCCCGCCTTCCAGGTAGCCGACAGGCAGCAGGTCGTTGGTTTGGATGATCCGTTCCAGCACCGCCGCCGCCGCTGTCACGGCCGTCGGTTGCGCTGCGGCTATCGCTGTGGGATCGATCGGGCGGATGTCTCGGTAGTGGCGGCTGAGCCGATCGATGCGGGCGGCCACCCGCACCGGCTCATCGGCTCGGACGATCCCACCCGGCTCGGCGAGTACGGCGATCTTCCGTCGGCGCTGCTCGCTCCTGTCGGCTACCCGCGCGGCCACATCCTCTTGCAATCCGACGGCCGGTTCTTCGACAGAATTCATGCCCTGCCTCCATCCCGCCGCCCCGGCCGGCCCCGTCGCTTTCCTGATGGGGGCGTTATTCCCCGACGAGAATCAGGTGATTCTCCCGGGAATGGGCCAATTGTCTGTCGACCGTGCGGGTGGACACCGGGGCTGAGAGGTTCCGGGCTCGAACAGGGCGGCCGGGTGTCCCGTCACCGCGCTACCGCCCGGCCGATTCCAGCCCCGGGGACCGGAACGTCCGCCGGCCCGTGTTCGCGACGCACAGGCCGAAGATGAGACTAGAAGTCCATGTCGCCGCCGCCGGGCATGGCGGGGGCGGCTCCGGCCTTCTCGGGCTTCTCGGCGATGACGGCCTCGGTGGTGAGGAACAGCGCCGCGATGGACGCCGCGTTCTGCAGCGCCGAACGCGTCACCTTGGCCGGGTCGATGATGCCCGTCTCGAACAGGTTGACGTACTCGCCGGTGGCGGCGTTGAGGCCCTCACCCGGGGGAAGGTTGCGCACCTTCTCCACGACGACGCCGCCCTCGAGGCCGGCGTTCACGGCGATCTGCTTCAGCGGCTCCTCCAGAGCCTTCCTGACGATCGCGGCACCGGTGGCCTCGTCGCCGAAGAGCTCCAGCTTGTCGAACGCCTTGGCGCCGGCCTGCAGCAGCGCCACGCCGCCGCCGGGGACGATGCCCTCCTCGACGGCCGCCTTCGCGTTGCGAACGGCGTCCTCGATGCGGTGCTTGCGCTCCTTGAGCTCGACCTCGGTCGCCGCGCCGGCCTTGATGACGGCCACGCCGCCGGCCAGCTTGGCCAGACGCTCCTGGAGCTTCTCGCGGTCGTAGTCGGAGTCGGTGTTCTCGATCTCGGCGCGGATCTGGTTGACCCGGCCGGCGATCTGCTCGGGGTCACCGGCACCGTCGACGATGGTGGTCTCGTCCTTGGTGACCACGACCTTGCGGGCCCGGCCGAGCAGGTCGAGGGTGGCGTTCTCCAGCTTGAGACCGACCTCCTCGGCGATGACCTGACCGCCGGTCAGGATCGCGATGTCGCCCAGCATCGCCTTGCGGCGGTCACCGAAGCCCGGCGCCTTGACCGCGACCGACCGGAAGACGGCCTTCATCTTGTTGACGACCAGGGTGGCCAGGGCCTCGCCCTCGACGTCCTCGGCGATGACCAGCAGCGGCCTGCCGGACTGCACGACCTTGTCGAGCAGGGGCACCACGTCCCTGTTGGCGGAGACCTTGCCACTCACCATCAGGACGTACGGATCGTCCAGCACCGCTTCGAGCCGGTCGGGGTCGGTGATGAAGAGCGGGGCGATGTACCCCTTGTCGAAGCGCATGCCCTCGGTGAGCTCAAGCTCGAGGCCGAAGGTGTTGCTCTCCTCGACGGTGATGACGCCTTCCTTGCCGACCTTGTCCATCGCCTCGGCGATCATCTCGCCGATCTGCGGGTCGCCCGCGGAGATGGATGCGGTGGAGGCGATCTGCGCCTTCGTCTCCACGTCCTTGGCGAGCTTGGACAGCTCCTCCGACACGCGCTCGACGGCGGCCTCGATGCCCTTCTTCAGGGACATCGGGTTGGCGCCGGCGGCGACGTTGCGAAGGCCCTCGCGTACGAGAGCCTGAGCGAGCACGGTGGCGGTGGTGGTGCCGTCACCCGCGACGTCGTCGGTCTTCTTGGCGACCTCCTTGACGAGCTCGGCCCCGATCTTCTCCCACGGGTCCTCGAGCTCGATCTCCTTGGCGATGGAGACACCGTCGTTGGTGATCGTGGGAGCGCCCCACTTCTTCTCCAGAACGACGTTACGGCCCTTGGGGCCGAGGGTCACCTTGACGGCGTCCGCGAGCTGGTTCATGCCACGCTCGAGACCGCGCCGGGCATCCTCGTTGAACGCGATCATTTTCGAAGTCATTCCTGCTCCTGCTGTCGATGGGGGTTATCCGGGACGGCGCCCGCGACGGACGGTCCACCGGCGGGAGGCCAACCCGACGACGTACCTCGCCGTCCCGGCACATGCCTGGCACTCTCCAGGCGTGAGTGCCAGGCGTTCCATCGCACTCTACCCACAACTTGCGTGTCACGCACATAGTGCGCGGCACGCAATATCTAGTAGGGTTGCCCCATGAACGACGACGCCATGGGCCTCCGGGCACGCAACAGCCAGGCCACCCGGGAGGCGATCGGCCATGCCGCGCTGCGTCTCGCCATCGAGCAGGGCCCCAGCGGGCTGGCCCTTGTCCGCGTCCATGACATCGCCACGGCCGCGGGAGTCTCCCCTCGCACCTACAACAACTACTTCTCCAGCAGGGCGGAGGCGATCTGCGCCTTCCAGGCCGACCAGGCCGGGCGCGCGGGGCAGGCGCTGCGCTCCAGGCCCGCCGACGAGCCGCTCGACCAGGCCGTCGTCGCGGCCGTGGTCGAGCTCTACACCGACCCCGAGCCCGACAAGGCCGGCCTGCGCATGATCATGTCGACGCCCGAGCTGGAGGGCGAGGCGCTGAAGGCGTTCACCATGGCGGAGGGCCCGCTCGCCGAGGCGATCGCGACGCGCACCGGCACCGACCCCGGACGCGACCTGTTCCCCGCCGTCACGGCCGCCGCGGTCGCCGGCGCCATCCGGGTGGCGGGGCGGCACTGGCTCGAACCCGGAAACACCGAGTCCTTCGCCACCACCCTGCGCCGCGCCCTTTCCTGCGTCTTTCCCGGCACGCCGCCCGAAGGCCCGCGGGATCGGTGACCGGCGTCCGAGACATCGCCTGGCGAAAGGAGCGACGTTGCCGGGCGGGGCCGCGTGGCCGTGGTCCCGGAGCGGGACGAGGAGCGGATCGTCGCGGACTTCGGTGCCGATGAGGGGGTGAACGGCTCGTCCGGGCGCGGGTGAGGCCGGTGGTGTGACAGCGGTCCTACCGGTGACCCGACGATGTGACCGGTGGTCCTACCGGTAATCCGGCGCGCTCGCGTCGTGGACCAGCAAGGCGATCTGGACCCGGTTGTTGAGATCCAGCCGGGTCAGGATCCGTGACACGTGCGTCTTCACCGTGGGCAGCGCCAGATGCAGCTCCCGCGCGATCTCCGCGTTGGAGCGGCCGCGCCCGACCGCCAGGGCCACCTCCCGCTCCCGCTCGGCCAGCAGCGCCAGCCGGGCCCGCGCGGCGGCGGCCCGGTCGTCCCGCCCGGAGCCGTCCGCCACCTGCTCGATGAGCCGCCTGGTGACGGCGGGGGAGAGCACCGGATCTCCGGCGGCCACCGTCCGGATGGCCGTGACGATGTCCTGCGGCAGGGTGTCCTTGAGGAGGAACCCGGCCGCGCCGGCGCGCAGCGCCCGCAGCACGTGCGCGTCGGTGTGGAAGGTGGTCAGGACCAGCACCTCCGGGGCGCCGGGCCGGGCCCGGAGCCTCTCGGTGGCGGCCAGCCCGTCGACGCCCGGCATCCGGATGTCCATCAACACCAGGTCGGGCCCGTACGCGGTGACCAGCGCGGGCACCTCGGCCCCGTCGGCGGCCTCCGCGACGATCTCGATGTCCGGGGCGCCACCCAGCATCAGGCGCAGCCCGGCCCGCACGATCGCGTCGTCGTCGACCAGCAGGACGCGGATCACCTCATTCCCCATCCTGGCCGCCGGACCCGGTTCGTGCGGTGGGTGCGATGTCCGTCGTGGGCCAGGGGAGCCAGGCGCGCACCCGGAAGCCGCCGTCGGCGGGGCCGGCCGTCAGCTCGCCGCCCGCCAGCCGGGCCCGTTCGGCCAGCCCGATCAGTCCCTGCCCGCCGCCCGCGCCCGCGCTCTCGCCCGCGCCGGAGACCGGAGCCGGTCCCGGCGGCGGTGCGTTACGGACCTCCACCGCCAGCCTGCCGGCCGGGTCCCCGCTCACCTCCACCGCGACCGCCGCGCCGGGCGCGTGCTTACGCGCGTTGGTCAGCGCCTCCTGCACGATCCGGTACGCCGTACGTCCCACCAGGGGCGGTGGCACCGGTCCGTCCGGCGGCCCGGTCAGCTCGATCCGGCCGCCCGTCGCCCGCGCCTCCGCCACCAGCCGGGCCAGGTCCGCCAGTTCCGGCTGCGGTCGCTCACCCTCCTCCGGCCCGGCCCGCAGTACCCCGATCACCTCGCGCAGGTCGCGCAGGGCCAGGTGGGCGCTCTCCCGGATCACCCCGGCGGCCCGCGCGATCTCCGTCCGGGACGCGTCCGGGTTGAACTCCAGCGCCCCCGCGTGCACGCTCAGCATCGACAGCCGGTGGCCGAGCACGTCGTGCATCTCGCGGGCGATCTCCTCCCGCGTCTCCCGCCGGGCCCATTCGGCCCGCAACTCCGCGCCCGCCTCGGCGAGTTCCGCGCGCTCGCGCAGCGAGGCGATCAGCTGCTGCCGGGAGCGCCGGAACAGCCCCCACCCGATGGCCCCGGCGATCAGCGCGAAGTACGTCAGCGCCGAACCCGCCCGTTCCTCGGACAGCTCCGCCACCCGCCACAGGAAGACGGGCAGCGGGGCGAAGGCCAGCGCCACCACCCACGCCGTGACCCGCCACGGCCGGGTCGCGGCCACCGTGAACACCGCCACCATCGCCGGGCCGGTCAGGTAGTGCGCCCAGGTGCCCACCAGCAGCAGCGCCACCGCCAGTGGCACCGGCCAGCGCCGCCGCAGGAGTGTCGCCGCGCACCCCAGCCCGCCGACCACCTGGTCGACGTCCCGCCACACGGGATCGAGGTCCTCGGGAACCGGTACGGACTGCGAGCTGACGGCGGCGAAGCAGGCGGCGAAGAGGAACAGCGCCACGTCGGCGACCCAGTCGCGGCGGGTGCGGTGGATACGGCGCATAATCCAGAAATTTACGCGGCCCCCGCCCGCGACCGGGCGTTCGTGCCGCGACCCGATACTTAAGTACGACGTCGAGCCCGCCGGCGGCCAACCTCGGTCGCCGCCCGGCCATCTTGAGCCCGATTCCGTGCCCGGCACCGCGCGCCTACCGTCGGGCCATGACCTCCACCACCCCGAAGTCCTTCCTGGCGACCCTGTCCGGCCTGCTTTGCTTCGTCCTCGTCGTCGGTGGCGCGAGCGGCCTCCTGCACGAGTGGTTCGGCTGGATCCACCTCATGGGCTTCGTCCGCTTCCTCGTCCCCGGCGGCTACGAGATCTACAGCTACGTCGTCATGATCGTCCTCGGCCTCGCGGTGGGCGCGGCCGGCGACGCGGTCACCCGGCGCGGCCGCAAGTGACCGCAGGGGTGTGAGAAGCACCCTCCGGCGGGCACGCGCAGATCGTACCGATCGGTTCGATCGTCTGCTGTCTTCACATGTCGTACCGATCGGTTCGATTCACTGGGTCACCTTCTGGAGGAACCCGGCCACGTTGGCCGCGGTTCTGTCGATCTTTTCCTCGAGCGTGAGCGACTCGGGCATCCGCCCGCCGGGCCCGACGTCCTTCTTGCCGCGCAGGTAGAGGGAACAGGCCAGGTCGGTGCAGATGTAGGCGCCCACGGAATCGCCGTTGCCGCCGGTGCGGCGGGCGGTCATCAGCGACACGCCGTCGCCGGTGTGCGTGGTCAGGCAGAGCGAGCACATGCTGCGCCGTGCGTGCCCGGCATGCGGGGAGGCCCGCCGCAGCGCCACCCCGACCAGCCGGTCGCCGTGCTCGGCGACCAGGTAGGTGCGGCCGGGGGACGAGGGGTCCCGCCAGCCGAGGAAGTCCAGGTCGTCCCAGGGCAGGGCGTCGAGGTCCCTGGGTACGGCGAGGCGCTTGACCTCGCCCTTGGTGCAGTTGACGAAAGAGGCACGGATCTCGCGCTCGAAAATCGCTCTCATAGCTGGAAAGCTAGCTCTAGTATGCTATAACAGCAAGCCATTAAGTTTTTTCCTAGGGCTCCTAGGAAGAGGGGATGGCGCATGGCGCGTGCCGGAGTGACCGTCGAACGGCTGGCCGAGGCGGCGGCGGAGCTCGCCGACGAGGTGGGGCTGGGAAACGTGACCGTCTCGGAGGTCGCGCGCAGGTTCGGCGTGAAGGACGCGAGCCTGTACTCGCACATCAGGAACGCGCACGAGCTACGGGCCCGGGTGGCCGTGCTGGCGCTGGCCGAGCTCGCCGACCGGGGCGCGGCGGCGCTGGCCGGCCGGGCGGGCAAGGACGCGCTGGTCGCCTTCGCCAACGTCTATCGCGACTACGCCAAGGAGCATCCGGGCAGGTACGCGGCGACGCAGGTCGAGCTCGACCCGGAGACCGCGAAGGCGAGCGCGGCGCGCCGGCACTCGGACATGACGCGGGCCATCCTGCGCGGCTACGCACTGGTGGAGCCCGACCAGACCGATGCGGTCCGGCTGCTGGGCAGCGTCTTTCACGGGTTCGTGAGCCTGGAACAGGCGGGTGGCTTCCGCCATCACCCACGCGGCGCGGACGAATCCTGGGGCCGGGTGCTCGACACGCTCGACGTCGCGCTCCGCGGCTGGCCGGCGGGTGCGGGCGACGCCGGCGCGAGCCGCACGCCGTGACGGCGGAACACGGACGCGACCGCGTGGCCGGACGGGTCCGGTGCCCGACCCGCGATCGGGACGCCACGGAGGGGGCGGTCCGGGGGCGGCCGGCGGCCGGGGCCGTGACCTCCCCGGCCACAGCACGGCGACGGTGGCGATCGCGGAGATCGTCAGCAGGACGCCAAGCAGGATTTCGAGAAGCGCGGTGGTCGACATCGAGTCCTCCCTCGGCCTCGCCGTGGTCAGGTGACCACGAGGACGAAGGTCTTCCCGCACCCCCGGGTCACCCGGGGGCCACCCCGCCGGGTCTCCCTGCGCACGGGGACCGTGATGACGATCGGGGTGTCGGACGGCGGGTACTCCCCTCCGTGTTGGTTCCACTATCCGCGCGGCCCAGGCCCTGGTCAAACCGCCCCCTGAGGTGGGGCGCCGCCCGGGGACCGGCCTAACCTGGAACGACGAGGGGAGTACTTCCCAAGAGCCGATCCGGTCAGTACGGACGTTTCGCAACGTCCCCGGGCGGCCGCCCGCAGGCGCAGGTGAAGGAGACCTCGAACAGCCGAGCGCGTTCGAGGAGGGGGCATGTCCGCCGAGACGGTCCTGTCGGCGGCCGATCTCGAAACGATCGGCTCGCCGAAACTGTGGACGATCACCGTGGCCGCTCTGATGTCGCTGCTGGCCGTGGACTTCACACTGACCCGGCGCCCGCACGAGGTGCGGATGCGCGAGGCGGTGGGCTGGTCGGTCTTCTACCTGACACTGCCTCTGATCTTCGGCCTCTATCTGTGGGGGGTCTTCGGATCCGGCGTGGCGATGGAGTTCCTCACCGGCTACGTGGTGGAGAAGTCGCTGTCGGTGGACAACCTGTTCGTGTTCATGCTGCTGCTGTCCGCCTTCGCGGTCCCGGCCGTGCTGGCCCAGCGGGTCCTGCTGTACGGCATCGTCGGGGCGCTGGTGCTGCGCGCGATCTTCATCGCGCTGGGGGCGGCCGTCCTGCGGAGCGGCACCTGGGCGTTCCTGCTGTTCGGCGGGATACTGATCGTCACCGCCTGGAAGATCCTCAAGGACGCGCTGGGCGGGGAGGAGCACAAGGTCGACGTCTCCGCCATGCGCTCGATCCGGCTGCTGCGGCGTCTCATGCCGATCACCGACGACTACCGAGGCTCCCACCTGGTCGTCCGCGAGGACGGCCGCCGCGCTCTGACCCCGCTGACGCTGGCCATCGTGACCGTCTTCGCCACCGACATCGTCTTCGCCGTCGACTCGGTGCCCGCGGTGTACGGCGTGACCTCGGACCCCTTCCTCGTCTTCGCCACCAACGCCTTCGCCCTGCTGGGCCTGCGGGCGCTCTACTTCGTGCTCCTGGGCGTCCTGACGAAGCTGCGGCACCTGAACCACGGGCTCAGCGTCATCCTGGCCTTCATCGGGACCAAGCTCGTCCTGCACTGGGCGCACGGCGTCTGGGCGTGGGTCCCGGAGATTCCCACCCCGATCTCGCTGGGCGTCATCGTCGCCGTCCTGATCACCGTCACGATCACGAGCGCGTACGCCAACCGCCGCGACGCGAAGCCCGCCCCCTCACCCGCCGGCCGCGAACCCCGCTCGCGGCCGGGGCACTGACGGACGGGACCCGCCGGCTTTTCCGGACTAAGGAAACGATCAAGGTGGAGGCTCCTTCGACAAGAGAGCGGCCCCGTCGGTGACGGGGCCGCTCGTTGTGGTGTTGATGTTGAAGTCGCTAGGTGTGCTTGATACTCGCCTTCTGGAACTCCAGCAGGAGCCGTGCGAGCTCGGGTTCGACGATGGTGGGCCAGGCATCGAGTTCAGCAGGCGGCACCATCGCCTCGATCGCAAGGATGCACTGTTGCCAGCAAAGCATCTGCTTGTCACGAACGCTCATTCGGCAGCCTTTCTGTCGCCGTTACCGGAAACCTAGGATTCACAGGGACCAACCACCGTCGGCAGGGGAAGCCCTTTTTCGACGTACGAGCGAGGGGATCCGTGTCTGACGACCATGAGGCGTTTCTGAAGCCGCTGGGGCCGGACGATCTGCGGGAGGTCTCCGGCTACCGGCTCACCGCGAGAATCGGTGAGGGCGGCATGGGCGCGGTGTACTTCACGCACACACGAGGCGGGCAGCCGGCAGCACTCAAGCTGATCCGGCGGGAGTTCGCGAGGAATCCTGATTTCCGGGCGCGGTTCAAGGCGGAGGTGCTGGCGGCGCGGCGGGTGTCGGGCTATCACATCGTGCCGGTCGTGGACCACAACGTGGACTCCGAGGAGCCCTGGATCGCAAGCGCGTACGTGCCCGGAGTGCCGCTGGGGGAGGCGCTGACGGCGTACGGGCCGCTGCCGCTGCCCGCCGTCTTTGAGCTGGTCGGCTGTGTGGCGCAGGCGCTGGGCAATGTGCATGCGGCGTCGGTGATCCACCGTGACCTGAAGCCGGGCAACATCCTGCTGGGGTCGCAGGGGCCGTGGGTCATCGACTTCGGCATCGCGCGGGCGGCGGACACCACGCAGCTCACAGGTACCGGCAGGGTCATCGGCACGCCGCAATTCATGTCGCCCGAGCAAGCGTTGGGGCAGAAGGTCACTCCGGCCACCGATGTCTTCGCGCTCGGTCTGCTCGCGGCCGTGGCGGCCACCGGGCGTCACCCCTACGGTGAGGGCCGGGGCATCTCCATTGCGGCGAGCATTGCCAACACCGAGCTGAGACCCCCGGATCTGAGCGGCTACCCAGACCCGTTGCGGTCGTTGCTGGATGCCTGTCTGTCGGTGGATCCGGGACAGCGTCCGGCGCCCGCCGCGCTCGCCGAGCAGTGCGCGGAGGCCGCGGAGGCCGCAGAGCGGCAACTGTACGACTTCGACGGCTGGCTGCCTGCGCCGCTCGCCAAGGAGATAGGCCGCCGCGAAGCGGCCGTCCAAGATCTGCGGCCCGCTGAACCAGGGCCGCCCGGTCTGCCTACGATTCCTGAAACGCATGCCTTGCCGGAGACCCAACCCGCCACAGCTGCTCAGTCTCCTTATCGATGTGCGGCCTGTGGAGCGGGTTCACCGAAATGGAAAGGGCGCTGTCCCGAGTGCAAAGGGTGGGGCACCATCGAGGAGGTCCCCGCGCGATCGACGGCGACAGGGATCGCGCCTGCTTATCGATGTGCGGCCTGTGGAGCGGGTTCACCGAAATGGAAAGGGCGCTGTCCCGAGTGCAGAGAGTGGGGCACCATCGAGGAGGTCCCCGCGCGATCGACGGCGACAGGGATCGCGCCTGCTTATCGATGTGCGGCCTGTGGAGCGGGTTCACCGAAATGGAAAGGGCGCTGTCCCGAGTGCAGAGAGTGGGGCACGATCAAAGAGGTCCGCTCGTGAGGCTGTTCCTGTTCCCACGACCGCTCTGATGTGAAGGCCCATACCAACTATCACCCCTTCTGTTCACCTCACCGAGATCGCGTAGTTTCATCACAGCTACTCAGCCTGCGTAGGAGATGAGGCGGCCCCGCCTGGAACGGGGCCCGTGGCTGTATCGGTGGTGCAGGAGGGTCAAGCCTGGAGTCCGGTTTCTCCCGTTTCTGACTGAGGCGGTAGTGCGTGGTCGGTGAAGACTGGGATGCCGAGGTCGACCAGTTGGGGCCGCCCATCGGTCGGGGCCCGCTTGAGGCTGTTGAGCTTGGCCATCGCGGCGTCGAAGCTGACCTGGAGCCCTTCGACCTCGCCGAGCCAGCCGTTTCCGCGGGCTTCGGTGATGCGCTCGCGGAGGTTCTGGATGATCTCCAGGAGACGGGGCCGCTGGTGGGGATCCATCTGAAGGATGGGGCACCGAATGCAGGCGTGTTCGTGCTTGCAAGATGTGCCGTAGGACAGGCGCCGTCACCGAGGAGCGATGAGCACTCCACCGGCGCGAGCGGTTCACCCCGTGCCGGACCCGCGGCCGTCCGGGACCATCACCCGGCTACGGCAGATATTGCACGCGGACTCTTGTGACGCTCTTGTGGAGTCCTTGTGACGCTCTTGCGGAAACGCGTCACCGGCCCCGACCGGGGGAGAGGGCGCGGGTCCGCAGTTCGCGTCCATCGATGCTTATTACGCGTTCACCTGCGCGAACACCGGAATTGACGACCGCGTGGGCAACGGGGGGTGTGGGAGCTCGTGCTCCTCCACAAGACCGCGATCACCGTGTTCGCCTTCGCGGTCGGCGACGTGCCCGACGTGCGGACGACCGGCCTCATCGACCTCGGCGTCGTGCTGACGGCAGGACTGGCCTATGTGCTGTGCCGCGGCTGGTACGCCTGGCGAACCACCGCCCCCGAACCGGTGAGCGCTGGACGGCCCGCCCATGCGGCCGGATGAGGCGGTCTTCCGCGCTTCCGGCCGGGCGCGGACGAGCCGGGAACTGTCGGTGGGTTCTGCCAGGCTGACGGGCGACCGGCTCAACGGGTTCGCCCCTGCGTGCGGCAGCCCGGAGGACGGGTCACCGGCACGTGAACGCACCGAAGGAAGAGGCCATGCTCACCACCCGATATGTCCCCGGCTCCCCCAACTGGATCGACCTGGGCACGCCCGACACCGAGGCCGCCGTCGCCTTCTACGGCCCCCTGTTCGGCTGGAGCTTCCAGTCGGCCGGTCCCCACTCGGGCGGCTACGGCTTCTTCCAGCTCGACGGCAAGACCGTCGCGGCGGTCGGGCCGCTCACCGAGGAGGGAGCGGTTTCCGGGTGGACGCCCTACTTCCAGACCGCCGACGCCGACGCCACCGCGAAGACGGTCGAGCAGGCGGGCGGAACCGTGCGCGTCGCGCCGGACGATGTCTTCACCAATGGGCGGATGGCCGGTTTCACCGATCCCGGCGGCGCGGAGTTCGCCGTCTGGCAGCCGGGCACGACCAAGGGCCTGGACCTCGTCACCGAGGACGGCTCCCTGGCCTGGCTGGAGCTGTACGTCCCCGACCCGGACGCCGTCCGTTCCTTCTACCGGGCGGTCTTCGACTGGAGGATCGACGATGTCTCGTTCGGTGACATGCCCTACCTCCTGCTGTCGACCTCCGAGGGGGAGAGGCCGGACATGGGGGGCGTCATGCCGCTCCGGGCGGGCGACAGGCCGAGCTGGTTGCCGTATTTCGAGGTGGCCGACTGTGACGCGTCCGCCGTCCGGGTGCGGGAGCTCGGCGGCGACCTCGTCGCACCCGCCGTGGACATCGACGGCGTCGGCCGTTTCGCCGTGGTCTCCGACCCCCGTGGCGCACGCTTCGCCGTCATCACCAGCGTCGGCTGACCCGGGCAGGTTGATCCGGGCAGGGCCCCCTGCCCCGCCAGATGCTCGACCACGGCGCCCCCATGCTGACCGCGCTGTTCGTCAGCGTGGGGGACGACCCCGGCAGATGCCGCCTGTCGGTCGAAGACGGCTGGAGGCAGCCGCGCCGGCTACGCCTCGTCCGCCGGGCCGAGGCGCTCCTCCAGGCGTTCGAGCCTGAGCAGGACGGGGCGCAGCTCCTCGCGTACGGCCGCCGACAGGGCGCTCGCCGCGCCGGCGGGCAGGGCGGGGGAAGGGGGGGCGGCGGTCCGCGTCTGCGCGCGCAGGTGGACGTATCCGGCGAGTGCGGCCGAGACCGCGTGGCGGGTCAGCCGGTGCTCGGCGCCCAGCTCCCGCAGGATGCGCCCGGCCGCCCCGTCCGGTTCGGCGATCAGCCCGAGGAGCAGGTGCTCGCAGCCGACGTAGTTGTGGCCGAGCGAGGTGGCCTCGGTGACGGTCATCTCCAGGGCCGCCGCCGCGGGCCCCCCGAAGGTGAGCTCGGCCTCGGCGGCACCGGCCGTGGCCGGTGCCGGTGCGTCGAGGCCGAGCCGGTCCAGGCGGCGCCGCACCTCCTCGGGGTCGATCTCCAGGGCGCCGAGAACCTGGAGCGCCAGATTGCCCCCCTCGGCGAGCATGCCGCCCAGCAGGTGCTCGGTGCCGACCTCGGCCGCGCCCAGGGCCCTCGCCTGCTCCACCGACAGCTTCACCACGTCCCGGGCCCGCGGGGTGAACTGGGTGAGGCGCGCCGTCAGGTCGTCGAGGTCGGGGGCGCCGAGCGCCGTCTCGCGGATGGCGGTCACCCGCCGTACAGCCTGCTCCAAAGCCCGCTGGCACACGGCGGAGACCGGCACGCCCGCCCTCTTCACCGCCTCGGCCAGCTCGTCCGGCAGGTAGACATTGATCTTCGGCATCGCATCTCCCCTATGGGGTTACAGGAGGGTTATAACCCATTAATAACCTCAAAGGAGGCGCCTGTCCAGCGACTGTCCGTCCCCGTCTAGCGCGTCGCGCCGGTGAGGAAGCGGGTGATGCCGGGGGAGAGGACGGCGCCCCTGGTGGAGAGCCATGCCAGGTGGTTGCGGCTGGTGAAGGCGGCGAGCCTGCGGGCCTCCAGCCGGGTGAGGTCGCCGGACCCGGCCAGCACGGGCGTCAGGGCGATCCGGTTCCAGGCGGCGCTCTCGCCCAGGGAGCGGGCTATCTGCGGGTGCGCGGCGCGGACGGCCGAGGCGACGGGGCGCAGGCGGCCTCCGGCGCCCGAGGCGGTGTCGACGGGCGCCAGGAGGTTGACGGCGGCGATCTCGGCGCCCGCCGACCGGGTGGCCCTGAGCATCGCCTGATCGCCGGAGGACAGGCCGGTCCTCGTGACCGGGAGGGTGAAGCTCACCGTGAGGGAACGACCCTCGCGGGCGGCCTCGCGCTGCAGGGCCGCGATCGCCCTGGCCCGCCGCAGCACGGTGGCCTCACCCGCCGGGGCATGGACCTCGAAGTCGATGTAGGTGGCGTCGAAGGTGCCGATCGCCCGGCGGTAGGCGGCGGTGAGCCTGGCGAGATCGGAGCAGGCCGCGGCGAGCTCGCGCCCCGTGGGACCGCCGAAGGCGAGGCCCGCGTTCCCGCCCGCGGCGCGCAACGGGGCGAGCCGGTTGGCGACCGGGTTGCCGCCCTGTTCCTGGAGCCCGCCCCACTTGGGCACGCAGCCCTTCTGCCCGGCGGTGAGGTGGCCCAGCGTGAACCAGCGCACGTGGCTCCTCCTGGCCTCCCTGGACAGGTTGAAGCGCGGCTCGCGGACCGCGTCCACGAACGTCACGAAGCCCGACGGGCGGGCGACGACCGGTGCGGGTGACGGCCCGGCCGAGGGCCCCGAGACCGGGCCCGAGGGCGTCGCCCTCGACCCGGCCCGGTCGGCGGCGGCCCACTCGCCCTGCGCCCTGGAGGGCAGCAGCCAGATCGCGGTCCCGGTGCCCGTGGCGAGCACGATCGAGGCGAGCACGACGAGAGGCCGGGGCGGAGTGCCGGGCTCGCGGGTCCGGCGGGTGTCGGGGCGGTCGGTCGCCACAGGCATGGGATCCCCTCCTCGACGGCCAAGGGGTGATCGCTATGAGTGGTCGATCCGCTACCCGTTGCGTCAGAGGGCAGAACGTTAGCAAGCGTTCCCGCCACGGCGCGGGCTTTCTACGGATGCCGTCCGGAGTGCCCGGATAATGGTTCTCATGAAGTTGAGGATCTTCACTGAACCGCAGCAGGGTGCCACGTACGACGAGTTGCTGGCGGTCGCGCTGGCCGCGGAGCGGCTCGGGTTCGACGCCTTCTTCCGTTCCGACCACTACATGCAGATCTGGCCCGGCGGCCCGGGGCCCGGCTCCACCGACGCCTGGACGACTCTGGCGGGCCTGGCCAGGGACACCTCCACGATCCGTCTCGGCACCCTGGTCACGCCGGTCACCTTCCGGCTGCCGGGCCCGCTGGCGATCAGCGTGGCCCAGGTCGACCAGATGAGCCGCGGGCGGGTCGAGCTGGGCCTGGGCACCGGCTGGTACGACGCCGAGCACATCGCGTACGGCATCCCGTTCCCGCCGATCGGCGAGCGGTTCGGCCGGTTCGAGGAGCAGCTGGAGATACTGGTCGGGCTCTGGACCACGCCGGTGGGCGAGACGTTCTCCTTCGAGGGTGCCCACTACAGGCTGGCCGACTCGCCCGCGCTGCCCAAGCCCGCGCAGAGCCCGAAACCGCCGATCATCATCGGCGGCACCGGCGCCACGCGCACCCCGCGCCTGGCCGCCCGGTTCGCCGACGAGTACAACGTGCCGTTCCGCACCCTGGAGGACACCTCGGAGGCCTTCGACCGGGTCAGGAAGGCGTGCGAGGCGGAGGGCAGGGAGCCGGTCGTGCTCTCCGCCGCGCAGGTCGTCTGCGTCGGTTCCGACGACGCGGAGATCGCGCGGCGGGCCGAGAGGATCGGGCAGGACGTCGCCGCGCTGCGCGCGACGGGCCTGGCGGGCACCCCCGCCGAGGTGGCCGAGAAGATCGGCCGGTTCGCCGAGCTGGGCGCCGAGCGGATCTACCTGCAGGTGCTGGACCTGGACGACCTCGACCACCTGGAGCTCATCGCGGACGAGATCCTGTCCCACGTGTAGGCCGCGGGCCTCGACGTCGCCGCTCACGGGCAGGCCGCTCCTCCCCGATGCCCACGTCACCACGTCATCGGCGACCCGGTGGACCGGTGTACCGGCTCGGCGGGGTGCGCCCGTCACCGGTGGACCGGCTCGGGCGGGCGTGCGCGCCGCTCACGGGCGAGCCGGTCGCGGACCGGCTCGCACCCGGCCGCGAGCCGTCCCGGCGGGCGCTCGCGGTCCCGGAGCCCGCGCCTGCGATCTTTGGGTAAAGACAGGTGAAGGAGGAAGGCATTTTCCCGATTGTGACGATGGCCCCTTCCGCGTAGGTCCCTAGGCTTGAAACGCGGACCAATAGAGGGGAACGTCGTGAGATTCGATCGTGATGCTCTACGGGAAGTCGTCTCCATCGGCGACGAGCTGGGGGTGCTGTCGTTCTACGTGAACGTCGACCCGCATGAGGAAACGCAGTCCCGGCCCGCCTGCCGGATCCGGTTCGGCAACGAGCTGGCCGACCTGCGGGAGCGGGTCACGGCGGACCAGGACCGGACGCGGCGGACGGCCGTCCTGAAGCGGCTGGAGGATCTTGAAGCCGACTTCCGGCTGCTCCTCAACCCGTACGAGACCGGGGTGGGGCGGGTGATGTTCGCCCCCGTGAGCGGTGACGAGACGCGGGTCTTCTCCTTCCAGCTGCCGGTCGCCGACCAGATCGTGCTGGAGCCGACGGCCTACGTGCGCCCGCTGGTCAACACGGTCGAGACGGCGCCGTCCGCCGGGCTCGTGGTCGTCTCCAGGGACGGGGTGCGCATCATCGACTACCGGTACGGCCAGGCCCAGGAGGCCGGCAGGGCGTACTTCGACGTGTCCTCCGAGGACTGGCGGGAGACGCGCGGTCCCGCGCTCTCGGAGTTCTCCCAGCAGGGTCCGTCGCAGCGGGACAGGTTCGAACGCCGGGTCGAGGACAACGTCGCCAGGATCGTGCGCGGGGCGGCGCCGCGCGTCACCGAGCAGGCCACGACCCGCGACTGGACCGTGGTCGTGCTGATCGGCGACGTCCAGCTGACCAAGATCCTGGCCGAAGAGCTGACCGGCGACGTCATCCAGGTCGACGCGGTGGTGGACTCGCTGTCCGCGGCGAAGGTCGCCGAGTACGTGGAACCGCAGCTGCGGGGCGCCCGGACACGGTTCGGCACCGGCCTGGCGATCCGGGCCAGGGACGCCGCGCTGTCCGGCGGGCGCGGCGCGCTCGGCCTGCGGGACACGACCAAGGCGCTGAACGAGAGCCGGGTGGCGCGGCTGCTGCTGGACGAATGCCGCGAGTGGCGCGGCGGGCGTGCCGCCGAAGGGCTGCTCTACCCGCCCGACGAGACCCCGCCGGAGGGATTGACGCTCGTCGAGGAGCACAGGATGGGGGAGCGCATGATCGAGCGCGTCCTGGACATCGACGCCGAAGTGATCGTTCTGGACAGGGAGGCCTCGGAGGTCCTGGCCGACGTCGACGGGGTCGGAGCGATCCTGCGCTGGTGACCCCCGCCTCCGGCGACGACCTGGGTGTGGCATCCGGTGTCACCCAGGGAACCCGAGAAGGAAGCGATGCCGACCGCGGGCTCGTCCCTTCGAGGACCTCCCGCGACGACCCGGATCGTGCCGTCCACAGCCGGTGGCCGTGTCGGGTGGGTTCGGGCCGTTAACCGATGGCCGTCCCGGCGGGCGTGCGGCACACTGAACCGGGTGTTGCTGACGATCTCCACCACCTTGCGACCCGCCACGGACCTAGGGTTCCTGCTGCACAAGCATCCCGACCGGGTCCAGGAGTTCGGGCAGTCGTACGGCGTGGCACGTGTTCTCTATCCCGAGGCGGGCGAGGAGCGCTGCACGGCCGCGCTGATGCTCGACGTCGACCCGATCCGCCTGGTGCGCTCGCGCGACCGGTCCACGCCCGACTACACGCTGGGCCAGTACGTCAACGACCGGCCCTACGCCGCGTCGTCGCTGCTGGCCGTGGCGCTGGCCGACGTGTTCCGCACGGCGCGCACCGGACGCTGTGACAGCCGTCCCGAGCTGGCCGCAGGTCCGATCCCGTTGGAGATCACCCTGCCCGTGCTGCCGTGCAAGGGTGGTCCCGAGCTCGCGCACCGGCTGTTCGAACCGCTGGGCTGGCGGGTCGAGGCGACCGCCCTGCCGCTGGACGAGGAGTTCCCCGAGTGGGGCGACTCCCGCTACGTGCGGCTGGTGCTGCGCGGGGAGGTCCGTCTGGCCGACGCGCTCAACCAGCTCTACGTGCTGCTTCCGGTGCTCGACGACGCCAAGCACTACTGGGTGGCCCCCGACGAGGTGGACAAGCTGATCAGGGCGGGCGAGTCGTGGCTGGCCGCCCACCCCGACCGGGGGCTGATCACCCGCCGCTACCTCGGCCGTCGCTGGGCCCTCACCCGCACCGCCTTCGCCCGCCTCGCCGAGATCGGCGACGACGTGGAGGAGGACCTCGAACCCCCCGTCGAGGAGGACCCCGCGGCCGACCCCGCCATCGAGGGTTCCGCCGACGAGAGTCCCGTCGCGGGGGCCTTCGCCGGGGAAGGCACCGCGGAGAGGGGTTCCGCGGTGGCGGGGACCTCCGTCGTACCGGGAGACGGCTCCGTCGCGGGGGCGCCCGCCACCGCCTTCGGCGGGACCGGCGCGCCGGACGAGGTCCTCCCGGCCGATGAGTCCCCCGCCGAGGGGGAGGCGCAGGCAGGGCCCGCGGGTGCCACCAGGCGGCCGTTGAACACCCTGCGCCTGGAGGCCGTGCTCGCCACGCTGGAGAGGCTGGGCGCGAGCACTGTCATCGACCTCGGGTGCGGCTCCGGCCGCCTGGTCGGGGCGCTGCTCGAACGGCCCCGCCTCACCAGGGTGGCCGGGGTGGACGTGTCCGCCCAGGCGCTGGCGCTCGCGGCCAGGCGCCTGAGGCTCGACCGGATGCCCGAGCGCCGGAGGGAGCGGCTGGAGCTGTTCCAGGGCGCGCTGACCTACACCGACGCGCGGTTCGCCGGGTATGACGCCGCGGTGCTGATGGAGGTCGTCGAGCACGTCGATCCGCCGCGCCTGGACGCGCTGGAGCGGGTGGTCTTCGGAGCCGCCCGGCCGGGGCACGTGATCGTCACGACCCCCAACGCCGAGCACAACGTCCGCTACGAGTTCCTGAGCGGCATGCGCCACCCCGACCACCGCTTCGAGTGGACCCGCGCCGAGTTCCGCGCGTGGGCGGCGAAGGTGTGCGGCGAGTACGGCTACCGCGTCGAGTTCCTGCCGGTCGGCGACGACGACCCCGAGGTGGGCCCGCCCACCCAGATGGCCCTGTTCGGCCTCGCGGGCGCGGGCGATCCCACGGGCGCGCCAGGCGACCCCGGGAGTGCGGAGGGCTCCGCGGGCACGGCGGAACCCGTGAGCGCGGGAGGTCTCGTGAGCGCGGGAGGTTCCGTGAGGATGGATGGGCCGGTGGGCGCGGGAGGCACGGGAGGTGGAGATGACTGAGATCGCCGTACCGGAGATGTCGCTGGTCGTGCTCGTGGGGGTGTCCGGCAGCGGCAAGTCGACCTTCGCCGCCAGGCACTTCGCGCCGACCCAGGTGATCTCCTCCGACTTCTGCCGGGGCCTGGTCGCCGACGACGAGAACGACCAGGCCGCCACCCCCGATGCCTTCGACGTGCTCCACTACATCGTCGGCACCCGCCTGCGGCGCGGGCTGCTCACGGTCGTGGACGCCACGAACGTCCAGTGGGAGGCGCGCAAGACGCTGGTCGAGCTCGCGAAGTCGCACAACGTACTGGTCGACGCGATCGTCCTGGACGTGCCGGAGGAGCTGGCGATCGCGCGCAACGAGACCAGGCCCGACCGGGATTTCGGGGCTCGCGTGGTCACCAGGCAGCGCAAGGACCTGCGCCGTTCGATGGGCAAGATCTCCCGTGACGGTTTCCGCCGGGTCCACGTGCTGCGCGGGGCCGAGGAGATCGAGGCCGCCACGGTCGTCACCGAGAGGGCGTGGACCGACAGGCGCGAGCTGACCGGCCCGTTCGACATCGTCGGCGACGTACACGGCTGCCGTGCCGAGCTGGAGGCGCTGCTGCGCGACCTCGGCTGGGAGGTCGGCCCCGGCGGCGCGGGTGCGATCCACCCCGAGGGCAGGACAGCGGTGTTCGTCGGCGACCTGGTGGACCGGGGGCCCGACTCACCGGGCGTGCTCCGGCTGGTCATGGACATGGTCGCGGCCGGGACCGCGCTGTGCGTGTCGGGCAACCACGAGCAGAAGCTGGCCCGCGCGCTCAACGGCCGCAAGGTCAGGGTGGCCCACGGCCTCCAGGAGTCGCTGGACCAGCTGGCCGCCGAGCCGGAGGGGTTCAGGCGGGAGGCGCTGGCCTTCATGGACGGGCTGATCAGCCACTACCAGCTCGACGGGGGCAGGCTCGTCGTCGCCCACGCCGGGCTCAAGGAGGCCTACCACGGCCGCGCCTCCGGCAGGGTCCGCTCCTTCGCGCTGTACGGCGACACCACCGGCGAGACCGACGAGTACGGCCTGCCGGTGCGCTACCCCTGGGCGCGTGAGTACCGGGGCCGGGCCATGGTCGTCTACGGCCACACCCCGGTTCCCGAGCCCGAGTGGATCAACAACACGATCTGCCTGGACACCGGGGTGGTCTTCGGCGGGCGGCTGACCGCGCTGCGCTACCCGGAGCGGGAGATCGTCTCGGTGCCCGCCGAGCGCGTCTGGTACGAGCCGGTCAAGCCGCTGACCGCCCCCGGCCACCGCGACCCCGGCCTGCTCTCCGTCGACGACGTGCGGGGCACCCGGCACATCGAGGTGCGCCACGGCGGTGGCCGCATCAAGATCCGCGAGGAGAACTCGGCCGCCGCGTTGGAGATCATGAGCCGGTTCGCGGTCGACCCGCGCTGGCTGGTGTACCTCCCGCCGACGATGGCGCCCCCGGAGACCTCCCGCCTCGACGGCTACCTGGAGCACCCGGCCGAGGCGTTCGCCGAGTTCGCGGCGGCCGGGGTGACCCGGGTGGTGTGCGAGGAGAAGCACATGGGCTCGCGGGCGGTGGCCGTGCTGGCCGCCGACCCGGAGGTGGCGGCGGCGCGGTTCGGGATCACCGACGGCACCGCCGGGGCGGTCTACACCCGTACCGGGAGGCCGTTCTTCGCCGACACCACCGAGCTGGTCGACAGGCTCAGGCGGGTGTGCGCGCCGCTGATGGAGGAGCTGGGGTCCGGCTGGCTCGCCCTCGACTGCGAGCTGCTGCCCTGGTCGGCCAAGGCCGAGGGGCTGATCCGCGGCCAGTACGCGTCGGTGGGCGCCGCGGCCCGCACGGTGCTGCCCGAGGCGGTCGGCGTGCTGGAAGCGGCGGCCGGGCGCGGTTTGGATGTGGGCGATCTGTTGGACCGCACCCGACGCCGCTCCACCAACGCTGCCCGTTTCAGGCAGGCATATGCACGTTACTGCTGGCCTGTCTCCGGGCTGGAGGGCCTTCGCCTGGCACCGTTCCAGATCCTCGCCTGCGAGGGCCGGGCGACCGCGATCCAGGAGCCGCACTCCTGGCACCTGGACCTGCTGTCCCGGCTCGACGACCCGCTGATCGCGCCCACCCGGCACGTGTTCGCGGATCCTGCCTCGCCGGAGTCCACGGAGGCGGCCACGGCCTGGTGGTCGGCGCTGACCGCCGAGGGCGGTGAGGGCATGGTCGTCAAGCCGCTGGAGCAGCCGGACGGGCGGAGCCGGGTGCAGCCCGGGGTCAAGGTACGCGGGCGGGAGTACCTGCGGATCATCTACGGTCCCGACTACACCGAGAGCCTGGACGTCCTGCGCCACCGGTTCCTGGGCCGCAAGCGCTCGCTCGCCCTGCGCGAGCACGCGCTGGGTCTTGAGGCGCTCTCCCGCCTGGCCGAGGGGGAGCCGCTGTGGAGGGTGCACGAGGCGGTCTTCGCCGTGCTGGCCCTGGAGTCCGAACCGGTCGATCCCCGCCTGTAGTCCCCGGCGACCGGTTCCGCCGACGCCGGGGATCACAGGCGACGATCACCCCGTACGTACCCCTCCGGCTCGGAGGAGCCGCGCCGCCCGCCCACCGGGGGCGGCACGGCTCCTTCCAGCAGCTCGCGATCGTGCCGGACACCGCGGTCTCCCAGCCGGCCGACCACGCGATCGCGGAGCGGGGACGACGTCGACAACGAGCCGCTCGGGCTCCAGGCCTGACAGCCTCAAGGTACGGGGGACCAAGGGGCGAACACTCGAGGAGATGGGCTAGGTTCGCCTCGTGCCGTCCCAGGAACAGGAAAGTATCCCGCCCGCGCGGGCCACGGCCCGGCCGACCCGCGCCGAGCTCGAGGCGGCCGGGGACACGACGATCGAGGACGTTCTCGGACCCTCGCTGGACGTGCTGTTCTGCGGGATCAACCCCGGCCTGTACTCCGCGGCCACCGGCCATCACTTCGCCCGCCCCGGCAACCGCTTCTGGCCCGCGCTGTACCGCTCGGGCTTCACCCCCCGGCTGCTGTCCCCGGCCGAGCAGGACCTGCTTCCCTCGTACGGGCTGGGTATCACCAACGTGGTGCGACGGCCCTCCGCGCAGGCGGCGGAACTGTCCGCCGAGGAGTTCCGCGCGGGCGGGGAGCGGCTGGTGAGACTGGTCGCCGAGGTCGGGCCGAAGGTGCTGGCGGTGGCGGGGGTGACCGCCTACCGGCAGGCGTTCGGCGTGCCCAAGGCCATGATCGGGCCGCAGGAGTCCCGGATCGGCGGCGCGGCGGTGTGGGTGCTGCCCAACCCGAGCGGCCTGAACGCGCACTGGACGCTGGACGGGATCGCCGAGGAGATGCGGCGGCTGCGGGAGTCGCTCGTCTGACCGGCCGGTGCGAGCGCGCCGCGTGGGAACGGCGACGGGCGAGCGCGGCGGGTCACGCTCGCCCGGAGCCGATCGGAGACGGGTCAGGAGCGGATCAGAACGCGGCCGGGGGGCCGATCCGGCCGGAGCGCGTCCTGGAGCGCCCCCGCCCCCGGCGGAGCATGCCCAGCACGGCCACCACCAGCCAGACGAGGAAGAGGAACTTGAGCACCCCGAACCCGCCGATCAGCATCCCGGCCACCAGCACCGGGATCATCAGGGGGAAGAACGGCGGCCCGCCGCGGTGGCCCATGTGGTGGTGGCTCCAGCCCTGGTGGTGACGGCGGCCTCCGGGCCGGTGGGGGCCCCAGGGGTGGGCGTGCGCGCGGTGCCCGCGGCCAGGACCCCACGGCCCGCCGGGGCCCCAGGGGGCTCCCGCGCCCCAGGGACCCCAGGTGTTCTCGGACTCCTCCGGCCGGGGGTCGCGCGGGCCGGGAAGGTCCGCGCTCACCCGGGCCAGCTCGCCGCCCGTCCGCGCGGACAGGGTCAGTTCGAGGCGCTCGTCGAGCTCCTCGCGGGTCAGGCGGCCCTGCACGTAGTGCTCGCGCAGGGACTCCATCGCCACGTCACGCTCGGCGTCTCCGATGCGGAGGTCGTCTCGGGGGGTCATGGTCGGGTCACTCCTCGCCGGTGTCGCCGGGGTCGCCGTCGGCCAAGATCTGGTAGAGCTTGCGACGCGTCTCGACCAGGGTCTGCTTCGCCTGCCGGATCTGCGCGTCGCTGCCGGTCTGCAGGATCTGGAGCATGGCGAACCCCGACTGGCGGGTGATGTCCATCAGCTCCCAGGTGCTGTCGTCGACCTCGGGCGTCATCTCCTCCCACGGGGCGCGCACCTCGTCGGAGTGCTCGGCCACGTAGGCGCGCCCGGCGTCGGTGAGGCTGAAGGTCTTGCGGCCCTCGTTCTCCTCGGCCAGGACCAGGCCCTCGTCGGTGAGCTGCTGCAGGGCCGGGTAGACCGCTCCCGGGCTGGGCTTCCAGCCGCCCTCGCTGCGCCGCTCGATCTCCTGGATGATCTGGTAGCCGTTGTGCGAGGACTCGGTGAGCAGGGCGAGGATCGCGGCGCGGACGTCGCCGCGCTTCGCCTTGCGCCCGCGCCCGAACGGCGGCCCGCCGCCGAAGGGTCCCCCGCCGAACGGGCCTCTGCCCCCCTTGCCGCCCCGGCCGAGGTCCCAGGGGAACCCGCCGCCGAAGGGGAAGGGGCCGCGGTGGCCGCGGTGCCGGTGCCCGTGGGGCCCGCCCTCGTGGTGTTCGTGGTGCGTGTGGTGCGGCGCGCGGGGACCGTGCTCCGGGCCGCCCTCGTGCCATCCGGTGGCCATCTGCCGCCATGCCTCCCTGGCCGCGCGCTTCATCTCGCGCCTGACCTCCGGGGATCCGAATCCGGCCCAGGGGCCGCCCATCGCGTTGGATGATGTCATTTCGTTACCTCCGTGTCGCGATCGTCTTTTGATCGCTCTCGATGCCTCAAAGATATATCGAGAACATTCTGACGGCAACCTCATGTCACGAAATAAGGGTTCTGAGTGATCTGGGGCGTATCTGATCATTAGAGGTTTTTGGGAGCGCGCTTCCCAGTACGCGCCGGATCTGCACGCCGTTGAGCTGGGACTTTTCCGTGGACGGGTCGGAGTGGCCGGGGCGGTCGGGTCCGGCGCGGGGTCTCGGAGGACTCGCTTTGCCGCCCCCTGGATCCCTTTTGTCGCCCGTTACTCAGAGTGGGAAGTCGTTACCCTACGTAGAAGTGAGGCAGATCACGTAATTCTTGCCGGATTCTGGAACAAGTGCTGAGACCTGCACGTTACAAAGGACGTAGACGGGATTCGTTCCGCGCCGGAAGGGCTGGGGGGTGCTTTCGGCGCGGAACGGTCCCGTCTGTTGTTTTCGCACGTCCCCGCTTGATCGCGACCCTCCCGGGTGCGCGTCCGGGCCTGCCGGTGAAGACGCCCCGGAGGGCTCCCCGTGCGAGACCCGCCCCATGGGGGCGATCGCTCCGCCGCGACGCTCTCCGGCCGACGTGCCAGGCACCATTCGCCCGTTCCATCCGTTCCGCATTCGTAGGAAGATGCGGATGGCAGTCACCTTTTCGTGAAGGGACGGGGAGATCGAAGCGGACCGTCGTCACCCTCGGGCGACCCTGGAATCGGCCGGAAACGATCAGCGCTCGCGCGCCTGGGCCATCCCGCCCCCGCGACACGCCGATGGCGTGAAATGGCACGGTCCTCCATCAGGGGGAGGCTTTGACGTACAGTCTCCCGAGGTGATCTTGATGGGGGTGTTTGACCGATGATGGGGCATACGCATGCGCTGACGGGTGCGATCGCCTGGCTGGGGGTGGCTCCCGCGCTGGCCGCGCTGCCCCTGCTGACCGAGACGTCCAGGTTCATCGAGACCGGCGTCATGGTCAACGCGCTCAATCCGGCCGAGTTCGTCGCCGGGGCCATCATCTGCGCCGGTGCCGCGATGCTGCCGGACCTCGACCATCCGAGCGCGACGATCGCGCAGACGTTCGGGCCGGTCACCTGGGGGCTGAGCAAGGCGGTCTCGTGGCTCGCCGGAGGACACCGTAACGCCACCCACTCGCTGGTGTTCGCGATCGCGATGGGCTTCGGCGCGCACTACCTGGCCAACACCTATCCGATCGGCCGCGACATCCTGGTGGTCCTGCTCATCGGCCTGGCGCTGCGGTCGATCGGCATCGGCATCCCGGGCAAGAAGTTCGCCTCGGCGATGCTCAACGTCGGCATGACGGCCGGGCTGTTCGTGGTGTTCCGCAGCGACAACGTGGAATACGCCTGGCTGGGGCTGGCGGTCGCGATCGGGTGCCTGACCCACGTTCTGGGGGACTGCTGCACCGAGAAGGGCTGCCCGGTGCTGTGGCCGATGCGGCAGAAGTGGCTGTTGCCGTGGAAGATCGGCATCAAGACGGGCCGCGCCTTCGAGCAGAAGTTTCTCGCCCCGGTACTTTCCGTCGTCGTTCTCGGGCTGCTGTACCTCCGTCTCGCTCCACAGTGATCATACTGGTGAGTAATTTGATGTCGAGATACCCGGAGGGATATCTTGATGTCGAGACATTCGCCGCAGCCTGTGGGTGACCTGGAAGTTAGGCAGACCTAACAGTTCGGGGTGCCCGGGCGGTGCGGCAGGATTCAATCGCGCCTTATGTGCCGGCGCGCCAGACATCAGGTGATGAGGGAGGCGAACCGTGTCCGCGAACAGCTTTGGCAGCCGTGACACGCTCCGCGTCGGTGACGCGGAATACGAGATCTACCGGCTGGACGCCGTGGAGGGCTCGGGGCGTCTCCCGTACAGCCTGAAGATCCTTCTGGAGAACCTTCTCCGCACGGAGGACGGCGCGAACATCACCGCCGACCACATCCGCGCGATCGGCCAGTGGGACCCGAAGGCGGCCCCGAACGTGGAGATCCAGTTCACGCCGGCCCGCGTGATCATGCAGGACTTCACCGGCGTCCCGTGCGTCGTCGACCTGGCGACCATGCGCGAGGCCGTCCGCGACCTCGGCGGCGACCCCGCCAGGATCAACCCGCTCGCCCCGGCCGAGATGGTCATCGACCACTCGGTCATCGTTGACTTCTTCGGCGGGGCCGACTCCTTCCAGCGCAACGTCGACAGGGAGTACGAGCGCAACCGCGAGCGCTACCAGTTCCTGCGCTGGGGCCAGACCGCCTTCGACGAGTTCAAGGTCGTCCCGCCGGGCACCGGCATCGTGCACCAGGTCAACATCGAGCACCTGGCCCGGGTCGTGATGGTCCGCGAAGGTAAGGCGTACCCTGACACCTGCGTCGGCACCGACTCCCACACCACGATGGAGAACGGCATCGGCGTCCTGGGCTGGGGCGTCGGCGGCATCGAGGCCGAGGCCGCGATGCTCGGCCAGCCGATCTCCATGCTCATCCCGCGCGTGGTCGGCTTCAAGCTGACCGGCAAGCTCCCCGCCGGGGCCACCGCCACCGACCTGGTCCTCACGATCACCGAGATGCTCCGCAAGCACGGCGTCGTCGGCAAGTTCGTGGAGTTCTACGGCGACGGCGTCTCCAGCGTGCCGCTGGCCAACCGGGCCACGATCGGCAACATGAGCCCCGAGTTCGGCTCGACCTGCGCGATCTTCCCGATCGACGGCCAGACGACCGACTACCTCACGCTGACCGGCCGCCCCGCCGAGCAGGTCGCCCTGGTCGAGGCCTACGCCAAGGCCCAGGGCATGTGGCTCGACCCCGAGGCCGAGGAGCCGGTCTTCTCCGAGTACATCGAGCTGGACCTGTCCACGGTCGTCCCGTCGATCGCCGGCCCCAAGCGGCCCCAGGACCGCATCGCGCTGTCGGACGCCAAGAGCGCCTGGCGCGCGGCCGTCAAGGACTACGTGTCGAGCGAGCAGGGCCCGCTCGACGAGGCGTCCGGCGAGTCGTTCCCCGCCTCCGACTCCCCCGCGGTCTCCCGCGACGACAACGGCGACAAGCCGCACCCGGCCGGTCTCAACGGCGAGCGCCCGCACAAGGTCGTGCGAGTCACCCTCGCCGACGGCACCGGCTTCGAGATCGACCACGGCGTGGTGACCATCGCCGCGATCACCAGCTGCACCAACACCTCCAACCCGTACGTCATGATGGGCGCCGCGCTGCTCGCCAGGAACGCGGTCGAGAAGGGCCTGACCCGCAGGCCGTGGGTGAAGACCTCCCTCGCCCCCGGCTCGCAGGTCGTCACCGGCTATTTCGAGCGCTCCGGCCTGCAGCCGTACCTCGACAAGATCGGTTTCAACCTGGTCGGCTACGGCTGCACCACCTGCATCGGCAACTCGGGGCCGCTGCAGGAGGAGATCTCCGCCGCCATCCAGGAGAACGACCTCGCGGTCACCGCCGTGCTGTCGGGCAACCGCAACTTCGAGGGCCGGATCAACCCCGACGTCAAGATGAACTACCTGGCCTCGCCGCCGCTGGTCGTCGCCTACGCCCTCGCGGGCACCATGGACATCGACCTGAACAACGAGCCGCTGGGGACGGGTTCGGACGGCGAGCCGGTGTTCCTCGCCGACATCTGGCCGGCGCCCGAGGAGATCGCGGCGGTCGTCGCCTCCTCGATCGACCAGGAGATGTTCCTGCACGACTACGCCGACGTGTTCAAGGGCGACGAGACCTGGCGCTCGCTGCCGATCCCGACCGGCAACACCTTCGAGTGGGACCCGGACTCGACCTACGTCCGCAAGGCCCCCTACTTCGAGGGCATGCCGCCCGAGCCGGAGCCGGTGACCGACATCTCCGGGGCCCGGGTGCTCGCGAAGCTGGGCGACTCGGTCACCACCGACCACATCTCCCCGGCGGGCGCCATCAAGGTCGGCACCCCCGCCGCCGACTACCTGAAGGAGCACGGCGTCGGGGTCAAGGACTTCAACTCCTACGGCTCGCGCCGAGGCAACCACGAGGTCATGATCCGCGGTACCTTCGCCAACATCCGGCTGAAGAACCTGCTGCTCGACGGCGTGGAGGGCGGCTACACCCGCGACTTCACCCTCGAGGGCGGGCCGCAGTCCTTCATCTACGACGCCTCGGCCAACTACCAGGCCGCCGGCGTCCCGCTCGTGGTCCTGGCCGGCAAGGAGTACGGCTCGGGCTCCTCACGCGACTGGGCGGCCAAGGGCACCGCGCTGCTCGGCGTCCGCGCCGTCATCGCCGAGTCCTACGAGCGCATCCACCGCTCCAACCTGATCGGCATGGGCGTGCTGCCGCTGCAGTTCCCCGAGGGTGAGACGGCGCGGTCGCTGGGCCTGACCGGCGAGGAGACCTTCGACGTCGTCGGCGTCGAGGCGCTCAACGTGGGCGGCGTCCCGCAGACCGTGACGGTCAGGGCCGACGGCAAGGAGTTCCAGGCGGTCGTGCGCATCGACACCCCCGGAGAGGCCGACTACTACCGGCACGGGGGCATCATGCAGTACGTCCTGCGCTCCCTGCTCGCCAAGAGCTGAGCAGGGGGGCGAGGCCGCACGCCGGCCTCGCCCGCTTGGGGGCACACCCCAGACGAGAACCGCCCGGCGGGACACCATCCCGCCGGGCGGTTCCGTGCTTTCCGGGGGCTTCCGCGTTGCCGGCGGGTTCCGTGGTCACGGGTTCACGAGGGTCCCAGAGGTCACGGGAGCCGACGGGAGTCACGGCGATCACGGGAATCACGGGGGTCCCGGGGGTTCCGGAGGGCGTCGCGGGGGCAAGGGGCCGCGACCGGGAGGGAGAGCGCCGTGCAGACTCGGGAAACGGGCAGGTCAGAGCCGCGATCCCCGTAACGGTGGGGGTATCGGGCGGGCAAAGGGCCGGATGGACCCGGGACGGTTAAGAGCGCGTTTCTGGATTGTTACCGGCCACAACAAACTTTACCTCTGGAGGGTCTGGCGCTCCAGGCCAACGGCGGAATACGTTGCCGCAAACAACATTCAACGGAACGGTGAGCCGAGACCCGGCATAGCCGTACCCGCGAATTCGGCATGCCGCACGTCCGTACCCCCCACTTTCGAAGAAAGGACCCGTGCACCATGCGCAAGGGGATCCTCAGCCTTACCGCCGCCGCCGCGGCGATGACTCTCGGCCTCACCGCTTGCGGGAGCGACAACCCTGACACCGGTGCCCAGACCAGTGCGGCTCCCGCGGAGAGCACGGCGGCCGCCGCGGGCAAGGTCGGCGTCATCCTCCCGGACAGCAAGTCCTCCGCCCGCTGGGAGACCGCGGACCGCAAGTACCTGGAAGAGGCCTTCAAGGCCGCGGGTGTCGCCTACGACATCCAGAACGCCCAGGGCGACAAGACCCAGTTCCAGACCATCGCCGACCAGATGATCACCAACGGGGCCACGGTCCTGATGATCGTCAACCTCGACAGCGGCACCGGCAAGGCCGTGCTCGACAAGGCCAAGGCGCAGGGCGTGGCCACCATCGACTACGACCGCCTCACGCTCAACGGCGGTGCCCAGTACTACGTCAGCTTCGACAACACCAAGGTCGGCACCCTGCAGGGTGAGGGCCTGGTGAAGTGCCTGACCGACAAGAAGGCCGAGAAGCCGATCGTCGCCGAGCTCAACGGCTCGCCGACCGACAACAACGCCACGCTGTTCAAGAACGGCTACGACGGCGTGCTCAAGGCCAAGTACGACTCCGGCGACTACGTCAAGGGTCCCGACCAGTCGGTCCCGGACTGGGACAACGCCCAGGCGGGCACGATCTTCGAGCAGATGCTCACCGAGCAGCCGAAGATCGCCGGCGTCCTGGCCGCCAACGACGGTCTCGGCAACGCCGCCATCGCGGTCCTCAAGAAGAACAGCCTGAACGGCAAGGTCCCGGTCACCGGCCAGGACGCCACCGTGCAGGGCCTGCAGAACATCCTCGCCGGCGACCAGTGCATGACGGTCTACAAGGCGATCAAGAAGGAGGCCGACGCGGCCGCCGCGCTCGCCATCGGCCTGGCCAAGGGCGAGAAGCCCGCGGCGACCGGGACGGTCAAGGACACCGAGAGCGGCGCCGACGTGCCCGCCGTCCTCCTCGACCCGCAGCCGATCTTCTTCGACAGCGTCAAGGACGTCGTCGCCGACGGCTTCGTGACCAAGGACGAGCTGTGCACCGGCGAGTTCGCCGCCAAGTGCACCGAGGCCGGAATCCAGTAAGGCGCGGAGGGTGCGGCCGGTCGTCCTCCGGCCGGCCGCACCCTCGCGCTCGATCGCGGCACACCCCACCCTGTGACGCCGGGAGACGCGGCAGGTGAGCGTCTCCCGGTGACGGCGACAGGGCAGGACGCCGCCCGCAGGCGCCCGAGCCGCGCGAGCTTCGCCGCGCGAAATGAACACAGGGAGCACAACCCCATGACCCCCGCACTGGAACTCCGCGGGATCGACAAGAGTTTCGGTCCCGTACAGGTCCTGCACGACGTCTCCCTCTCCGCGTACGCCGGAGAGGTGACCGCGCTGGTCGGCGACAACGGCGCAGGCAAGTCCACCCTCGTCAAGTGTGTCGGCGGCATCCACCCGATCGACTCCGGCGAGTACTTCTTCGACGGCAAGCCCGTCCAGATCAGCAGCCCGCGCGACGCGGCCGACCTGGGCATCGAGATCGTCTACCAGGACCTCGCGCTCTGCGACAACCTCGACATCGTCCAGAACATGTTTCTCGGCCGCGAGCACAAGCGCGGCCTCATCCTCGACGAGGACACGATGGAGGAGATGGCGGCCAGGACCCTGGAGAGCCTGTCGGTCAGGACCGTCAAGTCCATCCGCCAGCTCGTCGCCAGCCTGTCCGGCGGCCAGCGCCAGACGGTGGCCATCGCCAAGGCCGTGCTGTGGAACAGCAAGGTCGTCATCCTCGACGAGCCGACCGCCGCCCTCGGCGTCGCCCAGACGGCGCAGGTGCTGGAACTGGTCCGGCGCCTGGCCGACCAGGGCCTGGCCGTCGTACTCATCTCGCACAACATGAACGATGTTTTCGCGGTGTCCGACCGGATCGCCACCCTCTACCTGGGCCGGATGGCGGCCCAGGTCAAGACCTCGGACGTCACCCACGCGCAGGTCGTCGAACTGATCACCTCTGGCCGCAGCGGGGACCTCGGCCTCACCAACGGAGTCACCGTATGACCGCCACGATTTCGCCGAAGACCGTACACGAGGCACCCTCGATCAGGACCAACGTCCGAGGCTACGCCGAGAGGGTACGCGGCGGCGACATGGGTGCGCTGCCCGCGGTGTTCGGCCTCGTGGTGCTCTGCACGATCTTCGCCATCCTGCGGCCCTCCTTCCTGACCTCGGGAAACTTCGCCAACCTGTTCACCCAGGGCGCCGCGGTCACCGTGATCGCCATGGGTCTGGTCTTCGTGCTGCTCCTCGGTGAGATCGACCTGTCGGCGGGCTTCGCCAGCGGTGTCTGCGCCGCGGTGCTCGCGATCATGCTCAGCAGCCAGGGACTGCCCTGGTACGTGGCGGTGGGCGCGGCGATCCTCACCGGTGTGGTGATCGGCACCGCGATCGGCGCCGTCGTCGCGAAACTCGGCATCCCGTCGTTCGTGGTGACGCTCGCGGCCTTCCTGGCCTTCCAGGGACTGGTCCTGCTGCTCGTCAAGGGCGGCACCATCATCGCCATCCGCGACGAGACCATCCTCTCGATCGCGAACAAGAACCTCCCGCCCACGCTGGGCTGGATCCTGCTGGCCGTGGGCGTCGCCGCCTACGCCGGGCTCCAGCTGGTGCGTTCCCGCAAGCGTGCCGCCCGGGGCCTGACCTCCGACCCGATCTCGCTGATCGCGGTCAGGGTCGGCGCCCTCGCGCTGCTCGGCGGCCTCGCCGTCTACTTCCTCAACATCGAGCGCAGCCGCAACGCCGCCGTCGTCTCCCTGGCGGGCGTGCCGCTCGTGGTGCCCATCATCGTGGTCCTGCTGCTGATCCTGACGTTCGTGCTCCGCCGCACGGCGTACGGGCGCCACCTGTACGCGGTCGGCGGCAACGCCGAGGCCGCGCGCCGGGCCGGCATCAACGTCGACCGGATGAAGATCAGCGCCTTCGTGATCTGCTCCTCCATGGCCGCCGTCGGCGGCGTCATCGCCGCCTCGCGGGCCAGCTCCGTCGACCCCAACACCGGCGGCAGCAACGTGCTGCTCTACGCGGTCGGCGCCGCCGTCATCGGCGGCACCAGCCTGTTCGGCGGCAAGGGCCGGGTGCTGGACGCCATCCTCGGCGGTGCCGTGGTCGCGGTCATCGAGAACGGCATGGGCCTGATGGGCTACAGCTCCGGGGTGAAGTTCATGGTGACCGGTTCGGTGCTGTTGCTGGCCGCCATGGTGGACGCGCTGTCCCGCAAGCGGGCGGCCGCCACTGGTCTAAGGTGATCAGCGACTCCGATTCACCGAAGGAACACCACGCCATGCGGGCAGGCCCCTCCCAAGAGGAGATCAGGCGTCACAACCTTGGGGCCCTGCTCCGGCACGTCCATCTGAGCGGGCCCACCTCGCGTGCGGAGCTCACCAACCGGATGGGCCTCAATCGCAGCACCATCATGGCCCTCACCGCCGATCTGACCGCCGCCGGGCTGGTCAGGGAGGAGCTCCCCAGGGAGACGGGCAGAGCCGGGCGTCCGTCCCTGGTGGTCCGCCCCGAGTCGGCGCGGGTCTACGTGTTCGCCCTCGACGTGGGTGTCGACCGGCTGGTCGCCGCCCGCGTCGGCCTGGGCGGCACCATCCTCGACCGCCGCGAGACGGTACGGCGGCGCGGGGACTTCTCGCTGGAGGAGATCGTCGGCCCGCTCGCCGCCTTCGCCCGGCAGATGCACCGCAGGACCCGGCCCGACACGGTGTGCGTCGGGGTGGCGGCGGCCTTCTCCGGGGGAGTGGGCCGCGGCGACGGGGTCATCAGGTTCGGGCCCAACATGGTCACCGTGAACGACGTGCCGTTCGCCGACGAGATGACCCGCCGGCTGGCCTTCGGCCTGCCGGTCACCGTCGGCAACGACGCCAACCTCGCCGCCCTCGCCGAGCAGACCCGGGGTGTCGGCGTCGGCTGCCGCGATCTCGTCTACCTCCACGGCGACGTCGGCATCGGCGGGGGAGTGATCGTCAACGGCCAGCTGCTCGGCGGCCACCTGGGCTTCGGCGGCGAGGTCGGGCACATGATCGTCAACCCTGACAAGGGCCGCCTCTGCGGGTGCGGCTCGCACGGCTGCCTGGAGGCGGAGGTCGGGGAGCGCGCCCTCCTGGAGGCCGCGGGCCGCTTCGGCTCCCGGGTCGGCAGGGACGCCGTCCGCGCCGTGGTCGACGCCGCCGACCGGGGAGACGTCGTCGCGCAGGCGGCCTTGAGTCGCGTCGGCGACTGGCTCGGCCTGGGCGTCTCCAACCTCGTCAACCTGTTCAACCCCGAGATGGTCGTCTTCGGGGGCACGCTCAGGGAGATCTACCTCGGCTCCGCCGCGCAGGTCCGCAGCCGCCTCGCCGTCGACGCCCTGCCCCCGTGCCGCGAGCAGCTGCGCCTGCGCACCTCGGCCCTCGGCGATGACGCCACCCTCGTCGGCGCCGCCGAACTGGCCTTCTCCCAGGTCCTCGCCGACCCCCTCGAAGTCCTCGCCCGCGCGGGCTCCTGATCCCGCGCGGCTCCCGGTCTCCGATCCCAAACCCGCGCGTGGATCTATCTTTTGACCACATCCGGCCATGTACTTTTAATCATGAAATTTAGTGATTTGCGGTGTATTGCGACTATTTGGGGTTTTTGGTGGCTCAAGTAGTACTTGTGGCTTATGGGGGGAGCGGGTTACATTCCTGACGATCATCTGTGAGCGGGCTGGGAGCTTCCTGTAAAACGTCCTCGCCTGGCGGTCTCGCGCGCCCGAACAGGGCTCCCTGATTGTCGACGGGTCGGAGGATGACGGCACATGGGCCGTTCTGCTTGGCTGCTCGGAAACGCCCGCCTGCTGCGCTGGGCGGTGATGGCGACACTGTTCCTCGCCGTCCCCGGACTGGTCCAGTTGACGGCGGAACCCGCCAGGGCGGAACCGGCCCCCCCGCCACAGCCGGTCGCCCCGGTGCAGATGACAGGGTCGGCACAGGGCCGCCCCACCCTCACGGACGCGAGCGCGACCACGGCGAAGCCGGGCAGGCCGACCGGTCCCGTGGTGAAGCCCAAGTGGCCCAAGAGGGCACTGCGCCCGGACTCGCGTCCCCCGCGCCTTCGGTCTGCCGTGAAGCGGGAACCGAAGAGGCCGCCGCGGCCCCTTCCCACGCCCGCGAAACCCTCAGACGCCCCGCGGAAGACGGCGGCGTCCTCCGCGGACGGCTGCCTGTACTCCCCCTGGTCGGCCTTCGCCTCCTACACCACCGGGGACTGGGTCTCCTACAGCGGTCGCGACTGGTCCGTCGTCATCCCGGCGAGGGGCGTGACGCCGAACAACAGCTCCCCCTACTGGCTGGATATGGGGCCCTGTGCCACCGCGGGCGGCGGGAGCAGCGTCGAGATGGTGGACATGTTCCCCGACGACGGAGCCTCGGTCTCCTCGGTGATCCCGCTGCTGGTGGCCCACGCCACCGGTGAGAACCCGCTGCGCTACACCTTCGACGTCTGTCGCAGCTACGAGAACGAGGAGCCCGGGGAGTTCCCCTTTCCCATCCCGCCCGACGAGGACGAGTGGTGCTGGTCCTCGGGCCTGCTGCCCGTCGGGGTCAACACCGTCCGGGTGCCCGCCGGCCGACTCAAATGGGGCAAGAACTACGTCTGGTCCGTCACCGCCACCGATCCCGCCAGCGGCGACTCGGCGAACTCCCAGAGCCTGACGTTCACCACCGGGGTCCGCCAGCACGGCATCACCTCCCAGCTCACCGCGCGCGGGGCGAACGGCCAGGAGTTCCACCAGCTGGCCGGGAACTACACGACGGCCTTCGTGGACGCGTCGGTCAAGACCGCCGGCCCCCAGCTCAACGTGACGCGCTCCTACAACAGTCAGGACCCCCGCACCACCGGCATGTTCGGCGCCGGCTGGTCGACCAGGTTCGACATGGGGATCAGAACCGAGGCGTTCGACGGGGGCACCGCCCTGCTGGTCACCTACCCCGACGGGCGCAGGCTCCGCTTCGCTCCCAACGGCGGCGGGACCTTCCAGGCGCCGCCCGGCATGCACGCCACGCTCGCGGAAATCTCCGGCGGTGGATGGCGGTTGATGGACAAGTCCTCCGCCACCTACACCTTCGACGCCTCGGGCAGGATCACCAGGATCAGCGACAGCAGGGGGCGGGCCCAGGACTTCACCTACGGCGGCGACGGCAAGCTCGCCAAGGTCACCGCGGCCGGTGGCAGGTCGCTGAACTTCACCTGGACCGGCTCTCAGGTCACCGCGGTGTCCACCGACGCCGTCGACGGCGCCCCGCTCACCTGGACCTACCACTACGAGGGCGGCAAGCTGGTCAAGGCGTGCTCGCCGGTCGCGGCGCCCAACTGCACCTCCTACGCCTACGGGTCCGGATCGCAGTACCAGAGCATGGTCCAGGACTCAGACCCCGCCGGATACTGGCGCTTCGGTGAGTCGCCCTTCCCTCCGCAGCCCGAGCCGACGAGTCCTCCCGAGCCCGACTGCGAGCAGTTCCCCGAAGCGTGCGAAGGATGGGACCCCACCGTGGCGGCCGGTCTGGGCTGGGCTGCCACCAGCGCGACCTACGAGGGGGTGACCCTCGGCCAGACCGGGGCACTCACCGGGTCGGGCAACGGTGCCGCGACCTTCTCCTCGGCGAACGAGAACATCAGCAAGGTCACACTGCCCGAGTACGCCGTTCCCCGACTCGGCAGTGACCTGGCGGTCGAGGCATGGTTCAAGACGTCCTCGCACGGCGTCGTCCTGAATCTCCAGGACCTCAGCGGAGATTTCTTCTACGTCGGCGTCCCCGCGATCTACGTGGGCACCGACGGCAAACTCCGTGGCCGGTTCCTGACCGCCGACAACGAAACCGTCGCGCCGATCACCTCCGCCGCCCCGGTCAACAACAACCAGTGGCACCACGTCGTCCTGTCGGCCTCTGGGCAGACCCAGACGCTCTACCTCGACGGTCAGCAGGTTGGCACTCTCGCTCGCAAGGCGGACAACACCTGGCTGCGGCAGGCCACCGTGGGCAACGGATTCCTCTCCGGCAACTGGCCGGGCACGCCGTCGGTGCCGTACGACTACGTGCCCTTCCCCTTCAACGGCCAGATCGACGAGTTCGCCCTCTACGACACGCCGCTGACGGCCACCCAGGTCGCCGCGCACTACAACGCGGCCCGCAACCCAGTTCCGTACAAGCTCACCAAGATCACCCTGCCGTCGGGGCGAGTCTGGGCGGAGAACGTCTACGACGCCGCCACGGAGCGGATCAAGACGCACACCGACCAGCACGGTGGCACCTGGCAGGTCGGCGTTCCGAGGTTCAAGCCGCAGACCGGCATGTCGACGGTCACGGTCACCGACCCGCACAACGGCAAGCTCCTCTACGAGCACGACGCGCTGCGCGGCTACCGCCTGGTCTCCGAGACCGACCAACTCGGCAAGAAGTCCGTCACACAGTACGACGAAGGCGGCTTTCCGTTCATGGAAACCGACCGCAACGAGGACGTCTCCTACTTCGCGCACGACAAGCGGGGAAACCGGATCTTCGAGGCGGAGTGCCCCAAGTCCGAGGAATACTCGCAGTGCACCTTCGAGTACAACTCCTACTACCTGAACGCCGCCAACGAGTTCGACGCCCGCAACGACCAGCTCGTTGTCTCGCGCGACGGCAGGTCGGCGTCGGAGACCGACGACACCTACGCGACCCGCTGGGAGTTCGACGCCTTCGGCGACCTGCTCAAGGAGACGACCCCGCCGACCCCGGACTTCCCCGCCGGCCGGTCCTCGACGTACGGCTACACCGACGGCACCGAGCCCGCCGTGGGCGGCGGCCTGACCCCCGCGGGGCTGCTGGAGTCGGAGAAGGACGCCAAGGGCAACGAGACCACCTACCGCTACACCGTCTCCGGTGACCTGGCCGAGGAGAGAGACCCGTCGAACCTGGTGACGACGTACGGCCACGACGCGCTGGGCCGGGTCACGTCGAGGAAGGAGGTCTCGCAGGCCCACCCCGCAGGCATCACGACCAGGTTCACCTATGACGGCGCCGGTCGCCTCGTGGCCCACACCGGGGCCGGGGTGAGGAACGAGGTCACCGGTGTCACGCACACCACCGAGACGCGCTCGGCGTACGACGCGGACGGTCTCAAGCTGAGCGAGACCGTCGTCGACCTCACCGGGGGCGACCCCGAGCGCAAGGTCGCCTACACCCACGACGCGTACGGCCGGGTGGAAACGATCACCGGCGCCGAGGGCGGGGTGATCCGGCACGCCTGGGACCACACCGGCGCGCGCACCGGCACGACCGACGAGCTGGGCAACGTCCTGACCTACGCCTACAGCGTGCGGGGTGAGCTGACCTCGCGCACCCTGAAGAACTGGCGGGGCAGCCCGGTCAACCCGCAGACCCCCAGGGATCTGGTCCTGGAGTCCTTCACCTACGACCCCGAGGGCCGCCTGGCCACCAGGACCGACGTGATGGGCCGCAAGCTGTCGCGCACCTACTTCCCCGACGGCTCCCCGGCCCAGATCATCGCCGACGACGTCAGGCTGAACGGCGAGACCGAGCCCAGGGACGTGATCCTGGAGGACAACACCTACGACGCGGCGGGGAACCTCACCAGGCAGCGGACCGGGGACGGCGCCGAGGAGACCGTCTACGCCCACGACGCCGCCGACCGCCTCACCTCCGAGACGTTCGACCCCCATGGGCTGGCCCGCAGGACGGCCTACATCTACGACGCCAACGACAACGTGGTCAAGGAGACCTCGACCGCCACCGGGACGACCCGCTCGGAGGTGACCGAATCCGCCTACAACGCCGACGACCTGCTGACGCGCAGGACGGTGGAGAACGGCGCCCAGGACATCGTGACCACCTGGACGGTCGACGACCGCGGCCTGGTCGTCGCGATGACCGAACCGCGGGGCAACACGCCGGGCGCGAACGCCGCCGACTTCACCACCGCCTACCGCTACGACACCGCCGAGCAGCTGATCGAGCTCAAGGCGCCGCAGGTCAAGGTGGAGAAGGCCGGGGCGGCGGTGGACGCCCGCCCGACCCTCAGGTACGGCTACGACAGCGCGGGCCGCAGGACGCACTCGGTCGACGCCGAGGGCCGGACCACCACGAAGGCCTTCGACCGGCTGGGGCGCACCACCTCGGTGACGGGCGCGGCCTACACCCCGCCCGGCGGCAGCACACTGACCCCGAGGACGAGCTACGCCTACGACGTCGCAGGCAGGGTCACCAGGTACACCGACGCCCGCGGGGCGGTGTGGAGCACCGAGTACGACGCGCTGGACAACCGGGTGCGGGTGACCGAACCGGGGCCGGGTGGCCAGCCGGGCGGCCAGTGGACCTACGACTACGACACCGCGGGCGAGCTGCTGGCGAGTGTCAACCCCCTGGGCGCTCGGACGCAGGCGACCTACGACGACCTCGGGCGTCAGGTCACCGCGACGATCGTGGAGCGCAAGCCGACGCTGAAGACACTGATCACCCGGATGGAGTACGACGAGTCCGGCAACAAGGTCAAGGAGACCTCACCCGGCGGGCGAGTCGTCGGGTACGAGGTCAACCCCGCCGGAGAGGTCATCTCCGAGACCGATCCCCTGAACGACGTGACCAGGTACGAGTACGACCTGGCCGGTCGTACCGTCAAGGTCACCGATCCCCTCGGCAACGCCTCCGTCACCGAGTACGACCTGGCCGGCCGGGAGACCGCCGTCAAGGACCTCAACGGCTCCGGGGCGGTGCAGCGCACGTTCGGCACCGGCTACGACGTGGCGGGCAACCCGGTCACCGAGACCTCGGGCGAGGGCCGGGTCGTGCGGCGCTCGTACGACGCGACCGGGGCGATGGTCGAGCTGGTGGAGCCGGTCACGGCCACCGACTCGATCACGACCACGTTCGGGTACGACGCGAACGGCGAGATGACCCGGAGCACCGACGGACGGGGCAACACGGTCTGGACGGCCTACAACAGCCTCGGCCTGCCGGAGTCGGTGACCGAGCCCGTCACGCCGGCGCACCCGGTGGCGGCCGACCGGACGTGGACCACCGCCTACGACGCGGCCGGCAACACCACGGCCGTCGTGCAGCCCGGCGGGGTCCGCGTCGACCAGGAGTACGACCACCTCGGGCGGCTCGTCAAGGAGACCGGCACGGGCGCGCAGGCCGCCACGCCGGCGCGCGTCTACGGCTACGACCTGGCCGGGCGGGACACCGCCATCGGCGACTACAACCTGGAGTACGACGACAGGGGACTGCTGACCAAGGTCTCCAAGGGGACCGCCCAGGTGGCCGCGTTCGCCTACGACGACATGGGCAACGTGACCCAGCGGGCGGACCAGGCCGGGACGGCGACCTTCGGCTGGGACACCGACGACCGGCTGAGGACGGCGGGCGAACCCGTGACGGGACGCTCCTTCACCTACGGCTACGACGCGGCCGACCGGCTGACCTCGCTGACCTCGGCGACACCGAGGACGACGCAGGCGTTCGGCTACGACGCCATGGACCGCATCACCAGCCACTCGCTCAAGAACACCGCCGGCACCGAGATCGCGAAGATCACCTATGGCTGGAACAAGGACGACAGCCTCGTCTCCAAGACGACGACCGGCACGGCCGGCGCCGGTGCCAACACCTACGGCTACGACCACGCCGGGCGGATGACCTCCTGGAAGGCGCCGAACGGGAACGTCACCACCTACGAGTGGGACGCCTCGGGCAACCGGACCCGCGCCGGAGCCGAGACCTTCGTCTACGACCAGCGCAACCGGGTGACCTCCGGCGGCGGAACGGACTACACCTACACGCCGCGCGGCACGCTGGCCGCCGAGACCACCGGCGGGGTCACCAGGAACCTGACGTTCGACGCCTTCGACCGGCTGGTCGCCGACGGGGACGCCACCTACGCCTACGACGGCCTCGGCCGCCTGGCCTCCCGTACCCAGGGAGGCTCGACGGAGAACTTCGCCTACTCCGGCCTGGAGAACGACATCGTCGCGGTGACCGACGGGGCGGGCACCGTCCGGGCCAGGTACGGCCGGGATCCGTCCGGCGACCTGCTCGGGCTCAAGGAGGGGGCCGCCGCCGCCGTCGGGGTGATGGCCGACCAGCACGGTGACCTGGTGGGTACCTTCTCCGGCACCGCGCTGGTCGACTCCACCGCCTACGACCCGTACGGCGAGGTGACGGCGAGGACGGGGACGGCGTCCAGGCTGGGCTACCAGGGGGAGTACACCGACCCGGTCACCGGCAAGGTGAACATGCACGCCCGCTGGTACGTGCCCGGCACCGGAGGGTTCGCCTCCCGCGACGACGTGACGCTGAGCCCGTACCCGTCGATCAACCTCAACCGCTACACCTATGCCATGGGCGACCCGATGTCGCTCGACGACCCGACGGGGAACTGCCCGATCTGCATCCCGCTGCTGTTCCACGCCGTGCGGATCGCGGCGCAGATCGTCGCCCGGCAGATCGCGCAGCGGGTCGCCGCCGAGGCCGCCAAGCGGCTCGCGGCGGAGGCCGCCAAGCGGCTCGCCGCCGCGGCCGCGAAGAAGCTCGCTCAGCAGACCGCGAAGAAGGCGGCGAAACAGGCCGCGAAGAAGGTGGCCAAGCAGGGCGCCAAGAAGGCGGCGAAACAGGGGGCCAAGAAGGCGGGCAGGCAGGGCGCCAAGAAGGCGGCCAAGCAGGGGGCCAGGAAGGGCGTCAAGCAGGCCGTCAAGAAGGGCATCAAGCAGGCCCGCAAACAGGTCGGCAAGCGGGTGACCAAGCAGGCCGCCAAGAAGGCGGCGAAGCAGGTCGCCAAGAAGACCGCCAAGTCCACCAAGAAAACGGCGAAGAAGGTCGCCAAGAAGGTCGCCAAGAAGGTCAAGACAGCCGCCAAGAAGGCGAAGCCCAAGAGCAAGTCGACCAAGGCGAGGCAGCAGCAGAAGAACGACCTCGTCACCGAGATCGTCAACGAGGTCGGCGACGTCGGCAGCGCCGAGCCGGTCGACCTGGGCATCGAGTTCTGTGGCAGCTTCAGGGCCTGCGTGAAGGACGTCGTCGAGGACCTCGTCGAGAACACCACCGAGGACCTCGTCGACGACCTCATCGACGAGGTCGCCCCCGACCTGCCCGTGGACCTCCCCGGAGCGGGAGGCTCGTGCGACCGCGGGCGCAAGCCCAACAGCTTCGTGCCCGGCACCCGGGTCCTGATGGCCGACGGTTCCACCAGGGCCATCGAGGACGTCAGGGTCGGCGACCACGTCAAGGCCACCGACCCCGCCTCCGGTGTCACCGAGGCGAGGCCCGTCACCACCCTGATCACCGGCGACGGCGTCAAGGACCTGGTCCGCGTCACCGTCGACCTCGACGGCTCCCGCGGTGGCGCCACCGATGTGATCACCGCCACGGACGAGCACCCGTTCTGGGTCCCGTCCCTGCGCGAATGGGTGAACGCCGGCGACCTCAAGCCGGGCATGTGGCTGCGCACCTCAGCCGGCACCCACGTCCAGATCACCGCCCTCAAGAAGTGGACCGCCACCCAACGCGTCCACAACCTGACGGTCGACGGCCTGCACACCTACCATGTGGTAACCGGTGACCAGGCGGTCCTCGTTCACAATGATGATCCTGAATACGAAGGGGATATCTACCGGGCGGATGACCGTGACAGAAGCGACATCTTCAAGAACGGTTTCACGTCAAAGGGTGGAAACATGAGTATCGACGCTCACGTCAACCAGAATCCTGAAGATTCTGGATACATATCCACGTCTAGGACCCGGAAGGCCGCTGGACAGTTCGCCGATGAGAACTATATGGATCAAGGGTCGATTTATAAAGCTCGCGGTAGGGGTATCGATGTTAATGCCAAATTCGGAGACAGATCGCCATACCCGTGGGAGGAGGAGATAGCCGTGCCTCGCAAAATCTCTCCGTCAGATATCTCTGGGGCCTGGGACATAGGAACCGGCGAATGGTTCCCGAACTCCGGATGCGCGCATTGAGCATGGAGGTCACCTGTCTGGATGTGGTGTGGAGAGATCTCCGGGAGACGGTGAGTGTCCGATTTTCAGCGCAAGAAGATGCTTTTGTCGTGATTACGCTGAATGGCGGAGTTGATGTCAGGGGTGCCGGTTCTGATCTTTTTGAAGCCCTGAAGGAAGTGTGTCTCCGCCTTGAGGAAATGGGTGCATTGTTGCTGTGTAACGGCGCGCGAATCGATGTCTATCCATCGCAGATGCAAAGACAGGCGACTCGTGGCCGACGCGCGTACGTGATGACGCTTCCGCGCGGTCCTGCCAGGCCGGAGAGTGTAGATATATTTGCCCCTGCCCGGTTGGATCTCGTCGGATCCGTGGCGGAGCAAAGGGAGTTCTTTGAGCGCTGGTTGCTTAGTTGACTCCAGGGCATATTGATGCAATACGCGGAGATTCGCTTTCCGGTTGCGCGTCCGCTCGGGCGGATCCGCTTCCCGATGGACCTTCCCGGAAGGGACTGAATCCATAATTGAATCCGTGTATTCGGAGGCCCTGGAGCCTGGGTTATATAGAGATAAGTATGCTTAAGACGGTGTCTGGCTGCTGCCCTTCTCCGGCATGCTTGCACATGCGAAAACGCGATCTGCGAAATTCCATGGCGGAGGCGTTCGATTTCATGGATTTCACGGGCATCGCGCTGTCGGCACCCGGAGTCGTGGGTGCCGACGGTGGTGCGGACGTTACTTGACGAGACCGGCGACCAGGTGGCGCAGCTCGATGTGACCGGCCTTGAGCTCGGCGACGTCACCCTCGACGCGCTTCATGGAGCGCTCCAGGTTGCCGACGGAGCACTTGACCACGGAGATCTCCTCGCGGAGCTCGGCGTGACCGGTGCGCATCTCGACACGGAGTTCTTTCATGTCCGTGCGGAGGCTGTCCATGTCCGTGCGGAGGCCGTTCACGTCCGTGCGGAGTTCTTTCATGTCCGTGCGGAGGCTGTCCATGTCCGTGCGGAGGCTGTCCTGTCCGGTTCGAAGCTCGCTCAGCTCCGTTCGGAATTCGGTCATCTCAGTCCGGAACCCGGTCATCTCCGTCCAGAGTTCCGTTGTCACCGTTCGCAGGTCTTTCAGGACCTCCAGGATCCCTGCGTTGATCACCTTGCTCTCCTGGCTCTGCGCGCGGAGCGCGGCGACGTCCGTTTCCAGGACGCGCAGGCGGATATCCGTTGTGTCCATTCCGTCTTTCTCCTTGCCGTCGACCAGCGGGGGGACCGAACCTGGTTCCGTGGCGTGGAGGGCGCTCACGGGGAGGGGCGTTCAGGCGGCATCGCAAGGTTACTGAACGTCATGGGTCCGTCGCCACTCGTGGTCGCGTTTTGGGGGGAGACCGCTCGCGCCGGGCGGGGGTGAGTCTTGTATCCCGTGGGGGATGTGGCTTGCACCGGGTGGAAAAGAACGACCACCCGTCGCGCGTCCGTGGGACGGCGGCGGGTGGTCGCGGGGGTCGGGGGGTCAGGAGACCCGGGACTTGGGGGCGGTGAAGGTGTTGCAGGAGCCGGGGGTCTCCTGCTGGAAACCGCGGGTAACCCAGTAGGCGATGTTCTTGGCCGTGCCGTGGGTGGCCGTGCTGTAGGCGGCGCTCAGGACGTACCTGAAGTCCGACTCGCGACGGTTGAGGGAGCGCCAGATGCTGCCGATGAAGGCGCCGCTCAGGCACTCGGCCTGGAGCTCGATCTTGCGCAGCTCGGCGAGCACCGCCTTGTCGTTCTTGTAGTCCCGGGTGTTGAAGGCCGTCATGATCCCGGAGAGCTGCTGGACGTGGTGACCGTACTCGTGCGCCAGGGTCTGGAACAGGAACAGCTCGGTCGCCTGGGAGAGGATCCCCTTGCTGAGATAGAAGGTGATCTTCTTGTTCGCCGGGCAGTAGACCGCCTGGGCGCCCTTGGGGAACCTGCCGCAGCCGGTCGGGACGCCGGTGCGCGAGGTGACCGCGAACCTGGGCTTGGAGAAGGGCAGCTTCGTCTTGGAGAACTGGTACTCCCAGCCCTCGTTGAGGCAGTCCAGGGCGAAGCTGAGATAGGTCTCGGCGGTCTCCAGGTCGTCGTTGTAGACCGGCTGCTCCGGGCAGGCGTCCGGCTCGAGCTTGCCCGTCTTGTATATCGGGTTGGCGGTCAGGGCGGCCTTGCCCGTGGGCACCGGCGCGAGTCGCTCGGTGGTGACCGCCGCGCCCGCCGTACCGGAGAGCAGCGTGCTCACGAGTACGCCGGAGAGCAGTGCGATAAGGGGGATACGCATGATTCTCAACCCTAGGGGAGGTTGAAGGGGGGGTAAAGCCGATATGCGACCACGCTTGGGAAGCGTGGCCGCATATCGGAGGGTTCGTGCCGGGGATCGGGTGACGCGAGAGGCGCGTGTGTGGGCGGTGCCGGGGATCGGGTGACGCGAGACGCGCGGGCGGTGCCGGGGATCAGGCGACGCGGCCGGAGGGGGCCGTCCAGGTGTTGCATCCGGACGGGGATCCGGCGTTGTAACCGCGCTCCATCCAGTAGGCCTGGCTGCGGCCCTTGCCGTGGTCGTTCTTGGGCCAGTTCTTGTGCCCGTTGGCGTTGACCCAGCTGACCATCGCGTCCCACTGCGCCGGCTCGACCGGCAGGTCTTCGGCGATCTTGCGCAGGAAGGCGGAGCCGAGGCAGTCGGCCTGTAGTTCGAGGCGGCGGGAGAAGGCCAGCTTGGTGGACGAGGAGGCGCGCCAGATGCTGTTGCCGTAGTAGTCCATGATGCCCGCGAGGCGCTGCACGTGGTGGCCGTACTCGTGGGCGATGAACTGGGCGTGGTTGGCCGGGAAGGCGTTCTTCAGGACCTCACGCGTGACGCCGATGTAGATGGTGCGGTTGCTGGAGCAGTACAGCCCCCCGGCGCTGCTGGGCCACCGGCCGCAGGGGGTGTTCACCTTGGTGGTGGAGAAACGCAGCTTGGGCTGGGAGAACGCCAGGTTGGTCTTCCTGAACTGGGTCTTCCAGGCCAGGTTCAGGCAGCGGATGAGCTTGGTGACGAAGGTCCGGTAGGAGGCCGCGCTCCCCGCGCGGATCTGTCCGGCCTGGCAGCGCATGGTGGGCAGGGTGCCGGTGCGGTACAGGGGGCTGGCCGTCGCGGCGGCCCGGCCGCGCGGGGGTGCCTGCTCCTTGGCGTAGCCGGCGGAGGTGGTCGTGCCCGACGTCGTCCCGGTGACCGGCGCGACCTGCTGCGAGGCGGAGGTCGCGGCGGTCCGCGAGGTGGACGCGCTGGCTGTGCCCAGGCCCGTCACCAGGGCAAACGTCAACGAGACGGCAACAAGAGATGATAGTTGCCTAAAGGGGAGAGTTTTCATGGTGGGGCAAAGGTTATTGCAAGTGTGGATAAAACGTGCAGAATCGCCGCTCTCGGGGGTTGCGTCCCCCATCGCAACTAGACTCGTCGTGACGTTGACTGGACAGAGGGGATGATTCCGTGAGCGAGCGGACCGGGCAGCCTGGAAATCTTCTGGAGTCGGTCAAGGGACCAGGGGACCTCAAGCGCCTGGCGGCGGACGAGCTACCGGTCCTCGCCGCAGAGATCAGGGATCTCCTGATCGCCTCCACCGCCCGCAGCGGCGGCCACCTGGGTCCCAACCTCGGCGTCGTCGAACTGACGATCGCGATGCACCGGGTCTTCGACTCGCCCCGCGACCGCATCCTGTGGGACACCGGCCACCAGGCCTACGTCCACAAGATGCTCACCGGCCGGGCCGGGCGGTTCGACACGCTCCGCCAGGAGGGCGGCCTGTCGGGCTACCCGAGCCAGGCCGAGTCCGAGCACGACATCATCGAGAACTCCCACGCCTCGACCGCGCTGTCGTACGCCGACGGCCTGGCCAAGGCGTACCGGCTGCGCGGCGAGGCGGACCGCACGGTCGTCGCGGTGATCGGGGACGGGGCGCTCACCGGCGGCATGGCCTGGGAGGCGCTCAACAACATCGCGGCGCGCAAGGACCTGCCGCTGATCATCGTGGTCAACGACAACGGCCGCTCCTACTCGCCGACCATCGGCGGGCTCGCCTCCCACCTGGCCTCCCTGCGCACGAACCAGCGCTACGAGGACGTGCTCGACTTCGTCAAGGGCAACCTGAACAGGGTCCCGGTGGTCGGCGCCCCCGTCTACGACGCCCTGCACGGCGTCAAGAAGGGCCTCAAGGACGTCCTGGCCCCGCAGGTCATGTTCGAGGACCTCGGCCTGAAGTACATCGGGCTGGTCGACGGCCACGACGAGCAGGCCGTGGAGGCCGCGCTGCGCAGGGCCCGCGACTTCCGCCGCCCGGTCATCGTGCACGTGCTCACCAAGAAGGGCTTCGGCTACTCGCCGGCGGAGAACCACGACGAGGACTGCTTCCACTCGCCGGGCGTCTTCGACCCGCTCACGGGTGAGGAGAAGCCGAAGCCGCACGGCTGGACCAACGTCTTCGGCCAGGAGATGGTGCGGCTGGGCGCGGAGCGGAGCGACATCGTGGCGATCACCGCCGCGATGCTCGGCCCCACCGGCCTGATCCCGTTCTCCGAGGCCTACCCCGACCGCCTCTACGACGTCGGCATCGCCGAGCAGCACGCCCTGACCAGCGCCGCCGGCCTGGCGCTCGGCGGCCTGCACCCGGTGGTGGCCGTCTACGCCACCTTCCTCAACCGGGCCTTCGACCAGCTCCTGATGGACGTCGCCCTGCACCGGCTCCCCGTCACGGTCGTGCTCGACCGGGCGGGCGTCACCGGCGACGACGGCGCCAGCCACAACGGCATGTGGGACCTGTCGATCCTGCAGGTCGTCCCCGGCCTGTCGATCGCCGTCCCCCGCGACGAGCCCCGCCTGCGCGAGCTGCTGGCCGAGGCCGTGGAGATCGACGACGGCCCGAGCGTCGTGCGCTACCCCAAGGGGGCGGTGGCCACCGAGATCGAGGCGGTCGGCCGCCTCGGCGAGATGGACGTGCTGCGCGCGGGCGACCCCGACGTGCTGCTCGTGTCCGTGGGACCGATGGCCGAACTGTGCATGGAGGCCGCCGGCCTGCTCGACGCCCAGGGCATCTCCGCCACGGTGGTCGACCCGCGCTGGGTCAAGCCCCTGGACGAGGCCCTGACAGCGGCCGCCCGCGTCCACAAACTGGTCGTGGTGGTCGAGGACAACGGCCGGGTGGGCGCGGTCGGCGACGCGGTCGCCCGCATGCTGCGCGACGCCGACGTGGACGTCCCGGTCCGCACGTACGGCATCCCGCAGCGCTTCCTCGACCACGCCAAGCGCCCGAAGATCCTCAGCGAGATCGGCCTGACCTCACAGGACATCGCCCGCCAGATCACCGAGGCGATCGCGAAGCGCTCCCCGGTCCTGGAGAACCACCCGACCCGCTGACAGCGTCTCCCGGCGTCCCTCAGCGCCCCCGGCGCCCCCGGCGCCCCACGGCGCCCCTCCGCCCGCGCGAGCCGGGTCGCCCCGCTCCGCCTATCCGACGATCTTCCCGCTCGCGTCGTCGGAGCCGATCGTGTGTCCGGAGCCGATCGTGTGACCGGAGCCGGCGTCGGCGGCGGCATCAGTGTCGCCGGTGTCGCCGGCGCCCGCAGCCTCCCGCGGCGGGCGGGCGCGGTGGTTGATCACGACGAGGCCCGCGACCACGACCGCCACGCAGACGAGGATCGGTACCAGCAGGTGCCGGTTCTGCCGCAGGGCCTCACCCGCGAGGGTGCCCAGCGTCAGGTAGACGGTCACCCAGACCGCGCTGCCCGCCAGGGCCCAGCGGATGAAACGCGTGTACGGCATGCTCAGGGTCCCGGCGACGATCGGGGTGAGCGAGCCGACCACCGGCAGGAAACAGGCGGCTGCCAGAGCCGGGCCGTAACCCGCGCCCATGGCCAGTTGCTCGGCCCGCGACCAGCGCCGCTCGCCGATCCGGCGCCCGGCCCCGCTGCGACGCAGCCGCGACCCGTACCGGCGGCCGATGAGCCAGCCGCCGGTGGCGTACAGGGCGCACCCGGCACAACCGGCGAGCGCCACCGCCGCGATCTCCCATGGATCCGCCAGCGCCGCCCCCGCCACGAGGATCGCCGCGACACCGGGTATCAGCGAGCCGGCGAACGCCAGCACGGCGAGAAGTATCGAGCCGACCAGATACGGAGACGACGACTGCAGCATGTCCAGGAGCATGACCCCAGGATCGCGGTCGTGGGCGGCGGCCGGCATCGGGGACCTCCCCCCAAACAACCCCGAGTTCGCCGTTCGGCCGCCGATCCGCTGGGCATGTGACCTGCGACACAGAACCGGCGGTCGAGGAGGGGCCATGGGCGTCTTGCGCGTCAAGTCGGTGGAACAGTCGATCTCGGACACCGAGGCACCGGAACACCGGCTGCGCAAGGATCTCAGCGCGCTGGACCTCACCATCTTCGGCATCGGCGTCGTCATCGGCACCGGCATCTTCGTGCTCACCGGCCGGGTCGCCAGGGAGATGGCCGGCCCCTCGGTGGCCCTGTCCTTCGTGGTCGCCGGCATCGTCTGCGCGCTGGCGGCGCTCTGCTACGCCGAGTTCGCCTCCACCGTCCCGGCGGCCGGGTCCGCCTACACCTTCGCCTTCGCCACCCTCGGCGAGTTTCCCGCCTGGATCATCGGCTGGGACCTGATGCTGGAGATGATGCTCGGCGCCGCGGTCGTCGCGGTCGGCTGGTCGGGATACCTGACCTCGCTGCTGGCGTCCCTGGGGGTGACGCTGCCCGGCGCGATCGCGGGGGAGGGGGCGGCGTTCAACCTGCCCGCCGCGCTGATCGTGCTGGTCCTCACCGGGATCCTGGTCATCGGGATCAAGCTGTCGTCCCGGTTCAACCTCGTCATCGTCACGATCAAGCTCGCGGTGATCCTGCTGGTCGTCGTGGCCGGGCTGTTCTTCGTCAGGGCCGCCAACTACTCCCCGTTCATCCCGCCCTCGAAGCCGACCCCCGCGGTGGAGGGGCTGTCCGCGCCGCTTATCCAGGTGCTGTTCGGGATCAGCCCGGTCGCGTACGGGGTGCTGGGCGTCTTCAGCGCCGCGGCGATCGTGTTCTTCGCCTACATCGGCTTCGACGTGGTCGCCACCGCCGCCGAGGAGACGCGCAACCCGCAGCGGGACCTGCCCATCGGCATCCTGACCTCGCTCGGCGTCTGCACGGTGCTCTACGTCGCGGTCTCCCTGGTCGTCGTCGGCATGCAGCCCTACAGCCGGCTCAGCGAGGCCGCGCCGCTGGCCGACGCGTTCAAGGCGGTCGGCCAGACCTGGGCCGCGTCGCTGATCAGCGTCGGCGCCCTGGCCGGCCTGACGACGGTCGTGATGATCCTCATGCTGGGCATGTCGCGGGTGATGTTCGCCATGTGCCGCGACAACCTGCTGCCGCGCGGGCTGGCGAAGGTGCATCCCAAGTACCGGACCCCGTACATCATCACCATCATGATGGGCCTCGTCGTCTCGGCCCTGGCCGGGCTGGTGCCGCTGGCCACCATCGCCGAGCTGGTCAACATCGGCACGCTCTTCGCGTTCGTGGTGGTCTCGATCGCGGTGGTCATCCTGCGCCGCACCCGTCCCGAGCTGCCGAGGTCCTTCCGCACCCCGCTGGTGCCGCTGGTGCCGATCCTGTCGGTGCTCGCCTGCCTCTACCTGATGCTCAACCTCCCGGTGGAGACCTGGCTGAGGTTCGTGGCGTGGATGCTGCTCGGGATCCTGATCTACTTCGGGTACGGCTACCGGCACAGCAGGCTGTCGGAGCGCTAGCGGCTCCCCCGCCGCGAGAGCGGGGGAGCCGTACGAGAAACCGTCAGGCGGGGACCGAGGCCACGCCCGGCGGCAGGAAGCGCGGCTCGGCGATGCCCGCCCGGTCGAGGTACGGGGTGACGCCGCCCAGGTGGAACGGCCAGCCCGCGCCGAGGATCATGCACAGGTCGATGTCCTGGGGAGCCGAGACCACGCCCTCCTCCAGCATGAGGCGGATCTCCTCGGCCAGCGCCCGCAGCGCCCGCAGCCGTACCTCCTCGGCCGTCGACGGGGAGGTACCGCCCGCGAAGAGGGCCACCGCCTCGGGGTCGAGCGAGAAGTCCGGCGCGTAGACGCCCGGCTTGCCCGCCGAGACCAGCCGGGCGAGGTTCTCCGACACCCCGTAGCGGGCCGGGAAGGCCTCGTGCATCGTCTCGGCGACGTGCAGCGCCACGGCGGGGCCGACGAGCTGCATCAGCGCGAACGGGGTCATCGGCAGGCCCAGCCCGTCCAGCGCGTGGTCGGCGACCTCCAGCGGGGTGCCCTCGTCGACGGCGCCGATGACCTCGCCCATGAAGCGCGTCAGCAGCCGGTTGACCACGAACGCGGGCGCGTCCTTGACCAGCACGGACGACTTCTTCAGCGACCGGCCGACGGAGAAGGCCGTGGCGAGCGTCGCGTCGTCGGTCTCCGAACCCCGCACGATCTCCAGCAGCGGCATCACCGCGACCGGGTTGAAGAAGTGGAAGCCCACGACGCGCTCCGGGTGGCGCAGCCCCGAGGCCATCTCGGTCAGCGACAGCGAGGAGGTGTTCGTGGCCAGCACGCACTCGGCGGAGACGACCTCCTCCACCTCGGCGAACACCTTCCGCTTGACCTTCATGTCCTCGAACACGGCCTCGATGACGAAGTCGGCGTCGGCGAACGCGTCCTTGGTCAGCGAGCCGGTCACCAGGGACTTGAGCCGGTTGGCCTGGTCGGCGGAGACGCGCCCCTTGCCGAGCAGCCTGTCCACCTCGGCGTGGACGTAGCCGACGCCCTTGTCCAGCCGGTCCTGGTCCAGGTCGGTGAGCACCACCGGGACCTCCAGGCGGCGGGCGAACAGCAGCGCCATCTGCGAGGCCATCAGGCCCGCGCCGACGACGCCGACCTTGGTGACCTTGCGGGCCAGCGCCTTGTCCGGCGCGCCCGCGGGCTTCTTGGCCCGGCGCTGGACCAGGTCGAAGGAGTACAGGCCGGCGCGGAGCTCGTCGCCCATGAGGAGGTCGGCCAGGGCTTGGTCCTCGGCGTCGAAGCCCTCGTCGCGCGAGGCGGTGCGGGCCAGTTCGACCAGCTCCAGCGCCCGGTAGGGGGCCGGGGAGGCGCCGTGCAGCCTCATGTCGAGCAGGAAGCGCGCGTCGGCGACCGTCTTGGCCCAGTCGTCCCCGGTGTGGTCGGTACGGGAGACCGTCACCTCGCCGCGCAGCACCTGGGCGGCCCAGCGCAGCGACTCCTCCAGGAAGTCGGCGGGCTCGAACATCGCGTCGGCGACCCCGAGCGCGAACGCCTCCCTGCCCTTGATCATGCGGTTCTGCGCGAGCGGGTTCTCGACGATCAGCTTGACGGCCGCGGCCGGGCCGATCAGCCGGGGCAGCAGCTGGGTGCCGCCCCAGCCGGGGACCAGGCCGAGGAAGCACTCGGGCAGCGCCACGGCGGGCACGCCGGAGGAGATGGTCCGGTACGTGCAGTGCAGCGCGACCTCCAGGCCGCCGCCCATCGCCGCGCCGTTGACGAACGCGAACGACGGCACGTCCAGCTCGCCGAGGCGGCGGAACACGTCGTGCCCCAGTTTGCCGATCCGCAGCGCCTGGTCCCGCTCGGAGACCAGCGCGGCCCCCTTGAGGTCGGCGCCGACGGCGAAGACGAACGGCTTGCCGACGACGCCCACGGCCGCCAGGTCGCCGCGCCCGGCGACCGAGTCCAGGGCCTCGCCCAGCGAGGTCAGCCCGCCGGGGCCGAACGTCGACGGCTTGGTGTGGTCGAAGCCGTTGTCCAGCGTGATCAGTGCCATGACGCCCGCGCCGTAGGGCAGTTCCACGTCGCGGACGGCCGCCCGGGTGACGACCTCGTCGGCGAAGAGCTCGGTGATGTCCGTGGCGCCCGCGGCGCCCGTGCTGATGTCCGTCACTTCTCGCCCTCCCAGCCGAGGTTCTCCCAGATGACCGTTCCGCCCATGCCCAGGCCCACGCACATCGTGGTCACGCCGTAGCGGACGTCGGGGCGCTCGCCGAACTCGCGGGCGAGCTGCGTCATCAGGCGCACCCCGGAGGAGGCCAGCGGGTGGCCGAAGGCGATGGCGCCGCCGTAGGGGTTCACCCGGGGGTCGTCGTCGGCGATGCCGAAGTGCTCCAGGAACGCCAGCACCTGCACGGCGAACGCCTCGTTGATCTCGAACAGTCCCAGGTCGGAGATGGAGAGCCCGGCCAGGCGCAGGGCCCGCTCGGTGGACGGGATCGGCCCGACGCCCATCACCTCGGGGTCCACGCCCGCGAAGGCGTACGAGACCAGGCGCATCTTCGGCGCGAGGCCGAGCTCCTCCGCGACGTCGGCGGCGGCCACGACGCAGCCGGTGGCGCCGTCGTTGATGCCGGAGGCGTTGCCCGCGGTGACCCGGCCGTGCGGGCGGAACGGGGTCTTCAGCCCGGCGAGGCCCTCCAGCGTGGTGCCGGGGCGGGGAGCCTCGTCGGCCGTGGCCAGCCCCCAGCCCTTCTCCGCGGACCTGGTCGCCATCGGGACCAGGTCCTCCTGGATCCTGCCGTCGGCGTACGCCTTGGCGACCTTCTCCTGGGAGGCGAGGGCGAAGGCGTCCGCGCGGTCCTTCGTGATGGAGGGGTAGCGGTCGTGGAGGTTCTCGGCGGTCATGCCCATGACGAGGGCGGAACCGTCCACGAGCTGCTCGGCCAGGAAGCGGGGGTTGGGGTCGACGCCCTCGCCCATGGGGTGGCGGCCCATGTGCTCGACGCCGCCGGCGATGGCGACGTCGTAGGCGCCGAAGGCGATGCCGCCGGCGACCGAGGTCACCGCGGTCATCGCGCCCGCGCACATGCGGTCGATCGAGTAGCCGGGCACGGTCTTGGGCAGCCCGGCCAGGATCGCGGCGGAGCGGCCGAGGGTCAGGCCCTGGTCGCCGATCTGCGTGGTGGCCGCGATGGCCACCTCGTCGACGCGCTCGGGAGGCAGATTCGGGTTACGCCGGATCAGCTCGCGGATGACGCGGATCACCAGGTCGTCGGCGCGCGTCTCGGCGTACAGGCCCTTGGGGCCCGACCTGCCGAATGGTGTGCGCACACCGTCGACGAATACGACGTCACGAGACGAAGGCACGGGTTCGCTCCTCGTTGCTGGATGGCTTCCCCACCATGCTACTCGTCAGTAACAACGCTTGGCGCGGCCGGGCGGGCGGGAGGTGGGTAAGTTGTCCCCAAGAGTGTGCGGGCTCACGCCCCATCTCGCGGGCCGTGCCCGGGGTGCGGGGCGAAGGCAACTCTGGCAGACTTTGGAAAACGCTTTCCGGGAGGTTGTCGGTGGTCACGCTTGAGGATGTCGCCCGGCACGCGGGCGTCTCGCTCGCCACGGCGTCGCGGGTGCTCAACGGCAGCACCCGGCAGGTGGGCGCCCCCCTGCGGGCCAAGGTGGAACTGGCCGCCGCCGAGCTGGGATACCGCACCAACGTGGCCGCGCAGACCCTCGCCAGGGGTGCCAGCAACGTGATCGGCCTGGTCGTCCACGACCTCACCGACCCCTACTTCGCCGCGATCGCCGACGGGGCCATGCGGGTCGCCGAGAGCCAGGGGCTCATGGTCATGATCGGCACCACCCACCGCGACCCCGAGCGGGAGATCGCCTACGTCTCGACGCTCAACGCCCAGCGGGTCCGCGCCGTGCTGCTCGTCGGCTCCCGGGTCACCGACCCGGAGACGACCCGGCGGCTCGGGACGGAACTCGACCACTACCGGGAGTCCGGGGGCCGGGTCGCCTGCGTGGGCCAGGACCTGCTCGGCGTCGACACGGTGGTGCCGGACAACCGCCGGGGCGCCGCCGAGCTGGCCCGCGCCCTCGCCGGGCTGGGGCACCGGAACTTCGCGATCCTCGCCGGGCCCGACTGGCTGATCGCGCCCAGGGACAGGGTGGAGGGGTTCGCCGGCGCGCTCGAGGAGCTCGGACTGCCCGCGCCGCGCGTCCTGCACGGTTCCTTCGACCGGGAGGGCGGCTACGCGGCGGCCACCCAGGTGTCCGGGGTCACGTGCGTCTTCGCCGTCAACGACGTGATGGCGGTGGGCGCCCTGGCCTCCTTCAGGGACCGGGGCATCCGGGTGCCCGACGACGTCTCCGTGGCCGGTTTCGACGACATCTTCACCCTGCGCGACCTGGTTCCCTCGCTGTCCACCGTGCGGCTGCCGCTCGCCGACATGGGCGTCCGCGCGCTGGAGATGGCCCTCGGCCCGTCCGAGGGGGGCAGGGCCGAGGCCGTGACCGTGACCGGCGAGGTGATCCTCCGGGAGAGCACCCGCGGCCTGGGGTGACACGACAGGCTGAGTGATCCTCCGGGAGGACGTCCGCGGCCTGGGGTGCCACGACGGTGCCACGACTTCGTCGCGGCGGGCCGGTGGCGACGGCGGGGTCGCGGCGAGCCCGTCGCGGCGGGCACGTCACGCGGGCGCGTCATGGTGACGCCACCGCGACAAGCGGCCCGGACCCCCGTGGGGGGCCGGGCCGATCGTGTCGTAGGGGAACGCGGGGGAGGGGAGAGCGGAGAGTGGCGGGGAGGGGAGGGGAGGGGGTCAGCGCATGCCGGGAACGGGGTTTCCCTGCTCGTTGACCGGCGGGACCATGATCTGCCCGCGCAGCCAGCGGATCGTCCTGATGACCCCGTCGCCGTAGCCGGGGGAGTGCTGGCGGCCCCGGCCGAGCTGCCGGGACACGTCCTCGGCCGCGCTCTCCTCCATGCCGAGGTTGAGGCCGGTCGGTCCGTGGATGGGGCGGGGCGTGTTGCGGACCGGGGACTTCCTGCGGGTGCCGAGCACCCACTCACACACGGCGATGGTGCCCGCGCACCATTCCTTCTCCCACTCGCCCGCGGCGTTGGGCCGGCCCTGGTGGGCCAGCTCGGCGACCCTGCCGATCTCGGCCTCGGTGCGCAGGATCACGCCGCGCCCGCCGACCAGGTGTCCCCAGCCTTCCGAGGAGCGGCGGCCGGGGATGGGCAGCCCGTCCTTGGCGCCGATCAACCAGTTCAGGGTGCTGATGACCCCGTCGGCCGGCACGACCCGGCCCTCGCGCGGAACCCGCTCGGCGGCGTCGATCTCGGCGCGCGCCTCGGCGAGGGTGGGCGGGGATCCCGAGGAGGGGCGACCGCTGATCGGTGCCTGCTCCCGCTTGCCCAGGGCCCAGAGGATCGCCTCTCCCTGGCCCGAGGGGGCCGAGTCGGGGTTGGCGGCCTCCCACTCCCTGATCGCTTCCAGTACGGCCATCACATGTTCCGGCGGCCGCTGTACGGCGGGGCTGGCTTCGCTTTCTGCGGTCGTCATACCCCTACCGTACGAGTACCTGCCATGTCACTCCAACGTGAAGCGGTAATCCGGGCCCGGCGAACGTGTTTTCCTTCCCGTTGGAACGGTCCCCCGCCTCGAAACACCGTGGCGGGGGACCGCGCGTCAACCTCCGACGAACTCGGCGAAGGCGGCCTTCACCCTGGCCAGGATCCCGTCGGGGTCGGCGGCCCACACGTCGGCGTTGAAGATCTCCACTTCGACGTCCCCCGTGTAGCCCGCCTCGGCCACCGCGCGGGTCATCGGGCCGAAGTCGATCACGCCGTCGCCCATGATCCCCCGGCCGAGCAGGACGTCGGCGGGGAGCGGCGACAGGAAGTCGCACACCTGGTAGCTCGCGATCCGGTCCGACGCCCTGGCGATCTGCTCCAGCACCCGCGGGTCCCACCACACGTGGAAGGTGTCGACGACGATGCCCACCTGCTCGGAGGGGTACGCCTCGGCCAGGTCGAGCGCCTGGCCGAGAGTGGACAGCACGGCCCGGTCGGCGCAGTACATCGGGTGCAGCGGTTCGAGGGCGAGCCGCACCCCTCGCTCGCCCGCGTACGGGGCCAGCACGGACAGTGCCTCGGCGACCCGCTCCCGCGCGGCGGGCAGGTCGCGGGAGATCGTGCCCGGCGGCTCGCCGGGCACCACGCCGGGCAGGCCGCCGACCACCATGACCAGGCAGGCGGCGCCCAGCGTCGCGGCCTCGTCGATCGCCCTGCGGTTGTCGTCCATGGCCTCGGGGCCGCCGGAGGTGAGGAACCCGCCCCGGCACAGCGACGACACCCGCAGTCCGGCGTCCGCGACGAGCTTGACGGTCTCCTCCAGGCCCTGCGCGGCGACGTCCTGCCGCCACAGGCCGATGGCCTCGACGCCGTGCCGCACGCACCCGTCGACGGCCTCGGCCACCGACCACCGCTTCGTGGTCCACTGGTTCAGCGAGAGACGGCTCGTCTGTGCCCTCGTCGCGCTCACAGGCCGTTCACCGCCAGCAGGGAGCGCATCCGGGAGACCGCCAGCCCGGGGTCGGCCAGCAGCCCGGCCCTGTCGGCCAGCTGGAACACCTCGGCCAGGTGGGGCAGGGAACGGGCCGCCTGGGCGCCGTTGACCATGCTGAAGGCGTCCTGGTGGCCGTTGAGCCACGCCAGGAAGACGATGCCCGTCTTGTAGTTGTACGTCGGGGCCTCGAAGATCTTCCGTGAGAGCGGGACCGTGGGTTCCATGATCTCGTCGTAGCGTCCGAGGTCGCCCGCGTCGAGGGCCTCCAGGGCCGCCGCGGCGGCGGGGGCGATCGCGTCGAAGATCCCCAGCAGCGCGTGGCTGCCCGACCTGATCAGCGAGGGGTAGTTGAAGTCGTCGCCGGTGTAGAGCCGCACGCCCTCGGGCAGCGCCGCGCGCAGCCCGATCTCGTGCTCGGCGTCCAGCAGCGAGACCTTGACCCCGTCCACCTTCGCCGCGTGGTCGCGGATCAGGGACAGGAACGACGCGGTGGCCTCGGGCACGTCCCGCGAGCCCCAGTAGCCCGCCAGGTTCGGGTCGAACATCTCGCCCAGCCAGTGCAGGATCACCGGGCGGTCGACCTGGGAGAGCAACTCGCCGTAGACCCGGTGGTAGTCCTCCGGGCCCCGCGCGATCGCGGCCAGCCGGCGGCTCGCCATCACGATGACGCCGGCGCCCGCGTCCCGTACGGTCTCGATCTGCTCGGTGTAGGCCGCCACGACCTCGTCCAGGGTCCGGGCGTGCGGGGCCTGGTCGGTGCCCGCGCCGCAGGCCACCAGCGCCGCCGGGTCGCCGAAGGCCTTCGCCTCGGTGGCGCTGCGCCGGATCAGCTCGCGGGTGGCCGCCCAGTCGAGCCCCATGTTGCGCTGGGCGGTGTCCATGGCGTCGGCGACCCGCAGCCCGTACGACCACAGGTGGTGCCGGAAGCGCAGGGTGGCGTCCCAGTCGACGGCGGCGGGGGAGCCCGGGGTGTTGTCGCCGAGCGGGTCGGCGACCACGTGGGCGGCGGCGTAGACGACGCGGCTCACGGCGGGGCCGGCGGGCCTGGTCCAGGTGACCGGCTCGCGCAGGGTGTGCTCCCCGCCGGGCAGCGCGATCCTCAGGGGGGCCATCACGGCTCCACCGCCAGGCGGCGGCCCTCGGCGGAGGAGCGCAGGCCCAGCTCGGCGAGGCGGACGCCGCGCGCGCCCGAGGTGAAGTCGTAGGGGAAGGGCGCGTCCTCGGCCACGTGGCGGACGAACCGCTCCCACTGGATCTTGAAGCCGTTGTCGAACTCCGTGTTGTCGGGCACCTCCTGCCAGCCGTCCCTGAAGCGGGCGGTGGCGGGCAGGTCGGGGTTCCAGACCGGCTTGGGAGTGGTGGCGCGGTGCTGGATCCGGCAGCCGCGCAGGCCCGCGACGGCGCTGCCGTGCGTGCCGTCCACCTGGAACTCCACCAGCTCGTCGCGGTTCACCCTGACGTTCCAGGAGGAGTTGATCTGCGCGATGATCCCGCCCTCCAGCTCGAACACCCCGTAGGCGGCATCGTCGGCGGTGGCCCGGTAGCTCTCGCCCCGCTCGTCCACCCGCTCGGGGATGTGGGTGACGGCCTGGGCGTAGACCGAGGTGATCCGGCCGAACAGGTTCTCCAGCACGTACGCCCAGTGCGGGAACATGTCGAGGACGATGCCGCCGCCGTCCTCGGCGCGGTAGTTCCACGACGGGCGCTGCGCGTCCTGCCAGTCGCCCTCGAACACCCAGTAGCCGAACTCGCCGCGCACCGACAGGATCCGGCCGAAGAAGCCGCCGTCGATCAGGCGCCTGAGCTTGAGCAGGCCCGGCAGGAAGAGCTTGTCCTGCACGACGCCGTTCTTCACACCCCTGGCGGTCGCGGCCTCGGCCAGCGCCAGCGCGTCCTCGTACGTCTCGGCGGTCGGCTTCTCCGCGTAGACGTGCTTGCCCGCCTCGATCGCCGCGAGCACGGCCTTCACGCGGGCCTGGGTGACCTGGGCGTCGAAGTAGATCAGGTTGGCGTCGTCGGCGAGGGCCGTGTCGAGGTCGGTGGTCCAGGCGTCGATGCCGTGGTCGGCCGCCAGCCTCTGCAACTTCTCGGCGTTCCGGCCCACCAGCACCGGCCTGAGCAGGACCCTCCCACCGCCCGACAGTGTCACGCCGCCCTGCTCGTTGATCGCCAGGACAGAGCGGACCAGGTGCTGGCGGTAGCCCATGCGGCCAGTGACACCGTTCATCACAACGCCGATGCTTTGCGGGGACATCTTTCTCCGACCTCCAAGGAAAGCGCTTTCCTCTCCACCGTACGACAGCCGTCCCACCTGCGGCAAGCGTCGGGGGAAAGGTCGGGGAAAGGAGGTGTGAGCAGGGGGAGGCGCGGGGTGGGCGTACGGGCCCCGGCGGCGGCCGGTCCGGGAGCGGCGCGCGCTCCCCGCTCCTCCCGTGGCGCGGGACCGGTAGGCTCCGGTCACCGAATCGTCCGGAGGTGGGAGCAGGGTGTCGGCCATCCGGCTGCTGGTGCTCGGGGCCGTCCGCGAACGTGGCCGGGCGCACGGCTACCAGGTGCGCGGCGACCTGGAGAGCTGGGGCGCGCACGAGTGGTCCACGGCCAAGCCGGGGTCGATCTACCACGCGCTCAGGCAGATGGCCAAGCAGGGGTTGCTGCGCGCCCACGAGATGGCGCCGAGCGCCGCGGGCGGGCCGCCCCGCGTGGAGTACGAGCTCACCGACGAAGGTGACGCGGAGTTCCTGGGCATGTTGCGCACGGCTCTGGCCAGGCACGACCAGAAGATCGACGAGCTGACGGCCGGGGTGGGTTTCCTCACCTGCCTGCCCAGGGAAGAGGTGATCGCGCTGCTGAGGGAGCGGCTGGCGGCCCTCGACGGCTGGCGCTCGGAGGTCGCCCGCCACTGGTCGTCCGACGAGGCCGACTCCCGGGACTGGGAGCCGACCGCCGAGATCATGCGGCTCTGGACGCACTTCTCCGGCAGCGGCGCCGAGTGGACCCGCGGGCTGATCGAACGCCTGGAAGGGGACGTGCGCACGTCCTGAGCGGGGCCGCGCCGTCGATGACGGCGGCGACGGAGACGGCGATGACGGCGAGGCGTTCCCGTGCGGAGTGTTTCCGCGCGTGAGCGTCTCCGCGCGTGGGTGTTTTCACGCGGGCGGTTTCGTGCGTGGGCGTTCCCGTGCGGGGCGTTCGTGCGGGGCGTTTCCGTGCGGGGCGCGGTAATCCGGGAGGCGCGGCCCTGTTGCCGCCGCTACACTCGAATCCGGCTAGTAAAATTTGACTACTGCGCAGCCGGAGGAGCCAGATGGCCAACGAGACGACCGTGCCGGCACTGCCCTGCCGATCGATCGACGAGATCGAGGAGTTCTACACCGCGCTGGGTTTCACCAGGACCTATCACCAGGTTCGCCCGAACCCGTACCTCGCCCTACGGCGGGAGGACATCCATCTGCACTTCTTCACCATCCCGGGCTTCAACCCGGAAGACTCCTACGGCACCTGCATCATCACCGTCCCCGATACCGGAGCTCTCTTCGGCGCCTTCGCCGAGGGCATGCGATCCGCGTACGGCAAGCTCCTGATCTCCGGGATCCCCCGGATGACCAGGCCCAGGAAACGGAAGAACGCCGACAACCTCGCCGGGTTCACGATCGTCGATCCGGGAGGGAACTGGATCCGGATCTTCCCCTCGTCCAACGACGCGAGCCGGGAGGAACCCCCGGCCGGCCGGCTCGCCACGGCGCTGCAGAACGCCGTCGTCATCGGCGACTCCAAAGGCGATCACCGGCAGGCCGCCAAGATCCTCGACGGCGCGCTGGCGCGAGCGGGGGACGCGCCGAACGCGGAGCTCGTCGAAGCGCTCCTCTACCGCGCCGAGATAGCCCTGACGCTCTCCGACCGCGATCGGGCGGGCGAGCTGCTGGCCCGCGTCCGCGCGATCCCCCTGGAGGCCGCGGAGCGGGAGCGGCTGGCCGAGGCGCTGGCCGGCGCCGACGACATCGAGGCGGCCCTGTCGGCCGGCTGAGCCTCCGCGGGATTCCGGCGCCTCACGGAGATATTCGGGTGTTTACGGGATCTTCACGGCGCGTTCGCGGGGGAAAGGAAGACCCGCGCGCCACGTCATCGCAGATCAAACGAATTTGATCATGGATCAAGGCAGTATCCGACCAAGCGTGTCCTGACTCGTCGTCAAAGCATGACATTTCGGCGTTTGTCATGAGTTGAGACGTTCCGTCTGTCCTCCTCTCGCCGTGCCCAGACCCCCCGACTGGCCGAGGTGGAGCGACAGAAGGGGCCACTCGTGAAACGAGTCGTCACCGGGATCTCCGCTGCCCTCACGGCAATTCTCCTCACCGTTTCCCTGACAGCAGGGACGGCGTCGGCGACCCCGCCCAACATTCCCTCCGCGGCCACCGCCGCGAGCAGGCTCGCGACGCTCACCGTCGCGGCCGAGACCAACCAGTCCTCCTACAACCGGTCGCTGTTCAACCACTGGATCACCATCAGCGGCGCCTGCAACACCCGGGAGACGGTGCTCAAGAGGGACGGTACGGGAGTGGTCGTCGACTCCAGCTGCGCGGCCACCTCCGGCCGCTGGTACTCCCCGTTCGACGGCGCCACCTGGACCGCCGCGAGCGACGTCGACATCGACCACATGGTGCCGCTGGCCGAGGCGTGGCGTTCCGGCGCCTACGCGTGGACCAGCGCGCAGCGCCAGTCCTACGCCAACGACCTGGGCGGCCCCGAGCTGTGGGCGGTGACCGACAACGTCAACCAGACCAAGGGCGACCAGGACCCCTCGACGTGGCAGCCGCCGCTGGCGAGCTTCGACTGCACCTACGCCAGGGCGTGGATCCAGGTGAAGTACTACTGGAAGCTGACCCTGCAGAGCTCGGAGAAGAGCGCCCTGCAGGGCATGCTCGCGAGCTGCTGACGCCGAACGTCCCGCCCCCTCGGAAAGGGGGCGGGACGTTCGCCGCGCGCGTGACGGAGCGATCCCGGCTCAGGTTCCGCGCCCCGGCTCAGGGGTGGGGGCGAAACCTCCGCGACCTCCCGTCACGCCCCGGCCGCCGGTGACACCGGTCAGGCCGTACGGTCCGGGAAAGCGCGGGTCACGGGGCCGCGATGGTGTACGTCGCGCCCGCCTGGGTCGGGAAGGTGATCACGTTGCCGCTGACGGTGTGGGCCACCGTGCCGCCGCCGACCCGGTTGACCACGATCGTCTGGCCGGGCCAGGGGTGCTGCAGGCGCACCTGGCGGCCCGCCTCGCTGGTGATGTCGACGTAGGTCACGCGCCCGCCGGAGAACGCGCTGGAGACGACCAGGGCGTCCTTCTCCCGCAGCTTGACGAAGCTCGCGTTCCTGTTCGTCGGCCAGACGGGGAACACCCGCATGACGCCGCCGTCACTCTGCAGCATCAGGTTGTTGACCGCCTCGATCGCCCCGCCCTTCTCGGTCCCGTGGTTGGGGTCCCGGATGAGCAGGTTGGCGTCCATCTTGGTGCTGATCTGGTTCTTCAGCCTGTCGATCAGGCTCTGGGCCGGGTAGCCCACCCGCGCGGCCTGGGTGAACACCTTGGGGAAGCTGTTGTCCTGGCCCCAGGAGTTCATCGCGTCGAGCGTGTCGATCGCGGTCTGCCGGTCGGCCGCCGGGGAGTTGATCCCGAGGGCCTCGCCGGGGTGGACGAACTCCAGGTTGACGGTGTTGTCGCCCGGCCGGATGGCACGGCCGTCGCTGAGCGTGCCCGGGTCGGCCAGCGCGTAGACCTTCTTGCCGTTGTGGGTCGTGGTCGGGATCGGCGCCAGGCGCTGCAGGATGTTCGTCCAGGTGGCCCGGTCGCCCGCGTCGACGTTGAGCTCCGTGCTCGCCTCGATCAGCGTCGACAGCAGGTTCCGCAGCAGCCCGAGGTCGGCGCTGGAGTTGCGTCCCCAGGTGCCCTCGTGCGGCCCGCCGTAGAGGTTGTAGCGCTGCGCTCCGGCGTCGTACTCCAGGTAGTGCTGGAAGAAGGCGGCGACCTCCTTCATGAAGGGGTACGCCTTCGACGTCAGGAAGGTCCGGTCCCTGGTGTAGTCGTAGTAGGCGATGTACTGCGAGACGGTGAACAGCGAGTTGACCACCTGCTGGTGGTAGTTGTCGTCGGCGGTGGCGCCGAAGGGCGCGATGCCGACGGGGAAGAGCACGCCGCTGGGCACGCCGCCGCTGGGGAAGCGGGCGCCTATGTAGTCCGGCTTGACCCGCCTCAGGTCCTGCTGGGCCCGCCGCCTGGCCTCGGGCAGGTAGGCCTGCACCAGGTCGTAGTACGGCAGGGCGAGGTCGGTCCTGTTGCTGGAGTAGACGCCGTAGAAGTTGGCCATCCAGTTGTAGTTCAGGTGCATGTCACCGCTGAACTGGGGCGAGTCGGTGGTGGCCCAGACGCCGTAGAGGCCGGGGGCCGTCTTGCCCGCCCGGCTGGAGGAGCCGATCAGGTACAGCGACCCGTAGTAGAACCTCTCCAGCACGTCGTCGTTGAGGTCGACGTACGACTTGAGCCAGTACTGCTTCCACCACTCGACGTGCGCGTTGTAGAGCGTGTCGAGCGTTCCGCCGCTCTGGCCGTCCACCAGCGCGCGGGCGGCCGGTGCCGGGTCCGCCGGGTTCTGGCCGCCGCCGGCGACGGCCGTCACGACGCGGACGGTCTGGCCGGGGGCCAGGTCGAAGACCGTCGTCGCCGCCGCGCCCGAGGCGGTGGGGCTGCCCACCGGGTTCGCGCCGATCAGCCGGGTGGCGAGGGAGGCCCGGGAGACCCACTTCGACCCCGAGGGGGTCTGGCGCGTCGCCCACGTCGTGCTGCCCGAGACGCCCGCCGTGTTGGTGAAGCCCGTCCTGGGGGCGGGCGATCCGGCGGAGGTCTGCGCCTTCAGCCGCACCGTGGAGGAGCCGAGCGACTGGATCTGGGTGACCACGAGGTTGTCGTTGGCGCCGGTCCAGGTCTTCATGGCCACCGGCACGCCGTCGATGGTCATCGTGGTGTCGACCTCGCCCTTGAGGATGTTCTGCTCCTCGAGGAACGGCCCGGACGGCTGGGTGGGCCCTCCGGCCCCGTAGAGCTCGATCTGGCCGATGCGGGCGCGGGGGTTGGCGGTGGAGTCCGGTGTCGTGCCCTGGGTCGGCTCGGTGATGTTCAGCCGCACGTAGCGGGCGCTGACCGAGGCGATCGTCCGGTCGCTCACCCCGCCGGTGTTGCCGGTCACCGTGTCCACGGTGGACCAGGTGCTGTTGTCGGAGCTGACCGAGACGGTGAAGTTCCTGGTGTTGTTGGCTGTCTCGGCGGGCCGGGCGGCGGAGTCGTGCCTGACGACGTAGCGGGTGAAGGTCTTGGCGGATCCCAGGTCGAGGGTGATCGTCTGGGGCTTGCCGACCTCGGAGACCCAGCCCTCGTACCCGGAGCCCCACCCGCCGTTGACGGCCCGGCTCGGCGGGAAGCTCGGGTGGGAGCTCGACGCCGTCGCCGAGGCGCCCAGCGCGAGGTTGCCCGAGGAGCCCGTGCCGCCGTTGGGGGAGATGGAGACCGAGCCGAGGGAGACCAGGGAGGGGTTGGGGTTGCCCGCCCAGAAGTTCCCCTTGGTGATGTGGAAGGTCTTGAAACCGTCACCTCCGGCGGAGGTGACGCCGACGTCGCCGTTGCCGAGCAGGGCGGTGCTCGGCACGGTGTTCGACACGGCGCCGGTGTACGCCTGGTTGGTCCATCTGCCCTTGATGCCGGCGAGCAGCTGCTGGACCTCGGTCCACTGCTGGGCGGGGGAGGGGGTCGCGGCCTGGGCCGGGGTGGCCGTCACGAGCGTGGCCGCGAGCGCGGCGGCCAGCGCGGCGGCGAGGAGGTGTCTGAGACGGGGTTGCCTTGTTCCGCTCACGGGGGGTGTCCCTTTCGTGGGAGTGCGGGGGCTTTCTTGGTATTTCTGGGGTTTCCCGGGGTTCATCGCCGCCGGGCCGGTGGCGGTGTGTACGGGGCTGTGGCGGCTCCTGTCCGGGGTTCGGGGGACTTCGGGGGCTTGGGGGGGGGTCAGTGCCGGTGGGTGTGGTCGGGTTGCCGGATGTCGCCGGGATGCTCGAAGCCCGGCAGGAGGACGGCCCTCGCGCACCGCGCGTCCGCCCACAGCGCGAAGCTCCGGCGGCGCCCGGCCTCCAGCAGGTCGGCCCTGATCCGCGGGGCGGCCCGCTGGAGCGTGACGGTCCCCGCCTGGAGCGGGCCCGTGACGAAGGTGTGGCGCTCGATCGGGCCCACGACGGCGTCCTCGGGCGCCGCGAACAGCGCCCTGTCGATCGCCTCGGCGAACTCACCCTGGCGCACCAGGTAGCGGCGGCCGCCGTTGACCGGCCGGTCGTCGTAGTGGTGGGTCACCATGCGGGCGGGACGGCCCCGGTACCTGTCCTGGTTGGCGGCGTAGTAGGCGGCCACCTCGTGGTCGCCGACGGTGACGCCGGCGGTCATCTCCCGGTAGAGGGCCTGCGCGAGCGGACTGGCCGCCAGGACGGCGGCCAGCACGCTTCCGAGCTCCAGCCGCGCGGTGGCGTCCAGCTCCAGCGGGGGCTCCGGGGGATCGCAGGTCGCCGTCAGGCCGCGCCGCGCCGCCTCGTCGGCGACGACCTGCTCGGTGACGAGCAGCTGGACGGCCCAGCGGCGCAGCTGGCGGCCCTCGGTCGTGCCGTCGGCGGGCAGCAGGGGGCCGCGCGGCCCCGCCCGCAGCAGCCGGACGCGCTCCTCGACCCGCGCCACCGTCACGGGCGTCTCCCCGACCCAGGCGGCGACCGCGGGCGTCTCGTGGGCGTGCGCGGCGGTCACGGGCCTATCTCCGGCGTGGGCGGTCACGGGCGTCTCGTGCGCCTGGTGGGTGTGCGCGCCGGTCGTGGACGTCTCTCCGGTGCGGGCGCCGGTCTCGTGCGTCTCGTGGGCGTGCGCGGCGGTCACGGGCCTATCTCCGGCGTGGGCGGTCACGGGCGTCCGGTGGACGTGCGCGGCGGTCATCCGTCCTCCCGTACGAGCAGTGGCACCGCCGGGGAGTACGAGAGCCTGCCGAACCACATGCACTTGAGCAGCACCCACCACGACCCCGGCCTGGCGCCCGGCGGCACGGCCACGTCGATGTGGAGTTCCGCGCCGCCGCCCGCCGCGACCGCGAGGGGATGGGCCGCCGTTCGCACCGCGTCCCACGTCCCCCACGGGCTGATCACCTGGACCTCGCCCCTGATGTCGAAACCGGCGTGGTTGCGCAGCACGGCGGTGAGCCGCCCGCTCTGTCCCGGCGCGAGGGTCAGTCCCTCCCCGGCCGGCTCGACCTCCAGCAGCCCGGCCTGCCCGCCCGGCGCCGGTCGGCCGTGGCCGTCCACGAAGAGGACGTCCTCGTGGACCTGGCCGCCGTGGGTGAGCTGCGCGGCGATCACGTGCGGCCCCTCACCGGCGTCCGGGGCGGGGGTGACGTCCACCTCGAAGGAGGTCCAGCCGCCGGGACCCAGCAGCACCGGCCGGTCGCCGGGGTCGGCGTCCCAGCCGGGTGGGGCCGCGATCCTGAGGTGGCCCTCGGCGTCGGCGTCGACGAGGTCGGAGGCGAGGGTCACGCGCAGCCGGGAACCGGCCCCCGGGTCGCCGGACGGCCGCAGGCTGACGCTCATCGGCTGGTAGCCCAGCGGCGCCGACCCCCTGTTGTGCAGCCAGTAGCGGGAGAAGACCGGCTGCGCGGCCTCGGCCGAGGGGCCCAGCGCCCCGCCGGGCGCGCCCAGGTCCGCGGCCCGTGTCCGGAGCGCGGAGGCCAGGTCCGCGGAAGCCTCCGTGGAGACCCCCGGAGAGACCAGGTGTGACGCGGAGGCCGGATCGGGGACCTGCGGCTGCAGGGCGTACGTCGTGACGCCGCTGGGACCGAGTTCCCCGTGCAGGACGCCGTCCAGCGTCTTGGCCGCGCTGCTCTCGACCTCCAGCATGTCGGCGACGGCCGCCTGGACGAACGGGACGTGCGATCTCAGGCGCAGGGCGGTGTGGCGGCCGTGCGGCTCGTACAGCCGCGCGCTGACGCCCCGGCGGGGGTCGGCGGCGCGCCCGCTGCCGTGCGCGGTCGGGTTGCCGCCCGCCTTGAACGCGGCGAGGACGGCCGCGCCCTGGGGCTCGACCGAGAGCAGCGACGCGGAGGCGGGCAGGGTGCCGGGGTGCGCGTCCTCGACGACGGCCCGGAGCGGGTGGTTGAAGTCGTGCGCCCTGGCCACCAGGCCCGTGTCGCGCCAGTCGCCCCGGCCGCCGGCCAGCGCGTAGTCGAAGGAGTGGCTCCAGTGCTGGAGCTGGAACCCGCTGCCGTCGGGCGCCGTGCGCCTCGGCGGGTCGATCCAGACCCCGGAGGGCCAGCCGGTGCACGAGCGCATGAGCGACAGGTGCATCCGCCCCTCGGTGTCGACGGCGAAGCCGGGCACCCCCCGGTTCAGCACGGCCACGGTGTGGTTGTCGAGGAAGCCCTCTCCCGACAGCTCGCGCGGCTGCGTCACCTCGATCTGGGAGTCGGCCAGATCCGCGACGACCCCGGCCAGCGCCTCCTCGACGTCGTGCGCCGCGATGACGAGCACCGGCAGGTCCGCGGGGGCCCGCAGGTCGGCGTCGGGCCGGAACAGCTCGGCAGGGCCGCGGCCCGCCGGGATCCACAGCAGCGCCCGCCCGCCGGTCGCGAGCTGCCGGTCGAACTCCTCGCGGTAGCGGTCGCCGGCGGCCTCCAGGACGGCCGCGGTGAACGCGTTCTCCTCCGGGCCGCCGACGGCTATCCGCACGTCCGGCAGGTTCGAGTCGAACGCCAGCAGGCCGTACCGGTTCCCGTCCGCGTACGAGCAGGTCGAGGTCACCCCCGACTGTGCGAGACCGACGGCCAGGGCCCGCCCGAGCCCGGCGGTGTCGTCCTCCTCGGGGACCACGATCTCGGCGATCCCGATGGCGCGCAGCCCCGCGGAGACCCCGTCGACGTCGCGCAGCGCGACCCTGGCCGCCGAGCTCAGCCCGAACCACTGGTAGGCCGGGTTGTCGAGGGTCCACGGGTGCCGGGCGGTGTCGACGTCGGGGTGGGCGAACGGGCGGCCGACGACGGCGTGCCCCACCTCGGAGACGGGGAGCGCCCCGGCGACGGCGCACGGCCAGCGCAGCCGCACCAGCTTGTCGTCGCCGTCGAAGGTGTCGACGTGGGTCACGCAGTCCACCCGGTCGATCCCGTGCCACAGCGTGACGACCTGGGTGTAGGTGAGCGGCCCGACCGCCCCGGTGACCGTGACGCGCCGCCCGGCCGGTGACTCCTCGGCGACGACCGCGTGCGCGGGGGCCGAGGCGGAGCCGACGGACGTGCCGTTGGGCAGCAGGTGCCAGGGGCCTTCGCGGAAGGTCGGGTGCTCGGAGTACTCGTCGTACACCACGATCTCGTTGCCCAGCCCGCCCGGGGTGAGCAGCTCGCGCCCGGCGGCCAGGTCGACCAGGCTCCGTACGGCACCGCCGCGCTCCGGGTCGACGGTGAGCCGGTGGTACTCGTTGGCGATGGTGAGCGTGTCGACCGGTCGCCACCCCCGGGGCTCGTCGGCGTCGGTGATCCCGGCGGGCCCGGTGACCAGCCGGTAGGTGCGGTAGCCGACCGAGGGCACCCCGGCGGCGACGAACGCCACCTCGGCGGTGCCCTCCCCGAGGTGCTCGACGACCGAGGGCACGGCCTCGCCCGCGTCGTCGACGACGCCGTGGAACGGCGCGGGCACGGTGACGCGGACCACGTCGGTACGCGTCCAGGCCAGGGCGTTGAACACCGTGACGGCGCGGCCCTCGCCCCGGGTGTCGACGCGGGCCGACAGGTGCCGCAGCGCGGCGTCGTGGACGGTCAGCGACAGGTCGAACGCCTCGCGCCAGCCGGCCAGCAGGTCGAGGTAGACCTGGTCGGACTCGGTCCCGGTGATCGCGTCGTGGTGCGCGCCGTAGACGAGCTGGCGCCAGGCCTTGTCCAGCGCGGCCTCGGGGTAGGCGGCGTCCCCCGCCAGGCAGGCCAGCGTCGCGAACTTCTCCGCGTCGAGCAGCAGGTTCTCCGCGGCCCGCTGCGCGAGCTTGGTGTCGATGTAGGAGACGTCCTTGCCGGTATAGATCGGGTTCATGTCGCGCGTCTGCGGCGACAGCCGCCTGCCGGTGGCCGCCAGCTCCGCGGTGACCGCGGAGAAGAAGTCGCGGGGCAGCGCGCTCACGAACCTGGGCCAGGTGTAGCGGGCGTTCCAGTCGCGGTGGATCGCGGTGACCCACTTGTTCGGCGGGCTGTAGTCGGTGCCGACGGGCAGCAGGACGTTGCGCGTGGCGGCCACCGTCTTCATCCGCAGGAACAGCCGGTAGACCGACTCCTCGGCGTCCGGGAGGGTCTCCGCGGAGTCCATCGACCATCCGGCGCTGTAGTGGGAGGCCATGTAGCTGGTGAGCAGGCCACGGCCGCTCGGCGAGATCCACTCGAACTCGCTGCGGAACTGCATGCCCGCGGGCTCCGCCTGCGGGGTGTCGTACGTGCCCATGGTCAGGCTGGGCCCCCACTGGTGGAAGGGGCCGCGCGCCCAGGAGCTCGACGTCAGCCCGGCGTCGGCCATCAGGCCGGGGAACTGCGGGTCGTGCCCGAACGCGTCGAGCTGCCAGGCGGTGGCGGGGTCGCCGCCGAGGATGTCGCGCTGGAAGCCCATGCCGTAGACGGCGTTGCGGATCGTGGTCTCCGCGCCGGTCAGGTTGGTGTTCGGCTCGTTGTAGGTGCCGCCCATGATCTCCAGGCGGCCCTCGGCGATCAGGTTCCGGACGACCTGGCGGTTCTCCGGGAAGGTGTCCCAGTACGGCTTGAGGTAGTCGACCTCGGCGAGCACGAAACGGTAGTCCGGGTCGCGCCGGGCCAGCTCCAGGTGCGCGTCGATCAGGTGGAAGCCGGTGAACTGGAAGCTCATCCGCTCGGTCTGGGCGCCGGGCAGGGCGTCCCACTCGCTGGTGTATCCGGCCTGGGTGTTCCACCACACCGGGTCGTAGTGGAAGTGCGACACCATGTACACGGTCCAGCCGGGCTCCGCCACGGTCAGCGCGCCGGACGCCACCGCCCTCTCGCCTCCCGCCGCCACCTCCACCGTGACCTCGACCCGCGTGCCGGCCGGCGCGTCCGTGCGCACCGGCACCTCCAGGACCTCCGCGCCCCCGGAACCCGCCGCCGAGGGCGGCGTCGGCAGCGTTTTCAGCGTTTTCAGCGTTGTCAGCGTGCCGCGCGCCCCTCCGGTGACCGTCACCTCCAGCCGCTCGGACGGGTCGGCCCCGGCCGTGTGGACACGCAGGATCTGGCACGGATCGTCTTCCGGGCCGGTGAAGAGCTCGGTGGACTCCACGGAGCCGATCGTCAACATTCAGAGCCTTTGCATGGTCGGGAGGGGGAGGGCCGGGAGGTTTCCGGTGTGCGGGTACGAGGTGTGAGGAGGGGCGGCGGTGCCGGGGGAGTGGTCCCTCAGCCCTTGATCGCCCCGCCGGTGAGGCCCTTGACGAAGCTGCTCTGCAGGGCCAGGTAGAAGACGAGGATCGGCAGCGTGGCGAGGAACATGAAGGCGAAGACCGAACCGAAGTCCGACTGATGCTCGCCGATCGCCCGGTAGACGCCGACCGTGACGGTGGTGCCGCTGTCCGGTCCCAGGACGATCAGCGGGGTGAGGAAGTCGTTCCAGATCCACACGCCGAGGAAGATCAGGACACTGGCCGAGGCCGGGCGCAGCAGCGGGAAGACCACCTGCCAGAAGGTGCGGAAGGTGCTCGCGCCGTCGAGCCTGGCGGCCTCCTCCAGCTCCAGGGGGACCGACTTGACGAACCCCATGAAGAGCAGCACCCCGAATGGCACGTAGTAGCCGAGGTTGACCAGGATCAGCCCCGGCGCCGTGCTCATCAGGCCCAGCGTCCGCAGCACCATGGTGATCGGGGCGAGGATGACCGGCGAGGGGATGAGCAGGCCGCACAGCAGCGTGACCATCACCACCTTGGCCAGCAGGTTCCTGGAGCGGGCGATGTAGTGGCCGAGCATCGCCGACAGCACCGTCAGGATGGTGATCGAGATCGCCGTCACCGCGACGCTGTTGACCAGGCCGTACACGAACAGGTTGTCCGAGCGCGACAGGACGGCGGCGATGTTGTCCATGGTCGGCGGCGACGGCAGGCCCGCCGGGTCGGGCACGATGTCCGCGCCGTGCTTGAAGACGTTGACCAGCACCAGGTAGAGCGGCATGAAGAACACCGCGCTGACGAACAGGGCGACCACCGGGCGCAGCCAGGGGACACGGCCGTCGTTCACTGGGTCACCTCACGTCGTTGCAGCACGCGGAGCACGAGCACCGAGACGCACGCGACCAGCACGAGCATCACCGCGGCCATCGCCGAGCCGTAGCCGACGCGGTTGCCGTTGAAGGAGGTCTGCACCACCTGGAAGGCCATGGTGGTCGTGGTCCCCGTTCCCGGCCCGCCGTTGGTGATGACCTGGATCTGGTCGTACGCCTTGAACCCGGTGATCAGCAGCATCACCGTGTTGATGGTGAGCGCCGGGGCGAGCATCGGCCAGGTGACGTTGCGGAACCGGGCCAGCGGACCGCACCCGTCGATGGCCGCCGCCTCCTGCAGCTCGCGCGGCACGCCCTGCAGGCCGGCGAGGTAGACCACCACGCAGAAGCCGAGCATCTGCCAGGTGATGACCCACGCGATCGTGTAGAGCGCGATGCCCGGGTCGGACAGCCAGCCGGGCGGATCCTCGACGCCCAGGCCGCGCAGCGCGGAGTTGAGCAGGCCGTCGTCGGTGAGAACGACCTGCCAGATGACGCTGACCACCACCGAGCTCAGCACCACGGGGGTGAAGAACACCCCGCGCAGCGCGACGTAGAGCCGGGTGGGCCGGTCGAGCAGCTGCGCGATCAGCAGGCCGCCCACGTTGGCCAGCACCATCACGATGACGGTCACCACGACGGTGTTCGCCAGCGCCTTGAGGAACTCGGCGTCGCCCAGCAGCTCGGTGTAGTTGCGCAGCCCCACCCACTTGGTCGGCGGGTTGAACGGGTTGCGGTTGGTCAGGCTGTAGTACGCCGTCATGCCGATCGGCACCAGGACGAACAGCAGGTACGCCAGCAGCCCGGGAAGGGCGAACAGGGCGAAGGTGGTGATCCGGCCGCTCACCAGCCGTCGGCCGCGCGGCGGCCGGCGGCGGGCGGGGGCGGCCGCGAGGGTCAGGCCGTTCGGGGAGGGCGGGCGGTGCGCCGCGGGAGGATCCCCGCCGCGCACCCCGTGTCGCGTGTCTGCCATGGCGCTACTGCGTCGCCTTCGCCCACTGGTCGTCCAGGTAGGCCGTGAACTCGGAGGTCGGCTTCTTGCCGGTGATCAGGTCCTGGACCGCGACGGCGGTCTTGTCGGCCAGGCCGGGGGGCAGCGAGCCGTCGCCGGTCTCCTGGGAGAAGGCGTTGACGATGGCGTTCTCCGCCATGCCCCGCTCGTAGATCTCGACGGTCGCCTTGTAGACCGGGCCCATGTCCGCCGGGGGCTTGTAGCCCTTGATCGCCGGGATCGAGCCGTCGGCCTTGACGAACGCGTCGTTGTTCTGCTGGTCCTCGTCGAAGGCGAGCGCCCACTTCTTGGCCAGGTCGACGTTGGCCGCGGTGGCGCTGACGGAGGTGCCGCCGCCGGTGAAGGTCGGCACGACCAGGGAACCGTCGTCGGAGGGCCAAGGGAAGGCGCCGATCTCGAAGTCGGGCTTCTTGTTGTCGGCCGAGGTCGCGAACCAGGAGCCCATGGGGTACATGGCGCCCTTGCCGTCGCGGAAGGCCTGCTCGGTGTCGGCGTACGAGCGGCTCAGGCCCGCCGGGTCGATGTAGCCCTTCTTCGCCAGGTCGGCGATCTTCTGGGCGGCCGAGGTGAAGGTGGGGTCGGTGAACTTCACCGAGCCGGCGGCCCGCTGCGTCAGCCAGTCGGGGGTCTTCTTGTAGACGTCCGTGGCGACGGTGCCGGTCAGCGGGTACATGTCCGCCCAGGTGTCCGCGCCGCCGCCGCCGACCACGAACGGGGTGATCTTCTTGGCCTTCAGCTTGGCGGAGATGTCCAGCAGCTGCTGGTACGTCGTCGGCGTCTCGGTGATGCCCGCCTCGGCGAACTGGGTCTTGTTGTAGTAGACCACCGGGATGACCTGCGTGTTGTACGGCAACTGGTAGATCTTGCCCGCGACGGCGCCCGCGGTCGGCGCGACGAAGTTCTTGAGCTCGTCGGCGGTGAAGGCCGCGAACTTGCCCGCCTGCGCGAACCCGGCCGGGTTGACCGACTGGAGGATGTCCGGGAGGTTCCCCGAGGCGTCCAGCTGCTTGGCGTAGCCGGTCCGGTCCACGTTCGGCGTCACGAGCTTCTTGATGGTCACGCCGGGGACCTTCGCGGACGCCCGCGCGATCGCCGCGTCCCAGAACGCCGCGTCGAGGTTCGGCGTCTCGAACACCAGGAAACTCAGCGTGACGTTTCCACCACCGGCGGCGGGCTTCTCCGCCTCGGCACCCATGCCACACCCGCTCACAGTGAGTAGTGTGACCAGGCCAACTGCTATTGATCTACGCAAAGCGCAGCCCTCCTTGCTCCGGCTTCGAGTCTATGAAGCGGAGGCGAGATAACGTTATCTCGAAGGGTAGGGTGTTACCGCCAGGTTTCAAGAGGTGACTTCGCAACGAGTTAGTCACGTCGGGCGGATGAACGCGAGGGTGGCCGATCGGGCCGATCCTCCCGATGATGGGAGCCGGTGGAGACTCGTGGCAGGCTCGTCGGGGCGCGGAAGAGTCCGTGAAGGGACTGCCGGGGGCGCCGATGGCACTGATGGCACGGAGGGGATGGAGGTCACTGTGAACGGCAAGCGCCGCGGTCGCCGGCCGACGATGGTCGATGTGGCGCGAGAGGCGGGGGTGGCGCTGCGCACCGTCTCCCGCGTCGTCAACCAGGACCCCACGGTGGGGCCCGATCTGGCCACCAGGGTCCACGCCGCCATCGCGAGCCTGGAGTACCAGCCGGACGAGCGGGCCCGCCAGCTGCGCCTGGGGGTCACCGGCACCCTGGGGGCGGCCGTCAGGCAGCTCTCGCACGTCAACCCCGTGCTCCAGGCGCTGGAGCGCGCGGCGCGCGCGGCCAAGCTCATGGTGCTCGCCGCCTCGACCGAGGACGACGAGCAGCTGGAGCGCGACGTCGTGATGTCGATGTGCCGGCGCCGCTTCGACGGGATCATCCTCGAACCCATAGGGAGCGGGCACGACTACCTGATCCCCGAGCTGGACGCGGGCCTGTCGCTCGTCGCCGTCGACCGGCCCGTCCACGGTCTCGACGTCGACTGCGTGATCTCCGACAACGTCGCGGGCATCGAGCTCGCCTTCGAGCACCTCGTCCGCCACGGCCACGAGCGCGTCGCCTACATCGGCGACGACGAGCGCATCTTCACCGGCCACGAGCGGGCCGCCGCCTTCCGTGGCTGCCTCGCGGCGCACGGCGCCCCCGCCGAGGGGATGGTCCACCCCGGCAGGATCGAGCCGGGCCGGATCGCCGCGGCGGTCCACGCGGTCCTGTCGGGGCCGTCCCCGGCGACCGCCGTCGTCACGGGGAACGCCACCACCAGCGTCGAGGTGCTGCGCTGCCTCCGGGGCGGCTCCGAGCGCGTCGCCGTCGTCGGGTTCGACGACTCCGAGCTCGCCACCAGCCTGCGCCCCGACCTGACCGTGGTCGCCCAGGACGCCGCGACGATCGGCGGCACCGCGATCGACATGCTCCTGGCCCGCATCGCCGACCCCGGTCGTCCGGTCCGCCGCGTGACGGTGCCGGTGGAGCTCATCGCCCGGGGTTCGGGGGAGTCGCCCCCCGGAGCGTGACGGCTCCGGCCCCGCCCCGCCTATCATCCCCGCTGCCCGCTGCCCGCTGCCCGCTGCCCGCTGCCCGCTGCCCGCTGCCCGCTGCCCGCTGCCCGCTGCCCGCTGCCCGCTGCCCGCTGCCCGCTGCCCGCTGCCCGCCGTCATCACGTGCCGTCCGGGGGCGGTGGCGCCGGGTGTCCGCCCTCGGGAGGCGCGACGCCGTCAGGGGGTGATCGCATTGGTTTCATGACATTCGGCGACACCGCATGCCCGCCGAACTCCACACCGAATTGCGTTCCCCGCGAAAGGGCCGGTACCGAGACGGTACGGGCGAATGTCACGGGTCCTTTCGCGGTCGCGCGGAAAGCGCCCGGAAGCGCGCGCCCGGCGCGTGTCGAGCCGGACACGAAGGGTAGTCGTCCTTCGGAGGGATTCCCCGCGGGGACGGACGTGAAGACGGCGATTCGTGAAATCCAGGTGGAGGGCTTCGGGTATGGAGACGGGAAAGCTCACGGAGGTATTTCTGGACAGTGCCTACGAATCGGTCGGGCGGGCGCGCCGAGAGACGCGCGAGGCCCTCGGCCTGGACCACGTCCTCCTGCCGGATGTCGTCCAGGCGGTCTCGGAGCTGCTGGCGAACGCCGTGGAGCACGCCGACCGCGGCCTGGTGGGCGACCTGATCGGCCTGACCCTGACCGCCACCCTCGACTCCGTCCACGTCGAGGTATCCGATCCCGGCTCCGCCTCCCGTGCGCCGCACATCCCGCTGGACCAGCCTCCCGGAGCCAGGCGCGGTCGCGGCCTGCTCATCGTCGACCGGCTCTCCGGCGGGCGCTGGGGGACCCGCGAGCACGGCCGTGGACTGGGCCGGACGGTGTGGTGCGCCATCCCCTACGTGCGGCCGGAGTATGCCGGGGACGAGGACGACGAGGCGGAGCGATCCCTGCCCCGGGCACTCTCGGCGACCTGCCGGAACTGAGGCGATCTGGAACGTTCCGGAATCCGGAGGCCCAGGCCGGGCGGACGCGCCCAGCCTGGCCTCGGGGTGGAACGAGCAATGATCTACTTTGTAAAGGGCGAGGGCCTCACACCTGGCCCTTGATCTCCAGGCGGAGCAGGGCCTTGGCGATCGGGTGGGCGGTCAGCCCGATCTGCCACTCCCTGGCGCCCAGCTCGCGCAGCCGGGCGATCACGGTCTCGTCGTCGATGACCGGGGGTGGCTCCCAGGTCAGGCGGCGTACCGCGTCGGGCTGGATCAGGTTCTCCGCGGGCATGTGGTGCTCGTCGGCGAGCGCGGCCACCGCGGCCCTGGCTGCGGCGAGCCGGCGGGCGGCCACCGGGTCGCGGTCCATCCACCGGTTGGCCGGTGGCGGCCCGTCGCCGGGGGTGCTGGGCTGCGGCAGCTCAGAGTCGGGCAGCGAGCGGGCGTTGCCGATCGCGGCCAGCCAGTCGCGCAGGTGCCGCCGCGCGCTGCGGCCGGTGAACGGGGGGATGTCGGTGAGCGCCTTGGTGGTGCGGGGCAGCTCCAGGGCGGCCGTGACGATCGCCGAGTCGGGCAGGACCCGGCCGGGGGCGACGTCGGACTCGCGGGCGAGCCCGTCGCGGAGCGTCCACAGCTCCCGTACCACCGCCAGCCCGCGCAGCGAGCGGACCTTGTGGATTCCCGAGGTGCGCCGCCACGGGTCGGAGCGCGGGGCGGGGGTCTTGTGCGCGAGTACGGCGGCGAACTCCTCCCGCGCCCACGCCAGCTTGCCGCTGGAGGCCAGCTCCTCGTACAGGATGTCGCGGAGCTCGATCAGGACCTCGACGTCGAGCGCGGCGTAGCGCAGCCAGTCCTCCGGCAGGGGGCGGGTGGACCAGTCGGCGGCCGAGTGGCCCTTCTCCAGCCTGAATCCGAGGACGTTCTCCACCATCAGGCCGAGCCCGACCCGCTCGTAGCCGAGAAGCCGGCCGGCCAGCTCGGTGTCGAACAGCTCACGCGGGTGGAAGCCCACCTCCGCCAGGCACGGCAGGTCCTGGGAGGCCGCGTGCAGCACCACCTCCGCGCCGGCCAGTGCCGCGTCGAGCTCCGACAGGTCGGGGCAGCGTATGGGGTCGATCAGGGCGCTGCCCGCGCCGGCGCGGCGCAGCTGGACCAGGTAGGCGCGGCCGCTGTAGCGGTAGCCGGAGGCGCGCTCGGCGTCGACGGCGACGGGGCCGGTGCCCTCGGCGAAGGCGCGCACCACGCGCGCGAGAGCGGCCGGGTCCTCGACGACGGGTGGGATTCCCTCGCGAGGTTCCAGCAACGGGACTACGGTCGTCTCATCGGTCACGTTCTGAAGGGCTCCGGATCTTCGCGACGGCGCGGCGGCAGCGCCGCCACGTCGGGTGGCAGGGGTGGTATGCCCGCGGCGAGGCACATCAGGTCGCACCAGGCGGCGACATGGCCGGAGAGGTCCTCCTGCAGCGGCGACCAGGACGCGCGCAGCTCCAGCTCGGTGGTCACCGGATCCTCGGCCTTGTTGCCGAAACCCTCGGAGACCGCCCGGGTGACGGTGCCTCCGGCGGCGGCGTAGCCGGCGTCGTGCGCGTCGAGCGACTCGGTGAGCCAGCTCCACGCGACGGGGCCGAGCAGCGGGTCTTCGGTGATCTCCGGCTCCATGTCGGCCCGCACGTAGGCGACGAGCCGGAACTGGCCGTCCCAGCCGCGCTGGCCGTCGGGATCGAAGAGCACGATGAGGCGGCCGACCGCGAGCTCGTCGTCGTCGCGGTACACCGACGCGCCGATCGCGGCCGAGTAGGGGGCCAGGCGCTGCGGGGCCGGGATGTCCTCCAGCTCGATCTCGGGCCTGACCTCCGCGGGGTGCATGCTCGCCACCGCGCGCCTGAAGGCGGCGGGAGCGGGCGGCGCGTCACCGACGGTCATATCGGAAGCGTAGGTCGAAACTGATCGCATGGGGACCACTGGGGTGTGTGTAGGAGCCATTGGAACCGATCAAGCCGCTGCCGGCGGCCTGCGGAGGGCGGAGGCGACCCCGCCGATGGGCACTCCCAGGAGGGGCGCGTGACCGTGCCCGGCGCGGACCCGTCCGGCACCGGCCCGTTCCGGGTGCTCGCCCCGGCCGTGACCGCCGGGGTGGGATCGTCGTTCGGGGACCCGCCCGCGGGCGCAGGAGGCACGGTGCTCACCGCGACGTTCGGGTGAACTCCACATGGTGGACATCGCACGGGCCTTTCGTCGGGTCGTGGTCCGACGTTGGCACGTCGCGCCGACATTTCCGCGCAGCGTGCTCGGCGTGTCCCCAAAGTGGTGCGGGAATCGATGCCGCGCGGTGACTTGGCGAACATTTGGACCAGCCGGGGGCCGGGCCAGGATCGCCGATGGGAGGAACTGTACCCGGAAACATGATCGCTTCGCTCCGCGTGATGTCACCTGCCGCGTGCCAACATCGGATTTCAGCGGACGAAGCTCTCAAAACCGGTAAGACACGATCATTATCATCACTTGGAAGTGTCTGGGTGGTGTGACGTGTCATCTCATTGAATAGCTGGTGATTTCGTATCGATCTTCTCGGCCGTCGGCCGTGGTGAACCGACCGGTCCGCCGACATGGCACCCTGGTGGGGTGACTTCCGAGCTCGCCGACTCCGCTTTCCTGCGCGCCTGCCGCCGCCGGCCCGTCTCCCACACGCCGGTGTGGTTCATGCGCCAGGCCGGTCGCTCGCTGCCCGAATACCGGGCGCTCCGCGAGGGGGTGCCGATGCTCACGGCCTGCGCCACCCCCGAGCTGGTCGTGGAGGTCACGATGCAGCCGGTCCGCCGCTACGGCGTGGACGCGGCCATCCTCTTCAGCGACATCGTCGTCCCGCTCAAGGCGATCGGCGTCGACCTCGACATCAAACCCGGCGTCGGACCGGTGGTGGCCACGCCGATCAGGGACGCCGAGGCGGTCAGGACGCTGCGCCCGATCGAGCCGGACGACGTCTCCTACGTCACCGAGGCCGTCCAGGCGCTGACGAAGGAGCTGGGCGCGACCCCCCTCATCGGTTTCGCGGGAGCGCCGTTCACGCTGGCGTCCTACCTCATCGAGGGCGGCCCCTCCAAGAACCACGACCACACCAAGGCCATGATGTACGGCGAGCCCGAGCTGTGGCACGCCCTCATGGACCGGCTGACCGAGATCACCCTGGGCTTCCTGCGCGTGCAGCTCGCCGCCGGGGCCTCCGCCGTCCAGCTCTTCGACTCCTGGGTCGGTGCGGTGTCGCGCGACGACTACCGCGAGTTCGTCCTCCCCTACACCAGCCGGATCTTCGAGGGCCTGGCCGGTCTGGACGCCCCGCGCATCCACTTCGGTGTCGGCACCGGCGAGCTGCTCGGCCTGCTCGGCCAGGCGGGGGCCGACGTCGTGGGCGTCGACTGGCGGGTCCCGCTCGACGAGGCCGCCTCGCGGGTCGGTCCGGGCAAGGCGCTGCAGGGCAACCTGGATCCGGCGATCCTGCTCGCCCCGTGGGAGGTCGTCGAGCGCCGCGCGGGCGAGATCCTCGCCCGCGCGGCCGGGACCGAGGGGCACGTGTTCAACCTGGGTCACGGAGTGCTGCCCGGCACCGATCCCGACCAGCTGGCCCGCCTCACCGACTTCGTCCACGAGGCCTCGGCTCACTGACCGGCCCGCGCACCCGGGGCGTTCACCCGGGGGCGCCGCTCCTCCCCGAGCTCATGGGGGCGGGCCCCTCGCCCGCGTCGTCGTCCGTGTCGTCATCCTCGTCGTCGTCCGGCTCGGGGTCCGCGGGAGCGGGGGCGAGCGGCCTGTCGCCCCGCCCTCCGCGGCGCAGGCGGAGTACGAAGGCCACCGCGAGCCAGAGCAGGCCGATCAGGACCAGCCAGGGGAGCAGCACGCCCAGGAGCGTCAGGCCGATCTTGACGGCGGTGACGAAGGCCTTCCACCCCGTCCGCAGGCCGCCGAGGAAGCCGGACGGTTCGTCGTCCTCCTCCTGGATCACCCTCGTCGGGCCGATCAGGTTCAGCGTCAGCGTCGCCACGCTCGTCTGCGAGGCGAGGGTCTTCTGCCTGGCCTGCAGGGACTCCAGCTCGCTCTCGCGGTTGGAGACCTCCCGCTCCACGTCGAGCACCTCGCCGATGGTGTTGGCCCGCTTCAGCAGCGTGCGCAGCGAGTCGAGCGCGGCCTTGGCCGACTTCAGCCGGCTCTCCACGTCGGCCACCTGCTCGGTGACGTCCTCGGTGTTCTGCTGCAGCGACTCGCGGGTGCCCAGGTCCCTGCCCAGGAGGTCGAGCGTGCCGGGATAGTTCCCCGGCGGGATCTTGAAGACCAGCGTCGCGGAGCCCTTGCCGCCGGAGCGGGCGTTCGACCTCTCCATGGCCAGGTAGCCGCCCGCGGTGGTGACGATCTGCCGGGCCCTGTCGGCCGCGGCGGTGACGTCCTTGGCCCTCACCGTCATCTCCGCCGTGTAGATGATGGCCCGGTCCTGGGGGACCACCTTCACCTGGGCGGTCTTCTGGGAGTCGCCCTGGGGGGCCACCTTCACCTGGGCGGTCCGCTGGGACTTGCTCTCGGAAACGGCGTCCCTGCCCGAGGCGTCCTGCGGGGCCGTCTCGGGCAGGGCCGCCCGTGCGCTCGCGGCGGTTGCCGCGCCGCCGTAGGACGCGCTCTGCGTGTCGGCGCCGCCCCCGCAGGCGGACACCAACAGCGCCAGGCCCACCAGGGGAGCCGCCAGGCGCGGACCGTACCGGAATCTGCTCATGAACCTCATGACGCCGGGCACGGCGAAGAGGTTCGGCGGGAGGCAGTCACGATGGCGTCACGTTCTCCGCGCCGCCGGGTCACGGGGCGCCAGAGGCGCAAGGCGGGATACGCGGGCGGAAGGAGGGGGCGATACGGTCGGGAGTCATGGAAGGCAAGCGGAGGCATGTGGTGGTCGTCGGCGGCGGGATCGCCGGCCTGGCCGCCGCGTGGCACCTGCGGCAGCGCGGCGAGCACCTCAGGGTGACCGTCCTCGACGGCGCCCCGCGGGTCGGCGGCAAGCTCCACGCCACCGAGGTGGCGGGGGTCACGATGGACGCGGGGGCCGAGGCGATGCTCGCCCGGCGGCCCGAGGGCAGGGAGCTGGCCGAGTTGGTCGGCCTGGGCGACGAGCTGAGGCCGCCCGGCACCACCCGGGCGGGCATCCTGACCAGGGGCGCGCTGCGGCCCATGCCGGAGGGGCACGTCATGGGCGTCCCCTCCGACGTCCTCGCACTGGCCAGGTCGGGCGTCCTGAGCCCGGGGGGTCTCGCCCGGGTGCCGCTGGACCACGTCCTCCCGGCCACGCGCGTCACCACCGACGTGTCGGTGGCGGCGTACATCCGGGCCAGGATGGGCGGGGAGGTGGTCGACCGGCTCGTCGAGCCGCTGCTCGGCGGCGTCTACGCGGGCAGGGCCGAGTGGCTCTCGCTGGACGCGACCATGCCGAGGATCGCCGTCGCGGCCAGGTCCGAGCGGTCGCTGCTCGCGGCGGCCAGGGAGATCGCCGCCGACGCCCCCAAGGACGCCGGGCCCGTCTTCACCACGCTGCGCCGGGGGATGGGCAGCCTGCCCGGAGCCGTCGCCGCCGCCTCCGGGGCCGAGATCAGAACCGGCGTCACGGTCAGGGAGCTGCGGCGGACCGAGGACGGCTGGCTGCTGGTCACCGGTCCCGTCCCCGCGCCGGAGATCGTCGAGGCCGACGCGGTGATCATCGCCGTTCCCGCCCCCGCGGCGAGCCGCCTGCTCGCCCGGGAGGTGCCCCGGGCCGCCGCGGAGCTGGCCAGGATCGAGTACGCCAGCATGGCCATCGTCACCCTCGCCTACCCGCGCGCGGCGTTCTCCAGGCCGCCGACCGGCAGTGGCTACCTGGTCCCGGCCGTCGACGGGCGGCCGATCAAGGCCGCCACGTTCAGCTCGGTCAAGTGGCCGCACCTGACCGAGGGCGACCCCGGCCTGGTCCTGCTGCGCTGCTCGATCGGCAGGATCGGCGAGGAGGCCGTGCTCCAGCGCGACGACGCGGAGCTGGTCGCGCTGGCGATGGCCGAGATGGTGGAGGTCATGGGCGTGCGCGGACTGCCCCGCGACTCGCGGGTGACCCGTTGGGGAGGCTCCCTGCCGCAGTACGAGGTGGGCCACCTCGACCGGGTGGCCCGCATCCGGGCGGCCGCCGCCGAGCAGCCGGGCCTGGCCCTGTGCGGTGCCGCCTACGACGGCCTCGGCGTTCCCGCCTGCGTCGCCACCGCCCGTACCGCGGCGGCCCGGATTCTCGACCACCTGGATCCCGCGAGAGAATGGCAGAACAGCACCGATTCGTTGACAAAGGGGTGACGATGACGAACGCGAACCCGCGGCCCAAGGCGCGCGACCTGAACCAGGTGATCCGCTACACGATGTGGTCGGTCTTCAGGATGAAGGAGCGCTGCCCGGGCCACCGCGAGGGCATGGCCGCCGAGGTCGAGGAGCTCATGGCCCAGATGGAGCGCAAGGACGTGGTCACCCGCGGCCTGTACGACGTGGCGGGCTTCCGCGCCGACGCCGACTTCATGTTCTGGTGGCACGCCCCGACGGCCGAGGACCTCCAGGAGACCTACTCGCGCTTCCGCCGCACCGGCCTGGGACAGCTGACCGAGCCGGTCTGGTCGGCGATGGCGCTGCACCGCCCGGCCGAGTTCAACAAGTCACACATCCCGGCCTTCCTGGCCGAGGAGGAGCCGCGGGCGTACGTGAGCGTCTACCCGTTCGTGCGCTCCCTGGAGTGGTACCTGCTGGACGACGCCGACCGCCGCCGGATGCTCGCCGAGCACGGGCGGATGGCCCGCGACTACCCCGACGTGCGGGCCAACACCGTCGCCTGCTTCTCGCTGAACGACTACGAGTGGATGCTGGCGTTCGAGGCCGACGAGCTGCACCGCATCGTCGACCTGATGCGCGTCCTGCGCGGCGCCGAGGCCCGGCGGCACACCCGTGTGGAGATCCCCTTCTACACCGGGGTTCGTAAGCCCCCGAGCGAGCTGATCGCGGCGCTGCCGTAGCCGCCGCGAGCTTCCGTCGCCGCGGGGCTCCGGCCCGGCGGCCTCGGAGGCGCCGCTCCGTGAACTCCGGGAGCCCGCGAGCTCCGTGGGTTCCGGGAGTTCCGGGAGTTTCGCGAGGTGAAGGACGTGTCTCCTGTGACGGCCCGGCGAAAAATAATCCGGTGAAGGTCTCTTTACCTTCCCTTGGCTTTGCCATACTCGGGGAAAATCCCCCGTCTATGTGAGGCCAAGGGTGAAAAGGGGCGAGGATCTGGCACGGTCCAGGAGGCGTGCTCGGGGGCGCCGGAGAAAGAAGAAGTCTCGCTCACGCGTTCTCGAGGTCTCGGTGGCCGTCACCGCCTTCGCGGTGGGGGCTCTCGCGGTGAGCGGGTGGTTCTCCGGTGGGCAGGCCCCCGCGGGCGGGACGGTCCAGGCGCCGGTTCCCGGCGGCGTGGCCGCGATGGCGCCGCCAGGGGCCCCTGCGGGCGGCGCGGTGGTGGCCGCGGAGGTGGACGGGAAGGACGCGAAGAGCGAGGAGGCGGCCGTGAAACGGTCCAAGACCGAGAAGAAGCGCAAAAAGGACAGGGAGGCCGAGGCGTCGGGGCCGTCCAAGCACACCGACAAGAAGGCGGTGGCCTACTTCGAGAGCCGCAAGGTGACCAAGCGGGTCAAGGACATCCGCATGGTTGGCGGCTATCTGCGGATATATACGGACCTGCCGGAGACGGCGGACAACTCGAAGCAGGCGATCAAGCTCTGCGAGGCGGGCGTCGACTATCTCGTCGGAGAGCTCGGCGTGCCCAGCCCCGTGGTCTTCGTCCAGGCCGAGTTCGGGGAGAACGGCAACCCGGTCCTGGCCAACGTGCTCGGCCCCGACGACTCCGACTGCCGCGTCACCTATCCGAGGCCGCGATAGTCGGCACGGCGTATCACCGAGATCACCCGGACCCTGGTCCTGCCGCAGACGGAGCAGCGCTGGGTGACCACCCGGCCGATGGTCTCGATGATCTCCCATTTGTGGCGGAGATGCACGGGGGCTCCTTAGACGATCACGCTACGGAGATCTCCGAATACTGTGCGTCATATCGCCCTGCCCCTCCTGGCGGCCCGCTAACCTGCCGGACGGTGTGACATGGCTGTCCGAGCGCGTGAAGGCCCCGCCGGAGGTGTGGTCCGGCGGGGCCTCCGCATGTCGGCCGGTAGCTTACTCGACGGGCTCCAGTTTCAGCGAGACGGAGTTGATGCAGTAGCGGTCGTCAGTGGGCGTACCGTAGCCCTCGCCGTGGAACACGTGGCCGAGGTGCGAGTCGCAGGTCGCGCATCTGACCTCGACGCGGGTCATGCCCATCGAGCGGTCCTCGATCAGTGTCACCGCCTCGGACTCCGACGGCTCGTAGAAGCTGGGCCAGCCGCAGTGGCTGTCGAATTTGGTGTCGGACCGGAACAGTTCGGTGCCGCAGGCCCGGCAGCTGTAGACGCCCACGGTCTTGGTGTCGACGTACTCTCCGGTGAAGGGGCGCTCGGTCCCCGCCTGGCGGAGCACGCGGAACTCCTCGGGAGAGAGCTGGACGCGCCATTCGGCGTCGCTCTTTACCACCTTGTCCATTCCACCAGCCTATGCGGTCGCCGAAGCGGGCGGAGGGGCGAGATCCGGGGCCCGGGCGGGGGCGTTCTTTTCCACCTCGCGCGGGTGGCGCCGGGCTCGGCGCTCGTCCAGGCCCTCACGTGCGGCGGCGTCGAAGCCGATGAGGGCTTTGAACGCGCGCGGCGCGGCTGCGGCGAAGTTGACGCGTGAGGGGTGGGGGTCTGCGGGGGCGTGGGTCATGGGGCTAGCCTAGGCACTCCAGAGACCGATCGAAGGGTGCAGTCAGGTGCCGGATCATCGGGTCAATTCTGCCCGTGAGGCGGGCTCTGACCTACATCTTGAGCTGTCGCCGACGGGGTCTCGACGTGCGGCGGTGGCGGCGGCCCTGCGCGAGGCGGTGCGCAGCGGGCGGCTCGCGGCGGGGACCCGGCTGCCACCGTACCGGTCGCTCGCCGTCGACCTGGGGGTCGCGCGCAACACGGTCGCGGATGCGTACGCCGAGCTGGTCGCCGAAGGCTGGTTGACCGCCCGGCAGGGCTCGGGCACCCGAGTGGCCGAGCGGGTCGCGGCCAAGCCACAGCGTGTCCCCAGGAAGGGGCCCGGCCGCGAGGCCGCCGCCCATGACCTCCGGCAGGGGCAGCCCGATGCGACATCCTTTCCCCGCGCCGCCTGGGCCACGGCCGCCCGTCGCGCGGTGACCGCCGCACCGCACGACGCCTTCGCCCCCGCGAACCCCCAGGGACGTCCCGAACTACGCCGCGCGCTCGCCGAGTACCTCGCCCGGGCGCGCGGCGTGTCGGCTTCACCGGAACAGATCGTTGTCTGCGCCGGGTTCGCGCACGGGCTGCGGCTGCTCTTCGGTGGCGGCGTGCTGTCCGGATCGCTCGCCGTCGAGCCGTACGGCCTGCCCTTCCATCGCGGCATCCTGGCCGATGCCGGAGTGCGCACGATCCCGCTGGGGCTGGACGCCCGCGGCGCGCGCACCGACGAACTGGCGTCGCACCCCGGCACCTCCTCGCGGCGCGGCGCACGTGCCGTCCTGCTCACTCCGGCACACCAGTTCCCGACCGGCGGCCCGTTACATCCGACGCGTCGTGCCGCGGCCGTCGACTGGGCGCGAGGCCGTGACGGGGTGGTGCTGGAGGACGACTACGACGGCGAGTTCCGCTACGACCGTGAACCCGTGGGCGCCGTTCAGGGGCTCGATCCCGACCACGTCGTCTACATCGGCTCGGTCAGCAAGAGCCTGTCCCCGGCGATCCGGCTCGGCTGGTTGGTCCTGCCGCCGCACCTGGTCGGCGCCGTGCTCGCGGCCAAGGGATTGCGCGAGGCGTGGACGGGTGTGACCGACCAGCTCGCGCTCGCGGAGTTCATCGCCTCCGGGCAGTACGACAAGCACATCCGTCGCATGCGGCAGCGTTATCGCGCCCGCCGCAACCTGCTCGTCATGGCGCTGGCCGAGCACGCCCCGCATATCAGGGTGACGGGCATCGCGGCCGGGCTGCACGCGGTCCTGCGTCTGCCGCCGGGCACCGAGGCGGCCACCGTCAAGGCGGCCACCTGGATGGGCGTGGCGCTCGACGGCCTGGCGATGTTCCGCCACTCCGGCAGCCCCGAACCCCACCGAGACGGTCTGGTCGTCGGATATGCCACACCCCCCGAACACCGCTATCGACCGGCGCTGGAGGCGCTGTGCCGGGCCCTGCCACCCCTGCCTGACGCCTGAGCCGTGCCCCGCGCTCGCCGGAGGGGGCCCGGAATGCCGAAGCGTGGTGCCGCCCGGGGAAAGGGGCGGCACCACGCTGCGGACTGTTTTGAGCCGGGTGTCGGTCAGACATGCACGACCGGGCGGCTGTCAGGCTGCGCTTCGCGCTCGGTGACCTGCTCGGTGTTCTGCCTGCGCAGGCCGAGTGCGACCAGCGCGGTCACCGCGATGCCCGCCGCCGCGATCAACACCGCGGTGCGCAGCCCGTCGTTCGTCGCGGTGCGCAGCGCCTGGCCGGCGAGTCCGTCCAGGCCCGTGTTGGCGGCCGCCACCAGCAGCGCCAGGCCGACCGCGCCGCCGATCTGCTGGCCGGTGGACGCGACGCCCGAGGCGATGCCCTGGTCCTCGGCGGCCACCCCGAGGGCGGCGGCGCCGAACATCAGGGTGTAGCCGGCGCCCTGGCCGATCCCGAGCACGAGGAGTCCGGGGATCAGCGCGGCGTACGAGGCGCCGGTGGCCATGGTCGCGCCGACGATCACAGCGCCGACGCCGCCCACCACCAGCGCGGCGACCAGCACCGGCCGGATCCCGTACCGGGTGGCCAGCCTGCCCGCGGTCTGCGAGCCGACGGTGATGGCGGCCATCGGCACCAGGAACGCCAGTCCGGTGGTCAGCGCGTCGTAGCCGTGCACGCCCTGGAAGTACACGCTCAAGAAGTACAGCAGGGTGCCAAAGGTGCCCATGTACAAGAACGTGACGACCGTCCCCACGCTCAGGTTGCGGTTGGCGAACAGGCGCAGCGGCATCAGCGGGTCGGCGCAGCGCCGTTCGATCGCGACGAACACGGTGAGCAGGACGGCGCCCGCGACGGCGGCGGCCAGCACGGCGGGCGAGAGCCATCCGGACTCCGGCCCCTGCACCAGAGCGAACACCACGGCCGTGACACCGATCGTCGAGGTGAGCGCCCCCGCGACATCCATGGAGCGGCCGGCGATGCGCCGCGCGTCCGGTGAGATCAGCACGAAGGTGAGCAGGGCGGCGGCACCGGCGAGGGGCACGTTGACGAAGAACACCGACTCCCAGCCGAACGCGTCCGTCAGCACGCCCCCGAGCAGGGAGCCGAGAATCATCCCGCTGCCGCCTGCCGTGCCCCACACCGCGAACGCCCTGTTGCGCTCGCGTCCTTCGGCGAAGCACGTGGAGACCAGGGTGAGTGTCGCGGGGAACAGGAACGCGCCGCCGATCCCCTGTACGGCCCGGGCCGCGACCAGCACGGTGGCCGATTCGGCCAGGCCGCCGAGCAGCGAGGAGGCCGCGTACAGCCCGAGCCCGACGGCGAACATCCGCCGAGGTCCGAGCAGATCACTCGCCCGTCCGCCGAGCAGCAGGAAGCCGCCGAACGCGACGGCGTAGGCGCTGATCACCCACTGCAGGTTCTGCGCGGAGAAGCCGAGGCCAGAGCCGATCTCGGGCAGGGCGACGTACACGATGTTGTAGTCGATCGAGATGATCAGCTGGGCGAACGCCAGCAGCGCCAGGGTCGCTCCCGGGCGGCGCCGCGGTGCCTTGGGCATGGTCGAGGGCATGACGGAGGCTGCTTTCCTGAGAAGGTACGGGGAGTGGTGCCAGGCTGGGCCACGGGGGCGTGGCCCAGCCGAGTGCTCAGCGTTCGGTGAGTGCCTTCGACCAGACAGGGCTGTCGAAGTAGTGGTTGTCGTACTTCTGTGAGCTGTCGCGGATGTCCTGCACCGTGGCCTCGCCGCGATAGACGCGCTCCAGCAGCCGGTAGTAGTCGAAGCGGTGCAGGCCGGGGGTGAAGACCACCAGCATCTCGGCCTCACTGCCAGGGGCGGGCGCGAACGCGTGCGGCACGGTCGGCGGGACGGTCAGGAAGTCGCCCTTGCCCAGGGTCAGGATCTCGTCGTCCACGAGGATGCGCATCGTGCCGTCCAGGACGAAGAACATCTCGGTGGCCTTGGTGTGGAAGTGCGCGGGAGCGCCCGGCGAGCCCTTGCGGAAGGACGCCTTGTTGGCGGTGAGCGCGCCGCCGGTCGCGCCCGCGTCGGCGAGCAGCGTGATCAGGCTGGTGGCGCCGTCCTGCAGGGACTCGGCGTTCGCCGCGTGGACCAGAACGGGGGTGGTCGGTTGGTTCGTGACGGCGTTCATGGATTCTCCCGGATGTCCGGCCCGACTTCTCACCAGGCCCTGCTTGCTGACACCGACGAATCTACGGCGCGTAAAGACCCATGAAATGGTTCATTCGATGGCAAGATTTGTGGGTCAATTAGCGTCCCTGGAGGGGCGTTGCGCACGGCCACCACCGCGTACGCGTGGCGCGCCCGGTCCCTGAGCGCGGACGCTTCCGGGTGCCGGCCAGTACTCCGGCTTGCGGCCGGAAAAATCTTTAAGGGTGAAGCATCCTATGATGACCGTTTTGGCGTCTTTAGAGGTATGGGGGGTGTTCCACCTTCCCGCTGAGGGGTGAAATCACCTGTCGGCCGTTCCGCGCTCTGCGGGCCGGCCACGAGGCCACCGTCCGGGTGGCGCGCCAGCACCTGGACACCGGTGGGTACGACAGGTGATCATGCGGTCCGTCCCGTTGAGTGCCCGGTCCCGCCGCCGTGGCGGCTCCGGGGCGGACCCACCCGTTCCGTCCGTCGTTCCTGATCGACGGCCCCTGTGCGCGATCCAGGGACGGGCGCGGCGGTCCCCGATCCCGCCGTGCGGCCCTGCTTCCGGGTGGCCTACGGTTGTTCCCGACCGGCGGGCGGGTGCCCGCGCCTCCCCTCACCCAGGACGGACTCCCTTGAGCGACCGCGACGACGATCCGGCCCCCGTCGACCCCCGTCCGGCGGGTCGCTCCCACATCGGGGTCAGCTGCAGCTTCGTCTGCCACGACGGCAGGGGCCGCGTCCTCCTCCACCTGCGCGGTCCCGGGGCGAGGGACAGCCGCGAGGTGTGGGACTCCGGCGCGGGCGAGCTCGGGTTCGGCGAGGACTTCGAGGAGTGCGTCCGGCGCGAGGTGGGGGAGGAGTTCGGCGCCACCGTTCTGGACCTGGTCCAGGTGGGGGTGGCCAACGTGAGGCGGACCTCGGGAGACCTGCTGACGCACTGGGTGTCCGTCCAGTTCGCGGTGCTGGTCGACCCGGGGGAGGTCACGCCGTCGGAGCCGGATCGCATCGGGAGCCTGACCTGGTTCGGCGAGGGCGAGCTGCCGGCCGCCCTGCACCCCGCGCTGCCGGGCCTGCTCACCCGCGCGGCACCCCACATCGGCTGGTCGGCCGCGCACGCCTGAACGGGGAACCTCCCGGGGCGTGTCCGCCTGGCGCGGGAGCGTGGACGGGAACGGGGGCGAGGCGAGGGCGGAGTCAGCCCTGGCGCCGCCCGGCGGTGAACGTCACGTTCACGCCGATGACCCCGACCCACATGAGCACCAGGACGAACCCGAGGAGCGAGTCGCCCAGGCCGGAGTAGGACACCGCGATCGTCCCCGGCACCCCGAGCGCGAGCGAGATGATCGCCAGGGCCAGCCGCTGCCCGGCGTCCACGGAGGGGCGGACCGCCGGGCTCTCCTTGCGGGCGCGGGCGGCGAGCCGGTCGTCCACCCGCTTGTCGATCTCCTGGTCCATCTTCTCCAGAAAACCCTCGACGAGGGAGTCTTCGTATTCCGGCCCGAGGTGGCGGCGGGCCTCGAGCGAGGCTCGCAGGTCGTCATCGGAGGAGGAGGTTCGTGGCATATTCGAGATATATCGTTTCTTCGATGGGATGTCCATACGGAGACCGGTCCGGCCTCGCAGACCGCTGGAACCCGCCGAACTCCGCCGCGGCGTCACGAGTCCCCGGTGTCACCGAGCCCCGGTTGTCAGGGTGTCTCGGTCTCTCGGGGGCTCCGGAGCCGGGGAGTCCCTGGAGTCCTCGGAGTCCTCGGAGCCCCGGTGTCAGACGGTCCCGGCCTCCTCGCGGTGCCGGACGTACCGGGTGAAGAGGAACCCCTCGTCCTCCAGGACGTGGGCCAGGCGCAGGCGCGCGAGCGAGGGCGGGCCGTCGAGGACCCTGGCGGCGTCCCCACCGATCAGTATCGGACTCACCGTGAGGCAGAGCTCGTCGACCAGGTCCGCGGCGGCCAGCAGGGCGTTGACCTTCGGGCCGCCCTCGCACAGCATCCGGCCCAGGCCGCGTTCGGTGAGCTCCCGCACCGCCAGCGCCGGATCCACCCGCTCGCCCCCGGCCACGATCACGTCGGCGTGCCTGGCGGCCTCCTCGCGGCGCTCCCTGGGTGCGGCCTCGCAGGTGATGACGATCGTCCGCGCGTACGGCTCCGCCTCGGCGAACAGCGGGCCCGACAGGTCGAGGTCGAGCCCGCGGGTGATCACCGCCACCGGCGGGGCGGCCGGGCGGCCCTCGCGCAGCCCTCGCCACGACGGCCTGGGCCGTGCCGGGCCGTATCCCTCGGCCCGTACGGTCGCCGCCCCGGCCACGACGACGTCGGCCAGCCCGCGCAGCACCCAGAAGACCTGGCGGTCGCCCCTGCCCGACAGCTCGCCCGACAGTCCCTTCAGCCAGGTCCCGCCGTCGGCGCTGGCGACCATGTTGATCCTGAGGCACGGGCCGTCCGGGTAGGCGTAGGCCAGCGCGAGGTCGACCTCGGCGGAGGTTTCAGGATGGATGAGGCGCATTGCCCTACCTTCGCACGGAGGCCGCTCCGCCTTCGCGCGTAGGTTGCCCTACCTTCGCACGAAGGTGACTTGTGAACTTTCTCGGCATGGTCGATAACGGTTGTGATGGCTTGTAGTGACTTCGGACAACTCCCGATACATGATTCATCCCTGGAGACACGGGAGGGCTGTGTGGGGTTTGTCGCGATCGTGACATGGTTGATCACCGCGATGGTCGGGATCTACCTGCTGTACGTCTGGCTCTCCGGGGGAGGACTGCGCCAGCAGGCGACCAAGGTCACTCGCTTCCCGACTTTGCTGATCTTCGCTCATCCGGCTCTGGCGGTCTCCGCCCTGGTCTGCTGGGTCGTCTACGTGCTCACCCTGGATCCGCTCTTCGCCTGGCTGTCGTTCGGCGTGCTCTCGGCCTCCGCGCTGCTGGGCTTCACGATGTTCACCCGCTGGCTGGGCGGTGGCCGCCACGCCCGCGGCGCCGAGCAGCGCTTTCCCATGGTCGCCGTCCTGCTGCACGGCGCCGTGGGCGTGGTGACGTTCGTGCTCGTCCTGCTCACCGCCGCGATCGCGTCCGGCGTCTGAGGGACACGGAAGATCCCTACAGGCGCGCGCAGCGCAGGATCCGCACCGAGCGCGCGGTCACCTCCACCGAGGCCTCGGCCGGCCAGGACTCCTCGGGGAGCGGGGACTCGCCCGGCCCCTCGTCCGCGGTGTCCAGCACGCGCTGCCATCGCTTGCCGTACCTCGCCTCGGGAAGGCTGAAGGACATGTCCTCGTGATGGGCGTTGATCAGGAGCAGGAACGAGTCGTCCACGATCCGCTCGCCGCGCGTGCCCGGTTCGGTGATGGCGTCGCCGTTCAGGAAGACGGTCAGCGACTTGGCGTAGCCGGTGTGCCAGTCACCGGCCGACATCTCCTCCCCGGCCGGGGTGAGCCAGACGATGTCGCGGGTCCCGTCGTCGGCCTTGTGGCCGTGGAAGAAGCGGCGCCGCTGGAACACGGGGTGCTCGCGCCGCAGCTTGGACAGGCTTCTGACGAAGTCGAGGAGGTCCGCCTCGCTCTTGACCAGCGACCAGTCGACCCAGGAGGTCTCGTTGTCCTGGCAGTAGGCGTTGTTGTTGCCGTGCTGGGTCCGGCCGATCTCGTCGCCGGCCAGCAGCATCGGCACGCCCTGGGAGATGAACAGGGTGACCAGGAGGTTACGGCGCTGGCGCCGGCGCAGGTTCACGATCTCCGGGTCCTCCACCGGACCCTCGGCCCCGCAGTTCCACGACCGGTTGTCGTCGGTGCCGTCGCGGTTGTTCTCCTTGTTGGCCTCGTTGTGCTTGCGGTCGTAGGAGACCAGGTCGGTCAGGGTGAACCCGTCGTGGCAGGTGACGAAGTTGATGGAGGCCACCGGGCGGCGCCCCGAGATGGCGTAGAGGTCGGCGGACCCGGTCAGCCGGGAGGCGAACTCGGGCAGCGCGGACCCGCTCCCGCGCCAGAAGTCGCGCACGCTGTCGCGGTACTTGCCGTTCCACTCCATCCACAGCGGCGGGAAGTTGCCGACCTGGTAGCCGCCGGGTCCCACGTCCCACGGTTCGGCGATCAGCTTCACCTGGGAGATCACCGGGTCCTGCTGGATCAGGTCGAAGAAGGCGCTCAGCCGGTCGACGTCGTGCAGCTCGCGGGCGAGGGCGGAGGCCAGGTCGAACCTGAAGCCGTCCACGTGCATCTCCAGCACCCAGTAGCGCAGCGAGTCCATGATCAGCTGGAGGGCGTGCGGCGAGCGGACGTTGAGGGAGTTCCCGCAGCCGGTGTAGTCGAGGTAGTAGCGACGGTCGCCGTCGTGCAGGCGGTAGTACGCCTGGTTGTCGATGCCGCGGAAGCCCAGCGTGGGCCCCATGTGATCACCTTCGGCGGTGTGGTTGTAGACCACGTCGAGGATGACCTCGATCCCCGCCTCGTGCAGCGCCCGCACCATCGCCTTGAACTCCGGCACCTGCTCGCCGCGCTGGCCCGCGCCGGAGTAGGCGGCGTGCGGGGCCAGGTAGGCGATCGTGTTGTAGCCCCAGTAGTTGGTCAGCCCCCGGGCGACCATCGCGTGCTCGGGCACGTACTGGTGCACCGGCATCAGCTCCACCGCGGTGACGCCCAGGCTCAGCAGGTGCTCGATGACCGCCGGGTGGCCCAGCCCCGCGTAGGTGCCGCGCTGCTCCTCGGGCACCGCGGGGTGGCGCATCGTGAGCCCGCGCACGTGCGCCTCGTAGATCACGGTCTGGTGGTACGGGGTCCGCGGCGACCTGTCGTTGCCCCACTCGAAGAACGGGTTGATCACCACGTTCTTCGGCATGAAGGGGGCGGTGTCCTCGTCGTTGCGGTTGCCCGGATCGGTGAACCGGTACGAGAACATCGCCTCGTTCCACTTCACGTCACCCTCGACGGCCTTCGCGTAGGGATCGAGGAGCAGCTTGGAGGGGTTGCACCGGTGCCCCTGGGAGGGGTGGTAGGGGCCGTGGACCCGGTAGCCGTACCGCTGTCCGGGCATGATGCCCGGGAGGTAGCCGTGCCAGACGAACCCGTCGACCTCGGTCAGCTCGACGCGCTCCTCGCGGCCGTCGTCTCCGAAAAGGCAGAGTTCGACACGCTCCGCTACCTCGGAGAACAATGAGAAGTTGGTACCCACGCCATCCCAGGTGGCGCCGAGCGGATAAGACTCTCCCGGCCAGACTGCGCGCATGTAACCCTATTCTCCTCTGGTAAGGCTCCCTTTGTGCAGGGTGTTCTCGCCCCTGTCACTTTAAGGTGGTAGTGAGGAGTTTCGTATCCGGGGTATGGCGTGCTTTCCGTACCTACCGTTTCCGTACACGCCACGTGACCACGCGTGCCCGGCGGGACACGCGTGGCCGCGAAGATGTCGTGACCGGGCCGCCGCCGGCCACCCAGGGTGACCGGTTCGAGGCGACCGCCCACCCGGGCGGGTGCCCGGCGGAGCGGGTCGATCCCGGTCAGCCCGATCGTGCGCGTACGGCCGCGATCAGCTCAGCAGCTCGGCGTTGAGGCTGATCGTCGTGCCCGAGAGGGCCTTGCTCACCGGGCAGTTGGCCTTGGCGGTCTCGGCCGCCTCCTGGAACTGCTCGGCCGTCAGGCCGGGAACCTGGGCGCGGACCGAGATGACGATCCCGGTGATGCCCTCACCCGGCTGGAAGGTCACGTCGGCCTTCGTCTCCACGGTCTGGGGCGGGGTGCCGGCCTGGGCCAGCCCGTGGGAGAGGGCCATCGAGAAGCACGAGGAGTGGGCGGCCGCGATGAGCTCCTCCGGGGAGGTCTTGCCGTTGGCCTGCTCGGCGCGCGAGGGCCAGGACACGTCGAACGTGCCCACCCCGGAGGAGTCGAGGGAGACGCTGCCCGAACCGTCGAGCAGCGCGCCCTTCCACTGAGTCGTCGCGGTACGTGTCGTCGCCATGGCGATTGTCCTTTCGATCATGAACCGTTGGCCATGACCGACCCTACTCGGCGCCGTCACCCGGCCGTGTCCCGGAGCGCCCGTTACCCCGGGCGCGCCACGGAAACCGCACGTCGGAAGACGGAAGCCGCACGTCAGAAGGAGGCGCGGTCGACGAGGACGTCCAGATCCAGGCCGGCGGGCAGGGTGCCGAAGGCGCGGCCCGCGTCGCCGGCCAGGCGGGAGACACAGAAGGCGTCGGCCACGGCCGCGGGAGCCAGCCGCACGAGCAGGGAGCCCTGCAGCACCAGCGCCATGTCCTCGGCGACGCGCCGGGCGCGGACCTCGAAGTCGGTGGTGTCGTCCAGGGACTTGCGCAGGCGGTCGGTGGCGGCGTCCAGGTGCCGGTCGGCTCCGGAGGCGAGCGCTACCTCGGCGAAGAACGCCTCCCGCGCCTCGGGCTCGCGGCCCAGGGCGCGCAGCACGTCCAGCGCCGCGACGTTCCCCGACCCCTCCCAGATGCCGTTCAGCGGTGATTCGCGGAACAGGCGGGGCATCTGCGACTCCTCGACGTAGCCGTTTCCTCCCAGGCACTCCAGCGCCTCCGCCGCGTGGACCGGCGCGCGCTTGCAGACCCAGTACTTGCTCACGGCCAGCGCGGTACGGCGCAGCGCGGCCTCGGCCTGGTCACCGGCGATGGCCCGGTCGGTGGCCCCGGCCAGCCGCGTCATCAGGACGGTCGCGGCCTCCGACTCCAGGGCGAGGTCGGCCAGGACGTTGCGCATCAGCGGCTGGTCGGCCAGCTTCCTGCCGAACGCGCCGCGGTGCCGGGCGTGGTGGACGGCCTGCGTGACGCCGTGCCGCATGCCGGCCGCGGAGCCGATCACGCAGTCCAGCCGGGTCATGTTGACCATCTCCAGGATGGTCCGCACTCCCCGGCCCTCCTCGCCCACCAGCCAGGCCGTCGCGCCGTGGTACTCCACCTCGGCGCTGGCGTTGGACTTGTTGCCCAGCTTGTCCTTCAGCCGCATCAGGTGGACCGCGTTGCGGGTGCCATCGGGAAGGACGCGGGGGAGCAGGAAGCACGACAGCCCGCCGGGGGCCTGGGCGAGGACCAGGAACACGTCGCACATCGGGGCGGAGTTGAACCACTTGTGGCCGGTCAGGGCGTAGCTCCCGTCGCCCAGCGGTTCGGCGCGGGTGGTGCCCGCGCGCACGTCGGAGCCGCCCTGCTTCTCGGTCATCGCCATCCCGGCGAGCACGCCGCGCTTGCCGAGCGGCGGGCGCAGCCCGAAGTCGTAGCTCCGGGAGGCCAGCAGGGGCTCCCAGTCGGCGGCGAGCGCCGGGCTGTGACGCAGCGCGGCGATCGAGGCGTAGGTCATCGAGATCGGGCAGCCGTGCCCGGCCTCGACCTGGCTCCAGACATAGAACTTGGCGGCGCGGGCCACGTGCGCGCCCGGCCTGGCGCTCGACCACGGGGTGGCGTGCATGCCGTTGTCGACGGCGACGGCCATCAACTCGTGCCAGGCGGGGTGGAACTCCACCTCGTCGATCCGCCGCCCGTACCGGTCATGGGTACGCAGGACGGGCGGGTGCTCGTTCGCCAGCCGTCCCCAGTCCTGGGCCTGCTCGGAACCGGCGAGGAGGCCGAGCCGGTGAAGTTCCCCGGTGGCCCAGCCCGCACCCTCGCGCTCCACGCCGTCCATCAGGGCGGCGTCGGCGGACACGTCGTGCCCGGTGAGCGGGTGAGCCTGGTTGAAGACATCATGGGTCACGTGCGGCCTCCGGTAACTCATCCGGCTCGTCGCCGGTTTCTGCGCCTATCTCAACATCCCCCGGAGGGGTGCTGCCCTTTATTAGGTGCTATATCCGATTTTCGTCCACAGGTGGACATCGGCCTCCGGAAGTTCACCCCGCCGTACGCGTCCGGCACCGGCCGGTCAGGTACGCGTACGGCGGTCCAGCCTCGACCGCGCCGAGAGGCCCGCGTCGTCCTCGACGACGCCGAGCGATCCGAGCTCTCGACCGCGCCGAGCGATCCGAGCTCTCGACCGCGCTGAGCGATCCGCGTCGGCCTCGACGACGCCGAGCCGGCCCGCACTCGCCTCGACGACGCCGAGGCGGGAGCGGGGGCGGGGGCGGGGGCGGGGGCCGGGACGAGAAGCGGACGGCCGGGCGGGGTGCCCGGCCCCGCAGATCACGGGTTCTTGACCAGATCGCGGATGTAGTCGTCGTCCTCGTCGCTCTCGGCGAGCACGCGGTCGGCGCCCCGCTGGGCCCGCGCGTCGCCCCGGGTGGCCAGGCCGCGGGTGGCCTCGGCGACCGTGTTCAGGTCCTCGTCGTCGAGCCTGGCGGCCAGCGCGTCGCGGATCCGCTCGCCGTCCTCCGGGTTCTCCGCCAGGCCCGCCAGGCCCATGGTGGCCCAGTCGCGCACCTCCGCGTCGGGGTCCTCGGTCATGGAGATGAGCAGCGCGAGCCCCTCGGCGTGGCCCGGGGGCAGGACGGCGGCGAGCGCGGCGGGGTCGGCCTGGGTGCGGGTCCAGCCGTCGGCGGTGATGATCTCCAGCACCTCGGGCAGGGCGCGCGGGTCGGCGTGGTGGCCGAGCGCGCCGAGCACCGAGCGCAGCACCCGCTCGTCGCCCTCGGTGGCCGCCATCCGGCGCAGGATCGGCAGCGCCTCCTCCAGGTACGGCTTCTCGTCCTCGGTGAAACCGAACTGGGCGATCACGTCGACGGCGAACTCGCGCTTGCGCGGATCCTCGTTCGCGCACAGCCGCGCCGCCGCGTCGAAGGTCTCACCGTCGCCGCGTTTGCTCAGCGAGCTCACCACGGTCCACCAGGTCTCGGCTTCCTCGTCGACGTCCCGGTACGGCATCGCCCGCTCGACCAGGTCGTCGAAGGGCAGCCGCTCGCCCGTGGCGTCCTCCAGCAGGGTGGCGACGGCCGCGTGCCCGCGCTGGCAGGTGAGCTCGGCCACGCGGGTCCCGTCGGGGCCCACCGCCGCGACGGTCACCAGGTCGGTGCCGTCCTTCGCCCTGCTGCGGCCCACGACGAACTGCGAGTCCTCGGGGGCCTGCTCGGTGAGCTGCTCCAGGAGCGCGCTCTCCAGCTGGGTGCCCAGCCAGTCGTAGGCGATGGACAGCGGCGTGTCGCCGTCACCGTCGGGCCGGCCGGCCTCGACGCCCTCCTGCAGCAGCGCCTGCACGACGCCCAGGGCGCCGCGCCGGGTGGCCAGGGTGAGCGCGGTGTCGCCGCTCTCGTTGGCGTCCTCGGCGTTCGCCCCTGCGGCGAGCAGCGTGTGGACCGCGCCCGCCCGCCCGTTGGCGGCGGCCCAGAGCAGTGCGGTCCACCCGCCGGCCTCCCGCCCGGACACGTCGGCACCGGCGGCCAGCAGCGCCTCCAGGGCCTCGACGCGGTCCCAGGCGGAGGCCGCGGACAGGGGCAGGCCCTCGTCCTCGCCGCCGCTGATCCGGTTGGGGTCGGCTCCGTGGGCCAGCAGCGCGCGCACGACGGTCACGCGGCCCCGGGTCGATGCCAGGTAAAGGGCGGTGGGCTCTTCCGCGCCGTCGGGGTCGGCGCTCGTGCCGCTCTGTAGCAGCCGCTCGGCCCGCTCGGCGTCGTTGGCCGCCACCGCGTCCAGGAGTTCTTGGTACATGCCTCCGGATCATATGGCGTGCCTCCCCGGCTCGGCCGTACGCGGCCCCGTGCCCCGGCGAGGAGGCGTCATCCGATTTGTTTATCAGGCTTCCTCCCTCTGAGGGATCCTCTATTCGAACAACTCGCGATATGTTGTGAGTTATGAATGATCCCGGGGAAATGCGGGTCTCGGACGCAGAGCGGGAAGCCGCCGTCGAGTGGTTGCGGGTCGCCTCCGTCGAGGGCCGTCTGACCCTCGGGGAGCTGACCGAGCGCACCGAGGCGGCCTACACCGCGATCACCCAGGCCGAGCTGGCGGTGGTCACCTTCGACCTGCCCGGCGGTCGCCCGGTGCCCGCACCCGCCTACTCCCCACCCCCGGCGGCGCCGGGCGGCCAGGTGCGGCGCTGGTTCGTGGCGGTGATGAGCAGCTCCAAGCGACGCGGCAGCTGGCGGATCGACAAGCCGCTCGGCGCCGTCGCCGTGATGGGCGACGTCCTGCTGGACCTGCGCCAGGCCGAGGTCCGCACCGGGGGAGTGGTCGACATCATGGCCACCGCGGTCATGGGGAACGTGAAGATCATCGTTCCGGACGGGGTGGAAGTCGAACTCGACGGCATCGCCGTCATGGGGGACAAGAAGGTCCAGGTCATCGAGGCGCCGCCGGGCACGAACGCGCCGCTCGTCCGGGTCACCGCCTACGTCCTCATGGGAGACGTCAAGGTGGTCGGGGACTCCAGGACCAAGCCCCTCAAGAAGGCCATCGCCGCCTGGCGGAAGCAGTGGGACGAGCTGCGCGGCGAGCTCACCGGCGAGTACGGCCACTACCAGGCCGGGCCGGGTCCCCACCGGATCCACCCCTCCCACCAGGAGCACCCGCACCCGTGGCCCCCGGCGCCGCCCCAGCCTCCCCACCCTCCTCAGCCGCCCCAGCCACCCCGCTACTGACGGTCGGCCGTCGCCCCCGGACACCGGCACGCCGCACACCCGCGCCCGCTGTCGTTCATCACCTGAGCCGGTCGCGGTCACCCCGTCTCCCTCTCGGCTCCCCCCGCCACTGAGGGAGGGCTGTTCCCCGCTGAGCAGGCCGCGCGGTCGCCCCGGCCTCATCCCCTCCCGGCTCCCGCCCCGCTACCGAGGGCCGTTCTCTTCACAGCCCCGGACGCGCGGTCGCTCCGCCTCATCCCCCTCCCACCCAGCCCCGCCCCGCTCCGGCGACGCGCCGCTGCCCGCGCGGTGGGCGCCTTCCACCTCCCGCCCCCCGGCGGGTGAGCTTCCGGGCACGTGCAACATTCCGGGATCTCCGGGGCGTAGTGATCGGTGACATACACCGAACAGTGAGGATCCCCCGATGCGCGATCGGGCTGACTTCGAGCACTACGTGGAGCAGCGCTCGGCCCGACTGTTACGGGCCGCCTACCTGCTGTGTCGCGACTGGGGCACGGCGGAGGACCTGTTGCAGACGGCCCTGGCCAAGGCGTGGCTCGCCTGGCGGAGGGTGGGCGACGATCCGGACCCGTACGTCTACCGCATCCTGGTCAACACCCACGCCACCTGGTGGCGGCGCAGGTGGCGCGGAGAGGTGCCGAGCGAGGTCCTCCCCGAGGCGCCGGACGGCGACGCGATGGACGCGGTGGCCACGCGGGAGGCGGTCCGGCAGGCCCTGTCCGGGCTTCCCGGCAGGCAGCGGGCCGTGATCGTCCTGCGCTATTTCGCGGACCTGCCCGACCAGCAGATCGCCGAGATCCTCGACTGCTCGGTGGCGACCGTACGCAGCCAGGCCAGCCGGGCACTGCGCAAGCTGCGCGTCGATTCGGCGGCCGTCGCCGCGATCACCATGGGGAGCTGAGATGACGATCACCGAATCCGAGTTGCGCGAGATCCTGAACGGGGACGAGGACGAAGGCCACAGCAGGGGCGTGGCCATCGCCGGTGTCCATCGGCGCGTCCGCGCGATCAGGCGCCGCCGCCGCTGGACGGTGGGCGGCGCGGTCGCGGCGGCCCTCACCGTCGCGGTGGCCCTCAACACGCCCGCGGGCGGCGTCACCGACGACCTGGACGTCTGGACCGGCGTGATGGCCAGGCCATCCCCCACCATGCCGATCACGTCGCAACCCCAGGGAGCCCCATTTGCCGGGAGCAAGATCGCGGGCCGTGACTACGACGCGGGCGGGACACGCGAGGAGCTCAGGTTCGGGCCGGTGAGCGGCTCGTACGCGGTGGGCGTCTCCTGCTCGGGGCCGATGCGGCGGGTGATCGTCTGGATCGACGGAGAGGCTCCGCAGAAGCGGTTCTGCGGAGCCGGTCCCAGGGGATACCAGATGGACATGTTCATGTCGGAGTGGAGCATCCCGGCGAGCGGGAAGGGGAAGGAGACGGTGTTCGCGGCCATACTGCCCGGTGAGCTCGACGCGGGCGGCAGGGATATCGACGAGCTCCTCCTGAACGTGGACGATCTCTTCGACGGCTGGGAGGAGCGGCTCGCCAAAGCCGAATCGTTCCCCCTCGACTGGTCGGTGACCGTGCGGCAGATGCTCCCTCCGCCCTGCCGGGACGGCCTGCGCCAGGTGGACCGGCACACCGGGAAGGTGGTCGAGCTGGACTGCGCGGTCAACGATGTGGCCACGCCCCTCGACCCCCTGAACCGCCCCTGAACGCCCTGGGCGGCTCCGTGCCCACGAGGGTTCAGGCGGTGGCCAGAGCCTCCCACCGGTGCGCGGCCCGCTCGTAGCGTTCGAGCAGCACCGCCGCGACCTCGGGGGCGGCGCCCAGCACGTCGGCGACGGCGTCGGCGCCCGCGGCCAGGGTCTCGCGGCGGATCCTGTCGGCGAAGTGGCCGGGGGCGAGCAGGTAGGGGGCGACCACGATCCGGGAGGCTCCCGAGCGCCGCAGGCGCAGCACGGCCTCCTCGGGGGTGGGGCCGGCGGCCGAGGCGTAGGCGGCGGTCACCGACCGCCAGCCGCGCAGCCTCGCCCAGTCCCCGGCGATCCCGGCGACCGTCGCGTTGGCCCGCGGGTCGCTGGAACCGGCCGAGACCAGCACCACGGCGGTGCCGGGCTCGCCGGGCCGCACGCCCGCCTCGGCCAGGCGCCGCTCCAGCGCGGTGACCAGCAGCGGGTGCGGGCCCAGCGTGGCGCCCGCGTGCACGCGCAGCAGGGGCCTGCGGGCCGTCGCCTCGGCCAGCGCGCCGGGGATGTCGACCCGGCTGTGGTAGGCCTCGGTGAGCAGCAGCGGCAGCACCGCCGCCTCGGCCAGCCCCGACAGCGCCATGGGAAGCGTCGGGGAGGCGTGGTCGAGATAGGCGGTGCGTACGAGGAGCTCGGGCCGCGCGTCGCGTACCAGGTCGAGCAGGTCCTCCACCGTCGCGGCGGCGCGCGGGTCACGGGACCCGTGCGCCACGGCGACCAGCGGTGTCCCGGGGGCGGTACCGGGGGAACGCCACGTCATATATGGAGCCCGCACTCGGTCTTGCCCATGCCCGCCCAGCGACCGCTGCGCGGGTCCTCTCCCGGGGCGACCTGGCGGGTGCAGGGGGCGCAGCCGATCGAGGGGTAGTTGTCGTAGTGCAGCGGGTTGATCAGCACCCCGTTGTCGGCCATGTAGTTGTCGACGTCCTCCTGCGTCCACCGGGCGATCGGGTTGATCTTGACCATCTGGCGCTTGGCGTCCCACTCGACGACCTTGACGCCGGCGCGGGTGACGGCCTCGTCGCGGCGGATGCCGGAGACCCAGGCGAGGTACGGCTCGAGGGCACGGTTGAGCGGCTCGACCTTGCGCAGGTAGCAGCACAGGTCGGGGTTGCGGCCGAACAGGCGCGGGCCGAGGTCGCGCTCCTGCTCGGCCACCGTGCGGGACGGCTTCACGTCGATCACGTTCACGTCGTAGACCTGCTGGACGGCGTCACGGGTGCCGATCGTCTCGGCGAAGTGGTATCCGGTGTCGATGAAAAGCACGTCCACGCCGGGCTTGACCCTGCTGACCAGGTCGATCAGCAGGGCGTCGCTCATGGAGGCGGTCAGGCAGAGCCGGTCGCCGAAGGTCGCCGCCGCCCAGCGGATGATCTCAAGGGCCGAGGCGTCCTCAAGGAAGCGCGCGGCCGACTCGACGATCTCCTGAAGGTCGAGCGTCCCCCGCTGCTGACGTAATCCGACTTCGATGTCCACCAGTGTCATCGCTCGTTCACCCAATCCTGATTCGCCGCGCGGGCAGGTCGTGCCTCGCGGACATCTGCGCTCGTCGTCGTGCCGGAATTCACCGTGCGGGCCGTTCGGGCCGCGGTGACCTCGCCGGTCGCCGCGGCCGTTTCGTTCGCCGCGTCGGATTCGCCGCGCGTCACGAGCGCACCCCGATTCCGAGAAACTTCAGCTTGAAGGCGCGCACGCACGACCGGCAGTACCAGCCGCCGTCGCCCTCGTAGGGCTCCAGGTCTTCCTCGCCGCAGTACGGGCAGTGGAAGGGAACGGCTCGCTCGCTCATCCGCCCCTCCTCGTCCCGCTCGTCCGGCCCGTGTGCGAAGGACCGGTGTACCGGCCGTTCACTTCAGGTCCGCGTCGTCGGCGCGCTGCACCCAGTCGGAGAAGGTCTCGTCCTCGTTCTTCAGCTTCTCGAAGTTGCGGAGCACGCGCTCCACGTAGTCGGGAAGCTCCTCGGAGGTGGCCTTCAGGCCGCGGACCTTGCGGCCGAAGCCGGGGTTGACGCCCAGCGAGCCGCCCAGGTGGATCTGGAAGCCCTCGACCTGCTCGCCCTTGTCGTTGACGACGAGCTGGCCCTTGAGGCCGATGTCGGCGACCTGGATGCGGGCGCAGGAGTTGGGGCAGCCGTTGACGTTGATGGTCAGCGGGCTCTTGAAGTCGGGCAGCCGCTGCTCCAGCTCGTCGATCAGGTTGGCCGCGGTGACCTTGGTCTCGACGATGGCCAGCTTGCAGAACTCGATCCCGGTGCACGCCATGGTCTGGCGGCGGAAGGTGGAGGGCTTGACCCGCAGGTCGGCCGCCTCCAGCTCGGCGACGAGGCTGTCGACCCTGTCGGGCGCCACGTCGAGGATGACCATCTTCTGCTCGACCGTGGTGTGCACCCGGTCGGAGCCGTGCCGCTCGGCGATGTCGGCGATCAGGTGCAGCTTGTCGCCGTCGAGGCGGCCGACCTTCGGGGCGAAGCCGACGTAGAAGTTGCCGTCCTTCTGCGGGAAGACGCCCACGTGGTCCCTGCGGCCGCCGCGCGGCTGCTCGGGCGCGGGGCCGTCGGGCAGGGTGTAGCCCAGGTATTCCTTCTCCAGGACGTCGCGGAACTTCTCGGGACCCCAGTCGTTGATCAGGAACTTGATCCTGGCCCGGTGGCGCAGGCGACGGTAGCCGTAGTCGCGGAAGACGCCGATCACGCCGCCGTAGGCGGGGGCGACCTGGTCGGGGGTGAGGAAGACGCCCAGCCGCTTGCCCAGCATCGGGTTGGTGGACAGGCCGCCGCCCACCCACAGGTCGAAGCCGCGCTCGCCGTTCTCGTTCACGACGCCCACGAACGCCACGTCGTTGATCTCGTGCACGGTGCAGTGCGCCGGGCACCCGCTCACCGCGGACTTGAACTTGCGCGGCAGGTTGGAGAAGGCCGGGTCGCCGATGTAGGTGTCGTAGATCTCCTGGATCTGCGCGGAGCCGTCGAGGACCTCGTCGGTGTCGATCCCGGCCAGCGGGCAGCCCAGGATGACGCGCGGGGTGTCGCCACAGGCCTCGGTGGTGGACAGGCCCACCGACTCCAGGCGCTCCCAGATGTCGGGAACGGCCTCGATCTCGATCCAGTGCAGCTGGATGTTCTGCCGGTCGGTGACGTCGGCGGTGCCCCGGCCGTAGAGGTTGGAGATGTCGGCGATGACGCGCAGCTGGGCCAGGTTGAGCCGGCCGCCGTCGATCCTGACGCGGAGCATGAAGTAGCGGTCGTCGAGCTCCTCCGGCTCCAGGATCGCGGTCTTGCCGCCGTCGATCCCGGGCTTGCGCTGGGTGTAGAGCCCGAACCAGCGCATCCGGCCGCGCAGGTCGGCGGGGTCGATGGAGTCGAAGCCGCGCTTGGAGTAGACGTCGATGATCCGCTGACGGACGTTGAGCCCGTCGTCGTTCTTCTTGTTCTCCTCGTTCTTGTTCAGTGGCTCACGGTAACCGAGAGCCCACTGACCTTCGCCGCGCGGGCGCTTGTGATGGCGGTTCGCCGACCGGGCAGGGGTCGTCATGTGCGCGTCCTTATTGTGGCTCGATGGAATGATTTCCGGACGCGCACAGGGGGCACCTCCCGCCTCATCGTCGAGTGCGGGGGTCGATTACTCAGAAGAGGACGCCTGTTACGCGGCCGAGCTGGGTGAAATCAGCAGGGGGCGACGGTTAACGGACGTCACAACAGATGGCACTGCGGACACGCAGAAGGTCGACGTGGCGTCGCACGACGAGCAATGGGTCCGCTGGCATGTCTACGACGATACCTCGGGCTTCGTGGATGTCCAATGCCGGGTCCACCATCTGGACGCGGACGTGGTATCCGGGCCCGCGCCGGGACGCCGGAGAGGCCGGGGCGGCGGGATTTCGGTCAGCCCTGGCGGGGCCAGTCCAGTGCCGACTCCCGGGGCTCGGGGGCGGGCTGATGCTGGCAGTCGCACCACGAGCCTCCCCGGCACTTCTCGTGCCGCCGCTCCTTGCACTCCTCGCAAATCATGGGTCCATTCTGCGCTGTTCCTTCTAGAATATTACTCGGTTACCCTTGTCTGGGCTGCGACAGGGAGGCGCCATGAGCCTGATGGACGAGCTGCTGGCGGACCTGCGCGCCGAGACGGCCGAGTTCGACGCCATGATCGGAGGGCTCGGCCCGGACGAGTGGGAACTGTCCACCCCGGCCGAGGGCTGGGCGGTACGGGACCAGGTCGGCCACCTCGCCTGGTTCGACGACGCCGCCACCGTCTCCGCCGCCGACCCCGGGGCGTTCCGCGCCGCCCTGCCCGCGTTCCTCGCCCGCGGGGACTCCGCCGTGGACGAGCTCGCCGCCGCCTCGCGGGGGCTGACCGCCGCCCAGCTCCACGAGTGGTTCCGCGAGGCGAGGACCCGCGCCCTGGAGGCCTTCGCCCGGCTGGACGCCGGTGCCAGGCTGCCCTGGTACGGGCCGGAGATGTCGGCCGCGTCCTTCGTCACCGCGCGCCTGATGGAGACCTGGGCCCACGGGCAGGACGTGGCGGACGCGCTCGGCGTCGCGCGCGTGCCGACCGCCAGGCTCAGGCACGTGGCGACGCTCGGGGTGCGCGCCATGCCCTACGGCTTCGCGGTGCGCGGCCTGGAGCCGCCGGCGCGCCCGGTGCGGGTGGAGCTGACCATGCCCGGCGGGTCGCCGTGGGAGGCCGGACCCCCGGACGCCGCCGACGTGGTCCGCGGCACCATGCTCGACTTCTGTCTCCTGGTGGTCCGGCGCCGCCACCTCGCCGACACGTCCCTGCTGGTGCGCGGCGAGACCGCCCGGACGTGGACCGCGATCGCCCAGGCCTTCGCCGGACCGCCGGGCAGGGAACGGGCTCCGCTCGGGCAGGGGTAGGGGACCTGCCCCGCTCGGGCCGGAGACGGCCGGGCAGGGAACGGGTCCCGCTCGGGCCGGGGTAAGGGGTGGGCCCCGCTCGGGCCGGGGTCCGGATCAGGGGTGTTCCAGGGGGACGCCGGATGGAACCGGCCTTATCTGGCCTGACATGCTCGTAAATATGCGGACGCTGTTGAACGTCATCTGGCTGGTCTTCGCGGGAATCTGGCTGGCGATCGGCTATGTCCTCGCGGGAATCGTGTGCTGTGTCCTGATCATCACGATCCCGTTCGGCATCGCGTCGTTCCGGATCGCCGCCTACGCGCTGTGGCCCTTCGGACGGACGGTGGTGCGCGACCCCGAGGCGGGCGCGCTGTCGACCATCGGCAACGTGATCTGGTTCGTCGTGGCCGGGATCTGGCTGGCGATCGGGCACCTGCTGACCTCGATTCCGCTCTTCCTGTCGATCATCGGCATCCCGCTGGGCCTGGCCAACCTCAAGCTGATCCCGATCTCCCTGCTGCCGCTGGGCGCGCGCATCGTCGACGCCGATGACGCCGAGGCGTTCTACCGCAGGTAGGTTTTGCCGCAGGTGGTCCGGGTAGCTGGGTGAGATTCGATCGTTGCCCGCCCGACTCGTGATCAAGCGCGGCTAGGAATACCGTTGTGTGGCATGACGTCCACTGATGCTCCGGCCCATCGGCCCGGGCCCGAGCGGCGCCCTCCGCGCGGGCCCGGGGTGCGGTTGCGCGCCGGTCTCTCGTGGATCCGCGATACGGACGTCTGGGCCAGGCTGCGGGCGCTGCTCTCGTGGATCCGCGGCACCGACGCGTGGACCCTGATCGTCGCCACCACGAACGCGGGCGTCACCTACCGCGTCACCGGCCTGGCGGGCGAGGCGGCCTTCTTCGCGCTGCTGTCGCTGCCGCCGTTCATGCTCGGCCTGATCGGCGTGCTCGGCCAGCTGACCTGGGTGTTCGGCCCCGAGACGGTCAAGAACGTCAGCGTCTGGATCGACCAGCAGGCTCACCTGCTGTTCACCGACAGCGCCGTGGACACCGTAGTCACCCCCCTTCTCCAGGACGTGCTGAAGCCCGAGAACCAGGTCTCGCTGATCTCCCTGGGCTTCCTGCTCGCGCTCTGGTCGGGCTCGCGGGCGCTGTTCGTCTACGTCGACCTGATCTCGGTCTCCTACGGCCTCGGCGAGGAGCGCGGCATCATCCGCACCCGCCTGATGTCCTTCGGGTTCTATCTCGCGGGCCTGCTGATCGGGCTGGTGGTGATGCCGGTGCTCGTCCTCGGTCCGGGCGCGCTGCGCGGGGCCCTGCCGGCCGACTACACCGTGCTGGTCGACATCCTCTACTGGCCGGTGGTGATCATCGGTTCGGTGATCTTCCTCACCCTGCTCTACCACGTGAGCGTGCCCGTACGCACGCGCTGGTGGCGCGAGCTGCCGGGGGCGTTGCTCGCGCTCGTCATCTGGATCGTCTGCGCCGCCGTGCTGCGCGCGGTCCTCGCCGCCTGGTTCTCGCCGGTCTCCATCTACGGCTCGCTCGCCGCGCCCATCGCCGTGCTGCTGTGGCTCTACATCACCGCGCTGGCCGTGCTCATCGGCGCCACGCTCAACGCCGAGGTCGACCGGCTCTGGCCTGTCGAGGGCGCAGGTCGCGCCGGGCGCGCGGCTTAGTCCGCTATCGTCTAAGCCGCGACTGGCGCATAAGGTGGGAGAGACCACCGGGGAGCGGAAGGGCGAGAAGGCCGAGCGCCTGGGTCTTCGCGCGATGTCGACGATGACAGGGGAGTGAAGGCGCATGAGCGCTCTTTCCAGCGTGGATCCGCAGATCGCCGAGCTCGTCAAAGCCGAGGAGCGGCGGCAGTCCGACACCGTCAAGCTGATCGCCTCGGAGAACTACGTCTCCAAGGCCGTCCTCGAGGCCACCGGCAGCGTCCTGACCAACAAGTATTCCGAGGGCTACGCCGGCAAGCGTTACTACGAGGGCCAGCAGATCATCGACCAGGTCGAGACCCTCGCCATCGACAGGGCCAAGGCCCTGTTCGGCGTGAACCACGCCAACGTGCAGCCCTACTCGGGCTCACCCGCCAACCTCGCCATCTACCTGGCCTTCCTGAAGCCGGGCGAGACGGTCATGGGCATGGGCCTGCCGTTCGGCGGCCACCTGACCCACGGCTGGTCGGTCTCGGCCACCGGCAAGTGGTTCAACCCGGTCCGCTACGGCGTGCGGCAGGACACCGGCCGCGTCGACATGGACGAGGTGCGCGAGATCGCCCTCCGCGAGCGCCCCAAGCTGATCTTCTGCGGTGGCACCGCGGTCCCGCGGACGATCGACTTCCCGGCCTTCGCCGAGATCGCCCGCGAGGTCGGGGCCGTGCTCGCCGCCGACATCGCGCACATCGCGGGCCTGGTGGCCGGTGGCGCCCATCCGTCGCCGGTCGGCCACGCGGACGTCATCTCCACCACCACCCACAAGACCCTGCGCGGTCCTCGGGGCGCCATGCTCATGGCCACCTCCGACGAGCACGCCACCGCCCTCAACAAGGCCGTCTTCCCCGGCCTGCAGGGCGGGCCGCACAACCACACCACCGCGGCCATCGCGGTGGCGCTCAAGGAGGCGTCGACCGACGAGTTCAGGGACTACGCCCGACAGGTCGTCCTGAACGCGCAGGCGCTGGCCGAGGAGCTGCTGGGCAGGGGCTTCGACCTGGTCTCCGGCGGCACCGACAACCACCTCATCCTGTTCGACCTGACCCCCAAGGGCATCGGTGGCAAGCCCGCCGCCCAGGCCCTCGACAGGGCCGGGCTGGAGACCAACTACAACAGCGTGCCCTTCGACACGCGCAAGCCGTTCGACCCCTCGGGCATCCGCATCGGCACCGCGGGCGTGACCAGCCGGGGCATGGGGGTCGCCGAGATGCGGCAGATCGGCGCCTGGATCGACCAGGTCGTCACCGCCCTGGCCAAGGACGAGGACGAGGCCAAGCACGTCATCACCCGCGTCCACGGCGAGGTCAGGGAGCTCACCTCCCACTTCCCGGCGCCCGGTCTGTGACCGTGCCCCTCGAGATTTGGCCGCCGTCCGGGTGATCTCCTCGGGTTCGCGGCGCGCCGGTCCGCGAGGTCTCCGGGGCGCCGCGACACGCTGATCGGCGACCGATCGACCACGTACAGGGCAGGACGAGACGCCCGGCCGGGACACCCCGGCCGGGCGTTCTCGTGCCGCGCGGGAGATTCACCTCGGAACCGGGACCTCCCGCGCGGACCGGGGGCGCCGGGCGGCGGCGGCGCCCGGGGCCGGCTGGAATCCCCGGCTTCGGCCGTGGGAAACACCGTAAATGTGTTTGCGCCGGACGGGAGACGGTGCGCTAAAGTCCTCCCCAAGACGCCGTTCGAGAGACGTGCGGCCACGAGGTGACAGGAGGTGGGGGCATGCGGGTTGTTCTGGTGAGCCTGCCGTCCGTCAACCTCCGGGTGCCCGCCTAGCCGATTCGCGACAGGGCACCCGGCCTTCCACAAGGGTGCTTACGTTGTCTTCGCCAATCGTCTCCTCTTCATCTGTTCTCACCGCGCTCGGCTGGAACGACTCCCTCGCCGCCGAGCTCCCCGCGGGCCTGATACCCGCCCGCGTGTCCCGCGTCGACCGCGGTGCCGCCGAGGTGCTGACGGCCTCCGGTCATCTCCGGGCCGGCTACGCCGCCAGGGTGCGGCGCGCCGCCGCCGCCGACCCCGTGGACCTGCCCTGCGTCGGTGACTGGGCCGGGCTCCGCCGCCTGGCCGAGGGCCGCTTCGAGCTGGAGGCGCTCCTGCCCCGGCGCACCGCGTTCGTACGCGGCGGCGTCGGCAGGGTCTCCAGGGGCGGGCTCTCCGGCGACTCCCAGGGCCAGGTGCTCGCCGCCAACGTCGACGTCGTCTTCGTCGCCGAACCCGCCCTGCACGCCACCGACACCGCCGACCTGGGCAGGATCGAGCGGCTGCTCGCGCTCGCCTGGGAGAGCGGGGGCCGTCCCGTGGTGCTCGTCACCAAGTCCGACCTGATCGGCGAGAGCCTCGGCTTCCTGATGGACGAGGTCGCCTCGGCGGCACCGGGGGTGGACGTGCACCCGGTCTGCTCCGTCACGGGCGAGGGCGTCGACATCGTCCGCGGCTACCTCGAGGGCACGCGCACCGCGGTGGTGCTCGGCGCCTCGGGCGCGGGCAAGTCGACGCTCGTCAACGCCCTGGCGGGGGAGGGGGTCATGGAGACCCAGCAGGTCAGGGCCGGTGACGGCCGGGGCCGTCACACCACCGTGCACCGTGAGCTCATCCCGCTCCCGGGGGGCGGGCTCATCATCGACACGCCCGGTATCCGCCGCGTCGGCCTGTACGACATGGGCGAGGGCGTGGACATGGTCTTCTCGGACCTGGAGGAGCTCGCCGCGCGGTGCCGGTTCGGCGACTGCCGCCACGACAGCGAGCCGGGCTGCGCGGTGATCGCCGCGATCGAGGACGGCACACTTCCGGAGCGGCGGCTGGAAAGCTGGAACAAGCTCCAGAGGGAGGCTGCGTGGATGGCGTCCAGGAGTGACGCGCGGCTCCGCAAGGAGCTTCAGGGCAAGTGGAAGAGCATCACCAAGGAGATGCGGAAGCCGGGCCGCAGCAGGCCCTGACCCGTGGGGGAAACCCGCCGTGCGGTCGCCCGTCCCGGGGGCCGCACGAGCGGGGCCCGACACGACGACGTGTGATCTCGCAGGGGGTTCGCGAGATCACACGTGCGGGGGAAGCCGGGTGGAGGTACTGCTCAGGCGACGGCACTGATGCCGGCGCTGGCGGCGCGGCGCATACGACGGCGACGCTCGGAGGCGCGCTCGTCCTCGTTCAGACCGCCCCAGGTGCCGTACTTCTCCGGACGGGACAGCGCGTAGTCCAGGCACTCGGCGCGAACGGGGCACTGGGCACAGATCGCCTTGGCCTTACGCTCGCGGATGTCACGCTCGGGCTGACGCTCGCCGTCGGGACCGAAGAAGAGCACGAGGTCCTCGCCCCGGCACGCGGCGTCATCCTGCCAGCCCCAGCTGGGCCGAGGCCGGGCGGTCTGCCGACGTACCTGAGACATGAGAAAACCACCTTATAGTGAGAGGTATTTCTGGTTGATGCCGCATTGGACGCTTGTGACGTCCCTGGGTCCAACGCCTGGATTGGCCGTGATGTTCCCTCAGGTCAGGTCAGCGCGGACGTGGCATACCGCACAGGGGTTACCCTGTCCAGCGTGACCAGCCGGTAGGTAGTGATCGTATCGGCGCAAGCCGTACCGCATGGCGTTGTCAGCGTCATGGGTTCAACCACTACCCGAAAACGAGCGCCACTACCGCGCACAAATGCCTCGGTGACGGCGCCGTCCAACCTGGAGGATTCCACGGCCACTCCGCCAACCGAGAGATCACCCGTATGAATGCGGATGAAATGCTCGGCGGCCTGCAGTGGCTCAGGGATGCCTGCGCGTCCCCGGAAACGGTCGAGGATGACCTCGCCGGACCGGTACGCGTTGGCTGCCGCGATCGCAGCAGCCTGAGACATGCTGCCGTAGTAAAGCCCGTGTGGCAAGCACACGAGGTTGGCGGCGTATCGATCGCCGCCAACATGTGATGTTTCCCATACTGTGTCCGGCAATGTTTTTGCCAAGGACCGAGCTAGGGGTAGTCCAATGCGGGCGCAGCACGCGTTGCGCTTGGCATGCGTGCAGACCAGAAAAACCGGCTCACTCACAAGTATGCAGGACTCCGGGACCACTCCGGCCACCACGCTGTCAAGGTTAAGATCGTCTGGACCTGCGATGACGCCTTCGGCGATCCATGGTTCGGCTGCCCCGGAGTCGGCGACCATGACGTGAATGCCGGTTTCCACGAGGTTTCTGCGCCCTGGTCGGCGGATCAGCTGGGGGCGGATGCCGAGCCGCGTGGCCCGTTTGATAAGGGTGTGCACATCCGCGGGAAGGCTGCAGTCCTCCAGATGGGAGGCCCAGGGGCCGGGGTGCTCGATGAGTAGCCAGAAACGGGCTCCGACGGTCGCGCTGGCGTGGACCGGCAGTTCGCCGGTGTGACAGCCCGGCGGGTGCGTGCACCCTTTACCCGCCATATCCGCCCTGCCCACGACGCTCCCCGTGCTCACGCTCTCTCCTTGCTCGAACTTAGGTAAGACTAACCTAACAGGAGGATCGAGGTGGTGACGGGTAAAACGATCATAGGCGTGTGAAGGCGATGCGCGAGCGGCCGGGCGGCCTTCCCGGCCACGGCGGACTTCCCGGCCCTGACGGTCTTCCGGCCACGGCGGTCTTTCCGGCTCCGGCGGACGGGCGCGGGCGTCAGTGGGCCGGCACGGGGGCGGGCGTCAGTAGGCCAGTGCGGCGCGCGCCAGGGGCAGGGCCGCGTCGCGGTCTCGAGGGACGAGGCCGACCCTGGTCCGCCGGTCGAGGAGGTCGTCCACGTCCAGGGCGCCCTCGTGCCTGACCGCCCAGACGAGCTCGGCCCCGGTGACCCCGGCCGGTCCGGGCTCGGCCAGCCAGGAGGCCTCCGCCATCAGGGCCCGTACGGCGCCCGCCTCGTTCCCGTACCGCTCCAGCAGCCGGTCCGCCCCCCGGACCTCCCCGCCCTCCCCGCTCTTGCGGCCGTCCGCGCCCCTCCCCGGGCCGGCGCCGTTCGCGCCGTCGGGGACGGCCCCGACGAGGGGAAGCTCCGCCGTGCGGCTCCGTCCCGCGCCGAGCCGGCCCAGTGACACGGCCCGGTCGACCGCGTCCTCGGCCATCCGCCGGTATGTGGTCAGCTTGCCGCCCACGATCGTCACCAGTCCGTCCGGCCTGCTCAGCAGCGCGTGCCTCCTGGACAGGTCGGCCGGGCGGCCGTCGGCGGCGAGCAGTGGCCGCAGCCCCGCGTAGGTCCCGGCGACGTCCTCGCGCCGGACCGGTTCCTCCAGTACGGAGTTCAGGATGGACAGCAGGAAGGTCACGTCCTTCTCCGGCACCCTCGGGACGTCCGGGACGGGGCCGTCCACCGGTTCGTCGGTGAGGCCGACGTGGACCCGCCCGTCGGGCTGGGGGAGGATCAGGGCGAAGCGATTGCTCTCCCCGGGAATCGGCACGTGCAGTCCCGCGGCCAGGCCGGGCAGCGTCTCGGACCGCAGCACCAGGTGGGTGCCGCGCGAGGGGCGCAGCCGGATGCCCGGGTGCAGCCCGGCGGCCCAGACGCCGGTGGCGTTGACCACCGTCCTGGCCCGGATCGTGAAGGTGTCCCCGTCGAGCTCGTCGCGGACCAGCGCGCCGTCGCCGGACAGCTCCAGCGCCCGGCAGCGCGTCAGTATCCTCGCCCCGTGGGCCGCGGCCGTCCTGGCCACGGCGACCACCAGGCGGGCGTCGTCGGTCAGGCGCCCGTCCCACGACAGCAGGGCGCCGCGCAGCCCGCGCGAGCTCAGTGGCGAGGCGAGGGCGAGGGCCTGCGCGGCGGAGATCCGCGAGGGACCTGGCAGGAGGTGACGGGGCGTGCGCGCCGCGACCCGCAGCCCCTCACCGAGGCGGTATCCGGTCATCAGCAGCGCCGCGTGGCGGCGGGAGATCTCCGGGACCAGCGGCAGCAGGTAGGGGTGGGCCCTGACCAGGTGCGGCGCGGTGCGCCCGAGCAGGTGACCGCGCTCCACCGCGCTCTCGTACGCCACCCCGACCTGCCCCTTGGCCAGGTAGCGAAGCCCGCCGTGGATCATCTTGGAACTCCACCTGGAGGTTCCGAAGGCGAGGTCGTGGGCGTCGATCGCGGCGACGGAGAGGCCTCGGGAGGCCGCGTCGAGTGCCGCCCCGGCGCCGGTGGCACCCAACCCCACCACCAGCACGTCCACCACGAGGTCGCGAACCTCGGCCAGTTCGCGTGCCCGGCGGGCGGCGTTGAGAGAGGAGTTCACGGTCGCAGGTACCTTTCCAGGAGCGTGGCGAGCTCGGCGTCCAGGTCGTCCAGACCGACGGGGTCGAGCATGGTCGGGCCGGAGAGCAGGAACGACTGGGCGGTCAGCAGCACGGCCCTGGCCATCCTCGTCGGGTCACCGGGCCGCACGGTGCCCCCCTCCTGCCCCCGGGTGATCGCCGCCTCGACGATCGTGAGCATGGCCTCGTGGCTGGCCCCCCTGCGGTCCAGCAGGTAGGGCAGGAGCAGCTCCGGGTCCACCTCGACGATCTTCCGCCAGAGCGGTTGGTCGCGCAGCGCCCGTACCACCGCCACCGTCGAGGTGACCGGGTCCCCGGTCGCGAACCGGTCCGCGACGCGCACCCACTCGCGGGTCATCAGGTCGGCGACGAGGGTGCGTACGTCGGGCCAGTGGCGGTAGATCGTCATGCGGGAGAGCCCGGCCCGGCGCGCCACGTCGCTGAGGGTGGTGCGCCGCACCCCCACCGCGAGGATCACCTCGCGGGCGGCGTCCAGCACATGACCTCCGCTTTCTATGTCCACATTGTGACGAATAGACGTCATGTGTCACAGTGTAAAGGTGGAAAATCCGACGAGTACCGCCGACCCCATGCTCTGGTCCGGCTGGGGTGACCCCGGCAAGGCCGTAGACCTGCCGGAACCGGTCAGAAAGCTGCTCCACGACGTGCTGGGCGTACGCCCGGGGCAGGATCGGGCCGCGAAGCTCGGTGAGGTGCGGCTGCCCGCCGTGGCCCTCTCCCCGCTCGTGCTGGCGGAGCTGTGCGGCGTCGTCGGCGCCGATCACGTGTGCTCCGGCGACGAGGCCCGCGTCCGGCACACCCGGGGCAAGTCCACCACTGACCTGATGCGCATGCGCGCCGGGGACGGCTCCGACGCGCCCGACGCCGTGGTGCTGCCCGGCTCGCACCGCGAGGTGCTGGAGGTGCTGGCCGCCTGTGCCGCCCACCGGGTCGCGGTGGTCCCGTTCGGCGGCGGAACCTCCGTGGTCGGTGGCCTGGTCGCGACCCGGGGCGGGTTCGCCGGTGTCGTCGCGCTGGACCTGGCCCGCCTGGACCGGCTGATCGCCGTCGACGCCGAGTCGATGGTCGCGGAGATGGAACCGGGGCTCCGGGCACCGGGGGCCGAGCGGCTTCTGGCCGGGCACGGGTTCACCCTAGGTCACTTTCCGCAGTCGTTCGAGTACGCCACGCTGGGGGGTTTCGCCGCCGCCCGCTCCAGCGGGCAGGCCTCGGCCGGGTACGGGCGCTTCGACGACATGGTGGTCGGCATGACCGTGGCCACCCCGCGCGGCACCCTCGAGCTGGGCCGGGCGCCCAAGTCGGCGGCCGGGCCCGACCTGCGCCAGGTGATCCTCGGCTCCGAGGGGGCCTTCGGCGTGATCACCTCCCTGAGGCTCCGCGTCCGGCGCGCGCCCGCCGAACGGGTCTACGAGGGGTGGCGGTTCGCGTCGTTCACGGAGGGGTCGGCCGCGCTGCGACACCTCGTCCAGGAGGGCGTCGTGCCCACCGTGCTGCGCCTGTCCGACGAGACCGAGACGATGGTCGGCCTGGCCCGCCCCGGCGAGATCGGCGCCTCGCCGACCGGCGCGGGCTGCCTGGCGATCGCCGGGTACGAGGGCTTCTCCGAGGTGCCCGCCCTGCGCGAGCGGGCCGCCGCCGTGCTGTCCGGGCTCGGTGGCGTCCACCTCGGTACGGATCCGGGGGAGTCATGGGTCCGCGGGCGCTACTCCGCGCCCTACCTGCGCGACTCGCTGCTCGCCGCCGGGGCGACCGTCGAGACGCTGGAGACGGCCGGGTTCTGGTCCAACCTGCCCCGCCTCTACGACGCCGTACGGCTCTCGCTGCACGCCTCGCTCGGCTCGCCGCTGGTCATGTGCCACATCTCCCACGTGTACGGCACCGGCGCCTCCCTGTACTTCACGGTCGTCACGGCGCAGGGCGACGACCCCGTCGGGCGGTGGGAGGCGGCCAAGCGGTCGGTCAACGAGGCGATCGTCGCGGCCGGAGGCACCGTCTCGCACCACCACGGCGTCGGCCGCGACCACCGGGAGGCCTACGCGACCGAGATCGGCGACCTGGGCGTGGAGATCCTGCGCGGGATCAAGGACCGGCTCGACCCCGAGGGCATCCTCAACCCCGGCGTCCTCGTCCCGCCGGGGAGGTGACGGGTACGGGGCCCAACCGGGGAGCCGGCCGGAATCGCGGTCACGGCGCGCGTCCTGGGGATCCGGGTGCGCCTCCTTAAGATCATTGCCAAGATATGGTCATGGCTGACATAGGACAGGCGGCGGAGCACGGGCGTGAGGCCTCCTCCCGGGTGTCGAAGGAGGGCGCGGGCTGGTCCTGCGCCCAGACCGGCACCTTCAAGGACCTGCTTCCCAGCCAGGAGACCTTCTCCTGGCTGAACCCGCGCACCATATGGCGGTCGCGCAACGAGGTCCTCGCGATCCTGTTCGGAGACCCCTCGGGGCAGGTGCGGGCGCGCTGGGTGGGCTCCCAGCGGGACCGTGGCGTCGACCCCTCCTTCCGCATTCCGATGGACGTCGGCCCCGAGTTCTCCTTCCTGGTCCTCGGCGACACGGGGGAGGGCGACGCCTCGCAGTACGCCGTGGTGCCGGGCATGCTCAAGGTCGGCGAGGACACCGCGTTCGCGGTCGTCGCCAGTGACGTGATCTACCCCACCGGCTCGGGCAACGAGTACGAGGACAAGTTCTTCCGCCCGTACCAGGACTACCGGGCGCCGATCTACGCGATCCCCGGCAACCACGACTGGTACGACGGGCTCGGCGGCTTCATGCGCGTCTTCTGTGACGCCCCGGCGCTGGCGGCCGAGAGCGAGGGGTTCAAGCTGTCGCCCTCGGGGCTGCGCGGCCTGCTCTGGCGCAGGCCGGAGAAGATCGACGAGGCCCGGCTGGCCAGGGCGCGCGAGCGGCGGGCGAGGCCGGAGCAGCGGGTCGTGCAGCCCGCCCCCTACTGGGCGATGGAGACCCCGGGGCTGCTCATCGTCGGCGTGGACACCGGCATCCGCGGCGACATCGACAGGGAGCAGGCCGACTGGCTGCGCACGGTCTCCCGCGACCCCCGGCCCAAGGTGCTGATCACCGGGAAGCCCATCTACACCCGCAACGACCACAAGCCGTCGAAGCTGGTCGGCGGCGGCACCATCGACGACATCGTCACCGACCCCGCGCACAACTACGTCGCGGCGATAGGCGGCGACGTGCACAACTACCAGCGCTTCCCGGTCAAGGTCGGGGAACGGACCATCCAGTACCTCGTGGCGGGCGGCTCCGGGGCCTTCATGCACGCCACCCACACCACCCCGAGGGTCACCGTGGGCGGCGTGGACGAGGACGACTACCGCTGCTACCCGCTGCGCGGCGACTCGCTGTCGTTCTACAGCAGGCTCTACAGCGACCGGCTGCGCATGCGCTGGCTCTACCTCACGCCCGACGAGAGCGCGGCGCTGATGTCCCGCCAGATCGGCAACACCCCGGTACGGGACACCCCGGCCGTGCCGATCACCCGGCGGATGAGGTGGGCGGCCCGGATCCTCGGCGGCTGGCCGATGCCGCTGCGGCTGCCCGTGGGCAGGACCTTCCACCGCTACCTGTCGGAGCTGTCGGACTGGGACACCCCGCCGTTCTTCAAGAGCTTCCTGCACGTCTCGGTGACCGCCGAGGTCCTGACGATCCGCTGCTTCGCCGCCACCGGCTGCCTGCAGCAGGAGATCGAACCCCCGATCGAGGACGAGATCGCCATACCGCTCGTCTGATCGAGAATGTCGTACCGGCGTGGCAGTGTTGGCGTATGCACGTGTCGGTCGCGGCGGCTCCCGGGGGCGGGGGCGTTCTGCGCGTGGACGGCGGGCCCGCCGGGGCCGTCGCCGATCTGCCCTCGGCCGTCCGCGAGCTGGAGACCCGGAGCCCGCGCTGGGTCTGGGCCGACACGCGGGAGGTCTACCCCGCGCTGCTCGCCGCCGGGGTGCGGCTGGCGCGCTGCCACGACCTGGCGCTGACCGAGGGCCTGCTCCTGGCCCACGAGGGGCGCTTCGGCGAGCCGAGGTCGGCCCCCGCGGCCCACGCCCGGCTGCACGGCCTCCCCGTGCCCGACGACCACCACGGCCCCGCCGGGGGGCAGGCGCGGCAGGCGACCCTCTTCGAGGAGGAGGCGCCCCCGCCGGACGCGGACCTGGTCGCCGAGGTCTACGCCGACCAGCTGCGGCGGGTCGAGGCCACCGCGGATCCGGGGCGGTTCCGGCTGCTGGTCGCCGCCGAGTCGGCCGGGGCGCTGATCGCCGCGGAGATGGCCCGGGAGGGCATGCCCTGGCGGGAGGACGTGCACGACGAGCTGCTGACCGGCCTGCTCGGCCCGCGACCGGTGCACGGCATGCGGCCCGTCAAGCTCCAGGCCCTGGCCGACCAGGTGGCGGCGGCCTTCGGCACGTCGTTCAACCCCGACTCCCCGCAGCAGATCGTCCGGGCGTTCAAGGCGGCGGGCGTGCCCGTCGCCTCCACCCGGGCCCACGACATCAAGCAGGTCGAGCATCCGGGCGTCGCGCCCCTGCTCGCCTACAAGGAGATGGCCAGGTTCTACAGCTTCCACGGCTGGGCCTGGGCCGACCAGTGGGTGCGCGACCACCGCTTCCGGCCCGAGTACGTGGTGGGCGGCGTGGTGACGGGCCGGTGGGCGACCAACGGCGGCGGGGCCCTGCAGATCCACAAGCTGATGCGCAAGGTCATCGTCGCCGACGACGGCTGGACGCTCGTCGTCGCCGACGCGGCCCAGCTGGAGCCGCGTGTGCTGGCCGCCATGGCGGGGGACGGCGGCCTGGCCAGGGCCGCCGGGCAGATCGACCTCTACCAGGCGCTCGCGCAGGCGTTCGGCGGTGAGCGTGACAACGCCAAGATCGCCATGCTGTCGGCGATGTACGGGGGCACCAGCGGAGACGCGCCCAAGCTGCTGGCCGTGATGCGCCGGCGCTTCCCCCGCGCCTACCGGTTCGTGGAGGACGCCGCCAGGGCGGGTGAGGAGGGCAAGGTGGTCCGCTCCTGGCTGGGCCGCACCTCGCCCCCGCCCTCCGCCGGCTGGCGGGAGCTGGTCTCCGGCCCCGAGGGAGGCCGCGCGGCCCGCGACCGCGGCCGGTTCACCCGCAACTTCGTCGTCCAGGCGACCGCGGCCGAGTGGGCGCTCGTGCTGATGGCCGTGCTGCGCGGCCTGCTGCCCGACCCGGCCAGGCTGGTGTTCTTCCAGCACGACGAGGTGATGGTGCACTGCCCTGCCGAGCAGGCCGGCGAGGTCGTCGCGGCGGTCGGCAAGGCCGCCGAGGAGGCGACCAGGCTGCTGTTCGGATCGACCCCGGTGCGCTTCCCCATGCTGGCCGTCCCGGTCAGGTGCTACGCCGACGCCAAATGACGCCCGGCGTCCCCGGGCGTCCCGGGCGGTCCCGGTGGCAACCGGCTGCGGGCCGGGCGCGGTCGAGGGTGAAGGGGGCCGAGGTGAGGGGCGGTCGCGGCTCAGGCGCGGGCCAGGGTCAGCCAGGCGCCGGTGACCGTCACCATGACCGCGACGGTCGCGCCGAGCACGCCGTACGACAGGGTGCCGACGACCACCCCGGCGATCACGGTGCCGGTCGCGCCGCAGACGTTCATCAGCAGGTCCGAGAGGCCCTGCACGGGGGTGCGGTGTTCGAGCGGCACGGCCTCGCTGAGCATCGCCGAGCCGGAGATCAGCCCGCACGACCAGCCGAGGCCGAGCAGGACCAGCCCGACGGTCACCCGCGTGACGTCGTGCGCCCCGGCCCCGCCCGCGAGGACGGCCGCGGCCAGCAGCAGGCCCATCCCCAGCACCAGCACCGGCGTTCTCCCGGCCCGGTCGGCCAGCCAGCCGACCACGGGCGACAGGGCGTACATCCCGGCGATGTGCAGGCTGATCACGATGCCGATGACCGTGTACGTCGAGCCGCCGTGGTCGAGGTGGACCGGGGTCATGGACATGATCGAGACCATCGCGGTGTGGCTCACCGCGATCGCGACCAGCGCGCGGCCCGCCACGGGGGTGCCGCGCAGCACCCGCCAGGCGGTGCGGAGCGTGCCCCCGGTCTTCCCCGGGGCCGGGGAGGTGCCGGGCGCGGGGGACGCCTCCGGGGCCGGGTCCGTGGAGCGGGCCAGGAGCAGGGGGTCGGGGCGCAGGGCGATCACGATGATGCCGAGGGCGATCGCGAAGCCCACCAGGGCGATGGCGAACGGGCCGCCGCCCGGCGGCAGCCCGAGCCCGGAGCTGAATCGCTCGGCCGGTCCCGCCAGGTTCGGCCCGGTGACCGACCCGACGGTGGTGGCCCACACCACCAGCGACAGGTGCCGGGCCGAGTGCCCCGGCGGGGACAGGTCGGTCGCGGCGTAGCGTGAGGCCAGGCCGCCCGCGCTGGCCGCGCCGAACAGCACCAGCCCGGCCAGCAGCAGCGGCCACGAGCCCAGGCCGACCGCGAGCAGCGAGACCAGGCAGCCGAGCAGGGCGCAGCCGTAGGCCAGGACGAGCCCGGCCCGCCGGCCGCCCCTGCCGGACGATTTCGCGGTGGGCAGCGCCAGCAGTGCGGCGCCCAGCACGGTCGCGGTCCCGGCCAGCCCGCTGAGCGCCGTGGAGCCGGAGAGCTCCTCCACGGTCACCGAGCTGAAGGTGAGCCCCACGGCGACCCCGATCCCGCCGCTGATCTGGGCGGCGGACAGAACGGTGAGCGTCCGCCGCTGCACGGCGGCGATCCGTTCTCCGCCGTCGGGGGAGATGCCGGGGGCCGTGGTGTTCGGGGGGTTCGCGGTCACGAGCGAAGTCTGCCATCACTCATGACCACACCACGAGGTCATTTCGCGGGCGGCGTGGCAGGACCGGCGTGACGGGGCCGGGGTGACGGGGCCGGGGTGATGGACGGTGGGACCGGGGGCGTGACGGGACGGCGGTGAGGCCGGGGGAGGACGGGACGGCGGACGAGGTCAGCCGACCGAGGTGAAGGTGGCGAAGAACGTCTCCAGGATGTCCGAGTTCTTCTCCCAGTCCAGGTCCTGGACCTTGAACGTGATCTGGTAGGCGGTCCGGCCGTTGAGGGCGACGTAGCGCGTCAGCCCGTGCATCGGGACGCCGTTGGGCTGGACGTAGGTGTACTCCCAGTCCGCGGCCTTCCACGTGCGGTAGTTCACCGCCGTCACGCCGACCTCGGTGTACTCGTCCAGGCCCTTCTTGCTCGCCCCGCTCAGTGCCGTCACCGGATCCGTGACCGGCACCTCGACGACGACGATGCTCTGCCCGCCGCTCTTCGGCCCGGAGAAGGTGACCGCTCCGCCGGGGCTCTCCTTCACCGTCCAGTCGCCGGGCACCGCGCCGGAGACACCGGCGGCGTTCGCCAGCTTGAAGCCCTCGGGGATCTCCTCGCTCGGCGCGGCGGGGGGCACCGGCTCGGCCGCCGTGGAGGCCGGCGTGGACGGGATCGTGGAGACCGGGGTGTCGGAGTTTCCGCCGGGCAGGAAGACGAGCAGCCCGGCGACCACGATGGCCAGCACGCCGCCCCCGCCGAGCATCAGCAGGCGGACGTCGGGGCCGCCCCCGCCGTTTCCCTGGGCGCGGCGCGCGTTTCCGCGTGCCCCGTTCCGGCTGGGTGAGGTCATGGACTGCGAGTCCCGTACGGCGGCGCGGGAGGACGCCTCCCGCGAGGTGGGCGTGGGCCAGAGCGCCGCCTCGCGGGCCTTGGACGCCTCGCTCTGCCCGCGGCGCGGCGCGGCCGGTGGCGCTGACGGCGGTGCGGCGGGCAGGTCGCCGGAGAAGCTGGTCAGCGGGTCGAACGGATTGCCGTCCGGGCCGGTCGCCGGGATGCGCAGCGCGTCGTAGCCGCGCCGGTGCTCGCCGGTCAGACCGGTGATCGCGTCGAACTGCGGCCCGCCCGCCTGCGGGAACCCGCCGGTGCCGGTGGCGGGGAAGGACAGCAGGTCCGCGCGGTGGGACCCCGACGGGCTGGAGAGCGCGTCGTAGGGGAGCGGGTGGCCGCCCGAGGAGTCGTTGGTGTACGGCACCCGGATCGGGCCCGAGGGCGTCTCGATGATCCGGGAGGGCATCGGTCCCGACGGCACGTCCAGCGGGGGCATCAGGTGGATCGGCATGGAGTCGCCCGGGACCGGCATCGACGACGGCGAGGGGCTGGGCGCGCGGTTCGGGGTGCTGGAGCCGTGGCTGCGCAGCACCCGGTCGAGCAGGTCCGACACCTGCGAGGCGCTCATCCGGTCGGCGGGGTTCTTGCGGAGCAGGCCCTCGATGACGGTGATCAGGGCACCGGCCCGCTGCGGCCGGCTGGGCTCCTGCGTGAGGATCGCGCCGAGCACGGCCACCGCGTCCGGCCCCTCGTAGGGGGGCCGCCCTTCGACCGCCGCGTACAGCGTGGCGCCGAAGGACCACAGGTCGGAGGACTGCGTGACCGGCTGGCCCGACAGCCGCTCCGGCGGGATGTAGGCGGGCGAGCCCATCATCAGGCCGGTCTGGGTGATCGCCACGTCTCCCTCGATCGCGGCGATGCCGAAGTCGGTGAGCACCACCCGGTCGGAGGTGAGCAGCACGTTGCCCGGCTTGACGTCGCGGTGCATGATCCCGGCGGCGTGGGCGTGGCGGAGCGCGTCGAGCACCCGGACGCCGATCTCGGCGGCCTGGACCACCGGCAGCGGCCCGCTCTGCCGCACGGCCTGCTCCAGCGACCAGGCGCGGACCAGCTCCATCACGATCCAGGGGCGGCCGTCCTCCTCGACGACGTCGTGGACGGTGACGATGCCGGGGTGGCTGAGCCGGGCCGCCGAGCGGGCCTCGCGGAGCATCCGCCGGTGGGCTCCCTGCTTGCCCGCGTGGTCGAGCCCGTAGGGGAGGATCAGCTCCTTGACCGCGACGTCCCGGTCGAGCAGGACGTCGTGCGCGTGCCACACCATGCCCATCCCGCCACGGCCGACCGGCGACACCAGGCGGTAGCGCCTGCCCACCAGCCTGCCCTGGCCCTCCGGTGTTCCGCCGGCGGAATCGCCGCCCTCAGGCCCCTGGGGGTTTCTCCCGAGCAAGCGATCGGTCATCGTTCCCCGTTCCCCATAACCAACCCCTGTGAGGTGGACACGATATCGGGATGGCATTTGGTTATGGAAGTTTGCATGCTGAGAAGGCGCGTGACGGTATTTGTCAGGATCGGTCTCCTTCAGATCACTGAGCCTGCGTCCGCGCTCTGACGTCGCCGAATGCTACCGGCGGATGGAGAAATTGTCAGCTTTACCCAATCTTAATAGACAAAAGATCACTAAGCCGACGCATGTTCATGATCGGCCGCCGCGGCCAGCGCGGCCAGGGCCGAGGTGAAGGCCGAGGCGGGCGGGCTGACCAGGCCCGCGCCGACCTGTCCGGTCCCCGCGACCCGTCCGGCGATACCGGTGTTCACGGTGGGCAGCAGGCCCGTCCTGGCGACCAGCGTGACGTCGACGCCGACCGGCGTGCCCCGGAAGTCCAGCCCCGGGATCTGGTACGCGGGGTGCTCGGCCAGGGTGATCTCGTACATGGACCGGGTGGCCGCCATCGCGTCCGACACGTTCCCGCCGACGAACCTCACGATCGCCGGGGCGGCGGCCATCGCGAAGCCGCCCAGCCCCGCCGTCTCGGTGATCGTCGAGTCGCCGATGTCGGGATTGGCGTCGTCGGGGCCGTACGCGCCCAGATAGAGACCGTCCGGCACGCCCGCGGGGCCGGTGAACCAGCGGTCGCCCAGCCCGGAGACCTGGACCCCGAAGTCCGTGCCGTTGCGGGCCATCGCGACGACCATCGTGGAGCCGGGGACGTCCCGCGCGGCGTCCGCGGCGACCTTGCAGGCGGCCATGCCCGCGTTGAGGAAGAAGTGGTCGTTGCCGTTGACGAAGCGCAGGACCTCGGCGGCGTGGCCGGGAGCGGCCTCCACCACGTCGGGGGCCAGCTCGCGCACCATCAGCGAGGTGGCGGCGCGGTTGCGGTTGTGCAGCTCGTCGCCCATCTGCAGGGCCTGCGCGGCCAGCGACCTGAGGTCGAGCGGCCCGCTCCGCTCCAGGGTGGCCTGAAGCACCGGGCCGAGCACCTCGGCCATCCAGCGCAGCCGCTCAAGCACCTCGGGGCCGTACGCGCCGTACCGCAGCACCTTGCCCAGGCCCTCGTTGAGCGAGCAGTAGGCGGTGCCGCCGTGCTCGGCGTCGCGTACCTCGAACATCCACATCGACGGGGTGACCACGCCCGCCATCGGCCCGACGGTCCGGTGGTGGTGGCAGGAGTCGAACCGGGCCCGCCCGGCGGCCAGCCGCTCCTCGGCCTCCTCGGCGTCGGCGGCCAGCCCCTCCAGCAGCATCGCCCCGATGAGCGCGCCCCGCATCGGCCCCGACGCCCGCTCCCACTCGATCGGCGGGCCCGCGTGCAGGAAAGTGCCCTTCGGCAGGTCGAGCACCTCGTGCGCTGGCCGTACCCCGACAAGCTGCGGCCGCGCCGAGACCAGGCGGCCCACGGCCGTCTCGTTGGCACGGACCCTGCGCGGATCGGCCAGCACCCTGGCCAGGTCCGCCTCGGTGCCGGGCATCGGCGGGCGCCAGTCCACCCGGACCCGCGGGACGGCCTGCGCGTCCAGCGCCTCGCCGAGCACGTCGGCCCCCACAGTGATCACTTCCGGCTCGCCGGAAAGCATGGACAGCGTCATTAATTCTCCCTGAACCTGGAACCCGAGCCTGAAACGAGCCCGGAAACCTCCGGCCTCGGGCGAACGGTCAACGAGCGTTCGCGGCGACCCCGGTGGCCGCGCGCGCGGCGTACCCGGCGGCCTCGGCGTTGGACGTGAACACCGTGGCCCCCGCCGCGTTCAGGGCCTCGGCCTGCGCGGCCAGCCCCTGAGGGTCGCCCTCGGAGCCGACCAGCGCGACCACCGCCGTGACGCCTCTCGCGACGGCCTCGGCGACCGCGGGCGCGAGCCTGGCGGCGGGGTCGGGGTCGGCGCCGTGGCCGAGTACCACGTCGAGCAGGGCGACGTCGCCGGGCGGCACCTCGGCCAGGGCCTCCAGACGGAGCGTCGGGTCGATCATCGGGTGGGCCCTGCCCACCGTGTAGGCGTCGTCGCCGAAATCGGTGAACTCTCCGGTCCCGACGATCAGCCGCGCCTCCACGCACAGCGTCCCGCCCGAGTAGATTCCCCGCACGTTCCCCCCGGCTCCGGCTCCGGCTCCGGCTCCGGCACCGGTCGTCTCGGGAAGCCCGGGTGCCGCGGTGGTCGTCTTGGGGAGCCCGGGTGCCGCGCCGGGCGCCCGCTGCTCCGTCCGCGCCGCGCCGGGGGCGGGCCAGGAGGGCCAGGTGGGGACCGGGACGCCGAGGGCGCGCAGGGCGGCCTCGGTCACCGAGGTCAGATCGTCCTGGCCGGGACCGAGCAGCGCGGTCACGACCGGCGTGCCGAGCTTCGCGACGGCCTCCCCGACGGCCCGCGCGACCTCGGGGGCCGGGGGCTTGGAGATCAGGACGATCAGCTCGGTGGCGGGGTCGGCGTCGAGGGCCTCCAGGGCGCGCAGGGTGGACAGCCCGCCCACGTCCGCGGACAGGTCGCGACCGCCCACGCCCAGCACGTGGGACACCCCCACCCCCGCCAGATCGAGCAGGCAGGTCACCTGCTGCGCACCCGTCCCCGAGGCGGCCACCAGCCCGACCGGGCCCGGCCGCAGGACGTTCGCGAAGCCGAGACCCGCCCCGCCGATCACCGCGGTGCCGCAGTCGGGACCCATGACCAGCACACCGCGCTCGGCGGCGCGCCTCTTGAGCAGCACCTCCTGCTCGACCGGCACGTTGTCACTGAAGATCATCACGGACAGGCCCGCCTCGACCGCGTCCAGCGCCTCGGCGAACGCGTGCGGGCCGGGCACCGAGACCAGGGCCAGGGTGGCGGCGCGCTCGCGGGCCGCGGCGCGGACGGTGCGCGGGGGGCGTTCGGCGCCACCGCCACCACCACCCGCGGACGGGGCCGACAGCGCGGCCAGCAGCCCGTCCAGTTCCGCCGACGCGGCCTCCAGGGCGTCCGCCTCGCCGCGCAGCGCGATCAGCAGGTCGGCCGGACCGGCCTGGGGCAGGTCGAAACCCAGCTCGGCGGCGATCCCGAGGTTGAGCTCCGTGGCCATCGCCACCACCGCGACCTCCACGCCGGACAGCGCGGTCGCCGCGCGGCTGACCCGCATCAGGCTCACGGAGTCGTGGTAGACCCCCGTGCGCGTCCGGACCACATCAGTACTCGCCATTGCCCCCGCCTTCCAGATCGATCACCGCCGCGAGCCCGATCCGCAGTCCCCACGCCAGGTCCGCCCCGGAGGTGTGGCCCAGCTGCAGGAGGCGGTGCAGCGCCGCCTCCAGGGACTGCCGTCCCGCCAGGCCCCGCAGCACGGCCAGCACCTCGCCGCTGGCCTCGCCCCGGGCGGCGCAGTGCAGCAGCGCCGCCGAGATGGGGGTGGTCCTGCCGCGCACGTCGAAGGTCACCGCGGCGGCCAGCCAGTCGGCCAGCCACACGGCACGGCCCGCACCCGTCGCGCCGCCCAGGTGGCGCAGCGCGACCAGCAGTCCCGCGAGCACGTCGTCACCGCTCGGCGTGAGTCCGGGACCCAGGCCGACCAGCTGCTCGGCGGCCACCACGCTTTTCAGCAGCGAGCCCTCGGCGCAGCCCTGGGCCAGCAGGCCGGCCGCGCCGTTGCCCTCCAGCCCGGGACGCCTCGGCGACCGCCCGCACAGCTCCGCCATCACGGGCAGCGAGCGGGCCAGCCGCGCCACGTCCACGGCACCGAGCGGCGGGGCCGGGTTCCACCAGCGGTGGGCCCGCAGGCTGAGCCGCCCGACGTCGATCGAGCCGTCTCCGACGGACGCCTCGTCGCCCACCGCGACGCGAGGCATCGGGTCGGTGACGACCATGGCGTTGGGCAGGCGGGTGGCATCCCCGGTCACCACCGCGATGACCTGCGGTTCCAGCTCGGTGCGTACCTCAAGGTAGACGCCGGAGGGGAAGGCCGCCAGCACCCGCGCCGGGCGGCGGGGCGCCTCCAGCATCCGGCGCAGGGCCGTGCTGGCCGCGCCGGTCCCGTGCGTCCGTACGTCCGCGCGCTGCGCCCTCGGGCGTGTTCCAACGGTCATGAGCGCTCCTCGGCAGGCCCCGTGGGTGTGAAGGTGCTCTCTCCAGCGGTTCGCTCGCTCACGGACTCCCCCATCCATTGAGCCGACGGTAGAACGGGCGTGGACGCAGGCCGTACGGAGAAAGATGCCAACAGTCTGCTCAAAGGTTGGCTCTTCCTGACAGACGGTTCCATCAGTCACAATCACCTCATGGAACCCCCCGTGCGCCCGGCGAGCACCGGAACGATCATTCACGGCGTCGCCGTCGGCGAGGTCCTCGGCGTCTCGACACTGGCGGGAGCCCGGCTGATCGCGGGGGAACGGGGCCTGGACCGCGTCGTGCAGCGCCTCAACGTGATGGAGGTGCCCGACGTCCTGGCCTGGGTCAAGCCGCACGAGCTGCTGCTCACCACCGGTTACCCGCTGCGCAACACGCCCCAGTCGCTCGGCAGGCTGGTGGCCGACCTCGACGAGCGCGGCCTGGCCGCGCTCGCCATCAAGCTCGGCCGCTATCTCGACGAGCTGCCCGAGGAGATGGTGGAGCAGGCCGACCGGCTCGGCTTCCCGCTGATCCAGCTTCCCGACGACGTCGGCTTCGACGACATCCTCAACCAGGTGCTGACCGACATCCTCAACCGCCAGGCCGCCGTGCTGGCCAGGGCGGAGGAGGCGCACCGGGCGCTGGTCCAGGTCGTGCTCGCCGGGGGCGGGCTGCGCGAGGTGACGGCCGAGGTCGCCGGGCTGCTGGGCGTGGGGGTGGCCGTGCTGGACGGGATGGGCCACGTGCTGGCCGCGGCCGGGCCCGTCGAGCACGTGGCCGCGCTGCGCGACGCCTCCGATGCCTCCGGGGCCCCCGAGGGGCGCCACACCTCGGTGCCGGTCGTGGCGGGCGGCCACCACCACGGCAGGATCGTCGCCTGCGGGCCGGTCGGGTCGATCGGTGACAGCGACGTCGGCATCCTGGAACGTGCCGCCACGGTCGCCGCGCTGGTGGTGACCCGGCAGGAGGCGGTCAACGCCGTCGAGAGCAAGTACCGCGCCGACTTCCTGCGCGACGTGCTCACCGGCAGGGCCGGGGGCTCCGAGCGGGTCGCCTCCCGGGCCAGGGCCTTCGGCTGGGACCTGCAGCGGCCGGTCACCGTGCTGGTGGCCGAGCTCGACCCCGAGGGCGACGAGCGCGCCGCCCAGGACCGCCTCGTCACCTGCTGGACCGGCGCGATGCGCCGCCACGACGCACGCGGCGCGGTGGCCGGGTTCTCCCACGAGGTCGTCACCATCGTGGACGCGTCCGTCGACGCGGGCCGCCTCGCCAAGGACGCCGCCGCCGCCTTCGCCGAGTCCCTGCCCGCCACCTTCTCCACCGGCGCCAGCCGCACCGCAGTCGGGGCCGAGGCGCTGCCCGAGGCGTACGGCCAGGCGCTGAAGGCCGCACGGGTGGGCCGTCAGCTCCACGGCAACGGCGCGGTCGCGCACTTCGACCAGCTCGGCGTCTACCGGCTGCTGTCCCTGGTCAACGACACCTCCGAGCTGCACGCCTTCGTCCGCGAGACCCTCGGCCCGCTCGCCTCCGACGACGACGCGGAGAACGCCGACCTGCGCCGTACGCTGCAGGTGCTGCTGGAGACCAACCTCAACGTGGCCGAGACGGCGCGCAGGCTGCACTTCCACTACAACACGCTGCGCTACCGGATCGGCAAGCTGGAGCGCATGCTCGGTAGCTTCACCGAGGACGCCCACCTGCGGCTGAACCTCACCCTCGCCCTGCACGTCCTGCGGATGCGCGGGATCTAAGCTGTTCGGCGTGAACGAGACCTTCGAGCTGGAAACCGAATACATCCCGCTGTGCGACCTGCTCAAATACTGCGGCGTCGCCGAGACGGGCGGCCAGGCCAAGCACTTCATCGCCGACGGCAACGTGCTGGTGGACGGCGAGGTCGAGCTCCGCAAGACCTGCAAGATCCGTAACGGCCAGGTGGTGACCGGCGACGGCTTCGAGATCCACGTGGTCGGGAAATAGCGCGCGCCCTGCCGCTCGCGCTCCTCACCGGCGCGGCAGGTACGCCGTGCGCGAGGTGTCCACTGGTCGGCCCCTCAGATTTGGCAGATCATGACGGTGTAAGGGCATGGTTTCGGTCCTAACGTGCCCGCAACGGTTGTGAAGGGGATTCGCCGGAGGGAGCCCGCGGGGTGGTCACCGACCGACGGCCCGGTGAAAGGTGGGGCTCGATGGCTGCAGGTTGGACGAAACACGGCGACGGCAGAACACTCACTCCTGGAGAGGTGGTCAGACCCGACGAGCGGCTGTCATGGCCGCGCATGGTCGGGTTCGGGGCGCAGCACGTCGTCGCGATGTTCGGCGCGACCTTCGTCTTCCCCCTGGTGATGGGACTCGACCCCAACGTCGCCATCATGTTCTCGGGCGTCGGAACGATCATGTTCCTGCTCATCGTGAAGGGGAAGGTCCCCAGCTACCTCGGGACCAGCGCGTCGTTCGTGGGCGGTGTGCTCGCGATCCGGGCGCTCATGGGCGGTGACACGCCCGCCACCGACGCGATCGTCACCGGCGCCATCCTCGTCGCCGGATTCGTCCTCGCGCTCGTGGGCGTGGCCATCCACTTCCTCGGCGTACAGATCATCAACCGCGTCTTCCCGCCGGTCGTCACCGGCGCCGTCGTCATGCTGATCGGCTTCGGCCTGGCGTACGTCGTCGCCGACATCTACTGGCCGCAGGACCAGTGGATCGCCCTGATCACGATGACCGTCACCTTCGTCATCATCGTGCTCTTCAAGGGCTTCGTCGGCAGGATCGGCATCCTGCTCGGCCTGATCATCGGTTTCGTCCTCTCCTGGGGGGCCGACAGGGTCTTCGGGAACATCACCGCCTTCAACGCGGGCACCGGCGCGGTCGACACGCACCCGAGGGTGAGCTTCGAGGGCGTGGCGGCGGCCGACTGGATCGGCCTGCCGAGCATGCACCTCCCCGACTTCAGGTTCTCCGCCGTGCTGCTGGTCCTTCCGGCGGTGATCGCGCTGGTCGCCGAGAACGTCGGGCACGTCAAGGCCGTCGGCGAGATGACCAAGACCGACGTCGACCCGTACATGGGCCGGGCGGTCGCCGCCGACGGCGCCGCCACCGTCGTCGCCAGCACCTTCGGCGGCTCCCCGACCACCACCTACGCCGAGAACATCGGCGTGATGGCCGCCACCCGCGTCTACTCGACGGCCGCCTACTACATCGCCGCCGTCATCGCGATACTGTTCGGCCTCTGCCCCAAGTTCGGCGCGCTGGTCGCGGCCACACCGGGCGGCGTGCTCGGCGGCATCACCGTCATCCTGTACGGCATGATCGGCCTGCTCGGCGCGAAGATCTGGATCGAGAACCGGGTCGACTTCGCCGACCCCGTCAACCTCGTCCCGATCGGGGCCGGGATCATCCTCGCCATCGGCCCGGTCAAGCATATGATCAGCTCGGACTTCACGCTGGAGGGCATCGCCCTCGGCACCATCGTGGTGGTGGCCGGCTACCACCTGCTCCGGGTCATCGCGGGCCGGGGCGGCGGTGGTGGCGTCGGTCCGAAGGTGCCCCAGTCGCAACGAGAGGTCGCCGGGTGAAGCCACCCCCGTTCGAATACCACGCTCCCCGCTCCCTCGGCGAGGCGCTCGACGCCCTCGCCGGGACCGGGGAGCACGGCAAGGTGCTCGCCGGGGGGCAGAGCCTGATCCCGATGCTGAACATGCGGCTGGCCGCCCCCGCCCACCTGGTCGACATCAACCGGCTGTCCGAGCTGGCGTTCGTCGACGTCGCACCGGAGGGCGTCCGGGTCGGCGCTCTCGCCAGGCACGCCCAGGTGGAACGGCACGAACCGGCCGCCGCGGCCCAGCCGCTGCTGCGCCAGGCGCTCCGGCTGGTGGCCCACCCGGTGATCCGCAACCGGGGAACCGTCGTCGGCAGCCTGGCCCACGCCGACCCCGCCGCCGAGCTGCCCGCCGTCCTCACCCTGCTGAGGGGCTCGGTACGGCTGGCGCGGCCCGGCGCCGCCAGGGACGTCCCCGCGGAGGACTTCTTCACCGGCCCGCTGGAGTCGGCGATCGACCCGGGAGAGCTGGCCGTCTCCGCGTTCTTCCCCGCGCCGCCCCCGCGCTCGGGCACCGCGTTCCGCGAGGTCGCCCGGCGGCACGGCGACTACGCCCTGGCCGGGATCGCGGCGCTGGTCGTCCTGGACGACGACCTGCGGATCACCTCGGCCACGGTGGCGTGCGTGAGCCTGGGCCCCGTCCCGCTGCTCGTGGACGTCTCCGAGGCCGTCGGCCACCGCCCGTCCGCCTCGGCCGACTGGGCCTCGGCGGCCCGCGCCGTACGGGAACGGGTCGACCCCGAGGCCGACATCCACGCGACCGCCGCCTACCGGCGGCACCTCGCCGGAGTCCTCACCGAGCAGGCACTTCGTGACGCCGCCAGGGAGGCCGCGGATGCATGAGATCACGCTGACCGTCAACGGGGTGCTCCGGCAGGCCGAGGTCCCGGCGCGGCGGCTGCTGTCCGACTGCCTGCGGCACGACCTCGGCCTGACCGGCACGCACGTCGGGTGCGAGCACGGGGTCTGCGGGTGCTGCACGGTGCTGCTGGACGGCGAGCCCGTCCGCTCCTGCCTGACGTTCGCGGTCACCGTGGACGGGCGCGACATCACCACCGTCGAGGGACTCGACGGCACCGACGGCACGCTCTCGCCGGTGCAGCGAGCCTTCGCCGAGTGCCACGGCCTGCAGTGCGGCTTCTGCACCCCCGGCTTCCTGTGCACGGTGACCGCACTGCTGCGCGACAACCCGGCGCCGACCGACGAGGAGGTGCTGGAGGGCATCTCCGGCAACCTGTGCCGGTGCACGGGTTACCAGAACATCGTCAAGTCCGTCCACCGCGCGGCCGAGATCATGGCGGAGGAGCCGTGACCACGAAACTGTTCGGTGAACCGGTCCGGCGCCGAGAGGACCCCCGGCTGCTGACCGGTCAGGGCCGCTACGTCGACGACCTGGGAGCCGGGGCGCTGGAGGCGGCGTTCGTCCGGTCCCCGCACGCCCACGCCAGGATCCGCGACATCGACGTCTCGGACGCCATCGAGGTCGACGGGCTGGTGGCGATCTACACCTGGGAGGACCTCCCCGGTGCGCTCGCCCAGCCGCTGCCGCTGCTCATCCCGCACCCGGCGCTCACCCACGGCCGCACCGCGTACCCGCTGGCCCGCGAGATCGTCAGGCACGTCGGCGAGCCCGTCGTGATGGTCGTCGCCCGCGACCGCTACCTCGCCGAGGACGCCTGCGCGCTCATCCAGGTCGACTACGAGATCCTCAAGCCGGTGGTCGGCGTGGAGGAGGCGGCGCAGTCGGCCCAGCTCGTCCACGAGGGCGTGCCGGGCAACGTCGGCGCGCACCTGGTCCAGGAGGTGCCCTCGGCCGCCGGGCTCGGCGCGCGTGAGGCCATCGACGCCGCGCCGCACACACTGTCCTTCCGGCTCGACATCGAGCGCAGCGCGTCCATGCCGCTGGAGGGACGCGGCGTGCACGCCCGCTGGGACGCCGACGACCACTCCCTGCGCGTCCACTCCAGCACCCAGACCTCCACCAGCGTCCGCATGGCCATCGCGGCCAAGCTCGGCCTGCCGCTGCCGAAGGTCGAGGTGATCGCCCCCGACGTGGGCGGCGGGTTCGGCGTGAAGATCGTGCACCCGTGGCCGGAGGAGATCCTCGTCCCGTGGGCGGCGATCACGCTCGGCCAGGAGGTCAAGTGGACCGAGGACCGGCGCGAGCACTTCATCTCCTCCGCGCACGAGCGGGCCCAGGTGCAGTCGGTCCGGGTCGGCTTCGACGACGAGGGCCGGGTGCTCGGCCTGGACGTCGAGATCCTGCACGACCACGGCGCCTACACGCCGTACGGAATCATCGTGCCGATCATCACCTCCACCCAGCTGCTCGGCCCCTACCGGATCGGCGCCTACCGGGTCGAGTTCTCCTCGATCTACACCAACACCGTGCAGGTCACCCCGTACCGGGGCGCGGGCCGCCCCCAGGGGGTCTTCTGCATGGAGCGCACCATGGACCACATCGCCGAGTACCTCGGCGCCGACCGCACGCGGGTGCGCGCGACCAACTTCATCCAGCCCGACGAGTTCCCCTACGACCAGGGCCTGATCTTCCAGGACGGCCGCCCGCTGATCTACGACAGCGGCGACTATCCCGAGTCGCTGCGGATGCTCAAGGAGCTGATCGGCTGGGACGACTTCCCCGCCCTGAAGGCCCGCGCCGCCGAGGAGGGCCGCGCGATCGGGATCGGCGTCGGCTGCTACGTCGAGGGAACCGGCGTCGGCCCGTACGAGGGCGGGCACGTCCAGATCACCTCCGACGGCCGGGTGCACGTCTCCACCGGGCTCACCTCGCAGGGGCAGGGCCACGAGACGGTGTTCGCGCAGATCGCGGCGTCCGAGCTGGGCGTGCCGATGGAACGGGTCTCGGTCGTCACCGGCGACACCCGCAGGTTCGGCTACGCGGTCGGCACGTTCGCCTCGCGCGCCGCGGTGATGAGCGGCAACGCGATCGCGCTGGCCTGCAGGAAGGTCAGGGAGAAGGCCCTGCGCATCGCCGCCGACGCGCTGGAGGCCGACCCCCGCGACCTGGAGATCGTCGACGGGGAGGTGCGGGTGGCGGGCACCCCCGGCGCCTCGATCCCGCTGGCGACCGTGGCGGTGCTGTCCAACCCGCTGCGCTACGCCTTCGACGAGGAGGCGGCCAGGGCCACCCAGTTCGCGGGCGTCGCGTCCTACGACCGGCCTCCGGTGGCCGAGGGGGAGGAGCCGGGGCTGGAGGGCCGCGACTACTACTCGCCGATCCGCTCGACCTTCGCCTCCGGCATGCACGCGGCCATCGTCGAGACCGACCCGCTGACCGCCGAGATCCGCATCCTGCGCTACGCCGTCGTGCACGACTGCGGCAAGCTGATCAACCCGATGATCGTCGAGGGTCAGATCCACGGCGGGGTCGCCCAGGGCGTCGGCGGCGCCCTGTACGAGAAGATGGTCTACGACGGTCATGGCCAGCTGCTGAACGCCTCGTTCATGGACTTCCTGATGCCGTACGCCACCGAGGTGCCCTTCATCGAGACCGCCCACCTGGAGACGCCGTCCCCGCTCAACCCTCTCGGTATCAAGGGCGCGGGCGAGGCGGGGGTCATCCCGGTCTCGGCGGTGCTCGCCTCGGCGATCGAGGACGCAGAGGGGATCCGGATCGACAAGATGCCCATCTCCCCGTCGGACCTCTTCGACTTGCGCCGCGCCGCCACGGGCTGACCCTTGGCGTTCTCAGGGCCTTCTCAGACGGGCAGGAGTCATCTCCGGAGTGACGAGGTCGTCTTCGGGAGATCCGCGGGATCACTCGGCCGGACGGCCGTGGTCCCAAGCGGTGCCGAAGAGGATCAGTGCGTAGTCGTACATCAGCCCGGGAGAGCGGGCGACGATGCACGGGGAGTTACGGCCATGTTCCGCCTGCTGGTAGATGGTCAGGTAGGCGACGTGGTCGGTGACGATGACGCGGTGCACGTTGGGCAGGTCGTAGAACCGCAGCGAGACGTTCTCGCGGTGCCGGGCGACCTCGCGCACGTAAGCGGCGTTGACGCGTACCTGCTCGGCGAGCAATCCGGAGGAGAAGCCCAGATCCACGCGGCGCATCTCTTCCTCCCGCCTGGAGAGCCAGGAGTCGGGGCCGAGGTCGGCGTCGGGCAGCAGAACCTGCACGAACTCCATACGCCTGCTCGCTGACTCCCAGACCGCGGCGAACCCGTCGCGTGTCAGTTCGTTCCCTCGTCCGGCGAGGACGCGCACCCAACGTGCACGGGTCAGCTCGTCCGTCAGTTCACTGGAGGCCAGGCGCTGCCGCGAGATAACGCGCCGGACCCCCAGACCTGTCAGCCGAGAAAGAAGCGCGACCGGCCACTGGCGGGAACGCATGGAGAAGATCCAGCCTCCCGCGAGAGTGAGGACAGTGGCCAGGAGGGAGCTCACCACACCGAGTGTGAACTCGTTCATGTTCGCCTCCTTCGTCGGTGGCCGCCGGGAGAACAAGGACGTCACGTCGTGTCGGTTGTCGGCAGATGCAGGTAGGGGAGGAGGCTGTGCAGGACGGTTGCCGCGTGCCGCGCGGCGATGTCGTGGTAGCCGTCGTTCTTGGTCGGGCTGGCATCGTCGGAGATTCCACGCACGACGACCCAGCCGCGTACGGCTTGGGCCCCGTCCTGCTCATGGAATGCCTGGGTCAGACCGCCGGCCTCCATGTCCACGGCGAGGACCTTGTCATTGAAGGCTTTCAAATATCGGATGATCTCCGACTTGGCATCGGCGATCACTGCTTCGCCCGAACCGATCGGCCCGGTGAGCGCTCGGTACTCACGCGTGACGCCGTTGGGGTCGGTGGTCTGGAAATCGGCCGGCTCGTCGTAGTCGATGAAAAAAGAGTTGATGGCGTGGCCGATCACAGCCGGTGCTTCGCGCTCCTCGCCTCTGCGCCGCTGCCCATCCGGGGTCTCCTTGCGGAGGTCGTAGTAAACGACCCGAGGAGTTACGACGACATCGCCGATTTCGACGTCCGCGTGGATGCCTCCACCGATTCCGACCAGTACGACAACGGCGGGGTTGTAGTGCCGGCGGAGGTGGTCGAAGGCCATGACGGTCGAGCGCTGTCCCTGGTACAGCGCTCGGATGGCGGCGACCCGAATGACTGTGTCCAGGACGTTCACGGTCCCCTCAAAGAAGGGAAGGTTGCCGTTGCGGGCCCGCTGCAGGCCGAGCACCTCGTAAACCGCTTTGGCCTCCTTGCCGAGTACGGTGATCACCCCCACGTCGGCATGCTTGCCGTGTCGTGCCTTCTGCTCGCGGTCGGCCGACACGTTGACCGTCGCTCCGTGCCCGACCGCGGACTGGCTGACTTCCATGGATCCCCCATGGTTGACAATGCCGCTGTTGCTGTTCATCACTGATCTCCTTCGTTTTTCGAGGACTGCTCGGTGTTCTTGTCGGGTTCGCGAGTGTCCGCACGTACCTGTGAGTTAGGGCCTATCGCCGACTGTTTGATCTCGGTCCTTCCTCCCATATTCAGCACGCCCGTGTTGATGATGCTGGTCGCCCTTTTTTTGAACGTAGAGGTGTCGAGCTCATGTAATTCGAGAAAGTCTTCGACTGCTTTGAGTAGACGTTGTTCGATAAGCTTCATGTGGTCGTGGATGGCCACCTCATCCAGTTGTGCATGCTTCCACGGGGTGGATTTTTCCTCTCGGATGCTTATTTTGGCGCCGATGGCCATCCCGCGTCGGGGTTTGAGCATGCGGTTCTTTCGGGCTCGTATAGCCTTGGTCAAGAGCAAGGGAACCTCGGCCAGACGCCACATTCCGGCTATCTCGGCGGGAAGATTGAACAACTTGAGCAATATGGAGCGCGCCACCGCGCTCGCGCCGCTCTCTGCGAAGCCGTTGAGCACGTGATACTCGACAGGAGTGCGGGTCAGCGCGCAGGCGGCGAAATCGAGACTGAGTGCCCGACCCTTGACCGTGACCCGGAGGAAGACCGTTGTGACCAGCTCTCCGGTGGCGCTGGCACCGATCTCCAGGAAGTGGTGAACGGCGTCGTATGGATCATCGATAATTTTGTCTATGTCGCTCTGATCAGGTCGCTTCCGTAGCCATTCAGGTCGAGGCGGCACATCGGCCTCGGCGATGTACAACCGGTCCCGCATGGTGAACCCGCGCAACCCGGTCGGATCGTTGGCATCCCCCATGGGACCCATCGCATTCTTCAAATAGGCCACGAGCTCGTGGGCTTCAAAACGTGGTGTCGGAGGCTCCAGCTCCTCCATCGGTTTGTGTTCCTTGAGATCCGTCAGATCTTTTATTGATCGCAGGAGCTGGACGGTGAGTGGGGGTAGCCATCGGTGCACGAGCTCGCCACTGCCCACGAACGGGCTCTGGTCCTCGTCGACCAACTTGAAGACGAGGAGGTCTTCCGGTTCCGCTTCGTCCACCGGCAGCAAGGGTCTGCGGTAGATCACGTAGGGATGAGACTGCTGGTCCTCGATCGCCTGTAGGCGCAAGGTGAGTTTCTGCGGTCCCAGCGACTCTGTTTTGTGCATGCGATTGAGACGCCACTGGTAGGCGGCACCTGTTCCGCCCACTGCGACGGCGATCAGCAGCGCGAGGAACACCGTCGCTCTTGTCATGTCGTCCAGTGGAACGCTGGAGAGCGCGGCCATCAAAAACGGCAGTACGGCCAGGACGGCGCATCCCATACTGCTGAGACGTAGAAGGCGTGTCTGCTGCCGGAGTTCGTCCGATTCGCTGTGCCATCTCGTCTTCCGCAGCCATTTGTTCACTGCCGCCTTGGCTCGGAGAGGAAGCACCACCCGGGCACTTCTGACCACCAGGTGGGACAGATACCAGAACCCGGCTCCACTGGCGACGGTGAAGGTGGCCAGTGGATCGACGGCGAAACCGATCGCGAAGATCGTCAGGACGCACACGTGTTGTGCCATCTCCAGGCCCCATGCCCACCAGGCGTGCCTGACGACCGAGACGAGGTCAAAACCGTACGACGGGGCGACCATGCGTGTCGTGTCGTTGTGAACCCGACGAAGAACGACGCGGCAGAAGGCGGGGTCCAGATAAACGCCCGCGCAGAGGTTGCGGGTGGCCGTGTCCTGTCTCAAGGAACCGCGGTGCCCCGGCTCGTTTCGCGCTGCTTCCGATCGGGCCACGCCGCCCTCCCACCCCTCGTTTAGGTCTACTTGACCATAAGTTGTAAGAGAACTTTGAGTCAAGGTGACCTTTAGCTAAAGTGTTGCTGTGATGGAAAGATCAAGTCGAAGACGGGCATCGGTCACCGCGACCGTTGATCTGGTGATCCTCACCGTTCGGCAGGATCAACTGCAGGTTCTGCTGATCGAGCGAGGCAATCAGCCATATCTGGGGCAGTCGGCATTACCTGGCGGTTTCGTCCGCGACGGGGAGACTCTGGACGAGACGGCACTACGGGAGTTGAGCGAGGAGACCGGGCTCGACGGCCGCAAGCTGCATCTGGAGCAGTTACACGCCTACAGCGACCCGGACCGCGATCCGCGGGGCAGAGTCATCACCGTGGCCTACCTGGCACTCGGCCCCGACATGCCGCTGCCCGTCGCAGGAACGGATGCCACAGCGGCACGCTGGGAGCCGATCTCATCCGCCCTCGCCAACGACACCTCGCTGGCCTTCGACCATGCCGCGATACTGCGCGATGGACTGGAACGGGCAAGGTCGCAGCTTGAGCACACCACGGTGGCCGCAGCGTTCTGCCCTGAGCCTTTCACCGTTGGCGACCTCCGCCGCATCTATGAGGCTGTGTGGGGATTCAAGCTCGATCCCAGCAACTTCCGCAGAAAGATGACACGAACGGAAGGATTCCTCGAACCCACGGGCGAACGCCGCTTTCCCGAGACCGGCAGGCCCGCGGCCCTCTACCGCCGGGGGACCGCATCGCTGCTGGTCCCGCCGTTGTTGCGGTCAAGCGAAGTCTCTTCCTGATTCATTTGTGAGGCTGCCGGTTCGGGGTACACCGGCGAATCGGCGCATCCCGAACCGGCCATAGCCTCGATCATCAGCTGCGGATCTTGCGGCCTGCTCGGTGTCGGGGTGCAGCAGGGCGTCGGCGACGCGCCCGCCGGAGTCCTTGGCCCCGCCGCCGAAGCTGAGGGTCCTTTGGGCGTTCGCACTGGCGGCGATGCCGTCCCAGTAGCAGGTCTCGCGCTCCCAGCGCACCGAGTCCAGCAGCTCGACCAGTTCGTCCTGGCTCAGCTGCCTGCCCGAGGTTGCCCGGCCGGTGGTCTGGTGTACGGCGATGCCAATCCCGGCGAGTACGGCCGGTGCGGAGACGGCGCCACGCGTGGCGAAGTACAGGTGCAGACGCCTGAGGAGCTCCGGTAGCAGGTCAAGGAGCCGGCGCTCGGCCTGCTCGGCGGTGACCTCCTCGGGCAGACTGCTCTCGTGCAGGGTCACGGCAGAGGGGTTACGTCAGAGACGGCCAGTGTTTCGGCGGGATCATGGCCGGGTCGACGACGCGCAGGCGGCTGGCCGAGGTCGGGTCAACGCCGCGTAAGGTCACCAGACGTTGCCCGTCCGCCTCGGCGAGAAGAGCCAGGGCAGCGGGCAGTCCGGCGGCAACCGTGGCGATCGCGAGACCGAGTCCGATCAGGCCAGGATGCTTGTGCGGGTATTCGATCCGATGCAATCCGGAAGCGGCGATCGCCTCGACTTCCCGGGGACGTTGCATCTGTCGGGCGTCGTTGGTCGGGATGACGTGAAACCCTTCGGCCGCTGCCCGGGGATAGAGGTTCTCATCCCGTGTTCCGGACCAACGATCGAGGTCCAGCAGATGGACGATCTCATGCCCCAGGACGAAAGCGGTGATGGCCTGGTGGAGCGGCCGGGACACGTTCTCATCCAGCAGCAGCCTCACGCGGCTCCTTGGGGGGATTGTAGCTGTCGACGTAATCGGCGAAATCGGCGGCATCCAGGGCCGCCGTGGCGGTGACGCTCGGGTAGTACTCGGAGATCCGCTCCGGGAGAACCCCGTCTCGGAGCAGTGCGGCGACCTCGTCATAGGGGACGCGGGTGCCCTCGATCACGGGCACCCCACCGCGAACCGCCGGGTCCACCGTCACGTGCGCGCGAGGTCGCAGCAACGGCGGGATGTGCCTGCCGTCACGATAGAACGGCTGCAGGACGTCGACCATCTCGTGGATGACCACGTTGGCCTTCTTTCGTACCAGATCGACCGCCTGATCGGGCTCGGCCAGATAGATGCTGCTGCCATCGGCGACCAGCGTGTACGACGAGAGATGGTCGTGCTCCTTCAGATCGCCACGAAGCGTGTCGAGTGCCCGCCTGATCTTCTGCAGTGAGGCGTCGTTACGCAGCTTGACGCAGGTTCGCAGCGCCACCACATCGCGAAAGGAGTAGAGGACAGGTCGCGTGCCGGAGATCTCCGGTATCAGCACCGCACCCCGTCTGGCGCCGGTCTTGCGCCAATGCGCGAGCTGGCGGAGCGTGGCGCCTGACAGCGCGGCAGCCAATTTCGGGTCGTACGTCATCACCTCACCCCTTTCGCACTCCGTGAACTGTGCCCCTGCCCGGCCATCATCGCAAATCCCGCTACGCCGGGCAGGCATTACACGACGCCCTTCGCAATCTCGATGCTTCCGGCCGAACGAGAGACGTCGTCACCGTTGCCCTCGTCGCAGGGGATTTCGAGGCCGCCGACTGCCTGGCGGGTGAAGGTCAGGCGGCGAGTTCGTGGTTGAGATGGTCGCGGAACTCGCGGACCATCATGCTGCCCTTGTACGGCTCAAGCTGACCGGCGAACTGCCGCAGGCGCTCCACCAGCCGAGGGGAGGCCAGCGCCTTGATCGCCGGAATCGCGGCCCGTGCGCGAGCGATCCCCTGCTCCAGCTCACCCGTCCCGAGGTACGCCTCAGCAGCGTTGGCCTGGACAAATTGCACCGCGCGGATGAAGCGTCCGTCGTAGCCCTGTATCGCCGTTTCCGCGAAGGCGGCCGCTCGTCGGTGCTCGCCGATCTGCTGCCAGCAGCAGCCCATGGCCGCGACCAGCCCCGGTCTGCCGTACGAGGCCAGCCACTCCGGGTCGCGGTCGTCGGAACCCTGGTCATACGCGCGCTCGGCCTCGGCGAGCAGTCGCTCGACCTGCTTGGCGACATGCCCGTCAGGGGTCGCGTCCCCCTTGGTCCGCGAAGCCATGGCCCCGGCCTCCTTGACCAGCATCAGCGCCATGACACGTGGAGGCGCTCCGGCGCGGCGTGCGGTGTCGACGGCGGCGCGGGCCAGCCATTCCGCCCACCTGGGCTGCTGCAGATAGATCGCCTGTTGAGTCAGCGTCATCAGCACCCAGGCGCCCGCGAGGAGGTCGTTCCCAGCCTTCGCCAGCTTGAGGGCCTGGCCGAAGTGGTGTTGAGCCTTGCCATGGTGGCCGAGGTCGAAGGCGGTCCAGCCGGCCAACTCGGTCATCCCCGCCGCCGCGACCATCAGTTCGGCCCCGACCTTGTCGTTGTAGCGACCACGCAGTAGTGGTGTCACGCTGCTGTTCAAATAGTTCATGACCACCGGGCGCACCACCCCGGCCCCGAACCGCTGGTCCATCTGGCCGAACGCCCTGTGGGACTCGTTGATCCGGGTGACGTCGGAGAGACCCACGAGCGGCCCGGATCCGTGATGCGCGGTCGACTCGACGGGGACGCCGTAGCTCCAGGAGACCAGCCACTCACCCAAGGCGGCGGGCACGAACGGCAACGCGGCCAGCATTTCGCGCCGGGACGAGTCCAACTCACACCTCCACAGATGCGTGACCGCCTTCACCGTAGCCGCCTGTGAACCGTCTCCGAAGTCGGCGTTCGGCCACGATGATGTCGCTGTGAAGGCCCACCCTTCTATCCACCGCTCGACCTCCATCGCGTCCACCTCGAACACGGCGGCGATCCGCTGCCGACTGTAGGCCCTGACCCCCTGCTCGCCCCGCTCCCACCGCCCCCAGGCCGCAGCGGACACCCCGACTGCCTCCGCCGCCGCCTCCTGGGTCATGCCCCGCCGTTTGCGTGCCCTGGCCAGCTCAGGACGCCCCTTACCGCCGCACAGCTCACCCACGACCGTTCTCCTTTGGTAATCGAAAGACAACTCATTGTGATATTGAGAGGCCCTCGACCGCCACCCTTCGAGAAAACGTTCAGTTAACGTCCACCTCCGGAACGTAACGTGGTCGATCAACGATCAACGAGCAACATTGACGTTCCTCCTCCGCTCGCGCGGGCGTTTCCTGCTGTGCACAGTCCCACAGCGAACGGAGCGTGCTCATGCGGGCAGCCGACGACATCCCCCCAAGTGCCCAGCACCACCCGGCTGAAAGCCCGTCTCCCTTGCCGGACCAGGGCTGGAGACACCTCGGCGCAACCGGCCAGAGCGCCGCTGCGGCGGTGTGGGAGACCGGGGCGGCGGGAGGGGAGGGTGATGCGACGAGGCGGGGTGACATCCGTGCGCTGGTGAAGGTCCTGCGACCCGGCTCCGCCTCGCGCCGCGCCCGCGCCGTCGTCCGGGAGGTGCTCCAGCAAGCCGGCCTGCCCGACGACGACATCGACACCGCCGAACTCATCGTCGCCGAACTCGCCGCCAACGCCGAGAAGCATGCCCGCCCTCCATACGAGCTGCGCGTCTTCAGTCTGGACGGCACCCCCACCTGGTGCGAGATCGTCGAAGGGGACCAGGACCTGCACGAGATCCGCATCATCCTCAACCTGCTGCACTCGGTGGAGGAGATCGGCCTGCCTCTGCTCGCCGAGAACGGTCGCGGACTGCTCCTGGCCCACCGGCTCTCGCACGGCCACTGCCAGACCTATCCGGTCGTCACCCTCACCACCGCCACCCCCGGTAAGGCCGTCGCCTTCGCTCTGCCTACCCTCTTCGGCAACCGTCTGATCTTCCCGTCCCTCCCCGATTTCTCCGAATTCCGACACCGGTCATCGGGATAAGCGCTGCGCTCCTGCCCCGCCTCGCTCCTCACCGTCATCGCCATGGTCGCCGGTCGCCGAGGGGAGGAGCCGGGGCTCGGAACCTGATCCCTTCGGCTCGCCAGGAGGTTCTCCGGTCGCGTACGGCGGAGGTCGACAGGACGCGGCCCGGTGTTCCCCTTCGGTGGCCGGGGCAGGGAGTGTCCCGGCCGCCGCGCCGGCGAGAAGCATGGAGGCGCAGCGGGCTCGTAGCGGCGCCGGAGGTCGTTCGGGTACAGCCCGGAGGATGAGGGTGCGCGGCCGGTTGGTCCGGCGCTCCCGGGGGGCATGCCGTGGCCAGGCGGCGTAGGCCGGTGTGGGCCACGGTCCGCAGGCGTTCCAGCTCCGCCCGCAGTCGCCGACCCTGGCGGGCATTCCGCCGAGGCTCCGGTTACGGGATGGGTTATTTACGGAGGGTCGCCGAGTCGTCGCTATTCGTGATGTGACACCGTGGACGTACATCTCGTGAACCGCTTGCGTCACCCTTCACCGCCGGGGGACGCCGAGGCGAAGAGGAGTGATCATGTCAAAGCCACCGCTTCCCGATGAGGCAGTCGCCATGCTGAGGAAGCCGAATCCCGCCGTCATCACGACGCTTCGGCCCGACGGCCGGCCCGTGTCCACGGCCACCTGGTATCTCTGGGAGGACGGCCGGATCCTGGTCAACATGGACGAGGGCCGCAAGCGGCTGGAGCACCTGCGCGACGATCCCCGGGTCTCCCTCACCGTGCTCGACGGGAGCGACTGGTACACCCACGTCAGCGTTATCGGGCATGTCGCCGAGATGCGTGAGGACAGGGATCTGGCCGACATCGACAGGGTGGCCCGGCACTACCTCGGGGAGCCGTACCCGCGGCGGGACCGCGGCCGGGTCAGCGCCTGGATCGAGATCGACGGCTGGCACGGCTGGGGCGCGCACAAGGACAACAACCAGCCCGGCTGACGACCGCTGCCCGCGGCGGGATCCGGGAGGCGCGAAGGGCCGCCACCAACCTGATCGAGGACGCGCCGCGCGGTTCGTGCTCCGGCCGCCGCTGATGGACGCGACCTGAGGCCGCCCGGCCGTCGCGTGCCGCGACGCGGACTCCAGGCCGTGCTCGTACGGGTTCCGTGTCAGGTGAACAGTCTGTCCAGGTGGTAGTCCACCGCCGCCACGACGGCCTCCGGGGTGTAGTGGCCGATCAGTGCCGGGTTGACCAGGCCCTGGGCGAAGGCGAAATGGACACGCCCGCCTCCGTCGCCACCTCCCGCAGGCTGACGGCGTCCAGCCCGTCCCTGTCGATGATCCGGTGGAGGGCCTCGGCGATGTGCCGTCGCCGCACCTCATGGTCGACCTTCTTTGGCATACGTTTTTCCCATGCGGTCGTATTGAATACGATGCCTCCTGCTTTTACAATGCGAGTGCATTGCATTGTGCCGTCCGAGGAGGTCGTACCCATGCCCGTCTCTCCCGCCCACTGTGTCGACATCCGGCCGCGCCTGGAAGGACCGCCCGCATGCGAGTGCTGATCATCGGGATCGGCACCCGAGGCGACGTCGCCCCCTACACCGGGCTGGGCAGCCGGCTTCGTGCCGCCGGGCACGAGGTGGCGATCGCGGCCCATGAGCCGTACGCGGACATGGTGAAAGCGTGCGGTCTGGAGTTCCGTCCGATCCCCGGCGACCCGATCTCCCTTCTCCGGGCGGGCAAGGGAGGCGAGAGGACGTCCGTCGCAGCCAAGGTCGGGATGTTCGCCGAGTACGAGCGCCAGACGGGCGAGGGGGTCGTGGACGCGGCCGAGCGTGGCGCCGACGTGCTGCTTCTCAGCGTGCCGGCCTCGGCGGGAACCCACGTGGCCGAGGCCATGGGCGTTCCGAGCATGGGGGTGTACCTCCAGCCCGTCGATCCGACCGGTGACTTTCCCCCGGTCGTGGGTGCCCTCACCCGTTCGCTGGGCCGCCGGGGCAACCGGGCGATGTCCCGGCTGGCGTTCACCACGCCGTCGCCGCTCTATCTGGGGGCGAAGAAGTTGCGTGCCCGTCTGGGGCTTCCCGGCACCACCGCCACCGCGTTGTACCGTCGTCGCGAGTCCACCCGCTGGCCGGTCTTCCACGGCTTCAGCCCGAGCGTGCTGCCGCGCCCGGCCGACTGGCGGGAGGGACTCCAGGTGACCGGCTACTGGTGGCCGGAGAGTTCGCCCGGCTGGCGGCCGCCCGCGAAGCTGGCCGATTTCCTGGACTCGGGGCCGCCACCGGTGTTCATCGGGTTCGGCAGCATGGGCTCCGGCCCCCTCGCGCGGTTCGGCGAGGTGGCCGTGGCCGCGCTACGGCGGGCCGGGCTGCGCGGGGTGCTGCAGACCGGCGCGGCCGACCCGGCCCTCGACGATGACGACGTGCTCCACATCGGAGACGTGCCACATGCCTGGCTGTTCCCCCGGATGGCCGCGGTGGCGCACCACGCCGGATGTGGAACCACGGCGGCCGGGCTGCGCGCCGGCGTGCCCGCCGTCGGCATACCGGCGATGACCGACCAGCCGTTGTGGGCCTCGCGTCTCACCGCACTCGGTGTGGGACCGGCCGCGATCCCTCTCAGGCGACTGTCGGCCGAGCGGCTCGCGGACGCACTCGGCGCCGCCGTGTCGGATCGGTCCTATCGCGACAGAGCCCGGATTCTCGCGGGACAGGTCGAGGCCGAGGACGGTGCCGGAGCCGTCGTCGAGGCGGTGGGCAGGCTCGGCGACTGACCCGGTAAGGCGGCATGGAGGGGAGGCGACGTTCGGTGACCTGCCGCCTCGCCTCGGCGCGAGTGGCGAACTCGGACCGGACCACGTGCTGGTGGACCGGCACGGGCACCCGGTCCTCATCGACATCATCGAGTCGGGCCGTGGCGCGTGATGTCCGTACGCGGTGGGTGCCCGGCCGCACGGGACGACGGCGGGGCCCGGGGGAGTGGTTCAGCGCAGGCGCAGGGTGCGCAGGCGGGTCCAGGCGAGCAGGACGTGCACCCGGTCCGGCAGGCCGAGCTTGGCCAGGATGCTCGACACGTGGACCTTCACCGTGTAGCGGCTGATCACGAGCCGACGCGCGATGTCGTCGTTGGACAGGCCCTCCGCGATCAGCTCGCAGACCTGGCGTTCCCGGTCGGTGAGCCGATGTGCCGCCTGCCGCAACGCGTGGTCCTCGGCCGTGGGCATCACGGGCTGCAGCGCCTCGATCATCCGGGTGGTCGCCTCCGGTGCCAGGACGGACTGGCCGGTTGCGACGATGCGGATGCCGTCGCGGATCCGTTCGCCGGGCGCGTCCTTGAGCAGGAACCCGCTCGCACCGGCCTGCAACCCCGCGTACACGTAACTGTCGAGGTCGTACGTGGTGAGGATCAGGACACGGGTCCGCGCGGTGCCGCGCCCGGCGACGATCCTGCGGGTCGCCTCGATCCCGTCCATGACGGGCATCCGGATGTCCATGAGCACCACGTCGGGCCGATGCTCGACGGCCGCGGTGACCGCGGCGGCGCCGTCGCCGACGGCGCCGACCACGGTGAGATCCTCCGCCGCCCCGACCAGCCGGGTCAGCGCCTCCCGCAACAGCTGCTCGTCGTCGCAGACCAGCACCCGGATCGCGGTCACGAGGCGTTCCGCAGTGGCAGCGTCGCGCGTACCTCGAAGTCGCCCGGATTCCTGACCACCCGCACCGACCCGCCGAGCAGCTCGACGCGTTCCCGCATGCCGATCAGTCCCACCCCGCCCCCGTTCCCCGGCGTTCCCCCCGGCCCGCCGTCACCGTCCCGCGACGGCGGTCCGGGTACGGGGTTGCCGACCCGGATCTCCAGCCGGTCCGGAGAGTAGGTCAACACCACCCGGACGTCCACCGCGCCGGCGTGCTTGGCGACGTTCGTCAACGACTCCTGGACGACTCGGTAGGCCGCCAGCTCGATACTGGCGTCGACCTGCCGTACGTCCCCGTCGCGTTCCAGCCGGACCCGCGGGCCGCCGGGAGGTGAGGACGTCACCAGGTCCTCCAGCTGGTCCAGCCTGGGGGGCGGGACGAGCGGGTCGTGCCCGTCGGGTGGCTCCCTGAGCACGCCGAGCAGCCGGCGAAGCTCCGCCAGTGACTCCCTGCCGGTGTTCGCCACCCGCCGCAGCGTCGCCTCGGCCTCCTCCCCGGTGTCGGCCGCCGCCTCGGCGTCCAGCACCATGGCGGTCACCGAGTGGTTGAGGATGTCGTGCAGCTCTCTGGCCAGCAGGGCGCGCTCGCGCTCGGCGGCACGCCTCTCGGCCAGTTCCCGTTCGGCCTCCAGCCGCCGCGAGCGCGCCTGGAGCTCCCAGATCCGGGCGCGCTGCCTGCCCTCGACTCGGCCGACCGCCCAGAACCCGAGGAAGAGGACCGCCATCGCCGAGAACACCGCCGCCACCGTCATCGGCTCACCGTCGTGGATGACCGCGAGCGGCAGTCCGACGAGCAGCACCGCCAGTCCCGACAGCACACCGATCCTCTGCCGGTTGCCCCGGCCCCACCCTCCGAGGCGGGAGGCGGCGACCAGGTAACCGACCATGATCGGCATCTTGAGCAGGGCGAGCACCAGGTCCAGAGCGCCGACGACGACCAGCACCGCGAGCGGGAACCGCCGGTACCACATCAGGACCAGCGACTGCGTGAAGGTCAGGGCGAGCAGGATCCAGAGCGTGTCCCCGAGCCCGCTCGCGAGCCCGACCAGCCAGCCGACCAGTGGGGGGAGCAGGACGAGCAGGCCGTCGCTCACCCACTCCAGGCGGGTCCGGCGCCGCGCCGGATCGGCCGGCTCCGCCGCCAGCCGTACGCCAGGAGCAGCGCGACCGGGAGCCAGGGCGCCAGCGCGATCGTCCAGCTCAGCGCGAGCGGCGGGCCCGGGGGACTGGTCACCTCGATCGGGAGCACGCCGGTCAGGGCGCCGCCGGAGTCCTCCACGGTGAACTCGAACCGCCATGTGCCCTCCTCCTGTAACGAGACGACGTCGAGTCCCCAGACCTGGCGCGCCCGCGGATGCCTCGGCAACACGATGCTGTCACCTCGGCGCTCCAGGACAATCCCCTTCAGTCCCCTGGGATCGCCGGACGGCGAAATCGTCCGGAGCAGCCCGACGCGTCCCTCGATCCCGCCCTCCGGTTCGAAGGCGAAGTCCAGCGATCGCAGGGCCCGGACCGGCCACTGGGTGAACGACACGGTCAGTGAGGACCCGCCCATCCGTACGGTCTCGGTGTGCGCGATCTCACCGTCGAGGGGTGGCGCGGCCGACGCCGGAGCCGCGCTCGCCAGCAGGGTTACGATGATCGCCGCCAGCGCCGTCAGCGCCTTCGGTAGGCGTCTCATGCGGCCACCTCGCGACCGATCTGGTCGAACCGGCCGAACCGGCGCAGGAGAGTGGCGCACTGCCAGCCCAGCCACCCCGTTCCGGCACCGACCCCGGCCACCGCGACGAGGGTGACGAGCAGGTTCATCTCCATCCCCACCACGTTGTAGAAGAGCGCGGCGTTGATTCCGGCGACCGCCCCGACCGCCGCGGTCACCCCGACCGGGCCGGTGCCTCGCCGCGCGGCCCACCACACCGCGCCCGCCGCGAGTAACGCGACCAGCGGGAACGTGGCGGGGAAACCGATCAGCGACTGCGGCAGGTTCCTCGCGTAGTCGCGCATCGGCTGGCCGATCGCCTCGGCGTACCACCGGGTGGCGGCCGGGGCGAACAGGGCCAGCGCGCCCTGGACCGCGAGGAACACCAGACCGGTGGCGGCCGGCCAGCGCGCCCCGCGGGTGAGCCCGACGACCAGGCTCAGCATCAGCGCGGACACCGCCCCCAGACCGAGGACGCGCGGCGCGATCCCGGGGATCCAGCCGAACACCAGCTCCGAGACCATGCCGAACGCCGATGTCGATCCCATGGTGGCGAGCCCGACCGCAAGAGCCAGCCCCCAGCGCTGCGCCCGGGTGCGGCGCAGCACCGCGAACGCCATCACCATGGCGAAGATCTCCACCTGGATGGACAGCCCAAGCCCGAGGTGCGACGGCGTCGCCGGGACGGCGATGTCGAAGCCGTAGACGTCGTGCCACCACAGGTCGACGCCGCCGTACAGCAGGTTGCCCGACGCGCCGAGCCCGCCGACCAGGAACGGCCAGGGCGCGCGGAACGTGCGGAACACCGTCACCGCCGGGGTACCGCTCGCCGCCCCGCCGCCCCACGTGGTGAGCAGCACGACGGTGAGACAGGTGAGGCCGACGATTCCGGTCCCGGCGTAGAGCAGGAGGTGCGGAGCGGTGAAGAAGTTGTCCGGCCCGACGTCGCCGTGCCACTGTCCGTCCCACACCATGCCCAGCAGCAGCGTGGCGTAGCCGGCCATCAGGAACCAGGCGCCGGTCACCTCCCGGCGCGGCACGTCACGGATGCTCGCCTCGGTTTCGGGTGATGGATCTGTTCTCGGTTGAACGGTCATGTACGGTTCTCCTATTCTCCGACCAGCGTGTTGACTCTGATGACCTCGGTGCCTGACGGTCCGTCCACCCGGACCGCGATCTCCCAGACCCCCGCCATGGTGAAGAGCTCGCCGCGGGCGACGAACCGGCCGGGTCGCTCCCGCCGCGCGGGGATCTCGGTGGTGATGTGGCCCATGTGCGGCATCACCGCGAAGACCGAGACCTCCGCCACGGCGGCCGGGGTGACCGGCTCCTTCGCCGTGGTGACCGGCTCCTTCGCCGTGGTGGCCGTGATCTTGATCTCGACCGGTCCGGGGCGCGCCCTGTCCAGCGCGACGCCGATCGCGTAGCGCGCGCCCGTTCCCGCCAGCTCGACCGGGCCGGGCGTGCCTCCCCCGAGCACCCCGTATCCCCAGATCGCACCGGCGATGACCAGCAGCGCGACCATGACACGACGCCATGTCATCGCGGGCTCCCCTCCGCCGCGACGTCGACGACGTGCGGCACGGTCACGATCTCGAAGTCGCGGGCGTACTGGATCCAGAGGAGGTAGCGGCCCGGCGCGGGGAAGCTGAACGTGAACTCCAGCCCCGGACCGTAGATCGCCACGGACTCGTCCGGCGGGTTGCCGGGAATCGCGGGCATGGAGCTCCGCTCGTGGACGTGGCCGAGGAAGTCGCCGGTACGGCTGCGGACGATCAAGTGGCCGGCCATGCCGAGCCACGGCTGCACGTCATCGGCGCCGGTGTCCAGCCGGACGCGGACCGGCCGCCCCGCCACCGGGTGCGGCGGATCGGTCATCGGTACGACCACCGGCCGATCCGATGACGGCGGGTCCGGTGCCGACGGGGGTGGGAGCGATGGGTTCGAGGCCGGCGGGTCCAGGGACGGCCGGTCCGGGGCCGGCCGGTTCGGAACCGACGGGTCTGGGGGTGCCTGGTCTGGGGTCGACCGGTTTGGTGATGGCTCTGAGGGGGGCGCGACCGTGGTACTCGCCGACACCGAGGGGGCCTGATCCGGGGTTGACCGGTTTGGTGACGGCCGGTCCGGGGACTGGCGGTTCGTCGCCGGTCGCGGCGCAGGGCTGTCGCCGTCCTCTCCGGTCGCGTCGCCGACCGTGAACTCTCCGGAGACGAGCCGGCCACCGGCGTCGGCGCGTTCGAACTCGGCGTACACCAGGTGCCGTCCCGGCTTCTGGGCGCGCAGCCGCACCTCGTAGGTTCCCGGGGCGGTGCGGGCAGGGTGAACGTGCCGGAAGTGGGTGCCGTCGTCGCTGGTCACCACGACGTGGGTCAGCGCGGCGTGATGCTCCACCAGATCGTCGACCGGAAGGCCGGTCGAGCCGTCGAACAGTTTCAGGCGGAGACGGAACTCGGTCCCCCGTGCCGGGCGCTCCGGGACGGCCTCGATCACCGGCTGCGCGTTCGGCCGTCCCGACACAAGGCCCGACACAAAGCCCGGTGCGAGATCCGACGCGAGGCCCGGCGCCGGCGCCGCGCCTTCGGGCGGGGTCGGCCGGATCCATGGGGAGAGCGCTGCCGTGGTGAACGCGACCACCGCCGCGATCACGAAGCCGACGGCGAACACCGCGGTGGCGCCCCGCCTGGACAGCGGCGCGCACACCATGGCGGCGATCAGCGACACCGCGGCGCAGGCGAACGCCCCGTAGGCGACGACCTCCCACAGCTCCAGGTCCGGGACCAGGACGCGGAAGGGCAGTACGGATCGCTCCCCACCGGCCCGCAGCTCCAGCTCGTGCGGTCCCACCCGGTCCACCCAGAGCTCCGCCGGATACATCCCGCCCTGCCCGGCCACGATCCGTACCGCGTCCGAGGAAGTCCCGCCCCCTTCGGTCGAACGCACCCCCAGGGTGACCCGCGCGTCGCGGTCCGGCCCGTGGGCGACCACGTCGACGTTCAGCGGGGCCGGTACGCGGTCGTTCGCCCGGATCACCACGGTGAGCTCCATGCCGGCGATCGTCTGGGCGAACCGGACGTCGGCCTCCGCGCTGCCGCCGTGCGCCAGAGCCGGCGCCGCGCCGGTCAAGACGATCGCCACCGGTACGGCGAGGATGAGGAACAGACGTTTCAGCACATCGAGGAGCCTAGGAACGACCACCCGCCCCGGACATCACGCCGGAGCACTGACCCGCGTAGTTCCGGAGAACTAGCGGACCGCCCCTGGAGGCGGGCCGGGGCCGCCGCCGGATGATCGGCTCCCGCCCGGACCGGTTCTCCCGGCGAGGTCGTGTGACGGGTCACCGGCGGCACCCCGGCCGGTGGGTCAGGACAGGAGGGCGCGGGCCTCGGCCAGCAGGTCGCACTGCTCGCGCCAGTCGCCTCCCGCGAATCCCATGACCACGTGACGCGCCCCGGCCTCGTGGTAGGCGGCCAGCTGCTCGGCCGCCCGTGCGGGCTCGCCGGTGACGGGGAGCCTCATCGCCTCCTCCAGGGGGATGCCGTACCCGGTGATGCCCGAGGCGATGGACTCGCGGGTGGGCAGGCCGGGCGCCGAGCCGAGGACGCCGGCGGCGCCGATGGCGACGACCGGTTCCGGACGTCCGTGGGCGGCGGCGAGCTCGGTCAGCCTGGCCCTGCCCGAGGCCACCGCCGCCGGGGGGATCATCGACGGGAACCAGCCGTCCCCGTGGCGTGCCGCCCGCCGCACGGCCACCGCCGACGCGTTGCCGACCCAGATCGGCGGGGGTGTCACCGCCGGTTCGAGCCGTACCTCTCCCGGCTCGTCCACCAGTGCGACGGTCTCCCCGGCCAGCAGCCGTCCCAGCAGCTCCAGCGCGGTGTCGGTGCGCCTGCCGCGCTCCCCGTACGGCACTCCGGCCGCCGCCCACTGCCCGGCGCCGCCGCCGGACCCGACGCCCAGGACCAGCCGCCCGCCGGAGACGTGCTGCAGGCTCGCGACCTGCTTGGCCGCCCACGCCAGGGGGCGGATCGCCGGGATGAACACGCTCGTCCCGATCCCGATCCGGATCCGCGTCGTCGCCCCCGCGGCGACGGCCAGCGCCACGGCGCAGTCCAGCGACGCCGTCCCGGTGGCCAGGTGGTCACCGTGCCAGACGCCGTCCAGCCCCGCCTCCTCCGCGTGCCGCGCGGCGGTGCCCAGGTCGAGTCGTTGCGCCCGTTGCGCGGCGACGGTGGGCAGGATCACTCCGATGTCCATGAAGGGTGCCATGGCGGCCATCCTTCAACCTCAAGCATTCTTGAGGTCAACCTCGCGTCCATGAAGGCGCTTCTGTGGCTCGACGTCCTCTGTCGATATGGTGAACACGACCATAAGTATAGCCAGCTAAATTAAGGGCAATGCTGACAAATAGTGCATCAACCATGAAGATGGCAGAGGTCTGTGCCGTATTTCACCGCCTGTATCTCCTTACTTCTTCCGATCGTCTTATGTTTCGCTTCCGCGAAGGCCGCCTGGCGCTTTACGCTACTCCTGTAGTCAGCAATGCACCTTTTGCTGCCGGGTGGGATACATAGGTGGGGAAGGTGCCGGGAGGGAGATCGGCATGGATTTCATGGGGTCGAGGAGTCTGTTCCGTCCGGGGGTGGACGAGGACGGGGCACGGTCCGTGGAAAGGTCCGGGGAAACGTCCGGGGAAAGAGGAGGAAGGGGAAGCAGGGGAAGGGGAAAGGCCGCGAGGGTGCTCGCGGCGGCGGCGCTGCTCGCCGGGGCCGTGCTGTCGGCTTCCCCGGCGCAGGCGGCCACGCGGGGACCGGCCGGGGCGAGCGCGCCCGCCGCGTCCGGGCAGGTGGCGAGCGCCGCCTTCCCGTACCGGTTCCGTACGGCGAGGGTCACCCGGTTCGAGCAGGTGAAGGGTCAGGCCGCCTGGGCGAACAGCGCGCTCTCGCGCGTCCAGAACGCGGTGTGGGTCTTCTCGGGAAACGGCACTTTCGCCTTCACCACCACCAATGTGCGCTCGGACCTCTATCCCCTGCGCGGCCGGTTCCAGAGGCAGGGAGACAGCTGGGTCTTCGCGGCGAACGGCTCGTCGCGGATCGGCGGCAGCAGTAGCTTCACCGAGGTGGTGGGAAACATCGACTTCAGCGGGAACCGGCCGGTGATGAGGTTCCACTGGGCCAGCGGCGCCGGTTACGGATCGGTGGTCAACAACCAGCGATTCGGTGCGGGAGCCTCTTCCGCCTACAGCTCCACGCTGATCCTGGCCACCGGCTGACCCGCGTTCGGGTCCGTTTGGGCCCGGGGGTGAGCGCAACCCCCGGGCCGCTCCGGGCACTCCAGGCATTCCGGCTGTCCTCGTGGGACTCTCGCGGCGGCCGGTGGTCAGCCGCGGGGGGAGCGCCGCGGCTTGGCGGGGGACGCGGGACCCCGCACGGTGGGGACGCTGTCGGGGGCGAGCTCCTCGACGAGCCGGCAGGTGTCGTGCACCGGGTCCAGGCTGTTGGCCTGAGCGGCCAGCTTTCGCAGCAGCTCCCGGAACACCGAGCGGTCGTCCGGGTCCAGCGGTGCCAGCACGTGGTCCTCGGCGTGTTCCAGCCGGGTCTGCGTGTCGGTCCAGGTCGCCCTGCCCCGCTCGGTGGCGACGACGCGCTTGTTGCGCCGGTCGGCGGGGTCGGGGCGGCGCTCGACCAGCCCGGCCTTCTCCAGGTCGTCGAGCAGGTAGGTCATGACCGTCTTGTCGACGCCGAGGCGCTGTGCCAGCGCGCCCTGGCCGCCGGGGAGCCCCTGGGCCGCGGCGGCGAGCACCTGGTAGCCGCGCGGGCCGCCGGGGAGGTGGCTGACCAGCGCGTTCGCGGTCCTGACGTAGGAGCGGAAGACCACTCCGAGGGTCCAGCCCAGGTCGCTGTCCAGGGCGTCCGGGATCTCGGCACTGGAAGGTCGGGTTGCCGGCATGCCACGAGATTACCAGGATCGACGGTCTGTGAGACCTTCTGTTTGACAATTCATCTGCTTTACATACGATCTGTCCTGCCGCACCATCGCGGTGCCGCGCGTCCGGGGGACGCGTGCCGCGCATCCGAGATGACGCACCGAGGAGAGACATGGCCGACTACGGGCACGAGCTGCTGTTCGGGACCTTCCTGACCCCGGTGGCCGACCAGGCCGAGAGGGTCGTCGCGCTCGCCAGGCTCACCGAGCAGGCCGGCCTGGACCTGGTGACCGTGCAGGATCACCCGTACCAGGCGCGGTTCCTGGACACGTGGACGCTGCTGTCGGTCATCGCGGCCGGCACCTCGACGCTGCGGGTGTCGCCGAACGTGGCGAACCTGCCCCTGCGCCCGCCCGCGGTGCTCGCCCGCAGCGTCGCGACCCTGGACATCCTCAGCGGTGGCCGCGTCGAGCTCGGGCTCGGAGCGGGCGCCTTCTGGGACGGCATCGCCGCCGTCGGCGGCCCGCGGCTGACCGCCGCTCAGGGGGTCGACGCGCTCGAGGAGGGCATCCAGGTCATCCGGGCCATGTGGGAGGCCGGGGGCGGAGCCGTACGGGTGGACGGCCGTCACCACCGCGTCTGGGGGGCGCACCCCGGCCCGGCGCCCATCCACGACGTCGGCATCTGGCTGGGGGCCTACAAGAGGCGCATGCTCGACATGACCGGCAGGCTCGCGGACGGCTGGTTGCCCAGCCACGCCTACGCCGGCCTGGACGCCCTCCCGGCCATGAACGCGATCATCGACGAGGCCGCGCTCGGCGCGGGACGCTCACCCGCCGACGTCCGGCGCCTGTACAACATCGCCGGAACCTTCACCGGGTCCGGCCGCGCCTTCCTCCAGGGACCGGCGGACGTCTGGGTCGAGCAGCTCGCCGAGCTCACCCTGGAGCAGGGGATGAGCGCCTACATCCTCGCGAGTGACGACCCCGACGACATCCGGCGTTTCGCCGCCGAGGTCGTTCCCGGTGTGCGCGAGCTCGTGGACGCCGAGCGCGCCGGTTCGAGCGCGCCCGCCACCGCGGACCGGCCCCTGCCCGCCGAGGTGGGCACGACGGCGGACGCGCGAAGCGCCCCACCGGCCGCCGCCGCGCCCGTCAACGTGCCCGCCCGCACCGGGGGCGGAGTCCCTCCCGCCCTGGGGGTCACGCCGACCCCGGACGACGGCACCCGGCTCGCCGACGTGCGGATCTGGGACGAGACCACCCGTCCCACCGGCCCGGCCCCTGATCCGGCCCGCACCTACACCCCCAGGGAGCAGGCGGCCGGACGCCATCTCGTCGACGTCCACGACCACCTCCGCCAGGAGCTGGCCGAGGTCCGGCGGCTCGTCGAGGAGGTCACCTCCGGAGCGATGGATCCCGGCGTCGCGCGCTCGCACATCAACACGATGACGATGCGCCAGAACAACTGGACGGTCGGCGTGTACTGCGAGTCCTACTGCCGGGTCGTCACGACCCACCACACCATCGAGGACCAGACCCTCTTTCCCCACCTGCGCCGCGCGGACCCCAGGCTGGTGCCCGTCGTCGACCGTCTGGAGCAGGAGCACCACGCCATCCACGAGGTCCTCGAGGGCGTCGACCGGGCGCTGGTCGCCTTCGTCGCCGAACCGGACGGCCACAAGGCCCTGCGGGCCGCCATGGACCTGCTGACCGACACGCTCCTGTCGCACCTGTCCTACGAGGAGAGGGAGCTCGTCGAGCCGCTCGCCCGGCTCGGCGTGCACTGAGCCGCTCGCCCGGCTCGGCGTGCACCGAGGCGGCCGGTTGAGAGGCCGGTTGAGGCCGGTCGGGTGAGACGGCCGGTTTTCTCAGGAGACTTCGGCGATCAGACGCTTTGAGACGGCCGGTTTTCTCAGGAGACCTCGGCGACCAGGCGCTTGCGGAAGACCCAGTACGACCAGGCCTGGTAGCCGAGCACGAACGGCAGCGCGATCAGGCCGATCCAGGTCAGCACGCCCAGCGTGTACGGGCCGGAGGCGGCCTCGGCGACGGTGAGGCCGGGGAACGGGGACGGCCACAGGGCGCCGAACAGGGCGGCGCCGCCCAGCGCGATGGACGAGGCCGTGGCGGCGAAGGCCCAGCCGTCCCGGCCGCGCCAGGTCAGCGCGATCCCGGCGGCCAGGGCCGCCATCGAGGCGAGCGCGCCCGCCCACAGCCACGGGACCGCCGACCAGGCGCCGATCGCCGTACCCGCGACGGGAATGTGCGACAGCGCCGCCACCGCGGCGGGCAGCGCCACCGCGGAGGCGATCATCGCGGCGCGCCGGGCGCGGGAGCGCACCGGCCCGGTGGTCTTGAGCGCGACGAACACCGCCCCGTGCAGCACGCACACCGAGAGCGAGAACACCCCGCCGACCAGGGCGGCCGTCGCGCTGCTCCGCAGCAGGTCGGCGAAGATCGCGCCCCACAGGAACGCGGGCAGGGCGCTGCCGACCAGCACGCCCAGGTCGCACCAGGCGCGGTCGGAGGCGTGCCGGACCTTGCCGCGCCACTCCAGGCCGACGCCGCGCACTATCAGCCCGACGAGGACCAGCACGATCGGCAGGTAGAACTCGCTGAGCAGCCCGGCGTACCAGGCGGGGAAGGCGGCGAACATCGCGCCGACCGCGGTGATCAGCCAGACCTCGTTGCCGTCCCAGACCGGGCCGATCGTGCCCAGGACCTGTTTGCGTTCGGCCTCGTTCCTGGCCAGCGCCGGTGCCAGCATGCCCACGCCGAAGTCGAAGCCCTCCAGCACGAAGTAGCCGGTCCACAGGAACGCGATGACCGCGAACCAGAAGGTGGTGAGTTCCATCGTCGTCGCCTTCAGTACATGAGGGTCGGCTGGAGCCGGGCGTCCGCGCTCTCGTCGTCACCGCGGGAGGGCGGCGTGAGGGGAGCGGCGGGGGCGACGGGCTCGGGGCCCGCCTTGACGTGGCGGGTGAGCAGTATCGCCTCGGCCAGCGCGAGCGCGCCGTACAGCGCCGTGAAGACCGCCAGCGAGACGGCCACCTCGGCCAGGCTGACGCCCGGCGAGACGCTCGCGGCCGTGAGCAGCTCGCCCTGGACGGTCCACGGCTGGCGGCCGATCTCGCTGAGCAGCCAGCCTGCGATCATCGCGATGGTCGGCAGCGGCAGCGCGAGCAGGCAGATCCGGGCGAACCAGGCGGGAATCTCCCTCGGGGTGCGGGCGGTCACGGGGGCGCCGCGGCGCCTCCGGCGGGTCAGCCAGAGGCCGAGCACCGACAGGCCCACCGTGGACAGGCCGAAGACGATCATTACGCGGAAGGACCAGAAGACCACCGGAAGGTTGGGCCGGTAGTCGCCGGGGCCGAACCGCTCCTCGTACCGCGCCTGCAGGTCCTCGGTGCCCTGGATGACGGCGTTCGGGTCGTCGGTGGCCAGGAAGCTGAGCAGCATGGGGATCTCCAGCCCCGGGACGGGCGAGAACGGCGCGCCGGCGGTGTCATGCCGGAGCCCCTCGGCCGAGGCGAGCTTCATGGGCTGCTGCTCGTACAGCAGCTTGGCCGACATGTCGCCGCTGCCCGCGACCAGGGCCCCGGCGATCGCCGTCATCAGCAGCGCGGCCCGCATCGGGGTCCGCCAAACGCTCGCGCCGCCTCGCGGCGCCTCCGTGCTCCCGCCGGGGGCGGTGTCGGCGTGGCGCTCGCGCAGGAGGTGGTAGCCGCAGACCGCGAGCACGAAGCCGCCCGCCACGACGAAGGCCCCCGCGACCACGTGGGGCACCTGGGCGAGCGCCGTGGAGTTGGTGAGCACCGCCCACAGGTCCGTCATCCTGGCCCTGCCGTCGACCACCTCGTACCCGACCGGGTGCTTCATCCAGGCGTTGGCGGCGAGGATGAAGTACGCAGACAGGTTGGATCCGATGACCGCGGCCCAGATGGTGGCCAGGTGGACACGTTTCGGCAGCCTGTCCCAGCCGAAGATCCACAGGCCGATGAAGGTCGACTCCAGGAAGAACGCGAGCAGTGCCTCCAGCGCCAGCGGGGCGCCGAAGACGTCGCCCACGAAGATCGAGTACTCGCTCCAGTTCATGCCGAACTGGAACTCCTGCACGATGCCGGTCACCACGCCCATCGCGAAGTTGATCAGGAAGAGCTTCCCGAAGAACTTCGTGAGCCGCAGGTAGTGCTCCTTGCCCGTCCGGTGCCACGCGGTCTGCAGGCCGGCCACGAAGACGCCGAGGCCGATCGTGAGGGGTACGAACAGAAAGTGGTACACGGTGGTCACCCCGAACTGCCACCGGGCCAGGTCTAGTGCGTCCATCTTCCCTCGTGTTCCCTTCGCGGGCCTGAAGCTCTACAGCTTGTAGTTCTACTTCTAGTAGTACTACGACTTGTAGAGCAATGAGTGAGAGGGGCGCCGCGAGCCACTGCGATCTTTGTCACATGGTCCGGGGGGAGACCGCACCTCTCCGCCGGACCAAGATCGTCTCTGTCGGCTCGCGACGCCGGCTCTCCCTCGCGCCCCCGGGGATCTCTCCCGGATGTCCCTTTCGGCGGGGACATCCGTCCCCTCACACCGGGCGCCCCCCGCGCCCGCCTCCCCCCCGGGGCGTGACTCCATGGTGGGCCGGGCGCTCCCTGCGGGGCGTCCGCCTCCGGGGTGATTTCCGGGTACGCCGGGCGGCGGACCCGCCGTCGCGCTGCCCGCGACCCCGGTGGATCCGCACCGCCCCGATGAGGCCACGGCCACGGCCGCGACCGGCTCGTCCGGCTAAGTCCGGCTCGTCCAGCTACGTCCACAGCGAGAACCGGGGCCACTACTACCCGTCCAACCACCTGGCCAAGAGTCGCGGCTGGATCGCCGTCGAGTGGGACCGGGGCGACATCTACCGTTCGGAGGGGCCGGGGAAGTTCAGCGGGTCGCCGCTTTCAGGTACGCGTCGAGGTTGCCGATCTCGAAACCCCGGCGCTTGATCTTCGCGACGAGGATCCGGAAGTCGCGTGCGAGGTTCGGGCGGAAGTGCAGCAGCAGGATGTCGCCGGGGCGAAGCTTCTTGTCGGGCACCTGGTAGGCGATCTTCCCGCCCGGCTGCACGGTCGCGGTCCAGAGCAGGAGCGCGTCGATGCCGCAGGCCTTGGCGGCCCTGCGGGTCAGGGTGTTGTGGTTGCCGAACGGCGGCCGGAACAGGGTGGGCGCGGTGCCGGTGTGCCTGCGGATCAGCTTGGAGACGCCGCAGATCTCGGTCTTCTGGCCCTCGTAGCCGAGTGCCGGGAGGTTCGGGTGGGTCAGCGTGTGGTTCTCGATCGTCGCTCCCGCGTCGCGCAGCTCGCGCACGTACCCCCACTTGCCCGCACCGAGGAACCTGCCGCCCTGGGCGGTCGGGTCGGCCGTGCCCCTGGCCTCCACGGCGTCGCGGGTGACGAAGGCCGCCACCGGGATACGCCGGTCGCGGACCTGCGCCACGAAGCCGGGATCCTGCTCCCAGCCGTCGTCGATGGTGAGGAAGACGACCTTCCGCCGGGTGGGAATGGAGCTGATCACCGGAGGCAGGCCGTCGCCGGGGCGGGGGAGCCTGCCCACCTCACCCGGCCTGGGCGTCACCCCGGGCGGCCCGGCGGGTCTCGCCGCCCGGTCGTCGGCGCCGGAGGGGGCCTTCGACGCCCGGGAGGCGCCCGGCGCGGAGGTGGCGCCGGTGGCGCTGTCCTCGGTTCCACCGTCGAGACCTGTGGCGCACCCGGTGCTCACCGCCAGGGCCGTCGCCGCCGTCGCACTGATCGTCCAGTATGTCCCCGATGCCATGGATGACCATCCTGCCAGCAGCCGGGAGTCCGACCTAGCGGGTCCGAAGGGGGTGAAGGGTCGGAAGGTGGTTGCTCCAGTGGCTATTTTGTGATCATCCGTAAATCCACGCATCTGCCGGGGTAGGGTCAGCACTACCACAAGCTGGGGTGGGAGCGGGGGTTTGCGATCACGGCGACCACGGAATCCTGGGATGGTCGTCTTGCTTGACGCCGATCTGTGGCGTTCCTCGCTGACGTAATCATGTCAAGTGATCCGGCCCACCTGAGGAGAACCGTGACCAACTCAACCGCGATCGATGACGCGGATCTTCCCGCTGCCCCAGGAAACGGGGAGCGGGGCAGTGACTTCGCCCGCCTGTCGCGTCGGATCGCCCAGGCGGGGCTGCTCGACCGGCGCCCCGGTTACTACGCCGCGCGGCTCAGCCTGGTCGCGGCCGCCTTCGTCGGCGGCTGGGCCGCCTTCTTCGCCCTCGGTGACTCGTGGTACCAGCTGCTGGTGGCACTCTTCCTCGCGGTGGTGTTCGCCCAGATCGGGCTCGTCGCCCATGATCTGGCCCACCGCCAGGTCTTCCGCTCCCGCCGCTCCAGCGAGATCGCCGGGCTGGTGGCCGGAAACGTCGCCATCGGCATGAGTTACGGCTGGTGGATGGACAAGCACACCCGCCACCACGCCAACCCCAACCACGAGGACCACGACCCCGACGTCAACCCCGACTTCCTGGTCTGGTCGCCCGAGCAGGCCGCCAAGAGCAAGGGGCTGCCCAGGTTCGTGGGCCGCTGGCAGGCGTTCCTGTTCTTCCCGCTGCTCACGTTCGAGGGGTTCAACCTTCACGTGGCCAGCGTCCGGGCGCTGCTGCGCCCGACGATGAAGCACCGGGCCGTGGAGGCCGCGCTGCTGGTCGTGCACGTCGTCCTGTACGTGGGCGCGCTGTTCGCGGTGCTGTCGCCCGTCAAGGCCGTGGTCTTCCTCCTCCTGCACCAGGCGATCTTCGGCGTCTACCTGGGCTGCACCTTCGCCCCCAACCACAAGGGCATGCCGATGTTCAGGGGTGAGGACAAGCTCGACTTCCTCCGGCGCCAGGTGCTGACCTCGCGCAACGTGCGCGGCGGCGTGGTCCTCGACGTCGTGCTCGGCGGCCTCAACTACCAGATTGAGCACCACCTCTTCCCGAGCATGCCGATGCCCAACCTGCGCCGCGCCCAGCCGATCGTCCGGGCGTACTGCGAGGAGCTGGGGGTCGACTACCTGGAGTCCGGGGTCGTCAGCTCGTACGCGCAGGCGCTGCGGCACCTGTACGACGTGGGCGCGTCCCTGCGGTCGAAGAGTCCCGTGGCCGGTTAGCCTGTGTCCCGCCCGTCCCGCGCGGCATTCCGCGTCCCGTGGCCGCCGAGGCCCGGGGTGCTGAGGCAGCACTGACAAGGGCGGGTCGCGGCGGCGGGCAGATGTTGCTGTTATCCGCCCGCCCGGCGATTGCCTAGGGTGCTTGGTGTGAAGCTCGCAGGCAGTGCCGTACTCGGCATCGACAGAGATCGTGTGTGGTCAGCGCTCCAGAACCCGGCCGTGCTCGTACGCACGATCCCGGGGTGCGAGCGCCTGGAGGAGACGGGGCCGGACACCTACCGGATGACCGTCACCGCGGGGGTGGCCTCCATCAAGGGCGTCTACCAGGGCGAGGTCGCCCTCTCGGAGCCCGAGGCGCCGGAACGGTTCGTGCTCAGGGCCCGAGGCCAGGGCGCTCCCGGAACCGTGGACGCCACCGTGGAGATCCGCCTCAGCGAGGTCGAGGGCGGCACCCGGATCGACTACGACGCCGAGGCCGTGATCGGCGGCATGATCGGCGGGGTCGGCCAGCGCATGCTGGGTTCCGTCGCGAGGAAGACGGCGGGGGAGTTCTTCTCCGCCGTGGAGAGCCACCTCGTCTCCGGGGGGATTCCCGCCGCTCCCGCTCTCGCCGACGGTGCTCTCGCCCGGATCGCGCCGGGCGGAGGTCCGTCGCCCGGCGCGCCCGTGGCACCCGCCGTGTCCGCCCCGCTCGCCGCGGCGGGATCGCCTGTCGCGGCGAGCGGGGCCGGACCCGCGCACGTCTTCGAGCGCCCGGCCCCGGCCCCGGCCAAGCAGGCCAGGCCCGGGGTCCCCGCCTGGTCACTCCTCGCCGCGTTCGGGATGGGCGCGGGCGTCGCGCTCGGCAGCGCGGTGATCGGCTGGCTGCTCGGCCGTACCGGCAGGAAGCGGTAACCGCGCGGGCCGTTCCGCGCGGCGGCTCCGGCCTGCCGGCCAGGTGGCTACGGCACCCCCACTGGGCGATCGCCGGGACCCAGCTGCTCATCGCCGTCCACCAGGTGGTGACGGCGGCGATGGCCGCATGCACGGCGGGAAGGGCGGCGAGTCTCGCCGAGTCGCCGGGGGACGACGGTACGGCCGTAGCGCCCGGCGACGCTCGCGCCTAAGGATCTCCCGGCGTACCGTGTCGGTATGCGTGATGCACGTGCGGAGGATGCAAGGACCGAGGCCAGACGACTGATCCGTGACCTTCTGGGCGAGGAGCGGCCGGACGCCGCCCTGTTGCTGAGCGAGGCGAGGGCTGCGCTGGGCGCCGACCGCGTCGCGCGTTCCGTCGAGCTCATCCGCGGCGCCCCCCTCACTCGCAGATCCACCGAACTCGCCGCGCTGGCCGGTCTGCTGGTCGGCACCCGCGAACTCGGCGAGGAGTGGTGGCGCTGGGAGCGCGGCGACAAGCTGCCCGCGCCCGAGGAGGTGCTCCGGACCTCCACGGCGATCGAACCGTGGACCGACCTGACCGTCCTGGAGATGCTCGCCGCCTGGATCGCCGACGACGCGGCCGACGAGACCTGGGGCCGTCCGTCCGCCGTCACCGACCTCAACTCCTGGCAGGCCGAGGACCGGGTCGAGCTGCCCGAGGACGCGCACCCCGGCCAGCGGATCGTGGTCTCCTTCGACGCGGGCGGCCGCCTCGACGCGGTGGTCCTGCACCGCCCCGACAACGAGCTCGGCTCCAACCTCGACTTCGACTCCCTCCGCTACTCCCGCCCCGCCGAGGCCCAGTGGAGCTGGGGCGTCGCCGCCGGGCTCGGCCCCCACCGGCTGGACGAGCACCCCGACCCGTACGCGCAGCCGGTCGACGCCGAGGCCGCCGCGACCCTGCACGCCTGGGCGCTGCGCCACGGCGCCTCCGCCGAGCAGGCCGGTGAGGTGTGGCGCGACAAGGGCGACGTCGTCGCCTCCATCGAGCGGATCGACTGGATGTGGCGTAGCGGCGAGTGGTTCGCCTGGTGGCGCGGGGTGTCCGCCCTGGTCGACGGCGAGCCGGAGCAGCTGGCCGCCCGCCTGGAGGAGATCGTCTCCGTCCCCTAGCGCGGGGCGGGAGGGCCGAGCGGTAGAGCGGACCGGCAGTGCAGGGCGGAGCTGTGGAGCGGACCGGCAGGGGGACCGGCAAGGCGGAGCGGTAGAGCAGACCGGTAGGGCGGGGCCGGCGGCGTGGACCGTGGTTTCCCCGGCCCCCGTGGGGGACCCCTGCCCCGGTGGGGGGAAGGCGCCCGTCCTGGCGCGGGCGTCAGCCGAAGGTGTGCGGCGTCAGATAGTCCGGGATCACGACCTTCGTCTCGGGACTGACCCTGCGCACCGCCGCGACGAGCTCGGCGAGGCTCTTCCTCGACTTCTCGTCGGCCTGCGGCGGGTTCTGAAGTGCCCCCTCGAAACTGTCCCAGTGCACCGGTACGACCACGCGCGGCATGTCCAGGGCCCGCAGGAGGCGCGACACGTAGTCGTACGTGGACGACGAGGAGGTGGTGGGAATCATCGCGACGTCCGGGGCGAGACCGGTGAGGTTACGCTCGACGAAGTCGCTGCCGCCCATGAAGAAAACCGACGGGCCGCCCTTGACCGTCACCTGGAACGCCAGGGTGTCGCCCTCGGGCAACTCGGAGATCTTCTTCGGCCTGTGTTTCGGCCTGGTCAGCCGGACGCCGGGGAAGAGCATGGAGTAGTTGGCGTTGCGGCTGTGCAGCGACGCCACCACCTCGACGACGTAGTCGCCGAAGTCCAGGACCTCCCCGCCCTTCACCGGGCTGAGCAGGCTGTCCTTCACGTCGAGCGCCAGTGCCAGGTTGCACGTGGTGGCGGTGCCGACCACCCGCGCCCCGGTCGATGTCGCGATGTGCGGGACGTCGTTGAAGTGGTCCCAGTGCGCGTGCGTCACCAGCACCACCTTCGGCGTGCCCGTGTGCCTGCCGACCGCCTCGGCGTCGACCTCAAGCCGTGTGTCGGGATTGAAGGCGCCATCCGCCATACCGGTGTCGAACCGCGTCACGTACGGGTCGACGAGGAGCGTCGACGACCCCGCGTCCACGCGCCAGCCCGACGTGCCGAGCCAGCGGAACGTCGCGGCGGTCTTCGTCCCGCCCGGACCGCCCGGACGCGGTGTCGCGGCCCCGGTGGGGGACGGGGACAGGAGGCTCCCGGCAATCGGCGCCAGCGCGGCCCCCACCGTCGCGGTGCGCAGGAAACCCCTTCGATCGAATTTGGACATGTCTCCCCTTCGGTGCGTATGAACGTACGGTCGTCACCCGAGTACTCCGGTGACGACCGCCGGCCGAGTGTGGCCCGATGAGGACCCAACCATCGCCGGACCGGCCACGTCCAAGATCCGCGACCGTCGCCTCCCATAGGCGAACGCGTATCAGAGCAGCTGAAGCGGGACGCGAGCGGCACGCGGGGCGGCGGAACTTACCCGGCCCGCAGTGCGTCGACGGCGGTCCGCGCGGCCTGGCCGATCGCCAGGTCGACGTCGAGACGCCGGGTGGGCAGCTGCCCGCTGCGGGCGAAGACCGCCACCGCGTAGCTCTCCCCGGAGGGATACTCGACCACTCCGGCCTCCATGTGCAGGCCCGGCAGCGTCCCCGTCTTGGCCGCCACCCGCGTCCCCGGTGGGAAACCCGAGGCGATCCGCGTCCAGAAGATCTGCCGTGTCATGTAGTCGCGGACGGCCGCGCACGCCTCCGGCGGCCCCGCCTCGTCCCGCCAGATCAACCCGAGCAGCCGGGTCACATCGCGCGCCGTGCTGGAGGTCGTGTGGTCGGGATCGAGGACCCGCAGCGCCCGGACCCGCTCGGGGGACAGTGCCGGGAAGATTTGCGCGAACTCGGCGTCGTCCCGCGCCCCCACGTCCGCGAACATCGACTCCAGCACCTGCCTGGGTCCGCCGATCACGCGCGTGCGCGCCAGCCCCAGCTCCGCCGCCAGCATCCGTACGGTGTCCAGGCCGATCCTCCGCATCAGCAGGTCGGCGGCGGTGTTGTCGCTGACCTGCATGGCGAAGTGGACGAGGTCGCGCAGCGACATCTCCACGTCGTCCGCGCATCCGGCGGTGCCCCATCCGCCGAGCCTGTCCTCCGCCGTCACGAGAACGCGCTCGGCCGGATCGAGCTGGCCGGCCGCCGCCTGGCGGGCGAACTCCAGGACCAGGAGAACCTTGAAGATCGAGGCGATCACGACCTGCTCACCGGCGCGTACGGCGATCTCGCGGCCCCCGGCGACGTCCAGTGCGTGCAGGTGCCCCTCCACCCCGGCGGCCGCGAAGATTCCCGCTATCCGTTCCTCTGCCGACATGCCCGCAACGCTATCCAGATCCGTGACCTTGTTCGAACCCGCTCCGAACCCGCTACCGGACCCGCTCCAAAACACCGGACGCGCCACCGGACCCATCACCGGACCCGTTTCAAACCCGCCACCGGACCCGCGACGCGCTGCGGGTCCGCGGGGCCGCGGACGATCGCCTATCGTGACGCCGTGGACCTCTCCCGGCATCTGCGACACTTCCTCGTCGTCGCGGAAGAACTGCACTTCGGCCACGCCGCGGAAGTGCTGGGCATCGCGCAGCCGCCGCTCAGCCAGTCGATCCAGCGCCTGGAGCGCGAGCTCGGCGCCGAGCTGTTCGACCGCTCGCGCCGGCAGATCGAGCTCACGATGGCGGGCCGGCTCCTCGTCGGGGAGGCCAGGCGGTTCCTGGCCGGTGAGGAGCGCCTGCGGGCGATGATGCGCCAGGCCGGCGACGGTGAGCTGGGAACTCTCCGGGTCGGGGTCCCCCCGGAGATCCCGGCCGTGACGCTGCACGCCCTGCTGCGGCATGTCGGGGAGGAGACACCGGGACTGCACCTGGAGCTCCACGAACTCACCACTCCGGAACAGCTGAGCCGTCTCACCTCCGCCAGGCTCGACGCGGGTCTCGTGCACCACCCCGTCGACGTTCCCGGCCTGCGGTCCGGCCCCGTCGTGGAGATCCCGCTGGGCGTGGTGCTGCCACGTACCTCCCCGCTGGCACTGGCACGGCCGGACCCCCGACCGGGCTCGCGACCCGGGCCGGGGCCGGACCCGTGGCCACAGTCGGCCTCTGGATCCGGCTCTCAGCCGGAGTCGCGCTCGGAGGCCGGGTCTCAGCCGGGGTCGGGGTCCAGGGCTGAGGCCGGATCTCAGTCGGGGGCCGGGTCCGGGGTGCGGTCAGAGCCGGAGCCTCAGCCGGAGTCGCGGCGGCCGAGGTCACGGCCGTGGGAGATCGCGCTGGCCGACCTCGCCGGGCACGACCTCGTCGTCTTTCCCCGCGAGACCTCCCCGGCGTGGTACGACCGCATGCTCGATACCTGCCGTGCGGGGGGTTTCTCGCCCGTACGGCTTCAGCACGCCCGCAACCCGGAGTTCCTGCTGGGGCTCGTACTGGCGGGACACGGGGTGGCGTTCGAGCAGGAGGCGATAGCCCGCAGGGAGCCCCGCCTGGTCTGGCGCCCCCTGGCCGGTGCCCCCCTCCGGCGGGGGATCTGCGTCGCCTGGCCGGAGCGGTCGGCCCACCCCGCCGCCGCCGGGTTCGCCGCCCTGGCCGCCGAGGTCCTCACCCGGGACGCCGCGGCCGGGACATCGCGGGCGGCACCCGAGACGTCACCGTCGTCCGCGCCTCGTCCCTGGTCCGTCGTTTACACCCCCTAGTTTCCGCCGGTCGCGTTCGCCCTCCCCGCCGGCTGGCCGCGTCCGGCCGTGAACTCCTCGCCGCCGCCCGTCTTTACCTGGCGCAGGAAGAATTCCGTGCCGTAAAGAATGCTCTACCAGGACAAGACCATGGCTCTATCGACCCTTAACGCACACGGGTGTAAACACAGATGAATCAACACATAAACGGCGGCAAAATCAACACCGCGTTCGCTTGGGGAGCGTGACAGAAGATTCCACGTCACGTAAAGGTCATCGAACGGGTGGATGTGGTCGCCGACGGGGGGCCGGTCATCGCCGGAACCGCCCGCCGCGAACCGGCCGCGCCGAAGTACACGGAGGCGCGGGCGCGCGAAGGCGCCGTCGCCGGGGTGGTGGAAGCGGGATGGTTCCCCTCCCGCCCGGAGATGGAGCCGGTCTCGTCGTCGCTGATCCGGAGGCGAGCCGGTGAGGACGATCCCTCGCTCGGGCTTCCGTAAAGTCCCTTTCGTGGCCAATCAAGATCGGAGTAGAGCCGTGTGTCAGCACATGCCCGCCTGTCCGCCCGCGGACGCCCGCGATCATGAGGCGGCTCGTCTCATGATCTCTCATCCCGAGCAGGGGTGGGGGCTGCTCTGCAACGGTGTGGTGGTCTTCGAGGACACCGGGGAACTCCTGCCCGACGGACGCGGTATTCCCGCCCATCGCGGCCCCTGCGGGAGGCCGGTATGAGGCCGTTCACCGTTCTCGCCCTCTGCGTGGTCGCCGTCCCGTTCCCTCGGCCCCGTCCCAGGAGGGCGTCCTGGCCGCTCTTCCCCGTCCCGGCCTCGGTTCCCAGGGCTCGGTGGCTGATCGGCGACCGGTTGGCCCAGTGGGGGATCGACGGGCAGGGCGAGATCGCCCGGTTGCTCACCAGCGAGCTCGTCACCAACGCGCTGCGCCACGCGTGGGGACCGATCCGGCTCACCGTCTCCTACCGGGACGGAACGCTGCGCTGCGAGGTGGGTGACGCCAATCCGGCCCTGCCCAGCCCGCGCGACGCCCGCGATGACGACGAGGGAGGGCGCGGGCTGCAGCTGATCGACATGCTTTCCGACCACTGGGGCAGTGACCGCACGCCCATGGGAAAGGTCAGCTGGTTCGAGCTGGCCGCCCCCGCGCATCCCGACGGTACGGCGGCCTGAGAGGTTCGGGGAACCTCGCCGGAACCCGCCACGACAGGAGAATCTCTCCTCATGAACGACATGGACGACTCGCGCCGCCCGGACGGCGGCGCACGGCGGGAATCGGCAGGCCAGACCCGTACACGCACACGACAGGAGTCCCGAACGATGCGCCGTCAGATCCGGATCCGCAAGCACTCACGGCGCCCTGCCCGGAGCGTGCTGGACCTGCGGAGTCCGTCGGGAAGGCCGCTGCCGTACTGACCCTCGATGCCGGGCGTGAACACCCCGCCAGGCAACGGGCGCCGTCCCCGCCGCCCGCGCGGCTCGCGCGTCCGCGATCCCAGGTGACGGGACGAATCAGGCGAGACGAATCAGGCGGGACGGGTCAGCTGGGCGAATCAGCGGAATCAGCGGGTTCCCGTACCGGTTGCAGCGTTGTGTGAAGGTTGAAATTTACTCAGACGTCGTCTGCCCCTGGTGCTATATCGGCCACACCCGCTTCGCCCGCGCCGTGGAGCGCTACCGGGCCAAGGGCGGTGAGGTGGAGGTCGAGTTCAGGCCGTTCCAGCTCGCACCGGACGCGAAGTCCAACGGCGAGCTCACGCTCACCTGGGCCGCGGTGAAGTTCGGCGGGGCCGAGCAGGCCGCCCAGATGTTCGGGAGGGTGACCGGGGTCGCCGCCGAGGACGGCCTTGTGCTCGACTTCGATCACTCGATCCAGGCCAACACCTTTGACGCGCACCGCCTCATCCGGCTCGCCGGAGAGCAGGGCAAGGGGGAGGAGGCGCTCTACGCACTCTTTCGCGCCCACTTCACCGACGGCCTCGACGTCGGCTCCCGTGAGGTTCTCGCCGGGCTGGCCCGAGAGCTCGGCGTACAGGCCGATCTGAACGGGGAGGACGGCGCGGTGGCGGTGAAGGAGGAACTGGCCCAGGCCCGCGCCATCGGCGTCAGCTCGGTGCCGCTGTTCCTTTTCGAGGGCCAGTTCGCCGTCTCCGGAGCCCAGCCCGAGGACACCCTGCTCGCCGCCCTCGAAGAGGTCGCCGAGCGCACCGGCCAGTCGCCGGCCGCCAGGGCCGTCAAGGCCGCCACGAACGGCGGAGACGCCTGCGACGACGAGGGGTACTGCCCCGTCTGACATCCCTCCGAGCGGGGCGGTCAGCCGGGCAGGCCGAGCTCGCCGGAGCGGTAGTGGCGGCGGCACAGGACCTGGTAGCGGATCGGGTCGGCACCCGTGTCGCCGATGACGACCTGCTCGCCCGTACGGACCATCCTGCCGCCGACCACCCGGGCGTTCAGGCGCCCGGGGCGTCCGCACCAGCACAGGACCTCGACCTGCAGGCGGCTGATCTCGTCGGCCAGTTCGAACAACCGCTGGGCGGCGGGGAACATCCGCGAGCGGAAGTCCGAGGCGAGGCCGAAGGCGTAGACGTCGACGCCGTGGCCGTCGGTGAGATCGGCGAGCTGCTCGATCTGGGCGACCGTGTAGAAGCACGCCTCGTCGCAGATGACGTAGTCGATGGGCTCGTGCGCGCGGACCAGGGCCACCAGGTCGAGATCGTCGACGACCTCGACGGCCTCGCTGCCCAGGCCGATCCGGCTGGTGAGCTGCGGCGTTCCCGAGCGGTCGTGCTTGGTGAGCACCAGGCCGCGCCTGCCCCGGCGGCCGTGGTTGTAGTTCATCTGCAGGGCCAGCGTGGACTTGCCGCAGTCCATCGGGCCGAAGTAGAAGCGCAGAACTCCGTCCCGGGAACCGGCGGGAACGGGGGAGAGGGCAGACAACTCGGTCACGGGGGGCCAGCCTAGTACTCCGGCCACGCTCCGCGATCTCCACCCCTGATGATCGGTTTGCCGCTCTCGCCTGCCGCCGGGACGTACGGGATCTCCCACCGCGCCCGGCGGGACCGTCCCGGGTATCGCACGGGGAGAGGCTTCCGGCCCGGGAGAACCGGAGAACCAAGGGAGTGGAAAAGGCGGGAGAGCCGAGGGGAGCGCGCCCGATTCCGGTGGGCGAGTGGGCGAGTCCCCTCGGCCGGTGGGTCAGAGCTCGCCGCTCTCGATGGCCGCCTTGAGGCCCGCCTGCGTCGCCTGGTGGGAGGAGACGCCGTTCGTCACGGTGAAGTCGATGAGCAGGATGCTCGCCTCGAAGGTGAGATGCTCGGTGACGCGCGTCCGCCCGTCGCCCAGGTCCTCAAAGACGATCTTCTGGTGTGTGACGACGTTCGGCAGCGTCCAGGTGTCGGTCTCGTAGTAGAGGTCGTCGCGGTGGATGCGCTGCTGCGCGTGCGTGTTGGCGGTGACGGGCAGCCCGGCGATCGGGATGTCCTCCACGGCCGTGAAGTCGACGTAGCGCGTCCCGGCCTCGGTCCGGTCGGCGTGGGTGACGACCCGCTTAAGGAACGAGTGCATGCCGAGGTGGTTGTTGATGTTCGAGTAGGCGTCGAACACGTGCTCCACCGGCGCGTTGATCTCAATGGATATGTCGCGCTTGGCCTGGCTGCGTCCCGTTATCGGGAGGGGAGCGGTCAGGCACTCGTAGAACCTGTAGGTGTCCCACGCGATCTGCCACTGGGCGGCGAGCACAGGGTCGGTGTCGGCGCGGGCGGGGGTGGAGAACACGGTGAGAAGGAGAGCGGCGGCGGACAGCGGCGCCACGAGGAGCCGGAGGAGCTTCGTCACAGATACCTCTGAGAACCAGATGAAAGTAGTGAATGTCTTCTATCTCATCTGATCGCGGTTTTGTGGACCGGGTCACGGATCGTGATCTCCATGTTTCGTGGAGGTTCGTCCTCGTACGTCCGCCCGAAAGATAACGATCTACACATGACAGTGAACTGTGGGTCGTATGAGGACGTTTGGGAGGAAGATGCGCTGGTAGGAGTGGGTGGTCTCCGGTTGACAAGCCATGACATGACCTGACTTGGCTTGACGGCGAAAACCGTGGGAGATTCCTTTTGGTCTATCGAAAAGTGGGAGAATCTGTGACGACCACCAATAACTCCGCTCCACCCCTCGGCAAGACACCGGCCGTCGTGACCTCCGGCCCCTCCGGTACGGAGACCACGGAGATGCCCACGGCGCTCGCGGCGATGATGACCGAGGACGAGGCCGTCGCCGCCCAGGCCGAGGCTGCTCGCTGGCGGTACGGGTTCTACGTCGTCGTCATGGGGCTCGTGGTCATCCTGATCGGCTTCGTGGTGATCGCGCTGCGCGAGGGCGACACGGCCGCGCCGTTCGCCGGGCTCGTCGGGGTCTCGGGCGCGGTCATCGGCGCCTACTTCGGCGTGCAGGTCGGCCAGTCCGGCAAGGACCGGGTCGAGGCCGAGCTGCGCCGTACGAACGAGATGGCCATCCGCCTCGCCGCCAAGATCCACGCGCACGACGCCGACGCGGTGATCAACACCACCATGGGTCCCCGCCGCCGCTAGGGTCCGCTTCCGCGGCCTCCCGGCCCGTGACCGTGACAGGCGGGAGCGTCTCCGGCGAGGCCGCCTCGCTCGCGGCCGTGGGCGGGACCGTCCCGGGCAAGGTGCCGCTTCCCGCCAACAATGCCCAAGGACCGGGCACAGCTTCGGCAGGGTCCGCCGATTTGTGGACTCGCCGGAACTGGGTAGACACGGGGGCATGCGCAGCGTCCGTATCGGGGTCGACACCGGAGGCACGTTCACCGACGTGGTCGCGGTGGACGAACAGACCGGTGAGATCACCACGACCAAGACTCCCTCCACCCCGGCCAACCCGGCCGACGGGTTCATGGAGGGGGTGCGGAAAGTCCTGCGGAAGGCGGCCGGTGCGGAGGACGTGACCATGGAGGTCGTGTCGGCCGTCGTGCACGGCACCACGGTCGCCACGAACCAGCTCCTCGAAGACCGCATCGCCGATTTGGGCTTCGTCACCACCGAGGGCTTCGAGTTCATCCTGGAGATCGCCCGCCAGAGCGTGCCGGACGGCTACGGCAACTCCTACTTCTGGGTGAAACCGCCCCGCATCGTCCCGGTGCACCGGGTCAGGACCGTCGGCGGCCGGCTGGACCACACCGGAGCCGAGGTACGGCCGTTCGACGAGGAACAGGCCGTCGCGGCGGCCCGGTGGTTCCGCGACCGTGGCATCACCGCGATCGGCGTGTGCTTCCTGCACTCGTACGCCAACCCCGCCCACGAGCTGCGCATGCGGGAGGTCCTCGAACGGGAGCACCCGGACGCCGTCGTCTCGATCTCGTGTGACGTGCTGCGCGAGTACCGCGAGTACGAGCGGTCGGTGACCACCCTGGTCGACGCGGCGGTCAAACCGACCATGCGCCGCTACATCGCCAACCTGGCCGAACGCCTGGAGGCGGCGAGCCACGCGCGGGACGCGGACGTCCGGGCGTACGAGGGGAACGCGGACGACGCGGGCGGCCGGATATACGAGAGGGGCGTCGCGGGCGCGGCGCCGTCCGCGGCGGATGTCACGCCGGGGAGCGCGGCGGTGGCGTCGTCCGCGCCGGATGTCACCCAGGATGTCGCGGCGGGTGTCGCGGTGGTGGCGTCGTCCGCGGCGGGTGTCGCGCGTGCGGGGAGGGGGAGCGGCATGCCGTTCTCCGTGATGAAGAGCAACGGTGGCGTGCTGTCCGCGGCCGAGGTCGTGCACCAGCCGATCACCACCGTGCTCTCGGGACCGGCCGCGGGCGCGCTCGGCGCCGCGCTGATCGCCGCCACCGCGGGCCACCCCTCGGTGATAACCCTGGACGGCGGCGGTACCTCGACCGACGTCGCGGTGGTCGTCGACGGGGAGCCGTCCCTGACCACCGAGGGCAGCATCGGACGCTACCCCTGCAAGATCCCGATGATCGACATCGTGACCGTCGGCGCGGGCGGCGGCTCCGTCGCGTGGATCTCACCCGAGGGCACGCTGAAGGTCGGGCCCAGATCGGCCGGGGCCGATCCAGGACCGCTCTGCTACGGCCGGGGCGGCACCGAGGTCACCGTCACCGACGCGCACGTCTTCCTCGGCAGGGTCCCCCCGCACCTGCTCGGCGGGGAGATCCCGCTCGACGCCGACGCCGCCCGAGAGGGGATCGAGGCGCTCGCGGGCAAGATAGGCCTGTCCCCCGAACGGACCGCGACGGGCATCCTGGAGATCAGCGCGTTCAACCAGTCGAACGCCATCCGCCAGATCACCGTCAAGCGCGGCCTGGACGTGCGCGACTTCCCCATGGTCGCCTTCGGCGGCTCGGGGCCGCTGCTGGTCTGCCGGTTGGTCGACATCCTCGGCCTGCCGTCGGTGATCATCCCGCCCGACCCGGGCAACGTCTCGGCCTTCGGTCTGCTCACCGTGGACGTCAAGAACGACTACGTGCGCACCTTCGTCACCCGCGACCTCTCCCTGGAGGCCGCCGAGGAGATCTTCGGCGGCCTGGAGGGGCAGGCCGCCTCGGCCCTGGACCGCGAGGGCTTCGCCACCGGCGCGCACGTCTACGCGCGCAGCGCCGACCTGCGCTACTACGGCCAGGCCTATGAGGTCAGGGTGCCCGCGCCCTCCGGCCCGCTGGACGAGGCCTGGCGGGCCGAGGTGCTGGACCGCTTTCACACCGAGCACCGCAGGCTCTACGGGTACGGCTACCGGGACGATCCCCGGCACGGCGTCGAGTGGGTCAACCTCCGCGTCTCCGGCATCGGCCCGATCACCCGCCCCGTCATCGGGCGCAGGCCCCACGGCGACCGGCGGCCCGAGCCCGCGGCCTTCCGCGAGGTCTTCTACGACGAGTGGGGCACCGTCCCCATCCACCGCCGCCCCGACCTGGCCACCGGAGCGGAGATCACCGGCCCGGCGGTCATCGAGGAGTACGGCTCCACCCTGCCGCTCCACCCCGGCTTCACCGCGACCATGGACGAGTTCGGAAACCTGGAGGTACGCCGTGCATGACGCGGAGCGAACCCGACGCAGTGAGCGGAGTGGTCCGCGAGGGACGAGTGGCCCGCGCAGTGAGCGAGGAGTGGTGAGCGACCGATGAGTGCGCTACGAACCCGACGCGGTGAGCGGAGTGGTCCGCGAGGGACGAGTGGCCCGCGCGGTGAGCGAGGAGTGGTGAGCGACCGATGAGCGCGCAGCGAACCCGGCGCGGTGAGGGGTCGGCGACCACGGACGGGCGGCCGGTGAGCGTGGCCGACCCGGTGCTGGTGGAGATCGTCGAAGGGACGCTCGCGTCGGTGGAGATGGAGGTGGAGACGGCCATCGCCCGTACCGCCCGCTCACCCATGATCCGCGACGCGCACGACTTCCGTGCGGGCATCCACGACGTACGGCTGCGCAAGCTGACCGGCAGGTCCTACTCGGCGCTGGTCCAGCCGATCGTCAGGGACTTCCCGATCGGCGAGATGAAGCCCGGCGACGTGTTCTTCCACAACGACGTCTACCTGTCCGAGGGCGGCATCGGGCACCTGCCCGACCTGTGCGTGACGGTTCCGGTCTTCCACGACGGGCAGGTCGTCGCCTTCGTACAGGCGTTCGGCCACCACGACGACATCGGCGGGGCGGTACCGGGCTCCATGCCGAGCAACGCGCGCAGCGTGTTCGAGGAGGGACTGATGGTCCCGCCGATCAAGCTGTGGGACGAGGGCGTGCCCAACCGGGCGGCACTCACGATCATGACGCGCAACTCCCGGATGCCCGACTCCCTCGCCGGGGACCTGGACGCCGAGTGCTCGGCCTGCCTGATGGGCGCGCGGCGGCTGGGGGAGCTGTTCGACCGGTACGGGCGCGAGGCGGTCGAGGCGTGCTTCGACGCGATCATTTCCAACACCACCGAGACGTTCCGCAGGGAACTGCTGGCCAAGATCCCCGAGGGCACGCACGTGTGGGAGGACTACGCCGAACACGACGGCGTCGACGAGCCCCGCCTGCACACGCAGCGGATGACCCTCACCGTCGACCACTCCGCCGAGGTGCCGCTCGTCATCGACTTCACCGGCACCTCCCCGCAGGCCAAGGGCCCGATCAACCACGCGGGCGACTACGCCGACGGGGTGTTCCTGAAGAAGTGGCTGGCGCCGATCCTGCGGAACCTGGCCGACACCCCCGAGCGGATGGCCGAACTCGACGTCAACGAGGGTGTCGTGCCCCTCATCGAGATGCGGTTCCCCGAGAAGGGCACCCTGCTCACCCCCATCTTCCCCGCCCCCACCAACGCCCGCACGTTCGTGATCCTGCGCCTGCTGGGCGTGCTGGCGGGGGTGCTGGCCAAGGCGACCGGCGGCCGGATGCCCGCCGACCAGGAGACCATCCGCTACACCGGCGTCTACGGCGACGGCGCCGACGGCACCCCGTACCTGATGAGGGAGATTCTCGGCGGCGGCTCCGGCGGCCGGTGGTACGCCGACGGCGAGGACACCATCCACGTGGTGCCCGACTCGCGCAACATCCCGGTCGAGTTCGCCGAGTCCCGCTGGCCGTTCCGGGTCGAGCGGCTCGGCCTGGCCCGTGACTCCGGCGGCCCCGGCCTCTACCGGGGCGGCCTCGGTTACGACAAGCACCTGCGGATGCTCCGCGACGCCTCGTTCATGTCCATCGCCGACCGTTCGATCCTGTCGTGCTGGGGCGTGAACGGCGGCCGGGCCGGACAGCCCTTCGTCGTGGAGATCGAGGGCAGGGAGATGGAGGGCCTGGTGGACGACTCGCCGGTCCGCGCCGGTGAGATCATCCGGGTGCGCACCACGGGCGGAGGCGGCTGGGGCTCCCCGCTGGACCGCGACCCCGCCCTGGTGGCCGCCGACGTCCGCGACGGCAAGGTCTCCGCCGGCGGCGCCCGCGACGACTACGGGGTCGTCCTGTACGGCGACCCCGACGACCTTCGGGTGGACAGCGAGGCCACCGAGGCCCGCCGCGCCGGCCTGCGTGCCCTCCTCCCGGCCGATCCGGCGGCCCGGCCCTTCTTCGACCGGGGTCCGGGCTTCCCGACCCTGTCGGGCGGCCTGCCGTACGCGGAGGTGGACCTCAGGTGACGCTCGTGGGGCGGCTCATCTCCGGTGGCGGAGGGTGCGGGTGACGGTGAGGCCGCCGAGGACGAGGGCACCGGCGAGCAGGATGCCGGTCTCGGTCCACTGGAAGCGCCAGAACCGGTCGATCGGGTGGTGATAGACCGCCTTGCGGTAGCCCTCGTCGATCAGGCACTCATCCTTCAGTAGCCGGGCCCGTTCCGAACGGGCGTCCACCCCGGGAGGGGGAGGGCAGGCGCCGGCGGGAGGCTCGGTGATCTCCCGGCCGGAAGGATCGACCCAGGCCTCCGCGACCAGGGTGCCGCCGCCCTGGTAGAGCGCCATCCAGCCGGTGGTGACGGTACGCACCGGCTCGGCGTAGGAGTCACGGGAGAAGAAGACGGACGGGACGGCCAGGGCGACCAGCGCCACGGTCACCGCCATCGCGGCCAGGGTGCGCCGGAAGAACGTCCCGGCGGCGGCGCCCAGGACGAACGCGAACAGCCACCACGCGGCCGGGACGACACCGATCATGGTGAACGTCCCGGGCTCCAGTGACCTGTCGCCGATCACGTCGCGGAACACCGGCAGCCACGCGCCGATCATCGCCGACAGGAGCAGGGCGGCGGCGACGACCATGCCGCCGAGCAGGCAGAGTTTCGTCACGAGCCACCGCCGGGGCGAGACCGACTGGGTCCAGGCCAGCGCGCCGGTCCCGCGCTCGAACTCGGCCGCCAGCAGCGGCGCGCCCCAGAAGGCGCCGACCAACGCGGACCCGGCGATGGGAAGCAGGCCGAAGACCATGAAGACCGGGTAGTAGTAATCGTCGTAGATCGTCGAGTTCACGCCGGAGCACGCGGCGGCGGGGCCGGGGCAGCCGGGCGGGGCCTGGTCGGCGATGTAGGCGGTCGCCCGCAGGCCGGAGACCAGCAGCAGCACCCCCAGGGCGAGCAGCAGACCGCAGGTCACCAGGATCTGCGCGCGATGCTGTCGCCAGGTCAGCCAGAGCAAGGAGGGAATCCCTTCAGGGTGGTCCGCCCGGTCCGCCCGGGTGATTCCACGCGGCGGATCGTGCCGGGTCCGATGTTTTCGTACGGCAGCGGCCGGGGCGGTGGGGGCGGGATGGATCAGCGGGCGGAGGTGAGGGCCGGGCGGGGGAGGGCCGCTAGGTCCGGGGCGCGCAGATAGGCCAGCACCGTCTCCTCCAGGTTCACCGGGCGGGCGGTCCAGCGCGGGTCGAGCGGCGGAGTGTCGTCCCGGACGAGCAGGGTGGCCTGCCGCCCGGTCCCGCCCCGCGAGATCACCGGCAGCCGGGCGGCGAGCGCGTCGGCGCCCTCGGCGGGGCCGGTCAGCAGGCGGTGCCCGGCCACCAGTTCGTCGATGTCGCCGCTGACCTGGACCCGGCCCCCGTTGACCACCATCAGCCAGTCGCAGGTCCCCTCCAGCTCCGACACCACGTGCGAGGAGAGCAGGACGGTCAGCCCCGTCTCGGCGACCGCCTCCATCAGGCCGCGCATCACGTCCTGGCGGGCCAGCGGGTCGAGGTCGGCCAGCGGCTCGTCCAGCACCAGCAGGTCCGGGCGCTTGGCCAGCGCGACGGTGAGCGCCACCTGCGTCCGCTGCCCCCCCGACAGCCCGCCGACCTTGCGGCCGAGCGGGATGTCCAGCTCCGCCAGCCGCCCCCTGGCCGCCGCGTCGTCCCACCGGGGATTGAGCCTGCGCCCGAACGTGAGCATCTCGGCCACGCTGAAGCCGGTGTACAACGGCTTGCCCTGCGCCATGAACGCGATCCGCTCCAGGCTCTCGCGCGCGGGCCTGCCGAGGACCCGCACGGTTCCCGTGGTCGGGGCGAGCAGGCCGACGGTCAGGTGAAGCAGGGTCGACTTGCCCGCGCCATTGGGGCCGACCAGCGCGACCACCCGCCCGGACGGCACCGTCACCGAGCAGTCGCGCAGCGCCCAGGTCCGCCGGTAACGCCTGCCCAGGGCCTCGGTCTCCAGGGCGCTCACGCGATCTCCCCACGGGACTCGCCGGAGAGGTCGGTCAGGACGGAGGCGACCAGCGCCTCCAGATCCTCCAGGTCCAGGCCCGCCTGGTGTCCGTCGCGCACCCAGCGCACCAGGTCGGCGCGCAACCGTGCGCGGTCGCCCATGGAGGTCTGGCCCAGCGACCGCTCCACGAACGTGCCCTGCCCCGGCCGCCCGCTGACCAGGCCCTCACGCTCCAGTTCGCGGTACGCCTTCAGCACCGTGTTCGGATTGATTGCCAGCTGGGCCACGACCTCCCTGGCCGTCGGCAGCCGGTCACCCGGCCGCAGCACGCCGAGCCGCAGCGCGTGCCGGACCTGGTGAACCAGCTGGAGGTACGTCGCCACCCCCGAACCCCGGTCGAGGCGGAATTCGATCAACGTCAGCACCCTTTCACTAATTAAGTAGTGAAAGGGTGGAGTCAGGGCCGGGGGAATGTCAAGCCCCGCCATGCCGTGCTCCGGGGGTGACCGCGGGAGGATCGCCTCCCGAGCGGGTGGATCAGAATGGTCCGGGTCCGGCCGCGGGTGGGTCGTCTCCCGAGCCGGTGGTGAAGACGCGGCCGAGGTGGTGGTCGATGACGAGCCGGATCTCGGCCATGGTGCGCCGTCCGTGGAGGACGTCCATGCCCATCCCGGTGACCCCGGCCACCAGGAGGTCGGCCTCGTGGCGCGGGTCGAGCCCCGGCGCGGCCGTCCCGTCGTGCCGCGCCCGCTCGATGACACCGGCGACCAGCTGTTCGAGGGGCTGGGCGTCGCGCTCGCGGCGGGTGTCCGGGAGGGGCCGCCGGCGATCATCTTCCGTGTGTTCACCGACAGGGCTCCCAACGCCCTGACCGCCGCCGACTACCTGCCCGCCCCCTGGTGCCACCTCGCGGCGGCGGGCGCGACGATCGCCGCCTTCGCCGTGATCGTGCTTCTGGACGCCCGGCACAGGCGGGCATCGGCGCGCGGGGAGCGGCCGGGCGGCGGGTGATCGTTGCCGGTTCCGCATTCCCGCCGGGGTGGACTCGTGTGTTGGTCCGGACAGGTGCTAGCCTGGACGTAGTTGCGGTTGTGGTACCCATGAAACTTTGTGTGCACCTGACGGATAACCCTTCAGGTGCATTTTGTTTTCCCGGTCATCTCCGGATGGGCTCATCGCGGCGACGCGGGATCCACGCGGTGTGGATTCCGGCTCTGCCCCCTATCGAAGGAGAATGATCATGGCGACTGGAACCGTTAAGTGGTTCAACGCTGAAAAGGGCTTCGGCTTCATCGAGCAGGACGGCGGCGGCGCCGACGTTTTCGCTCACTACTCCAACATCGCCGCCCAGGGCTACCGTGAGCTGCAGGAAGGCCAGAAGGTCTCCTTCGACGTCACGCAGGGCCAGAAGGGCCCGCAGGCGGAGAACATCGTTCCCGCCTAGTAGCACCTGCACATCACGGGCCGGGGCCCGCACCTCTTCCGAGGTGCGGGCCCCGGCTCGTTTCGTGTCCCCGTCCGTACGCCGTGATCTCTGGGGTGCGGGGACAGGGGCACCCTCGCGAGCGCGATCCGACACAGTCGGTGACTCAAATTAACGTCAAGTGAATGTCGCCCCTGCGGGGGCGGGGCCGATCGGCGGCAGTGCCACCGGCGGCGACACGCACCTGGCCATTGACAACCGGGACCCCCGCCCCCGGGGGCAGTCGCCCACACCGAAGGGCTGACTTCCGTTAACACGCGTTGTCGTCGGCCTTCACGATCTGCCCGACCTCGGGGTGGCGGCCTCGTTCCAGGCGCGTTGGTGGCGGGTGATCTGCTGGAGGGTGTCCTTGAAGGCGGTGTACCGGTCGGCGCCGAGGGCCTGTTCGTAGCGGTCTTCGATCGCGGCGAGGATGGCGCGGGCTTTGGCGACCTCGTCCAGGGCGCGGTCGGTGGGGACGATGAGCTTGGCGCGACGGTCGGCGGGGTCGGGTTGGCGGGTGACGTAGCCGAGGCGGGCGAGTTCGTCGGTGATCGTGCCGACGATCTGCTTGTGCTGGCCGGACCGGGCTGACAGATCGGTCGCGCGGGTGCCGCCGGGGTCGAGGAAGGCCAGGACCGTTCCGTGCCGCGGGCTCACGTCGGGGTGCCCCTGCTCAGCCAGGGTCTGGAACAGCTCCTCCTGAATGGCCCGCATGAGCTGACCTGTGAGCATGCCCAGGTCTGGGCCTTTGCCGGTGATGCCCATGGAAGTCCTCTCCGGATTTTTATTCACGATCATTGACGATCAATGATCGTTACTTTAACGTAAGTCTCAGCTGATCGCACCCCCTGACCCAAAGACGCCCCGAGCCCTCCGCCCAGTCCATCGCAGCACCGGCGAACCCCCAGAAGGAAGCGGTCATCATGACCCTGACCAGATCGAGGAACACCTCCACCCCCGCACGCCGTCTGCGCGCAGGCTTCGCCGGCGCTGTGCACCTTCCCGGCGAAGCCGGATACGAAGAGCGCCGGCGCCCGCTGTTCACACCGATCGACCAGCGACCCGCTCTGGTAGCCGAGGCGACCAGCGCCGAGGACGTACGGGCGGCGGTCGTGGCGGCTCGGGACGCCGGCCTGGCGCTGGCTGTGCAGGCGACCGGGCACGGCACCCACGCGCCCTGCGACGGCGGCCTGTTGTTGAGGACGTCCTCCATGGGCGGAGTACTCCTCGATCCGCGCCGGCACATCGCCCGTGTCGGCCCCGGCGCCCGATGGGGCCAGGTCATGACGGCCGCCGAGCCGTTCGGACTGGCCCCCGTGTCGGGCTCGCACGCCGACGTCGGTGTGACCGGGTACACCCTCGGCGGCGGCCTGGGCTGGCTCTCCCGCGCGTACGGCTTCGCCGCCGACAGCGTGCTGCGCGCCCAGATCGTCACGGCCGACGGGCGGCTCGTGACCGCCGCTCCCGACAGCCACCCCGATCTGTACTGGGCGCTGCGCGGCGGAGGCGGCAACTTCGGCGTGGTCACCTCACTGGAGTTCCGGTTGCACCCGGTGGCCCAGGTCTTCACGGGCGCCGCCTGTTTCCCGGTCGAACGCGCCGGTGAGATTGTGACCTTCTACCGGGACTGGATCACCGGGCTGCCCGACGAGCTCAGCACCGCACTGTCACTGACCTCGATGCCCGACGACCCAAAGGTGCCCCCACTCGTGCGCGGCCGCCGCGTCCTGCAGTTCAAAGCGCTGTACGCGGGGAGCGCCGACCAGGGCCGGCGGCTGCTGCGGCCGCTGTGGCGAGCCGCGGGCCCGGCGCTCATCGAGGACTTCCGCACCATGCCGTACGCCGGGGCCTCCATGGGCGGCATCGCCCCCAGCCAGGTCGAACTCCTGAAGGAGCTGCCGGACTCGGCGATCGCGGCGATCGTACGCGTCGCCGAGCCGTACGACGGGCCGGCCGTGGAGATCCGGCACTGGGGCGGCGCCATGGGCCGCCCCAGCCCCGAGGCCGGCCCGGTCGGCCACCGCGCCACCCGCCTGTCGGTGATCGCCGACGCCGCCTCTCCGGTCCTGGCCGACGCCCTGCGCGCGCACACCAGCGGTGGGGCGTTCCTGAACTTCCTGCTCGACTCGACCCGGACCGCAGACGCCTACACCGCCGCCGACCACCGGCGGCTGAGCGCCGTCAAGCGCCTGTACGACCCTGACAACACCTTCGGTGTCACGCACAACATCCCGCCGGCACCGCTCGCCGCCGCCCGCCCGACATCATCGAAGTGGGCTCCATCTCCGACGGTTCCCGCCTGAGAGTCAGCAGGCGATGCCGACCGTTTGCTCGATGGTGGCGGGGCCGTCGAGGGTGGCGAGCATGGGGTGGGCGGTGTCGGCGTGGGAGATGGACCGGCTGGAGAGCGAACCCGAGCTTCATGTGCGGGCCACGCCGCCGGCCAACGCGGCCACCGCTGTGATCTTCAGTTCCATCACACCTGAATGATCACAGCGGTGGCCGTCCCTCGAACCTGTGGCCCTGGCCCTACAGGTTCACATGTGCACGAACTTGCCCAACCTCACGATCTGCGGCTGGAGTATTAGGCCGGTCGGACGTCGACGTCGCACTGCCAGGACTTTCCGCCGTCGTTGGAGGCACAAGTAACGACAACGTTGTATATGGGCGCCCTTAATACTGCGACTATGAATTCTGGGACAATCCCTATTGTCAGCGGGACGACGTCGTTGAAGGTGCCTTCCGTCGGCGGAGACTCGGTGGTTCGCTGCCAGTCGAATCGCTCGAAGTTGTCTTCGGCGACCAGCCGGTAGAATTCGTCGGCCGTCATCGTTCCTTTGTTGGCGATGGCCCCCGTAGCGCTTTTCAGTGACCCCAGGGGGTCACCGGCCTGCCGTTCGGCGATGGCGAGAACCTCCCGCACCGTAATGTCACCCCCGCGGATGTCGATAGGTGCGGATGCCGCCACGCTGACCGTTCCTGAAGGTGTCGCGTGCGCCGATACGGCGGTGAGGTTGAGGATTACCGCGACACTCGCGGCGGCGGACACCGCGCCGACGGTGCGGGCGATCCTGCCTGTCGATTTCCTTGCCCGGATCATGAATTGGTTCCACTTTCTAGAGGTGCATGTGAGTTTTTGTCGCGTGTGGGGGCATGCTGTCCCGTTCCATCGCGTTGTCGACATCGTCACACGCGGGGCTGAAACGGTGCTGATACGGCCCTGAAACTCATGTCAGAATTGGGGCGATGCACAGGTGAAGACGGTATGGCTCGCCGCCGCGAGTAGAACACGCGCGGGGGAGAACCCCGATGTTCCGAAAACCTGCATCTACCCGGGGGCCACCGGAATAGGGCTGAAACGGGCCGCGCTGGGCCTCGGCGCGACAAATCCCGGACGCGCCGAGCGTCGCTCGGTTGTCCAGGCAGGCGTACCAGGTCGACTCGCCGTAGATCGAGCGGCTCCAGGCGTCGGAGTGGTCATCTGGGGCTGTCAGGCGAACCAGCCGGTCAGCTGCATGAAGGTCGTTAGGGCACGTAAGGCGAGTAGGCCGCTGCGGCTGCCCGCCGGTGGACACGGGTATAGCGCGCTATTTAGGTAGGCCCTACTCATGTGCTGGGGATCGGCCCCGCCGAACCTTACGGCATGCGTCGCATCCTGCGGTTCCTGATCGTCTCCGCTCTGGTCGCCGTCGCCCTGGTGGCGGTTCCCACCACCGCCAACGCCGAGACCAGCGTACGGCTCCGCTTGACGATCGACCTCGTCAAGCAGCACGAGAATCCGGACTCGGACGGCGCGTCGGGCAACTACTACCCGAAGATCTTCTTCGGCACCGACGCGCCGCAGGATCGCTCCCCCGTGGAGAGCGCCGAGTTCCACCCCAACACCTTCGAACCGCCCTGGGTCTTCACGTATGTCGCGTCCGTCGCGCCCAGCCAGCACACCGTCCGGGTCCGGGTCGAGCTGTGGGACGAGGACGGCGGGCTCAGCGGCGAAGACGACCAGCTCGACATCGACCCCACCAACCGCAGCCTCGACCTGGACCTGACCTACCAGCTCACCACCGACACCTGGACGGGCGAGAGCATCGTCCCCAAGCAGGGCAACTTCATCGGCGACGGCGACTCCGGCTTCCCCGGAGCGCACGACGGGAAGATCGCCGAGATCGGCCTGGGCATCCAGCGGACCACCGACCTGCCCGACACCGACGGCGACGGTATCTACGACGTCGTCGAGCTGCACGGCATCCGTGACACCGACGGCAGCCTGATGCACGACCTCAAGGCACTCGGCGCCAGCCCCTGCCGCAAGACGATCGTGGTGGTGGCCAGCTGGATGTCCGGCGCCGCGGACGGCCACGACCACAAGCCCAAGCAGGCGGCGATCGACGAGGTCAGGGCCGCCTTCAACGGCTCGCCGGTGGAACGGGCGCCGACCTGCCCCTATGTCGGCTCGATCTGGACCCGGGGTGCGGAGGTGCTGATCATCCCCGGCCGCGCCGAATCCGAGACCACCGTCCTGCCTCTCGACGGCACCCTGTATCGAAGCATCCGCCAGCTGGCCCTCAACCCGCAGCGGGCCCGTTTTGCGCATTTCGTGCTCTTCGGCCACCAAGTCGCCGCGGGCAGTCCCACTTCCGGCCAGTGCTGCGAAGCCGATCGCGGCGAGAAGGACTTCATCGTGACGCTGGGCGCGTGGCGGGTGGCCTGCGTGGGCCCCGGCACCGACGGCGTGCTCAACACCCCCACCCCCGCCAACGACGACCAGAAGGTGGGTGACTTCATCCTGGTCGGCGGCGATCGCACCTGCGACACCACCGCCACTGCCGGCCTCGACGAGCAGGTGATCCCGATCAACACGGGCCGTGACGACGCCCGGGTCGGGACCGTGCGCGACCAGTCCTTGACACTCATGCACGAGCTCGGCCACGCCCTCGGCCTGGCGCACGGTGGCTTCGAGCCCACCAACGGCAAGCCCAACTACCTCAGCGTCATGAACTACGGGTTCAACCCCTTCGGCATCCCGCTCGGCCCGGCCCGCTCACCGGCGCGCCTGGACTACTCCGACGGCCTGCTCCCGCGGCTCGACAAGAACAACCTGCGCGAGGCCGACGGCATCGGCGACGGCACCGACTTCACCCGATGGATCGACGGGTTCGGTGTGGAGTCGTGGGGCCCCGGCAACGCCGCCCTCGACTGGAACGGCAACCGCGTCATCGACCCCGGCACCATTCCCCGCGTGGACATCAACGTCGGTGACGACACCTGTGTGCTGCCCGGCACCGACGGGCTGCAGACCCCGAAGCATGTCGACGACGCTTTCGGCGGTGGTGGCATCGTGCAGGGGTCCGACGGCGACTGCGACACCACTCCCGGTGCCGGCGACTTCGGCCGGGCCGACCTCCTGGACGACTTCAACGACTGGCGCAACCTGAAGTACCGGGCCGAGGGCTCCCCCGACGCCGGATCCGATGGGATCTTCCCTTCCGGTCCCGAGTTCACCTGGGACGCGGCCCTGGCCCGCGAGCTCGGCATCCGCCGCTTCTATGACCCCGACGTGGCGGTGACCAAGACCGCCGACAAGGCTCAGGCCGAACCCGGCGACACCATCGCCTACTCCGTGAAGGTCAACAATGTCGGCCCCGGCCTGGCCACATCGATCCAGCTCACCGACACCCTCCCCGACGGCACCGCGGCCGGCCGCACCCTCGCTGACCTGAATCCTGCCGCCACCGCCACCGAGACGTTCACCCACACCGTGCCCTGCACCGCCGCGGACGGCAGCGTTCTGACCAACCGTGCCTCCGTGACCGCGAAGAACCGTGCCGACGGCCCCGAGGCCATCGTTTCCAACAACACCGACTCCGCCTCCACCACCGTGAAGCGGCCCGTCCTCGCGCTCACCTCGACCGCCACGCCCACCGCGCATGCCGCCGCGGCCGTCACCACCACGCTCACCGCGACCAACACCGGCGGCGCCGCGGCCACCGGCGTCACCCTCACCTACACGCTGCCGCCGTCGGTCTACTACAGCACCGCGCTCGACCAAGGCTCCGGCCCCCGGCCGACGTCTGTTTCCGGCACCACCCTGACCTGGCAACTCGGCTCTCTCGCCCCCGGCGCGACCGCGTCGATCGCCTTCACCAGCCGTTCCAGCCTGCTCACCACCGGCGGCACCGCGCTGACGGGAAACGCCACGATCATGTACGGCAATGCGGGCGGCTGCATCTACACCCCGATCTCAGCCACGTCGACCTCCACCGTCACCGAGGCCACTCCCACCCGCAATCCCCAGCTCGTCACGATCTGGGCCCTGCTCGGCAACCGCACCCCCGAACTCCTGGCGCGTGTCCAGGCCACCGACACCCGCTACGACCGCAACACCGACGGGCGCCTGTCCCAGGAAGAGGCCTCGGAGGCCTTGCGCCTCCCCCTTCTCCAGCCCCGCACCCTGGCCGCCGAACTCCTGGCCACCTATCTCAATGTGGCCGACCGCCGCATCAACTCCGCCACTGCGGTCCACACGCTCACCCTCGAACGCCTCAATCTCCACACCGTCGCCGACGCCGCCCGCCACGCTCAGACCGTCCTGCGCCTACCGCCTTTGACCAACCTGATCCGCTACACCGACGCCACCCTGGCCCTCACCGAAATCAACTCCGGCCTCGCCGCCCGCTACTGACCGACCTCGTGCCCCTGTGCGTTCCTCCGCACCCCACAGGGGCACCCCGGCAACGGCCCGTACTCCGGGAAACGGCCCGCACCCTCCGGGCGCCGCGTCGGCAAGAAGCGAAACGGTCAGACCCATCGGCCGGCGATCGCATGGTCCGTCCGACGTTCTGAGTGGGTGATCGCGGGACGTATGGCAACCTATGGGAGAATTGGTCCGTGGGAGCATCGGTTAGGCAGATTCAAGTCACCTTCGACTGCGCATCACCTGAGCGCGTCGCTCGTTTCTGGTGCGAGGTGCTGGGGTACGTCGCACCGCCGCCACCGGAGGGGTTCGCCGGTTGGGACGACTTCAATCGCACGCTGCCGCCTGAGCAGCGGGATTCATGGTTCGCATGCAGTGATCCCTCGGGCGCGGGTCCGCGGCTGTACTTCCAGCGCGTTCCCGAAGGGAAGGTCGTCAAGAATCGGCTGCACCTTGACGTGCGGGTCGGCACCGGGCTGGTGGGTGAGGAGCGCCTGGCGGCCCTTGAGGCCGAATGCGCGCGGCTGATCCCGCTTGGCGCTGTACGCGTGCGGCTCCTGCCTGCCGATGAGGTGAACGAGTCGTGCCTGGTCATGCAGGACGTTGAGGGCAACGAGTTCTGCCTCGACTGAGTGGCGGGCAGGAGTGAAGAGTCCGGTCGGCTATGCCGGTTCCCATTCGCCGACCTCGAACTTCTCTGCCACCGCCTCGGCCCCACTCAATAGGGGGTCATGCGTCACGAGACCTGCCCGGCGGCTGTCTGGGGCCACGTTCGGGAGCGGAGAGCCTGCCCGGGGCGCCCTCGCACGCGAACCGGGCCCGCTACCCGCGCGACCACCGCGGCCGCGCCGACCACCAAGCCGCCTGTGCTCACCTGCAGAGTCGCGGACGCGAAACCCCTCTACCGGCCGGTAGGCAGCGGGAACCGGCATTTTCGTTACGTATTCGTCAAATATTGCCCCGGCGCCGCCACCTGTCAGGTCGTAGCGTGGGCGGCCTTGCCGTAACCCCAAAAGCGGCCCCAAAGCCCTTATGTTAGGGTTCCGTCGGATGCCATGTTTGGGCGGCGATTTTCTGGAGGTGCGGGGGCTGACGTTCGTGAGCGCTTACTGGTTGTGACCCTTCACCGGTAATGGCGTATACGACCGATGTTTCTACTTCCGGCGAGCCGTACGGCTGCGCCTAGGAGACTGCATGCCGTCCATCATCCGACACATCACTTTTGACTGCGCAGAGCCGCACGAACCGTATGATCTGGCCGAGTTCTGGGGCAGGGTGCTCGGTCATCCGGTCGCTCCCATTGACGAACCCGGTGACGACGAGGTGGCCCTGGAGGTCCCCGCAGGTCAGCCGACGCTGCTGTTCGTTCGGGGGCCGGAGAAGAAGTCGCTGAAGAACAGGTTGCATCTCGACCTCGAACCGGATACGTCGCGGGATGAGGAGGTCGAACGGGTGTCGGCCCTCGGCGCGACCATCGTCGATGACCGTCGCAAGCCGAACGGCAGGGGCTGGGTCGTCATGGCGGATCCGGCAGGGAATGAGTTCTGTGTCGAGGGCAGCGCGGCCGAACGCGCGGTGGCCGAACGCGAATACCTGGCTGCGAAAGAAGCCGAAGCGCGATAGCCGCACGTCGGGCGAGCCCGCAGTCCAGTGGACCGGGCTCGCCTCGCCGAGGTTTCCCCCTTCACATTAATGATCGAGACATTTGAGGACCTGCCTTCCCGTGGGTTGGGAATCCGCCCGGGACGCGGACCCTACCCCAATGATCAACTTTTTTGGCGGCTGGTGGCACGTTCGTTAACGGCACGTCCGCCGTGGGTTCAGCCAGGCTGAAGGACTTTCATCTGCCGCACAACGGGCCCTTGTCTCTGGAATACGGGGGGCGTCAGTCCGCCTTCGACTGGGTGCGTCGGGCGTAGGCGCGGGCGGCGCGGGCGCGGTCGCCGCAGCGGGTGGAGCACCAGTGGCGGCGGCCGTGGCGCAGCAGGTAGCGGTTGCAGGGGGTGGAAGCGCAGGCGGTGAGGCGCTCGGCGTCGGGGCCGGTGAGGAGGTCGGCCGTGTTGGCCGCAAGGGTCGCCAGGGCGCGGTCGAGGATCGCGTTGGTGGGGCACGGTGCCGCGCGGTAGGGGCCGTTCTTCTCGTCCCAGTACAGCAGGGCGGCCGTGGGGGCTCCGCTCAGCGCGTCATTGACGGCGGACAAAGCCGCGGGCAAGGCGGGCAGCCCGGCAACACGGGCGGCGAACAATGACCTGAGGTGTTCGCGCAGCGAGCGCAACTGTGCCGCGCACATCTCCTGCACCCCGGCATCGGCCGGAGCGAGGCCGTGTTCGGTGAGCCACCGATTCGTCGCCTCGGGGGTACCGAGGAGATCGATGAACTGCCCTCCAGGCAGCGCGATGGCGCTGTTGACGAAGTCGAGGGCGAGGTAGCCCTCCGCCCCCGACGCGGGCGGCAACACAGACTCGGCAGTCAGGAGCTCGCTCATAGCCCTCATGGTACGGCTTGCATTCGTCCGTGAGACACCGCTACCGCCTTTCACGGATATACCGATTCTCATCCGTGAGGTTTCTCGATGTCCAGTACCAGCGCGTCCACTAAGCAGATCCCCGTCCGCGTTTTCGGCGGCCCGACCGCCCTTTTCGAGTACGGCGGCTTGCGATTTTTGACCGACCCGACCTTCGATGCTCCCGGCGATTACCATGTGCCGGGCGGCAAGCTGACCAAGACGGCGCCCTCATCCGCCGCACCGGCCGGCCTCGGCCGCGTCGACGTGGTCCTGCTCTCCCATGACGAGCACCCCGACAACCTCGACACCTCCGGCCGGGCCCTGCTCGCCGACGTCCCGCTCACCCTCACCACGCCCGGGGGCGGGCGGCGCCTGGGCAGCGGGTCCAGGGGGCTGGCCGACTGGGAGCCGGTCGAGCTGGACCGCCCCGGCGGCGGCACGATCACCGTCACGGGCGTGCCCGCCGTCCACGGGCCCGGCGCGCGCGAGGAGGTCGAATCGCTCGTTGGCCAGGTCGTCGGATTCGTCCTGACCGGGGAGGGCCTGCCCACGGTCTACGTCAGCGGCGACAACGCCTCGCTCGACGTGGTCAGGCAGATTGCCGAACGCTTCGGCCCGGTGGACACCGCCATCCTCTTCGCCGGGGCTCCCCGCTTCTCCGTCCTCTTCGACGGCGCGCTCATCGTCCTCGACAGTGTCCAGGCCGCCGAGGCCGCCAAGATCCTCGGCGCCCGCCGGGTCGTTCCCGTTCACTACGACAGCTGGGCTCACTTCACCGAGGGCCGCGACGAGCTGGTGGCCGCCTTCACCGCCGCCGGGCTGGTCGATTGCCTGGACCTGGGTGACCGGGGCTGACCGCGCAGCCAGACAGCCCCGGACGCCCGACCAATGCCTCGCAAGGCCGGTCAGCTCGCGGCTTTCACCGGCCAGGCCTGCCACACCGTTGAGGGCGGTGCGCCGTCGCCGGGCCGCTGCAGCACATCCGGTGGCATCGAAAGCGGCGGCCGCCGCGCCATTGGAGTTCCGGCCCTCCAACTCCTCGACGCCATCCGAATCTGACCTCACCTCCAAGCTCGCCGGCCCGTGCGGCGCTTCTACGTCGGGCCATCCCTTCGTCTCTTGTCGACCTCACCTGTCGAAACCGCGCAGATAGCGCCGTCCGGCCGGGTCACGCCTATCGAATTCATGAGGACTCTCTCGTAATGACTACCGTGCCTGCCCGGATCGAGGACCTCCCACGTTTTCAGGCGCAGCGCCGCACCCTGATCGTCTTGGTCGCCGCTCAGGTCCTCAGCGGCGCCGGACTGGCGGCCGGCGTGACCGTCGGTGCCCTGCTCGCGCAGGACATGCTCAGCTCCACCAGCCTTGCCGGTCTGCCCAGCGCCCTGGGCACCGCCGGCTCCGCGCTGGCGGCCTTCGCCGTCGGGCGCGTCTCTCAAGCCCGCGGCCGCCGCCCTGGCCTCGCCGCCGGCTATCTGGCCGGTGCCGTCGGCAGCGCAGGCGTCATCGCTGCCGCCGTCGCCGGCAGTTCCGTCCTGCTGTTTTTCGCTCTGTTCGTCTACGGCGCCGGCATGGCCACCAATCTGCAGGCCCGCTATGCCGGGGCCGATCTGGCGGTCCCCGCGCGCCGGGCCCGCGCAGTGTCCACGGTGCTGGTCGCCACCACTGTGGGCGGCGTGGTGGGCCCCAACCTCGCCGCACCCACCGGCGAGCTTGCTCACACCCTCGGCATCCCCTACCTGGCCGGGCCGTTCCTTCTCGCCGGCACCGCCTACGCGCTGGCCGCCTTGGTTCTGACCATCTGGTTGCGCCCCGACCCGCTGCTGCTGGCCCGCGCCCTGGAGGCCGAACGCATCGCCGTGGCGTACGCGCAGCCGGGCGATACCGGCGGCCTTCTCCCAGCGGCGGTCGAAAGGCGCCGCTTCAGCGTGCTCGTCGGCGCGCTGGTCATGGTGCTCACCCAGCTGGTCATGGTCGCGATCATGACCATGACACCCATCCACATGCACGACCACGGCCACGGCACCACCGCCTCCGGCCTCGTCATCGCCATCCACATCGGCGCGATGTACCTGCCCTCGCCCCTGACCGGCTGGCTCGTCGACCGCTACGGCCGCCTCACGATCGCCACCGCCTCCGCGCTGGCCCTGCTGGCCGCCGGAATCGTTGCCGCCAACGCCCCCGACGACTCCGTCGCCCCGCTCTCAGTGGCCCTCGCGCTGCTGGGTCTGGGTTGGAACCTCGGCCTCGTCACCGGCACCGCGATCATCACCGACGCCGTCGCGCTGACCACCCGCGCCAAAACCCAGGGCCTGGTCGACGTCTCCGTCGCCATCGCCGGCGCCACTGGCGGCATGGCCTCGGGCCTCGTCGTCGCCGGAGCCGGCTACCCCCTTCTGGCCATCGGCGGCGGCATCCTGGCACTGGCCATCGTGCCGGTGGTCGCCGCAGCGCGCAGCCGATGAGGCCGGCCCTGGACCCGCTTCCCGCAGCACGGCTTTCGGCCCGGCAATGAGTTGATCACGCATCGGATCCAAGCTGATCACCCGGCCTGCTGAGCCGCCTTCTTGTTCGCCTGCCCTCGTCGAGGTGGCGGTGGACGGTGGGGCGGGTGACGCCGAACTCGTCGGCGATCTGCCGGGCGGCGTAGTCGCCGGGGTCGCACATCTCGCGGGCGAAGCGGACCTGGCGGGGCCGAGCTTGGGTTTTGGCCGCCGGTGCGGCCCCGGGCGCGAGCGGCGTCTCCAGCTGCTCGAAGCGAAAGCCCTTGTCACCGTTCCGCAGCGGCCAGTCGAGGCCGTAGGCCACCTTCAGGTGGTGCTCGCGCACGACGCGTGCCGCCTCGGCCACCGAACGTCCCTGGAGCTCCACCCCGGCCAGCGCCTCGCCCGGCCAGCTGGCGTCGGCGGGGTAGGCGTACTTCTCGCCGGGTTTCGCCGGGCGGCCGGTGATCTTCCGCCCCTTCACTCGATCCGAGGAGAATACGAGGGGGGGGGGTGAACGCTCCCTGGCCGCCATCGTTTTCTGCGCCGTTCCTCGGCCTTCGAGGAGGATCGGTGCAGGAATCAGTGGCAGAGGCCGCTACCTGCGGCGTTCCAAAGGCCGGCCTCGGCAGCGCAACCGTTCCGTCGGGGTCGGACTTACCCGACCAACGGTTGATGCCCATGAGCTGCTGAAACATCAAGACGTTCAGGCCTACCGCCAAAATCCGTATCAACCCTCCCCGAAGGCCAATCAAGCCCGGCACCCCGTAACCCACCATCCACCAGGAGGGGGCGTCTCGCGAGACGCCCCCTCCTTCGAGAGGCGGCCATGCAGTCACCGACGTACCTGCACGACCTTTTGGTCTCGACCCTCTTCACTGAAGGGCTCGACGCTGAGCCGGACCTGTGGGCGCTGGGATTCAGCGCCCTCTGGATCAAGGGCGCGGACCTCGACGCCCTCGCCCGAGACTTCTCCCTGGACCTGGCCACCCGTACCCCGTGCCACCTCAGCGAGATCCTCGACCACAACATTGACGACGGATCCAGGTGGGTGGCCGAGGTCAAGGACTGGGTCGCCATCGTGCCGGCGCACGACCACGGCGAGTTCCTGCGATCCATCACCGAAGGCGGCCGACAGGCCCTCGGCCTCCGCATGGACATCACCGGTAACGCCTCCTTCGATTACGCCCGTGAGGGGCGCGTGGTCGTCTCCTTCGACCCGATCTGGCCGGAGAGGCGGTTCGGCGACGACCCGCACGCGTTCGATCACCTGATGGACGGGTTGCGCTTCCAGATCAGCGATGACGACGTCCTTGACGATCCCGTGGAGTATCCGGAGAGCGTCAGCTCGGCCCTGGCGCTGATCGGACGCGTCACGGAGACCGACATCGCCACCGACTGGTTCCTGGCGCGGCACTTGCGCATCAGACCCGCCTCCTGACGGCTCGCGCTCAGGTCCGGAGCGCGCCGCCTGCCAAGCCCTCGGCGCGGTGGTCCGGTGGGTCGGCTGGAGTGCTCGCCGTTATCTGCTGGGTGAGCAGGGCCTCGGCGCCGACCGGAAGGAAACCCGCGCCCAGGAAGGTCCGTACGCTGGCGGCGTTGCCCGGCGCGATCTGTGCCCACACCGCCTGCCCGGCGCCGAGGAGGTGTCGTCCCGCTCGCGCGAGTTGTCTGCCAAGGCCTCGGCCACGGTGAGCGTCCTCGACCTCGATGGCGATCTCCCAGCGGTCCGCCACCCCTCGCCCGAGCAGCACGACTCCTCCGTCGCTCTGCCACGCTCGCACCCCGTCGCGGTGCTGGAGGGCACGGCGTATCCGGGGGTGGTCGACGTCGTTGATCTCGACCAGAGGCAGCGGGGGCGGGCCGGTCAGCGCACCGGCGACGGCGAGCAGGTCCAGGTTGTCCACCCGGCGTCCGGTCCACTCCTCCAGAGCGCGCAGGAACGGTGGGTTCAGCGGCGCGGACACATCACCGGCGGGCAGCAGGCCGCGCATCCATTCGCGATCGACATCGGCGAAAACCACACTGTGCGCGGTGAAGGCGATGACCCCACAATCGCGCGGGCCGGGCTGGTCCACGAACTCCACCACGCCATCAGCATCGGGGAAGATCCCGCGGGCGACCTCCTCCAACAGCTTTCTCAGCTCGTGCACGCCTCACTCTCCTTCGCCATGACCCCGCAAGACATCCACGACCTTGCAGACCCCGCTTCACCCTGGAGCCCAACTCGCTGACAGCCACCCCCTTATAAAGTACCGAGGCGGGCCGGCAGCGCGGTCGCGGCCGCCGCCCGAGCGGCCGCCTTACTTGGCCCCACTCCCTTCGCCGCGGACCGGTGTGTTCGTGGCGAGCAGGTGGGTGGCGGCTGATGGTGAAGGTCTCCACCTTCAAGCTCTCGGCGGCCTGGCGGGCGCAGGCCGGGTAAGTCGACGTCTTTTCCGGTGGCGCGGACGACGTCGGTGACGCCGTCGGCCGCGTTGGCTGGCCCACACCCCCTTCCCGACCGCGTCTGCCCGGTCTTCGGCTGTTGGCTCCTCCGGTCAGCGCGTCTGCTCTTCCAACACGTGGTGACCCAGCGGTGTAAGGGCATGATGAACGGCCATGCCTGTGCGCCGGGTGGAGATCAAACCAGCACCACGCAGCACCGCGGTGTGCTGACTCATCGAAGCGAGCGACACCCCGACCCTGCGCGCCAGGTCGCTTGTGGTGGCGTGGCCATCCGCCATGGCGTACAGCAGCGCTGCTCTAGTGTGGCCGATCAACGCGCCGAGTGTCCCTTCGTCCGGGGGCGAGAGTGCGGTGATCTGGTTGAGCGTGAGCAGATCGCGGGCGGCGGGTACGAAGAGCCGGGGCGGCACGCCGTCATCGTCGCCGTCGTATACCGGTACCGCGAAGGGCCAGCAGTACACCGAGTAGGCGATGAGCAGGCCTCTGCCCTGGAGATGAATCTCCTGGTCGTAGGCGGCGGGAAGGTGTAGGACCGAAGAGTCCCAGCGGGCCCGGGGGTGCAGCGCGGCAAGCATCTGCTCCACGCCCGAGGAGAGCATCAGGCGACCCAAGGTGCTGTGCTCAGCACGCAGGTGCGCCTTGACGCGCGACCAGTACGGCGCGACCGCAGCCTGGTGAGTGGCGCGGATGGCCGAGTCCAGATGATCGAGCCACTCGGGCTCGCCGTCCGCCAGACGCCCGGCCCAGGAGGGCAGCCTCCTGCGCCGAGCGGTGTCGTCGATCTCGCACCGTAGCGTCGCGCGAGAGCGGTGGCGCAGATGGTCCAGGCCATGTTCCAGACTGCCTGTCGGCCCGTAGAGCGTGAACAGGTCGACCATCCAGCTTCGAGCGGGCAACAAGGGAGGAAGCAAGGCCGACTGCGGCTGCGTCAGGAGACGGTCGCGTGAATATCGCCGCCAGTCACCGAGCAGTGTTTCGTGCTGATACTGCATGAGACGCGCGGCGAACAGTGCCTCCTAATTGCGAGCGGCTGCTGAGTCCGGGCCATCCGCTGATCGAAGTCGTACGGAATAACCGTGATGTGGCTCTTCGCGTGGCGGGCTCGCGGATGCCGTGGTGGCGGCGATGGTTCGGGCGGCTTCAGTGGTGAGCACGGTTCGCCGCTACTTTCTTTGTGCCGTCCCGCGAGACTCCCTGGATAAGTGAGGTTATCCGGGGAGACTCGATATGGTCTCCCCGGATGACCTCCGGGTATGGGCTGGCCTAACGCGAGAAAAACTCCCCGGATAAGAAGGAGGGGGCCGAGGGGTGGCTGCGAGCGCCGACAGTGAGACCAACAACGGTGGTGAACCCGCAATCGGCAACCAAGTTGGCGATCACGATGGCGGGCGATATGGCGGCCGAGTCGACAACCGGATTGACGGCTGAAGGGGCGATGGCGGCACGGTGGTGGCGATCCAGCCAACCTTGATCCAGGATTCGGTCGCGGTCATTTGCCGAACCGTCTCCGCGGGCGCGGGGCCGGCCAGTCGTGGCCGAACATGCCCTCAGGGCTGTCCGAAGCGTCCCCGCGGGCGTGGGACTGCCCCTCGTCCTTCTGGCTGTGGGCGGGGCGGCGAGCTACGGTCGTACCTGTGACGATGCAGGACCCGAGTGCGGTGCCGCTGGATCCGTATGCGGCGTCGCTGGCGCGAAAGTGGATGGCCGCGGGCGCGTTGATCCGTGATGCGGCGGGCGCGGTGTTGCTGGTCGATCCGGTCTACAAACCGCTGTGGGAGGTGCCCGGAGGGTCCGTCGATGCCAGAGAGTCTCCCCTGGCGGCGTGTCGGCGGGAGGTGGCCGAGGAACTCGGCCTGGACCGGCCGGTGGGCCGCGTACTGGCGATCGACTGGATCCCGGCCCGACCCGGCTGGCCGGACGGGCTGATCCTCCTGTATGACGGCGGAATGCTCACTTCCGCGCAGATCGCCGCGATCCGGCTTCCCGCCGATGAGCTGGCCGACTGGGCGTTCGTCACCCCGGATCAAGTGCCCGACCGGGTATCGGCGCCGCTGGGCCGGCGGATCGCCGCCGGCCTGCGAGCCGCGACCGACGGCACGGTGGCTTACCTGGAGGACGGACGTCCGGTGAGCTGACCGGGTTAGGTCTCGGACCAAGCACCGGATCAGTGTGGGGCCAGGGCGAGTCCACTGGAACCATCCCCGCGCGGGCGGGGCCGACGCGTTCGGCACGACCAATGTTGCCATCGAGCAAGGACCATCCCCGCAGGTGCCCGCAGAGATGGTCCCGCCACCGGTCGTACATCGACCTGCAGGCCGCGGTCAGCTCCGCGCCTGCGGGGATGATCCGCCTCCAAACAATTCCCTCGCCTTGCGCGCACAGATGAAGTAGCTCTCGATCTGCTGTGTGATCTTTCCTTGGATTAGGTGCTCCTTGCTGCGCGTGGCGACCTTTGGGCCGAGCTCCACGTCGATCACGCCGAGCTCTTCGGCGAGTTCCCGGCGGGCGGCGGCCAGATGGTCCTCACCGGGATCGAGTGCCCCGCCGGGAGTGGCCCAGAAGACCCCGTCGCCCTCGTCGTAGCGAAGCAGCAGGACGCGGTCGGTTTCGTCCAGGACAATGGCGCGGGCGGCCTCGCGTATCCTCGGGGTACTCACAATCGCCATCCTCCCAGGTCAGTTGCCTCGATCAGATCTTTTCCACGAGATAGTCTCCCAAGAACAGCGCGTCCAGTTCACCGGCCTGGAATGTCGCGAGCGCATCCGCCGGGGTCTCCACGATCGGCTCGCGGTCGACACCGCCACACTCCGAGCGTCCGGGATTTCCTGGAACTCAGCGCCTGAGAGCACCAGAACCAATCATTTTCCTGTCCCCGGCCAACCCCCATCTATGTGGGCGGGATGTGTCCCCGCAGGGACATCCCCACAGAAGCAGGGCCGACACTTGTTGACCTGCAGTTCTAAGAGGGAAAAGGGGGAAATTCTTTGGTTGCTCAGCGGGTCGCTGCTCATTGAGCGTTTTCATCCTGCCTCACGTCGTTGAAGCGTGAGGATGGTTTTGGCCAGCCGGCCTGTGCGGAGAGGGCAGCAGGGGAGTTTCCGCAGGATGCGCCAGGTGATGTGATGGTTGGTCTTGGTCGACAACCCTTCTGTCAAAGGCTTCTCCGTTCCGGTGCCAAGGCCGGTGGTCCCAACGAGCCATGACCTGCGCTATCAGGTTGGAACGGGCTCAGTGAACGATCTCGCCGGCAGGCCGCCCGGCAAGGGCGCGATGCGCTCGCGGGCGGCCCCTCAAGTACTCCTCGCGCGGGTTACCAGAACGTGTTCTTGTAGAAAACGCTGGCTTGACGGACACCGGCGTTGTTCGAGTGGAAGCCGAAGGCCAGTCGCGGTTGGACCGCCCCGTTGCCCGCGGTCACGAGCCAGATCGCCATCCCCTGTGGCTCGCGGCCGGGCAGGCTCTGGCCGGCGGCCGTCGGCCACCTGTCCTGCGCGATGCTCTGCCCCACGCCGTTCAGGTCGATGGCGGTGAGATAGGAGGTGTCGCTCACTCCGCCTTCGATCAGGTAGGCGTACTGGCCGTAGGCCGTGAAACCCTGGAAGGGATTCGCCTTGGCCCAGGCCGCGTCCCTCGTCGGCAGCGCCCGCTCGGCGAGCCGGTACCTGCTGCCGAGCCGACCGGCTCGGGCGTCGCTCATGCGGAACAGCACGATACGCATGTTCTTGTTCACGTCCCTGAACCTCACCACCAGCCGATCGGTGCTCGGATCGATCGCGGGCTGGGGATTGGCCGACACGGGGTGCATGTTCGCGAGGGTGGGGGTCCGGTCCTGGACGGAGCCACTGTTCTTCTCAAGGACCCCGCCGTCCACGAACTTGAAACGCCCGATCTTGTTGCCGAAATCGGTGGGCGGATTCCGATCCTGCCACTCCGTCCACAGGTAGACGGCCCCGTTGTAGGGCTCCACACCGATCTGCACACCGTGCCCGAAATTGTGCAGGGCCATGGAACCCAGCTCGTTACCGTTGAGGTCCGTCTTGGTAACCCACATGTCGCCCGCACGTTCGGGGTTGGTGTTTTCCGAGTTGTGCTGCACGAAGTAGACATGCCGGTTGACGTTGTCGTACGCGAACGACTGCATCACCCAGTTGGCGTGCAGCGACTTCCTGACGATCGGATCGTCTCCGGCCCCCGCGAAATTGAATCGCAGGCTGGGGTCCACGTCGGCGTGCGCGGTGCCCGCGTCGACGAACGGGAGAGAGCCGGCGGCTGTCGCGGCGACGACACCACCGCCGACCTGGAACAGTCGTCTCCGGCTGAGGGGTGGGGTTTCCTGGTTACTCGATGACACAGGACCTCCTGTCTATTGGGCAACAGGAGCCCTATGTAATCGTAGATCTTCTTTTACTTGCTAGATCCGGTCAGGACAGAACCCCTGACCGGTGGCGCGGGAATGAGGGACAGGCCGTCTGCCACCCGTCCGGCCTCCACCGAACCCGAACGGGCGATGTCGCGCCCTTCGGCCGGGCCTGACCTGTACAGATATCCCCGGGTGAATCGACATCGTTCGCTGAGCCCTTTTCGTCCTGTCATCGCGGCCGACCGAGAGCATCCTCGGTTCGGGAAGATGCGAAGTGCTGCAGATTGTTGACGACGCGCGAACGGTGACCCCCTGGCGACGGCCGAATGGTGACCCCCTTGTAGTCACTCTGGAGGGTGATCAAGGTGGAGGACTGGGCGGAGATCCGCCGGTTGTATCGAGCCGAGGCGATGCCGATCAAGGCGATCGCTCGGCATCTGGGCATCTCGAAGAACACCGTGAAACGGGCGCTGGCGGCCGACAGCCCGCCGAAGTATGAGCGGCCGAGCAAGGGATCGATCGTGGACGCGGCCGAGCCGCAGATCCGGGCGCTGTTGGCGCAGTTTCCGACCATGCCCGCGACGGTGATCGCCGAGCGGATCGGCTGGACGCGGTCGCTCACGGTCCTCAAAGACCGAATCCGTGTGCTGCGGCCGCAGTTCAAGCCGGTCGATCCGGCGTCGCGGACCGCCTATCAAGCGGGCGAGCTGGCCCAGTGTGATCTGTGGTTCCCGCCGGTGAAGGTGGCGGTGGGAGCCGGGCATCTGGCCAGCCCGCCGGTGCTGGTCATGGTCAGCGGCTACTCGCGGTGGATGATGGCCCGGATGCTACCCTCGCGCACCGCGGGGGATCTGTTCGCCGGACACTGGGCTTTGTTGTCGGAGCTGGGCGCGGTGCCCAAGACGCTGGTATGGGACAACGAGAGCGCGATCGGCCGGTGGCGGGGCGGCAAACCGCAGCTCACAGCGGATGCCAACGCCTTCCGCGGAGCGCTGGGAGTGGGCATCCTGCAATGCAGGCCGGGCGATCCCGAGGCCAAAGGGATGGTGGAGCGGGCCAACGGCTATCTGGAGACCTCGTTTCTGCCCGGCAGGGAGTTTGCCTGCCCGCAGGACTTCAACGCCCAACTGGCCAACTGGCTCCCCCAGGCCAACAGCCGTCATCACCGGCGCATCCAGTGTCGGCCGCTGGATCGGCTGCACGTCGACCTGGCGGCGATGGTGGCGTTGCCACCGGTCGCGCCGGCCGTTGGCTGGCGCACCTCGACTCGGCTGGCGCGTGATCACTATGTGCGTGTCGCCTCGTGTGACTACTCGGTGCACCCCTCGGTGATCGGCCGCCTGGTGGAGGTGGTCGCCGACTTGGAGGAGGTCACCGTGACCTGCGGCGGGCAGCTGGTGGGCCGCCACCGGCGGTGCTGGGCGCCGCACCAGACCATCACCGATGCGCTGCATGCCCAAGCCGCTGCCGCGATGCGCCGCACCTGCCTGCGCACCGCCGCTGCCCCGGCCAAAGCCGAGGTCGAGGTCGAGGTCGAGGTCGAGCAGCGCCGATTGAGTGACTACGATGCACTGCTCGGCGTCGAGGGGGTGGCGTGATGGCCACCGCCCAAACCCAGCCGAGCAGTGGACGTAACGTCGCGGCCGAGTTGGCCTATCTGACCCGGGTGCTCAAGGCCCCGTCCCTGGCCGCGGCCATCGATCGGCTGGCTGAGCGGGCCAGGGCCGAGTCGTGGACGCATGAGGAGTTTCTGGCCGCGTGTCTGCAACGCGAGGTCGCCGCCCGGGAATCACACGGCGGCGAGGCCCGGATCCGCTTCGCCCGCTTTCCGGCCCGCAAGGCGTTGGAAGACTTCGACTACGACCACCAGCGTTCTCTTAAACGCGAGGTCATCGCACATCTGGGCACGCTGGACTTCGTCACCGCCAAGGACAACGTGGTCTTCCTCGGGCCGCCCGGAACCGGCAAGACCCATCTGTCCATCGGGTTGGGCATCCGGGCCTGTCAAGCCGGCCACCGAGTCGCCTTCGCCACCGCCGCCCAATGGGTCGCCCGGCTGGCCGACGCCCACGCCGCCGGCACGCTGCAGGGCGAGCTCATCAAGCTGTCTCGGATCCCGGTGCTGATCGTGGACGAGGTCGGCTACATCCCCTTCGAACCCGAGGCGGCCAACCTGTTCTTCCAGCTGGTCTCCAGCCGCTACGAGCGGGCAAGTCTGATCGTCACCAGCAACAAACCCTTCGGACGCTGGGGAGAAGTGTTCGGCGACGATGTCGTGGCCGCCGCCATGATCGACCGCCTGGTCCACCACGCCGAAGTCATCAGCTTGAAGGGAGACAGCTACCGCCTCAAAAATCGTGACCTTGGCCGCGTGCCAGCGGCCAATCCCAGCAATGACCAGTAACAATCAAGTACACGACAGGGGTCAGCTTTCAGACGCCGATAGGGGGTCACGGTTCGGACGACGTCGACACAGATCTCCCGTAAAGCTCATCGCCGATGAGGAGAACTTTCGCTGGTGCCCCCCGTTTCTTCCCGGCCGGAATCGTACGGGGAGAGGGAGATCGCGACTGATACATCCTCGTGATCTCGCCCCCTACCGTCCCGTCCGGTGATGGTATGGGAGATCATGGGTGTTCCTCCGTCCGGATGTCGTGCCAAGTGGTCTCATGGCGAACGGGCCGGGAGTGGGGGAGTCCTCGTCGGCCGGGCCGGCCATCACGCACCGGAGGTTGATCTTGCAGGGAGCACTCGGCGACATCGTCGTCCTCGACCTCTCTCGCGCGCTCGCGGGCCCGCACGCCGCGCAGATGCTCGGTGACCTGGGCGCCCGGGTGATCAAGGTGGAGCATCCCGCAGGAGGTGACGAGTCGCGGGGCTGGGGTCCGCCGTTCGTCGGCCCCGATCACGATATTTCCACCTATTTCCTGGCGGCCAACCGCAACAAACAGTCGATCGCCGTCGACCTCAAGTCCGCCGAGGGTAAGTCGCTCATCGAGCGGCTGGTGCGGCAGAGCGACGTGCTGGTGGAGAACTTCCGCACCGGGGTCCTGGACCGGCTCGGCTTCTCCGTCGAGCGGCTGCACGAGCTCAACCCCCGCCTGGTCGTCCTGTCGATCACCGGCTTCGGCCATGACGGCCCGGAGGGCGGCAGGCCCGGCTACGACCAGATCGCGCAGGGCGAGGCGGGGCTGATGAGCCTGACCGGCCCGTCGGCCGAGGAGCCGTACCGGGTGGGTGCCTCGGTCGCGGACCTGCTCGGGGGCATCCACGGCGCGTACGGCGTGGTCGCCGCGCTCTACGAGCGGGAGCGGACCGGGCGGGGCAAGGTCGTGCGGACCTCGCTGCTGGCCGCGGTGACCGGGGTGCACTCCTACCACGGGACGGCCTGGACGGTGGGCGGCCAGGTGCCCCGGGCGGGCGGCAACCACCACGCCTCCATCGCCCCGTACGGCGCCTTCCACTGTGCCGACGGCATGATCCAGATCGCGGCGGCGAACGACGTGCAGTGGCGCAAGGTCGCCGCCCTGCTGGACATCGACCCACATGTCGCGAAATATGCGACCAATAGGGAAAGATTTGCGCATCGGGATGAGCTGATCGCCGACATGGAGCAGGCGCTCACCAAGCACGACAGGGGGCACTGGCTGGCCGCGCTCGGCGAGGCCGGGGTGCCCGCCGGGGCCATCAGGTCCATCGACGAGGTCTACGCCTGGGACCAGACCCGCTCCCAGGGCCTGGTCGTCGAGGTGGACCACCCCGTGCTCGGCACCATCGAGCTGCCCGGACCGCCGCTCCGCTTCGACGGCGACCCTCCCGTGCGCCACGCCGCCCCGCCCGCCCTCGGCGAGCACGGCGACGAGGTCCTCGCCTGGCTGGAGGAGCGGGAGCGATGACCGGCACACCCCCCGCCCACGCCCGTGTGCCGTCCCGCGGAGCGCGGGCATGACCCCGGCACGGCCCGACGCGCGCACGCTGATCGACACCTTCCTCGACTCCGGGACGTGGCTGTCGTGGGACGAGCCGCCCACCGACCCCGCCGCGTCCGGCTCGGGGTACGCCGAGGAGCTGGCCGCGGTCCGGGCCAAGACGGGATACGACGAGTCGGTGATCACCGGAGAGGGCCTGCTCGAGGGGCGCCGGGTGGCGGTCGTCGCGTGCGAGTTCTCCTTCCTGGCCGGTTCGATCGGGGTCGCCGCCGCCGAGCGGCTCACCGCCGCGGTCGAGCGGGCCACCGCCGAGGGACTCCCGCTGCTGGCCGCCCCCGCCTCGGGCGGGACCCGGATGCAGGAGGGCGCGGTGGCCTTCGTCCAGATGGTGAAGATCACCGCCGCCGTGGCCGCGCACCGCGCCGCGGGACTGCCGTACGTCGTCTACCTGCGCCATCCCACCACCGGCGGCGTCTTCGCCTCCTGGGGGTCGCTCGGGCACGTCACCGCCGCCGAGCCGGGCGCGCTGATCGGCTTCCTGGGGCCGAGGGTGTTCGAGTCGCTGCACGGCTACCCGTTCCCCGAGGGCGTCCAGGTCTCGGAGAACCTCTTCGCCCACGGCCTGGTCGACGCCGTCGTGTCGGCGGAGGACGCCCGGCGGGTCGCCGTACGGGCGCTCGCCGTGCTGTGCGCCCCCCGGCGGGGCCTGGATCCGGGGCCCGAGCCGGACGAGCGGATCCCGACGGTCCAGGCGTGGGACGCGATCAGCCGCTCGCGCCGCGACGACCGCCCCGGGGTGCGGGCGCTGCTCAAGCTCGGCGCCTCCGACGTCACCCCGCTCAACGGCACCGGCGTGGGCGAGAACGACCCCGGGCTGATCCTCGCCCTGGCCAGGTTCGGCGAGGCTCCCGCGGTCGTGCTCGGCCAGGACCGGCGGCACCAGCGGATCGACGCCCCGCTCGGCCCGGCCGGGCTCCGGGTCGCCAGGCGGGGCATGCGTCTCGCCTCCGAGCTGGGGCTGCCGCTGGTCACCGTGATCGACACCGCCGGGGCCGCGCTGTCCAAGGCGGCCGAGGAGGGCGGCCTGGCCGCGGAGATCGCGCGTTCCGTGGCCGATCTGGTGATGCTCGACGCCCCGACCGTGTGCCTGCTGCTGGGGGAGGGCGCGGGAGGTGCCGCCCTCGCGCTGCTCCCCGCCGACCGGGTGCTCTGCGCCCAGCACGGCTGGCTGTCGCCGCTGTCTCCCGAGGGGGCCTCGGCGCTGCTGTACCGGAGCGTCGACTTCGCCCCGGAGATCGCCGCGGCGCAGGGCGTGAGATCCACCGACCTGCGCCGGGACGGCCTCGTCGACCGGATCATCCCGGAGTTCCCCGACGCCGCCTACGAGCCGGAGGCGTTCTGCGTCCGGGTCGCGCGCACCCTGGAGCACGAGATCGCGGGACTGCTGGAACAGGCCCCCGCCGACCGCCTCGCCGCCCGGCTGGCCCGTTACCGCAGGCTCGGCGCGAGCTGAGGGCGACGGGCCCGCTGCTCGGCACTGCCCGGCACTGCTCGGCGGTTTCGCCGGTCGCGCCGCCCCACCGTCCTGCCGGCCCGTGACGCGCGTACCCGTACGGGGCAGCGGCGGGTGGCGGGCGCCGGGGGCGCTACGGCTCAGCGCCCTCCGGGACGAGGGGGACGGGCAGGCGCTCGATCCTGATGGAGAAGACCTCGTCGCGGGGGACGACGACCTCGTACGCCCCGTGGTCGACCATCCAGTAACCCAGCGCCTCGGCCTTCATCCCGCTGTGCCCGGTGTAGGCGATGTGCAGGCTCTCCTCGCCGTTCTCCTCGGAGACGTCGAGGACCAGGCACGGCTCCCCGCCGAACGCGCCGACCGTGCGGACCAGCACCAGCCAGTCGAGGTCCTCGCGGGCGACGACCAGCCGCCAGTAGCCGGAGGCCGCCTCGAAGCCCTTCTGGGCCTCCTCGTTGAACAGCACCACCTCGGCGCTGCCGGGACCGAGGGCCGCGGCGTACGTACGGCCCGAGTAGCGGGCGGCGAATCCCGAGGCCACCGGCTCGATCTCGGCGCTCATGAGGCGGGCCGCCAGCTCAGGCCGTCGTAGAGGCCGAAGAGGCGCTCCTCGCCGGGGACCACGTGGATGATCTCGGCCCCGGCGGGGATCGGCATGGGCGTGGTGTGGAACTGCGGCACGACGTGCTCCCGCGAGGTGGTGAAGCCGTTTCCGGCGAAGGGTGGTGAATCGTTCCAGTCACCACCCATGTGCGGGCCGTACGGCACGACATAGGCGTCCATGTCGCGGGCGAACCAGCGCATCAGGTAGATCTCCGGGACCGTTGCGGCCAGCTCCGAGCCCTCGAACCCCAGGTCGAGACCGGCGAAGAGCTGCGCGGGGGTGGTCAGCCGCGCGCAGTCCTGAACCCGGTACACGTACCCCGAGATCACGGTGCGTCTGCTGGCCAGATAGGGCACGAGCAGCCGAGGCGGTATGACCTTCTGCATCTGCGTTCTACGCCCAGGTGGCTCACTCACGGTCGGCATTTTACGATCCGCCGACCTGGAGCCGCCGGTGTTCCAGGCACGGCAGGGCATTCCGGGTGGCAATCGTGATCTGCGAGTCGATTTCGCACGTCTGCACGGCGGGGGTGCTGCCCATGTCGGTGCGTATCACTCCCATTGGATCGACCAGCATGCTCCGCCCGATCCCGAAGCCGTCGCGGGCCTCCGGATTCGGAGCCTGACCCACGGCCGCGACCCAGGTGGTGTTCTCGATCGCGCGGGCCCTGACGAGGGTGGTCCAGTGTTCCTCCTTCATCGGCCCCGAACCCCACGCGGCGATCACCGCGAACATCTCGGCCCCCCGGTCGACCAGAGCGCGGGTGAGTTCGGGGAAGCGGATGTCGTAGCAGGTGACCAGGCCCACCCGGAGCCCGGCCAGCTCCACCACGACCGGGGTGTCCCCCGGCGCGACCAGCTCCGACTCGTGGGCGCCGAAGGCGTCGAACAGGTGGATCTTCCGGTAGGCGGCCTCGATCGAGCCCGAGGGGCCGATGGCGACCGCGGTGTTGTGGACCCGGCCCTCGGCGGCGGGCTCGAACACCCCCGCGATCACCGCCAGGCCGTGCTCCCGCGCCGCCCCGGCCAGCCCGGTGACGAACGGCCCGTCCAGCGGCTGGGCGAGTTCGGTGACGCGCCTGCCGTACCGGGTGAGGGTGGCCTCCGGGAAGATCACCAGCTCGGCGCCACCCGAGGCGGCCTCGGCGAGGGCGCCGAGGGCACGGCTCAGGTTGGCGGAGGGATCTTCGGCCACCGGGATCTGGCAGAGGGCGATGCGTGTCACGGGTGTGACCCTATCCGTCTGTTCGGCACTCGTTCCATCCACGTGAGGCTCCGCCACGCCCATTCCAGCGGTCCGTACCTGAACCTGGCCAGCCACGCGCGGCTGAAGAGCACCTGGAACACCAGGACGGCGGCGGAGAGCGCCACACCGGCGAGCCGGGTCGTGTCCGTGATGAGCAGCGGTACGAAGAGCAGGATGATCGGGGTGCTCATCAGATAGTTCGTCAGGGCCATCCGGCCGAGCGGGGCCAGGACCGCCAGCAGGGAGTCGCGCAGCCGGGTCCGCAGCAGGAGCAGCAGCCCGGTGCAGTAGGCCGTGGCGGCGGCGAGCCCGGCGGCCGGGTAGACGGCCCCGTAGAAGAGGGCGGGATCCTTGGCGATGCGGATCCAGAGCCAGGTGAGCGTCACGCCCAGCACCACGCTCGCCACGAACGAGGGGAGCAGCAGCCATCCGGGCGGCGGGCGCTCCATCAGGGCCATGCCGAGCACGAACAGGCCGGGGATGAGGATCGTCCCGCCGCCCTGGTGCACCGCCCACGCGGTGAGGGCGACGCCCAGCACCACCACCGCGGGCTGGTGGAAGAACGAGGCGGGCAGCAGCACCACCGCCCCGAAGATCGCGTACGGCAGGAGCACCTCGCCGTGGTTGAAGAACTGGTGGACCGCGCCGAGGGCCGCGAGCACCGCGAGCCTGCGCAGCAGCACGGCCCGGGGGTGTTCGGTCCGCTCGGCCGCCGACCTCAGGAAGAGGACGAAGCTCAGCCCGAACAGGAACGAGAAGATCGGATAGAACCTGCTCTGCAGCAGGTTGTCGATCGCCCAGTCGACCGCGTTGCGATCCGACTCCCTCAGATGCTCACGCGTGTGCTGCCAGGTGTTGACCACCATGATCCCGCACACCGCGAAGCCGCGGAGCACGTCGAGCTCGTGGAGCCGGGTCGGTCCGGTTGGTTCCGCCGGTCCGATCGGTCGGGTCAGTCGGGTCACAGGAAATAGACGTACCACCCCATAATCACCTACGCATAGACGACCCCTTCATTCACCGGCGCCCGGACGGCCGGGGCGGTGGACGGCGTGCCGGCCGGGGTGATGTCGAAGTCGGCCACCGCGAAAGCGGACGAAGCGCTTCGTTCCGGGGTCTGGCCGGGACCGTTCCGGTTCGCCGGTACCTCGATAGGTCGGACCTATCGGGGAAGATCTGGACGGGTGTGCCGGGCCTGTCGGGAGGGATGTCCGGAAAATCATGCGTCTGGGAACGATGCAATGGGGTGACCGGGCAATCTTTCCGGAGGAGAGTCGGTAATACCTCCTATCTATGACTTGACGGGATTTATTCACCGCTCTAATCTCACGTTGGTTAATTCAAGTGCTGAACTATGGCGAGGGGTGTCCGTAACACGGCCGTCTCGCGGGTTCGGTTCGCGGTAACACCGGTTCGCAGGAGAATCCATGAGACGACGCGGCTTTTCCCGTCTGTTCGCAGTGGCCCTCGCGGCCGTCCTGGCGGCGAGCACGGCCGGTACGACGGCGGGCCCGGCCGCCGCGGCCGCCGCCTGGACCGGCACCTGGGCGGCCTCGCCGCAGAGCAGCGGCACCACTTTCAACCAGCAGACCATCCGCCAGATCGTGCGCACCGGCATCGGCGGTACGGCGGCGCGCGTCCAGCTCTCAAACGCGTTCGGCAACCAGCCGGTGACCATCGACAACGTGCACGTGGCCCGGCGCACCTCCGACTCCGGCGTCGACCTCGCCACCGACCGGGTGGTGACCTTCGGCGGCCAGCGCTCCGTCACCATCCCCGTCGGCGGGCTGGCGGTCAGCGACTCCATCGCCTTCACGGTCGCCGCCCAGTCGGACATCGCGGTCAGCATCTACCTGCCGCAGCCGACCGGTCCCGCGACCTACCACCAGATGTCGACCCAGACCAACTACATCGCCTCGGGCAACGTCGCAGGGAACGCGAGCCTCGCGAACGCCCAGCAGGTCGGCAGCTACTACTTCCTGGCCAACCTGGACGTGCAGAACGCCGCCTCGCAGGGCGCCGTCGTCACGCTGGGCGCCTCGATCACCGACGGCGTCGGCTCCAGCTTCAACGCCAACCGGCGCTGGCCCAACCGGCTGGCCGCCCGCCTGGCCGACTCCGGCCGGGTGGTCGGGGTGCTCAACCAGGGCATCAGCGGCAACCGGCTACTGGCCGACGGCGCCGGGCAGAGCGCGATCAACCGCTTCGAGCGCGACGTGCTCTCCCAGCCGGACGTCCGCTGGGTCGTCCTCTCCGACGCCCCGATCAACGACCTGACGTCGACCTCGCCGCCGACCCGCGCGGCGCAGCTCATCGACGGCCTCAAGCAGCTCATCGCCCGCGCCCACCAGCGGAACGTCAAGTTCGTCTGCTCCACGCTGACCCCGTACCGCGGCTGGTCGGCCTGGTCGCAGGACGCGGAGAACCAGCGTGTCGCCTACAACGCGTTCGTCCGCGGCGCGGGCAGCGGCTGCGACGGCGTGCTCGACCAGGACGCCGCCACCAGGGACCCGGCCAACCCGACGATGTTCCTGCCCGCCTACGACACCGGCGACCACCTGCACCCCAACGACGCGGGTCTGCAGGCCGTCGCCAACGCGGTCAACCTCAGCTGGTTCGGGACGCCGGGCACGCCCGTCCCGTCGGTGATCGGCCTGCGGGCCAAGGCCAACGGCCGCTACGTCACCGCCGCCAACGGCTCGCCGCTGATCGCGAACGGGACGTCCGTCGGGACCGCGCAGCAGTTCGAGCGCGTCGACCTGGGCAACGGCAACGTGGGACTGCGCGCGAAGCTCAACAACCAGTTCGTGTCCGCCGAGGGCGCCGGGGCGCAGGCGCTGATCGCCAACCGTCCCTCCGCCGGTGCCTGGGAGACCTTCCAGATCACCAGCAACCCGGACGGCTCGGTCAGCCTCCGGGCCCGGGTCAACAACAAGTACGTGTGCGCCGAGGGTGGGGGCGCGCAGCCGCTGATCGCCAACCGCGACGCGGTCGGCCCCTGGGAGCAGTTCGAGATCGTCACCGGCTGACCGCCTGGATCTCGTACCGTCGTCGGCCGATCGCCGATGACCCGAACCGGCGGGGCGACCCGCCGGTTCGGACGTTTCCGCCCCTCCCGAGGGCGTCGTCGTTCCCCAGGTTCTTCCGGGTCCCCGGGTCCCCGGGTCCGCCGCGAGACCGGCACCGTCTCCTGCGAGAATCCGTCGCCCCCCGCGAGAGCGTCACCGTTCCCTGCGAGGGCCTCGTCGTTTCCCCGCGAGGGAAGCGTCGTCCTTGGGGAGGGTTTCGCGTTCCTCCGCGAGGGTGTCACCGTTTTCCGCGAGGGTGTCACCGTCCTGCGCGAGGGCCCGGTAGGCGGGCCGGAGCAGGTCCACGATCGGGACGCGCCGCGCCGTGAGCGGAGGCGGTTCGAGGGCGAGCAGCAGCAGGTCGGGCGGGCCCGCCCGCGGCGCCGTCCGGTCCCGCAGGCGGGCGGGCGAGGCGCCGGGCTCGTAGAAGTCCGCCAGCCGGTCGGCGAACGGCACGTCGGTCACGTCGAGCGGCCCCGGCCGTGCCGCGCGGTCCTCGGCGGCAGTGTCGCCGCCCGTCTGGCGGAGGGCGTCGAGCAGGGCGTCCCTCGCCATGCCCCGCCAGGCGAGGACCAGGAACGGGTCGTCGTCGAAGGCCTCGGCCAGCACGTACAGGACCGCCGACAGGTGCTTGCAGGGGAAGCCCCAGTCGGGACACGAGCAGTTCATGTCCAGGTCGCGCTGATCGGGGAAGAGCGGCAGCCCGCACCCGCGGAAGACGTCCTCGATCTCCGGCGGCATCTCCCCGGCGAGTAGCTTCGCGCGGTGGAGGGCCTGGGCGGCGAGCGCTCCGGCGAGCGTTCGCCACTGGTCCGCGTCGTAGGCGGTGATCTCGATGCCGACCCGGTAGGGACTCCTCCTCGACCCCTGGACCCGCGCCGCGACCCGTCCCGGTTCGAGCTCCAGGTCGAGGACCTGGCCCGAGCGCGCGTACGAGCGCCCCCGGCCGAGCCTGCCGCTGTCGCAGACGCGCTCCAGGATGTCGATGAACCGCCGCGACCACCACCGCTCGCCGATCGAGCCCCGCCTGCTGCGCACCCGCATGCCGCCCTCGACCCGGATCGGCCCGGAGGAGTCGAACCAGCCCTTCCCGCTCATCGCGCCTCTTTCGCCGCCGGTTCGCGGGCGCACCCGTGAAGCGCGCCGCACCCGCCCGGGACATGTCTCCCCGCGCCGCACCCGCCCGGGTCGTGTCTCCCCGGGGCGTGCCTGCCCAGGTCGTGTCCGACCTGGAGGTATCCGCCTGACGCGGCCCGCACGCCGGTCCGCTCGCCGTCCCCCGTCACGAGACGGCCTCCGAGCCGAGCCGGAACAGCTCGCGTAGCTGGTCGGTGGACAGGTCGGTGATCCAGTCCTCGCCGGTGCCGACCACGCTCTGGGCGAGGGTCTTCTTGCGTTCGATCATCTCGTCGATTCGCTCCTCCAGGGTGCCGAGGCAGATGAATTTTCTGACCTGGACGTTTCTGGTCTGGCCGATTCGGAAGGCCCGGTCGGTGGCCTGGTCTTCGACGGCGGGGTTCCACCAGCGGTCCACGTGGACGACGTGGGTGGCGGCGGTCAGGTTCAGGCCGGTGCCGGCCGCCTTGAGGGAGAGCAGGAACAGCATGGGCTCGTCGTCGCTTTGGAAGCGCTCGACGAGTTCGTCGCGTTTGCGTTTGGGGAGTCCGCCGTGCAGCCAGAGGACCGGCCGGTCGAGGTGGGCGGCGAGGTAGGGCTGCAGCAGGGTGCCGAACGCGGTGTACTGGGTGAAGACCAGGGCCTTGTCGCCCTCTGCGACGATCTCCTCGGCCAGCTCCTCCAGCCGGGCGAGTTTCCCCGACCGGCCCGCCAGTCGTGAGCCGTCTTTGAGCAGCTGGGCGGGGTGGTTGCAGACCTGTTTGAGCTTTGTCATGGTCGCGAGCACGTTGCCGCGCCGCTCGATGCCCTCGCTGTCGGCGATCTTGGTCATCATGTCCTCGAGCACGGCCTGGTAGAGGGTGGCCTGCTCCGGGGTGAGCGTGCACCAGATCTTCATCTCCTGCTTGTCCGGCAGGTCGGAGATGATCGAGCGGTCGGTCTTGAGCCGCCGCAGCACGAACGGCCCGGTGGCGCGTCTGAGCGCGGCCGTCGCCACGCTGTCGCCGTCGCGCTCGATCGGCTCCTGGTAACGCTTCCTGAACGTTCTGGCCGGGCCGAGCAGGCCGGGGTTGCAGAACTCCATGATCGACCAGAGCTCCGCCAGGTGGTTCTCCACCGGCGTGCCCGTCAGCGCGAACCTGCTCCTCGCCGGGATCGACCGTACGGCCCGCGCCCGCCCGGCGGCGCTGTTCTTGATCGCCTGCGCCTCGTCGCAGACGACCCTCGACCAGACCAGCTCCGCCAGGGCCTCCCGATCCCGCAGCGCGGTGCCGTACGTGGTGAGCACCAGATCCGCCTCCTCCACCCGCCGGGCCAGCTCCTCCCCGCGCAGCCGGGCGGCCCCGTGGTGCGAGTAGAGGTCCAGGGAGGGGGCGAACCTGGCGGTCTCCTTCTGCCAGTTGCCGAGCAGTGACATCGGGCAGACCAGCAGCGTCGCTCCCGGCCGACCACCCGCCGCGCGCTCGTTGAGGAGCAGGGACAGGGTCTGCGGGGTCTTGCCCAACCCCATGTCGTCCGCGAGGACGCCGCCGAGCCCGACGTCCGACATGAAGGCGAGCCAGGACAGCCCGCGCTCCTGGTACGGCCGGAGCACGCCGTGGAAACCGGCCGGGGTAGGGACCGGTTCGAGGCGGCGGTCGGCCTCGCCGGACAGCAGGTCGCCGAGGAGACCGTCGGCGTCCACCCCGACGATCGGCAACTCGTCGTCACCTCCGTGGACGACCTCCTGGATCACCTCGCCGACCGTCATCTCACCCGCCCGGCGTCTTTCGAACGCCTTCAGCGCGGCGCTCAGCTGCCGGTCGTCCAGCTCGACCCACCGGCCCCGTACCCGGACCAGCGGCACCTTGAGCCTGGCCAGCTCCGCCAGCTCCTCCTCGCTGATCGTCTCGTCGCCGATCGCCAGATCCATCCGGAAGTCCACGAGCTGCCGCAGTCCGAACCCCTGGTCGGAGGCCGCTCCCGGCCCTGTCCTCTGCGAGCGGGTCGTGAGCCTGAGCCCCAGCCTGGTCGTCCCGGCCCAGGCGGGCAGCTGTACGCCGAACCCGGCCGACTGCAGGAGCGGGGCGGCGTGGCGGAGAAACGCGAACGCGCCAGCCGTGTCGAGGACGAGCTCCGACGGCCGGGGACCGCGCAGCGCCTCCTCCACCTCCGGGTAGAGCCGCGTCGCCCGGCCGAGCCCCGCGAGCAGCGTCTCCTCGGGGCGGGCGGGCAGGCCGGGGGCGGTCTCACCGGCCCAGATGAGCGGCGCGGGCAGGTAGAGGCTCGGGTCCTCCGCCGACTGGACGGCGAACTCCACCCGCCAGGGGCCGTCCTCCCGCGCGTCGGATCGCGGTCGCCCTCCACGCTCCGCGACGAGATCACCGCCCGCTCCGGAGCCAGAACCGGAGGTGGGGGCGAAACCGAAACCGAAACCGGAACCTGAGTCGGAGTCGAAGTCGGGTTCGGGTTCGGGTTCGGGTTCGGGTTCGGTCAGACGGAAACAGACCCTCACCGGGGCGTCGAGCAGGTGTGCCGACCCGAACCACTCCCGGAGCGGTTCGGCCAGTTCGCCCGCCGCGGCTCGCGTCAGGCCGAGGAGCGTGGCGTCCTCTCCCGTGAGGGCGACGATCCAGCGATCCGTGAGGGGGGCGCGAGCCCCCGGGCGGCGCCCGCCGAGCAGGCGGTCGGGGAGCGCCCGCCGTACCGCCGCGTCGGACAGGCAGGCCAGGGCCTCGCTCAACACCTGGGTGGAGGGTCGCTCCTCGGCGACCGCCCGGCAGACGGGGGGCATGGCGGTGGCGAGATCGCGGAAGCGGGCGGCGCGGGGGCCGGTCAGCACCGGACGCCACCGCGCCGCGTGGCCGCCGTTCTCGGTGACGAGCTGGGGCAGCACCCGGCCATCGCGGACCAGCTCGCGGGCGTACGTCGCGACGGCGGCGAGATACCGCAGGGAGGCTCCGGGGATCGGCACCCGCCGAGCGTTCTCGGGCATCTCACCGGAGGGTTCACCCGGCCGGCGCGTCTCACCGAGCGACTCGTCGGGTTCGTACGTCTCCGCGGGAAACTCGTTGAGTTTGTGCGTCTCACCGTGGAGCTCGTCGGGTTCGTACGCCTCTACGGGAAACCCGTCGAGTTCGTGCGTCTCATCGAGCGACTCGCCGGGTTCGTACGCCTCCGCGGGGAGACGGGCCATCTCGTCGACGCGGTCGAGCAGGTCCAGCGCCGCGCCCGGCCCGACCAGCAGGGCGGGCACTCGCCAGGAGCCGATCCTCGGCCGCCGCGTGGTGATCTCCACCTCCGAGCCGGAGGAGGGCAGCGGGCCTCGCGCCGAACCCGGCAGCAGCAGGACGAGCTCGCCGGCGACGGCCCCGCCCACCGCCGTCTTCGCGGCGTCGCCCCAGAGCGGCAGGTCTCTCGACATGTTCGCCACGGGGGCCGCGAACGGATGCGGGCGGACCTTCGCCCGTGATGGGCCCCCGGAGCGTCCGGCCGGATCCTCCGCCCAGAGCGCGAGCCTGTCGCCGACCCAGGCCCCGTGAACGAACAGCACCCGCACGCCCCTTCCCCCGTCGCGAAAAACCGTAGCAGTGGGAAAGGCGCCGCGGCGGTGTTACCCGAGGTGGACCCGAACGCTCGCGCCCGAGGTCGTCCGGGGAGCGGGACGCCTGCTCCCAAGGCGTCCGAGGCCTGGGCGCGGTGCTCACCGGTGACCGGCTCTCACGCCGACGGGCCGGTGAGCGCTTCCAGCCTTTCCATGATCCGAGAGATCGCCATCCTCTGCGCATACCTCGATCATGATGGCCTCACAGCGGTGCAGCATCTCGTCGGTGAACACTTTCCGCCGGTATCTGGGGATGAAGACCAAATGGGCGTGGAGGCTGTGGACGACGGTGCGGCCTCTGCGGACATCGGGATCGGGTTCCCATCGCGGTGACATGGACCGAATGATAATTTGTTCGATTATGAGACTGGTGGTGCAGGTGAAGCTCCTGCCGACGCCCGAGCAGGCGACGGCACTGGAGGCGACCCTGCGCGCGGTCAACACGGCCGCCTGCCAGGTCTCCCGCCACGCCCACGAGCAGCGCACGTTTCGCAACTACGACCTGCGCAAGCACACCTACACGCAGATCAAGGACGGGTACGGGCTGGCCGCCCAGGCCGCGCAGCACGTCATCAAGAAGGTCGCCGACGCCTACGCCACCCTGCACGCCAATATCCGAGCCGGGAACCTGGGCAAGGTGGGCTCTGCCCGCCGGGTACGGGCCGAATCCACGCCGATCGCCTTCCGCGCCGAAGCCGCCCAGCCGTTCGACGACCGCTGCCTGTCCTGGCAGATCGACGCGCGGACGGTGTCGATCTGGTCGGTGGCCGGGAGGCTGAAGAACCTGAGGTTCACCGCGTCCGCCGAACAGCTCAAGACCCTGTCGGCACACCGCAAGGGCGAGTCCGATCTGGCCTACCGGGACGGCATGTGGTTCCTGATCGCGACCTGCGACCTGCCCGACCCCCGCGTCAAGGACCCGGACGCCTTCCTGGGGGTGGATCTGGGCATCGTCAACATCGCCACCACCAGCGACGGAGCCCGTCATTGCGGCAGGGCTCTGAACGCGGTCAGGCACCGCCGGCGCGAGCTACGCCGCCGCTTGCAGGCCAAGCGCACCAAGTCCGCCAAGCGGTTGCTCAAGCAGCGCCGCCGCAAAGAAGCACGGTTCGCCGCCAACACCAATCATGTCATCGCCAAGCAGATCGTGACCGAGGCAGAACGCACCGGCTCCGGCATCGCCCTGGAAGACCTCCAGGGCATCCGGGACCGGGTACGGCTTCGCAAGCCCCAGCGGGTCACGCTGCATTCCTGGAGCTTCCACCAGCTAGGTGGCTTCCTCGGCTACAAGGCGGCCCGGGCCGGGGTCGCTGTCATCTACGTCGATCCGGCTTTCACCTCCCAGCAGTGCTCGTCGTGTGGGCATGTGGACCGCAAGAACCGGATCGATCAAGCCTCTTTCTCGTGTATGTCGTGCGGCTTCGCTGAGCACGCGGACGTCAACGCAGCCCGCAACATCGCCGCACGCGGTGAGACGGGCTGGGCAGTGAGTCACGCTGCCTGACGCGGACCGGACCGTCGAAGCCATTGACGGCGAGGAGCTGCAAGCTCGGTCGTTTACGGCCGAGAAGCTGACGGCATCGCGCATGTACTGGTCGAAGAGCCCGTACAGCTCCTTGTCGAGGAGATCGGCGCCCCCGTTCCGGCCGGTGAACTCGACGACGATCGTCCCGACCTGATCCGTGAAGTCGTCGACGAGGCGGTCGACGACCGCCGGACCCGCGTCCGCGTCCAGCCGGTCGAAGCGCCGGGCGAGCCCTGTCACCACCTCGACGGTGCCGGGTGCGGCGATGTGCTCGTAGAACCCGGTGAGGTGTTCGATGCCGGCCTCGCCGACGAGATGCGCGAGAAGAACGGACTGCTCCCGGTCGATCCTGTTCATCGCCGGTGAGGTGCCCGACAGGGCGAAGGCCTCGAAGAACCGCGCGAGTTCCGGGGGCACATCGGGGAGGGTGCGGTGCCGGCGAATGATCCCCAGCATCGTCTTCTGCCTGGTGAGGCGGGCGATCTGAGTGTCGAGCTCGTTCTCGAGGTCGCTCAGCAGATCGTGGTGGTCCTCCTCCGAGCCGAGGAGGCCCGCCACCTTGTCGAGGGGGATCCCGAGCGCGGCCAGCCGTTTGACGCCCAGCAACCTGACCAGGTCGTGGATCGTGTAGCGCCGGTATCCGCTCGGGTCGCGCCCGGGCTCGGGCAGGACGCCGATCCGGTGGTAGTGGCGCAGCGTACGGACCGTCACGTCCGCGAGTGACGCCAGCTCGCTACTCCGTCAACGGGAGAGCCACCACGGCGATCGAGTTTCCCAGCAACGACAGGGCGTACGAGGCGAGGTAGATCAGGGGAACGGGCTTCATGCCCCCAGTGGAAACCATGACCTTACGTCGGGGGCAAGCGCCGGAGCCGGGGCGGGTTCGGGCGACCGGGGGCCGCGCGGGCGGGCCGCACCGGTGACGTGAGGCCCGGATCGGGTTTCCGGCGAGCGGTACGTCTCGTCATCGCCGTCGTGTCGGCCGGGCTCGCGGAGGCGAGGGCGATCGCCGAAGCGCCACCGGCCGTGGAGTGCCGGGGGGAGCGTCAGCCGCCGGCCGTGGAGTGCCGGGGGGAGCGTCAGCCGTCGGCCGTGGAGTGCTGGAGGGAGCGTCAGCCGCCGGCCAGCGCCTTTCTCAGCTTGGGGGCGAGGCCGGCCGTGAACGTCTTCGCGTCCTCGCAGCCCTTCCGCCCGAGCGACCAGCAGCCGAGCAACTCGTGGACCTCCGTGCGGAAGACCCGGCTGAACTCGCTGTAGTACGGGGAGGGCGGGCGGGCCCTGGCCTGCGTCAGCGCGCGCAGCAGCGTGTCGGGCCGTACGCCCTCGGACTCCGGTTCGGCGGTGGGGGAGGGGGCGGATCCGGGCTTGGACCCGGACGTGGGCTTGGGCGAGGTCGCCGCGGGTGCCGGGCCGCCGCAGCCGGTTCCCGCCTCCGTGTAGAGGGCGGAGACCCTGGCCGGGGCGAACCCGCCGCAGTGGTAGAGCAGCCCGGCCGCCTTTCCGCCGGTCAGCGCCGCCACCAGCCGCTGCGCGACGTCGCGCCGGGGGGTGTGCCTGGAGACGGCGAGGTACTGGCCGCCGAGGACTCCCTGCCAGGGCAGTGGCGCCGCGCGGAAGGCGATCCCGCCCGACCTCCGTTCCCCGGAGAGCACCTCGTGGGCGTAGGGCCAGTGCCGCAGGAACAGCGCGTGCCTCTCGCGGAAGGCGGTCAGTGACTCCGCCTCCGTGCTGCCGAGGGTCTCCCCGGAGATCACGCCCGCCCTCACCGTCTCGATGAGCCGTCCGACGGCCTCCACGCTCTCCTTCCGGGTGATCACCACGTGGCCGTCCGGGTCGACCACGTCCCCGCCGTTGGCCCAGATAGCCTCCAGGGCGTTGACCGTGAGCCCCTCGTAGGAGGCGAACTGCCCGGCGAGCCCGAGGGCGGTGGGGTCGGGCCCGGCGCGGCGTGCCTTCGCGAGGCCGGTCATGTCCTGCCAGCCCGCCGGTACCCGCAGGTCGTCGCGGTAGTAGAGCAGTCCCACGTCGGTGTTGAACGGCACCGCGTACTGGACGCCGTTCCAGGCGCCCGCGGACCAGATCTGGGAGAGGAAGTCGTTGGTCCCGCCGTGCGCGGCGCTGTCGATCGGGCGCAGGTAGCCCTCCTCGGCGAACTCGGGGATCCACTGGATGTCGAGGTTGTACACGTCGTAGTGCCCCGTCTTCGCCTGGGCGGCCGAGATCATCGCGCTGCGCTGCTCGTCCGCGACCGAGGAGATCGCCACGAAGCACGCCCGGGGCCTGCCCTTGACGCCGTTCCAGACGGCTTCGAGCGCCCGCTCGCGGGCACCTCCCGAGACGTCGGCGCCGCTGGCGATGCGCAGGACGCAGTCGTCCCTGGGCGGTCCGGGGGGCGGCGTGGGCGCGGCGCTCGCCGCCAGGGAGGGGAGGCAGGCCAGCAGCAGGAGGAGAAGGAGCACCCCGTGGCCGACCGGCTCCGCCCCGGAGGGCGTGCCCCGCCCGCCCGTCCCACCTGACGTGGACGGCGAAGGTGGCGAGGAGGGCGTGGACGGCGAGGGGCGGCTCATTCGGTGATCGTCCGGAGTTCGGTGAACGCGTCGTCCAGCTTCTGGTCGGGGTCGGTGCTCGCGTCGTAGCAGGACAGCAGGCCCTCGTCCCGGAGCCGCGGCAGCGGGGACGTGTCGCAGCCGTGCAGGTCGAAGGAGAGCATCAGCAGGCGGACACCGCCGTGTCCCCTGATGTCCTCGCCGGTCAGCCCCCTTGGGTTCCCGCCGTCGGTGAGCACGAGCACGGCCTTTCGCTCCGCCGGGTCACCCGTCCTTTCCATCTGGTCGAGCGCCTTCGCGATGATGGGGCGCATCGGGGGATCGGGGCGCGAACCGCCCCGGTAGGCGTTCTGGACGTCGGTGAGCCTGCCGGTGAGGGCCTTTCCCTCGTCGCCGACGGGCGCGAGGGGAACGGCGTGGTCGTCATCGGGGAAGAACGTCATGATTCCGGTGGTCCGCTCACCGCGCTTGGACGTGACGGCGAGCTGGGCCACCTGGATCGCCGCCTCCAGCCGTGATCTGCCGTCGTTCACCTTGTTGCGCGCCATCGAGCCGGAGACGTCGACCACGACGAGGACGTGGTCGGCGAGGGGGGTCGCCAGCTTGTACAGCAGCTTGGGGATGTCCGGCTTCCAGTTCGCCGCCACCGGCGCGTCACTCCTCAGCCGGTGCGCCTTCACCGGCAGCCTCTCTACGTTCAGACGGCCCTCGGCGTCACGGAATCCGTAGCGGGGGAGGGCCTCCCGCAGGAAGTCGCAGAACTCCTCGACCGTCCGTTCGACGGCCGGGGGCCGTCTCAGATCCGGCCACCGCTTGGAGACGCACGCGTACCGCATGGCGTGGCCGCCCCTCGGGTAGACGACGGCCAGTTCTGACGGCCTCTCCCCGGCGTTCCGCAGTGTGGCGCTCGGCGACGGCCACCCGCCGCCCGCACCGGGGACGGCGCAGCCGCCCGACGCGGGAAGCGCGGGGTCGGCGCCCGACAGCGCGACGGTGAGCTCGTAGAACTGCTGCTCGGTCATGACCATCGCGGACGTGTCGAGGGAGCTCGCGTACCGGCACATCACGTCGCGGACGGTGTCGCCCGGCCGCACCTTCCTGGACAGCCCCTCCGAGGGGCCGGGGGCGGCGGCCGTGGCCATCAGGCCGACGTTGGAGGCCAGCGGATGGGTGCGCACGACCTGCTGCCGGGCGCCGGGCCTGCCGCGCAGCAGGTCGGCCCAGTCGCGGTCTCCGGGGTTCCGGCTGGCCTCGGTGAGCTCCTCGGCGAGATCCTCCGGCGCGGCGATGACCAGCGGCGAGGTCGCGACGACCGTCCGCTCGCCGAACGCCGGCACGCCGTTCGTGCCCCTGTCCATGTAGTCGATCTCCTGGAGGGAGTCGGCGATCCACCCGTCCGGCCGGGCGCCCGGGGGTTTCCCCGCCGGCCGCTCCGCCGCCCGCCCGGTGGCCGGCTGGACGGGGAACGTCCAGTCGGCCAGCCGGTCTCGCACCTCGCCGGCGCGCAGCCCGCTGACGTTGATGTTCATCTGCCGGCAGCCCCACCAGTCGACCTTCCCGGCCATGAACTCCCCGGCCGCCCGCTGGATGGCCGGGGAGGTCTCGGCGGACGCCAGGAGCGTGATCTCGTCGGGGATCTGGCAGGTGACCCACGGCTCGTCCTTGGGAACGACGGCCAGGGCGGCGACGACGGTGATCAGGACGCCGGTGGAGAGAAGCCACCAGACGTCCTGGCGCACCCACTGGGAGAACACCCCGAGAACCCCGTACAGGCGTTCCGGAACCGCGCGGCGCAGCCAGGCGGTGCTCTTCAGCAGGTGGCCGGGGAAGATGGTCAGTGCCGTGAGCGCGAGAATCCCGAGAACCAGGGCCACTTTCGAGACCGTGGAAATGGAGAGGGCGAGAAGCACGAGCAGCGTCTGGACGAGGGCATTGGAGAAACCCGTCACCATCTGCCAGGCGCGTTCCGTCGAGCCGGTGGTGTCCGCGGAAGGCGGGGTCTTCACGGTCTTCTCGCTGTTCACCATCTGTCAGTTGTCTCCGCCGGTGGTTTCCCGAGACCTCGCGTTCACCCTACGTCGGATCATCACCACCGAGAGAGGGTTTCTGTGATCTACGGGACGGGGATTCACCACCGGGGTGTTTACGGTCGGCCGCATTTACGGACAGGAGGGCGACCAGGGCATTCGGGGTGGCGCTTTACGTCCGCATTGTGAACTTCGGCGGAATGAGGGCCCGGTTCCCACGGGGATGGGCGCGCCGGTCGCGCGCCGGTCCGCCGGTCCTCGCCGGGGTCGCCGCCGGGCCGCGTCCGGGGGTGTGATCCGCGCGTCCGGTGCCCGGATCCGCGCTGGAACCGCCGCGGGCTCGCAGGTCGTCCGGCCTTTCGGCGGCGTTCTAACGGTGGTGGCGGAGATTCCTCGATCGCCCATGTCTTGCTTGTCCGACGTTGATTGACAAATGTCGTCCAATGGCGCGGTGACGCGATCGGTAATCGGACGGCTTCTCGCCGGGCGCTGCCGGTGTGTGAATCGCGTGGCGCGTTTTCGATCGTTTCTCCGACGCTTTCCGGTCGTGCTCCCGCCGGTTTTCCGCGGTACTTCCGATGAACGCCGGTCGATCACTCTCCCCACGACCCGCCCGTACCCCTGTCACCGCGTCCGGGGCGTTCTCCGGAAGGGAAGAGGTGTTCTCCGGAAGGGGACGGCTCGGTAAGGGGGACGCGACGGCGGCCACGAGATGCCGATGGAGAGCGGGACTACGCTGGAGCGCGTGAATGATCCTCTGGTGGCGCGGATGCGCGAGTTCGGCACGACCATCTTCGCCGAGATGTCGGCGCTTGCCCTGCGGACCGGCTCGATCAACCTCGGCCAGGGCTTCCCCGACACCGACGGGCCCGCCGCGATGCTGGAACGGGCGGTGTCGGCGATCCGCGAGGGCTCCAACCAGTACCCGCCGGGACCGGGCGTGCCCGAGCTGCGCCGGGCCGTCTCCGAGCACCGCAAGGACCACTACGGGCTCGACTACGACCCCGACGGCGAGATCCTCGTCACCGTCGGCGCCACCGAGGCCATCGCCGCGACGATCCTCGCGCTGTGCGAGCCCGGTGACGAGGTGATCGCCTTCGAGCCGTACTACGACTCCTACGCCGCCGCCGTCGCCCTCGCCGGGGCCGTGCTCCGCCCGGTCACCCTGCGCCCGGTCGAGGGCCGCTTCACCTTCGACCCCGCCGAGCTGCGCGCCGCCGCCGGGCCGCGTACCCGGGCCGTCCTGGTCAACTCCCCGCACAATCCCACCGGAACCGTCCTCACCCGCGCCGAGCTGGACGAGATCGCCCAGCTGTGCCTGGAGCGCGACCTGGTGGCCGTCACCGACGAGGTCTACGAACACCTCACCTTCGACGGCGTCGAGCACGTGCCGATGGCCACCCTGCCGGGCATGCGCGAGCGCACCGTGATGATCTCCTCCGCGGGCAAGACCTTCTCGGTCACCGGCTGGAAGACGGGCTGGATCTGCGCGCCGCCCGAGCTCGTCAGGGCCGCGCAGACCGTCAAGCAGTTCCTCACCTTCACCGCCGCCGCGCCCTGGCAGCTCGCCGTCGCCCACGGCCTGCGCCACGAGCTCGACTGGGTCTCCTCCCTGCGGGCGGACCTGGAGTCCAAGCGCGACCGCCTGACGGCGGGGCTGTCCGCGGCGGGCTTCGAGGTCTACCGTCCCGCGGGCACCTACTTCGTGCAGACCGACATCCGCCCCCTGGGCTTCACCGACGGCCTCGCCCTGACCCGCGAGCTGCCGTCGCTGGCGGGAGTGGTCGCCATCCCCACCCAGGTCTTCTACGCCCGCCCCGGGCGCGGGAGCCACTTCGTCCGCTTCGCCTTCTGCAAGCGGGACGAGGTCATCGACGAGGCGGTGAGCCGGCTGGCCGGGCTCGGGGCGGTTCGACCCGCGGGGGTTGATCGGGCATCCTGGAGGTGACGCGACTGGCGGCAAGAGGATGGCATCAACCATCGGGGAGCTCGTCGTGGGAGTCGACCGCCTGGGCGCCCACGCCGAGAGGACGCGCATGCCCCAGCCCGCATCGAACGGTCCCGAGCCCGAGAGCGCGCCGTCGGCCCGGCTGCTTCCCGGCGGCCCGGTCGCGGAAAGCATTCTCGCCGACGTGGCCACCCGGGTGGCCGCCCTGACCGGCAGGGGGATCACCCCGAGCCTGGCGACGGTCCTGGTCGGTGACGACGACGCCAGCGCCGGATACATCCGCATCAAGCAGCGGCAGGCCGCCGAGCTCGGTTTCGCCTCCCCGCACGAGCACCTGCCCGCGAGCGCCACCCAGGCGGACCTGCACGCGGTCATCACCGCCTTCAACGAGGACCCGGCGGTGCACGGGCTGCTCGTGCAGCACCCCGTCCCCAGGCACCTCGACTACGACCGGGCCCTGCAGGTCATGGATCCGGACAAGGACGTCGACGGCATGCACCCGCTCAACATCGGGCGGCTGGCACTGGAGCTCCCGGGCCCGCTGCCGTGCACGCCCGCCGGGATCGAGGCGCTGCTCGCGTACTACGACATCCCGGTGGCGGGCCGGGAGGTGGTCGTCCTCGGGCGCGGGGCCACGCTCGGCCGTCCCCTGTCGATCCTCCTCGCGCAGAAGCGCCCGACGGCGAACGCCGCCGTCACCGTCGTGCACACCGGGGTGAGCGACTGGCCCCGCTACACGCGGCGCGCCGACGTCCTGGTCGCCGCCGCGGGCGTGCCGGGGATCGTCCAGCCCGAGCACGTCAAGCCCGGCGCCGTCGTCATCGGCGGCGGGGTGCGTTACGAGGGCAGGCGCCTGCTGCCCGACGTCGACGAGTCCTGCGCCCGGGTGGCCGGGGCCATCACCCCCAGGGTCGGCGGGGTCGGGCCCACCACGGTCGCGATGCTGTTCCGCAACGCGATCACGGCGGCCGAGCGCGCCACGGGTTCCCCCGGGGAGGGCGGTGCCCGGTAGCCGCCCTGGGGACGCGCTGAGGACGCGCCCGCCTCGCGAAACGCCGGTCGCCGTGTCGCCGCCCCGGAATCGATCTCTCTACGTGTACCTTCTGCTGCGGAGAGTGATCGACGGGCGTGCCCGCGGGGGCGGTACGCACGGTGCGGAGCGGGTGGGGCGGGCGGGTTCCTCCCGATGACGCGCGTCGCTCTCCATCGCCGTGATTCGCAGGAAGGAGAGCATCGACGATGCGACGGGGATTCAGGGTGCTGGCGTCGGCGGCGGCGGTCGCGCTCGGTTGCGCGGGGTTCGTTCCGGGCGCGGCGACCGCCTCCGGCTCGGACTCCGCCGCGTGGGGGCCCATCCGCAGCCACCAGAACTGGCGCTGCCTGGACGCCGACCTCGGCACCATCGGCCCGAACGGGACCAAGGTGCAGCTGTGGGGCTGCAACGGCTGGGCCAACCAGTCGTGGAGCTACGACGTGTCCAGTCACACGATCCACAGCAAGGAGAACGGCCGCTGTCTGGACGCCGATCTCGGGACCATCAACGCGAACGGGACCAAGGTGCAGCTCTGGGACTGCAACGGCTGGGCCAACCAGAAATGGATCTACGACGCGACGAGCCGCACGATCTACAGCATGTACAACGGGCGCTGCCTGGACGCGGACCTGGGGACCATCGGCTCGAACGGGACCAAGGTGCAGCTGTGGAACTGCAACGGCTGGGCCAACCAGAAGTGGACGCTCTGACGGCCGCCCGCGGGCGGCGGTACGGGCCGTATCCGCCGGTTCCCCGCGCCGGGGCCTGACCTCGGACGGGGAAGGGGGGCGGCTCCCGCGGCGCCGCCGCGAGGGGCCGCCCCCGCCCGGGGGAGGGCCGGCTCGCGCGAGGCGGGCGTGAGAGGGCCCGGGGCCGGCCGGAGAGCGGACCGGCCCCGGGCGGTGCGGGGGTGTTATGGCCTTCCCGCGATGACCGGCGAGGCGGCGGCGGGGTCGGCGGCGGGGGCGGCCGGGGTGGCGGCCCGCGCCGAGCGCAGCGGGATCTCCTTGAGCATCAGGGCGGCCACCGCGGCGAGGACGGCGATCGGGACACCGACCACGAAGACCGCGCTCATCGCCCGGGTGAAGGCCTCCAGGATGATCTCCAGGATCGGCGCGGGGAGAGCGTGGATGGCCTCGGGAGAGCCGAGGCTGGGGACCGCGCCGCCGCTCAGCGGCAGGTTCGCCGCCTTCGCGAGGGAGACCAGCTCCGAGGTGAGCCGGTTGGACAGGATCGCGCCGAAGGCCGCGACGCCCACCGCGCCGCCGAGGGAGCGGAAGAAGGACACCCCGGAGGTCGCCGAGGCGAGGTTCGCGCGGGTCACCGCGTTCTGGGCGGCCAGGATCAGGATCTGCATGGAGGCGCCGAGCCCGATGCCGAGCACCGCGTTGTCGAGGCCGATGATCACCAGCGAGCTGTCGACGTGCAGGCGGGAGAGCAGGAACAGCCCGAGCGCGACCAGCAGCATGCCCACCACGGGGAAGATCTTCCAGCGGCCCGTCCTGCTGACGAACCGGCCGGTCAGGATCGAGGAGGTGAGCAGGCCGAGCACCAGGGGCAGGGTCATCAGGCCCGAGGCGGTGGGGCTCATGCCCTTGACGATCTGCAGATACTGCGGCAGGAACATCAGCGCGCCGAACATCGCCGCGCCGACCAGCAGGGAGGCGACGGAGGTGAGCACGAAGGTGCGGTCGCGGAACAGGTGCGGGGGCAGGATCGGGTCGGCGGCCCGGCGCTCGGCGACGACGGTGAGGCCGAACATCGCCAGGCTGAGCGCGCCCAGGCCGTAGGTCCACGCGGAGTTCCAGTCGAACTCCTTGCCCCCGAGGGAGAGCAGCAGCATCAGTGCGGTGGTGCCGCCGGTGATGAAGGTCGCGCCCCACCAGTCGACCTTCGTGTCGCGCCGGACGAGCGGCAGCTTCAGCACCTTCTGGATGACGACGAACGCGACCACGGCCAGCGGCACGCAGAACCAGAAGGTCCAGCGCCAGGACATGTTGTCCACGATGAACCCGCCGAGCAGCGGGCCGGCCACCGTCGAGACGCCGAAGACCGCGCCGATGTAGCCGGAGTAGCGCCCGCGCTCGCGGGGCTCGACCACGTCGCCGAGGATGATCTGCGGCAGCGCGGCGAGGCCGCCGGCGCCGATGCCCTGCAGCGCCCTGGCCGCGATGAGCTGGCCCATGTCCTGGGAGAACCCGGCGGCGATGGAGGACAGCACGAAGACGACCAGCGAGACCTGGAACATGAGCTTGCGGCCGTAGAGGTCGGAGAGCTTGCCCCAGATCGGGGTGGAGGCGGTCATAGTCAGCAGGGTCGCGCCGGCCACCCAGGCGAGCTGCTCCTGACCGCCGAGCGTGCCGACGATCGTCGGCAGCGCGGTCCCCACCACGGACGTCGAGATCATCGACGTCAGCATGGCGAGCATCAGTCCGGCCAGGATCTCCAGCACCTGTCTGTGGGTGAAACGCGGTGCGGCCTCGGCCTGGATCCGTTGTTCGGTCAGCATGAACCGTCCCCCAATGCATGTACAGTACACATGAAGTTAGTAGACGCTTGTTTACTCGTCAAATCTGGAAGGATCCCGTAGGTGGATGAGATACGGCAGCGCGACAGGGAGGGCACCAGGCGGCGCATCCTCGACGCCGCCCGCCGGCTGTTCGCCGACCTCGGGTACGACCAGGTGACGATGCGGATGATCGCCGCGGGGGCGGACGCCAACATCGCGCTGATCAACCGCTACTTCGGCAGCAAGCGCGACCTGTTCGCCGAGGTGCTCGCGATGCAGGGGCGCTTCCCCGGTGTCCTGGAGGGCCCCGAGGAGGAGCTGCCCCGCCGCCTGGCCGAGTACGTCGCCGAACGGCTCCGCTCCGACCAGGGGAGCGTGGTGCTGGCCGCGCTCATCCGGTCGTCCAGCGCCCCGGAGATCCACGAGATCATCCGCGACCGGGTCAGCTCGGCGATCCTGGGCCCCCTGTCGGCACGGCTCTCCGGTCCCGACGCGACCTTCCGGGCGATGGTCGCCACCGCGCTCGTCACCGGCAGCGGCACGATGCGCCAGCTCTACGGCCCCGACGCCGGCGACGCCCCCGACCACGAGACCGTGGTCGCCCGGCTCACCACCGTCTTCGAGGCCTGCCTCGGGGTGGGGGATCCCGGCACCGCCCCGGCGCCGGCGCGGTGACGCCGGCGCGGTGCGTTCGGGACGGGTCCGAACGCGTCGCCCGATTCGATTTCCGCCCGGTGCGCGGACGCTCCTCGTGACCCGGCCACCGGGCGGGCGGCGCCGGAGCCATCCGCGATCACCCGGTCGCCCGAGGCGTGCGACCATGGTCACATGACCTGGTTGCGCTGTGCCTTTCCCCGCCCGGGGGCGACCACGCGGCTGTTCTGCCTCGCGCACGCGGGCGGGTCGGCCAACGCCTACCGCGCGTGGTCCGAGCTGCTGCCCGCGTCCGTCGAGCTGCACGCGACGCAGCTTCCCGGCAGGGCCGACCGGTTCACCGAGCCGCTGCCGGACGACATGGACGCGCTGGCCGACGAGGTGACCGGGTCGATGCTGCCGCTGCTGGACCGGCGTTTCGCGCTGTTCGGGCACAGCATGGGGGCGACGCTCGCCTACGAGGTCACGCGTCGCCTCGAGGCCAGGGGAATCGCCCCGGCGCAGCTGTTCGTGTCCGGCGCGAGAGCGCCGCACGACCCCCGCGACAGGCCCGCGATCTCGGAGTACGACGACGACCGCTTCGTGGCCGAGCTGGCGAGACTCGGTGGCACCGAGGTGGAGATCCTGTCCCACCGGGCGATGCGCGAGCTCGTCCTGCCCTACGTCCGCGCGGACTTCCGCCTGGTCGAGGCGTACCGCCACCGTCCCGGACCTCCGCTGCACACCCCGATCTCCGCCCTCGTCGGCGACGCCGACCCGGTGGTCACCCCGGTCCAGGCCAAGTCGTGGGAGGCCCTTACGAGCTCCGGCTTCTCCCTGACGGTCTTCCCCGGCGACCACTTCTACCTGCAGCCGCGACGCGCGCCGGTGGTCGAGGAGATCGCCCGGACCCTCATGGGGTGAGCGGGCCGCGATGAGTGGACATGGGAACGTCCTGGAACGGGCTTCGGACGGTGGAAGCCGTACCGCTCCCGGGTCATGTCCGCCTCCGCGAGGCCCGCGCGAGCCGCCCGGTTGGCTGGTTGTGTCGAAGGAAGGGTGCTCCTTGGGCAATGAGTGCCCATGAGGTGGAACGGGGAGGCCGTTAGCGTCGGCCAGGTGGGTGAACGAGTACTGATCGCGCTCGGTGGCAACGCGATGACCGGGCCCGACGGCGGCGCCTCGCCGGGCGACCAGCACCGCGCGGTCGAGCAGGCCATGCGTCACGTCGTCGCGCTCATCGAGGACGGCCACCAGGTGACCCTCACCCACGGCAACGGCCCCCAGGTCGGCAACCTGATCCTGAAGAACCAGCTCGCCGCCCACGTCGTGCCCCCGGTGCCGCTCGACTGGTGCGGGGCGCAGACGCAGGCCACCATCGGCACCCTCATCCTCAACGCGCTCGACGGCCGCGCGGCGGCCGTGGTCACCCGTACGCTCGTCGACCCCGCCGACCCGGCCTTCCAGGACCCGGTCAAGCCGATCGGCCGCTACTTCAGCGAGGCGGAGGCGCGCCGCTTCGAGGATCTCGGCCAGACCTGGCGCCGCTTCGAGCGGGGCTGGCGCCGCGTGGTGGCCTCCCCCGAGCCGCTGGAGATCCTCGACGCGCCCGCGGTGGCCGCGCTGGTCGCCGCGGGATTCACCGTCGTGGCCGCGGGGGGCGGCGGCGTGCCCGTGACCCGCGACGCGGAGGGGCGGCTGGCCGGGGTCGAGGCCGTGATCGACAAGGACCTCGCCGCCGCCGTGCTCGCCAGGGCCGTGCGGGCCACGGTCCTGGTCATCGCGACCGACGTCCCCCGGGCCGTCGTCGGGTTCGGTACGCCCCAGGCCCGGCCCCTGGGCCACGTCACCGCGGCCGAGCTGCGCGTGTTGCACGCCGCGGGACACTTCGCCGGGGGCAGCATGGGCCCGAAGGTCGAGGCCGCGCTGCGCTTCGTCGAGCAGGGCGGTGACCGATCGGTGATCACCTCCCTCGAGGACATGGGAGCGGCGCTCACCGGGGAGACCGGCACCGTGGTGCGAAAGTGAACATGACGCGATCGAAAGGTGGCAGGGATGCCCGAACCCATTGAAGTGCGCAAGGTGCCCATCGAGAGTGTGACCGACGCCTCCGGGCTGGCCAGGCTCATCGACGACGGGGTGATCGAGGCGCACCGGGTGCTCGCGGTGATCGGCAAGACCGAGGGCAACGGCGGGGTGAACGACTACACCCGCATCCTGGCCGACACGGCCTTTCGCGGGGTGCTCGCGGCCAAGGGGCACCCGTCTCCCGAGAGCGTGCCGCTGGTGTGGTCGGGCGGCACCGACGGCGTGCTCAGCCCGCACGCCACGATCTTCGCCACCACCGCGAACGCCGAGCCGGGTGACGAGCCGAGGGTGAGTGTCGGCATCGCGATGAGCGACGTGATCCTGCCCGAGGACATCGGCCGCCCCGCGATGGTGGAGAAGGTCGCCGCCGGAGTCCGCGAGGCCATGAAGCTCGCCGGGATCGACGACCCCGCCGACGTCCACTACGTCCAGACCAAGACCCCGCTGCTCACCCTGTCCACGATCAACGACGCCAAGTCGCGCGGCAAGGACGTGGTGATCGAGGACACCGGCCCGTCGATGGACATCTCCAACTCCACCACCGCCCTCGGCATCGCCGTCGCCCTCGGCGAGATCGAGATGCCGGCCGCCGACCAGATCCACCGCGACCTGTCGCTCTACTCCTCCGTCGCCTCGTGCTCCTCGGGCGTCGAGCTGGACCGGGCCCAGATCGTGGTCGTCGGCAACGTACGGGGGATCGGTGGCCGATACCGGATCGGTCACTCGGTCATGAAGGACGCGCTGGACGCCGACGGAATCTGGGAGGCCATCCGCTCCAGCGGCATCGAGCTGCCCGAGCGCCCCCACCCGTCCGACCTGGGCGACAAGCTCGTCAACGTCTTCATGAAGTGCGAGGCCGACCCGTCGGGCAGCGTGCGGGGCCGTCGCAACATCATGCTCGACGACTCCGACGTGCACTGGCACCGCCAGATCAAGGCCACCGTCGGCGGCGTCGCGGCGAGCGTCACCGGGGACCCGGCCGTGTTCGTCTCGGTCGCGGCGGTCCACCAGGGCCCCAGCGGCGGCGGCCCGGTGGCCGCCATCGCCGACCTCGGCTGACGGTCACGCGCTCCGGCACGCGCCGCCCGCGCGTGCCTCCGCGTGCGGGCCTGGCCGTCACCTGGCCGTCACCCGCCCGCGGCCGGGGCACGGGCCAGGGGCCAGGGGTTACGGGTTACGGCCGAAGACGCGCATGGCCGCCTCGGTACGGTTGGTGACGCCGAGCTTGGCGTAGATGTTCGCCAGATGCTTCTCGACGGTGCGGGGGCTGATCTCCAGGGTGCGGGCGATCCCCTCACTGGTGCGTCCACCGGCGACGAGCCGCAACACGTCGGACTCGCGGACGGACAGCCGGGGAGTGGACTCGGTCAGGAGCAGCGCGCCGTGGGAGCGGTACGGGACCAGGCGGACCGTCAGGCTGCGGCCGTCATGCTCGGCCACGTAGTCCGGGACGGGTGGCTCGCCCGGGTCGGGTGTCCGGCGGTGTGCCGCGAGCCACGCGGCGATCTCCTCGGGAAGAGGGCCGCCGTCGCGGGTGTGCCTGGGGAAGTGGGCGGCCAGGAGAACGCGGGCGATGCGGTTGGCGGCCCTGGCCGTCGCGTGCGGCCCGAGGAGGAGCACGCCGTGGGCGGTGTCGTCGAGGGCGTCGAGGGCGGCCAGCGCCGACTCCAGCCACGCCGTGGCGCGCGCGGCCCGCAGAAGGGCCGACAGGTGGGGAGAGGCCACTTCCATGAGTTGCAGGTCGGTGTCGGTGAAGTCGCCGTCGACGCGGTTGAGACCGATGCCGGTGAGCACGCCGTGCTGTATGCCCAGGACACCCATCATCTGGTACTCGATACCCAGCGGGCGATAGAACTCGTGGTAGAGGTCCAGGCTGTGCCACTGATGGCGGGTGACCAGGTCGCTGAGCCGGAGCGGGCCGTCATGGCCGCCGGGCCACCCCAGGGGACTGAGGAACGGATGCTCGGCGAACAACCGGGTGAAGTTGCGCACCAGGTCCGCGGGGAGGGCGACGGGGGGCCAGGGATGCTGCTCGACCTGGCCGGCACGCAGATCCAGGGTTTTGTAGGCGATGACGTCGGTGTCCACCACCGCGGACAGCGCCGACAGCATCCGGGGGAACAGATCTTCGCCCGGGGCCGCCTGCTCGCACTCGCGAAGCGCGCTCAGGAGCCGTCTGAGACTGGACTCACGCATACGAGATCCCCCGGCTCGGTGCGGCCGGGGGCCGCGCGGACTCCCCGTCGCCTTCCTTCGTGATCTTATGGCGTCACTACGGCTCGGGCGAGTGCCTGGTGGTCTCCAGGCACTCCTCGTAGGTGATGAGCGCGTCGGAGAAGGCGACCTCGTGGCTGTAGCCCTGGCTGCGCAGGACGTTGTAGTTGTGGTTGAAGTCCTGGTAGCACTCCGAGGCGTGGGCGGGGGTGCCGGCGGGGATCAGCCATGCGACGGTCGCCAGCGAGGCGATGACGAGACGGCGTGCGTGTTTCACGGGGCTCCTTTGACCAGGGGTTCTCCGGGAGATGCCTCATCGGTGTGCTGAACGATCACGCCGGCGTCGATGAGGGAAACCATGGCGTCACTCTGGCTTGGGTGAGTGCTTGGTGGTCTCCAGGCACTCCTCGTAGGTGATGGTCGCGGCGGCGGCGGCCGCGTTATGGCTGTAGCCCTGGCTGCGCAGGTTGTTGTAGTTGCTGTTGAAGTCCTGGTAGCAGTCCGTGGCGTAGGCGGGAGTGCCGATCGGGACCAGCAAGGCGGCGGTCGCCAGCGAGGCGATGACGAGACGGCGTGCGTGTTTCACGGGGCTCCTTCGACCAGGGGTTCTCCGGGAGGTACCTCATCAGTGTGCTGAACGATCACACCGGCGTCGATGGGGGAAACTACGTACCCCGGCAAGGCGTCCCACGTCACCGGTCCGGCGGCCTATCGGGGGGTCAGCACACAGAACTCGTTGCCGTCGGGATCGGCCATCACCACCTGACCGGCCTCGCGCCGGCCGACGTCGACCCGAGTCGCCCCGAGGGAGACGAGACGGTCGACCTCCGCTTGCTGATCACCGTGCGCAGGTGGGGCGACGTCGAAGTGCAGCCTGTTCTTCCCGGTCTTCGGCGCCACCGGCGGACCGCCCCACGTGATCTTCGGACCGCCGTGCGGCGAGCGGATCGCGGTCTCCTGGTCCTGGTCCCAGACCAGCGGCCAGCCCAGCGCCTCGCTCCAGAAGTATCCGACCTCCTGCGAGCCGTCGCACGCGAGCGCGCCGACGAATCCGCAGTCGGCGAGGAAGTCGTTGTCCGGCCCGATGACGCAGAACTCGTTGCCCTCGGGGTCGGCGAGCACCACATGGCCCTCCTCCGGGCGCTGCCCGATGTCGATGTGCCGCGCACCGAGCCCGAGCGACCTCGCCACCGTCTGCCGCTGGTCCTCAAGGGACGTGCTCGTCAGGTCGAAGTGCATCTGGTTCGGGCCGGCCTTCCTCTCCCGGGCCGGAAGACATCGGATCCGGAACCCGGTGTCGTCGCTCGGCAGGAGCGCGATGCCGTCATGGCGGTCGTCGGCCATCTCCCAGCCCAGGACTCCGGTCCAGAAGCGCGCGAGACGGAGCGGGTCGTTCGCGTCGAAGCAGAGCGCGACGAGCTGAGAGGTCATCCCACATCTCCAATCCGTCGGCTCACGGGCGCGGACAGGACACCTCCGCCCGCCGTATGACGGAGGCAACGCTAGCCCGCTCGAGGACCGCGACGCCAACGAGTATGAGTCGGAAGGACGCTTCCGGCGCACGATCCGCGATCAGGACAGGCGGCCGTCGTCGAGGCGCCGGACCGGGAAGTCGCCGCGGCACTGCTGCCGGTCGGCGGCGACGGCCGAGTGGAGGTCCATCCCTGGCGCTTCGGCGGCAGACCCGCTCAGCGCTCGCCCGGTCGGTGACGGCACGCCGTCGCGACGGCGTCTTCCGGCGCGGGCCCTCAGGTGGGCGCGTGATGCCGGGCCGCGTCGACGAGGCGGGTGCCGAGTGCGCGGATGTGCCGGATGAGTTCGGGCGGTTCGTGCACCTCGAACGGGACGCCGAGCTGCGCGACCCACATGGCCAGCTCGTCGAGGGAGTTCGATCCGGTGCTGAGGACGCACACGCCGTCGCCGGCCGGCTCGACCACCGCCATCGTCGGCGGCATCCGGGCGGCGATGACATCGGCCGGGGCGTGCACCGTGAACCGGCCGCGGTAGCGGTACGGGTCGACGGAGATCCGTTCCGAGATGTAGAGGACGAGGTCGGCGCCGGGCGGCTCGCGGGGCGTGAAGCGTGGCCCGTTCGGGGTTCGCAGGCGCAGCCGGTCGACGCGGAACGTGCGCCAGTCGTCCCGGCCGGTGTCCCACGCCACCAGGTACCAGCGGCGGCCCGAGTTCACCAGCCGGTACGGCTCGGCGGTGCGGATATCCTCGGTGCCGTCGTGGGAGCGGTAGTCGAACCGCAGGCTCTCCCTGCCGCGGACGGCCGCGGCGATCGCGGTGAGCACGGCCGGGTCCACGGCCGCGGCAGGGCCCACCAGCGGGACCGTGATCGACCGCAGGTCGCCGACACGCTGCCGGAGCCGGGGCGGGAGGACCTGCTCGAGCTTGGCGAGGGCGCGGACCGAGGTCTCCTGGATGCCCGCCACGCTGGAGACGGCGGCGGTGCCGAGCCCGATGGCGACCGCGACCGCCTCGTCGTCGTCGAGCAGCAGCGGCGGGAGTCCGGCGCCGGCGCCGAGCCGGTAGCCGGGTGTGCCCGCGGTGGCGTGCACGACGTACCCGAGTTCACGTAGCCGGTCGATGTCACGGCGGATCGTGCGGGGCGAGACGCCGAGCCGTTCGGCCAGCTCGGCGCCCGGCCAGTCCCTGAGGGTCTGCAGTAGCGACAGCAGCCGCAGCAGCCGCGCCGATGTCTCCAGCATGACGCCGATCCTAGGACCGAATCTGTCCTAACCTGTACCTAGCCTGACGGACATGAACGAAGACACGCGAATCCATCCTTTCCGGATCGATATTCCGCAGGCGCAGCTGGACGACCTGCACGGTCGGCTGGCGGCGACCCGCTGGCCGGACGAACTGCCCGGTGTGGGCTGGTCCTACGGGGTTCCCGTCGGCTACGCGAAGAAACTGGCCGAGTATTGGCGCACCGGTTTCGACTGGCGTGCCGCCGAGGCGCTGCTGAACACCTTTCCGCAGTTCACGACCCGGATCGACGGGCAGAACATCCACTTCCTGCACATTCGCTCGCCCGAACCCGACGCGCTGCCGCTGATCGTCACGCACGGCTGGCCGGGTTCGGTCGCCGAGTTCCTGAAGGTCATCGGCCCGCTCACCGACCCGGCGGCGCACGGCGGCGACCGGTCCGACGCGTTCCACGTCGTCGCCCCGTCGATCCCCGGGTTCGGCTTCTCCGGTCCCACCACCGAGACCGGCTGGGACCTGGAGCGGGTCGCGCGGGCGTGGGCGGAGCTGATGGACCTGCTCGGCTACCGGCGATACGGCGCGCAGGGCGGCGACAGCGGCTCGATCATCTCGCCGATGCTCGGCCGCACCGCGCCCCGGAATGTCGCCGGCGTGCACGTCAACGGCGCGCTCGGGTTCCCGACCGGAGACCCGGCCGAGTTCGAGGGGCTCACCAACGCGGAGCTCGCCCGCCTCGGCCAGTACCAGGACCAGGACCAGTCCGGTTACGCGATCATCCAGGCGACCCGGCCGCAGACCCTCGCGTTCGGGCTGCACGACTCGCCCGTGGCTCAGCTGGCGTGGATCGTGGAGAAGTTCAAGGAGTGGACCGACCCGGCCCGCGAGCTGCCCGAGGACGCGGTGGACGTCGACCAGCTGCTCACCGACGTGAGCATCTACTGGTTCACCGGGACCGGCGCCTCGTCCGCACGCCTCTACAAGGAAAGCCAGAAGGGCTGGGGAGCGGTGGCCGAGTACTCGGCGCTGCCGCACGGCGTCGCCGTCTTCCCCGGCGACGCCGGAGTCCGGCGGATCGCCGAGCGCGAACACGAGGTCGTGCACTGGTCGGAGTTCGACCGCGGCGGCCACTTCGCCGCGATGGAGGCACCCGACCTGCTCGTCGAAGACATCCGGGCCTTCTTCCGCCTCCTGCGGTGAGCCCCTGACCCCGGCCGGGTTGCCGGGGTCCTGTCGCCGGTGGTGATGCTCTCGGCGCCACACCGCCGGTCTGTGTCGGCTCTGTGCCGGCGTCCCGGGCGCGGGCCGGGGCCGCGACGGGCGGGGCGGTCGTCCTCCCCTCCCGGCCGCGGGTAGGCTCCCGGTTCGTGCCGAGCATTCCGCAGCCCCTGGTCCCCGGCGACGACGGTGCCGCCGACGTCGCCGTGACATCCGCGCTCGCGGCCTTCGCCGCGGGGGAGGCGCAGGCCGGTGAGGTCGTCGCCGCGCTGAGCGGGGCCCGGCTGTTCGTGCCGGTGGTCGCCCTGCTCAAGGAGTCGGAGATCGGCGAGCACGGGCTGCGGCAGGAGAAGGAGAGCGAGATGGCTCTCCCCAAGCTCGTCGGCGCGGACGGCCGCGAGGCGGTGCCCGCCTTCACCGGGATGGAATCGCTGCGGCGGTGGCGCCCCGACGCCAGGCCCATCCAGGCCACGATCCTTCAGGTCTGCCAGGCCGCGGTGCACGAGGGCACCGCGGCGGTGGTGGTCGACGTCGCGGGCCCGGTGCCCTTCGTGATCGAGGGCGGTCTCCTGCGGGCGCTCGCCGCGGTCGAGTCGGGCACCCTCGACCGGCTGGGAGCCGAGGCGCCCGGCGTCACCGTGGCGCGGATGGAAGAGATCGCCGAGCCCCCCAGGCGTCGGCGGTTCGGTTGGCCGCCGCGTGGACGAGGTTGACCGTCAGGATCGCCGGGGCGATCACGGCGACGAACCCGCCGAAGTCGCGCTCGAAGACCAGGGCGAGGATCACCGCCGTCACCCCGTTCTGCTGGGCCAGCCCCAGGTGCACCCGGTCGATCATCGGCAGGCCGTGGGTGAGCACCAGCGCGGCGACCATCTGCGCGGCGTACGCGGCGAGCCCGAGCAGCACGCCCATGCCCATGTTCGTCCCGCCGACGAGCAACAGGCCCATCAGGAAGGCCGACAGCGCGAACGCCGCGCTCACCGCCCGGCCCAGCCAGCGCGAGTCGGGCAGGCGCAGGTAGAGCCCGGCCGTCGCCAGGCCGAGCATGAGGGAGGTCCACGCGGCCGACACGACCGCCCCGGCCGCCGTCACGTAGGTCAGCACCGGCGGGGCGTTCCTGATCAGCCGCCACAGCAGATAGACCGCGCCCGCGAACAGCACGTTCAGCCCCAGGTCGGCGAAGTACGAGGCCGACAGGCCACCCCCGCCCGAGCCGCTCACCAGCGCCGCCGCGTAGACGGCCAGGATGATCGTCACCGGGTCGTCGAAGGAGGACCACGCCCCGAGGATCGTCTTCGCCCGGTTCGAGAGACGACCGTCCCGCATCACCCCGGCGACCGAGAGCGGGTCGATCTGGGCGACCACCACCGCCATGATCAGCGCCCGGGGGTCGCCGGAGACGAGGTAGACGACCCCGGCGATGAACGCGGTCTTGAGCAGCACCCCGACGGTGACCGCGAGCACGATCAGCCGGGAGTGCTCCCTGGCCTCGGCGCGGTCGATCCCGTGCGTGCTTCCGTACAGGCCGATCGCGAGCAGCAGGCTGCTGAACAGCACGTACGCGCCCGAGTGTTCCAGATTGCGCACGCCGCCCAGGTCGGCGGCGAGCCAGCCGAGGCCGACGACGACGATCAAGAGCCCGATTCGGGCCACCGCTCACTCCTTGGGATGGATCGCAGGTGCCCCTGGGGCTTCTGGGCGCGTTCTCGCTGGTTGATCGGGGGCAGGGTGAAGTGCGCGCGGATCGTGTCCACGAGCTTGGCCATCTTGTCGTCGGCGACGTCGACCTTGCGCTGGTCCAGGGTCACCCCGATGAGATAGCGGGTTTCATCGATCCAGTAGAAGAACATGGCCCCGCGCTCCACGTCGAGGACCGTGCGGATGAGGATGCCGCCCTCCAGCCTGCGCAGTTGCTGGTTGAGCCGCTGGGTGAGCCAGTTGAGCTGGTTGCCCGCCCTGAGGTAGATCTTCCTGCGTTCCTCCTGGTCGGTCTCGTGGAAGAAGTGGGCCAGGTCGGCGTCCTCCAGCACGTCGGTGTAGAAGCGGCACTTCTGGTCGCCGAAGTAGGCCACGAAGTGCAGGTCGTCCTGGTTGACCATGGACACGCAGCTGGCCAGCGCCTTCTCCACCGAGGGGCCGATGTTCGGCATGGTGCGGATCAGGATCTCCGACTCGCCGATCACCCTGCGCTTGGTGGCGGTGGGCAGCGGTCCCATCCCGGCCTCCAGGTACGGGAGGTAGAGGCCCCGGCGGTACTGGACGAGCAGGTAGACGCCGGTGGCGACGGCGAACGCGCTCACTCCCGCGGTGACCAGCCCGTGCAGCTCGCCGGGCACCCCGCCCCGCCAGAGCACGGGGCCGAACGCCGCCACGAACCCCAGCACCGCCTCGCCCGCCGCGGTGACCGTCAGCGCGACCACCAGCAGCACCGGCAGCCGCGCCCTGATCCGGCCGAGCACGGTGGCGATGAGGGCGAGCGCCACGATCACCACGATCACGGTGACCGCGCGGGCCACGTCGTACTCCTCGCCCTCGATGTACCACGCGAGGAGCTCGAGGAGCACCGGCAGGAGAACGAGTGACGCGATGACCGCGGGCAGCTTGCTGAAGCGATCCGTGTCCACGCGGTCCGGCCCTCCGAGGGTAGGAATGCCTACAGCCTCCGTGATCATCGCGGCCCCCGTCAATGACCTCCGGGGTCACTTCGGCCCTCGGGCCGGAGTGACCGGATCCCCGGCACGGAAGGGGGTGGCGGATTATGGTCGGCTCCATGAACCCCCCGGTGCCCCTTCTGCTCCTCCCCGCGCTGGCGGCCCTGGCGGGTCTGGCGATCGGGGCCGGTACGCGGCGCGTGGTGGCCCGCCACTCGGGGGCCGAGGGGGCCGAGGGGGAGCGGCACGGCCCCCCGCCCGTGGCCGGGGCGGTGGAGGCGGTCACCGCGGTGGTGCTGGCCGTCCTCGCGCTGCGGGCGCTGTGGCCGGACGTACCGGCGGGGACGGCGGCGTGGCCGGGAGCGCGGGCGGCGGAGACCACGTCGCTCGGGAGGGCGGGGGAGCTGCTCGCCTTCGGCTGGCTGGCGGTGGTCGCCGTCGCCCTGTCCTTCGTCGACGCAGCCGTCCACCGGCTGCCCGACCGGCTCACCCTGGCCGCCTACCTGGGGACCGCCGCCCCGCTGGCCGTGTCGGCCCTCGCCGACGGCCGCTTCGGAGACCTGCTCGGCGCCGGGCTGGGCGGCCTCGCCCTGGCGGGCTTCTACCTGGTGCTGTTCCTGGTCAACCCGGCGGGCATGGGGCTGGGCGACGTCAAGTTCGCGGCGAGCCTGGGCGCCGCCCTCGGCTGGCTGGGCTGGGACACCCTGGTCGCCGGGGCCTTCCTCGGCCTCCTGGCCGGGGGGCTCTACGGGGCCGCCCTGATGGTGCTGCGCCGCGCGGGCCGCAAGAGCGAGATCCCCTTCGGCCCCTTCATGGCCGTCGGCGCCCTGGCCGCCGTCCTCACCGCCCTCTGACGGACCACCCGCCTCCCGGGCCCCGCCCCCGATCCCCCGGCTCCCGGCGTGACGATCATCGGCGGATGTCTCAACCGGTGAACGGAGGCCATTCCAGTGGGCGACACGTGGAAGACTTGTCACCATGTTGCGCTGGTTGACCGCCGGAGAGTCCCACGGCCCCGAGCTCGTCGCGATCCTGGAAGGACTGCCCGCCGGGGTGGAGGTGACCACGGCACAGCTGGACGAGGCGCTGCGCCGTCGCCGCCTCGGCTACGGGCGCGGGGCGCGGATGAAGTTCGAGCAGGACGTCGTGACCATCGCGGGCGGGGTCCGCCACGGCCGGACGCTCGGCAGCCCCGTCGCCATCCGGGTGGGCAACACCGAGTGGCCCAAGTGGGAGACGGTCATGGCCGCCGACCCCGTCGACCCGGCCGTGCTGGAGGGGCAGGCGCGCAACGCGCCGCGCTCCCGCCCCCGTCCCGGCCACGCCGACCTCGCCGGGATGCAGAAGTACGGCTTCGACGACGCCCGCCCGGTGCTCGACCGGGCCAGCGCCCGCGAGACCGCGGCCCGCGTCGCGCTCGGCCAGGTGGCGCGGAGCTTCCTCAAGCAGGCCCTCGGCGTCGACATCGTCAGCCACGTCGTCTCGATCGGCGGGGCTGCCGCCACCCGGGGCATCGTGCCCGGCCCCGGCGACCTGGAGGCGATCGACACCGACCCGGTGCGCTGCGCCGACCCCGACGGCAGCGCGGCCATGGTCGCCGAGATCGACAAGGCGCACAAGGACGGCGACACCCTCGGCGGTGTTGTCGAGGTGATCGCCTACGGCCTGCCGCCGGGCCTGGGCAGCTACACCCACTGGGACCGCCGCCTCGACGCCCGCCTCGCGGCCGGCCTGATGGGCATCCAGGCGATCAAGGGCGTCGGCGTCGGCGACGGGTTCGAGACGGCCCGCCGCCCCGGATCCCTGGCCCACGACGAGATCGAGAACACCGCCGACGGCGTACGCCGGATGACCAACCGGGCCGGTGGCGTCGAGGGCGGCATGACCAACGGCGAGCCGCTGCGCGTCAGCGCGGCGATGAAGCCGATCTCCACCGTCCCCCGGGCGCTGGCCACCATCGACGTGCTGACCGGCGAGGCCGCCAAGGCCCACCACGAGCGTTCCGACGTGTGCGCGGTCCCGGCCGCCGCGATCGTCGCCGAGGCGATGGTCGCGCTGATCCTGGCCGACGCCGCGATCGAGAAGTTCGGCGGCGACTCCGTCGAGGAGGTCGCCCGCAACCTGTCCGGATACCTTTCCTCGCTGGTGATCAAATGAGCGGGCGTCCGGGCGAGGGCGCTCCCGGTTCCCCGGTGGGCGGGCCGACATCGAAGGAGATCGCATGAGTCCCCGAGCAGTGCTGATCGGCCCCCCGGGATCGGGCAAGTCGACCGTCGGGCAGCTCCTGGCCGAGCGGCTCGGGGCCGCCTTCCGCGACACCGACGCCGACGTGGAGCGCACGGCGGGCAAGCCGGTGAGTGATGTCTTCATCGAGGACGGCGAGGAGGTCTTCCGCGAGCTGGAGGCCGACGCCGTACGGCGGGCGCTGGCCGAGCACGACGGCGTGCTCTCCCTCGGCGGCGGCGCGATCCTCGCCGAGGCCACCCGCGAGCTGCTGGCCGGACAGCCGGTGGTCTACCTGGAGGTCGGCCTCTCCAACGCCGTCCAGCGGGTGGGCCTGGCCTCGGCGCGCCCGCTGCTCGTGATGAACCCGCGCAGCCAGCTGAAGAAGCTGATGGACGCCCGGCGTCCCGTCTACGAGGGGCTCGCCACGATCGTCGTGGCGACCGACGAGCGCGAGCCCGGCCAGATCGTCGACGAGATCGTGGAGGGCCTGAAGCCGTGACGATCTCCAGGATCGAGGTCCCCGGCGAGAGCCCCTACGACGTGGTGGTCGGCACCGGGGTGCTCGGCGAGCTGCCCGGCCTGCTCGGCGCGGGGGTGAGCACCGTCGCCGTGATCCACCCGGAGAGCCTGCCGGAGATCGCCCGTCCCGTCTGCGGCGCGATCGAGGCGGCCGGGTACGAGGTCGTCGCGCTGCCGGTGCCCGACGCCGAGCGCGCCAAGACGGTCGAGGTGGCCGCGGAGCTGTGGTCCGCCTTCGGCCGCGCGGGCGTCACCCGCTCCGACGCCGTGGTCGGCGTCGGCGGGGGAGCCACCACCGACCTGGCGGGGTTCGCCGCCGCCACCTGGCTGCGCGGCGTCAAGGTCGTGCAGGTGCCGACCACCCTGCTCGGCATGGTCGACGCGGCGGTGGGCGGCAAGACCGGCATCAACACCCCCGAGGGCAAGAACCTGGTCGGGTCCTTCCACCCGCCCGCCGGGGTGCTGTGCGACCTGGCGACACTGGTCTCGGTGCCCCGCGACGACTACGTGGGCGGCCTGGCGGAGATCATCAAGGGCGGTTTCATCGCCGACCCCCGGATCCTCGAACTCATTGAGGACGACCCGGACGGTGCCAGGCTCCCCGAGGGGCGGCACACCCGCGAGCTGATCGAGCGGAAGATCCAGATCAAGGCCGACGTCGTCGGAGCCGACCTGCGCGAGGGCGGCCTGCGGGAGATCCTCAACTACGGCCACACGCTGGCGCACGCCATCGAGCGCGTCGAGGAGTACCGGATGCGCCACGGCGAGGCCGTCGCGATCGGCATGGTCTACGCGGCCGAGCTGTCCCGCCTGGACGGCAGGATCGGCGCCGACGTCGTGGAGCGGACCAGGTCCATCCTGACCTCGGTCGGGCTGCCCACCGCCTACCGCCGCGAGGCCTGGCCCGAGCTGCGCGACCACATGCGCCTCGACAAGAAGAGCCGCGGCGCCAAGCTGCGCTTCGTCCTGCTGGACGACCTGGCGAAGGTGTCCCCGCTGGTCGACCCGCCGGAGGAGCTCCTGGAGGCGGCCTACCACGAGGTCGCCCGGTGAGCCTCACGCCTCCGGTGCTCCCGGGGCGCGGTGGTCCGTACGCCTCCGGGGGCAACGGAGGCGTGAGGCAGGGGCCGGGGCGAGGGCCGCTGCGAGGTTTGGCGGGGCGGTGCCGGTGGCACGCCGGGTGAGTGACGTCGGCCGCGCGGCGGACGCGCGGCCATCAAGGAGCGGTGAGTGACCCGATGAGACCCGTCTACGTGCTCAACGGCCCCAACCTGGGGCGGCTCGGCACCCGCGAACCCGATGTCTACGGTGCGGAGACCTTCGCCGACCTGGCCGCGCTCTGCCGGGAGACCGGCAGGGAGCTCGGCCTGTCGGTCGACGTCCGGCAGACCGACGACGAGGCCGAGATGCTGGGCTGGCTGCACGAGGCGGCCGACGGCAGGGTCCCCGTGGTGCTGAACCCGGCGGCGTTCACCCACTACTCCTACGCGCTGCGCGACGCCATCGCCCAGCGCACCGCGCCCCTGGTAGAGGTGCACATCAGCAACCCGGCCGCCCGCGAGGAGTTCCGGCACACCTCGGTGGTCGCCGCCGTGGCGACCGGCACCATCGCGGGCTTCGGCCTGAGGTCGTACGTGCTGGCTCTGCGCGCCATAGCCGAGACCACCTCCTGATCCCGCCCCAAGGTGCCCCGGACCCGCGCCGGACCCCGTCTCCGGATCCGCGTGGGTCCTTCACCCTGGACCCGCGCGGCCCCTCGTCTCCGGATCCGCAGGGGTCTTCACCCTGGACCCGCGCGGACCCCGTCCCCGGATCCGCGTGAGCACTCCGTCCCCGGATCCGCGCGGGACACCTCGCTGACGGGGTGCCCGCGCGGCCGACGGCCGAGACGGTCGGCGGCCCCGGGCTCAGGAGGCGCTGAGGCGCTTGAGGGCGCTGCGCACCTTCGCCGGGTCGTTGGTGGGCCAGAAGGGCGGCAGGGAGTCGCGCAGGAACCCGGCGTAGCGGGCCGTCGCCAGCCGGGGGTCGAGCACCGCGACCACGCCCTTGTCGTGCTGGCTGCGCAGCAGGCGGCCCGCGCCCTGGGCCAGGAGCAGCGCGGCGTGGGTGGCGGCGACCGACATGAACCCGTTGCCGCCCTTGGCGGCGACGTGGCGCTGGCGGGCGGAGCTGAGCGGGTCGTCCGGGCGGGGGAACGGGATGCGGTCGATGATGACCAGGCGCAGCGAGGGGCCGGGGACGTCGACACCCTGCCAGAGCGACAGCGTGCCGAACAGGCAGGTCGGCTCGTCCTCCGCGAACTGCTTGACCAGCAGCATCGTGGAGTCGTCACCCTGGCAGAGCAGCGGCACGCTCAGCCGGTCGCGCAGGGCCTCGGTGGCGGCCTTGGCGGCACGCATCGAGGAGAACAGGCCGAGGGTGCGGCCTCCCGCGGCCTCGATCAGCTCGGTGATCTCCTCCAGGTAGGCCTCGGGCAGGCCGTCGCGGCCCGGCTGGGGCAGGTGCTTGGCGACGTAGAGGATGCCGCTGCGCGGGTGGTCGAAGGGGGAGCCGACGTCGATGCCGACCCAACCGGCCCGGCCCTTCCCCTGCTTCTTCCCCTCTTCCCCCGCCGCCTCGTCCTCCGCGGCGCCCTTCCCGCCGCCCAGGCCCCACTGGCGGGCCAGGCCGTCGAAGGCGCCGCCCAGGGCGAGCGTGGCCGAGGTCAGGATGACCGTACGGTCGCCGAAGAGCTTGTCGCGGAGCATGCCCGCCACCGTCAGCGGCGCCACCCGCAGCAGGGGCGGGCGCCGGTCGGTGCCCTCCTCCAGCCAGACCACCTCGGCCCGGTCGACCTCCTCGGCGTGGCCGAAGGCGTCGAGCATGCGCTGCGCGGTGTCGTGGACCTCGTCCAGCGAGGTGAAGGCCGCCCTGCGCAGCCCCGCGCCCTCCGGGTCGTCCTTGTCGCCGTTGCGCGGGCCGAGGGCGGTGATGCACGCCCACGCCGCGTCGCGGACCAGGGCGAGCGTCATCCCGAGCACCTGGGGGAGCTCGTCGAGGCGCCCGGCGGGGGCGGCGGCGAGCAGGGCCTTGAGGTCCTCGCCCGCCTCCATGAGCCGGTCGGCGAGGTGCTGCTCGATGAGCTTGCCGACCCGCCGCGCGGCCACCGTGATCATGGTCTCCGACAGCTCGCCGCTGACCACCGAGGTGACGCGGTCGACGAGCTCGTGGGCCTCGTCGACCACGACCACCTCGTGCTCGGGCAGGAGCGGGAAGTCCTCCATCGCGTCGATCGCGAGCAGCGCGTGGTTGGTCACGACCACGTCGGACTCGCCGGCGCGGGCACGGGCCAGCTCGGCGAAGCACTCCGTGCCGCTCGGGCAGCGCGCGGCTCCCAGGCACTCCCTGGCGCTGACCGAGAACTGGCGCCAGGCCTGCTCGTTGACGCCGGGGACGAGCTCGTCGCGGTCGCCGGTCTCGGTCTCGTTCGCCCACTCCTGGATGCGCTGGACCATCCGGCCCGTCGCGTTGACCTCCCGGGGGTCGAAGAGCTGATCCTGCTCCTCGTCGGGCCATCCCGCGCTCGCCTTGTAGCGGCACAGGTAGTTGCGGCGGCCCTTGAGGATCGCGAACGCCGGCTCGTGCGGCAGCTGCGGGGCGAGGGCCTTGGCGAGGCGAGGCAGGTCGCGGTCGACGAGCTGGCGCTGGAGCGCGATGGTGGCGGTGGAGACGACCACGGCGCCCTTGGAGGTCATCGCGTGCCTGATCGAGGGGATCAGGTAGGCGAGTGACTTCCCGGTGCCGGTGCCCGCCTGGACGGCCAGGTGGTCGCCCGACTCGATCGCGTGTTGCACCGCCCTCACCATGGTGATCTGCCCGGGGCGCTCGACCCCGCCCACCGCCTCGACGGCGGTGCTCAGCAAATCCTCAACCGGGGGAATATCCACCTTTGAGGAGACGTCTTCGGATGGGGCGATGGAGTCGGTCGGCACGACAGCCAACCGTACCCGCTCGCCCCGACAACCGCGGCTGCTCCGGCGAGTCGCCGCGTGGACGCATACCCGTATTCCGGAACCCGAGGTTCACCTCACATGGCAAACTGGCTGGATCACCCGGCTCATCAATCCTCGTAAGGTCAAGGGAAGGTCTACCGTTCTGGTGCCGCTGGGGCGGAAGATAGGGATGGAAAGACCGTTTCGGTAGGGTTTCCCGAGGTCGAGTGGACGAATAAAGGCTGGTTATCGCACTATGTCCTCCATGTCGGAAGTTGTCCCGTTGCCGTCGTTCGGCGAGGTGTTCTTTGACGAGCGTGGCCAGGAGCGGGTGCTCCGGGTCACCTGGCACGAAGGCACGCTGGTGCTGAGCCTGTGGCGCGGCGAGATGTGCACCGCGAGTTTCCGCATGCCCATGAACGATGTGGGACGCCTGGTCGACACACTTGACGAGGGCTTCGTCGAGGCCGGTGGGCAGTACCCCGACGAGGTGGGCGAGCCCGTTCACGCCGCGCAGCCCCACCAGGACGAGCCGCAGGCCTACGGCGAGTATCCCGGCACCGGCCAGTACGCCCGGCCCCGCCCCGAGGACTACGCCCAGCCGCAGCAGTATCCCGACCCGGCCGGCCACGTCCCCTCGCCGCTGGACGAACCCCGCCAGGTCGCCACTCTCGGCCCGAACGACGTGCTCGTCGCGCGAGGCGTGGTGCCGCCGCCCACCGAGCGGCCCGAGCGGCCTCAGGACCGGATGCCCCCCGCCGGGTACGGCTCCTCGGACGCCGTGCCGCGCGAGAACATGATCGTGAACGACTCCCTGCCCTACGGGCAGCCGCAGCCCGTCGAGCCGCTCGGCGCGGGCCCCGCCTCCGGCGAGGCCGCCTACCAGCTGCCCGGCGACCGCTACCCGCCCGCGCAGCCCGCCCCCTACGGCGCCCAGCAGCCCGACCCTTACGCCGCCCCGCCCGTCCAGCAGCAGCCCGATCCCTACGCCGGGCCCGCCGACCGGTTCGGCGCCCAGCGGCCCGACCAGTACGGCGTGCCGCCCCAGCCCCGGCCCGTCGACCCGTTCGCGCCCCCGGCGGGCCGCCAGAAGCCGGCCACCTCGTTCACGCCGCGCCCCGACCAGTTCGCCGGGCAGTTCGTCGATCCCGCCCAGGGGCTCGCCGACCCCGGTCGGCGGCCGGAGCCCGACTCCTACGGGCAGGGCCAGCAGAACTCGACCGACCCCTTCGGGTTCGCCGCCCAGCAGCAGGCCGGCTACGGAACCCCGCAGGCCGACCAGTACGGCGGCTACCCGGCCCCCTCGCAGCCCGACCCCTACACGTTCGGCGCCCAGCAGCCGCACCAGGCCGGCCACCCCGCCGACCTGCGCGACCTGTACGGCTCGCCGCCCGCGTACGCCCAGCAGGACGTCGACCCGTCCGACCCGCTGGGCCTGCGCGGCCAGGCCGCGCCCGACCAGAGGCTGCCCCGCCCCTACGTCCAGGATCCGCCACCGCACTCCACCGGCGAGAGGCTCCGCCCCGAGCAGCGCTACGACGAGCGGTACGACGACCACCGCCGCGACGAGCGCCAGTACGACGACAGGCGCCGCGAGGGCCGGCGCCGCGGCGACGACCGGGACGAGCAGCGCGACTGGTGACCCGGTGACCTCCCCTCCGGGACGCGGCGCCGTCGCGTCCCGTTCGCGAGGTTCGCGCCCGAGGGGATAGCGTGTGGCGTCCGCCGGTGTGGTCCGGCGCCGTGTGGCGGTCTCGGCCGCCCCGGGCGGTTCGCGAGGCGCGCCGGGGCACGTAAGCTGATCGATCCCTATCGGGCGGGGTGGCGTGGACGAGTCGACGGTGCTGCAGATGCTGGCCGTGTCGGTCGTCGGGATCGCGGTGGCCGCGGTGGCCAGGCGCAAAGGCTGGCCGGCGCCGCTGCTGCTGGTGCTCGCCGGGGCGGTGCTGTCGCCGTTCGTTCCCGTGTACGAGCTCGACCCCCAGCTGGTCCTGCTGGTCTTCCTGCCCCCGCTGCTCTACTCGGCGGCGATCGACAGCTCCTACCTGAGACTCAAGGACTTCCGCAGGCCGGTCGCGCTGCTCTCGGTCGGCCTCGTGCTGTTCACCACGCTGGTCATCGGGTGGGTCACCCACCTGCTCCTGCCCCAGCTGCCGCTGGCCGCCGCGTTCGCGCTGGGCGCGATCGTGGCCCCGCCCGACGCGGTCGCCGCCGTCGCGGTGGCCCGCAGGCTCGGGCTGCCCCGCAAGGTGGTCACCATCCTGGTGGGGGAGAGCCTGTTCAACGACGCCACCGCGCTCACCGCCTACCGGGTGGCGATCGCGGCCGCGGTCGGGCAGGGCATCACCTGGCAGGACGCGGCCCTCGACTTCGCCCGGTCCGCGGCGGGCGGTGTGGTGATGGGCCTCGCGCTCGCCTGGGTCCTGGCCTGGGTGCTGGTCCGGCTGCGCGACGCGCTCGTCGAGAACACCGTCATGCTGCTCACCCCGTTCGCCGTCTACCTGGCGGCCGAGAGCCTGCACGTCTCCGGGGTGATCGTCGTGGTGATCGTCGGCCTCTACATCGGCCACCGCATGCCCAGGGCGGGCTTCGGCACCCGGCTGCTGTCCGACGCGGTCTGGCGGGTCCTCGACTTCTTCCTGGAGACGATCGTCTTCGCGCTGATCGGCCTGCAGATGTGGCCGATCATGAGGGGGCTGGAGTGGGGCGACGGGTGGAAACTCGCCGGGATGGCGCTGGCCGTCTTCGCCGCCGCGGTGATCGCCAGGGTGGTCTGGGTCGTGCCGAGCATCTACCTGCCCCGGATCCTGTCCAAGAAGATCCGCAGGACCGAGACCCACGCGCCGACCTGGCAGAACGTGACCATCGTGAGCTGGGCGGGCATGCGCGGCGTGGTCTCCCTGGCCGCGGCCTTCGCCATCCCGGAGACCTTCCCCGGCCGCGACCTGCTCCTCTTCCTCACCTTCTCGGTGGTGATCGGCACCCTCCTCGTCCAGGGCCTGACGTTCCCGGCGCTGATCCGCAGGCTGAAGGTCTCCAACGAGCGGGAGACCTACACCGACAACCTGGCGGAGGCGGCCGCGCAGCAGGCGGCCGCCACGGCCGCGCTGGCCCGGCTGGACGAGCTGGTGGCGGACGGCGTCGACGAGCTTCACCGGGAGGTCGTCGACCAGCTCAGGTCCCGCGCCGAGCGCCGTACCCTCACCGCCTGGGAGCGCCTGGGCGGTGGCACGGGGCCGGAGGGGGAGGAGACGCCCAGCAGCGTCTACCGGCGGCTCCGCCGGGAGATGCTGGTGGTCGAGCGCGACGTCTTCGTCGGCCTTCGCGACGAGCGGCGCATCGACGACGAGGTGCTCCGCCGGGTCCTCCACGAGATCGACTTCGAAGAGGCCACCCTGGAGCGCGACTAACCCATCACGTTGTCCACGTAGCACCATCGCCAGTCCTCGCCCGGTTCGAACGAGGCGACGACCGGGTCGGCGGTCTGCAGGAAGTGGGCGGTGGCGTGCTTGCCGGGCGACGAGTCGCAGCAGCCGATGTGCCCGCAGGACAGGCACTTGCGCAGATGGACCCAGCGGCCGCCTATCGCCAGGCACTCCTCGCACCCCTCGGGCGTGCGCGCGGGCGGGTCCTGGGTCTCCGCGAGATGCTCACAGCTCTTCATGGTCTCCCCCTCGTTCGACTACTGATGATCGTACGACCAGAGGGGTGTTTCCGATTCCGCCACCTCCCCGCCCTCCGGGCCGCCGGCGGACGGGTGGGTAACGAGCCGGTACGGCGGCGCCTGCCGAACCGGCTCGTTGGGTAGGGTCGGGACATGCGACCCCTTCCGCGACGAATTCCCGTCCTCGCCGCCTCTGTGCTGGCCGCCGCCCTCATCACCACCGGTTGCTCCGAGATCCAGGAGGTGAGCCAGGGCATCGACAAGGCCCAGCAGTGCGTGCAGGCCGCGGGCATCGTCACCGAGACCGCCGCCAAGGTCTCCGGGCTGCTCAACGACCCCGCCGCGATGGAGCAGGCGCTGAACGACGGCGGCGCCAAGCTGGGTGACCTGGCCAACGATGCGGCCAACACCTCGCTGAAGGAGGCCGCCGAGGGCATCTCCGGCACCCTGGAGGGCTTCAACGTCACCGACGCCAACGGCGCCGTCGACGCCGCCCAGAAGGTGGCCGCCGACTCGGTGCAGTGGGTCCAGCAGCTGACCAACGCCTGCGGATAGTCTCCCCGGCGAGGCGGAGGACGTCGTGGCGGACACCTTTGAGTCCAGCGACTGACCGACGCCCGCGGGCGGTCTCCGCCGCCTCGGCGCGACGCGGTCGCCGCCACCGGAGCCTTCGCCCCGGTGGCGGGTGAGCCCCGCCGCCCAGGTGGGGCGGGCCGACCGGAGGTGCCCGACCGCATCTCCGGAAATCCCGGGTTCTCTAGGGGGAATGTGGCTGAAATACCGTCGTTCCTATGAAGACCCAGGAAAGTTCATGAACTCTCCGGACCACGAGCCGGATCCCCGGTTCACCCTTGCCAACGAACGCACGTATCTGACCTGGCTGAGTACGTCGCTCGCACTGAGCGCGGGCGGCGTGGCCATGGCCGCCGTCTCCGCCGACGTCTTCGTCCCGTGGATGCGCACCCTGCTCGCGGTGGTCCTGGTGTCGCTGTCCGCCCTGGCGGCCGCGATGGCCTACCCCCGCTGGCGCCGCGTCCAGCGCGCCCTGCGCAGCTCCGCCCCGCTCCCGCCCCCGGCCCTCGCGCCCCTGTTCGGGTACGGTGTGGCGGCGGTCGCCGTGCTCGCCCTGATCCTCATCCTGCTGTCCCGGTGAGCTCCCGGTGAACAGGCCCTGGGACGCGGGCCTGCAGAGCGAGCGGACCCGCCTCGCCTGGGTCCGCACCGCCGCCATGCTGGCCGTCACCAGCCTGGCCGGCGCGGGCGTCGCCCTGCGCGCCGGCACACCCGTGCCGGTCATCGTCCCCTTCGTCCCGGCCGTGTTCTGCGCCGTACTGCTGCTGACCCACACGGGCATCCGCTACCGGCGCGCCCAGGAGGCCCTGCACGGGAGCCGCCCCCTCGACAATCGGGCCGACGCCCTCATCGCCTGGATCGGTACCCTCGCCGCTGTGGCCGGAGCCATCGCCTTCGTTCTGGAAAGGTTCGGAAGGTAAGAAAATGCGGCAAGATATCGCAGCATGTCACGCTTCGATGATCTGCCCGGCTACGCCGCGTCGATCGCTTCGCTGATCGACGCGGTCAATCTCGGCGTTCACATCGCGAGCAGGCCCCTCAGCCGGGAGCTCACCGAGCGGTCCGGCCTCCAGACGGACCTGCTGGTCGATCTCCGATTCGTACTCCCCGTCAGGCCGCTCACCGCCGAGGGGCTGGCCGCCCTCTACCGCTACAACCCCTTCGACCGGGCGGAGATCGACGTACAGATCGCCCAGGGGACCCTGGTCGACGACGGCGCGCTGCACGCGACCGCGACCGCGCTGTCCTTCATCGCCTCCCTGTACGAGGTGCACGCGGCGGTGACCGGCGAGCTGTGGGCCGCCCAGGCCGACCGGCTGCCCGAGCTGGCCGATCTCGCGGGGAGGCTCCTGAAGGCCGGTGCGGCCGGTGGCGGCGCGGCCTTCGCCCAGGCCTCGCCGCCCTACGAGCCGGCGGGGACCCCGCCGGGCGTGCTGCTGTTCAACCGGCTGGCCGTGCTGCGCTACCACCGCGCCGACGCGCACGCCGACACCTGGAAGCGGGAGGGCCTCACCGCGGACCAGATCATCGCCCTGCCCCCGGGGCCCGCCCGCGACCGGATCGAGGCGGAGACGAATCGCCGCGCCGCGTGGCCGTACGAGATCCTGACCACCCGCGACCGGCAGGCACTGCTGCTGGGCCTGAGCGCCCTCGACCTGCCGTGAGGCCCTGAGGCCCTGAGGCTGTGAGGCCCTGAGCACCCTCGACCTTGCCCTGAGGCCGTGAGGCCCTGAGCGCTCTCGACCTGCCCTGAGGCCCCGAGAGGGATGGCTCACCCGGGGGGGGCCGTGTCACGACCTGATCGGGCCGGGCCGGTGTGCGGCCGTGCGGCTCGGGAGGGTGACGCCCGGGGCCCTGGGACCCCGGGCGTCAGGAGAGTGTTCCCTTCCCCTGGACACTCTCCGGGTGGGTCAGTACCAGTTGCTCGACCGGAAGTGACCCCACGCGCCGCACGGTGACCCGTAGCGGCTCTTGATGTATTTCAGACCCCAGTGGATCTGTGTGCTCGGGTTGTAGCGCCAGTCCCTGCCGCTGCCGCCCATCTTCGAGCCGGGCAGCGCCTGCGGGATGCCGTACGCACCCGATGAACGGTTGTACGCGCGATGGTTCCAGTTGCTCTCCCTGGTCCAGAGACTGTCCAGGCAGCGGAACTGGCTGTGCGGCCACGCTCGGCGGGACACGAGACGATAGGCGATCGTCTTGTTCCTGCCCTTGGCGGTCCTCGCGACCGCTTTCACCCTTGGCTTCACCTGGGTGACCCAGGTGAGGCGGTGCACCGTCCTCGCCGTCCCTTTCCTGGACGTCTCGGAGGTGCTCTCAGCCTGTCCCGTCGTCGTCGGGCCGACCATTGTCGAGGCGGCCAGAACGGTCACGACGGTGTTGCGCAGAACGCGGTAGCTGTTCACATGGATCCTTGTCCTCGGGCCGCGTGCGGAAGGTGCGGGAGGCACGTGGTGCTCTCCCGCGTCCTGACGATCCGGCGCCCGTGGCTCGGACGGGGACGTCCGCGCGGTCTCTCCGGCCTGTTTCCGGCATGAGACGCCGCGGCGATCTCTCTAGGCGGCTTTCTAGTACGCGAGAGAGCGCCGAACGGCGGATGGGACACGCGAAGGGAAGGTGTTTGCCCGAACTTCGGGATTTACGGGTGGTTCGAGGACGGGCCGATTACGACCGGCGAATCACCCATACGGGGAGACGGTGTGAAAATCACCCTGCCATGGGGTTTCAGATCACCGCTCCCTGATCAGTACCAGCCCCGCGTCGTGAAGTGGGTCCACGCCCGGCACGGCGAGCCGTAGCGCTGCTTGATGTATCCGAGCCCCCACCTGATCTGCGTCCTGGGGTTGGTGCGCCAGTCGCGCCCGGCGCCGGCCATCTTGCCGCCGGGCAGGGCCTGCGGGATGCCGTACGCGCCCGACGAGCGGTTGTACGCGCGGTGGTTCCAGTTGCTCTCCCTGGTCCAGAGCCTGCTGAGGCAGTCGAACTGGCTCTTGTTCCAGCCGTGCGCGGACACCAGCGGCCTGGCGACGGCCCGGTTGCCCGCTGGTGCCGAGGACGCCTGGGCGACCGTGGTGGTGGTGCCGAGGGTGAGCACCGAGGTGATCACCAGCACACCGGTACGGCGGAGCGTCGACATGGGACTCCCTTGTGCGTTGGGGACGGGGGACGGCCGACACGATGCCCGGCGATTCGATAGCGGGCCAGTCGACAGCGCCTGTCAGGAGTCATGTCAATGATCGGTAAGGGAATGATCAAAGCATTGGTGAGGCGGGCGGCGTCTCACCTGTGGCGTCAGTCACATTTCACTTTATGGACGACATAACTCTCAAATGTGACAAGGGGATTAGGCTGCGGATCATGGGAATCCGTGATATCGCCATTCATACTCTTGCCGACGCACCCACCACCCTGGCCGAGCTGGCCGGGGACAAGACCGTCCTCGTCGTGAACGTCGCCTCCAAGTGCGGCCTCACCCCGCAGTACGCGGGTCTCGTCGACCTCCAGCGGACCTACGGAGACCGGGGCTTCACCGTCGTCGGCGTGCCGTGCAACCAGTTCCTCGGTCAGGAGCCGGGCAGCGCCGAGGAGATCCAGGAGTTCTGTTCCACCACCTACGGCGTCGACTTCCCGCTGCTGGCCAAGACCGAGGTCAACGGCGACGACAGGCATCCCCTCTACGACGCGCTGACCGCCACCCCCGACGCCGAGGGTGAGGCCGGTGACGTCAAGTGGAACTTCGAGAAGTTCCTCGTCGCGCGGGACGGGGAGGTGCTGGCCAGGTTCCGGCCGACCGTCGAGCCCGGCGACCCCGCCCTCATCGCGGCGATCGAGAAGTCCCTCTAGCCGCGCAGCTGCCCCTGACGATCAGCTCGGTGGGCAGCAGCACGCCGCGCGGTCTCCTGGAGCCGCCGCGCAACACCAGCTCGGCGGCCCGGTAGCCGATGTCCCTGGCGGGCTGGGCGATCACCGTCAGCGGCGGTGAGCACAGCTCCGCCCAGGGCACGTCGTCGAACATGATCAGGGACAGGTCCCTGGGGATGCGCAGGTCCAGCTCCCTCGCCGCCAGTACGGCCGCCTCGCCCAGCAGGTTGCCCCCGGCCAGCACGGCGGTCAGGTCGGGCCGGTGCTGGAAGAGCCCGGCCGCGGCGGCGTACGCGGAGTCGCGGCTGCCCCGGGCGACGACGACCAGCTCCTCGTCGACGAGGGGGCCCAGCGCCTGCCTGAAGACCGACAGGCGCTGCTCCTGCCCCGGGCCGCCCAGGTAGGCGATGCGCCGGTGTCCCAGCCCCGTCAGGTAGTCGACCGCGGTCCTGACCCCCGCACGGTCGTCGGCCACCACCGCCGGGATGTCGTCGCGCCCGGCCGAGAGCCGGTGCGCGAACACCGTGATCACCCCGGCCCGCAGGGTCGGCGCCCAGCTGTCGCCGTCGCCCGAGGGGATCGCGACCACCCGGTCCACGCCCTGCTCCAGCAGCATGCCGATCAGCTCGGCCTCGCGCTCCGGGTCGTCACCGGTCGCGCCCACGATCACCGGCTCACCCGCCGAGCGCGCGCAGGCGAGCACGCCGTCGGCCACCCGGCCGTAGAAGGTGTCGGTGATGTCGGGCAGCAGCAGCCCGATGCCGCCCGAGCGCCGCTGGCGCAGGTTGCGCCCGAGCGCGCTGGGCCGGTAGTCGAGCTGGGCGGCGACGGTCAGCACCCGCTCCCGGGTCTCCGGGCTGGCCGACCCGCCGGACAGAACCCGGGACACCGTGGCGACCCCCACCCCGGCCGCCCCGGCGACGTCCTTGATCGTCGTACGACGCATGTTCATGGAAACGATTCCATCATGATTTCCGAGCTCAATCCAGTGCGGAGCGAGAATGACTGTCCTGCTGACAGGCCAGAACCGGGCAGCCTCTTGACACGGATGTCCGTTTCCGATGAGATGCATGAAAACGTATCCAATATCGGGTGAACGCGGGGTTGGCCCGAGGCGACAAGGACTCCCATGGCATCCATCGTTCTCAGCAAAGTCGACAAGATCTACGCGGGCGGCGTCAAAGCCGTGAACGGCCTCGACCTTGAGATCAAGGACGGGGAGTTCATGGTGCTGGTGGGCCCCTCCGGATGTGGCAAGTCCACCGCCCTGCGGATGATCGCCGGGCTTGAGGACATCAGCGGTGGCGAGATCGCCATCGGCGACCGGGTGGTCAACCACCTGCCCCCGAAGGACCGTGACATCGCCATGGTCTTCCAGAACTACGCGCTCTACCCGCACATGACCGTCGAGGAGAACCTCGCCTTCGGTCTGAAGCTCCGCAAGATGCCCAAGGCGGAGATCGCCAAGCGCGTCGGCGAGGCCGCCAAGATGCTCGGCCTCGACCAGTACCTCAAGCGCAAGCCCGCCGCCCTCTCCGGTGGCCAGCGCCAGCGTGTCGCCATGGGCCGCGCCATCGTGCGCGAGCCGCAGGCCTTCCTCATGGACGAGCCGCTGTCCAACCTGGACGCCAAGCTCCGCGTCTCCATGCGGGCCTCCCTCAACACCCTGCACGAGCGCCTGGGCGTGACGACCGTCTACGTCACCCACGACCAGGTCGAGGCGATGACCCTCGGCGACCGCGTCTGCGTGCTGCGCGACGGCCTGCTCCAGCAGGTCGACACCCCGCAGAACCTCTTCGACAAGCCGGTCAACCTGTTCGTCGCGGGCTTCATGGGCTCCCCGTCGATGAACTTCGTCACCGCCGAGCTGGTGCGCGGTGAGGGCGGCGCCGCCGTCACCTTCGCGGGCTTCAAGCTGCCGGTACCGGCCGAGACCTTCACCGAGAAGCAGGGCCTCGACCAGTACTTCGGCAAGCAGATCATCCTGGGCATCCGCCCCTCCGACTTCGACGACTCGATCGCCGCCAACGGCTCCTCCTCCGGCTGGGTCCGCCTGCCGGTCCGCGCCGAGGTCACCGAGGAGCTGGGCTCCGAGATCAACGTGCTGTTCCTGATCGACGCCCCGCCGGTCCAGCACCAGGACACCGTGGCCGCCGCCGCCGACGACGGCGAGGAGGACGCGACCCTGCCGCTGGTGGGCGACAAGTCGCTGTGGACCGCCCGGGTCAACTCCCGCAGCCACGTCCGTCCCGGCCAGAACATCGAGCTGATCGTCGACACCCACAACCTGCACTTCTTCGACCCGGTCTCGGGTCTGGCGATCGGTCACGAGGCCAACGCCCGCGTCTGATCCACCTCACGGGCCGTGAGGCTCGTCTCCGTACCACCACCGCAGGCCGGAAGGGCCCGCGCCACGACCCCCTCCCGTGGCGCGGGCCCTTTCCGTCGGGCTCTCCCCATCCGGTTCCAGCCGGGCCTCTTCGGCGGCCGGTTCCCGCCGCTTTCCCGCCCAAGGTTTCCCATCGGCGGCTTCCCGCCGCCGGGATTTCGCAGGCGGCTCTTCCTCAGCGGCGGGCGAGGCGGCGCGAGAACCGGCCGATCAGGTGGAGGGGGAGCAGCCTGCCGACCCTGACGATGACCTTGTAGCGCAGGTCGGGGATGCTCACCCGCACGCCACGGGCCAGATCGCGCATGGCCTCGCGGACGACGTTGTCCGCCGACAGCCAGAAGAACTCGGGGATGCCCGACTTGTCCATCGAGGCGCGCTCGTGGAACTCGGTGTGCACGAACCCCGGGCACAGGGCCATGACCCGCACGCGGCTCCCGGCCATCTCGACGGCCACCGACTCGCTGAAGCTGACCACCCACGCCTTGGACGCGCTGTAGGAGCCCCGGGTGAAGAACGCCGCCACCGAGGCCACATTGATCACCGCGCCCCGGTCGCGCTCCCTCATTCCCGGCAGCGCGGCCAGCGTCAGCCGCAGCACCGCCTCGCAGTGCAGCTTGAGCATCCGCAGCTCCTCCTCCGCGGGTACGTCGAGGAAGTGGCCCCGGTGGCCGAATCCCGCGTTGTTGACCAGCAGGTCGACCCCCTCGTGGAGTCGCCGCTCCACCGCCTCCAGGCCCTCGTCGGTCACCAGGTCGGCGGCGAGCACCTCGCTGCTCACCCCGTAGCGCAGGCGTAGCTCCTCGGCGACGGAGACGAGACGCTTCTCGTCGCGGGCGACCAGGACGAGTGAGAATCCGTCGGCGGCCAGGCGGCGGGCGAAGGCGGCACCGATGCCGGCCGTCGCCCCCGTGATCAGTACGGTTGGCATGCCTGCAGTCTAGGGACGACGCGGGCGGCGCGGACGGGGGCGGGCGTACGCGACCGGGCAAAATGGGGGTACGCCACGGGAAAGCGGGCGTACGCGACTGTCGGCGGTCATCATCCCGTAGATGAGAAAAAAGAAAGCCCCGGCCGGGGCTTTCTTCGCGTTGTACCCCCCCTGCTGCTCCCTCTCTTCGCCTCGCGCGGGCGAAGAGGGGTGGTGGCGTGGGGGCTCACCTACAGCCAGGGGGTGTTATGCCCCCGGTAGGTTGGCGGTCGGGCGAAGACCGCCCAGGGAAAGAAGTGCCCTGCCGGGGGAATTCGTTAGGTGGGTGAAGTAGAGGTCAGGTGGGAAGGTCCCAACTCGGCCCGTCAGGCTCGCCCAGCCAGACATACTGGCGATCTCCGGTAACGGTGAGGCCGAACCCGGACTGGTGCGGACTTCCGGCGCCCTGCCACGTCAGGATGGCCTCCTCGACCTCGTCCCACAGCCTGACCGGCCCGTGCTGGTACACCGTCCATCCGCCATCGGGGTCCGGCCTGACGTCGGTCTGCGCTCCGTTGCTGACATCGAGCAGCGTGAAGATGTCCTCGGCCCAGCCGTGCTGGGCGTTCGGGGCGGCGAGCTGGGCGACGAACAGGGCCGTTTCGTCCTTGAGCAGCGCCGGGTCGATCCTGCTCGCGCTCACCTCACCGATGCCCATGGTCATGTCCCCTCGGCGCGGCGGCGTGTGCGGGCGGGCGATCATGAAGTACACGTCGTCGTTGACGAACCGCCCGCTCGCCGAACCGTCCCCGGCGACCCGCAGATGGGCACACGCGACACCATCCGTCCATCCCCGCATGGGGGCGGTGATCGTCCCCCCTTCACGGACCTGGTCCAGCCACACCGGTGGGATGGTCCTCACCGAGCAGGTCGCGATGAGCCGGTCGTAGGGGGCGTTGGCCTCGTACCCGAGCAGCCCGTCTCCCTCGACGAGCGTGGGCTCGTATCCGGCCTGGAGGATGGCGGCCCTGGCGCGAGTCGCGATCACGGAGTCGTACTCGATGGACGTCACGGCCTTGTCACCGAGCCGATGACACATCAGGGCGGTGGAATATCCCGTACCGGTGCCGATCTCCAGGACGTTGTCACCTTCGTCGATCCCGGCCATCTCCATCATCCGCACGACGAGTCCGGGGAGGGTGGACGACGAGGTGGGATTCAAAATCATCACCGGCTCGGTCGCGTCCTCGGCCAGCACGCCGTTGAGCTGGGTGACCCACGTCTCGTCGGTGTAGACGAGTCTCAGCCAGTCCTCGGCGCTCATCCCATCACGCCGGACCGGAGTCCAGCCCCGCTCCTCGTAGCGGTAGACGGCCTCTCCCAGGAACAGCTCGCGGGGTACGGCCTCCAGTGCCGCGTGCCAGGCGTCGGAGCCGATCGCGGCGGCCATGGTGTGACGAAGGTCGGCTGCCAGGTTCACGTGAACCATCCCTCCAGCAACGTGTCGGCGAACGCGTCCGCGATCGCGTCGGAATCGGGAAGCCAGCCCCACTGGCCGTTCGGATTGCACTCAATGAAGGTCCACCGGTAGGGCTCGGCGCCGTCTCCGTCCGGTTCGAGGGCGAAGTCGAAGCAGCCGAAGACCAGGCCAAACCTATCGAGGTAGCCGTGCAGAGCCGCGACGATCGGTGCGGGCACCTCGATCGGGGTGTGGGTGAGGGCGGCCCAGTCACCGCGTCGCCAGTCCAGCGCCCCGTCAGGGGAGGTGATCTTCTGGGCGAACACCTGGCGGCCCACGACCGTCAACCTGGCATCCGCCTCCTTGGGCACCTTTTCTTGGAACAGGTGGGCGGTGATGATGACGGACTCGTCCACCTCGTTTGCTTCCACCTGCTGGGTCCAGACGGCCGCCGCCTTCCCGTCCGGAGTGTGCGGGTAACCTCGGAACGATTTGTAGATCATCTGGGGATGGTCGGCGCCGAACTTGTGGACCGCGTCCATGTCGTTGGTGATCAACGTTTCCGGGACGATGAGACCCAGCTTCGCCGCCACTTGCAACTGCGCAGGTTTGTAGTCGCTCTTGGCGACGTTCTCGGGATGGTTGACGTAGCGACAGTCCAGGCTTCCCAGGAGACCACGTAGGCCGTGCCGCGCCTCGGCGACGGCGAAGTCCCGCGCGTGCCCCTCCAGTTTCCTGAAGCGCCACCGTGAGGGACGGCGGTGGTAGACCGCGCGCACATTCTCCAACGCGATGTTCCGGCCCGCCGTACGCAGATGTCCGGACCACCGCGTCTGGTCACCTCCCAACCGGGCGCCGAACAGTAGGTCCGGCCCGATGTCGGCGGGATCGACCCGCGCGACCGATGCTCCTCGCTTGTTGAGGGAGGTGATGACCATGTTCGCAGTGACGTCCTCCGGCGAGGTGATCACCAACACCACGCCCGGCGAGGCCCCCGCGCCGCTAGTCACTGGACCTGTCGTTGTCGGTGTCATCGGCAACGTTGGGCGCCCCCTGGGCGCCATCCCCCCGCTTGGACACGGTGATCATCGGGTAGCGTCGCTCGGTCGGCTCGTTCTTGGCATCGATGATCTCGCCACCCTCGTCGTAGAACACCGAAAGCTGCGTGACGGGGTCCACTTCGACAGACGCGTAGAACGGCGGATCATCGTCATGGACTTCGGTCGCTCGGCTCAGGCCCCACGGCTGGAGCGTCAGGTTCCCCATCGCATTTCCCCTCTCGGGCTCTGGATGATTCGCTCATGACGCTAAAGGCAGTTGGAGATCCTGCCTAGCCGAGTCCGCCGGGCCACCACTACACCTGAAAGAAGGGGTAGTCAGGGGATGGAAGATGAACGGACCGAGTCGTTCTATGGTGTGGCGATGGCCATCCCTCCGCAGAGAAACCCCACCCCAGACGGTAAGTGGGTGCCGGTCCGCATCGGTGAACACACGCTCCAAGTCCTAACGATCGACATCCTCGTCTATCTGGTCGAGATCTACGACCGGGACGAGACGTTGATTATGGACTGTCCGTTCAGGCTCATGGTTGACGCCCAAGACTTCATGAGGGCAGAAAGCGTCCCCGGTGGTCACGGGGACCTCCTTGTGTACGACATATCATTCCGAAACGCCCCCATCCGCATGAAGGTATTCGACTCGATCAACTACTCGAACGACTATGAGCCACCCGAAGCCGACGAGAGTCCCGAGAACTAAGAAACCCCCTGGCGGCGAAGGCCAGGGGGTTTTTCTGTCTGGCTTAGAAGTCGAACTCGCCCCTCTTCGCACCATCGAGGAACGCGTTCCACTCACCAGGGGTGAAGACATGTACGGGGCCGGTGCCCCGGTCCTTGGTGTCTCGCAGGGCCACACGCCCTCCGGACAGAGGGGCAACCTCCACACAGTTGCCACCGTTGGAGCTGGACTTCTGAGCGGTCCGCCAGGCCGCCGTCACCAGCTCATCCTTGAGGCTCATACTTCACCTTCATCTCTCTTATCACTTGCTCAGACACGTGGAGTGGATGTGCCCAGGCACGAACCGCGTCGTACTTGAGCGTAACGGCATGCACCTCGTCGGCGCGATCGGTTACCTGGCCATTGATGGGAGTGTCCAGGTAGGCCGCATCTCGCTGGCCGGCTATCTGAGCAAGGGCAAAGGCCCCGGACAGGCCCGTCGTGGCCCCGATGCTAACCGGGACTACCTGGACCGTGAGGTAAGGCCGGGCCATCAGCTCAAGCAGGTGCTCCAGCTGGTGGTACATCACTTCTGTCCCGCCCACCGGCCGGTACAGAACGCCCTCGTCGATGACGACCGAGACCATCGGCGGTGTGGCGCGATCGAAGATCTTCCGACGCTGAATCCTGGCGGTAACCAGCTCCTCGACCTCGCGCTCCGACACGCCCGGCTCGCACCGCAGCACCGCGCGGGCGTAGTCCGGTGTTTGAAGAAGCCCAGGCATGACCAGCGGCTCCCACATTCGCAGGACTCGCGCCTCGGCCTCGATCTTCGTCCACGGCCGGAACCAACGAGGTGACGTCTTCTCACACTGGGCGAACAATGGCATCAGCTTGCCGACGGCACCGAGTGCGGCCTCACACCGAAGAAAGAAGTCTTCCTTCGGTGCCCTTTCGGCCCGCTCCAAGAAGCCGACCATGGCCGAGGAGAACTGGATCTTCGCCGCCAGATCATCCTGTGACCAGCCCAATGACTCGCGCAATCGCCGCAACTCCTGTCCGAGACGCTCCTCGGGAGTGTTTGACATATCCCGTTTTTTGCGCGGCACTCGGACTCCTATTCCAGGCTACCCCTGTAGTCGCGGCTACTAGGTCTACCACAACCAATGTGTCACACAGCTGTAGTTGACCATAGGTGGTCGGACCCAAAGCCCAGCGTGCAACCTAGGAATCCCCGAACGGGCAGAAAACACAAGCGGCGCACCGTTGGAGTCCCAGCCGGGGCCATAGCGGCTGATGGGCCGCAAAACAGACAGATGGGACAAAGTCTGATGCGTGCGATCCCTTTCCAGGTGTCTCTGATAGGCGAGATAGAGCTTCCCTGTGAGCACGAGTCTCCCGGTACGGCGAGAACGGTCGTGAATGAGTGGCTGGGGAAGGATCACCCCGCCAACTTCAGCGTCCGGCTTGTCGTTTCTGAGCTGGTAACGAATTCCGTTCGTTACGCCAGCCTCTACACCTCGAAGGGCATTGGGCTTCGCCTGTACGACGTCGGCGAAGCCGTCCGCGTTGAGGTTCAGGACTCGGGGGCGAAATGCGCATATCCCAAGCTCAATGCTCCGCAAAGCGACATCGAAAATTCGGTCAGAGAGGGCGGCAGGGGCCTTTTCATCGTAGAGAAGCACTCCGTGCTCTGGGGAGTCACCTTCATCCAAAATCCGCTCGGCTGCATTGTGTGGGCCGAAGTCCCGCTTCAGGAGCCGACGCCTGAGGAGTTCGATTCCAACGTCTGGGCATAGCCCACGGCCCCGCTGGCACGCCGCCCGGCCTGAGTCTCTTAGACCGCTTGGCCGAGCTGGTTGGCTGTCTCGCGCATGGCGGCGTAGAGCCCGCGCAGCGCGACGAGCCTCCGTGGGTCAGGAAGGCGATCACCGAGGCCGGGTTATGCGCCAACCCTCGCGGTTTGGCACCAACCTCGGTCTGAACGGAGCGATTGCCATCGCACAGGCGTCCGACAGGCAAAGGAGCACGGTTTACCTGAAAACGGTAGGTCAGCCGGTCGTATCAAGCAGTTCGGATCTCATCGCTACGGTTACCCTGAAGCTGGACGCCCTCAGGGCGGAATCCCTCCCCCAGAGCGCGTCGCTGGAACTCATCCGGAAGATGGTGGACAAGTGGACCTCATGGAGTTGCCCCGGTTCAGTAGACACGTCAGGGCTTTCGGCTACGCGGCAGCATAGCCGTCTTCTTGAATGCTCTTAAGGGCGTGTCGGCGTTCGTACTCGGTGGGGCTGAGCTGGCCGTTCGCGGAGTGGCGGCGGCGTGGGTTGTAGAAGCCCTCGATGTAGGCGAACACGGCCCGTTCGGCTTCTGATCTGGTACGGAAGGTCCGCCGGTCGATCAGCTCACACTCCAGCGAGGCGAAGAAACTCTCCGTGATCGCATTGTCGAAGCACGTCCCGGTCCTACCCGTCGAGGGGCGAACTCCTGCCTGCTCGCATCGCTGGCCGAAGGCGATCGAGGTGTACTGGCTGCCCTTGTCGCTGTGATGGATCACCCCGGCGCTGGGGCGGCGCTGATGGATCGCCATCGCCAGCGCGTCGGTCACCAGCTCAGTCCGCATATGGTCGGCCATCGCCCAGCCGACGATCCGCCTGGAGAACACGTCCAAGACCACAGCGAGATAAACGAAACCCTGCCAGGTCGGCACATACGTGATGTCGGCCGTCCAGATCCGGTTCGGCTCGTCCGCTTCGAACTTCCGCTTCACCAGGTCCGACGCGGCTGCAGCCCGCCGATCCGCGATCGTCGTGCGGCAGCCCTTACGCCGGGAGACACCGGCCAGCCCGGCCGCACGCATCAGCCGGGCCACTCGCTTGCGGCCCACCTTCTCCCCGTCGATCTCACGCAGGTCGGCGTGGATGCGCGGCGCCCCATACACCTCATCAGAGGCCGTATGGTGCCGGTGGATCTTCTCAGTCAGCTCGGCATCACGACAGGCGCGAGTGGACGGGCCGCGCTTGGCCCAGGCGTAGTAGCCCTGGCGCGACACACCCAGCACCCGGGCCAGCAGGGAGACATCGTGGTGGTCTTTCTCCGCATCGATCAGCCGGTACTTCATCTCGGCCGATCCGTCTCCCGCGCGAAGAAAACCGCGGCCTTACGCAAGATCTCCTTCTCCTCGCGGAGGATCTTGTTCTCACGGCGCAGCCGGACCAGCTCGTCCTTCTCAGCGCTGGTCAGGCCGTCTTGGCGGCGGCCATCATCGAGGTCGACCTGGCGCACCCAGGTACGGATCGACTGCGCGGAGGGCTCGAACTCCTTGGCGAGTTCCTCCGGCGACCGTCCCGCGCGCACCAGCTCCACCATCTGCCGGCGAAACTCCGGCGGATAGTTGTTCGGCACAGTGAACTCCTTCTTTCGGGAACCAGGGTTCCCCAGAGGTCAGGTGTCCACCAAACCGGGCCAACTCCACTCACGGCTGAACTGAACACCGCGGCCTGGCGTAAGGCGAGTCGTTCCGGCACGAACGGCGGCGACTGCATCGAGGCGGCTCCGCTCTCCCAGGGTCGTGTAGCCATTCATGACACCGAGGCTCCTGACCAGGCCCCCTATGTGGTGCGGGGCGAGGTCTGGGCGGCTTTCGTCGATGGAGCCAAGAAGGGCGAGTTCGATTTCTAGCCCTCCTCGAACCGAGAAGACCCCTTGAAACCGCCTCCGGCCGGGGCTTTCGCCGTCTCGACGTGTCGGCCGCGAAGCCACTCCGCCAGGTCCATGTCAGTGCCGATGGGGACCACTGGTTAAGGAGCTTGTTTGCCTGTGCGGGTTAGTGATCACTGCCGTTGTGTTCTGATCCGGTTCTGTCTGGTACGGCACGTGGGGTGGTGCGTTGTCCGAGGAGATGGCGTGGTGTCCGGCCGGGTGCCTACTCGGCCACGGACGGGGCGACCTCGTATGAGCCGACCAGGCGGGCCAGCTGTCGGCCCGCCGCCCGCAGGGGTTCTTCGCTGCGTCTGACCTGGGCCGTCACTTCGGCGCCTTCCAGAGTGCTGATGATCGTGGTCGCGAGGTCCCGCGCGTCCTCGGCGCGAAAGCCCGAGCGCAGCAGTTTGTCGTAGACCAATCCCTCCCAGCTGCGTAGCGCTGCCGCGCACACCTGCTGGATCTCCGAGTCGGTGCCCAGCGTCTCCAGCGCCGCCGCGGTGATCGGGCAGCCGTCGGTCCAGCCGGACTCGCGCAATGAGGTGGCGAGCTGCCGGGCGCAGGCCTCCACGGCGGCACCCGGGTCCTGCCGGCTGTCCAGCGCCTCGCGGAGGACGGCCGCGAACTCCTGGTCGCCGTGCTTGATGGCGGCGACCGCGACGGCCTCCTTGCCGTCGGGAAAGAAATGGTAGACCGAGCCCAGTGTGGCCTGCGCCTCCTTGGCGATCTGTTTGATGCCCGTACCGACGTACCCCTGGCGCTGCAGGAGACGCGAGGCGGCGATGACGATCCGATCCCGGGTGCTGGTCTGGCCCATGCGCCCAGCATACTAGTTAGAACGTTCGTTTTAGAAGTGTGCTACGGTCTACCCGCGCTCTAAATAGAGCGCTCGTTTTAGTCATTGAGCGCATCCACCGTGGAGGTCCACATCGTGAACAGCAGGCAGCCCGTGACCGTCATCGGCCTCGGCCCCATGGGGCAGGCGATGGTCGGCGCCTTCCTCGACAAGGGCCACCGGGTCACCGTCTGGAACCGCACCCCTTCCCGCGCCGACGCACTGGTCGAGCGTGGCGCCCTGCTCGCGGGCAGCGTCGAGGAGGCGCTGACGGCCAACGAACTGGTGATCTTGAGCCTCACCGACTACGAGGCGATGTACGCCGTACTGGAACCGGCATCGCACGCCCTTTCCGGCCGTGTGCTGGTCAACCTCAGCTCCGACACCCCCGACAAGACCCGCGCGGGTGCCCGGTGGATCACCGAGCATGGCGGGGTCCACCTCACCGGCGGCGTCACTGTGCCGCCCTCAGGCATCGGACAGCCCGAGTCGTCCACCTTCTACAGCGGCCCCCGCGAACCGTTCGAGACGCACCAGCCCACCCTCGAAGCCCTGACCGGCACAGACTTCCGGGGCGAGGACCCCGGGCTGGCCGCACTGCTCTACCAGATCGGCATGGTCATGTTCTGGACGTCCATGCTCAGCTACTGGCAAGCCATCGCCCTGGCCGACGCCCACGGCCTCACCGCCGCGGAGATCCTGCCGCACGCCACCGAGACCATGACGTCGATGCCCAACTTCCTGTCGTTCTACGCAGCACGTATCGACTCCGGCGAGCACGGCGGCGACGTGGACCGGCTGGCCATGGGCCTGGCCAGCGTCGAGCACATCCTGCACACCAACGCCGACGCGGGCGTCGACACCGCACTTCCCGCCGCCGTCGTGGACCTGTTCCGGCGCGGCATGGACGCCGGACACGCAGCCGACAGCTTCTCCAGCCTGGTGAGCCTGATGAAGAAGGCGGGTTAGCAGTCCGTGCCCACCCTGTGACGGTCGTTCACCGGGTGGGCACGACCCCGCCGTCGAACACCAGCCGAAATCCTCCGGGTTCTTCGGCGTTTGGGCGCAGTAGGTGGGCTGGACCAGAAGCATCCGGTCGGCTTGGAAACCGTCGGGACCGACAGTCGCGGCTACGACGCGAACAAGAAGACAGGCGGCCGCAAACGGTTCGTGGTCCTCGACACGCTCGGGTTGTCGATGGCGGTGATGGTCCGCCCGGCCGGGGTACAGGACCGCGCCGGGGCCACCACCATGCCGCTGGGATTGTATTTAAGTGGTGGCTGCCGGATGATCGCGGCCGACGGGCACCACCGGCACCCTCACTATGAGAAACGCCGGTAGGTGATGGGCCCTTTCCCCGCCACCTCCGCCACCCTGACCGACTCCCCCGGACGGGGCGCTTCGATCATCTTGCCTTCGCCGACGTAGATCCCGCAGTGGTCCGGAGGACTGCCGAAGAAGACGATGTCCCCGGGCTGCGGGACCGTGACCGGCTGCCCGCTCGCCTGGTAGCCGGCCGCGGTGGTATCACCGATCTTGATCCCGGCCTTGTTCAGCGAGTGGTAGACGAGCCCGCTGCAGTCGAAGGCCGACGGTCCGTTGGCGCCCCAGACGTAGGGTTTCCCGATGTTCGCCCGGGCGGCGGCCACGATGTCGACGCCGAGCCCGGTCCCGGCCACATACGGCATCGCGACCGCCGGGCCACCCGACCCGGAGCCGCCGGAGCCACTGGAGCCGCCGGAGCCGCCTCCGAGGCTGGGCGAGGCGGCAGGTCCGGCTCCGCCGCCGTTCGTACTGGCGAGGGTCGTGTGACTCGGATCAGGCCCCGTAGTCCGCCTCCAGTCGAAGGTGCGGCCCTGCCCCGGGGTGAACTCCTGGTCGCCGGGCGCCTTGACGATGGCGAAGAAGACGGACTCGTCGTCGATCGTCTTCTTGATCTCCTTCATCGCCTTGCTCACGGCCTCGTCGGCGGAGCTGACAGGCTCGCCGGCGGTGGAGAGGGCACCGTTGACCGCGGCAAGGGCGCCAGGCTCGGCCTTCTTCCGCTCCGCCTCGGACGTGCTGTTGCGGTAGACGGTGACCCTGTGGTCGGCGAGGACGTTGCCGCAGAGGGTGTTGACCTTGGACTTGGCCTCCTCCAGTGCCGTGGCGGCCGTGTCGAGCAGACCCGCACAGGTCAGCAGCGCACCGTGGAACGTGGTGTTGGCCTTGCTGTAATTGCGCATGTAGACGTCGAAGGCGTTGGCCGACTCGCCCTCCCAGTTGTCGTCGACGTCGACGACCGCGGAGCGGAGGGAGCCGATGTGCTCGTTCACCTTGCCGGCCAGGCCCCGCCATCGGATCGCGACATCGCGGATGTCGGCCGGCCTGCCGTTGACCTTGTCCACGAGGGCGGCCAGCGAGGCGCCGCCGGGCAGCTTGGCGATCTCCTCCCGGACGCTCACGCCTCCGCCACCTCACTGGACTTGTCGGCCTTGCGGACGTTGTCCTCCACGTCGTCCAGGGCGTACTCGAGGTCTTTGAGCCTGCCCCGCACGAGCCCGAGTTCGCTGTCGAGCTTCTTCTCGACCACGTCGAGGACCACGGCGAGCGCGGAGGCGTCGGCCAGCTTCCCGAACATGGACGAGTCGGCCGCGTCGGCGGGATATTCGCCACCGAGATCATTGAACAGCACCGACAGGTTGTACGCGGTCGTACGGCAGCGATCAAGCGCCTCGAAGTGGATATCGACACCCGTCATCCAGCTGACTCCCTCAGGCATCGGTACGAACCATCGCATGGAGATCGTAAAGGACGGAGATCCTCTTGGGGGGGTACAGGGCCCCGGCCCCGCGTTCCGTGACGGCGGAGAGCCGGGCGGGCGGGCGACGGTGCTCGCCCGCTCGAAGAGACCGGCCGTCCGCTGAGACCCGACCGGCTCGATCCGGTGGCGGTGGCCTCGGAGGACGGCCGTGGAGGCCGCCGCTGCCGGGGAGAGTCGGCCCGAGACGCCCAGCCGGTCGCCGTCCTTGATCATAGTGACGTGGCCGCTCGGGGATCGCCCGCGAGACGCACGATGTGCTCGGTCATCGGCTGTCGCCGCCGAGCGTGCACGCGGGGGCGTTGGAGTTCAACCCGGGCGCGCCCACGGAGGAGATCGGGTGGGCTGCCGGGGTGATCCGGGGAGAGCGCCCACCTGGCCCTGCGGAACCTGCGCGAGGTGATCATGGCCGGCTGACGACTTTCCCCCTTTCTCCGATACATAACATGTATGTAATGTAGCGTGCGTCTCGCCTTAATCCCCAGCACAGCGGAGAGATGCAGCATGGCCGTCGGCCCCGAGCCCTCCCACCCATGGTTCGAATGGGCGAAGGGCGCGCAGCCCGCGCGCTCGTGGCCGTCCTCCAGTCCGAACATCGAGGTCGACCCCGCCCGCCTGAAACAGGTCGGCCAGGCCATGCACACCGACACCGGACTGAGCGAGATGGATTTCAAGCGCGGCCTCGATCCGACGCACAACCTCCCCAACCAGTTCGCGGACTCCTTCCTTACCGCGTCTGAGCAAGGCGGGTTCCCGTCGCTGGGGACCACCAAAAGCTACGGCTGGCGAGCCATGGCGCAGATCCAGCTGGCTCTCGACCAGATCCGCTCGGCGGTCCATTCGGGGGCCCGCTACTTCAACTTGGCCTATCGGGATCTCGGATCCCTGGTCTTCGCCAGCGGCGTCAACTACGACAGGGCGGAGGCCATCTTCGACGAGCGCCGCCCGCAGATGGAGGCCGCCGTCAGCGGAGCGGCCGTCGAGCACGAGACGATCTGGGTCAAGGAAGCCTGGCAGGACGAGGACGTCTCACGCCACGACGCGCCGAAGGTCAAGTACTTCCTGGACCACTTCGACTGGCTAAAGATGGCCGAGGACAGCCTGGTCTACTTTGACCTGGCCGCCTGGTTCGCCGACCTGCAGCAGACCGTGGGCGACCGCGCCCACCAGCTCGCGGACGCCTGGCCCGGCGAGACCTCGCAGTACGCGCTCGACGCCCTACGCAAGGCGCAGACGGCCCCCCAGGTCCTCGCCTACACCTGCAGGGCGACCGGCCAGGCCACGTCGCGGCTGTCCGAAGTGCTCCGGCGGTCTCAGGCCCACTTCGAAAGCACCGTCAAGCTCGGCGACCACGAGTTCGACGACGACCTGCCCAACTGGATGCTCCCCTCGGGCGGCGGCGCGCACGACCGGGCCCGCGACTATCTGCGCGAACTGAACCAACAAATCGCCGGAGTGTACAACGAGATGCTCCCCAAGGAGATCGAGATCCTGCTGCCGGGGCGCCTCGGCGTCCCCGCCGCGGGGGGCTACCACGAGCACGACGGGCTCAGGGACGACAGCCTGTTCTGGGACTTCCTGAAGGTCGATTTAGGCAACGAATTTCGGTTTGTGAGACCTGAGCCACAGTAGAAGGCGCCGGTTTCCTCGGCCATCCGCTCGAACTCCTGCCGGGCCCGGGCGCGCAGCGGCGGACCGACCGCGCGTGGCGCCGGGCCCGCACCGCCTGGCAGGACCACACCGTCACCGACGCTCCCGGCCCCACGGACGGGCGAGAACATGCGTGAACTTCCGCTCTGGCGGGAGATGGCCGCCGAGGTCCGGCCGGACTACCCGGCCGAGCGGGTTCGCACGGCACTGGACCACGCCTTCGCCGCGGCGGGCGGGCTCACGTGAACCTGCCCTCCGGCGGAGATGAGCGCGAACAGCACGGAGCCGAGCGGCCGGCTGTCGTCGCGGTAGTGCAGGTGCCAGCCGCCGTCCGCGTGGTCGGTCAGTCGCGGGTGGGCGGCGGAGTCCGCCAGCATGCGGTTGACCGGCTCGGCGCGCTCGCGCTCGTCGGCGGCGTCGACGACCTTCTCCCACGCCTCCAGTACGGCGTGGACACGGTCCAGGTCCTGGGACGTGACCGGGTGTTCCAGCACGAGCCCGGCGGCGCGGCAGCGGTCCGCGAGTTCCCCGGCGGTCGCCGGGCGTCGGTTGGCCAGGTCCGCGGCCAGGGGCCTCTCGCCCGGCATCGGCGAGGTCTTCGTTCCCTCGATCACCGCGCCGGACCGGGTTCGCCACCCGGCCGCTTGACGCGTTGGGCGATGGCGCGGGCAAACCGGGAGGAGGAGACCGGGGAGAATGGGCGTACGTGGCCGGGGGAGGGCAGGAGCGTGCGGGAAACGCCCGGCGCGGCCGGAACCTTCGCGGCGGCGGGCGCGTACAGACGATGATCCAAGCAGGTGACGAACACAGGAGGCTGAGAACCGTGCCGATCTCCCGCCGGACAGGATTGGGCCTGGCCCTGCTGAGCGCGGCGCTGGTCGCCTGCTCCGCCACCGAGACCACCGGCTCCGCCGACTCCGGATCCGGCCCTCCCGCCGCCTCGCCCGCCGCCACGGCCTCGCGGGCGGAGCCCACCGGAAAGCCGGGTACGGACGCAGCCCCGCAGGTCCGCTTCACCGAGTTCGCCCAGCTGGACATGCCGGTGGCGATGGCCTTGCGCAAGGACGACCCGACGCTCTACATCGCCGAGCAGACGGGACGGCTGCGCGCCGTGACGGACGGGAAGGTCGCCGAGGCGCCCGTCGTCGACCTCTCCCAGGAGATCAGCAAGGGCAACGAGCAGGGACTGCTCGGGGTGGCCTTCCATCCGGACGGAGACTTCCTCTACCTCAACTGGACCGACCGCGAGGGGCACACCCACATCACCGAGTGGGCCTTCTCGGGAGGCAGGGCGACCGGCCGCAGGGACGTGCTGACCCAGCGCCAGCCGTACGCCAACCACAACGGCGGCCAGCTCGCCTTCGGGCCCGACGGGTACCTCTACATCGCCCTCGGCGACGGCGGCAGCGGGGGAGACCCACAGGGCAACGGCCAGAACCTGGACACCTGGCTCGGCAAGATTCTCAGGATCGACCCGCGCGGCACCCCGTACAAGGTCCCCCGCGACAACCCGTTCGTCGGCAGGCAGAGCGGCGTCAAGCCGGAGATCTGGTCCTACGGCCTGCGCAACCCCTGGAGGTTCACCTTCGACGCGAAGACCGGCGACATGTGGATCGGCGACGTCGGCCAGAACGCCTGGGAGGAGGTCGACTTCGAGCCGAAGGGCGAGGGGGGCCGCAACTACGGCTGGAACCTGAAGGAGGGCACCCACCCCTTCGAGGGCGGCGGCGGTGGCGGCGACACGGTGGATCCGGTCATCGAGTATCCCCTGGGCGAGGGCGGCAACTGCTCGGTCATCGCCGGATACGTCTACCGGGGCGAGCGGATCCCCGGCCTGGAGGGACGGTTCGTCTACGGCGACTTCTGCGCGGGCTGGGTCAAGGCCGCGCCCCCCGGCGGGTCGGGGCGGGGCGACGACCTCGGCACGGTGGAGCAGCTGTCGTCCTTCGGCCAGGGCCACGACGGCGAGTTGTACGCGCTCAGCCTGTCGGGGCCCGTCTACCGCCTGGAGCCGGGCGCCGGCTAGAACCCGGCTCCCGGACGTCCACCTCGGGAGGGGCGTCCGGCTCCGCCCGCCGCGACGGGCGGCCGAGGGTGGGCGGCGGTCGCCGCCGGAGATCGTGTCGGCTCGTCACGGCGGGGAGAAAAATCGGCGATTGTTCGGCAATCGTCGCGAGGCGGTGTTCTCGCTTCCGGTGATGGTGCATATAACGGATTCCGTGGACATGTTGCCTGAATTACGGGTGCTGTTTCCATAGCCTGAAATGCTGCCGCCGGGAGTTTGAAATGGTAAAAAATTATCTAATATCTATTGTTTTGGCGGTGAGCGTCGGGGCCGCATTGGCCCTCGGGGCCTCCGCGACGGCCTCAGCGACGGTCTCAGCCGCGACCGGTTTGCCGGCGCCGACGGCCGAGCAGGAGCCGTACCCACCGAGTCCCAACGAGGACGTCAACAGCATCAAGCAGGAGAGTGATAACTCCAACAACATCAATCTGAGGGACAGGGAGCACAACCACCGGAGGGACGGGGAGGGCGACGGCGGCTTCTCGGACGACTGTGAGGGAGACTGCCCCGACGGCGGCTGCGGAGAGGGCTGCCGGTCGGACCCGGTGTCGGACCCGGTGGCGGAACTGCCGTTCACGGGAATGCCCGTGGTGACGGTGGCCCTGCTCGGCGGCGGACTGCTGGCCGCGGGAGCCGCCGTCACGCTGATCTCGGTACGGCGTCGCCGATCCGCCAGTGCCGAATAGGAGACGACGCCGAGTAGTCGTAGTGGTGGGCCTGCCGGTCTCCGCGGCCCTGGTGCTGGCGGGGGGCTGGTCGGCCCATCTCGGTATGCGTGTCCACGACCACCTGGAGGCCACCCGGACCGCACTGGTCCGGGTGCGCGCGGTGATGGGTGTGGGCGACCCGCACCCGGCGGCCGCGGCGCTGGCCGAGGCCCGGCGGCACGCGGCCGAGGCCCGGCGGCTCACCGGGGGCCCGGAGTGGTGGACGATCGCCCACGCCCCGATCGTGGGGAACGCCGCGACGACCGTGCGCGGGCTCGCCGAGGCCGCCGCCGAGCTGACCGACGTTCTCGCCGGCGTGCGGGAGGTCGCCACCTCCTTCCTGATGACCGGGTCGCACTCCCCGGATGACCCGCGCCACCGGCTGGCCGCGCTCGACGCCGCGGCGCCGGTCCTGGACGACGGCGTCTTTCGCCTCGGACGGGTGCTCTCACTCCTGGCGGCCACCCCCGGCGGTACCGGCCTGGACCGGCTGGACGAGGCGCGCGGTACGGCACTGGCCGAGATCGGCCGGCTACACGGCCTGCTCGGCGACGCCGCGGACGCCGCCACCCTGCTGCCCCCGATGCTCGGCCGCGACGGCCCCCGCCACTACTTCCTGGCCTTCCAGACCAACGCCGAGGCGCGAGGTACCGGAGGGCTGGTCGGAGCCTTCGGCATCCTGAAGGCCGACCGCGGCAGGGTCGCCGTCGAACACCTCTCCGCCAACAAGGGACTGGCCACGAGTCCCGTCCCCGTCGCCGAGCACGGCCGGGACTTCCTCGGGCGCTATGGAACGGGTGCGACCAGGATGCTCTCCGTCTCGAACCTCTCCCCGCACTTCCCGTACGCCGCGGCCACCTGGACGGGGTTGTGGGAGCGGCAGAGCCGAAGGCGGCTGGACGGCGCCGTCGCCACCGACCCGGTGGGGCTCGCCCACCTGCTGAGGTTGATCGGGCCGGTCTCCCTCCCCGGAGGAGGGAGGGTCACCGCCGGGAACGTCGTCGACCTCACCGAGCGGAAGGCCTACGCCCGCCACCCCGACCCCGCGGCGCGCAAGCGGTTCCTCATCGAGATCGCCGCCGCCGTCGGCGAGGCGCTGCCCGCTTCCATCACCGCCCCCGCCAGGCTGCTGCCCGTGCTGTCCGACATGGTGAGCGAGCGGCGGATCCAGGTCTGGAGCCGCCACGAGGCGGAGCAACGGCGCCTGTCGGGCACACCGATCAGCGGCGTGCTGCCGTCGCGGCCCGGACCGTTCGCGGGACTGGTGGTCAACAACTCCGCCGGCGGCAAGCTCGACTACTACCTGGAGCGCGCTCTCGACTACGAGCTGGGCCCCTGCCGGGGCGGGCTGCGCTCCTCGACGGTGCGGATCGGGCTCACCAACGACGTCCCGCGGCGGACGCTGCCCTCCTACGTCACCGGTCGGCTCGACGACCCGGGGCACCGCCACGTCCCCGGTTCCAACCTGCTCTGGGTGTCGCTGTACGGCGGGCTCGGCGCGAGGATGACCGCGGCCCGCCTCGACGGCGACCGGGTGGCGGTCATCAGGGAGACCGAACGCTCCCACCCCGTCTACTCGGTTCTTCTGGAGTTCGCCCCCGGACAGTCCAGGACGCTGGAGTTCGACTTCACCGAACTCGCCTCCGGTGAGCCACCGCGGGTTCCGGTGCAGCCGCTTGTCCGTCCCCAGCGGACTCGCGTCGCCCAGGACCCACGGGGTTGCCCACCCTGACGCCGAACTTTCCGGTGAAGGGACGGGGGTCGCCACCCGGTGCACTCCCGCGCCGCATCGTCCGTTCGTATCGGCAGAAAAGAGCAAAGAACCGCGTGCCACGGGCGGTGGCGTACCGGGGGCGATCTACTCTCGCGTCATGAAGGCTTCACCGCGGACCGGTGGGACCGCACAGGACCCCGCGACCGCGGAGAGCGCCGCGGTCCCGGGCGAGGGCGTCCCGGCCGGGCACGAGGGCTGCGGGCAGCGTTGCTGGCGGGATGTCCGGAAGGTGGGGGAGCCGCGGGACGGTGCCCGCTTTCGCATTCTCTTCGTGTGCACCGGCAACGTCTGCCGCTCCCCGCTGGCCGAGCGGCTGACCCGCTCGGCCCTAGGGCCGTGCCCGGCGGTCCAGGTGACCAGCGCGGGCACCCGCGCCGAGCCGGGGCGGGAGATGACCGAACGCGCCCGGCGGGTTCTGGTACGGCTCGGCGGCGATCCCGCCGGCTTCGGCTCCCGTCCGCTCGTTCCCGACCTGGTGGCCGCCGCCGATCTCGTGCTCACGGCCACCCGCGGGCACCGCGCGGAATCGGTGGCCATGCACCTCGCGGCGGTCACGCGAACCTTCACCATCGCCGAGTTCGGCACGCTGGTGCGGGCCGTGCCGCCGGAGGAGATCACCCATCACCGGGATCCCGTGCGGCGGGCCCGCGCGCTGGTCGACGAGGCGCGGGCGCTGCGCGGGCTGGTCCGGGTCGATCAGCTCGACATCGCCGACCCGTTCGGGCGCTCCCGGCTGGCCTACCGGGTGGCGGGACGGGACATCGCGAGGTCGCTCGCCGTCCCGCTTCGGCTGCTCACACACTCACCGGCTTCTTGACCTCGGACTCGTAACCGTACCCGCTGTTGTAGCCGTAGTACGTGTCGCTACCGGCAGGGACGAAGTTCAGGACGGTTCCCACCACGCGGGCGTTGATGGACGCCAGCAGTTCCGAGGCGCGGGTCATGTGCTCCCGGCGGGTCTTGCCGTACCGGGCGACGAGCAGCGCGCCGTCGCAGAGCGCGGTGACCGTCGCCGCGTCGGTGACGGGCAGCAGCGGCGGCGCGTCGATGATCACCATGTCGTACGTCTCGGTGAGCTGGGCGAGCACCTGGCGCATCCCGTTCGAGCCGAGCAGCTCACTCGGGTTCGGCGGGATCTGGCCGCTCGGCAGGACGGACAGGCCGGCATCGCCCCAGACCTGGATGACCTCGTTCAGGCGTGTCCTGTCGATCAGCACGTCCGTCAGGCCCGTCACCCCCTCGATGCCGAGGTAGCGGGGAATGCTGGGGCGGCGCAGGTCGCCGTCCACCAGGATGACCCGCCAGCCCGCCTGGGCCAGCGTGATCGCGAGGTTGGCGGAGGTCGAGGACTTCCCCTCGCCCGGCAGGCAGCTGGTGACCACGAGTGACTTCGGCTGCCGGTCGACGCCGATGAACTGCAGGTTGGTCCGGAGCGCGCGGAACGCCTCGGATCGGGACGACCGGCCACGGTTGCGCACGATCAGGGGGTGGTGCCGCGCGTCCCGCTCGTAGCCGATGACCCCGAGGACCGAGCCGCCCGACGCCTCCCGTAGCGCCTCGGAGGAGGTGAGGGTCGTGTCCAGGCGGTCACGGAGGATGATCACGGCCATGGTGGCGATCAGCGCGATCAGCAGGGCGACCGCCAGGTTGACCAGTGGCCTGGGGCTGACCGGTTCCCGGGGGACGTCCGCCTCGTCCACTACCGTGATCTTGATGGTGGGGCGGCTGCCCGGAGTGGGCCGCTCGATCTGGTCGATCAGCTTCGAGAAGCGGTCTCCCAGGGCGTTGGCCAGCAGGGAGGCCCGCGCGGGGTCGGTGTCGGTGACCGTGGCACGCAGGAGCACGGTGCCGGGGACGGCCTCGGCGCTGATGTTCTGCTGGACGCGCGGGATGTCCTCGCCCTCGACGATCTGGCCGACCACCCGGCGGCTGGACAGCAGGTTGGCGTAGGACTGCACCCGCTGGGCCGACAGCATGCCCGCCTGGTAGGCGGTGGAGAGGCTGCCCTCCTTGTCGTGGCCCGACACCAGCATGGAGATCGTCGAGACGTATTTCGGCGGCATGTTCGCCGTGACGGCGAGCGCCGCACCCACCGCCAGGATCAATGAGAGGAGGATGATCAGCCAGTTCCTGCGCGCCAGCCGTGCGTAGTAGAGCAGATCCACGGGATCAACGCCGCCTTTCGTGAGTTTTCTGAGGGATCTGGGGGTGCTGAGCCGGCGGGTGGGCGTTCGTGCCCCGCAGCAGGCTGACGAGAGCGACGGCGATCGCGCCCGCCACGACCATCGCGACGAGCGGTGACAGCAGGCCCGAGACCGTCGTCAGGCAGAGGGCGCCGGTGACCGCCGTGATCGCGCCCAGCGTCGTGGCGACCGCACGGGTCCCCAGGCCCATACGGCGCAGCCGGTGCGACACGTGGTCGGTACCGCCCCGCAACGGCGGGCGGTTCGCCAGCATGCGGGAGAGGAAGACCACGCAGGTGTCGACGGTCGCCACGAACATCGGCAGGAACAATCCGGCGATCGTCGCGTCCGGCGACCGTCCCATGACCAGGACGGTCGCCGAGCAGGCCATCGTGAATCCGAGGAACAGCGACCCGGAGTCCCCCATGAACATTCTCGCGGGCGCCCAGTTGTGCGGCAGGAAGCCCAGGCACGCGCAGGCGAGCGCGCACAGGAGCACCGCGAGCGAGGTGTGGCCCTGGTACAGGGCCGTGGCCGCGAGGAGACCGGCGGCCACGGTGGTGACGGTTCCCAGCGCGCCGTCCATGTTGTCCAGCAGGTTGAAGGAGTTCGTCATCACGACGATCCACACCACGGTGAGGGCGCTGTCCAGCCACGTCCCGGTGACGGTCGCCTGGACGCCGGAGAGCACCACCCCGATCGCCACCGCGGTCTCCACGATCAACCTGGTGGCCGCGGGCAGGGGGGTGATGTCGTCGATCAGGCCGAGGACGGACACCGTGGCGGCGGCGAGGAGGATCGCGATGATCTGCAGATCGGCGAAGCCGAGCGCGATCACGGTGGGCACGACCGTGCCCACCGTGATCGCGACACCGCCGAGGTACGGGGTCGGGCGGGCGTGGACCTTGTGCCCGCCGGGGTGGTCGGTGAGATCCCACCGCAGCGCCAGGCGCCTCAGCGGCACGGCGGCCGTCACGCTGAGCAGGCAGGCCGCTCCCGCGGTGAGGGCGATCGTCCCGCTCACCGGGGGAACGCCGCCGGATCGCCGGAGGCCTCTCTGATGATCTCGGTGAGGATCTGGTCGAGACAGCGCCGCGGAGCCCAGCCGGTGAGCGCGCGGAGCTTCGTGGTGTCCGGAACCCTGCGGGTCATGTCCTCGAACCCCTGCTCGTAGGCCTGGGAGTAGGGGATGAGGTCGACCCCGGAGGTGGACCCGGTGAACTCGATGATGAGTTTCGCCAGCTCCATGATGCTCACCTCGTCGGTGGAGCCGATGTTGAAGGTCTCACCGACGGCCGCGTCCTCGTCGAGCAGCCGGAGCAGCGCGTCGACGATGTCCGCGACGTGTGCGAAGCAGCGGGTCTGGGTCCCGTCGCCGAAGACCGTCAGGGGCGTGGCCGACAGGGCCTGCCGGACGAGGCTCGGGATCACCATGCCGTAGGTCGGGCTCTGCCGCGGGCCCACGGTGTTGAACAGCCGGACGACGATCGTCGGCAGGCCGCGCTCCTTGTGATAGGCGTTGGCGAGGATCTCGTCGACGGCCTTGGCGGTGCTGTAGGCCCATCGGACCACCGCGGGGCTGCCGAGGATGCGGTCGGCCTTCTCGTGCAGCGCGCCGGAGGAGTTCTTGCCGTAGATCTCGCTCGTGCTGGTGATCAGGATCTTCTTCCGGTATCGGTGCGCGGCCTCGATGACGATCTCCGAACCCCGGATGTTGGTCGTCAGCGACCGCAGCGGTTGCTCGACGATCAGCTTGACGCCGACCGCGGCCGCCATGTGGACGACGACGTCGCACCGATGGACCAGCTCGTCGACCATGAGTTCGTCCAGGACCGAACCGTGCACGAAACGCAGGTTCGGGTGGGGGTGCAGGTTCTCCAGCCGTCCCGTCGAGAGGTTGTCCAGGGCGACGACGGAGTCACCGCGCGCGAGCAGTGCGTCGGCCAGATGCGATCCGATGAATCCGCTGCCGCCCGTTATCAGATATTTGGTGCTTGATGTTGTGCTCACGGGGTTCTCCTCGTCACGTGCCTGGAGGGAGATCTCTGTTGGCGGGAGGAAACGGTGGATCACGCGTAGCCGCCGACTTCGGCCCCGATACCCGGGACCTGCGTTCTCTCGAACCAGGCCACCGTTGTGCGGAGCCCGTCCTCAAGTGGGACGGGACGCACGCCGGGGAACAGTTCACGCAGCAGACGGGGAGAGGCCTGGGATTGCCGGATGTCGCCCGGTCGGGGCGGCAGGCAGGTCTCCTCGACGGGGCGGCCGAGGATCTCGGAGAGGAGGCCCATCAGGTGCCGGAGGGAGACGAGGGTCCCGAACGCCAGGTTTACCGGCTTCGTGCTGGTCATCCGCTGCGCGGCCGCGTCGGCGAGGACCTGGGTCACCGAGCCCACGTAGGTGAAGTCCCGCGACTGGAGGCCGTCGCCGTGCAGCGGAACCGGCTCGCCCCGCAGCGCGGCGGAGACGAACGCCGGGATCACGGCCGCGTACGCGTGCCCGGCGCTCTGCAGCGGGCCGTAGACGTTGAAGAAGCGGAACGGCAGGACCGGCAGGCCGTAGCTGTGCGCGTAGGCCAGTGCGTACGCCTCCGCGGCGAGCTTGCCGGCCCCGTACGGGCTGAGCGGTCTGGTGGGCAGGTCCTCGTGCTTGTGGGGTTCGGGACTGTCGCCGTACACCGAGGACGAGGAGGCGAGGATCACGTGTGGTCTGCTCGCGCGGCACGCCTCCAGCACGTGCAGGGTGCCGGTCGCGTTGACGGCGTGCGAGGCCAGCGGGTCGGCCAGGGAGCGGGGCACCGACGGCCGGGCGGCGAGGTGGATCACGTGCGTGACACCGGCCACCAGGTCCGTCAGCAGGTCCCGGTCCAGGATGCTGCCCGTCACCACCGTCGCCTCGACGCCGTCGAGGTTGGTGAGGTCCCCGCTGCTCAAATCGTCCAGCACCGTGATGTGCCCGACCTCGGGCCTGGCGGCCAGCGCCCGGCACATGTGCGCGCCGATGAAACCGGCGCCGCCCGTCACCAGCACTCTCATCGTGTGTTCTCCTCCGCCACGAGCCGCCGGCCGGCCTTCCCGCACAGCGACCGGTAGAGGTGCTCGGTGTCGGAGACGAGGCGCTCCACGCCGAACGCTTGGGTTGTCCAGTCGTGGGCCGCCTCGCCCATCTGGCGGGCCAGGCCCGGGTCGCAGAGCAGGCGGACGGTGTGCGCCGCCAGTTCGGCCGGGTCGGTCGACGCCAGCAGACCGGTGTGCCCGTCCCTGACGACCTCGGCGACGCTTCCCACCCGGGTGGAGACGACCGGCGTGCCCGCCATGCCCGCCTCGATGAGGGTGAGCGGGGTTCCCTCGTTGTCGGAGGTCAGCACGACCACGTCGGCGGCGGCGTAGACGGTCTCCACGTCCTTCCTCCAGCCGAGCAGGTGAAAGGAGTCGCGGACGGGCTCGACCTCCCGGGTGACCTGCCGCTCCAGGTCGCCGCCCCCGCAGATGACGAAGCGGCAGCCGGGGATCTGCCTGGATACGGTGTCGGCCACGGCGAGGAACCGGTCGGGCCGCTTCACCGGGGTGAGGCGGCCCACGTACGCCACGACGGGCGCGTCCGGCGGTAGTCCCAGCGCGGCGCGTGCCGTCCTGCGGTCGGGGACCGGTTTCAGCCGGACACCGGGAGGGATCACCACGTACTGCGAGGGGCGCCCGATCCCGGCCTGGAGCAGATCATCCCTGACCTGGGACCCCACCGTCACCAGCCGGTCCGACACGGACGCCAGGAGCCGTTCCGACCGCACATAGAGCGCGCGCCTGGCCGGGGAGAAGTAGCCGTGCAGGAGGTGCCCGTGGAAGACGTGCACCCGGGCCGAGCCGACGCCGGCCAGGCGGGCGGCCACCCGGCCCAGGGCGCCCGCCTTGGCCGTGCGGGTGTGGACGATGTGCGGGCGGAACGCCCGCATGGCGCTGATCAGCCAGAAGAGCGCGCGGTAGTCGTCTCCGGGCCTGACCGACCGGCCGAGGCCGGGGACCCGCTGGACCGGTGTCTCCGCCCCGTGCAGCCGGAGGTGGTCGCACTCGTGGCCGTCGACGTAGCCGGTGTAAAGGCGGTGGTCGAATTCCTTCGCGTCCAACCCTTCCGACAACCCCGACACCTGAGTGGCGGGGCCGCCGACGTTCATTCGGGCGATGATTTCCATTACACGAATCCGGCCGTCCGGCTTCATGCGGGCTCCTCGGTGACGGGCCTGGCTCACGTCGGAGAAACTAGTTCGCTCTTTGGATTTTTCGCCGACACCATCACGGTGATGGCGCGATGTTTTTCCTATTCCCTACCTAGGCATGATCTAGCTGGGTCGCCCCAAGTGTTCGCAGTCCGCCCGATGATCCCCATCGGGGCCGATGGCTTTGCGAGTAGCCATGGTGGAAATATGGAGAATTATCCTTTTTCTATATTTCGCATATCTGTGTTTCGCCGCTGGAAGATCACCTGGGGTCCGGACAGCCGAGGTCGGTGACGCGCCGCAACGACGCGATCCAAAAACCCGTGCCGAGCGTGGCGACGGCCAGCGTTCCCCACGCGAAACAGAGCGACGCCTGGAACGGGCCCGAGGCGGTCCAGACGGCGGCGAGGAGCACGCCCAGGAGCATGACCCCCTCCGCCAGGAGGTACGCGAGCCGCCAGCCGGGCCTGCCGAGGGCGAGGGGAAGCACGTTGGACCAGCACACGAGTCCCTTCACGCACGCGCCGCCCAGGAGCACCACGGCGACCACGCCGAGATGGGCGTACTGGGGGCCGTAGGCCATGCCGATGACGGCGTCGGTCACCGGGAGCGCGACGGCGAGGGTCGCCGCTCCGGCCGCGGCGAGCAGCAGGGTGGTGCGCGTGATGTCCCGGATGATGGGTGCCCTTCCCGCTCCCGCCGTGGCGGTCCGGATGATCCGGGGATAGAGCATCGCGGCCACCGGGATCGCCAGGTTGGCGTAGAAGCGGCCGGGAGCTGACGCGATCTTGAGGATGGCCACCAGGGTCGGGCCGCCCAGCAGGCCCGCGAGGGTGAGGATGCCCGAGTCGGAGATCCCGGCCACGCTGGTTCCCATGGACGTCTTCACGGTGAAGGCGATCATGCCTGGGGGCAGCCGGACCCGTGCGACGGCCGGTCCCAGCCGCGCGAGGAGCCCCCGGGTCGCCAGCAGGTAGAACACCGCCGCCATCACCAGCGCACCCGCGGCCTGGCCCACCAGGTAGAGGAGGGGCCCTCCGAGGAACAACCCGCCGAGGGACAGCCCGAACGACAGGACCGCGCATCGCGTCCTGAGCACGCCCAGAGCGCGCAGCCGGTCTGTCAGCGCGAAGGCCGCGCCCGCCGTGCCGTACGACGCCATGGCCCCGCGTGTGATGATCGCGAGAGCGAGCATGAACGCGAACTCGTCCGACAGGGAGCCCAGCAGGCGCGCGGCCAGCACCGCCACGAGAGCGACACAGGCCGCGGCCACGCCGATCGCCACGTCCCAGCGGATCAGGCGCATGAACAGCGAGGAGCCCTGCCCGCTCCGCTGCTGTTCGATGGGGACGAATCGCTGGGCGGCGTTCTCCAGGCAGGGGTCGCACAGGAGGAACCAGACGATCGCTACAGACTGGGCGAAGATGACCTGACCGGATGTTTCGGTTCCTGTCTGGCGTACCAGGGCGATCAGGCTGAGAGTGGGAAGAACCGCTTCGCCCAGGCCGGCGGCGGTCAGCGATGTGAAGGTCCGCAGATGGCGCCCGCCAGGCGGGCGCATCCGGTGGACGGCACGTCCGAGAGTGTTGACCATGTCCTACGAGCAGACCTCGTCGTAGAGCCTGTCGAACCAGGCGGCCGCCCGGCTGATGTCCACGAGCTCCGCGCTTTCCCGCGCTCCTTCGCGAAGGCGCGCGTGGATCTCCGGGCGCGTCGCCCGCAGGATGCCCTCGGCGAGGGCGGCGGGGTCCCCCGGCCTGACGAGGATGCCGTTCCCGCGGTCCTCGATCAGATGGGGCACTCCGCCCACGGCGGTGGACACGACAGGCACGCCCGCGGCGAGAGCCTCCATGACGACCACGGGCAACCCTTCGTACGAGGAACTGAGCACGAGCAGGTCGGAGGAGGCGATGAGCCGGCCGGCGTCGGGCACGTGACCGAGCAGGCGCACGTTGCCCAGGCCGAGCTCCTCGACCCGGCGAGCCACCCGCGCGTGCAGGGGACCGGATCCGGCGAGCAGGAACACGGGACGGGGGTCTCGCTCCCCGACCCTCGCCGCGGCTTCGACGAGTAGCTCGTGGTTCTTCTGCGCGCGGAAGTTGGCGATGTGCACGACCAGGAAGGCGTCCGGGGAAACGTTCCACTCTCGCCTCGTCTGTTCCGATCGAGCCGCCCAGCGGCGTTGTTCCGCGAGGTGGACGCCGTGCACGCGAACGGACAGGCCCCGCGAGCGCCTGCCGGTGCGAGCGCGGGCGACCTCCGGGGAGACGGCCACGGTCCGGGTGTCCAGCCATCCCGTCGCCCGGTCGAGCAACATCGTCGGCAGGCGGTAGCGCACGTTGTGCACCGTCGAGACCAGGGCCGGGCGAGGACTCAACAGCTGGGACACGGGCCGCAGGAGCGACGCCGGAAGGGGGGAGTGGATGTTGAGAACGTCGGGTTCCAGCCTTCGCACCACGCACGCGAGGCGGGCCAGGCGGAGCCAGCGCGGGCACGCGGTGAGGTCGATGACCCGGATGCCCGCCGATCGCAGCCGCCCGCTCAGCTCGTGGGTGGAGGCCCGCAGGCATACGACGGTGTAGCGCTTGCCCGTCGGGGGAGCGGAGAGCAGCCTCTCGACGAGCAGGACCTCCGCGCCGCCCACGTCCAGCGTCTTGATCACTTCACAGACGTGCAGGCCGCTCATGACGCGCTCACCGGGGCAGGGGGCCGGTCGGCGATGAGCGTCTCGTACCATTCCCCGATGCGGTCGCCCACCATCCGCCAGTCGAGGTTCGACACGGCCCGCACGCCACGTTCGATCATCTGGAGGCACAGCGCCTCGTCGTCGAGGACCGATCGCAGGTGCGTCACCAGGTCCTGCACGGATCCCGACTGGAAGACGCGGTAGGCGGAGCCGTCCGCCACGACCGCGCCGAGCGAGGCGTCGGACGAGACGATGACGGCGGTGCCCAGCGCGAGGGCCTCCAGGAGGGCGAAGGGAATGCCCTCGCCGATGGCGGGAAGCCGCTGGGAGGCGTGCACGACCACCTGGGCCCGGCTCACCAGCGAGTACACGTCGTCGGCGGGGATGTGCCCGGCGAACTCGATTCCCGGACCCGTCCCGGCGAGCCGCTCGAGCCGGGCGCGTTGTGGGCCGTCACCCGCGATGACGAGGCGCGCGCCGGGGTGGTCGGTCCGTAGCCGGTGGAAGGCCTGAATGGTCAGCGCGTGGTTCTTCACCTCCACCAGCGAGCCCACACTGACGATCAATCCCGGTTCGACCGGATGTCTCGCCCGGAATCCGGCGAGGTGATCGAGGTTCAGGCCGCCGGGTATGATCCGCATCCGCCGCTCCGGCACGCCGGCCGCCAGCAGGTCCTCCCGCGGTCGTTCTCCGGCCACGATGAATCCGTCGGTGTGGCGGAAGGCCCACGGCATGATCCGCCGGTGACGCATCGTGAGGCCGCCGTGGATGTGGACCAGGAGGGGAATCCCCGCTCGCCGTGCGGCGGAGCCGAGGCCGAGCGCCTCGCGGTGGTCGCCGTGCGCGTGCACGATGTCGATCATGTGTGCCCGGTGGAGCGTCCGCGCGCACTCCATGGCGAAGGCGATCACATCCGACCTCCTGGAGACGGCGCGGCTGGCAGCGGTCCGTGCCAGCGGAAGCGCCTTCGCGCCACCGGGGATGTCGCCCCGCCGGTGGGCGACGACCACCTCGTGTCCACGCAGCATCTGCTCGTGGCTGAGGCGCTCGATATAGCGCTCCTTTCCCCCCGGCTCGGGTGGAAGTCGGTATCCGATGTGGAGAATCCTCATGTCAACCTCCCTGATGGGCTCGGTGTTCTTGCGGCCTGGCTCGACCGGGCCGACGCGTCGTCGCCTGGCGGGTCGCCGGCGGCACCTGAGGAGACCTCGTGCTCCGGGATCCGGTAGACGGCGCAGTCGCCGGAGCGGAACCGGAGCTCGGCGAAGTCTCCGATCCTGGAGGTCCGGCCGGTGCGGCGCTCGTCGGCGAAGAGCCAGCGCACCCCGTAGCGCTCGCGCAGCCGCCCGATCGTGGCCTCCGAGGGGGTCCGGAAGGCGGCGTCGTTGAGGGCGAGCCGTTCGCCGTCCCAGAACGGCAGGTGTTCCGGCGGGAAACCCGGTCGCCAGTGGCTCATGTTCGCGGCGGTGTAGGTCCATCCCTCGACCAGCACGCGCCGTTCGGACAGGGCGGCCACCCAGGACTGGCGGCTGTCGCACGGATCCTCGTACCCCCAGCGGCAGTGCGCGTCCGTGGCGACCAGGTCGCCCGGATCCGAGTGGGCGCGCAGCCACCGGCCGGCCTCCAGGGCGCCCAGCGGAACGGGCGAGGCCACCGGCCTGACCGCGGGAGAACTCTTTCCGATGAGGCGGTCCATGACGGAAAGGACACGCGCGTGCCCATAGGCGGGCAGGCCGATGGCCGCGAGCATGACGGTCACGAGGACCCATCCGCGAAGGCCGCCGCACCTGACGACCAGGACGGCGGACACCAGGACGACGGCCACCGCCAGCACGATGTACGGCCGGTGGAGGACGGCGTCCCGCTCACCGGGACCGAGGGGGATTTTGACGCCGCACAGGACGGGAATCGCATAGGCGGCGACCGCCCCGGCACCGGCCGCGCACATCGCCTCTCCGCGTGAAACCCGTGCGCGCCGCAGGAGGACGAGGATCCCGTAGACCGCGACGATCACCAGGTAGGGATAGGCGCCCCAGAGGAAGAAGAGCTGGCTGCGGCCCGGGTGCCCGAGCAGGAGCGCCGCGCCCATGCCCGCCGCGCCCATGCCGAGCAGGAGGACCACCGCCGGTCGCAGGAGCAACCTCGGCCTGCACAGCAGCCCGAGGATCCCGCACCACGCGACGGCCCAGCACAACAGGTAGAGCGACGCGACGGCCAGCACCGAGACCAGCGGGGGGTTCACCTGGTCGCCCAGACCGGTCAGCTCGCCCCACGCGGTTCGCGCGAACGAGAGGGGGGCGACGATCAGCCCCTGTCGCGTCTGGCCGAACAGCGTCACCTGCGCGATGAGGAAGCAGGCCACGGTCATCCCGAGCGCGGTGAGCGCGGGCCACGGCGCCCGGCGCCGCCTGATCACCTCGACCGCGACCACCGCCAGCAGGCCCACCGCGAGCAGGGGCAGGTAGACGGCCTTGGCCCCCATGATCGCGAGGAGGAGGATCGCCAGCAGCGGCCACCTGCCCGCACCGCGGTGCCCATGATCGAGGAGGTCGACGAGCAGCAGGACGACCGGGGCGAACAGGAGGGCTCCGAACGCCTGGGTGGGGCTCGTCCAGGAAGCGTCTGGAATGCCTCCCCAGGTGAACAGCTCGCTGCTGCCCAGGTAGAGGCTCGCCGCTCCGACCGAGATCGAGCCGGTGATGGCGAGGAGTGCGGCGGGGCGGGAGCGGGTGAGGCGGTGGGCGATCATGGCCAGGAGGATGGTGAGGGCGGCCATCATGGGGAGCATGCTCAGGCGGAAGAGCAGGACGAGGGGTTCGATGCCGGTGATCCAGCTGGCGGCGGCGTAGTGGGTGTAGACGAACCAGTGGTAGAGCAGGGGTTCGCCGTCGACCATGGGGACGGTGGGGGGCAGGTGGTGTTTCAGCTCGCCGATGAGGGCGAGGTGGAAGGGCATGTCGACCGAGGCGGTGGCGAGGGTGGGCCAGGTGAGGGTGTGGCCGCGGAAGAATCTGGCGATGCTGAGGAGGATGAGGTAGGCGCAGGTGAGGGCGAGGGTCCAGGACCACCAGGTGGGGGTGGGGGTGTGGGGGCGGCTGTTCCAGTGCTTGCGCAGGCGTGGCACGGTGAGGAACAGGGTGTAGGTGGCGATGGGCCAGGTCAGGACGAGTAGGGGCAGGCCGGTGGCGCGGGCGGGGATGTAGGTGAAGATCTCCAGGGCGTATCCCAGTGCGGTGCCCAGGGCGATCTCTTCGGTCAGGGTGCGTTCGCCGGGGTAGGTGGCGCGGATGATCAGGGTGCCGGGCAGGGTCAGGCCCAGGATGAGGTAGGCGGTGAACAGGGTCAGGTCGGTGGCTGACACGCCGTACAGCAGCAGTGTCGCGTAGGCCAGGACGGCCGTGCAGGTGGCGGGCAGGATGCGCCGCAGGCGGGGGGCGGGCAGGGCGCGTCGCAGGCGGGGGGCGCGGGGGCGGGACGGGCGTCGCCGGGCGGGCGCGGGTGCCCGGGGGGTTTCCAGGGGAGCGGGGCTCGGTGCGGAGGCGGAGGCGGGCGACGTCGTGTCCATGAGCGCAAGCATGCTGACGTGAGCGTCCCGGGCGATCTCGGACTCAGGCTACCGGGTATTTCCTTGCCAGTCCTTTATGCGGGAGGCGAAGGCAACCGACCCGATTACTCCACACCCCCACCAAGTTGAGATTGATTTGCGGTTTGGGTGGCCTTTTGGTGCGATATTAGAGTGATTTTCTGTATTGTAGGTAAATCGCCGTTATTTAAGGCTAATTCCTGTTGGGGGTTGGATGTGATTGCCTTTCTTTCTGCCTATGGTCCTGGCCGGGGCGGAAAGTTGGCCAAGGGAATGCTGTCGGGAGGTCACACATGGCAGGCGGTATGGACAATGCGAGGAAGGCCGGTCGGCGGTCGCCGTTCACCTTCGGGGCCGGTCTTCTCACCCTGATCGGCCTGCTGGGTGCCATCTGGGCGCCGGGGCCCGGCACCGTCGCCCCGCAGGAGTGGGCGACCGTGCGGAACGTCGTACCGATCGGACCGGACGCCGCCCCCGGCCCGGTGACCGGACACCCACCCGGGCGGCCGGCTCCGGGCGCCGCCGCCGGAGCGGGGCGGGCGCCGGCCGACGGACGCCGGGCCGTGGAGGTCAAGGCTGCGCCGCCGGAAGGCGGCCGAGCCCGTTCGCTGGAACGGAGGCTCGCCGGGTTCGGCCTGCGCGGCCTTCCCGAGAAAGGCGCGGGGACGCCGGAGGAGAGGGGCCGCGGCCGGGCGTCCCACGCGGCCTGCCCGGTGACCTCTGTCATCTGCCTGGAGAACAGCCTGCCGGGAAACCCGCCGAGCGAATGGGACATACCGGGAGCCGGCAGCAGCAGCATCCAGGGATACGCGACCCAGATGAGCGTCGACAAGGGGGAGACCGTCCAGTTCAAGGTGAACACCCCGGCGACCGCCTACCACGTGGACGTCTACCGCATCGGTTACTACGGCGGCATGGGCGCACGAAAGATCACAACGCTCACTCCCTCGGCCACCCTGCCCCAGGCGCAGCCGCCCTGCCTCACGGATCCGGTGACCGCACTGGTCGACTGCGGGAACTGGGCGGTCTCGGCCTCGTGGGCCGTGCCGCCCACCGCCGTCTCGGGGGTCTACATCGCGAACCTGATCCGGGATGACGCGACGCCCGGTGCCAGCCAGATGATATTCGTGATCCGGGACGACGAACGCGGATCGGATCTCCTGCTGCAGACCTCCGACAGCACCTGGCAGGCGTACAACAAGTACGGCGGCAGCAGTCTCTACTCGGCGGGCGTTCCGGCGGGGCGGGCCTACAAGGTCAGCTACAACCGGCCGTTCATCACGCGTATCTCCAGCTGCTGCGGCGGTTCGGTGGAGAGCTGGTTCTTCAACGCCGAATACCCCATGATCAGATGGATCGAGGCCAACGGCTACGACGTCAGCTACACCAGCAGTATCGACACCGCGATGCGTGGCCAGCAGATGCTCGACCACAAGGTCTTCCTCTCCGTCGGCCACGACGAGTACTGGTCCAACGACATGCGGGACAACGTCACGAACGCCCGGGACAGCGGCGTCGACATAGCCTTCTTCTCCGGGAACGAGGGTTTCTGGAAGGGCCGCTGGGAGGCGGCGATGAGTGACGGGACCCCCTTCCGGACCTTCGTCTGCTACAAGGAGACGCTGGCGAACGCCAAGATCGACCCGAGCCCCCAGTGGACCGGATCGTGGCGTGATCCACGCTTTTCCCCGCCCTCGGACGGCGGCAGACCGGAGAACGCGCTGAATGGGACGTGGTTCAGGGTCAACGGCGTCTCCAACGACGCGATAACCGTGCCGGCCGACTTCAGCAAGATGCGAATCTGGCGCAACACCTCCGTGGCGAACCTCTCCCCAGGACAGACGGCCGTCTTCCCCACCGGGACGCTCGGTTACGAATGGGATGTCTCACCCAGCAACGGGTCCGAACCTCCGGGCCGGGCCAGGTACTCCAGCACGGTCATGAACCTCACCTCCAAATACCTGCTCGACTACGGCAGTACGTACGGGCTCGGCACCGCGAACCACAACCTGACGCTCTACCGGGCCTCCAGCGGTGCGCTCGTCTTCGGCGCGGGGACCATCCAGTGGTCGTGGGGGCTGGACGCCAACCACGATCGAGCGGGCACGCCCACCGACATCCGGATGCAGCAGGCGACGGTCAACCTCCTCGCCGACATGGGGTCCCAGCCCGCCAGTCTCCAGCCGGGTCTGGTCCCGGCCACCGCGTCGACGGACACCAGCCCTCCCACGTCGACGATCACGAACCCGTCGAACGGAGCCACCCTGCCCGAGCTGACGAACGTCACGATCCAGGGAACGGCGGCCGACACCGGGGGCGGTGTCGTGGCCGGAATCGAGGTCTCGGTCGACGGCGGCACCCGGTGGTTTCCGGCGACGGGCCGGGAGAACTGGCAGTACCGCTGGACACCCCAGACCACGGGAACCACGACGATCGCGGTCCGGGCGGTCGACGACATCGGCAACCTCCAGGTGATCCCGACCACGATCACCGTCACCATCAACACGTCGTGTGACGCCTGCACCATCTGGCCGCCCAGCAGCGTGCCCGCCGTCAGCTCGGCCAACGATCCCGTGCCGGTCGAACTCGGGGTGCAGTTCCAGACCACGACCGCGGGCACCGTCAGAGGCGTCAGGTTCTACAAGGGCGCGCTCAACACGGGGACGCACACCGGGAACCTCTGGAGCGCGAGCGGGCAGCTCCTGGCGAGAGCCACGTTCACCAACGAGACGGCGAGCGGGTGGCAGCAGGTGGACTTCGACACGCCGGTCACGGTGACCGCCGGCACGACGTATGTCGCCTCGTATCACACGACGTCCGGGAACTACTCGACAACGGTCCCCTACTTCACCACGCAGTACACGAACGGCCCGTTCGTGGTGCCGGCCAGCAGTGTGCAGGTCGGTAACGGCGTCTACGCCTACAGCGCGACGAGCACCTTCCCGACCGGCACCTACCGGGCCACCAACTACTGGGTCGACGTGCTGTTCGTCCCGGTCAGGAGCCTGTGGGACGACCAGACGGTTCCGCAGGTCCCGTCGCAGAACGACCCCAACGCCGTGACGGTCGGCGTCAAGTTCCAGACGCTGACCGACGGCAGCATCAGGGGCATCCGTTTCTACAAGGGCGTACAGAACACCGGGACGCATGTCGGGAGCCTGTGGACGAGTGACGGGCAGTTGCTCGCCAACGCGACCTTCACCAACGAGACGGCGAGCGGGTGGCAGCAGGTGCACTTCGACACGCCCGTCGCGGTGACCGCCCACACGACGTACGTCGCCTCGTACTACACGAGTTCGGGGTTCTACTCGCTGACATCCTCGTATTTCACCGAGCCGTATGTGAACGGCCCGCTTGTCGCGCTGGGCAACGGTGACGAGGGGGGCAACGGTGTTTACACGTACGGCGCGGCGAGTACCTTCCCGACCAGCACCTACCAGGCCAGCAACTACTGGGTCGACGTATTGTTCGTGCCGTTCACGAGCCTCTGGGAGAAAACGGCGACCCCCGCCGTCGCATCCCAACCCGACAAGCTGCCCGTCACGGTCGGCGTCAAATTCACGACGATGACGAGTGGCAGTATCAGGGGTGTCCGTTTCTACAAGGGCGTCAACAACACCGGGCCGCATGTCGGGAGTCTGTGGACGAGCGGCGGGCAGTTGCTCGCCAGCGCGACCTTCACCGGCGAGACGGCGAGCGGGTGGCAGCAGGTGAACTTCGACACGCCCGTCCCGGTGACCGAGAACGCGACCTATGTCGTCTCTTACAATACTTTGTCTGGTTATTATTCGCAGACACGACCGTATTTCAATGTGCAGTACACGAGCGAACCGCTCATCGCGCCGGCCAGCGGCGCGGTGGGAGGCAACGGTGTCTACACCTACGGCGCGGCGAATCCCTTCCCGGCCAGCACCTACCAGACCACCAACTACTGGGTCGACGTGGTGTTCGACGTCGCCTAGCCTCACCGCACTCGCGAAATCCCGGCCGGCGCCCTCCCCGCCGTGCCGGACGGGCGGGCGGACACCGCGGAGGCGGCGGTGTCCGGACCCGTTCCGGCGCCGGACACGAGCCGCCGCCGCTCCTGCGGGACCCTGGTCCAGGCGACCGCGGACAACAGGCTCACGACCATGACGATCGGTATCCGCTGCCGGAAGATGAGACCGATGTTGGACATGGTGGTCGTGTACATGATCGTGCACGGTACGGCGAAGAGCAGGAGGATCAGCAGCATCCTGCGGTTCTCACCCCACATTCGCCGGACCCCGACGACCGCGCACCACAGAAGGTAGTACCACAGCGCCGTCTCGACCTTCGCCAGCTGTAGCACCAGGCTGCCGTCCATCCAGGGGAACGGGGAAAGAAGCGTGTAGACCAGCTTCGGCAGGAACGCGCTCCACGGATTACCGCCGTCGTCGAAGGCGATTCCCGAACCTCCCGCGGCGTTGGAGTGACGGACGATCTCCGACTGTCCGCGCTCCAGCTGCTCCTGCATCATGACGAGCGGTGTGCTCTCCACCACGTCAGGAAATATCAGGACAGGCACCAGGAACATGGCCAGGATGGCCAGCACGCACAACGGAAAAGCGCGCTTGAGGCCCGCCAGGCCGAGAATCAGTGGTATCGCGCACATGAAAACCATGTAGGGGCGCACGTTCCAGAGCGTCCACAGCAGCGGGCCGAGGAGAAATAGTTTACGCATGTCGAAACGCTGGACGTTCGAAGCGGCGAGGCCGAGACAGGATATGACGAGAAACGCGTTGAATCCGTCCTTGAACATGTCGGACGTATGCAGCATGAATGCCGGCATGAATGCCATCAGGGTCATCAGCCTGAACGCCGCGCGCTCGTCGGCGCCGATGAGCCGCGCGAATCTGTACATGACGACGCACAGCCCGCAGGCGATGAGCGCCACGAAGGCGGTGCAGGCCAGGGGGGCCGGGCCACCGCACAGGTACATGATCGCCGCGAAGATGTTGCAGGGCACCGCCACGGAGTAGAGGCTGTCGATCTGCTCGGAGGTGACGAACGTGAAGCCCTCGTGCTTCCAGTACGCCACGATCTCCAGGGCCCTGCCCTCGTAGACGAAGTTGTCTCCGCCGTACGCGATGGAGTTGGACCGCATCACGAGGACGTGAACGAGCAGTCGCACGACGAAGGCCAGCATCAGCACCCACAGGGCACGCCGAGCCACCCGCGCGCCGAGGGCCGTCTGAACGATGAACACCAGCGTCACCACGGCGGCCGCGACGATTATGTACTCCACAGAGAATCACCCGTACGATGTCGTGGCCGGATCGGGATTTCGGGTGCCGAAGGCGGGTCGGCTCCCCGGCGCGGGGGCAGGGTGGGGGAGTGGGCATCGCCCGCCGACTTTAATGGCAGGGCGTGCCCTTACCGCCGGATATGCCATCGTCCGGCTGCTTAAATTCCCGCAAAGAAATGCGGGCTCCGGAACGACCGCCTGCCGGCTCATTTCATCGCCTGACCCGGCGGAGGACCGGATAATCAGGGTGGCCGGGTCCGCCCCCTCGGACAAAGGACTGGCAAGGAAACGCCCGGTAGCCTGAGTCCGAGATCGCCCGGGACGCTCACGTCAGCATGCTTGCGCTCATGGACACGACGTCGCCCGCCTCCGCCTCCGCACCGAGCCCCGCTCCCCTGGAAACCCCCCGGGCACCCGCGCCCGCCCGGCGACGCCCGTCCCGCCCCCGCGCCCCCCGCCTGCGACGCGCCCTGCCCGCCCCCCGCCTGCGGCGCATCCTGCCCGCCACCTGCACGGCCGTCCTGGCCTACGCGACACTGCTGCTGTACGGCGTGTCAGCCACCGACCTGACCCTGTTCACCGCCTACCTCATCCTGGGCCTGACCCTGCCCGGCACCCTGATCATCCGCGCCACCTACCCCGGCGAACGCACCCTGACCGAAGAGATCGCCCTGGGCACCGCACTGGGATACGCCCTGGAGATCTTCACCTACATCCCCGCCCGCGCCACCGGCCTGCCCCTACTCGTCCTGACCTGGCCCATCGCCACCTACACCCTGTTCCTCACCGTGCCACGCCTGCGCAAGCACTGGAACAGCCGCCCCCACACCCCCACCCCCACCTGGTGGTCCTGGACCCTCGCCCTCACCTGCGCCTACCTCATCCTCCTCAGCATCGCCAGATTCTTCCGCGGCCACACCCTCACCTGGCCCACCCTCGCCACCGCCTCGGTCGACATGCCCTTCCACCTCGCCCTCATCGGCGAGCTGAAACACCACCTGCCCCCCACCGTCCCCATGGTCGACGGCGAACCCCTGCTCTACCACTGGTTCGTCTACACCCACTACGCCGCCGCCAGCTGGATCACCGGCATCGAACCCCTCGTCCTGCTCTTCCGCCTGAGCATGCTCCCCATGATGGCCGCCCTCACCATCCTCCTGGCCATGATCGCCCACCGCCTCACCCGCTCCCGCCCCGCCGCACTCCTCGCCATCGCGGGCACCGTGTTCATGACCGCCCCGAACCTCTACCTGGGGGTGAACATCGGGATGTTCACCTGGAGAGGCTTCCAGTCCTGGACGGGCCCCACCCAGACCTTCGGAGCCCTCCTGTTCGCCCCGGTCGTCCTGCTGCTCGTCGACCTTCTCGAAGGACACAGACGGAGATGGAGACGTGACGCCGGCAGATGGCTCCTGCTCGGCGTGTTCGTCGTGGCGGTCATGGGAGCCAAGGCCACCCACCTCCCTCCGCTCGCCGCGGGACTGGCCGCCGTCGTCGGGGTCGAGGTGATCAGGCGGCGCCGGGTACCCCGGCCCGCGCTCGCCGCGCTCGGGATGACGGCGGCGTGCTCCCTCTTCGCGCAGGTAGTACTGTTCGGCGGTGCGAGGCAGGGGATGATGGTCGACCCCCTCTCCCTGCTGCGCCGGGCCTGGGGAGAGCTGACCGGCCACGCCGGCGCGGTCGAGCCGCCGCCGCTCTCGGTGCTCGGTGTCACGGTGCTGTACGCGCTGTGCCTGGCCGTCACGTGGTGCGGGATCCTCGGGCTGCTGTGCAGGCCGAGGCTGCTCCTGCGACCGGCGGTGGTCCTCCTGCTCGGCATGGGCGCCGCGTGTGTCGGCGCCGTGCTCCTGCTCGGTCACCCCCACCTCGGCCAGCTCTACTTCTTCGGGGCCGGCTATCCCTACCTGATGATCATCGCGGCCTACGGGCTCTCCGTCATCGTGCGGCGGGCACGGGTGCCGCTCAGGACGATCGCGTACGCGGTCGGCGCCGGCGTGATGACGGCCTACCTGATCCGCATGCTGTGCGATGTCAGGACCCCCCTGGCCCCGGGCCGGCCCGACACCGTGCTGTACCTGCCCTACGCCGCGCTGCTGGCCGTCGTCGTGCTGGTGGCCGCCGCCCTGGTGACGACCGGGCGCGGCAGCCTCCGGGCCTGGGCCTTCGTGCTCGTCGTGTTCGCGGCGGTCGGGCCGCCCGCCGCCTGGTTCACGCGCGTTCTCCCGGGAGCGGAGAGCGTCCCGGCGGCCCGGACGTTCGGGGAGGTCCCGCCGGTGGCGGTCCAGGCGGTTCCCCAGGGGGCCCTGGAGGCCGGCCGGTGGCTGCGCGCCCACTCGGATCCGGGCGACCTGGTCGCCACGGACGCGCACTGCCGCTGGGGGTACGAGGATCCGTGCGACAGCCGCCAGTTCTGGGTGGCCGCCCTGTCCGAACGGCGCGTGCTGGTCGAGGGATGGACCTACACCGCCGCGAACATGAGCCACTGGCGTCCAGGGTCCCTGCCGGAACACCTGCCGTTCTGGGACGGCGAACGGCTCGCCCTCAACGACGCCGCCTTCCGGACCCCCTCGGAGGCCACGATCGGGCGGCTGCGCGAGCGCTACGGGGTGCGCTGGCTCTTCGCCGACGAGCGCCGCACCGGCCGGACCTCCAGGATCGGGGACTTCGCCGAGCTCCGGTTCCGCTCCGGCGACTGCGCCGTCTACCGGATCCCGGACGGATCGGCGTGACCTAAGGCTTGCGTAATGGATCGCCAAGGAACGACGGCGCGACGTGTGTCTTCCGGTCCTTTCGTTGTTCACTTCGGCCGTGAACGCAACCGACCTGAAGACGATCCCCTTCAACCGGACGCACATCTCGGTGAACGAGCTGGACTACCTGGGGGAGGCGGTGCGCCGGCGATCCACCTGCGGAGACGGGCCGTTCACCCGGCGGGCCGCCGAGATCCTCGGAAAGATCACCGGGGCAGGCCAGGTGCTGCTGACCACCTCCTGCACGCACGCGCTGGAGATGTCGGCGATCCTCCTGGATCTCCAGGCCGACGACGAGGTGATCATGCCGTCGTTCACCTTCATGTCGACGGCCAACGCCTACGCGCTGCGCGGGGCGGTCCCGGTCTTCGTCGACTGCAGGCCCGACACCCTCAACGTGGACGAGCGGCTGATCGAGGCGGCGATCACCGATCGCACGCGGGCCGTCGTGGTCGTCCACTACGCGGGCATCGCGTGCGCGATGAAGGAGATCGCCGAACTCTGCGACCGGCACGGCCTCACCCTCATCGAGGACAACGCCCACGGCCTGGGCGGGTCCTATCGAGGCCGGCCGCTCGGATCGTTCGGCAGCATGGCCGCGCAGAGCTTCCACGAGACGAAGAACGTGCAGTGCGGGGAGGGCGGCGCGCTGCTTTTGAACGACGCCGGTCTCGTCGCGCGCGCCGAGGTCATCCGGGAGAAGGGCACCGACCGCAGCCGGTTCTTCCGCGGCCAGGTCGACAAGTACCGATGGGTCGACATCGGCTCCAGCTACCTGCTGTCCGACGTCCTGGCCTCGCAGCTGACCTCGCAGCTGGAGTCGTTCCACGAGATCCAGTCCCGGCGCCACGCCGTCTGGTACCGGTACCACGAGGAGCTGGCGGACTGGGCGACCGGGAACGGGATCTCCCAGCCGGCGATCCCGGACGGCTGCGCGCATCCGGCGCACCTGTACTACCTGCTGCTCCCGGATCTGGAGAACCGCCAGGCCTTCATCGACCATCTCCGGAGGGGAGGCGTGCAGGCGACGTTCCACTACCAGCCCCTGCACGCCGCGCCCGCGGGGGCGAGGTTCGGTCGCGTGGCCCCGGGGGGTTGCCCGGTCACGGAGAGGGTCGCCGATCGTCTCGTACGGCTGCCGCTCTACGCCGACCTGGACGAGACCGGCGTGGCGCGAGTGATCGACGCCGTCCGGTCCTACGAGGTGAGCTGATGGCCTGGCGCGACATGATCGAGGCGCGGGCCGTACGGGCCGTGGAGTCGCCGCTGGAATCGGCCCGGTTCGGATGTTCCGTGGAGCGCCTCACCGTCCCCGTGGGGTCCGGGGCGCCGTTCTCCGCGGTCCGCGAGGCGCTCCTGGAGTCGGTCGCGGATGTCGTCGTGCTCCGGTATCCGGCCGAACACGTCGGCTGGTTCGCGAAGCTGACCGCGCTCGGCCGGACCGCCGTGTTCGCGGACTCCCTCGTGTACTGGCGCCTGCGCGCGGGAGAGGGACGCGGGCCTGCTCCGTCGCCCGAGCTGCGGACGTCGGAGCCGGTCGGTCCCGCCGCGGTGGAGGCACTGGTCTCCGACATCTTCGGCGCGTACGGGAACCACTATCTGGCCAATCCGCTGTTCGACGCCGTCGAGGCCCTGGCGGGCTATCAGGAATGGGCGCTGAGGTCAGCCGAGGAGGGGGAGTGCCTGACACTGGAGGATCGAGGCGTGGGAGTGGAGGGGCCCCGCCTGCTCGGGCTGGCCACGTTGGAGGAGGAGGGGTCCCGGACGGAGATCCTCCTGGCCGGAGTGATCTCCGGCTCACAGGGGCGTGGTCTCTACGCCCACCTGCTCAGGGCCGTCGAGGACCGCGCGCTGGCGCGTGGCGCGGCAGAGGTCGTCATCTCCACCCAGGGACACAACACGCGGGTGCAGAGGGCGTGGGCGAGGTACGGATTCGAGCCCGTCCAGACCTTCCTCACCGTTCATCTGGTCCGGAGCCGGCTCCTGCGCGCGCGGGAACGCCAGGGCCGCCGGGCCGCCGGGGAGGATCGGCGGCGGACGACCCGACGCGCTCGCGCACCACGTACGTCGGGCGGCCCATGCCGTTTCCGTGAATGCGGCCGATGTACTCACCGAGGACTCCGATGGACACCAGCTGGGCGGAGGAGAAGAGCGCGACCATCGAGGCGATGGTGGTGAACCCGGCCACCGTGGTGTCGCCCGTGGCGAAACGCCACAGGACGGCGCCTCCCAGCAGCAGGCCGATCACACCGACGAGGAATCCGAGGTAACTCGCCGCGCGGAGCGGAGCGGTGCTGTAACCGAGGAGCATGTTCATCGCGTGCCCGACCAGCAGGCGCGGCGTGTAGTTCGATCGCCCGTGGTCGCGCTCGTTCATGTGCACGCCGACGGAGCCCACCTGTGTGGTGGCCCATGACAGGGCCACGTCGATCGACGCGTGCGGTCCGGACAGGTTCTCGAACCCGTCGCGCATGTGCGTGCGAAAGGCCCGGAAGGCGCTGATCGTACGCGCGGTGCGGATGCCCAGCGCGCCGGACATGGCGGCCTTGACCGACCGGGACGCGAGACTCCGCAGGAACCCGTGCTCCTCGTCGTGCGGGACGCCGTACACCAGGTCGAGGCGGTCGCCTTCGAGGGCGGCCAGGAGGAGAGGGATCTGCTCGGGAGGATGTTGCAGGTCGTCGTCCATGGTGACGACGACCTCGAACGCCGCCTCCCTGATGCCGGCGACCAGCGCGTTGTGCTGCCCGTAGTTCCGGGACAGGCGGATCGCCCGGACGGCGTCGACCCGGCGGGCCAGCTCGGCGGCGGTCTCCCACGTGTCGTCCGGGCTTCCGTCGACGACGAGGATCACCTCGTGCCGGACGGCCAGACCGTGAAGGACCGGCATGAGTCTGTCCACCAGCGCCGGAAGGGTCCGCGCTGAGCGGTAACACGGAATAATCACCGACACCGACATTGATCCCCCGGTTATTTCTCGTCGCCTACTACAATCCTGTTTCATCCCAATGTCAGATCATGACCCGGAGTGACCGTCACATGGTTGAAGTCGAAGGTAAAACCGCCCGTGACAATAATTCGCATTTCGGGCGGTCGGCTGTGATCTCGGCCTTTGGTGGCCACCGCATCACATATCTGCTCGCCGGCGCCATGACGGCCCTGGTCTATTACGCTCTCCTCGGCCTAGGATTGCTGGTCGTTGAAGATGGCGTCCCTTATCTTTTCCTGGTCGTGGTCAGCCACCTGGTGACCGTGGTGATCGTCTACCCCTGGTACAGGCTGGTGGTCTTCCGTGGTTCCGGGCATTCCTGGTTCGCAGGCTACCTGCGGTTCTACGCGGTCGGGCTGAGCTTTCTCGCGGCGTCCGTCATCGGGGTCCCGCTTCTGGTGGAACTCGCCGGGATCCCGATCATGGTGGCCCAGGGAATGGTGATACTGACGAGCCCGCCGCTGAGTTATGCGATAAACCGGGCGTGGGTGTTCCGTGACCGAGGAAAAGTGTGAAATCGGCAACACGCCGTACGCTATTCGGTAAAGGCGCGAGCCGGTGAAGAGGCATCGATTTCGGTTCCCGGTAAAATCGGGAGGACATGCGGTCGCACGGCCATGTGTTCTTCGCGGAAGGACTCGAAGAGCGTTGAAGGCACTCGTTCTGGCGGGCGGTAAGGGAACGAGGCTGCGCCCGCTGACCCATACCTCGGCGAAACAACTGGTCCCGGTCGCCAACAAGCCGGTGCTCTTTTACGGGCTTGAGGCGATCCGGCAGGCCGGCATCACCAGCGTGGGCATCGTCGTCGGCGACACGGGCCACGAGATCCGGGACGCGGTGGGCGACGGCTCGCGGTTCGGGCTGGACGTCACGTACATCCCCCAGGAGGCTCCCCTCGGGCTGGCGCACTGCGTCCTGATCGCGAGGGAGTTCCTCGCCGACGAACCGTTCGTGATGTATCTGGGGGACAACTTCCTGGTGGACGGCATCACCGATCTGGTGGACGCCTTCCGCCTGGCCGACCACGACGCGCAGATCCTGCTCACCAGGGTCGCCGAACCGCAGTTCTACGGGGTGGCCGAGATCGGGCCGGGAGGAGAGATCCTCGGGCTGGAGGAGAAGCCGGAGCACCCGCGCAGCGACCTCGCGATCGTCGGGGTCTACATCTTCTCCCCGGCCGTCCACGAGGCGGTCCGGGCGATCACCCCGTCGGCACGCGGCGAGCTGGAGATCACGGACGCCGTCGCGTGGCTCCTCGGCAACGGCTTCCGCGTCCACTCGCACCTTGTCAGCGGCTACTGGAAGGACACCGGGCGCCTCCAGGACATGCTGGAGTGCAACCGCATCGTCCTCGAACGCGTCGAGCCCGACATCAGGGGCACCGTGGACGACCTGAGTGAGATCACCGGGCGGGTCGTCGTCGCGCCGGGCGCGGTGGTGGAGAACTCGATCCTCCGCGGTCCGATCGTGATCGGCGCGGACACCAAGATCCTCTCCTCCTATGTCGGCCCCTTCACCTCGATCGGCTCCGGCTGCCTGGTCGGCAGCGCCGAGATCGAATACTCCATCGTGCTCGACGGCTCCTCCGTGCAGGGCGTCTCGCGCATCGCGCACTCCCTGATCGGGCGCAGCGTCGAGGTCAGCCGCGCGGCCGGCGTGTCCAACACCCACGAGCTCATGGTGGGCGACCACAGCAGGATCCAGGTGCGCGCGTGAGAGTCCTCGTCACCGGCGGAGCCGGGTTCATCGGGTCCCACTACGCCAGGTCCCTGCTGCTCGGTTCCTGGCCCGGCTGCGAGGACACGCGGGTCACCGTCCTGGACAAGCTCACCTACGCGGGCAACCTCGCCAACCTCGCCCCCCTCGACGGCCATCCCGGTTACGCGTTCGTGCGGGGCGACATCACCGACGCGAGGCTCCTCGCGGACGTCGTCCCCGGCCACGACGTGGTCGTGAACTTCGCGGCGGAGAGCCACGTCGACCGGTCCATCGCGGGCGCGGGCGACTTCGTGACGACGAACGTGCTGGGGACCCAGAGACTTCTCCAGGCCGCGCTGGAGGGCGGAGTCCGCACGGTCCTCCAGATCTCCACCGACGAGGTGTACGGCTCGATCGAGGAGGGGTCCTGGAGCGAGAGCGAGCCGCTGCTGCCGAACTCGCCCTACTCGGCGGCCAAGGCGGGTGGCGACATGCTGTGCCGTGCCTACCACCGCACCCACGGGCTCGACGTCCGGGTGACCCGCTGTTCCAACAACTACGGCCCCTACCAGCATCCCGAGAAGATGATCCCGCGCTTCGTCACCAACCTCCTCGACGGTGAGAAGGTCCCGCTCTACGGTGACGGGCTCAACGTGCGCGACTGGCTGCACGTCGACGACCACTGCAGGGGCATCCAGACGGTGCTGAGGAAGGGATCGCCCGGCGAGGTCTACAACATCGGCGGCGGCGTCGAGCTGACCAACCGGGAGCTGACCGGGCGGCTGCTGGCCGCGCTCGGCACGGGATGGGAGGCGGTCGAGCCCGTGGCCGACCGGCTCGGGCACGACCGCCGCTACTCCGTCGACTGGACGAAGATCCGGGCCATCGGCTACGAGCCTCGCAAGGACTTCGGCGACGGCCTGGCCGAGGTGATCCGGTGGTATCGGGACAACTCGCGGTGGTGGCGCCCGCTCAAGGAGCGGACGCCCTGACACCGGACCGGTGCCACGGGGGCACCGGTCACGCGAGCGTCGCGTCAGCTGTGGAAGATCGGGTCGACCCAGTAGTTCGTCGCCTGGTAGCTGGTCGTCGGGAAGATGTTGCTCGCGTTGTAGGTGTAGACACCGTTGCCGCCCGCGGCGCCGTCGGCCAGGGCGGTGAGAGCGCCGTTGACGTACTGGGAGGTGAAGTACGGGCGGTCCATCGAGTAGTTGCCGGATGTGGTGTGGTACGAGGCGACGTAGGTGGTTCCGCCGGTGACGTTGACGGGTTGCGAGAAGTTGACCTGCTGCCAGCCGGTGGCGGTCTCGTTGGTGAAGGGGGCGCTGGCCAGGAGGGTGCCGCCACTCGTCCACAGGCTGGCGGTGTGGACTCCGGTGTTCTGCGCACCCTTGTAGAACCGGATCCCGCTCACCTTCCCGTTCGTCGCCGCCGTGAACTTGACGCCGAGGGCGACCCCCTGCGCGTCGGGCTGCGACGGGACGGCGGGCACGGCCACCCTGTTCCACAGGCTGTCCGTCGGGATGAACACGACGTCCACCCAGTAGTTCGTCGACTGGTAGTTGCTCGTGGGGAAGGCGTTCGCCGCCCCGTAGGTGTAGACGCCGTTGCCGCCTCCGGCGCCGTTGGCGAGGGCGGTGAGCGGGCCGTTGACGTACGCGGAGACGAAGTAGGGACGGGTTGTCGCGTAGCGGCCGGCCGGAGCGTAGTAGGAGGCGACGTAGGTGGTGTTGGCGGTGATCGCCACCGGTGTCGAGAAGCTGACCTCCTGCCAGCCGGTGGCGGTCTCGTTGGTGAAGGTGGCGCTGGCCAGGAGGGTGCCGCCACTCGTCCACAGGCTGCCGATGTGGGTGCCGGTGTTCTGCGTGCCCTTGTAGAACCGGATGCCGGTCGCGGTCCCGCTCGTCGCCGCCGTGAACTTGACGCCGAGGGTGACCCCCTGCGTGTCGGGTTGCGCGGGGACCGCGGGCACCCCGGCGCTGTTCCACAGGCTGTCAGACATGCTCTGGACGACGGGCGGTGACGTGCTCGGGGCGAAGTGGATCAGAGCTTCGTGGTCGAAGGTGTCCCCCCCGAGATAGACGGCGACGATGTTGTGATCTCCCCCGGAGAGATCGGAGACCGTGATCCTGGCGGGGACGCCATCGGTCTGGAAAGCCGAACCGAGGACCGTCGAGCCGTCCTTGAAGACCACCTCGCCGGCGGGCACGACCGTACCGCTGACCTGCTGCACCGCCGCCGTCAGGGTGACCGGGTCCCCTCTCCACGCGGGGTCGGCCGAGGAGGTCAGGGTCGTGGTGGTCGGCGGGTCGTTCGGCACGGTGACGCGGGTGAACGGCAGGCTGCCGGTGCCCTGGATGGCGGCCGTGCCGTTCAACGCGAAGACGCGGCCGTTGACGTTGGCTCCGCTGCCGATCGTGACCGTGCCCTGCGCCAGGATGTTGCCGCGGAAGGTGCAGTACGTGCCCAGCGTCGCCGAGCCGCTGATCTGCCAGAAGAGGTTGTCGGCCTGGGCGCCGCGCTGGAGGCTGATGTTGCCGACGTTCGCTATGTCGAGGGTGGAGGCCTGGAAGATGAAGACGGCGTCCGGGTCGCCCTGCGCGTCGAGGGCGAGGGTCCCGTTGATCGAGAAACCGCCGCTGACGGAGTTGTAGACGCCCGGTCCCCGGCTCGTCCCGCCCAGTTGGGTGGCCAGTGTGGCATCGGGCGTGCGCCCGGCGGCGTCGGCGTAGGCGCCGGCCGCGTCGGCCTTGGCCTGCGCCGCGGTGGCGTCTCCTATGTGCTTGGTCCCCGAGACCGTGCCGGGCGGGAAGCCGGTCACCGTGGTTCCCGGGCTCACCCCCAGGTCGCCGGTGACCGTCGTGGAGTTCACGTTGGTGACCGCGGCCGCGAGCACCCCGAACGGCGCGGCGTCGCCGATGTCCACCGGATCGGTCGCGCTCGCGCCGCCCGGGGTGCCGGTGACCGCGCCCATCGCGAGGGCGGCCACCACGGCCGCCTTCAGCAGGACGCGGCCGGCGGCACCTCGCGGGCGGGGCGGGCGGAGCCGGAGGAGCGGCCGGCTCCTGGCCCCCCTGGTGTCGATCATGATCGCGGTCGTGCCGGCCGTCTGGTCGAGCGCGTCGCGAACGGGTTTGGACATGCGACACAACTCCTCACTGGTCTTGTGATGCGTCAGGCGTCCGGTGCGGTCCGTCGCCTGCGATCTGTCATGAATAAAACTTGAGTTATTTGTCGAGTTTCTAGGTGATTTGTCGTATTGCCCACAAGGGGCGACTAAAGATGGATATTTAGAAAAATCATCAGAATGTTGTCACGTCGCTGAAATGCGTCACGTAACACGCTGAAGACTCTGCCGTGGAGGTTGGCGTACGCGGGCTCGCGTGCAGCCGGGAAGAGCGCATGTTGATATGCGGCTGATGGAAAATTTACTTAATAATACTTCCGAATATTACTTACTTTTCGGCGTTAAAGTAGTATCGATCCTGGTCAAAAGGGTCTCCGAGTGTGAGCGGAAGTGGTCCGGTTTCGTCCGCATGCCCGCTCATCCACCTGTCGGCAGCCCGCAATGTGGGCATAAAAGGTATAAATGCATATTTAAAATGATTGTATGGTGTTTTAAGGTTTTGGTGCTGTTATCGAGTGTCGGTCCGGTCTCGTGCACCGTGCTTGAGCAGCCCCGGACTCCGGGCGACACGCCCGAACGGCGGCGGGATCGGTGTGCGGGAAAGCGGAGCTCCTACAGTCGAGGTTGTGTCTTCATCCCGAATCGACGGGGGTTCTGCCGTGGGAGAGAAACTGGTTGTGATCGGCCAGGGGTACGTCGGCCTACCACTTGCGATGGGGGCCGTCACGGCGGGCTTCGACGTCGTGGGAATCGATCTGGACGAGTGGCGGGTCAAGCGCCTCAACGCCGCCGAGTCCTATGTCGAGGATGTCGGTGACGAGATGCTGTCCCTGGCCCACCGGTCCGGCCGATACCTGGCCAGCGCCGACTACGCCGCCGCCGAGGGGTTCGACGTCTGCGTGATAACCGTGCCGACGCCGTTACGTGAGGGCGTTCCCGACCTGCGCCACATCGGCGCGGCGGGGGAGTCGCTCGCCCCGCTGCTGCGGCAGGGCGCCACGGTGATTCTGGAGTCCACCACCTATCCGGGGACCACCGAGGAGTACCTGCTGCCGTTGCTGGAGGAGGGCTCAGGGCTGCGGGCACCGCAGGACTTCCATCTGGGCTACAGTCCCGAGCGAATTGACCCGGGCAACGCGCGCTGGCGCCTGGAGAACACGCCGAAGGTCGTCTCCGGGATCGACGGGGCGTCCCTGGAGAGGGTCAAAGCGTTCTACGCGAGGATAGTGGACGAGGTGGTCCCGGTCTCCTCGCCGCAGGTGGCCGAGCTGTGCAAGCTCCTGGAGAACACCTTCAGGCACGTCAACATCGCCCTGGTGAACGAGCTGTCGATCTTCGCGCAACAGCTTGGCATCGACGTCTGGGAGGCCATCGACTCCGCCTCCACCAAGCCGTTCGGCTACATGCGCTTCACCCCCGGTCCCGGCGTCGGCGGGCACTGCCTGCCGATCGACCCGTCGTACCTGTCGTGGAAGGTCAAGCGCAGCCTGGGGCACAACTTCCAGTTCGTGGAGCTGGCCAACGACATCAACGACCACATGCCGGAGCACGTCGTGCACCGGGTCGGTCTCGCGCTGAACCGGTTGCGCAAGCCGGTCAACGGCAGCCGGGTGCTCGCGCTCGGCCTCGCGTACAAGAAGAACGCCGGAGACTGCCGCGAGTCACCCGCGATCGACGTGGTCAGGGGCCTGCACAAGCTGGGCGCGAACGTACGGGCCGTCGACCCGCACGTGGACTGCTTCCTGCTGCCGCAGGGCGTCGAGGGTGTCGAGATCGTCGCGTTCTCGGAGCGGGAACTGGCGGTGGCGGACGCGGTGGTGGTCCTCACCGACCACGACTGTTTCGACTACGAGCTCGTCCAGAGGACGAGCGCCCTCGTCTTCGACACCCGGAACCGCTGCCGGGGGGCCAACGTCGAGAGGTTGTGACCTCACGCCGCGAGCGACCGGCCGGTTCCGTCGTAACGCTCCGCGCCGTGCGGCGGTGATCGGCGGTGCGGGGACAGCGGATTCCACCGGGACGCTCGCGCCGCGCGGCTGTGATCCGGCGCCCCTGGGGCGGCCGGGGCCTCAGGAGGCGGGGAGTCAGCCGTCCCCGCCCGAGGTCAGGACCTCATGACGCGGGCGATCAGCTCCTCGACCTGGCCGTTGAGCCTGGCGCCCCGGGGCCATCCGGCGTAGTGGGTGAGGAAGACGACGATCTCACGGAGCTCGTCGGGGGTGAGGTCGCCGGTCCGCAGTGCCGCGTCCAGCTGGACGCCGACGTCCTCGTCCATGCCCTGGCCGACGAGCAGGCCGACCAGCAGCATGCGCCGGTCGCGGTTCGAGATCCCCTCCCTGGACCACACCTCGGCGAACAGGTGCTCGACGGTCATCCCGAAGAGGTCGCCGGGCTCGTTCTCGCCGTGGTCCCAGCCGTGGACCTGTTTCATCGAACACCTCCGTGTGGAGACCCCCGGCGGCCGTGCCCGGCGGGGCGGCCGGTGGAGTCCCCGTCCCGCCCACCCCGCCTTCCGGCGCCAGGGAAAGATCTTTTTTCCCTCAAGTCCTTATATGTCGTACCAGAGATCATCTGGCATTACACACGCGGACCCCGATCGGCGGTGATCGGCCGACGGCGGCGGCGGGCGGGAAGCCACGATAATCGGGACATGCGGTTCGACATCCTCGGTCCCACGCGGATCCGGCTCGACGGCGGGCGCGTGGTCGCCGTGGGCGGCCAGGGGATGCGCGCGCTGCTCGTGATGCTCCTCCTCGACGCGGGGAGGGTTGTGACCGTCGAGCGGCTCATCGGCGGCCTGTACGGCGACGATCCGCCCGCGAACGCCGCCAACGCCCTGCAGTCCCAGGTCTCGCGGCTGCGCAGGGCGCTCGGCGTCCAGGAGGTGATCGAGTTCCACCCGGCCGGATACCGGCTCGTGGCCGGTGCCGACGCCGTCGACGCCCACCGCTTCGAAGGGCTCGCCGCCGAGGGCCGCCGGGCTCTGGCCTCCGGCGAGCGCGACCGGGCCGTCGAGCTGCTGGGCGAGGCGCTCTCCCTGTGGCGCGGGCCCGCGCTCGCCGACGTGGGGGACTCGCCGTTCGCCCAGGCCCCCTCGGCCAGGCTGGAGAGGCTCAGACTCGACTGCGTGGAGGACCGCGTCCAGGCGGAGCTGGAGCTGGGCCGCCACCGCGAGCTCGTCGCCGAGCTGCAGGAGCTGACCGCCGCCCATCCCTTCAGGGAGCGGCTGTACGGGCAGCTGATGCGCGCCCTGTACGGCTCGGGCAGGCAGGCCGAGGCCCTGGAGGTGTACGAGGGGGCCAGGCGGATCCTCGGTGAGGAGTTCGGTGTGGACCCGTCGGCGGAACTGGCCGCCGTGCACCTGGCGGTGCTCAGGGCCGACCCCGCCCTCACCGGCACTCCCATCGGCGTCGCGGCCGGCGGTGCCGGGCCCGTCAGGTCGGGCCTGTGGGCCCCGCTGACCAGTTTCGTCGGCAGGGAGGGGGAGATGTCCAGGCTCCGCGCGCTGCTCGGCGAGGCGAGACTGGTCACCCTGGTCGGTCCCGGCGGCGCGGGCAAGACCCGGCTGGCCGGTGAGGTCGCCACGGGGGAGCGGGGCGACGTGTGCTTCGTGGAACTGGCCCCGGTCCTCGGCGGAGGGGAGGCGGCCCGGGCCGTTCTCGGGGCGCTGGGCGTCCGCGACGCCGGTCTGTTTCCCGGCTCCGGCCGCCCGGCGCCCACCCCTCTGGCGAGGCTGGTCGCGGTGCTGGCCGACCGTCCCGTGCTGCTCGTCCTGGACAACTGCGAGCACCTGGTCGCGGAGGTCGCCGGGCTCGCCGACCGCCTGCTCGCCGCCTGTCCGGGACTGCGTGTCCTGGTCACCAGCAGGGAGGCGCTCGGTATCACCGGGGAGGTGCTCCACCCGGTCGCGCCGCTGCCGGTGCCGAGGGCGGGCACCGGCGCGGGCGAGGCCCTGGCCTACCCCGCCGTGCGGCTCTTCGCCGACAGGGCGGCGGCCGTGTGCCCCGGTTTCCGCGTCGACGACGCCAACGTCGAGCAGGTGCTGGACATCTGCCGCGCCCTGGACGGCCTGCCGCTCGCGCTGGAGCTGGCCGCGGCGCGCCTGCGCTCCCTGCCGGTGGCCGAGGTGGCCTCCCGGCTGGGCGACCGGTTCCGGCTGCTGTCGCGCGGCAGCCGCACCGCGCTGCCCCGGCACCAGACGCTGCGCGCCGTGGTCGCCTGGAGCTGGGACCTGCTCGACGACGACGAGCGGTCGCTGGCCGGGCGGCTCACCGTCTTCGTGGGCGGCGCGACGCTGGAGGCGGCCGGGCGGGTGTGCGGGCTGCGGGAGGACGAGGCCGTCGACCTGCTGAGTTCCCTCGCGGAGAAGTCGCTCGTCGAGCGGGTGGGCGGGCGCTACCGGATGCTGGAGACCATCCGCGCGTACTGCGCGGAACGGCTGGCCGAGACCGGCGAGACCGAGGCGCGCCGCGAGGCGCACGCCTCGTACTACGCGGACCTGGCGGCCACGGCGGACTCCCACCTGCGCGACGCCGGGCAGCTGGAGTGGCTGCGGCGGCTGGACGAGGAGCGCGACGACCTGCACGCCGCGCTGCGCTGGGCCGTCGACACCGGCAGGATCGGGCAGGGGCTGCGCCTGCTCGCCGGGCTCGCCATGTACTGGTGGCTGCGGGGCCGCCGCTCGGAGGGCGCGGCCCTGGCCGCGGACCTGCTCGTCGCGATCGGCGCGGTCCCCGCCAAGGACGTGGTCCCCGCCAAGGACGTGGTCCCCGCCAAGGACGTGGTCCCCGCCAAGGACGCGGTCGGGTCCGTACCGGAGGAGAGCGCGACCGGGTCCGTACCGGCCGAGGGGATGACGGGGGCGGTTTCGGTCGAGAGCGCGATGGGGGTCGTTCCGGTCGAGGGGATGGGGGAGGAGTACGCCATATGCGTGCTCGTGGCCTCCTCCGGCAAGTCGCGGTCGCCCCGGCATTTCGCCCTGCTGGAGACGATCGTCCCGGTCATCCCGCCGATCGACCGGCCGTACCGGTGGCCGTTCCTGGCCATGTTGTGGCCGATGTTCACCGGCCCGCCCACCGCCCTTTCTGGGGCGGGACCGCCGCCGGTCCCCGCCGCCGCCGAGCCGTGGCTGCGGGGACTGTCCCACTTCGGCCACGGCTACTTCTACATGCACGGCGGCGACACCGGGAACGCCGAGCGCTTCTTCGAGGAGGCGCTGGAGCTGTTCCGTTCCATCGGGGAGCGCTGGGGGAGCACGCTCACGCTGGCCGAGCTGGCCAGGCTCGCCGACCTGCGGCAGGACAGGACCGCGTCGCGCGCGCTGGCCGGTGAGGCGCTCCGGCTGGCGGAGGAGCTCGGGTCGGACGAGGACATCGCGGAGCTCGTCTGCCACGAGGCCGCGGTGACCGTACGCGACGGCGACCTCGCGACCGCTCACGCCGAGTACCTCCGCGCGGCCGACCACGCCCGCCGGGCGGGGGCCCCCGACGTGATGGCCAAGGTCCATCGCGGTCTCGCCGAGGTCGCCAGGCTCCGCGGGGATCTGGACGAGGCCCTCACCCTCGCCCTCAGGGCACTGAAAGTCTGCACGCAGGAGTGGTACACCAGCGAGGAGACCCGGTTGCGGATCACCGTCGACCTGGGCCGGATCACCGCGTCGAGCGGGGACAGGGCCGGGGCGAGGGCCTGGTACCGCAGGGCACTCGAACCGGCGCTGCAGCGTTACCTGCCGGTGGTGGGCTCGGCGATCGAAGGTCTGGCGGAGGTCGCGCTGCTGGAGGGCGACGCCAGGGGCGCGGCCCGGCTGCTGGGCGCGGCCGTGGCCCTCGGCGGCACCGCGGCGAACCCCGGCGCCGAGGTCACGGCGGCCGTCCGCGCCCGCATCGGCGACGTCGCGTACGAGGAGGAGTGGCGCGTGGGAACCCGCATGTCGCGGGACGAGGTGCTCGCGACGCTCGACACGTGACCCCGCCCGGACGCCTCGGGCGGTCCGGGCAGCGTGGGCGGCGTGGACGTGCGGGCCGATCCGCCGGGGCTGGTCCGGCCGGTTCGGCGTGGACGACGCGGGCGGTCCGGGGCGCGACCTCGCCGGGTCGGGCCGGTCGGCCGGGGCGGTGTGGAAGCCCGGACGGCGCGGCCTTGGCACGGTGGAGTCACCGTGGCCGCTACCGTGGCCGTCGCAGGGCCGTCGCAGGGCCGTCGCAGGGCCGTCGCAGGGCCGTCGCAGGGCCGTCGCAGCGGTCGTCGAAGCGGTCGTCGAAGCGGTCGTCAGCGGGAGGTGCGCGGGCCGTCAGCGCCCCCGGTCACGATGACGGGCATGAACGATCACTCCCCGATCACGGATCGCCGCAGATGGGCGACCCTCGCCGTCGCCTGCCTGGCGGCGCTGCTGCTGTCCGTCGACGTCACCGTCCTGCACCTCGCCCTTCCCCAGCTGGTCGCGGACCTGGGGCCCTCGGCGACCCAGATCCTGTGGATCGGCGACGCGTACGGCTTCGCGCTCGCCGGGCTGCTGATCACGATGGGCAACGTCGGTGACCGGATCGGCCGCAAGCGGCTGCTCCTCATCGGTGCCGTGGCCTTCGGCGTGGCCTCGGCGGTGACCGCCTACGCTCCCACCCCCGAACTGCTCATCGCCGCTCGCGTCCTGCTCGGCGTGGCGGGCGCCACGATCATGCCCTCCACCCTGTCGATCATCCGCAACGTCTTCACCGACCCGAAGGAGCGGACCACGGCGATCGGCCTGTGGAGCGGGATGGGCGCGGCGGGGTTCGCCCTGGGGCCGGTCGTCGGCGGCCTGTTGCTCGACCACTTCTGGTGGGGCTCGGTCTTCCTGATCAACCTGCCGGTGATGGCGCTCATCGTGATCGTCGGCCTCGTCGTGCTCCCGGAGTCGCGTAACCCCGCGGCGGGGCGGGTGGACCTCGTGAGCGTGCCGCTGTCCGTGGCCGGCGTGATCGGCGTGATCTACGCTGTAAAGGAGGCCGCCGTGCACGGCCCCGACAACGCCGGTGTCCTGGTGCCGGGGGCCGTCGGGGTCATCGCCCTGGCGCTGTTCGCCTGGCGGCAGACCCGGCTGACCGAGCCGCTGATCGACGTCCGCCTCTTCCGGCGCCGGGCCTTCACCGCCTCGGTCGGCGCCAACCTCGTCGCCATCTTCGGCATGTCCGCGCTGTCGCTGATCTTCGCCTGGTACTTCCAGCTCGTCCTGGGCTGGTCGCCCCTGCGGGCCGGTCTCGCGGGACTGCCCGGAGGCGCGTCGGCGGCGGTCGGCGGGGTCCTGGCGGCCGGGCTGATCACCCGATGGGGCCGGGCCAGGGTGGTGGCGCTCGGCCTGGCGATGCCCGCCGCTGGCTTCGCCTGCTACAGCCGGCTCGCTCTCGACACCCCATACCTCTACTTCCTCGTTCCCATGATCGTCTGCGGGGTGGGCATCGGGCTCACGTTCGCGGTCACCAACGACACCGTGCTCGCGAGCGTGCCCAGGGAACGGGCCGGCGCCGCGGCGGCGATCTCCGAGACCTCCTTGGAACTGGGCGGCGCGCTGGGCATCGCCGTCCTGGGCAGCATCCTCACCGGCGTCTACCGGGATGACCTCCGGCTCCCGGCGGGGCTGCCCGACGAGGTGGCAGTTCCCGTCGTGGAGTCACTGCCCACCGCCCTGCAGGCGGCCGCGGCGCTCCCCGCCCAGCTGGGGGAGGCCGTCGCCGAGGCCGCCAGGCTGGCCTTCGTCGCCGGGGTCGAGGTGACGGCGATCACCGCCGCGGTGATGATCGCCGTACTCGCGGTGGTCTCGCTCGTCAGCCTGCGCGGCGTCCCCGACGTGATCCCCGAGGAACTGCTCGCCGAGCCGCACCGGTGACCCGTACGACGGCACCGTGTCCTGGCCGCCGGCTGTCCGGCGCCGCCTCGCCGCGACGATGCCCGGTTCGCCGAGCGCGCGCTCACCCGGATGTCGCGGCGAGGCGCGGATCGCGTCGCGCGGCGACGCGAGTTCCTCGACACGGCCGGTGCGGCCGAGGGGGTTCCGGGAGGCGCGGTGGGGTCAGTCGGTGGGCAGGAGGGTGCCGAGCGGCCCGAGGTCGAGGTTGAGATCGGACGGGGAGAGCCCGAAGTGCTCGCACAGCTCGGTCATGGCCTCCTCAAGGCGCATCAGCGCCATGCCCAGCACCTCCACCTGCTCGTCCGACAGGTCCCCCTGGTCCATCCGGCGCACGCACTGGCGTTCCACCAGCTGCCGTATCAGCTCGACGAGGGTGAGCACGAGGCGGGTCAGGTCCCGTTCGACGGCCTCCGGGTCGGTGTTCACCCGCCACCGGACGGCCCGCGCCGGTCCTCGCGCGTTCCCGGCCGCGCCCGAGGGGGCGGTTCGCGTGACCTTGAACCTCCTCGCGGTGGGACGGAGCCGCTCCCGGGTGCCGCGAGGGTCCTCCGCCCGGGGGGCGCCAGGGAGGCGGTTCACAGCGGGCCCCCCTCCTCGGAGGCCCGGACGAGGGTGACCGCGCCGGGCGGGTGGGCGGACGGGATCGGGTCGGAGGCCCGTACGGAGGTGATCAGGGCGCGCAGGGAGATGCGGACGAGGTCGATGTCGGCGATGGACAGCACGAGGTCCCCGCTCACCACCACCCCGCCGGCCAGCAGCCGGTCGAGCAGGTCCACGAGTGCCACTCGCTCGGGGGGAATACGCCCCTGGGTGGCGAGCTCGGCGCCTCGCGGGTGGTGGTCACGGGTCATCGAGCGTCTCCGCGCCGGTCGGGCCGAGGTCCATCGAGGTGAAGGAGTACGGCGCCCAGGGGCCGGTGAGCTGTATCTCGATCCCCTGGCCCCGCAGCGAGTCGACGGCCGCGGTGAACTCCTCGCGGCGGTCCTCGTCGACGAGGTAGGCGCCGTTGAGCAGCATCACCTCCTCGCGGCCCGACAGTTGCGGGTCCTGCGGCCGATGGCGATGGCCGGCGACCGAGACGGACACCAGGGCGGCGTGGATGTCCTCGGCACGCCGCGCCGCCAGGCGCCAGGCGTCCTCCCGGCTGCGCAGGCTCGCCCGGCGGCGCTTCAGGTACGCCGTTCCCGGGCTGTCGGTCTCCGCGGGGGCCTCCTCGGCGGGAGGATCGCCCGCGCCCGGTTCGGCGTACGCCTTCACACCCCACTCCTTGCATCCGGTGACGTGGGCGAGCACCTCGGCGAAGTCGTCGTGTCTGCGCCGAAGCAGGTCGCGGACCTGGTCTTCGGTGCTGTAGACCGTCACCAGCCGGACCGGGGCTGTGGGAGCCTCCTCCGCCACGGCCTCCACGACACGGTTGTGGGCGCGGGCCGTCCCCCCGACCCAGTCCAGGTCCTCCAGGGAACGCCGCAGCGGCTCCTCGCCGAACTCCTCCAGGGGCACCGGGCTCACGTACGCGACCAGGCCCTCGTGCGTGATCGCACGCACCGGCGCTCCGGCCACGCCCGCCACGTGCTCCGGGAGAGCGTGGCCCACGTCCCGGGCGATCGCGTAGAGATACGTGCCCGCCTCAGCCATCGCGCTCCTCCCTGAACCTTCCGGCCCTTCTCGGCTCCCGGGCGTCATCGGGCGAACGGGTGCCCTCGCCCCTGCCGAGGGAACGGCGCCGGGTGCCCGCCGTGCTGTCGGCGCCCTCGATGCCCTCGACGCCCTCCAGACCGGCCAGCCGGTCGCGGAGGACGCGGTTCTCCTCGACCAGGTCGCGGTCCTGGGAGGTGAGCCACGGATCGTGTTCCCACCAGTCGATCCCCAGCTCCCGCGCGGTGTCGACCGAGGCGATGAGCAGGCGCAGCTTGATGGTGAGCAGCTCGATGTCGAGCAGGTTCACGCGGATGTCGCCCACGATCACCACACCTCTGTCGAGCACCCGCTCCAGGATGTCGGCGAGGTTGGCGGACTCCCGCCCGCCGGATGGCCCTCCGCCGTAGGACCGAGGGAAGGCGCCGCCGGGTCGCGTCACGTCGGCCACGTCAGCCCGCCTCGCCGCCGTCCGTCCGGCCGCGCCTGTAGCGCCGCACCCTGTGGTACGACAACAGGTCGCCGGCGGGGTCCATCTCGATCCGGTAGAGCGAAAGCATGTCGCCCGACGAGGGGATGTGACGGTCCTCGACGACCTCGACCTCGACCTGCCAGCCGTCCTCGGTCCTTCGCACCAGCGTCACCCCCTCGGTGTCCTTCGAGGTCAGGCCGATGATCTGCCGCAGCCCCGCCGCTCCGGCGGTCGCCGCCGACAGGGCGGGGGAACGCCGCCGCGGCTCCTTCGCGGGCTCTTCCTCGTCCTCGTCCAGGTCCTCCTCGCCGAGGTCCTCGTAGGGTTCCTCGTCCTCGTCGAAGACCTCGTCGACCTCGTCGCCGGCGGTCCTGTAGGAATCGTCGGCGGGGCGTTCCTCACGGGTTCTGCGCCTGGCAGGCACGAGATCACTCCCCTCGTCGTCTCCGCGCCGGTGCGGCCGTACCGGCTAAGCGATCATCTCTCCGAGGATTCGCTCCGTCGCCGCGGCCTCCTCCTCCTCGGAGATCTCGCCGGAGGCCCTGGCCTCCGCCAGTTCCTCCAGACGGCGCCTGACCGCCGCGGGACTCCGGAGTTCCTGCTCGGCCTGCTCCTGAAGCAGCTCCGCGAGCCGGATCAGCCCACGCAGCGGCGCGAGCGGCAGGCCGAGGATGAGCCCCAGCGGTTCCACGATCGATCACCTCCCCCTACGTCCTGACGAAGTCGTACGGTGCCAGCGGGCCGAGCAGGCGCAGCTCGACACGGCCGGCCCACCGGGTCCCGAACTCGTCCAGGGCCTCCTCGATCTCCGGCCATCTGTCGGTGTCCGCGAGCAGGGCCACGTGGGCGGCGTCCTGCTCGTGGGTGGGCTCGCGCACGAGGATGGAGACGCAGAGCGGGTCCAGGGCGCCGACCAGCTCGCCGGTGTCGGCCTCGCGCTTGGCCGCGATCGAGGTGTTGACCAGCTCCCCGAGCCGCATCCTCGCGTCCCACGTCGCCTCCTCGGGGCGTCCGCGGATCGCGTCGCGCAGCCGCGCGATCTCAGGTTCCTCGTCGAGCACCTCCCGCAGGACGGTCCGCTCGACGTAGCGTCCCTTCACCACGTACTCCGCGCGTCCCTCCAGCTCGCTCAGCGTGGTGAGGAACTCGTCGTGGTGGGGGGCGAGCAGCTCGTCGACGACCGCTCGGGCGTCCGTCACCACCGCCCCGAAACGCAGGGGGAGCACGGGTACCTCCGCGGCGGTGGCGTCCAGCAGCCGCTCGTGGGCCACGAGGTCGTCCGGCCTGCCGAGGGGGCGGTCGGTGGAGATGTCGCTCACCAGGGCGGCGATCTCTCCGTGGCGCACCAGCTCGACCGCGTTCGGCGGGTCTCCCACCCCCCGGGTGCCCGGGGTCAGGTCGACGTCGGACGGGATGATCCCGTACACGTAGGTGGCGGTCACCCGCCTGGAGGCGCCGGGTCCTCCGGCTCCTCCGGATCGGGCCGTGGCGGCCCGTTCACCGCGACCGGTGTCGTGCCGCCCGGCCGTTCTGGGGGCGTCGGTCCTGGGTCTGCCGGCCTGGACCGTCCCGCGCTTTCCACTGGAACCGCGCATCTCACTCCTCCCTGCGCCGTCTGCGGCGGGGCGCCGGCTCGCGCTCCTCACCGGCCTCCTCGAACTCGTCCTCGCCGGACTCGCCGGCCGTCAGGCCGCGGATCTTCTCTCCCGCCGCGTCCAGCAGTCCCTGCGTCGCACCCTTGACCTTCTTCTTGCTTCCGCTCTCCGTCATGCCCTCCACCAGCTCCGGCAGCCCCTTCTGGTTGCCGGTCTGGGAGAGGTCGAGGCGGTTGACGGCCTCGGCGAAGCGCAGGTAGGTGTCGACGCTGGCCACCACGACGCGGGCGTCGACCGTCAACACCTCGATCCCGACCAGGGAAACCCTGACGTAGGCGTCGATCACGAGTCCCTTGTCGAGGATCGTGTCGATGACGTCGGCCAGCCCCGATGAGGACCCGTGGCCGCTCACCCCGCCGCCCGAAGGTTGAACGATGGTCATGGCGTCTCCTCCCCGGTCAGGTGCGACTGGCCGCCCTGCGGCGGGCGGGGCGCCTGGGCGTCTCCTCCGCGCCCTTGGGAGCGCCGGACCTGCGGCGCTGCGGCGGGCGCCTGGGCGCTTCCTCCTCCTCGGGCTCCTCGTCCTCGTCGGTCACGCGTTCCTCCTCGGGCTCCTCCTCTTCCTCTTCTTCCTCGTCTTCTTCCTCGTCGGCCGCGCGTTTCGCGGCGGGCTTCTCCTCTTCCTCTTCCTCTTCCTCTTCGAGTTCGTCTTCGAGTTCGTCTTCGAGTTCGTCCTCCTCGGGCTCCTCGGCCTCGCCGGTCTCGGCGCGATCCCGCCCGGACCTCTTCTTCTCGGAGTCCTTCTCGGCCTTCTCCCTCTCCTCCTCCTCGCGGAGTGCCGTCTCCTGGTCCTTGACGACCTCGCTGTCGCGGATCTCGCCGCGCCAGCCCTCCAGGTCGTCGGGATGCAGGAGCACCCGGCTCATGACGTGCCGCCGGAAGTGCTTGAGTTCGAGGCGCGCGCGCCTGCCCTGGGCGCGCCATATGTTGCCGGTGCGCTCGAAGAGGCCCTGCGGGTAGTACTCCAGGACGAGCAGGACCCGCGTGAGCTCGGGAGCGACCTCGTGGAAGGTCACGGCGCCGTCGACGTGGCCCTTCGCCCCCTTCGACCGCCAGATGATCCGCTTGTCCGGCAGCTGTTCGAGGATCGTCGACTCCCAGATCCGGCGGGACCAGAAGATCTTCGCCGTCCAATCCAGTTTCTCGTCGGACTTCTGGTCGACGCCCTCGACCTTCTTCATGAAGCTCGGGAAGTCGCCGAACTGGGTCCACTGGTCGTAGACGAGACGTACGGGAGCGCCGACATCGATCGTCTCGATGATGTTGGTCATCTTCAGCTTCCCGCTCTGGCCACCCTTGCCGCCTCCCGTGAGCTTCTTGGCCAGGCCGCCGAACGCCATCTTGCCCAGTCCCTTCACCATGCCTCCGGCGATCGCCGTCTTGGGGTGTTTGGAGCCGGTCAGCGCGCCGATCAGGCTGGACCCGCCGCTTCCGGCGTAGTCGGTCAGCCTGCTGGTCACGCCTTCGACCTTTCCGCTCACCGATGACAGAGCCCGCTCCCCGAGGGCTCCCACGAGGTTCTGGAACTCCTGGCTGAGCCGGTTGGCGGGCGGCTCCTTGCCGCTCTCACGGTCGGGACGTTTCTTCGAGGTCTCGGCCATCAAGGTCACCTCCGCGCCCTGGCGGGTGCCGGCTTGGTGCGGGAAGCGGTCGATCCGCTCCGGGAGGGGGGCCTGCGCTTGGACCTGGCCCGCGGCTCCTCTTCCTCTTCCTCCTCGTCCTCCTCCTCATCGGAGTCCCGCGGCGCACGCCGGGTGGGCTTGGCCGCCGGAGCACGACGCTTGGCGGAGGCGGGACGCCTGCGGACGGGCGGGGCTTCCTCTTCTTCTTCCTCGTCCTCCTGCTCCTCCTCGTCGATCTCCGGTTCGTACTCGTCCTCTTCCTCGTCTCGCCGCCGGGCCTTCCTGCGGGACAGGAGGCCCTTCACGCGCCCGCGGCGGCCCTTGGGCTCCTCGTCCTCCTCGAGTTCCTCTCCGAGTCCGAGGTCCTCCAGCGGATTGCGCAGGGACTCCGCCCGGTCGTGAAGCCTGGTGCTCAGTGAGTCGACCTGCCTGCTCACCGCGGCCTTGGCGGCGGCCTTGCTCGCGTCCACGAGATCACCCCGGACGCTTTCGGTGATCTTCGCCAGTTCCGGGGAGGAACTGAGTATCTTCAACCCCTGCTGGAGGAGGTCGCTCTGACCGGCGCTCAACCGGCCGGTCGCTCCGGCGGCGGCCAGTGCCATCGCCAGGCGCAGCTTCTGGCGTCGCCCCAGGAGGTAGCCGCCGGCTACGGCGAGGGCTATCCGTACCTCATTGTTCACGATCATCACTCCTTGTCGGCCGCCTCGTCGTGCGCTCCACCTCCCTGAGGGGTTTTCGCCGGCACATAGCGGAGGTAGGCGGCATTGATGATGTTTAATGCCTTTTCCTTTGAAGGCATGAAAACACCATGTTTTATGAATTATATAACCCCATACCCCGAAAAAGCCGACTAAGGGTATGTATAGGTAAAAAAGTAACAAAAGGGGCATTGCTCTGGTTGGGTGGGTTCCGTGAGCTCTTTCGCGTCCTCCGCCGGAGTGGGTGCGCCCGCGCGGGGCCGGTGGGGGGAGTGATTGCCCAAACCTGGCGGTCCGATCACCGGGGGACCGCCACCCGCGAGGGGGTCGGTGATCGCCGGCGGTCGCGGCCTCGATCGGTGGCGACGACTTACGATCGACCGACGAGACTTTGTCGTCGGACATAATCCGTCGTTGTCGTTAATGCCACACTGAATGGGTATGTGCGCCATTCATTGATTTATGTTGTGGCGGAGGAAAATCCTCCGTGTCCGTGCCGTCAGGAGATCCCGCCGCTCCTCACCGGTCCTGGCTCCGGACCCTCTCCGCCCCCCTCGGGTCTCCCTCCCCATCTCGGTCTCGGGTTTCTCTCCGCCCCGCTCAGGTCCCGGGTCATCCCCCTCCCGGCCTCGGCTCGGGTCCCTTTCCGCCCCGGTCCGGCCGGGCGGCCGTGGCTTCGGCCGGAGTGCGGCCCAGGGGCGATCGGGAATGCCGCGGGGGCCGTACCGGGGCGCCTCGCGCCGGCGCCGACGCGTCGCGCGACACGGTTCGGCGCACGATGTGGTTCGGGGATCGTCCGGCCCGGAGAAAAAAGGCGGAGAAGGGCCGCCCGCCCCCTGTTCCGAGACGGAGGTTGAGGGTTCAATGATGTCGGGAATCCAGCAGCGGCATTGTGTAACAAGTGAAGCCGGGTTCCCGGAAAGATTTGGTCAAGATTTTCGAGATGGGCACGCCAGGACAGGAGAGGGTCGCGTGAAAAACGGGCACAACCACCTCGTTAACCCGTAAAGCGGAGGTATAGCCCTGGTGAAAAGATCAAGGGCCGGGTTCGCCGTGGTGACCGTGGCGGTCGTCTCCGCCATGGTCGGCGGGCTCACGGGATGCGCACGTGCCGAGTTCACCTACGTTCGCCACGACGACGGGCAGACGTACTTCAAGGTTCCGGCGACCTGGCAGAAGGTCGACCAGACGGCGCTGGACAAGGCGACCAGCGGGGCCGATCCCGAATCGGCCACCGCGCGGCTGCGCAAGCAGCTCATCTGGTCGGCCGCCTACGACGCCCACACCGAGCCGTCCGCCGACCACCTTCTCGGTTACGGCACCGGAGACGAGCCGTTCGTCTTCGCCCGGATCGCCAAGCTCCTCCCCGAGGAGCAGGACTCGTTGTCCCTGAACACCATGCGCAACTCCGTCCTGCCCGTCACCGAGACGGTGCGCAAGGAGTACGCGAAGATCCCCGGTTACCCGTTGCAGAACTTCGAGCTGCTCGCCGACGAGGTGCTCCAGCCGGGAGACGGCCTGCGCGGGGTGCACGTGCGGTTCAACTACGCGATCCGGGGGGCCGGAACCGAGACCTTCGACCTCACCTCCTACCTGGCCGAGGACGGCAAGCGGGTCTCCACCCTGCTGATCCGCTGCTCGGCCGCCTGCTACCGGAAGCGCGCCGGGGAGTTCGAGAAGATCGCGCAGTCTTTCAAGGTCAAGCGACTCACCGGGTGAGGAGAAGCCCGTCCATGAAGTCACCTCCACCGCCTCCCAACTTCGAAGGACTCCGGGCTCCGGGCTCCGGTCCGACGGATCCGCATCCCGACAAGCGTAAGAAGATGCCGTTCTGGGACCGGATCAAATTCCTCCTCATTCTGTCGATCATCTACTTCATCCTGGTGTGGAGTGAGATGGCCTCCTACGAGGGCATCATCACCTTCCAGGACGCGATGATCATCACCGCGGTCGCGGCGCCGTGGATCTTCTGGCTCCTCGGGGCCGAGCTCCTGCGGCAGCTCCACTTCTTCGTCAGCGAGCGTTCCGCCGGATACAACCGGTTCTGGACGCGCGGTGTCTTCGGCGGCTTCGAGCGCTGGACCCACCGCCGCTTCTCCGACTGGAACCGCTTCAGGATGGCGCGCGCCATCAAGTGGGTGTTCTGGATCGCGGTGCTCGCCCTCATCCTCGGCGAGGTGCTGGACACCTCTCCGGCGCTCGCGTTGTTCCAGGCGCCCGCGCTGCTCTGGCAGGCCCTGCCGTACATGGCGCAGCTCGCCTTCGCGTTCTTCTTCATCGCCTTCCAGTTCATCGGCCTGTTCTGGCTGCTGTCGCGCGGCGGCGTGGAGACGTACTTCCCCGACGACATCAAGACCCGCTTCACCGACGTCTGGGGCCAGGACCACGTCGTCGAGCGGGTCAAGGAGAACATCGTCTTCCTGGAGAGGCCGGACGCCATCGAGGAGCGCGGCGGCTACGTGCCCAGCGGCCTGCTGCTGTGGGGCCCGCCGGGCACCGGCAAGACCCTGATGGCCGAGGCCGTGGCCGGGGAGACCGGCAAGCCGTACGTGTTCGTCGACCCCGGCGCGTTCGTCAACATGTTCATGGGCATCGGCATCCTGAAGGTGAAGTCGCTGTTCAGGAAGCTCCGCAAGCTCTCGCTGCGGTACGGCGGCGTGATCGTCTTCTTCGACGAGGCCGACTCCCTCGGCAAGCGCGGCTCGCTGGCGCAGCAGGGGCCCAGGGGCGGCCCCGGGTTCTCCCCGCACACCGCCGGATGCCACGGCTTCGGCTACCTCAGCGAGGACACCCGGTGGCTGCTGACCCGCCAGGGCGCGGCCGAGCCGAAGGAGCCCGACACCGGCCGCAGCCGCTTCATGATGGGCGGCATGGGCGGGGGCGGCGGCGACCCGGGCACGCTGCAGGCGTTGCTCACCGAGCTGTCCGGCCTGAAGAAGCCGAGGGGCATCGTCAACCGGCACGTGCGAAGGCTCTTCGGCATGCGGCCCAAGCCGCCGCCGAAGTACCGGATCCTGGTCATGATGGCCACCAACATGCCCAACTCGCTGGACGAGGCGCTGCTGCGGCCGGGCCGCATCGACCGCATCTACAAGGTGGGCTACCCGTCGAAGGCGGGCCGGGTCCGCACCTACCGCGGTTACTTCGACAAGGTCGACCACGAGCTGACCGACGCGCAGCTGGACAAGCTGGCGACGATCACGCCCTACGCCACCGGTGCCACGATCAAGGACCTGGTGAACGAGTCGCTGATCACCGCGATCCGCGACGGCCGGGAGGTCATCACCTGGTCGGACGTGACGCGCGCCAAGCGGCTCAAGCAGCTCGGGCCGCCCGAGGACGTGGAGTACATCGAGCGCGAGCGGCACGCGGTGGCCGTGCACGAGGCCTGCCACGCCGTGGCGGCGTACCGCACCCGCTACCACCTCGAGATCGACATCGCCACGATCGAGAAGGGGGCCGACTACCTCGGCATGGTCGCGAGCATCAAGCCCGAGGACCAGTTCACCCGCTGGAAGTCCGAGCACGAGGCCGACATCATGGTCTCGCTCGCCTCCCTGGCGGGGGAGCGGATGTTCTTCGGCGAGGACAACTCCTCCGGTGTCTCCGGCGACCTGTTCTCCGCGACGTACCTCACCGCGCTGATGGAGGCGCACTGGGGCATGGGCCGCGGGGTGACCTCGGTGCCCGCGCTGCAGGAGCTGGAGATCATGGGCGGCAAGTCGATGCCCAAGCCCGGCGGCGGGGGCATCGGCTTCACCAAGGCGCCGGGCGGCAGCCAGCCGCTCGCCCCCGACGTGCTGGGCGAGCGCATCGAGTTCAACCTGGTGGGCCTGCTCGACCGGACCGAGGAACTGCTGCGCGAGCACCGGCGGGACGTCCTGTGCCTGGCGCACGCGCTGGAGGCACACAAGACGCTCAACGGTGACGACGTGGTCGCGATCCTGGAACGTCGGCGGGGGCCGTTGATCGACGGCTCCATCTACGTCTCGGACGACTTCTACGCCGAGATCGAGGAGTATCACCTGGAGGCGGCGCGGGCGCACCGCGAGCACAGCCACGTGGCGCGCACCCTGCCCGTCCCGCCGGCCCTGCCCCGCCTCGAACCCGCCGCCGCGGTCATCCACGGCGCGGTGCTCACGGGCAACGGTCACGGTTCCACGATGGCCGGCACGATGCCGGGTACGGTGCCGACCGCGGCGATTCCTGCGGCCGTGACCGAACCCGACTTCGTGCCCTGGGGCGACGACGCCACCCCGGCGCGCCGCCCGTCACCGCCGCCGCCCGCACCGCCCCCGCCGCCCGTCGCCCCCGCGGCGCGTGGCGGGAGGGCGCGGACGGTGTACGTGATCGTGGCCGGCCTGGTCGCGCTGGCGGTCTTCACGGCGCTGGGCACCTACGTGCTGAACGGCGGGACGGCCGCGATGGGCCGGGTGGGCTCGCCGGACTCCGGCACGCTCGCGATGGTGTTCGTGGCCGTACTCGCGGCGATCGTGGGGGCGGCCATCGTGGCCGCGGTCACCAGGGGATCGCAGGCGGCCAGGGCCAAGGCCGAGGCCCAGCGGGACGGCGCCGTGGAACGGGCCCAGTTGCTCGCCGCGGCGATGGACCCCGAGGTCGCCCTGCGGATCCTCGGCTACAACGGCACCGACGAGCGGCCCCCGCGCTGAGGGGCCCGGTAGGTCCCGGGATCTCCGGCGAGCGACGGGCCGCGAGATACGAGGAGGACGGATAGTGAGCGACGGGCCGCGAGATACGAGGAGGACGGATAGCGAGCGACGGGCCGCGAGATACGAGGGGTGACGGGTAGCGGATGACGGGCACAGCCCGCCGGGCCGAGGCCGCGGGCGGGCTGTGGTCGAAGGTTCCGGGGGAACCGTGAGGCTGGTTCCCCCGGAGGTCCGTCAGTCGAACTCGCCGTCCTTCACGCCGCCGACGAAGGCGTCCCACTCGTTCCGGGTGAACGCCAGCGCCGGGCCGCCCGGATCCTTGGAGTCGCGGACGAGATACAGCTGATCGGCGTCTGCCTTGTGCTGGGCGACCGCCGGGTCACCGGGGACGACCGCCACCTCCACGCAGTTGCCTCCGTTGGTGCTGCGACCGCTCTTGCGCCACTCGGCGCCGGACAGATCCATCGTGGACCCTCGCACTTTTTCTTCCTTCTACAGCTAGGGGGAGGAAAACCTTCTCGCCATCTGGGCGATGAAGGCTGCCGAGGCCTCCTGACTGAGAGCCATGGCGCAGAGGCTCTCGAACATGGAGGCGTATCGGCTGACTTGCTTGGGGTCGTCCGGCACGTTCCCGCTCGCGGCCTGCTCCAGGTAGAGCAGGTCGGGAACATCGGGCTCGGGGAAGCTGAGCAGGCAGAACTGGCCGTCCATCGCAGGGTGGGCCCCCGCGGAGAACGGGACGACCCGTATCTCCACGTTGGGCAGCCCGCTGAGGTGAACGAGATGCTCCAGCTGCTCCGACATGATGTCGCGACCGCCGATCCGACGCCGGATCACCGCCTCGTCGAGCACGGCGACCAGGTGGATCGGGTCACCGGGTCCGTGCAGCAACCGCTGACGCGAGATGCGCACGGAGACCGTCTCCTCGACCTTGGAGGGGGTCTGAACGACTGAGGTCGCCTCGATCACCGCGCGTGCGTACGGTTCGGTCTGCATCAGGCCGGGGACGACCAGCGGCTCGTACGAGCGCACGAGCGACGCCTCCGCCTCAAGCCCGATGTAGGAGTCGAAGCCAGGCTTGAGAGCCTGACGGTGGGGGTGCCACCAGCCCCGCCTTCTGGCCTCGACGGCCATCTGGATCAGGGAGTCTCTGGCCTCCCCGGTCACGCCGTACACATCGGTGAGGGCCGACACGTCCGAGGGGCGAGGCCGGGACTGGCCCGTCTCGTACCTCCAGACGGTGGTGTCGGTGGAGCCGATCCGCTCGGCCACCTCCACCCGCGTCAGCCCGCTGTCCTTTCGCAGACGGCTCAGCTCAGCCATCAGACGGCGATGACGGGCCGTGGGGCTGTGTCGAGAGGCCACGCATCCACCTCCCTCCGTCCTTTGATAGCAAATCTGTGGAATCTCAACATGAGGTATTGCAGTCCTTGATAGAACAGTTCACCGTGAGTGAGTGTGCCATCTCAGAGGGCGATGTGCATGGAATATGCGTGTCGGGGAGTGAGGTCAACCATGGCGATCGGACGGCGGGCCGTCTCACCTCGATCGACGGTGACCCTCAAAGGGGTCCCGGAGTCGGTGTCGGTGGCGCGGAGCCGGGTCAGGGAGCTGCTCGGTGAGGGGCACCCCGCGTCCGACGACGTCGTCCTTCTGGTGAGCGAGGTGGTGACGAACTCGGTGATCCACTCCGGTTCCGGAGGGGGCGGGGACGTCGCGATGACCGTGGCGGTGGGATCGGCCGCGGTGCTGGTCGAGGTCTGCGACGCCGGATCCGGGGCGTCGGCGCCGCACGTGCGCAACGACCCGGAGGCGGAGGGCGGGCGGGGCATGTTCCTGGTGGACATGCTCGCCGACAGCTGGGGCATTCAGGACGATGCTCCCGAGGGTTCCAGAACGCTCTGGTTCGAGGTGGTCTTCTGAATACGGCCCGGTTTTGTCCGGTCGCGCGGACGAGTTCCCGCCGCCTCAAAAATTTGGGCCTTTGCTAATCAACGCCGCTGTTTGACTCTCGGTGGAGGCACGTGACAAAACCCTAGAGTGCGTGCCTGAGGAGGACGCAGGTGAGACGCCGTCTGATCGTGGTGTTCGCCGCCCTGGCGCTGTTGTGTCTCGGTGTGACCGGGGCCGGAGCCTCGGCCGAGCCACAACCGAACAGCCAGTACAAGGTCCAGGGGCCGAGCACCGCCCAGCAGCGAAGTGCGGTGGCCGCCACCGGCGCCGCGATCGACCAGGTCGACCCCGACTCGGTCGTGATCACCGCCAGCGAGGCGGAGGTCGCCGAGATCAAAAAACTCGGCTATACCGTCACGAAGATCCCCAGGTCGTTATTCCCGACCGGGCCGGAGCGGCGCGCCGACTTCCCGCCGTCGGACTCCGGCTACCACAACTACGCCGAGATGACCGCCGCGGTGAACCAGATCGTCGCCGACCACCCGACGATCGCCCGCAAGATCAGCTACGGCACCTCGTACGAGGGACGCGACCTGATCGCCGTCAAGATCAGTGACAACGTCGCCGCGGACGAGAACGAACCCGAGGTGCTGTTCACCCACCACCAGCACGCCCGCGAGCACCTGACCGTCGAGATGGCGATCTACCTGCTCAACCTGTTCACCGACGGGTACGCCACCGACAGCCGCATCGCCAACCTGGTCAACGGCCGCGAGATCTGGATCATGCCGGACCTCAACCCCGACGGCGGCGAGTACGACATCGCCGCGGGCTCCTACCGCTCCTGGCGCAAGAACCGCCAGCCCAACCCCGGCTCCTCGGCCGTGGGCACCGACATGAACCGCAACTGGGGCTACAACTGGGGCTGCTGCGGCGGCTCCTCCGGCTCCACCTCCAGCGAGACCTACCGGGGTTCGGCTGCCGAGTCGACCCCCGAGGTCAGGGCGGTGGCCAACTGGGTGCGCAGCCGGGTCGTCGGCGGCGTGCAGCAGATCAAGTCGCACATCGACTGGCACACCTACAGCGAGCTGATCCTGTGGCCGTACGGCTACACCTTCAACGACACCGGCCCCGGCCTGACCCAGGACGACCGCGACGCCCACGCGACACTGGGCCAGAACATGGCCTCCACCAACGGCTACACCCCCCAGCAGGCCAGCGACCTCTACATCACCGACGGCACGATCGACGACTGGCTGTGGGGCGTCTACAAGATCTTCAGCTACACCTTCGAGATGTACCCGGCCAGCTCCTCGCCGGGCTTCTACCCCCCCGACGAGCAGATCGTCCCGCAGACGACCCGCAACAAGGAGGCCACGCTGCGCTTCCTGGAATACTCCGACTGCGTCTACCGGATCATCGGCAAGGAGTCGCAGTACTGCGGCACCGGCACCCCGCCGGTGACCGTCTACTCCGACGAGTTCGAGACGGCGACCGGCTGGACGGCCAACCCCTCGGGCACCGACACCGCGACCTCCGGCCTGTGGGAGCGCGGTGATCCCGAGGCCACCACCTCCAGCGGCGCCAAGCAGCTCGGCACCACCGTCAGCGGTACCAACGACCTGGTCACCGGCAGGCTCGCGGGCGCCGCGGCGGGTGATTACGACATCGACGGAGGTATCACCAGCATCCGGTCACCGGCCATCACCCTGCCGTCCACCGGGACGCTGAACCTGTCGCTGTCGTGGTATCTGGCGCACGGTTCCAACGCCTCCAGCGCCGACTTCCTGCGGGTGAAGGTTGTCGGCTCCACCACCACCCAGGTGTTCCAGCAGCTCGGCGCGGCCTCCAACCGCAACGGCGCCTGGGCCGTGGCCACGGCCAACCTCTCCGCCTTCGCGGGGCAGACGGTCCGGATCCTGGTCGAGGCCGGTGACGCCTCCGGCGCCTCCCTGGTCGAGGCCGGGATCGACAACGTCAAGATCACCCAGCAGCCCTGACCCTTCCTCGGGGCGCCTCCGCCGGAGGCGCCCCGAGCCTTCTCGCCGTTACCCCTGTCGGGTCGCCCGGCAATCCGGGAGGGCGTTCTGGGTCGCCCGGCGACCTCGGGGAATCCGGAAAATCCCGGAGTCGCTTGGGAAGTTTGGGCCACGGAGGAGCCCGGAGGAGCCCGGAGGGGCGGAGGAGCCCGGAAGGGCCGGGGCGGGCGGCCCCGCGAGGTTCCCGCGGATCAGACGCGGCAGACCAGCTCGCCGTGGAGCAGCGACAGCCAGCCGTCCGGCTGCCCGGCCCAGGTCCGCCAGCCCTCCGAGATACGGCGCAGGTCCTCCTCGGCGGCGGCGCCCGAGGCGAGCGCCTGGCGGGCCATGTCGGACTCCAGGATCCGCTCGGCCCACATGCCGCCCCACCACGCACGCTCTTCGGGTGTGGCGAAGCACCAGGTCGAGGAGGTGGCCGAGACGTCGGTGAACCCCGCCGCGCGCGCCCACGACAGCAGCCGCCGCCCCGCGTCGGGCTCGCCGCCGTTGGCTCTCGCCACCCCCCGGTAGAGGTCCAGCCACTCGTCCAGCTCGGGAGTCTCGGGGAACCAGGTGAACGCGGCGTAGTCGCTGTCGCGTACCGCGACGATCCCGCCCGGCACGCAGACCCGCCGCATCTCGCGCAGCGCCTGGACCGGGTCGCCGACGTGCTGCAGCACCTGGTGGGCGTGGACGACGTCGAAGGTGTCGTCGGGGAACTCCAGCGCGTGCGCGTCCGCCACGGCGAACGCGATGTCGGAGCGCCCGCGCCGCTCCGCCTCCGCGCGGGCCAGTCCGAGCGCCTCCTCGGTGATCTCGACCGCGGTGACCGTGCCGGGCGCGATCCGCTCCGCCAGGTCGGCGGTGACGGTGCCCGGCCCGCAGCCCACGTCCAGCAGCGTCATGCCCGGCCTCAGGTGCGGCAGGAGATGGGCCGCCGAGTTCTCCGCCGTACGCCACCTGTGGGACCTGAGCACGGACTCGTGGTGCCCGTGCGTGTAGACGGCGTCCTTGCCTGTCATAAGCCCTCCTCTTCTCGTCGCGCTGGTTGGACCATAACAGGAGTCTCATATTTCAAGAAGAATTGTCTCACTATATGGTAGTAACGGTTTTCGCACTATTCCATCACTTGTTGTGATGAGAGGCCGGGTTCACACTCAGGTCGGATATTCGTTGACACGATGGGGGTGGTCCTCGTGCACGAGGAGTTCAGTGCTCACGAGACCTGGCCGCTGGGGTGCGCGCGCTGCGGGCACCTGTGGCAGGAGGAATACCTCGTCCGCCACCTGACCGACGGGCACGGACACGATGTCGTGCTCTGGCTGCGGTCCGGTGTCATGGTCCAGCCGCCCTGGTCGGGGGCGAGCTGCCCCGCCTGCGGCCACGACGGCGTCCGCGCCTTCCCCCCGAGCGCGCACCCCCGCGTCACCGCCGCGCCGCCTCCGGTGGCGTTCCCCACGGTGTCCCCGGTGACGTCCTCCGGAACCGGTCTTGGCCTCACGCCCGTTCCCGCGACGGAGCCGGGGCTCTCGGCGGCCAAGCCCCGCCCGCGTCGCCGCGTGTCGCAGCCCGCCCTGCTGTACGCCCTCCTCGCGATCGCGTTCGTGCTCTTCACGAGCTTCGAGGTCTTCGAGTACGTGGTGACGCACCACTGAGGGTGTCAGGTCCTCGAAGCGGGCCGGGCGGAGCACCTCGCGCTCCTCGTGCTCCTCGCGCTTACCGTGCTTACCGGCGGGAGGCGCGTCCGCGCCCGTACCCGCCACGTCTCGTCCGCGGTCGCGTTCTCACGTGTGGCGGCGCTCGCGCCGCCACACGTCGAGGGCGTCCGGGGTGTCAGAGGCGGAAGTCCAGGTCGGGGACGATCTCGGCGACGTCCATCTGGGCCTTCTGGAGCCTGCCCGAGTGGTCCCAGTTCATCGCCTGCCAGCGGGTGAATTGGTCGAGGACCCACATCCCCGACTGGCGGCTGCCGTTGCCCGACTTGCCGTTGCCGCCGAAGGGCAGGTGGGCCTCCGCGCCGGAGGTGGAGTTGTTGACACTGACCATGCCCGCGCCGATGCCCTCTCGGAAGCGGAAGGCCGACGCCGGGTCGGTGGTGTAGATGGAGGAGGAGAGCCCGTAGCCGGGGAGGTTGGCCAGCTCGACGGCCTCGTCCAGCGTGCCGAAGGGCGTCACGCCGACGATGGGGCCGAAGGTCTCCTCCAGAAAAAGCCGGTCGCCGGGGCGGACGCCGTCCACGACCACCGGGTGGTAGTAGAGGCCGCCCTCCCCGGTGAAGTCGCCGCGCGGATTGTCCCGGGTGATGCGGCCGGTGGGGCCGGAGACGACCGTGTGGTGCGGCTGGATCCAGCCCAGATACTCCTCGTAGCGTGAGGCGAATTTCCGGTCGAGCAGCGGCCCGCACAGCACATCCCCCGCCGGGTCGCCGACCTCCGCCCCGGCCACGGCGCGTGCGTACCGGCGGAGGAACTCGTCGTGGACGCTCTCGTGCACGATCACCGTGCCGAGTGACGTGCACCGCTGCCCGGCGGTGCCGAAGCCCGCGAACAGCGCGCCCTCCACGGCCAGGTCCAGGTCGGCGTCGGGCATGACCACCATCGGGTTCTTGCCGCCCAGCTCCAGGCAGGGGGACTGCAGGTGGCGCCCGCACAGCTCGCCGACGCGGCGGCCCACCTCGGTGGAGCCGGTGAACCCGACCTTGTGCACCGTGCCCTCCGCCAGCGCCGCCTCCAGTCCCCCGAACGTCGCGGCGCCGTCGGCGAGCACCAGGTTCAGCACGCCGTCGGGCAGCCCGGCCGCGGTGAACAGCCGGTAGAGCGCGTGCGCGGAGGCCGCCGCGTACTCGGCGGGCTTCCACACCACCGCGTTGCCGCACAGCAGTGCCGGGACGAGGTACCACGACGGCACCGCGACCGGGAAGTTGCCCGCGGTGATCACCGTGGCCACCCCCACGGGGACCCGGAAGGTGAACAGGTTCTTGTCCGGCATCTCCGAGGGGACCGTCTGCCCGTACAGCCGCCTGCCCTCGCCGAGGAAGAAGTCACACGTGTCGACGATCTCGCGCACCTCGCCCAGCGCCTCGGCGTACGGCTTGCCGATCTCGCGGGTGACCAGGCGGGCCAGCTCCTCGGCGTTGGCCTCCACCAGGCGTCCGATGGAGGCGATCACCCGCCCCCGGACGGGCGCGGGAACCCGCGCCCACTCTCGCTGCGCGGCGGCGGCCACGCGGCACGCGGAGGAGAACGTGCTCGCGTCCGCCAGCCGGACCCGCGCGACCACCTCGTCCACGCGAGCCGGGTTGACCGACTCGTAGGCCGCGCCGTTGGACGTTTCTTTTCCGCCGATGACGGAGACGATCTCGCTGGTCACCTTCGACCTCCCGGTGTGAACCTGTGACCGCATTCTCCCCGCGCAAGGGGAGGCCGTCACATCGGCAGGGAGGCCGTTCGCGGCGGTTCCTCACGAAGGTCCGTCCGTCACGCCGTCCGTCGCACTGTCGGCCGCACTGTCTGTGCTGTCTGTGCTGTCCGCCACGTCATCCGTCACGCCGTCCGTCGGACCGTGCGGAAGTCGGCGAAGTCGAACACGCCCTCCGTCGGACCGTGCGGAAGTCGGCGAAGTCGAACACGCCCTCCGTCGGACCGTGCGGAAGTCGGCGAAGTCGAACACGCCGTCCGTCAGAGCATGCGGAAGTCGGCGAAGTCGAAACCGGGGGACACGACGCAGCTCACCAGCACGCCCTCGTCACCGGCGGGACGGGCGGCCTGCCAGGTGCCGCCGGGCACCACGGCCTGGAGGACCTGCCCCTCCTCCACCAGGGGCCCCAGGGTCACGGTGCCGGAGGGCTGGCCCTCGTGACCGCCGATGATCATCGTCAGCGGGCCGCCCCGGTGCCAGAACCACACCTCGTCGGAGGTGACCACGTGCGGGCGCGACTCCTCGCCCGGCTCCAGCAGGAAGTAGATCCCGGTGGCGGTGGCCCGCGTGCCGGCGTACCCGGGCGGGGTGAGGTCGACGGAGGTCTTCCAGGTCTCGCGGAACCAGCCACCCTCGGGATGCGGCAGCAGGTCAAGGGCCTCGGCGAGCGGAGGACGTGAAGGGGTCGTCATCGCACCGATTCTAGGGAACCCGGTTCCGGCGGACGTACCGTGGGACGGCTGTTGAGGACGCGTCCGGATTTGTCGGGGGGGTTGGTTAGGTTCGGTTCGTGATCGAACGGTGGAACCAGGATCAGGTGCTGGCGCTCGCGCCCGACGCCTCGTCCCAGAAAGCGGCCCGGGGAATATCCTCCCCCGGCAAGTGGTCGGGGGCCGGGGCCACCGCCGACGCGGTGTGGGGCGAGTGCGCGGGCAGTGGCTCCAAGCCCTACCGGGCGTGCGTCGACCTGTCCGACCCCGCTTACCGGTGCAGCTGCCCCAGCAGGAAGTTCCCGTGTAAACACGCCCTCGGCCTGCTGCTCCTGTGGTCGGCCGACGGCGTCCCCGCCGCCGAGGAGCCCGCCGACTGGGTGGCCGAGTGGCTCGGCGGGCGGCGCGGGCGCGCGGCCAGGGCGGCGGAGGCGGCGGAGGCGGGGACGTCCCGCGCCGCCGGGGCCGTCGAGCCGGGTCCCGCGGACGGCCGCCGGGCCGCGCTGCGCGAGCGGCGGGTGACCGTGGGGCTGTCGGACCTGGAGCGCTGGCTCGCCGACCAGATCAGGCAGGGCATCGCCGGGTCGCGGCGCCACGACCAGTGGGACGACCTGGTCAAACGCCTGATCGACGCCCAGGCGCCCGCCGTCGCGGGCTCGCTGTCCCGCCTCGGCGCCGTGCTCGACGGTGACGACTGGCCCGCGCGCCTCCTGAGCGAGTATGCGCTGCTGCACCTGCTCTGCGTGGCCCACCGCCGGCTTTCCGTCCCGGCCGGCGACGGATCCGGTGCCGGAGGTGGCGAGGGTGCCGGTATCGCTGACCTCGCCGGTCCGGACGGCTCGGGGGAGGCGGCGTCGGCGGGGCCCGCCGGGGGTGCAGGTCACCCGGTGGGAGGCCGGGAGGCGTCGGACGAGGAGGTGTTCCGGGAAACGGCTCCCGCCGGACTCCTCGAAAGGGTGCGTGACCGGGTCGGCTTCCCGATGACGCGGGAGGAGGTGCTCGCCCGCGGTGCCGTCCGCGACCTGTGGGACGTGCTGGGACGGCGCGACGAGGAGCACGACCGGCTGATCGCGCGCCGGGTCTGGCTTCGCGGGCGCGCGACGGGCCGGGCGGCGCTGGTCCTCTCGTTCGCCCCGGTCGGGCAGGCCCTCGACGCCTCGCTCGTCACCGGCACGACCATCGACGCCGACCTGGCGTTCTATCCCGGCTCGGCCCCGCTGCGCGCGGTGGTCGCCGCCCGTCACGATCCCGCCCGTCACGATCCCGCTCATCATGACGCCGCTCGTCACCATGTCGCCCTGGCCGGTCCGCCGCCTGGTTCGACCGTCGAGCAGGCCCTCGACGAGGTGGCCGAGGCTCTGGCGGGTGACCCCTGGCTCGACTCCTGGCCGCTCGTGCTGGAGGGGGTGACTCCTGCGGGGAACGGTTCGCGGCTCCTGGCGGGGCCCTCCGGCGGGCTGCCGCTTCACCCGTCCGCGGGCACCCCGTGGCGGTTGGTCGCCACCTCGGGGGGCCACCCGCTGACCGTAGTCGCCGAATGGACCCCGAGGGGCCTGCGCCCCCTCACAACCTGGGATGAGGAAGGCCGGGTGATCGTCCTTTGACGTCCTCCCACGACTCGAAAGCCAGGGATTCCAGCACCCGGCCTTCCGGCCGGGCCTGTCGGTTCGCGGTTCACGGGCTTGGGCAACCCCGAAGCCTCCCCGCGCAGAAACGGCACGCCCTGCCGCGTTCAAACAGGTCCCGCTTGGTTATCGCGGGACACCTCGACCCTACCGAGCCGGACCCCCGCAACGAGAGAAGAAACGGGAAGTGTCTCCCCCCTGTTCCAAAGGAAAGGGCATTCGCCCTGGATGTCCTGTGAGCACCTCCGCCGAATGGGAGGACCTGGTGTCCACCGCGCTCGTCGGGACCGACCGGCGCCCCCTGCCGGGGCCGGGCGCGAGCGAGGTCGAGCTGCTCGGGCGCGCCGCCGTGCACACGCTGCGGATGCGCGCGGGGCGGCGGCCCGTCGTTCCGGGGGAGCCGACGGCCGTCGCGGCGCCCGAGGAGCAGACCGCGGTCTCGCGCGCCGCGGGCGACCGGCTCGCCCGCATCCTCGGCGGTGAGCAGCCGAGACTGCTCACCGAGTGGCTGAAGACCGCCGCCGCGCGCGGATACCGCCTCTCGCCGCATCTGCTGCCCGAGCTTCTCGACCACGCGGCCAAGGACCGGTCGATCCGCCCGCACCTCGGCGTCCTCGCCGGAAACCGGGGCCGCTGGCTGGCCGGGCTGAACCCGGCGTGGGGCTTCCTGCTGGAGGAGGTCACCGGGGGCGCCGACGAGGTCTCCGAGGTCTGGGAGTTCGGCACCTCAGGCGATCGGCGCGTCCACCTGGGCGCGCTGCGGGCGGCCGACCCGGCGAGGGCCAGGGAGCTGCTCGCCGCCACCTGGGAGAAGGAGACGCCCGACGACAGGGCGGCGTTCCTGGAGGTCCTCGGCACCGGGCTCTCGCCCGACGACGAGCCGTTCCTGGAGGCCGCGCTCGACGACCGCCGCCGCGAGGTCAGAAACCAGGCCGCCGACCTGCTCACCCGGCTCCCGGGATCGCGGCTCGCCCTGCGCATGGCCGAGCGGGCCGCCCAGTACGTCAACGTCCTGAACGGCGACATCTACGTCGCCCTGCCCAAGGCGTGCGACAGCGCCATGGAGCGCGACGGCATCCGGGCCAAGGCGCCCCAGGGGATCGGCGAGCGGAGCTGGTGGTTGCAGCAGGCGGTGGCCCGCACCCCGCTCGACGTCTGGCCCCGGCTGCTCGGACGGCCTCCCCGGGAGCTCATCCGGATGAAGATCGTCGACTGGGGTCGCGAGATCAGGGCCGGCTGGGTCAGGGCCGCCGTCCTCCAGGAGGATCCGGAGTGGGCGATGGAGCTCTTCGCCTGGGATCCGATCGCCGACCTGCTGGCTGCGTTGCCCCGCGACAAACAGGAGACCGTCGCCGCCGACTTCGTCCGGCGGCACGGCCTGGACGGTCAGTTGATCATGGTTCTCGGCGGGGCCGCGGTCCCCTGGGGGCCCACCCTGGCCACGGCCGTCCTCCAGAAGATCATCGACGTTTCCGGCACCCAGCCGTGGAATCTCGGCGAGCTGACCAAACTCGCCGGTGAGCGCATCGACCCCGCCCTGCACGGCGTGGCCGGGCGGCTCTCACCGGAGCCGCCCATCCAGGAGGTCGCCGCCCTCCTGCGTTTCCGTGACGACATGTTGAGGGAGCTTCAGTAGTGACAACGGTTCTGCGGGCCCATGCCGAAGACCAGTACGCCGAGGAGCTGGCGATCCTGGCCAAGGGCGACGACCGCACCCGCCCGCCGGGCTGGAAACTGTCGCCCTGGGCGGTGACCACCTACGTCCTCGGCGACGGCGACCAGATCACCCCGAAGTACATCGGGCCGCGGCGCATCGTCGAGGTGGCCGTGGCGACGCTCGCCACCGACCGCGCGTTGCTGCTGCTCGGCGTGCCCGGCACCGCCAAGACCTGGCTGTCGGAGCACCTGGCCGCCGCGATCAGCGGTGACTCCACCCTCCTGGTGCAGGGGACGGCCGGCACCGCGGAGGAGGCCATCCGCTACGGCTGGAACTACGCCAGGCTGCTGGCCGAGGGCCCGTCCATGGAGGCGCTCACGCCGAGCCCGGTGATGCGGGCGATGGCCGAGGGACGGCTCGCCCGGGTGGAGGAGCTGACCCGTATGCCCTCCGACGTCCAGGACGCGCTGATCACCGTGCTGTCGGAGAAGACGCTGCCGATCCCCGAGCTCAACCGGGAGGTCCAGGCGTCGCGTGGTTTCAACGTCATCGCCACCGCCAACGACCGGGACCGTGGCGTCAACGACCTGTCGAGCGCGCTGCGCCGCCGGTTCAACACCGTCGTGCTGCCGGTCCCCGCCACCGCGGAGGAGGAGGTGGACATCGTCTCCCGGCGGGTCGGCCAGCTCGGCCGCTCCCTGGAGCTGCCCGAGACCCTCACCGGCCTGGAGGAGATCCGCCGCGTCGTCACGGTCTTCAGGGAACTGCGCACCGGCGTCACCGAGGACGGCCGCACCAAGGTCAAGTCCCCCAGCGGAACGCTCAGCACCGCCGAGGCCATCTCCGTCCTCACCAACGGCATCGCCCTGGCCGCGCACTTCGGCGACGGGGTGCTCCGCCCTTCCGACGTGGCCGCCGGCATCGTCGGCGCGGTGATCCAGGACCCGGTCTCCGACCGCGTCGTCTGGCGCGAATACCTGGAGACCGTGGTGCGCGAGCGCCAGGACTGGCGCGACTTCTACCGGGCCTGCCGTGACGCGGGCTGAGGCGGCGACCCCCGGGAGGGACGTGCTCCCGACCTCGGCGCCGCCGGTCTTCGCGTCGCCGGTCTCCGTGTTCCCGGTCTTCGCGTTGCCGGTTTCGGCCTTCCAGGTTTCCGCGTTACCTGTTTCCGCGTTGCCGGTCTCGGCCTTCCAGGTTTCCGCGTTCCCGATCCTCGCGTCGCCGGTGCCGCCGGTCGCGGTTCCCCGGCCCGGCGGGGGGCGCCGATGAGCGTCTCCGTGCTGGGGATCCGGCACCACGGCCCGGGGTCGGCGCGATCCCTGCGCGACGAGCTCGAACGTCTCAAGCCGGACGTCGTGCTCATCGAGGGGCCGCCAGAGGCGGACGAGCTGGTCAGGCTGGCCCATGACCCCGATCTCCGGCCGCCGGTGGCGTTGCTCGCCCACGTGCCGGGCGAACCGTCCACGGCCGCGTTCTGGCCGTTCGCGGAGTTCTCGCCCGAGTGGCAGGCGATCCGCCACGCCGTCGCGGCGGGCGTCCCGGTCCGCTTCTGCGACCTGCCGGCCGTGCACAGCCTCGCCTCCCGTCCCGGCGCGACCGGTGACGCCGAACCGGGGGAGACCGGCGACGCCGAATCGGGGGAACCCCATGAAGGGGAGGCGCCGGAAGGCGCCGGGGCGCGGGGACCGGACGCGAAGGTCCCCGGCTCCCGGGGCGAGGCGGCCCACGAGGGCGAGACGGACGGTGAGACGGACGCCGCCCCGGAGGCCGTACGGATCGATCCGATCGGGGCTCTCGCCCGCGCCGCCGGATACGACGACCCGGAGCGGTGGTGGGAGGACGCGGTCGAGCACCGTGGCGACACCCCGTTCCACATGATCGCCGAGGCCATGGGGGCCGTCCGCGAGGGGCACGTCGCCGACGAGTACGAGGCACGGCGCGAGGCCTTCATGCGGCGCACGATCCGCAGGGCGGTCAGGGACGGGTTCGAGCGGATCGCCGTGGTCTGCGGGGCCTGGCACGTCCCCGCGCTGGCGGGCACGTCGCGCGAGGGCGCGCCCTGGGGAGCCGGGCTGCCCACCGCGAAGGCCGACGACGCGCTGCTCAGGGGGCTGCCCAAGGTCAGGGCCGAGATGACCTGGGTGCCGTGGACGTACGGGCGGCTGGCCGCCTGGAGCGGGTACGGCGCGGGAGTGGCCTCCCCGGGCTGGTACCACCACCTGTTCGCCTCCCCCGACCGTCCGGTCGAGCGGTGGCTGACCGGGGCGGCCGGGGTGCTCCGCGAGGAGGACCTGCCGGTCTCCTCCGCGCACGTCATCGAGGCGGTACGGCTCGCGGAGAGCCTGGCCGTGCTCAGGGGACGGCCGCTGGCCGGGTTGGCGGAGGTCACCGAGGCGGTCAGGGCGGTGCTGTGCGAGGGCGACGACCTGCCGGTCGAGCTGATCCAGCGGCGCATGGTCGTGGGGGAGCGGCTCGGCCAGGTGCCCGACTCCACCCCGATGGTCCCTCTCCAGCGCCACCTGCGCGAGGAACAGCGGCGGGTGAAGCTCAAGCCCGAGGCGCTCGACCGGGAGTACGACCTCGACCTGCGCAAACCTCTCGACCTGGAGCGCAGCAGGCTGCTGCACCGGCTGCGCCTGCTCGGCGTCGGCTGGGGCACCCCTCAGGAGAGCCGGAGCAAGGGAACCTTCCGCGAGTCGTGGTCGCTCGCCTGGCGGCCCGAGTTCGACATCGACCTGATCGAGGCGGGCGCCTGGGGCACGACCGTCCCCGTGGCGGCCGCCGCCCGCGTCCGCGACCTCGCCGACGGAGGAGGGACGCCCGGCCAGGCCGCCCGGGGCGGAGCGTCCGGCGGTGCGTCCGGTCCCGGAGGTGGCGCCCCGGGGACGGTCGTGCCGGGAGGCGGCGGGCCGGGAAGGACCGGTCCGGGAGGCGGCGCCCCGGGCGGACCCGGAGGGCCCGGCGGCATGTCCGGCGGCGCGTCCGGCGGGGTCACGCTGGCCGGGCTCACTGGCCTGGTGGAGCGCTGCCTGCTCGCCGACCTGCCGGAGGCGCTGCCGTACGTGCTCGACGCCCTGTCGGCGCGGGCCGCGCTCGACAACGACGTCACGCACCTGATGGCCGCGCTCCCGGCGATGGTCCGTGCCCAGCGTTACGGCGACGTGCGCGGCACCCCCGCCACCGGCCTGGCCACCATCGTCGAGGCGATGCTCACCAGGATCTGCGTCGGCCTCGGCGGGGCCGTCACCGGCCTTGACGACGACGCCGCCCGCGACCTGATCCGCCACGTCGACGCCGTCCACACCGCCGTCGCGCTGCTCGACATCGGACCCGCCCACCCGGGTGGCGCGGTGGGCTCGCGAGCTTCCGGAGGCTCGACCGGCTCCGGGGAGGAGGCGCCGCGGGAGCGGTGGCTGGTGGCGCTGCGCGGGGCCTCCGGTCGCGCCGACCTGCACGGGCTCATCGAGGGACGGCTCACCAGGATCCTGCTGGACGCCGCCGACCTCGACACGGCGGAGGTCGGGCGGCGGATGTCGCGGGCGATGTCGGCGGGGCACCCACCGGCCAGGGCGGCCGCCTGGATCGAGGGGTTCCTGTCGGGGGGCGGGCTGCTGCTCGTGCACGACCCCCGGCTGCTCGGGCTGGTCGACGAGTGGCTCACCGGGCTCGCCCCGGAGGCCTTCGTCGACGTGCTGCCCCTGCTGCGCAGGACGTTCGGCGCCTTCGCCGCCCCGGAGCGGCGCTCGATCGGCTCGCGCGTCCGCTCCCTGGGCGCGGGTGGCGGCGACCTGGCGCCGGACGCGGAGAACTTCGACGAGGAGCGCGCGGCGGCGGCCGTGCGGACCGTGCTCACGATTCTGGAGCCGGCGATTTCGGGAAGGACGGGCAGCGCCGATGGATGAGAGACTCCGCCGCTGGCGGATGGTCCTGGGTGGCGACGCGGACGGCACCGGGTGCTCGCTCGCCGGGACCGACGCCCGGATGGACGGCGCGCTGGCCGCGCTGTACAACGGCGGCGACGGTGGTTCCGGCGAGCGGAGCGGGGGGCTGGGGGCCTCCGCGCCCAGGGTGGCGCGCTGGCTGGGTGACATCCGCTCCTACTTCCCCTCGACCGTCGTCCAGGTCATGCAGAAGGACGCCGTCGAGCGGCTGAACCTGACCCGGCTGCTGATGGAGCCGGAGATGCTGGACGCGGTCGAGCCGGACGTCCACATGGTCGGCACGATCCTGTCGCTCAACCGGGTGATGCCCGAGAAGGCGCGCGAGTCGGCCAGGGCACTGGTCCGCAAGGTCGTCTCCGAGCTGGAGCGGAAACTCGTGCAGAAGACGAAGGCCGCCGTGACCGGCGCCCTGGACCGCTCGGCCAGGACCCACCGGCCCAAGCGGGTCGCCGACATCGACTGGAACCGTACGATCCGGGCCAACCTGAAGAACTACCTGCCCGAGCGCAACACGGTGATCCCGTCCAGGCTGGTCGGGTACGGCAGGCGGCAGCGGGCGGTCCAGCGCGAGGTCGTGCTCTGCATCGACCAGAGCGGGTCGATGGCCGCCTCCGTCGTCTATTCGAGCGTCTTCGGCGCGGTGCTCGCCTCGATGCGCTCGCTGAGGACCTCGCTCGTCGTCTTCGACACGGCGGTCGTCGACCTCACCGACCAGCTCCACGACCCGGTGGAGCTGCTGTTCGGCACCCAGCTCGGCGGCGGCACCGACATCAACCGGGCCATCGCCTACAGCCAGGGGCTCATCACCCGGCCCAACGACTCGATCCTCATCCTGATCAGCGACCTCTACGAGGGCGGCGTACGGGAGGAGATGCTTCGCAGGGTCGCCCAGATGACCTCGGCCGGTGTCCAGGTGATCGTGCTGCTCGCGCTCTCGGACGAGGGCGCGCCCTTCTACGACCACGACAACGCCGCGGCGCTCGCGGCCATGGGGGTGCCCGCCTTCGCCTGCACTCCCGACGCCTTCCCCGACCTGATGGCCGCGGCGATCGAGCGCCGCGACATCGGCCGGTGGGCCGAGCGCCGGCTGGAGCGCACCGCCACCTGATCCCGTCCCGGCGAGGGCGGCAGGGCCACGGGGGCCCGCCCACGCCGGGACGTCAGGGGTCACATCCGGTGGTTTCCGGGGAGTCGGCCGGAGACCTCTCCGAGGAGTCAGCCGGAGGAGAAGGGCCGGGAGCGACGGATCACGATGTCGCCGTACTCGGTGTGGGCACGCACCTTGGCGGTCTCGTCGGACTGTCCGGGGTCGTCACAGGACTCCAGGGAGCTGCTGACGGTGCCGTACCGCGTGTGCACGTCCAGCCAGGCGGCGGTGCCCTCGCGGATGCCGACCTCCAGCTCGCCGCTCGCGGTCTCGAGCGCGACCGAGCCGCGCACCACCTCGCCGATCCGGACGCTGCCGTGCGCGCTCTTGGCGCCGATGGACGCCAGGGCGCGATCGACGGTGATGTCGCCGTACGCCGTGTTCAGCCGCAGGTCGCCGGTCACCTCGCCGAGGGCGATGTCGCCGTTGGTGGTCTTGATCACCGCCGTTCCGTAGATCTCGCCGATCCGGATCCCGCCGTCCGCGGTGGTGACGTCGGTGTGCCCGACCGACCGGGCCACCGTGATGTCGCCCGAGGCGGTGTTCAGCTGCAGCTTGTCGGTCTGGTCGAGCCAGATGTCGCCGGAGGCGGTGGTGAACCTGGACTCGCCGAGGCGGCCTTCGCAGCGGAGGTCGGCCGAGGTGTTCGCGTCGACGCGGGAGTCCGTCGGCAGGTCGATCGTCACCTCCACCGACCCGTCCCTCTCCAGCCACGAACGGGTCTTGTCGCCGGGGGTCTTCACCAGCAGCCTGCCCCCGGAGTATTCGACCCGGATCTGCTCGGCGGCCCGCGTGTCGGCGTCGTTGAGCTCGTCACTCGGACGTATCTCGACGACCGTGTCGGTACGGTCGCTCGCGGTGATCCGGACGTTGCCGGTCGCGAGGGCGATGGTGGCGGAAATCGGTTCGGGGGTGTCGAACGTTGGCATGGCGGTGCCCTCCTGACAGGGTTGGCGGGCGTCCCGGCTGCGGGCGCGGGACGGGTGACCGGTGATGGTGTGGCCGGGTGTCGCTAACGCACCCAGCCGGTGTAGCGCCGCCCGGTTTCCGGCCCGGCGCGCCGGTCGGAGCGGCGGTCTCCGTCGCCGGGTTCGAGCGCGGCGGAGACCGCGCGGACGAGCCAGGCGTTGACCGAGAGCCCCGCCCGCCCGGCCGCCTCCTCGATCCGGGGCTTGAGGTGCTCGGGGACGCGGAGCGAGATCCGCGACGTACCGCCCTCGTCGGCCTCCGGCGGTGCCGGCGGCACAGGGGGCGCAGGGGGGACCGGCGGAGACGGCGGGATGGGCGGTGCCGGAGGTCCCCCGGCGGGCGTGGTCTCGTGGTGGCCCCCGGCACCGTTCGCGAGCGTCCGGCCGGCCAGGGGTGGCGTCACGACGAAGGCGGGATCGCGCCCGCGCAGGCGTACGTCGACCGAGCCCGGCGCGAGGTCACGGGTGATCTCGGCGGCGGCGTCGGAGAGTGCCCCCAGCAGGACGAGCCGGGTGGCCGATTCGAGTGGTGCGACGAGGCGCTCGGCGAGTGCGCGGGCGTCCTCGCCCCCGGCCGCGGCGGCGACCGCCAGCTCACGGCGGAGAAGATCGACGTACGGTGCCAGGTCCATGACGTCACTATGACGTCATTTTGACGTCACCGCAAGTCCCGAACGGCCAAATGTGGCGTCACCGCTCATCCGAGGCCGGAGCCGATCACCTCCCCGGCCACGACGACCAGCCATCGGCCGCACGCGCACCGCGAGTAGCGGACGACCCCCTCCGAGCTGTAGTGGGCGGATGACGGGACGGTCGCGGGTCGTCCGCACGAGGGGCATTCCGGCTGCTGCCTGGCTGAAATCTCACCGATCATGCCTACAGCGTGGTGTCATTGTTCAATGCACTTCAACCCTTACGGAGGGATGGCCGCCGAGCTCGCCGCCGCCCTGGTGAACGCGGATCCCCGTGCGTCGCCCGCGGTGATCACGGAGATCCTGCGGGCACACGACTACCGGCCTTTCCGAACCCTGGAGGCAGACGAGGCGGCTGAGCTGCTGCGCTGGGCCGCCAGGCTCCGTCCGATCTTCACCGGCGCGGACCTGGACCGGCGGGTCGAGGTGATCAACGAGCTGCTGGCCGTCACCATCAGCCGGCCCTACGTCTCCCGCCATGACGATCGCGCCCCTCACCTGCACTTCGCCTACGAACACGCTCCCGTCGTCGGCCGTCTCAAGGCATACACGGCCACCGGGCTCGCCCACGTGATCTGCCAGGACCACACCCGGCTGGGTGTGTGCGACCGCTCGGGCTGCGGCGTGGTCTACGTCGACACCTCCCGCAACGGCAGGCGGCGGTTCTGCGCCGTCCGCTGCGCCAACCGGGTGTACGTCGCCGACCACCGGAGCCGTCACGCATAGCCGTCACGCATAGTCGGCCGTGTAGCTGACGTGTGCCGGTCACGCGTGGCCGTCCTGTGCGGCCGTACGGCTCCCGCCCACGGCCTGGGCGCCGGTCCTACGACCAAGGGCTGATCCGGAGGCCCGATGCGGGTCGCCGCGCGCCGGCCGTACCGTCAACCCCATGACTACCGTGATGACCGATGAGCCTCCTGCCGGGATATTCGCCCGGAGTCACCGAGCCCTGACGGTCGGGATGGTGGCCCTCATCTCCCTGGCCGCCTTCGAGTACCTCGCGGTGGCCACCGCCATGCCGGTCGTGGCCGACGAGCTGGACGGTCACGCGCTGTACGGGCTGGCGTTCAGCGGGGCGCTGGCGGCCGGGGTGATCGCGACGGTGCTGGGCGGCTGGTGGGGCGACCTCAGGGGGCCGGTCGCGCCGCTCTGGACCGGGGTGGCGATCTTCGCCGTCGGGCTGGTCGTCGCGGGGGTGGCGCCGACGATGGACGTGTTCGTCGCGGGCCGGTTCGTCCAGGGCTTCGGCGCGGGCATCCTGCAGGTCTCGATGTACGTGCTGGTCTCGCGGTCCTACCCGGCGGAGCTCCATCCCCGGGTGTTCTCGATCTTCGCGACCGCCTGGGTGGTGCCCTCCATGGTGGGGCCCGCGATCACCGGCGTCGTGGTGGAGAACGCGGGCTGGCGCTGGGTCTTCATCGGCGTGACGGGGATCCTCCTCCCGGCGGCGCTGCTGCTCTGGCGCGGGCTGGCCTCCGCGCCTATGGCGAAGCCGGTGAAGGAACCGACGGTGAAGCCGGTGACGGAGCCGATGTCTGGGGCGGTGCCGGTGCTGGAGCGGCCGTCCGGCCTCCGTTCCTCGATCACCCGACGGCTGGGCTGGGCGCTGCTCGTCGCGGCCGGAGCGGCGCTCATGCAGTACGGCGCGTCGGCACTCACGCAGTCCGGTGACACGGTGCCCGGCACCGGGTTCGTCCTGCTCGCCGCCGGTCTGGCCATGCTGGTCGCGGCACTGCCCCGGCTGCTCCCCCCGGGAACCCTGCGCGCGGCCCGCGGTCTGCCCTCGGTGATCTCCCTGCGCGGGATCGCGGCGGGCGCGGCCATCGGCGGCGAGGCGTTCCTGCCGCTGATGCTCAACGAGGAGCGCGGCCTGTCGCTGACCATGGCCGGACTCACCCTGACCGGCGGCGCGCTGAGCTGGTCGTTCGGCTCCTGGGTGGTGGGCCGCAGGCGGTTCGACCGGGTCCGGGTGCTGCGCTCCGGCTCGGTGCTGATCGCCGTGGGCCTCGCGCTGATGGGCCTGACCGTCTTCGCCGTCGTCCCGGTCGCCACCGCCTTCCTCGGCGAGATGGCCCTGGGACTCGGCATGGGCATCGTGTACCCGACGCTGTCGGTGCTCATCCTGGAGCTGTCGCCCCCGGGTGAGGAGGGGGAGAACAGCGCGTCGCTCGGTGTCGCCGAGTCGGTCTACACGGTCGTCGCGGTAGCGGTCACCGGGGCGCTCCTGGCGGCCCTGGGCGCCTCCGTCGCCGTCTACGTGCTCTGCTTCGGGCTGACGGCGCTGATGGCGGCCACCGGAGCCCTGGTCTCCGGCCGCGTCCTGCCCAGGGTCTGAGTCCTCCCCATCTCTCCAAACCCGCTGAACCGGAAACGGCCGGAAGAGCCGGACCGAAATCCCGCCACGCGCCGGAGGCATTCACGGGTCACCGTGGCACCATGGGAAGAACGCAGTTCTTCGCGGTGTTGAGGGGGAGTCCCGCCTCCGGGCGGGATTCGCGTTTCCAGGGCCCGGGTTCTCCGAGCCGGGAAAGTCGTCGGAGTCCGGGTCTCCCGGGCTCGGAGAGGTCGAGGGGGGTTCATGCCGCGCGTCCGTGAGCTTGAGGTGTTCCGGCTGGTCCTGCCGTACGGCAGACGGCCGGAGAGCATCCTCGTCCGGCTCACCGACTACGGCGGCATGACCGGGTGGGGTGAGGTCGTCGACGCCGACCCCAAGACCTGGGTCGCGCTGGAGGAGGGGCTCGCGCAGGCGCTGATCGGCGTCGACTGGGAGCATCCCGACGAGCTGGGCTCGGTTCCCGGAGGGTCCGCAGCCGACATGGCCTGCTGGGACCTGTGGACGAAGATGCGCGGGGTGCCGCTGGCCCACGCGCTCGGCGGCACCCGCACCTCCCTCATGGCCACCGTCAGGATCGGCGCCGACCGCAACCTGGAGAGCCTGGTCGCGAGGGTGAACCGGCACGTCTGCGCCGGGTACGCCCACGTCACCTTGGACGTCCACCCCGGCTGGGACATCGAGCCGCTGCGCGCCGTCCGCCAGGCGTACCCCGCGCTGGGGATCGGCGTGGACGCCCTCGGCGCCTACACCGACGTCGACGCCCTCGAGGCGCTGGACGCCTACACGCTCTCCGTCATCGAACGCCCCTTCGCCGGTCTCGCGAGTCTCGGTGACCACGCCGACCTGCAGGAGCGCGTCGCCGCACCGGTGCTGCTCGAGGTCTCCTCGGCCGCCGAGCTGGACGAGGCGGTCACCGCGAGGGCGGGCCGGGCGCTGCTGCTCCGCCCCGCGACGCTGGGCTCCCTGCGCGAGGTACGGCGGGTGCACGACCGCGCGGTACGCGCCGGATGGGAGATCGCCTGCGCCGGGGGTAAGGGCACCGGGCTGGCCCGCGCGGCCACCGTCGCCGCGGCCAGCCTGCCCGGCTGCGGCCTGCCCTGCGACGTGGCCGAGCCGCCGCGCAGCGCGCAGATCGTCGACCCGCCGGTCGGCGCCTCGGGCGGCGTGGTGGCCGTGCCGCTCACCCAGGCGGGCCTCGGCCACCGCATCGACGAGGACCGGGTCCGCCGCCTGTCCAAGGAGTCGTACTCGGTCTAGCCGCCGCCCACCCGTCGCGGCGGCCTGTTCGGGGAGTCGATCCGCCGGTGCGGGGAGTCGGCCTGGCCGCTTGGTCGCACCTCGGCCTGTCCGCCGTCGGACGGAGGCGGACGGGAGAGAAGGTCAGCGCTCAGCCGCAGCCCTCGGTGATCCCCTTGGGAGCGGTCGGGTCCGGTTTCGCCGAGGTGCTCGTCCCGGGGCGGGGGGTGCGGATGGTCGTGGCCTTCGGGGTGGCGCTGGGGGTCGCGGTGGCGCTGAGGGGGCGCCGGGTGACGGCCGAGGTGCGCAGGGCCTTGGCGGTGACCGTGCGGATCTTGCTCCAGTCGGGGTAGCCGGTGTTGATCAGCGGCGGGACGAACTGGACGCTGGTCACCTTCGCGTTCTTGACCTTCAGCGCCAGCGGGACCAGGTGCTCCAGCATCGGGCGCGGGATGTCGGTCCGCAGCAGTTCCTTGGTGGCCAGCGCGACCTGGTTGAACCGGGACAGCACGGTCGCCGGGTCCGACTGGGAGAGCAGGGCGCCCAGCACGCAGCGCTGGCGTCCCATCCGGGTGTAGTCGTCGCTGTTGGTGCGCGAGCGGGCGAACCACATCGCGTCGGCGCCGCGCAGCTTGCGGGTTCCGGCCTTGACCAGGCCCTCGTTGTACTTGCCGAAGACCACGTCCTGGGGAACCGTCAGCATCACGCCACCGATCGCGTCGATCAGCCGGGCGAAGCCCCACATGTTGACGAGGGCGTACCAGTCGATCTTCAGGCCCAGCGTGTAGCCGACCGTGTCGATGAGCGTCTTGGTGCCCTGGCCCTTGCGGCCCCCGAAGATCTCCGGGTGCGAGTCGGCGTACTCCCAGACCGCGAAGAGCAGATCCTCGCGTGAGCCGTCGGGGTTGGCCGGGAGCCGGAACCCGTCGGGGAAGCGTTTCGCCATGGGGGAGCCCGGGACGAAGCGGACGTTCTCCAGGTTGCGCGGCAGGCTCAGCAGCACGGTGCTGCCGGTCTTGACGTCGATGCTGGCCACGTTGATGCTGTCGGTCCGCACGCCCTCCCGGTGGGTGTCGGCGTCGCCGCCCAGCAGCAGGATGTTCACCCGGTTACGGCCCGCCCACGGGTCATCCTCGCCGCCCCCGCTGCTCGCGGGACGTGGTGTGGACGGGGCGCTGAAGATGTCGTCCACCGCCGACTGCGAGGCCGCCACGTACTGCCCGACCAGGCCGAACGGCAGGAGCACGGCCACCGCGAGCATTCCCGCCACGCCTCCGGCGACCGCCTGTCCCGTACTGGGCAGCGTGCCGGGGTTCATCACCACGAACGAGTGCACGATCAGTGCGAACCAGGCGGCGCCGAGCGCGAGGGAGGCCACCACCGTGACGCCGGTCAATCCGGAGGAGGCGATCAGCTGCCCCGCGAGGGCGGCGAGATCGGAGGTGAGCCCGACCCAGAGCAGGGCCAGCAGCAGCACCGTGTACGCGCACAGGATCGCCAGCCCCGTCCTGCGCCATCCGGCGCGCAGATGCGCGGCGCCCGGGGCGATGGCGGCCAGTGCCGTCCAGCCGATGACCGCACCGACGCCGGGCGGCTTTGATCTGTCCCGCAACTGCTCCCCGTTTCCTCGCGCTTGACCGCCGCAGGGAGATGGTAGGGGGGCGAAACCCGGTCGCGGGCGACAAGTTGGTGAACAGATCGGGAAGCTAATACGCCTATATCGCATCATTTCTACTGCAATAAGTTTCGATCATGGTTTTCACCGAGATCAAATGACGGTGTCGCCACGGTGATCCTCGACCGGCCCGCACCGGCTCGGCGCCACCGGGGGGCGTCACGGCCCTCCCGGAGAAACGCCCGGCACCCCTTCACCGGGAGGTCCCGACGCGGCCGGACTCCCGGTTCTCTCCCCGCAGGGTCTCGACGCGGCGGATCGAACGCCCGGTTCCCTCCGGGGAGGTCCCGACGTGGCGGACCGAGATGCCCGGCTCTCTTTTCTGGGAGGTCCCGACGCGGCCGGACTCCCGGTTCTCTCCCCGCGGGGTCCCGGCGCGGCGGATCGAACGCGCGCTTCCCCCTCGGGGCGGTCCCGATGCGGCCGGACAATTCGTACGAACTACCCTGACCGTCATGCCCGACGTTCTCGGTCCCGACTACGAGCTCACGGTCCTGCCGATGGCCGATGACGACGAGGGCGCGGTGGTGGCCTCGCTGGTGCGGCGACGGGCCGCCGAGCCCGCCCGCGGAGCCGTGCTCTACGTGCACGGCTTCACCGACTACTTCTTCCAGACCCACCTGGCCGACCACTTCGTCGCCGGGGGCTTCGACTTCTACGGCCTCGACCTGCGCAAGTACGGACGCTCGTTGCTGCCGCACCAGACCCGCGGGTTCGTGCGCAGCGTCACCGAGTACTTCCCGGAGATCGACGAGGCGATACGCGTCATCCGCGAGCGGGACGGGCACGACCACGTCGTCCTCAACGCCCACTCCACCGGCGGCCTGATCGCCCCGCTCTGGGCCGACCGGGTCCGCGGCCGAGGGCTGGTCCAGGCGCTGGTGCTCAACAGCCCCTTCCTCGACCTCAACGTCTCCGCCCCCGTGCGGGCCGTCGCCGACCTGCTGCGCGGGCCGCTGTCCAGGCTGCCCGCCCGCGCCGTCCTGCCCATGGTGGCCGCCACCGCGTACGGCACCAGCCTGCACCGCAGCCACCACGGCGAGTGGGACTTCGACCTGGAGTGGAAGCCCATCGGCGGGTTCGCGGTGCACGCGGCCTGGCTGGGGGCGATCCGCCGGGCGCAGCGCAGGCTGCACGACGGCCTCCGGGTGGACGTGCCGGTGCTGGTGCTCTGCGCGGAGAAGGGCCTGCGGCTGCGCGCCTTCATGCCCGAGGCCCGGGAGGCGGACATCGTGCTCGACCCCCGGCGGATCGCCCGCTGGTCGACCAGCATCGGCTCGCACGTGACGTGCGTGCGGGTGCCGGGCGGCATGCACGACCTGGTGCTGTCACCCGAGCCGGTCCGCGAGCGCGTCTTCGCCGAGATGGACCGCTGGCTCGACGGCCGCCTCTAGGCCGGTCCGCCGGAGGCGAACCCCGCGGCGACGTCGGTCCCGGTGCCGCGCGATGCCGGGTGCCCCGCCGGTGGGAAGCGGCCGTGAAAGCAGAACGCCCCATCGGTTGAGTAGAGGGCGTGACTGCCAACGTGACAGGTCTGTTCGGCCACGCCGACCCACCGGGGGAGATCAGCGACGCGGCCCTGCTCGAGCTGTCGCGTCGCAGGCCCGAACGGTTCGGTGAGATCTACGACCGGTATTTCCGCGAGATCCACGGCTACCTGGGCAGGCGGCTCGACCGGCAGGTCGCCGACGACCTCGCCGCCGAGGTGTTCCTCACGGCGTTCAGGAAGCGCGAGCAGTTCGATCCCGAGCGCGGTGAGGTGCGCCCCTGGCTGTACGGCATCGCCACCAACCTGATCGGGCTGCACCGCCGTACCGAGAACCGGAGGCTCGCGGCGCTGCGGCGCAGCGCCGCGACGCAGCCCAGCGCGGAACACGGTCACGAGGAGCGCGTGGCCACCCGGGTCGACGCCGTGAACGCCCAGGAACGGCTCGCGGGGGAGCTGCTGGCCCTGTCCGACGGCGACAGGGACGTGCTGCTGCTGAGCGCGCTGGGCGAGCTGAGCCATGAAGAGGTCTCCAAGGCACTCGGCATCCCGTACGGCACCGTCGGATCCCGGTTGTCGCGGGTGCGCAAGAAGCTCCGTGCCGCCCTGGGCGGCGTCAATCCCCTGCATGGAGGTTCCAATGGATGACTACCAGGCGGTACGGGAGCTGTTGTCCGTGCCGCCGCTGTCGCCCGGGGTGGAGCGGGCCGGACGCGAGCGGCTGGATGCCGCGTTCGCCCAGGAGCGGGCACGGTCACGCCGCAGGGTGGCCGGATGGAGTGCGCTGGGGCTCGGGCTGGCGGGCGTGGCGGCGGCGGCCCTGGTCGTCACCTCGGCGGCGCCCCCGACCCCACCCGCCCCGCAGGGCGTGATCGTCGCGCAGGACGGCAAGCGGTTCCTGCTGGCCGCCGCGACCTCGGTGGCCTCCGTGCCGGACGACGGCGCGTGGTGGGGAAGCACGCTGGTCAGCGGCCGGGAGTTCCGTGCCCCCGGCGGTGGCTACACGCTGCGGCAGAGCCGGTCGGAGGAGACCTGGATCCCGGCGGATCCGGAGGCGAGCACTTGGTACCGCTGGACGTACCTGGGAGCCGGGCCCGCGACGCCCCGGGACGAGACGGCCTGGCGCGCGGAAGGGGCGCCGACGTCGTGGACCTACGACGGGAAGGACACTCCCGGGCTGCCGACCGAGGACAGGGCGCTGGGCGTCGTACGGGCGGCGCCCGGGAAGCCGGACACGTTCTCAAGCGAGGACTGGGACTTCCGCATCGTGATGGCGGGCCGGCCGCTGACCAAGATGAACGAGCTGCCCGGCACCCCCGAGGGCGTGCGAGAGCTTCTCAAGGGCCCCGACGATCGGTCGACCGTCGACAACGTCACCCGCCTGCTCTTCTTCGCGCCGGTGACGAGCGAGACCAGGGCCGCCGCCTACCGGCTGCTGGCCTCGATGCCCGAGGTCGCCGCCGTCGGGCAGGTCACCGACGAGCTGGGCCGCACCGGGCAGGCGATCGAGTACCGGTCCGCGGAGTTTCCCACGACGGCGTACGCCGGGGAGACGCGGACCCGGCTGGTGATCGATCCGAATGACGGAAGGCCCCTTTCCATCGAGACCCGCTCCGTGGCGGACGGCACGCTCCTGGAGTTCACCGCCGTCCGGGAAAGCCACTGGGCTCACGAAAACCCACTGAAGGAGAAGAAATGAAGTATTCGGCAGCCACGGTGGCCGGGCTGGTCCTCACCGGTGTACTCACCGTTCCCGCACAGGCCGCCACCCCGCCCGAGGCCGCCTACTGGCGCGTCGAGGTGATCCACACCATGGACCATCCGCATCCGGTCGGCAGCGGCTACACCCTGACGGAGCGGTCGGTCATCGCCGAATGGCTCACGCCGGAGGGCAAGATGTGGAACGCCTTCCGCAAGCTGGGCGCCCGGCCCAAAAGCGAGAAGGACCGGGCGGCCTGGAAGGCCGACGGGTCGCCGACCTCGTGGACCTATCGCACAGAGGGTATGAAGATCTCCCTGTCCGCCAGGCCCGACAAGGGGTACGTGGGGCCGTCGAAGGGGCGGCGCGACGGCTTCGACCTGGGCGAGGGGCGGAACGTCACGTATCAGCAGCTGCAGTCGATGCCCACCGATCCCGCCGCTCTGCTGGCGTACGCCGTCAAGGACGTGAGGGCCTGGATCGACTGGGCCGTCGAGGATGCCAAGACCACCTCTCCGAATTCCAAAATCGACGACTGGCTGGTCAACCTGGATCAGTACGTGGCCGAGTACATGACCCGGCTGCTCTACCAGAACCCGGTGCCGTTCAAGGTCAGGTCCGCCGCCTACCGGGCGTTGAAGACCATCAAGGGCGTCGGCGACCTCGGCACGGTCAAGGACCCGCTGAACCGTTCCGGCCACGGGTTCGCCCTGCCGACCCTCAGGCAGAAAGCCCAGAAAGCCCAGAAGGGCCAAAAGGACTGGAAGCTCGACGAGCGGTTCGTCGTGGACACCACCACGATGACGCTGCTGGCCCACTACGTCGACTCCACCCATCGCGGCAAGAGCAGGGTCGATACCTACAAGGTCGGCTGGACGAACGACAAGCCCGCCATCCCGGCCGCCGGCTAGCACCGCCTCGCGGGCCTGCCGCCCCGGGCGGAACACGACCTGTCTCGACGGTGGGCGCGAACGGCGAGCCGTCGGCACCCACCTCTCCCAAGGGGCCTTCGCGACTCCGGGGCCCGCGCGGCACCGGGAACGCGTCGCGGGGAGAAAACCATGCGAACACCGAACCTCCAGCGTGAACGGGGCCTTCCGGCCGGCGGGGAGGGTTCGCCGAACCATCAATCGAAGGGAACACGTGAGAACCGGACGAAGAACGACGAACCTAGTGGTCGCGGGCATGCTCGCGGCGGCACTGGCGGGACCGCAGGCGGCGGGGGCCGCGAGCGGGCCCGCGCCGGTGAGCCCGGCCTCCCCGGCGACCGCCTCCCCGGTCACCGTCACGCTGATCACCGGTGACCGGGTGACGGTGACCGGCTCCGGCGCCGTCGTGGTGGAGCGGGGCGAGGGCCGGAGCGGGATCTCCTTCACCACCGACGACGGGGGCGGCCGACTGCGGGTCTTCCCCAGCGACGCGTTCGCGCCGCTGCGCGAGGGACGTCTGGACCCCCGGCTGTTCGACGTGACCACGCTCGCCGAGTTCGGCTACGACGATCGCCGGGGCGATCTGCCGCTCATCGTGACCGGCTCGGGAACAGCGGCCAAGAACGGACTGCGTTCGGCGATGACCGCGAGCGGGGCGCGGGTGACACGCGACCTGGCCGCCGTGGACGGGGTGGCCGTACGGGCGCCGAGGAAGGATCGGGCCCGGTTCTGGAACGGCGTCGTGGGCGGCGCCCACGCCCGGTCCGGCGGCGTGGAGAAGGTGTGGCTGGACGGCCTGCGCAGGCCGTCGCTGGATACCAGCGTCGGGCAGATCGGCGCGCCCGCCGCGTGGGAGAGCGGGCACACCGGCGCCGGGGTGAAGGTCGCGGTGCTGGACACCGGCGTCGACGCCACCCACCCTGACCTGGCCGGCCGGATCGGCGCGCAGGCGAACTTCACCGAGGCGTCCGGCACCGGCGACCCCATCGGGCACGGCACCCACGTGGCCTCCACCATCGCCGGCAGCGGCGCCGCCTCCGAGGGAAAGTACAGGGGCGTAGCCCCCGGAGCCGAGATCCTCGACGGCAGGGTCTGCGAGGGCGCCTGGTGTGAGGAGTCGGCGATCCTGGCGGGCATGCAGTGGGCCGGTGAGCAGGGTGCGAAGGTGGCTAACATGAGCCTGGGCACCTCCGACGTCGCCGGGATCGATCCGCTGGAGCTGGCGGTGGCGACGGTGACCGAGCGCTACGGCACGCTCTTCGTGGTCGCCGCGGGCAACGCCGGGGCCGACCGGTTGGTGAGCTCGCCGGCCAGCGCGGACGCGGCCCTGGCGGTCGGCGCCGTCACCAAGTCCGAGACGCTGGCGGAGTTCTCCAGCCGGGGGCCGCGCGTCGGCGACTCCGCGCTCAAGCCCGAGATCACCGCGCCGGGTGTGGACATCACCGCGGCGCGCTCCAAGGACTCGCCGGGCGGCGGCTCCTACACCGCCATGTCCGGCACCTCGATGGCCACCCCGCACGTGGCGGGCGCGGCGGCGATCCTGGCCGCCCAGCACCCCGACTGGACGCCCGCGACGCTGAAGGCGGCGCTGATGGGGGCGGCACGCCCCAACCCGGCGCTGGGGATCTTCGCGCAGGGCGCGGGCCGGGTCGACGTGGCGCGGGCCACGACGCAGTCGGTGACCGCCGAGCCCGGCGGCGTCAGCTTCGGCATGCAGCAGTGGCCGCACGGAGACGACGCGCCGATCACCAGGAAGGTCACCTACCGCAACCCGGGCACTTCTCCGGTGACGCTCGCGCTGTCCGTCGAGAACCAGGGCGAGCACGGGCCGTTCACGGTGAGCCCGGCGACCGTCACGGTGCCCGCGGGCGGCCGGGCCGACGTCTCGGTCACCGCCACCACCGGCACCCGGACCCCGGAAGGCGGCGTCGGCGGCCACCTCGTCGCGGCCGGTGACGGTGGCGTCCGGGTGAGCACGCCGCTGGCGGTGGAGAACGAGATCGAAAGCTACACACTCACCCTCAAGCACACCGGCCGCGACGGAGAACCGTCCACCACCTACTTCACCGTCCTCGACAGGATCGACGTCTCAGCGGGGGCCGGGGAGACCATCTTCCTTCAGGAAGGCGACGACACCGTCACCCTGCGACTGCCCAGGGGCAGGTGGGAGGTGTCGAGCAGCCTCCTCGACAGAGACCAGGGGAACAAACACGTCACCCATCTGATCCACCCGGGCCTGGACCTGACCGGGGACCAGACCCTGGAGCTGGACGCCCGGCTGGGCCGGCCGCTCTCGGTCACCGTGCCGAACGCCGCCGCCGTACAGCTCGGGGCACAGATGACCTACACGACCTCCAGTCCCCGGGGAACGCTGACCAGGGGCTTCATAACCGACCGGTTCGAGAACATGTCGGCCGCGCAGCTCGGGCCCGACCGGACCTACGACGGGGTGACCACCAAGGTCGGCGGGTTGTGGGCACAGGCCGACGCGGGTGGCGGCACCGAAGACAGCCCCCGCACCTACGATCTCGCGTGGTTCCACGAGGGGGGGATGGTCACCGGGTTCCGCCGCGCCGTCGCCCAGCGCGACCTCGCGGCCATCCACGCCGACTACGCCGCCCACCTGGGCGGTGTCCAGGGCAGGGCCTCCAGGGGCGCCCAGCCCGCAGAAGGGCGGCTCCGTCTGTATCTGACGGAGACCGGGTTCAGCACGCCGTCGGCTCCCACGCACTACGTCAACACCGACGGCGGGGCGCGCTGGATGCACTTCTTGCGTGAGTACGGCCCCGATGGGGAGAAGAGCTGGGTCGAGTCGTCCCCCGTGAGCTACACCCCCGGCCGCGCCTACCGGGAGTCCTGGAACCGGGGTGTCTTCGGCCCCGCCCTGCCTCCGGCGGGCGAGGACTCCGGGGTCCTGACCCGCACCGGCGACACGATCCAGGCGCACGTGCCGCCGTACGGCGACGGGGCCGGACGGGTCGGCTGGGCGGCGACCACCAAGGCGCGCACCGCCCTCTACCGCGACGGCGACCTGGTCGCCGAGCTGCCCTCGACGCGGGGAGAGTTCACCGTCCCGGCCGGCGCGGCGGGCTACCGGCTGGTCATGGAGTCAGAGCGGGGCGCCCCGGCCGTCCTGTCCACCCGCACCTCCACCGCCTGGACCTTCCGCTCCGAGCACGCCGGGGGCGAGGCCCCGCTGCCCCTGCCGATCTCCGTCGTCCGGTTCTCTCCCACGCTGGACGCGCACAACACCGCACCGGGTGGCGGGCCGTACGGCGTGCCGGTCAGCGTGCGGCAGCAGGCGGGCTCCGGCGCCGGGAAGTCCCGTGACCTCGTCGTCGAGGTCTCCTACGACGACGGCGCCACCTGGAGCAGGGCGAAGGTCCACAAGGGCGAGGTGAGCCTGCGGCACCCCGCCGCCGGGGGCTTCGCGTCCCTGCGGGCCACGTCCACCGACACCGCGGGCAACACCGTCGAACAGACCGTGATCCGCGCCTACCGGATCGCCCCGGCGAACTGACCGGAGGCACACCCCGCGCGGCCCGGCCGGAAGACTTCCGGCCGGGCCGCGCGGCAGGGCTTTCCAGCAGGGCCGTTCCCCGTCACGCTGTGTCCTCCGACCGGAATCTCCGGGCCCCGGCGGTGAGGTCGGCCTCGCGGCCCTACCAGGGGAACGAGAACAGGCCGTAGTAGGCCGCGGCCACCAGCAGCAGGCCGGTGCTGCCCAGCACCCCGGCGATCGCGAAGCTCTGCGGGCGCGAGGGCTGCCAGCCCTCGCGCAGCCCCGCCACGACGGCCGCCACGCCCGTGACCTCCTGCAGCAGCATCAGCAGCGCCAGGATCCTGATGACCAGCCACCCGGCGAGCACCGCGGGCCACGCCCCGGCCTGGTTGACCGAGAACAGCACGAGCAGCGTGATGAACGCCACCACCGAGACGAGCAGCCCGACCCCGGTCCACGCCATCCGGCGGAACCGCCGCCGGATCGGCGGCCAGACCAGGGTGTTGGTCTCCGCGGCCGCCGCCCGGCCCCGCAGCCGCGCGGCCATCTCGGCCACCGGCCCGACCACGTAACCGACCACGGCCAGGCAGAGCGTCAGGCCGATCACCGTACCCCCGGCGTACCAGGGGGCGGCGGGGACGTCGCTCGCCTCCAGCCGCTGGACCGGCGTGGCACCGGCGATGTGCACCGGGGGCCGGGCCGTGCCCGGCAGGCCCGTGACCCAGTTGGCCAGCGTCCGCAGGTAGTCGGGGACGAGGGGACCGCCGTGGAAGCGCATGCCGTGGTCGGCGCGGTCGAGGTAGCGGATCGTGTAGTCGCCGTTGCCGCCCTCGGCGAGCGCGCCGGTCAGCGCCTTGCTGCTCTCCACGAACGGGATCGAGGGATCGCGCGTGCCGTACAGGGCCAGGACCGGCTGTCGCATCTCGCGCAGCGCGGGCAGGCCGTCGTAGCGCAGGAAGTCCGCGTCGAAGGCGCCGATCGCGCGGATGAGCAGCTCGCGCACCCCGCTGGGCGCGTACAGCCGCTGGAGCTGCTCGCCCAGCGCCCACGTCACCTGCCGCATGGGGGAGACGTTGGGGGCCGACACCAACACGGTGAACCCGACGGCACCGTCCTCGTTGGCGGCGAGGGGCACCACCCAGCTGCCCTCGCTCACCCCCCAGAGCCCCACCCTGGCCGGGTCGACGTCCTCGCGCGAGCGCAGCTCCTTCACGACGCGCAGGGCGTCGCGGGCGAGGAGGCCGAAGTCGCGCTTGAGGAAGTCGTAGCCCACGGTCCGCTTGTCGTAGACGAGGGTGACGATCCCGGCCCTGGCCAGCCACTCGGCCTGGGTCGTGAACTCGCCCCTCACCCCGGGGCCCGCCCCCTGCACGAAGACCAGCGCCGGGTGCCGCCCCGGAGCCACCGGCGCGCGGATCGTCGCCCCCAGCGCCGTGCCGTCCTCGGCAGTGACGGTGATGTCCCGCGTGGTGATCTGCCTGTTCGCGGCGACCGGCCGGACCTCGGACGGCGGCTGGGGGGGAAGGGTCTGGAAGACCGGATCGACGCGCAGAGGGGTCGGGTCGAACGGCGGCGGCAGGGTGTACCCCACCGTCGCGAGGACCACCAGGATCAGGCCGGAGGCGACGCTCAGGACACCGCGGCCCATCTGGACATCGACGCGATCCCCGATGGTGACTCGCCTCCGTGGTCGTCGTTGTTCCGGTATCGTTCCCCCCGATCTTCAAGCGTACTCACCACCGGAAGCCCCGAACAGAGCGGGGATCCGCGTGACGTGAGTGGCCACATTTATCGCTGAGTCCTGTTAGCTTCATGCGACATGCGGGTGTTGCACACATCGGACTGGCACCTGGGCCGCTCGTTCCACCGGGAGAGTCTCCTGGCCGCCCAGGGCGTCTTCGTCGACCACCTGATCGAGACGGTCAGGTCGGAGCGGATCGACGTGGTCGCGGTCTCCGGTGACGTCTACGACCGGGCGCTGCCCTCGGTCGACGCGGTCGACCTGTGCAACCAGGCGCTGCGACGGCTGGTCGACACCCGCGTGCGCACCGTGCTGATCAGCGGCAACCACGACTCGGCCCGCCGCCTCGGCTTCGGCGCCGACCTCATCGACGCGGCGGGCGTCCACCTGCGCACCGACCCGGGACGGGTCGGCGAGCCGGTCGTCGTCGGCGACGTCGCCTTCTACGGCATCCCCTACCTGGAGCCTGAGCTGGTACGCGTCCCCTGGGAGCTGTCCGAGCGCACCCACACCGCCGCGATCGAGCACGCCATGTCCCTGGTCCGCGCCGACCTCGGGCGGCGCGGCTCCCGGTCGGTGGTCCTCGCCCACGCGTTCGTGACCGGGGGGCGGGGCAGCGACAGCGAGCGCGACATCAGCGTGGGAGGCGTCGCGCACGTCCCGGTGCGCGCCTTCGACGGCGTCGACTACGTGGCGCTCGGCCACCTGCACGGCCGCCAGCGGATGAGCGAGACCGTCCGCTACTCCGGTTCCCCGATCGCCTACTCCTTCTCCGAGACCGGCCAGACGAAGGGCTCCTGGGTGGTCGACATCGGCCCCGGCGGATACGAGGGCGCCGAGTTCGTCGAGGCCCCGGTGCCCCGGCCGGTCAGCCGTCTCACCGGCCGCATCGACGACCTGCTCGCCGCGCCCGAGCACGCCCGCTACGAGGACCACTGGCTCCAGGTGACGCTCGTCGACCGGATCCGGCCCAAGGGCGCGATGGAGCGCCTTCGGTCCCGCTTCCCGCACACGCTCGCCCTGTCCTTCGAACCCGAGGGCGGCGTCCACGAGACCGTGACCCGCGCCAGGGCGGCCGGGCGCCCCGAGATCGACGTCGCCCTCGACTTCGTCCGCGAGGTGCGCGGCGAGGCCGCCGACCCCGACGAGACCCGGCTGCTGCGGGAGGCCGTGGAGTTCTCCCGCATGAAGGAGGCGAAGGCGTAGATGCGCCCGCACCGTCTGTGGATCACCGCGTTCGGCTCCTTCCCCGGTGAGGAGCAGGTCGACTTCGACGCCCTCACCGAGGCGGGGCTGTTCCTGATCCACGGCCCCACCGGCGCGGGCAAGACCACCGTGCTCGACGCGCTCTGCTACGCCCTGTACGGCAGGGTGCCCGGCAGGCGCGACAGCGCCAAGAGCCTGCGCTGCGACCACGCGCCCCCGGGCCGGGGGCCCAGCGTGGCACTGGAGGTCACGGTCAGGGGCCGCAGGTTGAAGATTACCCGGTCACCGGCCTGGCAGCGTCCCAAGCTCAGGGGCACCGGCACGACCAGGGAGAACGAGAAGGCCCTGCTCCAGGAGCTCGCGCCCTCCGGGGAGTGGGTGGGGCTGACGACCAGGGTCGACGAGGCCGGGGAGTTCATCGGCACCCTGCTCGGTATGAACGCCGAGCAGTTCCTCCAGGTCGCGATGCTGCCCCAGGGAGACTTCGCCAAGTTCCTGCGCGCCGACGGTGAGGAGCGCCGCAAGGTCCTGGAGCGCCTGTTCTCGGTGAAGATCTACGCCACCGCCGAGTCCTGGCTCGCCGAGCAGCGCACCGAGGCGTACCGCGAGCAGCAGACCCTCCGCCAGGAGGTCGACTTCGCCGTCAAGCGCCTGGAGGAGGCCGCTGGCCCCGTCTTCTTGACCGCGCTGGCCGATCTCCCCGAACCCGGGGTCTCCGTGGAGGACGACCCGCTGGGGTGGGCCCACGCGCTTGAGGACCTCGCGCGCCTGGAGGCCGCGCGGCTGGGCGGGGAGGGAGCCGAGGGCGAGGCCGCCGTACGGCGGGCGCGCGAGAGCCTGGAACGCGGGGCCGCGCTGGCCGACCGGCGGCGGCGCCACGCCGAGGCGCTGACCAGGAGCCGGGCGCTGGAGGAGACGGCCGAGGAGCGCGCGGACCTGGAGACCATCCTGGAGGAGGCCGCGGCCGCCGACCGGGTGCTGCCGCTGATCCAGGGCGCCGAGCAGCGCGCCGAGGCCGCGTCCAAGGCCCACCACCTGGCCGCCGACGCCGTCGCCCGCGCCCTTCCCCTCCTCGGCGCGCCCCTCGACCGGTGGGGCGCCGTCCGCGACCGCACCGGCACCGCTCGCGGCGACGGCGGCGGCGACGGTACGGCAGGCGCGGCCCACGGCGGCGACGTTCGTGGTCACGCGGGTGACGGCGTCCATGGCGGCGTCCACGGCGATGTCCGTGCTGATGTTCGTGACCACGCGGCCGGCGGCGTTTACGACGAGGCCCGTGACCATGTGGCCGACGGTGTCCACGACGATGTCCGTGACCACACGGACGTCGGCGCGGACCGCCGTCACGCCGTGCTCGGCCACCTGGTCGCACTGGAGCGCGACCGCCAGAGCGAGATCACCCGCCTGGATGAGCTGCGTACGGAGGAGTCACGCCTGGCGGGAATCGTTCGGGAGCGGGAGAGAACCGCTCGCGAGATCGCCGAGCTGACCGCCGAGCAGACCGAGGCCGACACCCGCCTGGAGGTCCTCCCCGGTCTCCGCCGGGAGCTGGACGAACGTCTCACCGCCGCGCGCCTGGACGCGGCCCGCGTCCCCGCCGCCGAGTCGGCGCTGGAGGGCGCCACCACCCGCCTCCGGGCGGCCGAGCACCGCGACCGTCTCGCCGCCGACCTGTCCGCCGCCCGCGCCGACCTCGCCGCCAGACTGGCAGCCTTCCCCCCGGAGGTTCGTGAGGCCCTCCCCGGGGGGATTCGCGACGACGCCCCGGCCGAAGCTCACGACGCGCTCGGCGCTCTCGGCGCCGGGACCCGCCACGGGCCTCCCGGCCGAGACCACAGCACGCTCGGGACCGGTTTCCGCCGCGACGGTGCCGAGGCCGATCCGCTCGTCGGCCCCGATGAGATCGGTGCGGCCCTCGACCCCGGTGAGATTCGCGAGGTCCTCACCGCCAGGGAGCGGGAGTGCGGGCGGGAGCTGGCCGGGCTGGAGGGGCTGCGGGTCGAGGAGACCCGGCTGGCCGAGCTCGACGGGCTGATCGCCGCGCTCGACACCGAGCTCCCGGAGGTGGCCCGGCAGGAGGCCGAGGTCCGCGAGATCCTGGAGCGGCTGCCCGCCGCGTCGGCGGAGGCGTCCGCCCGGCTGGGCGAGGCCAGGGCCGCCGCGGCGGGGATCCCGGCGGCACGGGCGAGCACCGAGACCGCCGCCGCGGTGCTCGCCGCGGCACGGCGCCGCGAGATACTCCGCGTCGAGCTGGAGTCCGCGCGCGCCGCGCAGACCGAGGCCGTCGACCTCGCCCAGGCGCTCCGCGACCGGCACCTGGACATCCGGCGGTCCAGGATCGACGGCATGGCCGCGGAGCTCGCCGCCAAGCTCGCCCCCGGCCACCCCTGCGCGGTCTGCGGCTCACCCGACCACCCCGCCCCCGCAGCCCCGGCCGACCGGGCGCCCACCGCCGACGACGAGCGCGCCGCCCAGGGCGCCTACGAGGCGGCCATGGAACGGCGCCAGGCCGCGGGAACCACCGTCACGACGCGGGTCTCCAGCCTCGACGAGGCACTCGCCGTCGCCGGGGACGTGACCGGGGAGGAGGCGGGGGAGATCCTCGCCGAGGCGGGCCGGAAGCTGGAGTCGCTGACCTCCGCCGCGAGCGCCGAGGAGACCCTCGCCGCCGAGGTGGAGCGGATCGCCGCCGAGCTGGACGGCGCGCGGACCCGGGCCGCGGAGATCGACCGGCGGCTCGCCGAGGGTCACGCCCGCCGTACGGGCTGGCAGGCCGAGCGCGAGCGCCTCACCGCCCGCCTGGACGTCGCCCGGGGTACCGATCCCACGGTGCGGGCCCGCCGCGACCGCCTGGCACGGGAGGCCGCGCACCTGTCCTCCGCGCTCACCGCCGCGACCCGCGCCCTCGAGGTCGCCGCGGCCCACCGCGAGGCGAGCGACAGGACGGGCCTGGCCGTACGGGACGCCGAGGGCGAGCTCACCGAGGCGGAGCGGGCACTGGCCGCGCTCCGCGAGTCGGCGGGGGCCGAGACGGTGCTGGCGGCCGAGGCCGGGCGGATCGCCGCCGAGTTCGAGCGGCTCGGGGAGCGCTCGCGAGAGCTCGCCGTCGGGCTCGCCTCCCGCCGCACGAACGTCGAAAGGCTCGGCGCCGACGCCGAGCGGCTGGCCGGGCGCATCGACGAGGCGCGAGGCCAGGACCCGACGCTGGCCGCCAGACTGGACCGGCTGGCCGACGAGGCCGCGCTGCTGCGGGAGGCCGTCGAGGCGGTCAGGGACGAGCGGGTCACCGCCGCCGAGCTCGTGACGGCCAGAGACCGGGCGCTGGGCGCGGTCGTCGAGGCGGGCTTTTTCGGGCTCGACGACGCCCGCGCGGCCCTTCGCTCTCCTACGGAACGGGAGGAGAAGGCCGCCCGGCTCCGCGAGCTCGCCCAGGAGGGCGCCGCGGTCGCCGCGATGCTCGCCGACCCCGAGCTGGTCGCCGCCGCGGCCGAGCCCGAACCCGACCTCGCCGGGCTGCGCGACGCGCGGGACGCGGCCGACGCCGCCCACGCCCGCCTGCTGTCCGAGCGGGACCGGGGCGAGGCCCGGCTGGCCCGGCTGGCCGCGCTCCGCGTCGAGCTGGCCGCCTGCCGACGACGCTGGGAGCCCGCCGACGAGCGGCACCGCCTGACCGAACGGCTCGCCACCCTGACCGGCGGAAACTCCACCGACAACCGGTGGAAGATGCGGCTGTCGTCCTATGTGCTCGGCGAGCGCCTCAGCCAGGTGGTCGAGTCGGCCAACGAGCGGCTCGACCACATGTCGGGCGGGCGCTATCTCCTGGAACACAACCGCGACCGCTCGGCCGGAGACCGGAGCAGGTCCGGCGGCGGGCTCGGCCTGCACATCCTGGACAGCTGGACCGGCGTGGGCCGCGACCCGGCGACCCTCTCCGGCGGCGAGAGCTTCATCACCTCGCTCGCCCTCGCCCTCGGCCTGGCCGACGTGGTCAGCGCCGAGGCCGGGGGAGTGGACCTCGGCACGCTCTTCGTCGACGAGGGCTTCGGCACCCTGGACGAGGACACCCTCGACGGGGTGCTCGACATCCTCGACGGCCTGCGCGACGGCGGCCGGGCGGTCGGCATCGTCAGCCACGTCGCCGAGCTGCGCACCCGGGTGCCCGCGCAGCTGCACATCCGCAAGGAGCGCCGGGGTTCGACCGTCCGCCAGTGAGCAGGGGGAGCGGTCACCGTGGCGCGGCGGGAACAACAAACTTCGGGGACGTGTTCGTGCCGGGCTCGCGCCGGTACGTCGACCCGGGCACCTACCTGCCGCCCCCCGGAGGGGGGAGCCGCGCCGGGAGGAGTTCCGCGCCCTGGTCCGCAAGCCCGCCGGCGCCGCCCCGGCGATCGAGCGCGGGCATCGCATCATGCCTACGGCAGGCGGGGGCCGAGAGCCTGGAAGGCTTCCACGAGGGCGTGAACGGCGCCGCGCCGGTCGGCGCGCCGGCGTGCGGCGTGAAAGACCACGGGAGCGGCGCCGGTCAGCGTCACCGCACGCAGGTCAGAGCCCAGGAGCGGAGCCATTTCCGCAACGGTGGTCATCACGGCTGTCTCATCGGCGGTCTGGCGCAGGACGTGGGTGAGGTCCCCGGCGTCGATCTCGACCAGGCGTGCCTCGCGGCGTGGCCGCACGTCCCCGAGCCAGAACTGGCTCATCCACTCGTCGGCGCCGGCCGGGTTGTACAGGATCGGTTGCTCGCTGAAGTCCTCCACGTTCATCGCCTCGGCGCCGGCGAGGGGGTGCCGGGCGCCGACCACGCCGATGCGCTCGGTGGTCATCGTCAGGGGGTATGAGTCCACGTCGGGATGTCGCACGGGCGCGGTGGTCCACAGGACGTCCACCCGATGCTCGGGCAGGCAGCGGGTGAGCGCCGGAAAGGGAACGTCCCGGCTCACCAGCCGGGCCTCGGGGAAGTTGCGGCGGACCTCTCGGGCGAGACCGGTCATGTCGGTTCGTCTAAGGAGCGCGCCGATGCCGGCGGGGACACCGACCCGCAGTGTGTACCGGGCGGGTGCGGCCCGAGCCCTCTCGCGGGCGGCGTTGGCCTGAGCGATCAGGGGTTCGGCGGCGGTCGCGAACCGCCGGCCCGCGGAGGTCACGGCGAACACACCCGCGGGACCCCTCTCGACGAGGGTGACCCCGACCTGTCCTTCCAGACGCTGGATGCGCTTGGTCAACGCCGACGAGGTCAGGTGCAGCCGCACGGCCGCCCGCCCGTAGTGCCTCTCCTGCACCAGCACCAGGAAGTTGGCGACCAGACCGAGATCCAGATCCATGCGTACCTCTGCGGTGTGGATGAGCCGGGCGACCGACTCAAGATTCCGAGTCAGGGATATCGGCTCAGCGGTCGCTACTTTGATTCTCCGGCGGCTGTCAAGACCCGGTTCCTCATTGGAAGGAGGAGGAGGTCACGCCCCGCCGATGCGCGTAGAACAAAGTCACCGGTCAAAGGACAAGGCCGTGATCGACTTTGTTGTGCAGGCTCTCACGGGAGGTGATCCTCGAACGCATAAGGAACGTGGCGTCTTCGCCGAAAATGCCCGAAATGGAGATCCGAAACTCGATCCTGGAACGTGACCTAGGCCCATCTCCCAAAGCACCGCCGCTCATCCCGCATGGGAAATCGCCCGCCACCGACAGTGGTAGATCATACTCGCCGAAAGGACGAAACGAATGATGGACATCCTGCGGAAGTCTCGCCTGGGACTGATGCTCGCAGCGATCGTCGTGGTCTTCTCAGTGACCATCCCGGCCACCGCCACCGCCACCGCCACCGCCACCACGATCAATGCTCCGCTGAGCTGGCACTCGGGCTTCTTCGTCAAGAACATCTGCTACGAGGACGCCCGCTCGTTCTCCCAGGGCGCACTGAAGCGCCACGGGTACCGCACCGTCTACAACCCGCCCAACGCCGTTCTGGGTAGCAACGGCACCACCATCGTCGAGGTTTCCTACGCCCCGGCGCAGACCAGTTACAGGCCGGGCACGATCGCCAAGGTCCACTTCACCGTGACCGCCGTCTCCAACACTTCAAGTCTGGCCGAGATCGCCCGCAACCGTGTCCGCGAGAGCATCGTCAGGCAGGGCTACTTCGACTACTGCTGATCACCGGTGAGGAGAGTCCGTACGACTGATGCGCAGGGCCTGGACAGGCCACCAGGCTTCACCTGAATCATCCAGCGGCGGCTTCCAGTGCCAGAAAAGCGCCATAAATACCATGAAAAGGATCCGTAGGCGTGACCATGGGGTGCACTCATGCTGACCGCCGCAGTGACGGCAATTGTTCACGACAAGAACCGGCTCCGAGTCGGTGTGGCCGTAGATGCTTACGCAGCCCGGCGAAGCCGCCGCTTGAGAGAGCGGAGCGGTACGCGGAGCCACCCGAGATGCGCACCAGCGGGGTCCGGTAAAAACGAGCGTTCCGGCCCCCGCCCGCCGGTCTTTACCGCCCCTCGCGACAGTTGGAGGACTCCGGTATGAACCGGGCGGTCAGGGGGTGCGGCGCAGGGGCGGGCGGTGGGCCCAGGTGGCCCAGCGCCAGAGCCATTCCAGCGGGCCCTGGCGGTAGCGGCGCAGCCAGAGCGTGGAGACCAGCAACTGGGGGACGAGAACGGCTCCCGCGATCAGGAGCACCGTCGCCGACGACCAGCCGTCCGGCGCGCTGCCGATGAGGCGGGCGGTCACCAGGACGAGGAGCGTGGCGGACAGGTAGTTGGTCAGCGCCATCCGGCCCAGCGGCGCGAAGACCTTCTGCAGCACCGGCCGGAGCGGCGTTCTGAGCAGGAGCAGCAGGGCGCACACGTACGCGCCCGCGATCAGCAACCCGGCGAGGCCGAACCAGGTGTTGAAGTGGGGGGCGTCCATCCGCGTTTCGATCTGCAGCCATACAGCGGGCACCGCCCCCGCCGCGAAGAGCAGGCCCAGCGTGGCCGGCACCCGGGTGGATCGCTCGATCCGGTCGATCACCCCGTACCGGGTCAGCGCCGAGCCCAGCAGGAACAGTCCGGGCACCAGGGGAATACCGTTGCTGCCGAGGACCAGCGGCGTCACGATGAGGACGGCGGCGAGCCCCGCGACGGCCCGGCGCGGCAGCCAGGTCGAGGGCAGCAGCACCACCAGGCCGACGACGGCGTAGATGGTGAGGATGTCGCCCCGCCACAGCAGGAACATGTGCGCCAGGCCCACGGCGAGCAGGACCAGGAGCCGCCGCAGCAGGAGCACCCGCGGACGGGGCGCGCGCTCCGTGGCGGAGTTCAGCAGCAGCGAGAAACCGACGCCGAACAGCAGGGAGAAGATCGGGAAGAAGCGCTGGTCGACGAAGAGCCCCAGCCAGGCCAGCCCGTCGTTCTCCGGGCCCACCCCCACCACGGCCTGGTTGACCTGCGCGGTGTGGAGCATGTGGGCGATCGGTTTGACGTTGGCCAGCAGGATTCCGCACAGGGCGAACCCACGTAGTACGTCGAGCGCGGCGACGCGTGGTCGGCCGGAGAAAGTCGTCGTGGACTGCCCCGCTCCGGTGGTCTCCGGCGTCGGGGGGAGGTCAAGTGGCATGGGACCTCATCCTGCGGACCCCGGCCCGCTCCCACATCGGCGGAAAGCAGGGGAGGGACAGTACTTTCGGCCGGTACAGGCCGGTGGGGTGCCTCCCATAGCCTGGCGTCGTGCCTGTTCCCGATCGGCTCAAGGTGGCGGCTGACGCCGGGCTCGGCGCCGTGTTCGCGGTGGCCGTGGCCTTCCAGGCGTACCAGGTCGCCGACAGCTGGGGCGCCGAGTACTGGCCGTTCGGCGCGACGGTCGCCGTCTGGGTGTGCGCGCTCGCCCTGGTACGCCGCCGCAGCCCGCTGTGGACCACCGTCGCCGGTCTGACCGTGGCCGCGCTCGCCATCCTCGTCACCCGCCTCGTCCACCTGCCCGCCGAACCCAGCCCCGCCACGTCCCTGGGGGTGGCGGTACTCGTCGGCTCCGCGGTCAGGACGCTGCCCGTCCGCACGGCCTGCGCGGTGGCCGCCGCGGGACTGGCCGTGGTGGCGGGCGGCCTCCTCGTCAATCCCGGCTCGGCCGTGCCGGTGGTGAGCGGTCTGTTCTGGCTCGTCGCCCTGATGCTCGGGGTCGGCCTCCGGCTGCTCGCCGCCCGCCACCGTGCCGTCGTCGAGCGGGTACGACGTGCCGAACGCCTTGAGCTGGCCAGGGAACTGCACGACGTCGTCGCCCACCACGTCACCAGCATCGTGCTCCAGGCCCAGGCCGCCCAGCTCGTCACCGCCAGGCATCCGGAGAAGGCGGCCGGATCCCTCGCCGACATCGAGACCGCGGGCTCGGAGGCCCTGGCCGCCACCCGCCGCGCGGTCGGCCTCCTGCGCGACGCCGCTCCCGCCGCCGAGGGCCACGAACGGCTCGGTGAGCTGATCGAGGGCTTCGAGAGCCACGGCCGCCGGGCGCACCTGCGGCTGGACGCCGAGCCGTCCAGCTGGCCGCCTGAGGTGAGCAGCACCGTGTACCGGATCGTGCGGGAGGCGCTGACCAACGTCTCCCGGCACGCCCCGCACGCCCGCGAGGTCACCGTCCGCGTCACCCAGCACGAGAGGACCGTCACGGTCGAGGTCGAGGACGACGCCCCGCGGACACCCGCCCGCCGCTACCGCCGTGCCGGGTACGGCCTCATCGGAATGCGCGAACGTCTCGAAGCCCTCGGCGGCACCCTGACCACCGGCCCGCGCCCCGGCTCCGGCTGGTCCGTCCGCGCCACCATCCCCACCGGCGAACACCGATGACGCCGCCCGCACCGGTCAGGGAGCGACGATGACGAACGACGCCGCCCGCGCCCGTCAGGCAGCACCGATGACGAACGATGCCGCCTCTCCCGCGCCCGTCAGAAAGCGACGATGCCGGATGACGTCGCCCGTGCCCCTCAGGGAGCGACGATGACCATCCGGGTGCTTCTGGCCGACGACCAGGCGATGATCCGGGCCAGCCTGCGGATCATTCTCGAAGACCAGCCCGACATCACCGTGGTCGCCGAGGCGAGCGACGGTGTCGAGGCGATCGAGCAGGCCCGCAGGACGCGCCCGGACGTGTGCCTGGTGGACATCCAGATGCCCCGCCTCGACGGGATCGAGGTCGCCCGCGCGCTGGCCGAGGCCCCGCCCAGGGTGGTCATGGTCACCACGTTCGACCTGGACGAGTACGTCTACGGCGCGCTGCGCTGCGGCGCGGCCGGATTCGTGCTGAAGGACGCGGGTCCCAGCCTGCTGGTCGAGGCCGTACGGGCCGCGTACACGGGGGACGCGCTCATCTCACCGTCCATCACGCTGCGACTGCTGCGCCACCTCGCCGACCGCGGAACCCGGACCAAGGCCCGCGTACCCGCACAGCCCCTGACTACCAGGGAGACCGAGATCGTCCAGGCGATCGGCAGGGGACGCACCAACCAGGAGATCGCCGATCAGCTGTTCATCTCGCTGAGCACGGTCAAGGGGTACGTGTCGGGCATCATGACCAAGCTCGGCCTGCGCAACCGGGTCGAGATCGTGGCCTGGGCCTGGGAGAGCGGCATGACGAACCCGGGATACCCGGGATAACGGCCGGAGACACCAGGTGCCCCCGGAGGGCGATCCGGTAACCGGTGGGCATCGGATGCGGTGATATCGGCGACATGCCGGATCAATCATCGGGTAGGCATGCCCTATGTCTTCTTCGCGGTACGAAGGGTGGTTGCTGGCCGGACGGTACCGTCTCGTGGCCGGGCTGGGCAGAGGCGGCATGGCGACGGTGTGGCGTGCCCGTGACGAGCTCCTCGGCCGTGGGGTGGCGGTCAAGGAGGTCGTGCTCCCGGATCACGCCGGGCCGGAACGCGAGGTCCTGCTGGAGCGCACCATGCGGGAGGCGCGCCTCGCCGCGCGGCTGAGCCACCCCAACATCGCCGCGGTGTACGACGTGGTGCGGGCCGACGACCGCCTGTGGATCGTGATGCAGCTCGTACGCTCACGAAACCTCGCCGAGGTGATCGCCGAGGAGGGACCGCTGCCCGCGCCTGCCATCGCGCGCGTCGGGCTTGAGGTGCTGTCGGCGCTGGAGGCCGCCCACGCGGCCGGAGTCATGCACCGCGACGTCAAACCCGCCAACATCCTGCTCACCGATGACGGGCACGCGATCCTGACCGACTTCGGGCTGGCCACCGCCGTCGACGAGGATGTGTCCCTCACCAGGACGGGGATGGTGGTGGGCACGCCCGCCTACATCGCCCCCGAGCGCGCCGGCGGTGTCGCGTCGAGTGCGGAAAGCGACCTGTGGTCCTTCGGGGCCACCCTGTACGCCGCCGCGGAGGGCCGCTCCGCGTTCGGGCGCAGCACCGCACTGGCCACCCTCGCCGCCGTACTGACGGCCGACCCCGAACCGTTCCGGCACGCCGGGCCACTGGCACCCGTCATCACCGGCCTGCTCGACAAGGATCCCGCCCGGCGCACCGACGTCGCCCGTGCCCGGAGACAGCTGGGGGACGTGGCCGCGCTGTGGGAGCGGGGCGCGGACAGCACCGCGGCGCCCTTCCTCGCCACCCGCGTCGCGGCCCCGCCCGTCGACCGGAATCCCACCGGTCCCACCGGTCTCTCCGAGGTTGACGGCCGTTCCACGGGTCGGCGTTTTCACGAAGACGCCAACCGTCGTTTCGCGGGTCATCTCCCTCGTGAGGACGCCGATCGTCGTCTCACGGATCGCCACCCTCGTGAGGAGGTCGGGCCCACCTCGACACGTCAGCGGGTCACCAAACGTCGGCGCCTGTCAGCCGGTGTCGCGGTTCTGACCGTCGCCGTTCTCGCCGCCGCCGTCACCGCCGAACGGCGAGGTGGCGGGTCGGGCCCACCGGAGCGGGTCGCTCCTTCCGGGGGCGTTCCCGTCACGGCGCCACAGCCCACCCGTACCCCCGAGACGCGGCAGGTGCTCGACGAGGGGCACCTCGACGCCACACCTCGCCGCGGTGGGCGGGCCGATGCCGCTCCCGCGCCGACGGCCGCCGAATCCTCCGGGACCGGTGAGAAGGAGGCCAACCCCAACTCCAACAGGTACAAGACCAAGGACAAGAACAAGGGGTACAAGCCGACGCAGCGCGGCAACGGCCGGGGAAACAGTAAGAACCATTAGCCGCGCCCGCTGAGCGGCGCCGTTTCGCGGCCGAGGCACTGGCCTGCCCGCCTTCCGGCGTGGCGCTGACGGCGTCCGTCGTCCGGGAGAGGGGCCGACCCGTCCGCCTTCCGGGGCGGCGCCGACTCGTTCGCCTTTCGGGGGAGGGATCGACCTGTTCGCCTTCCGGGGCGGCGCGGGCTCGTTCGCCTTTCGGGGGAGGGGTCGACCTGTTCGCCGTCTGGGGCGGCACCGACTCGTTCGCCTTTCAGGGGAGGGGCCGATCCGTTCGCCGTCCGGGGCGACAGGGAACCTGCTGGTGGGCACGCCCGTGACGTGTCATGCTCCCGCCGGACCGCGACGCGGCGCGGCCCCTCGTGAATATGGATCGGGGTTGCGCCGAACTACTCGTGTCCGACGTACCCCTCCGAAGGAACAGCGTGCATGTCAGCTCCCCCTCAAGGCTCGGCGCCTCCGATGGAGGTCACCGACGCCTGCCTGATCGAGCAATCGTGGCGTCACCCCGAACGGTTCGGCGCCCTCTTCGATCGCTATTTCGACATCATCCACCGCTACGTGCACATGCGCCTGGGCGAGTCGGCCGCGGACGACATCGCCGCGGAGACCTTCCTGCGCGCCTTTCGCGGCCGACGGAGCTATGACGTCGACCGCCCCAGTGCCCGCGCCTGGCTGTACGGCATCGCCTCCAACCTGGTCGCCGATCACCGGCGCGGCGAGGCCCGGAGGTATCGGGCCCTGGCCAGAAGCGCCGAGCCCCAGGACGTCGCGAGTCATGACGACCGCGTGGCCCAACGCGTGTCCGCGGAGATCATGCAGCCGCGACTGGCCTCAGGCCTGGCCCGGCTCTCGGCCGGAGACCGGGATGTCCTGATGCTGGTCGCGTGCGCCCAGCTCAGCTACGAGGAGGTGGCCGACGCCCTCGGCATCCCTCGGGGAACGGTTGGCTCACGTCTCAACCGCGCCCGCAAGAAGCTCCGCAAGATCATCGGTCCCTATGAGGAGGCGCTGTGATGAACGATCTCCAGACGATCAAGGCTCACCACGACGGCCTGCCGGGGCCCGCTCCCCAGGTCGCCGCACGGGCGTGGGACCGGCTGACGGCCGAGGCCGAGGCCGAGCGGGCCGGTGGCGCTCCTCACGAGCCGGGTCCGTCGCGTCCTCGCCGCCTACACGGTCTTGGCCGTGGCCGCGTCGCGCTCAGGGCCGTCGCCGTCGCGGGGCTCGCGGCGGCGGTGACCGCGGGCGTGATCGTGGTGGGCGGAGACGACGGCTCGTCCCCGTTCGGGGCCCGACCGGCGAACGCCGCGGAGCTCCTTCGGTATGCGGCCGTGGTGGCGGCGGGAGAGGACCCGAAGCCTCGGCCGGACCAGTTCCTCTATGTCGACCGTAAGGACGTCACGTGGACCTTCGGCTTCGGCCGAGGTGACGGGAGGTACGAGTACGCGCAGGATGTTCGCCGTGAGGTGTGGGTCCCCGCCGCCGACCCCGGCAAGGCCCTGGCGCGCTCCACGTTCGGAAAGAAGCACACGATCAGGGGCCGGAGCCTGGTGCCCGGGGAGGTCCCCGGAACGGTGGAGTACCAGCGTGCCGGTCAGTGTCACATGGACGTTACCCGCGCGCCGTCGAAGAGTGCCGGAGACCTTCCCACCGACCCCGACCTGCTTCTCACGCACGTCCGTGAGGAGGCGGAGGCGGTGGTCCGCGCCGAGAAGCCCGCACCGGGAGAGGCTCCCGCGAGCGGCGACCAGATCAACCGCCGGATCGAGAGGACCGTCGTGATGAAGCTCATCCTCCTGCTTGAGAATCCCTTCACCTCCTCCCAGACTCGCGCCGTGGTCTTCGGCGCCCTGTCGAGGTTGCCCACCGCGACCATGGTCCCCGAGCTCACCGATCCGGCGGGCCGCCGCGGCCTGGGGGTCTCGATCAGCTATCAGGGCCCTGACGGCCTGGAACGAGAGGAACTCGTCTTCGAGCCCGAGACATACAAATTCCTCGGCTGGCAGAGCTGGATGAAAAGGACGGGAGGGCTCGGGGGTACCGGGGAGGTCATGCGCGGCGGCACGGCGATCATGACGGTCAAGGTCGTCGATTCCATGCCGGAGGTTCCCAAGGACGCCAAGACGCCGACGTACTGTTAGCCGTCGGCGGCCCTTGGTCACCGGCATCCTGACCGGTGAGGCTCGCCGAACTCGCGTCCCTTTCGATGCCCCGCCCCCGCGTCCGCGACGTCCGGACGCGGGGGACACCGGTCGTGCGGCCCGCGCGCCGCGGGCACACGGCGGGGCTCCGGTGGTGAGCGACGACCACCGGAGCCCCGGGCGTGTGCGTTCCGCGCACCGTGAATATGGGTCTCGACGAGATCGGGTGACTGTTCTAGCGTGAGGGGCGCCCACCCCCCCTTCGGCGTTTGGAACGTTCCATGGTGACTCAGGTGACCCTCGACGACACCGATTACGGTGAGAACCAGTCCCGCGACGCGTGGTTGATGCGTGAGGGGGGTGAGATCACGGCGCGGCGCAACATCGCCACCTTCCACCTCGTCCCGCGGCCCAACCTGTCCGGCCAGGCGAAGAAGGCGAAAGCCATGTACATCACCGGGGTGAGCACCGGCATCGGCACCTACGTGGAGGTGGGCTCCAAGGTGGTGAGCGAGGTGCGCATCAACCTCAGCCACTCGGAACACCGGGTGATCGAGGACACGGACAACGGCATCAGGAAGCTCATCGCCGACAAGGTCTACCCCGGCGAGTACGTCATCGACTGGATCTACACCGAACGCCCCGCCTGCCCGGACGCGTGGGCGAAAGGCAAGAAGGTGCACGACGGATGCCTGAGTGAGATCGAGAAGCTCGAAAGATTTCAGAAGGAGCGGGTCCACGACGTCGGCCCCAAGGGTTTCGAGCCCTACGGGTCCCGCACCGACCTCGGCATCGTCGTCTACAGCTCGTTCTCCTCGGCCGCCGAGATCAAGATCGCCCACCGGTTCGCCGCGATCAGGCGAAGCGCCGTTCTGGCGCTGGCGAGCAGACTCACCAAGCTTTACCGGAAGGACTACGAGATGGACACCTCCGAGGAGTACGACCTCGTGCTGTACGACAAGGGGTACGGCGAGCAGGCGAAGGCAGTCGCCGAAGAGAGTCTGGCGACCTGGCACGACTACACGTTCACCCCGAAACAGCACGCCGCGTTCGCCGAGGAACTGCAGAAGCACGCCGACGAGATCTACTTGAAGGAGAAGGAGAAGGCGAGCTGACGGCTCCGCCGGTGGCCACCGGCGGGTGTCGAAGCGCGCGCCCGGCCGGGGTGCCGGTGTCCGGTGTTCACCGCCGTCGTGTGAGTGGTGTGTGTCCGAGAGACGACGTGTGTGGTGTGCGCCCGGGAGACGCTCTCGAACCGGAACCGGGGCCGGACCCCGCGCCCGCGAGGGGCCCGGCCTCGACGGCTCGGAGTGGTCAGCCGAACTCGCCGTTCTTGACGCCGCCGATGAAGGCGGTCCACTCGGTGGCGGTGAAGACGAGTGCGAGGCCGGTGGTGTCCTTGCTGTCGCGGACGGCCCGGCGTCCGCCGGACAGCCCGGCGACCTCGACGCATTCGCCGCCGTTGCTTGACGAGCGGGTGGACTTGACCCACGTCGCCTCTGCCAGTTCCCGGTTCAGGTCCATTTCTTGGTCGTCTCCTTGATCAGCTTCAGTGACTCGCGCTGGGACAGCGCCTCGACGCGGATCGCCTCGTACCGCAATGCTAGAGCGGCGACCTCGTCGGGGCGATCGGTTACCTGACCCGCACCGGCCGAATCGAGGTAGGCCGCGTTGACCACGCCCCTGCGCGCGTGCGCGAGGACGAAGCCTCCGCCGAGGCCGGTCGTCGCGCGGGCGTCGAAGGGGAGGATCTGGATCGCGACGTCGGGGCGCTCGCCGACCTCGGCGAGGTGGCGGAGCTGCGCCGCCATCACGCCGTCCTCGCCGACGGGACGGAGCAGGACGCCCTCGTCGAAAACCGCCCAGAGCATGGGGCGGTTCGCCCGGTCGAGGATGGCCTGGCGTTCCATCCGGGCCGTCACGTACTCCTCCAGCTGCTCGGGGGCGATGCGGGGCTCGCCCCGCAGGATCGCCTCGGCGTAGGCGCGGGTCTGGAGCAGGCCCGGAACGACGAGGGGGTGCCAGGCCCGCAGGGTCTCGGCCTCCCGCTCGATCTCGATCCAGGGCCTGAACCAGTCGGGCAGCTGGCTGCCCACGTGGCTGACGAGATCCCACAGGTTCGTCAGGGCGCCGTCGAGCTTCAGGACCTTGTCGATCTTCTCGGTCATCTCCCGGGGAGCCTTCCGATGGGTGAGCTCCACCATGCTCACCAGGCTGACCGACCACCCGATGCGGTCGGCCAGTTCCTTTTGACTGAGTCCTGCCTCTTTGCGACGCCTGCGGAATTCTGCGGCGAAGTATTCCTTTGGGGAGACGGTGGAGCTAATGCCCGGGGGGATGGTCATTTCTGTCCTCTCGTGAATACACACCCGGCTCCACACATCCGTGTAGTGACCGTGCGTTCGGAGTCACTACCGACAGTAGTGGTTGTTTGGGATTCTTGGAATACTCAGCGGGTGGTCGCCTGGACTCGGGTCAATGAGGCGAGGAAGCCCGGAAGGCGCACCTGCGGGTTGGGCGAAAGGGCATTCACCATGCAACCGGCCAGAAAGCTGGGGGAGATCTTCCTGCGGAGAGAACCCGAATCAGTTTCGAGTGCACGCGCGATGGTGCGGGATCTCCTCGGTGTCCAGCACCCCGCCTACGAGCAGGTGCGGCTGGCCGTCTCCGAAATCACCACGAACGCCGTCGAACACTCCACTCCCGGCCCGGTGGGAGACCTGGTCATGGTCGCCCTGAAGGTGGTCAACGACTTCATATACGTGGAGGTCACCGACCCCGGTTCCGCGTCCAGTAAGCCACAGCTCCGGGACGGCCCGTCCCCGGACGCGGAGGACGGGCGAGGATTGTTCATCGTCGACGAACTCTCGTCGGGAAACTGGGGCGTCCGCGACTTCGGGGCGGTTGGCCGTACGGTGTGGTGCGCCATTCCGGCCGAACCCGCGACCCCCGTGGAGGAGGCCGCCATTATCACCGTACGGCCGGAATAGCGGGCGCGGCGTCCCGCGATATCCGCCAATCAGCAGAAAATCTGACTCCCACACTCCACAAGCATGGCGTGTAGTCCTTACGCGTTTTTGTCACCCGTCCACGTAGAGGCAGAACGGGTGCCCGGCGGGATCAAGGAGCACCCGGACGTCCTTCTGCGGCTGGTGGGCGGCGACCGTCGCACCCGTCTCGACCGCGTGGGCGACCGCGCCGTCAAGGTCGCCGACCTCAAGGTCGAGGTGCATCATCATCTGCTGGGAGCCGTCGGCGGGCGGCCAGACCGGGCGTACGTAGTCCGGTGACGTCTGGAAACCCAGGTAGGTGACCCCCTCGGCCGGTGCGATCGTGACCCAGCCGGGCTCATCCTTGGTGATCTTCCAGTCGAGAAGGCGTACGTAGAACCGCGCGAGCTCCTGCGCGTCGGGTGCGTCGAGCACCACACCCCAGTAGTGTGAATTCGTTCGTCCGAGCATGGCCGCATCCTGCCCGAAAAGACGCCCGGATCACCCTCGGATCACCCCGCTTGGCGACCGTCAGCCTGGCACGAACGGCCTCGGCCCGAGCGGCCGGTTCCTCGCGCGTCTCGGCACCGGCCTGGTGTGCGGGAGGCGCGCTTGGTCGTCATCGGAGTCCACGCACGCGGCCGAGAACGGCGGGACATGCTGGACAGGGCGTCAGAGGTCGAGGACGAGGTCCTCGCGGGGTTGCGAGCAGCAGATCAGCGCGTTGCCGTCGGCGGGAGCGTCCACCGGCTCCGGCGAGTAGCCGATCGCGCCGGACAGCAGACCGCTCTCGCAGGTGTGGCAGACCCCGGTACGGCACGACCAGCGGGCCGGCACATCGCACGCCTCCGCGAGTTCGAGCAGGCTCTCGTAGGCGGGGTTCCAGGGGACGGTGAGGCCGCTGCGCGCGAACGTGACGGCGGGCCCGGCTCCCGGCGCGCCGAGGGGCGGGTGCGGGGGGCGGGCGGCTACCGGGGTCACTCCCGGCGTCAGCGCCGCCTGCGCGCCGAAGACTTCCGTGTGGACGCTCGCGGGGGCGAGTTCGGAGGCGACGAGAGCGGGCGGCAGATCGCGCATGAAGGCGGGAGGACCGCAAAGGTAGGCATCGGCGGCGTGCGGGACGCCGAGGCGGCCGAGCAGTTCGACCGACAGCCGTCCCGCCGTGCCGTAGTCGACTCCCTGACGGTCGCCGGGCGCGGGGCGGCTGTAGCAGACGTACTCGTGCGCGTTGGGAAGCAGAGCGCGAAGGCCGCCGCTCTCCGCGGCGAACGGGTGTTCCGTGCCGTCGCGCGTGCCGTACAGCCACCACACCTCGCGGGTCGAGCGGGCGGCGGCGAGGGCGTGCAACATGGCGAGGACGGGGGTCGCGCCGATGCCCGCCGAGAGCAGCAGGACCGGAGCCTCGCCTTCTTCCAGGGTGAACGTGCCGCGCGGCGCCGCCACTTCGAGAAGGTCGCCGACACGCAGGTGAGTGCGGAGATAGGTGCTGGCGACGCCCCTGGGCTCCTGCTTGACACTGATCCGGTAGCGACCGGCGTCAGGAGGGCCGGACAGCGAGTAGCTGCGGATGACCGGTGGGCCGCCGCTCTCGGGGCGCAGCCGTACGGTGAGGAACTGGCCTGGCAGGGCGGCGGGCAGCGGCTCCGGGTCGGTGGCCTCCAGGGTCAGCGAGAACACGCTGCGGCTCTCGGCGTCGATCCGGGTGATCCGCAACGGCCGGAACCCCGGCCAGGCGGGCGGCGGCCCGGCCGCGGCGGGTGCCAGCCCCGCATTCCCCGCCGATCCCTTCTTCGCGCCCCTGTCATCAGGCCGGTCGAGCAGGGCACGCAGGGACGCCCGCCAGCCTTCGCTCAGTGCGGGGATGCGCAGCGCCCGCTCCAGCCGGTCGCGGGGGTGCCCCGGCAGGTAGAGCAGGGCGTCGATCTCCGCGACGGACATCGCCTCCGGGCCGGAGGCGACCTTGACGATCTCGTCGCCCGCCTCCACCCGCCCTTCGGTGATCACCCGGAAGTAGAACCCGGGACGCCGGTGGGACACCAGCAGGGCCGCCATCCGCGGCTCGTTCATCCGCAGGCCTACCCGGTAGCAGGTGACCCGGGGCTGGGTGACCTCGAACACCGCCTCCCCGACGCGGTAGCGGTCGCCGACGCACACCTCGTCGTCGGGCAGCCCGTCGACCGTGAAGTTCTCCCCGAACTGCCCGTAGACAAAGTCATCGCGGCCCAATTCCTCCTGCCAGTACCGGTAGGAGTCGATCTGGTAGACCAACACCGCGCGATGCTCGCCGCCGTGCCCCTGAAGGTCTCCCTGGCCGTCCCCGTCGATGTTCAGACGGCGTACCGTGCGCGGCCCGGTCACGGACCGCTTCCACACGCCGGTGTGCACCGTCGCGCCGTGCCAAGGAACGTCCTTGGGCAGGCCGACGTTGATCGACAGGAGCGTCGCCACGTGTCTTCCCCCTCACCACGAGGCACCCGGCTCCCTTGCAGGATAGCTCGTTCTCGCAGGTCAGCCGGGATCTCGCGGCGCGATGTAAGCGACGGGAGAGTCCTGTCGGCATCGCGGGACTTCTGCTGCCGGCCGGGCATGAGACGACCTCGAACATGCTCGGCCTGGGCACCCTGGCCCTGCTGCGACGCGGGCAGGGCAAGCGCCGTCACGGGCTGGCCGGCCCGGCGCGTGTCTGCTGCTCGTCCACGGCCCGGAGGATGCCGAGCCGGGACCATTTACGTCCGGCCCCGGCCCAACTTCAGGTGCAAGTGGACTCCTGTTCCCACCAGGAAACCGCTTACGTGCCCGTCCAAAACGCCAACCACGGAAGGGTCTCGAAATGGCGGCACGTAACACCATGCGGCGTGAGGAGAACTCCCCTGAGCCGCCCCGCCTGTCCCAGCACTGGGTGATCGTCCTCGGTGTCAGTTCCCTCGTGGGCGTGTTCCTGTCGCTCGCCGTGGGGATTCCCACGGCACTGGTCATCGCCGCGTTCCTGCACGAGGTGATGGACTGACCCTGCGCTGTCAGTGCACCTAGGGCTTCCTGTCGGGCAAGGCGGCATACCACGTGCCGTCATGTTCCGGTCCGGGCAGCCATGCCGGAGGATCGGCCAAGCCGAGCGCCTCCTCAGCCCACGCCAGCATGTACGCGTCCGTGGCCGCACGCGGCCGGGGTGCCCGGACGACCTCGCCCAGCAGGATCCAGCCGCGGTCGGGGAAGAGAGCGTACTGCTGGATGAGCAGGTCACCGGTGGTGTGCCAGCCGTCCTCCTCGATTTCCTTCCAGGGCAGCAGCCGCGTCCGCAGCAGGCTGGTGGCCCAGGCTCTCGCATGGTGGGAGCTCAGCGTGCGTGGAGCACGGCCGAGGAGGGTGCCCGCGATCATGGTCCCTTGGCCGAACCACACGGCTTGGCGACCCGTGTCCGGCGGAACGGTCTGCCTGCCAACGGGCGAGAAACCGGAGATCTGCGTGTCGGCATGCCGGATGTCGGCCACGGCAGTCGAGCCCCGCGCGCCGACTGCCGAGATGGAGACTTGGGTGTCGGCCGTGTGGAGATCATCACCTGAGATCACGCCCCCAGGATAATGACGCACTGTTTCAACTTCCTCGGGGTTGAGGAACCGGCAGAAGATCGTTATCGAGAATAACGATCTTGCTGGGGGCGCCGAAGAGCCGAGCGGGATGTGGGGGATAGCTGCTGGTCAGCCGCGGCCAGGCCCGCGAACGCGTTCGGCCCGATCTACCGGATGGTCGATACCAGCGCCGGCCACCGCTGCACCGCCTCGGCGTCATCCGGGGTCCTTTCCGACGGCCACGACCACGCCCGGCTGACCTACACCTACCGCGATCAAACACGGCCCGGCGTGGCCGAAGCCGACATGCACGATCATGACGGGACGGCCGAGGTCGTCCTCGATGCACTGACCGGGCGGCTCACAGGGCGCTACTTCGACTTCCGAGGTCGGCAAGGAACCCTGTCCCTCACTCGGACGACGGCCACGGAACCGCCCCGGTCGCCGTTTGACCGAGGCGGGGCCAGTCGTGCGATTGGCCCCGCCTCGTCCTGCACGGCTTGTCTCATCGCATTGAGCGGCGGACCTTCATCGTGCTCATCTGAGGCCGATGGCCGCCAGAGCGAAGACGGCGCGAAGGAAGGAGTGTCGGCGTCTTGCGGCTGCCCGGGGGAGGTGTCGAAGACCGCGGGCGCGGGGGGGCGTTACGGTGCGGGGATCTCGCGGACCAGCTTCGAGGTCCAGGGGCACCAGACCAGGCCGGGCAGGAACGGACCGCCGGCCTCGTCGAGGTGGTCTTCGACGTAGGGGAGGGTGGCGTCGCACACCTCGATGGCGTAGTCGAAGAAGTCGATCGTGTCGGGGTTGTAGTGGAAGCTCCACAGGGGGTTGTAGGGGGCGGGCCGCTTGAGGATCCTGCCGACGACGTGGGGCTTTTCGGTGGTGGCGCCGCTCAGCAGGTCTCGGGCGTGCTGGATCTTGGCGGGGTCGGTGAGTTTGAGGACGGCGGTGGATTGGGTGACGTCGGTGAACTCGAAGTAGGCGTCCGGGGCGTTGGTGGTGTGGTGGGTCGTGTCGGCCTGCTGGGCCTCGGCGGGGGTGGTGAGGGCGAGCATCGCGACCGCTGCGAGGCTGGCGACTTTGGGGGTGATACGTCGCATGGGTGTCTCCGGTGCGTGTGGGCTGGGTCGGTTGTCCACAGCCATTCGTCACGCATTGTAATTGATTCATTACTCAGAGTGTCCAGTGGTTCACCCTGGCAATCCCCGGCCAACGCCACGACGCGATCGACGATCATCGGGGCAGCGGCTTCGCAGCTGAGGCACTCCAACGCCGTTCTTGCTTTCAGCGTTCCTGTGGGGGCGGGACATGGACGCCGAGGGCAAGATCGGCGTGTGTTCGGGCGTCGGCGGACCAGTGGGGGGCGTTCCACCGGTCGGCGATCGCGGCGGCCTGGGCGAAGTGGGCTGCGGCCTCGTCGTCGCGGCCGAGGAGGAGGGCGAGTTCGCCGAGTGTGTGGGCGACCGGACGCAGCGCCAGCGACAGGCTCTCCGCGCCGGCCGGGGGGCCTTCACGGTGGGGAAGCAGGTCCGCGTAGATCTCCTCGGCGGCGTCACGGTCGTTCAGCGCGACGATCGCCATCGCGCGCAGGCTCGTCAGGAAGGTGAAGAAGAAGTCGGGCCGGATCGGGCTCGGTGACATGCGGGCCCGGCGTGCGTCGTCGCCGCGGCCGGCGGTGTGGAGGGCGAGCGCGAGCAGGTCGGCGACCATCGGGCCGAGCGCCTCGTGGAGAGCGCGCACGTCGTCCAGGTGGTCGCCGAGCGTGCCGTCGTTCAGCCAGATCGCCGCCAGCGCGAGGCGGACGAAGCCGGTGTGCACCGATCCGGCGCTTTCCATGCGTGCGGTGGCCTCGACATAGAGGCGCTCGGTGTCGGCGAACCGGCCCTCGATGAGCACCAGGGTCGCCAGCGTGATCTCGGCGGCGCTGATCGCCTCCGTCATCCGGTAGGCGCGGGCGAGGTCGAGCGCCTCCCCGGTCACGCGGCGCATGGTCGCCGGGTCGTTGGCCGCGGCGGCGTTCGCGGCCTGGTTGAGCAGCCCGGTCACGCGGTAGACGGGCAGGTCGTGCTCGACGCCGATCTCCACCAGCTCGCGGGCGTACTCCTCCCGCCCGGGGTCGCGGGCGAGGACCAGGAGCGCCGCGGCCCGGAGGCGGGGATCGGTGGCGAGGTCGAGTGCCTCCCGCGCCACGGCCATGACCGTCGGATCGTCCTCGCCCACCAGCTCGTTGGCGTACGCGGTGAGAAGGCGGGAGCGCACGTCGGGGGCGAGACCGGTCCGCTTGAGCAGGCGGCTGAGGCGGTCGACGAGGGGACGGTCGACCGTGCCATACGTACGGGCCTGCCAGGGGGTGGACTCGGTCCAGGCGGTGAACGCGGCGATCATCAGGTCGTCGCGGCCGATCGACTCGGCGTACTCCACGGCCTGTTCGCGCGTGTGCCTGGCCGCGGCGACGGCCCCGGCCCTGATCTGCGCGCGCAGCAGCCTGCCGAGCAGGCCGACGCGCTCGTCCGGTTCGCTGGAGTTGGCGACCGCGTCGGTGAGGAGGGCAGCCGCCACGTCGTGGGCGTAGCGCGCCTCGGCCAGCTCTGCGGCCCGTACGCAATAGCCGACGGCCTTCGGTGATCCGGCTCGCGCGTAGTGATGGGCGAGCGCCGCGACGTCACCGGCGCCTTCCAGGGCGGCGGCGATCCGGGCGTGCATCCTGGCGGCCCGCAACCGGGTGACGTCGGCGACCAGCGTGTCCCTGACCAGCGCGTGGACGAACCGGACGAGGCCGGGCCCAGGCTCGTCGAGCAAGCCGGCGATGACGCCCGCGTCCAGCGCGTCCAGCACGCCGTCCTCGTCGGAGTCGGCGGCCCGCACGAGCACGTCCACCGAGCTTTGCCTGCCGGCCACCGCCGCCAGCCGCAGGACGGACACGCCGCTCTCGGGGAGCCTTGCCAGCCGGCGCCGCAGCACGTCCCGTACGCCCTCGGGGACCTCGGAGAGCGCGACCAGCGCGCCCTCGCCGGTCAGCAGCCGCGCGCTCTCCCGCACATAGAACGGGTTGCCGCCGGTCCGCTCGGCGATCCCGGCCACGGTCGCGTCGTCGGCCTCGCACTCGGCGCGTACGAGCTCCGCGACGGCGTCGCCCTTCAGTCCGGGCAGGTCCAGCCGGAGGGGCGCGGTGCGGGCGAGGACGCCGAGCGTTGCGGTGAGGCGCTCGCTTTCGTCCGCGCGATACGCCGCGACGACCAGGATCGGGGCCCGCACGCCGACGCCGCCGTCGAGCAGCTCCAGCGTGGCGGCGTCCGCCCAGTGGAGGTCGTCCAGGACGACGGCGACCGGCTGGTCGGCGGCGGCCGCCGCGAGCCAGTTCCACACGGCCTGCCGCAGCCGGAACCGCCCGGCCGCCGCGTCACCGTCCACCGGCGCGGAGTCGGAGAGCAGCGGCGCCAGGTCGGCCGCGAACTCCCCCGGAGGAACGCTCACGGCCACCTTCCGCAGCGCCTCGACCCACGCCCACGCGGGCGGCGCGCCGTCCACCTCGGGACAGCGCCCGGCGGCCACGAGCCACCCGGCCTGTCCGAGTCGCCCGCCGAGATGCTCCAGCAGCGTCGACTTGCCGAGCCCCGCCTCGCCGGTGACGAGTGCGACACGCGACCCGTCGGCGGCGGCCTCCCCGGCGGCCGCCATCAGCGCCGCGAGCTCGCCCTCCCGCCCCACGAACGTCGTCGCGCCGGGCCCGTTGTCCGCGGGCGGCGCGGTTGCCCGGGGCCGGGGCGCGTCCGCGGGGGGCGGAGGGACGGCCGCACGCAGGACGTCCGTGCGCTGGGCGAGGATCGCCTCTTCCAGAGCCACCAGGTCCGGGCCGGGGTCGAGGCCCAGCTCGTCGGCGAAGGTGGCGCGGGCGCGGCGGAGCGCGGCCAGCGCGTCGGCCTGGCGGCCGCTGCTCCACAGCGCGAGGGCGTGCATGCGCCAGCCCTCCTCGCGCAGGGGATCGTCGCGGGTGAGGCCCTCCGCCTCGGGTACCACCGCCGCGGGGTCGCCGAGCCGCAGTCCCGCCGCGATGTGCCGTTCGCGGGCGACCAGGCGCAGCTCGTTCAACCGGGCGGTCTCGGCCGCGGCCCACGGCTCGTCGGCGACCTCGGCGAACGCGGGCCCGCGCCACAGCGCCAGCGCCTCGTCCAGCCGGGCGCGGGCGGCACGGGGATCGGCGAGCGTACGGGCCTCGTCGAGCAGCTCCTCGAAGCGCCACGCGTCCACCGCCGCCGGCGGCAACCGCAGTGCGTAGCCTGGCGACGCGCTCACCAGCAGGCGGGCCGGGGCCCGCGGCGGGCGGCCGGGTTCCAGCAGGCGGCGCAGGTTCGACACGTACGCCTGCAACGACGCCAGGGCGCGCGACGGCGGTTCGCCGCGCCAGAGATCCTCGACCATCCGGTCGACCGACACGACCTGCCCGCGCGCCGCCACCAGCAGGGCCAGCACGCCGCGCTGCCGCGGTCCGCCGAGGGGAACGGGTTCGCCGCCGGCCTCGGCCGCGAACGAGCCCAACACCCGGATCAACACCATGACGTGACACATCGTACGCGCGGCCACCTCACGCGCGCCTTCCAAGTCGACTCCAAATGCCCTCCAAACCCCGCGAGCAGGCTTGAGCACATCGAACCGATGAAGGGCAGGAACAGATGAGCGTCAACACCCAGGACATGGAGATCGTCCACCGCGCCCTCCGCCGCGAGTCGCGGCTGCTGACGGAGCTCGTCGCGGCGGTCGCCCCCGGCGACACCGCTCGCGCCAAGGTGATCGCCGGCCACTTCCGCGTCTACCAGGTGGGGCTGAAGAACCACCACGAGGGCGAGGACGAGCTGCTGTGGCCGCCGCTCCTGTCCCGGGTCGATCTGGAGGCGGACATCGTCCTGCGCATGGAGGCCCAGCACGAGCGCATCGCGGCCACGCTGACCAGGCTGGACACCGCGGTCCCCGTCTGGGAGGCCACCGCCGGAGCCGACGAGCGCGACACCCTCGTGGCCGCCCTCGCCGAGCACCGCGCGGTCCTGCTCGAACACCTCGACGACGAGGAGTCCGCTCTTCTTCCGCTCGCGGCCGAGTACATCACCGAAAGGGAATGGGCCTCCTTGGGCGACCACTTGGTGGCCAACACCCCCAAACTCACCCTGCTCACCCTCTTCGGCCTCGTCCTGGAGGACGCGAACCCGGCCGAGCGCGCCACGCTCCTGTCCGGCCTCCCCGCACCGGTACGCGGCGTCTGGCACGTCATCGGCCGCCCCCGCTACGCCCGCCACATCCGCCGCGTCCGCGCGGCCTGACCCTGCCACTCCCGGCACGAACGCGAACATGACCTGACCTGACCTGACCTCGTAAGGGAGACAACCATGTCGCTCAAGACCGTCAACACCGCCCTGACCACCGCCGGCGTCCTCTTCATCCTCTACTTCGGGACGTCCTTCGTCCTGACTCCCGAGACCGTCGCGCCGGGCTTCGGCCTGCCGGGCTGGCCCTCCGGCGACGGCGACGGCTTCCTGATCCTGAAGGGCATCCGCGACATCGCGGGCGGCCTGGTCCTGGGCGTCCTGCTGCTGACCGGTCACCGCCGCGCCTTGGGCTGGGTCCTGCTGGTCGAGGCCCTCATCCCGTTCGGCGACATGACCAACGTGCTCGCCCACGACGGCTCCGCCGCCGCCGCGTTCGGCGTCCACGGCCTGACCGCGGTGCTGATGGTCGTCACCGGCCTGCTGACCCTGCGCGAGACCCGCGAGGCCACTACCGCCCCGCCGTCCGCCCCGGTCCCCGCCGTGCGTTGAGCGTGCGGTTACGCCGCTCCGCCCTCCAGGCCGAGCGTCGTGAGGTCGACATCGAGATGCGGCTCGTACGCCTCCGGGGCCAGGCCGAACTCGTGGGTGGAGTACTCGCCGAACCGCGTGATCCAGAAGAGTGGGCTGAGCGCGCGCCGGTCGGCGTCGGTGAGCCGCTCAGTCCGGGCCGGGTCCTTGAGAAGCGACTGGACCGGGATGGCGTTGACGAGCCCTTGAGCGGTGGACGGCGACGCACGTCGCCGGTGACCCACATGTTCGCCTCCGGGCGCGGGACGGCTCGCGGAGCGGGCTCAGGTGAAGGCCGTCGCACGGCGGATCCCGGCCGGCCCTGGCGTACGTCGTCACTCGCCGCGGTGGTCGCCGACGCACCAGGCGCTGTTTCCCGGTGCTCGGCTTTGGCCGTCCGAAGAGGGGCGAGACACGTCCGTGATCAAGATCGGGAAGGATTGCCCCTTTCTGTCCCGGACGATCAAGGAACCCCTATGAAGCGAATGATCGCGAGCATCTCCGCGGCCACGGCCGTCGCGCTCATGACCGGGGCACCGGCCCAGGCCGCCCCCGCCGACCCGGTCAAGGCGTTGAAGAGCCAGTTCGTCCCGGGCAAGGGGGTGAAGTTCGCCGACCTGACCACCATGATCGAAGATGGCGAGGGCAAGCCTTACCTGCGGCGTACCGGTTCCTTCCAGTTCGGCAGGGGCGGGATCGTCGCCTCCGACATCAGCTCGAAGAGCTCCGGCGCGGCCGACGAGGGCTCCACCTTGTCCGTCTCCGGGCGGACGATCCGGGTCGGCACCACGAGCTACTCCCAGGGCGGCACCTACCGCGACCAGATGCCACGAGGCAAGAGCTGGTACAAGGACCCGGACGGCATGACGGGCGGCGTGGACGGCTGGTTCAGCCAGCTGGTGAACGTCGCGGAGCCGGCGACCCTGGCGAGTTTGCTCAAGGGGGCCAAGAAGACCCGTACCACCTACAGCGGTACCACCACCTTCGGCAGGCTCGCCAAGGTCTCGCCCTGGTTCCGCGCCACATTGCCGCTGCGGTCGAGCGACAAGACCGTGGTGACGTTCAAGCTCACCGTGGACAGAAACCGCCTGCCGCAGCGCCTGACCACATCCTTCCCCGTCACCGGCATCTTCGACAGCACCGGGTGGGAGGGCAAGACGATCAGCGTCGAGACCCGCTTCACCGGCTGGGGCGCCAAGGTCTCCATCAAGGCGCCGCCCGCGAACAAGGTGACGACCAAGCTTGAGGACAGGGACGGGGTGTGACAGCGGCCGGCGGCCTGACGGTGACGCTGTCGCGTCGTCGGAGGGCTTGGGGGTATGAGCTGCGTAGGTAGGCGCACAGCACGTCGACGCAGGTCTGGCGGAGCTGACGAGTGGAGGCGTCATCGGCCGGCCCGGCCAGGGCGTGGACTCCGCCGAGCCGGATGGCCGGGGCGGGATCGCCGAGTTGGGCGACTGCGGCGGTGAAGCGGTCGGTGAGCCGGCCACGTTCGGTCAGCTCGTGGGTGCGCTGCTGACCTTGCTCGCTCAACGCGAAGGTGCGGCGCGCGGTGGCAGTGTTGCGTGCGGTGTAGTACGCCGCCACCAGCGCGATCAGCCCGGTGGCGATCGCCGGCGCCCGCCCGCGCACCGCATGACCGCCGGCTTGAGCGGCGTTCAGTCGGAGGTCGGCTGGTAGGCGAGGACCGTGACACCGGAGGTGAAAGTGGTGGTGTCGGCGAGTTTCATGCCGGTGACGCTTTCGGGGCGGAACAGCGGCTCGCCCTGGCCCTTGAGGACGGGGTAGATCCAGATCCGGTACTCGTCGAGCAGCCCGGCCGTGGCCAGGTGGTCGGTGAGGCGGCCGTTGCCCCAGATGAGGATGTCGCCGCCGTCCTGCTCCTTGAGTTTGGTGATCTCGGCGGTGAGGTCGTCGCCCGGGACGACGACAGTGGGGTTCCACGCGGCGGTGTCGACCGGCTGGGAGGCCACCACGTACTTGGCCATGGCGTTGACGTGGTCGGAGTAGGGGTTGCCGCCCATGTTCGGCCAGGCCTGAGCCATGCCCTCGTAGGTGACGCGGTCCAGCAGCAGCGCGTCGCAGCCGGTGGTCAGGGCGAAGGCGTGGATGGTGTGCGGCGGGACCACGAGGGTGCCGCCGGCCTCGACCTCCACCACCTCCTCGCCCGCACCGCCGCCGACGGCCGGGCGATCCCGGTCGACGGGACAGCCCACTACCCCAACATGGAGCGCCCGGACGTCTTCAACCGGATCCTCGAAGGCTTCCTGCGCACCCTGTGACCCCCAGGCGGTGGCCACCGCCCGCGCTCTCAGCGTGTGGACGCGCACGAACGTGGTGGATGTGGACGACACCGGGGTCGAGGAACAGCGGGACACGTGTCAGAGCGCGGCCCGGACGCCGTCCTTCGTCGGCTTCTCCAGGGTCGCCCGCCGCGCGCCCTTGACGAGCAGCGCCATGCTCGTGAGGTAGGCGAGAGCGGCCAGGGCGGTCTGGGTCAGGACGGCGGGGACATACCAGGACATGGCCGAGGCGAACCCCTCCGGGGGGATGCTCTCGTCGGGGATCTGGAAGGTGAAGAAGGAGGAGAACGACACGACCAGCAGCAGGAGCAGGAAGGGGAGGCCCACCAGTCCCAGACCGGCCAGCACCGGACCGGAGGAGGTCCTCCCGCGCCGCACGATCCAGGCCAAGGGCAGGGCGATCACCGTGACGACGACGAACAGCGCGGCGTGCGTCCAGATCACCGACAGGGCCCCGTCCAGGCAGGTGTCCCTGGCGTAGGCATCGCCGTGGTCCTCGCCGTTGTACTCGTTGGGGATCCGCAGCTGTTCCTCATCGAAGATCGAGCCGACCTGCCGGAATCCGACGAGGTCGAACACCATGACGCTCACTCCGGCCAGTGGCGGATAGGCCAGAAGGTACGGCACCATCCTGGGGACCGGTACGGCCCAGCCCTTCCCCGACGCCGATCGCAGGAGGACGACCACGCTCATCAGGTATGTCACGACCGCCGCACCCAGGACTCCCATGCGGGCCGGGGCGTACCACTCGGGGATCGTCCACGCGATGAGGTTCGCGGCCTCCTCCGTGTAGCCGGACGAGTGGACGACCTGGCTCAGGCTCGTGGAGGACGTCATGACGAGGCCCGTCAGGTAGGCGGGCGTGAGCACTCCCACGAGGATCAGCCCGGCGCTCGCCGCACGGGGCGAACCCCGCCACAGCGCGATCGTCGCGAACGCGAAGAGAACGGTGGCGGCCAGGAGGAAGACGGCGGCGGGACGTGTGTACTCGGTGGCACTCTGTCCGTACCGCAGCAGCTCGGCCTGCGCCTGCTTGGGCAACCACATGTTGTTCGTGGCCCTGAGTTCGTCCAGGAGATCCCGGAAACGCTGCGCGACCAGTTCGATCATTAGGCGGTCCACCAGAAAGACGATCAGGCCCACGAGGGCGACCTGCCCCGGAAGCGCGATCAGCCATTTCTTATCGGACTTTTCGATATATAGTCGTTTGATCCTCGACATGACCACAAGGTGGCGGTGCGGCTGTAGCGCCGCTGTAAAAGGTTCCGGTCGGTGCGGGAGAAGATCGCGGGCCAGGTGAGGAAGATGGCGAAGAAGGTGTGCGCCCTTCGCGGGGTGTGCGGGCAGGACGGCCGTCACCCTCCTGGACACTGCAGGTATGCATGACGAGAACTCCCGGTCAGGGGATCGCGCCGCCCAGGCGGGACCCGGCGGTGAGGATCACGCCCTCCCCACCCCGGCGCCGTCCCGCGAACGGCCGGTGAGCAATACCCCGGCGCTGCTCGCCGAACTCGGCCTGGGCTACGTGCTGGACTGGACCAACGACGACCAGCCCTACCGGTTGAACGTGCCCGAGATGCTCAGCGTCCCCTACTCGGTCGAAATCAACGATCTTCTACTGTTCGGCAAGGGCTTCACCGGGCCGGAATTCCTGCAGATCATCAAGGACCAGTACGAGCAACTGCACGCCGACTCCGAGCACGGCGGCCGGGTGATGGCGCTGGCCCTGCACCCGTTCGTGACCGGCCAGCCGTTCCGGGCCAAGTATCTGGACCAGGCCCTGGAATACCTCGCGGCACAACCCGGCATATGGCTGACCACCAGCGACGACATCGCCGAGCACTACCGGCGCACGCTCGGGGAGCGCGCATAGCTCGGGAGCGCGCATAGGAGGTGCGGCGGCAGCACGCCGGAAGGACCTCGCGGGGGTGCGGCGACGTACCGGACAACAGTCGGTCATCCGGTACGTCCACACCGGTGACGGTGGGGGAGCCGGCCACGTCACCCGGAGACCCTCTCCGCCCCCGAGGCGGCGCCGCGCTCACCGGCTCACTGGCTCACCGCTCACCGGCTCACCGCGGAGGCCAGGGCGCGCACCCGTCCGGCGTGGAGGTCGTGGCCGATGACGATCGGCGGCTCGTTGTACGGCATGGCGTCGGAGGAGCGGCGCAGCTTGACGTACTGCCCGCAGGCGTCGACGGCGTAGGGCTCCATGTCGTCCTGAAGCGCGCCGATCACCGTGATCCCGTACGTCTCGCCGATCCGGCGGAACAGCGCCACAGCCTCCCTGCGGTGCTCCTTGCCGAGGTTGCGGCCCAGCTCGTCGAGGACCAGGCACAGGTGCCCGCCGCCCGAGGACGCGATCGCCGCCGCGCAGACCAGCTTCACCGCCTTCTCGTCCATCAGCGCGGTGTTGGCCCGCCGGTTGTACGGCACGAAGCCCTGCCCCTCGCCCCTGCGCCACTTGGGCGTCACCCGCCACGCCCAGCGCTGCTCGGGGTCGGCGGGCGCGGGCGGGACGGGGAACTCCAGCGTCGCGCCGTAACCGCCGTAGGAGGTGTCGAGCTTGTCGAACTCCTCGGCCACCCGGGTCAGCCGCGCCCTGATCGCGGCGGTCAGCGCGGCCCGGTGCACGGCGGTGGACTGGGCGGCCTCCTCGGCGCCCCTGGCGGCGGCCGTCAGGTCGCGCTGCCGGGTGACGATCTGCGTCTCGATCTGGCGGCGCCGGTGCCGCTCGTACTCCTCCTGGCCGCGTAGGTAGGACGCGAGCGCCGAGCACACGCCGGGGAACGTCGCCTGCTCGCGGGCGGTGCGCCCGGCGCCGGGCGCGGTCCGTTCCCTGACCAGGAAGCGCAGCTCCTCGGGCATCTCCTCGTCCTCGCCGGGGAAGGTGTCGCGCAGCGCCTCGTCCAGGCGGCGCTCCGCGGCCCGCCACCACTCCTCGGACGTCAGCGGGCGCTCCTGCTCGTCCAGGGCGCCCAGCCATTCGCGGGCTCCGTCGACGGTGCCGCCCCAGTCACCGGCCAGCGCCTCCAGCCTGAGCGCGTCACGGTCCGCGGCGATCCTCGCCGCCTGCTCCGCCGCCTGGTCGCGGTCGAACTCGTGCCGGGCCCTGCGACCCTCCAGACGCTCGATCTCCATGCTTCTCGTGCGGGCCCGGAAGTCCAGGGCGCTCGCTCGGCGCTCGGCCTCGTCGACCTTCGGCGCGATCCCGGCCAGCACCTCGGACAGCTCGGTGAGCGCGGCCCGCCGCTCGGCCAGCCGCCGCTCGATGTCGGCCAGCTGCACGGACGCCTTCGCCCCCTCAAGCCTCCGGCCCGCCTCGGCCACGGCATCCTCGGCGGCCCGTACGACCGCCGCCGCGCTCTCCTGGGTGTCACGTGCCCGATGCAGGCGCTGCTCGGCCGCCTTGATGCGGGCCTCTCTGCCGGTGACCGCCACCTCGAACGATCCCACGACGGTGACGCCCGCCGCGCTGACCAGCACCGATCCGGGCAGCGCGCCCAGTGCCCGCGCCGCGGCCTCCAGGTCGGCCGCGTCGACGATCACCGCGTGCTCGTGCGGCCACCCGCGAGCTCCCAGCGGTGCCGCCTGGCCACCTCGACGCTGCGCGGCCTCGTCGTCGCGCGCCTGCTCGGCGACGTCGATCGCGTCGAGCAGGCCGGTCGCCCCGACACCCGCCTCGGCGAGCGCGTTGAGCTGGGCCGCCGCCGGGCCACCCTCGGCGTCGTCCAGCGCGGCCTTCGCCCCCTCGGCCTCCCGGTCGGCCACGCCCAGCGCCTTCAGCGCCTCGTTCAGCCGCGTCCTGGCCTCGGCCAGCTCGGCACCCGCCGTCGCCACGTCGCGCCCGTCGGCCAAACGGCGCTGCTCCTCAAGGCCGGGGATCCAGCCGCGCAGCTCGTCGACCGAGTTCTCCGCCACCGCCCGGTCGGCGTCCAGCTTCGCCGCGCGTGCCTGCAGGCCGGTCAGCTCCCTGCGGGCCTCGGCCAGCCCTCGCTCCAGCGTGTCGTCCTTGAGCGTGGTGATCTCGGCCCTGACCTCGCCGATCGCCTCCGTGGCACGTGCGCCCGCCGCGTGGACCCGCTCCAGCTCGATCGCGAGCGCCTCGTCCCGCTGCCCGGCGTCGGCCAGCCTGCGTGCCAGCCGCCCCCGCCAGCAGCGCATCGCGTCGGCCAGCCGGACACGGGCCCGGTCACGCCTGTCGAAGGTCTCCAGGAGCGTACGGGACTCGTCCTCGAACTCCCGGAGCAGCTCCACGGCCCGCGTCGCCCGCACCCGTCTGGCGTGCTCGTCGCGGCGGGCCTCCCGCTCCTGGTCGAGCTCGGAGTCCAGGCCGGTCAGCGCGGCGATCGCCTCGAAGACCCGCTCGGGGGAGATCTCGTTGAGCGGCTGGGAGAGCAGGTTGGTGGCGACCTTGCTCCGCACCGAGGTCGACAGGAACGACACGCACCTGACGCGGTCGCCGTACAGGAACCTGGTCAGGTCGCGCGCCACCACGTCGCGGCGTCCCGCCGAGCGGGGCAGCGCCGCCCACAGCTCGTCGGCCCGCGCCACCCGCTCCGCCTCCGAGGCCGCCGACGCCAGGTGCACCCCCTGGATCCACCGGATCTCCAGGTGCGGAGCCTCCTGGTTGACCCGTAGCCACACGGTCACCGCATCGTCCAGGACAGCGCCGTCCGGGGCGGTGCCGTCCGGGGAACCGGTGCTCGCGGAGCCGATGCCCGGAGAGTCGCCGTCCACGGGACCGCCGTCCACGGGGTCGGCGCTCACGGAGACGGTGTTCGCGGGGTTGGCGCTCGCGGGAACGGCGCGGACGGAGCCGGTGCGGACGGCGTCGGTGTGCGCGGCGCCGGTGTGTACGGAGTCGGCCGGGGCGAAGACGCCGATGATGTAGCCGTGGTCGGCGCTGGCCCACGTCCGGCCACCCCCGCCTGCCGCGAGCTCGGCGTTGAACAGCAGCTCCGAGACGGACTTCGCACCCGAGGCGAAACGCCACTGCTCGTCTCCGAGCAGCGCGGTGATCATCGCGATGAACGACGACTTGCCCGCGCCGTTGGAGTCCTTCGGCCCCGCGCCCGCGACCACGATCAGCGTGCCCGGCACGGTCGGCACCGGGTGGGTCGAGAGCCGCGAGATGTTGACCGGCTGCACGGCGATCAGCACCCGGTCACCCACCACGTTCTCGCTCGGTGCGATGGCGCGGCTCGTCTCCACGGGGACCAATGTCGCCTGCGTCCCGCCCACGCCCTCGGAGGCCCCGGTTTCCCCGCTCTCCGCCTGGCCCCTCCTGGTCCGGGCGGCTCCGGTGACCTCGGCCTGGACGCGTTTGGTCCCGGACGTGCCGGTGCGGCTCTCCGTGGCCCTGGCTCGGCTCCCGCGTGAGCTCTTCGCGGCCTGGTTCCGCTGGTCGGTCAACCCCGTCGTTCCTTTCTTCCATCCTGCTTCCGGCGCGTGGAGCGCCGGATCCCCGGCACCTCGCCCCGGACTCGACTCATCGTGAGGGGCGGCCTTTTCGCGCCCGCTCGACGCCTGGGCCACCGGGTCTCCGGCACCCCGTCGTCGCGGTCCGCTCACCGCCGGTTGGCCCGTACGGCCGCCGCCAGCGGGGTGTGCGGCCCCGCCGCGAGGATCAGCTCCTCCTGCAGGCGGCGCCTGGCCTGCGGGGTCAGCCGGTGGAACTGCGGCCCCGGCACGTAACCCCCGGCCTCCTCGCCCGCCTTCACCTGGGTCACCAGACCCGCGTGACGCAGGACGCGCAGCGCGGCGTCCAGCTCGCCGACCGGCAGCCTGGTGTGCCGCCGCAGCTCGTCGACCTGGGCGGGGAACGGCGAGAGCCAGCTGTCGGCGGGCAGCAGGCCGTCGGCCCGCGGGATCGCGACCGAGTGGATCAGCACCAGGACCAGAACCGCCCGCTCGGACTCACCCAGAGCCGAGCCCGCTCCCGAGGTCAACCCCGTTCCCGTTCCCGCTCCCGAACGCGCTCCCGTCCCCGCTCCCGAAGTCGTTCCCGCTCCCGAACGCGCTCCCGTCCCCGCTCCCGAAGTCGTTCCCGCTCCCGAACGCGCTCCCGTCCCCGCTCCCGAAGTCGTTCCCGCTCCCGAACGCGCTCCCGTCCCCGCTCCCGAAGTCGTTCCCGCTCCCGAACGCGCTCCCGATCCCGATCCCGACCCCGGCTCCGAGGGCACCCCCGCTCCCGCGAGCGTCTCGGGCGCGTAGCCCGAGGTCCACGCGTCGCGGTCGTGGATCAGGACCCGGCCGCGACGCTCCAGCATCTCGGCGAGCGCACGGCGCAGCATCGGGTCACGCAGCGCGGAGAAACGCGCCTCGTGCACCGGCTCGGCCGCGTGCTCCACCGCCATGAAGGCCGCCACGACCTCGGCTCTGCGCCGCTCGTCGAACGGGCCGAGCAGGTCCTCGTCCACCTCCTCGGGGACCGTGACACCGGCCCCCGCCTCCGCATCGTCAAGGGCGTCGTCAAGGGCGCCCTCGGCGACCGGAAGCACCTCCAGGCCGCCCGGAACCTTCTCGCCCGCGGGCAGGCGGCGCATCAGCTCCCGCAACTGGGCGTGTGACGCGGTGGGCCAGGAGGCGCACCGGGGGCCGAGCCGCACGAAACCGTCGGCGACCTCCAGCCAGGCCGAGTCGTGCAGACGGCGCAGCGCGCCGACCGCCCAGTTGCGCATGAGGTCGTCGCCGCGCCCGATCAGCGCCCGGTATGCCGACAGCACGTCGTCCACCGTGGCCGGGACGCCCGGCCAGGGGTCGGCGGCCAGGTCGGTCCAGCAGCACCGCAGCGCCGCGGCCAGCACCCGCCGGGTCTCCCCGGATCGTTCCACCGCCACCGGCGCGACCTGGTATTCCTCCAGGAGGGATGGGGTCGCCCCGTCGGGCCAGACCGGCAGCGCCAGGCCCGTCCCGTCGCCGCGCCCCAGCCGCGCCATCCCGGTGGGGGCCGCCTCTCCGGCCCCGAGTGGGAGAGGACCGCCCGCTCGGGCGCGGACGTGCGCCATCCGGGACGGCTCGGTGCCGGTCACCGAGGCCCGCGCGGACGTCCCGGCATCGGTCTCCGCAGGGGCTGCCGTCACCGTCCGTCCCGGCGTACCCGCATCGGTCTCCGCCCCGGCGGTCGTCACCGTCCGTCCCGGCGTATCGGCCTCGACGTCGGCCGCTCCCGCCGCCTGCTCGTACGTCGCTCCTGCCGCTGCCGCCCGCTCGTGCGCCGGGACCGTCTCGGCCGGGGTGTGTCGCGGATCAGCCGGCACCGCCGGTCCTTTCGAGATGGCCGTGGGAGAGCCAGGCGGGCTCGCCGCCGGGGTCGGCGGTGAGGCCGTCGGACCAGCGCAGGCGGTATGGGGAGTCGGGACGCAGGTCGGCGGAGACGAGGTCGGCCAGCAGGCGGCGGGCGGAGACCCACTCGCCGTCGGCGGTGAGCAGCTCCTCCAGACGGGCGGTGGAGCGCCCGGCGAGCGCGGCCTCGGCCACGGCGGTCAGGTGGTCGAGCCCGTCGGTGCCGGGGACGTGGGTGTCGGCGGGGCCGGGGTCGGGCAGGGCCGAACGCGGGGGAGTGGGCTGGGCGGGCGCCGGGCGCGGACTCTCGTCCACGGCCCTGACGATCGCCGCCGGGTCGTGCCAGGGGGCGGGGGCGTCGAAGACGAAGCCGTCGAGCACCGAGGCCAGGCGCTCCTTGCTCGCGGTCTGAGCGAAGGTACGCCAGGTCTCGGCGGGGAGCAGCGTCAGGTTTCTCGTCGTGCCCGCGGAGTCGGCCAGGCGCCCGGCGGCGCGGCGCGAGGCGTCGCTGTAGGAGTAAATCGAGGCGCGCAGCTCGGTGCAGGTGCGGTCGAGGTCGGGCCAGCGGGTGAGGATGGTGCCGTGCAGGCTCTGCGCCCGCCGGGCGATCTCCTCGGTGCCCCACAGCTTGGGCGCCTGCTCGCGCAACTCCTCGATGGTGCCGCCGGTCAGGGTGATCAGCTCCAGCGCCCACAGCCGGAAGGCACGCGACAGGTTCTGCGCGCTGACGCGGGCCTCCTCCATCGTCGTGCGGGGGTCGGCCACGTTGAGGTCTTCGAGCGCGAGCAGGCGGTGCATCTCCGACTGGCCGCCGTCGTCCATCATCCGGCGGATGAACATCAGCCCCACCACGCTGGTGAACGACGCGCGGTAGCGGAGCTGGTTGGGTTTGGGAAACACCTCGCGGATCGCGCCGAGACCGCGCAGGACCCGGAGCCGGTTCTCGAACCGGTCGAGCGGGTAGGCCCGGCAGACGTGGCGCATCTGCTCGTGGGTCAGCCACTCCTCGCCCGCCTCGGCGAACGCCGCGAACAACGTCTCGGCGATGTCGACCAGCGCGGGGTCGTCCACCACCGCGCCGCTGTCGCGGGCGAGCGCCGCGAACATGCGGCGGTAGGTCGAGAGCACGGCCTCCTCGGTGAGGGCCGAGTCGAGCGTGATCTCGTGGTTCGTCTCTGGCACGCGCCCTACCGTAAGGCTTGCGCCCGACAATCCTGACCCGGACCGCCGAGAAGTGCCCCGCGGAGAGACGCGGCCGGACACGGGCCGCATGGTTCGTCTGGTCCGGCGTCGGCGGCCCGCTCGGGCCTCCTACGGTCGTGACCCGCCCAGGTCCGATGTCGGGGGAGCAGTGGCGGGCGCGGGCAGAACCCCGGCCTGCCGGAGCCGGTCGCGGGCGGCCTCGATGGCCTTGGGAGTGGTGGCGAAGACACGGCCGGCCCGGTCGAGGTGGGCGATGACGCCGAGGGCGTGCAGGGGCTGGTGGTGGCCCTGACGGATACCGGAGACGTAGACGGTGATGCCGCGGCGTTGCAGTCGCTCTATGGCGTCGCCGAGGACCAGGGCGCCGCTGGCGTCGATGGCGGTGACACGGGACATGCGCAGGATCACCACGGAGACGGTGGCGACCTCGGACAGCTCCAGCAGGAAACGGTGGGCCGCAGCGAAGAACAGCGGCCCGTCCAGGCGGTAGGCGACGATGTGCTCGGCGAGCAGGGCGTGTTCCTGCTCGCTGTGGTCGCCGGGCAGATCAGGGTGAATCGGCATCGCGTCCAGGCGAACGTCGCGCGCGATGGAGCGCAACGCCAGCGCACCGGCCACGATCAGGCCGAGGATGACGGCCTGGACCAGGTCGAGCGCCAAGGTGGCGATCGCGGTCAGTCCCAGGACGACGGCGTCTCCGCGGGTGGAGCGGATCATGGCCTTGACCGAGCCGACCTCCACCATCCGTACCGAGGTGGCCAGCAGCACACCGGCCAGCGCGGCCAGTGGGATCTGGGCGACCAGGTCGGCGGCGATGAGCACGATCACGGTCAGGATGCCCGCGTGGGCCAGCGCGGCCAGCCGCGACTGGGCGCCGGAGCGGACGTTGACCGCGGTGCGGGCGATGGCACCGGTGGCCGGGACGCCGCCGAACAGCGGGACGATGAGGTTGGCCAGGCCCTGGCCGAACAGTTCCCGGTCGGGGTCGTGCCTGTGGTTGACGCTCATGCCGTCGGCCACGGCGGCCGACAGTAGGGACTCCAGCGCGGCCAGGGCCGCGACCGCGACCGCGGGGGCGAACAGTGAGCTCAACGCGCCCACGTCCATGAAGGCCAGCGAGGGAGCGGGCAACCCTGCGGGCAGGTCCCCGATGCGCGCCATCGGCAGGTCGGCCAGCTGCGTCAGCAGGGTGGCGACGGCCACGGCGAGCAGGGAGAAGGGCATGTTGGGCCGCCGGCGCGCCCCCAGCAGCATCACCGCGGCCACCGTCAGGGCGATGGCCGGGGCCCACCACCGCGGCTGGGCGAGGAAGTCCCGCGCGGCGTTCCAGGCCACGCCGAGGACCTTGTCTCCCTCCGGGGTCGGCACCCCCAGGGCGGCCGGGACCTGCTGCAGGCCGATCACGCAGGCGATGCCGATGGTGAAGCCCTCCACCACGGGGGCCGGCACCAGGGCCATGTACCTGCCCGCGCGACCCAGCGCCAGCGCGATCAGCAGCAGCCCGGCCAGTATGCCGACCATCAGCACACCGGAGGCGCCGTGAGCGTGCATGATCGGCACCAGTACCACCGTCATCGCCCCGGTCGGGCCGGACACCTGCAGGCTCGAACCGCCGAACAGCGCCGCCAGTACTCCGGCGACCACCGCGGTGGCCAGACCCGCCGCGGCGCCCATGCCCGAGGAGATGCCGAACCCCAACGCCAGCGGCAACGCCACGATCGCCACCGTGAGCCCGGCCAGCAGGTCACGGCGGGGACGGCGGCCCATCGCGGCCAGTTCCCCGCCCTCGGGCAGCACGCTGCGCAGGCGGGCCCAGCCCGAGGAGAGCAAGGGGGTCACGAGGTGCCGGTCTCGGTCTTGATCAGTTCGCTCAGCAGCTCGTGCTGCCCGGTGAGCATCTGCGTCAGCAACTTGCGCGCCGCACGCAGCAACTCGGCCACATCACCGCCGGCCAGGGCGTAGACCACGGTGGAACCGTCGCGGTGCGCGGTGACCATCCCCGAACGGCGCAGCACGGCCAGATGCTGCGACAACCCCGTCGGCTCCACCTCGATGGCGGCCAGCAGGTCCCGAACCGGCATCGGCCCCTCCTGCAGCAGCTCCAGCACCCGGATCCGGACCGGGTGGCCCAGCAGCCGGAACAGCTCCGCCTTGGCCTCGTACAGCGGAACCGACATCACGGAGCGGTCCTCTCGCCCGGCCCGGCCTCACCCGGGCCGATCGGCACACCGTGCATACGAGCCAGTCGCGTCACATGCTCCCACTCCGCTTCGGCCAGTATCAGCTCGTCGGCGTCGTCGCCGTGGCGGGCCGCCTCCAACGCGGCGACCGCCCGACGTGCCCGCTCCCTGACCGCGGTAGCGAAAGACCCGCTCACAGTACCCCCTGATCTCGGTCCCATCCGACGGCACCATCATGTACTCAATTGCGTAAGTTCGCAATTCATGGAAACCTGGACAGGGTGCCGCGGGCACGCGGTCACAGCCCCACCGCCTCGCCGGCCGACCTGGGTTGGCTCGCTCTGTCGGCGAGATCGCCGAGCGGAAACTGGCCGGAGACGGGGTGGGGGCGAGGGCAACGGGCAGGGCCGGGGCAGATCGGGGAGCGTGATGGGAACGCGCCCACGATTCATCACAACTATTCGCAACATTTAAGACAGATCGCAACATCCGACGTACTGTCGGAGCACCAACCCCCCGCGGTGACAAGGTGATGGAGATGGCGACCTCCACAGCACGCATCGACGAGGCCAAAGGCATTCTCGCCGCCAGGCTCAGGGCGCTCCGCGCCGACGCCGGGCTGACAGGGCGAGCGCTGGCGGCGAAGACCGGCCTGGACCACACCAAGATCTCCAAGATCGAGAACGCGGTCCAGATGCCCAACCAGACGGACATTCGCACGTGGTGCGAGGCCTGCGACGCGGACGAGCAGGTGGTCGACCTCATCGCGGCCGCCCAGAACATCGACGCGATGTACACCGACTGGCGCCGCCTGGAGGAGAGCGGGCTCGGCCATGTCCAGCGCTCGTTCCAGCCGCTGTACGACAAGACCCACCAGTTCCGCGTCTGGCAGCACTCGGCCGTCCCCGGCCTGCTCCAGACCGGCGACTATGTCCGCGGCCACCTGCGCGCCATCATCGACTTTCGGGGCATCCCCGACGACATCGAGGCCGCGGTCGCGGCGCGGCTGAAACAGCAGGAGATCCTGCGCAACGGGAGCAAGCGGTTCGCGTTCGTCGTCGGGGAACAGGCGCTCCGCATGCCGCTGGTCGGCCCCGAGCAGATGGTCGCCCAGCTCGACCGGCTGGCGGAGCTGACCTCCGGTACCGCGAACGTGTCCTTCGGCATCGTCTCCGCGACGACCAGGCCGCCGCTCATGCCACCGGAGAACTTCTGGATATACGACGCCAACAGGGTCCGCGTCGACACCGTACCCGGCCAGATCCAGCACAAGGCCCCCAGTGACGTGGTCGTGTACGAGAAGGCGTTCCAGGCGCTGAGCGGAGCCGCGGTGTACGGGAAGGAGGCCCGCGACATGCTGCGGGCCGCGGCCGACGCGTTCCGCGAGAGGTGATGTCCCGCGAGGTGACGCTTCGCGAGGAGTGAACGCGCAACATCGCGCAACATCGTTGAGGCGGGCGCCTCTGGATCTTTACCCTCACCAGCGTGACCAGACTCATTAAGGGGTGCAGGCGCCGTCCTTCAGGGCGGGGTAGGCCCGGCATGTCACAGGAAGTTGATCACTTCGAGTTCGTCTTGTCCTGGTCTGCGGATCAGTATGGTTCCGCCTTCGGTGCGGAGTTGCTCCAGGTAGGCGTATACCTGGAGTGCCCGGTTGACGGTGTCGGTCTTGGTGTCGCCGGTCAGTTCGGCGCCTTTGGCGAGGGCTTCGGCGCCGCGTTGGGTCAGGTTCATCGTCAGTCGCTCGAGAGGGCTCATGCGCACATCGTACATACGACACGCGCATTCTTCGGTATCGTTGACCTCATGCAGCTCAGGTACAACGTCCGCCTCTACCCGTCGCCGGGGCAGCGCCACGCGCTGGCCAGAGCGTTCGGGTGCGCGCGGACGGTGTACAACGACGGACTGCGCATTAGGCGCGAAGCCCACGCGGGCGGCTTGCCGTACATCAAGGACACCGACCTGCAGAAGGCCGTGATCACGGCGGCGAAGAAGAGGCCGGACCGGGCATGGCTGGGTGAGGTGTCCTCGGTCGTGCTGGTGCAGGCGCTCGGCGACCTGCACGTGGCGTTCCGCACCTTCTTCGCCTCGGTCACCGGAAAACGTAAGGGCCGTAAGGTCGCCGCGCCGCGGTTTCGGTCCCGGAAGGATTCGCGGCAGGCGATCCGGCTGACCCGCAACGGGTTCTTGGTCCGCCCGCACGGGCGCCTGTACGTGGCCAAGGTCGGCGAGATCGAGGTGGTCTGGTCGCGGGAACTACCGTCTGAGCCGTCGTCGGTGACGGTGGTCAAGGACTCGGCGGGCCGCTACTTCGCGTCGTTCGTCATCGAGACGGCGGACCAGGTGCTGCCGCAGACGGCCTCCGAGATCGGCATCGACCTGGGTCTGACGCATTTCGCGATCACCTCGGACGGCCGAAAGGTCGCCAATCCACGTATCCTGCGCCGCGCGGCCAAGAGACTCCGCACGCTACAGAAGGCGCTGAGCCGAAAAGAGAAGGGGTCGGCGAACCGGGCCAAGGCCAAGCTCAAGGTCGCCAAGGCGCACGCCAGGGTGACCGACACGCGCCGCGATTTCGCCCACAAGCTCTCCACCACGTTGATCCGCGACAACCAAGCGGTCTATGTGGAGGATCTCGCCGTGTCGGGTCTGGCCCGCACAAAGCTGGCCAGGTCGGTGCACGATGCGGGTTGGTCGCAGTTCGTGAGCATGCTGGAGTACAAGGCGAGGCGGTATGGCCGCCACTTCGCCAAGATCGACCGCTGGTTTCCCTCTTCGAAGCTGTGCTCGGTGTGCGGGAGCATCGCCACCTCGATGCCGTTGAACGTCCGGTCGTGGATCTGCCCGTGCGGGGCGGTCCATGACCGGGATGTGAACGCGGCGATCAACATTCTGGCCGCCGGACGGGCGGACAGGTTAAACGCCTGTGGAGGCGACGTAAGACCACCGCTCGCGGTGGCGGACGCCCGCGAAGCAGGAACCCACCGGAGCGTCGCGTGAGCGGCGCGGGAGGAATCCTTGGCCTTCAGGCCGGGGAGGACGTCAACGTTGATCACAGAACCCCCGAAGACCTCGCGCCACCCTCAGCCGAACTCCGGGCCCGTGAACTGGCGGCCCTGCTGGCCCGATTCCACAACATCCCGGCGGACGTCCACCGCCTGCCGTCCGGAAAGATCGTTATCTCCGTCTACTACGGTCTGGTCGCCCGCCTGGACGACGCGTGCCGTTTCTGGTGGATCGTCCCAGTCTCCGAGGACCGGGACAGACCGCTGTGGACGAGCGCGGCCACCCCGGTCGCGGCGGCGATCCGGATCGCCGCTCACTATCGGGAACTGCGCGCCCGCCCGCTGGTTCACCTGATACGCGGCGGCTACCTGCTGGCCGACGTCCTGCTGGAACACCACGAGGCCGCCGCCCCGGTCTGATCATGTCCGTCGCGGCGGCGCACCGGTGACGGACCGCAGCCGGAATCGCCTTCCCGGAGCCCACCCCCCGGCATCCGGTGAACGCGAAGCCGGTCACTTCGGAGAGGGGCCGCGCCGCCCGCCGCGGCCGACCCTTGCGGCCGATTTGGCCGTTTCGTGTGGGTAGCGCGCACTTTTTGAGAGCGCGTCCGCTGACCCTCGGCCCTTATTTTCCGCGCGCTGAAGTCTCCTGCCTGCGCGAATCGCGGTTCGATGCCACGTGTTTCGTGTTTAACTCGGACTTGCGGTAGTCACCCGACTTCCTTGGGTAGTGTCCCCGGGCCAGGTGAGAGCGCGCGGTGCAGCAAGGGGGAGACGATTCATGATCAGCGTCCTGATCGCCGAGGACATGCATCTCGTCCGAGGGGCCATGGTCGCCCTGCTCTCCACGGAGAGTGACATCAAGGTCATCGCCGAGGTCGGTCACGGCGACGAGGTGGTCCGCTCCTGCCTGCTCCACCGGCCGGATGTCGCGCTCATCGACATCGGCCTGCCCGGCACCGACGGCCTCACCGCGACGGCGGAGTTGCACCGCCGGTTTCCCGAATGCGGGACGGTTATCCTGACCGGGCTCGCGACCCCGGCCGCGCTGTGCCGGGCGCTGGACGCCGGGGCGCGCGGCTTCGTCGTCAAGGACGCCCCGGCGGGCCAGCTCGCGGGCTGCGTACGCCGGGTGGCCGCCGGTGAGCGGGTCGTCGACCCCGAGCTGGCCGTCGCCGCCCTCAACGCGAAGAGGAACCCGCTCACCGCACGCGAGCTGGAGGTCTTGCAGGCCGCGGCCGAGGGGGCGCCGGTCGGAGAGATCGCCGACCGTCTCTGCCTGTCCGGCGGCACGGTACGCAACTACCTGGCACGGATCCTCAACAAGGTCGACGCCCGCACGCGCGTCGAGGCGGTCAGGATCGCCAGGGAGGCGGGCTGGCTGTGGTCCGACGACCTGACCAGCCTGGGCCTGAACCGCTACCGCTCGCTCAACTGATCGCCCGGCCTGACCGGGTCAGAATCCGGCCAGGGCGCGATTGACCGCGGCGGTGTACCTGTAGAACGCGTTGGTGCGGTTGGCCGGGTCCTCGATCCGGGAACGACTCAGCCTTCCACCCGCGAAGAACCGCTCTCGCTGGCCGCTGCTGATCTCCTCACGAGATCTGTCATCGCGAGCATTTCTCGGGAAGAGCGGGCATTCAAGTGCCGTTGACGCGTCGCCATTGTTTCGATCGGGTGACTCCGGACACGCGACCGCGTACGTGTTCCGGCGATACCTCGCCCCAGGCGCGGATCGAGAACGGCATCGTCGCGGTGACCGTGACCCTGTTTACTGAGCGGGTTCGGTCGCGTCGGGCGATCCGGTCTGCCCGCCGCCGAACACCTCCTTGACGAGCCTTTGCGTCGCCTTCTGGAACGCCTCCCCCAGGGACAGTGCGGCGTCGTCGACATAGTTCAGCGAGGCGGTCAGGGTCTTGCTGCCGTCGGGTGTGCTGTACATCAGCGCCCCGTGGCCCGCCATGCCGCCGTTGTGGGTGATGACGGTGCCGCCGCCGTCCGTGTCCTGCACGAACACCCCCAGGCCGTAGCCGACCTTGGGCTCCGGCGTGCACATCTCGGCCAGCAACGGGGCCGGTAGGAGCTTGCCGCCCAGCAGTGCGGAGATGAACGTGTGCAGGTCCTGGGTGGTCGAGATCATGTCACCGCCGCTGGAGATCCAGGAGGGGTTCTGACGGGTGACGTCGACCGTCTTCTGCTCGCCGGCCTCCTCGTACCGGTAGTAGGCGCGGGCGTGCGGCTCGGATATCTCCGACTGGGTGGTCGGCGCCACGGTGCCCGTCAGCCCGAGCGGCCCCAGGATCAGCCGCTGCATCTCCTCGGCGTAGGTGCGGCCGGTGACCTTCTCGATCAGCAGCCTGGCCAGCACGTAGTTGGTGTTGGAATAGCTCCAGTCCGTCCCCGGCTCGAACCGCGACGGCTTGGACAACGCCAGCCGTACCAGCTCCTGCGGCAGATAGGTCTTGAACCGGTTGTCCACCCACTCCTGGCCCGCGGTCGTGGCGGGGATCCCCGGCGCGTACGTCCCGTCGTCGTAGTACTCGCCGGTGAAGTTGAACACCCCGCTGGTGTGCTGCAGCAGCATCCGCACCGTGATTCGCCGGTCCAGCCCGAACTCGGGCAGGTAGTCATCCGCCGGGGCGTCCAGCTCGATCGTGCCCTCGGCCACCAGTTGCAGCACCAAGGTCGCGGCGAAGGTCTTGGTGTTGCTGCCGATCCGGACGTGTCCGTCGGTCGGCGGCTTGGCGTTCTCGCCCAGCTTGCGCACCCCGGCGCTGCCGACCCACTCACCCCGCTCATCGTTCACGCGCATCGTCATCCCGGTGAAACCGGAATCGACGAGCTCCTCGATGGTCTTCTGCAGCTCCGGGCGGTCCTGGTCGGTACGGGTGATGGACATGGTGGGGTGCTCCTTTGAGACTGTTGCGAGATTCAACTGAACGGGCAGGGTCGCCGGGTCCGAGAGGGGCTTCTCTTACAGGCTGCGGGCGGTGATGTCGCCGTAGGCGGTGGTCGCGTGGATGGTCAGGGCGGCGTCGGCGCCGTCGGTGTTCTTGAGCGCGTTGTGGATCCGGCCGTAGGTGGTGCCGGCGTCCAGGGCGGCGGAGACTCCGCGGGCGGCGCCGACGGAGATCTCGCCGGACTCGGTGCGCAGCGTGACCGTGCCGCGCACGGCCTCGGTGATGTGGAGGTCGCCCTTTTTGGTACTGATCTCCGCGGGGCCGTTCAGGCGGCCGACCGAGACGTCGCCGGACTGGAGGGTGAGGCGGGCGCCTGTGGCCTCGTCGAGCTTGATCGAGCCCTGCGCGCCTTCGAAGGCGATGTCGCCGAGCCGTCCGACGCTGCGGAGGTCGGTGAGGGCCGTCGTCGCTTCGATGTGGGAGCCGGTGGGCAGCTGGACGGTCACCTCGATGGATCCGGAAGGGCCGAGGATCTGGCTCTTCGCCTCCGGGGCCTTGATCCGCAGGACGCCGTCGCCGTATACGACCTCGGTCTGCTCCGCCGCCTTCACATCGCGGCTCTTGGAGGCGTTCGCGGGGAGGACCTCGACCACGGTGTCGGCCCGGTCGGCGGCGATGAGCTGGATGCGGCCGGCGGGGATGTCGAGGATGGCGGTCACCGGGGTGGGGGTGTCGAACTTCTGCATCGTGTCTTCCTTCGGCTCGTTGTTTCTGATGACGGAAACACTACGTTGCGTTTTTGTATGCGGCAACTGACTTTTTGCATGCAACCACCATAATTGCAGGTAGAGGCCGGTAATTCGTTGCAATGGTTTTAAAATCTAATGCAACAATCCGATTTTGTTCGTTGCAATGAGTCGAGGATGAACGCTATCGTGGAGACACCACGGACCACGAAGGAGACCGCGATGCCGGGAGGCAGACTCACCCAGCAGGAACGCCAGCAGATCGCGCTGGGGCTGGCCGACGGGCTCGCCTACGCGGAGATCGCCAGAGGCCTCGACCGTCCGACCTCGACGATCACGCGTGAGGTGATGCGCAACGGCGGCGCCACCGCCTACCGCGCCGACCTCGCCCACCGCGCCACCGAACACCGCGCCCACCGCCGCAGAAAGGTCGCGCCCCGGGACCCCAACACACCCCCGCAGGCCCACGGACGCGATGCCGAAGCCGTACGCGAGTACGAGGAGACGTTCACCACCGTCTTCATGCAGTCGGGCCTGCCCAAGATGACGGCCCGGGTGCTGGCCAACCTCTACACCACCGACGCCGGCAGTCTCACCGCCTCCGAACTCGCTGTACGCCTCCAGATCACCCCGGCGTCCGTCTCCAAAGCGGTCGCGTTCCTCGAAAGCCAGGGCCTCATCCGCCGGGAACGCGAGGAACGCCGCCGCGAACGCTACGTCGTCGACGACGACGTCATGTACCAATCCACGATGGCCAGCGCCCGATCTACCGCCCACCTCGGCGAGGTCGCCCGGCAGGGCGTCGGCATCCTCGGCCCCGGCACCCCGGCCGCCGCCCGCCTGGAGAACATCGCCCGCTTCGTCGACTTCGTCTCCGAGAGCATCGCCCGCGCCGCGGACCAGGCCCGCGAGATCCTCCACACGAAACCCGAAACGACCTCGGACAGCGTTACCTGAGCCACCTTCGGATCGCGGGCAGGCAGCCTCGGCGACCACCGCCGGGACATCGGCCGACTTCGGGACACCCCCAACCGCCGGGGACACGGTCGGGAGGAGGACACCGGCTCGGCACCATCTGGCTCCCGACGTCCCGGTCAGGCCGGATAGAGTTCGTGATCATTTGTGAAGATCGCGGAAGAAGGGCGGGCCGCCGTGCGGCCCCTGCCGGAGTGGCTGGCCGGGCCCCCGCTGGCGGACGACGGTACGCCGCGCTACGCGGTGCTCGGCAACGGCATGCCCGAGACCGTGGATCTGCTGACCGGACGGGTCGCCCATGAGTATCTGCCCTATCTCGGCAGGCGCGTGGCACAGGTCCAGGCGGTCGCCGCCACCCGGCAGCCGGGTGAGTACGTCGTCAGCGTGCGACTGACGAGCGGCCAGGACGATTGGTCGCCGAGGGGATTCGTCTCGCGTCTGCACCGCCTCACGGTGCACACCGACCCGGGCGTGCGCCGGCGCGGCGCCAGGCCGCGTCGCCCACCGGGAGCGGGTTCCCCCGGGCGAGGCCGGGCGGTGCGCCCGGCCTCGCCCGGGGGCGTGGTCACCAGCGGTCGTGGTGGACGACGTCGCGCAGGGGGCGCCGGTGACGCCAGCCGTGCCGTTCGAGGTCGGGTGTGGTTTCCAGGTGGGTCACCGGCCCGAGGCACAACCAGGCGACAGGGCGAACTCCGGCCGGGATGGCGAGGAGGTCGCCGAGGAAGGGCTCGCGGTAGAACGACACCCAGCCGACGCCGAGGTTCTCGGCGGTGGCGGCCAGCCAGAGGTTCTGGATGGCCAGGCACACCGAGTACAGGCCCGCGTCGGCGATGGCGTGGCGGCCGAGGACGGCGGGGCCGCCCCGGTCCTGGTCGTAGGTGACCACGACCGAGAGTGTCGACTCCAGCACGCCGTCGATCTTGATTTGGGCGAATCGCCGCGCGGCGGAGGCGTCGAGGGTCGCGGCGAAGACCTCCCGCTCGTGATGGACGTGTTCGTGGAAGGCCGCCCGGAGGGCGGCGTCGCGTACCACGACGAAGTCCCAGGGCTGGGAGAGACCGACGCTGGGTGCGGCGTGGGCCGCCGACAGGACGCGGTGCAGGACCTCGTCGGGGATGGGCGCGCCGGTGAACTGCGCGCGCACGTCACGGCGGCGGTGGATGACGTCGTAAAGCCGGTTGTCCATGGGCAGGCTCCCGCTGTGTACATGCCCCGTGCCGGGGCTGTGGGCGCGAGGCCGGTCTTCGGACTTCCGGATCGACGCCTGACCACCCGCCTTCCCAGTCCTGCCGGACCAGTGGCCGCGCGTACGCGCGTGGGTGGGGACTTCCCGGTCACCGCGGCGGGCCCGTGCCGGAATCACACCGGCTTCCCGATTCTCCCCGCCGGAGCGGAGCACCTCACAACAGTTCGCCGCTCGACACGGTAGCCGATTCCCGCCGGAATCGGGTCACCGGGCCGTTCAGGTGCCGGTGTCCAGGCCGGTGTGGGCGGCGAGGAAGGCGAGCATGTCGGCGGCCAGGCCGACGGCGCGGCCCGCCGAGCGGGAGCCGTGGCCGACGTCGCCCTCGTGGCGCAGCAGGATCGGCCGTGAGCCCGACGTCGCCGCCTGCAGCGCCGCGCACATCTTGCGCGCGTGCATGGGGTCGACGCGGGAGTCACCGCCGAACGTGGTCAGCAGCGTCGCCGGGTAGTCGACGCCGTCGGTGACCCGGTGGTAGGGGGAGTAGCCCAGCAGCCAGCCCAGCTGCTCGGGGTCGTCGGCCGAACCGTACTCGGAACGCCACGCCGGGCCGAGCCCCGACCGCTCGTACCTGACCATGTCGAGCAGCGGCGCCGAGCAGACGGCGGCGGCGAACAGGTCGGGGCGCTGCGTCAGCGCGGCGCCCACCAGCAGCCCGCCGTTCGACTCGCCGCACGCGCCCAGCCGTGCGGGGGTGGTCCAGCCGTCCGAGACGAGCTTCTCGGCCGCCGCCGCGAAGTCGTCGAAGACGTTCTGCTTGCGGTCCAGCATGCCGTCGCGGTGCCAGTCCGCGCCCTCCTCGCCGCCGCCGCGCAGCTGGGCGAGGGCGAAGACCCCGCCCGCCTCGACCCAGGGCAGGATGTAGCTGGAGTACGACGGCGTGAGCGAGAGCCCGAACCCGCCGTAGCCGTACAGGATCGCCGGCCTGGGGCCCGAACTGGGGCGGGCCAGCACGACCATCCGCACCGGTGTGCCGTCCGCGGAGGCGCAGACCACCTGGCGGGCCTCGAGTTCGGGCACCTTCACGGCGCCGGGCGCGGCGCTCCACAGCGACGTCCGCCCGGTGCGCGTGTCGTAGTGGTGCACCCCCGCGGGCGTGACGCTGTCGGTGTAGGTGAACCACACCTCGTGGCCGCCCTCGGGGCGGGTGGTCATCCCTCCCGCCGAGCCGAGGCCGGGCAGCGGCACCGGGCCGCGCCGTCTCCCGGTCGCCAGGTCGTGGACGCTGATCTCGCTGACCGCGTGCCGGGTCCAGCTCACGAGCAGCGCCTGCCCGGCGATCGCGAACTCGCCGATCACCGCCTCGGGGTCCTCGCCGACCAGGTCGATCCAGTGCTCGGGGCCCGGCCGCGCCGGGTCGGCCACGCACAGCCGTCCCCGTGGCGCGTCCAGGGTGGTGACCAGGTACAGGCGCCCGTCGCGGCCGACGGCGGGCACCGTCATCGCGCCCGCCCCCCGCTGGACCACCCGCAGGTCGGGACGCTCGGCGGAGGAGGACGACAGGTCGGCCAGCCAGAGGTCGTTGCCGTCGCCCGCCATCGCCGAGACCGTCAGCCAGCGCCCGTTGTAACTGATCCCCAGACCGTACGAGCGCTCCTCACCCATGATCACGGCGTCGTCCTCTGCGGGGGTGCCGAGCCGGTGCAGGCGGACCTGGCGGGAGCGGACGTAGAAGAACGCCTTCCCGTCGGGCAGCCACGCCACGGGCGCGTACCGGCAGCGGTCGATCGGGCCGTCCACCACCCGGCGGGTGGCGACGTCCATGACCCGCAGTTCCGACCGCTCGTCCCCGCTCCTGGACAGCTGGTACGCCACCAGCCTGCCGTCCAGGTCGGGCTGCCAGTGGTCGAGCGTGGTCAGCCCGCTCGGGTCGAGTTCCATCGGGTCGATCAGCGTCTCCTCCACCCCGTCGGGACCGGTGCGGTAGAGGACGGCGTGCTCCTGCCGGGCCGTACGGCGCAGGAAGAACCGGCTCCCGCCGCGCCACATCGGCGTGCCGACCGTTCCGGCCCCGGTCAGCGCGGCCACCCGCGAGTGCCACCGGTGACGGCCCGGCAGCGTGCCGGCGTGTTCGCGCCAGAGCCTCCCCTGAGCGGCCGTCCAGCTCCGCGTCTCCGGGCTGTCCGGATCCTCCAGCCACCGGTACGGGTCGGGCACCGCGTGACCGTGGAGGTGGTCGACGACGGGGTGCCGCTCGGCGGAAGGGTAGATCATCGGATTCCTCCGGTGTGGAGACCTCGGGCCTCGGCCCTGGGCGGGAAGCACGGCGAGGAGGGCGGGAAAGACGGCGAGGGGGGCGGGGGACACGGCGAGAAGGGCGGGGGATTCACTGCACCAGCTCCTGAGTGCTCGACGGGTCCCACTGCCCGGCCAGGTCCGCGTACAGCGGGGAGGCGGCGAGCATCTCCTCGTGCGTGCCCAGCCGGACGCTGGTGCCGTCCATGACGAGGATCCGCCGGGCCCGCAGGGCGGAGGTCAGCCGGTGGGCGATGACGAGGAGCGTGCCGCCCCGGCGGGCGAACGCCTCCTCGGCGCGGGCCTCGGCCGCCGGGTCCAGGTGGCATGTCGCCTCGTCGAGGATGACCAGCCGGGCCGGGGCGAGGTAGGCGCGGGCCAGGGCGACCAGCTGCCGTTCTGCGGGTGACAGCAGTCCCGAGTGGATCTCGGTGGAGTAGCCGCCCAGCCGCGCCACCAGGTTCGTCAGGCCGACCGCGGCCACGGCGTCGTCCACCGCCTCCCGAGGGGCGTCGGCCAGATAGGTCAGGTTCTCCAGCAGGGAGCCGCGGAAGACGTACGCCTCCTGCGGGATCAGCACCCGGTCGGCGGGGTCGAGGCGGTCGGCGGGCACCCCGCGCACCAGGACCTGGCCCGCCCCCGGCGGGAGCAGACCGGTCAGGAGCGCGGCGAGCGTGGACTTGCCGATGCCGCTGGGGCCCACGACGGCGATGTGGTCCCCCTCGGGGACCACCAGGTCCAGGTCGTCGATCACCGGTTCCGCGTGCGGGCCGTACGCGAACGTCACGCCGCGCAGCTCGGCCCCTTCGCTCCCGTCACGCGCCGTGAGACGCCCGCGCGCCCGCACGGGCGGGTCGCCGTCGCGCAGGAGCCGGCCCAGCGCCACCCGCAGCCGGACCCCGTTGATGCCCAGCCCCTCCACGAGGTTGCCGAGCGCGGGCGTCAGCGACTGCGTGACGTAGGCCAGGGCACCCAGGATCACCCCGGCGCCCGCGCCCTCACCCACCAGCCAGGGGGTCCCGGCCAGTACCAGCAGGACCGGCAGCCAGCCGCCCACCGCCAGCGACAGGGTGCGCAGCGCGGTCACCCGCGCCAGCGACCGGGCCGCGCGGGCCTGCTCCGTCACCCGCAGGCCGACGTCGCCCGCCACCCGCTCCTCGGCCCGGCAGGCGGTGATGTCGCGCAGCCCGCCCACCATGGTGGCCAGCGACCCGGCGGTGCGCTCGTCGGCCAGGATGAAGTCCCGCTGCCGCCTGGCCAGGGCGCGCAGCGACAGCAGGAAGACGACAAGGCCCGCGACGAAGGGGGGCAGCACCAGCGCGAGCACCTCGGGCACGAGGGTCGCCAGCCCGAGGACGACGCTCACCACGGTGAACGCGAACGACCTGACCACCGTGATGACCGAGGCGAAGGCGTCGCGGGCCAGCTCGACCTGGAGGTTGGAGCGGGCCACCGCCGCCGTCCCCGGTCCCCGCCCGGCCACGGCCGAGTGGCGCAGCGCGTCGTCGACGACGTGCGCGAGCAGCTCCTCGCGGAACGGCTCCACGATCGAGGCGACGGCCATCACCACCTGCCGCGCGCCGACCGCGGCCAGCAGCCACGCGCCGCCGAGCAGGGCCAGCCAGGCGAACCCGGTCGCGGGGCGCCCCGCGCCGAAGCCGTCGTCGATCGCCCGCGCGATGGCCAGGCCGATGACCAGCGAGGGCGCCGTCTCCGCGATGGACCAGCCCGCGAGCCTGACCAGCTGGTACGGGTCCCTCCTGAGCGCTCGCCGGAGGGGCCTGCCGGCGACGTGCCCGTCCGGGGGGTTCACGACAGGGTTCACGACGCGCCCGCCTGGAACGACGTGCCCGTCCGTGAAGGGGCATCCGTCCGTGAAGGGGCGTCCGTCGGGGAAGAGGCGCCTGCCCGTGAAGAGGTGTCCGTCGGGAAAGGCGCGTCGGCCCGGGGCGACGTATCCGCTTGGAAGACGGCGCGGTAGGCCGGGTCGACCCAGAGCGCGCGATGACCGCCGCACGCGCGCACCCGGCCATCGTCCAGCCAGATCACCCGGTCGGCCGCCGCCGCGGTCGCCACCCGGTGGGTCACGATCAGACGCGTACGGTCGTGCAGCTCCCTGGAGAGCGCGCGGGCCACCTGGCGCTCGGTGACGGTGTCCAGGCTGGAGGTGGCGTCGTCCAGGATGAGCAGGCGCCACCCCTGCGCGAAGGCGCGGGCCAGTCCGAGCCGCTGCCGCTCACCGCCGGACATGGGCGCCTCCTCCAGCGGCGTGTCGTACCCCAGCGGAAGCCGCCGGACGAAGGCGTCGGCGCGGGCCGCCCGCGCCGCCGCCCTCACGACCTCGCGGTTCCCGTCCGCCGGGCCTTCCCGGCCGTCGCCCTCGTGGTGACCGGACCCGAACTCCGACCGGGAGCCGGACCGGGACCGGGACCGAGACCCGGACTCGGACCCGGACCCGGAGCGGGACCCGAACTCCGGGCCGGACCCGGACCCGGGCTCGGACCGGGACTCGGCGGACCCGGAGCCGGGCTCGGGCCGGGCCTCCGTGCCGGTACGGGGGTCGCGACGGCCGTGGCCGGAGGTGCTGTGGCGACCGGTGACGGCGGTGACGGCGGGAGTGTCCAGACCCAGGGCGACGGTGTCGCCGACGGTGTCGCCGAGCAGCGCCGGGCGCTCGAAGGCGTACCCGACGGCGTGGCGCAGTGCCTCACGGGAGAGCTCGGGCAGCGGGACGCCGTCGAGGAGGACCGTGCCGTGGCGCGGGTCCACCAGCCGTCCGGCGACGGCGGCGAGCAGGGACTTGCCCGCGCCCGAGCGGCCGACCACGGCCACCGCCTGCCCCCCGGGGATGACGAGATCGACGTCGCGCAGGCCGTCCGCGTCGACGCCGCGAAGCTCAAGCGTGCCGGGACCGGCGGGCAGCGGGCGCGTACCGTAGGCCCGCGGGCTCTCGGCGACCAGCTCCTGCACCCTGACCGCGGCGGCCCGCGCCCTGGCCAGGCGGCCGACGTAGCCCAGCGCCGAGCCGAGACCGGCGCCGAGCACGACGTAGCGGGCGGCGGCGTACAGCTCTCCGGCGCTGAGGTCCCCGGCGGCCAGGCGCAGCCCGCCCACCCCGAGCACGGCCACCTCCAGCAGCGGGACCACCGCTCCCGCCTGCACGCCGGCCCGCGCGTTGGCCCGCCACATGTCCATGGCGTGCCCGCGCAGCCGGGGCAGGGCGGTCAGCACCCGCGCCCGCTCCCGGTCGGCGGTGCCGGCCGCGGCGATCGTGCGGGCCCCGGCGAGGGCGTCGACCAGGCGGGCGGCGATGTCGCTCTGCGCCGCCTGGTAGTCACCCGCTATCGAGGTGCTCACGGTGAGGAAGGCCCGCAGGACGAGGGCGATGAGGACGAGCCCGGCGACCAGCGTCACGGTCAGCAGCGGGTCGATGAGGGTGAGGGCCACGACGCCGCCCGCGGTGGGGATGACCAGCGCGGCCCCGGTGACGATCGACTCGGGGGCGCGCCCGATCTCCTCGGTGTTCAGGCCCATCCGGGTGACCAGGTCTCCCTCGGGGAACCGGCGGGTGATCATCGGCCCGACGCCGAGCACGTTTCCCACGACTCGGTTCCTGAGCCAGGCCGAGGAGCGCGCGCCACTCGATCCCGAGGCCCAGACGCCGAGGGTGTCGCAGACCACGGTCAGGATCACCGCGGCGGCGCAGGCGCCGAGCCAGGTCGCCGCGCCGGTGCCGCCGGGCGTACCGGCCATGAGCTCGTCGACCGTCCTGCCCAGCAGGAGGGGGAGCGCGAGCTGCGCGAACGCGCCCAGGACGGAGGTGACCGCGAGGACGGCCAGCCAGGGTCCGCTACGCCGTACGGTGTCGGCCACCAGCCGGTCCGCTGCCCGCACGTCGGCCCCCTCCTGACTTCCCGAGCTTCCCCGGCTTCACGGACGTCCCCGGCTTCCCGGACGTCCTCGACCTCACGGACTTCCCTGATCTCACGGACTTCCCTGATCTCCCGGACTCTCCCGGGCTCCCCCGGAACGGGAGTGCCCGGGACGGCCGCCGTCGCTGGCCGTCCCGGGCACGGGGTCTCACTAGTGGCAGAGCACGACGCTCAGGTTGCTGGGCCTGCCGGACTGGCAGCCCAGGACCGTGAGGGTGCTGCCGCCGCCACCGCCGTGGCCGCCGCCGTCGGGGGTCTCCAGGGACTGCAGGTCGAGAAGAACCATGGGAGTTGCTCCGTTTCTACGGGGTTCTACGGGTTCTGGATTCTGTGGAACGGGAGGACTAGTGGCAGAGCAGGAGGCTCAGGTTGCTGGGCTTGCCGGACTGGCAGCCCAGGACCGTGAGGGTGCTGCCGCCACCGCCGCCGCCACCGTGGCCGCCGCCGGGGGTCTCCAGGGACTGCAGGTCGAGAAGGACCATGGGATTGCCTCACTTCTGATGGGAACCGAACCGATATGGAGAAATCGAGTGCCTAGTGGCAGAGGACGACGCTCAGGTTGCTGGGCTTGCCGGACTGGCAGCCGAGGACCGTGAGGGTGCTACCGCCACCGCCGCCGCCGTGGCCGCCGGTGGGGGCCTCCAGGGACTGCAGGTCGAGAAGAACCATGTCGTTACACCTCCTTCCGCTGTGTGTCGTGGGGGCCAAACCGCCCGGCGGATCCGTGCGCGGACACCCCTGACGGGGCGCTCGTGCCGACGGGCGGTTCGATGAAGGGGAGGAACACCGGCCGGTCGTGCAGCACGGCGCTCATCGCGAACAGGACTCCGGCCGTACCGGTCGCGAAGTCCATCGAGAGCCTGAGCAGCTGGTTGCCGGGGAAGGCCAGCCCGCCGCCGTGGGGCAGCGCGTGCCAGTCCAGCCCGCGGAGTTGCTCGGCCAGGTCTGTGTGGTCGGTACGGGGGGCGTCCGGCCCGGTGCCCAGGCCCCAGCCGAGGGCGCCGATCATGCCGCTCCGGCCGGTGAACAGGCCGGACTGCACGAAGTAGCGTCCCCGGATGACACGCCGGCAGCCGTCGAGCGCGGTGCGGAAGTCCTCGTCCTCCCGGTGGGCCAGGTAGCGGGCGAGGACCATGCCGATGCCCACCGACCCCTCGTCCAGGTAGGGCAGCGTGCGCCAGCCCTGGTCGACCTGGAGGGTTCCGTCCTCGCCGGTGACGCAGCGCCGCAGATCCTGCCGGAGCGCCACGGCCGCCCTGTCGAGCAGCGACGCGTCGCCGGTGCGCTCGTAGGCGTGCAGGAGGAGAAGGGCGGGCCCGGAGGAGCCGTACATCAGTCCGGCCCGGGGGTGGCTGCCGCCGCTGACCTCCGGCACGTCATCGGGCCCGCCCAGCCTGTCGGAGCAGATGTCGGTGATCTGCAGGGCCACCTCGGTGAAGGCCCGCTCGCCGGTGGTTCCGCCCAGGTGGAGAAGATTCAGGCCCATGCCGGCCAGGCCGCTGAACAGCCCGAGCTCCAGCGACTCCCACTTCTGGCGCAGGCACAGGTCGGCGGTGTCGATCGCGTCCTGGCGGTGCCCGAGCAGGTCGAGGACGTAGGCCACGCCGTGCAGGCCGTCGTAGAACCCGATCCCCGTCCCCGGGTCGGGGGCGAGCGCCTTCGCGCGCAGCCAGTCCTCGTACTCGGGACGGCGCTCGGCCCCGGTCCTCGCCAGCGCGTAGAGCACGCCCGCCGCGCCGTACGCGAGGTTGACGCCCCCGCCGGGCTGGAACTGGGCGACGTCGCCGGGGAAGAGCCGGTCCTCGCGCTCGGGGGTGGCGCTCGCCAGGATGGCCCGGGTCATCGCCTCCCTGAGCCGGGGCCAGCTGTCGCGTCCCGGCCTCGGGTAGGGCGTGGCCGCCGCGGGCTCCGCGCCCGTGACGGTCCGGACCGCCTCGTCGAGCACCTCGCGCGGTACGGGGAAGGTCTCGCCGATGAGCCTGGCCAGCTCGGCCACCTTGGTGCGGTCGAGCGGCAGCATGATCGTGAGCTGGGGGGCGAAGAGTCCGAGGCAGAGGCAGGCGAGGGCGTACAGGTCGACGTCGACGCCCTGCCTGTCGGCCGGCGCGCCGAACGCCGGGTGGGCGAGCGCCGCGCGGCCGCGGTCCTCGGTGAGGGTCGCCACCTCGTAGTCGATCAGGGTCAGGCGGCCGTCCGCGGTCACGAGGATGTTGTTCGGGTGCAGGTCGCCGAAGACCACCCCGCGCTCGTGCAGGGACTCGATCGCCCGCCGCACCTTGGGGAGCATGTCGAGCACCCAGGCGGTGTACTCGGTGAGGGCCTCGTCGTCGCAGGTCGCCCTGGTCAGCGGGTATTTGTGGACGAGCTGCCGCTGGAGCGGGTTGCCGTCGACGAACTCCTCGACCAGGAAGTGGTGCCCGCCCAGGGTGAAGTAGTCGATCAGCGCGGGAACCGCGTCCAGCCCGGACAGACGCTCCAGCATGTCGCGCTCGTGCGCCAGCCGCGCCACCGCGTCCCGGCCGGCGGCGTCCAGGCCGGCGTGCGGGCGGGCCTCCTTCAGCACGACCCGCTCCCCGGTGCGCAGGTCCTCTCCGAGGTAGACGCCGCCGCCGTTGGAGAACTGCATGACGCTCTCGACCCGGTACGGCAGTCCCTCGGTGGTGACCGCGTTGCGGGCGGCCACGTGGGATTCGAGGAAGGCGGGCAGCGTCACCCAGGACGGCACGCCGAAGGCGGGTTCTCGCACGTCGGGGACGAGCCGTCCGTCGCCGTCCTCGATGGCCAGCACCAGCTCGCCGTTGTCGGCCAGGCAGCGCCGCCCGGCGAAGCCGCCGTACCGCACGAAGAGCGGGCCCTGGCCGTAGCGGAGGTCGCTGAGGATGTACGGCCCCTCGACGCCCCTGAGCAGCTCGTCGAGCTCCTTGAGCGTGAGCTCCAGCTGCGCCTCGTCCACCGGGTAGATCGTCACGAGCTTCCCGCTGGCGCCACGGGGGGCGGCCTTGGAGTTCAGCATGGTCATGACCGGCAGGCTGCGCAGGAACTTGAACGCGATGTCGCGGGGGACGCAGTAGTCCCAGACCGCCTCTATGGCGCGGTCGGCATCCTCTGCGCGGGCAGAGACATGGATCTTCCAGCCCTGGGCGGGTGTGCGACCGGCGAGCGGCGCATAGTGCATCCAGGTGTCGGTCGCCTGGTGCTGCCAGTCGTCTGGGACATCTCGGGCAGCGAGCGCGAAATCGGGGTGATCACCTCGGCGACCGTCAAGCGTGTCATAAAAAAGCGGGTCCGCCAGGCAATAAAGCTCATACTGGTCATCCACGGCATTCTCCCCTGCTGTCTTCCAGAAGAGAGAATTACGGATAACCCGAGAAACCACTAGTTACAAACTCAACCACTCGTATATGCGAAACTCACAGTGCCGACCGTGAAGGTGTGCGCTACCTGCGCTTTCGCGGTAAACGTGAAGATCATTCGGGAAAATTAGCAGGAACCTCGGCTATCAGGGTGAACCACCCGTCCGCGCCGCCGGCCACCCGAACCGTGCCGCCCAGCTCACCCATGCGGTGGCCCAGGTTGTCCACGCCGCTGCCGGTGGAGGGCGCCTCCTGTCGGGGAGCCCCGTCGTTGACGACGGTCAGGCGCAGCCGGCCGCCGTGCTCGACCAGCTCGATCGCGCACCGCCTCACCTGGCTGTGCCGCAGCATGTTCGTCACGCCCTCGCGGACCACGGCGCCCAGCGCGGCGCTCACGACCTCGGGAAGCTCGTCCACGTCCACCCGGACCGAGCAGTAGGCCCCGAAGCCCTCCAGCAGGGTCCTGGCCCGCGCGGCCTCGCCGGAGAACGACAGCCGGTGGGCGGCCTTCGACACGTCCCGCACGGCGTGCGCGGCCTGCCGCACCGCCTGCAGCACCTCTTCCAGGTCCTCGCGCAGGCGCGCGTCGCCCTTCGCCTTCCGGTGGGCGAGCTCTCCCTTGATGGACGCCAGCCAGAGCCAGTGCCCCACGATGTCGTGCATGTCGCGGGCGAACCCCTCGTACGCTCTGCTGAGCGCCCTCTCCCGCTCGGCGCGGAGCCGCCTGATCCGCAGGACGAGGGCGAGCGTCACGCCCAGCGAGGCCAGCAGGATGCCCGTTCCGGCCGCTCCGACGAGGTAAGCGGGGTGGGGCATGGAGCGCCTTTCGCAGGAGAAATGATATCCCCGCTAATAAACTCAAAAAAGTCGTTAAATGTCAATCAAGAAGAGTGGTTCTGTGACACGATACGGAAGGGTGAGGAGCATCATAAAATCAGCATGAAATGCGGTGATATAGCCCGACTAATACTCTGTCCGTGAATCGTGACCATCTTGTTGTCATGCTTCCTGACGGTGGTCGTGGCGGTCAACGGGGCCGGATGCGGTGGCGTCTCCGGCACGGCCGGGGCCGGCGGGCGACGACCCGGCCGTCTCCACCGTCTTTTCGCGCGGAATGGGCGACTTTCCCGTCGGCGAATTGGCGAACCGGCGAATCGTGAGCCGGCGAATGGCCGGACCGCCCGGACGTGACCGTCGAACCCGGCGACCGGAGGCGTTCCGGTGGGGCCGCGCGGCAAGGGGAGGACAGGGCCTCAGGTGTTCCGGGGCTCTCTCAGATGAGCCTGAGCGCCGAGGGAAGCAGCAGGTAGGCCCCGGCCACCAGGCACGCGCCCGCCACCACCAGGAACAGGAACACCCAGAACCCGCCGGGCAGGAAGGTCAGCCTGGCGAGCTGGTCGGCGTCGGAGTCGGGCGCCTGGTGGCGGCGCCGCTTACGCTGGAGCTCCACGATCGGCCGTACGCCTCCCAGCAGCAGGAACCACACGGCCAGATAGGCCAGGACCGCGTCCATGTCGGGCGCCGCGTACCAGGTGAAGGCGAAGATCGCGCCCCCGGTGACCAGCAGGCTCACCACGCCGAACAGGTTGCGGATCAGCAGCAGCATGCAGAACAGCAGCCCGATCACCATCGTGATCAGCACCGCCACGTAGCCGGAGGCGGTCAGCCACGCCCCGCCCAGCCCCAGCAGGGATGGGGCGACGTAGCCGGCGGCGGCGGTCAGGATCATGCCGAATCCCCGGGGCTTGCCCCTGGTCAGGGTCACGCCCGAGGTGTCGGAGTGCAGCCGGATGCCCTCCAGCTTGCGCCGGGTGAGCAACGCCACCAACGCGTGCCCGCCCTCGTGGGCGATGGTGATCAGCCCCCGCGACAGCTGCCACGAGGTGGACCACGACACCACGCCCAGCGCGGCCAGGGCGGACAGCAGCACGACCCACAGGGGCGGCCCGGAACGGGTCGTGGTCAGGGTCACCCAGAGGTCGGACAACGCTCGTTTCTCCTTCGCGGCGTGGGAGCAAAGCGTCCCACGACTTCCGGTGTGCTGGCGATAAAGTCGGAACCGTGCCGAGCGTGATTCCCGAACATCCCCCACCCGTACGCCCGCCGGCTTCACGTGCTCGACCGGCTCGGGCTCGGCGACGACCGGCTCCGTGCGGTGTGCTGGAACAACGTGGACAATCTCCTCGACCTTTCCGCGCACTACACTCGGTCGGCAGGACATTGATGACCGGGAGAAACTCGTGAACGATCGGAACGCCGAGCTCATCAAGACGTTCTACGAGGCCTTCGCGCGCCGCGACGCCGACGCGATGGAACTCTGCTACCACCCCGACGCCACCTTCGGTGACCCCGTCTTCCAGGACCTCGAAGGACGCGACAGGGTCATGGGCATGTGGCGGATGCTGCTGGGCCGCAGCGCCGACCTCGACGTGACCGTCCGCGACATCACCGCCCGCCCGCACGAGGGCACGGCGCACTGGACCGGTCGTTACACCTTCGGCAAGACAGGCAGGAAGGTCGTCAACGAGGTCGACGCCCTCTTTCGCTTCGAGGACGGCCTGATCGTCCGCCACCACGACGACTTCGACCTCAGGCGCTGGTCCAAGATGGCGATGGGCCGGCCGGTCGGTATCGTCCTCGGCTGGACCCCGATGCTCAGGGCGAAGATCCGTACCACCGCGATGCGGTCGCTGCAGGAGTTCATGAGCGCCCGATGAGGAGAGACGCGTGACCGACCGGCGAATGCGGGGCCTGCGGAGCCTGATGCGCGGGCGTCCCGGCACCGGTCAGGAGTCTCCCGAGCGGTCGATGGACCCCAGGTCCGTCGGCGACGGGAGGCCGGTCCCGCCCCGCTCGCGCGTCATCGACAACGCGATCTACGTCAACGGTCATCGCGCCGCCACCCCCGAGTCGCTGCCCGAGGCCTTCGAGTGCCTGAAGAACACCCCGGAGAGCATGGCCTGGATCGGCTTCTACCGGCCGGAGGAGAACGTCATCCTCAACGTCGCCGAGGAGTTCGACCTGCACGAGCTGGCGGTCGAGGACGCCATCGTCGCCCACCAGCGGCCCAAGGCCGACCGCTACGGAGACACCCTGTTCGTGGTGCTCCGCCCGGCCCGCTATCTCGACGAGGCCGAGGAGGTCGACTTCGGCGAGCTGCACGTCTTCGTCGGCCGTAACTTCGTGATCACCGTACGGCACAGCGAGGCGCCTGACCTGTCCCAGGTCCGCCGCCGCATGCAGCACGACCCCGAGCTGCTCGGCCAGGGCCCGCAGGCGGTGCTCTACGCCATCCTCGACGCGGTCGTGGACGGCTACGCCCCCGTGGTCGCCGGCCTGCAGAACGACATCGACGAGATCGAGGTCCAGGTCTTCGGCAACGAGCCCGGGGTCTCCCGCCGCATCTACGAGCTGTCGCGCGAGGTGATCGAGTTCCAGCGGGCCACCCAGCCGCTCCTCGGCATGATCGAGGGCTTCATCGCGGGGGCCGCCAAATACGGGGTGGACCAGGAGCTGCAGAGATACCTGCGGGACGTGGCCGACCACGCGATCACCGTCGCCGAGCGGGTCGGCGGCTTCCGCCAGATGCTCCACGACATCCTCGTGGTCAACTCGACGATGGTCGCCCAGGCCCAGAACGAGCACATGACCAAGCTCACCGAGGCGAGCAACGCCCAGAACGATGAGGTCAAGCGGATCTCCGCCTGGGCCGCGATCCTGTTCGCCCCCACCCTCGTCGGCACCATCTACGGCATGAACTTCGACGTGATGCCCGAGATCCACTGGAAGTGGGGCTACCCCTTCGCGGTCCTGCTCATGGCGGGCGTCTGCCTCACCCTCTATCTGGTGTTCAAACGCCGCGACTGGCTATGACCCCGTCGGGCCACGGACCACCGGCCCGGGGCCCGACGATGAGAATCAGCCGAGCTTGGTCAGAATCAGATCCAGCTTGCCTTCCATGGAGTCCATCCGGCCCTCCATGGACTCCATCCGGCCTTCGAGGGAGTCCATCCGGGTGTTCATCCTCATCTCAAGGTTGCCGACCTTGCTGTCAAGGTTGTCCACCTTGGTCTCCAGGCCGTCCACCTTGGTGGAGAGCGCGGAGAGATCCTCCTTGGTGGCCATCCGGTTCATGATCTCTTCGAACATCGGCGCGGTGTAGGTCATGACCTCCTCGCGGATGATCTTGGGGAGATCGTGCAGGGTCTCCTTGATGTCCGCCAGGTCCTCACCGGTCCTGAAAGCCCAGGCCTCCAGGTCCACCACACGCTGAACGGTGCTCTTGGTCGCCACGTCGGGCATGTTACCTCCTGCTCGGGGGAATGGAGGGACGGTCTGCCGACGGGCCGGGGTCATGACCCGTGACGGCGTGCGACCAATTGAACACGTTCCGGTGTGGGGGTGGGGTCGATTCGGGGATTCCGAACCGGAGGGCGGGTCAGCCGAGCAGCTTGCGGGCGGCCGCCTCGATCTCGTCCTCCGACAGCAGCACGTGCCTGGCCGCCTCGCCCAGCGGGATGAAGCTGTCGGAGGAGGTCACCCGGGCGATCCTGCCGGTGAAACCCGCGTCGAGCAGCTCGGCGACGATGCTCTCCGAGACGCCCCCGGTACGGCGGGTCTCGTCGGCGATCAGCACCTTGCCGGTCAGCTCCGCGGCCCGCATCAGATCCTCCACCGGCAGGGGGGAGAGCCAGCGCAGGTCCAGCACCCGGCAGCTGTGCCCCTCGGCGGTGAGCCTCACCGCGGCGCGCAGGCTCATCCGCAGGCCGTTGCCGAAGGTCACGATGGTCAGGTCGCGACCGTCGCCGTAGCTGCGGGCACGCCCGATGGGGACGTGCGTCTCCGCCCACCGGGCCGGGGGGGCGTACGGGGAGAGCCAGCCGTTGTCGCCCTCCTCGAACATGTCGCGGGTGTTGTACAGGGCGATGGGCTCGAGGAAGACGCAGACGCTGCCGTCGACGCGGGCCGCGGCCAGGCAGGTGCGCAGCATCGAGGCGGCGTCGTCGGGCCGGGCCGGGGAGGCCACGACCAGGCCCGGGATGTCGCGCAGCGCGGCGACGGAGTTGTCGTTGTGGAAGTGGCCGCCGAAGCCCTTCTGATAGGCGTAGGAGGCGATGCGCACCACCATCGGGTTGCGGAAGGCCCCCTGGGAGAAGAACTGGAGCGTCGCGGCCTCGCCCCGGATCTGGTCCAGGGCGTTGTGCAGGTACGCCAGATACTGGATCTCGGGCACCGGGAGCAGGCCGGAGACCCCGGAGCCGAGCGCCAGGCCGAGCACGGCCTGCTCGTCGAGATGGGTGTCGAACACCCGGCCGGGGCCGAAGCGTTTCTGCAGGCCGCGCGTGACGCCGTAGACGCCGCCCTTGCGCGCCACGTCCTCGCCGAAGACCAGCACGTCGGGGTGGGCGGCCAGGGAGTCGGCGAGCGTGCGGTTGACGGACTGGGAGAAGGTCAGCGGGCCCTCCCGCTCGGGGAGCCTGCCGGCGAAGGCCTTCGATCTGGCGTCCGGGGCCGCCACCCCGGCGCTGGCCGCGGCGACGGCGACGGGGGTGCGCGGGGCCAGCGGCTCCACGATGTCGAAGGCGGAGACCAGCCGGGGCCGCCGCGAGCTCTCCATCGCCATCTTGAACAGGTGCTCGCGCGTCGTCTCGTACCGGAGCAGGAGCTCGTCGGGAGTGGTCAGGCCGGCCTCGACGAGCAGCCTGGCGGTCGCCACGAGCGGGTCGCGCGCCAGGTCGGCGTCGATCTCCCGCTTGGTCCGGTAGGACAGCTCCACGTCCGAGCCCGCGTGGCCCATCAGCCGGACGGTGCCGACGCGCAGCAGGGCGGGTGCGCGGTGCACGCGGACGTGGTCGGCGGCGGCCAGCGCCATGTCGTGGACGTCGGCCAGGTCGCAGCCGTCGGCCTCGAAATACCTCATCAGCGGGTGGCGGGCGGCCTTGACCCAGCCGTCGGGGGTGCGCACGCTGATGCCCAGGCCGTTGTCCTCGCAGACGAACAGGATCGGCAGCGGCAGCTTCTGGTACGAGCCGTAGGCGGCCGTGTTGAGGCCGGAGAGCGCGCTGGCGTGGTTCATCGAGGCGTCGCCGAAGCTGCAGGTCACGATCGCGTCGGCGGGCCACGGCCCCGTCAGGCCGAGCTGGCGGGCGCGCTCGACGGCGAAGGCCACGCCCACCGCGCGGGGCAGGTGGCTGGAGATCGTCGAGGTCTGCGGGATCACCGCCAGGCCGGGGTGGCCGAAGACCTTGTGCCGCCCGCCCGCGATCGGCTCCTCGACGGAGGCGGTCAGGCCGAGCAGCACGTCGCGCAGCCCCTCCTCGGGCAGCCGCCCCGCCATCGCCGACCTGGTCAGGTAGAAGGCGCCGGACCGGTAGTGCAGGAGGGCCGGGTCGGTGGCGCGCAGCGCGGCGGCGACCGCGGCGTTGCCCTCGTGTCCGGCCGAGCCGATCGTGTAGAAACCCTGGCCCTGCTCACGCAGCCAGCGGGCGGTGACGTCCAGCAGCCTGCTGCCGAGCTGGAACTCGAACAGCTCGCGGCATCGCGCCCCCGTCAGGGTCGTGCCCTCACGTACGGGCAGGCCGGGATCGCGCGGCGCCCCAGGGGAAAGGGCGGTCACGGCCTCGGTGAAATGAGTCTCAACAGTGTCGCGCGCCACAGCCCGATTATGTCCCCCATCGACGGATGCCGTCCTGAACCTTGACATCTTTGGTGCGCACATGGTGGTGGACCGATCGTGCTTAACCACTATTCATGACAGCTTGTCAGGCATGATTTTACGGTCCGTCCGATGAAATGAGCGGGAACTCCGGAGCCGGAACTCCCAGGCAGGGGCGGGCGGGCCGAAGGCGCGGGAGCGCCCCGGACGGTGTGCGCGCATTCGTTTCCTGGCCCTGTGTTCCGATCCGTGAGTATCCAGCCCCCTGTTGCCACAAGCCGTTCCCGCTGCGGACTTCCCGTGGAGGGTGTCTTTGCCATCGGCGGGTACGGCGGCTGCCAGCATCTTCGGAGTTCACGTCCATCCCATCAGTCACATGAGTGGAGACACACATGCTTGGAAAACTGATTCTCACCGGGGCGGTGGGGGCGGTCGTCATGCTGCCGGCCACCGCCCACGCCGTCGTGCCGTTTCCGGATACGGCGCCGTCCGTCACGGCGCTTTCCGCCGGCACGCCGGTCCCCGGGATACCGGCCCCCGCCGCACCGGCCACCGGGAGGGCGCCGGCGCCCGGGAACCCACCGGTGCCGGGGGCCGCGTCGATGTCCGCGCTGTCACCCTCGGTCGCGACGCCGCCGCCCGCCCCGCAGCCCGCGGCCGGGGTGCCCACGGCCTCGGTGCCCGGGACTCCGCCACCGCCCGACACGACCCCACCCGGCGCCACCCCGCCTGGCACCACCCCACCCGGCACCACCCCGCCGCCCGACACGACCCCGCCGGTCGACACCACTCCGCCTGGCAGTACCCCGCCGGTCGACGGCACCCCGCCCGGCACCACCCCGCCGGTCGTCGTGCCCCCCGAGGTCGCACCGCCCGTGGTCGCCCCGCCGGTCCAGGTCGCACCGTACCCGGTGGTCTTCGCCGCGCCGGGTACGCCGCTCGTGGTCGCGTCGGCCGTGGCCGCCTGGGCGGGAGCGCTCTGCTCGCCGGTCGGCGTCGCGACCGTGGCCGCTCCGTGCCTGTGACCGGTTCACGCCGGTGACCGGCCCGCGTTCGTGACCGCCCGGCGCCGATGACATGCCGGTGACCGTGCTGGTGATCATGTCGACGACCGTGCCGGTTACCGGTCGCCGTACCGCTCCGGCGGGCTCGTGCGGCCCGTGCGGACCCCCTCCCGGCTCAGGCCGGTTCTGAGCGCCCTCCCGCCGCCCCCGGGCGGGAGAAGGCATCTTTGCCGATACGAGCCGCAAAACAAGAAGAGTCTTGTGAAAGCAAGCCCTTCTTGACGGGCGGATCGGAGAAGGATGGAAAGGAGTGACGCGGGAGAGGAGCCGCAATGCCGGTACGGGACGAGGGACGACCGGTGGTCGTCGGATACGACGGCTCGGCGGAGAGCCGGATGGCCCTGCGATGGGCAGTCGAGGACGCCCGCCTGAGATTTCTTCCGCTGCTCGTCTGCCACGCCTGGCAGTGGCCCTACCCCAGGCTCTCCCTCGCCCCGGAGACCACCGAGGTCGTACGCCGCATGGGCAGGCGCGTCCTTGAGAGCGGGCTGATGATGGCGCGGGAACTGGCGCCCAGGGTGCCGCTGCGCGGGCAGCTGGTGGAGGGAACCCCGGCCGCGGCCCTGGTGGGCCTGTCGAACTCCGCGGAGCTGATCGCGATCGGCCCGCGTGGCGCCGGAGGTCCCGACGAGTTGCGGATCGGCTCGACCGTCGAGGTCGCCGCGCACGCCCACTGCCCGGTGGCCGTCGTCAGGCGGCCCGGCCACCCGCGCGCCGGCCGTGTGGCGATCGCGGTGGAGGACGCCGGCATCGACTCGCCGGAGTTGGGCATCGCCTTCGAGGAGGCGAGGCTGCGCAGGGCGGCGTTGCTGATCATCTGCCTCTACTCCGAGGACGTCGGTGACATCAGGTCGACGTCGGTCCGTTTCAACACCAACGTCGCGGTGTGGGAGGAGAAGTATCCCCTGGTGGAGGTGGAGACCATGATCGAGACGCGGCCCCACGTCGAGGTGCTCCGCCACGCGGCCGACCGTTCGGACCTGCTGGTGGTTCCCGACCGGGAGCGTCACGACCCGCTGGACCCCGCCATCGGCCCGGTCTGCCAGGTGATGCTGCGCGAGGCGCCGTGCACGGTCGTGGTGACCCCCTCGCAGGCGTGGAGCCCGTCCAGGCGAGGGGAACTCTTCGCTAGAAGTTAGCAATCCCTAACCCTGGGCGGCGGCCAGCGCCGCACGGGCCATGCCGCGCAGCAGCTCGGCCATCGCCGCGGGCGGCAACTCGCCCGCGCTGTGCGGGGTGGAGTTGAGCAATCCGAAGACGGCGTGGGTCGCGGCGCGCAGCCCTGCCTGGGGGCGCCCCGGGTAGAGCTCGCTCAGCACGGTGACCCACTCCTCGACGTACAGCCGCTGCAGCCTGCGGATCCGCCGCCGCGCGGGCTCGGGGACGTTGCCGAGTTCCCTGTCGTGCACGGTGATCAGTGCCGGGTGGCTGAGTGCGAACTCGATCTGGCAGCTCAGCAGGGCGTCCAGCGCCTGCTCGGCGTCGGCGGCCTCGGTCACGCGGCGCGCGCCCGAGGTGTGCAGCCGCTCGCTGACGTCCAGCAGCATCTCGGCGAGCAGGGCCTCCTTGCCGCTGAAGTGCCGGTAGAGGGCCGGGCCCGAGGTGCCGACCGCGCCGCCGATGTCCTCGATCGAGACGCCGTGGAAGCCGCGCGCGGCGAACAGCTCCGCCGCGGCGTCCAGGATCTCCGTGCGCCGGGAGCCACGGTTGCGGGTGGAGGGCTGAACAGTCGTCACCTCTCGCATGGTAGACGGTAACGTTAATAATGACTAACATCTGCGGTGAAGTGATGACCGGTGACCGGTGGCGACGGAGCCAGACGGGCCGGGCACGCCGGATATACCGGATATGCCGGACGGGGAGGCTCGAATGAGTGGCTGGCCGGTGCTGCGGAGCGCCTGCGACCCGGGTGACGAGGGTTTCAAGCGCAACGCCGAGGTCAACGAGCGCCTCGTCGCCGATCTCGGGGAACGCGTCGCCGTGGCGGGTCTGGGCGGCCCGGAGAGGTCGCGCGCCCGGCACGTCTCCCGGGGCAAGCTGCTGCCCCGCGACCGCGTCGACTCCCTGCTCGACCCAGGCTCGCGCTTCCTGGAGCTCTCCCAGCTGGCCGCCAACGGCATGTACGGTGACGCGGCCCCCGCCGCCGGGATCATCACCGGGGTGGGCCGCGTCTCCGGGCGCGAGTGCGTGGTCGTCGCCAACGACGCCACCGTCAAGGGCGGCACCTACTACCCGATCACCGTCAAGAAGCACCTGCGGGCCCAGGAGGTCGCCCTCCACAACAACCTGCCGTGCGTCTACCTCGTCGACTCGGGGGGCGCGTTCCTGCCCAGGCAGGACGAGGTCTTCCCCGACCGCGAGCACTTCGGCCGGATCTTCTACAACCAGGCCACCATGTCGGCGCGCGGCATCCCGCAGATCGCCGCGGTCCTCGGCTCCTGCACGGCGGGCGGCGCGTACGTCCCGGCGATGAGCGACGAGGCGGTGATCGTCCGCAACCAGGGCACGATCTTCCTCGGCGGCCCGCCGCTGGTGAAGGCCGCCACCGGCGAGGAGGTCAGCGCCGAGGAGCTGGGCGGCGGCGACCTGCACGCCCGCGTCAGCGGCGTCACCGACCACCTCGCCGACGACGACCGCCACGCGCTGCGGATCGTCCGCGACATCGTCTCCACCCTCGCGCCGCGCACCCCCCCGCCCTGGGAGCGCGCGCCCTCGGAGGAGCCCGCGCACGACCCTCGCGACCTGTACGGCATCGTCCCCGCCGACACCCGCACGCCCTACGACGTCCGCGAGCTCATCGCCCGGATCGTCGACGGCAGCAGGTTCGGCGAGTTCAAGGCCGAGTACGGCGCCACGCTCGTCACCGGGTTCGCCCGCCTCCACGGCCACCCCGTGGGGATCGTCGCCAACAACGGCATCCTGTTCGGCGAGTCGGCGCTCAAGGGCGCCCACTTCATCGAGCTGTGCGACCGGCGCAACATCCCGCTGGTGTTCCTGCAGAACATCAGCGGGTTCATGGTCGGCAGGGCGTACGAGGCGGGCGGCATCGCCAAGCACGGCGCGAAGATGGTCACCGCCGTCGCCTGCGCCCGGGTGCCCAAGTTCACCGTGGTCGTCGGCGGCTCGTTCGGGGCCGGCAACTACGCGATGGCCGGGCGCGCCTACTCGCCTCGGTTCCTGTGGATGTGGCCGGGAGCCCGCATCTCGGTGATGGGCGGCGAGCAGGCCGCCAACGTCCTGTCCACCGTGGGCGACGCCGACCCCGACGCCATCCGCGCGCAGTACGAGGAACAGGGCAACCCCTACTACTCCACCGCCCGCCTCTGGGACGACGGGGTCATCGACCCCCTCGACACCCGTACCGTCCTGGGCCTGGCCCTGTCCGCCTCGGCCAACGCCCCCCTCGAACCCGTCGGCTACGGCGTCTTCCGGATGTGACCCCACCCATGACCCACTCACCGCCACCCCGTCGGATGTTCGACACCGTCCTCGTCGCCAACCGCGGCGAGATCGCCCTGCGGATCACCCGCACCCTCAGGAGGCTGGGCATCCGCTCCGTCGCCGTGCACAGCGACGCCGACGCCGGGGCGCGGCACGTCCGCGAGGCCGACGTCGCGGTGCGGCTCGCCGGAGGTTACCTCGACGCCGACGGCATCCTCGCCGCCGCCGCGGCGACCGGCGCCCAGGCGGTGCACCCCGGGTACGGCTTCCTCGCCGAGAACGCGGCCTTCGCCCGGCGCTGCGCGGCGGCCGGGCTCGTCTTCGTCGGCCCGCCGCCGGAGGCCGTGGAGGCGATGGGCGACAAGATCCGCGCCAAGGCCACTGTCTCCGCGGCCGGTGTCCCCGTCGTCCCCGGCGGCGCCGAGCCCGACGACGACCTGGCCGAGGCGGCCGGGCGGGTCGGCTTCCCCGCGCTGATCAAGCCCTCGGCGGGCGGCGGGGGCAAGGGCATGGTGCTCGTGCGCTCCGCCGCGGAGCTGCCGGAGGCGCTGGCGTCCGCCCGCCGCACGGCCGCCGCCGCGTTCGGCGACGCGACCCTGCTGATCGAGCGGTTCGTGGAGAACCCCCGGCACATCGAGATCCAGGTGATGGCCGACGCGCACGGCGGCGTCATCCACCTGGGCGAGCGCGAGTGCAGCCTCCAGCGCCGCCATCAGAAGATCGTCGAGGAGGCGCCGTCCCCGCTCCTCGACGCCGCGACCAGGGCCGCGATGGGCGCGGCGGCGGTCGAGGCCGCCAGGTCCGTCGGCTACACCGGCGCCGGGACGGTCGAGTTCATCGTCCAGGGCGCGACCGGCGACTACTACTTCATGGAGATGAACACCCGCCTGCAGGTCGAGCACCCCGTCACCGAGCTGGTCACCGGCCTGGACCTGGTCGAGCTGCAGCTCAGGGTCGCCGCCGGCGAGCCCCTCCCGCTCACCCAGGACGAGGTGCGCCTCGACGGCCACGCCGTCGAGGCCCGCGTCTACGCCGAGGACCCCTCCCGCGGCTTCCTGCCGACCGGCGGCCGGGTCCTCGCGCTGCGCGAGCCGCCGGGGGTGCGGGTCGACTCCGGGCTGATGGCCGGGGGTCTGGTCGGCAGCGACTACGACCCGATGCTGTCGAAGGTCATCGCCTGGGGCCCCGACAGGGCGGCGGCCCTGCGGCGGCTCGACGGCGCGCTCGCGGCCACGGCCGTGCTCGGGGTGCCCACCAACATCGCCTTCCTGAGGGCCCTGATCGGCCACCCCGCCGTGGTCGCCGGAGACCTCGACACCGGCCTGGTCGAGCGCCACCTCGACGAGCTGGTCCCCGGCGAGGGCGTCCCCGCCGACGTCCTGGCCGCCGCCGCCCTGGTCCTGCACCACGAGCACGTGCCCGCCGTGTCCTCCGGGGCGCCCGCCGACCCGTGGGACGTCCCCGACGGCTGGCGGCTGGGCGAGGCGGCCTGGACCGTCTACCGGCTGGAGACCCGCGACGGCGTCTGCGAGCTCAGGGTCCGCGGCCTGCCCGCCTCGGGAGCCGAGGTCCAGCTGCCCGGCGCGGAGACCGTGCGGGCGCGGCTCACCGACGAGGGCGGCGGGAACGACGGGGGCGGCGGGGGCGCTGACCTGCTCGTCACCCTCGGCGGGACCGCGCGGCGCTACGCCGTCGCCAGGGACGGCGACACCGTCTGGCTCGGCCGTGACGGCGACGCCTGGGCGCTCACCCGCCGCCACCTGGGCGATCCCGGTGACCGGGCCGGCGCGGGCAGCCCCGGGGACGGGCTGGTCCGCAGCCCGATGCCGGGCACCGTCCTGGTGGTGAAGGCCGGCCAGGGGGAGCGGGTCACCGAGGGACAGCCGCTGCTCATCGTGGAGGCGATGAAGATGGAGCACACCGTGACCGCGCCGATCGGCGGGGTCGTCGCCGAGCTGCGGGTCCGGGCGGGCCAGGCGGTCGCCATGGACGCCGTGCTGGCCGTGGTCCACGGGGAGGAACCGTGACGGGCACCGCGCCGGTCGCGCTGGCCGTATGGGAACGGCCGGTCGCGCCGGCCGTACGGGAACGCCGGGAGATCGCGACGCGGGCGGTCAGATGGGCCGTGACGCACGACGACGGCGGGGTCACGACCGGATGGGTCGCCGAGGTCGCGACGCCCCCTGCCACGGGGGCCGTGCGGCGCGAGCCGGTGAGGGGGGCATGATGCGCGAGCCACAGCGGGTCCGGGCGGCCGGACTGCCCGAGCGGGTCACGATCTACGAGGTCGGGCCGCGCGACGGGCTGCAGAACGAGGCCGCGGTCGTCCCCGTCGAGGTCAAGGCCGAGTTCATCGCCCGGCTCGCCGCCGCGGGGCACCGGGTGATCGAGGCCACCAGCTTCGTGCACCCCAAATGGGTGCCCCAGCTCGCCGACGCCGCGGAGCTGCTGGCGGGCATGGAACGGGTCCCCGGGGTGCGCTACCCGGTGCTCGTCCCCAACGAGCGCGGCCTCGACCGCGCGCTCGAACACGGCGTCGAGGAGATCGCGATCTTCGCCAGCGCCACCGAGACCTTCGCGGGCAGGAACCTCAACCGGACGCTGGAGTCGCAGTTCGAGATGTTCGAGCCGGTCGTCGCGCGGGCGCTGGCGCACGGCCTGAAGGTGCGGGCGTACGTCTCGATGTGCTTCGGCGACCCGTGGGAGGGACCGACGCCCGTCGCCCAGGTCGTCTCCGTCGGACGCAGGCTCCTCGACCTGGGCTGCTTCGAGCTGTCGCTCGGCGACACCGTCGGGGTCGGCACCCCCGGCCACGTCGCCGCGCTGATCGAGGCCTTCGGCGGCCCCTCCCGGCTCGCGGTGCACTTCCACGACACCTACGGCCAGGCCCTGGCCAACACCCTCACCGCCCTGCGCGAGGGCGTGACCGTCGTCGACGCCTCCACCGGCGGCATCGGCGGCTGCCCGTACGCCGAGAGCGCCACCGGCAACCTCGCCACCGAGGACCTGGTCTGGATGCTGCACGGTCTCGGCGTCGAGACCGGGCTGGACCTCTCCTCGCTGGTGGAGACCAGCACCTGGCTGGCCGCGAGGCTCGGCCGCCCCAGCCCGTCGCGGGTCGTCCAGGCCTTGGGCGAGAACCCGTCCCGCACCACCGCAGAGAACGTCGAGGAGTGATCATGCCCAAGCTGACCGAGGAGTACGAGGAGCTTCGCAAGACCGTCGAGGCGTTCGCCCGCGACGTGGTGGCCCCGGTGATCGGGGACCTCTACGAGCGCGAGCAGTTCCCCTACGACATCGTGCGGCAGATGGGCGCGATGGGCCTGTTCGGGCTGCCGATCCCCGAGGAGTACGGCGGCATGGGCGGTGACTACTTCGCGCTCTGCCTCGCCCTGGAGGAGCTGGCCAGGGTCGACTCCAGCGTGTCGATCACCGTCGAGGCCGCGGTGTCGCTGGGCGCGATGCCGATCTACCGGTTCGGCACGCCCGAGCAGCGCGCCGAGTGGCTGCCCCGGCTGACGTCGGGCGAGATGCTCGGCGCCTTCGGCCTCACCGAGCCCGGCGGCGGATCCGACGTGCCCGGCGGCATGCGCACCACCGCCGTGCTGGACGGTGACGAATGGGTGATCAACGGTACGAAGGCGTTCATCACCAACTCCGGCACCGACATCACCGGCGTCATCGGTGTGGCCGCGATCACCGGCGAGCGGGCCGGGGGGAAGAAGGAGATCTCCACGATCCTGGTGCCGTCCGGCACCCCCGGCCTCACCGTCTCGAAGAAGTACTCCAAGGTGGGCTGGAACTGCTCCGACACCCGCGAGCTCTCCTTCGACGACTGCCGCGTCCCGGCCGGGAACCTGCTCGGCGGGCGCGGGCGTGGCTACGCGCAGTTCCTGCAGACCCTCGACGAGGGCCGCGTCGCCATCGCCGCCCTGTCCACCGGCCTCGCCCAGGGCTGCGTGGACGAGTCGCTGCGCTACGTCCGCGAGCGCCACGCGTTCGGCCACCCCATCGGCCACTACCAGGCCATCCAGTTCAAGATCGCTGACATGGAGGTCCGCACCCACACCGCCCGCCTGGCCTACCACCACGCGGCCGAGAGGATGCTCGCGGGCGAGCCGTTCAAGAAGGAGGCCGCCATCGCCAAGCTCGTCGCCGGCGACGCCGCCATGGACAACGCCCGCGACGCCACCCAGATCTTCGGCGGCTACGGGTTCATGAACGAGTACCCGGTCGGCCGCTTCTACCGCGACGCCAAGATCCTGGAGATCGGCGAGGGCACCAGCGAGGTCCAGCGGATGCTGATCGCCAGGGAACTGGGGCTGTCCGGCCTCTGACCCGCTGAAACCCCACTCACGTCGAAGGCCGTCCGGCGGGGGTGTGCGCAGGCCGGTGCGCGCCCCTCGACCGGCCGCACCGGCACCTGCTTCGGTCACCGTCACCGGGGCGGCTTGACCCGTGTACGACTGACCCTGCGGGTGTCCTTGCTGTTGATCTGTCGGTCGCCTCAATGACGGTTGGATGCGAGCCAACGCCGTCACCGGGAGCCTCTTCGCCTTGCTGGAGTGCGAGCTGATCGACCGACGCACCTTCCACGCCAGGTCAGATGCCGAGCGCGGTGTTCGCCCACATCGAGGGTTCTGCAATTCACGCCGCCGTCACTCCGCGAACGGCCGGCTCGGCCCCGCCGAATACGAGCGACGCCAAGCCTCCAAGCCCATTCACGAAGACGACTATCCTGCCGGGTAATTGCCTGAAACCGACTGCTGTACAACCTCTGCTGTACGACCTCGCGGCATGTCGGTAGTGTTCTCTCCCGTGACAGTCGCGAGCATTCCTAGCCCCGCAACGGCGGTCTGGTACGTGGATCTCGGGTTTGTCGAGATTCCGATCCGGGCTTATGCGCTGTGCATGGTTGCCGGCATCGTTGTTGCGAGCATCGTCACGGACAGGCGCATGCGCAGCCGTGGCGCGCCTCCGCAGGCTGTTTTCGACATCGCCGTGTGGGCGGTGCCCTTCGGCCTCGTCGGTGCCCGCCTCTACCACGTCATCACCACCCCGGATAAATACTGGGGCGTCGGTGGTGAGGGCATCGTGGGCACCCTCAGGATCTGGGAAGGCGGCATAAGCATTTGGGGCGCTGTCGCCGGAGGTGCGCTAGGTGCCTGGATCGCCTGCAAGAAGATGGGGTTGAGCTTTACGTTCTTCGCTGACTGCATCGCCGTGGGTCTTCCGCTTGGCCAGGTGGTCGCCCGGCTGGGCAACTGGTTCAACAACGAGCTCTACGGCGGCAGAACCGACCTGCCGTGGGGGCTTGAGGTGCACAGGATGTCCAGCGGCGGTGAGGGAAACCCGCCGGTGGGCAGCGCGGCGGTCGGCGCCGATGGCAAGCCCGTTCTGCTGGATGGGCTTTATCACCCCACGTTCCTCTACGAGATGCTGTGGAACCTCGGTGTAGTTGGGGTTGTCTACTGGCTCGACCGCAAATACAAGTTCGGCAAAGGGCGCGCGTTCGCGCTTTACGTGATGGCCTACACTGCGGGCCGCGCCTGGATCGAGGCCATACGGACGGACGAAGCCTTGGTCTTCTTCGGCCAGCGGCTCAATGTCTGGGTCGCGCTTCTGATGTTCCTGCTCGCCCTGGCTTACTTCATCCTGCGCAAGGGACCGCAGGAGTTCCTCATCCCTGATCCGGATGGCAAGGGCTTCCTGGCCGTCACCGAGGAAGAGTTCCTCGCGCACAAAGCGGATGAGCTCCCGGCCGAGGCTGACGATGCCGTCCCTGCGGACGAACCGGACGAGGCACAGGTCAAGAATTGACACAAATGTATTCCGCGCTGGTGTTCCGCGCCTGAGATTCGTTGGCAGAAGCGGGCGAGGGGGTCGATAACCTCTTCGGCCGTCTTGGTCCAGACGAATGGCTTGGGGCCGGCGTTTTAGTTCTCGATCTCGGTGCGTATCGCGGCGCTGAGGTGGCGGCGGTCGTTGTCCCATACCAGGTCGTTGTCCCATACCAGCACGATCGGTCCGCCGAGCCGGAGATGGGCGGCATCCAGCAGGGAGATGAACCGGCGGGTGCCGTTCGCCTCCGGCGAGGCCACCGCGTGCGACGCCCCGGCCGGGCCGCCGCTTTGCGGAAGTTTGACGCGACGGCCCGGCGTGGCTCCCGATCCCGTCGGGCACGTTGCGGGGTACAGCGGTTGTGAAGTGCTCGTGAACATCACTGTGAGGTGATGGGAGAACCACATGCTGACAGGGTTGCCCGCACTGGGGTCCGGCCTGGGACATCGCGCGGAACTGGCCGAGGCGATCGAGGCGCACGCCGACCGGATCGACTGGCTGGAAGTGATCACCGAGCGCTACCTGTTCGCCCCGCCCGACGAGCGTGAGCGGCTGCGGGAGCTGGTTCGCCGGTTCCCGGTCGTGCCGCACGGGCTGGAACTGTCCATCGGCTCGGAGCGGGAACCGGACGCGGCGTACGTACAGGCGCTGGCCGCACTGGTGGCGGACATCGACGCGCCGTGGTTCAGCGACCACCTGTGCTTCACCCGCACCGACAGGGTCGACGTGGGGCTGCTGGTGCCGCTGCCGAGGACCCGGGAGGTCGCCCGGCGGCTGGGCCGCAGGGCGCGGCGGGTGCAGGAGGCGGTGGGCAGGCCGTTCCTGCTGGAGAACATCACCTACTACGTGGACCTGGCCACCCCGCTGACCGAGGCGCAGTTCGTCACCGAGGTGATGGAGCACTGCGAGTGCGGCCTGCTGCTGGATCTGGCCAACCTCGACATCAACGCGCGCAACCACGGCTTCGACCCGCTGGAGTTCCTCGACACCATCCCGGTCGAACGGGTCGTCCAGGTGCATCTGGCCGGCGGCGTCGACGGGGACGGGGATCGGCTCTCCCTCGACAGCCACGGTGCCGCGATCCCGGCCCGGGTGTGGGACCTGCTGGCGGAGCTGGTGTCGCGTACGCGAGTCAACGCCACGCTGGTCGAACGCGACCAGAACTTCCCCGACGACTTCGGCGACCTGCTGGCCGAGATCGACCGCGCGCGAACCGTGCTGCGCTCCCGCGCCACCGGAGAGCGAGCGGCGGCACAGTCGGCGGGGGGCGCGTGATGGGCGTGCAGGACGCGCTCGCGGCGATGCTGGTCTGCGAGGCGGAGTCCGCGCTGCTGCGCGAGGACCCCGTGAGGCTGCAGCGCCGGTACGAGCTGAGCGACGCCGAGCTGGCCATGTTGAGCGGTGCCGCGCTCGACGGCTACCGGGTGACGTACACCGGCGTGCTGGGCAAGCTGCGGTCGGCGGTCGCCGCGTGCCTGCCGGACACGGTCGCCGAGCTCCTCGGCGGTCACCGTGCCCTGTGGGAGGAGTTCGCCCGCGGCGTCGTACGCCGCCCACAGCCGGCGGCGCGGCCGTTCGGGATGTGGGAGTCCGAACGGCTGACGGCCTGGCTGGCGACCCAAGAGACACCGCGGCTGACCGCCTACGCCCGCTACGAGCTGGCACGCGCCACGCTGGTCCACGACCGGGACGCCGCGCTGGCCGCCCGCGACGCCGCCACCGTGGCGGGATCCGGCGACCGGCCGGCCGGGGCGCTCCGGCTGTCGGCCGCCGCCCGGGTCGAGACGTACACCCATGACGTCACCGCGGGGCCGCCGATCGGTGAGCTGCCCGCCGTACGGACGCGAGTGCTGTTGCAGCGCGGCTGGCGGGCGCCCGTCGTACGGGCCTACCGGATCAGTGACGGCACCGCCATGCTGCTGGCCCGCTGTGACGGCACCCGCGACGCCGCCCAGGTGGTCGCCGAGGTGGGCGGTGATCACGCCCGCGCCGCGGAAACGCTCGCCAAGCTGGTACTGGCCGGTCTGGTATGGCCGCGGTCCTGACTTCTCACGCGCCGCCCGCCGGGAGGGTCCGCACACACCTTCGCGGGATCGCGGCGGAACATGACCCGACGGGGAGGGCGGTGCCGGTCGCGATGGACCGCGCCGGACGAGACGCCGGTCCGGATCCCACGCCGCCGTCGCCGGCCCCCACCCCGCGACCGGGGCACGACGCCCGCGGGCGTCGCCACCGATCCTCCGCGCCCGGCGCACCCGGTGTGCCGGACCGCGGAGAAACCGGCCCGGCATCGGGTCGCCACCTCGCCCTGCCCCGGCAGGCGCTCCTGGAGGGAGAAACATCGTGAACGATGACACCACTCGCGAGGACACGGGGCCCGAGTTCGTTTTCGAGGCCGTCACCGGCCCCGACGGCCAGGAGGTCACGGGCCGCTCGTGCTGCAGCGGTGGCCGCTGCGGCCGCGACGATCCTGATGGGTGAGCCGGCCGTCTGAGACGGCCGGTGGGAGGCGAGGGGGTCTCCCTCGCCTCCCGTCCCACGGATACCGGCCACGGCGCTCCCGGCCTCTCCGGTCGCCTCCCCGCTGCCGGTCCGCGCGGCGGCCGGGGATGTGTCGTGGCCGTGGGCGGCGGCGTTCGGGGCGGTGAGGAGCGAGACGAGGAGTGTCCCGCAGGTTCCCGCGGTGACGAGCGCCGTCGCGACCCGGCGTGTGATGGACCGTTGGTTTTCGTTCATGTTCTCCAGGCTCGTCCACGATCGGGCCCCGTCCCTCGCCATGGGGAACGGTTTCCCGCCTGGGAGCGGGACACCGGTCGCCCTCCCGTCTGGGACCACGGTCCTGGACGGGGACGGGCCTGCGGTGCTGAAACTTTCACCGGGCGCCGGAGGTGTTCGCACAGGTCAGCGTGTCGCAATGTGAGGCGGCGCCGGTGCCGACTACGTCCGGGAGGGGTTGGCCACCTATGGTGGGAGCGCTCCCATGCCTCCCCTGAAGGAGCCGATCCATGCCAAGAAGATCGATCCTGGCCACGCTCTGCGCGGCTCTGTTGATCGTGTCAGGTACCGCGGTCGCCGTCGCCTCCGGCGCGTTCGCCGCTGACTCCCCGTTCTACGTCGATCCGGAGACCAACGCCGCCAAGTGGGTCGCGGCCAACCCCGGGGACTCCAGGACGCCGGTCATCCGGGACCGGATCGCCGCCGTGCCACAGGCCCGATGGTTCACCACCACCAACACCTCCGCCGTGCGCGGCCAGGTGTCGGCGTTCGTCGGAGCGGCGGCGGGGGCGGGCAAGACCCCCATCCTCGTCGTCTACAACATCCCCAACCGTGACTGCAGCGGCGCCAGTACGGGCGGCGCGCCCAACCACACGGTCTACCGGCAGTGGATCGACGAGCTCGCCGCCGGCCTCCAGGGACGTCCGGCGTCGATCATCCTGGAGCCCGACGTGCTCCCGATCATGACCAACTGCATGAACGCCTCCCAGCAGCAGGAGACCAGGGCCTCCATGGCGTACGCCGGCAAGAAGCTGAAGGCCGCCTCCTCCTCGGCCAGGGTCTACTTCGACATCGGGCACTCGGGATGGCTGTCGCCGTCGGAGGCCGCCGCCCGCCTGAACGCCGCGGACGTGGCGAACAGCGCGGACGGCATCGCCCTGAACGTCTCCAACTACCGGTGGAGCTCCACCGAGATCGCGTACGCCAAGAACATCATCTCCGCCACCGGCGTCTCCCGGCTCCGCGCGGTGATCGACACCAGCCGCAACGGCAACGGCCCGCAGGGCAGCGAGTGGTGTGACCCGGCCGGCCGGGCGATCGGCACGCCGAGCACCAACGTCACCGGCGACTCCGCGATCGACGCCTTCCTGTGGATCAAGCTGCCGGGCGAGGCCGACGGCTGCATCGCCGGGGCCGGGCAGTTCGTCCCGCAGCGCGCCTACGACCTGGCCATGGCGGCCCCGCCCGTCACCTCGCCCCCCACGCCCACCCTGCCCCCCACCCTGACGCCCACCCCGACCCCGAGCGTCACGCCGACCGGCGGCAGGGCCTGCACGGCCGCCTACCGGCTGATCGGCTCCTGGCAGGGTGGCTTCCAGGCCGAGGTGACCGTGCGGAGCGCGGGCGCCGCGGCCATCACGGGCTGGACGGTGAGCTGGTCCTTCCCCGGCAACCAGAGCATCACCCAGCTGTGGAACGGGCAGCACACCCAGAGCGGCACGGCTGTCTCGGTGCGGAACGTGTCCCACAACGGCAACCTCTCCCCGGGCGCCTCGGCGTCCTTCGGGTTCACCGGTAACTGGTCGGGGAGCAACGGCGCACCCTCCTCGGTCAGCTGCGTCGCCGCCTGATCCGGTGCGGCTCGCGCGGTATGCCCCCCGCGCGAGCCGTACCGGATTCTTCCGCCTTCCCCGTGACCGCGTGGCCGAAGGGGAGAACCGGTCCCGAGGGTCCGTCCCGCGCGTTACCCTGGGCTTTTGCCCGGCCGGAGCGTGCGGAGCGGGCCCGCGGGCGTCGCCTCCATGGCCGCGGTGGCCTTCGTCATGATCTGCCGCATGGTCTCGACCTCCTCGGGGGTGAGCCGGTCGATCAGGAAGGCGCGCACCACGGCCACGTGCCCCGGCGCGGTGCGTTCCAGGCAGCGCCTGCCCTCCTCGGTGAGCACGGCCAGCACGCCCCGCTCGTCCGACGGGCAGGCCGCCCGCGTGACGAGTCCCTTCCGTTCCAGCTGCCCGATCTGGTAGGTGAGACCGCTTTTCGAAACGATCAGCCGGTTGGCCAGCTCGGTCATCCGCATCTGCCCGCCGGGGTGCTGGGAGAGTTTCGCCAGGATCTCGTACTGGGCGTGGGTCAGACCGGAGTCGGCTTTCAGCTGGTCCTCGACACGGCGCTCCAGGAGGTGCGTCGCGGCCACATAGGCCATCCACGCGGCCATCTCGCTCTCATTGAGCCATCTCGTGTCGCTCACCGGAACATTGTACGGCTTGTTCGAATTTGAACTAACCGCTATGGTTTGGTGCAAATTCGAATGACAAGAGGAGTCATCATGCTTGACCAGGTACGGCCCTACGCCCTGCTGCTGGCGCGGATCGCCCTCGGCGTGATCTTCTTGATCCACGGCGCGCAGAAGTTCCTGACGACGGGACTGGGCCAGACCACCGGGTTCTTCGAGTCTTCGGGGATCCCGCTCGCGGCGGTCGCCGCACCGGCGGTCGCCGTCCTCGAGGTCGTCGGCGGCATCGCGCTCATCCTGGGCGCGGCCCTGCCCGTGTTCGGCCTCCTGCTCGTGCTCAACATGCTCGGCGCCATCGTCTTCGTCCATCTCGCCAACGGCTTCTCGGTGGGCGAGGGCGGTTACGAGTTCGTCCTCGCGCTCGCCGCCGGCACCCTGGTCGTCGCCTTCAGCGGCGGCGGGGCCCTGGCCGTCGACACCTTCTGGCAGCGCCGCCGCCGGCCGGCCACCGTCTGACCGGCCACCTTCTGGCAGCGCCGTCGCCGGCCGGCCACCGTCCAACCGGCCACCGGGCCGGCAGGTTCGGCAGGTTCGGCCGGCCATCGGAATTACGGATGCCGGGCCTTTCTCCAGCGGGAGGGTCCGGCCGACCGGAACCCACGACATCGAGCGTCACGAGATCCCGGCCCCGGACAATGGGCATAGCTGTTCTCGACAGCGCCCAAGAACTGGGGGTCGGTGTGCGTCTGCTCCAAAGAATAAGCAGGGATTTCAAGGCCCGGCAGCATATCGACGCGTATGCTCTCACGGCCGTTCTCTTCGCTTTCGCCTTTCTCTCAATCTTCGGTGACAAGCTGGACGTCGACCTCAGATGGGCCGTCCTGTTCTCCGGGGTCGGGTTGCTTCTCTACCGGCTCACCCTGCCCGCGGAGCCCGCGGAATCGCCCACCGGTCTTCTGCACGACCGTTCCGTGTACGACGCGGTGCCGCTGTCCTCACTGCTGGCCCAGGCCCGTGACGTGCGCGTGTTCGCGCCGTCCGCGGTCAATCTGCTGTCGGCGCAGACCTGTGAGCTCATACGCAACACGGTGCTCGCGCGGGAGAAGGGAAAGGCCAGGATCGTCATTCTCGACCCCATGGAGAAGACGGCGGTCCGGCAGGCCGCGAAGCAGCTGGACGATTCGATCGAGTTTCCCGTCCAGCGGCTTCCGGCCGCGCTGGACAGCACGATGGAACGCCTTCGGCTGATGAGCGGCTGGAAAACGGCTGGCGAGTTCGAATACCGCCTGCTTTCCTACAGTCCGGGATTCAGTCTCGTGCTTGTCGACCCGGAAACCCCCCGGGGCCGGGTCATGGTGGAGATTCACGGTTTTCACAACGCGTCGACCTCCTCGCGCATGCACCTGGAGCTGACCCGAGGCCGCGACGAGCGCTGGTACACCTACTGGGTGAACCAGTTCGACCACATGTGGGAGGCGGCGAGACGGGACGACGTCACGCCGTTTTCCGCAGGAGCTCCTCGGCCTGCTTCCGCAGATGTGGTGGAAGCCCAGGAGTGACCGCGCCGAGCGCCCGCGAGGCGAGCCCCTCCGACATCGCGGGCCGCCCCAGCAGGGCGTGGACGCGCGCGGCCCGCACCAGGACGGGACCGCTGTCGGACTCGCCGGCGAGCGCGTCCAGGATCTCCTGCTGGGCGGCGTCGAACCGCCGCTCCAGGGCGAGGGCGAGCGCCCTGGCGGCGATCGTGGCGGGCCGCTGGTGCCTGCGGACGAGGTCCAGGTCGCGCAGCGCCTCCGCGGGCTTTCCGAGGTCGGCCAGGATCTCGCCGCGCAGCGCGAGCGCCTCGGCGGGGGGCTCGTCCGCGAGCGCGACGGCCCCGTTGAGCAGGGCGAGGGCGGCGCGTGGCTGTCCCAGATGCCAGAGGGCCTGCCCGAGCGCCAGATGCGCGGACAGGTCGTTGGGAACCCAGGACAGGGCGGAGCGCAGCCGCTCGACCGCGCTGTCGTACCGTCCCTGCGACAGCCAGAGCCGTCCCTCCCCGGTCAGCGCGGAGGCCACCCCGTTGAACCGCTGGAGCGTCGCGAACATGTCGGCCGCCTCCTCGAACCGGCTCCGCGCGCTCTCCACCTCGCCTTCCGCCGACGCCACCTCTCCCAGGATCAGCAGGGCCTCGGCACGCACCCACGTCTCGCCGCTCCCCGAGGCGCGGACCGCCTCCTCCGCGAGCCCGCGGGCCGTCTCCCACCCGCCCCTGGCCAGCGCCAGCCTCGCGTCGCCGAGGTAGGCCGCCGGGGGCCGCGACTGGCGCACCGAGCCGATCAGGCGATCGTGCTGCAGCTCGTACCAGCGGATCCCCAGCCGGTGCTCGCCCCGCAGGATGTGGGAGTCCTCCAGCGCCTTGGCGACGGCGTTCGGCATGCCGGCCGTCTCGTGGAGGCCCTCGTAGACGGTGTTGCGCGTCCCGTGCTCGGTGACGAAGGTCTTGCGCAACCAGGAGCGGATCTCGCTCGAGGTGACACCGGACTCGGCCGAGACGCGCGCGAGCATCCGATCGCAGAAGCCGGTCAGGAACCGGTCGACGTTCACGTGCAGGTTCACGTGCTCCACGCTGATCTCCCGGAGGCCGGAGGGCAGCGACTCCCACAGCGCGGAGCAGACGACCTGCAGCTGGACCGGTTCGACCGTGTTCAGCGTCAGCGTGGTCGTCTGCCCCTCGTCGTTGGAGATCGGGACGGTGCGCAGGTCGTCGACGAGCCGTTCCGCGGCACCGGGGGCGAAGAACCGGCCGGTGCGCTCGAGCGGCCTCGTGGTGGCGTCGAGCGCCGCGGCGCGGGTGAGCGGCGGCAGCTGGAACCGTGCCCGCGAGCCCCGGCCCAGCGGGCGCTCGTGCGGCAGGACGGAGGCCAGGTACTCCTCGCGCAGCGACAGCAGCAGGTGGAGGCCGTCGTGCTCCTCCACCGCCCTCGCCAGCTGGCGCAGGAGCCCGTGGCGTTCCTCCTCGAGGTCGAGCGGGCCGCCGAACAGCTCCTCCGCCTGGTCGACGGCGACCAGGACGGGCACCGGGTCGCCGTACCTGTCGGTGCGTTCGGGGCGTTCGGCCAGGAAGTCCGAGACCGTCAGCCCGGCCAGCGCCGGCAGCGGCCGGTCCGGCGCCCAGGCCGACAGCAACGCCAGCACGTAGGGGTTGCCGGGCACCTTCGGGCGCAGCGAGGTGATGCCGCGCGGCGACACGCGGGCGATTGGCAGGACGTCGGCGCGCTCGGGCTCGACGCGCGGCAGGACACCCGCGTGGAGAAGGGAAGTCTTGCCGACCCCCGAGGCCCCGAACAGCACGGTGAGGCCGGTGGCCTGCCAGATGGTGGCGATGTCGCGGGCCTCGCGCTCCCGCCCGAAGAACAGCGCGTGCTCGCTCCGGTCGTAGGGGCGCAGCCCCACGTACGGCCGGATGGTCCCGTCGCCGGTGCGAGTCGCGGTCGTCATGACGTCCGTCCCATTCTCCGCCGGAGTTCCGCGCAGAACTCCGAGGCGGTCCCCAGGAAGATCGAGATGTTCCAGCGGTCGAGATAGTGGGTGATGTAGCGTCTGGCCTTGCTCTCGGCGCTCCCGCCGCTCCCGCCGCTCCCGGTGTCGCCCGCCGACCCGCTGACCTCGGGCATGAGCTGCACGCTCACGTGCCGCCGCTTGTTGCTGCGGGGGGTGTTGCGCACCAGGCCGTGGAACAGCACCCGAAACGTCCAGTCCTGCAGGCTGTAGCCCACGAAGAGCAGCGGCCGGGTGGTCATCGCCCGCAGGATCGGGGTCGGCAGCGGGTGCCGCCCGTCGGTCGCGACGGCGTCCACCATGTTGACAAGGTACGTCAGGTAGTCGGCCTCGGTCAGCACCAGCGACGCGGGCTCCGCCCAGCTTCCGTGGAGGTGGTAGACGACGGGCCGCTCCACCGTCGGCTCCGGCAGGAGGGGGGCCGCGGCGGGGTCGGTGTCCCACCAGGGGGAGACGGCCACGTGGGGCTCCTTGCCCTGCGCCCGCAACGCCTCGGCCAGGAAGTCGTCGTAGTTCGTCGTGAGGAACGTCGTCAGCGGGAAACCGGCCAGCAGCCGGTGCGGTTCGCCGGGATCACCCGGCGGAGGCCGCCCGTGCGAGCGCAGGTGGCCGCAGACCGCCTCCTTGAGGTCGACCGGATCGCGCACCACGGCCTCGCCGTACTGCATCACCCGGGCCAGGTCGCCCGCGTCGGAGAACGGGTAGCCGTAGCGGAGGGCGTACCGGTTGCTGAGGACGGTGCCGGTGGGAAGGGTGCCGGCACAGGCTCCCGCTCCGAGGAAAGGGGCGCAGTCACCCCTGCCGAGCTGGTCGATCAAACGTTCCCAGTCGGTGTCGTCCACGGCCCCACCATGTTTGTCGACAAAGAGCGTGAGTCTCGCACTCCAATGTCGCACATCGGTGGGTTGTCACAAAGGTTTTGATATGAACGAGTCGAATCCGGCCACCGGGCCGGTGTCCTCGTCTTCGACTATTTCCCGCAGTGCGAGGCCGAGGACGGAATCGCCGATCCCGTCAAGATCGGCCAGGTTCATCTTCGTGAGGTCGATCAGGCCTTTGCCGAAATCGGCGTCGGCCATGACGGCTTCATCGCTCATGCGGACTCCCTCGCACCCCCGCGTTCCCGGCTCTTCATGTGTCCCCGCCCGGGGCCATCGTTACACTCTTCCGATGACCGGGCGAGCGCTTCGGACGATAATTTGGAAGACCGGGCAGTATGGTATACGGATAATAATCCTTTTTAGGGTGTGACAGTGATGTCCTTTGGGACGTAGCCATAAGACTCTGACCCCTTCGTTTATGCGCTTGCGAGGACCGGGCGTCTAGGCTGATCCCAAATCGGGCGAGTGGAGGCGGTCGCGTGCCCATTTCACAGTCGTCGGGGGCTTCCCGGGCAACGGGACGCCAGCCCCAGGTCTGGGGAAAGGTCCCCCAGCAGAACAAGAACTTCACCGGCAGGGAAGACCTTCTCGACAAGCTGCACACCGGGGTCACCTCCGAGGTCACCGCGGTGGTGCCGCACGCCCTCCACGGGTTCGGCGGCGTCGGCAAGACCCACGTCGCGATCGAGTACGCCTACCGCTTCCGCCACGAGTACGACCTGGTCTGGTGGATCCCCGCGGACCAGCCGATGCTGGTGCGCTCCTCGCTGGCCGCGCTCGCCCCGCACCTGGGGGTGCCCTCCTCCTCCGCGATGGGCGTGGAGGACGCGTCCGCGGCCGTGCTGGACGCCCTGCGCCGCGGCGAGCCCTACTCCCGCTGGCTGCTCGTCTTCGACAACGCCGAGCAGCCGGAGGACATCAACGAGATCGTCCCGCGCGGTCCCGGGCACGTCCTGATCACCTCCCGCAACCACGCCTGGCAGAGCGTGGTCGACACCCTTCCCGTCGACGTCTTCACCCGGGCGGAGAGCATCGAGTTCCTCAGCAAGCGGGTGCCCAGCTCGACCAGCCTCGACGACAGGAACCGGCTGGCCGACCAGCTCGGCGACCTGCCGCTCGCCCTGGAGCAGGCCGGGGCCCTGCAGACCGAGACCGGCATGTCCGTCGAGCAGTACCTCCGGCTGCTGCAGGAGCAGACGGCCCAGCTGCTCGGGGCCAACAAGGCGCCCGACTACCCGCTGTCCATGACCGCGGCGTGGTCGCTGTCGGTGTCCCAGCTCAAGGCGAAGCTGCCCGAGGCCGTGGAGCTCCTGCGCTGCTGCGCCTTCTTCGGGCCGGATCCCATTCCCCGCGACGTGTTCGGGGTGCTTCCCGATGACTTCGCGCCCGGGTCGCGCCTCGGCCCGCTCCTCGACAACCCGATCCTGCTGAGCAAGGGCATCAAGGAGCTGGGACGCTACGCCCTGGCCAGGATCGACTCCGACAACCGGACCATCCAGGTGCACCGGCTGATCCAGGCGCTCCTGCGTGACGAGCTGAGCGAGGAGGAGCACGCGTCCTTCCGCCACGAGGTGCACCTGCTGCTGGCGGCGGCGTCACCGGGCCCCCCCGACGACAACGTCCTGTGGCCGCGCTACGCGGAGCTGCTCAGCCACGTGACACCCGCGCAGATCGAGGTCAGCCGCGACCCCCGCATCCGCCGCTTCGCCCTCGACGTCGTGCGCTACCTCTACTCGTCGGGGGGCTACCAGTCGGCGAGGAATCTCGTCGGGCGCCTGATCGAGAGATGGCGGGCCGACAGCGGCGACGAGGACCAGCACGTGCTCTCCGCGCACCGGCACTCTGGGATCGTCCTGCGCGAGCTCGGCGACTACCGGGCCTCCTTCGAGCTCAACCGCGGGACACTGGCGCGCATGCGGGAGGTCCTCGGGCCCGACCACGAGGAGACCCTGCTGCTCACCAACAGCCACGGCGGCGACCTGAGGATGCGGGGTGACTTCGCGGCCGCCCTGGCACACGACGAGGAGTCGCTGCGCCAGCACCAGGCGCTGTTCGGCCCGAGACACCGCCGGACGCTGCGCACCATGAACAACCTCGCGCTCGACTACATGCTGCTCGGCGACTACCAGAAGGCGAGCGAGCTGCAGCAGGCCGCCTACACGCTGCAGCGCTCCAGCGACTCCAAGTCGAGCCAGCAGTCCATCCTCACCTCGTGGAACGGCCTGGCCCGCATCGTGCGGCTCAGGGGCGAATACTCGGAGGCCTGTGACATCGGCGAGGACGCCTACGACTCCAGCGTCCAGGAGCTGGGGGCCGACCACCCCAGGACCCTGCGCGCCGCCAAGGACCTGTCCATCGCCAAGCGCAGGGCGGGGCTGATCGACGAGGCGTTCGAGATCGCCCAGCGGACGTTCGAGCTGGAGGAGCGCATCTTCGGTCGCGACCACCCCGACACGCTCGCGGCCGCCCTGTGCCTGGCCAACGCGCAGCGCACCAGGGGGGAGATCGACGAGGCGCTGGAGCTGCTGCGCGACACGGCGGCCCGCTACCCCAGAAGATACGGGGACGAGCACCCCTTCACCTTCGGCTGCAACATGAACCTCGCCCTGCTGCTGCGGGTCAACGGAGAGGTCGAGGAGGCGAACGAGCTCGACCTGAGATGCCTGGAGGGCTTCGACCGCACGCTGGGGCGCGAGCACCACTACTCGCTCACCTGCGCGATCAACCTCGCCAGCGACCTCGCCGCCAGGGGAGAGACCTCCCAGGCCGGGCGGCTGGGCCAGGAGACGCTGGCACAGCTGCGGGAGCTGCTGGGCGTCGACCATCCGCTCACCCTCGCCTGCGCGAACAACCTCGTCGTCGACCTGCGGGTCCGGGGTGCCCTGGCGGAGGCGGAGACGCTGGAGGCCGACACCTTCGAGCGCTACCGGCGGGTGCTGGGCGAGGACCATCCCGACACGACGGTGGCGCTGAGAGGGGAGCGGCTCGACTTCGACTTCGACCCGCCCGCCCTCTAACCGTTGCGCAGGAGCCAGCGCGCGCGGTGGTCGTCCGAGCGCTCACGGCTCATGGCCCGCGCGCGGGCCGGCACGCTCTCCCGCGACCAGCCGTCGAGGCGCCGTGCCATCCCGGCCGTGAAGTTCTCCCCGGCGGGGGTGAGCCGCCCGCTGCCCAGCAGGGTGCCGGTGACAAGGCGCGAGGCCTCGCGCCACTGGAAGAACTCCGCGTGCGCGCGCAGGGCCGCCTCCCCCGACTCCAGGCCGCGCTGGCGCATCCAGAAGCCGGCCACGCCCAGGAAGGCGTACGCGCCCTGGAGCAGCCCCGGCACGGGGCGGGGATCCTCGCGCCAGGGGGCGTAGTAGCGGGAGCCGTCGTCGGGGAGGGTGAGGGGGACGAGGTCGAGCAGGGCCGAGAGCTTCGCGTGCTGCGTCTCGTGCGTCAACGTGACCGCGAGCGAGGACGCGTCCGGCGGCGTCGACAGGGCCACGCAGCCGAAGGTCTCCCGCGAGGACGAGCTCGACTGGCCCCTGGCGGGCGCGACCAGCGGGGTGAGAACCGTGATCGCCGTGGCCACCTCCTCGGCCACGATCCGGTGGTGGCGCACCAGCAGGTCCCAGGCCCCGTGCAGCGTCGACTGCCACCGCTCGGTCTCGGCCTCGGTGAGACGCCCGCCGATGTTGCCCGTCTCCGGCATCCGGTAGGGGTCGAGGTCGTCGATGACCAGGTGGAGCGACATGCCGTCCGCCTCGCTGGACAGCGAGCGCAGCCCCCTCCACCCCGGGGCGTCCTGGCGGGGGTCGCGGGGAATCCGGACGATGATCCCGTCCGCGGTGATCTCGGTGTCGTCCGGGCCGCACTCGACCGTGGCCGCCGAGACGGTCGGCGGCAGGACCGCCTGCCCCAGTGACGGCAGCGTGACCACCCCCTCCACCGCCGGTACGTCGATCTCGCAGGCGGTGCCCGAACGGATCGCCGCGGCGGCGGCGAGCGCCGCGAGCTGTCCCGGAGCCGCGTCGCCGTCGCCGGCGGCGAGCATCTTGACCGTCCGGCGCGCCCAGGCGCCCACCGACGGGTGGCGCAGGACGGCGTCGACGACGCCGGGGTAGCGGCGCTGGACGGTGGCGAGCAGGTCGTAGGCGCGACGGGTGGCGGCGCCGTCGGGATGGCCGCTCGCTCGCGCGGTCTCCAGCACCCCGCGGACGAGGAGGACGTGCTTGCTGTGCTGTGCGGCGGACAGTTCGGCGACCGCGGTGGTGCCCCCGCCGCCGGTGGCGAGTTCCGAGAACGTCCCGGCCGCGATCCGGTGCTCACGCAGGTTCATCGTGCCCTTTCTCTGCCGTTTTGATCGGGCCGAAAGGTCGGCTTCGACCGTTCTCTTGATGTGCCCGATGAGACGGAGGAGGTCGGGGGAGTAAACGGAGGGGTTGGCGAAACCGTGGCCGGAGCGGTAGCGGTGGGCGTAGTGGCCCCCGCCGCAGACCCGGGAGACCGGGCACGCCCGGCAGGTCGGGGAGAGGGCCGACTCGCCGATCTGGCGGGCGGCGATCGAGGGGAGGAGCAGCACGTCGTCGAAGGAGTCGCGTGCCACGTGCAGCCCGGTCTCCGGCGCCCCCGGGTAGGCCGACTTCAGGGCGTCCGACTGCTCGATGCCGCCGTCGGTCTCCACGACGACCATCGCCGCCGGGGACAGGCCTATCTGCTCGCTCGACGACGAGCCGCCGAGCAGCCCGTGGATGATCTCGTTGAACGTCCGGACCCAGGTGGGCCGCCGTGGCGCGGCGTACCAGCGGTCGAAGACCGGGATCAGCCAGTCGGCGTACGGCGTCGCCTCGGTGTCCGGGGTCCGGCCGGGAGGGGGCGCCGACCAGTTGCCGTGCGGGAGCAGGAAGTCGACGGCCGGCGGATCGAAGGCGAGGAGCGCCTCGTAGGCCCCGATCGGGTCGTTCCTGAGGTCGACGGTGCACAGCAGGCCGCTGAAGAGGTGCCTGAAGGCGGGCGAGCCCAGCAGGCCGAGGGCGCGGAGGACGTCGGCGTGGCTGCCCTGGCCGTTGGCGCGGCGGCGGCCGCGGTCGTGCATCGTCTCGTCGCCGTCGAGGCTCACCCCGACCCGGACGCCGAGTTCGTCGAAGAGCCGGAGATAGGGGAGGTCGAGCAGGGTGCCGTTCGTCTGCAGGCCGACCGTGGTCCGAGTGGCGGGGCCGACCGCCGAGCGGACCAGCGTGACGAGCTCGCGGATCGCCTCGCGGCCGGCGAGCAGGGGCTCGCCCCCGTGCAGGATGAGCTCTATGTCGGCCAGGTCGTGGCGGCGGGCGTGCTGGGCGATTCTCGAGGCCGTGGCGGCGAAGGTCTCCCGGGACATTTGTTTCGGTCGTGTCTGCCACGAGGAATCGGCCATTTCGTACATGTAGCAATATTTGCAGGCGAGATCGCACCTGCTGTGGATCTTCAGGATGAACTGCCGGAACGGAGTCGGCCGCCAGCCACCGGCCATCAGCTCTCCGATGTCGAGGGTTGACGGCCACTCGTGCATCGCTGATCAGCCCCCTGCCGAGACCACGTTATGTGACGCCCGAAAGATGTTTACACGATAGATGATGGCCGGTCGCCGTTCCAGGTTGCGGGGAAAACCAGTGATCATGTCGGGGAAGGGTAGGTATTCGCGGGGCTGAAACTTGACTATTGGGGCAAACTCATGCCAGATAGGGAATGGCGCAAGAGAGGTGTGCCGCGTTTGCCGGAGAATCTTGACCCGATAATCCCCTCACCCCGGGGTGTGTTCCCCGAGACGCTCGATGTCGGGGGATTGCTGGACGCGGGGTGGCGGCCGGCGGCTTTCCGGCAGTTCATCCTGAAGATCCACAGCAGGTGCGATCTCGCCTGCCGCCACTGCTACATCTACGAGATGGCCGACCAGTCCTGGAAGGCCCAGCCGCGGCGCATGTCGAAGGCGATCGTCGACTGCACGGCGAGACGCGTCGCCGAGCACGCGCTCGCCCACGAGCTGGCCGAGGTCGAGGTCATCCTGCACGGGGGAGAGCCCCTGCTGGCCGGGCCCGAACTCATCTCCTACGCCGTGCGCACCATCAGGGGGGCCGCCGCCGACGTCGGGACCCGCGTCCGCGTCGGCGTGCAGACCAACGGGCTGCGCCTGGACGAGACCTATCTGCGGCTCTTCGAGAGCCTGGAGATCCGTGTCGGGGTGAGCATGGACGGCTACGCCGAGGGCCACGACCGGCACAGGCGCTACGCGGACGGCAGGGGAAGTCACGCGATCGTCGCGGAATCGCTTCGCAGGCTGACCGACGGCCCGTTCCATCACCTGTTCAGCGGCCTGCTGTGCACCATCGACGTCCGCAACGATCCGCTGGCGACCTACGAGGCGCTCCTCGCCTTCGATCCACCGGCCGTCGACTTCCTGCTCCCGCACGGCAACTGGTCCACCCCGCCGCCGTACCGCCTCCCGGACGCCGAGGCGACGCCGTACGCCGACTGGCTGATCCCGATCTTCGACCGCTGGTACGGCTCGTCCGCCGACCAGACGGAGGTCAGGCTGTTCCGCGAGATCATGCGCCTGCTGACGGGAGGCGCCTCGCGCAGCGAGACGGTGGGGCTCTCACCGGCCCGGATGGCCGTCGTGGAGACCGACGGCAGCATCGAGCAGTCGGACATCCTGAAGTCCAGCTACCACGGGGCGGCCGCGACCCGCCTGCACCTGCTCCGCGACTCGTTCGACGCCGCGCTCAGGCACCCGGCCATGGCCGCCCGGCAGATCGGCGAGCTCGCGCTGGCACCCGTCTGCCTGGCCTGCGACCTCCGTTCGGTCTGCGGCGGGGGGTTGTACGCGCACAGGTACAGCGAGGCCGCCGGGTTCAGGGGGCCCTCGGTCTACTGTCCCGACCTCTATCGGTTGATCACCCATATCCGTACAGGTTTCGCGAGGGATGTCGCCCGGCTGAAGGGAAGTCGATGAGGCTCGGTGAGCGGGGAGTGTCCGACACGACGGTTCTCACGCTGGCGGCCGGTGAGGGGGGAGCCGACGCCGTGGCCGAGCTGAGCGCGGTCCAGCGCGTCAAGAACAGGCTGCTGGTACGCGGGGTCGCGGCCGAGGCGCGGTCGGCGGGCCACCCCGACGCCGCCCTGGCGACGCGTGCCTACGACCTCTTGGCGGACCTGGAGGGGGAGGCGGGCGAGGAGGTCGAGCGCGTGCTGCGCTACCCGGCGGTGGGGGCGTGGGCGTGGCGGGCCTACCGGTCCCTGAGGAGCGGGAACGGCGCGCACGACGATCCCGCGCAGCTGGGCGCGCTGGCCGTGGTGGCCGCGGTGCGGGCACGGGCCGCGTGCCGGGTCCGGCTGCCCGTCCGCGACGGCGCGATCATGTTGCCTTCCCTGGGCCGGCTCATCCTCCCCGCCGGTACGGGAGACGCGATCGACGTCACGGTGCGGCCGGACGGGGACGGCGCCGAACTCGACGCCGGCGGCCTGACGGTCCGCGTCCACCCCTCCGGCGACCGGTCCGGCTGGCAGGCGCTGCACAGGCTGCGGGTGAACCCGGGACTCGACCTGGTCGTCGACGACCTCGACCCGTACCGGTGGGCCGCGGAGGAGGTCGCGGAGCCGCGGCTGGAGCCCGAGCGGCTCCGCGCGTGGGGGGAGCACCTGGAGGAGGCGTGGCGCGTCCTGACCGCCCACCACCGGACCGTGGCGGAGGAGGTGGGCCTCGCCGTGTCGGTGCTCACCCCCGTCAAGGCCCCGGAAAGGGGACAGAACAGCGCCTCCTCGCGCGAGACGTTCGGAACCATCGCGATGTCGGACCCGTGGGACGGCGTGGGGCTCGCCGCCACGTTCGCACACGAGATCCAGCACGCGAAGCTCACGGCGCTGACCGAGGTGATCCCGCTGACCCTGCCGGACGACGGCAGGCGCTACTACGCGCCCTGGCGGGACGACCCGCGCCCCGTCTACGGCCTGCTGCAGGGCTCGTACGCCTATCTCGGGGTGGCGGAGTTCTGGCGGAGGCAGCACCGGTTCGAGCGGGACGCCGAGGCGTTCCGGGCACGCGTGGAGCTCGCCCGCTGGCGGCGGGCCGCCTACGCGGTCACCGGCACGCTGCTGGCCGGCGGGGGCCTGAACGAGCGTGGGGAGGAGTTCGTGGCGCGCATGAGGAAGACGCTGGAGGAGTGTGCCGCGGAACCGGTGGACTCCGCCGCGGAGAGCCAGGCCCTCCGCGAGGCGGAGCACCACCTCGACGCGTGGAGGAGGCGCAACCCCGGCTTCCGGGCGAACTAGCCCGGGACGGGGCCGGCGGTCAGATCGGCGGGGGGTCGAAGTCGCAGTCGATGCGACGGCCCTCGCTCGCGAAGAGGGCGTCGGGGTGACCGGCCTCCAGCGGGCGCTCGTAGCGCCGCATCGTGTCGTCGTACAGGATCTCGGCCCGCTCCTTCTCACCCGCGGCCCTCAGGTCGAGGACGAGGTTGTTGGCGCAGGCCAGGCTCAGGAAGTGGTTCTCGCCGAAGAGTTCCCGCAGCCGGCCGAGGGTCTCCCCGCCGAGCTCGCACGCCTGGGTGAGCTCTCCCAGCGCCACGAGATCCCCCTGGAGGCTGATGGCGCACGTCAGCGGGTAATGGTGTCGCCGGCCGACCTTGGCGACCAGGCCCTCCACCGCCCTCTCGTTGAGGTATCTGGCCGTCGCGACATCGCCTCGCAGGCGGTGCAGGATCGCCAGGTTGCCGCCGCAGGCGAGGCTGTAGGGGTGTTCCTCGCCGAACACCCGGGGATAGAGGGCGACCGTCCTGTCGGCCGTCGCGAACGCCTCGTCGAGGTCGCCGGTCGTGCGCAGGGCGTTGGAGAGGTTGATCGCGGCCGCCATCGTGTCGGGGTGCTCGTCCCCGAAGAGCCGCTGGAAGCGGGTGTGCGTGTCGCGCGCGAGGTCCAGCGCCTCGGCCACCTCTCCCGAGCGCCGCTTGGCGATGGACAGGTCCTTCGCCGTCAGCAGCGTGACGTGGTGGTCGAGTGTCAGCTCCTGGACGCCGTAGGCGTAGGCCTCCTCGCCCAGGTCGCACGCCTCGGTGTAGTCGCCGCAGAGTCGCACGGCCCTGGCCAGGCCGTTCCACGACAGCAGCAGGATGCTCCTGCCGATGCCCTCCACCGCGTCGCTCATCTCCAGGTACGTCTCCTGGTGCAGGCGCCGCGCCTGCGGGTAGTCACTGGTGAGGGCGTAGTCGAGGGCCAGGTTGTTGAGCACGCGCAGCGTGGACGGGTGGCTGAGGCCCCGGCTGGCGGCGTGGGCCGCCCGGGACTCCTCGTCCAGCCTCCTGGCGGCGATGAAGTCGCCGCGAGCCCGCAGGGACGCCCCGTAGCCGTTGGTCGTCAGGAGCGTCTCGTCGTGGTCATGGCCGAGGATCTCGCGCATGTTGTCGAGGGTCCGGTGGTCGGTCTCGTACGCCGCGGAGTACTGGCCGAGCCCTCGCAGCACGTTGCCCAGGTGCTTGTGCGCGACGAGCACGTCCGGGTGCTTCGCCCCGCTGACCTCGGTCCATCTCTTGACGAAGCTCTCGAGGAAGGAGCGGGCCGACTGGTAGTTGCCCGATATGTAGAGGTAACGGGTGACGTTGAGGGCGAACTGCCTGACGGTGGGATCCGTGCACTCCTCCAGGCCGGAGGGGGTGACGTGGGCGACCAGCTCCTCGAAGCGGCGCCACCTGGCGCTCTCGTCGGGGTCGTTCGGGGCGCTGCCGGCCAGCAGCACGTGCACCTCGTGCCGGATGCCCGCCTGGTCCTCCTCAGGCAGGTCGTCGCGCAGGAGCGCCTGGATCAGGCGGTGGACCTGGATGGTGCGGGTGGTGGGCTCGATCCTGGCCAGCGCGAAGCGCCTCAGCTCGCTCAGCGCCGTGGCGAGCAGGATCGGGTCAGAAAGAATCTTGCCGAGCCGGGGGACGACGGCCTTGTTGCCCCTGCGGAAGACGTCGCGGGGAATGGGCTCGGGGCCGAAGAAGGCACAGCACCGCAGGAGCGTGATGGCCTCGGGGAGGCGGTCCTCCAGGAGCGACACCGACACCTTCCAGGCCGCCGTCATCGACAGCGGGTATCCCGGCGCCCTGTTCGCGCCCAGCAGCCTGCTCGCCTGCTCGCCGAGCTGCTCCAGGTATTCGTCGACCGACATGCCGGTCTCGTACTGCAGCGCGCCGGCCTGCTCCAGGGCGAGCGGAAGGTCGCCGAGCTGCTCGGCCAGCCGCGAGGCGTCGTCGTCGGGGACCTCCCGGCGCAGGCGCTTCTTCAGGAACGCCACGCTCTCCTCGCGGGTGAAGACGTCGACCTGGAGGGTCTCGAAGTGGTCCTCCCACTTGGGGTTGCGCGAGGTGATCAGCACGTGGCCAGGCCCGCGCGGGATGAACTCCTGGACCTGCCCCGGCTCCTCGGCGTTGTCGAAGATCAGCAGCCAGCGGCGGTAGGGGACGCCGCTCTGCAGCGTCCTGCGCACCGCCTCGGCGGCCTCCTCGACGCCGGTGGCCGACGCGGGCGGCAGGCCCAGGTGGGGCGCCATCGCCGCCAGCGCGGACGGCACCAGCACGCGCTGGTCGGAGGGGATCCACCAGACGAGGTCGTAGTGCGACCGGTAGCGGTGGGCGTACTCGATGGCCAGGTGGGTCTTGCCGACACCGCCCCACCCCTGCAGTGCCTGAGGCTGGGGAACGACGGCGGTGACGGTGCTGATGCCCTGGCGGAGCTTGACGAGCATGTCGTCCCGGCCGGTGAAGTTCCTGTTGCGGGGCGGCACCTTCTCCCAGACCTCGGGCTGCCGTTCGGGCACCGTGTTCGCCGCGTGTGAAAGCTCCACCACCTCGGGCCTCCGCCTTTTTCTAGCCAAAGGGATCGTACGGTCATCCTAAAGGTTGATTCGAAGAGTGGGGTATTACAGAATCACATTGAGAAAAAACACGGCCCCGGGAACTTTCGAAAGCGATGTCGCGTCCCGCTTTTGGGACATCCCAAAACCCAGGGTCGGACCAGGCCGGATGCGACGCGACGTGATAGGGAGCACGCATGCGCGATGATAATTCAAGGTCAGACGGTCTCGTCGACCTTGAGGGGCTCTCCCTGGAGAAGCTCACGGAGGTCGACGAGGCCTGGCTGCGGAGGATGCTGGAGCCGTTGCTGCTGGAGACGGCGGAGCCGACGGCGGGATTCACGAGTTCGATCTGAGGAATCACCTTGCCGTTTCACGCGGGTTGCGGCAGAAAGGTGATCGTGAATCATTCGTCCACTCCGGTCGCGCCGGCGATACAAGGGGTGCCTTCCCGCGCGGGGGGGATTGACCGTGCCAATAGAGTCGTACGGCATCGAGTCCATGACCTGATTGGACCTGCCGTCCGTGAGGTGGTGCCCTGCGTGCACGACATGGGGGAGGCCGAGTGGGAGCGCCTGCTCGACCAGTTGAACAGCGGAGACTGCACGCCCTTCCTGGGGTCCGGGGCGTGCGTGGGGACTCTGCCGACGGGGACGGCACTGAGCCGCGACATGGCGCGCCGCTGGGACTACCCCTTCGCCGACGACCACGACCTTCCCCGGGTCACGCAGTTCGCGGTGATGAGATATGGGGACTCCGTATATGTGAAGAGGCGCATCTGCGACGAGCTCGACGCCGGGGGTGCGCCCAACTTCCTCGACCCCCTCGAACCGCACGCCCTGCTGGCGAGCTTTCCCCTTCCGGTGTATCTGACGACGAACTACGACGACTTCATCCTGCGCTCGCTTGAAGCGGTGGGGAAAAGGCCGAATGTGGCCATTTGTCCGTGGAACAAAGGGCTGGCCTACGCGGAGGATCTGTTCAGCAGCGAGGCGGGCTGGAATCCCAGGCCCGAGGCCCCGCTCATCTACCACCTGCACGGCAACCTGCAGGATCCGGCGTCGATCGTGCTGGCCGAGGACGACTATCTGGAGTTTCTCACCAACCTCGCGGTGGACGGCGTCGCGGGCGGCCAGCGAATGCTGCCGACCTCCATTCTCGCGGCGCTGACCAGAAGACCCCTGTTGTTCATCGGATACAGCCTGCAGGACTGGACGTTTCGCGTGCTCTTCCACGGGCTGTTGAAAGCCGTTCCCGGAATCAACCGCCGCAGGCACGTGAGCGTCCAGCTCGCCCCCTCGCTCGCCAGCACGAAGGCGGACGTGCTGGAGGTCCAGCGCCAGCTGGCCAGATACTACGAAGACTGGCGGATCTCCATCTTCTGGGGGACGGCGGAGGAGTTCTGCCGTGAGCTGCGCCGGCGGATGGGACCGGTGCCGTGACCCCCGACGTGACCCCCGACCGCGGCCGGCCGGACGCGGCCGACCAGCCGTACGTCGGCCTGCGGGCCTTCCGTCGCGAGGACGGCTCCAAGTTCTTCGGCCGCGACAGGGAGTCCTGCGAGGTCTCCGACCTGTGGCAGGCCGGGCGCCTGACCGTGCTGTACGGGCCGTCCGGCGTGGGCAAGACCTCGCTCATCCAGGCCGGGGTGCTCCCGCTGCTGGACGCGGGCAGGACCGACGTCCTCCCGATAGGGCGGGTGTCGCACGGCTCGCCCTTCCCGTCCGCGGCGCTCTCGCGGCACAACCCGCACGTGTTCGCGCTGCTGTCGTCGTGGTCCCCCTCGGAGACGCCAACCCGGCTGGCCGGGCTGACGATCCGCGAGTTCCTGAGCCGGCGCCCGCCGCGCCAGGATCCGTACGGCGACCCGGTCCTCACCCTGGCCGCGATCGACCAGGCGGAGGAGCTCTTCGGCGACTTCGCCCACCGCCAGCCGTACCGGGAGTGGTTCATCAGCCAGCTCGTCGAGGCGCTGGACGACGATCCGAACCTGCGGCTCCTCGTCTCGATCAGGGAGGACCACCTCGCCTCGATCCTTCCCCACGAGCCGAAACTGGCGGGCATGGCCAGAAACCGGTTCTCGCTGACCGCCCTCGGCCCGGCCGCCGCGGTCCGGGCGACCGAGGGGCCGCTGGAGGGGACGGGCCGCTCGTTCGCCCCCGGCGCGGCGCGGGGGCTGGTGGACGACCTGCGCATGATCAGGGTCGGCAGGGCGCTCGGCGGCGAGGAGGTCGTCGCCGACGCCAAGGCGGTCGAGCCCGTCCAACTGCAGGTCGTGTGCTCGGCCATGTGGCGCTCGCTGCCCGAGGACGTGCGGGTCATCTCCTCCGACCACGTCCGCAGGTTCGCCAACGCCGACCGGTCGCTCACCGACTTCTCCGAGCGGATGATCGCCGAGGTGGCCCACGACCACTTCGGAGACGACGTCGCCGAGCTCAGGAGCTGGCTGCGCCGCTGCTTCATCACCGAGCTCGGCACCCGCGAGGTCGTCTACCAGGGGGAGACCGTCACCGCCGGCATGCCGAACGCGGTGGTCAGGGCGCTGGTCGACCGCCACATCCTGCGCGAGGACATCAAGGCCGGCACGCGATGGTGCGAGTTGTCGCACGAGCGCCTCATCCAGCCGATCCTGCAGAACGACCACGTCGTCGTGCGGGCCGAGAGTCGGTCCTTCCCCGACGACTACCTGCGGGCCGCCGAGCTCTCCTTCCGCGACGGGGAGTTCGCGCTGGCCGCGAAGCAGGCCGAGGAGGCGCTGGCGCGGTGCGGGGGCAACACCAGGATGCGCGCGGAGATCGAGTCCTTCCTCGGCAACGTCGCGCACCGGCGGGAGGACTTCGAGAAGGCCGTCTCCCACTACCGCAACGCCGCGGTCCACTTCGAGACGCTGGGGGCGACCTCGGCCGTCGGCGGCCTTCTCGCCGGGATCGGCAGGCTGCGGCTGGCCCAGGGACGCTCCTCGGTCGCGGTCCGGGAGCTGTACTCGGCGATACGCCGGGTGCCCAACGACCTGAACATCGAGACCGAGCTCGCCTGGGCGCTCTGGTACGACGGTCACCCCGACGCGGCGCGCGACGTCCTCAACGACGTCCTGGGCAGGGAGGGGAACATCACCGAGGCGTTGCGAGCGCGGGGCGAGATCCTCGCCGGGCTCGGCCGGGCGGAGGCGGCGCTGCGCGACCTCGACCGGGTCCGGCCGCTGCAGTGGCCGTCCACCCGGGCCGCCCACGCTCTCGCGCTGGCCTTCCTGGGGCGTTTCCCCGAGGCGGAACGGGAGATCAGGGCGGTGCTGGCCGAGGCGGGAGATCACGGTCCGGTGCTGTTGTACGCCGCCCGGGTTCACGCCCTGGCCGGTGACGCCGCGTCGGCGGCCGATCTGGTCCTGAGGGCGAGGGCGGCGAGAGCACCCAGCCTGCCTGCCCATCTCGCGGCCGAAGCGACTCGGCTGCTCGCCACGTTGTGAGCACCCGCGCGGCCACGTGGGCACCGGTCGCCCTCACCTTCCTAGCCGTCCCGGCGAGACCGAGCCGCGCGTGAAGGCGCAGCAGTGACGTGCACGTCACCACGGTGGCGACGGCGAGCATCAGGACGGTCAGGATGACGGCCGCCGTCCGGATGCCGAACACGGCGACCAGGATCCCGCCGAGCGGGGCGGCGACGCACACGGCGCCGTGCGCGACGAGCCGGTGCACGCTCACCACCCGCCCGAGCTTGCCCTTGTCGACGGTGTCGACCTCGAAGGTCCTGATGGCCACGTTGCTGAGCGCCCCGGCGCACCCGGTCAGCAGTATCGCGAGCCCGAAGAAGAGCGGCCCCTCACCGTAGGCCGCGACGAAGAGCGCCAGCACCCAGATCCACAGCTGGGCGAAGAGCGTGAAGTTCCTCGGTTCGAGCCTGAGGTAGGGGGCCAGGCCCGATCCCGCCACGCCGCCCACGCCCCCGGCGGCCAGGACCAGGCCGACCTGGTACGAGGGCAGGTTCGCCGACCCGGCGATGAAGATCATGATGAGCGCGTTGATCATCAGGTTGGTGACCATCGTCAGGGCCATGGCCCTGCGGAGGAACGGGTGCCTGGAGAGCTCGTGGAAACCGTCGGCTATCTCCCGCAGCAGGTGCCGTCCCGCCAGGCTTCTCACGCCGCCGGCTATCTCGCGGATCGCGTGCAGCTGCGGCCGGCTCCTCCTCTTTCCCGGTTTCCCCGGCTTCCCTGGCTTCCCCGGCTTTCCCGCCGCCACGCTCAGCGGGGAGAGGAGGGCGAGGAAGAACAGCGCCGCGTTCACCGCGAAGGACATCGCGTGCATGACCCCGAAGAGCCACCCCCCGAGCGGCCTGCCCGCCAGCACCGCGATGTGCGAGATCGTCTCGCTCCTGGCCATCACGAGGGAGACCTGGTCCTTCGGGACGAGGGACGAGATCAGCGCCGTCTCCGCCAGCGAGTAGACCACCCACAGCGTGCCCTCGAGGAAGGCCGCCGCCAGAAGGTGCGCCAGCGACGGGCGGCCGAGAACGAGCGCGAGGAACACGGTGAGGACGATCAACCCTCGCAGCGTCTCGGTGAGGAGCATGAGCGAGCGCGGGTTCACCCGGTCCGCCAGGACGCCCGCCGGGATGTAGAAGACCAGAATGGGGAAGGTCAGGGCGAAACTGGTCCAGCCCGCCTGGACCGGAGAACCGGTCAGGGCCAGTGCCAGGAGGGGATAGGCGACACTCACGGCTCGCGATCCCACGGTCGAGAACGTCATCCCCAGCCAGACGCGGGCGAATTTTCTCATCGGCTAGTTCGAAGTCGCTCTCTGATCCCGGGCCCCAGCGCGACCTGGTCGCCCGCCGTCCTCCCCGTCTGCGTCCTAGGGAACACCTCACAAGGCAATGGAGGGAGAGAGCTATACGGACTCCCGCTGTTAGGTGAACGATGACAATTTCTTGACAAAAAGCCGCAGAAATCAACAACAATGAGAGCCCGTTCGCCAAAACGGGTCACAGTGGTGCCGCTAAGTCACTTGAGTCCCAAAAGCATAGCGCCGAAGAAGAGCAACCGGGAAAGGTCGTTCGTTTCCGCGCCCGGAAAAGTGGCGTTTGGGAGTCGTCGCGGGAAACCCCGTCCTGGCGGCACCCGGTGGCGTCCGGCGGCCGAACCGGAGCGGGCCGAAGGCGGCCGGGGCGGTCCGCCCGGTGCCCGGGTCGCTCGAGGCGTCCCCGGTCACCGCGCGGCGGTTCGCTCTCCGGGGCGGGGACGCGGTGCGGGCCCCCGCCCTTCCCCCGGGACCGTTCAGGACCGTTTCCGGGGTTTCCGGGGTTTCCGGTTTCCGGGGGAGGGGGCGGGGTTCAGGCCGGCAGCTGGGCGTCCAGGCGGTAGCCGTCCACGGTGACGTAGACCTGGTCGCCCGGACGGGCGTTCAGGCGCATCAGGACGGGTTGCAGCGAGTCGAAGACGGGGTGGTCCCGCCAGACCAGGACCACCGCGTTGTCGCCGGGGCCGGTGACCGACAGCAGCGTGCCGGGACGCATGCCCAGCTGGGTGGCGTACCCCTCGGGCACGGCCACCGGGCCACCCCGCAGGTGGTCGCTGGTCACCTCGATGCGCTGCCAGCGGCTCGGGTCGGACGACGGGCTCGCGGGCGGGTGGAGCTGGGCGCGCTGGCTGGTGATCAGGTGCGGCCTGGAGTTTCCGCTCGCCAGGGCCGACAGCGTGGCCAGGGCCGCGCGGGGGTCGATGGCGCCGGTGTTCACCTGCGGGATCGGCTGCCCGCCGCGGTGGTGGTGGCCGTTCGCCCCCGGGGTGCGGCGCGGCAGCTGCCTGATCTCCTCGGAGGTGCCCTCCTGGAGGGTCGCCTCCTGCACGATGCCCGCGGCGGCGAGGGCGTCCAGCCAGGGCTGGGCCGAGTGGGCCCGGATGCCGAGCTGGTGCTCCATGAGCCTGAGCGCGTCACTGTCGATCGGTTTGTTCGACAGGAGCTGGCGGGTCCGGTCGCGCAGACCGCCCAGGTCGCCCACGACGAGCCAGTCGTCCTGGAGCCGCCGGTCGGGCATGAGCGTGACCAGCACCCTCCAGAGCGGGGTCCGCAGGGTGGGGACCTCGATCGGGTGCGCGGGGTCGGCGCCGATGAGCTGGTCCTTGGTGGCGGCGGCGCCCAGCCACTCGGTCAGCCCGAACATGTGCCCGGTGAGCGGCGCGGACTCCGAGGAGCGCAGCCAGAGCAGGATGCGTTCCTCGGCGGCGCGCTGGGCAGTCGAGAGCGCGTCGCGGTCGGCGTTCAGCTTGTGCGCGAGCGCGCGCAGGCTGATCGGGTCGACCGCGAAGAGCCGTTCCACGGCGACCGCGCGCTCCAGCGGGCTCCAGTCGCGGAACATGTTGTCGACCAGACGCACCAGCGGGTAGTCGCCGAGGTTGACCTGGGGGGCGGGGGCGGCGGCGACCGGCTCAGGGACCGCCGGTTCGGGGACCGGGGCCTGCCGCTCCTCCTGCGGCACCGCCGGTGCCGACGGCTGGGCGGGGACCTGCGGCGCGGGTGTCTGCGCCGGGTCCTGGACCCGCTCCTGGAGCGGGACCTGGGCCGAGGCGGCGGCCGGCGCGGTGTGCTCGGCGACCGCCGGAATGCGGCTGAGCACCTCCCGGAACACGGCGGTGACCACGATCTCGGGGATCTCGGGAGAGGACGTCGCGGACCCGCTCAGGTCTCCCGGGGTCAGGCGGCGCAGGCGGTTCCAGCCGCCCAGGCCGGCGATGGCCGCGCGCGCGGGCTCCGGCCAGCCGGGCAGGGTGGGATCGACCGTGTGCACGTGCAGCGCGGGCAGCACGTCGCTCAACGGCAGATGATCCCAGCGTGACAGCGAGAGCCGGGCCAGCCTGTCGCAAACCCAGTCGAGCCCTGCGGCGCCGAGGGCCTTGGGCAGGGTGACCGACGACCACCAGCCGGCGGGCAGCCGGGGGTCGGCGAGGGCTTCGGCGACTTGCTGGGGACGGCTCCAGCGCAGGGCCGGGACCAGATCACTCAGGCAGATCGATGACTCGGCATCCATCGGCGGACCGTAACCTCCCCAAAGTGACGCGTGTGGCTAATGGTGCAGCTTACGCCGCAAGCTATCAATTGGTGTTAAGAGGGTAAAGCTCCTTAGTACCCAAATCAGACGGAAGGACACGCGGACGGCCACCCAGGACCGTCACGGCCTCCGCCCCGGCACGACGTCCGGCGTCCAGCGCGGCCTCGTCCGCGGCCCCGCTCAGCAGGGCCGTCAGCAGCCCGGCGGCGAACGCGTCCCCCGCTCCAATGGAGTCAATCACCTCGGTGGTGAGCGCGGGAACCCGAGCGGCCAACTTTCCGTCCCTGGCCATCAGCGCGCCGCGCGATCCGAGTTTCACCGCCGCGGCGCCGTAGCGGAGGCTCAGGCTCTCGGCCGCCTCCTCGGCGGTGGCCTCGCCGGTGAGCAGCAGCGCCTCGTCCAGGTTGGGGATGATCAGCTGGGCGGTCAGGGTCTCCCGGATGAACCGCTCGACGCCGAACGAGCGCAGGAAACCGGTCGAGGCGGGGTCCACGCTGATCGAGACACCGCGCCGGGACGCCTCGGCCATGGCCAGCCGGGAAAGCTGGAGCCCCGGCTCGGCGAACAGCGTGTATCCGGACAGATGGAGATGCCCCACACCGTCGAGCAGGGTCTCGTCCCAGTCGCCCGTGCCGATGTGCCCGCCCGCGCCCCGGTTGGTGAGCATGGAACGCTCCCCGGTCACGTCGACCATGGCGATCACCACCGCGGTGGGCCGGTCGGGGTCGACCCGCAGGTGCGGCCGTACCCCGAATCGTCGCAGCTCGGCGGCGTGCCAGTCGGCGGTGTCGAAGCCGGCCCGGGTCAGGATCCGCGCGTCGGCGCCCAGCCGGGCGGCCCAGGAGGCCGTGTTGGCCCCGGAGCCGCCGGGACGCAGCACGATGTCGGCGGCGGTGTCCGTCCCGACGGCCAGGCCGCTCCTGGCGGACCCGCCGTGAAGCGCGACGACGTCGGTCACCACGTCGCCGATGACCAGCAGACCCGTTCCGGCCACGGTGCCCTCAGTCTCCCCGGCTCCAGGAGGCCGCGATCTGCCCGGCGACGCGGGCGTTGCCCCGCACCGCGGCCAGATTCGCCTCCAGCGAGGCGCCGTCGGTGCCGCGTACCAGGTAGCCCAGGAGGAACGGGGTGATGGCCTGACCGGTGATCCGCCGCCGTTCCGCCTCGGCGAGGGCCTCGGCGAGGACCCGGTCGTGCAGCTCGGGGTCGAGCTGTTCGGCCAGCGGCACCGGGTTGGCGACGATCAGCGCGGTCTCCGGGCCGCCGAGCGCGTCCTGGGCCCGCATGATGTCCGCGGCCTCGTCCGGGGTCTCGATCCGCCAGTCGATCGGCTCGCCCGAGGAGTGCAGGTAGAAGCCGGGGAACTCGTCGGTGCGGAACCCCGCGATCGTGACGCCGCGCGTCTCCAGCCGCTGCAGGGTGGCCGGAACGTCCAGGATCGATTTCACGCCCGCGCAGACCACCGTGATGCGGGTCCGGCTCAGCGTGTCGAGGTCGGCCGACTCGTCCTGGCTCTCGGTCCACCCGCGGTGCACGCCGCCGAGACCACCGGTGGCGAAGACCCGGATGCCCGCCCTGGCGGCCAGGAACGAGGTGGCGGAGACCGTGGTCGCCCCGCTCGCCCCGAGCGCCGCCGCGGCGGGCAGGTCGCGGAAGCCCAGCTTGCGAAGCCCCGGCTCACCGGCGACGCGCTCCAGCTCGCTCTTGTCGAGACCGATGCGCGCCACGCCGTCCAGCACCGCGATCGTCGCGGGCACCGCCCCCGCCTCCCGGACGATCCGCTCCAGCTCCACCGCGACCTCGAGGTTGCGGGGCTGGGGCAGGCCGTGAGAGATGATCGTGGACTCCAGCGCCACGATCGGGGCACCCCGCTCCAGCGCTTCGGCCACCTCGCCGGAGGGGCGGAGCACGTTGGAGAGGGACTGTCGGGTGGTACGCATGAGCTGGTTCTGTCTCCTTGTCCGAGGTCGTAATCATTGCTTGCTTTTGGAACGGTGTAAACGACACCGTCTTCCCCAAAAAGAGCACGTTACGGCGGTTGCAGGGAGACGTCCACTCAAAGATCAGCCAATGACCACCACCCCGAGCAGTGAGATCCCGCCGATGATGGCCGTGGCGATCCCGCCCAGGAGCAGCGATCGCCCGCCCCGCGCGAGCCTCCTCAGGTCGACACCGGTGCCCAGGGCGAAGAGCGCCGCCGCGAGCAGCACCGTCGTCAGGCCAGGAACCGCCCGCGTGATCTCGTGCGGCACCATGCCCAGGCTCCGCGCCGCCACGGCCGCGACGAACCCGGCGACGAACAGCGGCACCACCGGCGGGCGCCGCACCGCCCTTCCGGCCTCGGCGGTCGCGGCACGGCGCAGGGAGACGGAGGTCAGCCCGACGATCGGGGCCAGCAGGACGACCCGGGCCAGCTTGACGGCCACCGCGCTCGCCAGCACGCCCGCTCCGGCCGCCGCGCCGATGGCCGCCACCTGCGCGACCTCGTGGACCGAGGCTCCCGCCCACAGGCCCAGCTGCTGCGGTGTCAGCCCCAGCGCCCCCGCGAGCAGGGGGAGCGTGACGATGGAGGCGCTGCCGTACAGCACGACCACGCCGACCGCGGCCGCCACGTCGTCGTCGTCGCTCCCGGCGACCTCGTGCATGGCGGCCACGGCCGCCGCCCCGCAGACGGACACGCCGGTCGCGATCAGCAGGGACCTGCGCGGGCTCACCCCGAGGCGGCCTCCGATCCACCGCGTCGCGGCGAACGTGACGCCGGTCCCCACGGCGACCACCGCCAGCGCCCGCCAGCCGAGCGCCAGCAGCTCCGGCAGCGCGATCTGCAGGCCGAGCAGCACGATCGCCAGGCGGAGCACCCGGCGGGAGGCGAAACCGAGCCCGGGGGCCAGCGACCGGTGCAGGCCGCCGAGGTTGGTGAGGGCGACCCCGAGGACCACCGCGATCACGGCGGCGCTCACCCCTGGAACGACCCTGGTCGCGGCCGTCGCCAGGACCACCGCGACGGCCGCGGCCGCGAGCCCCGGCGCGAGCGTCCCGAGCGCTCCGAGCCTCGCCGTCGCCGATATCGGTGCCGGTATCGGGCGTACGGGAGTCGGAGGGGCCTGCGCGGCGGAGCCGGGGGGACGGGTGAGGGGGGAGACGGGCATGCCCCGAGTGTCGGCGCGGCACCGGGAGGCCGGTAGCCGTCACCTTCCTGGAAGGTCATAGCCTGGCGCTATGAGCGAGCTGCCCGACCTCGAATCCCTGCGCCTGCTCGTCGACGTGGAACGCCTGGGCAGTCTCGGCCAGGCCGCCCGGGCCGCGGGCATCGCGCAGCCGTCGGTGAGCAAGCGCATCTCGCTGCTGGAACGCCGCCTCGGGCTGCCGCTGCTTGACCGCACCCCGCGCGGGTCCACCCTCACCCCGCAGGGCGTGATGGTCTCGGCCTGGGCCACGCAGGTGCTGGCCGCGGCGGAGGAGCTCATGCGGGGGGCGGAGGCGGTACGGCACGGCAGGGCCGCGCACCTGCACATCGCCGCCAGCATGACGGTGGCCGAGTACCTGCTGCCGCGATGGCTGGGGGAGCTCCAGGACCGCGAGCCCCAGGTCCAGGTCGGCCTGGACGTGCAGAACTCGGCCGAGGTGGCGAAACTGATCGGCGGGGAGATCGAGCTCGGGTTCGTGGAGGGGCCCTCGGTCCCGGCCGGGCTGGTGTCGAAGGTGGTGGCCACCGACAGGCTCGTGGTGGTGGTCGCGCCGGGGCACCCGTGGGCGCGCCGCCGCACCCCGCTGCTCGCCGCCGAGCTGGCCGCCACCCCGCTGGTCGTCCGCGAACGGGGGTCGGGCACCCGCGAGACGCTGGACCTCGCGCTCACCGGCCACACGGTCGCCCCCCCGAGGCTGGAACTCGGTTCCAACGCCGCGGTCAAGGGAGCCGCCCGCGAGGGCGCCGCCCCCGCCGTGCTCAGTGGCTACGCGGTGGAGGCGGAGCTGGCCACCGGCCGCCTGGTCGAGGTGCCCACGAAGGACATCGACCTCACGCGCCGCCTGCGGGCGGTCTGGCGCCACGGCCGTGCCCCCACCGGTCCCGCCGCCACCCTCCTCAGGATCACCCTCTCCGCCGCCCGCGAGCGGCAGTGATCTGGCCGGTCGTGATCCGGCCGCTCGTGGGTCGGTCGGCTGTGAATCGGCCTGTCGCGGATGGGCCGGTCACGGATCGGGGTGTCGGTCACGGATCGAGGTGAAGGTGGGCAGCGGCTGCGGGTGGGCGGTGGGCAGGTGGTGGCCGGGCGGTGGGCAGGCAGGGCGGCGGGACGGTCGGCGGGACGGTTGGCGGGGCGCTTGGGGCTGCCGATCTGGCGATATTTCGGGATATGGTGAATCGCATGGTGATGGTCGAGACGTCGGGTGTGCTCTGCCCCGAGCCGCACTGGCAGACAGGTCTCTGAGCGGCCGGAGCCCCCAGCCCCGCGTCCCTCACCTCACCCACCGGGAAGTCTCGTGCTCCGCTCTCGCTACGAAGCCGTGATCGTCGGAGGCGGCCACAACGGCCTGGTCGCCGCCACCTACCTCGCCCGCGCCGGACGGCGCGTCCTCGTCCTGGAACGTCTCGGTCACGTCGGTGGCCTCGCCGTGTCGGCGAGGGCGTTCCCCGGGGTCGACGCCCGGCTCTCGCGCTACTCGTACCTGGTCAGCCTGCTGCCCTCGAAGATCGTCGCCGACCTGGGACTCAGGATCGCGCTGCGCCGCCGCCGGTACGCCTCGTACACGCCGGTGGGGGACACCGGGCTGCTGGTCGACAACGGCGACGCCGCGCGGACCGCCGCCTCCTTCGCCCGGGTCACCGGAGGCACCGGAGAGCTGGAGGCGTGGCGGCGCTTCTACGGGATGACCGCCGACGTGGCCGAGCGGGTCGCGCCGACGCTGCTGGAACCCCTCGCCGACCGCGCGGCGATGCGGAACCTCGTCGGCGAGGAGGCCTGGCGCGACCTGTTCGAGCGGCCGATCGGCGAGGTGGTGGACGAGCGGTTCGCCGATGACACCGTACGCGGCGTGGTCCTCACCGACGCCCTCATCGGCACCTTTACCGACCCCTCTGACCCGGACCTGCTGGCCAACCGCTGCCTCCTCTACCACGTGATCGGCGACGGGACCGGTGACTGGAACGTCCCCGTCGGCGGCATGGGCGCGGTCTCCGGCGCGCTGGCCGACGCCGCCCGCGCCGCGGGGGCGGAGATCCTGACCGGCGCCGAGGTCCTCGCGGTCGATCCCTCGGGCGAGGTCGCCTTCCGCGACGCGGACGGGGAGCACACGGTGACGGGCGAGCGGATCCTGGCCAACGTGCCGCCCGCCGTGCTCGCCCGGCTGCTCGGAGACGCCGGGCCCGCCCCCGAGGGGGCCCAGCTCAAGGTCAACATGGTGCTCTCGCGGCTGCCGCGCCTGAAGGACCCCGGAGCGGACCCCGCGGCGGCGTTCAGCGGCACGTTCCACATCAACGAGGGCCGCGACCAGCTCGCCCGCGCGTACGCGGAGGCGTCGGCCGGGCGGATCCCCTCACTGCCCCCGGCCGAGGTCTACTGCCACTCGCTGACCGACCCCTCCATCCTCGGCCCGGAGCTGCGCCGGACCGGAGCGCACACGATGACGCTGTTCGGCCTGCACATGCCGGCCAGACTGTTCCGGGAGGACCCCGCGGGCGCGCGCGAGGCCGCGCTGCGCGCCACGCTCGCCTCGATGAACGGGGTGCTCGCCGAACCCGTCGAGGACTGCCTGCTGCGCGCTCCCGACGGCGGCCCCTGCCTGGAGGCCAAGACCCCCGTCGACCTGGAGAACGAGGCGGGCCTGCCCGGCGGGCACATCTTCCACCGCGACCTGTCCTGGCCGTACGGGGAGCCGGGGCTGTGGGGTGTGGAGACCGGTCTCGAACGCGTCCTGCTCTGCGGCGCGGGCGCCCGGCGCGGCGGCGGCGTCAGCGGCATCCCCGGCCACAACGCCGCCATGGCGCTGCTCACCTGAGCCCGGCCACAACGCCGCCATGGCGTTGCCTACTTGAGCTTGGCCACAACGCCGCCATGGCGCTGTTCACCTGAGCCCGGCCGCCGACCGGACCCGATCGCCCGACCCGGCCCGCCCCGGCCCGGCGGGGCCGGAGGGGCGGTCGCGGGCCGGTTCCGGCGGGCACGGCCGGAGGCGTTCATCCTGCTCTCATGATGGGCGTCTACCGTGGAGGCCATGGCTGAGGGTGAGGCGGCGCGGGTGCTGGTCGTGGACGACGAGCCCGCGCTCAGGGAGGCGCTGCAGAGCAGCCTGGAATTCGAGGGCTACCGGGTCGGGCTGGCCTCGGACGGCCAGGCGGCACTGGAGGCGATCGACCGGGAGCCGTACGAGCTGGTCCTGCTCGACGTCATGATGCCCCGGCTGGACGGGCTGACCGCCTGCCGCAGGCTCAGGGCGGCGGGCAACCACCTGCCGGTGCTCATGCTCACCGCCCGCGACGCCGTGGGTGACCGGGTGTCGGGCCTGGACGCGGGGGCCGACGACTACCTGGTCAAGCCGTTCGAGCTGGACGAGCTGCTGGCACGCGTCAGGGCGCTGCTGCGGCGCGGCGCCCTGAGCGCGCCCGCGGCCGAGGACGACGCGGTCCTGGCCTTCGGCGACCTGCGGATGGACACCGCCAGCCGCGAGGTCGTCCGGGCGGGCGAGCCGCTGGAACTGACCCGCACCGAGTACCTGCTGCTGGAACTGCTCATGATCCACCCCCGCCAGGTGCTCACCCGCGAGCAGATCCTCAGCGAGGTGTGGGGCTTCGACTTCGAACCGTCCTCCAACTCCCTCGACGTCTACGTCATGTACCTGCGCCGCAAGACCGAGACCGGTGGGCGCCCCCGGCTGATCCACACCGTACGGGGCGTCGGATACGTGCTGCGGACCTCCGCGTGAACGGGCGCCGCTCCCTGCGCTCCCGGCTGACCCTGCTGGTGGCGGCGGCCGTGGCGCTGGCGATCGCGGTGTGCGCGGTGCTGTGCTGGTTCGTCGTCAGGGCCGAGCTGCTGCGGCAGGTGGAGCGCTCGCTGGAGGGACGGACGCAGGGAATCGAGTGGATCGGGCCGTACTGTCCGGGAGGGCTACCGGGGGTGGGAGTCCCGAAGGTTCCGGGAGTCCCGGGGGGCCGGGGAGAGATCACCGGTCGCAGGCCGCTGCTCCGTCTCCCGCCCATCCAGCTGGTCTACGCCGACGGCGGGAGGTGCGTGGCGGGTTCCGCGCCCGTCAAGGTCACCCCGGCCGACCTGGCCCTGACTCAGGGCCCCCCGGGCAGGCGGGTGTTCAGGAACGGCGTGACCGACGCCGGGGAGGAGGTCCGGGTGATGACGATGAACGTCAGACGCGGCATCGCGGTCATGGAGTCCCGGTCCCTGGAGGAGGTCCGGTCCACCCTCGCCACGCTCGCCTGGATCCTCGCGGGGGTCACCGCGCTCGGCGTGCTCGGCGCCGCCTCCGCCGGGCTGCTCGTCTCCCGTACGGCGCTGCGCCCCGTCGGCAGGCTGACCGAGGCCGTCGAGTACGTCGCCAGGACCGAGGACCTCGACACCAGGATCCCGGTCGAGGGCACCGACGAGATCGCCAGGCTCGGCGTCTCCTTCAACGCGATGACCACCGCGCTGGCCGGGTCCCGCGAGCGCCAGCGGCGGCTGGTCGCCGACGCGGGGCACGAGCTGCGTACCCCGCTCACCAGCCTGCGCACCAACATCGACCTGCTGCTGCGCAGCGAGAACACCGGGCGTCCCCTCGACGCCGCCCCCAAGCGCAGGCTGCTGGCCAACCTCAAGGCCCAGTTCGAGGAGATGTCCACGCTCGTCGGTGACCTGCTCCAGCTCTCACGCTCGGAGGACGAGCACGAGCCGCACGTCGAGGTCGCCTTCCACGACGCGGTCGAGGCGGCCGTGCGCAGGGCGCGGCTGCGCGCCCCCGACACCTCGATCGAGGTGGAGCTGAGCCCCTGGTACCTGCGGGGAGACCAGGCCGCCCTGGAGCGGGCCGTGGTCAACCTGCTGGACAACGCGGTGAAGTTCTCGGCGGACCGGCCCGATCCGGTGGGCGTGCGGCTCCATGACGGCGAGCTGACCGTCAGGGACCACGGCCCCGGCATCCCGGGGGAGGAGCTGCCGTACGTGTTCGACCGGTTCTGGCGGTCGTCCTCGGCCCGCAGCATGCCCGGCTCGGGACTGGGGCTGGCCATCGTGGCCAAGGCCGTGCGCGACGCCGGGGGAGAGGTGGACCTGGAGAACGCCGCCGGGGGCGGCATCCTCGCCCGCGTCCGCCTGCCCGGCTCTCCCACCCGGTCTCCCGTCGTCCCGGGCACGTGAGCGACCGCCGCCGGTGGTGTCGGCGGCGGTGTCCGGGGGTCTCGTTCGTCCTGGGCGCGTGAGCGGTCGTTTCCGGTGATGTGTCGGCGGAGGTGTTCAGGGACCCCGTCGTCCAGGGCATGTGAGCGGTCGTTTCCGGTGGCATCGGCGGAGGTGTCCCTGCTCTCCGTCACTTCCCGTTTTCCCCGTCACTTCCGGCGTGTGAGCCGCCCGTACGGCGGTGGAACCGGGCGCGCGGGTTTCTCACCCGGTGTTAACGATCGCCTCAGGATCGCTCAAGATCACATGATGACTCTGAGGGCATGAGACACCCGAGCCCCCGCCCCCGGAGGGCGGCGTGAAGGCCACCGCACCGGCGCGCACCCGGCTGGTCGAGATCGTGGTCCCCGTCCACAACGAGCAGCGGGTGCTCGGCGAGAGCGTCCGCCGCCTGCACGCCTACCTCACGGGAACCTTCCCGTACGGCTTCCGCATCACGATCGCCGACAACGCCAGCACCGACGCCACCTGGCGGATCGCCACCGACCTCAGCCACGAGCTGTCCCACGTGCGGGCCCTGCACCTCGACGCCAAGGGCCGGGGCCGCGCGCTGCGCGGGGCGTGGTCGGCGAGCGACGCCGACGTGGTCAGCTACATGGACGTGGACCTCTCCACCGACCTGGACGCCTTCCTGCCCCTGGTGGCCCCGCTGCTGTCCGGCCACAGCGACCTGGCCATCGGCACCCGGCTGTCCAGGGGCTCCAACGTCGTCCGAGGGCCGAAGCGGGAGTTCATCTCGCGGACGTACAACCTGCTGCTTCGCTCGGCGATGGGGGCGCGGTTCTCCGACGCGCAGTGCGGTTTCAAGGCGGTCCGCACCGAGATCGCTCAGGCGCTGCTCCCCGCAGTCGAGGACGAGGGGTGGTTCTTCGACACCGAGCTGCTGCTCCTCGCCGAGCAACACGGACTGCGCATCCACGAGGTGCCCGTGGACTGGGTGGACGACCCCGACAGCCGCGTCGACATCGCCAGGACCGTCGTGGACGACCTCAGGGGGATGGCCAGGGTGGCGCGGAAGACGTTGTCGGGGGCGGTCAGGATCCCGGTCCCGCCGCGCGTGCGGGGAGCGCGGCTGCCCAAAGGCATGGGCCGCCAGCTGCCCAGCTTCGCCGTCATCGGCGCGATCTGCACCCTGGCGCACCTGGCCCTGTTCGTGACCCTGCGCCTGGTGATGCCGGCCGTCGTGGCCAACGGGGTGGCCCTGCTCGTCACCGCCGTCGCCAACACCGCGGCCAACCGACGCTTCACCTTCGGCGTCACCGGCCGTACCGGGGCCCTCCGCCACCAGCTCGAAGGCGGCCTGGCCTTCCTCGTCGGCCTGCTGCTGAGCACCGGCGGCCTGGCCCTGCTCGACCTCGTGGCGCCCGCGGCGTCCACCGCCGCGGAGGTCGCCGCGCTCGTGGCGGCCAACGCCCTCGCCACCCTCGTACGCTTCCTGATGCTTCGCGCCTGGGTCTTCAACCCCCGCCGCGCCAAGGAGACCACCCCATGACCACCCACACTCCGCGGGACGCGGAATCCGCCACGTCGGCACCCGGTACGGCGGCCTCCCCGTCGTCCGCGTCCGGGACGAGCGCCGCCCCCCGACCGGCGGCCTCCGCCCCCGGCGCGACCACGCCGACACTGTCGTCCGCGTCGTCCGCGTCGTCCGCGCTGGCCGTGTCGTCCGGGCCGCCCGCGTCCGGGACGGTGGCGGCGCCTGTGGGTGGGCGGCACGTCGCAGAGCGGGACCGTGCGGAGCGGTACGGCCGGTTCGGCGGCGTCGCGCGGCGGGTGTTCCTCGGTGGCCCCGGCGACCCCCGGTGGGCGCGGCCCGGCCTGTGGGGGGTGCTCGCGCTGGCCGCGGTCCTGTACGTGTGGGCGCTCGGGCGGAACGGCTACGCCAACGACTACTACTCCGCCGCGATCCTGTCGGGCACCCAGAGCTGGAAGGCGTTCTTCTTCGGGGCCCTGGACGCCGGATCGTTCATCACCGTGGACAAACCGCCGCTCGCGCTGTGGGTGATGGGACTGTCCGCGAGGATCTTCGGGTTCGGCACCTGGAGCATGCTCCTGCCCCAGGCCGTCGCCGGGGTCGCCGCCGTCGCCGTGCTCCACTCGGCCGTGCGAAGGGCGCTGCCCGGCACGTACGGCCACGCCGCGGCGCTGGTCGCGGCCCTGGTGATGACGCTGACCCCGATCACCGTGGCCATCAACCGGGACAACAACCCCGACACCGTCCTCGTCCTGCTGCTGGTGCTCGCCGCCTGGTTCTGCCAGGAGGCGGTACGCACCGGCCGGACGCGCACGCTCGTCGTCTCGGCGGTGCTCGTCGGGCTGGCGTTCAACACCAAGATGCTCCAGGCCTATCTGGTGCTCCCGGTCTTCGCCCCGCTCTACCTGGCGATGGCTCCCGGTACCCTGCTCCGCCGCCTCGGGCACCTGCTGGCGGCGGGCGCCGCGCTGGTGGTCTCCAGCGCCTGGTGGATGGTGGTCGTGGACCTGTGGCCCGCGTCGAGCCGCCCCTACGTCGGAGGCAGCACCGACAACTCGGTCTGGGACCTCGTCATCGGCTACAACGGTCTCGGCCGGGTCTTCGGCGGGAGCGGCGGGCCTGGCGGAGGCGGTGGCCCCGGTGGAGGTGGCGGCCCCGGCGCTGGTGGCGGGTTCGGTGGCGCGGCGGGGGCCGGGCGCCTGTTCAACGACATCATGGCCGGGCAGATCTCCTGGCTGCTGCCCTTCTCCGTGATCGCCCTCGTCGCGGGTCTGGTCCTGGCCGCGCGCGGTCCGTTCCGCGACACCAGGATCGCCCTGCCGCTGTGGGGTGGCTGGCTCGCGGTCCACTACGTGGTGTTCAGCTTCTCCAGCGGTACCTTCCACCCGTACTACACCACCGCGATGGCCCCGGCCGTCGCCGCCCTGACCGGGCTCGGCGGGGTGCTCGTGTGGCGGGCCTACCGGGAGTCCAGGGCCTGGTCGTGGGTGTTGCCCGCGGGCCTCGCGGTCACCGGGGCGTGGGCGTTCGCGCTGCTCCGGCGCACCGGGGACGCCGGGAACGCCGGGGGCTTCGTGCCCTGGCTGGCCTGGGCGGTGGCGGGTACGACCGCCGTGGCGGTCGCCGGGCTGCTCCTGGCCCGTCTCGGGCGGCGGTTCAGGCGGCGGATCGCCGCGGTCGCGCTGACGGCCGGGCTGGTCGCCGCCCTGGCCGGGCCCGCGGCCTACGCGCTGACCCCGCTCGGCTCGCCCGTCAACGGCACCAACCCCACCGCGGGCCCCGCGGGGAGCGGAGGCTTCGGCGGCATGCGGGGCGGCCTCCCCGGCAGCGGAGGACCTCAGGGCGAGTTCCCCGGCGGCGCGCCGGGGCAGGACCCGGGGCGGGGCACGACCGCGACCGGTGGTCCGCGGCAGGGCGCGACCGGTGACGCCGTCCCGCGCGTGCGCTACGGCCTCCCGGGCGGGGCGCGGGGCGGCTTCGGCGGCGCCATGGACCAGCGGATGGTCGACTACCTGAAGAGGAACCGGGGCGGCGCGACCTGGCTGGTGGCGGTGAGCAGCGCGCAGGGCGCCTCCTCGGCCATCCTGTCGACCGGGCTACCCGTCATCGCGATGGGCGGTTTCACCGGCGGCGACCCGGCCATGACCGTGGACCGGCTCAAGGGACTCGTCTCCTCGGAGCGGCTCAGATACGTGATGACCGGGGACGGCGGCAGGGGCGGGCCCGACGGGGGCGGTTCCCAGGTGACCGAGTGGGTGCGGGCCAACTGCGCCGCCGTCAAGGCGTCGGAGTACGGAGGCTCCACCGACCGGTTCCTCTACCGCTGCGGCTGAGCCCGTCACGACGACCACGGCCGCCGGGGACGCTCCGAGCTCCCCGGCGGCCACCGCTCTCTCCGCTCGTACGGTGACCGGATACGGCCGGTGAGACAGGGGCGAAGCTATTGACTGATTGGCCAATCAGGAGTAGTGGGGCGGGGGTCCCGCCCTGCTGTAGTCTTGCGCCGTGCACAGCGGAGGAGGAGCGCGCAGCAGCCGCGCCGACCAGGCCGACCAGCGCCGAGCGGAGCTCCTTGAGGCCGCCAGGCGAGTCGTGCTGGAGCGTGGGCTGGCCAGCACCCGGGTCGCCGACATCGCCAAGGCGACGAACGTGAGCGGTGGGCTGATCCACTACCATTTCGCCACCAAGGACGATCTCATCACCGAGATGCTCCGCAGCACCAGCGACTCCGAGATCCAGCGGCTGAAGGAGATCGTCGCGGGCCCCGGCACCGCCCTCCAGCTTCTCGACCGCGTCCTGCGCTTCTACATCCCGGCCTCCCGTTCCGACCAGAGCTGGATCCTCTGGGTCGACGCCTGGGCCGTCGGGGTGCGCGAGGAGCACGTCCGCACCATCCTGCTGGAGCTTGAGGGCGCCTGGATCGAGATCCTCAGCCAGGTGATCTCCGACGGCGTGGCCTCGGGGGAGTTCACCTGCGACGATCCCCTGGGCTCGGCCGAGCGGATCGACGGCATGCTCGACGGCCTCGTGGTCCGGTACACCCTGCACACCGGCAACATGTCACGGAGCCGGATGCTTCACCACGCCCGGGTCGCCGCCGCCCGCGAGGTCGGCCTCGACCTCTCCGACTTCCCCGACGCCCCGGCCGACGGCTTCTAGACGGCTTCGCAGGGGCGGGGCGTCCGGGCGGTCAGGCCCGGGGGGTGGGCATGGCGGCGAGAAGAAAGGCGAGCCGGGCCGCGGCGTCGTCGATGTTGTCGCTGGTGCCGAGCCGGTAGCCCCACGACGTGATGAAGCCGCCGTCCTGGGCGCAGGTCACGGTCTCGGCCAGGGTGTTGCTGAAGCGGTTGCGGACGTACACGTACGCGGGATCGCCGAACGAGATCCGCTGCACGGAAAGGTCGGCGTGCAGCCGTATAGCGGTAACGAATCTCTCCAGACAAGACAGCGTGTCCAGCATCGTGAGTCACCTCCGTCCCGACAGAGAATTGCACGATCTTGGGATGCTAATCAAGCAATTGCGGTCTTTAGTCCGCCGATTGTCGGGAGAAATCGCTGAGTACTCGGACGATCACCGACCTGGCATCCTCCCTGAAGGCCGCCACCTCGCAGAGTTCCTCGAAGGTCCGCGCGTAGAAGGCGACGTCGTCCGGGTCGCGCAGGAGCAGGTCCCTCGTCCTGGTCGGCACCGCCACATGGTCCTCGTCGTACACCCAGAAACCGTTGAGCGGTGCCGAGGGCAGGGGCGCCTCGAAGGGGATCACGCCGAACTCCACGTTCGGCAGCGCGGTCACCGCCAGCAACCGGTCGAGCTGCCCGCGCATCACGTCCAGCGGGGCCAGCCGGTAGCGCAGCGCCGCCTCGGGGATGACGAATCTGAACCGCTTGCTCTGGTCGTAGAGGATGTCCTGGCGCTGCATGCGCACCCGGATGGCCGCGTCGATCTCGTCGGGCGCCCGGTAGAGGCGCTTGATCCGGGTGAAGATGCTCCGGGCGTACTCGGTGGTCTGCAGCAGCCCGATGACCACGCCGGGCTCGAACACCCGCAGCAGGGTCGTCCGCGCCTCCATGTCACGGATGTCCTCCTGGAGCGCCGCCAGCCCGCTGTGGTGCCGCTGCCGCAAGGAGTCCTGGCGGTCCAGGAGGCCCGTGACCTGCTCCACCAGCTCCCCGGCGACCTCGGGGGAGGCGTCCACGGCCCGCGCCCACTGGGTGACGTCGTCCTCGGTGACGGTCTGGCGGGCGTTCTCGATCCGGGAGACCTTGGACGCCTGCCACCTCAGCCGCTCGGCCAGCTCCTTGCCCGACAGGTGGGCGGCCTCCCGCAGGTGCCGCAGCTGCACGCCGAGTTCGGTTCTGGCCTGCTGGAACCCGCTCACACGATCTCCTCGGCCGTTCGCGCGGGTTGTGTGCCGCGGCTGTCGTTCACCCGTTCTCTCCGCGTGCTCACGTCGCCTCCCGCATGGTGCGCACGACGCTAGACCCGAGCATGTGGATCAAGCCAGAGAGCACTCCTAATCGTGACCAATATTTACAGAAAGTACTTGGCGGGCGATGTCTGCGAGAAGCTCACGCGGTACCTCTACGGCGGTTTCGCCGTCCAGGACGTGACGCAGGTCGGCCAGCGCCTCCGCGTCGGTCACCCGGAGACCCTGCACCACGATGGTCCCGCGGTCGGTCTCGTAGAGGGAGGGACAGGCCCCCGCCTCTGAGGTGGAGCCAAGAAAACGGAGACGCATGATTGAATCCTTCCCCGAACCACACTTGTGGAGCAATTGCGTGCAATCCTAGATTTCGGAAGGTTGCATGAAGGTTTCAATCACCACAAGGCGCATATTCCGCATGCTTCACCGCATGCCACCTGAATGTCCGGGCGCGGATACGGAGACGGTCAAGCGTGCCCGCCGCCCTCTCCGTGCGGTGCCCGCTCGACGGGCCGCGGTCAGCCGGCCGTGGTCAGGGCGGACAGTTCGCGCCACTCGCGCATCGGGAGCGCCGCGGGGGTGGCGGTCAGGACCTGCAGGCACACGTGGTCCGCGCCCGCGTCCAGGTGGGCACGGACGCGCTCGGCGATGACGTCGGCGTCCCCGTAGGCGACGATCGCGTCGACCAGGCGGTCGCTCCCGCCGTCCGCCAGGTCGTCGTCGCCGAAGCCCAGGCGGCGAAGGTTGGCGGTCTGGTGGGCGGCGGCGCCGAAGTACGGGCCCAGGTGTCCCCTGGCGACCTCGCGGGCTCTCGTGAGGTCGGTGTCCAGCACGACGGCCTGCTCGACCGCGAGGAAGGCGTCGGGACCCATGATCTCTCTCGCCCGGTGGGTGTGCTCCACGGGCACGAAGTAGGGGTGGGCGCCGAGGGTCCGCTCGGCGGCCAGGGCCAGCATCCGCGGCCCGAGCGCGGCGAGGACGCGCCGCGGGGGCTTCCTCGGCGCGGGGGAGCCCAGCGGGATGGCGGCCATCGCGTCGAGGTAGGCGCCCATCGTGTGTACGGCCCGGCCGCGGCTGGGGATGCTGTAGCCGTTCATCCTGATGGGGGTGTCGGACACCCGGTGCCCGCCGAGGCCGAGGAGGTAGCGGCCGGGATGTGCCTCGTTGAGCGCGCGTTCGGCCGCCGCCATGGTGATGGGGTCGCGCAGGGCGATGTTGGCGATGCCGGCCCCCACGACCATCCGCCGGGTGGCGGAGAGCAGCAGCCAGGCCTGGCTCACGCTGTCGCGGCCGAACCCCTCGCCGAACCACAGGGCGCCGTAGCCGAGTTCCTCGATCTCCGCCGCGGCCTCGCGGACCTTCTCCACGGGCTGGTCGTCGAAGGCGAAGGTCCAGATCCCGACGCGTCCGAGGTCGGCGGTGTCGTCGTTCATTCGGGAGGCCTCTCTCCGGAAAGTATCCGGAGAGGGTCTCCGGATAATCTGACCGTATAATACGGAGAAGTTCTCCGTTTGCAAACCGGTTTGAGGACCTGGGGGTATCGATGCGGGTCGACGCGCGACGCAACCGTGAACACCTGCTGACGACCGCCAGGGCCGTGATCGCCGAGCAGGGGCCCGAGGCGTCTCTCAACGAGATCGCGCGCCGGGCCGGGGTGGGGCCGGGAACGCTCTACCGCCACTTCCCCACGCGGCAGGTGCTCCTGGCGGCCGTGTTCCGGGACCGGGTCGAGACACTGTGCGCGAGGGCGGGGGATCTGCTCGCCCACACCTCACCGGACGAGGCGCTGGCCCTCTGGTCGCGGGACGTGCTCGCCCACGCTCTCACCGACCGCGGGATGTCCACCTCGATGACGCTTGGCGGGGCCGAGATCGGCTTCGACTGCCACGCGGCGATGCGCTCGGCGGCGACGGGTCTCCTGCTGCGGGCACAGCGGGAGGGCCGGACACGTCCGGACGTCGACGTCGAGGACCTGTTCCAGCTCGTCACCGGCGTCGCGCTGGCCGCGAGCGAACTGCCCGGCGGGCTCGACCGGGCCGAACGCCTGCTCTCGGTGACCCTGGCGGGTCTGCGCGGATGAGACCGCCTCACCTGACCAGAGGGGAAAGACTCGCTTCCCCTCACCCGGACGGGGGCCGCTTCCCCCCACCCGGACGGAGGAAAGGAGCGCCTCCCCGGTGAGACCGAGGGTCAGCGCGGGCGCCGCCGGACAGGTCAGAGAAGGTGTCGCGGGATGTCGGCGAGCGCGGCGCGGAGTTCCTCCCCGAGGGCCTTGGCCTGGGCGTCGAGACGGGGACTCGCGGCCACGCCCCGGCCGAGGAGGCCGTGGACGACGAAGTTGAGGGCGAGCAGGTTGGGCAGCTCGAAGCGCTCGACCCGCAGGCCGGTGGTGAACGGCAGGAGCTCCGCCAGGCGTTCGACCGTCAGGTAGCCCTCCAGCCACCCGAACCGCTCCGCCGTACGGACCCAGACCCCCAGGTTGGCGTTGCCGCCCTTGTCCCCCGAGCGGGCGCCCACGATCGCGCCCAGCGGGACCCGGGCGGTCTCACCGTCGACGCGCTCGCCGTGCTCGTCGTGCCGGGCGGGATCGGCGTCGCCCCCGTGGTCCGCGGCCCCACCGCCGCCGCCCGCGACCGGCGTGGCCGTCACCTCCGGCGCGTCGGGTACGGCGTGTGTGCCGGGTGCGGCGGGTACGTCGGATGCGCCGAACACGTCGGGTACGTCGGGAAGCTCACGGCCGTCGAGCCAGACGCGGGCCCGCACCGTCTCCGCCGGGACGAGCGTGGGCCAGTAGACCCCGTACGGGGAGGCGTCACCGGGAGGGGTGAGGCCGTAGAAGCCGGGGTAGCTCGCCAGGCCGGTCTCGACCACGGCCGAGGAGAAGGCGCGTCCCGCCCTCCGCCGGTCGGCGTCCATCACGGTGACGCGCAGCAGGGCGGTCCCGGCGAGCGGGGTGAGCTCCACGTGGACCTCGTCGAACGACTCCTTCGGCACCCGGGACCAGATGGCCTCCTCTGCCAGCCGGGCCTTGGCCTCGATGTCCAGGCCGGTCAGGACGAGCGTCATGGTGTTGCGGTAGCCCGCCAGGTAGTTGACGGCGACCTTGAGCGTGCCGGGAGGGGCCTCGCCGCGCACCCCCGAGACGCGGACCCGGTCGGGGCCCTCCTGCTCCAGCCGGATCGTGTCGAAGCGCGCGACCACGTCGGGGCCGAGGTAGCGGGGCGACCCGATCTCGTAGAGCAGTTGCGCGGTGACCGTGCCCACCGAGACCAGCCCTCCGGTCCCCGGGTGCTTGGTGACCACGCTGGAGCCGTCGGCCTCCAGCTCCACCAGCGGGAACCCGCAGCGCGCCGGGTCGGGGACCTCGCCGAAGAACGCGTAGTTGCCGCCGGTCGCCTGGCAGCCGCACTCGATGACGTGCCCGGCGACCACCGAGCCGGCCAGCGCGTCGAGATCGCCGGGCCCCCAGCCGTACCGCCAGATTCCCGGCCCCGTGACCAGCGCGGCGTCCGTGACGCGGCCGGTCACCACCACGTCCGCCCCCGCCGACAGGGCGGCGGCGATCGGGCGTCCCCCCAGGTAGGCGTTGGCGGTCAGCGCGGGCGCGGGCAGCGTCTCACCGGTGTCCGCGTTGAGGGCGCCGCCCAGGTCACGGCCGGTGAGGTCGTCGCCGGTGACGTGGGCGACCCTCACCGGCAGCCCGAGGCGTCCCGCCAGCTCGGCCACCGCCTCGGCGCACCCGGCCGGGTCCAGCCCGCCCGCGTTGGAGACGATCCTGACACCCCGATCCAGGCACGTCCCGAGGACCTCCTCCAGCTGTCTCAGGAAGGTCGGCGCGTAGCCGGGGCGGCCCTTCAACCGGTTCCCGGCCAGGATCAGCATGGTCAGCTCGGCGAGCCAGTCGCCGGTGAGCACGTCGATCGGGCCGCCCTCCACCATCTCCCTGGCGGCCGAGAGCCGGTCACCGTAGAAGCCGGAGCAGTTGGCGACGCGCAACATCAGCCCTCCCCCGGCCGGTACGTCCCGGACGCGCCGCCGCGCGCCGCGAGGACCGGCCCGCGTGGCGAGGTTCCGTCGCGTGCCGTCAGCCCGCCCCTGTTCCCCGGTTCGTCGTACGGCGGCATCAGCTCGCCTCCGGCGCGGGGATCCACGACGCGGGCCGCTTCTCCATGAAGGCGGCGATCCCCTCCTGCCCCTCGGCGGAGGTGAAGCGCCGAGCGGACAGCTCGGCCATCTGGCGCATGCCCTCCTCGACGCTCAGCTCGGGCACGGTCCGCACCAGCTGCTTGGTGAGGGCGAGCGCCTCGGGGCCGCCGCGCAGCAGCATGCCGGTGTAGTGGGCGACCGTCGCGTCCAGCTCCTCCTCGGGCACGGCGCGGGTGAGCAGCCCTATCTCCCTGGCGCGGGCGGCGTCGAACGTCTCGCCGGTGAGCAGGTACTCGGCGGCGGCGCGCGGGTCGAGCCGCCGCAGCACGGTCACCGAGATCATCGCGGGCACCACGCCGAGGCGCACCTCGCTGAACGCGAACGACGCCGAGTCCGGGGCGATCGCGAAGTCGCAGGCCGCCACCAGGCCGAGCCCGCCGGCCCGCGCCGTACCGTTCAGCCTGCAGACGACCGGCTTCGGGCTCTCCCAGATCAGGCTCATGATCTCCGGGAACGACGCGGTCACCGGCGCCTCGTGCGCGCCGCCCGGCGCGACCCGCTGCTCCTTCAGGTCGGCGCCCGCGCAGAACACGGTCCCGGTCCCGGTGAGCACGATCACCCGGACGCTCTCCTCGGCCAGCGCCCAGTTGAGCCGGTCCTCCAGGTCGCCCAGCAGCCGCACCGACAGCGCGTTGCGGTTGCGGGGGGAGTCGAGGGTGATCGTCGCCACCCCGCCGGACACCTCCCTGCGTACCAGGCGTTCCACCGGCCAGCCCCCGTCGCTCTTCATCTCGGTCCTTCCGTCGTCGAGACCCCCTCCCGGCTCCCGGGACTCCACGGAGCCCGGGAATCCGGGGAGGAGGTCACGTCTGCTCCTCGATCACGGCCAGCACGGCCCCCGCCTCGACCTGGCGGCCCGGCGTCACGTTCACCGCCGCCACCGTGCCCGGCGCGGGCGCGGCGATCCGGTGCTCCATCTTCATGGCCTCGAGCACCACGACCACCTGTCCCGCCCCGACGGCCTCGCCGGGTTTGACGTCGACCCGCAGCACCGTACCGGGCATGGGCGCCACCAGGGAGCCCGGCAGCACGTGTTCCACCGGTTCCGGCAGGCGGGCCAGCGGGGTGAGCCGTACGGAACCGAGGGGGGAGTCCACGTGCGTCACGCCGTCGTAGCGGGCGACGGCGAACCGGTGCCGCACGCCCGAGGTCTCCAGTACGACGAGCGAGGGCGTCGCGCCGACCAGGACCGTATCGGGAAACCCCTCGGCCCGCAGGCCGTCCCTGGTGATCCGGTACGAGATCTCCGCCTCCGCGAAGGCGGCGCGCTGCGGCTGCGACACCACGTTGCGCCACCCGCTCGGCAGTCCCGCCTGCACGGTCGCCGCCGCCCGGTTGGCCGCCGCTCCCGCAAGCGCGGCGGCGAGGGCGGACAGGCGCGCGAGCCCCGGCCGTTCCCGGTGATCGGTGTCATCCCGATCGGGCGCCGGGAGACCGGTGAGCCCGTGCTCCTCCAGGAAGCCGGTGTGGGTGTCCCCGGCGAGGAACGCCGGATGGCGCAGGACCTCGACCAGCAGGTCCCGGTTGGTGACGAGGCCGTGGATCCTCGCGCCCGCCAGCGCGGCGGCCAGCCTGCGCACGGCGTCGGTGCGGCTCGCGCCGTACGAGACGACCTTGGCGAGCATCGGGTCGTAGTGGACGCCGATCTCCGAGCCGTCCTCGACGCCGGAGTCCAGCCGCAGGCCGTATCGCCCGCCGGGTACGGGCGCGAAGCGGGAGTCCACCCCGGGAACCTCGAAGCGGTGCAGGACGCCGCTCTGCGGAAGCCAGTCGCGGGCCGGGTCCTCGGCGTAGAGACGCACCTCGACGGCGTGCCCGGACGGCTCGGGCGGCGACGCGGGGAGCCGGGCGCCCTCGGCGATCCGCAGCTGCCACTCGACGAGGTCGAGGCCGTGGACGCACTCGGTCACCGGGTGCTCCACCTGCAGGCGGGTGTTCATCTCCAGGAAGGCGACCGTCTCGTCCCGGACGAGGAACTCGACGGTCCCGGCGCCGGCGTACCCGATGGCCCGCGCGGCCGTGACCGCCGCGTCGAGCAGCCGCGCCCGCATCGGCGGGGAGATCGCCGGGGACGGTGTCTCCTCGACCACCTTCTGGTGCCGCCGCTGGATCGAGCACTCCCGCTCGCCCAGCGCCCACACCGTCCCGTACCCGTCGGCCAGGATCTGCACCTCGATGTGCCGGGCGCCCTCCAGCAGGGGCTCGACGAACACCGTGCCGTCCCCGAACGCCGACGCGGCCTCCCTGCGCGCCGACTCGACCGCCTCCGGCAGGTCGTCGGCCGGCCGCACGACGCGCATTCCGCGCCCGCCGCCACCGGCCGACGCCTTCACCAGCAGGGGGACGGCCTCGCCCACCTGGCTGAACACGGCGTCCAGGTCGCCCGCCGAGTAGCCGGGCCCCGCGACGAATCCCGGCAGCACCGGGACCCCCGCCTCGGCCATCAGCGCCTTGGCCTCGATCTTGGAGCCCATCGCGGCGACGGCCTCGGCCGGAGGGCCGACCCAGGTCAGCCCGGCGTCCGACACGGCCCGCGCGAAGGCGGCGTTCTCCGACAGGAAGCCGTAGCCGGGATGGACCGCGTCGGCCCCCGCCACGCGGGCCGCCTCGATGATCTTCTCCACCGACAGGTAGGTGTCCGCGGGCCTGACACCGCCCAGCCGTACGGCGTGGTCGGCCTCGGCCACGTGCGGCGCGTCCGCGTCGGCGTCCGAGAAGACCGCGACGGTCTCGATGCCGAGGTCGCGGCAGGTACGGAAGACGCGGCGGGCGATCTCACCCCGGTTGGCGACGAGCAGGCGGCGGATCGGCGCGGCGGCAGCGGTCATGGGCATGGTCACGGTCACATCCGGAAGACGCCGAAGCCCGAGGGCTCCGGGACGGCGGCGTTGGCGTTGTGGAAAGCGGCGCTGTTGACGGCCGACAGGCACAGGCCCAGAACCGTCCGGGTGTCGCGGGGGTCGATCACGCCGTCGTCGTAGAGGCGGCCCGACAGGAAGAACGGCAGCGACTCGGCCTCGATCTGCGCCTCGACCAGCTGCCGCATCGCCGCGTCGCCCTCCTCGTCGTAGACCTGGCCCCGCGCCTGGGCGGCGGCCCGGCCGACGATGGACAGCACCCCGGCGAGCTGGGCGGGCCCCATCACGGCCGACTTGGCGCTGGGCCAGGTGAACAGGAAGCGGGGGTCGTAGGCCCTGCCGCACATGCCGTAGTTGCCCGCGCCGTACGAGGCGCCCATGACGATCGTGATGTGCGGGACGGACGAGTTGGACACCGCGTTGATCATCATGGCGCCGTGCTTGATGATGCCGCCCTGCTCGTAGTCCTTGCCGACCATGTAGCCGGTGGTGTTCTGCAGGAAGACCAGCGGGGTGCGGGCCTGGTCGGCGAGCTGGATGAACTGCGCCGCCTTCTGCGCCTCCTCGCTGAACAGCACGCCCCGGGCGTTGGCCAGGATCCCGATCGGGTAGCCGTGCAGGCGGGCCCACCCGGTCACCAGGCTCCCGCCGTACAGGGGCTTGAACTCGTCGAACTCGCTGCCGTCCACCACCCGCGCGATCACCTCGCGGGGGTCGAACGGGATCTTCAGGTCCTCCGGCACGATGCCCAGCAGCTCGTCCTCGTCGTACAGCGGGTCACGCACGGCGCCGGGGGAGACGCCGGACCCGCGCCGGTTCAGGCCCCTGACGATCTGCCGTCCGATCCGCAGCGCGTCGTGCTCGTCGGCGGCCAGGTAGTCGGCCAGGCCGCTGACGCGGGCGTGCATCTCGGCGCCGCCCAGCGACTCGTCGTCGGACTCCTCCCCGGTGGCCATCTTGACCAGCGGCGGTCCCCCGAGGAAGACCTTCGCGCGCTCCTTGACCATGACCACGTGGTCGCTCATCCCCGGCACGTACGCCCCACCGGCCGTGGAGTTGCCGAAGACCAGGGCGATCGTGGGGATCCCGGCCGCCGACATGCGGGTCAGGTCGCGGAAGATCCGGCCGCCGGGGATGAAGATCTCCTTCTGGGTCGGCAGGTCGGCCCCGCCCGACTCCACCAGGTTGATCAGCGGCAACCGGTTCTCGAAGGCGATGTCGGCCGCCCTGAGCGTCTTGCGCAGCGTCCACGGGTTGGACGAGCCGCCCCGCACGGTCGGGTCGTTGGCGATGACCACGCACTCCACGCCCTCGACGACCCCGATCCCGGTGACCACGCTCGCCCCGACGGGGAAGTCGCTGCCCCAGGCCGCCAGCGGCGAGAGCTCCAGGAACGCCGAGTCGGGGTCGACGAGCAGCTCGATCCGCTCCCTGGCCAGGAGCTTGCCCCGCGCGCGGTGCCGGTCGACGTACTTCCCGCCGCCGCCCGCCACGGCCCTGGCCTGCTCGGCGTCGAGTTCCGCGAGCTTGGCGAGCATCGCCTCGCGCCGCGCCAGGTAGTCCTCACCGGAGGTGTCCAGGCGGCTCATGAACCCGCTCCCTTGGTTGACACGGACGTCATATCGACGATCCGGCTCGTTGGCGTTGGCGTTGGCGTTGGCGTTGGTGCCGGTGCCGGTGCCGGTGCCGGTGTTCGTGTCGGCGTCGGCGTCGACGTCGGTGTTCGTGCCGGAACGGGACCCCACGCGGGAGCCGGTGTCAGGCCGATGGCCCGGCCCCAGAACGTGGAGAGCATCGCGACGGCGGTCCGCTCGTCGGCGTGCTCGCCGAGGTCCAGCCAGACGTGGGCGAAGTGCTCGACCATCCCGCCCAGCATCACGGCGGTCAGCCGAGGGTCCAGCGACGGATCGGCCAGTCCCTGCTCCTGCAGGCGCCGCAGCCCCTCCGCGCCCCGCCGCACGAAGACCTCGCGCAGCTCCAGCAGGAGGCCGCGGAAGCTCTCGTCGGTGACCGCGACCTGCTCCAGCATCCGTACCAGCCTGGAGTTGGAGGCCCAGGCGCGCAGGTAGAGCAGGTTGGCGGCCTCGATGCGGGCGTACGGGTCGCCGGGGGCGCCGGGTCCGACCACGCTGGCGGTGAACATCTCGCCCACCACTGTCGCCGCCACCTCGCGGAACAGCTCCTCGCGCGAGCCGAAGTAGGTGTAGAAGGTGCCGTGCGAGACCCCGGCGCGGGCGCAGACGTCGTCGACGCGCACGGCGTCGTACCCCCGCTCCTCGAACGCCTCCCGCCCGGCCTGGACGAGCGCCGCCCGGGTGCGCCGTCCCCGGCTGCCGAGGGTCTCAGACTTGACGATCACGTCAAGTACGGTAGCCCACAACCGATGCTTCTGCCAGGGACGGCGTCTACCCCCCGCCTTTCCGGTCCGGGGAAGCTCAGGTCTCAAAGACAGCCGATATACCAAGATGTCGGCCTAAGTGAGCGCATGTTCCACAGGAGCGGGGGAAGCGACAGCAGATGAATGAGAAGCCAGAGAACGCATCGAAGGCCGCCACCGGACTCTCTCTCGGCATCGCCGTCGGCGTCGCCGTCGGCGCCGCCCTGGGAGTCGTGTTCGGCAACCTGGCCATGGGCATCGGTATCGGGATCGCCATCGGCGCCGGCCTGGGAGTGGCCTTCACGACCGGCCGGAAGAACAGCGGGGGTGGGGGGTGAACGACCTCTGTGTCCGCGTCGGGCCGCCGTGCGAGCCGGTACGCTCGCACGGCGGCCCGGTCCCGGCCGGCGGATGGTGAACTCCTGACGGCCGAGCCCCCGGTACGCCTTCCCCGGAGCAGCGGTTCTCGGGTACGGCGGGGCAGGAGGCTCGGCCGTCAGGTCTCTTTCAGGCAGGGAGCAGCTCAGGTCTCTTTCAGGCAGGGAGCAGCCGGGTGAGGCGGACTGCCTCGCGGACCATCCGGCTCGACCCGCCGCGTGCGGCGACCGCGGCCAGGCCGGGGATCCGCGTGGTGTCGCCGGATGGGGCGGTCCTGACGCCGAGCGCGATGAGGTCGGCCAGGCCGCTGGGCGGTCGCTCGCCGTCGGCGGGCAGTACGCGGGGAAGAGCGGCCGCGACTGTCTGCCACACCTGTGCGCCCGCGCCCGCCCGTTCCGCCTCGGTCAGCGACGGAATGACGCGGCTCAGCGTCACCATGCCGTTCTTGACCAGGTGACCGAGCTGGTCTCCCAGGTCGACGGAGGGCAGGTCACCGGCCGCGGCGAGGGCGAGGAGCAGATCCAGAGCCGCCGTGCGCTCGGCGGGATCCTCGTTGTTCAGGTGGAAGGCCAGCATGGCCGCGAAGGCGGAGCCAAGGGGGCCGTCGGCACGGGCGAGATCGTGAAGAATCGGCAGCCGGGGACTGTTGTCGGGCCAATCCCAGCTGAAGAACGGCAGCAGGTGGGCCGCGACGACCTCGCGATGGGAGGGCATGACTCCGGCCCACCAGCCCATGCACCCGCCGAGGCCGTGGACGTAGGTCCTGGGATCGCGGCACAGCAGGTCGACCAGGTCGACCAGGTCGAGCTCGACCGGTGAGGCCGCGACGAACGAGGCCGCACGCGGGTTGTAGTGGTACGGCGGCGGTTGCCCGTCGTCGAACCAGCGGTGGGAGGCGCCCTCGCTGTAGCCGTACCGGACCGTCACGACGGGATCGGCCAGCCCCTCCCCCGACAGCCAGCGCGCCACGAGCCGACCGGCGGGGGTGGTGAGCCGGGCGGCCCTCGCGGCCACCTCGGCGTCGATTCGCCGGGGAAGTCGCAGCAACGCCTGCTGCAGATCGGCGTTCGGCGGGTCCATGTCCACCGCTTCCAGCCGTTCGAGCCGGGCGAGTAACTCGGCGGGGTCGACATGGCCGCCGACGCTCGTCGGGGTGGCGAGCAGCACCGGCGGCAGGGCGCCCGCCCGCGCCGCGGTGACGAGCTCGGCCATCCGGCGCAGGATCAGCAGGTGCGGCACCGAGATCCAGCCCTGGTCCGGAACCCGGGGGGCGGGCGACGCCGTCGAGGGAGACGCGACGGCCTGCATGGCCGCCCACAGCCACGTCAGAGGGTCGCCGTTCTCGCCCCTTTCCCACGTGCGGACCGGCACCGAGGCCAGGGCCGCCCGCACGGCTTCACGGTCCCGGTGGGTGAGCTCGACCAGCCCCGCCATCAGCCGCTCGATACCCCGCCAGCCGAACTGGTCGAAGGGGTCGCGCGCGAGCCGGGTGAACTCCGCGCCGAGCTCGGCCGCCGTGGTGATGGGCGGCGGGAACTCGACCCGGGGGAGTTCCGGGGCGATCAGGAGGGGCGGCTTATCGTCCTCCTCGCCCGGGTTCTCCGAGACGCCGAGGCGTGCGCGCAGATCGGCGGGCAGGGCGGCGGACGCGTCGCGCAGCGGTGCCCGGTCCAGGTGCGCGGCGTGTTCGACGGCGAGCCGGACGGCGCGTTCCTGCACGTCGGAGGACTCGTGAGCGAAGGCCGCCGCCAGGGTCGCGGTCGCCGCCTCGGCGTACTCGGGCGTCAGCCGCACGGACCGGTCGAGCCAGGAGAGGCCGGCGCGCACGAGCTTCTTCTCCGGCCGGTACATCAGCGCCTCGACGGCCTCGGCGAAGTCGCCGGGGGATACGGCGGGCAGCTCGCGCAGGTGACCCAGGGCCAGTTCGGCGACCGTGCCGGGTGCGGACGGCAGCAGCCGCAGATAGTCGCGGGCCCGGGGCGCCACCTCGGCGTGGGTGGGTTCGAGCGCCTGGTGCAGGCGGACGAAGAAGCGCAGCTCCAGTGCGGTGCCGCCGCGCAGGAACCGGCCGACGCACCCGTCCAGCAGCATGGCGCGGTCGACCCGGCCACCGGCGGCCAGCGTGTGAAGTCCGCCCAGCCAGGTGCTGCCGGAGGTGTGGCCCTCCCACTGCAGGGCCGCACCGACACCCTGGGCGTGGAAGATCCGCGGCAGGAGCGTGTCCAGCAGCGGGTCGGCGGCCAGCACGTCGGCCACCCGCTGGTGGCCGATCACCGCCGACACCCAGCCCACGACGAAACCGTCGTCGGTCGGCGGTTCGATGCCCGTCCGGTGGATCAGGGACGCGGTCAGCTCGTAACTCGGGTCGCGCCCGCGGAGTTTCCCCGCCAGTCGCGTCGCCAGCTCGGCCTGCCACGCGGGCGGGCGGGTGCCGACCAGGTCGAGCAGTCGCCGGGTGTCGTCGACCTGCTCGTCGGCGCCGACCAGGCCGCGCCGGGTGAGCCAGGACGCGACGGAGGCCGCGGCGGCGATCGTGCCGGCGCCCGCCGCGCGCAGCGCCTCGGCCCGCTCTCCGGCGCCGCGCCAGGAGTCGAGATAGAGCCGGATGTCCTTGAGGTGTCCGGGCAGCTGCTTGGCGACCTCGCGCCTGGCGGCGTCGTCCAGGGTCACGACCAGTGCCGCGACGCCGTCGGCGTCACACTCGTCGATCAGGTCGCGTACGTCGTCCCACGCGCTCACGCCTGGGCTCCCTTCGTGATCTGTACGGCGAGCACGTGCTTGCACGGCCCTCGTTGTCCTTGATGTCTGGCCCACCACGGGCAGGTACAGGTGGTGCCGCGTACCTCGCGGACCTGGTCGCCGGAGGTCACCAGGGCGAGGCCGGGGCCGTCGAGCCGTACCGCCCCGCCGTCGGCCAGCTCGCGGGCGGCCCTGGCGCGCGGGTTCATCGCGGCGACCCTGTCGCGGTCGTAGGGCAGCTCGCGGTGGAAGTAGCCGGCCTCGGCGGTGTCGTAGCCCACCCGGCCGGCCGCGCCGAGCTGGGTCAGCGCGGCCCGTACCCGGGGCGCGTCCAGACCGGAGCGTTCGGCCAGCAGGTCGGGCTCCACCCTCGGTTCGAAGGCCAGCAACGCGCCGATCAGGTCGGCGTCGTCCGCGGCGTCGTCGGAGGCCAGCGTCCGGAGCACGGCACCCTCGGTGGAGAAGGAGCGCTCGCTGTCCGGGGACAGGGTGAGCACGTAGCGCATGCCGGGCAACTCCAGCTCCCACGCGCTCGCCACGGTCGTGTCCGGGCGGGCTGGGCCGTACAGCCTGAGGGTCCTGGCGAAGCGCAGCAGCGTGAGCATCGTCGCCAGCCGGTCCGGCCCCGGCAGGCAGACGGCGCCGGGGCCCGGACCCGAGGTCAGCCGCAGTGAGCGGCCCGAGGGCACCGCCCACAGGGTGGAGCCGACCCGGCGGGGCAGCGTACGCAGGAAACGCACCGCCTCCGGGCCGGTGAGCTCCGCCCGCAGGTCGAAACCCGCGGTGACGAGCTGGACCTCGGCGAAGCCGCGCAGCCACCGCTCGGGCAGCGGCACCTTCTTCTCCACCACCGCGCCGTCCAGGGTGGTGACGGCCAGCTCGTCCCGCCCGACGCCCAGGTGGAGGGGGTCGGCGCCGCCGACCCGGGCCAGCGCCTCGCGCAGCGGGCCGTTGACGTCGACGTTGGTGGTGCCCAGGTCGACCACCTCTCCGTCGAGGGCGCGTTCCAGCACGTCGAGGCGGGCGTAGACGCCGCCGCAGGCGGAGAACGACTCGAACCGGAGCCGGTCGCCGTTGCAGGTCACCACCGGATCGCGGGAGAAGGTCGGGGCCGGGCGGTCGTAACGGGCCTGTGCCACGTTCGCGACGGCGAGCAGCCCGGCCGCGGCGGGGGCGGCCTCGGTCAGCAGGCCGCTGAAGAACCGGGGATGGCTCAGCGGGCCGCGTGCCGTACGCCCGCCCGAGGTGGACAGGGCCAGCCGCCCGGCAGTGAGTGTGGAGGGTCCGGCGTACGCGTACGCCTGCACCGCGTTGGTCATGATCGGGACCGTAACCGTGATCACCGACATTTCTCGCCCACTCCGCGCAGGATGTTGGAAGCGGGGGTGCGCTGCCGTTCCAGGCCGAGGAAACCAAGTCCGGGACGGGGGTGGACCGGCTCCCGGCCATGGCGCGGGTGGCCACGCCCGTCCAGGGCGCCGAGCCCGTTCATCGAGGTTGGGCCGGTATCCGGTGGCCGGCGGTATCACGTCGACGGGTTCGCGGTTGCCGTCGGCCCACACCACGTCGCCTTCGTCGAGGCGGATGAACATCGGGCGCCGCTCCAGGCGGCCGCGTCACCGGGCGTGAGAGACGCGGCCGCGGGCGAAGGTCAGCGGACCTTGCCGAAGAACTCACGGATGTCGGCGGCGACGTGACCGGGCTGCTCCATGGCGACGAAGTGGTGACTGCCTGGATTGTCCTCCGGCCAGTGAACGATGATGTTGTGTCGTTCGGCGAACCGGCGGATTCCGGGTGGTCCGCTGTACACGCCGGTCGGCGCCGCCGTCTGCCCCTCCGGCCAGCCGAAGCCCGTGCTGTCGTAGTAGGGCCAGGAGGAGGTTCCCAACGTCCCGGTGAGCCAGTAGAGGCTCACGTTGGTGAGGATCAGGTCGCGATCGATCACCTGCTCCGGCGATTTCGCGGCGGTGGCGAACTCCTTGAACTTCTGTGTCATCCAGGCCAGCGCGGCGACCGGGGAGTCGTGCCATCCGTAGGCGAAGGTCTGGGGCGCCGCGCGCAGCAGCCCATGATGGTCCACGCCGCTCATCCAGTCCTGCTTCTGGAGCTGCGCGTAGGCCGCCCGCTCGTCGTCGGTCATCTCGGGAACGTCGGCTTCGGTGGGGAAGCCGAGCCCGGCGATGACATAGACGCCGATCACGTGATCCGGGGCGATCTTGGCGATTTCCGGGGCGACGTACGCGCCGAAGTCCCCACCCTGGGTGCCGTAGCGGTCGTATCCGAGGCGCTGCATCAGCTCCGCCCAGATCCGTGCCACGCGCGTGACGTTCCAGCCGGTCTCGCGCGGCGGCGCGGAGAACCCGAATCCGGGCACCGACGGCACGACGACGTGGAGCGCCTGAGACGGGTCGCCGCCGTGCGCGCGAGGATCGGTGAGGGGGCCGATGAGGTCGGCGAACTCCACGAACGAGTTCGGCCAGCCGTGGGTGAGGATGATCGGCAGGGCGTCGGGCTCGGGGGAGCGCACGTGCAGGAAGTGGATGTCCCGGCCGTCGATCTCGGTCATGAACTGGGGAAACTCGTTCAGCCGCGCCTCGTGCCGGCGCCAGTCGTATCCGCTGCGCCAGTATTCGGCCAGGTCTTTGAGATAGTCGGCGGGGACGCCCCGGCTCCACTCCTCGCCGGGAAGTCGCCGGGGCCATCGGGTGCGGGCCAGCCGGTGGCGCAGGTCGTCCAGGTCTGCCTGGGGGACATCGATGCGGAAGGGGCGGACCTCGGTGCTCATGACTCTCCTCAGTGGGTACGCCCGCCGCATGGCGGGCGGCGTCCCGCCACGTCGTTCCCGGCAGGCCCGGGTGGTGCGTCGCGGTGACATGATCGAGAGTAGGAACCATGTAGGTCAGTTCCTGTCCCATATGGCCGGGCATGATGGACCCCATGAGCGACACGCCCGCACGACTGCTCAAACTGCTGTCCCTGTTGCAGACCCCGCGCGAATGGCCCGGCAGCGAGCTGGCCGAGCGCCTGGGGGTCAGCCCCCGTACGATCCGCCGGGATGTCGATCGCCTGCGTGAGCTGGGTTATCCGGTGCGGGCGACGATGGGGGCGGTGGGCGGCTACCGTCTCGCCGCAGGTAAGGCCATGCCACCGTTGCTGCTGGACGATGAGGAGGCGGTGGCCATCGTGGTCGGCCTGCGCATGGCGGCCGGGACTCCGGTGGACGGCATGGAGGAGGCGTCCGTGCGGGCCTTGGCCAAGCTGGAGCAGGTGCTGCCGTCCCGGCTGCGGCACCGGGTCGCCGCGCCGGCCGCAGTCCTGGTCTCGATGCCGACCGGGAACGGGCCGAACGTTGATCCGCAGAACCTGACGGTGCTCGCCGGCGCCGCCGCCAACCGCGAACGCCTGCGGTTCGCCTATCAGACGGGTGACGGGAGCGAGACCAGACGCCTGGTCGAGCCGTACCGTCTGGTGGTGGCCGCACGTCGCTGGTACCTCCTGGCCTACGACAACGATCGCGATGATTGGCGGACCTTCCGCGTCGACCGGATCAGTGATCCGCGGCCGACCGGCGTGCGGGTCCCGCCCCGCGAGCCGCCCGAGCAGGACGAGGCCGCCTTCATCACCGACAGGCTGTACTCGTCGGTCCCCACCTACGAGGTGCTGGCGACCCTGCGTCTTCCGGCCGGCCAGGTGGCGCAGCGGCTCGGCATCGCCCCGGACGACGTCCAGCCGATCGACGAGCACAGCTGCCGCCTGCACGGGCGTGCCGACACCCTGGAGTGGCTGGCCTCGCGGCTGCTCATGCTCGGCTGCGAGTTCCAGGTGCACGAGCCGCCCGAACTGCTGGCGTACCTGCGTGCGGCGGGCGCCCGCGCGGTCCGCGCCGCAGGGGGTCTCGACGGGACCGGCCGCCTACCGGCAGAGGACCGGGATGTCAGCACCGCTCCAGGCGGAGGCGTCGGCGTGCCACCGACCTGACGTACTGCCATCCTTGGCCGACGTGGCGGTCCGCACTCGATGATCTCGTCCGGCGTCACGATCAGAAGGGCGTCCCCGGCCGTCTGGTGCTGTGGGTGGGCGATCAGGAGTGCGCAAGGCCAAGCAGCCTGCCTGGCCGCTGCTGAGGATCAGGGCGCCACCATGTCAACATAAATCCCATTAACATCTGCGTGAACAGTTCTCTGCCAGAGATCATCGATACGGGGGATCCGAAATGCCCTTTCCGCCCAAAATTGGCGAAGATGCCCGTTATATGGAACAGGTCATCGAACAGACCGAGACGGCGCTGAGTCGGCTGCGCCAGGCCAAGCACCTGATCGGAGAGGTCGAGGGAACGGGCGAAGCCGCCGATGGGCTGGTCCGCGTGACCGCCAACAGCGGCGGCTCTCTGACCAAGGTCGACATCAACCCGCGGGCCCTCCGTCTCAGCGTGGCGGCACTCGGCAATGAGGTCACCGAGGCCATCCGGCTGGCGCAGCAGGACGCCTCGCGGCGCACCGGCGAGATCGTCGAGGACGCGGCCGCCTCGGCGGGAATTCCCCAGCCGCTGGACGAGACGTTTGTCCGCGAACGGGTTGAGGCCGCCGCCCACGACATGTACCGGCAGTCGTGATGTTCGGGTACGACATCGATCCGAGCGACATCCGCCCACGGGATATCGTGAAGGCCGAGGAGCAGCTCGACAGGTTCCAGGCTCTGCTCGCGGCCCGGGAGGAGCAGCTGACAGAGATCGTCGGCACGGGCGAAGGCGATAGTGGGCACGTGCGCGCGACCGTGGCGTCCGACGGTCGGGTGATCGAGGTCACCCTTGATCCGCGCGCGGTCAAGGGCGGCAGCGAAGCCCTGTCGGAGCAGATCCTCCTGGCGGTGCACCGGGCCCAGCAGAACGCTCAGCGACAGGCCGACGGCCTTCTCCACGAGACGCTCCAAGAGGCACTCCCCGGTACGTCCATCGACCTCACTGCCATATACCGGCAAGCGAGGAGCCTTCTGGATTAAAACCGGCATCCACCCCATACATAAGCATTCAGCCTTTTCGCGGCCTGAATTGTCCTGGTCACGTTGCGCGACCGTGCTGGAGTGTGGTTCTGGGTTGCTTACGGTGACCGAACCGGCGGCCCGGGAGGTGGCCGGGCATGCCGATGGGGGTGACGGGATGGCATCGCCTCGTCACCGGAGCCACCCGCTCGCGCGAGGCATCGCTCTGACCAGGCCGGACGCCAGAAGGTCACGCCATCGTCCGCCTGACTGATCAAAGTGACGGACGGTCGTACCCGGTCCGAAGGTCACATCCTGTGCATGACCTGAATGTTTACTTTCATGCGTCATGTGGGGCTTAAGTGGCTATTGTTAAGAGATGAGTTCGGGGGTTGAAGCGAGCAGGGAGACGCTGGAACGGCAGGCGTCACACGTACACAGCTATGCCGCGGAGCACGAAGCGGCAGTACAGCGGCTGCGAGAGTGCGGCGCCGAATCGTGGGGGCCGGATCCCCTCTTCTCGGTGCTGAACAAGATATGGGCTGACAGCTGCCATTCCATGGTCGAGGCCAGAGGCGCCGCGTCAGGTGTGATGTACGGGACGGGAGACAACGTCATCCAGACGTCTCGTGACGTCGAGGCCGCGGATTACGCCAGCTATATGCCGGAGATCGACTGATGGCCATAATGCTGCCACCGACGCTGCAGACGGTCAGCGACCTGTCGGGCGTGTGGTTTCCGAACGTCAACGAGGACATCATCCACGCCCACGGCGATGTCGCCCGCGTCGCGAACGCCGGCTCCGAGAGGGGGGCCGGTGGGGCCGACACCGCCGTACGGAGCACGTCCGACTCGTACAAGGGCGAAGGGGCTACCCAGCTACAGAGCTACTGGCAGACGACGGGCAACGAGACCGGCCACATGGCGCAGATCTCCGCCGCGGCGAAAGTCGCGCCGGTGGCGCTGGACGGCATCGGGGGCGTGGCGTCGGGCACGAAGGTGGCGATCGCCACTGTCTTGTCCGCCGCTACGGTACGCCTGGCCTATACCTCGTTACTCGGCCCCGCGGCAGGTCCGGCGACCATACAGACCCTGCTCGCCACCCGGAACGCGGGCATGAGGATCGTGCGCGAGGTTGCGGAGGGCATCGAAAAGCGTCTCGGTCCCGGGATGATAGACCGGCTGAAGGGGCCCGTGGACCGCGCCGCGGAGAAGCTGCGCCTCCCTGGAGGACCGGGCAGTCCCGCGTTCGCGGGCGCCGGCCATGCCCGGATACCGCCCTCGAGAGCCGGGAACGCTTTCGATAAGAACCCGGGCATCCTGCAGCGCGGCGGTGGCCGCGGCGGTGGCCGCGGCCGTACGGAGGCCAATCAGCAACTCAGCAAGAAAGAGCAGGAGGCATTGGAGGCGAAGGCGGCGGGGAAACCTTATGACCGCGCGGCCGCCAACAGCGCGGAGCAGAAGAGAAAGAAGGAGGAAAAATTCCAGGGCGACCGGAATGCGCAGAAGCGTGGCAGGGAGCCCTCGAAGGAGGTCCCGAAGAAGGAGACCCGGAGGGAGAAGAGGGCTCGGGAGCAGCGGGAGCGGGAGGAGCTGGAGGCGCAGCAGGACGGCAGCAACGCCGCCGACAACGGGTACAACACCGAACCGTTCGGGCCTGACGGAAAGAGGAGGACGTGGTAGCGGCAGATGCAGACCAACCAGGCTATGCTCCGATCGAGCGAATCCTCACGCATCCGACTGACGACGACATTGTGGGCCCAGCGGTCAACGACCCGCTCGATGAGCCTGTACGCGGGATGCCCCGTCGAGAACCTCGTCGGATTTCTCCACAGCGGTGATGACCTTGTCCCGCCGACGGCGGTCACGAGGAAGAGCAGGCGGATCTGGAAACTGAGAACTTCGGGTGACCTTATGACCGTAGGCCGTTCAACCGCGCGCGATGCAGAAGAAAAGTTCCAGGGCGACCGGAATGCGCAGAAGCGCGGCCGGAAGGGGGAGTAGATGGCTGACCGGGTCGGGTACCAAACGCGGCACTTCTCGCTGAACAACCCGCAGGGCGAGGGGCAGGAAGACGTGCCCACGTTGCTGCGAAGGCTCGCCGCCACTCTGGAGGAGATGGGCGACATCGAGATCCGCGATCTGGTCTTCCACAACGACACCGATGACGAGGGCGATCCCTGGCCTTTCGTGACGGTCTACTACGACGACGAGTCGGAGGAGCCGCCGGTTGGCAACGGATACGGCCTGCGGTGACGTGAGGTTGCCCCGGTCGTCTTCGGTGTGACCGGGCGCCGCCGCACCGGGCCGGGTCCCACGGGGTTGCCTGCGGAGAAGGGCTCGGTGCCGGGGCAGCAGTTCCTCGTGGACACCATGGCTATGACGCCGCCGGCCGAGTACACCGACCCCGAGGACGACAGCAGGACGGTGCTGGGCAAGTCAGGCGTCAGGACGTCCGCCGGTCAGCGGAAGGAGCGCCGGTAGGCGGCCGGGGTGGTGTTCAGCGCGTTGTGGAAGCGGCGGCGCAGGTTGACCGCCGAGGACAGGCCGACGCGCTGGGCGATCGTCTCGACCGGAAGGTCGGTCTCCTCCAGCAGGGCGCGGGTGCCGGCGATGCGCCGGTCGAGCAGCCAGCGACCGGGGAGTGTCACGACCTCGACGCAGTTGTCGCCCGAGCCGGAGAGGGAGCTCTTTCGCCAGGTCAGGGGATAGGGTCGGTTAAAGTCCATGATTTCCTCTCGGCTCATCGCGGTTGTGTCTATGCAGCGGGTTTTGGTCAGTCGAACCGGCCGTCTCGTATGCCGCTGACGAAGGCGGACCACTCTGAGAAGGTGAAGATCAGGCTCGGTTCGTCGGGGGCCTTCGAATCACGTACCGCGACGATGCCGGGAAGGTTCCGGGCGACCTCCACGCAGTTGTTGCCGTCGCCCTGGCTGAGTGTGCTCTTGTGCCATTCTGCGCTGGATAGATCCATCGGTGCCTCACAACCGGTCGATTAGCTTGGACAGATGCGCGATCGAGGCGTCAGCTCCAAGTGCGTCGATGACGAGGCGCTGCATCACCAGGTTATAACGTTCGAGGTGTTCGGGCTCTTCGAGATAGAGATTGTCTGTCGGAGTTTCAATGTAGACAACGTTCTGGTCGGTGGATTCAGGGAACCCGAGAATGACGAACTGCCCCCACAGGCCGATGTGTGGACCGGCTGACATCGGCATGACCTGAATGGTCACGTGCTCAAGCGAACAGGTATCGATCAACTTGCGAAATTGATCGCGCATGACCTCCGTGTCACCCACTGGCCGTAGTAGGGCCGCCTCATCGATGATCGCCCGATATCGGGGCGGATTCGGGCGCTGCAGAATCTCCTGTCGGCGCATCCGAGCTTCCACGCGCTTATCGATCTCGGCTGGGTCAGCGAGAGAGGCTCGAACCAGCTCGGCCGCATACGCGGACGTTTGCAGCAAGCCGGGAATCACAAGAGGTTCGAAAGTGTCAATTGAGGATGCCTCCGCTTCGAGCCCTACGTAGGTACCTGTGAAGACACCCTTGTACTGCTCCCACCACCCTCGTTCGCGGGCACCTCGGGCGAGGTCCATGACCGCCTCCTGCTGGAGATCTCCTACCTTGTACAGCTTCAGAATGTCCCGGATGTCGCGAGGGCGTGGTCGGGCCGTTTTGCCTGTTTCGAGGCGTGAAATCGTGGCCCGCGACATGTCCAGTGATTGAGCGACCTCCTCCATGGTCAGGCCGGCAGCCTCGCGCAAACGTCGGAGTTCGGTGGCCAGACGTCGGCGGCGCACCGTTGGGCCCTGGCCACCGTTTGTCATCGCTTGCCTCCAAGGGGTAAGGGTGTCGATCGTAGAGCACTCAGCGTAAGAGAAGACATATCGGTCGAGTTTCAAAATGAGAGTTGCATTTTGGTCTGTGCAGGCCACATCATAGGGCGCGTCGACGAACACGTTCTGTAAGTGCTTCGTGATGCTGTGCAACGTCGGTCGTTGTCCTGGCCGGATCCCGGCCTCGCAGTCTTGATCCTTCTGTCGGTCTCGCCTCCGCTGGAGAACTTATGAAGACACCTCGCAAGGCTCTTGAGGCGTACTGGGATCTGCCCGCCGATCTCGAAGTGGTCGGCGCGGCGCGTCGGCTGGTGCGGGAAGTCCTCGTCGCCTGGGGCATCTCCGCCGTGGCGGAGGACGTGACCATGGTGGTGTCCGAGCTGGTGAGCAACGCGGTCGTGCACGGGAAGGCGCCGATCACGCTCTCGCTGCACCGGCACGGGCGGATCGTGTGCGGGGAGGTCACCGACCACAGCATCGTGTGGCCGAGCCCGCTTCCGGCAGGCCCGGATTCAGAACACGGTCGCGGGCTGGCGATCGTCACGGCCTATGCCGACCGGTGGGGAGTCGAGTCCGCGCCGGAGGGCAAGACCGTCTGGTTCGTCTGCGTGGAGCCGGGATCCCGATGAGCGGCCCGCTGTCCGTCCTGGACATGCCCGGTGACGTGCGCGTCTGCGTGCGATGCGGAACCTCCATCGTCACGCTGGCCGCCGCCGTACGCATGATCTGGGCCGACATCACGGACGACGTACTTCCGGCCGAGGCCGTCGAGCGGATCACCGCGCCGGTCGCCGATGTCTGGGTCGACGTGTTGTGCAACCCGTCGTGTCCACCGGGCGATCACGAGCCGAATGACGGCTGATCCAGGTGTTTCCCGTACCGGCCGGGTCTCACCGGTCGGTACGGGGACGCAGGGCTCCGCCGGTGAGGCCGTCGCGGGCCGGTGAGGTGGCGCGGTCGCTCAGCTCGCTGATTTCCCTGACGCGCCGTTCGAACTTCCCGAGGGTACGGAAGGCGGTGCCGTACAGCCGCCGGCCGTCGATGCTCATCCGCGGGATGCGCGAGCCGCGGAACCGGTCGCTATTCTTCGCATTCACCTCGAGGAATCCGGCACCCCGGTGCTCCCGCGGCACGCGCATGCCCGCCTCGAGCAGTTCATGGCGTAGTTGGCCCAGTTCTTTCGGGGTGCTTACGTCTCTGCGCATCTACTCAACGTAATGGCCGATAACGCGCACAATAACGAGCGTTATGACCGACAGGAATGGAGTATCCCCATGCATCAATCGGCTTTCTACCGGGCCACCGGGGCGGCTGGCCTTGTCTGTGCCGCGCTGCTGCTGATCAACGTCCTGCGCCGCGCGGGCGTGCTGCCCGAGACCGCGGTCACCCATGCCATCGCACCGTTCGGCGCGCTCACCGGCTTACTCGTGATCACCGGCCTCTACTTACTGATACGCGATACGGCAGGCAGACTCGGCCTCATCGGCTACCTGCTCAATTCGGCCGGCCTGGCCGGGGCGTTCGCGATCGAGTACACGCTGCACTACGTCTTTCCGCTGCTGGGCAAGGCCACGATCGACGGGCTGCTGTCCGGGGGCACCGGGCGGGCGTTCCTCGTCACCTCGGTCGTCCTGATCGTAGGAGTCCTGATCTTCAGCGTCGCGGCCCTGCGCTCGGGCGCCCTCCCGGTCGTCGCGATCGCGCTTTACGCCGTCGGCATGATCCCAGGCTCGCTCAGGAACGCGGTGCCCGTACCGGTCTACCTGGTCGGCCTGGTGATCGCGGCCGTGGGTATCGCATGGATGTCCGCGCGGCTCTGGACCGCCCGGGAGGAAACCGCCACCCTCCAAACCTCCAGCGTTTGATAGAGGGTGTGGCCGATCCCCGGAAGGCACGGGCCGCCGAGAAACAAGAAGCCGCGTACAGCCCCGACGGACGGCGGCGCGTTCGTCGCCTGCGAGCCCAACGGCGCCAAGACGTGGTTCCCGGCTGGGATTTCCTGGACGCCGATGGTGGCGTTGCGGGCCTTTCCGGAGGAGACGTCGAAGGCCGGGAACAGACGTGGAGCCCCCGGTAGAAGACGACAGTGCTGGTGGCATGGTTCGCCGCCTTACGCGCGGCAGCGCCGCCGGGCGCCGGTCAGCGGAAGGAGCGCCGGTAGGCGGCCGGGGTGGTGTTCAGCGCGTTGTGGAAGCGGCGGCGCAGGTTGACCGCAGAGGACAGGCCGACGCGCTGGGCGATCGTCTCGACCGGAAGGTCGGTCTCCTCCAGCAGGGCGCGGGTGCCGGCGATGCGCCGGTCGAGCAGCCAGCGACCGGGGGAGATGCCGAGTTGCCCGGTGAAGTGGCGGCTGAGGGTGCGCGCCGACATCCCCGACCGGGTCGCCATGTCCTCCAGGGTCAGCGGCCGGTCGAGGTTGGCGGTTATCCAGTCGAGGAGCGGGGCGAGGGAGTCGGGGACCGGCCCGCTCGTCGGCAGCGCGGGGTACTGGCGCTGGCGGCCCTCCCGGTGCGGGGCCGCCGCCAGCTGCCGGCCGATCCGCATGGCGAGGGCCGCGCCGTGGTCGCGCCTGACCTGGTTGAGGCACAGGTCGACGGTGGTGGCCGTGGCGCCCGCCGTCGCGACGTCGCCGTGGTCGACGTACAGGACGGTCGCGTCGGCGCGGACCCTCGGGTAGCGACGGCCCAGCTCGTGGGTGAGCTCCCAGTGGGCCGCGGCGCCGCGACCGTCCAGCAGGCCCAGGCTCGCCGGGACGTGGACGCCCGCGCAGATCCCGACGATCCGCGCGCCGCGGCCGTGGGCGGCCAGGACCGCCGCGCCGAGTTCGGCGGAGAAGTCCGGCCCGGGGCACCAGCCCGCGATGAGGATCGTGTCGGCTTCCGCCAGGGCCTCCAGGCCGTCGTGGACGACGATGTCGGCGCCCAGCGTGGTCGGGATCGGGCCGGGCCGCTCGGCGCAGAGCCGGAAGTCGTAGAGCCGGGGGATGTCAGGACCGTGGTAGCCGAACACGGCGGACGCGCAGGTCACCGGGTACATCTCCTGGGTGGGGCCGACCAGGGCGACCACGCGATGCCTCATGGCAAGAATGTACCCAACAATGTCATTCAGGGCGTCTGTGTGGATGTGCGCTGATATCCAGAATGAGTGGTCATGGAATTCGTCACATGACCGCGATTCTCGACCGTGAAGATGCCCCGAGCGCCCCGCCCACGCTCTGGACCAGGGATTTCTCCTTCTATTTCGCGGCCCGGGTGGTGTCGCTGCTGGGCGACGCCATGATGCCGGTCGCGACGGCGCTGGCGGTCGGGGCCATCTACGGCGTCTCGGGCGTGGGGTATGTTCTCGCCGTCTGGACGGCGCCCTTCGTGCTGTTCGTGCTGTTCGGCGGGGTCTTCTCCGACCGGTTCGGCGCACGCGCCATGATGGTCGGCGCGGACCTGGTGCGGATCGTCACCCAGGGCGTGCTCGCCGTCGCGTTCTTCACCGGAACCCCGCCGCTGTGGCTGCTGATAGTCGCCTCCGCGCTGGCGGGCACGGCCGCCGCGATGTTCCAGCCCGGCGTCAACGGCATGGTCCCGCTGGTCGCGAAGGACCCCCAGCGGGCCAACGGCACCCTCAAGATCGCTGACGCGGCCACCCAGCTCGGCGGCCCGGTCCTGGCCGGAGTGCTGATGGCGCTGACCGGTGCGGGCGCCGTCTACGCCCTCGACGCGGCCACCTTCCTGGTCAGCGGCCTCTGCCTGCTCCTGATCAGGCTCGCCCCCGCCGTCAGGGCTGGGGAGTCCTCGACGGTCCTGTTCGACCTGCGGCGCGGCTGGGTGGAGTTCCGCTCCCGCAGCTGGATGTGGTCGGTGATCCTGGTCTGGGTCTTCTTCGGCATGTTCGTCTTCGGCCCCTCCATCCCGCTCGGCTCCCGGCTGATCGGCGACCGCCTGGGGGAAGCCGCCTACGGCTGGGCGATGGCCGCCCTCGGCGCCGGCACCGTGATCGGCGGCCTGGTCGCGATCCGCTTCCGCCCCGGCCGCCCCCTGGCCGCGGGCGCGCTCGCCCTGACCGGTTTCACCTGCATCCCGCTGTCGGTCGCCCTGGAGCTTCCGCTTCTCCCGCTGATGGCGGGCCATCTGCTCGGCGGCGCCTCCTGGGCGTTCTGGTCGGTGATGTGGTCGACGAGCGTCCAGACGCAGGTGGCCCCGGACGTCCTCAACCGGGTGACCGCCTACGAGGTCGCCGGCTCGGTCTCGGGCGTGGCCGTGGGCCAGGCCCTTATCGGCCCGGTCTCCTCGATCGTCGAACCCCGGGACCTGCTGTTCGTCTCGACCGGCGTCACCGCCGCCGTCTGCGCCGCCCTTCTGCTCATCCCGCCGATCCGCCGCCTGCGCCGGGTCTGACCAGCTTGGGAGGCTCGCGACCTGATGGGATTGGTCCCCGTCACGAAGTGACCGGCCGCGGGGACGGTCACCCGTTCCGGCGCGGGTTCTCAACGACGGTCCGCGTACCGGCCGGGGTCGCCGAGCCTTCCTGCGTGGTGGATGGTGTCTTGGTAGTCCGACGAGACAAGCCCTCGGAATGTGAGGCGACGCGCCAACCTCACATTCCGAGGGGTTGTCTCGTCGGTCCGGTGAGGGCAGATGCGACCGAGGGAGCCGGCGACACCGTGACCACCCCATCCGAGCCAGGAGACGGCCGGTTCGAGCCGGGCCTGAGCGCGATCATGAGCGAGCGGCGTCAGCTGATCAATCTCTCCTACCGGCTTCTCGGCTCCCTGGCCGACGCCGAGGACGTCGTCCAGGAGACCTACGCCCGCTGGTACGCCATGTCCCGGCAACAGCGGGAGGCCATCGAATCCCCCGGCGCCTGGCTGACGACCGTCGCCAGCCGGGTCTGTCTCGACCTGCTCGGCTCGGCGCGGGCCCGGCGTGAGAGCTACGTGGGTGAATGGGTCCCCGAGCCGTTGCCCGACCGTGCGGAGTGGATCAGTGGGCGGCCGGGCGGCACCCCGGCCGACCCCGCCGACCGGGTCACCCTGGACGAGTCGGTCACCATGGCCTTCCTCGTCGTGCTCGACTCGATGACCCCGGCCGAGCGGGTCGCGTTCGTCCTGCACGACGTCTTCCGCTACCCCTTCGCCGAGGTGGCCGAGATCGTCGGCCGTACCCCCGTGGCCTGCCGTCAGCTGGCCTCCTCGGCCCGCCGTCGCATCCGCGCCTCACAGGCTCCCGCGACCCCGGCGGCCCGGCGCGCCGACATTGTCAGGGCCTTCAAGCAGGCATGGGAGGCTAAGGACATCGACGCCCTCATCGGCCTCCTCGACCCAGACGCCACGGGGATCGCCGACAGCGGCGGCCTGGTCAGTGCCGTGCTCCGCCCGATCGAAGGCGCCGAGCAGATCGCGCACTACGCCGTCGACATCGTCTTCAGGGTGCCCGACCTGGTGATCCTGGAGCGTACGGTCAACGGTGAGCCCGGCCTGGTGGTTCAGCAGGACGGTGTCACCGTGGTGGTGATGGCGTTGGATGTCGCGGGCGATCGGATCAAGCACCTCTGGGCGGTACGCAACCCCGACAAGCTCCGGCCGTGGACGATGGGGCCATAGCGCCAAGGCCTGTACGGAGTCGAGATCGGAAAGATTCGCCTGCGCGTCGGTTTCCCAGTCCTGTGGGCGGCCGGGCCTCACCGACCGGCGCCGGGGGTCGCCGAGGCCACCCGTCGGCTGGATGAGGACGACCGCGCTCTGCTCCCCCTTGGGGAGACCGGTGTCGGCCTTCTGGGCAGGAGACAGGCCGGACGCGGGACGGACGACAAAACGGTCCGAGTTTCCCCGAAGTTTTTGTTATCCACTCGCGGCCTGCGGGTCTCCTGTTTAGCGGCGCGTGCGAGCGCCGCCGGATGTCCCCTCCACGACTTCCCAACAGGACAAGGACTTCATTCACTATGAGCACAACCGCCTCGCGCGGCATTCAAGCCGGACGCACGTCTGTTGGACGTCAGATCCGCCGCCTGTCGCTGGCCGGTGTTCTCGTCGGCCTCCTGAGCACCTCCGCGGTGAGCGTCGCCTCCCCGGCCGCCGCGGCCGAGGTCCCTCTCTCGCAGGGCCGTAACGCCATCGCCTCCTCGGCGGAGCGCGGTGACCTGTCGGCCGCGGCCGCCTTCGACGGCAAGACCGGCACTCGCTGGGGCAGCAAGTTCAGCGACCCGCAGTGGCTCGCGGTCGACCTCGGCAAGTCCACCGCCATCAAGAAGATCGTCATCAACTGGGAGAACGCCTACGCCACGGCGTTCCAGATCCAGACCGCCGCCGGTGGCAACGGCCCCTGGAAGACGGTGCACAGCACCACGGCGGGCAAGGGCGGTGTCCAGACCATCAACGTGTCGGCCACCGGCCGGTTCGTGCGGCTGTACGCGACCAAGCGGTCCAGCCGGTACGGCGTCTCGCTGTGGGAGTTCCAGGTCTTCGGCACCGGCTCGGGCACCTCGACCCCGACTCCGACCCCGACCCCGACCTCGACCCGGACCCCGGCCCCGAGCCCGACTCCGACCTCGACGCGGACCCCGGCCCCGAGTCCGACCCCGACCTCGACCCGGACCCCGACGGCCCAGCCGACGCCCAGCACCACCCCGCCCAACGTCGGCTGGGTGCCGGTGAACCAGGCCGAATGGAAGAAGGCCCTGGACGCGTACAACAAGGTCGCACCCGAAGCGGTTCCCGCGGGAATCGTGAGGGTCCCCGAGTTCCACACCAACTGCACGGTGGCCAACGAGGCCAAGGACGACCCGGTCGTGCTGCCCGGCCTGCCCGGCGCCTCCCACCTGCACACCTTCTTCGGCCCGAAGGTGACGGCGGACACCACGACCGAGGACCTGCTCAAGAGCACCACGACCTGTGACGCTCCTGGGGACAACAGCGCCTACTGGGCACCGACCCTGCTGAAGAACGGCAAGCCGGTCCCGATGGAGAACTTCCGCGTGTACTACGGCTCCCGGCTCAAGGACCCGTCGGAGGTCGTGCCGTTCCCGCCGGGCCTGCGCGTGGTGCAGGGCGACGCGAAGCGACAGGTGGCGACGCCGAAGGGTGCCTCCGGCCAGTTCTGGTGCGCCGGCAGCGCGGAGACCGGCCGCAGCGCCGACGGCAACTGGCCCGTCTGCGCCCCGGGTGGCAACCTGATCTACCAGCTGACGTTCCAGGACTGCTGGGACGGCAAGCACATCGACTCGCCCGACCACAAGTCGCACATGGGGCCGGCCAAGAACGGCACGTGCTCCGGCGACTACCCGGTCGCGGTCCCGAACCTCTCGTTCATGCTCGGCTACGACTCCCTCGGCGGTGACGGCCTGACGCTGTCGTCGGGGATGCCCTCCTCGATTCACGGGGACTTCATGAACGCCTGGAAGCAGGAGACGCTCGGCGCGCTCGTGAAGATCTGCATCAACGCGAAGGCCAAGTGCGGCGTCACGCCGGGCTGGAAGAAATGACCAATCCCGGTCGCTAGTTCCACATGACGTGCCGTGTCGGTGATCCCGCGTTTCGCGAGGCCACCGGCACGGCACGCGTCGTTGTGATCGATCAACGGCCGCGTCGCCCGGCACGCCACGTCGCCGCGGTCGCATGTCGCCGGCCACCTGGCGGAGCGATCATGATCCAACGCCGTTCACGAGGCGTTCGCCGTGGTCGATGTGGCCGGCCGAGGCGCGACGATTCGGCCGGTACGGCGCCTCGGCGTGAGCGGGGCTGCGGGACACCCACCAGATCGACGAGGCATCGCACCGTGAGATCGGCGCGTCGCCTCATTCCCGGCGGTTGTGTCGTCGGACTGCTGAGACATCGTCCAGCACGCGGATCGTCGCCGTCCTCATCCCCGTCTCGCAGCCGTCAAGGAGCCACCTGTGTTGTTGCGTGTCGCGATCACCCTGCAAACCCTGGCCCTCTTCGCCGCGCCGATCACCGCCGGACTGTTGTTGTCCTCGCCCGGCGGACGGGCACTGCACAGTGTTTCGGCGTACGGGGTGTTCACCGTGGCGGTGTTGCACCTGGTCGCCGCGATCTTGGTGTGGCGGCCGGGCGGTGGCTCGCCCAGGCCCGTCCTGTACGCGGCCGGGTTCTTGGGGCTCACCCTGGCACAGATGGCGCTGGGCATCGCGCAGGTGAAGACCCTGCACGTCCCCCTGGGCGTGCTGATGTTCGGCATGAGCGTCCTTCAGCTCAGCCGGGTCCTGGCCGACCGCCGCCCTCACGTGGCCGCGGCAGGTCGCAGCGGTGGCGCCGTTCACGCGGCACCCGCCCATCTTGATCACCTATGAGCCGGACGCGACGACGACACACCCATCGCGATCAAGCATTCTCGGACACCCACTCATCCGCCGCTGTTTCGTCGGGTCGTGAAAGACACCGGCAGGCGACGAGAGCCATGAAGTATGCGATACCCCTTGAACTCAGCCGCAGTGGCTCCAGCCGCTCTTCCATGACAGTGATCCGTGCGAGCCGCCCCAGATGACGCACTTCTTGGCGGCGGGGAGCCGTATCGGGCCCGCGTAGACAGTGAAGCTACCGGGGTTGCTCCTGCTGGAGCCGCCTTTCACCTGGAGGATCGCGTTCATCGCGATCTTGGAGGGGAACACGTACTTGGACATGGTGACGACGCAGTTTTTGCCCTCGCCGGTGTTGTAGAGAAGGTAGACGGTCGCCGCGCTGCCCAGGGCCCTGGAGTCGACCACCTTGTAGCCGCTTCCGCAGACACCGGTGGCCGTGTAGGGGTTGGGCTTCTGGGACGGCTGAGCGGTGGGCTTCACTGTCGGTTTCGCGGTGGTGGGCTTGGACGTCGGCTTCGGGGACGACGAGGGCTTGGGAGTGGTGCTCGGCCGTGTCGAGGCCGTCGGCTTGGCGGGCGGGGTCGGCTCGGCGGTGGTGACCGTCGGCTCGGGAGTCTGCGAGGGGGACCTGCTGGGCTTCCGCGTCGGCTTCTCCGCGGCGGGGACCGGATCTCCGGCCGGCCGTGAGGACGGCTGCCCGGTGCGCCGGGACGGGGGAGGCGTGATCGAGGAGACCACCTCGGTGTCCTCCGCCCTCTCCGAGGCCGTTTCCGAGGCTGTTTCCGAGGGCTCGGGAGACTCCTCCAGGGCGTCGGGGACGAGCGTCGGCTCCGGCTCCGCGACCTCCGACACGGCGGGGGCCGCCGCCGCGACCTTCTCGTCGTCCTGGAGAAGCACCACGGCCCCGGCGGCCATGCCGAGCGCGGCCACCACCGCCACCCCGGTGAGCAGGAGTCCCACCGGCCGGGGCGCCTTCGTCTCGCCGGGCCCCTGGCTGTTCTGTCCTGATCCGCCCTGTTCCGGTCTGCTGGGCCACGGCCCGCCCTGGCCGGGGCCGTTCGCCGGTGGTCCGGCCTGGCCATGTACGCCGTGTCCACCCTGTCGCGCGGTCGTCCCGGTCCCGGGTACGGTCGTGTGCCCGATGCCGATGCCGGACACGGTGCCGGACGTGGGGCCGACGCCGGTGCCGGGGGCGTGGAAGGGACCGAGGGTGTGGGAGGAGCCGGGCACGGGACCGGACGCCTGGCCCGGTCCGGGGAAGGGGGCGGCCGGGCGGGGGACCGGGGTGGTCGGGCCCGCGCCCATCAGGTGGCTGACGAGCTGTTCGGCGGTGGGGCGCAGGGCCGGGTCCTTGGACAGGCTGGCCGCGATCAGGTCGCGCAGCGGCCCCTCCAACGTGCCCAGCTCCGGCTGCGCGTGCAGGATCCGGTTGATCACGACGGCGATGGAGTCCTGGCCGAACGCGGGCGTACCGGTCGCGGCGAAGACCATCGTGACGCCCCAGGCGAACACGTCGGCCGCGGGCGTCACCTCGTCGGAACCGAGCTGCTCGGGCGCGAAGTAGGACGGGGTGCCCATCGCCACCCCGGTCGCCGTCATCCCCGGGGAGTCCAGCGCCCTGGCGATGCCAAAGTCGATCACCACCGGGCCCTCGGGGCCCATCAGCACGTTGGCGGGTTTGAAGTCGCGGTGCAGGATGCCCGCGCGGTGGATCGCCGACAGCGCGGTGGCCGTACTGACGGCGAGACGCTCCAGGGAGGCGCCGCGCCGGGGCCCCTCCCGGTCGACCAGCAGGCGCAGGGACGGTCCCGGGACGTACTCGCTCACGATGTACGGGCGGCTGCCGGCGAGGTCCGCGTGGAGCACGGCCGCGGTGCAGAACCTGGCCACCCGCTGCGCGACCGACACCTCGCGCAGGAAGCGGGCCCTGGCCTCGGGGTCACCGGTCAGCCCGTGGTGCAGGAGCTTGACGGCGACCTGCTCGCCCCCGGGCCCCCGCCCGAGATAGACGATCCCCTGGCCACCCTCGCCAAGCCGTCCGATCAGTTCGAACGAGCCCAGCCTCGGTGGATCCTCCTCGGTGAGCGGCTCTGTCACGATGTTCCCCCGAACAAACCCCGAAAAAAATGGTTTATATGGGGAAGAACGCTACCAGCGCGAACGATGGTAGAGATCCGCTTCGGAAACCCCATGGCGGCGGGAAGCCTCCCAAGGCGGGAACCATCCCAAGAAGAGCCCTCCCGAAGGGAGCCCGCTCAGATGGCCTTGCCGGGGTTGAGGATGCCGAGCGGGTCGAAGACCCGCTTGATCCCGTGGTGGATCTCCTCGGTGACCGGACCGGTCTCCAGCGCCAGCCAGCGCCGTTTCAGCAGCCCGACGCCGTGCTCGCCGGTGAGCGTGCCCCCCACCTCCAGGGTCTCCCTGAAGAGTTCGTCGGCCGCCGCCCACACCTCCGGCGGCGGCTCGGTCAGGGCGTGGTCGAAGATGAAGACCGGGTGCAGGTTGCCGTCGCCCGCGTGGGCGACCGTGGAGATCAGCACGTCGTGTTTGACGGCGATCGCCTCGATCTTCTCGATCATGTGCGACAGCAGGGAACGCGGCACGCACACGTCCTCCACCAGGCACTTGCCCAGCCGCTCCTTGGCCTGGTAGGCCATCCGCCGGACCCCGATCAGCTCCTCGGCCTCCTGCGCCGACGACGATACGGCCACGAAGGCCGCGCCGTTGGCGGTGCAGAGCTCGGCCATGCGCTCGGAGACCGCGGGGCCGTCCACCGCGTCCGACTGCGCGATCAGCATCGCCCGGGTCGACTCCTCCAGCCCGATGTTCCGCCAGTCGTCGATGGCCTTGAGCGTGTTGCGGTCGAGCATCTCCATCAGCGACGGCTGGCATCCGGCCGCGATGATCGCCGAGACGGCGGCGGCGGCGTCCCTGAGGGAGGTGAACTCGGCCGCGATCGTCGCCGGGTAGACCGACGGAGCCCTGCGCAGCCGCACCGTCGCCGCGGTGATGACCCCGAGCGTCCCCTCGGAGCCGACGAACAGCCCGGTCAGGTCGTACCCCGTCACGCCCTTCACGGTGCGCCTGCCGGTGTTGATCACCCGCCCGTCAGCGAGCACGACCTCCAGGCCCATCGCCGAGTCGCGGGTCACGCCGTACTTCACGCACCGCAGCCCGCCCGCGTTGGTGGCGAGGTTGCCGCCGATGGTGGAGATCTCGTACGAGGAGGGGTCGGGGGCGTACATCAGCCCGTGCTCGCGGGCGGCCCGGTCCAGGTCGGCGGTGATGACGCCCGGCTCGACCACGGCCATCTCGTCGGCGGGGGAGAGCTCCCTGATGGCCGCCATCCTGTGCAGCGCCAGCACGACGCATCCCTCGACGGCGGTCGCCCCGCCCGCCAGGCCGGTCCCGGCTCCCCTGGGCACCACGGGCACCCGGTGCTCGGTGGCCCATCTCATCACGGCGACCACGTCGTCCCTGGTGTGCGCCAGCACCACGGCCAGCGGCCTGCCCGGCTCCAGGAAGGTCCGGTCCCGTGCGTAGGAGTCGGTCACGTCGGGGTCGGTCAGCACCTTCTCCGGTGCGAGCGCGGCGACGAGTTCGGGGATAGCGGTCACATATTGGACTGTACGGCCTGTCCCAACATGCCCCCTTCGGACAAAAGGTACTTTATTGCAGTTTCGCAACATCATCCGGTCTCTTGACTCTGGCTTTACCTTCTCGTCTAACGTCCCGGTTCGGCGCGCTCATACGGCGCGTCGGAGATGGACGCGTCCGGCCAACCCGGGCGCAGGGAAGGGGACACGTTGTCCGGCAAAGTCAGCAGCGGAGGCGCCGGCAGGCGTCTTCTCGCGATAGTTCCCGTGCTCGGCCTGGCCGTCACGGGACTGGCTGTGGGCGGTGCGTCGGCCGAGAGCGACACCTCGGTCGCGCGGTACCAGCCGACCGCGGCCGACTACTACATCAACTACGCGCCCCCGAGGGACGAGCCGGAGGTCGACGACCCCGCCGTGCCGTCGGCCAGGGCGCGAAAGGTCAGCCCCTCCAAGAAGATCGCCGAGAAGTACTCGGAGGGCAACCCCGTCGCCGCGCGGGTGCTGGCGAAGCGCGAGGCCCAGGCGATCAAAACGGGGATCAACCCCGCCGACTTCATCTTCAAGAAGTCGAAGACCGTCAAGACGGCCAAGCTCCTCACGCTGCTGGTGGAGTTCAACGACAAGGCCAACGACGACTTCTCCGGCTTCTCCCGGCCCGGGAACGTCGACAGCGAGGACCCGGCCGAGTGCGTCACCGAGCCGGCGGGCACGCTGCTCAACGGCCCCCTGCACAACAGGATCCCCAACCCGGCCACCCTGTCCCACAAGGACAACAACAGCTTCTGGGTGCCCGACTTCAGCCCCGACCACTTCAACAAGATGCTCTACACCAAGCAGGGCATCACCCAGCGCGTCCGCACCGACCTGACCGACCCCCGGGACGGCCGCAAGGGCATCGACATCTCCGGCTTCACCATGAAGAACATGTACGAGGAGATGTCCAAGGGCGCCTACACGGTCACCGGGCAGGCCAGCCCGTGGATCAAGGTCCCGCACTCCGAGGCCTACTACGGCGCGCGCGCCTGCGGCCAGCCGGTGCAGGACATGAGCGGTCACCCGGACAACCCGCTCGGAGCCGGCCAGCTCGCCATCGACGCGGTGAACTCCCTGGTCACCGCCGAGCCGAACTTCCCGTGGGCCGACTACGACATCGAGGATGTCGGTGACGCCGACGGCGACGGGAACTTCGCCGAGCCCGACGGCGTGGTCGACCACCTGGTCCTGGTCCACGCGGGCAAGGACAAGTCCTCCGACGGCGGCGCCGAGGGCACCTACGCGATCTGGGCGCACTCCAGCGCGGTGGCCGGAGGCTACCAGGTGCCCGGCAAGAACGTGAAGATCTCCAACTACATCGTGCAGCCCGAGGACTCCGGCGTCGGCGTCTTCGCCCACGAGTACGGCCACGACCTGGGCCTTCCGGACCTCTACGACACCAGCGGCCAGGCCTCCTCGGCCGTCGACTTCTGGGACCTGATGTCCAGCGGCTCGCACAGCGGCCCGATCTTCCAGTCGATGCCCGCCCACATGAGCATCTGGAGCAAGTGGGTCCTCGGCTGGGCCAACCCCAAGGTCTTCAACCCCGGCGACCGCGCCGGCGCGGTGACGATCGGCCAGGCCTCGCGCACGCCCAAGCTCACCCAGGACGGCGTCAGGGTGAACCTGGCCAGCCCCCCGGTCACGATGGTGGAGCCGCACAGCGGCACCAAGACGTTCTGGTCCAACTTCGACCAGGAGTGGGCCAACGTCAAGATCGGCCGTGACGTCCAGGTGCCCGCCGGGACCGACCTGAAGTTCCGGATGTGGAACAACTACGAGATCGAGGAAGACTGGGACTACGGTTTCGTCGAGATCTCCACCGACGGCGGCACGACCTGGGCCCAGCAAAAGGTCTACACCGAGGGCGGTGCCCTGGTCTCCACCGGAGACGACTACACCGACCCCAACAAGAACCTGGCCACGTTCGGCAACAAGAAGTACGGCCTCACCGGCAACACCGACGGCTGGCGGCACGACTACGTCGACCTCGCCCCGTTCGCCGGCAAGACCGTCAAGCTGCGCCTGACCTACAACACCGACGCCGCCTTCACCCCGCGCGGCTGGCACGTCGACGACTTCGCGCTCACCAACGGCACCCAGACCGTCTGGAGCGACGACCTCGAGAGCGGCGCCACCGGCTGGACGGCAGGCGGCGGCAGCTTCAACGGCACCACCGGCCAGGGCTGGGTCGTCAACGACGGCAAGCGCGAGGTCTCCCGGTTCTATCTGGCCGAGTGGCGCAACCTCGACGGGTTCGACAAGGGCCTGCAGTACACCTACACCACCAACTACTCGCGTGATGGCGCGTGGAAGGTGGAGAAGGTCAAGTACAACGCCCCCGGCCTGCTCGTCTGGTTCCGCGACTCGAACTACACCAACAACTCGGTGGCCAACGGCCTCGAACTGGCGCCGAGCATCGGCGCCAAGGGCAGCCTGCTCCTCGTCGACTCCCACTTCGACCCGCTGCGGCGGACCGGCGCGGCGGCCGAGAAGGACACCACCACGCTCAAGAACATGAACGGCCGCGTGCAGACCTCGGATGCCGCCTTCTCCTTCGCCAAGACCTACCCCTTCACCGAGTGCTTCGAGGGGCCCGGCGAGCCCTTCAGCGAGTACTGCACCAAGGTGGCCGCGCAGCGCGGGGTCTCCGAGTTCACCGACGCCAAGACCTGGTACCCCGGGTTCGAGGCGCGCGGCACCAGCCTGTTCTACCGCGACTTCGACGCCTCGACGGTCGTCCCCTCCAAGGGCGACCAGCCGTACAGCACCCGGGTCGTCAACGCCGACGGCACCCCGGCCACCGAGCTGTACGGGACCGACATGGGCAACGGCCACGTCCTCGGCTCCGGCAACCCCGGTGACGAGGGCAAGGCGCTGGGCGTGAAGCTCAAGCTGATCACCCCGCTCCCGGGCGACCTCGGCGCGATCGTGCAGGTCACTCCGCCCAAGAAGTAGGTCATTCCGCCCATGAGGTAAGGAAAGGCCCAGCAGTACCGGGCCCCGCCGTCACCGACGGCGGGGCCCTACCATTTGAACGGGCAACCACCCGATCGGATAGGGGCAGCGTGGGAGAGCTTCGAAGCAAGGCCGAGCACACCGAGGCCATCCGGACCGAGGGCAGGGTCTGCGTGGTCGTCAACACGCGCTCGCGCCGAGGCCGGCGCCACTACCCCGCCGTGGTCCGCGCGCTGCGGGCCGAGGGGTTCGGCTCGATCCGCTTCCTCCCGGTCACGGATCCGGCACGCCTGCGCGCCACCCTGGAGGAGGCCCTGGCCGACGAGCCCGACCTGCTCGTCGTGGGCGGCGGCGACGGCACGCTCAGCGCCGCCGTCAAGCACGTCGCCCACCGCGACGTCGCCCTCGGGGTGCTGCCCCTGGGCACCACCAACAACTTCGTCCGCAGTCTCGGCGTCCCCCTCGACCTCGCCGGAGCCATCCGGGTCCTTCGTACGGGGAAGGTCGCCGACATCGACCTCGGCGTCGCCGGGGACCGCGAGTTCGCCAACCTGGCCAGTTTCGGGGTCTCCGTGGAGGTGGCGGGCAAGGTCAGGCACGGGGTGAAGCGCTTTCTCGGCCGCGCGGCCTACCCGCTCACGGCCATGACGGTCCTCCCGGGCCACCGGCCGTTCCGCGCCTTCCTCACCGTGGACGGGCGCCGCCACGAGCTGCTCACCCACCAGCTCAACATCGCCAACGGCCGTTTCCACGGCGGCTGGCAGGTCGCCAGGGACATCAGCATCGACAACGGGCGGCTGGTCGCGTACCAGCTCGGCTCGGGCAAGCGCCTGCGCCTGCTGCTGGAGACCATGGTCCGCGCCGGCAGCGGCCGCTGGCGCAGCCTGGCGGGCGGCCCCTTCGTCGTGGGGCGCGAGATGTACCTGGAGACCGACCCGCCGATGGCCGCCGACGTCGACGGTGAGGTCCGTCTGATGACTCCCATCACGATCCGTACCGTCCCCAACGGCCTGCGGGTGATGGTCCCCGACGACTTCGTCGACTCCTGAGCCCGTACCGGTGGTGATTGGAACCGGCCAGATCGGGTAGTCGGAGGGTTCCGACAGATGGAGGACACCATGGCGTCGCTGATCGACCGGGTCCGAAGCTACCTGCGCACCCCGCAGGGGCAGCGGAACATGGAGAAGGCAAAGGCGATGGCCCGCGACCCGCGCAACAAGCAGAAGCTGCGCGGGCTGCTGGACCGCTTCCGGGGCGGCCACACCCGCCGCTGACCTCACCGCCGCCCGGCGGTGTGCCGGGGCCCCGGCGAAGAGCTCGGGCCCGGCACCCGCGCGGGCACACGCCCTGGAAGGCCGGGGCAGGCGCGCGGCCACCATGCCCCCGGATGCCCCCCGCATGCCCTTCTCGACCCGCCCGGCGCGCACCCCCGTACGCCCGGTGGCTCAGTTGCGCCGGGCGGGCAGGTCGGGCAGGTCGTTGGTCCAGCCGATCTGCTCGTACGCGGTGAACGAGGCGACCTTGTAGGTCCGCCCGTCCGCGAGCCGGTCGAGACCGTCCATCTCCCGGGACAGCGGCAGCCCGCTCGCCACGTCGATCACGAGCCGGTTCCTCCCGTAGACCTTGTTCTCGCCCTGCGGCGTGGACGTGTCGACCGGGTAGGAGATCGCCTGGCCGACCCGGCCGAGATGGTCGACGACCTCCCCCTCGGACTTCATCTCCGGTAGGGACGCCAGGAGCTGGTAGGCCGCCGCACGCGTCTCGGGAGAGACCGGAAGCGAGGTGATGATCTCCATGCAGTCCTGCAGCACCCACGGATCCGCCTCCCCCTCCTTCCGCGAGCCCGGCCACTTGGCGGCGTAGGCACCGCTGCGCTCGCTCAGGTAGGCCTTCAGCTTCTCCGGGGTGTCCGGTATCGCGCGCACCTCGGCCCAGGTGATCAGCCCCTTGGTCAGGTGACCCGCCGACCCGATCCACTTGCCGCGCAGCCAGGACGCCTCCCGCTCTCCCGGCGCGGACTCGATCCGGCTGTCCGGGGGGATGTAGCCGCCCGTCAGCGCGCCGTCCTCGAACAGCCAGCGGGCCGGTGAGCCGTTCTTCCGCCAGGCCGCCTCGTCCTTGGGCGTCGCGGGTTTCGCGCCGAGATACTGGTTGATCCTCCAGCTCTTCCTGTCGCGCGTCCGCGACAGCCACATCTCCGTGGAGCGGCTCTGCTGGATGAGGTACCGGGCACCAGGTTCGACGCGCTGGGATCCGCTGATGGCGCGGGTGACCCAGTAGGCACCCTTCGTGGGGGCCTTGGCCGCCGCGGTCGCCGCGGCGAGCAGGACCTGCCGCGCCGTGGCGGAGGTGTCCGGCACCGGCAGCCGGGTGAGCGGTGCCGGGGGGTGTACGGCGGTCGACGAGGCGATCACCAGGGCCGCGGCCGCCGCGGTCCCGGCCAGTCCCACCCCCAGGGCGGTCCACCAGGCCGTCCTGCGACCGCGCCGCGCCTGCCGGATCATCCGGTCTCCCGGCGATCCGGGGGCAGGCGGCCCGGACGGCTCGAAGGAATCGGAGAACCCGGAGAAGGGGTCGGCGGCGGCCAGGAGCCGGGCCCGGCCCGCCGCGATCACCTCGTGGGACGGCTCAGGCTCGGTGAGCAGGTCGCGAACCGAGGTCAGTTCATCCATCGGAGCCTCCGATCATGGGGTTGACGCCGCCCAGCGCCGCGCGCAGCTTCCTGCGCACCCGGTTGAGCCGGGAGCCGACGGTGCCGAACGGGATGCGGAGGGTCTGTGAGACCTCCTCGTAGCTCAGGTCGGCGAGCGCGACGAGCAGCAGGACGTCGCGGTCGCCGTCCGGGAGGCCGCTCAACGCCGACGCGAGCGGCCCCTGCACGCCCGCGGCGGCGAGGCGAGTGGCCACTCGCTCCTCATGTCCCTCGTCTGCCTCACCGGTGACGGGCGCCCGCTGCAGGGCCTCCAGCCTGCGCATCTCGCTCCTGCGGTGCTGGGCGACCAGGTTGGTGGCGATGCCGTACAGCCAGGGCCGGACCGTCCCTCTGGCGGGGTCGAACGACTCCCGCTTGCGGAACGCGACCAGGAAGGTCTCGGCGGCGACGTCGTCGGCGATCTGCGGGCCGAGCCGTCCTGCGGCGTAGCGGTGGATCTCGACGAAGTAGCGGTCGTAGAGCACCGCGAACAGGTCGGGGCGATGCCGGGACCGTTCTATCAGCTCGGCGTCGTCGATTCTCGCCGGCGCGTCGGGGGGAGCGGCCATGTGCCGGGTGTCCCTTCTGTGGGTTACACCCTTACTCCGTCGCGCGGCCGATTCGCCTTCACGGCTGTTTTCCGGTGATACGCCGGAATCTCGTCCTGAGCCTGTCGATCAGCGGCTCCCGCGCCGGTACGCCCTCGGGGCGCTCGTCCCCGTACCGCGCGGGTGCCTGGGGACGGGCGTCCCGCGGGTGGCGTTCCGGCCCGCGGGTCTCCGGTCGCCCGGGGTCCGCCGCGCCGGGGTTCGCCGTGACGATGCCCGCCGCACCGGGGTCCCGGGGGTCCGGGGCCTGAGGGTGGCCGGCGTGCCGTGGCCGGACATCCTGGGGGCGAGGGTCCGACGCGGCGAGGTCCGACACGGCGAGGTCCGGTACGGCGGGGTCGGCTGGTACGGCGAGGTGCTGCGGGGCGGGCATCTGGGGGGCGGCGACCCGGGGGACGGGCTCCGGCGGGCGGGGCCGCCGTGCCCGGCGCAGGTCGGCCAGGACCTCGGCGGCGGCGGGACGCTTGTGCGTCGCGTGGTCGCGCATGCGCCGCAGCAGGTCCATGACCTCCACGGGCGCCTCGCCGGAGGCGGGCTCGGCGTCGGGGGTGATCGGCGGGAGCTTCCCGGTCAGCAGCTGGAAGGCGATCACCCCGGCCGCGTACACGTCGGAGGCGGCCGTCATCCGCTCGGGCATGGCCTGGCATTCGGGGGCGGCGTAGTGGGTGTCGAGGACGTTGGGCAGCTCGTTGGCCACGGTGTGCGCGCGGGGCCCCGGCTTGGCGTAGTCGAACCCGGTGAGCATGGCCCGGCCCTCCTCCGTCACCAGCACGCACGCGGGGCTGAGCGCCCGGTGGATCACGTTGTTGGCGTGGACGTGGGCCAGGCCGAGCAGCATGTCCTCCACCACGTCCAGCCGGGCGGCGGTGGAGAGCGTGGACGGGGAGGCGGTGAGGTGCAGGTGCAGCGCCTGGCCGTGCACGTCGTCGAGGACGAGCACGAACCGGCTCTCGTCGTCGATGGCGAAGAAGTCGCGGGCCCGCACCACGCACGGGTGCGGGGGAATCCTGGTGAGAGCCTGGTAGGCGTTGGTGATCAGCCGTCGCTCGGCCGCCCTCGGCTCCTCCTCGGCCAGCGGGTCGGCCCGGTAGACGCGCAGCAGGACCGTCTCGCTGCCCGGGACCGTCGCGTTGATCGCGCGGTACTCGGTGACCCGGTTGTCGCCGCCCAGCTGCTCCTCCACCTCCCAGCTGCCGAAGCGCGGCGGCGCCGTGGAACGCCGCACGCTCCCGTTGAGCGCCTCGATGATCGCGGTACCGTACGGCGCGGTGTCCGTGGTGTGGCCGCGCCTGACGCGGGAGACGTCGCTCAGCGTGCCGATCAGCCCGGCGAGGTCGGTGACGTGCCGCGAGTCGCGTCCGGCGGGGTCGACCAGTTCCGCGTCGGTCCCGGTGAGCACCACGAGGCTGTCGACGTAGACCCGGTCCAGCTCGCGTCGCTCCTGGGTGAGCAGGCCCTTGAGAGCGCGCCCGTTGCCGCGAAGCTTGGCGACGGGGGAGCCGAAAGCCTCACGCCGCAGCGGGAACCAGCGGGTTCCCGCGACCTCGATCCGGCCGCGGGTGCCCTTGACGTCGATGACGCAGAGCGAGTGGCCGGTCAGGACGATCACGTCCACCTCGAAGGTGTCGTCTCCCCGGGGCACCTCGATGTTGTGCAGCAGCAGCCAGTCGTCCGGGGCGCTGTCTCGCAGGTGTGCGATGACCCGTCGCTCGGCGTCGTTGACCGGGCTCCCGCCGCCGACGATCTGTGCCATCTCTAGCGTGCCGCCTTCCTGCTCGCGCTCATCGTGCCACGCAGTATCCCAAGAGGCTCATCTTCGCCCGTACCTCTACTTTTCCACCACTCGGACACGCGGGCCTCCCTATGATCATGGCGCATCCCGGCCGCGAGACGTGATCGACGTGTCCGGCGGGCCAGGGGGGCGACGGTCTCCACCCGGTCGGCCGGGACTCGGCTCCCGCGGGTCGTGGTCGTGGGCGGGCAGGCCGATCACCGCCATCCCCGGGCCGGGCGGGTCGATCGACACGCCCCAAGACGCCTTCCCGGCCGCCGATCCCGTCAGTTCGCGCCGTGGAACCCCCGTACGGCCGTCGCCGCCCGGCGCCTCCGGATTCCACACGTGCCCGTACGCCCTGTGATCATCGCAGCCAGGCCCATGTTTGCCGGGGGAGGGGAGGGTAGACGTCTTTTCCTGTAGGGGAGGAGGCAGTCCATGACCAACACCAAGGAATCGCTGCCGACATCCGAGCTGATCCGGCAGATGTCGGAGCAGGTCTCGCGTCTCGTCAGGGACGAGTTGCGTCTGGCCAAGGTGGAGCTGACGGAGAAGGGCAGGCACGCCGGAATCGGCGTGGGGCTGTTCGGCGGAGCGGGAGTCGTGGCCCTGTTCGGGGCCGGTGCCCTGGTCGCCGCGGTGATCCTGTTTCTCGCGCGGGTCATGCCCCCGTGGGCGGCGGCCGCGCTCGTGGGCGGGGTACTGCTGGTCGTGGCCGGAGCGCTCGGGTTCTTCGGCAGGCGCCAGGTCGCCGAGGCCGCCCCGCCGACCCCCGTACGGACCATCGAGAGCGTCAAGGACGACATCGACGCGGTGAAAGAGAGGGCGCACCGATGACCGAGACAGACCCGGGCGGGCCCGATCGGCTCGAGGCCGACGCCGGGACCACCGGATCCCGCAGGAAGGGCGTCGACGAGCCCATCACGCCGGACGAGAGCGGATCGCTGAACATCCCGCCGAACCAGCCGGACGGCTCGCCCCGCGAGGACCTCGGCGTCCCCGAGTCCGAGCGCGACGGCACCCCCCGGCTCGCGGGCACCACGGCGACTACCACCCCGTACGCCAACACCGGTGGCACCGGTGGCACCGGCGGCGGCGCGGCGGGGACAGGCAGGACCGTCGGAGGCGACGGGAACGACAGGGAAACCGTGCGGCGGGACATCGAGGACGCCCGCCGCGAACTGGGCGACACAGTGGAGGCACTGGTGCACAAGACCGACGTCAAGGGCCGTTTCCAGGAGACCGCCGCTCAGGTGGGCGACGACCTGCGCAAGGTGGGGGCGGCGACCGCCACCACGGCCACCGAAATGGTGGAGCGGGTCAAGGTGGCCGCCCCTGAGATGGTGGAGCGGGTCAAGGTGGCCGCCCCTGAGATGGTGGAGCGGGTCAAGGTGGCCGCCCCTGAGATGGTCGGACGGGTGAAGGAGGCGGCCCCCGAGGTCGTTGGCCGGGTCAGGGAAGTGACTCCCGCCGAGATCAAGGACGCGGCGGGCAGGGTCACGACCGAGGCGGGCAAGCGCCCTGTCGTGACGATCGCGGCGGTCGCCGCGCTCTTCCTGGTCGTCCTCCGTGTCCTGCGGCGAGGCAAGAACAAGAAGAGGAAGTAGACGCCCGGTAGTACCGGCAGGGCCGTCCCCGGCGATTCGCGGGGGCGGCCCGCCGCTGTCCCGCGAACGCCACCCCGGCGTCCGGCCGGACGCCGCCCGGGGTTGCGGCCGGACGCCGACCTTCGGCCCCGGGGATCGGCGTGGCCGCCGGATCCACGGAGATCCGGCGATACCTGTGCGCTCAAGCGAGCCAAACTCATGTCTGTCGGGGTAATCTGACCGTTTCCGGGTGGGCGGCGGACCCCCTCCTCTCCGCCCACCCGGACCTTCCCGCGTCCGATGTCCCCTCAGGTCCCCCTTTTTGGGCTGGAAGGCGAACTATCCTGATCTCGGGCGCGCGGAGAGCCGGGCGCATGTAGCGTTCTCGGGCAGGACACGATTCTCGGGGCAGGACACACAGGAGGTCTCATGCGCCGTGCTCTCGGGATCGCCGCAGGCCTTGCCCTCATCGCGGCCGCCTTGTCGCCGCTGCCGCAGGCCCAGGCCAGTTGCGTCACCGCGGCCGGGAAGTGCCAGGAGAAGCCGCTGATCGGCGTCGAGCTGACGGCCGGGGCCGTGCCGCGCCCGGATTCAAGCGGCCGGGTCTCCTACACCCTCAACTACTCCATGACGTGGACGCCCTCCTTCGCCCCCTACTGGGGCGCCTTCTGGGTGGGGGGCCGCTTCCCCAAGGGCGCGCGGGGTCCCACCCGGGCGGTGCTGCTCGACACCACCGGCGGGCGGCTCGCCGTCCTCCGCTGCCGAGAGCACTCCGACGGCGTCTGGTGTGCCGCCGGAAGCCACGTCCCGCACCGGGGGCGGATCGTCTTCACGACCCGCCTCGCGCCCGGCGCCGACGCCACGGCCAGGCTCGGCCTCGACAGCTTCGAAGGGCTCGACCGCGAGGAGGCCGGGCGCCGCCTCAGCCGGGCGCAGGCGCGCGAGAGATTCTGCAACCACCGTTTCACCACGACCGTCACGACGACGCAGGCCCCCTGAGGAGACGAGTTGAACGCCGTACTGACCGGTGTGCACCACCTCAAGATCTGGGTGAGCGACCTGGAGCGGAGCCGCTCCTGGTACGAACGGGTCCTGGGGCTGGAGCACCACACCAGCTTCCAGGACGAGGACGGGGTGATCAGGGGCATGAGCTTCACGGTCCCCGGCGCGGCCTTCCAGATCGCGCTGCGCGAGAACCCCGAGCTGGCCAGGGCGCTCTTCGACGCCGACCCCTTCGCGCTCCAGGTCACCCCTGAGGGGCTCGACGACTGGGCCGCCCGTCTCGACGGGCTCGGCGTCCCGCACAGCCCGATCTTCAGGGCCTCCGCGGGCCACGCGATGGGCTTCACCGACCCCGACGGAGTCCAGATCCGCCTGTACGCCCCGGACGAGCAGGTCCATGCGGCCCAGGTGGGCGCGGGAGGCGTCTACCGGTCCGGCCAAACCCCCGACCTCACCCCCGCCCCCGAGCGGGATCAGGACTGAGAGGCCCCCTCCTCGGGTGCGTGGGCGGGTGATCTCCCGGCGTTCCCGGCGGGAGACGGCGGGAGACGGCGGGAGATCAGGAACCGGCGGCCATGTCGAAGAAACGCAGCTCCAGCCGTACGGCGCGGCGGAAGAAGTCGAGCACGCGCAGCCGTCCCTCCTCGTCCAGCCCGGGGCCCAGCCGGTCCAGCTCGTCGCGCAGGAAGTGCACCCAGGCGCGGAAGGCCGGGCCCTCGTGCAGCTCGATCCACTCGCGGTGCACGAAGTTGTCGGGAAGCGGCTCCTCGGCGAGGGCGGCCCAGCCCAGATAGGTCCATTCGGCCACGCACAGCACCGCCAGGACGAGCGGGTACTCCTGGCTGGTCCTGGCCTCGTCCATCAGGGCGCGGAAGTCTTCCGTGACCGGCTCCAGCTCGGGGGAGGCCAGGTCGGCGGGGGCGGCGCCGAGGGCGGCGAGGGCCCGGTGGAAGTACGTCACCTCCTCGGTGGTGGCGATCTCGCCCAGGAACCGGCCGAACGGCACCCGCGACTCGAAGCTGTCGGCGCAGGCGACGGCCGCCCCGAGCAGGGCGGTGAAGGAGTCGACGAACTGGAAGTCCTGGACCAGGTAGCGGCGCATGTCGTCGTCGGGGACGTCGCCCCGGGTGATCGAGGCGGCGAACGGGTGGTTCACCACCGCCGTCCACTCCGGCTCGCTCAGCGCGCGCATCCACTCGCTGAAGGCGGGATCGACGGCACTCTCACGCCACTCGTCGTAGGCGATCTGCTCCACGGGCCTCTCCTCGCGATCTCGGCATCTCGATCAGCGTGAATGCTAGCCCCGCCGGGTCCGGCGCGCGGAGGCCGCCGTCCATTCCGTGATCACCCAGGTCAAGGAGACTTTGCGGGCCGAGATGGGTTCTTCCCGGAATCGTCGGGCACGTTCCGCAGGACGGGCCCGGAGGGATGTGAGGCAATGGCCGAAGAGGTGGTGACCGAACCGGTCGTCAACGCCGCCGTCATCTACTACTCGGCCACGGGTACGGTCTTCGCGCTGGCCAAGGCCGCCGCCGTCGCCGCGGAGAAGGCCGGTGCCGAGGTCCGCCTGCGCAAGGTCAGGGAACTCGCGCCGGCCGAGGCCGTCGCGGCCAACGAGGGCTGGGCCGCCCACGCCGCCGCCACCCAGTACGTCGTGGAGGCCTCGCTGGCGGACCTGAGGTGGGCCGACGCGCTCCTGTTCGGCACGCCCACCCGCTACGGCAACCCCACCGCCCAGATGAGGCAGTTCATCGACACCACCGGCGAGCTCTGGGCCCAGGGCCTGCTGGCCAACAAGATCGTCTCGTCGTTCACCGCCAGTACGACGGCCCACGGCGGGCAGGAGAGCACGATCCTCGCGATGAACAACACCTTCTACCACTGGGGCGCGATCATCGTGCCGCCCGGCTACGTGGACCCCGTCCAGTTCCGGTCCGGCAATCCGTACGGCACCAGCCACACCTCCGACAACGGCACGATCCCGCCCGGCGACGTACAGCTGGAGGCGATGGGTTTCCAGGCGCGGCGGGTGGTGGAGGTCGCGGCGGCGTTCCTTCGAGGGCGCCTGTCCTGACGGCCTTACCCTACGATCGCTGGGTGACCGCCTGCCGGGCACTCGCCGCCGATCCGCGCCGTCGCGCCGTCTCGGGAGGGTTCCGGCCGGGGGACCGGCCGCCCGTCGAGCCCGGCCCGCGCGCCGGGTACGGCGTCGGCCCCGGCGCGGTCCGCGAGACGCCGCGCCCGCCGGTCGGCCGGCGCCTGATCGGGACCGCACGTCCAGGGGAGAGACCGTGACCGTGCACGAACCCGGCCTCGGCCGGTACTACGAGGACTTCGTCGTCGGCGACGTCTACCAGCACCCGCTCGGCCGCACGATCAGCGAGGCCGACAACACCTGGTTCACCCTGCTGACGATGAACACCAACCAGAACCACTTCAACGCCCACTTCGCCGCCCGCGCCCCGGTCGGGAAGGTCATCGTCAACTCCGGCCTGTCCGTGGCGATCGTGCTCGGCATCTCGGTGATCGACGTCAGCCAGACCGCCCTGATGAACCTCGGCTGGGACGAGATCAGGCTGACCCACCCGGTCTTCCTGGGCGACACCCTGTACGCGGAGTCGATCGTGCTGGAGAAGCGGGAGTCGCGGTCGCGGCCCTACGCCGGGATCGTCACCTGCAAGACCCGCGGCCTCAACCAGGACGGCGACGAGGTCATGTCCTGGCGCCGCGCGGTGATGGTCTACCGCCGCGACGCGCCGCAGGACAAGAACTACTTTCCGAGGGCCAAGACCGGCCCGCTCACCCCCTGACGGCCGCTCCGCGGAAAGGACCCTGTGATGGACTTCGAGCTCAACGAGGAGCAGCGGCTGTTCCGCCGGACCCTGCGGGAGTTCGTCGACAGGGAGATCGTGCCGGTCGCCTCCGAGTGGGAGCGGACCGGCCGCTACCCCACGGAGATCGTCGAGGGCTTCAAGGAGATGGGGCTGTTCGGGATCACGATCCCCGAGGAGTACGGCGGGCTCGCCCTGGACCGGGTGTCGTTCGCCCTGGTCTTCGAGGAGATCGCGCGCGGATGGATGGGCGTGGCCGGGGTGCTCGGCTCGCACTCCCTGGCGGCCTGGATGATCGCCAGGTACGGCACCGAGGAACAGCGGGACGCCTACCTGCCGGACCTGGCCACCGGCGCCCGCCGTACCGGCATCGCGCTGACCGAGCCCGCGGCGGGCACCGACCTGCAGGGCATCCAGACGCGGGCCGTCCGCGACGGCGACCACTACGTGATCAACGGCACCAAGACGTGGATCACCAACGCCCGGCACGCCGACCCGATGCCCGTCCTGGTCAAGACCTCCGTCACCGACCCCGCGCACCGCGGCATGTCCCTCGTCCTCGTCGAGGCGGGAACCCCCGGTTACACCGTCAGCCGCGACCTGCCCAAGCTCGGCTACAAGGGCACCGAGACCTGCGAGATCGTGCTGCAGGACGTGCGCGTCCCGGTGTCCGCGCTGCTCGGCGGGGCCGAGGGGCGGGGCATGCAGCAGGCGCTGTCGGCCCTGGAGCTCGGCCGGGTCAACATCGCCGCCCGCGCGGTCGGCCTCTCCCAGTGCGCCTACGACGCCGCGCTGGGCTACTCGCGCGAGCGTCACGCCTTCGGGCGGCCCATCGCGGACTTCCAGGCCATCCAGCTCAAGCTCGCCGACATGGCCACCGACATCCAGGCGGCCCGGCTGCTGACCTACTGGGCGGCGGTCCGCTCGGAGAGCGGCGCGGTGAACTCCGAGGCCGCGATGGCCAAGTACTTCGCCTCCGAGGTCGCGCTGCGCGCCACCACGGAGGCGATGCGGATCCACGGCGGCTACGGCTACTCGCAGGAGTTCGTCCTCGAACGCCTCTACCGCGACGCGCCCCTGATGGCCATCGGCGAGGGCACCAACGACATCCAGCGGATGGTGATCGCGAAGTCCCTCATCTCGGGGGAGGCCAAGGTCGGGTGGTGACGCGTTCCGGTGACCCGGCCGTCCGCTTCCCGGCCGCCACCGGGCGTCGCCACCGGGACCGGCCGCGTAGGGGCGTGGCGGAGGCCGGCGACGCGGCGGCCCGGGACGGCGTCCGGAGGCACGCCGCCCCGACCCCAAGAACGCATGGTTTTGCCGGGAAGGGCCTGATGTGGTCTCGCGCGATCTCGATGGGCGAGGCGCGGGCGTGGCCGGGCGTATAAGGTCCGGAGCGTGGAACCCCTCGTCGCCGTGTTGCTGGTCGCCGCACTGGTCGGCGTACCCGCCCTGGTGCTGTGGCGGGTGCTGCGCGGCCGCAGGGAGCTGGGCAGCAGCCCCGCGGAGCGGGCCACGTTCGAGACCCTGCACACCGCGTCCCTGGCCGCGCCGCCGTTGCGGGCGGGGCTGACCGAGGCGGGGGCGCAGAAGGCGTCCCGCCACCTGCGGGAGCTGCTGGGCTCCCCGGCGCTGGCGATCACCGACGAGGAGCGGCTGCTGGTCTACGACGGCGAGGGCGACCACCACGCCCGCGAGGTGTTCGCCCACGCGGCCAAGACGCTCTCCGGGGGCCGGACCCGCGTCCTGGGTCCCGAGGTCGTCTCGTGCGACCTTCCCGAGTGCCCGATCAGGTTCGCCGTGGTGGTGCCGCTCACCACCGACGGCAGGGTGGTGGGCTCCCTCGCCGCGTACGGCGGGCACGCTTCGGCGGGTCTGGTCAGGGCCGCCCACGAGGTCGCGAACTGGGTCGACTCGCAGCTGGAGCTGGCCGAGCTCGACCGGTCGAGAACGCGCCTGATGGAGGCGGAGGTCCGGGCGCTGCGCGCGCAGATCTCCCCGCACTTCATCTACAACTCGCTGACGACCATCGCCAGCTTCGTCCGTTCCGACCCCGACCGCTCCCGCGAGCTGCTGCTGGAGTTCGCCGACTTCACCCGCTACTCCTTCCGGCGGCACGGGGAGTTCACCACGCTGGCCGAGGAGCTGCGCTCCATCGACCGTTACCTCACCCTGGAACGTGCCCGTTTCGGCGACCAGCTCCAGGTGACGTTGCGCATCGCCCCGGAGGTGCTCGCGGTCGCGGTGCCGTTCCTGTGCCTGCAGCCTCTGGTGGAGAACGCGGTCCAGCACGGGCTGGAGAGCAAGCCCGGGATCGGGCGTATCTCGATCGTCGCCGAGGACGCCGGGGCCGAGTGCCGGATCAGCGTGGAGGACGACGGCGTCGGCATGGAGCCCGACCGCCTGCGCCGCATCCTGGCCGGTGACGCCGACGAGCGCTCGGGGGCCGGGGGAGTGGGTCTGGTCAACGTGGACGAGCGGTTGCGTCAGGTCTACGGTGACGAGTACGGCCTGGTGGCGGAGACGGCCAAGGGAGCGGGAACGAAGGTCAGCGTCCGCCTGCCCAAGTACCATCCGGGTGTCTCCGCCCGTTGAGCCCGTCCCTCCCCCCATACCAAAAAGTTGACAGGCGATGCCTGATTCATCACCCTCTAGAAATTCCCTCGTGAACGACCTGGAGGAGTGACCGTGACCGGCCTGCGTGTCCTTGCGGTGGACGACGAGCTTCCCGCGCTGGAGGACCTGGCCTACCTGCTCCGGGACGACCCCCGTATCGGAGAGGTCTCCCTGGCCAGGGACGGGGCCGCCGCGCTGCGGGTCCTGGACCGGGCGATCGCCGACGGGCGGCCGATCGACGCGGTCTTCCTCGACATCCGGATGCGCGGCCTGGACGGGGTGGTGCTCGGCCGCCTGCTCTCGCAGTTCGCCAACCCGCCCCGGGTGGTCTTCGTGACGGCCTACGAGGAGCACGCGGTCGACGCCTTCGAGATCAAGGCCGAGGACTACCTGCTCAAGCCGGTACGGCCGGAGCGGCTGGCCGAGGCGATCCGCAGGGTGTTCGTCTCCGCGGAGCTGCCGGAGAGCGAGGGTTCCGGCCGTGCCGACCCCGACACCATCCCGGTGGAGCTCGGCGGTGTCACCCGGTTCGTGGCCAGCACCGAGGTCCGGTACGTGGAGGCGCAGGGCGACTACGCCCGCCTGCACACCGCGGGGGGCAGTCACCTCGTCCGCATCTCGCTGGCCACGCTGGAGGAGCGCTGGTCCTCGGCGGGGTTCGTGCGGGTGCATCGCAGTCACCTGGTCGCGGTCAAGCACATCGACGAGCTGCACATCGACTCGGGCCGGTGCGTGGTCCGCATCGGCGAGACCGAGATCCCGGTCAGTCGCCGTCACACCCGTGAGCTGCGTGATCTCCTGGTCCGCAGGGCGCGCAAGGGCAGGTCGGAATGAGCGGCGACCCGGGGCCGGGGGAGGGGGCCGAGCCGCGCAGGTGGATCGCCGACCGGTCGCGCGGGGAGGCGGAGCGGTCGCGCAGGGACGCCGAGCGCCCGCGTAGGGACGAGCGCCCGCGTAAGGACGAGCGGTCCCGTAAGGACGCCGAGCGCCCGCGTAAGGACGCCGAGCGGTCTCGTAGGGACGAGCGCCCGCGGCGGGAGGTGGTGACCAGCCCCCGCACCATGGCCCCCCGCCATCCCCGCTACCCGGTCACCCGCGAGATCGACGAGCAGACCCGCCTGGGCGAGGTCTACATGCGCTCGCTGGTCCGTACCCAGTTCCGCCTGGCCCTGTTCGTCTGCACGGTGCTGGGGTGCGTGGTGGCGGGGCTGCCCCTGATGTTCCTGCTGGTGCCCGAGCTGCGCGCGGTCCACGTGCTGGGGATCCCGCTGCCCTGGGCGGTGCTGGGCGGGCTGATCTACCCGGCGTTCGTGATCGGGGCCTGGCTCTACGTCCGGCAGGCGGAACGGAACGAGCGGCACTTCGCCGAGCTGGTGGACAGGGCCCCTTGACCAGGCGGCGGGCCGTCCCGGGGCCGGAACCTGAGGTCTCCACGCCGGGAGACGCCAGGGGAGAGGTCACGGGAGAGGTCGGGGGAGGCGTCGGATGAGCACCGCGTACGGTGTGACGGCGGTGGTGCTGGTGGTGCTGGCGGCGGTGCTGATCGGCGCGTTCGGGATCAGGCTGTCGCGGACCACCTCCGACTTCTACGTCGCCTCCCGCACGGTCTCCCCGCTGTGGAACGCCTCCGCCATCGGCGGGGAGTATCTGTCGGCCGCGAGCTTCCTGGGCATCGCCGGGCTGATCCTCACCTACGGCGCGGACATGCTGTGGCTGCCGGTCGGCTGGACGGGCGGCTATCTGGTGCTGCTCGTGCTGGTCTCCGCGCCGCTGCGCCGCTCGGGCGCGTACACGCTGCCCGACTTCGCCGAGGCGCGGCTGGAGTCGATGGCGGTGCGGCGGATGGCCGGGGTGCTGGTCGTGCTGATCGGCTGGCTGTACCTGATGCCGCAGTTCCAGAGCGCGGGCCTGGTCCTGCGGGCCATCACCGGCGCCCCCGAGTGGGCGGGGGGCCTGCTGGTGGCGGCCGTGGTCGCGGTGAACGTGATGTCCGGCGGCATGCGGTCGATCACGTTCGTGCAGGCCTTCCAGTACTGGCTGAAGCTCACCGCGCTGGCCGTGCCGCTGGTGTTCCTGCTGCTGGCGTGGCGGAGCGACGGCGCGCCGGGGCTGAGCGCGGAGGACACGGCCACGTGGGCGCTGCCGCTGTCGACCGGCAGGGAGTACGGCCTCTACTCGACCTACTCGCTGATCCTGGCCACGTTCCTGGGCACCATGGGGCTGCCGCACGTGCTGGTCCGCTTCTACACCAACCCCGACGGCCGGGCGGCGCGCCGTACGACGCTGGTGGTCCTGTCGCTGCTCGGTGCCTTCTACCTGCTGCCGGCGGTGTACGGCGCGCTGGGCCGGATCTACGTCCCGGAGCTGGAGGGCAGTGACACGGTGGTCCTGTCGCTGCCCGGACGGCTGATCGGCGGCGTGGCCGGGGACCTGCTGACGGCGCTGGTGACGGCCGGGGCGTTCGCGGCGTTCCTGTCGACCTCCTCGGGGCTGACGGTCTCGGTCGCCGGGGTCATCGGGCAGGACATCCTCAAGGGTGGCGTGCGGTCGTTCCGGGCGGCGGCGGTGCTGGCCGTGATCGTCCCGCTCGCCCTGGCGGCCTTCGCCCGCTCGCTGCCGGTCGCCGACGTCGTCGGCCTGGCGTTCGCGGTGGCGGCCTCCTCCTTCTGCCCGCTTCTGGTGCTGGGCATCTGGTGGCGGCGGCTGACCCCGGCCGGCGCGATGGCCGGGCTGCTCGCCGGTGGCGGCCTGGCCTGCGGCGCGGTCCTGATGACGATCGGCGGGGGGCCGCACACCGGCCTGGTCGGTGCTCTGCTGGCCCAGCCCGCGGCGTGGACGGTGCCGATCGCCTTTCTCGTCATGGTGGTGGTCTCGCTGCTGACGCCGGGGCGCATCCCGCCGAACGTGGCCCGCACGATGGTGCGCCTGCACACCCCCGAGATCCTCAACCTGGACCGGGGTGACTGGCGGCCCCGGTCCTCTTGACGGCTCCGGCGAGCTGTGACGGAATGACGATTATGAACCGACATTTCGGTTGTTCTGACTAGATTTGGTACTTGCCGGCTCCGGTGACGAGGCGGTCGCCGAGGTCGGCGACGGCACCGCAGCGCTACCCGGGAGCCGGGCGGTACCTCGGTCCGCCGTCGCGTTCCCCGAGAGGCGGAAGGTCTCCTGGCCCGCCGCCGTGCCCTCCGAGAGGCGGACGGCGCACCGGCCCGCCGGTCAGCGGTGATGCCGCAGGTCCTGCGCCGGTCCCGGTTCCGGCTCGTCTACTTCGGGATGGCCGTCAGCCTGCTGGGCGACGCCTCGCTGCTGCTGGTACCGGGAATCCTGGCCAAGAGCCTCACCGGCTCCGACGCCGCCGCCGGCCTGACCCTGTTCTTCTTCACCCTGCCCCTGTGCTTCTCGCCCTTCTTCGGATACCTGATCGACCGGGTGGACCGCAGGAAGCTCCTGATCGTCACCTGCGTGCTGTCGGGGATCTCGCTCGCCCCGCTGATCGCGGTCACCGGGCAGGACAGGGTCTGGCTGGTCTACCCGGTGTCCGCGGCCATGGGCTGCTCGTACGCGGTGATCTTCTCCGCGCTCGGCGGGCTGCTCAAAGCCATCCTGCCCGAGCACCTGCTCGCCGAGGCCAACGGGGCCCTGCACACCACCCGGCAGGGGCTGCGGCTGTTCGGGCCGCTGCTGGGCGTGGCCGTCTACACCGGCTTCGGCCTCGGCGCGCTCGTGCTGTTCGACATGGTCACCTTCCTGGTCGCCGCCGGGGTCTTCGCGATGCTCCCCGTGCCGGAGCCCGTTCCGGCCGTCTCGCCGGCCCCCTCGGGGCGCCGGCGCGAGGAGTTCTGGGCCGGGGTCCGCCACCTCTCCGCCGACCCGCCGCTGCGCCGCGCGGCCGTGGCGCTCTGCCTGATGTTCTCGCTGGCCGGGGCGACCGAATCGCTGATCTTCGCGGTCATCGAGCACGGCCTCGCCAGGTCGCCGGAGTTCACCGCGTTCACCTCGACCGCGATGGGCCTCGGGGCGATCGCCGGGGGGCTGTGGAGTCCCACAGTGATCGCGCGCAGGGGCGAGCTGTTCGCGATCGGCGCGGGCGTCGGCCTGTACGGCGTGGCGGTCATCTGCTGGATGGTCCCCGCGGAGGCGGCCGTGCTGGGGGCGATGGCGGTGGCGGGCGCCGGGCTGACCCTGGAGGGGGTGGCCAGGACGACCCTGGTGCAGCGCCGCAGTCCGGGCCATCTCGTCGGCCGGGTCTCCACCGCCTTCGAGTCCCTCACCGGGGTCGCGCAACTGCTGTCCCTGCTCGGGGGCGCCGTGCTGGTGTCGCTCGTCGACTACCGCCTCCTGCTGGCGGTGGTCGGCCTGACGGCCTGCTGCGCCGGGGCATACGCCCTGCGGGGAGGGGGATCGCGGTGGGAACGGCCCCCTGCGGGAAACCGTTCGTCGTGCGATACAGACCTTTCACCGCAAGCCCCATCCAACTGAACGCGACTCGTCGGCGCCTCGGCGAAGAGTCCGCGTACGGGTCTCCTCCGCGGGTAGCGTCCACCCCTACGTTGTCCGTGATCCAGATCACATTTTGGGAGGTCCCGTGACCGCCAGGCAACATGATTCATCGGTCTACGAAGAAATTCAGGCCAACGACCAATTCCAGGAGTTGAAGAGGCGTTTCCGGGCCTGGGCGTTCCCGATGACCGCGGCGTTCCTCGCGTGGTACCTGCTTTACGTCGTCCTGTCCGCCTGGGCGCGCGACTTCATGGGCACGAAGGTTTTCGGCAACATCAACGTGGCGCTGATCTTCGGTCTGCTCCAGTTCGTGTCGACGTTCGGGATCGCCTGGGCCTACTCCCGTTTCGCCGAGAAGAAGCTCGACCCGCTGGCCGACGAGATCCGCCACGGTATCGAGGGGAAGACCGAATGAGCCACCAGACCCTCTCCACGATCCTGTTCCTGCTCTTCGTCGCGGGGACGCTGGGCATCACCTTCTGGGCCAGCCGCAACACCAAGGACGCCACCGACTACTACGCCGGCGGCCGGTCCTTCAGCGGCGTGCAGAACGGCCTCGCCATCGGCGGCGACTACATGTCGGCCGCGAGCTTCCTGGGCATCGCCGGCATCATCGCCCTGTCGGGCTACGACGGCTTCCTGTACTCGATCGGCTTCCTGGTCGCCTGGCTGGTGGCGCTGCTGCTCGTCGCCGAGCTGATGCGCAACTCCGGCAAGTTCACCATGGCCGACGTGCTGGCCTTCCGGATGAGCCCCCGCCCGGTCCGTACGGCGGCGGGCGTCTCCACCATCACGGTGTCGATCTTCTACCTGCTGGCCCAGATGGTCGGCGCGGGCGCGCTGGTCGGCCTGCTGCTCGGCGTCACCTCGCCGACGGGCAAGGCGCTCACGATCGTCGGCGTCGGTGTCCTGATGATCATCTACGTGGTCGTCGGCGGTATGAAGGGCACCACCTGGGTGCAGATCGTCAAGGCCGTGCTGCTGATGGGCGGCGCGACCCTGGTCACCCTGCTGGTGCTCGGCCACTACGGCTTCAACCTGTCCGGCCTGCTCGGCGAGGCCGCCGCCCAGAGCGGCAAGGGCGACGCCTTCCTCAACGGGGGTCAGAGGTACGGCACCGAGGCGCAGGGTCTCGCGGGCAAGATCGACCTGATCAGCCTGGGTCTGGCGCTGGTCCTCGGCACCGCCGGCCTGCCGCACATCCTGATCCGCTTCTACACGGTCCCCACCGCGAAGGAGGCCCGCAAGTCGGTCCTGTGGGGCATCGGCATCATCGGCACCTTCTACCTGCTCACCCTCGTGCTCGGCTTCGGCGCGGCGGCCCTGGTCGGCGGCAAGGCGATCGTGGCTCAGGACAAGGCGGGCAACACGGCGGCACCGATGCTCGCTGAGGCGGTCGGCAAGGCCATCTTCGGCGACGTGGGAGGCACCATCCTGCTGGCCGTCATCGCGGCGGTCGCCTTCGCCACGATCCTGGCGGTCGTCGCCGGCCTGACGCTGGCGTCGAGCTCCTCCTTCGCCCACGACCTGTACGCGCACGTGTTCAAGCGCGGCAACGTCACCGACAAGGAGGAGATCCTGGTCGCCAGGATCTCGGCCTTCGTCATCGGCGCGGTCGCCATCGGGCTCGGCATCCTCGCCCAGGGGCAGAACGTGGCCTTCCTGGTCGCGCTCGCGTTCGCCGTGGCGGCCTCAGGAAACCTGCCCGCGATCCTCTACAGCCTGTTCTGGAAGAGGTTCAACACGGCGGGCGCGGTCTCGGCCATCTACGGCGGCCTGGTCTCCGCGCTGGTCCTGGTGATCTTCTCGCCGGTCGTCTCCGGCAGCGCCACCGCGCTGTTCCCCGACGCGAACTTCGCCTGGTTCCCGCTGAGCAACCCCGGCATCGTCTCGATCCCGATCGGCTTCCTGGCCGGGTTCATCGGCGCCCGCCTCAGCAAGGAGTACAGCGCCGAGAAGTACGCGGAGATCGAGGTCCGCTCGCTCACCGGCATCGGCGCCGAGAAGGCCACCCCCCACTAAACCCCGTACCGACCCCCCGTACACCTCGTACGGAAGTGCGGGAACCCGGGGCCCGGCCGCGTCGCGGCCGGGCCCCGTCGTCGTGCGCTCCCGGTTTATCCCCTGGCCGGCGCGGACGCCTCGTCCAGCAGGGCGAGCTCGTCCTTCGACAGTGTCATGTCGGCGACCGCGAGCAGCGGCCGGAGCTGCTCGACATTGCGGGCGCTGGCGATCGGCGCGGCCACCGTGGGCTGGGCGGCGAGCCAGGCGAGCGCGACGGTGGCAGGGGCGGCGCCGTGGGAGGCGGCCACCTTGTCCAGGGCGTCGAGCACCCGCGGGCCGCGTTCGGACTCCAGGTATTCAGACGCCTTGGCCGCCCGCGGGCTGTCCACCGTGACCCCCGGCCGGTACTTGCCGGTCAGGAAGCCGCGGGCCAGGCCGAAGTACGGTGTGCTGGTCAGTCCCGCCTCGGCCACCACGTCGCGCAGCGCGCCCTCGTAGTCGCGCTCGACCAGGTTGTAGTGCTGCTGCAGCACCCCGTACCGCGCCAGACCGGCCCCCTCGGAGATCGCGAGTGCCTTCGCGAGCCGCTCGGCGCTGTAGTTGGAGGCGCCGATGTTGCGTACCTTGCCCTCGGTGACCAGCTCGTCGAACGCGCCGAGGGTCTCCTCCAGGGGGGTGGCCGCGTCGTCGATGTGGGCCCAGTACAGATCGATGTAGTCCGTACGGAGCCGCCGGAGCGAGTCCTCGGCCGCCGCGCGGATGGTGGCCGCCGACAGCCCGGTGCGGCCGCTCAGGGAACCCACCTTGGTCGCCACCACGATCCGGTCGCGGTTGCGGCGAGAGGCCATCCACTCGCCGATCACGGTCTCCGACTCCCCGCCGGCGTGCCCGGGAACCCACGCGGAGTAGGAGTCCGCGGTGTCGACGAGGTTTCCGCCCGCCTCCGCGTAGGCGTCCAGGACGGCGAAGGAGTCGTCCCGGTCGGCGGTCCAGCCGAATACGTTGCCGCCAAGGCAGAGAGGGAACAGGTTCAGCTCAGAAAAGCTCATGGGCCAACTCTATTTCTTGACCATCGAAATGCCTCCCGCAGCCGGAGCCGGGAATCTCGACCGGCCCCGCCCGGGTGCTCCGCGGGGGAGCGGGCCCGCGCCGCTCTCAGGCGGGCACCATCTCCCTGACCGGCGGGGGGTGCCCCACCGGGGCGATCCGCACGGTCGGCACGGCCGGCTCGACCTGCTCCATCAGCTCGTCCATGGCCTCCCGCAGGTGGCCCATGAGCCGCCACACGTCGGCCACCCGGTCCGGGCAGGACAGGATGCCGAAGTCGAGCGAGCCGTCGTAGGAGAAGCAGGTGATGTTGACCCCGCCGCTCACGTCGGTCAGCACCGACATGGGGTGGTAGGCGAGCACCCTGGCCCCGCACAGGTACAGCGGGAGCTGCGGCCCCGGCACGTTCGAGACGATCAGGTTGATCGGCGGCAGCACGATCGAGGCCAGCCGGAACACCGCGGAGGTCGCCAGCGCGGTGACGGCCGAGGGCAGCATCGACGACAGCTCGCCCAGCCAGGCCGTGGGGGCGCCGGCGAAGCGCCGCTTGGCGGCGAGCATCGTCCCGGCCATGACGCGCAGGCGCTCGCGGGGGCAGGCCAGGTCGGTCGGGATCGGGGTGACCATGACGGAGATCTGGTTGCCGACCACGTCCTGCGCGCTCGCGGTGCGGACCGCGACCGGGACCGCGGCGATCAGCGGCCGGTCGGGCAGCGCGTCGCGCTCGTGCAGCCACGCGCGCAGCGCCGAGGCGCACAGCGTCATGACCACGTCGTTGACGCTGGCCCCCGCGCTCTTGGCCACCCGCTTGACGTCCGCGAGCGGGATCGACCCGTAGGAGAAGCGCCGCTCGGCGCCGATCGGGCCGTTGAACGGCGTGCGCGGCGCGGTCAGCATGGGCGGCTCCGAGGGCGCTGACGGCTCCGGCGCCCTCCCCGCGATCATCCGGGTGGCGGCGGCCACCTGCCGGGCGCCGGGCAGGGCAGAGGTCAGCGGCATCGTGTCGAGCTCGGTCGCCATGCGGCCCAGCGAGTACAGCGTCCTGGCGGGCTGGAGCACCGTCCTGGCCACGGCCCCGGCGAGCATGCCGGCCAGGCCGGGGGCGGTGGTCCGCGGTCCGGGCGCGGGCCGCTCGACGGCGCGGGGCTCGGGTGTCAGGTCCAGCAGCGCCGCGAGCAGCTCCGCCCCGGACACCCCGTCGATGGCGCAGTGGTGGACCTTGGCGTACAGGGCGACCCGGCCGCCGGTCAGGCCGTGGATGAGGTGCATCTCCCACAGCGGGCGGGTCCGGTCGAGGTGCCGCTCGTGGATCCTGGCCACCTTCTCGGCGAGCTGGGCGTCGTCGCCGGGGCCCGCGAGGGTCACCTCGTGGACGTGGCCGGCGACGTCGAGATCGGGGTCCTCCGTCCAGTAAGGACGGTCGAGGCCGAACGGCACGGTGGCCAGGCGCAACCTCAGCGCCGGGGCCAGGTGCAGCCGCTCGCGGAGCAGCCCGACCAGGCACTCGCGGGTGACGGCTCCCAGCCTGGAGCAGGCGGGGTCGAGGATGGCCAGCCCCGCGACGTGGGCCGCCGTGGTCGCCGATTCGGCGTGAAGGAACTGCGCGTCGAGCGCGGTCAGCTGGCGCATCGGTCGGGCCTCCCAGCGGAAAATGCGAGAAATCGGAGAACACGTGTTGCCATCATCACGTCGGCACGTTTCCCTCTCGTTTCCTCCGTAGGACCTCCGGCGTTTTTCGGACGTCTCCTCGGCGAGGCGTGGAGACCCGCCGATCGTCGCCCTGCGTAACCTTCCCATTTCACACGGTAGACACGCCTTCCGGACGGGGTCACTCTGACGATCTTTTCCGAAGGAAATACTCGTCCATGGATGTCCGGCGCCGTCTCTATTGCCTCTATTTCCTACCAGAAAAATAGGTAATATGCGAGAGGCGACACGCCCCCGCCGTCCTCGGCCGTCACCTCACCGGCCGAGGAAGGCGAGCAGCCGCTCCAGCGGCCAGGTGTTGATCACGTCGTCGGTGGTGAGCCACCCGCGCTGGGCGACGCCGATGCCGAACCGCTGGTTGTCGAGGTGCGGAACCGCGTGGGCGTCGCTGTCGACGGAGAACTTCACACCGTGGTGGTGCGCGAGCCGCACCAGGTCGGCGGGGAGGTCGGAGCGGTCGGGGAAGGAGTCGATCTCCATCGCGGTGCCGGTGCGGGCCGCGGCGCGGAACACCTCGTCCCAGTCGGCGTCCACCGGCGGGCGGATGCCGATCCTGCGGGTGGTCGGGTGGCCGATGATGTGCACGTTGGGGTTCTCGCACGCGGCGACGAAGCGCCGGGTCATCTCCGCGCGCGACTGGTTGAAGTGCGAGTGGACGCTGGCCACGCACACGTCGAAGCCCTCCAGCACCTCGGCGGGCCAGTCGACCGAGCCGTCGGGGGCGATGTTCAGCTCGCTGCCGTGCAGCAGCCGCGTCTTCGGATACTTCCTCTGCAGCTCGCGGATGCGCTCGCGCTGCTCCAGGGCCTTTTCCAGCTTCATCCGGTGCATCGCGAGGTCGGGCGCGTGGTCGGTCACCGCGTAGTAGGAGTAGCCGCGGGCCGCGGCGGCGGCGACCATGTCCTCCAGGGGGGCGATCCCGTCGGTCAGGTCGGTGTGGGTGTGCAGGTCGCCCCTGAGGTCCTCGACGGTGACCAGCCTGGGCAGCTCGTGCTTGAGCGCGGCGGCGATCTCGCCGCCGTCCTCACGCAGGGTCGGCGGGATCCACTCCATGCCGAGCGCCCCGAAGACCTCCTCCTCGGTCGCGGCCGCGATCACCCGGTCGCCGTCGAACAGGCCGTACTCCGACAGCTTCCAGCCCCTCTTCACGATGATCTCCCGCAGGTGCACGGTGTGCTCCTTGGAACCCGTGAAATACATCATCGCGGCGCCCCACGACTCGGCGGGGACCAGGCGCAGGTCGACCTGGACGCCCTGGGCGGTGCGGATCGAGGTCTTCTTCTCGCCCGAGGCGACGACCTCCGCGACGTAGGGCTGCGCCTTGAAGTCGTCCATCAGCGACTCGGGGCCGACCACGAGGATGTCGATGTCGCCGACGGTGTCCTTCATCCGGCGCAGCGACCCGGCGTAGGCGATCCGCTCGGCGCCCGGCAGCGAGGCGATGACCCGCTCGGCCAGGTCCATCGCCGTCCCGGTGTGCATCCTGGCGCTGTGCTCGGCGAGGTGCTCGACGCCCTTCAGGAGGTTTTCCACGGTCTTGGCGCCGAAGCCCTTGACGCCGTCGAGGCGCCCCTCCCCGATGGCCTTCACCAGGGCCTCGGGGGAGTCGATGCCCAGCTCCTGGAAGAGGAAGACGGCCTTCTTCGGCCCGAGCGAGGTCACCCGGGTCAGCCGCCGCACCCCCTGGGGGACCTTCTCCCGCAGGTCGTCGAGCTGCCGGAAGCTGCCCCGCTCCAGGTATTCCTCGACCTTCTTGGCGATCGCCTCACCCACCCCGGAGACGCTCCGCACGGGCACGGTCGTGATGTCGTCGGGAAACCCGGCGATCGCCCTGGCGGCCTTCTGGTAACTGCGGACCCGGAACGCGTCGCCGCCGTTCATCGCGAACAGCTCGGCGTACTCCTCCAGGGCGGCGGCGACGTCATCGTTAGCTCGTGCCATGGGTCCAGCCTAGAAGATCGCACCGACATTTCCCGGCTCCGGCCGTCACGGGAGACCGGCCGTCACGGGAAACCCGGCGGCAGGAGAACCGGGCGGCGCGCGCCGCCGCGCCGCCCGGTGGTCTGGATCCCCGCTGTGCCCCCGCTGGGTCCCCTCGCGGCCCTCAGTCCCGGCCGTGCTCGGCGTGCTCGGCGACGCCGGGGAGATCGGGGAGATCCGCCGGGTAGGTCAGCAGGTGGCCGCACATGCCGTCGCGGGGCACCGAGGGCACCCGGGTGACCGCGGCCTCGCGCAGGTGGGCGAGGTCGCCGGCGCGCAGGGCCGCCAGCTGGGCGCCCGTCGTCTCGGCGGCGCGCAGCGGGCCGTCGCGCCAGCGGGACTCGAAGGCGTCCAGGCGGGGGGCGACGAGCCCGGCGGCGGCCTCCAGGAAGGCGGCGAAGCCGGGGCGGCCCTCGGCGCGGAGCCGGAGGAACCCCTCGACGGCCAGGTCGCGTCGCTCGCGCGGGGCCGAGCGCGCGGCGGCGGCGTACCGGGCGGGGTCGGCGAGGACGCCGGGGGGAAAGGTCAGGACGGCGTCACCGGCCTCGGGCAGGCCGCTGTTCTGCATGAGGACCACGATGCGCAGGCCGCCGCCGTTGACCAGGCGGTGGACTGTGCCGGGGGTGAACCGGACGACGGCGCCGGGGGCCAGCGCCGTCTCCTGGTACCCGCTCCAGGTCAGGGTCTGGACGGCGCCGGAACCGGCCACCACGGCGTACGCCTCGGCGCACAGCGTGTGCAGGTGGGGCGACCCCCCGCGCAGGCCGTCCTCGGCGGGCCAGTCGTAGACGGTCAGATCGCTCACGCCTGTGCCGAACACGGGTCCTCCTCGTTCCTGCGAACTCCTGCCGAGCTTCTGCCGAACTCCTGCCGGGCTTCTGCCGAACGCTCCCGCTGGACTCCTGTCGAACCTCGGCCGAACGCTCCTGCCGGACGTTTCCGCCGAAAACTTCTCGGGACCGGTCATACCCCGCCGGACGCGGCGCGAGGCCGTTACGTCCCCTCCGGATACGGGTGTTCCCCGACGTACGCCTCCAGCCGGGGGCGGTCCCACGCACCGGTGGCCACGACCATCCGGTAGCCCAGGCGCAGCGTCGCGCCGGGCGGCAGGACCAGCTCGCGATGGAACGCGATGGACGGGTTGACGGCCGCGAACGGCGTCGTGCGGACGAACCAGACGGCGGGCAGGGCACTCTGGAACAGCAGGGTGGAGGAGCGGTCCACCTCGTCGTGGTGGCCGGTGTAGGCGAGCCAGGCCGACTCCCGGCCCATCATCTCCGGCCCCTCGCCGCTCTCCGCGACCACCCGCCCGTGCTCGAAGGAGCGGGGCCCGCGCCAGAACAGGCCGCAGTACCCGGCCATCGGGCGGCCGTTGGTGGTGGGGCTGCCGAAGACCAGGTCCTCCCCGCGCACGTTGGTGATCGCGGTGGACAGCTCCAGCGCCCACGAGTCCTCCCGCACGTCCCGCACCCCGAAGGTCCGCACCTCGTCCACCCAGTGCTCGCCGCCCTGGGTGTGCCAGGTCAGGCGCTCCACGCCGGGGGCGAGGAACTCCTCGTGCCGCATGGTCCCGTTGTTGGGCAGGTCCACGTACCCGGCGGCCTCGCGGACATAGCTGCCGCCGCCCCAGAAGTTCTCCCCCGACAGGTCCGAGACGGTCAGCTGCAGGCCCCGGTGCCAGCGGTGGTCGTGCGGGCGGTAGGCGCTGACCACGTCCCCGGCCAGGGTCCTGATCGGGTGGAAGTACGGCTTGGGCGACTCGAAGACCGGCGTCTCCGGCCGGTGGACGTAGTGCAGGATCTCGACGCCGCGTTCGGTGAAGGTCAGTCGCATGCGCGTCCGTCCAGGCGGTGGTGGAAGGGGTGGCCGGGGGTGAGGTCGGCGCGGAGCACGGGCCGGCCGGTGAACGCCGACGCGTACAGGCCCGTGATCAGTTCGAGCGCCCGGCGCCCCTCGGGGCCGCTCATGGGCGGGCGCTCGCCGCGCTCGTAGGCGTCCAGCAGTTCCGCCAGCTGCGCCTCGTGCGAGCTCGGCAGGTCCGCGGGCGGGTTCCAGCGCTCCGAGGTGGAGGTCCAGTCGGCGTTGCGGTAGCCGTACAGGTGACGCAGTTCCACGGTCGCCTCGGTGTAGTCGAAGCGCAGGTAGCTCTCCTCGCGCCGGGACAGCACGCTGTTGACCACCGAGGCCATCGCGCCGGAGGCGAAGCGGACGGCGGCCATCGAGACGTCCTCGGTCTCGATCCGGCGGTCCAGCGTGCCGGTCATCGCGCGGATCTCGGACCAGTCGCCGAGGACCGACAGCATCAGGTCCATCTGGTGGATGCCGTGTCCCATCGTGGGGCCGCCGCCCTCGGTCTCCCACCGGCCGCGCCAGGGCACCTCGAAGTAGGCGTGGTCGCGGTACCAGGCGGTCACGCAGAGCGCGACGAGCGGGCGGCCCAGCTCGGGGGCGAGGGCGCGCAGGTGCCGCGCGCCGGAGCCGAACCGGTGCTGGGAGACGACCGAGGCGTAGCCGGGCCCCTCGGCCGCCGAGATCAGGTCGTACTCGGCCAGCGACAGGCAGGCGGGTTTCTCGATCCACACCCAGGCGCCCGCCCTCAGGCAGGCCACCGCCTGGGCGGCGTGCAGGTGCGGCGGGGTGCAGAGGTGGACGAGGTCGGGCCGTTCCGCGTCGAGCATCGCCTCCAGGGAGGTGTACGCCCCCGGGATGGCGTGCTCGGCGCAGAACGCCCTGACCCGCGCCTCGTCCACGTCCGCGGCGGCCACCACCCGCGCCCTGCGCGCCTCGGCGCGCAGGGCGGGCAGGTGGCAGATCCCGGCGATGCCGCCGGCGCCCGCGACCGCCACCCGGATCACCGCGGTCCTCCCGGTACGGATGACCCCCCCGGCCTCCGGCCGCGGGAAGGACGTCGCGCGTACGGGACCCGGACGGCGCTCACGGGCGCGTCACCGGACGACGACGGTCGTCAGGGAGCGCGGGGCGAGGGTGAGGCTCCTGCCGGGCCTCAGCCCCGGCAGCGGGGTGGCGGCGAGTGAGTGTTCGCGGTTGGTCAGGTAGGCGGTGGCCCGGCCGGGGCGGGTGGTGATCCGGGTGGTGACGGGGGCGGCGGAGGTGTTGAGGATCTCCACGACCTCCGACCCCCCGGCGTTGCGGAAGGCGGTGACCTTCAGCGCCGGGTCGGCCGCGGCGACGGAGAGCCGGACCGCGCCGGGGCGGACGAAGCGGCTGTAGGCGGCCAGCGCCCACAGGCGCTTGGAGACGCGGTAGGTCGAGGTGGCCTCGTCGATCTGGATCAGTCCCCGGGTGGCGCCGCGCGAGGCGCCGAACCAGAAGACGTAGCCGTTCGCCTTGCCCAGGGTGAGCGAGTCGTGGATCTGCTGGGCGACCGCGAAGCCGTCGTAGCCGCTGCCGTCGTCCCACTCCTCGTTCCAGGTGGTCCCGTCGGGCGACCACTCCGACATCCACACGGGCCGGTCGGTGGGCAGCGGGCCGTCCACCGGGCTGACGTAGGGGTGCCCGGCGTGCGTGGCGACCCACCGCCGCGCGACGGGGTCGGCCTCGATGGCGGCGGTGTACTCGCGCTGCTGGGACCAGCCGGCGGCGTCGCAGCAGACCACCTTGAGGCCGGTGCGGGCCGCGGTGGGGCCGAGCACCTTGACGAACTCGGCGGCCTCCTTGGGGGTGAACCGCATCGAGGCGTACGAGACGGTGAGGTCGGGCTCGTTGGTGAACCCGATGTCGGTGATCCTGATGCCCTCCTTGGCGTAGAACTTCGCGTACTGGACCAGGTAGTTCGCGTACGCCTGCCGCCACTCGGGGAGCAGTGTCCCGCCGTTGCTGTCGGAGCCGTTGTCCTTCATGTAGCCGGGGGCGCTCCAGGCGTCGGCGTAGAAGCGGGTCACGCCGTAGCGCCTGGCCTCCTTGGCCAGCCAGACCTGGCCGCCGTCCTCGCCGTCCCAGACGTACTTCGGGGGCGCGGTGGGCCCGCCGGGGTCCTCGGGCTGGATGGAGGCCATCAGGTCGTACGGGCTGCCGGTGGGGGAGGAGCCGATGCCCAGACGCAGGATGCTGAGCCCCGCGCCCTTCTCCGGGCTGAGCCACAGATCGAGGATCTCCCGCTGCTTGGCGGCGGGCAGCGCGCGGACCAGCTCGTTGCGCCGGAACGCCTGCGAGAAGCCGAAGCCGTCGATCTTCTGGAGGACGCCGTGATGGTCCACTCGGATCTGGGAAGCGTTTTCCATGGCGGCCGGGCTGATTCCGAGGAGGGGGAGCGCGAGGACCGGTGCCAGCAGTGCCCTGTGATGTCGAGACATGCGGAAACCCGCTTTCCGAAAGTTTCACAAGATTACCGAGACATTTCGTGTCGAGTACCGTAAATGTTTCGGGGGCGGTCGTCAACAGCCGGTCAGGGCGTGAGTGGAGAAGGGGCGGCCGGTGCACGGGAGGGCCGCCGGGCGGGAAGCATGGCCGGGGGTGAGCCGGGCGGGGAGCGGAGCCGGGGGGTGAGGGAGGCCGATCGCCGCGGGCGCCGCCGGGCGGGGGTCAGCCGGCCGGCGGCGCGGTGCTGTCGCGGACGAGGAGGTCGGTGGCGAGCTCCACCCGCCGGGGTTCGTGCCCGCCCCGGTCGAGCCCGAGCACCATCCGGGTGGCCAGCTCCGCCATCTCCTGGAGCGGCTGGCGCACGGTGGTCAGCGGCGGCCACGCGGAACGTGCCAGCGGCAGGTCGTCGAAGCCCACCACCGACAGGTCGTCGGGAACCCGCAGGCCGCGCTGCCTGGCCGCCTCGAAGACGCCGAACGCCTGCATGTCGCTGCCGGCGAAGATCGCGGTGGGCGGCTCGTCCAGGGACAGCAGGGCGTGGCCGTGGTCGCGGCCGGAACCGACCAGGAAGTCGCCGTACCTGATGAGCGCCGTGTCCACCGCGATCCCCGCGGTCTCCAGCGCCGCCCGGTAGCCGTCGACGCGGGCCCGGCTGCACAGCATGCCGGCGGGGCCGCCGATCATCCCGATCCTGCGGTGGCCCAGCTCCAGCAGGTGGCGGGTGGCGGCCAGGCCGCCGTTCCAGTTGGTGGCGCCGACCGAGGCGACCCCGGGCGGCGGCTCGCCCTCCGGGTCCACCACCACGAACGGGATGGACCTGGCGGCCAGCTGGCCGTGCTGGTCGGCGCTGATCCGGGAGCCGACCAGGATGGCCCCGTCGGTGCGCCGGGCGGCGATCCGCTCCACCCAGTCCCTGCCCGGCCCCGCGTGGCTGTGCAGGACCGAGACGACCACCCCGGCGTCGACCTCGCGGGCCGCGGTCTCCACGCCGCGCACCAGCTCCATCGCCCACGGGCTCTCGATCTCGGTGAAGACCAGGTCGACCAGGCCGACGGGGGCGTCGCCCTGGCCGGTCCTGCGCTGGTAGCCGTGCTTGTGCAGCAGGCGCTCGATCCGCTGCCTGGTCTCGGACGCGACCTCGGGCCGCCCGTTGATGACTTTCGAGACCGTGGGCGCGGAGACCCCGGCCTCCTCGGCGATCAGGGCGATCGTCACGCGCGGCTTGGTTGGCATGCGGCGAATACTAACTGAAACCTTTCGGAGGCTTTCCGGGGGAGGTGGTCGTCGCCGTCCGGGATCGCTACCACGGGGCTATTGACGTGTAACCGGGAGTTTACCTATTCTCCGGATCACGAAATATTCGGGGAATATATGAAATCTTTCACCTTACCTCCCGAAAGGGGATCCCCATGCTGAGTCGGCGAGGCGTGGTGGCTCTGGCGTTGTCCGCGCTGCTTCTTGGAGCCTGCGGTACGAGCGAAGACGGAAACGGGGCCCAACCCGGCGCGAGCACCGGCTCGGAGAAGGTCACCTTCGAGTTCTGGAACCTGGCGACGGCGGAACCCCTCAAGGGGTTCTGGGCGAACCTCATCAAGGACTACCAGGCGGCCCATCCGAATGTGACGATCAAGAACATCGCCATCGAGAACGACTCCTACAAGCCCAAGCTCGCAACGCTCACCCAGTCGGGAAAGGCGCCCGACCTCTACTCCACCTGGGGCGGCGGCGTCCTGAAGCAGCACATCGAGGCGGGCCTGGTGAAGGACCTGTCGTCCGACGCGGGCGACGTCATCGGCGCCCTCACCCCGGCGGCCCTGTCCGCCTACCAGTTCGACGGCAAGACCTACGGGCTGCCCACCGACATCGGCATGGTCGGCTTCTGGTACAACAAGGCGCTGTTCGAGAAGGCCGGCATCACCGCCCCGCCCGCCACCTGGACCGAGTATCTGGACGCGGTGAAGAAGCTGAAGGCGGACGGGACCACCCCGATCGCCCTCGCGGGCAAGGCCAAGTGGCCGGGCCACTACTACTGGGCCTATCTGGCCATGCGGGTGGCCGGGCTGGACGCCCTCAAGCAGGCCGGCAGCACCAACGACTTCACCGGGCCGGACTTCGTCACCGCCGGGCAGCGGCTCAAGGAGCTCGTCGACCTCCAGCCGTTCCAGAAGGGCTTCCAGGGTGCCGACTACTCCACCCCCGACGGGCAGGCCGCGACCATGGGCAACGGCAAGGCCGCCATGGAGCTGATGGGCCAGTGGGCCCCGTCCGTGCAGGCGGACGCCGGCAAGGGCCTCGGCGACGACCTCGGGTTCTTCACCTTCCCCGCCGTGGAGGGGGGCAAGGGCGCCGCGGGCGACGCGTTCGGCGGCGGCGGCGGCCTGGCCCTGGGCGTCGACGCCCCGCCCGCCGCGCTGGACTTCCTGAAGTTCGCGCTCAAGCCGGAGAACCACAGCAAGGCCGTCAAGGCCGGAGCGGTCCTGCCCGTGCTCAAGACGGGTGAGGAGGCGGCCGTCACCGACCCCCACATCAAGACGGTCTCCGAGACGCTGTCGGCCGCGAGCGGCTTCCAGCTCTACCTCGACCAGGAGTACCCGCCGGCCGTCGGCCAGGAGGTCAACGACGCCGTGGCCGAGCTGATCGGGGGCACCAAGACGCCGCAGGAGGTCGTCCAAGCCGTCACCGAGACGGCCAAGTCGGAGTCGGAGTAGCCGCCCGGATGAAGACGGTGACGACGATGACGGGGCCGGACGCACGTCCGGCCCCTCACTCCGAGAGACCCGCCGCTAGGCGGGGGCGGGGCGGCGGCCTCCGCCGGGGACGTGGCTGGGTCACCGCGATCCTGTTCGTGCTCCCCGCCCTGATCCTGTTCACCCTCCTGGTGCTTGTGCCGATCCTGGTGGCCGGCTACACCAGCCTCTACAAGTGGAACGGCATCGGCCCGCCGAGCAACTTCATCGGCCTGGACAACTTCACCCGGCTGTTCCAGAGCGACATCATCATCGGCGACCTGCGCAACGGCGCCATCCTGATCGTGCTGGGCCTGGCGGTGCAGCTGCCGCTCTCGCTGGGCCTGGCGGTGATGCTGAACCAGAGGATCCGCGGGCGCGCCTTCTACCGGCTGCTGTTCTTCGCGCCGTACATGCTCTCCGAGGCGATCACCGCCGTGCTGTTCTCGCTGATCCTGTCGCCCGAGGCGGGCCTGGCCAACCAGCTGCTGACCTCCTGGGGGCTGGAGCCCTGGCCCTGGCTGTCGGAGCCGGACACCGTGATGTTCTCGCTGTTCCTCGTGATCACCTGGAAGTACTTCGGGTTCCACATGATCATCTACCTGGCCGGCCTGCAGGGCATCCCCAGGGAGCTGAGCGAGGCGGCCAGGATCGACGGCGCCGGCGGCTGGGACGTGTTCCGCCACGTCACCCTGCCGCTGCTCGGCCCCACCATCCGGATCAGCGCGTTCCTGTCCGTCATCGGCACGATCCAGCTCTTCGACCTGGTCTGGATCCTCACCGGCGGCGGCCCGTCGCACGCCTCGGAGACCATGGCCGTCAGCATGTTCGAGTACGGCTTCAAGCGGTCCCAGATCGGCTACTCCAGCGCGATCAGCATCGTCATGTTCCTCATCAGCCTCGTCTTCGCCCTCGGCTACCAGCGGTTCGTCCTGCGCCGGGACCTGGAAGGGGCCAGTACCACCATGGGAGACCGCCGATGACCGCCCGGCTCCGCACGCTCCCGATCCACGCGGTCATCTGGGTGGCGGCCGTCTTCATCGTCATCCCCTTCCTGTACGGCCTGCTCGGCGGCTTCAAGAGCTCCGACCAGCTCTCCGGCAACCCGCTGGGCCTGCCCTCCCCGTGGGTCACCGAGAACTACACCGACGTGATCGGCTCCGGCGCGTTCTGGCGCCAGCTGCTCAACAGCCTGTTCATCGCGGTGGCGACCACCGTGCTGGTCGTGGGGCTGTCGGCGATGGCCGCCTTCGCCTTCGCCCGGTTCGCCTTCCGGGGCCGCGAGTTCCTGTTCACACTGTTCGCCGTCGGGCTGATGTTCCCGTTCGCGGTGGCGATCCTGCCGCTGTTCGTCCTGCTGCGCACGTTCGGCCTGCTGGACAACCCGCTCGGGGTGATCCTGCCGCAGGCCGCGTTCGGCCTTCCGCTGACCGTCATCATCCTGCGGACGTTCTTCCGATCCATCCCGAAGGAGGTCGAGGAGGCCGCCATCATCGACGGCTGCACCGCCTTCGGCTTCTTCTGGCGGGTGCTGCTGCCGATAGCCCGGCCCGCCCTGGCCACCGTCTCGGTCCTGGCGATCGTGGCGAGCTGGAACAACTTCTTCCTCCCGCTGGTGGTCTTCAACGACCCGAACCTGTGGACCCTGCCACTCGGCGTCCAGCAGTTCCAGGGCGAGTACATGGCGGACACCGCCAGGATCCTGGCCTACGTCATCGTCTCGATGGTCCCGGCGCTGGCCTTCTACGCCGTCGCCGAACGTCAGCTGATCAGCGGCCTCACCGCGGGCGCCACCAAGGGCTGACCCGAATTCATCGTCGTGCAGAGAGCTCGCCCGTAGAAAGATCGTCGTGTAGAGAGTGAGACAACATGACCCTGAGTGTCGCCGGATCCCGTTTCGTCGATTCGGCCGGCACCCCGGTACGGCTGCGTGGAGTGGGCCTCGGGGGATGGCTGAACATGGAGAACTTCATCACCGGCTACCCGGCCAACGAGTCCGCGATGCGAGAGGCCGTCCGGGAGGTGCTGGGGGAGGATCGGGCCGAGCTGTTCTTCGACCGCCTGCTCACCTCGTTCTTCGGCGCGGACGACGCCGCGCTGCTGGCCGGCCTCGGCGTCAACTGCGTCCGCATCCCGATCAACTACCGCCACCTGGAGTCCGACGACCGCCCCTTCGAGATCATCGAGCACGGCTTCCGCCACCTGGACCGGGTGATCGGCCTGCTCGCCGAGCACGGCATCTACAGCGTCATCGACCTGCACGCCCTGCCCGGCGCGCAGAACCAGCACTGGCACTCCGACAACCCCACCCACATCGCCGCGTTCTGGCAGCACCGACACTTCCAGGATCGCGCCGTCCACCTGTGGGAGGTCGTGGCCGACCGGTACAGGGACAACCCCTGGGTGGCCGGATACAACCCGATGAACGAGCCGGGCGATTCGAGCGGGCGGGTCATCGGCCCCTTCTACGACCGCCTGGTCAAGGCCGTCCGCGCCGTCGACCCGGGACACGTGCTGTTCCTGGACGGCAACACCTACTCCACCGACTTCTCGATCTTCCGCGAGGTGTACGAGAACACGGTCTTCGTCTGCCACGACTACGCCCTGGCCGGTTTCGCGCACGGCGGCCCCTACCCGGGCCACACCCGCGGCGAGTGGGTGGACCGGGCCCAGCTGGAGCGCTCCTTCGAGCGGCGGACCGTCTTCCAGCGGGAGACCGGCACCCCCATCTGGGTCGGCGAGTTCGGCCCCGTCTACACCGGCGATCCGGAGATCGACCGGCAGCGCTACCAGATCCTCCGCGACCAGCTGGAGATCTTCGACTCGTACGGGGCCGGCTGGTCGCTGTGGACCTACAAGGACGTCGGGCTCCAGGGCCTGGTCAGCGCGGGCGAGCCGTACATGGAGCGGTTCGGCGCCTTCATCGCCAAGAAGGGACGGCTGGGCGCCGACCGGTGGGGCTCGACGATGGAGGAGTCGGCGAGCGAGCTGGCCCCCCTGCACCGGCTGATGGAGACCGAGTTCCCGTCCTGGAACCCCTACCCGTGGGGCGCCCGCTACCAGACCGACGACCTGATCCGGCACGTCCTCATCGCGCAGGCGCTGCTCCCCGAGTACGCGGAACTGCTGCGCGGCCACTCCGACGAGGAACTGATCGCCCTGGCCGACTCCTTCGCCCTCGCCCGCTGCGTCCGGCGCGAGCCGCTGCTGGACCTGCTCGCCGAGAACCTGCTCGCCGAGAACCCGCGCGGCGACGCCTGACACGCCCTGCTTCGGCCTGCCCACTTTCACCTGATCGAGAACCCGTACGGCGACATCTGACACGCCCTGCTTCGGCCTGCCCACTTTCACCTGATCGAGAACCCGTACGGCGACATCTGACACGCCCCGCTTCGGCCTGCCCATTCCCACCTGACCGAGAACCCGTACGGCGACGCCTGACAGACGCCCCGCTTCGGCCTGCCCACTCCCACCTGACCGAGGAGCCCAGGAAAGATGCGCACCCCCCGGCCGCTCGTGAAAACGCCGCGACCAGCCGTCCTCGCCCTGCTGTCCCTCGCGCTGTCCCTGGTGGCGGGCACGCTGGCGGTGGTGCCGGCCACCGCCGCCGCGGCGGCCACCATCGCCACCTACGACTTCGAGTCCGGGGCCCAGGGCTGGGGGCCGCGAGGTTCCGGGGTGTCGGTCGCCACGACTCCGGACTCCGCGCACGGCGGCGCCCGGTCCCTGCTCACCACCGGCCGTACCGCGACCTGGCACGGCGCGGCCGTCACCCCGCCGTTCGAGAAGGGCGTCACCTACGAGGTGACCGCGTGGGCGCGGGCCGTCGCCGGCAGTCCGTCCTCGACGGTCGCGCTCACCGTGCAGCGCACCCCGGCCGGGGGCGAGGCCGTCTACGAGCGTGTCGCGGCGGACGTCGTCACCGACGCCGCGTGGGTCCGGCTGTCCGGGACCTACACCTACCAGGCCGACTCGGACCTGTCGCTGTACGCCGAGAGCTCCGGGGAGACCGCCGGCTTCCTGCTCGACGACATCGTGGTCACCGCCGACACCGACCCCACCCGGTCCGGCCTGACCAGCGACTTCGAGACCGGCACCGCGCAGGAGTGGACCGCGCGCGGCGGCTCCGCTCTCACCCCGGGCGCCGCCTCCGCGCGCACCGGCTCGTACGGCCTGGGCGTCACGAACCGGCAGGCCTCCTGGGACGGCCCGTCACGGACCGTCCTGGGCAGGATGGCCAAGGGGGCGAAGTACACCCTGTCGGTGTGGGTGCGCACCGCCGACGCCCAGAGCCTGGGCCTGTCGGTCGAGCGGCGGCTGGACGGCACCCCCGCCTACGATCGGGTGGCCGCGCCCAGGGCCCTGGGCGCGGGGGAGTGGACCGAACTCGCGGGCACCTACACCCTGGCTTACGACGTGGACTTCCTGAGCGTCTACGTCGAGTCGGCCGAAGGGACGGCGCCCTTCGACGTCGACGACTTCCGGCTGGCCTACGTCGAGCCCAAGCCCATCCAGACCGACATCCCCCCGCTGAAGGACAGGGTGCCGTTCACGATCGGCGCGGCCTTCTACCGGGGGGCCACCCTGGGCGAGCACGCCAAACTCATCACCCGGCACTACGGGAGCGTCACCCCCGGCAACAGCCTCAAATGGGACGCCACCGAACCGGTGGAGGGCGAGTTCACCTTCGCCGACGGCGATTACCTGGTCGACTGGGCGACCGCCAACGACCTGGAGTTCCGCGGCCACACCCTCGTCTGGCACAGCCAGACCCCCGCCTGGGTGTTCGAGGGCGCCACCAAGGAGATCCTGCTCCGGCGGCTGGAGAACCACATCCGCGCCGTGATGGGCCGCTACAAGGGAAAAATCGGCACCTGGGACGTGGTCAACGAGGTCGTCGACGAGAATCAGGCCGACGGGCTGCGCCGCTCCCCGTGGTACGAGATCGCCGGGCTCGACTACATCAGGACCGCCTTCCGGGTCGCCCGCGAGGTGGACCCGGACGCGAAACTCGTCATCAACGACTACAACACCGAGTTCCCGCGCAAGCGGCAGGCACTCTACGACCTGGTGCGGAAGCTGCGCGCCGAGGGCGTGCCGATCGACGCGGTCGGCCACCAGCTGCACGTCAACGTCGAGCAGCCGCCCGCCTCGTACATCGAGGACACGATCGAGAGGTTCGCCGGGCTGGGCGTCGACCAGCAGGTCACCGAGCTGGACGTGAGCGTCTACACCGACTTCACGACCTCATACGACACGGTGCCCGCCGAGGTGCTGGCCCTGCAGGGCCACCGGTACCGGGAGATCTTCGACGTCTTCCGGCGTCAGGCCCGCCACCTGTCGTCGGTGACGATCTGGGGCGTCGCCGACGACGCGACCTGGCTGTCGTCCTTCCCGATCACCCGGCTGAACCCGCCGCTGCCGTTCGACGACGAGCTCCAGGCCAAGCCCGCCTACTGGGGCATCGCCGACCCCGGCAGGCTGCCCCCGATCAGCCGGAGCCTGAACGCGCCCGCGGGCACGGTCACGGTGGACGGCAAGCGGGACGAGCAGTGGGATCTGCTGCCCGACGCGCCCATCGCCAGGACCGGCCACCTGTCGGCGGCCTGGCAGGCACGCACCACCCCCGCCGGTCTGTACGTGCTGGCCGAGGTCACCGACGCCACGGACGACAAGACCGACACCGTCACGTTCACCGCAGGCGGCACCCCGTACCGGATCCAGCGGGGCGGCACGCACGCCCACGGCTTCAAGGCGCACACCAAGAAGACCGCCACCGGCTACCGGGTCGAGGCGCTGCTCCCGTCCGGCACGGCGACCGGCGTCCGGGTCGCCGTGGCCGACGCGGGCGGGCGGGAGACCACCTGGACGGGTGAGCTGGTCCCCCTACCGGCGATCAGGACGACCTCCGCGCCGAAGGGCGTCCCCGTGGTGGACGGCACCGTGGACGCCGCCTGGAACAGGGTCCCGGAGGTCACCACCGGCACCCGGGTCCAGGGCACCTCCGGGGCGACCGCCAGGGTGAAGGCGATGTGGAAGGCGGGCACCCTCTATGTCCTGGCCCGCGTCACCGACCCCACCCTCAGCGAGGAGTCGCCGAACGCCTGGGAGCAGGACTCCGTCGAGATCTTCGTGGACCCGGAGAACAACAAGACCAGGGGCTACGACGATGACGACGGCCAGTACCGGATCAGCTTCACCGGCCGGAAGACCGTCGGCGGCACCTTCGACGCCTTCGCCGTCAAGGACAACCTGACCGGCGCGGCCACCCGCGTCGCCGGAGGCTACGTGGTCGAGGCGGCGATCCGGCTGCCCACGGTGACCCTGGAGCAGAACGCCCTGCTCGGCTTCGACGTGCAGGCCAACGACGCCACGGGCACCACCCGCACGGCCGCCGCCACCTGGAACGACCCGACCGGGCGGAGCTACGTCGACACGTCGAGGTGGGGGGTGCTCCGGCTCACCAAGTAGACACGCCCGCCGGGCCCGTCCCTTTCTCAGGGGGGACGGGCCCGGCGTCTCCTTTCCTTCCAGTCCTTCCAGAGCCCGGGGCCTGGGCCCGAGGGCACCAACGACCACAGCCTGGGCCGGGAGCACCGGCGACCAGAGTTCGAGCCCGGGGACACCAGCGAAGGCCCCTCGTCCGTCAACGGAGGTTTCATGTACACCAACCCCGTCATCCCCGGTTTCCACCCCGACCCCTCGGTGTGCCGGGTGGGCGAGGACTACTACCTCGTCACCTCGTCCTTCGAGTGGTTCCCCGGGGTGCCGATCTTCCACAGCCGCGACCTCGTGCACTGGCGGCAGCTCGGCCACGTCCTGGACCGGCCGTCCCAGCTCGACCTGGACGGCGTACGGCCGTCCGGCGGCATCTACGCCCCCACCATCCGGCACCACGACGGCGTCTTCTACATGATCACCACGTTGATGGACGAGCCGGGCAACTTCCTGGTCACCGCCACCGACCCGGCCGGGCCGTGGAGCGACCCGGTGTGGTTCCCCGGTACTCGCGGCTTCGACCCCTCGCTGTTCTTCGACGACGACGGCCGCGCCTGGATGACCGGCACCCGGCTGAAGGACGCCGGGCGCTACGAGGGCGACAGCGAGATCTGGCTGCGCGAGTTCGACCCGGCCACGCTCAAGCCGTTCGGTGAGGAGCACGTGATCTGGGAGGCGGCGCAGCGCGGCGGCGTCTGGTGCGAGGGCCCGCACATCTACCGGATCGGCGCCTACTACTACCTGCTCACCTCGGAGGGCGGCACCGCCGAGGACCACGCCGTCATGGTCGCCAGAGCCGAGCGGATCACCGGCCCCTACCTGGGCAACCCGCGCAACCCCGTCCTCACCCACCGCCACCTCGGGCTGCGCCACCCCGTCACCAGCGTCGGCCACCCCGACCTGGTCCAGAACGCGGAGGGCGAGTGGTGGTCGGTCCTCCTCGCCACCCGCCCCTACGGCGCGCTCCCCGCTTCCGTCGCTCCCGTCGAGGACCGTCCCTACGGCGCCCCCGCAGGTTCCCCCGACGGCCTCTCCCGCGTGAGCTCCTCCGCCACCCGCTCCCACAGCGGACCGGCCGGCTCCCGTGGCGAATCCATCGGCTCCCGTGGCGAATCCGCCGATGACCATGGTGAATCCATCGGCGACCAGCCCACGACGGCCGCCTTCCGCGCCTCCAGGGGCTACAACCTGGGCCGCGAGACCTTCCTCACCCGCGTCCGCTGGGAGGACGACTGGCCGGTCTTCGACCAGGTGGAACCGTACGCGCAGGCCCCCTCGACTCCCGCGCGCCGCTGGCCCGCCACCCCCGCCTGCGACCACTTCGACACCCCGCGCCTCGCACCGGAGTGGAACCACCTGCGCACGCCCCGCGAACCGTACTGGAGCCTGGCCGACAGCCGCCTCACCCTGAGAGTGCGACCGCAGACCCTGCGCGAGCGGGCCGCGCCCAGCCTGGTCGCCCGGCGGCAGCGGCACATCGCCTTCGCGGCCCACACGGTGATGGAGTTCCGTCCGGAGGGGAAGGAGTGCGCCGGGCTCGTCCTGTTCCAGAACGACGACTTCCACATCACGCTCGTCCTCACCGCGCACGGCCTGGAACTCACCCGCAGGTCCGGCGGCACCGACACCCTCCTGGTCCGCGCGGACGTCGTCCCCTCCGGCCCGCTGTGGCTGGGCGTGGAGGCCCACGGCCAGGACTACCAGGCGCGCTACGCGCTGCGCCCCGGTGAGTGGACCGACCTCGCGGCCCCGGTGGACGGCCGCGTCCTCGGCTCCACCGTGGCCGGAGGCTTCACCGGCGCCATGATCGGCCTTTACGCCTCCTCCAACGGCCACCCGAGCACCAACACGGCCGCCTTCGACTGGTTCGAATACCTGCCACTCCTGGCATGACCTCCGGGAGCCGGTGATTTTCGGGAGGTCGGTGTGACGAGGGAGAGCGACATCGACTGACTGGACCACGGTTGTCGCTGCACGTGATCTTGTATTGGCCTACGCTCAATCTAGACAGACTAGACAGGAGGTTTTCGTGGGCGGATGGCAGGTGCAGGAGGCGAAGCAGCGCTTCAGCGAGGTCGTACGGCGGGCGGTCAGTGAAGGGCCTCAAGTGGTCACCCGGCACGGAGAGGAAGTGGCCGTGGTGATCGACATCGCCGAATATCGCCGTCTCAAAGGCGACGCTCCAGATTTCGGGCGGTTCCTTCTCGCTGATCCCAACTGGGACGACGACATCGAGTTTCCCCGGAACCGGGATCTTCCCCGAGGGGTGGATCTCGGCTGATGGGCATCGGCTATCTCCTCGACACGAATGTGGTCTCCGAGGTTCGCAAGCGAAGCGGAAGTTCTCACGTCAGGGACTGGATAGGTGGGGCTCACGGGCCCACGCTCTATCTCAGCAGCCTGACGGTCGGTGAGATCCGCTGCGGAGTCGAGCTCCGCCGACGCAGGGATCCCGAGCAGGCGACGATTCTGGAACGCTGGCTTCACGGACTTCACCGGCAGTTCGGTGATCGCATCGTTCCCGTCACCTCGGAGGTCGCGGAGGAGTGGGGACGGCTGAACGCCATCCGCCCGCTTCCGACGACGGACGGCCTGATCGCCGCGACGGCCAGGGTGAACGGGTGGACGCTGGTGAGCAGGAACGTCAAGGACTTCGAGGGCACGGGCGTGTCCGTGGTCAACCCCTTCGAGTCGCCGCACTGACGTCGCCGTCCGTGGGCCGCGGTGCGGGCCGGCAGTCCTGGGAACACCCTCCGAAGCGGGCCGAGTCGATGGGCGTGAACGACGCCGGCGGCACACTCTTCAACGCGCCGATCATCGTGTCCTTCCAGATCGGCCCGGGAAGGGTGGCCCCGGCCACCGCCCCGTAGTACCGGCCGCCGATCGTGACGCCGGTCAGCCTGTGGTCCCGCGAGCCGCGCGGGTCGCCGATGCTGACCGCGCCGGCCAGGTCCGGGGTGAACCCGGCGAACCACGCGGACGCGTAGTCATCGGTGGTGCCGGTCTTGCCGGCCGCGTCGCGGCCGATGCCACCGACGAGCCGCATCGTGCCCTTGGTGAACACCCCCGACAGCACGTCGGCCGCCGCGTCGGCGACCTCGGGGTCGAGCGCCTGGCGGCACTTGGGCTTGTAGTCGGTGACCTCACCGTTCCTGTCGGTGATCCGGCTGATCGCCATCGGCGCGCAGTACTTGCCACGCGCGCCGATCGCGGCGTAGGCGTTGGCCACCGTCACCGGGTCCATCTCGTTGGTGCCGAGCGTGAACGTCGAGAACTCCAGGAGCTTGAGCCCGTCGGAGCGGTGGATGCCCAGCGATCTCGCGGTCTTGATCGTCTCACAGAGCCCGACGCGCTGCTCCAGCTCCATGAAGAACGTGTTCACCGACCCCCAGGTGCCGGTCTGCAGGGTCTTCCAGCCCGGAGCGCCCTCGTCGTTGGTGACCGTCCAGCCCGGGTCGCCGATGTTCTCGCCCTTGCAGTTCTTGAACGCCGAGTACCCCGAGGCGCGGAAACCGGCCCCGGCGGTGAACCCGTCGTTGACCTTCATGCCCTGCTCCAGCGCGGTGAGCAACGTGAACGTCTTGAACGTCGAGCCCGCCTGGAAACCGACGCCGCCGCCGTGCGCGGCGTCCGCGACCAGGTTGTAGGACATCTCGTTCCTGGCCTTGCTGCGCCCGTAGGTCCGGCTGGCCGCCATGGCCTTGATCGCCCCGGTACCCGGCTGGACCAGCGCCTCGGCCGCCGCCGGGTTGTCGGAGGGGTGGACCCACTTCCTGATCGCCCGGTCCGCCGCCGCCTGCATGGCCGGATCCAGCGTGGTCCTGATCGTCAGACCGCCACGATTGAGGAACTCCCCCCGCGCCTTGGCCGTCTTGCCGAACGCGGGATTCTTCAACACCTCGTTGCGGGCGTAGATGCAGAAGTACGGGTACTTGCTGGACTCACACCCGCCGACCTGCTTCGTGCCCCTGTAGCCGAGCTTGGCCGCCTTCGCCTTCGCCGCCTCGGCCGGGGTGATCTTGCCCAGCTCCGCCATCCGGTCCAGCACCACGTTGCGCCGCTTCAGCAACCGATCCCGATGCTTCCTGCCCAGGTTGGGGTCGGTGGCGTTGGGGTCCTGCACCGCGCCCGCCAGCGTCGCCGCCTGCGGCAGGGTGAGGTCGGCCGCGGGCACACCGAAGAACCGCTTGGCCGCCGCCTCCACCCCATAGGCACTCGCCCCGAAATAGGCGATGTTCAGATACTTCTCCAAGATCTCGTCCTTGGAGTACTTCTCCTCCACCGCCATCGCGTGCCGCAACTCGTTCAGCTTGCGCGCGTAACTGGCCTCCAGCGCCTTGTCCTTCTCCTCGTCGCTGGAGGCGGAGTTGAGCAGGACCTGCTTGACGTACTGCTGGGTGATACTGGAGCCGCCCTGGCTCACCCCGCCCGCGCTCAGGTTCTTGGCGAACGCGCGGATCGTGCCCTCAAGATCGATCGCACCGTGCTGGTAGAACCGGTAGTCCTCGATCGAGATGATCGCCGTCTTCATGATCTCGGCGACCTCGTCGAGCTTCACGACCTCGCGATACTCCTCGTAGAACCGCGCGATCTCGTTGCCCCGGGCATCCTGCACGACCGAGACCTCCGCCGGCGGCGGCTCGGTGAGATCCTCAGGTCTGAGGTCCACCTCGCTGGTCACCGACATGAAGCCGAGGCCCGCGCCCCCCACGGCTGGCAACGCGATCCCCGCCACGAGCACGCCCACCGCCGCGCCCGCGGCGGCGAGTCGTACGATCTTCGTCCCCCGACCGGACATCAGAGCCTGCCGAGCCCGCGGGCCAGGATGGTGGCGGTCTTCGCGATGGTCGGGTTGTCGGTGGCGAGACCCGGGGTGCGGTTGGTGTAGATCGCCATGATGATGGGGGCGTCGCCCTTTCTGGGCCAGATGACGGCGATGTCGTTGCCGCCGCCGAACCCGTCGGAGTTGGTGCCGGTCTTGTCGCCGATAGTCCAGGTCTTGGGCAGGCCCGCCCGGATGCGCTCGTCGCCGGTCTTGTTCGCGAGCAGCCAGGCGTTGAGCTGCTCGCGGTCCTTGGCGTGCAGCGCCTTGCCGGTCGTGAGCACGCGCAGGTCGCGGCCGATGGCCGCGGGCGTGGTGGTGTCACGCTTTTCCTTGGGGGTCCAGTCGTTGAGCTCGGGGTGCCAGCGGTCCATCCGGGAGACCGGGTCCTTCAGGCCGCGGAAGTACTTCGTCAGGCCCGCAGGGCCGCCGATCTGCTTGAGCAGCAGGTTGGACGCGGTGCCGTCGCTCTGAGTGACGGCAGCCTCACACAGTTGGGTGACGGTCAGGCCGTCCTTGACGTGCTTCTCGGTGACCGGCGAGTTGGGCTTCATGTCGGCGGCCGTCCACTTGACGAGCTTGTTCATCAGGCCGGGGGCGGAGGTGCGCGCCTTGTGCAGCACACTCGCGCAGAGGGGCGCCTTGAAGGTGGACAGCATCGGGAAGCGCTCGCCCGACCGGTACGTCACCGTCCTGCCGGTCGCCGTGTCCAGGGCGTACGCGCCGATGCGGCCCTTGAAGGACGCCTCCAGCCCGCGCAGGTCCTTGAGGGTCTGATCAGCGCGCGCAGGCGTCGCCGTCGTCTGATCAGTACGCGCGGGAGTCGTCGTCGCGGGCGGAGCGGTGGACGCGTGAGCGGTCGTCGCGACACCCGGCAGGGGGACGAGCACGAGTGAGGCCAGCGTCGAGAGCACGGCGCGTCGAAGAAGCTGAGCGGGCATGGTCGGGCCTTCCCATCGTGGACTGGATACGACGGGAAGTCTCGTGTCGTTGTTCGATGCCGTCAAAGACAGAAACAGTCGGTTTCATGCTGAAACGGCATACGCGGACGTCCCCGGAGCCTGGAGAGCGTTCGTCGGTGTGAGCGGGCGGGAAGTCGATTCCGGGGAGGCCATGTGATCATCACATCGCGATCGTTCGGCGAGCCCGTCGCCTTCACTCGGCACCCTCCGGGCCGATCTCGAGGCGGCGGGCCTGACCACGGAGGTGCGCCGGGTGCCCTACGAGTTCCAGCGTGGCGCCGACCGGCTGCCGGCGGTCGGAAAACGGCCGGGGCCGTTCGGCGCCACCTCCCGGAGTGATCGGCCGGGCACGGTCACTTGCTGAAACCGGCCGTCAGGCCGCTGAGCAGCTGGCGGCGGCCGATCACGTACAGGACCAGGATTGGCAGCGTGGTCAGCACGACCGAGGCGAGCACGGCCGGCACGTTCACGCTGTACTGCCCCTGGAAGGTCCACAACGCGAGCGGCAGCGTGCGCTTGTCGGGGCTCTGGGTGAGGATCAGCGGCAGCAGGAACCCGTTCCAGATCGTCAGCGCGTTGTAGATCGTCACCGTCACCACGGCGGGCATGGTGAGCGGCAGGGCCAGGCGCCAGAGTGTCGCCAGCTCGCCCGCGCCGTCCAGCCGCATCGATTCGAACAGCTCCTTGGGCACGTCACGGATGAAGTTGGTCAGGACCAGCACCGACAGCGGGATCGAGAAGGCGATCGACGGGAGGATCAGCCCCGTCAGCGAGTCGTAGAGCTGCAACCGGATGATGATCAGGTAGACGGGGATGATGGTCGCCTGCAACGGGATGGCCAGGCCCATGAGAAAGAGCGCGTTCACCCCGCGAAGGAAGCGGAAGGAACCGCTGCCCCGGACGATCGCGTACGCCGCCATGAACGCGACCGCGACCGCCGGGACGACCGCGCCGACGGTCACGATGAGGCTGTTGAGGAAGTACAGCGGGAAGTCGGACTCGACGACCAGCCGGTAGTTGTCGAGGGTCGGTTCGGCCGGCGGCGCCAGCGGGTTGGTGGCGTAGTAGCTGCTCTGCGCCTTGAAGCTGGTGATGACGATCCAGTAGATCGGCACGATCACGATCGCCAGCCACAGCCAGCCCGCGGCCCCGCCCAGCCAGTTGCGGCGCTCGCCGAGCGCCCGAGTCTGGTGTTCGCCCGCCCGCGGCCGGCGTCGGCGGCGGTGCCCGCGCCGTTCCGATTCGAGCGTCTCGGTCCGCTCGGGCCTCGTCGTCTGGGTCACGCCCATGGTCAGACCCCTTCCATCTGGCTGGCATTGGCGTCGCGTCCGCCGAGCCGGCGCAGGAGCAACGCCAGGGCGAGGCCCACGAGGACGAGGATGACGGCGATGGCGCTGGCCGGTCCCATGAGGTTGGCCTGGAACCCGCGCTTGTACATGTCCAGGGCGAGCACCCGGGTGGCGTCGCCGGGACCGCCCGCGGTGAGCACGAAGATCAGGTCGAAGAAGGTCAGGGACCCGACGACCATCAGGGTGGAGGACGTGATGATCGTGTACTTGAGCTGCGGCAGCGTGATGCTGAAGAACTTGCGGACCCGGCCCGCGCCGTCTATTTCCGCGGCCTCGTACATGGAGCGCGGGATCTGCCGCACGCCGCCCTGGTAGATCAGCGAGTGGAAGGGGATGAACTGCCACGACACCACGAAGATCACGACGCTGAAGGCGAGGACGGGCTCGCCGAGCCAGTCCTGGACGAGCAGATCGATGCCCAGCCCGGCACCGAGCCCGAAGTTCGGGTCGAGCAGCGCCTTGTAGGCGATCGCGATGGCGGCCGAGCTCAGCAGCAGCGGGATGAAGTACAGCACCGCCAGCAGCGAGCGGTAGCGCTGCCGCCCGGCCAGGAACACCCCGATCAGGATGCTGGCCGGTGTCTGGACCGCCCAGGAGGCGACCATCACCAGCAGCGTCACCCACAGCGCGTGCAGGAGGCCGGGGTCGGCGAACACGGCCCGCCAGCTCGTGAACCCGGACATCTGGATCTCGCCGAGCCCGTCCCAGGACGTGAAGCTGAGGAACAGGACCCCGACCAGCGGAATCACCCCGAAGGCGACGAAGATCACCAGGGCCGGTACGGCCAGCCACGGCAGGACGCCGCCCCGGGCCCTTCGCGCGGCCGGCGGCGTCCCTCTCCGAGCGGAGGTGGCGAGCGCGTTCAACTGCCGATGACCGCGTTCATGTTGGACACGAACTGCTGCGGCGTGATCGACAGCTGGAACAGCTTGGCGATGTTGTCCAGCAGCACCTCGGCCGCGGTGGGGCTGAGCGCCTGGTCCCAGGACTGGGCGAAGGACTTGGCGTTGCTGGCGATGCCGTAGACGAACTTCAGGAACTCCGCGTCCTTGGAGGCCGCGAACGCGCTGTCGGCGCCGTTGACGATCGGCACCGCGCCCGTGCCCGCCCACTCCTTGACGTCCTCGTCGTTGAGCACGGCGGTGGCGAAGAACTTCTTGGCGATCTCCTTCTGCTCGGGGGTCGCCTTGGAGGAGATCGACAGGTACTGGCCGGGGTTGCCGACGGTGTTGCTGGGGTCGCCCTTGCCGCCCTCGACCGGCGGGAAGTTCATGTAGCCGAGGTGGCCGCCGGAGACGAAGTCGCCGCCGTCGGTCGACATGCCGCCGTACGTCCAGCCGCCGTGCAGCATCATCGCGGCCTTGCCGGTGTACAGCAGGGCCTGGTCGGCGTTGGAGTCGGCCGTGATCGAGGAGAAGCCCTTGATGAACCCGTCCGCCTTGACGAGGTCCTGCAGTTTGGTCAGGGCGTCGAGGGCGGCGGGGTGGGACCAGGCGTCCTTCTTGGCGTCGAACACGGCCTGGAACACCTCGGGGCCGCCGATGCGGTCGAAGAGGAACTCCAGCCACATCATGTTCGTCCAGCGGGACTGGCCGCCGAGGGAGAACGGGGCGATGCCGGCGGCGTTGAACTTGGGGACCAGGGCCATGATGTCGCCCCACGACTCCGGCGGCTCCACACCGACCTGCTCGAAGATCTTCTTGTTGTAGTACAGGACGATGGGCTGCATGGTCTCGGCGGGCATCGCGTAGATCTTGCCGTCGATCGTGGCCGCCCCGAAGGAGGAGGCGAACAGCCGGTCCTTCACGGCGGGGTTCTGCTCGAACCACGGGGTGAGGTCCTCCACCTGGCCGGCCTGCACGTACGTGCGCAGAGTCCCGCCGCCCCAGCCCCAGATGATGGTGGGCGCCTGGCCCGCCCCGATCGCGGTCTTGATCTTTGTCTTGTACGCGTCGTTCTGCATGGCCGTGAAGGCGATCTGCCCGCCGGGGTTGGCCTTGTTGAACCGCTCCACGGCCCGGGTGCGCACGCCCTCCTGCGGCTGGACCGACAGGAACCAGTAGCTGGCCTTACTCGCGGCGTTCCCGCTTCCGCCTGTCGCGCCCCCGCCCGCAGGGGTGGGGCCGGACGTGCCGCAGGCCGCCAGCGCGGCCCCGAGGGGAATGCCCATGGAGAGGGTGAGGAAGGTGCGGCGAGATGGTGTCGTTGACTCCACGCTGATCTCCGTATGTCGTATGCCGGGGCTGGGTGCGACTCCGTGTGAAACATCAGTGGCGGTGGGTCGGTCGTGGATCGGCACCTCCGATGCCAGGCATCCGCTTTCTTGAGCCCGGCATGTCGAAACATTTCCGAAACAGACCGCGTGGTTCGTCAATTTAGATTTCAGTCAGTTGCCTGTCAAGAGGTGATCTAATGTCGGCACGAGCTTGATATGCGAGGTATGTGAGGTACTCTCATCTGGACTTTCCTGGCCATCTAACGCATGCCAGGACATTGAGTGGAGCTGCCGCAACACGCCGAAAAGTTTCGGGTAGTTGCCGGAACAGGTTTTTCTTGAGGAGAGCAGATGACGGCGTTAGATGGGACCTCCGCGGTGGGCCGGATCCTCCGTCCGTGGCAGGACCCGGCACTTCCCGTGGCCGACCGGGTCGACGCCCTCCTTGAGGAGATGACCCTCGAGGAGAAGGTCGGCCAGCTCGGCAGCCGCTGGCTCGGCAACGACATGCGGGCCGACCAGGGCGGGGAGCCCGAGGAGGAGGCCGAGGGCACGGCGAACGTGGCCCCGATGCAGGACGTCTTCGCGGCCTCGGGGAGGGTGCCCCTGGAGGAGGCGGTCCGCCACGGGCTCGGCCACCTGACGCGGGTGTTCGGCAGTGCTCCGGTGACCGCGGTGGAGGGCGCCGCGGAGGTGGTGCGGCTGCAGTCCGAGGTGGTGAAGCACTCCCGGCTCGGCATCCCCGCGCTGGTCCACGAGGAGTGCCTGACCGGTTTCACCACCTACGGTGCGACCGTCTACCCGGCGGCCATCGCCTGGGGCGCGACGTTCGACCCGGACCTGGTGGAGCGGATGGCGGCCGCCATCGGGCGGGACATGCGCGCGGTGGGCGTCCACCAGGGCCTGTCGCCGGTGCTGGACGTGGTGCGCGACTACCGCTGGGGCCGGGTCGAGGAGACCATGGGCGAGGATCCGTACCTCGTCGCGATGCTCGGCGCGGCCTACGTGCGCGGCCTGGAGGGCGCCGGGATCATCGCCACGCTCAAGCACTTCGCCGGTTACTCCGCCTCCCGGGCGGCCCGCAACCACGGCCCGGTGCCGATGGGCCGGCGCGAGCTGATGGACATGATCCTGCCGGCGTTCGAGACCGCCATCGTCGAGGGCGGCGCGCGTTCGGTGATGAACTCCTACTCCGACGTGGACGGTGTTCCCGCCGCGGCCGACTCCTGGCTGCTGACCGACCTGCTGCGCGACGAGTGGGGGTTCACCGGGACGGTGGTGTCGGACTACTGGGCGATCCCGTTCCTCGCGACGATGCACCAGGTCGCCGCGGACACCGACGAGGCCGGGGTGCAGGCGCTGACCGCGGGCGTCGACGTCGAGCTGCCCGACACGCTCGGCTTCGGCCGGCACCTCGTCGAGCGGGTGCGGCGGGGCGAGCTGCCGGAGCCCCTGGTCGACCGGGCCGCCCGGCGCCTGCTCACCCAGAAGGTGCAGCTCGGGCTGCTGGACCCGGACTGGACGCCGGAGAAGTCGGTGGCCGGGGCACCGGTCGTGGACTTCGACTCGCCGGCCAACCGGGCACTCGCCAGGGAGCTGGCCGAACGGTCGATCGTGCTGCTCGACGCGGGCACCGCGCTGCCGTTGCTCGGCGAGGGGCGTCCGGAGCCGCGCCGGGTGGCCGTGGTCGGCCCCGGTGCCGACGACCCGCGCACGTTCATGGGCTGCTACGCCTTCCCCAACCACGTGCTGCCCCGTCATCCGGGGCTCGGGCTCGGCGTGGCCGCGCCCAGCCTGCTCGACGCGCTGCGGGCCGAGCTGCCCGACGCCGAGCTGGTTCACGAGCCGGGCTGCGAGGTGCGGGGCGACGACCGCTCCGGCTTCGCCGCCGCGCTCCGGGCGGCCCGCGAGTCCGACGTGTGCGTGGCCGTCGTCGGCGACCTGGCGGGGATGTTCGGGCTGGGCACGTCGGGCGAGGGATGCGACGCCGAGGACCTGCGGCTGCCCGGCGTGCAGGAGGACCTGCTGGCCGAGCTGGCCGCCACCGGCACGCCGGTCGTGGTGGTCGTCGTCTCGGGCCGCCCGTACGCGCTGGGCGGCGTGTCCGGGACGGCCGCCGCGCTCGTCCAGGCCTTCATGCCCGGTGAGGAGGGCGGGGCGGCCATCGCCGGGGTCCTGTCCGGCCGGGTGCAGCCCAGCGGGAAGCTGCCGGTGCAGATCCCGCGCGGCCCGGGAGGGCAGCCGGGCACCTACCTGCAGCCGCCGCTGGGTTCCAACAGCCACGGCATCAGCAACCTCGACCCGACCCCGCTGTTCCCGTTCGGGCACGGCACCTCGTACACCACCTTCGCGATCGACTCCTTGAGGATCAGCGACGCCGAGGTGCCCACCGACGGCGAGTTCACCGTGTCGGTGCGCGTGCGCAACACCGGGGGCCGGGCGGGTGAGGAGGTCGTCCAGCTCTTCCTGCATGACGTGGTCGCCCAGGTCACCCGGCCGGTGCGGCAGCTCACCGGGTTCGCCCGGGTCCGGCTGGAGCCCGGCGCGAGCGCCCTGGCGACCTTCACCGTGCCCGCCGACCGGACCGCGTTCACCGGGCGTGACCTGCGGCGCGTCGTCGAACCCGGGGACCTCGAGGTGTTCGTGGGCGCGTCGGTGTCCGACCTGCCCTGCCGGGGCCGCGTACGATTGACCGGCCCGCCGCGCCACGTCGGCCCGGACCGGCGACTGGTCACCCGGGTGGACGTGCGACCGGCACCGGGCTCTTCCGCCACACACCAGGGAGGAACGGATGCCGGCCAGTCCTAGACGGACCACGCTGGCCACGGTCGCGGCCTCGGCGGGCGTGTCGGTCGCGACCGTGTCGAAGGTGCTCAACGGCCGGGGCGACGTCTCCCCGGTGACCCGCTCCCTCGTGGAGTCGCTGCTGGAGCAGCACGACTACGTCGCGTTGCCGCAGCGCCGCCGGGGCGACCGGGGCGACCGGGGCGACACCGCCGTGCCGGCCACGATCGAGGTGGAACTCGACGCCGACCTCAACCCGTACTCGACCGAGATCGTCCAGGGCGCGGTGCGGGCCGGGGCCGAGACCGACGCGGCGATCGTGGTGAGCATCCGGACGAACGCCGACCGCACCGGAGGCTGGGCGCGCGGCCTGGCCACGGCCGGACGGCGGGCCGTGATCGCCATCACCAGCGAGCTGACCGCCGGGCAGCTCGCCGCCCTGTCCCGCGCGCGGGTGCCGCTGGTCGTGATCGACCCGCTGAACCTGCCGCAGACCAGGGGGGTCATCAGCGTCGGCTCGACGAACTTCGCCGGGGGCCTGGCCGCGACGCAGCACCTGCTCGCGCTCGGGCACCGGCGCATCGCCTACCTCGGCGGCCCGGTCACCGCCGCCTGCAACCAGGCCAGGCTGCACGGCTACCGCGCCGCCATGGAGGCCGCGGGCGCCCCGGTTCCCCCGGGTCACGTACGGGCGGGGCACTTCCACTACCAGGAGGGGGTGACGGGCGGCGCGGCCCTGCTCGACCTGCCCGAGCCGCCCACGGCCGTCTTCACCGGCTGCGACGACATCGCGCTCGGCGTGCTGGAGGCGGCCAGGGCGCGTGGGGTGCGCGTACCCGAGGACCTCAGCATCGTCGGCTTCGACGACACCCAGGTCGCCCGGATGGCCTCGCCCCCGCTGACCACCGTACGGCAGCCGCTGCGGGAGATGGGCGGCGTCGCCGTGCGCACGGCCCTGCGCCTGGCGGCGGGCGAGCGGGTCGACTCCCACCACGTCGAACTCGCCACCGAGCTGGTGGTGCGCGGCTCCACCGCCCCGCTCGGGGGTCCCTCCGGCCGCGGCTGACCCGTCCCGCCGGCGTGGCCGTGCGGCCGGGGGCGGCTCGCACGGGCCGGCGGGGAGCGGGCGAGGCCGTTCGGCTCCGGCGGACGGCCTTTCGCCCGGTTCCCGCTAGTTGCGCGCGTACGGGTAGTCCGGGGAGCGGTGCTGGAAGGACAGGATGGCGGGGTTCTGGACGACGCCGTCGCGGATCTCGACGGCCCGTCGGATGGTGTCGTCCGCGTCCCATGCCGCCCGGCCGTCGAGCACCGTCCGCAGGTGGGGCAGCAGGGCCTCGCTGATCTCCCAGGTCGCCGAGTCCCACAGGTAGGACGGGCTGTGGTCGACGCCGTAGTAGCGGACGTTGTCGCCCACCTCGAACATCGGGTCCGTGAACGACGTGGGCCGCGCCCAGCTGAAGCCCATCCCCTCGTCGCAGGACACGTCGACGACCAGGGTGCCGGGCGCGAAGGCGGCCAGGTCCTCGTCGTTGGCGAACATCAGCGGGGCGTCGGTGTCCTGCAGCACGCAGTTGACGACGATGTCGTGGTCGGCGATGAAGGCCGCCAGCGGTATCCGCCCGTTCTCGGTGAGCGCGTAACTGCGGTTGGGATCGTCGGCCTCGTGCTCGAAGCGCACGATGCGCGCCGAGTGGATCGGCGAGGCGACCGCGGTGACGTCACGGAAGGTGAGGAGGTCGATGTCGTTCACGCCGTGCGCGTTGAGCGCCGTCACCGCGCCGCGCCCCGTCGCCCCGAAGCTGATGACGACCGCCCGCAGCCTCCGGCCGTAGACGCCCGTCGTCCCGATGAGCTCCAGGGCGTGCAGGACCGAGCAGTAGCCGGCCAGCTCGTTGTTCTTGTGGAAGACGTGCAGGTTGAACGCGCCCTCGCTGGTCCAGTGGTTCATCGCCTCGAAGGCGATCAACGTCAGCCGCCGGTCGATCGCGAGCTGCGTGACCCTCTCGTCCTGGACGCAGTGCGGCCAGCCCCAGACGACCTGCCCGTCACGCAGTTCTTCGAGATCTTCGGCCAGCGGTTTGGGAAGCAGGATGACGTCGCACTCGGCGATGAGCCGCTCCCGGGGGAGCAGTCCGGCGACGTACGGCGTCAGCTGCTTGTCGGAGACGCCGAAGTGCTCGCCGTAGCCGCGTTCGAGGTAGACGCGTCCCCGGAGATCGGGGTCGATCCGCTCCAGGTGCAGCGGGTGGATCGCCAGCCGGTGCTCGTTCTCCTTGCGTGATCGTGACACGACGCCGAGGCTGAGCTGATCCATGGGGGCTCCCTTTGATTGGCCCCCTGTCTAGCACAGCCCCTGCCCTGGGCAGGCACTTCGGCACCCCGTACCGGGCCCGGGAGGGCTGTCTCAGCTCTCGGAAGGGGCGGGCGTGGGAGTCTCCTCGGCGTGGAGGAGCAGGTCCACGTGCTCCTGCACGATGGGCCTGGCGTCGGTGGCGAGCTTCTTCACCTCGGGGGAGGAGCCGCTCTTGATCTCCTTATCGATGGCGGTGAGGGTCTCGCGGTGGCCTTCGAGCTCCTCGCTGATCCAGGCCTTGTCGAAGTCCGCGCCGCTCAGCGTCGTCAGTTTGTCGAGCTGCTCGCGCTGCGCGGCGGTGGGCTGGTCGGGGAGTTTGACGCCGAGCCGGTCGGCCACCTGCCGTACGGCCTGGTCCAGGTTCGTGTGGTCGACGACGAACCTCTCTCCCAGGTCGCGGACGGTCTGGGCGCTCTCCCGCCCCTCGGGCTCGGCGGTCTTCGCCTCGGCGGCCTTGCCCCCCTCGATCTCGGCCAGGTTGGCCTGGTGCGCCTGGACGAGGAAGTCCTTGTCCTGCTGGCTGACGGTCTGCGGGGTGGGCGAGACGGCAGCGCCGGCCGTGCCGCCCGTCACGGTCACGGCGACGGCCAGCAGGATGATCATCTTTCGAACCATCGGATCCTCCGTCGATCAGTCCACGGTCGGAACTACCACCTCCTTCTCATATGCACGCATCTATGGAGATATAGCGCCATAAGCGGTAGATCATGACAAAAGGACACGTGTGGTGGCGCCGGGAGTCGCCCGGCCCGCCCGCCGTTCCTCAGCCGAGGACGGCGTCCAGCAGGAGGGAGCCCGCGCCGAGCAGGGCGGCGTCGGGGCCGCCCCGGGTGACGGCGATCTCCAGGTCGCGGGTGGCCAGGGGCAGGCAGCGCTCGTAGACGGCGGCCCGGATGGAGGAGATCAGCGGCTCGGCGGTGGAGAGGCTGCCGCCGACGACGATGGCGTCCGGATTGAGGAAGTTGACCAGGACGGTGAGCACCTCGCCGATGAGGCGGCCCGCGTTCCTGACCAGGGCGGTGGCCTCGGGCACGCCGTCCTCGACCAGCGCGACGACGTCGGCGGGGCGCCGCGTCGCGATGCCGAGCCCGGACAGGGCGTCCATGAGCGCGGCGCCGCTCGCGTAGGCCTCCAGGCAGTCGGGATGGCCGCACGAGCACATCGTGGAGGAGTCGGTCCTGACCCGGACGTGGCTGATGTCGCCGGCCGCGCCCCTGCCCCGGTGCAGGCGGCCGTCGACGATCACGCCGCACCCTATGCCGCTGCCGGCCTTGAGCACCATGAGGTTGTCGAACCCCGGCCACGAGCGGGCCTCGCCGACGGCCAGGAGGTTGGCGTCGTTCTCGACGAGCACCGGCAGGTCGTAGCGCGCGCCGAGATGCTCGACGACGGGGAAGTTGTTCCAGCCGGGCATTCGCGAGGGGGAGACCACCCGGCCGCTGGCGGGGTCGACGGGGCCGGGTATGCCGGTGCCGACGCCGCGCAGCGGGACGCCGGGCGGGCCGTGGGCCAGCAGCAGCTCGTCGAACGATGCGGCCATCCAGTCGAGGGTCGCCTCGGGGCCGAGCGCTATGTCGCAGGCGCGCTCCTCGACGACGAGGGGAACACCGCTGAGGTCGAGCAGGCCGAGGCGGGCGTGGTGCGCACCGAGGTCGGCCACCGCGAGCAGGCCGGCGGTCGGGCTGACCCGCAGCCGCCGGGGTCGCCGCCCGCCGCTGGAGGTGCCCGAGCCCTCCTCGACGAGGAGCCCGGTGTCGATCAGCTCCTCGACACGCAGGGAGACGCTCGACGCCGCCAGGCCGGAGATGCGGGCCAGCTGCGCGCGCGACTCGGCGTGGCCGGTGGCGACGAGACGCAGCAGATCGCCCTGCGCTCCCCGTACCGGCAGCCGCTCTTTGCCTGACATGAACTAGAGGAATACCACGTCTGTACTTACTACGGCAACGTGTTGACTTCCATGAGAATCATCCATTACCTTCCGCTCTATCTTCGATTTCGAAGGAAGATGGCAATGATTCAGGTCAAAGGGCTGAACAAATGGTTCGGCGATCATCACGTACTGCGCGACATCGATCTTGATGTGGCGCGGGGCGAGGTCGTCGTGGTGGTCGGCCCCTCGGGTTCCGGCAAGTCCACGCTGTGCCGCTGCCTCAACAGGCTGGAGACCGCCGGCTCCGGGGACATCCTCGTCGACGGTGTGCCCGCCCCCGTGGAGGGGCGGGAACTGGCCCGGCTCCGGGCCGACGTCGGCATGGTGTTCCAGTCGTTCAACCTGTTCCAGCACAAGACCGTGCTGGAGAACATCGTGCTCGCGCCGATGAAGGTCCGGGGCGACGGTCGCGCCGAGGCCGAGGCGTCGGCGCGAAAACTGCTGGAGCGCGTCGGCATCGCCGAGCAGGCGGGCAAGCTGCCCGCGCAACTGTCCGGCGGGCAGCAGCAGCGGGCCGCCATCGCCCGCGCGCTGGCCATGCGACCCAAGGTGATGCTCTTCGACGAGCCCACCTCGGCGCTCGACCCGGAAATGGTCGGCGAGGTGCTGGACGTGATGGTCCGGCTCGCCGCCGACGGCATGACCATGGTCGTCGTCACCCACGAGATGGGCTTCGCCCGCAGGGCCGCCGACCGCGTGGTCTTCATGGACGCCGGCCAGATCGTCGAGACCGGCGAGCCCGGCGCCTTCTTCGAGGCTCCCCAGACCGACCGTGCCAGGGACTTCCTGGCCAAAGTTCTCACTCACTGATCGAAAACGATCGAAAAGGATGGTGGGCCCGATGGTGTCCATGAAGCGGCTGGCCGCTGTCGCCGCTGTGTCCATGCTCGGCCTCTCGGCCTGTGCCGGTACGGATTCGGCGAGCCCGGCCGTACCGGGCGAGGCCAACAAGGGGAGCGACCTGATCGCCTCGGCGCCGGTCGCGGCCGCCGCGGACATCCTGCCCGGCTCCACGATGGAGAAGATCAAGCAGCGCGGCGAGCTGATCGTCGGCGGGTCGCTCGACGCCCCGCTGCTGTCGCAGCAGAACCCGACGACCGGCGAGGTCGAGGGGTTCGACGCGGACATGGGCAAGGCGCTCGCCAAGTACATCATCGGCGAGCCCAAGGTGAAGATCGTCAACTCGGCCTCGGAGACCCGCGAGGCGCTGCTCTCCAACGGCACCGTGGACGTCGTCTTCCAGACCTACACGATCACCCCGGAGCGGGCCGAGCAGGTCGCCTTCGCCGGCCCGTACTACTCCTCCGGGCTGAGCCTCGCGGTCAGGAAGGGCACCGCGGGCATCACCAGGCCCGAGGACCTGAACGGCAAGACCGTCATCGCCGGAGCCAACACCCCGGCCATCCCGGCGATCAAGAAGCTCGCCCCGCAGGCCAAGATCGTGACCTTCGGCAGCGACCCCGAGTGCATGCAGGCCCTCAAGCAGGAACGCGGCGACGCCTACGTCCAGGACGAGACGCTCCTGGTCGCCAACGCGCAGAAGGACCCCTCGGTCCAGGTCGTCGGCAGCCCGTTCACCGAGGACCCGTACGGCATCGGCCTCAAGCACGGTGACGACCAGTTCAAGAAGTTCGTCAACGACTGGCTGAAGAAGATCCAGGCCGACGGCCTCTGGCAGAAGACCTGGAAGAACTCCCTCGGCACGGTCGTGCAGGGCGAGGCTCCCACCCCGCCGCAGATCGGATCGGTGCCGGGGTCCTGATGTCCGCCCTCCTGGACCACCTGCCCGAGTTGTGGCAGGGACTGGTCGTGACCCTCCAGCTGACCGCGGCGTCCTTCGCCGGCGCCGCGGTCATGGGGCTCGTGATCACCGCCATGCGGGTCAGCCCGGTCGGCGTCCTGCGCGGGATCGGCACGGCCTACGTGGAGACCTTCCAGAACCTGCCGCTGCTGGTGCTGCTGGTGCTCGCCGTCTTCGGCCTGCCGGAGATCGGGCTCAAGGCCGACCTGCTGGTGACGGCCATGATCGTCATAGCGCTCTACGAGGCCGCCTACATCGCCGAGGCACTGCGCTCCGGCGTCAACGCAGTCTCCGCCGGACAGGGCGAGGCGGCCCGCGCGCTCGGGCTGACCTTCGGCCAGTCCCTGCGCCACGTGGTCCTGCCGCAGGCGCTGCGCACGGTGATCCAGCCGGTCGGCAACATCTTCATCGCGCTGACGATGAACACCTCGCTCGCCGCCGCGGTCGGCGTGGTCGACCTGACCGCCGCGGCCAACCGGGTGAACCTCGCGGAGGCGCAGCCCATCCCGATCTTCGTCGGGGCGGGCCTGGCCTACGCGCTGATCGCCGCCTGTGCCGGGTTCGTCACCGGGCGGCTCGAACGACGGCTGGTGGTGGTCCGGTGAGCGTCCCGCCTCCCGACAGAGGTGACCTGCCCCCGGGCAGGACAGCCGGTGTCCCGGTTTCGGTTCCGAGTGGAACGGCCGGTGTCCCGATTCCCGGCGGAACGGTGGTGGTCCGGTGAGCAACCTCCTCTTCGACCAGCCGGGGCCGCGTGCCCGCCGCAGGACAAGGATCGCGACCGCGGTGGGGGCGGTCGCGGTCCTCGTCCTGCTGGCGCTGGCGGTCCGCCAGTTCGCCGCCAACGGCCAGCTCGACGCCGACCGCTGGTCGCCGTACGCGACCTGGCCGATGTGGCGCTACCTGCTGAACGGCCTGTGGGCCACCGCGCTCGCCGCCGTCGTCTCGGCCGCGCTCGCGATGGCGGCCGGGCTCGCCCTCGCCCTCGGGCGGCTGTCGCGGCACAGGTGGATACGCGTACCCGCCGCCACGTACGTGGAGGTCGTGCGGACCATCCCGGCGCTGCTGCTGGTCTACGTCGTGCTGTTCGCGCTGCCCCGCTACGGGCTCGACCTGCCGCTGTTCTGGAAACTCGTGGTGCCGCTGGCGATCTCGAACGCCGCGGCGTTCGCGGAGATCTTCCGCGCCGGAGTCCTGTCCGTGGAACGCGGCCAGGGCGAGGCCGGTCTCGCGGTCGGGCTCACCCAGGGCCAGACCATGCGCCTGATCGTGCTGCCGCAGGCGGCCCGGCGGGTGCTGCCCTCGATCGTGAGCCAGTCGGTCGGCCTGCTGAAGGACACCTCGCTGGGCTTCGTGGTCAGCTACGCCGAACTGCTCTACAGCGGCAAGGTCCTGGCGACCTTCAACGGCCTGCTCATCCAGACCTACATCATCGTCGCGCTGATCTACCTGGTGGTCAACGCGTCGCTGTCCAAACTCGCCCGTACCCTCGACGCCCGCGACACCCCGGGGGCCCGTCGGCTCAGAAGGAGACCCGCCCGTGCCTGAACTCGTCCCGCTCGCGGAGGTGGTGCGCTCCGGATTCGTGGAGAGCGTGCACTTCGGCAGCGCCGTCGCCCTGGCGCCCGACGGCACCGTGGCCGTCGCCAGGGGAGCGGTCGACGCGCCGGTGCTGCCGCGCTCCTCGGCCAAGCCGTTCCAGGCGCTGGCCTGCCTGCTGTCCGGGGCGGACCTGCACGGTCCCGGCCTGGCGATCGCCGCGGGCAGCCACACCGGCCAGGACTTCCACGTGCGGCTGGTCGCCGACATGCTCGCCGGGGCCGGGCTCGGCTTCGAGGACCTCCGCTGCCCCGCGGACTGGCCGGAGGACGAGGCCACCCGGCACATGCTGATTCGGGCGGGCCTGACGGCCTCGCGCGAGCGGATGAACTGCTCGGGCAAGCACGCCGCGATGCTCGCCGCGTCCGCCGCCTCCGGCTGGGAGACCGCCTCCTACCTGGATGCCGGCCACCCCCTGCAACTGCGGGTGCGCGCCGTGACCGAGGAACTGTCAGGGGAGAAGGCGGCCCACGTCGCGATCGACGGGTGCGGCGCCCCGCTGTTCGGGCTGTCACTGACCGGGCTGGCGCGGGCCGTACGGGCCCTGGTCGTCGCCGAGCCCGGCACCCCGCCGCGGGCGGTCGCCGACGCGATGCGCGAGCACCCCGAGTACGTCGGCGGGACCGGGCACGTGAACACCTCGCTGATGCGGGCGCTGCCGGGGGCGGTGGCCAAGGGCGGCGCCGAGGGGGTCCTCGTCGTCGCGCTCGCCACCGGGCACGCGGCGGCCGTCAAGGTCATCGACGGGAGCCCGCGGGCCACGAGCGCGATCGCGCTCGCCGCGCTCAGGGCGGCCGGAGGGGACGTCACGCCGGCCGCGGGCTTCGCGAGCGTTCCGGTGCTGGGCGGGGGCCTACCAGTCGGTGAAATCCATGCTTTGGAGGAAAAATGAGTCTTAGATATGAGATCTGCATTGACAGCACCGCGGGCGCGCTCGCGGCCGAGCAGGCCGGGGCACACCGCGTCGAGCTGTGCTCGGCCCTCTTCGAAGGGGGCCTGACCCCGACCCTCGGCACCGTCGAGGCGACCCTCGCGGAGATCTCGACGATCCGGGTCCACGTGATCATCCGTCCCCGGGGCGGCGACTTCATCTACGACGAGTACGAGGTCGCGGCCATGGAGCGCGACGTGGCGACGATCAGGGACGCGGGCGCGCATGGCGTGGTGATCGGGGTGCTGACGCCGTCGGGCGAGGTGGACGTCGAGGTGGCCAAGCGCCTCATCGGCGCGGCCGGGGGCCTCTCGGTCACCTTCCACCGGGCCTTCGACATGACCGCCGACCCGTTCGCCGCCCTGGACACCCTCGTCTCCCTGGGCGTCGACCGGGTCCTCACCTCCGGCCAGGACGTCACCGCCCTGGAGGGCGCGCCGCTGATCGCCTCCCTGGTCGAGCGGGCGGGCGACGACCTGATCATCATGCCCGGCGGGGGCATCACGCCCCGCAACGTGCACCGCGTGGTCGAGGCGACCGGAGCCTCCGAGATCCACTTCGCCGCCCTGGTCGACGCGCCCAGCCTCGCCGTCCACCGCAACCCCCACCCGTTCATGGGCGGGGAACTGCGCCAGCCCGAGTACAGCCGTCTGATCACCTCCCCGCGTCTGGTCTCCGAGGTGATCGCTGCCTCGGGCGCCTGACCTCCGAGCCGTCTCGGGCGCCCGACCCCCGAGCCGTCTCGGGCACCTGACCCCCGAGCCGTCTCGGACGCCCGACCCTCCCGGGAGCCGTGCCCGCCGCGGACGTGAACAGGGGCCACGTCCGCCGCAACCGGCTCGTACGGGCGCCGGGACGGGCGTGGCCGGCCACGCGCGGTATGACGCATGACGTGCGTCCGGTTCGAGCCGCCCGCCGGCTCCTGACACTCCCGTCAGCCTTCCGCCGGGGGGTCGTGCCGCTCCTCGAGACGTCGCCGGTAGGCGGCGGGCGAGATGTCGAAGGCCGCACTGAAGGTCCTGTTGAAGTGCGCTTCGTTGGGGAAGCCCCACCGGGCTCCGATGACGTGCACCGGCAGGGCCCGCTTCGAGGAGCATCGCGACATGGCCGGATCCCTCGCTCGGGGTCCGGCCCGATGGCGGCGGTGCCGTGCCGGGAGACTCGCCGGGCCGGGAACGTCAGAGCTTGACGACCCGGGGGCGGTACGGCTCGGCGAGGAAGGCGAGCTCCTTCTCGGTGAGGGACAGGTCCACCGCGGCGACCGCGTCGTCCACGTGCCTGTCCTTGGTCGCGCCCACGATCGGGGCCGACAGGCCCGGCTGGTGGAGCAGCCAGGACAGCGCCACCCGCGCGGGAGCGACCTCGCGCTCTCTGGCCACCTGGGCGACCCGGTCGAGGATCAGGCGGTCGTTGTCGGCGTCGTCGTAGAGGGCCTCGATGCGGGGGTCGCTGCCCGCCCGGGTGGTGACCTCCTCGGATCCGGCGCGGGCCAGCAGGCCCCTGGCCAGCGGGCTCCACGGGATCAGGCCGACGCCCTGGTCGAGGCAGAGCGGGTTCATCTCCCGCTCTTCCTCTCCGTAAAGAAGATTGTAGCTCTATAACTCGTGCAAGATGTGGGGCGGAGGTGCACATGAACCCGTCAGATTCCCCCGTCCCCGTCGTCTCCTACGCACGAATCTCGGCCGACCTCAGGCGCGACGAACACGGTGTGCAGGATCAGCACAAGGTCAACCGCCAGACCGCCGCGCGCTACGGCTGGACGGTTGTCCACGAGTTCACCGACAACGACCGCTCCGCCGCCAAAGCGGACGTCGTGCGGGACGAGTTCGAGGCGATGCTACGGGTGCTGCGCGCGGGCAAGCTGTCGAACGGCACATCTGTCCAGGGCGTGGTGATCCTGGCGGCGGATCGTCTCGCCCGTCGTCCTGGTGACTATGAGCGTTTCGTGGAAGCGATCACCTTTCAGGACGGGCGGGTGTTCGCCGACGCGCGGGGTGCTCAGGATCTCTACAGCGAGGACGTGGAGAGCATGGGCCTGTTCGGCGCGGTCATCTCAAAGATGGAGGTCCGCAAGATGCAGCGCCGGATGCGGCGCTCTCATCGGTCACGGGCGGAGCAAGGGGTGCCGTCCGGTGGTCCGCGTCCGTTCGGCTGGAACCCGGATCGCCGGACCCTCGACAAGAGGGAGGCCGATTTCGTCCGGCAGGCGGCCAAGGACTTCCTCGGTGGCCGTTCCCTGCACTCGATCGTGCGGGAGTGGCAGGAGGCAGGGGTCAAGACGTCGCTGGGCAACGAGTGGATCACGCTGTCTTTGAAGGTGATGCTGCGCAATCCGCGCATGTGCGGCCTGCGGGAACTCAACGGGGAGCTCGTCCGGGATGCGGACGGCAACCCGGTCCAAGGCCAGTGGGCAACAATTCTCACCGTTGAGGAGTGGTCCGCGATTCGGGCTGTTTTCGACAGTCGTAAAGGCTATTTCATCGGTCGGGACATGAAGATCATTAAGCCGCATCAGCCTGATTACCGGGACCACACTTACCTGCTCTCGGGAATTCTCCGATGTGGTCGCACGCGCCCGGACGGAACGCTCTGCAACACACCGCTCCGTGCGAATCGGAAGAAGGGCGCCGGACATCACACCTACACGTGCTTGAGCAAGTCAGAGGGTGGTTGTGGTGGTGGAGTCTCGCGACGTGGCGACATGGTGGACGAGTACGTCTCGGAAGCGGTGCTGGCGAAGCTGGAAGAGGCGGCGTTCACCGCATCGGCCAAGCAGTCCACGTGGGGGAAGGAAGAGGAACTGGAGGAGGTCAAGTCGCGACTCGACGAACTGACCAGGCAGTGGAACGCGGGCAACATCAGCAACGATCTCTTCTTCAAGCTGGCTCCCGGCCTGGAGCAAGAGACCGCGCGACTCCGAGCTGAGGCCGCCGGTTTCGCCGCCTCCGTCGAACTGCGGCAGTCGCGAGCGAGCACGGACGTGGCGGAGATCCGGCGGCGCTGGTACCTGGCTGAGGCGGAGGGCGGGTTCCCGATCTCCACGAAACGGACGTACATCCGGGAGGCGCTTCACGCCGTGATCATGTATCCCGCTGGACAGGGACAGAAGATCTTCAACCCGGACCTTCTCCAACCGGTGTGGCGCGAGGAGTGACCCTCAAGACGTCCTGGACGTCCTGGACGTCCTGGACGTCCTGAGCTTCCGAGAGAGCTGTCAGCCTTACCCAAAGGTGACGGCTCTCTTCCTTTTTCCTGCCGAACAGCCGGTGATGGCTGGACGTCTACGGACTTTCACGGACTTCAATGGACGCCGTACGGACGTCCTCGTATAACGCCGATAAGGGAACGCTCGGCGATGTGAAAGCGTTTATCAAGTGGTACAAAAGATCTGCGTAAGAAGTCATCGACCCTCTCACGGCACGACGCAGCGAACCTCTCGGCGAATCACTTCAGGCGCATATTCAATCCGGGCACAGACACATTTCATGATCACCGATGATCGTCGGATTTACCCGGCCCGACGGTAGGCGTCCACACAGAGCGCGCCATCCACTTTCTCGCCGCACTCCAATCTGATCTCTCGTTGCTGCGCACCACATGCCAACGGCTGTCTTTCGGCTGTCCCGGTGACGGTGTGCGATGTCCTGTCGTCCGGCGGGCGGTGACTCCATCCACGACGGAGGAGGCCACCTGAACCCTAAAGCCCCCCTGTCTGCCCGGGAGTGGGGCAGACGACAAGCCGAACAGTCCCCGCGTTGGTCTGACGAGAAGTGGCAACGTGTCGCCGCTGTGCTGGGCGCCAGTGTCGCCGAAGGACACGACGCCTCCCTGTCCGATGAGGTGGACGGGAGGGGCGCCGCGTGAACCTGGCTTCCTCCTTCGCCCCTGACATCCTGGCCGCGATGCAACGTGCGGCCATGCCCGACTTCGCCCGGTGGCAACGCATGGTCTACGCCACCGGGGGCTGTGCCCAACCGGTCCGCCTGCACGGTGAACGCCTGACCTTCGACGGCGCGACCGGTGAGATCCTCGACGTCTACCAGACGGCCGACGAACCGACCGGGTTCCTGCTGACGGCCTGCGGCAACCGTCGTGCGTCGCGCTGTGCGGCCTGCTCGGCGGTCTATAAGGACGACACCCATCACCTCATCATCTCCGGCCTGCGCGGCGGCAAGGGCGTCCCCGAAGACGTGGGCGGCTACCCCCGGGTGTTCGCCACCTTCACCGCTCCGTCCTTCGGCGCGGTCCACGCTCACCGCACAGCCAAGGACGGCAAGACCCTGCCCTGTCGTCCCCGGCGCGACTCCCCCACCTGCCCCCATGGCCGGTATGAGGGCTGCGGCAGGCGCCACGACCGCGATGACCCGCAAGTGGGACAACCGCTCTGCGTGGACTGTTATGACTACCAGGGCGCGGTCCTGTGGAACGCTCACGCGGGAGAGCTGTGGCGCCGCTTCACCCAAGCACTCCCCGCTGTCCTGGCTCGGCAGCTCGGCGTGCGCCGTGCTCACCTGCGTGAGGTGCTGCGCCTGTCGTATGCCAAGGTCGCCGAGTACCAAGCGCGCGGCCTGGTCCACTTTCACGCCGTGATCCGCCTCGACGGCCCGGACGGCCCTGCCTCACCTCCGCCGGACTGGGCAACCGTCCCGCTGCTGGACACCGCGATCCGGCAAGCCGCCGCACAGGTCGTCGTCCCGGCCTCGAAGCAATCGCCGGACGCTCCTCCGCCGGTCCTGCTGCGCTGGGGTAATCAGCTCGACGTGCGACCGGTCTACCTCTCCACCGACCTGGACGGCGTGAGTGACCAGCGGGTGGCGTCGTACGTGGCCAAGTACGCGACCAAGGGCGCCGAGTCGGCGGGGACGGTGGACCGGCGCATCCGTGACGCTCGGGACATCGCTCGACTGGACGTGACCGAACACGCTCGGCGCATGATCTCGACCTGCTTCGCCCTGAACCGCCTGCCTCAATACCGGCTGCTTCCGCTGCGGCATTGGTCGCACATGCTTGGGTACAGGGGGCACTTCTCCACCAAGAGCCGCTATTACTCCACGACCCTCGGTGAGCTACGCCGGACCCGTGCCGATTACCGGGCCGTGCAAGCCCGGATGCTCCTCGGTCTGCCCGACCCTGCCGAAGAGACCACGCTCACCCTGTCTGAGTGGCGCTACGCCGGAAGTGGTCACCGACACGGCGAACCCTTCTGGGCGGAACTGGCTCGGCAACGCATCGCCACTGCCCGCAGGATCGCCAAAGAGCGCAACGGAGAAGATCCCGCGTGCTGAGTGCGGCTCTTGGTCAGACGCCGTACTCATTCCCTAGCCTTGATCATCCCGGAGCGGAGATCCCCGCCGGAGGCAGATCTCAGGAACGGCGAGGGGGCCATACAGAAGCACCCGACCACCAGGCAGGTGATCGGGTGCTTCTGTATCTGGGGTAGGGCGTGGAGAAGCAGGCGTCCTCTTCCTCGGTATGGGAAGAGAGTGTCTGGCAGAGGGGGCTCCGCATGAGTTCGTGTCCGCGACTACCCTTGTCAGGTCGTGGGGCTAGCCAAGGCGGAAGTGCTGGTTGTGCTTGCCCTTATAGGCCCATTGGACGAGCGTGGCTCCGTCTTCGCCGCCCTCGGCGGTGACCGACAGAGCCTTACCGCTGTGGCGGGCCTCGATGCTGAAGTAGCCGTTGTCCTGTTGGACCAGTCGCCACTCCTGGTTGAGCTTGTTCACGTAGTCCCACTGGACTGCCTCGGCGCCGTCCTGGAGTCCTTCGCCGAGGACCGACAGGGCCTTGCCGCTGTGGACGGCGCGGACGACGTAGTATCCGGCGTTGGTCGTCTCCAGGCTCCACTCCTGATTGGTTTTGCCCTTGTCGGTCCACTGAACTACCTTGGCGCCCTTGTCGGCGCTTTCTCCGATGACCGATGCCAGCTTGTTGCTGTGGCGGGCCATCAGTGTGGCGGTGAACTTTGCCATCGTTCCTCCATGTTGTGGGGTGGGGCAGGTGATCACCATCAAACAACCATCACTCTGTGTTATCAAGTAATTACTGAGAGTGACCAAAACTGGCCATCCTTCTACCGGGGCTTGAGAACCTGGAGTGCTCGCCTCCCCGCCCATACTCCGCCCGGCCTGATCATCCCGTCCGCCTCGACCCATGGCGTAGTGACAGTGGCCGGTAGTCGTGTTCCAGCGCTCGACTATTCAAGCGTCGTTCAGTTCGTCACTCAGAAAATGATCACAGAGTCACACCGGAGCGACGCGCGAGAGCGTGCAGACCGGAAAGTTTGCTGTGGCGGTCGCGGTGGAGTAGGTCGGTGATCACCTGACGGGGTCCGGTTCGCCGCACCTCGGAAGGAGCGATCTTCTCGGCGACCAGGAGCGCACGTACGGCGCGATCGGTCTTCCCCCAGAGCGTGTAAGCCTCGGCGATGCCCGTGTAGTAGCTGGCGCGCCGTTCCAGGGTCGGAATCTCTTCGGGAACGATATCCCTGGCGTGCTCTATGGCGGTTCCGGCGTCCCCGAGCACGATGGACACACCGATCTTGTAGGTCGCCACATGCCCGACGCTGAGCACGAGCTTGGGCGCGTGCCGGGCTGCCTCTTCGGCTTCCTCCAGCATGCCCAGGGCATTGTCACGGTCTTCCAACCGCGCTGCGGCGATGGCGCCGGTAGACATCAGCGCCCCGTACGACCCCCAGGCAGAGGCGGGGGCGGAAGGCAGTTGCGGGCGAAGTAGTTCCGCCGTGCTCACCGTGATGTCACGGGCCTTGCCGTAGTCCATCGCCCGGTGGAAAAGGCTGGCCAGGTCTCGACGGGCCTCACCGATGGCTCGGAGGTCACCGCTGGCGTGCGCGGCCCGCTCGCCCTGGTGTGCGGCAACCCATGCGTACGGTGAGGCGCTCAGCTTGATCAGAGTGCGGGTCGTCAGGTGGTAGACCTGTGCGGCTGTGGCGAGGTCAGCTGGGTCGGACGCGTCGCGGGCAACAGGGATCAGCTCGGCGAGATCACCGGCGAGGTCGGCGTAACGGGCGGCGGTGAAGTCCCGCCGGGCACGGGTGACGGCACGTGCGAAGGACGCATGCGTGAGGGCAGGTCCTGAGGTGGGCTCGTTGGGGATGAGGGCATCACGCAGGCGCGCAACGGCTGCCGCGCTCTGGTCCGGCTGTCCGACTCCATTGGTCAGCCCGACGCCCGCAGCAATCGCCGCGCTCTTGATGAACGTGCGTCGTTTCGTTGTCCTACCTCCTGTGCTCGTCTCCAGCATAGGCAACGGGTTTTCATATTGGTTCACCCATGCTTCGACGAGCTTCCCTCCTGCCCCAAGGGCATCGTCGGTGAGTTCGGCCAATACCCGTTCCGGGTTGCGTTTTCCCTGCTCAACGCGGCTGAGATAGCTCTTGGAAAAGTAGGTCACCGCGTGAAGGCCCGATAGCGAAATCTTCCGTTGCTGGCGATACCAGCGCAATTGTTCCCCGAAGCTCATCGTTGCCTCTTCCCGTTGCCACGTTGCCCCGCTCAGGCAACCCCTCGTTCGGAGAGATACCAATCACACATGCTTCTAAGTGGCTGCACAACAGAACCGGAGATTGGCGCAACGCATAAATGGCGGACCCGCCAGAACGACACCACTCGTTCGGCGGGTCCTTGATCGCACACTGGAGGTGCGACCCATGGACAACTGTAGAGCCGTCCCGCCCGCCGTTGACGAGGCGACGGTGGAGAGCCAGGACAAGGCGCTGGCGGTGGTTCAGCGGCTTCTCATCGAGCGGGGAATCCGTGCTCACCGTCATCACACGATCAGCCTGGGGTTGTTCGCCAACAGTGCGGCTGCCTGGCCCGACCAGCCTCCGCTTCGGTCGTGGATGGAACGACACCCGCCCGAGCTGACCGTGAAGGGTCCGCAGGGCTGGCGCATGGCCACGGTGACCATGGGGCCGCGCTCGGGCAGCTACCTGGTCTCCCTGCGCGACGGCTCCGGCCCTCAAGCGGTGAGGAGCGAGCATCCCGAACAGGTGGTTGCCCTGATCGTGGCTGCCCGAGGGGCGTGACTGTGTACGGCTGGGTCATCCTGGGCAATGCGGCAACGAAGCGCGTCAACGGCCAAGAGATCATCATCGCGGCCGGTAAGTCGGGTGACCTCGGAACGGCCATCAGGGCTTGGGAGGACAAGGAACGTCACCGGATGGTGTACGAACTGGGCAACCTCGGCCGCCTGGTCAACGACGCGTTGGACCGGCTACGCCAGGCAAGGGACATCTGACGGCAGCGGGGATAGGTCCCTCTTGCTGTTGGTAACCATGTCATCCGGTGGCAACCCGACCCGAAGCACAGGGCCGCCAGGCCCGAGCATCGGAAGCGGGGCGGCAGAGGTGTTACTCCCACATTCGAGCGTTCCTGATGAACACGAGCGGAGCGGCCGGCGCAATCCGAAGGACCCCGTAGGGGCCGCGTAGCGGTTGGGCCGGTGGTCGGAGCGGGCGGCAGTGCGTTCACGGTCGGCGCGGTGTTCGGTACGGCGGGCGGGCTGGTGCGGCGGGCGGCGGGGTCCGGCCGTCCGCGCCGGGCGGGCGCGGGACGGGACCGGCGCCCACGCCGCATGCCCGGTCCCGATGTCCGGGCGGCGCGGGCGGACGCGCCCCGCCGTGCGACGGCGCGGAGCGCTGCCGCCGACCATCCCGCCGCGCAGATGATGGTCAGTGCCCGATGAGCTTCATGTGTGCCTCGGAGTAACGGTCACCGGCCACACCAACTCGGGCGGCCAATGCGTCGAGGTCGGCCCGTTCATCGGAGGACAGCCTGACCTCGGTTGCGCCTGCGTTCTCGATGAGCCGGGACAATTTGCGGGTTCCAGGGATCGGCGCGATCCATGGTGCCTGGGCCAGCAGCCACGCCAACGCGACCTGAGCAGGAGTGGCCTCCTTGGCGGCGGCCAGCTCGCGGACATGGTGGACGAGCGCCTGGTTGGCGGCGAGATTTTCAGCCTGGAAACGCGGGATCGTTGCCCGCATGTCGCCCTCGGAGAAGGACGCGTTCGGGTCGATAGCGCCGGTAAGAAAGCCGCGACCGAGTGGGCTGAACGGGACAAACCCGATGCCCAGTTCCGCGCAGGCAGGCAGGATCTCGGGCTCGGGGTCCCGCGTCCACAACGAGTACTCCGACTGCACAGCAGTGACCGGATACGTCGCGTGCGCCTTGCGGAGCGTCTCGGCTCCGACCTCGGACAGCCCGAAGTGCTTGACCTTGCCCGCCTGGACCAACTCGCCGACCGTTCCGGCGACGTCTTCAATGGGGACGTCGGGATCCACCCGGTGCTGGTAGAACAGGTCGATCGTCTCGACTCCCAGACGCTGCAAGCAGGCGTCGGCGACTTCCTTGATGTGCTCGGGCCGGGAGTTCAGACCAACGGACTTGCCGTCCTGGATGTCCCAGCCGAACTTGGTTGCCAACTGGACTTGATCGCGGACGGGGCCGATAGCCTCACCCACGAGTTCCTCGTTGACGTACGGGCCGTAGACCTCGGCGGTATCGAGGAATGTCACCCCGGCTTCCACGGCGGCCCAGATCACACTCACCATATCCTCATGGGTGCCGGGGTTCGGGCCGTAGCCCTGAGACATGCCCATACAGCCCAGACCGATAGCCGAGACCTGCATGCCCTGTCCGAGTGTCCTGATGTGCATGGCTACCTCTCTCACGTTTGATAAGCGATGTGGGTCGGGATCGACGGGGACGTCAAGCGACTGGCCGCGCGCGCGGAGCGGGCGCCTTGACCATGTAATGAAAATCCTCGCCGAGACGTGTTCAGTGCAAGATCGTTAAGACTGAGGGCAGTCGGCAAGGGTACGTCTTCCGGAGTGAATAGCCAGCTCAACGGGCATCTCGCGCCTTGTCGATCACGGACTGTCGGAGTCACGCGGCAAGAAATGTCATCCTGCGCGAGATGAAGCACTTGTTGTAGTGATTCTGCATCGCCACGAATTTCGTCCAGCCGTGGGTTTCGGCGGTGTGCTGGGCTTTGGCGAATTGCCAGGCGTACATGCTGGAGGCGCCGAGGTAGCGGGCCTTTCCCGCGCGGACCACGTCGTGCAGGGCCTCCATGGTCTCCTCGATCGGAGTGCCGGGGTCCCAGCGGTGGATCTGGTAGAGATCCACGTGGTCGGTGCCCAGGCGGCGCAGCGAGGCGTCGATCGCCGAATGGATGTGCTTGCGCGACAGGCCGCCGGCGTTGACACCCTTGCCCATCGGCATGAACACCTTGGTGGCCAGCACGTAGTCGTCCCTGCTGGGGAAGATCCTGGCGAGCAGACGGCCGGTGACCTCCTCGCTGGCGCCGAACGAGTAGACGTCGGCGGTGTCGAAGAACGTCACCCCCGCGTCGGCGGCCCGGCGCACGATCGGCTCGGCGGCGGCCTCGTCCAGCACCCACTCGCCCCATTTGGCGGGATCGCCGTAGCTCATCATGCCAAGGCAGACCCTCGACACCTTCATCCCGGTGGACCCCAGGCGCACGTACTCCATGACAAACCTCCGGACCTTCAAGACCTTGGCCCTCACCCTACGACCGTCGCCCCCGACCGGTTCGTCCCACCTGCCGTTGCACTGGACTTGCGGACGGTTGATAATTCTGGTCGCGAAGGCGTTCGACGTGTCCGTGACCGTGCCGGTCATCCTTTGTCGCCCATTCACCGGAGGTTCCGTGAAGGTCAGCGTCGTCATTCCAGCCTTCAACGTGCGGAGCAAGTTGCGCCTGTTGCTGTACACCCTCGCGCACAGCGTGCTCGATCCGGAAGACTCCTTCGAGCTCGTCGTCGCCGACGACGGCTCCACCGACGGTACCGGCGAGATGGTCGCCGAGCTGGCGGGCCGTGACAATCTGACCTACCTCTACCTTCCGCGCACCGATCGGTCGAGCCGGGCAGCCGCCCGTAACGCGGCCATCGCCAAGGCCACCGGGGAGCTCATCGTCATGGTCGACGCCGATACGGTGGTCGGGCCGACCTATCTCGCCGAACACGTCCGTTATCACCGGCTCAGGAATGATCTCGTCGTGATCGGCCCCCGCCCGGACCTCGGAGACGGAGACTTCGACAAGGAGCGCCTCAGCCGCGAGTTCACCTTTGACGCCATGCCCGCCGTCGCCTGGAGTGATCCGCGCGAGCAGGTGCTGGCCGAATTCTCGGGCAACATGAACCGGCTCGCCATCTGCTGGCATCTCCTGTTCACCTGCAACGCCTCGGTGCGCATCGAGCACCTACGCCGGCTCGGTGGTTTCGACGAGGCATTTCTCGGCTGGGGACTTGAGGACACCGACCTGGGGTATCGGCTGCGGCAGGCGGGACTGGCCTTCGCTTTCAACGTCTCGGCCGTGGCCTACCACCAGCGGCGCCGGGGGATAGACGCCGGAATGTACAGCGACTGGGTCCGCAATCTCGCCTACATGATGGCCAAGCATCAAGCGCCCGAAGTGGCGATCCAGTCGATCGTCGGCCTGGCCATGAACCCCGCTGACCGGCGGATCGGCTGGGTGGAGGCGATGCGCTGCTTCGAGTTCGCCGCGCGGGCCCTCGATGGCCGGCTGCCGGTGCCCGTCACCTACCAGCTCGTGGTGGTCGAGGAGGACACGGTCGACGCCGCGACGACGGAGTTGGTGGCCCGCGGTGCGACGAGCGATCTTCTCATCATCGATGAGACCCGCGGCGCCGAGCTGGCCGGCCTGGTCCAGTGCGTGGACACCCCCGGCGAGCTGCTCTACTTCCACCGGCCGTCGGCGACGCAGCGAGCCGAGATCTTCAGCCGCTACCCGGTGGCCGACGGGTGAGTTGAACGTATTTTCATCCGGCTTCGCGGGCCTGAAGGACGAAGATGGCTTTGACGAGTTGACCTGCGCGAAGTGGGCAGCAGCGTAGTTTCTGGAGGATGTGCCAGGTCTTCAACACGGCGTTGGCGCGCTCGCCGGGGCCGCGGAACTTGGCGTGGGAGGAGGCGGGAGGGGTGACCGGATGACGGCCGCCCCCTGTTTATGTTGGTTGTCACGCGGTCAAGGAGGTGAACGCTCCTGCGTGGCGTGAAGCTTTTGCGGCCTTGATCAGGATTAAGGTGACGTTATCCATGTCGCATGGTTGATCTGCGATGTGAGGTCCGCTCCCCCTTCGCGACGAGGTCGAGGAGAGGCCCATGGTCCGTCGGCAAGCCATGATCACCGGATGCGTCCTAGTAGTCACCGCACTCAGCCTGGCAGCGGTTCCAGCCGCCGCCAATCGCCAGACAGCAGACTCCCCGGCCGCTCCACTCGCCCCGGGACCATGGCCGCCGGGCATGATCCAGGCGCTTCAGCGCGACCTCGGGCTCAGCAAGGATCAAGCCGAGATCCGGCTGGTCAACGAGGCCCGCCTGGCACCGATCGAGGCCAAACTCCGCGATAGTCTCGGGGACCGCTTCGGCGGCTCTTGGCTGTCGGGCACCACCGCCCGAAGCTTGGTGGTGGCTACTACCAGTGCCGCCGACATTCCCGCGATCCTCGCTGCGGGCGCCCAGGCTGAGGTCGTCACCCGATCGCTGGCACAGTTGATACCGATCAAGCAGAGTCTCGACGCGGCTCTTCCCGCCCGCCCGCGTGTGGGCAGCGTGCGCTACATCGACGTGCGAAACAACAAGGTCGTGATCTTGTCGGCGGCGCCTGAGCAGGCCGAAGCGATCATCGAGACCGTCGGAGTGAACAAAGACGTGGTCAGCGTGATTCCCTCCTTCGAGATACCACGGCTCCTTGGTGATGTGCGAGGTGGGGACGCCTACTACACCGGCATCACAAGTCGCTGCTCGATCGGGTTCGCCGTAACCAAGGGAGCCCAAAGAGGGTTCGTCAGCGCCGGTCACTGCGGCAAGAAAGGGGCAGCCACCGTCGGCGCCGACCGGACCGCTCAGGGCATCTTCCAGGGATCGGTATTCCCCGGCAGCGACTACGCCTGGATCGCGGTCAACACCAACTGGACGCTCACACCGACGGTAAGTAACGGCGGCGCCGGGATCGACGAATCCGTGCCCGTAGCAGGCGCACGGGCCGCCATCGAGGGCGCCTCGGTCTGCCGGTCCGGCTCCACCACCGACTGGCACTGCGGTCTCATCCAGCAGCGCGACGCCAGCGTCACCTACCCCCAGGGCAACGTCTTCGAGCTGACCCGCACCAGCGTCTGTGCCGAACCCGGCGACTCGGGCGGTTCCTTCATCTCCATCGACCAGGCCCAGGGCGTCACCTCCGGCGGCTCCGGCGACTGCAGCTCCGGTGGCACCACCTACTTCCAGCCGATCGGCGAGATCCTCACCGCCTACGGACTGAAATTGCTGACCGCCACCCGTACACCGCCTACGACCACAAGTGCCCGTTGATCGGCTCTTACGGAGCGGAGCGGCCGGCGCCAATCCGAAGGACCCCGTAGGGGCCGCGTAGCGGTTGGGGCCGGTGGTCGGAGCGGCCTGTCAACGGGTGAACATCAGGGACTTGATCAGTACGTCATCGATTAGACGTACTACCGGTGGCTACGTCATCGCGGAGTCGTAGGCCTGAGGCGGCTGCGCGTAGGCGGTGGGCGGGTTCGTTCGGTGCGGCGGGTGCGTTGTGCGGCGGGGTCCGGCCGTCCGCGCCGGGCGGGCGCGGGACGGGACCGGCGCCCACGCCGCATGCCCGGTCCCGATGTCCGGGCGGCGCGGGCGGGCTGCCCGGCTGGGGCTGAAACTGCGCACGCCACCGCCATCGATCGTTTTATTTCTCCCTGAGGGCCAACATGTCATCGGATTCGGGTGCCGAGCCGAGTATTCCGTGGACGATCGTGAACAGCGGCGGACGCGATAGGGCGACCCGCTCGGCATGCTCGCCGGTGGTCACGGGGACGGGACCCCTCGCGGAGCGGGGGCCGGCTGCTCGGGACGCGGGCCGCCCTTGGGCCAGAGCAGGGAGCCCGGCCTGCGGGCCTCGCGGCGGATCTTCCACACCCCGAGCTTGCAGGTCAGCTCCTTGTACGCCGCGCTGATGCGGCCGCCGACGTAGACGTTCACCGAGGTGTCGTCCTTGCGGGCGAGCTGTCGCATGGCGGCGTGCCGGCCGAGGCTGACGCACGACCCCGTGAGGGCCAGGTTGATCACCGCCGGTTCGGTTCCCGCGATGCGGCTCAGCACGGTGTCGGCGGCCTGTGCCCCGAGCGGCGCGGCGGCCTGGCAGCTCATCCGCAGTGGCCGGCCCGACGGTGCGGCGGCGTCGCCGGCCGCGACGACGCGGTCGTCGTCGACGCTGGTCAGCGTCTCGTCGGTGAGCAGCCGGCCGAGCTCGTCGGTGCGCAGCCCGCTCGCGGCCGCCAACTCCGGCACACCGAAACCGGCCGCCCAGATGGTCAGTGCGCTCGCACGCACCGTACCGTCGGCGAAGACGACCGCGTCCGGCCGGACCTCGGTCACCTCATTGGCCTCGAGCACGGCGACACCGTGCCGGGACAGCCACTTGGCGACGTATCGGCGACCCGGCGCACTCACTGAGGGTGCCAGGATTCCGCCACACACCAGCGTGATCCTGCGTCCTTGTTCGGCCAGTTCGGCGGCCGTCTCGATGCCGGTCAACCCACCGCCGACCACGGTGACCGGAGCGTCGGGAGGCAACTCGTCGAGCCTGGCGCGCAGCCGCTGCGCGGGCTCGAATTCGGCGATGTCGAACGCGAATTCGGCCGCGCCGGGCACCGATGACGGTATCGCCGCGGTGCTGCCGACCGCGTAGATGACGTAGTCGTAGTCCAGCGCGCGGCCCGACGCCAGCCGTACCGTGCGAGCGGCGGTGTCGACGCGTGTGACGTTGTCGACGACCAACCGGATGCCCTCGCCGAGTAGCGTGCCGTAGTCAACCGTGGCCTCGCCGGTGCCGGCCACGAACTGGTGCAGCCGGATGCGATCGACGAACTCCGGGCGGGGATTGACCAGCGTGATGTCGACGTCGGCGCGCATCCGCAGATGGTTGGCCGCGAGCGTTCCGGCGTAACCGCCGCCGATGACGACGACCCTGTGGGGGGTGTGGTGTTCGGGCATGGACATGGAGAGGTTTCCCTTCTCGATCTCAGCGAGGGTGTGAGGCTTGCGACGCGATGGGGGTTCTTCAACACGAAATGGCCGGCGCGGGGACGATTCCGTGTTCCGACACGGGGTTCTCGACGGCGATTCGCATACCCGCCGGGGGCTGCTACCCGCGTGCTGGATGGAGTCTCACCAGTCCGACAACACAGGACCTCGAAATGTGAGGCGACGCGCCAACCTCACAGTTCACTGCGCTGTCTTGTCGAACCGGTAAGGAAGACACGACCAAGGGAGCCGACGACATCATGACCATCCAGTCCGAGCCAGGAGGCGGCCGGCCGGATCCGGGCCTGGCCGAGCTCATGGGCGAGCGGCGTCAGCTGATCAATCTCTCCTACCGGCTCCTCGGCTCCCTGGCCGACGCCGAGGACGTCGTCCAGGAGACCTACGCCCGCTGGTACGCCATGTCCCGGCAACAGCAGGACGTCATCGAATCCCCCGGCGCCTGGCTGACCAAGGTCGCCGGCCGCCTCTGCCTCAACGTGCTCTCCTCGGCACGGGCCCGGCGAGAGACCTACGTGGGCGAGTGGATCCCCGAACCGCTGCCCGAACCTACGGAGTGGATCAGCGGGCGGTCGGACGGCATCACCGTTGACCCTGCCGACCGGGTCACCCTGGACGAGTCGGTCAACATGGCCTTCCTCGTCGTGCTCGACTCGATGACCCCGGCCGAACGCGTCGCGTTCGTCCTGCACGACGTCTTCCGCTACCCCTTCGCCGAGGTGGCCGAGATCGTCGGCCGTACCCCCGCGGCCTGCCGTCAGCTGGCCTCCTCGGCCCGCCGTCGTATTCGCGTGTCGCGGGCTCCCCGGGCTCTGCCATCCCAGCAGGCCGGCATCGTCAGGGACTTCAAGCGAGCCTGGGAGGCCAGGGACATCGACGCCCTCATCGGCCTCCTCGACCCCGACGCCACGGCGATCGCCGACGGCGGTGGCGTCGTCGGCGCCGTGCTTCGCCCGATCGAAGGCGCCGAGCAGATCGCGCGCTCCCTGGTCCATCTTGAGGGCAGGCTCCGCAACCTGACGATCCTGGAGAGTGCGGTCAACGGCCAGCCCGGCCTGATCGCCCAGCACGACGGCGTCACCGTGTCGGTGTACGCGTTCGAGGTCGCAGGCGACCGGATCAAGCACATCTGGGCGGTACGCAACCCCGACAAGCTCCGGCCGTGGACCGGTGGGGCCGCGGCACTCGGAGACCCAGGAACAGCAGGTGACGCCCGAGCGATGGAAGGTGACCTCAGCTAGCACGGACACGCTTGGTTTCGAGCGCGCCCTGCCCGAGGTCAAAGAGTTTCGCCGGTGCCCCCACCCGCGACGGACGGTATCACCGCAGGCCGGTGGCACCACACTCGACGCTCAATGTTCAGGCGCCTCCACAGACTTGCCTGGTGGCGCAGACGGTCTCACACGATCACAGGATGGATGGACAGAAGATGATGAAAGCACTGGAATTGCCGCTGCACATGCGGCGGAACGGTCTCAACCCGGTCGAGGAGCTGGCCCGGGCTCGCGACGGCGAGGGGGTGGTGCAGGTGGCGACGCTGTTCGGCGGGTCCGCGTACCTGGTCTGCCGCCAGGAGGATGTCCGCCAGGTGCTGGCGGATCCGGCCCGGTTCAGCAGCGCCCTCGCGCCGGTCCCGGGGGCTGGTGAGGTGGACGCCGACGAGCTGGCCACGATGCGGGCCGGCCAGCTGATCGGGTTCGACCCGCCCGAGCACACGCGGTTGCGCCGGATGCTCACCCCGGAGTTCACGGTACGGCGGATGCGCAGGCTCGAGCCGCGGATCACCGAGATCGTCCAGGCGGCCCTGGACGATCTGGAGCGGGCCGGTAAGCCGGCCGACCTGGTGGAGCACTTCGCGCTGCCGGTGCCGTCGCTGGTGATCTGCGAACTGCTGGGTGTGCCGTATGCCGACCGCGCCGAGTTCCAGGATCGTTCCGTGCGCCTGCTGGATGTGTCGTTGCCGGTGGAGCAGCTGAACGCGGCGCAGCGGGAGGACCGTGCCTACCTGGCCGGCCTGGTGGCCCGCGCGCAGGCGGATCCGGGTGAGGACATGCTGGGCATGCTGGTGCGCGAGCACGGCGACGATCTCAGTACCGACGAGCTGGTCGGCATCGCGGGACTGCTGCTGCTGGCCGGGCACGAGACGACCTCGAGCATGCTCGGCCTGGGCACCCTGGCCCTGCTGCGGCACCCGGACCAGCTCGCCATGGTCCGCGAGGACCCGGCGCTGGTCGAGCCCGTCGTCGAGGAGCTGTTGCGCTGGCTGTCGATCGTGCAGTTGCTGCCGCCGCGCATGACCACGACGGATGTGGAGATCGCCGGGCAGGCCATCCCCGCGGGCTCGCTCGTGATCTGCTCGCTTCCCGCCGCCAACCGCGACCCTGCCTTCATCGACGATCCCGAGACCCTCGACATCACCCGGGGAGCCGCCGGTCACGCCGCCTTCGGCCACGGTGTGCACCACTGCCTCGGGGCGCCGCTGGCGCGGATGGAGATGCGCATCGCCTTCCCGGCACTGCTGCGCCGCTTTCCCGGTCTCGCCCTGGCCGACCCGGACGAGCAGGCCGACTTCCGGGCCTTCAGCATCGTGTACGGCTTGAACTCGCTGCCGGTGACCTGGTGAAACGCAAGAGGAATCTCATGAACATGCCAGATCGATTTGACGAGGAGGCTGAGATGCAAACTCAAACGACCAAAACGTTCCAGCACGCGAGGGACGAGAAGCCGACCACCGTCGCACGAAGCGGCTGGAACCGGAGCCGGATCCGCCCCATCGCCTTTTGGACCACCACGTTTGTAATCGTCTTCGAGTTGGTTGCCGGATCGGTGTGGAACCTTCTGCCGATCGAATGGGTGGAAGTCCAGTTGCGCCACCTGGGATACCCGCACTACTTCGCCTACATTCTCACCGTGTGGCAGGCCGGTGCGGCCGTCGCGATCATCGCGCCCAGGCTCCCGCTGATCAAGGAATGGGCGTACGCGGGTGCCTTTTTCCTGTGGTCGAGTGCCGTGGTGTCGCATCTGATAGTCGGCGACGGGCCTCAGACGTGGGGAGTGCCGCTGGTGTTCGGGACGTGCGCCATCGCGTCGTGGGTGCTGAGGCCTGCCGATCGTCGGCTCCCGGCGACGCGGCTTCGTCGGGGCCGCCCTGCCAACGCCGGACAAAATGGGGCCGGCTTGCCGGAAACCCGTCCTCGCGCCTGGGTCGTTCCGATCGGGCTCCTCGTTGTCCTGTATGCCGTTTCGTTCCTCACGCTGCCCGCGGCCGAAGCCATGACGCACGGGTGGGCGGTTGAGAACGGCTGGATCGACGAGTAGTGGCCTTGAAGGTCTCGACGTCTCGCCGACACATGGTTCCGTGACACCGTCGTGGGCGCACGAAACAGCGTCGCACGCACCGGCGAAAAGCGGCCGTCGCGGCGCTCGACGAGCTCAGGGCGCTGGGCGCGGAGACGGTCGTCCCGGGACACGGCGGGGTGTGCGGGCCGGAGGTCATCGACCACGTGCAGGGCTATCTGTGGTTCGTGCTCGCCACAGCCGAGCGTGGCAGGCAGGCCGGGCTGTCCCCGCTGGAGACCGCGCGAGACCGACCTGGGGGAGTACGCGGGACCGCTCGACCCCGAGCGCGTCGTCGGCAACCTGCACTCCGCCAGGGATCTCCCTGCCCGAAGGAAGGTCAGGACAGGTGGCGGGCCCACCACTCCAGGACGGCCTCGAAGCGCTGCAGGCGGTGCCTCGGGCGGCCGCTGCGCGTGAGCTCGTGTCCCCCGCCGGGGAAGAGCAGGAGCTCGGCGGGGACGCCGTTGCGGCGCAGCGCGACGAACATCCGCTGCGCCTGCTCGACCGGGCAGCGGATGTCGTCCTCGGAGTGGACCACTGCGAACGGCAGGGTGATCCGGTCGGCCTGGTAGAGCGGGCTCATCGCGCGCTGGGCCTCCGGATCGGGGCCGCAGTAGGCCTCGGCGAAGAACCAGCCGATGTCGGAGGAGCCGGTGAAGGAGTCCCAGGCGTTGACCGCGCGCTCGCTCCAGGCGGCCCTGAACCGGTCCCCGTGGCGGGCGGCCAGCCAGCTCGTCATGAAGCCGCCGTAGGAGCCGCCCATCACGCCCACCCGTTCGGCGTCGCACGCGGGGTCGGCCAGCGCCGCGTCCAGCAGGGCGAGCACGTCGTCGGCGTCCACGCCGCCCAGCGCGCCGATCACCGACCGGCCGTGCGCCTGGCCGTACCCGCAGGAGCCGCGCGGGTTGGGCAGGACCACCGCGTACCCGGCGCCCGTGTAGACCTGGGTCTCGTCCAGGAACGCCCACCCGTGCTGATGGAAGGGGCCGCCGTGCACGTTCAGCAGCACCGGGTGCGGCCCGTCGCCCTCGGGCAGGGCCAGCCAGCCGTGCACCGGGTAGCCGTCGGCGGAGACGGCGGTGATCTCACGCAGTGGCCTGATCCCGGCGAGGGTGCCCGAGAAGTCGGTCAGCGCCCCGTCGGGGGTGACCACCTCGCCGGGGCTCGAGGGCGTGGACACCACCGCGACGATCCGCTCCCCGCACGAGGTGAACGCCCTGACCCTCGCCCGCTCACCCAGGACCGGGACGAGCTTTTCCAGCGGCGCGTCGAGGGCGCCGGAGGGCACCAGGCGCAGCTCGACCGCGCCGCGCGTCCGCACCGCGACCAGGACGCCGTCCTCCCGGGGTACGGGAGGCAGCTGCTCGCAGTCCACCGACTCCTCCTCGGTCAGCCGGGTCCCGGCCGCCACCTCGCCGCCCTCGCCCGTGCCGCCGATCCGCAGCGGCGCGCGGTAGAGGCCCGTGTTGCGGGCCGCCGCGTCGACGCCGGAGAACTCCGTACCGAGGTAGAGCACCTCCCCGCCGGGCAGGGCGACGGGATGCCCGGCGGAGCCGTCGCTGCGCACCGCGAGGATCGGGGCGCCCCCACCGGACGGAACCGCGTACACGTCCGTGTGCAGGCTCTCGCCGTCCAGGTCGCGGGGGGCCGAGACCAGCACGTGCTCGCCGTCCGGCGTCCAGCCGGGAGACTCCACGTCGTAGGGCCCCTCGGTCAGCCGTACCGGCTGAGGGACGTCGGCGAGGGCGTTGACCGTGAACAGGCTCTGCCGCCGGTCGAAGGTGAAACCGATCCCCTCGGTCCGGTAGCGCAGTCCGGTGATCCGGCGGGGCGCCTCGGCCGCGGCGCCCACCCCCTCCTCGGTGCCGTACCGGCCGGGCTCGGCGACCCGGGCGACGAACGCGATCCGGCGGGAGTCCGGCGCCCAGACCGGGACGCCCGCGCCCAGCGGCAGATCGGTGACCGGCCACGCCTCGCCACCGCCGGTGGGCATCACGTACAGCTGCGGGGCGCCCTCGCGGTCGGCGTCGGCGCGCAGGAAGGCGACCCAGGCGCCGTCGGGGGAGACGCTCGGCGCGCTGTCGCGGTCGCCGGAGGTGAACCGGACGGGCGGGCCGTCCGCGGGCACCCGCCACAGACTTCCCGGGTAGGCGTCGGCCTCCAGGTCGGGCCGGGCCACGTCGACGAGGAGAAGGTCGCCGTGGAGCGTGACGCTGCCGGGGATGGTGAGCAGGGCGAGGTCTTCAGGGCGCATAGCCAACAACGCTATCACCCCTTTAGTAATTAATAAGGCTGGTTTAAAGTGCTATGTCTGTTCTGGTGGAGATGGTGCTCTTGTTGTGTTCTTCCCCTTGGGGAAGGTGATTGTTTATCCGGTCCCTTCGAATACCTGAAGGCGCCGATACGAAAGGACGGTTGAGTCATTGATGGTGTCGTGCCACTTTTGACGTTAACCCTCCTTTTCGGGAAGGTCCTGGTGAAGGGATGGCCGCGGTGTCCGCCAAACGAACGCTCTCGCGGGTCGTGTACGGCTCCCGCTACGACCGGATCCCCTGGGGTCAGAGGGTTTACGTCCGCCCGGGGGAAAGGCTCGCCCGCGAGATCCAATGGCGCCTGAGAATTCGCCGTGCCCCCGTCATGAGGTTCCAGGACTACCGGGAGCGGACACTCCTGGAGGAGATCGAGGAGTTCGTCACCTGCCAGCTGTGCGGGGAGACACGCCAGCAGCCGATGTTCCAACCGGCCGGGGACAAACGGGCATGGAGCTACCGGGTGGTGCGCTGCCCGGCGTGCGGCTTCCTCTACCGCAACCCCAACATCCGGCCCGAGCGGCTGGGCGACCTGTACGCCACCGGCTACAGCGGCTTCCTGACCGGGAAGTACGCGGCCAACCGGCAGCGGCGCTACCGGCTGACGATGGACGCCTTCGGCCCCGTCTTCTCCTCCGGGCAGGGGCGCAGGCTGCTCGACTTCGGCTGCGGCACCGGGCTCTTCCTGCGGCTCGCCGAGCAGCGCGGCTTCGACGCGGTCGGGGTCGACCTCTCACCCGACTCCGTGGCCGCCGCCAACGAGCGCCTCACCGGCGCGCGTGCCTATCTCGGGACCCCGGAGGACGTTCCGGAGGTCGCCGCGGGGGGCTTCGACGTCATCACCCTCTGGTCGGTCCTGGCCCATCTGCCCCGCCCGATCGACGACTTCAGGCGCCTCCGCGCCCTGCTCGCCCCCGGCGGGGTGCTGCTCGTCCTCACCGTGAACGCCGCCTCCCTGCAGCTCAAGGCGTACGGCAGCGGCTGGAACGGCTTCACCAGGAACCACCTGATGTTCTACTCGGCCGAGACCATGCCCGCCCTGCTGCGCCGTACCGGATTCGCCGGGGTGGCCTTCACCCCGTTCTACGGCGACACCGTCGAGGCGAGCACCACCAGGCTGCCGGAGCAGCTGAGCCGGCGCCTGCGCCGCAACGTCGAGATCAGCGACGGGGGGAACATGCTCAGGGCCCTGGCCTTCGCCGACGACGAGGCCATCGACAGGTGGGGAGCGAACCTCCAGGTCCGCCGCCTGACCTGATCCGCCGGAGAACGAGATCCGGAGACCCAAAGACCATGCCCGCGTCGGCCCGCGCCGGCCCGCGTCAGCCTCCGACCAGGGGCACGAGCTTGACGAAGGACACGACCGGGTCGACGGTCAGGTCGATCTCCTGATCCAGGTCCTCGATCTGCCGGTCGCCGATCAGCAGCAGGAAGCCGTTACGGGCGAAGGCCGCCTCGGCGGCGTCGGCCTGCCTCTCCCAGTCGAGCCTGCGGGCCGTGCGCATCCGGTATCCGTTCACCTCGATCTCGGCGTCGCTCGGCCGGACCAGGCCGCGGAAGTGGTGAGAGGGGGCGGCGTTGTGGCGGGCCACCTCCTCGCGCACGCGCAGCCGCACCAGCTCCCTGGCGGAGATCCGCTCGGGCAGGTCCGGCAGGGTGAACTCCTCCAACGCCCTGCCGGTCGCGGTCTCGTCGCGGAAGGTGACCAACGCCATCGGTGCATCCCTTGATCGTCGGGGGGTGACAGACGTCATCTATAGCAACCCGGGCCGACAGAAACACGGCCGGCGGCCCCTTCAGCGCCGGGACGGCAGGATCATCGTGACCCCGGGGACGGAGCCGATCGAGGCGAGCGCGGCCCCCGCCTCCTCCAGGCCGATGGAACGGGTGACCAGGGCATCCGGGCTCAGGGTGCCGTCGGCGACGGCCTCCAGCATCGCGGGGTAGGCGTGGGCGGCCATGCCATGGCTGCCGAGGAGTTCGAGCTCGTAGCCGATCACCCGGCCCATCGGGACCGGGGTGAGGCCGGGCAGCAGGCCGATCTGGACGTGGCGTCCCCGGCGGCGCAGGCTCTCGATCGACGCCACGCACGTCCCGGGACCGCCGAGCGCGTCGATGGAGACGTGGGCGCCGCCCGAGGTCAGCTCCCTGACGCGCGCGGCGACATCGGCCTCGGGCGGTTCGGCGCCGACGCAGGCGACGGCGCCGAACCGCCGGGCCAGCTCCAGGGCGCCCGCGGAGACGTCCACGGCGACCACCCGGGCCCCGGCCGCGGCGGCGATCATGACGGCGGACAGGCCCACGCCGCCGCAGCCGTGCACGGCCACCCACTCGTCCGGCCGCACCCGGCCCACGGCGGTCACGGCGCGGTACGAGGTGGCGAAGCGGCAGCCCAGGCTCGCGGCGGTGGTGAAGGCCATCTCCTCGGGGAGCCGTACCAGGTTCACGTCCGCGTGGTCGACGGCCACGTACTCGGCGAAGGAGCCCCAGCGGGTGAACCCCGGCTGGGTCTGGCGCTCGCAGACCTGCTGATCGCCGGACAGGCAGGCCGCGCAGGAGCCGCAGGCGCAGACGAACGGGACGGTGACGCGGTCGCCGGGCCGCCACGAGGTGACGCCCGAGCCCACCGCCTCGACGACCCCGGCGAGCTCGTGCCCCGGCACGTGGGGGAGGACCCGGATGTCGGGGTCGTGACCCTGCCAGCCGTGCCAGTCGCTCCGACACAGCCCGGTGGCCTCCACACGGATCACCGCTCCGCCGGGCGGAGGCTCGGGGGCGGGTACCTCCCGGACCTCTGGATCGGCCCCGAAGGCGTCGAAGACCACCGCTCGCACCCGCCCACACTCCTCTGCTCCGGCCTCCGGCTCTCTCCGCCGGTGACCCCGTCTGGCCGGTGAGCCTATTCGGTCGGTGAGCCGGTCCGGCAGGCCGGCGGTCCGGGCTGGTCAGCCGGTCGGGCCGCCGAGCCGGTCGGGCCGGTCAGCCGGCCCGGTCGCCAGGTCGGGTCGCCAAGCCGGTCCGGCCGGTCAGCAGAGCCGATCCAGTCGCCGAGCCGTTCCGGCGGGTCAGCCGGTCCGGACGCCCGGCCGGAGACCCGCCCGGCCGGGCGCTCCCCGGGCCGCCCGGAGAGCCGCGGGACCCCCGATACGCCGTGCGCGCCCCCGATGGCGGTGCGCCCTGATTAGAAGGCGCACTCTGGGAGAGAGGGAGGGGCACAAGGGTCAACTGATCGGACGGTGCGATGGGGCAGAAAGTCGACAAGGACCGCTATACCGAGGCGGAGTTCCTCCGTTTCAGGGCGAAACTGGCTGAGCAGCTCGACACCCTCCACGAGGTGCTCGCCAGGCCGGGTTTCGGCGCCGGTCCCGCGACCATCGGAGCCGAGCTGGAGATGTTCCTCATAACGCCCGACGGGCGGCCGCTCCCCCGCAACCACGAGGTGCAGGCCGTCGCGGACGACGACCGGCTCACGCTGGAGCTGGGCAGGTTCAACCTGGAGGCCAACCTGACCCCGCTGCCGATCGCCGGGCGGCCGTTCACCGCCCTGGTGCGCGAGATGCGGGAGATCATGGCCGTGGTGGACGCGGCGGCCGCCACGCAGGGCGGGCAGGCCGTGGTGATCGGGATCCTGCCGTCGCTGAGCGAGTTCGACTTCACCCACGAGGCGCTGAGCGGCGAGGGCCGCTACCGGGCGCTGGCCAGGGGCATGCGGCGGCTGCGCACGGAGCCGTTCCGGGTGCGAGTCGAGGGCGTCGAGCTGCTGGAACTGGAGGTCGAGGGGGTGATCCTGGAGAGCGCCAACACCTCCTGGCAGGTCCATCTCCGCACGGCCCCCGCCGACTTCGCCCGCGTCTACAACGCCGCCCAGCTGGCCATCGGCCCGGTCCTCGCGGTCAGCGGAAACTCACCCGCCTTCCTGGGCAGGCGGCTGTGGGAGGAGACGAGGATCGCGCTGTTCGAGGAGGCCGCCGACGACCGGGACGTGGAGCGGCTCGACCGCAGGAACCGGCGGGTGGGGTTCGGTTCCGGTTGGGTGCGGGGCATCGGGGAGATGTTCGAGACCTGCGTCCGCGACTACGAGCCGGTGCTGCCGATGACCTCGGCGCCGAAGGAGGGACCCGGCGGAGGCGTCCCGGAGCTGGCCGAGCTCCGGCTCCACCAGGGCACCGTGTGGCAGTGGAACCGGCCGGTCTACGACCCCCGTGACGGCGGCCACCTGCGGGTGGAGATGCGCGCCCTGCCCGCCGGGCCGAGCGCGCCCGACATGGCGGCCAACAGCGCGTTCCTGCTCGGGCTGACCGCCGCCCTGGCCGTCCAGCCGGTGGAGGACTTCCCGTTCGCCGGGGCCTACCGCAACTTCTACCGGGCCGCGATCCACGGCCTGGACGCGCCGATGAGCTGGCCGGGCCTGGACGAGGAGATCCCGGCCGAGCGGCTCGCCCTGGACCTGCTGCCGGTCGCCGAGGCCGGACTCGACAGGATGGGCGTGGACCCGGACGAGACCCGGTGGGCGCTGGACATCGTGCGGGAACGTGTCGTCCGCCGCCGTACCGGCGCGATCTGGCAGCGGGAGGCGCTGGCCAGAGAGGGCGGCGACCAGGCTGCGGCGGCGCGCGTGGTGAGCCGGTACCGGGAGCTGTCGCTGGCCGGGGAGCCCGTTCACACCTGGTCTTTCTAACTACAAAAGGGATTTGAGTACCGGCATACTCATGAACTCCGTATCTTGATCCGCCAATCCTGGTGGAACCGGACAGGGAGAGACCCCTCATGAGTCAGATGAAGGCCGTATCGGCGGAGCCGTTCGGGCTGAAGCGGGACGGTGGCGGCCTCGCGGCCGGAATCAAGATCCTGGAGAAGGAGCTCAAGCGGGTATCCCTCGACACCGTCCTGGCCAAGGCCAACCGCGTCACGGCCAGGAAGGGGTCGGCCGGTGCCGGGGCGTTCGCCACGATGCGGCCGAAGCCGGTCGACTGGTACTGCTTCGACGCCGGGGACAACGCCACCAAGGAGTGGTACCCCCAGGGCCTGACCTGCGCCTCCGACGCCGGGATCGGCGGGAGCACCTTCGTGGTGAGCTGGTACCACACGCCGGAGTCGGGGGCCGAGCGGGGCGTGCGCCTGAGCTTCCTGAACACCGCGACGCTCCGCTACCGGCACGTCCTGCTCGTACGGGCCGGAGCCGACGGGAACATCGCGCCGATCAACATCCACGCCGGCGGCGTCGCCTGGTACGGCAACCTGCTGTACGTCGCCGACACCACGCGGGGCCTGCGGGTCTTCGACACCCGGCAGATCTTCGAGATCGACGGGGACGGCACGGAGACCATCGGCAGGAAGGGCAGTGTGTACGACGCGTTCGGCTATCGGTACGTGATGCCGCAGACCGACGCCTGGACCACCACCAGCGGCACCGTCCGCTTCTCCTTCGCCGCCGTCGACCGCAGCACCGCCCCCGACACCCTGATCTCCGGCGAGTACATCGACACCGCGGGCACGGTCGGACGGGTGGCCCGCTGGCCGCTGACCGAGGGGGGAGCCCTGAACGCCCCCGCCGGGGGCGTCGTCAAGGCCGTGGACGCCTACGCGCTGCCGGCGGGCAAGATCCAGGGCGCGCTCTCCTACGAGGGCGCCTGGTATCTCAGCCAGACCGCGGGCTCCACCGGGAACGGCACCCTGATCGTGGTCGGCGACACGGTGCGCAGGCGGCCCTATCCGGTGGGCCCGGAGGATCTGACCTGCGTCCGGGACAAGAGGACGCTGTGGAGCGTGAGCGAGTTCGCGGGCCGTCGCGCGGTGTACGGCGTGCCGCTCTGAGGAAGCCGTGCCGGGCACCCGTCGGTGGCCCTCAGCGGCCCTCGGTCCTAGTGGAGGGAGCCGCCGACCAGGCGGAGGTCGCCGCCCAGGGAGACGGAGACGGCGGTGGTCACGATCGCGGTGAGCGCCTGGGCGACCACCGTGACGGGCATGGAGGGCCTCGCCTCGCCCAGGACCTGTTCGGGGCTGAACGGCACGTGCACGAACCCCCCGCGGATCGCCGGTCTCTCGGTGGCGATCATGTGCATGAGGCCGTAGAAGAGGTGGTTGCACAGGAACGTGCCGGCGCTCTGCGAGACGCTCGCCGGGACCCCGACGGCCCGTGCCGCCGCCACGCACGCCTTCACCGGCAGGGTGGAGAAGTAGGCGGCGGGACCGCCGCGCACCACCGGCTCGTCGATCGGACGGTACCCCGCGCAGTCGGGGATGCGGGCGTCGTCGAGGTTGACGGCCACCCGCTCCACCGTCACGTCCGGCCGCCCTCCGGCCTGCCCGACGCACACGACCACCGCCGGATCGTGCTCCGCCACCGCCTCGCGCAGGTGTTCCAGCGCCCCGCCGAACGCGCAGGGGAGCAGCGCGGTCCGCACCCCGGGCACGAGCCTGATCGCCTCCCACGACGGGTTGCCGGCGCCGTCGAGGGACTCCAGCCCGGCGAGCAGGACGCCCTTCATCGGCGCTCCGAGGTCGCGGAGCCCGGAATCACGGGGGAACCCGCGGGCCCGGGGTTCGAGGGCAGGGCGCAGGCGGGGGTGCCGCCCGGCAGGCGGTGACGGTTGGCGGCGACGAGCCGGTAGACCCCCTGGGCCATCCACCGGAACGGCGGGACCCGCAGCACGAACCCCAGGGGGCTCCACGGGAGACCGGCGGCGATCAGCAGCCCGGCCACCGCTCGCGCTCCGCCGTACACCCGGCCGTCCTCGATCCAGAGCACCTCGCGCTCGGCCCGCTCGCGGGTGACGCCCAGCGCCCGGAGATCCGCGAGCTGCCAGGGGACGACCCGGGCGCGCACCCCGACGCGGCGCTCGGCGAACCGGACGCTCGTCGTGCAGAAACCGCAGTCGCCGTCGAAGACCAGTACAGGTTGTCCCGTCATGCATCTGACATTACCCAGCGGAATCCGATCAAGGCCCGGCGACCAGGGTGACCGCGACCGGACGGTGGTCGGAGTACGGGACATCGGGGTTGGCCTGGTCCTTTCCGGTGAAACCCGGGGTGACGAGCACGTGGTCGATCTGCTCCGCCGGGCCGCTTCGGGACGGGATGGTGTTGAACGGCCTGACCGGGGCGAAGGGGTCGGTCAGGCCCGCGCCGGTCAGCACCCGCCAGGCCGGGTCACCGGGCTGGAGGTTGAGGTCACCGGCCACGATCACCGGGGCGCCGCTCCCCGCGGCGTTCCTGACGATCTCCCCGAGCTGCTCGACCTGGTCGAGCTCGCGCCAGCCCGGCGGGGGCTGCAGGTGGGTGCCGATCACGGTGACGTCCTCGCCCCGCCACCGCAGCCCGACCTCCAGCGCCTGCGCGCCGGTCGGGCCGCCCTGGACCAGCACGTGGTTCCTTATCGCGGTGATCGGCAGCGTGGTGAGCAGGGCGTCGCCCCACACCTCGTCGGTCGCCGGGGCCCAGACGTAGCGCATACCCAGCCGCTCGGCGATCAGCCGTACCCCGTCGTGGCCGCCGTTGAGCAGCCAGCCCCTGTCCGCCTCGCTCAGCACCACCACGTGCGGCCTCAGCTCCCTGAGCGCGTCGGCCTGTCGCTCCAGGGAGAGCCTGCCGGACTCGCCGTACCCCATCCTGATGTTGTACGCCGCGATCCGCAGCCCGTCGCCCGGCCCCTCCCAGCGGGGCCGGGTGCCCTGCCACAGCGGAACGGCCGCCACCAGCGCGACCGAGGCCGCGGCGGCCGCGGCGAACCGCCGGTCGTAGGAGCGGCGCGGCAGGCCCGCGCTGCCCGCCACGCCCAGGAACGCGACGACGAGCGCCGCGCAGACCGGCACCCAGCCGTTGGACAGGTAGAGGTCGTAGGCGGCGTAGTAGCCGAAGACGAACACGACGAACAGCAGCATCCCCCCGGCCGCCGTCAGGCCCCGCCGGGCCGGGCGGTCCTGGCCGAAGGTCGTCGCGGCGTGCGCCAGGCAGGCTCCCAGCGCGACCTGGCCGACGATCTGCGCGACGATCGTCCAGCCGGGCGCCACACCGTGGACGCCGTCCACGGTGGCCCTGCCCAGCGTGAAAGCCACCGCCGAGGCCACCAGGGCGATCGCGGGCGGGAGCGGGCGGCGCAGCACCGGCAGCGCGGCGGGCACCGCCGACACCACCGCGAACGCGGCCACGATCACGGCGGCGGCCTGCTGCGCGGAGTCGGTCGCCGCCTGGGCGTGCGCGGTGTTGCCCGTGTAGAGGCCCCAGAGCAGCAGGGCGGGACCGATCGCCAGCCAGGCGCGCGGAGCCCCGGAGTACTCCTCGTCAGGGGGTTCGGCCCGGATCGTGAACGCGCAGAAGAGCAGGAGCTCCACCAGCAGCAACATCCACGGGACCGCTCCAGGCCGCCACATCAGGTCGATGCCGTCCAGCGCCGCGTGGACCACCGTGGAGGCGGCCAGACCGGCGATCACCCCGCCCGTCACGGGCCGGGCGTCCCGGCTGCCCATCGCGGTCGCCACCAGCCAGACCAGCCCGGCCAGCAGGCCCAGGCCGGACACGTACAGCTGCGGGTCCCCGCCGTCGGTCAGCTGGAGCACGAGCCGGGCCAGGAGCAGCAGGCCGGCGGCGCCGAGGGCGATCAGCGGCGGCCGGACGGACCTGGCCAGCGGGACGGTCAGGAAGGCCAGGACGAACCAGGAGAGGGCGTACAGGCCCATCATCTCCGCGGGGGTGCTTCCCGCCCGGCCGAAGAGCGTGATCAGCGACGGCAGGAAGACCCGGAGCACGTCGACGAGCACGACCACGCCGAGGGTCACGTCCAGGCGGATCCGCATGCTACCTCCAAAGAACGCGAGCTATCCTCGCCTTCTTCGCGATCCATGACAAGGGCGAGATCCGCCCGAAGCGCGGTCGGGACCCGGGCCGGAGACGGGCCCGCCGGAGTGCCTCAGCGGGCCGGGGGTTCCTCCGCCGGGTCTCCGGGGAAAGGAGGGAACCCGAAAGGATCGGTAGGCGTGTGGGAGGAGGAGGCGGGAGGTCCGTCCCCCCGGTCCGGAGGCCCGTGCGGACCGGCCGAAGGTCCGCTCGCGGAGGGCGGGGAGCCGCCGGGAGGAGCGGCGGGAGGGCCGTCGAGGTGGCGGAACGCCTCGTGCGCCGAGCGGACACTGTCGCGCAGCGCCTGCTCCAGGTGACCGGCGTCCTCGGCCAACCTCCCTATCTCCGGTACGGCGAAGACGTCCGCGCCGGACTCCGCCAGCAGCTCCTCGTAGCGGGGAAGCCGCGCGCGAAGCGCCTCGATCTGGTCGTGGGCGCGCAGCGCCCGCTCGGCGTCGGCCACGTGGCCCGCGTAGCGTTCCAGGGCCTCGACCCGCGCGAGCACGGCGGCCTCGCTGGCGGCCAGTGCCCGCTCCAGCGGCGCCATGGCCGCGGCCACCTCCGGCGTGCTGCCGCCGTACACGAACTCGTGGTGCTCGTTCCGCAGCGTGGAGAGCTTGGTCAGCAGCCGGGCGATCTCCCACTCCTGCGAGGGGAGCATCACCGAGTTGCGCACGCTGTCGAGCATGCCCATCGCGTTGACCCGCGAGCGCAGGATGTAGTCGATCGCCTGCTGGGTCCGGTCGAGCAGCTGTCCGGCCTTGTAGTCGAAGTCCTCGGCGGGGAGCAGGTAGCGGCCCTCGTACCAGCGGGCCTCGCGGTAGAGCTCGTGCTCGATCGTCTCCGGTTCCGCCGGCTCGCGGGCGGCCAGCAGGCCGACGAAGACCACGAAGACGAGCAGCGCGAGCATGAAGAACAGCAGCTGCCCGACGTCGGCGAGGAACATCAGGCACACCAGGAAGAGCGCCGCCACCCCTCCGCCGACGTTCAGGAAGCGTCCGGGCAGGCGCGAGTTGGGCGGCGGAGGCTCGGGGCTCCAACCGGCACGGATGCGCGACAACATCGACGCGTGCCGGCGGAACAGGTCGGCGGTCCGGGGGGGAACCTCAGGATCGACCACCACTCGCCGCACAGGCTCGCCCCTCCGTTCGATCACATTCACGTCAGCCGTCGAGATGGCGGAACGCCTCGTGCGCCGAGCGTACGCTCTCGCGGAGCGCCCGCCGGAGCATGTCGGCGTCCTCGCTGAGATGGCCGATCTCCGGTCCGGAGAATCTGGCCGCGCCCGTCTCGGCGACGAGCTGCTCGTACTCGGGCAGGTGCGCCCGCAGGGCCTCGATCTGTCCATGGGAGAGCAGCGCCCGCTCCGCCTCGGCCACGTGGCCCGCGTAGCGTTCCAGGGCCTCGACCCGCGCGAGCACGGCGGCCTCGCTGGCGGCCAGTGCCCGCTCCAGCGGCGCCATCGCCGCGACGACCTCGGGGCTCCGGCCACCCCTGGCGAGGTTGCGGTGCTTGGCCCGCAGCGCGGAGAGCTTGGTCAGCAGCCGGGCGATCTCCCACTCCTCGGCGGGGAGCATCACCGAGTTGCGCACGCTGTCGAGCATGCCCATCGCGTTGACCCGCGAGCGCAGGACGTGGTCGATCGCCCGCTGGACCCGGCCGAGCAGGTGCCTGGCGTCGTGGTCGAAGTCCTCCAGGAGCAGGAAACGTCCCTGCCAGTGCCGCGAGTGCGCGTACAGGAGCCGCTCGACGGAGTCGACGGGAGAGGGCTTCCTGGCGAGGTAGATCACCCCGAGGATGAGGATGTACATGCTGATCAGCGTGGTGAGCATCGCGACGGACGCCGTGGGCGGAGCACCGATGACGAAGAGGCCACTCGCGGCGAGAGCCACCGTCCCGCCGAAGATCCCTACGAGCATTCCCGGGACCCTGGAGTCGTTCACGTCCCTGGGCGGGCGTCCGGTGCGAAGGCGGTAGAGCAGGGGACCGTTCCGGCGGAAGAGATCGGCGACATCCCTGGGCACCTCAGGATCGACCACCACGCGCTGCACAGGCTCGCCCCCTTTGCCGTGTTTCAAGAGCATAGCGATTAACCATGTTTCAGGTCATGCGTCCTTACATGGTGCCTCCCTATCATCGAGTATCGCGTGCCGAAAGCATGATCGTAATGATTGCCCGGAGATCGTCCCAGGTGGAAGCGGGGCCGCTCTAGAGGCGGGTCCGGGGCGGCCGGTCCGGGACGCGGGGCCATGGCGAGCGGCGAGGGGAAGGCGCGGGATGGACAACGGGGCTCGGTGGAGCGACAAGGCCGGGTGGGGGAGCGGAGACGCGAAGACGTCCGGACCCCGGCCGGGGGATCGCGACGGCGGACGACACGGGCAGGGCGCGGATCCGCGGAGGAAGGCGCCGTGGAAGACGGCGACCGAGTTGGAACACCGTCTCGTCCTTCTCGCGGCCGTCATCCTCCTCGCGTCCGGCCGCGGCCCCAGGGCGTCGCTCAGCCAGGACTCGGTGGACCGGTCGCTGTCGCAGGGGGTGGATCCGGATCTCATCTACCTGGTGGACCTGCCGGGATTCGAGCTGGCGGACCTGTCGGCCGGTGTGGTCGGGGACGACGGGTTCGGCGCCACCTACTGGTCGCCGGGCGGGCACGTAGATCTGAGAGTCCATCACAGCACGTCCGAGTCCGCCCGGCTCGCAAGCACGAGGATCATGGGCGCCGAACCGTGGACGGCACCGGTGAACTGCGAGAGTGACGAGGTGGGCCGATACCGCTCGGGGGGAGGCCGGCACGAGTACGCGGTGCTCCGGGCCGGTCACCTCATCTGGCTGAACTGCCCCGTCGGGCTCGTCGACCGGGCCGTGCTGAAGGCCGCCATGGCCGGCGTGTGGCAGGTGACCTGGAAGGGCCCCCGGACACCCCCGCCGCGACACCCCCCGGTGCGGCGCGGCGACCTGCCGGCCACCGGCGACGGCGCGCCGATCAAGTACAGGGGAGCCGGAGGCTGAGCCGGTCCGGACGGATCGCCTCGCGCTCTACGTCCCGGTGATTCTTACGGCCATGTGAGTCTCTCCTACGGCCCCGTGAGGTCCTGGCCCTGTGCGTCTTCTACGGCCCGGTGAGGACGTAGAGCAGCGCGGCCATGCTGGTGCCGCACGTGACGTCACCCTTGCCGACCATGTCGCGGATGTCGGCGAGGGGCACCCACTCGATGCGCTCGGCCTCCCATGCCTCGGCCGGCGGGCCGATGTGGGTGGCGCCGTCGGCGTGGAAGATGTGGTGGACCGAGTCGGAGATCCCGTTGGTCGGCTGGACGCGCAGCAGCGCGCGCAGCGGTCCGGGCCGCCAGCCGGTCTCCTCCTCGACCTCGCGCGCGGCGGCCGCCGGCGGCTCCTCACCGTCGTCGATCCCGCCGATGGGGATCTCCCAGCCCCACGAGTCGGTGATGAAGCGATGCCGCCAGATCAGCAGCACCCGGCGCCGATCGTCGGTGACGACGGCCCCGGCTCCCGGCGCGGTACGGATCAGCCGGTGGTCCAGGTGCCTGCCGTCGGGAAGCTCCACATCCGCCACCCGGACATCGAGCCATCGGTCGGTGTAGAGAGGTTCTTCGGAGTGAACCTGCCAGCGCATGCGGCGTGCTCCCAACGTGGTTACCTGATCTCGGCCCCACGCTACCGGGGCGGGCGGTCATCGTGGGGCGGCGCGACACCGGCACCGTGACGGAAGCGACGCCGGTCAACGGCATCGCGGCGTCGGCGATCGCGAGGCCGTCTTCGGTTTCCCCGATCCCCGGCTTCCCGGCTTTCTCGATTCGCCGCTTCGCCGGTGCGCGCCGGGGGCCTGGCGGCGCGCACCGCAGTGGATGATCGTGCCCGCGTCGGCCGCACGGCCCGCTCGCCGTCGCCGGCGCGGACCTGGACGTTAGACGCCTCTTCCGAGCGCTGTCAGCCGATCTTCTCGCCGTACACGTGGTCGACCGTCATGACCATGAGCACCCTGCGGTCGGACACCATCACCGACCGGTACTCGTCCCAGTCCGGGTGCTCCCCGGCGGCGACGCGGTAGTAGTCGACCAGTGCCTCGACCTCGGGGCCGCGGGGGTCGGTCCCCGGCCCGGTGAGTGTCGCCGTGCCGTCGGCGGTGGCCCACGCCAGGCCGTCGGGGCTGGTCACCTCCAGCGTGGCTCGTGGGTCTCGACGCAGATTCGCCGTCTTGGCGCGTCCCTCGGTCATCGAGACGTAGATGACATCGGCCTCCTGGTCGTAGAAGGGCATGACGGGGGAGAGCTGGGGGCGGCCGTCCGACTTGATCGTCGCGAGGACACCGAGCCGGCTTTCCGCGAGCAGAGTGCGCGGGGTGAATGGCGTGGCGGTCATGCCAGGGCCAAGTCGCGACGGGACGCCGGTTATTCCTGGCGACGCGGAGCCGAGGGCCGGGTGTGGTGGCGGCTCAACCAGCCTCGGGGGCGGCGGACGCCTCCTCGGCCGGGAACAGGATCGGGCTGAGCAGGTATCGCGCGCTCGGGTGTGGATTCGTTCGCCGGCCGGGTGCGATCCGGGGCGGGACTGGTTCACGTGAGTGTCCCGGTGACCTGCGAGCGCGGAGGACTCACCGTGGTGATGTCGGTTGGGTGATGGAGTCGTTCAAGGGGTCCATCCGCCGTCGGTGGCGCGCCGCGGGGAGTGGCCGGTGGTCGGTGGTGGCCTGCCGGGCGCTGGCCAGCGCGGCCAGGGCGGTGGTGATCGGGACGGCCGCGATGAGCCCCAGGGTGCCCACCACGCTGCGGATGATCTCGGTGGCGATGACCGGATTGGTCAGCACCTCGCCGATGGGCTGGTCGCCGACGCTGACCAGCAGGAGCAGCGGCAGAGACGCGCCCGCGTAGGCGAGGATGATCGTGTTGATCACCGAGGCGATGTGGGCGCGGCCGACCCTGGCGGCGGCCCGGTACAGCTGGGCGAAGGTGTAGCCGGGGTTGGCGTGCGCGAGTTCGGTGACGGTGACGGCCTGGGTGACGGTGACGTCGTCCAGCACGCCGAGCGAGCCGATGATGATGCTGGCCAGCAGCAGGCCCTCGGTGTTGATCCGGTAGCTGACGTCCAGGTAGAACGAGCTCTCGTCGGTGATCCCGTTGAGTTGGGCGATGCCGATGGCCGCGTACGACAGCAGGCCGGTCAGGCTGAGGCTGATCAGGGTGCCGACCACGGCCATCGAAGTGGGGACGGTGAAGCCGTGGGTGAGGTAGAGCACCGTGAGCATGATCGCCGCGGCGCCGACGATGGCGACCAGTAGCGGCTGTTCCCCGGTCAGGATCGCCGGGATGACGAACATCAGGAGCAGCACGAACGTGATGGCCAGCCCGACCAGCGCCATCACCCCGCGCCAGCGTCCGAAGGCGATCACCGCCACCGCGAACGCGACACCGGCCAGCCACAGCGGGGAGGACCGGTCGTGGTCGGAGATCTGGTACGGCGGCATCTCCAGCTCACCGCCGCCCGGCGTATGTATCAGGATCACGTCGTCGCCCGCGGCGAACTTCTGTGAGCCGGGTCCGCTGGGCAGGCCGCTGGTGATGAAACGACCGGTCTGCGGCCCGCTGGTCAGCTCGACCTTGGCGTCGCCACAGGTGGCGGGGTCGGCCGGCGGCTGCTGACCGGGGGGTTGCCCGTCCGCGGGCGGCTCCTGCGGGCACGGGGTGAGGGTGACGGTGGTGATCGTCCCGGTCACCCGCTGCAGGCCGGCCGACGGCTGGCCGGTGGAGGTGAGTTCGGCGGGCCACAGCCAGATCAGGGCGGTCAGCGTGGCCAGCGCCAGGGGAACGATGACGGCCAGTGTCGCCCACACCGTGCCACGGGAGCTGGGGGCGGCCGGGCCGTGTGAATGGTTGGCACCCATGGTCGAAAAAGCTCTCCTTAGGGGCGGGGAAAGCGAAAGTACCGTACCGCGAAGGTGACCGTGTCGCCGTACGCCGGTGTGGCGAGTTCCTGACGCGCCTGAACCGGGTAGGGCATCTCGAGGCCTGCCGCCAGAGGTCAGGGTTTCCGGAAAACCTGTCCGAACGCGGCGCGACGGCCTCCGGTGAGACCGGGGGTGACGGCCGAACGCGAAAGGCCAGATCCGCGATCTCCGGATCTGGCCTCTGAGCTGGTGAAATCGGGTGGACGATACAGGGATTGAACCTGTGACCTCTTCCGTGTCAGGGAAGCGCTCTCCCGCTGAGCTAATCGTCCTCGGGTGAACCAGAGCGGAAGACGGGATTCGAACCCGCGACCCTCACCTTGGCAAGGTGATGCTCTACCACTGAGCCACTTCCGCGTATTCGCTTCGGGTTTCCCCTCGGCGCTCGCACTACTTTACCGGATCCCGGAGGGTCCGATGGTCGTGCAATGAGGTGGAGACGGGATTTGAACCCGTGTAGACGGCTTTGCAGGCCGTTGCCTCGCCTCTCGGCCACTCCACCGGTCAGGCCCCTGCGGGCCCGCCGGAGCGGAAGACGGGATTCGAACCCGCGACCCTCACCTTGGCAAGGTGATGCTCTACCACTGAGCCACTTCCGCGTGACCCCCGGAAACGGCTCCGGGGCACGTGAAAACTCTAGCGCCTCCACAGGGCGGATGTGCGCAACGAGCCGGACCCCGGAGATCCTCACCTGGTGACCGGCTGGACGTCGGAGGCCCGGACGAACATGATCCGGTGCCCGAACTGGATCTGCCGGTAGCGGGCATCGCCCGTGACGACGCGGTGCACCGACGGGTCGAAGGCGGCTGCCCTGAGGTACGAGGCCCGGGTCGTCGGGCCGGAGCTGTACGCCTGCCCGGCGGGTATCGAGTACTGCAGCGGGGTCAGGGTCTGCACGGGAACGCCCCCCGGGTAGGCGGGTGCCTTCGGGTAGGCCCTGCCGTACACCTTCACCGGGGAACGGCCCGGCCTGGGCGTCACCAGAGGGCCGGACGCGCGTACGGAGGTGGGGGCCGCGGCCGGGTCGTGGAACCACGCCTTCTGGCCGAGGTACCAGATCGCGGTCCAGTCGCCCCTGCGCTCGGCGAGCGCGTACCGCTGGCCGGTGGAGGCGCGGGCGGCGTGGTCGTAGACGCTGTACGTGGAGTCGCCGGTGGGGTGCTTGCCGACGTCCCTGACCAGCGGCGCGGTGAAGGAGGGGCGCGTGCGCAGCCAGACCGAGGCGGCGCCCAGGCTGCGGCACCCCCCGGTACAGCCGGTGAATCCCGGCCTGTTGGTGCCGTAGTCGGGCCTGATCAGCACCGAGCGCGCGGCGTCGCCGCCCGAGGCGCGCAGCGGCCTGCCGAGCAGCTCGAAGTAGTGGGCCCAGTCCCAGTAGGGGCCGGGGTCCTCGTGCATTCCGCCCACGGTCTCCGGGGTGGTGCCCGGCACGTTGTCGTGTCCCAGGATGTGCGCCCGGTCGAGGGGGATGTCGTACTTGGCCGCGAGGTGGCGGACCAGCCTGGCCGAGGCCAGGTACATCGCCTCGGTGAACCAGGCGCCGCCCCTGGCCAGGTAGCCCTCGTGCTCCAGGCCGATGGAGCGGGAGTTGACGTACCAGTTTCCCGCGTGCCAGCCGACGTCCCTGGCCCGCAGGTGCTGGGCGATGTGGCCGTCGGCGGAGCGGATGGTGAAGTGCCAGCTCAGATAGGCGGGGTTCCTGACCAGGCGGGTCATGGCGTCGTAGCTCGTCTCCCCGTCGTGGATCACGATGTAGTCGATCTCCCGGGGGCCGTCGGAGCGGTCGTGGTTGCCGTACCCGCCGCCAGGGAGCCGCTTGTACGCGGCGGGGAGCCACTCGCAGGAGACGCTTTTCGGGCAGTCGGGGCCCGGCACAGGGGCGGGCCGCTTGGCGAGCATCATGGTGATCTTCTTGGCGGGGGTGGGCGCGGGCGTGGGCACCGGGGTGGGTGTGGGGGCGGGTGACGCGAGGGGTGGCCCGGAGGGCGAGGCGCGCCGTTCCAGGGGGAGCGGTGCTCGCGGCCCGGACGGCCCGGACGGCCCGGACGGCCCGGAGGGTTCCGATGGTCCAGGGGGTTCCGAACGCCCGGACGGCTCGGACGACCCGAAGGGCGTGTACGGCTTGGAGGGTGTGGACAGGTCCGGTGTGGCGGGGAGTGTCACCCGCTCGCCGTCGTCGGTCACCCGTGAGGCGCCGGCCCTCATCGTCGCGTAGACCTCGTCGGCGAAGGAGAGCGCGGCCTCCCTTCCCGCCGCGCCCCTCTCCCGGGTGCCGGGGTAGCGGGCCACGGCGTCGTACCAGCTCGCCGGGTCGTCGAGGGATCCCCCGCCGGTACGGCGCCGGTGGTCGGCGAGCAGCGCGGCGCCGCCCATGATGTTGGCGGAGGCGTCCTCGCGCAGCCGGTCGGGGGACAGGCCGGTCAGCTCCGAGGCCCGTCGCAGGGTGTCCTCCGGCGGGTCCGCCGCCACGGGCGGGAGGGCGATCACGCGAGGTCGGGTCTCGTCGCCGCGTGGATCCTCCCCGGCGCCGTGGGGCCGTCCGGGCTCGGCCCGGCCGTCGACCAGGTGCATCGGGCCATACCCGGCGGAGACGCTGGGCAGCCCGTCGTGGCCCTCCCAGCGGGACTCCAGGTAGGAGACCGCGAGCAGCACGCTCTCGGGCACCCCGTACGCCCGTGCCGCCTCGGTGAAGGCGGCCTGCCTGCCGGACCGCGGCCTCGCCCCCGTCGCCGTGCCCGGCCTCGCCCCCGGCCCCGTCGCAGTGCCGGGTGGTGCCGTGGTCCCGGAGAGGGCCGGGTGCGTCCGGAGCCGCGCCGGCCGATCCCCGGGACGTGCCGCCTCCGCGGGGACGACCGAGGCCAGGACGGCGAGAGCGGCGACGACGGTGATCCCCGGCAGGCGGCGCATAGCGGTTCCTCCCCCTCTGGTAACTACCTAGAGTTATCAGAGATTACCGACTGTCGCGCATTGCGGCGGGGTTGAGATGTTGAAGAGATTCTCTGCCCGAAATCGGGCAGGAAACTTGGTGTGTTCTCTCACGGATGCGTATGGTCCTGCTCTGTGTCCACGGCACGGAATCCGCATGAGGATCTGATCACCCACCTGACCCGGACGAGCGCGCTCGGTCCGGGCGAGGCGGCACGGGTCGTCGCGGACGTGCTGGCCTACTTCTCCGAGCCCGTCGACGAGTTCGTCCGGCGGCGCCACACGGAGCTCAAGGCCAGGGGGCTGGTCAACGACGAGATCTTCCCCAGGGTCGCCGCCGAGCTGGCGGTACGCCGTGTCGCGGCACCCGAACTCTCCCTGCGACAGCTTCGCCGGATCGTCTACGGGTAACAGATGACGGCACCTCAATCGTTTATGAATAAGGAGTGGCTACATGTGCGGAATCGTGGCCTATGTAGGGCCCAAGGACGCGGCACCCATCCTGCTGGAAGGCCTGCAGCGTCTTGAGTACCGGGGCTACGACTCGGCCGGTGTGGTCGTCTCCAACAAGGGCCTCAAGATGCGCAAGGTCAAGGGCCGGGTGGCCGACCTGGCGGCGGTCGTGCCCGCGCGGTTCAAGGGCGGCCTGGGCATCGGCCACACCCGCTGGGCCACCCACGGCGCGCCCAGCGACGTCAACGCCCACCCGCACCTGTCCGCCGACGAGCGCATCGCCGTCGTGCACAACGGCATCATCGAGAACGCCGACGAGCTGCGCGCCAAGCTGGAGGCCGACGGTGCGATCTTCCTGTCGGAGACCGACACCGAGGTGCTGTCACACCTGATCGCCCGCACGGTGAAGGAGGCCGACTCGCTGGAGGAGGCCGTCAGGACCGCGCTCAAGCGGGTCGTCGGCACGTACGGGATCGCGGTGATCGACTCCGAGCGTCCCGGCGAGGTGGTCGTGGCGCGCAACGGCAGCCCCATCGTGCTGGGCATCGGCGAGAAGGAGATGTTCGCCGCGTCCGACGTCGCCGCGCTGGTCCGCTACACGCGCCAGGTGGTTCACCTGGAGGACGGCGAGATCGCCGTGCTGCGGGCCGACGGGTTCAACACCTTCGCCAGCGACGCGCGAGAGACGGCCAAGGAGACGCTGACCGTCGACTGGGAGGCCGGGCACTACGACACCGGCGGCTACGAGCACTACCTGCTCAAGGAGATCTCCGAGCAGCCCGACACGGTGGCCAGGACGCTGCGCGGGCGGCTGGACGACCGCTTCCACATCGCCCACCTGGGCGGCCTCAACATGGACGCGCGGGAGACCCGCTCGTTCCGCCGGGTGAAGATCATCGGCTGCGGTTCCGCGTACTACTCGGGTCAGATCGGCGCGCAGCTCATCGAGGAGCTGGCGCGCATCCCGGCCGACGCGGAGCCGGCGAGCGAGTTCCGCTACCGCAGCCCGGTGGTGGAGGCCGACACCCTCTACGTGGCGATCAGCCAGTCGGGGGAGACCTACGACACCCTCGCCGCCGTCCAGGAGCTCAAGCGCAAGGGTGGCAGGGTGCTCGGCATCGTCAACACCGTGGGCAGCGCGATCGCCCGCGAGTGCGACGGCGGCGTCTACCTGCACGCGGGTCCCGAGGTCTCGGTGGCGAGCACCAAGGCGTTCACCTCGACCGCCGTGGCCTTCGCGCTGCTCGCGCTGCACCTGGGCCGGGTGCGTGACCTGTCCCCCGCCGACGGCCGCAGGATCTGCGACGGCCTGCGCAGGCTGCCGGACCAGATCAAGGAGATCCTGGCGCTGGAGCCGCAGATCAAGGAGCTGGCGGGCAAGTACGCCGAGTCGCCGAGCATGATGTTCGTGGGCCGGGTCAGGGGCTATCCGGTGGCCCGCGAGGGCGCGCAGAAGCTCAAGGAGATCTCGTACGTGCACGCCGAGGCGTACCCGGCCAGCGAGCTCAAGCACGGGCCGCTGGCGCTGATCGGCCCGGACATGCCGACGGTGGCGATCGTCCCCGACGACGAGCTGCTGGACAAGAACCTCACCACGCTGGGCGAGATCCGTGCCCGGGGGGGCCGGGTGCTCATGGTGGGCCACCGCACGGCCGACCCCAAGCTGGCCGACGACTGCGTCGTGGTGCCCAAGAACGAGACCGAGCTGGACCCGATCCTGCTCTCGATCCCGCTCCAGCTCTTCGCCTACCACGCCGCCGTGGCGCTGGAGCGGGACGTCGACAAGCCCAGGAACCTGGCCAAGAGCGTCACGGTGGAGTGAGGCCCCGGCCCCCATCCCTCCGGTCCCCGGCCCCTGTCCCTCGCCCCCGGCGCCCCGGCCTCGCTTCGTCCGGCCTGCCGGGGCGCCGGGTGCTCCGCGTGCTCCCGGGCTCCGCGGGCGCCGTGGGCTCCCGTGAGGTGGCCGCCCGCGATGCTCGATGGCTCGTGTCCGGGTGCGGGCGAGATTTCCGCATACCCCCACTTCGTCACAGAAAGTGAGTAAGAAGTAACCTTTGGTATGAGGGGTTCTTGGGGGAAGGGGCGCTTATGCGCCGTAGGGGGTTTTTCGCACTGGCGGCGGGGGTCCTGGTCGCCGCGGGGTGCGACGCGGGCGGCGCTGCCGATCCGGCGGTGAGGCGCCTGTTCATCCTCGAACCGACCGCCGACGGCCACGGCTGGGACGGGATCGCGGGCAGGCTGGCGACCGTCCTGGTCCAGTCGGGGCTGGCGCGTACCGCGATGGCCGTCGAGCGGCAGGGTGTCCTGGGCTCCGCCCCGCGCGACGCGTTCGGCGCCTTCCGCGGCCCCTTCGCGCGCGAGGGCAGGCTGCTCGTCACCGCGATGCCGATGGTGGCCGCCGCGGAGATCGCCAACACCGCCGCCGTGGTGAACGCCGCCACCCCCCTCGCCCGCCTGGTCGGCGACTGGGCGGTCCTGGTCGTCCCCTCCGGCTCCCGCTTGCGTACCTTCGAGGACTTCGCCGCGCGGCTGCGCCAGAACCCGGCGGGGCTGACGGTCGGCGGCCGGTCGGAGGGCGGCTCCGACCACGTGCTCTACGGCATGATCGGCAAGTGCCTCGGGGTGGACACCCGGCTGCTGGAGTACGCCGGATACCTCGCCCCCGACGACGCCGCCGAGGCGCTCCAGGTCGGCCGGGTGGCGGCCCTGCTGGGATCGGCGCGCGCCCTGCGGCCCGAGATCACCGCGGGCCGTCTGCGGCCCCTGGTGGTCTCCTCCGGCGGCCGGATCGACGGGATCGACGCGCCGACGCTCATGGAGGTCGACGTCCGGCTGGAGTACAGCGACTGGTGCGGCCTGCTGGGCCCCAAGGACATGAGCCCGGGGGACCGGGACGCCGCGATCGCCCTGTGTGACAGGATCGACGCCGCGCCGCGCTGGCGTTCCCTGTGCGCGGCCCACGGCTGGAGCCGGGTCTATCTCAGCGGCGACGAGTTCCGCCAGTGGCTCTCCACCGAGACGGCGCGCACCCGCGGTGTGCTTCACGAGCTCGGGCTGTTGAAGTCCTCCGACACAACTTGTTGGGGTAGTTGCGTCAGACGCCCCTAGATGTAGGATCCTGCTCGTTGCTGGTTCGCCCCGCGAGGGGCGAGGCAAGAGGGAACCCGGTGAGATTCCGGCGACTGCCCCGCAGCGGTGAACGGGAACGAAAGCCGTCAGTCAAGCACTGGGCGAACCATGCCTGGGAAGCGACGGCCGGTAGGCATGTGCAGTGCGCCCGTGAGTCCGAAGACCTGCCGGTGACGTGATTGTCCAGGGCCTCGTGGGAGGGCCCGCGGAACGAGGCGATCCGGCGTGCCCGGGATCGCTCGCGGACGCGTGCCCCTCCGGCGGAGCCGTACGGGGAAGTCCGATCGAGCGAGGGGCACTACGTGACACAGGCATTGGCGGAGACCGCTGCGGGGAGCACGGCGGCGGCCGCGGTGGACACCGGGAACACCGGGAACACCGGGAACACCGGGAACGCGGCGGCGACCGCGGTGGACACCGGGAACACCGGGAACGCGGCGGCGGCCGCGGTGGACACCGGCGACACCGTGAGCGCCGGGAGCGCGGCGGTGACCGCGACGGGCAGCGGCGACGCCGGAAGCGCCGTGAGCGCCGGGAGCGCGGCGGACGACCGAAGGCTGGCCATCGACGAGGCGGCCGCCCGGGTGATCACCGATCCCGAGAACTCCAGGGTCGCCGCCGCGATGCTGGCCGAGCTGATCGCCGACGAGGCCGCCGAGCACGGCGTCCGCCGGTTCTCCGAGTCCGTCGCCGCGACCCACGAGGCGGGGCTGATCCAGGACGGGCTCGCGGAGTTCGTGGCCGCCCACGCCGAGGTCCTGGACGCGCTGGTCGACCCGGAGGCCGACACCAGGTTCGAGTACTTCGGGCTGCGTACCGTCTACGACCGCTACCTGCTGCGCCACCCGCGGACCCGCAAGGTCCTGGAGCGCCCGCAGCACTTCTTCCTCCGGGTGGCCTGCGGCCTGTCCGAGACCGTCGAGGAGGCCGCCGAGCTGTACGCGCTCATGGCCACCCTGTCCTACCTGCCCAGCTCGCCCACGCTGTTCAACTCCGGCTCCCGCAGGCCCCAGCTCTCCTCGTGCTTCCTGCTCGACTCGCCCCGTGACGAGCTGGAGTCCATCTACGAGCGCTACGGGCAGGTCGCGCGGCTGTCGAAGTACGCGGGGGGCATCGGGATCGCCTGGACCAGGGTCCGCTCGCGGGGCTCGCTGATCCGGGGCACCAACGGCCACTCCAACGGCATCGTGCCCTGGCTGCGCACGCTCGACTCCAGCGTCGCCGCGGTCAACCAGGGAGGCCGCCGCAAGGGCGCGGCCTGCGTCTATTTGGAGCCCTGGCACGCCGACGTCGAGGAGTTCCTGGAACTGCGCGACAACACCGGCGAGGAGGCCCGCCGCACGCACAACCTGAACCTGGCCAACTGGATCCCCGACGAGTTCATGCGCCGGGTCGAGGCCGACGGCGTCTGGTCGCTGTTCGACCCCAAGGAGGTCCCGCACCTCACCGACCTGTACGGCGCCGCGTTCGACGACGCCTACCGGGCCGCCGAGGCCGAGGGCCGGTTCACCAGGCAGATCCCCGCCCGGACCCTGTACGGGCGGATGATGCGCACGCTCGCCCAGACCGGCAACGGCTGGATGACCTTCAAGGACGCGGCCAACCGGACCTCCAACCAGACGGGCAGGCCGGAGAACGTCATCCACCTGTCCAACCTCTGCACCGAGATCCTGGAGGTCACCGGCGACGCGGAGACCGCCGTCTGCAACCTCGGCTCGATCAATCTCGCCGCCCACCTGGCCGAGGGCTCCACCGAGGACGGGATCGACTGGGCCCGGCTGCGCGCGACCGTCCGTACCGCCGTGCGCTTTCTCGACCGCACCATCGACCTGGGCTTCTACCCGACCCCCGAGGCGAGGGCCGCCAACCAGAGGTGGCGCCCGATCGGGCTCGGCGTGATGGGCCTGGCCGACGTGCTGTTCACGCTGCGGCTGCCGTTCGACTCGCCGCGCGCCCTGAAGCTGTCCACCAGGATCTCCGAGGAGATCGCGCTCGCCGCCTACCGGATCTCCTCCGACCTGGCCGTGGAGCGGGGCCGCCATCCCTCGTACGAGGAGACCAGGGCCGCCGCAGGGGTGCTCCACCCCGACCACTACGGGGCGGCGAGGTCCGCGGAGTGGGCGGAGATCAGGGAGCGGATCGCCGAAACCGGCCTGCGCAACTCGCTGATGATCGCGATCGCGCCGACGGCCACGATCGCCTCCATCGCGGGCTGCTACGAGTGCATCGAGCCGCAGGTCTCCAACATCTTCAAGCGCGAGACCCTCTCGGGGGAGTTCCTCCAGGTCAACCGCTATCTCGTCCGCGACCTCCAGGCCCGTGGCCTGTGGACCTCGCCGATCCGCGACGCGATCAAGCGCGCCGACGGCTCCGTACAGGACATCCCCGAGATCCCCGCCGACCTGAGGACGCTCTACCGGACCGCCTGGGAGCTACCGCAGAAGGCGCTGATCGACCTGGCCGCCGCGCGCACCCCGTACATCGACCAGTCGCAGTCGCTGAACCTCTTCATGGCCACGCCGACCATCGGCAAGCTCTCCTCGATGTACGCCTACGCCTGGAAGTCGGGCCTCAAGACCACCTACTACCTGCGCTCGCGCCCGGCCACCCGGATCGCGCAGGCCACCGTGGCGGCGCCGGTGGAGCGGACCGTCCTCGACCCCGAGGCCGTCGCCTGCTCCCTGGAGAACCCCGAGTACTGCGACGCCTGCCAGTAGCCGTCCCGGTTCCTCGAAAACTCTTCGAGAAGCACCGCGGCTTCCGGAGAAGCGCCGCCGCGACCACCCAGAAAGGCATTACCCCGATGTTGCTCGACCCCGGCATGGATCTCACCCTGCGGCCGATGCGGTACCCCGAGTTCTACGAGCGCTACCGGGCCGCGATCCGCAACACCTGGACCGTCGAGGAGGTGGACCTCACCTCCGACCTGGCGGACCTGGCGAGGATGACGCCCGAGGAGCGCCACCTGATCAACCGCCTCGTGGCGTTCTTCGCCACCGGCGACTCGATCGTGGCCAACAACCTCGTCCTCAACCTCTACCAGCACCTCAACGCCCCCGAGGCACGCCTCTATCTCAGCAGGCAGCTGTTCGAGGAGGCGGTGCACGTCCAGTTCTACCTGACCCTGCTGGACACCTACCTGCCCGATCCGGACGAGCGGGTCAAGGCCTTCGCCGCGGTCGAGCACATCCCCTCGATCCGGGACAAGGCGGAGTTCTGTTTCCGCTGGATCGACTCGCTCGGCGGGCTGACCCGGCTGGAGACGAGGGAGGACCGGCGGGCGTTCCTGCTCAACCTGATCTGCTTCGCGGCGTGCATCGAGGGGCTGTTCTTCTACGGGGCCTTCGCCTACGTCTACTGGTTCCGTTCCCGGGGCCTGCTCAGCGGCCTGGCCACCGGGACGAACTGGGTGTTCCGCGACGAGTCCATGCACATGGAGTTCGCCTTCGGCGTCGTGGAGACCGTACGGGCCGAGGAGCCCGACCTGTTCGACGACAGGCTCGCCGAGCAGGTGACCCGGATGATCGAGGAGGCGGTGGCGGCCGAGCTGGCCTTCGCGGCCGACCTGTGCGGCGACGGCCTGCTCGGGATGAGCGTGGACCAGATGCGCCTGTACCTGGAGTACGTGGCCGACCAGCGTCTGGTCAGGCTCAGGATGCCCGTCCGGTACGGCACGGCCAACCCGTTCGCCTTCATGGAGTTGCAGGACGTGCAGGAGCTGGCCAACTTCTTCGAACGGCGGGTTTCGGCCTACCAGATAGCCGTCGAGGGGAATGTCACGTTCGACGAATCCTTCTGATTAGCTGGTGATCCAGGTAAGAGAACGACGAGGATGAAAGACGTCGAGGGGGACGCCTCAAGTGTCCGGCTGGATCATGCTGATCGTTTCCGTTGTCGCCGCCGTCGTGGCGGTGGAGGTGGTGCGACGGGTGCTGCGCTCGCGACTGATCGGTGAGAAATGGGTTCTCGCCGGTCCGCTCGTGCGCCGCTGCACCTGGCCGGGGTTCGCCACGGCCGCCGTCGTGACGGCCTACACCGCCTACGAGCCCGAGATGGCGCTGAGCTCGGTCGGCCGGCTGGTCTATCGCGGTCTCAGCCTGGCGATGATCGGGTGCGTCACCTGGCTGGTCATCCAGGCCGCCTTCGCGGTCACCGACGTGGTGCTGGAACGGCTGATCACCGTCGAGGGCGAGGGCAACCGCAGGGCCCGGCGCATCCGTACCCAGATCACCCTGGTCCGCCGGGTCGCCTCGGCGGTGATCATCGTGGTGGCGCTGGGCGCGATGCTCTTCACCTTCCCGCAGGTCCAGGCGCTCGGGGCCGGACTTCTGGCCTCGGCCGGGATCGCCGGTGTCGTCGTCGGTATCGCCGCCCAGTCGACCCTGGGCAACATGCTCGCCGGGCTCCAGCTGGCCTTCAGCGACGCGCTCCGCCTGGACGACGTCGTCGTGGTGAAGGGGGAATGGGGCCGGATCGAGGAGCTCAGCCTGACCTACGTGGTGCTGCGGCTGTGGGACGAGCGACGGCTCGTCCTGCCGGTCTCCTACTTCACGGCCAACCCGTTCGAGAACTGGACCCGGCACAGCAGTCGGGTGATCGGCCACGTGATCTTCATCGTCGACTGGTCGGTGCCGGTGGAGGAGCTGCGCACCGAGCTCTACCGGGCCCTGCGCGAGCACCCGCTCTGGGACCAGAAGGACTGGACCCTCCAGGTCACCGACACCCTTCCCAACGGGCTGCTGGAGTTGCGCGCCCTGATGAGCGCCGCCGACTCGGCCAGCGCCTGGGATCTCAAGTGCGACATCCGCGAGCACATGGTGACCTTCGTCCGCGACAGGTATCCCGAGGCGCTGCCCCGCTTCCGGGTCGAGACCCCGCCCCCCTCCGCGACCGTTCCCGGTACGCTCACCGGTTTGATGGGCGCCGGCCTGATGTCGCGGGGCCTGGGCGGTGACCCCCGCGAGCGGGACGGCTCCGCCGAGCGGGACGGCGACCAGCCGGACCCGGTCTGAGTCGACGGGCGCGCGTGCGCGGGCCGTCAGGAGTGTCCGCCCGCGAGGTGTGCCCGGTCTCCGAGGCGCGAATGCCGTGGCTCGCGGCGGCACCCGCTCCGGTCCCGCCGGGCCGCGCCCCGGAGGCTCATGCGCCGCAGTCGCAGCAGCATCCGTCGCACTTGCCACAGCACTTGCAGCAGTCGCAGCACCCGTCGCAGCCGTCGCACCCGCAGCCGTCGCACCCTCTCAGGTAGCAGCGCTCATCCCAGGCGTACTGCTTGCGGGCGCTCCACCGAGGCCGCCAGAGCCCGCAGGTCAGCAGGGTCCCCGTCACTGTCAGTCGGACATGACCTCGTAGAGGTTGCCCGTCTCGTCCGCGAAGAACAGGCCGCGCGGGCGGAGCGGGTGGTCGATCCGCCCGTTGTCGTGATGGGCCGGGTGGTTGCCGTACCGCACCTCCCGCTCCTTGAGCCGGGCGAGGATCGCGTCGAAGGTGGCCGGGTCGACGTCGAAGGCCAGGTGGTGACCCACGGGAGATTCCACGGTCATGAAGTCGAGGGTGAGGGATTCGTTCACCCGGACCGGGACGAAGTGCCCCTTCATCCCGGCGGGTGGCAGGCACTCCAGGTTCATGATGGCCGCGAGGAAGTCGGCCGCCCGCCGGTTGTCGAGCGCGGGAACGATGGTGTGGTTCAGCGTGACGGTCATGACGAGCCTTTCGACGGGGGAAGGCTGGGGGTGAGGTCGGGCCGGGTCAAGGCACCGTGCACGAACACGTCGACGATGTCGGTGACGCTCAGCTCGGGATCGCCCGGTGGCCGTCGGCCGTTGGAGCGCACCAGGTTCAGGAAGAGCATCGCCAGATGCTCCGGGGGGAGCCGCAGGGAGTCGCGATCCGGCTCGAACAGCTCGGCCAGCACCTCGCGGGTCTCCCTGAGCCTGGTGTCGCGAAACGACTCGGACTTCTTTTCCCGGGGGGCCGCGGAGGGCTCCGGGGCCGGGCGCTCGCGAACATGGCCGAAGGCGTGCAAGGCGCCGATCACGGTGCCGATCCGGGCTGTGAAGGCATGCATGGCGTCGGCCGCCTCGGTCAGCCGGGCGGCCAGTGGCTGGTCGAGCGGGATCGCGGCGAGTTGTTCCATCACGTGGTCCGGGCGGAGTGCCTCGGCCATGCAGGCGTCGAGCAGCTCGTTCTTGTCGGTGAACACCCGGAAGATCGTGGCCTCGCCGATCCCGGCGGCTCTGGCGATCTGGCCGGTGGTCACGGCGGCACCGTACTCGGCGACGAGGGGGAGGGCGACAGCCACGATCATCTCTCGGCGCCGCTCCGGGCTCATTCCCGGCGCTCGCCGGGTGGGTTGATTTTCCATGCGCCCATTTTGCGGAGTGAGTACTCACTCCGTCAAAGGCTTTTCGCGATACACCGGCTTCTCCCAAGGGCGCCCGCCGAGCTCCAGGGCGCCGGTCGGGTGGCCGGGCCGTCGCCGTTCGATCAGGTGGCCGGTGAACGCATCGCACCGGACCACCCGAACACCGGCAGGCGCGGTGCGTCCGATCCTGACATCGGGGTCGCCCGGCCGGTTCTCCGATGGAGACCGGAACCCGGGCCGACCGGGCGGTGGTTCCCGGCCCCGCCCTCCGGAGGGCGGGGCCGGGAACCACCGGTGAACCGGATCGGGAACCGGCGGCGGGCCAGGCTCCGGGGCGGTGCTCGACGACGCGGGACCTGGGGGCGTTCGGCCACGCGGGCCCGGGTCAGCGTTCGACGATCTCGTTCTTGCCGATGACGACGATGCCGCCGCTGGTCACCGCGAAGCGGCTGCGGTCGTACTCCAGGTCGAAGCCGATCCTGGCGCCGTCCGGGATGATCACGTTCTTGTCGATGATGGCCTTGCGGACGATGGCGCCGCGGCCCACCTTCACGTTGCCCATCAGGACCGAGTCCTCGACCTGGGAGTGGGAGTGCAGCACCACGCCGGGGGAGAGGATGGAGCGCTCCGCCAGCCCGCCGGAGACGATCGCGCCCGCGGAGACCAGGGAGTCGATCGCCCTGCCCACCCGGTCGCCGTCGTTGTGCACGAACTTGGCCGGGGGAAGCGGATCGTGGCCGGTGTAGATGGGCCACCGGCTGTTGTAGAGGTTGAAGACCGGGTGCGCCGAGATGAGGTCCATGTGGGCCTCGTAGTAGGCGTCGAGCGTTCCGACGTCCCGCCAGTAGCCCCGGTCGCGCTCGGTGGAGCCGGGTACGATGTTGTCGGCGAAGTCGTAGACCTCCGCGCTGCCCGACTTCACCATCATCGGGATGATGTTGCCGCCCAGGTCGTGCTTGCTGGTCGGGTCGAGCGCGTCCTCCCGGAGCGCGTCGAGCATCGACTGGGTCTTGAAGACGTAGTTGCCCATCGACGCGTAGACCTGGTCGGGCGCGTCGGGCAGGCCCACCGCGTCCTTCGGCTTCTCGCGGAAGGCCGTGATCTTGCGCCCGGCAGGGTCGGTCTCGATGACCCCGAACTGGTCGGCGAGCGACAGCGGCTGCCGGATCGCGGCCACGGTCACCTCGGCTCCGCTGTCGATGTGCTGCCGGACCATCTGCCGCGGGTCCATGCGGTAGATGTGGTCGGCGCCGAACACGATGACGTGGTCGGGCATCTCGTCGTAGATGAGGTTCAGGTTCTGGAACAGCGCGTCGGCGGAGCCCGAGAACCAGTGGGGGCCGAGGCGCTGCTGGGCCGGGACCGGCGTGACGTAGTTGCCGAGCATCGCCGACAGGCGCCATGTCCGGGAGATGTGCCGGTCGAGACTGTGGTTCTTGTACTGCGTCAGCACGACGATCTGGAGGTAGTGACCGTTGGCGAGATTGGACAGTACGAAGTCGACGAGCCGGTATATCCCCCCGAAAGGCACCGCAGGCTTCGCTCGATCAGCTGTCAGAGGCATGAGCCTCTTACCTTCTCCACCGGCGAGCACGATCGCGAGGACTCTCATAGGTGGACCTTAACCTGATGAACAGGGATGAAACACTAGGCTGATCGCATGCGAGTGGATCTACTGACCCGTGAATATCCCCCCGACGTCTACGGAGGGGCGGGAGTTCACGTCGAATACCTCGCCCGGGAGTTGCGCAGGCTCGCCGACACCCGGGTTCGCTGCTTCGGAGCGTCACGACCGGAGGAGGGCGTCGCGGCCTACCGGGTGCCCGGTGGCCTGGAGACGGCCAACGCCGCGCTGCAGGTGCTCGGGGTCGACCTGGAGATGGCGGCCGGCTGCGAGGGTGCCGACCTGGTCCACAGCCACACCTGGTACGCCAACTTCGCCGGCCACGTCGCCAAGATGCTGTACGGGACGCCACACGTGGTGACCACGCACAGCCTGGAGCCGCTGCGGCCGTGGAAGGCCGAGCAGCTGGGCGGCGGTTACACACTGTCATCGTGGGCCGAGCGCGGCGCGCTGGCCACCGCCGACGCGATCATCGCGGTCTCCGAGGGAATGCGCCGCGACGTGCTGGCGAGTTATCCGGAGATCCCGCCGGAGAAGGTCACGGTGATCCACAACGGGATCGACACCGGCGAGTACGCCCCCGACCGGGGCACCGACGTCCTGGAGCGGCACGGCATCGACCCGAGCAGACCGTACGTCGTCTTCGTGGGCCGCATCACCCGGCAGAAGGGCCTCGTCCACCTGCTCCACGCGGCGCGCGACTTCCACCCCGACGCCCAGCTGGTGCTCTGCGCGGGCGCGCCCGACACGCCCGAGATCGCCGCCGAGGTGACCGCGCTCGTGCGCGGGCTCGACCGCGAGGGCGTCGTCTGGATCTCGGAGATGCTTCCCCGCCCCGAGGTGATCCAGATCCTCACCCACGCGACCGTGTTCGTCTGCCCCTCCGTCTACGAGCCGATGGGCATCGTGAACCTGGAGGCCATGGCCTGCGAGACCGCCGTCGTGGCCACCGCCACCGGCGGCATCCCGGAGGTCGTGGCCGACGGCGCGACCGGCCTGCTGGTCCCGATCGACCAGACCGCCGACGGCACCCCGCGCGACCCCGACGCCTTCGCCGCCGCCCTCGCCGAGCGGGTCAACCGGCTGCTGGCCGACCCCGCCCTCGCCACCCGGATGGGTGAGGCCGGACGGATCCGCGCGGTGGAGCACTTCTCCTGGGAGCGCATCGCCGAGCGGACGATGGAGCTCTACCGGCGGGTCGCCCGCGGGGAGACGCCGGTCTCCTGACGGTTTCCGCGAGGGAGTTCCTAGGCGGTGATGAAATGCAGGATCACGTTGTGCACGTGATGCGCCTTGTTGTCGCCCCGGAACTCCACCTCGTAGGTGTGGGTGCCCACGTGGATGGCGATGGCCCCCGACGAGAAGAACGAGCCCGCGAACGACTTGTTGCTCACCACGCTCACCGCGGAGACCTTGCTGTAGGGGATGCTCGTGATGGCGACCTTCTTGCCGACGAACGACTTGTCCTGCACGATCACACGCCTGTCGGTGAGCCCCAGGAAACCGGTGCCCGTGCCGATGGCGTCGTAGACGGCGATGATCTGCTCGCCGGGCATGAGGCCGCTCTCGATCTGCTGGTACTGCTCCTTGCGGTCGTACACAACCTGGGCCATGACGCTCGCGATCTCTCGGGGGATCTGTGTCTCTGTGAAACGAACGTCCCGGGGACCGGGTTCCTGGGCGGGTAAGGTCGGCCCGTGAACTTTCAGATGAGGATCACCGATCGTCATGGCGGCGTCAGCGCCGATCCGTACGGCAGCCGCAACCTCGGGGGCATGTGCGGCGACGAGCCGGACGCGGTCGCGGCGAACAGGGCCAGGACGGCCGCCGAGTTCGGCCTGGAGCGGGTCGTGTTCATGCGGCAGGTCCACAGCGCTGACGTCCGCTACGTCAGGGAGCCGTTCGGCGACGACCCGCCGCCGCTGGACGGGGTCTGCACCGACGTGCCCGGCCTCGGCCTGGCCGCGCTCTGCGCCGACTGCGCGCCCGTCCTGCTGGCCGAGCCGGGGGCCGGACTCGTCGGTGCCGCGCACTCGGGCCGGGTCGGCACCATGTCCGGCGTGGTCACGGCCCTGGTCGAGGAGATGGCCGGGCGCGGCGCGGACCCGGCGAGGATGACCGCCCTGATCGGCCCGATGGCCTGCGGCACCTGCTACGAGGTCCCGGCCGAGATGCGTGACGAGGTCGCGGTGATGCTTCCCGAGGCGTGGTCGATCACCCGCCAGGACACCCCGGCCCTCGACCTGCGGGCCGCGATCACCTCGCAGCTGGGCAAGGCGGGCGTCGGGGAGATCACCCACGACACCCGCTGCACCATCGAGAGCGCCGACCTGTTCTCCCACCGCAGGGAGGGCACGACCGGCAGGTTCGCGGGCTACGTCTGGCTGGAGCCCTGAGCGGCCCTCACCCCGGTTCGGGCCCGCGTACGGGAAGGGCCGGCCCCGGTCGCGTACGGGGCCCACCGGCCGACGTGGCGCCGATCATGACGTGACGCGCTCCAGCACGACCACGGGGATCTCCCGGGTGGTCTTCTTCGTGTACTCGTCGTAGGCGGGCCAGGCCGCGGTCATGATCGACCACATCTCCGGCTTCTCCTCGGGCGTGGCGGTGCGGGCCCTGGCCCTGAACCGGTCACCCAGCACCTGCACCTCGACCTCGGGGTTCTCCTGGAGGTTGAGGTACCACAGCGGCGGCTCGTCGGAGCCTCCCTTGGAGGCCACGACGAGAAGGTCGTCGCCGTGGCGCTGGTAGATGAGCGGGCTGGTCCGCGGCTCGCCGGACCTGCGGCCGATGGTGGTGAGCAGCAGGGCGGTGGTGCCCTGCCACTCGTGTCCTTCGGCGCCGTCGGTCGCCTGATATCTCTCGACGTGCTCTTTTCCGAACAACATGATCTATCCCCTCTGACAACTACGCAGGTCATTACCCCTCAGAGGGGACTCGTCACACCGGATCGATCAATCCGCCGACAGAACGCTCCCGTAGGCGCGGGCGGCCAGGTCCGCGATCAGATCGTGCGCGCCGAGAACGTCGGCGCACTCGGCCCCGACCTCCTCTGCCGCCGCGCTCGCGAGCCCGGGGGGCGCCTCCGGGCCCAGGAGACAGGGGGACAGGGCGATGCGCTGGGCGCCGATGTCGCGAAGCCGACCGGCCGCGTCGGCCACGGCGGGCGCGCTGTCGAGGGAGGCGACCAGGACGGGCAGGGTCAGCCGCGAGGCCAGCAGCACCGCCGTCGGCTGCGCCTCCGCCGCCGCGCCCTCGCCGCCGACGGTGGCGAGGATGACCGCGTCGACCGGGCTGGAGACGTTGAGCAGCCGCATCCGGTCGGCCCGCGCCAGGCTTCTCTCCGACAGGCGGATGTGCAAAGCCTCGGCGAGCAGCGGGTGCGGCCCCAGGGGGTCGGTGACCGTCACCGAGACCTTGCTGGAGGCGACCGCCGCGGAGATCAGCCGGTCGGCGACCGGGTGCGGGCCGGTCAGCAGCGGCACCACGATGGCGGCCGTGGCGTCCTCGGGGCGTTCCCTGGCCGCCGCCTCCAGCTCGGAGGTCAGCTCCTTGCCGTCCTCGCCGAGCGCGGCCAGGCGGACCTGGATCTGTGGATTGTCCCCCCGGATGAGGGCCGCGAGCTCCGCGGCTGTGCCGGAGGCGTCGCCGAGCGCGGCCAGCACCAGTGCTGGTGCCTCGGGCGGGAGCTGGGAGGGCACCGGCCTGCGGTGCCTTCCGGAGGGCCGCACCGGGCGCCCTCGTACGGGGAGGATGGGACTCTCGCTCACATGCGCGGACTCTAGGGCCATTTGACACTTCCCGTGACCGGAAACGGCAGCATTTCCGTCACAACATTCTGAAAAGGCGAGCCTCGGGGGTGGGGTCCCCCGCCTCCGAGGCGGGTCCGAGGCCGGTCCGCGACCGGATCACGGCTGGTTCACGGCCGGTTCACGACGGGGAAACCTGTCAGATCAGACGTCACGGTGGCCCTCCCATTCGTCTTCCAGTGCCGAGTGCACGATGGAGTCGCGCCAGGCCCCGCGGGCCCGTACGTGGTGCCTGATCCTGCCCTCCTCGACCATCCCGGCGACCAGCATCGCCAGCTGGGCGGCGGTGTTGGCGGGGGAGCGGGCCCCCCAGATGCGGTGCAGGCGCAGATCGCGGAAGCCGAACGTCAGGATCAGCCGGATCAGGTCGGTGCCGATGCCCCGGCCCCAGTGGTCGGGACGGAGCCCGAGGCCGATCTCCGCGCTGTGCGGGTGGTCGGCCTCGATGTGCAGCCGGGCGACGCCGAAGGCCTCGCCGTTGTCGAGGTCGGTCACCGCCAGCACGTAGAGACGCCGCGGCTCGACCTCCGAGCACTTGATCGCCTCGATGATCGTTTCTTCGACCTCCTCGCGCGTGCGGGGGTCGAACGGCAGATGCTCGGTGGCCGTCGGGTCACCGTATACGGCATGCAGGGCGTCCACGTCGTCGATGGTGATTTCCCTGAGCCGGAGTCTCTTGCCCGAGATCTCAACGTGGCGCATGCGCAGACGCTAACGTCTCGGAGGTTCCACGGCTAGAGATCTTTCCGGTAAGCGGACATACCATCATTTTAGTGATCTTATACGCACGGCTTCGCGTGTGCCCAGGCCCAGAGTTCCTGTGCCCCCACTCAGGCGAGCACGGCCTCGCGTGTGCGCGGGCCCGGACACCTACCGTCCCGCGTACGTCCGGCCCCGTGCGCGCACGGGGCCGGGTTCACTTCGCCGGGACGACGAGGTCGGAGTTGCCCGGAGCGTAGACGGTGATGCCGTCGGGGAGGGCGTTCAGCTTGTCGATCTCGACGCAGGCACGGCACTTCCGGTAGCTCTCCTGGAGCTCCTTGTTCGCCTTGGCCTCGCCCTTGGCCAGCGCGACCGACGCCTTCGCGTCCGCCTCGGCCTGCCTGATCTTCGACTCGGCCTCGACGTCGGCCTGCGAGGCCCGCGCCGCGGCCTCGGCGATCCCCGCCTGGGCGACCTGGGTCTTGTTCACCGCGGCCTGGATCTCGGGCGGCAGCGTCACCCGGACCAGCGTGAACCGCAGGCCGGTGAAGAAACGGCCGCCGAGCAGCTGCTCCAGGTCGCGCTCCAGCAGCTGGTTGATGCCGTTCTGGGCGCGGGTGATGGAGGCATTGCTGTCGATGACGGCGGGGACGGCGGGGGCGGCCTTCTTGTTGGAGGTCGTCTGCACCAGAGAGCAGGAGGAGAGCAGCTCGGCGCATTCGGCGGCGCCGATCTGGCTGCGCAGGGCGTTGTAGATCACCGGTCGCACGGACTGGATGAAGAACGCGTTCCATCCCTCGTCCCCGTCCCACGCGTAGCGGGACTCGCCGTCCTGGCCCAGATAGGTGCGGGTGCCGTACCTGTCGTCGAAGCGCTTGAGCATCTCCTGGTCGAGGTTGAGCGTGAAGTAGAGAGTGCCCTCGATACCGAGGTTCACCCCGTCGGAGCTCGGCACGGTCACCTCGTCCACGCCGCTGGCGCTGGCCCGCTTGGCGTCGGTGGTGATGGTGTAGATCCGCTGCTGGGAGGGGTAGGAGTGCACCGACGACCACAGGCCGACCCAGGTGAGCCCGGAGTCGGGCGGGATGACCTGCCGGATCCCGGAGTCGTCCAGCGGGCCGCCGTCCCTGACGACGGCCACCTGACCCGGTTCGGTGCGTTCGAAGCCGCCTCCGACGCTGATCAGGGCGATCACCGCGATGACCGCGAAAACCACGGCGGCGACGCTTTTTCCGATGGACATGTAGATCCTCCTTGGGGGGCGGGCACCGGAGGCCGGTGGCCGGGGATGGCCGTCCCCGGCCACCGGCCCGCCCGGCTTCCCTTCGTGGCGGGCTCTGGCGGTTCCTAACGTGCTCCAACGGACTTTGACGAGTCGGCGGGCCGGTGAGTTCGGTGAGATGTCCGAAAAGCCGGGTGGTTCTGGATTTTGGGGGAAACCGTGGCCGCCGGGGAGGGCCGGTGGCCACGGAGGTGACTCAGGCGTCCCGGGAAGCGGTCCCCGTGCGCGTTCCCGGGTCGCCGTCACGGGCGCTTCCGGCGATGTATTCGGCGTCTCCGGCGTCTCCGGTGATGTCTCCGGCGGCGGCGCCGTCGAGAGTGCCGGGGAGGTCGTCGTCACGCGTCCCGGGAGCCATGGCCAGGCCCACCGTGGTGACGGCCAGCGCGGCGACCACGTAGAGCGAGATGGCGAGGGTGCCGCCGAACCGGTCGAACAGCCACAGCGCGATGATCGGGGCGAGGGCGCCCCCGAAGATCCCGGCGACCTGGTAGCCCATGGAGGCGCCGCTGTAGCGCAGGCGGGTGCTGAACAACTCGGCGATGAAGGCCGCCTGGGGCCCGTACATCGCGGCGTGGCAGGCCAGCGCCACGACCGAGGCCAGCGCGATCACCGGGAAGGACCTGGTGTCGAGCAGGGGGAAGAAGGCGAACACCCAGACCGCGGCCCCGATCACGCCCGCCAGATAGACCGGGCGGCGGCCGACCCTGTCCGACAGTGCGCCGAACAGCGGGATCAGGAAGAGCTGGAAGGCGGAGCCGATCAGCACCGCGTTCAGCGCGACCCCGCGTTCGAGCCCGAGGGGACCGGTGACGTAGGCCAGGACGTAGGTCACGAAGATGTAGAAGGCGACATCCACACCGATGCGCGCGAAGCCCGCGGAGACCAGTGCGCGCGGGTGCGTGCGCAGCACCTCCACCAGCGGCATCCGCGCCTTCGCGCCCGCCCGCTCGACCTGGGCGAACAGCGGCGACTCCACGATCCGCAGGCGGATCCACAGACCCACGACCACCAGCGCGCCCGACAGCAGGAACGGCACCCGCCATCCCCACGACAGGAACGCCTCCTCGGGAAGCGTCGCGGACATGACCCCGAGCACGCCCGCCGCCAGCAGGTTTCCCGCGGGCACGCCGACCTGCGGCCAGCTCGCGTTGAACCCGCGCCGGCGGGGGTCGCCGTGCTCGATGGACATCAGCACGGCCCCGCCCCACTCGCCGCCCAGGCCGAGCCCCTGCACGAAGCGCAGGGTGACGAGCAGCAGCGGGGCGGCCACGCCGATGGTGGCGTAGCCGGGCAGCAGGCCGATCAGGAAGGTGGCGACGCCCATCAGCAGCAGAGTCACCACCAGCACGTTCTTGCGGCCGACCCGGTCGCCGAAGTGGCCGAACACGATGCCGCCGAGCGGCCGCGCGACGAACCCGATCGCGTAGGTGAGGAACGCCAGCAGCGTGCCGGTCAGCGGTTCGAAGGTGGGGAAGAAGAGCTTGTTGAAGACCAGCGCGGCGGCCGAACCGTAGAGGAAGAAGTCGTACCACTCCAGGGAGGTGCCGACCAGCCCGGCCACAATGACCCGCCTGGTCTGGGAGCTTGCCATCGCATGCGCTCCTTAGCTTCTTGTGGGGATGTCCCGTGAGCCAGCTTCTTGCTGTGGCCCCCATCAACATAAGAATCGTTCAACAATTCGACAATAGGTTTGTTTGATGATTTCTTGGGGGCGTGGAAAACGTCACCGAAGCGCTACAGCGCGATCGCGGTCGTCTCGGGCGCAGCAGCGCGGCGGAGGTGGTCGCCGACATCCTTCGTGACCGGATCGCCGAGGGGCTCTTCGTCCCAGGTCAGCGCCTGTCGGAGGAGAGCATAGGCGCGGCGCTCGAGGTCTCGCGCAACACCCTGCGCGAGGCGTTCCGGCTGCTCGGTCACGAGCGCCTGCTGGAGCATCGGCTCAACCGGGGGGTGTTCGTGCGCGTGCTGTCGGCCGAGGACGTGGCCGACCTCTACCGGATGCGCAGGGTGATCGAGGGCGCCGCCGTGCGGAACAGCGCGCACGCCCCCCGTGACGCCCTGGCCGCCGTCAAGGAGGCCGTCACCGAGGCGTCCCGCGCCGCCGACGAGGGACGCTGGCGGGACGTCGGGACGGCCAACATCCGCTTCCACCAGAACCTCGCCGCCCTGAACGGCAGCCCCCGCCTGGACGAGGTGATGCGCCAGCTGCTGGCCGAGCTGCGCCTGGTCTTCCACGTCATGAAGAACCCCCGCGCCTTCCACGAGCCCTTCGTGGCCCGCAACCTGGAGCTGGTCGAGCTCATGGAGGCCGGACGCGCGGCCGAGGCCGGACAGGCCCTGGAGATCTACTTGGACGACGCCGAGAAACTACTGATCCAGGCATATATCCCCGAGCCGTAAACACGGCGTAATGGGGCAGAATAAGCGGATGTTTCCTCCGAATCCGCATGTGATCGTGCTCACCGGTCCCGGTCTGGTCGCCGACCTTCGCCTGCTCACCGAGGTGGCCGATCGCGAGTTCGCGGCCCTCGGTCTCGGCGGCACGGTGTCGGCGACCTCCGATCTGCCGGGTTTCCGGGCGGCGCTGGAGTCGCCGGACGTCCTGGTCGTCCTGCCGGGCCCGGATCCGGAGGTCCGCCGCCTGTTCGCCGAGCGCCCCGACGCGGTCTGGCTCGACCTGACGAAGGCCGACGCCCCCCTCCCGGCGCTCGTGGACGGCACGGCGTCCGGGAGTGGCACGGCTTCCGCGAGCGGCGAAGCGGGCGCGGGTGGCACGGCGTCCGGGGGCGGAGAGGCGGGCGCGGGCGGTACGAGGGGCATGGTGGGCACTCACCTGCACGGGCGGGGGATCTGGGGGTTGACCTGGGCGATCAGGCACGCCGTCCACCGCCTGCGCCGGCCCGCGCACCGGATCGCCTACGGCGACCACCCCGACCAGTGGGCGGAGATGCGGCCCCCGTACGGGGTCGTCGGGCAGGCGCCCACCACGATGCCGCCGTACGAGACCAACGGACAGATACCCACGGCGGTGGCGACGCGCGAGGACGGGGAACAGGCGCCCACCGTGGTGCTGCTGCACGGTGGTTTCTGGCGCTCGATCTGGGGCGCGGACCTGATGGACGCGCTCGCCATCGACCTCGCCGAGCGCGGGTTCGCCGCCTGGAACCTCGAATACCGCCGTCCCGACCTGCACGGCTGGGACGCGACCACCGAGGATGTCGCCCGGGGCGTCGCCCTCGCGGCGCAGAGCGCGCGCGGCCCGCTCGTGGTGATCGGCCACTCGGCGGGCGGGCAGCTCGCCCTGCGCGCCGCCGCCGACGACCGCCGGGTCACCCTGGCCGTCTCCCTGGCGGGGGTGCTCGACCTGGCCGAGGGCGACCGCAGGCACATGAGCTCCGGGGCGGTCGCCGTCGCGCTCGGCGGATCCGCGGCCGAGGTGCCCGGGGCCTACCGGCGTTCGGGACCGCTTGAACGGCTTCCCCTGGGCGTCCCCCAGCTCATCGTGCAGGGCGGCGGGGACGACCTGGACCTGGTCGACTTCGGCCGTCGCTACGCGCGAGCCGCCCAGGAGGCAGGCGATCAGGTGACATATCTCGAAATGTCGGGCGATCATTTCGATGTCATCGACCCCGCGTCACCGATCTGGCGGGCGACCGCCGGGGCGGTCGCCGAGCACCGCAAGCCCTCCTGACGCGCTCCCGCCGACGGCGCCCCGCTGGGGCGTGACGGGCGCGCCGGGCGAAGGCCCTCCAGAGCTCAGAGCTCAGAGCTCAGGGGGGAGGACAGGGGATGCCAGGGGACGCCAGGGGACGGGGCTGGACAGCACCATCATGCTCGACGGGTGGCCGTACGGAGCGAGCCGGTCGATCATCTCCTCGAAGGCCGTCATCGAGGAGGCGGCCACCCGCAGCAGGCAGCACGCGTCACCGGTCACCCGGTGCACCTCCAGGATCTCCGGCCAGGCCAGAGCCTGCTCGTCGCGGAGCACGCAGCGGGGCCCGTAACACGACATCCTGATCAGGGCGGCCACCCCGCGCCCGGCCAGCGCCGCGTCCACCCGGGCGTGGTAGCCGGTGATCACCCCGGTCTCCTCCAGCCGCCGTACCCGCTCCGCCACCGCCGGAGCCGACAGGTGCACCCGGCGCGAGAGCTCGCTGTACGACAGCCGCGCGTCGTCCTGCAACTCGGCCAGCAACGCCCAATCCATCGCGTCCACGGTCACGCTCCGTCACATCGTAACTTGATCTGCTCGATGCCTTCCGTTCCGAAGGCCCAATCCAATAATCGCCTTTCTTTCATTATTTCCGTACAGACCGATACAGACCACGATGGAGGTGTACAGACGAAGGAGGAGTGATGACCGGCATCAAGCAGCTCACGGAGCAGGACCGCAAGGCGCGCGCCGAGGCCAACGAGGGGCTGCCGACGCTGGGCTTCGAAGCCGGCACGCCCTACGACGACTACGTGGGCACCGCCGTCCTGCGCGGGCTTCAGCGCCCCCTCACCGACATCCCGGAGGAACTGCCGTTCCTGGTCACCACCCAGGTGATGGAGCTCTATTTCGGACTGCTCCGCACCGAGTGGCTCCTCGCCCAGCGGCAGCTCGACGAGGACGACGTCACCGCCGCGACCCTGACGATCAGGCGCACCGTACGGCACTTCGAGGCGCTCAACGCCGCCTGGGCCGCGCTGAGCTGGCTCACCCCGGCGCAGTTCAACTCCTTCCGCGACGCCCTCGGCGAGGGTTCCGGCTTCCAGTCGGCCCTCTACCGCCACGTGGAGTTCCTGCTCGGCAACAAGTCCGAGGCGCTCATCCGGCCGCACCGCCGCAACCCCGAGGCGTACGAGGAACTCGTGGAGGCGCTGCACCGGCCGAGCCTCTACGACTCGGTCCTGGCCTTCCTCTCCCGCACGGGCCACGCCGTCCCCCGCTCGGCGCTCGACCGCGACCCCGCCATCGAACACGAGCCCGACCCCGAGGTCGAGGCGGTCTGGGTCGAGGTCTACGGCGGCCCGCTCGCCCCGCTGGCCGAGGCGCTGACCGACCTGGCCGAGCAGTTCTCCGAGTGGCGCTACCGGCACCTGATGGCGGTACGCCGCTCGATGGGTGCCAAGCCGGGCTCCGGCGGGTCCAGCGGCCTGAGCTGGCTTGAGCGGAGCATGCGACGGGAGATCTTCCCCGAACTCTGGACGGCCAGAACCCTGATGTGAGGCGCTTCCCGGTGCTCCCGGTGCTCCCGGTGCTCCCGGTGCTCCCGGTGCTCCCGGAGCCAGGGCCGATGGCCCTTCCCCATCCCGGCGCCTCGTACGCCACGGCCGGGGTGGCGGGTGACGCCCTCACCGGTCGAGTGCCGGTGACGGCGGCCTCCCGCATCCCGGTCCTCCGCCCTTCCCGCTCCGGCGCGGGGGAGTCAGCCGACCTGGCAGACCGGGCACCAGAAGAGGTTGCGCCCGGCGAGCACCTCCGTGCGGACCTCGGTGCCGCACAGGAGGCAGGGCATGCTGGAGCGCCGGTAGACGTAGACCTCGCCGCCGTGGCCGTCGACGCGGGGCGGGCGGCCCATCGCCTCCGGGGTGTGCTCGGGCCTGACCGTGTCGATGTGGCCCACCCGGACGCCGTCGGCCATCAGGAGCACCAGATCCGCCCAGATCGCCTCCCACCGGGCGTGGGTGAGGTCGCGGCCGGGCCGTGACGGATCGACGCCCTGGCGGAACAGCGCCTCGGCCCGGTAGATGTTGCCCACGCCCGCGACGACCGACTGGTCCATCAGCAGGACCCCGACGGAGACGCGGCTGCGGCTGATCCGCCGCCAGGCGACCTCGGGATCGGCGTCCGCGCGCAGCGGGTCGGGCCCCAGCCTGGCGTGCAGCGCGGCCTTCCCGGCCGGGTCGAGCAGCTCGCAGGTGTTGGGGCCGCGCAGGTCGGCGTACTCGCCCGCGTTGCGGAGGCGCAGGCGCACCGTCCCCGTCGGCGCGGGCACGGGGACCGGACCGAAGGCGTACTTGCCGTAGATGCCCAGGTGGACGTGGAGCCACCGCTCGTCGTCGAACCCCAGCAGCAGGTGCTTGCCGTGGGCGTCGGCCTCGGTGAGCACTCGCCCGTCGATCCGCAGGGCTCCGGCGGCGAACCGCCCCTGGGGGCTCTCCGCGTGCACGATCCGCCCGCCGAACGCCCGCCGGTGCTCTCCGGCGAGGCGGTGAATGGTGTGTCCTTCTGGCATGGTCAGAAAATCATACGAGCCGCCCGGTGATGCTCAGGGCGCGGCGGACGCCCGCTCCGGCCGGTGCCGGGCACGGCGCCCGAGCAGGGTGTGGGCCGACGCGGAGAGGACGGCCCCGGCCGCGTACGCCACGAGGTCGGCCGCGCCGAAGGTGCTGCCGAGCACCAGCCTGGCCACGACGCTCGCCTCGGAGAGCGCGGCGGGGACGGGCGTCAGCTGGGCCAGCTCGACCGCCCAGCTGAACACCAGCGCGCCGATCGCGGCCCGCACCGGTGTGACCCGGGGCCACACCAGCACCACCAGCGCGTACACGAGCACGGTGTAGAGGGCGTCGCCCGCGTACTTGCCGAACCAGCCGCCGGTGACCGCGCGGACGGTGAGCCCGGCGGCGACGGTCACGGCGGCGGCGAGCGCGGCGAGCAGGCGGGTGCGGGTGCGGGGGGAGAGGGGCGGGCGGGCACGGGGGACGGGAGGCACCCGCCCACGATAGCGATCGCGCCGATCCGTGAGCCGGCCCCGGCCCCGCCGCCCCCGGTCCCGTCACCTTTGTGACCACGGGCCTCGTGCCTGCCTACCTCGGTCCTGCCACCCTTGTGACCACGGGCCTCGTGACCGCCGCCCCTGGTCCCGGCCGCCACCCTCGTGACCACCGGCCTGCCGATGGCCGGGGGGCCGGAGCGTCGGCCGGGCCGGCTAGGGGGTGAGAACGACCTTGTTGCAGTCGTCCACCTTGTTCTTGAACATCTCGTAGCCGCGCGGGGCGTCCTCGAGCGGCATGCGGTGGCTGATGACGAAGCTGGGATCGATGTCGCCGTTGCGGATCTTTCCCAGCAGGGGCTTCAGGTATCGCTGGACGTGGCACTGACCGCTTCTGAGCGTCAGCGACCGGTTCATCAGGGAGCCCATCGGGAACTTGTCGAGCATGCCGCCGTAGACGCCGATCACGGACACGATCCCGCCGTTGCGGCAGGCCATGATCGCCTCGCGCAGCGCGTACGGCCGTTCGGTCTCCAGCCTGGCCGCCTGCTTGGCCCGGTCGTAGGCGTACATGGCGGGGACGGGGTGGTGGGCCTCCATGCCCACGGCGTCGATGCAGGCGTCCGGGCCGCGCCCGGCGGTCATCTCCCGCAGCGTGTCGAGGACGTCGGCCTCCTCGTAGTTGAGCGTCTCCGCGCCCGCGCGCTCGGCGGTCCTCAGCCGGTAGGGGAAGCGGTCGATGCAGATGACCCGTTCGGCGCCCATCAGGTAGGCGCTGGCGACCGCGAACTGGCCGACCGGACCGGCCCCCCACACGGCGATCGTGTCGCCGGGCTTGATGTCGCACATCTCCGCGCCCATCCAGCCGGTGGGCAGGATGTCGGACAGGAACAGCACCTTCTCGTCCGGCAGGTCGTCCTCGATCTTGATCGGTCCCACGTCGGCGAAGGGCACGCGCGCGTACTGTGCCTGGCCTCCCGGATAGCCGCCGAGCATGTGGGAGTAGCCGAAGATGCCCGCGGGGGCGTGACCCATGAGCTTCTCCGCCAGGCCCGCGTTGGGGTTGGAGTTCTCACACACCGAGTACATGCCGTGCTGGCAGGCGGTGCAGTTGCCGCAGGCGATCGGGAAGGGTACGACCACCCGGTCGCCGACCTTCAGGGTCGACACCTTCGGGCCCACCTCCACAACCTCGCCCATGAACTCGTGGCCGAGGATGTCGCCCCTCTCCATGGTCGGGATGTAGCCGTCGTAGAGGTGCAGGTCGGAGCCGCAGATCGCGGACGAGGTGATACGGACGATGGCGTCGCGGGAGTTCAGGATCCTGGGGTCCGGAACCTCCCGGACCTCGACGGTGTTGCGGCCCATCCAGCAGGTGGCCTTCATGGAATTCTCCTCACGTCACGGTTCACATCGGCACGGGCTGGGCGGGACGCTGCATGGCCTGCCGCAGCGCGCGGGTGCCCTCCGGGCTGCCTTCCGAGCGGACCACCTCGCCGGTCTCGACGACCTGCTTGAACCGGCGCAGGTCGTCGCGCACCTGCTGTTCGGGATGCTCGCCGAGCAGCCTGGCGAAGGCCAGGCCGGCCCTGCCGCCCGGCGGGGCGTACGCGAGGTTCACCCGCACCTCCGTGCCGCGTCCGCCGGGGGCGTCGGAGAAGCGCACGGAACCGCTGTTGCCGACCAGGGCGCCCGGCATGGAACGCCAGGCGATCAGCTCGTCGGACCGGTCGTCGACGATCTCCGCGTCCCACTCGACGGTCTTCACGGGGCCTCTCGCCTTCCAGTGCGAGTGCCCGTCGCCGGTCATCTCCACCGACTCCAAGTGCGTCATGAAGCGGGGAAGGTTCTCGAAGTCGTGCCAGTACCGGTACACCTCCTGGCGAGGGCGGTTGATCGTGATGGCCGCGTGCAGGCTCATCGGGCCCTCGTGCCCTCGCTCCGAGTGCCACGCCCGTATCGCGGTGTACAGATCGACGGCCGTGATCCCGACGACCGCCGCCGTGACGGTCGCGACGCGGCTGCGCCTCCAGCCGGTGCGGTTGGAGAGTGCCCGGTTCAGTGTCGTCAAGTCCATGATGTCGCCCGCAACGCGTGTCCACACCCAGGGGACGGGTTTACGGCTGCCCAGCAGGGTCGCCGCGTGGAACATCTCCCGCACGCCCACCAGTACCACCGCGCCACGGGCCTGGGCCGAGTCGTCGACGCCGCAGAACCGACTGACGGCGCCCGGCGCGACGAGCGGTGCCACGCCCAGCCCCAGACTGGCCCAGCCCAGCGCGCGGGCAAGCCGGTCGGTCGTGCGATCGTATTCTTCGCTCATGTCGTCTCCGTATGGCTGGTTGCTCTGTGACGGTGAGCGGGCACCGGCGGTGCCCGCCCGCAGGCGGCGGGCACCGGAAACCGCGGCCGGAGTGCGTGGTGCCGGTCACGAGCTCCGGGGCACGTCGCCGTCCTGCGCAGCCAGGAGATCTCGCGATCCGCGGGAACCCGTGAAGCCGTTCCAGCCGCCGTGGGCCTCTCCTGCTTGCGGTCCGCCGCTACGGTGTCCCGGCATATGGGGAAAGACCCTCCCTTTTTCAGGCTGCCCTCAATCCCGGTCACGGAAAAGAGGCGGGAGGAAACGTCTGTTCAAGTTCTACGCCGCCGAGGCCGCCCGGGTAACCGGCCGGTCATTACCTGCCAAACATCATTTTCCGATCACCCCGGATAAATCCCGGAGGCCACCGTCACCGCCCGCAGGGCAGGGCCTGACCGGAGATCTTCTAAAATATCCACCATGGGACCAGTGCATATGTGTCTTCCGGTGTTGTGCGCGGAGAAACTGTCAGTGGTTCGCACGGATTTGATGTCAGTGATTTCCGCCAGGTGTCCCCGGCAGGGAATACGGCAGGGTGGCTCGCGCGCGGGTCGTCCTGGCTATATCAGCGGGGACGAGAGCCGAATATCCGCTCGTTCGGGAGCCGCTTCACACGTTGCGGCTGCGTGGATGTCGTTCAGTTCGGGAGCCACTTCGGCCGGCCTTCGCCGGAAGAGTACGGAGTGAGACACCCCCTACGGCTCGGGTCGATGGCGAGCGGGTGAGTGTTCGGTGAAGCGGCGATGACGCCGGGCCCAGCGTCGGTGGCCGGCCACGGTTCAGGCGGCGGACGGCGTGCAGTGGCCGCAGACGGCCGTCGCGGATGGTCTCGGGCAGGGAGAAGTGGTGGCGGCCCAGGAAGTTCAGGTGGTCGAAGCCGGGCGGGCTGAGGCGGGCGATGTCGGCTGAGGCGATCTGCCGGCCCTCGGCGCGGATCTCGTCCAGGGCGCGGGCGGTGTAGACGGTGTTCCACAGGATGCAGACGTTGGTGATGAAGCCGAGCGCGCCAAGCCGGTCTTCCTGGCCTCCAGCAATCCCGGCGCGGTTCAATCACCGCGGCTTCTGCTGTTTGATCCAAAAATGGATATTTGGGGGTTTCGGGGGGCCATCCGAGCCCTTTGACTGGATCGGTAGGGGTCAGAGAGCGGAGGGCTGATCTTCAGGCTATGGCTGACGGCGCGTGACCGAGGCTTCTCGGTAGCCGGAACAATCAACCAGCAGGACTTGATCCATGAGAACCCGAGACATCCACGAGAGCCACAAGACGGTGCTGGTGACCTACGCGCCTACGAAGCGGTCCAGCCTGCGGTGGACACACTCGCCCGGCACGACTTCGCGTCGAACATGTCTCCATCGTGAGGACGGCCCTGCGGTGGGAGGAGAAGGTGCTGGGCCGCTGGACGCTCGGCCGGGCGTTGCTCACCGGCGCGAGCACCGGTGTCTGGATCGGTCTGCCGATCGGCCTGGCGTTCCTGGTCGTCAGCCCCTGGTCGGGGCGGGTCCCGGGCTCCGCGATCATGCTCGGCCTGATCTGGGGTGCGATCGGCTACGCCATGCAGCGCAGGGCGTTCACGTCGCTGCCCGCGGCCGTGACCGGCAGCTACGAGCGACGGCGCTGTCATCCGTGCCGGAATGACCGGCGGCACGCTCTGGGTGATGTACGAGAATCCGGAGGTCTGACCATGCGGTCACAGGCCAAGGACACGAGCGTCGTCCCATGCTCGAAATGCGGACGGAAGAACCGGCTGCCCCGTGCCGCCTCGGGGATCCCGCGGTGCGGCGAATGCCACCAGCCGCTTCCCTGGGTCGCAGAGGCGGGGGACGACGACTTCAGCGAGGTCGTCGAGGCGGCCCGGATCCCGGTGGTCGTCGACTTCTGGGCCCCTTGGTGCGGGCCGTGCCGCATGGTCAGCCCGGCGCTGGAACAGGTCGCGGCCGATCTGGCCGGTCGCCTGAAGCTGGTGAAGGTGAACGTGGACGAAGCGCCCCGGCTCTCGGAACGCTTCACCGTACAGGCCATCCCGACGCTTGTCGTGATCGATCAGGGCCGGGTCGTCACCCGGCGGTCGGGCGCGGCGCCGGCTCCCGCCCTCCGCGAATGGATAGACGATGCGCTGGCCGCCTGAGCTCCGCGAGACGCCGGACCCGCAGGGGGCCTACCCGCGGCTGAGCGACGCGCGGCTCCAGGCGCTGGCTCCGCACGGTGAGCGGCGCCGCGTCCGCCAGGACGAGGTCCTGTACGCGGAGGGCCTTCCGTGCACCGAGTTCTTCGCGATCCTGGCCGGCAAGGTGGCGACGGTCGAGGGATTCGGAGCGGACGACCAGGTGATCGGCGTCCACGGGGCAGGCCGGTTCCTGGGAGAGCTCAACGTGCTCACCGGCCAGGTGGGCTTCGTCACCGGCGTGGTGGCCGAGGACGGCGAGGTTCTCGCCGTGCCGGCGGACGCGCTGCGCCGCCTGGTCGCCGGGGATTCGGCACTGGGCGACCTCATCCTGCGGGCCTACCTCATCCGCCGCACGATGCTCATCGGACTGGGGGCGGGCTTTCGCATCATCGGCTCCCGTTTTTCGGCCGACTCCCGGCGGCTGCGGGAGTTCGCGGCACGCAACCGGCTGCCGCACCGGTGGATCGACCTGGAGCAGGACCAGGAGGCGGAGCGGTTCCTGCGGAGCATGGGCCTCACCCCGCAGGAGACCCCGGTCGTGATCTGGCGTGGCGAGAGGGTGCTTCGCAACCCGAGCAACGCGGAGCTGGCCCGGGCGGTCGGACTCCTCGCACCACAGGTGCAGGAGAGCCGATGCGACCTGCTCATCATCGGGGCCGGGCCGGCGGGGCTGGCGGCGGCGGTCTACGGGGCGTCGGAGGGCCTCGCGACGATGGTCTTGGACGATGTCGCGACGGGCGGCCAGGCGGGTACCTCCTCGCGGATCGAGAACTACCTCGGCTTCCCGTCCGGGATCTCCGGCGGCGAACTGGCGGAGCGGGCGGCGATCCAGGCCGGCAAGTTCGGCGCGGGTTTCCGCGTCCCCGCACAGGCGTGCGGACTGCACCTGGACGCGGGCGATCACATCGTCACCGTAGGGGAGGGCGGCACGATCCACGCGCGCACCCTGATCGTCGCGACCGGCGTCCGCTACCGGAGGCTCGATGTCGGGAACCTGGAAAGGTTCGAGCCCACGAGCGTCTACTACGCGGCGACCATGTTCGAAGCCCAGATGTGCGAGCAAGATCCGATCGTCGTCGTGGGCGGAGGCAACTCGGCCGGCCAGGCCGCCCTCTTCCTGGCCCGGCACGCCGCCCGCGTCCGGCTGCTCGTGCGCGAGGACGCGCTGTCTGCGAACATGTCCCGCTACCTGGCCGTCGAGATCGAACGGCACTCCCGGATCCAGATCATGCTGAACACCGAGGTCCGGGAACTGATGGGAGAAGAGAGGCTCGCCGCGGTCATCGCCGAGAACAACGTCACCGGCGAGCGTTCCACGATCGAGGCCCGCGCGATGTTCATCTTCATCGGCGCGAAGCCGTACACCGCCTGGCTGGCTGACGAGATCGCGCTCGACCCGCGGGGCTACATCCTGACGGGCGCGGACGCCACCCGGTCCGGCAAGGAAGGCACGCCCGGCTCCGCCGGCCGGCCGTTTCCGCTGGAGACGAGCAGGGCGGGCGTGTTCGCGGCCGGGGACGTGCGGAGCGGGTCGGTCAAGCGGGTGGCCGCGGCGGTCGGTGAAGGCGCCATGGCCGTACGGCTGATCCACGACTACCTCCGGGCCGGAGAGTGACTCCGGGCCGGAAGGAAGGAGACCTCCATGGCTGTCATGGCGGTGTCGAGATTCGAACGCTTCTTCCGCAGCGCCGCAGGTGTCGATGTCGACAAGGACGACCTGCGGCGCTACGGCGACTTCGTGAACGACAAGCTCTACGACCTTCTGGTGATCGGCCAGGCCCACGCCAAGGCGAACCGTCGCGACATCATCGAACCCTGGGATTTACCCGTCACCAAGGGCCTCCAGGAGAGCATCCACCGGTTCCGCCTCCTCGACGAGGACATCGAGCTGAAACCCATCCTGGAGCAGCTCGCCGCGCTGCCTCCGCTCGACCTGTCGGTCGGCGAGGAGACCGTCGGACGCCTGCCCGAGATCGTCGGCGGCCTGTCAGTGGCACTGGCTCAGGCTTTCAAGATCGTGGATCCGGAGGTGAAGAACCCCGCGACCGAGCAGTGGGAGCGCACGACACGTGTCTTCGACCTGCTGCTCTGAGGCGGCCGGGACGGCCGGCCCGCCCCGGACGCCCGATGAATCCGGCGCCGAGCCCTCCCAGGGGGTGCGGTCGCGGTGAGCAAGGAAGGAGGAACGAACCGTTGACCTGCTGTACGGCGTAGAACCTCTCGCCCCGTCGTCGACGGGTAAGGCGATCCTTCGCAATCAACCGCATGCGAGGAAATCATGAAAGCGATCGTGTACAACGGACCCCGACAGGTCAACGTCGAGGAAGTCCCGGACGCGCACATAGAGCGGCCCACCGATGTCCTGGTTCGCATCACCACGACCAACATCTGCGGGTCGGACCTGCACATGTACGAAGGCCGGACCGACTTCGAGACGGGCCGCGTCCTCGGTCACGAGAACCTCGGCGAAGTGGTCGAGGTCGGATCGGCCGTCGACCACGTCCGCGTCGGCGACGTGGTCTGCATCCCGTTCAACATCTCGTGCGGCTTCTGCGCGAACTGCGAAAAGGGCCTGACGGCCTACTGCCTCACCACCAATCCCGAGCCGGGCATGGCCGGGGCGGCCTACGGCTTCGCGGACATGGGACCCTACAACGGCGGCCAGGCCGAGTTGTTGCGCGTGCCTTACGGCGACTTCAACTGCCTCATCCTCCCGGACGATGCGAAGGAGAAGCAGAACGACTACGTGATGCTCGCCGACATCTGGCCGACCGGCTGGCACGCGACTCAACTCGCCCAGGTGGAGGCGGGCGACTCGGTCGTGATCTACGGGGCGGGGCCCGTCGGGCTGATGGCCGCCTACTCCGCCACGCTCAAGAGCGCGAGCAAGGTGATGGTCGTCGACCGCCACCCCGACCGGCTCGCCAAAGCCGAGGAGATCGGCGCGATCGCGATCGACGACTCCCAGTCGCCACCGGTCGATCAGGTCATGGAGCTCACCAAGGGCCTGGGCGCCGACCGGGGCTGCGAGTGCGTGGGCTACCAGGCACACGACCCACAGGGACACGAGCACCCCAACATGACGCTCAACAACCTCGTCAAATCGGTCAAGTTCACCGGGACCATCGGCGTCGTCGGCGTCTTCATCCCGTCGGACCCCGGCAGCCCGGACGATCTCTTCAAGCAGGGCGAGATCGCCTTCGACTACGGGATGTTCTGGTTCAAGGGCCAGATGATCGGCAACGGCCAGTGCAACGTGAAGCGCTACAACCGGCAGCTCCGCACGCTCATCCACGAAGGAAAGGCCCGGCCGTCCTGGGTCGTCTCGCACGAACTGGACCTGGACGAGGCACCGGACGGCTACGAGCACTTCGACCGGAGGGATCTCGGCTGGACCAAGGTCGTCATCCATCCCGGCGAGCTCAGCTGACAAGCGGCGCCCGGACCACCGCCGCGAGTGCGCACGCCATCACGGCGGCCGGCCTTCGCTCGGGGCTGGTCACCGTGACGGCGTGTCCGTCGCCGGAAGGGTCCCTACCGAAGGGGTGATGACCATGGGCGACGCCCGCGCGCTCAAGGACAAGCTGCTGGAGGCCTTCAACGCCCACGATCTGGATCGTGTTCTTCAGTGCCACAGCCGGGACGGGGTCCTGGTGACCCCGGAGGGCGTCGCGGAAGGACACGATCAGATCGCCTCGTTCTACGAGGAGATCTTCAAAGGGTTTCCGGACCTGCGCATGACGGTCTGGCACACGGTGTTCTGCGCCGATCCCGCGGTGATCGAATGGTTGCTCACCGGCACGCATGACGGGCCCTTCATGCTGCCCGGCGGAGGTGTGCTGGACGGAACGGGCCGTCCTGTCGCCGTTCGCGGCACCAGCACCTGCTCCGTCGGCAACGACAAGATCATCGCTTATCGGATCTACTACGACCAGCTGGAGCTGTACAGTCAGCTTGGTGGCGAACTCGCCTTCGACGATCGCTCATCATCCGCCGGCGAGGGACGGGCATCGCCCGGCGACTGAGGATTCGCAGGAGGCCGGTACGGGCGAGCGCACCGGCGACGAGCTCGCCGAGGATGGTGCCCTGCCGATGTCGTACGCCCGGGAGCCTTCCGGCCGGCACATGAGCTTACCGGGCGGATTACTCCAGGGAATATGAGCTCCCACAGGTAGATCACCACCGGGGTACCTCTCACACAGGGGGCTATCGGTGCCATCGGCCAAGACCACGGCGCTGGTGCGTTTTTTGGAACCGTCCGCGATCGCCACTTCGGTGCTCGCCGTGGCCGGCGGCGATCGACGCCACGCCAACTCCTTCGTCGTCGGCGTGTCACCGAGTAATGACGTCGGCGCTCCATCCCGCCGTCGACGTCGCGGCGGCCGCGCAGCACGCTTTGGCCGCCGTGCACCACCATCTTGAAAAAGATTCCGGCCGGCATGTAGAGGAACGACGGCTGACTCCGACTCCTTGGTGAAGGTGCCAGACGGGCGCCGGAACGCGGGAGGCAGCGAGATGAGCAAGGTCACGTGTGACATAGCGATGTCCCTCGACGGCTTCGTGGCAGGACCGAACCAGAGCTTGGCCAACCCGCTCGGTGAGGGCGCGGAGGAGTGCCTACATCGGTGGATGTTCGAGGAGCCCGAGCGGCACACCGCGGTGATCGAGGGTATTACCGCGGCCGGGGCCTTCATCATGGGCCGCAACATGTTCGGCCCCGGCCGCGGCGCCTGGGATCTGGACTGGAGCGGCTGGTGGGGTGAGGAGCCGCCGTACCACGGGCCGGTCTTCGTCCTCACCCATCACCCGCGCGAGCCGTTGACGATGAAGGGTGGCACGACGTTCGTCTTCGTCACCGACGGGATCGAGGCGGCGATGGCCCAGGCGCGCGAGGCCGCCGGCGACCGCGACGTCGCCGTCGCCGGCGGTGCCGAGACGGTGAACCAGTATCTGGCGGCAGGGATCATCGACGAACTGCGCCTGCACGTTGCGCCCGTGATCCTCGGCAGAGGCGAGCGGCTGCTCGACAACCTCGGGAACATCACTCTCGAACCCATCGGTGACCCTGCGGGCACCAGCCTCGTCGCCCACCTGACGTACCGGGTGACCCGGTAGAAGGGTAACGGACGGGTCGGAGCCTTGATCAGCGACCGGTTTCCAACCGCACCGTCCCGCTGCCGCCGATCGCCCGCGAGCACCTGGCCGCCTGCTGGGCACCCTCACCAGAGCCGATCCGCCTGCCACCGGCGGCCCGCCCGCTCCTGGCCGCCCACCTGGCCCGGGATCCGGAGACCGCCCTCTTCTCCGGAGGGCGCCGGGCCTTCCCGAGGTGCCTCAGGTCTTCCGGCGTGGTTTCCGGAAAGGCGTCAGGGCAGCCGCCACACCGCGGGAAGGCCCTTGCCGGCGCCCTCCCCGGAGTAGTCGTGCACGACCTCCAGCAGCTCGGCCATCCGGGCCTGCCAGGTGATGTTCACCGGCAGGTCCGCCAGCGACGACAGCAGTGCCTCGTAGTCGTCGCAGTCGATCACGTGGAACAGGTCCTGGCCGCTGCGCCAGATCGTCCACTCGTGCGCGCCGCCCCTCCTGATGGCCTCGGCCAGCTCGGCGGGCACCTCCCGGTGTGCCTGGTCGTACTCGGACTCCCTGCCCGGCTTGACCCGGGTGTGCAACGCGACGCGCATGCCGTACCTCCACGAAGTTGTAGACCGTTATAGCAGTCATCCGATGTATGAGGGCTAGGGGAGGGCGGGCAGGCGGCGGTCGTGCAGCCAGCCGGCGAACAGTTTGTCCAGCGGCAGCGTCGTGCGGCGCGTGGCCAGCGCGGTGAAGGCGCCGGTGGTGACGGTTCCGTGGCGGTGCCCGGCCGTCCACTCCCTGAGCAGGGCGAAGAAGGACTCGTCGCCGATGGTGCGCCGGAGCGCGTGCAGGGTGAGCGCGCCGCGCCGGTAGACGCGGTCGTCGAACAGCCGCCGGGGGCCGGGGTCGGCCAGCACGAAGTCCTGGGGGAGCGAGGAGAGGCGCCGGTGCCAGCGCTGCGCGTGGTCATCGGATGACAGGCCGCCGGAACTCTCCGACCAGATCCACTCCGCGTACGAGGCGAACCCCTCGTGCAGCCAGATGCCGCTCCAGTCGGCCACCGTCAGGCTGTTGCCGAACCACTGGTGGGCCAGCTCGTGGGCCACCAGCCGCTCCTCGCCCCGCCTGCCGTCGACGTGGTTCACCCCGAAGATCGACATGCCCTGCGCCTCGACCGGGATCTCCAGCTCGTCGTCCACGACCACCGCGGTGTAGGAGCCGAACGGGTAGGGGCCGAACCGCTCGCGGAAGACCTCCATCATCCGGCCCTGGCGCTCGAAGTCGTGGCGCACCCGCGAGGCGTACCTGACGGGGAAGAACAGCCGCATCCCCGGGCCGAGTTCGGCCTGCTGGTAGCGGCCGATCTGCACGCTCGCCAGGTAGGAGGCCATCGGCTCGGCCTGCTCGTACACCCACGTGGTCGTCGAGGCCGCCCGCCGCTTCGAGACCAGCTCCCCGTTGGCGACCACCTGGTACGCGGAGGCGGTGGTGACCGAGATCCGGTAGGTGGCCTTGTCGTCGGGCCGGTCGTTGCACGGGAACCACGAGGGCGCCCCGATCGGCTGGCTGGCCACGATGACGCCGTCGGTGAGCTGCTCCCAGCCGAGCCCGCCCCAGTGGCTGCTCACCGGCTGGGGGGTGCCCGCGTAGCGGATCTCGACGGTGAACCGGCCCGGCCGCAGCCCGGCGGGCGACAGGTGCAGCTTGCCCCCGCGGTGGGTGAAGCGCACCGGCGCGCCGTCGACCAGCACGCCGCTCACCCGGAGGGCGCCGAGATCGAAGGCGACCCGGGTGAGCTGCCGCAGCGCCACCGCGGAGATCCGGGCCACCCCGCCCAGGCGGTTGGGGCCCACCCGGTAGTCGAGGGTCAGGTCGTAGTGCTCCACCCGGTAGCCGTCGTCGCCGTGCATGGGGAAATACAGCTGAGGGATGGAGGTCGTGCTCAGAGCCACACCGGCTTCCTCTGTTCTTCGCGCGCTATCTTCGCCGGGCCCACGCTGCGATCGGGTTGCCGAACCAGCGGGTCCCGGCGGGCACGGACTCGCCGCGCATCACCAGGGACGCCGGTCCGACCGTGGTGTTCTCCCCGATCGTCGCCGCGGGCAGGACCACCCCGTGGGGTCCGAGTGTGGATCCGTCCCGCATGACGACAGTATCGATGCTCATCACGCGGTCGTGGAACAGGTGTGTCTGCAACACGCATCCCCGGTTCACCGACACCCCGTCTCCCAGGCTGACCAGGTCGACCTCGGGCAGCCAGTAGGTCTCGCACCACACGCCCCTGCCCACCCGCGCCCCCAGGGATCGCAGCCACAGGTTCAGCGGCGCCGTCCCCAGCCAGCGCTGGGCGAACCAGGGCGCGGCCAGCACCTCCACGAAGGTGTCGGCCAGCTCGTTGCGCCACACGAACGAGCTCCACAGCGGCCGGTCGCCCACCGAGATCCGGCCCACCAGGACCCACTTGGCCACGGTCGCCGTCGCCGCGGCGAGCACCCCGCCGCCCAGCACCGCCACACCCGACAGGACCGCCGCCGCCGCGAAGCCGTACGCCCCCGCCAGCCACTCCACGGCCGCCGCGACGAGCACGGCCACGGCGACCGTGCACATCACCGGCACCACGCGGCACACCTCGACCGCGGCGCGGGCGAACCTCAGCCTCGGCGGCGGGTCGTAGGTGCGGCTCCGGTCGCCCTCCTCCGCGGCCCTGCGCAGCTCCACCGGGGGCATCCCCAGGTACGACGAGCCCGCCTTCGCCTTCTTCGGCGCCGCCGACAGCACCGCGACCAGCCCGTCCTTGGGCACCTTGCGTCCCGGCGCGGTCATTCCCGAGTTGCCGAGGAACGCGCGCTTGCCGATCCGCACGTGGTCCACCCGCAGCCGCCCGCCCTCCAGCTCGTACGGCGCGACCATCGTGTCGTCGGCGAGGAAGGCGCCGTCACCGACCGAGGTCATCGACGGCAGCGCCAGCACCGTCGACAGCTCCACGTCCCGGCCGACCTTCATGCCCAGGGCGCGCAGCCAGGCGGGGGTGACCATGCTCGCGTACAGCGGGAACAGCCAGACCCGCGCCATCGACATCAGCAGGCCCGTCGCCCACGCCTGCCAGGCCTGGCGGCTGTGCACCGGGTGCTGCCCGGCGTGCAGGCCGGCCGACAGCAGCCGCACCGAGACCACGGTCAGCAGGGCGAGGGTGGCCACCGACACGACGGTGGCCAGTGGCACCCCGTACAGGACGGAGGCCAGGGAGGGCGCGCCGTCGCGCAGCAGGACGGCGAGGCCGGGCAGCGCGGCGATCACCGGGAAGGCGCTCAGCACCAGCGCGGACAGCCCGTAGACCGTCGCCCAGTGCCACGAGCGCGGCGGGCGGTCGGCGGCCGGCGGCCGGGCCTTGCCCATCCGGCTCGCGGGCACGCCCGCCCAGCGCTCCCCGGAGGGCACCGAGCTCGCCACCGCGGAACCGGGCGCGACCTGGGCGTTCTTGCCGATCTTCGTGCCGGGGAACAGGGTGGTACGGGCGCCGACCGTGGCGGAGGCGCCGATCTTGATCTCGCCGACGTGCACCTGGTCGCCGTCGATCCAGTAGCCGTTCAGGTCGGCCTCGGGCTCGACGGCCGCGTACCTGCCCAGCTTGAGCATCCCGGTGATCGGCGGCATCGAGTGCAGGTCCGCGTCGTCGCCGACCTGGGCGCCGAGCGCCCGCGCGTAGTGGGTGAGCCACGGGGCGGTGGACACCTCGCCCACGCCGAGCCGCTCGGAGAGCTGCTCGGCGAACCACAGCCGCAGGTGCGTGCCGCCGCCCCGGGGGTACGTGCCGGGCCTGAGGTCGCGCAGCAGCAGCCGGGCGCCGCCTGCGGCCAGCGCGATCCGCCCCGCGGGGCTGACGAACAGCAGCGCGCCCACGAGCACCCACCACCACGAGACGACCGGGGCCCAGGGCAGGCCCACCAGGTTGTTCAGCGCGGCCAGCGCCACCACCCAGCGCAGCGCGCCGACGCTGAGCAGCGGCACGGTGAGCGCGGCCTGCGCGATCGCGGCGCGGCGCGGCATCGGCGTGACGATCCGGTCGGTGGTCACGATCTCCGGCGCGTCGAGCGCCGACAGGTGCCTGCCCAGCTGGGGCAGCGTCGGATTGTCGTAGACGTCGCCGACGGTGACCGCCGGGTAGCGGGTGCGCAGCGTGGAGACCAGCCGCGCCGCCGCGAGGCTGGTTCCGCCCTCGGCGAAGAAGTCGCCGTCGACGCCGCCCAGGATGTCCATCCAGCACTCGGCCACCCACGGGTCGACGTCCGGCACCCCGGCGTCGGGCGTGCCCGTCCTCTTGGGCAGCGGCCAGGGCAGGGCGTCCCTGTCGATCTTCCCGGAGGTGCGCGTCGGAAGCTCGTCCACCAGGGCGATCCTTGGGACCAGCGCGGCGGGCAGGGAGTGTCGGAGGCGGTCTCTGGCGTCCTCCTGGTCGAACCCCTCGCCGGGCACGACGTAGCCGACGAGCAGCTGGTGCCCGCCGCCGGTCGTGCGGACCGCCGAGGCCGCCCCGGCGACCCCGGGCAGCGCCTGCAGCGCCGCGTCCACCTCGCCCAGCTCGATCCTGCGCCCGCCGAGCTTGATCTGCTCGTCGGCCCGCCCGACGAAGATCAGTCCCTCGGACTCGGCCCTCACCAGGTCGCCGCTGCGGTAGGCGCGCTCCCAGCCGAGCGACGCGAGCGGCGCGTACTTCTCCGCGTCCTTGGCCGGGTCCAGGTATCTGGCGAGCCCGACCCCGCCGATGACCAGCTCGCCGGTCTCGCCCATGGCCACCGGCTCGCCGTCCTTGCCGACGACGGCCAGGTCCCAGCCCGCCAGCGGCAGCCCGATCCGCACCGGGCCCTCCCCGGTCAGCGGCGCCGCGCACGCCACCACCGTCGCCTCGGTCGGGCCGTAGGTGTTCCACACCTCGCGTCCCGGCACGGCCAGCCGCTCGGCGAGCTCCGGCGGGCACGCCTCACCGCCGAAGATCAGCAGCCGTACGTCGTCGAGCGTCTCGACGGGCCAGAGCGCCGCGAGGGTCGGTACGGTCGAGACCACCGTGATGCCCATGTCCAGCAGCCACGGCCCCAGGTCCATGCCGGTGCGCACCAGCGCGCGCGGCGCCGCCACCAGGCAGCCGCCGTACCGCCAGGCCAGCCACATCTCCTCGCAGGAGGCGTCGAACGCCACCGACAGCCCCGCCAGCACCCGGTCACCGGGCCCGATGGGTTCCCCGGTGAGAAACAGCCGCGCCTCGGCGTCCACGAACGCCGCCGCGTTGCGGTGGGTCACCGCCACGCCCTTGGGTCTGCCGGTTGACCCGGAGGTGAAGATGATCCACGCGTCGTCCTCGGGCCCCGGCCGGCCGCTGCCCCGGCTCCGGTCCCGCTCCCTGTCCCTGCCCGTCACCGGGTCCTTGCCGTGGCTCGTCACCGCGCCCCTGTCACGCTCCGTGACCGGGTCCTTGGCGCGGGCCGCGGGGAAGAGCGGCGCGGCGGTGTTTCCGGGGGCGCCTCCGATGTCGTGCCGACGCCCGTCGTAGGGGCCCGCGCCGTGCAGCTCCGCCGCGTAGTCGAGTTCCGACCCGCCGGTGAGCCTGGGCCCCGAGGAGGGGCGCTCGGAGCCGGAGTCCGGGGTACCGGTGTGGCCGTCGGGGTGGCGAATCTCACATTCGACGCCGTGCTCACCACCGTGCCCGCCGGTGTGCTTGCCGTGGCCGGTCCCGCGTGCCGCGTCGTCGCCGGAAGAGGGGGCGACCAGGTGCTCGTACGGGTCCCCGTAGGGAGCGATCTTCCCGCCGTCGCCGATGACGGCGCGGACGCGGGCCTCGCCGAAGACCAGGTCAGCCCGCTCCTCGGGGTCGTCGGCGTCCACCGGGACGTAGGCGGCCCCGGCGGTGAGCACGGCGACGATCGCGATGTACAGGCCGACGGTGCCAGACGGGATCCGCACCCCGACCCGGTCGCCGCGCCCGACCCCGGCCGCCCGCAGCTCCAGGGCCATCCGGCCCGCCTCGGCCCGCAGTTCGGTGTAGTCGAGACGGGTCCGCCCGTCGTCCAGGGCGAGTGCGTGGGGATGACGTCGCGTGGTCTGGTCGAGGATGTCCAGCAACGTCCTGGCCTGCGGTGCGGTCCCTCCCGGCAGGAGTGCTCGCGACGGCATGCCGGTGTCGGCTGGTAACGGAATCACTGTCTTCCCCCATGTGTACGGCGCCCCTATGGGCCCGGGACAGCCTACGTGCACGGGGTTAACGCGTTTCGTCCGTGCTGTCATACCCCGTATGAATCTTCCCTTTCAGGCATCTTTCACCCAGATGGCTGTGGGGAGCCTCCCGTTGTTGACGCCCCTCCGGTCGCGCGCCTGTGACCTCTGATCGATCACCACGTGCCGACGGCCGCCGGTGGCCGTTCGTGCGGGACCTTCACGATTTCTCGGTGCACTGGGGGGTGCCGGACCCGCGGCAGTCGAGCACCGTCATGCTGTCGATCTTGGCGTACTGGTTGGCGGACTTCCTGACGCCCTTGAAGTACCAGGCCCGGGACGGGAAGGTCACGGCGTCGGTGTCCTTGAACAGCCGCCCGCAGGCGGCCGTGGAGTTGGAACCCGCCGGGACGGCGCATGCGCCGCAGTCGGTGCCGTTGCAGTTGCCGCCCTTGAGGTCGTAGGAGGCCGCCACCAGCTTATAAGGGGTCTTGTTGTGGACGACCCCGCAGTACACGGCCCCGGCGACCGGCGGGACCCGCTCGCAGTCGCTGGCGTGGGCGCTCGAGACCCCGGCGGTCGCCTGGAAGGTCATCAGCGACGTGACCAGCGCCAGTACCAGCAGGAGATTGCGGACGATCGGACGGACGCTCAGACTCATGTCGCTCCATGTGTGGACGGTGGGAAACCGCGTGATCGCGGTCGACAAAGTGGATCAGCGTCAGTCAGCGTGGCAACGCGCGAACTCGTCTCGCAATCGCGGTGGGAGGGTTGGGACGATGGGAAATGATCATGCTGTTGACGTGCGAAGACCGTCCCGTACTGGGACGGAGGTGGGACGCGCCGGGCGGAGTGCCGACCGCGGCACGCGAGTGTCGGCCGGGGGCCGCCCCTTCCGGCCCTCCCGAGGTTCGGGGCCACGCCACGGGGACGAACCGACGGGTGGACGTCACGTTTTCCCGTCTCGGGTGGCATCGGGCCGGCGGTCCGATGCCGCCGTTCACGCGGGGGAGGATGTCAGACGATCAGCCGGTCAAGACGCTTATCGCCACGGCGAGATAGAGGCCGCCGGCCAAGGAGACCGCGACTCCGGCGGCGGCCGGAGCCCAGGCCAGCGCGGTGGAGGCCGGTGACCACCGGCGGGTTCCCCGGGCCAGCAGCGCGTACCCCCGGATCGTCACGACGCCCACGCCGGTCAGGGTGAGGGCCATCCCCAGGCCGAAGGCGGCGACGAGCACGACGGCGTCGAAGGCCCGGCCGGTGAGCAGCCCGCTCATCAGGACGACGAAGGCCGACGGCGAGGGCAGCAACCCGCCGGAGAGGGCGAGCGCGAGGAGGCCCCGGCGTGACCAGGGGTCTGTCCCGTCCTCGACCTGATGCCCATGCCCGTGCCCGTGCCCGTGCCCGTGTCCATGGCCGTGGTGGGTCTGCAGCCGGTGCCGGTTCCATCCCCGCAGGTGGCGGTAGGTGAGATGGGCGCCGACGCCGATCGTGATCAGTCCGGCCGCGACCTGCATCCAGGCGGTGACGTTCTTCGTGCCGAAACTCGCGGCGCCGCTCAGTCCCACCCAGGCGAACGCCAGCACCAGCACCGAGAAGGTGTGCATCAGCGCCACGATGACCCCCAGGCGCAGCGCGTCGCGGTAGCCGCCCCGGGTGCCGACCAGGTAGGCCGCCGTGACGCTCTTGCCGTGGCCGGGGGCGACCGCGTGCAGGGCTCCGGCGACGAGCGCGACGGTGAGGATCGCCCAGAAGACGCCCCTGTTGTCGAAGAGCGCGACGAACCGGCTCTCGAAGCCGCCGAACTCCGTCACGCCCGCCCGCCCGTCCCGCGCCGTCTCCACAACGCGGTGGACACCCCCGCTCCGGCCAGCAGTACGGCGGCGGAGACGACGACGGTCGTCGTCCCCGCGGGCATGCCACCCCCGCCCGCGCCGGAGAAGGTCAGGCGCCGGGTGCTCTCGGCCCCGGTGAGAAGCGTCTGCCCGGGGGTCGCGGGGGTCTCGGCGACGAGCATCGTCCGGTACGCCTCGTTGAGGTCGGTCAGGGCGGCGACGGTGACGTCCACCTGCGTGACCGGGCCCCGGCAGTCGAAGACGAACCGGGCGCCCTCGGTGATCAGCGCCCGGAGCTCCTCCAGCCGGCTCGAACACCGCTGGCCGCCCTGGGCGACCGTGATCCGGTCCAGCAGGTAGTCCCGCACGGCCGGTGACCGCTCCAGTTTCTGCTCACCGGTCAGCTCCGTCGACACGGTACCGGTGGACGGGTCCTCGAACGCCCCGACCGACTGGCCGAGGGCGACCCAGTCGTCCTCGGCCGCGAACCACGAGATGGTCACGCGCGAGCCGTCGGCCCCGATCCGCGCGGTGGACGGCGGCCCGAAGGGGTGGGCGGCGGCCGGTGCGGCCCAGCCGCCCAGGGCGCAGACGAGCAGCGCGCCCGCCAGCACACGGGTGTGGATTCTCAACGGATCTCCTGTCCGGCGCGACTTCGGCGCGACTCCGGAATGACTGCGGCATGACGTCGGTACGACTCCGGCACGGCCGAAGCACGGCCGAAGCACGGCCACGGCACGGTCACGGCATGACCCAGGCGCCACGCCGGGGCCACGGCATGACCCCGGCGTGGCGCCGGTACCTCCGGGCGCGGGGCCGCCGGTACGGCCGCCCCGCGCCCGGAGAGGTCACTACCTGGTGACCGTGATGACCGGACTGGTGATCTTCTGGTTGGCGCTGTCCAGGTACACCACGTAGGTGCTGCCCTTCTTCACCTTGCTCGGCAGCCTGAAGGTGTAGGTCAGGCGGCCCAGCTCGTCGGCGGTCCGTACGCCGATCGAGTCGTCCCTGTCGTGCCCGTGTCCCTTGTCGCGCTCGTCGGCCTTCTTCAGGAAGACGGACACGCGCTCGCCCGGGTCGTAGCCGTACGCGGAGACCTTGAGCTCATCACGCGTCCCGACGGTGGTCCTGTCGACGGTGACCTGCTCGCCGACGGTGTTCTCCGGGGTGCGGACCTCGTTGACCGTGCGCTCGCCCGCCCTGTTCTTGCGGATGACGAAGCCGTCGTGGTGCTCGCCGTTGGCGTAGCGGGCCTCGAAGGTGAGATGGTCGGCCTCGACGTCGATCAGCTGGTAGAGCTGGGTGTTCTCGCTCCGGCTGACGACCTCGGCGCCGTTGCCGGTCCAGTTCTCGCCGTTGTTGAGCTCGTACATCTTGCCGCCGGAGACGGACACGACGTAGGCGACGCCGTTGTTGACCGTGACCGACTTGCGGGCGGTCGCCACGTTGCCCCGGCCGTAGGAGTGGTCGTGGCCCTGCAGGACCAGGTCCACGCCGTACTTCTCGAACAGCGGGCCCCACTGGGCGCGTACGACGGGGTTGTTGCGGGTGCCGGTGGTGGAGTAGACGGGGTGGTGGAAGGTCACCACCGTCCACTTGTTCGGGTTGTCCTTGAGCAGGCCCTCCAGCCAGGTGGTCTGCGCGGCCATCAGGGCCGGGGTGCCCTGCACGTTGGAGTCCAGGCCGATGAAGCGCACGCCCTGGTAGTCCACCGTGTAGGCGGTCTGCTTCAGCTCCGGGTTACCCGGCCCGTTGTCCGGATAGGGGAACTGCGGCCGCCAGAAGGTGGACAGCCCGCCGCTGTACTCGTGGTTTCCGGGGATCGAGATGTTGTTGACCTGGCTGTCGATGAAGCCGGCGGCCTTGTACCACTGGCCCCACTGCTCCTCGCTGTTCGCGGAGTCGATGAGGTCGCCGGCGTTGACGATCACCTTGGCCCGCGGGCGGTCGGCGAACGCCTGGCGGAAGACTCGCGGCACCGCCGAGTCGATGTAGTTCTGCGCGTCGCCGTAGTAGATGAACGAGAACGGCTGCAGGTCGGCCGCCGCGGTCGTGAAGTCGCTCCACTCGGCCCAGTTGGTGCCGTCGCCGACCCGGTAGGTGTACCGGGTGTTCGGCTTCAGGCCGGTGAACTCCACCGTGTGGTAGGTGGAGGCGTACCCCAGGGTGGTGTTGACCGGGGTGCTGACGGAAGCCTTGACGTTGACGACCGCGCCCGCGGCCGGCGCGACCTCGCCGAGCGCGCGCGGGGCCTCAAGGATCTCCGCCTGCGCCGACTCGGCGTCGGCCACGGCCCGCCAGGTGACCTTCTGGCTGGACGACGGGGTGGTGGTCGGGGTCAGGATGACACGGTCGGGCACGGGGGAGGGCTTGTGGATGTCGGCGGCGGGATATTTCGGCGGCGCGGCCGCGCCGAAAGCCACCGGGCCGAACGCCAGGCCGCCGAGGAGCAGCACGCCCGCGCCCGCCGCGGTCAGCTTCGTTCGCCGGGATCCGGTGGGCCGGGGCATGTTGACTTCGCCCATCATGAGCTCATTTCCGGGGGAGGAATCACATTCCACCGAGGGAGTGCGGTGGACGTCCGTATTGAGCCAGAAAAGATCATCAAATGCCTTGATAGAGCATTGCGTCCGGATGAACATGTTCCCTCGGAAACCTGTGACCCCGGCCGCACCGCCGATGTCGCCGGAAGTCCGCGCGTTCGTCACCCTCCGTTGCCCGCGCGTTCCGTGGCCCCCGCCTATGGTGTGGCCGACCAGCCGTCGAACAGCGGAATCGCTCCCCGGGTGAAGAGCCGCTTCCCCAGGAACAGGATGTCCCGTTGACCGTCCCCCGCCAGGCCGGTGACCGGCGGCCCGCCCGCCGCTGGACCCTGCTTCTCGGCCTCGTGGCGCTCGGGACGCTGTTCCCGCCGCCGACCACGACGGGGGCGACGGGGGCGAGGATCAAGGACGAGACCTTCGTCACCGTGCGGACGAGCGGGATCCTGCACATCGAGGCGGGGGAGTGCTTCACCGACCCGGCCTACTCCGGGGAGGCGGCCGAGGTCGTCGTGCTGTACACGCCCTGCCACGAGCAGGCGGCCAACCAGTCGTACGGCTTCGTGCACGCTCCCGAGGGCGAATGGGATCCGGTCGCGCTGAACGCGTTCGCGTGGCGGAGCTGCCGGCGCGGATTCGACAGCCACTGGAGCGGCGAATCGGCCTCGGGACTGAACTTCTACCCGATCCTGCCGACCCGGGAGACCTGGGCCGACGGCGACCGCGACGTCATGTGCGTGGTCTACAGTCCCGGCGGCCCGATGGACGGCTCGGCGCTCCCCCTGGCGAGATGAATCCTGTTCACACCGGAGCAGGGCCGGGGCCACGTCCGGAGCGCGGCGTCGCCCAGCCTCCCCGCGCCGTGCGGGACGTCCATGCCCGCCACCTCCAGGCCGGTCGCTTCAAGGCGCCGGAGAGCGACTACTCGCACAGCGATGGGTGATCGAGCGAGTTCTACACGTTGTACGTCACGCCGAAGGGCCTCAACTACATCGGGCGCCTCATTGGCGTGCGGTCTGCACCGGCTCGAACGCCGAGTCGCGCAACTCGGCCGTTGCCAGAGCGGCGACCGCGGAGTGCTCACGACCGTGGGCGGGAAGGGCCGGGACGGCTGAAAGTGTCGTACCCGTTGCCTACGATGCCGTGGTGATCGACTTCGACGGACTGCGCACCGACCGCTCCTGGCAGCTCACCTGGTCCGGAGACCGGCTCGACGAGGCCGTGTTCCGGCTGGCGCCGGACACGGTCTCCGGCCGCCATGCGCTGGTGGAGCGGCTCGGCGCGGATGCGACCGACCCGGAGCAGTGGGAGGCCGCGCTGATCGAGGCGCTGCTCACCGACCCGGCCGCGGCCGGCCTGCGCCAGCTGGAGTTGCACCTCGACGGCGCGGTCTTCCCGCGCAGGGCGCCCAGCGTCGTCACGCTGGCTCTGGAGATCCGCTCGGACGTCTTTGGCACCGAGTGCCCGGTCGAGCAGCTCGACGAGCTCGACCCGGCCGGCTACCCAGCCCTGCGGCACCTCGACCTGAGTCGCGCGGAGTTCGACGCCGGCGACCTCGGTACCCTGGAAGCACTCGCCGGGTCCCCCATCCTGCCCCGGCTGGAGAGCCTGAAGATCAAGAGCCTGCAGATCCAGGAGTACGAGACGGGCGGCGACCCCCTCGAAGCGCTGACCGGGCTGGCCCCCGCCTTCGCCCACCTGGCCCTCTCCGTGGCCGGCGAGATCGACGTCGAGGGCGCAGCCCGCGTCCTGCCTTTGCAAACGTGCTAGGCCTCCCGCTCGGGTCGGCTTCACCGGGGGCAAAGTAGAGCGTTCGCGCAGGTCCTGAGCGTCTCAGAACCGTCTTTCAGAACGTTCCGATTGTGAGAGGAGTTCTGTGAACGGTGACCTGGGCGAACGCCTCACTGAACGAGATGTTGCGACGACCAGTTGAATCCGCTGAGTAGCCAAGGGGGCTCTTGGGGGCGAGGCCATCACGAGGTCAGCACAACGTCAGCACCGGTACTGACAACAACCCGGAACAACCGGCATCAACCCGAAAAGCCAGAAGGCCGCCAAGGCCCCTGAGCTGGGGCTTTGACGGCCATTCTGTTCGAGCTACCCGTTGACGGGTGGTGGTGGACGATACAGGGATTGAACCTGTGACCCCTTCCGTGTCAGGGAAGTGCTCTCCCGCTGAGCTAATCGTCCGCATGGGGAAGGACCAGAGGTGGAGACGGGATTTGAACCCGTGTAGACGGCTTTGCAGGCCGTTGCCTCGCCTCTCGGCCACTCCACCGGAGTGAGAGCCCGAAGACCCTTCGAGCGGAAGACGGGATTCGAACCCGCGACCCTCACCTTGGCAAGGTGATGCTCTACCACTGAGCCACTTCCGCGTGTTTCCCCCGGGTTTCGTACCCGGTGGCGACGAGAGAACTCTAGCGGGTTTTCCCGGCGGTTGCGTAACCGCGCGTTCAGCCGCCGGTCCCGTGGCCGTCGGGTGAATCCGCCCGCGGGCACCCGTGCGGCGGGTCCGGCCGGGCGGGCGTTCGGCCGCCCTGTTGAACCGTCCGGTGCGGCCGGGCGGCTTGCTCAGCCGTCATGTTCGGCCGGGCGGCGCAGCTGACGGGTGACGACGCGCTCCACGGCGGGCAGGGTGAGGAAGATTTCCAGGATGCGGGTGAGGCGGTGCACCTCGATGCGGTGGAAGGCGGGGCCGTCGGTGCGGGCCAGCAGGAAGGTCAGGGCCAGCGGGGGCAGCGGGGCGGCGATCACGTGCAGGCCGGAGTCGAGGGTGAAGGCCGTCGGGCGGACGGGGGTCTCGTCGGGGAAGGGCACCTGCTCGGGGGCGCGCCAGCTGGAGTGGACGACCGTGCGGGGGGCCCTCTCGGTCGCCGCCGCCGCCCAGTCGGCGCTGAACAGCACGGGCATGGAGTCGAGCAGGGTGGCCAGGGCGCGGTCGCCCGCGGTGGTGATGTACTTGAGGATCTCCAGCTCGGGGTAGGTTCCCGGCGCCTCGCGTGTGCCCCAGATGCCCTCGATCGTCACTCCCGGGACGCTCTCCAGCCCCTCGATCAGGCTTTCCCTGGAGGCGGAGTCCGGCCAGTAGACGGTGATGTCGTCCAGCGCCCGGCCCTCGCCGCGGTCGAGGACGACCACCTGGGTGATGTCCGCGCCCGCGACACCGAGGACACGGGTCACCTTCCCCAGGGAGCCCGGCTGATCGGGCAGTGCGATCCGCAGTCGCAGTAGCATCCGCGGCCTCCCGTGTCACGTTGATCTACGCCAGAGACACCATACCCAGCGATGATTCGTCCTGCTCGTCGCAGTGCGGTAGAAAAGCCAGGTGGAGTCGTTGAAACTGGGATCGCTGGAGGTATGGCCGCCGGTCGTTCTCGCCCCGATGGCCGGGATCACCAACGCGCCCTTCCGGACCCTCTGCCGGGAGCAGGGCGGCGGGTTGTTCGTCTGCGAGATGATCACGACGCGGGCGCTGGTGGAGCGCAATCCCAAGACCTTCAAGATGATCCGGTTCGAGCCCGAGGAGAGCCCCCGCAGCATCCAGCTGTACGGGATCGACCCGGTGACCGTCGGCAGGGCCGTCCGCATGATCGCCGAGGAGGACCTGGCAGACCACGTCGACCTCAACTTCGGCTGCCCGGTGCCCAAGGTGACCCGCAAGGGCGGTGGCTCCGCGCTGCCGTACAAGCGGAACCTGTTCCGGGCGATCCTGCGCGAGGCCGTGGGCAACGCCGGGACGCTGCCGGTGACCGTGAAGATGCGCAAGGGCATCGACGACGACCACCTGACCTACCTGGACGCCGGGCGGATCGCCGTCGAGGAGGGCGTCTCCGCGATCGCGCTGCACGGCCGCACCGCGATCCAGCACTACGGTGGCACCGCCGACTGGGAGGCGATCGCGCGGCTCAAGGAGAGCGTGACGGAGATCCCGGTGCTCGGCAACGGTGACATCTGGAGCGCCGCCGACGCGCGCCGCATGATGGACGAGACCGGGTGCGACGGCGTCGTCGTGGGCCGGGGCTGTCTGGGGCGCCCGTGGCTGTTCGCGGATCTGGCGGCCATGTGCGAGGGCGGCGCCGAGCTGAGCCGGCCCCTGCTGGGCGAGGTCGCCGCGACCATGGACCGGCACGCGACCCTGATGGCCGAGTGCTTCGAGAGCGAGCGGCACGCCGTGGTCGACTTCCGCAAGCACGTCGGCTGGTACCTCAAGGGCTTCACCGTCGGCGCCGAGCTCCGCCGCCGCCTGGCCACCTCGGAGAGCCTTTCCGGCCTGCGGGAGGGCCTCGCCGAGCTCGACGCCGCCCAGCCGTGGCCCGACGGCGTGGACACCCCCCGGGGCAAGACGAACCCGCGCGACCGCGTTCACCTGCCCGCCGGATGGCTGGACGACCCCTACGACCTCGCGGTTCCCAGCGCCGACGCCGAGACCGACACCTCGGGCGGCTGACGGCGGCTGACGGCACCGACGGCACCGACGGCGGCTGACGGCGGACAGCGGCTTGACGGCGGACAGCGGCTTGACGGCGGACAGCGGCTTGACGGCGGCGGGGTTCCCGGGACAGCCCCGGGGCGGTCTCGGGTCTTCTCGCCCCGGCGATTCCTTTCCGGTCACTCCAGCTTTCGGTCCTTCTTTTCGGACATTCCGCGCTCTTCGTGCGTTCCGTGCGGGCCGGTGCGTCCCGCACGGCAGGTGTGACGCGAATGTGACCGCGCCCTGACGGACGGGCGTCAGCGATCTATGTACTGTGCGGTCAAGGCTCGCGGCTCACACGTGGAGACGGCGGTTTGACAGGTACCACATCGGCGGGATCAGCGGACGGTACGACAACGGACACCGCGTCGGCGGACGAGTTGATCGCGGAGTTCGACGCGGAACGGCCCGCCCGGCGGCTGTCGGGCTGGGTGGCCGGGGCCGTCACGCTGGTCGCCCTCGGGCTGTCGCTCTACGTCCTGTACCGGGCCTTCCGGCCGGGCGCCGTGCTCCCGTACCGGATGCTCTTCCTCGCGGTCGTGCTGCCGCTCACCTTCGTCTGCTACAAACCGGGGCGGCGGGGCACCGACCGGCCGGGTGTCGTGGACTGGGCGGCGGCCCTGCTCGCGCTCGTGGCCTGCCTCTACCCGCTGGTGGTCTTCGACGACTTCATCCGGCGCGCCTTCGAGCCGACGACCCTCGACGTGGTGGCCGGGACGGTCATCGTGCTGCTCGTCCTGGAGGCCTGCCGCCGCACCGTCGGATGGATACTGCCCGCGGTCTGCGTCGCGTTCGCCCTCTACGCCTACTACGGAGGCTACCTGCCCTTCGACTGGGTCGTCGGGCACCGCGGCTACGACCTCGACCGGATCGTCGTCTCGTTCGTGATGGGCACCGACGGTGTGTACGGGGTGCCGCTCGACGTGGCGGCCACCTACATCATCCTGTTCACCGTCTACGGCGCGGTCCTCGACCACTCCGGAGCGGGCAGGTTCTTCGTGGACGTCTCCCTGGCCGCGTTCCGCCGCTCGCGCTCCGCGCCGGGCCGTACGGTCACCCTCGCCGGGTTCCTGCTCGGCACGGTGAGCGGCTCGGGCGTCGCGACGACGGTGAGCGTGGGCAGTGTCGCCTGGCCGATCCTGCGCAGGGCGGGATACCCGCCGGAGCAGGGCGGGGGAGTGCTCGCGGCGGCGGGCATCGGGGCGATCCTGTCGCCTCCCACGCTCGGCGCGGCGGCGTTCATCATCGCCGAGTACATGCGGGTGAGTTACCTCACGGTGCTGCTGTACGCCACCATCCCCACGGTCCTGTACTACCTGGGCATCTTCCTGGCCATCGAGATCGACGCCCGCAAGTACGGGACGCGGGCCGTCGAGGTGGACGCGCCGAGGTTCTGGCCGCTGGTCAGGCGGTTCGGCTACCACTTCAGCTCGCTCTTCGTGATCGTCGTCCTGATGGCGCTGGGCCAGTCGCCGTTCCGCGCCGTGGTGTACGCCACGCTGCTCGCCGTCGCGCTCTCCTTCCTCGACAGGGAGCACGCCCTCACCCCGCGCAGGGCGGCGAGGGCCCTGGCGGCGGGGACGACCGGGGTGCTGCCGGTCGCGGCGACCTGCGCCGCCGCCGGGCTGATCGTCGCCGTCGTCACGCTCACCGGTCTCGGACTCAAGGCGAGCTCGCTGATCGTCGGCGCCTCGGGCGGGATCCTGGCCGTCACCGCGCTGCTGTGCGCGGTCGCGGTGCTCGTGCTCGGCCTCGCCGTGCCGGTGACCGCGTCGTTCGTCATCGCGGCGGTCATCATCGGGCCCGCGCTGACGGATCTCGGCGTCAGCCAGGCCGAGGCGTACATGTTCATCTTCTACTACGCCGTGCTGTCGGAGGTCAGCCCGCCCACGGCGTTGTCGGCCTTCGCGGCGTCGGCCATCACCGGGGGCAACGCCTACCGGACCATGATGGCGGCCTGGAAGTACACGCTGCCCGCGTTCCTGGTGCCGTTCGCCTTCGTGCTGACCCCCGGGGGGGCCGGGCTGCTGGCCCAGGGCTCGATCGGGGAGATCCTGGCGGCCACCGGGGTCTCGGCGCTCGCGGTCGCCGCGCTGGCCGCCGCCACCGGCGGGCGGCTGCTCGGCCCGGCCGGGCCCGTCGAGCGGGTGCTGTGCGCGGTGGCCGCGGTGCTGCTGCTGTTCCTGTCGCCGCTGCCCGCCCTCGCCGGGGCGGGTCTCCTGATCGTGGCCGTCTCCCTCCATCTGGTGATGCGCAAAAGAGAGGCAGTGCATTGACCGTCAAACGCGTGGCCGTCCTGCTGGCGGCCGGAGCCTTGTTCCTCGCCGGGTGCGGCGGCGACCGGTCGGCCGAACAGGCCGGACAGGGCGCGGGCCAGAGCGGCGCCGCGGGCAAGCGGCTCTCGATCGCCACCGGCAACACCACCGGCGTCTACTACGTCCTCGGCGGGGGCCTGGCCGACCAGATCGGCAAGAACCTCCCCGGATACCAGGCCACGGCCGAGGCGACCGGCGCCTCGGTGGAGAACATCCAGCGGGTCGTCAGGGGCGACTCCGACCTCGCCTTCACCCTCGCCGACTCCGCCGCCGACGCCGTCGCGGGCAAGGGCGCCTTCACCGCGCCCCAGCCGATCCGCGCCGTCGCCCGCCTGTACGACAACTACACCCAGGTGGTCGCGACCACCGGCTCCGGCGTGAGGTCCGTCGCCGACCTCAAGGGTAAGCGGGTCTCCACCGGCTCGCCCAACTCCGGCACCGAGGTGATCGCGCTGCGCCTGCTGAGGGCCGCCGGGCTCGACCCGGACAAGGACGTCACCCGCCAGTCGCTGGGCCTGCCCGAGAGCGTGCAGGCCGTCAAGGACGGCGACCTCGACGCGCTGGTCTGGTCGGGCGGGCTGCCCACGCCGGGCCTCACCGACCTGCTGACCTCACTCAAGGACCAGGTCGCCTTCGTCCCGCTGGACGGGGTGCTGCCCGCGATGCGGGCCGAGCACGGCCAGGTGTACGCCGCGGGCACGATCGCCAAGGACGTCTACGAGACCCCGGCCGACGTGTCCACGATCTCAGTGCCCAACCTGCTCGTCGTGAACGAGAAGATGGACCCCGCCCTGGCCGGAAGCCTGACGAAGCTGCTCTTCGACCGCAAGGCGGACCTGGAGAAGGTCCACCCCGCGGCCAGGGACATCACCCGCGACAACGCGCCGAAGACCGATCCGGTGCCCCTGCACGACGGCGCGCGGAAGTACTACGGCTGAGCGGGGCCCCACGGTCCCGGGGCCGACCTGAACGAGGAGGTCGGCCCCGGGACCGGTGGGGGTGCGTGGGGGTGCTCAGCCCTTGGCGCGGTGGCCGTGGGAGGCCGCCTGGTACTGGTCGATCGCCAGACCCAGCCGGGCCAGCTTCTCGGTGTAGGTGACCGGGAAGACGCCGGGCTGGGTGGCCGGCCGGTTGGCGTCGACGTACTGGGTGCCGAGGTTGGTGAACGCGACGACGACGTAGTGGCGCCCGTCCTTGCCCGGCAGGGACTTGACGATGCCCGCGTCGGCCCCGGAGTTGCCGACCCAGCCGGTCTTGTGCGCGAACGTGACCTGCGCCTGGGCGTTGCAGGGCCGTACGTCCCGGCCGAAGTTGTTGCCCGCGACCGTCACCGAGCCGTCGGCGGCCACCCAGCGCGACGCCACCCGCTGCGGGATGCCCGGAGCAGGGTACGCGTCGCCGCATCGGTTCGTGGTGGAGAGCATGTCGTTGAAGCCCTGCTCGCCGAGCAGCCTGCTGAACAGCTGGCGGGAGGCGGGGCTCAGCACCTCACCGGTGACCGGCCTGCCGCCGGGGGCGGTCCACGCGATGCCCCGTACGCCGTTGACCAGCGCGAGCAGCTTGGCCGTGTCCAGCGAGCTCATCGTGACCGGGTTGGACCAGCGGCCGCCGTTGGCCGGGTTGGTGTTCTTCAGCTGGATGGTCTCCAGGCCCAGGTCCTGGAAGGTCTTGTTGAGCTCGTCCACCGCGCCGCGGTCGTGCAGCAGCTTCACCAGCGCGCAGGACGCGGCGTTGGAGGAGGAGGTGATCGAGGCGTCCATGTAGGCGCCTACGGTGTTGCTGCTCGGGCCGCCGCACAGCGAGCTGATCGCCGTGGGCTGGTAGTCGTAGGTGTCCTCAAGCTTGATCTCACCCTTGTCCACCAGCCGCAGCACCCCGAAGTTGACGATCAGCTTCAGGACGGAGGCCGGGTAGGGGAGCATGAAGTCGATGGGCGCGTTCTCCCGGCCCGGTACCACGTCGATGGTTCCCCGGCCCTGGTTGGCGTACCACCCGGCGTCGTCCCACTGCCGCCATCGCACCTGGGTCGTGCGGAAGTTCCGGTCCACCGGTACGACGATCCCCTGCGGATACTGCGGGCTCATCAGCACCGTGCCCGACGACACCGGCCGGCCCCGCTGGTCCAGCTCCAGGACCGTCACGTCGAGCTGCGGCTGCTGGACGATCGGCGCGGGGTCGGCGGCGTTCGCGAACAGCCGGGCGTAGTCGGTGGGTGTTCTCGCGTCCTTCTCGGTCACGTTGGCGAGCGCTCGGGCCTGCGGGGATCCCGGCGGGGCCAGGTCGAGGACCTCCTCGAAGCGCAGCTCGGTCATGGCGTCCCGCAGGAAGCCGGCCAACTCGCCGCTGTCGGTGGTGTGGGCGGTCCGGGCGGCCTGCGCGGGCGGCGCCGCGGCGCCCAGCAGCGCCGAGGCGGTGACCAGCGCGACCGCGGCGCGCCGACTCGTTCCGGTTCGGAAAATTGACATGGTTCATGATCATAACCAATGGATGCTCACTCTTTCAGGTGTTTTCGATCTTCGGGTCCGCATGCCTTGCCGGAGGCTCCGTCCTCCGCCGCGCGGATTCCGCTTGTCAGCGGCCCTGACCCGGCTCCCGCGGCCCACCCGGGACGGGCGTGTTCCCGCAGGCAGGCCCGTACCCGGCGCGGTGCCAGGGATGCCCAAGCTTGCCTCCCGTCTCGGCCGGGGCCGTGTCGTGCCGCCGTTCCCGGGTACCCCGGACTACGTGGGTATATGGGGAAAAAGAGATGACATGGTGGTCCACGGGACCGAGCCGTACAACGCCGAGGCTCCGCCGTGCGCCCTGGCCGATCACATCCTCACCCCGCTCGACACCTTCTACAGCCGCAACCACGGCCCCATCCCCGACCTGGATCCGGGGTCCTGGCGCCTGACCGTGGACGGCCTGGTCGAGCGCCCGCTGACGCTGTCCCTGGAGGACCTGCGTTCCGGGTTCCCCGAGCGGACCCTGGTGGCGACCCTGCAGTGCGCGGGCAACCGCCGTGCCGGTCTGATCGAGGTGCGCGACATTCCCGGTGAGGATCCCTGGGGGCCCGGCGCCACCTCCACCGCCCGTTGGAGCGGCGTCGGCCTGGCCGACGTCCTCGCCCGCGCCGGACTGCTCCCCGAGGCCGCGCACATCGCCTTCGCCGCTCCGGACGTCTCCGAGCTCGCCGATCCGGCCCAGCCCTACGGCGGCTCCGTGCCCGTGGCCAAGGCCGTCGGCGGGCAGGTGCTGCTGGCCTGGGCCATGAACGACCGGCCGCTGCCCCGGGCCCACGGCGCCCCGCTCCGCGTCGTGGTCCCCGGCTGGATCGGCGCCCGCAGCGTCAAATGGCTCCAGCGCGTCACCGCGCGGAGGGAACCGTCGGACAACTACTTCCAGGCCACGGCCTACCGCCTCCTGCCTCCCGAGGCCGACCCCGCCAAGGCGGGGCCCGGTGACGGCATCTCCCTGGGACCCGTCGTCCTCAACACCGCCATCCTGAGCCCCGGCGACGGCGCCCGCCTTCGGCCCGGCCTCACCCGGATCACCGGCTACGCCTACGCCGGAGACGGACGTACCGTCGCCCGCGTCGACGTCTCCCTCGACGGGGGCGACAGCTGGATCCAGGCGGACCTCGGCGAGCAGGTGGGCCCCTGGGCCTGGCGGCACTGGCACGCCACCGCCGACCTGGGGAAGGGCGAGACCGTGATCGTCGCCCGCGCCTGGGACAGTGGCGGGGCCACCCAGCCGGAATCGCCCCGGCACGTGTGGAATCCCAAGGGGTACGCCAACACCTCCTGGTCTCGCGTCCGCGTCACCTGCGTCCCTTGATGGGCACTGGGGCGCCGGGGGAGCTGAGGAGACGCTGAGGGGACACGCCGCGGGCGCCGCACGTCGCGGGGAGGGTTCCGCGAGGTTCCGGTTCGGATGACGCCCGCCTCGGACGTCGCCATGGCCGGACGCGCCAGAACCCGTCTGACAATTCGGCCTGGCGGAGCCAGAGCATCAAGGACGCGATGACGGCGCCTGCGCGACAACGGCCGACAAGCCTGTTGAAACGGGTGGTCGCGACCCGCCGCTGTTTGAGCTTGCAGAAACACCCTTCGACCAGGTTGCGCCCCCCGGGGCGGACCGCATGTGCGCCGAAGACACAATCCGCAGGTCCGACATCTCATCAGAGATCAACCCTCCCGGTCACCAGCCAGGGGCACGGTCTGACCCTGGGGCTCGACGGCCCAGAGGCAGTCAGCGCTCACCTGGCGGCGGCTTACCGAATCGAGTCTGCCTGACCAGGCAAAACACTCTCGATTCACCCCCATCAGAGGGGGTCGCGGTGCTGTCTTTCGCTCACCTTCCGGCGGTGGCCAGGTGGTCGCGCCAGGCGGTCATCTCACGGACGGTGACCGCCCGCGAGCGGTCGTGCCGAGCCGGTCGGTGATCCGGGCGGAAAACCGCTCCGGGTGCCGGGCGATCTCGCCGACGACCTCCGGCGAGCGGACTCCGCGGACCGCTGGATCGAGACAGTACTCGATCCAGGTGGTGAGGCGGTCGCCGACCGGGGTGAGCTGCCCCCGAGTGCTTTCTTAACAAGTTCCATACATGTAATAATCTAAAGTACTAGGACAGTAGATAAATGGAGGAACCGGTGATCGAGTTCCATCTGGACGCGAAGTCCGGCGTCTCGCCGTACATGCAGCTGGTCCAGCAGGTACGGCATGCGCTACGACTCGGCCTCCTGCGCGAGGGCGACCAGCTGCCGACCGTCAAGGAGGCCGTGGCGCAATTGGCGATCAACCCCAACACCGTCCTCAAGGCCTACCGGGAGCTCGAGCACGAGGGCCTGGTCGCCGCCAGGCCGGGGGTGGGGACGTTCGTGACGGCGACCCTCACCAACACCTCGCTGGCCGCGCACGGCCCGCTGCGGCTGGAGCTACAGCGTTGGCTGGCCAAGGCCCGCCGGGCCGGCCTCGACGACGAGAGCATCGAGGCCCTCTTCACGACCACCTTTCGGACCACCGCTCAGGAGGAAATAGCGTGACCGCTGTCTTAGAAGCCCAGGGACTGGGCAAGCGGTACGGCAAGCGCTGGGCGCTGCGCGAGTGCACCGTCGACATCCCGGCAGGCCACGTCGTCGGACTGGTGGGCCCCAACGGAGCCGGCAAGACCACGCTGCTGAAGCTGGCCAGCGGCCAGCTCGAACCGACGGCGGGCGGCATCACCGTGCTGGGCGGCCGTCCCGTCAGCGGTCGCGCACAACTGGCCAAGGTCGGCTTCGTCGCTCAGGACACCCCCGTCTACACGGGGCTGACCATCGCGGATCACCTGCGGCTGGGTGCCCGGCTCAACCCCCGCTGGGACGCCGCGATGGCACGGGAGCGCATCGCACGGCTCGGCCTCGTCCCCACCCAACGGGCGGGCAAGCTCTCGGGCGGCGAGCGTGCCCAGCTCGCCCTCACCCTGGGCCTGGCCAAGCGGCCCGAGCTGCTGATCCTGGACGAGCCGGTGGCCTCGCTGGACCCGCTGGCCCGCCGCGAGTTCCTGCAGGGGCTGATGGAGGCCACCGTCGAGCACGAGTTCAGCGTCGTGCTCTCCTCCCACCTGGTCTCCGACCTGGAACGGACCTGCGACTTCCTGATCGTGCTGGTCGACTCCCGTGTCCAGGTCGCCGGAGAGGTCGACAGGCTGCTGGCCACCCATCACCGGCTCACCGGCCCGCGCCGCGACCCCGACCGGCTTCCCGCCGACCAGCACGTGGTCTCCGTGCGCCACACCGACCGGCAGAGCACGTACGTGGTCCGTACCGACGCCCCGATCCTCGACCCCGCCTGGACGGTCACCCAGCTCGGTCTGGAGGACCTCGTCCTGGCCTACATGGAGAAGCGCACCGCCGAGAACCGGCGAGCCGCCCTGGAGGTGCAGCGATGATCTGGTTGACCTGGCGTCAGTTCCGCGGCTCGGCCGCGATGATGGCCGCCCTGCTCGTCGCACTCATCGCCGTCCTGGCCCTGACCGGGCCGGACCTGGCCTCCCAATACTCCACCGGGATCGCCGCCTGTACGCAGGACAGTACCTGCGACCGCTTCTACGACCGCTTCTTCGACAAGTACCAGCTGCCCTTCACGGCCGTCAGCCTCGTCGCGCTGCTCCTGCCGGCGCTGGTCGGGCTCTTCTGGGGAGCACCGATGATCACCCGCGAGCTGGAGGCGAACACGCATCTTCTGGTGTGGAACCAGAGCATCACCCGCGGCCGCTGGCTGGCGGTCAAGCTCACGCTCACCGGCCTGGTCGCCATGGCCGCCGCCGGCGTGTGCGGCCTCGCGGTGACCTGGTGGTCCGATCCCCTGGACAAGTCGGCCGTTCCGGAGCTGGCCCTGATGGCTCCTCTGGTGTTCGGTGCGCGCGGCATCGCCCCGATGGGGTACGCGGCCTTCGCTTTCGTCCTCGGGGTGACCGTGGGCATGCTCGCCCGCCGCACGCTGGCCGCCATGGCCCTCACCCTGGCGCTCTTCACCGTGATCCAGATCGCCATGCCACTGCTGGTCCGGCCCCACCTGATGCCCCCGGTCACGTCGGCCTTCGAACTCGGCAAGACGAACGTGGACGGCATCGGCGTGAACCGGGACGAAACCCAGCTCGTGCACATCATGCTGGAGTCGGCCGTCCCCGGCCACGCCGGCGCCTGGGTCCTGTCCAGCGAGTTCGTCGATCCGTCCGGGCGCCCGAGCGGCACGGAAGCCGCCGTCAAGCTCTCCACCACGTCGGGACCCTGCGCACCGCCGGGGGCGGGAGCGGGAGCGGGACAGGGCATGGACACGTGCGTGGCCGAGATCAACCGGCTCGGCTACCGGCAGCAGGCGACCTACCAGCCCCTTGAGCGCTTCTGGCCCTTCCAGTGGATCGAGACCGGGATCTACGCCCTGCTCACCGCCGGCCTCACGTGGTTCTGCTTCTGGTGGGTCCGAAGGCGCCTGTCATGACCGCCGTCAGGACCGCGGCCGCCGGGCTCGCCCTCCTGCTGGCGACGGCCTGCACCGCGCCGGCGCCGCCGCGCATCCAGGCGAGCACGGCGGGCGCGACGGTCTGCGCGCGCCCCCAAGGCCCCCCGGCAGTGGAGACGGCCACCACGATCGAGGTCATCGAGCAGGCGTACTTCTGCATTCTGGGCACCTACTACAGCGGCGCCACCCTGGACGCCAGCTCACTGCTGATGGCCGGGTTCATCGCCCTGACCCAGGAGCTCAACCGCGACGGGCGCGACGTGCCCGAGGCGACCATGCCCGCGCTGACCGGCGACCGCAAAGCCGACTGGGCCGCCTTCGAGACCGTCTTCCGGAAGATCACCGACCAGGTCCCCGACCTGCGCGACCGGTTGGCCGTCGTCACCCTGGAGGCCGTCGTGGCCGCCCTCGGCGACAACCACGCCCGTTGGGCGCACGACGTCAAGCGCCACCCCGATCACTACGACGGCGACGGCTACGGCCTGGGCATAGCCGCGAACGTCAACGGCCCGCAGGCGGACGCCAACCTCGGCGTCGCCCTCCCCCCGCTGTTCGTCACCACGGTGCAGGGCGGCGCCGCCCAGGCCGCCCGCCTGCGCCCGGGCGACATCATCGAAGCGGTCAACGAATCGGCGCCCTTCATCGACGGCAAGGCCACCCCCGCGATCGCCGCCCTCTACCCGCAGTACCCCGACGCGCGGCCGGTGCGGCTGCGGCTGCTGCGGCAGGCCACCGGCCGCCGCTGGAGCGTCACGCTCAAGCCCGGCCTCTACCAGCGGGACCTGGCCACCCTGCAGGTGGTGAGATCGGAGCTGCTGGAAGACGACATCGCCTACGTACGGATGACCGCCTTCGCTCCCGACTCCGCGAACCGGGTGCTCAAGGCCGTCTCCAGGCTGCGCACCGGCCGGACCCTGTCCGGTGTCGTGCTGGACCTGCGCGGCAACGGCGGCGGCAGCCCTGTGGAGGCGACCCGGCTGGTGAGCGCGTTCGTCCACGGCAAGGTCACCGCCTACCAGTGCACCGTGGACGCCAGGTGCGAAGCGTCGCGGACCGACGACACCGTCGAGTTGCTCGGCCTGCCGCTGGTGGTGCTCGTCGACCGCGGCTGCGCCTCGGCGTGCGAGCACTTCAGCTCCGCGGTCAAGGACCTGCGCATCGGCCGGCTGGTCGGCACCAGGACCGCCGGCGTCGTCTCCGGCCCGGCGCAGCCGTACCTGCTCGCCGACAACACCCTCCTGAGCTTCCCCGACAGACACCACCTGGGGCCCAACCGCGAGGTGATCGACAAGATCGGCGTGCCGCCCGACCACTACGTACCCCTGACCCCCAAGGACGCGGCCGCCGGGCGCGACCCCGCGCTGGCCAAGGCCCTGACCTTGCTGCACATGTGAATGGACCTCTCCATGAGACAGCTCCTGGCGGTGGCCGCGGGATTGGTCGTCCTGGCCGCGTCCGCCTGCTCCGCGCCCACGCCGCCCCGGGCCGCCGCCCCGTCGGCCACACCGACCGGCCCCGCCACCCTGCCCGCCCCCACCGGCCCCCGGCCGGTCGGCACCACCACCCTGTATCTGACGGACACCTCCCGCCCCGATCCCTGGGACCTCGACGTCGACACCAGGGAGCTCAAGGTCACCCTGTGGTATCCGGCCAAGCGGCGCGACGGGGAGCGCGCGCCGTACATGACGCCGAAGGAATCGGAACTCCTCCTGAAGGGCTCCAGGGTCACCGGCGCACCGTACGACACACTGAGCAAGACACGCACGAACGCCGTCAAAGACGCCGACCCGGCAGGGCGCGGGCTCCCGCTCGTGGTGCTCTCTCCTGGCTTCACCAAGCCGGTGAGCACCCTCACGTCCCTGGCCGAGGATCTGGCCAGCCGAGGGTACGTCGTGGCCGGGATCGACCACACCCACGAGAGCTACGCCACCACCTTCCCCGACGGGCGGGTCGCCGAGTGCCTCGCCTGCGACAGCGACACCGACCCGGGATTCGGCCCGAGAGTGGTCCAGGGCCGGGCGGCCGACGTCTCCTTCGTGCTCGATCGGCTGCCGTCGGAGTGGGACGGTTCCGGCCTGATCGACCGCTCCCGAATCGCGATGGCAGGCCAGTCGATCGGCGGGGCCGCCGCCATGGCGGCCATGCTGAAGGACTCCCGCGTGCGCGCCGGGATCGACATGGACGGCACCACCTACGCCCGGATTCCCAAGAGCGGGTTCTCCCGGCCGTTCATGTTCATCGGTGCGCCGCAGCACGTCCCCGGGGGCCGCGACACCTCCTGGGACCGCGATTGGAAACGGCTGACCGGGTGGAAGCGCTGGCTCGTGCTGTCGGGCACTGACCACCAGTCCTTCACCGACCTGCCGCTGCTGTCGGGCGCCCTCGGCATCAGGCCCGCCCCCGGCGCCCTGTCCGCGGCGCGCTCCGCCGAGCTCACCCGCACGTACGTGGCGGCCTTCCTCGACCGGCACCTGAAGTCGCGGCCGCAGCCCCTGCTGGAGGGGCCGTCGTCGCGCTCCCCGGAGGTGAAGTTCTGCCCCGCGACGTGCGGCACCCCCTGAAGCCGTACGGCGGGGCGTCGCCGTCCGACCGGTGGCGACATCGTGGACCGCACCGTTGAATCGTCGGACAGGCCTCAGGGGCGGGCCAGGTCGCGGCGGAGGTGTTCGGCGGTGAAGGAGTCCCGCTCGTCGAGGAGGTGCGACGGCGTGCCCTCGAAGATCACGGCGCCGCCCCGGTCGCCGCCGTCGGGGCCGAGGTCGACGATCCAGTCGGCGATCTCGATGACGTCGCGGTCGTGCTCGACGACGAGCACGGTGTTGCCCTTGTCCTGCAGCTCGCGCAGCAACTCGTTCATGCGCGTCACGTCGCGCGGATGCAGCCCGATGGTCGGCTCGTCGAAGATGTACGTCATGTCGGTCAGGCTGCTGCCCAGGTGCCTGACCATCTTGATCCGCTGTGACTCCCCGCCGGAGAGGGTGGGCGTCGGCCGGTCCAGGCTGAGATACCCCAGGCCGATGGTGACCAGGTGCCGCAGCCGGTTCACGATCGCCGGGACCATCGTCGCCGCGACCGGGGCGTCGATCCCGGCGACCACGTCGACAGCTCGGCCTGGACTTCACCGTACGGGAGCCGCCCGAGCTGATCGACCACCTCCGGACGCTGGCCACCCGCCTTCAGGCCTCGACGGAGCCGCCGCTGCGCCAGTAGACGTTGCTCGCCCGGCTGAGCATGCCCTCCTCGACCAGATAGCGGCGCAGCGCCGCGTAGTCGTCGTGGAAGGCGCGCAGCGCGACGTTGACCTCCTTCTCCGGGTAGCGGACCCCCGGCTCGAAGACCTGGACCACGTAGTCGAGCACGACGAGTTGCTTGTCGCGCTTGGTGGGGATCGCCCGCAGCCGTCCCTCGACGAGGAAGGACTGCAGAACCCTCTCCTCGGGGGAGGCCGGGGTGGCGGGCCTGGCCGTGGCGTGCAGCAGCTCACGGAAACGCTCGCGCCGCGCCTCCCACTCGCCGCCCTCTCCCCGTACGGCCAGCCCGCCGCGTTCCAGGCGGTCCAGCGCGCGCCTGACCGCCTCCCCGTCGAGGCCTGGCTCCTCCTCCGGTTTGCCGCCCAGCACCAGGGCGGCCAGCACCTTCAATGTGTCCTCCTGGTACAGCAGACCCAGCACCTGCCTGATCGCGTCGTCGCTCATCCCGCCATTCTTGCCGGTCCCGCCTGATATTTCTGCGCCCGCGGACAGCCGGGACGAGCCCTTGGCCGTCGTCTCCGGCGCCGGGTGTGGCGGGGAGGGCGGGGGAGCCGGGTGGCCGGAGCCGGTTCGGGCCGTGAACCGGCCGCCTCTCCCGCCGAAGGCGCCAGGGGATGTCAGAGGCGGTTCAGGCCGATGACGTGGACCACCGCGCGGCCCTCCTCGTCGGAGGCGGCCAGATCCACCTGGGCGTCGATGCCCCAGTCGCCGTCGCCCGCGGGGTCGGAGACGACCTGGCGGACGCGCCAGAACTCCTTCTCCTCCTCGATGCGGAGCAGGCCGGGGCCGCGGGCGTCCGGGCCGGTGCCGATCTCCTCGTGGTCGTCGTAGTAGGCGTCGAGCGCGGCGCCCCAGTCGACGTCGGGGGCGAGCTGCTCCAGCTCCTGCTCGTTCTCCAGGGAGGCCAGCTCGATCAGGCGGAACATCGCGTTGCGGACCAGCACCCGGAACGCGCGGGTGTTGGCGGTGACCGGCTTGGTGCTCTCCTCCAGCGAGGGCGCCTCCAGCTCCCCGGTCGGGTTCTGCAACTGCTCCCACTCGTCCAGGAGGCTGGAGTCGACCTGGCGGACCAGCTCGCCGAGCCACTCGATGAGGTCGACCAGGTCCTCGGTCTTGAGGTGCTCGGGGATGGTCCGCGACAGGGTGCGGTAGGCGTCGGCGAGATAGCGCAGCACGGTGCCCTCGGAGCGGGTCAGCTCGTAGAACTGCACGTAGTCGGCGAAGGTCATCGCCCGCTCGTACATGTCACGGACGACGCTCTTGGGGCTGACCGTGTAGTCGCCCACCCAGGGGTGACCGCGCCGGTAGGTCTCGTACGCGCCCAGCAGCATGTCGGCCAGCGGCATCGGGTAGGTGACGTCGGCCAGGAGCTCCATCCGCTCCTCGTACTCGATGCCGTCGGCCTTCATCAGCGCCACCGCCTCGCCGCGCGCCTTGTTGAGCTGCGCCGACAGGATCTGGCGGGGGTCGTCGAGGATGGACTCGATGATCGAGACCATGTCCAGGGCGTAGTTCGGCGACTCCATGTCGAGCAGTTCGAGGGTGGCCAGCGCGAAGGTGGACAGCGCCTGGTTCAGCGCGAAGTCCTCTTGCAGGTTGATGGTGAGGCGGGCCATCCGGCCGTGGTCGTCGGGCTCGCTCAGCTTCTCCACCACGCCTCCGGCCAGCAGCGACCGGTAGATCGCGATGGCCTGGGTGATGTGCCGCCGCTGCCACTTGCGGTCCTCGTGGTTGTCGGTGAGCAGGTGGCGCATGGCCGCGTAGCAGTCGCCGGGACGGTTGATCACCGCCAGAAGCATGGCGTTGCTCACCTTGAACCGGGAGTTCAGCGGCTCGGGCTCGGCGGTCTGCAGCTTCTCGAAGGTCTCCTCGCTCCAGCCGACGAAGCCCTCCGGCGGCTTCTTGCGGGCGAACCCGCGCCGCCTCTTGGGATCGTCGCCGATCTTGGCCAGGGCCTTCTCGTTCTCCACGACGTGGTCGGGGGCCTGGCAGACGACGTAGCCGATGGTGTCGAATCCGGCCCGTCCGGCCCGCCCGGCGATCTGGTGGAACTCGCGGGCGCGCAGCCGCCGCACCTTGTTGCCGTCGTACTTCGACAGCGCGGTGAACAGCACGGTCCTGATCGGGACGTTGACGCCGACGCCGAGCGTGTCGGTGCCGCAGATGACCTTCAGCAGGCCCGCCTGGGCGAGGCGTTCCACCAGGCGGCGGTACTTCGGGAGCATCCCGGCGTGGTGCACGCCGATGCCGTGTCGCACCAGCCGGGAGAGCGCCTTGCCGAACCGGGTGGTGAACCGGAAGTGGCCGATCATGGAGGCGATCGCCTCCTTCTCGGCCTTGGTCGACATGTTGATGCTCATCAGCGCCTGCGCCCGCTCCATGGCCGAGGCCTGGGTGAAGTGGACGACGTAGACGGGGTACTGGTTGGTGGTGAGCATCTCCTCCAGCGTCTCGTGGAGGGGGGTGAGCCGGTAGGAGTAGACCAGCGGGACCGGGCGCTCGGCGTTCTTCACCACCGCGGTGGACCTGCCGGTGCGCCGGGTCAGGTCCTCCTCGAACCTGGTGACGTCCCCCAGGGTCGCCGACATCAGGATGAACTGGACGTTCGGCAGCTCCAGGAGCGGCACCTGCCAGGCCCAGCCGCGGTCGGGCTCGGAGTAGAAGTGGAACTCGTCCATCACCACCTGGCCGATGTCGGCCTTGGCCCCGTCGCGCAGCGCGACGTTGGCGAGGATCTCCGCGGTGCAGCAGATGATCGGCGCCCCGGGGTTCACGCTCGCGTCGCCGGTCATCATCCCGACGTTCTCGGTGCCGAACACCGCGCACAGGTCGAAGAACTTCTCCGACACCAGCGCCTTGATCGGCGCGGTGTAGAAGGTGCGCACGTCCCTGGTCAGCGCGGTGAAATGGGCTCCGGCGGCGACCAGGCTCTTGCCCGAGCCGGTCGGGGTGGCCAGGATCAGGTTGTTTCCCGACACCACCTCGATAAGAGCCTCCTCCTGCGCCGGGTAGAGGGTCAGCCCCCGCTCGGAGTTCCACTCGACGAAGGCGTCGAAGATGGCATCGGGGTCGGCGTCGATCTCTTCTGGCAGGCGGTCTACGAGGCTCACGGTTCAATACTGCCGAAGAACTTGAGGTGGTCGGACCGGCGGCGGCTGTGGATCACCTTACATTCCAGGTAAAGTGCGTGACTTTGTGTAGTTATGGCTGCTTTTTTCGGCATAAATGATGATCAAATTAGATGATTCCGCCGTTGACGCGAAGTACCTGTCCGTTGACCCAGCGGGCGGGGCCGGCCAGGAACGCCACGGCCTCGGCGATGTCCGAGGGCTGGCCCAGCCGCTCCAGCGGTGGCTGGGCGGCCATCCTGGCGACGGTCTCCTCGTCCTTGCCGTCCAGGAAGAGCGCGGTGGCGGTGGGCCCGGGGGCGACGGTGTTGACGGTGACGTCCCTGCCGCGCAGCTCGCGGGCGAGGATGAGGGTGAGGCCCTCGACGGCGCCCTTGGAGGCCACGTAGGCGCCGTAGCCGGGAAGGGCGAGCCCGATGACCGAGGTGGAGAAGGTGATCAGGGCGCCACCCCGGCGCAGCCTCCTGGCGGCCTGCTGGGCGACGGCGAAGGTGCCGCGTACGTTGACGCGCAGGACGCGGTCCAGCGCCTCGAAGTCGAGGTCGGCGACCGGGACGGGCGGGCTCATGATCCCGGCGGCGTGGACGACGACGTCGACGCCGCCGAAGGTCTCCTCGGCCGTGTCGAAGAGCGCGGAGACCGCGGCGGGGTCGCTGACGTCGGCTCGTACGGCGAGGCCCCTGCCTCCGGCCGAGGAGGCCTCCTTGGCCGCGGCCTGGCCCTCGGCGTCGTCGGTCGCGTAGTTGACCACGACGGCGTGACCGTCGGCGGCGAGCCGCTCCACGACCTGGCGGCCGATGCCTCGGGAACCTCCGGTGACGATGGCGACGCGAGCCGGTGCGGTGCTCATGATCGATCTCCCTCCGCAAACTTGTGTACACCATGTACATATACACGTTTATGAACACACTGTCCATATATTTTACAGGGGGGACGGGACGCGGAGCCGTCCGGCGGGCTCGCCCGCACGCGAGACGGGCGAGGTACGGCGGGAGGAGCCGGTGAGCGCCAGGCCCGCCACGATCGCGCCCGCCCCGAGCAGGGGCGCCGTCCCCGGGACGAAGCCGGCCACCGTGAGCGTGAGCAGGCCCAGCCCCACCAGCGCGCAGGCCGTGAGCGCCCTGGCCGTCCCGCCGGTGTACGGCCCGGTCGCGGGAGGCGTCTCGAACCGGGCGAACCCCCGCAGCAGCGGCCACATCGCGAGAGCGAGCATGAGCAGCCAGTGCGGCCAGCCGGACAGCCAGGCCGAGGTGCCCGGCTCGGGGGTGGAGATGCCCAGGCCCACCACGACCACCGAGACGATGACGAACAGCGCGCTCATGTGCCACAGGTAGAGGGTCATCATCCGGCCGCCGGCCCAGCCCAGCGCCCGCGAGACGCCCGGCCACCCCGCGAGGGAGACGATCCACCGGCGCAGCGCCAGCGCCAGCCCGATCTGGCCCACCCCGACCGAGAGCAGCGCGACCGTGGGCGGCGCCATGTTGGAGACGGCCCCCGGCATCCCGATCATGCTGAGCGGGTAGGGGCCGAAGGCCGTCAGCGCCGCGCCCAGGCCGTACCCGGCCAGGGCCAGGACCAGGGGACGGCCCAGCCGGCCGTCGGCGTACAGGAAGCCGAGCTGGTGCACCGCCAGCCAGACCAGCACGATGTTGGGGAAACCGGCGATGTCCAGGCCGCTGGTGAAGCGCAGGACGTCCACCGCCACGGCCCCCGCCGCCAGCACGGCCGGCACCCGCCAGCCGTACAGCATGTTGAGCCTGAGCATCGGCGTGGTCACCGCCACCGCGACAAGATAGATCGCCAGGAACCAGAGCAGCTGTCCGGCCAGCCGCGAGGCGGTCATGACCGGCTGCTCCGGCACGCCGAGCGCGAGGAGCAGGTGGGGGAGGGGTAGCCAGACGGCGGCCAGCGGGATCACCGGCCAGGCCAGGCGGCGCAGGCGCCCCACGAGCCAGGCGGGGGTCGTGTCGCCGCGCCGCGCCGCGCTCCGCCGGCTGATCGCGTTGGCCGCGCCCCCCGCGAAGAACACCAGCGGCATCACCTGGCTGATCCACGTGATCATCCACCCGTTCCCGGTGGCCAGCGCGTTGCCGGTGGAGATCCGGCCGTCGGCGAAGGAGAGCAGCGGCATGCTCCAGTGCTGGAGCACCACCAGGGCCATGCCGAACACGCGAAGCACGTCGATGAACAGGTCGCGCCCGGCGGGCGCTGCCGTACGAGGTCTCGGAGTCGCTGCCGGACGCACTGCCGGGCGGGAGGTGATCACGGTGGTCAAGGGGGTCTCGATTCTCAGGGAGGGAGAGCGAAGATCTCAGGTGTGGTGATGTGAGAAGCCTCCCTCCGGGAGCCCGGCGGCACAGTGACGCGTGCAGCAGTCTTCTCGCCCGATCCCCCCACCGGCCGGGGTAGTGCTGGCCCCACCCCGGTATGCGGGCACGCAGGGTCGATCAACGGGTCCGGTCCTCGTAGCGTTGGCGGCATGAGAACCCTCCTCAGCCGCATCGGCACCGACACCCGCTACCTGGTCGTGGGCTTTCCGCTCTCCATCATCTGGTTCGCCCTGATGGTGGCCGGTTTCGCCGCGGGGGTCGGCTCGGCAGTCGCGTTCGTGGGGCTGCCCATCCTCGCGACGACCCTCCTGGTCGCCCGGGGCTTCGCGGACATCGAGCGCCGCTGGCTGCCCGAGGTGCTCGGCCGCCCCGTCGCCCGGCCGAGATACCGGCCCGCTCCGGAGAACGCCGGATGGTTTCGCAGGATGATCAACCCGTTCACCAACGGCCAGTCGTGGCTCGACCTGCTCTACGGCATCGTGGCCTTCCCGATCTCCATCGTCACCTTCGTGCTGGCGGTGGTCTGGTGGGCCGGGACGATCACCGGCCTCACCTACCCGCTCTACGGGTGGATCGTCTACGCCATCCCCGGCAACGACGGGGGACTCGGCAGGCTCCTCGGCCTGGGCAACGGCCTGTGGGCCGAGGTGATCATCAACACCACCGTCGGCGTGCTCTTCGCCCTCACCCTCCCGGTGATCGTGCGGGGCGCCGCGCTCGTCCAGGCCGGGCTCGGCAGGGCGATGCTGACCGGGGTGGCCGAGCTGCACGACCGCATCGACGACCTGGCCGAGGGCCGGGCCGCCGCGGTGTCGGCCGAGGCCAACGCGCTGCGCCGGCTGGAGCGCGACATCCACGACGGGCCGCAGCAGCGCCTGGTCTCCCTGGCCATGGACCTGTCGCGGGCCCAGCGCCAGCTCAAGCGAGACCCGGGGGCCGTCGAGCAGATGCTCGGCGAGGCGATCACCTCCACCCGCGAGACCCTGGACGAGCTGCGCGCCCTCTCGCGCGGCATCGCCCCGCCGATCCTCAGCGATCGCGGCCTGGCCCCGGCGCTCGCCGCGCTCGCCGGCCGCTGCACCATCCCCGTCGAGCTGGACGTCCAGGTCGTGGGGCGCTTCCCCGCCGCCGTGGAGAACACCGTCTACTTCGTCGTCGCCGAATCCCTCACCAACGTCGCCAAGCACAGCCAGGCCACGATCTGTACCGTGACGCTGAGCAGGACGGGGGACTTTCTTATGCTGACGATCGGGGATGATGGGGTCGGCGGCGCCCATGTCGCCAAGGGGCATGGCCTGTCGGGTCTCGGCGACCGCCTGAAGGCGGTGGACGGCGAGCTGGCGGTCGATTCACCCGTCGGAGGGCCGACGGTCATAGTGGCGGAGGTTCCGTGCGGGTAGTTGTGGCCGACGACGCGGTGCTCATCAGGGAAGGCCTGATCAGGCTCCTGGAGGAGTTCGGCTGCCAGGTGGTCGCGGCGGTGGGGGACGGCGACCGGCTGGTGGCGGCCGTCGCCGAGCACCGGCCCGACGTCTCGGTGGTGGACGTGCGGATGCCGCCCGGCTTCACCGACGAGGGGCTGCGGGCGGCGGTGGAGGCGCGCCGGAGGGTTCCGGGCACGCCGGTGCTGATCCTGTCCCAGTACGTGGAGGTGTCCTATGCCGACGACCTGCTCGCCGACGCCAGGGGCGCGGTGGGATACCTGCTCAAGGACCGTGTCGTGGACGTGGACGACTTCATGGGGGGCCTGCGCACGGTCGCGGCCGGGGGTACGATCTTCGACCCCCAGGTGGTGGCACAGCTGATGGTGCGACGCCGCCGCGACGATCCCCTCGCCCAGCTCACCCCGCGAGAGCGCGAGGTGCTCGGCCTGATGGCCGAGGGCAGGTCCAACCCGGCCATCGGCCGCCAGCTGGTGGTCAGCGACGGGGCCGTGGAGAAGCACATCCGCAGCATCTTCGCCAAACTCGGCCTGTACGCCGAGGACGGCGACCAGCACCGCCGCGTCCTCGCGGTCCTGGCCTACCTGCGCTCCTGACCCGCGCTGCCACGCGCGTTCCCGCACCCGCTTTCCCGTATCGGCGCTCTCACGCCCGCGTTCCCGACCGCGAGGAGGAACAGTGATCTCGGTCTTCGGCAGTGCCAACATGGATCTCGTGGCCTACGTCGACGTCGCCCCCGCGCTCGGCGAGACCGTGACCGGCCGCGCCTTCGGCACGGTCCCCGGTGGCAAGGGCGCCAACCAGGCCATCGCCGCCGCGCGGGCGGGAGCCAGGGTCGCCTTTCTCGGGGCGGTGGGCGACGACGACTTCGGGACCGAGATGCGGCGTACGCTCACCGAGGCGGGGGTCGACGTGACGCACCTGCGCACGGTCCCCGGCCCCTCCGGCATCGCCCAGATCGTGGTGGACGGCGACGGCGGCAACTCGATCGTCGTGGTCCCCGGTGCCAACGGGACCGTGACCGCCCCCTCCGAGGCCGAGATCGAGGTCATCTCCCGCTCCGACATGCTGCTGTTGCAGCTGGAGCTCCCCATCGAGGCCGTCACCGCCGCGGCCAGGGCCGCCCGCGCGGCCGGGACCACCGTGGTCCTCACTCCCGCGCCCGTCCAGCCGCTCCCCGCGGAGCTGCTGGAGGCCGTGGACATCCTGGTGGCCAACGAGCACGAGGCCGCCGCGATCACCGGACTGGCCGATCACGAGCGCGCCCTGGAGGAGCTGAGGGGCGCGGTCGGCTGGGTGATCATCACCCTGGGGTCGCGCGGCGCGCTCACCGCCTCGGGCGATGGGCCCGCCGTGCGCGTCGAGGCCCCCGGGGTGCCCGTGGTGGACACCACGGCCGCGGGGGACACCTTCGTGGGCGCCCTCGCCGCGGCCCGCGTCGAGCGGCAGCCCGCCGACCGGGCCGTCCGCTTCGCCACTGCGGCCGCGGGGCTCTCCGTCCAGCGCGCGGGTGCCAGCACCTCGATGCCGACCCGCGCCGAGATCGACCGGAGCCTCGCCGGAGCCGACGCCTGAGACCGGCGCGTCGGCGGGTCTCTCCGGCCGCGTCCCGGTGAGTTTCTCTCCGGCCGCGTCCCGGGCGCGACGCCCCGCGGCCGGGACCTCGGCGCGCCGGTGGCTCGAAGGCCCGCTCACGGGCGGTCGCGACGCCCCGGTGAGCGGGACGTGGACGCGCCGGGGGACGGAGGATCGCCTGGCCGTTGATATCGCCTAGCCGTTGATGAGGGACGTCTCCGACAGCGTGAGCAGGAACGCCCCCGCGGCGAGCAGCGCGATCGGCCAGGACCGGCTGATGGCGGACCAGATCGTGGCGGCCAGGAAACAGACCAGGGCGAGCAGCACGAGAACGTCCACGAGAATCCTCCAAGGGGGTCATCCCCAGACGATCATCGTCCGGGGCAAGCCCTCACTGCCCCGCGGTCGGCGGAGGTAACACGCCGCGCTTCTGTTTCACGGGAGGGGCGATTTCCATCGCCCCTCTTTTTGTCGATATATCCGTCTATGCGCCTTCCCAGACGGCCGCGGCGGCCTCGGCGCAGGCGATGTCCTGGGAAACGGTGCCGCCGCTGACGCCGACCGCGCCCACCACCCGGCTCACCCGGCTCACCCCGCGCCCGTCGCCGGACTCCCCGAGCGGTACGCCGCCGCCGAAGCACACGTACCGGTCACCGGCCAGGCCGTACAGCTCGCCTCCTGGCAGGACCAACGGCGCGAGGTCGGCGGTCGCCATGCGGTGGGCCACCGCGGTGTAGGCCTTGCCGGGGGCGAGGACGGGCCCGGTGATCCGTGCGCCGTCCATCCGCTGGAACGCGACCAGGTGCCCGCCCGCGTCGACCACGGCGACCGAGATGAGGGCACCCTCCCGCGCGGCCTGCTTCACCGCGGCCTCGCACATGCGCAGCGCGAGTTCCAGGTTCACCGGTCTCCCCACCGTTTCGAAACCGTTCCGAAGGTCGTCGGCGTGGACGGCCGGATGCGCGTGCGCCGCCGTTCGGGTGCTGCGAGGTGTCATAACGATGCGACGCCCGCGCGGGCCCTCCGGAGGACCGGCGCGAGCCGGGACCGTCGTCCCGCGAGGAAAGTGGCACCGCGAGGCGACATTCCGACGATCCTCGCCAAGAGTGATGTTACCGTCGCTCCGGGCTACGATCTCGTCTGGCGGGATCGTCGAGGTGTCGTCCCGACGTGGGGAGAGGCATGCACAGTCACAACCGCGCGAGCGTCGTTCACCAGATCAGGTACGCCCTCGGCCATCCCGGGCGGGTGCCCCGGCACCTGAGACGGCTGACCAGGGACACCTGGCTGCGTCTGGGCAACCGCGGCCACGTCGCGTACTACCGGGCCGTCATGAGGTCCGACACCGCGCGCAACCCGCACGCGGCCGTGGGCAGCAGGTCGTACCGGCGCTGGGCCGCCCTGGGGAAGATGCAGTTCGACTATCTGGTGCGGCACGGGCTGAAGCCCGAGCACCGCATGCTGGAGATCGGCTGCGGCAACCTGCGGGCCGGACGCCTGTTCATCGGCTACCTCGACCCCGGAAACTACTACGGCATCGACATCTCCCCGGACATCCTGATCGCCGCCCAGGAGACCCTGGTCACCTACGACCTGCGCGGCAGGTTCCCCCACCTCCTGCCGGTCGAGGACCTGCGCTTCGCCGCCCTGCCGGACCAGGCGTTCGACGTCGTCCACGCCCACAGCGTCTTCTCCCACTCCCCGCTCCACGTGATCGAGGAGTGCCTCCGGAGCGTCGGCCGGATCGTGAGGCCGGGAGGCTGGTTCGACTTCACCTTCGACCGCACCGAGGGCAGGGAGCACCACGTCCTGCGCGAGGACTTCTACTACCGTGCCGAGACCCTGCTCGACCTGGCCGCCGAGTGCGGGCTCCGGGCGACCCTCATGGACGACTGGGAGCGGCTTCCGCACCGGCAGTCCAAGATCCGCATCACCTTCCCGGGGCCGGAGACCTCCGGGGAGCAGGCCGTACGGGAACTTGACCGGCCCGGCGAGGCCGTACGGGACCCCGCCCCCTCCGGAGCGCGGCATCGGGGAGACCCCGGCCGCGAGGCCGGGCGGGCGGCGCCGGATCCCGCGCGGGAATCTCGGATAGGATCTGGCGCCTCGCGCGACTGATCTGGAGGAACCGATGCGGGTCCACGACCTGTCCGCCGGGGGCGACGTGCTGGCCCGCGTGCACGACGTGGCCCGCGCGGCGACGCGGATCCACGGCCTGCCCGACGCCGAGGTCACCCTGGTCAACGTCTCCGAGAACGCCACCTACCGAGTGGACGACCCGGCCGCGGGGACGCGGTCCATCCTGCGGGTGCACCGGCTCGGCTACCACTCCACCCCGGCGATCCTGTCCGAGCTGGCCTGGCTGGAGGCGCTCCGCGAGCAGGCCGGGATCCGCACCCCCAGGGTGATCCCGGCTCCCGGCGGCTCCCGGGTGCTGACCGTCCCCGGCCCCGAGCCGCGCGACTGCGTGATGTTCGAGTTCCTGCCCGGAGCCGAGCCGTCCCAGGACGACCCGGTGCCCGGCTTCGAGCGGCTCGGTGCCCTCACGGCGCGGATGCACCGCCACGCGCGCGGGTGGTCCCCGCCCGAGGGTTTCACCCGCTTCCACTGGGACCACGAGGCAGCTCTCGGCGCCGAGTCGCGCTGGGGCCGCTGGCAGGACGGCCTGGGGATGGACACCGAGGCGCGGGCCGTGCTGGGGCGGCTGGACAAGGAGCTGCGCGAGCGGCTCCACCGCTTCGGCCGCGGTCCCGGACGCTACGGCCTGATCCACGCCGACCTGCGCGCCGCCAACCTCCTCGTGGAGGACGAGAACCCGCCCGCGGTCATCGACTTCGACGACTGCGGCTTCGGCTGGCACCTCTACGACCTGGCCGCGGCGGTCAGCTTCGTCGAGCACCGCCCCGAGGTCCCCGAGCTGGTCGACGCGTGGGTGCGGGGCTACCGCACGGTCCTGGACCTCCCGGCCGGGGACGAGGCCGAGATCTGGACGTTCGTCATGTTCCGCCGCCTGCTGCTGGTCGCCTGGATCGGCACCCACACCGGCGCCGACATCGCCGCGGAACTCGGCTCCGGCTACACCGAGGGCACCTGCGAGCTGGCCGAACGCTATCTCGGCGGCTCGCTCCGCTGACCCTGCTTGTCGGCTGCCCGTCGGCTGCCCCGTCGGCTGCCCGTCGGTTGGCCGCCGCCCGTCGCACGTCACTCTCCGCGTACGCGAATCCCGCGTGGGCGCGGCATTCGCGTACGGGGTGTCCGGCGGCGTGGCACACGGTGACCGGACATCGGGAAATCGCTCCTACCCGCCCCCGATCCCGGGGATACCGGAGGGCGAATACGAAACAGCACGCGCGCATCACCGTGTGTATGACGGATATTCGGATAACAGGATTTTCCCGGACGGGCACGCCGCCTTACCGTGCGTGACTTTCCCGTTCCCGGCTCCGAATCCGGAATGTTTTCCCGCGCCTTCGCCGCCGCTCCGGCCGGGGCCGTACGGGGTCAGGACTTCAGCTCGCGCCTGATGTCCTCGTCGTCCGGGGCCAGTGCCAGCGCGCGGGTGAGATCGGCGACCGCCTCCTCGTCGCGTCCGGCGGCACGCAGCGCCATCGCCCGGTTGAACAGCAGGGCGGGGTCCTCCCCGATGTCGAGGGCCCGGGTGAAGTCCGCGACGGCTCCCTCGGGATCGCCGGTCTCGAACGCCAGCAGCCCCCGGTTCGCCCAGGCCGCCGCCAGCGAGGGGGCGAGCTCCAGGGCCCGGTCGAAGGCGGTGCGCGCCCTGTCGTGGCGGCCCTCGGCGGTCTCCACCTGGCCCAGCGCGCACAGCAGGTACGGGTTGGCGGGATCGATGGCCAGCCCGGTCTCCGCGTCCGCCCTGGCCGCGGCGTACTCGCCGAGCGCGGCCAGCAGCCCCGCCCGGTTGGCCAGGCCGTCCACGAACTCCGGGTCCAGCTCCAGCGCGTGGTTCAGGTCGGCGAGCGCGCCCCGGTGGTCACCCGCGGAGAAGCGGATCTCGGCCCGGTTGTAGTAGGGCTCGGGGAAGGGCGGGCCGACCCGCATGGCCGTCTCGTAGTCGGCGACCGCCGCGTCCATCCGGCCCAGCCGATGCAGCAGGTTGCCCCGGTCGATGTAGTAGTCGGGATAGCCGGGGTCGGCCGCGATCACCGCGTCCAGGTCCTCCAGCGCCTCCTCGGGACGGCCCAGCATCACGGCGAGCTGCGCCCTGTTGGCCAGCAGCACCAGCCGGTGTATCGGGTGCTCGCCGGGCCGCAGGTCGCGGTCGGCGAGGGCGACGGCCTCCTGGACCAGCTCCAGCGCCTTGGCGGGACGGCCCCGCCGCACCTCCACCAGCGCCCGGCCGTTGAGGTCGAACCCCAGCTTGAACGCCCGCTCGCGCGGGTCGGGCAGCAGCGAGGAGATGGCGATCGCCTGGTTCACCAGCGCGAGCGCGGCCTCGGGGTCGCGCCGGGCCCGGTCGCGGTGGCGGACCTTCAGCATCCCGGTGGCGTAGGCGGCCGAGGCATGGACGGTGGGGGAGACGCTCTCGCGCCTGGCCAGGTCGAACAGGGCCTCCGACTCGTCCTCGCGGCCCAGCGCGGCCAGCGCGGTCGCGGTGCTGTGCAGGAGCCGCCACCACGTTCCGGGGTCGTCGTCGGGGCCGGCGAGGCGCAGGGCACGCTCGCCGAGATCCACCACGGCGTCGTGGTAGCCCTCGTCCAGGCACCACTGCACCGCGAACAGGAACGCCTTCACCGCCTTCGACGGGTCGCCGCCGCGCTCGCGGTGGTACGGGATCGCTCCAATTCGCGCGCCGACCGTCCCCTCCCTCTCCAGCTCGTCGGCGAGGGCGTCGTGCCGTTCCGCGCCGGGTGTCTCCTCGTGGGCGCCCCGCTCGTGGGTCACCACGGTCAGCAGCTCCCCGGGGACGCGGCGCCGCAGCACCGTCAGGAGCTCCAGATCGGTGGGGTCGGCCAGGTCGACGTTCTCGACGACGAGCGTGCGGGGACCGGTTTCGGACAGGTGCTCATGGACGAACTCGGCCAGGCCGTTAGCCAGGCGCAGCGTGCGACGCGGCGCGTGCACCAGGATACGTTCCGCACCGGGCAGGCTCGCGGCCACCGACCGGCGCCGGGCGGGGATCAGATCGCGCAGGTCAGGTGCGACGGCGCGCAGCTCGATGTCGTAGCGGGCGACGAGCTCGGGCCGGGCCGCGGGCAGCAGGGCGGAGACGATCGCGCCCCCCGCTGTGTACGGCCCGCGCAGGCGCCGGTCCGCGTCCACCGCGGGCAGCGGCGGTGCGGGAAGAGACGGGCTTTCCTGCGGGTGTGATCCCCGGCTCACCGGACTCCTTTAACTCGATTAGTCGATATTTGATGATATGGCTCTGCCGGGCAACCGGCGCCCATCGCTGGACGCCGGTTCTGCGATTCTGTGTCAGCCGACGTGCTTAGGGCTGGCGGTGCCGCTGAGTGCGATGGTGCCAGGCTTGTGAACAATGACGCGCTTCATTATCGGCCTTCCTCGCGAATAAGAACAAATTGCAAGTATTCGCAGCAGTCGCCCATACTGACAAGATCTATTTCTTATCGTGGCCGGATCCGGACAAGCCTCTGGACAGGCGCCGCGCGGTGGTGTTGGCCAAACCGGCGCGTCCCGCCCGGGATCCGTGCCCGCCCGGAGCCGGTACCGTCACGTACCCGCGCCGTCCGCCGTGCCGCGCCGTCCGCCCGCGTCGTGGCGGTGTCGCGACGGCGTCGTACGCGTGGTGGGGAGGCGTCAGGGGGCGACCCGCAGGACGATTTTTCCCTTGGCGCGGCCGCCGCCGAGCCGCTCGTGGGCCGCGGCGGCCTCGTCGAGCGGGAACACCTCCTCGACCTCGGGGGCGATCCCCCCGCCGTCGATCAGCTCGGCGATCCGGGCCAGGGCCGATCCGTCCGGCTCCACCAGGAACGCGCGGGCCCTAAGCCCCCGCGCCCCGGCGGCGCGCAGCAGGTCGGGGGAGGCGCCCGAGGGCACGGGGACGAGCAGCCCGCCGGGGCGGAGGACGTCGAGGGAGCGCGTGCTCGTCGCGTCGTGCTCGTCCCCGACCAGGTCGACGACCACGTCCACGTCGCGCACCACGTCCTCGAAGCGGACGGCCGTGTAGTCGACGAGCTCGTCGGCCCCCAGCCCGCGCAGCCAGTCGTGCCTGCCGGCGCGGGCGGTGCCGATCACGTAAGCGCCGAGGTGCTTGGCGATCTGGACGGCGAGGTGCCCGACGCCGCCCGCGGCGGCGTGGACGAGGACGCGCTGTCCCGGGGCGACCTTCGCGGTGTCCACCAGGACCTGCCACGCGGTCAGCGAGGCGAGCGGCACGGCGCCGGCCTGGTCGTGCCCCAGGGAGCGCGGCTTACGGGTGAACTGCCGCGACGGCGCGGTCACGAACTCGGCGTAGGCACCGGCCTGGCGCGGAAACCACGGCATGCCGTACACCTCGTCCCCCACCTCCAGGGAGCTCACCCCGAAGCCGGTCTCCTCGACGACACCGGAGACGTCCCAGCCCAGGACGAAGGGCGGGTCCCCCAGGACGCCGGCCATGCCCGCGCCCGCCCTGGTCTTGAGGTCCACCGGGTTCACCCCCGCCGAGACGACCCGTACCAGCACCTCGGTGGGCAGCGGCTCCGGGCGCTCCACACGGACCCGGCGCAGCACCTCGGGGCCGCCGAAGGTGTCCTGGCTGATCGCTCGCATAAGGGTCACGATGGCTCTCCCCGGTCTCCTGCCGTTCTTCCCTCAGGTGTCGCCGCCCGCGAGGGGCGGCGCGGATCACGCTACCTTTCCGGCCCCCGGCGACCCGGTTGCCCTGCCGCGTACCGTGCCGGACGCCCTCGCATCCGGCTGTCGCGGAGGGATGAGACCCTGGTGCGATGAGAGAGCCGAGGAGCCGCTGGGCGGACATCGCGGGGGGCGACGCCGGGGAGCGGTACGCGGAGAGGTTCGCCCGGCTGGCCGAGTCGGGGGCGGACATGCACGGCGAGGCGCGGCTGTGCGCGGAGCTGCTGCCGCCGGGCGCGCGGGTGCTGGACGCCGGGTGCGGCACCGGGCGGGTGGCGATCCGGCTCGCCGAGCTGGGATACGACTGCGTGGGCGTCGATCTCGACGCGTCCATGCTCGACGTCGCCCGGCGGGCCGCGCCGCGACTGCCCTGGATCCTGGCCGACCTCAGCGACCTCGGCGGGCTCGGCGATTCCATGGAGCTCGCCGGTCGGGCGGATCAGGCCGTGCGGGACGGCCGGGGCGACGCCGGCCGGAAGGGGGAGAAAGGCGGGGGCTTCGACATGGTCGTCGCCGCGGGCAACGTCATCCCCCTGCTCGCCCCCGGGACCGAGGCGCGGACCGTCGCGGGGCTCGCGGCGCTGCTGCGGCCCGGCGGGCTGCTGGTGAGCGGGTTCGGGCTGGACGCCGCGCATCTCCCGCTCGCCTCGGCGACGGTCACCCTGGCGGACTACGACGACTGGTGCCGGACGTCGGGCCTCTCCCCGCTGCGGCGCCTGGCCACGTGGGACGGCGCGCCCTACGACGGCGGCGGATACGCGGTGAGCGTCCACACGCGGACCCCGGGCTGACGGGGCTCGCGGGAGTAGTAACTTCATCCCATGCGACTGGGCGTTCTCGACATCGGTTCCAACACGGTCCATCTGCTGGTGATGGACGCGCACCGGGGGGCCCGGCCGCTGCCAGCGTACTCCCACAAGGAGGACCTGAGGCTTTCCGAGCACATGGACGAGGGCAACCGCCTGTCCGCGCGGGGCGCCGCGCGGCTGCGGGGGTTCGTCGAGGAGGCGCTGCGGCTCGCCGAGGACAAGGGCGTCGAGGACCTCATGGCCTTCGCGACGTCCGCGGTCAGGGAGTCGGTGAACGGCGAGGAGGTCCTCGCCAGGATCAAGGCCGACACGCAGGTCGACATCGAGGTGCTGTCCGGCCAGGACGAGGCGATACTGACGTTCCTGGCCGTGCGCCGCTGGTTCGGGTGGTCGTCCGGGCGGCTGCTGGTGCTGGACATCGGCGGAGGGTCGCTGGAGGTCGCCTCGGGCATCGACGAGCAGCCCGACGCGGCGGTGTCGCTCCCGCTGGGGGCGGGTCGGCTCACCCGCGACTGCTTCACCGCCGACCCGCCGCCCGCCGACGAGGTGCGGGCGCTGCGCAGGCACGTACGGGCCGAGATCGCCCGCACGGTGGGCAACGTGTCCCGGTACGGCCAGGCCGACCACGCGGTGGCGACGTCCAAGACGTTCCGGCAGCTCGCCAGGATCGCCGGGGCGGCGCCCTCGCACGAGGGGCCGTCCGTGCGCCGGGTGCTCAGGCACGCGGACCTGGTCGGCTGGACCGACCGCCTGATCAGGATGAACACGCGGGAGCGGGCCGAGCTGCCCGGGGTCTCCGATGGGCGGGCGCCGCAGCTGCCGGCCGGGGCGATCGTCGCCGACGCCGCGATGGACCTGTTCGGGGTGACCCAGCTGGAGGTGTGCCCCTGGGCGCTGCGCGAGGGAGTGATCCTGCGGCGGCTGGACGCGATGCCCGAACGGTGAGGTTTACCTGGGTGTTCACAGGTAAGAGCGGGTAGTTATGAACAGCCCTCAGGCTCACGTGGAAGGTGCCGCTCGCAGAGCGGCCAACAGTCAGACGCTCGACAGGCTGGCGCGGGTCGGCTTGGCCTGCCGGGGTGTCCTCTACGGTTTGATCGGGTTCCTCGCCCTGCAGATCGCCTTCGGCGGGGGAAGCGGCGGCAAGGAGGCCGACAAGACCGGCGCGATCGAGACGGTGGCCGAGCAGCCGTTCGGCACGTTCCTGCTCTGGCTCATGGTCGTCGGGTTCGCCGCGCTGGTCGTCTGGCAGCTGTCGGAGGCCGTCATCGGCCGGGGACGGACCAAGGACCGGGTGGAGTCGGGTGCGCGGGTGGCGGTCTACGCGCTGATCGTGGCCACGCTGCTCGGCGTGCTGCTGCGCGGCGACTCCGGCGCCTCGATGGATGCCCAGTCGAAGGACATCACGGCCACGCTGATGGACCTGCCCGCCGGGCAGTTCATCGTGGGCCTGGTGGGCCTGGGCCTGATCGGCCTGGGAGCCTACTGGATCCGCCAGGGCTGGAAGAAGGAGTTCCTCAAGGACCTGCGCACCGGGGAGATGCCCGCGAAGGCGCGGCAGCTCGCCGAGAAGCTCGGCATGGCCGGTTACATCGCCCGAGGCGTGATCGCCGCGGTCGCCGGTGTCTTCGTCATCCAGGCCGCGGTTACCTACGACCCCGACAAGGCCAAGGGCATCGACTCGACGCTGCGCTCGCTGGCCGAGACCCCGGCCGGTCCGTGGCTGCTCGGTGTCGTCGCGATCGGTCTGCTGCTGTTCGCGGTCTACTGTTTCTTCGAGGCTCGCTGGCACCGCGTGTGACGGATGGAACCGCACGGTACGGCAGGTGCGGACACGCAGGTGAAGGGTCCTCTGGCAAGCCTTACCTGTCTATCCGGTAAGTGATCGCATTCCTACTTTTCCGCGACATCTTCTCCGCCGAGCTCCGCGTCTTCCCATCAGTGAAACGGTATCGGAGGGGGCGGTATGGACTCGTCGGAGTACGACGGCAGTGAATGGGTTCTCCGCCTGGCGGGTTCCCCGGACCAGGTGGTCAGAGCCCGCCGCCTGGTCTCGATGACCCTGGGGCGAGACCACCCCCTCCACGACGACTGCGTCCTGCTGACCAGTGAGATCGCCACCAACGCGGTGGTCCACTCCAGATCGGGGGACGGCGGGGCGTTCACCGTCACGGTGGCCTACTCGGCGACGGGTGTGCGCGTCTCCGTTCAGGACGAGGGTTCCTCCGAGGCCCCCTGTGTGTGCCGCGCCTCGGCCGACGCGACAGGGGGCCGGGGTCTGCCCCTGCTGGAGGCGCTGTCCCATCGCTGGGGCATGGTCAGGGAGGCGGGCTCCAACAAGGTCTGGTTCGAGCTGGTGCTGGAGATGGCGGGGATGCGCGCGGGCAGCCTGGCCGGTGCCCGCTGAGTCCCGGCCCCGCCCGGGGCGGCGGGAATCCGTCACCGGTGCGGATACCGATACCGATACCAACGCCGGCGCCGGCCGGGAATCCGGCGGGCCCGATGCGGGGACGACCGCACCGGGCCCTGGAGGAGGGGCCGTCAGTCCCGCGGGTTCCAGCTCCGGGTGTCCACGTCGAGGCCGAGCCGGTCGGCGACGTCTCCCCACCCGACGAACTTGAAGTTGGTGTTCTCCCTGGTCTCGCCGTTCTCGTCGAGTGCCTTCGGGGTGTTCTCACCGTCGTGCGTCACGAGCAGGCCCCGGTCGAACCGGCCCAGCGGGACGTTGACCACCATCGAGCCGTCGCTGTGCTCGACGCCGTCCAGCCCGTTGCCGGCGCCGACCCTGAACCGGCCGACGTAACCGTTGCGCCTGCGGTCGTAGACGACGAAGGTGTTGTCCCCCTGGCCGGAGGCGAGCAGGTAGCCGTCGCCGCCGTCACCGTGATAGATCGTCAGGCCCTCGGCGTCGGCCGCCAGGTGCCTGCCGCCGTAGCCGGGGTCCGCGCCCGGCGCGCACTCCTCTGTCTCGGGGTCGTAGACGCCCGGCCTGCCGTACTCGCGGACCCTGTCGACCAGCGCCGGGGCGCCGGTGAGGTCGGCCCGCATCCGCCAGATGCCCACGTCCTCCTGGGCGGCGTAGAGCACGTCCCGCTCCCCGTCGACGACCATGCCCTCGACCTGCGGCAGCTCGCCGGGCTCCAGGCACGGCGTCCAGGTCGTGCCGTTCGGCAGCCGGAACGAGGAGGGCAGGTCCAGGGTGCGGACGACCCGGTAGCCGACCTTCCCGTGCGCGGTGGCGGTCAGCTTCAGCAGCGCCACGCGCGTCTGGTGCCGCTGGCTGACCAGGACGTAGGTGCCGCTCCCGTCCTGCCAGGTGGCCAGGCCGTACGCGGTCCGCGCCTCGTTGACCTGCTCCTGGCCGGTGTTGAACACATGCGGCACGGCGGGGTCGGTCAGGTCGGTGAGCGGTGCCCGTCCGCGTCCCGCCCGGTCCCTGTCGACGGCGTAGAAGCGGATCTGGTCGCGGCCCCGGTCGGAGACCACGGCCAGGTCGGCCCTGGCGCCGCCGGACAGGCGCAGGCCGTACACCAGGTCGACGTTGTTGAACCGGCCGGGCTCGTCGTCCTCGCCGGGGGCGGCGGGGGCGGGGACGTGCTGGAGCTGCCTGCCGCTCAGGTCGTAGGCGTACAGGCCGCCCTCCTTGGCGGTCGTCATCACCACGCTCCGCGCCGAGCGGGTGGGGTGCACCCAGATCGCGGGGTCGTCGCCGTTGGCGTTGCCGCCGGCGCCGTCGTCGAACAGCGCGGGGGTCTCGACCCGGGGCTTGACCGTGGGGATCCCGTCGGCCTGCGCGGCGGGCACGATCGCCGGTCCGGTCAGGCAGAGCACCAGCGTCGCCAGGCAGAAGCGAGTTCGTGAACGCATGGCGCCTCCTTGCGTGTGAGGTATGTGAAGAAATGTCCTTTTGATCGTTGTGGAACCGGCGCAACGGGGAGTTGACGGGAGGAGAACGCGACGGCCGCATGTCGTGAAGGGTTCGCGCACGGACCGTCGCGTCGCGGCTTCCGCAGGCGGGCGAACGCGACGCTCGAATCGTGACCGCCGCGTCCTGGCCGGTGGCGGCGGTCCCTCGGCCGAGCTCCCTGCCACCTGACCGCGTTGACGGCGGGTGGCTCCGAGAGACGCCACGGCCACTTCGCCGGGGCGGGGCTCCGGGATCAGGTCCGGCAGGCGACGGGGTACGGAGACGGCGGGGTTCCCGGCCGTGCTCGCGTCACCCGATCGGCGGCGGTGCCGCCGGGTCCATATCTGTCGGCGCCGGCTGCTAGAACTTGACCTCCTGCCCGTACCGAGGAGTCCCCCGTGATCCATCAGCATCTCACCGAGTTCCACGGCCTTCCCGTCCGCTTCCTCGACGCCGACGACACGCCCGCGTCGCAGGCCGCGTGGCGCCTCAGCGGTGATCCCTCCGGCGGTGAGGCGCCCATCGGCGACGCCATCCGGGAGCTGCTCGACGAGGCCGACTGCGCCGCCGTGCGGGCGCTGGTCGTGGGCACGTGGGGATGGGCGCACGACAACGACCGGGCCGACGAGCCGATCCGGTTGCTCGTCGAGGCCGCGCCCCGCCTTCCCGCGCTGGAGGCGATCTTCCTCGGCGACTACGTCAGCGAGGAGTCCGAGATCTCCTGGATCGGGCAGTCCGACGTGACCCCGCTCCTGACCGCGTATCCCCGGCTGAGACGACTCGACGTGCGCGGCGGCGACGGCCTCGAACTCCGGCCCGTCGTGCACGCCGCGCTGAAGACCCTCCGTTTCGAGTCGGGCGGGTTGCCCGCCGGGGTGGTCAGGGCGGTCGGCGCGTCCACGTTGCCCGCGCTGCGGCACCTGGAGATGTGGCTGGGTACGGAGAGTTACTCGGGCGACTCCGGCCCGGACGACTGGGCGGCGATCCTCGCGGGCGGCGGCCTGCCCGCGCTGAGGCATCTCGGCCTGCAGAACAGCGCGCGACAGGACGAGGTGGCCGCCGCCGTCGCTACCGCGCCGATCGTGGCGCGGCTGGAGTCGCTCGACCTGTCCATGGGCGTCCTGTCCGACGAGGGGGCCGAGGCGTTGCTGTCCGGGCAGCCGCTCACCCACCTCAATCGGCTCAACCTGCGGCATCACTCCCTGAGCGGCGAGATGGCCGAGAAGGTCGTGGCCGCCCTGAGTGGTGTCGAGGTCGACGTGTCCGAGCAGCGGGGGATCGACGGCGACTGGCGCTTCATCGAGGTGTCCGAGTGACCGTGCTCGGCACCGCGCCGGAAAGACCCGCGTCCACCGACGATCGCCGCACGCGGGCGGCGCCCTTCGTGGTCGTCGGCACGCCCGGCGACCGGCGGGTGACCCTGTTCGGGGACGCCCTGCGCGCGCACGGCCTGCCCGAGCCCCTCGTCGTCCCCTGGCGTGACGTGCTCGCCGGGGCCGGGTTCGGCATCCCGGAGCGGGCACGCGTCCGCGTCGACTCCCCCGGCGAGGACCCCGTGGCCGACGGGTTGCTGCGTGGCCCCGGCGCGCCCACCCGGGTCGGCGGCGGAGCGTCCTGGCACGCCGCGTTCGTGCGTGGCCTTGAGCGGGTACGTCGGGCGGTGGCCCGGACACCGGGTGCCCGGCTGCTCGGCGACGTCGACGAGATCGCGGTGATGTTCGACAAGCGGCGCTCGCACGCCCGGCTGCTGGCCGCCGGCGTGCCCGTGCCGCCCGCCCTGCCCGAACCGATCGCCGGCTACTCCCACCTGCGCGACCTCATGGCCCGATCGGGCTGGGGCCGGGTGTTCGTCAAACCGGCGCACGGCTCGTCGGCCTCGGGAATCGTGGCGCTCCAGGTCCGGGCCGCGCGGATCCACGCGATCAGTTCCGTCGAGCTCGTCCGCCCCCGGCCGGAGGCCGCCGGGCGGGTCGGGCCGGAGCTGCACAACTCGCTGCGCGTGCGCGCCTACACCGACGAGGCCGACGTGGCCATGATCATCGACACGCTCGCGCCCGACGGGCTGCACGTGGAGCGCTGGTTCCCCAAGGCGTCGGTGGACGGGCGCGTGTTCGACCTCCGCGTCGTCGTGGTCGGCGGACGGCCCACGCACGCCGTCGTCCGTGCCAGCCGTGGCCCGATGACGAACCTGCACCTGGGCGGCACCCGCGGTGATCTCGATCAGGTCCGGGCCCGGCTCGGGGCGGCCGGGTGGGAGCGGGCCATGCGGACATGCGCGCGGGCGGCCGCCTGCTTCCCCGGCTCCGTCATGGTCGGGGTCGACCTCATGGTGGGCATCGGCTGGCGTCGCTTCGCCGTGGCGGAGGTGAACGCGTTCGGCGACCTGCTGCCCAGGCTCACCGGTCTGCCCGGGAGCGGGGCCGCCGGCCTCGACTGCCACGCCGCGCAGGTGGCCCACATCCTCGCGCTCCGGAGCGCGGCATGAGAGACATGGGCGCGATCATCGGCACGCACGACGTGCTGCTGCTCACCCTCGACACCCTGCGCTACGACGTCGCGGCCGAGCTGCTGGCGCAGGGGCGGCTCCCCACGCTCGCGGGCGTGCTGCCGGGCGGCGGGTGGGAGCGGCGGCACTCGCCGGGCAGCTTCACCTACGCCGCGCACGCGGCGATCCTGGCCGGTTTCCTGCCCACCCCGATTGCTCCGGGCCCGCATCCCCGGCTGTTCGCCGCCGCCTTCCCCGGCAGCGAGACCACCGCCGAGGGCACCTGGGTCTTCGACGCCGCCGACCTGCCGGGCGGGCTGGCCAAGGCGGGCTATCACACGGTGTGCGTCGGCGGTGTCGGGTTCTTCAACAAGCTGACACCGCTGGGCACCGCGCTGCCCTCGCTGTTCGCCGAGTCGCACTGGCGGCCGGCGTTCGGGGTCACCTCGCCGACCTCGTTCGAGGAACAGATCAGGTGTGCCGAGCGGTCGGTCGGCGACCGTGCGGAGCCGGTGTTCCTGCTCGTCAACGTGTCGGCACTGCATCAGCCGAACCACTTCTACCTGCCAGGGGCGGCCGGCGACACCCGCGCGACGCACGCCGCCGCCCTCGAGTACGTCGACCGGCACGTCGGCCGTCTCTTCGCGCTGATGAGCGCGCGACGGCCATGCCTGGTCATCATCTGCTCCGATCACGGCACCGCGTACGGTGAAGACGGATATGTCGGTCACCGCATCGGTCACGAGGTGGTGTGGACGGTTCCCTACGGCGAGTTCGTCCTCCAGCCGGGAGAGTGGTCGTGAGGCCCTACGAAGGGTACGTCTACGCCTACCCGCACAAGACGGCCTACCGCCCGCTCGACCCGCGGCCCCCGCTACGCGAGGTCTGGGCGCAGGAGCGCACCGACGCGCTCTCCCTCTACCTGCACGTGCCCTTCTGCGAGATGCGGTGCGGCTTCTGCAACCTGTTCACCAGGACCGGCGCCCCCGCGGAGCTGGTGACCTCCTACCTCGACGCGCTCCGGCGCCAGGCGGAGGCCGTCCGGCAGGCGCTGCCGGACGACACGCGTTTCGTCACCACGGCGATCGGCGGCGGCACCCCCACCTATCTGGAGGCGGCCGAGCTGGCCAGGCTGCTCGACCTGGCCGAGCAGACCATGGGGGCCGACTTCTCCACCACTCCGCTCGGGATCGAGACCTCTCCGGCCACCGCCACGCCCGATCGTCTGGCGGTGCTCGCCGAACGCGGCACCACCCGGATCTCGATCGGGGTGCAGAGCTTCATCGACACCGAGGCCAGAGCCGCCCTGCGACCGCAGCGCCGCACCGAGGTCGAGACCGCGCTGACCGCCATCCGCGAGGCCGCGTTCCGCACGCTCAACATCGATCTGATCTACGGCATCGACGGCCAGACGCCGGACACCTGGCGCCACTCCCTCGACGCCACCCTCGCCTGGCACCCGGAGGAGATCTATCTCTACCCGCTGTACGTCCGGCCTCTCACCGGGCTGGGCGTCCTCGGCCGTGCCTGGGACGACCAGCGGCTCGGCCTCTACCGCCAGGGCCGCGACCACCTCCTGGCCGCCGGGTACGAGCAGGTGTCCATGCGGATGTTCCGGCTGCCCGGCACGGAGTCGGTCAGCGAGTACCGCTGCCAGAGCGACGGCATGGTCGGTCTCGGCTGCGGCGCCCGTTCCTACACGTCGCGGCTGCACTACTCCTTCGAGTACGCCGTGGGTGTGCGGCACGTGCGCGCGATCATCGACGACTTCGTCCGGCTGCCGCGCACCGCGTTCGGCGTCGCCAACGTCGGCTTCGCGCTCGACGACCTCGAACAGCGCCGGCGCCACCTCATCCAGTCCCTGCTGCAGGCCGAGGGGCTCGACCGAGCCGCCTACCGGACGCGTTTCGGCGGCGACGTCCTCGACGACTTCGCCCTCGACGCGTTCGCGGAGCGCGGCTGGGTGACGGACGACTCCACCCGCGTACGGCTGACGCCCGAAGGACTGGCCCGTTCCGACGCCATCGGGCCGGCCCTGTTCTCCAACCGGGCCCGCGACCTCATGGACTCCTATGATCTCCGCTGACCCTCCGGACGGGCCGGTGACCGGCTCCGGGCGGGCGCCGCTGTCGATCTGGGACATCACACCGCGGCACGTGGACGCGTCCCCGGCGGGCGACGTCCCGAAGCCCGAGGAGCTGACCATCCTCTACCGGGGCCCGCTGGCCAGCTGCGACTACGACTGCGCGTACTGCCCCTTCGCGAAGCGGCGCGACAGCCCGGACCGGCTGCGCGCAGACCGGGAGGCGCTGGCTCGCTTCACCGCCTGGGTCGCGGCGCGCGACTTCCCCGTCTCGGTGCTGTTCACGCCGTGGGGCGAGGGGCTCGTCAGATCGTGGTATCGCACCGCGATGGTGGAGCTGAGCCACCTGGCCCACATCCGCAGGGTGGCCATCCAGACCAACCTGAGCACCCGGCTGAGGTGGCTCGCCGAAGCCGACCTGGACACGCTCGCCCTCTGGGCCACCTACCATCCGGGCCAGGTGACGCACGACCGGTTCCTGGCCCGATGCCGGGAGCTGCTCGCCTACGGGGTGCGCTTCAGCGTCGGCGTGGTCGGCGTCCCCGACCACGCCGAGCCGGCCAGGCGACTGCGGGCGGAGCTCCCCGACGACGTGTATCTGTGGATCAACGCCGCCGAGGGGCGTGCCTACACCGAGCGGGAGGCGGCCGCCTGGACCGGGATCGACCCGTTGTTCGACTACAGCAGGAGGCCGCACCGCAGCCTCGGACTGCCCTGCCGTACCGGCCGGAGCGTGGTGTCGGTCGACGGCGAGGGCACGGTGCGGCGGTGTCACTTCGTCGAGCGGCCGATCGGCAACCTCTACGACGGGTCGGCTCTGCGCGCGCTCGCCCCACGCCCGTGCCCGCTTCCCGTGTGCGACTGCCACATCGGATACGTGCATCTCGAACCGCTCGATCTCCACCGCGTCTTCGCGGGCGGCCTGCTCGAACGCATCCCGGCCGGCTGGCCGCGCTGATCAGGTCTGTTCCCGCGGTTCGTACTGCTCGGCGGACAGGCCGAAGGTCCACGCGACCCCCTGACGGGCGGTGGTGACGTAGGGCGGCACCCGGAGGAAGTAGGTGCGGCTGGTGCCGTCGGGCTCCGGTGTCGAGTTGACCACCTCGACCATGACGAGGGACTCGTCGTCGGGGAACCTGGCCTGCCAGAGCACTCCGGTGTCGTCCCGTTGGACGACCTCGGCGCCGGATTCCTTCAGGTAGCGGTCGAACCCGTAGTGTTCGAGCATCACCCTGCGCAGCTCGGCGTTGGGCTCCTGCCCGATGCGCGGCGCCGACAGGTCGGCCATCACGGCGCCGAACTCCGCGGGGACGGGCATGCCGTGCCAGGCGTGCAGGGCGAAGCCGTCGGGGAAGGCCAGCGCCGGCCCCACCGCGCGATGCAGGCGGCCCAGGTCGTCGCGGTGCAGCTCGGCCGGGCGTTCGCAGATCAGGACGACGTGTTCGAACGGCCACCACCAGCCGGCCTCCCTCGACACGCGCATCACGCCGCCGAGCGGGGTGAGATCGACCTCGGTGCTCTCCCCGAGGGCGTCGAAGAACGCGAGCCAGGGGGCGTCGTGCTGGCCGAGGACCGCGTCAAGGGCCGCGCGGCGCAGCAGCGCCTCGACCCCGTCACTCCCGCCGGACCCGTCACTCCCGCCGGCACGGCCGGCGGCGGGCGGGCCGGTCACCTCGGGCGCGGCCGCCGACCGGCCGATGCCGTGGCGGATCTCGCGCGCCAGCCGGTTGACCCTCGGCCAGAGGCCGTCGCCGACGAACTCCCAGGCCGCCGCCCACCCGGCGGGCGGGAGGAGGGAGAGGGCCTGGGCGCGGACGTGCTCCCACGGCCTGGTCCTGACGAGATCGCGGACGGGCGACCCGGGATCGAGCCCGAGGAGCGCCGGCGGGAGACCCCCGGCCTCTCGGGCGGCTTCGCGGTCCTCCGCGGAGCCGGTGAGGACGGCGGCGGCCACCGCGCCCTGGGCCGGCGAGGCGAACCAGACGATCCGCTCGGGCTCCGGGAGCCCGGCGCCGCGGTAGGCGGCACGGACCCCTTCCTCGGCGGCGGGCCGATCCGCCGGACCGGTGGCATGGGCGACAGGATCCCACCTGGTCACGGCGTCGGCGAGGGACGCGGCCAGCTCGGGGGAGAGGGCAGGGGTGCGCATGGGCTTCCTTGGCTGTCTGGGGAGGGTTGCGGGGCGAGACCGGCCGGTCAGTCGGCGACGTACCGGGCGTAGGAGCCGGGCACGTACTCGCGCTGCCGTACGACCCGGAACCATCCCTTGGGCAGGGAGATGGTGGCGTGCTCCTCGTGCACCAGCCGACCGCCCTGGGGCAGGTGAAGGAACTCGGGCGCACCGGAACCGCGCCCCACGAGCAGGGTGCCCGCCCCCGGTACGGCGTGCGCGTGCCCCGTCGCCTCGCCGAGCGCCAGCACCAGCCGGCCCCGCTCGTCACGGGGCGCGGCCACCAGGTGCGCGGGCACGGACTCGCCGGCGACCGGCATGATCAGGATGTCTCCCTGACGGAACACTGGAACCTCCTCGTCGTTGCTCGAAAGGTAGGGGACGCGACCGACAGTTCCGCCGCGCCCGTCGATCCGCTCGCGCGACAGGCCGGCGTGACCCCCGCGGCGGGCACACTCCCGATCACCGGTGCGGTCCGGAACGCGACGGCCGTATCTCGCGAAGGGTTCGTGCGTGGAGCGTCGCGGGTGACAGCGATATGTGCGCCGTCTGACAGCGGCCCGGGGGAGTGTGCACGGGTCATCACCATTGGAGGAACCAGTGCTTCACGCTTTCGAGGCCGAGGGGCTCGTCAAACGCTTCGGCCGGACCACAGCGCTCGCCGGGATCGACCTGGCCGCCCGGCCGGGCACCGTGCTCGGGGTCCTCGGGCCGAACGGGGCCGGAAAAACCACCGCCGTGCGCGTCCTGGCCACGCTGCTGCGCCCGGACGAGGGCAGCGCCCGCGTCGGCGGGCTCGACGTCGTACGGGACGCCGCCAGGGTCCGCCGGTTGATCGGGCTCACCGGCCAGTACGCCTCGGTCGACGAGGACCTCACCGGCACCGAGAACCTTGTCCTGATCGGGCAGCTGCTCGACCTGCGCAGGGCCGAGGCCGGGGCTCGCGCGGCGCGGCTGCTGGAGGAGTTCGGCCTCGCGGAGGCCGCGGGGCGCCCGGCCAAGACGTACTCCGGGGGGATGCGCCGCCGCCTCGACCTGGCCGCCAGCCTCGTCGGGCGTCCCGACGTCATCTACCTCGACGAGCCGACGACCGGGCTCGACCCGGCCAAGCGCGAGGACGTGTGGAACATCGTCCGCTCCCTCGTCGCCGACGGCGTCACCGTGCTGCTCACCACGCAGTATCTGGAGGAGGCCGACGCCCTCGCCGACGACATCTCGGTCGTCGACCACGGCAAGGTCATCGCGCACGGCACCCCGGCCGAGCTGAAACGCGTCGTCGGCGGGCAGACGATCATGGTGAGACCCGCGGAGCAGGCCCGGCTCGCCGACGCCGCCGCCATCGTCGGCGCGGTCGCCGGGCGGGCCCCGGAGTCGCCCAGCCGGGGCGTGCTGACCGTGCCGGTCGACGGCGACGCGGCCTTCACCGAGGTGGTGCGACGGCTGGACCGCGAGGGCATCGGCGTGACCGAGCTCTCCCTGCGCCTGCCCAGCCTCGACGAGGTCTTCTTCACCCTGACCGGACGCCACACCGTGGAGGAGAACGCGGCATGACCCTCACCGACAGCCCCGCCCTGGTCCCCGCGCGCACCGCGGAGCGGCCCTTCGCCCTGCTCAGGCACAGCCTCGCCCTGGCCAGGCGGAGTGTGGTCAAGACACTCCGCACCCCCGAGCAACTGCTCGACGTGACACTCCAGCCGGTCATCTTCGTCGTGGTGTACGTCTACCTGCTCGGTGGCGCGGTGGCCGGCTCCACCCACGAGTACCTGCGGTTCCTGCTACCGGCGATCATGGTGCAGACGGTGATGTTCGCGGGGATGGCCACCGGCGTCAACCTCAACACCGACATCGACAAGGGCGTCTTCGACCGGTTCCGCAGCCTGCCGATCGGCCGCTCCGCCCCGCTGATCGGCTCGGTGCTCGGCGACCTCATCCGCTATGTGCTGGCGATCGTCGTCCTGCTCGGGTTCGGCCACCTGCTGGGTTTCCGCGTCCAGACCGACCCGCTGTCGGCGCTGGCCGCGTGCCTGCTCACGATCGTGTTCGCCTTCTGCGCGAGCTGGGGGTTCGTGCTGATCGGCATGCTCATGCGGAGCCCGGGGGCGGTGCAGGGCGCCTCGTTCCTCGTGCTGTTCCCGCTGACCTTCGGCACCAGCATGGTCACGCCGCTGGAGACGCTGCCCGGCTGGCTGCAGGCGTGGGTGAGGGTCAATCCCGTCGCGGGCATGATGGACGCGGCGCGCGGCCTGATGCTGGGCGGGCCCGTGGCGGGGCCGGTCCTCAGGACGCTGCTGTGGTCGGCAGGCCTCCTCGCGGTGCTCGCGCCCCTGGCGGTCCGCGCCTACCGCCGCCGCACCTGAGGACCCGCGCCGGGGGCGTACCGCTCGTGGTCCTGGCCTGAAGGCCGGGGGCCGCCGGGGTCACGCGGTCCGGGCCCGGTACCGGGGCCCGACGGTCCGCACCCGCCGTCCTACCGGATTTGTACGCGATCGAGGGCGGCGCCGCGGTCCAGCCCGCGGCCGTGGCCGTGGCGGGCCTCGTACCCGGCGTCGCCCAGCTCCCCGCGTAACCGCAGGGCGAGCCGGGCGGTGTCGGGGTGGTGGTCCGGCGCTCCCCTCAGGACGTCGGTGGCGCCGAGGGACTCCGCGGCCCCGGCCGCGTCGCCGAGATGGGCCCGCAGGGTGGCGGCGGCGACACCGACCCTGGCCACGACCGGCATGTCCTTCGCTTCGAGCGCCTCGGCGAACGCCTGCCGTATCCGCCGCCCGGCGGTCGCGGGATCGTCCAGCTCGATCGCCAGGTACGCCGTCGCGGAGAGGAAGAGGGCGCGGAACTGCGGCACGACGAACGGCATCCCCCCAAGCGCGGCCCCGGCCGCGTCGTACTGCAGCGCCGCCTCTCCCAGGTCACCCTCGTGACGCGCCATGTCTCCCAGGCTGAGCCGGGCGAACGCGACATTGCGCATGGACCAGTCGTGGGATCCCGGCTCGGTCATCTCCCACAGCTCGGCACGCGCCCGCTCCGTGTCGCCCTGCCTTATGCGCGCGGTGGCGAGCCAGACCCGCTGGTGGCCGGCGTCGTCGTTGGCGTTCAGTTCGCGCAGGAGCCGGATCGACTCCTCCAGCGCGGCCACGGCACCGTCGAAATCCCCGAACGCCATGTCCGCCTCGGCCAGCGGGCTCAGCGCGGTGGCCAGCCCCCACCGGTCGCCGATCTCCCGGAACGCGGCGACGGCGACGGCGAGATCCTCGTGCATCCCGGCCATGTCGCCGTCGTTCTCCCGGATGGAGGCGCGGATCGACAGCAGCATCGCCCGCGTCCACGGGTCGGGGTGCGACAGGCGCCGCTCGATCGCGGCCAGGCCCGCCTCGGTGTCGTCGGTGAAGAGCGCCAGGGCGGGTTCGAGGAGCGCGAGCACCGGGTGCTCGGTGTGACCGGCGGTCGCGCGGGAGATCTCCTCCAGCTGATCGATGCCGTCCTCCAGTTTGGCGTAGCCACCGGAGGTGGCCCGGTTGAGCAGGTACATGGCCGACACGATCCCCCGCGCCACCTCCGGTGACTCGCCGGGGACGTCGAGCGCGAGGCGCAGCCACCCGACGGATTCCGCGCCGTTGCCGAGGATCGTCCAGAAGACGCTCAGGGCGGCGGCGAGCCGCATCGCGGTGTCGGCGTCATCCGAGTCGGCGGCGAAGTGGAGCGCGGCGAGGAGGTTGTCCCGTTCCGCCACGAGCCCGCCAATCCAGAACAGCTGGTCGGGGCCCCGAAGGTGTGGTTCCGCCGTCTCGGCGAGTTCGAGGAAGTAGGCGGCGTGCGCCCTCCTGAGCCGGGTGACCTCCCCGGCCTCGGCCAGGCGCTCCAGCGCGTACTCCCTGATCGTCTCCAGCATGCGGTAGCGGGGGCCCTCGGCGAACTGCAGCAGGGACTTGTCCAGCAGGGCCGCGAGCCGGTCCAGGACCGGCTCGCGCCACGCGGGTGTCCGCTCGACACCGGGTGCCGGAGCGGCGGCGGGTTCCGAAACCGCGGATCCCCGCCCGGCGGGCGGCTCCGGGGGAGCGCACACCCGTTCGGCGGCCTCGGGCGTGACGCCCGCGGGGAACACCGCGAGCCGCTCCGCGAAGCGGCGCTCGTCGTCGTCAAGCAGGTCCCAGCTCCAGGCGACCACCGCGCGCAGCGTCCTGTGCCGGGGCAACGCCACCCTGCTCCCCCCGGTGAGCAGGCGGAAGCGGTCGTCCAGCCGCGCGGCGAGCTGCTCGACGGTGAGGGAACGCAGCCGGGCGGCGGCCAGCTCGATCGCGAGCGGCAGCCCGTCCAGCCTCCGGCAGATCTCCGTCACCAGGTCCACGTTGCCGTCGGTGACGGCGAACCCCGGGCGCACGGCGGCCACCCGGTCGGCGAAGAGCCGCACCGCGGAGCCCGCCAGGGCCTCCTCGGCCGTGGCGCCGGGCTCGGGCAGGCCGAGCGGAGGCACCGGGCACAGGGCCTCCCCGGGGATCCCGAGCGGCTCCCTGCTCGTGGCGAGGATCCGCAGCCCCGGGCAGCGCCCCAGGAGGTCGTCGGCCAGGCGCGCGGCGGCGTCGACCAGGTGCTCGCAGTTGTCGAGCACCACCAGCGTCTCGGCGGACGACAGCAGCTCCGCCAGGCGGGCCATCGTGTCGGCCGGCCTGGCCCGTACGTCGGCCAGGGCAGGGGCGGGGAAACCGAGCGCCCCGAGCACGGCCTGCGCCACGTCGGCGGGGTCGGTGACGGGCGCGAGCTCCACCAGCCACGCCCCACCGGGCATCCGGCCGGAGATCCCGGCGGCGACGGTGGTCGCGATCCGCGTCTTGCCCACGCCCCCGGGGCCGACCAGCGTGACCAGCCGCCCCTCGTCCAGCCGCGCGCCGATCCGCTCGATCTCCGCGGCCCGGCCGACGAAGGTGGTCAACGCGGCCCTCAGGTTGCCGCGCGCACCCGTACGGGCCGGCGGCTCGTCGCGGGCGGCGCGCAGGGCCGGGTCGGCGCGGAGCACGGCGAGGTGGATCTCCCGCAGCTCCGGCCCCGGGTCGGCGCCCAGCTCGTCGGCGAGCCGGCGGCGGAACTCCTCGTACGCGGCCAGCGCCTCCGCCTGGCGCCCGGCGGCGTAGAGCGCCCTGACCCGCAGGCCGTGCAGCCGCTCCCGCAGCGGGTGGCGGGTGGTGAGCTCCTGGAGCTCGGTCACCAGCGGGGAGTGACGTCCGCAGCCCAGCTCCGCCTCCACCCGGTCCTCGGTCGCGGCGAGCCGGGCCTCCTCAAGGCCTGCCGCGTACGCCACGGCGAACGGGACCGTGGCGACCTCGCCCAGGGCGGGTCCCCGCCAGAGCCCGAGCGCCTCGCGCAGCCGGTTCGCGGCGGTCACCGGATTCCCGTCCCCCAGCGCCCGCCGCCCCTCGCGCGCCAGCCGCTCGAACCGGTGGGCGTCGACGGCGTCCGGCGGCACGTCGAGCAGGTACCCCCCGTGGTCGGAGCGCAGCGCCGACGCGTCGGGCAGAATCCGGCGCAGCCGGGAGACCAGTGACTGGATCGCGTTCACCGGATCCCCGGGCCTGTCGTCGGGCCAGAGCGCCTCCGACAGCTCCTCGACCGTGACGACGCGCCCGGCACCGAGGGCCAGCCTGACCAGCAGCACGCGAAGCCGCGTCCCCCCGATCTCGACGGCCTCGCCGGCGGCCACGACCCGTAGCGGCCCCAGAATGCTCACGCGCACGCAGCCACTCTGCCACCTATCCCGGCGTGTCCGGGACGGGGGCGCGCGAGCGGGGCGCCGTCCGCCCCGGAGGGAGGAGGCCCGGGGCGGCCCGGACGCCGTACGAGCGCGTTCTCCGCGGAGATCCGGGACCCGCCCGGCCCCGCCCGGACGGGGCGCGGGGACCTTCAGCCGCTCAGCCGCTCAGCCGGGCCGCCGCGACGCCGTGAACGGGCGGGTGGCCGGGCGGACGTCCAGCTCGGTCAGCAGCCCGGCCATGCGGGCGGCGCGGAGCGGGTCGACGGGCAGGACGTGGCCGGTCCACCAGCGGGCGATCTCCGGGGTCGGCCCCGCGGGGACCAGCTCCAGGTAGTCGTCCAGCGGCGGATCATAGATGAAACCGGGCACCACGCCCCGGCTTTCCAGCCGGGCGACGACCTCGTCGCGGTCCTCGACCAGCAGCGGCACCCGCAGCAGTGGCTGCGGCGCCGCGTCGCGGACGCCCTCGGCCGCCCAGGGCAGGGCGCGCAGCAGCTCGACCCCGGCCACCCGGCGCTCCCGCTCGCGATCGATCACCCGGAACCGGGAGCGGTGGTAGCCGCGAAGCAGCGGCCCCTGGCGCATCCGCCAGTCGTCGAGGTCGATCCGTAGCCAGTGGTCCATGGCGCGCGGGTCGACCGGGTCGGCGGCGACGACCGCGCGCAGCTCCTCCTCGCGGGGCGGGCAGCGGTGACCGGTCCAGCTCACGAGCCCCAGCGCCTTGAGGGCGTGCCACATCGGCCTGACCAGCCCGGTGCGGTAGATCGTCTCGCGCAGCACGGGCCGCAGCGTGCCGAGCAGCTGGGCACGCGCCCCTCCGGGGAGCAGCAGCTCGTCCCTGGCCCGCGCCAGCTCGGGCAGCGCGGCCGGGTCCTCCGCGGTGAGGAACCCGCCGGACATCGCCCGCCCGTGCTTGGCGAGGCTGAACACCCCGGCCGTGCCGAACGTGCCCGCGGGGCGGCCGTCCACGGTCGTCTGCATGGCGTGCGCGGCGTCGTCGAGGAGGATCACGCCGCGCCGGTCGCACTCGGCCCGCAGCTCGGTCACCCGGTCGGGCTGGCCGTACAGGTGCGTGGTGACGACACCGGCGAGGCCGGTCCAGTCGACGGCGGGGACGTCGATGTTGCCGTCGCGCCAGGAGACCGGCGCCATCACCGGCTCCAGCCCGGCGGCCAGCACGACGAACAGCACCGTCTCGCAGTTCGTCGGCGAGATCAGCACCCTGTCGCCGCGCCTGAACCAGTGGCGCAGTGCCAGGAGCAGGCCGAACCGGGCGGACGGGACGTGGAGGCACTCCCGGCCGATCCGGTCGCGCATGGCCGCCTCGAGCACGCGGCGGCCGTCCGCGCGGTCCTCCGTGCGGCCGGAAGTGGCGGGGCGCCCGCTCATCGGGCCCTCCTTCGGTCGGCTCATCGGCTCTTCCCCCGGGTGCGCAGCCGACCGTACCGCTTCATGGCCCTGTCGGCGGCGCCGTACAGGACCGGGCTGTCGAGGATGAACCGCCGCGCCCGGCGGACCGGCTCGGTGCGCAGCCAGTGCGCCGCCGCGCCCGCCGACCGGCGGCGCACGATGCCCTCGGTGACTGGAACGGTCCTGCTGCACAGCGCGTCCTTGTACTCCGAGCCGTTGCTGATGCCCAGGTCCAGCGAGGTGATCCCGAGCTTCGCGGCGGCCTCGACCATGTGCAGGTGCTGGATCAGGCCGGGGGAGTACTTGGCGTACTCGGGATCGTAGGCGGGGAACCAGCCGATCATCGTCGTGCCGGTGCGCAGCCCGAAGTGGCCCGCGACGGGCCTGCCGCCGACGTACAGCATCGACAGCGGCCCGGCGAAGTCGTCGGTGTCGACGGCGTACAGGCGCTCGGCCAGCTCCACGACCCACGTCTTGCCGAAGCGGTCGGGGCGGCCCATCCGCCGGTACTGGGCGGACTTCCACTCGCGCAGCAGCCGGAACCGCTCCGGGTCGCCCACCGCGAACTCGGAGGTGACCTCGCCCACGTCGCGGCCCAGCTTCCGCTCCTTGTACAGGGTGGACTTGAGGAACTTCGGGGAGCGTGCACGCAGCTCGTCGAGGAAGGCGTGGTAGCCGTCGGCGAAGTCGAGGACCACGGCCTCCTGCCTGAGCGTCTCGAACGGCTGGAACCACGGCTGACGGTCGACCATGCAGCCGAACTCCCACACGCTCAGCCCGCACGCCTTGAGCAGGGCGTCAGAGTCGAACTCGGCGCCGGGCCGGTGGACGACCCCCTGGGAGAGCGAGACCCACCCGCCCAGGGCGGCACTCACCCCGCCACCGTGCAGCTCGAAGGGGAAGAACCCCACGGGCCCGTCCGACTCGGTGATCACCGCCACCCGCGCCTCCGCGCGGACCTCGCCCATCGCGATCGTGAAGTCCGGGCTGAGGAAGGGGTTGTCCAGGTGCGGGCTGGAGCGTTGCATCCCCCGCCACGCCGCGATCTCGGCCGGACCCAGCTCCGCGGGCCGGATGACGCTGACTCTCATGCGCAGCCCCCCGCGCCGGGGCGACCGGCGGTGTGCGCAAACCTACCGTTCACGAGACGGTGGTCCTTTCTCGAAGCCTGGCCCCCCAGGCTGGACATCGTCGGAGCAGGGGAGAGATCCAGTCGACGGGCACAAGGTGTTGTGCGTCACGGCACGTGGAAACCATCCCAGAACCGGGTGGCGACCGATCCCCCGATCCCCCAAAGCGCCACCCGATACGCCGAATCTATCGGGGTATTGTCCTATTCGCTTAGTTACGCGATAGATTCGCTATGCGACGGATTCGCTACGCGACGTCGAAGGACGCGGGCCCCGGGGGCACCCTGGGCGGCATCGGGGGAACCGCGGGGATGAGCCGCTCGATGACCGGCAGGGCGCGGTGGGCGTACAGCGGGTCGACCGGCAGCACGTGCCGGGCCCACCAGCGCGCCACCTCGGGCTCCGGCGAGGGGTCGGTGAACTCGGGCAGGTAGCCGTCGTACGGCGGGTCGTAGAGGTATCCGGTGGCCACCCCGTGCCGCTCCAGCTCGGCGATGGCCCCGTCACGGCCGTAGACCAGCAGCGGGACCCGGAACAGCGGCTGGTCCAGGTGGCGGCGGACGGCCGGCGCCACGGTGGGCAGCGCGGCCAGCGCCGAGACGCCGGCGATCCGCCGCGACCGCTGCCGGGGCAGCGCGTGCAGGCGCCTCGACTGGTACCAGCGGGAGAGGTGGCCCCGCCTGGCCCGGTAGTCGTGCAGATCGGCCTGGACCCAGGAGTCGAACGCCGGCAGCTGCTGCGGCGCGTACTCCATCGCCCTGAGCAGGTCCGCCGGGCGCGGGGCGATGCGGTATCCCTCGCGCTCCTCCTCCATGCCGAGCGCGCGCATGGCCCGCAGCGCCGGGCGGACCATGTTCAGGCGCAGCGCGGCGTGCCGGCCCGCGGAGGTCAGCACGCTGTGGATCTCCTTCCTGAAGACGCCGGGCTGCAGCAACCGGTCACGGTCGCGCTCCAGGGCGCGCAGGTCCGAGAGGTGCTCGACCGCGATCACCCCGCCGGAGCCCGCTCCCGCGTGCTTGGACAGGCTGAACACGCCGGCCACCCCGAAGGTGCCGATCGGCCTGCCGTTCACGCTCGTCTCGATCGCGTGCGCGACGTCCTCGATCAGGATCTTGCCGCCGAACGCGGCCACCCGGTCCGGCAGGCCGTACAGGTTGGTGGTCAGCACCGCGTCGACCGTGTCGAGATCGACGGCGTCGACGTCGATGTTGCCGTCGTCGAGGGAGAGCGGGGCGATGACCGGCCGCAGCCCGGCCGCGAGCACGAGGAAGAGGATCTCGTCCGCCGACAGCGGTGACATCAGCAGCCGCTGGCCGGGACTGCACCAGTGCCGCAGGGCCAGATACAGGCCCAGACGGTTGGAGGGCAGCGGAAGGCAGAGGCGATGTGTCCGCTTCGCCACAATGTGCTCAGGAGTCACTGGAGACCGTCTATCACGTACGACATGATGACCGCAAACCCGGAAGCGCGTGTCGTCCTAACCGGCGGCCACCTGCGATGATTTGCCATGGTTGATCACCCTGCGCATATTCGGGAAGATCAGCAGCGCCACCAGGAGCTGGCTGCCGAGCATGGCGTAGCCCACCGCGGCGATCCCGAAGTGGGGGAAGAGCACCGCTATCGAGGTGAGGACCAGGATGGCCATCCCGATCTGGACGAGGGCGAGCTTGCGCGCCTCGCTCTGGGCGCGCAGCATGCTGAGGCAGATCTCGATCACCGTCTGGGGGAGCACGGCGATCGCCATCAGGCGCAGCAGCGGTGAGCCCGCCTCGGCGAACCCCGGGCCGAACACACCCAGGATCAGCGGCGCGCCGATCACGACCACCGCGATGACCGGCCCGACGATCAGGAAGGTGCGCCGCAGCGCGTTGCGCACGCTCTGGGCCAGCTGGGCGGCGTTGAAGGATCCCTCGACGGTCAGCGAGACCGCCATGTTGGCCGCCAGCAGCCCGACCATGGAGCCCAGTGTGTGGGCTATCGAGAAATAGCCGAACGTCGGCGCGTCGTCGAGCCAGCCCGCGACGATGACCGGGACGAGGTAGAGGATCAGCAGGATGGAGAACGCGCCGGGGAAGTCTCCGGCGAGGAAGCGCCCCACCTCGCGCAGGCGCGGCGGGTTCGCGGCGCTCACCTCGGTGTTCTTGACGTGCTTGGGGATGATGACACCGAAGATGAGCCAGCTGATCGGGATCAGCGCTATGGCCGTCGGCAGGATCCATGAGACGAAGATCCCGCCGAAGACGCCGCCCTGCGGCAGCGCGTACGCCAGTGCGACGAGCAGGCCCATCTTGACCAGGCCGAACGCCAGGCTGTTGACCGGCACCCAGACGGCGTTGCGCAGCCCGGCCAGCGTCACGTCCTGGAGGGTGAAGATCGTCCACACGAGCACCGAGGCGAGGAAGAACAGTCCCGGGCCGAGCCCGCCGAGGTCGGCGTAGACCGATCCCCACAGCGGCAACGTCAGCAGGAACCCCAGCGCCGCCACCAGGCCGGTGGCCCCGGCGACCGCGTAGCCGCGCAGGACGAACTCGGCGGTGCGGCGCCCGGCCACCGGGATGAACCTGGCCAGGGCGCCCGCGAAGGCGAGCCCGGTCAGGGAGGAGAACAGCCGCATCGCGCTGATCTGGGCCTGGCCCTCACCGAACGCGGCGGCGGTGTACAGGTGCGTGGCGAGGAACCAGTAGCCGAGGCCCAGCACGGCGGTGATCCCCGTATTGATCATCAGCGCGTAGCCCTGCAGGAACAGGGGGTTTCTCAGGTCCTTGCGCAGGCGGTCCATCAGGCCGGTCCCGCGCTCCTCGGTCGCCGTCCGGCCCGTCGCCTGGTCGCTCCCGTCGCGCGTCACGCCGTCATCGTCGGCCGGACCGCTTGCAGCGACCTTGCCGTCGGCTGTACGGAGACCGGTGGCCGTGTTCACCGGGGACCCGGGAACGTCCGGCCGGGTGCCCGGCGCGGGGATGCCGCTGCCGGGCCTGGCGTGCCGTCCGGTGCCGTGCTCACTCACCCCGGTGCTCCCGGTCCGCGCCGATCCCGGAGGCGGTGCGGGAGTGCCGCGGATCGCTCGGGCGGGATGGAACGATGGCCTCGCCGGTGGGCCCCGAAGGGCGTGTCACCGGCGTTCGCGTCTCGTCACGAGACCTGCCGGTCACCGAGGGGTACATGAGAATCGGCACGTGAGTCATGATGCCCCAGTTTCAGGCGGGCCGTGTCCGGCATGTATCCGGAAGTCCCCGGCAGGGCCTGATTGTGATGGAGAGTGCCCTGTTTTCGGGGGGTTGGGGCTGGAGTGGTGGGAGGGCGTTCAGGGCGCGGTACGGGAGGAGGTGAGGAGGCGGTTCAGGACGCGGACGCCGAACTCCAGGCCCTCGACGGGGACGCGCTCGTCCACGCCGTGGAACATGCCGAAGTAGTCGAGGTCCGGGGTGAGCATCAGCGGGGCGAAGCCGTAGCCCCTGATGCCGAGCCCCGCGAAGGACTTCGCGTCCGTGCCGCCCGACATCACGTACGGCACCGGTCGCGCCGCCGGGTCCTCGGCCACCAGGGCTGTACGAAGCCGGTCGAAGAACGGCGAGTCCATCGGGGCGGAGGGGGCGTCCTCGATGTTGACGAACTCCCGGGTCACCCGGGGGCCGAGCAGGCGGTCGATCGTCTCCAGGAACTCCTCCCGGTGTCCCGGCAGGAACCGCCCGTCAACGTGGCCCTCGGCGGTGCCGGGGACCACGTTGACCTTGTAGCCCGCCTGGAGCATCGTCGGGTTCGCCGAGTTGCGGATCTGCGCCCCGAACAGGTCGCCGATCCGGCCGAGCCGCCGCGCCTCCTCCTCCAGCCGGTCGAGGTCGATGCGCTCGCCGAGGATGGCCGACAGGTCCTCGATCAGCGCCGCCACCCCGGGCGTCAGCCGCACCGGCCAGCGGTGAGAGGCGATCCTGGACATGGCGTGGCAGAGCTCGGCCACCGCGTTGTCCACCGGCGGGCGGGAGCCGTGGCCCGCGACGCCGGTCGCGGTGAGCCGCATCCAGGCGGTGCCGCGCTCGCCCACCGCGACCGGGTAGATCCGCGCGCCCCCGGCCTCGACGCTGTAGCCGCCGGACTCGCTGATCGCGTCGGTGCAGCCGTCGAACAGCTCGCGGTGGTGCCGCACCGCGTATCGCGCGCCGTACTCGCCGGTGGCCTCCTCGTCGGCGAGGAAGGCCAGCACGACGTCCCGGTCCGGCCGCACCCCGCGCCGGGCCCAGTCGCGGACCAGGGCGAGCGTCATCGCGAGGGTGCCCTTCATGTCGACCGCGCCCCGGCCCCAGACGCATCCGCCGGAGACCTCGCCGGAGAACGGGTGGATCCGCCAGTCGGAGGGCTGGGCGGGGACCACGTCGAGGTGGCCGTGGATCAGCAGGGCCTCGGGTGAGTCGCCCTGGATCCTGGCGACCACGCTGGTCCTGCGGCTGGCCGACTCGAACACCACCGGCTCGATCCCGGCGTCGGACAGCAGGGCGGCGACGTGCTCGGCCGCCGGGCGCTCGCCGGGGCCGGGGTTGGTGGTATCGAACCTGATCAGATCCGAACAGATCTGCGCGACCTCACTCATCGACGAACGCCCCCCGGAGCCAAGAACCCAAATCTTGATCAAAGGTGCATACCCCTCCGGGTTGGAAAAAGCACCTCGGGTGTTCGTTTCGAGCACTCCCGGCCGGCTACGACGCCGCTACCCCTCCAAGGGCCCGGGAGCTTGTCTCACTCGCTGAGCGCGGCCTGCGGGGTCTTTTTGGTCGAGCCCTTGGCCACGCTGGGGTCGCCCGCGGCGAACGCCTCGGCGACCTTTCCCCCGATGCGCCCGCGCTCGCTCACCTCGATCCCGTGGGACTTCGCCCACGCCCGGATCTCGGCGCTCCGCTCGCGGTTGCCACCGGAACCCTTCGTCCTGCCCTTGCGGCCCAGGGAGGTGCTCGCCTTGCGGGCGGCGGACTGGAACGGTTTGAGGGCCTCGCGAAGTTTCGTGGCGTTCTTCGAGCTCAGATCGATCTCGTAGGCGGTGCCGTCGAGGCCGAACGAGACGGTCTCGTCCGCCTTCTTGCCGGTGATGTCATCGGTGAACGTGACGACTTGCTGACGTGCCATTGTGTGACTCCTTAATCTTGGCGCCGGAGCGCGCGGCTGTGAACCCGGCCGACGATGGTTCCCGCGTCTCTTCCCCGCGCGCAAAACTCTAGTCCCTCCTTTCGCCGTCGCGCTCGGGAAACCCCTGTCCGCCGGAGATCCACCCTCTCAGGTTAATTACTCAAGACCGAACTCCGGCGTCTCCACGTCATTGGGAAATGCTTCCCGTTCGCGGGGGATTAAAAACGACGGCGGTGCCGGGCCCCTTGGCGTCTTGTATGCCGAGATCTGTCGGTCACCCCGGCGGGTTTTCCTGAAGGGGCGGCGGAGCGCTTTGAAGTTTCATGACCTCCGGGTGGTTTCCGTGTCGGCCGCCCCGAAAAAAAACGACTTCCGCCACTTGGGGCCACTCCGGTCCGTCGGTCCACTGCCGTTCGTTTCCCCGGCGCCGCCGTGTCGGGTGCGCCGGCCTCCCTCCGCTGCCCCTCTTGGCCGCCAACTGGGTTCTTCGTCCCCTTTTTACTGTTCACAATACTCGCAGGGGCGAGATGGTACGAAGGGAACGGGCGACCGGGCCGGGTTCGGGGCGGGGCGGGGCGGAGAGGTTCCGCGCGCGTCGTCCAGGGATGCCCGGTGGACAATTCACGCACGCCGGATGTCCGTAACCGAACGCGTTCCGGGATTCTGGAGGACAAATGACTTCTCCGCGCCCGGAATGTGCGCGGCCCGCCCGTGTACCGGCATCCGGCACCTTCGAAGGCGCCGGATGCCGGTACACGGGCGGTCACATTGGGGTGCGGTCTCGATACTCTCAGGTAAGGCAAGACTCGCCTTGCGGACCGTATGATTCCGGGCGTCTCGCATTGTGGGGGAGGGCGGACGGGAGACGTCGTTTGCTCCTTGGCGGTCATTGGCCCGTTCCATCGTCCGTCCGGATCAATCAACCGGCGTTCCACGAATTGTTCGAGAGCCTGCGGGAGATCGGATAGGGGCATTGACCGGATCCGGCGCCCCGGGCCCGGACGCCCACCCCGGACACCCGGACTCGGGGGTCCGAGATCCGACGACCGGGCGGCCCCGGCTCGGCCGAGGTGACCACCGACGGCGGCGTCCGCCTGGTGCGGACGGCGGAGGGGGCGCGCACCTGCCCGTGGCGGTACGACCACCGGGGCTCGCGCGGCCCCCGCGAGCACGTGCTCGCCGCCCGGATGGCCGCCGCTTCCCCATCGGGGGCCGGCCGCCCGCACGACTATCTCGTACGGCCCTGATCCCGCCCGCTCGGGGTGGGGGCGGTGGGACGGCGGCCGGGTGGCCGCCGTCTCGCCGTGTGCGCGGAGAACCCGGCGACGGCGAGCTTGCGGACCAGCACCGTGAGCGCCGCCGTGATGATCGCCGCCCAGGTCTGGGCCTGGGAGAGGCGGAGGAGCCCGGCCGCGAGGAGGAAGTCGAGCAGCACCGCCAGGGCGCCGCCGGCACCGCCGCCGGAGAGCAGGACGGCGAGCGCGGCGGCCAGCCCCATGACGACCATCAGGGGGACGAGCGTCCGGACCAGGTCAGCCATTCCCGGTACCGGGCGGGACGCGCCCGCCGGGGTCGTCCGGCGAGTCGTGCCCGCCCGGGGCGTCCAGCGATCCGCGCCCGCGCGCGTCGTTCACCGTGCGTCCCTCCCGCTCGATCTCCCTGTTCAGGAAGAAGTTCAAGGCGGTGCGGATGGCCGCGATCGCCGCGAGCTGCCCGATCTGCGGGAAACTCGGCGCGATGGCCGTCCGCAGCACGTCGCCGGCCAGCTGGAACTCCAGGCCGAGCGCGAGGAACCGTCCCAGGAACAGCCGCACCGCGATGAACCCGTCGTCGTGCCGCCGTGCGGCCACCAGCACGAACCGCACGAACGCGATCGCGGCGCCGACGAAGATGACGACGGCCCCGGCCGCCTCGACGAGGCGGACCAGGAGGTTGACGAGCTGCCGGAGGGTCTCCTCCGGTAGGAGATCAAGCATGCGCTGCTGTTACCCGGTGGCCTCCCGCCCATGCGCCCGCGGTCGCCGTCCTGTCCGCGGGGCTCAGAGGTAGAGGCCGGTGTTCTCCGGGGCGGCCGACGTGCGGTTGAGGACGCCGTCGCGCAGGGCGAAGAGCTCGGCGAGGGTCGCGCCAGAGGGGGAGAGCCCCTCGGCGGTGCCGAGCCAGCGGGCGGCCTCGTCGTAGGGGAAGGCGCCGACCTCGACCTGGGCGAGGCAGCGCCCGGGACGGGTGACGGCGGGGTGCAGGTGGGCCAGGTCCTCGTTGGTGGTGATGGCCACCAGGACGTCACGGCCCTGGCCGAGGAGCCCGTCGGTCAGGTTGAGGAGGCGCGACAGGCCCTGCCCGGTGGCCTCCTTGGCGCCGGACCTGATCAGCTCGTCGCAGTCCTCCAGCACCAGGAGCCGCCACCGGTCACCGCCTCCGTCGCCGTCATCGTCGTCGTCGAAGCCGACCGCGACCTCCATGAGGTAGCCGGGGGAGTGGAACAGCTGCTCCGGATCCAGCACGCAGTCGACCTGGCACCACGACCGCCACTCGTGGGCGAGCGTACGCAGCAGCGTCGTCTTGCCGGTGCCCGGCGGGCCGTGCAGCAGGATCAGTCGGCCGTGCGCCTCGGAGGGGGTGACCGACATCAGCCGCGACAGCGGCTCGCTGACCGACCTGGCGTAGTTTCCGGAGACCTCCGACCAGGGGGAGGCGGTGATCGGCTTCTCCGAGCGGCGGCTGCCCCGGGGACCCTGCCACCAGAAGCCCATCTTGACGTGGTCGCTCTCGGGGGCGGGCTCCTCGGCGTCCCTGGTGACCTCCTCGATCAACGAGCGGGCCAACCCCTCGTCGACCGCGGTCACGCTGACCGTGGCGGCGCGGTTGCGGTAGCGGACCACGCGCAGCGTCCAGCCCTCCCCGCACAGCAGCCGCGAGTCGCGGCCGTCCTTCTCCGAGGCCGCCCGGACGAGCGTTCCCGAGGCGGGGGCGAGGGAGGCGTCGGGACGGACCCGCTCCAGGCTCGCGGTGCACGACCAGGGCTGGGCCCCGGTGGCGAACGGCGACAGCGCGAGCGCGTCGATCACGTCCACCGCCGCGTCGCCGTCGTCGAGCCAGATCTTCATCGGAAGCTCCACCGGGCGCGGCTCCGGCTGGAAGTTGACCTCCTTGAGTACGGACATGGCGCCAATGATCCTCGCGGGGCGCCCGCCGGTCGAAGGGTTTTAGCTCGCCTCGCCCTGCCCGCCCCGGCCGGGCTCAGGGGAGCGGGGGCGGTGCGGGGACCTCGGGGGCGACGCGGAGCAGGGCGTCGACCAGCGGGCTCGGCGGGCGGGTCAGCGGGCCGGTGAGGACCAGGGCGCGTTCCAGGGACGGCTTCAGCGGGACCATCACGAGCCCCGGGGGCAGGAGGCCGCGGCCGAGGTCGGGAACCGTGGAGACGCCGATGCCCGCGGCGATCATGCCGATGAGCGTGCCGAGTTCGCGTACGTGCTGGGCGGGTGTGTAGGGGACGCCCGCCATGGAGCACAGGGCGCGGGTCTGGGGCTCGCAGCCCCCCTTGGAGACCAGTAGCGGATCCTCCACCAGCTCGGCCATCGTGATGTGTTCCTGCCCGGCCAGGGGATGGTCGGCGCGGACCACCGCGTGGAAGGCGTCGCGGCCCACCACCACGTGCGCGGGCGGCGGCGGCACCGGGTCGACGAGGATCGCGGCGTCGACGACGCCGGTCTCCAGCCAGGGGGACAGCTCGTCGTCGTCGCCCTCGAAGACCTGCACCTCGACGCCGGGGAGCTCCGCGCGCCACGTCCGCATGAGCTGCGGCAGCAGCCCGCAGCAGACCGTGGGCGGGGCGGCGACGCGGACGGTCCCCGCGTACTGTCCCAGGTGCGAGGAGACGACCTCGTCGATGGCGGTGACCGAGGCGAGCGCGGCCTGGGCGTGCGGCAGGATCGCCGCGCCCAGCGCGGTGGGGCGTGCGCTCCCATGCCGCAGCACCAGCGGGGCGCCGAGGGCGCGCTCCAGGGCGGCGAGCGCGTGGGAGACCGCCGACTGGGACATGCCCAACTCCTCGGCGGCTACGCCGAAGCCGCCGTTCGCGATCACGGCGGTGAAGACGCGGAGTTGCGCGACCGTCGCACTCATGAGGACATCTCATCACACCTCGGAGACAACTCATTGGACACATGATCCGGGCGGTGGCGAGACTGCTCCCGTGACCCGTGAAGGAACCGTCTCAACGCCCCCACCTGCGCCGACGACGGACACCGCGCCGCCTTCCGCGGGCCGGTCCGTGCTCGCCCAGTATCTGGCCCTCGCCCTGACGTGGGGGGCCAGTTTCCTGTTCATCAAGGTGGCCCTCACCGGCCTCTCTCCCGCCCAGACGGTGCTGGGGCGCCTCGCGCTGGGGGCGCTCGCCCTCAACGTGATCATGCTGGTCACCCGCCGGAGGTGGCCGAGGCGGCCGGTGTTCTGGGCGCACATGGGAGTGGTCGCCCTGATGCTGTGCGTGGTGCCGTTCCTGCTGTTCGCCTGGGCGGGGCAGTACATCCCCTCGGGGCTCTCCAGCATCTACAACGCCACGACGCCCCTGATGACGATGCTCGTGACCCTGGCCGCGCTCCGGCAGGAGCGCCTCGGCGCGGCCGGGGTGCTCGGCCTGCTGCTGGGCGCCGCCGGGGTCGTCGTCGTACTGGCCCCGTGGAACCTGGACGCGGAGACCGGTCCCTGGTGGGCGCAGGCCGCCTGCCTGGGGGCGACGTTCTGCTACGGCCTCTCCTTCGCCTACACGCGGCGCTTCGTCCTCGCGTACGGCCACGACGCCCCCACCATCGCCGCCGCCCAGGTCAGCCTGGCCACCCTGATCATGCTCGCGCTGAGCCCGCTGCTGGCCACCGGTCCCGTACGCCTGGACCTCCCTGTCGTGGCGAGCCTGGCAGCCCTGGGCGTCCTGGGCACGGGTCTCGCCTACGTGTGGAACACCTCGGTCATCGCCAGCTGGGGGGCGACGACCGCCTCGACGGTGACCTACCTGACCCCGCTGGTGGGCGTCGTCCTCGGGGTGCTCGTCCTGGGCGAGACGCTGACGTGGAACCAGCCCGTGGGGGCGGTGATCGTCGTCGCCGGCATCATGACCGGCCAGGGCGTCATCGGTTCCTGGTCAGGTCGCCGGTCTCCGTGACCAGTTCGGGGCCGGGGACGTCCTTCCAGGTGTAGGTCAGGGCGTCGCCCTTGCGCCTGAGCCACACGGTGCCGGGTATGCAGCCGGTGCCGGAGCCGAGGGTGAAGGTCAGCTCGTCGGAGGTGACCTTGGTCAGGGTGATCCGCCCCCTGCAGTTGTTGACCGGTTCCGCCCACTCGGCTCCGTCGTCGCCCTCCCTGAGTGTGACTTCGATCCGTTTCTTCCCGGAGGAGAACGGGTTGGTGGAGGTGACGCCGTCGCCGGCCCACGCTCCGGCGAAGGAGGCGGGGACCTCGCCCCCGTTCCCCGGCGGGGCCGACCTCTTCGCGCCGGAGGGCTCCGGAGTGGACGGGACGTCGATCCCGGACGCGGACGGCGAGGGCGGCGCGGACGAAGGTGACGAGGGCGAAGGTGACGAGGGCGAAGACGTCGCCCGATCGGTGTCCCCGACGACGGTCTCGGGGGCGCCCAGAACGAGCCAGGCGGCGATCCCCGCAGCGATCAGCAGTGACACCGTGACGAGGACCGCGCCGGTGACGATCCCCCGCGGGCCACGGCGGGACTCCTGGGTCGTGAGCGCCGACCGCCTCGGAGCCGACTGTCCCGGAGGGGCGGCGATCCGGCTGCCGATCCTGGCTAGATTTTCGATGGACTCGGTGGACGGGTTGGCCGCGCCCGGGTCGACGAGGCCGACCATCAGCGCGCGGGCCGTCGGGCGGCGGGCGGGATCCTTGTCCAGGCAGGAGGCGATCAGTCCCGCGAAGGCGGGGGGCAGGACCGACAGGTCCGGGTGGTGGTTGATGATCCGGTTCAGCACGGCCGGTACGGTGTCGGCGCCGAAGGGAGGTCTGCCGCTCGCCGCGCAGAGCATGGTGGCCGCCCAGCCGAACACGTCGGAGGCGGGCGAGGCGGGCGCCCCGTGGATCTGCTCCGGGGACAGGTAGGCGGGGGTGCCGATCAGCCCGGAGGCGGTGGTGGCCGCGCCCTCCGCCCTGGCGATGCCGAAGTCGACCACCCGGGGGCCGTCGGGGCCGAGCAGCACGTTGGCGGGTTTGAAATCGCGGTGCACCACCCCGGCGGCGTGGATGGCCGCCAGCGCGGTCGCCGTACCGACCACCAGGCGCTCCAGCTCGCCGCCGCGCAGCGGGCCCCGCTCGCGGATCCGCTCCTCCAGGGAGGGGCCGTCGACGAACTCGCTGACCACGTACGGGAGGGGGCCGTCCACGGAGGCGGTCAGCACGCGCGCCGTGCAGAAGGGCGCGACGTTCTCCAGGGCGGACAGTTCGCGGGCGAGCCGCGCCCGCGACGTGGTGTCGCCGCGGAACAGCACCTTCACCGCGACCCGCTCGCCGCTGGGCGCGTGCGCGAGGTAGACGACGCCCTGGCCGCCCTCGCCGAGCCTTCCGGCCAGCTGGAACACGCCGAGGCGGACCGGGTCGTCAGGGGTGAGGGGGGTCGCGACCATGGGGGCAAGGCTATCCGTCCCGTCCGCGATGGGGGGTGTCGTGGGTGAACGCGTGGTATGGCAGGGGCGCGAACGGGTCCAGGCCCGGGTGTGACCGAGGGTTTAGGGCGTCCGGCCGTGGTCAGAGGGACTGCTTCGCTGCCCGACGACTATCCGGAGTGCTTCCACATCACGCTGTGACAAGGGATCAGTTGGTCTAACGGCCCCATATGGTGCCGAGCCAACCATTACGCTCCGGTAGGGCAACATCACTCAGACAGTGGAGACGTTCCGTGGCCATCGATCTCGTTACTCGCCGTGAGTGGGGCGCCCGCCAGCCGCGCGGTTCCTACAGCAAGCTCAGCTCCACCAAGGGAGTGAAGGTCCATTACACGGGTGGCCAGGTCAGCCCGGACATCGTGAACGACCATGCCAAGTGCGTCGCGTTGGTGAAGTCCATCCAGAGCCACCACATGGACGGCAACGGCTGGATTGATGTCGGCTATTCCATGCTGGTTTGTCCGCATCGGAAGGTCTTCGAGGGCCGCGGCCCGCGCAACGTCCCGGCCGCCAACGGCGCCGGGCTCAACAGCGACCACTACGCGGTGCTCGGCCTGGTCGGCTCCTCGGGGTTCACCAAGCCGACCGACAACGTCCTGCACGGCATCCTCGACGCCATTGAGTACCTCAGGGACAAGGGCGGCGCGGGCAAGGAGATCAAGGGCCACCGCGACGGCTACTCGACCAGCTGCCCCGGCGAACCTCTGTACGCGTGGGTCAAGCGGGGCGCCCCCCGCCCCGGCGGAGGTCCCGCCGAGCCGCCGGAGCCGCACCCCTCCTTCCCCGGCCGCACGCTCAAGCAGCCGCCGGTGATGAAGGGCGAGGACGTCCGCACCTGGCAGCGGCAGATGCGCGACCGGGGATGGGCGATCGACGTCGACGGCCTGTACGGCCCCGGCTCCGGCGACGTCTGCGGGAAGTTCCAGAAGGAGAAGGGCCTGCCCGTCACCGGTGCCGTCGACCGCGCCACCTGGGACGCCGCCTGGCAGGAGCCCGTCACCTGACCGCCCTTCCCTCCTCGAACTCCCCCGTCGACCCCCCTATTGACCCCAGTGTTGGTATCCGTCCGGAACCCGGGGGGAGTTCCCGGCGGGGCGGAGCTTAGGATCCGGTGCATGACCGTGCCGCCTGAGGAGTCTCGATCGGCCGCCGAGTTCCCACCGGTCACCCGTGACCGGTGGCGGGAGCTGGCGCTCGGGGTGCTGCGCAAGTCCGGGGTCGAGACCGGCTCTCCGGAGGAGGCGCTGGCCTCCACCACCTACGACGGCGTGACGATCGCGCCGATCTACGACGCGTCCGACCTGCCCGGCGATCCCGGCCTTCCCGGAGCCGCCCCCTACCTCCGCGGTTCCCGTCCCGAGGGCGGCTGGGAGGTGCGGCAGCGCCACGAGGTGCCCGATCCCGAGGCGATCCTCGCGGACCTGGAGAACGGCGTGAACTCGCTGTGGCTCGCCCTCGACCCCGAGGACCTGCCCCGCGCCCTGGAGCGGGTCCACCTCAACCTGATCTCGGTCACGCTCGACGCGGGCAAGCGGACCCGCGAGGCGGCCGAGGTGCTTCTCACGCTGGCCGGGGAACGGGGATCCGCGGCGCCCGGCGGGTCCGGGGCCTCCGGGGGGCTCGGCGGGTCCGGGACACTCGGCGGGTCCGGGACGCTCACCGGGAACCTGGGCGCCGACGTCCTCGCCGACGAGCGGACCGCGATCGAGCTGGCCCGCCGCTGCGTCGGGGACCACCCGGGGCTCAGGGCGGTCGTCGTGGACGCCACGCCGTACCACGACGCGGGCGGTGGAGACGCGGAGGAGCTCGGCTGCTCCGTCGCCGCCGGGGTCGCCGCGCTGCGGACCCTGACCGGCGCGGGCCTCGCGATGGAGCAGGCGTTCGGGCAGCTGGAGTTCCGGTACGCCGCCACCGCCGACCAGTTCCTCACCGTCGCCAAGCTCAGGGCCGCCCGCAGGCTCTGGGCGCGCGTCGCCGAGGTGTGCGGTGTCTCCGGCGTTCCCGGCGTTCCCGGCGTTCCCGGCGCGGCGCAGCGGCAGCACGCGGTGACCAGCTCGGCGATGATGACCGCCCGCGACCCGTGGGTGAACATGCTCCGTACCACGCTCGCCTGCTTCGCGGCCGGGGCCGGTGGGGCCGACGCGGTGACCGTGCAGCCCTTCGACGCCCGCCTCGGCCTGCCGGACGCCTTCGCCCGCCGCATCGCGCGCAACACCCAGTCGCTGCTGGTGGAGGAGGCCGGTGTGGCCCGGGTGATCGACCCGGCCGGAGGCTCCTTCTACGTGGAGCGGCTCACCGAGGACCTGGCGGTCAAGGCCTGGGAGTGGTTTCAGGAGATCGAGCGCGCCGGGGGCATGGCCGACGCCCTCGCCTCCGGGTTCGTCGCGGGACGGCTCGCCGCCACCTGGGAGCGGCACTCGGAGGGGATCGCCAGGCGCCGCGACCCGATCACCGGCGTCAGCGAGTTCCCCGACCTGGCCGAGAGGCCGCTCAGCAGGCGGGCCAGGCCCGCGGGGAGCACCGCGGGGAGCACCGGGGTGCACTACGCGCAGGAGTTCGAGGCGCTGCGCGACCTGGCCGACGCCCAGGAGACCCGGCCCAGGGTCTTCCTGGCGACCATCGGCCCGGTGGCCTCGCACACCGCCAGGGCGTCGTTCGCGGCCAACCTGTTCCAGGCGGGTGGCATCGCCACCGTGACCGGCGGCGCCGTCACGGATCCCGGCGAGATCGCCGCCGCGTTCGCCGCCGGCGGGGCGAGGATCGCCTGCCTGTGCTCCAGCGACCGGCTGTACGCCGGGCACGCCGAGGCGGTGGCCGCCGCGCTGAGAGGCGCGGGGGCGATAAAGGTGTGGCTGGCGGGGAAGGGAGACTTCGAGGGCGTGGACGCCAACCTTTACGTGGGATGCGACGCGCTCGCCGTGCTCCGGACGACCTTCGACGACCTGGGGGTGGCTCGATGATTCCCGACTTCTCCGACATCGAGCTCGGCACGCGACCGGCGGCTCCCGGCCCCGGCCTGGCGGGCTGGGCGCGATCCGTGCGGGAGGCCACCGGGAGCGATCCCGGGGACCTGGTGTGGGAGACACCCGAGGGGATCGGCGTCAAGCCGCTCTACACCGCCGCCGACCTGGCCGGGCTCGACTTCCTGGAGACCTACCCCGGTGCGGCCCCCTACCTGCGCGGCCCGTACCCGACCATGTACGTCAACCAGCCCTGGACCATCCGCCAGTACGCCGGATTCTCCACCGCGGCCGAGTCCAACGCCTTCTACCGGCGCAACCTGGCCGCCGGGCAGAAGGGCCTTTCCGTCGCCTTCGACCTGGCCACCCACCGGGGCTACGACTCCGACCACCCGCGCGTGGCCGGGGACGTCGGCATGGCGGGCGTGGCCATCGACTCCATCTACGACATGCGGCAGCTGTTCGACGGGATCCCCCTCGACAGGATGAGCGTGTCGATGACCATGAACGGCGCGGTGCTCCCGGTGCTCGCGCTCTACGTCGTGGCCGCCGAGGAGCAGGGGGTGGCCCCCGAGCAGCTCGCAGGGACCATCCAGAACGACATCCTCAAGGAGTTCATGGTCCGCAACACCTACATCTACCCGCCGGGCCCCTCGATGCGGATCATCTCCGACATCTTCGCGTACACCAGCGAGAGGATGCCGAAGTTCAACTCGATCTCGATCTCCGGTTACCACATCCAGGAGGCCGGGGCCACGTGCGACCTGGAGCTCGCCTACACCCTCGCCGACGGGGTGGAGTACCTGCGGGCGGGGGTCGAGACGGGCCTGGACGTCGACAGGTTCGCGCCGCGCCTGTCGTTCTTCTGGTGCATCGGTATGAACTTCTTCATGGAGGTCGCCAAGCTGCGGGCGGCACGGCTGCTCTGGGCGCGGCTGGTGGCCGGGTTCGGGGCGAGGAATCCCAAGTCGCTCTCGCTGCGGACCCACTCGCAGACCTCCGGCTGGTCGCTGACCGCCCAGGACGTCTACAACAACGTCGTCCGCACCTGCGTCGAGGCGATGGCCGCGACCCAGGGCCACACCCAGTCGCTGCACACCAACGCCCTCGACGAGGCCCTGGCCCTGCCCAGCGACTTCTCCGCGCGGATCGCCCGCAACACCCAGCTGCTGCTGCAGCAGGAGTCGGGCACCTGCCGGGTGATCGACCCCTGGGGCGGCTCCTACTACGTCGAGCGGCTCACCCACGAGCTGGCCACCAGGGCCTGGGGTCACATCGAGGAGGTCGAGGCCGCCGGGGGCATGGCCAGGGCGATCGACCAGGGGCTGCCGAAGCTGCGCATCGAGGAGGCCGCCGCCCGCACCCAGGCGCGCATCGACTCCGGGCGCCAGCCGGTCATCGGCGTCAACAAGTACCGGCCGGACGCCGACGAGCCCATCGACGTGCTCAAGGTCGACAACACCTCCGTACGCGCCCAGCAGCTCGACAAGCTGCGCCGCCTGCGCGAGGAACGCGATCCCGGCCGGGTGGAGGAGGCGCTCACGGCCCTCACCAAGGGCGCCGCGGGCGACGGGAACCTCCTCGCGCTGTCGATCGAGGCGGCCCGTGCGATGGCCACGGTCGGGGAGATCTCCGACGCGCTGGAGCGGGTGTTCGGGCGGCACGCGGCGCAGATCCGTACGATCACCGGGGTCTATCGCGAGGAGGTGGGATCCGGCGTGGACGGAGTCCGCGCGGCCTGCGCCGAGTTCGAGCGCCTGGAGGGCCGCCGCCCCCGCATCCTGGTGGCGAAGATGGGCCAGGACGGCCACGACCGGGGCCAGAAGGTGATCGCCACGGCCTTCGCCGACCTCGGCTTCGACGTGGACGTCGGCCCGCTGTTCCAGACGCCCGACGAGGTCGCCCGCCAGGCGGTCGAGGCCGACGTGCACGTGATCGGCGTGAACTCGCTGGCCGCCGGGCACCTCACGCTCGTACCCGCCCTCCGCGAGGCGCTGGCCGCGCTGGGCGCCGACGACATCATGATCGTGGTCGGCGGGGTCATCCCGCCGGGCGACTTCGACGCGCTGCGCGCGGCGGGCGCGAGCGCGATCTTCCCGCCCGGCACCGTGATCGCCGACGCCGCCCGGGGACTGCTGGCGGACCTGCTCACCCGGCTGGGCCATGACGCGGACGCTTGACGACTACGTCCAGGGGGTGAAGGAGGGGTCCAGGGCGTGGATCGCGCGGGCGATCACGCTGGTGGAGTCGTCCAGGGCCGACCACAGGGACCTGGCCCAGCGGCTGCTCGTCGAGCTGACCCCGCTCGGCGGCGCGGCGCGCAGGGTCGGCATCACCGGCGTGCCCGGTGTAGGCAAGTCCACGTTCATCGACGCGCTCGGCACCCGGCTGACGGGGGAGGGGCACCGGGTGGCGGTGCTCGCCGTCGACCCGTCCTCGACGCGTACGGGCGGGAGCATCCTGGGCGACAAGACGCGGATGTCCCGCCTGGCGGTCGATCCGGCCGCCTTCATCCGCCCCTCGCCCACCTCGGGCACCCTGGGCGGGGTCACCAGGGCGACCCGCGAGGCGATGGTCGTGGTGGAGGCGGCCGGATACGACGTCGTCCTCGTGGAGACCGTCGGCGTCGGGCAGTCCGAGACCGCCGTGGCCGACATGGTCGACACCTTCCTGCTGCTCACCCTGGCCAGGACGGGCGACCAGCTCCAGGGCATCAAGAAGGGGGTGCTGGAGCTGGCCGACGTGATCGCGATCAACAAGGCCGACGGCTCCGAGGGCAGCTCCCACGAACTGGACGCGCGCAAGGCCGCCAGGGAGCTCGCGGGAGCGCTCCGCCTGCTGGGCGCGGAGCGGACGCCCCCGGTGCTCACCTGTAGCGGGCTGACCGGCAGCGGGCTGGACGAGCTCTGGCGGCAGGTCGTCCGGCACCGCGACGCCCTGGAGGCCTCGGGGGAGCTCGCCGAGCGCCGCCGCCACCAGCAGGTCCGCTGGACCTGGGCCCTGATCACCGACAGGCTGCTCACCCGGCTCCGCGAGCACCCCGAGGTCGCGGCGATCGTCGGCGAGGTCGAACGCGAGGTCCAGGAGGGTGCCCTCACCCCGTCGCTGGCCGCCGACCGCATCCTCGCGGCCTTCACCAAGGGTGGCTGACGGTCCTCGTGGCCTTCACCAGGGGCGGCTGACGGATCCGGGCGCGAGCCCTCCGTCACTCTGGGTCACTCCAGGTCATCGCACGATTAGCGGCTGATCCGCCATTTAAGCGCTCATGTTAAGCACATGTTAACGAGACTCGTGTCCGGAAGTGGCAAGATTTATATTCTATACGCGCTTGATCACTTCTATCGGGTCATGTGATACTTCGTGCGAAGATTAACTAATCTTGTGATGTGATGCGCTTTAGCGTGTAAAACGCAGAATGAGACAGGCGAGGAGGCCCGGAGCGTCCCAGGGGATTGTCGGCCGATCGGTCCTGATCTGTTGGTTGACCAGTCCTGATCCACGCCCCGGGTGGGAGCGGGACATGTGGGATGTCCCGTTTTCGAACACCGCCGCGCTCACCCGCGCGGGCGGTTGTCTCGTGCTGCGTGAATTCACGTCACACGAGGTGGGAGACGTTTACCTATGTCTATGGACGTGCACGCCCGTCCCGGCCGTCGGGTGAGATCCATTCCGCTGCACCGGGCCCTGCCGAAGCTCCTCCGCGAACCGGCGGGCGCGCTCGCCGAGTTCGCGCGGGAGGCGCGGGGAGAGGTCCTCCGACTGGAACTGGGACCCTTCCGTCCATACCTGATCACCCATCCCGACCACGTCCAGAAGGTAATGCGTCTCGAATGGACGAAGCACCAGCGCCTGGGGATGTTCTGGCGGCCCCTGGAGCGGCTCTTCGGGCACAGCATCATGAGCGACGGCGAACACTGGCAGAACAGCAGGAAGGTCCTGCAGCCCCTGTTCACCGCGCGGTACGTCGCCACGATCGCCGACGAGGTGTCCAGGCGCGTCGCCGGGCGCGTCGAGGAATGGGACGAGTACGTGCGGTCGGGGCGGGACTTCGACGCGGCCACGGAGATGTCCAGGATCCTCAGCTACATCGTCAATCGGGTGCTGTTCGGGGACAAGCTGAGCCGGGAGGACGGGGAACGCATTATCCCCGCTTTCGAACAGGCGTCCTATTCGCTCGTCTATCGAATTCTCATGCCGTTCATGCCGTATTTCATGCGGATACCCGGCGACCGGACCTTTCTGAAGGCCGTCCAGTCGATCGACGACGTGGTGTTCCCCGTCGTGAGAAAGGCGATGGCCGAACCCGACGACAACGTCGACGTCATCTCCGTGCTCTGCCGGTCCGTCGACGAGAACGGTGAGAAGCTCACCGAGAAGCAGATCCGCGACGCGCTGGTCAGCGTGTACGCCGCGTCGTCGGAGACCACCGCGATGGTCCTCACCTGGCTGTGGCTGCTGCTCGAGCAGCACCCGGACGTGGCGGCCAGGCTCCAGGCGGAGATCGACGAGGTGGTCGGCGACGGGCCGGCCGTGCCCGAGGACATTCCCCGCCTCGTCTACACGCGCATGGTCCTGCAGGAGACCCTCCGCCTGTACCCGGCGGGCTGGTTTCTCCCCCGCAGGGTCGTGGAGGACGCGGAGATCGGCGGCGTACAGATCAAGGCCGGATCGTCGGTGCTGGTCACCCCGTACGCCACGCAGCGGCTGGGGGAGTTCTGGGAGCGCCCGGACGAGTTTGACCCCGAGCGGTTCGCGCCGGAGAAGTCCGAGGGCGAGGAGCGCAGGCACAGATACTCCTACTTCCCCTTCGGGGGCGGCCCGCACAGGTGCCTGGGCGAGCCCCTGTTCTACGTCGAGGCGCCGCTCGTGGTCGCGAGCATCCTCAGCCGGTTCCGGATGTCGGTGCGCACCCCGGGGCCGTTCGACACGGGCTGGGCCGCCTCGCTGCGTCCCCGGCAGAAGGTCGCGCTGGGCGTGTCCTTCAACGGACGTGACCGGAGCGGGGCCCTGCGATGACAATCCAGCCCGATCCCGGCGTCCGGTCCGGTTCGGATGCCCGGTCCGATTCCGACGTCCCGTCCGATCCCGGCCTCAGGTCCGGTTCGGATGCCCGGCTCGATCCCGGTGTCCGGTCGGACGCCAGGGAGGCCGGGGCGATCTGCGCCCGCGCCGGGCGGTCCCAGCGGGACATGCGCGAGTGGGCGGAGACCTATCCCGGCCTGTTCTCCGCCAAGCCGTTCGACGCGGCCCTGTACAGCACGCTCTCGCTGGCCATGGCGTTCGGCGGCCCCTGGTTCGGCGCCGAGCAGTTGCGGATGGCGAACAAGGTCTCCCTCTGGGCGTTCGGCCTGGACTGGCTCGTCGACTACGTCGCGACCTCGCTGCCCGAGGTGGAGGACATCGCCCGGCGGTGCCTGGACGTGGCCGGCGGGGCCCCGCCGGTCCCCGGTGACGACCTCACCCGCATGCTCGGCGACATCCGCGACGAGCTCGCGGCCTCGCCCGCGTTCCCCGAGCTCGGGCCGGTCTGGCGCGACGAGCTGGAGCGCATGCTGGGCGGGATGCTCACGGAGTGGCGCTGGAAGACCGACAAGGTCACGCCGACCTACGAGGAGTATCTCGGCAACGCCGACAACCTCGGCTTCTCCTACGCGTTCGCCGCCCACTGGATCCATGTCACGGGCCCCGGCGCGGTCGCGGACGTCGACGCGCTGCGCGAGGCCGGCTGGGCCGTGCAACGGGTCATCCGCCTTCTCAACGACCTGGGCACCTACGAGCGGGACGTCGCCTGGGGAGATCTCAACGTCCTGCTGCTCGGTGTGGACCGCGCGGAGGTGGAGCGGCGGATCGCCGGGCTCGCGACCCGGAGCCGGGAGCTGGTCGCCCCGCTGCGAACCGCCCACCCGGAGCTGGCGGGCTACATGGAACGGCAGATGGACTTCTGCGCTGGTTTCTACCAGTTCGGTGACTACTGGGGGACGTTATGAGCGTCGACCGCCTGTTCACCCTCACGAAACCCGGCACGGAGGCCGGCGTCGGCATCCGTACCGAGAGGCGCGTGGAGATCGACGCCGGGGCCGACGTGGCCGCCGAGGCACGCGAACTGGTCGCCGGGCTGCTGGCCGAGCCATGGGGCCAGGTGTCCGCCTCCCCGTACGAGACCGGCCGGGTGGTGAGCCTGGCGCCGTGGCTGACCGGGCACGCCGAGCGGGTCGAGTTCCTGCTCGCCACCCAGCGGCCGGACGGCGGCTGGTCGCCGGCCGGTGACCACGCCCTCGTCCCCACCCTGAGCGCGGTCGAGGCACTCCTCGCCGAGCTCGGGCGCGACACCTCCTCCGGCCACGCCCTCCTCGCCAAGGCCGCCGACCGCGGGCTGGAGGCCATCTGGAACTGGTCCTTCCAGGCGACCTGGCCGCCGGACACGCCCGCGATCGAGCTCATCGTGGCGTCCCTGCTCGCCCTGATCGACGGTCACCTCGACGGAGAGGGGCCGAAACCGCCCCCGGGCATGAGCGGCGCCAAGCTGGCGGCCGTCAGGGCGTGGCTGGTGTCGGGCGCGCCGATCCCGCAGAAACTGGTCCACGCCCTCGAGGTCGCGGGCCCGGAGGCGACGGCCGCCTCCGGGATCCTCCCCACGCCGATGCCCGGCGGGATGGCGGCCGTCGGGGCCTCGCCCGGGGCGAGCGCGGCCTGGCTGGCCGCGCCGCCCGACCCCGGAGCCGGAGCCGGAGCCGGAGCCGAGGAGCGTGCCGCGCGGAGGGCCGGGGACGAGGCGGCCGTACGGCGGTACCTGGAGGCCGTCGTGGCCTCCTCGGGCGGGCCGATGCCGTGCGCCCTCCCCATCGCCGTGTTCGAGCGCGGCTGGACGCTGAGCTGGCTGCGGCGTGCGGGAATCCCGGTGGACGTGCCGCCGGAGCTGGTCGCGAGCCTGCGGGACGGCCTCGGCCCCGAGGGGGTCGCCACGGGTCCCGGCCTGCCCGCCGACGCCGACACCACCTCCGTCGCCCTGTACGCGCTGGCGCTGCTCGGCGAGCCGCGAGAGCCGGAGGGGCTGTGGCCGTTCGAGCTGGAGACCCACTTCTGCACCTGGCGCGGGGAGGAGGGGATGTCCCCGACGACCAACGCGCACGTGCTCGACGCCTTCGGTGAGTACCTGCGCCGCCGCGGGGGAGAGCCCCGGCACGCGGCCGTCGTCGCGAAGCTGGCGGCGTGGCTGCGTGACCGCCAGGAGGTGGACGGCAACTGGACGGACCGCTGGCACGTCTCGCCGTACTACGCCACGGCCTGCTGCGCGATCGCGCTGCGCGAGTTCGGCGGCGGGAAGTCGGCGGGCGCGGTGGGCGACGCCGTGAACTGGGTGCTCGGCACCCAGCGCGAGGACGGGTCGTGGGGCCGCTGGGAGGGCACCGCCGAGGAGACCGCCTACGCGCTGCAGACCCTGCTGCTGGCCGGCGCGGCGCGGGACGGGCGGTGGCGGGAGGCCGTGGAGCGCGGATACCGCCATCTGCTGGCCGCCCGCGACGGCCGGGCGCCGTCGCTCTGGGTCGACAAGGACCTGTACCTGCCGGTGGCGATCGTCAGGGCGGCCGTTCTGGGCGCGCTTCACCTGGCGCGACGCGCGCTCGCCATTCCCGAGGATGACTCGTATTGAAAATTGACCGTGAATTCAAAACAGGACACAAGGGCGCATCTACTCTATCCGCCTTGAGGGTTTTTAGTGACATTGCTAGGGTTCGGCGGGTGTGATGTGGGATGTCCTGCTGATCCCAGCGATGTGGCGACCGTTTGACCTGTTTGACCAGTCTGTGTCAACCGCCACGAAAAATGCCGTCTATTTTCTTTCTGCTTCCCGGGGTGGATACCATGCGCTTGCGTAACGCGAGCTTGCGGACCAAGGTCACGGCACTTCTGGTGTCGCTCACCGCGCTCTGGGCGTTCACAGCATGGGTAACGGTCCGTGATGGTCTGAACATGCTGGGCGTGGCGACCCTCAACACCGAGGTGGCCAACCCGAGCGAGCGGCTCATCGTCGAGCTGCAGGCCGAGCGGCGGCTGACCGCGATCACCCTGGGCTCGATCGGCGGGGAACGCCAGCGGCGCGAGGCGATGGCCTCCCAGCGGAAGCGCACCGACGCCGCCGACGCGAACTTCCGGGAACTCACCGGCGGCGGCGGCGTGGAACTGCTGGGAAGTCCCGCCCTGGAGCGCCGCATCGGCGAGACCCGCCGGTTGATGGACAGTCTGCCCGCCGCGCGCAAGGCGATCGACGCCGGCCGGGTCAACCGGACCTGGACGGCCACGGAGTTCACCGACATCGTTGACTCGATCTTCCGCGTCTACGACTCGCTGGCGACGCTGGACGACGAGGAACTCGCCAAGGACACCCGCACGCTCATCGCGATGAACCGGGCCAGGGACATGCTGTCCCAGGAGGACGCCCTGGTGATGGGCGCCCTGACGGCGGGCCGGTTCGCCGAGGGGGAGCAGGTCAGGTTCACGCAGATGGTCGGCACGCGGCGCTTCCTCACCGACCAGGCGGTGGCCGAGCTGCCCGTCGCCGACCAGGAGGCCCACCGGCGGATGGTCGCCGGCGAGCAGTTCACCCGGCTGCGCGTCATGGAGAACCAGCTGATCGAGGACCCGAACGTGGTGTCGGCCGGAGTGATCGACGTCACGCGGTGGAGCTCCGACGCCCAGCCCGCGCAGACCAGGTTCACCGAGGCCGTGCTCACGGCCGGTAGCGGAGTGGTCGAGCGGTCGGGCCCGGTCGCCGTCGGCGTCATCGTGCGGCTCGCGCTGGCCGGCGGCCTGGGCCTCGTGGCCGTCATCGCCTCGGTCGTCCTGGCCATCACCACGGCCCGCGCCCTGGTCCAGCAGCTGGAGAAGCTGCGGGCCGCCGCCTGGGAACTCGCCAACGAGCGGCTGCCCGCCGTGGTCGAGCGGATCGGCCACGGCCAGGTGGTGGACGTCGCGGCGGAGGCCCCTCCCCTCAAGTTCGGAGACGACCAGATCGGGCAGGTCGGCCAGGCGTTCAACGCCGTGCAGCGGACCGCCATCAAGGTCGCCGTGGAGCAGGCCCAGCTGCGCCGCGACATCGCCGACATCCTGCGCAACCTCGCCCGTCGCACCCAGTCGCTGGTGCACCGCCAGCTGAGCGTGCTCGACGTCATGGAGCGGCGCGAGAACGATCCGCAGGAGCTGCGCGACCTGTTCCGGCTCGACCACCTGGCGACCCGCATGCGCCGCTACGCGGAGAACCTCCTCGTGCTCTCCGGCGCGGCGCCGGGCCGCGCCTGGCGCGACGCGGTCCCGATGATCGACGTGGTCCGCGGCTCCCTCGCCGAGATCGAGGACTACACCCGGGTCGACGTGATGCCCCTGGGAGAGGTCTCGCTGGACGGCAGGGCCGTGAGCGACGTCATCCACCTGATCGCCGAGCTCGTCGAGAACGCGGCCTCCTTCTCCCCGCCCTACACGACGGTGCAGGTCGGCGGATACCTCGTGGCCCACGGCTACGCGCTGGAGATCGAGGACCGGGGCCTGGGCATGAGCCCCGCGGACATCGCGGAGGCCAACGAGCGGATCGCCAACCCGCCGGAGCTCAAGCTCTCCGGCAACGCCCGCCTGGGCCTGTACGTCGTCAGCCGCCTGGCCGAACGGCACGACATCCGGGTGACCTTCAAGTCCTCCCCGTACGGCGGCACGACCGTCGTCGTCCTCATCCCGCAGGAACTGGTCAGCGAGGAGGAGCAGGGGACCTCCATCGGCGTCGGCGTGCCGCAGGCGCGCCCGGCGAGTACCACCGAGATGAACGGCACCACCTCCGCGGTCGCCGCGGTCCGCGGCCGGGTGGGTGACCCGCTGGGTATCACCGGTGGCCCCGTCCGGGCCGTCGAGGCGGAGGGAGAGATCATCAGCGAGCACGTTCCCGGCGCCAGGCCCGAGGCGTGGGAGCCCGAGCAGCCCGCCAACGGCCGGTCGCACCCCTCGGGACCCCCCTCATCCGGCGGCTCCGCCGACCCCGGGCATCTCTTCACCCCGCCGCCCGGCCGTTCCACGGATCCGGGCCTCGCCGGAGGCCGCGCCGACCAGGCACCCTCCGGACGGCACTCGGCGGATTCCACGCCCGCGGAGGGCTACGCCGACCCGACGTTCCCCGGCCGCTTCGCCGATCCCGCGGCACTCAGGCAGATGCCCGAGACCGGGGCGCCCGGCCGCCTGCCCGACTTCACGAACCCCGGATCTCCCGCCTCGCAGGGCGTTCCCGGCGGTGGGGACCTCGACGCGCGTCTTGGCGGCTCCGGGGCGTCGCTGCCGCCCGTGCTGCCCCCGCCCGACAGCAGTCACACGCCGGGTGGCCTCCCGAGGCGCGTTCCCCAGACCCACCTCGCCGCCCCCCTGCAGGAGGACGAGCCGGAGGTCCCGCCGCCCCCGGCCGACGGCGCCGACGACGAGCGCTCGCCGGAGATGATCCGCGCGGCCATGTCGTCCTTCCAGGCGGGTACGCGCCGAGGCCGCGACGAAGCCGCCCACCTGCTCGATCGCGACGGCGATACCGCGGACGAGGGCGGGACGACGGTGTGACCCCAGTGGATGATCTCAGGTCGCGGGTGCCGGGCAGGCGCCGATGAGCCGCCAGGAACCGGCGACGGAACGTCGGCAGGCAGATGGAGAGGACAACGAGTGGTGCAGGGAACAGGATCTTTCACGGACCTGGCCTGGTTGCTGGACGACCTGGTCTCGCGGGTGGATGAAGCTCAGCACGGGATCGTGTTCTCCACCGACGGGCTCCTGCTGGCCGCGTCGGCGGGGTTCTCCCCGGCCGACGCCGAGCATCTGGCCGCCGTCGGATCGGCGATCCAGAGTCTGGGCAGGGGAGTCAGTGACCGGGTCGGTGGCGGGCCGATGCGCCAGACCATCATCGAGATGCGGACGGCGTACCTGATCGTCACCGCGGCGGGGCAGGGAGCCTGCCTGGCGGTGTTCTGCAATGCCGAGGCCGACGTCGGTCTGGTGGCCTACGAGATGGCCATGCTCGTCACCCGGGTGGGTCAGTACCTCACCTCTCCCACCAGGACGGCAGACTCCTCCTTCAGGGGCGACGGTCCACGATGAGCATCTTCGACGAGCAGCCAGAGAGCCAGTGGGTCGGCGACGAGGCGGGGCCGATCGTCAGGCCGTACGTCCTGACGCGAGGCAGGACCGAACCGAGCCGCGGCAGGTTCGACCTCATCACCCTGGTGGTGACCATCCGGCAGGTCTCGTCGAGGGAGCCGGGCCTGGACCCGGAGTGCCTGGCCATCGTCAGGCTCTGCCAGCTGGCCCAGTCGGTCGCGGAGATCGCGGCCCATACGAACCTTCCGGCAGGCACGGTCCGTGTCCTGCTCAGCGACCTGCTCGACCAGGGATTCATCGCCATGCAAGAACCGCATTCGGAGACGGACATGCACGACGAGAGGCTGTACAGGGCGGTGCTCGATGGACTCCGTGCGCTCTAGTCGCGACGCCGGGCGTGTGAAGCTGCCCAAGGCGATCAAGATTCTGGTCGCCGGCGGGTTCGGCGCGGGCAAGACCACGCTGGTCGGCGCGGTCTCGGAGATAGAGCCACTGCGCACCGAGGAGACCCTGAGCGACCGGGGTATCGGCGTCGACGACCTGTCGGGCGTGGAGACCAAGCAGACCACCACGGTCGCCATGGACTTCGGCCGCATCACCATCGGCGACGACTACCGCCTCTACCTGTTCGGCACGCCCGGTCAGGAGCGCTTCTGGTTCCTCTGGGACGAGCTCGCGCTGGGCGCGCTGGGCGCGGTGGTCCTCGCCGACACCCGCAGGCTCGCCGACTGCTTTCCCTCGCTCGACTACTTCGAACGGCGCGAGACGCCCTTCATCGTCGCGGTCAACTGCTTCGACGGGGCCCGTCGCTACGAGCTCGACGAGGTCAGGCTCGGGCTGACCCTGCACCAGGACATCCCGATCGTGCTGTGCGACGCCAGGCAGCGGGAGTCGGGCAAGAAGGTGCTCATCGCCCTCGTCGAGCACGCGATGCGGATGCGGCTGGGCACGACGTCCCCGACGGCGGGCGCCGAACCGCCCACCGAGCGGACCGCGACCCGCTGACGCGCCGGCCTCTTTCGGGGTGAGGCGCGACTCGCGGACGCGCCGGTTCCCGGAGCGGATCGCGCCCCGCAGGCCGCTCACGGGCAGGCCGCGACTCGCTGACGCGACGGCTTCTCCCGGGGTGAGGTGCGACTCGCGGACGCGCCGGCCTCCGGAGCGGACCGCGACTCGCCGACGTGTCGTCCTCTCCCGGGAAGGATGCTCACCGCCCCGGGAGCGTTTTTGTCCCTCTGGTAGGGACGAATCCCTCACCACTTGACTTCTGCCCGCAACAGCCCGTGCCCGGCGTGTCACGATAGCGGCGATCACCTGGCGTTCCACGTGCGGGGAGACCTATGTGTGACGATCCGAACATGCCTCCCAGCGTCGCTCGGGCGCTCGGGGAATACCGGGCGCTGCTGGACAAGCACGGCGTCACCTGGGGTGAGGATCCCATCTTCTACGTCAAGTCCATGGCCACCGACGCCTACCTGATGGGCACGACGAGCTTCTGGGAGGTCTGTTACGGAATGCTCGGCGCCCGCTACCCCGGGGCGCCGTTCGAGGAGCTAAGGGACCGGCTCGACGAGCTGGACATGGACGAGGTCGTCCGCGGCGTCCTCGCGGGCAGGGTGCTCGACAACCTCGCCGCGCTCCGCCTCACCGACGGGGGAACCGCGCTGCGGGCACGGGCGCGGGCCGTGCTGGACGGCAGGCCCCTGCGCACGACGTTGCTGGTCGACTCCACCAGACCCGAGCCGGCCACCGTGCTGGTGGACGGGCGGGCGCACGTGGTCGGTCCCGGCGGCGCCCGGCTCATCAAGATCACGAGCCGGAGCGAGGTGGTCGCCGACGGCGTACCGGTCGACCTGTCGCCCCTGACCCGCCCCGCCCCCGCGGCCCGCCTGCGGGTGCGCGCGGGACTGCCGTGCAAGTGGAGCGTGTACGGCGAGCACGGCCAGGGCTGGTACCCGGAAGGCGCCCCCGACCGGCACGACTACCACGTGATGCCCTACTTCCACGGGGACGACCTGATCCTGGACGTCCCGGCCGAGGCGCTGACCGTGCGGGTGTCCAGGGGCATGGAGTACGGCTCCGCCCAGGTCACGGTCACCCCGGAGCCTGGCGGGGAGACCCTCGTCGAGCTGACCCCCGAACGGCTCTACGACGCGGCCGCTCTCGGCTGGTACGGCGGCGACATGCACGTCCACCTCAACTGGGCGGGCGACATGGTCGGCACGCCCGAACTCGCGGGGATCATGCAGCACGGCGAGGACCTGCACGTCCTCAACCTGGTCGCCGGGAACGTCTCCTCCGAGCGGGTCTACGACTCCGAGGCGCTCGAACACTGGGCCGGGCGGGACCTGCCCTGGTCCGACGCCTCCCACGTGGCCAGGATCGGCGTCGAGTACCGCAACGACCTGCTCGGCCACCTCTACGCCTTCGGCGTCTCGGCCCCGCCCTCGCGGTTCCACACCGGCTTCCTCGGCACCGCCGACTGGCCGCCCAACAGCGTCGCCTGCGAGGAGCTCCGCGACCTGGGGGCCGTCACCGGCTACAGCCATCCCTTCCACACGCCGTTCGCCGACACCGACGCTCCGGACAAGGCGCTGCAGCGGGGGCGCAACTGCTCCTCCCGGGAGATCGTCGCCGACGCGGCGCTCGGCCTCGTCGACACCCTGGACGTGCTCAGCCAGACCTCGATCACCGCGACCGCGGCCGTCTACCGGCGCCTGATCGGGGCGGGCAACCGCATCGCGGTCACCGCGGGCACCGACGCGATGGTCTCCTTCGCCCGGCGGGGAAACCAGTCCAACCCGCCCGGCTGGGCGCGCGTCTACGCCCGGGTGGACGGGCCGCTGACCGCCGCGTCGTTCGCCGAGGCGGTCAGGCGGGGTCGTACCTTCGGCACCACGGGACCCTGGCTGGAGCTGTCGGCCGCGGGTCACGGCCCCGGTGCCACCCTGGACCTGTCACCGGGCGAGCGGATCACGATCACCGCCAGGTCGGTCGGCCCGGAGGTGGAGCGGCTGGAGATCCGCACCGCCGACGGCGTGCTGGCCGAGGGACCGCCCGGCGAGCTGACCGCAGAACTGGCCGTCGGCGACCCCACCTACGTCGTCGCCGTCGCCACCGGCGGCCCGCACGAGCGGTCCTTCACCGGCGAGGTGTACGCCCACACCAGCCCGGTCTACCTCGATGTGGGCGGCCGTCACGTGGCCAGGGCCGAGGACGTCGGCTGGTGCCTGGAGTGGCTGGACACCCTGGAGACGCTGCTGCGCGAGGAGGGCACCTTCGAGACCGCCGGGCAGCTCAACGACCACCTCGTCCTGATCGGCCGGGCCAGGGAGATCTACCGGGACCGCCTGGCCTGACGGCACGCGGCGGCCACACCCGTCCCTGTCCTGCCCGGCCCGGCTCCGGTCCCGTCCCGCTCGGCCAGGCACCGTGCGCCGGAATCCGCCCGGGGCACCCGGTGTGAGGGCACCCGGTCCGGCGCCGCGCGGCGAGATCCGGGCCGCTCCCCTGGACCGTGCGAGCCAGGGACATACGAGGCTTGTCGGCATGAGGTGAGCGGAGACATGCGAGGCTTGTCGGCATGAACCGCCTGTCTGAGGTCGACCTTTCGCAGAAACTCTCCAAGAAGGAGGCCTCCGAGCGCCTCGACGCCGCGCTGGACCGCCTGCTCCGTCTGCGGCTCATGCTCGGCGGCCAGGTCGGCGAGCAGCGCATCGGCCCGCCGCTGTGCGTGGTCTTCGAGGGCTGGGACGCCTCGGGCAAGGGAGGGGCCATCAAGCGGCTGGTGCGCCCGCTGGACCCGCGCCACGTCCGCGTCGCCCAGTTCGCGGCGCCGACGTACGACGAGAAGCGCCACCACTTCCTGTGGCGGTTCTGGCCGGTCCTGCCCGGCTGGGGCGGGATGGCGGTGCTCGACCGCTCCTGGTACGGCCGGGTGCTGGTGGAGCGGGTCGAGGGCTTCGCCACCGAGGAGCAGTGGTCCCGCGCGTACGGGGAGATCGTGGAGTTCGAGCGGACCCTCGCCGCCGAGGGCATGATCATGGTCAAGTTCTGGATGCACGTCTCCGAGGAGGAGCAGCTCAGGCGCTTCCAGGATCGGGCCGGCGATTCGCTCCGGGCCTGGAAGCTCACCGACGAGGACTGGCGCAATCGCGAGAAGCGCCCGCAGTACGAGGTCGCGGTGGAGGAGATGCTCGCCCGCACCAACCACGAGAAGGCGCCGTGGCACGTGGTCCCCGGCGACGACAAGCGCCTGGCCCGCGTCACGGTCGCGGAGACGGTCTGCGCCGCGATCGAGGCCGAACTCGCCGCGAGGGGCCACGAGCCGGTGCTCTCCTCCCCGGCGGGCGGCGCCGCGGACGAGTAGCGGGGCGCGGCAGGCGTCGTCGGCGCCGTTCCGGTGAGAACTATGGGAGCGGCGGAAACGCGCCGGGCGCGGGGGCACGCGGCAGAATCGAATGGCTGTCCGTGCGTTCGTCGCGGCAGTTGGTCGTTGCGGTTCGTCATTGTTTTTCGTCATCGCAGGAGGGTGCGGCGCATGCGGTTGGGCTCGCGGCTGAGCAGGCTGGACCGGCGGGTGTTCGCCATGGTGGCGGGCGCGAGGTTGCCCGGTCTCGAACGCGTCGTTCCCGCGCTGTCGCGCGCGGCCGACAACTCGCTCCTGTGGGCCGGGGTGGCCGGGGCGCTGGCGGTCAGCGGGCGGCGGCCCCTGCGCCGGGCCGCGACCAGGGGGCTGCTCGCGGTCAGCCTCGCCAGCCCGCTGGTCAACCTGGTCGGCAAGCAGGCCTTCCGCAGGAACAGGCCGTCGGCCGAGGGGCTCCCGCTCGGCCGGTTGATCAAGATGCCCGCGTCGGCGTCGTTCCCCTCGGGACACTCCGCCTCCGCCGGCGCCTTCGCCGCGGCCGTGGCCCTGGAGGCGCCCCGCGTGGTCGCGGTCCCCGTCGCGCTCCTCGCGGCGGCCGTCTGCTTCTCCCGCGTCTACACCGGTGTGCACTATCCCGGCGACGTGCTCGTCGGAGCCGGGATCGGCGTGGCGGCGGGGCTGATCACCCGTCGCATCTGGCCCGACGCCGGTGAGGCGGGACAGGCGCGCGCCGCCCTCACGGCGCCGTCCGCGCGGCTCGACCCGGAGGGCGAGGGGGCGATCGCCGTGGTCGACGGCTCCGCCGACGCCGTCGCGGGAACGGCCGAGGCGCTGCGCGTGGCCTTCCCCCGGGCCAAGGTCGTCGAGGTGGCACCGGGCGACGACCTCGGGGCCGCCGTGCGCGACGCCGCCTCGCGGGCCAAGGTGCTCGCGGTGGCCGGGGGAGACACCGTGGTCAACCTGGCGGCCCAGGAGACGGCGGGCGGGGCGACCCCGCTGCTGGTCGTTCCCGCGAGCACGCACGGCCGGTTCGCCCGCGCGCTCGGGGTGGAGACCCCGGAGGAGGCCGTGACGGCCTACCGCAGCGGCGACCTCGTGGCCGTCGACGTCGGTGAGGTCGCGGGCCGGACGTTCGTCAACACCGCCAGCGTGGGCGTCTACCCGGCGCTGGTGGAGCGCAGGGAACGGAGGCAGAGCCGGATCGGCAAGTGGCCCGCGCTGCTCTGGGCGATGGCCGAGGTGTTCGGCCCGGGGGGCGCGCAACCCGTCGATCTTGTCGTGGACGGTGTGCCCCGGCGCGTCTGGATGGTGTTCGTGGGCAACTGCCGCTACGAGGCGCGCGGCGGAGCCCCCGCCAGGAGGCAGCGCCTGGAGGACGGCCTGTTGGACATCCGGGTGCTCGGCGCCGCCGACCGGCTGCCCCGGCTGCGGGTGTTCCTCAGCCTGCTGGCGGGACGGGTGAAGCTGTCACGCCACTACCAGCAGTGGCAGGCCGACACGCTGCGCGTCTCCGCGCCCTCGGGACGGCTGCCGCTGGCGCGCGACGGAGAGACGTTCACGGTCACGGGCGAGGTGGAGTTCACCAAGCGCCCCCGGTCGCTCCTCGTGATCCGGCCGGCCGGCTGACCTTCGGTTGACGTCCCCGCCGCGTTCGTCGTCGGCCGCGGCCTGCCTTTCCGACGTCCCGGTCGCGTTCGTCGTCGGCTGCGGCCCGCCGTTCCGGGGATCGGTCGCGTTCGTCGTCGGCCGTGGCCCGCCGTTCCCGGGATCAATCACGTTCGTCATCGGTCACGGCCCGCCGTTCCCCGGATCGATCGCGTCACCCGGCGGCTGTCCGTGGGCAGGGAGGGGGCGCTGTCAGAGATTGCCGATTCCCCGGCTCTGTTTGACGCCCAGTGATCGATCCGGCGATAGTTGTGCAGGTGACTTCCCCCCGTTTGCTCGCCTGTGCCATGGTCACCCTGGTGGCCCTGACCGCCTGCACCTCGTCCCCGGGCGATCCCGTGGTCGGCCCGGCCACCGCGGGCGGCACGGTGGGGACGGGACAGGGATCCGGCGCCCCGATCTCCTCGCCCGCCGCCGCGACGCTGACGCCCGACGAATACCGGGCCGAGTTGGAGGAGGCGCGCGGCCCGGTGCGCGACGCGGTGAAGAAGCTGGCCTCGACCGGCGGGCTGAAGACCCTCGGCAAGCAGTTGCAGAAGACCTCCGGCGCGGTGGAGGGCGCGGTGACCCGGCTGTCCGCCCTCGCCCCTCCCGCCGAGGTGAAGGCCCAGCACGACAGCTACGTCGAGGCCCTGGGCCGGCTGCGGACCTCTTTCGACACCGCCCGCCAGGACGCCGAGGAGCAGCGGGTGTGCACCGGCCCGGCCGTGCTGACCGGCATGGCCCAGGCGGACCAGCTGTCCGACGTGGAAGACGTCGCCAAGACGCTGAGCGGGTATCCGGCGAGCGTCATCCCGGTCAAGGCGGCCAAGGAGCGCGATCGCCGGCTGTCCAACGGCAGGTTCATCGCCTCCGAGGGGCGTCCGGGTCGCGCCTACCTCGAACTGCGCAACGGCACCAAGCAGGACGCCGTCGTCGTCCTGGTACGCGGTAAGAAGAAGGCCGTCACCGTGTACGTCAGAAAGAAGTCCAACTTCAAGATCCGGGGCGTGCGGGACGGCAGCTACAAGATCTACTACACCCTCGGCGAGGACTGGGACGCGAAGGCACGCACCTTCACCCGGTCGTGCACCTTCGAGCAGTTCGGCAAGACCGTGCGGTTCAGGACCGTCAACACCGCGACCCAGATCCGCTGGACCGACTGGACGATCACGCTGCACGCCGTGAGCGGGGGCACCGTGAAGCCCAAGAAGGTCAAGCCGGGCGACTTCCCCGCCTGACCGCGTTCCTCGCCGGTGGCCGGGCGGTGGGGTGTCCTTCCCGTCGGGGCGACGGTACCCCCGCAAGGCCGCGAGGCGGCGGGGGCGCCGCGAACCGGGGCCGCCGGGAACGCGAAGACCGCGACCTCGTGACGAGGCCGCGGTCTCGGTGTCGCCTCGGCCGATCAGGTCGAGAAGAGCATCCCGACCCAGCTGCGCTGGCGGTGGTGGCCGTAGTGGCCGCCGTGGTGCTGTTGTGCACCCCAGGCGGGAGCGCCGTAGCCGGGAGCGCCGTGCACGGGCGGCGGCGGGGGAGGCGGCGGAGCTGCGTGGGACTGCTGCGACCACTGGCTCTCCATGCGGGTCAGCGTCTCGAGCTCGCCGTAGTCCAGGAAGATTCCGCGACAGCTCTCACACTGGTCGATGTGGACGCCGTTGCGCTCATAGGTGCGCATGGCGCCCCGACACTTGGGGCACTGCATCTGGCTGGTCTCCTTGTTCTGGCGTGGTAACCGAGTAACCACAACCTACTGCGTGGGCACACTATGGCAGGCGCTTCGATGCCGGACAATCCTCAGGCAGGCCTCGACCAGCATCTCCTCCACCTCGTCCAGTGGACGCCCCGCCCGTTCCGCGGCGGCCACCGCGGCCGCCGCGAGCTGCACGGTCATCGCCTGCGCCGGAATCTCCAGCCGTCCCCACGGGTCGCCGTCCGGCGGGACGGCGACCCCGCCCGCGGCGCGGTAGGCCCCGAGGAAGCGCTGCCACACCTCGGGCTCCAGCAATCCGGCCGCGAACCAGGCGGCGGGCCTGGACAGATCCCAGGCCTGGTCGCCGAGGCCCAGGTCGTCGACGTCGATGAGGATCCACCTGTCCGGCGCGCGGACCATCTGGCCCATGTGCCAGTCGCCGTGGGTCAGGCCGGAAGCCGTACCCGAAGAACCACCAGCCGTACCGAGGGAGCCGCCGGGAGCCGCGACGGCGGAGTTCGTACCGGCGGGTGAGGAGGAGGGCAGGCAGGTGAAGGCCCGGCGCACCGCCAGCTCGGCGGCGGAGCGGTCGCCCAGGCGGGCGACGGTCGAGGCCACCCGCGCCGGTCCTCCCGCGGCCCGCAGCGGGGGCAGTGCCCGAGCCGGTACGGCGTGCAGCCGGGCCAGCAGCCGGGCGGCGGCCTCCCAGGGCGCCGCGTCCGGATCCGCGTGGTCCACCGGCGTCCCGGCCGGCCAGACGGTGACCAGCCGATCCCCGGCGGTGATGACCTCCTCGGTCACCGGTTCGAGCATGATCCCGCGCAGCGCCGGGTGCGCGGTGGCCCGCATCCGCTCCACCAGCGGTTCCCGCTCCGCACCCGGCGCGTGCGCCTTGACCACCACGGAACCGGCCCGCACGATGATCACGTCCGGCCTGGTCGGCAGGACCGTGCCGGGCACACCGCCGTACCGGGCGCCGATCCGGCGCAGTTCGTCGATCAGGTCCTCGCTGTCCATCCGGCAAGTGAACCACCGGTCGGCGGTCCCGCCCACCGGCGGAATAAAGTGCGAGGTATGAGGATTGGTTTCGCGGCGCCGGTCTCGGGGTCCTGGGCGACGCCGGGCAACATGGCGCGGGTCGCCCGGGGGGCCGAGGATCTCGGCTACCACGAGCTGTGGACCTTCCAGCGCCTGCTCTACCCGCAGGGCCATCCCATGGGCCCGGCCTATCGCGACGTGCACGACCCGGTGGTCACGCTCGCCTACCTGGCGGGCCTCACGAGCCGCGTCCGGCTGGGGGTGGCGGTGCTCAACATGCCGTTCGCCTCGCCCGCGCTGATGGCCAAGCAGCTGGCGAGCCTGCAGGCGCTCTCCGGCGGGCGGCTGGACGCGGGGCTCGGCCTGGGGTGGCTGCCCGAGGAGTTCGTCGCCTCCGGGGTGCCGCTCGAGCGGCGCGGGCGGCGCGCGGAGGAGTACGTCCCGCTGCTGCGGCGCCTGTGGACGGAGGAGACCGTGGAGCACAAGGGCGAGTTCTACGAGCTGCCCCCCGTGCACCAGGGCCCCAAGCCGCCCGTCGTGCCACCGATCCTGCTGGGCGGTTCCGCCGAGGTGGCGCTGAGGCGCGCGGGGCGGCTGGCGGACGGCTGGATCAGTTCGAGCCGCGAGGACCTCGGCCGCATCGGCGAGAGGATCTCCATCGTCAAGGAGGCGGCTCGTGCCGCCGGGCGTGATCCCGAGGCGCTGCGCTTCGTCACCCGGGGCGCCACCCGGGTCCGTCCTCCGGGAGCGCCCGGCCGCGAGCCGCTGACCGGCTCGTTCGAGGAGATCAGGCGGGACGTCGACGAGCTCGCGGCCAAGGGGGTGACCGAGGTCTTCCACGACCTCAACTTCGACCCGGAGATCGGATCGCCCGACGCCGACCCCGGGGAGTCGATGCGCAGGGCGGAGGCCGCGCTGGAGGCACTCGCGCCCTGACCGGGCGTCCGGCCCGGCGTACGGGGCCGATCGATGAACGGATCCGGCGGGCCGCGCGGTGGCCCGAGGCCCGCGTGGACGACCGTTCACCTCCGCGATGCTCCGATGTACGGGTCTGATGACGCGTGACCGACCCGGCCCTGTCATTCTTGTTCCGGTACGTACCCGGCCCAAACAGGGGAGAACGGTGGACGAGCGCAAGCCGATCGAGTGCTGGCTGTCGGACATGGACGGGGTCCTCGTCCACGAGGGACACCCGGTGCCCGGTGCCGACGAGTTCATCCGACGCCTGCGCGAGTCGGGCAAGCGGTTCCTCGTGCTGACCAACAACTCGATATACACCCCGCGCGACCTGGCCGTACGGCTGCGCGCGGCCGGTCTGGAGATCCCGCCGGAGTCGATCTGGACCTCCGCGCTGGCCACGGCCAAGTTCCTGGACGGCCAGCGCCCCGGCGGCTCGGCGTACGTGGTGGGGGAGGCGGGCCTGACCACCGCGCTGCACGAGGTCGGCTACGTCCTGACCGACATCGCCCCCGACTACGTGGTCCTCGGCGAGACCCGCACGTACAGCTTCACGCAGATCACCCGGGCGATCCGGCTCATCGAGGGCGGTGCCCGGTTCATCGCCACCAACCCCGACCCGGTCGGGCCGTCGAACGAGGGGTCGCTGCCCGCCTGCGGCGCGGTCGCCGCGATGATCACCAAGGCGACCGGGGTGGAGCCCTACTTCGTGGGCAAGCCCAACCCGATGATGATGCGCAGCGCGCTGCGGGCCATCGACGGTCACAGCGAGAGCACCGCCATGATCGGCGATCGGATGGACACCGACATCGTCTCCGGCATGGAGGCCGGGCTGCACACGATCCTGGTGCTCAGCGGAGTCGTCAGCAAGGACCAGGTCGATCGCTACCCGTTCCGCCCGTCCATGGTGGTCGACTCGGTCGCGGACCTGATCGAGCTGATCGACTAGGGTCCGCCCGGCCGGGCGGGAGTGTCCGGAACGCTGGAAATATCGGCATAAGGGGATCGGGGTGGGCTCACGGTCGTTCCCGCTCCGGGTTCTCGCTGACGGGGACATTCCTGCCGTGGGCTGTCAGGTATGGGTGCCATGCTGTCGCCCATGACGCGTGTTTACCTGGAGATCGGCCCGAAGAAGGTTTTCGCCTGCTCGGTGGAGTGGCCGGGGTGGTGCCGGATCGGCCGGTCCGAGGAGGAGGCGCTCGATGCGCTGATGACGTACGCGCCGCGCTACCGGGTGGTCGCGGAGCGGGCCGGGCTGGTCTTCGAGCCGGAGGACCCGGTGGTGGTGGAGCGGGCCAAGGGCGGCACCACCACGGACTTCGGGGCCATCGAGGCGATCCCGTCACTCGACGCCGAGCCGGTGGACGAGACCGAGGCGGGCCGGACCGTCGCGCTGCTCGGGGCGGCCTGGGAACTCTTCGGCGAGACCACCAGCACCTCGCCGGAGGAGTTGCGCAAGGGCCCGCGCGGCGGTGGCAGGGACCGCGACAAGATGGCCGCCCACGTCGTCAACGCCGAGCGCGCGTACGCCCGCAAGATCGGTGTCCGCCACAAGCCCGTCCGTGAGCCGTCGGCCCTGGCGGCGATGCGCGCCGACCTCGTCGCGGTGCTGTCCCGGCCCTCCGACGGCCGTCCGCCGGTCCCCGGCGGCTGGCCCGCCCGCTACGCCGCCCGCCGCATCGCCTGGCACGTCGTCGACCACCTGTGGGAGATGGAGGACCGCCGCTCCTAGCCGCGTACCGTGGGTGCCGTTGGCGTCCTCGGCGCCACCGGTTCACGGCCTGTCCGGCCCGCCCGCGGCCGGGGGCGATCCGCCCGGGCGTCGCATCGGTCGCGTTCATGGTGTGAAATAGCGCGATGTGATGGGTGTTGTGGAGAAGGACAGAGTTCGACCCCGTGAGCGATCCCGCCTGCCGGAGATGATCCCCGCGGTGGCGGCGATGCTGATCGGGCTCTGGGGCATCACCACGCCCTCGTTCTGGCGCGACGAGTCGGTCAGCACCCTGGCCGCCGCGATGCCCATCGGCGACCTGTGGCACCTGCTCGACAGCATCGACCGGGTGCACGCGCTGTACTATCTCCTGCTCCGGCCGGTCGCCGCGCTCTCGACCGGCGAGCTGGCCATGCGCCTGCCCTCGGTCGTCGCCACGGCCGCCGCCGCGTACGGCATCGCGGTCCTGGGCAGGAAGCTCGCCACCCCGGGGGCGGGCCTTCTCGCCGCGTCGCTCTACGTCGTGCTGCCGATGGTGAGCCGGTACGCCCAGGAGGTGCGCAGCTACGCGATCGTGACGGCGGTGGCCGTCCTGGCCACCTGGGTGCTGATCGAGGCGACGAGGCGGTCGAGCCGCCGGTGGTACCTGGCCTACGGCGCCTGCCTGGTGCTGCTCGGCTGGTTCCACGTCTACGCCCTGCTGCTGGTCGTCGCGCACGTGGTGACGGTGCTGTGGGGCCGCGCGTCGTCATCGTCGTTGTCGTCACCGTCGTCCCGGCCCGATGTCGTGCGGTTCGCCGGGGCGCTGGCCGTGGCCGGGGCCGGGATCGCCCCGCTCGCGCTCCTGGCGGCCGGCCAGCGCGAGACCCAGCTGTCGTGGCTGAAGCCGCCGAAGCCCAGTGACCTCCCCTGGCTCGGGGAGCAGGTCGCGGGCAACGTGTGGGTGGCACTGCTCCTGGTCGCCCTCATGGTCGTCGGGGCGTTCTCCGGGGGGCGGCTGACGGCGGTCGCGCTGCCCTGGGCGCTGCTGCCGTTCGTGTCCATGGCGATCTCCCTGGTCCATCCGGTCTACAACCCGAGGTACGTGCTCTTCGCCGTCCCCGCCATGACGCTGCTCGCCGGCGCGGGCCTGAACGCCCTGCGGCCCCGGGCGCTGGGCTGGATCGGGCTGGTCCTCGTCGCGGCGCTGACCGTCCCGACGCACCTGACGATCCGCGAGCCGGACACGCGGCCCGACAACCTGCGCGACATGGCGGCCACGCTGCTGGCCAGGCAGCGCCCCGGTGACGCCGTGCTCTACGTGGACGAGTACAGGCGCCTGTTCAGCGCCGTGTACGAGGACGCGTACCGGAACCTGCGCGACCTCACCTACGCTCCCGACCGGCGTACGCCGAGGACCGCCGCGCAGCTCACGGCGGCCCTGGACGGTGTCGAGCGCGTCTGGCTGGTCACCGGCGGCAGGAAGCACATGAACAGGGCGTTCGTGGAGGACGACGAGCGCTATCTGGCCCTCATGGCCAACCGCGACTTCGCCCTGAGGTCCACCGACGACTTCGGGTACTCGTGGATCGGTCTCTACGTCCGCAAACGGCGCTGACCTCGGAGAACCCCGTCTTCCCTGGCCGTCACGCGCGGGCGCCGGGCACCGGCCGCCGGCGTGGTGCCGCCCCGGCCTTCGCACGCGGGGCCGGGCGGAAGGCGACCGGCCCGGATCTCCGCGCGCGAGGTCAGGCGATCAGGACGGGCAGGCGGGTGACGGTGTCGGCGAGGTAGACGCCGAGCTCCGGGGGGACGAGGTTGATGGCGGAGATCTCGGCCGGGTCGAGCGGGAGCCGTACCACCTCGTACTCGCCGCAGGCGGGGTCGTCGAACTCCGGGCCGCAGCGCAGCGCGGGATCCATGGAGACCAGGCGGCAGCCGTAGATGTGCTGGGTCTTGACCCCCTCGTCGCGCAGGCACTCCAGGGTGGTCAGCGGGGTGACGCCGGAGACGACGGCACCCAGCTCCTCCATGACCTCGCGGTGCAGGGTGTGCTCCAGGGAGGCGTCCTCGGGCTCGACGTGACCGCCGGGAATGGACCAGTAGAGCTCCTTGCCGGGGACCGTGCGCCGGAACACCACCAGCCGGTCGTCGTCGAGGAGGACGGCGCGGACGCTCGGCACGACAGCAGACATGGGGTCATTGTGTCATCGTCCCGGCGACACGAACCGTATCCGGGCCCGGGGATCCGGGATTTCCGTACGGCACGGACGGTCGGCCACCTCGCGGCGAGCGGGAAGGAGGGTCTAGTCGTGGTCCCTGCGCAGGCGCTTGAGGTCGGAGCGTTGCTTCTTGGCGGTGATCCGCCGCTCGACCGCGCCCCTGCTCGGCTTGGTCGGGCGGCGCTTCTTGGGCGGCGGGGCGATCGCCTCACGCAGGATCTGGGCCAGGCGCATCTCGGCGGCCTCGCGGTTGCGCAGCTGGGAGCGGAACTCCGAGGCGGCGATGGTGATCACCCCGTTCACCAGGCGGGGACCGAGGCGCTCGAGGGCGCGGGCCTTGAAGACGGGACCCAGCGTCTCGGTGGCGGCCAGGTCGAAGCTGAGCTCGACCCGGCTGTCGGTGGTGTTGACCCCCTGGCCGCCGGGGCCGGAGGAACGGGAGAACCGCCAGCCGAGCTCGGCCTCGGGGACCGAGACCGAGCCGCTGATCTGGAGCGGACCGGGCATGGCGGTGACTTCCTTCACAAGAGGGGGTGTGTTGCCAGGGTATCGAGGAGCCATAAGCGTGGATCAAATGGTTTTATGCCCAGTTTGATACCTGTTGATGATTTTGGGGTCGCCGCAGTCTCCGCCGGAGCCGCCTCGGCCTTGTGGGGCGGGGCTTTCTTCCGCCACAGTTGCCCGGGGGCACGTGTTGTCAAACATCCACGAAAACAGGGAATCCGAAAGCAGGAGGCGGGGGCGCATGGACACCATCGTCGGCGTGCACGGCATCGGCAAATACCGCTACTACCGCGACGCGGGTAACTCGGTCACCGGCGCCGCCGTCGCGATGCGCGACAAATGGGACCGCTACCTGCACAAGGGCCTGACCGGCGGCAAGCCGCACGCCAAGGAACGCTACGTCACCGAGATCGCCTATTACGCCCACCTGCTGGGCGAGAGCAAGGACGACTCCGTACGCGCGGTGCAGAGCATGGACGTCGGCGCCCAGGAGGTCTTCGTCGCCTGGGCCAAGCAGCTCGACGCGGTGGGGGAGGGGCTGACCGGCGCCCTGCACCGGATGGCCGGCTGGCTGCTGGACCGGCTGGAGGTCAACGCCGCCGACTTCGCCAGGCTCTTCTGCCCCGAGGTCGCCGCCTACATGGCCGCCGGGGGCGAGGCGCGCGCGAAGTCCCGGGCGGCCGTGGCCGAGGTGATCAGACGCAACCGCCCCAAGGTGGTGATCGCGCACTCGCTGGGCAGCGTGGTGACGTACGAGACGCTCTGGGCCAACCCCGACCTGGAGGTCGATCTGCTGATCACCCTCGGCAGCCCGCTCGGCATGCGCAACGTGATCTTCGAGCGCCTGATGCCCGCCCCGGTCAACGGCTGGGGCGAGCGGCCACGCAAGGTCAAGCGGTGGGTCAACATCGCCGACAAGGACGACATCGCGGCGATTCCGCCGGGGCTGAGGGCCTGCTTCACCGGGGTCGACCAGGAGTCCCTGGTCAACCTCGACTGGCTCGACTTCCACACCGTGGAGAAATACCTGGGCTGCGGCGCCCTCAACCCCCACCTCAAGCCCTACCTGCGCTGACCTCGCCCTTACTTCCCACCTCGCCGGTCCGGGCCACCGCCGAGTTTCCGGCTCACCGTCGTCCGCGTTCGCCGCGGCTCCCGTTCACCGTCCCGGGCCGCCGTCACCGCCGGTGCCGCGCGGCCACCGGCGGGAGGCCGGCCCTTCGCCACGATGTCGCCCGAAGGTCGGCCGTTGTTCAATCACCGTGGGTAAGGCACTTGTCTGTGCAACGGCTGTTCATCTCGCCTTGATTCGCAGGCCACGGCAGGGAAAGCTGAAACGGCTGCACTGATGACGTGGAGCAGAAGCCGTCACGCAGAGTGTTCCTTTCCGTCGCCGCCGCGGGTGCGGGCGGCCTGTTGCTGACCGGGGCGGGGCTCGGCCCCTCCCGGACCCTCGCCCGCGACCCGTTCACCCTCGGCGTCGCCTCCGGCGACCCGTCGAAGGACGGGGTCGTGCTGTGGACCAGGCTCGCCCTCGACCCGCTCGGCCTGAACGGCCGGGGTGGCATGCCGGTCAGGGACGTGGACGTCGAGTGGCAGCTCGCCACCGACGAGCGGTTCTCCAAGGTGGTCCGCGAGGGCACCGAGACCGCGCGCTGGAAGCAGGCGCACAGCGTCCACGTCGAGGTCGACGGCCTGGAGCCCGGCCGGGAGTATTTCTACCGCTTCCGCACCGAGGGCCACCTGTCGCCGACCGGCCGCACCCGTACGGCCCCGTCCGCCCTCTCCCCGCTGACCTTCGCCGTCGCCGCCTGCGCCCACTACGAGCACGGCTTCTACACGGCGTACCGGAGACTGGCCGAGCAGGACCCGGAGCTGGTCGTGCACCTGGGCGACTACATGTACGAGTACGGTCCCCAGGGATACACGGCGCTGGGCGGGAGCGTCCGGCAGCACACCTGGGGCAAGTGCGCCACGCTGGCCGACTACCGGATGCGCCACGCGCAGTACAAGAGCGACACCGACCTGCAGGCGGCGCACGCGGTCGCGCCGTGGCTGGTGGCCTTCGACGATCACGAGATCGAGAACAACTGGGCGGGGGACGTCTCCAGCTCCGGCGCCCCGGCGTTCGCCCGGCGCAGGGCCAACGCCTTCCAGGCCTACTACGAGAACATGCCGCTGCGCAGGACGAGCGTGCCCGGAGGGGCGTCGATGCGGGTCCACCGCCGGGTGGACTGGGGGCCGCTGGCCCGTTTCCACCTGCTCGACACCCGGCAGTTCCGTGACGACCAGGCGTGCGAGGACGGGCTCAGATCCGGCTGCGACGACCGGCTCGCGACCGGCCGCACCCTTCTCGGCGAGGACCAGCGGCGCTGGCTGCTGGACGGCCTCGCGAGCTCGGGCGCCCGCTGGAACCTGGTCGGCCAGCAGATCCTGATGGCCCAGCGCGACTCCAAGGTCGGGCCGGGGACCGAGGTCAACATGGACTCCTGGGACGGCTACGCCGCCGAGCGCACCCGGCTGCTGACCGGTTTCCGCGACTCGGGCGCGGCCAACCCGGTCGTGCTGACCGGCGACGCGCACATGCACCACGCGGCGGACCTCAGACTCGACTTCGACGACCCCGACTCGCCCCGCGTGGCGGTGGAGCTCGTCACCTCCTCGATCGCCAGCGACGGCGACGGCTACCGGGACGAGGGCCGGATCGCCGAGACGGTCGCGGAGAACCCGCACATCTCCTACCTCGACCAGCGGCGCGGCTACATCGTCTGCCGGGTCACCCCGGAGGCGCTGCAGGCCGACTTCCGCACGCTCGACTACATCAGCAGGCGCGGCGCCCCCGCGAAGACCGGCGCCCGGTTCACCGTGCCGTCAGGACAGGCGTCACTGACCTGAAACGTGAGAGGAATTCCAGAAAATTTGGTGGATGATGCCGCTTATGAGTCCCCTCACCGCGAGGCTCACCGCCGCGGCTCTCGCCGCGGCGCTGGGCGGCACCCTCCTCTCCCCGACCCCCGCCACAGCCGCCGGATCCGCCTTATCCGCCGCACCCGCGGTCGCGCCCTCCGCCATCGGGTACACGGTCGCCTTCCCGGCGCACGTCCGCCGGGGCGAATCCCTCGTCTACTCGGTCAAGGTCCGTAACAGGAAAGCCAGTGGCCAGCGCTACGTGGCGCTCATCGGGGACTTCTCGAACCGCTTCCGCAGGATCAAGGTGGTCTCCAAGCCGCGCAGCGTCAAATGCACGGTGAAGGGCCGTGACCTGTCGTGCTGGATCACCTCCCTCGACAAGGGCGACTCGACGACCGTGCGGATCCGCGCCTGGGCCGGTTCGCGCCGGGGCACGGCGACCGCCGCGTTCGGCGTGATCGCCACGTCCGACGGGGACGCCGACATCCGCAAGCTCAGAAAGGAGATCGGCCGCAAGATCAAGGCCAGCACGCGCATCCGCTGACCTCGCTCCCGCCCCGGATTCCGGGAGCCGGGATCAGATCCCGGCCCGGTTCCGGGGGCGCGCGGAGACGCCGTTCGGCTTGGGGGCCGGGCTCGCCTGCAGGAGATCCTCGATCACGAGGGTGGCGGCGCCCAGCGCGACCGAGTCGACGCCGAGGCGCCCCAGGCCGATGGAGACCGTCTTGTACGGCTGCGCCAGGCAGTTGTCCGCGGCGACCTTCCTGATCCTCGTCAGCAGGTGCTCGCCGAGCAGCACGCCGGCCCAGCCGCCGATGATGATCCGCTCGGGATTGAACAGGTTGATCAGGTTGGCCAGCCCGACGCCCAGGTAGGTGACGGTCTCGTCGATGACCGGGGAGCCCGCGGCCACCAGCTCGGCCAGCGCGGCCTGCTCGTCGACGGTCTCCGTCCAGACCCCGGCACGTTCCAGGATGCCCCTGGCCCCCACGTACGCCTCCAGGCAGCCCCGGCCGCCGCAGCGGCACCTGTGCCCGCCGACCATGATCTTCGTGTGGCCCCACTCGCCCGCGCTGCTGTTCGCCCCCAGGTAGGTGGCTCCGTCGGTGATGATGCTCGCCCCGACTCCCGAGCCGATCAGCACCACCACGGCGTGCCTGGCCATGCGCCCGACGCCGAACCACAGCTCGGCCTGCCCCATCGACTTGGCGCCGTTGTCCACGAAGAGCGGCAGGTCGGTGCCCGCCCGCAGCAGCCTGCCGAGCGGCACCGCGTCCCACCCGAAGGTCGGGGCGTGGATCAGGGCGTCGGACCCCATCTCGACGACCCCCGGAACCCCCACCCCCACGCCGAGCACCCGCTCCCTGGGCACCCCGCTCTCGCCGAGGACCACGTCGATGCCCGCGAGGATGTGGCGGACGACCAGATCGACGTCGTGCCCGGCCGGGCGCAGCGCGTACTCGGCCCTGGCCTGCCGGTTCATGTCCAGGTCGAAGAGCTCGACGCGCACGTGCGTCTCGCCGACGTCGACGCCGACGGCGTAGCCGTGGGTGGTGTTGACCCGCAGCAGCACGCGGGGCCTGCCCCCGTCGGAGTCCGCCAGACCGGCCTCGACGATGATCCCGCTCGCGAGCAGGTCTCCCGTCACGTTGCTCACGGTGGCGGGGCTGAGCCCGATGGTCTCACTGAGCTCCTGGCGGCTGGCGGGTCCCTCGAAGTAGAGGGCGCGCAAAACGATGGCTCGGTTGCCCCGGCGTAGGTCGCGGACGGTCCTCTGCTGTGCGTCGAACATGTCCATCATCTTAGGTAGCGACGTGAAAAAAGCGGCTGACAATCTTCTTCCGCCGGTGGTGGAAGCTCGTATCGATCAGGCCGGTTTGAGCCGCGAATTAAAAAGGGAGCCGTCCACCGCGGGGAGGCGGCGCCTCTCCACGGCGGGCTTTTACCGCAGGTTCACCACAGACCTCCACCGCTGGTCCACCGCGGGCCCCTACCGCGGGGAGGACGGGCTCGCGAAGGTGTAGCCGAACAGGGTGTCCTTGGGGGCGCTGGCCAGGGTCTTCGCCGTCGACGGGCGGATGCCCGGGTAGGAGCCCTTCCGCACGGTTCCGCGCAGCAGGGTGAGCCTGCCGCTGCCCGGGGCGGCGACGACCAGGCCGCGGCCGGTGACCGTGGCCAGGGCTCCGCCGAAGTCGCCGCCCTCGCCGGTGACCAGCAGATTGTGGTTCCTGGTGAGGCCGCCGGAGCGGGTTCCCGCGAGCACCTGGACGGCGTTCTCGCCCGGCACGCCGATCGCCAGCTCGTCGTCACCGTCGCCGTTGAGGTCCCCGGCGGCGAGGGCGGCGCCGAAGCGGTCGAAGTAGCGCGGCTCCCCCTTCACGGAGCGCTGCGACCAGGCCTCGGAGACCGCCGTACGCAGCCCAGAGCGGGAGCCGTAGACGACGTGCACGGTGCCGTCGCCGTAGTCCATCGCCCGCTGGTTGCTGCTGAGCCCCTCGCCCGGCACGCCGATCGCCAGGTCGTCGCGGCCGTCGGCGTTGAAGTCGCCGGTGGCCAGGGCGGTGCCGAAGAAGTCCCAGACCTCGGCGAGGCCGCTGATCCAGGGGCTGTCCTGGGTGAGCATGGTCGCCCTGCGGCGCCGGACGTCGAGGACGGTGACCGAGCCCTGGCCGTTCTTCAGCACGGTGTCCGCGGGGGCGCCCACGGCGATCTCGGCCCGGCCGTTCCCGTCGAAGTCCCCGGTGGCGAGCACCGCGCCGAACTGGTCGGTCTCCCGCTCGCGCTGCCCCACCCAGCCGGTCTCCTGCGTGATCATGTACGGCTTGCGCCCCTTGAGCCCGTACACCCCGACCGCGCCGCCGCCCAGCCCGGGGGCGCCGATCACCAGCTCGTCGTCGCCGTCGCCGTCCAGGTCCCCCGCCGCGAGCGCGGCGCCGAACCGGCCCGGCTCCCGCTTGCGGCCCAGGTCCCCGGCGTCGATCATCTTGCCGGGCCGCAGGCCGCCGGGCGAGCCGTGGAACAGCTGCACGGCGCCGTCGCCGTCCTCTCCCGGCCGGGAGCGGTCCTCCTCCGAGACGCCCACGGCCAGGTCGGCGCAGCGGTCGCCGTCGAAGTCACCGGTCGCCAGCGCCGAGCCGAACGAGTCCCCGGTCTCGCTCTCGCCGGGCACCCCGGCCCCGTCCTGGGTCAGTTCCCCGGCGGTACGCATGCCGTACAGCACGGTGACCGCCCCCGCGCGGGCGTGGTCGCCGGAGCGGGTGTAGGGCGCGGCGACCGCGAGATCGGCCCGCCCGTCGCCGTCGAAGTCGGAGGGTACGCCGGAGCAGGCGCCGGCCGACGCGTGGGCCGGGAAAGCTGAGGCGGGGACCAGCAGGGAGGCGAGGACTGCGGAGGTGAGGAGCGCGGCTCTCATACCTGTGATGGTTTCCGGTGATTCGGACACACGGCCCACCGGGACATGAAATTCAAGTGGCCGGTACGCGTAAAGAACATGCCAGGATTGGCGGCATGGAAATCGACCTGGCCGACCTGGGATTCTGGCGGCGGCCGCTCAAGGAGCGGCACGAGGCGTTCGCGCGGCTTCGGGATCTCGACAAGCCGGTGTTCTTCGAGGAGAAGCGGGTCCCGCTGCTCCGCTCGGGCAAGGGTTTCTACGCGCTGGTCCGGCACGCCGACGTGGTGGAGGCCAGCCGCAACGCCAAGGTGTTCTCCAGCGAGCCCGGGGTGACCAGCCCCGAGCCGCCCGGCTGGGTCAAGCACGTGTTCGGCGAGTCCATGGTCAACATGGACGACCCCCGGCACGCCCGGCTCCGCCGCATCGTCTCCCGCGCGTTCAGCCCGAAGATGCTGGGCAATCTGCAGGGCGACATCGACGCCGCGTGCGCGCGGATCGTCGACGACGTGACGGCCTCGGGGCCCGGCGACTTCGTCGGCCAGGTGGCCGCCAAGCTTCCCATCCACGTCATCTGCGACATGATGGGCGTCCCCGACGACGTGCGGGCCAGGGTCCACCAGCACGTCGACGTCTCCACCGCCTACTCCGGCGTGCGGCCCAGCCTGGCCCACACCGTCAGGATGGCCGCCCAGAACACGCTCGCGCTGCTCGCCCTGCAGCGCCTGGTGATCAACCTCGGCAAGGAGCGCTCGCAGGCGCCGCGCAACGACCTCGTCTCGGCGCTCGTCACCGCCAACGTCGACGGCGAGAGGCTGACCGACCGCGAGCTGGGATCGTTCTTCACGCTGCTGCTCGTGGCGGGCAACGAGACGGCCCGCAACACCATGGCGCACGGCATCAAGCTGCTGACCGACAACCCCGAGCAGCGGCGGCTGCTGGCCGGCGACTTCGACGCGCACATCGGCGGCGCGATCGAGGAGATGGTCCGCCACGTCTCACCGATCATGCAGTTCCGCCGTACCGTCACCGAGGACTACGACCTGCGCGGCCTGCACCTGAAGGCGGGCGACAAGGTCGTGCTCTTCTACGGCTCGGCCAACCGCGACGAGACGGTCTTCCCAGACGCCGACCGGTTCGACATCACCCGCGACACCAAGCCCCACGTGGGCTTCGGCGGTCCCGGACCGCACTTCTGCCTGGGCGCCAACCTCGCCAGGCAGGAGATCAAAGCGATGTTCCGCGAGCTGTTCACCCGGCTGCCGGAGATCCGCTCGGTCGGCGAGCCCGACCTGCTGGTGTCCAACTTCGACAACAGCGTCCGCAGCCAGGCGTTCACCTTCTGAGGTTCACTTGCCCGGCTGGGGGGCCGTCACCGGGCAGCCCAGCTTCGGCTCCGCCTGGATCAGCACGTTCTCCCGGATGGTGAGGAAGGTGAGCAGCGCCGCGACGCCCAGCATCGACGCGCTGACCAGCATCGTCGTGTGGAACCCGGTGGTGAAGATCTCGGGGGAGTCGTAGGCGTCGCCGGTCAGCCCGGCCAGCGGGGGGATCGCGGCCACCGCGAGCAGCCCGCCGGTCCTGGCGACGGCGTTGTTGACGCCGCTCGCCACCCCCGCGTGGCGCTCGGCGGCGGTGGCCAGCACCGTCGCGGTGAGCGGCGCGACCGCCGCCGACAGGCCCAGCCCGAACAGGGCCGTCGGGAGCAGCACGTCCACCACGTACGACGAGCCGGGGCCGATCCGCGACATCAGCAGCAGGGCCCCGGCGCAGAGCAGGATGCCGGCCGTCATCGGCAGCCGGGGCCCGAACCGCTTGGCCAGCTCGCCCGCGCGCGACGACAGCAGCAGCATCAGGATCGTCACCGGGATCATCGAGGTCCCGGCCAGCAGCGGGGAGAAGCCCGCCGACACCTGCAGCTGGACGACCAGGAGGAAGAACACCACGCCCATCGCGGCGTACATGATGAAGGTGACGACGTTGACCGCGGTGAACACCCTCGACGCGAAGACCTCGACCGGTACGAGCGCCTCGGGCGAGCGCCTGATCTCCAGCCAGACGAAGGCCGCGCCCAGCAGCACGCCCACCGTGATCGGGACGATCGCCAGGTCGATCAGGCCGTAGGTGATCCCGGCCAGCGCCAGTGCCGCCAGCGCCGCGCCCAGGACGTCGAACCGGCCGGTGGCCTCGGAGTTCCTGCTCTCCGGGACGTGCCGTACGGCGACCGCCACGACGAGGGCCGCCAGCGGCAGGTTGATCAGGAACACCCAGCGCCATCCGGCCGTCTCGACCAGCCACCCGCCGAGCAGCGGGCCGACGGCCGCGGCAACCCCGCCCAGGCCCGACCACGCCCCGATAGCCCGGGGCCGGTCATCGCGGTCGAAGGACGCCTGGATGATGGCGAGGGATCCCGGGGTGAGCAGCGCCCCGCCGACGCCCTGCAGGGCACGGGCCGAGATCAGCGTCTCCACGTTGGGCGCCAGGCCGCACAGGGCCGACGCGAGGGCGAACCAGACGACGCCGACCAGGAAGACCCTGCGCCTGCCGTACCGGTCGCCGAGCGATCCGCCCAGCAGGATCAGGCCCGCCAGCGTGAGGGTGTAGGCGTTGACCGTCCACTGCAGCCCCGCCATGTCGGCGCCGAGATCGGCGCCGAGCGCGGGCAGGGCCACGTTGACGACCGTGCCGTCCAGCATGGCCATGCCGGAGCCGAGCACGGTGGTCAGGAGAACCCAGCGACCCGTCGCGGAGTTGAAACGGATGTGACCATTGTCCATGCTGCTCATCATCGCCGACCTTACGCACCCCTCTGACCGGCGCCGGAGGCTCCGGAAGGGGGCGGTCACCTCGATGACCGCCCTCGCACCCGTCCGGCCGCGTTCGCGACTCCGAGAGGGGCGCGCCTCTGGTAGGACGGTCTGGTCACAGCCGAGCCTGACGGGGAGCCTCTGATGGAGTACAGCGAGTTCAACGACGACGTCGACGGCCTCTACCGCGGAGACTACGCGGGCCTGCCCATCGTGAGCCTGCGTCCCCCGGGCGCCCCCATGCCCCCGGCCGGCGAGGCCGCGTGGCGGGTCTCGGTCCACGTCTACAACGCCAAGGAGACCTTCGAGGAGCACTTCGCGCGCTTCACCGAGACCGTCGACACCACCGAGGTCAGGGCGCTCATCGTCGGAGGCTGGGCCGAGGCCTACGAGAAGGACGCGTCGGGGCCCATCCGGCTGCTGACGGAGAACGCGGCGCGCTTCCCCGCGCTGCGCTCGCTCTTCTTCGCCGCGATGCCGCAGGAGGAGTGCGAGATCTCCTGGATCCAGCAGAGCGACGTCACGCCGTTGCTGGAGTCCTTCCCGTCGCTGGAGCGGCTGGAGGTCCGGGGCGGGACGGGCCTGGAGTTGCGGCCGGTCGGGCACGAGCACCTCAGGGTGCTGCGCTTCGAGGCGGGCGGGCTGCCCGCCTCCGTGGTCAGGGCGGTCGGCATGAGCGAGTTCCCCGCGCTCGAATACCTGGAGGCCTGGCTCGGCACGAGCGAGTACGGCGGCGAGACCACCGCGGCCGACCTGGAGAACATCCTGTCCGGCGAGCGGCTGCCCGCGCTCAGGCACCTGGGGCTGCAGAACAGCGAGATCCAGGACGAGGTCGCCGCTCTCGTCGCCTCCGCCCCCGTCGTGGCCCGGCTGGAGTCGCTCGCCCAGTCGATGGGCGTGCTCGGCGACGAGGGCGCCGAGGCCCTGCTGTCGGGGCGGCCCCTCACCCACCTCGAACGCCTGGACCTGCACCACCACTACCTGACCGACGCCATGGTCGAGCGCCTCACCTCGGCGTTCTCCGGCTCCGGCGTCCAGCTCGACGTGTCAGACCAGAGGGAGCCCGACGGCGAGTGGCGCTACGTCGCGGTCGCCGAGTGAGCGGGTTCCGGGTGGACGGGTCCCGGGTGGGCGGGTTCCGAGTGAGCGGGCCCCAGGTGGGCGGGCACGGTCGCGACCGGTCTTCGGCCACACGGCGTGTCGCGGTCGCCGGGTGACCGCCCTCGCCGTCGTCGGCACGCCGGGCGACCGGCGGGTGACCATGTTCGCCGACGCCTGCGCCCGGCAGGGGCTGGACGGCCCCGCCGTCGTGCCGTGGACGTCCGTGCTGCGCGGCGAGGAGATCCGGCTCGCGCCGGAGACGCTCGTGCGGATCGACTCGCCGGGGGAGGACGCCGAGGCGGACGCGCTGCTGCGCGGCCCCGGCGAGCCGTCCCGGGTCGGCGGCGGCGCCCGCTGGTACGCCGGGTTCGTCGCCGGGGCCGCCCGGGTCCGCCGGGCCGTGGCCGCGACGCCGGGGGCGGTGCTGCTCGCCGACGTCGAGGACGTCTCGGTGATGTTCGACAAGCGGCTGTGCCACGCCAGGCTGTCGGCGGCCGGGGTGCCGGTGCCGCCGGCCCTCGCCGGGCCGGTCGGCGGCTACGCCGAGCTCCGCGAGCGGATGGGCGAGGCCCGCTGGGGCCGGGTGTTCGTCAAACCGGCCCACGGCTCGTCGGCCTCCGGCGTCATCGCCCTGCACGCGTCGGGCCGCCGGGTCAGGGCGGTGACCTCGGCGGAGCTGGCCTCCGGCGAGCTGCACAACTCCCTGAGGGTCAGGTGCTACGAGGACGAGCCCGACCTCGCGGCGATCGTCGGACTGCTGGCCCCGGACGGCCTCCACGTCGAGCGCTGGTTTCCCAAGGCGAGCCTCGGCGGGCGCGCGATCGACCTGAGGGTGGTCGTCGTGGACGGCACGCCCACCCACGCGGTCGTCCGCGCGGGCCGCGGCCCCATGACCAACCTCCACCTCGGTGGCGTACGGGGTGATCTGGGCGCCGTCACGGCCGCTCTCGGCCCCCGGGGGTGGGAGCGGGCCCTGGAGATCTGCGCGCGGGCGGCGGCCTGCTTCCCCGGGAGCCTCGCCGTCGGGGTCGACCTGATGATCGGGGTCGACTGGCGGGAGTTCGCGGTGGCCGAGGTGAACGCGTTCGGCGACCTGCTTCCCGGGCTGGAGGGCCTGCCCGGCGGCGGGGCCGAGGGCCTCGACACGTACGGCGCCCAGGTCCGCGCGATCTTCGCCCGGCACACACCCCGGCGGTCTCGGCGGCGGAGCGGGGGCGTGACTTGAACGAGGTGGGACAGCCATGCCCTCCGAGCCGGGTTCCGTACGAGCGTTTCCTCGGCCGCTGCCGGGACCTCGCCGCGCGGGGTCCGTGCCGCGCGCCGGGTGACGGCCGTTCCCGCGGGGCTCAGACTCCGTCAGGGGAGCCAGGGGAATCCGGGACGCTTCGGGAACCGAGGCCGCGGAGCACGAAACCCGAGACGATCCTCTCGGCCTCCTCGGGCGTCACCTCGCCGCTGAGCAGCGGTACCCGCTCGGCGCCGATGACGGCGAGGATGATCCGGGCGGCGGCGGCCACGTCGGGGACCTGGAAGTCGCCCGACGACACGCCGCTGTCGATGATGCCCGTCAGGATGCGCTGCATCGGCTCGACGTGGTCGGCCAGGCGCTGGTAGGCGTCGGGGCCCAGTGCCGCCGACAGGTCGGCGGGGCCGGGGTGGGGGTGGGCGAGCAGCCCGTCGAGCTGGAGCCTGACGAAGACCCGCAGCCGCTCGGCGGGCGAGGCGCGGTCGGGCAGCTCCCGCTCGTAGCTGTCGATGAAGTAGTGCGTCACCCGCTCGGTGAAGGCGAGCAGCAGCGCCGCCTTGTCCGGGAAGTAGTTGTACAGGACGGTGCGGGTGATCTCGGCCTCGCTCGCCACGTCGGTCATGGAGATGGCGTCGATGCCCTGGTTCCGCGAGAGACGGGAGACGGCCCGCAGGATGCGATCCTGGGTCTGGGCGCGGTGCTCGCCGATGGTCGCGGCCGAAATCCGGGGCATGGCCCCATGGTCGCACAGTACCGGCACCTCGGTCAGACGCCGCCGTGCGGTCCCTCGCGGCGAGGTCAGCGATGAGGCCGGGCCGTGAGCATCGCGTTGCGCATGTCCTCGGCGCTGGGGGCCGGGGGGAGCGGGGGAGCGATCCGATCGGCGCGGCCGGTGCGGCACGCGTCGAGGATCAGGCCGATCAGCCGCCGCCACGCCTCCGGGGCGGCGCAGCGCGTGGAGCCGAGCACCCCGGCGTTGGCCATCATGATCAGCATCAGGTCCTGGCCGGTGAAGTCGGCGCGCAGCGTCCCGGCGCGACGGGCCCGCCCGATCACCCGGTCGACCGCCGCCAGCGCCCGCGCCCTCGGCGCCTCCAGCGCCTCCCCGGGGAAGCAGGAGGTGAGGCCCTCGGTCACCCCCCGGTCGGCGGCCTGCATCCCGCAGATGTGCTCGACCAGTCCGGCGAACGCCTCCCACGGGTCGTCGGCGCGTTCCGCCGCCTCGGCGGCCTCGACGAACTCGGCCATGCGGTCGGCCAGGATCGCCTCGATGAGTGCCTCGCGGTCGGGGAAGCGCCGGTAGAGGGTGGCGATGTTCACCTCGGCCCGGCGGGCGATCTCCTCCAGGGGCACGTCGAGCCCGCCCTCACGGAAAGCGACGCGCGCCGCCGCCACGATCCGTTCCCTGTTGATCTCGGCGTCCTTGCGCAATCCCCGCCGTTTGCACGCGTCCATGAATCGATTCTACAAAGTGAAGGCCAACCTGCGGTTATGCTACGGTGGCCCGAAGCGAAGGGCCGCCTTCACTTATTTTCTCGGAGTCGTCATGAACGTCGCCCTCTGGATCGCGCAGATCCTGCTCGCCGCGGTCTTCCTCCTCGCGGGTTTCGTCAAGTCCACCAGGTCCCGCCAGGATCTGTCCGGCCAGATGCCGTGGGTGGAGAGCTTCTCGGACGGGCAGGTCAGGACCATCGGGATCCTTGAGCTGCTGGCAGGAATCGGCCTCATCCTGCCCGCCGCCACCGGCATTCTGCCCGTCCTGGCCCCGCTCGCCGCCGTCGGCCTGGTGATCACGATGATCGGTGCCATCGCCGTGCACCTCCGGCGCAAGGAGTATCCGGGGATCGCGATCAACGTGGTGTTCCTCGTGCTGGCCGCCTTCGTGGCCTGGGGCCGCTTCGGGCCCTACGCCTTCTGAGGGCTCCCTCAAGCCTTCCGGAGGTCCCTCGCCTTCCGGGTCTCCGCGCCGTTCCGGGATTCGGCGGCCCCGCGGAGCCCTTCGAGATCCCGGCCTTCGGGGCCCCTCGCCCCTCGGGTCATGCGCCTTCGAGGCCGCCGGACGTGGAGACGCCCGGTACGGAATTCCGTACCGGGCGTCTCCACGCTGGGAGGACGTCCGGGATCAGGCGACGAGCTCGGACCGGGCCACCCGGCCGAGCTCGCCCAGGACCTCGGTGTTGAGCAGGTACGCGAGCCTGGTCTCGCGGATCAGCCGCCCCTTCTCCGCCTCGTTCAGGGGAAGGGCGTCCAGCCGGGCCCGATACTCGTTCTTGAAGCGGGGCAGGCTGCCGATCCCCTCGAAGAGGTAGAAGTCGACGCCGCCGCCCGGCTGGTAGCCGTAGATCTTCTGCAGCTCCATCCGGATGAACTGGCCGCCGGACAGGTCGCCCATGTAGCGGGTGTAGTGGTGGGCGATGTAGCCGCCCGGCCAGGTGGCCACCTGGTTGATGCGGGCGACCAGGGTCAGGGTCGGCTTGGAGGGCTCGATCCTGCTTCGCCAACCGGACCCGTAGATCGTCTCCAGGTCGCGGACCAGCGCCTCCTCCCGGTAGAGCTCGGGGAGGACGAACGGCGCCGCGACGGGATCCGCGGCCAGCGAGCGGGAGGCGCTCTCCAGGGCCACGTAGGCGAAGTAGTGCTGGGCGACCATCTCGCCGTAGGCCTCGGGGCTGAGGCTGCCCGCCATCAGTGCCTTGAGGTAGCTCTCGTCCTCGGCGGACTCGTGATCACCCCAGGTGGCGTTCCTGAGGACTTCCGAGAAGGGCGAATCGCTCATGATCACTCCGCGACGAGGGAACCTTTTATGACGCAGTGTCACAAAAACCGTGCCACCTCGTCAAGCCGATGACGACACCCTGTCATTAAATCGTCCGCGCACCGATCCCGGAAGCCAGGCGAGCGCGAGAACGGCCGCGAACACCGGCAGCCAGGCCAGCCGGTGCAGCAACCAGACCGGCTCGTCGGGCGCGGCGAGCAGGCCGGGCACGTCGCCGAAGCGCAGGGCGGCGACGGCGATCACGATCACCGCGCTCTGGTGCCACAGGAAGATCGTCATCGCCGACAGGTTGGCCAGCGCGACCGCCGCCCACCACCGGGGACGTCGCATCAGCCGGGCCAGCGGCGCGCGTACGAGCAGCGCCAGCCCCACCTGGGCGATCCCGAAGCAGACCCCGGCCAGGCTGGGCGGGCTGAGGTTGGAGACCGCGGCGCCGGTCACGCCCACCATGCTCGCCGGATACCCGAACCCGCCGGCCAGCAGCGCCGCCCCGGCCGCCCCGCCGGCCAGCAGCGCCACCGCCACCCGTCGCGAGGCGAGCAGCCCGCCCGCCCAGGCGATCCCCAGCGCGTATGGCACCAGCCAGCCGGCGGCCAGGTTCGCCCACCCCGTCCAGGCGGGGGCGTCGAGCCCGTACCTGGCCAGATCCACCCCGAGCACGACCGCGAACGCCACGGCGGCCGTGACGACCGGGTGCGCGCGCAGGAGGAGGGGAGTGGCCGCGGTCAGCGCGGCGAAGACGGCGAGGAACCACAGCGGCCCGATCGCCGGGACCACCATCGCCCTGATCGTTCCCGCCGAGGTCCCGCGCAGCGCCATCCCCACCGCGATCCCTGCCCAGATCAGGGCCAGTGGCACCGCCGGCCCCAGCAGCCTCCCCATCCTGGCCCGCACCCAGGTCCCCGGGTCATGGGCCTCCTGGTCGCGGGCCGCCGCCGAGCGGAGGCCGCGCGCCGCCGCGTAGCCGCCGACGAGGAAGAACACCGCCAGCGTCTGGAACACCCATGACAGCGGTGTGAACTCCGGCAGGTGGCTGAGCGGGCTGGACATGTGGACGGCCCCCGCCGCGCCCCGGTCCCACGCCGTCACCAGCCAGTGCCCCAGCACCACGCCCGCGATCGCCAGCGCCCGCAGCGCGTCCACCCCACGGTCCCTGCTCCCGGGCGTCGCCGCCTCGATCCCGGCCGCGAGGCTAGCCACGGGACACCTCGCCGCCACGGCCGAGCGCGATCAGGGTCAGGTTGCGCAGGGACTCGCCGCCCGGTTCGAAATACTCGCTGTGCCCGGCGGAACCGGTACCGAACAGGCGGGCGCCGAAGGCCGGGCCGGCGGGATCGGGCCCGAATCCGAGCGGGCCGATCCTGAGCTTGGGCACCCCGCGCATCCAGTCGCGGGCGCCGCTGCCCACCCACAGCCGGGTGCCGCCCAGTTCGGCGGCCGACGAGACGCCCAGCCCCGGGCTGCCGAAGACGGCCGTGTCCGCGACCCCGGAACCGGGCACGGCCCCGGCGCACACCACCGAGCCGTAGCTGTGGCACAGCAGGCTGACCCGTTTTCCCCCGAGCGTCCCGGTGATGTATCGCCGCAGGTCGGCGGCCCCTCTTTCGGCGGCCTCGCCGGTCAGCACGCCGAGGCTGAGCGTCGCCGGGCTGTCGTAGCCGAGCCAGGCGACCACCGCCAGCCTCGCCCCGGGGTCCAGCACCCGCGCCTCGGCCAGCAGCGCCCGCGCCCCGCCCCCCGGTGTGCTGTACGGCTTGGCCCTGCCACCGTCGAAGGTGGCGGCCGTGGTGTCGGAGCCGGGGACGACGACCGCGACGTGCTCGGCCGTGCCGAGGTCCCCGTAGACCCGCACCACCCGGTCGCCCGCGGGCGGCGGGACCGTCACGTAGGCGAGCGACGCGGCGGTGGCCACGGCGAGCGTGCGGCGGAACATGCGAGCCTCCTGTCCGGTCTGAGGAACCAGGCAGAACGCTAGGAATCACGGCCCGTAACCCGCGTCACCCCGGGGCGGTCACCTTCTCCGTCCCTCCCGGGAGCGAGGGGGGCTGACGGGCCGCGTCACGGTGTCACGATCTGAACCCTCCGGGTGTCCGAGACCCCGGAAACGGCGAACCGCAGGTATCTGCGTATTGCTGACGTATCTTCTGCCGTGAGGCCGTACGTTCCGCGCTGAGGCCGAATCGTGAGCGCAATTCCGTGAGATGGGACATATCCAGTGGACTACGCGTTGGAGGTCGCGAGGATCCTTCCGATTGTCGTGCTGGCTTCCGTGCTCGTCTACCTGGGAATCCTCCTCGTCACGCGACGCCGGGGGCGGCTTCGGGGGGCACGGATCGTCGCCGAGTTCCTCCTGACCGGATCGGTGGTGACCTATGTCTATGTCACCCAATTCATGGAATTCGGCAATGGGCTGGGAGACCTGCTCAATCTACGACCATTGCACTCCTTCTACCTCGCGACGGAATACGGACTCGCCAACGCGGAGAGTTTCGTGCAGGTCGCATTGAACGTCCTGATCACGGTGCCGATCGGGACGTTGTTCCCCCTGGTGTTCCCGGGGAGGTGGGAGCGCGTCCGGTTCGCGTTCCTCGGCGGGCTGGCCCTCTCGGTCGCGACCGAGGCACTCCAGCTGGCCACGGGCCGCAACGCGGACATCGACGACGTGCTGGCCAACACCGCGGGAGTGGCGTTGGGCACCGCTATCGTCGTGGTCGTCCGCGCCGTCGTGGACCGGGCGCGAGCCTCCGAGGAACGGGCCCGCGTGACGACATGGCGCGTGACGGCGGCCGCGGTGACGATCCTCGGCGTGGTGGCCCCCTTCGTGACCGTCGTCGCGCTCAACGCCGGAGACCGGACCGGAGTCGTCTATTACGGGCACCTGCGCCCCTCCGGGGTGCGCCTTCCCGGCTCGATCCCGGCGCAGGGGGCGAAGGCGAACCTCTACCGCTTCGCGCCCGCCGAGACCCAGGAGGCGACTCTGGCGAGGCTGCGACGCCAGGTCGGCGTCAAGGGGGACTGCGTCAAGAAGGGGGAGGCGTGGATGTGTTCCGGTGAGGCCGCCATGCGGCTCGTGGTTCATTCCCACGGCACCTGGAGCCTCTTCCTCGACTCCGGCGCCGGTGCCAATCCCGATCCCGCCGGGGTTCCCGACGAGAAGGCGGGGTTGCCGCTGGCGCGTGCCCACCTCGCGGATCACGGCATCGATGTCGGCACGCTCACCTACCTCGGTGTCGGCGATGACTGGGAGGACGGCTACCTGCACCTCGACTACGCGAGCCGGGAGCACGGCGGAGACACGCGCCTGTGGGGCAAGGTCTCCGTCACCCTCGGCGAGAAGGGAGAACTGGTCGGGCTCGACGACGCGCGGATACCCGTCGAACTCGTTCGATCCGTCGGGACGATCTCCCCCCGCGCGGCGATCACGATCGCCCAGGATGTCGGGGCCGGTGCCACTCCCGAGATGGCCTCCGTGACGTCGGTCACCGCCTCTCACTACTTCGACGAGGATTCCGGGTACCTGATACCGGTCTGGCAGGTCGAGGGCTCCCTCCCCAACGGGAACCGGCCGGACATCAGCTGGAATCCCGTCATCGACGCCAGGGACGGCTGACGGCTTCACGCCCGCGCGGCCGGATGCCGGCGGGTGTCACTCGCCCGGACGGACCAGGCCCGTCTCGTAGGCGTGGACGATCGCCTGGGCGCGGTCGCGCAGGTTCAGCTTCGCGAAGATCCGGCCCACGTGGGTCTTGACCGTCTGTTCCGACAGCATGAGATCCTTGGCGATCTCCTGGTTGGACCTGCCCCGCGCGATGAGCGCGAGCACCTCCGTCTCCCGCTCGGTGATGTCGTCCAGGCGCCCGCGCGGGCGGCTCGGGCCGACGCGGGCGAACTCCGCGATCAGCCGCCGGGTCACCGAGGGCGCCAGCAGCGCCTCCCCGGCCGCCACCACCCGGACCGCCTCGGCCAGCTGCTGCGCGGAGGCGTCCTTGAGCAGGAAGCCGCTGGCCCCCGCGCGCAGCGCCTCGTACACGTAGTCGTCGAGGTCGAACGTGGTCAGGATCAGCACCTTCGGCACGGAAGGCCGCGCGCCGGGATCGCCGGGCGGGCCGGAGGACGCGGGGGAGCCCGCGGGCGCGACGGGGTCGGCGCCCGGCCGTCCGAGAGCGGCCGAGGGCGCGGGGGGAACGACGGGAACGACGGGAACGACGGGAACGGGGTAGGCGTCGGGGGCGAGGATGCGGCGGGTGGCGGTCAGGCCGTCCATCACCGGCATGCGCACGTCCATCAGCACCACGTCGGGCCGCAGCTCGGCCACCCGCGCCACGGCCTCGGCGCCGTTGGCGGCCTCGCCGACGACCTCGATGTCGGGCTGCGAGCTCAGGAACACGGTGAAACCGGTCCGTACCATGCCCTGGTCGTCGACTATGAGCACCCGGATCGTCATCGAATCCCCTTGAGTGTGGAGACCCCGGGTTCCGGCCCGGGGGAGGAGGTCACGCGTCCTCGGTGATCGGCAGTATGGCGGTGACCGCGAAGCCCGTCCCGGTCGGCCCCACCCAGAGCTTCCCGCCGAGCACGGACACCCGTTCCCGCATCCCGATCAGACCGTGTCCCATGTGTCCAGATTCCTCGGGGGAGCGGTGCCCGGCGTTGTTCGTCACCTGGACGTGCAGCTCGGGGCCGTACCGGACGATCTTCAGCAGGACGGTCGAGCCGGGGGCGTGCCGCATGGCGTTGCTGAGCGACTCCTGGGCGATCCGGTAGGCGGACAGGCTCACCGCGGTGGGCAGTCCCATCAGGTCGCCGATCAGTTTGAGCGTCACGGTGAGCCCGGCGGAGCGCGCGGTGCCGACGAGCTCCTCCAGGCGGCCGAGGCCCGGTTGCGGCGCGGTGTCGGCGTACCCGTCCTCCTCCCTGAGGACGCCCAGCACGCGGCGCATCTCGGTCATGGCCGCGAGGGACAGCGCGCGGATCTCCTTCAGCCCCTCCTCCAGGCGCCGCGCGTCCCCGGACGCCTGCAGCGGGACGGCCTCGGCCTGGATGGCGATCACCGACATGTGGTGGGCGACGACGTCGTGGAGCTCCCTGGCGATCCTGGCCCGTTCCTCCAGCGCGGCCTGGGCCGCGAGCGCCCGCTCGCTGCGCCGCTCCTCCAGAGCCAGAAGCCCGGCGGCCAGCCGCCGGGCGCGCACGTTGTAGCCGAACAGGACGGCCACCGTGACCATGCCGGTGACGACGGCCATCGAGTCGGGATGGATCATCCAGGCGCCAAGGACCGAGACGATCCACACCCCCACGGTGATGTGCCGCTCGCAGCGGACCGCGACCGAGTAGACCACGAGCATGTACATGACCGCGGCGGCCGCGGTGTAGGGGATGCCACTGCTGAGGAACTGCCGTGAGACGACCGTCCCGAGGGGAATGAGCAGGGCCGCGGACCGCCAGGCGGCCAGCGGCCACCGGTCGCGCAGCGCGAGCGGCAGGGAGAAGGCCAGGGCCGCGAACACGAGCCCCTCCCGGTCGAGGGGCGAGCGCGCCTCGGCCGCCTCGCTCTCGAGGTAGGACAGGCCGGAACTGAACAGTGCGAAGGTCAGCAGCAGGTCGCCCAGCAGGACCAGGTCGATCGTCGGGAACGGCAGCAGTTCAAGCGCTCTCGGCACGCGGACGCGGGCACGGGGCCGGGGGCGGGCCGGATCGGACGCGCCGGCCGCCAGCGCCTCGGTGAGCGGGTGGGTCAGCCCTACGGCGGTCTCCCGCACCCTCCGCGTGCGCCGTGCGAGGGACTGCCGCGCGGGACTGGGAGTCATCGGAACAGCCTAGGCAGCGTGGACGTACTCCGCGTCCCACCGTGGGACGACATCTCGGCGTCACCCCACGGAGCCACCGGGGTGTCCGGAAGACCGTCCGGATGTTCGCGGGTGTCACATGGTGACGGTGAGTGACAAAAAGTGTCGGAAAATATGACTAAAAGTAACGATTACACGATTACGATCGCTCACAGCGAACTCGCTCAACCTCGGGAACATTCGCTGGCTCCCATTAATTGAGTGTGTATAACTCAACCCTTGGAGTTCACATGAGTGAGAGCTTGATCCTCCCGGTCCTGCCGCTCGACGACGAGGTCGTGCTGCCGGGCATGGTGGTCCCGCTTGACCTGTCGGAGACCGAAGTCCGGGCCGCGATCGACGCGGCACAGGCTCTCGCTGACAACAAGCCCGAGGTCCTTCTCGTTCCCCGGATCGACGGTCGATACGGCTCGGTGGGCGTGAGGGCGATCGTCGAGCAGGTGGGCAGGCTCCCCGGAGGGGAGCCTGCGGCCGTGGTGCGCGGTGTCGACCGGGTCCGCGTGGGCACCGGCACGACCGGCCCCGGCGCGGCCCTGTGGGTGCAGGCCACCCGCATCCCCGCCGTCGCGGCGGGTGAGCGCGCCCACGAGCTCGCCAAGGAGTACAAGGCCCTGGCCACCACGATCCTGCAGAAGCGGGGCGCGTGGCAGGTCGTCGACGCGGTCAACCAGATGGACGACCCCTCGATCCTCGCCGACAACTCCGGGTACGCCCCCTGGCTGAGCACCCCGCGCAAGGCCGAGATCCTCCAGACCGCCGACCCGGCCGACCGCTTGGAGAAGCTGGTCGAGTGGTCGCGCGAGCACCTGGCCGAGCTCGACGTGGCCGAGACGATCCGCAAGGACGTCCAGGAGGGCATGGAGAAGCAGCAGCGCGAGTTCCTGCTCCGCCAGCAGCTCGCCGCCGTCCGCAAGGAGCTCGCCGAGCTGAACGGCGACACCTCCTCCGAGGAGGAGGACTACCGCTCCCGCGTCGAGGCCGCCGACCTGCCCGGGAAGGTGCGCGAGGCCGCGCTCAAGGAGGTCGACAAGCTGGAGCGGACCTCCGACCAGTCTCCCGAGACCGGCTGGATCCGCACCTGGCTCGACACCGTCCTCGACATCCCGTGGAACGAGCGGACCGAGGACTCCTACGACATCGCCGCGGCCCGCGCCGTCCTCGACGCCGACCACACCGGCCTCGACGACGTCAAGGACCGCATCATCGAATACCTGGCCGTCCGCGGGCGCAGGGCCGAGAAGGGCCTCGGCGTGGTCGGCGGGCGCCGCAGCGGCGCCGTGCTGGCGCTGGCCGGTCCCCCCGGGGTCGGCAAGACCTCCCTCGGCGAGTCCGTGGCCCGCGCCATGGGCCGCAAGTTCGTCCGGGTCGCGCTCGGCGGCGTGCGCGACGAGGCCGAGATCCGCGGTCACCGGCGCACCTACGTCGGCGCCCAGTCCGGCCGGATCGTCCGGGCCGTCCGCGAGGCCGGTTCGATGAACCCGGTCGTGCTGCTCGACGAGGTCGACAAGGTCGGCTCCGACTACCGGGGCGACCCGACGGCCGCGCTGCTCGAGGTGCTCGACCCGGCGCAGAACCACACCTTCCGCGACCACTACCTGGAGGTGGAGCTCGACCTCAGCGACGTGCTCTTCCTGGCTACCGCCAACGTGCTGGAGGCCATCCCCGGCCCGCTGCTGGACCGCATGGAGATCGTGACGCTCGACGGCTACACCGAGGACGAGAAGGTCGCGATCGCCCGCGACCACCTGCTCCCGCGCCAGCTCGACAAGGCCGGTCTCACCGCGGAGGACGTCACCGTCGGCGAGGGCGCGCTGCGCAAGCTCGCCGGTGAGTACACCAGGGAGGCCGGGGTCCGGTCCCTGGAGCGCTCGATCGCCAGGATCCTGCGCAAGGTGACGGCCAACGTCGCGCTCGGCGAGAGCGAGCTGCCCGTGACGGTGGAGGACCTGGTCCCCTACCTGGGCCGCCCGCGCAACGTGCCGGAGTCCTCGCTCCCCGAGTCCAGCCAGCGTACGGCGGTGCCCGGCGTGGCCACCGGCCTGGCGGTCACCGGGGCGGGCGGTGACGTCCTCTACGTGGAGGCGTCCCTGGCCGACCCCGAGACCGGCGACACCGGCCTGATCCTGACCGGCCAGCTCGGCGACGTCATGAAGGAGTCGGCCAAGATAGCGCTCTCCTACCTGCGCTCGCGGGGGGCGGAGCTGGAGCTGCCGGTCGGTTCCCTCAAGGACCGCTCGGTGCACGTCCACTTCCCGGCCGGAGCCGTTCCCAAGGACGGCCCGTCCGCGGGCGTCACCCTGATCACCGCCCTGGCCTCGCTGCTCTCCGGCCGGCAGGTCCGCGGTGACGTGGCGATGACCGGCGAGGTCTCCCTCACCGGCCGGGTGCTCCCGATCGGCGGGGTCAAGCAGAAGCTGCTGGCCGCCCACCGGGCGGGCATCACGACCGTGCTGATCCCGGCGCGCAACGAGCCCGACCTGGACGACGTCCCGCAGGCCGTCCGCGACGAGCTCACCGTGCACACGGTGAGCGACGTGCGCGAGGTCCTGGAGATCGCGCTCACCTCGGCCAAGGTGGCCGAGCACGCCGCAGCCTGACCCGTGCCCTCCGGGACGGCCCGTTCTCTCCTCGGAGAGGGCGGGCCGTCTCGCCGTGTCCGGGCCGGGGCACTCTCGGACGGAACAGACGTAACGAATATAAATGGACGAATCATTAAGTCGCTTGACCAAATGATTCGTCTATGCTGGCATGGGCTCCATGCTGTACGGAACGCCTCCTCTGGAGGCCGTCGACGAAGCGGTCCTCGGCGAGATCGAAGAGCTGCGCCGCGACCTGAAATACCGCCTCGCGGAGCCCCACCGCTGGGACGGCCAGCTCCGGCGCCAGCTCCAGGCGCGGGCCATCCAGGGCTCCAACTCGATCGAAGGTTACCGGGCCAGCGTCGAGGACATCGAGTCCATCATGGCCGGTGAGGAGCCCCTGGACACCTCCGCCGCGGTCGCCAGGGAGATCTCCGGGTATCAGCAGGCGCTGACCTACATCCAGATACTCTCCCGGGCGCCGGTCTTCGCGTTCGACGCCGGCCTGCTCCACGCGCTCAACTTCATGATGATCGGTCACCACCACGACAAGACGCCGGGCGCGGTGCGGCCCGGTGGCATCTACGTCCGTAACTCCGCCACCGGGGAGGTCGTCTACGAGGGGCCCGACGCCGAACGGGTGCCGGAGCTCATGGCCGAGCTGGTCGGCTGGCTCAACGAGGGCGACCTGGAGGCGCCGAGCTACGTGCGGGCGGCGATGGCCCACTTCAACCTGGTGAGCGTCCATCCCTGGCGGGACGGCAACGGCCGCATGTCGCGGGCGCTCCAGACACTCGTGCTCGGCAGAGATCGGATCACGACCCCGGAGTTCTCCTCCATCGAAGAGTGGCTGGGGCAGGACAGGAACACTTACGACTACTACGACGCTTTGGCCGAGATACAGCGGCGGCACTGGAGCCCGCACGGGGACACGCTGCACTGGGTGCGCTTCTGCCTGCGCGCCCACCACCTCCAGGCTCAGCGGGTCGGGCGCAGGCTCGCCGAGGCGGGGGAGGTGTGGATGCTCCTGGAGGAGCGGGTCGACGCCGACGGGCTCAACACCCGGACCGTCTCGGCGCTCTACGAGGTGTTCGTCAACCGGCGGCTGCGCCGGAGCAGATACCAGCTGGACGAGTCGCTCAGCCAGGGGCAGGCGGCCAGGGACCTGCGCGACCTGGCGGCCAAGGGCTGGCTGACGCCGTACGGGGAGACCAAGGGCCGCTTCTACGCGCCCGGGGAGCGGATGCGGGCGATCAAGGAGGATTTCGCTCAGCGGGTCGTCCCCCTGCGGGACCCGTACCGGTAGTGACCGGAGACGAATGTTCGTGACGGGTGATCGGTTTCACATAACATGTCGGGAATGAGGGCAAATGAGGGGCGCGTTGGGGACCAGCTGTGATCGATGTGTCTGGCCTGCGGAAGGTCTATCAGGATCGGGGCCGAGAGATGGTCGCCGTCGACGGTGTGGATCTCCACGTCCGCGAGGGTGAGATATACGGCGTTCTCGGGCAGAGCGGTGCCGGAAAGAGCACGCTGCTGCGTTGCGTGAACCTCCTGGAGCGGCCCACCTCCGGCACCGTCTCGGTGGCGGGGCAGGAGCTGACCGGCCTGGGCGAGGGGGACCTGCGCAGGGCCCGGCAGCGGATCGGGATGATCCACCAGCACTTCGCCCTGCTCTCCTCCCGCACGGTCGCCGGGAACGTCGCCTTCCCGCTGGAGGTCATGGGGGTGGCCAAGGCCGAGCGCGTCAGGCGTACGGCCGAGCTGCTGGAGCTGGTCGGGCTGGCCGACAAGGCCGGGGCGCACCCCGCGCAGCTGTCGGGCGGGCAGAAGCAGCGGGTCGGCATCGCCCGCGCGCTGGCCGGAAGCCCTCCCGTCCTGCTCTCGGACGAGGCCACCTCGGCGCTCGACCCCGGTACCACGCAGTCGATCCTGGCCCTGCTCAAGCGCCTCAACCGCGAGCTCAACCTGACGATCCTGCTGATCACCCACGAGATGCACGTCGTGAAGTCGATCTGCGACTCGGTCGCCATCATGCGGGACGGCCTGGTCGAGGAGTCGGGGACCATCCCCGAGCTGATCTCCAGGCCCGGCTCCAGGCTCGCCGCGGAGCTGTTCCCCCTCCCGGAGCCGGAGCCGGGGCACGTCACGATCACCTTCACCGGGCAGGCCGGCGAGCCGGTGGTCTCGCAGGTGGTCCGCAAGTTCGACGTGGACGTCAACATCCTCGGCGGGGCGCTGGAGGAGGTGGCGGGCCTCTCGACGGGACGGCTGCGCCTGCTCGTCACCGGTGACGAGCGCGCCGCCGCGCTCACCTACCTGGCCGAACGCGGCCTGCTCGTCGAGGAGGCCCGATGACCTGGGAAGAGATGTTCCCGCTGCTGCTGGAGTCGACCGGCCAGACCGTCCAGATGGTCCTGTGGTCGACCCTGTTCACGGTGATCCTCGGCCTCCCGCTCGGGGTGGCGCTGGTCGCCACCGACCGGGGCGGGCTGTTCCCCTCGCCCGCGCTCAACCGGGTGCTCGGGCTGATCGTCAACATCGGCCGCTCGCTGCCCTTCATCGTGCTGATGATCGCGATTCTCCCGCTGACCAGGCTGATCGTCGGCACGACCATCGGCACCATCGCCTCGGTGGTCCCGCTGACGCTCGGCGCGGCGCCGTTCTTCGCCCGGCTGGTGGAGACCGCGCTGCGCGAGGTCGGCAGGGACAAGGTGCAGGCCGCCCAGGCCATGGGGGCCGGGCGGGTGACCATCGTCGGCAAGGTCCTGCTGCCCGAGGCGATGCCCGGCCTGGTCGCGGGGCTCACGGTGACCGTGGTCGCGCTGATCTCATACTCGGCGATGGCCGGGGCGATCGGCGGGGGAGGGCTGGGGGACCTGGCCATCCGCTACGGCTACCAGCGTTTCGAGACCACGCTCATGATTGTCACCGTTGTCGTGCTGGTCGTCGTCGTGCAGCTCGTGCAGACCCTGGGTGATACGGTCGCCCGTCGTCTCGCGCGTAACTGACCGGATTGCCACACTGATCATTTACCCTTATTTCATGATTTGTCCGGTAAGTAATCTGATTTGATCATTGGCGTGGCCTTGTCTTTTAAGTGAAGTGAAAGTGACGGGCAATCGGCGCGTCGTACAACTTGGGTGTCAAAATCCTCACTCCCGAGAGGAACCCCTCGAAATGCGATTCGCCAGCCGAATCATCCTGGGCGCCGGTGTCGCCGCCCTGCTCACCACGGCTACCCCGGCGATGGCCAGCGCCGCGACCGTGACCCCCGTCCAGACCGTCGCCGCGACCACCTCCGCGGCCCCCTTCTTCGTCGACAGCTGGGGACCGTACTACTCCGGTGACGAGAAGGCGGAGGCCGAAGGCAAGGTCGCCGTGGAGAAGAAATCACAGAAGCACTGGTACTGGAAGAAGTATTCCAAGATCGTCAAGAAGTGCACCTGGTACAAGGGTGAAAAGAAGTGCAAGTGGGTGAAGCAGTGGTTCAAGAAGCGCGCGTGGAAGTGGGAGCACGAATACCACTACACCGTCGGTAGCAAGCTCACCAACCACAAGTGGTGGAGCAAGCCCAAGCACTTCTGTGCGTGGGAGACCTTCAAGGTCGTGGGCTTCGACGGCTCGACCACCTTCAAGAGCTTCAAGAACTGCTCCAAGAAGCCCGGCTTCTACTCCTTCTCCGGTAAGGACGCCGAGCACATCTACGTCAAGGTGAGCCGGGGCGACCAGGGGCACCCCAACGGTTACCAGAGTGGCTGGGAGCACATCTACAGCCACGCCTGATCCATACGGTCAGGCCCCCGCAGGGCCTGATCGCCACTGGGCCGCGATCTCGTCCGCGAGGTCGCGGCCCAGCCGCGCACGGCCTCCGAAGGGCTTCGGAAGGGTCCGGGAGGAGCCTGGGGGAGCCCTCGGAAGGCCTCGGAAGGGGCTGAGACCGGCGCCGGGGGCCCGGCCGCGCGGGCACTTCTCACCGAACTTCTCGCCGAGTAATGTTCGGTTTCATGCACCCGGGAGCGATCGCAGCAGTCTCGCCGGACAAGCCCGCTGTGATCATGGCGGACTCCGGGCGGGTCGTCACCTACCGCGAGCTGGACGAGGAGTCCAACCGCCTCGCCCACCTCCTCCGTGCCGCCGGGCTGCGGCCGGGTGACCACGTCGCCTTCATGTTGGAGAACCACCCGCTGTTCCTGGCGGTCGCGTGGGCCGCGCACCGCTCGGGCCTGTACTACACCGCGATCAGCTCACGCCTGAAGACCGACGAGCTCGCCTACATCGTCGACAACTGCGGAGCCAGGGTCTTCGTCTCCTCGGCCGCCCTCGCGGACGTGGCCGTCTCCATCGCGGACCTCACGCCGGGCGTCGGGCTCCGGCTCATGCTGGACGGCGTGGCCCCCGGCTTCGACTCGTACGAGAAGGCCGTCGCGGCCCACCCCGCCACCCCCGTCGAGGACGAGTGCCAGGGCGCGGACATGCTCTACTCCTCGGGCACCACCGGACGGCCCAAGGGCATCAAGCCCAACCTCTCCAAGGCTCCGCTGGACACCCCGGGGGCGCTGCTGCAGCTCATCCGGTTCCTGTTCGCGCCCTCCGCCGACAGCGTCTACCTCTCCCCGGCGCCGCTGTACCACGCCGCCCCGCTGCGCTACTGCATGAGCTTCCAGCGGATGGGCGCCACGCTCGTCGTCATGGAGAGGTTCGATCCCGAGCAGGCGCTCGCGCTCATCGAGAGACACCGCGTCACCCACTCGCAGTGGGTGCCGACCATGTTCATCAAGATGCTCAAGCTGCCCGAGGAGACCCGCGCGCGGTACGACCTGTCGTCGCTGACCTGCGCGATCCACGCCGCCGCCCCCTGCCCCGTCCCCGTCAAGGAACGGATGATCGACTGGTGGGGGCCGATCATCCACGAGTACTACGCCGGTACCGAGGGCAACGGCCTCCTGTACGCCGGGTCGCAGGACTGGCTCGCGCACCGGGGCACGGTCGGCCGCCCGATGCTCGGCGTCGTCCACATCTGCGACGAGGACGGCGAGGAGCTGCCGCCGCGCGAGCACGGCACGGTCTACTTCTCCGACGGCCCTCGGTTCGTCTACCACGGCGACGAGGACAAGACGCGGGCCTCGCGCGATCCCAAGGGCCGGGGCTGGACCACGCTCGGGGACATCGGCTACCTCGACGAGGAGGGTTTCCTCTATCTCACCGACCGCCGCTCCTACATGATCATTTCCGGCGGGGTCAACGTCTACCCGCAGGAGGCCGAGAACGTGCTGTCCGTCCACCCCGAGGTGGTGGACGTGGCCGTCTTCGGCGTCCCCGACGAGGAGATGGGCGAGCAGGTCAAGGCCGTCGTCCAGCCGGTCTCCATGGACCTGGCGGGCCCGGAGCTGGAGGCCGAGCTGATCGAGTACTGCCGCTCGGCACTCGCGCCCTACAAGTGTCCCCGGTCGGTCGACTTCCGCGAGGAACTGCCCAGGCACCCCACCGGAAAGCTCTACAAGCGCCTCCTGCGCGACGAGTACTGGCCCACCCCCTCCTGAGCCTGCCCGGCGGAGGTCTTCGGGGTCCGCGAGGGGTGGCCGCAAAGTATTCGCCCGGTGATTTCCAATGATCGTGACCCTCGCTGAGCACGGCGGATAAAGCCGTTGTCAGAGGATTCCGATCATCGCGTTCAGGCTCTTAACCTGGGCTTACGTGCGGTCGGGCATTGTTTTCCCTAACCGGTGAGCACCGGCTTCCGCCCCGTCGAACCGGGGGGATGTAGGACTTGGGGGAAGACATGGACCCGAACAGGAATGAGCAGCAGGGCACACCGGCCGAGGCGACCCCCGGGAACGACGGCTGGACCCAGTTCGGCAAGGTTCCGCCGCGCGCCGGCGCCTACCGTGCCGGCGCCGACACCGGGCCGCAGCCGACGCTGATCCACCCGGTGCCGGAACAGCTCGCCGCCGAGGCGCCCGGAGGGGCCGGGGGGCCCGGGGGATACGGGGGAGCGGGGGGACCGGGGGCGGTCCCCCCGCAGCGAGGACGGCTCACCGCCGGGCAGAGGATAGGCACCGGTCTCGCACTGGCGGCCATGGCCGTCGGTGGCGGAGTCGCGGGGGCCTTCGTCGCGACGAGTTTCAACGGCAGCGCCACCGCCCAGGTCTCGTCGTCCAGCCCGGTGGTCAGCCAGGTCGGCAACGTGACCACGGTCGCCGACATCGCCCAGGCCGTCCAGCCCTCCGTGGTGTCGATCGAGATCAGGACCGCCGCCGGTGGGGGCGAGGGGTCCGGGGTGGTCCTGTCGGCCGACGGCCTGATCCTGACCAACAACCACGTGGTGGAGGCTGGGGGCCAGGGGGGTCCGGGCAGCCAGGTGACCGTCAAGTTCAGCGACGGGAAGTCCGCCACCGCGAAGATCATCGGCACCGACCCGGCCACCGACCTCGCGGTCATCAAGGCGGAGGGCGTCTCCGGCCTCACCAAGGCCTCGCTCGGCGACAGCGACCGGCTGAAGGTGGGTGACTCCGTCCTCGCCATCGGCAGCCCGCTCGGCCTGTCCGGCTCGGTCACCGCCGGGATCGTCAGCGCGCTGAACCGTACCCTGACCGTCGGCGGCGACCAGGGCCAGCAGCAGCTCCCGCCCGGCTGGGGCAGGCAGCAGCAGAGCGGAAGCGGGAGCACCACCATCGGCGGCGCCATCCAGACCGACGCGGCGATCAACCCCGGCAACTCGGGAGGGGCGCTGGTCAACGCGGCCGGGCAGGTGGTGGGGATCAACACCGCCATCGCCACCAACGGCGGGGAGGGCAGCATCGGCGTCGGCTTCGCCATCCCCATCACCACCGCCAACCAGGTCGCCCAGCAGCTCATCGAGAGCGGCAAGGTCTCCCACGCCTTCCTGGGCGTGAGCGTGACCGACGCCACCGGGGACGCGGGCGGCGCCCTGGTCGGCCAGGTCACCGAGGGAAGCCCCGCGGCCAAGGCGGGCATCGAGCAGGGCGACCTGATCACCAAGATCAACAACACGGTCGTGGACGAGGCCGCCACCGTGGTCGGAGCCGTCCGCGGCTTCAAGCCCGGCCAGCAGGTGACCATCGCCTACGTCCGCGACGGGCGGCCCGGCACCGTCACCGTGACCCTCGCCGAGAAGACCGGCGAGTAACGGCTCAGGGGCGGGCGCGCCGCCGGGGTCGTGGACATGTGCCACGACCCCGGCGGCGCGTTCATGTCCGGGCCCCGTCGTCCGGGGATTCCCGAGATACCGCTCTCTCGCTTCGCGGGCAGGATGCCAGGAGTTCGAATCTCCTGATATGGCGGCCGCCGTTCGTCAGCTGAGCCGGGTGTGTACGAAGATGTGGGCGCGGCCGGATCCGGCGGGGTCATGGGGCCAGACGAAGCCCGTATGATCGCGGAACGGCCTTCGATCTGTACGCGGGAATTCCGGTCACCGAATACGCGGCGGCCCTGAAATGGTACGAACGGCTGTTGGGCTCTTCCCAGCCGGACCCGGTCGGCGTGTTGGCGCTTCCGACCTCCGTCGTGCGGTGGCACCGGGCGAGACCGGCAAGCGACAGCCCGGCCAATCCGAACAGCGGGATGCCACGAACAAGGAGAAAAAGTAATCGGCGGGAAAGCCGGTCATTTCTCAGGGGTTCTCGTGGACGATCCGCCACCGAGGTTGTGCGCCCAGCGAATTATCGTCGGCCGCGCGGGCGAACTGCCGGCGTGGCTGCTCGATGGTATGTTCCGCTTGCGGCACGAAGTGTTCTACGAGCGCCTGCGCTGGGACGTCGACAGCGTTCACGGCATGGAACGCGATTTCTACGATGACTGCGATCCGGTCTACGTGATCAGCTATCGGGTGGACTGCCAGGAGGTCACGGGGTGCTGCCGGCTGCTGCCCACCGACGGCCGTTACATGCTCCCCGAGGTCTTTTCCGAGACGTTGCGCGGTGGTGCGGCTCCTCGTGATCCGGCCATCTGGGAGCTGAGCCGCCTGGCCACCGGCCGGGGCGGGTCTCGTACCGTGGCGGCGGGTCTCGGCCCCCTCGCTCGTGCGCTGCTCTGGAAGGCGTTCCGCTGGGTCGATCGGCACGGCGAAGCGGTGGTAGCGGTTTCGGGCGTGGCCCTGGAGCGCAGCGTGAATGCGATGGGTGTTCCTACCCGGCGATTAGGCGATGGCCAAGCGGCGCGCCTCGGCAAGCTTCTCTGCTCCGCCTACATCACCTCGACCAGGGATTTTCTGGAAAACGCGCCCCCTGTTCCGGAAATGGAGACTGATTGTCACGGCGGTTGTGCCGCCGCTCGGGGCTGAGAGGCGACGTGGAAGGCCGTAGGCAGGTGCCGGCCGGTACGTCCGAAGCACACGCCGCCACGCCCGTTCTACCGGGCTCTACCGGACAGTAGGACGACGGTGGATCGCCGTGGACCGTATGCGCAGGTGGGGGCGGGTATCGCCCATAGTTCCGCCCCCACCCGGGTGGCTTTGAACGCGGCTCTTCGAACGCGGTCAGGAAGCGCTTCGGGGGTGCTCAGCGCCCGGCGGTCAGCGCCTCCGACCGCCACAGGTCGCGGTAGTAGCCGGGAGCGGACACCAGCTCCCGGTGGGTGCCCCGCTGCGTCACCGAACCGTTCTCCAGCACGACGATCTCGTCCATCGGCTCCAGCCCGCGCAGGCGGTGCGTGACGAGCAGCGTCGTGTGGCCGTGGGTGGCGTCCAGGAGGTCGGCCATGAGCGCGTCCGCCGTCGTCTCGTCCAGAGCCTCGGCCGGCTCGTCCAGCAGCAGCACCGGCGGGTCGTGCAGCAGCGCCCTCGCCAGAGCCAGCCGCTGCAGTTGGCCCCCGGACACCGTACGCCCGTCCTCCCCGAGCACCGCGTCCCAGCCGGTCCGCTCCACCCACCGGTCCAGGCGTGCTCGCCGCACCGCCTCGGCCAGCTCACCGTCACCGGCCTCCGGGCCCGCCAGCCGCAGGTTGTCCCGTACCGATGTCTGGAACACGTACGGATCCTGCGTGAGCCCGGTCATCACCCGCCGGGTGTCGTCGGCGGCCAGCTCCCGGACGTCCACCCCGCTGATCCGGATCGTCCCCGACTCGGGCTCGACGAGGCGCATCAGGGCCGACAGCAGGGTGCTCTTCCCCGCGCCGCTGGGGCCGACCAGGGCGACGCGCCTGCCGGGGGTGAGGGTCAGGCTGACGCCGTCCAGCGCGGGGGGAAGTCCGGGGCCGTGCCGGACCACCAGGTCCTCGACGTCGACGGTGGGCGGCCCGTCGGGGACCGCGACGGGAACGGCCGGGTCGGCCACCGCCGGTGGGGTCGCGCCCACCTCCCGCAGGCGGCGCAGGGCGGCGAGCACCCCGGTCAGCCGCTCCCCTGCCGCGGCCATCGGCAGCACCGGCTCGAAGCACACCAGCGAGATCAGCGCGAGCACCGCGGTGGTCACGGCTCCCGCCCCGGAGTTCCTCGCCAGCAGGACGACGGCCGCCACGGTCAGCCCCTGGGTGAGCAGGCCCAGGGCCGAGGCCACCGCGTTCGCCCGCGCCTGCCTGCGCTCCAGCGCCGCCAGCCGGGCATCGGTCTCGGCGGCGGCGGCCAGTGCCCGCTCGTCCGCCCCGTAGGCGGCCAGGTCGGCCGCCCCGTGCACCAGGTCGGCGACCCGGGCCGCGAGGTCCGCCCGCGCCGGGGCGATCCGCGCCGACCAGCGCCGCGCGGCGGCGGCCGTGCCCGCCGGGATCAGCACCCCGGCCACCAGCAGCCCGGCCAGGAGCGCCGGCACCGCCACCGGGAGCAGGAACAGCCCGATCACCACCGCGGCCACGGCGGTGACCAGCGCCGCGATCGCCGGGAGCAGGCAGCGTACGAGCAGGTCCTGTACCGCGTCGGTGTCGTCGACCATGCGGCTGAGCAGGTCGGCCCCCCGCTGGTTCAGCGATCCCGCGGGGATGAGCGCCTGGTAGAGCCGCTCCCTGGTCGTCGCCTGGGCCCGCAGAGCCACGTCGTGACCGGCCAGGCGCTCCCCGTAGCGGAAGACGCCCTTGGTCGTCGCGAACGCCCTCACCCCGACGATCGCCACGCTCAGCGCCGCCAGCGGCGGTTGCTCGGCGGCCCTGGTGATGAGCCAGGCGGCGGACCCGATCAGCCCGAGCCCGACCAGCTCGGCCGCCGCCCCCGCCGCCGCCGCGAGGACCAGCCGCCCGCCGGTCCGGCTCGCCGGTCGCTCACCTGTCCGCTCCACCGGCTCCTCGTCGGTCCGGCTCGTCGGCCGCCCGCCGGTTCGGTTCACAGGCTCCTCGTCGGTCTGGCTCGTCGGCCGCCCGCCGGTCCGGTCCACCGGCTTCCCGCCGGTTCGGCCCGTCGGCCGTTCGTCTGTCCGGCCCGCAGGTCGCCCGTCGGTTCGGTCCACCGGTCGTTCGTCTGTCCGGGGCGCCGGTCGTCCACCCGCTCGGCCCGCCGGGATCCCGTCGGCGTCGGTCACGAGGAGATCTCCTCTCGTGTCCCCGCCCGGGGTCTCTCCCCGGCCACCACGCGGCCGTCGGCGATCCGGATCACCCGGTCGGCCAGGTCGATCATCGCGGGCCGGTGGGCGACGATCACGGCGGTGCGGCCCTCGGCGAGGTCGCGGGTCGCGCTCACGACCGCGCCCTCGCTGCGGCCGTCGAGTCGCGCGGTCGGCTCGTCCAGCAGGAGCAGCCCGGCGTCCGGGCGGCAGAACGCGCGGGCCAGCGCGACCCGCTGCCGCTGCCCGGCCGACAGGTTCGTCCCCCGCTCGCCGAGCACGGTGTCGTACCCCTCCGGCAGCGCCGTGACGAACTCGTCGGCCTGCGCGGCCCGCGCCGCGGCCCTGATCTCGCCGATGGTCGCGCCGGGGGCGCCGAGCCCGATGTTGTCGGCCACCGAGGTGGCGAAGAGGTGCGGGCGCTGCGGTACGAACGCCAGTCGCGCGCGCCAGGAGTCGTGGTCACCGATCTCGGCACCGTCGACCAGCACCCTGCCCTCCGAGGGGGTGACGAAGCCGAGCAGCAGGTGGAGCAGGGTGCTCTTGCCCGCTCCGCTCTCGCCGACCAGCGCCACCCGCTCACCGGGCGCGATCACCAGCGACACGTCCTCCAGCGCGGCCTCCTCCCGGTCCGGGTAGCGCACCGTGACGTGCTCCAGCCGGATCTCCGGCGCCCTTCCCGCCCCGGATCCCGGCGCCGGTCCCGATTCCGGTCCAGGTCCCGGTTTCCGCGGGGTTCCCGCCGCCGTACGCGTGCCCGCCTGCCCGTCGCGCGGAAGCCCCGCCTCGGAGACCTCGGGGACCTCGAAGACCTCGAAGACCTCAGGGACCTCTGAGGTCCCCGAGACCTTCGCCGCCCCGGTCTCGCCGTCGAGTACGGAGAACGCCTCGTCGGCGGCGGCTACCCCCTCCATCGCCGCGTGGAACCTGCCACCCATGTTGCGCAGCGGCAGGTACGCCTCCGGTGCCAGGAGCAGGACCAGCAGCGCGGTCGACAGGTCCAGGGAACCGGACAGCAGCCGCAGGCCCACCGGGACGGCGACCAGGGCCAGTGACAGGGACGCGGCCAGCTCCAGCACCAGCGAGGACAGGAACGCCACCCGCAGCGTGCGCATCGTCGCGACCCGGTGGGCGTCGGCCACCCGCCGGATCACCTCCGCCTGGTAGCGGGCCCTGCCGAAGGCGCGCAGCGTGGGAAGGCCCCTGACCACGTCCAGGAAGTGCCCGCCGAGGCGGGACAGGGCCTTCCACTGGCGTTCGGTCACGGCCTTGGTGTGCATGCCGACCAGCGCCCCGAAGATCGGGATGAGCGGCAGCGTGACCAGCACGATCACCGCGCTGGCCAGGTCGGCGGTGAACAACCGGACGAGCACCGCGATCGGCACGACGCCCGCGACGGCCACCGCGGGCAGGTAGCCCGACAGGTAGGGGTCGAGGGCGTCCAGACCCCGGCCGGTCAGGGTCACCAGCTCGCCCGAGCGCTGGGAGGCCGGCCTGACGGGGCCCAGATCCCGCAGCCGCGCCAGCAGGCGGTGCCGCAGGGCGGACTTCACCCCGGTGGTCATGCGCCCGGCGGCGATCCCCTGCCCCAGGGTGAGCAGCGCCCGGACGCCGACGACCAGCGCCAGCAGGACCAGGGCCGGGGCCGCGAACCGCCCGGACAGCACCCCGGCGAGCAGCTCCGCCTGGACGAGGACGAGCAGCCCGGTCAGGACGGCGGCGGCCAGGCACACGGCCAGGTGACGGCGGACGGCCCGCTCGCCCAGTGCCAGCCGTACGAGATCCTTGTGCATGCCAACCCTAGGGAGCTCAGAAGAACGACGGAACCCGATCGGAGGCGGCGCGCCCGGGGCCGAACGTCCGCCACACCCATACTTGCCCACCCACCATGACCGGCGCGAAGGGCAGAATCATGACACTCAACACATTTAGCGTCCCGGCGGGCGCCGTACGGTCGAGCAGCCAGGGGGCGAGTACGGCGAGCAGCACCGCGACGGGCGCCGCGGCGGCGCACGCGGAGAGCAGGAGCGCCCGCCCGGTGCGGCGCGCGCCGGTCACCCGGCCTGGCAGCCGCCACGAGGCGAACGTCCAGCCGTGGAAGGCGAGCAGCGCGGCCACCACCAGCCCGCCCGCCAGTCCCGGCAGGCTGATCGCGGATCCCGTCAGGCCGCCGGCCACCGCGACCAGGGCCATGCCCCAGCTCAGCGCCAGGCCGTACGAGCCGACGACGATCGCCCAGTCCCAGGTCGCCCGCCACGCGCCCCCGTCGGCGCGGCGGCGGAACCAGAGCCCGGCGTCGCGCACGATCCACGACACCAGCAGGGAGACCACCAGCGGATAGAGGCCGAACAGCACATCTCCCTCGATCGAGGGGAACACGCCGAACAGCACGCCCGCCACGGCCACCAGCCACACCTCGTTGGCCAGGACGAACGGCGCCATGGCGGCGACGATCCCGTCCCGGTCCCGCTGTGTCCTGCCGAGTACGGGGAGCAGCATGCCCAGGCCGATGTCGAAGCCCTCCAGGGCGAAGTAGCCGATCAGCAGGAGTGCGAACACGCCTAGCCAGAGGATGTCCACGGTCTCTCCCTAGAAGCTCTAGTGGCTGAGCGCGTGCGCGCGCTCGGTGGGGTCGGCCGGCGCGTCCGCGCCGAGGGTGACGGCGGCGGGACCGCGCCGCACAGTGCGGGCGATCAGCACGTAGTCGATCACCGCGAGCAGGGCGAGCACGCCGCCGAAGGCGATGAGCGAGACGGTGACCATTCCGGAGGTGAGCCCGGGGGACATGGCGTCGGCGACGGTCAGCTTTCCGTTGATCAACCAGGGTTGCCGGCCGGACTCCCTGGCCAGCCAGCCGAGAATCGCCGCCACGAACGGCAGTGGGGTGATCGCCATCAGCACGGGGTGTAGCCGGCGCCAGCGCGGCAGCCAGTACACGGTCGGCGCCAGCATGAGCACGATGAGGAGGTTGAGCAGCTCGCCAATCATGATCATGAAGCCGAGTGACAGCGTGGCCAGGCCCCCGCCGTCGAACTTGCCCGGCTGGACCGTCTCGACCACGAAGAACTGGGCGTGGCCGAAGCCGACCGTGATCAGCGAGCCGACCAGCGAGGTGATCACTCCCGTGCGGAGCGAGCTCGTGAAGAACTCCCGCTCGGCGGTGCGCCGGAACAGCTGGTACGCGCTGGCCCCCATCACCACGAAACCGCCGGTCCACAGGCCCGCGCCGAGTACGTGCGGCAGTGCCATGATCAGCGTCGGGTTGGTGAGCAGCGCGCCGAAGTCGGTCAGGACCAGGTGGCCGTCCCGCTCCACGGCTCCGGCCGGGTTCTGCAGGAACGAGTTGGCCACCATGATCCAGAAGGCGGAGACGTAGGCGGTCAGCGTCACCACCCAGATGCACGCCACGTGGAGCCACTTGGGCAGCCGGTGCCAGCCGAAGATCCACAGGCCCAGGAAGGTGGACTCCAGGAAGAACGCGCCGAGCGTCTCGATCGCGAGCGGCGCGCCGAAGATGTCCCCGGCGTAGTGCGAGAGGCCGCTCCAGTTCATACCGAACTGGAACTCCATCACCAGCCCGGTGAGGATGCCGAGCGCGTAGTTGATCACGTAGATCTGGCCCCAGAAGCGGGTCACCCGTTCGTGGACCGGCTTGCCGGTGACGGCGTAGCGGGTGTGCATGATCGCGATCAGGGGGGCCAGGCCCAGGGTCAGCACGACGAACAGGAAGTGGAGGCTCCCTGTCACGGCGAACTGTGTCCGGGCCAGGTCGAGCACGTCCACGGTCTCACCTCCGTTGTTATGTCTGTCTACCTATAGACACTCTACATGTAGAACGTCTACATGTAGCATGCCTATACGAGAGGTAGGCTGACGACGTGAGCGAGCGAAGCGAACGAACCGCCGGACGCGGTGATGTAGGACCCGCTCGGCGGGTGGAGGTGACCGGGTGAACACCGACGCGCTCCGCGGTCACATGGACGCCCTGCTGCTCTCCGTGCTGGAGCACGAGCCGCTGCACGGCTACGCGATCATCGAGGCGCTCCAGGCGCGCAGCGGCGGCGCGCTGAACGTGCCGACGGGCACGGTCTACCCGGCGCTGCGACGGCTGGAGCAGGCGGGATACCTGGCCAGCGAGTGGGCCACGGTGGGCGGGCGCAAGCGGCGCACCTATCGGCTGACCTCCTCGGGACGCACGGCCCTCGCCGGCGAGCGTTCCGCCTGGCGGGAGTTCGCCGGAGTCATCGGCAGCGTCCTGGAGCCGCGCACCACCCGCTGACGCCTCGCGGGGCCTCTTCGGCCTTTAAATTCCCCGGCGCCACGCGCGATGACCGGCGCGCGGGGCGGGGCTCAGGCGGTCGCGGGGGCGGGCTCGCGCCGGGTGACCCTCAGGCAGTGGAAGGCCCCGTACAACTGCAGGAGCCAGATCGCGTAGCTCACCAGCGACGCGCCCACCCCCGGCGGATAGCCGCTGAAGTCGGCCGAACCCCGCGAGCCGTACATCAGCGCCCCGCACGATACGAGCATGACCGGCAGCATGGCCCAGACGAACAGGGCCAGGGACCGGGTGACGAGCCGGGGCCGCCTGATCCTGCGCAGGCCTCTGCGCAGCGCGAACAGCGTGAGCCCGCCGATCACCCCGATGAACATCTGGAGCATGTCCACACCGCGGGCGACCGGGACGAACCAGTCCGGCATGCTCTCGTACGCCGTCGGGGCGGAGGGAAAGATCTTCCAGATCACGCTCCACATGATCGCGGTGAGCGGCACGCTGACGAACAGCAGGGCGGCCAGCCTCCGTCCCGCCGCGTTGGACAGCTCCTCCTGATAGCCGGGCGCGATCTCGCGGATCGACCCGAACTCCTCGACGGCGGCCCGCTCGGCCTCCTCGCGCCTCAGACCGCCGCCCTCCAGCGCCTCGGCGGTGTCGAGCAGGCTGTCGCGCGCCTCGGTGATCATGTCGAGCTTCGGTCGCCGAGGACCCCTGAGAGTGCGGCTGAGCCCGGTCACGTAATCCTCGATGACCCCGGTGCCTGCCATGTGCTCTCCAGTCGCCCGATTTCCATCCAGGGTATGCGTTTCCCATCCTGGCCTCCCGTCCGGGACCGGCGCATCGGGGACGACCCTGAGAACACCCCGAGCCGACCTACGCCCACCTGCGAATACGCTCGAACCCAGCGACACCGGCGGGAGGGAAGGTTTTGTCGTGAGGATCAGGGACCTTGAGGTGCGGGAGGGCACCCTGGCCAACGGCCTGCCCTACTACGCCTTCGGCGACGGCGCGCCGCTCGTCGTGCTGCGCTGGTTCACCCCCGCCCACACCAACCCGACCGGGGTGGCGCGCGGCGTGGAACTGCGGGTGCTGGCCCCGCTGGCCCGCCACTTCCGGGTGTACGCCGTCGGCCGCGCTCCCGGCATGGTCCTCGGAACCACCATGGCCGACATCGCCGCCCGGCACGCAGAGGCCCTCCGCGCGGAGTTCGACGGACCCGTCGACGTGATGGGCCTGTCGTCGGGGGGTTCGGTGGCGCTGCAGATGGCGGCCGACCACCCGGACGTGGTCCGCGCGCTGGTCGTGGCCGGTGCGGCGCACAGACTCACGCCGCGCGTCAGGCGGCTCCAGCGCCGCTACACCGAGGCGGTCGCCGCCGGGCGGCGCGGCCTGCAGCACCAGGCGGTCACGGCCGCCGCCTCGCCCGCCGGGCGGGCCCTGGCCGGGGCGCTGCTGTGGCTGCTGGATCCGCTGGCGCGCCCCGACGACCCTCGCGACATGCTCGCCTTCGCCCGCGCGGAGGACGGGTTCGACCTGACCGGCCGCCTCGCCGACCTCGTCGCCCCCACCCTGATCATCGGTGGCGAGAAGGACTTGGACTACCCGATCGAGCTCTTCAGGGAGACCGCCGAGGGCGCCCGCGACGGCCGCCTGATCACCTATCCCGGCCTCGGCCATCTGGGAGCCTTCCGCAGCAGGCGGTTCGCCGGAGACGTCGCGACCTTCCTGGCGGGAACCGGCCCGGGGGAGACCACCCGCCCGATCTCCTAGCCCCGGCTCTCCGCGCCGTACCCCGGCTCTTCGTACCGTTCCTCGGCCCGGCTACGGGTCCGCCGGCCGGACCACCGCGGGCCGCGCGGTTTTGCGAAAGGGGCTCACCCGTGGTCGGGGGCGCGCCACAGGGACCACCAGCGCAACCCCAGACGCGCCCCGCGCGGGACGACGGCGAGTGCGCAGCCGCTCATCCGCAACCCCTCGGGATGGCGGATGCCGGTGAAGAGGCAGGTGCTGAGGTCCAGGTCGGCGAGTTCCAGCTCCTCGGCGTCCACCTCGTGCAGCGAGGTCACCCGGGCGCCGTCCCGGCCCCGTACCGTGGCGGGGCCGTGCAGGGTCGCCCCCTCCAGGTCGGCCTCGGCGTCGTCGAGCCGGACGGTGAGCCGCCCGCCCACCTCCAGGCGCCGCAGGTCCACCGAGCACCCGCCCGTCGTCACGTCGAGGCCCTTGCCCGCCCACGCCCCGGCGAGGGTCAGGTGGCGGCCGACCGAGATCGGGGCGAGGTAGCCGCCCGAGGAGAAACGCGCCCCGTCGAACCCGGCCAGCCCGCCGAAACTCGTCTTGCGGAAGGACACCGTACGGCGGAACCTGCACCCCCTCAGGGTCGCGTCGCCCGCGAAGCCGGTGCCGTCGAAGGTGACGAAGCCATGGAAGTCGGCGTTCTCGAACGACGCGGTCCGGTTGAAGAGGGCCCCTCCGAACAGGGCGTCACCGTCGATGGAGACCCGGTCGAAGGCCGCGTGCCCGGTGATGGCGACACCGTGCAGGGACAGCCCCCGGTCGAACCTGGCCTCCCTGAAAGAGGCGTTGCGCGCGAAACGGGCGTTGAAGAACGAGGCGAGGCGCCGGAAGTGCGCGTGGTCGAACGAGACGTCCCCGCCGAACGCGATGTCGCCGAAGCGCACGCTCTCGGGAAAGGTCGCCCAGTCGAACCGGGCCCGGCCCAGGCGCCCTCGGGTGGCGGTGAGGATCCGCTCCAGCAGATCCCTGCCGACGACGGTGGCCCGCAGGTCGACGGCGGAGCCGGGGGAAAGGCCGTGGACGACCTCGTCGAGCTCGGCGGTGTCCAGATGGGCCAGGCAGCGCCCGTACGGCTGCCGCGCGGATCCGGCGCACTCCGGGGAGGCGGCGCAGGTGACCCAACCCACGTCCAGAGTTCTCATGTTCCAGTGATACCCGCAGACGGCGGGACAAGCGACTTCTAAGTCAAGGAAAGCCATATCTGGCCGGGCTGGATAGCCATTAAGTGCCAAGATTCGCGATTTCACCCTCTATCCAGTTACATGTGAGCGTTCGGCAGTGCGAGGGGCCTTAGCTCCGGTTCATGCGTGCTTTGTCCCGGGCGTTCGCCGCCCTCGTGGCCGCCGGCCTCGCCACCACCGGCGTCGCCGCCCTCGCCTCAGCCCCGGCCCTGGCGGCACCGGGCACCGTCGTCATCAGCCAGGTCCACGGCGGTGCCGCCATCACCGAGCTGACGCCCGCCCTACGGGGTTCGAGGCGGCTGCGGGGCCGGTGCCATGCGCCGGAGAAGTTCTATGGCATCCTTCCTCTTCGCGTCAGGGGCACCGTCGCCGAGGAACTCTCGCAGCTCATGATCCACTTGGCGTTTTCTTGACGGCAGAACGAACGTTCTCCAGCTTGGTGGAACGGCTGGTAAACGAGGGTTCTCCAGCCGGGGGTTACATAACGGTGAGGTCAACAGGGCTCTGGGCTACGTATATTCGGCACGAAGCCGACCGTACAGGCCTCTTGCCCCCTCACATCGTCACCGTATCCCCAACCGTCACCGGCCCCCGCCACGGCACAACGGGGGTAAGGAAATGACCACGTCCGCCGACGCGGCCGTCACGACAGACCACCACACGGCACTCGCGGGAGCCGATCCCGCCGGGCGACAGCGATTCGCCGGCAGATGTCCGCCATCACCGCCGGCGACCTGAGCCTGCGCCTGCCCACCCCCGCGGGCAGGGACGAGATCGCCCGGCTGGCCCGTACCGTCAACCAGACCCTGACCATGCTGGAGGAGGCGATGAGCAAGCAGCGCCGGTTCACCTCCACCACCTCCCACGAACTCAGGACCCCGCTCGCCGGGCTGCGTGTCCAGTTGGAGGAGGCGCTGACCTACCCCGGCGACGTCGATCCGCAGGAGAGCATCCGGGCCGCGCCGGCGGCCACCGACCGGCTGAAGACGATCGTCAATGACCTGCTGCTGATGGCCCGCCTCCATTCCGGGCAACCGGCGCTCTCCGAGCCGATTGATCTGGGCGCACTGGTGACCGAGGAGACGGCGCCGCGGACTCCTGGCGTGCCGGTACGGATCCGGGTGCTCCCCGGGGTGTGGGTCCACGGCTCACGGATCCAGCTGATCCGTGTCCTGGACAACCTGCTGGCCAACGCGCGCCGTCACGCGCACAGCCTCGTCGAGATGGTCGTGGAACCGGTGTCCGGCCAGGCCGTCGTGTCGGTGAGCGACGACGGCGCCGGCATCGCGGATGCCGACCGCGAGCGCGTCTTCGAACGCTTCACCCGCCTGGCCGACGCCCGTCGCCGCGACCCCGGCGGCAGCGGGCTCGGCCTGGCCATCTCCCGCGACATCGCGCACGCTCACCACGGATCCCTGCGGGTCGAGGACTCTCCCCAGGGCGCCCGCTTCGTTTTGCGCCTGCCTCTGACGGAGTCCCACTGACGCGAGCTTGAACTCGCGGCATGTTCCCACGCCCCCTGGAGGGATCGATGAGCGGCGCGAACCGGGTGTAGCTGACGTGGGAGCTGCGCAGGGTCGCTGGCCGCCCGGTGAAAATGGCGAAAAGTGCCCGCGCCCGTGGGGCGACGGCGAACGTGTGCCGGGCCGGCCGCGCGAAACCGGTGCGGACCGGCGGGAGCGAGAGTCGTGTATGTGCGGCGACTTCGACATGTCGACGATCCGACTTCTGACATGAATGCTCATCGGTCCAGGGCGCCTGAACGCGCCCGTTCGCCCATGCGCTGGATTTCTGCCACCGGCTTGGCGGCGAATCTACTCAAAGATGACATTGGCCGGGTTTTTGTGGCGCTTTCCCAACCATTAGGGAAACCCGGCCGTGCTCTCACGGATTTTGTGGCCACCGCGACATTCGCCCGCGCGTCAGTGATCGTCCCAGTGCCCCTCGTGTGAAGCGTGGCGATGACCGTCGTGAACGTAGTCGATGTGGCCGTTGTGCGGGATCGCCACGTGGCCGCAACCCTCACCATGCTGGTGATCATGCCTGGCGTGCTCGACATGGGTGGCCGAGTCGCACTCGTCGGTGTGGCCATCGTGGAGTCGGTGCAGGTGCCCTTCGTGAACGTAGTCGATGTGGCCGCCGTGCGGGATCGCCGCGTGGCCGCAGCCCTCACCATGCCGGTGGTCGTGTCCGGCATGTGGGTGGTGCTCGGTTGAAACAGACATGATTCCCCCTGCTGAATTGTTGTGCCAATACTGAACAATACCCAAGGGGATTTGGGTTTCAAAGCCGGAGAGTGCGCGGCGATTCGATCTGGACAACCATTGTCGATCGCTGTTCTGTTTTTGTATTGTTGGTTCGCGGCAGGGGGAAACATTGCATTTTTGGGAAGCGGGGATCGGGTCTGCCCGACCGGGCTGAGCACGAGCCGACCGGGCGACGCCACCCGACGATCACCATGTCCAGACGGGGGAACGGACGGTGCCAAGGACGCGCCCTGTTCGAGAGCGGTTCGGGCCGTGTCCAGGGTCAGCGGTAACGGTCCAGCTCCCACGGGTCGTGGGCGCTGAAGACCGAGACCTCGTCGCCGTGGTCGCGGACGAGCTCGCGCAGCCGGGCCTGGGTGCCGAGTCGCAGGTCGCGGTGGACTTCCGATCTGGTCTGCACGATGTCGAGCATGGGGTGCGGGTGCGGATCGGTCTCCAGTTCCCGGTGATAGTAGTAGGCGTCACCGCAGTGCAGGAGCCAGCGATCGCCTTCATGTACGGCGACTCCGGTGTGGCCGGCGGTATGACCGCCGAGCGGGACGAGCCGGATCTCCGGCGGCAGGCCCTTCGGCTGGACGGAGGTGAACCCGAACCACTCCTCGCCCGGTTCGGGGGTGTAGGGAACCCACTTCGGGTTGTGTGCCCAGTGGGCGGGGCGGTAGCGGGGATTGGGCGCCTCGACGATCGCCGCTTCGAGCTCGGCGGCGAGGACATGGACCTGGGCGTCCGGGAAGTCGGGCAGGCCACCGCTGTGGTCGACGTCGAGGTGGGTCACGATGATGTGGCGTACGTCGTCGGGTGAATATCCCAGCAGGGCGATCTGGCGTACGGCGGTCTCCTCCTCGGCCAGTACGGGCTGAACCATCTCGACCCAGTCGGTGTCGAGGGTGCCGCCCGGGTTGCGGACATTGTCGAGGCCGAGGCCGGTCTCGATGAGGACCAGTCCGTCGGAGTCGGTCTCGACCAGCAGGCAGTGGCTGACGGCGTGTGCGGGAAGCGGGCCGTCGTAGGTCGCCTCGATCTGCCGTACGGACCCGCAGTTGAGGTGGTGGATGTTCATGGTTGATAGCATGCGACTTGAAGCGTGCTTCAAGTCAAGGAGGTGTGGTGGTGGAGACGTTGCTGGACATCGCCGAGGTGGCCGAGCGTTCCGGGCTGGCGCCTTCGGCGCTGCGGTTCTACGAGAACAGGAGCCTCATCGCCTCGGCCGGCCGCAACGGCCTGCGCCGTACCTACCGGCCCGACGTCCTTGAGCGCCTCGCCCTCATCGCCTGCGCCCGCGGTGCCGGGTTCACGATCGCCGAGATCGCCAGGCTTCTGCGGGCCACGCCCGACGACACCGAGTTGCGCACGCGGATGGCTGACAAGGCACGGGAACTGGAGGAGGACATCGCCCGGCTCACCCGGATGCGCAACGGTCTCCGCCACGCCTCGACGTGTACGCACGAACCGCTCGTGGCGTGCCCCGACTTCAAGCGCAGCTTCGAAAGGCCGCGGATTTCGCGGCTGCACCCGCGCGTACCTGACGGGGGGAGCAGGTGAGAAACGCAGGGCCGGTCGTCGGCGGCCGCTGAAAGGACATGCCCGATGCGACCCGTGGCGCTGGTGCGCGGTGTCAACGTCAATCCGCGGAGGGCTGACCGCCACACCGTGCCCGCCAAGGTGCCCGGCGACCGGACCTGGAGCGGAGCCGGCGTACGACCCCATGGGCCCCAGCCGTCCCACCTCGTTCAGGCGGATTCCCGTGCCCGGCGGGATGGCGGGATGGAATGCGCGGGGAGGGGAAGTGGTTATGCCAGCCATACAGACGTGAACGACAGGAGGAGCCACCGGTGGCCACCATCGAGGTAACCGAGAAGAACTTCAACGACATCGCCGACGAGGGGATCGTCCTGCTGGACTTCTGGGCGGCCTGGTGCGGACCGTGCCGCACCTTCGGACCGATTTTCGAGAAGTCGTCGGCGAAGCACACCGACATCAAGTTCGGCAAGATCGACACCGAGGCCGAGCAGGCGCTCGCACAGGGATTCGAGATCACCTCGATTCCGACGATCATGGCCATCCGTGACGGCATCGTCGTCTTCGCCCAGCCGGGCGCGCTGCCCGAGCCCGCCCTTGAGGACCTCATCGGTCAGGTCCGCGCCCTCGACATGGAGGCGATCCGCGCCGAGCTCGCCAACGAGCTGGGCGCCCAGAAGGGCTGATGCCCGGATCGCGAAAGCCCCGCGCCGCCGGAGACAGGTGAACCGATGGCGCGGGGCTTTCGCATGACCGGAGACCGGCCCGGGTATCAGACCGAGCGGTAGAGCTCGGCCACCCGGAAGGCCAGGTCGAGCGACTGGCCGCGGTTGAGGCGCGGGTCGCAGGCCGTCTCGTAGCGCCTGGCCAGGTCGTCCTCGACGATCTCGGCGCCGCCGCCCACGCACTCGGTGACGTCGTCGCCGGTGAACTCGATGTGGACGCCGCCCGGGTGGGTGCCGAGCGCGCGGTGCACCTCGAAGAAGCCCGCCACCTCGTTCAGGACGTCGTCCAGACGGCGGGTCTTGTGGCCGCTGGGCGCCTCGAAGGTGTTGCCGTGCATGGGGTCGCAGATCCACGCCACCTGGGCGCCGCTCGCGGTCACCTTCTCCACCAGCTCGGGGAGGTGCTCGCGGATCTTCGACGCGCCCATCCGGGTGATGAAGGTCAGACGTCCGGCCTCGTTGTCCGGGTTGAGCTTCTCGATCAGCGCGAGGGCGTCCTCGGCGCTGGTCGTCGGGCCGAGCTTGACGCCGATCGGGTTGCGGATGCTGGCGAAGAACTCCACGTGGGCACCGTCGAGCTGGCGGGTGCGCTCGCCGATCCAGACCATGTGCGCCGAGACGTCGTACGGGCGGCCGGTCCGCGAGTCGATCCGGGTGAGTGCCCGGTCGTAGTCGAGGATCAGCGCCTCGTGCGAGGAGTAGAACTCGACGGTGTGGAACTCCTCGGGCTCCGCCCCGCAGGCGCGCATGAAGGCCAGCGCCTGGTCGATCTCGCGAGCGAGCTGCTCGTAGCGCTTGCCGGCCGGGGACTCGATCACGAAGTCCTGATTCCAGGCGTGCACCTGGCGCAGGTCGGCGTAGCCGCCCTTGGTGAAGGCACGGACCAGGTTGAGCGTCACCGCCGAGGAGTGGTAGGCCCGCAGCAGCCGCCACGGGTCGGGGACGCGGGACTCGGGGGTGAAGTCGAAGCCGTTGACCATGTCGCCCCGGTAGGCGGGCAGCTCGACGCCGTCACGGATCTCGGAGTTCTTCGAGCGCGGCTTGGCGAACTGCCCGGCCATCCGGCCGATCTTCACCACGGGGACCTTCGCCGCGTAGGTCAGCACGATGGCCATCTGGAGCAGCGTCTTGAGCTTGTTGCGCACATCGTCGGCGGTGGCGCCGCCGAAGGTCTCGGCGCAGTCTCCGCCCTGGAGGACGAAGGCCTCGCCCCGCGTCACCGCCGCGAGGTCGGCCTTGAGGTTGTCGCACTCGCCCGCGAAGACGAGGGGCGGAAGGCCTTTCAGCTCGGTGACGACCTTGTCCAGCTCGCCGCGGTCAGGCCACTCGGGCTGCTGCGCCGCAGGCAGCTGCCGCCAGGAATCGAGGTTGATGCTCACGACATACCAGGTTATTGCAACCGGCTGTTCGAACAGACCCGATTGTCCACGTAGTGAGAAGGACTTTATACCTGATGAGATTCTACCGGGCTGGAGATGTGTTCCGGAAGGACACCCTGGCCAACGAAACGCCTGGCCAGGAAGCCGATCAGCGGAAGGCGGGAGATGTCGCGCGGCAGCCGCACCGGCCGGGAGCGCTCGGTTAGCGCCGGCCGGATCACCCGGTTCTGGACAGCACGTTGGGCGAACTGGGTGATCACGGTGGGCGGGGTGCGCCGCCGCTGGACCCTCGCGAGCAGTGATTCGGGGATCTCGGCCCCGGCGGCGAGCGGCCCGGCCAGCAGGTTCGCGGCGGCGACCGCGTCCTGCACGGCCAGGTTGATGCCGACGCCGAAGACCGGCGACATGGCGTGCGCTGCGTCGCCGATCACCAGCAGGCCGGGACGGTGCCAGCGGCGCAGCCGGTTGAGCGCGACCGACAGCACGCTGACCTCTTTGAAGTCCCGCAGCAGCCCGGCCCGGTCCTTCAGGAAGGGCAGGAGCCTGGCGACCGGCTCGCGGAGCGCCTCGATCCCCCAGGAGCGCAGGGCCTCGAAGCCGCCCTTGGGGATCAGGTAGGCGAGCTGCCAGTAGGTCTCGCGGTTGATCGCCACCATCATGTGGCCGTTGGACACCCGCAGGAACGTCGTGCCGGGATCGGCGGGCTCGCGCGGCAGCCGGAACCAGACCACGTCCATGGGGGCGCTGTGCTCCACGGGGACGAGCTCTGCGGCCTGGCGTACGTCGGAGTGGCGGCCGTCGGCGGCCACGGTGAGCGTCGCGCGCAGCTCGTGCTCGCCCGAGGGGTCCCGGTAGCGCACCCCGCGCACCGCGTCGCCCTCGCGGATCACCCCGTGCACCTCGGCCTCCATGATGAGGCGGAAGTTCGGGTACCGCCTGGCGGCGTTGGTCAGCAGGTCGAGGAACTCCCACTGCGGAACAAAGGCAATGTACTGATATTTGCCTTTAAGCCCCCTCAGGTTGGCGACCGGCACCGTGGCGTCGTCGGTGTGGATCTCCATCCCGTACGCCTTGCGGTGCGGGAGCCGGTGGAACTCCTCGGCCAGGCCCAGCTCGTCGAGGATCTGGAGGGTCGAAGGATGGATGGTGTCGCCCCTGAAGTCCCTCAGGAAGTCGTTGTGCTTCTCCAGGAGCGTCACCTCGACGCCGGCCCTGGCCAGCAGCAGTGCGAGCATCACCCCCGCCGGGCCGCCCCCGGCGATCACGCATGTGTTTCGTCTCATAATTCATCACCTAATGAAATTCTGACACAGGATCCGGCGGAAGAAAATAGGTTCGCTGGCAATCCACCCCCAATCCAGTGTCGAATGGCGGAGTGTGAGGACAGAACGCGACCCCGCGGGAATGCCGGATCCCGACGGTCCCCCCGGCCTGGAGGACCTGCTGGCCCAGGTCGCCCTCGGGCAGGAGCGGGCCTTCGAGCGGCTCTACGATCTGCTGGCCGGGCCGGTCTTCGGCCTCGCGCGGCGGGTCGTGCGTGACCGCGCGCAGGCCGAGGAGGTGGCGCAGGAGGTCCTGGTCGAGGTCTGGCGTACCGCCTCCCGGTACGACCGGACCCGTGGCAGCGCCCTGGCGTGGGTGATGACGATGGCCCACCGCCGCTCCGTCGACCGGGTGCGTTCCGCCCAGGCCTCCACCGACAGGGAGGAACGGGTCTCCAGGATGTCCGGGGAGGTCCCCTACGACCAGGTCTCCGAGACGGTGACCACCCGGCTGGAGGGGGAGCGGGTGCGCCGCTGCCTCGGCGGCCTGACGGACCTGCAGAAACAGGCCGTCACCCTGGCCTACTACGGCGGCTACAGCTACCCGGAGGTGGCCGGGCTGCTCAGGGTGCCGCTGGGTACGATCAAAACGAGGATGCGCGACGGCCTGGTGCGGCTCCGCGACTGCATGGGGGTGGAAAAGTGAACGACGACCTCCACACCCTCTCCGGCGCGTACGCGCTGCACGCGCTGCCCGAACGGGACGTGGCGCTCTTCGAGGCGCACATGTCCCGGTGCGAGGCCTGCGCCGTCGAGGTGCGCGGCCTGTCCGAGACCGCGGCCCGGCTTGCCCTGGGCGCGGCCGAACCTCCCTCCGCGGCGATGAAGGCCCGGGTCATGACGCGGATCGCCGAGGTGCGGCAGGAGCCGCCGATCCTGGAGCGCCGGACCGCGCCGCCTGCGCCGCCCGAGTGGTCCGAGTGGTCTGAGTGGTCCGCGCGGGACAACGTGGTGCCACTGCGCTCGGGCTCCCGGTGGCGCGGGCGGATCCTGACCGGCCTGGCCGCGGTGGCGACCGCGGCGGCGGTGGTCCTCGGCGTCGCCGCGGTCGACGCCGCCAGGGAGCGCGACGAGCTGCGGCAGATCGTCGCCGTGATCGCGGCCCCCGACGCGCGGACCGTGAGGCAGCGCGTCTCCTCCGGGGGCACCGGCGTCGTCGTGATGGCGCCCTCCCAGGGCAGGATGCTCTTCACCGCCGGCGGCCTGCCGCCGCTGCCCGGCTCCCGGGTCTACGAGCTGTGGCTGATGGGCGGCGACGGCGTCCGCTCGGCGGGACTGCTGGAGCGGACCGCCGACGGCGGTGTCGTCCCGGTCCTGGCCACCCCGCTGCGCGGTGACGAGCGGGTCGGCCTGACCGTCGAGCCCGCCGGGGGCTCCGACCGGCCCACCACGACCCCCATCATGATCGCTGACCTTCCCGCGACCTGACCGGCCTTCCTGCGACCTGACCGACCTGGCCGGCACGGTCGGCCGCGGCTCCGGGCGGCGCCCCTACGCGGCGATGACGGCCACGCCGACGCGGCCGCCGTCGACGTCGATCACCGTGCCGTGCACGAAGGCCGCCTCGTCACTGGCGAGGTACACGGCGGCGTGCGCGATGGCGTCGGGGGCGCCGATGCCCCCGGCGGGGGTGCCCCTCATCATGACCTCGGCCGGATGCACCCCGGTCTGGTCCGGCGCCGGCGCGTAGATCACTCCGGGTGAGATCGCGTTGACGCGTACGCCGGAGGGGCCGAACTCCGCCGCCCACGCCCTGGTCAGGGTCTCCATCGCGCCCTTGGTCGAGCTGTAGAGGGTGCCGACGGGGATGCCCAGGCGGGCGACCCAGGAGCCGAGGTTGATGATCGCTCCGCTGCCGCGCCCGGCCATCGCCGGGGCGATCGCGGCGGTGAGGAAGTAGGGCGCCTTCACGTTCACGGCGTAGACCTCGTCGAAGGTCGCCTCGTCGGTGTCGGCGGTCGTCCGGCCGGGGAAGATGCCGGCGTTGTTGACCAGGATGTCGATGCGGCCGCCCAGCACGCGGTCCGCCTCGGCGGCCAGGTCGTGGGAGGCCCGGAGCGAGCCGTCCAGGTGCGCGGCGACGAAGTCGCCCCGGCCTCCCGCCGCGCGGATCCGCGCGACGACCTCCCCGCCGCGTTCCGCGTCGCGGCCGGTGACGACCACGTGCGCCCCCTCGGCGGCGAACGCGGTGGCGACGGCGCGCCCGATGTTGCTCGTGGCGCCGGTGACGAGCGCCGTCTTGCCGTCAAGTCTTCTACCCACGGGGGTGCTCCTGTTCTCTCTCACGGTGGACCGCCGGGTCGCGGTGGTCCACCGGCGACCCATTTTGGACTACTCGGTCCATACCGTATCAGCTGATTGGACCGCCCGGTCCAGGAGGTTATGCTGTGGACATGTCGACCACGGCGAAGTTCACCGTCAAGGGGGCGCTCACGCGCGCCCGCATCGTCGAGGCCGCCGCCGACCTGGTCCTGGCCCGCGGGGTCGGCGGCACGACCCTGGACGACATCCGTGCCGGGACGGCGACCAGCAAGAGCCAGCTGTTCCACTACTTCCCGGACGGGAAGCGCGAGCTGGTCGCGGCGATCGCGTCGTTCCAGGCCGAGCGGGTGCTCCAGGCGCAGAGGCCGTTCCTGGACACGCTCGACACCTGGGAGGCGTGGGAGGGCTGGCGCGACGCCGTCATCGCGCACTACGGCTCGCAGCCACACTGGGGCTGCCCGATCGGGGCGATGGCGAGCGAGCTCATCGGCAGCGATCCCGAGCGCGCGGCCGAGGTGGCCGCGCACATGGACCGCTGGTGCGGATACCTGCGGGCGGGGCTCACGCGCATGCGCGCCACCGGCCTGCTGCGCGCCGACGCCGACCCCGAGACACTGACCCTGGCGATCTTCGCGGCGCTTCAGGGAGGGTTGCTGCTGACCCAGACGACACGGTCGATCAAGCCGCTGCGCGCCGCGCTGGACGCGGCCCTGACGGCGCTGCGGGCCGCGGCGGCCTGACCCTCTCCGTCGCGGGCCCTGACGGCCCGGGTCCCTCCCGCCCAGGACCGCCCCCCGGGGACGCGTACCCTGGCCTCCGGCCGTGGCCGTGCCCCTTTCGGTATCCGGGGCCGTTCGCCGGGCGACGAGAACCGACGAGAACGAGGAGGGCCGAAGGTGGCCGAGGTCTGGAAGGTGACGGCGGGGATCGCGGGCGGCCTGCTGCTGCTCTGGCTGGTTCTGGCCGCCTTCCTGGTGATGGCGCGTCCCAGGGGCGGCGCGCTGGGCGAGACGCTGCGCCTGCTGCCCGATCTGCTCCGCCTGGTCGCCAGGCTCGCGCGCGACGACGGCCTGCCGCGCGGGGTGCGGGTCAGGCTGTGGCTGCTGCTGGGCTACCTCGCGCTGCCCATCGACCTGATCCCCGACTTCGTCCCGGTGCTCGGCTACGCCGACGACGCGATCGTCGTCGCCCTCGTCCTGAGGTCGGTCGTCAGGCGTGCCGGTCCCGACGCGCTGGCCGGGCACTGGCCCGGCACGCCGGAGGGGCTGGCCGTCGTCCGGCGCCTCGTCGGGGGGCCTCGATAGCCGGGAGCCGCGTTTCCCGGTGTCGGCACGTTGACGGATCGGCCCGGGTCACGGCCTCGCCGAGAGCACGTCGAGGGCGCCAAGGGCTCTGAGCAGGGAGGCGGCGGCGCGGTCGCGGAGGGGGGCGTACTCCTTCTCCGGATACTGGCGGGGGCCGTTCTCGACCAGGAGGATCAGGGCGAGGTAGAGGCGGTAGAGGGCCATCCGGGTGCGGGCGGGGCCGGTGAACTCCACGACGCCGCCCGCGTCACGGTATCCGGCGACGATCGGGTCGGACTCCTCCAGCTCGCCGAAGATCGTCGGGGTGACGAAGTCGGCCAGCGGGTCGCCCCAGAAGGCCCGCTCGTGGTCGATGATCGCCTGGATGCGCGGCGTCTCGTCGCGGGTCAGGAAGACGTTGCCCGGCCACACGTCGAAGTGGACCAGGCAGGGGGTCACGACCTCGTCCAGCGCGCCCGCGCCCGCCTCGATCGCCGCCGCGATCTCGGACACCGGCCTCGGCAGCGGCGTGGCGTAGCGGCCCGCGTCGGCCAGGATCGCGCCGGTCATCGTCAGGAACGCCTCCCGCCAGGTGCCGCCGGTCAGTCCCGCGTACGGGTAGCCGTAGACGTCGCCGGTGATCGCGTTCAGCCGGGCCAGGTGACCGCCGAGCTCCTCGCGCAGGGCACGCCGGTCCGCCTCCGCCGGGTTCGCCTGGTTCCACGGCACCCCGTCGAGAGCGGACAGGACCAGGTAGTCGCCGCCCAGCACCGGATCGTCGAACCCGGCGCGCACCAGCTCGGGAACCGGCACCCCCGCGGGGCCCGCCAGATCGTAGACCATGGCCTCGGTACGCAGCAGGTCGCGCTCGTAGCGCAGCTGCTCCAGCTCGGGCGGAGGCGACAGCTTCAGGACCACCTCGCGCCCGTCCAGCAGGGCCAGCCGCCACACGGCGTTGGCGAAGCCGTCGGTCAGCTCGGTGGCGGAGGAGAGTCCGACGCCCAGGGCCCGCCGCGCCAGCGCGTCGAGTTCGGCGGGCGCGAGCGGGCGTTTCGTCCTGCTGTCCATTTCCTACCTTGTCCTGCCTCGGTGCTGCCTGGGGGGAACGGCGGGGCGTGCCGGGCAAGGATAAGCCAGGTAATAAAAGGGTCAGGCGGAGGCGCGCTCGATCAGGTGGGTGTCCAGTATCACCACCGGCTGCTCCAGGTGCTCGCCGTTGATGCGGGCGACGAGCAGGTGGGCCATCTGCCGGCCCATCGACTCGGTGGGCTGGTGCACGGTGGTCAGCGCGGGGGAGGAGTGCGCCCCGGCGGGGGAGTCGTCGAAGCCGATCACCGCGACGTCGCCGGGGATCGACTTGCCCTCCTCGCGCAGCACCCGCATCGCGCCCAGCGCCATCGGGTCGGAGGCGGTGAAGACGGCGTCCAGATCGCGGTTCTCAGCGAGGAGCTTGCGCATCGCCGCCATGCCGCTCTCCTCGCTGAAGTCGCCGTACGCCACGATCTCGCCCACGCCGGTCGCGAGCAGCGCGTCGCGGTAGCCCGCGAGCCGGTCGACGCCCACCCCCATGTCCTGGGGGCCCGCGATGGTGGCGATCCGGCGGCGGCCCCTGCCCAGCAGGTATTTGACCGCCTGCCTGGCCCCGGCCCGGTTGTCGACGTCGACGTAGCTGTAGGGGGTGAGGCCGACCGGCCGGCCGCCGATGACGGTCGGCACGCCCATCGTCTCCAGCCGTCCCGGCAGCGGGTCGGCGCCGTGCAGGGAGATCAGCAGCACCCCGTCGACGTGCTGCCCGGTCAGGTAGTGCTCCAGCCGCTCGTGCTCCTGCTCCGACTGCGCCATCGCGAGGATCAGCTGCAGGCCGGTCTCGGACAGGGCCGAGCCGATGCCGCGGATGGTCCCGGCGAAGTACGGCTCGTCGAAGACCCTCAGCTCCGACTCCGAGACGACCAGCGCCACGGTGTCGGTGCGCCGGGTGACCAGCGCGCGGGCCGCCCGGTTGGGCACATAGCCCAGCTCCTGGATCGCCCGCAGCACGGCGTCGCGAGCCTTCTCGCTCACCTTCGGCGAGCCGTTGATGACCCGCGACACCGTGCCCCGGCCGACGCCGGCCAGGGCCGCGACCGCCTCAAGCGTCGGACGACGGTCGCCGTTCATGTGTGTACGCCCCCAGTGGTGAATTTCCCGGCCCCTATTCTGCCGGACCGCTCAGGCCTCCACGCCTGATGGTCCCGGCATACCAGAGAGCGCTCTCTTTGGGAACTCTGACCTGGGTCTCGTAGTCGACGTGGACCAGCCCGAACCGCTTGCCGTACCCCCACGCCCACTCGAAGTTGTCCATCAGGGACCAGGCGAAGTAACCCTCCAACGGGATCCCTGCCTCGATCGCGGCGTGGCAGGTGCGCAGGTGGGCGTCGAGGTAGTCCACCCGGTCGCGGTCGTGGACGACGCCGTCGGGGCCCACGACGTCGTCGAAGGCCGCGCCGTTCTCGGAGATGACCAGCGGGACGCGCGGGTACTCGGCGGCCAGCCGGTGCAGGACCTCCAGCAGTCCCGAGTGGTCGATCTCCCAGCCCATCGCCGTCACGGGCCGCCCGCCCCCGACGAACGACACGTGCTCGCTGCCGACCCAGGGCGACCCGGTGTCGGTGGGCGCCGCCGCGGCCGACGCGGCACCGCCCGGGGTGCCCGAGACGGTGAAGCGGCTGTAGTAGTTGATCAGCAGCTTGTCCAGCGGCGCCGAGATGAGCTCCATGTCCCCGTCGTGGACGAGCCCCGCGGGCCGGCCGAGGTCCTCCAGGACGTCGTCCGGGTACTCGCCCTTGAGCAGGGCGTCCAGGAAGAAGCGGTTCTGCAGCCCGTCGATGCGGCGGGCGGCGTCCTGGTCGGCCTCGGAGGAGGTCTGGGGCGAGATCGCGTACAGGTTGACGCAGCCGCCGATGACGGTCTCCGGCCGCTGGGCCCGGATCGCCTGCGCGGCCAGGCCGTGCGCGAGCAGGAGGTGGTGGGCGGCGTGCACGGCCTTGTCGGGCTCGCGCCGCCCGGGGGCGTGCTCACCCGAGGCGTACCCGAGGAACGCCGAGCACCAGGGCTCGTTGACCGTGCTCCAGTTGGCGACCCGGTCGCCCAGCGCGTCGTGCACGGCCGCCGCGTAGTCGGCGAAGCGCTTCGACGTGTCCCGTGACGGCCAGCCGCCCGCGTCTTCCAGGGGCTGGGGCAGGTCCCAGTGGTAGAGCGTCACCCACGGGTCGATGTCCCGGGAGAGGAGCTCGTCGACCAGGCGGCTGTAGAAGTCGATGCCCCCGGGGTTGACGGCGCCGCGCCCCTCGGGCTGGATCCGGGGCCAGGAGATGGAGAACCGGTACGCGCCGAGGCCGAGTTCGGCCATCATCCGCACGTCGTCCCGGTAGCGGTTGTAGTGGTCGATGGCGATGTCGGCGTGCTCGCCGTTCACCACCCGTCCCGGCTGCTTGACGAAGGCGTCCCAGATGGAGTGGCCTCGGCCGTCCTCCGAGACCGCGCCCTCGATCTGGTAGGCGGAGGTGGCCGCGCCCCAGACGAAGTTCGTCGGGAACACCAGATCCGGGGTCTGAATCCGCGTCTCTTGCGTGGTCACGCCTTGACCGCACCTTCCATGAGTCCGCCGACGATCTGGCGGCCGAACGCGACGAAAACGATGAACAGCGGCAGGACCGATGCCGCGGTGCCGGTGAACAGCATCACGTAGTCGGTTCCGTGCGCCTGGTTGAGCGCGGCGATCGACGTCTGAACCACCGGGTTGTCCGGGTTCAGCACGATCAACGGCCACATGAACTCGTTCCAGGTCTGCATGAAGACCAGGAGGGCGAGCACCGCCATCCCCGGCCGGAGCGCCGGGAGGATGACGCTCGTGTAGATGCGCATGGTGGAGGCGCCGTCGACGCGGGCCGCCTCGACCAGCTCGTCCGGCACCGCCTGGGTGGCGTACTGGGTCATCATGAAGACCCCGAAGCCGTTGACCAGGAAGGGCAGGATCACCGCCTTCAGCTGGCCGGTCCAGCCGAGGGTGACCATGAGCTCGTACAGCGGTACGACGCCCATCTGCTGGAGCGGGACCATCATCGTCAGCAGGATCAGGCCCAGCAGGATCTTGCTGCCCCGGAAGCGCAGCTTGGAGAAGGCGAAGCCGGCCAGGGTGGAGATCAGCACGACCGAGACGGTCACGGTGACCGAGACGATGGCCGAGTTCACCAGGCCGGTCACGAAGTAGGCATCCTCGGTGGACAGCAGCCGCGCGATGTTCTCACCGAGGTGGCCGCCCGGGAGCAGCGGCGGGGGTACGTCGATGGCCTCCTCGTTGGTCCGGGTGGCCATGATGAACATGTAGTAGATGGGGAACGCCGACAGCACGAGGGCGAGGGCCAGGACGACCTTCGTCATCGGGCCGGCGTCCCAGATGCGGTTCCGCGCGGCCGACGGGCCGGAAGGCCGTCTGGAGTGCTGCGCGGGAGGCCGCCGGAGCTGGGTGACCGTCACTTGGAACCCCCGATACGGCGGGTGAAGGAGTAGTTGATGAGCGTCCCGACGAGGATCAGCGCGAACAGCAGCCACGCCGCGGCCGCGGCGTAGCCGAAGTCGAAGTCGCGGAACGCCTCCTTGACGATGAACATCGCCACGGTCTGGTACTGGCCGGTCGCGCCGCCGCTCATCGTCGGGTTGCCGTCGAACATGACCGGCTCGGTGAACAGCGTCAGGCCGCCGATGGTGGAGATGAACACCGTGAAGATGATCGTCGGGCGGAGCATCGGGATGGTGATCTGCCAGAACTGCCGCCTGGGCGAGGCACCGTCGATGGCGGCGGCCTCGTAGAGGTCCTTGGGGATGGTCTGCATCGCGGCGAGCAGGATGATCGCGTTGTAGCCGGTCCAGCGCCAGTCGATCATCGTGGAGATCGCGATCCACGAGGACCACTTCTCGTTCTGCCAGTTGATCGCGTCGACCCCGAAGAAGCTCAGGAACCAGTTGATCATGCCGTAGTCGCGCCCGTACAGCTGGGTGAAGACCACCGCGACGGCGACGACGGAGGTGATCAGCGGCAGCAGCACGCCGAGGCGGAAGAAGAGCCGTCCCCGGATGCGCTTGTTGAGCGCGTTGGCCAGCAGGAGGGCGAGGACGAGCTGCGGGATCGTCGACATGACGAACATGCCGAGGGTGTTGACCACCGCGTTCCAGAAGGCCTCATCGGTGATCAGCTCGATGTAGTTGTCGAGGCCGACGAGGGTCTTGTCCCCGGCGAGCTCCCACTCGTGCAGCGAGACCCAGAGGGTGTAGCCGAGCGGGAAGACACCGAAGATCGCGAAAAGCAGGAAGTACGGGGAGATGAGGAAGTAGGGGGTCGCCCGGAGGTCGAACCGGGCCCACCCACTGCCCCGCTCCGGTCCGCGGCGCCCCGCCGGCCGGCGGGGGCCGGGCCGAGGTGGGGCGGCCGGGGAGTCGACGTGCAGTGTCATCGGTCTGAGCCTTTCAGCGGGGGCAGGCGACCGGCCCGGCCGCGGGATCGCCGCAGCCGGGCCGATGCGGGTCGGTACGGGGATCAGCCCGCTGCCTTGACGCCGGCCTCGAGGAACCTGGTCCAGGCCTGGTCGTACTTGACCGAGCCCTGGTCCATGCCCTCGAGGACCTTCTCCACCGAGGTCTTGACCTGGGCGTGCTTCTCTCCGAGGAAGACGGGCAGCAGGTCCTTGACCGAGGCGCCGAAGATCTGGCCGGTCGGCGCGTCGTTGAAGAACGGGTTCTTCAGGTCGGCGACCGCCGGGTCCTGCTGCGCGGGGAGGGAGCTCGGGAAGGCCGCGGCCTCCTGGAAGGCCATGATGTGGCCCTCCTTGCCGGTGAGGTAGTTCAGGACCTCGGCGGCCTCCTTGGGGTGCTTGCTCTGCTTGGGAATGGCCAGGTAGGAGCCGCCCCAGTTGCCCGCGCCGCCGGGCACGGATGCGACGTCCCACTTGCCCTTGTTGTCGTCACCGGCCGCGCCGGAGACCACGCCGAGCATCCAGGCCGGGCAGCCCATGGTGGCGAAGGCGCCCTTCTTGATCGCGGCGTTCCACGGCGGGGAGAACGAGGCGAGCTTGGCGGTCAGGCCCGCCTGGCTGAAGCTCTTCACCGTGTCGAAGGAGGTCTTGATGGCCGGGTTGGTCTCGATGACGAGCTGGTTGTTCTTGTCGAAGTAGGAGACGTTGCCGTTCTTCGGCGCCTCCTGCGACAGGATCACGTTGTAGAGGGTGTTCGGGCCGTCGATGAACTTGGGATCGGTCTTGCCGGGGTTGGCGGCCTGGAACTTCTTCCCCACCTCCATGAAGGCGTTCCAGTCCGGCCATAGCTTGCCGACCTCCTCGCGCTCGGTGGGCAGGCCCGCCTTCTCGAACAGGTCCTTGCGGTAGCACATGGTCATGCCACCGATGTCGGTGCCCAGGGCGAAGAGCTTGCTGTCGGCGTTGATGCCGTTGTCCCACTTCGCCGCGGGGAAGTCGGCCTTGCGGCTGTCCAGCCCGTACTCGGCCAGGTCGGTGAAGAACTGCGGACGGGCCTTCATGAGGCCCATCGCGCCCTCGTCCAGGGCGATGATGTCGGCCGCGCCGCTGCCGGCCTGCAGACGCTGGAGCAGCTGCGGGAGGTAGACGTCCTCGAAACGGTCGGTCAGGTTCTGGTACTTGACCTGGATGTTCGGGTGCGCCGCGTTCCACGTCTCCACGGCCTTGTCGTAGCCGAAGTTCTCACCGCCGCCGAAGGTGTGCACGGTGATGGTCACCGGCTCGGCCGCGGCGGCGGAGCTACCGCCCGCGGCGGGCTCGGCGGGCTCGCTGGAACTGCACGACGTGATGGCCAGGGCGGTGGCCGCCATGACCGCGACGGCGGCGAGCCTGCCGTGCCGCTTGTTGTTCAACATTCCGGACCCCTCTCAGGTGGTCGCCCGAATCATTGGGAGGCGACATCGCGGACCGGTCCCCGACAAACGCGGTCCTCGCGACGAGGTCGTTCCTCAATGTGCTTTGGGAGCGCTCCCACGAAGAGTGGACGATGGGCAACCAGGACGTCAATATGCCGAAACTCAACCGTTACATCCGGCTGTTTTAGGTGGGACTATCAGCATGAAGTGGGGATATACCACCCATACGGGTTATTGGGAGCGCTCCCATCTCATGGACATACAGTCGGGGCATTTCGTGTCCGTGTGGGGGCTCGCGGGGAGAGTGGAGGCGGCGGGGGACGGAACGCCGTCAGGGGCACCGCTCGTTCGAGCGGTGCCCCTGGGAGCGTGCGGACCGGCCCGCGTTCACCGGCGGGGGAGCCGGGTGCCCGCGCCGTGGGGGGCGCGGGGCGGGTGCGGGTCAGTTGGAGTAGACCGGGTAGCCGTAGCCGACGACCTGGGAGACGGGCCTGACGCGCTGCTCGACGTCGCCGTTGCCGGTGTTGCCCTCGATCGTGGTGATCGTGCCGTCCCCGTTGTCCTTCTTCACGAAGCCGACGTGGTCGATGCCGTCGATGCTCTTGCCGCCGGCCCAGTCGAAGTAGACGACCGCGCCAGGGGTGGGGATGGTGCCCCAGTGTCCGTTGTTCTTGAACCACTTGGCGTGGGCGACGGTGTAGGCGTCCCAGCCCATCGTGGGGCGGATGCCGGCCATCTCGCCGACCCAGGAGACGAACATCGCGCACCAGGGGGCGTTGGCGTAGTCGTACACGGTGTTGCCGCCGTCGCGGGCGAGGGTCTCCTTGGCGCGAGGGGTCGACATGTACCAGGAGTGGAACTTGGTCCCGCCGCCCTGGGCGTTCTCGCGGACGCCGATCTGCTTCGAGGCGAGGTCCAGGACCTGCGCGGCGGAGACCTTGGGGAGCCTCTCGGCCGCGATCTGGAGCGGGGTCTTCGCGGACTTGGAACTCTGGGCCTTGGCGTCGACGGGCGGTGCGTTCACGACGCCGTGACCGTCGGCCAGAGCTACGCCGGTGGTGCCGGTCGCCAGGACGGCACACGCGCCCAGGACGGCGCACACCGCACGGGGGGTGGAGATGAGGCGATGCTTAGTCATACGGGGGTTCGACTCCTTGCTTCGCTTCCATTCCGCCTACCGGGTTAGCTGACGGGTTCGGGCTGGGAAGTGCCCTACGACGCACGAGTGCGTTGATTCACCCCAGGAACGTGGTTCCCCGGTTCCGCAAACCTCGCGGATTCGGCGGCCGTGCTCACCGATGGCGGAGGGTTCCGCCGGGTGGAGCGCGGTCGGGCAATGTGACGGCAATGCGCAGACCTGGATAGACCTAGACAATTGCCATGAACAGGACGAACGTACGCCAACAGGACAGACGATTACAAGTAGGACACATTGCCCTGACTTGGCGGTACGTCCGAAATAAGGCGGTACGGCGAGGTGTTACCCGGCGCGGGACAGGGAGTGGATCATGCTCGTCCGGTGCCGGACGCGCCTTCCCTCTGCGGGCGGGACGGTGTCCGGAATCCCCTGCGTCCACGGCGATCCAGGCTTTCCGGACCCGCCTGCGAGGCGTCGGGTGGGGGGTGCTATCGCGCGAGGAGGGAGCCCCCGATCGACGGTGATGCGCCCGACATATTATCGAACAAGTATTCGATAGTAAAAAGTATACGGATGGTAGGGGTTCTCCCATGGAAGAGCTGGGGGCCACACCCTGGGATCCGGCGGCTCGTGGCCGCGTCCTGAGGGGTTTTCGCAGCTCAGGAGGGTGAGATGGAGTCGTCGGCGGGTCTCGCCGCCCGAAGGGTAAAGGAATGCGCCCCCGAAAGGGCTCGACGCCCGCGAAGGTAAAAGCGCAAGGTAAAGGAACACGCTTTCCGGGAGGCCTCGCCGCCCGCGAACGGTAAAGGCGCGCGGGGCGAGGGAACGCGTCTCCGAAAGGGGTTCGCCGCCCGCCGGGAGCGAGGAAACGTGCCTCCGCGCTCTCGTGCCTCCGCGCTCTTGTGCCTTCGTGCCTTCGTGCCTTCGTGCCTTCGTGCCTTCGTGCCTTCGCGCCGGAGCGGGCGCCGGGCGCTCCGGGTTTCAAGTCCTCGAGCTCACGGCCCCGTGTCCGCAGGTCTCAGGTCTCAGATCTCAGATCTCAGATCTCCGAGCCGGACCACGCGCGGAACAGTGGGAGCAGGAACCGGTCGACCGTCTCCTCGACGAACTCCCGGTCCAGCGGCTTTCCGGTGAAGAACAGCCGGTACCACACCAGCGCCTCGGTGACCTTCCTGAGCTCCGCCGGGTCCACCGGTCCCGGCAGCTCGCCGCGCTCCCTGGCGCGGTCGAGCAGCGGGGTGGTGCCCGTGATGTCGGCGCGGGGCACGTTGTCGCGCAGGGCGGCGGCCAGGTCGGGGGAGGTGAGGAGCGCGGGGAACAGGCCGAAGATCATCGCGTGTTTCCGCTCCAGGATCCGGCAGAACCCGTCCACGACCTCGATCAGGTCCCCGCGCATCGATCCGGTGTCGGGCGGCGGCGCGACCTCGATTTCGAGGTGGTTGCAGATCAGGTCCACGACCAGCGCCTCCTTGCCCGGCCAGCGACGGTAGATCGTGGCCTTGCTGGCGCTGGCCCGCCTGGCGATCTGGTCGACGGACATCCGGTCGTATCCGACCTCGGACAGCAGCTCCAGAGTCGCGTCGAGGATCGCCCGTTCCCGCGCGGGATCGAGACGCAAGGTGCCTCCGGTGGTTCACGAGTCCTGTCTGATCTCCCAGAATCGTACGCCGGTCAGCTCCTCCGACCTCTCCCAGAGCCTCGCGGCCACGGCCGCGTCCAGCGCCTTCGGTGAGGGACGCAGCGGTTTCGGCCCCGGCCCGACGTACTGCCCGCCCCTCGCCTCGGGAGAGGTCGCCGCGTACAGGGACGGCAGGGCGCCCTTGGCGGGCGGCTGCAACAGCAGGCGCAGCAGGGCGTTGACGGGGCGGGTGAGGGCGCCCGCCTTCATGATGCCGGTGGCCGTCATGCCCGGGTGGGTCGCCAGGCTCAGCAGGGCCGCTCCGGAGGCGTCGGCACGGCGCTGCAGCTCCAGGGCGAACAGCAGGTTGGCCAGCTTGGAACGGCCGTAGGCGGAGAACCTGCCGTACCGGCGGTCGAGGGCCAGGTCGTCGAAGTCGATCGCGCCGACGGAGTGGGCGTCGCTGGAGACCGTGACCACCCGGGCGGCGGGGGCGGCCAGCAGGCGCGGCATGAGCAGCCCGGTCAGGGCGAAGTGCCCCAGATGGTTGACGCCGAACTGGGTCTCGAAACCGTCGACGGTGGTCCGCCGGGGCATCGGGCCCACTCCGGCGTTGTTGACCAGCAGGTCGAGCGGCCCGTCGACCGTCTCGGCGAACGCGCGCACCGAGCGGAGGTCGGCCAGGTCGAGCGCCCTCACTTCGACCGCCGCCTCCGGCGCCGCCGTCCGGACCGTGTCGAGCGCGGCCCGGCCCCGGTCCGCGTCGCGCGCGGTCAGGACGACGCGGGCGCCGTGCCTGGCCAGTTCGAGTGCCGTCGGCACGCCGATGCCGCCGCTCGCCCCGGTGACCACCGCGACGGAGCCGGTCAGGTCGGGAATCTTGTCGGGTGTCCACATCGCTCGCTCCTCGTGGCGGATCGACGGACGAATCGGGGGATGGATCATGTGGTGTACGAAACGGTTCCGTACACCACGGTAAAGGTCGATAAGATCATCGGCAAGCGCGCGTGGTCGGCTGTTCACCCGCAGTTCCCGGGCGCTTAAGGCCACCGGGTTAGGTTGTGGCAGTCGTGAACGGGTCATCGCCCGGCGTGGAGGACGGTCGAGACCACGCGCGGGAGCAGGGTTCGGCCATTGCCTGGGTGGAATCCCCGTTGCAGATGCTCTGTGCGGTGGAGGCCCACCATGCCGGGCTGCTCGGTGCCCGCAGCCACCTCGTGCCCCGGGCGAAGCTGCGCCCGCTGGCCGTGACGGGCCGAGAGCTCGGCCGTCTCACCCTGCCGAGGGGGCTGGAGCTCACCGCGGCCGCGCCGGACATGCCCCGGCCGCGCCGGGGCGAGATCTGGGCGGTGGGCGACGCCTTCTCCGGCAAGGTCCAGTTCCGCTGGCTCACCGCGCTCCCCGGCCGGATCGTGATCGTCGACGACGGGCTCGCCACCATCAGGCTCCTGGAGCTGCTCACCGGCAGGGTGGGAACGCCCCTGCTGAGGGCGAGGGGGAAGGCGGGAAGGCTCAGGACCGTCCTCGCCACGGCGGCCGGGCTCAGGCTGCGCGCCGCCGCCCGCTCGGGGCGGCTGTCGATCTTCACCGCGCTGCCCGTGCCCCCCGACCTGGCGAAGGCCGTACGCGCCAGGGGAGCCGAGCTGGTCACCCACGACTTCGCCTGGCTGCGGTCCCAGCCGCTGCGCAGGCCCCGTCCCGAGGAGCGCACCGTCGTCCTCGGCACCTCGCTGGTCCGCAACGGCCTGATCCACCGCGACCGCTACTTCACCTGGCTGGCCGGGCTCGGCTCCGCCGAGCCGGTGGCCTACTTCCCGCACCGCCGCGAGGACCCCGGCGACCTCGCCCGGGTCGGGGAGCAGCCGGGGATCACCGTCTACGACGGCGGGATCCCCGCCGAGATGACCCTGCGCGGCCTGGCCGCCGAGCAGCGGGTGCTGAGCCTGCCGTCCACCGCGGTCACCTCCCTGCGGGTCCTGCTCTCGGCCCGGGGCGTCGCCGTGGAGACGGTGGACGTCCCCGACGAGTGGTGGACGGCCGAGGCGGCGCCGTCACTCCGCTCCCACCTGTCGAGGTTCGCCCATCACGACACGGGGGTCACCGGGCCATGACCCCTCGGCCGGGGCCCGGCGGGCTCGCCGCTCGCGGGACGCGCGCCGTGCCGCCTCTCCACAAACGAATCCTCTCCACACACGAAACCGGGGGATTCCCCGTCGGAGGTTCTCTTTGAAGGTCCTGGCCGTGGCCGACTCTGACTCCTACCTGAAGTGGGCGGCCTGCCTGCTGAGGGACCTGCCTTCGGGCTGCGAGACGGAGCTGGCGGTCATCCGCACCCCCATCACCCCGTCGCCGGCGCAGATCCACGCCGCCGTCGCGGGTTCGGCGGCCGATCCGCCCGTGCTGTCGGCCCGCGCGCTGCGCCGGGCCGCGGAGCGTTTCAGGCCCGACGTGGTGCTCGTCGCCTGTACGGGGCCCGTGGTGGACGTGCTGGTCGGAGACGTGCTGACCGGGTTGCGGCCCCGGCCGGTGTTCGTCTCGGGGCTGCCGGGCATCTCCGTCCCCGCCACCGAGAAGGCGTGGCTGTTTCGCAGCGGGTGCGACCTGTTCGTGCTGCACAGCGGCCGGGAGGTCGAGGAGTTCTCGGAGATCGGCGGCCGGCTGGGCGGGGGCGGCCAGGTCGGGCTGGCCCGGCTGCCGTTCCTGCGCGGTGACGCGGAGATCCCCGCCACCGGGCCGCGCGACCGGGTGGTGTTCGCCACCCAGGCCAAGGTGCCCAAGCGCAGGGAGGAGCGCGAGCGCGTCCTGCTCTCCCTGGCCGAGCTGGCCGGACGGCGGCCGGACCTGGACGTCGTCGTCAAGCTCCGCGCCCTGGACACCGAGCGCCAGACCCACAACGAGCGTTACCACTACCAGCGCCTGTGGCAGTCGCTCGCCGAGGAGGGCCGGGTGCGCGCCGAGGCCGTGCGCTTCGCGGTGGGTCCCATGCACGAGCACCTGGCCCACGCGGCCGGGTTCGTCACCGTCAGCTCGACCGCCGCGCTGGAGGCGATCGCCCAGGAGGTACCGCTCCTGGTGCTGTCGGACTTCGGGGTGGGCGCCGAGATGATCAACCTGGTCTTCGAGGACAGCGGCCTGCTCGGCACCCTCGACGACCTCTCGGCCGGGCGCTTCCTGGACCCGGACGACGCCTGGTGCAAGGTCAACTACTTCCACCCCGGCGGCGAGAGCGACTGGGTGTCGCGGATGGTCTCCCTGGTCGGGCAGGCCCGCTCCGGGCGCCTCGTCCCGGCGAAGTCCCTGCTGGAGGGTCCCGAGTACGCCGCCGCCCGCCGTCGCGCCCGCATGCGCGTGGAGGTACCGCCGAACGTGCTGCGCGTCGGCTACCGCGCCAAGCGCCGGATGCGCCGCTACCTCAAGGCGTTCGGCTAGGAGCCGGAGGTGTACGGACCTCCGGACGTGGTGTCCGCCCGGAGGTCCGCACATCTAGGGGATGACGTCGAAGCGGTCGACGAGCATGTAGGTGCCTGATCGTTTGACGCCGCGCAAGGTGTGCGTTCCCCGCGTCAGCCCGCGGACGCCGTAGATGACCTGTTGGGTCAGACGGGTGCCGTTGGTGGTGTCGACGGTGGCCTTGAGGACATCGTCCAGGTAGATGTCCACGAGACCTTGGTCGGAGTTGCGTTCCGACAGGAAGTCGATGCCGGTGCCGCTGAAGGTGTAGCTGAACGACGCGCCGTTGGTGGTCGTGTACCGCACGTCGTCGTTGTAGTCACCGAAACCCCGGCCGCTGCTGGCCGCCCAGCCGGCGCTGTAGGTGGCCACGTTGTCGTTGAACCGCTGGACCGTACCCACGGTGGGGTACAGCTGCGACTGCGGCACGATCTGGGCCGGTGTGCTGGGGCTGGCCCAGGCGAGCTTCATGAACGCCTCGCTGCTGCGTTCGGTGTGTTCCAGGCGGATGTCGTAGCGGCGTCCGGCGACGAGGGTCACGCTGCCCTGGTCGACGGCCGCCGTGTGCGGGGTGTTGTTGTCGATGACCGGTTGTCCGTCGATCCACAGTCGCACGGTGTCATCGGAGGCGGTGGTGAAGGTGTAGCGCTCGGAGTACCGAGGCTCGATCGAGCCGGTCCAGCGGCCGGAGAAGTTGTCGACGCCGATCGACGGCGCCGGGGAGCCGCCGAAACGCCATGCGTAGTTGACCGTCGGATCCGTCCGGGTGACCGCCGGTGTGCCGGTGAACGTGGCGTTGTTCCAGAACTCCGCCTTGAGCCCGGAACCGGTACCGGCCGCCGTGGGCGCGGGGGTGGTGATGTCGGCCTCGATGACGGTGGCGATGGCGTTGGTGGTGCCGCCGCTGGGCAGGAAGTCGTAACCGTCTCCGGCGGCCCGTACGGTCACGGGTGACGTGCTGCCGAGCACCCGCGCGCCGGTGACCGTGAACGGCGAACGCTGGCTGAGGTGCAGGGTGCCGGCCCAGGAGTTGACGATCAGGTAGAGCTTGTTGCCCTTACGCGTGACGCGGCCCCAGCTCGGCTGGCTGACCAGGCCCGTGTGGCCCGCGCCGGTGATGGCCGCCCCGTTGACGGCCATCCACGTTCCGATGCCGCGCAGGCCGTCGGCCTGTCCGGCGGTGACCGCCCCGGTGTCGGTGGGACCGATGTTGAGCAGCAGGTTGGCGCCGTTGCTCGTCAGGGTCGCCAGGTCGCGCACCATCGTGGTCGGTGACTTGAAGTTGGTGTCCCAGGCTGCGTACCCCCAGGTGTTGTTGATCGTGATGCAGGATTCCTGCAGCTGGATCGACGGCGGGGAACCGGCGAGCGCCTGCTCGGGGGTGCCGAAGTCACCGTCGACGGCGCGGCGCTTGCCCACCCGGTTGTTGATGATGACCTGCGGTGAGATGCCCCGGACGTACCGCTCCAGATCCTCGCCGTTTTGAGCCGACCACGGGTTGGTGGGGTTGGTCTCGGCCCATTCGCCGTCGAACCACAGCACGGCGGGGTCGTAGCCGGTCACCAGCTCCCGGAGCTGCGCCTTCATCTTGGTGACGTAGGCCGGGAAGTTGCCGACGAAGTCCGGGTCGTGCCAGTCCCAGATCGAGTAGTAGAAGCCGAGCTTGATGCCGTTGGCGGTCGCGGCGGTCTTGAGCTCGCGCAGGAGGTCGCGGGAGAAGCCGGAATGGTCGCGGAGGTTCCACCGGTTGACGCCGGTGGGCCACATGGCGAATCCGTCGTGGTGCTTCGCGGTGATGACGATGTACTTCTGGCCGGCCTGCTTGGCCAGCTGCACGATGGCGTTCGCGTCGAACGCGGTGGGGTTGAAGGTGGCGGCCTTCGCCTCGTACTCACTCCACGGGATGTTGCACTGCCGTTTGATCCACTCGACCTCGCGACACGCGTTGTATTGGCCCTTGTACATGGCGTACGTGCCGAAATGGATGAACATGCCGAAGCGTGATTCGTCGAACCAGCGGGTGCGCGTTGAGCTGAGCGCGTCATCGACGACGTAGTTGTCGCCGGGCGCGGCGGCGACCGCCGGCGATGGCGGTATGACGACCGTCGCCGTCAGTGCGACGAGCAGGGACAGGGCTGCTCGTAGGAATGTCGACCGCATGGAGTCCTCTCTGGTGGCTGGATGAGGTCAGCTCGCCGCGGCATGCACGCCGCTACAGGCCACAGCGAACCGGACGAAATGTGCGGTGCACTATTGATCTCCTGAAACATCCGACCTGTCAAGTGCGAAACTGGGGTTGTTAGGACGAACCCAGGCGCTTATCCTCGACTAATTCGGCCTTAGGCTGGCATTGACCGTGACCGCACCGAGAAAATAGATGGGATGTCTGGGCTCTAGGCTCTGTTTTCAAAGTTGATCTCTGAGCGATCTGAGAGCCTCATGATCGTCGGGTGCGTGGACGTTCTGCTCCACGCTGGTCGTCGGCCTGAACCACGACGACAACGCGTTTGAAGCCAGGTCCTGGTGGTGCTTTTGCCAGGTCAGGCTGTTGTGGCCGGCCGGGTTGGCTGCGGGGTGATTCGATGCGGGCTTGACCCCCGAACGGCTCGCCCATATCCGCCGGCAGCCGGAGACGTTCGCCGCTGAGGTGTTCACCCCGCCGGCCCGCTCGGATCAGCGGACCAAGGCGGTCACCCACCTGGACCGGCCATGCCCCACCTGCCGGCGACGACCGCCCTGACCACCTGACGAAGCACTACTGGGGGAACGCCTTCGACAGGCGGTTGCGGAGCCTGCCCAGGGGGCTGCGCTCCCGGGGGGCGGCCTGGGGGGCGATCAGGTCCAGGGCGCCGAGGCGCTGGCGCTTGAAGTAGCGGGCCGGGCCGTGCGCCTCCAGATAGGCGGCGGCGCTCTCGCGCAGCTGCGGGTACACCTCGGCCTGCATGCAGTAGCCGACCGCGCTCACCAGGGCGGGAAGATCCACCGGCGGCGGTTCCTCCAGAGAGCCGTCCGCCGACAGGCGCGGCAGCAGGGCGTCGGTGACGGTGGCCGGGATCCGGTTGCTGTTCTCGTACGGGGTGAGCCGCTCCAGGACCAGCTCGCCGCCCACCGTCGCCACCGGGAGCCCGAAGTAGCGGCTCGCGGTGATCAGGGCGGTGGAGAAGCAGCCGACCACGAGCTCGGGCCTCAGCGTGGCGAAACACGACTCGGCCGGTACGGTCTCCGCCACCACGTCCAGCTCGACGCCCAGCTCGGCGGCCGTCTCGCGCAGCTGCTGGGCGTGCCTGCGCCCGGCGGCCGGGTGGGGCTTGAACAGCACGCCGCGAAACCCCCGGGCGACGAGGCCGCGCAGCATGTCGGCGTGCAGCCGCGCCTCCTCGTCGGGGGTGACGATGTCGAGGGCGGACAGGTACTGCCCGAGGATCATCGCCCGGCCCGGGGGCGCGTCGCCGGCCTCCCCATCGGCCCTCCCGATCACGTCGAGGAAGGCCCGGTCGGGGAGGGTCTCGGCGGGAACCCCGTACTCCGACAGCAGCAGCGGCGTCAGACCGGGGACCAGGTCGAGGTGGAGCAGGCGCGTGATCCGGCCGGAGATCTCCAGCGGCAGCGGGTCGCGGGTCGGGCCGTAGCTCATCAGGCCGTCGGAGTAGACCGAGATCGGGCAGTCCTTGACCAGCCCTCCCAGGGTCCTGCTCGGGGGGACCGCGACGGACTCCAGGATGAGCTCGGCGGGCCCGTCGCCCAGGGACAGACGCGAGCCGATCAGGCGGCTCAGCATCGGCACCTCGATGACGCGCGCCCTCCAGTCCGAGGGGTGCAGCGGGGCCACGATCTCGTTCCACGAGTGGACCTCGTCGAAGCGCGGGCGCAGCGCGGCGAATCCCGGGGTCTCGTCCAGGGACGGGGTGATCTCGGGAATGGCCGCGTTGTTGGACACCAGCAGGATCCGGCGTCCCTCGCGCGGGCCGAAGCGGCCGTCGTCGATCGCCGCCGCCAGCGTCATCGCGCCGAACAGAGTCGAGGCGTAGAACAGCTGCGTCATCAGCCCTCCAGGAGTCTCTGCAGGATCTGGTCGCGTTCCGGATCCAGGCGGGTCTCGGCGAGCAGGTCCGCGGGGAACCGCCTCAGGGTCGCGGCGCCGCGCTCCTCGAAACGGGCGCGCAGCTCGGGGGAGAACCGCTCGCCCATCTCCAGGTGGTGGGCGAGGAGCGCGCGGAACATGCGTACCGCCTTGGGCGTGAACTCCTCCTCCAGGCCCTCGAAGACCATGTCGAAGGCGTCGAAGAAGTGCAGTTGCCTGGCGTCGCCGATCTGCGTCAGCGAGCCCGTCACCATCCGCCGGTAGAACAGCCCGGCCAGCGACACCACCGCGAACGACCCCGCGCCGCGGTGCAGCCGCCAGATCCACGGCCTGTCCTCGGCGGTGTGCAGGTGCCCGGGGAAGGTCAGCAGCTCGCCGAGGTCGCGGCGGTAGATCCCCGCCCACGCGTACGGGTAGTCGACCATGGTCTTCGACCGGGCGGGCAGGATGTGGTCGCGCGGCTTCAGCACCACCTCCCGGGTGGCGAGCGGCGCCCGGTGGATCACCCGCTTCCTGCCCTCCACCTGGACGTGGTCGACCCGGACGAAGTCGCAGCCGAGCCGCTCGATCGCCCCGACCAGGTTCTCCAGGTATCCGGGCGCGAGCCAGTCGTCGCCGTCCATGAAGGTGAGGTAGCGGCCGGAGGCCAGGGAGACCCCGAGGTTGCGCGCGTCGGCCAGCCCGACCGGCGTGTCGTTGTGCAGCACGACCAGACCGGGCAGGTCGTCGCGGAAGTCCTCGACGATCTGCCCGGTCGCGTCTGCCGATCCGTCGTCCACCACGATGAACTCGAAGTCCCTGCGCGCGTTCCTGACCAGCGAGGTCAGCGCGTCACCGATGTAGGCCTCCGCGTCCCGCACCGGGACGACGACGGACAGCTTGATCAAGTTGTTCTTCCCATTCCCGAATCAGAGGGTCATACGGTGACGCGGCGCAGGCGCGACTTGGGAGCCTCCTCGCCGGGGAAGACACGCTTGACGCCGTCGCCCAGGGCGGTCTCGATGATCCGGATGTCGCGGACCAGGTGCTCCAGGCCGGCCGGCTCCAGCGAGGCGGCGTGGTCGGAGCCCCACATGGTGCGGTCGAGCGTGATGTGCCGCTCCACGGTCACCGCGCCCAGCGTCACCGCCGCGAGCGAGATCTGCAGGCCGCGCTCGTGGCCCGAGTAGCCGACCGGCACGCCGTACCGCTCCTGGAGGGTGACGATCGCGCGGAGGTTGGCCTCCTCCGGGGGGAGGGGGTAGGTGGAGGTGGCGTGCATCATCACCAGCTTGGAGGTGCCGAGGATCTCCACCGCCCGGTCGATCTCCTCCAGCGTGGACATGCCGGTGGACAGGACGAGCGGCTTGCCGGTGGAGGCGAGCGCGCGGAGCAGTTCCAGGTCGGTCACGCTCGCCGAGGCGATCTTGTGGGTGACCACGTTCATCGACTCGAGGAACTCCACCGACGGCACGTCCCACGGGGAGGCGAACCAGTCCAGGCCGCGCTCCTGGCAGTGCTTGGCGATCTCGGTGTACTCCTTCAGACCGAACTCGGTCCTGATCTTGTACTCCATGTAGGTCATCTCGCCCCAGGGCGTCTGCCGGATCTGGTCGCGCTGCTCCAGCGGCACGCAGATCTCCGGCGTGCGCTTCTGGAACTTGACCGCCTGGCAGCCCGCCTCGGCGGCCACGTCGATGAGCCTGCGCGCGATGTCCAGGTCGCCGTTGTGGTTGATGCCGATCTCGGCGATCACGTAGACCGGCTGGCCGGCGCCGACCAGCGCGTCGCCGATCTGGACGGGCTTGGCGACCGGGGTGAGCCGCAGTTCGGCGCGGGGCGCGGGGGCGACCGCGACCTCACTCACCGGGCGGGCCGCGAGGACGCGGTCGCACAGCTCCCGTACGGCCCCGGCGCCTCCGGGCCTGGTCAGCACGGTCCTGGCGGCGGCGCGGACCTTGGGGTGGGCGTCGGGGACCGTGACGGGCCAGCCGACGTCGCTCATCGGGCCCAGGTCGTTGACGTCGTTGCCGACATACGCGACGCGGGCCGGGTCGATCCCCTCGATGGCGAGCCAGTCGCGCAGCACGGTCCGCTTGTCGGTCAGGCCCTGCAGGACGGGCACACCCAGCTTGCGGGCGCGGGCCGCGACCACCGGGTTGTGCTCGGTGGACATGATCATCAGCTTGACGCCGGAGCGGCGCAGCAGCGAGATGCCCATGCCGTCGGAGCGGCTGACCGCGACCATCTCGCGACCGTCCTGGTCGACGTAGGCGCGGTCATCGGTGTGCACGCCGTCGAAGTCGGTGATCACCGCGTCCACGTCGATCGGCTCGGGCTCGTCGACGAAGGGCGCCAGTGCCCGTACGATCTCCAGGTCCTCGGGGGTGTCGACCTCGATGGCGTGGCGCGAGGGCACCTGCTGCACGGCGACGGAGCCGAAGAAGCGGTGGCCGTGCTCGCGCAGGCCCTCGGCGCGCATCACGTAGAACGCGCCGGTCTCGCGGAAGTTCGGCTCGCGGTCCTGGCGGCGGGGGCGGTGGGACGGGTCGTGGTTGACGCCCGCGCCGCTGGCGCTCCACAGGAACTCGTGCGTCTCCAGCCCGGAGAACACCACGTCGGCGCTGCCGTCCAGGACCTTGGAGATCGCGCTGTCCAGGTCGGCGGGGTCGATGAACGCGCTGGTGCACTGCACCAGGATGACCACCTCGGGAGCCTCGGACACGTGGTCGAGCGCGTGCAGCACGGCGGACTCGCTGGAGGCGGTCGCGCCGCTCAGCTCTCCGGGACGGTCGATCACGGTCGCGCCCGCGGCGCGGGCCACCTCGGCGATTCCCTCGTGGTCGGTGCTGACCACGACCTCGTCGACCAGCTCGGCGCGCACGCAGGCCCGTACCGCACGGGCGACCAGGGGACTGCCGCCCACCGCGGCCAGGTTCTTCAGGGGAACCCCCACCGAACCTCCACGGGCGGGGACAACGGCCAGGACTCGCAAGGTGGCTCCTCATGACATACGGCGAACGCCCCTGAGCTGGGGTGTCATAGGAACCTAGCCACGAGGGTGACCGGAAAGGGGTGTCTGAGCTGAACGTCCAGAGTCGCCCGTCTTAACTTTCCGCGCCACCGGGAGCCCCAGCCTGGAGGTGCCGCGGACGGCACCGGACAGCACGCGCGGCACCTTCCATACCGGCCATACCGGGCGGCGAAGACCGGGCGGCACCGGCCATCGGCCGGTCATCGGTGGATCGTCGGCGGGTCGTCGGCGGATCGTTCGCGGTGACCCGCGGATCCTCAGACGGCAGCGCCGATCGGTCGCGGTGATCCGCGGGTCCTCAGACGGCCGCGCCGATGGAGCCCATGAGCATGGGGAGCGAGCGCTCCAGGCCGCGGCGCCAGTATGGCCATGAGTGGGTGCCGGGGCCGTAGAAGTCGACTGCCACCTCGGCGCCGTTCGCCTTGGCCCGCTCGACGAAGGTCACAGCCTGAAGGAGCAGGGAGGCCTCGCCCTCGTCCCGCGCCTCGGAGGCGTCGTCCAGCGGGCCGGGGGCGCCGTCGCCGCTGGAGACGAAGAGCCGCACCCCGCGCAGCGCGCCGGTGAGGTCGGCCGGGTTGTGGGCGGCCCACTCCGGATCCTGGGGGGAGCCCCAGAGCTTCACGGACTCCTCGCCGTACTGCCCGAGCAGCCAGTCGACGCCGCCGTTGCCGTCGCGGGTGTGCAGCACGCCGGAGAAGGAGGCCGCCGCCTGGAACATGCCGGGGTGGCGGGCCGCGTACGACATCGCCCCGAACCCGCCCATGGACAGCCCCGCCACCGCCCGCCGGTCCCCGGCGCCGTAGTCGCGCTCCAGGACGGCCCTGACCTCGGTGAGGTGGAAGGTCTCCCAGCCGGGGCCCTCGCGCCAGTCGGAGTAGAAGCCGACGGGGCCGTTCTCGGGGATGACCACGAGCGCGCGGTAGCCCGAGGTGAGCTCCGCGGCGCCGCCCTTGGTGACCCAGGTGTCGTAGCCGGACTGGCAGCAGCCGTTCAGCAGGTACAGCACCGGCCACGGACCCGAGTCCGGCGTCCACTCCTCGGGCAGCAGGACCCTGACCCTGCCCTCGCGGCCGAGCGCGGCGGAGGTGACGGTGAGCTCGTGGTCGCGCTCGCCCAGCTTCTTCACCGCGACGGCGGAGGCTCGCGTGTCCTCCTCGCCGTACGTGCCGGTCGAGGACGGTGGCAGCAGTGCGAGCAGCACCGCCGCGACCGCGACGGCGGCCAGCAGGAGCACTCCCAGACGTACAGCGGTGCGGTTCACGCCGCCAATCCTCCCGTGTCCCGCCGATCGCGTGAAGCCCACATGCCGTACCGGCTCCGGGAAGGGGCGGTGAGGCGGCGTGCCCGGTGGAGGCGCGGGAGCCCGCGGCGACCGAGAGGGCTCTCTGATTGGGACCGTCCAATCATGTTAATTCTGGTGACATATGGCGCTTTAGTAACCCGAAAGCTTGAAAATTGCACAAGATCTATTCAAGATTCTCCACGTGGGTTGTAAAGATCGTGTGCACCCCGCGTCGCTTTGCCCGGCGGGAAGCTCTCGCCCGGAGTGAAGGAGAATGCGTGTCAAACACCCCTCGACGCCGGCGATCGGTCCTGGCCGGGATCGCCGCCGCTCTCGTGCTCGTGCTTCCTCAGGGCGTGGCCCAGGCCGCACTCGCCCCAGACAAGATTCACAAGACCGTGCTGGCGGATCTGGCCGCGGACGACAAGGCCACCTTCTGGGTACGCCTGAACAGCGACGCCGATCTCAGCGCGGCCCGCAGGGCGAAGACCAAGACCGAGAAGGCCGAGCAGGTCTTCCAGGCCAAGACCGAGCTCGCCACCTCGTCGCAGGCGGGCCTGCGTAAGCTGCTCACCGCCGAGCGCGCCGACTTCACCTCCTTCTGGATCGCCAACGCCATCCAGGTGACCGGCAACGCCAAGCTGGCCGAGGAGATCGCCAAGCGGCCCGAGGTGGACCGGATCGAGCCCAGCCAGGTCACCAAGGTGCCCGAGCCGCTGCCCGGCAAGGAGGTGGCGAAGATCAACGCGATCGAGTGGAACATCGACCGCGTCAACGCCCCCCGGGTCTGGGGCGAGCTCGGCGTCCGAGGCGAGGGCATCGTCGTGGCCAACATCGACACCGGCGTGCAGTTCGACCACCCCGCGCTGGCCGCCAAGTACCGGGGCAAGAACGCCGACGGAAGCGTCGACCACGCCTACAACTGGTTCGACCCGGCCGGGATCTGCTCCGGCACCGCGCCGTGCGACAACAACGGCCACGGCACCCACACCATGGGCACCATGGTGGGCGACGACGGCGGCGCCAACACCATCGGCGTCGCCCCCGGCGCGAAGTGGATCGCCGCCAAGGGCTGCGAGTCCACCACCTGCTCGGACGCCTCGCTGCTCGCCGCCGGGCAGTGGGTGCTCGCGCCCACCGACCTGAACGGCGACAACCCGCGTCCCGACCTGGCGCCGCACATCGTCAACAACTCCTGGGGCGGCGGCGGCTTCAACCCCTGGTACAAGGAGACCGTCGACGCCTGGGTCGCGGCGGGCATCTTCCCCGTCTTCGCCAACGGCAACGTCACGAACGCGGGCTGCAACTCCAGCGGCTCGCCCGGCCAGTACGTCGCCAGCTACAGCGCCGGCGCGTTCGACGTCAACAACACGATCGCGACCTTCTCCACCCGGGGTTCCGGCGAGAACGGCGAGATCAAGCCCAACCTCGCGGCCCCCGGCGTGAACGTGCGCTCGTCCGTGACCAACGGCGGGTACGCGGCCAACTCCGGCACGTCGATGGCCGCGCCGCACCTGGCGGCCACCGTCGCGCTGATGTGGTCGGCCTCTCCCGCCCTGCTGGGCGACATCGCCACCACGCGGGAACTGCTCGACCGGACCGCGATCGACGTCAACGACACGCGCTGCGGCGGCACCGCCGCCGACAACAACGTCTGGGGCGAGGGCAGGCTCGACGCGTTCGCCGCGGTCCAGGCCACCCCCGCCGGTGAGCTCGGCGGGCTGACCGGCACCGTCACCGCCGGCGGCACGCCGCTGGCCGCGGCGGCCGTCACCGTCACCGGTCCGCTGAACCGCACGACCACCACCGCGCAGGACGGCACGTACGCGCTGCCCCGCCTGCTGGCCGGCGACTACGAGCTCACGGTCAAGAAGTTCGGGTACGACGACGCCACCACCGTGACCGTCACCGTCGTGGCCGACCAGACGGTCACCCAGGACGTGTCGCTGACGCAGCGGGCCTCGGGCGCGGTCTCGGGCACGGTCACCGCCGCGGGTACCCCCGAGCCGGGTGCCACGCTGACCGCGGTGGGCACCCCGGCCACCGCGGTCGCCGACGCGGCGGGCCGCTATCGGCTCACGCTGCCCAACGGCGACTACCAGCTGAAGGTCGCCCCGGGCTCCCGGTGCGCGGGAGAGCTCACCGTGCCGATCACGGTGAACGGCGACCTGACCAAGGACGTCGACCTGCCGCGCCGCACCGACACCTTCGGCTACACCTGTGACAGCGCCGCCGAGGCGTACGTCGCGGGCACCGCCAAGAGCGCGCTCACCGGCGACGACGCGGTCCAGCAGATCGCGCTGCCGTTCACCTTCCCGTTCTACGGCACCGGCTACACCGGCGCCTGGGTCAGCACCAACGGGTTCCTGTCCTTCAGGGAAAGCGCCGCCCTGGCGAGCAACGTGACCCTGCCCGCCACCGGCGCGCCCAACGCGGCGCTCTACCCCTACTGGGACGACCTCGTGCTGGACGACCAGTCCGGCATCTACACCGCCACCGTCGGGACCGCGCCGAACCGGACCTTCGTCGTCGAGTGGCGCAACGCCCGCTTCTACGCCGACGCCACCCAGCGCGTCTCGTTCTCGGCGCTGCTCGGTGAGAACGGCTCGGTCGGATACCGCTACGACAGCGTCGACAGCGAGCGCGACGCCGGGATCGGTGCCACGGTGGGCGTCGAGAACGCGGACGGCACCGACGCGCTGCAGTACTCCTTCAACAGCGCCGCGATCGGCGACGGCCAGAGCCTGACCTTCGGCGCGAGCCGGCACGGACTGCTGGCCGGCACCGTCACCGACGCCAACGACGGCGGGCCGCTGGCGGGCGCGACGGTGAAGGTCGGTGACGTGGCGACCTTCACCACCGGGGCGGACGGCACGTTCCTCGGGCAGATCCTGCTGGGCGACTACCAGGTCGAGGTCTCCAAGGAGAACTACGGGACCTTCACCCAGGAGGTCACCGTCACCGCCGGAGCCCGGACCCTGGCCGACACCGCGCTGGCCACCGGCCAGGTGACGGCCTCGGTCGCCGAGCTGACCCTGGTGCAGCCGGCGGAGACCACCAGGACGGGCACGGTCGAACTGTCCAACCTGGGCGTCACCACGGCCTACACCGTGGTCACCGACCCCGCCCAGGGCTGGCTGGGCGTGACCCCCGCCACCGGCGAACTCGCCAAGGGCAAGTCGGTGACGCTGAAGGTGACCGCCTCCAGCGCGGGTGTCCAGCCCGGCACCGTACGCACCGGCAAGCTGCTGGTTCGCTCGGCGAGCGGCCGCAACCCGCAGATCGAGATCCTCGTGACGATCGTGGTGCCCAAGCACCAGGTCGCCGTCGAGGTGGGCGGCACCAAGGACGTCGTCGACGCCACGGGTGACCGCTGGACCGCGGACCGCAAGCACAGCACCGGCGGTCACGGCTACGTCGGCACCAGTACCAAGACGAACACGGCGAGCAGGACGATCACCGGCACCACCGAGCAGGCGCTGTTCAGGAGCGTCCGCGAGGGGATGCTGGAGTACCGGTTCGACCAGGTGCCCAACGGCACCTACGCCGTCGAGCTGGGCTTCGCCGAGACCCGGGGCAAGCGCGAGGGCCAGCGCGTCTTCGACGTCATCGTCGAGGGTCAGCTCGCGATCCCCGCGCTGGACCTCGCCCTGGAGACCGGCGCGTACACCGCCACCACCCGGCAGTACACGGTGAAGGTCACCGACGGCCAGCTCAACGTGCGGTTCGCCAAGCGGATCGGCGACACCGTGCTCAACAGCGTCCGTATCTCCGAGCGTCCCGACAAGGCCACCCCGTAGCGGCCTGAACCTCCTGCACGGCCCGTCCCGCTCTTCTCCGCGGGACGGGCCGTGCTCGTTTCGCGGCCGTTCGCAGCTGTTTACGGTTGTTTGCAGTTGTTTGCAGTTGCTTACGGTGATTTGCGGGCCGGTGGTCCGGCGGCGGCCGGTTCGGAGCCGGGTGGTTCGCGGGGTGGTGGTCCGGGGTCGGTCCGTCCGGAGCCGGGTGGTCCGGGGGCGGCCGGCCCGGAGTGGGGTGGTCCGCGGGCCGGGTGGTCCGCGGGCCGGTGGGACGGGCAAAGTCCTGGCCAAACGGCGTTACAGGGCATGCGGGGCCGGGGATTGGCGTGGTGTGTCGTGATTCACGGAGGCCGCCATGGTCAGGAAAACCACCGCCGCTTCGAATGGCAGGACGCGCGGCCGGGCGAACGAGGAACAGCCGCCGCACATCACCCTGCCGGTGATCGGCACGCTGACCCTGCCGCCGCCGGACCGGCTGGTCTTCTACGGGGTGCTGGGCGCGCTGGGCACGTTGGGAGTCATCGAATGGCCCGTCGCGCTCGTCGTCGGCCTCGGCCACTATCTGTCGGAACAGCGACGGTTCCCGATCCTGCGGCAGGCCGGGCAGGCCGCCGAGGCGGCGTAACCGGTACCGGGGACGCCTTCACCGCGACCGGGCACGGAAACGCTTTTACCGGGAACGGAAACGCCTTCACCGGTACCGGAAACGCCTTTACCGGCGTCGATGCCGGAAACGTCTTTACCGGGGCCGGTCGCAAGGACGCCCTCACCTGGCCGCGGAATCGAGACCGGGACCGGGACCGGGCCCTGGACGGGGACCGGGGGTGATGGTGATGGCCCCTCTCGGTGAACTCGCCGGACAGGGCTGGACACAGGTGGGGGCGCTGTTCCTCGCCTTCGTGCTCTCGGCCGGGATCGGCCTTGAGCGGGAGGTCCGCCAGAAGAGCGCGGGCCTGCGCACCCACACCCTGGTCGGCTTCGCCGCCGCCCTGATGATGCTGGTGTCGAAATACGGCTTCGCCGATGTCCTGGGGGAGAACGTCACTCTCGATCCGTCCCGCGTGGCCGCCCAGATCGTGTCCGGCATCGGCTTCATCGGCGCGGGCCTGATATTCGTTCGTGGTGACGCGGTTCGCGGCCTCACCACCGCCGCGGCGGTCTGGCTCACCGCCGGGGTGGGCATGGCGGCGGGGGCCGGGCTGTGGCTGCTGGCGATCGTCGTGACCGTGGGGTACTTCGTGACGGTGTTCGTCCTCACGCCGCTGGCCGACAGGCTCCCTCGGTCCAAGTACGCACCCTCGCGGCTCCAGCTGACCTACCTTGAGGGGCGGGGCGTGCTGCGGTCGGCACTGGCCGAATGCACGCACCGGGGATTCGGCGTGGACGAGCTGTCCGTTGACCAGCGCCCCGGGAGGCGGACCCCGGAGGCCGTGTCGCTCTCGCTCACCGTGCACGGCGTCGGCTCGCTAACGGAGCTGACCACGGCGCTCTCCGGGATCGACGGGGTGCTCGCCGTGGTGAGCCTGGACCCCGACGCGGCGGCGCTCTGAAACGGAAGGTCCTGAGGGGGACGGGACGGACGCCCGCATTGACAGGCAACCGAAAGGTTGCTTGAATCCGAACATGCATCCGGATGGTTGCCTAACTCTGTGAGACAGCATGGACGCGGTATTCAAGGCCCTCGCCGACACCAGTCGCCGGAGGTTGCTCGACAGCCTCAACCGGCACAACGGCCAGACCCTGCGCGAGCTGTGCGCGGGGCTGGACATGACCCGGCAGGCCGTGACCAAGCACCTGTCCGTCCTGGAGGCGGCCGGTCTGGTGGAGACGGTCAGACGCGGCAGGGAGAAGTTCCACTACCTCAACGCCGCGCCCATCAACGAGCTCGCCGATCGGTGGATCGGCCGCTACGACCGCGAGCGGGCGCGCGCGCTCGCCGACCTGAAACAAGCCCTGGAGGGTACGGACGTGTCCGAGACCAGTTTCGTCTACATCAGCTACCAGAATGCGGGTCAGTGCTCCGGCCTTCAGGCCGGGGGCGAAGGCCCGCGCGGGAAGGCCCTCTGAGGGCCTGAGCGTGCCCTAAGCCGGGCGGTTTTGCCGCTCGATGCACCGGCGCAGGACACTGATCGGTACGCCGCCCACCGACCCGGCGAAGTATGAGCCCGACCACAGCCTGTTCGCCCGGTAACAGTGACGGGCCGGCTCGGGAAACTCGGTGCGCATCCTGCGTGAGGATACGCCCTTCAACGAGTTGACGAGTTTGGACAGGGCGATCTTGGGCGGGAAGTTCATCAATAGGTGGACGTGATTGTTCTCGCCGTTGAACTCGGCAAGCTCGGTCTCGAAGTCGGCGCACACGTCCCGCATGATCTCCTCCATCCTGCTCAGGTGGGGGTCGGTGAACACCCGGTGCCGAAACCTGGTCACGAAGACCAAATGCGCATGCAGGGCAAAAACGCAGTGCCTGCCGGTCCTGATGTCTTCGTGTTCGGCCATAAACCAACGATAGAATTAACGGGTGCGGCTTCGTTACAACTACCGGGTGTATCCCGACGGCGACCAGCGTGCCGCGCTGGCACGGGCGTTCGGGTGCGCCCGCGTGGTGTTCAACGACGGGCTGCGTATGCGGGCCGATGCCCGCGCGGCGAATTTGCCATACATCTCGGACGGGGATCTGTCCAAGCGGATCATCACTCAGGCCAAGCAGACCCCGCAGCGGGCGTGGCTGGGCGAAGTCTCAGCCGTGATCCTTCAGCAGGCGCTCGCCGATCTGAACACCGCCTACCGCACCTTCTTCGCTTCCCTGGCAGGCAAGCGCAAGGGCCGCAAAGTCGGCCCGCCCTGGTTTCGGTCGCGCAAGGACTCCCGCCAAGCGATCCGGTTCACCAAGAACGCCCGGTTCACGGTCACCGAGTCGGGCCGCCTGCGGTTGCCGAAGATCGGGGATGTGCCGGTTCGCTGGTCGCGGTCGCTGCCGTCGGACCCATCCTCGGTGACGGTGATCAAGGACTCGGCGGGCCGGTACTTCGCGTCGTTCGTGGTCGAGACCTCCGACGAGCCGTTGCCCGAGACGAGCCCCGAGATTGGTATCGATCTGGGTCTGACGCACTTCGCGGTGATGTCGGACGGCGAGAAGGTGGACAACCCGCGCATCCTGCGGCGCGCGGCCAAGAAACTCCGCAGGGCGCAGAAGGCGCTGAGCCGCACGCAGAAGGGCTCGGCGAACCGGGGCAAGGCCAAGCTCAAGGTTGCCAAGGCGTACGCCAAGGTGACCGACACACGCCGAGACTGGGCACACAAGCTCTCCACCACGTTGATCCGCGACAACCAAGCGGTGTACGTGGAAGACCTTGCGGTGTCCGCTCTGGCGCGCACCAAGCTGGCCAAGAGCGTGCACGACGCGGGCTGGTCACAGTTCGTCGCCATGCTGGAGTACAAGGCCGTCAGGTACGGCCGCCACTTCGCCAAGATCAACCGCTGGTTCCCGTCGTCGAAGCTGTGCTCGGCGTGCGGCACCATCGCCACCTCGATGCCGCTCACCATCCGGTCGTGGACGTGCGGATGTGGTGCCACCCACGACCGGGACATCAACGCCGCGATCAACATCCTCGCCGCCGGGCAGACGGAGAGACTAAACGACTGTGGAGTGTGGGTAGGACCGGGAGCGATCCCGGCACCGCGCGAAGAAGCAGTAACCCACCCGGAGCCGCACGCGCGGCAGACGGGAATCTCCGTCCTTTAGGGCGGAGTGGATGTCAAATCGAGACCACTCCCGACCGGCTGTGGGAGGCCCTGACCAGCCCGGCCTTCATCAGCCGCTACTTCGGCGGCGGGGGCCCGCGATCCGACTGGACGCCGGGGGCCCCGATCGAGTGGAAGGTCTCCGCGGACGGAGAGTTCCACGACTGGGGCCAGCGGGTGCTCGAGGCCGAGCCCGGCAAGCGCCTGTCGTACACCTGGCACAACTACGAGCGGGAGGTGGCCGAGCTGTTCGGCTGGAGCGACGAGAAGCTCGCCGAGCTCAGGAAGGAGCCGATCTCGAAGATCACCTTCGAGATCGAGCCCGCCGGTGGGGCCACGGTCAAGCTGACCGTGACCCACGAGGGCCTCGCCGCGGGCAGCGAGATGATCAAGGGTGTCAGTGAGGGCTGGCCCGAGATCCTGTCGAACCTGAAGACCCTGCTGGAATCGGGCGAGACGCTGCCGCTCGGTTAGGCGCCGGGCGGCGGCCTCCGTGGCCGTCCGTGGCCCGCCCGGCCGCGGGTAACGATCCAGCTCATCCTGGGCCTTCAGTGTGGATATGTGGCTGTTTGCACGGTTTGTTGGCTGAGGATCCCGTGGGATGAGTAGGGGCTACTCATGCTTCCCGCCGCGCCCCCCGCCTAGCGTTCGGGAAGACCCGTCCCGCCGATCCACGGGGGCCGGCGTGGAAGGGCTGGATCCATCCTCATCACCGTTCCGATGACTCCGGCGCCACTCCTCGCGGGTGTCGTACCGGCTGCGGGAGAAGTCGCGAGCCTGGCGGGGGCCGGCTCGTGGACCATCCCGTCCGGCGGCCCCGGGCGCCGGTCATCGGGCGGTGGACCGTCCGCGTCTGGCGCCTGCGCTGACCGGTCTCCGGGCCGCAGGGTCAGCGGCCGGCGAGCTCCGAGAAGATCTCCACCAGTTCGGGCCGGTCGAACGGGCCGACATGGGGTGCGGCGACGCTTCGCACGTCAGTCGGGTTGTCCGGAGTGAGACGGTCGGCCTCTTCGATGAATCGGTCCTGCAACGCCAACGGAATCAGCCGGTCGAGGGTGAGGCGCACATAGGTCCGGGGAATCCGGCCCCAGGTGTGTGCTTCGCCCCGGGCTTCGGCCAGCGGAATGCCGGCGGTCTCGTCCGGCTCCAGCATGGCGAGCAGCCGGCTCACCCCTTCGTCGGTGAAGTCTCCGGCAAGGCATTGCTTGACGCCTTGGAACACCGCCGGGTCGGCTGAGCGCCAGTTGAGCCGGCTCACCCCCAGGACCGCCGGATCGGCGACCATGGCCGCGGTCACCTGGGGGAGCAGGCTCTCGCTGTTCTCCGGTGTTTCGAGGTAAGCGGTCATGTTCGGCAGGTCCACGCAGCAGTACGCCGCGACGTAGACAACCCGCTCGAGCAGTTCGGGGATGACGTTGCCGACCCTGCTCAGGGTGACGCCGCCCTGGCTCATGCCGACAAGGATCACGGGCCCGTGGCGGCGGGCGCGGCGCACCACACCCACGACGCGCTCGACATAGTCGTCGATGGTGATCTTGGCGAGCGGCGACGGTTCGGTCGCCAGCGCTTCGAGGTCCTGCGGGGCCTGGTAGGAGCGGGGATAGAACGCCTCGCTGCCGTGTCCCGGAAGGTCGACGGCCACGCACCGGTGCCCGCGCAGGGTGAGCTCGTTGGTCAGCCCCGAGATCCAGGCCGCCGAGGAGTTGGTGCCGTGGATGAACACCAGGGTCGCCGGTCGCCGATCGGCTTCGCGGTTCGTCGTCATTGAAGTTATCTCCTTCTGTCTGTCTGTCTGTCGGACGGGTGGTGTGAGCCGGTGGTCAACGGTGCGGCGGGCGCCACATCGGCCACAGGAGTGGGCTGTCCGCCACGCGAACCGGCTCGCCGAGATCCTCGAATCCATGCCGCCGGTAGAGGGCGCGACTCCTGGGCGAGCTCGCCTCCAGATACGCGGCGAGCCCGTCGGTGTCCGCTCGCTCCAGTCGGTGCCGCAACATCGCCGAACCGAGTCCGGCGCCCTGCCGCCCGCTGATCACCCCCATGCACGGGAGGTAGAGGTGCGGTTCGCGATCGGGGTGCCGTGGGGCCAGCGCCTGGCCCAGGGCCGTCAATCGCGCGCCGTTCTCACCGAAGACCGTCTCCCGGCCCGCCTCGGGCGCGTCCGGGGGCTCCTCGTAGGGCGTCTGGCCCGCGGCCAGCGTCAGCCATACCGAGGCGCCCTCGCGACGGCCGGCCAGGTACGCCTCGGCGGCGGGATGGGTGAGCAGGGGGCGGTAGTGGTGCCTCTGGAGACGACCTCGTTGGCCCGCCTCGGGGAAGAGCCAGCAGACAAGGGGATCGTTCATGAACGCCTCGGTCAGGACGTCCAACACCGCCTGCCGGTCTGCGTCATCCGCCCGCCGCACGGATGCGTACGGTGTATTGACTGTCATGGGTACAGCGTATTGGGTTGGCTGGACAAGTAGGCATGATTTGGGGATTCAGCCAGTTAAAGTGAACTAGTGCTGAGAGATTGAACTAGTACACTTTTGCCGGACGGCAACCTCGCTGGGAGGTCGGGGGCTCCATGCCGTCGTCAACGCGGCGACCGGAACCGCCATACCGCCATACCGCCATACCGGCAGATCGTCGCGGAGATCCGTGCCCGGATCCTGGCCGGCGACCTGCGGCCCGGAGATCGGGTGCCTTCCATCCGGGAGATCGCCCGGCGATGGGGCGTCGCGGTCGCGACCGCGACCAGAGTGATGGCCACCCTCCGCGATGACGGGCTGGTCGAGACGAAGGTCGGCGCCGGCACGGTGGTCAGCACCCTCACGGGTCAGAAGCAGCCGGTCGGCGTGACCACTCCCCTCAGACCACCGCGGGCCGGCGTCCCCAAGCAGGCACTGAACCGGAAGCGAACTCTCCGCACCGCCATCGCGATCGCCGGCATCGAGGGACTCGACGCCGTGTCCATGCGGCGACTCGCGGCCGAGTTCGGTGTCGGTCCGATGTCGCTGTACCGGCACGTTTCGAGCAAGGACGAATTGGTGACGCAGATGGCCGACGAGGTCTTCGGCGAACCAGAGCTACCCGTCCCGGGATCGGACGGTTGGCGAGCCAAGCTCGAACTGATCTCCCGCCTGCAAATGGGAGCTGTGCCGGCGACACCTCTGGCTGCCCGGGGCCATCTCGTTCATTCGCCCGTTGCTGGTGCCCAACGTGATGGCGCACACCGAGTGGACCCTGCGTGCACTCGACGGGCTCGGACTGCCCATGACGACACGGATTCGCGAGGCGCTCACTCTGCCCGCACTGGTCCTCACCGTCGCGCTGTCCATGGCGGATGAGGCCGAAGCCGAGCAGGAGACCGGTGTGACGCTCGACCGGTGGTGGCTGACACAGCGGAAGCGGGCCGACGAACTCCGCCACTCCGGACGATTTCCGCTGCTGGCCGCGCTTACCGGGGAAGAAGTGCCGGACGTGGACGGATTGTTCGAGTACAGCCTTGCGCGCCATCTCGATGGTTTCGTCGCCCTGGTGGAGGATCAGACTCGAACGCGCCCGTAGTCCTGTCTCGTCAGAGGTGCTGAGGACGGGCGGCTGTCGCCGCACTCGATCAGGTCCATCAACTCCCACGACCCGAGCGCCGAGCCCCGATCCCGGTGCGGATCTCCCCAGGTGGTCTCGGATCACGCGGCCCCGGATTACGCGGCCCCGGATCAGGCGGCTCCGAGGAAGGCGATGACGGACAGGGTGCCCAGGGACAGGACGCTGGAGACGAGGATGGCGTCGCGGGGCAGGTCGGTTGGGCGACCGTACTCGGCAGCGTACACGTAGGTGTTCTGGGCGGTGGGAAGCCCGGCGAACAGGACGGCCGCGAAGAGCGCCGGGCCGTCGAGGTGGAGGAGGAAACGCCCGACCAGGAAGGCCACCAGCGGCTGGACCAGCAGTTTGAGTATCACCGCCGGTCCCGTCCCGCGCCAGGAGACGGCCGAGCCGTTCAGGGACATGCCCAGCGAGAAGAGCGCCAGGGGCACCGCGGCGCCGCCGAGGATCTCCAGGGGCCTCAGCGCGAGCTCGGGCAGCCGCCAGCCGAGGGCTGAAACGCCCAGGCCGAGGAACGAGGCCGCCACGATCGGCGTTCGCAGCGGGGCGAGAAAGGACGCGCGCCCGGCCCCGAGGCCGAGAAAGATCAGCGGGGAGACCATCAGGACCTGGAAGATCAGGACCGACACCACGAACGTCGCGTCGTGCAGGACGTACAGGCCGACGGGGATGCCGAGGTTGCCGGCGTTGACGTAGGCCGACGACATCGCGCCGATCACCCGTTCCGGCAGCTCGCCGCGGAAGAGCGCGAGCGCGAGCAGGCCGACGGCGAAGGTACTGATCGCGAAGGCGAGCAGCGGGCCGGGCCGGATCTGGTCGAGCGGGGTACGGCTGAGCGTGGTGAACAGCACCGCGGGCATCGCGACGATGAACGCGAACCTCGTCAATGCCTGCCGGATGTGGACGCTCGCCCATTCGAACCGAGCGGCCAGCCAGCCGAGAGCGCCAATAAACCATATAGGGATGAATGCTGCGATAACCGACGGCACTCGGCATACCGTAGCCGGGTTCTCGCGCTCCCCGGGAAGCCCGGTCCCTTCCCGGACCGGAACCGGAAACGCGGCTCAGTCGATATGCGGGTACGCGCCGTTCAGGTAGTCGTTGAGCTGGCGCCACTGGGTCGGGTGGATATCGAGGGTCTGGAGGTCTTCGGGCGCCACCCATCGGACGTCGCTGGCCTCGTCGTTGGCTCCCGGCTGACCGCTGACCGGTCGGGCGATCAGCATCACCTCGTACTCCTGGCGAACCTCCCCGTCGGTGTAGGCGACGATGTGACCGGGATCGGAGTAGATCCCGAGCATGCTCACCGGCTCGACGGTGATCCCGGTTTCCTCTTGGGTCTCGCGTACGGCGCACTGTGAGGGCGTCTCGCCGATCTCCATCTTGCCCATCGGCAGCGCCCACTGGCCGGTGTCGCGCCTGCGCTGCAAGAGGATGCGGCCGGTGTCGTCAACGGTGACGGTTCCGCAGGCGGGAACCAGGGTGTTGGCCTTCGGCGCGTTCGGGTCGTTCCAGAACTCGACTCGTCCCATGGGTCTTCCGGCGGCCTACGGTCCCTCCACGACCACATGGAGCGAAGCGATCTTCGACCAGTCCGACATCCCCGAAGACCTCGACCAGCTCGAACTCGAAGTCACGACCGACTACCACGCCACCCTCACCCGTACCGGCAAGCGCTGGACCGCCACCGTCCAGGACCTCCCGGACGGCCACGTCATCCAGGTTCAGGGCGCGACCTGGAGAGAAACCGCGGACAACGCCATGGAGCGCGTGTTCGACCTGCTCGCCCCCGACCCCGGTACCGCCGGTTTTCACTTCACCCCCGCCGACCCGGAGGCGGCGAACGCACGGAAGGCCGTCTCAGACGCACGCGTCGCACGCCTCTACGCTGAACAGGCCGAGCGCGACGCCGTCCGCAACGCCGCCCGCACTCTCATCGAACAGGGCTGGACCACCCGCGACATCGGCAGCCTGCTGGGCCTGTCCCACCAGCGCATCTCCCAGATCGTCCCCCGCACCACCACGTAACGGAACTGATCACACGCTAAGCCGGTTCGGTGAGGCCGGCAGGTGTTGCCGATCGGAGGCCAGCGTCGGTCGAGAGCCGGCACCGGCCTCTGACCGGCACCGGTTCAAGGGGTGGCGATCGCAACTCAGCGCAGGTCAGCGGCTGGCACCGGCCGGGGCCGGTGCCAGCTGGAGGTCAGCGCCAGGAGTCGGTGCGGGTGGCGGTGCCGCCGGAGGGGGTGGTGAAGGAGCGGTTGGGGTCGCTCTCCCAGGTGACCGAGCCGTCGGGGTTCTTCTTGATGTACTTGTACTGGACCGCGGTGCCGGGCGGCAGGTTCACCGTGGCCCGCCAGACCGGGTACGCGGCAGACGACAGGGCGATCGCGTTCGCCGGGTTCCAGGAGCCCAGCTGGGCGACGTTGCCGACGACGAAGACGTTCTGGCCCCAGTTCGTGGTCACGGTCGCGTTGAACGTGGTGGCGACCTGGCCGGGGTTCACCGTCGGCGTCGGGCTGGGGCCGGGACCCGAGGCGCCGGTGTGGATGGCGACCGCGCCCCTGGCGGGAACGGTCACCGAGGCCGAGCCGCCCGCGCCGACGGTCACCGAACCGCCGCCCGCGACGTTGGCGTAGGTCCCGGCGGGCAGGCCGGTGGAGAAGGTGCGGGTGAGGCTCCCGCCCTCGTTGTTGATCGCGACCCAGCCCTTCGCGCCTCGGCTGAAGGCGATCACGTTGTTGCCGTTGTCGTACCAGTTGCCGACCGTGGTGCCCTGGACGGCGCGGTTGAAGCCGACCATGCCGTTCATCTGGCGGTGGAAGCAGGTCCACTGGCCGTTGCCGCAGTTGGCGTCGGTGGCGAAGCCGCCGCCTGCCGACGGCGGTCCGGCCTCGCCGTTGCTCCAGGTGAACCCGGAGTAGACCCTCGGCGTGCCGTACGGCCAGGCGAGCATGAAGACGTTGGCCAGCCGGTAGGCGTCGCCGTACTTGTAGTTCATGGTCGAGCCGTTGCGCTCGGTGTCGTGGTTGTCAATGAACACCACGGCCTTGTCGCCGGGCACCGACAGGCCCCAGCTCTGCCCGAAGGACTGCAGGTTCCTGATCTGGCCGCCGTTGAACTGCTCCTTGAGTTTGCGCCCGTACACGAACTCGTGCACGTCGCCGATCCCGGTGTACTGGCTCGGGCTGATCGCCTCGCCGTCGCCCTGGATGACCTCCTGGTGGATGTACGGCGAGCCGGTGAGCCTGCCCTTGATCGCGGCCAGGTCGCCGGGGTTGATGTGCTTGGCGGCGTCGACGCGGAAGCCGTCCACGCCGAGGGAGGTGAGCCTGTTGAGGTAGCCCGCGATCTGGTCGCGGACGTACTCGGAGCCGGTGTTGAGGTCGGACAGGCCGACCAGCTCGCAGTTCTGCACCCGCCAGCCGTCGTTGACGTAATCGGAGCCGTTGATCCCGCAGACGGGGGAGTGGAAGTCGGCGGCGGAGTAGAGGCCGGGGTAGTCGTACTTGCCGAAGGTGTAGCCGCCGTAGCTGGTGCTGCCCTGGCCGGTCATGTGGTTGATGACGGCGTCGGCGTGCACCTTGAGCCCGGCGGAGTGGCAGGCGTTCACCATGTTCCTGAACGCGTTCTCGTCGCCGAACTTGCTGGTGAGGGTGTAGCGGGCGGGCTGGTAGATGTCCCACCAGACCGAGCCGCCCCGGGACATCGAGTCGCTCGGCGGGGAGACCTGCACGGCGGCGTACCCGGCCGGGCCGAGGACGTCGACGCACTCCCTGGCGACGGAGTTCCAGTTCCAGTTCCACAGCTTCACGATCGGGCCGGGGGTGGGCGGCGCGGCCTGGGCCGGGGCGCTCAGCGCGCCGGGTACCAGCACGGCGGCGCCCACCAGGGCGCTCAACGCCGTGGCGACGACGACTCTGTAGGGTTTCACGAGGGGGCCTCCAGGATCGATGGACGGGTTCCCTGGCCGGGCCGGGTGCTGCAACACCCGGCCCGGCGGCTTTTACGGGGCTGTGCGGGGCTGTACGGGAACTTCCCGGAGGGTTCCGAGAAGTTCCGTGGAGTTTCGTGCGGGTTCTGTCAGGGCTTGGCACAGAGGGGTTCCGTCAGGGCTTGGCACAGAGGGGTTCCGTCAGGGCTGGACGAAGACGGCGACCGTGCGGGCCGGGACCGTCAGCGTGCCCGTGGCGGGGTCGAACGTCGACTGCTTCACGACGGCGTCGTCGCCGGCCGTCTGGACGGGGTGGAGCGTCACCCGGGTGCCCTTCAGCGCGGCGACGGTCTGCGGCCGGGCCTCGGGGGTCGCGTTGAAGACGACGGTGACCGACTTCCAGCGCGGGTCGATCCCGGTGGCGTCCAGGTGCATGGTCACGACACCCGGGGTCTCCGAGGTGCCGCTCGTCGGGAAGGTGAGGCGCTTCTGCACCTCGGCCAGGGTGGCGAGGCCGAAGACCGGCGAGGAGGAGCGGATCCTCAGCAGCTCCCCGTACCGGGCGCGGGCCGCGCCGATCGCCGCGCAGTCCGGCTTCAGCGCCGGGTCGCCGAGCAGCGGTCTGGCGTACTGCCACTTGTCCTCGTTGTCGGGCTTCGGGGGAAGCCCGGCGCCGAAGCCGTTGCCCGCCGAGCAGTCCCACAGCAGCCGGTTGAACCAGTCGCCCGAGTCGTAGGAGTTGCGGTCGAGCGACTTGGAGCGGAGCCGCTCGCTGCCCGCGTGCACGAACGAGGTGCCCTGCCCGAGGACGGCCGTGGCCAGCGAGAGCGACTGCATGCGCACCCGGTCGGCCATCGCGGTCGCCGGTGGCAGCTTGTACGCCAGCGCGTCGAACAGCGTCTCGTTGTCGTGGGCGTCCACGTAGGTGACGACCTCGTCCGGTGAGGCGGTGTACCCGGCGGGGGAGCCGTTGTAGCTCACCCCCGAGCCCTTGACCTCCTCGCCGCTGGAGGCGGTGAAGGTGTAGTCGCGGAGGTTGCCGGCGAGCCCGACCTTGATCAGGTCCTGGTAGTTCAGCAGCCGGGCCCGCCGCTGCCCCTCGTCGCCGTTGGCCGGCGAGCCGTTGGGCGCCCCGGCGAGCCCCGAGCCGAAGCCCTGCACGCGGGGGTCGGCGTCGAACGGGCCGCCGCCGCGCACCGCGTCGCGCAGCCGGTCGCTGAAGGTGCCGATGCCGGTGCCGGCCATGTTGGCCTGGGTCGCCTGCTCGAAGCGGGCGCCGTCGGCCACCTCGCCGAAGTTCCAGCCCTCCCCGTACAGGATGATCGACTTTCCGTCGACGCCGTCGCGGGCGACGGTGAGCTTGTCCAGGGCCGCGCGGACCGCGACCATGTTCGCCTTCGGGTGGTGGCCCATCAGGTCGAACCTGAAGCCGTCCACCTTGTACTCGCGGGCCCACGTCACGACGGAGTCGACGACGAGCCTGCCCATCATGGCGTGCTCGGGCGCGGTGTTGGCACAGCAGGTGGAGGTGGACACCGTGCCGTCGTCGAGCAGCCGGTGGTAGTAGCCGGGCACGAGGCGGTCGAGCACCGAGGTGGGGTCCTGGCCGGCGGCGTGGGTGTGGTTGTAGACCACGTCCATCACCACCCGCAGCCCGGCCTTGTTCAGCCCGCCGACCATGCCGCGGAACTCCCTGATCCGCGAAGACCCGTCGGGCTCGGCGGCGTAGGAGCCCTCGGGCACGGTGTAGTGCAGCGGGTCGTAGCCCCAGTTGAAGGAGTCCTTGGCCGCGGTGAGCGCGACGCAGGCCTGCTGCTCCTCGGAGTCGGGGGGCATCGAGGCCAGGTCGCAGGCGGGCTCGGTCCGGTCGGCCTTCTTCTCGGGGACGGTCGCCATGTCGAAGACGGGCAACAGGTGCACGTGGGTCAGCCCGTCCCCGGCCAGCCCGCGCAGCTCCCGCATCCCCGCCGAGTCGCCGGTGAACGCCGCGTACGTGCCGCGTTCGGCCGCCGGGACGGTCGTGTCGGAGGCGGAGAAGTCGCGCACGTGCAGCTCGTAGATCGACGCCTTCCGCTGGGGGACGGCCTTCGGCTTGGCCAGGGACGACCAGCCGTCGGGCCGCAGGGCCCGGTCGGACAGGTCGGCGAGCTGGCTGCGGCCCGAGCCCGCCGAGAGCGACAGGCTGTACGGGTCGGTCACCTCGTTGACGACCACCTTGCCCTCACTCGGCACGTAGACCGTCACCAGGAAGGTGTAGTAGCGGTCCTTCCAGTCCCGCTGCCCCCGCAGCGACCAGACGCCGGTGCCGTCGTCGCGGCGCATGGGGTGGACGGTGCGGTCGCCGCCGGAGGAGCCGCGGTAGAGCGCCAGCTCGACCTTGGCCGCGGTCGGCGCCCAGACCGACAGCCTGGGCGTGCCGCCGCTCCACGAGGGCCCGAGCTCGGCGGTCGCCGCCTTGGGGTACAGGTCGTCGAGCACGCCGGGCAGCTGCGTGCCGGTGGCGGTCAGCAGCGCGCCCGAGGCGTCGCGCTCGACGGCCACGACCTGGCCGCGGGTGGCCTCGGCCACCAGGTCGGCGTCGCGCGGGTCGACGGTGAACGCGGCGTGCCCGGCCAGGTGTGGCCACTTCGCCTTCTGCGCCTCGGTCAGCGCGCCGGGCGCGAGGCGGATCAGCCTGAGGTCGCCGGTCAGGTCCCCCTTGTCGTAGGTGATGCCGCCCTTGGCGGAGAAGGCGAGGGAGTAGCGGTTCGAGGCGACGGCGTCGATCTTCCAGGCGACGGTGGCGCGGTCGATCCAGTGCGCCGACGACTTCGACAGGTCGGCATCGGCCCCGCGCGCCGAGGGCTGGGGCAGCAGGTGGCCCTCGGTGGCCGCGACCCGCCACACCTCGTGGCCGGTCGCGGTCAGGTCCAGCGACTGGTTGTCCGGAAGGTCCTTGGTGTCGCCCTTGTGGATGATGTAGTTCACGGTCTTCGCCCCCTCGGTCAGGGGGACGCGGAAGTGCACGCCGAACCCGTCCTCGCCCGCGGGTCGCAGCGGCGCGCCCCACTCGGTGGGAGCGGCCACATCACCCCACAGATGAAGTCCCCACCCGTCGTAGTTCCCGTCCGGCCGGTGGTAATGCAGGATCGCGACGTTCTCGGCCGCCGCCCGGCTCGGGTGGACCTTCGCCACGCCCGAGGCGACGTAGGCGTCGGGCCGCAGCGCCGGGGTGAACGACTGGTCGGGCCCGGGGTCCTTGGTGTCGCCCCTGTGCACGATGAAGTTCGCCGGGGCGGAGGCGTCCTTCAGCGGCACCCTCCAGAACGCGCCGTAGGAGTCGACGCCGTCCGGCGGGCGCGGCGCGGCCCACTCGGTGGGCACCCCGTCGGCGAGCCCGTCGCCCCACAGGTGCAGCCCCCAGCCGTCGTAGTCCTTGTCCGGGCGGCTGTAGTGGACGGTCGCGTACCCCTGGGCCGCCGCGCGGGACAGGTGCGTCTCCGGTTTCCCCTTCGCCAGCCAGACCTCGCCGTTCCTGGCGGGGTTCACGATCCGGTCGCCGCCGTCCTTCTCGTCACCCTTGTGAGCGATGATCCCGACGCTGGTGGCACCCGGCTTGAGCCTGATCCAGGCGAAGCGGCCGTAGGAGTCCTCGCCGGTCAGCGGGAGCGGGGTCGCCCACTCGGTCGGGTTCTCCACGTCGCCCCAGACGTGCAGGCCCCAGCCGTCGTAGTCAGCGGCGTCCTGGCGCTGGTAGTGCACGACCAGCCAGTCGCGCTTGACCGCGCCGGGCTCCTCGGGGGCGGGCTCGGCGCCGACGGTCGCCTGCGCGCCCGCCGAGGCGAACCGGCCCGCCGAATCCTTCACCACGGCCTTGTACGAGATCCTCGTGCCCGCCGCGATGCCGCGCAGGTCGTGAAAGACCCGGAAGGCGCGACCCGAGGGGGTGGCGTTGGGGGCGTCGTCGGTGCCGATCGCCCTCCAAGGTCCTTCGCCCACCTTGGCGGCGAAGGTGACCTGGTCGAATCCGGTGCCCGGCACGGTCGCGACGACCGGGATCCGGCCGTCCTCGGCGGTGCCCCCGATCTCGGTCCCGGGCAGCGCGATCGCGATGGCCGGGGCCGAGGCCGGGGCGGCGAGTTTGGCGGGCGCCTTGTAGACCACCGCCGACAGGGCGGGGACGGTGAGCGCCAGCTTCGTGTCCGTGCCGGTGGTGAGCGTGGCGGCGCCCTCGCCGTACACCCTGGTGAAGGCCGCGCCCGCCGAGAAGGTGGGTACGCTCGCGGTCGCGGCCTGCTCGGCGTTGTTGACCGCGACCAGGTACTCGACCTGCCGGGAGGCGTCGATCCTGGAGAAGGCGTAGACGCCGCCGGAGACCAGCCGCTCGATCTGGGCGCCGTCGGCGAGGGCCGGGTGGGCGTCGCGCAGCGCGGCCAGGGCGGAGATACCCCGGTAGAGCGGGTGGGAGGGGACGAAGTTGTCCTTGGCGTGGGTGGAGTCGGTGCCGATCAGGTCGTCGCTCAGGTAGCTCTCGGTCCTGGAGGCGAACATGGACGCGCGGGCGTCCTGGTCGCCGCCCTTGCCGGTGAAGCCCTGCTCGTCGCCGTAGTAGACGACCGGCTGGCCCCGGGTGAGGTACATCAGCTCGTGGGCGAGCAGGTCCCTGCGCAGCAGCTCGGAGTCGGGGGCGCCGGGGTTGTCCTGGGCGACGAACCGGCCGATGCGGCCCATGTCGTGGTTGCCGAGGAAGGTCGGCAGCGACGACGCGTTGCCGTCGGCGTCGGTGTGGTAGTCGTCCCCCGCGTACAGCCGGGCGAGCCTGGACGCGTCCGCCGTGCCGCCGCCGAAGGAGCGGGCGGCCTCCTGGAACGGGAAGTCCAGGGTGGCGTTCATGCCGCCCCGGGTGGAGTAGCGGCTGGTGAAGGCGGGTTCGCCGGAGTAGACCTCGCCGAACATGAAGAACCGCTTGTTGCCCTGCTGGGCCGCGTAGCCGCGCAGCGCCGGGGAGAATTTCTCCCAGAACTCCATGTTGACGTGCTTGGCGGTGTCGATGCGGAAGCCGTCGAGGCCGGTGTCGCGCACCCACGTCCGGTAGATGTCGGTCATGCCCTTGACGACCTCGGGGCGCTCGGTCCACAGGTCGTCGAGGCCGAAGAAGTCGCCGTACTCGTCGTTCTCGCCGCCGCTGAAGGTGGAGTCGCCCCGGTTGTGGTACATCGTCGGGTCGTTCAGCCAGGACGGGGTCTTGACGTTCCTCGGCGCGACCGGCGTGTACGGGAACGAGCCGGTGTCCACCTTCGGGAAGGTGTCCCTGCCCGCGTGGTCGCGGTCGTCGAACGGCACGCCGCCGGTGTCGACGTAGGGGTAGGCGCCCTTGGAGCGGTAGGAGTAGGTCTTCTCCGTGTAGTCGACCACGTCGGCCGTGTGGTTGGTGATGATGTCGAAGAAGACCTTCATCCCGCGCCGGTGGGCCTCGCGCACCAGCTCCTTCATCTGGGCGTTGGTCCCCAGGTGCGGGTCGATCCTGGTGAAGTCGGTGATCCAGTAGCCGTGGTAGCCGGCCGAGGTGTTCGCGCCGGTGCCCTGCACGGGACGGTTCACGAACGCCGGGGTGATCCAGATCGCGGTGCTGCCCAGGTTCTTGACGTAGTCGAGTTTGCCGAGCAGGCCCTTGAGGTCGCCGCCCTGGTAGAAGCCCTTGTGCGCGGGGTCGAAGCCGGTGGTGAGCCGGTCGCCGGACAGGCCGCCCCGGTCGTTGCCGGTGTCGCCGTTGGCGAACCGGTCGGTCATCGCGAAGTAGAAGCGCTCGCGGCTCAGGTCGGCGCGGAGCGCGTCGCGCGCGAGGTCCCTGTCGGAGGGCTCGGCGGTGCGGCTGAGCGCGGACACCACGGGGCCGGTGTCGCGCGCCCGCGCGGACGCGGGGGCCGCGGAGGCCGGTACGGAGAGGGTCGCGGACACCGGAGAGGACGCTGGGGAGGTGGACGCGGCGGCGGGGAGCGGGGCGGCGGCGAGGGGTGTGGTGACCAGGGCCACCGCGAGCGCGGCACCCGTCAGAAGGGTCGTTCTCGCGCGCCGTGGGGGGAGCGGCCAGACCACGGGGGGCCTCCACGGGAGTTGTTTCGGGGGTATTGCCCGGAAGTTACTCACTAGGAATGGTCTGTGCAATCCCTTGCGGCAATTTTCTGAATCCCGGTAATTCGGGGGCGTCCGGAAGGGACCCAATCGAGAGTCCAAAACGTACAAAAGATGACTTATCGGCCTTGAAGTGGTGATATCGCCGCCCATGGTTTAAGTGGAGGATCGGGTAAGTCCTTAGCTTTGGGCGGCTTTGTAACGACTTTGCAGACTCTTGCAGAAACTTCTTCCAATGGGATTCATGTCGGCGTAACGTCCGGCGTACTCCAGACCCGGCCGGACGGCTCTTCGGTCCCGGCCGCCCCCTTGAACACGAGGAGAAGAACATGCGGCGAGCCTTCTCGGCCGCGACGATTGTCGCGGCCCTCGCCCTGGCGGTCTCCGCCTGCGGTGGCGGTGACGCCGGCACGGCGGCCCCCACCCAGCCCGCGGCGACGGACCCGTCGAAGATCACCGGTGAGATCACCTGGTGGGACACCGTCAGACCCGACAGCGAGGGCCCGACGTTCCAGGCGCTCATCAAGGAGTTCCAGGCCAAGTACCCGGGCATCAAGGTCAAGTACGTCAACGTCCCCTCCGACCAGGCGCAGAACCAGTTCCAGACGGCGGCGCAGGCGGGTGCGGGGGCGCCGGACGTGATCCGCTCCGAGGTCGCCTGGACCTCCCAGTTCGCCTCGCTCGGCTACCTCCAGCCGCTGGAGGGCACGCGCGCCGTGGAGAACGAGTCGGACTTCCTGCCGGGGCCGCTGAGCAGCACCAAGTACAACGGCAAGACGTACGCCGTCCCGCAGGTCACCGACACCCTCGCGCTCATCTACAACAAGCGGCTGCTCAAGGAGGCCGGGCACGAGAAGGCCCCCGCCACGGTCGAGGAGCTCAAGCAGGCCGCGCTCGACGTCAAGGAGAAGACCGGCGCCAGTGGCCTCGCGCTCAACGTCGACTCCTACTTCCTGCTGCCCTTCATGTACGGCGAGGGCGGTGACCTCCTCGACGTGCAGAACAAGAAGATCACCGTCAACTCCCCGGCGAACGTGAAGGCGATGGCCGCCGTCTCCGACCTGATCGCCTCCGGTGCCGCGCCCAAGCCCGCGATCCAGGACAGCTACGCCAACGCGATGACCGCCCTCAAGGACGGCAAGACCGCGATGATCTACAACGGCCCGTGGGCGCTGTCGGAGATCTACCAGGGCAAGGAGTTCAAGGACAAGGAGAACCTGGGCATCGCGCCCGTCCCGGCGGGCTCGGTCAAGGCCGGGGCCCCCACCGGCGGCTGGAACCTGGCCATCTACGCCGGTTCCAAGAACCTGGACGCCTCCTACGAGTTCGTCCGCTTCATGAGCACCCCCGAGTCCCAGGCCAGGGTCGCCAAGGAGATCAGCCTCCTGCCGACCCGAGTCTCCGCGTACGACAACCCCGACGTGCAGGCCAACAAGGACGTCGCCGTCTTCAAGCCCATCATGGACACCGCGACCGCGCGGCCGTGGATCCCCGAGGGCGGCCAGCTCTTCCAGCCGCTCCTTGAGGGCTACCAGTCGCTGGTGGGCGGCACGGCGACCCCCGAGGACATGCTCAAGAAGGTCGACGGCCAGTACCGAGGCATCTTCAAGGACTGGAGCTGATCCGTGGCGCTCTCGACTGGGCGTGTGAACAGCACGGCCAGGGACCGGGCCGCGGGTGCCGGCGGCGCCCGCGGCCGGGGCCGCCGTAAGGAGCCCGGCCCGTTCCGGCGGGTGACGGGCAGGCACTGGTACGCCTGGGCCATGGTCGCCCCGGTGATCCTGGTCACCGCCCTGCTGGTCGGCTGGCCGCTGGCCAGGGGCGTCTACCTGTCGCTGACCGACGCGACCGAGGCCAACATCGGCCGGACGATCGGCGTCAACGTCATCCCCTCGACCTACGAGTTCGTCTGGTTCGACAACTACGTCGCGATCCTGACCAGCGGGTTGTTCTGGGAGAAGCTGACCTGGACGGTCGTGTGGACCGTCGTCTGCGTGGCGTTCCACTACGGCCTGGGCCTCGGCCTGGCCCTGCTGCTCAACCGCAAGGTCAGGTTCCGCTCGGCCTACCGGCTGCTGCTCATCCTGCCGTGGGCGATCCCGGGCTTCGTCTCGGCGTTCATCTGGCGCTACCTCTACAACAGCGACTTCGGCGTGATCAACGCGATGCTCAGGGCCGCGGGCCTGGGAGCGGTCGGCTGGCTCGACGACCCGACCACGGCGAAGATGGCGGTCATCGCGGTCAACGTCTGGATGGGCGTGCCGTTCATGATGGTCGCCGTGCTGGGCGGGCTCCAGTCGATCCCCGGTGAGCTGTACGAGGCGGCGGAGGTGGACGGCGCCACGCCGTGGCAGCGCTTCCGCTTCATCACGATTCCCGGCCTGCGTACCGTGTCGAGCACGGTCGTCCTGCTGGGCACGATCTGGACGTTCAACATGTTCCCGGTGATCTACCTGATCAGCGGGGGAGGGCCGGGCAGCTCCACCGAGATCCTGGTCACCTACGCGTTCCGTGAGGCCTTCACCGGCGTCCGCAACTACTCCAACTCCGCGGCATGGGGAGTGATCATCCTCCTGCTCCTCGTCGTGCTGGCCGTGGTCTACCGGCGCTCGCTGCGCAAGCAAGGGGAGGTCTGGTGAGCACCACCACCGGCGCCACGGCCACCGCCGGGCGCGTCCGGGGGCGCGGGGAACGCAGCGCGGGGAAGTCGATCCTGCTGCACGCGACCCTGCTCGCCGCCGTCGCCGTCTCGCTGTTCCCGATCGTCTGGCTCGTCCTGACCTCGCTCAAGCCGCGCGACGGCTGGCTCTCCAGCGAGCTGGAGATCTTCAACCAGCCCTCGCTGGACAACTACGCGCGGGTGCTCACCGAGACGCAATTCCCGACCTGGCTGCTCAACTCGGTGATCGTCGCCGGGCTGACCACGGTCATCGGCGTCTTCCTGGCCTCCACGACCGGGTACGCGATCAGCCGCTTCCGCTTCCCCGGCTACCGCGGGGTGATGTGGACGCTGCTCGTCATCCAGATGTTCCCGGTGGCGATCCTGATCGTCCCCCTCTACAACCTGATGGCCGGCCTCGGGCTGCTCAACCAGATCCCCGGCCTGGTCATCGCCTACATGACGGTGGCGGTGCCGTTCTGCGCGTGGATGATGAAGAGCTACTTCGACTCCATCCCGCGCGAGATCGACCAGGCGGGACTCGTCGACGGCCTGACGCCGTTCGGCGCGTTCTGGCGGGTCATCCTGCCGCTGGCCAGGCCGAGCCTCGCGGTCACCGCGTTCTACTCGTTCATGACCGCCTGGGGAGAGGTGGCCTACGCCACCGTGTTCATGTCGCAGGAGGAGAAGCGCACGCTCGGCATCGGGCTCCAGCAGTTCGTCGGCCAGCACTGGTCGGACTGGGGCCTGCTCACCGCCGCGGCGGTGCTGATCGCGGTCCCGGCGGCGGCGGTCTTCCTGCTCGTCCAGCGGCATCTGGTCGCCGGGCTTACCGCCGGTGCCACGAAGTCGTAACACCGTCGTGCTATTACGTCCTGATATGTCATCCGATCGGGGGATTTAATATGACCGAGCTTGTCCGGGCGGACCGTACTGCCGGAACCGTCACCCGATGGTGGCGCGACGCGGTGATCTACCAGGTCTACGTGCGCAGCTTCGCCGACGGAAACGGCGACGGCGTGGGGGACCTGCTCGGCGTGCGCGGCAGGCTCCCGTACCTGGCGGACCTCGGGGTCGACGCGATCTGGCTCACCCCGTTCTTCACCTCGCCGATGGCCGACTTCGGCTACGACGTGGCCGACTACCGGGACGTGGACCCGATCTTCGGGTCGCTGGCCGACGCCGGGGCGCTGATCGACGACGCGCACCGGCACGGCCTGCGGGTCATCGTGGACGTGGTGCCCAACCACACCTCCGACCGGCACGCCTGGTTCCTGGAGGCCCTGGCGGCGCCCCCCGGAGACCCCGTCAGGGAGCGCTACATCTTCCGCCGGGGCAGGGGTGCCGGAGGGGAGCTGCCGCCCAACGACTGGGAGTCGGTCTTCGGCGGCCCCGCGTGGACCCGGCTGCCCGACGGCGAGTGGTACCTCCACCTGTTCGCCTCCGAGCAGCCCGACCTGAACTGGGAGAACCTCGAGGTCCACGCGGAGTTCGAGTCGATCCTGCGATTCTGGCTGGACATGGGCGTGGACGGCTTCCGCGTCGACGTCGCCCACGGCATGGTCAAGGCGGACGGCCTGCCCGACGTCGGCCACGCCGACCAGGTCCGGATGATCGGCACCGAGGTGGTGCCGTTCTTCGACCAGGACGGCGTGCACGAGATCCACCGGGCCTGGCGCAAACTGCTCGACTCCTACCCCGGGGAGCGGATCGGCGTCGCCGAGGCGTGGGCGCCGTCCTCGCGGCGGCTGGCCAACTACGTCCGCCCCGACGAGATGCACCAGGCGTTCAACTTCCACTTCCTCGTCGCCCCCTGGGAGGCCACCGCGTTCCGCGCGGTCATCCAGGAGTCGCTGACGACGGCCGGGCTGGTCGGCGCGCCCTGCACCTGGGTGCTGTCCAACCACGACGTCAAGCGCCACCTCACCCGGTACGGCGGTGGCGAACTCGGCCTGCGCCGCTCCCGCGCCGCCGCCCTGCTGACGCTCTCCCTGCCCGGCTCGGCCTACGTCTACCAGGGGGAGGAGCTGGGACTGCCCGAGGTCCTCGACCTGCCGGAGGAGTTCCTGCGCGACCCGCAGCGCCTGCGCAACCCCGACGACGGCCGCGACGGCTGCCGGGTGCCGCTCCCGTGGGCCGACGGCGAGCCGCACTTCGGCTTCAGCCTGCCCGGCGCCGGGGGGACGTGGCTGCCCATGCCGTCCTCCTGGGGGCCGCTCAGCGTCGCGTCCCAGCTCGACGACCCGGTCTCCACGCTCAACCTCTACCGGGAGGCGCTGCGGATCAGGCGCGAGCGCCGCTCCTTCGACGACGCCCCGCTGACCTGGCTCGAATCCCCGGAGGGCACCCTGGCCTTCGCGAGGGGCGACGGGTTCGCCTGCACGGTCAACCTCACCGGCGACCCGGTGGAACTGCCCGCCCTCGGGCGGATCCTGCTGGCCAGCGCGGAGACGGCGGTCGAGGGCGGCGTGGTACGGCTCGCCCCCGACTCCGCCGTCTGGTGGGAACCCGATGTCGCCTAGCACCGGCCAGCTCGGCGCCGGGAACGGCACCGGCCCTGGCGCCGGACCCGGACCCGGCGCCGGGAACGGCACCGCCAGGCTGGCCGACATCGCCGCGCAGGCCGGGGTGAGCGAGGCCACGGTCAGCCGGGTGCTCAACGGCAAGCCGGGCGTGTCCGCCCTCACCCGGCAGGCGGTGCTGACGGCTCTGGACCTGATGGGGTACGAGCGCCCGCAGCGGCTGCGCCAGCGCAGCAACGGGCTGATCGGCCTGGTCACCCCCGAGCTGGACAACCCCATCTTCCCGGCCTTCGCCCAGGCCTTCGAGAAGACGCTCACCCAGCACGGCTACACCCCGGTGCTCTGCACCCAGCTGCCCGGCGGGGCGGTCGAGGACGAGTTCACCGAGATCCTGGTGGAGCGCGGGGTCAGCGGCATCATCTTCGTCTCCGGGCTGCACGCGGACATCACCGCGCGCTCGGACCGCTACACCCAGCTGATCGGGCAGGGCGTGCCGATCGTCCTGCTCAACGGGCACGCCGCCGACGTGCCCGCCCCGTTCATCTCCCCGGACGACCGGGCCGCGGCCCGGCTGGCCGTCCAGCACCTGGCCGACCTCGGCCACGAGCGCATCGGTCTGGCCGTCGGCCCCGGCCGGTTCGTACCGGTGATCAGGAAGATCGAGGGCTACCGGCGGGCGATGTCCCAGCTGCTCGGTGTCACGGACGTCGACGAGCTGATCTCGCACTCGCTGTTCTCCGTGGAGGGCGGCCAGGTCGCGACGGCGCAGTTGCTGGCGCGCGGCTGCACGGGCATCGTGTGCGCCTCGGACCTGATGGCGCTGGGCGCGATCAGGGCCTGCCGCGACCGCGGGCTGTCGGTGCCGGGAGACGTGTCGGTGGTGGGGTTCGACGACTCGCCGCTGATCGCGTTCACCGACCCGCCGCTGACCACCGTGCGCCAGCCCGTGCAGCCGATGGTCACCGCCGCCGTGCACACCCTCCTGGAGGCCGTCGCGGGCGCGCCCGGCCAGCACTCCGAGCTGATCTTCCAGCCGGAACTCATCGTGCGGGGCTCGACGGGTTCCGGGCCCAAGATCGTTCGCTGATCGCGCCCGCCCGCTGACATTTCGCAACGGTCCGTTTCTGCCACCGTCACGGGCTTCCCCGGCATGGTCGCCGATCTCTATACTCCGAGATCCTCACACCGCGAGGACCGCCGCAGCCGCCGGTCCTCCGGAACACCGCGAGGACCGTAGCCGCCGGTCCTCCCGGGCATTGCGAAGGCCGCCAGAGCCGCCGGTCCTCTCGAACATCGCGAAGGCCGCCAGAGCCGCCGGTTCTTCCGCTCGGCACGTGTTTGATCCGGGCCCCCGCGGTCCGGGACCTCACTCTCGTTCGATTCGCCGATCTCGCGCGCCCGCCCCAGGAGGCCGGTTTGAGTGTGCATGACACCGCCCAGATCGCTATGACCGCCGACCCGTCCCGGCCCGTCTTCCCGATCCGCGACCGCGTGGGCACGCCCTCGTGTCGCGGAGTCGAGCCGGAGGGGACACCGTGAAGGACGTCTCCGGCTTACCCGGCTCATCCGACTTATCCAGTTCGCCAGGCTTATCCGGCTCACCTCGCCTACCCGGCTCAACCGGCGACCCGAGCCGCCACGAGACCCACGCCGTCACCGCCACCCCCGCCGACCGGACCGCACGGGCCGCGGTCGTCGGGGCGGGCCCGGCGGGATCGCTGCTCGCCATCCTCCTCGCCCGCCGCGGCCACCCGGTCGACGTCTACGACATGCGTCCCGACCCGCGCGACGGCAAGGGCGACGGCGAGGGACGCTCGATCAACCTGGGCCTGTCGGCCCGCGGCATCCGCGCCCTGCGGCACGTCGGCCTCTGGAACGCTCTCGGGGACAGGCTCGTGCCCATGCGGGGACGCATGATCCACCGTCCGGGCAGGCCGGCGGCCTTCCAGGCGTACGGCACCGACCCCGGGGAGATCCTCCACTCGGTCCGCAGGGACGAGCTGACCACCCTCCTCGTCGAGCGCGCCGCGGAACACGAGGGGGTCAGGCACCTCTTCGGCGTCCGCTGTACGGGAGTCGACCGCGAGAGCGGAGACCTGACCCTGGCCGACGCGATCACCGGGGAGACGCGCGACGCCCGCGCGGACTTCGTGGTCGGCGCCGACGGGGCGTTCTCCGCCGTACGCGCCGCCATGCAGCGCGGGCTCGCCGCCGACTACCGCCAGGAGTTCCTCGAATGGGGGTACAAGGAGCTCACGATCCCCGCGGCCCCCGGCGGCGGCTCCCGCGTCCCGCTGGAGGCGCTGCACGTCTGGCCCGGAGAGAAAGCCCTGATCGTCGCCCACCCCAACGTGGACGGCTCGCTGACCGCGACGCTCTTCCTGCCGCACTCCGGCGCCCCCGGCTTCGCCGAACTCGAAGGGGAGCGGGACGTCACCCACTTCTTCCTGCGGGTCTTCCCCGGCATGGTCGACCTCGTGCCCGACCTGGCCGCGCAGTACGCCGCCAACCCGGTCGGAAACCTGGTGACCATCCGCACCTCACGCTGGCGGCACGCCGACCGGGTGGTCCTGGCGGGCGACGCCGCCCACGCGGTCTACCCGTTCTACGGCCAGGGCATGAACTCGGCCCTGGAGGACTGCCTGGTGCTCGACGGCTGCCTCGCCCGGCACCCCGGCGACCGCGCGGCCGCGTTCGACGAGTATCAACGGCTGCGCAGACCGCACACCGACATCCTGGCCGACCTGTCCGAACAGAACTTCGCCGACCTGCGCGACGGCACCCGGTCACCGCTGCGGCTGGCCCGCAGGCAGGCCGACCTCGCGCTGAACCGCGCCTTCCCCACCCTGTGGCGACCGCTCTACACCATGGTCTCGCACACCGACATGCCATACGGCGAGGCGTTGCGCCGCGCCCACCGGCAGGACCGCGTGCTGCGCTGGTCGGGCGCGGCGCTGGCCGCGGGAGCCGCCCTGGCGGCCGTACGGATCACCTCTTCCCCGCGGAGGACGTCCCCGTGATCGCGCACCCCGGCGACCCGTCGCTCCGCCTGATCGAGGTCGCGGACCTCGACGCCCCGTCACCGCCGCCCGAGGTCCTCGCCCACGGGGACGCGCTGCGGGCCGTCGTGGACTGGGCCGAGACCTACCTGTGCCGCCCCCACCCCGACCTCGGCCGCAACGGCCCGGTCTGCCCGTACGCCCAGGGCTCGCTGAGCAGGGGCAGGTTCTACCTCGCGGTGCCCGAGGCGGGCCACCGCGCCGCCGAGACCGTCGAGGACGTCGTCGCCGCGGTGGAGCCCTACCGGGCCTGGTTCACCGCGCTCGCGCCGCTGGACGGCCCCGAGGCCGTGTTCACCACCATCCTGCTGCTCCTTCCCGGCCTCGGCGACCGCCTGGCGCTCGTCGACGGCGCGCAGGACGCGCTGAAGAACGCCTTCGTCGAGGAGGGCCTGATGATCGGGGAGTTCCACGACGGGCCGCCCGACAAGCCGGGGCTGTGGAACCCGCTGCTGCGTCCCCTGGCCGGTCCCGTGCCGCTGCTCGCGATCCGCCACATGGTCGCCACGGACCTCCCCTTCCTGTGGGGGGACCCGGCCCACCGCCGCGCGTACCTGACCCGGTTCGACGGCCGGGTGCCCGCCCACCTGCGGGAGATCGTCATGGAGACCATCATGGAAGGGGCCGAGTGATGCCGATCGCGCGCCGTGACCCAGCGGCGCCCATCCCGCTCACCCCGGCCCAGGCACGCCTGTGGTTCCTCGACCGGGCCGGGCCCGGCGGGGCGTCCTACGTCTGCTGGACCTTCCAGCGCCTCACCGGGCCGCTCGACACGGACGCGCTGCGCGCGGCCTTCACCGCCGTCGTGGGCCGCCACGAGGCGCTGCGCCTGGTCATCGTCGAGGGACCCGCCCAGGTGGTACGGGAGAGCGGGCCCGAACTGCGGGTGGTGGACGCGCCCGACGAGGAGCGGGCGCGCGACATCGTCAGGGACGTGCTCTCGCGCAGGTTCACCCTCGACGGCGCCCCGCTGCACCGGGCCGTGCTGGTCAGGCTCGCGGCCGACGAGCACATCCTGAGCTGGTGCCTGCACCACATCATGTGCGACGCACCCTCGCTCGGGATCCTGGAGGAGGACCTCTGGGCCCACTACCGGGTCCTGGTCGAAGGAGAGGAGCCGCCGGGGCCGGTGTCCGCCCAGTTCCCCGACTACGCCGCCTGGCTCGCCGGGCAGGACGAGGCGGGGCGCGAGGCGGGACTGGCCCACTGGCGAGAGCACCTGTCCGGCGCGCCCGCCGTCACCACCCTCCCGCAGGACCGGGCCCGGCCTCGCGAACCCGTACTGGGCGGGGCCCGCCGGTCCCTGCGCCTGCCCGCCGACCTGACGGCGGACCTGTACGCCCTCGTCAGGGCGCGGCGCGTCACCCCGTTCGTCATCGTGATGTCGGCGATGACCGCCACCCTGGCCAGGTGCTCCGACGAGGAGGACGTGGTCGTCGGGACCGCCCTGGTCAACCGGCACCTGATCGAGCTGGAGGGTTCGGTCGGCTGCTACATCAACCTCATCCCGGTACGGACGGACCTGCGGGCCGACCCCACCCTGGCCGAGCTCCTGCGCGCCGTGCGCGGCTCGGTCATCAGGGGGCTCGGCCACCAGGCGACGCCGTTCGAGGAGATCGCCGACCTGGCCGGGGCACCCCGGGACCTGCGCAGGAATCCCGTCTTCCAGACACTGCTCGTCATGGGGGAGGGGGGCGGGTCCGCCGAGCGGGCGGCGAACATCACCGTGGAGACATGGGAACTCGACGAGTCCTCCCCCGGCGCCCGGTTCGACCTCACCCTCGTCGTGAGCGCGGGCGAGAGAGGGATCGAGCTGCACGCCGACTACTCCGCCGACCTCTACGACGAGGACACCGTCGACCGGTTCCTGCGCCACGTCGTCGTCTTCCTGTCCGCCTTCACCGCCACGCCGGATCTGCGGGTCTGGGAGATCCCGCTCCACGACGAGGCCCACCACCCCGCCACCCCGGACGCCTCGTACGGCGGCTTCTCGCGGGGTGAGCGGTCTTTGGACGGGGGCACGTCCGACGGCGGCCTCTCAGGGGGTGAGCGGTCCCCGGGCGGCACGTCCGACGGCGGTCCGGAGCCCCGCGATCCCCGGTCCGCCGGGGACTTCACGGCGGTCCACGATCTCATCGCCCGGTGGGCGGCCGAGGCCCCCACCGCTCCCGCGCTGGTCTCGGAGGCGGGGACGATCGGCTACGGCGAGCTGGAACGCCGCTCGGCGCGGCTGGCGGCGCGGCTGCGGGAGGCGGGGGCGGGGCGCGAATCCGTCGTCGCCGTCGTCCTGCCGAACGGCGGGGACGCCGTCGTCGCCCTGCTCGCCGCGCTGAAGGCGGGTGCCGCCTACCTGCCGCTCAACCCGGCCGACCCGCCGGACAGGATCGCCGGGATCCTCCTGGAGGCCGGAGCGGTCGCCGCCGTCACCTCCGACGGGCACCGGGACGCGCTCGCGGGCTACCTCGGCGCTGTTCTCACCGTCGGGGCCTCAGGGGATGTCGGCGATGCCGAGGGAGCCGAAGGTTTCGAGGACGGTGAGGGGGTCAAGGACGGCGGGGTCGGCGGTGAGCACGGAGCCATGCGGGGCTCCGGGCGTCCCGCGGGTGACCCCGGTGACGCCGGTAGCCCGGATGACACGGGTGACCTCGGTGAGGTGCCGTCCGTGGGACCGGAGGACCTCGCGTACGTGATCTACACGTCGGGGTCCACGGGACGGCCCAAGGGGGTGATGGTGACCCACGGGACCCTCGCCCGGCTGACCGAGGCGTTCCGCGTCGTCCACGGGTTCGGGCCCGGCGGGCGGGTGCTGATGCTGCCGCCGCTGACCTTCGACGCCTCGGTGGGGGACGTGTTCCCGGCCCTGTGCTCGGGGGCCGCCGTCGTACTGCACCCTGACCCCGTCCTGCTGGACGGGCCGGAGCTGGTGCGCTTCTGCGCGCGGCACGGTGTGACCGCGGTCGACACCGCGGCCTCCCTGTGGCGCGGGTGGGCGGCCGTGCTGGCGCCCGGGGCGGTGCCCGCCGACTGGCCGGTCACCACGATGATGGTCGGGGGTGAGCGGGTGCCGCTCTGGGCGGTCCGCGCCTGGGCCGCCGCCACCGGCGGCCGGGTCGAGCTGTTCAACCACTACGGCCCGACCGAGGCGACCGTGTGCGCCACGGTGCACCGCACCCGCGACGGCGCCGAGGCGGCCGGGCGGGAACACCTGCCGATCGGGCGCCCGCTGCCGCACGTCCGCGCGTACGTCCTCGACCGCAGGGGCGGCCTGGCGCCCACCGGCACGCCGGGCGAGCTCCACCTGGGCGGTGACTGCCTGGCCCGGGGTTATGTCGCCCGGCCCGAGGAGACCGCGGCGCGGTTCGTCCGCGACCCCCACGCCGGGCGCGAGGGGGCCCGCATGTACCGGACCGGGGACCTGGCCAGATACCTGGCCGACGGGACGCTGGAGTTCCTCGGGCGGGCCGACCGGCAGCTGAAGGTCAACGGCTACCGGATCGAGCCCGCCGAGGTCGAGTCCGCCGTCGTGGCGCACCCGGGGGTGCGGGACGCGGCCGTCGTGGCCTCCCCCGAGGGAGACCGGCTCATCGGCTACGTGGCGCCGCGCACGGCCGACCCCGAGGAACTGCGGGGTTTCCTGCGCGAGCGGCTGCCCCGGCACATGGTGCCCGCCGTGCTCGTCCCGCTCGACGAGATCCCGCGCACGCCGCACGGGAAGATCGACACCGGGCGGCTCCCGGCCGCCTCGCGGGACGCGCCCGGACACGTCCCGCCGCGCGGCCCGCTGGAGACGGCCCTGGCCGGGGTGTGGGCCCGGATACTCGGCGTTCCCCGGGTGGGACGCCACGACAACTTCTTCGCCCTCGGCGGGTCCTCGCTGCTGGCCGCCAGGGTGCTCGGCGAGGTCCGCGAGGAGGCCGGGGCCGAGATCTCCCTGGGGGCCCTCTTCGAGGCGGCCGACCTGGCGGAGCTCGCGGCCTCCGCGGCCACGCCGGAACCCGCCCTCGGCGACGACGACCTGAGGGCGCTGGCGGTGCTGCCCGGCGACGTGCGCGACGCCCTCGGCTTGACGCGCGGCGTACGGAGGGACGCGCGCGAGGTGTCCGGCGTGGCGGGGGATGAGCGTGGCGCGTCCGGTGTGCCGGGGGACGCGCCTGGCACGTCCGGTCCCGTGTCCGGGGTGCGGGGGAACGCGCATGGCGTATCCGGATTCGCGTCCGGTGCGCGTGGCGTCCCCGGCTCGATCGGCTCCGCGCCGGGCGGGGCGGCGGCGAAGTGGCCCGGACGGGTGTTGCTGACGGGAGCGACGGGCCTTCTGGGGGCACACCTGCTGGCCGAGTTGCTCGACCGGGGCGTTCCCGAGGTGATGTGCCTGGTCAGGGCGAGGGACGAGCACGCGGCCACCGACCGGGTCCGTGAGGTCCTGACCCGGCACGGCCTCTGGAGGCCCGGCTACCGGGAAAGGGTCACCGGTCTGGCGGGGGACCTGACGGCGCCCCGGCTGGGGCTGGAGCCCGACGTCTACGACGCCGTGGCGGAGGGGAGTGACCTGATCTGCCACGCCGGGCGGGTCGTCAACTTCGTTCAGCCGTACCGGATGCTCGGCCCCGTGAACGTCGGCGGGACCGTCGAGATGGTCCGGCTGGCCGCGCACCTGAGGCCGACCCCGCTGCACACCGTCTCCACCCTCGGCGTGTATCTCGGCTGGGCGGGCCGGGACCGCCCGATCACCGAGGACGAGGCCCCGGACGACCCCGCCGGGCTGGGGTCCCCGTACTACCAGAGCAGGTGGGTCGCCGACGCGGCGGCGCGGCGGGCCCGCGAGCACGGCCTGCCCGTGACGGTCCACCGGCCCGCGAGGGTCGGCGGCCACAGTCTCACCGGCCGGGGCGACCCCGGAGACTACTTCAACCGGCTGCTCGCCACGTTCGTCCAGCTCCGTATGGTGCCCGACATACCGGTCACCGAGGACGTCATCCCCGTCGACCACCTCGCCGCCGCCATCGCCGCCAGGCTCCTGGACCCGAGGTCGGCGGGGCGCGACTTCCACTACTTCGACGCCGAGGGGATCACCTACCGGCAGATGGCGGCGGCCCTGCTCGATCACGGCTACGACGTCGAGCGGGTTTCCTGGGAGCGCTGGCGGGCGGAGATCCTGCGGCGCTCCGCCGAGGGCGAGCCGGTCGCCATGGGGCCGTTCGCCGCCGATCTGGGCGAGGAGCCGCCGGGGCCGCGCGGACCGAGGTTCGACTGCTCGTTCGCCTGCCCGCCGCCCGATCCCACCCTGATCGGTCGCTATCTCGCGTTCCTCGAAACGTCCCTCGGAGCCTTTCCCGAAGCGTCTCCGGGAATACCTGCCGGGGCCTTTCCCGAGGCGTCTTCGGGGACGCCCACCGGAGCCCCCGCCGGGCCTTTCGCTGAGAAGTCCACCGGGACCTCCGGCGAGAGGCCCACCGAGCTGTTTGTCGACACTTCCAGTGAAATGTATGAAGAAGGAGGGTTTCGTTGAGAGCCGACGCGCTCAGGTTCGCCGGTATCTGGTCCGCCGAGCTGGTGTCGGTGATCGGTTCCAGCCTCACCGGCTTCGTGCTCAGCGTCTGGGTCTACCAGGAATCCGGATCCGAGACCCAGTTCGCTCTCACCCTGCTCTGCGCCACGCTGCCCGGCATCCTCATCACCCCCTTCTCCGGGGTGATCGTCGACCGCTTCGACAGGAAGTGGGTGCTCGTGCTGAGCGACTGCGGGGCGGCGCTGTCGACGGTCGCGCTGCTGCTGATCGTCCAGGCGCAGAGCCTGGCCGTGTGGCACGTCTACGTCGCCACCGCGGTCGGCGCGATCTGCGGGACCTTCCACCTCACCGTCTACCAGGCGATGACGCCGCTGCTGGTCCCCGAACGCCACCTGGGGCGGGCCAACGGGCTGATGCAGGCCAGCTGGGGGTTGCAGATCGCGGCCCCGGTGGTGGCGGGGACGTTGCTGGAGGTGGTGGGACTGCGCGGCGTGCTCCTGCTGGACCTCCTGTCGTTCGCCGTCGCGACGGCCGTGGTCCTGGCGACCCGGCTGCCCCGGTCGGCCACCCGGCCCGAGACCGTCGCGAGCCCGCCCTCGCTGGGCACCGACCTGCTCTTCGGGCTGCGGTACCTGCGCACCCAAGGGCTGTTCCCCCTGGTGGCGCTCTTCGCCGCGTTCAACCTCGTGTTCGCCGTCGCGGGGGTGCTGATCCGCCCGCTCATCCTGTCGTTCACCGGGCCCGCCACGCTCGGGGTGCTGGTGTTCGCCGGCGGGGCGGGACTGTTCGCGGGAAGCCTGGTCATGGGCCTGTGGGGAGGGCCGCGCCGCAGGATCACCGGGATGAGTCTCTTCATGGGAGCGGGCGGGCTCGCCCTGGCCGCGCACAGCCTGTCTCCCTCGGTGGCGCTCATCGCGGTGGTCGCCCCCGCGTTCCTGTTCATCCTGCCGGTGGTCAACGGCTGTGTGATGACGGTCCTGCAGGTCAAGACGGAGGCCGGGGCGCTCGGCCGGGTTCTCGCCACGGCGCGCACCCTGGGACAGTGCGCGACGCCCATCGCCTTCCTGAGCGCCGCGCCCGCCGCGGAGCATCTCACCGGACCCCTGCTGATGCCGGGCGGCGCGCTCGCCGGAAGCGTCGGGGAACTGATCGGGACGGGCCCCGGCAGGGGGACCGCCCTGATCTTCCTGATCGACGGGCTCCTGCTCGTCGCCCTCGCGGTCACGACGTTCGTCCTTCCCCGGCTCCGCCGCCTGGAGCGCGAGATCCCCGACGCGCCCAGGACGGACGCCGCACCCGCCCCGGTCTCCTGACCCCTACCGACTTCACGAACGGCGACCTCCGCGACCCGCACCCCTTACGACCCGCACCCCTTACGACCCGCACCCTTTACGACCCGTACCCCTCACGAATCCGCGACCCCGCGAACCGCACCCCCCCACGAACCGCGACCCTTACGAACGAGGTCCGATGCCGCTGCACCTGACACCCGAGGACGCCCGCCGCTACCTGGAGAGCGGAGAGGCGCCCGGTCCCCATCTCGACGTGATCGGCGCCATGTCGGCGCACGCCGCCGCGGCCGGGGTCCGGCTCGGCCTGTTCGAGGCCCTGGCGGACGGGCCCAGAGACCTGCCCGAGCTGGCCGCCGGGCTCGGCGCCGACCGGGACGGCCTGCGCGTCCTGCTCGGCGCGCTCGCCGCGACCGGATACGTGACGTCCGAGCCCGGCGGGTACGCGCTGACCGCCGTGTCCCGCCCGCTGCTCGGCGGGTACGGCAACACGCTGCTGTTCTGGCAGGAGGTCCTGGCCGGGCTCTGGGGCGGGCTGGAGGAGTCGGTGCGCTCCGGCAGGCGCGGCGCGGACTTCTACACCTGGATGGCAGGGCGCCCCGAGGTGCTGGCCCGCTTCCAGCGGTTGCTCCAGGACCAGGCGGGATGGCTGGCGGAGGAGATCGCCGCCGTCGTCCCCCTGCCGGACGGCTCCTCCCGGCTGCTCGACCTGGGCGGGGGGCACGCCCGCTACAGCATCGCCTACTGCCGCGACCGCCCTGATCTGCGCGCCACCGTCGTCGACCTGCCCTCGGGGCTCGAGGCGGGCCGCTCGGCGGTGGACTCGGCGGGGATGGCCGGCCGCGTCACCCTCCTCGCCGGGGACATCCTGGGCGATCTCCCGTACCGGGACCAGGACGCCGTGCTGCTGTTCAACCTGCTGCACGGCTTCGGCGAGGAGCAGGCATCGGCCCTGCTGCGGGCGGCGGCGCGCACGCTGCGCCCCGGCGGGGTCGCGCTGGTGCTCGACCGGGATCCCGGCCATCCGGGGGACGCGGCGGCGCGGGCCTTCACCCCGCTCTTCGAGCTCAACCTGCACCACACCCAGGGCGGGCGCCTGTACTCCCCGGAGACGGTCACCCGATGGCTCGCCGAGGCCGGTTGTCATGAACCGAGGGAGTATGTCCTGACACGCTCCCCGGCCCACCTTCTGACAGTCGCCACCAGGGCGTGATCCGCGCGGGCGGCGCCCCGGGACCCGGCCTCCCCGGCTCCGCGCGCGGCTCTCCCGGCTCGCGGAAGTGAAACGGATGTAACGGTCTGCTGTACGTCCGTCACTCCGACCGCTGAGGGAACCCCGGGTGTGCGAAGATCTGCGCTGACGTACCGGCGGTAACGGCGATGGAGCGTACCATTATGAACTCGACGAGGCCGTTGGCCGCTCCCGTGGCGGGGGTTTTCATGGCGGGAAGCATGCTCGTCGCCGTGCCCGGAGCCACCGCGGCCACGGCGGGCACCGTCTACTACGTCGACTCCAGGTCCGGCGACGACTCCGCCGCCGGGACCTCGGCCGCGGTGGCCTGGCGCAGCCTGGACAACGTCAACGCCGCCACCCTGAGCCCGGGTGACACCGTGCGCCTCAAGCGCGGCGGCAGCTGGCCGGGCGCGCTGACGCTGTCGGGTCGGGGCACCGCCGCCAGCCCCATCTCGGTCGAGCCGTACGGCAAGGGCGCGGCCCCGAGGATCAGCGGCAGGGACGCGGCCTGCGTGGTGATCTCGGGCTCCTACGTGCGGATCGTGGGGATACGGGCCAGCAACTGCCAGTGGTCCGGCTTCGAGGTCGTCGGCAGCCGCAACGAGCTCGACCGCGTCATCGCCGACCGCAACATCGCCGGGGTCCTCTTCGACGGCGCGCGCAACGTCGTCAAGAACAGCGTCCTGAGCGACAACAACCGCATGAGCGTCAACGACGAGGGCGGTGACGACGACTCCGGCGCCTTCGGCGTGCTGCTCAACGGCGACGACAACCTCGTCACCGGAAACACGATCACCGGCAGCTACGCGAGCAGCAAGGACTACGGCACCGACGGCGCCGCCGTCGAGGTGTTCAACGGCGACCGCAACCGGATCACCCACAACGTCGCCAGGAACAACGAGACCTTCGTCGAGCTCGGCGCGGAGAAGGGCAAGACCGCCGGGGACAACGTCTTCGCCCACAACGTGGTCACCTCCTCGCGCAGGGGCTCCTTCCTCATCACCCGCGGCCCCCGCCACGTGGTCGGGCCGGTGAAGGGCACCGTCGCGGTGCACAACTCGGTCTACCTGCCCGCCCGTAAGACCCTCGGCTGGGCCTGCCACGACGGCTGCTCCCCGGGAATCCTGAGGCTGCGCAACAACATCATCGTGGTCGGCGGCGAGGTGGGTTTCGAGGACGGCAAGGGGGCCGACGAGAACGCCGGCGTCTACAAGGGCCGCTCCCTCAAGTTCAAGCTCGGCCCCCGGTCGATCGTGGCCGACCCCCGCTTCAGGAGCCGGACGGACCTGCGCCTGCGCCCCGGTTCCCCGGCGCTCGGCCGCGGCGTCAAGCTCGGCCCCACCTGGTACGGAGGGGCGGGCCTCGCCCGGGACCTCTCCGGCGCCGCGCTGTCCGCGGCCCCCGCCGCCGGGGCCTACCAGTCCTGATTTTTACGCATTTCGGGTCTTATTCTGGACATCTCCCCGGAACCTTCGTGAAACCTGGCTAGGACAGTCTGGTGCGCAGAGCGAGGTGATCGGCATGATGTTGCGGCTACGTGTTTCCTTTCCCGACAGGCCCGGCGCCCTGGGCCAGGCGGCCCGGGTGCTCGGCACGCTGGGTGCGGACATCCTCCAGGTGACGGTCCTGGAACGTGAGGTCGGCAGGGCGGTGGACGACTTCACCGTCTCCTGGCCCGGCACCGTGGACGCGGAGACGGTCAGGGACCGGCTCTCGGGCGTCCCGGGGATGCGCGTCGAGGGGGTCTGGCCCACCCGCGAGATCCCCGGCGCCGCGCCCGACTACGACCTGCTGAAGCACGTCGCCGCCGACCCGGGCAGGGCCTTCGCCACCCTCGTGGACGCCGTGCCCGACCTGGTGAGCGCCGAGTGGGCGGTGATCGTGTCGCCGGAGAGCGGAGAGCTCGTCCACCGCAGCTGGCAGGCCCCGGAGGTCCTCGACGAGACGGGTGGTCTCGTCGGTGTCAAGGCGGCCGATCTCGCCACGTTGCGGCCCGCCGTCCTCGGTTCCGGGCGGTACCAGTTGATGAGCCTCCCGGTGCCGGGGACGAGCCGGCACCTGGTCCTGGCCAGGACCGACGGTCCGCCCTTCCATCGTGCGGAGCTGGACCGTGCCATGCGCGTCCTGGAGGTCGTCTCCATCATGGGGCGTACCTCCTGAATTCCAGCGTTTCCGATATGTCGGTTATGGGGTAGGAAGGCTAGGAGTGGCTTGGCGCCACTCCCGTGACCGTGCCTTCCCACCCGTCGTGCCCGGTCCCGCCCACCGCGGGCGGCCGGGGTCCGCCCGGCGGGACGGTGGCCGCCGCGCACACCCGCATCAGATCTCCCCCCGATAGACGCCGCAGGTCGTATCGGTACCGGGCCCCGCGGGTCCGCGAGGAGGGCAGCCTGATGCCTAAGCGCCACCATGTCGTGACGATGAGCCTGCTGGGGCTCTTTCTGGGAGCGAGCACGGCCTGCGGGAGCGGGGGCCCGACCGTCACGGACGCCGCTCCCGCTGTCCCGGCGTGGGCCTCCGACCTCACGCGAAGCCCCGGTCTCGGGCAGAGCGCCGGGCCTGGCGCGAGCACCGCTCCCGGTACCGGTCCCGCGGGGAGCGCGGTACCCGTGCCCGACGGGTTCAAGCAGATCGGGGGTCCGGCCAACGGCGTCGTCGTCGCGGTCCCGAAGGACTGGGTCGCGCTCGACCTGACCAAGGACGACCTCGACAAGGGGCTGAGGAACAGCGGTCTGTCGGGCCCCACGCTGGAGCAGGCCAAGAAGAGCCTGCAGACCCTGGTCGACAACAACGGCCTCTGGGCGTCGGACGCGGACTCGGCGAAGACCTCCATGAACGGATTTCCCACCAACCTCAACGCCTTCTGCCAGGCCGGGCGGCAGATCTCGACGGAACAGCTGCTCAGGGACACCAGAAAGCAGCTGGAACAGCTCAACGCCAAGGTCATCGAGGCGAGGAAGGTGCGGATCGGCTCCAGGGAGGCGGCGCGGATCGTCTACTCGTTCGCGACCAACGGCGTCGACGTCCGGGGCACCCAGTACTACGTGCCGGCCGGGAACAAGACCTGCATCGTCACGCTAAGCACCGACGCCGAGGGCAAGCAGGAACTGTTCGACCGGATCGGTGAGACGATCACGACGGTCTGACCGGCGCCCGGGACCCCGCGCGACAGGCCCCCCGGCCCCGTACGGCCGCCGTCCCGCCATGTCGTTGGCGGTGTCGCGTCACCGCTGCGGCGGGTCGATGCGGGCGCCGTCCATGGTGAAGAGCATCAGGCGGGTGACGTCGACACCCACCCGGGCCGGCTCTCTGGCCCGCCAGACCGGGCGGGAGCCCAGGCGGACGATGAGGTCGGCCCGGCGGTGGTGGCCGCTGACCTGCTCCTGCTCCTGCTGCGGCTCGGCGTCCTCGTCGAACGAGGCGCTGGGCATCATCCGCCGCAGCACCGAGCGGATCCGCCCGCCGACGAGGGGGACGCCCAGGCCGCCTGCCTTCTGCCGGGGGTCGGGAGGCTCGGGAACGGCCACGGAGGCCAGCCCGCTCTCGACGTAGGCGAGCCACTCGTGGCCGTGGTACTCCAGGGCCCGGACGCGGCCGAGGAAGGTCGGCCCCTCGAAGCTGTCGGGGACCGGGGCCAGGCAGTCGGGGCGCAGGCCGACGATGATCTGGTGGCCCACGTGCTGGGAGATGACGTACGCCCTGGGATCGGTCCAGGGGATCATGATCTGGTGCGGGCCGAAGTCCAGCAAAATGAACTGGTTCTGCGGGGTGCGGACGGTGGCCGCGAGCAGGTTGATCTGCTGGGAGCTGAGGAAGGCCGCGGTGAAGGCGGTCGCGGGGTCGTTGTAGACCTGCCCGGGAGTGCCGAGGTCCTGTAGGACACCGCGGTTCATGATGGCGATCCGGTCGGCCAGGGTGAGGGCCTCGACCTGGTCGTGCGTCACGTAGATCGTGGTCACCCCGAGGGAACGGACCAGCGACGAGATCTCCATCCGGAGCTCGGTGCGCATGCCCGCGTCCAGGTTGGAGAGCGGCTCGTCCATCAGGAAGAGCGAGGGCTGGCGGACGATCGCGCGGCCCATCGCCACGCGCTGGCGCTGGCCACCGGAGAGCGTTCCAGGGCGCCGTTCGAGGGTGTCGTCGATGTGCAACGCCTTGGACAGCTCCGTCACACGCTCCCTGACCAGCGCGGGGTCGGCCTTGGCGATCTCCAGGGGGAAGGCGATGTTGCCGCGTACCGTCCGGTGCGGGTAGAGCGCGCCGTTCTGGAACACCATGGCCACGTCGCGGTCGCGGGGAGCGAGCTCGTTGGCGAGCGTGCCGCCCAGCCACAGGTCCCCGTCGGTGACCTCCTCCAGGCCCGCGATCATCCGGAGTAAGGTGGACTTACCGCAGCCCGAGGGACCTAGCAGGACGAGAAACTCCCCGTTTTCCGCGCGCAGACTCATGCGGTCGACCGCGAGGTATCCACCCGGGTATACCTTGCTCACGTTGTCGAGGACGACGGTACTCATGCGCGCTCGTTCCTCCCGGACGCCCCCGCCCGGATCCCAGCCGTGTGATTGATGAGGTAGTACATCGCGACACTTGCCCGTGTGTCCATAGATGTCGTTAGAAATTGCTCATCTAATGGTTACTTCTCCGTTCCCGGGCGTAACGGTCAGTGTGACATCGGGCCTTTACCGGAGCGCCAGTACGAAGGTTGAAATGTTACAATTTGCGAAAAGTTGCAGAAACGAATTTCATAGAGAGTGCCGGATGCCGATCGGTTCGTGCCCGGTTCAGCCGCATGGTGGGGTGACTGCTTGATGGACGGCGAGCTCGCGCAGACCTCCCGCTCCCGCTCCGACGGGACGACGATCCGGCTGGCCGACATCGCCGCGCAGGCCGGGGTGAGCGAGGCCACCGTCAGCCGGGTGCTCAACGGCAAGCCCAGCGTGTCGCAGTCGACCAGGCAGGCGGTGCTGACGGCTCTGGACCTGATGGGGTACGAGCGCCCGCAGCGGCTGCGCCAGCGCAGCAACGGGCTGATCGGCCTGGTCACCCCGGAGCTGGACAACCCCATCTTCCCGGTGTTCGCCCAGGCCATCGAGAAGGCGCTCACCCAGCACGGTTACACCCCGGTGCTGTGCACCCAGCTGCCCGGAGGCGCCCCCGAGGACGAGTTCACCGAACTCCTGATGGACCGGGGGGTCAGCGGCATCGTCTTCGTCTCCGGGCTGCACGCCGACACCACGGCCAAGATGGACCGTTACACCCGCCTGATCGAACGCGGGCTGCCGATCGTCCTGCTCGACGGCTACAGCGAGCGGGTCGAGGCGCCGTTCATCTCCCCGGACGACCGGGCCGCGGCCCGGCTGGCCGTCCAGCACCTGGCCGACCTCGGCCACGAGCGCATCGGCCTGGCCGTGGGGCCGCGCCGGTTCGTGCCGGTGATCAGGAAGATCGAGGGCTACCGGCGGGCGATGTCCCAGCTGCTCGGTGTCACGGACGTCGACGAGCTGATCTCGCACTCGCTGTTCTCCGTGGAGGGTGGACAGGTCGCGACGGCGCAGTTGCTGGCGCGCGGCTGCACGGGCATCGTGTGCGCCTCGGACCTGATGGCGCTGGGCGCGATCCGGGCCTGCCGCGACCGCGGGCTGTCGGTGCCGGGAGACGTGTCGGTGGTGGGCTTCGACGACTCGCCGCTGATCGCGTTCACCGACCCGCCGCTGACCACCGTGCGCAAGCCCATCGGCGCGATGGCCTCGGCGGCGGTGGCGACCCTCCTGGAGGAGATCAACGGGGTCCGCGCCAAACACGTCGAGCTGATGTTCCAGCCCGAGCTCGTCGTCCGCCGCTCGACCGGCTCGGGCCCCCTGGTCAACCGTTAGCCTCGGCGGGCTCGAACCCCCGGTCGACCGCCGGGGGACGCGGCCGGCCGGGTGCGAGCGTGGCCGGCGAGCGTCGTCAGCCCTCGCGCAGCCCGTCGAGAAGCGCGGCCACCCGCTCGCGGTAGGCGGCCACGTTGCGCAGCTTCACGTGCTCGTAGCCGCGGATCGCCTCGGGCAGCTCGGCCAGCTCGCGGACCCGCTCCCCGGTCTCCGGGCGCAGGTGGTCCAGCGCGCGGTGCACGTCGCGGGTGTACTCGGCGGCGAGCTCCCGCTCGGTCCCGCGCACCCCGCCCAGGCCGAACGGGTCCAGACGGGTGCCGCGCAGCACACGCATGCCGTACAGCAGGCGGAAGGCCGGGTCGAACCAGGCGCCGAGGCGGAGCTTGCGCCTCATGCCCAGGGCGCGCAGGAACGGCGGGTGCAGGTTGTAGGAGACCCTCGCGCCGGGGCCGAACTCGGCGGCGATCCGCGCCCGCTCGGCCGGGTCGAGGTGCAGGCGCGCCACCTCGTACTCGTCCTTGTACGCCATCAGCCGGTGCAGCTGCCGGGCGTAGGCCTCGGTGACGGCGGAGGTGCCGGGCGAGACCTCCCGCTCCCTGGCGAGGACCGCGCGGACGGCGTCGGCGTACCGGGCGGCGTAACGCGCGTTCTGGTACGCGGCGAGGTCGGGCACCCGGACCGTGAGGATCCGGTGCAGCTCGGTACCGGGCTCGGCGACCGTGCCGACCAGGCGTACCGCCTCCGGGGCGGGGAGCGGCGCGGCCGGGACGGCGGGACGGGTCGCCGCCGCGACGGCCTCGGGGGCGGCGACCACCGCGCGGCCCCAGTGGAAGGCGGCGACGGTCCGCTCGGCGGCCCGGCCGCCGCCCGCGCGGATGGCCCGCTCGATCGACTCCAGGCCGAGCGGGATGAGCCCGCGCTGCCAGGCGGCCCCGACGATGATCGTGTTGGCCGGCATGTGGTCGCCGAACAGCGCCTGGGCCATCTCCTCGGCGTCGAGGTAGACGTTCAGCTCGCGCCGGGTCCGCGACTCCAGCGCGCCGATCGGCGAGCCCACGTCGGTCAGGTGGGTGGACGGGTCGAGCACCATCGAACCGGTCGGCACCAGGCTGGTGGAGACCACCGCCACGGTCCGGTCGCGGTCGGCGGCGGCCAGGTGGGCGGGGTCGGTGGCGCCGATCAGGTCCAGCGCCAGGTAGGCGTCCACGCTGGCCGCGCCGCCCCGTGCCGAGCGGTCGCCGTCACCGTCGAAGATGAGGATGTCGGAGACGACCGTGCCGCCCTTCTGGGCCAGGCCGGTCTGGTCGAGTCCCCGCGACCGCCTGCCGTCGAGCATCGCGGCGGTGCCGAGGATCTGCGCGACCGACACCACGCCGGTGCCGCCGATGCCGACCAGCCTGATCGAGGTCTCCCCGGTGCGCGCCTCGGGGAGGGGCATGTCCGGCGGCGCGGGTACCGGTGCGCGCCTCTTGGAGGCGGCCTTCCCCCTGGCGGGCAGGACGGTCAGGAAGGAGGGGCAGTCGCCCTCCACGCACGAGTAGTCCTTGTTGCAGGACGACTGGTGGATCTCGGTCTTGCGGCCGAACTCGGTCTCCACCGGCAGCACGGACAGGCACTCGGACTTCTGCCCGCAGTCGCCGCAGCCCTCGCAGACCCGCTGGTTGATCACCACCCGTCTGGCGGGGTCGGGCAGGTCGCCCTTCTTGCGCAGCCGCCGCTTCTCGGCCGCGCACTGCTGGTCGTGGATGAGCACGGTCACGCCGGGGATCGCGGCCAGCTCGCGTTGGGCGTCCTCCAGCGCCGTCCTGTCGCGGACCTCGGCGATGCCCGCGAGCCTGACCCCCCGGTAGCGCTCGGGCTCGTCGGTGGTGACGACGATCCTGCGCACTCCCTCGGTCTCCAGCCAGCGGGTCAGGTCGGGCACCGACAGGGCCGGGGTGATCGTCTGGCCGCCGGTCATCGCGACCGCGCTGTTGTAGAGCAGCTTGTAGGTGATGTTGACGCCCGCCCCGACCGCGGCCCTGACCGCGAGCGAGCCGCTGTGGTGGAAGGTGCCGTCGCCGAGGTTCTGGAAGATGTGCGGGGTGTCGGTGAACGGAGCCTGGCCGATCCACTGCGCCCCCTCGCCGCCCATCTGGGTCAGGCCGGTGAGCGTGCCCTTGCCCTCGCGGTTGAGCACCACCATCGTGTGGCAGCCGATCCCGGCGCCGACGGGCGCGCCGTCGGGGACGGCGGTGGAACGGTTGTGCGGGCAGCCCGAGCAGAAGAAGGGGGTCCGCTTGGGGGTGAGCAGCGTCAGCGGCGCCGGACGCGAGATGATGGAGAGCCCCTTCGCCACCTGCTCGCCGAGGCCGGTCAGGCCCCGGCGGCGCAGCCGGAAGGCGATGGCCTTGGCGGCGAGGTCGGCGTCGACGGCACCGTGCCGGGGGATGAGCCGCTCGCCGTTCTCGTCGAGCTTGCCCAGCACGCGGGGGGCGTCGGCGGTCCCGTACAGGATGTCCTTGACCGAGGTCTCCAGCAGCGGGGCCTTCTCCTCCACGACGAGGATCTCCGACAGCCCCCGGGCGAAGGTCCGGACGATCTCCGGGTCCAGCGGCCAGAGCATGCCGATCTTCAGGAGGCGGATCCCGGCCTCCTCCGGTGTGACGCCGAGCTTGCGGAAGCCCTCGCGGACGTCGTAGTAGGCGGTTCCCGAGGCGACGATGCCCAGCCAGGCGTCGCGGGGGTCGGCGGTGACGCGGTTGAGCCCGTTCTCGCGGGCGTAGGCGCGGGCCAGGTCCAGACGCGGGCCGACGAGCGTGCGCTCCATCTCCAGCGACCACGGGGTGAGCAGCGTCGCGTCCGGCACGTGCCGGTACGGCCTGCCCTCGTACTCGACGTCGGGCATGACCGGGACGACCCGGCCATGCCCGACGTTCACGGTGCCGGTGCCGTCCACGACGTTGGAGACGGCCTTCACCGCGACCCACAGGCCGCTGGCCCGGGACGCCGCGATCGCGTGGCGTCCCAGGTCGAGCAGCTCCTGGACGCTGCCGGGGTGGACGATCGGCATGCCCAGCGTGGCGAGTGTGCCCTCGGTCGCCGAGGGGAGGGTGGAGGACTTGCAGGTCGGGTCGTCGCCGCAGAGCGCGATCAGGCCGCCCTCGGGGTGGGCGCCGACGAAGTTGCCGTGCCGGAACGCGTCGGCCGCGCGGTCGACGCCGGGCGCCTTGCCGTACCAGACGCCCAGCACGCCGGAGGTGCGCGGGCGGGGGAGCGCGGGCACGAGCTGGCTGCCCCAGACGGCGGTGGCGCCGAGTTCCTCGTTCTGCCCGGGGCGGTGCACCACGCCGAGCGGCTCGGTGTGGTGGCGCGAGCGGGCCAGCTCCTGGTCGAAGCCGCCCAGCGGGGAGCCGGGGTAACCGGACACCATCGTGCCGGTGCGAAGGCCCGCGACCCTGTCGGCGCGCATCTGGTCGATGATCACCCGCACCAGGGCCTGGGTGCCGGTCATGAAGACCTGGCCCTCGTCGAGCAGGTAGCGGTCGTCGGGGGAGATCTCACGGGCGTCTGCGAAGATCGTCATGGTTCTGTCCCGTCGTCGGCGCTCCTGCGATGCCGCAAGGTTATGCCAGGTAGAACAAAATTCGATGTCAATCTTTCCAAGGATGAAGCGCCTCGTTAGCATCCGATGTCATGGATGTGACAGATCGCGCAATTCTCGGTCTCCTGCAGGTGGAGGGGCGGTTGAGCAACCTGGAGCTGGCCGAGCGGGTGCGGCTGACCCCCTCGCCGTGCCTGCGCCGGGTCCGCAACCTGGAGGAGGCCGGAGTGATCACCGGCTACCGCGCCGTGATCGACCCGGCGGCCGTGGGGCGGGGCTTCCAGGTCGTCGCCTACGTCGAGCTTGAGGGACAGGACGCCGAGACGGTCACCGCCTTCGAGGCAGCCGTCATGGAGATCGACGACGTGGTGGAGTGCCTGCGCATGTTCGGCCGCCCCGACTACGTGCTGCGGGTGGCGGTGCCCGACATGGACGCCTACAGCCAGCTCTGCCTGGAGAAGCTCGGCCGCCTGCCCGGTCTCGACAAGCTCACCTCCCAGATCGCGATGAAAGCCCTCAAACCCGGCGGCATCCTGCCCCTGTGAACCGGCGCCTCCGCTCCCGATGGTAGGCGCGGGCGCCTCAGGGGCGGCTGCCCTCCAGGCCGGCGACGATGAGGTCGACGGCGACCTCGAAGGTGCTGTCGGCGTCCAGCGCTTCGCCGGGCTCGGTGAGGGCCCCGCGGGTCTCGGCGGAGAGGAACCCGGAAACGAAGGTGTACAGCGCCACGCGGGTGCCGTTGGAATCCCCCGCCTTCAAGCGGAGGAGGATGTCAAGTTCCCGCGATCCGGTGGGCCGCCGTCGCGAGCAGCAGCGCGGCGTGCACGTCCGGATCCGTCACCGTGTATCCCAGCAGCGCCTCGATGCGCTGCAACCGCTGGTAGAACGACTGGCGGCCGAGGTGCAGCACGGCCGCCGCGCGGGTGGCACTGCACCCGTGCAGGAGGAAGACCTCCAGCGTGCCAACCAGGTTCGTCCGGTGCGCCACGTCCCAGTCCACCAGCGACGAGATCGTCCGCCGGACCAGGTCCGCCGCGTGGCCGCCGTCCCCGTGCCGGGTCAGCTCCAGGTCCAGGGCGAGGGCGCGGGTGCTGACCAGGCGCGCCGCCGGGCGCAGGCCGAGCGCGGCCCGCGCGTCGCGCAGCGAGCCGCCCAGCTCGCCGAGGTCGGCGGCCGGATACCCGACCGCGACCCGCAACTCCGGCGCGCTCACCCGCCGCAGGGCCTCGTCCAGCGCCTGCGACGCCGCGCCGACCGCGTCGGTCACCGCGCGCGGCACGGAGAGGGCGCCGAGCACCAGCCGGGACAGCCGCCCCCGCAGCGCGGGGGTGTGCAGGATGTGGGCCGCGCGGTCGATCACCGCCAGCGCCGCCGCCGTCTCCAGCGCGTCGGCCGCGACGCCGACGAGCACGTGGTCGGGTGCCGGATGGAAGCCCGCCATCATCGCCCGTACGGAGGATCCGGCCTCGGCGCCGCCCTCGATGAGGTCCCGCAGCAGCGCCGAGACCTGACGGTCCCGCTCGCTCGGCGGGCTGCCGGTGCGGAGCATGGCCAGCGCCAGCGCCACCGCCGTCCGTTCCAGCGCGATGGACAGGTCCTCGGCGGGCAGTGCCGAGCCGGGGCCCGCGACGAGCCGCCCCCATGGCTGCCCGTGCAGGGTGACCGGGGCCTCGCAGGCGGTGTGCTCGACGGCCTGCCACGCCTCCCGGTCGCCGTCCACGCCGTGCGCGGACACGAGCGCGCCGCCCGCCGAGACCAGCACCAGCGGGGCGCCGATCACCTGCGCCCCGGTCGCGAGCACGCCCGCGATGCCCGCTCCGGCGATGAGCGCCTCGTTGAGGGCGCGGGTGGCCGAGTCGCCGAGCCGTAGCCGCCTGCTCGCGTAGTCGACGATCAGGGTGTTGGCGTCCTCGGTGATCCGGATGAACGGCACCACCGAGCGCAGGACGATGAACGGCAGCTCCTGCCTGCGCGCCTCCTCCACCAGCTCGCGGGGCGTCTCGGGGAAGGTGCGGCCCAGCTCCAGGGCGATCCCGGCGACCCCGCGCGCGGCGATTTCCCGTAGGTAGTGCCGTCGCGCGCCCGCGTCGGTGCCCGCCAGCCCGAGCCCGGTCGTCAGCAGCAGCTCGCCGCCGGTCAGCAGCGGCCCGATCTCGTAGATCTCGCTGGAGTGGACCCAGCGCACCACGCGGTCGAGCGAGCCCTCCCCGGCGAGCACCTCGGGGCGGGCCTCGCGGAGCACCTCGAAGGAGAGCAGTTCGCGCAACGTCAGCGGCATTCGTGATCCCTTGACGGATTGTCCGTTCCAGGCAGCCATAGTACGGACGGTCTGTCCGTTCTCGAACCTTGTCCCGAGGGGGATAGTGAGCTCATGACCAGCGACGTTGTCAGTCCGGCCGCGATGCTCGGCGTGGCGTTCGAGGAGGCCGTGAAGGGATACGCCGAAGGGGGCATCCCCATCGGCGCCGCGCTGTTCGCGGCCGACGGCAGGCTGCTCGGCCGGGGCCGCAACCGTCGCGTCCAGGATGGCGACCCGTCCGTCCACGGCGAGACCGCCGCCTTCAGGAACGCGGGCCGCCAGCGGACCTACCGGGGAACCACGATGGTGACGACCCTGTCGCCCTGCTGGTACTGCAGCGGCCTGATCCGCCAGTTCGGCATCACCGGGCTGATCGTCGGCGAGAGCAGGACCTTCACCGGCCAGCACGAATGGCTCGCCGAGCACGGCGTGGACGTCCTCGTCCTCGACTCTCCGGAGTGCGCCGAGCTGATGACCGCCTTCATCGCGGCCAACCCCGCCCTGTGGAACGAGGACATCGGAGAGGACCAATGAAATCAGTCCCGATCATCGATCTCACCCCCTGGTTCCACGGCGACGCGGGCGACCGCGAGAAGGTGGCCGCCCAGGTCGACACCGCGTTGCGGGAGATCGGCTTCCTGCTCGTCACCGGGCACGGCGTCCCGGTTGAGCTCCGCGCCGAGGTCCGCGCGGCGGCGAAGCGCTTCTTCGCCCTGCCGTACGAGGTCAAGAACCGCTACGCGGCCACCGTCGGAGAGCGGGGGTGGCTGCCACCCGGGGTCGAGGCCAACGGGTACGCCGAGGGCACGCCCACGCCGCCCGACCTCAAGGAGACGTTCGCGGTCGGCGCCGACCGGCCGATCGGCGACCCCGCGATCGACGCGGAGTGGTTCCTGGAGAACGTGTGGCCCGAGGAGGTCCCCGAGCTGCGGGCGCTCGTCACCGGCTACCTGGACCGGATGCGGGCCCTCGCCGACGAGCTGCTGGTGATCTGCGCCGCCGCTCTCGGCCTCCCCGACGACTTCTTCACCTCCCGGGCGACGCATCCCACGTACACCATGAACGTCAACCGCTACCCGCCGCTGTCACAGGTGGGGGAGCCGGAGCCGGGGCAGTTCAGGATCGGCCCGCACACCGACTTCGGCACTGTCACCGTCCTGGAACGCCAGCCGGGCGTCGGCGGGCTGCAGGTGTTCACCCTGGAGGGGGAGTGGATCGACGCCCCCTTCGTGGCGGACTCCTTCACCGTCAACATCGGCGACCTGCTCGCCCGCTGGACGGGCGACCGATGGCGCTCCACCCGGCACCGCGTGCTCCCGCCCGACCCCTCGGCCCCCGACGAAGAGCTCGTCTCACTCATCTACTTCTACGAGTGCGACCCCCTCGCCGAGGTCGAGTCCCTCGGCCCGCCCATCGGCAGGGTCTCGTACGAGCCCGTCCGCGCGTCCGACTACCTCCTTGAGAAGCTGAAGGCGATAACCGTATGAGAGTGATGGAGCCCCCCGGCGTCGCGGTGCGCGAAGGCGAGTACGGCGACAGGATCGCCGCCGTCGAGCCCGGCGGCGTCGAGTTCATCCCCCTGTCCGAGCGGCACGGCAGGCCGCGGCAGCTGCTGTGGACCTGGATGTCGCCCAACCTCGAGTTCGCCACGATCTTCCTCGGGGTGCTCGCGGTGGCCGCGTTCGGGCTGAGTTTCTGGCAGGCGGCCCTGGCCGTCGCCCTCGGCACCGGCCTGGGCGCGCTCTCGCACGGCGTGCTCTCGGCGCGGGGTCCCTCCGCGGGGGTGCCGCAGATGGTCCTCGGGCGGCTGTCCTTCGGCTACTGGGGCAATCTGATCCCCTCCGCGCTGAACACCGTGGCGGCCGGGATCGGCTGGTTCGCGGTCAACAGTGTCAGCGGCGCGCTCGCGCTCAACACCCTCACCGGCCTGCCGACCTGGCTCAGCCTGGTGATCGTGGTCGCGGTCATGGTGGTGCTCGGGTTCTTCGGGCACAACCTCGTGCAGGCCTTCGAGCGCTACGCGTTCCCGGTCCTCGCGATGATCTTCGCGGTGACTGCGGTCGTCATCCTGTCGAAGGCGCAACCGGGCTTCGCCGGCAGCGGCGGCGGGCTCGGCGGCTTCCTGCTCACCGTCGGCGCCACCTTCGGCTACGCGGCCGGCTGGAATCCCTATGCCGCCGACTACACCCGCTACCTCCCGCCGGACGCGAGCAGGCGGGCCGTGGGGCTGTACGCCGGGCTGGGGGTGTTCGTTCCCTGCGTGATCCTGGAGATCGTGGGCGCCGCGTCGGTGACCATCGGCGGCGACGCCCTCGGCCAGCCGACCACCGCGTTCACCGGGCACCTGCCGGGCCCGGTGGCCGCCCTGGCGCTGCTCGCGATCACCCTCGGCGCGATCTCGGCGAACGCGCTGAATGTCTACTCGGGCGCGATGTCCCTGCTCACCATGGGGGTACGGCTCCCGCTGACGCTCCGCAGGGCGCTCACGGCACTGGCCTGCGGGGTGATCGGGTTCCTGGTCGCGCTGGCCGGGCTGGAGGACGCGGGGCACAAGTACGAGTCGTTCCTGCTGGTGATCTCCTACTGGATCGGGCCGTGGCTGGGCATCGTCCTCGTCGACGCCTACCTGCGCCGGGGCCGGGAGTTCGGGCCGCTGCTGTACGACAGGCGGCACAGTAACCCGGCCGGTCCGATCGCGATGGTCACCGGCGTCGTGCTGTCGGTGTGGCTGTTCTCCAATCAGGAGCTGTACGTCGGGCTGGTTCCCGAACGGGTCCCGGCGGTCGGCGACGTCGCGTTCGCGGTCGGCTTCCTCATCTCGGCGGCCGTCTACCTGGGGCTCGTACCACTTCGCCGATAGTGGCTGGCCGTAAAGCCGGTTTTTGTCCGAAATTGGACAAAGCCTACTATTTCTGTAGGGTTAGCTGAGAAGCCGCTGACGACGTGTTCCCAGCCTGTCGTCGGCGGCGTACCGCACGAAACCCTCCCGGCGAGCCCTCGCCGACCGCAACGAAGTGAGCTGTCCGAAACCGCGTCCGCACCGGCCCCCGCGAGCATCGTCGATCATGCCCGTGTCTCCCGTGCGGTCCGGTGGCGCGGACGGCCAGCAGGAGAGACACAGTGAACAGGAAGACGACGCCGTTCATCGGAGCCGTGATCGCGGCCACGCTGGTCCTCGCCGGCTGTGGCTCGGGCCCCGGCCCTGACTCCGGCGCCGGTTCCGGTTCCGGCTCCGGCTCCGGGGGAAGCGCGGCGCCCGCCTTCGACCCGGCCGCGACGATCGAGGTCGGCTCGCTCTACGAGCCGCAGAACCTCGACAACACCGGCGGCGGCGGGCAGGGCACGACGGAGGCCTTCAACGGCAACGTCTACGAGGGCCTGTTCAGGCTCACCGACGAGGGCAAGGTCGAGAACCTGCTCGCCGAGAGCCACGAGGTCAGCTCCGACGGCCTCACCTACACCTTCACCCTGCGCGACGGTGTCAAGTTCCACTCGGGCGACCCCCTCACCTCCGCCGACGTGAAGAACAGCATCGAGCGGGTCACCGCGAAGGAGTCGCAGTCGGCCCGCAAGAGCAGCTTCGCCGTCGTCAAGAGCATCGAGACGCCCGACGACGGCACGGTCGTCGTGAAGCTGAAGGACAAGTCGATCTCCTTCGTCTACAACCTCAGCTATGTCTGGATCGTCAACGACGCGGCGAAGGACCTGGCGACGTCCGAGGACGGCACCGGCCCGTACCGGCTCGGCGAGTGGAAGCGCGGCTCCACGCTGAGCCTGACGCCGTTCGACGGCTACTGGGGCACCGCCCCGACGAACAAGGGCGTGGTGTTCCACTACTTCACCTCGGCGACCGCGCTCAACAACGCGCTGCTGACCGACGCCGTCGACGTCGTGACCAGCGAGCAGAGCCCGGACGCGCTGGAGCAGTTCAAGAACAACCCGAACTACAAGGTCAACGACGGCCGGTCGACGACCAAGCTCCTGCTCGCCTTCAACGACAAGGTCAAGCCGTTCGACAACAAGCTCGTCCGCAAGGCCGTCAGCTCCGCCATCGACGACCGCAAGCTGCTCGACTCCGTCTGGGGCGGCTACGGGACGCCGATCGGCTCGATGGTCCCGCCCACCGACCCGTGGTACGAGGACCTCACCTCGGTCGACCCCTACGACGTGGAGCTGGCCAAGAAGCAGCTCGCCGAGGCGGGCTTCGCGAACGGGTTCGACTTCACGCTCGACACCCCGAACTACGACCCGCACCCCACCGCGGCCACGTTCATCAAGGGCGAGCTGGCCAAGATCGGCGTCAACGTGACGATCAACGTCATCACCGCCGACGAGTGGTACACCAAGGTGTTCAAGAACCGCGACTTCACCGCCACGCTGCAGGAGCACGTCAACGACCGCGACGTCGTCTGGTACGGCAACCCCGACTTCTACTGGGGCTACGACAACCCCGAGGTGACCAAGCTGGTCGACGACGCGGAGAAGTCCGACACCGTCGAGAGGCAGGCCGAGCTGCTCAAGCAGGCCAACCGGCTGATCGCCGAGGACGCCGCCAGCGACTGGCTCTACCTCTACCCGCAGATCGTGGTGGCCTCGTCGTCGCTGTCGGGCTACCCGGTCAACGGCCTCAACTCGCAGTTCCACGCCTACGGCATCAAGAAGGGCTGATGCCCGGCACCGCCGCACCCCGCCGACCCGGCCCGCCGCCCCGCGCGGCGGGCCGGCCGGCGCCGAGTCCTCTCCCATGATCACTTATCTGCTGCGGCGGGCGGCGTTCCTCGTCGTCTCGCTCCTGCTGGCCTGCGTCGTGCTGTTCCTGCTGCTGCGCCTGCTGCCCGGCGACCCCGCCAACGCGCTGCTGTCGGTCGGGGCCACCCCCGAGCAGATCGAGGCCGCCCGCCGGCAGATCGGCTCCGACCGCCCGCTGCCCGAGCAGTTCGCCACCTGGCTCGGCCAACTCGTCACCCTCGACCTGGGCGAGTCGTTCGTCAGCACTCTCCCGGTCGGCCCGGAGATCGCCTCCCGCCTGGTCGTCACCGTCCCGCTCACCCTGCTGTCCTTCCTCCTGGCCGTGGCCGTCGCCGTGCCGGTCGGCTTCGTCGCCGCCCACCGCGCGGGCACCTGGTACGGGTCCCTGCTCAGCGGGCTGTCCCAGCTGGGCATCGCGGTCCCGGCCTTCTGGGTGGGGATGCTGCTGGTCACGGTGTTCGCGCTGCGGCTGAGGATGTTCCCGGCCGGCGGTTTCCCGAGGGACGACTGGGCCGACCCGGTCGCGGCCCTCACCTCGCTGGCACTGCCCGTCGTCACGATCGCCCTCGTCATGTCGGCCTCGCTCATCCGCTACGTCCGCTCCGCCACCCTGGACGTGCTCGGCAGCGACCACCTGCGGACCTTCAGGGCGCTCGGCTCCTCCTTCACCGGGGCGATGTGGCGGCACGGCCTGCGCAACGCGGCGGTGCCCGTCGTCTCCATCCTCGGGATCGAGCTCGCCACGACCTTCCTCGGGGCCGTCGTCGTCGAGAGCGTGTTCGCCCTCCCCGGCCTCGGCGGCATGCTGGTCAAGGGGATCGCCCAGCACGACTACCCGGTGATCCAGGGCATCCTGTTCGTCAGCACCTTCGCGGTCCTGCTGATCGGCTTCGCCGCCGACCTCGCCCAGCGGCTCATCGACCCCCGGCTGCGCGGCACCGTCTCCGGAGGCCCCCGATGAACACCGCGGCCTCCCCGTTGAAAGCCCCGGCGCCGCAAGCCCCCGCCCGGCCGAGGCGGTCCACGACGCTCGTGATCGGATGCGTGCTCGCCGGCCTGGTCGTCGCCGTCGCGGTCGTCTCCCTCCTCTGGCTCCCGTACGCCCCGGATGACACCTCCGGAGACCGGCTGATGCCCCCGGGGGCCGCCCACCCGCTGGGCACCGACAAGCTCGGCCGGGACCTGCTCACCCAGCTGATGATCGGCGCGCGGATCGCGCTGACGGTCGGGGTGGGATCGGTCCTGCTCGGCGGCGTCCTCGGCCTGCTCGCCGGTCTCGCGGCCGGGTTCGCCACCCGGTGGCTCGACGACACGCTCTCGGCGCTGCTCGACATCCTCATCGCCTTCCCCATCCTGCTCCTGGCCATGCTCGTCGTCGCGGTGCGCTCGGCGTCGCTCGGCTCGGCGGTCCTGGCGATCGGGCTGGGCATGTCCGCGGTCGTGGCGAGGCTGACCCGGGTGCTCGTCAAGCGCGTGCTGGCCCAGGACTTCGTCACGGCCTCGCGCACCTCGGGAACCTCCTGGCCGCGCGTGGTGACCGAGCACGTCCTGCCGAACATCTGGCCGACGCTGCTGGTCAACCTCGCGCTCCAGCTCGGCCTCGCCGTGCTGGCCGAGGCGTCCCTGTCCTACCTGGGGCTCGGCCCGCCCCCGCCGAACGCCTCCTGGGGACGCATGCTGGAGGAGGCCCAGGCGACCGTGCTCACCGCGCCGGTCGGCGCCGTCGCCCCCGGCGTGCTGCTGGTCGTGCTCGTCGTCGGGGTGAACCTGATCGCCGACGGCCTGCGGGACGTGGCCGACCCGACCCGGCGGAGGACCCGATGAGCCTGCTCGACGTCACGGGACTGCGCGTGCGCTCCGCCGACGGCCGCGACCTCGTCAGGGACCTGTCCTTCACGATCGACCCGGGCGAGCGGCTCGGCCTGATCGGCGAGTCCGGGTCCGGCAAGTCCCTGACCGCCCTCGCGATCATGGGCCTGCTGCCGTCCGGCATGACCGTCTCCGGCAGCGTCGTGCTCGACCCGCCGGGAACGGGTCCGTCCGAGGTCGTCGGCGCTCCCGAGCGGCGCCTGAACGGGCTGCGCGGCCGGGCGGTTTCGGTTGTCTTCCAGGAGCCGCTGACGGCACTCGACCCGCTCATGAGGGTCGGCCGCCAGCTCGCCGAGCCCATCAGGCGCCGGCGAGGGCTGCGCGGCGCCGCCCTGCGCGCCGCCGTGGCCGCCGCGCTCCAGGAGGTCCGGATCGCCGAACCCGGCCGCGTCGCACGGGCGTACCCGCACGAGATCTCCGGCGGCCAGCGTCAGCGCGTCGCCATCGCGATGGCCCTGGCCTGCGAACCCGCGCTGCTCATCGCCGACGAGCCGACCACGGCTCTCGACGTGACGGTGCAGGCGGAGGTGCTCGCCCTGCTCGGCGGTCTGGTCACCGCCCGGGGCATGGCCCTGCTGTTCATCGGCCACGACCTCGCGGTCGTCTCCGGGATCACCGACCGCGTCCTCGTCCTCAAGGACGGCGAGGCCGTCGAGTCGGGAACCGTCAGGGAGATCGTGAACGCGCCGCGCCACCCGTACACCCGGTCACTGGTGGCGGGCGCCCGGCACCTCGACAGCGCACTGGATTGGACGAACCGTTGACCCGGCCCACCCCGGACCAGCCATCCGAGCCGTCCGAGCTCGCCGGGCCCCCCGAGTCCGCTGCCGGCACGACCGACGGGTCCTCCCCGGACGCCGCCGGGTCCGCCGGGTCCGCTCGGGCGGGGGCGGCGTCGGCCGGGCCCGTCCCCGACGCGGTGGTCCAGCCCATCCTGGAGGCGCGCCAGGTGGGCTTCGCCTACCGCGGGGCGGCGGCCCCCGTGCTCTCCGACGTCTCCTTCCAGGTGCTGCCGGGGCGCAGCACGGCCCTGGTCGGAGAGTCGGGGGCGGGCAAGACGACGCTGCTGCGCCTGCTGCTCGGCCTGGCCGTACCCACCGAGGGACGGATCCTCTTCGACGGGACGCCGCTCTCGCCGCGCGACCGCGGGCGGATGCGCGCGTTCCGCCGCGGCGTGCAGACCGTGTTCCAGGACCCGTACTCCTCGCTCGACCCGCGGCAGCGCGTGGGCAGGATCGTCGCCGAACCGCTCCGCTCGCTCGGTCTGGTACCGGCGTCGCGGTGGAACTCCTCGGCCGCGGACCTGCGCGTCGCCGCCGCGCTCGAAGCCGTCGGGCTGCCGGCCGACGCCGCGCGCCGTTACCCGCACGAGTTCTCCGGCGGGCAGCGCCAGCGCGTCGCCATCGCGCGGGCCATCGTGTGCGAGCCCCGGGTCCTGCTCGCCGACGAGCCCGTCAGCGCCCTGGACGTCTCCACGCGCGTACGCGTCATCGACCTGCTGGCCGAACTGCGCGAGAGCCACGGGCTCACCGTCGTGATGGTCTCCCACGACCTCGCCGTGGTCGCGATGCTCTGCGACCACACGGCGGTTCTCGAACGCGGCCGGATCGTGGAGCAGGGCGACACCGCCACCGTGCTCGGCTCTCCCCGCCACCCCTACACCCGGCGCCTGATCGACAGCGTGCCGAGGCTCCCCGCCACCTGACCGGCCCGTCCCGCCGTCCTGCCGAATCCGCCGCCCACTAACCCGTCAGAAGCCGGACCCGGGGAGCGCCAGGTACGGGAGGCGTGGAAACTTGGGGCCGCTGTCCTTAGCCGGCGTGTCTCATTCCTCTGTCAGCACTCCGGCGATCTCGTCGGCGAGCGTTGAGTCAGTGGCCGCGATGAACATCTGGCGTCGGTCCATCGCCTCGGCGATATCGCTCAAGGTATCGAGCCGATAGTTCAGTGAGATGGGCTTGCCCTGGAGGTCGATGACGGTCCCGCCGGCCGCGCTGAGGATGTAGTGGCCTGGGGCCAGGTCCCAGATCGCGAAGCCCTTCGAGAACTCGATCGTCGCGTCCGTGAAGCCGGCGGCGACATGGCACAAGCTGATGGAGCCGAAGTCCACACCGATGCGGCCACGGCTGTTCCCGTTGTCGGCAGGCCGGTTCAGTTCCCCGATCAGGCGGTTCTGCTGGGCCAGTGCCTGGAAGCGGTCGGGCTTCATCAGGAAGTTGGTGATGAGGGCTTCCTGTACGGGCACGGCTTGCCTCGGCCGGAGGGGATGAGCGGCGCCGCTCTGCTCGCGCAGGAACGCGTGATCCTGGCCGGCCTCGTCACGAGCCGCGGTGTAGATCTGAAGGTGATGGAAGATGTCGCCCACCACGGCGGCGATCGGACGTGCGAGGCTCCGCGAGTAGACCATGACGTGTGTGTAGCCGTAGAGGGAGCGGACAGCCATCTCGCTCGTGTCCAGCGGGTCCACGAGGACGCACAGGTCGGGGTCAGGGTCGTCGCCTATGACCTGCGGGTCGGCCTCTTCGCTGGCGTAGACGAAGGACGGGAAGATCTCTGAGAGCAGTTCCCGATAGCGGTCGTGGAGGAGCAGGTCGTAGTCGGACAGGAAGTTGTCCGTGTGCCGGGCGTTCGTGCGGTCGGCATGCTCGCCCGAGAGGGCGGCACTGATCAGTTGAGGGCGAATCTCACTGATCAGCGTGGATACCAGAGCTGTGAGATCTTCGGCGACGCTCGGAAGCCGGGCCTCGGGCACTGCGTGTACCTCCGTTGTCAGCGTAACTCCAAGGGTGGTTCGATCCCCGGAGGGGACATCGTCGCAGCGATGAACACCGCCGTCACCGCAGGACGACCCCTCAACCTCTACGCCCCGCCCTGACAAACCACCGGCTAGCGCAGCAACGGGAGTTTGCCCGTGAGGCGCTCCACGGTCTGGCGCGGGCCCAGCAGGCTCACCGCGTAGTAGGAGAGGTCCTCGCCGTCGGCGTGGGCCAGGCCGGCCAGATACTCGTCGTAGACATTGGTCCGCTGCGCGATGGCCGCCATGTCTGCGACGACCAGCTCCGGCTCCCCGGCGGCCTCGTTCCTGATCCGGCGGACGACGTCGGCGGGCGCGGCCAGCACCGTGCACCCGGTCCAGGGCAGCCCGGCGTGGGTGTGGCCCGAGGCGTCGGTGCCCGCCGACCCCAGGATCGCCGGAACGGCGCCGCCCACGGACGCGGCCAGGCAGGCGGCGGCGTTGGCCTGCAGGCCCCTGGGCAGGTCATGGTCGATCACGATCACCCATTTCACCGGAAGCCGCCGGGTGGGCAGGTCGGTCCGGCGGTCGAGGGTGTCGATCCAGTCGGCCGGCATGGTCATCCGCGTTCCTCTCTCCGAACTTGTGAGAGGAGATTCGCAGCCTCTCCGTAGGCTTCACAAATCATCTGTGCTATTTCCGAAGGAAGTTCGGAGATTTCTGGGAAGATGTGTCCGTGGACGAACTTGACACGGCCATACTCGCCGAACTCCAGCGCGACGGCCGCCAGACCAACCGCGAGCTGGCCGAGCGGCTCGGCATCGCGCCCTCGACCTGCCTGGAGCGGGTGCGGTCCCTGCGGAACAGGGAGGTGATCGAGGGCTTCCACGCCGAGGTCAACTTCGCCGCCATCGGCCGTCCGGTCCAGGCGCTCATCAACGTCCGGCTGCATCCGAAGATCAGGGAGGCGGTCGAGGGCTTCCGCGACCATGTCGCCGCGCTCCCCGAGACCATCGCGATCTTCGTGGTGTCCGGCGGCGACGACTTCATCATCCAGGTGGCCGTACGCGACACCGGCCACCTGCGCGACTTCGTCCTCGACCACGTCTCCCGGCACCGCAACATCGCCGACGTCCGCACCTCGCTGGTCTACGACCACATCCGCAAGACCTCCGTCGAGGTCCTGCCCCCCGAGCGGCCCAGCCCGCCACGGACCGGCCGGCGCTGAGTGTGCGCGAGGTGATGGCTCTGGCGCCGGAGACGTTTCCCTGGCATCCGAGGCAACCTGGACGGCGGGTCGAGCATGGAAGAGATATGCAATCTCAGATTCGACGAGCGGTAGTGGAACCGCCACCGGCGGCGGAGCCACCGGTGGACACGGCTCCGGGGGACGCCGCCGTGGCCGAGTTGTTCCTGGCCCACAGGCTTGGCCTCGTCCGTTTGGCGTTCCTGCTGGTGGGGGACGAGGAAACGGCCGAGGACGTCGTTCAGGACGCCTTCGCGGCGCTTCAGCGCCGCTGGGGCCGGTTGACCGACCACGGCCGGATACTGCCCTACCTGCGGGCCGCCGTGGTGAACGGGTGCCGCATGGTTCACCGGCGGCGCGCGATCATCGGCAGGTTCACCGGTGACCGGGAAACACCGTTCTGGTCGGCGGAGGCCGCCACCCTGCTGGGCGAGACGCGTCGTGAGGTGTTTCTGGCCGTACGGGCGCTGCCGCGCCGCCAGCGCGAGGCCGTGGTGCTGCGCTACTACCTCGACCTGTCGGAGGCGGAGATCTCCGAGGCCATGGGGGTCAGCCGCGGAACGGTGAAGTCGACCATCTTTCGAGCCCTCAGGGCACTCGCCGTGAAACTGGAGGAGACCCGATGAGCCCGCGGATCGAAGACCGGCTCCGCGACGCCTTCGCCGCCGGCGCGGACCTTGTCCGCGCCGAGGCCCTGCGTCCCGACGAGGACGCCGTGCGGGTGGAAGCCGCCCCCCGCCGGCGCGGGCTCGCCCTGGCGGTCCCGCTGATGGCCGCCCTCGTCGTCGTGGCCGTGAGCGTGGCCGTCTCGGCGGGAATGCGAGGCCCGGCCCCGGTGGAGCCCGCGGTGACGGTCTCCTCCGGCCCGCGCTTCCTGCTGGTCGCCGACAACGACGGGGTGACGGTCCGCGACGCGCGTACCGGAAAGATCATCGATCGGGTCGGGGTGCCGCGAACCCCGGAGGGGAGCTTCCGGGATCCCGGTGGGTACCTGCTCGCCGGAACCGGCGAAGGCGCGGCGTTCTACGTCGCCCGGAGCGTCACGTCCCGCCGGACGCAGGTGAGCACCACCCGCTTCCACCGGGTGCGGGTCGACGGGCAGGGGAAGGTGGCCGACCTGACCCACGATGTGATCCCCGCGGTGACCGGTACGGCCGCGAGTTCCCTCGCCGTCACCGGCGACGGCACCCGGCTGGCCTACAGCCTCGACGGCAAGGTGTGCGGTAAGGACAAAACGCTGCGCTTCTGCCCCGGGGCCCGGCTCGCGGTCGTCGATCTGTTCGCGGGGACGACACGCGCCTGGACGACGAACGCCGCAGGACAGATCGAGCACCTCTCGTGGGCGGCCGATCGCCGCACGCTCGGTTTCGTGATGAAGTCCGAGGCTCGGGTCCTGGACACCGCCGTCGCCGGCACCACGCTCGCGGCCGGTCGCGTCGTGGCCGGCGGGCAGGAGGTCACGGCCGCGACGATCAGCCCGGACGGCCGCACCATGCTGATCGGCCGCACCCAGCCGCCCATGGGCCGGGTACAGCACTACCGCATCGACGAGTACCCCGTCACGGGCGGAGGCAGGATCCGCGGGCTGGTCACCGCGAGCCGTGGCGACGGGGTCGCCGCCCGGTGGAGCCTGATCCGCTACGACGCCACCGGGCAGCACGTGCTGTTCATGGGTGACGTCTTCCCGCTGAGCAGGTGGGACGACTGGCGAATCACCGCCCTGGCCCACCACGGTCCCGCGGATCCACGACTCCGGGGCTCGCCGCGGCAGGCGATGGGGGCGGCCTGGTGATCACGGGGTCGTTCCGGCCCCGCGGGATCCCTCCCCCGGAAGAGCCGGTCAGACGAAGCGGAGGTAGCCGAGGACGTTGTTCAGGATCTCGGTGTTGTTCTCGGGAAAGCGGGCGACGAAGGTGCGGAGCCTGCCGGTGTCGTCGAGGGACGCCCAGAGATAGGCCACCTCGGCGTCGGGGAGGGTCAGCTGCCAGGCGGTGCCGGGAAAACCACCGAAGAACGCGTCGGCCGGGGGCCGGGCGCTCAGCGGACGGGCGGGGAGGGTGCGCTCCAGCTGTTCGCGGACCGTGCTCAGGGTCCGGGCGCGGGACGCGGCCGAGGTGGGCGGGGCGATGCGAAGGACCCTGACCGCCAGGTGGTGGAGCCTGTCCGGGGAGGTCAGGTCGGCGGTGCCGGCCTTCTCGTGGGAGAGGGCCCAGCCGTCGGGGCGGCAGAGCGTCAGGCCACCGGCCCAGTCCGAGTACCCGGTCAGGCCGACGCCGGTGCCGGTCGACCGGGTGGCACCCGCACTGGCCAGCAGGCGGCCCTCGGCGTAGAACTCGACACGATACTCGCCGGTCGCGGGGCAGGCGGCGTCGACGACCGTCCAGGACGTGGTGTCCGAGGGCTCTTCGAGTTGCCAGGGCTGGATGCTGACCAGGTCGGAGCGCTGGAGCCACTCGTCGCCCGGCTGTGCCCGGTAGTAGACGATCGAGGCCATCCTGGCGCCCTTGAACATGCCCTCGTAGGAGAGGGTCGCCTGGATCACGGAACCCTGCGCGGTCACCTGGATCGCCGGGATCCGGGCCGACGGCGCGGGCCGCGCGTTCGGGGCGAGCTCCTCGCCCTGGACGCGCACCAGCTCACCCTTGATCTCCTGGGCGAGGGGCCGGGCGTGGTCGCGCTGGGCGGACACCAGGTCGAGGGTGGTACGGGTGGCGGCGTAGAGCTCGTTGCGTTCGGTGGGGTCGGGACGGCTCCTGATCACCCGGAGCAGCTCGGCGGCCACCCGCCTGGCCTCGGCGGTTTTTTTCTGGCCGAGCAGGGCCAGCAGCAGGTTCATCCGGGGTATCGGCGGACCGGGGTTGAGCGCGATGGCGGCCCGGCTGTGCTCCTCGGCCGCCTCGTAGTCGGCCAGGTGGATCTCGAAGCCACCCAGGTTGACCATGGCGGTGTACTTCTCGTCGCCGCCGTACTCCACCGCCTTGGTCATGTCCGCCACCGCGGCCTCGTACGCGCTGCGGGAGGCCGTGCTGAACACGAACGCCGACGTGGCACGCTCGGGGCTGGCCGCGATCACGCGGGAGCTCGCGCGATGCTCGTAGGCGACCGCGTAGTCGTCGCGCAGGGCGATCGCCCGGGTGTACTGGGCGATCGCGTCCTCGTGCTCGCGCAGCCCGGCGAGACGGTCGCCCTCGGCCACGGCCACGATGGCCGCGCGGGGCGTCGTGACGGGCGGTACGGCGAGGAGGACGAGGGTGCCCGCGACGGTGACGGTCACTATCGCGGCGGCGGGCCGCACCAGGTGGCGCCGGTTGGCCTCGCCGACGGTCAGGGACAGGCCGAACAGGGTCAGCGCGACCGCGAGGAGGGCGGTCCCCGCGGAGTAGGTGTTGCTCCTGTCGCCCCACGAACTCGCGGTCTCCTGGGTCGCCTCCTGCAGGAGGCTCGCCACGGTCGCCTCCCTGTTGAGATCGGAGAGGTAGCGCTGGGCGGCGACCGCGTCGCCGCCCAGCAGCGGGGAGACGCCGTCCAGCTTGCCGTACGCCTGCCGGAGCCGGTCGGCGACGGCTTCGCGCTCCTGCTCGCCGAGCAGCGTGGCCCGGAGGGACTCGATGTCGTGACGGCGCTTGACGGTGGTGGCGGCGCCGAGGTTGGCGGTGCTCTCCATGGAGTCGGCCGTCGCCCCGGCCTGCGCGGCCAGCGCGGTGACGGAGGCGCGTTGTGCCTCGCGGGCGTTCCTGTCCTCCTGGGCGCCCGCCTGCCCGCCGAGGTAGGTGAGCACTCCGGCGAGCAGGCCCACCGCGGTCATCGTGAGCGCGAGCCTGCGCTTGAACGGGGTGTCGAACTCCTCCTCCGTCCCACCGGAGTCCTCTGTCCTACCGGAGTCCTCTGTCACGCCGGGGTTCTCCGTCACGCCGGGGTCCTCTGTCATATCGGGGCCAGGGAGAGCCACAGGGCCAGGGCGGTGAGCAGCCCGTAGCCGCCGAGGGCGACCCGCAGGAGCCGATCGCGCCACCGCGGCGCGACGAGGCGCGCGACCGTCAGCAGGAGCACGATCCCGAGGGTGCCGACGACGGTGAGGGTGAGATGGCCGACCCGGTCGTGCAGGGCGTCGGCGCGTCGCGCGGTCCGGACCGGCTGGTCGCCCGGCACCGTGAAGATCTCGTGGCCCCGGACCACCGCGGCCTCGCTCATCTCGTAGTCCCACTTGGCGGCGGCGCCCGCGCCCGGCAGGTAACGGCGGTCGATGTACTGGTCGATCAGGAGGCCGTCGGCGAGGTCGCGGAGGATCCTGGCCTCGTCGGGGTCGACGGCCTCGATCGCGTCGGCCTGGGCGTGGAGGGTCCGGTACTGCACGGCCTGGCCGCCCTTCGAGCGGCTGCTCATGTGCCCACCACGCCCGCCGTCCGCACCTGTATGGTCTCCACCACGGCCTGCCGGTCGGCGTCGACGGCCTGCGAGTTCAGCCGTACCGCCGCGTACGAGGCGGACGCCCCGGTGATCGTGGACAGGCCGATCGCGATCGCGACGATCCGCTCGTACGGACGGCCCCCGCCCCGTTCCCCGCCGGTCCGCCTCGGGAACCGGAACCGCCGGGGCCGGAGCGGTCTCCTCGGTCCCGCCGCACCGGCCCTGCGGAGGGCCGCGATCCTCGACCGCAACGATCGGACGGCGGCGTTCCGGCCACGTGCCGGGACACCGCCGGGGCGCTCGGCACGGCCGGGATCGGGCGGGTTTCCCCTCGCCTCGACGGGCATCTGAGACCTCCGGCTCCGGGGGGCTGCAGGCGCGGTTCGCGCCTGTCCGTGGTCAGGTGATGACGATAACGGCATCGAACCACGGGAGCGACAGAGACGACAAAGACGACAATGGGCCGCGCGGTTTCCCCACGTTCGGCGTGCGAGGACCGTTCCAGGCGCGCGGATAAAAGTGCCGCCCCATGCCCCCACGTCCGGGGTGCGAAGGCCGTTTCTTTGATTCTCCCCGTTCGCGCAGATCGGTGCGAGGGTGCGTCTGACGCGTCGCGGGATGGGCGGCCCGGCCCGTCACACCGTTGTGCGGGTGCCGGGATCCGCCCGTGCGGGCCACGACGGGCCCCGCCCATGACCCTCCCGCCCGGCGAGGGGTGGGCCGGGTCCGTACGAGCCCTCAGCCGCCGATGTTGATGACGCTGGTGAGGATGACCACCGACTCCTCGTCGGCCTCCAGCGAGTGCCGCCGCCGCGGGATCGGGGCGCTCTGCCCCGCGCCGAGCTCGACGGTCCGCCCGTCGTCGACGAGCCGGACCCGTCCCAGCAGGACGTGCAGGCTCCCGGCCGGTGAGGCCTCGTGGTCGCCGAGGACCGTTCCCGCGGTCAGCGCGATGACCGCCTGCCGCAGGGTGCCCTCGTTGAGGTAGGTGTGGGCGCTGCGGCCGTGCGCGCTCGCCCTGGCGAGGGTGAGATGCTCCTCGGCGAGAGCCAGTACGTCGATCATTGGGTTCCTCCCGGTCGCTCTGAACCTGCCCGGGGCGGGCGAGGCGCAGAGCCAGGCGAAGGTAAAGTCATCCGTCCCGCCGCGCTGAGGGCCGCTCGTCGAAGCGTATGGCCCTGAGCAGGTCCGCGGCCGGACGGTCGAGGATCGTGACACTCGCGGCCGGGGGGAGCGAGCCGGTGCGGGCCCGGTCGATGATCACTCGCCAGCGGCGGCAGTGCCGGGCGAAGGTCGCGCTCGTGACGACCCGGCCGCGCGAGAGCTGCCCCTCGCGGGCGAGCCTCGGCTCCACGTCGAGCAGGATCAGGTGGACCTCGCTGCCGACCCTGCGGGCCAGCCAGGCGAACCCGTACAGGATGTGCGGCCACGTGCCGCGGGTGTGCGCGACGACGCCGTGACCCTTCAGCAGGGCGCGGGCGATCCGCACCACGTGGGTGGTGTGCACGAGCGGGATGCGGGCTCTCGGCGGGATCGGGCCCAGGTAGCGGGCCCACCAGTTGCGGGACTGGCGCGAGTCGATGACGCGGGCCTCACCGGCGCGCACCGGCTTCCGCTCGTCGCCGCGCAGCCCGTACAGCCGGTCGAGCAGGGTGCTCTTGCCCGCGCCGGGTATCCCCGCGAGGAGCACCAGCGATCCCGCCGGATAGCGCAGATCCTCGACGGAGGACCGGCTGGCCGGTGTGGTCGCCATCACGTGCACCTCGCTGGTATGGGGGACTTCTCTCATAGTGCGTCTCGCAGCCTTCCAGTGGCGGAATCGAGTTGGCCGTCGATCCGGCGGTCGCCGGAGGGGACGAATCTGGCGAAGGTCGGACCGAGGGCTACTCGTGAGGCGCGTCCGGAGATGGCGGTGTGCGACGGCCGGCACGGTACGGGCCGGCGACGGCCCCGGGGCGTGTCGCGGTGGGGGTACGGCGAGGAGGGGCGTCGCGCCGGAGGACCAGGGAAAGCCGGAGGGGAGGGGGCACGCCGGTGAGGTGGTGTCCAGAGGGGGAGTGGAGTGTCAGGGGCATGTTCGCTCCTCGAATGCGCTCGGCCATTCGAGGTCTCCTTCACCCGCACCTCGCGGGCGACCGCCCGGGGACGCCACAGGGCGTCCGTATTGACCGGGCCGGCTCTTGGGAAGTACTCCCCTCGTTCGTTCAAGGTTAAAGGAAGCCGGGCGATCTCGCGTTCACCGAGGGGTGACTCTCCCGGACGCCGCCGCGGTGGGACCCCGCGGAGGGGGCGGGAGGCCGGATCTCCGGTCATCGGCCCGGACGCGCCGCGGCGCCGGCACCCCTCCGGCGATCCGCGCGGGCCGGCCTGTCGGCTCGGCCTCGCGGTCCGCTGGTGTGGGGGGTGCCGGCGCCGCCGGAGAAACCCCGGGCACTGACGCCCGTCGGTGATCTGTCAGTAGTTGTAACCGGAGTTGTTGGAGCTGTTGGAACCGGAGTTGTTCGAGTTGTGGGAACTCGAGTGCGAGGAGGAGGGGGAGGGGGACGCGTTGCCCGTGGGGGAGGTCGTCGGAGTGGCCGCTCCACCGGGCCTGATCAGGCCGAGCAGGCCGTGCGTGCCGCCGTCGCTGCCCGCGCTGAACCACAGGGCGTTCGTGCCGCCGACGGTCTCGGTACCGCGCTCCAGGTCCCACAGGCCGCTCAGGGTGATGGCCTTGCCGTCGGAGGAGCGCAGCGGGCCGAGCGGGCGGCCGTTGCGCGGGTTGTAGGCGTTGATCCGGCCGTCGCCGAAGTTGCCGACCAGCAGAGCCCCGGAGTGGGCGCCGAACCCCTTGGGGGCCAGCGTCATCGCCCAGGGCGCGTTGAGGGCTCCGCGCGCGGCGAAGCGGCCGACGAACCGGCCCGAGCCGTTGAACTGGCTGACGAACCCCTTGCCCTGCCCGGCCACCGACTTGCCGGTCGCGGGGTCGCGCTTGGCGTAGGCGACGAGGATGGAGTTGCCCACGACCTCCACGTTGAACGGCGCGTAGTCCTCCGGCATGCCGGGGTCCTGGAACGCGCGGCGGCCCATCGAGATCCGGTCGAAGTCGCCGTCGAAGACGTGGACCCGGTTGTGGGCGAAGTCGGCGGCCAGCAGCATCGCCCCCCGGTTCGTCTGGGCCAGGGCCAGGCCCTTGAAGTCGGCGCCCTTGACGAACGCGCTGATGATCGCGTCGTCCGGGTCGGCCTCGGCGTTCCAGCCGGTGATCGCCCCGCTGGGGCTGGCGAAGATGAACGTGGCCGGTCCGGAACCACCGGGCCCCTTGACGACGAACTCCTCGCCCATGTTGACGACCTGCCCGGTGGGCCTGCCGCCGGGGACGCGGACCTGCGTCTTCTCCTGCTTCACGGTGCCCGCGCCGCCGGAGTAGACCGTGGCCAGGCCGGTGCCCGCGGCCGAGACCCAGAGGGTCTTGCCCATGGCCAGTCCCCACGGGTTGACCAGCGTGGGGTCGGTGACCGCGGCCCGTCCGCTGACGTCCGAGACCAGGTTGGTGACCGAGAAATGGTTTTTGAGGGTCTGTTTGCCGGCGTTCTCCGGACCGCTTCCAGCCTTGGTCTGTTTCGCTCCGGCCTGCGCCTGATGGGTCCCGGCGGACGCCGTACCGGCGACGCCCATGACCAGAACCGTGGCGCAGATCGTGACGATGCGTACTCGCATTCATGGCTCCTCTGTGAGGGAGTGCCTTTCGCCGCGAGATACGCGTGGGGTCCGTGCGCGGTTCAGTCCGTTTCCAAAAGGCCCGGACCTGGGAGGAGTCGGGGGAGCGGAAAAGGGCGGCCCGCGGCCGCCGGGAAGGGCGGTCGCGGGCCGGATTCCACGAGCGTCACACCGGGTCACGGCGCCTTGGGGCCGCGTGCGAGCCGGGGGAGGGGAAGGCGCGCGGGCGGGGTCGCACGAGACCCCGCCGGGCGGGGAGAATCAGTCTTGCGAGACCCCGCCGGGCGGGGAGGATCAGCGCAGGGCCGCCGCCTCGGCGGCCAGTTTCTCGATGCGCGGGTAGTCGCCGGTGGCGAGCGCGTCGGCCGGGGTGAGCCAGGTCCCGCCGACGCAGCCGACGTTCGGCAGCGCGAGGTAGTCGGGGGCCGTCGCGAGCTTGATGCCGCCCGTCGGGCAGAACCTGACCTGTGGCAGCGGGCCGCCGAGCGCCTTCAGGTACGGCAGGCCGCCGGCGGCCTCGGCGGGGAAGAACTTCATCTCGGTCACCCCGCGGTCGGCCAGGGCCATGACCTCCGACGCGGTCGCCACGCCGGGCAGGAACGGCACCCCGCTCACCTCCATGGCGTCCACCAGACCCGGGGTGGTTCCCGGGCTGACCAGGAACTTCGAACCGGCCGCCACGGAGGCCGCCACGTCGGCCGGGGTGCGGACGGTGCCCGCGCCGATCACCGCCTCCGGCACCTCGGCGGCGATGCGCGCGATGGCGTCCAGGGCGGCGGCGGTGCGGAGGGTCACCTCGATGACCGGCAGGCCGCCCGCGACCAGGGCGCGGGCCAGGGGGACCGCGGTCTCCGGGTCGTCGATCACGACGACCGGGACGACCGGGGCGATGTCGAGCAGACTCATGCGAACTCCAGGGTGGACAGGCGCTGGTTCAGCCAGGCCGCCGCGCCGGTCAGGGCGGGCTGGGGGGCCACGATCAGCGCCGTGGCGATGCCGGAAAGGTAGTCGTTCATGGTCGGGGTGGCCTCGAAGCGACGGCGGAAGTCGCTGGAGCGGACCCGGTCCACGATACGCGGCAGCACGCCGCCGCCCAGGTAGACACCGCCCCGCGCGCCGAGGGTGAGGGCGACGTTCCCGGCGAAGGTGCCGAGCATGGCGCAGAAGACCTCGATGGTCTCCGCGCACAGCGAGTCGTCCATCCGGGTCACGATGTCGGAGGCGGACAGCGCAGGCGCGTCCGTCCCGTGCACGAGCGCGAGTGCCCGGTGCAGGCGCGACAACCCCGGCCCGGACAGCAGGTGCTCGGCCACCACGTGCTCCAGGCCGTCCTCGCGCAGTGCCCGGACGATCTCGTGGTCCCGCCTGTCGAGGACGGGCGCGGTGACGTGCCCGCCCTCCCCGGGGATCGGCACCCAGCCCTCGGCGGCGGGCACCAGGCCGCCCACGCCGAGGCCCGTCCCGGGCCCGAGCACGGCCTTGACGCCGCGCGAGGGCTCGGGGCCGCCCAGGGAGACCAGGTCGTCGCCCCGCAGGTAGGGCAGGGACGCGGCCAGGGCCTCGAAGTCGTTGAGCAGCCAGGCGTTCGGGACGCCCAGGTCGCGTACCGACCCTGTCCACCCGGCGTTGGTGAGCCGGTAGCGGTCGCCCTCCACGGGCCCCGCGATCGCGACGCACGCGGCTCCCGGCTGAACTCCGCCCGCATGATCTGCGATATAGGCGGCTACGGCTTCGGGAAGGCCATCGTGTTCCGCGCCCGCGAGCACGGCCACCGCCTCGGGCTGTCCACCGGGCTCGGTGACCAGCCCGAACCGGGCGTTGGTGCCGCCGATGTCGGCGACGAGCCAGGGAAGGCTCACGAGATCTCCTTCGCGGTCCGTGCGGCCGTGGCGGGCCACACGGGGTTCAGGGGGTTCACGGGCCGTACGACCGGCGGCCGTGCGGGTCTCGTGGACCGTGCGAAGGGGCGTGCGGGTCTCGTGGACCGTGCGAAGGAGACGGTGTGCGCGTTCATGCCCGGATTCCGCTCGGGGCGGTCGCCGGGCGGGTGCCGTTCGCGACGGCCTCGGCGTGGCCGTTCAGCGCGAAGACGCCCGCGCCGCGCTCGGCCGGGCCCGCCGCGCGGCGGAAGGCGCCGAACAGCTCGCGGCCGGTCCCCACCCACTGGGCGTCGGTGAGCGGCGCGCCCCGCAGGGGTCTGGCGGCCAGTTCCTCGGCCGGGACCAGCAGCTCCAGGGTTCCGGCGGCGGCGTCGAGGCGGATCGGGTCGCCGTCCACCACCAGCGCGATGGGGCCCCCGTCGGCGGCCTCGGGCGACAGGTGGATGGCCGCGGGGACCTTGCCGGACGCGCCGGACATGCGGCCGTCGGTGACGATCGCGACCCGCTGCCCCCTGTCCAGCAGCACCGCCATCGGCGGGGTGAGCTTGTGCAGCTCGGGCATTCCGTTCGCGCTCGGCCCCTGGTAGCGGATGACCGCCACGAAGTCCTGCCCGTCCAGCTCACCCGCGTCGAAGGCGCGCAGCAGTTCCAGCTGGTCGTCGAAGACCTTGGCCGGGGCCTCGATGACCAGGTGCTCGTCCTTGACCGCGGAGACCTTGCTGACCGCGCGGCCCAGGTTGCCGTCGAGCATGTGGATGCCGCCGTCGGCGGAGAACGCGTCGGAGACCGGGCGCAGCACGTCGAGGTCACCGCTGCCCTCGGTGCGCTCCTCCCAGACCAGCTCGCCCTCCTTCAGCTCGGCGGCCGAGCGGTAGTGGTCCAGCCCGCGCCCGGCGATCGTCAGCACGTCGCCGTGCAGCAGCCCGGCGTCCAGCAGGTCGCCGATGAGCACCTGCATGCCGCCCGCGGCCTGGAAGTGGTTCACGTCCGCCTGGCCGTTGGGGTACATGCGGGTGAGCAGCGGCACCGCCTTCGACAGCGCGGCCAGGTCGTCCCAGAGGAGCTCGATGCCGGCCGCCGCGGCGATGGCGACGATGTGCATGGTGTGGTTGGTCGAGCCGCCGGTCGCCAGCAGCGCCACGCAGGCGTTGACGATCGCCTTCTCGTCGACGACCTCGCCGACGGGGGTGTACTCGGCGCCGTGCGCGGTCAGCTCGACCGCCCGCCTGCCCGCCGCCTTCGTCAGGGCCTCGCGCAGCTCGGTGCGCGGGTTGACGAACGTCGAGCCGGGCAGGTGCAGGCCCATGACCTCGATCATGACCTGGTTGGAGTTGGCGGTGCCGTAGAAAGTGCAGGTGCCGGGGGAGTGGTACGACTTCGCCTCGGCGTCGAGCAGCTCGTCCTTGCCGACCTTGCCCTCGGCGAACAGCTGCCGGGTGCGGGCCTTGACCTTGTTGGGCAGGCCGGAGGTCATCGGCCCGGCGGGGACGAACACCGCGGGCAGGTGGCCGAAGTGCAGCGCGCCGATCAGCAGGCCTGGAACGATCTTGTCGCAGACGCCGAGCATGAGGGAGGCGTCGAACATGTCGTGCGAGAGCGCGATCGCGGTGGCCATCGCGATGACCTCGCGGCTGTAGAGCGACAGCTCCATGCCCGCCCGGCCCTGCGTGACGCCGTCGCACATCGCGGGCACGCCCCCGGCGAACTGCGCGACGCCGCCCGCCTTCCTGACGGCCGCCTTGAGGATCGCCGGGTAGGCCTCGTACGGCTGGTGCGCCGACAGCATGTCGTTGTAACTCGACACGATCGCCACGCCCGGCTTGACGTTGGCGCGCAGGTCCCGCTTGTCGCTCTCGCCCACGGCGGCGAAGCCGTGCGCCAGGTTGGCGCAGCCCAGGCTCGCCCTGGCGGGACCGCGCAGGCGGGCCGCCTCGGCCTCGGCGTGCAGCCGCCTCAGGTACGCGGTGCGGCTGGGGCGGCTGCGCTCGACCAGACGGTCGGTCACCTCCTGGATCACGGGATGCATCCGGCCTCCTCGGTCGTGGTCGGCGTGGTTCTCTCGGTCGTTCGGGTCCGGGTACTTGGCTCGCGCGCTCACGCCAGCCCTCCCTCGTGCCAGACGCGGCCGCTGCGGCCGACGAGCTCGTGGGCCGCGGCGGGTCCCGCGCTGCCCGCCGGGTACGGCTCGGGCACGGTGCCCCGGGACTCCCACTCGTCGAGGATCGGATCGATCCACCGCCAGGCGGCCTCGACCTCGTCGCGCCGCATGAACAGGGTCGGGTTGCCGGTGAGGACGTCCATGAGCAGCCGCTCGTAGGCCTCGGGCACCCGGCCGGTGAAGGTCTCGGCGAAGCTCAGGCCCAGCGGGACCGGCTTGAGCGCCACCTCGCCCGCGCCCGGCTCCTTGGCCATGATGTTCAGCTGGATGCCCTCGCTCGGCTGCAGCCGCAGCACCAGCCGGTTCGGCGTGCTGCCCGGGAAGATCGAGTGGGGCACGTCCTTGAACTGCACCACGATCTCCGAGCAGCGGTACGGCATGCGCTTGCCGGTACGCAGGTAGAACGGCACCCCGGCCCAGCGCCAGTTCTTCACCTCGGCGCGGATCGCGGCGAAGGTCTCCACCCGGTGGGAGTCCTCGGTGGGCGCGGTGTTGTCGGGCTCGTCGAGGTAGCCGGGCACCGCGACGCCGCCTGACTCGCCCGCCGTGTACTGGCCTCGTACGGTGAAACGGTCCACCTCGCCGCCGGTGACGGCCCGCAGCGACTGCAGGACCTTGACCTTCTCGTCGCGGATCGACTCGCGGTCGTTGCGCGACGGCGGCTCCATCGCCACCAGGCACAGCAGCTGGAGCAGGTGGTTCTGCACCATGTCGCGCAGCGCGCCCGCGTGGTCGTAGTAGCCGCGGCGGCCGGGGGTGCCGACGGTCTCGGCGACGGTGATCTGTACGTGGTCGATCCAGAGCGAGTTCCAGATCGGCTCCAGGAACGCGTTGGCGAACCGGAGCACGAGGAGGTTCTGGACCGTCTCCTTGCCCAGGTAGTGGTCGATGCGGTAGATCTGCCGCTCGTCGAAGATGGCGCCGACCTCGTCGTTGATGCGCAGCGCGCTGGCCAGGTCGCGCCCGAGGGGCTTCTCCAGCACCACCCGCGAGGCGGGGGTGACCAGCCCGGCGCGGTGCGCCTCCCGGCAGAACGGGCCGAACGTCATGGGCGGGCTGGCCAGGTAGAAGACCCGGTCGCGGTGCTCGTGCCCGCCGAGCATCCCGGCGAGCCTCGCCCACCCGGTGGGGTCCTGGCCGCTGATGTCGACGGTGACATGGTGCAGGCGGCCGAGGAAGCGCTGCCAGGTGCCGAGGTCGTCCACCGGCACCGAGCCGCGCACCTCGGCGTCCACCTTGCCGCGGAAGTCGGCGTCGTCGAGCCCGCCGCGGGACATCGCGATCACGCGGGTCTCGGGGGAGAGGCGTCCGTCCCGGTCGGAGTGGTAGAGCGCCGGGAGGAGTTTCCGCATGGAGAGGTCGCCTGTGCCGCCGAAGACGATGAGGTCGGCGGGTTGCGGGGTCTCGGACATGGGTCGGCGCTCCGTGGTGATCTACCGAAATTAGGGATAGACCGGACACTAGCCAGATCTTGCGCTCTACACAAGCGGAGTTTTGTAATTTGAGATGAGAAAGTTGGAAGTTTTCATTTCCTAAGTGGGTGTGATTCACTTGGCGGATGCCTCGACGTCCCGCTGCCGCGCTGGCCACCAGCGGTGAGGTGCTGCACCTCATCCGCTCCGGTGAGGCTGTCACCCGCGCGGACATAGGGCGTGTCACCGGCCTGTCCAGACCGGCCGTGTCCCTGCGCGTCACCGAGCTGCTGGACCGGCGCCTCGTCGTGGAGGACAGCGAGGGCCCCTCCACCGGGGGCCGCCCCCCCACCCGCCTGGCCTTCAACGCCTCCGGCGGGGTCGTCCTGGTCGGCTCCCTGGGCGCGAGCCGCGCGCAGATCGCCGTCTGCGACCTCGCGGGCAAGGTGCTGGCCGGCACCGCCCTGTCGGTGGACGTGGAGGAGGGCCCGGACGTCGTCCTGCCCCTGGTCATGCAGACCTGGAGCGATCTGCTCGGCGACCGCCCCGCCTCGCTGATCCGCGGGGTCGGCCTGGGCGTCCCCGCCACGGTGGAGTTCGCGGCCGGCCGCACCGAGAGCGCCCGGATCATGGCCAGCTGGACCGGCGTGGCCATCCCGCCGATCATCGCCGAGCGCTTCCCCGTCCCGGTCTTCCTCGACAACGACGTGAACGTCATCGCGATCGGCGAGCACCGCGAGATCTACGCGGGCGAGGCCGACGACCTGCTGTTCATCAAGGTCTCCACCCGGATCGGCTCCGGGGTGATCGCCGGGGGCGAGATCCTGCGGGGGGCGCTGGGCGCCGCGGGGGAGATCGGGCACATCCCGGTCCGCGACGGCGGGGGAGTCCTCTGCCGCTGCGGCAACATCGACTGCGTCGACTCCATCGCCAGCGGCACCGCGATCCTGCGCCAGCTCCGTGCCAGGGGGTACGAGGTCAAGACCCTCGCCGACGTGGTGAGCCTGGTCAGGGCCGGGGACGCGGAGACCATGACCGTGGTCCGCAACGCCGCCCGGATGCTCGGCGAGGTCGTCGCCAGCGCGGTCAACCTGCTCAACCCCTCGGTGGTCGTCCTCGGCGGCGACGTCGCGGAGACCTTCCAGCCGATGGTCTCGGGGGTCCGCGAGGTCATCCACCGCCGCTCGACGGCCCTGGCCACCCGCAACCTGCGGATAGAGCGCAGCCGGCTCGGCCCGAGCGCCGGGATCATCGGCTGCGCCCACATGGTCCTGGACCACATCCTGTCGCCCGAGGCCGTCGACTCCGCGGGCTGGCAGCCGCTGCGCTCCGTCCGCTCCCTCGTCTGAACCGGTCCCGCGCCTGAGGTGTTCTCGCGCCCGAACCGGTCCCGTGCCTGAGCGTTCGAACCGGACCCGCGCCCGAGCCGGGTCCCCGGCACGTCGCGGCGCGGGCCTCCCTCGCCTCCCGCGCCGCCATGTCTTCCGCGCCCGCTACCGGATTCGTCCGCAGTGCTCCGATGTTCACGCCGGAGGTGAAGCGAATCCTCTCGCATGGCGGGACAGGCGCCGATTCGCCGCCACGGCGGATTGGTGCCTGGTACGTTGCTCGAGTCAGGTACCGCCGGGCGTGCGGGAACGGAGTTCGTGAGGACTCGAAAGCCTGTGGAGACCCGATAAGACCATCTCGATGGCTCAGGTCGATGAAGCAGGAAGCCACAGAGGTGTCGCGCGAGTGACACGGGCTGAATCCTCGGCATTCATGCCGAAGAGCACGTCAAGCCTCCTGCGGGGTCTCCCTCCGGTCGGCCGTGCCCGTGGCCCTGGCGTTGAGAACCACCAGCGCCAGCAGGACGAGCAGCCCGGCGAACGTCAGGGCCAGGCCCACGAACTCGGCGAACCAGCCGACCAGAACGGGGCCCAGCAGCAGCCCCGAGTAGGTCAGCGTGGTGAACCTGGCCAGCGCCGCGGCGGCGCCGAGGCCCTCCGCGCCGCCGTGCCCCACCGCGCTGAAGATGAGGGGTAGCAGGACCGAGAGGCCCACTCCCACCACCGCGAAGCCGGCGACCGCGACGACGATACCCGGGCTGAGCACGACCATCGCCAGGCCGCACAGGGCGATGCCGCCGCTCACCCTGACCAGGGCGGGCGCGCCGTACCGCTCGTGCAGGCGGTCTCCGACGAGGCGGCCGGCGGTCTGGCACAGGTTGAAGAACGTGTAGCCCAGCGAGGCCACGGCGAGGGTGGCACCGCGATCCTCCAGGAGGAAGACACCGCTCCAGTTGCCGACCGCGCCCTCGACGATCAGGATGACCGCGCCCATCGCGCCGAACATCAGCACCCGCGGGGTCCACCCGTCCCGCCACTTCACGCGGACCTTCTTCTCACCCTCCCGGCTCGGGTGCCGGTCGGCCGAGGCCGGCAGCATCCACAGCCCGGTGACCAGCGCGAGGAGGGCCACGGCCACGCCCAGCCACAAAAAGTGCGTCATGGGGGAGAGACCGGCCTGGATGGCGAGGCCGCCCAGCACGGAGGCGGCCATAGCGCCGATGCTCCAGGCGGCGTGGCAGCGGTTCATCACGGGCCGTTTGTGGGCGCGCTCGACCGCGATGGCGTGGGCGTTCATGGAGACGTCGAGAAGCCCGTCGATCAGACCGAAGACCACCAGCGCGACGGCGAGCTGGATCGGATCACCGGCCAGCGCGAGGCCGACCAGGGACAGCGGCAGCGCCACCCCGGTCACCCGGGCGATCGGCGCGCTGCCGTACCGGGCCACCAGGCCGCCGGCGAGTTGCATGGCGATCAGCGCCGAGACGGAGGGGACGACGAGCAGGAGACCGAGCTGCCCGGCGGAGAGCTCGTGCTCCACCTTCAGCGAGGGGACCCTGATCAGGAAGCTGGCGTACGAGAGCCCCACGATCAGGAACGCGGACATCGCGGCCAGGCGGGTCCGGCCCGCGGCCCGCGACATCACCGCACCGGGAGGCGTCCCGGACGGCTCGTCCGCGGGGGAGTCCACGCCGGGCGTCTCCCCCGGGGGGCGTCCCCCCGACGCGGGCTCGGTGGTGTTCTCAGGCGCCGTCATCGCCGGCCCACTCTCTCATCCACCGGGGGTCGACCCGGTCCTCCGCGCGGATGAACCGCACGTCGGCGGAGACACGCATGACGTCGGTCACGGTGTCGAGGGAGGCGTGCACCACGTGCGGGCTGTGCACGGTCAGGTCACCCGCCTCGTAGTCGCTCCACAGCCAGCGCCGGCCGACGACGCGGGCCGTCAGCTGGAGGTCGTGGCTGATCGGCCGGGAGTCGTGGGCCCGGTCGGTCGTGAGCCGCGCCGCGTCGAACCGTTCGGGGGACTCCCGGTGCGAGCCCTCCAGATAGACCAGGCCGCCGGTCTCCATCGGGCAGTCGCCGACGGGTATCCACATCGTCAGGACGCGGTCGCTGCCCTGGGACATGTAGGCGTGGTCGGTGTGGGCGCGGGAGGCCCGGAGCGAGCCCGCGTAGAAGTGGCGCAGGATGCCCCGGGGCAGGATCCGGACAGGACCGCCGAGCAGGGTCGCGGCCAGCTCCGTCAGGGCCGGTTGCCGGGCGAACGAGGTGAACCGCTCCGTACGCACGAAGTCGTAGGCCGGGTGGTCCTTCACCCCGTGCGAGGGCAGCCCCTCCGGCGGACGACCGGAGAAGACCCCCTCCTCGGGGGTGGAACCAGGCTTGAGCAGGCCCTCGGGAAACGCCGACAGGTAAGCCCCGCGCAGCGAGAGGACCGTTTCGCGGTCGAGGAACCCCCGCAGCAGCACCAGCCCGTCGTCGTGGAACCGCCGTCTGAGCGCCTCGGGATCGCCGAGCAGCGCGCCGCTGTCGGGAAGCGGGGCGAACAGGTCGTCGGTGAACGGGATGGGCACGCCGTTGGAGGAGACGGCTCGCCGGTCTCCGGGCATCAGTAGACCCCCTCGGTGATCTGGTCGGCGTCCTCCGCCTCGTAGGGCCCCACCCGCGCCACCCCGGGCCACGGGAACCAGGGGTGCGGCGGGGCGGAGACCGCGCTGTCCCGCTCCAGGAGGTTGGGCAGGAAGAGGTCCTCCAGGAGGGTCACCACCCTGATCCGGCCCCGCTCGCCCTCGGCGACCTCCTGCCACACGTCATCGGGCCGGACAACGTGCATCACCGCGAAGGGCGGCGGCAGGTGGTAGCTGTGTGGCTCGGCGGGGGAGGGGGCGTCCCCCTGGAGGGCGTGTCCGGCGAGGGTGTTGCCGTAGGTGTCGATCCACTGGACCCCGTCCAGATACTCCTCGCGGAGATAGCGCGCCTCCTCGGGGGAGCAGGAGGTGCCACCGGTGCACACCGCGCGGACGCCGTACTCCGCGAGGGGCTTGTCCAGCGCGGGGGCGAGCGACATGAGCAGCCTGGCGGTCGTGAAGAGCAGGCTGACCCGCTCGTCCCGCAGGATGTCCGCCGTCTGCGCGACGAGGTGGTCGACGTAGGCGTCGGCACCGGAGGCACCGCCCGCGCCCGCGTTGGGGGCGCGCAGCAGGTGCTTGACCCAGCGCGGGTCGAAGTCCACGGAGAAGACGGCCGCCCCCCAGCTGTCGCCGAGCAGCTTGACGAAGTGCCCGTAGGCGTGCGGGCCGCTGGGCGTCATGGCCAGGACGTCGCCGCCGAGCAGGCCGCGGGCCTCCAGCATGACGCGGTACATCCGCACGTCGTAGATGGCGCGGGTCACGTCGACGACCCGGTACGGCGCTCCGGACGTCCCGCCGGTCTCCACGACGCGGAACGGCCGCCCGGCGAAGCCCCGGGGCACGAGGTCGCGCGCGCTCACCCCCCGCAGGTCGGTCTTGTCGAACAGGCCGAACAGGCGCAGGGAGGCGTAGTCGGTGACGTCGCGGATCGGGTCGAAGGGCAGGCGGCTCCTGCGCGCCAGCCAGAACGGTGAGCCGCTCTCCTCGCCGAAGTGCCAGCTCATCATGCGTACCGTCCACTCGTCGAGGGATTCGCGCATGGGGGGGATCTGCTCTCGCATGGCGTCCAGCAGGGAGCCGACAGGCGGGAGGTGAGTGCTCGGGTTCAGGACGACGCTCCTTCAGGGACGGTCGCGAAGCAGGCCGGGTGCACGAAGCGGGACCCGGCGGCGACGCCGCGCGCTCCCGCCTCGTCCGTGGAGACGACGACGGCGAGGGGGAAGGGCAGCTCGCAGCCGACGAGGGGGTGGCCGACGTCGTCGACATGGATGAGGGTGGGCGCCAGGAACGTCATCCCGCCCGACCTGACCACGAGCGGCCGCCGGGTGAGCACGCGCCCGCCGGGAGCGAGCCGGTCGGAGACGAACGCGGCCATCCGCGCGGCGTCGGCCTCGGCCCACGACGCCTGCGGCCGGCGCGGGTCCGGCGGGTCGAGGGAGATGCCGTCGAGCACCGCCGCGACCTCCCGGGCGTCGGCCTCGGCCGCCCGCAGGCAGACCACCGTGGACGCGCTGGTGCAGAAGCGGCCCGCGTCCCGCGCGATCCTGTCGGCGAGGTCCTCCGGGTCCACCGGCTCCCGCGCGCCCACGATCACGCAGGCCCGGCCGGGCCCGCGCAGGTCGAGGGACGGTGTGTCCAGGGCCGGTTCGGCGGCGAGGCCGTCGCCGCCGTAGACGATCTGCCGGTCGGTCGCCCGGATCATCGCGGGCAGGGTCTTGGGCGCGCTCGGGTAGTAGCCCAGCGTCTCGGGCGGCCAGCCCACGCTCAGCAGGGCCCCGACCAGGCGGGCCGACGACAGCGGCTCGCGCCTGCTGGGGCGGATCCAGACCGCCGCGCCGGACAGCGCCGCCTCCAGCACCCCCTCCAGGCAGGTGAAGGTGTTGGCGGGCAGGGAGACCAGGGTGAGACCGCCGGTGTCGTGCTCGTCCGCGTGCTCGTCCGCCGCGAGCTCCTCCAGCCGCTCGCCGAGCATCGCCGACCAGCGCCGCACGAGGGCGGGGGGAAGGCCGGCCGTGGCGCGCATCGCCTCCTCGAACCCCCCGGCGTCCTGGACGCCCAGGGCCTCGACGGGTACGCGGCCGTGCCGGAACAGCGCGACGGCCTCGCGGAGCAGCTCCAGGCGCCGGGCGCGCGGCGGCACGGTCGTCGCGGCACGGCGTGCCCGCAGGCGCGCGCCGTCGTCGCGGACGAGGATCTCCGGGGCCAGGGAGAGCAGCGGGCCCCCGGGGACGGGCACGGTGTCCATCGACCGGTACCACCGTCCCGCGCGCAGTAAGGGCAGGACCGTCTCGCCGGTCACGACAGCGCGTCCCGCAGCGCGCGGACGACCCGCTCCTGCTGGGCGCCCGTCATGCCGGGGAAGAGCGGCAGGCAGATGTGGCGGGAGGTGAACGCCTCGGCGTGCGGGAAGGACCGCTCCCCGAAGCGCCGGGCGAAGTAGGGCTGGCGATGGAGCGGGACGTCGTACACCTCGCCCGCCAGCCGTACCCCCTCGGCGCGCAGCCTCTGTTTGAGTGCCGCGCGGTCGACGCCCTCCGGGAGCAGGGCGAGGTATTTGTAGTGGTTCGTCGCGCACCCCGCCGGCACGGCGGGACGGGTCAGGGAGGGCACGCAGGCCAGGCCGTCGTCGTACCGGGCGGCCAGCGCCGTGCGCTCGGCCAGCACCTCCGCCAGCCGGGCCAGATGGGTCAGGCCCACCGCCGCGTGCAGCTCGCTCATGCGCCAGTTGCTGCCGAGGTCGTCGTGGAGGTTCTCCTCGAAGGACCGCTTGCCGTGGTCGCGCAGATGCGTGATCCGCTTCAGGTCGGCCCCGTCCGCGCTGAGCAGGCCGCCCTCGCCACTGGTGATGATCTTGGTGGGGTAGAGGGAGAAGGCGGCCAGCCGGCCGAAGGTGCCCGCCTGGCGCCCGTGCAGCGAGGAGCCGAGGGCGTGGGCGGCGTCCTCGACGACGGCGACGCCCTGCCTGTCGCACTCGGCCAGCACCTCGGCCAGCGAGTCGGCGATGACCCCGGCGATGTGCACGGGCACGACCGCGGCCACGTCCTCGTGGGCGGCCAGAGCGGCGCGCAGCCCCGCGGGGTCCATGCCGAGACCGTCCGGCTCCATGTCGACGAAGTCGACCCGGGCACCGGCGCGGACGGCGCTGGCCGCGGTCGCGAAGAAGGTGTTGGCCGGGACCAGGACGGTGCGCCCCTCGACCCCGACGATCCGCAGGGCGATCTCCAGGGCCGAGGAGCCCGAGCTCACTGCCGCGGTGCCGCGCCCGATCTCCCGGCTCGCGAGCGCCTCCAGCCGGGCGCCGCGCGGTCCGAGGGTCAGCGACCCGGTGGCCAGGGCGTCGTCGACCAGGTCCAGGATGTCCAGGCGGGCCCGGACGTCGAAACCCACCCTGGCCGCGGGCACGTCCGGCGCACCGATGGCGGGCTCGGCCAGGGAGCGGGTGAAGAAGTCGGCCGCCTCGGCCAGGCCGGTGCCGTGGCCCATGGGCAGCGGCAGGATCTCGGCCGTGTCGTGGGCGCTCACGATCCGCTCGCCGGCGGTCTTGGCGTCGCCGGGATCGAGGCGTCCGTCGGCCGTGCCGTACTGGATCTGCAGGGGAGCCGGGGCCAGCGCCGCGTACAGGTCGGGGAGGTCGGCGTGGCGGAGGATGGACGGCAGGGCGACGTACTGGTTCCAGGCCAGCGACCGGCCGATCATCGTCTCGTACGTGCCCAGGTGGCTGGCGGCGCACAGCGGGAGCGGCTCCTCCCGCAGCAGCGCGGCGTGCAGCGCCACCGCCGCGCCCATGCTGTGCCCGAACAGGCCGACCCGTCCGGGGGCCACGTCCGGATGCGCGCGGAGCCAGTCGAGCGCGGCTCCCGCGTCCTCCGCCATCGCGCCGAGGAGACTCCCGCCGCGCAGCCGCAACGTGCCGTCCAGCACGTCGCCCGGGTCGCGTCCGCCCAGCGTGGCGGGCTCGGCCCACCGGTCGAGGCCGTGGTCGAGGGTGAGCGTGAGGAATCCGGCCCCGGTCAGGTGGGCGGCGACGTCGCGGCCGGGGTGGTCGGGGGGCAGGAGCCCGGTGACCCGTTCCAGGGTCGCGTTGCGTCCCGCGCAGACCAGTACGGCGGGCCACGGCCCCGGGCCCGGCGGGGTCAGCATGACCGCGCGCAGCTCGCGACGCCCTTCGTGCTCGAAGAGGTAGTGGTCCACCCGTGGCTCCGCGCCCTCCTGCCTGCGGGTGGAGCGCACGCGAAGGGAGACCTGCCGGGTGGCGGCCAGCCGGGCCACCGCTCTGCGCACCTGGCCGTTGCGGACGGCCTGGTCCGGCGCGGGAGAGCCGGGGACGGGATCGACCGGGGAGTGGCCGAGATGGTGGAACCGGTCGATCGACGTCAACGCGAGCCTCGGATCTCAGACGAAGTCGGCGTGGAGCGCCTGCGGAACCTCGACGCGGTACGTGTTGAGTGCGTCGTCCAGCTTGATCCGCCCCTTGCGCAGCCATTCGAGCAGCTCGTTCTGCGGCCGGTAGAAGCAGGATTTGCACAGGTCGGTCCTGAGCGGATTGCTTGCCTCCCACTCGGCCCTGGGACCGCCCTCCAGGACGGAGAGGTAGCCGTCCTCGAGCACGTTGCCGATACGATAGCGACTGTTCAGGTGCACCTGGGGGCAGGGGTAGAGATGACCGTCCGCGCCGACGGCCGTGACGAAACGGCTGTAGTGGCAGTGGTCGAAGTCGCCCTCGACGGACTCCACCTGGTCCATCGGCCCCCGGTCGAGCTTGGGCACGGAGACCTCGAACTCCTCCGACGACAGCGTGGAGACGTCGTCGAGCGAGGCGGAGACCTCCGCCATGACCTGCTCGATCGTCTCGTGACCCATCGAGCTGTAGAACTCCGGCTCGAACCGGACGTAGTGGGCCCCCGAGTCGCGCGCTATCCGGGCGGCCTGCGAGATCTCCCGGTAGTTCTGCATGGTGATCACGAAGTTGAACCCGATACGGAACTCCGGATCGACGGCGTTGTCGCGCAACCTGCGGACGGAGCCGAGGAAGGACTTGAACGTCTGCTCGCGGTCCCGGGTGATGTCGTTGAAGGTCGCCTCGGTGCCCGCGTTGAGGCCGATGCGCACCCAGGTGTGGGTGTTGACCACGCAGTCGGCGATGTCGTCCCGATGCAGGCGGGAGCCGTTGGTGATCAGGCCGATGCGCAGCCCGGCCGCGTGCCCGGAATTGCAGATCTCCGTGTAGCCGCGATGAATCGTGCATTCCCCGCTGCCGCAGAACGTGACGGCCCGGCCGCCGGATTCGGCGAACTCCCGCATGAGCTTGACGCTCTTGTCGGTGGGAATGGCGTCCTTGAAGGAGAAGAGATCATAGAAATTCTCCTCGTTCGGCGAGTGAAAGTTGCAGAAATTGCAGCGCATATTGCAGGCGCCCATGATGCCGATGCGCATATGGACGGGCCGGAAGCTCTCCCCGTTGACGAACTTCCTGAGCAGGTCCTCGTGGGCCAGGACCTTGTCGGGGGCGTGTGCCTGGTCAAGAGTGACCTCCGCCAGACCGTCGCCGTTGGTGGGTCTCGCCGACCTGTAGCTCTCGTCCGACATTTCCGTCCCCCGTTCGACCAGGTGAGGATTTCGATTAACCCGGTCCTTGTGTGCCAAAGCCGGCGCGCTGGTGGACGCCGTTTCGATACGTGTTCGGGTAAGCCGAGCTCAGGCCGAAGGGCGTGGCATTCCGGCCGTGGGAGCGCTCTCCGGGGAGATTAAAACATATCCTAAAGCGGGTCAAGTCCCCTTGTGAGGCATTTTTGGGCACGGTACGGTACATCCGGTTCGACAATCGCGCGGCCGAAGGGAATTCGTGCAGGTGGAGGGAAACGGCATGACAGAAACCCCAATAGCGTCACCCCAAATGCCGGACTCCTTACCGGACACACGGACGCTCGGGTCCAGGCTGGCCGCCTACGCCTTCCTCGCCAACGATCCGTCGGTTCCCATGGTGGCCGCCGACTGGTGGGAGATCAGCGGCCCGCACTACAACGCGGTGGCCGGCGCCCTCGCCCACTTCGTGGCCGGGGAGCCCGCCGCGGAGGACCTGCGCCGTTTCGCAGCCTCCCCCGGGGACCGCGAGCTGGAGACCGCCCTGGCCGGCGCGCTCGTCCCCTTGCTGGAGCGTTCACCCGCCGACCGCGCGCGCTTCGCGGAGCTGATCGCCGCGGCCGACGCGCATGTGCTGGTGGACTACCACAACGGCCCGCTGGCCGACCGCTCCGCCGCCGAGGTGTCGGTGGCCGACGTCTCCGCCTGGACGCGGCCGAGAACGCCGCAGACACGACCGGCGGGAACGCGGGCCGTGATCGTGATCCCCTTCCGGGACCGTGTCGGCGGCGCCCGTGCCCGTAACCTGCTGGCCTGCCTGGCCGCCCTGCGAGACCAGGACGGTCACGGCGGCGAGGTGAGCGTCACCGTGGTCGAGTCCGACTCGGCGCCCACCTGGCGCGACACCGTCGAACCGCTGGTGGACCACTACGTGTTCGCGCGGCACGACGGGCGTTTCAACAAGTCCTGGGCGGTCAACGTCGGGGTTCGCGCCACCCCGGGCGAGCCCGGGGTGATCTGCGTGCTGGACACCGACATCCTGGTGGACCGCCGGTTCCTGAGCCGGAACCTGGACCGGATGGCGCGCGAGCCCGAGCTCTCGGCCTTCCTGCCCTACCGCCGCATGTTCTGCCTCGACCCCGAGTCCTCCACCGCCGCCATCCGCCGCCGCTGCGAGCGGGACGAGGCCGACGTGCCGCTCGACGCCGTGCGCTCGCTGGTGCTGAAGGAGCCGCCCGGGGCCTGCCTCTGGGCCAGAACCACGATCTTCGACGCGATCGGCGGGTTCGACGAGCGGTACCAGGGCTGGGGCGGCGAGGACGACGACGTCGTGGCGCGGCTGAGCCTGGCCGGGCGGTTCACCCGGTTCGACGACCCGCTGCTGCACCTGGCCCACCCGCGTCCGGAGATGACCCTGGACGGGGTGCCGTTCAACGCCCACATCGACCCGCTGAGCTGGACCGTCGCCGGTGGGTACGGCGACCTGCGAGGTCCCAGGGGATGACCTTGGCCGTTCGCGCCTACGCGGCGCGCACGTCGGTGCCGCAGGGCGGATCGTTACGCTTCCGCCTGGCGACCGATGACCTGATGACCGATCCGACCGATCCGACCGATCCGACCGATGACCCGGCCGCCGGCGACCCGGTGGCCGACGGCGAGCGCGGGGCGGTCGGCTGCCGCGCCCGGGTGCGCGACGCCGTGACCGGCGAGGTCAGGGCCGAGCTGGACGCCTCCGGGCCCTGGTGGACCCTGGACGTCCCCGGCGGCTGGCCCAGCTCGCTCTACGCCGTGGCGTTCACTTCCGACATTCCCGGCACCCCCGACGGCCCGGACAGCCCGGACGGCCCGGACGAGGAGACCTACTTCGTCGTCAGGCCCCGCGAACCGCGGACCGGCGGGGCGATCCTGGTGTCGGTGCCCTTCCTCACCTGGCAGGCGTACAACGGGGCCGGAGTGCCCGGGGAGGGCCTGTATCCCACCGAGAGCCCCGAACGGGCCGGCCGGGTCACCTTCGACCGCCCCGGCGGCGGACCGGCGGGCAACTGGGAGGACCACTTCTACCGGTGGCTGAGCCGCAGCGGTATCCGGGCCGACTACTGCTCCAACCTGGACCTGCACGAGGATCCGGACACGCTGCTGCGCGACCGCCGCCTGCTCGTGATCCCCGGGCACGACGAGTACTGGACCCGGCGGATGCGTGACGCCGCGGAGTCCTTCGTGGCGGCCGGGGGGAACATCGCCTTCTTCGGCGGCAACACGTGCTGGTGGCAGGTCCGGCTGGAGGACGACGGCCGGACCATGGTGTGCCACCGCGACGCCCTGCTCGACCCGATGGCCGCGATCGATCCGAGCCTGGTCACCGTGGAGTGGTCGGGATCCCCGGTCTGCCGGCCGGAGAACAGCCTGACCGGCGTGAGCTTCCGGCGCGGCGCGGGCTGCTGGGAGGACATGGACGCCATGAAGTCCGAGGCGTACACGGTGCGCTTCGCCGAGCACTGGGTGTTCGAGGGCACGGGGCTGCGCGACGGCGACACGTTCGGCAGGGGCGCGGTCGGCTACGAGACCGACGCCGCGGAGTACGCGGAGGTCGACGGCGTCCCGCTGGCCACCGGCGCCGACGGCACACCCGCCGACTTCGCCATCCTGGCCACCGCCGACCTGCGCCACTGGCGGCACCTGGGCCAGGGCGGCCACGCCACCATGGGCATCATGCGCCGCGGGGCGGGCACCGTCTTCAACGCGGCCACGATCGGCTGGGGTGACGCCCTCGACGACCCGGTCGTCGACCGCGTCACCCGCAACGTGCTCGCCAGGCTCGCCGGCGCACCCGGCTGGTGGGAGCCGATGGGCGGTGGAGCGGCCGCGCTCGCGCTCGCCGCCTGCGAGCGACAGCTCTTCGCCGCCGGTGCCGACGGCGATCTCTGGGTGCGGCCGTACCGCACCCAGAACCTGAGGTGGCGGCGGATCGAGCCCGCGCCGGGCCTGGTGGCGCTGACCGCGCCGCGCGAGGCGACGCCCGGCTCACCCGTTCTCCTGTACGGCCTGCACGCCGACGGGCGCGTCGTCGCCCGCGAGCCGGTGACCGGGCGGGCGCCCTGGAGGGACCTGTACGACGCCCCGCCGGGGGCGGTCGGGATCGCCCCCGTCGACCAGACCATGTTCGCCGCCGGTGCCGACGGCGAGCTGTGGTGGCGCCCGCTCGCCGCCGGACGGTCCGGGCCGTGGACCCGCGCGGGCGACGCCGGGCCGGCGCTCGTCGCGCTCGCCCACGTGGGGGGACGGCTGATCGGGCTGACCCGCGACGGGGAACTGCGGGTCAGGACGCCGGGCGGCGACGGATGGACCCCCTGGGGCGCCACCCCGGGGCTGGTCACGCTGACCGGCACCGCGGGCAGGCTCGTCGGCGCCACGCCGGGCGGCGACCTGTTCTGGCGCGAACTGGTCCACGGCGGGACCACGGGACATCCGCAGACCGGAAACGAGGAGTGACGTGCGCCGGATCGAACTCGTCGGCCGACACCGCATCCGGCTGGACGGCGACGCGCCGATCCCGCCCATCGGACCGGGCGACGTGCTCGTCCGGGTGGGGGCCTGCACCGTCTGCAACCGCAGCGACCTGGCCTACTATCACTACTTCGGCCTGCGCGACCACTGTGCGACCGGCTGCTTCGGCCACGAGGTCGCCGGCACCGTCGAGGCGGTGGGAGAGCGGGTGACCCGCGTCGCGCCGGGGCGGCGGGTGTTCGTCCGCACCCCGCTCACCTCGGGGTTCGCCGAGTACGCGGCGGCGAGGGAGGTCAGCGTGGGCGTCCTCCCCGACGACGTGCCCTTCGAGCAGGGCGCGATCCTGCAACTGCTGCCCCTGGCCGTGCACGCGACCCGGGGGGTGCGGCTCGGCGACCGGGTGGCCATCCTGGGGCAGGGGCCGGTCGGGCTGATGGCCCTGCAGGTCGCACGGCTGCGTGGCGCGGCCGAGATCGCCGTCGCCGACCTGGACCCCTGGCGTCTGGAGCGCGCGACGCTCCTCGGCGCGGACCGGACCTCGCTGGTGAAGTCGCCGCAGGCCGTACCGGAGGAGCTGGGGACGGAGTTCGACGTCGCCATCGAGGCGGTCGGCACCCCGCACACCGCCAACGCCTGCGTCGACCTGGTCCGGCAGAACGGTCTCGTCGTCTTCCTCGGCACCCACCACATCGACACCCACGTCACCTTCGACATGGTCAAGTGGGAGAAGAAGGGGCTGCGGGTGCACAGCTCCGCCGAACCGACCGACACCGCGAGGGCCGAGGCGATGCGGGTGGCCGAGCGGCTGGCCGCCACCTTCACCGGGCGCCTGCGCCTCGACGCGATCCTCACCGCCGTCTACCCGCTGGAACGGCTCCAGGACGCCCTCGACCGGCTTTCCGAGAGCCCCACCCTGCACCCGGCCGGAAGCGCCGCGCCGTTCCAGACCCCGCCCCCGGAAACCCTGAAGATCGCTATACGTCCGGACCTGGAGTGAAATGGGGGATCGCCGGATACGGCGACATCGTCCGTAGGAAGGCCCTGCCCGCCCTGCTCTCCCTGGGGGAGACCGTCGCCTGCGTGTGGGGCAGGGACGCCGCGCGGGCCCGGACGACCTGCGAGGAGTTCGGGGGTTTCCCCGGCGCCTTCGGCACGTCCGACTACACCGATCTGCTCGACGTGGCCGAGGTCGTCTACGTCGCCACGCCGGTCGCGGCCCATCTGCCCCTCGCGGTCGCGGCGGCGCGGGCGGGCCTGCCGGTCCTGGTGGAGAAGCCGCTCGGCGGGACGGCGCCCGAGCCGGCCACCGCCCACGCGGGAGGCGCCCGCCACCGCGAGACGGTTTCCGAGCTGGCCGCCGCCCACGTGGGCGTCGCCTACTACCGCAGGCTCGCGCCCGCGCTCGGGCGGGTGCGCGAGATCCTGCGCGGGCGTGCCGTGCACCACGCGGTCGTGGAGTTCCGGAGCCACTTCGACCCGGGGCCGGACGACCCCAGGCTCTGGCGTACCGACCCCGCGATCTCCGGCGGGGGAGTGCTCGCCGACGTGGGCAGTCACCGCCTCGACCTGCTCTGCTGGCTGCTGGGGGAGCCGGTCGTGACCGGCGCGCGGACGGGCCTGCCCTTCGACCTGGGCGGGGAGCGCCTCGCCCGGGTGGGGCTGGCCTGGCCGTCGGGAGGCGTGGCCGACCTGGAGGCGGCGTGGGTGCCCGGCGCCCGCCACGACCGGTTTCACCTGTCCTTCGACGGCGGCCACCTGGAGCTCGACCCCCTCGACTCGGGGACCGTGCGCGGGATCGTCGACGGGGTCGCCGTCGACGAGTTCCTTCCCCCGCCGGAGAACCCGCATCTCCCCCTCATGGCCGACTTCGCCCGTAGCGTCAGGGACGGGACCGACCCGGTCTGCACCGTCCGCGACGCCGACACCGTCGACCGTCTCATCGCGACCGCCTACGCGCTCGCAACCCCTCTGGAGGAACAGCCGTGAACGAGCCCGTCTCCCTGCCCGCCTTTCCCACGCCGCTGCGCTGGCTGAACCGGCCCGAGGACTGGAGCGCCGACGGCGACGCGCTCTCCATCAGCGCGGGGGCGGGCACCGACCTCTTCTCCGACCCCGGGGAGCCGAACCGCTACGCCAACGCCCCCGCTCTCGTCGGCCGCCTGGACGGCGACTTCACCCTCAGCGCGCGGGTCAGGCTCGACCTGCTGTCCACCTACGACGCGGCCGTCCTGCTGCTGTACGCCGACGACGACCGGTGGGCCAAGTTCTGCCTGGAGCTCTCCCCGCAGGGCAGGCCCACGATCGTCTCGGTGGTCACCCGCGGGGTGTCCGACGACTGCAACTCCGTGACCATGGACAGCCGGGACATCCGGCTGCGGATCTCCCGCATCGGCTCCGCCTTCGCCTTCCACGTCGCCGACGAGTCCGGTTTCTGGAACCTCATCAGATACTTCGCGCTCGACGGTGACCCCGAGGTCGGCTTCCTCGCCCAAAGCCCCACCGGCGACGGCTGCACCGTGCGCTTCGAGGACATCGAGTACTCGCCCAAGCGCCTGTCCGAACTGCGCGGCGGCGAGTAGCCCGCCTCCCCGTTGGGCCGCGATCCGGGTCGCCGCGCCGGGACGGTTTCCGGCCACCCCTCCCCTCAGCGGCTGGAGCGGGACCGTCACCGGCCGGCCCGGCCTGCCGCCGTCTCGCCGGACACCCGAGGTCACGGGTCCGGCGATTCTGAGAGTTCCGCCGCCGGAATACCGAGGACGGACAGGAACGCCGCGGCGGCGGGGGACGGCGGGAAGCGACTCCAGATGAGGTGCTCCATCCGGGCGGGAGCGTCGCGAAGCTGGAGGACGGGCAGATCGGGGAGTTCGGGCACGAAGGCGGCGGGCAGCATCCCGACGCCCAGGCCCTGCCGGATCAGGCGAGCCATGAAGTCCATGTTCGTCACTTCGAAGGCGACCTCGCGCCGGACTCCGGCCGCCGCGAACGCGCCGTCCGACTGGGCCCGCGCGGCGGTGCCCGGCGGGAAGTCGACGAACGGTTCGTCCGACAGCTGATGCAGGTCCACGCGTTCCCTGCCCGCCAGCGGGTGGCCGGGCGCCACCACGGCGACGAGGTCACCGCGCGCCAGTTCACGGCCACGGACGCCCTTGGGGCGTACGCCCACCGGCAGCCCCAGGAACGCGGCGTCCAGGGTGCCCTGCCGCACCCGTTCGATCAGCTCCTCGCTCGCGCCCGAGCGGAGGCTGATCCGCACCTGCCGATGCCGCAGGTGGAAACGCTGCAGCGCGGTCGGGAGATCGACCGCCGCGACGGTGGGAATGGCGCCGACGGCGAGCCGGCCCCGGATCTCGCCGGCGGCGGCCGCCACCTCGGCGCGGGCTCGTTCGGCGGCGTCGAGAGCCTGGCGGGCCGCGGGGAGGAAAGCCTCGCCGGCGGGGGTGAGCCGGACGCGACGGCTGGTGCGCTCGAACAGCTTGGCACCCAGCTCACGTTCCAGGCGGGCGATCTGGTGGCTCAGCGCGGACTGGACGACCAGGCACTGCTCGGCGGCGCGGGTGAAGTTGCTCGTCTCCGCGACGGCGACGACGTAGCGCATTTGCTGAAGCTCCATTGATCAATCGTGATACACGATCGGTTCGATGACAAACATGTGTTGGACTCATTGATCGTCTGTCGTCGAGGCTGGGGGCATGACGGCGACGAGACCTCACACGAACGGCGGCCTGTCGCGCGGGCTGCTCCTTCTCATGTCGGTGGCGACCGGGTTGGCGGTCGCGGGAAACTACTTCGCGCAGCCGCTGCTCGACCTGATCAGCCGGGAGCTGGGGGTCGGGCCATCACTGGCGGCGCTGGTGGTGACGGCCGCGCAGGGCGGGTACGCGCTGGGGCTGATCCTGCTGGTGCCGCTCGGCGACCTGGTGGAGCGGCGGCGGCTGGCGGTGTCGCTCTACGCGGTGACCGCGGTGTTCCTGCTGGTGTCGGCCACCGCCCCCAACGGCACGGTGCTCCTGGTCGGTACGGCCCTGACCGCGCTGACCTCGGTCGGAGCGCAGGTGGTTTTGCCGTTCGCGGCGACGCTGGCGGACCCGGCCGAGCGCGGCCGGGTGGTCGGTACGGTGATGACCGGCCTGATGCTCGGCCTGTTGCTGGCGCGGACCGCGTCCGGGGCGTTGTCGGAGCTGGGCGGATGGCGGACGGTCTACTGGGTGAACGCGGTCCTGATGGTGCTGATGGCCGTGCTGCTGCGTGTCTTCCTGCCCCGGCTCGGCGGGGACGACGGGCGCCTGTCCTACCTGGGGCTGCTGCGCTCGACGGTCGCGATGTTCCGGTACGAGCCGTTGCTGCGGTGGCGGGCGGGCATCGGCGCGTTGAGCCTCGCCTCGTTCAGCGTGCTGTGGACGGCGCTGACCTTCCTGCTGGTGCGGTCGCCGTACAACTGGTCGGAGTCGGCCATCGGCATGTTCGCCCTGGTCGGTGTCGTGGGCGCGCTGACCGCCACGGTGGCGGGGCGGCTGGCCGACCGCGGGCACGTCCAGATCGTGACCGGTGCCGGAACGGTCCTGCTGCTGGTGTCCTGGCCGGTGATCGCGGCGGGGGAGCGCTGGCTGGTCTGGCTGCTCGCCGGTGTGATCGTGCTGGACCTGGCGCACCAGGCGGTGCTCAACAGCAGCCAGAACGTCCTCTACGCGCTCCGGCCCGAGGCCCGCAACCGGATCAACTCCGCCTTCATGACCTCCTTGTTCCTCGGCGGCGCGGTGGGCTCCGCGCTGACCTCGGTGGTCTGGGTGAACGGCGGCTGGACCGGCGTGTGCGTCCTGGGCGCCACCCTCTCGGCCGGGACCGTCGCGCTCTGGGTCCTGGAGCGCGTCACCGTCCGCCGGGCGGCGGGCAGGCCCCCGGAAACCCCGGTTCACCGGGGCGACGACCCGGCACGGGCCGCCTCGACCACCTGATCCAGGGAGCCGGACCACGCGCGTCGCCGCGTTCGGAGCGGCGGGGAACGAGGGAGGCCGCGCGGTGGCCGAGACGCTCGCCCGCGGCCACCGGGTCACCGCCGTGCCACGCGACCTGGTCCGTACCCCCACAACCCGACAACCCCAAGGGAGAATGAGCGTGTCACGCACCGTACTGATCACCGGAGCCACCGGAACCGTGTCCACCGCACTGATGAGGGCGCTGGAAGGGGCCGAGGTGGACCTTCGCGCTCTCGTCCGCGAAGAGTCGAAAGCGGACGGCCCGTACGAGCTGGGCGCCGAGGTCTTCGTCGGTGACCTCGACGACGCCCGGTCTCTGCCGCCCGCCTTCGAGGGCGTGCAGGACCTGTGGCTGCTCACCCCGAACGGTCCGCGCGCTCCGGAGAACAGCATGAACGCCGTATGGGCCGCGCGTCAGGCCGGTGTGGAGCGCATCGTGCGCCTGTCCGTCGTCGGCGCGGCCCACGACGCGCCGAACCGCAGCGGCAGGCTGCACGCACTGTCCGACCGGGAGATCGAACGGTGCGGCATGCGCTGGACGATCCTGCGCCCACACTGGTTCATGCAGAATCTGCTGAACGAGGCGGGCGACATCTCCGCCACCGGCACGTTCTCGCTGAACATGGCCTCGGCGCGGATCGGCATGATCGACGTACGCGACATCGCCGAGTGCGCCGCCCGCGTGCTCCTCGACGACCCCGATCGCCACCACGGCGAGACCTACACCCTCACCGGCCCGCGCTCCCTGACGTTCGACGAGGTCGCCGACCGGCTGAGTCTCGCTCTCGGCAGGTCCGTCACGTACCTGCCGGTCGGCGACGACGCCAAGCGCGGGACACTGCTCGGCTACGGCGTTCCGAAATGGATCGTCGACATGCTCGAGGAGTACGCGCGGGCGTATGCCTCCGGCTGGGGAGACTTCACCACCGATACGCTCGCCGGCCTTCTCGGCCACCCCCCGCGCGACATCGCCGACTTCGTCCGCGACCACGCCGCGGCGTTCACCTCGCCCCCTGACGTCGCCGCCCGGTCCGGCCGAGAGGGTGACGGCGGGGCGGAAGATCCGGCTCAGTGAATGAGGTTCAGCCCGGTCAGGCCGGCCGGGAGCGCCCAGGGACGGGCCGCCTCATCGCTGTCCGCCGGGCTGCCCACGGTGGTGCGGCAGTCGGCACGGTAGCCGCCGCCGTGCGCGTCGAGCCGGGCTGAGGTGGCGGCCCGGACCCGGGTCGCCGCGCCCTGCCCGGGGGTCCCGAACAGACCCGGCGCCGGCGTACCTTCGGTATCGATCAGGAGACGTGGAGGAGGCTCTGTCCGACTTCAGTGCACTCTGTAGAGCCGGTTGGCATATGCGGTGATTCTAAGATCGCTGAGAGGCCACCCCTCACCCGATCGCCGACCTGGTATCCGGAGGATCCGCCATGCGACTCCCGCGTTCCCTCTCTGGCTGGACGATGGCCGTCTTCGGCCTCCTCGCCGTGGTACTCGGCGTCGTCGGCCTGGTGTCGCCGGACACCATGCTCGCCCTCCTCGGCTTCGAGGTGCCGCGGACGCGTGGCTCCGGCGACTACACGAAGGTGTACCTCGCCGCCTCCTCGATGGCCGCGGTGAACATGGGCGTCTACTACCTCCTGGCCGCCGCCGCCGACTACCGGCCCTTCTTCCTGTGGACGGTGCCGTTCCGCCTGCTGACGTTCGCGGTCTTCACCCTCCTGGTGGTGACCGGCGCCGCCCCCGCCAGGTTCATCGGCGTCGGAATCTGGGAGGGGGTCGGCGCGGTGGTCACCGGGGCCGCTCTCTGGTGGGAGCGCAGGCGCCCGAGCGCCGTCTGACGACCCGGGCGCGGCGCGGGCGCCCATCGTGTCCGCTCCCGCCCGCTGCCAGGGCCGTCCCGCGCTGCCAGGGCCGTCCCGCTCTGGCCGGGGCGGGACGCGGAGGAACCGGCGCTTTTCGTCGGCGCGGGGAGGGTGTTGGATGAGTGCATGGGTGAAGTGGACGGGGAACGCGAGCCGGTGCGGGCGGCGGATTCGGAGAGCCCGTCCACCTCACCGTGGAGCGCGCCGTCACGTCCGCCCCTCGCCCGCGACGCGGGGTGGCGTCCCACCCGTGGCGCGCCGGGCGGGGCGCCCGCTTCCGGCGTGAGCGGTCCGGGTGCGCGGCAGCCCCTCGGAGGCGGTCCCGAGCGCCGCTCGCGGGCCGGGCGCCCGGCCCAGGCCGAGCCGCTGCTGGGCCGGCGGGAGGGTGGGGGAGGCCGGTTCGGGCCGCAGACCGGGGCGCGCCCGGCGCCTCGTGCCTTCAACCAGCTCGCCCTCGGCTCCTACAACGAGAAGCTGGTGATCGAGAGCATCCGGCAGGCCGTGTCCACGAGCAGGGTGGAGATCGCCGAGCGCACCGGCCTCACGCCGCAGGCGGTGTCGCGGATCACCCGTAACCTGCTGACCTCGGGCCTGCTGACCGAGGACGCCCGCCGGCTGGGGGGCGCGGGCAAGCCGCGGGTGCCACTGCGGCTGCGTCCCGACGCGGGCTCGGCCATCGGCGTCCACCTCGACCCGAAGATGATCACCGTGGTCGCCGTCGACCTGTGCGGCGACCTGCTCGACCAGCGGCACCTGCTCCTGCCCGAACAGCCCGACCCGCAGTGGTGCCTGGCGCAGATGACCCGCCTGGCACTGGAGTCGGCCGAGGCCGCCCGCCCCGCCTCCGAGGCCCTGCTGGGGGTGGGGGTCGCCGTGCCGGGCCCGCTCGACAGCCGCGCCGGGCTGCTGCTCGATCCGCCGCTGTTCCGGGACTGGAAGCACGTGGAGCTCAAGGCCGAGCTGGCCACCCGGCTGGACGTCACCGTCGTCGTCGAGAAGGACTCCACGGCGGCGGCGATCGGCGAGCGCTGGCTGGGCGCGGCCGACCGCGCCGACGACTTCGTCTACCTCTACCTGGGCGCCGGTGTCGGCAGCGGCGCCTTCCTCAACGGCGACGTCTACCGGGGACGCACGGGCAACGCGGGCGAGGTCGGCCAGCTGTGCGCGATCGCGACCGGCTGGCTCACCCCGGAGGGCGGCCCCAAACTCGTCCCCGAGTGCGCCCCGACCTCCACGGTGGTGGAGCGTGCCAGGGCCGCGGGCATGGTGATCCCACCGGGTGACGCCGCCTACGAGTGGGTCTGCGCGGCCGCGGCGGGCGGCGACCTGCGGGCGGTCACGGTGATCGAGGAGGTGGCCCGCGTGATCGGCCTGGGCGCCGCCGGGCTCATCGACCTGCTGGACGTCGAGCTGCTCATCATCGGCGGGCCCGCCGTCCTGCCCACCGTGGCCGACATCTACCACCGGCAGATCGCCGCCGCCGTCAACGGGTTCCCGATGGCCAGGCACCTGCGCGAGGTGGAGGTCGCCCAGTCGCACCTCAACCGGGCCGCGGCGGCGGTGGGGGCCGCGTCCAGCGTGTTCCACGAGGTGTTCACGCCCAGCCTGGGCTCACGGACGCGAACGGCGCACCCGGACGCCGTGTGACCGTACCCGCCGGCGACGCGGGAACTTTACTGGGGACGATGACGGGGTTTCGCCGTGGATTGACATAGTCAATCCAATGGATTTACATATCCGTAACCTACCTCACCCCCCATCAAAGGCCAATCGTGAACAATCGTCACAAACCCCTAATGAGAGCGGCGCTGGCCGTCTCCCTCCTCGCGACCGCCCTGAGCTGGTCGGCCACGACCCCGGCCCTCGGCGCCCAGGCCGCCGCACCCCCCACCGTGAAGAACAAGGTCTACGCGGGCTACCAGGGGTGGTTCAACGCCGCGGGCGACGGCTCGCCGCTCAACAACTGGCGGCACTGGTCCCGCGGGACGCAGCCGTCACCGGGCAACCAGACCTTCGAGCTCTACCCGGACATGAGCAAGTACCCCGCCTCGGCCAGGTACCAGACCGGGTACGCGGCGCTCGGCGACGGCCAGCCCGCGACGCTCTTCTCCTCCTATCCGACGGCCGTGGTCGACCAGCACTTCCAGTGGATGAGCCAGCACGGCATCGACGGCGCCGCGATCCAGCGCTTCGGCAGCGACGTCGCCACCCCCGGCTCGGCCAACGCCCAGGTCCGCAACACGATCACCTCCAGGGCGAGGGACGCCGCCGAGAAGTACGGGCGCGGGTTCTACGTCGAGTACGACGTCAGCGGCCTGACCGACGCCAACGTGGAGCAGGTCCTCACCCGGGACTGGACCGACGTGGTCACAGGTCAGCTCCACCTCACCGACTCTCCGGCGTACGCCAGGGAGAACGGCAAGCCCGTGGTCGAGATCTGGGGCTTCGGCTTCCCCGACCGGCCCGGCACGGCCGCCCAGGCCGAGCGCATCGTGCGCTGGTTCAAGGACCGCGGCCTGTACGTCATCGGCGGCGTGCCGCGTGAGTGGCGCACGGGCGGGGGCAGCAAGCCCGGGTTCGCCCCGGTGTACCGGGCGTTCGACATGATCTCGCCGTGGATGGTGGGGTACGTCGGCGACACGAACGGCCTGCTCACGGGCGACCGTGACGCGCTGAACGCGACCGGCCAGGCGTACCAGCCGGTCATCTACCCGGGCTTCGCCTGGTCCAACTGGAACGGCGGCGCGCGCAACATGATCCCGCGCCGGTCCGGCGACTTCATGTGGGAGCAGGCCACCAGCGTGCGCCGGGCGGGGGTGCCGCAGGCGTTCATCGCGATGTTCGACGAGTACGACGAGGGCACGGCCCTCGCGCCGGGCGCCGAGGACTCCTCGCAGGTGCCGACCAACCAGTACTTCCTGACCAACAGCGCCGACGGCAAGTACGTGTCGTCGGACTTCTACCTGCGCCTGGCGGGCAGGGCCACCCGCATGATCACCGGTCTCGACCCGCTGGTGACCACGGTGCCCATCCCGCTCAGCGCCGGTCCGGTCTTCTTCCGCACCAGCGTGGAGCAGGGGACCGACGCCCAGCCGACGTGGACGAACACACCGGGCGGCGGCGGCACCACCAACGTCACCGGACAGTCGCTCGCGATCGCGACCGGCGAGGACAACCAGATCGGCTCGTCCGCCCTGCGCATCCGGGGCAGCGCCGCCTCCACCGCGGCCTCGCACGCCTACTTCCAGGTGTTCGACGTGAACATCCCGGTGACCGCCGCGACCAAGCTGCAGTACTCCTTCCTGCCGAAGGACGCGGGCGGCCGCAACGTCGCGGTGGACTTCGCGATGACGGACGGCACCACGCTCCGCGACAGTTCCGCCACCACGACCACCGGCGCCGACATGCACCCGGGCACGGCCAAGGGCACGGTCGGCTCGTGGACGCGGATCCAGAGCGACTTCGGCTCCGCGCTGAACGGCAAGACCATCGACAAGATCCTCGTCGGCTACGACCGCAGCGGCACCGCCGGCGCCTTCACCGCCTACATCGACGACCTCACCGTCACCAACTCCTGATCCCCGACCCCGGCCGGGGTACGGCGCCCGCCACGGCGCCGTACCCCGGCAGGACCATGTCACCGGCCGGGCGCCGTGCGCCAGGCGGCGTCGCGGTGGGCGCCACCGGACACCCGGCCCGGCGCGGTGGAGGGAGGCGAAGAGGCGGGGAGATGGAGTGAGATCGGGTTACGGTGACTTGTACCCCAGTTTGTAGGAACTGGAGCCGTTTGAGGAGACCACCTGGAAGCGGTAGAAACCGGCTGGGCCGATGTAGTCGATCCTCTCGTCCGGATTCGGGCCCTCGGAGGTCATGACGGTGGTCCAGGTTCGGTTCTCCCACCTTTGGAGGTGGAGGTCGAAGTCGACGCCGTCGTCGGCGTCCAGGCAGCCGATGTGAGAGCCGGCGACGGTCGTTCGGTAGTAGCGGCCGTTCGGCTGGTAGGCCTTCTGACCGGCGGCGAGGGTGCCGATGACCTGCTTCGGCTGGGCGGCGCAGACGCCGGGCTCCGGCGGGATGGCGCCGTTGTCGGTCACCAGGGTCAGATCATAGGTGGTGAGGATCTCGCCGATCGGCTGGAAGTAGGTGACACCGCCGGCGTCGCAGTCGCCCGAACCGCCGGAGGTGACGCCCTGCGCCTGGTCCACGGCGATGAAGGACCCGCCCGAGTCGCCCGGTTCGGCGCAGACGCTGGTACGGGTCAGTTCGAAGACCGTGCCCCGGGCATAGGTGACGCTGGCGTTGCGCTGCCGGATGATGCCGCAGTGCCAGTCGGTGGTGGAGCCGGACCGGCAGACCGAGGCACCCTCGATGGCCTCCCTGGAGCCCGCGACACTCACGGTTCCGCCACTGGCGTTGTTCACCACCGGCTTGAGCGTCCAGTCCGCGCTCACCGCGACCCAGGAGTAGTCGTTGAGCGGAAAGCTCGCCCCCTGGAAAACGCCCTGATTGGCCCGGTTGGCGCCGGTCGTGGCGTCACCCGCCTTTCCGCAGTGACCGGCACTGACAAAACCCTGCTGAGTCCCGCTGGTCACTGAGAAACCGACCGAACAACGACTCGTGGGACCGACGTAGTAGGCGTCACCACCTCGTATGTCGCCGAGGAGCCGGGGTCGCTCGGCGGACTCCACCGCGCGCACGGCGCTGGCGTCTAAATCCGAGGCCTGGATGAGATCCTCGGTCTGCAGGGGAACGGGTGTGAGGACGACGACCCTGTTGTTCCTGACGTCGATGAAGCGCACGTTCCCCCCGTGCACATGGTTGGGCAGCTTGATGTCGGTACGGTTCATGATCGTGTCGAGCTCGGAGAACGACCGCTTGACGAGCTCGCCCTGGGCGCCCGCGGCGATGATCTGAGGAATGTCGGAGGGGTCGGTGGTAGCCACCACCAGGGTCTGCGCGACGGTTCCGGTGAACCAGGAGCCGCCGAAATCCCCGCCGATCCGGCTGCGGAGTCTCGCCTCGATCGGTGCCAGGCGGGCCTCGTTGAGCAGGCGGATCTGGGCCTGCTCGCTGGTGAGTTGGAGGTCGCGCTGGAGTGCGGAGAGCATGTCGGGCGGCGGTTTCCAGCCGGACGGAGCGGCTCGGGGGCTCTGCACCTGCGGCTTGGCGGCGACTGTGGTGGCTGTCAGGGTGATGGCGGTGACCGCCAGGATGCATCCCGTGGTAACGGCACGTCTGTAGGACATGGATCTTTCTCCTCGACCTCGGCTTCCCGGGCGTGAGGGGAGGACGCCACGCATCACAGGTTGATCATGCGATGTGGGTAACGCCACCACCTTAATTCAGCGGTTGCCGTTCAAGGCCGCGAAAACCACGCGCCGCGCGGTAGGGATTCCGAGACGGATCCGTGTCCCGGCGGCGGGACCCCTGGCGGGTGAGACGACATCCGGACCTTCGGCGGACATGACGATCTCGGGGGGATCCGGGGTCGGTGGAGGTTCCCGATCCGTGGCTTCGCCGCCTTCGTCGCGGCCCACCCGGCCGGGTGGTTCGGACGGGTCTCGGTGACCGTGCGTACCGCACGCCCACGAAGCTCGGGAGGGCGAGGGTCAAGGGGGCGAGCCGCCACCGGACCCGGACTGCTTCACCTCCGTGTAGCCCAGGGTGTAGGGGCCGGTCCCGCTGGAAGCGAGCACCAGGTAACGGTAGTCGCCGGGTGTGCCCTTGTATCTGAGCTCTTCGAAGGGGTTGGAGCTTTCGGCGGAGGCGACGGTGACCCAGTCGGAACCGCTCTGCTTTTGCAGGTAGAGGTCGAAGTCACTGCCGGGGTTGCTTTCCAGGCAGCCGTAGTGGTCGGCGTTGACGGCCGTATGGTAGTACCGGTTGCGGGGCTGGTAGGCGAACTGGGGGCTTTTCAGCGTGCCGTTGATGATGGTGCGGTAAGCCTGGCAGGTGCCCGCGGTCGCGATGGGTTCCACGTCATTGACCATCAGGGTCAGGTCGTAGGCGGACAGGATCTCGTGGATCGGCTGGATGTAGGTGAATCCGGCCAGGTCGCAGTCACCGGAACCTCCGGAGATGACTCCCTGGGCCTGGTTGATGGAGATGAGGGAGCCGCCGGAGTTGCCGGGGATGCCGCAGGCGCTGGTGCGGATCAGATGCTTGACGACGCCCTGGGGGTAGGTGATGTCGGCGTCGTGCTGCTGGATGGTGCCACAGCGCCAGTTGATGACGGCGCCGGATCCGGACAGGCAGGCCGAAGCGCCTGGGATGGCCTTTTTGGCTCCGTAGACGTGCACGGTGCCACCGCTGTCGTTGCCCACCAGTGGCCGGGGGTTCCAGTCGTCGTTGACCTTGACCCAGGAGAAGTCCTGGCCGGGGAAGGTCGAGGCTTGGACGGTGCCCTGGGGGCGTCGGTTGTAGCCGACGGTGGCGCTGCCGGGTGTGCCGCAGTGCCCGGCGCTGATGAATCCTTTCTGGGTGTCTTTGGTCACTGAGAATCCGACCGAGCAGCGGGTCGTGGCGCCGACGTAGTAGGCCTGGCCGCCCACCAGGTCGGTCTCCGTGTGGGCTTTCCGGTGGGCGCGCAGCAGCCGGGGGCGCTCGGTCGAGGCGATCACCTGCACCGCGTCCGGGTCGACCTTGGCGGTCTTGACGGCCGCCTGAGCCGCCTTGGGATTCTCCGTCAGGATGACGACCTTGTTGACCCGCACGCCGACGTAGCGCACGCTGCTCAGTTTCGCCAAGATGGGTAGGTTCTGGCTGAGTTTCTCCTTCACCTCCTTCAGGTCGGCGAGTGACCGGCTGACCACCTGTGGCTGGGCGCCCAGCGCGGCGATCTGGGAGACGTCGGCGGGATCGGTGGTGGCCACGATCAGGGTCTGCGCGCGGGGCGGCACGAACCAGGAGCCGCCGAAGTGGTCGCCGATCCGTCTGCGCAGGCTCGTCTCGATCGGGGTCAGGCGGGCCTCGTTGAGCAGGCGCGTCTGGGCTTCCTCCTCGGTGAGGCCGATGTCGCGTGCGATGGCCTCCAGCATGCCCGGCGGGGGTTTCCCGGCGAGATCGGCGCCCGGAACGCCGGAGGCCCGTGCCGCCGGGCGGGTGGCGACCGCCGGGGCGGCTGTCAGGACATGGGTGGCGACCGCTGGAGCGGCTGTCAGGGCAAGAGCGGTGATCGCCAGGACACATCCCGGGACGATGACATGTCTACGGGCCATGACTCTCTCCTTGACCTCGACCTTTCAGGCATGAGGGGGAGATCGTGTCGCATCGTCGGGCACGGGATACGAGCACCGCCACTTTAACGCAACCGTTATCGGCCAACGTCTCTGAAGCCGTACGCCACGCAGAGATCGTTCTCGGCCGGGGCAGTGCCGGGCGAGCCCATCCCCGTTGACAGGCGCCCCCGCAGGAGAAAGGGGTGTCCGGTCGGGCCGGGGCGCTCCGCCGCGAGCGATCACGGCGGAGCGCCCCGGCCCGACCCGGCCGCACATTTCGGCAGGCGTGTTGACGACCTTGACGGCGACGGCTGCACTAGGGTGGCGATGCCCGGCACCACATGTTCGACGGTAACGCGGAGTGCTCTCCCCCTCATGCCTGAAAGGTCGAGGTCAAGGAGAGAGTCATGGCCCGTAGACATGTCATCGTCCCGGGATGTGTCCTGGCGATCACCGCTCTTGCCCTGACAGCCGCCCCGGCGGTCGCCACCCGCCCGACGGCACGGGCCCCCGGCACTCCGGCCGCCGACCTTACCGACCTCGCCGGGAAACCCCCGCCGGGCATGCTGGAGGCCATCGCACGCGACATCGGCCTCACCGAGGAGGAAGCCAGGACGCGCCTGCTCAACGAGGCCCGCCTGACCCCGATCGAGACGAACCTGCGCGGATGGGTCGGCGACCACTTCGGCGGCTCCTGGTTCGCCGGAGACGTCGCGCAGACCCTGGTGGTGGCCACCACCGATTCCACCGACGTCTCCCAGATCGCCGAGCTGGGCGCCCGGCCACTGCTGGTCGGCCGGTCGCTGATCGAGCTCAGAGCGATCAGGGCAGCGGTGGACGCGGCCCTGATCAGAGAGCGCGGCACCACCGCGAGCGTGCGCTACGTCGGCGTGCGGGTCAACAAGGTCGTCATCCTGACGGAGAATCCCAAGGCGGCTCAGGCGGCCGTCAAGACCGCCAAGGTCGACCCGGACGCGGTGCAGGTGATCGCCTCGACCGAGCGCCCCCGGCTGCTGCGCGCCCACCGGAAAGCCCACACGGAGACCGACCTGGTGGGCGGCCAGGCCTACTACGTCGGCGCCACGACCCGCTGCTCGGTCGGATTCTCAGTGACCAAAGACACCCAGAAAGGATTCATCAGCGCCGGGCACTGCGGCACACCCGGCAGCGCCACCGTCGGCTACAACCGACGCCCCCAGGGCACCGTCCAAGCCTCGACCTTCCCCGGCCAGGACTTCTCCTGGGTCAAGGTCAACGACGACTGGAACCCCCGGCCACTGGTGGGCAACGACAGCGGTGGCACCGTGCAGGTCCGCGGCTTCAGGGCCGCCGTCGAGGGTTCCTCGGTCTGCCACTCCGGTTCCGGCTCCGGCTGGCACTGCGGCACCATCGCACAGCGCGGCGCCAGCGTCACCTACCCCCGGGGCACCGTCTACGGCCTGACCCGCACCACCGTCTGCGCCGAACCCGGCGATTCGGGCGGATCCTTCATCTCCCTCGAGCAGGCTCAGGGGATCACCTCCGGCGGCTCCGGCGACTGTGCCTCGGGCGGGGTCACCTATTTCCAGCCGATCCTCGAAATTCTCACGGCCTACGGCCTGAACCTCACCGTCGAGGAGCTCTCCCTGCCGGGTCCGGGCACGTGTACCAGCTATCCGCGCGTCTTCACCGGCACGCTGAAGAGCCGGCGGTCCGCCTACTGGCCACAGGACCGAGGCTTCGTGACGACCGTCACCGGCACCTATTCCGCCTGCCTGTCCGACGACCCGAGCCGCGACCGCGACCTCTACCTGGAGAAGTGGAACGGCAGGGCCTGGATCGCCGTCGCCGCCTCCGAACATCTGGACTCCTACGAGCAGATCACCTACTTCGGCACGCCGGGACGATACCGCTATCGGGTGTTCGCCGAGGTCGGCTCAGGCCCCTACACCCTTGGGCACGAAGAACCGTGACGGTTGGACCGTACGAAAAACGAGGTGGGCGGGCCGCGAGTGGGCGTCGGCGCCGCGGCTGCCGGGACCAGGCCGGGTACCGCGTCCCGGACATCGTGTCCGCCCGCGCGCGGCCCGTCCGCAGGCGTTCGGCCCGTGCGTCAGGCGGGCTTCTGTACGGGGACGGATGCGCCGGTGTCCGGCTCATCGGTCTTTGGCTCATCGGTCTTTGGCTCGTCGGTCTTTGGCTCGTCGGTGTCCGGCTCTTGGGGCGGGTCGCTGAGTTGTTCGCGGAGGTAGTTCCACAGCACGGCGATCAGGGCGGCGACCGGTACGGCGAGCAGGCTGCCCACGATGCCCGCCAGGCTGCCGCCCAGCGTCACCGCCAGCAGGATCACCGCCGCGTGCAGGCCGAGGCCGCGGCTCTGCACCATGGGCTGGAACACGTTCCCCTCGAGCTGTTGCACGGCGACGATGATGGCGAGCACGATCAGCGCGTCCGTCGGGCCGTTGGACACCAGCGCGATGAGGACCGCGACGAAGCCGGCGAACAGGGCGCCGATGATGGGGACGAACGCCGAGACGAAGGTCAGGACGGCCAGGGGGAGAACCAGCGGCACGCCCACGATCCACAGGCCAAGACCGATGAAGACCGCGTCGAGCAGGCCCACGAAGGCCTGGGAGCGTACGAACGAGCCGAGGGTGTCCCAGCCGCGTGCGGCCACGGCCGGCACGTCCGTGGCGAGGCGGCCGGGTAGCTGGCGGGTCAGCCAGGGCAGGAAGCGCGGGCCGTCCTTGAGGAAGAAGAACATGAGGAAGAGCGCCAGGACGGTGGTGACCAGGCCGTTGACCACGGTGCCCACTCCGGTGACGGCGGCGGTGACGATGCTGCCGACGCTGGACTGGATGCGGTTGGCCGCGGTGTCGAACGCGGTGCTGACCTGGTCGTCGCCGATGTTGAGCGGCGGCCCGGCCGCCCAGCCGCGCAGGTGCTGGATGCCGTTGCTCACGCCGGTGGCCAGGTCGCCGGCCTGGGACGCCACCGGGACGGCGATCAGCACTATGATGCCGGCGGCGACCAGGAGGAAGAGCACGGTCACGACCGAGGCGGCCAGGGTGGGATGCCAGCCGTGCCGGCGCAGGAAGCGGGTCACGGGCCAGGTCAGCGTGGTGAGGAGCAGGGCGATCACGAGCGGCCAGATGACAGACCACATCCGGCCCAGGATCCACAGGCCCACCGCGGTCATCAGCACGACGAGCAGCATCTCCAGGGAGACGCGCGCCGACGTGCGCAGCGCGGTGCGGGTTTTCTTGGCATTCAGTGTGGCGGACACGAGAACACCCTAGACAGGTGAGTGCTCCGCGAGAATCCCCGCACCCCGCGTGGGTGGTGCATCGCGCCTGTTCGCCGTCCTGGACGAGGGGCGGCGCCTGTTCGACCCGCCACTGGAGTGAGCGTCGCCTTCGACCCGCCGGGTTCGGCGGACGCCTCGGCCCAGAGCCACGCCGATGGTGGGCGAACGCTCCTTGCGAGAGGCACGGGCGATGTCATGTGGGTGGTCAACCTCAAGGCGATCATCCAGGAAGGACCTCTGGGGAGACCGTCTCGGGCGTCGGCTCCCCGATAGGGGGCGGTACGGCAGGCGCAGGCTTGACGTAGGTGCCGTTGCGGCGGGCCAGCAGCTCCTCCAGAAGGGCGTCCCACTTGGCGCCGACGGACCTCACGTCGTAGGTGGCGGCGGTCGCCAGGGCACCCTCGGCCAGCCGGTGACGCAGCTCCTCGTCCTCGATGACGCGGATGAGGGCGGCGGCGAGGTTGGCGTTGGTGCGGGGCTTGACCAGCAGCCCGTCGACCTCGTTGGTGATCATTTCCTTGGGGCCGTGCGGGCTGTTGAAGCTGACGATCGCCAGTCCCTTGGCCATCGCCTCCAGGATCGTCATGGGGAAACCCTCGTGGCGGGAGCTGAGCGCGAAGATCGAGGCCTTCTCCAACTCGGCGCCGACGTCGGCGGTGGGGCCCGGCAGCTCGACCTTGCCCTGCAGCCCCGCCTCGGCGATCTGGGCGCGCAGGTTGTCCTCCTGCGGTCCCGCGCCGAAGACGCGCAGGGTCCAGTCGGGGTGGGCAGCGGCCACGGTCTCCCACGCGGTGATCAGGCGGTGGAAGCCCTTGAGCCTGGTCATGCGGCCGACGGCGACCACGACCTTGTTCTCCAGCTTGGAGATCTCGCCGGTCATGGGTGGCACGGCGTTGGGGATCCTGACCAGCTTCCTGGGCTTGCGCCGCAGCGTCTCGCGGTAGTCGCGCGTGTCGGCCTTGGTGAGGGTGACCAGCGCGTCGAAGTTGCGGTAGCGACGCTTGGCGAGCTCCTGCATCTCCTGCGGCTGTCCCCGCAGGCCCACGTGCTCCTGGCCGATGGTGATGACGCCCGGTGGGGCCAGCTGGGCCAGGGCCAGGTTGAGCCCGGGTCTGGTGGCCATGATGACGCCGGTGTCGACCGAGCGGATCCATCGGGCCAGTCGCAGGTCGGTCCACACGTTGAAGCGGTGGTAGGCGGCCTCCTGCGGCGGGATGAGCCTGCTCGGCATCTTCGACAGCCGGCCGCGCAGGCCGGTCCGCGGGACCAGCCTGTCGTCGAGGAAGCGGAACCTCACCCTCGGGTCGACGGGGAAGAACGGCTCCTCCGCCTCCTTGAGGATGGAGACGATCTCCACGTCGTGCCCGGTCGAGGCCAGGTACCCGGCCAGGTTGAAGACCGTTCTAATGGTGCCGCCCATGCCGTACGCGTGCAGGATCAGGATGCTGATCCGGTGCGTGGACGGGGGTGGCGCGGTCCGTTCGCGCCTTCGGTTGCGGGCTTTGAAAAGCTGGTAAACGGCCGTTTTTCCCTTGCCTGCCAGTGCACGCACCCGTAGGGATCCCCTTCTCGCCTGCTTCCGGGCTCACGCACCTGTCAGTCCCCGTGGCGCGTTCCCCCGCTTTCACCTTCTAGACGCTTCGATGAGATGGAAGGTTGCAAAAGATGCTTAAGTGCGAACAGGTCCCGGATTGTGGGTGCGCCTGCCACAGCCTGGCGACGGCTCCGGCACCGGCAGGCGCTGCCCGGAGCCGCAGGCCTTCGACGGTACCGAAGCGCCAACGTCCCCGGCCCGTGACCGCCGACGCCCCCTGTTGTCTGTCATCGCCGGAGGCCACGGATCGAGAGACTCGACCAGCGCTTTCAGGCGCCGGCCGCCGATGGCCGGCGGACGGTCAGCACGGTGGAGTCCTCCTCGGCCTGCCAGGAGTGGTCGATGCCGGGCTTGTGCCTGCTAGTGACGGTGTCTCTCGACTTCTTCGAGAGCGAGAGCCCAGGGGTAGGTCTCCAGGTTTTCGTCTCCGCTCCCGGCGGCGTGCGGTTCGAACTGACCGGGGCCGAGCAGGACGGGGACACCTTCGGCTCTTAAGCTTTCGACGCTTCGCTGGAACGGCGTACGTGAGGCGAAGGCGCTGTTGACGAAGGGCAGGACGACCACGGGGATGCCGAGTCCGGGGGCTTCGGCGAGGAGGCCGAGGGCGTAGGTGTCGGCGATGCCCTGGGCGAACTTGTTGACGGTGTTGTATGTGGCGGGGGCGAGGATGATCGCGTCGGCTCTCGGGGGCTTGGGCTCGTCCGGCCTGCGGTACCGGCTGCGGACAGGGCGGCCGGTCTGCCTCTCCAAGGCGGGGACGTCGACGAAATCCAGCGCGGACGGGGTCGCGACGACCTGGACGATCCAGCCCCCGTCCTGGGCGAGAGCGACGAGACGGCCGACGTCTCGGGCGGCACCGGCCGCGCACACGATGACGTAGAGGACCTTGCCGGACTCGGTCACGCGATCACTCCCAGGGACGCGGCGTATTCACGGGCTTCGCGGCGGACGCCGATCGGGGCTGTGACGAGGATGTCACGGCTCTGCGGCGACGAATACATCCTTGGCAATCGCCTCAGAAGCCGATCTGTTTCACCAATACCGGTGCGAACGAATCCGAGCGGTCACGGTCACCGAGCAGGCGCAGGACCGCTTCGAACTAATCGAGAAGCTCGGGATGTCTTTTGGTGAGGGCTCGGCGAGCGGTTGAACAACGCTCATGAAACTCTTCGGCCAAGGCTTCGCGTCGGTAACGCTGACGCAGGACACGATCGAGATCTCCCGCCCGGCTGACAAGATCCGTGAGGGAACGGCGATCGATGTCGAATGCGGCCATGCCCTGTTCGACCGAAGCATCAAGATTTCCGCGTCGGGCATGGATGATGCCGAGGTCGATGTGGGCGTTGGCGACACGCATGGGGGCATTGGATGTGCCGTCAGGGCGCGTGTGCATCTGAATTGTCTCAAGTGCGTGTTCCTCGGCGCGCTCGTCGTCGCCGAGCCAGGTGTAGGCGGTGGCGGCGTAGAAGACCCACTTGGCGTGGTCGAACACGAAGTGGTGGTCGGGGTTGCCGGGGAGTGGGAGCTTGGCGAGGGTGTCGGCTCCTCGGGTGAGGGCCTTGTCTGCTTCGCGGCGGTCGCCGATTCGGGCCAGTCCGCGGGCCTCTTGCAGGGTGAGTTGAACCTGGGCGCTGGAGTGACCGGCGACGGCTTGGCCCGTGCGGGCCGCAGTGACGACGTCTTCGTAGCGACCTTCGACCAGGGCGAACCACGCCGACATCTCATAAGCCCAGCCCATGAGTTCGCCGTGTCCGACCTGGCGGCCCATCTCGTAGGCGGCGCAGCGGGCGGTCTCGGCCTCCTCTCGCTCTCCCAGGTCGTAGTGAACGCACCCGAGCAAGGCTGTCAGCCATCCGGTGATGACGAGGAGTTCGCGGTGCTGGGCGAGGGTGATCCGTCTGCCGAGCAGGCCGTTTACCTGGGCGAGGCGCTTCTGGGTCCGGTCGCGCAACATGGCGGCCGAAACGATCGGATAGGCGCGGCAGAGGAGATCGGCGGCTTCGGCGAGTGCTTCGAGCGTGCCGGTTCCGGCGTCGGACGCCTGGAGTTTCTGGGTGAGCTCCATGGTCCCGTACAGATCGGCCTCGGCCCGCAACGCGTTTATGGGAATGATGCTGGTGGTCTCGATGAGCTGGCCGACTCCGCGTCTGTTCGGACGGAATCCCAGGTCTTCCGGCTGGAGTCCGGTTAGTTGAGTGATGGCGATCCGGTAGGGCGAATGGGGCCATCGAACCTCTCCGGCCTCCCAGCGCCGGATGCGTTCCTCATCGCACGCCAGGTGCTCTTTGATGCCAATTGGTGTTGCTTTAATCCGGTCGGCCAGTTCTGCGCGTGTCAAGCGGTGCTCATTACGCCACGCCCGGAGTTGAACGTTGGGAATGTTTTCGGACATCTAGGGCCTTCCTCCCGGCTGGGGGCTCAAGAGGGGGAATTCAGGGGTTCGTTTGGGGGTCCTGTAGTTCTCGGCTCGGCGGTGGACTTGTCATCGAGCAACCACAGTACGTCAGCCCGCTTTCCGTCGCAGGAGGCGCGGATGAATTCGAGGAGATGGCAATGGTGACCCTCCGGAGGAGACCGGCGAGCCACGTTCCTGCCCTGTGTGGCGGAGACGTCGAACCAGGCCGCGCGGTTCGCGCCCGCCCTTCTCGTCGATGCGGCAGTGATGATCCCGAACGGGAATGGCTCGACTGCCTCGCGACCGGCCAGGTCGAAAGGGGTGCGAGTTGAACTCGATCATGCAGGCCGCCGCGACTCGCCTCTACGAGCGACAGCGGCACAGCGACGCCCTCGCCCTCACCCTTCTGCGGGAGGCGCTCCTGCGCCTCGGTGTGCGGACCGAACTGCGTGACAACGACACCGCGCTGATGATTCCCCGTCCTCAGGTGGGCCTGCCGGTGTGGGTGTTCGTCGGTTACGGCGGCGCCTTCTACTCCTGGCAGTCGGCTGAAAAACGCCACCCGATCAACGACGTGGCGGGCGCGGCCCAGGTGCTGGCCGACTACGCCGGTCGATAGGCGGGCGCGACGGGGCGGTGTCCTCCGGCCTGGAGGGTGCTGGAGAGCGTCACTGCCGCCTCGTCGTGCTCTTCACCGTCCCGGCAGGCAGCAGAGCCGACGCCGTGCGGCCCACCCCATGCGACCGCGGCGTCCTTCTTCCCTCTCTCCGCCTGCCGGGACCTTCTCCGCCCCCGTTCCCTTCATCGAACTTCTTCTAGGAAACCCGGAAACACGGATGTTTCGCCCTGCGACAGCGGGCGATGCTCCCCTGGTTCTCGCTCGCCGCATTGGGCCGCGGCGTGCAATGGCCATTCGTGATAGTGCACGACGGCGTCAGGGTCGGCACCGGCGTCGAGCCGGGCTCGGATCAGCGCGAGGTCCCTCCAGTCCTTCCAGCCGACACCGAACCATCCGGCCTCTTCAGTGGCAACCACGAGACTCCTCGACGAGAAGTGGGGGACACGTGCGGCCGAGCATGGCGTACCCGACCGACATTCTCAGGATCGGCACCGCGAGGGTCCTCGACCCGAGGTGCCTGGCTTGGCGCTCGTTCAATCACCGGTCCGCGGTAAAACCGCCTGCTCGTGCCGGGTGGCGGATGTTAGCCTGACCGCATGAACGCGTCCGCCTGTCAGGTGATGATGCCCCGCTCACGGGGCCGCTGACGCCGCACGGACGATCGTTTCCGAGGCCCTGTCACGGGGCCTCGACGCGTTTTCTCCGGTCGGAGCCCCTGTTCTCCCGGAGGTTCCGATGACCACACCGCACATCTACGTCACCACCACCATTCCGTACGTCAACGCCCGTCCCCACCTGGGATTCGCGCTGGAGCTCGTGCAGGCCGACGTGCTCGCCCGGTTCCGCCGTGCGCGGGGTGACCGGGTGCGGTTCCAGACCGGCACCGACGACAACTCGCTGAAGAACGTGCTGGCCGCCGAGGCGGCCGGTGTCCCTGTCCAGGAGTTCGTCGACCGTAACGCCGAGGCGTTCGTCGCGCTGCGCGAGCCGCTGGCGCTCGCGGTCGACGACGTCATCCGCACCAGCCGCGACCCCCGCCACCGGGTCGGGGTGGAGCGGCTCTGGCGGGCCTGCGCCGATGCCGGTGACCTCTACCGCAAGCACTACGAGGGTCTTTACTGCGTCGGCTGCGAGCAGTTCTACACCCCGGCCGAGCTCACCGGCGGACGCTGCCCGGAACACGGCGTCGAGCCGCAGCGGGTCGCCGAGGAGAACTGGTTCTTCCGCCTCTCACGCTACGCCGACCGGCTCCACGACCTCGTCTCCGGCGGGCGCCTGAGAGTCGAGCCCGCCGAACGCCGCAACGAGGTCCTCGGCTTCATCGCCGGTGGCCTGGAGGACTTCTCGATCTCCCGGTCGACCGCCCGCGCCCGTGGGTGGGGGATCCCCGTTCCCGGCGACCCCGGCCAGGTCGTCTACGTGTGGTGGGACGCGCTCGGCAACTACGTCACGGCCCTGGACTACGGCATCGGCGGTGAGAACTACCACCGCTGGTGGACCGGCGCCGACCGCCGTGTCCACCTGGTCGGCAAGGGGGTGCTGCGCTTCCACGCCGTCTACTGGCCGGCGATGCTGCTGTCGGCCGGGCAGCCGTTGCCCACGGACATAGTGGTGCACGACTACCTCACCGCCGGTGGCCGAAAGATCAGCAAGTCCGGCGGGGTCACGGTCGATCCGGCCGCCCTGGCCGGGGAGTACGGCACCGACGCCGTCCGCTGGTGGCTGCTTCGCGAGGTGCCCCGCGTCGGGGACGCCGACTTCACGATCGACCGGCTCGTCGCCCGCGCCAACGACGAACTCGCCAACGGGCTGGGCAACCTCGTCAACCGGGTCGTCGTCATGGTCCACCGCTACCGCGACGGGCACGTTCCCCGGACGGAGGCCGGGATCGGCGCGCCGGGAGGGGAAGATCTCCAGACGGCCTGCCGCCAGGCACCCGGTCTCATTCGCTCGGCCCTGGACGACTTCGAGTTCCGCCGGGCCACGGCGGCGGTCTGGGCCGTCGTCGACGAGGCCAACCGCTACGTGAACCACGCCCGGCCTTGGGAACTGGCCGGGGCCGAACGCGACGGCGACTCCGGCGCCGCGTCCAGGCTCGACGCCGTCCTCGCCGCGCTCGTCCGGGCGTGCGAGACGCTGGGCGAGCACCTGGCGCCCTTCCTGCCCGGCACCGCCGACCGCATCGCCCGGCAGTTCACGGCCAGGGACGGCGGGCTTCCCGAACCGCGCCCGCTCTTCCGGAGGATCACCGTCCCGGAGCCGGGGTCCGCGTTCTGACCCTCACCGGGACACGACAGCGTCGGGAGCGCAGGCGGCCGAGCGCCGCCTGACGGTCCGGGCACGGCGTAGGCGCCCGGTGCTGCCGACCTGGCCGGGGTGCCGCGCCAGCGGATCGCGACGTCGCCAACGCGGACGCGAGGCCGCGCCGGTGGTCCGCTCCGTGTAGACCTTGCCAACGCCCAGGGCGTTGACCTGCGCAAGGCAGAGTAAGCCCGGACGGCGGCGCCCGAGGTCGTTCGGAATCACCCGGCCCTTTCTTCCGTGCCATGCTTGCGCGAAGGAGGCGTCAGTGGCTCACCCGGAATAGATGTCGGCCGTCGCGGTGCCGTTCCTCGCTCCACTGGGATGTTCCCACTGCCGCCAGCGAGCGGCGAGCTCGACGCGGCTGGCGCAGCCGGTCTCGTCCAGGACCCGGCTGAGGTGCTTCTTGACGGTATCGACCCCGACGAACAGGCGGTCGGCGATCCCCCGGTTGGTCAAGCCCTGAGCGGCGAGCCGGGCGACCTCCCACTCCCGGGGCGTCAGTCGCCAGTCGGCGCGGGAGGCCATCTGCTCGCGGTGACGCGTGAGCTGCTCGACGGCCAGCGGGGTGAGGTGGCGCCGCAGCGCCCGCAGCACCGCCAGGTCGCGGGCGGGCACGTGCGGGGTGTCGCGCATCGCCATGCCGACGTAGAGTACCCCGGCCGGTCCGCCGTCGATCATCGTGGCGACCTTGCCGGTGATCCCATACGACCTCAGGAACCGCTCTGCGTACTCCCGATCCGGTGCCACCTCGTCCAAGGTGACCACATCGGCGGCCGTCAGCAGCCGGCGAGCCCGCTCGGTGCGGAACGGGTCGGCGTCCACCCAGCGGGCGGTGTAGTCGGCCAGGAAGCGCGGAGAATAACCCCCCCTGGACACCGCAGCCGCTTTCTATGGCCTCCCGCAGGGTGCCGCCGTGCAGTACCGCGATCCCGGCGTAGCCGAACCAGCTCCGCAGGGCCCGCACCAGCCGTTCCTGGAACACCCGTAGGTCCGCTGTCCGGTCGACCGCCTCCAGCACGCCGACCAGACGCCGATAGTCGGCGACCGCCATCGGTTCGCCGGCCGGCAACGAGCGGGGAACGGGAAGCGGTCCGTCGAGCGCGTCTGCCATGAGTTGATTTTCCACCTTTGGGCCATACCGCGGTAACGGCGGCGGGGGCATCGTGATCACAGCGCCTCGGGCATCCGGCCAGAGGCGAACCGAGAAGGGATCTCCAGTGAGCACCGTCCCGAGCCCTCGCCGATGGTTGATCACCGGCGCCAACAGTGGCCTTGGAGCCGCCTTCACCCGGGCCGCGCTCGCGGCCGGCGACGTGGTGGTCGCCGCCGTCCGCCGGCCGCGGAGCATGGACGAGGTGGCCGCCGAGCACCCGGGCCGGGTGACGGTCGTCGAACTGGACGTGCGCGACGCCGCCGCCTGCCGGGGCGCGGTCGAGGACACCGGCCGTATCGACGTGCTGGTCAACAACGCCGGCTACGGGATCGTCGGCGCGATCGAGGAGACCACGGAGGAGGAGGTCCGCGATGCGTTCGAGGTGATGTTCCACGCTCCGCTGCGGCTGACCCGGTTGGTGCTGCGGCAGATGCGCGAGCGGCGCAGTGGGGTGATCATCCAGGTCAGTAGCATGGGCGGCCTGCTGTCTTTCGCCGGCGCCGGCGCCTACTGCGCGGCCAAGGGGGCTTTGGAACAGGCCAGCGAGGCGCTCGCGGCCGAGGTCGGGCCACTGGGGATCAACGTCGTCATTGTCGAGCCGGGAGCCTTCCGGACCGGGTTCGCCGGATCGGCGCTACGCCTGAGCCCGCCGATCTCCGGATACGAGGGCACGGTGGGCCCGGCACGGGCCGCGTTGACGGCTTCTCACGGCAACCAGCCGGGAGACCCGGACAAGGCCGCTCGCGCGGTCCTGGCCGCACTCGATCTGCCGGAGCCTCCGCTGCGGTTGGCGCTGGGCGAGGACGCGATCTCCGCCATCCGGGCGAAGCTCACCGCGGTGGCCACGGATCTGGATGCCACCGCCCACCTCGGCCACCACACCGCCGTGGTGGGCATGACGGACTGAGCAGAGCGGAAAGTCGGCGCGTTCCGACGGGGAGCGCCGGGCCGCCTACCGGCTCCGCTGGAGCTTGAACAGGATCTCCGCGTCGGTCTTGTCGATCTTCTGGTGGTCGTGCTCGCCGATGCCAAGGCCATGCCGCACTATCGTTGCGCCATGAACACCCCGGCGGCGGAAACCAACATCGACGACGGCCTTGTTGACCGCCTGATCCGCGCGCAGTACCCGGACCTGGTGGGCCCGCTCACCCTCGTCGCCAACGGCTGGGACAACGTCATCTACCGCCTGGGGACGGACCTGTCCGTACGACTGCCGCGCCGCCGGGTCGCCGTCGATCTCATCGTCAACGAGCAACGCTGGCTGCCGGTTCTGGCCGAGTACGTCGAGGTCGCGCTGCCCGTACCCGTCAGGGTCGGCGTGCCCGGCGAGGGCTACCCGTGGCCGTGGACGATCGCGCCCTGGTTCGAGGGCCGCATGGTCGCCGATGTGCCGCCGTCCGACCGCTCCGGCATCGCCGTCCCGCTGGCCGACTTCATGGCGGGCCTCCACCGGCCCGCACCGCCTGACGCACCGCGTAACCCCGTTCGCGGTGTCCCGCTCGCCGCCCGCGACGAAGCGGTACGGCAACGCCTGCGGTCCATTCCCCGATCGGCTGAGCTCCTCCCCCTCTGGGAGAAACTGGCAGTCCTCCCGCCCTGGCAGGGCCCCGCGCTCTGGCTCCACGGCGACCCGCATCCGGGAAACCTCCTGCTCGACGGGGAAGGGCTGGCGGCTGTCTTGGACTTCGGCGATCTCACCAGCGGCGATCCCGCCACCGATCTGGCCGCCGCGTGGCTGGTGTTCGACGAGAACGCGCGCGAGGTCTTCCGATCACGCGTGGACGCCGACGAGGTGACCTGGAAGCGAGCACAGGGCTGGGCCCTTGCCATGGGCACCGCTCTGGCCGCCTACTCGGCCGACAACCCCGGCATGGCGGCCATCGGCGATCACGTCCTCGACCAGGTGCTTCTCACCTAGAGGTGTTATGCGGCGCCCGATAGAGCACGGAGTCGAGGAGTGCTGTGAACTTATGATCATTCTCAGCGCCAAGGGCCTGGCGCCCGTTGGCATTCAGGGTGGCAGGCACGAGAACACCCTGGACAGGTGAATGCTCCGCCGTCCGGCCTCCGGGGAGGGGCGGAACGGATTGGCGGCACGGGCGCGGCGTGGCGGTCATGGGTGGGCCAGGACGAGGGTGAAGTCGCCGGTCGGGTCGGTGTACTGGCGGATCATCCCGAAACCGGCCGTGAGGAGCTCCCGCCGCAGTCCTTCGGGGCGGAACTTGGCGCTGATCTCGGTCCGCATCTCCTCTCCGGCCGCGTAGGAGACCCGCAGGCCGAGGTCGCCGATCCGCACGCGCATGGCGCGGCTCGCGCGCAGCCGCATCTCGATCCACTCGTGCCGCGCGTCGTACAGCGCGACATGGTCGAAGGCGTCCGGCTCGAAGTCGGCGTCCAGCTCCCTGTTGATCACGTGCAGGACGTTCCGGTTGAAGGCGGCGGTCACCCCGCTCACGTCGTCGTACGCCGCGACCAGCCGGTCGGTGTCCTTGACCAGGTCCGCGCCGAGCAGGAAGGTGTCGCCGGGGCGGAGCGTGGCGCGCAGCTCCTTCAGGAACACCTCGCGCGCCGCCGGGGTCAGGTTGCCGACGGTCCCGCCGAGGAAGGCCACCATCCGCCGTCCCGTACGGGGCAGCAGGGCCAGGTGCGCCTCGAAGTCGGCGCAGATCGCGCGCACGGTCAGGCCCCGGTATCGGGAGGCGAGCCGATGCGCGGCCTCGCCCAGGGTGGCCGCGTCGACGTCCACCGGTGTGTAGGCGCGCAGCGTCCCCGTCGCGGCGAGGGCGTCCAGCAGCAGGACGGTCTTCTCGCTGGTCCCGGAACCGAGCTCGACCAGGGTGTCCGCACCGGCGCGCACGGCGATGTCGAGGGCCTCCCTGCGCAGGATGTCCAGCTCGCGGCGGGTGGGATAGTACTCGGGCAGCCGGGTGATGCGGGAGAACAGCTCGCTGCCCGCCTCGTCGTAGAACCACTTGGGCGGTAGCCACTTCGGCGTCGACGTCAGCCCGGCGCGGACGTCGTGTTCGAGTGCCTGGCGAAGATGGTCGCGGCCGAGATGGTTGACCAGGCGGATGGCTGACTGGCTGACGGACACGGGGCCTCCTGGGTGTGTGGGCCACGATCCCGCTCGCCGGTCCGTGGCCGGGTGCTGTGCTTTCCCGCGGTCTCGCCCCGCCCGGTCACAGGGGCTGGACGCGCACCCCGTCGGGTGAGGCGAGGACCAGGGTGTGGTCCGGCACGGCCAGCCAGCCGGGCCGGTCGTCCAGCGGCTCGCTCGCCACGAGCACGCCGTCGCGCGGGTGGCCGTCGAGGCGGAGGAAGAGCGTGTCGCCCCAGGCGGTCGCGGCGATCGACATCCCGTCGCAGGCGAGCAGGTTCAGGCGGGCGCGGGGATCCTTCAGCCCGGCGCGGGTGACGACCTCCGACAGGGCCTCGCCGAGCGGATCGCCCGCCCGCCGCCGGGCGAACACCGCGGCGGCGAGCCACGCGGAGTCGCAGGAGCTCTCCGCGTCGTCGGCGAGCTCCCTGACCGCCTCCCGCGCGACGCGGCCGTTGTGGCTGAGCAGCCACGTCCCGTCGGTGAAGGGCGCGGTCGCGGTCTCCTCGATCGGCATCCCGGCGCTGGCCGACCGTACGGCGGCCAGCAGGCAGCCGGAGCGGGCCGTCCCCGCGAGGCCCGCCAGGTTGGCGTCCGTCCAGGCGGGGATCGTCCGGCGGTAGCGGACCGGTTCCGCGCGGGCGGCGTCGTACCAGCCCATGCCGAAGCCGTCGGCGTTGATCGTGCCGTGGCGCTGCAGGCGCGGGGAGTGGGACTGCCGGAGCAGGCCGTGGATCGGCTCGTGGATCAGCGAGGAGAGGGTACGGGGAGCGCCCAGCCAGGACGCGTGGCGGCACATCTACCCGCGCTCCGCGGGGCGTTCCGGGGAGCGCCGCGCGGAGTGTCCGGGGGAGTGCTCGGGGGAGGCCGAGCGGGCGCACCGGAAGCCGGAGAAGATCTGCCTGCGGGCCGGGCGGTCCCAGTTCCTGAACGTGGTGCGGACCACGGACGGGTCGGACGCCCAGGACCCGCCGCGCAGCACCCGGTACCGGGAGCCGAAGAACACCTCGCTGTACTCGCGGTAGGGGAAGCTGCGGAAGCCGGGGTGCGGCAGGAACCACGAACCGGTCCACTCCCACACGTCCCCGATCATCTGTTCGGCGCCGTAGGGGCCCGCCCCCGCGGGGAAGGCGCCGAGCGGCGCGGGCCGCGCCGCCCTGTGCCCGAGGTTCGCCATGCCGGGCCCCGGGGTGTCCTCACCCCAGGGATACGTGCGCGCCCGCCCGGCCTCGGCGTCCCAGCCGCAGGCCTTCTCCCACTCGGCCTCGGTGGGCAGCCGCCTTCCCGCCCACCGGGCGTAGGCGTCGGCCTCGTACCAGCACACGTGCTGTACGGGTTCGTCCATGGGCACGGGCTCGGTCCTGCCGAAACGGGTACGCCACCACGTGTCGCCGTCCCGGGTCCAGAACAGCGGGGCGGAGGCGCGGCTCCGCTGCAGCCAGCGCAGGCCGTCCGGGGCCCACCAGCGGGGGTCGTCGTAGCCGCCGTCCTCGATGAAGTCCGCGTAGGCGCGGTTGCCGACGGGCAGCCTGTCGATCCAGTAGCCGGGCAGGTCGAGCCGGTGGGCGGGGCGCTCGTTGTCGTAGGCCCACGGCTGGGTGTCGGTGCCCATCATGAAGGGGCCCGCGGGGACGAACACCTCGTCGGAGCCCGGCGGTCCGCCGGGCGGCAGGTCGCCGTCGCGGACCAGGCCAGGCCGCCCCGACAGCTGCAGGGTGGCGAGCATCGTCTCGTCGTGCTGGTGCTCGTGCTGGATCACCAGGCCGAAGACGAAGCCGTACCGCCGCAGGGGGTCGGGGTCGTGCAGGTCGACCGTGTCCAGGACGTCCAGCACCCGGCCGCGCACGCCCTCGATGTAGTGGCGCGCCTCCACCGGTTCCAGGATGGGCAGGGACGGGCGGTCCGCGCGCGGGTGCTTGAACGCGTCGTACAGGTCGTCGATCTCCGGGCGGAGCGGGGTGATCCCGCCGACCTGCCGCAGCACCCACAGCTCCTCGTAGTTGCCCACGTGGGCCAGATCCCACACCAGCGGTGACATCAGCGGCGAGTGCTGCCTGACCAGCAGGTCGTCCTCGGCGTCGGTGTAGGCCATGGAGCGGTTCCGCGCGGCGGTCAGCTCGGCGGCGATCCGTTCCTTGAAGTCGCTCATCAGATACCTCCAGCGTGGAGACCCCGGCTCTTCCGACCCGAGCTCCCGATCCGGTCTCGAACCGGTCCTGGACCCTTCCGGGCCGGTTCCGGGAAGAACTCAGATCCGTCCTTCCTCGGCCAGCCAGTCCGGCAGGCGCCCTTCCGGTCCTCTCACCAGATCCAGCAGGTCGGCGGCCGGGGTCCGGCCGCGTGTCACGTGGCGGTCGGCGAACGCGGCCACCTCGCAGACCAGGGCCGGGGTCGCCCCCAGCCGGGGCAGCGCCGCGAGGGCGGCACGGAAACAGGCGTCGGCGGCCCTCCGCAGCCGGGGATCCGCCAGGCCGTGGCGCGCCGCCCGCGACCACATCCCCGCGCACGGCCCGGCCGCGGCCAGCGCCGCGTCGGCCGCGCGGTCGTCGGTCACCAGGGCGTGGGTCACCGCCGCGCACACCGGCCAGCGCGCCGGGTGCTGGGCGTCGAGATAGCGGATCTCCAGCCAGCCGCGCGGCCGTACGGGCGGGAAGAGCGTCGTGGCGTGGTAGCTCAGGTCCGCCAGGGTCGGCGGGTGTTCCGGCCGGGCCAGCCGGTCGCGGAAGGTCGAGCCGTCGAGGACCGGACGGTAGGACTCCGCGCCGTCCCCGTTCCCGGTGGTGTCGCGGGTGGCCATGAGACGGGCGTCGAGCAGGTACTCCGCCCACGCGGCACCGGGGTCGCCGCCCGCCGGGACGGCGGCCGTCCGCGTGCGGTCCAGCCGCTCCCACACCGCCTGGCGCCCCGACATCCACCCGCACGGCCGGCCCTCGCTGAGCGGCGAGTTCGCGAAGGCGGCCACGAGGACGGGCCCCAGCAGGTGGGCGCGTTCCCATCGCGTCGCGGGCCTGTCGCCCAGGTCCAGGTTGACCTGGATCGACGCCGTCGAGCACATCATCAGCGACCCGTACGGCGTGCCGAGGAACCGCGCCATCACCTCGTACCTGGGCAGGCGCAGCTGCCGCCTGGCCGGCCGCAGCGGGTCGAGGCCCACCCCGCCCAGCGCCAGGCCGGCGTCCCGCAGTGCCCGGCGCACCGCGTTCACGTCGGCGGAGAGAAGGGCGATCGCGCCCGGTAGCGAGCCGGGCGGCCCCGAGAGTTCCAGCTGGCCTCCCGGTTCGAAGGTCACCAGGCTCCCGCCGGGCAGTGCAGGCAGGGCGTCGGCGATCCTGGCCAGCGGGACCTGGCGGGCGGGGTCCATGCGGTCGAAGACCAGGAACTCCAGTTCGATCCCCACCCGGTCTCCGGGGGAGCCGAGGAAGCAGCGTCGCGCGAAGGTCTCCACATCCGAGGCGTTCCGGATCAGTGTGTCCTCGGTCGCCAGACCGGTCATCCCCATCCCCTTTCGCCTGATATATCAAGGTATGTATGGATTTATAGAGCCGGGAGGCGCTCAGGCGTTACAGAGGGCGCGGGGGACGGCGGGGCGTCCCCGCGACGGGGAGGCGGTGGGGTCTTCGGCGGCTCAGGTGCGCCGCCGGTCGCGGAAGGCGGCCAGCAGCCGGTCGCGCGTGCTCTCCGGCAGGCCTCCCGGCCGCGCCGGGCCGGGGGTGGCGCCGGTGGTCTCGGTGCTTTCGGCGGCCTGGGGGGTCTCGGCGGTCTCGGCGGTCCGGAGGCGGCCGAGGGCCTCGACGGTGGCGCGGAGCTGGCCGAGATAGCGCTCGCAGCCCTCGCAGCCGCCCAGGTGCTCCTCGAACCGGTACCGGGTGGGCTCGTCGAGCGCGCCCTCCAGGAAGGCGGTGACGAGTTCCACCGCCTCCTCGCAGCTGAACCGCTTCACAATCCTGACCACCTCACCGTCCCGACAACCGGACCTGTCGCGCCGTCCGCGCTACGCCGGCCGTCTCGCCGTCTCGAAGTAATCCTCCAGGCGCCCGCGCACCGCGGTGCGGGCGCGGTGCAGCAGGACGCGCTGGTTGGCGGCGGAGATCGCCAGGATCTCGCAGACCTCCTCGGAGGTGCATCCCTCGACGTCGCGGAGCGTGATCACGATGCGCTGCCTGATCGGCAGCTCGGCCAGGGCGGCGGCGATCCGGCCGCGTACCTCGGCGGCGAGCACCTCGCTCTCCGGGGTCGGCCAGGCGGCGGGAAAATCCTTCCAATGTCCTGGAAAGGGGTCGTCCGCCCCCTGGAAACACGAGCGGTCGACAGTCTGCCTCTCCGGCTCGAAGGCGCTGCTCCAGGGCACCGTGCGGTTCTCGCGCACGCCTCGCCTCCTGGCCGTGTTGACCAGGATCCGGTAGACCCAGGTCTTGACCGACGAGCGGCCCTCGAAGCCCTCGATGCCCCGGATCACCGCCAGCCAGGTGTCCTGCACGACCTCCTCCGCCGAGTCGTTGGTGGACACGTGCGCGCGGGCCAGCCACAGCATCCCCCGCGACCAGGTGTCCAGCAGCGCCGTGAACATCGCCTCGTCTCCGGCGCGCAGGGCCGCGACGACGACATCGTCCGAGGGCAACGTGCCGTCTGTGAAGGACTCCACGCTCGCCTCCTCCCGGTGGGGCATCTGGAAGACCCGCGACGCGCGCGGTCGACGCGCGGCGCTCGCGGGTCGTCGTGGCGAAGCGGCGCTCCGTCCGGCATCCCGGTCGTCGTGGCACCCTTTCGGTCGAGGGTGCCGCCGGGGGAAATGGTGGCTCTGGGAGGAAATTCCCGCTCTGACCTGGTTCGACACCTTTTCGGGACGAGGCGAGCTCGCCGTAGGCCGGTCAGCCGGTCCCGAAGGGGTGACCGCCGGGGAGGAGCGCCAGGACGCCTTCCAGGCCGGGCGGCTCCGGCCAGTCCGCGGGCCCTTCGCCGCCGGGGAGCCCGGATCCGGGATGATCGGAACCGGAGAGGCCGAGGACCGCGCAGGCCAGCCAGTACTCGCCCGGCTCGTGCTCGCCGCGCAGCGTGGGGATGACCGTACGCGGGACGACGACGTTCGTTCCCGGCAGGGGACGGACCAGTTCCCCGGTCCTTCCCGCTCCGGGCGTCCCGCCGAGGTCCTCGATCACGCACAGCCCGGCCGGGGAGTCGAGACGGGCGTGGCCGGGCCCCTCGGCGACGCGGTGCGCGACGGGGTCGCGGTCGACCGCGAACGCCCCCTCGGCCGAGAGCAGCCCACGCCCCGACCGTACGCGGTGCACCCGCACGTGCCACGGGGAACGGGCGAGCAGCCAGGTGTCGATCTCCACGTCCGGCCACGGCGTCCACCGGGCGTGCAGCAGGCCGTCGCGCGCCGAGAAGTCCCCGGGCACCTCGCAGGGCCGCCAGTGCGCCCCGTCGTCGCTCAGGGCCAGGGTGCTGTCGAAGGCGCCCTGCTCCAGCCCCCACGAGCCGGCGGGCACGCTGAACCCGAAGGACGTCGAGTAGGCGAACTTGGCGTACTTCGCCGCGCCGTGCCGCACCCACGTGTGGTGCTGCCCCGCGCTCAGCATGACGACCTGCCGTCCCTCCTCGCACCGCATCAGCGCGACACCGGCCTGCGGCTGGACGCTGGTCTCGGGGAGCTCCCGCGCGGGTTCCTCGCCCGCCGCCCAGAAGGGGTGGCCGGCGGCGAGGGCCAGCGGCAGGAACGCCTTCAGCGCCCAGTACGGGGAGCCGGGGGCGTTGTACTGCTCGGCGAGGGCGGGCTGGGCGTAGCCGTACCCCAGGGTCAGCAGGCCCGAGGAGTCACGGATCGGCCGCCGCAGCCACCAGCGCAGATGCCGCATCAGGTGGCCCCGCACCTCCCCCCACGGCAGGGCCTCGACCCCGGCGAAGGCCAGGGCGCCCCAGAAGGCCCCCTGCGCGAAGCGGTAGGTCATGCTCCGGCCGAAGGGCACGGCGGCCCCGTCAGAGGTGAACCAGTGCTGGAAGTCGAGCGCGAACGCCGCCGCCCGCTCGCGCAGGCGCTCCGCCCGGCCCGGGTCGCGGTCGCCGGCCAGGGCGGCGTAGATCAGGCCGTAGAAGTGCATCGCGAAGGGGACGTAGTAGTCGCGCTGCGCGGTGGGGCCGTCGCCGTACCAGCCGCCGCCCAGGGCGAAGGACTCCAGGCGCTCCAGCCGGGCGAGGTTGGGCGCGGGGTCGAAGCGCACCCCGACCCGGTCCAGCCCGAGCCCCACCAGCACCGGGAAGAACCGCCAGTTGTTGTCGACGGTCTCGCGGGTCATGGAGTGGAGCAGCCAGGCCGCGAGATTGTCCCGCTCCGCGCCGCTCAGCGGGTCCCACACGGCCTCGGGGGCGAGGGCGAGCGCCAGGCCGATCGCGGCGGTCTCCACCAGCCGCTGGTCGACGTCGGTCGCCGCCCCCCAGAACTCCCCGTGCCCGGGGTCGGTCCCGGAGGCCAGACCCCGCCGCCACAGCTCCCAGTGCCCGAAGGATCCCCCTCCGGCCGCCAGCGGCGCCAGCCCCCACAGGGGGCGGGCGAACGCCTCCAGCTCGGCGGCCTCGTCGCCGTAGTGGGCCGCGTTGGCCCCGAGCCGCAGGCGCGCCCGCCCGGGGCTGAAGCGGGGTACCAGCGGCTCGGTCAGCTCGGTCACGAGCCGGCGCATGTCCTCGCGGTCGCGCGGCGCCCCGCCCCCGGCCGGCGGAGGGGTCAACTCTTGAGCCCGGTGAACGCGATCCCCTGCATGATGCGGCGCTGGAAGATCAGCAGGACCACGATGACCGGGATGACCGCCAGGGCGGCGCCCGCCATGATGTAGTACGCCCGCCCGGACTCGCTGCTGGCCAGCTGCTGCAGGGCCAGCGGCAGCGTGTAGAGCTCGGGGTCGTTGAGCACCACCAGCGGCCAGACCAGGTCGTTCCAGTGGAAGATGAAGCTGGTGATCGTCACGACCGCCAGCACCGGCTTCGACAGCGGGATGATGATGCGCCAGAAGATCTGCATCCGTCCCGCGCCGTCGATCCGCGCCGCCTCCTCCAGCTCGGAGGGCAGCGACATGAAGAACTGGCGCAGCAGGAAGATGTCCAGCACCGAGGCCACGTTGGGCAGGATCAGGCCCCACCCGGAGTCGAACATGCCGAGCGCCTGGGTGACGTGGATGCGCGGCACCAGCAGCGTGATCGTGGGGACCATCATGCCCGCGAGCAGGACGACGAACAGCTTGTCCCTGCCGGGGAAGGGGATCCTGGCGAAGGCGTAGGCGGCCAGCGCGTCCACGAGGAGCTTGGCGGGCACCAGGATCAGGCAGACCCAGACGCTGTTGACGAACGCCTGGCCCAGCCCGCTGACCTGCAGGACGTGCTCGTAGTTCTCCAGGGTGGGGGAGAACTCGCCGGTCTTGCGGTCGAGCGGCAGCAGGCTGGGCACCTTGGTGTAGACGTCCGAGCCGTGCTTGAACGAGGTCGCCAGCATCCACAGGAACGGGACGACCGACACCAGGGCCAGCAGCACCAGCGCGATGTAGATGGGCGCGAGCCGTACTTTCCTCGCGGCCTTCACGACGCCTCCTGCTTGACGAACTTGAACTGCAGCGCAGTAATGATCATGATGAAGACGAACAGGATGAACGACATCGCGCAGGCCGCGCCCATCGCGTCGTAGCGGAACGCGAACAGGTACAGGTGCAGGACGTAGGTCAGGCCCGACTGCTCGGGACCACCGGTGACGCTCCTGCCGCCGCCGCCAGAGAAGATCACGTACACCAGGCCGAAGACCTGGAGCGCCGCGATCACCCCGGTGACCAGCAGGTAGAAGGTGGTGGGCCGCAGCATCGGCACCACGATCTTCCGGAACCGCTGGACGGGCCCCGCGCCGTCGATGATCGCCGCCTCGCGGATCGAGTCGGGGATGCCCTTCAACCCGGCGAGATAGATGATCATCGAGATGCCGCACTGCCAGGCGGCGATGAACGACAGCGCCGGGATGACCAGGTCGGGGGTGTTGAGCCAGTTCTGCGGCGGGATGCCGACCAGCCCGATCATGGTGTTGACCAGGCCGTACTGCGGGTCGTAGAGCCACCGCCAGATGGCGCCCACGGCCGCCTCCGCGGTCACGACCGGCAGGAACAGCAGCAGCCGGAACGTGTTGGAACCCCGGCGGATCGCGTTGATCAGCAGCGCCTGGACGAGCGCGGTGCCCAGCGTCAGCGGTACGGCGATCAGCGTGTACTGCAGGGTGACCTGGATCGACTTCCAGAAGTGCGGATACTTCACGTCGTCGAACAGCAGGTCGGTGTAGTTGGACAGGCCCACCCAGTTCGGCGCCGTCCGGAGGTTCCAGTCGGTGAAGCTGTAGTAGAGGGCGGCCAGTGCGGGGTAGAGCAGGAAGATGACGAAGTAGATCACCGCGGGGGCGATCAGGAGCCACCCGATGACGTGGTCGCGTCGCCCGAAACCCGGGCGACGGCGTCGCCGCCCGGGAGGAGGCGTCACGGCGGGCTTGTCAGCCAGCACCGGAGATGCCACGTTTGCCTCGCTTTCGCGTTAGCCGTTCCACTTGAGCAGCGCGCGCGTCTTGTCCGCGGCCTCGGTCAGCGCCTGCTGGGAGGTGACCTTGCCGCTCAGCGCCGCCTCGAGGGCGGGTGCGATGATCTCGTCGTTGATCTGGATCCACTCCGGCAGGGCGGGCCTGGCCTGGGCGACCTTGAGCTGCTCCAGGAACGCCGCCTGGTCGGGCCCGAACGTGGCCGCGTCCCGCTCGGCCGCCTCGATGTTGGTCGGGAAGCCCCCCAGCGCCTGTGCGAGCGTGGTGTTGTTCTGGGCGTTCGTCAGGAAGGTCAGCCACTTCCACGCCAGCTCGGCGTTCTTGCCCTTGCTGAAGACCACCGCGTTCTCGCCGCCGATGTTGCCGGCGGGCTCGGTCTTGTACGGCAGCGGGGCGGTGCTGAACTGCAGGTCGGGGAAGTCGGCCTTGATGGTGGCCACGTCCCACGGACCGGAGATCATCATTCCGGCGAGGCCGTTCTCGAAGGGCTTGTCCGAGTCGGTGATCTGCCGGGGCGACGAGGGCAGCAGGTCGACCCAGAGCTGGAGCGCGTCGACTCCGGGCTGCTGGTCGAACAGGATCTTCTTGTTCTTCTCGTCGACGAGGGAGCCTCCGGCGGCGCCGAGGAAGCCCGGCCACATCCAGCCGCCGTAGCCGTCACCCTTCGGTACCACCATGCCCGCGATCTTCGAGTCGGCCTGGTGGATCTTCGCGGCGGTCGCCTTGAGCTCGTCCCAGGTCTTGGGAGGCGTCGGCACCAGCGTCTTGTTGTAGAAGAGCGCCACCGCGGTGTGGTCGAGCGGCAGCCCGTAGAGCTTGTCGTTCACCTTGTTGGTGTTGAGGGCGCCCTCGTAGAAGATCTTCTCGTCGACCGTACCGGCGGGCACCTCCTTGATGGTGCCGTCCAGCGCGAACCTGGCGACCAGCGGCTGGTCCAGGATGCCGACGTCGGGGACGGTCCCGGCCGCGACGGCGCTGCCCAGCTTGGTGTTGTAGTCGTCCTTGGGGATCTTGACGATCTTGACGGTGACGTTGTTGGCCTTCTCGAAGTCGGTGCGCAGCTTCTCGACGACCTCCCCTGCCTGCGGGGTGCGGTCCTGGAACATCCAGTAGGTCAGTGTCGTGGCCTCCGAGGCCGTCCCGTTGTCGCCGCCGCAAGCGACGAGTCCGGCGAGCAGTGCCATACCGGCCGCAGCCCCTGTGACTCTCCTGATCATTTCTTCCTCCTGATGGGGGGTGCAACGGACGATAATGTAAGATGTGAAAAAAGTTCAGTCCCCTTAAGAAACGCTTTGGTAACACGGAGGAAAGACGGGCGTAGGTCACCCGTGGGGCGGGGGGCGTCCGGGGGTCCCGGGGCCGGACGAATATCTTCGGATTTTCAACTACCATGTGCCGTGACATGGGGAGGTAGGCCATCGTGAGGCCCGAGCGCAGGACGGTCCGCGACGTGCGCAAGGGCAACCGGGCCATGCTTCTGCGAACGCTCTACTTCAGTGGCCCCGTGACCCGCAACGAGCTGACCAGGCTCACCGGCCTCAGCGCCGCCACGGTCAGCAGCATGACGGGCGACCTCCTCGCCGAGAACATCGTGGTCGAGGCCGGCCAGGCCGAGTCCGACGGCGGCCGCCCCCGCGCCATCCTCCGGGTCAACCCCGTGTACGGCTACGTGATCGGTGTCGACGTCGCCGAGACCCACGTGCGCGTCGAGCTGTTCGACCTCGAGATGAACGAGAGGGCCAGGGTCGAGTACGCCCTGCGCCCTGCCGGGCACCAGATCGAGCTCGTGGTGCGCCACATCCTCGCCGGGGTCGAGGTCGTCCTCGACGACGCGGGCGTCCCCGCCGGCCAGGCCCTCGGCGTGGGCGTGGGCGTCCCCGGCATCGTCGAGGGCGGTCCCGACGCGCTCATCCACACCAGGACCTTCGGCTGGGACGGCGTGCCCCTGGGAGCGCTCCTACGCGCGGGCACCACGCTCCCGCTGTTCGTCGAGAACGGCGCCAAGGCGCTGGGTCGCGCCGAGCTGTGGTCGGCCCCTCGCCGGGGCGGCGACCCGGGCCGCGACGGCGCGGCGCGCGGGATCGGCCCGGGGTACGGCTCCGGCGGCGCCGGGCGTGGCCTCGCCGGCGCCGCACCCGGTTCCGGCGGATCCGGTGGCCCGGGAGCCGACGTCGCCGACGCGGGCCGTGGATCCGGTGACGCGGTGATCGTGCTGATCGGCTCCGGTGTCGGGGCCGCCATCGTCTCCGACAGCGTGACCTTCCGCGGCGTGAGCAGCAGCGCGGGGGAGTGGGGCCACACCAAGATCGTGGTGAACGGCCGGATCTGCCGGTGCGGCGGACGCGGCTGCCTGGAGGCCTACATCGGGGCCGAGGGCATCCTCGACCGCGCCGGTGTGCCCACGCGGACGACCGACTGGCAGGCCGAGCTGGCCGCCCTGGTGGAGTCCAGGTCGCCGGTGATCACCCAGACCGTCACCTACCTGGGCGTCGGCCTGTCCAACCTGATCAACCTCATCAACCCCGAGCGGATCGTCATCGGCGGCTGGCTCGGGCTCCTGCTCGGCCGGCACCTGCTCGACGACATCCGCGCCGCCTCGGCCGAGAACTCCCTGTCCCAGCCGTACGCGGCGACCTCCATCGTCCTGGGCCGCCTCGGTCCCGACGCCGTCGCCCACGGGGCCGCCACCCTCGTCCTGGACGAGTTCCTGAACGCCCACCCCTCCGCGCGGATCCCCGCCTCCCGCTGATCCCGAAGAGACTCGCCCGTCCGGGACAGTCCCGATCACCGGGGAGAGTCCCGATCGCGGGAGGGTGTCCCGCTGATCCGGTAGTGGCCCGCTCACAGGGGAGGTACCCCGCCGACCTGGGAGGTACCTCGCCGATTCGGGGCCGTCGGCATCCCGGAGGAACGTGGTGGCGCGGTTGTATCTTGGGGCGATGTATCCCCCGATCGAGCCCTACGACCACGGGCACCTCGACACCGGCGACGGACATCTCGTCTACTGGGAGGTCTGCGGGAACCCCGAGGGCAAGCCTGCGCTCGTCGTCCACGGCGGCCCCGGTTCCGGCTGCACGCCGGGTCAGCGCCGCGCCTTCGATCCCGAGCGCTATCGCGTCATCCTGTTCGACCAGCGCAACTGCGGCCGGAGCCTGCCGCACGCCGGTGACCCGGCCACCGACCTGACCGCCAACACCACCCACCATCTGGTCGCCGACATGGAACGGCTGCGCGAGCACCTCGGCGTCGACCGGTGGCTGCTCCACGGAGGGTCGTGGGGCTCTACGCTCATGCTCGCCTACGCCGAAGCCCATCCCGAGAGGGTGTCGGAGATGGTCTTCACCGGCGTCACCATGACCCGCCGCTACGAAATCGACTGGCTCTACCACGGGGTGGGCCGCTTCTTCCCCGAGCAGTGGCGGCGCTTCCGCGAGGGCGTCCCCGAGGGCGAGCGCGACGGTGACCTGCTCGCCGCCTACGCGCGGCTCATGTCCGACCCCGACCCCGCCGTGCGCGCCAGGGCCGCTCACGACTGGACGGCCTGGGAGGACGCGGTGATCTCCCTGGAGGTCAACGGCAAGCCGAACATCTACAGCGACCGGCCGCCCGCCGCCCTGCTCGCCTTCGTCCGCATTTGCAGCCACTACTTCTCCCACGCCGCCTGGCTGGAGGAGGGCGTCCTACTGCGGAACGCGCACAGGTTGACCGGCATCCCCGGCGTGCTCATCCACGGCCGCTTCGACCTGGGCTCCCCGCTGGAGAACGCCTGGCAGCTGGCTCGGGTCTGGCCCGGCGCGCGTCTCGTCGTGGTGGACGACTCGGGGCACACCGGTAGCGACACCATGCGCGAGGAGGTCCTCGCGGCCCTGGACGGTTTCGCGAGTTAGGCAGGCCCCGTCTCGCCGGCCCTGCCTCGCCGGCTCCGTCCCGCTGGCCCTGCCTCGATGGGGAAACGCGGGGGTGACATGGGCTGGGTGCCTGTTAGATCCTATTTGCCCAGGTGAGAGCCTTAAAGTATGAGATATTCAGACAGGGGTGGTGGGCTGTCCGCGCAGGAGCGGGCCAGGCGCGAGAGGCTGAGGTTCCGGGCGGCGGACATGTTCGCGGGGGAGATCGCGCCGGCGCGGGTGGCCCGGCTGCTGGGAATCACCCGGAAGTCCGCCTACGAGTGGTACGCGCTCTGGAGGCGGGGCGGCAGGGCGGCGCTGGTCTCCAAGGGTGCCGGTAGCGGCCGCAAGCTCACCGACGAGCAGTTGGAGCGGCTGGAGGCGGTCCTGGAGGAGGGGGCCGCCGCCCACGGCTGGGACGACGGCCACTGGACCGCCGCGCGCGTCGCCGTACTGATCGCGGAGAGGTTCGAGGTGTCCTACACCGCCCGCGGGGTGGCCTATCTGCTGGACCGGCTGGGCTGGACCGGCCGCTTCCAGCTACCGATGCGCCGGACGGCACGACGGACGGGGCACGGATCCCCGGCGGGCTCCTGATCTCCACTCCGGTGTAACCTCCGCCTTTCCTTCCCGGAATGATCCCGGACCAAGGCTTTGTCCTTTCTGGGGCGAAGGTCGTAATACCTCTGAACTAGCGTCTTACGTGACGTCGATTCAGCATATTTCCTGGAAATCTGGTCGGCGCCCTGTAAGTCCTGGCGGTATGCCGGGCTCAATCATCAGACACGGAGTGATTTCTCATGTTCAAGCATGCTCTCGTCGCCGGCACCCTGGCGGCTTCCACCCTGATCGTCGGCATGACGGTGTCGGCCCAGCCCGCCGGCGCGAGCGCGGCGACCCAGCAGGCCTCGGTGGTCACCGGCCGCGACATCTACGACCCCTTCAATCCTTTCGGCTTCTACCCCCGGTATGCGCCCTTCGGTTTCTACAACAATTACGCGCCTCTTGGCTTCCAGTCGTTCTACCGCCCCGTTGTCTTCCACACTCACTGGTAAGCCCGGAAACGGTAGAAGACGGTAATGACTGAGGCACGGCGGTGCCGGGCGTGGTCACCATGCCCGGCGCCGTTCGCCGTCACGGCGCCGGTGGCGTCGCCGCCGCCCGCCGAGGCCCGGCCGGTCGCCGCCGTCCGTACGGCGTCCGGCCGAACGGCTTGAAGACCGAGAGCACCACGTTGAGCAGGTAGAGGGCCAGCGCGACGCTCGGTGCGATGACCAGGACGCGGTCCACGCCGCCGAGATCCAGGGAGAGCAGCTCCGCGGGCGGGACTTTCGACACCGCGGCGGCGGCCGTCCCGATGTGGGAGCGCAGCGCCAGGATGGACGCGGTGGTCGCGGCCAGCGTGGTCACCAGCTTGATCAGCACCCAGTGGTACCTGACGAGCCCCCACGGCGTGCCCAGGCAGAGCAGCACGCCGGTCAGTAGCGCGCCGAGGCTCACCGGGACGATCAGCGTGTCACCGAAGACGTCCATGGCCAGGTAGGAGGCCCGCAACAGCTCGGGGTCCCCGGTCGTCAGGGCGGTGGTCCCGAGGCTGAGCAGTCCCAGGTCGAGCCCGAGCCAGCCGACCGAGATCGCCACGTGCAGGGTCAGGACGGCCCTGCGGAGCGGAGGCGGCATGACGAACGCCGGGCGGCGGGCGGTGAGGCCGGCGGAGGGGACGGTCGGGGGCATGGGCGCCTTCCGGGCACGTGCCGCACCGCTTACCGGCCTCCGTCGCGCGGGCCGTCGCAGGCTTGGGGCGTGGGGAGGACCGGTGAGGCGGCCCGGCGGGAGCGGGACGGGATCGTCGTGATGTTCGCTCCACTCTGGCCGGGAACGTCCACCGGGCCGTCCTCCACCGGGTGGCTTCTCGCGTACGCCCCCCGTCGTACGGGGGGCGTCGTCCGTCAGGTGGCCCGCTCATGTCCCGCGCCGTGCGGGGGGCGGAAGGGGGACGCCCGGCGAGTGTGTCCGGAAAGCCGCCGGTGGCGGCTCAGCCCGCTTCCGTCGTCGTGCCCGGCGCGGCACGTGACTGCCGGTGCACCGCCAGGGCGATGTCCGCGATCGCGATCACGGCCAGCACGGCCATCGCGACGGTGAGCCAGGTGATCCCGGCCACGAGACCGAGCACCCCGAGGCCGATCACCGCTATCAGGGCGAACGAGCCCAGGCGGATGTGGACGACGTCGCGCGGGGTGGCCGAGACCATGGGCCTCCCGTTCGCGGAAGTCTCCTCCGGCATCTGTCCTTCGGCCGTCATGTTTCCCTCCTTTTCCCTCCTTGGTCGGAGCGCACCCTTTACCCGGATGCCCCTCCGTCATGTGTCCGGCTCACGTCTCGCGTGACTGCCCGAGGGCTTTCACCGGTCCTTCGGGATCGGAGACCGTCACGGTTGCGCCCGGGTGGGTCAGGAAGCCGCCGGGTGCCAGAGCGGGCACCGGGGTGTGGAGCCGGACGCACACGCCCCGCCCGGTGTTGGTGCCGAACGTCACCCCGCGGTTGGCCGGCGACAGGTGCGGCCCGATGGCCCTCCACGGCGCGTACGGGCCGGTCACGGTGGCGCCCGCGACATTGGACAGGGGGGTGCGCAGCGACCAGGGAGCGAAGCGGATCGAGAACTCGCCGCCGCGGACCTCGGCGAAGGCCCTGCCGGGGCCCACCCCGACCAGCGGCAGCGGTATCCGCCAGGCCGGGTCGAAGCCGAACGCGAAACGCGTCATCCCGTCAGGAGTCCCACGGGGCGGTCTCGCCCATCTTGGCGTAGTACCTGGCCAGGTGGGCCTTGATCCGGCCGAGGTCCTCCTTCGGCACCTTGACCCCGCCCCGAGCCCCCTGCAGGATCCCTCCCGCGGCCCGTACGGCGTGCGGCACCACCTTGAGCCTGCCGCCGATCACGTCGGCGATGGGGAGCTTGTAGCTCCCGAAGTTGTCCGGCTCGTCGCCGTCGTACCAGACGTGGGCTTCTCGATACCGGGCGTTGGGCTCCTCTTCGGCGCCCGACCACGAGCGGACGCGCTTCTCGGCCGCTTCGCCGTCCCAGGCCCTGTCGTGCTCGGCCAGTGGCAGATCCTGAAACCGGGTGACCGTCATGATCTCGCTCCCTTCGTCGAGGGTTTCCCTACCCGGCTCACCGGCCCCATGCCTGCGCGGCGACATATTCGGGCCTTGTCAGGGGAGGGGGTCGGCATGACGGACACTCCTGAGGTGAGCGAAGACACGGCCGAGCGTGACATTCCAGAGCAGGACCCGCCGCCCGCGGGTCCGCGAGGCGTCGACGGCGAGACCCGGGTCGTGGCGGAGCGGTCGGGGGCGGACACGACCTTCCCCGAGCGGCCGCTCCTGGCGGACCCCGACGACGCGCGCCGCACTCCGGAAGAGGAAAGTCCCGAGGGCGCGGGCGAGGCCGAGGTCCAGGCCGGGGCCGACGGCGGGACCGGCACCGGGGACGGCGCCGAGGACGGTGAGGCCGCCGAGGCCGCCGAGGCCGCCGAGGCCGCCGAGAACGCCGAGAACGCCGAGAACGGGGCCGAGGGCGGCGAGGAGAGCAGGAAGGACACGTCGGGCAACGGCACACCGAAGCCGGAGGTCGGCCCGGCTTCCTGAGTCCCGGCCTCCCGGGTATCGGCTTTCTTGGGAACCGTGAACCTGCCCTGGCCGGGGTCCGCTCCAGTCCAAGATCTTCTCTGCCGAGACGGAGGCTGTAGGCGGCGGCGGGGCCCCGGAGAACCCGGGGCCCCGCCGCCGCCTACAGCCTCAGATCAGCTCTTGAAGGCGTCCTTGACCTTCTTCGCGCCGTCCTTCAGCTTCTCCCCGGCCTGCTTGAGGTGGCTGTCGGCCTGGTCGGTCCTGCCTTCGGCCTCGAGTCGCTCGTTGCCGGTGGCGCGTCCCGCGCCTTCCTTGACCTTGCCCCCGAGCTCTTCGGCCTTGTTGGCAAACTTGTCGTCGGCACCCATGGTGTCGTCCCTCCCGTTTGTGGAGTTTTGTCCATGCAGTGGATCCCCTCTCCTTGGGAGGAGGGGGTAAACATGCTCGGTCCCGAGTCCGGCCGATCCGGCATCGAACGCCCGCCGAGGGCGACCGAGGGCGGGTGCGTGATCGCGCCCGACCTCGTCCCGTCCCCGCGCCCGTCCCCGCGCCCGTCCCCGCGCCCGTCCCGTCCCGTCCCCACGCCTGACCTCGTCCCCGGTCCCGGTCCTGGGCCGCCTCCACCGCCGGATGTCACCTGTACGGCTGAACCCGCCCCTCGCCGGAGGCAGGGCATGTCCGGCCCGGGAAACGCCCGGGTCCCGGCCGTGAAACAGCCGGGTCCGACCAGGGAACGGCCGGGTCCGGTGGGAAAACGGAATGAAGGACGCTGCGCTTTCAGCGGAAAGCGCTGACAGCGAACGAACGGAAAACGCGGTCCCCGGCGGGACTATGGTCGCGGGTATTCGTTATTCGCAAACCCCGGGTTCGGAGTAGGTGGAAGACATGAGCGGTCCCCAGATCGTCCCCGAAGACCAGCTGTACCAGAGGCTGCTGCGCAAGCGGATCGTCGTGCTCGGCAGCGAGGTGAACGACGAGGTCGCCAACCGGATCTGCGGGGAGCTGCTCCTGCTCTCCGCCGACGACGACCGGCGCGACGTCTGGCTCTACATCAACTCACCCGGTGGCTCGGTGCCGGCCGGAATGGCCATCTACGACGTGATGCAGTACATCCCCAACGACGTCGCCACCGTGGCCATGGGCATCGCGGGGTCCATGGGGCAGTTCCTGCTCTGCTCGGGCGCTCCCGGCAAGCGCTACATCCTGCCGCACGCCAGGGTGATCATGCACCAGCCCTCGGGGGGCCTCGGGGGCACGGCCGCCGACATCGCCATCCAGGCCGAGCAGATGCTCTACACCAAGCAGATGATGCGCGAGCGGATCGCCTTCCACACCGGCCAGCCCCTGGAGCGGATCGAGGAGGACTGGGATCGCGACCGCTGGTTCACCGCCACCGAGGCCAGAGACTACGGGTTCGTCGACCAGGTGATCCGGAACACCAGCGAGGTGGTGTCCGAGGGCTGACATTCCGTTCCCGGGGCGATTTCCTCCGGGATGATTTAATCCCGGGAATAGTCTCGCTCTCGGGATGATTTTGCGTGGAATGATCTGGTGGCCATTTCCGGTCGAAGTCGGAAATGGCCACGCGATAGAGCGTCGCCATCCCGGTCGTTGAAAAGCCGTTGGCCGGTCGTTCCAACGACAATTTCCCGGCCCCTCCGGCCGCTCTTCGGTAACACCCGGCCGCCCGTGGACGTTCCTCCCGGCGACCGGCGACCGGCGACCGGCGACCGGCGACCGGCGACCGGCGACCGGGGGAGCGCTCCCGCCTGTTCCGTCAGTGGTGGCAGAGCAGGCAGCGCACGGCGTGTTCGAGGGACTCCGCGTCGGTGATGGGCGAGGGCCAGGGCAGCCGGATCAGCGTCGGGTCGTCGACGCCGCAGCGGACGGTCGCGCCGAAGCGGTCGAGCTCCCAGAGCCAGGCCTCCGGCACCGGCGCGGCGAGCAGGGAGCCCAGCGCGGTCTCCAGCTGCCTGCGGTGGGAGTCGTTGATGTGGTGGAGCATGCGCTCGGCATCGCCCATCAGGGGGTCGGGGGCGGCACCGAGATACTCCTCGGCGTCCAGCACGCCCGACTCCGGTCCGGTGAGATAGATCACCCTGCCGACGTCGACGCGTACCAGCCGGGGGCCGTCCATCCCCTCCAGCACCTCGAACAGAGCCTCGTCGGGGCAGCGCTCGGCGATCGCCACCGCCGTCTCCCTCACCTCGGCCCGGGGTACCGCCTGCACCCAGCCCTGCACCTTGAGCAGGCCGCGCGAGAGTTCGTGCTCTCCCAGCGAGCGGTTCGACGTCAGATCCACGGTCACCACGGGCTCGTCCCGCGTGTCATAGAGCGGGTCGCCCGGCAGGACGAGCAGCACGGGGCGGCCGGCGCCGTCCACGCCGCCCCTGGCGGCCGTCGCGGGGCCGGTGGCTCCGGAGATGGACACGTGGGTGGGAGCGGCGGTGGCGGCGAGGGTGCGGACCCGCTCGGGGATCGGCGGAGCGGTGACGGGCTGCATGAACCGGCTCTCCTTGAGGTCGGGAGATACTGCTGTGTAAGATTAGCCTTGCCTAACTAAGGTAAACCTAACCATAGAGGAGTGAGCATGCGCTACACCGGACCGAAGGTGCGCCTGTCCCGGAGGGCGGGCGTGCCGCTGACCCGCAAGGCCGTCCGATACTTCGAGGAGCGCCCCTATCCGCCGGGTGAGCACGGTCGCAAGACCAACCGGCGGCAGACCGGTGACTACGGGCTGCGGTTGATGGAGAAGCAGAAGCTCCGCTGGTACTACGACGTCTCCGAGCGGCAGATGCGCCGCTACTGGGACCTGGCGTTGCGCGGCACCGGGCGTGCGGGCGCGGAGCTGGTGGTGCTGCTGGAGACGCGTCTCGCGTCCCTGGTCCTGCGCGCGGGCCTCGCCTCGTCCATCTACGCGGCCCGTCAGTACGTCGCCCACGGCCACATCACCGTGGACGGCCGCAAGGTCGACATCCCCAGCTACCTGGTCAAGCCGGGCCAGGTCGTCGCGGTGCGCGAGAAGTCACGCCGGATGCAGCCCTTCGTCGCCGCCTCCGAGGGCGTGTACGCGGATGACCGGATCGCCGCCTACCTCGACGTCAACCACGCCGACCTCCGGTTCACCCTGTTCAGCCGCCCGCTGCGCGAGCAGATCGTGGTCCCGGTGGACGAGCAGCTGGTGGTGGAGTTCTACTCGCGCTGACCTGGCGCCTATCCGCGGCGCCGGCCCGCCGCCCCCCGGGTGGCGGGCTTTCTCGCGCCACCGTTCGCCGTGCCCTTCGAGCCCGATCCCGATCCCGTGCTCGAGCCCTTCGAGCCTGAGCCGCCTTTTCCTCCGGAACTCGCGCCACCGTTCGCCGTCGCGCCCTTCGAACCCGAACCGCCGTTTCTTGGTGCGTCCGTGCCGCCCTTCGCGGCCGGGCCCGGACCGCCGTTCAGCGGTGCCGGGACCCGGTCCCGCAGCTCCCGTACCTCGGCCCGGAGCGTGGCCAGCTCGGTGAGCACCGCCCTGCCCAACTCCTCGGTCGCCTGTACGGACTCCTCGGCGTGCTCCTCCTCCATCGCGCTGACCACCACCGCGATGAACAGGTTCAGCACCACGAAGGTGCACACCAGCATGAACACCACGAAGAACACCCACGCCGACGGGTGCTCGGCCATCACCTCGCGGGTGATGTCGGACCAGGCGTCCCCGGTCATCATCTGGAACAGCGTGAACAGCGAGGTGGGCAGGTCGCCGAAGTACTCGGGCGCGGTGAGGTGATAGAGCTTCGTGCCCATCACCGCGGTGACGTAGAGCACCAGTGCCAGCAGCAGCACGATCGAGCTCATCCCCGGCATCGCGGTGAGCAGCGCGGTCACCACCCGGCGCAGGCTGGGCACCACGGAGATCAGCCGTAGTGCCCGCAGGATCCGTAGCGCGCGCAGTACCGAGAGCCCGCCCGCCGTGGGCAACAGCGAGACCACCACGATCGCGGTGTCGAAGAGGTTCCACGGGTTGCGGAAGAACCGCCAGCCGTAGGCATAGAGCTTGGCGGCCAGTTCGGCGACGAAGATGTAGAGCGCCAGGTGGTCGACGACGGTGAGCGCCGTGCCGTACCGCTCGACGGCCGTCACCGAGGTCTCCAGCCCGAGTGTGGCCGCGTTGATCACGATGACGGCGACGAGGATCTGCTGAAAACGGTTCGTTTCGAGCAGGCGGCGGAGACGCTCGCGCGGTGGCACGGGGGGCTCCCGGGGATCGGGGCGGCCAAGGACAAGCCAAGATCATAACGGACCGGTGAAGTTCCGGATCCGCCGCTGATGTCGTGAAATATTTCGGCCACCTGATCTTCGCCGACCGGAAATATCGCGCGTCCCGAAAACGTGTGCCGTACACGTTGTTCCCCGGCGTTCCCCGGCGTTCCCCGGCGTTCCCCGGCGTTCCCCGGCGTTCCCCGGCGTTCCCCGGCCCGCGCGACATGCCGGGCCGTCCGACCCGGCATGTCGCGCGGGCCGCCTTCCGCCCCGTGGGCCTCCGGTCGCGGGAGCTAGGCCGGTTCGCCGGTCGCGACGGCCCGGGGGGTGTCCTGCGGGCGGACGCAGTAGTCGCCGATGCCCGACTCCAGCAGCTCGAAGCCGCGCTCGGCGTGCCGTCGCAGGTCCGGGGCGATGGCGTCGATGGTCTCGCCCGCCAGCATGCGCTCGACGGCGTGGGTCATCAGCCGCCGCAGCACCGCGCTGACCTGGGCGGCCACGAACACGGGGGTGAGGTCGCCGGGCTCGGCACCGGCCTCGTCGGCGAGTGTCCTGGCCAGGGCCCGCTCCCGCGCCTCGTTCATCTCCCGCAGCCGGGCGTTGAGTGACGGACTCCGGGAGACCATTCGCGTGAAGGCGTCGCTTCCCTCGTGGAACCCGTAGCGGTGGTGGCGGGTGTCGAGCGCGTCCAGGAAGTCGCGGCGCAGCGCCTCCAGCGGGCTCTCGCCGGGTCTCCGCTCCCGTACGACCCTGCTCGGCAGGTCCTCCACGTCTCCCTGCCGGTCGAAGAGCAGGTCCTCCTTGGTGCGGAAGTAGTTGAAGACCGTGTTGACCGACACGTCGGCGGTTCTGGCGACCTCGGCCACCGTCACGTTGTCGAAGCCCTTCGTCACGAACAGCCACGTGGCGATGTCGGAGATGCGCTGCCTGGTCTCCCGTTTCTTGCGCTCGCGCAGGCCCTCGCTCATGGGCCCATTCTAGGTGCCGAACAAATTTTGCAGTGACTCCAAAATTGGTGTTAATGTAAAAATGGAGGCGATCAAATGATCAAGACATCAGCGCTGAGCAAGACCTTTCCCGGTGGCGTGGAGGCCGTCCGAGGCGTCGACCTGGTCGTGGAGGCCGGGGAGATCGTCGGATTCCTCGGTCCGAACGGCGCGGGGAAGACGACCACGATGCGAATGCTGACCACCCTGGTACGTCCCACCGGGGGCACCGCCACGGTCGCGGGCCACGACCTGCTCGCGGACCCGAGGGGCGTGCGGCGGCGCATCGGCTACGTGTCCCAGGGCGGCGGGGTGGACCTGTCGAACCCGGTGGGGGAGGAGCTGGAACTGCACGCGATGCTGTACGGCATGCGCCTGGCCGAGGCGCGCGAACGGGTCGAAGGGGTGCTTGAGCGGTTCGGGCTCACCGAGCTGCGGGAGCGGCCGGGCGGGGAGCTCTCCGGCGGGCAGCGCCGCCGCTTCGACCTCGCCTTCGGCCTGGTCCACGACCCCGACCTGCTCTTCCTCGACGAGCCCACCACGGGCCTGGACCCGCAGAGCAGGGCCGCATTGTGGGATCACATCAGAAGCCTGCGCGACGGGCTCGGCCTCACGGTCTTCCTGACCACGCACTACCTCGACGAGGCGGACGCGCTCGCCGACCGCCTGTTCGTCATCGACGACGGCGTGATCGTCGCCCAGGGCACCCCGGCCGAGCTCAAGGGCGGCACCGGCACTCTCGACGAGGTTTTCCTGTCCATCACCGGCCGTTCCCTGAGAGACGATCCGCCGGGCACATCCGGGACGGACGGCGAGCGGCAGGCGACTCACACGGCGGGTGGGGAGCGATGAGCGTCGTCCGCGACACCTGGCTGATCTTCCGGCACAACGTGCGGATCTCCCTGCGGCAGAAGGCCGGGATCATCTTCGGAGTCCTGCAGCCCCTGCTCTACCTGGTGCTGTTCGGCCCGCTGTTCGTCACGATCGGCCCCTGGGAGACGCTCATCCCCGGCCTGCTCATCCAGGTGGCGCTGTTCAGCTCGGGCCTGGCCGGGTTCGGCATCGTCATGGACGCCAGGGCCGGGGTTCTGGAACGGCTGCGGGTCACTCCGGCGCACCGCGTCTCCCTGCTGCTCGGCCGTGTCCTGGCCAGCTCGCTCACCTTGGTGATCCAGTCGATCATGCTGATCGTGGTGGGCTACGCCTTCGGCCTGCGCGCGGAGATCTTCGGCGTGCTGGTCGCGCTGCTGATGATGATCCTGCTCGGCGTCAGCCTGGCCGCGCTGTCCAACGCGATCGCGCTCGTCATGAACCCCGAGGCGTTCGCGCCGATCATGAGTACGGCGATCGTCCCGCTGGTCCTGCTGTCCGGCGCGTTCCTGCCGATGTCGATGGCACCGGGCTGGCTGGACGTCCTGTCGCGCGCCACGCCGTTCCGCTACGTGCTGGAGGCCATGCGCGAGCTGTTCAACGGCCACTACGTGAACGGGACCGTCGGCCTCGGCGTCGCCGTGACCGTGATCCTGTCCGTGCTCTGCGTCGTCATCGGAACCCGCGTCTTCAATCGGGAGAACGCCTGACCGTCCGTCTCACGGCAGGCCTTCCCGGAGCCGTGACGTCACCGCCGGGCGGGAAACCGAGGAAAGGAGAGCCGAGGAAGGACGGGAACCGCGGGGGCGGGGCGGTGTCACCGGCGCCTCCCGGACCCGGATGACGTCCCGCCCGGTGGTCATGGTGGTTCGGGATCCGGTCCGCGGTGGCTTCGGTGACGTTCAGGGAAGATCTCGACATGACGTCCCGCCCGGTGGTCATGGTGGTCCGGGATCCGGTCCGCGGTGGCTTCGGTGACGTTCAGGGAAGATCTCGACATGATGTTCCGCCCGGTGGTCATGGTGGTCCGGGATCCGGTCCGCGGTGGCCTCGGTGACGTTCAGGGAAGATCTCGACCCGGGGGGCCGTACGGCTCGATCTTCGGGTCGGAGTAGGGGCCCCCGCCTGCCCCGGGAACGACCCGGCGGGCGGCGGACTCGCTCACCCGCAGGCCGTACAGGCCCTGGTCGGGGTCGATGAGCACCAGGCCGTAGTCGGTGTCGACCTCCTCCTCGGGTAACTCCAGACGCCGCATGGCCTGCGCGAGCGTCGCGTCGGGCGGGAGGCGTACGGTGATCAGGAGCATGCACTCACGCTACGCGTTTGGCGCGGCGGCGCAACGAGGCGAGCGTTCCGGCGGTGTCGAGGACGCGTCGGGACCTTCATGGACCGGCTGCTACGCCTGCGACCCGCGCCGTCCCCGCTGACCGGAACCGGCATGTTACGACCGGTGAGCGCGGACGCCCGGTCATCGGGATGCGCATCGGCCCAGGACGGCTTTCAGCGTCGGACAACCGGCGCGCCGGTGAGTCGTTCAGGTGGCTGTAAGCGGAGTAATCCGGCATACTCCGCAAGGAGCAAGATCGCTTTGCAAGTCCCCCGATCTAAGGAGACGATCTTGAACGCCGGTGCGCGTGCGGACAACCCAGGGCTCGCGGTGGCAAAGGGAATCGTGCGGTTCGGCGGTCATACTCTTTGGGAGCACCTCACCCCACAACGCGCGACCAGTGCGAGAGATGTGCCGGTGCGGACGAAGGATGTCACCCGCGAATGGCTGACCGCGGTCCTGTGTCGTGCGCATCCCGGCGCCGCAGTGGAGTCGTACGACATGGAGGACGTCAGCAGCGGCACGTCGAGCCGCTGGCGGGCCACGGTTACCTACAACGGGGCGGGCAGGGAGGCGGGTCTGCCGACGGAGCTGTTCGCCAAGACGAGCCGGAGCTGGGCCCAGCGTCTCCTGCTGGGGATGGCCGACGTACTGACGGGTGAGCCGGGCTTCTACGCCCATATCCGGCCCCACCTGGACATCGAGGCACCGCACGGTTATCACGGGGCGGTCGATCCGGGGTCGGGCCGCTCGATCGCGCTGATGGAGGACATCGTCGCGACCAAGGGCGCGACCTTCTGCACGCCCCAGACGCCGATCTCCTTCGACGAGATGAAGAACCTGCTGACCAGCATGGCCACATGGCACGGGCGTTACTGGAACGACCCCGAGCTGGACCGGCACGATTTCCTGCGCAAGACACCTCAGACGTTCGTCGGCAATCTCGCCAAGTTCGCCGGGCTGAAGAAGCGCGGCGACGTCGGCGTCCAGCGGGCGATGGCCGTGATGCCCGACGGCATCATGGCCATCCACGAGGACCTCTACCGGGCGCTTTGGCGCTCGCTGGAGCTGGCTGCCCAGGGGCCGTTGACGTTTCTGCACGGCGACTCGCACATCGCCAACGTCTACAAAACCCGGGACGGGCTGCTGGGCTTCGGTGACTGGCAGGTCGTCATGCGGGGCACCTGGGCCTTCGACGTGTCGTACACCATCGCGACCGGGCTGGCCGTGGCCGACAGGCGCAACTGGGAGCGGGAGCTGCTGGCCTTCTATCTGGACAGGCTCGCTGAGACGGGTGCCGCGGCGCCGGACTTCGAGGCCGCGTGGCTCTCCTACCGCCAGCAGATGTTCTGGTCCTACTTCGGCTGGCTGCTGTCCATCGGGCGTAGCGCGATCCAGCCGAAGTTCCAGCCCGACTCGATCAGCCTGGGTATCCTCGAGCGCGCGTCGAACGCCATCCTGGATCTGGACACGCTCGGGGCCGTTGACGCTGTCTCCTGACAGGATCGCAGCCACCGGAGCGTTGTTTTCGCACGTGAGAGTCCTGTTTGACGAGCATTTACCGCAAATGGTGACTAACGGCTCACCAAACATCATGATCTTCGCTACGATTCGATCAAGACGTTCAAGCCGGACAAATCATTTGATTCGGCCTTTGCTAGACCTGGGCGGCTCACCCTCTGTCACCGACTGCCGACGAGGAATTGCTTGATGTCAGTACGAATACCTACTCGCCGCCAGGCGGGGCTCTCGCCGGCCGGCCAGGCCTTCCTTGTCATGCTGGGCGCTCTGATCATTACCGGGGTGATCTGGCTGTGGGCGGTGGCCATGGCGCCGGTCGACGGGCGGGCACTCCTGGCGTGGAGTCTCGGCGTCATCGCCCTCCTGCTGTGCGTCGCCGTAACCTTCGCGGCGTACAGCATGTTGCAGGGACGCCTGCTCCGCGACCGTCTCGCCGGGGCGGACGGGGAGATCGCCTGGCTGGCTGACCACACCCTTCCCGCGCTGGTGCATCGGTTGCGCGAGGGCGCGTCGGCGGAGACCGCGCTCGCCGAGATTCCGCAGCCTCGCGGCCTGGCTCAGCAGCGCATCATGTGGATGCTCGCGCAGGAGATCGGCAAGGGCGAGCGCATGCGCGCGGCTACGATGTCGGCGTGCGCGAACGCCGCGGGCCGGGTCCAGGCGCTCGCGACCAGCATGCTCGCCGACCTGCGCGAGATGGAGGACCGGCATGACGAGAAAGTTCTCGGTGACCTGTTGAGGCTGGACCACAGCACCGCGCAGGCGGGCCGCCTGGCCGACAGCATCGCGGTGCTGACCGGTGCCCGCTCCGGCAGGCGCTGGACCAAGCCGATCGTGATGGAGAGCATCCTGCGCGGAGCGGTGGGCCGGATCAGCGCCTACCAGCGGGTACGTGTGCACTCCGCCAGCGCCGTCTCCGTCGCCGGGTACGCCGCCGAGGGCGTCATGCATGCGCTCGCGGAACTGATGGACAACGCCGCCACCTTCTCACCTCCCTCCGAGGAGGTGCACGTGTACGTGGAAGAGGTGACCTCGGGCGTCGTGGTCACCATCGAGGACTGCGGTCTGGTCATGAGTCCCGCCGCGCTGAGTCGCGCCAGGCGGGCCGTCTCGTCCGAACCGCTGGACCTGACGACGTTGTCCGGTACACGGCTGGGTCTGGCGGTCGTGGGCTGCCTGGCTCGCAAGCACGGCCTGACGATCTCCTTTCGCCCCTCCTCGCGGGGAGGCACCGGAGTCGTGGTCATGATCCCGCAGCGGCTGATCATGCAGATCGCCCGGGATCCCGTAGCGGAGACGTCCCACTCCGAGAGCGTCCGTGCGCCGCGCGCGGCCACTCCCACGCCCGCTCCCAGGGCCGCCGAGAGCGTCCGTACGCCGCGCATGGCCGCCCCCAGGCCCGCCGAGAGCGAACCCGCCGCGCCCGTGGGGGACGGCGAGCTGTACGGGCTGCCTAAACGCCCCCGCGGGCAGACGCTCGCCGCGGCCTCTTCGTCCTCCGAGCCCGACCCCTCGCCGCCGCCGCCCAAGCCCAGGAAGCCGCGCTCCGATCCGGGAGCGGGATTCAGCGCCTTTCGTCAGGCCAGCCTTGGAACCGGTGGCGGTCCCCCTCCTCGGGCAGAGGATGACACACTGTGACGATCCCAACAAGACAACCAAACAGATTGGAGGGAGGGGCCGTCCCTCCGGCGGCGACGCCCGGATGACCGTCCCGGATTCCGATGAGAACCTCAGAGCGTGAACTCACCTGGATGCTGGAGAACCTCCTGGAGAAGACACCACAGACCCGATACGCCCTGGTGCTCTCGAAGGACGGCCTCAAGCTGTCCCACACCCGCGCGTTGTCCGTGGACCGGGCCGACCAGTTGGCCGCCATCGCGTCGGGCATCCAGAGCCTGTCTCATGGCGCGTCCATCGAGTTCGGCGACGGCACCGGAGGGGTGCGTCAGTCCATGACGGAGTTCCATGGCGGGCTGCTGTTCATCGTGGAGGCGGGCGACGGCGCGCACCTCGCCGTCGTGGCGACGGACACCGCCGACCCGGGCCTCATCGGGCACAACATGAACGAGCTGGTCGAGCAGATCGGCGAGTATCTGACCGCGCCACCACGCGAGCCGAACCGGCAGATATGACGTCGCGGCGAGTCAACAGCGAGAATCCAGACCGGCTGTACACCGTCACGGGCGGGCGTAGCCGCGCCGACCACAGCAGCATGGACCTGGTCACCCTCATCGTGAGCGAGTGTGACCCGGCACCGGGCATGCAATCCGAACATGCCCGGATCCTCCAGATGTGCGTCCGCCCGATGGCGGTTGTGGAGATCTCCTCGGAGCTGGGTCTGCCGATCAGCGTCGTGCGGATACTGCTGGGTGACTTGATCGACTCCGGCCGTATCACGGCTCGCCGCCCGCCTCCGATTCCCACCAGGGCGCAACTGCCCGACCCCGAACTCCTGAAGCAGGTGCTCGTTGGACTCCAGAAACTCTGAGCAACTCGTCCGCACACCACTACTGAGCACGGCGAACACCGGGCTCAAGATCGTGGTGGTCGGTGGGTTCGGTGTGGGCAAGACGACCATGGTCCGCTCGGTGAGCGAGATCCGCCCACTGAGCACAGAGGAGACCATGACGCGGGCGGGCATCGGAGTCGACGACGCGACCGGTGTGGCGGCCAAAAGCACGACCACGGTGGCCTTCGACTTCGGCCGCATCAGCCTGAACGAGCAGATGGTGCTCTATCTGTTCGGGGCGCCGGGCCAGGAGCGGTTCTGGTTCCTTTGGGAGCGGTTGTTCTCGGGGACTCTGGGGGCGGTCGTCCTGGTGGACGTCCGCCGCCTGGCCGACTCGTGGTACGCCATCGACCGCCTCGAACACCACGGCATGCCGTTCATCGTGGCCCGTAACAACTTCGCCGAACCGGTTCACCCCCTGGAACAGGTGCGGGAGGCGCTGTCCCTCTCCGATGATGTTCCACTGATCGACTGCGACGCCCGCCGGCGCGACTCCAGCAAGGCGGTGCTGATCGCCCTTGTCAAGCACCTGTACACCCTGTCCTCCGCCCGGGAGGGCACCTGATGACGAACGTCTTCCACACGCCCGACCCCGCATCCGGCTTCTCCGGCTCGCAGGCGCCCGCGGGCTGCCCCGCCCACCAGGGCGCCGTCCCCCTGTACGGGACCCGGTTCCACCAGGATCCGGCCCAGACGTACCGGGAGATGAGGCGACAGCACGGGCCCGTCGTCCCGATCCTGCTCGAAGGCGATGTGCCCGCATGGCTGGTGATCGGGTATCGCGAGCTCCGCTACGTCCTCAGCAACTCGCAGCTGTTCGCCCGGGACTCGCGCCGCTGGAACGCCTGGGATCGCATCCCGCCCGACTGGCCGCTGATGGCATACGTCGGTTACCAGCCCTCCTTGCTGTTCACCGAGGGAGCCGAGCACCAGCGGCGGGCCGGGGCCATCGGTGACGCCCTCGCCGCGGTCGACCAGTTCGAGCTGAGAACCCAGTGTGAGCGGATCGCCGACGGCCTGATCGACACGTTCACCGGCCACGGCCGAGTGGACCTGATGACGCAGTACGCCCATCCGATGCCACTGCTGGCCGTCGCCTCCATGTTCGGCCTGCCCGATGCCGAAGCCTCGCGCCTGGCCGGCGATGTGGGGGCGACGCTGAACGGCGGCGAGGGCGCCATGGAGGCCTACCAGCGGGTGCAGGCCCTGATGCGGCGCCTGCTCGACGGCAAGCGGGAGCGCCCCGGCCCGGACCTGCCGTCACGCCTGCTGGCACACCCCGCGGGGCTCGCCGACGAGGAGCTCATCCAGGACCTGATCCTGCTGATGACCGCGGGCCAGGACACGACCGCCAACTGGATCGGCAACACCCTGCGGCTGATGCTGACCGACGAGCGGTTCGCCGTGACCCTGTCGGGCGGCCGACGTAGCGCCGGCCAGGCGCTCAACGAGGTGCTGTGGGAGGACTCGCCCAGCCAGAACAGCCTGGGCCGCTGGGCAGTGCACGACACCCAGCTCGGCGGACAGCGTATCCGGGCCGGCGACGTGCTGGTCCTCGGCCTGGCCGCCGCGAACGCCGACCCGCAGGTGCGGCCGGACTCCTACAGCGGCTCCGGCGGCAACCAGGCACACATGTCCTTCGGCTACGGCGAGCACGGGTGCCCGCATCCGGCGCCGGAACTCGCCGAGGTGATCGCCTACACCGCTGTCGAGGTGCTCCTGGACCGGCTCCCCGACATGGTGCTGACGGTGGCGGCCGAGTCGCTCGTCTGGCGAACGTCCATCCAGATGCGCGGCCTGGCCGCCCTGCCGGTCGAGTTCAGCCCCGGATACTCCAAGGGCAGAATGTAATGGTCCTGCCCTGGCGCCGTGATCTGACGAAACGGCGTCATGCCTGTACCTGCCGGCCGAAGCTGTTCCCGCATCCGCGTGGATGAGGAGTCACGGCGGATACCCAAGCCCTTCGGCCGACGAGACGAGCCTGGAGTCCTTCCCCAAGAGGAAAGCAGGAGACCTTGAGCACCCTCGGCGAGAGCCCCTTCAGGCGAGACCGCCCACGCGTCGTTGACCCGGCACAGGTCTCCGCCGTCGCGTCGGGCGGGAGCCGTACGGTGATCAGGAGCATGCACTCACGCCACGCGTCTCGCGCGGCGTCGCAACGAGGCGAGCATCCCGGCGGTGTCGACGACGCCGTAACCGTAGTCGTGGTCGAACCCGATGTCGCCGTGGTCGTCGGCGGTGCGCCGGAGCAGGGTGCGCAGCTGGGCGGGTGACAGACGGGAGGAGGGCCACAGGGTGCGTACGGCCGCGACCAGCCCGGCCGCGACGGGGCACGCGGCCGAGGTGCCCGAGTCGGCCTCGTCGGCGCCGAAGGCCAGCGAGCCGGAGAAGTGGGTGTAGGCGCAGAGGTCCGGCTTGCGGGCGGTGAGGCGGCCAGGACCCTGCGAGGAGTAGCCGACCCGCTCGCGGCGGACGTCGACGCCGCCGATCGACAGGACGCGCGGGTGGGAGTTGGCGCCGGTGATCGGCCGGTTGGCGTACGCGCACCGGCCGTCGGGGCAGTCGCGCCCGCAGTTTCCCGCGGCGAACAGCACGTCGGCGCCCGCCCGCTCCAGGCTGGAGACGATCAGGTTGAACGGGTGGGCCGGGTTGTCGGAGTAGTTGCCGGGATGGCCCGCGGGGAAGTCCCAGTCGGGGGAGAAGGAGCCCCAGCTGTTGGTGACGACCAGGGAGCGCGAGGCTGCGGGCTGGGCTTCGAGGACGGTGCGCAGGTGGGCGAAGGCCGCGACCGCGTCCGACAGCAGGCCGTCCAGCGCGGTGCCGCCGGGGCGCCGGGAGAGCAGCACGGGCACGTCGATCAGCGACGCCCTCGGGGCGGCGACGAGCGCGTCGAAGGCGCACATCGTGCCGTGGTCGACGGGGAACTCGCCCGCCCTGCCCCGCACTCCGGACGGGTTCCAGCTGCGCTGCGCGTCGAGGGTCACGCCGCGGTCGAGGGTCCGGGCCACGTGCGCGGCGTTGATGCCGGTGTCGAGCACCGCGAGCGCGACGCCCGAGCCGTCGAGGCCCTCGCGGGCCAGCTCGGCGACGTGGAGCAGCCGCTCCACGTCGCGCCAGTCGCCCACCGGGGGCGTTCCGCCGCAGGTGAGACCCCGCTCGATCACCGGGTCGGCGAAGACCCCCACGACGTCGGGACGGAGCGAGGGCAGCAGGGTGATCCGGGTGGAGATCTCGTCGTCGGAGATCTCCCCGCGGACCAGGACGGAGGCCTCGTTGTCGGCGAAGGAGAACGTCAGCGGCTGGTTGAGCGAGAGGGGGTCGCCCCCGATGGCGGGAATCGGGCGGGGCACGACGACCGGGGTGAAGGAGGGGTCCACGACGACCCCGGGCAGCGCGTCGGCGACGTCGGCCGCCGGTGTGCTCACCGCGGGGTCGGCCACGGCCGCGACGACGTCGGGGGAGGGACGGAGCTGGAGCAGGACCCGCATGTGCACCACCGGGGCTCGAGGGGATCGGGTTCCACCACGTTCCTGCATCCACCTCGGCCGCGTCCAGCCGCTGAAAGCACCCTCTATCTGGCCTCATAGGATGTAACCCACGCAAACGACAGGCGCGGATTTCCTTCCCTGCGCGGGTGCCGGTCACTAGCGTTGGGGGTCATGACCGCAGAGCCACCCCCCAGCCCCGATGTCCGGCACACCCACTGGCTGAGCACGCGGCCCAGACTGATAGTGGCCAGTGGCTTCATGCTCTTCCTGGAACTGGCCCTGATCCGGTGGACCGGGTCGAACATCGTTCATCTGAGTTACTTCACCAACTTCGTCCTGCTGGGGTCCTTCCTCGGTATCGGGCTCGGCTTCCTCCGGGTGGGACGCAGCACTCGGCAGCCGTACTACTCGCCGATCGTGCTGGCCGTCCTCGTCCTGGTCGTGTGGCTCTTCCCGGTCACCGTGGACCGCCAGACCGAGGGGGTCCTGTACTGGACGAGCCTGAGCGCCAGTGGTCCGCCCGCCTGGCTGATCCTGCCGGTGATCTTCGCCGCGGCGGCGATCGTGCTGATGGGCCCGGCCGAGCTGGTCGGGCGCTGCTTCCCCGAGCTCGAACGACTGGAGGCCTACCGCTACGACCTGATCGGCAGCCTCAGCGGCATCGGGCTGTTCACCGCGCTGTCGTTCCTCAGCGCGCCCCCGGTGGTGTGGGGCACGATCGCCGCGATCGCCTACGCGGTGCTGCTCTGGCCCCGCAGGGTCTGGGCCCGGGCGGCGCTGCTCGTGCCGTCGCTGATCGTCGTCGGTGTCCTCGCGACGGAGACACTGACGGCAGGGGCGCTGTGGTCGCCCTACTACAAGGTGACCTACGTGCGCGGCTACTGGAACGACGTGCCGCTGATGAACATCGACGTCAACGGCATCCCGCACCAGCAGGCCACCCCGGCCAAGAGCCGCCTGGAGTGGGAGCGCCAGTACGCCCTCCCGTACGAGCGCGCGGCCTCCGGCAAGCTGGACAACGTGCTGATCGTGGGTGCGGGCAGCGGCACCGACGTGTCCATCGCGCTGTCGAAGGGCGCCAAGCACGTGGACGCCGTGGAGATCGACCCCAAGCTGCTCGAACTCGGCCGCTCCTACCACCCGGACAAACCCTACGACGACCCCCGGGTCACCACCCACGTCACCGACGGCCGCGCCTTCCTGGAACGGACCTCCGACAAGTACGACCTGATCCTCTTCGCGCTGCCCGACTCGCTCACCCTGGTCTCCGGGGCGAGCTCGCTGCGGCTGGAGAGCTACCTGTTCACCCAGCAGGCGATGGAGGCGGCCAAGGATCACCTCAAGCCCGACGGCGCCTTCTCGATGTACAACTACTACCGCGAGACCTGGCTGGTGGACCGCCTCGGCTCCACCATGCAGGCCGCCTTCGGCCACAAACCCTGCGTCGACATCGTCAGCGAGACCGGCCAGCAGGCGGTGATCACCGCGGGGCTGACCACCGCGGCGCAGCGGTGCGGCTCCGAGTGGGCGGGGGCGACCGCCGACACCCCGCCGCCGGCCAGTGACGACCGGCCCTTCCTGTACCTGAAGGACCGGACGATCCCGCAGATCTACATCATCACCCTCGGCCTGATCCTCATCGTCAGCCTGCTCGCCGTCCGGGCCGTCGCCGGCCCCTACCGGCGCATGCGCCCGTACGCCGACCTCTTCCTGCTCGGGGTGGCGTTCCTGCTGCTGGAGACCAAGAGCATCACCGGGTTCGCGCTGCTGTTCGGCACCACCTGGGTGGTGAACGCGATCGTGTTCGGCGGGGTGCTGGTCGCCGTGCTCGCCGCGGTGGAGGTGACACGCCGCTTCAGGATGCCGTCCCTGCCCGTGATGTACGGCGTGCTGCTCGCCGGGCTGGTCCTGGCCTGGCTGGTGCCCAACTCCTGGCTGCTGGGCCTGCCGCTACCGGTGCGCGCGGTGGTCGCCGTGGTCGTGGCGTTCCTGCCGATCTTCGCGGCCAACGTGGTGTTCGCCAAGCGCTTCGCCGACTCCGCGGACGCCACCGTGTCCTTCGGGGCCAACCTGCTGGGCGCGATGGTCGGCGGCTGCCTGGAGTATCTGGCGCTGATCATCGGCTACCAGGCGCTGCTGATCGCGGCGGGCCTGATCTATCTGGGCGCCTTCGCCCTGCTGCCCAGGACCGGCGGGGTCGCCGGGGGCGTCGGGACGGCCGGAGCGGCCAAGGTCGGCTGAGCCCGGCGAGCCTCGGGACCCGGAGCTTTGGAGCCTCGGGTCTCGGGTCCCGGAGTTTTAGGGCCTCGGAGGCCCGGAGTTCCGGAGCTCTGGAGTCCCAGGGCCTCGGAGCCGAGGAGTCTTGGAGCTTTAAAGCCCCAGGGCCTCGGAGTCCGAGGCTCCTCGGCTCCGAGGAGCCCGGGGGACCAGAAGAGCGCGGGGGAAAGCGTTGTGGCCCGTCCTCCTTCGCGGAGGGCGGGCCACATGCGTGCGGGGCGGCCAGAGCCCCAGAACCTCAGAGGCTCAGAGGCGTGGTCGGCCGCGCGGGGCGGTCAGAATCCGCAGAGCTCGTCCAGGGACTCGGCCTCGCCCTTGCCGTTCGGGGTGGGCGTCTGGCTCGGAGAGGCTGCCACCGCCGTCCTGGAGGGCTTGGGCGTGGCGGCGGGCGCCACACCGCTCGTGCCGGGAGAGGCCGTCGCGGCCTGGGGGCGGCGGGCGGGCCGCAGCGACTGGCTCAGCGCCCTGGCGGTCGCGGCACGGATCTTCTGCCAGTCGGGCGAGCCGGTGTAGAACTCCGGCGGCACGAACTGGAGGCTGACGATCCTCGCGTCCTTGACCTTCAGCCCCAGCTCGATGATGTGCTCCAGCAGCTCGCGGGGGATGTCGGTCTTGGCCATCTTCTTGGCCACGTTCGCGATCTTGGCGAAGTTGGTGAGCACGACCGACGGGGTGGCCTGCTGGGCGAAGGCGCCGATGACGCAGCGCTGGCGGGCCATCCGGGAGAAGTCGTCGCTGCCGACACGGGAACGCCCGTACCAGAGCGCCTCCTCGCCCGAGAGCTTCCGGTATCCGGCCTTGATGGTCCCGGCGGTGCCGTAGAGGCCACCCCAGGGGACGTCGCGCTCCACCCTGATCCTGAGGCCGCCGATGGCGTCCACCAGGTGGGCGAAGCCGAACATGTTCACCAGGGCGTAGTAGTCGATCTTCAGGTTGAGCGTGAAGCCGATGGCGTCCATGAGCGCACGGGGGCCTCGGTGCCCGTCCTTGACTCCGGGCATCAGCTCGGGGTGGTCCTCGGCGTACTGCCAGACCTCGTTGAGCAGGCCGCCGTTGGGCAGCTCGCGCATGAAGCCGTTGGGGAACCGCTTGCCGAGCGCGGTACCGGGCGGGAAGCGGACGTGCTGGAGGTTGCGGGGAAGGCTGAACATGGCGGTGTTGCCGGTCGCGACGTGCACGCTGGCCATGGTCATGCTGTCGGTCCGCACACCCTCCCGGTTCCCGGCGCCGTCGCCGCCGACGAGCAGGAAGTTCACCCGCTTGCGCCCGCCCCACGGGTCCTCGTGCTTGACGGGGACGGCCGTGGGGTTGCCCGAGGCGCTCTCGAAGATGGCGTTCGCCGTCTCCTTGCCGGTCATCACGGTGCTCGCGGTCAGTGCGAACGGCGCCATCACCGACACGCACAGCACGCCGACCGCGATGCCCGACACGATCTGCCCCCTGCCGCTGAGCCGGTCGGGCCCGAGGGAGACGTAGGAGAAGAGCACCAGCAGGAACCAGGCGATCGCGCCGGCGATGGCCAGGACCGCCCCGGTCATCAGCGTGCTGTCGCGGGCGAGGAAACCCGCGTTCCCCTCACCGCTGAGGACGAGCGCGCCGACCAGGATGGCCAGCAGCAGCGCGCCGAAGATCGTGAGCAGGATGTACCCGGTGCGGCGGTGTCCCGACCGCAGGTGTGCCGCGCCGGGGAGGAGCGCCGACAGCGCGGTCCAGCCGATGAGCGCGCCGACCGTCAGCGGCTTGGCGAACCGCGGCCGCTTCCCGGGAGGGCCCGGAGGATCGGAAGGTCCGGGCGGGCCGGGGGGAGATCCGGCGGGCCCCCCGGTCTGGACCGCTCCCTGGGCCTGGACCGGCCCCGGCCCCTGAACCGGCCCCGCGGCCGGAGCGGGCCGCGTGCCCGTTCCGGCCTGCGAGGGGGAGGTCGTCTGGCTCTCGGGCGCATCCCGGGGCGGGAGGGTTTCCTGCCTGTTGCGCGTGGCCTGCCCGTTGCGTACGTCGTGCGGGGGAGGCGTCCCCTGCCCGTTGTGCGCGCCCTGGACGGGGGGCGCGTCCTGCCCGTTGGCGGCGCCCCGTACGCCGGGCAGGGGCTGCGGGGGAGGCGTCCCCCGCCCGTCCGGCGCGCTCTGGACCATCCGGAGCCCGTTGGGCGCCTCCTGCCCGGCGGCGGGAGCGCCCTGGGCCTTTGGCGGGCCGGGTGGGCCAGAGGAGGGCTGTGTCTCGGCCGGACCTTGCACGCCGCCCCGACCCGCGCCTGAGCCTCCGCTGCGGCGCCGGGGGCGCCGTTTCCCACTGTCGCCGGCGAGATCCCCCGAGTCTTGCCCAAGGCGCATCGTCACACCGCTTCCTACTACGTTTTGCCCCGGTCTACCTGGCAAAACAGCCAAGGTTCCCCGATTGAACGGAATTTGCCAGGATTCTAGTCCCCATACCTGGACATGACAGACAGATAGCTAATCTGTGGTTAATGATCCCTTAAGTCGTGACGTGGCTAAGACGTCGACGAGGACGGTGCCAGCCAGGTGTTGCACTGGAACGCCTTGTTCTTCTCGTAGCCCTGGCGGAACCACCTGTTGTTGTTCGCCGGAGAGCCGTGGTCACGGGGATAGCCGGGCCAGTCGCCCACGCGGGAGTAGAAGTAGTAGAGGGTGTTGCGCCGGGCCGGGGTCACCGGGTAACTGGCCGCGACCGAGCGCATGAACATCGCTCCGAAACAGGTCGCCTGGAGCTCGAACCGGCGGCTGAGCGCGAGTTTCCCGCTCCGGCTGCTGGAGCGCAGCGACCTCTGCCACCAGGTGTTGGACAGCCCTGACATCTGCTGCACGTGGTGCCCGTACTCGTGCGCCATCATGCTGATGACCCCGCCGTGCCAGTCGGTGATGGAGCCGTACCCGCCGGAGTCGCCCACCCCCCGCACCATCGCCCTGGTCGAGGCGTAGATGGTGGTGTTGCGCGGGCAGTAGTACGGCACCATGCTGCCCGGCGAGGGGAAGTCCCCGCAGGCGCCGCGGCCTTTCGTCGCGGTGAGGGCGTAGCCGGGCGGGCGCCAGTTCATGCCCTGCTTGCGCATGATCTGGGACCAGCCCCTGTCCATGCACCTGGACGTCCTGAGGATCAGCGCCTTGAGCTGGCTGTGGCTGTAGATGCTGGCCGATCCCGCCGGGCAGTTCACCCGGGGAAGCCCGCCTGCCCGATAGAGCGTGTTGTTCTCCAGGCTGGTGTTGAGCGTCCGCACCTTGGCCGGGGGCGCGATCGTGTCCTCCGAGATGTCGGAGGAGGCCGTCGTCCGCCTCGGCTCGGCGGACGCGGTCCGCGCGGGCTCGGCGGTGGGCGTGTACGACGGCCTGCTGTCCTGGAAGGTGGGCAGCGGGGGGATCGCGACCGGCGAGACCGGATCCGAGCGGCGGCTGTTCTTGGCCACCGCGCCCATCACGACGAGCCCGACGAACAGCAGCGCGACCACGCCGAAGATCCCGCCGAGGATCGGCCCGGCGCCGCCGGAGCGGGGGCGCTGCGGCTGCCACTGCGGCGGCGGGTAGGCATGCCGCTGCCGGGGGTCCGGCGGCGGTGGCGGGGCCGGATGGCCGTACGGCACCTGGCCCCCGGGCCACGTGGGCGGATGCGGGTAACCCTGTCCCGGCGGTGGCTGCCGTGGACGCACCGGCGGGGGCGGGAACGACGGTGGATATCCCGGTGGCGGCGGCTGGGGGTGGCCCTGCGGCGGTCCCTGGGGTGGGTGTCCCCGGCCGGGCGGCGGCGGGGGTGGCTGCCGGGGGGCGGGCGGGTACCCGTATCCGGGAGGGAATCCCTGTCCTGGCGGCGACGCCGGGTGGCTCCCGTGCCCCGGCGGCGACGCTGGATGGTTTCCCTGTCTCGGTGGTGGTGCCGGTGGATATCCCGCCTGTCCCGGTGGGGGTGCCGGCGGACTTCCCTGGCCCTGTCCCGGGTACACGGGTAGTCGCCGGTATCCCTGATCCCCCGGCGCCGGGTGCCCCTGTCCCGGTGGCGGATGCGGTGGATATCCCGGTGGCGGCGGCTGAGGGTGGCCCTGAGCCGCCCACGCGGGTGGTCCCTGAGATGGTTGCCCCCGAGGTGGAGGGGGCGGTGGAGGGTGGTGCCCGTTGCCTGTCACGCTGTCTCCCCGTTAACCCGAGCGTCCGATATGAGCTGCAGGTCCGGACTTTTGCCGAATTTGGGGCGTAAGCATACTGATTTATCATCCGTCACGGATGTCGCTGCATTCGATTACATTCCGAAATCATCCGAGGTGATCTCCGCGATGTACCGGACCGATCCAGGGCTCGTGACCTAGCTTCAAGTCATGAATCTGCAGCAGCTCCGCTATGTGGTCGCGACGGCGGAGCATCGCACCATGACCGACGCGGCCAGGTCGCTGTACATCGCACAACCTGCCCTTTCCCGTGCGATCAGGGATTTGGAACGAGAGCTCGGGATGACGTTGTTCGCACGTTCCGGACGTGGCGTGGTCGTCACGGCGCAGGGACGCCGGGTGGTCAAGCTGGCCCGGGAGGCACTCGACGCCGTCCGCGAGATCGAGGCACTGTCCACGCACGGCCACGCGTCCGAGGCGGAGCTCCGCATCGCCTCGATACCCAGCCTCGAACCGGGGCTGGCAGGACGCCTCCTCCCCGCGTACACCGCCGAACATCCCGGGGTACGCATTCACATCGTCCGCTGTGACGGGCGGGACGGCGTGGTGAGCGCCATCAGGGACCAGCGGGCCGATCTCGGCCTGACGGACCTGCCCGTCCCCACCGATCTGGTCAGCCACCCGCTGGAGCGCCAGGAGATCGTGCTGATCTCCCCGCCCGGCGTGGACCTGCCCGACCCGGTGCCGATGAGGAGACTCAACGGCATGCGGCTGGTGCTGCCGGTCCCCGGCAGTTCCCGGCGCAGGGAGTTCGACGCGCTCTTCGCCAAGCACGGTGTGGCCCCCGTGGTGGCGACGCAGCTCGACGAGCGCGGCAACTGGCTGAGCACCGTCCGTTCGGGTACGGCCTCGATGCTCTGGTACCGGGGGATGGCCGAGCAGGCCGCCCGCGCCGGGCTCGTGGTCCGCACCCTCGATCCCTCGGTCCGCCGGGTGATCGCCATCGTTCACGCGCGACGGCGGTTGCCCGCCATCGCCCAGGAGTTCCTGTCCGTGGCCGAAAGTGGGTCGGCCGCGTAGGAGCCCCGAGGCTCATCAGTTCTCCCCAGTTTTCCCCCAGAGGCGGCGCAGGTGGGAGCGCCGTCCTCTCCGACACCGGGCTATAGGCTCGGTCTCGATGACTATCTTGCGCCTGCGCGGCCGTGAGTTCCGGCCCGGCGAGTTCGCGATCATGGCGGTGGTCAACCGCACCCCCGACTCCTTCTTCGACAGGGGAAGGACGTACGGCTTCGCGGCCGCCCTGGAGGCGGTGGACGGTGCCGTCGCGGGAGGCGCGGACATCGTCGACATCGGCGGCGTCAAGGCGGGTCCCGGCGACGAGGTCGATCCCGCCGAGGAGATCCGCAGGGTGGCCGACCTGGTCGCCGAGGTCAGGCGTCGTCACCCCCGGCTCATCGTCAGCGTCGACACCTGGCGCGCGGAGGTCGCCGAGGTCGTCGCCGAGGCGGGCGCGGACCTTCTCAACGACACCTGGGGCGGCGTCGATCCCGAGCTGGCCGGGGTCGCCGCCAAGCACGGCATCGGCCTGGTCTGCGCGCACGCCGGACGCGTGACCCCGCGAACCCGCCCGCACCGTATCGCCTACGCCGACGTGGTCGCCGACGTCATCGGATACACCGTCGACCTCGCCGAGCGCGCCGTCGCCGCGGGAGTGCCCAGGGAGTCGGTCCTCATCGATCCGGCGCACGACTTCGGCAAGAACACCTGGCACTCCCTGGAGGTCAGCCGCCGTCTGGACGAGATGGTCGCCACCGGTTGGCCGGTGCTCGTCGCGGTCTCCAACAAGGACTTCGTCGGCGAGACCCTCGGCGGCCTGCCGGTGGACGAGCGCCACGCCGGGACCATGGCCACGCTGGCGGTCTCCGCCTGGCAGGGCGCCCGGGTCTTCCGCGTCCACGACGCCGCGTCCGCCCGCGCGGCCCTGGCCACCGTCGGGAGACTGCGCCGGTGACGGCGACAGCGTGCCGGTTAGGCCGCCGGTGACGCCCCCCACGCCGTCCTCGCCCCCTACGCCGTCGCCGCTCCGCGCCGGTGACGACGCCGACGCCGATGACGACGCCCGCCTCGCCTCGCACCGCGAGTACACCTCTCCCGCGGGCGCCGAGCCGCCCGCCGCAAGCACGGACGGGAGCCCGACCCATGCCGGAAGAACTGCTCGACCACCTCGTCTACGCCACCCCCGACCTGTACGCGACCGTACGGGAGCTCGCCGGCCTGCTCGGCGCGGAGCCCGCCGAGGGCGGGCGCCACGTGGGCCTGGGCACCCGCAACTACCTGCTGGGCCTGGGCGGGCGCCGCTACCTTGAGATCATCGGTCCGGATCCCGACCAGCCGGACCCCGGCCTCGCCCGGCCGTTCGGTCTCGACCTGCTGCCCGGCCCGCGCCTGGTCACCTGGGCGATCCACCCGGCCGACCTCGACGCGGCCGTCGTACGGGCCCGCGAGCGCGGCTACGAGCCGGGCGACGTCCACCCGATGTCGCGCCGCACCCCGGAGGGGGAACTGCTGGAGTGGCGCCTCACGTCGTCGCCCGGCGACACCGGCGACGGCCTGGTCCCGTTCCTGATCGACTGGAGAGCCACGACGCACCCCGCCGAGCGCGGTCTGCCCGTGGTGGAGCTGACCTCCCTCACCGCCCTCCACCCCGACCCCGCGGCCGTCGCCGCGAACCTGGCCGCGCTCGGGGTCGAGCTGGAGGTGGCCGCCGGTGACGAGCCCCGTCTGGTGGCCGTGGTCGGCGGGATCAGGCTCTCTTGACGTGCTCCTCCACATGAATGTGGAGGATTCCCGTGCCGCTTACGCGGCAGCTCGCGGCGCGGGTGCGCCGGAGACTGTGGAACGGGATGCGTAGAGCATCGTCCGTCGTCCTGACCGGCCGGGGGGCGAACCGGATCGGCGTCGGGCCCGGCCTGATGCCGATCCGGGGAGGGAGGGGCCGCGCCTGGCCGGGGTGAGAACGGGCCGGACGCGGTGGGGGGATAGGTCCGGCCGAGCCCCGGGGAGGGACGGGCCGGACCCTCGGGGAGAAACGGATCGGGCCACCCGTGGGGGGGAACGGGTGGCCCGATCGCGAGGCGGGGGCGCGCCTCGCACTCCAGGAAGGTCTACTGTGAGGTGATCTTGACGTCGTCGACCCCGGCCTCCACCAGGCTCGCCCCGGAGGCGTCGGCCGCGTCCACGACGACCCGGACGACCTGCCCGGCGTGGCCGGAGATGTTGGCCGTGGCGGTGGCCCAGGCGGCGGCGCGGTTGGACGCGGCTCCGGCCTGGTTCAGCACGGTCGTGGTGGTCGTGCCGACCACGCGGACCCGGACGTAGTCCGCGCTGCTCGCGTTGTTCAGGTGGCCGAGGTACCAGGAGAAGGACAGCGTGAGCGTCCCGCTCGCGGGCAGCGTGATCGCCGGCGACTGGGCGCTCGTCACGCCGCCGTCGATGTCGCCGTCACCCGCGCTCGCCCCGGCCGCCGCACCGCTGACCAGGCCGTACGTGCCGCTGGGGGTGGTGCCGGGCTGGGTGATCACGCCGCTGGACGTCTGTCCCGGGTCGCCTCGCTCGAAGCGGCCCGTGGTCGCGGTGTCGGTGCCGCCGGGGTTGACCGTCCAGCCGCGCTCGGCCTCGAAGTCGTCGGAGTAGACCACGGTGGGCTCGGGGCCGGGCCCGGGGCCGCCGCCGCCGCCGACGTACAGCAGCAGGTTCGGCGATCCGGTGCCGGGGTTGGTCACCACGCCGGGCGTGGCGTTGGTGACGATCGTGTCGCGTACCTGTGCCGGGGTGGCGGTGGGACTGCCGCTGAGGACGAGCGCCGCCGCGCCCGCGACGTGCGGGGAGGCCATCGAGGTGCCGTTGATCGTGTTGGCGGCGGTGTCGTTCGTGTTCCAGGCCGAGGTGATGGCCGAACCGGGCGCGAACAGGTCCAGGCAGGTGCCGAAGTTGGAGTAGGACGCGCGGGCGTCGGTGCTGGTGGTGGCGCCCACCGTGATCGCGGCGGGCACCCGCGCGGGGGAGCGGGTGCACGCGTTGGTGCTCTCGTTGCCCGCGGCGAGCGCGTACACGACGCCGGAGGCGATGGAGTTGGAGACCGCGGTGTCGAGCGTGGCGCTCGCGCTGCCGCCCAGGCTCATGTTGGCCACGGCCGGCTTGACCGCGTTGGCGGTGACCCAGTCCACGCCCTCGATGATGATCGAGGTGGAGGTGCTGTTGCCGCAGCCGAACACCCGCACGCCGACCAGCGTGACGGCCTTGGCGAGGCCGTACTGGCCGCCGCCGACCGTTCCCGAGACGTGGGTGCCGTGGCCGTTGCAGTCGGCCACGTCGTTGTCGTCGTCGTAGACGTCGCGTCCGGCCTGCGCCCGCCCGCCGAAGTCGGAGTGGGTGACCCGGATGCCGGTGTCGATGATGTAGGCCCGCACGCCGGAACCGGTGTTCGGTGCGGTGTAGTTGCCGTCGAGCGGCAGGTTCCGCTGGTCGACCCGGTCCAGGCCCCACGAGGCCACGGCCTGGTTGACCAGGGTGAACTCCTGGTCCTGCTCGACGTAGGCGACGTCGGGCCGCGCGGCGATCCGCTGGGCCTGCTCCGCGCTGGCCCGGATGGCGAAGCCGTTGACGGCGCGCTGGTAGACGGCGCTGACCTGCGCGCCCTCGCCTTCGGTGACCTCGCGCGCCCTGCGGTCGCGGTCGGCGCGGCTGAACTGGCCCTTGAGGACCACGATGTAGCTGTCGGCGAGCGCGGTCGCGCTGTCCGCCTTGACGATGGAACCGATGGAACCGGTGGGACCCGTGGGACCCGTGTGCTGCCGCGCCGAGGCCGGGGTGACCGACCCGAGGGCGAGCAGGAGTGCGGCGGCGACCAAGCCCGCTAATCGGATGGCGGGGGCCTTGCTCATGTTCGCGGACCTCCTGGAGGGGGGTGGGCCCGGTATCCCGGTCGGGGATCCCGGGCGGCGGTGGAGCGTCCCCATCGTCAGCCAGCATGATATTTACCGCAATATCATGACTCAAGTAAATCAATTTGTTATGTAGTTGTGCGTGGGGAATCAGGAGTAGATAACAGAAAGGAAGCGAATCAGGATCGCCTCTCGCCGGTCGGCGGGAAGGGCGTCGAGAACCGCGTTGACCACGGCCATCTCCGGCTGCCCCGAGCCCCCCAGGTCCACCCCGGCCGCCGTCGCCAGCTCACCGAAGGCGGCGTCGTCGAGCGTGTCCAGATCCAGGCCCGCCACCAGCTCCACCAGTCCCTCCGGCAACTCCGCGGGACCCCGCTCGCGCGCCGCCTCCACGGCCTCCGCGATCACCTCCAGCATCGCCTCGACGCCCCGCAGGGTCACCCCGGTCACCGTGATGTGGATATTGGCCGGGATACCCGCGTAGGACAGCTGCGGCTGCAGGAACCACCCGCGTTTCCTGGCCTCGTCCGACAGCACGAACACGTCCACCCCGCCCTCTCCCTCCGTGGGGCCGAAGGCGACCAGCGCGGACTCCGGGTCGCCGAGCACCCGCAGCCCCGGGATCTTCGCGATGCCCTCGCGGAGCTCGCGAGCCGCCGCCAGGGTGGTGCGGCCGAGTTCCAGGTAGCCCTCCCGGCCCAGGGCCTGGAAGGTGGCCCACGCCCCGCCCAGCGGGCCCGCGGACTTCGAACTCTGCACGGTGGCGTTGATCACCGTGTAGCCGGGCCACGACGCCGAGGCGAAGTACGCCCTGCGCCTCATCGCCGGGTCGGCGAACAGCACGACCGAGGCGCCCTTGGGCGCGTAGCCGAACTTGTGCAGGTCGCAGGAGAGCGACGTGACCCCGGGTACCGACAGGTCGAAGGGCGGGATGTCCGCCCCGGCCTCGCGCAGCCACGGCAGCAGCCACCCGCCCACGCAGGCGTCCACGTGGCACGGCACGCCGCGCGCGGCGGCGATCCCGGCGATCTCGGCGACCGGGTCGATCACGCCCTGCGGATAGGACGGCGCCGAGGCGACCACCAGGACGGTGTCCTCGGTGATCGCGGCCTCGACGCCCCCGGGGGAGGCGCGGAACGTCACCGGGTCCACCGGCACGGCGTCCACCACGAGCCCCAGGTAGTGCGCGGCCTTGTGGAAGGCCGGGTGCGCGGTCACCGGGACCGCCATCCGGGGGCGCCCCCCGGTCTCCCGCGCGTCCCGCGCCGCCTTCACCGCCAGCATGATCGACTCGGTGCCGCCGCTGGTGAAGACGCCCGAGCCTCCGCCGAGCAGCTCGGCGACCGCGCCGACGACCTGCTTCTCCATCTCCACCACACTGGGGAAGGCCGTCGGGTCGAGGGTGTTGACCTCCAGCATCTCGAAGTAGGCCCTGGCGGCGGCCTCGTGCACCTCGGGCCGTCCGGTGTCGTAGACGTACGCGGTCACCTTGCCGCCGCGCACCGGCAGGTCGTCCCGCTTGAGGCGGGCGATCTCGGCCAGCAGCTCCTCGGTGCTGCGGCCCTTGTCAGGCAGGCTCATCGGTCTCCTCGGGGGTACGGCTCGCGCGGGCCGGAAGGACGCGGCCCGCAGGGGGCCGCCGGGGAAGTGCCAGCATCACACGAATCGTGCCGTACGAGGATGATCCGACGGCGCCGCGGCCCGGTGGGCCGGATGAGGGTCCGGCCGCTTCGACCTCCGGGAGCCGCGGTCAGGACGAGGGAGGGGAGCCGGGCAGGGCGGCGACGCGGTGGACCATCTGGTGCAGGTAGGTGCGGAACCGCCGCAGCACGGCGGGATTCTCCGCGTCCTGGCGGTTGCCGTCCCGGTCGAGCACCCCGCCCTGGCAGAAGCCGTGCACGCACCACACCACCGACCAGAAGGCGTACTTCATGTCGACGTCGGCGTCCACATGTCCGGCCTTCATCGCGGGAGTGATCACGCTGGAGACGAGGTCGATCTGCGGCTGGATGTATCTCCGTTCCAGCTCGGTGACGTCGCTGGCGTCCGCGAGCCACCGGTGCATCCACAGGGAGGGGAACTCGGGATGGGCGAGGCAGAAGTCGAGGTAGTGGTCGACGACCCGGTGAATCACCAGCGCCGTCTGCTCGGGGGTCACCGCGGAGATCCCCTCCAGCGCCTCCACCAGGGACACCCGCTCGGCCCGGTACTCGCGCTCCATGATCTCCAGGTAGAGCTCCCGCTTGCCGTCGAACTCCGCGCCGAGGGCCTCGACGCTCAGGCCGGCGGCCTCGGCGACCTGGCTCGCGGACGTGCTGTCGTACCCCAGCGCGGCGAACAGGTTGGTGGCGACCCGCAGGATCAGCTCTCGCCGGCTGCCGTCACCGGAAGTCATGAATGTGACGCTAGGTCCCGATCAGTCGCCCGGCCAAGCGGGTGATTCACAAGCCTCGGTCAAGATAGCGGAAGCCGTACCACCGCGCGGAGGCCCGGGGAGGCGTCCTCCAGGTGGACCGCGCCGCCGTGGGCGTTGACCGTCTCGCGCACGATGGCCAGGCCCAGCCCGGCTCCGCCCTCGTCGCGGCTGCGCGCGCTGTCCAGCCGGGTGAACCGGTCGAACACCCGCTCCCGGTCGGCCTCGGGGATGCCGGGCCCGTCGTCGGTGACGGTCAGCACGGCGTCGGCGCCCTCGGCCCGCAGCTCGACCACCACGGGGGCCGAGGTGTGCCGCAGCGCGTTGTCGACCAGGTTGACCAGCACCCGGCCCAGATCCAGCGCGTCCCCGGTGACCCTGATCGGCCTGTCCTCCGGCTCGCCGGTGACCGCGCCGGACCCGCTCTCCGGCCCGCCGGTGATCACGCCGGGTCCGCTCCCCGGCGCGTTGTCCGGCCGGTCGGCATCCGGTTGGCCGGCGATCCGCACCGTGACGGCCTCGCCGTACCGCTCGACGGTCTGCGGGACCAGCTGGTCCAGCTCCACCGGCTCGCCCCGCGCGGGCGTGCCGCCGCGTTCGTCCAGGCGGGCCAGCGAGAGCAGGTCCTCGGCGAGCCTGGACAGGCGCATGGTGTCCTCCAGTACGCCCTCGGCCGTCTCCCGCCAGTCCTGCCCCTCGGGGTGGCCGAGTGCCACCTCCAGCTGGAGCCGGATGCTCGCCAGCGGGCTGCGCAGCTCGTGCGCCGCGTCCGAGACCAGGGCCCGCTGCCGGATGCCGGCCTTCTCCAGCCGGGCCAGCATCGCGTTCAGCGTCGTGGCCAGGCTGTGCACCTCGTCGCGCGCCTCGGGCACCGGCAGGCGGCGGGAGCGGGCGGTGTCGGTGATCTCGTCCGCGCCCCGGCGCAGCGCCGCGATCGGCCGCAGGGTCCCGCCGATGATCACCCAGCTCGCCCCCGCGAGCAGGACCAGCAGCAGCGGCGTGCCGACGATCAGCACGTGCCCGGCCGTGGAGATGCTGGTCTGCACCTCGCTGAAGGGACGTGCCGCGATCACCGTCTGCCCCCGGTCGGCGCTGAGCACCCGGACTCGGAGCATGTGCGGGATGCCGTACGGCTTGCCGTCCAGGAAGCGCGCCTCGCCCCCGTCGATCGCCGCCGCCCGCTCCCCGGCGTCCAGCAGCGGCACCAGCCTGTCGGTGCCGGTGGTCGTGTGGGTGATCCGCCCCGCGCCGTCGATCACCTGCAGGAGCGTGCCGTCCGGCGAGGTCATCTCGTCGGGCAGCCGCCCGGCGTCGGCCAGCGAGACCGTCTCCCTGGCCCGCTGGTAGATCGACTCGTCGATGGTGGTCAGCAGCGCGTTGCCGAGGACGGTGATCATCACGTAGGCCGAGACCACCAGCGCCACCGCCAGCACGGCCGAGGCGACCGCCGTCAGCCGGAAGCGCAGGCTCTTGCGCCGCCACCTGCCGACCGCGCGCCCTCCCCCGTGCGCGACCGCGTCGGTTGGGGAGACGGCGCCGGTACGGGAACCCGTGCCCGCCCCGCCGGCGGGCCGCTCCTGGACGTCCCGGAGGTCCCGGTGGTTTCGGGGGGCCGGATCAGCCGCCATCGCCGGCCAGCCGGTATCCCGCTCCCCGCACCGTCTGCAGCGCGTTTTTGGAGAACGGTACGTCGATCTTGCGCCGCAGGTAGCCGACGTAGACCTCGACCACGTTGGGATCGGTGTCGAAGGTGTCCCAGACGTGCTCCAGGATCTCCGTCTTGGAGACCACCTCGTCGTGGTGGCGGAGCAGGAACTCCAGCAGCGCGAACTCCCTGGGCGTCAGCTCCACCGGCGTCTCGCCCCTGGTGACGCGTCGCCGCGCCGGGTCGAGCGCCAGATCCCCCGCCCTCAGCACGGACGGGCGCCGGTTCGCCCCGCGCCGCAGCAGCGCCCTCAGCCTGGCCACCAGCACCACGTACGAGAACGGCTTGGTCAGGTAGTCGTCGGCGCCGAGGTCGAGCCCGTCGGCCATGTCGTACTCGCCGTCCTTGGCCGACAGCATCAGGATCGGAACCCAGTTCTCCTCGGCCCGCAGCTGCTTGCAGACGTTGTAGCCGGAGATCCTGGGCAGCATGATGTCCAGCACCACGACGTCGTACTCGCCGTACCTGGCCTGGTGCAGGCCGTCCTCCCCGTCGTGCGCGAGGTCGACCGCGAACCCCTCGGCCTGCAGACCACGCTGCAGGGCGGCGGCCATCCTCCGCTCGTCCTCAACGACGAGAATCCGCATGACTGCCCCTTTCACCACCTAGAACGTGTCCATCCTCGACCACCCGGCCTGAGAGGCGGCTGAGAATCCTGTGAGCCCTCTCAGTCTGTCTCAGCTTCGGCACAGGACCTGTAGCGCAGGCTGCTGTCGACAGGGATTGACGGCATACCGTGGAGGAATGAGATGTCTGAGCAAGCGAGACGGGGCCGCGCGGTGAGGTGGGCCGTGCCGGTCGCCGCGATCGCGCTGGTCACCGGGGCCATCGGAGCCGGACCGGTCATCGCCGCCGTCCAGGGGGATCCCACGCTGCCGGAGCGTACCGCCGAGCAGTTGCTGGCCGGCGCCGCCCAGGCGAGCCAGGCCGGGTTGAAGCCCATGTCGGGCACCGTCATGCAGACCGCCTCGCTCGGGCTACCCGGGCTGCCCGGGATATCGGGCATGGGCGGATCCTCGCCCGCGGCCCTGCTGGCGGGCTCGCACGAGCTCAAGGTCTGGTACGGCGGCGAGGACAAGGTCCGCTTCGCCCTCCCCGGCCGGATGAGCGAGACCGACCTGATCGTCAACGGCGACCAGGTGTGGATGTGGCAGAGCGACGCCAACAAGGCCACCCGCATCAAGACGGGGACCGCGGACGGCACCGGGGGCGAGAAGGGCCTCGGGCACGGGGGGCCGGGCGACGGGGCCGACGCCGCGCACCGGGCGCTGCCCACGGCGACCACACCGCAGCAGCTCGCCCAGCAGCTGCTGGGACGGATCGGGGCCGACACCGCGGTCAGCGTGACCAACACCGAGAAGGTCGCCGACCGCGCGGCCTACCAGCTCGTCCTCGCCCCCAAGGACACCTCGTCCCTGGTCAAGGAGGTCAAGCTGGCGCTGGACGGGGAGACCTTCGTCCCGCTGCGGATCCAGGTGTACGCCAGGAACGCGGCCGAGCCCGCCTTCGAGGTCGGCTTCACCTCGGTCACGTTCTCCCCGCCCGCCGCGGAGAACTTCACCTTCACCCCGCCCGCGGGCGCCAAGGTCGAGGAGGCGTCGATCGGCGAGCTCGCCGGGGAGCACGGAGCCCGGCAGGGCGAGAAGCTCAAGGAAGGCGAGGAGATCAAGGACAAGACCAGGACCGTCGGCGAAGGCTGGACCACGGTCGCCGTGGTCCCCGCCTCCGAGATCGAGAAACTGACCTCGGCACCGCGGGGTGAGGCCCCCGCGGGACAGCAGGACGCCGGTGCGATCACCGACGCCCTGCTGAAGTCGGCCAAGCCGATCAGCGGCACGTGGGGTAGCGGCAAGGTCATCCAGACCAAGCTGGTCTCCGCGCTGCTGACCGACGACGGCCGCCTGCTGGTCGGCGCCGTCACCCCGGAGAAGCTGTCCGAGGCGGCCGGTAGGAAGTGAGCCCGGTGCCGGGAGCCCGACGCCCGCGTCGGGTTCCCGGCGGTTCTCCCCGGATCCCGCGTGCGGGATCCGGGGGCGGGGCCCGGCGGCGCGAATCGGGGACGCCGTCCGGGCCACGCCGGGCGTTCGGGAAACACAGCACGTTCATGGGTGTTCGTGGGCGCCCGTGAACGTCCAGGGCGCGAGACGAGGCGGGACGGCCGCGTGGCCGTCCCGCGACCGACGAGCAGTGGGGGAGAAGTGCCGATCGTCCAGAACGCGGGGAACAACGGGACCGGGAAGAACCGGACCGGCGGAGCCCCGGAGAACGGAACCGGCGAGGTCCGGGGCGGCGGGACGGCCGGGAGTGCCGTGCTGACGGCCGAGAGACCCGCGCCCGATTCCGCCGCCGGCGGGGGGTTCGCCATCGTCACCAGCGGGCTGACCAAGCGCTTCGGGAGCGGCCAGGTGGCCGTGGACGCCCTCGACCTGGCCGTACCCCGCGGGTCGGTGTTCGGCTTCCTCGGCCCCAACGGCTCGGGCAAGACCACCACGATCCGCATGCTGCTCGGCCTGGTGTCCCCGACGGCGGGAGACTGGCAGCTGCTCGGCACGCCGATGCCCGGCGGGGCGGGCGGCGTGCTGCCGAGGGTGGGGGCCCTGGTCGAGGGGCCGGCCTTCTACCCCTACCTGTCGGGTGAGGCCAACCTGCGCCGCTACGACGCCGCCGACCCGTCGGCCGACCCGCGCACCGTCTCGGCCAGGATCGGGTACGCGCTGGAACGGGTGGGCCTGGCCGCCGCGGCCCGCAAACGCTACCGGGCCTACTCGCTCGGCATGCGCCAGCGGCTCGCCATCGCCGCCGCGCTGCTCGGTCCGAGGGAACTCCTCATTCTCGACGAGCCGACCAACGGTCTGGACCCGCAGGGCACCCGCGAGGTGCGTGGCCTGGTCAAGGAGATCGCCGCCGAGGGGACGACGGTGTTCGTCTCCTCCCACCTGCTGGCCGAGGTGGAGCAGATGTGCTCCCACATCGCCGTCATGCGGACCGGGCGGCTCGTCGCCCAGGGGGCCATCGCCGAGTTGCGCGCGGGGGAGACGGTCAGGATCCGGGTGGAGACCCCCGACACCGTCGAGGCGGCGGCCGTGCTGGCCGGGCTCGGCCTGTCGGAGATCCGCCTCGGCGACGGCGACGTCAGCGCCGCGCTGGGAACCGGCGCGGCGGAGCGGGTGTGCGCCGCCCTGGTCGCCGACGGCGTCGCCGTCCGCGGCCTCGCCGTCCAGCGGCCCAGCCTTGAGGACATGTTCGTGGGCCTGACCGGGGAGGGATTCGATGTCGACGCTTAGCGGGAAGGAAGCCGTGCCCACCGAGAACGCCGTACGCGCCGAGAACGCCGCGCTCACCGAGAACGCCGTACGCGCCGTCTCCGGGGAACCCGCCACGGCGGCGGGTCCGCCCTCCGGCGGGCACGCCTCCGGGGGGCGGATCCCGCCCGCGCGGGCGGTGGGCGCCCCCCGGGCGTGGCTGCGGCTGCTCGGCTCGGAGATCGGCCTGATCTTCCGGCGGCCGAGGAACCTCGCCATGCTCGCCGTGCTCGCCGTGATCCCGGCGCTGATCGGGATCGCGCTGTGGATGTTCGGCGGATCCATGGAGGACGAGGGAGGTGGGGGCGGCGGGTCGGCGATCTTCGAGCAGGTCACCGGGAACGGGCTCTTCCTCACCTTCGCCGCGCTCTCGGTCCTGGTGCAGCTGCTGCTGCCGGTCGCCGTCGCGGTCGTCGCCGGAGACTCGATCGCGGGGGAGGCGGGCATCGGCACGCTGCGCTACCTGCTCGTGGCCCCGGCCGGCCGGACCCGCCTGCTGGCCGTCAAGTACACGAGCGTGGTCGTCTTCTGCCTGGCCGCCGTCGCCACGGTCGCGCTGTCCGCGCTGCTCGTCGGCCTGTTGCTCTTCCCCGCCGGTCCGATCACGCTGCTGTCGGGAGGGACGATCCCCTTCCTCGACGGCGTGCTGCGGATCGGTGTCGTCGTGCTGTACGTCTCCGCGGGCATGGCCGCCCTGGCCGCCATCGCGCTCGCCCTGTCGACCCTGACCGAGGTGTCCATCGGAGCCATCGCCTCGACCGTGGTCGTCGTCATCGTGGCCCAGGTGCTGGGGGTCATCCCGCAACTGTCCGTGATCCAGCCGTACCTGCTCACCCAGTGGTGGAGCGGCTTCGACGGCGTCCTGCGGGACCCGGTGGCCACCGGCGAGATGGGGCAGGGCCTGCTGGTCTTCGCCGCCTACGTCGTCGTCTTCGGCTCCGTCGCCTGGGCCCGCTTCACCGGCAAGGACATCACCGCCTGATCATCCCGCCCCGCCCCGGACGCCGTCCCGGGCGGGGCACCCACGGCACGCGGGCGCCGTCGAGCCCGCCGGTGGGAGATCTCATCTTTCAGGGGAGACCTGGAAGCCCTGCCGCCGCGCGTAGGCGCCGATCCGTGACTGCCAGGCCCTCAGGCCGGCGTTGAGGTCGGTGGCGTCCGAGAGGGACCGTCCCACGCTGCCGCCGAAGACGCTGTTGGCGTAGAGCTGGAACGGCAGGTACTGCCAGCCCTTCGCCACCTGCGCGGAGCCCTCGGTGAACAGCCTGTTCGCCCGCTGGCCACCCAGGACCGGGATCTTCACGTCGAGGAACTCGCGGCTTCTCATCAGCTCGGTCGTCGCGGGGAACACCCCGGAGACCGCGCTCAGCGACCTGACCGCCTCGGGGGCGGAGTCCAGCCACCGGGCGAAGCCGTAGGCGGCAAGCTGGTGTCTGCTCCGCGAGAGTACGGCCACGCCGGAGCCGCCGTTCTCCGCGTTGACCGGTTTCCTGGCGTCCCAGCTGGGGAGAGGCGCGGCGCGCCACGCGCCCCTGGTCCGCGGGATCGCGCCGTCGATGACGCCGGGGGCCCAGGCGCCCGTGATCCACAGTGCGTACCTGCCGCTCGCCATCTTCTTCCACCACGGGGCGGTCCAGTTCACGGCCGGGTCGACGAGCTTCTCCCGCGACAGCCTCGTCCACAGCCTCGCCCACCGCCTGGCACCCTTGTCCTGCAGGTCGATCCGGATGGTCGTGGCGTTCTCGATGGCGAAGGGTCGTCCGCCCGCCTGCCAGATCAGGCTGTCGGCGACGCCGGCGTCGGTCGGGTCGACGCTGGTGATGAAGACGCGGAGGTCCTTCTTCCTGATCCGTTCGGCGACCGTCACGAACTCGTCCCAGGTCGCCGGCGGTTTCAGGCCGAGCCGGTCGAAGACGTCCTTGCGGTAGATCATGGTCATCGGGCCGGTGTCCTGCGGGACCGCGTAGACGCTGCCGTTGAGGTCCACCTGGTCCCAGGCCGAGGGGCTGAACCGTTTCTTCAGCCTTTCCACGCCGTACATGTTGAGATCGGACACGGCCTGGGAGAACGCGAAGCGGGGCAGTGCGAAGTACTCGATCTGCGCCACGTCGGGGATACCGGTGCCGGTTCTCAGCGCCGCCTGGAGCCTGGTGTACTCGGCCCTGGACCGGCCGGCGTTGATCAGGTTGACCTTGACCTTGGGATATCTCCGCTCGAACAGCGCCACCGTCTTCTCCATGTTGGGGACCCACGACCAGAACGTCAGCGTGGTCTCGGTCCCCAGGGCCCTCTCGATGTCGGCGGCCCCGATCTCCGGTGCCGGGGGCTGCGGGCGGGGGGCGGGCGGCTCGCCACAGGCCGCCAGGGTGAGCAGGACGAGAGAGAGCGCGGCGACCGAGGTCGCGCGCGTGGTGGGCCGCATGAGGACCTCCATGGGAAGTGCGGGAACGTTCGAAACCTGTGGTGGCGCGGGAGAAGGAGGAGAGGGTACGGGACGGGGGGCGCGATACGGCGGACACACCTGTAGAACGTTGCCCTGAGCTGGAAACATTTCCGTAATGCGCGGCCGGACCTCCCGTTTCTGGCCGCGCCGCCGCGCCGCCGCGCCGCCGCGCCGCCGCGCCGCCGCGTCGGTTCCGCGGTGAGGGACCGGCGGGGTTCGTGGTGCCGCACTCTTCCGCGAGGAGCCGCGAGGAGCCGGGAAAGGGCGAGCGGCGGCGGGCAGGTGGCGGGAAACGCGGGACGGCCCCGGGAAGGAGTTTCCCGGGGCCGTCCCGCGTGCGATCAGAAGACGATCAGAGGGTTGTCAGAAGGTGGTCACGAGGCGATCGGATGATCGAAGTGCGAGGTCAGGAGGCGCGGCCGCGGCGCAGGCCGAGCGCACCGACCACGAGCCCGACGAGCCCGAGCGCCAGCCCGGCCCCGCCGAGCAGGCGGGCGGTGCCGTCCGAGCTCTCGGAGGAGGAGGCGGCTGCGGGGGCCACCGACGGCGCCGACACCGCCGGGGCCGCGGCCGAGGGGGTGGCGGAGGCGCCGTGGCCGTCTCCCTCGGCGGAGGCGGGGGTGAGCTTCAGCGTCGGGGCCGGGCGCTCGGGCTCGGAGCCGTCGGCCTTGGGCTCGTCCGCCCACTTGACGACCTCGCCGCCGCTGTAGGTCTGGGTGGTGGGGAAGACGAGCTGGTCGGTGTCGGTGGGCAGCGTGCCCATGGACACCTCGAACTCCTGGAACTGGCCGGGATCGATCTTCCCGCCCGACCAGGTGACCTTCGTGACCGCCTCGGTGAGCTCGCCGTACTCGGTGGTGATCGGCTTGGGCAGCTTGCCCTCGACCACCTTGACGTCCCAGCCGGGCACGGGCTTGACCGAGACGAAGGCCAGCGGGTGGTCGGTGGGGAAGGTCACCTCGAGCTTGGTCGTCGAGGCGTCGTCACGCTCGTTCGGGACCCGGAAGGCGACCTTGGTGAAACCGCCCTGCTGGGCGGTTCCGGGATTGATGGAGACGTGCGCGAGGGCGGGAAGGGCGAGGCCGAGGGTGAGGGCGGTGACACCCGCGGTGACGGCGGCCAGACGACGGCAGGCATGCGAAAGCGACATGGGGGTTCTCCACTTCGAGGTTCGGGGTTTTCCGGGGGCGGGTCAGGCGGCGGGAAGCGGAGGACCGCGCCGGCTGACGGAGTGACGAAGGACGGCACGCGCGGGAACGGGCGTGACCGGGGCGTGCGCGGGGCGGGAGGCAGGGGCGACGGTCGCGGGGGGCCGCAGCAGCAGGAACATGGCGCCGAGGCGGCGGCCGGCCGAACGGAGCATCGCCCACAGGGCGCTCTCGCCACGGGCCAGCCACCAGCCGGTGATCATGGTCGCGGTGAGGTGCGCGACGAGCATGCCGAGGCTCTCGCCCAGTCCCCTGACATGCGGATGCGGGGGCGAGATCCCCGCGGCGCCGCCGAGGGCGAACACCTCGTGCAGCGACAGCTGCAGGGCGGCGAGCCCGGCGCTGATCGTCACCGTGGACCGCTCCCGTCCCGCGAGCAGCGCGGCCATCGCCATGACCGCCGCCCCGGCCGCGGCCACCGCCCACGGCCGCGGCCACGAACCGCCCGCGGCCACGTGGCCGAGGACGGCGAGTGCCAGGCAGACGGCCGAGAAGGTGGCCGCGCGCATGAGGCGTAATGGGAGGCGGGCGCGCATGGTGACCCATATGTTCTCACGTCCCGGCACGTCTGCCGTTTTGAAGTTTTTGTCGCTATGGTTGCCGCGACCGTGACAGGTCCTTCAAGCCGAGGTGGTGGCGATGCGGCACGTCGTTGGGCTGCTGGTCGGACTGGTCGTGGCGGCCGTGCTCCTCTTCGGCGCGGGCTGGGCCGTGCAGGAGGCGGCGGCGAGCCTGGTGCCCCTTCCCACGGAGAGCGGTTCGAAGACCTGGATCGCCCTCGGGGTGATGGCCGGGATCGGCCTCCTGGTCGGCCTGGTGGTCGCCGGTCGTGTCTCCCCGCTGGCGACCTTCGTGCCGTCGATGGTCCTGCTCGCTTGGACCGTGGTCTACGCCCTGGACGTCAGGCGCGCCATGGGACTGGTGCCCGACGACCCGACCTTCCACGAGGTGCTCCTGCAGGCCGGTCGTGGCATGGGCCTGCTGCTGACCACCGGTGTCTACACACTCCTCGGCATCCTGCTGTTCCTGCCGGTACTGATGCCCTCCCGCTGGGCGCCTCGGTTCCGGGGCGACGAGGAGGAGTACGAGGAGTCCGGCGAGCAGGGCTATCGCTGAGTTCTCCGGGTCTCGCGCCCGCTGGGTCCCGATCACCGGACCCGCGTCGGCCGAACTTCCGACCACCGGACTCCGTGCCCGTCACTCCCGGGCCGTCACACCGTCACTTCCGGGCACTCCCGGGCGTCGTCCCGCCAACGTTGTCACCGCCGCTGGTGCCCGGCCGAGTGGGCCGGGTGCTCCTTGTCGGCGTCCTCCCTGCCGCCGCTCCCCTTGCCGGTGGTCTTGGCGGTGTTCTCCTTGGCGGTGTTCTCCTTGCCGGTGGCCCTCCTGGCCATACCGTTGCGCTGCGCCTCCGGATCGGTCCCGAGCGGCTGCGCGTCCGACAGCGGGAGCCGGAGGACGAACCTGGCCCCTCGCGGCGAGTCCTCGACCAGCAGGGTGCCCTGGTGGGCGTGGGCGATGTCGCGGGAGATGGCGAGGCCGAGCCCGCTGCCGCCGGAGTCGCGCAGCCGCCCGTCGTCCAGGCGGGTGAAGCGTTCGAAGACGCGCTCGCGGTCGGCGGGCGCGATGCCGGCGCCGTCGTCGACCACGGCCACGACGGCCTTGCCGTCCTCGAAGCCGACGGAGACCTCGACGCGGCTGTCGGCGTGCCGCCGCGCGTTGCTCAGGAGGTTGCCCACCACCCGGATCAGCTGGATCCGGGAACCGTGCACCCATACGCGGGCGGCCACGTGGACCCGCACCGGGATCCCGGTGCCCTGGGCCGCCTCCTCCGACACGAGGGCGCCGAGATCGATCAGCTCCTGCGGCGCCGGGTCGGCGGCGCGCAGCCTGGCCAGCTGCAACAGGTCGTTGACGATCGCCTCCAGCCGGCCGCTGGCCGTCAGCGCCCCCCGGATGGTCTCGCGGGGATCGGTGTCGTCGGGGTAGAGCAGTGCCTCCTCCAGCTGCACGCGCAGGCCCGCGATCGGCGTCCTGAGCTCGTGGGAGGCGGTGGAGGCGAAACGGCGCTGCTGCTCCACGGCCTCCTCCAGCCGCGCCAGGGTCTGGTTGGCGGTGCGGGCGAGCAGCGCGATCTCGTCCTCACCCGGCGGGATGGGCACCCGCAGGCTCAGGTCGCTCACCGTGATCTCGGACATCCGTGCCCGGATCGCCGCCACCGGCCGTAGCGTCCGTCCCACGACACACCAGGTCATCCAGGCCGCGAGGGCCAGGAGGACGAGGGCACCCGCGCTGATGAAGTACTCCAGGTGGTGCTTGTGCAGGATGGCGGGCTCCTCGAGGCCCGCGTAGACCACGGGGGAGTCGGCCGCGGGGGAGACCCGGATGGCCATGACCATGAGGGAGCCCTCGGTCAGCTGCTGGAACCGGTCGTCGGGCGGGGGGCGGGTGGCGCTTATCGGCGCCATGCCCATGGCCTGCCTGCTGGAGTTCACGACCACGCCGTGGGAGTTCACCAGCTGGACGAGGTCGACCGGAGCCGAGACGGGGATCGGATCGGGGATGTTGCCGATCCGCGACAGCGCGCTCCACTGGCTGGCGACCCGCTCGGTGTTGCCGAAGATGTCGTCCTGGATCCGGTAGCGGATCGCCATGTCGATGCTCGTCCCCACCAGGGAGAGGATGACCAGCAGCAGCATCGTCGTGATGATCGTGTAACGCGCTTGGATCGAGCGCAGGCGCGACCCCTTCATGACGACGTCAGCGCCGCGAGGCTACCCAGCAGGTCCAGGGCGTGCGCGGAAGGACTTCCGGGCTCGGCCTGGAAAACGATCAGTTTCTGGCCGGGGGAGCCGTTGACGTTGAACAGCTCGTACGTGAGCGTCAGGTCACCGACGTCATGGTGGCGGAAGCGTCTGGTCGCGACGTTCTCGGTGGACACGTCGTGGCGCGCCCACAGGCGGCGGAAGTCCGTGCTCTTGAGCGAGAGCTCGCCGACCAGGTCGGTCAGGTACGGGTCGTCGAGGTCCGCGCCCGCGATGGCGCGCAGCTGGGCCACCTTGGAACGGGCGGATTCCTCCCAGTCCCGGTAGAACCGGCGGGAGACGGGGTTCAGGAAGATCAGCCGGAGCAGGTTGTCCCTGTGCTCCAGCCTGTCGTAGAGGGCGTCGGCCATCTGGTTCGAGGCCAGCACGTCCATCCAGCGGCCGGTCACGATCGCCGGTGTGTAGGGCCAGCTTCGTATCAGCCGCAGCAGCGCCGGTTTGACCTGGTCCGGCTGGCGGATGTCCCCGGTCTGCCGCGGCCGGGGGTGCGCCAGCTCGTGCAGGTACGACGCGGCGTCGGCGCTGAGGTTGAGAACCTGAGCGAGGGCGCAGAGCACTCGATCGGAGGGGTGACGTTCCCGTCCCTGTTCCAGGCGGATGTAGTAGTCGGTGCTGACCCCGGCCAGCATCGCCACCTCTTCCCGGCGCAGCCCCGGTGTCCGCCGGGAACCCGACGGCAGGAGGCCCGCCTGTTCAGGGGTGATGAGTTCACGCCGGGCGCGGAGGAACTCACCTAGGAGCTTGTCGCTGTCCATAGCATTACGGTATGTCAGAACCCATTTGACAAGGTGGCAGTATCACTCCCATGAAAGCCATCTCCGGGTCGACGAACCCCCTGCTCGGAGCCACTTTCGGTAGATCATCTCCGACGATCGGCTTGCTCGGGGCGGCGATCACCCGGCCTTTTCTGATCGCGTTTTACCCGCACCCCCTGAGGCCATTTGCGGCTACGCATAGGGGATTCCAGTGGTAAAGGGAGATGGGAAACGCTTCCCCGGGATCGGTTTTGTGTATGGAGAAGACCGTGTGAGTCAAGGTGGCCTCAACCGCTTGACGGGGAGTGTCCCGCGTCCCGCGGCGATCATCGATATGTGACAAACATCACATATATTTCGGCGGGGATTCGTAGTAGGTCTCAGGCGCCCTGAGCGCCCGTGCGGGGCGCGCGCCGCCGGTTCCGCCGCCCCCGGGAATCAACCGGAGTAGAGGCGGGCGACCACCTCCTCCATGGAATCCCCCTCGGGAGCGGTGGCGCGCAGGTCGTCGAGGGTGCCGTCGAAGGCCAGGCTGCCGTGGTCGATCAGCATCACGCGGCGGCAGAGCTTCTCGATGTCGCCCATGTCGTGGGTGGTGAGCAGGACGGTGGTGCCCCGGTCGGCGTTGAGGCGCCGCAGGAAGTCGCGCATCGCGGCCTTGCTGACCACGTCCAGGCCGATTGTGGGCTCGTCGAGCACCAGCACGGCGGGGTCGTGCAGGAGGGCCGCGGTGATGTCGCCGCGCATGCGCTGGCCGAGGCTGAGCTGGCGGACCGGGGTGGTCATGAAGTCGGCGAGGCCGAGGAGTTCGGTCAGCTCGGCCAGCCGTCGCCGGAAGTCCAGTTGATCTACTTTGTAAAGGTGTCGGATCAGCTCGAAACTGTCCCGCAGCGGCAGATCCCACCACAGGGTCGTCCGCTGGCCGAACACCACCCCGATCCTGCGCGCCAGCGCCGTGCGGCGGCGGGTCGGATCGAGCCCGGCCACCCGGATGCTGCCCGAGGTCGGGGCCAGGATGCCGGTGAGCATCTTGATGGTGGTGGACTTGCCCGCGCCGTTGGGGCCGAGGTAGCCGACGAACTCCCCTGCCTCCACGGTGAACGACAGGTCCCGTACGGCGTGCACGGTCTTCTTGGTCCTGCGGCGGCCCACGGTGAACGAGCGGCCGACCCGGTCGAGTTCGATCATGTGTCAACTTCCCGTCGAGCGGTAGCGGCGGATGCCCGCCCGCCACGCGAGGGCGGCGACGGCGGCCAGGACGACGGCCGCCAGGGGCGAGGCGAAGCGGAGCCAGTACGGCAGGCCGAGGGGATCGTCGCGGTCGAGCACGAACAGCGCGGGCTGCCAGTTCACGAACGCCAGTGGCACGACGAAGGTGACACCCTTGACGAGCTCGGAGCCGTAGACACTCAGGGGGTACTGGGTGAGGGTGCCGCCTCCGTAGGTGAAGGCGTTGGCCACCTCGGGGGCGTCGGTCAGCAGGAACTGAATGGCTCCGCCGAGGGTGAAGATCGCGGTGAAGATGACGAGCCCGCACACGACCATCAGCGGGATCATCCAGGCCCTGCCCCAGGAGAGACCGAGCTGGGGCAGGGCGAGGGCGAGCACGACGGCGGCCTGGGTCACCCTGCCGAAGCGGTGCACCCCGAAGCGGTCGACGGCCATCTGCGTGAACGCGCTCGCCGGGCGGATCAGCATGGTGTCGAAGCCGCCGCTCCTGATGTGCTGGCTGAGCCGGTCGACGTTGCCGAAGAGCATGTCGGCCAGCGCGAAGGACAGGCCGGCGGTGCCGTACAGGAACATCACCTCGGCCAGTTCGAAGCCGCCGAGCGATCCGGTGTGCTCGAAGATCACCCAGATCGCCGCCACGTCCAGCGCGTTGACCGCGAACGAGCCCAGCATCATCATGATCAACGATCCCGGGTACTGTGCCGAGGCCCTCAGCCAGGTCCAGGCCAGCAGGAGGTACGTCCTCACCGTCGGGCGCCTCCCGTGGCGTCGCCGGCTTTCCCGGGCCGCCTCCCGCGTGACGGGCCCGGGGTTCCTGAGGCCCCTGAGGCCCCTGGCGCCCCCGTGGTCCCCGGTGTTTCCGCCTCCGTCGTCACCCACCCTGGATCACGACCTTCCTGCGGGCCGCGTTCGTGGCCAGGGCGCCCAGGGCCAGCAGCGCCATCGCCCACACGGCCTGGAACGCCAGGGCCTCCAGGACGTCGCGCTTGCCGAGGTAGATGTCGGCGGGGACCTGGACCATGGCCGACCAGGGGAGTGCCTCGGCCAGGGTGCCGAGCCAGCCGGGGAAGAGGTTGAGGGGCAGGACCATGCCGCTGAAGAAGAAGGTCATCACGAGCGACATCGTCTGCACCCCCCGGTCGTCGATGACCCAGCAGGAGGACAGCGCGACCAGGTAGCGCAGGGTGAAGCTGACGACCACCGCGAGGACGAAACCGGCCGCGAAGGACAGCCAGGTCAGCGGGTCGACCGGCACGACGAGGCCGAACAGCGCGGCGCCGACGGCCGTGGGCGGCAGGCTCCGTACGAGGAACAGGTAGGCGGCCCGGCCGAGGTCGTCGGCGAGGTTCCACATCTGCAGGGAGGCGGGGCGGAGCAGGTCGAGGGCGACGTCCCCGCTGCGCACGCGCTCGGAGAGCTCCAGGCCGCCGCCGAAGACCTGCATGGGGCCGATGAAGGCCTGGCTGAGGAAGCAGAAGGTGACGGCGTCGGTGAGGTCGTATCCCGCGAGGCCGGGGCGGGCCTCCCAGAGGGCGATCAGGACGTAGGCGCGGAGGATGCCGAAGACGGTGTTGGTGAAGGCTCCGGCGACGGCGGCGGCACGATAGGTGGAGTGGCGGCGGAAGCCGTACCCGGCGATGCGCGCGTAGATCAGGAAGGCTGCCTCCCGGAAGGTGTCAGGACAACCCTCCTATCCTCATGGGCGCTCCGGGGAGGGGCAACGGATTTTCGGCGGTGCCCCAAGGTGCCCCAAGGTGCCCCAAGGCGCCCCAAGGCGGAGTGCGGCGGGAGACCGGCCGCCGGTACGGCCCGATCCGGATGGGCCTCCGGATGTGATTACATTGAGCGTTCGAATATGTACCGAGAGTGATGCGTACCCGTATGATACATAGTTGTAATCTTCCCGATATGTTCAATCGCCGATAGAAGACCACTCTGGGGGGAATGTCCTTTTGTGGAGGTCCCCCATGCGCGATGAGATTGATATGGACGTCAGTCCGGTCTACCCCTTCAGCTGGCAGGCCGCCACCCTCAACGCGATCATGCGTGGCACCTTCAAGCCCATCTCCGACCTGTTGCTGAGGAACGACGTCGGCGTCGCCGCGGCCTCTCGCATCGTCGCACTGGCGGGCAGGGTACCGTTCCGCCTGCCGGTCCACGTACAGGTGACCCCCGACGAGACGGGGCCGTGCCCGGGGGAGTGGGTCCGCGCGGGAGAGGACCTCGACGAGGACAAGGTCCTGCTCTACTTCCACGGCGGGGGCTACTTCGCCTGCTCCCCGGCGACCCACCGGCCGATCACCTGGCGCCTGTCGGCCGCGACCCGGCGCCCGGTGCTGGCGGTCGACTACCGTCAGGGCCCCGTCCACAGGCCGGCCGAGGCCCTTGAGGACGCGATCGCCGCCTACCGATGTCTCCTGGAGCACGGGTACGACCCCGCCGACGTCGTCTTCGGCGGAGACTCCGCCGGAGGCCACCTCACCCTGGCCACGCTCCTGGCGCTCCGCGACCGGGGCATGCCGCTGCCGGTCGCCGCCGTGTGCCTCTCCCCGTGGGCGGACCTCACCGGCGCGCCCCGCAGGGTCAACCGGCTGCTCGACCCGATGATCCCGGCCGGCCGCGTCGACTGGCTCGCCCGCCGCTGGACCGCGGGCCTCGACCCCCACGACCCCCTGCTCTCCCCGGTCCTCGGCGACTACACCGGCCTGCCCCCGCTGATGGTCGTCACCGGCTCCACCGAGGTCCTGCGCGACGAGGGCCGCCGCGTGGCCGAGCGGGCCCGCGCCGCCGGGGTGCCGGTCACCTACGAGGAGTGGCCCCGCATGCCGCACGTCTTCGCCATCCTCGCCGACGTCGTCCCCGAGGCCCGCGAGGTGTATCCGCACATCGCCCGCTTCCTCACCGCGGCCCAGGACCTCCTGCCCGTCCGGGACGGCTCGAAGCGGCGCCTCGCGATGCCGGACCTCGCCGCGTCGGACCTCGCCGCGTCGGACCTTTCCGGACCGGACCTTCTCCTGCCGGGTCTTCCCGTCCCCGATCTTCCCGCGCCGGACCTCGCCCCCGAGGACGTCGCCGCTCCGGTTCTTCGGAAGCGGTCCGCACGCCCCGGTTCCGCCGCCGCCTGAGGCGTACGCCCGCGAGACGCCGCGGGCCTCTCCCGCTGGTCACACCGTCCCGTCCAGCCCCGAGGGCATCCTTCACACCATGGATTCCTTACCCTGAGGGATCATTCGCCTTACCTCTCATATCCCTTCTGGCCGGTCGGGAGCGAAGGACGCCCAAATCCCGCCACAGTGTGCTTGCCGAAGCCCGCGCACGAGAGGCTCAACGAGGATGGCACGTGGGGGAGCAGGTCCTGTGAACGGCATGCCGACCGGTGTGCGGCCGCTGACCGTCGGGGACCCGGTCATCATCGGCCGCTACCTTCTGCTCGGCCGCCTCGGAGTGGGTGGGATGGGCATCGTCTACCTGGCCGAACATCCGCAGGGCGGGGTGGTGGCGCTCAAGACGCCGCACCCGATGCATCTCAACGATGCCACGCTCCGCGCCCGTTTCGCCGAAGAAGTGCAATTCTCCCGGAGAGTGGTGCCTTTCTGCACCGCCGCGGTGATCGAGGACGGCACCGACAGGGACCGCCCCTACCTGGTGTCGGAGTACGTTCCCGGCCCCGCGGTGTCCCAGGTGGTCTCCGCGCACGGCCCCCTCACCCCCGACCTGGCGTACGGCGTCGCCCTGGGGGTGGCCGCCGCGCTGGTCGCGGTGCACGAGGCGGGGCTGGTCCACCGCGACCTCAAGCCCGGCAACGTGCTGCTGTCGGACACCGGCCCGAGAGTGATCGACTTCGGTATCGCCAGGGACGTCGACGTGCTCGCCGCGCACACGCAGGCGGGGCAGGTCATGGGCAGTCCCGGCTGGGTCGCCCCCGAGCGGCTCACCGGCGGGCTCGCGCTGCCCGCCTCCGACGTCTTCGCCTGGGGCTGCCTGATCGCCTACGCGGCCACCGGCCACCACCCCTTCGGCGCCGGTGAGGCGGACGTGCTGACCCGGCGCATCCTGGTCGAGCCGCCGAGGGTGGCCTCGGTGCCCGCGCTGCTGCGCCCGGCCGTCGAGGCGTCCCTGGCCAAGAACCCCGCCGAGCGGCCCAGGGCCGCCGACCTGCTCGGCGCGCTGCTCGCCGCGGGAGGCGTGGGCGCCCCCTGGGATCTGCGCGAGGCGGTCGCGGAGGTGCTGGCGGAGATCTGGACGCCGGTGCCCTACACCCCGGGGGCCGGGAGGGTACGGCTCGCGGTCCCGCCCTCGTCACTTCCGTCATCCTCGTCGCACCTGTCCGCCCCGCTCGCGTTCCCCTCCTCGCTTCACGACGAGCCCTCGGTCCCGGCGGAGATCTCCGGCAGGGGGTCCCGCAGGGCGCCGCGCAAGGGCGCGCACCTGTCGCAGGCCGGCTTCGCGGCACTGGCCACGGTCTCCATGGCGGCGGTCACCGTGGCCGCCGCGACCGGTGGCGGCGGGTCCGGTTCGGCCACCGGTTCCGGCATCCCCGAGCCGGTGCCGCTCGTCCTCCCGGCCGAGGGCACCCCCTCCGGTTCCATCTTCCGTGACGGCACCCGCCCGCTCCCCGACAGGCCGCCGGCATCGACGCCGACCACCCTTTCCACCGTCCAGATCACCACCACCAGAACCGTCTCGCTGCCCACCACGGGTCGTGACGACCGCGACGACCGGGAGGATCCGGCGCCGGAGCGTCCCCGAGGCCCCCGCGGCTCCGGCGACTCGTCCGACGACGGTGACGATCCGCGGGACTGCGCGGACGCGACCGCCAAGGGCAGGGGCAGGGGCAGGGACTGCCCGACGACCTCGGGCGGCCCCAAGCCCTCGGGCGGCCCCAGGCCCTCCTTCACCCAGATCCCGCAGACCGGCGATGGCGAGAGCCCGTCTCCGACACCCACCGCCCCCGCCCCCTCGGGGACGACCATCACCCCGCAGCCCACCCCCGGACCCTCCATCCAGATGGGGTGAGGCATGCTTTTCGGACGATTTATAGGGAGATATCGGTGCATCGGTTAAAGTGAGCGCCGCGAGTCGAGGCGGAGGGGGATACCGATGGGCGAGCCTGTGTCCGGTGCGGTGGATTTGAGCGGCGTCGGGGTCCGGGTGGTCGGCCGTACCCTGCTGGACGGCATTGACTGGCGGGTCGGATACGGAGAGCACTGGGTGGTGCTCGGTCCCAACGGGGCGGGGAAGACCACGCTGCTGTCACTGGCCGCCGCCGTCCGCCATCCCACCGAGGGGGCCGTCACCGTGCTCGGCCAGCGGCTGGGCCGGGTCGACCTGCGGGAGCTGCGCCGCCACATCGGCCTCGTCGCGGCCAGCCAGCGGCTCGTCGACGAGGAGCTGCTGGAGGAGGAGGGGGCCACCGCGCACACCGTCGTCCTGACCGGCCACACCGGGACCAGCGCTCCGCTCTGGGACCGCTACGGGCCCTCCGAGCACGAGCGCGCCCACCACCTGCTGGCCGACCTGGGCTGCAAGGACCTCGCGGACCGGCTCTTCCGCGTCTGCTCCCAGGGGGAGCGGGCCCGTGTCCGCATCGCCAGGGCGCTGATGGCCGATCCGGTGATCCTGCTGCTGGACGAACCGTTCGCCGGGCTCGACCTGCCCGCCCGCGAGGACCTGATCACCGCGGTGGAGGACCTGGCGGCGACCCGCCCGGCGCTGACCACGGTCACCGTCACCCACCACCTGGAGGAGGTCCCGGCCACCACGACCCACGCCCTGCTGATGCGCGACGCCCGCGTCCAGGTGGGCGGGCCGGTGGCGGAGATCCTGACCGCGGAGAACCTGTCGGAGTGCTTCGGACGCCCGCTGCGCGTCGACCACCTCGACGGCCGCTGGTCCGCCCGCGCGGTACGCGGCTGAAGATCTCGCGGCGGGGCGGGGTGATCTGCGGGAAAAGCGGTGTTATGCGGGTGATCTTCCCGGTACGGTGTCACGCATGGCGACCAAGTTGAACCAGATCCTCGCCGTGGAGAAGGGCGTCAAGTCCGACACCCAGCGCAAGGTGACCGAGGCTTACCACACGATCCAGAAGAACGCCCTGCTGTCGGGTCTCTCGCGGACCTACCAGCCCATCGACGACGAGGGCGAGCGGCTGCCCCCGGAGTCGACCCGGGTGCAGGTGCAGGGTGAGGATCTGCTCAAGCAGGTGGGCGCCGCGCTCACCCGGCTGTTCGACGTCACCGCCACCAAGGACTGGGCCAACTGCTCCGCGCGGGCCGACGTCAAGGTCGACGGCTCCACCCTCCTGGAGGACGTGCCCGTCACCTACCTGCTGTTCCTGGAGAAGCAGCTGGTCGACCTGCACACCTTCATCGCCAAGCTGCCCATTCTGGACGCCGCCGAAGCCTGGACGCTGGACCAGTCAACCGACTGCTGGCGGACCGAGCCGGTCAAGACGACCCGTACCAAGAAGGTGCCCCGCAACCACGTCAAGGCGGAGGCCACCGACAAGCACCCGGCCCAGGTCGAGGTCTACCACGAGGACATCGTCGTCGGCTTCTGGACCAAGGTCACCTTCTCTGGAGCCGTGCCGCAGAAGCGGGTCAACGAGCTCCTGGAGCGGGTCGGCAGGCTGCAGAACGCGGTGAAGTTCGCCCGCGAGGAGGCCAACGGCACCGAGATCACCTACCAGCGTGTCGGTGAGAAGGTGCTGGGCTACCTGCTCGGGTAAGATCACAGGACTCCCCGTTGGAGCACGGGGATGCGCGAAAGCGCGGAAGCTGAAACTGAACCGTCAGACTGACACGCGGCCACAGTGGGGGTTCGAGTCCCTCTCCCGGCACCTTCGGGCCGGGGATAGCCCAAATGGTAGAGGCAGCCGCTCAAGCTCAGGCTCTCGCTCCAGATTCAGCATTCGCCGCCGGGCGCCGGATCGAACGGATGCGGGCAACGATGGTCGAGTGCGGGTTCGAATCCTGCTGGACGCTCCACGTGCGTCTATAACTTAATGGCAGAGTGCGACCTCATCATGAGTGACCCGGATCCTTAAACGTGCCGGTGCCGCGATATGGCGGCACTCCAGGCCCTCGGGGAATGGATACTTCCCCGGGGGCCGCCGCCTTCCCGCCTCCGCTTTCAGACCCTCCCCGCCCGTGTCCCGGAGAGTCGCGCCGCGGGCCGGTGGCGTCTCGGACGGTGACGTCCCGGTTGGTTGGCGCCTCGGACGGTGACGCCTCGGTTGGTGCGGCCTCGGGCGGCCGGTGCGGGCCCGGAGAGGTCAGTCCTTCTTGCGCTGGCGGATCAGGCCCATGAACCCCGGGCTGGGCTTGAACTTCGCCGTCCAGGTCTCCGCGATCTCCAGCGGCTCCCCGGTCTGTGGGTTGCGCCCGGTCCGGGCGGGCTTGTGCACGATCTCGAAGGACCCGAACCCGGGAATCGCCACCTTGTCCTCGGCCGCCACGGCCGTCTGGATCGTCCCCAGGATCGCGTCGAGAGCCGCGGCCGTCTGCCTCCGGGTGAGCCCGGCCTCGGCGGCGGCCTTCTCGATCAGCTCGCGCTTGTTCATGGGGACAGTTAACGCCATCACCACCCGGTGAATCGAGCCCCGTCCTCCACTCGCCCCCATCGCGCTCTCCGCGACGGCGCCCCTTCGCGCGGGCGGCGCGGGTGCCCGCCGTCAGGTGGCGGGCACCCGTCCTCGTTCAGCGGTCGGGCCGGGCGGCCAGCCGTTCCGCCTCCGTGTGCAGTGCCTCGACGAGGATGAGCTCCAGGAGGAGATCTTCGTCAACGAGGCCGATCAGAACATCCATCGAGCCTCCCTGACTACTCGACGCCCCAGTGGTCGCAGAAGTTGACACGCGTACCGAACAAGACTCGGACATGATCCGGTATCGGTCGTTCGTCCACGCGGGGTCCGGCTACGCCGGGACCAGCTCCGCGAGGTCGACGTGCTCTCCGACCTCGCGGATGCTCATGCAGTACGCCACGAGGACCCGTCGTCCGTCGATCCGACGGGTGACCAGCAGACAGGGGCCGTCGTGGACCACGATCGCCTCAACCTCGATGCCCTGAGGGCTACGCCAGATACCCATGAGCCCGAGGCTACGGAGAACCGAGTAAGGGCGGGGTAACCAAACAGGCATATCGTGATGCACAGTATGTATGTCGGGGATCTATCTCTATGTCCTCCGATGATTAACCGGGTTGCTTTGGGTAGCAGGACGCTGGAATTACCGTCATCAGGGAGAAAACACCATGGCTTTGCCCAAGCTCACCCCCGAACAGCGTCAGGCCGCCCTGGTCAAGGCCGCCGAGACCCGCACAGCTCGCGCCAAGCTCCTCGCCGAGGTCAAGAACGGCGCGCTCAGCCTGGAGCAACTGCTTGGCCGTGAGGACGACATCGCCAAGCGCATCAAGGTGTCCCAGGCACTCCGGGCCCTGCCCGGAGTCGGAACGGTCAAGGCCGCCCAGCTGATGGAACAGGCCGACGTGGACGAGGCGCGCCGTCTGGGAGGCCTCGGTACCCAGCAGCGCCGCAAGCTCATCGAGGCCGTCGGCCGCTGAGATGCCCCCGCCGTCCGCCGTCCGCCGTTCCCGGGAGGAGGGCTCCCGGGAAGGCGGGCCGTGGAGAACGGGGTGGGGGAGGGGCCGGTACGGCCGGTACACGGAACACGTGACATCGGGACGGGGAACGGGGAGGCCCCGCCGCACGGATCCGGGGGAGACCCATGCGGCGGGGCCCGTCGGTCGCTTGGCCGGCGACCTGGTCGTCGAGCTCGTCCGGGCGGGCTCGGTCCGGAGGGTCAGTGAGCCTCCGCGAACTGCTGCTCCTCCGTCGAGCCCTTCAGGGCCGTGGTGGAGGAGTCCGGTGCGATGGCCGTGCTGACCAGGTCGAAGTATCCGGTGCCGACCTCGCGCTGGTGGCGGGTGGCGGTGTAGCCGCGCGCCTCGGAGGCGAACTCGGCCTCCTGGAGTTCGACGTAGGAGGTCATGCCGTCCTCGGCGTAGCCCCGGGCGAGGTCGAACATCGAGTGGTTCAGTGAGTGGAAGCCCGCCAGCGTGATGAACTGGAACTTGTAGCCCATGTGGCCGAGCTCGCGCTGGAACTTGGCGATGGTCGAGTCGTCCAGGTGCTTCTTCCAGTTGAACGAGGGCGAGCAGTTGTAGGACAGCATCTGGTCGGGATACTCGGCCTTGACGGCCTCGGCGAACTCGCGGGCCACGTCCAGGTCCGGGGTGGAGGTCTCCATCCAGAGCAGGTCGGAGTGGGGCGCGTAGGCCAGGCCGCGGGCGATGCAGGCGTCCACGCCGTTGCGGACCCGGTAGAAGCCCTCCGCGGTACGGTCACCGGTGGTGAACGCCTGGTCGCGGGGGTCGACGTCGGTGGTCAGCAGGGTCGCGGCCTGGGCGTCGGTCCGCGCGATGACCAGGGTCGGCACGCCCAGCACGTCCGCCGCGAGGCGGGCGGCGCCGAGGGTCCTGATGTGCTGGCCGGTGGGGATGAGCACCTTGCCGCCCAGGTGGCCGCACTTCTTCTCCGAGGCGAGCTGGTCCTCCCAGTGCACGCCTGCGGCGCCCGCGGCGATCATGCCCTTCATCAGCTCGAAGGCGTTCAGAACGCCCCCGAAGCCGGCCTCGGCGTCGGCCACGATCGGCGCCAGCCAGTGCGGCGCGTCCCGGTCGCCCTCCGACCAGGTGATCTGGTCGGCGCGGAGCAGCGCGTTGTTGATGCGCCGCACGACGGCCGGGACCGAGTTGGCCGGGTAGAGGCTCTGGTCGGGGTAGGTCTGGCCGCCGAGGTTGGCGTCGGCGGCGACCTGCCAGCCGGACAGGTAGATGGCCTTGAGCCCGGCCTTTACCTGCTGCACGGCCTGGTTGCCGGTCAGGGCGCCCAGGGCGTGCACGTAGTCCTCGGTGTTCAGCAGGTCCCACAGCCGCTCGGCGCCGAGCCGGGCGAGGGTGTGCTCCTCCTGGACGGAACCCCGGAGTCGAACCACGTCCTCGGCCGTGTAGGTCCGCTCGGTCCCCTTCCAGCGAGGGTTGGTCTCCCACTCGCGCCGCAGCTCGTCTGCGGCTCCCTTGAGGCGATCATTCATCGGGTAACTCCTTTTCGTCCCCTGGGTGGCCTACTTCGAGTGTGTGCCTCGACGAAACAGCCAAACAAGGTCGAGTCGGGCGAAAAAATGGAAATTCTTCTCTTTCGATCAATACTCACCGGTATTCAGATGAGAAGAAGTTAATAGTTTTCCCTATGGACTAGACCAATTCTTGTGCTGAGGCCAGGTGTCCGAGGGGTGCCACCGGGGGCGCGCGGGAGATCGGCGTTCCGGTGCGCGGGCGTGATGATCTTCGAACCGCCGGGCCGGAACCCATCGCGAGGACGGCCCCGGCGGGCGACGCGGGTACGAGTACGGCGACATCCGCCCCGGAGACCCGCCAGGAGATGAAATTTCCTCGGAAATTTCGTTTAGCATCGGGTCATGGCATCTTTGGTGGGTGAAGAACCGCTTTCCTTGACGCAGGAGCTTGATCTCATCGCGTTCGGCCAGCGGCTGAGACACCTGCGCAAGCAGCGCGGCCTCACCCTTTCCGACCTGGGCGAACGCGTGAGCCGCGCGCCCAGCCAGCTCTCCCTGCTGGAGAACGGCAAACGCGAACCGAAGCTGTCGCTGCTGAAGTCCCTGGCCGCCGCGCTCAACGTGCCGATCGAGGAGCTGCTCCGCAGGCAGGCCCCCAACCGGCGGGCCCAGCTGGAGATGGCCCTGGAGGAGGCGCAGCGCGACCCCCTGTACGCCGGGCTCGGCCTGGCCAGGCTGAAGATCTCCGCCCGCGTCCCCAACGACGTGCTCGAACACATCCTCGGCCTCTACGGGGAGCTGCGTTCACGCCAGGCCAGGGGAACCGCCACCCCCGAGGAGGCCCGCGCCGCCAACGCCGAGCTCCGCCGCAAGCAGCGCGAGCAGGGCAACTACTTCGCGGAGATCGAGCAGGCCGCCGCCGAGGCGCTCGCCGCGGTCGGCTACCGCTCGGGCGCGCTGTCGCAGAGCACCGTCCAGGCGCTGGTCAGCCACTTCGGCTACACCGTCCAGACGGTCCAGGACCTGCCGCGCACCGTGCGCTCCATCTCCGACCTGCGCAACCGGCGCATCTACGTCAAGCACGAGCAGGTCGGCATGCACACCCCGCGCACGATCCTGCTGCAGACCCTCGGCCACCTCTCCCTCGGCCACCACAGGCCCCGCGACTTCGCCGACTTCCTGCGCCAGCGGACCGAGGCCAACTACTTCGCCGCCGCCGTCCTGATGCCCGAGGCCGCCGCCGTGCCGTACCTGCGGGAGGCGAAGAAGGACCGCGCGCTGAGCGTGGAGGACCTGCGCGACGTGTTCGCCGTCTCCTACGAGATGGCCGCGCACCGCTTCACCAACCTGGCCACCAATTTCCTCGACCTGGTCTGCCACTTCGTCCGCAACAACGCCGACGGGATCATCTACAAGGCGTACGAGAACGACGGCATCGTCTTCCCCGCCGACGAGCAGGGCGCGATCGAGGGCCAGCGCATGTGCCTGCAGTGGTCGGGGCGCCAGGTCTTCCTGTCACCCGACCGCTTCTCGGTCCACTACCAGTACTCCGACTCGCCCACCGGCACCTACTTCTGCCTCGCCCACGTCGACATCTCGCGCGAGCGCGACTTCGCCATCACCCTCGGCGTCCCGTACCGGGAGTCGCGCTGGTTCCGCGGCCGGGAGACCACCACCCGCACCAAGTCCGGCTGCCCCACCGGAGACTGCTGCCGCCGCCCGCCCGCCGAGCTGACCCAGCGCTGGGAGGGGTACGCCTGGCCCTCGGCCCGCGGCAACTCCCACATCCTGGCCGCGCTGCCGCCCGGATCCTTCCCCGGGGTGGACGAGGCCGACGTCTACACCTTCTTGGAGCGCCACGCCGCGGGCTGAACACGAGAGGCCCGGCGTCACCCCGCGGGCGGGGCCGTCCGGCGCAGCGTCAGGGCCGGGTGGCCGTGGAAGCGGTAGGCGCCCGCGCTGTCGGGGGCCTGCGCGCGCATGGACCGCAGCACCTCGGCCGGGGGCTCACCGGCGAAGCAGCGCCGGTAGAACTCCGGCGCCAGACCGCCGCCGGCGGGCCAGAGCGGGGCGACGACCCCGCTCGCGCCCGCGATCAGGAACGCCTGGGTGTCCCCCGGCTCCTCCAGGAAGACGAACGGGGCCCCGGGCAGCTCGTAGCCCAGCGCCTCGGACGCGGACCCGCCGTCCGTGAAGTGGATGATGTCGGGACCCTGGCCGAGCACGCCCAGGACGTCGCCGAGCGCGGGGGAGACCTGCGTGGCGCCGTACTCCGTCACCAGCGGATGCGCCTGAGCCTCGCCGTAGACCACCGCGACGCGGTCGGCCCGCGCGTTCGCGGGAGGGGGCAGCTCGGGACGCCGTCCGCCGAGGGGCCAGCGGCCGGTCACCGTCTGGCAGTTCAGGTAGGGGGGCAGCGAGGGATCGTACGGCTGCTCCAGCACGGCCAGCTCCCAGGGCACGTGCGGCTCCTGGGAGAGGATCAGCACGTTCGGGCGGCGCGGCGCCACCCGGCCGGCCACCGCGTTCAGCAGATCCCAGAAACCCCACGGCACGCGCGAGCCGACCTCCCGTCCCAGGTCCTCGGAGAGACGGCCCCGCCCGGTCAGGTGCCGGCCGAACTCCGAGGCCCGGGTGCCGAGGTCGCAGCGCTCGGCCCGGTCGGGGGTGACGAAGTGCGGCGACTGGTAGGTCCACCACAGCCGTCCCGGCCGGTCGCCGTGGACGATGATCGCCGTGACGTCCGCGGGCTCGCCCATGAGGGCCGGGCGGATGCGGGTACCCGAGACCGGCTCCAGCGCCTCGTGCCCGCCGAGGCTGCCGGGCGAGCCGTGGACCGTGACCGCCCGCAGGCCGAACCCGATCACCTGGCCGCGTACCGCGTAGGTCACCTGGATCTGCCGGGCCGCCTCCGGCTCCTCCTGGGCGAGGGCGACGAGGTTGACCACGGCGCCGGGGTACGACGACGCCTTGTCGGCGCGCAGCCGCACCCGCCAGCCGCCGGGCGCGTCGAAGCCCTCGGCGACGACCTGGATGTCCAGGTCGATCGGCTCGCGCGGTGTCGCGGTGCCGTTCCGCCCCGGGCCGGGGGCGACGCCGATCGTCACCTCGGCGCCCCAGCCCGCGACCGCCTCGGCGGGGGCCTCGATCAGCGGGATCCCCTCCCACTCGGGCCCCGGCGCCGGGGCGGGCGGCTCCTTGCGCCGCCTGCGGAAGGCGCCGGTCAGCCGGTTGAGAACCGAGGGACCCCGGCCCTCGGCGGGAGGCGGCGCCGCGGGCGGATCGGCCGGTGCCGGTGCCGGTTCCGGCGGCGCCGATGCCGGGGTCTGGGGCGGCGGGACCCGTGGTGACGGCGCCTGGGATGTCCGGGACGGTGGCTCCGGGGGCGTTTGAGGTGTTTCCGGGGACGCCGCCTGTGGTTCCCGGGACGGCGGAGACGAGGGGGCGGCGGGGTCGGCCGCCTGGTCGGGGTGCATCCAGTCGGTGCTCATGGCACCGGTGGAGGGCATGTCGCCGTACCCGTCGTCGTACGCGGCCTCGCTCCCGTTCTGGGGCGCCTGCCCGGAACCCGGCATCGGACGCCCCTGCCCGCCCGCGTCGGGGAGCATCCAGTCGGGAGTGTGGGAGGCGGTCGACGGGAAGTCGTCCGGATCCCAGCCGGAGGGGTCCGTACCGTTCTGAGGCGGTGCCGCGCCCCAGGAGGGCGGAGTGGGGCCCGCGCCGCCCTCCTGGGGCGCGGCGCCCGGTCCCTGGGAGAGCATGGGAAGCACCTGCTCGGCGGTGAGGCCCCGGTCCAGGCTCAGCAGCGCGGTGAGCCGCTCCCAGGCGGGGCCGTACTCGGCGACGAGCACGATGACCGCGTCGGCCAGCTGGCCGGGGGGCCGGCTGCCCGCCTCGGCGAGCAGCGGATCCAGCCGGTCGCGAAGCTCGCCGGAGGCGCCGCCCATCAAGCTGTCGAGCTCGTCGCGGACGCCGCGCGCCGCCCGCATCACGGCTACCGGGTTCATGCCGTCCCCCCTCGTTCCGGACTGGACTGATCTTCCCACCTGCGTGGCGGGGACGGGAGCCGGTAGGTGTCGGGAATCGGCGCCACATAAGGTGATACCCCTAACTACCGAGGTGATGGAAAGGGTGGGTCGTGCTGCCTGAGGTCGAGGCATGGCTACGCGGGCGCACCTCATCCTCGGGGGACTGGGCGCTGCCGGAGCTGCTGAGCGCCAAGGGTGAGACGACGATCAGTGTCGTGCTGCCCGCCCGAGACGAGGAGGACACGGTCGGGGAGATCGTCGCCGCGATCCGCCGCGACCTCATGGAGGCCGTGCCGCTCGTCGACGAACTCGTGGTCATCGACTCCCGCTCCGTCGACGAGACCGCCGTACGCGCCGCGCGGGCCGGGGCGAGGGTGGTCGCCCAGGACGAGGTCCTGCCCGACCTCAAACCGCTGGACGGCAAGGGCGAGGCGCTCTGGAAGTCCCTCGCCGCGACCTCCGGCGACCTGCTGGTCTTCGTCGACGCCGACCTGCGCGAGTTCCGCACGTCCTTCGTGACCGGGCTGCTCGGCCCGTTGCTCGCCGACCCGGCGGTGGTCTACGTCAAGGGCTGCTACGACCGGCCCCTGCAGAACGTGCAGAGCGGCGGCGGGCGGGTCACCGAGCTGGTCGCGCGCCCCCTGCTCAACCTGCACTGGCCCCGGCTGGCCGGGTTCGTGCAACCCCTCGCGGGGGAGTACGCCGGGCGCAGGTCCGTGCTGGAGCGCGTCCCGTTCGTCACCGGCTACGGCGTGGAACTCGCCCTGCTGATCGACCTGCTCGACCTCGCCGGTCTCGACGCCCTGGCCCAGGTCGACCTGGGCCGCCGGGTGCACTCCCACCAGTCGACGGAGGCGCTCGGCGGGATGGCCGCCCAGATCCTGCAGACCTCCTGGTCGCGCCTGGAGCGCCAGAACATGATGGTCTCCCTGCACCGGCCCTCTCCCCGCCTGGCCCAGTTCCGCCGGGGCGCGAACGGCCACCAGGTGAGCGTCCGGGACGTCGCCGTCGCCGAACGCCCCCCGATGGTCACGATCCCGGCCTACCGGCCCGGCGGCTGACCACGCCGTCGGTCACGAACGGGTGAGGGTGTATCGGGTGAACCGCGACGCCCTGTCTTCGGCGTCTCCGGCCCGGCTCTCAGGGGGATTCGGCGAGTTTGGCGCGGAGCAGTTCGGCGTCGGGCTGTGCCAGATCATCGAAGATGGTGAGGGCCAGCTGCCAGGAGTTCCGTGCGGAGGCGTGGTCGCCAAGTGCCGCCTGCGAGTCGCCGACCCTGGTCAGGACATCGGCCTCGTCGTAGCGGTTCCCCATTTCCTGCCAGAGCTTCAGGGCCGCGCGGTAGTGGACCAGGGCTTGCTCGTACTCCCCGATCCCGGCGTGGACATAGCCCAGGCTGTCGAGGGTGTCGGCCTCGCCGTCCCGGTCGCGTAGCTCGCGGAAGCGCGTCAGCGCCGCGTTGCACGTGTCCAGTGCCTGCCGGTGTTCTCCGAGGTGGGCGTGGCACCAGCCCATGTTCTCCAGCGCGTGTGCCTCACCGGCCCTGTTGTCGTGCTTGCGGTGCAGGTTCAGAGCGGTGGCGAGATGAACCTTGGCCTCGGAGTAGTGATCTCTCTCCTCGTCGACGATGGCCAGGGCGATAAGAGCGTTCGCTTCGTGCACCTCGGCACCGAGATCCCTGAGAATGGCCAGCGCACGGCTGAGCTCGCGGGTCGCTTCGTCGAACTGGCCCAGCCGCGAGTAGGCCGAGCCGATGCTGGTCCGGATGAGGGCCTGAGCCTCCAGGTCGCCCAGCCGGTCGGCGGCGGCCAGGGCTAGTTCGCCGGTGCGCGCCCGATCGGTGGCATGCCCGCGCCGGTCGTAGTAAACCCCCAGGGTCCACGCCAGCTGCCACACGTGGGTGTCGAGACCACTCTGTCCGGCGCGGCGCAGGGTCTCGATCAGGCTGGTGTGCTCGGACTCCAGCCAGCCGACGGCTTCCTCGTAGGCCGAGAAGCGAAGGCTGACGACACCGGGAGACGGTGGCGGGACGGTGATCCGGTCACGGTTGGGGCTCAGTATGCGATCGGCGGCGGTCGCGGCGATCAGCAGGAAATCCAACAGCCGCCTGATCGCCTCCCGTCTTGATCCTTCGTCATCCTCCCGCATGGTCCGATCAAGCGCGAAGACACGCAGCAGGTCGTGCATCCGGTAACGGCCGGGTGTGAACTCGTCGATCAGATTGCAGTGGCCGAGGCTGTCGAGCAGCCCGTGTGCCCGGGGTATCGAGAGGCCGGTGAGAGAGGCGGCTCCGGCGAGACTGATGTCAGGGCCGGGGTTGAGGCCGAGAAGACGGAAGAACCGGGCGGAGTCTGGAGTGAGACTCCGATATGACCATGAAAAAACCGCGTTCACGCTTGTTCTCTCGCCGTCATGCAGATCCAATGTGTACAAACGGTCTTGCTCGGCTCGGAGGTCCGCGACCAGGGAGTCAAGAGAACAATTGTAGATGGCCGCGCGTGCGGCAACAATGCTGAGGGCCAGGGGAAGCCTGCCGCACAGGCGTACGAGCGTCACCGCCGACTCCATGTTGTTCTCCACCTGCCGGGCGCCCAAATAGCGTGAGAGGAGACCGATCCCCTCTTCCTCGCTGAGCAACTTCACGGTCAGTGGCTTGGCCCCGTCACTCGCGACGAGTGCCGCCAGTTGGTGCCGACTCGTCACGATTACCAGACAAGAGGGTGACCCGGGTAATAAGGGGCGAACCTGATCGGTGCTTATGGCGTTGTCCAAAACAACGAGAACGCGCTGGCCATCGAGCAGCGAGCGGTAAAGGGAAATCTGCTCGGGAAGTTCCAGAGGAATGTTCTCCGGCCGGATTCCGAATGCGGAGATGAAGCCGCGAAGCGCCTCACCCGGCTCCATGGGAACGCCGATTGGCTCAAAACCCCGTAAATTCACGAAGAGTTGGCCATGAGGGAAACGGTCCGCGTTGAGGCGTGACCAGTAGACCGCCAGACTCGTTTTCCCGATCCCCGCCATACCGCCGAGGGAAGAGATCATCACAGCGCTGACACTCGTCACGGAGACGTCGAGCAGCCGGTTGAGTTCGGCGATCTCCGCCTCTCTGCCTGTGAAATGACTTGTTACCCCCGGAAGTTGCCGGGGAATCACGACGGTGGCAGCGGCGGCATGGTAGTGGATCTCGATGCCACCGCTGATGGAACGGGACTGGATCACCGGGCCGTGAACCGATGACCCCGACAGCTCGTTGATCGGGATATCGTGGCTGGATTCCCTGGCTGAGGGAGGGTCTGAGGTCATCCTGAGTGAGTTTCGGCCATGACCCGCGTCTCTACGGGACAGATTGAATAGGAACCTTACTCAACCTACGGTCGCACCGATAGGCGTACCACATACATAATATTCTTGAGCCGCGGTGATCCGGCCTCCTGACCCGCCGGCGTCGCGCGGTGGCGACACACAACAAGGTGCACCATCAGCCATTCGAGCATGAAAAGGGAAATAATGGATGCTCTGTCCATGACACTTGTCGTCTCAGCCATCACGACTCTGGTCACCGGAGCGGCGGGAGAAGCGGGCAAACAGGCGTGGACCGGTCTTACCGAGATCGTTCGTAAGGCGTTTGGCGGTGATTCCGAGGAGAAGGCGGCCCTTGATCTGCTATTGGCCACTCCGGAGAACGAGCCGGCGGTCCGGGAAGTGTCGGGGACCATTGTCGATCGCGCGCGGAAGGATCCGGTATTCGCCTCCGATCTGGAGGCGTGGCTGGGTGAAGTCCGGGAGGAAACGCGGCTGGACGGACCGACGAACGTCATCGCGGGCGAGGCCACGGTCCACGGCCCCGTCTTCCAGGGGCGTGATTTCTCCGGGCCCATCACCTTCGGCGCGGAACCCGGCGGGAAGAACCAGCAAGGCTAGACGACCGAGACCGCGGGATCGCCCGTGGAAACAGCACGAGAACGTTCGTGATCCGTCTATGGCGACAGGCTCGAACGCCCTCGCGGCGATACTCCGTGTGAAGGTCGGCGACGCGCGGGAACCCGGTGGCCCTCGATGACCCGCGCCCTCTTCGGAGAACACCCGAGATCCGACGGCCTGTTGCCGGCCTGCCCGCTGACATGTTCGTTTCCGTGGGAGATTCGGGACGCGGGCGGGCGGAAGGTCACGAGGCCAGCAGTGACGCGTAGCGGTCGAGGTCGACGTTGCCCCCGCTGACGATCACACCGACCCGTTTCCCGCCCAGCTGGGCGGCGAGGCCGCGGACGGCGGCCAGGCCGAGGCATCCGGTGGGCTCGACGACGATCTTCATGGCGGATCCGAAGAGCTTCATGGCGTCGACGAGATCGGCGTCGGTGGCGGTGACGATGTCGTCGACCTCGCGGCGGATGATCTCGAACGTGTGGGTGCCCAGTTGCTGGGTCTGCGCGCCGTCGGCGATGGTCTTCGGCGTGTCGATCTGGACGATGGAGCCCTGGCGCAGCGACCGCCGCCCGTCGTCGCCCGCCTCCGGCTCGACGCCGTACAGCGCGCAGCCGGGTGACAGCGCGCGGGCCGACAGCGCCGTACCGGAGAGCAGCCCGCCTCCGCCCAGGGGTACGAAGAGCGCGTCGAGGTCCCCGACCTCGTCGAACAGCTCCTTGGCGGCGGTGCCCTGACCGGCGATCACGTGGGGGTGGTCGTACGGCGGGATCAGCGTGAGACCGCGGTCGGCGGCCAGCGCGCGGCCGATCTCCTCCCGGTGCCCGGTGTAGCGGTCGTAGCGGATGACCTTCCCGCCGTACCCCTCGGTGGCGGCCACCTTCGAGGCCGGTGCGTCGTGCGGCATGATGATCGTGGCCGGGATGTCGAGCAGCCCGGCGGCCAGGGCGATCGCCTGGGCGTGGTTGCCCGAGGAGTAGGTGACCACACCGGAGCGCCGCTGCTCGGGGGTGAACCGCGACAGCGCGTTGAACGCGCCGCGGAACTTGAAGGCCCCCATCCGCTGGAAGTTCTCGCACTTGAACACCACGTCGGCGCCGACGATCTCGTTGATCCTGCGTGAGCTCAGCACGGGGGTGCGGTGGGCCTGCGGCGCGATGCGGGCGGCGGCGCTCAGGACGTCGTCGTAGGTCGGTGACGTCGGTGACTGGGACATCGGCTGCTCTCCTCGGTCGGCACGGCTACGGACTCGAAGCCTGGCATTCTCGTCGAACGGGCGGGGTGCCGGGGTGCCGGTGCCGGGTTCGCGTGCCGCCGGCGACGGTGCCGGCGCGTGACCGTTCGCGGCTTCGTGAGACGGCTTCGTGAGACGGCGTCATGAGGCGACGGTACGGAATCGGCGCGTGAGGCGATCTGATGAGAGGACCTGTGGAGCGGCGGTACGGAATCGACGGGGACACGGCGCGTCGTCCGGTCTAGCATCGGGTCGTCCGGCGTGACAGGCAGGCCGGACTCACCGGCCGGACAGTTCCGGAAGGTGAGCGCGAAGCGGTGCGATTCTCTGTGCAGGTGGTGTTGTGGTGGCAGTCGGTACGATCCTTCGTTTCGACGAGGTGCGCGGGTACGGTTTCATCGCCGCTGTCGGCGGGGGCGAGGATGTGTTCTTCCACGCCAACGACTTCGGTGAGAGCAGGCATGTCGTCCAGCCCGGTATGCGGGTGGAGTACGAGGTGATGGAGGGCGAGCGCGGCCTGAAGGTCTCGACCGTCAGCCTTCTGGATCCGCCGCCGGCCCGGCGGCCGGTCACGGCCGTGGCTCCCACGGCCACCGTCTCCTCGCAGCAACTCGGCGACGACGACGGTGTGTGCGACGTGTTGTCGGCGAAGTCCTTCAGCGGGGCGGTGACCGAGCTGCTCATCGAGCACGCGCCCACGCTGACGGGCGCGCAGATCGGGCAGGTCAGGCACCGTTTTCTGGCGTTCGCCCGGTCCCACGGCTGGGTCGACGACTGAGATCGGCCGGCGCGCCCCCGGAGGGCCGGGTCGCGGTGGCGTGATCCGGAGTGGTACGGCTCGCGCGTCCCGGAGGACGCGCGAGCCGAGGTGGGGCCCGGCCGCCGGGGCTCACGCCGCAGTGGAGCACGCCCCGGACGGAGTTGATCTGGCTCATTAAAGGGCGCAGGCCCCGTCCTTCAAGGCGAGGTAAGAGCGGCACGTCACAGGAAGTTGATCACTTCGAGTTCGTCTTGTCCTGGTCTGCGGATCAGTACGGTTCCGCCTTCGGCGCGCAGGCACTCCAGGTAGGCGTATACCTGGAGTGCCCGGTTGACGGTTTCCGGTGGTTGCCACGGTACAGCGCTCTCAACCCCTGGTCGCCGGGCTGCCGGGAGCCGCCGGTCGCCGTGGGGCGGGCACGGGACGGCGTGGCTCACAATCCTTGGCGCTCTTCGGTTGGATGCGCGCCCAAGTTCTGTTCATATGGGACAAAAGCGGCTACTCTCGACGAGAATTGACCTTGGGTGGTGGGAATCGTCCGCGGTCCCCGTGGACAGTGGGCCTTCCAGTGAGAGCAGAGGTGGCGATGGCGCGCTGGTTGGGCCAGCTGCTTGTGCTGGCCGTCGTCGCCGGCGTCGCGCTGACCGCCCTCGCGACGCCCGCGTCCGCGCACGGCCAGCTCGCGATGTCGACGCCGGCCAAGGACAGCACGGTGACCAAGCCGATGGAGTCGCTCGCGCTCTACTTCACCGAGAAGCCCGCCTCGAACGCGTACTTCACCGTCACCACCCCCAGCGGTGCCCGCGTCGACGAGCCGTGGTCGCACGGGCAGCCCGAGCGCCTCGACGAGCCGGTCACGGAGTACAACCTCGTGGACGGCAAGTGGCAGCCGAACCTCTACCACACCGGGTTCCCGGCGACCGTCCCGGTCGCCTACTGGCCGGAGCAGGGCCTGTACGTCGCCCGCTACGTGTCGGTCGCCTCGGACGGCGAGAAGGTGACCGGAGAGGTCCGGTTCACCTACGAGGGCCCGATGTCAAAGGCGCCCAAGGGCTGGAAGGCCCCCACGAACGAGCCCGACCCCGCGCTGCTCGCCACGGTGGAACCCAGCACCACCGCGTCGGCCGGACCGGCCGCGCCCGTCACCTCCCAGGCCACGCCCCAGGCCGCGGCCTCGAACGCGCCCCAGGCCACCTCGGGCTTCGACCTGTCGGTGTGGCTACTGCCCGCCGTCCTCGTCGTCGGAGCGGGGTTCATGGTGGTCCGGGCGGCCCGGCGGCCGTCGCCCCGTGGCGCGGAGGTCCGGCGACGCTCCACCGGGCCGCCCGCGAGAAGGCCTCCGGGGCGGTCCGCGGCCGCGTCGCGCAAGCCGCGGAGCGCCAAGGCGGTCAAGACCGCGAAGCGACGCTGACCTGCCCGCACTCCGGCTCCGCCGACGCGATGCAGACACGATGCCGACACCGCCGCCCCCGTACCGATTCCCCGCCCCCGCCCCCACGCCGGTTCGCCGCCCCTCGCACCGGCCTGACACCCCCACCCCCCAGGAGAACAGCCATGAAGTCCCCCCTTGCCCGCCGTCGCCCGCTGCTCGCCGCACTCATGCTCGGCGTGACCCTGCTGATGGCCATGCTTACGGCCACGGCCTGCGGCTCGCCCACCGCGGCCCCCGGCGCCTCGACGGTCAAGGAGATCACGGTGACCATCGCCGGACGGCAGGTGACGCCCCCGCCCGGACGGATCGACGTGGCCAAGGGCCAGACGGTACGGATCACCGTGACCGGTGACGCGGCCGACGTGGCACACGTCCACGGCTACGACAAGGCGGCGGACCTGAAGCCCGGCACCCCCGCGACGATCGAGTTCGTCGCCGACAAGGACGGGCTGTTCGAGGTCGAGACCCACGACTCGAAGCTGCAGCTCTTCCAGCTCGTGGTGCGCTAGGCCCGCGTGATGCTCCTGGCTCACGGCATCGGCGGCCGCCAGGACCTGCCGATCCCCTTCGAGGCCGCGCTGATCGGCGCGATCCTCGCCCTGCTGGTGTCGTTCGTGGCGCTGGGCGCCCTGTGGACCGAGCCGCGGCTGGGCGGTGGCGTCCGCCGCCCGCTCGCCGCCCTCGTCCAAAAGACGGTCTCCGCGCGGGCGTGGCCGTGGTTCTGGCGCGTCGCCGGGCTCGTCGCCGGGGCGTACTTCTGCGTGGGCCTGCTCTTCGGCCCCGACCGGGTCGAGAACCCCACCGCGGGAGTGTTCTACGTCCTGTTCTGGGTTGGCCTGGTGCCGCTCTCGCTGCTGTTCGGGCCGGTGTGGCCGGTCCTCAACCCGCTGCGGACGCTGCACCTGCTGGCCTGCCGGGGACTCGGACGCGACCCCGAGACCGGGATGCGCCCGCTGCCGGAGGGAATCGGCTACTGGCCCGCGGCGGGCGGTCTCCTGGCCTTCGTCTGGCTGGAACTGGTCGCCCCCGAACGGGCCACCCTGCCGGTCATCGGGGCCTGGCTCGCCGTGTACGTCGTGTTCATGCTCGGGGGAGCGGTGCTCTTCGGGTCACGCTGGTTCGACCACGCGGACGCGTTCGAGGTCTACAGCACCCTCGTCGGCCGGCTCGCCCCGGTGGCCAGGCGCCCCGACGGTGTCGTGACCTGGCGCAACTCGCTCGACGGGATGGCCGGGCTCCGGCCGGTGCCGGGGCTGACGGTGCTGGTGGTGGTGCTTCTGGGCTCCACCATGTACGACAGTCTCTCCAACGCCCCGATCTGGGTGCGCCTCGTGCAGGAGAGTTCGGTGCCGGCGCCGGTCACGGGGACGGTGGGCCTGCTCACCGTCATCGGCCTGGTGCTCGCGGCGTACCGCGGGGCGACCGCGCTGGCCGGCCGCTGGGGTGCGGCGGAGCCGGGGACGACGGCGGGCGAGCTCGCCCACGCGGTCGTCCCGATCGCCGTCGGGTATGTGGTCGCCCACTACTTCACCCTCCTGCTCCTCGAAGGGCAGCGGACCCTCGCCCTGCTCTCCGACCCGCTGGACACCGGCGCCAACTGGCTGGGCACCGCGGGGTGGACCGTCCAGGCGATCGGTACCTCCCCCGCCGGGATCGCCATGCTTCAGGTGACGGTCATCATCGTCGGCCACGTGCTCGGCACCGTACTCGCCCACGACCGCGCGCTGGCCCTGTTCCCGCGCCGGACCGCCGTCATCGGGCAGATCCCCCTTCTCGTGCTGATGGTGGTCTACACGGTGGTGGGCCTGTTCCTCCTCTTCGCGGGCTGACCGTCCCGCTACCGGACCGTCCCGCTACCGGACCGTCCCGCTACCGGACCGGACGGGATCGGTGGAGGCCGGTGCCGGGGTCGGCCTCGGAGCCGACGTGGCAGGCGTCGTGGGGAGGTCCCAAGGACGCGGGTCCTCCTTGGAGGCCACCACGACCACCATGCTCGTGTCCACTCCGATGGACTTGACGATGTTCCGGGTCGCCGCGGCGTACCTGGACAGGATGACGACCTTGTTGCTCTGCACGTCGACGTAGCGGACGCTCCCGGAGGTCGGGTGGGCGGGCAGGGTGTCGTCGAGTTTCTGTTTGAGTGCCCTGAGCGTCGCCAGTGACGCGCGGACGACCTTGGCCCTGGCGCCCGCGGAGACGATCCTCGGAACGTCGCCGGCACTGGTGGTGGCGATCACGAGGGTCTGCGCGATGATCCCCGTGAACCAGGAGCCGCCGAAATGGTCGCCGAGCTCCTCGCGCAACTGTGCCTCGATCGGTGCCAGCCGGGCCTCGTTGAGCAGCCGGGCCTCGGCCTGCTCCCTGGTGAGACCGAGGTCGCGCTGGAGCGCCTCGATGACTCCCGGCGGCGGGCTCACCACGACGGGGGCGCTCGGTTTTCTGGTCGGGGTGACGGGGGGGCGGGGAGGCGGGGCGAGCGCGGTGCCCACCGTCCGGGGCCTGGTGAGGGCGGGAAGGGGGGACAGGGCGAGTGCGGCGCCTGCCGCCCAGTGCGCGGCGACGGCCGGAAGGGTCGTCAGGGCGAGCGCGGTGATCGCCAGGACGCACCCCGTGGTGGCGATATGGCTGCGGGACATGTGATCTCTCCTCGGCCTCTTTCGAAGCGTGAGGGGGGAGGTCGCTCCACATCGCCGATTGGTCGTGCGATACGGACATCGTCACCCTAATGCAGCCGCCGTCGATTCCGGCCGCGAACGCCGGTCGCCACGCGGGCCGGATGAGCCCGGGTGGCGACGCTCCTGTTCAACGCGGATACGCCCCGGGCCGCGGTCAGCCGACGCGGAGCGGTAGTGTGCGCGGTCCCCGGACCTGGCCCGTCGCCCAGGTCACCGCCGCCGGGTCGTCGAGGCTGAAGTCCGGGATCCGCTCCAGCCAGACCTCAAGGGCGACCTGCAGTTCCATGCGGGCCAGGTGGGAGCCCACGCAGCGGTGGATGCCCAGGCCGAACGCGGCGTGCCGGTTGACCTCGCGGTCGATGACGACCTCGTCCGCCCGGTCGAACTGGGCCTGGTCGCGGTTGGCCGCCGGGAACGACAGCAGGATCCAGTCGTCGGCCTTCATGTCGACGCCGTTCCAGTGCATGTCCTCCTTGACCAGCCGCGCCATCGTGACCGGCGCGTAGGCCCGGAGGAACTCCTCCATCGCGGTCGGCAGCAGGGCGGGCTCGGCGACCAGGCGCTCGCGGTCGGCCGGTGTCTTGGCCAGGTGCCACAGCGACGCGCCGATCGCGCTCCACGTCGTGTCGATGCCGGCGATGAGCAGCAGCGCCATCGTGCCCGCCACGTGGAGCGACTCCAGCTTCTGGCCGTACAGTTCCGCGTTGACGAGGTAGGTCGTGAGGTCGTCGCGCGGGTTGTCGACGTGGTCGCGGATCTGCGCCAGCAGGTAGTTGAACAGTTTCTCCATCCGGGGGATGCGCTCCTCGGGCGGCAGGTTGACGCCCTCCAGCGCGTTCTCGACGAATTCACGGAACTGTGGCCCGTCCTCGGGCGGGAAGCCCAGCATGTCGCCGATGACACGCATCGGGATGTGCTGGGCGTAGTCACGGGCGGCGTCGACGACGTCCTGCCCCTCCAGCGCGTCGATGAGCGAGTGGCAGAACGCTCGCGTCGCCTGCTCCTGCCTGGCGACCACCGTCTTGGTGAACATCGGCAGCAGCAGCTTGCGCGCGTCATGGTGGAAGGGCGGGTCGGAGGAGATCGGCGGCGTGCCGCCCACCGGCGCCACCTCGCGTGGCGGCCGGAAGTTGCTCATGATGACCGACCGGGAGGAGAAGCGCTCCGTGTCGTAGGCGATGGCCGCGACGTCCTCGTAGCGGGTCGGCAGCCAGCCGCCGCCGAACCGGTCGGTGTGCGCGATCGGGCAGCGCTGCCGCAGGTCGTCCTGGATCGGGTACGGGTCGGCCGCCCACTCCGGCTCGGTGTGGGAGAAGTCGGTCGCCCAGTCCGAGACCGGTCCGGTGATCACCTCATTGCGCACGCCGTCGGGGCGGTCTCGTAGCCTCTCCGTGAATTCCTGCTGGCCGAAGCGGTCATCGACCGTCATGTCGCGCCTCCTGGAGGATCTCGATCGTTCTTTCCGGACAGTTCGCCGCCGCCCGGCGCGCCGCCTGCTCCTCGTCCGGCGGTACGACGCCGTCGCCGACGACATGCCCGTAGCCCTCGTCGTCCTCGCCGAACAGGCCGGGGGCGAGGGCGTAGCAGCGACCGTGTCCCTGGCACCCCTCGGGGTTGATCTTTACTTTCACCGTGGAGCTCCCCTCTGTACTGCGGTGTCGGCGGGCGCCGAGGTCTGTGCAGCCGTACTGTCGGCGGGCGCCGAGGTCTGTGCCGTGCTGTCGGCGGGTGCCAGGGCGGCGACGATACGGGTGAGCAATGCGGCCCACTCCTCCTCGTCGACCGCGTGCAGGTCCGGTGTGACGAGCGCGCTGCCCATCGCGAGCAGCAGACAGAAATGTGACAGCGCGTCCGGCGACAGCGCGCCGTCCAGTTCGTCGCCGTCCTGGGCGGCGCGGACGAGCCCGGCGAGCCGCTCGGCGCGTTCGCCGACGTAGTCGCGCATCGGCCGGGCGACGTCCTCGTCACGGCGTGCCGCCACGAGCGCCTCGACGATGAGATAGCCGTGGGCGTCGCGCCGGCGCGGGAGCCCGCGGCCGGCGGCGGCCAGTAGCTCCGTGATCGACCGGTCCGGATCGGCGGCGAACAACTTGGCCAGCAGCTGCGGCCCATGCGCGCGCAGCGCGGCCACCAGCAACTCGGCCTTCGAGCCGAAGTGCGCGTACAGGGCGCCGTTGCTCACCCCCGCGGCCGCGGCGATGTCGGCCACGCGCGTGCCGTCATAGCCTCGCCGGGCGAAGGCCTCGGCCGCCGCTCCCAGCAGCCGCTCGCGTGTCTCGGCGGCGGTGACGCCTGCGATACGCCCCATACATCAATTAAAAGAACGTTCATTTGATATGTCAACAGTGGTGTGGGTCCCCGGGGAAGTTGTCTGGGGCCCTTGCAGATGTCAGTACGGCACACGAGTTGTCAGTGGACTTGGCAGTGAGTCATCGGGGATGGCAGTAGACGCGTGTACGACAGGAGGTTCAGCCCGTGGCATCTGGCCGTATCCCCCGGCGTTTGACGTTGGTGGTCGAGCCGCAGCCGGGTGAGTCGTTCGCCTCTTGGGTTGATCGGATAGCGGTGGGGGCCAGTTGGCCGGCCGCGTGGCCTGTCCCGCACACGCGTACCTGCCCTGTTGCAATGCGGCGCGATCGTTAGCGGGAGTGTTTGCGATCAACCGATCTCGACGGACCCGCATCGCCAGCGACCCGTGTCGAAACGCCGCCCTGGCCACCGCCGCCGTCTGCTCGGGAACAACCGGCAGCCCACTGAACCAGACAGGGCTCTGGAACCGGGGGCAGGATCACAGGACACTCAACCGGAACGCACCCTTCCAGGCCCCAACGATCATTATCAACGGGCTGCGGACCTGTCGCAGCGATCAGTGACCTCGTTCCCGGCCGAGGAAGCACGACAGGAGTCGCCTGAAGTCGTGCGGGTGCTCGAGCGCCGGCACGTGCCCGCATCGGCCGAGCACGTACAGACGGACATCGGCCAGGTGTTCGAGCAGGGGCAGGGCTGCCGTCCCGAGCGGGGTGACTCGGTCCTCGGCGCCGTGGACGAGCAGCACGGGCGCGCGGATCCCTGCCAGCGTTTGCGCCGAGAGGGTGAGCTCGTCGGCCCAACGTGCCCTGGGTGGAGGGAACAACGACGCGAATGCGGCCGCCCCGGCTCGCATCGCGGCCGCACGGGCAGCGACGGCCGACTCGGTCACGAGCGCTTGGTCGAGGACGAGGCGACTCAACATGTCTCGTGCCCCGAGCGGGCCGGCGGGGGCGGCCCAGAGCGCGTCGAGCTCGGCGGACAGCGGCGCCCCGGGGGCGCCCATCGTCGAGACCGCCACGACACGGGTGACCTGCTGGGGACGCGCGGCCGCCAACGCCAGCGCCACGGCACCGCCCATGGAGTGGCCCACCACGGCGTAGTGCTCGACACCGAGAGCATCCATCAGGCCCGCGGCCTGCTCCGTCCACAGCCGGAGCCCACCCCTGGAGCCCGCCGGGATTGGTGTACGGCCGAACCCGGCCTGGTCAGGGGCCACCAGGTGCCAGGACGTGCCCAGCGCCTGTGCCGTCGTCGCCCAGGCACCGGATCCGGTCGTACCGGGTCCGGAGCCGTGCAGCATCAGCACCGCGGGCCCGGTGCCGCTCTCCAGGACGTGGACGGGGGAGCCGTCGACTGTGACGGTCCGAAGTGCCGTCACCGAGACAGGTCCGGTGTGCTCATGCCGATGCGGAGTTGACGGACTTCGAAAAGACCTCCATCATCGCCCTGCCGAATTGCGGCATGTCGGGCCACCCCCGGCAGGAGACGAGGTTGCCGTCCACGACGTCGGGAGCGTCGACGACCGTCGCGCCCGCGTTCTCCATGTCACCGGTGATGGGGGGGAAGCACGCCGTCTTTCGACCCTTCAGCAGCCCGTACACAGCTGGCACCTGCGCGCCGTGGCACACCAGCGCGATCGGGAGGTCGCGCGCGAAGAAGTGCTCGGTGATGCGCCTGACGTCGGCGTCGACCCGGATCCACTCGGGGGCACGTCCCCCAGGGATGATGAGGGCGTCATAGCGCTCGACGTCGACCTCGGCCCAGGGCACGTCGACCGGCAACTTCCGGCCGTTCTTCTCCACGTAGGCGTCGGAGTTGGGGTCGAACTCGTGGATGACCAGCTGAACGTCACGCATCGTCCGTGACGAGACGTCAACGTCCCAGCCGCCCTCCTGCACGCGATAGTAGGGATACATGGTGTCGAGCTCCTCGGCGGCGTCGCCGGTCAGGAGCAGCGCTCTGGGCACCTGCTTCTCCTCGCATCTGGAGCGGGTGAGGTGGATCCGATCCGATCCGATCCGATCCGATCCGGTTGAGTTAGCATTCCTCGGCCCAGCCCGCCCGTCAAGCCTTTACCGCCATTCCGTCCGCGCCCTCGGCCTCGTCGAACAATCGTCGGAACCGCTCGCCGGACAGCAGGATGTGCCGACGCATGGCGTAGGCGGCGGCGTCGGGGTCACGCGCGGCGATCGCGGCCAGAACCTCTTCGTGCTCGGCCATGGCCAGGTGAGTGACCTGGGTGTCGTGGAGAAGCCGGAACAGGTGCACGTGCGTGTGCAGGCGGGCGAGCGCTTCGCGGATGACCTGGTTCCCCGCGCTCAGGGCGACGAGATCGTGAAAAGCGGCGTCGCGTAGCCCGAAGGCGCCATAGGCCATGGGCCCGTCGCCCCCCTCCAGCTCCGCCATCTCCTCCAGCATTCGTCGCAGACCGGCCACCTGCTTCGAGGATGCGCGTTCGGCGGATCTGCGCGCCGCCGCCGGCTCGAGGAGCAGGCGGATCTCAAGCATGTCCTCGAATCGGTCACGGGTGATCTGGGGGGGAATGCGATAGCCGGCATGGGGCACACGCACGACCAGGCCCTCGGCCTCCATGCGGTTCAGAGCGTCTCGGATCGGCGTCTGCGAGACCCCCAGCTCTCGCGCCAGGGCGTCGATCGTGACGCGGGAGCCAGGCTCGATCCGTAGCGACATCAGCTGTCCGAGCAGCGTGTCGTACACCTCGTCGGCAAGCCGGCCGCGAGATCTTCCCGGCGGCGTTCCGCCCGTCATGGCCTCACGGCGCCGCGCGATCATCACTTCGTCGTCCATCGTGACGTGAGGTCCTTTCCTGCGTCTTCGAGAACTTGTTGACATCGGTCGCAACGCTGCGGGATATTGACGCTCCCATTCGGATCGTATAGGAAAGGTGGCGGATGCCACCCATCCTTCACCCATCGCGGAACCGCCCGCCATCGCTCCGCTTCGATCAGCTGGAGCTCCCATGAGCATGCTCGACGTCCTACTCGATTCGCCACCGGGCCGCACCAGGACCGAAGGACTTCTCGACTGCCTGAAGCCCCATTACATCGCGGCGTACTCGTGACGCCGGTCTGCGGGTCAGCCCCTGCGACAGCCGGCAACACGCCTGAACAACCCAGCAACCGCTCGGCGAAGCACGCAGCAAGGCTCCAGAGGCCCACCCCCCAGAAAGCAGGCAAGAAGATGCGGTATCCACAGCGAACAGGACGACTGTCCGTTCCCCGTCGAAAGGTGCAGCTGGCGACGGCGGCCATGCTGGTGGCCACGACCATGGCGGCTTGCGGCCAGGACGACGGCGCGAAGGCGAGCGCCCCCAAGGCGCCGGCGACCATCCCGGAGCTCACCAAGGACCCGCTGACCCTCAGCTTCATCTGGTTCGACTGGCCCCCCGCCCACGCGCTGGAAGCCTTCGCGAACGCGGAGTACACCAAAGAGCGGTCGAACGTGACCATCAAGGTCAACACCGTGCCGAACGCGAACTGGCACGACGCGATGTTCACCCAGTTCGCAGCGCACAAGACCGACTTCGACATCCCGATCCTGGACTCGCAGCACATCGGCGAGGCCGTGACGAACGGCAACATCCTCGACCTCACCGACTTCGTCAAGAAGAACATCGACGTCAAGGCCTACAACCCGTACCTCCTGGCGGCCTACGGCCAGTACCCCCAGGCGGAGACCGGCAAGCGCGACGAAAACGCCAGCATGTACGGACTGCCGCTGCTCGGCGACACCTGGACGATGATCTACCGCAAGGACCTGATCGGCGACAAGCCACCGCAGACGTGGGACGAGATGATCTCAGTCGCCGAGAAGTGCCAGGCGGACAACCCTGGCGTCAGCGGGCTGGCTTTCCACCAGGCCAACGGCTCCGACGCCGCGGCCGTAACCTACAACACGGTCAACGGCGTCTACGGCGGCAACCTCTGGGACTCCAAGACGCGCAAGATCGAGGGCGTCATCAACGACACTGCGGGCCAGGAGGCGATGGACGTCCTGGTCAACAAGATGAAGCCGCTGACCGCCAAGGGCTCCGGCAACTGGTTCATCGACGAGGTGAACGCGGCGGTCGCCCAGGGCAAGGCATGCATCGCGTTCAACTGGATCGCCGCGAGCGGCGGCCTGCTTGACCCGAAGCAGTCGACGCTCGGCACCACGCGGGAGCAGATTCTCGACAAGCTGGGTTTTGCCACCCTGCCGAGCCAGAAGACGAACCTGGTGCCTCTCGGCGGCATGGGGATGCACGTGTCGGCCTACTCCCCCGCGGCGAACCAGGCGGAGGCCCTGAACTTCATGAAGTGGTTCGAGCAGGCCGACATCCAGAAGAAGTGGGCCGCGGCCGGTGGCGTGCCGGCGCGTACGGACGCCCTGGAGTCGTCCGAGTTCCTCAATGCCGGGCCGTTCAACCAGGTGTACGCCGACTCGGTCTCGCGGATGCGGGACATGTGGAACGTGCCCGAGTACGCGCGCCTCGTCGACATCGAGAACACCAACGTGAACGCGGCTCTGAACGGCGCGAAGACGCCGAAGGACGCGCTCGACGACATCGCCAAGGAGCAGCAGGGCGTACTCGACTCCGGCAACCGCAAGGGCGGCGGCGGACTGTGAGTGACCCCGTCCCTCTGACGACCGACCACCCCGGGCAGGTGGCGTCCGCGACGCCGCCCGCACCGGGGTGGTCCCGCCGGTTGAGCGACCGCGGGCTCGCCGTGGCCTTCATCTCCCCGGCGCTGCTGCTGTTGCTCGCAATGTCGGTGTTCCCGTTGCTGTGGGCGTTGTACCTGTCTTTCACCGACTACTCGGCCACCCGCGGGGGGCCGGCCCATTTTGTCTGGTTCGAGAACTACACCGCCATCCTGACGTCGGCGCAGGTCCACCTGAGGGCCTTCACGACGTTGATCTACGTGGTCGGCGCGGTCGCCCTGCAGACCGTGCTCGGATTCACCATCGCCTACCTGATCTCACGGCGCACGCATGGGCGAGGACTGCTGACCACTCTGTTCCTGGTTCCGATGATGCTGTCGCAGGTCGTGGTCGGGCTGTTCTGGAAATTCATGCTCGACGCGCAGTTCGGCGTGATCAACAGCATGCTCGGCTCGCTCGGCCTGGGGCAGGTGGAGTGGCTCACCCGGCAGCGGACGGCATTGATCTCCCTGATCGTGGTCGACACCTGGCAATGGACGCCGTTCATCATGCTCATCGCACTCGCGGGTCTTACCGCGGTCCCCAAGTACCTGTACGAGGCCGCCTCGATCGACCGGGCGTCCGAGTGGTTCCGGTTCCGGTTCATCACTCTTCCGCTGGTGTGGCCGCTACTCCTCATCGCCGTGTTGTTCAGGGCCATCGAGGCCTTCCGGCTGTTCGACCTCGTCTACATCCTCACCAGCGGGGGTCCGGGGGTCTCCACCGAGACGTTGTCGTTCCACGTCTACAAGGTCGCGTTCCTGGGCTTCAACACCGGAACCGCCTCGGCGTACGGGATCCTCATGGTCGTCATCGTCATCGTCCTCACGCAGCTCTACCTGCGCTACTTGAACAAGCTCAAGGAGGACTGATGGCCCTCTCCGTCGACGAGGCCGTGTCCCCAGGTCCTGTCCGGGATCGCACGCCCGCCGCGCGCCGCTTCGGTTTTCGGGGCAGCTCCGTGCTGGAGATCGCGCTGCTGACCGTGCTGGCCGTCGTGATGCTCTTCCCGGTGCTGTGGATGATCGAGACGTCCATCAAGGAGAACCGGGACGTCTACGCCATCCCGGCCAAGTTCTTCGACTTCACGGTCACTCTGGACCATTTCAAGGACGTGTTCGTCGCCTCCGGCGGCGGTCGTTCGACCTTGTCCGTCGCGTTCCTCAACTCCGTCGTGGTCGCCGGGGTCTCCACGGTGCTGGCCACCGTGCTGGGGGTCCCGGCGGCCTGGGCCTACTCGCGCTTCTCCGTGAAGGCCAAGAAGGGCCAGCTGTTCTTCATCCTGTCCACCCGCTTCATGCCGCCCGTGGTGGTCGTGATCCCGATCTTCCTCATGTACCGCCAACTCGGACTCATCGACACCAAGCTCGGCCTGATCCTCATCTACGCCGCGTTCAACGTCCCGTTCACGATCTGGATGATGAAGGGGTTCGTCGACGAGGTGCCTGCGGAGTACGAGGATGCCGCCATGCTCGACGGCTACACCCGCTTGCAGGCGTTCTGGAAATTCACCCTTCCCCTGCTCGTGCCCGGTATCGCCGCGACGGCGGTCTTCGCCCTCATCTTCTCGTGGAACGAGTTCGTGTTCGCCATCTTCCTTACCTCCAGTGACACCGTGCGGACGGCCCCACCCGCCATCGCCGGTCTCATCGGTGGAACCACTGTGGACTGGGGTCTCGTGGCCGCCGCCTCCGTGGTGTTCGCCCTACCGGTGCTCGTCTTCGCCTACCTGGTGCGCAAGCACCTCATCGCTGGTGTGACGCTCGGGGCGGTGCGACGCTGATGGCGGGCATCGAGGTGACCGCCCTGCACAAGCGCTACCCGGACGGGACGGTCGCGGTTGATCACGTGGACCTGTCCGTCGGCGACGGCGAGCTGTTCGTGATGCTCGGCCCTTCGGGTTGCGGCAAGACGACCACGCTGCGGGCCATAGCCGGCCTGGAGAGGCAGACGACGGGCGACATCCGCATCGGCGACACGCTGGTCAACGACCTGCCGCCCGCCGAGCGCGACATCGCCATGGTGTTCCAGTTCTACGCTCTCTACCCGCATCTGAGAACCCGCGACAACCTGGCGTTCCCACTGCGGGCCGAGGGACTGCCCAAGTCGGAGGTGCACGAGCGGGTCGACGAGGCCGCCCGGCTGATGCGGCTTGGTCCGCTCCTGGACCGGCGACCGCACCGGCTGTCCGGCGGGGAGCAGCAGCGCGTCGCGCTTGCTCGCGCCCTGGTGCGACGACCGCGCGCATTCCTCATGGACGAACCTCTCACCAATCTGGACGCGGAGCTGAGGGCGGACATGCGCACGGAGATCAAGCACCTGCAGGGGGAGCTGGGGACGACGATGGTCTACGTCACCCACGACCAGGTCGAGGCGATGTCGCTCGGTCACAGAATCGCCATCCTCAACAAGGGCCGCGTCGAGCAGATCGGCACGCCGCTGGAAGTCTACGACCGTCCGGCGAGTCTTTTCTGCGCCGCGTTCATCGGCTCCCCGCCGATGAACCTGATCGAGGTGGAGGTGGCCGACGGGAAGCTGCGCAGTCAGAGCGGACTGGTCCTCACGCCACCGCCAGGCCTGCCGCGCGACCGTCGCCTGGTCGCAGGCGTCCGGCCGGAGGCGCTGGAAGTCACAGAACCAGGGGCGGAACGTTCGGTCCCGGCCCGCGTGGTCTCGGCGGAGTGGCTGGGCGACGAAATCATCTACGTGGTTGACCACGGCGGCCAGCGCGACGTACGGGTTCGGATGCCACCGACTGTCCGTTTCGCCGCTGACGCACCGGTCGGGCTGCGGCACACCGGCGGGCCCCCGGTGGTCTACGACGTGAGCACGGAAGAGCTGGTGGCCTGATGGGAACCGTGGCAGTGCACGGATTGTGCAAGTCCTTCGGCAAAGTCCAGGCTCTGGACGACGTGACGCTGGAGGTGCCGGACGGCTCGTTCTTCGTCGTGCTCGGGCCCTCCGGGGCAGGCAAGACGACGACCCTGCGAGCGATCGCCGGCCTTGACAGGCCTGACGCCGGGTCGGTGCATCTGGACGGGAGGGACGCCACCGGTGACACCCCGGCCGCACGCGACCTGGCCATGGTCTTCCAGAGCTACGCCCTCTACCCGCGACACACGGTGTACGAGAACATCGCTTCGCCGCTGCGGGCACGCCGCTGTTCTTCGAGCGAGGTCGCCGCCGCCGTCGAGCGGATGTCGAGCCTGCTGCACATCGAACGTCTGCTGCAGCGTCGTCCCGCGCAGTTGTCGGGCGGTGAGATGCAGCGTGTCGCCCTGGCCCGGGCGCTGGTCCGTCGCCCGCGCGCGTTTCTCATGGACGAGCCGCTGACGAACCTCGACCTCAAGCTCCGCGTCGAGATGCGCACCGAGCTCACCCGCATCCACCGGAGCCTCGGGGCGACCTTCGTCTACGTGACCAACGACCAGGTCGAGGCCCTGTCCATGGCCGACCAGGTCGCGGTCCTCAAGGAGGGGAAGGTGCAACAGGTCGGAACGCCGACCGAGGTGTACGAGCGGCCGGCCAACCAGTGGGTCGCAGGCTTCGTCGGGAGCCCGTCGATCAGCCTGCTCGCCTGCCACGCCGAGGGAGATCGTCTGGTCGGGGCGGAAGGCTGGACGCTGCCGCGGCCCCGCTGGACCACGGCTGAGGACGGTCGTCCGCTGCTGCTGGGCCTGCGCGCGGAGGACCTGTCCGTCGAGCAGCGTGGGAACGCGTCGTTGTCGGGTGAGCTCTACGGCCTTGAGCCGCTCGGTGACCGAACGGTGGTCGACGTCCGAGTGGGGACGGAGATCCTCAAGGTCAAGGCACGACCCACCGTCACCGGTACGCCGGGCGAGCGGCTGCTTGTCACGGTCGACCTGGACCGTGCGCACCTGTTCGATGCGGGCACCGGGCTGGCGCTGTCCGAGGCCGGGAGGTAACCGCGCAGGGCGGCGACGTCAACATGCGCCCGCACGTGGCGATCGAGCCTCGGCGGACCGTCACCGGTGAGCACGGCCTGACGACGCTGAAGCAGCCATGGCCCGAGAAGGCGATCGGTGGCGCGGGGCGTCGCCCCGCAGCCAGGGCCCCAGGTCTAACGGCCACGTTCGACCCGCTCGGCGACCTCGACCCCGACGAGGCCGTGTGACCCGTTCGTCAACGCGCGTGGCGCGATCGCCGAGGTCACGCTGAACATCACCAAGAACATCACAGGAGGCGACGCAATGAGTGACCCGATGAACGTCCTGGCCCCCGAGCACCGGCGGCTCCGGATTGGCGACGCCTGGCGCGATGCCGCCGGCGGAGCCACCTTTGTCGTCGAGGACCCGGCCACCGGCAAGACCATCGCCGAGGTGGCGGACGCCGGCGTCGTTGACGGGCTCGCCGCTCTGGACGTGGCGAGCAAGGCAATGGCGGAGTGGGCGGCGACCCCGCCGCGAAAACGGTCAGAGTTGTTGACCGCGACGTACCGGGCACTGACCGAGCGATCCGAGGAGGTCGCCCGGCTGATAACGCTCGAGATGGGCAAGCCGCTCGCCGAGGCTCGGGGAGAGGTGGCCTATGGCGCCGAGTTCTTCCGTTGGTTCGCCGAGGAGGCGGTGCGCGTCGAGGGGCGCTACAACACCGCTCCCGCTGGTGGGTATCGCATCCTCACCGTGCCGAAGCCGGTCGGACCGTGCGTCTTCGTGACACCCTGGAACTTTCCGTTGGCCATGGGTGCCCGCAAGATCGCTCCTGCGCTGGCGGCGGGCTGCACGACGATCACCAAGCCAGCGGCCCAGACGCCACTCACCATGCTGTTCCTGGCCCGCATCATGGAGGAGGTCGGCGTTCCCCCGGGCGTCGTCAACGTCGTGACAACCAAGCGTGCCGGCGAGGTGGTCTCAGCACTGCTGGCCGACCGTCGGACCCGCAAGCTTTCGTTCACCGGGTCGACCGAGGTCGGGCGCGTGCTGCTACGACAGGCGGCGGACAACGTGCTGCGCACCTCCATGGAACTGGGCGGCAACGCGGCCTTGATCGTGTGTGCCGACGCGGACCTGGACGTCGCGCTCGACGGTGCCATGGTGGCCAAGATGCGCAACATCGGGGAGTCCTGCATCGCGGCCAACCGAATCTACGTCGAGGAGCCGGTGCGCGAGGAGTTCACGGCGCGCTTCGCCGAGCGGATGGGCGCGCTCTCGGTGGGCCATGGTCTCGACGACGGCGTGGACGTCGGGGCGTTGATCGACGAGGCCTCGGTCACCAAGATCGACGAGCTCGTCACCGACGCGGTCAATCGCGGCGCCCGTGTCTTGGTGGGCGGCGAGCGTCCGGATGGGCCGGGCCACTTCTACCCGCCTACGGTCCTCGTCGACGTGCCCGAAGACGCGCGGATGCTGGAGGCGGAAATCTTCGGCCCGGTGGCGCCGATCATCTCGTTCACGTCCGACGACGAGGTAATGGCGAAGGCCAACGACACCGAGCACGGCCTGGTCGGATACGTCTTCACCCGTGACCTCCAGCGGGCGCTCCGGTTCACCGAGGGGCTGGAGACGGGGATGGTCGGCATCAACCGTGGTCTGATCTCGGACCCGTCGGCTCCGTTCGGAGGCGTGAAGCAGTCCGGGATCGGCAAGGAGGGGTCGCACGAGGGCATCCTTGAGTACCTCGACGTCACCTACGCGGCGATCGACCTACCGTGACCGGCCCGCTGCTCCGGGTGCCCGCCGAGGATCACCGCGCCCTGTGCACACATGACCTGACCGGCCTCCACCCGTGGGGCGGGACCCGGGCCATGGTCGGCACGAATCCGCCGGCACCCGGGGACGCCGTCGACTCCGCCGGTGTGCGCGCCACAGACGCGGCCGCGGCGGTGGATGGGGCGATCAGCCCTTTCGGCGGTCCCAAAGGCTACGCCCTCGGGCTCATGATCGAGGTGCTGGTCGCGACCTTGACTCGTACCGCCCTTGGCGACGATGTCCGCGGGACCCTCGACCCGACTGGCCCGCCCACCAAGGGCGACGTCTTCATCGCGATGGAGCCGAGGGCGCCCGGGCACGACCGAGTCTGGGAGCCCGGCGCGCGCCTGCGCCACCCGGCAGCCAAGCTTGCCGACGCCGTTCCGGTCTCGCAGGTGACCTGGACGTCCGCCCAGCAAATCACCGCCGACGTTCCAGAGAGGCACTGACATGCTTGAGACCGTCCGCGGACCACGCCAGCTGATAGTGGGCGAAGGGGTCGCGCAGAACATCCCACGAGTGGTGGCCGAGTGTGGCTCGCGAGTCCTCATCGTGACCGACCGGGTTCTTCTGGGGCAGCCGGGCGTGGCCGAGATCGTGGCCGCCGTGCGGGAGAAGGTCGAAGTCGTCGGGGTGTTCGCCGACGCGACTCCGGACGTGCCACTCGCCGATGTCGCCCTGGCCGTCTCGGTCGCCGCAGAGGTGGACGCCGACGTAATCCTCGCCATCGGGGGTGGCACGGTGATCGACCTCGCCAAAATCGTCGGCGTCATCCGGCGCCACGGTGGGACGCCGCGCGACTTCTACGGCGAGTCGAAGGTGCCGGGGCCGACGATTCCTCTCGTCGCGGTCCCGACGACGTCAGGCACCGGCTCCGAGCTCACGCCCGTCTCGGTGTTGACCGACCCGGACCGCGAGCTGAAGGTGGGGGTCTCCAGCGTCCACATCGTGCCCGACTTCGCCATCGTCGACCCCGAGCTCACCTACACCTGCCCTGCGACCGTCACTGCCCACTCCGGCATCGACGCGTTTTGTCACGCGGTGGAGAGCTACACCGCGCGACCCCGGGCCCACGGACCGCGCGACCCGGTGGAGCAGGTCTTCCTCGGCCGCAACCCGATCACCGATCACTACGCGCTCCTGGCCGCGGAGCGGATCGCCCGCAGCTTGCCCCGTGTCGTCAGGGACGGAGGCGACAAGGACGCGCGCGCGGACATGTCCTATGGGTCCATGCTGGCCGGGCTCGCATTTTCCCACGCGGGCAACGCGGCTCCGCACGCCCTCCAGTACCCCATCGGCGCAGCCACCCACACGCCGCACGGCCTGGGCGTCGGGCTGCTGCTGCCCTACGCGCTGGACGCGGCCAGGGATGCCATCGGCGACCGGTTGGCCATCCTCGCCGGGGTGTGCGGGCTCGACGTGACCGACGCCTCGGATGCCGAGGCCGCAGATACGTTCCTCACCTGGCTCGACGGGCTCCTTGCCGACATCGGCATCCCTACCACCTTGGCGGACATCGGTGTGGCACGCGCCGACCTCCCGCGCTTCGCGGAGATGGCCAGTGGCGTCACCCGCTTGATCCAGAACCATCCAGGCCCGACCGACACCGCCAGCCTGACTGCGATCCTCGAAGCGGCCTGGATCGGGGACCGGACCCGACACGTCCTGACTCCGGAGCAGAGATAGTGACGGGCCTTTCACATGACGACGAGTTCCCTGCCCCACCCTGGGTATCGGAATTGTCGGCTACACCTTAATGGGAGCCGCCCATTCCCAGGCCTGGCGCACGGCTGCGCGCCCACCAGGCCGGCCACGGTCACAACAGCCACAAACCCACCGGCCCACCTCGCTCCACGCGGTGACATAACGTCATCATTCCGCTGCGGATAGATCAACGCGAGTGAACAACCGAATCGTGATCGCATCTGCTCCCGGCCCCGACCAGGCCGGCCACCATCCCAAGATCATTTCACTACCCGCCTAACAGGTGGCCGGTGCTTCGGGCCTCGTCGCCCGTCTGCCCGGATGGGCCCCTGCGCGTCAAAACAGGGTGTCGCGCACGCGCAACGGCCGGTACCCCGTGGGTCCGAGCTGGGCCAGCTCGCCTTCGACGTCGACCTCGATGGAACCGAAGAAGTTGATGTTCTCGCTGTGTGCCGGGGAGATGTGCGCCAGGACCTCATCATTGATGCGCCGCCCGGCCTCGCGCATCGACTCCACCGCCAGGCCGTAGTACTCGGTCGTCCAGGCGACCACCGCGTTGGTGAACAGGGTCAGGCACCACGCCTGTTCACTCTGCTGTTCCAGATGGCGGCCGCGGATGGTGCCCTCGTGGGCGTACAGCAGGTCGCGTTTGAGCGCGTGCAGCGACTCGCCCTTGTTGAGCCGGCGGGAGATCTTGCGCCGGTAGGCGGGGTCGGCCAGGTAGCGGGCGGCGTAGATGGTGCGGCGCAGCGCGCCGTACTCCTTCAGCGCCGCCGCCAGCGCGTTCTGCCGGCTGGATGCGGAGAGTTTGCCGACCAGCAGGGATGCGGTGGCGTGGCCGAACTTCAGCGACCCCGCCGGCCGTAGGACCGTAACTCGCCCGGATCGACGCCCAGCCGGGTGGCCGGCCTGGCCACCGCAACCGGCGGCGCCAACGACACCTTGTCCGGGACGAACCCCAGCCACGGCAACGTGCACAACGCGACCGCCAACCCAAGCCGGTCCGCCGGCCCCCACCCAGGATCAACGAACGCGACATCAGCCGAGGTCAGGGTGAAGAACGAAACAACTCCTCCCGGCCGATCTCCGGGAACCCCCGTAGACGCTCCAGCTCCTCATCCGCAAACACCCGCGTCGCCACGAACGACCTCCAGCCAGGCCCCAAGACCACCAGCAAAGAAGCCATTCAGCCATATATGCCCGATTTACGGCGAGTACTACGGCGACCCCCAGAAGGGCGCCCACGGTAACGGCTGGGGCCGCTACACCGCCTACGCCGGCCCGATCCGCCTCCTAGCGAAGAAGAAGTGCGTCGTCCGGGGCGGCGATTTCACCAAGGCGGCGTGGCAGAACGGCTGGACCCACTGCAACTAGACCCGCTTCTCGTGCCAGGTGTAGTAGAGGTAGGTGCTGCCGGGCCCCGTCAGCGTGCCGTAGACCTGCCAGAAGCTGTTCGGGGCGAGCGAGAAGCGGAAGACCTTGTCACCGGGCCGGTCGTCCACGAAGGCGGTCTGTGTGCCGTTGTTCCAGATCCGCACTTCGATCGTGAACGTTGAGGTGTCTGGGATGTCGAGGCAGATCTCGTAGTCGTACGACAACGGGCCGCCGATGTTGTAGCTGCGCCCGTCGATGGCCCCTCGCTCCATGTTGGAGGGGATATAGCTGTTGTACGCCCGCGTGTACCCGCCAGTGGAACAGTCGACCGCGGAGGTGGCCGCGGACGCGGGATTGATGCCGATGAGCATGGCGCCGAGGACGCCGATGAGAACGAAGATGGTGCGCTTCATGCCTCTCCTCATCCGTACAAGTGAGCCTCCGACTAATTAGTTGAAGGCTGAACTGATTCTGATGAGATCGCCGTAGCCGGACAAGGCCGGGCAGGGATTCGAGTCAAACAGGCCACGTTGAGCTGCACTGATGAATCCGTCCTGCTTCCTTCGGCTGAAATTAAGGTGAAAGCCGTATGCCAGAGGGTTCGGAGGTGGCTGTTGCCTCCCCAACGTCTGGTGGTTACGGTCGCCCGCCGGAAACCGACAAGCCCACAGGCGTGCCGTCACGTGGCGGGCTCGCTGGGGGCCAGCGTGCCGGCCACCCTGATCAGCGACTCCCTGGAGACCGCCCGCACCCGCAGGCGCTCTAAGAGATCCCGGCCTGAAAGGGACAGGGGCCGAGACTGGCCTCGACAGCGCCTTGTCCGCGGCAGATCCGCATGGGGCAGAATGTGCCGATGGCGATGTCCGCTGGCGACTCCGGTCCGGTCCGGATTGTGACGGCCGTTCTTCGCGACGGCGATCGGGTGTTGCTGTGTCATCGAAGCGCCGGACGCCGTTGGTATCCCGATGTGTGGGACCTGCCGGGCGGTCATGTCGAGAAGGGGGAGGATCCGAAAGAGAGCCTTGTCCGCGAGCTTCGGGAGGAGTTGGGAATCACGACATCGGAGCCGTCCGGCCCGCCGATGCGTGAGATCCGGACCGCGACGTTCGACATGCAGATCTGGTTGGTCGACAGGTGGGCCGGAACACCCGTCAACGCCGCGCCGGACGAGCACGACGCTGTGGCGTGGTTCGAGACGTCCGACCTTGACAGCCTGCGTCTCGCCCATGAGTCGTATCTCTCGATGCTCACCGCCGTGCTCGTCACGTGACGTCGCTCCGGAGGCCAGGGGGGCGCTCATCGGCAGAATCGAGTTGGCGGTGTGTCAGGAGGCGGATCGGTGACGGCGAGCCCGGCGGGGATGAGCGAACGTGAGTACTTCACCTACGTGGCCAAGCGGTTGGGCATGTTCGTGGTGGGATCGAGGCTTACTGGGGTCGAGGGCTTCCTGGACGGTTATGACCAGCACGCGCTGCGTCATGGAGGTCCTGGTCTGAGCGGCTGGCGGGAGTGGCTGGTCGCTCGGCGAGGCCAGGACTGCAACCATGGCTGGCTTGGGCAGGTGCGCCATATCGCTCTCCCCGACGGGTGGGAGCAGTGGGAACTGACCCGTGAGGAGGAGGCCAAGGTCATCCAGGTCCTGTTCACGCTGCTGGATGAATTCCTCACTGCCCGGGAGGCATCGGACACCCGTGGTTCCTAGACCATCGGGCGAGACAGGGCGAGCCGACGCCGCAGCGTGTCGATCTCGATGATGATCACGGTGACCTCGTCGCCGACCTGAACCGCGTCGCCTGACACCTCTGGGGTCGGGGCGGTGAGATCGCTGAGGTGAATCAGGCCTTCGATGCCGTCTGCCAAACGGATGAAGGCACCGAAGGGCACCACTTTGGTGACCGGGCCGTGCAGGACCTGCCCCACGTGAACGCGGCGCGCGAACTGCTGGAACGGGTCCGGCTGGGTGGCGCGCAGCGATAGGCGGGCTTCGCCGTTATGGGTGTCGAAGACGAGGACTTCGCAGGTGATGTGCTCTCCCACGGAAACGACCTCGGATGGATCCTCGAAGCGGTGCCAGGACAGCTCGGGCATGGTGATGAAGCCGACGCCGGGGAAGACGGGGTGGTCGGGTCTGTCGTCCAGATTGACAAAGACGCCGAAGCGTTCGATGGCCGCCACGATGCCGGACAGCCGCTGTCCCGGACGCAGTGACTTCAGATAGGCCCATAGCTGGGGGTTCTCGGTCGCGGACCGCGAGAGCCGAACCTGTCGCCCGGGGAGATCAACGGCGATCACCTCGGCAGAGACCCGGCCGCCAATTTCAAGGATGTCGGCGGCCGAGCCTCCAAAGGACCCCCAGGAAAGATCGAGCGGGCCGATGACACCGACTGGAGCGCCGGCGAAAGCGTCGAGAAGCACGGTCGTTCCCGATCGCGTGATCTCTGCGACGGTCCCGGTGAGGACATCGCCGACGTTCACGGTCCTCAGGAACGCGGCGAGGGACGATTCCTCCTCCACGGTCCCCATGGCTCCAAGACTAGACAGGTTCGAGCCCTGAAGCCTCAGCGCCCAACCGACGCACATTCATGGCACTCGATCTTCGGCTGCGCACTGCCGACTTCGATGACGCGAGCACCAACATCTCGACACCCATCTAAGTGACAGTGTCCAGGTCAGGAGCAGATCCTACTGTCATCTTCGCTGGGTCCAGACAGAAGTTGTCTGGGGCCGTCGAACTTGAGAGTTCGGCGTGGATCTTGAGAGTCGACTTGATAGTGAGGAGTCGAAGATGAGAGTCGGTTTCCTCCTCCGGCGCCTGGCGTTGGTGGTTGAGCCGCAGCCGGACGAGTCGTTCGCCTCTTGGGTTGATCGGATGCCCGTCGTGGACAATCGTCGAGTCACCGGGGCTCAATGTGCGGGGGCTGTCTGGCGATGTTCGCCCACTGGCGTACGGCGTCGTCGCGACCACGGAGATGTGTGAGGCGATCAGGCTTTTCAGTTCGGCGGCGACTTCTGGCGGCAGCAGCGGCCAGGCATGGTTTGGATCGCCGCAGCCGGCTCAGCGGCCGTGAGCCCAGATCAAACCGATGCGGCCAGAAGGTGCCGCGCCGACCGCCCAGACGGAACCGCTCTCCGGCTGGATGGCGAGGTCACGGACGAACGCGTTCTGGTTCGGCGGAGCCGGGAAGGCGCCCGGCTCGACGCTGTCGGCGCCGATGTGCAGAAACCCGCTGCCCCCGCCCTTGGCGTCGTAGACGACCCAGGCCCCGCCTCTGCCGTCGGGCTCCGCCTGGGCGCGCGGCTGGATGCCCGGTTCACTGCGGACCTCGAAGGTAAAGCCGCCCAGATAGCCCGACAGCAGCAAAGTCTCACCGCAGAAAGAGCGCTTCGCACCGCCGCACGGCCAGGCGACCCAGCCGACGGCCATCACCCGGCCGGTCTCACCGTCGACCGCTACATCCGTCAACTCCGAGATCTGGCCCGAGCGTGCGGACGGAATCGCGGGAAGCGCGACCGCGCGCCAGGCCGTGCCGGTCCAGCGGGCCAGAGCCGCCTTGCCCCGCGCCGAGCCCGCCGCCCACTTGCCGTCGAGTCCTTTGACCACAATCGGCGTGTCGACCTTGCGCCACACCGACCCGGCCAGGCGCCGCAGCGTGGACCGCGCCTTCCACCCGGCGTCACCGGCCGCGGGGAACGTATTCGAGTTCTCGATGACCCACAGGTTCTCGCCAATGGCGTACGCCCGATCCACCCGGCCATAGCGCCATCGCTTGACCTGCCAGCGCTTGCCGTCCCACCGGGCGTACCGCGACGCGCCGAACGCCCAGACCCTGGTGTCGGACGCCGACGTCAGCCGTTTCACCCGGAAGTCCGGCCCGGTGACCCGCTTGAAGGTGGACCGGCCGCCCTTGAGCAGGAGCGACTCGGTGCGACTCGATCCGCGATCCGGGAGCCTCGTCCCGGCGACCCAGACGGCCCCACCCGGCGTCACCGTCACCGCGTCGTAGGAGTCACGGCGGTGGTCATGGACGACGCTCCACTGACCGGCCGGTGCCACGGCGTGGGCGGCGGCCGGCCCGGCGGCGACGAAAAAGGCGACGGCTGCGGCGGTGCCGCGAAACAACATTCCCATAAGGGTGAGACGCGCCTGTCAGAGGAAAAGTTTGCATGCGGCAGGGCAGGAGGTAGCGAGTCCGGACCTGTCGCCCGACCGTATCCACCGGGCGTGAGGGTGATGGGGCGAAGTCCTGCTCATTGGGGCGGCCGCGCGGTCACATGCACTGCAAGATCATCCGCTACTGCCAACTTCGACGACTCGCCCGACGAGTGGTCACGCACAGCTGTCTGACAGTGAGCAGGTCACAGCGTCGGTCACTGTCATCTTCGCTGACATGGGGTCTGTCAATCAAGCGGCTCTGGCACGAATCCGGTGGTGGCGGAGCCGTTTTTTCTACAGTCCCCTCGCCATGTGCTGTCCCAACCCCAAGACCTCTTCTTAAGACGTCGACCTTGTCGGTGTTGCAACCCGCCGAATGATTTTGTGATAGTCGATCCATGAAATCGGCTGATGGCGGGAACCTGCAAGAACTACTAGACGAACAGGTCGTCTACTACCGGGCGATTGCCGCAGAATACGAGCGCCACGCTCTACCCTTTCCCGGAACCTCTGAGCTGTTGGCGGCGCTCGATGCGTTCCGGCCGACCGGCAGCGTGCTCGAACTCGCCTGCGGTCCAGGCAGATGGACCGCCCAACTGCTCCAGCACGCCACCGATGTCACGGCCGTGGACGCGTCTCCAGAAATGCTCGCCATCGCCTCGACGCGGGTGAGCGAGGACGAGCGGGTGCGCTTCGTGTCGGCCGACCTGTTCCGCTGGCAGCCGGACCGTCGTTACGACGTCGTCTTCTTCGGGTTCTGGCTGTCGCACGTTCCGCCCGAACGCTTCGCGTCATTCTGGTCGCTGGTGGCCGACTGCCTGAAACCGGAGGGGCGGGTGTTCTTCGTCGACGACGGCTACCGTACCGCCGACGAACTCATCGAGGGTGAGCAATCCGCGACCATACAACGCCAGCTCATGGACGGGACCGCCTACCGGATCGTCAAAGTCCCGCACCGCCCGCCGGACCTCGAACGACAGCTCGAGCAGATCGGATGGCGCATCAAGATTCACTCGACCTCTGGGCCGTTCTACTGGGGAGCAGGAAACCGGGCCTGACCCCAAGAAACTGCCACCTTCGATGGGACAACCTCGGACCGCGTCTCATTCAACCTGTCACAACCCTGACCACAGATCCCTTCAATGACAAGATTATCGAGATGCCACCCCAAGGCGCCCTAAGCTGCCCACTTGCCCACCTGGCTGCCATCCCGATTCCTCTCAAGAAAGATGTCAATTCGCTGACCAGGGGCGCCCTGCCTGTCGCAATTCATTGAGACCGGACAATGGGTGGCCCATCTGTGAGCGGTGGTTGGCCTCGTGTCGCGACCCCCGGCTACAGATGGCGGTTCCCAGGTTTTGTGGCGGCTGGGTGGTAGAACCGTCGGACGTCGGTGAGATGGGCCTTGGTCGTCCGGGCCGTCCTACTCATGGGCGTGGCGCAGGTGCCGGCAGGCCTTCGAGCTGAACTCGGAAATCGGTTACGGTTTGGACCGGCCGAGATTCCCGCTACGACCGTCACCCCGCGCGAAGCCGTGCCAAGTGGTAGTCGAGCAACGCCGCGACCTCCTCGGGTGTGTAGTGCCCGACCAGGGTGGCGTTCACGATGCCCTGCGCGAAGGCATACAGGATGCTCGCCTCCTTGTCTGCGTCCAGGTGGGCGGTGAGCTGCCCGGCGGCCTGGGCGGCCCTGATCTGCTCGGCGAACAAGGACAGCAGGAGCGGCACCCCGAGCCGCATCGCCGCCGCCTGGTCGTCGTCCACCACCGAGCTCGCCTGGAACGCCAGCCCGACGCGGTTCAGGTAACTGCGCTCGTCGTCCAGCGGCAACAGCTCCAGCACGGTGTCCCGCAGCAGGTCGAGCGGCGTGGACCGGCGCGCGGCCACGGCTGCCACCCGGTTGCCGATCCAGATTCCGATGTGCTCCAGCGCCAGCAGCAGCATCTGGTCCTTCGTCGTGACGTAGTACTGCACCGCGCCCATGGACATTCCGGCCTCGGCGGCGACCTCCCTGAGGCTGACGTTATTCATGCCCTTGTCGTGGATGATGCGGTGCACGGCCTCGGCGATGTGCCGTCGCCGGGCGTCGTGGTCGACGATCTTCGGCATACCCCACTACTTTCTCATGCGAGTGCATGGAAAAGCCTGCTCGTCCCGTTTATCATGCGAGTGCATGATAAACGAGCGAGGGGATGCGGATGCGAGTTTTAATCGTCGGGGTCGGCACACGGGGGGACGTGGCGCCGTACACGGGACTGGGAATGCGCTTACGCGAGGCCGGGCACGAGGTGGCGATCGCCGCGCACGAGCCGTACGCGGAGCTCGTGACCGATGCGGGCCTGGAGTATCTGCCACTTCCCGGAGATCCGCTCCCCGCACTGACCGGCCGCTTCTCCATCAGCGCGTTCAAGGAGTACAGCGAGCAGCTCATGGACGGCCTGACCCAGATCGCCGAGCAGGAGGCAGACCTGCTCCTGCTGGGCATGGCGGGCGCGCAGGGCTGTCACGTCGCCGAGGCGATGGGCGTGCCGAGCATGGGGGTGCACCTGCAGCCGATAGATCCCACGGGCGACTTTCCGCCGGTCATGAGCCTGTTCCGTCAATCGCTCGGACGGTGGGGAAACCGCAGGACGGCCCGGCTCGCGTTCGAGTCGCCCGCCGCCGGCCCGTTGCTCGCCGGGATGAGCACGAAGATGCGGGCCCGGCTCGGGTTGCCCCCGATGACCCCGCGCGCCCTCTACCGGCGCCGGGAGGACACGCGCTGGCCGGTCTTCCACGGGGTCAGCCCGCTGGTGGTGCCGCGCCCGGCCGACTGGCGGCCGGGGCTGGAGATCACGGGTTACTGGTGGCCGCTCCAACCGCGAGGCTGGCAGCCGGATCCGGTGCTGCGCGACTTCCTGACATCGGGGCCCCCGCCGGTCTTCGTCTCGGCAGCGGGCCCAGGCCCTGTCGGTCGGAGTCTCGGCAGAGGACGGCGCGGCGCCCGTCGTCGAGGCGGTGAACCAGCTCCAAGTCACCCGCGGGCCCGGCCGCCGAACAGGGTGACAGCCGCCGAACGTCCAACACGTTTGGCCGACCGGCGGAAACGGCGCTTCGGATCGGTGTCACCGCTCACTCCTGGCTGAACCTACGCCCGGAACCTTTTGGCATGTTTCGCCATCCTAGCGAGTGATCTGTCCGGAATCTCTGGAGCACCTCAAGCCGGGCGATCCGAATCTGACGATGCCCGGCCCCGTGGGAGCCGGCGGCGTTCCGCTCGATCTCCCTCACGAGGTGGGGAGATCCGGCACAATACACGTTTCACTCCTACGGCAATGAGGCGGACATGGGCTGGGACGAGGAACTGGATGAGGCGTTCGGGATCCTGCTGGGCAGGAGGCTCGCCGACTATGACCCGGAGGCGACGTACGCGGTCTACTACGGCGGGGACGTCCTCAACGAGATGGCACCTCCGGCCGGCTGGCTGAGCCCCGCCGCGCTCGCCGACCCGACGCCGAGGCCGCTCCCCGACCCCGTCTACCTGGACGAGGACCACCAGGGTTTCGCCTGGCACTTCGACCTGAGCGACTCGTTCGTCCACTTCGACGCGGAGGTGCTCGACGGCCCGTTCTCCGGCGCTTTCGCCGACGACGTCCGCGCCGCCGCCGCCCTGAAGGGCGTCGACCTGCTGATCCGCGGCGCGGACCTGTCCCCGCTCCTGGTTCGCCACGGCGTCGACCTGACCGCCGAGGATCTTGACAACTTCCACTACTCGATCACCGCGACCCTGCGCCTGGCCACCGACGGCACTCTCCGGGACGCCCTGCGCGCCGCCACGTTCACCCACCGGGGCCCCGACCACCTCATCCCCATGGGTGGCGACGACGGCTACGTGGAAGAAGCCGAACCGCGATGGGAGAAGGCCCTCCGTCCCGTCCGGAACCAGGCCCTTCGCGACCACCTCCGCTTCCACTGCGTGGAGGAGGCGGACGCCGTCTCCTCAGGCGCCCTCTATCTCGCCGCCGACGAATGGCCCCCCAGCGGCGGCGCCGTCGAACAGCTGGGAGCCGTCCTCATCGCCGGCTGGAGCTTCGGCGAATACCAACACGGCGTCGCGGTCGTTCGCCTCCCCTAGAAGGCCGCTGAAGGTCTTGCGTTCTGGCCTTGTTCCTTCTGGAATGAGGCCACAGTGGTGGATGCGCAGGGTGAGTGGGCTGCTCCACACCCGTGCCGCCGCCCTCAACCTGCGAATCCTGATCAACCTCGGACTCCCCGGACCGGCAACGTCTGGACACTGGTTCCCAAGCTCCCCTGAGCGAACCACGGCCGGCCAAGAGCACCGCCACAGAAACAAGATCAGGAGTGCGGCCGGATCGGGAAGCGGCCGCGGCGGACGTACCAGTGGCGGCCGGCCTTCAGGTGGTCGACGATCGCGCGCTGGAGCACGGTGCGGCGCGGCAGCTGGTCGAGCGGCGTGGTCAGGGTGCGGAACACGAACCGCAGCACCTCGACGTCGGCGTCCAGCCCTTCCGGCTCCTGGTAGGGCTCCAGCTCGAACCTCCGCTGGAACCGGACGATGTTGGAGTCCCCGGGCAGGTACTCCAGCAGCTGCGGGTCGAGCAGCCACGAGCCGCAGGAGAACGCCGTGTAGCGCTCGTCGGGAAAGTGGCGCGGGAAGAACACGCGGGCCTCGTCGAGCGACGCCGCGACCGTCTCCGGGGTCATCGGCCCTGACTCGGGGATGTGCAGGTCGATGGTGGGGGTGGTGCCGCCGCGGTGGTACTGCAGCCGGCCCAGCTCGTAGATGCCGCCGCGCGCGTGCAGCGTCAGCCAGCCCTGCATGACCGGCCAGCCCTCGCGGTGCATCCGCCGGTCGATCGCGAGGTTGCGGCCCAGGTCCGCGAGGGTCACCCACGACACGGCATCGGCGATGCCGTGGTCGCGGTGGTATCCCGTGACAACGTCGACCAGGGCCAGGTACGCGTACACGTAGAGATGCCGCCAGGCGGGGCCCCGTTCGCGCGGCAACTCCGGACCGGGCGACAGCCAGCTGTGGCCCCCGAGATCGGCGCGGACCAGGGCGATCGAGCGGTCGAGCAGCCAGCGCAGCTCCGGCGTCCACAGTGGAGAGTCGGGATCGGGCCAGCCCGCCATGATCTCGGCGGCGTCGTCCGGCCGCACCGCGAGCCGGTCGAGGATCGCGGGCGCGTCGGCCTTGGCGGGCAGCGGAGCAGACGGACGGTCGCCGGCGAGCCGGTGCACGCGGTCGACGTCCTCGACGGGTACCCCGAGCCTGGCGGCGATGGCGTCCAGATCCACGCGGACGATCCTACCGGGCCCCTCCCGCCGCCGGTCAGCGCCGGCTGCGGCGGCACGATCCGCTCGATCGTTGTCCGGGGTTGTCAAGCGAACCTGCCGGTCAGCCGCATGGAGGTCGTTAAGGCACGTCAGGCAAGTAGAGGCGAGCATGCCGAGGATGGCCGGGACCAGCGCGACGGTCTTCGAGGGCGGGGGAAGCGGTTGATCAGTGATGGGTCGTCGCGATGAGGCGTCGTGGTGCGGCGAGTGCGGTAGCTCAGGCAAGGGGCCCGTGTTTTAGGCTCCTGGGCCTATGAGCCAATTGCGCACGCTATCTGCCACGGAGGTCCCTTCGGAACGGCTCCTGCTTCGCAGAGCGTTGCACGATGCCGACCGTGAAGGATTCATCGAGCTCTCGACCGATCCCGAGGTTCAGGCATACATCGGTGGTCCCCAGCCTCGGAGTGATGTCGAGCAGCGCTTCGACGCGGCAATCGCCAACGCGACATCCAGGCCCGGCAACTATGTCATCGCGGACAACACGACGAACCGGTTTATCGGAACATTGATGCTCGCCCGCCGGTCGACCGACAGCCCTGGGCATGTCACCGAGGATGGCGAGAAACTGGAACTGGGCTATGTACTGCGGCGCAGCGCCTGGGGTGCGGGGTTCGCATTCGAGGCCGCGACGGCCGCGTTGCGCGCCGCGGCTGACGAACTCCCCGACCAGCCGGTCTTGCTCGTGACCCAGACCGCGAACAAGCGATCTCTGAAACTCGCCGCCCGCCTTGGCTTTCGCCCCATCAGCACGTTCGAGGAGTTCGGCGCTGAGCAGGCCCTCTGCACGGCTCCCCTGTCCATGTTCCGAATCTGATCTCAGTATCCAGCACACCGGCCCTCGGACCAGGAGACCCGGGTCCGCGCCGGCCAGGGAGGCGGCCGCCAGATAGATGGTTGCGCTCTGTTTAGGTTTCTTGTCATAGTGTTAGCACTATCCCTATCGTCGGCTTTGCGTAAGCGCTGACAGACGTGGGGGCCAGGTATGAACGCATCGGCACTGACGGTCTCGGTCGCGTCCCACGACGGCACGCCCGTGATGGACGCCCGGGTGACCCGGGTGGACAGCTCGCGAGAACAGGTGACGGTCACCACGGACCGCAAGGGGCAGGCGCGCTTCGATGTTCCCCCTTCGGAACCGGCCACCATCGTTGTCATCGCCCAGGGCTACGCGCCCGACTCCCGCGAGATCGGCGGCGGCTACCCCACACGCCCGGACGGCGTCGAGCAGTTCGTCCTGGGACCGGCCGGATGGCCGCACTACAACCGGGGCCGGGTGCGCGTCCCGTTCCAGCCCATCCTGGACGCCGTCGGTGTACGGCTCAACCGTCCGTCCGGGGAGGACGACACGGTGCGCGATGTCGAGAGGCTGAACGGCGGCGCCTCGCGGCTGATCCGTTTCGACGACGAGCAGGTCGTGGTCTTGCGCGTGCCGGAGCTGCGCCAGGAGAGCGACGAGCCGGACAACGTGGTCCGGGAGGTGTCGCCGGGCCGGGCTCAGCGGGTCGACCACGGCGTCGACGCCGGGCACCCGAGCGTCGCGGTCACCCTCACCGACGGCACCTCGAAGATCGCGCGGCTGTTCGACTTCAACGGGATGGTGGCCGACAACGACGCGACCAACACCGGTGAGAGCGCGGACCACGGCATGTGCTGCGCCTCCGCGGCCACCGGAGCGGCGGACAACGGTGAGGGTATGGCGGGTGTCGCCGGCAACTGCCACCTCATCTCTGTGGATTCCCTGCACGCCACGGCGCATGGACGCACAATTGATCCGTGCAGCTCAGGTACAACTTCCGCCTTTACCCGTCGCAGGGTCAGCGTCAAGCGCTGGCGCGGGCGTTCGGGTGCGCGCGGACGGTGTTCAACGACGGGCTGCGCCTGAGGCAGGACGCCCGGATGCGGGGCCTGCCGTACATCTCGGATGGGGAGTTGTCCAAACACGTCATCACGCGGGCCACGGCGACGCCGCAGCGGGCATGGCTGGGCGAGGTGTCGGCCGTGCTCTTGCAGCAGGCGCTCGCGGATCTGAACACCGCCTACCGCAACTTTTTCGCCTCCCTGTCCGGCAAACGCAGGGGCCGCACGATTGCCCCACCCCGGTTTCGATCCCGCAAGGACTCCCGCCAAGCGGTCCGGTTCACGAAGAATGCCCGATTCACGGTCACGGCGGGTGGGAGACTCCGGCTGCCGAAGATCGGTGAGGTGGAGGTGCGCTGGTCGCGGACCCTGCCGTCGGACCCGTCATCGGTGACGGTGGTCAAGGACTCGGCGGGCCGGTACTTCGCGTCGTTCGTCGTCGAGACCTCAAACGAGCCGTTGCCCGAGACGGGTCCCGAGATCGGCCTCGACCTGGGTCTCACCCATTTTGCGATCACCTCCGATGGCCGGAAGATCGCCAACCCGCGCTTTCTGCGGCGGGCGGCCAAGCAGCTCCGCAAGGCACAGAAGGCGTTGAGCCGAACGAAGAAGGGATCGGCGAACCGGGCCAAGGCCAAGCTGAAGGTCGCCAAGGCTCACGCCAAGGTGGCCGACACGCGCCGCGACTTCGCCCACACGTTGTCCACCACGTTGATCCGCGACAACCAAGCGGTGTATGTGGAGGATCTCGCCGTGTCCGGTCTCGCGCGCACGAGGCTGGCGCAGAGTGTGCATGATGCGGGCTGGTCGCAGTTCGTCGCCATGCTGGAGTACAAAGCCGTCAGGTATGGCCGCCACTTCGCCAAGATCAACCGCTGGTTTCCGTCGTCGAAGCTGTGCTCGGCCTGCGGGACCATCACCGATTCGATGCCGTTGAACGTCCGGTCCTGGACCTGCCCCTGCGGGGCCGGCCACGACCGGGACATCAACGCCGCGGTCAACATTCTCGCCGCCGGGCAGGCGGAGAGACTAAACGACTGTGGAGCGCGGGTAGGACCGGGAGCGATCCCGGCACCGCGCGAAGAAGCGGTAACCCGCCAGGAGCCGCACACGCGGCAGACCGGAATCTCCGTCCTTTAAGGCGGAGTGGATGTCAAAAACTGGCGAAGTACTTCCTGCAGGTCCTCGCCGGCGTCAAGAACGACCAGATCGTCGTGGATCCGCCGGTCACCGTGGCCCCGGACACCACCGTGGACGTCCCTTTCCTCCTGGCCGAGACGGACTTCGTCACCGACGTCATGTTCCTGACGCAGCACCCCTGGCTGGTGGAGATGACTCTGATCACGCCGGACGGGGACGTGGTCGACCCCGCCTTCGTGTCGAGGCTGACCGGACGCAATTACTTCAAACTTGCCGATCAGGTCGTGTACTACCGGCTGACGCTGCCGGTCCCCATCGGGGCCGACCCGCGCGCGGGGCAGTGGCTGGCACGGTTCCACCTGTCGGGACAGGCCGTCAGGAAGGCGATCTCCGGAGACGGCAAGCTCAGCCGCGAAGACGCTCGGAAGATCCTCCGCGAGGGGCTGCGGGGCACCCTGCTCGTCCACGCGTCCTCGGACCTGCGCATGCATGCCGAGGTCCGGCAGGACTCCTTCGAGCCGGGCGCCGAGTCGCGGCTCCGCGTCACGCTCTCCGAGTACGACGTCCCGGTGTCGCAGCGCGCCGAGGTGCGGGCGGTGGTCACCGACCCGACGGGTGTGGCCGCGAGCATCGCACTGCCGGAGGCCGCGCCCGGCGTGTTCGAGGAGGCGTTCGTCGCGGCCCTGCCCGGGGTGTGGACCGTGCTGTTCCAGGCGACGGGCAAGACCATGCGCGGTACCCCGTTCACCCGCGAGGCGGTCCGGACGGTCGCGCTCTGGCGCGGCGGCGATCGGTACCGGCCGAAGGAGGGTGAGGAGCCCAAGGTCGGGCGGCGTGAGGCGTGGAGGGTCGTGCGGCAGGACGAAGAGCTCGTCGAACTGCTGAACAGGCGGCTGACCGACGCGGGGCTCTCGTTGGAGGACCTGGAAAGCGAGCAGATCTGAGAGCAGGCGTTCCCCTGTCGCCCGGTCTCGCCAGGAGCGATGCGCGTGAAGTCCGGGGTCTGAGGAACGGCTAAGCCTTCCCAGAGCGGGTCGGCGCTGTACAGCTCCTCTCCGGACCCCCGGGGTCCCCGCAGCAATGAAGTAGATGTTGGGCATCACGTACAAGGTCGTGGGTGATGCCCGCACCCGGCCCCTTGAGCTTGGTGATATCCCGGTTTGGGACGCTCGACCCGCGGTCTTTGCGGCTTCGGTTCCGAACTCACAGTTCCATCGTCATGCGCGCCGGCACCCAGGGAACGTGTGCCGACGGCCGGTCGGATGCGCGGAGACCGTACGCCGGGCTGGGCCGAAAGTTTCGGGATAGCAGGTTGAGCAGAGCCGAACATGTCTGGCTTTCAGCTATTTCCATAAGTTTCGGCATCGGCGTTGACAAGTTTCCAGTTCAAGGCAGTGGCAAGAATCCCGCTTTCGAAATATTTCGATATCTCGTTGACATATTTCGGGCAGATTTTCAGACTGGGCGCCAACACCCCACCCGGAAGGGAGAGCCCTAGTGATCATCAGTCTGGCCCGCTCCAGGATCCGTTCGAGGGTCGTCGCGCTGGCGGTGGCGGCGGCGCTCTCGATCGCCGGAGCGGTGACGGTGGCGCCCCCCGAGGCCGCCGCGGCTGCTGGAGTTGAAAACGAGGGTGCCGACTGCGCGGTGGCCGGCCTGCCCGACGCGGGATCCCTGCCCACCAACTCCAGGCTTCCCGATCCTTTCAGGAAGCTGGACGGTACGCGTATCTCCAGCACGTCCGAGTGGCGGTGCCGACGGGAGGAGATCAAGAGGCTGGCGGAGAAGTTCGTCTACGGCGAGAAGCCCGCGAAGCCGGCCGGTGTCACGGGGACGGTCTCCAGAACCGGCATCACGGTGAACGTGAACCACAACGGCAGGAGCTCCAGCTTCTCCGCGAGTGTCTCGCTGCCGAGCGGTTCGGGACCTTTCCCGGCCGTCGTCGTCCTGGGAGGATTCGGAGCGGACACGGCCGCGATCAGGGCGGCCGGTGCCGCCGTCATCAGCTACGACCCCTACGCGGTCGGGCGAGAGGGCACGCCGCGCAACAACAAGCAGGGCGCGTTCTACAGCGTCTACGGCTCCTCGAGCAGCACGGGGCTGCTCCTCGCCTGGGCCTGGGGAGTGAGCCGGATCATCGACGTCATCGAGCAGTCGGACGGCAGCGTTCTCAGGGCGGACGCGACCGGCGTCACGGGATGCTCCCGGTTCGGGAAGGGCGCCTTCGTGGTCGGCGCGTTCGACCAGCGCATCGCCCTGACCATGCCGATCGAGTCTGGGAGCGCCGGTGTCCCCATCTTCCGCGGGATTCCCGGGGAGGGCGCCCAGAGCCTGAGCAGCGCCTACGGAGAACAGCCGTGGCTGGGTGACGCGTTCGGCTCCTTCACGAGCAGCCCGGCCAGGCTGCCGGTTGACACCCACCAGATGGTGGCCATGGTCGCCCCGCGAGGACTGTTCATCATGGACAACCCCCACATCGCCAATCTGGGCCCCCGGTCCGCGAGCGTGGCGGCCCTGGGCGGAGCGGAGGTCTACAAGGCGCTCGGCGCGGGGGAGAACATCACCTACTGGTCCGACGTCCAGGACGGCAGCCACTGCGCCAACAGGTCCGAGTGGAGGACCCCGCTGCAGCAGAACATCCAGAAGTTCCTGCTGAGGACGGGCAACGCTCCCGGCGCGATCAGGATCTCCTCCAGGGCGAGCGGCAACCTGTCCGAGTGGAGAGACTGGCAGACCCCGGCCCTCGGCAATTCCGGCGACACCACGCCACCGAGCACGCCGGGCACCCCGGCCGCGTCCGCGGTGACCGCGACCGGCGCCACGCTGACCTGGGCCGCGTCCACCGACCAGGGCGGTTCCGGGCTGGCCGGCTACAACGTCCACCGCGAGCAGGGCGCCACCGACCCGCAACTCGGCCAGTCCACCACCACCTCGATCACCCTCACCGGGCTGACCGCGAACACCCAGTACCAGGTGTACGTGCGGGCGCGTGACGTCGCGGGCAACCTGTCCGGCAACTCGCAGCCGGTCACGTTCACCACGACCACCGGAGGCGGCGACACCTCGCCGCCGACGGCCCCGGCCGGTCTGGCGGCCTCGGGAACCACGTCCACGGGCACGACCCTGAGCTGGACGGCCTCGACGGACGACAGCGGCGTCACCGGCTACGACATCCTGCGCGCGCCCGGCGCGAGCGGTGGCACGTTCACCCAGGCCGGCACCTCGGCCACGACCTCGTTCGGCGACACGGGCCTGACCCCGAACACCACCTACCGCTACCAGGTCAGGGCGCGGGACGCCGCGGGCAACGTCTCGCCGGTCTCCAACACCGCGGAGGTCACCACCCAACCCGGCACGTCCACCGGGAACTGCGCGGCCGTCCCGACCGTGCAGACCCAGTGGAGCACCGGGTACGTCATCCAGCCGCTGACCGTCACCAACACCGGCACCTCGGCGATCACCGGATGGACTGTCACCTTCACGCTGCCGTCCGGGCACACGCTGACCGGCTCGTGGAACGGCACCACCACCGTCAGCGGGCAGACCGTGACCATCAGGAACGCCGCCCACAACGGCTCCCTCGCCCCCGGCGCCGCCACCACCAGCGTTGGCTTCCAGGTGAGCCGCCCGAACGGCAACACCGCGCTTCCGTCCGGATACATCTGCGCCTGACAGCCGGTCACCCCCCGGCCCGCCGCGGGCCGGGGGACAGGCGTGCCAGGCACCACCCACCCGCCACCGAGAGGGCCTCGCGGTTGGCGGGGCCGGTCGCGCCCGGCTGTCGTCGTCATCGATTCGTCGGCAGAGGAAGTTCCGGAGCTCGATCACATGATCTGTACGATCGACGGCATCGGAGCTGACATTATCGGCTCCAACCCGCCGTAATAGGTCATCGCCCGGGTGAAGGTGGCGCGTGTGCCGTTTTCACCTTTCCTGCACAGAGGATTCACATGGCTGAGATCGACGTCGAGACCGCCTGCGTCACCTGGGTCAGGACCGGTGACCTCGACGAAGTGGTGCGGAGCTTCGGAGGCGATCCGGGCACGGCGGAGCAGGAGACCGTCGACGGGCTGTTCGGCATGGCCTGGGAGGACCTGGAGGAGCTGGATGAGGACGCCACCGGGGTGATGCTGGTGGCCCGGCACGGTGAGTGGGCCGTGCTCGTCGAGCCGTTCGTGTTCCGCGGCATGAGCCAGGCGCTGCTGAGCGGGATCGCGACCGAGGGGGAGGCGTACCGCGTCGCGTGGACCGTCAACATGGCCACCTTCGTGTGCTACGTCCGCCACGGCGCGGTCGTCGCGTCGTTCGACGCCCTCGATCTGGACGGCGCCCGCGGCCGGGAGTGGCTCGACGGGCTGTCGGTGAGCGAGGCGGACTGGCACGCGGACTGGCGGGTCGCCGCGTTCGCCGTGGGTGAGGAGCTGTCCGGGATCAGGATCGACGCGGACTGGCTGGCCCGGCCACACGCCCTTTACCCGTTGCGTCCGGTGACCGTCTCCGCGCCGGTGGCGCTGCGGGTCGACGAGCGGATGACGGCCATCGCGGCCGTCGACCCCCGCGTCGCGCGGATCGTCGCCGAACCCACGCCCGACAAGCTGCCGGAGATCGTGAACATCGCCGCCGGCCTGGCGGTGACCACCGCCGGCATCGACGGCCCCCTGGTCGAGGAGGCTCTACGCCTGATCGCGAACGGCGCGCGCTCCGGCGAGGTGGTCGCGCGGCTGCACGCCCTTCGGGCGGACTACAGCAGGCGGTCAGTGGAGGCCTACCACGCGTGTCCCGCCGACAGCCGTGACAGTTTCATCGCACCGGGCCATGACACCACCTACGGCCGGTGGGTGGTGAAAGGGGCGGCGGTCGCGGCGTTGAGCCTGGCGTTGAACCCGGACGAGGAGCTGTCCTCGCTGGCGCTACAGGTCGTCAACATGACCGGCGGCACCTACCTCAGCGAGGAAAACGGCGACATCGCCCGGCACCACGCGCTCGGAACCGTCGCCTACTTCCTCGCCGAGGGTGAGAACCCGTGATCGATCGGGATGAGGCCGTCCACCGCGTTGCCGGAACCTCGCTATCGGCTCACTTTGAGAGGATTTTCGATCTCTCCTCACCGTAGCGCCTGATCTTAAGGATTTCTGGTCATGCGGTGGGCCTGGAGCGCACGGGCGAAACCTACGGCCCGCTGGTCCGGGCCGCGCCGGCCCGATCTGAAATGGTGGCCGCCGGGAAGACGGCACGGGGCGGGGGCCGTTCATGAGCGTTCTTACAGGAGACGGCCCCGGCCGCCGTTACCGGGTCGTGCAGACGGTTCCGTTGAGGGTGAAGACGGCGGGTAGCGTGTTCGGGCCGCTGTAGTTGCCGACGAAGCCGATCGTGGTCGACGCGCCGGTGGGCAGCGAGCCGTTGCCGGAGTCGTTGACGACCTTGACGTCCCGCCCGTTCTGCGTCCAGACGGCGCTCCAGCCGCTGCCCAGGCTCTGCCACGTCCTGGGCCAGCTGAAGTTCAGGGTCCAGCCGTCGATCGGCGCGCCGTGGTTGGTGATGTCGATGGCGCCGACGTACCCGCTGGCCCAGTCGGACTGCTTGGTGAGGCGTACCGAGCACGAGCTGGAGGCGGGTGTGCCGGTCGTGAACGTCAGCGGCGCGGAGGGCGACGAGACGCCGCCGCCGCTGTCCCGTGCGATCACGTTGACCGTGTAGCGGGTGCCCGGCTTCAGGTTGCCCGCGGTGAACGAGGTCCCGGTGGTCTCGCCGAGCTGCTCGCTGACGGCTCCGTTCTGGAGGTGGACCTCGTACTTCACGATCGGGCGCGCGCCGGCGGAGGCGGCGGGCCAGGAGATCGTGGCGGTCCTGTCCGCCACGGCCGAGGCCGCCGGCTGCCCCGGCGTGCCCGGCAGGCCGGTCTGGGGGGAGGCGGGACGCAGGACGATCGTGGTCAGCGAGAGCGGTGGCAGCGTCTGGCCGGTCGCGCTGCCCGTGGCCGAGGCGGTGATGCTCGTGGCGCCGTTGGTGTGGGTCAGTACGGTCGGAGCCCCGGACGCCGGGCTGAAGCCGGAGTAGCCGATCGTGACGGGGTAGGACGTGTCGGACGAAGTGTTGATCAGCAGGACGGCCAGATCGCCGTTGGGGCGGCGCACGGCGTGTACGCCGACCTTCGCCTGGCCGGTCGCGGCCCGGATGAACAGGTCGCCGGGGCGGGCGAACCTGCTCACCATCTGGAGCGCGTAGTACGGCGCGAAGGGCGTGTTCACCGCCGGTTCGCAGACGCCGCCGTCGGAGGTGCACGTCCCGCTCGACAGCAGGCCGAAGTCGCCGTAGTCGGTGTGCCCCTCAACCTGCGTGACGCTGCCGATGCCGTTGTGGACGTTCCACCAGTTGACCGTGAACACCCCGTTGGCCAGCAGCGTCGCGTAGGCGTCGGCGGCGGCCAGCGCGCCGGGCTGGGTCGTCGTGCCACCGCTGCTCGACCCGGTGTTGAACTCGGTCATCGCGATGCCGATCCGCTCGGCGCCGGGCCCCGCGTGCCTCGCGATCTGCCGGCGGGTGAGGTCGATCATGTCGGGAACGTGCGCGGCCCTGTCGAGGGCGCCGGGGTACCAGTGCAGGATCACGAAGTCGATCTTCGATCCGGCGGCCGACAGGACGACCTCGTTCCAGGTTCCGGCGTCGCCCTCGGCGACTATCCCGTCGGGCCAGTTGGCCGGCGTGGTCAGCACCGCGCCGATCTTGATGGTCGGGTCGACGGCCTTCATCGCGTCGGAGTAGGCCACGACATGGCGCGCGTACTCGGCAGGGCTCTTGTCTGCGTGGTTGTCCGCCTCCCAGGCGGCGCCGTAGTGGCCGTTGCCGTAGTTCTCGTTGCCGATCTCCCAGTACTTGACGCCGTAACCCTTGGTGACGTTGGCGTGCCGCACCCAGGCCGCGGCCTCCTCCGCCGTACCGGTGCCGTAGTTGGCGGTCACCATCGGCTGCGCTCCGGTGCGCCGCACGCCGCGCATGAAGGTGTCGAAGTCGGTGTCGGGAGCCACGTAGCCGCCGGGGGCGGTGTGGTCGGCCCAGTGGTAGATGTCGGAGTACGAGCCGCCGGGATAGCGCAGCAGCTTCATGCCCGCGTTCTTGAGCAGGTCGGCGGTTTCGCCGGTGCCCAGACGGGTGTCCCAGATCGCGTGGTTGGTGCCGATGCCCGTTTCCGGGACGGTGGCGAGCGCGGCGCGGGCGTTCACGGTCACCTCGACCGGGACGACCTCGTCGGCGCGCGCTGTGGGGACGTTCAGGACGGCCAGCGTCAGCAGGACGGCGGACGTGGCCCGTAACAGGCTTCTTGGCATCGGTGCACCTCGCAACGGATAGTGGCGTTCACTCGACACCTCCTCCCTGACCCGGAGGCAACATGATCGTCAGTGGTCGTCCCATATCCGTCAACCGGCGGTGAAACTTTCACGCCACCCCGCCCGGCTGGGCGCTGTGTGCCATGCCGGGGCGGGCGTCGATCGCGGGGTGATCTGTCCGGCCGATCTCCGCGGTGCTCCTGGCCCTGGCCGTGGCGGCGCTTGTCGTCACCGTCCTTCCGACGACCTGCGGGCGCCGCGAGCTCGTGTTCACGAGAAGGAGTGATGGCTCTCGGGGTTCGGGTGATCCCGCCCCGTACGGCGTCGGCACCACCCGCCACGATCCGGTTCCTCCTCGGGGGCCGACCCGTCGAAGAAAAAAGCCGATAAATCTACCTGTTTAGTGGGTGTTGCACGTTCTGGTGGTGGATGCGACGCTTTTAGCATGCCGACTGAGATCGTCCTGGCGAGACGGTTGCACGTTGACCTGATGCGAGTCGGTGCTGCCCGCTGTCTCACCGGCTGAGCACGCCGGCGCTCCGGCGCCCGAGACCGTTCTCCCCTTCGAGCCGTACCAGTCGCCCCCGTTTCCACGGGCTCGCGATGTCCGCTGTCCTGCCCCGAAGGAGTCGTATGTTCGCACGCCCGCGTCGACGTCAGCTCGGCGCGACCCTGCTCGCCCTGGCCGGTGTCGCCGCGCTGACGGTGACCACCGCCGGCGCGCCGGCCGGCGCACTGGCGGCCAAGCCCAACGTGGTCGTCATCATGGTCGACGACATGAACGTGTCCGCCCTGCGGCACCTGCCCAACGTACGGTCGCTGCTCGCCACGCCGGGCACCACCTTCGACAACAGCGTGGTGTCCTACTCTCTGTGCTGCCCGTCGCGCAGCACTTTTCTCACCGGGCAGTACGCGCACAACCACGGCGTGCTGGGCAACCAGCCGCCGGACGGCGGGTACGAGAAGCTGCCCGCCGCGGAGACCCTGCCGGTCTGGCTGCGTCGGGCGGGCTACGACACCGCGCACATCGGCAAGTTCCTCAACGGCTACGGGCGCGCGCGTCCCACGGAGATCCCGCCCGGCTGGGCCGAGTGGTACGGCTCGGTGGACCCGAGCACCTACCGCATGTGGGGCTACACGCTCAACGAGAACGGCGTCCTGCGCACCTACGGCGCGGCCGACGTGGAGGATCCCGCGCTTTACCAGACCGACGTCTACGCTCGCAAGGCCGTCGACTACATCAGGCGCAAGGCGCCGGCCGGTGAGCCGTTCTTCCTGTCCTTCGCACCGCTGGCGCCACACGGCGAGGGGGCCGCCAACGGGTCGGACCTGTCCCAGCGCAATCCCCGCCCCGCGCCCCGGCACCGCGGCGACCTGGAGAACGTGACACTGCCCAAGCCCCCCAGCTACGACGAGGCGGACGTCTCCGACAAGCCGGCGGCCATCCGCAACAGGCCCCGGATCACCCCCGCGAACGAGGACCGGATCGAGGACGTACGGCTCAAGGGACGCCTGGAGTCGCTCCTCGCCGTGGACGACGCGGTCGCCGACATCGTGGCGGCGCTACAGGCGTCCGGCGAGCTGGCCGGCACGCTCATCGTGTTCACCTCGGACAACGGCTGGATGCAGGGCGAGCACCGGATCCAGAGCGGCAAGACGGTGCCCTACGAGGAGTCGATCCGGGTACCACTGATCATCAGGGGGCCAGGCCTGCCCGCGGGCAAGCACGTCAGCACGATCGCGGCCAACGTCGACCTCGCGCCGACGATTCTCGACGCCGCGGGCGCGACCGCCGGGGTGACCGTCGACGGCCGCTCACTGCTGCCGATCGCCGACGACACCGCGTCCCTCGCGCGCGGCATCGTGATCGAGACCGGTCCCAAGCAGAGCGGCCGGTGGTATGCCGGTCTGCGCGCTCCGCGGTGGAAGTACGTCGAGCACTCGACCGGCGAACGAGAGTTGTACGACCTGCAGCAGGATCCGTACGAGCTCGTAAGCGTGCACAACGACCCGCGCTACGCCACCACGCGGCAGGCGCTGGCCAACCGGCTCGCGACCCTGCGCACGTGTGCCGGTGACGTGTGCCGGCAGTGGACACCGGTGCCCGGACCGCAGCCCTGAGCCGAACCAAGGAGTCGGCCGCTCCGCGTGGAGGCCACGCGGAGCGGCGGCTCGCTGATCCTCACAGAGAGACACCGAGAACCAGCGAACGGCCAGGAAAGGCAGTGGCACGCGCGGTCTGGGCCGATGCCGGACGGGCGAGACGAGGCGATCCGGCCGATGGCCGAGCGCCTACAGGCCGGCGGTCATCCCGCCATCGACAATGATCTCGGTGCCGGTCAGGAAGCTCTGCCCGGGCTGCGCCGCGGCCAGGACGGAGGCGGCGACCTCCTCGGGCCGGCCGATCCGCCCGAGGGCGTCGACGTTGGCCTTGCCCCACTTGACGATCTCCACCTCCCAATCCTCGTCGCTCATTCCGGCGGGGCGGTTCACCTCGAAGATCGGGGTGCGGATCGTGCCCGGAGCGATCGCGACCGTGCGGATGTTCTTCTTCCCGTAGTCGAGCGCCGCCGCCTGAACGATCCCGGCGAGCGCCCGCTTGCTGGCGGCGTAGGCGGACCCGCCGGGCCGGGTGGCGGTGCCGGCCACCGAGGAGGTGACGACGATGACCCCGCCTTCGCGCCTGAGCAGGTGCGGGATCTGGTACTTCATCGCCAGGAACACCCCGGTGACATTGGTGGCCATCAGGTCGTTCCACTGCTCAAGCGAGATCTGCTCGAGCTCCACGAACCAGTTGACGCCGGCGTTGTTGAAGGCGATGTCCAGCCCTCCGTACTTGCCGGCGATCCGGTCGACGAAACCGCGCACCTCGTCCTCCCGCCGGACATCGGCCCTGACGTAGGCGGCCTCGCCACCGGCCCTGCGGATCTCCTGCTCCACCTCGCGTCCCAGCTGCGTGCGGCGCCCGCAGAAACCGACCTTCGCGCCCTCCCGCGCGAAGGCCAGCGCGGTGGCCCGCCCGATGCCGGAGGTCGCACCCGTGATGATGACGACCTTGTTCTCGAACCGCCTGGCGGAGACCCCCGAGGTAACGGGCTCGGCCCTGGCTTCCGCACGCCCGGCCGTTCCCACGACCGCGAGCCCCGCCATGCCCGCCGCCGCCAGCATCGAGCGCCGGTCGACAGCGGCGCCTGCGATTTCTGCCATCTTCCATCCTCCAGAGCGAATAATGCGAGTTATCAATCGCTTTTTTTGGAAGATACAAGTTTTTGCTCGTATTTGTCTAGGTCGGCAGGTGAGCCACGGCACGCCGGGCGTAGGCGCGGGCGGCGCGGGCACGGTCGCCGCAGCGGGAGGAGCATCAGTGGCGGCGGCCGTGGGGGCCCCGCTCAGCGCGTCATTGACGGCGGACAAAGCGGCGGGCGAGGTGGGAAGCCCGTCAATGCGGGCGGCGAATAACGCCCTAAGGTGTTCGTGCAGCTGCGTTCATCGGTGGGAAACAACTATCGTCACTTCACGGATAGGCAATCCTTCATTCGTGAGGAGTTTTTCGTGGCCGCTACCGGTACACCCCATGGGCAGGTTCCCGTCCGCGTCTTCGGCGGCCCGACCGCCCTCTTCGAATACGGCGGGCTGAGGTTTCTCACCGACCCGACCTTCGACGCGCCCGGCGACTACCAGCGGGAGGGCCGCAGGATCCTGACCAAGACCGCGCCTTCCTCCGGCGGCCCCGCCGACCTCGGCCGCGTCGATGTGGTCCTGCTCTCCCACGACGAGCACCCCGACAACCTCGACACCTCCGGCCGGGCCCTGCTCGCCGACGTCCCGCTCACCCTCACCACGCCCGAGGGCGGGCAGCGCCTGGGAAACGGGACCAGGGGGCTGGCCGACTGGGAGTCGATCGAGCTCGACCGCCCCGGCGGCGGCACGGTCACCGTGACGGGCGTGCCCGCCATCCACGGGCCCGGCGCACGCGAGGAGGTCGAACCGCTCACCGGCCAGGTCGTCGGATTCGTCCTAACCGGGGAGGGCCTGCCCACGATCTACGTCAGCGGCGACAACGCCTCACTCGACGTGGTGAAGGAGATCGCCGGGCGCTTCGGCCCGGTGGACACCGCCATCCTCTTCGCCGGGGCTCCCCGCTTCCCCGCCCTCTTCGACGGCGCACCGATCGTCCTCGACAGCGTCCAAGCCGCCGAGGCCGCCAGGATCCTCGACGCCCGCCAGGTGGTTCCCGTCCACTACGACAGTTGGGCCCACTTCACCGAGGGCCGCGACGAGCTGGTGGCCGCCTTCACCGCCGCCGGGCTGGCCGACCACCTGGACCTGGGCGACCGGGGCTGACCGGGAGGTGAGGAACCTGTAGCCGATCCTGTCCCGCGCCCGCCTGGCGCGGACGGTCGGCCCCCGCCGCCCCGCTTTCGATGCTCGGGCTGGTGGCCCTGCGCTCGGGTCGGGTCGCCACCGGATGACATGGCTACCAACAGCGAGAGTGGCCTACCTGACCGCCGCATCAGGTGTCCCTGGCCTGTCGTAGCCGGTCCAGCGCGTCGTTGACCAGGCGACCGAGGTTTCCCAGTTCGTGAACCATCCGGTGACGTTCGTCGTCCTCCCAAGCCCTGATGGCCGCCCCGAGGTCACCCGACTTCCCGGCAGTGGCGATGATCTCTTGGCTGTTGACTCGCTTCGTGGCCGCATCGCCCAGGATGACCCAGCCGTACACGGTCACGTCTCCCGGGCAGCCAGGATCAGGTCGACCACCTTTTCCGGCTGTTCCCGCCCGACGGTCTGAAGATCGGGACCGTTGCGGATGGACACCAGGTAGCACCCCGAGCGTGACCCCATGGTCACCGTGATGTCGCGCCAACCATGAGGACCGATCACCGCGAGTTCAGGCGGATGCCGCTTCACCCACGTCCGGGAGTCAGGTCGGTTCGGCCAGGTGGGGAGGTCTACATGGTTGCCGTAGAGTCCGAGGCTGATCGTGTTGTGGCGGTGGGCACGAATGCCATGTTCGGTGAGAAGTCGTTGCACGACGGCCAGAGCCCTGTCCTGGCTTTCCGCTGTAGCGTCGGTGATCACCTCGCCGCACTCGTCGCCACGCTGGTTTTCGCTCTGCCCCTCTGTTTCGCCTTGCGTCACTCTCATAACACCCGCCTTTCCTCTCACAGGTGCGCGCTCTTTGGGGCCCTCATGGTTCCGACCCGTTTCTGAGAGCACCAGCAAGGGCATCGCTTACAGCGATAGGAGCGCTAGGGGAGAGATCGCTCACAGCGATACGCTCACTCAGTGGATGTGCGGACTTTCCCAGAGGCCCTTAAAGCGATCATGGAGCAGAAAGGGTGGACCCAGACCGATCTCGCCCGTGAACTAGGTGTTTCCCAGGCATGGGTCTCCGAGATGTCCCGAGGTCAGAAGGACACCGGCATGGCCAAGGCCGTCAACCTACTGGCGCGCGTAGGCTGGGAAATACGTATATCGCCCAAAGTGGAGGAGTCCGTGGAACGTAGGGAATTTCTGGCAGCAGCCGCATCCGTTATCTTCGTTCCCTCTACTAGCGCGAACCCCTATCAAGACGCCAACTATGTGAACACGTTGGCCACGTCACTTGCTCGCAGCCGGTATGAGCTTGGCGGAATTCCGCTCATGTCGCGTGTGTCGAGCCACATGCAGCACGTCGATCGGGTATTGAAAAACGTCAGCGAGCGGCCCCTGCAAAAATCGGTTTCCGAGATTATGTACCAGGTCACCCTCGTTCTGTATGACGCCGGGAAGCTAGCCCAAGCCGACCGTACCGGCGGAATCGCGCTTGACCTCGCACTCCGGGCGCAGGACTTCAAGAGCCAGGCCCGCGCGTACGACAGCTTGAGCCGAGTCAGTCTCTATCGAGGTGATCATGCCCGAGGGGTCACCTACGCTCAGCGAGGACTACAGGTCCCGGATATCACCAGCAGCCAGCAGGCATCTTTGAGCATGAGGCTTGGGCGTTCCCTGGCGCTCATACCGGAGCAGAAAGCAGCGTCCCGGGACGCGCTCGATCGTGCGCTCAATGTCGGAGGGCTTTCTCCCTTTGGGGAAGCCGCCTTGGCAGGTGACGTCGGCATAGGACTGAGCCACCTTCGCGAGTACGGGGAAGCCGGAACACTGCTGAATGAGGCAGCCGGCACGATCGGGCAGTGGTCACCGCTTTTCCGGGCGCAATACCTGGGACGGCAGATACAAACGGCACTGAGGGCTTCCGATCCGTCTTTCGCGGCCGATCGGATGAACGAACTGGCGCGAGCGCTCCCGTTCGTCGCTTCGGCGAGAGTCAACAAACGGGTTCATGAAATACTCCAAGCGTCCCTCAAATGGAACGCCACCCCGGAGATACGGCAGGCGCGCGAACACCTGCAATCCATGATTTCCCCCGAAGTCTCACCATCCGCCGTATGACAACGGCCCCCCATAATGCGTTTGTTCTTTCGTAATCCTGCGAGCAGTGGCGATGCGTTGCCGATTCAGCTCTACCCAGAAGGGTTCGCTGTCGTCTTGCTCAGCCATTCCAAGTACGGAGCCGATCCACCGTCAATCGATGTGAAGGTCACCTCGGGGTTGTCCCAGGGATGCTCGGATATCAAATGTGTTTCCAATGACGGGTAGCGCTCCGCAGTCGTCCTCAGGAAGATCTGCCACTCTTCAGTCCAAGGGCTCCGCCCCTGGACCCCGGTCCTCCTCAGAGATGAGGGGATGCATGGTTGAGGTAGAAGAGTGGTCACCTCCTCGTCGGACACCACAAGGGATGCCAGACCAGCCACCCAAGGTCAAGCCGGCGTGTGCAGATAGGGCAACCAGCGGACGTGGAAGGTCACCGGGAGCAGGTCCATGCGAATGAGGGCTTGACCTCGGACGTCCGGTCCAACATGGCGGAGTCTGCTCGACGAGAAAATGACCACCCATGCAGAGAACTGTGAGTGGATGGTGATCCTACGACTGGGATAGGTCACGAAATCGTGACATTAGCCCGTAGGGGATATGAAGGTGTGGACCACGTACTGAAGGATCGATCAAGATGATTGGTCGATGATTGGGGTGGGGATGGTCTTGAAAAGACTGGTAATTGCTGGAATCGCCGCCTGTGCGATGCTGCTTGTGGCGTCCTGTACAGCAGGAGAGAAGTCGCCGGGGTCCGATATCGAGGCAATGGACTGTGCGCGCTTCAGTCGTGTCATATTGATGGGTTTTTCTGTTGCGAACCCTGACTATCGTATGGAATACAAATTGACACCTGCTGATGAGTGCAGGCTCGACTCGCCACCTGATGACAAGCCGCCGTCGTTCAGTGGTTCCCTGATGGTGAAGGTGGGTCCTAGAGTTGTGAGCGGTTGGCCTTATGATTTCCCTGGAATGGATACCGAGTTTCGACAAGAACCATCGGGGGAAATCCGCATACCGCACCCCGGATCGTGGTACTTGACGGAACTTCTCAATTCCTTTGGTGGTGGGGATGCGGGCACCGAAAACCGTCAGACGGTCGACCTTATCAAGGGTTTGCGCCCACTGAAGCATATCGTTCATGCCCTGGTTGAGTTACGGGAGCCGCTGAGCGAGGAAGAGGCCAGGAAATTACACGACATTGGAATTGGTGAGGTTGTCATTCTCTCGCCAGGGCAAGGAAACAAGCCTGTTGGCTGGTCGTTTCCCTATCCGGGTGTGATCGGTGGGTTCGATATATATGCAGGGAAAAAAAGCGTGTCCAGGGTTCGTGAATTTCAACGCTGGGTGTCTCTGCTTCGGCCGGAGGATGAACCTGTACTAGATGAGCTTGGGCTCGACCTGGCGGAGCTTCGCGACTATGCCGGTAAAGGTCGTGTGTATGGGTTCACCATTATGAACTACCCGGGAGTGATCAAGTCGTTGACAAAGAACCCAAAGGTTCATTCGGTGCGCATTATTGACGTTGCGCCAGAGGTGGACTGAGCCGTCCACGGACTGCCTTTGGCGCGGGGTGTATCAGGAGGTAAGGGTAGCTTTTCAAAAAAAGTTCGTCGGCCGCCATGGATGCCGGAGAGATCGCTTTGCTTGTCAATTCGCTGGCGTTCCTGGCCTAGCAGAAAGTGATCTACGGTTCTCGGGGAACCCAGGAAGCGAATGCTTTGTGCCGGGTAGCGGAGCGAGGGACTGCCCCTGCGGTCAAGGCAGTCCTGCTGGAACGAGCAGCATGGGCGTACGCGTCGGAAGGGCCCAGAAAACGGACTGTGCGGAGCTTCTCAAGTCACCGCGCCCCTGGCACGGATTCGGCTGGACCGTCCTGCGCCCCTACACCGGTTGCTACAGCCGGATCGCAGGATGGGGCGACTGGGAAGTCGACCTGCTGACCGGGCTCCCGAAGACGCCGTGCCCCAAGTCGCAAGGCGTCAGGATGACCGTCAACGTCATCATGTACACCAACCTCGGCACCACCAAGGACGGGCCAGTCGTCCACGGGCAGAACAACCCTGAGCTGAAGGCCAGAGACATCAGTATCTGGATCAACATCAGCGAACTCATCGTCGTGGGCGCCAACTGCGTTCAGACAAACGCGCTCGACGGGCGCAACATCACAGTCAGGGTGGAGGCCGCAGGGTCCGACAACTCTGACTGCGACATGATCGCCGGCCCTGAAGACGGAAAGAGAATCGCCACGATCGGCAACTTCAAGCAGAACGGCCAGACCGCATTCGTCTTCCGGTCCCAGGGCCCCAAGTGGGGCAACTGCACACTGCGCCCCAAGCTCTACCCAGGGGTTAGCATCGACTTCCTCGATCCGGAACCGTTCAAGCTGTGGCACCACCTCGGGACCGAGCAGATCCCCACTCGGCCAAAGGGCGATTTTCCCTTCGTCGCCCGCTGCGACAGCATTCGACTCAGTTATACGGCGCGCAGGTCCAATGGCGACTTCTATTGGCCCGGACACACCGGCGGATGCAGAATTCTCGGCGCCGACCGTGTCTACACCATGTATACGGAAGATCCCTTCCGTGGAGAGGTGGCGAGACACATCAGGGACGCCTTCCAAAACCCGCAGGCGACCGAGCCGAAGCTGGATCGGCAAGGCCAGCCCATCACCAAGAAGTTCCCCGGCAACTACGACGTGATACCCAGGCCCCCCTTGACCAGGCGGGCGAACAGCGAGCTCGCCCCCGATGGCGTGCTGCTGAACGGGAAGAACCGCACCCAGATGACCTGGTACTGTCCGAACCTCAGTGGGAACGGTCCGGGCAAGGAGTGTGATGAGTATCCGTTCCGCTCCACCTTCCAAGCGATTGGCGTCGAGGGCAAAATGGTCAACAATGTCTGGACGCCTACGTTCAACGCCTCACTTCGCATGGTGAGCGAGGCGCACAACGGAGCCGCCGGTTTCGATCTGGGAGCTTTCTACTCCCGTTATCGCGTCTTCACTTCGAGCTCCCGTGAAGGCGGCGCGGGCAACTGGCCGTCCAATGCCTTCTGGGTCAGAATCCGCGCGGGCGCGCCACCGTCATAACTCCACAGTCAGGAGGGGGCGTCTCCGGGATGCCCCCTTCTGGCGCACCTACAATCGAGAGGTGTCATGCGGTCGCCGACGTACCTGCACGACCTTCTGGTCTCGACTCTCTTCAACGATGAACTCGATCACGACATGGACCTGTGGTCGCTGGGATTCAGCGCCCTTTGGATCAAGGGAGCGGATCTCGACACCCTCGCCCAAGCCTTCTCCTTGAACCTTTCCACCCGCGTCCCGAGCCACTTGAGCGAAATCCTCGACCACAACGGCGACGACGGTTCTCTCTGGGTAGCCGAGGCCGGAGGTTGGACGGGCATCCTGCCGGCACGTTCAGACGACGCTTTCCTGCTGTCGCTGACCGAAGGAGGCCATCACGCTCTCAACTTCAGCATGGACATCAACGGCCATGACCGCTTCAAGTACATCCGGGACGGGGACATCATCGTCTCTTTCCGACCCACCTGGCCCGACTCCAAGCACGGCAGCGACCCGCACGCGCTCGATCACTTGATGGATGGGCTGCGCTTTCAGGTCAGTGAAGAGGACAACCCCGTGGAAGAGGACGAGAGTATCAGCTCGGCCCTGGCGTTGATCGGCCGCATAACGGAAACAGACATGGCCGCTGACTGGCTTGAGGCGGTGCACTCTCGCATTGGACTGACCTGAAGGTGACGGGGCCCGATTGCGGAGCATTTTTGGGATGATCTTGGGAGGGTCGTTAACCGCAGAAGCCGTTCGTGCAGCTCGCAGCCCATATGCCAGTTGAACGATCACCGCTCTCTTAAAGCGTGTGCTTTTTGATTGGGTTGTCTGTTCGGCCGGAGCCCGCCCGGCTTGGCGGCCCGGCGGGCTGCGCTGCGGCCTGGGGTCGTTCTCGCCCGCCGCCCGCCCACGTCCGGCGAACTCCGACGAGTACCTAGCAAACGATCAGAGCTATTTCGATGCAGCCAGCTTGCAGTGATCGTTGATAAGTGCCAGATCAGGGGCCGGGTTGCTGTTTGTGACTCCCCCGCCCCGTTACCGGAGTGTTCGTGTCCCTCGGCGTCAACTCCGTCTGTACCTGTTAGGTGTGGGGTACCGGTGTACGTCGTGGGGAACGGACACGCGAAGACGGAGTTGACCCCTCGGTCGGGCCACACGATCTGGCAGTTATCGGGGGCGGGGGAGGAATGGGCCAGGAGCCTGCATGGTGGCTCCTGGCAGGCGTGGCGACGCCGTCCCTCCGAAGCACACGCCGCCACGCCCGTTCTACCGGGCTCTACCGGACAGCAGTGCCGCCCAGATCACCCGAGCTTTAGGGAAAGACCATCGGCACGTCTCATGGATCTCGTGCTCGCGGTCGAGTTGAACGGTTCGCCGGATGAACGCCTGCCCGCCGCCCTGGCACAGTTCGTAGATCGTGGCGCGGCATACACAGGTCCAGCTCACCGGCCTTACCCGATCAGCGATCCGATCCGGAGGCCGCCACTGCAGCCGCGTGTGATCGCGTTGCGCCATGGCCACGTGCGGACTCAGGCACTCCTCCAGCAGCATCACAACGGGTCTCCATGAAGCAGTGGCGACACCGGATAGCCCTGCTGTAGTTCCTCGTATCGGTGGGCAACGCAGCGGGCGGCGGCGGCCGGGTTGTCCACGGTGTAGACCGTGTAGAGCCGTCGGCGACTCCGACCCGAGAACTGTCCCGCCCACCAGTGATAGACGAAGCCGTCGGTCCAGACCAGAAGATCAACCCAGACCGACACCACGGCGACGCCGTAGCCGCCATGAACGTCAGTGACTATCCCGTGCTGTTCCAGCGCGTTACTCAGCTGGTCAGCAGCATGGACGGCAGGCGTTCCGGTCAGCAGAGCGGCAGCGATCATCGTTGTCCGTCTCCTCTCGGCGCGGTCGATGCGCGTGGTCGGATTCCCCTTCCAAGCCTGTCGCCAGGCGACTACGTTCGGTAGGTGTGCGACTCCAACGGTGAATCCGCACATTCAGTTGCGTCTCATGTAGGACCCGCAACGATTCATGTAGAGCCATGAAGGACGGGAGCGGAGATGCCCTCACCGAGCGAGCTGGACGCGAACGCCAGCGTTCTTGCTTACTGGGGTTCTGAACTGCGCAAATACCGGGAACAAGCGCAATGGAGCCAGAAGGAACTGGCGCACAGGATCTCCTACTCCACCTCCCTCGTCGGGCTCATCGAGACGGCCAAGCGCGCCCCGACGAGAGAGTTCGCGGCCAAGTGTGACGAGGTGCTGGAGACGGACGGTGCCCTTGCTCGCCTGTGGCCCCTGATCGGCAGAGACGTCTACCCCGTGTGGTTCCGGCCGTTCGTCGAACTGGAGAGGGAAGCCCGAACCCTGCGAAGCTTCCAGCCCGTCCTCGTTCCAGGACTGCTGCAGACCGAGAACTACGCACGGGCGGTTCTGAGGGCAGGACGACCAGGCGACACCGACGAGCAGGTGGAGGAACTGGTCGCCACACGCATGGAGCGCCAACGAATCCTCACCAAGCCGGACCCGCCCATGTTCTGGGCCACCCTCGACGAGGCCGTGCTGATCCGTCCGGTCGGTGGCCCGCAGGTCATGCGCAAGCAGCTGGAACAGCTTCTCGAACTGGTCCGGCGGCCCCGGATCACCATCCAGGTCATCCCGCTCGACGTGGGCGCGCACGCCGGTCTGACTGGAGCTTTCGTGATCGCCAGCTTCAAAGGATCGCCCGATATAGTTTATTTGGAAACCGCAGCCGAAGGTCAGATCGTCAACGGTCCCACCGAGATCGAGACCCTGTTGACCCAGCTCGACGCGCTACGGGCGTGCGCCCTGCCGCAGTCCGCCTCGGTGGCCTTGATGGAGAAAGCGATGGAATCATGGACCTGACGGATGCCCGGTGGTTCAAGAGCAGCCGCAGCGGCGGCAACGGCGGCGACTGCGTCGAGGTGGCCACCAACCTCCCCGGCATCGTGGCCGTCCGCGACAGCAAGAACCCCAACGGCCCCGCCCTGGCGTTCACCCCCGAGGTATGGGCCGACTTCATCGCCTCGGTGAAAGCGGACACGATCTAAGCCGTTCCTTCACTGGGCTGGCGACCGCCGTCTCCTCCGAGGCTTTCTCCTCCCTCCGGGGCGAGTCCGTTTCTTCTGCGGCGGCATCGCTGAAGACGGCCTTCTTTCCTTCCCTGCGTTCCAGGTGACTGTGGTGCGGTCCCTGCCTCTTCGAGACGTCGGGTGGTGGCTCTGCCGGGGGGTGGGGGCGGGTTATGCTCGTGGTGCGGTTGGTTCTCCCGGCGCCGTCTTCGTGCTGGGAGTCGTAAGAGGGAACCCGGTGTGATTCCGGGACTGCCCCGCAGCGGTGAGTGGGAACGAACGCCGTCATTGGCACTGGGTGCGTGGCATCTGGGAAGCGACGGTCAGTAGGGGTTGAGTGTGGTGCCCGCGAGTCCGAAGACCTGCCAGCCGCCCGTGTGCCGTCCGGTGCGCGGTGATCCGTGGCCTCGTGGGAGGGCCTGGGATGCGTCTTTCCCGTGTGTTCCTCCGCGTGGCCGTGGGTCGGCATGGCATGAGCCGAGGGAAGGACGCCATGAGTCAGGTCACCACGACCATTTTGGGGTATCCCCGTATCGGGGGTCGTCGCGAGTTGAAGCGGGCGACGGAGGATTACTGGGCCGGGCGCGCAGATGCCGTGGGCCTTCAGGAGACGGCCGTGGGTCTGCGGGAGCGGGCGTGGCGGGAGTTGTCGGAGGCGGGGCTGGACGCGGTGCCGTCCAACACCTTCTCCCTGTATGACCACGTGCTGGACACGATCGCGCTGGTCGGCGCGGTTCCCGAGCGGTTCGCCGGGGCCGCGGACCCGTACTTCGCGATGGCCCGGGGCGCCGAGGGGGTGGCGCCGCTGGAGATGACCAAGTGGTTCGACACCAACTACCATTACCTGGTTCCGGAGCTGGGCCCCGACACCCGGTTCCGGCTCGACTGGAGCAAGCCGCTGGCCGAGTACGCCGAGGCGCGGCGGCTGGGCGTCGAGACCCGGCCGGTGCTGGTCGGGCCGCTGTCGTTCCTGCTGCTGGCCAAGTCCACCGAGCCCGGCTTCGCGCCGCTACGGCTGCTGGACGGCCTGCTGGAGACCTACGCCGAGCTGCTGGAACGGATGGCCGCGGCGGGGGTGGCCGAGGTGCAGCTGGACGAGCCGGTGCTGGCCGCCGACCGTACGGACGAGGAGCTGGCCGCGCTGCGCCGGGCCTACGCGCGGCTGGGCGCGCTCAGCAGCCGGCCCCGGCTGCTGGTGGCCACCTACTTCGGTGAGATCGGGCCCGCGCTGGAGATCCTGGCCCGCGGCCCGGTCGAGGCCGTCGGCCTGGACTTCGTCTCGGCGCCCGGCAACCTGGAGGCGCTGGCCGCCGTTGGCGGGCTGCCCGGCAAGACCCTCGTCGCGGGGGTCGTCGACGGCCGCAACGTCTGGCGTACCGACACCGCGAAGGCGCTGGCGACCTGCGCCGCGCTGCTCGGACTGAGCGACCGGCTGGTGGTGAGCACCTCCTGCTCGCTGCTGCACGTCCCGCTCGACCTGGACGCCGAGGCCTCGCTGGACCCGCGGCTGCGCGAGCGGCTGGCCTTCGCCAGGCAGAAGGTCGACGAGGTCGTACGGATCGGCAGGGCACTGAACGGCGAGGAGGTCATCGCGGGGGAGAGCGTCACGGAGCGGTTCCTCAACCCCCGGGTGCGGGCCAGGCTGGACGCCCTGGGCAAGGGCACCCCGCGCGCCCCGCACGCCGAGCGGCTCGCCGTGCAGAACGCAGACCTGGGCCTGCCGCCGCTGGCCACCACCACCATCGGCTCCTTCCCGCAGACCGGCGAGGTGCGCCAGGCCCGCGCCGCCATGCGCTCGGGCGAGATCGACAGGGCCGGGTACGAGCGCAGGATGGAGGCCGAGATCGACCGCGTCATCGCGCTGCAGGAGGACATCGGCCTGGACGTGCTGGTGCACGGCGAGCCCGAGCGCAACGACATGGTCCAGTACTTCGCCGAGATGCTGGAGGGCTACGCCGCCACCGAACACGGCTGGGTGCAGTCGTACGGCAGCCGCTACGTCCGCCCGCCGATCCTGTTCGGCGACGTCTCCCGTCCCGAGCCGATGACGGTGCGCTGGGCCTCCTACGCGCAGTCGCGCACGAAGAAGCCGGTCAAGGGCATGCTGACCGGGCCGGTGACCATGCTGGCCTGGTCCTTCGTCCGCGACGACCAGCCGCTGGGCGAGACCGCCAGGCAGGTGGCGCTCGCCCTGCGCGACGAGACCCACGATCTCGAGGCGGCGGGCATCAGGATCATCCAGGTCGACGAGCCCGCGCTGCGCGAGCTGCTGCCGCTGCGGCGGGCCGACCGCGAGGCCTACCTGGAGTGGGCCGTCGACGCGTTCCGGCTGGCGACCAGCGGGGTGGCCGACAGTACGCAGATCCACACCCACATGTGCTACTCGGAGTTCGGGGAGATCATCGGCGCGATCGGCGACCTGGACGCCGACGTGACCAGCGTCGAGGCGGCCCGCTCCCGGATGGAACTCCTGGACGACCTGCGCGCCTTCGGCTACGCGCGCGGCATCGGGCCCGGCGTGTGGGACATCCACTCGCCCAGGGTGCCCTCGGTCGAGGAGATCGAGACCGCCCTGCGTACGGCCGCGGCCTCGGTGGATCCGGCCCTGCTCTGGGTCAACCCCGACTGCGGCCTGAAGACCCGCGGCTATCCGGAGACGGAGGCCAGCCTCAGGAACATGGTCGAGGCGGCCCTGCGCGTCCGGGCGGAAACGGTCTAACGGTCATCGTGTTCGCGGGGGTGTGACCCGCCCGGGTCACACCCCCGCCTCACCGCCACGCCACGCCTGAGCGGTACGGATGCCCGCCCGGGGAGTCCGCCCCGCGCACACTGGGACTGATCCGTTGGAACAGGTCGGGGCCGTGCCGCGGCCTCTCGCTGATCGGTGTGGAGTGGTTCCCATGAGCTTGTCCAGGCGTGAGATGGTCGCCGGGCTGGGTGCGCTGGCCGTCCCCTCTTCACCGGCCCACCGCTCGCCCGTCGCTCCCGCCGGTGTGACCCCCGAGCGCCTCGCCGGGGACGAGGGCTTCTGGCACGGGGTGGCGCGGGAGTATCGGGTCACCAAGGACTTCGTCAACCTGGAGAACGGCTACTACGGGGTCATGCCCGAGCCGGTGCGCCGCGCCTACCATCGCAACGCCGACCATCTCAACGAGCTGAACTCCTACCTGCTGCGCACCACCTACAAGGACCGGGCCGACCAGGTCAGGCAGCGTATCGCGACCATGCTCGGGGTCTCCGTCAAGGAGATCGCCCTCACCCGGGGTGGCACGGAGGCCCTGCAGCTGCTGATCGCGGGCTACCGGCGGCTGCGTCCCGGCGACTCGGTGATGTACGCCGACCTGGACTACCACAGCATGCAGTACGCCATGAACTGGCTGGCCGACCGGCGCGGCGTCCGGGTGGAGAAGCTGGTCATCCCCGAACCGGCGACCCGTCAGGCCGTGCTGGACGCCTACGCCAGGGCGTTCCTGGAGCATCCGAAGGTCAGGCTGCTGCTGCTCAGCCACATGAACAACCGCACCGGGCTGGTGGTTCCGGTACGGGAGATCGTGGAGATGGCCCGCGAGCGAGGCATCGACGTGATCGTCGACTCCGCCCACTCCTGGGGACACCTGGACTTCACCATGGACGACCTGGGCGCGGACTTCGCCGGGTTCTCCCTGCACAAGTGGATGGGCGTGCCGCTGGGGGCGGGCTTCCTCTACATCCGCGAGAGCCGCCTGGCGGACATCGACACCGCCTTCCGCGACGAGACCTTCCCGCGCGGCGACATCCGCTCGCGGGTGCACGCCGGCACCCTGGACGTCGCCCCCGTCCTGACGACCGGCACCGCCCTGGACTTCCACGACGCCCTCGGCGCCGCCGCCAAGCAGGCGAGGCTGCGCTTCCTGCGCGACCGCTGGGTGGGCCAGGTGCTCGACATCGACAACCTGGAGATCCTCACCCCCGAGGACCCCGCCATGTACGGCACGATCACCGCGTTCCGGATCACCGGCTGTACGTCGGAGGCCGAGAACGTCGCGATCACCACGGACCTGATGAAGCGGTACCGGATCTTCACGGTGCGCCGCGGCGGGCCGGTCGGGGGCGACTGCGTACGGGTGACGCCGGCGCTCTTCACCAGCCGGGACGACGTCGACCTGCTGGCGGTGGCGGTACGGGACATCGCGCGGCGGATGCGCGCCTGAACGAGAGGGTTGCCCGAGCGGACACGTGCCCGGACGAGAGGGGTGTCCGAGCGGACGCGTACCCGAGCGGACGTGTACCCGAGCGGGCGCACGCCCGGACGAGAGGGATGTTCCAGCGGGCGCACGTCCGGACGACAGGGGTGTCCGAGCAGGCGCGCGCGCCTGAACGGCGGGGTCCGGAGATCTGACGGGTTCCCGAATCTTCCATGACTCAAATGTTTACTGTTAGGAAAGTTTCTTTTATATTTGAGTCACCCCCCAGCGAAGGAGCAGGACATGCGCAGAACGGTCACCTTCCTCGCGATGGCGATCATCGCCATCGCCTCGACCGTGTTCATCGCCTCACCCGCCAACGCGCACGGCTACATCTCGTCGCCGCCGAGCCGTCAGGCCATGTGTGCCCAGGGCCGGGTCTCCGGCTGCGGCGACATCATCTACGAGCCCCAGAGCGTGGAGGGTCCCAAGGGCCTGCGAAGCTGCCACGCCAACATCGCCCGGTTCTCCCAGCTCAGCAACGAGAGCAAGGGCTGGCCGGCGACGAGCGTCGGCAACTCGGTCACCTTCAACTGGGTGCTGACCGCCCGCCACGCCACCAGCACGTGGGAGTACTACGTCGGTAACACCCGGATCGCGGTCTTCGACGACGGCGGCAGGCAGCCCGGCGCCACCGTCTCGCACAACGTGAACCTGGGTAACAGGACCGGCCGTCTGAAGGTCCTCGCGGTCTGGAACATCGCCGACACCGCCAACGCCTTCTACTCCTGCGTTGACCTGCAGCGCTGACCCGCGACCCGATCTGACAGGCCCGATCCGACCGATTCGATCCGACAGGTCCGACAGATTCGACCCGGTCTGACCGGAGAGGCCTGACCCGGTAGATCCGAACCACCCGAACCACCCGAACCACCCGAACCACCCGAACCACCCGAACCACCCGAACCGCTCCCGCGCCCTCCGCGGCCCGACGGCGTCCCGCGCCGTCTCCGGCCCGGTGGGCGCGGGGGCGGTTTCGTCGTTTCACCACCTTCCCCGGCCGACCTCTTTTTGGACGATTCGGGAGAGGTCACCGGGGGCGACCGCGCCGTCACGGAAAAGGATCTACCTTGAATGGGGGCCGGAATGGCGGACGCGACGTCGTGGACATAGCAGCTCAAACTGTGCAACGTGGCTTTTCGTGTGCGCTTTAATTGCCAGAACCTCGGTGATTCAACTCAAGGTCAATGGGGAACAGATATCGTGCGTCCAGGGTTCCCGGCGCCCGTCGGGGCAGGGGTCGGCACTGCAGAGGTGGTCGGTGGCTCGTCGCACAAAAAGAATCGCCGATGTCGCCGCGGCGATTCTGGTGGTTTTTGGAATTCTGGTCGGACTTCCGGTGCGAATGGTCGAAGAATATCTGCCGGACACGGTCGTCGCGCACAGGATCGAATGGGTTGTTATTTTCGGATTAACCGCCTCCCTTGTCGTCCTGCTGACATGGCTGACGCCGAAAATGATGGAATCGCGCACGCGTGGCGGGCTCCTCCTGGTGCCGGAAAGGCAGGCGGGGTGGGTCAGGAGAACCGAGCTGGACGACGTGGTCTCCACCCTGACGATGAGGGGCTCGGGCACGGTCGGGCTGACCACCGGCCTCGCCGGGGCGGGCGGGTTCGGCAAGACCTCCCTGGCCGTGGAGGCGTGTCACAGCGACGAGGTGCGGAAACGCTTCGGCGGCGGCGTCATATGGGTCACGGTGGGCCGCGACCGCGCCGGTGCCGACATCGCGGCGCTCGCCAACGACGTCACGGAGGCCGTGCTGGGCGTCCGGCCGGAGTTCTCCAGCCCAGAGCAGGCCGGTCACCGGATGGCCGAGGCCCTGGCGGAGCGGGGCCACGTGCTGCTGGTGGTCGACGACGTGTGGAACCCCAAGCAGCTGAGACCCTTCCTGTCCGCGGCCGTGAGGTCCCGGGTGCTGGTGACGACCCGGCTGCCGAGGGCGCTGCCCTCGAAGGCGATCGCGATGATCGTCGACGAGATGGCGCCGCGGGTGGCCGTCCAGCTGCTGAGCCGGGGACTGCCGCCGATGAACCCCGGCGTCGTCAGCGACCTGGTGGGCCTGACGGGGAGGTGGCCGCTGCTGCTCTCCCTCGTGAACGCGCGGCTGCGCGACGAGCACGGCGCGGGGACGAACGCCGACGTCGCCGCCCGCCGGGCGGCCGAGCGGCTCGGCCGGACCGTTCCCGCCGTTCTGGACGTCACCGTCGCCTCCCAGCGGGAGACCGCGGTGCTCGCCGCCGTGGAGCACAGCCTCGAGGCCCTCGGCGCGTTCGACCGCGCCCGCTTCCTGGAACTGGGCGTCTTCCCCGAGGATGTCGAGATACCGGTCGCCGTCGTCGAGCTTCTCTGGCGCGGCACCGCGGGCCTCACCTCCAAGCAGGCCGAACGGCTCTGCGGAAGGCTTCAGGACCTAGAGCTGATCAGCAGGCGCCACGCGGGCGGAACGGCGCCGTCGATCACGATTCACGACGTCGTCCGTTCCGCCGTCCGCTCGGAGGACGGCCTGGGGAAGGAGCGCGCCGAGGCCGCCAACCGCGACCTCCTCGACGAGGCCAGAAACCTGATACCCGACGACGACCTCACCGCCGACGCCGAATGGTGGAGGCTGCCCCGGACCGTGCCCTACCTCTGGGACCACCTGCTGTTCCATCTCTCCGAGGCGAGGAGATACCGGGAGCTGGAATCGCTGCTGCACGATGTGCGGTGGTTCGTCACCCGCGTACGCGCGTTCGGGGTGGCCGCGGCGGAGTCGGATCTGGCGTTGTCGACCTCGCGTTCCGTCGCCGGGGTCCGACGGCTGATCGCCCGCAGCGCCCACCTGCTGACCCCCTTCGAGTCGGACGCCGTCTCCACCGCGAACCTGCTGGCCCGCCTCTACGCGTTCCCGCCGATGCGGGCGTCGGTCGAGCGCTACAGCCAGGAGAGCGAGACCACCTTCCTGAGAGCCCGCTGGCCGCTGCCCGACGACGGCGCCACCTGCCTCCTGCGTACCCTGACCTCGGCGACGCGACGGCTCAACGAGGTGTCGGTCACCCCGGACGGGTCGCGGTTCGTCGTGCACGCCCGCGACGGCGGCGCGCAGGTCTGGAAGGTCGACGGCACCACCCGGACAACGCTGGCCACCCACGGCAGACCGGTTCACGAGGTCGCCGTCGCGCCGGACGGTTCGTGGCTGGTGACCCGTTCGGGGAGCAGGCGGGTACAGATCTGGGGGATCGGCGGCACCGAGAGGGCCGTCCTGCGAAACGGGATCGGCAGGCTCGCCGGGATGGTGGCCGCGTCGGACGGTTCGTGGCTGGCCACCCTCTCCGCGAGCGGGAAGGCCTGCCTCTGGAATTTCGACGGGAGCAGGCGTGCCGTCCTGAGAAGGGGGATGGGCAAGTTCGCCGGGATGGTGGCCGCGCCCGACGGTTCGTGGCTGGCGACCCTCTCCGCGACGGGCGGGGTCGGTCTCTGGAGCCCCGGCGGGAGGAGGCTCCTGATCCTCAGGAGCCGGATCAGGGTGAGAACCAAGCCGCGAAGGCTGAAGGACATCCTGAGGATGCGCGGCTGGAGCCAGGAGGACGAGAAGGTCTCCGGCAGGAACCGGCCGATCGGCAAGGTCTCCAAGCTGGTCGTCTCCCCTGACGGTTCGTGGCTGGCGACCCGCTCCGGAGACGGGAGCGTGCGCCTGTGGGGGATCGACGGCGTCGAGCGGGCCGTCCTGACGGGGCACACCGGGGCGGGATCGGGCATGCGGATCTCTCCCGACGGCTCGTGGCTGGCCACCTGGGCCTCCACCGGTCCCGTGCGTCTGTGGGAGGCCGACGGCAGGCAGCGGGCCGTCCTGACGGGTGACGCGGGGACGGTTCGTCAGGTGGTGATCGCTCCGGACGGCAGCTGGCTGGCGACGCTTTCCGGTGATCGGAGTGTGCGTCTGTGGGAGGCCGACGGTGGTGAGCGGGCCGTCCTGACGGGTCATGCGGGGATGGTTCGGCAGGTGGTGATCGCTCCGGACGGCAGCTGGCTGGCGACGCTTTCCGGTGATCGGAGTGTGCGTCTGTGGGAGGCCGACGGTGGTGAGCGGGCCGCGCTGACGGGTCATGCGGGGACGGTTCGGCAGGTGGTGATCGCTCCCGACAGCAGCTGGCTGGCCGCCTGCTCCGACGAGGGGACGATCCGGATCTGGCAGTCGGAGCGCGCCGCCCGGCAGAGCCGCAGGGGCCGGACCGGGACGGTCCGCCAGGTGACGATCTCCCCCGAGGGAAGCTGGATCGCCACCCACTCCGGTGACGGGTCGGTGAAACTCTGGAACGAGGACAGGATAGAAGGGGCGACCCTCACCGTTCCCCTCGAGAACGGTCACCATGGCGCGGTCTCGCCGGACAAGACGTGGCTGGCCGTCTGGTCCACCGATCACGTCGTCCGGATACGCGGAGCCGGTGGCCGTAGACGGGCCATCCCGACGGGACACCCGGGACGCCTGCGGGGAGTCGCGATCGCCCCCGACAGCACCTGGCTCGCCACCTGGTCGGCCGATCGGACCGTACGGCTGTGGGGCGCGGGCGGCAGCAGGAGGGCGGTGCTGACCGGTCACACCGGGCCGGTGCGCGAGGTGGTGATCGCCCCCGACAGCACCTGGCTGGCCACCTGCTCGGAAGACGGCACCGCCCGCGTGTGGTGGGCCGACGGCACCGAGCGCGCCGTCCTGGTCGCGAACATCAGGGCGACGGCCCACCTCCTCATCTCCCCGGACGGTGCCTGGCTCGCCACCCTGTCCATCTACGGGAGGATCCAGCTCTGGAAACCGGACGGCAGCAGGTACGCCGCCCTGAGGAGCAGGGTGGAGGCCATCGGTGAGATCACCGTGGCGCCGAACGGCAGGTGGTTCGCCATCTTCTCCGCCAACGGCACGGCCGGTCTGTGGGGAGCCGACGGGAAGGCGCGGGCCTCGCTCAAGGGATGCCCGGGACCGGCCCGGGGGGTGACGATCGCCCCCGACGGCACCTGGCTGGCCGCCTGCTTCGACGACGGCAGCGCCCGTGTCTGGTCGGCGGGCGGCACGGAGCGGGCGAGGCTGTCCGGCGGTGAGGGAAGGATCCGCGGCGTGGCCATCTCCCCGGACAGCAACCTGCTCGCCACCTGCTCCGACGACGGCAGCATCCGGGTCTGGGACAGATACGGCGAGTCGTCCGCCGCCGGAGCGCGGGTCGAGGCGGGCCTCAACTGCCTGGCCTGGTTCCCCGGCGGTCTCGCCATAGCCGCGGGTGGCGACCAGGGCCTGTACGGGTTCGACCTCTACCCCCCGCCCGAATAGCGGCCGGCGCGGGTCGGCGACGAGCGGTAGTCCTGTTCGGTGGTGCCGTCGGTGACCTCCACGACCAGGCCGCGTCGGCGGGCCACCATCAGTGGCTCGGTGGGGACGGTGATGCCGTGACCGCCGGCTCCCGCCTCCCGGAGTCTCCGACGCGCGGGCCGAAGGCGTCCGCCGGTCCCGGTGACCCGCCTGCCGCTCCTGGCTGTCGGACGGCCACCGTAGAGTGGGCCGGTCCGCAGGGCTTTTATCGCGAATGGGTGAGAAATCATGGATGAGAAGTTGACGCTGATGGCCGTTCACGCCCATCCCGACGACGAGGTGATCAGCACCGGCGGGATCCTCGCCAGGTACGCGGACGAGGGTGTCCGCACCGTCCTGGTCACCTGCACGAACGGCGAGCAGGGCGACGGCCCCGGCGGGGTGAAGCCGGGGGAGGCCGGTCACGACGAGGCGGCGGTGAGCGCGCTGCGGCTGGAGGAGCTCCGCGAGTCGGCGACCCACCTGGGGATCTCCCACGTTGAGCTGCTCGGCTACCGCGACTCGGGCATGGTCGGCTGGGCCGCCAACGAGGCGCCGGAGTCCTTCGCCAACGTGCCCTTCGAGCAGGCCGTCGGTCGGCTCGTCGCGCTGATGGAGCACTACCGCCCGCAGGTCGTCGTGACCTACGACGAGAACGGCGGCTACGGCCACCCCGACCACATCCAGGCCCACCGGGTCGCCCTCGCGGCGGCCGAGGCCAGCGGCATTCCCGGCAAGCTCTACTACACGGCCGTGTCCCGCGAGCGGATGGCCGAGCTGTTCGAGTATCTCCGCTCGACCGGTGACGCCCCGGAGGACTTCGAGCCCTCCGACGACTTCGGCGTCCCCGAGGAGCAGATCACCACTGTGGTCGACGTGTCCGCCCAGGTGGAGCGGAAGCTCAAGGCGCTGGAGGCGCACGCGAGCCAGGGCGACAGCATTTTCTTCCTGCGCATGCCCGCCGAGGCCCAGTACCGGGTGTTCGAGCACGAGACCTTCATCCGCCACATCAACCGCGTTTCCGCCGCGGCCGACCGTGAGGACGACCTTTTCGACGGCCTCCGTTAGCGGGACGGCCTCCGACAAGACTTCTCCGCGGGGACTGCTCCCGGGGGCGTCGTGGGATACGGTGTCATACCGAAGTCCGGAAAAACCTGGTTGACCGCTTCTTGTCGCCTTTACGATCTTTTCTCTGGTATGCAAATCTGCAAACCCGGGGGAGTAAACGGTATGCGTGATCGACGGCTCCTCGCGCTGGTCATCTCGGCGGCCGCGATCCTCGTCTTCGGCGTGTACGGGGTGGTGGCCGCCCCCGGCGCCGTCGTGGCTTCGCCCTCGCCGCGGCCCTCGCCGTCGGGTGACCCCGACGAGTCCGATGACCCGGACGTCAGGACGAACGCGGTGCGGGCGGGGGAGTCGCCCACCCCGTTGCCCGTCTCGCCGCCACCGAACCTGATCACGCTGACCCCGGCCACCCCGAACCCGCAGAGCGGTCCGGAGACGACCGTGACGAACTACTTCACCGCCTGGCAGGGGGGTGACCTCATCGCCATGACGGGCATGGTCGTCGACCCCCCGGCCGACTTCGGCGTTCGGCACCGCGGCTTCGACGCCGACCTGCGGGTCTCGTCGCTGTCCCTCACCCCCGGCGATCTGCGTCGCCACAGCGAGGACGCGGCCGAGATGTCGTTCAAAGGGGTACGGCAGGTCACGGGGCTGGGCGACTGGCCGTTCGCCTCCGTCCTGCGCCTGGAACAGCGGTTCGGGGTGTGGAAGGTGCGCTGGACCCCCGAGACGATGCACCCCTCGCTCAAGGGCGGCGGGAGCATACGGCTGAAGGAGACCGAGGTCCGGCGCCCGGCCACGCTGACCCGCGAGGGGGAGCCGTTCCCCCGCGACAGCAGGGCCGGCGACTACTTCACCGGGCTGGGTGACACGGTGATCGACCTGAGACTGGAGGAGGAGCCCTCCGGCCAGGTGCTGCTGGACTCACCGCTCCCGCCGACCTCGGGGACGAGGACCACGATCTCCCAGCCCGTGCAGGCCGCCGCGGCCCGCGCCCTGGACGGTGTCGGGCAGCCCGCCGCGATCGTGGCCGTGGACGTCCAGACGGCCCAGGTGCGCGCGGTGGCGGACACGCTGGGCGGCAAGCAGGCGTTCAGCGGCCTCTACCCGCCCGGCTCGACGTTCAAGGTCGTGACCGCCGCCGCACTGCTTCGCGGCGGCCTGACCCCGGAGTCGCCGGTCGCCTGCCCGGCCGCCTACACCATCCCGAACGGCAGGAGTTTCACCGACTCCGACGGCATCGACCACGGCAGCGTGGCCTTCACCACGGCCTTCGCGCTCTCCTGCAACACCACCTTCGCCCAGCAGACGTACGAGCGGCTGCGCGACGACCGGCTGCGCGCCGAGGCGGCCGACCGGTTCGGCTTCAAGGAGAAGCCGGGGCTGAGCTCCTGCCGGATCCAGCCGTACGGAAGCCCCGACGAGCTCGGCTCCGACGCCATCGGCCAGAACTCGGTGCAGGCCAGCCCGCTCTGCATGGCCGAGGTCGCCGCCGCGGTCGCGAGCGGTGTCTGGAAACCCGCGATCACGACCGACGAGCCCCCCGCGGACTCGCCGCCTCCCGTGCCGCTGGACGAGGGGGTGGCCGCGAGCCTGCGGACGATGATGGGCGCCGTGGTCACCCAGGGAACGGCCTCGCAGGCCGGGCTCCCGCCGGACACCGCCGGCAAGACCGGCACCGCCGAGGTCGATAACGGCGGGGACCACGCCTGGTTCATCGGCTACCGGGGTTCCCTGGCCTTCGCGGTGTTCGTCCGGCACGGCGGCGCCGGGGGCAAGGTCGCGGCACCGATCGCTGCGAGGTTCCTGAACGCCCTCTGAGGCGTTCCGGGAACGTCGCCTGCATCACCCACGTCACCTCCGCGCGGTGCCGATCCGTCCGGGCGCGGCGACCACCGGGCGCCACGGCCCGGCGGGCTCAGTGGTTCAGGGAGGGCTCCTCGCCGAGAGGCTTCGCGTCGGGGGTGGTTCGCAGATCCTTCAGCACCTCCTCCAGCTGGGCGAACTCGTCCCGGCCGAGCGGCCCGTGCTGGAGCGCGCCGGCGTTCTCCTCGACCTGCGCGACGGTGCGGCACCCCGGAATCGGGATCGTCGTCTCGCTCCGCGCCCACAGCCAGGCGAGGGCGCCCTGGGCGAGCGTACGGCCGCCGGAGGTGAGCAGCTCGCGCGCGGCCTCGATGCGGGGCAGCCACTCCGGCACGGCCGCGCCGTCCTCCCTGAAGTAGATCTGCCAGTCGAAGCCCTGGCTGCGCACGTCGTCGCGGCCCACCGTGCGGCCGTCGTGGTATTTGCCGCTGAGCAGGCCCATCGCCAGCGGACCCCGGTTGACGCTCGCCTGGCCGGTCGCCTCGCACACCGCGATCACGTCGGCCGCGTCCCGCAGCACCGAGATGTCGTGCTGGACGGCGGTGCAGTGCGGTCCCGCGATCGCGAAGGCCCTGGCGTGCTCGGCGTTGTCGGTGCTCCAGCCGTACGCCCGGATCCGCCCGTCGGCCACCAGGTCCTCGAGCGTGTCGATGAGGTCGAGCGCCTCGGTGACCGGCAACTCGTTGATGTGGAGCTGGTAGAGGTCGATGTAGTCGGTGCCGAGCCGCCGGAGCGACCCCTCCAGACACTCGCGCAGGTAGGCGGCGCTGCTGTCCGAGCCGCCGGCCTCGCGCGTTCGCTCGTCGAAGGTCCAGCCCCACTTGCTGGCCACGACGACCTCGTCACGGCGCCCCGCCAGCGCCCGGCCCAGCACCGACTCGCTGTGCCCGGCGCCGTAGTTGCTCGCGGTGTCGAAGAAGGTCACCCCGAGGTCGAGTGCCCGATGGACGGTGCGGATCGACTCGTCGTCGTCCACCGCGCCCCAGCCGAACTGGGCGTCGCCGCCCTTCCACGGGCCGCCGATCGCCCAGCACCCCATGCCGAGCGCGCTGGTCTCGATGCCGCTGCGACCGATGATCCGCCTCATTGTCCGCTCTCCAAACTCGTCGGGATTCACGGCTTCCACCTTTCCCGCTGGAGTGGGCTCCAGGTCAACCCCGAAAGGAAAAGCGGAACGGTCTGTTTCGTTGTCGCCCGGTGTGTCACCCGAATCTCTCCTTCGCCGGGAGCGCGCTCTCCGGACGATGGACCCACCCCTGTGGCGGATGACGTCAGGGGCGGTCCCGGAGGGGGGAACCCCGCCGCGATCCGGACACAGCGAGGAACGGGCTACCGTACACAGGGTGTACGTGAAGATCTGCGGGCTGCGCGAGCCCGGACATGTGACGGCCGCCGTCGAGGCGGGAGCCGACGCCATCGGATTCGTCCTCACCAGGAGTTCGCGGCGGGTCACCCCCGCGCGGGCGAGGGAGCTGGCCTCGGCGGTGCCCTCGCACGTGCTGACCGTGGGGGTGTTCGCCGGCGAGCCCTCCGTGGAGGTCAGGGCGGCCACCCTGGAGGCGGGGCTGCGCGCCGTCCAGCTGCACGGTGACCACCCGCACGAGGACTTCACCGCGTTGAAGGACCTCGGCGTCACGCTGGTCCGCGCCGGGGCCGCGAGCACCGACCTGCGCTGCGGCGCTCTCGACGAGGACCTGCTCATCGTCGACGCGCCCAGGCCGGGCTCGGGGGAACCGTGGGACTGGGCGGCCGTGCGCGGGCGCCCGGCGGGCCGCTGGATGCTGGCCGGGGGACTGGACCCGTCGAACGTGACCGAGGCGATCGCCGCCGCGCAGCCCTGGGGGGTCGACGTGTCGAGCGGTGTGGAGGTCGCGCCCGGGGTGAAGGACCCAGGCCTCATCAGGGACTTCGTCGCCGCCGCCCGCGGCGCCTGAGCGTCACGGCCGGGCCCGCCGTCACCGGCGATCACCCGTGCCGGGCCGGACGGCCGGTTCGGGAGTGATGCCGTCCAGAGCCTCGGCGGGCCTGGCGCCGCCTGAAAATGTGAGAGAGGTCCCCTCTCAGGGCGGCATGCCAGACAAAACCGACATATCGCCCTATTGGGACTTTAGCCGCATTTTTACGAATACGGTCACATTAGATAAGAATATTCTGTCAATAGTATCACTCTCTGAGACGGCGGCCTTGAATGTGTCGATCTTAATCCCCGTGTGGGGAAAACCCATAAGCCCCAAAACAACTTAGACTCGCCACCCATCCCCGCACCTCAATCCCCGAACGTAAGTAACTGTGGCCGGAATCTGCCACTCCACCTGCATCCGAGGTCTTGCGCCTCTCCTGTCATCAATGATTAGCTCGCTTACATGACGGGCGTGCCAACGTATACGGCTGGCGAATTTCAGATCGAATTAATCGCGATTCGTCCACGACGGGTCTCCTCTAGATCCTGATCGTCGGCGACAACGTCGCCAGACTGTTTCGAACTGCTTTAACAGGGCGTGAACAGGGGCATCGAGGTCCTCTCGTGCCATCTCCCATCATCATCGATCGACATTCCCTCCGATGTTGGATCGTTCCAACCTGCTGAAACGGTCCGGCGACGGCACGAATACCGCTCGTGTCCCGAATGTCGGGGGTCTCTTTCTCGCTCGACGCATCACCGCAGATAAAGCATTTATTCACGAGAACCTTCATGTGATCGTCCTGGAGTTCAATTCGTCATGTCCGAATTCTCGTCCAAGCGTGACCATGCGGGCGTTCTCGACGCCGGATCATTTGGAGGCTCCTCCATGACGAGTTCGCTTTCCGATGTCCAGAGTTCCTTTCCTGAGCCGACGACCGGCGAAGGCTCCCGGTCACCCACGCCGGGCCTCGCCGCGGCCTTCGACCCCGAACGTTTCCACGACGGCGCCGTGGACATCGTCGGCCGCCTGACGACGTATCTGGGTGACCGGTCGGTCCGGGGACTCGACCTCCTCGATCCGGCGGTGCTGCTGAAGGCCGCGCGGGAGCTGATGACCCCGGAACGGCAGCGCGTCGCCGACTTCGACGCCGACCGGGTGAGCCAGATCGTCGACCTGTACACGGGGACCGGCATCCCGGTCTACTCACCCGGCTACATGGGACGGCAGTTCTCCGGTGTGGTGCCGCTGGCCAGTCTTATGGACCTGGTCGGCTCAGTGGTCAACCAGCCCTCCTCCTTCTACGAGGCCGGGCAGCTCCCCAACGTCGCCGAGCGGCTCATGGCCGAGGAGCTCAACCGGTTCATCGGCTGGGACCGCGACCGGTTCGCCATGGTGACGACCTCGGGGGGCTCCCTGGCCAACCTGACCGCGCTGCTGGCCGCCCGCAACCGCGCCTTCCCGCAGATCTGGACGCGCGGCGCCGGCGGCATGTCGGGCCCCCCGGCCATCGCGGTCAGCGAGGAGGCCCACTACAGCGTGACCCGGGCGGCCGGGGTGCTCGGTATCGGCGAACGGCAGATCGTCCGGCTCCCGGTCGACCGGGCCGGGCGGATCCGCCCCGATCTGGCCGGCCCGGCGCTGAACGAGGCGCACCGGCGCGGTCTGCGACCGTTCTGCCTGGTGGCCTCGGCCGGGACCACGTCGATGGGCGCCTTCGACCCGCTGGAGGAGCTCGCGGCCGTGGCACGCCGGTACGGGCTCTGGCTCCATGTGGACGGGGCGCACGGGGCGAGCCTGCTGCTGTCGGACCGGCACCGAGACAGGCTGCGCGGCATCGAGCAGGCCGACTCGCTGACCTGGGACGCCCACAAGATGCTGTTCATGCCGGCGCCGTGCACGCTGCTCTTCTATCGCGACGGCGCGGCGGCGCGCGGCGCGTTCCGGCAGCGCGCCAGCTACGTCTTCGACGAGGAACCGGACGTCTACAGCGCCTACGACAGCGCGGACAAGAACTTCGAGTGCACGAAACGCCCGATGATCATGCCGCTCTGGACGGTCTGGTCGGTCTACGGCCCGGCACTGTTCGCGCAGAGGATCGACCGGCTGTGCGCGGTGACCCGGCAGGCGTACCGGATGCTCACCGCCGAGCCGGACTTCGCCGTGGCGCACGAGCCGGAGTCCAACATCCTGTGCTTCCGGTACCGGCCGGACGGCCTGGAACCGGCGACGGTGCACCGGCTGCAGCTGGAGATCCGCAACCGGATCCGGGGCGGCGGGCGCTTCTTCATATCCAAGGTCGACATCGACGGGGTGGCGGCGCTGCGCGTGGTGGTGATGAACCACCTGATCGACGCCGACCACCTGGCCATGCTCATCGCCGAGATCAGGGACATCGGGCAACGGGTGCTGCGCGCGAGCGCCGCGACCCGGCACGACCAGCGGAACGGGAGTCATTCATGACCATGACGGATTTGGACATCGCCACCTCGACGGAGCTGGCGGCACGGCTGATCCCCGAGGAGGAGCTGCGGCCCCGCTCGGTGGACGACGTCACCCGGCTGCCGTCGTTCGCGGGGAAGCTGGAGGAGTGCGGGCGGCTCACCGGAGTCCCGTACTGCGAGGCCCCGCTCGACCTTCAGAACGCGCTGGTGTTCCGCCGGCTTCAGCAGCTCGTCGGCGTCGCCCTGCTCAACCCGCTGTGGCGCGAGCGGCTGCACTACTTCGGGATCCGCGACGCCCCCGCGGACATGTCCGAGTGGGAGCGGATCCCTCTCTCGGACAAGACCGTGCAGCGGGACATGTTCATGGGCGCGCGGGCCGGGATGGTCGTGCCGCTCGACCGCGGTGGGTTCGAGGTGGTGGCCAGCGGCGGCACCGGTGACGGCATGCCCCTGGAGATCGTGTACTCCCTGCGGGAGCTGCGCGACACCTACCGCATCGCCGGGGCGTTCATGGGCGCCTACCAGCTCGGCCGCTACCTGCGCGGCCCCGCGCCGCGCTGGCTGTTCACCACCCTGGCCGACTACCAGATGTGGAGCAGCGGGACCATGGTCGGCGGCGTCCTGTCCCACGTCCCGGAGGTCAACTACATCGGCGCGGGACCGGTGAGCGCGCCGGTGCTGGAGCACATGTTCTCCTACCCGGGCCACAAGGCGCTGATGGGCATCACCGCCGGCATCGCGCTCCTGCCCGAGCTGGGAGCGGCCCTGCCCCCGCACGCCAGGGCGAGCTTCCGGGTCGCCATGTACGGCAGCGGCTCCCTGCCGCAGCGCAAGCGCGACGAGCTGCAGGAGTTCTTCCCCAACGTGTCGATCCTCAGCTACTTCGCCGCGACCCAGGCCGAGTGCGTCGGGCTCCAGCTCGACCACGCCTCGCCCGCGCTCTCCGCGGTGCCGGGACTGCACCTGGTGGAGATCGTGGACGAGGAAGGCCGTGCCGTCGCCGAAGGCGAGGAGGGCGAGCTGGTCGTCACCCGGCTGCACGCCGACGAGACGCCGCTGCTCCGGCTCAAGCTCGGCGATCGTATGATCCGCCGCCCCGCCCTGAACGGTCCCGGGCTGCGCACCGAGCGATTCGAGTTCGCCGGGCGCACCGCCGACGTGCTGCACCTCAACGACAGCCAGTATTCGGCGACGCTGGCCTACGCGGCCCTGCGCGGGCGGCTGCGTTCGACGACCGGCGTCGACCTGGACCTGGTCGCGCACGAGGTCCAGTTCCACAACCACCGCGAGGACCGGACCCTCACCCTGCTGGTGGCGGTGGACGACGCCGAGGGCACGGCCGCGGCCGTCGAGCACACCCTCGGCCCGAGCGGGACGCGGCAGCTGTTCACCCAGGCGCTGCCGAGCTCCCTGTCGCTCTTCAACGACCGCGAAGCCAACGCGGCGGCCATCGAGCAGACCGGATACGGGTTCCGGCTGCTGTTCGTGCCACGCTCCTCACCGCAGATCGAGCGGACCACCGTCGGCAAGACGCCGCTGGTCAGGGACCGGGGCTGAGCACGTGGTGACCCGTACGCCCGAATGACATCCGACAAGGGAGGATCGATGAAACAGAGGATCAGCATCGTCGTGATGGTCGACGCCGTTGGGGCGTTGTCCGACCGGACGCTGCACAACGGCAACATCTCGCTGGTCGACGACAGCCCGGCGGGGAGCAAGCACCAGGGGACCCCCGACCTCGTCACGGCGGTGGCCCCGGGACAGGTCGTCCAGTGGACGCCCATCCACGTGGACGTGCAGACTCCGGTCGAGATCCAGGCCATCGAGTTCCTGTCCGGTGCGGCCGTCCCGCATCCGGCCGACCAGGCCGTGCCCTCCACCGTTCCGGCACCCGGTGTGGTGTCCGGGACGGGGGCCGACGCGACGGGTTCCAACGGGCGCGAGAACTACGACCTGCTGGTGTGGGAGGGCGTCGTGCCCTACGACATGACGCCCGGTGTCCCGTACCGGTACCGGCTCTCCCTCAGGCTCCACGAGGGACCCAACAGCGTGCTGCACATCGACTCGCCCGCGCTGCTGCGCGTGTGAGCCACGTTCTGCGAAAGGCGGTTTCATGGCCCAGCAACACGGGATCATCGTGCTCTTCGACGTCGAGAACGCGCTCCGGACGCGGTCACTCGACGGCAACACGTACTGGTTCGACAACATGAAGTTGTTCGGTTCGGCCGGGGTGGGTACCGAGCAGCTGGTGACGATCGTGCCCGGCACCCACTTCCTCGACGGGTCGCAGGCGACCGAGCAGGTGCTGAACTGGCTGCCCGCGGCGCTGGGGTCGATCCCCCCGACGGTGCCGCGCAACTACCTGGCCGAGCAGGAGCGCGCCGACGACCGGCGCACGCTGAACGAGCTGGCCGCGCTCAGTGGCGAGGACGGCGTGAGCGACGCCGATCTCAAGCGGCTGCAGCGGCGGGTCGGCAAGCGCGCCCGCAAGCCGGGCGGCGGGCGCGGCCTCACCGAGGCCAAGCTGCTGGACGTCACCGGTAAGACCACGAGCAGCGCCGGCGCGTACAACTATCCGGCTCCGGTGATCACCGACATCACCGGCGAGGCCGTCAGCGAGAAGATCATGTACCCGGCCCAGTACGGGTCGCCCGACATGATCTACGACGGCTGGTACTGGGCCGCGACCGTGGACACGAGCCGGCCCGGGGTCTACGCGTACACGGTGCACGTCCAGCTGCACGAGCTGGTCGAGCGGAACGACGAGCTGGTCTGGGAGTCCGTGGACCTGACCTGCGAGTCCAGCCTCAAGATCATCAACGATCCGAAGCGCAACGGGTTCACCGGTGCCGGACTGGGCGCGCTCCCCCTCCCGCCCGTCCCGGCCGTCGGCTGACTCGATCCGAGCCGGAGCATTTTCGAGCGGAGGAGCCACATGCCCCCGAGGACCAAGCAGCCAGAACGCCAGCCCGCCCGGCCCGTCCGGCCCGTGACGATCACCGCGGTGGTCGACCCCGTGGCCGCGCTGGCGTCGGAGAACCTGGACGACAACCTCTATTTCTACGACACGAACAAGACCGCGGGGTCCACCGGTTTCGGTACCCCCGCGCTGCACAGCCGGGTACGCAAGGGCGACATCCTGCTGTGGAACGTGATCCCGCTGGAGTGCGAGACCTACGTGTCCCTCAGCGACATCGAGATCGACCCGCGGATCGCCGAGCCCACACAGAAGGTGTATCCCGGCACCGACATCGTGTTCTGGACGGCGGAGATCAAGCAGGACCTCACCGAACCGGTCCCGTACCGGCTCTCGTTCCTGCTCGGCACCGTGAGCACGCCGTTCACCCCCACCGCCCGGCCGACCCTGACCGGTCCCGCCAACGAGGGAAAGGAAGGCCGATGACCCAGGCGTACGCGGCCACGGACTTCGCCGATCGCGGCCAGCTCAACTCCGTCCAGCTGAACGTGGTGACCCTCGTCGACATGGAGAGGGCCGCCGCGACGAAGTCCCTGGACGGCTGCCTCTACATGATGGACAACAGCGTCGGCGGGGTCGGGCAGGGCAGCGACCACCTGGAGACCATCTGCAAGCAGGGGCAGGTGATCAACTGGATCATCCGCCCGATCGACATGCACCGCGGTGCGGACGGCACCTGGCCCCCGATGCCGAAGATCAACAACCTGGTCTTCCTCGACATCGAGAAGGGTGACGAGGACGACGTCGCCGAACGCCGGATCATGACCGAGCTCAAGGTCTACGGCGCTCCCGACCGGATGCGCGACCAGTACACCGCCGTCTACTACTACTGGGCCGGGGCGGTGATGAGCGAGGCCCGGCCGGGGCTCTACCGCTACCGGTTCGTCCTGGAGCTGGAGAAGGAGCACGGTACCGACAAGCTGTACCTGAACTCGGTCCGCTATCCCGCCCTGCGGGTGCTTCCCGTCTGACGGTCTTCGGGGCCGTGAGCGCGGTGCGGTGAGAGTGGAGGTCATGGCCGCCGCCGGGGCGGCGGCCATGACCGACCGGCGCGGCCCGATCCCGCGGGCGCGGGACGACCGTCATCGGTACGGGCGGAGCCGGGACCATCACCGGTCATGCACGGGGCCGTGTGGGTCCGGCGTGTCCGGGACGCGCGGGATCCCGGCTCGGCTAGCGTGATCCGGACGATGCCCGACCGCGCAGCGAACGGAGCCGCCCATGGCGACCATCATCACCGTGATCGGCGGTCCGACGGCCCTACTGGAAATCGGTGGGCTGCGCATCCTCACCGATCCGACCTTCGATCCGCCGGGAGATCATCCCGTCGGGCCGCTCACGCTCACCAAGACCATCGGGCCGGCCCTCTCGCCGGCCGACGTCGGCCGGGTGGACCTGGTGCTGCTCAGCCACGACCAGCATCCCGACAACCTGGACAGGCTGGGTCGCCAGACGATGTCCACCGTGCCGCTGACCCTGAGCACGCCCGAGGCCGCCGCGCGTACCGGGGTCACCCCGATGCGCCCCTGGCAGCACCACGACGTCGGCCGGGTTCGCGTCACCGCGGTTCCCGCCCTGCACGGCCCGCCGGGATGCGAGCCCATCGTCGGCCAGGTCACCGGCTTCGTGCTCACCGGCGACGGGCTGCCCACCGTCTACATCAGCGGGGACAACGCCTCGCTGGAGTACGTGGAGCTCATCGCCGGGCGGTTCCCGGCCGTCGACGTCGCGCTGCTGTTCGGTGGCGCCGTCCGCACGCCCATGATCGACGAGCGGCTCACCCTGAACGCCGCCGAGATGGTGATCGCCGCGCGCCTGCTGAAAGCCCGGCAGGTCGTGCCGCTCCATGTCGAGGGCTGGACCCACTTCACCGAGAACCAGGCGGACGTGCGCGCGGCGTTCTCCGAAGCCGATCTCGACCACCTGCTCGTCTCCCCCGCCCCGGGGCGACCGGTGCCCCTGGGAGACGGAGACCTGTGACCGGTTTCCCCGATCGCCGTACGGGAGGAACCGGCGCCGTTCAGCGGAGCGCGGGCAGCTGCGGGTAGAGCGCGGTGAGGTCACCGGAGAGCGCGGCCTTGGCGCTCGAGCTGATCCCGTCGGCGAGGACCTCGTACAGCCCGGCCTCCACGCCGTCGAGGGCGGTGCGGGCGACGACCGCGGGATCGCTCTTGGGCGCGTCGACGTTCGCGGCCATGTCGGTGTCCATGTATCCGACATGCAGGGCGGTGACCAGCGTCTTCTGCTCGGCGAGCTGCACGCGCAGCGCGTTGGTCAGGGACCAGGCCGCCGATTTGGCCGCGGAGTAGGCCGCGATGCCCGGGAACGAGACCCAGGACAGCACCGACAGGACGTTGAGGACCGCTCCGCCGCCGTTGCGGCCGAGGGCGGGGGCGAAGGCCCGGCTCATGGCGAGCGTGCCGAAGTAGTGGGTCTCCATCTCAAGCCGGAAGGCGTCGAGGTCCCCGTCGGGGAGCCCGGCCCCGGTGGAGCTTCCGGCGTTGTTGATCAGCAGGGTGACGTCCTGCGCCAGATCGGCCGCCGCGCGTACGGCCGCCGGGTCGGTGACGTCCAGCGCGATGGGCACCACGCCGGGAGTGGTGATCGTGTCGGGGTTGCGCGCGGCGGCGTAGACCTTCGACGCGCCGCCTTCGAGCAGTGCCCGGACGAATCGCTCGCCGAGCCCCCGGTTGGCGCCGGTGACGAGGGCCACAGAGCCGTTGATCTGCATGATTTTCCTTACCGTGGTTGATGGGCGAGGACGCCGCGAGACGGTTTCCGCGTCACGGGGCACCGGGGAAAGTCCCGGATGCTGAGTTGGTATATCCAACTTAGCACTCTGGGTTGGAAAACCCAACCTCGCATAGAATGGGACCATGCCCACGAAAACGGACCGCGCGCTCGAGCCGCGCTGCTCCATCGCCCGGAGTTTGCAGGTGCTTGGTGAGCGGTGGACGCTGCTGATCGTCCGGGACGCCCGCGCGGGCCTGACCCGGTTCGCCGACTTTCGGGACTCCCTGGGCATCGCCTCCGACCTGCTCACCAATCGGCTGAACGCGCTGGTCGAGGCGGGCGTCATGGAGCGCCGCCCCTACCGGGAGCCGGGGGCCAGGGGTCGTCACAGCTACCACCTGTCCCCGGCCGGAGAGGAGTTGGTGACGGTGCTCGCCTCGCTCCAGCAGTGGGGCGACGTCAACCGGCCCCACGAGGCCGGTCCCTCGGTGCTGCGTCGCAGCCGGTCCTCCGGGCGCCCGGTGCGCGTCGCGTTCGTCGACGACACCGGCGCGTTCGTACCTCAGGAGGACGTCGACTTCGTCTTCGTCGACCCCTGAGCGGGCGGCGCCTTCCGAACTCTCCGAAGTGGCCCGCCGGGCACGGATTCCCGTCCGGGCGTGGCGGGGTCGCCGGTGTGCCGACCGGGCGTCTCGCGATGTGCGGGTGCCTGCCGACGGTGGCGGCATGCGCCGTCGCCGTCGAGGCGGAGGTCGCCCCATGGGTGCCCGGGGCGCCTCGGTGATTTCCCGCGAGGGGCCTCTCATTGCCAATATCGTCAATCACATTTACTATATAGACAACTTCATTGACGATATCGCCGTGATGCGCGATCGTCGAGCCCGCGTTCCGAGGGCTCGGAGAATCCAGAGAGAAGGCCTCGTGTCCACCGATGTCCATGCCCTTTTCGTCACCCACACCGCGGAGAGCGCTCCGGTCGACGCCCGCCCCACCGTCGAGGGCGTGAAGCGGAAGTTCGGCTACGTCCCCGCGGCGGTCGGCCGGATGGCCACCTCCCCGCAGCTGCTCAAGGGGTTTCTGGCGGCGAGTGCCGCCTTCGAGCAGACCACCCTCGATCCGGTCGACCGCGAGATCGTCGTCATGACGGTCGCCACCCGCAACGGTTGCCATGTCTGTGTGGCGATGCACACCGCCACGCTGGTCAGGCTGGAGGCCCCGCCGGAGGTCGTCGAGGCGCTCCGGGCAGGGAAGCCCCTCCCGGGCGCGCGGGCGGAGGCGCTCCGGTCGTTCACCCTCGCCGTCATGGACCATCGGGGGGCGGTTGGCGACGAGGAGGTGCGGGCGTTCCTCGACGCGGGCTACAGCGCGCGGAACGCCCTCGAAGTCGTCCTCGGCGTCGGCGCGTACACCATCTCGATCTTCGCCAACCGGCTGATCGACGCCCCCCTCGACCCGCCGTTCCAGGCCTTCGCCTGGGACGGTGCCGGCGGGTGAGTTCGGGCCCGCTCGCGCTCCGATCGTTGTCATATACCCCCTAGAGGTATAAATTAAGCGGGTGTCAGCGAGAGAGCGACGGAGGAGAAGGAGGCCGTGATGTCCGAACCGGTGCAGCACGTGAGCCATGCCGCGGGTGAGGGGCACCATGAACCCGGCCATCACCCACGGAAGGCCGGTTGGCGGGTGGCCGCGTCGGCGACCCTGCACTGCCTCACCGGGTGCGCCATCGGTGAGGTGCTCGGCATGGTGATCGGCACGGCTCTGGGATGGCCGAACGTGCCCACCCTCGCCCTGGCCATCGCGCTGGCCTTCTTCTTCGGCTACGCGCTCACCCTGGTCGGGCTGCGCAGGGCCGGCGTCGACTGGCGCAAGGCCCTGCGGCTGGCACTGGCGGCCGACACCCTGTCCATCCTCGTCATGGAGATCGTCGACAACGCCGTCATGGTCGCGGTTCCCGGCGCCATGGACGCGGGACTGACCTCGGGCCTCTTCTGGGGCGCCCTCGCCTTCGCCCTCCTGGTGGCCTTCCTGGTCACCACGCCCATCAACAAGTGGATCATCGGCCGGGGCAGGGGACACGCCATCATCCACGCCTACCACCACTGAGAGATCGCTCCCACCCGCCCGCGCCACCCGGAACCGCCGGGAACGCGCCGTACGCCGGTCAACGGGGGAGGTCAGTGGCGCCGCCCGCGAGGGTGCGCAGCAGGCGGCCCTGCTCGGGGAGGCAGGAGAACGCGAACCCGTGCCGATCGGCCGCCGCGACCGCGCGGGCCACGAGCGGCGGGAGGCCGGTTTCGCTTTGGTACGCGGCGGTGCCCAACGGAGACATGAGCGCATTATCGGGAAAACCGCCGCCGCCCGGATCCGTTCCCCGGAAAATGATCACTGTCCGCGCGTTCCACCCCGGCGGACACGGGAACGAACACCGGATCAGCTGGACGACATATCACCAGGTCGTGAAGGGCCCGCCCGCATCGGAGGGCCGCTCCACGCCGGGTTCCAAGGACGTGACGCATGCATATCGATCTCACCGGCAAGACGGCACTGGTCACCGGATCCACCCAGGGCATCGGGGCGGCCATCGCCGTCGGCCTCGCGCGGGCGGGCGCGACGGTGGCCGTCAACGGCCGCACACCCGACAAGGTCCAGGCCGCCGCCGACGCGCTGCGCGCGGAGATCCCCGGCGCGCGGGTCGTCTCGCTCGCCGCGGACCTCGCCACCCAGGAGGGCGCGGACCACGCCGTCGACCTCCTGCCGGAGGTCGACATCCTGGTCAACAACCTCGGGATCTTCGGGGCGAAGGCCCCTCTGGAGATCACCGACGACGAGTGGCGCCGCTACTTCGAGGTGAACGTCCTGGCGGCGGTCCGCCTCACCCGCGCCTACCTGCCGGGGATGGTGGCGCGCTCCTGGGGCCGCGTCCAGTACATCGCCAGCGACTCCGCGATCGTCACCCCCATCGAGATGATCCAGTACGGCATGTCCAAGACCGCGCTCCTGGCCGTCTCGCGCGGCTTCGCCAAGGCGGCCGCGGGCAGCGGCGTCACCGTGAACTCCGTCATCGCCGGTCCCACCCACACCGGCGGAGTGGAGGAGTTCGTCTACGAGCTCGTCGACCGGAACCTGCCCTGGGAGGAGGCCCAGCGCGTCTTCATGCGGGAGCACCGCCCGCAGTCACTCCTGCAACGGCTGATCGAGCCGGAGGAGATCGCCAACATGGTCGTCTACCTCAGCTCCGCGCAGGCCTCCGCCACCACGGGCGGAGCCCTGCGCGTCGACGGGGGATACGTCGACGCCATCGTCCCCTGAGCGGCACGGAGTCGGCACGGAGCCGGTGCGGCGCCTCGTGCGGGGTCCCGCACCTCTTGGGCGGCCCGGCGCGAAGGCCACGAAGGTCGTGAGGGCCCGAAGGCTACATGAAAAGGCTCAGGATCAGGACGAAGACCAGGCCGGTCACCGAGATGATCGTCTCCATCACCGACCAGGTCTTGATGTTCTGGCCCACGGTGAGCCCGAAGTACTCCTTGACCAGCCAGAAGCCCGCGTCGTTGACGTGGGAGAAGAACAGCGAGCCCGCACCGATGGCGAGCACGAGCAGTGAGGTCTCCCCGACGCTGAGGTTGGCGACCAGCGGGGCCAGGATCCCCGAGGCCGTGACGGTCGCGACGGTCGCCGAGCCCGTGGCCAGCCGGATGAGCACGGCGACCAGCCAGGCGAGCAGCAGCACCGACAGACCGCTGTTCTCCACCCACGTGGCGATGAGGTCGCCGATCCCGGTGTCGATCAGCGTCTGCTTGAAACCGCCGCCGGCGGCCACGATCAGCAGGATGCCCGCGATCGGCGGCAGCGACTGCTCCAGGGACTTCGCGATCGCCTTCCTGTCCATGCCGGCACCGAGGCCCAGGGTGAACATCGCCACGATGACGGCGATGAGCAGCGCCACCAGCGGCGTACCGAGGAAGTCGAGCACGGTGCGCAGGACGTCGCCCTCGGTGGTGAGGATGTCGGCGAGGGCCTTGCCCATCATCAGCACGACCGGCAGCAGCACGGTGGCGAGGGTGACACCGAACGACGGACGCCGGGTGTCCTCCGCCGGGGGCCGGGTCTCGTAGAGCTCCGGTGCCGGTACGTCCACCCAGCGGGCCGCGTACTTGGCGAACAGCGGCCCGGCGATGGCGACCGTCGGGATGGCGATGAGCACGCCCAGGCCCAGCGTGATGCCGAGATCGGCCCTGAGGGCGTCGATGGCGACCAGCGGGCCCGGGTGCGGAGGGACGAGCCCGTGCATCACGGAGAGGCCCGCGAGCGCGGGTATGCCCACCCGGATCAGGGAGACGCCGGAGCGGCGCGAGACCAGGAAGATGACCGGCATCAGCAGTACGAGGCCGATCTCGAAGAACATCGGCAGGCCGATCAGCGCGCCCACCGCGGCCATCGCCCAGGGCAGGGATCGGGGGCTGGACCGGCCGACGATCGTGTCCACGATCTCGTCGGCCCCGCCGGAGTCGGCGAGCAGCTTGCCGAACATCGCGCCGAGCGCGATGAGCGTGCCGACACCGGCCGCGGTGCTGCCGAACCCGTCGGTGAAGGCGGCGATGGTGTCGGTCATCGCCAGGCCCGCGACGGCTCCGACCGCCAGCGAGCCGAGGGTCAGGCTCAGGAAGGGGTGCAGCTTGAAGTACGTGATCAGTACGACGATGAGCGCGATGCCGACGAGCGCGGCCGGGACGAGCCTGCCGGGGGAGGTGGCGGCGGGCGCGGCGAGGGCGGTCAGGAGAGGGCTCACCTCGTGCTCCCGGCCTCGTCGTCCCGGCCCCGGTCCTGAGGCGCGGCCGGGGTGGCCGGGTCGGCGGAGTCGGCGGGCGGCGGGTTCGGTCCCGTCCGAGGGGCGGCCGTCGTCGTCGAGGGCGTCCGGGCCGTCGCGGCGAGGTAGGCGTCCACGAGCTCGTCCACGGGTGAGGAGAAGTCGAGGACGATCCCCCGCTCGTCGGGCTCCAGGGTTTCCAGGGTCTTGAACTGCGACTCGACCAGCGAGGCGGGCATGAAGTGCCCCGGGCGGCCGGCCACTCTCCGGCGTACGGCGTCCATCTCACCGTGGAGATGGACGAAGCTCACCGTCGGCGCGGCCTCGCGCAGGATGTCGCGGTAGCTCCGCTTGAGCGCCGAGCAACTCGCCACGCCGCCGGTGGCCGCATGCTCGCCGAGCCAGGCGCCGATCGCGCGCAGCCAGGGCAGCCGGTCCTCGTCGTCAAGGGGGATCCCGTCCGACATCTTGGCGATGCTGGCCTCGCTGTGGAAGTCGTCGGCATCGGCGAACGGCACCCGTAACCGCTGGCTGAGGGCGGCGCCCACGGTGGTCTTGCCGGAACCGGTCACACCCATGACGACGAGCAGCGCGGCGCCCGGGGGTGGTGAGGCGGGATCCTGAGCGGGGTTCATGGAGAGGGCCTCCCATGTCGATCTTCGCGACAGCCTGACTGGGTCAGTGGTACCGCAACCCAGAGTTGAGGTTAAGAAATCATGCTTTTGTGAAGATATGTCACCATTTGTGATGGTTGGCTACTGCGGGAAGGCGGTGGCCGGACGACTATGGGACTGCACCTGAGCGTCCTGAATAAACTCGGTTCGCCGGCCGCGTCGGATGATCTTGTCGCCGGTCGGGTGCCGGAAGTCGGAGGAGCCTGCTCCGCACCAAGGGTGTCCCGGGCGATGATCGGCGTCCTGGAGCCGGGGGACAGGCCGATGGCTCGTAGGCGCGTCGGCGTCATCGCGGCGACGCGAGCGGTCGCGCGGCCGGGAGGCGCCGCGCCCCGCGGAGCCGGCCGCGGGCCTCGTCACCCGCTCGGCAGGGCGATCCTGGCGGCACGGGGAGGCCCGATCATGAGATCCGGCGGCGGCTCCGGGGGGCCGGGGCGAGGGGATGGGCGTCGGCCCTCGGACCCTCGAAGATTTCGGCGAGTTCCGAGTTCCGAGTTCCGAGTGTTCGGCGAGTTCGGTGAGTTCGGCGGAGGGGATGTCAGGGCTTGCGGGCGACGCCGCAGAACTGGGACACCTCCGCGGCCTCACCCCACGGGGAGTGTTCCGGACGCCATCGCGAGCAGGAGACCACGCCGGGCTCCAGGAGTTCCAGGCCGTCGAAGAACGAGGTGAGGTGGTCGCGACCGCGGGCCACGATCGGGGTGCCGCCCCGCTCCATGAACCGCCGCATCGCCTCGTGCATGGCGTCGCCGTGAACCTCGGCGGTGGCGTGCGCGATCACCAGGTGGCTGCCCGAGGGGACGGCGTCGACCAGTTCCTGTACGGCCTTCCGGGCCTCGCCGTAATCGGTGATGTGGTGCAGGATCCCCAGCAGCATCAGCGCGACGGGCTTGGTGAAGTCGAGGGTCTCCGCGGCCGCCCGCAGGATGTGGTGGGGATCGCGCAGGTCGGCGTCGATGTAGTTGGTGGCGCCTTCCGGGCTGCTGACGAGCAGGGCGCGGGCGTGAACCAGGACCAGCGGGTCGTTGTCGACGTAGACGACCCGGGACTCCGGGGCGATCCGCTGCGCCACCTCGTGCGTGTTGTCGGCGGTGGGAAGGCCCGTGCCGATGTCGAGGAACTGGCGAATCCCGGTCTCGGCGACGAGGTACTGGATGCAGCGGCCGAGGAACGCCCGGTCGGCACGGGCCGAGTCGACGATGCCGGGGATGAGCTGCTCGACCATGTCCCCGGCCTCGCGGTCGGCGGGATAGTTGTCCTTTCCGCCCAGCCAGTAATTCCAGATGCGGGCCGAATGCGGCCGATCGGCATCGAGCTCCACGGGCTGCCAGTCGGATTCGCGAGGGGTACTCATGGGGGTGGGGTCCGTTCATGAGGTATTCGCATCAAATGAGGTAGAAGGTAGTTGATCACAACCGTGATGTTCACGGCAAATCATCTCGACATCCATAGCGGTCGTTAAAACGATCCATACGCGATTCCGGGCCGCGGGTGAGGTGGAGGCGGCCGGTGTCCCCGGTCACGAAAACGCGGCGATCGAGGGGAATTCGCTCGCCGCGGGACGTCTGTGCCCGCTTCTCTCCACACCCGCTTCTCTGCGCATTCGCTTCGTGATCCCGTCGTCTCACCGCGAAGGCGGCGGGATCTCGGGGTAGAAGTAGGTCGACAATACGGGCACCCGAAAGAGGACGCGTTTATGCGAATATTTCTGCGAAAACAAATGAGCGGTCCAAGGGCAGGGAAACCCGATCGCCGGGGCCGTTCGGTGCCGGCGGCCGCGCCGGTGATGTCGTCGATGACGACCAGGTCGTCATTCCATTCGCCGATCGACCCGCGAGCCCGCCACACTCGCCCGTTCCCACGAAGCGTGGATTCGCCGGTGGAGAGAGGGGCGAGAACGCCGGCCCGTTGTCAGTCCTCGCGCACGGAAACCACCGGAGACGCGGGCTCGGCGAGGTGGTCGGCCCTCAGCAGCGGGATCGCCGCCGCGAGAATGCCGAGCGTGCCAAGCACGAGCCCAGGTAGCCTCGCAAAGAGCTCAGCCTCGGGGAGAAACAGGTTGGTCAGCTGGACGAGGGCCTGCTTCGCGAACTCTCCGGCGGTCACCGCCAGGCCGGTGAACAGGACCAGTGCGGCGCCCGTACGGCCCAGCAAGCGGCCGGGTGTGATCACCTGTCGATGGCTGAGCAAGGCCAGCACGGTGACCGCCCATCCGGCCCGGGGCACGAACTCGCCGAGCAGATACCAGAGCGGGCCGCCCGTCGTGCCGGTCAGGGCGAGCAGCAGCGCGAACGGCCGGCTCACCAGAACGGCGAACCACGCCAGCCGGAAGGTGCCGACCCGCACATCATCCGTGAAGGTGGCAAACCGATCCGTGAGGGTGGCTCCCCACGGATCCGGTTGAGCGCGTACGGCGGGTGGCGGGCGTCGCGTCCCGGCCCGAGCGGCACCTGGGGCCCGCTGCTGGTCGGCCTTCTCGGGGCCGGGCTGATCGTGGATGGGGTCTTCGTCACCGACGCGGGCGCCGGGTTCCCGCCGGGCGCGCCGGCCGGGGCACCCGAGATCAGCCGGCACGGTGCCCTGCATGGTCTCGGGCCCATGCCGACGGTCGGCGGGATGACCGTGGGATGCCCGGTGTTCGCGCGCCGGTTCGCCGCGCTCAGGCGGTGGGGCTGGGTCGCGGTGTGCGTCGCGGCCGCCGTGGCGGCCGTGCTGCTCACCGCGTGGTCCGACCCGGAGGGCCCAGCGTACGACTGGTGCTCGCGTCGGCGGTCCTGTTCGCGTTCGTGGCGGCTCTGGCGGCCCGCGTGATGCGCGGCCTTCCGGACGCGGCCGTCGCCACCCGTACCTAGAGCCGGAGACCTTGCCCGCCCGGAGCGGGACAGGCCGGGGCTCCCTCGCGGTGCGAGGGAGCCCCGGCCCGCGGCGGTGTTCCTGGTGCGCGGCCTAGCCGAGCGCGGCCCACTTGTCCGCCGCCACCACGGAGACCCACACCATCGCGGTGATCGCGCCGACGGCCAGGGTCAGGGAACCGGCGTGCCCGCCTGACATCGCCCAGCCGTCGCCGAGGGCGAAGACCAGGCCGCTGAGCCGTGAGGCCGTGGCGAAACCGGGGCGTCCGGCGCGGGAGAAGTGGCGGCCCAGGATGAAGCAGGCGGCGATGAGCGCGGTGAACGCGATGGACCCGGTGACCATGTGCATGACGCCGTGCCAGCTCATCGTGGACGGCTGGCCCAGCGGGGTGCCCACGGGGAAACCGTCACCCGCGTCCATCACGAGGACACCGGCGGCTGCCGTCGCGACGCCGTTGACCAGGATCAGCCGGGGCGCCCACGTACCGCCGGGCGTGCCGCGCAGGACGCGGCGCAGGCCGAGCGCACCGGCGACCGTCAGTGCGCCGCTGAGCAGGAAGTTGGCGATCTGGAGCCAGCCGAGGTCGCCGGTGCTCAGCATGCTCAGGGGGTGGCGCGTCAAGTCGAAGCCCTCGCGGGTGAAGGCCTGCGCCAGCGACACGATCGCGAAGAGGGGAGCGGCGGCGACGGAGCAGGCGAGCAGGACGCGCGTCGTGGGGGTGACGGAGCCGCGGTCGGAACCGGTGGCGGAAGCGGCGGCGGGGCCGGGCTGGATGGCGGTCATGTCTGTTTCCTCTCGGCGCGACGGGGTCCGTCGCCGTTCTCGGTCCGCCGGTTCGCCCCGGCCTCGCTGACGCGTCGAACGAGAGGAGCGGGAATCGACGCCCCCCTCCGCCGCACCCCTGAGCTGCGAATACGTGGAGTTGGTACGCATTCCCTGTCGTATGGCATTCCCTGTCACATCCGGCTATCGTCCTGGTCGGACGGTGCGTGTCGATTTCCGCCCGGTTCGTTCGACGCGTAGCCGAGGACCGGCGAGGATCGGTCACCTGACCACCCGAAGGAGATATGGCGATGCGGTTCCTGATGACGACCAAGGGCGGCGACATGGCACCCCCGACCGAGACGATGCACGCCGAGATGGCCGCCTTCATCGAGGAGATGACCCGGGCGGGAGTGCTGCTGGCGACCGGCGGCCTGGACCCGGCCGGCACCCATATCTCGTCCTCCGGCGGTGAGATCACCGTTACCGACGGGCCGTTCACCGAGGCGAAGGAGGCGATCGTGAGTTTCGCGCTCGTCGAGGCGCGCTCCAAGGAGGAGGCCGTCGAGCTGGCCCGGCGCTTCTGGAGGATCGTCGGCGACGGTGAGGGGGACATCCAGCAGGTCTTCGGCCCGGAGAGCTGACCGGACGCTTGCGTACCCCGCCGGGCGGGTGCTCTGATCGAGCACGTGATGTCCGGGGACGCCCACCGCGCGGTCGACGCGGTCTGGAAGATGGAGTCGGCGAGGATCGTCGCCGGGCTCGTCCGGATGGTGGGCGATGTGGGGCTGGCCGAGGAGCTCGCGCAGGACGCGCTCCTGGCCGCCCTCGAACAGTGGCCGGGGGCAGGCATCCCGGACAACCCGGGCGCCTGGCTGATGGCCGTCGCCAAGCGCCGCGCCATCGACCACCTGCGCCGCGAGGAGCGGCTCGGCCTCCGGCACGAGCAGCTCGCCCAAGATCTCGCCACCCGGCAGGACACCGCCGGGACCGCCGAGGCCGACATCGACGCGGCCCTCGACGACGAGGTGGGCGACGACGTCCTGCGCCTGATGTTCGTCTCCTGTCACCCGGCGCTGCCCGCCGAGTCCCGGGTGGCTCTGACACTGCGGCTGCTCGGCGGCCTGCGCACCGAGGAGATCGCGCGCGCGTTCCTCGTCTCCGAGCCGACCGTCGCGCAGCGCGTCGTCCGGGCCAAGCGCACCCTGGCCGCCCTCCGGATCCCCTTCGAGGTCCCGGAGGGTCCGGACCGGGCGGTGCGCCTGTCATCGGTGCTCGGGGTCATCTACCTGGTGTTCAACGAGGGGTACGCGGCGAGCGCCGGCGACGACTGGATGCGCCAGGACCTCTGCCAGGAAGCGCTGCGCCTGGGCCGCCTCCTCGCCGGACTCGCGCCCGGCGAGGCCGAGGTGCACGGCCTGGTCGCGCTGATGGAGCTCCAGGCGTCGCGGCTGGCCGCCAGGACGGGGCCGTCGGGAGCGCCCGTCGCGCTGCACGAGCAGAACCGCGGGCGCTGGGACCAGCTCCTCATCCGCCGGGGGTTCACGGCCCTGCTGCGCGCCAGGCAGTGTGGCGCGCCTCTCGGTCCGTACGTGCTGCAGGCCGCCATCGCCGCGTGCCACGCGCGGGCCCGTACGGCGGAGGAGACCGGCTGGACGCAGATCGCCGCCCTCTACGAGGCGCTCGCCCAGGTGCTGCCCACGCCGGTAGTGCAGCTCAACCGCGCGGTCGCGCTCGCCATGGCCCGCGGCCCGGAAGCGGGTCTGGCGCTCGCCGACACGCTGGTCGGCGAACCGGCGCTCAGGGGCTACCACCGCCTGCCCAGCGTGCGCGGCGATCTGCTGACCAGGCTCGGCCGCCACGAGGAGGCCGGGCGGGAGTTCGAACGCGCCGCGGACCTCACCCTCAACGTGCCGGAACGCATGGTCCTCACGAAACGCGCCGCGGCCTGCGCCGACATCGCCGCACGGAGAACAGCCGGTCCCGGAACAGCCGGTCCCGGAACAGCCGGTCCCGGAACAGCCGGTCCCGGAACAGCCGGTTCCGGGGCGGCTGGGCCGGGAGCGGTGGCCGGTCCCGGGACAAGCCGGCCGGGGACGGTCGTGCCGGGGAAGGCCACGCCAGGAGGGGGCACACCGGGAGGGATCACACCGGAAAAGGCCGGGCCCGGGAGGGCCGTCACCCTGGCCGAGGCCGCGACCGCCTTCCTCGCCCGTGACGACCTGGACGCCGCGACCGTCCGCTCCTACCGCCAGACCATGAACCGGCTGCGCCGCGATCTCGGAGACGACATCCCGCTGCCGGACGTGAGCGCCGAGCGGGTCGCGGAGGTCTTCGCCGACGCGTGGGGAAACGCGGCCCCCGCCACGTGGAACCGCCACCGCGGGGCCGTACGCTCCTTCTGCGCCTGGAACGCCGCCCAGGACCCGTCGGCCGGTGAGCCGGACCGCGGCCTGACCGGTGGCGTGCCCGGCGACCTGGCCGCCGGGCTTGGGCGCAGGCCCGAGCCCAGGGGGCGCACCCGCCCCATCGACCGGCCGCACGTTGAGGCGCTCTGGGAGCGCCCGGACATCGCCCCGCGCGAGCGCGCCCTGTGGCTGCTGCTCCACGAGAGCGCGGCCGGAGCGGGCTCGGCGCTCTCGCTCAACGTCGAGGGCCTCGACCTGGCGGGGATGCGCGGGAAGGTGGCCACCGGATCCGGCTGGATCCACTGGCGCTCCGGTACCGCCGAGCTCATCCCGTACCTCGTCGCGGGCCGCCGCCGGGGCCCGCTGTTCCTGTCCGACCGCAGGCCCGGCCCCGGCCGGCCTCCCGCACCCGCCGACCTGTGCCCGGAGACCGGCCGGCGCAGGCTCTCCTACGAACGGGCCGAATACCTGTTCAAGCGGGCCACCGGCTACACCCTCGACCAGCTCAGGACCCGATAGGGCTTCGTCCGGCGACCTCCTCCCGCACGGACGGCATGGCACGTGCCCCCATCCTTCACGGCCCCCCTTGCTCGGCGGGTGCCGCGAACTGGACGAGGAAGGGCTGCGCGCCGGAGACCCGGACGCGCTGGACGCGCAGCGGGACGAACCGCCGCCGGATCCCGGCCGCGATGTCACCGGCGTCCGGAAGCAGGACCACGGCCATGCCGCCGGGCGCCAGGACACGGCGCAGCTCCGCCCACCAGTGCGAGGAGGAGGCGGAGAGCTGGCCCTGAGCGGCGACCTGGCCGCCCCAGGGGGGATTGCACAGGACGCGGTCGATGCCACCGCCCGGTAGCGGCAGGTGACCGGCATCGGCCTGGTCGAGGGAGATCGGCAGCCCGGCCGCGTTCTCCTCCGCCGCCCGTAACGACTCCGAGGCCAGGTCGAAGCCGTGGAAACGGGCCCGAGGCTGGTGGAGCCCGGCTTCGATCAGCAGGGTTCCGGCGCCGCAGCAGGGATCGAGGACCGTGTGGCCGGGGTGGATATCGGCCATCCGCGCCATCGCGGCGGCCAGCGGAGGATGCAGGGTTCCCGGGATGGAGCGCCGTTTGTAGGCACGCCGATGCAGCGGCCGGTCGGTGATCCTCAGCATGAGGGTGGCCCGCGTGCCGTCGAGGGTGAGCCGCCACCCGCTGTGGGCGGGCGGAGGTCCGGCACCCGCCCGTCGCGAGTGGTAACCGATCCCCAGCCGCCGTGCCAGGGCCTGGCCGACGGCGTCCTCGGCGTCGTACCGGTTGAAGGTGCGCCTTCCCAGGAAGGACGCCGACACCTCGACCCCGGTGGCCGCGCCGGAACCTCCCTGCTCCTCCCGCAATCGCATCAGCGTGCCGAGGTCCACGGTGTCGGCGAGCTGGGCGAGCACGGTGAGATCCCTCTTGGTCGTGCCGATGTCGGGCCGCTGCGCGGCGAGCAGGAACACGTCGTCCGCCGTGCTCAGCCCGACGGCTCGCGGTCCTGTTCGAAACGTGCGGAAGTGGACTTCGCGATGCCCCAGATGGGTGACCGTTCCGAGTCCGAGCTGGAGGATCTCGGCGGCGACCGTCGACTCCAGCCCGTGAACGCACCGCGCCACCAGGCGCGCCGCCGTCACGAGACGGCGAGAGCGCTGGGACGCGGTGCGGTGAGAAAACTCGCGCGAATGCGCATAGTGATCGTTCTTCTCCCACGTCAGCCCGGGACGGCGCCACGCCGCCCCGCGTCGTCGACGACGGGGTGTGCCTCGCTTCGCCGACGGGGGCTTAACGCAGGTTGAAGAAGAACGAGTACGTCATAACCGAGGATCTTAGCGACCGGAGCCGGGTACGCAACCGGCGGTGAAGGTGATCGTCGGCAGGAGGGGAACGCCACCGGCCACGGGTGCCTCGGCGGGTGGTCGTGCTGCCGCTTCCCTCTTTTGAGGGCCGTTGTCGGATCCCGGCGTCGGAGCCTGGCGTGAGAGAACGACCGGCGCGCCGGTGCGGGGGGTCCGCCCCGTCGGATCGCCGCGAAGTGTGCGGCGGGTGGCGAGGTCGTCTAGCGCCGGGACGGGCCGGTGATGCTCGGGGTGGGGCACGGGATGTCGTGAGTCGCCGTCACCCGTACCTCCGCTACCTCCGCGCAGGCGGCGGGCACCCGCGGCTCGGGCGGTTGCCTGAGCGACCACAGCAGGATTCCGGCGGCGGCGATCATGAGAACGATCGCGGCGATCACGGTGATCAGACCGCGGTATGAGGGGCGAGGCGCGCCGGGCACTCCGGCCGCGGGTCCGCGGGCCCCGGTCCCGGGGGCGGGCGGGGGGACGGGCGCGGGGGCGGCCACCTCGGCCGTGGGCGTACGGGCGGCGGCACCGGTCGCGGGGGTGACGGCTCCGGGGGCGGTCGCGCTCAGGCCGAGAGCGGTTGACGGGCGGGTGCGGAAAGCCTCCTCGCCGTCCAGGAAATCCCGGTAGACCTCCAGCACCAGGTCGCGGGCGCGCCGCAGGGCGGCTTCCGTCACCGTCGGTACGCGGCCGGGCCGGCAGACCAGCCCGTACGAGAAACTCAGTACGCGGCCGAATTCGTCGAGGGTCTTCCCCCGGTCCGACGGGTCGTCCGTCAGGCCGAGATCCGCCGGCGTCGGGTTCTCACGGCGTACGAGCGCCAGGAGCGGCACACCGCTCGGCGTCGTGAGCTCGCCGAATCCGGCCGGGGGGTTCGTCGCCCGCCCCACCTGCTCGCCCAGCCAGCCGTGCTCCTCCTGCTCGATGAGGAAGTCCGGGGCCAGCAGGATCCGGTAACCGCGTTTCCTTCCGCGGGCGTACAGGAAGAGCCACCCGGAGGTCCGGCCGTCTTCGCCGCCGCTCACCGCCGTGTTCTCCTTCACAGTCTGGAGGCCGGGAACTTCGCTTCCAATATGCTGACCTGCCGCTGAAACTCGTCCAGGACTCGTTGCCGGGAACCGTAGATCAGCGCGGCCTCCTTGTTGGCGGCGCCCAGCTGGCTCAGCAGGTTGTCGCGGCGCTCGGCCAGCGGGCGGCTGGACCACTGCACCCACAGGTCCAGAAGCTGGTCGCCGCCGCTGACCCCGGGAACGACGGAGAAGGCCGCTCGCAGTGCCCGCGCCGTCGGCTGGCTCAACCGCTGGCCCATGTGCGCGAGGAAATCACGTGAATCGAGCTTGATCCGGTCTTCGACCTCCGCGAACATCTTTTCCTTCGCGGTCTGCTCAAGCGTATGGGACAGCTGGTGGAAGACGTCGGGTATCACCACGGAAAGCGGCAGCTCGACGTAGGCGGGCCGGACTCTGGAATCGAGATTCTTGACCACGTGGCCGTTCTCGTCGACCCTCGCGAATCCCCGGCCGACGGCGCTGACCGGAATCAGCCGTACGACCCGCTGCCGGCTCTTCGCCCGCACCAGCGACGCGAAGGCCGGGTAGGAAAGGAGCAGATCGCGGACCATGCGCAGCCGCTGGTCGTCATGCTCCTCCGATTCGCTGAGCAGATCCCATTTGGTGATGACGAAATGGACCGGATACGTCTTCGCGAATATCAGATTGACGTAGGCGGTCAGGGCGCTCTCCAGGTGGAGAGCGCCGTCGGGGGAGTCCTCCAGGAGTTGCTTGATGCGGAAGCCGTCCAGGAGGATCAGCACCGCGGCGGCCGAGTCGACGTACTCGACCAGAGCCCGCTGCTCGGAGGCTCCCCCCTCCTGCTCCTCGGTCAGGAGCTCACCGGCGTACTCGAGGTAGTTGATCTGCGCCACCTCATGGTGATCGCCGTCCACGTGGGCTATGCACGTGAAGGTGAACTCGCGCGTCTCCCCGGTCCGCGTGCTGTCGGGCCATCCCCCCGCCGGGTCGCTGACCCGCCGGTAAGCCCTGTTGAGCACGGTCATCTGGTCGTGCGGGAGCTTCAGGTAGTAGTCGGTGTACGCGGGCGTCTGCAACCGGTGGAACATGCTCGCCAGCAAAGCGGTCTTACCTGCCCCGGAAGCGCCCAGGGCCACGACCTTGACGGTGGGCAGCAGCTCCTGGCGGGCAATCTCGCTGAGTTCGGTTCTCGCGGCCAGAGCCTCCGTCCGCTGGACCGCGAGTCTTCGCCATACGACGGCGATGACGACGATGACCACCAGGATGAGGAACACCACGAAAAGAGGCATGGACCCGCGCCGCCTGACTGCGTTTACGCAACGTCGACTATGAAAAGATCGTGTTCACCGTCCCCCGGATAGTCATCTTTCTTGTGTGACAAGTGGGCCGTCAAGGAGCGGGATCCCGGCGTATCGAGGATGTGACCTGATCAGATCATTCCGTTCACGGGGTGGACATCGTGCCGGCTCGTGACATGGATCGCGGAAAGGCCCGCCGGGAGTGCCAGGAAATCGATGGCGAACGGAAACGTTACTATCCCATTTTTTCAGGATATTTCCGACTTTTGGTGATTGAAGGGGTGAACCAATGGGCCGACCGGAGGGCGTCGTCATCGGCCGCGTCCCCGGCGAGCGTCAGCAGGCTGTCAGGTTCGCCAAGGGACTTGGCGAACCGGCGAAGGCGGTCGTCGCCGCCCGGTGCCGTCAGCTCCAGGGCAGTGCGCCCCGCCCCGCCCAGTAGCCTTCGGGGTCTTCCTCCAGACCGGCGAGCCGCTCGTCCAGCTCCGCGTCCCACCCGGTCCCGACCGCGGCGAGGTTGTCGCGCAGCTGCCCGGCCGAGACCGCGCCGCTCAGCACCACCCCCGCCCACGGCCTGGCCAGTACGGCCGCCAAGGCGAGCGCGTCCGGCGTGGTGTCCCGCTCGCGCGCGGCGGCCACGAGCGCGGCGGGTGCCGCGCGAGCGGTCAGCCGGCCGTTCGCCACGCCCTCCTTGACGATCACACCCATCCCCGCCTCGCGCGCCCGCCCGAGCGCCTCGCCGGCCGAGCGTTCCAGCAGGTTCCACGTCGCCTGCACCGTGTCGAACAGCCCGGCTCCGATCGCCCGCTCGATCGTGTCCGCCTGGCGCGGCCCGCTCGTCGACAGCCCGATCGCGACCCCTTCGGCCCGCAGCGCGCGCAACCCGTCGAGCACGCCCTCGTCGTCGAGCACACCGCTCTCGACCGTCGCCGAGTGGATCTGGTAGAGCGACAGGTGCTCGCCGAGCAGTGCGCGCGTCTGTTCCAGCTGGACGCGGAGCCGGTCGGCGGTGAGCTCCTTCACCTCGTGCCGCTCGGCGTTCAGCCGCCAGTCACCGACGTAGGCGTATCCCCACTTCGAGCCGACCGTGACGGCTCCCGGCGTGATCTCGCGCTCGCGCAGCCACCCGGCGAGGAACTCCTCCGCCCGCCCGTACGAGCGCGCCGTGTCGAGGTAGCGCACGCCCGCGGCCCACGCGGCGTCGAGCACGGCCCAGGTACGCGAGCGCATCGCGGCGACGTCCCGATCGTCGCCGAGGTCCTCGGCGCGGCCGAGCGTGATGTAGGCGGGGCGGCCGAGGGCCGCCAGACCCAGGCCAAGCGGTGTCACGGACAGGGCGGTCTGGCCCAGTGGGCGTCGGACCAGCGCGTTCATGGGGGCCAATATATCGACAGCGGCTTTGAGGGGGCCGGGCGCGACGAGGCGCCGTGACCTCCGCCGCACCGCGCTGTGTCACCGACCGCCGTCACCATGCCGTGCCGTGCCGCCGCCGTGCTGCCTGTCGTTACCATCGCCGGGACCGTCTGTAACTTCATATATCGAAATGGTGTTATATCTTCTTTTCGGCCCTTTCGAGGTTTGGTCGCTTCCCCAATGGCCACCCACTGCTCTCGCGCGCGAAGGGTCTTGACCTGCCTTCTTGTCAAATTAGGCAATTACTGGACTTATGGCGGCATGGGATTAAAAGTAGGAAACAAGTGCTCTGCAGGGATACCGGGAGATACTCCGACCGGAGCGGTTTTGGAGGGGTCATGGGGAAGTGGCGGGTCGTGGTCGTCGCGGTACTGGCGCTGTTCGTCCTGGGCGCGGGAGCGTCGTCTCAGGTGGCGGCCGAGAAGTCGTACGAGGTCTGGCTGGTCGACCAGTCCAATACCAACGGGCTCGCCCACGGCGGCACCGTCAGCGTGTACTCCGGCCGCGACGTCACCCGCCGGTTGTCGGCCGCGCAGCCCGTCGACGTCATAGATCTGGGCGGCGCGACCTCGTCCCTGTGCCTGGCGAGAACCGGCAGCGTGCCCGTACGCCCCCATATGATCGTTTTCAACAAGGCCGACACCCACGCCGCGCTCGCCTTCGTCGCCAGCGGCCACGTGGTCGTCTTCGACGCCCGCACCCGGCAGCCGCTCACCTGTCTCATCACCGAGGCCGGGGTGGGAGGGGTACGGCAGGCTCACGCCCTCTGGCCCACCGAGGACGACAGGTATCTGATCATCTCCAACCAGAACGGCAAGAGGCTGGAGCGCGTCAGCACCGACTACGCCTCGGGCACCTTCGTCCAGCAGCCGGCCGCCACGATCGACCTGGCCGGTTGCACCACGCCGAACGGCGCGCCGTGCCAGTCACCCCAGCTCCGTCCGGACAACGCGCCGATCTGCCCGTTCATCGCCTCGGACAACGGCCCGGTCTTCGTCAGCCTGCGGGGCGGCGGGATGCTCGTGGTCGACTGGCACACGACGCCGATGTCGATCGTGGCGGAGTACGACACGACCAGGATTCCCGCGAACGGGTGCGGGTTCATCGAGGCCAAGGGCAGCGTCTTCGGCAACGGAGGCGGGGGTACGCCCGCCAACCTCGACCAGTTCAGCGTCTTCCGGCTGCCGATGAGCGGCTACTCGCCCGCCAATCCGCCCAACACCCCGGCGGTCCAGTCGCTCTTCAACGACGACTCGCCCGAGCGCGACGCCCACGGCGTCCTCGTGTCCGCCGGGGAACATCACGTGTGGGCCGGCGACCGTGACGCCAACGTCGCCGAGGTCTTCAACGGGGCGACCGGCGCCCACGTCGGCACCGTCAACCTCGTCTCACCGTTCAGCGCGGACCCGACGGTCGACCTCTTCGCCGTCTCGCCGGACCACAAATGGGCCTTCGCCTCGACGCGGGGGCCGAACCCGCTCTCCGGCGACCCGCACTCCTCCCACGGGAGCGACCCGGGAATGCTCATCGTCAAGCTGACCGGCAACGGGAAGAAGGGCAAGGTCGAGGGCCTGATCCGGATCTCCAACGTGGACGTCGGCGGTGTCCAGCGGGCCGACGCCCACGGCATCCGCGTGCGGCGTACGAACTGACCGGACGAGCCGGTGGCGGACCCTCGACGTCGCCGGGCCGCGGCGGGTGGGTGACGAGGGAGGTCCGCACGCGCGGCAGGGGCCGGCCCGGTCGGCCGGCCCCTCGGGGAATCGGCGTCAGTTGGGGTTGGCGGCGTGGGTCAGGGTCTCCCAGGCGACGAAGAGGACGTTCGTCCCGGCCGGGCGCTGCTGCTCGGTGAGACGCTGGGTGTTCGTCATGGCGATGCCCATCCGGTTGCCCAGGGCGTTGAAGCCGACCTCGGTGATCGGTCCCAGGCCGAGGTGGAGGGCGCCCCCGCACAGCGAGGACGGCACGGCGGCGCCGAGCTGGTACTTCGCCTGCATGCCCAGCGCGTGGCGCAGCCGCTCGCTGATCTCCGGGTAGAGGTCCTGCCCCTGGATGCGGGTGGTCTCGGCGAAGTGCGAGATGGCCGACAGCCCGTACCCGGTGTGGGTGAAGTCGCGGCAGGTCTCCTGGGTGAGGCCGTCCATGAAGGTGGACTGGCCCTGCCAGTAGTTGATGATCTCGGCGCGGGTGTCGATGCCGCTCCCCGGAGGTGCCTTGGGGAGCGCGCCGTCGGAGGAGATGTAGATGAAGGCCGGCACCCGCCCGCGGAACTTGGCCACGGCCTTGTCGTAGCTCGCCCGGTCCTCGAGGAAGACGGAGATGCCGAGCGCGGCCTCCATCATGCTCAGTTCCCAGTTGCCGTTGCTGTTGGAGCCGTTGATGATCTTCGGCAGGTAGACGGTGCGCAGCATGGTGGAGAAGCGGCTGACGGAGGCGGCGGACCAGCCGGTGTAGGTGTAGCGGATGATCTCGGCGGCCCTGGGCCACGAGGACCCGGCCCACCCGGTCTGCAGCGGGGCGTTGCTGTTGGTGTGGTCCCTGATCACCGCGGACCAGGCGTCCATGATCTGGATGGCCTTCTGGGCGTACCTGCTGTCCTGCGTGATGTACCAGGCCAGCGCCATGGTGTACGCGGCGAGCGCGTCCTGACGCTCGTCGGTGCAGCCGTTGTTGGGGTTGGAGTACGAGCCGCACTCCACGATCGCGCGCGGCTTGGGAGTCCGCGACAGAGATGCCAGGGAATGTCCCATCATCTGGTCGAAGGCGCCCTTCCACGGCTGGGCGCCGGCGTTGACCTTCGAGCGGACGAAGTCGAGCTGGGACCTGCTGACCAGGACTCCCGGGTGGGTGAAGGTCGCCGGGGCGGCCTTCGCCGACGCGGCCGGAAGGTTCGGTGGTGGCGCTCCCTTCGCCTGCGCGGCCGGGAGGTTCGGCAGTGGCGCAGCACCGGCCGCGGGGGCGGCGAGGGGGGTGACGGCGAGAGCCGCGGCGCCCAGGATCGCGGCTGCCGTCGTTCGGATGCGTCTGAGCATGTGGAGCTCCTCGCTGGCCTGACAGGCCAAGGGGGTGGCGAGAGGTCTCGGCCGGGGGCCTTGATGACCGCCTATCCAACCGATCCCGACAGCGATCCGTCAATATTTTTAGGAAAGTTTCCTAACATTTAAAGCTCGCATCGGGAACCCTTATGGCGTTCCCCCGGGTGTGCCGGAGCCCCGCGCGGGAACCCCGGGGGCCGATGGGCCGATGGGCCGGTGGCGCGGGATCGACGCGGGCGGGTGGACGGTGCGACGGCTCGCCGCCGCGGGGCCGCGGAGTGGTGCGGTGAGCCGACGCTGTTGCCGGAGACCGGAGACCGGAGACCGGAGACCGGAGACCGGAGACCGGAGACCGGAGACCGGAGACCGGGGGCGGTGAATGGTGTGGACGGAGGCGGGCTCGGTGGTGGCGTGGTGGTGGCGGTGCTAGAACTGTTGCTCGTTCTCCGGTGGCGGCGGTGCGACGCACTCGTGGCCGGCGGTGCCCTGGTCAAGGATGTCCTCGTACACCCCGACCTTGTAGCTGATCAGGTCCAGGCAGCGGGTGAGCTGTCCGATCTGGGCGGTCACCCGCTCCCGGTGCAGGCGCAGGAGGGCGAGCCGCTCCTCCTCGTTGCCGTCTCCCCGCCTGACCATGTCCGTGTACTGGCGGATCGCGGGCAGGGGCATGCCGGAGGCGCGGAGCACGATGCAGAGGGTCAGCCACTCCACGTCGTCCTCGCCGTAGACGCGGCGCCCGCCGGAGTCACGCCGTACGGGGTTGGCCAGGATGCCCTCGCGCTCGTAGAAGCGCAGCGCGTGAACGCTCAACCCCGTGCGCTCGGCGACCTGCCCGATGCTCAGATCCGTGGTGCCCATGCCGTCCAGGATACGGATTTGACCTAGAGTCGACTCTAGATCCTACGATGCGGGGCGTCGCGACATCACGTCCGGAACGACCATCAAGGGAGCACGGCCTATGCGTTACCGCGTCCTCGGCGGCACCGGTATCGAGGTGAGCGTCCACTGCCTCGGAGCCATGATGTTCGGCGCCGTCGGCAACCCCGACCACGACGACTGCGTCCGCGTCATCCACGCCGCTCTCGACCGAGGCGTCAACTTCGTCGACACCGCGGACATGTACTCCGCCGGTGAGTCGGAGGAGATCGTGGGAAAGGCGCTCAAGGGGCGCCGTGACGACGTCGTGCTCGCCACCAAGGTGCACTTCAGGATGGGGGAGGGCCCCAACCGGAGCGGCAACTCGCGGCGCTGGATCCTCAAGGAGGTCGAGGAGAGCCTCAGGCGCCTGGGGACCGACTGGATCGACCTCTACCAGATCCACCGCCCCGACCACTCGACCGACATCGAGGAGACGCTCTCCGTGCTGAGCGACCTCGTGCGCCAGGGGAAGATCCGCGCCTTCGGCTGCTCGACCTTCCCCGCCGAGGAGATCGTCGAGGCGCACAACGTCGCCGAGCGCCGCGGACTCCAGCGCTTCAGGACCGAGCAGCCGCCCTACTCGCTGATCGCCCGGGGGATCGAGGCCGCGGTGCTCCCGGTCTGCCGGCGGTACGGGATGGGGGTGCTGACCTGGAGCCCGCTCGCCTCGGGGTTCCTCACCGGCAGATACAGGAAGGGGCAGCCCATCGATCTCTCCACCGGCCGCGCCTCGCTCACGCCGGCGCGTTTCGATCCCTCGATTCCCGAGAACGCCGCCAAGCTCGACGTCGTCGAGAAGCTCGTCGAACTCGCGACGGACATCGGCTGCTCGCTCCCCGAACTCGCCGTGGCCTTCGCCGCGGCGCATCCCGGCGTCACCTCGGTGATCACCGGGCCGAGGACCATGGACCAGCTGGAGGGGCTGTTGAAGGGCGCCTCGCTCACCCTCGACGACGCGACCCTGGACCGGATCGACGAGATCGTGCCGCCCGGGACCAACCTGTACCGCCCCGACGGAGCCTGGCGCCCGCCCGCGCTGACCGACACCGCGCAGCGGCGGCGCCCGCTCACGGAACGCGCCGCGAGCTGACCTCGATCTTTCGCGACGTCCGCCGTGGGCGTCCGTACGCGGCGGTGATCTCGCCGGTCCGGGGCCGACGGCGGCCGGTGCCCAGCGCCGTCCACGGCGCTTCGCGCACCGCCGAAACGAGCAGGTATCCGGGCCGTCGAGGTCAGCGGTCGCGCGGGACCACCAGGCCGGATTCGTACGCGAGGACCACGAGCTGTGCGCGGTCCCGGGCGTGGAGCTTGGTCATCGCCCGGTTGACGTGGGTTTTCGCGGTCAGTGAGCTGATCACCATGCGGTCGGCGATCTCGTCGTTGGACAGGCCCCGCGCGACCAGGGCGACGGCCTCGCGTTCGCGGTTGGTCAGCCCTTCCAGCTCGGTGCCCGTTCCCATATGGAGGGGCTGGGCGACGTACCGGTTGATCAGCTTGCGGGTGATCGACGGTGCGAGCAGGGCGTCGCCGCGCGCGGCGACGCGTACGGCGTGCAGGAAGTCCTCCGGCACGATGTCCTTGACGAGGAATCCGGCCGCGCCGGCGCGCAGCGCGTTGAAGACGTACTCGTCGAAGCCGTAGTTGGTCAGGATGACGACGTGCACCCCGGCCAGGGCCGGGTCCGCGGCGATGCGCCGGGTCGCCTCGACGCCGTCGACGACCGGCATCTGGATGTCGACGAGGGCGATGTCGGGCAGGTGTTCCCTGGCCAGGGCGAGGGCCTCCATCCCGTCGCCGGCCTCGGCCACCACCTCGATGTCGTCCTCGAGGTCGAGGAGCGCGCGGAATCCGCTGCGTATGAGCGGCTGGTCGTCGACCAGCAGGACACGGATCACGGGGTCCGCTCCACGGGGAGTTCGGCCTGGACGGTGAAGCCGCCCTCGCCGCGCGGCTCCGCCCGGAGCCGGCCGCCGAGGGCGGTGACCCGTTCGCGCATCCCGAGCAGTCCGACGCCGGGCACCGTGGCGGTGCCGGGTGTGGCCTTGCCGTCGTCGTCGACGCGGATCGCGAGGGCGTCCGGACGGCAGTCGATCCGGACCGACGCCGTGGCGGCGTCCGCGTGACGGGCGATGTTGGTGAGCGACTCCTGGACGATCCGGTAGACGGTCCGGTCCACCGCGGCCGGCACGTCGTGTCGTCGTCCCTCGATCGTCAGCGTCGCGTCCAGCCCGGTCGTCCGAGCCCGTTCCACCAGTTCCGCGACGTGGTCGAGGCCACGCGGCGGGGTCGTGTCGTCGTCGCGCAGCGCCTCCAGGGTCGCGCGCAGCTCCCGGGTCGCCTCACGTCCGGCCTCCTGGATCGCGAGCAGGGCCTCCGGCACCTGTTCGCCACGCCTGCGGGCCACGTGGACGGCGACCTCGGCCTGCACCTTGATGATCGAGATCTGGTGGGTGAGCGAATCGTGCAGCTCCCGCGCGATGTGCAGCCGCTCCTCGTCGGCGCGGCGCCGCGCGGTCTCCTCCCGGGTGCGCTCGGCCTCGTCCGCCCGCCGCTCGGCCTGCCGCAGCGCCTCACCCGCGGCACCGGCCGCGATCAGCCAGGCCAGTTCGAGGGCGCCCCGGGCCTGCGCGAACGCCTCGCCCGTGTCGTGCAGGCCCGAGGCCAGGGCCGCGAGGGGGAGGGCGGCCAGCATGGCCACACTCGCCGCCACCGTGACGGCGCGGTGTCCCGCCCGTACGGCCGCGTACACCGCGAACAGGTACGCGACGGCGGGCACGTCGAAACCGGCCGCCTGGTAACCCACCGCGCACAGCCCGGTGACGGCCAGGACGGGAACCGGAGCCCGGCGGCGCGCGGCCAGCACCAGGCCGCCGGCCGCCAGCAGCGCGTAGCCGAGTACGTCGAGGCCCGTGGCGGAGCGCTGCCCGGACAGCCCGGTGACCAGCAGCGCCGCCGCCACGCCTGCGGCGATCACCCAATCCCCGACACCGGCCCGAACGCCGAACCGTCCTGTGCTCATGCGCGCAACCTACCCGGATGCCGCCGAGGGCGAATCCGGCTCGCGGATGAGCGGTCGCCTACCACGTACGCGGTACCTTCGCGGCGCCTGCGGCGCGTGCGGCAACCGGGTGCGCCGTTTGCGGCAGCACGAAGTGAGTCCGTCCGCGGGACGACCGGTGTCGGGGCCGGCGGACATGATCGGACGGTGTCCAGTCGTAGCGGCCAGTCGTAGGAGAAGGAGTGCCTCATGTCAGTCCGACGTGTGCTTGCCGTGGCCGGAGCCGCCCTGATCGGAGGTTTTCAGCTTGCCGTACCGGCGGCCGCGCACGCCTCGGTCCAGCTGGACCCCGCCGGTGCGTACACCTTGACCGCCGGGCGTCTGTGGTCCCTGGTGGCCGCGCTGCTGGGGGTGGCCGGTGTGGTCGTCGGCGGGCTGGCCCTGGCCCGCTCCGCCGGTCGGATCGGCACCGGCTCCGGGAGAAGGGGGGCCGTCGTGGCCCTGGTGGCGGGGCTGTCCGGCGCGGTCGTCGGCGGGCTGGTCGTGGCCGCCGCCGACGGTGGGCCCGGCACCGGTTACGGAATAGTCGGGGGCTTCGTGGCCCTGGTGGTGGGGCTGATCGCCATGGTCCTCGGCGGGATCGCTCTGGCACGCTCCCGGCGCGCCACGCCGACCCGCTGACCCGGTCACGGTGCCGGGGTGGCGCCCGTGGTGTGGTCCCTTCCCCTCTCGGGGGTGCTCCGCCGCGGATCCGCCCTGGCCGGGCCGCCACAGCCCGGCGATCGGCTCACCTGACCCGGCGGCGCCGTGATCGGCGAACGCCGGAAGCGGACGCGCGACCCCGGGCGTGTCCCGGACGCGCCCGGGGTGTGCCGCTATTGACACGGCAATGGCGGGGTAGCAAGCTGAACCGATGTGTACAAATCGATTTGCGATACGGACGCGTCCCTTCCGCCGCAGGTGGTGACGCATGAGTGACGTTCCCCGGCGGGTCCTGGTGACCGGGGCCGCGGGCAGGCTGGGGCGTCTGATGCTCGACCTGCTCGCGCACCGGGGCGTGGCCGTCACCGCCCTCGACCTCCGGGACCCGGGCGGGCCGGTGGCGGGCCGGGTGATCGTCGGGGACGTGGGAGACCCGGCGACGGTGCGCGACGCGCTCGACGGCGTGGACGCCGTCGCGCACTTCGCCGCGATCCCGGCCCCGGTTCTCGGCACGCCGGAGGAGGTCTTCTGCGGCAACACCCGGGCGACCTTCGTGGTCCTGGAGGAGGCGGGCCAGGCGGGGGTGCGCCGGGCCGCCATCGCGAGCAGTTACTCCGTGCTCGGCTTCCCCTGGGCCTCGCGCCTGCTGCACCCGGCCTACCTGCCGATCGACGAGGCGCTTCCCCTGCAGGTCGAGGACCCGTACGGGCTGTCGAAGCAGGCGGACGAGGCGACCGGGGCGATGATGGCGCGCCGCTACGGCATGACGGTCGTCGCGCTGCGCTTCCCCCTGCTCGGAGGGCCGGGGGACAAGCTCGACAAGCGCGCGGAGGAGTACGCGGAGGACCCCGGCTCCGGCGCCGCCGAGCTGTGGACCTACCTCGACGGCAGGGACGCCGCCCTCGCCACCTGGCAGGCGCTCACCCGGCCGATCGAGGGCTACCGCGCGATCTTCGTGACGGCCGAGGAGACACTGGCCCCGCAGCCCACCGAGGAGCTGCTCGACCGCTTCCACCCCGGAGTCGAGCGGCGGGCGCAGCTGCCGGGCAGGGCCGTCCCGATCGACCTGGGAGAGGCCCGCCGCCTGCTCGGCCTCACCGTCCGGTATCCCTTTCCCATGCCGGACGCGGCGGAGACCGCGTGACCCCTCTTCCCGTACCGGAGGCCGTATGACATCCCTTCCCATGCCCGAGACCCAGGCCCCCTGGCCCGCCAGGGACGCGCTCCGCGTCACGGGGGTGCGGCCGATCGTCACCGCCCCCGAGGGCGTGCCCCTCGTGGTGGTCCGCGTCGACACCAGCGATCCCGGCCTGTACGGCCTGGGCTGCGCGACCTTCACCCAGCGGTTCCACGCCGTGGCCGCCGCAGTGGAACACCACGTCGGCCCCCTCCTGATCGGCCGCCACCCCGCCGACATCGAGGACATCACCAGGATGGTGCACTTCTCCTCCTACTGGAGGGGCGGCCCGGTCCTGAACAGCGCTCTGTCGGGGGTGGACCAGGCGCTCTGGGACATCGCGGGCAAGCGCGCGGGCATGCCCGTGTACGAACTCCTCGGCGGGCGGGTGCGCGCCGCGGCCGACACCTACCTGCACGCGGGCGCGGCCACCGTGGAGGAGACGATCGAGGAGGCCCAGGCGATCCTGGCGTCCGGATACCGCCACGTGCGGCTTCAGGCGGGGGCGCCTGGGCTCGGCCACTACGGCTCGCCGGGCTCGCCGGGCGGCTATCCCGGCTCCCCGTACCCCGACGGGTGGGACGTGCAGCGCTACCTGCGCGACACCCCGAAGCTGTTCGAGCGGGCCCGCCGGGAGCTGGGGGAGGAGCCGGGCCTGATGCACGACGTGCACTCGCGGCTCACTCCCAAGCAGGCGATCGCCCTCGCGCGGGCGCTCGAACCGTACCGGCTCTTCTTCCTGGAGGATCCGATAGCGCCGGAGTTCTACGACCGCCTGCCCGAGGTCCGCGAGGCCGCCCCGATGCCCATCGCGGCGGGCGAACAGCTCAGCTCCGTCGCCGACGCGGCCAGGATCGTCCGCGAGGGCGGCGTCGACCTGCTGCGGCTGCACGTCTCGTCGGTGGGCGGGCTCACCCCCGCCCGCAAGCTGGTCGCGCTCTGCGAGCTGACCGGCGTGGGCACCGCCTGGCACTCGCCCGCGGACGTCTCGCCGGTGGGCGCCGCCGCCAACGTGGCGCTCGACGTGACCACCCCCGCCTTCCAGATCCAGGAGGGGCACATCTATCCGGAGGCCGTCCACGAGGTCTTCCCCGGCACGATCGGCCCCGTCAACGGATACCTCTACCCGAACGACGCGCCCGGCTGGGGGGTCGACCTGGACGAGACGCTGGCGGCCAAGTATCCGCCGCTGGAGCACCTCCACGAGCGCTGGTCGGCCCGGGTGCGCCGGCCCGACGGCGGCATCGAGCCGCCCTGAGAAACTTATAGTGGGTGTAAGGAGTGTGTCGATGTAAGATCTGCCCATGGTCCCGGCACCCTCCGAGGAGCGACCCCCCACGCGGCGTGAGCGGAGGAAAGGGGAGATGCGGCGTGCCATCGCGGGCACGGCCCGCCGCCTGTTCGCCGAGCGCGGCTTCGAGAGCGTGACGGTGGCCGAGATCGCGGCGGTGGCCGACGTCTCGGCCAAGACCGTCTTCAACCACTTCCCGGTCAAGGAGCAGATCTTCTTCGAGACCGACCCGCTCGGGTGGCCCGCTCCCGAGCGGGCCCTGCGGGAGCGCGTGACGGGGGAGCGGCCCGTCGACGCGATCCGCCGCGTCATGTCCCGGCCCGCGACGGACGCCGGGGAGGGCGTGGCCGACGCCGGGGCGGTCGCCGTCCACGCGCGGGTCTACCGCGACAGTCCCGCGCTGCGCTCGTACTCCAGGGAGATGTTCGCGGAACAGGAACGCGCGCTGCGCGAGGCGATCGAGTCCGGTGCCGGCGCGGAGGAACCCGGTGCGGGAAGAGGGCTCGGGGCCGGGGTGGTGGCCGCGCTCATCCTGGCGGCCGTCCGCGAGGTCTGGGAGTCCACCCTGCTCAGGATCGCCGCCGGCGCCGCCTTCGAGGACGCGGCGACCCTCGGGCGCCGCGAGCTGGGCGCGGCACTCGACCTGCTTTCCCGTGACCGGCCGGACCGCGACTCGCCGGACCGCGACCGGCCGGACCATGACCGGCCCGACCACGGCTCGCCGGACCGAGACCCGTCCGACCACGCCCCGCCGGACCTCGCGCGTGGCGGATCGCGGAGGGTCCCGCCGGGGGAGGCGGCGCGGCTCCCGGCGAACGAGGCGGGCGGGCCCGATCGAGGGGCGGACAGGCCCGCGCGAGGGGCGGACGGGCGGGCTCCGGCGGGAGGCGGGGAGGCCGGCGCCGGAGGACGGGGCGTCCCCGCGCCGATCCGCGGCGACCGTCCCAGCATCACCAGGGTCGCGCAGCTCGCGGGGGTGAGCGCGACGACGGTGTCGCACGCGCTGAACGGGCGCCGGCCGGTGGCCGAGGAGACGCGGCGGCGGGTGCTGGCGGCGATCGACCAGCTGGGATACCGGCCCAACGTCCTCGCCCGGGGACTGCGCACGAGCAGGAGCCAGACGATCGGGCTGATCATCCCGGACATCACCAACCCCTTCTACCCGGCGCTGGCACGCGGGCTTCAGGACGTGCTGGGACCGGCGGGCTACGACGAGATCATCAGCAACACCGACGGCGACCGGGAGATGGAGCGCGCCGCCATCGAGCAGATGATCGCCCGGCAGGTGGACGGCCTCGCCTTCGCGGTCTTCCACACGCACGCCGAGGACCTGCTGCCCGTCATCGGGGCGGGCATCCCCGTCGTGCGGCTCGGGGGCCGCCTGGTCCAGGCCGGTGTCGACGTCGTGCACAGCGACGACGAGGGCGGGGCCGCCGAGGCCACCCGCTACCTGCTGGAACGCGGCTACCGCAGGATCGGCTTCGTCTGTGGCCCGCACGCGGAGGGGCCCGCGGCCGAGCGCGTCGCGGGCTACCGTTCCGCGCTGCTGGCCGCCGGCGCGGACGCCGATCCCCGGCTCGTGGCGCACACGCACTTCAGCCGGGCGGGCGGCTCCTCGGGCACCGCCCGGCTGCTCGACCTGCCGGACCCCCCGGACGCCGTGTTGTGCGCCAACGACATCATGGCCATCGGCGCGCTCGACAGGGCCGGGGAACGGGGGCTGCGCGTGCCCGCGGACCTGGCCGTCATGGGGTTCGACGACATCGAGGCGGCGAGCCTCGTCTCGCCGGGACTGACCACCATGGCCAACCCGGCCAGGGAGATCGGCCAGGCCTGTGCCCGCCGCCTGCTGGAACGGCTGCGGGGCGGGACGGCGGAGTCCTCCGCCGAGACGGTCATCCCGGCCCGGCTGGTTCGCCGCCGGTCGGCCTGAACACGCCGTCGTACGTGCTGCCGAACGCTTCGTCGCGCGTGCGGCCGGGGTGCGCTGGCGTGCCCGCGAGGCCCCGGCCGGGAGCGGCGGCGTCGTCCTCGCCGGGGCCGCCCCGGCCGCACCGTGTTCCGCCGCGACCAGCCGGGCGCATGGCCGGGTGCCCGGCCGTCCCTCCTTCGCTCCGGTGTGACCCTTGACACGCGCTGTGTTGCGTGTAAGTTTCGGAACCAATCTTAAATCTTAACGATTTGCGTGGACATCGCCTCGTGATCCGGATTCCCGCCGGGGCACGGGCGAGAGCCCGGACTCATCCTCCGCGACCCCCCGAGGAAGTGACGATGCCGATGCCAACCGGCCCGTACCGATCACCTGACCGCGCCCGCCGGGTGCCGGAGCCCGCCAGACACCTGAGCACCGGACCGTCCTGTGCGGACCGTGCCGCACGCATCGCAGCAGTGGGGAAGGAATCGACATGAGAGCAGGCAAGCGGGTCCTCACCACCGCACTGGCGCTCGCGGTGGGACTCACCGCGGCCGCCTGCGCGGGCGGCGGGCAGAGCGGTGGCCAGACCGGTGATCAGGGCGGGCAGGCGGCCGGCCAGACGCTGAAGATGTGGACGTTCAAGCGGACTCACGCCGACGCCCTGACCAAGGCGGCCGAGCAGTTCAAGAGCGAGACGGGCATCTCCGTCACCATCGAGGCGGTCACCCCCGACGACGTGTTCGTCAGCAAGGTGCAGAGCGCCGCGCAGACCGGCGACCTGCCGGACGTGCTGGAGATGCACGCGGGCGGCGAGGACCTTGAGATGGGCTCCTCGGGGCTGCTGGTCGATCTGGCCGCCGACGTCTCCGACGCCTGGAAGCAGCGGCTGCTGCCGACCACCCGCGATGCCGGGCTGATGACCCAGCAGCGGATCGACCTCGCGGCCAACGACTCGCCGTACAAGCAGGTCAAGGCGGGCACTCTGTTCAGCGTGCCGTTCACGGCCGGCGCGTTCGGCATCGTCTACGCCAACAAGGAGAAGCTGAAGGCCGCCGGACTCGACCCCGACACGCCGCCGAAGACGTGGGAGGACTTCCTCGCCGCGCTCAAGACGACCACGGACAAGGACCCGAAGCAGGGCGGCCTCTCCCTGGGCCTGAAGGTCAGCCAGACCGGCTACAACTGGGCCTACCAGCCACTCGCCTACTCCTACCTGGGCAAGGAGAGGTTCCGGGCGCTGTTCGCCAAGGGCACCGCGCAGGGCTTCGGCTCGCCCGACGGGGTCAAGACGCTGGACCTGTACAGCAAGCTCACCCCGTACTGGATGCCCGGTACGACATCGCTCGGCATCGACGAGGCGGACGTCGCCTTCGCGCAGGGCAAGTCCGCCTTCAACGTCGGAGGAACCTTCACCCTGGCGTTCCTCGCGCAGAACGGGATGACCCCCGACAAGGTGCTCGCCTTCCCGATCCCGCCGTCCACCGAGGGACTCAACAAGGAGATCGTGATGGCGCCCCTGGCGCTCACTTCCCTCGGCGTCACCGCCACCAGCAAGAACCGGGAGGCGGCGGTCAAGTGGCTCGACTTCGTGACCTCGCCCAAGGGCGCGGGCATCGTCGCGAAGACCTCGCTCGACCTGCCGGCGACCGACCTGGGCACGGAGGCGGAGACTCTGCTCGGGCCCGACCTCGCGTCGCTGCAGAAGTACTTCACCGGCGCCCCGGAGGCCACCTACGACGCCGGTGACACCACCCTCTTCCCCTCCGACTACGACCAGGTCAAGCCCGGGAACCTGATGGTCAGGCTGACGCCGCTAAAGGAGGTCACCCCGCAGCAGGCCGGGTCGGAGATGGACAAGGTCATGGGCTCCATGTGGAAGTCCACACAGTGAGCACCCTCACCACTGAGGATCGCGCGGGGCGGCTCCCTGTGGAGTCGCCCCGCCGCGGCCCCGGTCGCGGCCGGGGCCGCTGGGGGCGGTGGCTGACCGGGTGGGCCTTCGTCCTGCCTGCGGTGGCGTTGTTCCTGCTGATGGGGGTCTACACCATCGGCACCGGCCTGGCGCTGAGCTTCGCCAAGTGGAACGGGCTCACCCCCGAGTGGATCTGGGTCGGCTTCCAGAACTACCTCGACCTGCTGTACGTCGACCCGGTGCTCGCCCCCGAGCTGCGCCGGGCCGCCTGGAACACCTTCCAGGTCATGGTGGCCGTCCCGGCGCTCACGGTGGCCATCTCGCTCCCGCTCGCGGTCGCGCTGAACTCCGTCCGGCGGCTGCGCGGGGTGCTCCGCTCGGTGTACTTCCTGCCCTACGTCACGACCGGCATCGCGGTCTACTACGCCTGGCGCTACGTGCTGGAGCCGGACGGGGCGATCAACGTGCTCCTGCGGTCCGTCGGCCTGGGCAGCCTGTCGCAGCCGCAGGGCTTTCTCGGCAATCCGGACACCGCGCTTCCCACGCTGATCCTGGTCCTGGTCTGGTCGAGCGTTCCCGTCGCCACCCTGCTCTACCTCAGCGGGCTGCAGGCCATCGACCCCAACGTGATCGAGGCCGCGCACATCGACGGGGCCGCGCCGCGCCAGGTGCTGCGCCGCATCGTCTGGCCGCTGCTGACCCCCCTCACCGCGGCCATCGTGCTGCTCGGCGTGCGGGACGCGCTGCACGGCTTCCAGATCTTCCTGATCATGACGAACGGCGGGCCCGGCGGGCACACCGACGTGCTCGGCCTGCAGGTCTACCGGCTCTCGTTCATGAAGGAACTCGCCCAGACCCTGGGGATGGCCAGCGCGCTGGGCTGGATGCTCTTCGCCGGCGCCCTGCTGCTCACCCTGGTCAACGCGCGCTTGCTCAGGAGGATCCGATGATCGGGTCGCGCATCGTGAAGACCATCGCCCGCACCGCCCTGGTGGTGTACGCGCTCATCAGCCTGTACCCGTTCCTGTGGATGCTGTCCGGCGCCTTCAAGACCAGGGAGGAGATCCTGCGGAGCGGCAACCTCATCCCGGAGAACCCCACCCTGGACACCCTGGTGTCCACGTGGAGCCGCCTGCACTTCTTCGACTACTTCCTCAACAGCCTCCAGGTCACCGCGATGACCGTCGTCGGGGTGCTGGTGGTCTACAGCCTCGCCTCGTACGCCTTCGCGGTGCTGGACTTCCCCGGCAGGAAGGTGCTTTTCTGGTTCTTCGTCTCGCTGCTGTTCGTCCCGGGCATCACGGTGCTGCTCCCCGTGGTGATCCTGGAGAAGGACCTCGGCATCCTGGGCTCGCACCTGGGGCTGGTCCTGCCGTTCGTCAACGGCACCGCCCCGCTGACGGTGCTGCTGCTCACCAACGGCTTCGGCTCGATCCCCCGGGAGCTGCGCGAGGCCGCCCGTGCGGACGGGGCGCGGGAGTTCCGGATCTTCTGGTCGGTCTACCTGCCGCTGGCCCGCCCGACCCTCATCACGGTCGCGGTGCTGACGGCGGTGCCGACCTGGAACGAGTACGTCCTGACGCGGGTGTCCCTCAACGACCCCTCCCTCTACACCCTGCCGCTCGGCCTGGAGACCCTGCTGTCGGGTAACGTGCCGCACTACAACGAGGTCATGGCCGCGTCCCTGATCATCGTCATCCCGGTCATCGCGCTCTTCCTCCTCCTGCAGCGCTACTTCGTCAACGGCCTCGTGGGGGCTGTCAAGGGCTGATCCCCAGGGCAGGGCGGCCCGCCTCCGGCGGGGTGGGGCGGGCCGCCCGCCTGCCAGGGGGGCTCGGAGCCGGTTGACGCGTACGGCGTCGGCGACTGTTCGGGGAGCTCGGAGCCGGGTGGGGCGTACGGTCCGGGGAGCTCAGAGCCGGGTGAGGCGCACGGCGTCGGCGACGACGAGTCCCGTGCCGGAGGTCCACCGGCTGACGCCGACGGCGTTGTACGTCCCGGCCCTCAGGGCGAACGTCCCGATACTTCGCCAGGCGCCGCCACCGGCGCGCTGGTCGACGTAGACCGTCCTGCTCCCGGCGGAGGTGGCGACGATGTACGGGGCGGAGCCGTTGTGGCCGGGGGCGGCCGGGTACCAGACCTCGACCTGGTAGGTGGCCGCGGCGGGGACGGCGAACCGGTACCAGGCGACGTCGCTCGAGGTCACCGGTTTGGCCTGCCGGTGGTCGGGGCCGTGGCGCCCGGCGGTGGCGGTGGAGGCGGTCCAGTTCGCGCTCGCGGTGAACGCGCCGGAGGTGGAGTTGTCGACGGTCGCGGACCAGGGGGCGGTGTTTCCCGTGACGTACCGCATGTACTTGGCCCAGTCCCAGTTGGAACCGGGGTCGGTGTGCGTGGCGCCGGGGACCTGGTTGTGCCCGATGATGTGCGAGCGGTCCTTGGGGATGCCGTACTTGTCGCAGAGGGCGCGGGTCAGGGCCGCCGAGGCGCGGTACATCGCGTCGGTGAACCAGGAGGCGTTGTTGACGAACCCCTCGTGCTCGATCCCGATCGACCTGGTGTTGTAGGACCGGTTCCCGGCGTGCCAGGCGACGTCCTTGTCGCGGACCATCTGGGTGACGTCGCCGTCGGAGGAGCGGACGACGTAGTGCGCGGAGACCTTCGCGGCGGGGTTCTGGAACCAGGAGATCGTGCCCGCGTACGCCCCCTGGGTGACGTGGACGACGACCCGGTCGATCTTGGAGCTTCCCGGCCTGCTCGCGACGGCCCGGTTGCCGGCGTTGGCGGCCACCCAGCTCGCGGCCGGGTAGTCCTGGCTCGGGGCCTTGGCGGCCAGTTCCCGCACGCCCTCGTAGACGCCGCGGTCCGCCTGCAGTTCCACGGCCGCGACGGTGACGACCTCGCCGCCCGCGACGGTGGCCCGGACGCCCCTGCCGAGGAGATCGTAGACGGTGTCGGCGTACAGCCTGGCCGTCTCGGAGCCGGAGGCGTTGCCGTACCTGGCCACGGCCGGGTACCACCGCCCGGCGTCCTTCCTGGCGGCGGCGTCGAGGCCGAGCGCGTCGGCGTGGGAGCGCAGCACCGCGGCGCCGCCGAGGATGTTGGCCGCGTCGTCCTTCCTCAGCGTCGCCGACGGCGTGCCGGTGAGCTCGGCCGCGCGTTCCAGGGCGCGCACGGCGGGGTTGCTGACCAGGTGCATGACCCCGTACCCGCCGCTCGCGCTCGGCTCGCCGTCGTGCCCGTCGAGGTGCGTCTCCGCGTACGCGAGCGCCACGAGCAGGTCGCGCGGCACGTCGTACGCGGCGGCGGCGCGAGCGAAGGCGTCCGCCAGGGGGCCCGCCGACCGGGCACTCGCCGCCTGGGCGGGCGCGAGGAGCAGGACGGCGAGAACGGCGGACAGGATCGCGGCTGACCGGCGGTACGGGCGCGGCCGGGCGTTCTGCACGGAGCCTCCTCGGGGAATCGGGGGTCCGGGTCCCATTCGGACACCGGCTGATTCGGCACCGTAAAGCAGAAACACGACAAGTGTAAATAATTAACACTTCTTTGTTTGTTTCCGGCAAATCCCTTCTTTAATCTGATAGGCCGCTATATGCGCAGGTGGGTGGGGGTGTCAGCGGACCGCCGGCCGGTTCGCCTCGTCCTTGGAGACGGGGTACGAGGCCCCGCAGAAGGTGCACTGCATCTCGTGTCTCGTCCGTACCGGGAACAGCGGGATGAAGAACAGGCTGAACTTGGTGACCCGCCGCGACAGCACCTGCGCCGCCGCGTTGCCGCAGTTGCGGCAGACCAGGGTCACCACCCCGAGCCGATGGGCCACCGTACGCAAACCGAAGATGAGCATCACCCACACATACCCGATACGGGTCCGCTATCCCTTGTCCGCGCCCTCGTTGGCACCGCGGATGAAGTAGCGCTGGAAGATCACGAAGATGATCGCGACCGGGATGGTGGCGAGCACCGCGGCGCCGAGCTTGAGCGGATACTGGCTGCCGGTCCCGAGGGAGCCGCTGACCAGGTCGGCCAGGCCGCGCGGCAGGGTGAAGAGGCTGGGATCCTGGACGGCCACCAGGGTGTGCGGGAACTCGTTCCAGCTGCTCTGGAAGGAGATGATCGTCAGGGTGATGACGGCGGGGCGTCCCATCGGCAGCACCACCGACCAGAAGATGCGGAAACGGCCCGCCCCGTCGATCCGCGCCGCCTCCTCCACGCTCACCGGGATCGACTCGAAGAACTGCTTCATGATGAACACCCCGGCCGCGTCCGCGATGATCGGCAGGATCAGCGCGGTGTAGCTGTCGTAGATGCCGAGCTGGTTCAGCACCAGGAACTTCGGGATGAACAGCACCACCCCCGGGACCGCGATGATCGCGACGATGGCGGTGAAGAGCGCCTTGCGCCCCCGGAAGCGCAGCCGGGCGAGCGCGTATCCGGCCAGGGAGTCGAGGAACACCCGGCCGACGGTGATGACGACGGTGACCAGCAGCGAGTTGCCCAGCCACAGCGGCATGCCGGTGTCGACGAACACGCGCTCGAAACCGGCCAGCGTCACCGGGTCGGGGATCGGCGAGAGCGGGTTGGCCGCGGCGTCGGGCTCGGTCTTGAACGAGTTGGCGACCTGGATGACGAACGGGTAGAGGAAGACCAGCGAGAAGAAGACCAGGACGGCGTACCCGCCGAAACTGGAGAGCAGCGAGCCGATCCCGCCCCGCCCCTCGGGGCGGGCGGGGACGACGCGAGTCTTGGCCGCGGGCATCATGTCCTCCTCTGGCGCGGCGCGCGGCGTTTCGCGGTCCCGCCGTCCTTGGCGTCCCTGTCGCGCATGACCCACCGCTGGAACGCCGCCAGCACCACGATGAGCACGAACAGGACGAACGAGATGGCGGCGCCGGTGCCGTAGTCCAGCTCCTTGAAGGCCGTCTGGTACGACAGGAAGGCCGGGGTCAGGGTGGTCTTCGCGGGTTTGCCCTGGCTCATCACGTACACCTGGTCGAAGACCTGCCAGGTGGCGATGAGGCCGAGGGTGAGGACGAGGAACAGGGTCGGCTTGAGCATCGGCAGCGTCACGTGGCGCAGGCGCTGGCGGGAGTTGGCGCCGTCGAGCATGCTCGCCTCCTCCAGGGTGACCGGGATGTCCTGGAGCGCGGCGAGGAACATCAGCATGAACGTGCCCGAGGTGGTCCAGACGACCAGGATGATGATCGTGCACATGGCCACGCTGGGACCCGACAGCCAGTCCCACCACGAGAGCCCGAACGGGCCGCCGCCGGTCAGCGCCTCGGGGGGCGCCTCGGGATCGACCAGGCCGACGGAGCCCAGCAGCAGGTGCAGCACGCCCCGCGCGTCGGAGAACCACGGGGGCCCGCCGACGCCGACGATCGCGAGCAGCTTGTTGACCGCGCCGGAGTTGCTGAAGATGAACAGGAACAGGACGCTGATCGCCACCGAGCTGGTCACCGAGGGGAAGAAGAAGGCGGTGCGGAAGAAGATCTTGCCCTTGAGCATCCGGCGGTTGACGATCAGCGCCAGGCCGAGTGCCAGGATCGTCTGGGCGGGCACCACGATCAGCACGTAGTAGAAGTTGTTGCGAAGGCTCGTCATGAAGTTCAGGCGGCTCAGGTCGTCCTGGGTGAACAGCTTGGTGTAGTTGTCCACGCCGACGAACGGCACCTGCGCGCGGAACGGGCTGCCCTGCCCGTTCCAGTCGGTGAGGCTCACCCACAGCGCCATCAGGATCGGCACCAGAAAGAAAACGGTGAGGATCACCACCACCGGCGCCACGAAGAGCCAGCCCGCGATGTTCTCCCTGGCCCTGTCGCCAAGGCGGCGCGCGGGGCGCCGTGGTGCGGTCGTTGTCTCGGCCACGTCAGTCTCCCTCACGTCCGGCGCGCGGCCCCGGACCCGTCCGGGCCGGGGCCGCGCGCCGGTCTGACTCAGTTGCCGAGCGCGGCCTGTGTGTTCTTCTGCAGGTTCGCCAGGATCTTCTTGGGGTCACCCGCGGGCAGCTGCTGGATCGCGGTGTCGAAGTCGGCCAGCACGCTGTCCATCTTGGGGGCGTTGACCGGCCCCTGGGCGTACTCGGCGCTGTCGACGAACGGCGCGTCCTCGGGGAAGGCCTGGATGAAGGCGTCCTTGGCCGACTGGCGCGAGGGCATCACGCCGAACGCCTTGGCGAAGGCCATCTGCTGGTCGGCCTTGGCCATCGCCTCGACGAAGGCGATCGCCTGCTCCTTGAACTTGCTCTTGGCGGCGACGCCCCAGCAGGTGGTGAAGGACAGGGTGCCCTTGCCCTTGGGACCGGCCGGCAGCTCGTGGGCGCTGTACTTGACGTCCGGGTAGTCGGCCTTCATCGCGCCCTTGATCCAGTTGCCCTCGATGGTCATCACGGCCTTGGCCTTGCCGAAGGCCTCGCCACCCCAGCCCGCGTCCAGCTGCTTGGGGAACTGGGCGAGCTTCTCCTTCAGCAGGCCCTGCACGTAGCTCAGGCCCGCGACGTTCTCCGGGGTGTCGGCGGTCGCCTTCTTGCCGTCGGGGCTGACGATCCAGCCGCCGGCCTCCACCATGAACGCGCCGACCCGGTCGCGCGTGTCGCCGATGACCAGCGGGGTGACGTCCGGCTGCTTGTCCTTGAGCTTCCTGGAGACCTCGGTGAGCTGCTCCCAGGTGGTCGGCACGTCGGCGTCGGTGAGCCCGGCCTTCTTCCACAGGTCGTCGTTGACGATCAGCGACAGCGTGGAGAAGTCCTTGGGCACGCAGTAGAAGGTGCCGTTGTAGGTGAACGTCTCGCGCAGGCCGGGGTAGAAGTCGGCGGCGTCGGAGATCTTGTCCGCGTACGGCTCCAGCGCCCCGACGCTCGCGTAGTCGGCGAAGCGCGCGGCGTCGACGTAGAACACGTCCGGCGGGTTGCTCCCGGCGAAGGCCTGGCCGAGCTGCTGGGTCAGGTCCTGGGCGGGAGTGATCGTCGCGGTGCTGCCCGAGGACGCCGACCACGTCTGGGCCGCGGCGCGCAGCGCGTTCGTCTCCGCGTCGCCGGAGGAGCCGATGAGCACCTGCAGGCTGGCGGGCCCGCTGCTCTGCGGGGCGCTGCTCTGCCCGGCGGAGTCGTCGAAACCGCTGCCGCAGGCGGCCGAGGTAGCCAGGGTGCCCACGGCGAGCGCGGCGAGTGCCGCGGTACGGAGGCTGTGCTGCTTGATCGGCTGTTTCATCGTGCTTTTCCAATCTTCCTGGGGGGTGATCTGAAGGAGAGGTCAGGTGGTCATGCGGTCATGACGACTGCCGGGTCATGACGACTGCCGGAGGACCAGGGACGGCTGGAGCAGTACGTGTGTGCGAGGCCCACCGGCCTCGGGGGCGCCGGGGGAGGGCGGGTCGAACAGCCGGGTGAGCAGGCCGACGCAGCCGGCCGCGGCCTCGGCCAGCGGCTGGCTGACGCTGCTGAGCCCCACCGCCTTCGCCACCGGCGTGTCGTCGAAACCGATCACGCGGACCGGGAGGCCCTCCTCGCCGCCGGCCTGGCCCGCGACCGTGAGACGTCCCTCGGCTGTCAGGCGTCCCGAGGCGGTCAGCTGTCCCGAGGCCGTGAGGGAGCGGACGGCGTGCAGCGCGCCGAGGGCGAGCGAGTCGCTGGCGCAGACCAGCGCGGTGATCGGCTGCTCGGCGCGCAGCAGGTCGCGGGCCGCCTTCTCACCGTCGGCCACCCCGTCGTCCGTGGCCTGGTCCAGGCCGTCCGGGTCGATCCCGGCGCCGGTGAGGGCCCTGGCCCAGCCGGACCTGCGGTCGTCGCCCACGCCGGAACCGGGCGGCCAGCCGAGGAACCCGATCCGCCGGTGACCCGCGTCGAGCAGGTGGCGGGTGGCCGCCGCGGTGCCCGCCGCGCCGTCCACGTCGACCCAGGGGTGCCCCGGATCGTCGGCCACCTCCCCGCCCGCTTCTCCCCAGGGCCGCCCGAACGTGACGAACGGCAGCCGCCGCTCGCGCAGCCACGCGGGGCGGCCGTCGCCGTGATAGGTGCTGGTGAGCACGAAGGCGTCCGGCTCGTGGCTCCCGACCAGGTCGTCGAAGGTGTCGATCTCCGAACGCTCGTCGCCTGCCGCGTAGAGCAGGATCCGGTATCCGGCCCTGGCCGCCGACGCGGTCAGCCCGTGCAGGAACCGGTCCAGGACCGAGCCGTTGATCCCGTCCCGGTCCGGCTCGATACGCGTGGCGATCAGCCGCGAGCGGCCGGTCCGCATCTGCCGCGCGGCCTGGCTGGCCCGGTAGCCGAGCGCCTCGATGGCCTCCCGCACCCGGTCCCGGGTCTCCTCGCGGACCAGCTCCGGGCTGTTGAGCACGTTCGACACCGTCTGGCGCGACACCCCGGCGCGACGCGCGACGTCAGTGATCGTCACCTTCGTGGCCATGTGAACCTTTCTGAGGGTTTGAACGCTCAAAGGGGCATAGTGCATGATTGGATCGTTCAAGTAAACGGAGCGTAATGGTTGGATCGTTCAAGTAAAGAGAGTGTTTCGCAATGTGCACCCCCCGGCCGTCGTCTGTCAAGGCGTCACCGGCTCGACACGATCTCAGGGAGTCAGTCGTGCTCGACGACGCCTCATCCCCCACCCCTCAGGCGGTCACGGCGGCCGGTTCCACTGCGGCCTACCGCCTCCAGCCCCTGCTGCACGACCTCGTCAGCACCGTGCAGGCGCCGACCGTCGCGCTGAGCGGCGGCGACGGGCAGATCCGCCCGGCCGGTGTCCAGGGCGTGTTCCATGCGGATTCCCGCGCCCTGTCGCAGGCCATCCTGACGGTCGACGGCCGGGAGCTCGAGACCGTCGGCCACGCCCCGCAGGGGCCCGGTGCCACCAGGTTCGTCGCGCTGGCCCGATGGCTGGGTGATCCCGCCCCCGATCCCACTGTACGGATCGAGCGATTCCGGCAGGTGGTACCGGGGGGCATGGAGGAGCGTGTCGAGATCGTCTCCAGCGCCGGCGTCCCCGTCGCCACCGTCGTGAGCCTGGAGCTGGGCTGCGACTTCGCACCCATCGAGGTGGTGAAGTCCGGCGGCGACACCGCGGAGGCCGCGGCCGAGTGCACCGCGTCCGGTGAGATCTCCTGGAACTCCGGCGGCGTCCGGGTCGTGGTGACCGGTACGGGCGCGCGGGCCGAGTTCGCCGAGTACGCGCGCACGGGTTTCCTGCGCTGGCCGGTCGAACTGGCGCCCCGCGGCCGGGTCACCCTGTCCTGGAGGGTCGAGGTGCGCGACCCCCAGGCCGTGGTGATCGCGCCCGACCGCCCCGCCGAGTGGGCGGTGGGGGAGGGGGCACCCCGGATCGTCGCCACCGACCACCGGCTGAGCAGGCTCTTCGAGCAGTCCATGGACGACCTGCGCTCGCTGCGGCTGGCCGAGACCGCCACCCCCGGCGACACCTTCCTCGGCGCGGGAGTGCCCTGGTTCCTCACCCTCTTCGGCCGCGACAGCATCTGGGCCGCCCGCATGCTGCTGCCGCTCGGCACGGAGCTGGCCATGGGCACCCTCAGGACACTGGCCCGCAGGCAGGGAACCAAGGTCGATCCCGGCTCCGGCGAGGCCCCCGGGAAGATCATGCACGAGCTGCGCCGGCACGAGTTCGCCGTCGAGGGCAACGGCCTGCACCTGCCCGCCGCCTACTACGGCACGATCGACGCCACCCCGCTGTGGATCAGCCTGCTGCACGACGCCTGGCGCTGGGGCGCCCCCACCGCGGAGATCGCCGCGCTGCTGCCCCACCTGGAGGCCGCCCTCGGCTGGCTCGGCGGGCACGCCGACCCCGACGGGGACGGTTTCATCGAGTACGTCGACACCAGCGGCCGGGGCCTGGCCAACCAGGGCTGGAAGGACTCCGGCGACGCGCTGCGCTTCCACGACGGCCGCCAGGCCCAGCCGCCGATCGCCCTGGTCGAGGTGCAGGGCTACGCCCACCAGGCGGCCTGGCAGGGTGCCGACCTGCTGGAGGCGTTCGGCCGCCCCGGCGCGGCCCGCTGGCGCGAGCACGCCGCGGCGCTGGCCGAGCGCTTCCGGGCCCGGTTCTGGGTGGACGGGCCGAGAGGGAGGTTCCCCGCCCTGGCCCTGGACCGGGACAAGCGCCCGGTCGACGCGCTGACCAGCAACATCGGGCACCTGCTCGGCACCGGCCTGCTCACCGAAGCCGAGGAGGCCGGAATCGCCGACCTCCTCGTCTCCCCGGAGATGGCCGGCGGCTTCGGCCTGCGGACGATGTCGGCGGACGCGGGCGGCTTCAGCCCGCTGTCCTACCACTGCGGGTCGATCTGGGCGCACGACACGGCGATCGTGGTCGCCGGGCTGGCCCGCGCCGGATTCGCCACGCACGCGGCGACCCTCGCCGAGGGGCTGCTCGCGGCCGGCGAGACGTTCGGCTACCGGCTGCCGGAGCTGTTCGGCGGCGACGACCGGTCGGCGCTCGGGCGCCCGGTGCCCTACCCCGCCGCCTGCCGCCCGCAGGCGTGGTCCGCCGCCGCCGCGGTGACCGTCGTGCACGCGGCACTCGGCCTCTACCCCGACGTGCCCGAGGGCCGGATGCTGCTGCGCCCGCTCGCCGGCGCCCCCCTGGGCGCGGTCTCCGTACGCGGCCTGCGGGTCGCCGGAGCGGAGGTGAGCGCGGCCGTCGACCGGGAAGGCGAGGTCGTCGTGACCGGCCTGCCCGGGGGGATCTCCACCGAGCGGGCCCGGACATGAGCCGGGCGCGCCCGCCGGGCCGCGGAGGCGGGCGGGCGCGCCCGGCCGACGGGACGTCCAGACCGGGCGACCGCCGACCGCCACCGCGAGTCGTCGATCGTCGGCGGCGGGTGGGTGACAAGACGCTCGGGCCGGGTGGCGGCGGGAGCGGGCGACCGCCGACCCCACGGCGCCTGTCGCCGGTCGTCGGCGGCGGGCGACGGGACAGTCAGCCCAGGTGGCGGCCGAACCAGTCCAGGACGCGCCGGTAGGCCTCGGCGGCGGCGCCGGCGTCGTACCGCGGGCCGGTGTCGTTGAAGAAGGCGTGGTTGACGCCGGGAAACGTCACGATCTCGTGCTCCAGACCCGCCCTCTCCAGAGCGGTCCTGGCCTGGTCGCGGGTGGCGTTGACCCGGTCGTCCCGCTCGGCGTAGATCGCGAGGACGGCGGCCCTCGACCCGGAGAGGTCGGCGTCGTCGGGCAGCGGGCCGTAGAACGGGACGGCCGCCGACAGGCGCGGCTCGTCCGAGGAGAGCAGCAGCCAGGTCATGGCGCCGCCGAAGCAGAAACCGGCGACGCCGAGCCTCTTGCCGGGGGCGCCTCGCTCCAGCTCGCCCAGGGCGGCCTTCATGTCCGAGACGAAGCGCTCGGGGGAGAGGCGTCCCAGTGTCGCGGTGGCCTGCGCCGGGTCCTCGAAGGAGGCGGTCCCGCCCTCGCGGGAGAGCAGGTCGACGGCGAGCGCGCAGTAGCCGTCGGCCGCCAGGCGCCCGGCCACCGACCGGATGTGGTCGGTGAGCCCGCGGTTCTCGTGGATGACCAGCACCGCGCCCCGCGGATCCGCGGGCGCCGCCCAGGCGCCCCGGAGGGTGACGCCGCTCTCGGCGCCGGGAAAGATGATCTCCTCGGTCGAAAGGGGCGGGGGGCCCGCGGGTGGGGCCCCGTCCGGTGGCGTACCGGACGCCGCCGTACCGGACGCCGCGCCGGACGTCGCCGAGGCGGACGGCGTACCGGCTCCCGGGCCGGCCGGGGTGGTCGCGTTCCCCCGGCCGGTTCCCCGGGCCGCGAGCAGTGCGCCGGCGGCGGGTGCCGCCAGCCCGAGAAGGGTCAGGCGGTGCAGCGCCTCACGCCGGGGGATGAGCCCTTCGGCGTGGTCGACCGCGACCTCCTCCGCGAGGTACCGGTGAAAAGACGTCACCAGCACACGGTAGGACCGGCCGGTGAAAGCCACGGCAAAGCCGGGCCACGCGCCGTCGCCGGTCACCGCTCACGGTCTTCGGGCCCGCCGCCAACAGGTGAAAGCCACTGTAAAACCGGCCCCGGCGCCGTTGGCCGGAGTGCTCGTCGACGACGTCGAGTTCACCGACGAGGACGGCGTCATGCCCGGCCGCTCCTCGCCGGTCTCGGCCCGATGAACGACCCGATGGGCCGGCGGGCTCCCGCGCCGTTCAGCTGTCGCGGAGAAACGCCCCGAACTCCGAGCGGTTGGTGGTGCCGAGCTTGATGTTGATCCGGTAGAGGTGGTTCTCGATGGTTCGCACGGACACGACCAGCCGTTCGGCGATGTCCCGGTTGGACAGGCCCTGGTCGGCCAGGGTGGCGATCTCACGCTCACGGGGGGTGAGCGGCAACGGTCGGGCGGCCACCGCCAGCGCCGGGGTGCGGGCGCCCTCGCAGGCCAGGGCGAGCCGGTGGGACCGGGCCGCGGAGGCGAGGGCCGCGCCGCGCCGGCCATGGCGGGTGTGGACGAGCACGGCCTGCGCCTCCGCGTCGGCCGCTGACAGGAGATCCCCCATCTGTTCGAGGAGCAGGGACGCCTCGTGCAGCGCGTGGCCGTCGTCCGCGGCCAGCGCCGCGGCGTGCGCGGCGGCGGCGGGGGCGCGAGGGCCGTCCACCCGGTCGGCCAGCTTCGCCAGGCGCCCGGCGACGGTGCGATCGCCGAAGCAGACCGCGGTGTGCAGTGCGAGCACCTCGTGGGCGGGCTGGTCGCGGCCAGCCGCGAGGGCCGCCGCCTCGTGGGCGAGGGCGACGGCGCCGCTGACCGCGCCTTCGGCGGCGGCTATCCAGGCGCGGGCCAGTCCTATCTCCGGTTCCATGAACAGAAGGGTCGGATGCCGTTGCGCGAGAAGGTCCGCCAGCGCCTGCCTGGCCGCGGCGACGTCGCCGGAGATCGCCAGCGCGCGGGTGAGGCCGATCAGGCAGCCGTGCATCCATCCACCGGCCTGCCCGTAGGCGGCCATGGCGGCGCGGGCCTCGCGAAGCCACCGCAGCGAGCCGGCCACCCGTCCCCGGTCCAGCTCCACCACGCCCACCAGGACGCCGGTGACCTCCGACGAGAACGCGGCCTCGCTGTTCTCGGCCCTGCACTCATGGGCGACCTCCGCCGCCTCCCGCAGATAGCCCGCCGCCTTGAGCCCCAGCACCTGCATGGCGGCCAGTGGGATCCGGAAGTACGCCACCTCCGCCGAGCGGGACGCCGCCGCGAAGCCCTGGGCGGCGACCGCGCCGATCTCGTCGGCCCGCCCGAGCACGCCCAGCGCGATGGTGAGCCCGTAGCTCGCCAGGACGACGGCCTCCCCGGGCGGTTCCGGGGAGGCCAGCACGGCCGTCGCCAGGGTGACCGCCACCTCCGGCCGGGCGAGGGTCGACTCCAGGGCCGCGCGCAGCCCGGCGAGCCGTAGCCGGGCCGCCTCGTCGGCCACACCCCCCTCGGTCTCGGCCAGGATCTCCATCGCCTCTACCGGCTGGGCGGTCATCCACGCCAGGTTGATCACCTGGTGCAGGACAGCCCTGATCCGCTCATCCTCGGTCGTGGCCAGCGTCCTGAGCACGGCCAGTTCCACGTCGGCCTCGTGGAAGCGGGTCAGGCCGATGAGCGCCGACGCGACCAGCAGCTGTGCCCGGTAACCGCCTCCAGCGGGCACCGCCGCCCGGCCGAGCCGCTCGGCCAGCATGAGGTCGTAGAACCGCGCCGCGTGCCCCGCGCCCTCGACGAGCAGCGCGGGATCCGCGGTGAGGTCGGAGTCCACGGCGAGCACGGCGCGGCGGAGGGTGTCGTTCGCGCGGCGCCCGCCGGTACCGGCCAGCGCTGTCGCGATCTCACCTCGCAGCCTGCGGGCCCGCAGCGTTCGCATACCGGCGCGTCGCACCTCGCCGTACAACGGGTGGGCCAGCCGGGCCTGCAGCCTCCGCCCGTCGTGTTCCACCTGCACCAGACCGCGGGTCTCCGCCTCCTCCACCGCCTCCGGGGAGGTGAGCCGGCCGAGCAGGGGGGTGCCCAGCGGCTCGCCGAGGGCGAGGAACTCGACGACGGCGCGCAGGGGTTCGGGCAGCCGGCCCATCCGGGCCTCCACCAGCTCCGTCAGCGCAGGCGACAGCTCGGGTGCCCCCGCCCAGCGCCAGACCCCGCCCACCCGGTGCAGCCGGCCGGCGTCGACCTCCCCGATGACGAGCTCCCGCAGGAACAGCGTGTTGCCGCGGGTGGCCGCCCAGACGCGGCCACCGGCGAGCTGGTCGACCGGCCCGCCCAACACCGTCTCCAGCAGGGTGCCGGTCTCCGTCTTCGACAGGGGGCGCACCGTCATCCGCTCCAGGTGCCCGTCCTTCCACAGCGCGCGTACCGCGTCCGGCACCGGCTCTCCCGTGCGCACTGTGACGACCGCGGTGGCCATCCGCCGCATCACCAGGTGGTGCATCAGGATCGCGGACATGTCGTCGAGCAAGTGGGCGTCGTCCACCCCGATCATCACCCCCGCGGGGGTACGGGGAGTCAGGGCGTCGGCCGCCTGCCGGATCACCTGGGCGGGAGTGCCACTGACCGCTCCCACCAGCGGCGCGAACGCGCCGAGCGGAAGCCCTCTGGACGAGCCGGTCGCCACGATCCAGAACGTGGTCAGACCTCGTTTCCCGGCCCTGCTCAGGGTCTCGCGGGCCAGCCTGGTCTTTCCCACCCCGGCGGCCCCCGCCAGCGCCACGCCCCGGGGCTCGTCCCGGCTGAAGACCGTGTTCTCGACCGAACGCAGCTCCTCCGACCGGCCGGTCAACGGCCACAGCAGTTTCACGCCTAATAGTACAAATTTACCGGCATCCCACACCGGGTTCCGTAGGCGAAGGTGACCGCGACGATCACGCCCGGCCCCGGCGCGTACGACATCGCCGGGGCGCCGCGACTCGGATTCCGGGGCGGGCCAGGCCGGGGCGGGCGTGCCGGGGGAGGTGGTTGGCGGGGGTGGGGCCGGGGTAGGGCCCGGAACGTGACGTGGGGGAGAAGGATCTCCCGCTGGCCGGTGGTCCGGCAGCTCAGGGGAGAGGACGCCAGGGGCGACGCCGCGCGCTCGGCGCGCACCGACGCGCTGCGGCCCCGCACCGAGGAGGCCGACAGCGTCGCGCGGTCGATCTGCCCGTACTGCGCGGTCGGCTGCGGCCAGCTGGTCTACGTCAAGGACGGCCGGGTCACCCAGATCGAGGGCGACCCCGACTCGCCCATCTCGCGTGGGCGCCTCTGTCCCAAGGGATCGGCGAGCAAGCAGCTCGTCACCCACCCCGGCCGGCAGACGCGCGTTCTTTACCGGCGGCCGCACGGCACCGACTGGGAGCCGCTCGACCTGGAGACGGCGATGGACATGATCGCCGACCGGGTGGTGCGGACCCGGCGGGAGACCTGGCAGCAGGAGCACGAGGGCAGGACGGTCCGGCGCACCATGGGCATCGCGAGCCTGGGCGGGGCGACGCTGGACAACGAAGAGAACTACCTGATGAAGAAGCTCTACACCGCCCTCGGCGCGATCCAGGTGGAGAACCAGGCCCGCATTTGACACTCCTCCACCGTCCCCGGTCTGGGGACCAGCTTCGGGCGTGGCGGTGCCACGGACTTCCAGCAGGACCTGGCCGAGTCTGACTGCATCGTCATCCAGGGCTCCAACATGGCCGAATGCCACCCGGTGGGATTCCAGTGGGTGGTGGAGGCCAGGGCGCGCGGGGCGAAGGTGTTCCACATCGACCCGCGCTTCACCCGCACCAGCGCGATCGCCGACCGCCACCTGCCGATCCGGGCGGGAAGCGACATCGTCCTGCTCGGCGCGCTGATCAATCACGTGCTCGTCAACGAGCTGGACTTCCGCGAGTACGTGGTGGCCTACACCAACGCCTCGGCGATCGTCTCCGAGGACTTCAGGGACACCGAGGACCTGGACGGACTGTTCTCCGGCTTCGACCCGGAGACGCGCGCCTACGACCCGTCGAGCTGGTCGTACGAGGGAACGGGACGCGTCGCGGGCGAGCACCTGGAGGGCGGACTCCACCACGCCGAGGCGGCGGGCCCCGAGCAGTACGGCTCCGGCGGTGCCGCCGCGCCGTCGAGGCCGCCCGCCGACCCGACGCTGCGCCACCCGCGCTGCGTCTACCAGATCCTGCGGCGGCACTTCGCCCGCTACACCCCGCAGATGGTGTCGGAACTGTGCGGCATCCCCCCGGAGAGCTTCGCCGAACTGGCCGAGGCGATCACCGCGAACTCGGGCAGGGAGCGCACCACCGCCTGGGTGTACGCGGTCGGCTGGACCCAGCACACCGTGGGCGCGCAGTACATCCGCACGGCCTCGATCCTGCAGTTGCTGCTGGGCAACATCGGCCGCCCCGGCGGCGGCATCCTCGCGCTGCGCGGCCACGCCAGCATCCAGGGCTCCACCGACATCCCCACCCTGTTCAACCTCCTGCCGGGATACCTGCCGATGCCGCACGCCCACCGGCACGAGGGACTCGACGACTACCTGGCCAAGGCCGGGGCCGACACCGGCTTCTGGGGCAGGAAGCGCTGCTACATGGTGAGCCTGCTCAAGGCGTGGTGGGGCGACGCCGCCACCGAGGAGAACGACTTCCGCTTCGACCACCTGCCCCGCCTGACCGGCGACCACGGCCATTTCACCACCGTGATGGGACAGATCGACGGCACCGTCAAGGGTTACTTCGTGGTGGGTGAGAACCCGGCGGTCGGCTCCTCGGGCGGCCGGGCGCAACGCCGGGGCCTGGCCAACCTCGACTGGCTGGTGGTGCGCGACCTGACGCTGGTGGAGACGGCCACGTTCTGGAAGGACGGCCCCGAGCTCGAAACCGGGGAGACGCGCACCGAGGACATCGCCACCGAGGTGTTCTTCCTGCCCGCCGCGAGCCACGTGGAGAAGGACGGCACCTTCACCAACACCCAGCGGCTGCTGCAGTGGCGGGAGAAGGCGCTGGAACCGCCGGGCGACTGCCGCAGCGACCTGTCGTTCTACTACCACCTCGGCAAGCGGATCAGGGAGCGGATGACCGACGACGAGATCGACCGGCCGGTCCGCGAGCTGACCTGGGACTACCCCGAGGAGGGCGAGCACGCCGACCCGTCGGCGCGGGCCGTGCTGCGCGAGATCAACGGTACCGGCCCCGACGGGCGGACCCTGTCGGCGTACACCGAGCTCAAGCCCGACGGCTCCACCCGGTGCGGCTGCTGGATCTACTGCGGGGTCCACGCCGACGAGGTCAACCAGGCGGCCCGGCGCAGGCCCGGGGGCGAGCAGAGCAGGGTCGCGCCCGAGTGGGGCTGGGCCTGGCCCGCGAACCGGCGCATCCTCTACAACCGGGCCTCCGCCGACCCCGAGGGCCGCCCGTGGAGCGAGCGCAAGGCCTACGTGTGGTGGGACCCTGACAAGGGAGAGAAGGGGGAGTGGACCGGTCTCGACGTGCCGGACTGCGAGAGGGACAAACCGCCCGGCTACCTGCCGCCCGAGGGCGCCCTGGCCGAGGCCGCGCTGGCCGGGACCGACCCGTTCATCATGCAGCCCGACGGCAAGGGCTGGCTGTTCGCCCCGGCGGGCCTGGCGGACGGGCCGCTGCCCGCCCACTACGAGCCGCACGAGTCGCCGGTGCGCAACACGCTGTACGGGCAGCGGGCCAACCCGGCGCGCCGGATCTACCGGCGTCCCGAGAGCCCCTACAACCCGCCGGGCTCGCCGCGCTTCCCGTACGTGCTCACGACCTACCGGCTCACCGAGCACCACACCGCCGGAGGCATGAGCCGCCCGCTGGCCTACCTCGCCGAGCTGCAGCCGGAACTGTTCTGCGAGGTGTCGACGGAGCTCGCCGCCGAGCTGGGACTCGTCAACGGCGGCTGGGCGACGATCGTGACGTCCCGCTCCGCGATCGAGGCCCGCGTCCTGGTGACCGGGCGCGTCCGCCCGCTGCGCCTGCAAGGCAGGACGATCCACCAGATCGGCCTCCCCTACCACTGGGGCTGGGGCAGCGGCGGCCTGGTGACCGGCGACGCCGTCAACGACCTGCTGCCCATCGTGCTCGACCCGAACGTCTACATCCAGGAGGGCAAGGCCATGACCTGCGACCTGCGACCCGGAAGGCGCCCCACGGGCAGGGCGCTGCTCGACCTGATCGAGGAGTACCGCGATGGCTGAGCGGATGGGGTTCTTCACCGACACGAGCATCTGCATCGGGTGCAAGGCCTGCGAGGTCGCCTGCAAGGAGTGGAACGACGTTCCCGACGACGGGTTCGTCTTCCGGGCCACCTCGTACGACAACACGGGGAGCCTGGGGGCCGACACCTGGCGCCACGTGGCCTTCATCGAGCAGCCGGGCGGCGGGAGCGGTCAGGAGGGCGTCGAGGGATGGCTGATGTCGTCGGACGTGTGCAAGCACTGCACGCACGCCGCCTGCCTGGACGTCTGCCCGACCGGGGCGCTGTTCCGCACCGAGTTCGGCACGGTGGTGGTGCAGGCCGACGTCTGCAACGGCTGCGGCTACTGCGTGCCCGCCTGCCCGTACGGCGTGATCGACCGCAGGGAGCGCGACGGCCGGGCGTTCAAGTGCACCATGTGCTACGACCGCCAGCTCGGCGGGCTGGAACCGGCCTGCGCCAAGGCCTGTCCCACCGACTCCATCCAGTTCGGGCCGCTGGACGAGTTGCGGGCCCGCGCCCGGGAAAGGGTGGAGCTGCTGCACGGCGAGGGCAGGCCGGAGGCCCGCCTGTACGGGGCGGACCCCGGCGACGGCGTGGGCGGGGACGGGGCCTTCTTCCTGCTGCTCGACGAGCCCGAGGTGTACGGCCTGCCGCCCGACCCGGTGGTCACCACGAGGGACCTGCCCGCCATGTGGCGCTGGGCGGCGGGGGCGGCGCTCTCCATGGTCGGGGTGGTGGCGGTGTCCTTCCTGGACGGGGGGAGGATCCGGTGATGCGCTCATACGGGTTTCCTCGCGGTCGGGGTGTTGTCGCGGGAGGTGGGGAGGGGGCGGTGATGCGCTCGTACGGGTTTCCTCGCGGTCGGGGTGTTGTCGCCCGGGACGGGGAGGCAGCGGTGGCACGCCTGTTCGGGGGCCGCGTGGGCGGTCGTGGACGTCCGTGGAGAGGACGGGGGTGGTCGCGGTGAGGCGCGGCGAGGAGATGATGGTGCCCGAGGCCGAGTTCCGCTCCTACTACGGGCAGCCGATCATCAAATCCCCGATCTGGCACGAACCCCACATGCCGCTCTACCTCTACCTGGGCGGAACGTCCGGTGCCGCGTCGGTGATCTCCGCCGTGGCGACGCTCACCGGGCGAGACCGGCTCGCGCTCACCGCCAGGGTCACCGCGGCCGCCGGCGCCGCGGCCGGGGCCGGTTTCCTGGTCGCCGAGCTCGGCAGGCCGGAGCGTTTCCTCAACATGCTGCGCGTGTTCAAGCCCACCTCGCCGATGAGCGTCGGCTCCTGGCTCCTCGCGGCCCACAGCGGTCTGACGACCCTCGCGGCCGTCTCCGCCGTCGCCGTCCCGCACGGCCCGGGGATCACCGGCTTTCCACCCGCGAGGATCATGGCCTCGTCCGCCGTCCGGGCCGCGCGAACCGTCCCCGTCCCGCACGCCAAAATCGCTGTGGCTCTTCCCTGCTGGATCGCCCGGATCGCCCGGATCGCCCGGATTCTGCCTGCGGCCGGTGACGCGGCCGCCCTGGCGGCGGTGCTGACCGGGCCGCTGATGTCGACCTACACCGCCGTGCTCGTCGCCGACACCGCCGTGCCCGCCTGGCACGAGGCCCACCGTGAGCTGCCGTTCCTGTTCGCCGGGAGCGCGCTGGCGAGCGCGGGCGCCGTGGCCATGCTGGCCACTCCGCGCCGCGAGGCGGGCCCGGCCCGCGCCGCCGCCGTGCTGGGCGCCGCCGTCGAGACGGTCGCGGGCGCGGTGATGGAGCACCGGCTCGGCCTGGTCGGCGAGTCGTACCGGCTGGGCAGGTCAGGCCGTCTGATGCGGACGGCCCGCGCCCTCACGGTGGGCGGCGCCCTGCTCGCCACGGTCGCCGGGCGCGGCCGTGCCCTCGGCGCGCTGTCCGGTCTCGCCCTCACCGCCGGTGCTCTCTGCACCCGCTTCGGCGTCCTGGCCGCGGGCAGGGCCTCGGCCGCCGACCCGAAGTACACGGTGGTGCCGCAGCGGGAGCGCCTGGAGGCCGCCAAGGCCCCTGAGCTGGGGGCTTGACGGCCACTTGGCGAGACCATGACCGTCTACCATCGGGGCCATGAAGTACATGCTGCTGATCTGCGGTGACGAGACCGCGGAGGCCCATGCCATGGACGGTTGCGGCGGGTGGACCGAGGAGATGGGACGTCGCGGGGTGCTGCGGGGCGGCGCCGGGCTGCGGCCACCGGCCGACGCCACGACCGTGCGGGTACGCGACGACGCGGTCCTGCTCTCCGACGGCCCGTTCGCCGAGACCAGGGAGCAGGTGGGCGGGTTCTGCATGATCGAGTGCGCCGATCTCGACGAGGCCATCGAGATCGCCTCGAAGCACCCGGCCTCAGGTTACGGTTCGATCGAGATCCGGCCGCTCCTGCCGTCGTGACCGGGGAGGACCAGGCCGGTACGACCGACCCGAACGGTACAACTGACCCAGCCGCTACGACCGACCCGGCCGGTACGACCGGCCCGGCCGGCATGACGACGGAGGTCGAGGCGGCGGTCGCCCAGGCGTTCCGGGACGAGTGGGGTCAGGTCGTGGCGACCCTGATCCGGATCACCGCCGACTGGGACCTCGCCGAGGAGTGCGCGCAGGACGCCTTCGCGCTGGCCCTGCGGCGCTGGGCCGAGGACGGGGTTCCGCGCAGGCCCGGTGCGTGGCTCACCACGGTCGCGCGCAACCGCGCCGTGGACAGGCTGCGCCGCGAAGCGGTCGGCGCCGCCAAGCTGCGGGAGGTGGCCGCCATGTCGTACGAACCCGAGCCGGAGGACGGCGGCGGCGTGCCGGACGACCGGCTGCGGCTGATGTTCACCTGCTGCCACCCGGCGCTGGCCTTGGAGGCTCGGGTCGCGCTCACCCTGCGCACCCTGGCGGGGCTGACCACCGCGGAGATCGCCAGGGCGTTCCTGGTCGGCGAGCAGACGATGTCCAAGCGCCTGCTCCGGGCCAAGCTGAAGATCCGGCATGCCGGGATCCCGTACCGGGTGCCGCCCGAGCACCTGCTGCCGGAGCGCGTGCCCGCCGTGCTGGCCGTGCTGTACCTGCTGTTCGGCGAGGGATACTCGGCCACGGCGGGCGCCGACCTGCTGCGGCCCGACCTCAGCGCCGAGGCGATCCGGCTGGCCCGCGTCCTGACCCGGCTGATGCCCGACGAACCCGAGGCGGCGGGGCTGCTGGCGCTGATGCTGCTGCACGACGCCCGCAGCGCCACCCGGCTCGACGCGGCCGGTGACCTGGTGACCCTGGAGGAGCAGGACCGCGGCCTGTGGGACACCGCCGCGATCACCGAGGGCGAGGCGCTGCTCGGCCGCGCCCTGCGGCGCGGCCACCCGGGCCCGTACCAGGTGCAGGCCGCCATCGCCGCCTGCCACGCCACCGCGACCGACGCGGCCGGCACCGACTGGGCGCAGATCGCCGCGCTGTACGGGCAACTCGCGCGGTTCACGCCGTCTCCGGTGGTGGAGCTGAACCGGGCGGTGGCGGTGGGGATGGCCGCGGGACCGGCCGCGGGACTGGAACTGGTGGAGGCGTTGCGGGAGTCGGGGGCGCTGGCCGGATACCACCTGCTGCCCGCGACCCGGGCCGATCTGCTGCGCCGCCTGGGCCGCGCCGCGGAGGCCGAGGCCGCCTACCGCGAGGCGCTGAAGCTGGCGGCGACCGACACCGAACGCCGCTACCTCGGCCGCCGGCTCGCCGAGGTGGCCGGTTCGTAGTCCCAGGGTGTCCGTTGGCGCCAGGTTCGTTCGTCGGTAGGGCGAACACCTTCCCGGAACTCCCGGGAACCTGGAAAAGAGGACACCGATGGACATACCAAGGGACGCGGCGACTCCGCGCGACGGCATCGCCGTCGCCTCCGGCCGGCCGGGCGACGACCCGCCGACGGTCTTCGCGATCGGAGTGTTCAGCGGCCGGTCGGTCCGCCCGCCGGGAAAACCGGCGGGCGATGGGATCCGGCGGCCGGGGGAGTGGGCCGCCGGGCTCACGCGATCGGGGGAGCGGCGATGACGGGGGCCACGGAGGCCGAGGTCAGGAGGGCGATCGCCGCCGAGCGCCGCGACCTGGCGGACGTGCTCACCGGCCTGCCGGGGCGGACGTGGGACGAGCCGACCCTGTGCGCCGGATGGCGGGTACGGGAGGTCGTGGCCCACATGACGATGCCGTTCCACTACTCGGCCGCGCGCTTCATGATCGGAATGCTCAGGGCGCGGGGGAACTTCAACAGGATGGCCGACCGGAGCGCCCGGCGCGACGCGGCATCCCTGTCGTCCGGCGAACTCGCCGCGCTGCTCAGGGACAACGCGGACTACGCGTGGAAGCCGCCGGGGGGCGGGTTCGAGGGCGCGCTGACCCACGAGGTGATCCACGGCCTGGACTTCACCGTGCCCCTGGGCCTCGACCGGCGCGTCCCCGAGGACCGGCTGCGCATCGTCCTGGGGGGCTTCGAGGCGTCGAAGAGCCTCAAGTTCTTCGGGGTCGACATCCGGGGAATCGAACTGCGCGCCGACGACCTCGACTGGTCCATCGGGGACGGGACGCCGATGTACGGAGCCGCGCAGGATCTCATCCTGGTCCTGTGCGGCCGGAAGCTGCCGGAGGGGCGGTTGCGCGGCGAGCCGAGTCACCGGTTCGTCGCGTAGCGGCCACTTCGTCGCCCGGACCGGCGTGCCCGGGCCCGGACCGGCTCGGTCCGGGCTGGTCCATCCGGGCTGATCCGGGGCCTGGCTCGGGTTCGGCCTGCCCCGGCCTGCCCCGGCCGGGCCTGGCCCGGCCTGGCCCGACCCGGTCAGGCCCGGTCAGGTCTGGCTTGGGTCGGGTCGGGTCGGGTCGCGTCCGGGCCGGGCCGGGTGGGTCAGCGCAGCCGCAGGGGCGGGCCCTCGCGGGGGACGAGCTCGCCGACGACCGGTGCGCCGGGGATCTCGCCCGCCACGAGCAGGCCGCCGGAGGTCTGGGCGTCGGCGAGCAGCAGCAGGTCCTCCTCGCCGAAACGGCCCGGGTCCAGGTGCGGCACCACCCACGCCAGGTTGCGGCCGGTGCCGCCGCTGACGTAGCCGTCCCGCACGGCCTCGCGGGCCCCGGCCAGGTACGGTACGGCCGCCACGTCGACCACCGCCGTGACGCCGCTCGCCCTGGCCAGCTTGTAGAGGTGGCCGAGCAGGCCGAACCCGGTCACGTCCGTGGCGCACCCGGCGCCCGCGGCCAGCGCGGCCCGGGAGGCGTCGCGGTTCAGCGTGGTCATCGCGGCCACCGCCTGTGGGAAGACCTCGCCGGTCGCCTTGTGCCGGGTGTTGAGCACGCCGACGCCGAGCGGTTTGGTCAGGGAGATCGGCAGGCCCGCCCGGCCGCCGTCGATGCGTAGCAGCCGCCCGGGATCGGCGAGCCCGGTGACGGCCATCCCGTACTTCGGCTCGGGATCGTCGACGCTGTGCCCGCCCGCGACGTGGCAGCCCGCCGCCCGCGCCACCTCCAGGCCGCCGCGCAGCACCTCCCCGGCCAGCTCCATCGGCAGTACGTCCCGGGGCCAGCCGAGCAGGTTCACCGCCACCAGCGGCTCCCCGCCCACCGCGTACACGTCCGACAGGGCGTTGGCCGCCGCGATCCGCCCCCAGTCGCGGGGGTCGTCCACCACGGGGGTGAAGAAGTCCGCGGTGGCCACGATCGCCCGGCCGCCCTCGACGCGGACCACGGCGGCGTCGTCGCCGTCGTCCAACCCGATGACCAGCTCGCCGTTGAAGCGCGGGCGCGGCCCGTCCGCCTCCTCCAGCAGCCCCGCGACGACGGCCTCCAGCTCGCCGGGCGGGATCTTGCAGGCGCAGCCGCCCCCGTGGGCGTACCGGGTCAGCCGCACCGCGCCCGGCCCCTGAGGAGAGGCGCCCCGCTCCGCGGTGGTCTCCGCCATGCCGCATTCCCCCTGGTGGATCCGCATGCCGCCGTCCGGCATGCCGTCCCAGTGCACGTACCCGCTCGCGGGTATGTTCTCCCTCGGAGGCGTATGGGCGCCTGGTGGCCCCCGCGGTCCTCAAAATCGTCGAGGCCGAGGTTCTCGGCCTGGCGGGTTCGATTCCCGTCCGCCTCCGCCAGGTGGCGAACACCTGAGCCGGGAGCGCCGGTCCAGGCGCCGGTCCAGGCGCCGGAGCGGGCACGAAGTGGGCACGAAGTGGGCACGGAGCGGGCACGGAGTGGGACGCCGGCGGCGCTGGGAAACCCAGGCGCGACGTACTATCTCGCATGTGACGAGCAGACCCGTCCCGGCGCGGCGCCTGAGCGACCTCGCGCGGCTGCGCCGGGTCCGCGACCGGATCGACCGGGAGTACGCGCAGCCGCTGGACGTCGAGGCGCTCGCCCGCGGCGCGCACATGTCGGCCGGGCACCTCAGCCGCGAGTTCCGGCTCGCCTACGGTGAGTCACCGTACGGCTACCTGATGACGCGGCGCGTCGAGCGCGCGATGGCGCTGCTGCGTCGTGGCGACCTCAGCGTCACCGAGGTCTGTTTCGCGGTCGGCTGCTCGTCGCTGGGCACCTTCAGCACCCGCTTCACCGAGCTGGTCGGGGTGCCGCCCAGCGTCTACCGGCGCCGGGCGGCGGGCGCGACGGCGGGGATGCCGTCGTGCGTGGTGAAACAGATGACCAGACCGGTCAGGAATCGAGAAGCGCCGGTCACCGGGTCACGTCTAGCGTGACCGCCATGGACATCACCATTCACGCGAGTTTCCTTCCGCATGACGACCCGGGTGCCTCCCTGGCCTTCTACCGCGACCTCCTCGGCTTCGAGGTCCGCAACGACGTCGGATACGAGGGGATGCGCTGGATCACGGTCGGCCCCGCCGACCGGCCCGGCACGTCCATCGTCCTGCAGCCGCCGGTCGCCGACCCCGGCGTCACCGACGACGAGCGCCGCACCATCGCCGAGATGATGGCCAAGGGCACCTACGCCGGCATCGTCCTGGCCACCGCCGACCTCGACGGCATCTTCGAGCGGATGCAGGCCGGCGGCGCCGAGATCGTCCAGGAGCCGATCGAGCAGCCGTACGGCGTTCGCGACTGCGCCGTCCGCGATCCCGCGGGCAACCTGATCCGCATCCAGGAGCTGCGCTGAGCCGTCCGGCCGCCGCAGCCATGACCCGTACGGGCGGCACCGTGAAGGAGCCCGCGCACGACGCCGACGGAGACCGCGAAGGCGGTCCCGCGTAACAGATGGAGACACGATGGACACGGCGAGCACGGCGAGTACGGACACGAGGACGGGCACGCAGCCGCCCGAGCCGCACGTCGCCGACAGCCACGACCTGATCCGCGTACACGGGGCGCGCGTGAACAACCTCAAGGACGTCAGCGTCGAGATCCCGAAGCGCCGGCTGACGGTGTTCACCGGCGTCTCCGGCTCGGGCAAGAGCTCCCTGGTGTTCGGCACGATCGCCGCGGAGTCGCAGCGGATGATCAACGAGACCTACAGCGCCTTCGTGCAGGGTTTCATGCCGACGCTGGGGCGGCCGGAGGTCGACGTACTCGAAGGGCTGACGACCGCGATCATCGTCGACCAGCAGCGGATGGGCGCCGACCCCCGCTCCACGGTCGGCACGGCCACCGACGCCAACGCGATGCTGCGCATCGTCTTCAGCCGGCTCGGGCAGCCGCACATCGGCTCGCCGCAGGCCTTCTCCTTCAACGTCGCCACCGTCCGGGCGAGCGGTGCGATCACGGTCGAACGCGGTGATCGCAAGACCGAGAAGGCGACCTTCACCCGCGTCGGCGGCATGTGCACGCGCTGCGAGGGCCGGGGCGCGGTCACCGACATCGACCTCACCCAGCTCTACGACGACTCCAAGTCGCTCGCCGAGGGTGCCTTCACCATCCCCGGCTGGAAGTCGGACAGCTTCTGGACCGTGCGGGTCTACGCAGAGTCGGGCTTCGTCGACCCGAACAAGCCGATCCGCGAGTACACCCAGAAGGAGCTCCGCGACTTCCTTCACAAGGAGCCGGTCAAGGTGAAGGTCGACGGCGTCAACCTCACCTACGAGGGGCTGATCCCGAAGATCCAGAAGTCGTTCCTGTCCAAGGACCGGGAGGCGATGCAGCCGCACATCCGGGCGTTCGTGGACCGGGCGGTCACCTTCACCACCTGTCCCGAGTGCGACGGCACCCGGCTCAGCGAGGCGGCCCGCTCCTCGCGGATCGGCGGGATCAACATCGCCGACGCCTGTGCGATGCAGATCAGCGACCTGGCCGGATGGGTCCGCGACCTCGACGAGCCGTCGGTGGCGCCGCTGCTCGCCACGCTGGCGCGGACCCTCGACTCGTTCGTGGAGATCGGGCTGGGCTACCTCTCGCTCGACCGGCCGGCGGGCACGCTGTCGGGCGGCGAGGCGCAGCGCGTCAAGATGATCCGCCACCTCGGCTCCTCGCTCACCGATGTCACCTACGTCTTCGACGAGCCCACCGTCGGCCTGCACCCCCATGACATCCAGCGGATGAACAACCTGCTGCTACGGCTGCGGGACAAGGGCAACACCGTGCTCGTCGTGGAGCACAAGCCGGAGACGATCGCGATCGCCGACCACGTCGTCGACCTCGGTCCCGGCGCCGGTACGGCGGGCGGCGCCGTCTGCTTCGAGGGCACCGTCGAGGGGCTGCGGACCGGCGGTACGATCACCGGCCACCATTTCGACGACCGGGCCGCCCTCAAGAAGACGGTGCGGACGCCCACCGGCGCGCTGAAGATCCGCGGTGCGACGGCGCACAACCTGCGCGACGTCGACGTCGACATCCCGCTCGGGGTGCTCGTCGTCGTCACCGGCGTCGCCGGCTCCGGCAAGAGCTCGCTCGTGCACGGGTCGATCCCGGCCGGCGGGGGTGTGGTCTCGATCGACCAGGGCGCGATCCGCGGCTCGCGACGGAGCAACCCGGCGACGTACACCGGACTGCTCGACCCGATCCGCAAGGCGTTCGCGAAGGCCAACGGCGTGAAACCCGCGCTGTTCAGTGCCAACTCCGAGGGCGCCTGCCCCGGCTGCAACGGCGCCGGCGTCGTCTACACCGACCTGGCGATGATGGCCGGCGTCACCACCACCTGCGAGGAGTGCGAGGGGAAGCGGTTCCAGGCGTCGGTACTGGACCACCACCTCGGCGGACGCGACATCAGCGAGGTGCTCGCGATGTCGGTGACCGAGGCCGGGGAGTTCTTCGGCGCCGGAGAGGCGCGCACGCCGGCCGCACACGCCATCCTCACCCGGCTCGCCGACGTCGGGCTCGGCTACCTCAGCCTCGGCCAGCCGCTCACCACGCTGTCCGGTGGCGAGCGGCAGCGGCTCAAGCTGGCCACCCATATGTCAGAGAAGGGCGGCGTCTACGTCCTCGACGAGCCGACCGCCGGCCTCCACCTCGCCGACGTCGAGCAACTGCTCGGCCTGCTCGACCGGCTCGTCGACTCCGGCAAGTCGGTCATCGTCGTCGAGCACCACCAGGCGGTCATGGCGCACGCCGACTGGATCATCGACCTCGGGCCCGGCGCCGGTCACGACGGCGGCCGGATCGTCTTCGAGGGCACCCCCGCCGACCTCGTCGCCGCCCGCTCCACCCTCACCGGCGAGCACCTCGCGGCCTACGTCGGCACCTGACCCGCCTGACCTGGCCGGGGTCCTCGGCCAGGCGGATTCGATTCCGGTCCGTCTCCGCCTATGTTCGGAGAGTGGACCCACGCAGGCTCGTGCCGCGCACCGACGCCGTCCTCGCCGACCCGCGGCTGGTCGCGGCGGCGGGGCGGCTCGGGCGGACGGTCGTCAAGGACGCCGTGGTGCGGGCACAGCGGCGTGCGCGGCAGGGCGGGCTCGATCCCGGGGAGGTCGCGGACGCGGCCGTGGCGGCGCTCCCGCCGTACCCGGCGAGCCTGCGGCCGGTGATCAACATGACCGGGGTGCTGGTCCACACCAACCTGGGCCGCGCGCCGCTGTCGGCCGCGGCGGTGGAGGCCACGGCCGCCGCGGCGGGCTACGCCGACGTGGAGTTCGATCTGGCCACCGGAGCCCGCGCCCGCCGGGGACGGGGCACGATGGCCGCGCTCGCGCGGGCCGTGCCCGCCGCGGGAGACGTGCACGTGGTCAACAACAACGCCGCCGCGCTCGTGCTCGTGGCCACCGCGCTCGCCGCCGGGCGGGAGATCGTGATCAGCCGAGGCGAGCTGGTGGAGATCGGCGACGGGTTCCGCATCCCCGACCTGCTCGTCTCCACCGGCGCCAGGCTGCGCGAGGTGGGCACCACCAACCGCACCTCGTACGCCGACTACCGGGCGGCCGTGGGGACGGAGACGGGGTGCGTCCTCAAGATCCACCCGTCGAACTTCCTGATCGAGGGCTTCACCGGCTCGGTCGAGGTCGCCGAGCTGTCCGCGCTCGGCGTGCCCGTGGTGGCCGACATCGGCTCCGGCCTGCTCGCGCGGGAGCCGCTGCTGCCCGGCGAGCCCGACGCGGCGAGCGCCCTGGCGGCCGGGGCCGACCTGGTCACCGCCAGTGGCGACAAGTTGCTCGGCGGCCCGCAGGCCGGTCTGCTGCTGGGCCGCCGCGACCTGGTCGAGCGGTGCAGGAGACACCCGCTGGCCCGCGCGCTCCGGGTGGACAAGCTGGCACTGGCCGCGCTGGAGGCCACCCTGCGCGGCCCCGCCACCCCCGTCCATCAGGCCCTGCATGCCGATGTCGGACTGCTCGGCGAGCGCGCCGCCGCGCTCGCGGGCAGGCTGGCCGAGGCCGGGGTCGACGCGAGGGCCGTGCCGGGGGAGGCGGCGGTGGGCGGCGGCGGGGCGCCGGGCGTGACGCTGCCGAGCGCCGCGATCAGCCTGCCCGAGCGGTTCGCCGTGCCGCTGCGGACCGGGGAGCCTCCGGTCGTCGGCCGCGTGGAGGGCGGCCGTCTGCTGCTCGACCTGCGTGCCGTGCCCGCCGACCGGGACGACGACGTGCTGCGGGCCGTCCTCGGGGTGGGGGGTTGACGTGCGCGGTGCGGACGGTGGCCGGGGTGGCCGGTCGCCGCGTGGTGTGAACGGTGGCGGGGGTGGCCGGTCGCCGCGTGGTGCGGACGGTCGCCCGGACGGCCGGCTGACGCGTGTGACGTGGGTCGGCGGCTGATGCACGTCGTCGCCACGGCGGGCCATGTCGATCACGGTAAGTCCACCCTGGTGCGGGCGCTCACCGGGATGGAGCCCGACCGGCTGGCCGAGGAGCGGCGGCGGGGGCTGACGATCGAGCTCGGTTACGCCTGGACGGAGCTGCCCTCGGGGGAGCGGCTGGCCTTCGTCGACGTACCCGGCCACGAGCGTTTTCTCGCCACCATGCTGGCCGGGGTCGGCCCCGCGCCCGCCGTCGTGTTCGTGGTGGCGGCCGACGAGGGCTGGATGCCGCAGTCCGAGGAGCACCTGGTGGCGCTGGAGACCCTGGGGGTGCGGCACGGCCTGCTCGTGGTGACCCGCGCCGACCTCGCCGACCCCGCGCCGGCCGTGCAGCGGGCGCGGGCCCGCCTGGCGGCGGGCGGCCTGGGCGGGGCCGAGGCGCTGGCCGTGAGCGGGCGCACCGGGCAGGGCCTCGACGAGCTGCGGCGGGCCCTGGACCGGCTGGTGGCCGGGCTGCCCGTACCCGATCCCGGGGCGCCGGTGCGACTGTGGATCGACCGGGCGTTCACCGTACGCGGCAGTGGCACGGTCGTGACCGGGACCCTGCCCGCGGGCACGATCACCGCCGGGGACGAGCTGGATCTCGACGGCGTGCCCGCGCGGGTACGGGCGCTGGAGTGCCTGAAGGAGCCGGTGACCTCGGTGACCGGCGTGGCCAGGGTCGCGCTCAACCTGCGCGGCCAGGGCGCCCCCGGGCGTGGCCTGGCCCTGGTCACCCCGGGCGGGTGGACCTACACCGACCTGGTCGACGTGCGCCTGAGCCCGTCAGGAGCCGGAGGCGGCGACCCGTGGCAGGCCGGCGGGCCCGGTGCGGACGGGGACGAAGGCGGTGACCCGTGGCGGCCCGGCGGCTCCGGAGGCGGCGGGCCGGAGCGGCCGGGGGGATCCCGGGAGCGGAACCCCCTGCCGTCCGGCGGTGTGGGGCGCGCCGGGGACTGGGACGCCGGTGATCTTCCGGGGCGGCTGACCGCGCACATCGGCTCCGCGGCGGTGGTGTGCGCGCTGCGGCCGCTCGGCGGGCGGATCGCCCGGCTACGCCTGGCCGGGCGGCTCCCCCTGCACGCGGGCGATGTGCTGCTGCTGCGCGATCCCGGGCGCGACCGGGGTGAGGTGCGGGTTCTCGCGCGGGCGAGCGTGCTCGACCCGCGCCCGCCGGGACTGCGCCGCCGGGGTGCGGCGCGGGAGCGGGCGGCCGAGCTGGCGACGGCCCCGCCGGACGCGGCCTCCCTGCTCAGGACCCACCTGCTGCTGCGTACCGGTGACCTGGTCGCCATGGGATGTGTCCCGGGAAGGCCGGTGTGCGGTGACTGGCACGCCGATCCCGCGCACTGGTCGCGGCTGGGGGAGCGCCTCCCCGAGGCGGTGCGGCGCCACGCCTCGGCGCGTCCGCTGGAGCCCGGCATGCCGGTGGAGGCGGCCCGTCACGAGCTCGCCCTGCCCGAGCGGCGGCTGGTCGTGGCGCTCGTGCGCCCTCCGCTCGCCCTCGACGCCGGGCGGATCGTGAGCGGCCCCGCCGACCGTGCGGTGCTGCCCGCGCCGGTCGTCCGGGCCGTCGAGCGACTCGGTGCCGAGCTGTCCGCGCGCCCCTTCCTGGCGCCGGAGGCGGGCAGGCTGGCCGAGCTGGGGCTGGGGCCCCGCGAGCTGGCGGCCGCCGTCCGGGCGGGGACGCTGCTCCGGGTGGCCGACGGGATCGTGCTGCTGCCCGGCGCGGATGTCCTGGCCGGCCGGGTGCTCGCCCGGCTGCCGCAGCCGTTCACGGTCAGCCAGGCCAGGCGGGCCCTCGGCACCAGCCGCAGGGTCGCGGTGCCGCTCCTGGAACACCTCGACCGCAGGGGGCTCACCGAGCGGGTCGACGAGATCCACCGCCGCTGCCGGCCTCCCGCCGGATAGCGATTCCCGGCATCGCACCGGTCGCCGGGCCCGGCGGGCTGAGGTCTTCCGGGCCGACACCAACCAAATCCCAATGGGCCGTCTCGACCGAGTTTCTCGTCGGCCGGGAGGGGCGAGCCGGGATGGCTACTTCTCAGGCCAACTGCTGGGTTCGTCTTATCACGACAGCAAGCGGGAGCATTTCTCATCCTGAAGCCGCAGCTCATGGCAGGTGAACCGGTGAGCCCAGCGATCATCAGGATCCTGGCCCGAGCTGACCTCAAGCAGTTCAGCACCTACTCGCGATGCTGGAGTCATGACCGACCCCAAACACGTGGACCTAGACCCCCAGACCCTGTTCCATCGGCTCCGAGGTGCGGCGATGGCCTTCGACCAGCGGCTGAACGCCGGTCTCGACGAGAAGGACGTCACGGTCTTCGACCAGGTTCTCGACCGGTTGTCGAAGGACGCTGCGACTGGAGGAAGGTGAGTACCGCCAGCACGCGGCGACCTCACCGACCCTGGACTGTGGGGTCTGGTAGGAACGGGACGGTGAGCCCGGGTTGGTGTTCAGCCCTTGATGTAGCGGCGCGCCATGTAGCGGCGCGCCGGGCCCAGGGATGCCAGGCGCAGGGGCACCTGGCTCAGCCACAGGACGAAGGGGTTGGCGGGGGCGTAGACGCCCTTGACCCGGCGGCCCAGCTTCTGTTTCTTCTCCACTTCCGGGCGGAGCCCGGCCTCCCATTGGGCCAGGGCCGCGTGGATGTCGCCCGGGTTGCTCTCCAGTGCGGTGCCCAGCAGGTCGGCGCCGCCGACGGCGAGCGAGGAGCCGTATCCGGCGAACAGCGTGACGCACCAGGCGGCGTCGCCGAGCAGCACCACCCGGCCACGGCTCCACGTGTCAACCACCATCTGGCTGATCGTGTCGAAGTAGATGGAATCCGCCGTCTGCAGGCCCGCCAGAACCTCGGGCACCACCCAGCCCATGTCGCCGTAGATGCGGGGCAGCGCCTTGTGCGGGCCGTCGGCCAGTGTGCCGGCGCTGCGATCGGTGCGGTAGCCGAAGAAGGCGACATTCCTGCCGTCTGCGACGCTGATGACGGCAACGGTGCGGCCGCCCGCGGAAAGGGTGCCGGTGGTTCCCTCCGCGATGGCAGCCGGCCGCTTTTTGAGCATGTAGACGGCGACCATGTGGTCAAGATCGAGGCGATAGTCCTCTTCGGGGCCGAAGGCCAGCGCGCGCGTGGCCGAATGCAGGCCGTCGGCGCCAATGAGCAGATCGGCGTGTTCGATCGTGCCATCGCTGAGGGTGACATGCACCGCCCGCTCGTCCTGGTCGACGGCATCGATGGTGGTGGCAAAACGGATCTCGGCCGTGTCGCGGACCGCCTCGTACAAGACGGTCTCCACATCGCCGCGCAGGATGTTCATCGACCGGTTGCCCATGGTGGCCGCGATGGTTTCGCGGGTCAGGGAGAAGCTCCGCTCCCCGTTGGCCTTGTGATACACCAGCTCTTTGGTGATGAAGGCCTTGTCCTTGAGCGCGGGCAGGATGCCCATCCGCTCGGCGGCGTCGTAGCCGATGCCGCCGAAGGCAACCCCGTAACCACCGCCGCGACGCTGGGGCGCACGCTCGATGATGAGACTTTCCCAGCCGATCTGGCGCAGCCGCAGAGCGGCGGCCAGGCCGGCGATGCCTGCTCCGATGATGATGACGCGCATGAGGCTCCTTAGCTGTTTATCTGGGTGACGATCTGGGTTGGCCTCAGAGCCGGTCGAGAACGTGCTGCTCTTTGGCGGGATCGAGCCAGGTATTCGGCGAGGGTGCGTCGGGGCGCGGTGTGGGATCTCCTTCGGCCTGCAGCCAGGCCCAGGTGTCGGTGATCGTGTCCCGCAGCGGGCGGCAGGTCAGTCCTGCGGCGAAGGCGGCGGTGACGTCGGCGTCGTGCAGGCCGGTCGGCGCGGGGTCATGCGGGAATCGGAGCCCGAGTTCCATACCCAGCGTCAAGCCCTCCGCCTGCAGCAGTTCTGCGGGCGCCCACACCAGCTCGGCGTCGGACCCGGTCACCTCCAGCGCCGTCTCCAGCAGTTCTCCGATCGTGACGGCACCCGGGCGGCCGGTCACGGTGAAGGCGCCACCGATGCCGCGCTCGGCAGCGATGAGCATCCAGGCGGCCATGTCGCGGGCGTCGATGTACTGCAACGGCATGTCGGCCGGGCCGGGGGCCAGCACCCGGCCGCCTCTTTCCAGACGGCGCAGCCACCACGGGATGCGGCCGACGTCCTCATACGGCCCCAGGATCATTCCGGCCCGGGCCAGCAGGGCGCGCTCGGCGAACGCCTCGATGGCGGCCAACTCCCCGCCGCGCTTGGCGGCGGCGTAGTCGGTGTTGTCGTCGCCGGCCGGGTCGCCGTCGACCAGCGGAGCGTGTTCGTCCGCGGCCGGTGGCCAGGGCCAGCGGTGAACTCCACGGCTGGAGACGTACCCGTAGTGTCCGGCCCGGTCGGCCAGGAGCCGCGCGCTGTCTTGGACCACGCGCGGCGCCCACGCCCAGGTGTCGATGACGGCGTCCCAGGCTTGTTGCCCCAGCACCGTGTGGACGGCTTCGGTGTCGGTGCGATCGGCGATCAGGGCTCGGGTGCCGGGGGCCGGTGGGCGGCTGATGCCCCGGTTGAGCACGGTCACCTCATCGCCGCGGCCGAGCGCGGTTTCCACGATGGCGCGTCCCACGTGATGGGTACCGCCGAGGACAAGTAGTTTCATGACGCTCCACAGAGATGGGAAGCCACAACGCCGAGAGGCGATCGTGGCTGGGGAAGGTTTCGTGGCGTGACGGGCGCAGCGTTCGCATCGCCGATGGCTCGCGGGCTCCCGCGGCGCAGCCGAAGCGAGGCTGGACGCCGCTGAAGATGTGCGACCTGATCCGGTGGCCGCGCCCGAAACGGTGGGTGAGTGGCCGAGCGGTGCGGGGACGCACTCGCGCCGTAGGCCGGTACGGGCCGCTGGGCTGGTCATCGGGGTCATCTCCTGGTCGAGGCGGTTGTATCTCCATCGCCGACCAGGCTTCCCGGCACACCACCGGTCTTCTTCACGAAGTCCGATAGTGAGCAACATAGCGAACTTTCGGAAATTTCTGAACACTAATGTTTCTCCGCTACCCTGTGATCCACAGGAGGTGGCACGTGGACGACAGGAAAGAGCAGTGGCAGGCCGCGGAACGGCTGGCCCTGGCCCTGACCGAGGGCGGATTGCAGCGCATGGCCGCGCGGACGCTGGCGGTGTTCCTGTTCACCGACCAGGAGACGGTCACTATGGGCGAGATCGCCGACCAGCTCGGCGTCAGCGCCGGCTCGGTCTCCGGTGCTCTCAAGTCACTGCTGTCAGTTGGCCTGCTTGAGCGGCTGCCGGCCCCCGGCAGCCGCCGCGAGCACTACCGGATGCGCGACGACGCCTGGGCCACCTTGTTCTCCACCCAGAACACCCTCACCCAGACCATGCTCCACGCCGCCGAAATCGGGATCAAGACCACCGCGCCGGAGGACCCTGCCCACCGGCGACTGATCCAGATGCGCGACTTCTACCAGTTCATGCTCGGTGAGATCCCCACCCTGCTGCACCGCTGGCAACAGCAACAGCTCGGCTGATCAGGGTCCCTCTCCGTCTTGAGCGGATATGCGAGCATGACGATTTATGACGGCCTCGGAGCAAGACACGATCACTGCCCGCCTGGCGGCAGGCGTGGTGGAGTACCGGCTGGACGGCGAAGGGCAGCAGGTGGTCGTTGTGTTCCACGGGGGCCACATGCGGGCCGGGCTGATCCTGGGTGAAGAGGTCTTCACCACCTCGGGGTATCGGGTACTCATCCCCTCCCGCCCCGGTTACGGCCGCACGCCCCTGGCCACCGGCATCACCCCGGCCGCCTTCGCCGACGTCACCGCCGACCTGTGCCGCGACCTGGGCATCGGCCGACTCGCCGCGGTGGTGGGCATCTCAGCGGGCGGGCGCACCGCGCTCACCATGGCGGCGCGTCATCCGCACCTGGTGGAGCGGGTGATCCTGCAAAGCGCGGTCGCCTTCCTGCCCTGGCCGGACCGGCGCACCCGCCTGGGGGGCCGCCTGGTGTTCAACGTGAGCGCCGAGGCCGCGACCTGGGCGGCCGTCCGCCTGCTGATGCGCGTCGCACCGCAAGCAGGGTTGCGGCTGCTGCTGCGCGACCTGTCCACCCGGCCCGTCCGCCACGTCGTGGCCGGCCTGAGCGAGCGCGACCGGGCCGAGCTGATCGCGTTGTTCACCCTGATGCGCTCGGGGGAGGGTTTCGTCAACGACATGCTGGCCGTGCCCGACTGCGCCGGGCAGGTCACCCAGCCGGCCCTGGTCATCGCCAGCCGCACCGACCGTTCGGTCCCCTTCGCCCACGCCGAATCCCTCGCCGCGACCATCCCCGGGGCCGAGCTGGTGGAAAGCCGGGCCGATGGCCACATGATCTGGTTCGCCCCCGACTATCCCGCGATCGCGGCACGGATCGAGGAGTTCCTCACCGCCGGGTAGAAAGCACTGCGGATCACCGTACTTCCACGAAACCAGGACAGGGCCATCTAGCCTCACCGGCTCCCGCAGGGGAAAGTGGTCACCCCGGCCGCGCCGCCGTCTGGCTCGCACTGTCTGGCCCGGGCGTCGGTGGTCATCCCCGCCTGCGCGTTGAGCAGCGGCTCCGGTGTTCCGGCGCCACAGGCCGTGGCCCGGCCGACGGTGATGCCGGTAGTCCGTCACCAGACCGGACCGGCGCCTTGGCTGTGATGGTGGGCGGTGGCCCTCATCCGGAAACGCATCCGGCAGACGACGGCGTCGCTGCGCCGGCGCAGGGCTTGGGCGAGGACCGCGCCGCGCTGGTTTTGCAGGATGCGCTGCCAGGGGTGTTCGGGTTCGATCTCGGGGATGAGGACGAACACGTGCCGGTCGGGCACGCTGTTGATGTATTCGATCAGGGGGGTGTCCAGCCGCCGGTGGGCGTCGAAGACCTGCACCAGTTCGACGTCGGGGTGCCAGCGTTCCCAGTCCTCGACGAACTTCCGGGCTTGCGGCTCGTCTTCGGGGTGGGTGATGTTGACCGCGACCACCCGGTCGCCCAAGGAGAGCGCGGCGGCGAGTGCCTCGCAGGTCAGGCGGGTGATCGCGTGCACCGGCACCACCACGAGCGAGCGGCGCGGCCGCGGCGGCAGGGGGGTCTTGCCCAGTTCCAGGCGCTCGCCGATGCGAGCGTAAGAGCGGTTGACCCATTGCATGGCCGCCACCACCAGCGGTATCGCGACCACGATCAGCCAGCCGCCCTCGGTGAACTTGGAGATCGTGACCACGATGGCGGCGACAAAGGTCAGCAGCGCGCCGAAGCCGTTGAGGGCCGCCCGCCACCGCCAGCCCGCGGGCCGGTCGCCAAGCCAGTGCCTGACCATGCCGGCCTGCGAAAGGGTGAAGCCGACGAACACCCCGATCGCGAACAGCGGCACCAGCAGGTTCATCTCGCCCCGGGCCAGGAGCAGCAGCAGGGCCGAGGTGATGGTCAAGAAGGCGATGCCGTACCGGTGCACGTGCCGGTCGGCGCGTAACGCGAACAGGTGCGGCAGGTTGTTGTCCCTGGCCAGCAGATGGGCCAGCACCGGCAGGCCGCCGAAGGAAGTGTTGGCGGCCAGCGCGAGCAGCACGACCGTGGAGAACTGCACCAGGTAGAACAGCGGGCCATCTCCCAGTGACGCCTGGGTGACCTGCGAGAGCACGGTCACCCCCTCAGCGGGGGCAATCTTGAACTTCTCGATCAGGACGGCGATGCCGATCAGCATCACGGCCAGCAGAGCGCCGAGCGCCACCTCCGCGCGCTGGGCCCGCTTGACCCGCGGCTTTTTGAAGGAGGGCACCGCGTTGGCGATCGCCTCGACGCCGGTGAGCGAGGCGCAGCCGTTGGCGAACGCCTTGAGCAGCAGCAACACCCCGACCGTCTGCAGGGCGTGGGGCGTGTGCTCGGCGTAGACGGCGGGCTCGTGGCGGATCAGGCCGACCACGATCACCAGCGCGATGGCGCCGACGTAGAGGACGGCCGGCGCGATGAAGGCGCGGGCGCTGCGGGTGATGCCCCTGAGGTTGATCGCGGTGATCGCCGCGAGCACGGCCAGGCACAGCCACACGGTGTAGGGGAGGAACTCGGGAAAGGCCGAGGTCAGCGCGGCGACCCCGGCGGCGACCGAGACCGCCACATTCAAGACGTAGTCCACGATGAGTGAGGCGCCCGCGACCAGGCCCGCCCGTCGTCCCAGGTGCCTTGTGGCCACACCGTAGGCGCCCCCGCCCTCGGGGAAGACGGCGACGACCTGCCGGTAGGACAAGGTCAGCACCCCCAGCAGGGCCGCGATGGCCAGCGTGACCGGGAGGGTGAAACCGAGCCCCGCACCACCGGCCACGGCCAATACCAAGACGATGGCCTCAGGACCGTAGGCCACCGAGGCCATCGCGTCCAGAGAGAGGGCCGCCAGGCCGCCGGTGACCGTCAGCCGGTGCCGATCACCGCTATCGGGGGGATCGGGAGGCTCCTGGGGGCGAGCGGGGGTCAACAGCGCGGACATCACGTCACTCCTGTACGAGGGCTACACCTCATCGTCACCCCCCACCCAGGAGGCAATCGTCTACCTATACGACCCTTTGACGCCTTTGCCGTGAATAACCATGCGCTCCCCACGGTGACGTGACGGCAACGGCTCACCGCGTGAGGAGAGGCCAGGATTCGAAGCGGCCGCCCATTCCCGGCCCGGTGATCAGGCGGGCCGGACACGCGGGGCGCTTTTGCGCTCCAGGGCCCTCGGCGCCCGGCAACGGCTCACCGCGAGGAAATCCGCGGGAACCAAGACGGGACCCCCGGACCCCGCCACCTTGTAGACGGCATTGGAAAATGTGGCGCGGTGCCGCCGGTAAAGGCGTCAGGAAATCCGGCAAAGGCGTATGGATCGCGTCAAAGCCATGGTGATGGGCCCGGAGACCGGCTCACCATGGGACCGCAAAGGGCGACGTCGTGAGGTGTCGCCGGGCCAGGATCCACCGCTTGCTGGAGGGTGTCGTGAACGAGGTCGCGGGGTTGTGGTTGCTGGGCGTCGGCCTCGCCCTGTTCGCTCTCGCCCGGCGCGTCAACGTTGGGCCGGTGCGTGGCTGGGGCGGGCTGGCGGCCAGGATCGGCCTGGGAGACGCGCGGTCGTGGGCGATCACCCACGAGGAGATCGAGCCGTGGATCACGGCCGCGGGGGTCGCGGCGGGACTGGCCGGGCTGGCATCCCTGTCGATCGAGGAAGGCTCGGCGCTGGCCGCGATGACGACGCTGGGCCTGGGCCTGTGCGGCGCACTACTGGTGGTCGCCGCCGTGACCGGACGCGCGCGGCTACGGCGACCCGGTGCCTGAGACCCCCCGCCCCGCCTCCTGTCGGAAGGCACCGATCTCGGCCGCCGTAGACCAGGCGGCGGGCAAGCCCCGGGCGCGAAAGGTGCGGGTGAGATGAACCGGGACGCGGTCGTGGTGGTAGGGCTCGGCCGGTTCGGTGGCTCACTGACGACACGGCTGACCCGGCGAGGTGTCAAGGTGCTGGCCATCGACACCCGGCGCGAGGCGGCCCACGCCGCGAAAGGACCCGGTGTGACGTGCGCCGTAGCCGATGCCACCGATCCCGCAGTGCTGCGCAAGCTCGGCGTGGCAGGTTACCGGCGGGTGGTCGTCACCACCGCCACCGACCTGCAGACCAGCGTCCTGCTGGTCAGCGCCTTGGTAGAGCTGAACATCGGCGAGATCTGGGCCAAAGCGGTCGGCCCTGCCCACGAGCGGCTCCTACGCCGGATCGGCGCTCACCAGGTGTTCACCCCCGCACGCGAGGCGGGCGTACGCCTCGCGCACCTGCTCGACGGGCAACCTCCAGACCGCATGCCGTCCGACGAGAACCTCACCATCACCACGCTCAGAGCGCCACTGGATCGGCTCGGGGTCGCACTGCCGGCCCTCCACCTACGCGATCGGTACGGCATCACCCTGATCGCGGTCAAACACGAAGACGGGCAGTTCACCCACGCCTCTCCGACCACTGAGCTGTCCGCCGCCGACGTCATCCTCATCTGCGGCCACACCGAGCGGATCAACGCCTTCACCCAACGGCCTGACAGCTGACCGCATCCCTGGGGCAACGACACGATTCGCCCCGGCGCCCGCTGGCTGCTGAACCGCCAGCCCTCCGGGGTCCACCACGATCAGGCCCTACCAACGGGCGCCGATTCAGGAGAGAGTGAGCCGGTGTCCACGATCGAGGCCGCCGACCTGACCAAACGCTACGGCCAGGTCCTCGCGGTCGACGAGGTCTTCCTTACGGGTCGAGCCGGCGGAGATCTACGCCCTGCTGAGGCTCAACGGCGCGGGCAAGGCAACCCTGATCCGCATGCTGCTCGGCATGATCACTCCTCGCCGCGGCGGCCCAGTTCCCGGTGCACGCGACGGTAGCCGTAGGTCTCATGCTCGGCGACGAAGATCTGCCCGATCAGCTGTGCGAGGTGCGCGCGCCGCCGGGTGGTCGCCGAGGCCGGCCGATCGCGCCACTCGTAGTACCCCGACCTCGACACCTCCAGCCACGCGCACATCTTCGCGATCGCATGGTCGGCCTTCTCCGCGTCGATGAGCTCGAACCTGGCCCTCACCGAGTCTCGCCCGCGAAGAAGGCCGCCTTAGATTCAGGGAAAGCACCTTCTCCCGGAGCTCGCGGTTCTCCCGCTCCAGGTCGCGCAGCCGCGCACGCTCCGGCCCCGACAACGACGGCGTTTCTTCCCCATCGTGCTGGTGTTTGTAGACACGCACCCAATTTCCCAAGGTGGTGTCGTGAATCCCGAACTCGCGGGCCACCTCGGCGACGGTGCGACTGCCTTCCAGGACCATGCGGACGAAGTATCGACCTACGCGCCGAATTCGATCCCGAGAACAAGAAAGTGCGGGCCGAGGTGAACCTCGATCCCGCACCGCCTGGTGAATCCCCTGGGGATTTGGTTGGTGTCCGAGGAGGGTACGGCTCCCCGATGCCGCTGTGACCAACAGGTATATGGTGAAAAAGGGTGAAAAATCACCTTTGGGTCGGACTCGGCCGTCACCGTCCCCCTCACGTCCCCTCGCGGACGGCGACCGGCTACTCCGCCGGCGTCGCGCGGAAGGGCACCACGAGGAAGCAGGGAGGACGTCATGCCGAGCAACAGGGCCGTCTCATACCAGGGGCCGGGCAAGGTGGAGGTCCAGGAGATCGGCTATCCCGAGTTCGAGCTCAAGGACGGGCCCGGGGTGAACCCGGCCAACGTGGGCCGCAAGGTACCGCACGGCGCGATCGTCAAGACCGTCGCGACGAACATCTGCGGCAGCGACCAGCACATGGTCCGTGGCCGTACCACCGCGCCCGTCGGCCTCGTCCTCGGCCACGAGATCACCGGTGAGGTCGTCGAGCTCGGCCCGGACGTGGAGTTCACGAAGGTGGGCGACCTCGTCTCCGTCCCCTTCAACATCTCCTGCGGCCGCTGCCGCAACTGCAAGGAGGGCAAGACCGGGATCTGCGAGAACGTCAACCCCGACCGGCCCGGCTCGGCGTACGGCTACGTCGACATGGGCGGCTGGGTCGGCGGGCAGGCGCAGTACGTCCTGGTGCCCTACGCCGACTGGAACCTGCTCACGTTCCCCGACAGGGGCCAGGCGATGGAGAAGATCCTCGACCTGGCCATGCTCACCGACATCTTCCCGACCGGCTTCCACGGCTGCGTCACCGCCGGGGTGCGGCCCGGATCGACCGTCTACATCGCGGGCGCGGGACCGGTCGGGCTCGCCGCGGGCGTCTCGGCCTTCCTCCTCGGGGCGGCCGTGGTCATCGTCGGCGACCTGAACAAGGAGCGCCTGGAGCAGGCCCGCAGCTTCGGCTGCGAGACCGTCGACGTGTCGCGGGGCGAGCCGAAGGAGCAGATCGAGCAGATCCTCGGCGAGCCCGAGGTCGACTGCGGCGTCGACGCCGTGGGCTTCGAGGCGCACGGCCACGGTATCGACTCCGGCGAGGAGCAGCCCGCCACCGTGCTCAACTCGCTCATGGAGATCACCCGCGCCGGCGGCGCGCTCGGCATCCCCGGCCTGTACGTGACCGGCGACCCGGGTGCCCGGGACGAGGCGGCGAAGCAGGGGTCGCTCTCCATCCGGCTCGGCCTCGGCTGGGCCAAGTCGCTGACCTTCGGCACGGGCCAGTGCCCCGTCATGCGCTACAACCGCTACCTGATGCAGGCGATCCTGCACGACAGGGTACAGATCGCCAAGGCGGTCAACGCCGTGCCGATCCCGCTGGACCGGGCACCCCAGGGGTACGAGGAGTTCGACCAGGGCGCCGCGTCCAAGTTCGTGCTCGACCCGAACGGCCTGCTCGGGACATCGGGCTAGGCGGTTTCGTACGGATCATCGGGCGGACCGACACGCGCGAGGCGGCCCGGCCGGGGCCGCGCCACCCTCACGTTTCACGCCTCCACGAGGAGGGGTCGTCGAAGCGGGGCTGGTCGTCGCCGGTGCCCGCGGTGATGGGCGCCTCCTCGACGAACTCCAGGTCGGGCGGGGGAAGCCGGAACATGCGGGTGAGGTAGGCGAGGTAGATCACCCCCAGGCCGAGCCAGATCAGGCCGAGGGTGAGGGCGTGAGCGTCGAGCTGGCTGAGCAGCCACAGGTTGACCGCCGCCCCGATCGCCGGGGCCAGGACGTACGGCATCACCCCCAGGGGCCGGCCCGCGCGGCGTTCCCTGAAGTAGAGGGCGATGACGCTGAAGTTGACGAAGGCGAAAGTGGTGAAGGCGCCGAAGTTGATGAACGACGTGGAGGTGGCCATGTCCAGCCGCAGTGCGATCAGGCCGGTGGCGCCGGTGATCACCAGGCCGAACACGGGCGTGCGGCATCTGGGGTAGAGGTAGCCGAACACCTTACGGGGCAGCACTCCGTCGCGCCCCATCGCGTACAGCAGCCGCGAGGTGCTGGCCTGCGCGGCGAGGCCGGAGGCGAACTGGGCGACGACCAGGCCGGCCAGGAAGACCGCGCCGAACAGGCTGCTGCCGATCATCCTGGCGATCTCGAAGGCCGCCGACGAGGAGTTCTCGAAGACGCCGCCGGGATGCACGAGCTGCGTGAAGTACGCGACCACGATGAAGATCATGCCGCCGAGGAACGCGGTCAGCAGGATCGCCCGGGGAATCGTCCTCTCCGGCTCGATGGTCTCCTCCGCGAGGGTGGTGACGGCCTCGAAGCCCAGGAAGGCGTAGGCGGCGATGGCGGCCCCCGCCGCGACGTTGGAGACCGTGGTGGCCCGGTTGACGAACGGCGCCGTGTCGAACACCGCGCCGGGCCCCCACGAGCCGGCCACGTAGCCGATCGACAGCAGCACGAAGAAGAGCAGGACCGTGATCTGGAAGGTCATCAGCAGGAGGTTCACCCTGGCCGCGACCTTGATGCCGATCACGTTGAGCGTGGTCGTCACGGTGATGAACGCGACGATCCACACCCACGACGGGACGCCGGGGAACTGCGCAGACAGGTAGGCGCCGCCGATCAGCCAGATGACCATGGGCAGGAAGAAGTAGTCGAGCAGCACCGCCCAGCCCACCAGGAAGCCCGCCCGCGCGTCGATGGTCCGCCGCACGTAGGTGTAGGCGGATCCGGCGATCGGGTAGACCGCGGCCATCTTGCCGTAGCTGAAGGCCGTGAACAGCATGGCCACCAGCGCGAGCGCGTACGCGACGGCGGTCGCGCCGCCGGTGGTCTCCGACACGATGCCGAAGATGCCCAGGACGATCAGCGGCGTCATGTAGGCCAGGCCGAACATCGCGACCTCGCCGAGCGTCAGAGCGCGCCTCAGAGTCGGTTCGTTGGGTCGCATGGTCAGCCTCCCGCTGGAGTCCAGCGGGAAGGATCGATTCGTCCCTGGTAGAGGGGGAGGTCGATCGGCTGGTCGGCCTCGGTGAACTGGTTCCACATGCGGTTGACGCCGGCGGTGCCGTACCTGCGGACCCGCGTGACGTCGTCCAGGTCGAGGACGTCGGTGAGCACCGTGGCGGCCTCGCCCGCCTCGGTCCTGACCCGGCCCTCGGGGTCGACGACCAGGCTGTGCCCGGTGCCCACCGGGGCGGCCGTGTTGACGCCGACGACGTACACCTGGTTCACGATCGCGCCGGCGCGTGCCAGCACCAGCTCCTGGGGGCGGTCGCAGGTCGTCGTCAGGGCCGGGTTGACGATGACCTCCGCGCCCATCCACGCGAGATGGCGGGCGACCTCGGGAAACCAGATGTCGTAGCAGATCGCGAAGCCGAACCGGCCCGCCTCCGGGACGTCGAACACCACGAAACGGTCACCGGGCCGGTGCGACTCGTACGGCCGCCAGGGGAAGATCTTCCGATACCAGGCGGCGAGCCGGCCCTCGGGAGAGAAGGCCAGGGCCGTGTTGTAGAACGCGCCGTCGGGACCGCGCTCGCACACGCTGCCGGGCACCAGCCAGATCCCCAGATCCCCGGCGAGCTCGGCCAGGGCCTTCGAGCGCGGCCCGTCCAGCGGTTCCGCGGACGCCTCCAACTCGGCGGCCCGCTCGCTCGCCGGGCCGCGCGTGCCGTGCAGGTGGAACTCGGGGAAGACCACGAAGCGCACCCTGGGAAAGCTCCCGGCGAGCTCCTCGACCTCTCGGGCGAAGCCCGAGATCGGCTCCCCGGCCCGCCGGGGAGCCGCCTGGGCGAGCGCTATGGAGAAGGGACGTGACATGGCGTACCTACTTCCCGGCTACGAAATAAAAAAATATCTCATTATGAGCATTTAGAGCAATTTTGATCACTATGATCTATTTTTCGGCGAGTACGGTGGTGACATGTCGTCCGGCAGCCCCCTCATAGTGCTCAAAGCCCCCGCCCTGGTCGGCATCCGGCGGCTCAACGCGCTCGACACGGTCCGTGCCCGCATCGCGATGGCCGTCGAGCTGGGCCTGCTGAGGCCGGGGGAGCGGCTGCCGCCCGTCGGCGAGATCGCCCGCGCCCTCGGCGTCGGTGAGATCACTGTACGGAGGGCACTCGTCTCACTCTGTGACCAGGGTGTCCTGAAGCGGCGGCGCGGGCGCGGCGGCGGCACCATGGTGTCCGAGCGGCCCGCGACCGGCGGGGTGCGCGAGATCGAGGCCTACCGGTCGGCCGCGGCCGACGTCCATCGGCTGATCGACCAGCGGCTGCTCCTGGAGTGCGGCATCGCGCACCTGGCCGCGACGAACCCGGGCCCGCGGCGGCCGGAGGAGCTGGAGGAGTTGGAGGAACTGGTGGCGTGCATGGACCGCGCCTCCAGCTGGGCCGAGTTCCGCCCCTGCGACGAGCGCTTCCACCTGGCGGTGGCCGCGGCCACCGGCCTGCCACCCGCGGCGGAGCAGTACGGCTCGGTCGTGCGGGAGCTCTACCGCTACTACCTGCCCTTCCCCCTCGACTATCTGCGCGAGTCCAACCGAGGGCACGCCGAGCTCGTCGCCTCCCTGGCCGCGGGCGACCCGCTGAAGGCGGTCGAGATCACCCGCCGCCACGTCGAGGTGCTGCACCGGACCATGTTCGTCGGCCTCGGGGACCACCCGGCCGAGCCGGGCTGAGAGCTCCGGGGGCCGGAGGGGCTTCCGGAGGGGCTAGGGAGAGGGTTCCGGGGGGTTTAGAGGGTTCCGACGAACAGCTCGGCCTCGTGCTCACCCATGCCGGTCTCGCCGCGTACCAGGTAGATGGCCTGCTCGGTGCGGCCCGCGGCCTTGAGTTCGCGCACGCGAGTGGCCAGGTCGGGACCGGAGACACCGGCGCTCGGGGAGACCATGGGGCGGGAGGGCTGGAAGCGGGCCATGAGGTGGTGGCCCCACAGGTCGTGCCCCATGGCCACGGCGTCGACGATCATCTTGGACTCCTTCAGGCCGAGCCCGGTGTACTGGCGCAGCTCCTTGATCGCCTCGATCTTGCGCCCCTGGCGCGTCAGCCGGGTGACGGTCTCGTGCAGCCCCTGGGGCGTCGGCGGCATGACGGGCGCACGGACGCCGGCGATCGCCCGGCCCCCCTTCCTGGCCGCCATGACGACACCGATGACGATCATCAGGATCACCGCGAGCACGGTGGCGACGATCAGCAGCTCCACGGGCCCGAGGTTCGGCATGTCCGCATCGTACGCCGGATCCGCGCGGGTCGTGCGGGGCGGCGACGGGCCGGTATCCGCCGCCGGAGAGTTCCGCCTCATCCGGCAGGCGGTGGACACGACGAGCGGTGACGGCTGTTAAATGGCAGCGTCCCAACCTGTCCACGACAACCCCGTACCCCCTGCCCGCGACCAGGGTCCCTTCCCCGCTCGCGCCCGGTGGGCGGCGCGTGCGCATCAGATCGAGAGGATCGTCATGGCCGCATACCATCGAACGGGCCGGGTCACGGCCGCGCTGACCACCTGTCTCGCCACGGTGGCGCTCGCCGGGTGCGCGAGCGGCGACGCCACGGCGCCCCGGGCCGCCTCCCCCGCCCCGGCCGGCACGGGGGCGAAGACGGACGGCGGCACCGTGCTCGCGGGCCAGCCGGACGTCAACGGCGACGGCAAGGTCGTCATCGGGGTGCTGAGCCCCGGTGACATCAACGACAAGGGCTACTACCAGAGCTTCGTGGACACGGCGGAGCGGTTCGCCACCTCGAAGGGCTGGACGATCATCAAGCGCGGCGGCGTCAACACCAGCGAGGCGCTCAGCGCCGCGCGGGCGCTCTGCAGGCAGGAGGTCGACATGGTGGCCCTCGGCGCCGCGGACCTCAGGGACGCGATCCCCGCCTCCGAGGAGCCGGTGTGCGCGAACACCGCCTGGTACGTGCCCTCGTCCGACAACATCCCGCAGACCCCGAGGATCATGCTCTCCACCGACGAGGCGAACCAGAGCCTGCTGGCCGCCGGGTACGCGGCGGGCCTGCTCATGAAGGAGAAGGGCGAGACCAGGGCCGGGTTCGTGACCGGTCCCGAGGTCGACTTCACCACCACGGCGGCCAGGGCCTTCAGGGCGGGCATCCGGCTGGTGGTCCCCGAGGCCACGCTGACGGTCACCTACAGCGGCGACCTCAACGACTCGGCCAAGGCCAAGGAGGCCACCCAGGCCCAGATCAGCCAGGGTGTCAAGGTCGTCTACCCCTACCTGGGCGGTGCCACCGACGCGTCGGCGGAGCTGGCCAACGCCAACGGCGTGCTCACCCTCACCCCGGGCACCGACCGGTGCGCCTCCACCGGGCCCACCTTCGACATCTCGGTGCTCTTCAGCCCCGGAGACTACTTCAGGGCCGCGCTGGAGGAATTCGCCGTGGCGAAGCTGCGGATGGGCGTGGAGAAGGTCTGGAAGCTCGGCGTCGATCCGTTCCCCACCGTGAAGATCTGCGAGCCCACCCCCGAGCAGAAGGAGAGGCTGGAGACGTTCATCGCCGACGTCGGGAGCGGGAAGATCGACCCCAAGGCGGAAGTGAAGAGGCTCGGTTCCTGAGATGGCGGAGGACGAACGGGCGAGGGAGCTCGCCCCGCCACCGGTGCCCGCGCTCCGGCTGCGGGGAGTCAGCAAGAGCTACGGTCCGGTCGTCGCCTGCGACGCCGTGGACCTCGACGTGTACCGGGGCGAGATCCACGGCCTGCTCGGCGAGAACGGGGCCGGCAAGTCGACGCTCATGAAGATCCTGCTGGGACTCGTCCGGCGGGACGCCGGAACCGTCCTGCACCATGACGAGCCCGTTGACATCGGCAGTCCGAGGGAGGCCGCGGCGCTCGGCATCGGCATGGTGCACCAGCACTTCAGCCTGATCGACCCGCTGACGGTCTGGGAGAACGTCATCCTGGGCGACACCGGGAGGATCGACAGGGCCGCAGCCCGCGACCAGGTGCTGGAGATCTCCCGCCGCTACGGCCTGCCGGTCGACCCGCTGGCCAGGGTCGCGCGGCTCTCCGCGGGCGAGCGGCAGCGGGTCGAGCTGATCAAGTGCCTGCGCGGGGACCCGTCGGTGCTCATCCTCGACGAGCCGACATCCGTGCTGACCCGGGCGGAGTCGGCCGAACTGTTCGGCGTGCTGCGCCGCGTGGTCCGCTCGGAGAACCGCGCGGTCATCCTGATCAGCCACAAGCTGGACGAGATCGTCGCGGCTACCGGCCGGGTGACCGTACTGCGCGGGGGGAGGGTCGTCTTCCGGAGCGCGACCGCGGAGACGAGCCCGCGGGAGCTGGCCCGGCAGATGGTCGGCAGGGAGATCTCCCCGGGCACCGAGGCCGCCGCCCTCGGTCTGCCGTCGGCCGAACCCTCCGGGACGTACGGATCCGCGACCGGTGAGGCCGGGTCCGGGATGGCCGTGACGGCTGAGTCCGGGACCGGTGAGACCGGGACCGGTGAGGCGGGCGCGGAAAGGGCGGGTCTCCCGGAACCCGCGACACCCACGGAACCCGCGACACCCACGGAGCCCACGGAGCCCACGGAGCCCACGGAGCCCACGGAGCCCACGGAACCCAGGGAACCCGCGCTGCGGCTGCGCGGTCTGACCCTCACCGTCGACGGCGTGCCCGTCCTGTCCGATCTCGGCCTGGACGTCGCCCCCGGCGAGATCGTCGGCCTGTACGGGGTCGAGGGCAACGGCCAGTCGGACCTGGGCGACCTGCTGTCCGGGCTCGTCGTACCGGACTCCGGGTCGGTTGAGATCTCCGGCAGGCCGGTCGACCTGAACCGCTCGGGCGCGCTGCACGCCGCCGGCCTCGGCGTCGTGCCCGAGGACCGGCACGGCTCCGGGCTGGTGCTGGACATGAGCGTCGCCGAGAACCTGGTCATGAAGTCGCTGGACGCCGTGAGCGGCCGGGTGTTCCTCAACCGGCGGAAGGCGCACGCCGTGGCCCGGCGCCTGGTGGCCGAGTTCGGCATCGTCACCCCGTCGATGGACACCCCGGCGCGCGACCTGTCCGGAGGCAACCGGCAGCGGGTCGTGCTCGCCCGCGAGCTCTCGGCCCGCCCAGCCGCCCTGGTCGTGGCCCAGCCCTCGTACGGGCTGGACGTGGGCGCCGTCGAGGACACGTACCGGCGGTTGCGCGACGTCGCGTCCGCGGGGGTGGCCGTGCTGCTGATCTCCACCGAGCTGGAGGAGGTCTTGACGCTGGCCTCCAGGATCGCGGTGATCTCGTCGGGCAGGATCACCGGCGTCCTCTCCACGGGGGAGGCCACGGCCGAGCGGCTCGGAATGCTGGTGGGCGGGGTGGCCGCGTGAACGGAACCCCCCGGAACCCCGCCGGTACCGCCCCCCGAAACCCCGGCCGGGACCCGTCCGGCCGTCGCCTGCTCGCACTTCTCGCCCGGAACCCCGGCGGGTCAGGCTGGAAGACCGGCCTGGCGACCGTCGCGGGCGTGGTCGTGGCGCTCGCCCTGTCATCGCTGCTGATCGCCGTGACCGGCGGATCCCCCCTCGCGTCGGTGCGAGCCCTCTTCCAGGGCAGCGTGGCCGACTGGACGGCCTGGACCTCCACCCTGCTGTACGCGGCGCCGCTGCTGCTCGTCGCCGTGGGCGCGTGCGTCAGCGCCAGGTCCGGCGTGTTCAACATCGGGCAGGAGGGCCAGGTGCTCGTCGGCGCCCTCTTCGCCGCCTGGGTGGGGTTGCGCCTGGCGGTCACCGGTCCGGCGCTGCTGGTGGTCGTGCTGACGATCGCCGCGCTGGCCGGGGGCGCGTGGGCCGGTCTCAGCTCGCTGATGTACCGGCTGCGCGGCGTCAACGTCGTGGTCAGCACGCTGCTGATGACCTTCGTCGCCCAGCAGCTCGTCGCGTTCGCGGTGAACACGCCGTGGCTGCTGCAGGAGTCGCGGGTCGGTGACGCCGTCGTCGCGCCGCAGTCCAACCCGCTGCCGGAGAGCGCCCTGCTCGGCTCGATCGGGGAGTACCCGGACCTGCAGGTCAACGGGGGCCTGCTGATCGCGGTGACCGGAGCCGTGGTCGTCGCGACGGCGATCGCCCGCACCCGGTGGGGGTTCCGGCTCACCATGCTCGGACTCAACCCGCTCGCCGCCAGGCACGCGGGGGTACGCGTCGGCGCGCTGGGCGGCGCGGCGCTGGCCGTCTCCGGCGCCTTCGCCGGGCTGGCCGGGGCCGTGCTGCTGACCAGCCCGGTCGGCGTCCACCGGCTGCAGCCCGGTATGGCGATGAACATCGGCTGGGACGGCCTGCTGGTCGCCCTGGTCGCCCGCAACCGGCCGGTGCCGGCCGTGCTCTTCGCCCTGCTGTTCGGCGTGCTGCGCTCCGGCGGCGGTTTCCTCGCCGCGACCGGCGTGCCCCCGTTCATCGTGGACGTGGTCAAGGTCCTGCTGGTGCTGGCCTTCGTCGCCCCGCCCGCCGTCATCGCCGTGATCCGCCGCCGTGAGACCGGTGCCCGCGTCGCGCACGCGGGGCACCGGTCCGTGCCCGTCGCCGAGGGGGCCGCCCTGTGATCGCCGCGGACGACGTCTCCACCATCCTGTCCAGCGGGGTACGGCTCACCGTGCCCCTGGCCTTCGCGGCGTGCGGGGAGTATCTCGCCGAGCGGGCCGGTGCCATGAACATCTCCGTCGAGGCGATGATGCTGGGCGCCGCGTTCGGCTCCGTCGCCACGGCCAGCGCCACCGGCAGTGCCGCCATCGGGCTGGCCGCCGGTGTGCTGATCGGGCTCCTGACCGGTCTCGTCCACGGCAACCTCTCCCACCGGCTGGAGATCAACACCTTTGTGGTCGGCCTGGTGCTCAACGCCCTCGTCCTCGGGCTGACCGGCTATCTGATCACGATCGGTGACTTCGACTCCCACCAGGTGGCGCAGGTCAGTGTTCCCTGGCTGCGCGACATCCCGCTGATCGGGCCCCCGCTGTTCGTCGAGCGCTGGCCGGTCTACCTGCTGGTCGTCATCATCCCGCTGACCTGGTGGCTGGTCGAGCGCAGCAGGTGGGGCCTGGAGCTGCGGGCGGTCGGCGAGCGGCCGCAGGCCGCCGACGTCACCGGCATCCGGGTCAACGCGCGCCGCCGCCAGGCCCTGCTGTGGTGCGGTGCGCTGGCCGGGCTGGGCGGCGCGTACCTCGCGGTCGGCGAAGTCGGCTCGTTCAACCAGAACATGACGGCCGGACGTGGGTACATCGTCATCGCGGCGGTGATTTTCGGCGGCTGGCGGCTGGGACGCACCCTGCTCGGCTGCGTGATCTTCGGCCTGGCCGACGCCATGCGCCTGGCGCTGCCCGCGCTGGGCCTGACGCTGAACTCGCAACTGCTCATAGTGGCGCCGTACCTGCTCGCCCTGCTCGCGATGCTGCTTTTCACGAACCGGCGCCGCGAGCCGGGGGCGCTGGGACGGCCCTTCGAACGGGGCTCCACCTGAGGCTCCCGGAGACCGAGGGGGAGGAAGTGGAGGATCTTCATGAGTGATCTGACCCGGGCACGGTGGACGCACGTCGCCCTGCCCACGGGCGATCTCGACAAGGCGATCGCCTTCTACACGTCGCTGACGCCGCTGGTGGTCGTCGAGCGCTTCCGGGACGCCGACGGCGAGAGCGCCTGGCTCTCCAACGACGGGCAGGCCGAGACCCCGATGGTCCTGGTGCTCGTCTCCTTCGACAAGGACAGGGGCGGGAGGCTGGGGCTGCTGACGCCGTTCGCGCACATCGGCATCGAGGTGCCCGAGCGCGCCGACGTGGAGGAGACCGCCGAGCGGGCGCGCGAGCTGGGCAGCCTGCACTGGGAGCCCCGTGACATGCCCGGCCCGGTCGGCTACATCTGCGCCCTGAAGGACCCGGACGGGAACGTCGTCGAGATCTCCCACAACCAGCGGGTCTTCGCCACGGTACGCAAACTGTGGGCGGACCCCTCCTGAGCGGGAGTCCACCTGCGGGGAGAGGCTCAACCCCGCGCGATCTCGGTGCCCAGGGCGTCGAGGTGCTGGTTCCAGAAGTGCCGGTAGCGGTCGAGCCACCTGTCCACCTCCCGCAGCGGGGCGGGGTCGACGGCGTACAGCCGCCGGGTTCCCTGGGCGCGTACGGTCGCGAAACCGTTGTCGCGCAGCACGCGCAGGTGCTGCGAGACGCCGGGCTGTGAGATCCCGAACTCCTCCTGCACCACGGCGCCGATCTCACCGGCCGCCCGCTCGCCGTCGGCGAGCAGCTCCAGGATCCGGCGCCGGACCGGATCGCCGAGAACGTCAAGCGCGTGCATGGCCTCACTGTCTCAGTATCGACTTATATAAGTAAAGTCTGAAGCCGACGAGGCCTTCCGGCCGGCCTTACTGCGCCTCCCACCTGGACGAATACGCCGCAGGGTGATGCCATGGAAGGGGAGGATGGCCGGAGAACCGGCACCCTGTTGATCCGGGAGGCCACCATGAAGGCAACCGTAGGCGACAAGCTGATCGTGGAGAGCGCCCACGACGGCGCTCCCCGCAAGATCGGATTCATCATCGAGCTGCGCAACGAGGACGGAAGCCCGCCCTACGTGGTCCGCTGGGAGGGCGACGAGCACGAAAGCCTCGTCTTCCCCGGTCCCGACGCCCACATCGTGCCGGGCGTTCCGAGGTAGGCCGGACCCCGCGCGGTACCGTCCCGCCGGCCTGCCGCCCCCGGGTGCCGGTGGTTCCCGACCGTGCGGTGCGGGCTACGATCGCTGATGTGGAACAGCGCGAATTGGGCAGAACAGGCAGGCAGGTCGGCGTCGTCGGGCTCGGCGCGTGGCAGCTGGGGGCCGACTGGGGTGAGGTCGGCGAGGACGAGGCCCTGGCCACCCTCAACGCCGCCGTGGACGCCGGAGTCACCTTCGTCGACACCGCCGACGTGTACGGCGACGGGCGCAGCGAGCAGATCGTCTCGCGGCTGATCAAGGACAGGCCGGGGCTGACCGTGGCCACCAAGATGGGCCGCCGCGTCGCCCAGGAGCCGTCGGCCTACACCCTGGACAACTTCCGGGCGTGGACCGACCGCTCCCGCGCCAACCTCGGCGTCGACACCCTCGACCTGGTGCAGTTGCACTGCCCGCCCACCCCGGTCTACGCGACGGACAGGGTCTTCGACGACCTCGACACGCTCGTCGAGGAGGGCCGGGTGGCCGCCTACGGGGTGAGTGTGGAGACCTGCGACGAGGCACTGACCGCGATCGCCCGGCCGGGCGTGGCCACCGTGCAGATCATCCTCAACGCCTTCCGGCTCAAGCCGCTGGAGAAGGTGCTCCCGGCGGCGGCCGAGGCCGGGGTCGGCATCATCGCCCGCGTCCCGCTGGCCAGCGGCCTGCTGTCCGGCAAGTACGACGAGTCCACCGTCTTCACCGCCGACGACCACCGCACCTACAACCGGCACGGTGAGGCCTTCGACGTCGGCGAGACCTTCTCCGGGGTCGACTTCGCCACCGGCCTGGAGGCGGTCCGCCGCCTGGCCCCGCTGGTGCCGCCGGAGACCACCATGGCGCAGTTCGCGCTGCGCTGGATCATCGACCAGCCCGGCGTCTCCGTGGTCATCCCCGGTGCCCGCAACCCCGGGCAGGCCCGCGCCAACGCGGCCGCCGCCGCCGTGGACCCGCTGCCCGAGGCCACCCTCGCGGGCGTGCGGGAGATCTACGACGAGCTGATCCGCCCGCAGGTCCACCAGCGCTGGTAGCCGACCGGCGGCCGGAACGGCTCGGAACAGGCCGGATCAGCTCAGGCGGGCCAGCAGCCGCAGGCTCCGCTCCTCCAGGTGGGCCAGGCCGAGCCGCCGGTGCGTCTCGGCCGCCTCGCGGGCGTGCTCACGAGCCCGGCCGGCGCGGCCCAGCCGCGCCGCCAGCTCGGCGAGGACCAGGTGGGTGGAACCCCACGCCGCGCTGCCCGTCCCGGCGACGATCAGCTGGTCGGCGTGCGGGGCGAGCCTGTCGTACAGCTCCCCGGGGTCGGGGACACCGAGCTCGGCGGCGACCAGGCCCCAGACGGGGATGAGGAAGTCGGCGATCCAGTCGTCCGCGACCTCGGTGCCCCAGCGGGCGATCAGCTCGCGGGCGAGATCCGGACGGCCGGAGTCGAGGGCGGCCAGCACCGCGATCGGGCGCAGCGGCGCCAGCGACGGGTCCTCCGCCGAGGCCAGCAGCCCGTCGAGGGTCTCCGCGACCCGGCCGCGCCCCCGATCGCAGGTGAACGTCGTCAACAGCAGCCGGAACTCCTGCCCCCAGACGCTGGAGCCGTACCCCATCTTCCCGAAACGGGTGGCGAGCGACTCCGCGTCCGCCCAGCGGCCTTCGAGGGTGCGCCTGCCGGTCTGGGCGATGCGGACCATGGCCTCCAGCTCGGGGCGGCGTACCTCCTCGACCAGTCGCTCGCAGCGGGCCAGGTCGAGATCCCAGCCGGTCAGGTCACCGGCGCGCATCAGGCAGGCCATCCGGAACACCCGGGCCACCAGCTCGGTGGCGCGCGGCAGGCGCGGCAGGGCCAGCATCTCCTCCGCGGCCCGCAGCCGCTCGGGGTTGCGGCCCGGCACCCAGCAGGAGAGCAGGTAGTTGTTCAGGGTCCGCGCCAGCAGCGCGGGGTCGCCCAGGCCGCGGGCGATCTCCACGGCCCGCGCCGCGTGCCGCTCGCCCTCGGCGCGGCGCGGACCCCCGTAGTGCAGCTCCACGGCCAGGGTGCCCAGCAGCGCGGCCCGGTCGCGGTCGTCGAGCGGCCCGGCCAGCAGGTTCTCCAGCACGGCGACCATCGCGGCGTCGACCACCCCGTACGGGCGCCACAGCCACAGGGCGAGCCCGCCGGCGACGGTGATCGCGGAGATCAGGGCCTTTCTGTCGCCCAGCCGCAGGGCCAGCTCGATCGCCTCGTCCAGGTCCCGGCGGGCCACCGTGGCGTCTCCCACCGTACGGCGGGCCTGCCCCAGCTCGGTCAGCAGCGCGCACCTGGTCCTGCCGTCGCCGCCGTCGGCCGGCAGCGAGTTCAGGGCCAGCTCCCACAGCTCGACGGCCTCGGTGTACGCGAGCTGGGCCGCCTCCCGCCCGGCCGCGCGGGAGGCGTGCTCCACCGCCCTGGACGCGCCGCCGACCCTGGCGGCCGAGGCGAAGTGATGGGCCAGCGTGGCGGGCTCGGTGCCCGGCCTGGCCTCCAGGCACTCGCCCGTACGCAGGTGCAGCCGGGCCCGCGCCAGGCGGCCGAGCCCGGCCAGCAGCGCGTCGCGCACCAGGGCGTGGGAGAAGCGGTAGTCGGGGCCGCCGGGCGGCTCGGTCAGCAGCCCGCTCGCCACCGCCGGCTCCAGCAGGGCCATCACCCGCTCGGCGGGGATGCCCGTGACGGCCTCGAGCACGTCGATCTCCACCTCGCGCCCGGTGACCGCCGCCGCCCGCAGCAGCTCCCGCGTCTCCTCGGGAAGCCTGGCCGCCCGGCGTTCGATGACGTCGCGCGCCCCGGCGGGCAGTCCGGCCGCCAGGCAGCCCTCGCCCTCGCCCTCACGCAGGCGCAGCAGCTCGCCCAGGTAGAAGGGGTTGCCGCCGGTCCGCTCCAGCAGCACGCCGACCAGCCCGGGATCCTCGGGGACCCGCCGCAGGCGCAGGTACGACGACACGTCCCGGGCGCCGAACGGGGCCAGCTCCACGCGCTCGGTCCCCCGCTCCCTGGACAGCGCGCCGAGGGTGTCGCGCAACTGCGCGGGGTGGTCGCCCGGCTCGGGACGCAGGGTCGCCACCACGAGCACCGGGTGGCGGGCCAGCTCGCCCGCGACGAAGGCCAGCAGCCGCAGCGAGGAGGCGTCGGCCCAGTGCAGGTCCTCCAGGACCACCAGGAGCGGGCCGCCGGTGGAGGTCAGTGTCGCCGCCACCCGCTCGTACAGCTCGAACAGCGCGGCGTCGGGGTCGGGGCCGCCGTCCGCTGACGCCGCCCTGCCGGGGAACGGGTTCGTCCCGCCGCACTCGCGCAGCACCTGGGTCCAGGGCCAGAACGCGGGAGCCGCGCCGTCCACGCAGCGTCCCCAGGCGACCCGGAACCCCCGGCCCGCGGCCTCGTCGGCCGCGGCCAGCGCGAGCCGGGTCTTGCCGATCCCGGCCTCCCCGGTCACCAGCAGCACCCCGCCGTCCCCGCGCCGCGCCGCGGCCAGCCGCTCGGCCACCAGGCGCAGCTGCGCCTCCCTGGCGACCAGGGTCTCACCGGCCACAAGCTCCCCGGTCGCGGTCGCGGTCGCGGTCGCGGTCGCGGTCCCGGCCGGGGCCGGGGCGGAGGGTGGGGCCGGTGCGAGCGGGGCGGGTGCGACGAGGGACCGCCGGTGACCGGGAAGCGGCGCGGGGACGGCGGGGTGCCGCCATTGACCGGGAGGCGGGCCGGGTGCGGTGGGGGGCCGCCGGTGACCGGGGAGGCCGGGATCGGCGTCGGAGATCTCCAGCTCGGTGGCCTGCTCGAACACCGCCCGCTCCAGGCGCCGCAACTGTGGCCCCGGCTCGATGCCGAGCTCGTCGGCGAGCAGGGCGCGAACCCGGCGTAGCGCGGCGAGCGCGTCGGCCTGCCGGCCGGCCCGGTACAGCGCCAGCACCAGCAGCCCCCAGAGCCGCTCCCGGTAGGGGTGGGCCTCGGCGAGGGCCTCCAGATCCGGCACGCAGGCGCCGCCATCGCCCAGCGCCAGCCGTGCCTCGAACCGGTCCTCCACGGCGGTGTCGCGCAGCTCGCGCAGCCGCGCGACGGCGGGCCGGACGAACTCCTGACCGGCGAACTCACCCAGCGGCTCACCCCGCCACAGCCCCAGCGTCTCCTCCAGCACCCGGCGCGCCTCGCCGTGGTCGCCGCGCGCCAGCGCCCTGCGGCCCTCCTCCGCGCCCGCCGCGAAGCGCGCCAGGTCGACCTGGCCCGGGGTAACGGCCAGCAGGTATCCCGGCTCGCGCGTGAGCAGCACCCTCGGCGGCGTACGCGGCCTGCGGCCGGGCTCCAGCACCCTGCGCAGGTGCGCGATATAGGCCTGCAGGGTCCTCGTCGCGCCGGAGGGCGGCTCACCCGCCCACAGCTCGTCGATCAGGCGGTCCAGCGAGACCACCCTGCCCGGCTCCAGCGCCAGCATCGCCACCAGGGCACGCTGCTTCCTGGTGCCGAGGTCAAGCGGGTGACCGGCCTCGTCGGCGACCTCCAGCGGGCCGAACAGCCGGAAGGTCAGGCTCGTCGGCATGCGTCCTCCTTCCATGGCAGCCGGAAGCCTACGTTCTCCCACCGTCAATTCCGTGGCCGGTGGATCCGGCGACCGAGGCCTGTCCGGCGCGACCACCTTCCACGCCGTGGTGGCCGACGGTCCATGCCCGGATCCCAGCTCGACCTCAGCTCGATCCCAGCCCGGTCGTTCGACAGTGGGTCCGGCGAAAGGGAGAAAAACAATCATGACGATCGGGAACGACCTGCGGCGCGCGGTCAGGGGGCCGGTGCTGGCGGCCGGTGACGAGGGGTTCGAGCGGGCCGGGCGGCCGTGGAACATGGCGGTCGACCAGCCGGTGCTGGCGGTGGTCGAGGCGGAGGACGCCGACGACGTGGCCGCCCTGGTCACCTGGGCCCGCCTGGCCGGGCTGAGCGTGACCGCCCAGCCCCTGGGACACGGCGCGAGCGGCGACGTGGAGGGCGTGATCCTGCTGCGCACCGGGCGGCTGGGCGGGGTGGACGTGCGGCCGGAACGGCGCACCGCACGGGTCGGGGCGGGGGTGAGGTGGAACGAGGTGCTCGCCGCCGCCGGACCGCACGGGCTGACCGGGCTGGCCGGCAGTTCCCCGGGACCCAGCGTGGTGGGCTACACCCTGGGCGGGGGCCTGAGCTGGTTCGGCCGCCGCCACGGCTTCGCCGCCGACAGCGTGCGCGCCTTCGACGTGGTCGGCGCCGACGGCGTGCGGGCCACGGTCAGCGCCACCTCCGACGCCGAACTGTTCTGGGCGCTGCGCGGCGGAGGCGGCGACTTCGCCCTGGTGACCGCCGTCGAGTTCGACCTGCACCCGGCGCCGCACCTGTACGGGGGACGCGTCCTGTGGCCCGGCGAGAGCGCCCCGCGCGTGCTCCAGGCGTTCCGGGAGATCACCGCCGACGCCCCCGAGGAACTGAGCGTCTGGTTCGACCTGCTGAACTTCCCCGGGGCGGCGCCCATGGTCGCCGTGGACGTGACGTTCCTGGGCGAGACGGGGGAGGCCCAGGACCTGCTGCGCAGCCTGGACAAGATCGACGGAGTGATCTCCGACAGCCGGGGCCCGCTGCCGGTGGCCGAGCTGGGCTCCGTCTGCGCCGAGCCCCTCGCCCCCGGAGCCGGGGTGAACCGGGGAGAACTGCTGACCGGCCTGGACGACGCGGTCGCGGCGGCGCTGCTGGCCGCGCCGATCGCCCCGCTGCTGAGCGTGCAGATCCGCCACCTCGGCGGCGCCCTGTCCCGCCCGGCCCGGGACGGCGGCGCCTGCGGGCACCTGGCCGAGCCCTACATGCTGGGCATGTTCGGCCTCGCGCCCTCGCCCGAGGCCGCCGCCGCCGTACGGGCCCGTCAGGAAGAGATCTCCACGGCCCTGGTCCCGTTGACCAGCGGACGCAAGCCCTACACCTCTCTGAGCCCCGGTGAGCGGGCCGCGGCCGCGTTCCCCGTCGACGTGCTGGCCCGGCTCCGCGACCTCAAGCGCTCCCGCGACCCGCACGGCCTCATCCGCGCCAACTACCCGGTGCTGCGCTGAGCGGGCCGTCCGATCCGTCACCCGGTGCGCGCTGTCTGGGGTGCGCTGTTCCGGCCGGGAATGCGGGCGGCGACCTGGCGACCTAGTGTGGAGCCGTGCAGGGACTACTGCTGCGACTGTCGGCGCTGGACTCCGACGCGGAGAGCGCCGTCCGCGTCATCGCCTACTTCGACGTGCTGGTGCGGAACCACGCCGGCGTCCCGGTGCTGCTCCAGGCCACCGCACGCCTGGCGCAGTGCCCGGTCGGCCTCGTCGACGCGGTCACCGGCAGGCGGACGCGGGTCGCTCCCGGCGGGGCGCCCGAGCCGTGCGAGGAGCCGCCGGGCCCGGCGATCCACCGCCGGCTCGGCTCGGAGCTCGGCGCCGTGTGGATGGAGCGTGAGGGGCCGGCGCACGGCCTCGACGAGATCGTCCTGGAGCGCTTCGCGGGCGCGGCGGAGGTCATCCTGGAGCGGGCCGCAGCCCAGGCCCAGGCCGGCACCGACCCCGCCCTGGTGGAGCTGGTCCTGTCGGCCGACGCCGGGGAGGCCGAACGGGCGCGCGCCCTGCGGCTGCTCGGCTTCGGCCCCGCCACCCCGCTGCAGGTGCTCGCCGTTCTCGCCGACGACGATCGGGAGGGCCGCGACGGGGCCGACGTGGCCGGCCGGCTGCGGGTCGCCGACCGCCACGTTCGCGCCGCCCGGCTCGGTGACACCGTGGCGCTGCTGGTCAGCCCCGCGATCGGCGGGCCCGGAGAGCTGCCAGGGGTGCCGGACACCTGGCGCGTCGGCATCGGGCCGGAGACGCGCGGTGCCGGTGCCGCCGAATCCTGGGCGGCGGCCCGCACCGCCCTGCGCTTCACCGGCCCGCACCCGGCGGACCGGGTGGTCGACTGGGCCGGTCTCGGTGCGCTGGCCCTGTTCGCCACCCACGTGCCGGACGAGGAGATCGCCGCCCTGGCCGACGTGCGGGCCGTCGAGGAGCTCTCCCGGCGGCCGTACGGCACCGAGGCGCTGGAGGCGGTGCGCGCCCTGTGCGCCGAGGGCACGGTCCGCAGGGCCGCCGTCGCCGTGCACCTGCACCACAGCTCGCTGGCCGCGCGCATCGCGCGGGCGGAGGCCGTTCTCGGCTTCTCCCTCGCCGACTCCGCGGGCAGGCTCCGGGCTCACCTGGCCATGCGGCTGGTACGCCTGCGTCCCGCCGTCAGCGAAGCAGGGCCCGGCGCAGCGCGACCACCCGCTCGGCGGCGGCCCGGCGGCTGATCTCCGCCTCGGGGATCATCCCGTCGAAGCCGTGGAAGGCCCCCGGGTAGAGATGGAACTCGGTGGAGACGCCCGCCCGCACCAGCCGCAGGGCGTAGTCGAAGCACTCGTCCCTGAAGACCTCCAGCTCGCCGACGTCGATGTACGCCGGGGGCAGGCCCGACAGGTCGGCCACCCTGGCCGGGGCCGCGTACGGGGAGACGTCGTCGCCGCCCGCCCGCTCACCCAGCAGTGCCTTCCAGCCCAGGAGATTCGCCCCCCGGTTCCACACGACCGCCTCGACGAACTCGTGGCTGGAGGGGGTGGTGTTGCGGTCGTCCAGCATCGGGCAGATCAGGAGCTGGAACGCCAGGGCCGGGCCGCCGCGGTCGCGCGCGAGCAACACGGTTCCCGCGGCGAGACCGCCTCCCGCGCTGATCCCGCCCACCGCGATGCGCTCCGGGTCGATGCCCAGCTCGGCGGCGTTCTTGGCGGTCCAGACCAGGCCCGCGTAGCAGTCCTCGACCGGCGCCGGGTCCGGGTTCTCCGGCGCGAGGCGGTAGTTGACCGAGACGATCACGCATCCCAGCTCGGCGACGTACTCGTTGAGGCGCGTGTCCTCCATCTCGACATCGCCGATGACCATCCCGCCGCCGTGGATCCAGTACAGGCCGGGGACGGCCCCCTCCTGCCCGGCGGCCGGGCGATAGATCCGCAGCCGGATGTCGGGATCGCCGTCGGGGCCGGGGACCATACGGTCCTCGATCGTGACCCGCTCGTCCGGAGCGAGCGGGGCCATCGCCGCACGCGCCGCGTCCATCTGGAGACGGATGCCGGGCAGGTCCTCCACTCGCAGGGAGCCCATGTCCACGGCGGGCAGGGGTGTCGCCTCGAGGGCGGCGGCCAGTCCGGGATCGATATTCGGATGAAGTGCCATGTCACTCACCTAATCAGAAGACGGGGACGCCGGTTCGCGCGATCGGCTCTTTCCATCGATCATGCGTGAGCCCGCGCCGCCCCACAACCGAAAGGTGGCCGCGATGAGGGGCCCGCCACCCGCCAACCGGCGGTCTGCCGCCCGCGCGGGTGGGGCCGGTGACTCCGCTCCGACCGCAGAGCCGCTCGAAGTCACTCGGAGCGGCCCGAGACCGTGGGCGCCCGCGCGGGTGGGGGCCGGTGAGACGGGCCCGTGGCGGGGAGATCGCAGAGACGGCCCGGCCTTGCGCGCGGGAAATCGACGGCAGGTGAATTCCACATCGGCCGGCCGCGGAAAACACCGCCCAGGGAAACACGGATAAAACCATTGGCCTCGGAGACCACCTTTGCCCTTCAATGGAGAAAAGGCCGGGGCAACCGCTCCACACCTTGGAAAGGACCGACGATGAAGCACGGCGCATCACCGGTGTGGCGGGGAAGTCTTGAGACGTTTCCGCTGATCAGAGGCGGTGTCCTGGTTCCCGGACGGCCAGGTGGATAACCCTTACGAGGGAAACCGCCGAGCCGCCCGAGACACTGGTCCAGGCGGCTTCTCCATTTCCAGAGCATTTCCGGAACCATGTGAGACCGCTTCGGCCGCCGTCCGCGGGAGCCCGTTTCCCGCTCTCCACAAATCCACAGTGCAGCACATTGAACGCGAATCCGTTCACGCCTCCTTCCGGGAAGGCGCGAAAGGATTCACCTCCGGGAGATCCCGGGAGACACGCCGCAGAGGCCGAATCGGTAAGGCAGCCGGCTTCCACCCGGCAGGACGGGGTTCGAACCCCCGCTGCGGCTCTGCCCTCGCAGGAGAGGGGCAATGGGACTGGGACTCGGCGAGGGGAGTGGCGACCCCCGCCCGGTCGGCAGGCCCGCGGCGCGTCCGGTACGGCCCACGCCAACCGGCCCGGACGCGTGACGGAGCGTAGCTCAGCAGGAAGAGCATCCGGCCAGGGACCGGAAGGCCGCAGGTTCGAGCCCTGCCGTTCCGACGACACGACGACACGACGACACAAGGAGCAGCGACACGGCCACACGGCCACACGAGAAGCACGGGACACGGCGACACAAGAAGCACAGCGACGCAGGCGACATCGTGACACCGGCGTGCCGTACGGCACGCCCGGCCGCTCTGGCCCAACGGCAGAGGCACCAGGTTCAGGACCTGGGTGATCAGGGTTCGAATCCCTGGGGCGGCACGTGACACGGCGGTGGGCGGGCACCCGCCCGCCGTCGGCCGGGCACTACTCGTCGAGGTGCCAGGGCAGCGGGATGGGCTCGGCGGGGAGGTCACCGGCGAGGAAACCGGGCAGCAGGGCCCCCAGATTCAGGGGGAAGACCGTTTCACGGGTGGTCAGGAGGTCGTGCCGGGACCACCAGCGGTGCGCCGAGATCACCGAGCGCTCCAGCTCCTCCTGTCCAGAGGCGTCAACGGTGTGGCCGTCGACGCGCAGGAAGAAGAACGAGTCGACGGCGGCGATCCGGACGTCGCCGAACCAGGTGAGGCCGGAGGAGCGGGCCACGACGGACCCCATGCGCTCTTCGGTGACGTCCAGTCCCGTCTCCTCGCGCAGCTCGCGGACCGCTGCGGCGACCAGCGTCTCGCCGTCGTCCACCCCTCCGCCCGGCGTGATCCAGTAGTGCTCGACGGGCCAGCTCGCGGGTGCCGGATACCGGAACAGCAGGAGGCGGTCGTCGGCGTCGACCAGCAGGATCCGGGCAGTGGAACGTGAGATCGGGGAGGTCACGTCCCCGATCGTAGAAGAGGTCGCCCCCGTCTCGCGGCCCGGCCCCTCGCACGCCGGTCCTCAGCCGGTCCGTTCGGCGTGATCCCCCCGGTGGTTTACCGGAGCTCGATCGAGCTGTACGGTCCGGCCGGCATCCTGCCCACCGTGATCACCGACGGCGGCGCGTTCTTTCTCGCCCTCGCTCTCGTGGCCGGCTTCGCCCGATACCGCACCCCTTGGGCTCGGCTGCGCCGGTCGGCCACGGATCCATCCTCAACACCTCGTTGATACGACGGAGCCTCTGGACGGGATCACATCGCCGCCGCCCATGCGTTGACAAAGCCACTCATGGGGTACGGCCGGAACGCGGGGGCCGTGCCGGCCGTACCCCTCCTAGAAGCCCGCAGGCTTGGTGACGGACCAGCCGATCGTCCGGAGCGAGGAGCCCTGCAGATTCGGGTTGGTGTAGAGGTAGACGTAGACGGAGGACTGCTCATGGGTCCTCAGGGTCCGGGTGGTCCACACTCCGTTGCACTCTTTCGCGGTCGGGTCGGTGTCCCCGAGGACGTCCGTGCTCAGCCTGGCGCAGTGGCCGTCGCCCGGACCGGTGTCGATGATCTGAGCCTTGATCGTCACCCAGCGGAACCCGTCGGCGGTGTTCTTGTGCCAGGTGACAACCCCGTTCCTCAGCCTGGCCCGCACCTGCCCGTTCACCGTGAAGGTCTTGGCGGAAAAGGCCACGCTCTTGGACACCACGGCGCTCCGCGCCGACGCGGCCGGAGCGGTCACCCCCATGGAAACGAGTACGGCCCCGGCGGCGAGCGCGACACCCAACGTTCTCTTCACAGACTTCCTCCAGCGTGTTCGCGTGTCGGACCCCGTCAGGCGGCCGCCGCCGGCCGCTTCTCACCGTGAGACGAGCCGGATCGACGCCCTCCAAGGGATCATGTTCCGCGTGATTAGATGCGGGATGCGGCCCGCAAGTTCGCGCGGAGTTGATGATGATTTATGCGGGTAATTCAGGCGGCCCGGAGCCGTGGTGCTTTCCGGAGCATCCGGTAACACCACTCCAGCCGACGGCTGGCACGTCCTGCGGGATCCGTCCGATGATGTGCCTGGTGAGCGGGGGCCGGCCTGGTCGGGGTGTGTTCGGTGCGGTCGATCTCGCAGGTGAACGCCACGAACCAGCGGCCCTCCGCACAGCCCTCGCTGCTCTCGCGGGAGGTCGCCGGCGGCGGCCGTGCCCGCTGGGACGGCCAGGACCTGCGCGCCCTCACCGGAACCTACGGCTTCACCGGAACCTACGGCGAATGTCTCCTGGTCAAGGTCTCCAAGGTCTTCCCGCGACTGCGGGAGGACGTGCTCTGACCTTTCCCGGGGAGAGCACGTCCCGAGGGGACCGCGAGCCTCAGGACCCGGAGGGCTGCGGTACGGGCCACATGATCGCGGTGGGGTCGTTCACGATCTGGTTGATCACCACGTTCGCGGCACCCCGGGAGGCCGCGCCGAAGCCGTGGTCGGAGGCGACGAAACGGCAGCGGGCCGCGGGGCCCGCGACGACCAGGCGCTCCAGCTCGGCCTGGGCGAAGGGGAGCAGCCATCCGGCCAGGGTGGCGAAGTAACCGCCCACGACGATCACACGTGGGTTGAAGAGGTTGACCAGGATCGAGCCGCCGAGCCCGAGCCAGCGGCCGACCTCCGCGACCGCGACCAGCGTCTGCTGGTCGCCGGCGGCCAGGTCGCGGGCGATCTCGGCCACCCGCTCCTCGGGGTCGGGCACCGGGCCCGAGCCCGGTCCGTACGCCCGCTCGGGGGTCGCCATGCGCACCAGCGCGGCCAGGCCGACCTTCGTCTCCCAGCAGCCGAACCGCCCGCAGCCGCAGCGCCCGCCGCTCGGGTCGACCGGCAGGTGCCCGACCTCGCCGGAGAAGCCGTCCGCCCCGCGCAGCAGCCTGCCGTCCACGATGATGCCGCCGCCCACGCCGACCTCGCCGGTGAGGTAGACCATGTCGGCCGTACCGGCCGCGACCCCCGAGGTGTACTCGGCCAGGGCGGCGAGGTTGGCGTCGTTGTCGACCGTCACCGGCACGCGCAGCGGGCCGAGGGCGGAGGACAGCCGGGCGGCCAGCGGCACGTCGTGCCAGTCGAGGTTGGGGGCGAAGGCCACCACCCCGTGGTCGACGTCGACCAGGCCGGGGACCGCCACCCCGATGCCCGCGGGGGTGGCCCCGGCGCGTGTCATCTCCTCGATGGCCTCGCGGGCCGTCAGGCCGAGCTCGCGGAGCGAGCGGCTGGGGCCGCTGCCCGCCGCGTCGAAGCCCAGGCGGCGGTCGACCAAGACGTTGCCTCCGAGGTCGACGCCGTGGGCGGCGACGTAGTCGACGTTGATCTCCAGCCCGAGGGCGCCGATGTGCGCGCCGTGCAGCGCCACCGCCCGCCTGGGGCGGCCGACCGCGCCCGCGTGGTCGACGCCCACCTCCTGGACCAGCCGCCGGTCGAGGAGCTCGACCATCAGGTTGGAGACGGTGGCCCGGTGCAGGCCCGTGGCCTCCGCGATGTCGGACCGGGAGGTGGAGCCGTGCTCACGCAGGTGGCGCAGGACCAGAGAGAGGTTCGTCCGGCGGAGCGAGGCGTGGCCCGCGGCCTGGGGCGTGCCGCCCACCGTACGGGCCTGGTGCTGCTCCTGGATCACGCGGCCACCTGGTTTTTATTTGTATCGGATAGAAATTAATTGGATTTGTAACACAGAGGTGTCCCGTCGCGCACTACGGAGCCGGTAACAACTCGGTATCTGTCGTTCACGTGACATACACGTGCTAAACGCGCGACCGTGTTACGAAAACGTTACGTAGATTGAAACGTTTCGGACCTTGCGCCCCCGTCGCAACTGAGCCTTTAATTCGGCCAGTCATGCAAATTAATTGAGGGGAGTGACGTGCACCGTAGCTGGACCGGCAGTCGCAACGGCGGTTCGACGAGTTCGAACAGGTCGGCCGGCACCCCCGCCGACCAGGCCACGGTGCGCCGGTCCAACCTGTCCCTGGTGCTGCGTCACGTCAGCGAGTACGGCCCGCGCTCCAGGTCGGTCGTCGCCATGGAGACCGGGCTGAACAAGACCACGGTCACCAGCCTCGTCGGCGAGCTGCAGGCCCGAGGCCTCCTCAAGGAGATCGGGCCGCAGCACGCGGGCGCCGTCGGCCGCCCCGGGCTCGCCCTCGCCCTGGACGGGTCCGGTGTCGGTGCCCTCGGCCTCGAGGTCAACGTCGACTACATCGCCGCCTTCGCCACCGACCTGGGTGGCCGGGTGTTGATCGACCGGCGGGTGAGCTTCGACGCCATGGGGTGCGACTCCGACCGCTCCCTGACGGAGCTGGCCCGGGTGATCGGGGAGGCCATGGCCGAGCTCGACCTCCTGGAGGTCAGGGTCGCCGGGATCACCGTGGCCGTTCCCGGTCTCGTCGACACCGCCACCGGCACCGTGGACGTCGCCCCCAACCTCGGTTGGTACGGCGTCCCCGTGGCCGAGTGGCTGGTACGCGCCGGCGTTCCCCCGAACGTGCCGATCAGTGTGGACAACGACGCGAACCTCGCGGCCCTCGCCGAGTTCACCGGCGGCGTCGCCTCCGGCACGTCCGATCTCGTCTACCTCACCGGCGAGGTGGGCATCGGCGGCGGCGTGATCTCCGGAGGGCGCCTGTTGAGCGGCGCCGACGGTTTCGCGGGAGAGGTGGGCCACGTCATGGTCGACCCCTCCGGCGAGCGCTGCGGCTGCGGCCGGATCGGCTGCTGGGAGACGAAGGTCGGCCTGGCCGCGCTGGTCCGGATGGCCACCCCCGACCACGCCTACGGCATGCACGACGGAGTGATGCGCGACCCGGAGGAGCGGCTGGCCGAGATCGAGCTGCGTTGGGCCGCCGGCGATCCCCGGGTCGACCTGGCGATCGGCGAGGTGGGCCGCTGGCTCGGGCGAGGCTCGGCCACACTGGTCAACCTCTTCAACCCGCGCGTCATCGTCATCGGCGGCTACTTCGCCAAGCTCGCCGACCGGCTCATCCCCGTGGCGCAGGCGGAGCTGAAGCGGCTGGGCGTGGAGGGATCCGTCGCCCGCTGCGACTTCGTCGCCTCCGACCTCGGCTTCGGCGCGGCCTCGCGCGGCGCCGCCGGGATCGTCACGGAGAGGGTGCTCTCCAACCCCACTGCCATCGATGTCCGCCTGGCGGCACCGGCACCCGAGAAGGAGCGCGAATGAGACGCCATACCTCGTGAGAACCCGGTATCGCCCCCCAAACATCCCGTCCGTCCGACCGGAGAACCGGATTCGTGACGCCGTCGTTCACGCCGACCTCGGCGGCGCCACGCTGGTGCTGTCCGGCCCGGCCGGACGGGCGGGATCCCCTTCACTCTCTTTCATCGAAGTTTCCAGCGAAGTTCCCATCGAGATTCTGTCGTAAAGATCCACGGAGGCCCCCCATGCCGGAGCCGTCAACCGACTCGGCACCCCTCCTCGTGATGCGAGGAATCGTCAAGCAGTTCCCCGGAGTGCGCGCCCTCGACGGCGTCGACCTGGAGGTCCGCGCGGGCGAGGTGCACTGCCTGCTCGGCCAGAACGGTGCCGGGAAGTCCACTTTGATCAAGACCTTGGCGGGCGCTCACCAGCCCGACGAGGGGACGATCACGTTGAACGGTGAGGATGTGCGGTTGTCGAGCCCGATCACGGCGATCAGGCTCGGGATCTCCACGATGTATCAGGAGCTTGACCTGGTGGACGGGTTGAGTGTGGCCGAGAACGTGTTCTTGGGTCATGAGCCGTCCCGGATGGGGTTCGTGGGCCGGGGTGAGGCGGCGCGGGCGACGCGGGAGTTGCTGGCCAGGCTGGGGCACGGGGAGATCCGTCCGTCGACGGAGGTGGGGCGACTGTCTCCGGCGGCCAAGCAGGTGGTGAGCATGGCGCGGGCGTTGTCGCACGACACCCGGTTGATCATCATGGACGAGCCGTCGGCGGCGCTGGCCCATGACGAGGTGGGCAACCTGTTCCGGATCATCCGGGAGTTGACCGCCCAAGGGGTGGCGGTGGTCTACATCTCGCATCGGCTGGAGGAGATCCGCGAGATCGGGGATCGGGTGACGGTGCTCAAGGACGGCCGGACGGTCGCGGTGGGCCTGCCGGCGAAGGAGACGCCGACCTCGCAGGTGGTGTCGCTGATGACCGGCCGCAACGTCGAGTACGTCTTCCCCAAGCGACCCGCCCCCGGCAGCCACGAGGGCAAGGCGGAGGTGCTGCAGGTCCGTGACCTGAGCATCCCCGGCCGCGTCTCGGACGTGTCGTTCTCGGTGCGGGCGGGGGAGATCGTGGGGCTGGCCGGTCTGGTCGGTTCGGGCCGTTCGGAGATCATCGAGGCGGTGTACGGGGCGCGGCGGTTCTCCGGTCAGGTGGTTTTGGAGGGTAAGCCGGTGCGCCGGGGTGGTGGCACGACGGGTGCGGTGCGGCTGGGTATGGGTCTGGCGCCGGAGGAGCGTAAGGCTCAGGCGTTGCTGCTGGACCAGAGCGTGTCGCGCAACATCAGCCTGGCGAGTCTGGGCCGGTATTCGCGGCTGGGCTGGATGGACCGGCGCCGGGAGGCGGCCGACGCGCGGGAGATGGTGCAGGCCCTCGATATCCGGCCCGCTGATCCGGAGCGGCCGATCAAGACGTTGTCGGGCGGTAACCAGCAGAAGGCGGTGCTGGCCCGGTGGTTGCTGAACAACCGCAAGTTGTTGCTGTTGGACGAGCCGACCCGCGGGGTGGACGTGGGGGCTCGGGCGGAGTTGTACGCGGTGGTGCGGCGGCTGGCCGATGAGGGGATCGGGGTGTTGCTGGTCTCCAGCGAGGTTCCCGAGGTGCTGGGGCTGGCCGATCGGGTGCTGGTTCTGCGGGAGGGCCGGGTCATTCGTGAGGCCGGTGCCGGTGAGCTGGACGAGCACGCCGTCCTCGACATGATCATGGAAGGAAGTCCGGTATGAGCGAGCCTCGGCTGCCGTCTGTGGACGAGCAGGTGCGAGTTGATAAGCAGGCCCGTAAACCCGTCGCGGGGGAGGGGCCGCTGGCCAGGCTGGGCAACGTCCCGCACCTGGGCCTGGTGGTCGCGCTGGTGTTGCTGGCGGCGGTGGGCCTTTTCACGGTGCCCGACACCTTCGCCACGACCTCCAACATGGTGAGCATCCTGTCGCTGGCCGCGACCATCGGGGTGATCACCGTCGGTGCGACGTTCGTGATCATCGGCGGGGGTATCGACCTGTCGGTGGGCGCGATCATGGCGTTGGCGTCGGTGTGGGCGACCACGCTGGCCACCCAGTCCTACGGCCCGTTCGTGATGATCGTGTGCGCGGTGCTGGTCGGTACCGGTGCGGGCCTGGTCAACGGGTTGCTGATCTCCTACGGGCGGATGGTGCCGTTCATCGCCACTTTGGCGATGCTGGTGGCCGCCCGGGGGCTGGCGCAGCGGATGTCGGACCGGCGGACCCAGCTGGTGCAGCAGGGCAACGAGATGATCGTGGAGCTGTCGACCAGCCGGGTGCTGGGCATTCCGCTGCTGGTCTACATCTTCGCGCTGGTGGTGATCGCCGGGTGGGTGCTGTTGAACCGCACCACGTTCGGCCGGCGCACCTACGCGGTGGGCGGTAACCCCGAGGCGGCCCGGCTGGCCGGTATCGACGTGCGCCGGCACACCGTGATGTTGTACGGGCTGTCGGGGTTGTGCTGCGGTATCGCGGCGGTGTTGATCATGGCCAGGACGACGACGGGTTCCTCCACCCACGGGGACCTGTACGAGCTGGACGCGATCGCCGCGGTCATCATCGGCGGCACGCTGCTGACCGGCGGCCGGGGATCGATCATCGGGTCGATCCTGGGTCTGCTGATCTTCACCGTGATCACGAACCTGTTCATCCTCAACGGGCTCAACACCAGCGACCAGCTGGTGGCCAAGGGCCTGATCATCGTGGCGGCCGTGCTGCTCCAGCGACGTTCCCTACGTTCCCCTACCTGATCGTCATCCCTTAAATATCAAGGAGAAATCACATGTCCAACCCATTAGCTCGTAGGGGTTTCCTCGTCGGCGGTGCGGTTATCGGTGCGGGTGCGCTGGTGACGGCGTGCACGGGTAACGAGGCGGCGGCTCCGGCGGCGGCTTCGGCTCCGGCGCCGGCTCCGGCCGCGACCGGCGGGAACGACGCCCCCGGTGAGAAGGTCGTCATCGGTTTCTCGGCGCCCGCGGCCGACCACGGCTGGATCGCCGCGATCGCGAAGAACGCCGAGGCCGCGGCCAAGGAGTACTCCGACATCGAGTTCAAGCCGGTCGAGCCGACCAACGACATCAACGCGCAGATCTCCGCGGTGGAGTCGCTGATCGCGGCCAAGGTCGCCGCGCTGGTGATCCTGCCCAACGACGGCCAGCAGCTCAACCAGATCGCCCGCCAGGCCTCCGACGCCGGTATTCCGGTGATCAACCTGGACCGGGTCTTCCCCGACAAGCTCTCCTACCGGACCTGGATCGGTGGCGACAACTACGGCATGGGGGTCGCGGCCGGTCACTACATCGGTAAGAAGCTCAAGGACAAGGGGGTGGCCAGCCCGGTGATCCTGGAGATCCAGGGCATCGCGACCCTGCCGCTGACCCAGGACCGCAGCAAGGGGTTCGAGGACGCGCTGAAGACGTATGGGTTCAGTGTGACGGCCAAGCAGGACGCGCAGTTCACCGTGGAGTCGGGTACCAAGGTGGCCGCCAACCTGATGCAGGCGCACAAGAAGATCGACGCGATCTGGAACCACGACGACGACCAGGGGATCGGGGTGCTGGCCGCGATCAAGGAGGCCGGGCGCAGCGAGTTCTTCATGGTCGGCGGCGCCGGGTCGGCGAACGCGATGCGTGACATCCAGGCCGGGTCGGGGGTGCTGGAGGCGACGGTGACCTACAGCCCGACGATGGCGTCCTCGGCGATCAAGCTGGCGCGTCTGATCGCCCAGGGCAAGGGCATGAGTGACCTGCTGGAGAACCAGGTGCCCCAATCGATCACGTTGGCGTCGGAGACGATCACCAAGGAGAACGTGGCCGAGTACCTGCCGCTGGGATTCGAGTCCTGATGAGTCAATCCGATGGGCCGACGCTGGGGATCGGCATGGTCGGGTACGCCTTCATGGGCCGGGTGCATTCCCAGGCCTGGCGCAGTGTGTCGGCGTTCTTCGATCTGCCGGCCCGGCCGGTGATGGCCGCGTTGTGCGGCCGGTCGGCGGACGGGACGGCGGCGGCGGCCGAGCAGATGGGCTGGGCGGCGACCGAGACCGACTGGCGCAAGCTGATCGCCCGCGACGACGTGGCTGTGGTGGACATCTGCACGCCGGGTGACTCGCATGCCGAGATCGCGATCGCCGCGTTGGAGGCCGGTAAGCACGTGTTGTGTGAGAAGCCTCTGGCGAACACGGTCGCCGAGGCTGAGGCGATGGCGGCGGCGGCGCGCTCAGCGGCTGAGCGGGGGGTGTATGCGATGGTGGCGTTCAACTACCGTCGGGTGCCGGCCATCGCTCAGGCCGCCCGCTGGGTGGCCGAGGGCCGGCTGGGCGCCATCCGGCACGTGCGGGCGCAGTACTTGCAGGACTGGATCGTCGATCCGGAGTTCCCGCTGGTGTGGCGGCTGCGAAAGGAGCTGGCCGGTTCGGGGGCGCTGGGTGACATCGGCGCGCACATCATCGACACCGCGCAGTTCATCACCGGTCAGAGGTTGACGCAGGTGTCGGGGTTGACCGAGACGTTCATCACGCACCGCCCGTTGGCCGGGGTGTCGGCCGGGTTGTCGGCCGATACCGGCAACGGTTCGGGCGCGGAGATGGGTGAGGTCGACGTCGATGACGCGGCGTTGTTCGTGGGTCGGCTCAGTGGTGGTGGGTTGGCGTCGTTCGAGGCGACCCGGTTCGCCACGGGGCGTAAGAACGCGTTGCGGATCGAGGTCAACGGGTCGAAGGCGAGTGTGGCGTTCGATTTCGAGGCGATGAACGAGTTGTGGTTCCACGATCACGCGTTGCCTGCCGAGGAGGCGGGTTTCCGTCGGGTGCTGGTCACCGAGGCGGGGCATCCGTACGCGGGGGCGTGGTGGCCGCCGGGTCATGGCCTGGGTTATGAGCACACCTTCACTCACGAGGTGAAGGACTTCGTCGAGGCGATCGCGTCGGGTATCGCTCCGGCGCCGTCGTTCGACGACGGGTTGAACGTTCAGCGTGTGCTGGCCGCGGTCGAGCGCAGCGCCGCCGACCAGAGCCGTCTTACATCTGTGGAGGGGACATGAGCAGGCCGATCACCTTGTTCACCGGCCAGTGGGCCGACCTGCCGTTCGAGGAGGTCTGCCGCCTGGCCTCGGGCTGGGGATACGACGGCTTGGAGATCGCCTGCTGGGGCGATCACTTCGAGGTCGACAAAGCCCTCAGCGACGACGACTACATCCCCCGCAAGCAGGAACTGCTCGCCAAGCACAACCTGTCCGTCTACACCATCTCCAACCACCTGGTCGGCCAGGCCGTCTGCGACAACCCCATCGACGCCCGCCACCAGGGCATCCTGCCCGCCCGCCTCTGGGGCAACGGCGACCCCGAACAGGTCCGCCGCAACGCCGCCGAAGAGATCAAGAACACCGCCCGCGCCGCCGCCAAACTCGGCGTCGACACCGTGGTCGGCTTCACCGGCTCCTCCATCTGGCACACCCTGGCCATGTTCCCCCCGGTCCCGCCCCAGATGATCGAGGACGGCTACGCCGACTTCGCCGACCGGTGGAACCCGATCCTCGACGTCTTCGACGAGGTCGGCGTCCGCTTCGCCCACGAGGTCCACCCCAGCGAGATCGCCTACGACTACCACACCACCGTGCGCACCCTGGAGGCCATCGGCCACCGCCCCGCGTTCGGCCTGAACTGGGACCCCTCCCACATGGTGTGGCAGGAGATCGACCCGGTCGCCTTCATCCTGGACTTCGCCGACCGCATCTACCACGTCGACTGCAAGGACGCCAAGGTCCGCACCGGCGACGGCCGCCGCGGCCGCCTCGCCTCCCACCTGCCCTGGGCCGACCTGCGCCGCGGATGGGACTTCGTCTCCACCGGCCGCGGCGACGTCCCCTGGGAGGACTGCTTCCGCGCCCTCAACGCGATCGGCTACGCCGGACCGATCTCCATCGAGTGGGAGGACGCCGGCATGGACCGCCTCGACGGCGCCCCCGACGCCCTGGCCGTCATCCGCAAACTCAACGCCATCACCCCGCCCTCCACCGCCTTCGACGCCGCCTTCTCCTCGGACTGAAACCCCCCGGAGCGAATCTCTGACCGTACTCCGCAGACCGGACTCGGACCGGAGCCCAGACTGAAATTCCCAGGCCGAACTCCTCGGACTGAACTTTCTGACGGGACTCTCTGACTGAATTTCGCAGGTTGAGCTGGTCTGACGGAAACATATAGCGCTGAGACATATATCCGTAATATCCGCATAACGTACGATTCCTTGCACAAGCGGGTCGGACTACCCGGTCCGGCCCGCCGCGGGGTCGTCTCCTCCGTTTTAACGACCACGTAATACCCGCCGTGACATCCCCTCCGACCGGACGGCCGCAATGGTGATGTCATCGGCGCCGTCCGGTCTCGGCCGGGCGGATGAAAACCGTCATCCCCCAGGAGTCGACTCACCACAGGAGGCCAGATGCGTACGGGAGTGTGGCTGGTAGGAGCACGAGGGTCCGTCGCCGTCACGAGCATCATCGGAGCGCTAGCGGTGCGCGCCGGTCTCGCCCAGCCGACGGGCTGCGTGACGGAACTCCCCGAGTTCCGCGGCGCCGGACTGCCAGGTCTGGGAGACCTGGTGTTCGGCGGGCACGACATCGTGCCGACCCCGCTGGAGAAGAAGGCGGCCGCGCTGGCCGGAGCCGGGATCATACCGGCCCGGCTGCTCGAGCCCCTGCGCGACGAGCTCGCCCGGGTCGAGGAGAACCTGAGGCAGGTGCCGCTCGCCGAGAACCAGGCCGCGACCGCGGAGCTGATCGGCGCCGACATCACCGAGTTCCGGCTGCGGCACGGCCTGGAACGGGTCGTCGTCATCAACGTCTCGACCACCGAGCCGTTCCCAGCGCCCCATCCGGCCCACGCCGACCTGGAGCTGCTGGAGGCCGAGCTGGCGACCTCGCGGGACCTGCTGCCGCCCAGCGCCCTGACGGCGTACGCCGCCTTACGCGCGGGCTGTCCCTACGTGGACTTCACCCCGTCGACGGGCGCCCGGCTGCCCGCCCTGGACCGGCTCGCCGGCCTGATGGGGCTGCCGTACGGAGGCCACGACGGCAAGACCGGTGAGACGCTGGTCAAGTCGGTGCTCGCCCCGATGTTCGCCCAGCGCAACCTCCGGGTCCGCACCTGGTCGGGGATGAACCTCCTCGGCGGGGGAGACGGCGCCAACCTCGCCGATCCCGCCGCCAACGCCGCCAAGGCCGCGAGCAAGCAGCGGGTGCTGGGCGAGACGCTCGGCTACACCCCGCAGGGCGAGACCCGCATCGAATACGTGGAGGACATCGGCGACTTCAAGACCGCCTGGGACCTCGTCACCTTCGAGGGTTTCCTCGGTACGCCCATGCGCATGGAGTTCACCTGGCACGGCTGCGACTCCGCCCTCGCCGCGCCCCTGGTCCTGGACCTGGCGAGGCTCACGTCGGCGGCGCACCGCTCCGGCCGCACCGGGCCGCTGGGCGAGCTGGCCTTCTTCTTCAAGGACCCGCTCGGGGCGGTGCCGCACGCGCTGGCCGACCAGTGGCGGGTGCTCCGCGAGTTCGCCGGCACCCTCGGCGGAGAGGAACCGGTCTGATGCCGTCGCTGCGCGACCTCGCCGAGCTCGTGCGTGCCCCCGCCGCCCTGTCCGTACCCGGTGACGTCGTCGCCGGGGCCGCCGCCGGGCAGGTGCTCGGCGGCAGGACCCTCGGCCTGGCCTGCTCCTCGGTCTGCCTGTACTGGGCGGGAATGGCCGCCAACGACTGGGCCGACCGCCACCTGGACGCGGTGGAACGCCCGGAGCGGCCGATCCCGTCCGGCCGGGTGTCGCCGGACGCCGCGCTCAAGGTGGCCGCGGGTCTCACCGTCGCCGGTCTGGCGGCCGCAGGGCTCTCCGGCGGTCGCCGGGCCCTGGCGGTCGCCGTCCCGCTCGCCGCCGCCGTCTGGTCGTACGACCTGGTGGCCAAGAACACGGCGGCGGGGCCGCTGGCGATGGCGCTCTGCCGCGGCCTCGACGTGCTGCTGGGCGCGACCCCGGGCCGGAGCGTCGCGGACGCGCTGCCCTCGGCCCTCACCGTCGCCGCCCACACCTACCTGCTCACCGCGCTGTCGCGCGCCGAGGTGTCCGGCTCCGACCGCAGCCTCCCCGCGGCGACCCTGGCGGGCACCGTCGCGCTCGCCGTGGCCACCGTGCTGGGGCGCGGCGACGCCTCGCGCGAGCCGCAGACCGCGCGCGCGGCACAGGTGGTGCGGACCGTGCAGGCGGGGCTCACCGGCTGGTACGCCGCCAGGTTCGGCCTGTCCCAGGCCCAGGCGGTCGCCGAGCCGTCGGCCTCCCGGCTGCGGGCCGCCGTCGGTACCGGCATCGTCGCGCTGCCCGCCCTGCAGGGCGCGCTCGTCGCCCGCAGCGGCGCCATCCGCGAGGGCATCGCGGTCGCGGCGGCCGTCCCGCTCGGCCGGGCCCTCGCCAGGAAGGTGTCCCCCACATGAGCCCCGGCAGCACCGAAACGAGCACGGGTGCCGGGCCGAGGTTCGGCTACGGCACCAACGGGTTCGCCAACCACCGGCTGGCCGACGCGCTCCGGGTCATCGCGGACCTCGGCTACCAGGGGGTCGCCCTCACGCTCGACCACGACCACCTGGACCCGTACGAGGAGGGGGTGGCGCGCAGGGTCGCGGCCGTGGCCGACCTGCTGCGCGACCTCGGCCTCGGCGTGGTCGTCGAGACCGGGGCCCGCTACCTGCTGGACCCGTGGCGCAAGCACGCCCCCACGCTGCTGCACGACGAGCGCGAGACGCGCCTGGACTTCCTGAGCCGGGCGGTCGCGATGGGCGCCGACCTGGGAGCCGAGGCGGTGTCGTTCTGGGCGGGCGTCCGCCCGGAGACGGTCGACGAGGCCACGGCCTGGGCCAGGCTCGTCGACGGCTGCGCCCGGATCGCCGAGAAGGCCGACACCGCCGGTGTGCCGCTGGGCTTCGAGCCCGAGCCCGGCATGCTCGTCGAGACGATCGCCGGATGGCGGAAGCTCCACGCCGAACTCGGCGAACCGCCGGGGTTCGGCATCACGCTGGACATCGGCCACTGCCGCTGTCTCGAACCGGACCCGGTCCCCGACTGCGTCACGGCCGTCGCCGGCCACCTGGTCAACGTGCAGATCGACGACATGCGCCGCGGGGTGCACGAGCACCTGGAGTTCGGGGAAGGGGAGATCGACTTCCCTCCCGTGCTGCGCGCCCTGGCCGAGTGCGGCTATCGGGGCCTGGTCGCGGTCGAGCTGCCCCGCCACTCGCACGCCGCGCCGCAGGTGGCCGCCCGATCCCTGGACTTCCTGCGCGCCGCCGCCGAAGGGACGAACGCATGACACCGGAACCGAGCACCCGGACGGACAGCCTGCTGGCGGCCCTCGACCAGGAGTGGCTCGCCGCCGCCCGGGAGGGCGTCGCCGCCGAACCCGGGAGCGTCACGCGGCACTTCGCCTCCGCGGGACGGCGCGCCGGACGGGCACCGCTGCCGGACGCCCCCGGCTGGACCGCCGACGAGGCGGCCAGGGCGGTCCTCCTCGCCGCGCTGCCGCCGGACGCGGTGGCCGGGCAGGTCGCGGACCTCTACCGGTACGGCGACGCCGACGAGAAGCGCGCCGTCCTCAAGGCCCTGCCGATGCTGCCCGTCGGCGCGGAGGCGGTGCCGCTCCTGCACGACGCGATCCGCACCAACGACACCCGCCTCGTGGCCGCCGCCCTCGGCCCGTACGCCGGCCACCTCGACCAGACCATGTGGCGGCAGGCGGTGCTCAAGTGCGTGTTCATGGGCGTGCCGCTCGCCGCCGTGGACCGGCTGGAGGAGCGGGCCGACGCCGAGCTGGCCGGGATGCTCGCCGCGTTCGCCGAGGAACGCGCGGCGGCCGGGCGGCACACCCCCGACGACGCGATCGCACTGCTCGACCGTCTGACCAGCGAGAAGGAGGCCTGATGCGGATCTTCGACCCGCACATCCACATGACGTCGCGCACCACCGACGACTACGCCAGGATGGCCGCCGCCGGGGTGCTCGCCATCGTGGAGCCCGCCTTCTGGCTGGGCCAGCCCCGGACCAACCCCGGCTCGTTCACCGACTACTTCGACTCGCTGATCGGCTGGGAGCCGTACCGCGCGGGGCAGTTCGGCATCCTGCACCACGCCACCATCGCGCTGAACCCCAAGGAGGCCGGAGACCCGCGCTGCCGGCCCGTGCTCGACCTGCTCCCGCGCTACCTGGAGAAGGACCGCGTCGTCGCGGTCGGCGAGATCGGCTACGACTCGATGACCCCCGACGAGGACGACGCCTTCGAACGGCAGCTCGCGATGGCCGTCGACCACGAGCTGCCCGCGCTCGTGCACACCCCGCACCGCGACAAGGCCAAGGGCACCCAGCGCACCCTCGACGTCGTCGCCGCGTCCGGCATCGCGCCCGGACGGGTCGCCGTCGACCACCTCAACGAGGTCACCGCGGGGATCGTGCACGACTCGGGCTGCTGGATGGGCTTCTCCATCTACCCCGAGACCAAGATGTCGCCGCCCCGCATGGTGGAGATCCTGCGCGAGCACGGCCTGGAGCGGGTGCTGGTCAACTCCGCCGCCGACTGGGGCGTGTCCGACCCGCTGCTCACCCTGGAGACCGGCAGGGCGATGCTGGAGGCCGGGTTCAGCGAGGACGACGTCGACCGGGTGCTGTGGCGCAACCCCGTGGAGTTCTACGCCCAGTCGGGCCGCCTCGACCTGTCGGGCGTCGGTGCCGGGGCGGCGGAACCCACCTTCGAGGGCAGCTCCATCAAGCGCGGAGGGTCTTGATGCGGCTACGCCACCCCGGTGGACGGGCGCTGCACCTGAGCTACTGCACCAACGTGCACCCGGCCGAGGACCTCGACGGCATCGTCGAGCAGCTCGACACGTACGCGGTGCCGATCCGCGCCCGCCTCGGCACCGAGGTGCTGGGGCTCGGGCTCTGGCTGGCCGCGCCCGTCGCCGCCGCGCTCGCCGCCGACCCCGCGCTGCTGGCCGGGTTCCGCCGCGAGCTGGACGCGCGGGAGCTGGAGGTCGTGACGCTCAACGGCTTCCCCTACCGCTCGTTCCAGGACCCGGTCGTCAAGCACGCGGTCTACCACCCCGACTGGACGACTTCCGAACGGCTCACCTACACCCTCGACCTGGCGCGGATCCTCGCCGTCCTCCTGCCGGACGACGCCGCCAGGGGATCGATCTCCACGCTCCCGCTCGCCTGGCGCGACCCCTGGGACGAGGACATGTCCCACCGTGCCACGCGCAGGCTCGACGAGCTCGCCACCGGGCTCGCCGCCGTCGAGTCCGCCACCGGCCGCGTCATCCGGGTGGCGTTCGAACCCGAGCCCGGCTGCGTGGTGGAGACCACCGATCAGGCCGTGCGCGCCCTGTCCGGCGTCGACACCGACCGGCTCGGCATCTGCCTGGACCTAGCCCACCTGGCGTGCGCCTGGGAGCGGCCCGCCGACGCGCTGCGCCGGTACGCCGAGGCGGGCCTGCCCATCGTCAAGGTCCAGGTCTCCGCGGCCCTGGAGAGCGACGACCCGGAGACCCTGCGCGAGTACGTCGAGCCGCGCTTCCTGCACCAGACCCGCAACGCGGCCGGCGACGACGCCGACGACCTCGACGAGGCGTTCGAGCGGAAGCTGCCAGGACCGTGGCGGGTCCACTACCACGTACCGTTGCACGTCGCACCGGAGGCGCCGCTCGGCACCACCGTTCCGGTGCTCCGCGAGGCCCTCGCGGAGCTGGTCGGCGGCTCCGAGCCGCTCTGCGACCACTTCGACGTGGAGACCTACACCTGGGGCGTGCTGCCACCCGCGCTGCGCCCGCAGACCCCCGGCCAGCTCGCGGCCGGCATCGCCGACGAGCTGGACTTCGCCCGCGCCGAGATGCGCGACCTTGGAGTGAAAGCATGACATCGTTGCTGGTCCTCGACGTAGTGGGGCTGACCCCGAGGCTGCTGGCGCACATGCCGAGGCTGCGCGCCGTCGCCGACGGCGGTTTCCAGGCCGAACTCGGCACCGTGCTGCCCGCCGTCACCTGCTCGGCCCAGTCGACCTTCCTCACCGGCGTCGCCCCCACCGAGCACGGCGTCGTCGGCAACGGCTGGTACTTCCGCGAGCTCGGCGAGGTCTTCCTGTGGCGCCAGCACAACGCGCTGGTCGGCGGGGACAAGCTGTGGCACGCCGCCCGGCGCGAGCGGCCCGGTTTCACCGTGGCCAACGTGTGCTGGTGGTACGCGATGGGCGCCGACGTCGACTGGACGGTCACCCCCCGACCCATCTACCGGGCCGACGGGCGCAAGGACCCCGACTGCTACACCTACCCGCCGGGCCTGCACGATGAGCTCACCGGAAAGCTGGGCACCTTCCCGCTGTTCACCTACTGGGGCCCGGGGGCGGGAATCGCCTCGTCCACCTGGATCTGCCGCGCCACCGAGCAGATCATGAAGGACCACAACCCCGACCTCACCCTGGCGTACGTGCCGCACCTGGACTACGACCTGCAGAGGTTCGGCCCGTCCGACCCGCGCTCGGCCGCCGCCGCCTCCGAGCTCGACACCGTGCTGGCCCCCCTGCTGGACGCCGCCGCCGCGCGCGGGACCACCGTGGTGGCCCTGTCGGAGTACGGCATCACCGACGTCTCCCGCCCGGTCGACATCAACCGGCTGCTGCGGACCGAGGGACTGCTGGAGGTCTACACCCAGGACGGCATGGAGTATCTCGACCCCTGGACGTCCCGCGCGTTCGCCGTCGCCGACCACCAGGTGGCCCACGTCTACGTCGCCGACCCCGCCGACATCCCGGCCGTCGCCAAGCTCTGCGCCGGCCTGCCCGGGGTCGCCGAGGTGCTCGACGAGGAGGGCAAGGCGAGGAACGGGCTGGCGCACTCCCGCGCCGGAGAGCTGGTTCTCGTCTCCGAGCCCGACGCCTGGTTCACCTACTACTACTGGCTCGACGACGCCCACGCCCCCGACTTCGCCAACCTGGTGGAGATCCACCGCAAGCCGGGCTACGATCCCGCCGAGTTGCTCTTCGACCCCGCGGACCCCGGTGCCGCCAAGCGCAGGGCGGGTATGGCGCTGCTGCGCAAGAAGACCGGCATGCGCTACACGATGAACGTGGTCGGCCTCGACGCGGGCGCCCGCGCCATCCGGGGTTCGCACGGCCGACTGCCCGACAACCCCCTCGACGGCCCGGTGCTGCTCTGCTCGGACCCGTCCGTGGCCGCCGACCGGATCGCCGCCACCGAGGTCAAGGATCTGCTGCTCCGGCTCTCCCTGAGCTGAGCCGCCCCTGAACGGCGCCGCCCGCCTGTGCCTTTCACCCCCCGCCGGGCGGGCGGCGCTCTCCACCTCGCTTTTTTTCGGGCCTACCGTGCCCAGGCCTCGCGGCCGGTGGTGACACCGGTCGCGGTACGCAGTGACTCCTCGATCGCCAGGCCGATCAGATGGTCCTGGCAGCCGTCGGCCAGGGAGTAGGGCTCCGGGGCCTCACCCCGGCACCAGGACGTCATCCGGCACAGGAGCGAGACGACGGCCAGGTCGTCCTCGGAGAAGTGCGCGCCCCGGTGGTCGTTGCGGTAGACCACGCGCCCGTCGAAGCTGATGTGGTCCAGCTCGCGGCCCTCCAGGTTCAGGTCGATCCCGGTCTGGCGCCGTGTGAGCTGCGACTCCACCGGGGTCCTCGGGTCGGCCAGGCGCACCACGCGGTCGTCCACGATCTCGCCCAGCGATCCCCGGACGACGACGCGCCGGGCGCGCAGCGGGTTCCACCACTGGTTGTCGGTGAAGTCGTAGAGTCCCATCCCCTCGGCGAACTCCAGGGTGGCGATCGTGGTGGCCGCCTCCTTCGGCGTGGAGTCGCCCGTCCAGCCGTCCCTGGACAGCGGGTCGGCCAGCGGGGCGGTGAACGACCTGGCCGTCACCGTGGTCTCGCCGAAACCGGCCCCGAGCAGGTGCCGGATCAGGGACACGGCGTGGTAGAGGTGCGTCGAGGAGATCTGCACGGAGGTCACCTGCCCGATGACCCCCTCGCGGACGAGCGCCAGCCTCGCCGCGTGCCCCGGCATGTACGAGTACTGCTCGGCGACCTGCACCAAGCCGCTGGACCCGACGACCGACCACAGGTCGCGCAGCCCGTCCAGGTCGGCCGCCGGGGGCGTCTCCGCCAGCACCGGCATGCCGAGTTCCACCAGCTCCTTCGTCACCTCGGGGGTGACCGGCCACGGCACCGAGGGAATGACGAACTCGGGACGTCCGGCCGCGAGCATCTCCCCGACGGAACGGAACGTCGGCACCCCCCAGGCGGCCTCGACCTCGGCGCCGCGCTCACGCGACCTGGTCACCACGCCGGACACCGACAACCGCTCCGGCAACTGCCTGGCCAGGCGCACGAAGAACTCCGAACGCCACCCGCTGCCGACCAGACCGAAACGGCCCGCTGACTGTGAACTCATCACACTTCCTTGAAAAAGGGGTGTCCACGTCGCAACCTGGCCGGACGAGTCGTCAGGCCCCGCGCGTCACGATGTGGGTATCGAACAGGAGACTACTTGGATCGTTCACGCACCTCCGGAGCGGTTCGGTCCACCGCTCCGGCTCCGGTCTCGATGTACGCCGTGTGGGGGTTGAATTTCTCGACGCGGAAACCAGGTGAATACCAGCTTTGCCGCCAATGACGGTGTTTTCTGATCGGATGCCTTGACCTGCGGCTTCAGGATGAAACGGCGCCCTCCCCGGCGTCGCCTATCTCCGTCGCACGACTTACGAGGTCCTGAAATCGTGCGACGTCAAGAGTGTCCGGAGTCGCCTCGAGGCCTTACCCGTGATCACGAGTCTGGACCGGGGAGCGACCTTCGAGGCCGGCCTGGAGGGTGCTATGCATATGTCCGCGTGTCTCCCTATAACTTTAGTCTTGATCCCTCAACTACCCGAATGACCGAAATGACGTGCTGAGAAAACCGTGCCGATTCCGTACTCTCGCCATATGGGCAGTTCGGGGAATCGGCGGGGAGTGCGCCCCCGGTCCTTGATCCTCGACATGGCGCAACGGTGCGCAACGTTGCTATTGTTCGGCGAAGACGCGCACGACGACAACGGAGAGTGATTATGGCCATTAAGCTGTTCAATCCGGATGGGCTGCCGAAACCAGATGTATATCGGCAGCTTTCGATCGCGGAGGGATCCAGGATCGTGTTCCTGGCCGGCCAAGTGGCCCGCGATGCCGAAGGTCGTCCGGTGGGCGCCGGTGACTTCGCCGCGCAGGTGGAGCAGGCCTATCTGAACATCGGCAGGGCGATGACCGAGATCGGTGGATCGTTCGACGATGTGGCGAAGCTGACGATCTATGTCGTCGACTGGAGCCCCGAGAAGTACCCGCTGCTGGGCGAGGGGGTCGCCCGTGCCGCCGAGAAGCTGGGGGTGGACCCGGTGAAACCCATCACGCTGCTCGGTGTTTCGGCGTTGGGCGAGCCGGACATCATGGTCGAGGTTGAGGCCATCGCGGTGCTGGACTAGCCGGAGACACGACGCGTCTCGCGACTCCTCTTGCGGCGGTGCGGGCCGGTCGACGCGACAGGCCGCTGAGTCGGGCGAAGGTGCCTTCCTTCTGCCGGAGGGCGAAGTAGTCGTAGACCGTGGCCCATGGCGGGAGGTCGTGCGGCGAGTAGCGCCGGGATGCCGGCGCGGTCGGCGCACAGAGTCGCGTCCATGACGGAGCGCAGCCTTTTCAAAGGGGTAAACCGCTTCATACGTCACATGAATGGATCAAGCCCTCCCTTGGGGGCGGATCGATCGGCCGGGCGTGCGGCTCCCCGGCCGGTCCAGGCAGCCGGCGCCCGGCGCCCGTCGGCCACGGCCGCTCCAGATGGCCGCCCTTGAGCAGCGCCGCGGCCACATCGGCACGGGCCTCGCCGCGAACACGAGCGCCCGCCGGACATGTGAAGGGCTCGGACAGGTGGTGTTTGTGCCCTGTCCGTGCCCTGTGAGTGCCCTCTGCGCGCCGTTGGGAGCCGCGCGGGGCCGACATGAAGTCAGGTCTCGGCCGCGAGCACCTGCTTGAGGACGAACAGGCCGCCCGAACTCGCGGCTACCCTCTGTCAGAGGCACCGCGAGCCGAGGCGCGAAAAGCCCTCGGCAGACCGAAGGTCCTTGGCGCGGGTCATCTCGCGGCTGACGTCGACGCCGCCGCCCGCGCTCACCTCCTGCCCGCCACCTGTCCCTGTGCCTGGACCGTGCACCCCGCCGATCCCCTGCCCGGACCGTGCGCCCTGCCGATCCCCTGTGCCCGGACCGTGCGCCCTGCCGATCCCCTGCCCGGACCGTGCGCCCCGCCGATCCCCTGTGCCCGCACCGTGCGCCCCGCCGATCCTCGCCGATCCCGGTTGCCAGGGCACAGGTCACGGCGTGCACACATCGTTCACGCGGCCGGCCGACGGCAACGTCCTCGGCATCGGGAGCGCATCCGCAACCATCCGTTACGCGCCCCGCGCCGCCTCGGCGAACGTGGATTCGCGCTACTCGCCGAACGCTGGACCGTTTCGTGGCGCACTCTCCCGGCCTCAGCCGAAACCGGACGCTGGACCGCCCCGCGGACACCCTCCGGCCCCAGCCGAATCAGCGACCTCGCCTGCGCTGCCCCCGTTTCTCGCTCATTTCGCATGCGTAAACATCAGCTGAAAATCAGTGAGAAAAATTGTTTCATGGTGAATCGGTGATCGGCGATCGGTGATTTCCGTGCCGACTGCAGAGAGTAATTTTCCACGCAGTGTCATGACTATTATCGGGAACTTCCTGTCACGGCGCCGGCCACAGGAGCCTTGTCATGGCGGGGCAGATGATTCCAAAGGGGGTACTTGCGTTGCTTCGACGGTCCTGGCAATGTAGTAGGACAGTTCTCCACATCGCGTCACGAGGGGCAGGCTCGATGTCATGTAGCTTGTTGTATGTGTTCTCCGAATCGCTGCACTTATCTTGCGGTTCTTCCTGTGCTCGTCCTGTGAATGATCAGGCCGCCTGACTTGATTCCTTGATCGTCAGGAAGGAAGAATCGATGGATCCAGTTTATGCAGCCGCAAAAAAATTGATACCGCTCGACGTGGTCCACCCTGACTCATGCCATGGTGGACTTCTATCTGAGATCGTTAAAGTTCCGATAAGCCGAATCCGCGTCTCGGGTTCGCCGAGAACGACTGGCGAGAACCTACGGCACATCAGTGCACTCGCTGAGATTTCCTCCGATCTGCCGCCGATAGTGGTTCACCGAAGAACAATGACGGTCATCGATGGCGTGCATCGGCTCAGAGCCGCTGAGCGCGGCGGCGCCTCGTTCATGAGTGTCGTGTTCTTCAACGGCGATGAGCGGGAAGCCTTCGTGCTGGCGGTCCGGCTGAACAGTGGCCACGGTCTGCCGCTCTCCCTGGCCGACCGCAAGGCCGCGGCCATCCGCATGCTCACCGACTTCCCGGACTGGTCCAACCGGCGGCTGGGTGAGGTCGCGGGCCTGTCGGACAAGACGATCGCCGCGCTCCGGAGAAGGCCGGGTGCGGAAATTCCGCACCCGACCTCAGTGAGACTGGGGCGTGACGGGGTGGCCTACCCGATCGCGGCGGCCGAAGGTCGTAGTCGTGCGCTGGCTTTCCTCGAAGCGAATCCTGAGACATCGGCGCGGGAGGTGGCGCTCGCCGCGAGCATCTCGCTCACCACGGCGAAGGACGTGCGAAGACAGCTGCGCGGTGCCGAAGAGGAACAGGGGAAGGCGACGGGGCCGGACGACGGACGGACCCGGGACGGTGAGTCCGGCGGCCGCGCGGTCGAGAAACGTTCCAGCGGGGTGCGCCCGGAGCTCCCGGACCTGTCGGTCGTGGTCCAGCGGCTGCGAGCCGATCCTTCGCTCAGGTTCACCGAGGTGGGCCGAAAAATGCTGCGGATGCTGGATGTCTCGACATCACATCCGGCGGACTGGACGTCGATGGCGACGAACCTTCCGATCCACTGCGCACCGATGCTCGCGGAGCTGGCGCGGCACCAGGCCAAGGGCTGGCAGATCCTGGCGGAGTCACTGACCGAACGTGTCAATTCCCGGGACGTCGGCGCTTAACCGGATTCGACTCGCAGGTGTCCAAGCCGCCGGGCCGGAACGGCTGGTCGGTGCGGGTGCCGGCGCACCTGGCCGCGCATCGTCCAGCCGCCCGCCTGCGCCCCCCGAGCTCAATTCCGCCGAGGTCATCGGTCGCTTCCGAAACGTGCCATGACCAATTTCGTCAACCCGGATGTGACCGGCCCGCCCGGAATAATCAAACGCGGACTCAAGAAGATTCGATGCCGGCCCCACCTGATTAACGACTGCCCGGCCAAGGCCGGCCTCGCTTTCGAGTCATCCTGGCAGGCGGATCCGCTGGTTAAATCTGGGTTAAGCATTCGGTTCGCCCGATGGTGGCGTGGCCGTATTGTCGACACCTGAGCCGAGATGAGCTTTGGTGTATCCGGTATGGGATAGATGGCGCGCGAAATCGCTCGTGCCGCTCTGAATCGAGTCGAGTGCGCCCGCGCAAACAGCTGAACGGCTACGCGGACTCCTGTTCCGGCCGGTGTTACTCGGGTAGTTTCTGGAGTGAACCGTTTGCCGCCGGGGGTATTTCGAAGAATCTCGCTGCTCGAATAAATGTCGTTGCGTCGAATGCTGGGCGTGGCTCGATTGTCGGAAGGTTTAATCATGTGTGGAATAACCGGCTTCGTGGATTTCGAGTCGGATCTTCGCCTGCACCGCGCGACAATCGAGGCGATGACGGAGACGATGGCACTGCGCGGGCCCGACGACGGCGGCACGTGGATAGCGCCGCACGCGGCGCTCGGCCATCGGCGGCTCGCCGTCATCGACCCCGCCGGCGGGGCACAACCGATGGTGCGGGGCAACGCGGTCCTGGTCTACAGCGGTGAGGTGTACAACTTCCGCGAACTGCGACGTGAGCTCACGGCCAAGGGACACAGGTTCACGACGAACAGCGACACGGAGGTTGTCGCCATCGCCTATCTCGAATGGGGCGAGGACTTCGTGAACCGCCTCAACGGGATGTTCGGGTTCGCCATCTGGGACACGGAAAAGGAGCAGTTGCTGCTGGTCAGGGACCGGGTCGGCGTGAAGCCCGTCTACTACTACCCGACGAAACACGGCATCGCCTTCGGCTCCGAGCCGAAGGCGATTCTCGCCAACCCCGCGGTACCCCGGAAGGTGAACCCGGACGGGTTCAGTAGTTTCCTCATGCTCCAGGCGAACATGAGCGGGCAGACGCTGTTCGACGGGATGTACGAACTGCAGCCCGGTGAGTATCTGCGGGTGAGCAGGAACGGGATCGACAAGCGGCGTTACTGGCGGCTGGAGGCCCGGCCCCACGAAGACGACCTGGAGACGACCGTCGCGAAGGTGCGGTCGCTCATGGAGGACATCGTCGAGCGACAGCTGGTGTCCGATGTCCCGCTCGGCATGCTCCTGTCGGGAGGTGTCGACTCCAGCCTGCTCACCGCGCTCGCCGCCCAGGTGAACGGCGACGACGTCCTGCATTCGTTCTCGATCGACTTCGTGGGGTACTCGGACTCCTTCAACGCCGCCGCGGACGGGTTGCGCACCACCGATGACGGCCCGTTCATCCAGCAGGTGGTGGACTACGTCGGCTGCCTGCACAAGTCCGTGGCCGTCGACACACATGGGCTCAGCGACCGGGATGTCCGTCGCGAGGTGCTCGCGTCATGGGATCTGCCCAACCATCTCGGCGATATGGACGTCTCGCTCTATCTGCTGTTCCGCGCCGTGCGTGAGTACTGCACCGTCGCGATATCCGGCGAAGGCGCCGACGAGGTCTTCGGGGGCTACCCGTGGGTGCACGACGACAAGGTTCTCGACATTCCGATATACCCCTGGATGGCTTTCCAGGTGCTGCGGGGGACACCGGGCCCGTTCAGTCTGTTCAGCTCCGACGTGATTGAGCGGACGGGCATGATGGAGCGGCTCGGCGGCATGTACGCCGAGGGGCTGGCCGAGGTTCCCCGCCTCGACGGCGAATCACCTCGGGACGCACGCATGCGTGAGGTGAACTACCTGGACCTCACCCGGTTCATGCGGGCACTGCTCGACCGGAAAGACCGCATGAGCATGGCCCTGGGGCTTGAGGTCCGGGTCCCCTTCTGCGACCACCGGCTGATCGAGTACATGTTCAACGTTCCGTGGTCGATGAAGAGCCGGAACGGCGTCGGAAAGTGGCTGCTGCGTGAGGCCGCGGGCGATCTTCTGCCGGAGTCGGTGCTCCAGCGTCCGAAATCGGCCTTCCCGGCGACGCTCGACACCGGATACGACGAAATGCTCCGCAAGGGCCTGAAGAGCATTGTGGACAACGGAGACGACGAACCGATTCGTCCCTTCATCAACCCCGAGGCGGCACAGCAGATCATCGACGGCACCGATTCGGCCGGCGGTGGAACCTGGAACCGCCTGCGCACCGAAAGCGTGCTTCGAGCCAACGCCTGGATCAAGGAATACCAGGTGGATATGAGCCCACTGTCCTGAGCACTTCCGGACGGGCACGGTCCCAGCGTCGAACTTCGAAGATCAGGTGTGGGTAGGTCGTGAACGAAAACGTTGTTGAGGATCAGTCGTCAACCCGGCTTCTGGAATACCTGAAGAAAGTAACGCTGGAACTTCTTGAGACTCGTGATGGGCTGGAGCGGCTTCAGGCCCGGATGGACGAGCCGATCGCGATCGTGGGCATGAGCTGCCGGTATCCGGGTGGCGTCGAATCCCCGGACCAGCTGTGGAACCTGGTCGCCTCGGGCCGGGACGCGATTTCGGAGTTCCCGCCGGACCGAGGCTGGGATCTGGACCGGTTGTTCGATCCGGACCCGGACAAGACAGGCACGTCCTATGCGCGTGAGGGCGGATTCCTGTCGAGCGTGGCGGAGTTCGACGCCGGGTTCTTCGGTATCGGGCCGCGTGAGGCGTCGGCGATGGATCCGCAGCAGCGGTTGTTGCTGGAGGCGTCGTGGGAGGCGTTGGAGGACGCGGGGATCGACCCGACGTCGTTGCGGGGGAGCGACACCGGTGTGTTCGCCGGTGTGATGTACCAGGATTACGGATTCGCCGCGCAATCGACTGCCACCGAGGGATATGTCGGCACCGGTTCGGCGGGCAGTGTGGTGTCGGGGCGGGTGGCGTACAGCCTGGGGCTGGAAGGCCCGGCGGTCACCCTGGACACGGCGTGTTCGTCGTCGCTGGTGGCGTTGCACCTGGGGTGTCAGGCGTTGCGCCAGGGCGAGGCGTCGCTGGTGCTGGCGGGTGGCGTCACGGTGATGTCGACGCCGTTGCTGTTCGTGGAGTTCTCCCGTCAGCGGGGGCTGTCGCCGGACGGCCGATGCAAGGCGTTCTCTTCCTCGGCCAACGGTGTCGGCTGGTCCGAGGGTGTCGGCGTGCTGGTGCTGGAGCGCCTGTCGGACGCGCGGCGGCTTGGGCACGATGTGCTGGCCGTCATCCGTGGTAGCGCGGTGAATCAGGATGGCGCGAGCAATGGGTTGACCGCGCCGAACGGTCCCTCGCAGGTGCGGGTGATCGGGCAGGCGCTGGCGAGTGCCGGGTTGACGTCCGCGGATGTGGATGTGGTCGAGGCGCACGGTACTGGGACCACGCTGGGTGATCCGATCGAGGCGCAGGCGTTGATCGCCGCGTACGGGCAGGATCGCGACGAGCCGTTGCGGATCGGGTCGTTGAAGTCGAACATCGGGCACACGCAGGCCGCCGCGGGTGTGGCCGGTGTGATCAAGATGGTGCAGGCGCTCCGTCACGGGGTGTTGCCGAGGACGTTGCACGTGGACGAGCCGTCGTCTCATGTGGACTGGTCGGCGGGTTCGGTGCGGTTGCTGACCGAGACCGAGCCGTGGCCGGCGGCCGACCGGGCGCGCCGGGCCGGGGTGTCGTCGTTCGGGATCAGCGGCACCAACGCGCATGTGATCCTTGAGGAGGCGCCCGCGAAGCCGGTGGAGCCGGAGGCGCCCGACGGCGATGCGACCGATGCCGGACCGCGTCCGGGCGAGGCGTCCGCCGAGGCCGCCGCTCCGGTGGCGATCGCCACCGACGTGATGCCGTGGCCCGTGTCGGCCAAGAGCGAGGAAGGGCTGCGGGCGCAGGCGCAGCGGATGCATCGCTGGCTGCTCGACCATCCGGAGGCGCACCTCGCCGAGGTCGCCTACTCATTGGTGAACTCGCGGGCGCACCTCAACCATCGCGGTGCGGCGGTCGCCGCGGACCGGGACGGAATGCTGGCGCGCCTGGCCGAACTGGCCGCCGGTTCGACGTCCTCCGGTGCGGTCGCGGGGGCCGTCGAGGCGGGGAAGACGGCGCTGTTGTTCACCGGCCAGGGTGCGCAAAGAGCCGGCATGGGGGCCGGTCTGTACGAGGCGTTCCCGGTGTTCGCGTCCGCGCTGGACGAGGTCTGCGTCCAGTTCGATCGACTGCTCGGCCGCTCGCTGAAGGACGTGATGTTCGGGGGCGAGGGCGGCGATCTGCTGGATCGGACCGACTTCACCCAGCCGGCGTTGTTCGCGTTCGAGGTGGCGCTGTTCCGGCTGCTGGAGTCGTTCGGTGTCACCCCGGATGTGGTGATCGGGCATTCCATCGGAGAGCTCGTCGCCGCCCACATCGCCGGGCTCTGGACGCTTGAGGATGCCTGCGCGCTGGTCGCCGCGCGGGGACGGCTCATGGCGGCGTTGCCCGAGGGGGGTGCGATGCTCGCCATCGCGGTCCCGGAGACCGCGGCGGCCGAGGCGATCGCCGGATTCGACGGCCGGGTGTCCATCGCCGCGGTGAACGCGCCCGCGGCCGTGGTGATCTCCGGCGACCAGGACGCGGTCGCCGAGATCGAGCGGCGGCTGTCCGCCGAGGGACACAAGACGTCACGGTTGCGGGTCTCCCACGCCTTCCATTCGGTGCACATGGAACCGATGCTCGACGAGTTCGAGTCGATCGCCCGGAGGATCGCCTACCATCCGCCACGGATACCGGTGGTGTCCAACGTGTCCGGTGCCGTCGCCGGAGCGGAGCTGCTGGACGCGGCGTACTGGGTGCGGCAGGTGCGGGCGGCGGTGCGGTTCGCCCCGGGTATCGAGACCCTCCGCGACCTGGGCGTGCGGCGGTTCCTGGAGATGGGGCCCGATGCGGTCCTGTCGGCGCTGACCCGTCTGTGCCTGCCAGGGGAGGCTGAGGCACGGTCGCTCGTCGCGGCGGCCACGCGGCGCGGCCAGGACGAGGCCGAGCGGGTTCTGTCCTTACTCGCCGCGGCGCACACGTCCGGTGTGGACGTTGACTGGACGCCGCTGTTCTCCGGGCGTGAGGTTGCCCGGGTTTCCCTGCCCACTTACGCGTTCCAACGCCGGCGGTACTGGCACGACCCCGCTTTGGCGGACGCCCGGATCGGTGATGTCACCCAGGCGGGGCTGGTGTTCCCCGACCATCCGCTGCTCGGTGCGGCGGTGCAACTCGCGGGCCGGGACGAGTGGCTGTTCACCGGCCGCGTCTCGCGGCGGAACCACCCCTGGATCGCGGACCACGTGGTCGGCGACACGGTGGTCATGCCGGCGGCGGCTCTGCTGGAGATCGCGTTGTGCGCGGGCAGCATGATCGACTGCTCGGTGATCGAGGAGCTCACGTTCCAGGCGCCGATGATCCTCGGCGACGACCGCGCGACCGAACTGCAGGTCACCGTCGGCGCCGCGAACGCCCATGGCGCCCGGCCCGTGGCCGTCCATTCCCGCGTCGAGGGTGACGCGGACGGCGCCGGGTGGACGTCGCACGCCGAGGGTGTCCTGGCCGATTCCGAATCAGGCGCGGTGGCGCCGCCGGACAGCGAGGATTGGCTGCCCGAGATGGGCGAACCGATCACCGGTGACGCGCTCTACGACCGGCTGACGGAGCTGGGATTCAGGTACGGGCCCGCATTCCAGGGTGTGACGGCCGCGTGGCGAGACAACGGCGAGATCATCGCCGACATCTCGCTGGACGAGACCACCGCACAGCAGGCCTCGCGGTTCGGAATCCATCCGTCGCTGCTCGACGCGACCATGCACGCCGCCATCGACATGCTCGTGCGGGACCTCCCCGCCGGACAGCTGCCGTTGCCGTTCTCGTTCTCCGGCGTGCACGTCCATCGCCGTGGCGCCGACTCGGTCCGGGCACGGATCGTCCGCACCGGCGCGAACAAGATCCTCATCGAGGCCGTCGACGCGACGGGGGCAGGTGTTCTGACCGTCGAATCGGTGCTCGCGCGGCCGATCGACGTCCGATCGCTCGACGTCGCCCACGGCGATGGGCGCGGCACCGTACTCGGCGTGCGGTGGATCGAGGCGGCCGCTCCGGACGCGTCTTCGACGGTTGAGTCGACGGCCGTGCTGGGCGGCGCCCTGCCCGCGATCGAGCGCCGCTACCCGAACCTGGCGGACCTTGTCGCCGCCGAGGCGATTCCGGACCGTGTGTTGTGGCCGATCGAGGCCGGCGACGCCGCGGAACGCGTCGATGTCGTGGCGGCAACGCATGACCGAGTGCGTGAGGCCCTGAAGACGCTGCGCGCCTGGCTGGCGGAAGACCGGTTGACCGGCACCCGGCTGGTGGTGGTCACCCGAGGGGCGGTCGCGCTGCCGGGAGAGGAGCCCGACCTCACGGCGGCGGCCGTGTCCGGGCTGGTGCGTAGCGCGCAGTCGGAGCATCCCGGCCGGATCGTCCTGCTTGACCACGATGGCGGCGAACTCGCGGCGGAGACGGTGTCGGCCGCTCTCGCGCTGAAGGAAACCCACGTGGCCGTGCGCGGGCACCGGCTGTTGGTTCCTCGCGTCGCCGAAACGAGCTCGGCGCCGGGCAAGGCGGGCGAGGCGGCCGGGGCGTTCGGTTCGGGCACGGTGCTGGTCACCGGTGGTACCGGCGGACTCGGAGCCCGGGTGGCCCGGCATCTGGTGACCTCCCACGGTGTCCGGCGGCTGTTGCTCGTGTCCCGCCGTGGCGAACAGGCCGACGGGGCCGCGGACCTGGTACGGGAATTGACCGAGCTCGGGGCCGACGCACGAGTGGCCGCCTGCGACGTCGGTGACCGTGCGGCACTTCGGGATCTGCTCGACACCATCCCGCCGGAGCACGGCCTCAAGGGTGTCGTGCACGCCGCGGGTGTTCTCGACGACGGCACGGTCCAGACCTTGACCGCCGCACAGGTGACTCGCGTACTCGAACCGAAGGTCAACGCGGCCTGGAACCTGCACGAACTGACCCGCACGGACGATCTCGCCGCCTTCGTGCTGTTCTCATCGGTCGCCGGGATGCTCGGTGCGGCCGGACAGGGGAACTACGCGGCGGCGAACGGATTCCTCGACGCGCTGGCACAGCTGCGGCACACCGAAGGGCTTCCTGCGGTGTCGCTCGCCTGGGGCCCGTGGAGCCCGAACAGCGGTATGACCGGAAATCTGGACCGCGCGGCATTGGCACGAATGGAGCGGCTGGGGATCCGTCCGCTCGACGACCGGCACGCCCTGGGACTGTTCGACCGGGCCCTGTCTCCGGGCGACGGCGCCCCGCTGCTCGCCCTCGTCGACCTCGACCGTCCGGCGCTGCTGGCCCAGGCGCGGTCCGGCCTGCTGCCCGCCATCCTGAGTACGCTCGCGCCCGTTCCCGCGCGGCGCACGGCCGCGGACGCGGCTTTGGCGCAGCGGCTGGCGACGATCTCCGATGACCGGCGAGACGCCGCGGTGCTCGACTTCGTCCGCACACAGGCCGCGGCGGTACTCGGACACGACTCGGCGGAGGCGATCGGCCCCGAGGTGCCGTTCAGCGAGCTCGGATTCGACTCCCTTGGCGCGGTGGAGTTCCGGAACCGGCTGGCCAAAGCCACTGGACTGACCCTGCCGTCGACCCTGGTGTTCGACTACCCGACCGCGCTGGCGGTGTCCACGTTCGTCCGATCCCGGATCGAAGGTACGGAGAAGCGGGCGGGCGCCCGGCGTCGGGCGTCCAGGACGCGGATGGACGAGCCGATCGCGATCGTGGGCATGAGCTGCCGGTATCCGGGCGGTGCCGAATCCCCGGAGCAGCTGTGGGATCTGGTCGCCTCGGGGACGGATGCGATTACGGGATTCCCGTCGGATCGAGGGTGGGACCTGGATCGGTTGTTCGACCCCGATCCGGACAAGCCCGGCACCGTATACACCCGGGAGGGTGGATTCCTGTCGAGCGCGGCGGAGTTCGACGCCGGGTTCTTCGGTATCGGGCCGCGTGAGGCGTCGGCGATGGATCCGCAGCAGCGGTTGTTGCTGGAGGCGTCGTGGGAGGCCTTGGAGGACGCGGGGATCGACCCGACGTCGTTGCGGGGCAGCGACACCGGTGTGTTCGCCGGTGTGATGTACCAGGACTACGGATTCGCGGAGCAGCCGGTGGATTCGTCCGCCGAGGGATACCGGGTAACCGGTTCGGCGGGCAGTGTGGTGTCGGGGCGGGTGGCGTACAGCCTGGGGCTGGAAGGCCCGGCGGTCACTCTGGACACGGCGTGTTCGTCGTCGTTGGTGGCGATGCACATGGCGGCCCAGGCGTTGCGCCAGGGCGAGGCGTCGCTGGTGCTGGCCAGTGGTGTCACGGTGATGTCGACGCCGTTGCTGTTCGTGGAGTTCTCCCGGCAGCGGGGGCTGTCGCCGGATGGGCGGTGTAAGGCGTTCTCTTCCTCGGCCGATGGTGTGGCGTGGTCCGAGGGTGTCGGTGTGGTGGTGCTGGAGCGGTTGTCGGACGCGCGGCGGCTTGGGCACGATGTTCTGGCCGTGATTCGTGGTAGCGCGGTGAACCAGGATGGTGCGAGTAATGGTTTGACCGCGCCGAACGGGCCTTCGCAGGTGCGGGTGATCGGGCAGGCGCTCGCCAACGCCGGTCTGACGCCTGTCGACGTCGATGTGGTCGAGGCGCACGGTACCGGGACCACGCTGGGTGATCCGATCGAGGCGCAGGCGTTGATCGCCGCGTACGGGCAGGATCGCGACGAGCCGTTGCGGATCGGGTCGTTGAAGTCGAACATCGGGCACACGCAGGCCGCCGCGGGTGTGGCCGGTGTGATCAAGATGGTGCAGGCGCTTCGTCACGGGGTGTTGCCGAGGACGTTGCATGTGGACGAGCCGTCGCCGCATGTGGACTGGTCGGCGGGTTCGGTGCGGTTGCTGACCGAGACCGAGCCGTGGCCGGTCGGGGACCGGGTACGCCGGGCCGGCGTGTCCTCGTTCGGGATCAGCGGCACCAACGCGCACCTGATCCTGGAAGAAGCCCCCGCCGAACGGCCGGTCGCCGCGACGTCGCCCGCTGCCCCGGTCACCGTGGTGCCGTGGCTGGTGTCGGGTAAGGGTGATGCCGGTTTGCGGGCGCAGGCGGCGCGGTTGCGCGCGTGGCTGGTGGATCGGCCTGAGGTCGATCCGGTGGATGTGGGTCGTGCGCTTGTCCGGTCACGCGCCCAGCTGGATTCGCGTGGTGCGGTTCTCGGTCGTGATCGTGAGGAGTTGCTGGCGCGTCTGGCGGAGCTGGCCGCGGGTTCGGTGTCGTCGGGTGTGGTGTCGGGTGTGGTCGGTTCGGGGACGACGGCGTTCTTGTTCACCGGTCAGGGGGCGCAGCGGGCCGGGATGGGTGCCGGGTTGTATGCGGGGTTCCCGGTGTTCGCGTCCGTGCTGGATGAGGTGTGTGCCGAGTTCGATCCGCTGCTGGGTTGTTCGTTGAAGGATGTGATGTTCGGTGGCGGTGATCTTCTGGGGCGGACGGAGTTCACGCAGCCGGCGTTGTTCGCGTTCGAGGTGGCGTTGTTCCGGTTGCTGGAGTCGTTCGGTGTGGTGCCGGATGTGGTGATCGGGCATTCGATCGGTGAGCTGGTCGCGGCTCATGTGGCGGGGGTGTGGTCGCTGGAGGATGCGTGTCGTCTGGTGGCGGCGCGGGGCCGGTTGATGGGTGCTTTGCCTGAGGGTGGGGCGATGGTGGCGGTGGCGGCGACCGAGGCGGCGGCAGTGGAGGCTGTCGCGGGGTTCGGTGATCGGGTGTCGATCGCGGCGGTGAACAGTCCGACCTCGGTGGTGATCTCCGGTGACGAGGATGCCGTCGGTGAGGTTGAGCGGCGGTTCGCGGGCCAGGGTGTCCGGACGTCGCGGTTGCGGGTGAGCCATGCGTTCCATTCGGCGCGGATGGAGCCGATGTTGGAGGAGTTCGCGGCTGTCGCACGGGGTGTGACGTACAGCGAGCCGCGGTTTCCGGTGGTGTCCAATGTGTCCGGCGTGGTTGCCGGGGATGAGCTGTTGGAGCCGTCGTACTGGGTGTCGCAGGTGCGGGCCGGGGTGCGGTTCGCGCCGGGTGTTGATGCTCTGGTGTCGTCGGGGGTGCGGCGGTTTGTGGAGGTCGGGCCGGATGCGGTGCTGGCCGCGATGACCCGGCAGTGCTTGCCGGAGGAGGTTGAGGGGCGGTCGTTGGTGGCCGCGGCGGCGCGGCGTGGTCATGACGAGGCCGAGCAGTTCATGACCTTCCTGGCGCAGGCGCACACCTCCGGGGTCGAGGTGGACTGGGCGCGGGTGTTCACCGGTCGTCCCGCGTCGGCGGTGTCTCTGCCCACCTACGCGTTCCAGCACGAGAGGTACTGGCTCGAACCGGCCGCCGGGGCTCTCGGGGATCTGGGACGAGTGGGTCTGATCTCGCTCGACCACCCGCTGCTTGGTGCGGCAGCGCCGGTGGCCGGTAAGGACGAGTGGTTGTTCGCCGGCCGGCTGTCCGCGGGGCTGCACGGGTGGGTGACCGACCACGTCGTGTTCGGGTCGGTGCTGCTGCCGGGCACCGGATTCGTGGAACTGGCCCTGACCGTCGGAGCTCAGTTGGGGGTTCCGGTAGTCGAGGAGCTGGTGCTGGAGGCGCCACTGGTGCTCGACGGCGCCGGTCCGGTCGACGTCCAGCTGACGGTCGGCGAACTCGACGACATGGGCAGGCGTGGCTTTTCGATCCACTCGCGTTCCGTCGCCACCCGCGGTGCCGACGCGGACGCCGTCGGAACCGGCTCGGGTGTGTGGGAACTGCACGCGACGGGGCTGCTCGCCGCCGAGAACGAGACCGCCGGCACGACATGGACCGGCGAGGACTGGCCGCCCGCCGGAGCCACGCCGGTGGAGTCGGAGTCGCTGTACGACCGGCTGGCGGAGTCGGGCTTCGGCTACGGACCGGTGTTCCAAGGAGTGACCTCGGCGTGGACGCGCGGCGACGAGGTGTTCGCCGAGGTGTCGTTGGACGAGACCTCGGGCGCGCGGGCGTCGAACTTCGGTATTCATCCGGCGCTGCTCGATGCGACGTTCCACGCGGCCATCGACGGCCTCATCGCGGACCTGCCGGAGGGGCGGCTGCCGTTGCCGTTCTCCTTCGCCGGTGTCCGCCTGTATCGGGGTGGGGCCGATTCGGTCCGCGCCCGGATCAGGCGCTCCGGGACCGAGACGGTACGTGTCGACCTCGCCGACGACGCCGGTGCGCCGATACTGGCCGTCGACGCCCTGCTCGCCCGCCCGGTCGACGCGCGGACACTGGACAGCGCCCGAGTGGGCGGCCGTAGCCCCCTGTTCGCGTTCGAGTGGGTCGCGGCCCCATCGGTAGAGCCGGTGGGCGACATCGGCACGCGGTCGGTGAGTATCGGCTCGCCGACCCCCGGGGTCGACGAGCACTACGCGGACTTCGCGGACCTGGCGGCGGCGGAGCATCCCGGCGGTGCGCCGGATGTGATCGTGTGGTCGGTCGGCGGTTCGAAGCCGTCGAGCGGCGATGTCTCAGAGACCGTTCGCGCCGAGGTGCACTCGGCGTTGGCGACGCTGCGCGTATGGCTGACCGACGGACGTTTCGCCGAGTCCAGGATGATCGTCGTGACCCGGAACGCCGCGGGTCTGCCCGATGAGGTCCCCGATCTCGCCGCCGCGGCGGTGTGGGGTCTGGTGCGCAGTGCGCAGTCGGAGAACCCGGGCCGGATCGTGCTGATCGATCGGGACGACGCGGGCTTGCCGGTGGACGCGGTGCACACCGCGTTGCGGATCGACGAACCACAGGTCGCCGTCCGCGCGGGGAACCTGTTGGTGTCGCGTATGGTTCGCGTCGCACCGGCGCGGGAGTCCGGGCAGGCACGGTCGAGCTTCGGTGCCGGCACGGTGCTGATCACTGGCGGCACCGGTGGACTCGGCGCGATCGTGGCCCGGCACCTGGCCTCGGCGCACGGGGCGCGGCATTTGCTGCTCGTGTCCAGGCGTGGTGCGGAGGCTTCCGGTGCCGCCGAACTGGTGACGGAGCTGGCCGCGTACGGGGTGGACACGCGGGTCGCGGCCTGTGATGTCAGCGACCGCCAGGCACTGCGCGAACTGCTGGAAACGATTCCCGCGGAGCGTCCGCTGACCGCGGTCATCCACGCGGCCGGTGTGCTCGACGACGGCACGATCGAGACGTTGACCGTCGAGCAGGTTGACCGTGTGCTGGCGCCGAAGGTGGACGCCGCGTGGAGTCTGCACGAGCTGACCCGCGAACTCGACTTGTCGGCCTTCGTGTTGTTCTCCTCCGCGGCGCCGCTCCTCGGTGGCCAGGGACAGGGCAACTACGCGGCGGCGAACGCTGTTCTGGATGCCCTGTGCCGTCTGCGCCACAGCGAGGGGCTGCCCGCGCATTCCCTTGCCTGGGGGCTGTGGAAGGTCGGCATGGCCGCGGCTCTCGGGCACGAGGGCAACGAGCACCTGGCCCAGCAGATCCGCACGCGCCTCGGGCTGGTCCCACTGTCGGTGGAACAGGGGATGGAGCTGTTCGACAGGGCGGTGACCACGGACCAGCCGTTGCTCCTGACGGCGGCCGTCGACAACGCCGCACTGGCCTCGCTCGCCCGGATCGGTCTGCTGCCCGCGGTGCTGCGCACCATCATTCACGTTCCGGCACATGGACGGCGGACAGAGCACAGTTCGCTGATGCAGCGCCTGGCCGACGTACCCGAGACCGAATGGGACGAGACGGTACTCCACGAGGTTCGGTCGATCGCCGCGGTGGTGCTCGGGCATCCGGGGTCGGACGCGATCGGTCCGGAGGTGCCGTTCAGCGAGCTCGGATTCGACTCCCTTGGCGCGGTGGAGTTCCGGAATCGGCTGGCGAAAGCCGCCGGACTGTCGTTGCCGTCGACGCTGGTGTTCGACTACCCCACGGCGGTGGCGGTCGCGCAATACGTTCGCTCTCGTGTCGATGGGGCGGCCACCGGTGGCCGGCGGGTCGTGAGCAGGGCGCGGGTACACGAACCGATCGCGATCGTGGGCATGAGCTGCCGGTATCCGGGCGGTGCCGAATCCCCGGAGCAGCTGTGGGATCTGGTCGCCTCGGGGACGGATGCGATCACAGGGTTCCCGTCCGACCGCGGCTGGGATCTGCAGCGGTTGTTCGACCCGGATCCGGACAAGTCTGGCACCGTATACACCCGCGAAGGCGGATTCCTCAGCCGCGCGGGCGATTTCGATACCGCGTTCTTCGGTATCGGGCCGCGTGAGGCGTCGGCGATGGACCCGCAGCAGCGGTTGTTGCTGGAGGCGTCGTGGGAGGCGCTGGAGGACGCGGGAATCGACCCGACGTCGTTGCGGGGGAGCGACACCGGCGTGTTCGCCGGTGTGATGTACCAGGACTACGGATACTCGGTGCGGTCGGCTGCGGCGGCGGAGGGATACCTGGCGACCGGCTCGGCGGGCAGCGTGGTGTCCGGCCGGGTCGCGTACACCCTTGGGCTGCAGGGCCCGGCGGTGACCATCGACACGGCGTGTTCGTCGTCGTTGGTGGCGATGCACATGGCGGCCCAGGCGTTGCGCCAGGGCGAGGCGTCGCTGGTGCTGGCCAGTGGTGTCACGGTGATGTCGACGCCGTTGCTGTTCGTGGAGTTCTCCCGGCAGCGGGGGCTGTCCCCGGATGGGCGGTGTAAGGCGTTCTCGTCCTCGGCCGATGGTGTGGCCTGGTCCGAGGGGGTCGGTGTGGTGGTGCTGGAGCGTCTGTCGGACGCCCAGCGGCTTGGGCACAACGTTCTGGCCGTCATCCGTGGTAGCGCGGTGAACCAGGACGGCGCGAGCAACGGGTTGACCGCGCCGAACGGCCCGTCGCAGGAGAGTGTGATCGCCAACGCGCTGGCGAGTGCCGGGTTGACGTCCGCGGATGTGGATGTGGTCGAGGCGCACGGCACCGGTACCGCGCTGGGTGATCCGATCGAGGCGCAGGCGTTGATCGCCGCGTACGGGCAGGATCGCGACGAGCCGTTGCGGATCGGGTCGATCAAGTCGAACATCGGACACGCGCAGGCCGCCGCCGGTGTGGGTGGCGTGATCAAGATGGTGCAGGCGCTTCGTCACGAGGTGTTGCCGAGGACGTTGCACGTGGACGAGCCGTCGCCGCATGTGGACTGGTCGGCCGGCTCGGTGCGGTTGCTGACCGAGGCCGAGCCGTGGCCGGTCGGCCGGAAGGTACGCCGGGCCGGCGTGTCCTCGTTCGGGATCAGCGGCACCAACGCGCATCTGATCCTTGAGGAGGCGCCTGCGTCGACGGCACCGGAACCCGATTCGGCCCGTCGGATCGAAACGCCCGCCGTCACCGCCGTAGTGGACTCGGCCGACGACGATGTTGCCGTACCGGTGCCGCTGCTGGTGTCGGGTAAGAGTGCGGAGGCGTTGCGTGCTCAGGCGGCGAGGTTGCGTGACTGGTTGTCTCGGCGTCCGGATGTCGATGTGGTGGATGTGGCGCGTTCGCTGTTGATGTCGCGGGCGCGGCTGGAGTGGCGGGGTGGTGTTGTCGCCGGGGATCGTGAGCGGTTGCTGGCTGGTTTGTCGGAGTTGGCTGCCGGTTCGGTGTCGTCGGGTGTGGTGTCGGGTGTGGTCGGTTCGGGGAAGACGGCTTTCTTGTTCACCGGTCAGGGGGCGCAGCGGGCCGGTATGGGTGCCGGGTTGTATGCGGGGTTCCCGGTGTTCGCGGCGGCGTTGGACGAGGTGTGTGCCGGGTTCGATCCGCTGCTGGGCTGCTCGTTGAAGGAGGTGATGTTCGCCGGTGAGGGCGGGGAGGTGTTGGGGCGGACGGAGTTCACGCAGCCGGCGTTGTTCGCGTTTGAGGTGGCGGTGTTCCGGTTGCTGGAGTCGTTCGGGGTCTCCCCGGATGTGGTGATCGGGCATTCGATTGGTGAGTTGGTCGCGGCTCATGTGGCGGGGGTGTGGTCGTTGGAGGATGCGTGTCGTCTGGTGGCGGCGCGGGGTCGGTTGATGGGTGCTTTGCCTGAGGGTGGGGCGATGGTGGCGGTGGCGGCGGCCGAGGGGGAGGTGGTCGAGGCTGTCGCCGAGTTCGGTGATCGGGTGTCGGTCGCGGCGGTGAACGCGCCGGCTTCGGTGGTGGTGTCGGGTGATGAGGATCCGGTCGGTGAGGTCGAGGGCTGGTTTGCGGGCAGGGGTGTGAAGACGTCGCGGTTGCGGGTGTCTCATGCGTTCCATTCGGCGCGGATGGAGCCGATGCTGGAGGAGTTCGCCGCTACGGCTGCGGGTCTCACTTACGGCAGGCCGCGGATTCCGTTGGTGTCCAATCTTTCGGGTGAGGTCGCCGGGGATGAGTTGCTGGAGCCGTCGTACTGGGTGCGGCAGGTGCGCGCGGCGGTGCGGTTCGCGCCCGGGGTGCGAACCCTCTTCGCGCTGGGAGTGCGCCGATTCCTGGAGGTGGGGCCGGACGCTGTCCTCACAGCCATGACCCGTCAGTGCCTGGACGATGACATATCGGCGCGGTCGATGGTGACGGCGGCGGCACGGCGCGACCACGACGAGGCCGAGCAGTTCCTGACCTTCCTGGCCCAGGCGCACACGGCGGGTGTCGATATTCGCTGGGATGTGTTGTTCGCCGGTCGTCAGGCGTCACACGTCGCGTTGCCCACCTACGCGTTCCAGCGTCAGAGGTACTGGCTGCACCCCACCCCCGACGGGGTCGCCGGTGGTTCGTTCGGCCATCCGCTGCTGACCGGTGTGGTACCCGTGGCCGGTAAGGACGAGTGGGTGTTCACCGGCCGGTTGTCGCTGCTGACCCATCCGTGGATCGCCGATCACGCGGTGTTCGGGTCGGTGTTGCTGCCGGGCACCGGATTCGTGGAAATGGCCTTGGCCGCCGGAAACCACCTGGGCCTGGAATCGGTTCAGGAGTTGCTGCTGGAGTCGCCGCTGGTACTCGACGACGAGGGAGCGGTCGATATCCAGGTGACCGTCGGCCCGGTTGACGAGGAGGGGAACCGGCGGTTCTCGCTCCACTCCCGCGCGGTCGACGACTCACCCGCCGAGCCGGGACTCGGCGCGCATGCCCCGGTGGCATGGGCGTCGCATGCCAGCGGCGTGCTGGTCCCCGCCGATGTGGCCGACAGGCCGGTGTGGGGCGGTGACAGCTGGCCGCCGGCGGGATCCGATCCGGTGGACCGCGAGTTCCTCTACGACCGGCTGGCGGCCCTGGGATTCGGCTACGGCCCGGTGTTCCAGGGGGTGCTCGCGGCGTGGACACGTGGTGACGAGGTGTTCGCCGAGGTCTCGCTCGACGATGCCACGGCCGCGAGCGCGACCGGGTTCGGTATTCACCCGGCCCTGCTCGACGCGACGCTGCACGCCGCCATCGACGCGCTCACTCAGGACGCCGGCTCGGGACGGATACCGCTGCCGTTCTCCTTCTCCGGAGTCACGGTGTACCGCCGTGGCACCCATACCGTGCGTGCCCGGATACGCCACAGCGGGCAGCAGGTGCGCATCGACGCCGTCGACGACACCGGAGCCCCGATCCTCACGGTCGATTCCCTGCTGGCGCGTCCGGTCGATGCCGGGATGATCAACAGCGCGCGGGGCGGCGCCGGTCCGGCGCTGTTCGGCATCGAGTGGATCGAGGCTCCCGCCGCGGCGACGGCGCATGCCATCGCGGCGACGACGGCGGTCCTGGGATCGACCCGGATACCCGGAGTCGACCAGAATTACGCGACCGTGGCGGACCTCGTCGCCGCCCAGACGATTCCCGGCATCGTGGTCTGGCACGCCGAGGAATCCTGCCCGGTGACCGATGACCTGGCACAGGCCACGCGTGCGCGGGTCAACGCCGTGCTTGAGGTGTTGCGCGGCTGGCTCGCCGAGGATCGGCTGGCCGGTACCCGGCTCGTGGTCGTGACCCGCAACGCCGCGGGCTTGCCCACGGAAACGCCGGACTTGCCGGACGCCGCCGTGTGGGGCCTGATGCGCAGCGCACAGTCGGAACACCCCGGCCGATTCGTGGTGGTGGATCAGGTCTCCGGCCTCACGGCGGACGCGGTGGCGACGCTGACGGGCATCGACGAGGCCCAGGTCGCGGTGCGTCCACGTGGTCTTCTGGTGCCTCGCTTCAGCCGGACCACAAGGTCACGCGATGCCGCCGTGTCGTTCGGCGGTGGAACGGTACTGATCACGGGCGGTACAGGTGGTCTGGGGGCGGTGGTCGCCCGCCACCTCGCCACCGCGCACGGGGTGCGGCACATGCTGCTGGTATCGCGGCGCGGCCGGGCCGCCGCCGGCGCGGACGATCTGGTCGCGGAGCTGGCCGAGATGGGCGCCACCGCGCGAGTGACGGCATGCGACGTCACCGACCGGGAGGCACTGGGGCGGTTGCTCGGCACCATCGCGGCCGACGCGCCTTTGACCGCGGTCGTGCACGCGGCCGGCGTACTGGACGACGGCACGATCGAGACTTTGACGGCCGAGCAGGTGGACCGGGTGCTGGCGCCCAAGGTCGACGCGGCGCTGCATCTGCATGAGCTCACCCGCGATTGCGAGCTGTCGGCTTTCGTGGTGTTCTCCTCGGCGGCACCACTGCTCGGCGGCCAGGGGCAGGGCAATTACGCCGCGGCGAACTGCGTCCTCGACGCGCTGAGCAGGCGACGCCACAGCGAGGGCCTGCCCGCCCACTCCCTGGCGTGGGGGCTCTGGAAGGTCGGCATGGCCGAAGTGCTGGGACGGGCGGGCAGCGAGCATCTGGCGCGGCAGATCCGGACTCGCCTCGGTCTCAATCCGATCGGCGCGGAACAGGGGATGGCCTTGTTCGACGGTGCGCTGGCGACGGACGAGCCGGTCGTCCTGACCGCTCTCCTCGACAACGCGGCCCTGGCGTCACTCGCCCTCGGCGGGATGCTGCCCAGCATGCTGCGCAGCATCGTCCGGGTGCCGGCACGGGAACACCGGATCGAGAGCGGTTCGCTGGCGCAGCGCCTGACGAACGTTTCCGACCACGACCGTGAACGCCACGCCCTCGATGAGATCCGTGCTCTGGCGGCCGCGGTGCTCGGACACAGCTCGGCCGATGTGATCGATCCTGAGGCGCCGTTCACCGAACTCGGATTCGACTCGCTCGGCGGCATAGAGTTTCGCAACAGGTTGGCCAAGGCCGCCGGACTCACCTTGCCGTCCACTCTCGTGTTCGACCACCCGACGGTGCGTGAGGTCGCGAAGTTCGTGCTCTCCCGGATCGAGGACGCCGACAGCGGCGGGCAGGTGACCGGGCAGGTGACACGGCCAACGGCCGGAGCGCGGGGAACCATCACCGAACTGGTTCTCGCCGCTCATCGGCGGGGTGAGGTCAACGCCGCCATGCCGCTGCTGATCGAGAGTTCCAAACTGGTCCCCTCGTTCGAGACTGTCGACGAACTGAGCCGCCGGCCCGGGGCGATGCCGTTGTCCCGGGGCACCTCCGCGCCGTCGCTGGTCTGCGTCCCGTCCTTCCTGGCCGGGTCGGGTCCGCACCAGTTCGCCCGCCTGGCCCGTGAGCTCGGCGCCGACCACGCGGTGTCCGTGCTGCGGCTGCCGGGAACGAGTCCCGGAGAGGCGGTGCCGCGGTCGTGGGACAGCGCGATCGAGTACCTGGCGGCATGCGTCGCCGGTGATCTGGTTCGCGAGCCGCTGGTACTCGTCGGATATTCGATCGGCGGTGCGATGGCGCATGCGGTGGCACGCCGGCTGGAGGAACAGGGCACCGCGGCGGCCGGGGTGGTGATGATCGACACCTACTCGCCGGACGACATGGACCTGAACCACGCGGTGCTCGCCGACGCGCTCGGCGCGCTGCTGGATCACGAACAGGCGATGACGCTGGTCGACGACCACGGTCTTGTCGCCATGGGAAATTACGTGCGCATCTACGGAGAGCGGAGGCCGCTGCCCATTTCGGCGCCCACGCTGAATCTGCGCGCGACCGCCGCACTGGGCGGCACCCACATCCCCGAGCCGGTGCCCGCCTGGCAGCACACCGGCTCGGTGGTGGAAATCGACGCGAACCATTTTTCGATCATCGAGGAGGAATCACCGCTCACGGCGACGCGCATACGAAGCTGGCTCGATTCGACAATCCGCCGATAAGATGATTGTGGAACGGAAACCATGACAATTAACCGTGATCAGCGCCCGGGACGAGGCGGTGCGGCGCGCCGTTGGCTGAGGCGGAAGTTCGACGACATCCACTTCGTTCGACGCGCATGGGGCACCACGGAAGCCGAGCGAATCGGAACAGAAGAATGTATGAAATACGTTCCGGCGCCCCTCGATACGTACTATCGGGGTATCACGGTTCACGCGGATCGCGCGATCGTGTGGCGTTGGCTCTGCCAGATGCGTGTCGCTCCCTACAGTTACGACTGGGTCGACAACTTCGGTCGCACCAGCCCTCGGAAACTCACACTCGGCGCCGACAACCTGGCGATCGGCCAGCGGATCCTGGTGCTCTTCGAGGTGGTCGGATTCGAGCGCGACCATCACATCACGGTGCAGGTCCGGCCTGGTCTGCGCTGGTTCTGGGGCAATACGTGCTGCACCTTCCGGGTCGCGGACTCCGATGAGGCGGAGGGGTGCCGGCTCCGGATGATCATGACCGTGCACGACCGGCCCAGCCGGTTCGCGAAGTCGACCGGGTTGTACCAGGTGCGGAAGTACCTCTTCCCGTGGGTCGAACTGGTGATGGTGCACAAGCAGTTCCGCACCTTCAAGAAGCTCGCCGAGAAGATGGCGAGCGAAGGTCCGTCGGAGGAGGCCGGAAATGCCCGTATCGATCGTTCTCGCTAGTTATCCGCCGCGCGGATGGGCCAGACTGGTAACCCGGATATCGCGCATCAACAAAGATATCCGTGGCGTGCCCGGTTTCGTCGAGGGCCGAGTGTTCGGAACGGGAAACCTGCGACCACCGATCGGTGGCGCGCCCGTCTTCCGGCGCTGGGCGTTGTTCACGGTATTCGAATCGGATGAGGCGCTGAAAGAATTCGAGCAGTCGCATTCGATGGAGATGTTCACCGACCGGGCTCGCGAGGTCTGGCGGGCCTCGCTGCGCCCGACCAGGGTCGGGCGCGGCACCTGGCGAGGGTGGCGACCCGAAGTGGATCCGATACCGCACGATGATGCCGAGCCGGTGCTGTCGATGACCTACAGCCGCGTCCGTACCAGGTATGTGCCGTCGTTCCTGATGAACAACAAACGTGTGGTGGACGAGCAAACCGACGACGACGGGTTGATCGCGCAGCTCGGCATCGCCGACGACTTCACCGCGACCAGCACCCTGTCGATCTGGCGAAGCCAAGCCGATCTCGTCGACTTCGCCTACCGCAAATCGCCCGCGCACAAGGCGGTCATCAAGCCGTCGCTGACGAAATGGCAGACCCAGAACTTCTCGGCGCGATTCCGCATGGTCGAGTCCTCGGGCACATGGGACGGTCGTGACCCCGCGGCGGCGGCGAGACTCGCCGCAGAGGAATTGCGCCGGCCCGGCACCCATCATTCGTGACCACTGTCCCCGACCTAATCGATTCGTTAGGATTTCGAAATGGCCGTGCTGTCGTTCAACCCCCCGAACACTCCACCGCCTGCGCCCGGTTTCAGTCATGCGACGCGAGCGCGTGGCGACATCGTTCATGTTTCCGGTCAGGTCGGCGTCGACGAATCAGGGGCAGTGGTTCCCGGCGGGCTCGCCGCTCAGGCCGAGCAGGCGCTGATCAACCTCTGCCGCGCGGTCGAGGCGGCAGGTGCACAGGCGGAAGACCTGGTCAGTGTTCGGTTCTACGTCGTGAACTGGAAGGCGGAGCTGTTCAGTGAACTGACCGCGGGCGGTGAGGCGGCGAGCCGGAAATACTCGTTTCCGGAAATGGCGGTGACACTGGTCGGCGTGGCCAGCCTGTTCACCCCGGAGCATCTGATCGAAGTCGACGGTGTCGCCGTCGTCGAATCTGCCGATCGATAGCCGATCGTCAAGGTAACACCGAGAGCGGACCCGGCGCCGCCGCATTGAGTATCGCTGGTTGTCTTGTGCTGCCCATTTTCGACGTCGTCGCCGCTGTTATTCGGCTTCAATCGAAAAGGCCCTGAAAATCCCCATACCAATCTCGACGGATCAGGTGAATTTCGCTATGTACGACGTGACGATCGTCGGTGGCAGTCTCGCCGGATGCTCGGCGGCAATTCTGTTGGGCCGCGCCGGCTTTCGCGTGGCGTTGCTGGAAACTCACAAGGACCCCAACTACTACAAACGTCTCTGCACCGCCACCATCCGGTCGAGCGCCCTGCCGACGTTGCAGCGCCTCGGGCTGGACAAGAAGATCGCAGACGCGGGTGGCATGCCGTGTTACGACGCGTTCCACGGCGACTTCGGCTGGATCCTCGACTCGGGCGCGTCCGACCGGCAGGAACACGGTTACAACCTGCAGCGAGCGAAGCTGGATCCGCTGGTCCGGCAGGCGGCCGCGGAGACACCCGGGGTCGAGATGGTGCTGGGCGCCAAGGCCTTCGAGCTGTCGCGGGGTCCGCACGGACGGGTCAACGGGGTCGTCGCCAAGGTGCAGGGCAAGGAACAGCTGTTCAGCAGCCGCTTGGTGATCGGCGCGGACGGGCGTTCGTCGACGGTCGCGGATCTGGCCGGCCTGGAGAGCAAGGAGTCGGAGAACGGCCGCTTCATCTTCTTCGCCCACTACCGGAACGTCGAGATCCGGCCGACCGAGACCCTGCGAGCCTGGTTCGTCATGCCGGACATCTTTCTCCTGGCCAGCTTCGGTGACGGCACGACGGTCATGGCCGTGGCCCCCGACAAGCGGAGTATCGCGGAATTCGACAAGGACCGGGAGGAATTCCTGCTCGGCGCCTTCGGTAACCTGCCCGACGCGCCGGACATGTCCAATGCGGAGCGGGTCAGCGACGTCGTCGGAACCCGGGACTATCCGAACATGAACCGGCGGCGGATCGTGGCTCCCGGTCTCGCGCTCATCGGCGATGCCGCCATGGTGAACGACCCCGTGAGCGGAGTCGGTTGCGGGTTCGCCTTCCAGTCCGCGGAGTGGTTGTGCGACGCGGTCACCGGTGCGCTGCGCGCGGGCGACGGTGCCGCGGTGGACAAGGCCCTGCGCGGCTATCAGCGGCGGCACCGCCGTCAGCTGTTCGGCCACCACCTGACGATCGCGGACCTCAGCAAGCGAAAGGTGCTGCCGCCGGTGATCCGGATGATCCTCGCCGGCGCGGTATCGGATGTGAAGGTCGCCGAACGCTACGCCGGAGTGGTGACTCGCAGCCGGTCGCCGTTCTCACTGTTCGCGCCCACGTATCTGGCCCGCGCGGCGATCGCCGCCCGCAAGACCCGGGCCGCCAGCCCCGACACCTCGGTGGCAGAACTCGCCAAGTGATCTCGTCGAATTCAGCTCTACCGCACATCGACCGCCCGCTGGACCTCCCCGGCGGGGCGGCGCGGTGCGCACTGTGGAAAGGAAGCTACAGATGACCGGATCGGCATATGACGTCGCCATCGTCGGCATGTCCTGCAGAATGCCGGGCGCGGCCGATCCCGACAGCTTCTGGCAGCTGCTCCGGGACGGGCGCGACGAGATCGGGAGCGTCCGGCCCGGACGTGGAAGCATCACCGAGCGGGCCGGTTTTCTCGACACCGTCGGTGATTTCGACGCGGACTTCTTCGGTGTCTCACCCAACGAGGCGCGCGCCGTCGATCCACAGCAGCTGCTCGCCATGGAGCTGGGCTGGGAGGCACTTGAGGACGCGGGCATGGCAGCCACGACCCACGACGTCCCGCGCTGCGGGGTGTTCCTCGGTTGCACCGGCACGGATTTCGCGGAGATCCTGGCCTCCCAGGGCGGGCAGGGGGTCGGCAGGCACTCGCTGTGGGGTGTCGGGCGGGGCATCATCGCGAACCGGATCTCGAACTACTTCGGGTTCAGCGGCCCGAGCATCGTGGTCGACAGCGCCCAGGCATCCTCGCTGGTGGCGGTGCACCTTGCCTGCGAGAGCCTGCGCAGCGGTGAGAGCGACCTGGCCATGGCCGGTGGCCTGAACCTGATCTTGTCGCCGACCAGCGGTGCGCGGATCGACCAGTTCGGCGCGCGGTCGGAGCTCGGCAGGTGCTCCACGTTCGACGCGCACGCCGACGGGTTCGTGCGTGGCGAGGGTGGTGGCATCGTCGTTCTGAAACCGCTGGCGCGGGCGATCGCCGACGGCGACCGGATCCACGCGGTGATCCGCGGGACCGCGATCAACACCGGCAACGAACGCCGGGTACTCAGCGCCCCGAGCCAGGACGCGCAGGCCGCGGTGATCAGAGCCGCGCTGACCGCCGGCGGTGTCGAACCGTCGTCGGTGCAGTACGTCGAACTGCACGGCACCGGGACACCCGCCGGTGATCCGGTGGAGGCCGCGGCGCTCGGCGCGACCTACGGCGCGGACCGGACGCAGGACGCGCCGCTGGCCGTCGGATCGGTCAAGACGAACATCGGGCATCTCGAAGGTGCCTCCGGCATCGCCGGCCTCATCAAGGCCGTGCTCTGCCTGAAGCACCGGGAACTGGTCGCCAGCCTGAACTTCGAGACGCCGAATCCGCGCATTCCGCTCGATGAGCTGGGCCTGAGGGTGGTGACGGGCGCCGAGACCTGGTCGGCGGACACGGTCCTGCGCGCGGGCGTGTCCTCGTTCGGCATGGGGGGATCGAACGCCCACGTCATCGTGGAGGAGGCCCCCCAGGTGGGTGTGGCCGAACCTGCGGCCGACGGCGCCGCGGATGTGCGGCCCTGGGTGGTGTCGGCGCGCACCGAGGAGGGCGTGCACGCCCAGGCGGCGCGGCTACGGGAGTGGCTGATCCGCCACCCGGAGCTGGATGCCACCGACGTGGCGCACTCGCTGCTGACCACCCGCGCGCAACTGGAGTGGCGGGGTGCCGTCGCCGGACGGGATCGCGACGAGCTCCTGGCCGGGCTGGCGGCCCTCGCCGACCCGGCGGTGCCCGCCGACGTCGTCGAGGTGACGACCGAGCAGGCGGCGGAGCGCCGGGTCGCCTTCGTCTTTCCCGGGCAGGGCAGCCAGTGGGAGGGGATGGCACTCGGCCTGCTGGACGCGGGCGGGGTGTTCGCGGAATCCATCGCGGAATGTGAAGCCGCCCTGGCACAGTACGTCGACTGGTCGTTGACAGGGGTACTGCGCCGCGCGGACGACGCACCCTCGCTGGACCGGGTGGACGTCATCCAGCCGACGCTGTTCGCGGTGATGGTGTCTCTGGCCCGGATGTGGCGGGCCGCCGGGGTCGAGCCAGATGTGGTTATCGGCCACTCCCAGGGCGAGATCGCGGCCGCCTACATCGCCGGAGGACTTTCGCTGCCGGACGCCGCCCGCGTGGTGGCGCTGCGGTCGCGGGCCGTCGCCGAGGAACTGGCCGGGCAGGGCGGTATGGCCTCGATCGGGCTCGGCGCGGACGCGGTCCGGGAACGGTTGTCGAGTTACGGCGATCGGCTGTCGCTGGCAGCCGTGAACGGGCCGCAGCAGAGTGTGATCGCCGGTGAGGTCGCGGCGATGGAGGACTTCCTCGCCGACTGCGCCCGCGCCGGGGTGTGGGCCCGCCGGATTCCGGTGGACTACCCATCGCATTCCAAAGCGGTGGAAGGGCTTCGGGACCGTTTGCTTGAGGAGCTGGCACCGATCCGTCCCCGGTCCGGGACGGTGCCGTTCTTCTCCACGGTCTTCGCCGATCGTTTCGACACGGCCGGATTGGACGCCGAATACTGGTACCGGTCGCTGCGGGAACCGGTCCGTTTCGCGGATGCCGCCACCGCGCTCATCCAGTCTGGGATCACGGGATTCGTCGAGGCCAGTCCGCATCCGGTGCTCACGATGGGGATCGGCGTGACGGCCGAGGCGATGGGCGCGGATGGTCGCGTCAGCGTCATCGAATCGCTGCGGCGGGGCGAGGGCGGACCGCGGCGCTTCACGGCCGCGCTGACGCGCGCCTACTGCGCCGGCCTGCGGGTAGACCTCCGGGCGCTGGTCTCCGGCGGATCGCGGGTCGATCTGCCGCCCTACGCGTTCCAGCGCCGTACCTATTGGAACGGCGCGTCGGCCACCGCCGGTATCGCCGTCGACGCGGTCCAACCCGTTGGGGCACCCGAGGAACCGCCGGTTCCCGAGGACGACGGGCAGGCCGCGGCGTGGGCGGACGGGCCGCTGGCGCGTCAGCTGCTGGCGACCCCCGAGTACCAGCGCGAGACGGTCGTCCTCGATGTCGTGCGCGCGCACGCCGCCGCCGTGCTCGGCCACGAATCGGCCCGATCGATTCATCCCGAACTGCCGTTCACGGATCTCGGGTTCGACTCGGTGAGCGGTGTGGCGCTGTGGAATCGGCTGATGCGGGGCACCGGTGTGCCGTTGCCGAGAACACTGATCTTCGATCATCCGACGGCGACCGCGGTCGCGGCGCTGCTCCACGCGCGCATCGCGGGAACCGGCGGTGGGCAGCGGCGGGTGTCGCGGCGGGTGTCGTCGGAGGAGCCGATCGCGATTGTCGGGATGGGGGCTCGTTTTCCCGGTGGTGTGGGATCCGCCGAGCAGCTGTGGGACGTGGTCGCGGGGGGCCGGGACGTGATGGGCCGGTTCCCCGCCGATCGTGGCTGGGATCTTGAGGGATTGTTCGACGCCGATCCGGACAAGCCAGGGACCGTCTATACCCGCGAAGGCGGATTCCTCAGCGGTGCGGGCGATTTCGACGCCGGGTTCTTTGGTATCTCGCCGCGTGAGGCGTCGGCGATGGATCCGCAGCAGCGGTTGTTGCTGGAGGCGTCGTGGGAGGCGCTGGAGGACGCCGGGATCGACCCGATGTCGTTGCGGGGCAGTGATACCGGGGTGTTCGCCGGTGCTTGTGTGTCGGGGTACGCGGATCGGGTGGTCGGTGATCTGGAGGGGTTCCGGCTGACGGGCACCTCGCACAGCGTCATCTCGGGACGGGTGGCGTATGCGTTCGGCCTGGAAGGGCCTGCGGTGACGGTGGACACCGCGTGTTCGTCGTCGTTGGTGGCGTTGCACATGGCGTGCCAGGCGCTGCGCCAGGGGGAAAGCTCGCTGGTGCTCGCCGGTGGCGTGACGGTCGCGGCCAGCCCGTATCTGTATGTGGACTTCTCGCGGCAGCGGGGGTTGTCGCCGGATGGGCGGTGTAAGGCGTTCTCGTCCTCGGCCGATGGTGTGGCGTGGTCCGAGGGTGTCGGTGTGGTGGTGCTGGAGCGGTTGTCGGACGCGCGGCGGCTTGGGCACGACGTTCTGGCCGTGATTCGTGGTAGCGCGGTGAACCAGGATGGTGCGAGTAATGGTTTGACCGCGCCGAACGGTCCCTCGCAGGAGCGGGTGATCGCTCATGCGCTGGCGAGTGCCGGGTTGACGTCCGCGGATGTGGATGTGGTCGAGGCGCACGGCACCGGTACCGCGCTGGGTGATCCGATCGAGGCGCAGGCGTTGATCGCCGCGTACGGCCAGGATCGCGACGAGCCACTGCGGATCGGGTCGATCAAGTCGAACATCGGGCACACCGTGGCGGCTGCCGGTGTAGCCGGTGTGATCAAGATGGTGCAGGCGTTGCGGTACGAGCGATTGCCGAGGACGTTGCATGTGGACGAGCCGTCGCCGCACGTGGACTGGTCGGCGGGTTCGGTGCGGTTGCTGACCGAGGCCGAGCCGTGGCCGGTCGGGGACCGGGTACGCCGGGCCGGCGTGTCGTCCTTCGGGATCAGTGGCACCAACGCGCACGTGATCGTTGAAGAGGCGCCCGTTGTGCCGGTGCCGGTGGCGGCGGGTGAGGAACGGCGGGAAGAGGATTCCGCGGCCATCGTCGAGCGTGACGTGTCCCCGACGCCGTGGTTGGTGTCGGGTAAGGGTGATGCCGGTTTGCGGGCGCAGGCGGCGAGGCTGCGTGGATGGCTGGTGGATCACCCTGACGCGGATCTGACCGACGTGGCGTACTCGCTGGTGTCTTCGCGGGCGCAGTGGGATTCGCGTGGTGCGGTTCTCGGTCGTGATCGTGAGGAGTTGCTGGCTGGTTTGTCGGAGTTGGCTGCCGGTTCGGTGTCGTCGGGTGTGGTGTCGGGTGTGGTCGGTTCGGGGAAGACGGCTTTCTTGTTCACCGGTCAGGGGGCGCAGCGGGCCGGTATGGGGGCTGGGTTGTATGAGGCGTTTCCGGTGTTCGCGGCGGCGTTGGACGAGGTGTGTGCGGGGTTCGATCCGCTGCTGGGTTGTTCGTTGAAGGAGGTGATGTTCGCCGGTGAGGGCGGGGAGGTGTTGGGGCGGACGGAGTTCACGCAGCCGGCGTTGTTCGCGTTCGAGGTGGCGGTGTTCCGGTTGCTGGAGTCGTTCGGGGTCTCCCCGGATGTGGTGATCGGGCATTCGATCGGTGAGCTGGTCGCGGCTCATATGGCGGGGGTGTGGTCGTTGGAGGATGCGTGTGCTCTGGTGGCGGCGCGGGGTCGGTTGATGGGTGCTCTGCCTGAGGGTGGGGCGATGCTCGCGGTGGCGGCGGCCGAGGGGGAGGTGGTCGCGGCGATCGCGGGGTTCGGTGATCGGGTGTCGGTCGCGGCGGTGAACGCGCCGGCTTCGGTGGTGGTGTCGGGTGATGAGGATCCGGTCGGTGAGGTCGAGCGGTGGTTCGCGGGCCGGGGTGTGAAGACGTCGCGGTTGCGGGTGTCGCATGCGTTTCATTCGGCGCGGATGGAGCCGATGTTGGAGGAGTTCGCGCTTGTCGCGGAGGGGCTGACCTACAGCGAGCCGCGGATTCCGGTGGTGTCCAACCTGTCCGGTGAGGTCGCCGGGGATGAGGTGCTTGATCCCTCGTACTGGGTGCGGCAGGTGCGGGCCGCGGTGCGATTCGCGCCGGGTATCGAGGCTCTGGTGTCTTCAGGGGTGCGGCGGTTTGTGGAGGTCGGGCCGGACGCGGTGCTGGCCGCGATGACCCGGCAGTGCCTTCCGGAGGATATCGAGGCGCGGTCGCTGGTGGCCGCGGCGGCACGGCGCGGTCATGACGAGGCCGAGCAGTTCATGACCTTCCTGGCGCAGGCGCACACCGCCGGTGTGGGCGTGGACTGGGCGTCGTTGTTCGCCGGCCGCCGGGTGTCGCGGGTGCCGCTGCCGACATACGCGTTCCAGCATCAGCGGTATTGGTTGCGGCCGCGCGCTGAGAGTGTCGGTGATCGGTTCGATCATCCGTTGCTGACCGGTGTGATGCCGGTGGCCGGTAAGGACGAGTGGGTGTTCACCGGCCGGTTGTCACTCCGCACCCACCCCTGGGTCGCCGACCACATGACCTACGGCACCGTCGTGGTGCCGAGCGCGACCCTTGTCGAATTTCTGCTCGTGGCGGGCAACAGGATCGACTGCGGTGTCGTCGAGGAACTGACGCTGGAGGCACCGATCCTGCCGTCCGAGGGCGACGAGGTCGAACTCCAGGTGGCGGTGCAGGAGCCGGACTCGACCGGGCGGCGGCAGTTCACCTTCTATTTCCGCAAGGTCGTCGGCGGTGCGGGCGAATGGGTCCGCAACGCCAGTGGAGTACTCGCCGGTGACTGGCTCGGCGGCGACACTCTGCTGGAGCGATTGCGGGATGAGCCGTGGCCGCCGGTCGATGCCGAACCCGTGGACACCGTCTGGATTCCGGAGCGGATCGCGAAGGGATCGGGACTCGAATACGGTCCCGCGTTCCTCGGTGTCGACGCCGCGTGGCAGCGGGAGGGCACCGTCTTCTCGGAGATCACCCTGGATGTGGCCGCCGCACCGGAGCCGGAACGGTTCGATCTGCATCCGGCGCTGCTCGACCTGGTGATGCACGCCGGCCTGGCCGGGCTCATCTGGCACGATCAGGACAGCGATTCGGATACCGGCCGACTGCTGTTCCGCTGGGGTGGGGCACGACTGCACCAGCCGCTGGTGAAGGCGACCGCACTGCGGGTCCTCGCCGTGGCGAGCGGGCCGGAGACGATCTCGGTGGCGGCCGTGGACGATTCCGGGCGACCCGTGGTCTCGGTCGACGCGGTCGTGATGCGTCCCTACGACGTCAAACAGCTACGCGGCACGCTGTCCGGTGGTGACACCGATCTGTACCAGGTGGAGTGGGTTCCGGCCGCGGAAGCCGTGGTGAGGGTGCCGGCGGAGCGGATGGCGGTGCTGGGATCGACCCCGGTGGCCGGAGTCGAAGCCGAATACTCGACTCCCGCCGAATTCATCACGGCAGAGGTAATTCCGGACGCCGTGATCTGGCATCCGGCGGCCGGCACGACCACCGGCGATCCGGCGGACATCCGGCGGCACCTGGAGACGGTACTCGCGACGGTGCAGGCGTGGCTGGCCGAGGACCGCTTGGCCGATTCGCGACTGGTCGTGGTGACCGCGAACGGTGCCGGGCTCGCGGGCGAGGCGTCGGATCTCGCCGCGTCGGCGATCTGGGGATTGGTGCGCAGCGCCCAATCCGAGAATCCTGGCCGGTTCGTCCTCATCGATGTCGATCCGGCGGCGACCGCGATCGATCCGGCACTCGTCGGTGCGGTCCTCGGTGCGGACGAGACACAGGCGGCGGCGCGCGGCGGAACGCTGCTCGTGCCCCGATTGACCCGGAGCACAGGGCATCCCGTGTCCGAGCCGGGTGAGCGGTTCGGGACCGGCACCGTGCTGATCACCGGGGGCACCGGCGGTCTCGGCGCGCTCGTGGCGCGCCACCTGGTCGCCACCCACGGAGTCCGGCGGCTGCTGCTGGTGTCCCGGCGCGGAGACGCGGCGGACGGCGCGATGGAACTGGTGTCCGAACTGACCGAGGCCGGTGCCCACGTGCGCGTGGCGGCCTGCGACGTGGGCGACCGAACGGCCCTGCGGGCCGTGCTGGCCTCCATTGACCCGGATCACCCGTTGACCGGTGTGGTGCACGCGGCAGGCGTTCTCGACGACGCCACCATCGCGGGTCTCACGCCCGAACAGCTGGAGCGGGTCTTCACCCCGAAGGCCGCCGCCGCATGGCACCTCCACGAGCTGACCGGCGAGGCGAATCTGACGGCCTTCGTGCTGTTCTCGTCCGTGGCCGCGCAACTGGGTTCGGCCGGACAGGGCAACTACGCGGCGGCCAACGGTTTCCTCGACGCGCTGGCACGTCGGCGCCGAGTCGAAGGACTGCCCGCGACGTCGCTGGCCTGGGGACCTTGGAACCAGGGCAACGGCATGACCGGCGCGCTGGACCGGACCGCCGTCGCGCGCTGGGAGCGGCTCGGCCTTCATCCCATCGCGGAGACCGAAGGCCTGCGGCTGTTCGACGAGGCCGTCGCCCGCGGCGACGCGCACCTGGTGCCGATCCGGTTCGACGCCGCCGAACTCCGGCGGGAGACCCAGGCCGGTGCGGTACCGGCGGTGATGCGCGGATTCGTGCGCCGCGCCACGAGGCCGACGGCCGCGGCATCGAGTTCACTCGGCGCGCGGTTGAGCCAGGTGCCGGAGGCCAAACGGGCGGAGGTGGTGCGGGAACTGGTGCGCGAGCATGCCGCCTCGGTACTGGGTCACGGCTCCGCCGAGGACGTCAACCCCGATCAGCGGTTCGACGAACTGGGATTCGACTCCCTCGGCGGCATCGAATTCCGGAACCGGCTGTCCAAGGCGACCGGGCTGTCGCTACCGTCCACCCTCGTCTTCGACCACCCCACCGCCACGGCCGTCGCGACCCTGCTGTACTCCAAGATCGAGGGGACGGACTCCAGGCCCCGGGTGACCCGGGCGTCGCGCAGGGTACGAGCGGACGAACTCATCGCGGTCGTCGGCATGAGCTGCCGTTTCCCCGGTGGCGTGGAAACGCCGGAGCAGCTGTTGCAGCTGGTCGTGTCCGGAATCGACGCGACCACGGCTTTCCCGGCCGACCGAGGTTGGGACCTGGAGCGGCTGATCGACTCGGATCCGGACAAGCCCGGCACTGTCTACAGTCGCGGTGGCGGATTCCTCAGCGGCGCGGCTGATTTCGATGCCGCGTTCTTCGGTATCTCGCCGCGTGAGGCGCTGGCGATGGATCCGCAGCAGCGGTTGTTGCTGGAGGCGTCGTGGGAGGCGCTGGAGGACGCCGGGATCGACCCGGCCTCGTTGCGAGGCAGTGATACCGGGGTGTTCGCCGGTGCGTGCGCGTCCGGGTACGTGGATCGGGTGGTCGGCGATCTGGAGGGGTTCCGGCTGACCGGCACCACCCACAGTGTGGTTTCGGGGCGGGTGGCGTATGTGTTCGGCCTGGAAGGGCCGGCGGTGACGGTGGACACCGCGTGTTCGTCGTCGCTGGTGACATTGCATCTGGGGTGTCAGGCGCTGCGCCAGGGAGAGAGTTCGCTGGTGCTCGCCGGTGGTGTGACGGTCGCGGCCAGCCCGTATCTGTACGTGGACTTCGCGCGTCAGCGGGGTCTTTCTCCGGACGGGCGGTGTAAGGCGTTCTCGGCTTCCGCCGATGGCGTGAGCTTCTCCGAGGGCGTCGGTGTGCTGGTGCTGGAGCGGTTGTCGGACGCGCGGCGGCTTGGGCACAACGTTCTGGCCGTCATCCGTGGTAGCGCGGTGAACCAGGACGGTGCGAGCAACGGGTTGACCGCGCCGAACGGCCCCTCGCAGGTGCGGGTGATCGAGCAGGCGCTCGCCAACGCCGGTCTGACGCCTGTCGACGTCGACGCGGTCGAGGCGCACGGCACCGGGACCACCCTGGGTGACCCGATCGAGGCGCAGGCGCTGATCGCCGCGTACGGCCAGGATCGTGGGGATCGGGAGCCGTTGCGGATCGGGTCGTTGAAGTCGAACATCGGGCACACCGTGGCGGCCGCCGGTGTGGCCGGTGTGATCAAGATGGTGCAGGCGCTCCGTCACGAGGTGTTGCCGCGGACGTTGCACGTGGACGAGCCGTCGCCGCATGTGGACTGGTCGGCGGGTTCGGTGCGGTTGCTGACCGAGGCCGAGCCGTGGCCGGTCGGGGACCGGGTGCGCCGGGCCGGCGTGTCCTCGTTCGGGGTCAGCGGCACCAACGCGCACGTGATCATCGAAGAGGCACCTGCTGTGCCGGTGGCGGTGGGTGAGAAACAGCGGGAAAAGGATTCCGCGGCCATCGTCGAGCGTGACGTGTTCCCGGTGCCGCTGCTGGTGTCGGGTAAGAGTGCGGAGGCGTTGCGTGCTCAGGCGGCGAGGTTGCGTGACTGGTTGTCTCGGCGTCCGGATGTCGATGTGGTGGATGTGGCGCGTTCGCTGTTGATGTCGCGGGCGCGGCTGGAGTGGCGGGGTGGTGTTGTCGCCGGGGATCGTGAGCGGTTGCTGGCGGGTCTGGCGGAGTTGGCTGCCGGTTCGGTGTCGTCGGGTGTGGTGTCGGGTGTGGTCGGTTCGGGGAAGACGGCTTTCTTGTTCACCGGTCAGGGGGCGCAGCGGGCCGGTATGGGGGCCGGGTTGTATGGGGCGTTTCCGGTGTTCGCGGCGGCGTTGGACGAGGTGTGTGCCGGGTTCGATCCGCTGCTGGGTTGTTCGTTGAAGGAGGTGATGTTCGCCGGTGAGGGCGGGGAGGTGTTGGGGCGGACGGAGTTCACGCAGCCGGCGTTGTTCGCGTTTGAGGTGGCGTTGTTCCGGTTGCTGGAGTCGTTCGGGGTCTCCCCGGATGTGGTGATCGGGCATTCGATTGGTGAGTTGGTCGCGGCTCATGTGGCGGGGGTGTGGTCGTTGGAGGATGCGTGTCGTCTGGTGGCGGCGCGGGGCCGGTTGATGGGTGCTCTGCCTGAGGGTGGGGCGATGCTCGCGGTGGCGGCGGCCGAGGGGGAGGTGGTCGCGGCGATCGCGGGGTTCGGTGATCGGGTGTCGGTCGCGGCGGTGAACGCGCCGGCTTCGGTGGTGGTGTCGGGTGATGAGGATGCCGTCGCCGAGGTCGAGGGCTGGTTCGTGGGGGTGGGCCGGAAGACGAGCCGCCTGCGGGTGAGTCACGCGTTCCATTCGGCGCGGATGGAGCCGATGCTGGAGGAGTTCGCGCTTGTCGCGGAGGGGTTGACCTACAGCGAGCCGCGGATTCCGGTGGTGTCCAACCTTTCCGGTGAGGTCGCCGGGGACGAGGTGCTCGATCCCTCGTACTGGGTGCGGCAGGTGCGGGCCGCGGTGCGATTCGCGCCGGGTATCGAGGCTCTGGTGTCTTCAGGGGTGCGGCGGTTTGTGGAGGTCGGGCCGGACGCGGTGCTGGCCGCGATGACCCGGCAGTGCCTTCCGGAGGACGTCGAGGCGCGGTCGCTGGTGGCCGCGGCGGCACGGCGCGGCCATGACGAGGCCGAGCAGTTCATGACCTTCCTGGCGCAGGCGCACACCGCCGGGGTCGAGGTGGACTGGGCGCGGGTGTTCACCGGTCGTCCCGCGTCGGCGGTGTCTCTGCCCACCTACGCGTTCCAGCACCAGCGGTACTGGCTCGAACCAGCCCCGGACGGGCAAGGCCATGCCACATCGGAGCACCCGCTGCTCACCGACGTGGTGCGGGTGGCCGACCGGGACGCGTGGCTGTTCACCGGGCGGCTCTCCCTGCGCACCCACCCGTGGATCGCCAATCACACCACCTACGGTGTCGTGCTGGTCCCGAGTGCCGCCCTCATGGAGATGCTGCTGGTCGCCGGACGCCGGATCGGCAGCCCGGCCGTGGACGAACTCACCCTTGAGGCACCGATCTTCCCGCCGGAGGACGGCGACGTCGAACTCCAGGTCCTCGTCCAGGAACCGGATTCGTCGGGGCGCCGGCCGTTCACGTTCCACCACCGCCGGGCCGCCGACGGGGCGGCCGGCGAGTGGAGTCGCAACGCCAGTGGCGCGCTGAGCGGGAGCCGGCCCGCCGACACCGGGCTCCTGGACATGCTCCGCGACGAGCCGTGGCCGCCGGTCGGTGCCGAAGCGGTCGCCACCGACTGGATTCCGGCCCAGGTGGCGCGCGCCGCCGGACTTGAGTACGGAACGTCCTTCATCGGTGTCGACGCGGCATGGCACAGCGGTGACACGGTGTTCTCCGAGATCACCCTGGACCCGGACACCCCGGCCGAGCGGTTCCAGCTGCATCCGGCGCTGTTCGACATGGTGATGCACGCCGGGCTCGCCTGCCTGATCTGGCCGGACCACGAAGGCAACCCGGCCGAGGGCAAACTTCTGTTCCGCTGGGGTGGCACACGATTCCACACCACGTCGCGGGTGAAGACGCTGCGGGTGATGGCCGTCCGGCGCAGCAGCGAGGCGATCGCCGTCGTGGCCGTCGATCAGGACGGGAACCCGGTGGTGTCCATCGACGAGGTGGTCATGCGCTCCTATGACGTCCAGCAGTTCCGTGCCGCGCTGCCGGGAGGCGGCGCGGGAGTGTACGGACTGCAGTGGACGAAGGTCACCGCCCAGGCCGAACGCCCGCCCGCCACCGGCATGGCGGTGCTCGGCGCCACAGCGGTGACCGGAATCGAGGACCGGTATCCGGATCTGGAGGCGCTCGCCGCGGCCCCCGCCGTACCGGATGCCGTGGTGTGGGCGGCGGCCGCCGTGCGGCGGGACGATACGACGGCGGCGACCCACGAGCTGGTGAACGACGCCCTGCACACGGTCCGACGCTGGCTGACCGACGACCGGTTCGCGCGGTCGAAGCTGATCGTCCTGACCGCGAGTGCGGCGGCGGCCCTGCCCGGTGAGGTGCCGGACATGGCGGCGGCCTCGGTGTGGGGACTGGTCCGCAGCGCCCAGACCGAATATCCCGGACGGATCGTGCTGCTCGACAGCGGCGAACCCGGCGGCTCGGATGTCTGGGGCGACTCGGTACGGGCCGTGCTGGCGACCGGCGAGCCGCAGGTGGCCGTACGCGGCGACGGCATCCTGGTGCCGCGCCTGGAATCCGCGTCGTCCTCGGCCACCGCGCCGGTGTCGTTCGGAACCGGGACCGTGCTGATCACCGGCGGCACCGGCGGGCTGGGCGCGCTCCTGGCCCGTCACCTCGTCGCCGAGCACGGGGTGCGCCGGTTGCTGCTGGTGTCCCGGCGCGGCGAACAGGCCGACGGCGCGACGGAACTCGTGGCCGAACTGGCCCGAGCCGGCGCGGAGGCCCGGATCGCCGCGTGTGACGTCACAGACCGCGACGCGCTGCGCGACCTGTTGCGCGCCGTGCCCGCGGACCGTCCACTGACCGGCGTCGTTCACACCGCCGGTGTGCTCGACGACGGCACGGTGCACACCCTCACCGTTGACCAGGTCGATCGGGTGTTCGCACCCAAGGCCGATGCCGCGTGGTACCTGCACGAGCTGACCCGCGAGGCGAACCTGTCGGCGTTCGTGCTCTTCTCCTCGATCGCCGGTCTGATCGGTTCGGCGGGACAGGGCAATTACGCCGCGGCGAACGGTTTCCTGGACGCCTTGGCGGTGCGTCGCCGGGCCGAAGGGCTACCGGCCGTGTCACTCGCCTGGGGGCCGTGGCAGCAGGGCATCGGCATGACCGGTGGCCTCGATCGGACCGGGGTGGCCAGACTGGCGCGGCTGGGTCTGCACCCGCTGGACGAGGTCGACGGCCTGCGACTGTTCGACCTGGCGCTGTCCGCGCCGGATCCGGTACCGGCACTGCTGCGGTTCGACGCCGACGATCTGCGGCTGGAAGCGCAGACCGCTTCGGTACCGGCGGTGCTGCGCGGATTCGTCCGATCACGACGACCGTCGGCAGCGGTCTCGAAGGGCCCGGCCTCGCTGGGTGAGCGGCTGCATGGTGTGCCGGAGGCGAAGCGGCGCGGAGTCGTCCTCGAACTGGTGCGGGAACAGGCGGCGGTGGTCCTGGGGTACGGGTCGGCCGACGACATCGGGCCCGATCGCGGGTTCGACGAGCTGGGCTTCGACTCCCTCGGCGGGGTCGAGTTCCGCAACCGCCTGTCCAAGGTGACGGGGCTGTCGCTGCCGTCGACGCTGGTGTTCGACTACCCGTCGGCGGGCGAGATGGCCGGCTATCTGCTGGAGCGGACCGTCGTCACGGCACCCGAGGAGCCGGACTCCGCGATCCAGGGGGACATCGCCCGGCTCAACGCCCTGCTGGAGCGGATCATCGCCAACAACGGCGGCGACGACGAGACCGTCACCGGGTTGCGGGGTGTCAACGACCGCCTCAGCACCTACCTGGCCCCGTGGCCGGGCGGCGATTACCACGATCTCGAATTCCATTCCGACAACGAACTCTTGGATCTGATCGACAAGGAGTTTGGCCCAGCATGAGCACCCCCAGCACGAGTAATGAGGAACGGCTCAGCCGGTACCTGAGGAAGCTCACCGGAGATCTTCGCGCGGCCAACAAACAGATCCACGAGCTTGAGGAGCGTTCCCGCGAACCGATCGCGATCGTGGGCATGAGCTGCCGCTATCCCGGTGGCGTCGCCACCCCCGCGCAGCTGTGGGACGTGGTCGCGTCCGGAACCGATGCCATCGGGCCCTTTCCGCCCGACCGAGGCTGGGACCTGGAGCGGCTGTTCGACACCGACCCCGACTCGCCGGGAACCGTCTACACCAGAGAAGGCGGCTTCCTGGACGCGGCGGGCGATTTCGACGCGGGATTTTTCGGGATCGGCCCGCGCGAGGCGGCGGCGATGGACCCGCAGCAACGCCTGTTCCTGGAATCGGCGTGGGAGGCGCTGGAGGACGCCGGAATCGACCCGGCGTCACTGCGTGGCAGCGACACGGGTGTGTTCGCCGGCGTCATTCATCAGGCCTATGGTCACCGCGTGGGTTCGCCGGCCCTGACGGCTGAATCGGAGGGCCACGCCTACCTGGGTGTCTCGGCCAGCGTCCTGTCCGGCCGCGTGGCGTACACGTTCGGTTTCAAGGGCCCGGCCATCTCGGTGGACACCGCGTGCTCGTCGTCCCTGGTCGCCCTGCACCTGGCCTGCCAGGCGCTGCGCCAGGGGGATACGTCACTGGTGCTGGTGGGGGGCGTCACCGTGATGTCCGACCCGACCCTGCTGATCGCGTTCGGACGTCAGCGCGCCCTGTCGCCGGACGCGCGGTGCAAGGCGTTCGCCGCGGCGGCGGACGGAACCGGGTTCTCCGAGGGCCTGGGAATGCTAGTGGTCGAGCGGCTGTCCGACGCGCGCAGCCGAGGACACCGCGTCCTGGCGGTGATCCGCGGCGGCGCGGTCAACCAGGACGGTGCCAGCAACCGTCTGACCGCGCCCAACGGTCCCTCCCAGGAGAAGGTGATCGCCCAGGCGCTCGCCAACGCCGGTCTGACGCCCGCCGACGTCGACGCGGTCGAGGCGCACGGCACCGGCACCACCCTCGGTGATCCGATCGAGGCGCAGGCGCTGATCGCCGCCTACGGCCGAGGCCGGGCCGGAGATCCGCTGCGTGTCGGCTCGCTCAAGTCGAATATCGGGCACACGTCCGCGGCGGCCGGTGTCGGCGGCGTGATCAAGATGGTGCAGGCGCTCCGGCACGAGACGCTGCCCGCCACGCTGCACGTGGATGCCCCCACCCCGCATGTGGACTGGTCGGAAGGATCGGTGCGGTTGCTGACCGACGCCGAGCCGTGGCCGGCCGGGGAGCGGGTGCGGCGGGCCGGCGTGTCCTCGTTCGGCGCCAGCGGCACCAACGCCCACCTGATCCTGGAGGAGGCCCCCAACGACCCCGCCGGCCCCGAATCGGCGGACGAACCCGCCGTTCTCGTGGCGCGGACCGCCATGCCGGGGACCGCCCCGTGGCTGGTGTCGGCGAAAACCGAGGCCGGGCTCCACGCGCAGGCGGCCAGGCTGCGGCAGTGGGTGGCGGAACGTCCCGAAGTGAGTGTGGACGAGATCGCCTACTCGTTGCTGACCACCCGCGCCTCGTTGGAGTGGCGTGGCGCGGTGGTGGCGGGCGATCGGGACGGGATGCTCGCCGGATTGGCGACGCTGGCCGAACCGGAGTCGGCCGGCGCCGCCGACAATGTGGTAACCGGCCGCGCGACGACACGCAAGGTCGCCTTCGTGTTCCCGGGACAGGGCAGCCAGTGGCGAGGGATGGCGCTCGGTCTGCTCGCGGCCGGTGGCCCGTTCGCGGAATCGATGGCGGCATGCGAGGCCGCGCTGGCTCCGTACGTGGACTGGTCGCTGACGGCGGTGCTCCACGGTGCGGACGGCGCGCCGTCACTGGACCGGGTCGATGTGGTCCAACCGGCGCTGTTCGCGGTGATGGTGTCGCTGGCGAAGCTGTGGCAGGCCAACGGTGTCGAACCCGATGTGGTCATCGGCCACTCACAAGGAGAGATCGCCGCGGCGTATGTGGCCGGCGCGCTCACCCTCGACGACGCGGCCCGGGTGGTCGCCCTGCGCAGCCGCGCCGTCGCCGACGAACTCTCCGGTACGGGGACGATGGCCTCGATAGGTCTCGGCGAGGAGGCCGTCCGGGCGCGGCTGGAGCCGTTCGGCGACCGGCTCTCGCTGGCCGCGGTCAACGGTCCCGTGCAGGCCGTGGTGTCCGGGGACCTGGACGCGATGGACGAACTCCTCGCCGCGTGCGAACGGGACGGCGTGCGGGCCAGACGGATTCCGGTCGACTACGCCTCTCACTCGAAGGCGGTCGAACGGCTCCGCGATCGGCTGCTGCGTGAGCTGGCGCCGATCACCCCGAGGCCGGGTACGGTGCCGTTCTTCTCCACCGTGTACGCCGACTACCTCGACACCTCGGAGCTGGACGCGAAGTACTGGTATCGGGCGCTTCGTGAACCGGTCCGGTTCGCCGCCGCCTCCGCGACGTTGATGCGGTCCGGTTTCACGGGCTTCGTCGAGGCCAGTCCCCATCCGGTGCTCACGGTCGGGCTGATGGCCACCGCCGAGGCGGCGGGAGTGGCCGACAGGGTGAGCATCATGGGGTCGCTGCGACGGGAACAGGGCGGACCCGAGCAGTTCACGGTCGCGATGGCGCAGGCCTACTCGGCCGGTCTGCCGGTGCGGTGGGAGCCGTGGTTCGCGGATCGGGCCGTGTCCCGGGTGGACCTGCCGACGTACGCCTTCCAGCGGCAGCGGTACTGGGTCCAGACCGAGGCGCCGGGCGCCGGCGCCGGTGACGTCACACATGCCGGTCTGGTGTTCCCGGACCACCCGCTGCTGGGTGCGGCGGCGGAGCTGGCCGGCCGGGACGAGTGGCTGTTCACCGGCCGGATCACCCACAGAACCCACCCGTGGCTCGCCGACCACGTGGTGTTCGGCACCGTGGTGGTGCCGGGCACGGCGATGGTCGAGATGGCGTTGTGCGCGGGAGAGAAACTCGGCTGCCCCGTCGTCGAGGAGATCACCTTTCAGGCCCCGCTCGTCGTCGACGGTGAGGACGACGTCCACGTGCAGGTCGCCGTCGGCGAACCCGATGACCGTGGGAGGCGCGCGCTGACGGTGTACTCCCGCACCGGCGCCGCCCCCGGCGACGGTGGTTCCGCCGAGTGGGTGCTCCACGCGGAGGGTGTGCTGACCCCGGCCGCCGGCGCCGAATCACCGGAATGGGCCGACGATCCGCAGCCGCCACAGGACGCGGAACCGGTCGACGGCCAGGCGCTGTACGACCGCCTCGCCGGGATGGGTTTTGGCTACGGCACCGCCTTCCAGGGGGTGACGTCGGCGTGGCGGCGTGACGGCGAGGTCTTCGCCGAGGTGTCGCTGGACGACACCACCGCCGAGCAGGCGGGCAGGTTCGGTATCCATCCCGCGCTGTTCGACGCGGCACTGCACGGCCTGGGACTGATCGGTGAATGGGAGCAGGGGAAGCTGCCGCTGCCGTTCTCGTTCGCCGGAGTACGGTTGCACCGGTCCGGCGCCGCAGCTGTCCGGGTCCGCATCAGCGGTGTCGGCAGGGAACGAGTCCGGATCGCGGCGTTCGACGAGGTCGGCGAGGCGGTGGTGACCGTCGACGCGCTGCGCACCCGCCCGATCGATGCCGACACCCTGCGCGACACCCATCGTGACTCCCGGCAGGCACTGCATCTGCCGCGGTGGGTGGAGGTGGCGCCGTCCGCACCGGTGACCCGGCCGCGGATGGTGTCGCTCGGGATCGCGCCCGTGCCTGGGATCGAGCACGGATACGCCGATCTGGACGCGCTTCTCGCGTCCTGGGACCCTGAGGAGGACGCGCCCGACGCGGTGGTCTGGACCGTCGGCGGCGAATCGGCCGAGGACGATCGACCGGTCGCGGCCGAGGTACGCGCCCGGGTGCACGCGGCGCTGGCCGTGTTGCGCGCCTGGCCGGCCGAGGAGCGCTTCGCACGATCGGCACTCGTGGTGGTCACCCGGAACGGAGCGGGTCTGCCCGGTGAGTCCCCGGATCTCGCCGCGGCCGCCGTCCGAGGACTGGTGCGGAGCGCGCAGTCCGAACATCCGGGCCGGATCGTGTCGATCGACCACGCCGACGCGGTCACGGCGGACACGATCGCGACGGCGCTGGCCGTGGACGAACCACAGGTGTCGGTTCGCGGGAGCGGGCTGTACGTCCAGCGTCTCGGACGTGTGCCCGTAGCGGACGCGGGGCCGTCGTTCGGATCGGGCACCGTGCTGATCACCGGTGGTGTCGGCGGACTGGGTTCGCTGGTGGCCCGGCACCTCGTCGACGTGCACGGTGTGCGCCATCTGCTGCTCGTGTCACGGCGTGGTGACCAGGCCGAGGACGCCGCGGAACTGGTGGCGGAGTTGATCGATCGCGGCGCCCGGGTCCGGGTAGCCGCCTGTGATGTGGCCGACCGGACCGCCGTCGCGGCTCTGCTGGATTCGATCGAGCCCGAGTATCCGCTCACAGCGGTGATCCATTCGGCCGGTGTGCTGGACGACGGCACCATCGAGAACCTCACCGCCGAACAGGTGGATCGTGTGCTGACGGCGAAGGTCGACGCCGCGATCAACCTGCACGAACTCACCCTCGGCCGGGACCTGTCGGCGTTCGTGCTGTTCTCGTCGGCGGCGGCGCTGCTGGGATCACCCGGCCAGGGCAACTACGCCGCGGCGAACAGCTTCCTCGACGCGCTCGCGCGACACCGGCACAGCGCCGGGTTGCCGGCCCTGTCGGTGGCGTGGGGCCCATGGCAGCAGCGCAGCGACATGACCGGCGGCCTCGGCCGGACCGGATTCGCACGGCTGGAACGAATGGGATTGCGCCCGTTCGACGCCGAATCCGGCCTGCGGCTTTTCGATCTGTCGGTCGCCGCCGCCGAACCACTGCTCGCCGCGGTCGACCTCGATCGCGCGGCACTGTCGTTGCAGGCGAGAGCCGGTCTCCTGCCCGCCGTCCTGCACGGGCTCGTCCCGGTACCGGCGCGGCGTGCCGGTACGGCGGGCGCGTTGGCGCACAGGCTGATCTCGGCGGCCGAACACGAACGGGACTCGCTGGTCGTCGAGTTCGTCCGTGAGCACGCGGCGGCGGCGCTGGGCCATGACTCCTCCGATGCGATCGAGGTGGACATACCGTTCACCGAGCTCGGTTTCGACTCGCTGGGTGGGGTGGAGTTCCGGAACCGGCTGGCGAAGGGGACCGGGCTGTCGTTGCCGTCGACCCTGGTGTTCGACTATCCGACCCCCACGGCGGTGGCGAAACTGGTGCGTTCCCTGATCGAGGGCGAGCAGACGCAGATCCGGTCGCGGCCGGTGCCGCGGCGGGTGTCCTCGGACGAGCCGATCGCGATCGTGGGGATGAGCTGCCGATATCCCGGTGGAGTCGAGTCGCCCGAGCAGCTGTGGCGTCTGGTCGCCGAGGGCGCGGACGCCATCGGCGGGTTCCCGTCCGATCGCGGCTGGGATCTGCGGCGGTTGTTCGACCCGGATCCGGGCAAGCCCGGCACCGTGTACGCCCGCGAAGGCGGATTCCTCAGCGGTGCGGGCGATTTCGATGCCGGGTTCTTTGGTATCTCGCCGCGTGAGGCGTCGGCGATGGATCCGCAGCAGCGGTTGCTGCTGGAGGCGTCGTGGGAGGCGCTGGAGCACGCGGAAATCGACCCGACGTCGTTGCGGGGCAGCGACACCGGGGTGTTCGCCGGTGCGTGCGCGTCGGGGTACGCGGATCGGGTGGTCGGCGATCTGGAGGGGTTCCGGCTGACGGGTACCTCGCACAGCGTCATCTCGGGGCGGGTGGCGTACGCGTTCGGCCTGGAAGGGCCTGCGGTGACGGTGGACACCGCGTGCTCGTCGTCGCTGGTGGCGTTGCACCTGGCGTGCCAGGCGCTGCGCCAGGGGGACAGTTCCCTGGTGCTCGCCGGTGGTGTCACCGTGGCCGCCGAGCCCGACATCTTCGTCGACTTCTCCCGGCAGCGGGGTCTCTCTCCGGACGGGCGGTGCAAGGCGTTCTCGTCCTCGGCCGATGGTGTGGCGTTTTCCGAGGGCGTCGGCGTGGTGGTCCTGGAGCGCCTGTCGGACGCGCGGCGGCGTGGGCACAACGTGCTGGCCGTCATCCGTGGTAGCGCGCTGAATCAGGATGGCGCGAGCAATGGTCTGACCGCGCCGAACGGTCCCTCGCAGGAGCGGGTGATCGCTCATGCGCTGGCGAGCGCGGGATTGTCGCCCGCGGATGTGGACGTGGTCGAGGCGCACGGTACTGGGACCACGCTGGGTGATCCGATCGAGGCGCAGGCGTTGATCGCCGCGTACGGGCAGGATCGCGATGAGCCGTTGCGGATCGGGTCGTTGAAGTCGAACATCGGGCACACGGTGGCCGCCGCGGGTGTGGGTGGCGTGATCAAGATGGTGCAGGCGCTTCGTCACGAGGTGTTGCCGCGGACGTTGCACGTGGACGAGCCGTCGTCGCATGTGGACTGGTCGGCGGGCTCGGTGCGGTTGCTGACCGAGACCGAGCCGTGGCCGGTCGGGGACCGGGTACGCCGGGCCGGGGTGTCGTCCTTCGGGGTCAGCGGCACCAACGCGCACCTGATCCTGGAGGAACCCCCCGCCTCGGACCTGGTCGCCACCACACCGACCACCGACGTGGCCACCGTGGTGCCGTTGCTGGTGTCGGCCAGGAGTGAGGCCGGTATGCGGGCGCAGGCGGTGCGGTTGGGTGGGTGGCTGGCGGATCATCCTGAGGTGGATCTGGCCGATGTGGCGTACTCGCTGGTGTCTTCGCGGGCGCGGCTGGAGTGGCGGGGTGCGGTTGTCGGTGGTGGCCGTGGTGAGGTGCTGGCGCGGCTGGCCGAACTCGCTGCCGGTTCGGTGTCGTCGGGTGTGGTGTCGGGTGTGGTCGGTTCGGGGAAGACGGCTTTCTTGTTCACCGGTCAGGGGGCGCAAAGAGCCGGCATGGGGGCCGGGTTGTATGCGGCGTTCCCGGTGTTCGCGTCCGCGCTGGACGAGGTGTGCGCGGGGTTCGATCCGCTGCTCGGCTGCTCGCTGAAGGACGTGATGTTCGCGGGTGAGGGCGGCGGGGGTGTGCTGGGTCGGACGGAGTTCACGCAGCCGGCGTTGTTCGCGTTCGAGGTGGCGTTGTTCCGGTTGCTGGAGTCGTTCGGAGTCACCCCGGATGTGGTGATCGGGCATTCGATCGGTGAGCTGGTCGCGGTGTATATGGCCGGGGTGTGGTCGCTGGAGGATGCGTGTGCTCTGGTGGCGGCGCGGGGTCGGTTGATGGGTGCTTTGCCTGAGGGTGGGGCGATGGTGGCGGTGGCGGCGGCCGAGGGGGAGGTGGTCGCGGCTGTCGCGGGGTTCGGTGATCGGGTGTCGGTCGCGGCGGTGAACGCGCCGGCTTCGGTGGTGGTGTCGGGTGATGAGGACGCGGTCGGTGAGGTCGAGGGCTGGTTCGCGGGCCGGGGTGTGAAGACGTCGCGGTTGCGGGTGTCTCATGCGTTCCATTCGGCGCGGATGGAGCCGATGCTGGAGGAGTTCGCGGCTGTCGCCGAGGGGCTGGTCTATCGTCAGCCGTTGATTCCGGTGGTGTCCAACCTTTCCGGTGAGGTCGCCGGGGATGAGGTGCTGGAGCCGTCGTACTGGGTGCGGCAGGTGCGGGCGGGGGTGCGGTTCGCTCCGGGTATTGAGGGGCTTGTTGCTTCGGGGGTGCGGCGGTTCCTGGAGGTGGGGCCGGATGCGGTGCTGGCCGCGATGACCCGGCAGTGCCTTCCGGAGGATGTCGGGGCGCGGTCGTTGGTGGCCGCTGCGGCGCGGCGTGGTCATGACGAGGCCGAGCAGTTCATGACCTTCCTGGCGCAGGCGCACACCGGCGGGGTCGAGGTGGACTGGGCGCCGTTGTTCGCCGGCCGCCGGGTGTCGCGGGTGCCGCTGCCGACATACGCGTTCCAGCACGAGAGGTACTGGTTGCAGCCACGCTCCGACAGTGCCGGTGATCGGTTCGGTCACCCGTTGCTGACCGGTGTGATGCCGGTGGCCGGTAAGGACGAGTGGGTGTTCACCGGCCGGCTGTCACTCCGCGCCCACCCCTGGATCGCCGACCACGCGGTGTTCGGGTCGGTGCTGCTGCCGGGCACGGGATTCGTGGAGATGGCACTGGCCGCCGGGGAACGCCTCGGCGCGGCGGTGATCGACGAGATGCTGCTGGAGTCGCCGCTGGTGTTCGACGACGACGAAGCGGTGGACGTGCAGGTGACCGTGGGCCGCGCCGACGACGACGGCCGCCGGTCGTTCGCCATCCACTCTCGTGCCGCCTCGGCGCCGACCACGGGCGACGGTGACGCCGATGTCACCGAATGGATCTCGCACGCCAACGGTGTCCTGGCCACGGCTCCCGATGCCGGTGACCCCGGCGCCGACGAGGACACCTGGCCTCCGCTCGACGCGGATCCGGTCTCGGTGGACGACCTGTACGACCGCCTGGCCGAACTGGGCGTGGTGTACGGCCCGGCCTTCCAGGGCGTGCGGGCGGTGTGGCACCGTGATCGGGACGTCTTCACCGAGGTCGCCCTGGACAACACCACCGGCGACACGGCGGCGCGGTTCGGAGTACACCCGGCGCTGCTGGACGCGACGCTGCACGCCGCGATCGACAGTTTGGCGCGGGACATGCCCGCGGGGCGGGTGCCACTGCCGTTCTCGTTCACCGGTGTGCGGGTGCATCGCCGTGGGGCGGTGGCCGTCCGCGCGAGGATCAGCCGCACCGGCGCCGAGACCGTGCGGATAGTGGCCGTGGATGAAGCCGGGGCCACCGTGGCGACGGTCGAGGCGCTACACGCTCGCGCGGTGGACGCCAAGACGCTGGGCGGTACCCGTACGGCCGGCCGGGCACCGCTGTACGAACTGCGGTGGATCGACGCCGAACCTGCCGCCACATCCGCGCTGCGCATCGCCGCGATCGCCTCGCCGGACGTGACGGCCGCCGTCGAGTACCACACCGGCCCGGCCGACGCCGCCCGCGCCGAGGTCCCCGCGGACGTTCTGGTGTGGACCGTCGACGGCGGCACCGAGACCGCGGACCGGTCGATGGCGGACGTGATGCGTGGTCGTGTGCACACGACCCTGTCAACGATACGGGCCTGGCTGGCGGAAGACCGTCTGGCCGGCACCCGGCTGGTGGTGGTCACCCGAGGGGCGGTCGCGCTGCCGGGAGAGGAGCCCGACCTCACGGCGGCGGCCGTGTCCGGGCTGGTGCGTAGCGCGCAGTCGGAACATCCCGACCGGATCGTCCTGCTCGATCACGACGGCGAGGTGTCCGCCGACGTGGTGTCGGCGGCCATGGACGTCGGCGAGTCCGAGGTCGTGGTTCGGGGCACCAGGCTCATGGTGCCGCGTCTGATGCGCGGCGCCACACCGGCCGTGGAGACGGGAACCACTCTCGGGGCGGGTACGGTCCTGATCACCGGCGGCACCGGCGGACTCGGTGCTCGCCTGGCCCGGTACCTGGTCACCGTGCACGGTGCGGCGAACCTGCTGCTGGTCTCGCGCCGAGGTGACCGGGCGGACGGCGCCGCCGAGCTGGTGATGGAGCTGACCGGCCTCGGCGCACGGGCGCGAGCGGCCGCGTGCGACGTGTCCGATCGCGATGCGGTACGGGCGCTGCTGGACGAGATCCCCGCGGAGTTCCCGTTGACCGCGGTGATCCACGCTGCCGGTGTCGTGGACGACGGCACCATCGAGTCCTTGACCGCCGAGCAGGTGGACCGGGTACTGGCGCCGAAGGCCGAGGCGGCGCTCCACCTGCACGAACTCACGCGGGACATGAACTTGTCCGCCTTCGTGATGTTCTCCTCGGTCGCCGCCATCCTTGGCTCGCCCGGCCAGGGGAACTACGCGGCGGCCAACAGCGTGCTGGACGCCCTGGCGCGGAGCCGCACCGAGGCCGGGCTGCCCGCGGTGTCGATCGGCTGGGGGCCGTGGAATTCAGACGGCGGGATGACCCGCGACCTGGGCCGGGGCGGCCTGGCCCGGCTTGAGCGAATGGGATTGCGCCCGCTGGCCGATGCCGACGGCCTCGAACTGTTCAGCCAGGCCTTACGGGCCGGTGCTGCAGCGGTGGCCGGTGTCGAGTTCGACCTCGCGACGCTGGCGGTCCAGGCCCGCGCCGAGTCACTGGCCGATGTTCTGCGGTCGGTGGCACCGGTTTCGGCACGCCGCGCCGAGAGGGCCGCGACGCTGGCACAGCGCCTGGCGGCCGCGCCTCGGGACGGCTACCACGCGATCCTTCTCGACGGCGTCCGTGAACACGCGGCGGCCGTGCTGGGACACGCCTCCGCGGACGCGGTCGGTGCGGAGGTGCCGTTCAGCGAGCTCGGTTTCGACTCGCTGGGTGCGGTGGAGTTCCGGAACCGGCTGGCACAGGCGAGCGGAGTGTCGTTGCCGTCGACGCTGGTGTTCGACTACCCGACCGCGGTGGCGGTGGCCGAGTACCTGCGCTCTCGGATCGAGGGTGAGGGTACCGGCGCTCGGCAGGTCGCGCGTCGTGCGCGGGTGGACGAGCCGATCGCGATCGTCGGGATCAGTTGCCGGTATCCCGGCGGTGTCGAGTCAGCGGACCAGCTGTGGGATCTTGTCGCATCCGGTGGCGACGGGATAGGCACGTTCCCATCGGATCGCGACTGGGATCTGGACCACCTGTTCGATCCGGATCCGGACAAGCCGGGCACCGTATACACCCGTGAGGCTGGATTCCTCCGTAACGCCGGTGATTTCGACGCGGGATTCTTCGGTATCTCGCCGCGTGAGGCGTCGGCGATGGATCCGCAGCAGCGGTTGTTGCTGGAGGCGTCGTGGGAGGCGCTGGAGCACGCGGGGATCGACCCGATGTCGTTGCGGGGCAGTGACACCGGTGTGTTCGCGGGCGTGATGTACCAGGACTACGAACACACCGCTCGCTCAGCGGCGTCGGCCTCCGAAGGCTATGTGGCGACTGGTTCGGCGGGCAGTGTGGTGTCGGGGCGGGTGGCGTACAGCCTGGGTCTGGAAGGGCCCGCGATGACGATCGACACGGCGTGTTCGTCGTCGCTGGTGGCGATGCATCTGGCGTGTCAGGCGTTGCGCCAGGGCGAGACGTCTCTCGTGCTGGCCAGTGGTGTCACGGTGATGTCGACGCCGTTGCTGTTCGTGGAGTTCTCCCGGCAGCGGGGGCTGTCCCCGGATGGGCGGTGCAAGGCGTTCTCTTCCTCGGCCGATGGTGTGGCGTGGTCCGAGGGTGTCGGTGTGGTGGTGCTGGAGCGGTTGTCGGACGCGCGGCGGCTTGGGCACGATGTTCTGGCCGTGATTCGTGGTAGCGCGGTGAACCAGGATGGTGCGAGTAATGGTTTGACCGCGCCGAACGGGCCTTCGCAGGTGCGGGTGATCGGGCAGGCGCTCGCCAACGCCGGTCTGACGCCTGTCGACGTCGATGTGGTCGAGGCGCACGGTACCGGGACCACGCTGGGTGATCCGATCGAGGCGCAGGCGTTGATCGCCGCGTACGGGCAGGATCGCGACGAGCCGTTGCGGATCGGGTCGTTGAAGTCGAACATCGGGCACACGCAGGCCGCCGCGGGTGTGGCCGGTGTGATCAAGATGGTGCAGGCGCTTCGTCACGGGGTGTTGCCGCGGACGTTGCATGTGGACGAGCCGTCGTCTCATGTGGACTGGTCGGCGGGTTCGGTGCGGTTGCTGACCGAGGCCGAGCCGTGGCCGGTCGGGGACCGGGTACGCCGGGCCGGCGTGTCCTCGTTCGGGATCAGCGGCACCAACGCGCACCTGATTCTCGAAGAGGCACCGGCGGAGCCTGCGGCATCGGTCGTGGACGGCGATGGGCTTGCCCCCCGAACGCCGATCGCCGGTGATGTGCTGCCGTTGCTGGTGTCGGCCAGGAGTGAGGCCGGTATGCGGGCGCAGGCGGTGCGGTTGGGTGGGTGGTTGGCGGATCATCCTGAGGTGGATCTGGCCGATGTGGCGTATTCGCTGGTGTCTTCGCGGGCGCGGCTGGAGTGGCGGGGTGCGGTTGTCGGCGGTGGCCGTGGTGAGGTGTTGGCGCGGCTGGCCGAACTCGCTGCCGGTTCGGTGTCGTCCGGAGTGGCTGAGGGGGTGGCCGGCTCGGGCAGGACGGCTTTCTTGTTCACCGGTCAGGGGGCGCAAAGAGCTGGCATGGGGGCCGGGTTGTATGCGGCGTTCCCGGTGTTCGCGTCCGCGCTGGACGAGGTGTGCGCCGGGTTCGATCCGCTGCTCGGCTGCTCGTTGAAGGAGGTGATGTTCGCCGGTGAGGGCGGCGGGGATGTGCTGGGTCGGACGGAGTTCACGCAGGCGGCGTTGTTCGCGTTCGAGGTGGCGGTGTTCCGGTTGCTGGAGTCGTTCGGGGTCTCCCCGGATGTGGTGATCGGGCATTCCATCGGAGAGCTGGTCGCGGTGTATATGGCCGGGGTGTGGTCGCTGGAGGATGCGTGTGCTCTGGTGGCGGCGCGGGGTCGGTTGATGGGTGCTCTGCCCGAGGGTGGGGCGATGCTCGCGGTGGCGGCGGCCGAGGGGGAGGTGGTCGCGGCGATCGCCGGGTTCGGTGATCGGGTGTCGGTCGCGGCGGTGAACGCGCCGGCTTCGGTGGTGGTGTCGGGTGATGAGGACGCGGTCGGTGAGATCGAGCGGTGGTTCGCGGGCCGGAGTGTGAAGACGTCGCGGTTGCGGGTGTCTCATGCGTTTCATTCGGCGCGGATGGAGCCGATGTTGGAGGAGTTCGCGCTTGTCGCGGAGGGGTTGACCTACAGCGAGCCGCGGATTCCGGTGGTGTCCAACCTGTCCGGTGAGGTTGCCGGGGATGAGGTGCTGGAGCCGTCGTACTGGGTGCGGCAGGTGCGGGCGGCGGTGCGGTTCGCGCCGGGCGTCGAGGGGCTTGTCGTTTCGGGGGTGCGGCGCTTTCTGGAGGTCGGGCCGGATGCGGTGCTGGCCGCGATGACCCGGCAGTGCCTTCCGGAGGATATCGAGGCGCGGTCGCTGGTGGCCGCGGCGGCACGGCGCGGTCATGACGAGGCCGAGCAGTTCATGACCTTCCTCGCGCAGGCGCACACCTCCGGGGTCGAGGTGGACTGGGCGCCGTTGTTCGCCGGCCGCGGGGTGTCGCGGGTGCCGCTGCCGACATACGCGTTCCAGCACGAGAGGTACTGGCTTGAGCCCGACCCGCCTGCGACCGGGGACGTGAGCCGTTCCGGGTTGACCGCGCTCGACCACCCGTTCCTGACGGCGGCGGTACGTGTGGCGGGCCGGGACGAGTGGTTGTTCAGCGGCCGGTTGTCGTGGCGCACCCACCCGTGGCTCGCCGACCACGCGGTACTCGGGTCGGTGCTGCTGCCGGGCACCGGATTCGTGGAGATGGCGCTGAACGCCGGCGACCGGCTCGGTACGGGAATGATCGAGGAGTTGCTGCTGGAGGCGCCGCTGTTGCTGGCCGCCGACACGGCCGTGGACGTGCAGCTGCGCGTCGGTCCGGTGGACGCCTCGGGACGCCGTGAGTTCACGGTGCACTCCCGGCGAGAAGCGGCGAGCGTCGACCTGGTCGCCGACGACGAGGAGTGGCTGCTGCACGCCGGAGGGGTACTGGTACCGGCTGACGCGACCGGGCGGCCTGCCCCCACGGTGGCGAGCTGGCCACCGGTCGACGCCGAACCCCTGGACGGTGAGTACCTGTACGGCCGCCTGGCGGATCTCGGTTTCGAGTACGGACCGGCGTTCCAGCGAGTGTCGGCGGCGTGGCTGCGCGGAGACGAGGTGTTCGCCGAGGTGGCGCTGGACGACACCACCCGCGCGTCGGCGGTGGGCTTCGGTATCCATCCGGCGTTGTTCGACGCCGGCCTGCATGCCGTGATCGACGGTCTCGCACAGGCGATGCCGCCGGGACGGCTTCCGCTCCCGTTCTCGTTCGCCGGGGTCCGGCTGTACCGGACCGGCGCATCGGCGGTACGAGCCCGGATTGTCCGCGCGGGCGATGACGAGGCCCGGATCGAGCTGGTCGACGAGACCGGATCGGCGGTGCTGACCGTCGAGTCGCTGCGCGCGCGTCCGGTCGAGGCACGCTCGCTGGGAGGCATGACGCGACGCCCGAACGGGTCGCTGCTGGACGTCGAGTGGGTCGAAGCCGACACTTCCGGTGCCCCACGGCAGGTTCCGTCACTCGCGGTGCTCGGATCGGCGACGGTGGCCGGGGTCGCGGACCGGCACTTCGATCCGGCGAAACTCGCGGCGGCGGAGTCGGTTCCGGACGCGGTGGTGTGGGCGGCCGACTCGGTGTGCCCCGATGGTGACGAGACCGCCGCGACAGCGCACACAGCCGTACAGGCGGCCTTGCGGATGCTTCGCGAATGGTTGTCCGAGAGAAGGTTCCTCGGGGTACGGCTGGTGGTGTCCATCCGGAACGCGGCGGCGTTGCCCGGAGAGGTGCCGACGCCGGTCGCGGCCGCGGTGGCGGGGCTGGTACGCAGCGCACAGTCCGAGCATCCGGATCGCATCACGCTTCTGGATCACGACGGTGACCTCTCCGCCGAAACGGTGACGCGGGCGTTGGGCACCGCCGAGCCCGAGCTGATGCTTCGTGAACGGCGGCTGCTGGTGCCACGGCTCACGCGTGTCGGCGGAGCCGCCGGAGAGGTGTCGTTCGGGTCCGGAACCGTGTTGATCACCGGCGGTACCGGTGGCCTGGGCGCGGTGGTGGCTCGCCACCTCGTCGGTGCCCACGGCGTGCGGCGGCTGCTGCTGGTGTCGCGGCGGGGCATGGCGGCCGACGGCGCCGCCGAACTGGTGGCCCTGTTGAGCGAGGCGGGTGCCGAGGTGGACGTGGCGGCGTGTGATGTGAGCGACCGCGCGGCGCTCAGGGATCTCCTGGCCGCGCTACCCGCCGAGAACCCGTTGACCGCGGTCGTGCACTCCGCCGGCGTCCTCGACGACGGCACGATCGAGACCCTGACCGCGGAGCAGGTGGACCGGGTGCTGGCGCCGAAGATCGACGCCGCGGTGAACCTGCACGAGCTGACCCGAGATCACGACCTGTCGGCGTTCGTGTTGTTCTCCTCGGCGGCGGCTCTGCTCGGCTCACCGGGGCAGGGCAACTACGTGGCGGCCAACAGCTTCCTCGACGCCCTGGCCCGCCGCCGCGTCGGCAGCGGCCTGCCCGCCGTGTCGGTGGCGTGGGGCCCGTGGCGGCAGGACTCGGGCATGACGAGCGGGCTGGGGGAGGCGGGGCTGTCGCGGCTGGAACGGCTGGGCCTGGACGCGCTCGGCGACGACGACGGGCTGGAGCTGTTCGATCTGGCGGTCGGTGCTGGACGGCCTGTCGTGGCCGGGGTGCGGTTCAGCCGGGCACGGCTGGCGGTTCAAGCCCGCGACGGACTGCTGCCTTCCATCCTGCGGGGACTCGTGCCGGCGTCCGAGCGGCAGGCGAACGGCGCCGGGGAACTGGCGCGGAAGCTCGCCTCGACGCCGCGGGACGAACGAGAGGCCGTCCTCGTCGACTTCGTCCGCGACCAGGCCGCCGCGGTACTCGGTCATGCGTCCCGCGAGACGATTCCCGCCGGAGCGCCGTTCATGGAGCTCGGATTCGACTCGCTGGGCGGGGTCGAGTTCCGGAACCGGCTGGCGAAGGCGGCGGGATTGTCGTTGCCGTCGACCCTGGTGTTCGACTACCCCACCACGGCGGCGGTGGCGAACCTGATGTTGTCGCGGATCGAGGACGCGGGACCGGACACGTCCCTCGACCATCACGTCGAATCGCTGCGATCGTTGCTGTCGGAGATCACGTCCGGTACCGAGAAGGCGCGTTTGGCGAAGCAGATCCGGGCACTCGTCGCCGAAGTGCTTGAGGAGCGTGCCCCCACGGTGGAGGTCACGGCCGCCGACGTCGAGTCGGCCACGGCTGACGAGATCTTCGCGCTGATCGACAAGACCATCGCCTGACAGTCCCCGACGAGCTCGACGAGAAGGTTGTGAGATGACGGATAGGAGCGTTCCGGCGGGAACGGGCGATGATACGAGGACGCTCGAGGTCAGCTGGGCCGACCCTCGTGCGGTCGCTCTGCGCGCGTCCCAGCTGTCGCGGGACGAACTGCTGAAGAGCATGGTCTCCGGAGCTCTGCCGAATCCGCCCATAGCCCAGCTGTTGAATTTCCGGGTCGTGGAGGCCGAGGTGGGCCGGGTGGTCGTGGAACTCGTGCCGGATGAGCGGCACGAGAACGTCATCGGCCTGGTCGCCGGGGGAGTGGCGGCCTCCTGCCTGGACGCCGCGATGTGGATCGCCGTCCAGTCGTCGCTGGTGGACGGGTCGATGGTGAGCACCGTGAACATGAACCTGCATTTCATCCGGCGGCTGTCCCGGGAATCGGGGCCGGTGCGTGCGGTGGCGCGGACGCTTCACATGGGCCGGTCGACGGCGACCGCCGAGTCCTGGCTGGAGGACGCTTCGGGGCGGCGATACGCGCATGCCACCGCGAGCTTTCTGAGGATGGGGGTAGCTGACGATCACCGGTGACACCCTCATGGAGTTCAACCGAGCGGGGCGAGCTCCATGGCGTTTGCCAGGGTCGTGGATCAAGTGCAACACTGACACCGGTTAAACCGGTGTCAAGTGAGAGGGAGTACGGCGATGGGCCCTGAGCGTGAGTCGATCGAACGTGAGCTGATCGAACTGTCCGAACGGGCCTGGGAGGCCAACAGGAACGGCGAGGCGAAGTTCTACGACCGCTTTCTCACCGAGGTGCCACTGAGCGTGTCGCCGTGGGGGATCGTGGACGACCGGGAGGCGATCTTGAAAGGGTTCGCCGAGAACCGCAACCCGTACACGCGCACGGATCTGAGTGACCACCGGGTGACCGTGCTGGGCGAAGGCGGCGCGGTCCACACCGTCACCGTGGAGATCGACGTGCTCGTCAACGGCACGGACAAGCAGACCATGAAGGTCTTCGCCACCACCGCGCTGACCCGCCGCGACGGCGAATGGAAGGCCGCCCTGTTCCAGATCACCCCGGCGCCCGCCCGCTGAGGCGCGTCCTTCGTCGAGCGGTCGTCGGGGATGAACGTCCACGTCGCCGCCGATCCGGCCGGCCCGGGGGGCTCGCCCGTCCCACACGGATCGGTCCGGCCGTCAGATCCCTCCGGTCCCTACGCGGCCGGAGAGGGTGACCACCGGCGAGGGCAGGGGGTGGGTCCAGGAATCGCCGCTGCCGGGCAGTTGGAGTGCGTGGGCGACGGCCGCGGCGATCCGTTCGTGTCCGAGGGGGCCGGCGTGGAGCCGGTCCTGGCTCCACAGTCGCGGGTCGGTGACGACCGGGTGGTGGGAGGTTTCGGCGACGACGACCCCGTGGCGGTGGGCCGCGGCGCGGATGCGGTGGTTGAGCGCGGCGACACGGGGGCTGAGCGGCCGGGCGAGCGGGGTGATCCTCGCGATGTCGGGGAAGGTGAGGGTCGCCACGTGGGCGCCCTGTGCGGTGAGCGCGGCGAACATCGCCTCCAGGTGGCCGGCCACCTCGTCGGCGTCGAACCGGGGCCGGAGCAGGTCGTTGACTCCGGCGACGACGGTGGCCAGGTCGGGGCGCAGGGCGAGGGCGGGGCCAAGTTGTTCGGCGTGGACCTGGGCGGCGAGGTGTCCGCGTACGGCCAGGTTGGCGTACTGGAGAGTGGGGCCGCCCACCGCGAGCCGGTCGGCCCATCCGCGCGGGCCGGTGCTGTCGTCGCCGTCGCCGAGCCCTTCGGTTTGGCTGTCGCCCAGGGCGACGTAGCGCAGGTAGTCACAGCCGGGCATGAGAGGTCCGCCTTTCCCGCAGGATCGCGGCGCTCTGGCGGCACCGGACTCGGCTGCCCTGCTCGAAGGCGAGGCCGCGCAGGCGGGTCAGGTAGGGGCCGATCCGTTCACCGTGGCGCAGGGACTCCTCCCCGCTCCTGTCTCCGCGCATCCGCCGCGGCAGCCCGCCGGACAGTTCGGCCTTCGCGTCGGCGAAGGCGGCTCGCTCCGTGAGCTGTGCGATCCTTGCCGCGGTGTCGCGGAGCAGCCCGGGTACCAGTCGGCGATGGACGGCGGACAGGGGAGGCCACACGCCATGGCCCAGGCGCCGGTCATAGCGCAGGAAGGTCCCCAGTGACACCCGCCCATCGGCTGTCTGTACAAGGAGGTTGCCGGTCAGAAACCAGGAAGCGGCCTTGAGCCGGATCCAGTCTTCGCCCCGTTCGCCGATCTGCCATCCGGCCACGGTGCCCGGTGATCGCCCGCGCGGGCGTCCTCACCTTCTCCAGCGACCGCCTGCTGCCCATCGACCTCGCGATCCGAGACTGGGCCCGGCGCGACGAGGCGGTCGCCGAGCGCTTGCGACGGGTGGACAACCGGCGCATGGCGCTGCTGCGCGAGATGATCGGCACCTTCTGCTCCGATGCCGACGAGGTCGAGGCCCGCAGCATGCTCGCCTTCTGCGTGGCGATCGGTGCGCACTTCCTCGCCGCCGACCACGGCGACCGCACCCGAGCTCAGGTCCTTGCCCGCGCCGCCGACCTGCTGCTCAACCGCCCCCGCAAAGACCACAGCCACTAACCACCTCGGCACCGACGGGGTTCCAGCGAGTGTTGGGCGGCGGTTTTGTCGGGGGGCTGTCGTAGCGTCGGTAGCCACGACCGTGGCGGGCATGTCGTGGACGGAGCCGGCTCCGATCCCGCTCGGACGATCGGGAATGTGGCCGCGGTGCCGACACGGATCGGCGCCAAGGCCGGAGAGGAACGCCGATGAGTGGTGTACGCGTACTGGTTGGCACGCGCAAGGGCGCGTTCATCCTGACGTCGGACGGCAGGCGCGAGCGGTGGGACATCAGTGGCCCCCACTTCGGGGGCTGGGAGATCTACCACCTCACGGGATCCCCCGCCGACCCGTCTCGGCTGTACATGTCGCAGTCCGGCGGCTGGTTCGGGCAGTTGATCCAGCGTTCCGACGACGGCGGCGCGACGTGGGAGGCGGTCGGCAACCAGTTCCGGTACGAGGGCGTCCCCGGCACTCACCAGTGGTACGACGGCACGCCGCACCCGTGGGAGTTCACCCGGGTCTGGCATCTCGAGCCGTCGCCGACCGATCCGGACACGGTTTACGCCGGGGTCGAGGATGCGGCCCTGTTCCGCTCGACGGACGGCGGGCAGACCTGGCAGGAGCTGTCCGGGCTGCGCGAGCATCGCTCGGGGCCTTCCTGGCAGCCGGGTGCCGGTGGGATGTGCCTGCACACGATCGTCCCGGACCCGCGTGATCCCGGGCGTATCGTCGTGGCGATCTCGGCCGCGGGTGTGTTCAGGACGGACGACGCCGGCAAGAGCTGGCAGCCGATGAATCGCGGTCTGCGGTCCGAGGGCATTCCCGACCCGGACGCCGAGGTCGGCCACTGCGTCCACCACATCGCGACGCACCCGTCGCGTCCAGAGGTGCTCTTCATGCAGAAACACTGGGACGTCATGCGCAGTGACGACGCCGGCGGGTCGTGGTACGAGATCAGCGGTGACCTGCCCAGCGACTTCGGATTCCCGATCGCGGTCCACGCGCACGAGCCGGACACCGTCTACGTCGTTCCGATCAAGAGCGACTCGGAGCACTACCCGCCCGAGGGAAGGCTGCGCGTCTACCGCAGCCGGACGGGCGGGAACGAATGGGAGCCGCTCACCAGGGGGCTGCCGCAGAGCCACTGCTACGTCAACGTGCTGCGCGACGCGATGGCCGTCGACTCGCTGGACTCGTGCGGCGTCTACTTCGGTACGACCGGCGGCCAGGTGTACGCGTCGGCCGACGCCGGCGACGGCTGGGCGCCCATCGCCCGGGATCTTCCGGCCGTGCTGTCCGTCGAAGTCCAGACGCTGCCATGATCCGTGTCGTGCTCCCTGCGCATCTGCGGAACCTCGCGCGGGTCGAGAGCGAGGTGACGCTCCACATTCGGGGGCAGGCCACGCAACGCTCGGTCCTCGACGCGCTCGAGGCCCGCTATCCGATGTTGCGCGGGACGATCCGTGATCACGTCACGCAGCGGCGCCGACCGTTCGTGCGGTTCTTCGCCTGCGAGCGAGACCTGTCCCACGAGCCGCCGGACGCCCCGTTGCCCGAGCCGGTCGCGACGGGGGCCGAGCCGTTCATGGTCGTGGGTGCCATGGCGGGCGGGTAGGCACCGGCACCGCCCCCCGTGGAAAACTTCGCCGCCGGCCTGTGCGCGCCGATCGTGGCCGAGGCGTGCCAGGTGGGTCCGGGCATCGTCGACACCCGCGCCGTCCACGGGCCTTCGGACCACATGTCCCGCCACACCACCGGCCCGGCCGTCGCGGTCATTCCGCGTGCCGGCGTGCCTGTCTCACCTCGCGGTCGATCGCCCAGGCGTCCGCCACCGGGCCCACGTGCCCGAGCTTGTCGGGGTTGATCACCGAGCGGATCGTCTGGATCTGCCCGTCGAGTACATCGAGCGCCAGGACGTGGAGCACCCTGCCGTCCCGGTCGCGGAAGATCGCGCCCGGCTCGCCGTTGACCTCGTGCGGCTCGAACGTCACGTCGACCCGGGCCATCCGGGGGAAGAGGAGGGCGAGCAGCCGGGCCACGTTCTCGGCGCCGACGACGGCCCTGGCCAGCTGCGGGGCCTTGCCGCCGCCGTCACCGACCATCGACACGTCGGCGGCGAGCAGGTCGCGCAGGCCGGCGACGTCGCCCTCGCGGAGGGCGTCGAAGAACCGCGACGCCAGTTCCTCCCGCTCCTCGCGGACCGCTTCGAAGCGCGGCCGCCCGGCCTCCATGTGCCGCCGCGCCCGCACCAGCAGCTGCCGGCACGCCGCCTCCGACCGCCCCACCGCCGTGGCGACCTCGTCGAAGCCGAAGCCGAACACCTCCCGCAGCACGAACACCGCCCGCTCCAGCGGGCTGAGCCGCTCCAGCAGCAGCAACGCCGCCATCGACACCGAGTCGGCCAGCTCCACCGACCGCGCCGGATCCTGGTACGGATCGCTCAGCAGCGGCTCGGGAAACCAGGGGCCCACGTACTCCTCCCGCCGTACCCGCGCGGAGCGCAGCACGTCGATCGAGATCCGCGTCACCGCGGCCGACAGGAGGGCCTTGGTCGACGTGGGCCGGGTCTCCAGGCCGTCATAGCGCAGCCATGTCTCCTGCACCGCGTCCTCGGCCTCACCCACACTGCCCAGAATCCGATAGGCGATCGAGAACAGCAGCGGCCGCAGCTCCTCGAACTCCTCGACCTCGCTCACTTGAACCCCTCTCGCCGGCGCGGGCGTCTTCTGATGATCATCCTGGTCACCGGCACGCCAGGGCGACGCCCCGGGCCGGAGGCTCGAAGCCCGCAGCCGGCCCCCGGGGCGGCTGCCGGCGCCGTTCAGTGGAACTGCCCGGCCACGTAGTCGCCGGCCGGCTGCCGGGTGATGATGTTCAGCCGGTTCGCCGTGTTCATGAAGGAGATCAGGATCACCAGGGCGGTGAGCTGCCCCTCGTCGTAGTGCTTGGCGGCGTACGCCCACGCCTCGTCGCCGACCCCGCCGGCCCCGTCCGCGACCCGGGTCCCCTCCTCCGCCAATCTCAGCGCGGCACGCTCGGCCTCGGTGAAGACCGTGGCCTCCCGCCACGCCGCGACCAGGTTCAGCCGCACCGAGGTCTCGCCGGCGGCGGCGGCCTCCTTGGTGTGCATGTCGAGACATACGGCGCAGCCGTTGATCTGGCTCACCCGAAGCGCCACCAGTTCCTGCGTGGTGGCCGGCAGCGGCAGGTCCTTGAGCGCCTTGCCCGCCGACATGAAGTGCTTGATGACCTTGCCGACGCTCGGGTCGGCGAAGTAGTTCAGTCGCGCGTCCATGATGTTCTCCTCCGCGGTCGTTGACGGCTACACCTCCTGAGACGAGGTAGCCCGGCCCCCTGTGACACGGACGGATGTGACCTGTGTCTCCCGGCAGCCCCCGGAAGGCCGTCCGGGGAGGGTGTCCAGGGCTCGCGTAGGGGAGGCGTCAAGCCTTGGGGCCGGGGCGTATGGAACCCGTCAAGACACGCAAGAAGGGCGGAAAACAGCGGTTTTCTTACTTATGTCCCACCCGTCGGGTGGTGACGGACAAACCCCGGATTCGAGGAGTGGGGATGGCAGACGTCATCTTCGTCGCCCTGACGGTCGCGGTTTTCGTGATCCTCGGGCTGGTCGTCAGGGCGGTGGAACGGTTGTGAACGCCGTCAACGCCACCGGTCTGGTCGTGGTCGCCGCTTTGGTGATCTTCATGGTCGCGGCCCTGCTCTTCCCGGAGCGCTTCTGATGACGGAGCGCTTCCGATGATGTCCTCGACCATGGCCGGGATCCTGTTCATCGGATCCCTCGTCGCCGCCCTCGCGCTGGTCCACCGGCCGCTGGGCGACTACATGTACCGCGTCTACACCGGTACGAGGCACCTCGCCGCCGAACGCGTGATCTACCGGCTCGTCGGCGTCCGGCCGGACACCGAGCAGAGGTGGGGCGTCTACGCCCGCGCGCTGCTGGCGTTCTCGGCGATCTCCGTCCTGTTCCTCTACGGCCTGCAGCGGCTGCAGGACAGGCTGTTCCTGTCGCTGGGCTTCGCCCCGGTGCCCGACCACGTCGCCTGGAACACCGCCGTCAGCTTCGTCACCAACACCAACTGGCAGGCGTACTCGGGTGAGTCGACCATGGGCTACCTGGTGCAGATGTCCGGCCTGGCGGTGCAGAACTTCGTGTCCGCCTCGGTGGGCATGGCCGTGGCGATCACGCTGGTCCGCGGCTTCGCCCGTAAGAAGACCGAGGAGCTCGGCAACTTCTGGGTGGACCTGGTCCGCGGCACCGTCCGCGTCCTGCTGCCGCTCGCCCTCGTCGGCGCGGTCGTGCTGCTGGCGGGCGGCCTGATCCAGAACTTCACCTCCCCGCACGAGGTGACCACCCTGACCGGCGGCACCCAGGCGATCACCGGCGGCCCGGTGGCGAGCCAGGAGATCATCAAGGAGCTGGGCAACAACGGCGGCGGGTTCTACAACACGAACTCGGCCCACCCGTTCGAGAACGCCACCGCCTGGACCAACTGGTTCGAGATCTTCGCGATCTTCCTGATCCCGTTCGCGCTGCCCCGCACGTTCGGCCGCATGGTCGGCGACACCCGGCAGGGCTACGCGATCGTCGCGATCATGGGAACCCTGGCGCTGGCGAGCGTCGCGCTGCTGACCGGGCTGGAGGTCGCCCACGGCGGTACGGTCCCGCAGGCGGTGGGCGCGGCGATGGAGGGCAAAGAGGTGCGCTTCGGCGTGCCCAACTCCGGCACCTTCGCCGCCGCCACCACGCTCACCTCCACCGGGGCGGTCAACTCCTTCCACGACTCGTTCACCGCGCTCGGCGGCATGCTCACGATGTTCAACATGATGCTCGGCGAGGTCGCCCCCGGCGGCGCGGGCGCGGGCCTGTACGGCATGCTCGTCCTCGCCGTGATCACGGTCTTCGTGGCCGGGCTCATGGTCGGCCGCACCCCCGAGTACCTGGGCAAGAGGATCGGCTCCCGCGAGATCAAGTTCGCCGCGATGTACTTCCTGGTCACGCCGCTGCTGGTGCTGACCGGCACGGCACTGGCGATGGGCTCGGCCGAACAGCGGGCGAGCATGCTCAACGGCGGCCCGCACGGCTTCTCCGAGGTGCTGTACGCCTTCACCAGCGCGTCCAACAACAACGGCTCCGCGTTCGGCGGCCTCACCGTCAACACGCCGTGGTACGACGTGGCCCTCGGCCTGTGCATGGCCTTCGGCCGCTTCCTGCCGATCGTCTTCGTCCTCGCCCTGGCCGGATCCCTGGCCGGGCAGGCGCCGGTGCCCGTCTCGGCGGGCACGCTGCCCACCCACCGTCCGCAGTTCGTCGGCATGGTCGTCGGCGTGACGGTGATCCTCGTCGCGCTGACCTTCCTGCCCGCCCTGGCGCTCGGACCGCTCGCGGAAGGAATCCAGTGATGTCCCCCCAGACGCTCGACGCGCCGGGCCGTACCCCCGCCCCCAGGGACGGAAAGGTGGGCGGCGGCCTCCTCGACCCCAAGCAGCTGGTCACGTCGCTGCCCGAGGCGGTCGGGAAGCTCAACCCGGTCACGCTCTGGCGCAACCCGGTGATGCTGATCGTCGAGATCGGCGCGGCCCTCACCACGGTGCTCGCCGTGCTCACCCCGTCCTTCTTCGCCTGGGCCACCGTGGTGTGGCTCTGGCTGACGGTGATCTTCGCCAACCTGGCCGAGGCCGTCGCCGAGGGGCGCGGCAAGGCCCAGGCGGCGACCCTGCGCGCCGCCAAGCGCGACACCACGGCGCGGCGGCTGCGCGGACGCGACTCCACCGAGTGGGACGTCGTCGGAGCCCCCGAACTGCTGCGGGGTGACTTCGTCGTCGTGGAGGCCGGGGAGATCATTCCCGGGGACGGCGACGTGGTCGAGGGCATCGCCTCGGTGGACGAGTCGGCGATCACCGGCGAGTCCGCCCCGGTCATCCGCGAGTCGGGCGGCGACAGGTCGGCGGTGACCGGCGGCACGAAGGTGCTGAGCGACCGGATCGTCGTCCAGATCACCCAGCGGCCCGGCGAGAGCTTCATCGACCGGATGATCGCCCTGGTCGAGGGCGCGAACCGGCAGAAGACGCCCAACGAGATCGCCCTCAACATCCTGCTGGCCGCCCTGACGATCATCTTCCTGGTCGCCGTCGCGACCATGCAGCCGCTGGCGATCTACGCCAAGGCCCAGAACCCCGGCGTACCGGACTCGCTCGCCCTGACCGGGGACGGCGTCACCGGCGTCGTACTGGTCGCGCTGCTGGTCTGCCTCATCCCGACCACCATCGGGGCACTGCTGTCGGCGATCGGCATCGCGGGCATGGACCGGCTGGTCCAGCGCAACGTCCTCGCGATGAGCGGCCGGGCGGTCGAGGCCGCCGGAGACGTCAACACCCTGCTGCTGGACAAGACCGGCACCATCACGCTGGGCAACCGGCAGGCGTCGGAGTTCCTGACCGCCCCCGGCGTCTCCGCCGACGAGCTGGCGACGGCCGCGCAGCTGGCCAGCCTCGCCGACGAGACCCCCGAGGGCCGCTCCATCGTGGTCTACGCCAAGCAGGCGTACGGCCTGAGAGAGCGCGGGCCCGGAGAGCTCGTCCACGCCGAGTGGATCGGGTTCACCGCGCAGACCCGGATGAGCGGCGTCGACCTCGACGGCCGCCAGGTCCGCAAGGGCGCCGCCACCGCCGTCATGAAGTGGGTACGCGAGCACGGCGGCCACCCCACCGACGAGGTCGGCGGCATCGTCGACGCCGTCTCCGGCTCCGGCGGCACCCCGTTGGTCGTCGGGGAGGTGGTCGAGGGCAAGGCGCGCGTCCTGGGGGTCGTCCACCTCAAGGACGTCGTCAAGCAGGGCATGCGCGAGCGCTTCGACGAGATGCGCAGGATGGGCATCCGCACCGTCATGATCACGGGCGACAACCCGCTGACGGCCAGGGCCATCGCCGACGAGGCGGGGGTGGACGACTTCCTCGCCGAGGCCACGCCCGAGGACAAGCTCGCCCTGATCAGGTCGGAGCAGGAGGGCGGCAGGCTGGTCGCGATGACCGGCGACGGCACCAACGACGCGCCCGCGCTCGCACAGGCCGACGTCGGGGTGGCGATGAACACCGGCACCTCGGCCGCGAAGGAGGCCGGCAACATGGTCGACCTCGACTCCAACCCGACCAAGCTCATCGAGATCGTCGAGATCGGCAAGCAGCTGCTCATCACCCGCGGCGCGCTGACGACCTTCTCGATCGCCAACGACGTCGCCAAGTACTTCGCGATCATTCCCGCGATGTTCGCGGCGGTCTACCCGGGCCTGGACGCGCTGAACGTCATGCGCCTGTCCAGCCCGCAGTCGGCGATCCTGTCCGCGGTCGTCTTCAACGCGCTCGTCATCGTGGCGCTGATACCGCTCGCCCTGCGCGGCGTGCGCTACCGCCCCTCCAGCGCGTCGAAGCTGCTCAGCCGCAACCTCTACGTCTACGGGCTGGGCGGCATCGTCGTGCCCTTCGTCGGCATCAAGCTGATAGACCTGCTCATCCAGTTCCTTCCGGGGATGTCTTAAATGGAACGCCTGCCCAGCTGGATCCGCCGGCATCTCGCCGCGCTCCGCGCACTGCTCGTCCTCACCCTGGTCACCGGGGCCGTCTACCCGCTGGTGGTCACCGGCGTCGCCCAGACCGTGTTCAACGCCGGGGCCAACGGCTCCCTCGTCCAGAAGGACGGCAGGGACGTGGGAAGCGCGATCGTCGGCCAGAGCTTCACCGGCGCCGGTGGCGAACCGGTCGGCCGCTACTTCCAGAGCCGGCCGTCGGTGGCCGGTGACGGCTACGACATGCTCGCCACCGCCGCGAGCAACCTCGGGCCCGAGGACGTCGTGGACATCCTCGGGGCCAAGGGGAGACAGAGCCTGCTCACCCAGGTCTGCGCCCGCTCCAGGGCCGTCGGGGAGCTGGAGGGGGTCAGCGGCGCCCGGCCGTACTGCACGCCCGACGGCGTCGGCGCCGTGCTGAAGGTCTTCCCCACAGTCGGCGCCCCCACCCGGGTCGTCAGCGTCAACCAGGCCTGCCCCGCGACCCCGTTCGTCGCCGAGTACCGCGGCGTCAGGGTCGAGTGCGGCAGGCCCGGCGAGGACTACGCGGCCGGGCGCACCGTCCCGGTCCGCGGTACGGCCAGGGCCGTGGTGCCCGCCGACGCGGTCACCGCCAGTGGCTCCGGCCTCGACCCGGACATCTCCGTCGCGTACGCCGAGCTCCAGGCGGCCCGGGTGGCCAGGGAGCGCGGCGTACCCGTGGAGAGGGTGAGACGGCTGATCGCGGCGAACACCACCGGCCGCCCCCTCGGCTTCATGGGCGAACCGGCGGTGAACGTCCTCGAACTCAACCTGGCCCTCGACCGATGAACAGGGGGCGGGGGCGGCTGCGCGTCTATCTCGGGGCGGCCCCGGGCGTCGGCAAGACGTACATGATGCTCTGCGAGGGCCGCCGCCGCCTCGCGAGGGGCACCGACGTCGTCGTGGGCCTCGTCGAGACCCACGGCCGCCCCCGCACCGCGGAGCTGCTCGACGGCCTGGAGGTCGTCCCGCGCAGGAGCATGGCCTACCGGGGGAGCGCGTTCACCGAGCTGGACGTGGACGCCGTCATCGCCAGGAGGCCCAGGGTCGCCCTGGTCGACGAGCTGGCCCACACCAACGTGCCGGGCTCGCGCAACGCCAAGCGCTGGCAGGACATCGAGGAGATCCTCGACGCGGGCGTCGACGTCGTCTCCACCGTCAACATCCAGCACCTGGAGTCGCTCAACGACGTGGTCGAGGAGATCACCGGGGTGATCCAGCGCGAGACGGTACCCGACGAGGTGGTGCGCCGCGCCGACCAGGTGGAGCTGGTGGACATGGCCCCGGAGGCGCTACGGCGGCGGATGGCGCACGGCAACGTGTACGCGCCGGAGAAGGTCGACGCGGCGCTGTCGAACTACTTCAGGGTCGGCAACCTGACCGCGCTGCGCGAGCTGGCGCTGCTGTGGGTGGCGGGCAAGGTCGACGACCAGCTCGACCGCTACCGCGCCGAGCACGGCATCGCGGGCACCTGGGAGGCGCGCGAGCGCGTCGTCGTCGCGCTGACCGGCGGCCCGGAAGGCGACACGCTGGTACGGCGGGCCGCCAGGATCGCGGACAGGAGCAAGGGAGCCGACCTGCTGGCCGTACACGTCACGCGCGCCGACGGCCTGACCGGGGCCGATCCGGCGAGCACGGCCCGCCAGCGCACGCTGGTGGAGGACCTGGGCGGCACCTACCACCAGGTCGTCGGCGACGACGTACCGAGCGCCCTGCTGGACTTCGCACGCGGCGTCAACGCCACCCAGCTGGTGCTGGGGGCGTCCCGGCGCGGCCGGTTCGCCCAGATCCTCTCCCGGGGGGTCGGGGTGACCACGACCGCGCGGTCCGGGTCCATCGACGTCCACATGATCACCCACGGCGGGGTGAAGAGAGGGCGCGAGCGCGCTCCGTCGCGGGCCGCGCTGACCCGCACCCGCCGGGTGGCGGGCTGGCTCCTCGCGATCCTCGGGCTGCCGCTCCTGACGCTGGCGCTGCATCCCTTCCGCGGCGACGTGAACCTGCCGAGCGACATACTGCTCTTCCTGCTCATGGTGGTCGTGGTCGCCCTGGCGGGCGGCATGTGGCCGGCCGTCACCGCCGCCGTGCTCGGCTTCCTGCTGCTCAACTACTTCTTCACGGCGCCGGTCGACCGCTTCACCATCGCCGACCCGGAGAACCTGTTCGCGCTGAGCGTCTACGTGCTGGTGGCCGTCATGGTGAGCGCGGTCGTGGACGTCGCCGCCCGCCGTACCCGGGAGGCGGCCCGCGCCCGCGCCGACGCCGAGGTCCTCTCCACCCTGGCCGGGCACGTGCTCCGCGGCGAACACGCGCTCGCCTCGCTGCTCGCCCGCCTGCGGGAGACCTTCGGGCTGGCCTCGGTCACCCTGCTGGAACGCACCGACGACCCGGCTCCCGACGACCAGTCCGACCCCGAGGCGTGGCGGATCGTGGCCACCGCCGGTGACGCGCCCTGCACCTGCCCGGGGGGCGCGGACACCGACGTGGTCATCGACGAGCGGCTCGTCCTGGCCATCCGGGGCAGGCTGCTGGAGGCGTCCGACCGGCGGGTGCTGGAGGCGTTCGCCGCCGAGGCTGCGGTGGCGCTGAGGCAGGACCGGCTGGCGGCGGAGGCGGAGCAGGCCAGGCCGCTGGCCGAGGCCGACAGGATGCGCACCGCGCTGCTCGCCGCGGTCAGCCACGACCTGCGCACCCCGCTCGCCTCGGCCAAGGCCGCCGTGGAGAGCCTGCGCAACACCGGCATCGACTGGTCGCCGCAGGACAGGGAGGAGTTGCTCGCCACCGCCGACGAGTCCCTGGCCAAGCTGGACCGCCTGGTCGCCAACCTGCTCGACATGAGCCGTTTGCAGGCGGGGGTGCTCGGGCTGACACTGGAGCCGACCGCGCTCGAGGACATCGTGCCGCGCGCCGTCGACGACCTCGGCCACCTTTCCCGGCGGATCGAGACGGACCTCTCCGCCGAGCTGCCCGAGGTCGTCGCCGACCAGGCGCTGCTGGAACGGATCCTGGTCAACCTCATGTCCAACGCCGTCCGCTACAGCCCCGAGGACCGGAAGGTCCTCGTCACGGCCAGCGAGTACGACGACCACGTGGAGATCCGCGTCGTCGACCGCGGTACGGGCATCCCGCCCGACGCCTACGACCGGGTCTTCATGCCCTTCCAGCGGCTCGGCGACCGCGACAACCACACCGGCGTCGGCCTGGGCCTCGCGCTCTCCCGGGGGCTCGCCGAGGCGATGGCCGGCACCCTGCTACCGGACGAGACACCAGGGGGTGGTCTCACCATGATCCTGACACTTCCCGTTTCCTCCCGCTCGCGGGCGCGTCCCGCGCTGGAACGACCGTGACCCGCGTCCTCGTCGTCGACGACGAGCCCCAGCTCCTGCGCGCCCTGCGCATCAACCTCGCCGCGCGCCACTACGACGTGGCCGTGGCCCCCGACGGCGGCGGGGCCCTGCGACAGGCCGCCGACTGGCACCCCGACCTGGTCGTGCTCGACCTCGGCCTGCCCGACCTCGACGGGATCGACGTCATCCACGGCCTGCGCGGCTGGACCACCGTCCCGATCATCGTGCTCTCCGGCCGTACGGGAGGATCCGACAAGATCGACGCGCTGGACGCCGGAGCCGACGACTACGTCACCAAGCCGTTCGGCATCGACGAGCTCCTCGCCCGCATCCGGGCCGTCTCCCGGCGCACCGCGCTGCACGACGCGGAACTCGCCCAGATCCGCATCGGCGACCGGGTCGTGGACCTGGTCGACAAGACCGTCTCCGACGGCGTGCGGCTGACGCCCACCGAGTGGCACCTGCTGGAGATCCTGGTCCGCAACCCCGGCAAGCTCATCACCCAGCGGCAGCTGCTGACGGAGGTCTGGGGTTCCAAATACCTCAGGGAGACCCACTACCTGCGCCAGTACATGGCCCAGATGCGCAAGAAACTGGAACGGAACCCGGCCTGCCCGGTCCACCTGCTCACCGAGCCCGGCATGGGGTACCGCTTCCAGCCCTGAAGAGGTCTCCGAGGTCCCGGGCTCGTGCCAGATCCCCGCGGGTCCCCGCCGTAAGGCCGGCTCCTACCGTGCGGGGCGTCCCCTCAGGGCGTCGCGCCCCCGGGCCACGATGAGGTCGACGGCCTTGACCTCGTCGATGTCGCGGGCGGCGGCCAGCGCGTTCTTGGCCGCGTCGTAGGCGTCCAGGGCCCGGTGCCAGTTGACGTCGTCCCCGCCCTCGCCCTCGTCGGCCAGGCGGTCGATCTCCTCGCCCAGTCGTGGAAGGCGACGGCTCTCAGGATGACACTCCGTAGCGGGTGGCGATCGCGGCGGCGCGGCTGCGCAGGGAGTCGCGCAACCACTGCGGTGCCAGGGCTTCCGCGTTCGTGGCGAGCTGCCACAGCGCCCATTCGGCGTGCCTCGGATCTTGGAAGGTCACCTCCAGCCGCAGCCAGCCGTCTGAGTCGGCCTCTTCGGCGCGGACGGCCAGCGCGGTGCCCAGCAGGTCCTCCCGCCGCGCCGGGTCCACCCGTACCAGCACGGAGACCTGGTCGCCGCCGGCCCGAAACCGCGTGCTGCGTTCCTGCCAGGCCCGGTCCAGATCGACCCGGTCTGGTCGCTGCGCGGGTTCGGTGAGTTCCTCGGCGGCCAAGACCCGGGACAGCCGGTAGGTGCGGTCCGCGCCAGACCTCGTGGCCAGCAAGTAGCCCCGGTCACGTATGGTGACCAGGCCGATCGGGTCCACCGTGCGCCACTTCGGGGTCTGGTCCACAGCCGCGTAGTGGATCCGCAGCCTGTGTCCGGCGAACACCGCGCGCAGGACCTCGGCCGCTATGGCGTCGGGCACCTCCTCATCGACCAGCCGACGCGAGAGGAGGTCGGTCTCCGGGTCGATGAGCAATCGCTCGGCCGCGCCGGCCGCGGTGTCCCGATAGCTTTCGGGTAGCGCGTCAACCACCTTGAGCATCGCCGAAGCGAGCGCCGAGCCGAGGCCGAATGCCTGCGCGCCGCGCCGCGATCCGGCGACCAGCAGGGCAAGGGCTTCGTCGGGATTCAGCCCGGTGAGCTCGGTCCGGAAACCGGGCAACAACGCGAAACCGCCGTGCCGGCCGCGTTCGGCGTAGACCGGGACGCCGGCTGCGGACAGCGCCTCGATGTCGCGCAGCACGGTGCGGGTGGACACCTCCAGCTCGCGGGCGAGCGTCGCCGCTGACAGCCGACCGTACTGCCGCAGCAGCAGCACCAGCGAGACCAACCGGTCGGCGCGCATGCGAGAACTTTAACCGGAATATACGACACAAGATGTCGTGATTGGTTGGGAGGCTCATCAACGCGACCAAAAGGCTACCGAGCCGATCGACATACGTGATGTCGACGAATCGAATGGAGCGAATGTGGCGATGCAGCGAACGGCGGTCAACCCGTGGGCGTGGTCGACGGAGCTGGGGTACAACCAGGGTGAGATCGTCTCCGGGCACACCCGGACCCTGTACGTCTCCGGGCAGACCGCGATGAGCGGCGACGGCAAGCCCCAGCATGCCGATGACATGGCGGCGCAGTTGGCGCTGAGCCTCGACAACGTGGAGGCCGTGCTCGGCGAGGCCGGCATGTCCCTCGCGAACCTCGTCCGGCTCAACGTCTACACCACCGACGTCGATCGCCTCTTCCAGCACTACGGCGTGCTGGCGTCGCGGTTGGGCGCCGCCAGGGTGGCACCGTCCACCACGATGCTCGGAGTGACACGGCTGGCGATCCCCGACCTGATGGTCGAGCTCGAGGGGACCGCCGTCGCGTGATGCGACCTCGCCGCCTCCGGCAGGGCTGCCGGAGGCGGCACCATCAGCAGGCAGGTGGGTGATTTCCGGTGCTCAGAATGGTGACAATCGGCGTCTACGGTTTCGACGGCGAGTCCTTTCCGCAACGGCTGCGGCAGGCGGACGTCCGTCTGCTGCTCGACGTACGTCAGCGCCGTGGTGTCCGTGGATCCGAGTACGCCTGGGCGAACTCACTCCGGCTGCAGGCGGCCCTCGCTCATGCCGGGATCGCTTACGAGCACCACCCCGAGCTCGCTCCGACCACCGAGTTACGCCGGCTCGACCACGATCCACAGAACACGCCCTACAGCGGTTCCGAGTTGTTCGCCGGGGACTGCTTCGCCCAGGCGAGCTGCTCGTTCCCGCGCAGCTCCTCCTCGGCGGTCTGCTCCACCCTGGCCATGGCCCAGCGCAGGATCGGTGGCGCCATGAGCGAGGTCACGATCGCCACCAGCACGATGATCGTGTAGACCTCGATGCTGAGGATGCCCAGCCGCAGGCCCACCATGGCCACGACCACCTCGATCACGCCCCGCGCGTTGAGCCCCGCGCCCAGCGCCAGCGCCTCCCACCGGTTGAGCTTGCTGGCGCGCGCTCCCGCGTACGCCCCGACGAACTTGCCGATGATCGCCACGGCCAGGATGCCGAGCCCGGCGAGCAGGACCATCGGGTCGGTCAGGGAGGTCAGGTCCATGCGCAGCCCGGCGGTGGCGAAGAAGATCGGCGCGAATCCGGAGAGCACCACCGTGCGCAGCGGGGCGAGCCGCGCCGGGTAGACGCCGCCCGCGGAGCCGATCAGGATGCCGCACACGAAGGCGCCGAAGACGGCCTCCAGCCCCATCGCGTGCGTGGCGGCCGCGGCGAGCAGGATCAGCACGGCCGCGGTCGCGACGGACGAGCCGGGGTCCTCGCCCCGGGAGGTGAGCCGAAACGCGTGCCGTACCAGCGGACGGCCCAGGGTGAGCGCGAAGACCACGACCGCCAGCAGGCAGGCGAGCGAGATCAGCACGTTCCCGGCGCGCAGGCCGGTGGTGGCCATGGCCGACACGATCGACAGCATGAACCAGCCGAACGCGTCGTCGATCATTCCCGCGGCCAGCGTGAGCTGCCCGACGTTGCGGTGGAGCAGCCCCATGTCCATGAGGGTCTTGGCGATGACCGGGATGGCGCTGACGCACATCGCGACGCCGAGGAAGAGCGCGAAGACCAGCGTCTCCGTTCCGGCGGGAACGAGCGTGGCCGGGAGCAGGAAGCCGGCGCCGATGCCGAACGCGAGCGGCACCAGCAGCCCGCCGGCGCTGACACCGGCGGCCGTGGCGCCCCGGCGCCGGATCAGCCCCATGTCCATGTGGATTCCGGTGATGCCGACGAGCAGCAGCACGCCGATCTGCCCCACCGCGTCGAGCAGGTGGAACTGGGCGCTGTCCTGCGGGAACAGCCAGGTGGACAGGCCCGGCGCGACATGCGCGAGGAACGACGGGCCCAGGAGCACGCCGACGAACAACTTGCCGACGACGGCGGGCATGCCGAGCCGCCTGGCGAGGCGACCGAAGACGAGGGCGAGCAGCAGGAGCAGCCCGACCTGGAGTAAGAAGATCAGTAGTTGGTGCGCGGCGATCGGCGCCACCGGCGCCGCGAGCGGGATGAGCACGACAGACCCCTTCGGTCTCTCACAAGGCACCACCCTGTCTCCCCAGTCAGGACGGTACGACGTAGAGCCTGACAAGACGAAGATCGGCAATCAATTCTTGAAGAGTCGCCTGAAATATGCGTCGTCACGTGTGTCGCATGTCCTGTGGGGGACATCACACGGCCAATCGCGTTTCACCTGTGGAAATCGGCGGAGGCGAGGGAAACCGGGAGGCGTCGCCGGAGCGGGGAGTCCCGCCTCGGCCGGGAGGGGCGCGGCCCCGCGCTCAGGCCCCCCGCCGGGCCGCGGAGTGGATCGGTGCCGAGTGCCCGTCTCCCGTCCGCGCCGATCGGGCCGCGACCTCGCGGTCCGCGGGACGCGCCCAGCAGGTGACCGCGGGGGTGGGCCCGTCGGGAGCGTCGCCCCGGAAGATCATCTTCAGGATGCCGGGGAGCTCGCCGGTGCGGTCCAGGCCGAGGTCGTGCACCAGCACCGTCGCGGGCCGCGTCCGGGCGACGGCGTCGGCCAGCCCGACGAGCCCGGTAGGGGAGCCGGCGGACGGCGGCGACGTCAGGGCGAGGAACCAGGCGCCCACGTCACCGACGAACCGCGCGAGCCGTGCCCCGTCCACGGCGCGTGTCACGCCGTCGCCCGCGGGGGAGCCGGGGAACACCAGCTCGCCACGGTCGCCGGCGAGCCGGCCCGCGCCCACGAAATGGACCACGTCCACCGGCCTTCCCGCCAGTGCCGCCCCGATCCAGTTGAGCCACGGGTCACCGGGACGCGGGGCCAGGGCCACCGGCGGGTCGTGGACCACGACGCCGGGACGGCCCGCCACGAGCCCGCGTACCCGCCCCGCGCAGTCCCGGCCGGTGAACACGTGCACGCTCGCCCGGTGGCCGGTGCCGTCGTGCCACTGCTCGGCGAGGTCCGCCAGGTCGGGCGCGAACACGGGACCGCCGGCGCAGAGCACCACCCGCGGCCGGTCGCCGGGCGTCGGCGGGCGCGGCGTGAGGTACGGCGTGCGCAGGACGGTCCTGGCCAGCGACGTCGACAGCAGCCGTTCCCAGGGAAGCAGGTGCAGGTGGCCGCGCGGCTGCCGGACGTCGAGCCAGAGCCGGGGGGTCCCGTCGCTCCCGCCCGCCTCCAGTGCCCCGCCGACCGCGCGCAGGACCTCCCCCGGCACGGTGAACCCGTCGTCGGGGAGCTCGCCGGCCGGTGTTCCCTCGCCCGGTACGCCGAACAGCCGGGCGGGCCAGGACGCGCTCCACCGCCGTCCCGGGTCCCGATGCGGCACCTCCAGGGTCACCCTGTGCCGGCCCGCGGACCTCTTCTCCAGTCGCACGCGCAGCGTGGGCGCCTCCTCCATGACCACTTCCTTACCGGGGAGAGGGATGCTGGTTCTCCACCGGGACGGGACGCGCCTCAGGGGGTTCGTGTCTTGTCGTGAACGGCTCGCCACGAACGGCTCCTTCGCCCGGTAGGGCGATGATGGACCGTGCGGGGCGCGGGATACCTGAGTAGCCCCCTACTCAACCGTCATCGGGGGCCCAGCAGGGTGTCGACCAGGGCGCGGCCGTATCCGGGCGCGAGGGAGTCGCTGATGAACAGGACCCGGTACATCATCGGCGCGAGCACGTGGTCCAGCACCGCGTCCAGCGCGGGCACGTCCTCGCCGCGCCCGGCGGCGCGGGTGAGGACGGCCTCGATCTGGCTGCTGGCGTACGCGCAGCACTGCCCGGTGCTCCTGCCGCCGCCGTCGCCGGCGACCACGTCGCGGGCGACCGCGCGCCCGGTGGGGGAGGACATCTCCTCCAGCCACTCCTCGGCCCATGCCGCGAGGTCGTCGCGCAGGTTCCCGAGGTCGGTCGGGGGGCCGTCGGGCCGCATGTGTTCCAGGGCGACATCGGCCAGCAGCTCCTGCAGGTCACCCCACCTGCGGTAGACGGTCGAGGGGGTCACGCCCGCGCGGGCGGCCACCAGGGGCACGGTCAGGTCGGCGCGGTCGCGCTCGGTCAGAAGTTGCCGGACCGCGTCGTGGACGGCCTGCTGCACCCGCGCGCTCCGGCCCCCGGTGCGAACCGCCTGCCTCGTACCCATGAGCCGATCTTAACGCAAAATATTTGCTTCAGTGGCCCCAGGTGTGTACGTTGCTAACGCAAATCCTTTGCTTTAAAGCTTCGGGAGTTCCCATGCCCTCCGCGTCCCCTGCGTCCGCTGTCTCTCCCACGTCCCCCGCGACGTCGACGTCGCCCGCCCGCCGGGTCCGCCTGGGGAGCGGCGCGGCCGCGGTGCTCCTGGCGGTGACCCTGACGACGTTCATGGCCGCCGCCAGCGCGCCCACCCCGCTGTACGCGGTGTACCAGGGGTACTGGGGCTTCTCCTCCAGCGTCCTGACCGCGGTCTTCGCCGTCTACGCCGTCAGCCTGCTGATGGCCCTGCTCACCGTCGGCTCCCTGTCGGACCACGTCGGGCGCCGCCCGGTGATCCTCGGGGCGGTCGCGCTCGAAACGGTCGCGATGGCGATCTTCGCCTCCGCCGACGGGGTGCCCGCCCTGGTGGTCGCGCGCGTCCTGCAGGGCTTCGCCACCGGGGCCGCGACCGGGGCGCTGGGAGCGGGCCTGCTGGACGCCGACCGGACACGCGGCCCGCTGATCAACAGCGTGGCCCCCGCCCTGGGCCTGGCGGCGGGCGGCCTGGGATCGAGCCTGCTCGTGCAGTACCTGCCCGCGCCGACGCGGACGGTGTTCGTCGTCCTGATCGTCGCGTTCGTGCTGCAGGGCGCCGCGATCCTCCTCCTGCCGGAGTCCGCCGGTCGCCGGGCGGGCGCGCTGGCCTCGCTGCGCCCGCACGTCAGCGTGCCCGCCGGGGCGCGCAGGGTCCTGCTGATGGTCACCCCGATCACCGTGGCCGGGTGGGCGCTCGGCGGGTTCTACCTGTCCCTGGGGCCGTCCCTGGCCCGCGGCGTCACCGGCTCGAAGTCGATCGTGGTGGGCGGGCTGCTGGTCTCCGCGCTGACCTTCAGTGGAACCGTCGCGATTCTCGCCATGCGGGCGGTCCCCGCCCTGCGCGCCATGCGCGTGGCCTCCGTGCTGCTGGCCCTCGGGGTGATCGTGACGCTGCTCGGCGTGAACACCGGCTCGGGAGTGCTGTTCTTCGCGGGTACGGTTGTCGCCGGACTGGGCTTCGGCACGGGCTTCCAGGGCGCCGCGCGCACCCTGCTGCCGGCGGCGGCCCCGCACGAGCGGGCCGGGCTGATGGCCGCCTTTTACATCGTCAGCTACCTCGCCATGAGCATCCCCGCCACCGTCGCCGGGATCGCCGCGGGCCACCTACCCCTCACCGAGCTCACCACGTACTACGGGATCGTCCTCGCCGCCCTGGCCCTGGCGGCTCTGGCCGGGACGTTCCTCGTCCGCGACCGTCTCCCCGTGGCGGCGCGCCCGGCGTGACCGCTCCCCGGCGGCGGCCAGGCGGGGCCGCCGTGGAAGGCTGTCCACCATGACTGTTCTGGACATCCCAACGGTGAAGCTGGTCAACGGCGCGGACATCCCGCAGGTCGGCCTGGGCACATGGCCCATGTCGGACGAGGAGGCGGAGGTCGCGGTGGCCGATGCCGTCGAGATGGGCTACCGGCTGGTGGACACCGCCTACGCGTACGGCAACGAGACCGGGGTGGGGCGCGGGCTGCGGGCGAGTGGCGTGCCGAGGGAGGAGCTGTTCGTCACCACCAAGCTGAACGGCGAGTGGCACGGGTACGACGCCGCGCAGGAGGCGTACCAGGCCAGCCTGGACCGGCTCGGCCTCGACCACGCCGACCTCTACCTGATCCACTGGCCGCTGCCGCGCGAGGACCGCTACGTGGAGGCGTGGAAGGGCATGGTCAAGCTGCTGCGGGACGGCCGGGTGCGGGCGATCGGCGTGTCGAACTTCAAACCGGCCCACATCGACCGGCTGCTGGCCGAGACCGGCGTGGTGCCCGACGTGAACCAGATCCAGCTCAACCCGTTCTTCACCCGTGACGAGCCCCGCGCCTACGACGCCGAGCACGGGATCGCCACCCAGTCCTGGGGGCCCCTCGGGCAGGGAGGCGACCTGCTGGAACAGCCGGTCGTCACGGCCGCCGCCGAGCGGCACGGCAGGACCCCCGCCCAGATCGTGCTGCGCTGGCACATCGAGCTCGGCCTGATCACCGTGCCGAAGTCGTCCAGCCCAGAGCGGATGCGGGCCAACGCCGACGTCTTCGGCTTCACCCTCACCCCAGCGGAGGTCGCGGAGCTGTCCTCCCTCGACCGGGGCGAGGCCGCGGCGACCGACTCCGACTCGGTCGGCCACTGACCTCTCCCGGGAAGTCGTCCGGCGGAACGGCCCGCGGAGCCGAGCCCGGTCACGGGTGAGGATGTCAGCCCTCCGCCTGTGCCCGGCCCTCCTCAGCCAGATGCCGTACGCGAGCAGCAGGCGAGCCCGCGCCACCGGCCAGGAGGTCTACGTCGTCAAGGCCGACGCCGACGTCCTGGGCAAGTCCGTGAGCGCCATCCAGGAGCCCGCGGCCCCGTGTGTCTGCGGCCCGAGCGCGGAGAAGGCCGACGGGCGGCCCCAGACGGTCAGCGCCGCGGCGAGCACCGGCTGCTGCTGAGAGATCGCCCTCGCCTCGCTGCGGCGTGCGCCCCGCCGGGTCGCACGCCGCAGCGGCAGGGGGCGCCGGCAGGACGAACACCGCCGCCGCCGCCCACGACGCCCGGCTGCCGCGCCGCCTCCGCCTCCACGGCGAACGCCTTCGACGGCCTCCGCCCCGGTTCCGGCCCTCCGGTTTCACGCTTCACGGCGAACGCCTCCGGCCGTCCCCGCGCCGGTTCGGGCCCCCACCTGCGAGAACACGCGCGCCCCGGGAGTGCGTACCCCTGACGCGGGGTCGTCCGCGCGCCCGGAGGGATGAGTGGAGCTCTCGCCGGCATGCCTGACCGCGAGAATAATTCACAGTTAACCTATAGAGATAGTAGATTTAATCGAGACCGGCCCACATGAGGCCATCGGTCAGAGGCAGAGGCGCACCGTCGGGGGGACTTTCGGATGCACATCACGGCCCGGAGCGACTACGCCATAAGAGCGATGCTGGTCATCGCGCTGAGCGATCCCGCCCCGGTCAAGTCGGAGACGATGGCCCAGGCGCAGGAGATACCGGCGAGTTTTCTGCGCGGCATCCTGACCGATCTGCGCCGCGCCGACCTCGTTTTCGCCCAGCGGGGTCACGAGGGAGGCTTCACGCTCACCCGGCCGCCCGTCGACATCTCGGTCGGGGACGTCCTGCGCGCCGTCGCGGGCGAGCTGACCTCGGTGAGGGGGCTGCCGACCAGCGACGTGGCGTACTTCGGGGAGGCGGTGCGGTTGCGTACCGTGTGGCTGAACATCGAGACCTCCATAAGCGCCATCGTCGACACCGTCAGCCTGGCCGCTCTCCTGTCGCCGGTGGCCGAGGCGGGCAGGCGACGCAGGGGCTGACCCTGCACGTGGGATGAAGATTCCCATACCTTGAGACGCCTTGCTCGAAACGTGACTTGACGCGGCCTTGGCATTCAATCACCATAATTCCTATCAACAGAGTAGGAAAAACAGGAAGGGGGGCGTTGTGCGTGCGCTCATCCTCTTAGGCCTGGTCGGCTTCGCGGCACAGCTCGTCGACGGCAGCCTCGGCATGGCCTACGGTGTCACCTCGACGACGCTGCTCCTGGCCATCGGCACCAACCCCGCTGCCGCCTCGGCCACCGTTCACCTCGCCGAGATCGGCACCACCCTCGCCTCCGGCATCTCCCACTGGCGTTTCAACAACATCGACTGGAAAGTCGTCGCCAAGATCGGTGTTCCCGGCGCCGTCGGCGCGTTCGCGGGAGCGACCTTCCTGTCCGGCCTCTCCACCGAGGTCGCGGCCCCGGTCATGTCGATCATCCTGCTCGTGCTGGGTCTCTACGTCCTGATCCGGTTCACGGCCTTCGGTCTCCCGCGCGGCAACCTGGGCAAGCCGCTGCGCAAGCGTTTCCTCGCGCCTCTCGGCCTGGTCGCCGGATTCGTCGACGCCACCGGTGGCGGCGGCTGGGGCCCGGTCGGCACCCCGGCGATCCTCGCCAGCGGACGCCTGGCGCCGCGCAAGGTGATCGGTTCCATCGACGCCAGCGAGTTCCTGGTCGCCATCGCCGCCAGCATCGGCTTCTTCATCGGCATCGGCTCCGAGAACATCAACTTCTCCTGGGTCGCCGTCCTGCTGATCGGTGGCGTCATCGCCGCCCCCATCGCAGCCTGGCTGGTCCGCCACATCCCGCCGCGCATCCTGGGCTCCGCCGTCGGTGGTGTCATCATCCTGACCAACGTCCGGACCCTGCTGCGCAGCGACTGGATCGACGCCTCCAGCGGCGTCCAGACCATCGCCTACATCGCCATCGCCGTCATCTGGGCCGCCGCCATCGCCTACTCGGTCCGCGAGTACCGCCGCGACCGCGACAACGAGACGGTCGAGGCGATCGAGGAGGAGGAGAGGCGCCGCGCCGCGGAGCAGGAGACCGCCGGCACTGCCAGCTGATCCCGACGGCGCCCTCCGGGTGCGCCGTACGCACGAAGGCCCCTCTCGCTTCGGCGAGAGGGGCCTTCGTGCCGTGTACGGCAGGAGCCCTGCCGCTCGTCCCGTTCCTGTCCGCTTCCGTCCGGCCGGTTTCCGGCCGGGTGCCGCGTGTGACGGTCAGGGACCCGGGCGGTCGCGGGGCGGCGGTCGGTCGGGCCGCGGTGCGCCCCCTCGGGGTTCCGCCCTCACCTGCTTCTGGTCATGGGCGCTTGGTCATGGGCAGGCAGGGCGGCGTCTGGAACATCACACCGTCCAGGAAGTTGCCGGCCGTCGGGGTGCCGCCCGCGGCCGACACCGAGTCGAAGGCGAACCGTGTGATGGTCTGCCCCGGAGGTACGACGTACACCCCGGTGTACTGGCGCCAGGCGGTGTCGTCGTCGGAGATGTCCGGGGAGGAGGCTCCGGCGGGGATCTGGGCCACGGTCGCGCCCGGTGCGCCGATGAGCACCCGCATCACGTCGGTACCGAGGCGGCCTCGGTGATACAGCGACCAGGTCATCGGCGTTCCCGGAACGGTGGGTACGTCCTGGTAGAGCGTGGAGACCTGGTTGGCGTTGAGCTCGGCGAACTGCTGGCCGTCGGCCGCCGGGACCCCGCTCGCGCCGCCCCGCCAGAACTCCAGCTTGTTGTCGGTGGCGGTGGTACGCCAGCCGACACCCGGGTTGACGGAGGCGTCGGAGATGGACCAGTCGATCGTGGCCACGGGCGGCGCCTCGAAGCTGCCGTTGACCAGGTTGACCGGTGCGTAGGCGCAGGTGACGGTGACCGTGACCGTGGCGGTGCTGGTTCCGCAGGCGGTGGTGACGGTGTAGGTGAAGGTGTCGGTGCCGCCGAGGCCCGCGGCGGGTGTGTAGACCACGTTGCCGCCGGAGATCGTCGCGGTGCCGTTGGCAGGCTGGGTGACGCCGCTGATCGTCGGTGCGGTCGCGGTGTCGTTGGTCAGGACGGGCACGCTGACGGCCGTGCCCTGCTTGGTGGTGACGGTGTCGTCGGCGGCCCTGGTGGGCGAGATGGACTGCCCGTCGGCGATCTGGATCGGCGGGGCGGGCGTGTTGTTCCCGAGCTGGCCCGGAGCGGCGATGACGCTGCTGATCCCGGTCGGCCGGATGGTCATGGCGCCCCCGACGGTGCCCTGCCTGACCTGGAAGGTGATGACCTTCGGGGACGGGTCGGTCTTGGTACCCGACGAGGCGATCGTCAGGGTGGTGCCGCTGATGGTGCCGGCCCCCGACTGGCCGACGACGTCGGCGTAGGCCAGCAGTGACGACAGGTCCCACGTGGTCGTGTAGCTCCTGACCAGCAACGGCCACTGGGCCGTGCGGTGCGCCAGCGTGAGGGTGAAGGTACCGCCCGGCGTTATCTGCCCGCCCCACAGGGATGGGGAGGTGTTGACCGAGACCGACCCGTTGCCCAGCCTCATGCCGAGCACGTTCTTCCAGTAGTAGTCCACGGGGTAGGTCGTCTGCCCCGGCCGGACACAGGGCGTGGCGGCTCCCGTGACAGCCTGCCGTGCGGTGGTGGCGGTGTGCGCACCGGTGTCGGCCACCGCCGGCGTCCCCGGTGCGGCCAGTAGTGCCAGCAGGGCGCAGGTCAACGCGACGAGCGCGGATCTCGATCGTTGTGACACCAACGCTGAACTCCCATTCTGTCGTGAGGGATGTCCTCGTAGATCAACTTCACAGCGCACACTACTCTCTGTGGTCGATCTGTCACGCCAGGTGTGCGAGTGGTCCCCGTGTCGCATCCCGGGTGTGCCCGTGATCGCCGGAAGTGTCTGGGGGACCTCGTCCGTGATCGCGCTCGGCGCCGAACGTGCCCACTGTTCCGCTCGTTTCACGATGTGCCGTCCCGTGGTGGAGGCTCGTCGCGCGGTCCGGGGGCGGGTCGCCGGGTGCCCGCCGTGCGGGAGGGCGTCGTGCGCGGGTGCCAGGGACACGCCGTCCAGCAGACGATCGTCCGCGCCTTCGGGCTGAGACGGGCGCGAGCGGCACTCCCCGTCATGCGCGAGCGGCACTGCCCGTCACGCGCGTGACGGGCAGTGCTGTTTGTCAGGCGCGAGCGGCACCGCCGTCACAGGCGGGTGATGTCGCTCGTCATGCGCGAGCGGCACCGCCCGTCAGAAGCGGGCGGTGCTGTTCGTCATGCGCGGGCGGCATCGCCCGTCACGGGCGGGCGATGCCGTCCGTCATGGGCGGGTGGTGTCGCCCGTCACGGGCGGGCGGTGCCGTTCGGCGCCCCGGAACGCCCCACGGGCCCGAAGTGCTCCGACACGCGGTCGGCGGGATAGGCGCCGTGCTCGGTCACGATCCGCGTCACCAGGTGCGGCGGCGTGGCGTCGAAGGCGGGGTAGTGGCCGGTCACGCCCTCGCCCGCGGTGCGCCTCCCCAGAACGTGCAGGACCTCGTCGCCGTTCCGCTGCTCGATGACGACGTCGTCGATACCCGGAGCCTGCGGATCGGGCGCCGGGATCACCACGTAGTACGGGACGTCGAAGGCGCGGGCGGCCAGCGCCACCCCGAGCGTGCCGACCTTGTTCACCACGTGCCCGTCCATCGTCACCCGGTCCGCCGCGGTCAGTGCCACGTCGGCGAGCCCGTCGGACAGTACCGAGGCGACCATCCCGTCGGTGATGAGGGTGGGACGGTAACCCATCTCCACCAGCGTCGGCGCGGTCAGCCGCGCCCCCTGCAGATAGGGCCGGGTCTCGGTGCAGATGAACTCCAGCCGCTTGCCCGCCTCCTGCGCGGCCTCGACGGTGGCTATCAGGTAGGCGTCGGCCCAGCAGTGGGTGAGGACGCGGGCGCCGTCGTCGAGCAGCGCCGCCGCGTGCCTGCCCATGGCCGCGCTGCTCGCCAGGTAGGCCGCGTCGTGCTCGGCCGCCGCCCGGGTCACGGCCTCCACCAGCTCGTCCCCGTACGCCTCGGGCAGTGGCCCGTCCACCGTGGCGGCCAGGACGGTCTCGACGGCGTCGCGGATGTGGTTGTTCGTGGGCCGGGTCGCGATGAGCCGGTCGCCCGCCTTGCGCAGCCGCGCCGCAGCCAGGCCCGGCGGCTCGCCCCGCGCCTCACGGGCGGCCAGCGTCATCCCGGCGGTCGCCGCGAACGAGGGGCCGGTGCTCTGCGTGACCATCCGCTCGATGGCCACCGCGACCTCCTCGCTGGTGGCACAGCGCACCCAGCGGTGCTCGAAGGGATAGACGCGGCGGTCGAGTATTTCCACGGCGTCCTCGGTGATCCGGACGGAGTCCGCGAGGACAGGGCGCCTTCCGGGCGTGCTCATGAGACCTCCAGCGGGGGATCGGGCGGTCTGCCGCCGCTCTGCTCGCCACACCGGGCGCCGCTTGGCGTCACCGCCATCACCGCGACCCGGTTGTGCCTCGCGCTTATGCCCCTTTTTGGGGGCTTCGTATCCCCGGATGACGGGTCGCTCCCGGACGGCCCGCCGTCCGAGTGAACGACGACCCGGAGTGGACTCCGAGTGGACGCCGAGTCGACTCGGCCACCAGCCGGAGATGACTCAGGCGAGCTTCTTGCCGATCTCGGTGATCTGGGCGCGCTGCTCGGTGACCATCTTCTCCGCCAGCTGGGTGGTGGGCCGGTGCCTGCCCAGCGCGATCGCGACCTGGGCCATCTGGACACCGCTGTTGAGGTGCTTGCCCAGCACGCTCAGCCACAGCTTGTCGAAGGCGGCACCCGACCGTCCCTCCAGGGAGGAGATCTGGGTGGCGGACAGCATGCCCGGCATGTTGTGCGCGGCGTGGTCGCCCTCCGCCGGTACCTCGACCTTCCACGACCGCAGCCAGCCGGACATCAGGTCGATGTCGGCGGACTCCTTCTTCTTGATCTTCGCGGCGAGGTCGCGCACGTACGGGCTCTCGCTCCGGCCGGCCACCAGGTCGGCGAGCTGGATCGTCTGGCGATGGTGCGGAATCATCTCCTGGGAGAAACGGACGTCCGCGTCGGCCCGATCACCGGCCAGTCCCACCGCCTGGATGGGGGTTCCGGTGGTCACGGCCGCTGACGAGCACCCGGCGACCAGTATGGCGGAGACCAGCAAGGTGGCGGTCAGGGACCGTCGTTTGCGCGACCGCCGGGTGCTCATCGAAATCACTGCCCCTTTCCTGCGGGTGGGAAGGACCATTCGTGCCGTTCCGTCCTGAGATACGCGGGCACCGTTCCCGGGGTTCAGGGTCCGTCGTAAATCGCGTGCCGGATTCCGGACGCCGGATCGCGGCCCGGGAGGTGCTCGGTTTCGGACGTGCTCCGGCTCGGGAGGTGCTCGGTTCCGGATGTGTTCCGGCTCGGGACGGGCCCCGATTCCCGGACGCGCTCTGTTTCGGATGTGCTCCGGTTCGGGGTGTGCTCCGGCCCGGCCATGCCCCGGTTCCCGGGCACCCGTTCGCCGACGGGCCGGCCCCGCGCCGCCCTGATGGGAGGCGACGCGGGGCCGGGACCTGGCGGGCGCGGGAACGCGGGAGTACGGAGCGTCCCCGGCCGCCGGGTGGGTCAGCCGGGGACGTCGCGGTGGTCGGAGATGCTGTCGAGCCAGGCGCGGTGCAGGTCGGCGTAGCGGCCCGCCCGCCCGACGAGCTCGCCGGGCGGACCGTCCTCCATGATCCTGCCGCCGTCCATCACCAGCACCCGGTCGGCGATCTCGACGGTCGACAGGCGGTGCGCGATGATCAGAGCCGTCCGCTCCGCCAGGATCGTCCGCATCGCCCGCTGCACCAGCCGCTCGCTGGAGACGTCCAGGCTGGACGTCGCCTCGTCGAGGATCAGCACCGCCGGGTCGGCCAGGAACGCCCTGGCGAACGCCACCAGCTGCCGCTGCCCGGCCGACAGCCGGCCGCCGTGCTTGCCGACCTGGGTGTCGTACCCCTCGGGAAGCGCGGAGACGAACGCGTCGGCGCCGATCGAGCGGGCCGCCGCCACGACGTCGGCCATGCTCGCGCCCGGCCGGCCGAACCTGATGTTGTCCGCCACCGAACCGCTGAACAGGAAGTTCTCCTGGGTGACCAGGACCACCGCGGCGTGCCGCGACTCCTCGCCGAGGTCGCGCAGGTCGACCCCGTCCAGCAGCACCCGCCCGGCCACCGGGTCGTAGAACCTGGAGACCAGCTTGGCCAGCGTGGTCTTGCCCGCCCCGGTGGTGCCGACCAGCGCCACGGTCTGCCCGGCGGGGACCACCAGGTCCAGCCCGGGCAACACCGGGGTGCCGTCCAGGTAGGAGAACTCCACGCCCTGGAACTCGATTCTCCCGCGTGGCCGCTCCAGCGTCACCGGGTCGCCGGGCTCGGCCACCACGGGACGCTCCTGCAGCACGCCGGAGAGCTTCTCCAACGCGGCCCCGGCGGACTGGAACGTGTTATAAAATTGGCTGATCTCCTGCATCGGCTCGTAGAACTGGCGCAGGTAGAGCAGGAAGGCGGCCAGCACGCCCACCGTGACCTCGTCCTGGATCGCCAGCGTGCCCCCGTAGAGGAGGACGGCCGCGATCGTCACGTTCCCGATCAGCTTGACGCCCGGTGAGAAGATCGCGATCAGGTGCATGCTCCGCCGGTTGGCGTCGCGGTAGTCGACGTTCAGCTGGGAGAAGATCTCCTGGTTGCGCGGCTCCCCGCGGAACGCCTGGACCGCGCGCATGCCGGCCATCGACTCCACGAAGTGGACGATCACCAGGGCCACGGTCTCCCGGGTCCTGCGGTAGATGATGCTCGACTGCCGCCGGAACCAGCCGGTGAACAGCATCAGGACCGGCAGCGGCAGCAGCGCGACCACGCCGAGGTGGACGTCCAGGACGAGCAGCAGGACCGCCGTGCCGACCAGTGTCAGTACGGCGGTGACGAGGTCGTCGAAACCCGACTGCAGCATCTCGGAGATGGCGTCGATGTCGGAGGTGAGCCGGGAGACGACCCGGCCCGAGGTGTAGTCCTCGTGGAACGACAGCGACAGCCTCTGGAAGTGGACGAACACCCGCCGCCGCAGCTCCAGCAGGATGCTCTGGCCGATGCGCCCGGCCATCCTGAGGAATATCCGCCGGGTCACCAGCTGGACGGCCGCCGCCGCCAGGATCGCCGCGACGACCGTCACCAGCGTCCGCGGTCCCGCACCGGCCACCATCGGCGGGATGCCCGCGTCGATGCCCACCCCTACCAGGTAGGGGATGGAGAGCGAGGCGACGTTGCAGGTCACGATGATCGCGACAAGCAGGATGATCTCCCTGCGGTACGGGCGCAGCAGGTCGCCGAGCAGCCGCCTGGACCTGTCGCGCAGCAGGAACGACACCTGCGCCGACAGCTCGTCCTGGTTCTCCGCCGCGACCCCCCGCCACTCCCGGGACCCGTTCGCGGCCTCGGCGCCGGAAGGGTCCGTGGCGGCGGGTCCTGAAGGTCCGGTGGCGGGTTCGGCGGGCCCGGAAGGTTCGGTGGAAGGTTCGGACACGCTCACAGCCGCGCCTCCTCGGCGTCCGGGTCCGCCGACAGCAGCGCGCGGTACTCGGGCACGCTCGCCATGAGCTCGTGGTGCTCGCCGACGTGCGCGATCGTGCCGTCGAGCAGCAGGGCCACCCTGTCGGCGAGGAGTACGGTGGAGGCCCGGTGGGCGACGACGATCCCGGTCGCCTCGCGCAGCACGTGCCGGAGCGCCTCCTCCACCAGGGCCTCGGTCTCGACGTCCAGGGCCGACAACGTGTCGTCCAGCACGAGGATTCTGGGACGGCTGAGAACCGCCCGCGCCAGCGCGAGCCGCTGGCGCTGGCCACCGGACAGGGACATGCCCTGCTCGCCGATCCGGGTCTCCAGCCCCCACGGCAGCGCGTGGACGAACCCGGCCTGGGCGATCCGCAGCGCCTCCGCGATCTCCTCCTCGCTCGCGTCGTGCCGCCCCAGCGTGAGGTTCTCCCTCACGCTCATCGAGAACAGCGTCGGTTCCTCGAAGGCCGTGGCGACCATCGAGCGCAGCGTGGGCAGCGGCAGGTCGCGGACGTCGACCCCGTCGATCGTGACCCGGCCCGTGCCGACGTCGTGCAGTCGCGGCACCAGGGAGGTCAGCGTGGTCTTGCCGGAACCCGTCGCGCCCACGACCGCCACGGTCTCTCCCGGCCGTACCTCCAGCCAGACGTCGCGGAGCACCGGGTCCTCGTCGCCGGGGAAGGTGAAGCCCGCCCCCTCGAAGCGCAGGTGCCCCCGGGGCCGTTCGATCACGCCGGTGCCCCCGACGATCTCCGGTTCGGTGTCGAGCACCTCCATCACCCGGTCCGCCGCGGTCATCGCCTCCTGGCCCATCGTCAGGATGAAGCCGAGCGCGGAGACGGGCCAGACCAGCTGCAGCATCAGGGTGGCGAAGGCCACCAGCGTGCCCAGCGTCAGCGTGCCGGAGCCGACCGCCAGGGCGCCGAGCAGCAGCACGAGCGCGAGGGTGATGTTCGGGATCACCTCGAGGAAGGTGAAGAACCTGGCCGACAGACGGACCTTCTCCATCGAGGTTCGGTAGACCTTCAGCGCTCCTTCCTCGAAGACCCCGGAGACGTACGGCCCTCGGCCGAACGCCTTGATGGTACGGATGCCGGCCGCCGACTCCTCGACGACCGTGGCGAGGTCGCCCTGCTCGTCCTGGACCCGGCGGGAGATGGTGATGTACCTGCGCTCGAAGCGCAGGGTGGTGATCACGATCGGCACCGCCGAGGCGACGACCAGCAGCCCGAGCGGCCAGTACATGTGGAGCAGCAGCCCGGTCACCGTCACGATCTGGACGGTGGTCAGCACGAGGAAGAGCAGGCCGAAGCCGAGGAAGCGCCGGATCGTCGACAGGTCGGTCGTCGCCCGCGACAGCAGCTGGCCCGACTGCCAGGAGGCGTGGAATCCCATCGGCAGCCGCTGCAGATGGCCGTAGAGGTCGTCGCGGATGCTGGTCTCCAGGCCGAGGACGGCGGCGGCCAGCAGCCACCGCCTCAGGAAGACGAGCAAAGCCTCGATCACGCCCAGTCCCAGGGCGAGCAGTGCGAGGGGTGCCACGGCCCCGGTGTCGCCCCGGGCGACGGGGCCGTCGATGATCTCCCTGCCGATCAGCGGGATGGTGATGCCGATCGCGACCGCGGCGAAGGACAGCACCCAGATGGCGACCAGGCGGGTGACGTACGGGCGGAGGTAGGACTTCAACCGCCACAGGGAGCCCGCCCCGGCACGGCGCGCGGGGAGGGGCCGCGAGGCCGGGGATGTCGAGGATGTCGAGGACGTCGAGGACGCTGTGTCGGTGGCCAGGGTGTCTGTGTTGTCTGTATTGTCTGCGTTGTTGGCACTGGCTGTGGTGGTTCCGGTGTCAGGGGGCATCGGCAGGCGGCACGCTCCTCACGGTGTTCTGACGGGGTGAGAGCCGTCCGGGGCATGGCAGGCCGGAACGCCATCCCCTCTCAGCCGGTCTCACCCGTGCCACCGCTCCCGGTGGGCGCCCCGTCGGATCACCGCCACCCGCGTGACACGGGCGACCATCCAGTTTCCGCACCCGGGTACGGCGTCGGCAACTGATTTGACGGTCGGCATGATGTGACCTCCAGGCCAGAGTGCCCGTTGACCACGGATCCTCTTCCGGAGTAAACGGTTCGAGTTCCGGGACGGGCGCGGGCGACGGCCTTTCCGGCCCGCTGGGACGGGCATTGTCGCAGCGCCGTAATAGGGGGGCTAAAATGCCCGGTGGTGTCGAGCGCGAGGAGGCGGCCCCCGATGGACCTGAAGACGCTGCACGATGTTTCCGAGCTGAGCGACCCTATCGAGCGCGCGCTGGTTTTGAGCCGTCTCATGGCCGAGGAGCAGGAGCTTGTCGCGGAGGCGGCGAAGATGCGTCGCCAGGCGATCGCCGAGGCCCGTGACTCCGGGATGAGCCTGGAGGACATAGGGTCCCGCCTGGGTGTGTCCCCGGGCCGCATCTCCCAGATGAGGAAGGGGCCGGCGGCGCGTGCCCCTGAGGGACCCGCGGTCCGCGCGCCGAGGGTCCTGGTACGGCGGGCGCTGCCGACCGACCCCGCCGTGCGGGCTTCCGCGTCCCTGTTCCTCGCCGAGGCGGAGAGGCAGGGCGTCACGCCGGGCCGCAGAATGCTCTACGTGGGCCCGGAGCCGGCCGGTGAACACGTGGCCGCCTGCCTGCGCGTCGAACCGGGCGCCGAGGTGATCGCCCGCCGGAAGATGATGACGGCCGACGGGATCCCGGTGCGCGTCGCCACCAGTTACTTCCGGGCGGACCTGTTCGGGGGGACCCGCCTCGCCGAGCCCGGGTTCGTCGAACCGTCACTCCAGTCGGCGCTGATCGCCCTCGGCCACACCTTCGGCCACGCCGAGGAGAACCTGACGGCCCGCCCGCCGACGTCCTTCGAGTACGAGACCCTGGAGCTCGAACCGGGGGAGTGGGTCGTCCAGGTCCTGCGCGCGAGCTACTCCGACGAGGACACGCCCGTTCACGTCCTGGAGACCATCTGCGCCGCGAACAGGCACGTCTTCCCGATCGGCCAGGTCTCCGGGCACGACGAGTTCTGACCGGCCCCGGCCGATTTTCCACCCGGCCGGTTTCCTGCCCGGCCGGAGCCGGTCATGTCCGGACGGACGGACGGACGGAGACGGGGCGGGCCCGGCCGCGCGCCGCGCGCCGTGCCCGCGACATCCGCGACGGCGAGAGCACGACGCCGCGCCTGCGGCTGGAGGTGTCCCGCCCGGAGAAGCCCGGAGCGCCTCCGCCCCGGCCACACGGCATGCGCGATGTCCCGGGGAAGCCCGGAGCAGGCCGGAGACGAGGGCCGGGAAAAAGGGGAGGTCGTAGTGGACGCGGCGGTTGTAGGGTCTGCGGTATGACCTGGCGACATTGATCCTCAACGATCGGTCGGTCCGGCGCGAGCTGCCGTGGACCTCCGGAGATGCCGAGCATCCCGAGTCCGCACAGTCCCCGCGAGAAGGACCTCATGACCACTTCTTTTTCCCGTGCGCCCGAAGGGCGTGCGAAGCGCCTGGCCGCGACGCTCTACGCCTACACCCTCCTTGATGAGTTCGTCCTGTTCTACCCGTTCTACGCGTTGCTGTTCGTCGATACGGGTCTGTCGACCGCCGAGATCTCCTCGCTCCTGGTGATCTGGTCGGTCACCTCCGTCGTGCTGGAGGTTCCCTCGGGGGTGTGGGCCGACGCCGTCTCGCGGCGCGCGCTGCTCGCCCTGGCGCCGCTGCTCGCCGCCGTCGGCTTCGGCCTGTGGGGCGCGGCCCCCTCCTACTGGGTGTTCGCCGTGGGCTTCGTGCTGTGGGGCGCCTCGGGAGCGCTGCAGTCGGGCGCACTGGAGGCGCTGGTCTACACCGAGCTCGACCACCTGGGCGCGGCCGGCCGCTATGCCGCGATCATGGGCCGTGCCCGCGCGGTCGGCACGGGCGCGGCCATGGTGTCCATGGCCGTGGCCGCCCCGGTGTTCGCCGTGGGCGGCTACTCGCTGGTCGCCGCGGGCAGCGTCCTGGCGTGTGTGCTCGCCGCGGTGGCCGCGCTGGCCTTTCCCGAGCATCGCGTAAGCCCCGGCAGGGAAGCCGAGGCGGCCGGTGAGGGGGAGACGCCGGAGGGCGGCTACGCCGCGATCCTGCGCGAGGGGCTACGGGCGGCGCGTGCCGACCGGTCGACGCGCCGGGCGCTGCTGCTGGTACCGGCGGTGACGGCCCTGTGGGGGTCGCTGGAGGAGTACACCCCGCTGCTCGCGATCGGCACCGGCGTCGCCACGCACGTCGTGCCGCTCCTGGTGCTTCTGGTCTCCGTGGGCATCGCGGCCGGTGGCCTGCTCGCGGCGGCCGGGCGGAGCTTCACGGACCGGGAGTTCGCCGCGCTCCTCGCGTTCGGGGCGCTGGCGCTCGGCGCGGGCGCGGTCAGCGGTGTCGCGGCGGGGTTCGTCGCCCTCGCGGTGGCCTTCTGCGTCTTCCAGATGGCGAGCGTGCTGGCCGACGTGCGGCTGCAGGAGAGCATCACGGGCCCGGCCCGCGCCACCGTGACCTCGCTGGCCGGGGTGGGCACCGAAGTGGGCGCCGTCCTCGTCTACGGCGGTTACGCCGCGGCCTCGGCGCTGACCGGTCACGCCGCGATCTTCACCGCCTCCGCGGTGCCGTACGCCGTCCTCGCCCTGGTCCTGTTCCTCGGCGGGTCCCGCTCGCGGAGGGCCGAGACCGTCCGGGCCCCGCTCGGCGATCCGTGAGGCGTGAGGCGGGCCGGTCGGGTCGGTCGGTTCGGGCCGGTCCTGGCTGATCGGCCCGAACCGGTGAGGGGCGGGCCCCGCGCCGGCCGGAGCCCGCCCCTACCGGCCCGTGCGAGTGGTCCCGGCCGGAGCCCGCCCTTTCACTGGCCCGTGCGGGCGGTCCCGGCCGGAGCCCGCCTCTTCACCGGCCCGTGCGGGCGGTCCCGGCCGGGGTCGGCGTGGCGGATCGAGCCGGGTTCAGCGCTTCGTGAAGCGGGGCAGGCCCAGCTCGGAGAAGACCGGGCGGTGGTCGGTGTCCGGGAGGTGGTGGACGCCGAAGGTCCTGATCGCCATGCGCGAGTCGGCGAATATGTGGTCGATGGTCACGCCGGGGACGGGCTCCCAGCCCTGCTGCGGCCAGGTGGCCGTCAGGCCGTGCCCGGTGACGTCGGCCGCGTCGCGGTAGCCGCTGTCGAGCAGGTCGCGCACCAGCCGGTGGTCGAGGGTGGCGTTGAAGTCCCCGGCGAGAACCCGCAGCTGCCCGCCCGCCCTGGGCAGCGCCCGCAGTCCCTGCTCCCAGCACGGCACCCTGTCGCCGTACCGGGGCGCGCAGGGGTGGACCGAGACGACCTCGATCTCGTGGCCGCTCGGGTGCCTGATCACCCCTCGCGCCTGCCGGAACCTGCCCAGCGCGATCAGTGGCCTCTCGGTGACGGGGTGCTTGGAGTAGATGCCCGAGCCCCACACCCCGTCGACCGCGCGGTCCACGACGTGGGGCATGCGCTCGCGCAACCCGGCCGCCTCCAGACGGTCGCGCGCGGCCGGGGTGACCTCCTGGAGGGCCAGCACGTCCGGGTCGAGGGAGCGCACGAGCCTCATCAGGACGTCGGTGTCGCCCGCGCCGACGGCGAGGTTCGCGGCGAGCACCCGCAGCCGCCCCCCGTCGGCGGCGGGCCGGTCGCCGTCGCCGAAGTAGCGGGGGAGCACGGTCGTCGCCAGCACCGCGCTCGTGACCAGGGCGAGGGCCGCGGCCGCCCAGCGGCGCAGGCCCAGGGCGAGGAGCAGCGGGATCGCCGAGGCCGCCGCCACGTACGGCGTGAACGCCACCAGGGCGACCCACTGCCAGACGGGGGTCCACCCGCCGGCCCTGAGCAGCGCCCAGGCCGCGAAGGGCAGCACCGCCGACCAGACCAGCAGGCTCACCCATCTCGATCTGATCATGCACCCGGAGCGTAGTGGTCACCTGTGCAGTTTCGGTGGAGATTGAGGCCTTTACCGGCGCAGATGCATCAGATCCGGATCAAAGGGGTCTTATCGTGTTGCAAAGAAAATGAAAGTGATTATCATTCCTTCCATCTGGTCTTGTGATGAAGGAGGCTGTCTTGGGGCATCTGCTGATGGTCGAGAGCTGGGTGGGATCGATGAGTTCCCTGCTGCCCAGGGCGATCCGGGAGGCGGGTCACCGGTTCACCTTCCTCACCCGCGATCTGCACCACTACCTGCGCGCCCCGTCAGGGGCCCTCGCGCACCCCCTGCTCGCCGCCGACAACGTGGTCACCGCGGAGACCAACGACGTCCCGGCCCTGCTGAGGTACGTCGAGCGGCTGCACGAGGCCCTCGGCTTCGACGGGGTGATCTCCTCGTGCGACTACTACCTCGCGACGGCCGCCCGGCTCGCCGCCCACCTGGGGTTGCCGGGGGCCGGTCCCGAGGCCGTCGAGCGGGCCTACCGCAAGGACCTCACCCGGGAGGCGCTGCGGAAGGCGGGGCTGCCGGGACCGGCCTTCGCCGTCACGGGCGGCTGGCCCGAGACGGCCTCGCGCGCCGAGGAGATCGGCTACCCCCTGGTGATCAAGCCGGTCGACCTGTGCGCCGGGATGTACGTGCGCAGAGTGGACGACCGGGAGCAGCTTCGCGAGGCCTACCTGGCGCTGGAGGGATTCCCCGTCAACGCGCGACAGCAGCGGCGGCTGCCCGTCGTCCTGCTGGAGGAGGTCCTGACCGGCCCCGAGATCAGCGTCGAGTCGGTGGCCTTCGAGGGCGAGACCGGCATCGTCGGCATGACCGACAAGAGTCTCACCGGCGAGCCGTGGTTCGTGGAGAGCGGCCACATGTTCCCGGCCGCGCTCGACCCCGGCACGGTGCGGTCCGCCGGAGAGGCCGCCCTCGCCGCGCTGGCCGCGGTCGGACTGGACCACGGCGTGGCCCATACGGAGCTGAAGCTGACCCCGGACGGGCCGAGGGTGGTCGAGATCAATCCCCGGCCCGCGGGAAACCAGATCACCGAGCTGGTCCGCCGGGTGACGGGCGTGGACATACCGACCGCCTACGCCCAGCTCGCGCTGGGAGAGCGGCCCTGGCTGGCACCCGCCGACACCGGGGTGCGCAGCGCGGCCATCGCCTTCCTGCTGCCCCCGGGGCCGGGAACGCTCTCGGCGGTCCACGGCACCCGGCGGCTCGCCGAGGCCGGCGACGTCGTCGAGTGGCAGGTCAAGACCGCCGGATTCCGCGCGGGGGAGCCGACGAGCAACAACGGCTACCTCGGCCACGTGATGGTCGCGGACACCGCCGGCTCCGGCGCCCGATCCCGGGCCGAGGAACTCGTGGCCGGCCTGACCGTGGAGTACGCGTGAAGCCGTCGGCCGGGCTCGGCGGGCTGGTCGCGGACGTGCTGGCCTGCCGGGCGGGCTCCGACCCCGCCCGGCAGCGGATCAGCGTCGGATTCGTCACCAAGCAGGGCGCGCACCACGCCACCCGGGGCCGCGGCTACCGCAACCACGTGATCAGTCTCCGGCTCGGCGAGGCGGTCGGGTCCTGCGCGGTGGAACCGGACGCGATACCCGACGACGTGGTGTACGACTGCGTGGGCCGCGACGTGGCCACGCTGCTGTCGCACCCGCTGGCCGCGGTGCGCACGGCCGCCCTGGACGCCTACCTGATGCGCGAGCATCCCCACGACCCGGCCGACGCCGTGGCCGTGCCCGCCGGGTCCTCCCTGGACAAGTCGATGGCCCGGGCCGCCATGGTGGTGGACCTCCTCCCCGTCCCCGCCGGGGGCCGGGTACTGGTGGTCGGCGTGGTCAACTCGCTCCTGCACCGCCTGCGGGAACGCGGCCTCCGCTACGTGCCGTGCGACCTGCGGGGCGGCGAGACCGAATGGGGCGAGCCGCACGTCACCGACGCCGGGGCCGCGCTGGAGGGCTGCGACGCCGTGCTCGCCTCCGGAATGACGCTGGGAAACGGGACCTTCGATCCGCTGCTGCGCCACGCGCGCGACACCGGCAAGCCCCTGGTGCTCTTCGCCCAGACCGGCAGCGCCGTGCTCCGGCGGTTCGTCGGCGCCGGGGTCACCGCCCTCTCCGCGGAGCCGTACCCGTTCTTCTGGCTGGACGGCGGCCCGACCCTCATCTACCGCTATCGGTCGGAAGGAGCCAGGTGACCTCCGCACCGGACCTGCTCACCCTGCTCGGCAACACCCCTGTCGCCAGGATCGGGACACCGCTGCCGCACGCCCATCCCGGCTTCTGGGCCAAACTCGAAGGCCTCGGCGCGGGCGGCATGAAGGCCAGGGCCGCGGTGTCGATGCTGCTCGGGGCGCGGGCCAGGAACGAGCTCCGGCCGGGGGCGCCGGTGGTGGAGTCCACCAGCGGCACCCTCGGCGTCGGGCTGGCCTTCGCCGGCCAGGCCCTGGGCCACCCGGTGGTGCTCGTCGTCGACGCCGAGCTGGAACCGGGCATGCGGGCACTGCTGGCCGCGTACGGGGCACGGCTGGAGACGGTCGACCGGCCGCACCCGGTGGGCGGGTGGCAGCAGGCCCGGCTGGACCGGCTCGACCGGGTCATGGACCGGCTGCCCGGCGCGTACTGGCCGAACCAGTATCACAACCCCGACAACCGCGCCGGGTACGCCTCGCTGGCACGCGAGCTGGTCGCCCAGCTGGGCGCGGCGGATGTGCTCGTGTGCAGTGTCGGGACCGGCGGGCACAGCGCCGGCGTGATCTCCGAACTCCGCCGGCACTGGCCGGAGGTACGGCTCATCGGGGTCGACACGGTCGGTTCGACGATCTTCGGGCAGCCGGCGCGCCCCCGCCTCATGCGCGGGCTCGGCAGCAGCATCCACCCGCGCAACGTCGCCTACGAGGAGTTCGACGAGGTGCACTGGGTCGGGCCCGCGGAGGCCGCCGACACCTGCCGGCGCCTAGCCCGGCACGCCTTCGTCACCGGAGGCTGGAGTACCGGGGCCGTCGCGCTCGTCGCGGCCTGGGCCGCGCGGGTGGAGACGGGCGCGCGGGTGGTGACCGTCTTCCCCGACGGGCCGCACCGCTACCTCGACTCGATCTTCAACGACGACTACCGGCGCTCCCGCGGGCTGGCCGGACATCCGGTGACCCGGCCACTGGAGATCGCCGATTCCGATGCCGTCGAGGTGACGGGCTGGGCGCGCTGCCGCCGGGTCGCCGACCCGCTGCGCGCCGTGGAGGTCCCGGCATGAGGCTCGGCTGGGAGGTGGTCCCGCTGCGGCTGCGCGAGCCCTTCCGCATCTCCCGCTCGGTGATGGCCGCGCGCGACGCCGTCCGGATCGCGCTGCGCCACGACGGGGTGACCGGGTACGGCGAGATCGTGTCCAGCGCCTACCTCGGGCTGGACGTGCCCCGAATCACGGCCGCGCTGGAGCGGGTGGCCGGTCGGCCCGACCCGGAGACACTCCTCGCGGAGCTGCCGGACCTGCCGTGCCCGCCGGGGGTGCTCGCCGGCCTCGACGCGGCCCTGCTGGACCTGGCGGGCAAGCGCGACGGGCTGCCCGTCCACCGGTTCACCGGATCCCCCTCCTGGCGGCCGGTGCCCACCGCGTACACGATCGGGATCTGCGGGCCGGAGCGGGCGGCCGGAGCCGCCCGTGACCTGCGCGACCGAGGTTTCACCGTGCTGAAGGTCAAGGCCGGGTCGCCCGACCCGGCCGACGACGTGGCGCGGATCGAGGCGGTCAGGAGAGCCGCCCCCGGAGCGCGCCTGCTGCTGGACCCGAACGGCGCCTGGAGCGCCGAGCGGGCCGTCCGGCTGCTGGAGCGGATGCCCTACGTGGACGCCGTCGAGCAGCCCATCGCGCCGGGCCGTCCCGACCTGCTCGCCTGGGTCGGCCGGCGGGTATCGATGCCGGTGATAGCCGATGAGGACGCCGGAGGAGTGGCCGAGGTCGAGCGGCTGGCGGGAGCCGTCCGGGGGGTCAACGTCAAACTCGCCCGGTGCGGCGGCGTGCTGGCCGCGCTCGGCGTCATCGACGCGGCGCGGCGCCACGGCATGGACGTCATGCTCGGCTGCCTGGTGTCCAGCTCGCTCGGCATCGCCCCCGCCGCCCACCTGGCCGGGCAGGCCCGCTGGGTCGACCTCGACGGCCATTTACTGCTGGAGCGCGACCCCTGGACCGGTATCGGCGGCGAGGACGGCGTGCTGCGGCTCTCCGGCCTCCCCGGCCTCGGCGTGCGGCCGGCGACATGAGGACGTTCCGGTCCTTTCCGCTGTCCGTACGGCTCCTGCTGGTCAACCAGATGGGCGTCAACACCGGTTTCTACCTGCTGATCCCCTATCTCGCCGGCTACCTCGGCGGAAGCCTGGGCATGTCGGCCGCCGCCGTCGGGGTGGTGCTCGGTGTGCGCAACCTCAGCCAGCAGGGCCTGTTCCTGATCGGCGGGACGGCCTCCGACCGGCTCGGTGCTCGCACGGTCATCATCGCGGGGTGCGCGCTGCGCGCCGTCGGCTTCGGTCTCTTCGCGTTCGGCGGCTCGCTGCCCGTGCTGCTCGGCGCCTCGGTCCTGTCCGGTCTGGCCGGGGCGCTGTTCAACCCGGCGGTCCGCTCCTACCTGGCCGTCGAGGCGGGCGACCGCCGCGCGGAGGCGTTCTCCCTGTTCAACGTGTTCGCCAGCACCGGGGCGCTGCTCGGCCCGCTGCTGGGCGGCGCGTTGCTGCTGGTCGACTTCCGGGTGGCGGCCGTCGCCGCAGCGCTGATCTTCGCCGGGCTGACGGTGGCACAGGCGCTGACGCTGCCGTCGCGGCCCGTGCCGCCCGGCGGGGGGTCGGTGCTCGCCGACTGGCGGGAGTGCCTGGCCAACCGCCGGTTCGTCGCCTTCACGCTGGCGCTGAGCGGGATGTTCGCCCTGCAGAACCAGCTCTACCTGATCCTGCCGATGCGGGCCGAGGAGGTCACCGGCTCCGCCGCCTCGGTGGCGGCGTTGTTCCTGGTCTCCACCGTCGCCACCCTGCTGCTGCAGGTACGGGTCACCCGGTGGCTGCGGGACCGTCTCAGCGGGGGGACCGCCATCGCGCTCGGCCTGGCGGTGATGGGCGCGGCCTTCCTCGCCCCGTTGCTGCCCGGTCTGACCCCGGTGCTGTTCACCGTGTTCGGGCTGGCCCTGGGAGTGATGATCGCGCAGCCGTTCGTGCTGGAGCTGATTCCCTCCTTTGGCAGGGAGGGCGTCATCGGTACTTATTTCGGGATGTTCTACCTCGCCTCGGGCCTGGTCGCCGCGGTGGGCAACGTCGTCGTGGGCTGGGCGGGCGACACGGCGGGCTGGCTCGCCTGGCCGCTCTGCGCCGCGCTCGGGCTGGGCTCCGCGATCGCGGTGCGCCGCGCCGGTGTGCCGGAGAGCGGTTCCCCCGGGAACTTCCCGGCGGCGGAGAAGGCGCCGTGAACTTCCCGGCACCGGAGAGGACGGCGCGGCCGTGAACTTCCTGACCGACAACCCCGAGCTGTACGAGCTGCGGTTCCCCGACCCCGGTCATCTCGCGGCCCGGTTCGCCGACGACCTCGCCCGTCGCTTCGGTGGCGGGACCCGGCTGCTCGACATCGGCTGCGGCACCGGCCGCGACGCCGGTCACCTGGCCGGCGACGGCTACACCGTCACCGGCTTGGACGTCTCCGAGCCGATGCTCGCCCACGCGCGCGGCCGGTATCCGGGTGTGGAGTTCGTCAACGCCGACATGAGGTCGTTCGACCTCGGCCGCCGGTTCGACGTGGTCACCTGCCTGGACAGCGCGCTGCTCTACTGCCACGAGAACGCCGACCTGACCGCGTTCCTGTCCCGCTGCCGCGCGCACCTGGCGCCCGGCGGGCTGCTCGTCGCCGAGATGCGCAACGGCGCGTTCTTCCTCGGCAACACCGAGCTGCTGGAGGGGACGGTCACCGGGTCCGTGCTCTGGGAGGGCGTGCCGTACACCTCCCGCACCCGCCTGTGGATCGACCATGCCGCCCAGCTGCTGCGCCGGCACCGCACCTGGGAGTGGCCGGGCCGCGCCGGGCCGCTGCACCAGTATTCGGCCTGGAGGCTGCTCTTCCCCCGGGAACTGGAGTACTTCCTCGACGTCGCCGGCTTCGAGGTACTGGCCCTGTTCGGCGGGCCGGGACCGCGCACCCAACCCCCGTGGACCCCCGGTGCGCCGCCGTCGGACGGCCTGTCCGGCGACCGGCTCCATGTCGTGGCCCGCCTGCGTCCCCCGCCCGGCGGCCCACACGACCGTATCGGGAATCGTCCGGCCGCCTGCCCGGCCGCCTGCCCGGCCGATGTCAGAGCCGATGTCAGAGCCGATGTCAGCGCCGATCGTCCGGCTGTTCGCGCGGCCGGCCGTACAACCGGCACAACCGATGAAAGGACCCCTCTCCCATGCACTCCCTGAATCGCCGCGGCTTCCTCGGCGCCACCGCCGGGCTGTCCGCCGCCCTGCTCGCCGGGTGCGGCACCGGTCCCACCGCCGGGGGCACCACGGCGGGCAAGCCTCGCGCGGGGGGCCGGCTGCGTGTCGCGTTCGCGGGGGGCGGAGCCCAGGAGACCCTGGACCCGCACCTGTCCAACCTGTTCGTCGAGGCGTCCCGGTCCAAGGCGTTGTTCGACAAGCTCGCCGACTACGGTCCCGACCTGTCGGTCGTGCCGCGCCTCGCCGAGCGCTGGGAACCCTCCGCCGACCTCACCACGTGGCGGGTCACCCTGCGCCGGGCGACCTTCCACGACGGCAGGCCGGTGCGCGCCGCCGACGTCCTCTACAGCTACGCCAGGATCGCCGACCCCGCCCGCGCCTTCCGCGCCAGGTCCACCCTGGCGGTCATCGACCTGGCCGCCAGCAGGGCCGTCGACGACCGCACGGTCGAGTTCGCGCTCAGGCAGCCGTTCGCCGAGTTCCCCAACGTGCTGGCCGCCTTCGGCGTGTTCGTCGTCCCCGAGGGCGCCGAGGACTTCACCAAACCGATCGGGTCCGGCCCGTTCACCTTCGGCTCCTTTGAACCTGGCCGCTCCCTGCTGCTCAAGCGCAACCCCGACTACTGGGAGGGCGCGCCCCATGTCGACGAGCTGCAGTACCTGATCGCCAACGAGGAGTCGGCCCGGGTCAACGCCCTGCTGGGCGGACAGGCCGACTACGCCCACGACATCACCGCGACCACCGCCAGGACCTACCGGGGCAACGACCGCCTGGCCGTCACCCGGCTCACCAACAGCGGCATGCAGGCGTTCGCCATGAAACTCGACCGCCCGCCCTTCGACGACCGGAACCTGCGCGAGGCGATGTTCCTGCTGGCCGACCGGAGGGAACTGGTCGACACCGTGCTGGCCGGCGCCGGGCAGATCGGCAACGACCTCTTCGGCAGGGGCTACCAGTACTACGCCGAGGAGATCCCGCAGCGTGCCCGTGACCTGGACAAGGCCAGGTGGCTGGTGGAGAAGGCCGGTGCGAAGGGGCTGAAGGTGCGGCTCGACACATCGGCGGCGGCCAGCGGCTTCGTCGAATCGTCGAGCGTCTTCGCCGACCAGATGCGCCAGGCCGGTCTCGACGTCGAGGTCGCGGTGGGCGACAAGGACACCTACTGGAAGGACGTCCTCGACAAGGGCACGCTGTGCTGCTTCCGGTCCGGCGCGATGCCCATCGAGTCCCACTTCGCGCAGCGTCTGCTCAGCACGTCCACCACCAACATCACGAAGTGGAAGCGCCCGGAGTTCGACGAGCTCTACGCCAAGGCCGTCTCGCTCGCCGACGAGAAGGCGCGCCGCGACGTGTACGCCGAGATGCAGCGCGCCCAGCACGCCGAGGGCGGCTACCTCGTCTGGGGTTTCGCCGACTGGCTCGTCGCGACCGCGCCCGGGGTGGGGGGCGTCGCCGACGCCCCGGCCAACACCCTCGACTGGGCCCGGTTCGACAAAGTGTGGCTGGCTTGACGCACCTCCGACTCGCCCCGTCGTCCTGGTACTCCCGCTCCGGAGGCCGGAGGAGCCTGCCCGGGTACGCCGCACGGCGCCTGCTGCTCGGCCTGGCCCAGGTCGTGGCGGTCACCGCACTGGTGTTCGCCCTCACCGAGGCACTGCCGGGAGACGCCGCCGTGGTGCTGGCCGGGGACACGCCCGACCCGGTGCGGATCGAGCGGATCCGCCAGGAGCTGGGGCTCGACCGGCCCGCGCCGGTCCGCTATGCCGAATGGCTGCTCGGCCTGTTCCGCGGCGACCTCGGCACGTCGCTGACGGCCGGGCGCCCGGTCACCGGTTTCCTCGCCGACGCCGGCGGGCCGACCCTCCAGCTCGCCGCGATCACCCTGCTGCTCCTGGTGCCGCTGGCGGTGGCCGCGGGCGTCGTCGCCGCGATCCGCGAGGGCCGGTTGCTCGACCGGATCCTCACCTCGGCCGGCATCGCCCTGTACTCGGTGCCGGAGTTCGCCCTCGCCGTGCTTCTGGTCGCGCTGTTCGCCCTGCGGCTCGGCTGGTTCCCGCCCACCGCGGTGGGCGTCGGCCCGAACCTGCTCGCACAGCCGGCCGTGCTGGTGCTTCCCCTCCTGGTCCTGCTCGCCCGGCCGATCTGCTCGATCAGCAGGCTGGTCAGGGCCGGGATGATCGACGCTCTGAGCTCCGAGTACGTCCGCCACGCCCGCAGGCTCGGGCTCTCGGGCCGGAGAGTCGTCGTGGCGCACGCCCTGCCCAACGCGGTGGCGCCGGCCGTGCAGCAGCTCGCCAGGACCACCGACTGGCTGCTCGGCGGTGTGATCACCGTGGAGGCCGTCTTCGTCATCCCGGGCCTCGGCACCTCCCTGGTGAGCGCGGTCTCCGCCCGCGACATTCCGGTGATCCAGGGACTCGCCCTGGTCTTCGCGGCCACCACCGTGGTCGTGAACCTCGCCGCCGACGTCGCCGCGTTCCGTCTCGCCCCGCGCGCGGCGGGTGCGACATGAGGCCGGGACGGGAACCGGGGCCGGAGCGGGGATCTGAGCGGGGATCCGGGCCGGTGCCGAGGTGGGGGTCGGGCGGGGTGCTGCTGGGCGTGCCGCTGGTGATCGCCCTCGCCGGTCCGTGGTTCGCGGGCGAGCCGGGTCTTCGCGGTGTCCCGTTCGGCTCCGGCCCCTTCCTGGGCACGGACTTCGTCGGCCGGGACGTGTGGCGGCAGGTGCTTCTCGGCGGTCGTACGGTCGTGGTGGTCGCCCTGGCCGCCACCGCCCTGGCCTTCCTGGTGGGCACGCCGCTGGGGCTGCTGGCCGCGATGACCCGGCGGCGGTGGCTCGACGAGCTGCTGATGAGACCTCTGGACCTGCTGCTGGCCGTCCCCTCGCTGTTGATGCTCATCCTGCTCGCCGCCACCGTTCCGCCAGGACCCGTCACCCTGGTCGTCATCGTCGCGGTGATCAGCCTGCCGGAGGTGGCCCGGATATCCCGCGCGGCGGCCCTGGAGATCGCCGCCAGGCCCGCCATGGAGGCGATGCGGCTCCAGGGTGAGAGCTGGTGGCGCCGGGCGGTCGGCTACGTGGGCCGGTCGATGCTCCGTACCCTCCTGGCCGACCTGGGCGTCCGCGTCGTCGGCGCGCTCTACCTTGTCGCGACGGCGAGTTTCCTGGGCGTCGGCGTCTCCCCGGACTCCGGCGACTGGGCGGTGATGGTCGACCGCAACCGGACCGGCATGTTCCTTCAGCCCTGGGCGGTGCTCGTCCCGGCGCTGCTGATCGTGGCGCTGTCCGTCGGGCTGAACCTGCTCTTCGACGGGGTGCGGCGCAGGGGGGAGATCGCGTGATCCGCGTTGTGGGACTGCGCGCCGAAGCCGGTGGCGGCACGCTGGTCGACGGCGTCTCCTTCCAGCTCGCACCCGGCCGGGTGCTCGCCCTGGTCGGGGCCTCGGGCAGTGGCAAGACCACCATCGGGCGGGCGCTGCTCGGCGAGCACGCGCCCGGGGTGGTCCTGTCGGGGACGGTCGAGGTGGCCGGGACGGTGGGCTACCTGCCGCAGCACCCCGCGTCCGCGCTCAATCCGGTCCGCCGCGCCGGCGCGGTGCTGCGCGAGGTCGCCGGGCGCCACGCGCCTGGTGGGGCCGTGCCTGGCGGGGCCGTGATGAACGGATCCGTGGCGGACCGGATCTCGTCCGTGCTCCGCCGCGTCGACCTGCCCGCCGGTGAAGGGGTGGCGCGCCGCTACCCGCACGAGTTCTCCGGCGGGCAGCAGCAACGCCTGGTGCTCGCCCAGACGCTGCTGACGGCGCCGTCGGCGATCGTGGCGGACGAGCCCACCACCGGCCAGGACGCCATCACCAAGCGGGAGGTCGTGGACGCACTGGCGGACCTCGTACGGCAGGGCATCGCGCTGGTCCTGCTCAGCCACGACCTGGACGTGGTGCGCACGCTCGCCGACCATGTCGTCGTACTGCGCGGCGGCCGGGCGGTGGAGAGCGGTCCGGCCGGGGAGGTACTCGCCCGGCCCCGGCACGACTACACCCGACGCCTGCTCGCCGCCCGGCTCCCGGCGGTCCCGCCCTCCGGTCCGGTGGTTCCGTCTCCCGGTGCGATGAGCTCGTCCACCGGTCAGGAAGGGAGTCCGTCCTCCGGGGAGGTGGTTCCGTCTCCCGGTGCGGTGAACTCGTCCACGGGCCGGGGATGGGGCCTGTTCTCCGGTGAGGCGGGCCGGCCTTCCCGGCAGGCGGCGTCACCCCGGAACGCCGTGCCGGGGCCGGTCCGGCTCGACGTCGTCGGACTGACGGCGAGGCACCGCTCGGTGCCGGTGCTTCACGACGTGTCGCTGCGGGTGGCCGCCGGGCGGTGCCTGGCGCTGGTCGGGCGTTCGGGAAGCGGGAAGACGACCCTCGCGCGCTGCGTCGCGGGGCTGCACGAGCCCGCGAGGGGAGCGGTGCTGCTCGACGGGAGACCGCTGGCGGGGGCACTGTCACGGCGGCGGCGCGAGGACGTGGCCCGCGTTCAGTATGTCTTCCAGGACGCGCACGCCTCCTTCGACCCGAACCGGACGGTAGCCGACCAGGTGAGCCGCACCGCCGTGCGGCTGCGCGGCCTGAGGTCCGGTGCGGCGCGGGACGCGGCGCTGGAGATGCTCGAACGCGTCGGGCTCGGCGCCGCGTCGGCGGCCCGCCGACCTACCGGGCTGTCCGGAGGGGAGCTCCAGCGCGCGGCGCTCGCCCGCGCGCTGCTCGCCTCCCCCGAGGTCCTTGTTTGCGACGAGATCACTTCGGGGCTGGACACGATCACCCAGGCCGGGGTGCTCGACCTGCTCGACGAACTGCGCCGAGAGTCCGGGCTGACCCTCGTACTGATCAGCCACGACATGGGTGTCGTGGCGCGGCTGGCGGACCACGTCGTGATCCTCTCAGGGGGGAGGGTCGTGGAGGAGGGGGCCGAGGCGTTCTGGTGGTCACCGGCGACGTCGGCCCACGACGCCCGCGACGGTGCCCACGAGTACTTCCAGACCCCGCGCTCCGAGACCCCGCGCTCCGAGACCCCGCGCTCCGAGACCCCGCGGAGCGGCGACACCCGGCCCGGCAGGGCGGTGCGGACGGAGGGCCGGGCGGGTGGCTGAAGGACAGGGCCGGGCCGGCGCCGAGCGCGCGGAGGGAGGGGCCGAGACGAAGGCGGCGGGCGGCACTCGGGGACGGGCGCCCCCGGTCAGGAACCGCCGGTGAGGTCGTACGCCTGGGCGACGAGCTCGTAGGAGCGGGTCCGGGCGGCGGGATCGTGGACCATCGTGGTGATCATCAACTCGTCGGCCTCGGTGCGCTTGCGGAGATCCTCCAACCCCTGCCGCGTCCCGACGGCGTCCCCGATCACCACCTTGGACAGGTAGTCGTCGAGGAAGTCCCGCTCCATCGGGCTGTACGGGTAGCTCTCGGCCTCCTCGGGCGTGGGGATCGGCTGCGGCGCCCCGCGCCGCAGCCGCAGCATGGACAGCCCGCCGGAGCGGGCCAGGCGCAGCGCCTGCTCGGGGGTGTCGGCGGCGATCGCGGAGACGCCGATCATCGCGTACGGCCGGTCGAGGACGGCGGAGGGCTCGAAGGACGACCGGTACAGCTCCAGGGCCGGGATGGTGTTGTTCCCGCTGAAGTGGTGCGCGAACGCGAAAGGCAGGCCGAGCATCCCGGCGAGCTGGGCGCTGAAGCCGCTGGAACCGAGCAGCCAGATCGGCGGGCGGCCCGACTCGGGGGAGCGGGGCACCGCGACGACCCGCTCCAGCGGGTGGCCCTGCGGGAACGTGCCGTCCAGGAAGGCCGTCAGCTCGGCCAGCTGCTCGGGGAAGTCGTCGGCGTCCAGGCCGTGCCGCCCGCGCAGGGCCCTCGCCGTGGCGGGGTCGGTGCCGGGGGCCCGGCCGAGCCCGAGGTCGATGCGGCCCGGGTGCAGCGCGTGCAGGGTGCCGAACTGCTCGGCGACGACCAGCGGGGCGTGGTTGGGCAGCATGACGCCGCCGGACCCCAGCCGGATGCTCCTGGTCGCGGCGGCCAGATGGGCGATCAACACGGCGGGCGAGGAACTTGCCACGGACGGCATGCCGTGGTGCTCGGCCACCCAGATCCGGTGGTAGCCCCACTCCTCCGCGCGCCTGGCCAGCTCGGTGCTCGCCGCCAGGGTCTCGGTGGGTGTCACTCCCGAACCGACGGTCGCCAGCTCCAGGATCGACAGGGGTACCTCGGAGGAGCCGCGGGCCGTCCCGCGGATGTCGTCATCAGCCATGTAGGCGGCAACCAGGCGGAGCAGAGGTTTATTTCTGTCGACCACCTGAGATCGATCTTCCCCCTACCTGGTCGGTGGCCGCCCGGTCGCCGCCGCGGCCATGGCCGGGCAGGCGCGAGCGCGGGGCAAGCACGTCTTCGGAGTGGATGGCAGAGGGCCGGGTTCCATATTGCATCGATCGATGTAAAACGTGTAGCGTGCCCGTATGGCTCGACCGCGGACATTCGACGAGGACCGGGTCCTGGAGGCCGCGATGCGCGTCTTCTGGGCGAACGGCTACGAGGCCACCTCGACCCGGGACCTGTGCGACGTTCTCGGCCTGGACCGCAGCAGCGTCTACAACGCCTTCACCAGCAAGCGCGAACTCTTCAAGCGTGCGCTGACCCGCTACATCGACACCACGACCGCCTCCCAACTGGAGATCCTGGAGGACCGGGAGCGGTCGGCCGTCGAGCGGATCCGCGCGCTGCTCTCCGGAATCCTCGAGATCGAGTCCGCGAACCGGCGGGACGGCCACGGCCGCGGCTGCCTGACCGTCAACACCACGGTGGAACTCGCCGGACGCGACCCGGAGATCGCCCGGTTGCTGGATCGCGACATGGCCCGGCGACTGGAGTGCTTCAAGACCGTCATCGCGACCGGGCAGCGCGATGGCGACATCACCTCTCCGCGAGACCCGGACTCGCTCGCCTGGTTCCTCAACGCGGTGATCGCGGGAATCCGGGTGGCCGCCCAGGGGGGCGCCGACCGCACCGTCCTGGAGGCCATCGCGGCAACGGCGGTGGACACCCTGACCCCATGACGCTTCGACCCCTGCCCCCTGGTCCTTTGACCCTCCTGACGCTTTGACCCTTTGTCTCTGACGTCCTGACCCGCCCCATCCCCGCCGGCGCGCCGCGGGCCGTCCGTGCCGCGTCCGCATGCCCTCATTTTGCATCGATCGATGTAAAACTCACCGACACAGGAGCCCCTACCATGCCCCGTGCCGTATACCTGCTGGCCCTCGGAATCTTCGCCATGGTGACCAGCGAGTTCGCCGTCGCCGGCCTGATGCCGCAGATGGCCGACGGACTGAACGCCACCATCCCGCAGATCGGCTATCTCATCACCGCCTTCGCGGTCGCGATGGCCGCCGGCGGGCCGCTCCTCACCATCGCGGTGCTGAAACTGTGCCCCAAACCGGCACTCATGGTGCTGTTCACGATCTTCCTGGCGGGTAACCTGCTGGCCGCGACCGCCCCCTCCTACCCGGTCATGATGGCGGCGCGGATCATCAGCGGCATCGCCTCCCAGGCGTTCTTCGGACTCGCCGTCTCACTGGCGATTCAGCTGACACCTCCGCAGGTACGCGGCCGAGCCATCGCGATGGTCATGAACGGGCTGATGGTGGGCACCCTGCTGGGGCTGCCACTGTCCACACTGATCGGAGAGCGTCTGGGCTGGCGCGCCGCCTTCTGGGCCATCAGTGCCCTGACCGTCCTCGCCGCGCTCGCCACGATGATCGGCGTACGTCGGCTGGAGCGTGCGGAAGGCGACGGTGGCGACTTCCGGCAGGAGATGCGTGTCTTCAGGAACCCCAGACTGTGGCTGGCGCTCGCGACCAGCACCCTCATCATCGGCGCGACCTTCTCCGCCTTCAGTTACCTCAACCCGATCCTCACCCAGGTCACCGGATTCGGCGCCGGAGCCGTCCCGCTTCTGCTCATCGCCTACGGCGCCGCCACCGTGATCGGCAACAACATCGTCGGACGCCTCGCCGACAAGCACACCGCCGGCGTCCAGCTGTGGGGGCTGGCCCTGAACCTGATCTTCCTGACCGGGTTCGCGCTGCTGGCCCACCTCAGCGTCCCCGCCGTGGTGTTCATGCTCGGCATCGGCCTGGTCGGCGTCACCATGAATCCGGCGATGGCCATCCGCGTCCAGCGAGCCGGCAACACCCGGCCACTGGTCAACACCGTGCACTCCTCCTTCATCACCCTCGGCGTCATCATCGGCTCCTTTGCCGGGGGAGTGGCCATCGACAACTTCGGCCTGCGAGCCCCGCTGTGGTTCGGTGCCGCGCTGGCCGCGCTCGGGATCCTGGCACTCCTCCCCGAACTCACCCGCCGCTCCGCCGCCGGGTCCGCACCCGCGTCCAGCGCGCCCGCCACCCGGGAGGGGCTCGCTGCGGACATCCGCAAACAGGTGGTTTAGAAGGTCGATGAAGATCGCGTGTCGGGGGTCGTGGAGCACGACGGCCCTCTTTACGGGGTCTCTGCGGTCCCGGGGAGATTTTGGTTCAGGCGCACATTCCGCGATCTTCCCGCGGCGAGGTCGGCGACTCGATCGCGGTACGGACGATCTGTTCGGTGATCGGCGTGTCGCGCGGTACGCGGTTACGCCAGGGCATCCGAGTCGTCCTGTGCCTAGTTCGAAAAATCTCTTGCACTTTGTTCAAGAGATGCCTACGTTCGGCTTGAACTTAGTGCAAGTCGATGTGGTGCCCGTTCGAACTCAGCGCACGTTCGCCCCCGGAGGTTCACCATGCCGCTTCCCGTCGCCGTCGCCGTCACGTTGCAGCTCCTGCTCGCCGCGACCTTCCTCATCGTCCCAATCGCCGCCTGGATCACCGGAGGTAGCGCCCAGCGCGCGGCCGAAGCGGAAATCGTCCGGCAGGGCCGCCCGCCCGCGATCCTCGCGCAGCACGGAATCAGGTTCAAAGAGCAGGCCTGGGAATTCGCGCTCGCCCTCGGCATCGCCGGGTGCCTGACGGCGCTGGCCCTGCTCAACCTCGCCGCGAACGGGACCGGCCGCATCCTGTCGTGGATCATCGAGCCGGTCGTTCTGCTCGGCGTCGGCTTCGTCACCGCCGGCCAGGTGTTCGCCACCCGCTATACCGAGGCCGCCTTCAGGAAGTCCGGTGACCACACCGTGCGGAACATCGACGTACGAGCCGTGATCGCCGCTGCGAACACCGGCTTCCCCTCCTGGCTGCGCCCCCTCGTCCTGGCACGCTTTCCTCTGGCGACCTTGGGCTCGCTCCTCGTCATCATCCTCCTGGCGACCCCGGCGGCCGGCGCGTACTTCCGCTGACTTGCAGGACGTCCGTGATGCCGAGCGCAAGGCGAAACGTCGACCGCTCACGCCTCCTCGGGGTCTTCGACCCTCCGTCTCTGAGGTTTCTGGGTAAGTCAGGTTATCCGGGGAGTCCCGGCAGGATCTCTCCAAATAACCTCTGGGCAGAGGCACGGCTAACGCCGGAAAAACTCCCCGCCGGCGCCAGGCTTTCGCCTACCGGGAGTGGTTGCTCGCGCGGGCAGCTGAGCACGCGGATGCGTTCGTCGACCTGGTCGGCGCCGAAGCCGCCGTCACCGCTTGGCGCCGGCACCTGCTGGCCGGCGCGGACGGCTGTCGGTCGACGGCGTCACCGACATCGTGCGCGCCGTCGGTAAGGACGCCGACTTACCCGGTCTGCGCCCGTACCGGCTGCGCCACACCTACGCCACCCGACTGCGCGAAGCAGGCGCCGACCACGCCCAGGTCCAAGCCCTCCTCGGCCACACCTCTATTGGGACCACCGCCCGTTACTTCCGCGCCTCCCCCCACCGAAGTCGCCGAACTGGTCGACCGCGCCCTCGACTACTAACCCCCAAAACCGCCCGGGCGGCCCGCCCGTTCCCCTCTGGAACATCCCGCGGGCGCGCTGGCTGCACCAGGTAGAGCAGTAGCGGCGGATCCTGGCGGTGGTGAAGTTCATCGCGGCCAGGGGCTGGGCGCAGACCAGGCAGCAGCCGGCCGGGACGGTCGCGGCGAGGTCGGCCAAGAGGCGCTCGACGTCGGCGAGTTGGTGGGGCAGGGGGTCGTCGGCAAGGACGGATCAACCGGGCATACCGACCGGCGCCGAACACCTGCCGGTAACCCGCGAGATGGGGCCGACGGCGACCCCTCGGCGGACTCGTCATCATCCACGCGCTGCCGGTGCGATCTGCAGAGGTGAGGCATCCGGGTGGTAGTCCCGCGTACATGAGGCATGCAGAATGCCTGGCATGGATCTACGACCGGAGCTGCTTCCCCCGTCTGTCTCCCAGGAGCGCCAGGAGCAGTTGGGGAGGGAGATCGACCGGATCGCGGAACTTATAGAAACCGGCAGGCTGATGGAGGCACGCGAGGCCGTCGCCGCGTTCAACATGCAGACTGGACACACCTACGAGCCGTCGGATTTCGCCGCGTACTGGGAATCGCAGAGACTGGAGGACCTCGCCCGGGATGCCGCCCGTGGCTGTGTTGGGTTCTTCGGGAGGCGTTTGTCGCTGACTTCGGGAGGCGGTTGGGGGCCGATTCCTTGATCAATGTCGGTGAGTTTTGACGTCACTCCGGGCTGTCTGGGTGGCCGGGCGGTGGCTGTTTGGCGAGGATGTCGTGGAGGGGCAGTAGGTCTCGCAGGGCGCTTCGAGACAGTGCGAGTTCGACGGGTGGACTGGGATTGGCCAGGATGAGGCTGCCGCCGGCGTGGTGGATGGCCTCGCGGATGCCGAGAAGTGTGTAGAAGCTGGCGTTATCGCAGCTAGTGCCGCGTCAGGCAACGTTTGCGACGTTCGTCGTTGGCCCTGAGCCGACGGTAGGTGACGTGGCACCGTGCATCGAAGTCGAGCGTTATGAGCGCCGTCCCGTTGTGAACCTGAACGCCCCGAGCGCCCGAATCGGTCGCGCGCTCAGTCTGCGGTCTGGTTCGCATCACGACGGTGTTGAGTAGGTGGGATCGGGCGCCGATGAGAAATGGCGCCGACAGTCGTCTAAGTAGACGTCCGGTGAAAACGCGCTGCGCGCATCAAGGGAGAGCAACGAGATGAGACCACTTCGATACTCGATCAACGTCACGCTCGACGGCTGCTGCCATCACGAGGCAGGGCTCCCCCCGGACGAGGAGTCGATGCGTTACTGGACCGCTGAGATGGAGCGAGCCGATGCCCTGCTATTCGGCCGGGTGACCTACGAGATGATGGAGTCGGCGTGGCGGAAGCCGGCCACGGACACGTGGCCTGACTGGATGGATGAGTGGCAGATCCCGTTCGCCGAGACCATCGACCGGGCGAAGAAGTACGTTGTGTCGAGCACGCTGAGCGCGGTCGATTGGAATGCCGAGCTGGTGCGAGGCGACTTCGGGCAAGCGGTTCAGCGGCTCAAGCAGGAGTCAGGCGAGGGCCTGTGGGTGGGTGGCGTGACGCTCCCCCTGGCGTTGGCAGATCTGGGACTGATCGACGAGTACGAGTTCCTTGTGCAGCCGGTCCTTGCCGGACACGGGCCGACGTTGCTCGCCGGTCTGCGCGAGCGCATCCAGCTCGAGCCCGTGGACCGCCGTGAGTTCCGGTCGGGGGCGGTCGCCCTGCGATACCGGCCCACGCGAGTTACGGCTTGACATGATTTATCCTGGCACGTTGGCCGCTCCCTCGCGACGGAACGACGGCTCGGAGTCGCGTTGGCCGCGCTGGCCGTGCCCCCGAACGCGCGGACATATCGACGGGGGACATCGCCCCGAGGTGCCGGTAGCGGACAGGGCAAACGTTGCGAATCGCCGTATACAGCTCGACCTTGGTCGCCGATATGCGCATGGGGCCCCAAACGGGAGAAGCACACCGACTCTCCCACCGCAAGAACCCCACTGCCGTCAAAACTCGGCGACATCACCCCTCACCACACGAAGCCGCCTTCCCTGCCCCAGCAACAAACGCCTCCGCAACTCACGTACATAGCCACCGCCCGCCCGGAGCGGCTCAAGGTATCGGACATCACCCAGGAAGAACTCGCCGAAATTGTCCGCAGGATCATGGAGGCAGACCCGGACTCCGACTTCTACCTACGCCTGCTAGAGGCCAATGTGCTCCATCCACGCGTCAGTGATCTGATCTTCTGGCCGCCGGAAGAATTACAGGACGCCACAGCCGAGGAGATTGTTGAAGCCGCTCTCAAGTATCGCCCCATCGCGTTGTGAGCGCGGGCCAGGAGCTGAAACAGATCACCTGGGAACGGACAGCAGAAACCGACAAGTTAGTCCGGACGACCATGAGCCCCCCGTCCGGACTAACTTGTCGAGCCGCAGGTCACGCCGGATTCCCCCGAAACCATGCAGCGGACCTGACAACGACGGAACTTACGGGGCTTCGGCAGCTGTCGGCGGGCTCGCTGGCGACGCACGGTGCGGCGCAGTTGAAGACGGTCGGCCATCAACGCCGCGACCGGACGAGGAATGCGGTGCGCCTCGCCGCCGCGGGCGAGGTCCACGAACCGGCGGTGCACGATGGCCAAGGTCGCCGCAGCAACGATGGTCTTGTCCCGCCAGCGGACCTGCACGGGGGTCGCCTCGGCCTCCTCGCCGGCCAGCCAGCGACGGGGCAGGTCGGGATCCACGGCGAGGGCCGTGCCGACGCCCGCGACATCCGCGCCACCCTCGATGACCCGGTGGAGCGTCGTCAACCGGCGGATTCCGCCGGTAAGCATGATCGGCACGGTAGCCTCGGCGAGGATCTGCCCGGCGGCCTCCAAGAAGTACGCCTCGCGCGCCAGCGTCCGGCCGTCGGCTCGGTAGCCCAGGGTAGCCAGGCTCTCCACCGACCCGCCTGAGAGCTCGATCAGATCCACGTCACGTTCGGCGAGCATGGTGACGACGCCGCGGGCATCGTCCTCGGCGAAGCCCCCGCGCTGAAAGTCCGCAGTATTGATCTTCACGGCCACCGAGAAGGTGTCTCCGACGCGCTCCCGCACGGCGGTCACCACGTCGAGCAGGAGCCGGGCCCGGTTCTCCAGCGGACCGCCCCACGCGTCCGAGCGCCGGTTGGTGCGCGGGGAGAGAAACTGGCTGAGCAGGTAGCCATGTGCGGCGTGGATCTCGACTCCGTCAAACCCTGCCTCCTGCGCCAGCCCCGCAGTGGAGGCGAACCGGTCGACGGTGTACGCGATCTGCTCCGGTGTCATGGGGATGGGACGCGGGAACATGCGGGACCACCGCCCGAGATCGACTGGCACATCCGATGCCGACCACGCAGTGCCGCAAGGGCCGGTCTGCACGATCCGGCCTGGATGGTTGATCTGCATCCACACCCGGCCACCGCCGGATTTCGCGGCCTCGGCCCACCGTCGGAACGGTTCCAGCGGCGTGCCCTCCACGAGCGCGACATCGCGGGGGTCAGCCATCGCTCGGGGGTCGACCATGACGTGCCCGGTGATGAGCAGGCCCGCCCCGCCCGCGGCCCAGCGCTGGTAGAGCCGGACCATGGTTTCGCTAGGCAGACCTTCCTCGTCGGCCAGGAATTCCTCCATGGCCGGCTTGGCGATCCGGTTCGGCAGCGGCTGACCGTGTGCGAGCGCCAGCGGCGCCCCGGCATCCGTCATGGGTGTCCTCATCTCGTGCGGCGATATGCGCTGCCCAGGGACAGTGCGCCCAATGTTGACGAGGCACACATTATGAAGCAATGTGTATGATGTCAACATGAGTCGCCAGAGCTACCACCACGGCGACCTGCCCGCAACCCTGCTACGGGCAGGCGCCGAACTCGTCGAGGTCGAAGGGGCCGACAGGCTCTCGCTGCGATCCGTCGCGCGAGCCGCAGGAGTCTCGGCGAACGCGCCCTACCGCCACTTCACCGACAAGGACGACCTCCTCGCGGCCCTCGCTGAGCACGGCTGCGCGGACCTGGTCAACCGCATCGCCGTGGCCAACGGGCAGACCGCCCGGGATCGTCTGGTCGCCGTAGTGCAACTGGGAGTTCAGTTCGCTCTGGAACGGCCACAGATGTTCCGGCTGATGGGCGGCAGCGTGTGCAGCACTCGGCCCTCGGTACGGACGGCAATGGACGCCGTTCAGGCAGCCATCGTGCGAGCCGTCGGTCTCGACGCATCCTGCGACATCGAGGAAGCAACCGCACTATGCACCGGCATATGGGCACTCACCCACGGCCTCAGCTCCCTGATCGTCGCGGGCAATGTGCACCCCGGCAGCGACGAAGGGACCGATGCGTACGTGGCCCGCGTGGTCCGGGCCACCATCGAGGCGGCGAAATTCATGGTGATCGAGGGTCTGCCGCCTACCAACACGGCGCAGTGAAACAGATCGATCCGGGGAGTTTTTCCGGCGTTAGCCCGCTCCTTGGAGGCCGATGATGAGTGGCTGGTCTCCCGGACGCCTCAGCCTGGCCGGCTCAGAACCGGACCTGTTCGACAACCCGGCGAGCGGCAGTCAAGGCAGCATCCTTCGCGACGGTGAGATCGTCGGCTGGGACCTTCACCCGGGCGGAACCCCGTGGGAGGACGACGGGCCCCTGGAGGTCTTCTTTTCCTGCCTCTACCGGTACAACGCGGTGGCCTACTCCTGCGCCTATGCGGGCTTACGGATGATTGACACTCGCGCGGTCATCGGGCCGCCCGACGTCTGACTGCGCCTGCCCGAACGTGACTACTGGCGCTGACCTCGGCGTCGCGAACCCGTTACCCCGCGACTTCACGCGATGTCGGTGATGTGATGTCGTGGCCGGCTGTGGTTCTGGTGAATCGGCGGGCGAGGTGTTCGAAGGCGTCGGTGAGTCCGTCGGGGCCGATGACTTCGATGTCGGCGTCGTAGCGGGCGATGGCGGCGGCGAGGCTGGGCCAGGACCAGGATCCGAGGGTGAGCCGGCAGCGGGAGGGGCCGATTTCCTCGACGAGTCCGTCGCGGGTGTAGAGGGCCACGGTGGCGGCGGGCAGGTCGAGGATCACCGTGCCTTGGCAGGGCCAGTTGCCCAAGGCGTCGCCGGAGCCGCGGAACGTGCCGGTGACGAAGGTGGCGGCGTCTCCTCCGGGCAGGACGCGGGGGGTGAACCGGGGCCCGTTGGGGGTGCGCGGGGTGATCCGGTCGGCGCGGAAGGTGCGCCAGTCGTCGCGGTCGAGGTCCCAGGCGATGAGGTACCAGCGTCCGTCCCAGGTGATGACGTGGTGGGGTTCGACGCGGCGCGGGGGTTTGTCCGTGGCCTCGCCACCGTAGTCGAAGCGCAGGATCTCGCGGGCGTGGACGGCGGCGCTGATGCTCAGGAGCACGTCGCCGTCGACCGGGGTGGCCGGCCGGGTGAGGGGTCGTTCGACGGCGGTGACGCGCAGCGCGTCGATGCGGTGCCGGAGCCGGGAGGGCATGACCTGCCGGATGGTGTTCAGCGCCCGTTCGGCGGGTTCGGCGAGGCCGTTGCCGGGGGTGGTGGCGGCGATCTGCAGGGCGATGGTGAGGGCGACGGCCTGTTCGTCGTCGAACAGCAGCGGGGGTAGTTCGGTGCCGGCGCCGAGCCGGTAGCCGCCGTCAGGGCCTTTGACGGCGGCGATGGAGTAGCCGAGCTCGCGGAGCCGGTCGACGTCGCGGCGCACGGTGCGCAGGCTGATGCCCAGGCGATCGGCCAGCACCGTGCCGGACCAGTCCCGGCGGGTCTGCAGCAGAGACAGCAGGGCCAGCAGTCGGGCAGAGGTTTTCGGCATGAACCTGATTCTGCCCACGGTAGGTGCCACACCCTGTCACCTACCCCTGCGAATCTTCGTCTCGAGCCGGTCAGCCAGCCGATTCGGCCGTCCGACACCCCTTCCCTGGTTCTCTCAAACGAGACCTAACACCCCATACCGGGCGTACCGCGCCCGGAAAATCAGCGAGGAGTCACCAGCATGGCCATCTCCACCACCACCCACCTGAACTTCCGCGGCGACGCCCGCGCGGCGCTGGAGTTCTACCAGACCGTGTTCGGCGGCCACCTCACCACCATCGCCTACGGCGGCTTCGGCATGCCGAAGGAACTGCCCGACGCCGACAAGATCGTCTTCGGCCAGGTCACGGCCGACAACGGCTTCAGCATCATGGCCTACGACGTACCCAGCCAGGCACCGGCCGCCGCCGCGCCCGCCGCCACCACCCGCGAGCACGGCATGACGCTGACCGGCGAGCGGTTCTTCGTCTCCGTCCGCGGCGAGACCGCCGAGGAAGTCGGCGCGCTGTGGGACAAGCTCACCGACGGCGCCGACCTCATCGAGAAGTACGGCCCCTCGCGGTGGGCCCCGGGCTTCGGGATGCTGACCGACCGCTTCGGCGTCACCTGGATCCTCGACGTCGCCACCTGACGTGCCTGCCCACGACCACCGGCAGGAGCGCAAAGTCCCTGAGTACTGAGCTTCGGGTGGCACTACGGAAGACCCGGAGGCGTCAGACGCAGGAGGTTCGGCACGTCGGCCACGAGGTCGAGGATGTAGGAGGAGAAACTCCTGAGGTTGAACGCGCTGTCCTTCACCGGGCCGCTGCCCAAGCGCTGATGACCACGATGTCGCGCCAGACGCCATGATGGCGGCCGGTCCGCTCGTGGGTGGGTAGCGCGACACGAAGCCCTCAGCCAAAGAGCGCGGGCAAGCGCGGACTGTCCGGGCATGGCAACCAGCGCCGAACACCCGCCGGTGCCCCGCGAGACGGGGCCGCACCGCGCGGCTGTCCTGTTGCAGCGTGGCGCGTAGGTGACCCGCGCAGGGACGGACGAGGCCGCGTGATTCGGTTGGCGGCGGAGCGACATCAGGCGGTGTACTGGTATGTCGAGTAGGTCAGGTAGCCCGCGTCACCGCCCTGGTAGTACGTCGCCTCGTCGACGGGAGCGATGGGGAGGCCGGTACGCAGCCGCTCGACCAGGTCGGGGTTGGCGAGGAACCCGCGGCCGAAGCTGATGAGGTCGGCGCCCAGGCCGAGCCAGTGGTCGGCCTCGGCCCGTCCGGTCTGCTTCGGGCCCATCGGCAGCACCGGGTTCAGGACGAGGGTGCCCGGCCACGCGCGGCGCAGCCCGATCAGCACCTCTTCGTCGGCGGTGGCCTCGAGATGGACGTAGGCCAGGTCGAGGTGGGACAGCTCGGTCAGCAGCGCGGTGTACAGCTTCGGGACATCGGTTTCCTGCACGCCCCAGAACGTCCCGCCCGGGGAGAGGCGTATCCCGGTCTTGGCCGCGCCGACGGCTTCGGCGGTCGCGGACACCGCTTCGACGGCGAACCGGATCCGGTTGGTCACCGAGCCTCCGTAGCGGTCGGTGCGCAGGTTGGCGTTCGATGAGAGGAACTGCGAGATCAGGTAGCCGTTCGCGCCGTGCAACTCCACGCCGTCGAAGCCGGCCTCGACGGCACGGCGGGCGGCCTGGCCGTAGGACTCGGTGTGCTCGGGCACCTCGGCGGTGTCCAGGGCGCGTGGCGTCGGCGCGGGCCGGGGCCCGGATGGGGTGAACACGTCGCCGATGGCCGGGACCGCCGAGGGTCCGACCGGCTGCATACCGGTGGTAGCGGGATGGGAAACTCGTCCACCGTGCATGATCTGAGCGAAGATCCGCCCGCCGTTGGAGTGTACGGCGGCGGTCACCGGGCGCCACGCGAAGGCCTGCTCATCGGTGTGAAGTCCCGGCGTGCCCGGGTTGGACTGTCCGATCAGGCTCGGCTGCACGCCCTCGGAGATGATCAGCCCGGCCGTCGCGCGCTGAGCGTAGTACGTCGCCATCGACGGCGTCGCCAAACCGCCGACGGCGGCCCGGACTCGTGTCATCGGGGCCATCACCATCCGGTTGGGTAGCGTCAGGTCGCCGAGTCGATAGCTGTCGAAAAGGGTCGTCACGTCGTCCTCCGTGGTCGTCGATCCCGGATTGCGGGTACGGCGAGTACGCTAGAAGCTCACACCCATGTCAGAGGCAAGCTTTGTGTCGCAGATCACAGTGGGAGGGCGATGTGCGCATCGGTGAGCTCGCGTCACGGACCGGGGTCAGTGTCCGGTCGCTGCGCTACTACGAAGAGCAGGGGCTGCTGACCAGTACCCGCAGCTCCAGTGGACAGCGGCACTACACGGACGACGAGGTCGAGCGGGTCGCGTTCATCCAGCGTCTGTACACCGCGGGTCTGTCCAGCCGCACCATCGCCGAACTGCTCCCGTGCACCGATTCGCCCAGCACGGAGAACTCCGACGCCGCCCTGGAACGGATGGCACAGGAGCGCGACCGGCTCTCCGCGCACATCGGCGACCTCATCCGCACCCGCGACGCACTCGACGGGCTGATGGCCACGAACCGAGCGCACCGTGAGCAGCTGCGGGTACCGCTGGCCGGCTGACCACCGCCGGCAGCCCAGCGGGTAGCCGAGAGTGCTGGCCGCCAATCCAACGAACCCTGCTTCGACCTGCAACGTCTTTACCGCAACGTGGGGCGGGCGAGTGGGACCGCCTTTCGTGAGAGACCAGGTCGGAGCAGGGTTCGTTGGATTTTCCGCGATTGCTACCGGGTTTCCTGCAGGCGTTCGTGCGCCCATTCCCGGAAGGTCGTGAGCGGGATGCCGAGCGCCCGCGCGAACTCCGGCCGGGCCGGCTGCCCGGCCACGTTCATGCGTTCGTGCGGGACCCCCGCCCACACCGGCATGCCGGCGGCGAGCGCCTCCTCCTCGGTCAGGTCGGGCGCGGCCAGCGGGGTGCCCAGCGCGGCGGAGAGCACCTCGGCGATCTCTGTCATCGGCAGGTAGTCGCCGGCCAGTTCCAGCTCGACCCCGTCGAACCGTTCGGGTTCGGCGATCGCGGCGGCGGCGGCCCGGCCGATGTCCTGGACCGCGACGAGGGAGAGCCGCGTCTGGGGCCGTAGCACCGTCACCAGCCCGCCCTCGACGCCTCGGGGGAACAGGTAGGCCGCGGCGGGCAGGAAGTTCTCCATGAACCAGCCCGGCTTGAGAATCGTCCAGTGGGGGAAGCCGGCCTCGCGCACCCGATCCTGGATGCCGCTCTTGGTGTTGTAGTACGGCTCCAGCGCCGCCCAGCGGCCATCGGCCCAGCCGGGGGCCCGCGTGTGCTGACCCGCGCCGGAGACCGACGTGTGCACGAACTGCGGCACTCCGGCGGCCTTCGCCGCCTCGATCAGGTTGACGGCCTGGCCCAGCTCACCGTCGAAGTCGAGCACACCCTCCTTCATCACGGGCATCTGCACCGAGAAGACGGCACGGGCACCGTCCGCGGCCTTGACCAGCGAGTCACGGTCGTCGAGGTCGCCGGTCACCAGCTCGGCCCCGAGCGCCTCGACGGCCTTGGCCCGGTCGGTCGCCGGGTCGCGGACCAGCGCCCGCACGGGAACACCCGCCGCGATCAGGGCCCGCGCGGTGGCGCCCCCTTGTTGCCCGGTGGCGCCGGTGACCAGGACGGGAGCGGAATCAGCAGACATGGCACTCCTACGACGGCATTAAACGGCGGACCCCGCCGCTTCTGTGGTCGCTACAATACGGAGGCCCCCGCCGCTTAGCAACATCGAGGTGAAGCCCATGCCGTCCCAGCGCGCGGACGCCCGCCGCAACTACGCGCGCCTGCTCGCCGTGGCCGAGGAGGAGATCGCCGTCCACGGCGCCGACGCGTCCCTGGAACAGATCGCCCGCCTCGCGGGAGTCGGCTCGGGCACCGTGCGCCGGCACTTCCCGACCCGCCACGCCCTCTTGGAGGCGGTCTTTCGCGAGCGCGTCGAGACCTTGTGCGCCCACGCCCGCGACCTGACCGCCCGGCCCGACACCCGCGCCGCCCTGCTGGAGTGGCTGAACGCGGTCACCGCCTCCGCCGCGACCATCCGGGGGCTGGCCATCGCCCTGACCAGGGACCGGGTGAGCGACCCCGACGTGGCACACGAGCACTGCGCGTCGGCGCAGCTCACCGAGGCGGGCGACCTCCTGGTCCGCCGTGCGGCGGAGGCCGGCACGCTGACCCCGGGAGTGACCGTCACGGACGTGCTCGCCCTGGTCACCGGCATCGCCCTGGCCACGGAGAACGACCCGGACCCGGCGGCCGAGGCGAAGCGGCTGCTCGGCCTGACCATCACGGGAATCAGCCCCCTTCGAGGGTGAGCGATCCGCGCCGGTTACTTGGGAAATGCGAGTCGGGGAAAAGGGACGCACGAACGGGACGCCTTCGGAACGCTGATCGTCGGAGGCTCCGTCGGGGGCCTCGCGGCCGCGTCGAAGGCGACGACGTCACGGCCGAGTTCGCCGGCTGTTACGTCGCGGAAGGCGATTTCCTGATCACGTCAGGAGGGGGCGCCAGCGGTCGGCCGACTCGATCATGTCCACGATGACGCGTTCCAGGAACGTCGCTGTCTTGGCCGGCCGTTTCCCCACGGGGTTGTCGAGCCCGTACGCCTCGTCAAGCTGGACCGGCGGATCACGGTGCGGATGCTGCTGCAGCACACCGGCGGGTTGTACGCCTACACCGGCGAGTTTCGTCCTGACGGGACGGTCGAGCCGAGGAAGTCAGTCCAGCGCGGCCGCCTTGCGCAGCAGCACTGAGCGTTCGCGCTGGTTGGCGCACAGCCTGGCGGCCAGCTCCAGCTCGGCGCGCGCCTCCGGTCGCCGGCCGAGGCGGGCCAGCAGTTCCCCGCGTACGGTCGGAACCAGATGCGAACCGGGGAGCCGGTTCGAGGCGATCAGCTCGTCCACGATGGCCAGGGCCTGCGCCGGACCCGAGGCCATGGCCACGGCGACGGCCCGGTTGAGCTCGACCACCGGCGAGGGCGCGACCCGGCCGAGCGCCTCGTAGAGCAGCACGATCCGGTCCCAGTCGGTCGCCTCGACCGAGGGCGCCGACGCGTGGGCGGCGGCGATCGCGGCCTGCAGGCCGTAGGGGCCGAGGCTGCCGGTCGAGGCCCTGGCCAGCGCGGCCAGCCCCCGGCGGATCGCCGAGAAGTCCCACAGCCGCCGGTCCTGGTCCTCGAGCAGGATCGGCGTGCCGTCCGGGCCGGTCCGGGCCGGGAAGCGCGCGGCCGTCAGCTCGCACAACGCGAGCAGACCGTGCGCCTCCGGCTCGTCGGGCTGCAGCGCGGCCAGCGTGCGGGCCAGCCGGATCGCCTCGTACGCGACGTCGGGGCGCAGCAGCCGGTCGCCCGACGTGGCCGTCGACCCCTCGGTGAAGATCACGTAGAGGACGCTGAGCACGCCGCCCAGCCGTTCCCGGCGCTCGCCGGCCGGCGGCAGCTCGAACGGCACCCCGGCCGCCGCGATCGTCTTCTTGCCCCGGGTGATGCGGGCCTGCACGGTCGGCACGGGTACCAGGAACGCGCGGGCGATCTCCTCGCTGGACAGGCCGCCGACCACGCGCAGGGTCAGCGCCACCCGGGCCTCGCGGGAGAGCACCGGGTGGCAGCTGACGAACATCAGCGCCAGGACGTCGTCGTCGATCTTGTCGGGGTCGATTTCCCGGTCGGCCGCCAGCAGGGCGTATCGGTCCTGGAGAGCGGTCCGGCGGCGGATCGCGTCGATCGCCCGCCGCCGGGCCGTGGCCATCAGCCAGCCGGCCGGATTGGCCGGAGAGGCACGCGGCCACGACACCAGCGCCTCGGCCACCGCCTCCTGGGCCGCGTCCTCGGCCAGCCCGAAATCGCCGGTGAACCGGGTCAGCGCGGCGACGATCCGGGCGGACTCGATCCGCCAGACGGCCTCGACGTCGGCCGTACCCATCAGATCTGGCCGCTGCTCTCGCTGCCCTGCGGGACCTCGTCGGCCCCGGCCACCCGCCGGACCTCGATCTTGGACCCGCGGACCGCCGGAACCCGCTTGGCCCACTCGACCGCCTCCTGTTTCGTGGCGACATCGAGCAGGAAGTAGCCACCGAACAGTTCCTTGGTCTCGCCGTACGGCCCGTCCGTGACCACCGGCGCCTCGCCGCTGAAGTCGACCACGACGCCCCGGCCCGGATCGTCCAGCCCTTCGGCCGCGACGAGGACCTCGGCCTTCATCATGTCCTCGATGAACCGGCGGGTCGTGGCCATCATCTCGTCGAGATCAGCCATCATGGCCGCGTTCGTCTCATCGGTGCCCCGCATGATCAGCAGGTATTTCGGCATCGCGTTCTCCTCGTCCGGCGGGGCCGCCCCTCGGCCCTCGCCCCCATACGTCGAACGAGCGGCCCGCTGATCGACACGGCCCCGGAGAAATCTCTCGCCGCGACACAGCCGATCCCGTCAGACCGGCCCCTGAGCGATGGCTGACGCGGACGCCCCGCTGCTGATGATGCTGGTCAGCTCAGTAGCGCTGTTGACCAGGATGCCATCGCACGACGGGTCTTCGGCGGCCATGCGCAGCAGGACCGCGCCGGGGACGCCGACGTCGCACTGTGACCCGTGCGCCTGCGACGCCACCTCCAGGTCTCTGACGGGGAGCGAATCGCCTGCTCGACCACGGCGGCCGGCGGCTCATGTACGTGATACATGATCCATTGCCACGTACATGAGCGATGTTGATCCCGGCGCCCCGGGGTCAGTCAACCGTGATGACGAGCTTTCCGGGCGCGTTGCCCGCCGCCAGGTCACCCACCGCGGCGGAGGCCTCCGCCAAGGGGTACGTGCGCCCGACGGCCGGTCGCACGGCCCCGGCCTCGATGAGGTCGCGCAGCGCGTCCAGGTCGGCGGTGCGGGTCAGCGCGATCAGCGCGTCCAGGCGCTGGCGCGTGAACGGGGTGATCAGCCGGGCGGCCAGCATCCGGCCGATCCCGCCGAACCACCGACCGCCGCCCTCGCCGCCGACGATGACGAGCCGACCGCGCTCGGTGAGCAGCCCGCGCAGCAGGGCCAGCGGCCGGATGCCCGCGATGTCGATGATCAGATCGTACGTCCCGGTGAGCGGCTCGCGCGTGTAGTCGATGACGGCCCGGGCGCCCAGCGACCGGACGAGGTCGGCCTTGGCGGTGCTGCACACGGCGGTGACGTGGGCGCCGCCGGCGACCGCGAGTTGCGTCGCGAAGCTGCCCACTCCGCCGCCGGCGCCGATGACCAGCACCTTCTCGCCGGCGGTGACCTGGCCGACGGCCCGCAACGCGGTCATCCCTGACACGGGTACGGCCGCCGCTTCGGTGAAGTTCAGGTTGGCGGGCTTGCGGGCGAGCTTGCCCGGGCGGGCGAGCGCGAACTGCGCGTACGCGCCGGTCGCCTCGCCGTACACCTCGTCGCCGGGGCGAAACGCGGTCACGTTGGCGCCGACGGACTCCACGACGCCGGCCACGTCCATGCCGGGCACGCGGTTGCGGGGCCGGCGCAGGCCGATGCCGAGGCGGGCGACGAGCGGCAGCCCGGTCATGATGTGCCACACGCCGTAGTCGACGCCGGCCGCGTGCACCCGGATCAGCACATCGCCGGCGCCGGGCGTCGGGATCGGGACCTCGCCGAGGCTCAGCATGTGCGGCGGGCCGTACTCGTCCTGGACGATCGCCCTCATGAGGGGTCTCCTTCGGTGTCGGGATACTGGAAGACGTCGTCGAGTCCGGCCCGGAACACCCGGGCGATGCGGAACGCCATCTCCAGCGAGGGGGAGTAGCGACCCTGTTCGATCGCGATGATGGTCTGGCGGGTGACGCCGACCCGGTCGGCCAGCTCGGCCTGGGTCATCTCGTCGTGCGCGAACCGCAGGGCCCGGATCGCGTTGGTGACCCGCGTCGGCTTCACCACGTCTGGAAGCCGCCCTTGCGGTACGCCCTGATCTTGGCAAACGAGCTGAGCACCGAGGACAGCACGAGAGTTCCCGTGTAGGCGACGTCGGTGAGCGGGCCGTTGCCGGCCCGGCTCAGGACGGTCGCCACGTAGATCGTGTACGCGCTGACGGAGACCACGATCATCACCCAGGCGCGCTTTTCCTCGAAGGCCATGCCCGCTCCTCATGTAAAACAAAGCTGACATCAACCAATGTAAAGCACCCTGGACACCATGTCAAAGTTTATTTACACACACGGTCGGCGACGCCATGGCGCCCGGCGCGGTGTTGCTACAAGACGTCCACGGTCGGCCCCGGACGGCGCAGGTCGCACCGGCCCGCCCTCATCGGAAGAAGACGCAGTTCGCAGGCAGCGAGCGTGCAAGGCGAGGAGGGTCCAACGCCCTCAACTCAAGAACTGTTGCTTACCCGACGCGCGGGGAAGACTGTGATGTCTACGTCGTAGACGACGAGGTCGGCGGCGTCCGCGACGACGCAGGCGAATCCGCCGACCCACCTCAGCTCGATGCCGCCGCCGGAGCGTCAGGAACAGCTGCCCTTCTTGGTGAGCTGACCGCCGATGACCTTGTTGTCGCAGGCAATCGTGTTGCCGCCCACGGTGTCGTTGATGCCGACGCCCCTGCCGCCGGCGAGATCGATGCTGTTCTTGCGGAAGACGTTGCCGGTGCCCCAGCCATCGACGATCTCGTGGGTTTGGAAGCCGTCCTGTGGCGTCTTCTTTCCGGTGTTGCCCTCGATCACATAGTTGTTGCCCTTGACGTCGACCCAGGAGTCGTTGAGCTTGTCCCCGCCGAGTGCCGACCCGTCGAAGATGTTGCCGACGATGCGGCCCCCGCTGGTGCCTTCCTTGATGTCCACGGCCTCAGCCGTGGCCCGGATCACATTTCCGCGCACCAGGTTGTTGTCGCTCCTGTCCATCTGCCCGCCGGAGTACTGCTTCCAGTTCGACTCCGCCGATCCGAGATAGACGCCCTCGCCGAACTTCGCACGACGCAGGCCAGTGTTGTAGATCTTGTTGTATTGCACCATGTTGCCGGTACTGAAATTGCGCAGATGGACGGCCTCGTCGCCGATGTCATGCACGGTGAGGCCCTGGATGATCGAGCCGTTGGTCCTGTCTGCCATGACGCCCTTCTGGGAGTTCTGAACGGTGAAGCCCACCAACCGCCAGAAACTGGCCTTGTCGAGGTGGAAGGCGTAGCCCTTCTTGATGCCGCCGCCGTCCAGAACCGATTGGGCGTTGCCGCACAGAAAGATCGGCTTACCCCGTGTTCCCGACCTCTGGGCGACGAACTTGCCCTGGTAGGTGCCCGGACGCAGTCGGATGACGTCGCCCGCCCGAGCCGCCCTGACCGCCTGCTGGAGCTCGTCGGCGCTGCCGACGGTCTTGGTCGGCCGCGGGCAGCGCACCGTGCCGGGGCCGGTCGGCACGGTCGTGACCGGTGCGGGAGCGGACACGGACACCATCCTCAAGCCCTTGAGGTCGCTCGCCTCCCTGTCCCCGCCGTACCCGCCGTTGTTTCCGTAACCGCCGGTGTCGGCGCCGTTCCCAAGGTCCATGCCCTCGTTGCCACCGGTCACCAGCCAGAGCCCCGTGGCCATGACCAGCGGGCCCACCAGCCCGGCGCCTAACTTGATATCGATCCTCATAACTCGTCTCCCTTTCCGGGGGTCGACAGACGATTACTTCACCGGGAACACAAGACTTGCCTTGTTGCGAAAACTCTTGAGGTGACGCTTACCGATGATCAAAGGTCGGTGTTACCCGGAACGCGTGTACTACTCAGCGATCCGACCCACCCGCGACGAGAACGATTCGCCATCGCACGGCTCCGCTACGAACGGCAATCGCCGTACCGAACCCGCCCGCTCCACCACGAACACCGCCTGCCGGTCATACCAGGATGATCAACGCTGCAATCATGGATGCTTTCACCGGCGGCCGCTGCAAGATCGAGGAAATATCGGTTACCGTGCTGCGGTCTTCGCCGGCAATCGAGCCGCACCCCACCCGGAATTCTCAGCGGAGGGTACGGCACCCGCACGCCGATGCGCTGGGCCGCCGTGGCCGGACCTGTCCGGGCGGGACGGCCGCCCGTCTGCCGGCGATCGCTCGACGGTCATGTCCAGAGCCGTTACGTGACGCCGGCGGGTTGGTGACATGACCGGTAAGTACTGGAAGGCGTTTCAGGAGCCGCCCGCGGTGACGTGTGAGGCGTGCGCGGGTGAGGCGACGTGGAGGTCGTGGCCGGAGCTGAGCCGCTGGGCGGTGGCGGCGAGCCGGGCGGTCAGCTCGGGGAGCCGGTCGTCGCCCAGCCGTACGGCCGGGCCCTGGATGGCCAGCGCGGCCAGCACGTTGCCGTGGCCGTCGTGGACCGGCACGGCCACGGCCCGGACCCCGGCGACGCGCTCCTCGAAGTTGATGGCCGTGCCCCGGGCGCGGATGCGGTCGAGCTCGGTCTCCAGCCCGGCGCGGGTGGTGATCGTGGTGTCGGTGTAGCGGGCGAAGGGCTCCTCCATGCCCACCCTGGGATCCCCGAAGGCGAGCAGGACCTTGCCCATCGCGCACACGTGGATCGGGTTGCGCTGGCCGGGCTCCTGCTCGTAGCGGAGCGGCTGCCGCGAGGGGACCTGGAGCAGCACGGCCACCTCGTCGCCGATGCGCACGCCCAGGTTCACGGCCTCCCCGGTCAGGTCGCGCAGGGCCTCCAGCTCGGGGAGCATCGTGGTGGCGCCGAGGCGCTCCAGGGCCAGGCGGCCCAGCGTGGCGGTGGTGATCCCGAGGTGGTAGCGCTCGGTCACCGGGTCCTGGCCGAGCATCCCCGCCGCGTGCAGGGCGCGGACGATGCGGTGGGCGGTGCTGACCGACAGGTGGAGGCGCTGAGCCACCTCGGTGGGGGAGAGGGTCACCGACCGCTCGAACGCGCGCAGCACCGCGATGGCGCGTTCGATCGCCTGGGTGCCCCTGCGGGTGGCGTCTTCAAGCTTCGGCTTCATCAGGTCCACCATCCCAGCTTAGGGTGAAAAGCTATTCCCTACACTCTTGACGGGTTTTTGGGGTATTACTACTATGTGGAATGAAGATCTTGCCATGTGGGATCTGGCTCGTTTCCCTGAGAGGACCCCCGTCATGCCTGTCCGTCGGCTTCTGCGACCGCTGGCCCTGCTCGTCTCGGTCGTTCTCGCGTTGACCGCCTGTGGCGGCGGCACCCAGTCGGCCACCACCGGCTCCGGCAGCGAGGGAGGCACCCTCAAGTGGGGCTGGACTCTTCCCACAACGTGGGATCCGGTCACCTCCAGCGCCGGTAACGACGTGAACGCCCTGTCCCTCGTCTACAGCGCCGTCACCCGTCTGGACGACACGGGCGACGCCGTCTCCGGCCTGGCCACCGCCTGGAAGTACGCCGACGGGGGAAAGAGCGTCACCTTCACCCTCAGGGCCGGGCTGACCTTCTCCGACGGCTCCCCGCTAGACGCCGAGGCCGTGCGCAGGAGCGTCCTGCGCGGCCGGGACCAGAAGGACTCGCTGATCGCCTCCCAGCTGCGCGGGGTGAAGGACATCGAGGTCGTCTCGCCCACCGAGTTCAGGATCCTGCTCGACCGGCCCGACTATCAGATCCCCAACCTGCTCGCGGGGAAGACCGGGATGATCGTCAACCCCCGGGCCTTCGAGGCGGACGCCAAGGCCGTCGGCGCCAAGCCCGCGGGCGCCGGGCCCTTCACCCTCACTCAGCTCGTTCCCGGCTCGCACGCCAACCTGGACCGCAACCCGTCCTACTACGACGTCGCGAACATCCACCTGGCCAAATTCGAGCTGAAGACCGTCTCCGAGCCCGCCACCGTCGTCGCCGGGCTCCAGTCCGGCCAGTTCGACGTCGCGATGCTGCCCGCCGCCCAGATCGACGCGGCCAAGGCGGCCGGGCTGAAGGTCGACCTCATCCCGTCGCTGACCGTCCGGGTCCTGGACGTCAACAACAGGATCGCGCCGTTCGACAACCCCAAGGTCACCGAGGCGCTGAAGTACGCGGTCGACCGCGCGGCCCTGCTGGAGACCTCCGGCTTCGGCGTCGGCGAGGTCAACACGCAGCCGTTCCCCAAGGGCCACCTCGGCTACAACCCCGGGCTGGAGAACCTCTACCCGTACGACCCCGCCAAGGCCAGGAAGCTGCTCGCCGAGGCCGGGTTCCCCAACGGCGTCGACATCCCGCTGACCACCGCCACCCCCGAGGGCCTGCCCGAGCAGGTCCAGGAGCAGCTCAAGGCCGCCGGGATCAGGACCACCATCAAGCTCATCGCCCCGGCCCAGCACACCCAGCTCGTCTACGTCCAGCACAACGTGGCCCTCGCCCCCGACGGCTTCGTCGGCCGCGAGTCGCCGCTGCAGGCGCTCGGCGTCGTCTACGGGCCCGAGGGCCTGATGAACCCCGGCCGCAACACGCCCAAGGCACTGCTGGAGCAGTTCGACAGGATCCGCACCACGCCGCCGGACGACCCCGGCTACGCCAAGGCCGTCCAGGACGCGGTCGCCATCGGCGTCAAGGAGCTGCCCAACGTCTGGCTGTTCACCACGCCGCGCATCTTCGCCCGCAGCCCCAGGGTCTCCGAGCTTCCCGCCAACCTCGCGGTGCAGCGCTTCGACGGCGTCCGGGTGGCGAACCCGTGACCGCGCTGGGATCACGCGCCCCCGCGACCGCGCGGGGAGCCCGCGAAGACAGGGAGAACAGGGGAGCCGGGGAGGGCGGAGAGATCCGCCGGCCCGTCGTGACGGCGGGCCCGGCCCCCCGCACCCGTCGTACGGCGGGGAGGGCCCGGTGGCGCGCGGTGGCGCGCGGGTCGGCCGCCCTGGTGGTCGTGGCGCTCGCCTCCACCTTCATCACCTACGGGCTGGGCGCGCTCGGCGACGCCAACCCGGCGGCGGCCGTACTGGGGGAGACCGCGACCCCCGAGGACATCGCCAGGATGAGCCACGAGTTCGGGCTCGACCGTCCGTTCCTGGAGCAGTACGTCACCTGGCTGGGCAACGCCCTCACCGGAGACCTGGGCCGCTCCTGGTTCACCCAGATCCCGGTCGCCGAGAGCATCGCGCAGCGTCTCCCCGTCGACCTGTCGATCACCGGCCTGGCCGTGCTCATCGCGGTCGTCGCCGGGGGCGCGGCCGGGATCGGGGCGGCGGTGAGCAACGGCGGCAGGTTCGACCGGATCGTGACCGCCGTCTGCGCGGTCGCCTCCACCCTGCCGGCGTTCGTCGTCGGCATCGGGCTGATCGTGCTCTTCGCCGTGATCGTCCCGGTGTTCCCTTCCGGCGGGTACGTGCCGTTCTCCCAGGATCCCGTCCAATGGCTGCGGCTGATCACCCTCCCGGCGATCGCGCTCAGCCTCGACGCCGCCGCCGACCTCGCCAGGCAGCTCCGTACCGGCCTGGTGGCCGCGCTGCGGGAGAACTATGTGACCGGCGCGGTGGTCCGGGGACTCCCGGCCCGGCGGGTGCTGTTCCGGCACGCGCTGCGCAACGCCGCGGGCCCGGCGCTCACCGTGCTCGGGGTGCACATCCCCCGCCTGATCGGCGGCGCGGTGGTCACCGAGGCGGTGTTCGCCCTGCCGGGTCTCGGCCAGCTGACCGGCGAGGCCGCGCTCAAGCACGACGTCCCGGTGATCCAGGGCGCGCTGCTCGCCACCATCGCGCTGGTGCTCGTCTCCAACGTCACCGTCAACGCGGCCGTCGCCAGGCTGCGGGGTGCGCGATGACTTCCTTCCGCGGGGCGTGGCGATTGCCCTCCGTCAAGCTGTCCGTGGCGATCCTCGCCGCCGTGCTCCTCGTCGCGGTGTTCGGCGGTGTGCTCGCCCCGTACGACCCGATCGCGCAGAACCCCGGGCTGCGCCTGCTGGGGCCGTCGGGGGAGCACCTCCTCGGCACCGACTACCTCGGCCGCGACGTGCTCAGCCGGCTGCTCGCCGGGACCGGCCTCTCGGTCGCCGGGGCGGCGGAGGCGGTCGCCGTCGGGCTGGTCCTGGGCGCGATCCCCGGCCTGGCCTCGGTGTTCTTCGGCAGGGTCTTCGAGTGGACGACGATGCGGCTGGTGGACGCGCTGCTTACGCTGCCGTTCGTCATCTTCGCCATCGCCGTCGCCGGGATCCTCGGCAACGGCCTGCACCAGGCGATGGCCGCCATCGGGCTGCTGCTCACGCCGGTGTTCTACCGGGTCACCCGCACCGCGGCGCTGGGTTTCACCCGGGCCCAGTACGTCGAGGCGGCCGAACTGCTCGGCGCGTCCCGCTCCAGGATCCTGCGCACCCACATCGCGGGCAAGGTGCTGCCGACGGTCGCGGTGACCGCGGCCGGGGCGTCCGCGGCGGCGCTGCTGGTCGTCTCCTCCCTCGCCTTTCTCGGCATCGGTGTCGAACCCCCCGCCCCTACCTGGGGCGGGATGCTCGCCAGCGACCTGGGCTATCTCCACCAGCGGCCACTGGCCCCGCTCGCGCCCGCCCTCGTGATCATGTTGACCGTCGGCGCGCTCAACGCCCTCGCCGACGCGGTACGCGACACGACCGGCCTTCACACGGATGGCCTCCTCGCCGAGAGCGCCGAGAGCGCCGAGAGCGCCGAGAGCGCCGAGAGCGCCGAGAGCGCTGGCAGCGCTGGCAGCGCTGGCAGCGCTGACGGCACTGACGGCACTGACGGCACTGACGGCACTGACGGCACTCACGCAGAAAGCACCGGGAGCCTCCGGGCAGAGGGCACTCACCCCGGGAGCCTCCGTACCGGGAGTCACCGCGCCGGGAGCCTCCGTACCGAGAGTCCCCGTGTGGAGGGCACTCATCCCGAAAGCCTCCGCATCGACGAGAGCGAGGAGCTCCATGCCCGCTGAAGCGCTGTTGAGCGTGCGCGACCTGCGCGTGACCGTCTCGGGAGGCCGGGCCGAGGCCGTGCGCGGCGTCTCCTTCGAGGTCGCCCCCGGCGAGGCCGTCGGCCTGGTCGGTGAGTCGGGCAGCGGCAAGACCCTCACCTGCCGCGCGGTCCTCGGCGCTCTGGCTCCCGGCTGTTCGGTGAGTTCGGGCGAGATCGAGTTCGGTGGCCACGACCTGACGGGAGCGAGCCGGAGGGAGTGGCTCGGGATCCGCGGGAGCAGGATCGGCGCGGTCTTCCAGGACCCGGCCTCCTACCTGAACCCGTCCCTGCCGGTCGGCGGCCAGCTCGCCGAGGTGCTGCGGGTCAAGCTCGGACTGCGACGGCGCGCGGCCCGCGATCGCGCCGTCGAACTGCTGGACGCGATGGGCCTGCGCGACCCGGCCCGTGTCCACGGCCAGTATCCGCACGAGCTGTCCGGCGGCATGCTCCAGCGTGTCCTGATCGCCATCGCCGTCTCCTGCGACCCCGAACTGCTGATCGCCGACGAGGCCACCACCGCGCTCGACGTGACCGTCCAGGCAGAGGTGCTCGAACTCCTCGCCCGGCTGCGCGCCGAGCGCGGCCTGTCGATCGTGTGCGTCTCCCATGACCTGGCGGTGATCGCGGCGCTCTGCGACCGGATCATCGTCTTCTACGGGGGCGAGATCGTCGAGTCGGGGCCGACGCGGGAGGTCCTGGCCCGGCCCGGACACCCCTACACCGAGGCCCTGCTGCGGGTCGCCTCGGTCGGCGACTGGGGCAGGCGGACCCTGGAGGTCATCCCCGGTCAGCCGCCACCAGCGGGCGCCTCCCTGCCGGGCTGCCGCTTCGCCGCCCGCTGCGCCTTCGCCGAAGAGGCCTGCTCGGCGGCTCCCGTTCCCCTCACCGCCCATCCCGGCGGGCGCGAGGTCCGCTGCCTGCGCCCGGAGGCGGCGGGCCGCGACGCGGTGACCGCCGGCGCCGGAGCATGGGGGACGGACCTGTGACCGGTTCCGTGAACACCTCCACGACCGATTCCGCGACCGGCCCCGAGCGCACCCCCGCGACCGGCCCCGCGAGCACCCCCGCGACTGGTTCGGCGAACACCTCCACGACCGGCTCCGCGAACAACGTCGCGACCGGTTCCGTGAGTGCTTCCGTGACCGGTCAGGTGAGCGCGCCGCTGCTGGCCGTGCGGGGGGTGAACGTGTCGCTCGGCAGGCCCGCCGTGCGGATCCTCAGCGACGTCGACCTCACCGTCCGGGCCGGGGAGATCGTCGGGATCGTGGGGGAGACCGGCTCCGGCAAGACGACCCTGGCCAGGACCGTCGTCGGCCTGGTCCACCCCGACTCCGGTTCCGTCGAGGTGGAGGGCGTCGAGATCTCCTCACTGAGGGGGAAGGCGTTGCGGGCACACCGCCGTACCGGGAAGGTGCGGTTCGTCTTCCAGGACCCGCTCCGCTCGCTCGACCCCGACCACAGCGTGGGGACCGTCGTCGGCGAGGGCCTGGCCGTGCGGCGCGTTCCCCCGGCCGAGCGCGCGGCCAGGGTACGGGCGGCGCTGGAACTCGTCGGTCTGGACCCCGCCCTCGCGACCAGGACGCCCGGCCAGATCTCCGGCGGCCAGCGGCAGCGCGTCTCGATCGCCCGCGCGATCGTGTCGGAGCCGTCACTGCTGATCTGCGACGAGCCGGTCAGCGCGCTGGACGCCTCCAACCGCAACCACATCCTGCGACTCCTGGACGACCTGCGCGGGCGGCTCGGCGCCGGTGTCGTCGTCATCTCCCACGACCTCAGCTCCCTGGCGGGCGTCGCCGACCGGGTCGCGGTCCTCTACCGGGGCCGGATCGTCGAGGAGGGGCCGATCGGCGAGGTCTTCGACGACCCCCGCCACCCCTACACCGCGCTGCTCGTCGCCTCCGCCCCGCGCGTCGCCGGTATCGCCCGCCACTCCCTGGAGCGGCTGCGGGCGGCACCGACCGGTGTCGGTGCCACCGGCGGCTGCGTCTTCGCCCACCGCTGCCCGTTCGCCACGGAGGCCTGCTCGGTCGTTCCCGAGCCGGTCGTCCGGGGCGGGCGCGCGGTCGCCTGCCACCACGCCGGCACCTGGCCCGCCCAGGCCGCCGCGCCCCAGCCCATCCCCGGTCCCGCCCTCAACCTCAACCTCGTCCCCGGTCCCGCCCCTGGCTCCGCTCCGGAGTCCGCCTCCGCCTCCGCCTCCGCCTCCGCCTCCGCCTCCGCCTCCGCCTCCGCCTCCGCCTCCGGTCCCGCCTCCGCCTCCGCCTCCGGTTCCGGTCCCGTCCCCGCCTCCGGTCCCGTCCCCGTCCCCGCCTCCGGTTCCGGTCCTGAGCTCGCCTCCGGTCCCGTCCCCGCCCCCGAGTCCACCCCGCCCCCCGGTTCCGGCTCCGGTCAGGACCCCGCCGCCGGTCCCGTCCCCGAGTCCGTCGCCGGTGCCGTTTCCCGCTTCGTCGCCCGTTAAGGAGCACACGCATGTCCATCGAGATTCTCGGCATGGTCGGTACGAAGGATTTCTCAGAGACCCACGGGTCCTTCATCGACGGCCCGCCCATCGACGTTCCCTACCTGGCCCGGTTCGCCCGCGCTCACGAGGCCGCCGGGTTCGACCGGGTACTGATCGGCTACGGGTCCTCCTCACCCGACGGGTTCGCCGTCGCCGCGTCGGTGCTGCACGCCACCGAGCGGCTGCGCGTGCTGATCGCGCACCGGCCCGGTTTCGTCGCCCCGACGGTGGTGGCCAGGAAGCTCGCCACCCTCGACCAGCTCACCGGGGGAGGCAGGGTCGCCATCCACCACATCACCGGCGGCGACGAGGCCGACCAGCGTCGCGACGGCGACTTCCTCGACCACGGTGCCCGCTACCGGCGTACCGGCGAGTTCATGTCCGTGCTGCGCCGTACGCTCACCTCGGCCGAGCCGTTCGACCACGAGGGCGAGTTCTACCGGTTCGAGGGCGCGTACAGCTCGGTCAGGGCCGACATCCCGCTCTACTTCGGCGGAGCCTCCCCGGCGGCCGTCCAGACCGGGGCCGAGCACGCCGACGTCTACATGCTGTGGGGCGAGCCGCTGGCCGAGACCGCCGAGCGGATCCGGCGTGTCAGGGAGGAGGCGGCCAGGCACGGCCGCGAGATCACCTTCAGCCTGTCCACCCGGCCGATCGTCGCCGCGACCGAGGCCGAGGCCTGGGAGCGGGCCGAGCGGATCAGGGCGGCGACCGCCGAACGGACCTCCGGCGGCGGGCTGCGCTGGGGCAAGGGGAAGAGCGAGTCCACCTCCGTCGGGGCCGCCAGGCTCCAGGAGCAGGGCGCCGAGCGGGAGGTGCACGACGAGCGGCTCTGGTACGGCGTGACCAACCTGATCGGTCCCGGCGGCAACTCCACGGCCGTGGTCGGCACCGCGGAGCAGGTCGCCGAGGCGCTGCTGAAGTATCACGACCTCGGCGTCACGACCTTCCTCATCCGCGGCTTCGACCCGGTGGACGACGTCGTGCGGTGGGGGGACGAGCTGGTGCCGCTGCTCCGGCAGGGTGCCGAGCGGCGCGAACCCGCGGGCGTGGGCGCGTGAGCGCGACCCGCGCGGCCAAGGGGGCAGGACCCGAGCAGCCCGGCCGCATCAGGCCGGGCAGGGCCGGGTACTCCCGGCGAACCGATCACCCCGGACACGGCACGGGAGGTACCTCGATGAGCGCGGAGGCGGTCGGCGGCGGCCAGCCGCGAGACGTCTTCCTGTCCGCCTTCCGCAGGCACGCCGCCGGGGTCGCCGTCATCACCGCCCCCGGTCCCGTCGGCTTCACCGCCACCTCGCTGACCTCGATGTCGCTCGACCCGCCGCTGCTGTCGTTCGGCATCTCGGTCGGCTCGTCGAGCTGGCCGGCGATCCGCGACGCGGACGGGTTCGTCGTCCACATTCTCGCCGGAGACCAGCGGGACGTGGCGGAGCTGTTCGCCAGGAAGGGCGCCGACAGGTTCGCCGACCCGGAGCGCTGGGAATCTCTCCCCGGAGGGGAGCCGCTGCTGTACGGGGCGGCCGCGTGGCTGCTCTGCCGCACCCAGGAGCGGTTCATCGCGGGGGACCACCGGCTGGTCGTCGGCCGGGTCGTGGAGGGGCACACCGATCCCGCCCACCCTCCGCTGCTGTACCACGATGGAAGTTTCGGCGCGCTCGCGCCGCACCCTTCCGACCGAACCAGGAGCGACTGATGCCGATCGTCCTTCCCGAAGACCCGTTCCACCGCCGCCTGCATCACATCGGGCCAGGCGGTCTCACCTCCGAGACGGCCCAGACCGGCGGCATGCGCCGCCGCGCGGCCATCAGCGGCGCCACCGTCGGCTCCAGCCGCCTGTGGATGGGGCAGACCCACGTGGCGCCCGCCACCGCCTCGGCGAACCACCACCACGGCGACTCCGAGACCGCCATCTACGTCGTCAGCGGCAACCCCTCGTTCGTCTTCGCCGACATCGAGGGGGAGGAGCCCGTCGAGGTGCGCATCGACGCCAAACCGGGCGACTACATCTTCGTGCCGCCCTTCGTCCCGCACAGGGAGGAGAACCCCGACCCCGACCTGGAGGCGATCGTGGTCATCGCCCGCAGCACCCAGGACGCCATCGTGGTCAACCTGGACGACCTCACCTGGACGGGACCGGTCCTGACCTCGCGGTGACGACGGGCCACGGCGGGCCGTCGTCACCGTGAGGTGACCACGTGCCCGCCGGACGGTCCCCGGCCGATCATCCCGGCCGCAGCTCCTCGCTCATCCGGCCGCCGGACGGGTCTCCGGCCGGCCGTTCACTCGCCTCGTTCGCCTCATTCGCCGCCGGTGTCCCCGGCCGGTCGCCCGTCGGCCGCCCAGCCGCCGGCCACCTCCCCGGCCAGCCGGTCGTCCGCCACGACCCCGGCGTACACCAGGGCGGGCGGTATGTTGCGCCAGATCGGGCCCAGGGTGGCGACGGTGGCGAACGTGCTGTTCATGAGGCCGCGGAAGTTCCGGAAGCGCTGGAAGGGCATCACGGTCAGCGTCGTGATGGTGCTGAAGGAGCCGCCGGGGACGATGGAGGCCGCGATCTCCTCCAGAACGCGCTTCTGCTGGGCCTCCTCGAACAGGGTCCAGGGAAGCGAGGAGACGATCGCGTCGGCCTGGGACAGCCCGGCCTCCCGCAGCAGCTTGCCGAGGTCACCCGCGTCACCGGAGATCACTTCCAGCCAGGGCCTGCTGCGCCGCAGGTGGTCCACCATGCCCTCGTTGACCTCCACGGCGAGCTGCCGTCCCCCCGGGGGAAGGCGGTCGCGGATCGCGTCGCTGATCACACCGCCGCCGGCGCCGAGTTCGACGACCACGGCTCCGGGGGTTGTGGGAACGATCGAGGCCGCCAGACGTGCGACGGCCTTCGAACTGGGAGCGATCGCCCCCAGCTGATGGGGGTTACGCATGATCGCACCGAGGAATGTGAGCGTGTCACTACCGGCAGGACGAGTTTGAGAGAGCATCGACAGCTTATTCCCCCTGTTGAGGGGGTTATGCCAGATTAACGGGCTTTGATGATCGAGCTTCCGCCGCCGTACGGCTGCCGTACAGCCGCCGTACAGGTGCCGGTCCGCCGGTCGGGAACGGATATCACGGCGGCGGGCCCGCTCCGCCACCGGTGACGGTTGCCACCCGCCCCTGCCCGGGGGCGGGTGGGCGAGGTACCGTCGTCTTATCGGATCCCGGTCATGAGGGGAGCCGCCATGCCAGACGATTCCGATCACGTGCTCGACTCCATCGACGGCGCCGTCGACGAATGGCTCGCCATGAGCGACGACTCGATGCGCTGGACGCCGCCGGAGAAGGCGCGGCCGAAGCCCCAGCTCGGCCTGCCGGTGCCGCCGCTGCCGCAGGTGCTGGAAGACCTCCTTCAAGAGGTCGGCACCCGCCTCGGGCCGCCCGCCCAGGCCGTGGTCGACGCGTTCCGTCCCCTGGGGGAGGGGGTGGTCGACGCGGTCTCCACGTTCCTCGACAGCCCGCCCATGCGGCAGCTCCTCGATCCGCCCGACCCGTCGGGCGAGCGCCCGGAGGCGCTCGGGATCCGCGCGTTTCCCGACACGTTCGGGCCGCCGCCGGAGGACGCGCCCCGGCCACCGCGCATGATCGAGTCGCGGCCGGACGGGGCCGGGCCGCTCCCGGGCACCTCCGATCCCTCGGACCCGTCCGGGGCGTCCCCGGTGCGGGAGCGGCCGGAAGCCGGGCCGTCAGGACACGACGGGTCCCCGGCCGGGCCGCAGCCCGCGTAGGCTCTGGTCACTCTCTGGTCACCCTCGGTTGCCGGGCCGGGCGTGAACGGCCGCACCCGCCCTCGGCCCGAGATCCCTGGACTGAGATCATCGGACGGGGCCTCCTGGACTGAGCCTCTCGGCCCGAGCCTCTCGGCCCGAGCCTCTCGGCCGGGGCCGGGGTGTCCGGCCCGCCGATCATCGGTGGTGTCCCGTCCGAATACTTATGAGATCTTCCGGGTGAAAAGGTGAGTCCTTCCGCCGGAGGGGAAGCGGGTCTGTCTCGAGCGCGGGGAACGAGTTCACGGTTTCACTTTCGCCCAAAGTGCCCCGTGAAGTGCGGAACTCCTTTTTTCGGGCAAAGAATAAAAAACCCGATGAATCCGGCGTACTTCAGGAGTGATGAAATGGCGGGTCTGGCGGGGCCGATCGCGGTCGGTGTCGAAGAGGAGTTTCACGTCGTCGATGTCGACACCCGGCACCTCGTCCCACGGGCCGGAGTCCTGCTGGAGCAACTGCCGGCGGAGCGCTTCACCCACGAGCTGCAGCGTTCGGTGGTCGAGGCCAACAGCAGGCCCTTCATGCACCTGGAGGACCTCGGGCACGACCTGACCGCGCTGCGTCGCACGGTGATCCAGGCGGCGGACGGCCTCGGCCTGGGCATCGTGGCGGCGGGCAGCGTGCCGCTGGTGGATCTGGAGGCGCTGAAGATCTCCCCCGATCCCCGCTACGAGCAGATGCTCGCCGACTATCAGCTGCTCACCCGCGAGCAGCTGATCTGCGGGACGCAGTTCCACGCCGACGTCGAGGACCGCGACCTGGCCGTGGCCGTCGCCCACCGCCTCGCCCCCTGGCTGCCCCCGCTGCTCGCCCTCAGCTCCAGCTCGCCGTACTGGCTGGGCTCCGACACCGGGTACGCCAGCTACCGCCCGCTGCTGTGGCAGCGCTGGCCCACCGCCGGTCCCGTGCCCCGGTTCGAGTCGGCCGCCGAGTACGACCAGGTGGTGCGGGACCTCGTCGCCTCCGGGGTGATCACCGACCCCGGCATGATCTACTTCGACATCCGGCCCTCGGCACACCTGCCCACCATCGAGCTGCGGGTCTGCGACGCCTGCCCCCGCGTGGGCGACATCGTGCTGATCGCCGGGCTGTTCAGGGCGCTGGTGGCCAGGGAGCTGGAGGCGGCGCAGAACGGCCCCGAGCGCACGGTCCGGCTGGAGATGGTCCGCGCCGCGTCGTGGCGGGCGTCGCGCTCCGGGCTGGAGGGCGATCTCGTCGACCCGGTCGACGGCACCCCGGCCCCGGCCGCCGAGGTGATCCGGCGGATGGTGAACGGCCTGCGCCCGCAGCTGGAGCAGTGCGGCGACTGGGAGCTCGTCACCTCCCTGGCCCGGGAGTCGCTGGCCAGGGGCAGCTCCGCGGCCCGCCAGCGCGAGGCGTACGCCCGCAGCGGCCGGCTGGCCGACGTGGTCGACCTCGTCATCGCCGAGACGCGGTCCGAGGAGTGGGAGGCCGCCTTCGGCGGTCCGACGCCGAGGATGCACACCAGTCTCCTCGACGGCTACGAGGCCCCCGGCGACGAGGCGATCATCGAGGGCACGGTGCGCGAGTCCTACCAGCCGGTGCTGCGGGCCCTCGACCGCCTGGGCGCCGAGGGACTGCGCGACCGGGAGGAGAAGCGCGACGCCTACCAGCGCCGCAACGGCATGACCTTCCAGGTCGAGGGGGGCGGCGAGAGCCAGATCTACCCGTTCGACCTGGTCCCCCGGCTGGTCCAGGCCGGGGAGTGGGCCGGGATCCAGCGGGCCCTGCCGCAGCGGGTGCGCGCGCTGGAGGCGTTCCTGCACGACATCTACGACGGGCGCGAGATCATCCGGGACGGCACCATCCCCGCGTGGGTGGTCGACGAGTCCCCCGGCTACCGCAAACCCGGCCGGAGGGTGCCGCAGGGCACCGTGCGCTGCGCCGTGGCCGGGCTGGACCTGGTCCGCGACAACGTCGGCCGCTGGGCGGTGCTCGAGGACAACCTGCGGGTGCCCTCGGGCCTCGGGTACGCCGTGACCAACAGGCGGCTGATCACTGAGCTGATGCCGGAACTCGTTCCCGGTGACGGGGTCGCCGACCCGATGGAGGGCCTGCGGACACTGCGGGAGGCGCTGCTCGCGGCAGGATCCGGCGACCCGTCGGCCCTCGCCGTGGTCTCGGCGGGACCCGAGGACTCCGCCTACTACGAGCACAGGATGCTCGCCGAGGAGCTGGGGGCGGTCCTGGCCGTACCGGCCGACCTGTCCTTCAAGAACGGCTACCTGGAGATCGACGGGCGCAGGATCGAGGTGCTCTACCGCAGGATCGACGAGAGCGTGCTGCTCGACGGCCACCTCGGTCTGGAGATCATGGACGCCGTCGAGCGCTCCGCGCTCGTCCTGGCCAACGCGCCGGGCAACGGCGTCGCCGACGACAAGTGCCTGTACCGGTACGTGCCGCGCCTCATCGAGTACTACCTGGGCGAGCGGCCCCTCATCGACAACGTCACCACCTACCTGTGCCGCGACGCCGAGGACCGCGAGCAGGTGCTCGACCGGCTGGCCGAGCTGGTCGTCAAGCCGGTGGACGGGTTCGGCGGGCAGGGCGTGGTCGTCGGCCCCGACGCCTCCGCCGAGGAGCTCGAACAGGTCAGGAAGACGATCCTCGCCGCGCCCGAGGGCTGGGTCGCCCAGGAGACGATCCGGCTGTCGACGCACCCGACCTTCGACGGGCGGCGGCTGAGCCCGCGCGTGGTCGACCTGCGGGCCTTCGTCTGCTTCGGCGAGACGGCGACGGTGCCGCCGACGGCGCTGACCCGCGTCGCCCCGGCCGGCAGCATGATCGTCAACTCCTCCCAGGGAGGTGGCTCCAAGGACACCTGGCTCCAGAGAGGGACCGCCGAGGCGCGGCCCGAGCGGTGAGCTCAGGCGTGGGCCCGGTATGTGAGACGTGTGCGATGGGTGACCGGAGCGGTGAGCCGGTCACCGGGGGGTTTCGATGTGTGGTCTGAGCGGTGAGCTCCGGTTCGACGGCCGCCCGGCGGACGTCGCCGCCGTGGCCCGGATGAACGACGTGATGCACGACAGGGGGCCCGACGGGGCGGGCCTGTGGTCGCTGGGGCCGGTAGCCCTCGGCCACCGGCGCCTGAGGATCATCGACCTGTCGGACCGGGGCGCCCAGCCGATGGTGGACAGCGACCTGGGCCTGACGGGGGTCTTCAACGGGTGCCTGTACAACTACCGCGAGTTGCGCGGGGAACTGGAGGGCCTGGGCTACCGCTTCTTCTCCACCTCCGACACCGAGGTGCTGGTGAAGTCCTTCCACCGCTGGGGAGGCGGCTGCGTCGACCGCTTCAAGGGCATGTTCGCCTTCGCGGTCGCCGAGCGCGACACCGGCAGGCTCACCCTCGGCCGCGACCGGCTGGGGATAAAACCGCTGTACGTCTCCCAGGACGCCGGGCGGCTGCGCTTCGCCTCGTCGCTGCCCGCGCTGCTCGCCGGGGGAGGGGTGGACACCGGCATCGACCGGGTGGCCCTGCACCACTACATGACCTTCCACTCGGTGGTGCCCGCCGAGCGCACCATCCTCGCCGGGGTGCGCAAGCTCCCCCCGGCCACCGTACGCACCGTCGAGCCCGACGGCACCGTCACCGACCACCTCTACTGGCGGCCGCTCCACACCCGGTCGGCCCTGCCCGAGTACGCCGGGCTCACCCCGGACGAGTGGCGCGAGGCCGTGCTCGACCGGCTGCGGACGGCCGTGCGCAGGCGCATGGTCGCGGACGTGCCCGTGGGCGTGCTGCTCTCCGGAGGCCTGGACTCCAGCCTGATCGTCGCGCTGCTGGCCGAGGAGGGGCAGGCGGGCCTGTCGACCTTCAGCATCGGGTTCCCCTCGGTGGGAGGGGAGCAGGGGGACGAGTTCGCCTACTCCGACCTGGTCGCCAGGGAATTCGGCACCGACCACCACCGCATCCCCGTCGACGACACCCGCATGCTGCCCGCCCTGGAGAACGCGGTGTCGGCCATGAGCGAGCCGATGGTCAGCCACGACTGCGTCGCCTTCCACCTGCTGTCGGAGGAGGTGTCCAAGCACGTCAAGGTCGTCCAGTCCGGCCAGGGCGCCGACGAGGTGTTCGCCGGCTACAGCTGGTACCCGCCGCTCGCCGGCGTGTCGCGCGAGGACGCCGCTGCCACGTACGAGAGGGAGTTCTTCGACCGCTCGCACGGGACGCTGGCCGCGATCCTGTCACCCGAGTACATGCCGGCCGAGGACGTCAGCGGCGACTTCGTCCGGCGCCACCTCGCGCGGCCCGGCGCGGACACCGCGCTCGACGCGGCGCTGCGCCTGGACACGAACGTCATGCTCGTCGACGACCCGGTCAAGCGCGTGGACAACATGACCATGGCCTTCGGGCTGGAGGCCAGGACCCCGTTCCTCGACCACGAACTGGTCGAGCTGGCGGCGGCCTGCCCGCCTGAGCTCAAGCTCGCCTCCGGCGGCAAGGGCGTCCTGAAGGACGCCGCCCGCAAGCTGCTGCCCGCAGAGATCATCGACCGGCCCAAAGGATACTTTCCGGTCCCCGCCATCAGGCACATCCACGGCCCGTTCCTGGAACTCGTCAGGGACGCGCTGACCGATCCGGCCGCGAGGTCCCGCGGCCTGTTCGACCAGCCGTACGTCGACAAGCTGCTCGCGGCTCCGGACGAACACCGCACTACCCTGGGTGCCAACGCGTTGTGGCAACTCGGACTCCTGGAGCTGTGGTTGCAGGCACAAGGAGTTTGATGACCGAAATTCTCGGCGCCCGTTCCCGCCCCTCGACGGGTACGGGCCTGACCGCCTGGAGCTGCCGGGCGCCCGCGCTGGCGCCCGACCTGAGCGCCGTCGCCTTCGTCGGCGACAGGGACGGCTCGCCGCGCGTCTGGATCCAGCCCCTCGGCAGGGACCTGGAGGCGTGGCTCCCGGGCCGGACCCCGGAGGAGCCCCAGGGGGAGAACCCGGAGGCCCGGCCGGTCGACACGGGATCCGAGCCCGTCGCCGACGTGAGCTGGTCCCCCGACGCCCGGCGGCTGGCCGTCCTCGTCGTACCGGGAGGCGGGGAGCACACGCAGGTATGGACGGTCAGGCCCGACGGCGGCGACCTGCGCCCGCTGTCCGCGCCCGAGGGCGGTTCGGCGGCGTTCGTGCGCTGGACCGGCCACGGAGAGGTCCTCCTCGTCGCGGAGGTCTCCTCGTCGGGTCGTACGGACGCGGTGCTGATCGACGCGGGCACCGGAAGCCGGGAGGTCATCGCGGGCGGGGCCCTCATGCACCCGGCCGCGGTCAGCCGCGACCACCGGCGGATGCTGCTGCGGCGCGGCCCACGCGGCGTGCGCCGGATGTACGTGGCCGACCTTCCCGCCCTTTCCGGGGACCTTCCTCCCGCTCATCCCGGCGATCCCGCGGGCCTTTCGGCCGCCCGTCCCGGCGATCCCGCGGGTTTCTCGCCCGTACGTCCCGGAGGCCTCGCCCCGGGTCTTCTCGGCCCCGGTGACCTTTCCGCCCACGGGGCGCCCGGCCAGACCGTCTTCGGCGCTCTCGTCCCGGGCCTTCCCGGCGACCCCCAGCACGATCTTCCCCAGGATCTCGCGCCGGGGCTTCCCCACGACCTCTCCTCCGGTCCTCCCGCCGGGATCCGCGCCGATCTCACGCCGGGACATCTCTCCGACGTCCCGCCCGGCCTCCCCGCGAGCCTTCCCGACGAGGCCGCGGGTGACCTGCCGGGCCACGGGGAGCGGCCGCTGCTGGCCGGGCTGACCGGCACCACCGACTACGGCATCCTCTCTCCGGACGGGACGACCGCCTACCTGCTGTCCGACGTCGGCCGCGACCGGGCCGCGCTGGTCGCGGTGGGCGAGGACGGTGTGGGCGTCGTGCTGGCCGAGCGCTCCGACGCAGAGCTGGACCAGTTCGCGTTGAGCGCCGACGGCGGCCTCGCGGTCCTGGTGTGGAACGACTCCGGCCGCTCGGAGCTGGAGGTGATCGAGCTGGACACCGGCGAGACGCGCCCGCTCCCGCCCCTGCCCGCCGAGGTGGTGTCCTCGATCAGGGTGTCCCTGGACGGCAGCCTGGCCGTCCTGGCGGCCGAGGGGCCCGGCCACCCCTCCCACGTGCTGCTCTGCGACCTGGCGACCGGCGGCTACCGGCGGATCGCGGGATCCGGGCGGATCCCCGACGCGGCCGGCGCGGAGCTGGTGCGCTTCCAGGCGGGCGACGGCATGGAGCTGACCGGCTGGCTCTACCGGGTCCCGGGCGCCCGTGGACCCGCGCCCTTCGTCGTCTACCTGCACGGCGGTCCCGAGAGCCAGGAAAGGCCCACCTTCAACCCGCTGTTCCAGAACCTGCTGGCCGCCGGGATCGGGGTGCTCGCGCCGAACATCCGAGGCTCGTCGGGGTTCGGGCGGGCCTTCCGCAACGCCGACAACCACGCCCTCCGCTTCGACGCGATCAACGACGTCGCCGACTGCGCCCTGGAGCTGACGCGGGCGGGCCTCGCCGACCCGGCCAGGATCGCCTGCATGGGACGCTCGTACGGCGGCTACCTGACGCTGGCCGCCCTCGTCACCCACCCGCGCCTCTTCCGCGCCGGAGTCGACGTCTGCGGCATGGCGGACTTCGAGACCTTCTACGAGCGGACCGAGCCGTGGATCGCCGCGGCGGCCGTCAGCGAGTACGGCCACCCCGTCGCCGACCGCGACCTGCTGCGGGCCCTGTCGCCCCTGCACTCCTTCGACCGGCTGGCCGCCCCGCTGCTGGTCGTGCACGGTGCCCGCGACACCAACGTCCCCCTGTACGAGGCCGAGCAGGTGCTCCAGGCGGCGCGGGCCCGTGAGGTGCCCTGCGAGCTCCTGCTGTTCGAGGACGAGGGACACGAGATCCGGCAGATCGCCAACCGGGTGACCTTCGTCAAGAACGTCGTCGAATGGCTCAGATGGCACCTGGCGGTCCCCGACCCGGCGTGACGCTCATGCCCTTCCGGTTCCCGGAAATCGGTCGGCCCGCTGACCGTATCGGGACGCGAGGTGATCCTGGAGGTCCGCGTGGCGGAACGGGATCCTGGCGGAGCTCTCAGAGCAGCCGAACGGGGCCGGCGTCGATCGGCGTGCGAAACAGCGCGTAGGGGTAACGGCGCAGGTCTTGCCCGTTCTGATAATCCGCCTGCCTGTGAAGCTGATTGGAGGTGACATAGAGGTGTCCCTGGGTGACCGACATGGTGTCGGGCCACAGCAGTCTCGGGGCGTGCACGAAAGTCTCGAAGGTTCCGTCCGGGAGGCGGCGCATGATGGCGTTGTGCTCCCAGTTCGTGATGTAAACGCGTCCGGCGTCGTCGGTTTCCAGACCGTCGGCCGAGCCGCCCTTGTCTCCCTCGTCCACGACCGTGGCCGCCACCTCCTCCTCGCTGACCGAGCGGTCGGCCAGGACGTCGGCCGACACGCTGTACAGGTGCCGTGACATGAGCGGGCAGTAGAACAGCCGTTTGCCATCGGCCGAGATGGCGATGCCGTCGACGCCCATCAGGACCGGCTTGGGCGGGCCGTCCTTCGGGCGTTCCATGAAGACGCGGCCTTCGACGATCGGCAGGTAGGCGGGCGGGCTTTCGGCCTTGGTACTGGGGTGGTCGTCCAGTCGCCGCCATGCCTGTCCGGTCGCCAGGTCCACCACGACGACGGCATTGGGACCGTTGCCGGAGGAGTCGGTGACGTAGGCGACGCCCTCGGCTGCCTTGCGCAGGTCGAAGCGGACGTCGTTGAGGTAGGAGGTGCTCGGCGCCACATCGGGTTCGAAGGTGATGACCCGAACCACGGTGTCGCTCCGCAGATCCACACAGACCAGCTTGGGGCCGCCCGGTTCGGTGGGCTTGAACAGCGGACTGCCGGTGTCCAGGATCCACAGACGGTCGGCCGGATCGATCACCACGCTCTGCACCGACACCAGCCTCTTGGACAAGTCACCAGACCCGGCATTCCACGCCTGGTCCGGGAACGGCACAGCCTCGCCGTCGCGCAGCTCGACCACGGTGGCGGCGACGTCGTCGCCCCAGAGCGGGTAGTTGACGAAGATCCGGCCAGTGTGCGACACCGTGACGCCGGTCGGCATCGGGCCTTCCCTGAAGGCGTGCACCAACTCCAGCGTGCCGAACGGCCGGTCGGTCTGCTCCCCGGCATCTTTGTGATCGTTTGCCGCCATGACCGTATTCCCCCTCTGCTCAGGATGAGTCGATGCTCCGCTACGGAACGTCGCGAGGTGGTCCTGGAAGCGACACCGCGGGGCGGAAGGCCGTCCACGCCCGTTCGGGCGAGATGTGGATGCGGTCTTGCCCTTGACGCAAATCAAGATCTGGAGCATACGCGGAACGCCCTTTCCTCCCCAGCAGAGATCACTCGGGTTTCCAGCAGGTCATTGCACCCACCAGGTAAGGAAATGGCGATCCACTGCTAATTCGACGGGAAGGCGGCGGACTCGTCGTGGGTCTTGTGGTTATTTCGGAGCCCGGCCACCTTTTCCCTTCGGCGACCCATCATGAAGGCGAACGGTCTGTTCCTCACCCGAGGAGGAGATTCGATGTCCTCCTGCTCACACGGTCCCAGCCTCACAATGAGCGGATCGGCGGTGTGCCGGGCCCGGTCCGGGCGACACCGTGGGCGAGTACCTCCAGGGGGTTGGCCAGGAGGTCGGAGAAGGCGAGTTCGGCCGCGCCGATGAGGGTGGCGTCGTCCCCGAGAGCGGCGGTGCGCAGTTGTACCCTCTCCCGGGAGATCACCAGCACGTTGGCCTCCACCCGGTTGTGGACCTGGGCCGCCGAGCCCTGGTAGACCTCGCGCAGCATCCCGCCGAAGATCACCAGGCCGGGGTTGAAGAGGTTGATCAGGTTCGCCACCCCGATGCCGAGCCAGTCGCCGATCCGGCGCAGCGCGTCCTGGGCCGCGACGTCCCCGCTGCCGGCGGCGTCCACCACGGCCCGCGCGCCCTCGCGGCCGGACAGCTCGGCGGACCGGCTCGCGGCGTCGATCAGGGCCTGCTCGCCGACCTCCGCCTCCAGGCAGCCGCGCGAGCCGCACCCGCAGGGCCGCCCGTCGTACGGGTTCACCATCATGTGCCCGAGCTCGCAGCCGTACCCGCCGTCGCCGTCGAGCAGCTTGCCGCCGACGATGATCCCGCCGCCCACGCCGACGTCCCCGTGCAGGTAAACCAGGTTCTGGAAGCCGACGCCCACCCCGCGTTCGTGCTCGGCCAGCGCGCCCAGGTGGGCCTCGTTGCCCACGGCCACCGGTAGCCCGAGCCCCAGCCGGTGGCCGAGCTCGGTACCGAAGGCCTGGTCCACCCAGCCCATGTTCGGCCCGAAGCGCACCATCCCGTCACCGGGCCGGATCATGCCGCAGTAGGCCGCGCCGACCCCGACGCACACCGAGTCCGAGGGGGTCTCGCGGTGCATCTCGCGGGCGAACCCGGCGAGGGTGCCGACCACGTCGTCGAGGTCGGCCCCGGCGCGCGGCCGTACCGCCTCCCTGCGGTCCAGCACCGTTCCGCCCAGCCCGACCCTGGCCGCGACCAGCCGGTCCACCCGGACGTCGAAGGCCATCACGTGGACCCGGCCGGACTCCGGGCGGACCACCAGCGACGGCCGGCCCGCCCTGCCGGTGTCCTTGGGGAGCTCCTCGCGGACCAGGCCCGCCGAGGTGAGCTCGCCGGTGAGTCCCATGATCGTGCTGCGGTTCAGGCCCATCCGGTCGGCCAGCGCCGTACGGGAGAGCGGGCCGCCCAGGTGCACGTGCCGGAGGAGGGCGCCGAGGTTGTGCCGGCGAATCTCCTCCTGGGACGGACCGGCTTTCAGCATCGTGGGGTCCTGACGACTCGGGGCCTGCCATCGTTGCGCGCCGCGACGGCGGGGCGGGGCGGCCACGCCGGCCGAGAGCACTGGAACAGATCCTGTCACACCGCGGGAACACCGGCCGGTGGCCGCGGGAGCATTTCCCCGTTGCCTCGGCCGGTGAGGTCTCTCGCGCCGGGCGTCACCCGCTGCCCGCTGCCCGCTGCCCGCTGCCCGCTGCCCGTCACCCGCTGCCCGCGCCGAGTGCCGCCCGCCGCCGCGGGCCCGGCGAGAAAGCCGCGGGGGAGAAGGCCGTGGGGAGAGGTGGGTGTCACCAGAAGGCGCCGAGTTCCCGGCCGCAGAACGCGCCCCCCACCAGGTTCTGGACCGGGTCGGTCAGGTCGGGCTCGCCGAACTCGGCCAGCAGCCGCGGGGCGTGGAGCTCGGCGTCGTCGCGCGGGGCGTAGCCGAGGGCGCGAGCCGCGTCGAGCGACCACCAGCGGCGGGTGTTGGCCGAGATGCCCCACACGAGGTGGAAGCCCCGGGCGGTGAGGGACGCCTCGACCAGCCGGGCGCAGTCGTCGTGCGACAGCCAGGTCGACAGTCCCCGGAGGTCGCGGGGCCGTTCGGAGCACGAGCCCAGCCGGATCGCCACGACGTTCATCGCGAACCGGTCGTGGTAGAGACTGCCGAGCGCCTCCATCGCGGCCTTGCTGAAGCCGTAGTAGGTGTCCGGCCTGGGGGAGAGGCCGTCGGGGGCGTCCGGACGGGGGTGGAACCCGGCCGCGTGGTGGCTGCCGACGAGCACGACCTGCCGGACGTTCTCCCGGCGGGCCGCCTCCAGGAGCACCTGCGTGCCGTGGACGTTGACGCGCAGGATGTCCGCCCAAGGATGCTCGCGGCTCAGCCCGCCCAGGTGGACGACCGCGTCGACGCCCTTCATCGCCTCGGCCATCGCGTTCTCGTCGGTCAGGTCGGCGAGGATCGTCTCCTCGCGGGCTTGACCGGCCGCGACCGGGATGACCTGACCGGCCGCGACTGAGCCGACCTGACCGGCTGTGACCGGCGTGACCGGCTCGACTGAGCCGACCTGACCGGCCGCGACCGGCGCGACCGGGACGACGTCGGCGAGCCGCAGCGTCCGGCCGGACCTGGCGAGCCGGGGCCGGAGCGCGGTCGCCACCGCGCCGGCCGCGCCGGTGAGGAGGATCCGCACGTCAGAGTGCCTCCTGCCGGAAGAGCTGGACGATTTGGCGGGCCGCTTCGCTGAGCACCGTCACGATCTGCGCGTGGTGTGTCTCGTCGAGCCGTACCAGCGGGACGGACGCGCTGATCGCGTCGGTCACCGGCGAGGTGTACGGGAGCGGCACCGCGACGCAGCCCAGGCCGGGGGTGTTCTGCTCCTTCTCGTCGGCGTAGCCGCGCAGCCGGGCGTTCTCCAGTTCCAGTATCAGGTCCGGGCGGCTGGTCACGGTGTGCTTGGTCAGCGGTGCGAGAACGTCGGGGATGTGCTTCTCACCGTCGTCGCGCATGGACAGGACCGCGCGGCCCAGCGCGGTCGCCCAGGCCGGCTGCCGGCGGCCCACGCGGGAGGTGAACCGCAGGTGGTGCAGGGACTCGCGGCTGGCGAGGTACACCACGTCGGCCCCGTCGAGGCGGGCCAGGTGGACGGTCTCGTTGATGTCGGCGCGGACCTGCTCGAGCACCACCGCCGCCGCCCTGACGACGGGATCGCGGTCGAGGTAGGAGGTGCCGACCAGCAGGGCCCGTACTCCGACGGAGTACGTCATGCCGTGCCGGTCGGTCTCGACCCAGCCTCTGCCGATCAGGGTCCGCAGCAGCATGTAGAGACTCGACTTCGGATAGCTGAGATCCCGTTGAAGCTCGGTGAGCGTGACAGGCCGCTCCGCCCGGGCCAGTGCTTCGAGCAGCTCGATCGTCCGATCGGCTGATTTGACGGGACGTTTCTCGGCCGGATGCTCACCTGTTGACAACCCACACCCCTCACCGGCTCGGCTTCATACACCTATTGACAGCGTTGTTAGTGATTTTTACAGTTGCGGCACGTTGTTCACAACCTAAACCACGGTTTACATATGTGAATGGAGTGGTAGATGCCCGCCCCCCGACGCATCATCGCCGGGCTCACCCTGCTCCTGTTCGCCACCACGGCGTGCGGATCAGAGTCGAAGTCCGAGGCCACCGGCCTGGAGTTGTGGACCAGATCCACGCCGGCCTCCGCGGAGGTCTACAAGAAGGTCATCGCGGCCTACACCGCGAAGACCGGAGTGAAGGTCACCTACGTCCCGATCTACGAGAACTTCGAGAACAAGATCCAGGAAGCCGCCGCCGCCAGGGACCTGCCCGACGTCGTCATCAACGACGTCAGCCTGCTCGGCACCGGCCTCTCCCAGGGCCTGATCACCCCGGTCGACCGCACCGGCATCGCCGGTGCCGGCGACACCCTGGACCGGGCCTGGAACCAGGCCAGGGCCGCGGACGGCAAGTACTACGGCGTTCCGTTCTCCACCCAGGCGGTGGCCACGTTCATCCGTAAGGACTGGCGCGAGAAGCTCGGCAAGGACGTTCCCAGGACCTGGGCCGAGCTCGACGCCCTCGCCAGGGCGTTCCAGAACGACGACCCGGACGGCAACGGCAAGGACGACACCTACGGCATGCTCGTCCCCGCCTCCACCGAGCGCGGCTACACCGCCTGGTGGGCCTCCTCCTACCTGTGGCAGGGTGGCGGCGACTTCCTCACCGAGTCCGGAGGCAGGTTCACCCCCGCCATCGACCAGCCCCGGTCGGTCGAGGCGGTGAAGTGGATGCAGAACCTGTTCTGCAAGGACAAGGTCGTGGTCCCCGGCGCCCTCACCCTCATCACCGACGACGCCCACCCCTTCTTCGAGACCGGCAAGGCAGGCGTCTACCTCACCGGCCCCTGGATGATGGGCCGCTTCGACAAGAGCCTCGGCAAGGACAAGTACGAGGTCATCCCCTCCCCGGCCGGTCCCGGCGGACAGGGCGTGCTGGGCGAGGGCGAGAACATCTACCTCATGGCGGGCTCGAAGCTGCAGCCGCAGCAGAAGCAGCTCGCCGAGTTCCTCATCAGCGCCGAGGGCCAGCGGATCGGCATGAACACCAACCAGCCGAACCCGGTGGTCCGGCTCCCGGTCAACACGACCGTCGACGTCGTCGCCGAGCGCAAGGACGAGCGGTGGGCGACGATCAAGGAGATCTACCGGGACAACGGGCGACTGTTCCCACAGGTGCCGAACTGGACACCCCTGCGCCAGCAGGCGTCGGAGACCCTCAACTCGATCTTCGCCAACTGCGGCGCCGACGTCCAGGCCGAACTCACCAAGCTGGCGGGCTCGTTCAAGACCGAACTGGCCAAGCAGAAGGCCGGCTGATGACGCTGACCACGTCCCGCCCCCGGGCCGCCGCCGGCGGCCCGGGGGCCTCCCCACGCCGTCGCGGGCCCGGCCGCCCTGGGCTCCTGCCCTGGCTGTTCCTGGCCCCCGCGCTGATCATCTTCCTGTACTTCAAGTACATCCCGATGACCAAGGGGGTCTGGCTCAGCTTCTTCAAGGTCCAGCCGTTCCTCGGCGACGAGTGGGTCGGCCTGGACAACTACCGCCAGGTCTTCACCGACGAGAGCTTCCGCGCGGCGATCGGCCACACCCTCTACCTGGCCGTGGTGCAGACGGGCGGCGCGATGCTCATCGGGTTCTGCCTGGCCCTGCTGCTGGAAGGCAGGGCGCGCACGCTGTGGTTCGTCCGCTCGGCCGCGTTCCTGCCCGTCGTCTCGGCGATCGCCGTGGTCGGCGAGGTCTGGCGGCTGCTCTACTTCCCCGCCGCGGACGGCATGCTCAACAACGTGTTCGGCTGGTTCGGGATCGGCCCGCAGGGCTTCCTGGACGACCCCGACTCCGCACTGTGGTGGGTGAGCGTCGTCGGCATCTGGAAGCACGCCCCCTACGACATGATGATCATCCTGGCGGGTCTCGCCGGAATCGACCGGCAACTCTACGAGCAGGCCGCCCTCGACGGCGCGGGCCTCCGGCAGCGCATCCGCTTCGTCACCCTGCCCGCGCTGCGGCCGGTCGTCACCATCCTCGTCACCCTCGCGTGCATCCGCGGCCTGCGGATCTTCACCGAGGTGTTCGTGCTGACCGCGGGCGGCCCGGCCGGCTCCACCGACGTCGTGATGACCCGCATCTACACCCTCGGCTTCCAGTCCGGCGACATCGGGTTCGCCTCGGCCGCCTCGGTCCTGCTGTTCCTCGGCATTCTCACCCTGACCGTCTGCGTCACCCTCTACCGCAGGCGAAAGGAGATCTGATGTTCGAGACCACGCTCGGCTGGGGCTGGGGAAGGAAGCACCCCGTCGCCACCGGCCTGCGCGTCCTGCTCTACGCGATCGTCCTCGTCGTCTTCTGCGGGCCGCTCGTCTCGGTGTTCGCCGGCGCGTTCGACAACGCCGCCGACCCCAGCAGGATGTCCCTCTACCCCCGCGATCCGACCCTGGAGAACTTCCAGGTCGCCGCTGAGCAGGGCCTGTGGCGGTACTTCTTCAACTCCGTCGTGATCGCGGGCGGCGCGCTGCTGCTGCAGGTGAGCGTCAGCGTGTTCGCCGCCTACGCCCTGGCGCGCAGGAGGTTTCGCGGGCAGGCGCTGGTGCTGCTGGCGATCCTGTCGACCATGATGCTCCCCGAGGAGGTCATCGCGATCCCGCTGTCCCTGGTCATCGGCGACCTGCCCGTCCTGGGCCTCGACCTGCGCGGCACCCTGCTCGGCGTGATCCTCCCCCTGGGCGGCTGGGGTTTCTCCATCTTCGTGCTCAGTGAGTTCATGAAGGAGATCCCGCGCCAGCTGGAGGAGGCCGCCCGCTGCGACGGCGCGAGCGAACTGCGGATCTTCGGGCAGATCATCCTGCCGCTGTGCAAGCCGGGCATCGGCGTCATCGTCATCTTCGGCTTCAACATGATCTGGGACCAGTATCTCCTGCCCCTGATCGTCGCCCGCACCCCCGACGACTACACCCTGACGGTGGCGCTCGCCTCCCTGCGCTCCGACCCGCTCGTCGGGCCCGGCGCGCTGCTCGCCGGAGCCCTCCTCGCCCTGCTGCCCAGTTTGATTGTCTATCTGGCGTTCCAGCGCGCGTTCCTCTCGGGACTGGTCGCCGGCGCCGTGAAGGGTTGAAAACCGTGGACCTCGATGGTGTCCTCTTCTTTCCCGTCACCCCGTTCGGCCCCGACGGTGAGCCGAATCTTCCGGCACTGGCCGAACACGTGGGAAACGGGGTCACGGCGGGAGCCGGCGCGGTGTTCGCCGCGTGTGGCACCGGGGAGTTCAACGCCCTGGACCCCGCCGAGTACGGCCGGATCGTCCGGGAGAGCGTGCACGCGACCGGCGGACGGGTACCCGTGGTGGCCGGGACCGGCGGCGCGCTGCCCCTCGCCCGCGAGTTCGCCGCCCAGGCCACCGCGCAGGGCGCCGCCGGGCTGCTGCTGCTGCCTCCCTACCTGGTCGACGCGCCACCGGCCGGGCTCGTCGCCTACGTCCGGCAGGTGGCGGCCTCCACCGACCTGCCGATCATCGTCTACCAGCGGGGCAACGCCCGGTTCACCCCCGGCTCCGTCGCCGAGCTCGCCGCCGTCCCCAACGTGGTCGGCTTCAAGGACGGCCTGGGCGACCTCGACCTGCTCCAACGGATCATCCTGGCAGTCGACCGGCCCGGCTTCACCTTCTTCAACGGCATGCCCACGGCCGAGATGACCGTCCTGTCCTACCGCGCCCTCGGGGTCGATCTTTACTCCAGCGCCGTGTTCTGCTTCGCCCCCGAGATCGCGCTCGCCTTCCACAAGGCCGTCACCGCCCGCGACGACACGCTCGTCACGGACCTGCTCCGGGAGTTCTACGGGCCGCTCGTCGAGCTGCGCGACCTCGTCCCGGGCTATGCCGTCTCGCTGGTCAAGGCCGGGGTGCGGCTGCGGGGCCTGGACGCCGGCCCGGTCAGACCGCCCCTGGTCGACGCCGCGCCCGAGCACGTCGCCCTCCTCGAAAAACTGATCGGCACCGGCCTGCGGATCGTGGGGGCGTGACCATGCTGATCAGCGACATCCGCGTCACGCCCGTCGCGTTCCGGGACCCGCCGCTGCTGAACGCCGCGGGGGTGCACCAGCCCTGGGCGCTGCGCACGATCGTGGAGGTGCACACCGACGACGGCCTCAGCGGGCTCGGCGAGACCTACGGTGACCTCGCCCACCTCACGAAGGTCCAGGCCGCCGCCCGGCGACTCGTCGGAATCGACGTCCACCACCACCACGCCCTCTACGCCGCGGTCGGCCGGGTCGTCGGCGGCGACGTCGTGACCGACAAGCACGGCCTGACCGGGGTCGCGACCAGGGAGAAGACCCTTGACCGGGTGTTCTCCCCGTTCGAGGTCGCCTGCCTGGACATCCGCGGCAAGGCCCTCGGCCGTCCCGTCTGCGACCTGCTCGGCGGACCCGTCCGCGACAGGGTGCCCTACAGCGCCTACCTGTTCTACAAGTGGGCCGCGCACCCCGGCGAGCCCGACGACGAGTTCGGGGCGGCGCTCGACGCCGACGGCCTGATCGCGCAGGCGCGGATGTTCGTCGAGGAGTACGGCTTCCGGTCGATCAAGCTCAAGGGCGGTGTCTTCCCGCCCGAGGTGGAGATCGACGCCGTCCTCGCGCTGCGGGAGGCTTTCCCGGACGCCGCGCTGAGGATCGACCCGAACGGGGCGTGGTCGGTGCCCACCTCGATCGACGTCGGCCACAAGCTGGCCGGGACGGTCGACTACCTGGAGGACCCGACCCTCGGGCTCGCCGGGATGGCCGAGGTGGCGGCGCGAGTCCCGATGCCGCTGGCCACGAACATGTGCGTCGTCACCTTCGACCACCTGCCGGCCGCCATCCGGGACGGGGCCGTCGGCGTGCTGCTGTCCGACCACCACTACTGGGGCGGGCTCGTCCGCAGCACCCAGCTCGCCCGGCTCTGCGCCACCTTCGGCCTGCAACTGTCCATGCACTCCAACTCCCACCTCGGGATCAGCCTCGCCGCGATGACCCACCTCGCCGCGGCCGTGCCGAACCTCGCCCACGCCTGCGACACCCACACGCCCTGGCAGGCCGGGCAGGACGTCGTCAGGCCGGGCGCGCTGCGGTTCGTCGACGGCGCGGTCCCCGTGCCGTCCGGGCCCGGACTGGGCATCGAACTCGACCGCGACGCCCTGGAGGCGATGCATGAGCAGTACCTCGCCTGCGGGCTCACCGAACGAGACGACACCTCCTACATGCGGATGTTCCAGCCGGACTTCTCCCCGGTACGGCCCCGCTGGTGACCGTGAAAGTGATCTACGCCTACCCCTGGGACGTCGTCGGGGACCCCTCCGCCCCCGAACGCCTCGCCCGGCTCGGCGCGGACACGGTGGCGCTGGCCGCCTCGTACCACTCGGTGCGGGCGGCCACCCCGTTCCACCCCGCCCACCGGCTCGTCGAGGCCAGGCCCGCCCTCTACGTCCCCGTCCGCGCGGGCTCCTGGGGCAGGCTCGTCCCCGCGGCCCCCACCTGGACGGCCCCCGACGCGTTCGTCCAGGCCGCGGACGCGCTGCGCGCGGCGGGACTCGCCGTCCACGCCTGGACCGTCCTCACTCACAACTCCCACCTCGGGACCGCCCACCCGTCCCTGGCCGTCCGGAACGCCTTCGGCGACCGCTATCCCTACGCCCTGTGCCCGTCCCACCCCGACGTCGTCGACTACTGCCGGATCCTGGTCCGGGAGATCGCCGAACTCGGCGCCCCCGACGGGTTCGTCCTCGAAGCCTGCGGCCCGCTCGGCGTCCGCCACGCCGGCACGCACGAGAAAACCGACGGCGCCGACTGGACCGCGGCTCAGCTCGACCTCTTGTCCCTGTGCTTCTGCACGGTCTGCGCCCGGCGCTACCCGGCGGGAACCCGTGAGCGGGTTCGAACCGGAGTCGACACGGCCTCCCCGTCGGTCGAGGCCGCCCTCGGCGATCTGGCCCCTGTCGTCCAGGAGCTGCGTGCCGGCCTCGGCCGGGAACTGCAGCACACGCTGCGGCTGGAGGCGGCCGGCCTGCCGGTCACCCTGCACGCCAACCCCCACCCCTGGGCCGCCGGCGCCTTCAGCCAGGTCTCCGCGGCCCCGAGCGCCGACGTCCTCGTCGCCAACTGCTGGGACGACCCCGCCTCCGGCACCGCGCGCCTCCGGCGGCTTCGCGCCCTGGCCGCCCCCGGCACCCGCCTCGGCGCGTCCGTCCTGGCCCTCCCACCCGCCACCCTGAATCCGGAGACCCTGGCCGCCTACCACTCGGCCGGAGCCGGCGAGATCCACGTCTACCACGCGGGCCTGGCCTCCCGATCCCGTCTGGCCACGATCACCGACACCCTGCGCTCCTTCGGATCCGGGGCCGGCCAAAACGCGTGTTCGAATATCGCAAACACTGCAAACACTGCAAACCCCGGCGCGCCGTGACCTCCACGACCTCCGGGATCGGACCGTGTCACACACGGTGAGACGGAAACGACGCCCGCGACAGGTCATGGCCGCGACGACGTGAGAAAGGCCGACCATGTGATACCGGAATGACAGGCGCCGGTAGCCGAACAGCCGGGAGACGGTTCGTTCGACCATCCGGCGCCGGTGGCCCGGCCGCCGGCCGGACTCGACACCCCCGCGGGCGACACGCACCCTGACGCGCCCGCCGGGCGGACCCGACGCCTTCGCGGGCGACACGCACCCTTGGCATGCCCGCCGTACGGCCATCGCCGCAGCTCGGAATGGTTGCGTGCCCTGTCGGCGTGAGCCTGCCCGGAACTCTCGCGACCCCTCCGGGTCGATCCGATTCTCTCGCCTGCCGTCCGCCGGCGGCTCGATGACGCACGCCACACGGAACGCGGTCCTACCGAAAGATTGCCTCTTGTGTAACGGCGAGCGGCCATTTACGCTCCGCCATAGTTAGGAAACCTTCCTAACGAAGGAATGCCCGGGGAAACGCCCTGCCCTTCTCGGGGCTTTCGCCCGCACCCCCCATCCCCCTCCGCCAGGAGCGCCAATGTTACGTAAGGTGCACCCGCTACCCCCCACTCAAGATCGTCCAAGACGCCGCCGCTCACTGGTGGCGATCGCCGCGACGGTGCTCACGATCGCCGTACCGTCACTGGTCGGCACGGCCTCCCAGGCCGCGACCGCCGCGACCGCCACAGCCCCCGCGGGCGCCGCCGCCGCTCCCGCGGTGGGCGCCGCCGCGATTCCCGATCTGACCGCCGCCAACCGCCGCGCGCCCGTCCCGGGGCTGCCGGACTGGAGCAAGGCGGGCTATCGCGGCGGCGTGGCCCTGCCGGAGGCCGCCCAGGCCAGTCCCGACGCCGCCTGCCACATCACCGCGGCCGAACTCGCCGCCCAGTTCGGCGTACGGGCCGACGGCTCCGACGCCACCGGCGGCCTCCAGGCCGCGATCGACCAGATCCGGACCGCCTGCAGCCCGGCGGCGGGCTACACCCGGCTGTCGTCCATCACCCTGCCCGAGGGCCGGATCACCGTCACCAGGCAGCTCGGCCTGGACGCCGACTACCTGGTGCTGAAGGGCGCGGGCATGGGCAGGACGGTCCTCGTCTTCCGCCCGGACGCCAACACCCGTTACGACACACTCACAGCCGACGGGAGCGACTGGGACGAGGACGGCGCGACGCACGGTTCGGGCAAGGGCGGCTGGACCTGGCCCGGCCGCGGCCTGCTCCGCGTGCAGACGAGGGAGGTGGCGAGCAGGTACGCCGCCGAGTACGCCTCCGCGCCCGCCAACCGCAAGGACATCTTCGAGGGCAGCGCCAACCAGCACTGGGCCACCGGTGTCCCGCTGCGGGAGGCCTCGGCCATCGGAACCAACGTGATCAGGCTGGCCACCAGCGCCGACATGAGCCGGTTCAAGGTCGGCGGCCACCTGTGGGTGGGTGCCGCCAACAGCGTCAAGTTCTACCAGCAGCAGACGGTCACCAACACCGCGCAGTACATGAACCTGCACATGCGGCAGCAGATCTTCCAGATCACCGCGGTCGACACCGCCGGCCGGAACGTCACCATCGACAAACCCCTGGAGTACGACCTCCCCCTCGACTCCACCTCCGACGGCTCCGCGGCCATCGCCGGGACGGTCTACCCCAGCCGGGTCACCCCGCTCAAGGTCGTCCAGGGGGTCGGGATCGAGGACCTGACCATCACCCAGGACATGACCAACATGCCCAAGCTCGGCGGTGGCACCTACAACCTGAACCGGGCCGACGCCGTGCACGACTACGGGAACATGGCCCCCGAGTACGCCATGCACGGCATCGTGTTGAAGTGGGCGGCCAACAGCTGGATCCGCCGGGTCGGCACCGAGATGACCGGCTCGCACGCCGTGGTCACCGAGAGCGCGAAGAACATCCAGGTCCAGGAGTCGTCCTTCGACGGCTCGTGGAACAAGGGCAAGGGCGGCAACGGCTACTTCCGAGGCTCACGCGTCTGGGACTCCCTGTACGCCTACAACACCAGCCGGAACCTGCGCCACTTCACGTTCCAGTGGTCGGCCTCGAACAACGTCGTCGTCGGCAACGACTTCGACTCCGACCTCAACGTCCACGGCGGCTGGGAGCGGCGCAACCTGTTCGAGAACAACAAGGTGGCCGTGCCGTTCCAGCACGCCTCGAAGAACTGCCGCACCAACTGCGGCGACGAGGGCGGCGGCACGCCGGACGACTCCTCCTGGTGGCCGATCTGGTGGGCGGCCGGCCCGAAGGCGGCCAAGTGGTCGGGGTCGAGCGGCCCGCAGAACGTCTTCTACAACAACGACCTGACCAAGCAGACCACGCAGGGCGGGGCGTACCAGCCGTACTACGCCGACCGGCAGCGCGTCTACCAGTTCGGCAGCTCCGCGTCGGACCCGTCGAAGTTCCAGCACCTCGCGGTCAACGGCGCCACCATCCCCGACTGGGCGAGCCGGGAGACGGTGAACTACACCGCTTCCCCGGGTTCCGGGGTCAACGCCACGATGACGGACGCCTCGGGCTCGCTCTTCCTCAGGTCGGGCGGTGGTCCCGGCAACCCCGGCGACGACACCGTGGCGCCCTCCGTCCCGGGTAACCTGCGTTCGACGGGGACGACGGCGAACAGTGTGTCGCTGGCCTGGAACGCGGCGACCGACAATGTCGGGGTGAGCGGTTACGAGGTCTACCGGGGTGGCACGCTGGTGGCGACGGTGGCCGGTACGAGTCACACCGACACGGGTCTGACGGCGTCGACCTCCTACTCCTACACCGTCCGCGCCCGCGACGCGGCGGGCAACCGTTCGGCGGCCGGCGCGGCCGTCACCGCCCAGACCGGAAGCGGCGGCGGAGGCAACGAGGACCAGCTCATCTCCAGGGGCAAGCCCGCCACGGCGTCGTCCATCGAGGGGCCGGGGTTCGAGGCCGGTCTGGCGGTGGACGGGAACACCACCACCCGGTGGGCGTCGGCGGAGGGCAGTGACCCGCAGTGGATCCAGGTCGACCTGGGGGGTTCGTACACGATCTCCCGGGTGCGGCTGGACTGGGAGGCGGCCTACGGTTCGGCCTACCGGATCGAGGTCTCTCCCAACGGCACCGACTGGACCAGTGTCTACTCCACCACTTCGGGCGACGGCACGATCGACGACCTGACGGTGTCGGGGAGCGCCCGGTACGTGCGGGTGTACGGCACCGCGCGGGGCACCGCCTGGGGCTACTCGCTGCACGAGTTCGACGTCTACGGCCGCTCGAACGGCGGCGGTCCCGGCGACGACACCACCGCCCCCTCCGTCCCGGGCAACCTGCGCTCGACGGGGACGACGGCGAACAGTGTGTCGCTGGCCTGGAACGCGGCGACCGACAACGTCGGGGTGACCGGTTACGAGGTCTACCGGGGTGGCACGCTGGTGGCCACGGCGTCCGGCACCACTCACACCGACACCGGCCTGACGGCGTCGACGTCCTACACCTACACCGTCCGTGCTCGCGACGCGGCGGGCAACCGTTCGGCGGCCAGTGCGGCCGTCACCGCCCAGACCACGACCGGCGGCGGAGGAGGCGGCACCCCGGCCGCGGCCAACGGCCAGCTCCGGGTGTGCGGCAACCGGCTGTGCAACGAGGCCGGCAAGCAGATCCAGCTGCGCGGCATGAGCACCCACGGCATCCAGTGGTACGACCAGTGCCTCAACAACGCCTCGCTCGACGCCCTGGCGACAGACTGGAAGGCCGACATCCTCCGGATCTCGATGTACATCCAGGAGGGCGGCTACGAGACCAACCCCAGGGCGTTCACCGACCGGGTCCACCAGCTGATCGAGATGGCCACCGCGCGCGGCATGTACGCCCTGGTGGACTGGCACATGCTCACCCCCGGCGACCCGAACTACAACCTCAGCCGGGCCAGGACGTTCTTCACCGAGATCGCCCAGCGGCACAACGGCAAGAAGAACGTGATCTACGAGATCGCGAACGAGCCGAACGGCTCGTCCGTCACCTGGTCGGTCATCCGCAACTACGCCAACCAGCTCGTCCCGGTGATCCGCCAGCAGGACCCCGACGCCCCGATCCTGGTCGGCACCCCCGACTGGTCCTCGCTCGGTGTCTCGGGTGACGGCGACGCGACGGACACCATCCGCGCCAACCCGGTCAGCGGGACGAACATCATGTACACCTTCCACTTCTACGCGGCCTCGCACGGCACCGAGTACCTGAACGCGCTGTCCCGGGCGGCCGACCTCCTGCCGATCTTCGTGACCGAGTTCGGCACCCAGACCGCCTCCGGCGACGGCGGCAACAACTTCAGCAGGTCCCAGCAGTACCTGGACCTGATGGCACAGAAGAAGATCAGCTGGACGAACTGGAACTACTCCGACGACTCCCGTACCGGCGCGGTCTTCACCGCGGGCACCTGCCCGAACGGCCCGTACGCGGGGACGAGCAGGTTGAAGGAGGCCGGCGTCTGGATCCGTGACCGGATCCGCACCGCCGACGACTTCTGATCCGGAAAGTCCTACGGAACGCGCGAGGGCGCCCCTTGACGGACGCGCCCTCGCGCGAACCACCCGGAAGTCAGCAGGAAATTCCGACCGCGATACGCGGTACGACCCGCGCGCCCACGGCGCGCCGGAGGAATCGGAGCATTCGTGAAACGAAGTGCACGTGCGAGGACCCTCGCACTCGTGGTCGCGCTGGCGGCGTCACTGCCGACGGCCGCGATCGCATCCAGCTCGTCTCGGACGTCGGCCGACTCGCTGGTGTCCCAGGGCAGGCCCGCGACGGCCTCCTCCATCGAGGCCGCGGGCCTGGAGGCGGGCCTGGCGGTGGACGGGAACACCTCCAGCCGGTGGGCGTCGGCGGAGGGCAGTGACCCGCAGTGGATCCAGGTCGACCTGGGGGGTTCGTACACGATCTCCCGGGTGCGGCTGGACTGGGAGGCGGCCTACGGTTCGGCCTACCGGATCGAGGTCTCTCCCAACGGCAGTGACTGGACCAGCGTGTATTCCACCACTTCGGGCGACGGCACGATCGACGACCTGACGGTGTCGGGGACCGGCCGCTACGTGCGGGTGTACGGCACCGCGCGGGGCACCGCCTGGGGCTACTCGCTGCACGAGTTCGAGGTCTACGGCTCCCCGGCCGGGGGCGGGGGCGACACCGTCGCCCCCAGCGTGCCCGGCGGCCTGCGTTCGACGGGGACGACGGCGAACAGTGTGTCGCTGGCCTGGAACGCGGCGACCGACAACGTCGGGGTGAGCGGTTACGAGGTCTACCGGGGTGGCACGCTGGTGGCGACGGTGGCCGGTACGAGTCACACCGACACGGGTCTGACGGCGTTGACCTCCTATACCTACACCGTCCGTGCCCGCGACGCGGCGGGTAACCGCTCGGCGGCCGGCGCGGCCGTCACCGCCCAGACCGGAAGCGGCGGCGGAGGCTCGACGGTGGACGTCGCCACCTCCGCGCAGCTGGTCGCCGCGCTGGCCGGCGCCCAGCCGGGGCAGACGATCCGCCTGGCGGCCGGCGAATATCGCGGCGCCTTCGCCACCCAGCGCGCCGGTACGGCGTCCGCGCCGATCACGCTGACCGGGCCGGCCGGCGCCGTCCTGGTCAACGACGGCCCGTCGGGAACGGCCCCCTCATGCCCCGCTCCCGGCAACGGGTGGGACTCCGGCTACGGCCTGTGGCTGTACGGCGCGCCCTACTGGAAGCTGACCGGCTTCACCGTCAAGGACTCCAAGAAGGGGATCGTCCTGGACAACTCCCACCACGTGACCATCGACCAGGTCTACGTCCACCACACCGACGACGAGGCCGTGCACTTCCGTAGGTCCTCCTACGACGGCGTCATCCAGAACTCCCGCATCGACAACACCGGCCTGGTGCAGGCCGGATACGGGGAGGCCGTCTACATCGGCTCGGCGAACTCCAACTGGTCCTGCCACGGGAACTCCGGCGGGGTCGACCGCAGCGACCGGGTCAAGGTGCTCAACAACGTCATCGGCCCCAACGTCGCCGCCGAGCACGTCGACATCAAGGAGGGCACCTTCGACGGCGTCATCCGGGGCAACACCTTCAACGGCAGAGGGATATCGGGACAGAACTCGGCCGACTCCTGGATCGACGCGAAGGGCATCGGCTATCTGATCGAGGGCAACACCGGCACCTTCTCCTCTCCCGGTACCTTCGTCAACGGCTATGAGACCCACAACCCGTCGACCACCCCGTCGTTCGCCAACGGCTGCGGCAACGTGTGGCGGGCGAACCGCTCCGACCTGGGCGGCGTGGGCGCCTACGCCATCAGGATCACCTCCACCTCCAAGTGCAGCGGCAATCCCAACGTCGTGTACTCCTCCAACACCGTCACCAACGCCCGCTCCGGGCTGACCAACATTCCGGTCACCCCCTGATCCACCCGGTCCGCCCGCGCGGGCCGAAGGCCGCCTCCGATCGTCGGAGGCGGCCTTTCCCGATCCCGAGGCCAGATCGGTCATTCAACGCTTTTCGCCGCATATACATAACGGCGTCGGTCGTCTTCACTTCTCATCCGTCAGGTCCGACGCTTTACGTGGACGAGGACCGTCGAGCCGCTGGCAAAGATCCATAGAGCGGCACCCGGGGGCACGTCCGGGAAAAGGAGTCGGTGACGGATTCGGGATGTCCGGATGCCAGACCTCGGTCATAGTCGAAAAGTCGCCTACATCGGCCTTTAAGGCCATATGATCATCCCGATCGCCCCGAGATCGCGAGGAAGGACCCCTGTGACCGACAAGCGGGATGAGCGGAACAGCGGCATCGACACGACACGACCGAGCATCGCCAGGGCCTACGACGTCGTCCTCAACGGCAAGGACAACTTCGAGGTCGACCGCGCCTTCGTCGCCGAGATCGTGAAGGTCGTCCCCGAGATCTACGACGTGGCGACCTACAACCGGGAGATCCTCGGCCGGGGGGTGCGGTTCCTGGCGGAACAGGGCGTCACCCAGTTCATCGACCTCGGCTCGGGGCTGCCGACGGTGGAGAACACCCACCAGGTCGCGCAGGGCGCGAATCCGGAGTCGCGGGTCGTCTACGTCGACAACGACCCGATGGTGCTGGCCCACGGGCGGGCACTGCTGGCCGAGAACGACCGTACGGCCGTCGTCCCCTCCGACCTGCGCGACCCGGCGGCGATTCTCGCCGACCCGGCCGTCAAGCGGCTCATCGACCTGGACCGGCCGGTGGGCGTGATGCTGGTCGGTGTCCTGCACCACCTGCACGACGACGACGACCCCCGAGGGATCGTCGAGGCCTACATGGCGGCGGTCCCCTCGGGCAGCTACCTCTTCATCACCCACTTCTGCGCCTCCACCCAGGAGTCGCGCGACGCGGAGCAGAAGTATCTCGCGCTGCTCGGTACCGGCCGGTTCCGGACGCCGGAGGAGATCACCGCTTTCTTCGACGGCTTCGAACTGCTCGAACCGGGCCTCGTCCCGCTGCCCCTGTGGCGGCCAGAAGGATCCGTCCCGAGAAGGCTGACCGTGGGCCAGCAGCTCATGTACGGCGGGATCGCCTACAAGCGCTGACATTCGAAGGGGAGGGCCTGCGCAGGCCCTCCCCGTTCCTCCATCTTAAAAATCTACGTTGTAAAGGGACTGGGCTGTCACCCGCAGGGAGAAGGCCCGGTCAGCCCGGACGACCTCGCCGACACGGTCCGCGACGGTGTGAGCACCTTCCTGTGCGCCTTCGCGGCCTCCGCCAGGCGCCGTCCCCCTCGCCGTCCTCGCGAGGCCCGTCACGGGCAGGTCTTCTGGAAGGTCTGGCCCGGTACGTACCGTTGCCATTCCACCGGTGTGAGGGAGCGCCCCGCGACCGCGCAGATCGACGAGAGCGGGTCCAACGGCATGTCCACCTTCCACTGCCGGACGCTCCCGTCGTCGCCGGTGGTGGCCAGGGCGTGTCCGTGGGGGTTGAAGGCCAGGGCGGTGACGGATCCGGTGTGTCCGGTGAGGGGGGCGCCGATGGGTCGGCGGGTGGCGACGTCCCACAGGCGGGCGGTGCCGTCGTCTCCGGCGGTGGCCAGTATCCGGCCGTCGGGGCTGAACGCGGCCGAGGTGACGGGGCCGGTGTGTCCGGTGAGGGGCGGGCCGATGGGTCGGCGGGTGATGACGTCCCACAATCGGGTGGTGCCGTCGTCTCCGGTGGTCGCCAGCGTCCGGCCGTCCGGGGCGAACGCCAGGGCGGTGACGGATCCGGTGTGTCCGGTGAGGGGGGCGCCGATGGGTCGGCGGGTGATGACGTCCCACAGGCGGGCGGTGCCGTCGTCTCCGGCGGTGGCCAGTATCCGGCCGTCGGGGCTGAACGCGGCCGAGGTGACGGGGCCGGTGTGTCCGGTGAGGGGCGGGCCGATGGGTCGGCGGGTGATGACGTCCCACAATCGGGTGGTGCCGTCGTCTCCGGTGGTCGCCAGCGTCCGGCCGTCCGGGGCGAACGCCACTCCTTCGGCGATACCGACGTAACCGGCGAAGGAGATGCCGGCCGGAGCGCGGCCGACGGTGTTCCACAGCCGGACGGTGCCGTCGCCGCTGACGGTGGCCAGCCCTCCGCCGTCCGGGGTGAACGCCAGCGCGGTCACGGGGCCGTTGTGACCGGTCAGCGGTCGCCCGGCCGGGCGGTGGGCGGCCGCCTCCCACAGCCGGATGGTGCCGTCGCCACCGGCACTGGCCAGCAGCCCGCCGTCCGGGCTGAACGCCAGCGCGGTCACGGTGGCGGTGTGCCCGGTCAGCGGCGGTCCGACCGGGCGGCGGACGACGATGTCCCACAGGCGGGCGGTGCCGTCGCCGCCCGCGGTGGCCAGGGTGGTGCCGTCCGGGCTGAACGCCAGCGCGGTCACGGTGGCGGTGTGCCCGGTCAGCGGCGGTCCGACCGGGCGGCGGGTGCCGGCGTCCCACAGGCGGGCGGTGCCGTCGCCGCCCGCGGTGGCCAGGGTGGTGCCGTCCGGGCTGAACGCCACCGCGATGAGCGCCCCGGGATGGCCGGTGATGGGCGGCCCGGCCGGGCGGCGGGTGCCGGCGTCCCAGAGCCGGGCGGTGCCGTCACCGCCCACGGTGGCCAGCCTTCTGCCGTCGGGACTGAACGCCACCGCGTTGATCCGCTCGCCGTGCCCGGTGAGGGGGTCGCCGATCGGGCGGCGGGTGGCTAGGTTCCACAGGCGGGCGGTGCCGTCGCCGCCCGCGGTGGCCAGCGTCCTGCCGTCGGGACTGAAGGCCAGCGCGTTGGTCCAGTCGCCGTGCCCGGTGGGGGAGAGGCCCGCCGGGCGGCGGGTGGCGACGTCCCACAGCCGGATGGCGTCGTTGACCCCGGCGGTGGCCAGCGTCCTGCCGTCGGGGCTGAACGCCACCGTCGTGAGAAGACCGGGACGGCCGGTCCGGGAGGTGAGGGGGGCGCCGATCGGGCGGCGGGTGGCGAGGTCCCACAGGCGGGCGGTGCCGTCACCGCCCGCGGTGGCCAGCGTCTTACCGTCGGGGCTGAACGCCAGCGCGGTGATCCAGCCGTCGTGGCCGGTGAGGGGCGCGCCGATCGGGCGGCGGGTGGCCACGTCCCACAGGCGGGCGCTCCTGTCCTGGCCTGCGGTGGCCAGTGTCCTGCCGTCGGGGCTGAACGCCACCGCGGTGACGGAGGCGGTGTGACCGTTCAGGACGCCCTTCACGGAGGTGGCCAGGGCCGTGACCATGCCGTAGCGGGCCTCGTCGGTGGGCAGGAAACGCCACGCGGCGGCGGCCAGCAGGCCCGACAGGACCGGGTCGGTGTCCGCGAGCCCCTCGCTGTGTATCGTCACCAGGCGCGACAGGGCCTCCTTCTCCCGCGCGTCGGCCCGGCCCGCCGCCTCGACGGCGGTCAGGGCCGCGGCCGAGGCGATGACCGTCAGGACGGCCAGCGCGGCGACGGCGACGCGCGCCAGCCTTCTCCGTCGCGAGGCGGCGTGCTCGGCGCGCGAGGCCGCCCGGTTGGAGGCGGTGAGGAAGGCGCGTTCCGGTACGGTGAGGTCCTCCTGCCGGGTGAGCAGCGCACCGGCGGTGGCCAGGCGCGTCCCCCGGTAGAGGGCGCCGGGGTCGCGGCCCAGCTCCTCCCAGGTCCTGGCCGCCTCGGTGAGGTCGCGCTGCAGGCGCAGCCGCTCGCGCTCGCCGTCTATCCACTCGCGCAGTCGTGGCCAGGAGGCGATGAGCGCCTCGTGCGCGATCTCGACGGTGTCCTCGTACAGGGTGATCATCCGGGCCTGGGCCAACTGCTCCAGCACCAGCGCGGTGTCGGCCGACCCGCCCGGGTCGAGCTCGGCGCGGACGGCCGGGCGCCGGGTGTGCCGGCCCTCCCCGTCCGGGTTGACCAGCCGCAGCAGGACACGTCTGGCGTGTACGGCCTGGGCGGGCGACAGCCGGGTGTAGACCTTCTCGGCGGTGTGCGCGATCGCGCCGCTGACACCACCGGCGGCCTCGTACCCTGCCAGGGTCAGGGCCCGGCCCCGGCGCCGGCGCCAGGTCTCCAGCAGGGCGTGCGACATCAGCGGCAGGCCGCCGGGCTCGTCGGCGACCTCCTCGACGATCCTCGCGCTCAGCTCCCGTTCCACGATCAGGCCCGCGCCCGTCGCCGGCTTGACGATCGCCTCCCGCAGCTCCTGCCGGCTCATCGGCCCGATCAGCAAGGTGGCGTCCCGCAGGGCCAGGGTGAGCTCGCGGTGCTCGGCGCATCGCCCGTAGAAGTCGGCCCGCACCGCGACGACCACCCGGAACCGGCTCCCCGGACGGCGGGAGGCGAGCAGCAGGTCGATGAACCCGGCACGTTCGTCCTGGTCACCGCAGAGCGTGTAGAGCTCCTCGAACTGGTCGACCACCACCAGGGTCCGGGGTCCGTCCCCACCGGTCCCGGAATCGGTCTCGCCCGTCTCGGGGTCGGCCCCGTCCGCCTCGGAACCGTTCCCGCAGGCGAGGAGGCGGTCGCGGTGGGTCGTCAGGGGGCGGTCGCCCGGGGTGAGCACCTGGATCCCGGTGTTCCCCCCGCCGGACGGCAGCCGGAGGGCCGGCACCAGGCCGGCTCGCAGGAGGGAGGACTTGCCGCTGCCCGAGGGGCCGAACAGCCCGGTGAACCGGTGGCGGCCCACCAGCTCCAGGAGCTCGGCCACCAGGCGATCCCGCCCGAAGAAACGGTCGCCGTCCCGCGCCTGGTAGGAGGCCAGTCCCAGATACGGCGCGTCGGTCACGTCGTCGGAGACGGCCTCGGCGACGACCTCCCCGGCGGTTTTTCTCCAGCGCGCCTCCCACTCCGCGGGATCGGCGCCACACGCCCGCACATAGGCGAGAACGACCGGCAGTGACGCCAGACGTTCACCGGCGGCGGCCTGCGACAACGTCGTGACCGAGTAGTCCACCCGCCGGGCCATTTCGCGATAGGTGACGGGACCCGCCTCCTGCCGCAGCTTTCGCAGCTCGTAGGCGAAACGCTGGACGGGCCCGGCCGCGGGATCCACCGGCACCTCACGACGGCTCACTCCCGATGTTCTCCTTCGCTCGGCCCGACCGTCACAGAAAGACGACCCGCGTGCGGTGAACGCCGGCGTGGCGTGAGAACCGCGCCACCCCGACCGGCACCGGCCACCTCCTCGACCCGCATGCCCGCGCGTTCGGCTCCCACACCGGAAAGTGTGGCTCACCCGCCGCGACTCCGGCCCGCACATTCACGATTCCGACTCCCCGGCCCACGGCCTGGCAGGTGCGCGCATCCGGCGATGGTTTTTGTTTGGGCCGGTGAAACGGGGTGCCAAACAATCCGTCCGCCTCTACACAGGGACACAGGTATCCGCACGACACAGTCTCGTCGCGGAGCACAGGGGTCCCATGAGAAGGCTGCGAGAAAACAGGGGGTTTTCTTTATGACGCGCCTCGACGAATCTCCCGCGGGTGAACGCTTCGGTGGCCGGGGGGCCGTCGCGGGGCCGGTGGTCCACGCGGGGGCACCCGGCTTCGGAGGGCACTGTTTCTGGGCCGAGATGCACCTGGTCGACCTGGGCGCGGTGCGGTTGACGTGGGTGCGCCACGCCTCGTTCGAGGCGCGGCACGCCCGGCGCCGGGTCCGTCGGCCGGGGCCGGGCCTGTACCAGCTGTCGCTGCCCCTCGCTGAATCCCCCGAGCCCTGGAGGCAGGCCCGGGGCGCGGGGCTCGCACCGACGGATCTGGTCCTGTACGACACCTCTCTCCCCTTCGACGCCTGGATGGTGGCCGACGATCCGGCGCGCACGCGGAACGGGTGTCCAGGGGAACCGGCGGACGGCCTGATCCTGCAGTTTCCCCAGGAGATCCTGCCCCTCGCCGCCACCGAGGTCGCACGGCTCCCGGCGGTGCGGCTGCCGGGGCAGGACGGCGTCGGCGCGCTGCTGTCCGGGATCCTCCACCAGCTGATCAAGCAGCGTGACCCGTTGTCGTCCGCCGAGGCCGTCCAGGTCTCCATGGTCGTCCTCGACCTGGTGGCGGCCCTGCTGTCCCAGCGGCTCGCCGCGGGGCGGGCCGGGGAGCTGGACGCCTCCCGGGCGGTCCTGACCGTGCGCGTCCAGGCGTTCATCGAGCGGAATCTGGGCGACGTGGCCCTGTCGCCCTCGCGGATCGCCGCCGCCCACGCCATCTCCACCCGGTATCTGCAGAAGCTGTTCGAGGAGCAGGGACTCAGCGTGGCGAACTGGATCCGGCGGCGCCGGCTCGAACGCTGCCGCCGGGACCTGGCCGATCCCGCGCAGGACGGCCTGCCGGTCCGCGTGATCGCCACTCGCTGGGGTTTCACCAGCGAGTCGCACTTCAACCGGATCTTTCGTGCCGCGTACGGCGCCCCGCCCGCGACCTACCGGCACACCCTGCGGAAATCGCCGGACATGATGGCCGGACGCTGACCGGCCCGCCCGGCGGGAGGGTTCTCCCGGCGTCACGAACCGGCAGGTCGTCGCGCACGGGAGATCACCGCGCGGGCGGGGAGTGCCGTCGCCGCCCGATGGAGATCGAAGATCTCGGTAAGGGCCGTCTTTCACCGCATTTCTTTGTCTTTGCGGACTGGTGCTGATAACAGATCGGTAAGACCGTACTGTCATCGGCCGCATACAGTGGGTGATTTTGCCAGGGTGGGGAGGCAGACGCGACACGGGAGGCGAGATGCACGGTGAGCACGATCGGACTCACGGCCACGGCCTCAGGGCGAGACCGCGGGGACGCATGCCGTACAGCGACCCGCCGCTCCGGCAGCCCCCGTCGCCCGCCGAGCCGCCGCACGCCACCGGACTTCCGGGCCCTCCGGAGCCGGCCGAACCTCCACGATCCGTACGGCCTCCGGAGCCGGCCGAAGTCCCGCGGCCCTTACGGCCTCCGGAGTCCCGGACGCCGGCGGGGCAGGCGCTTCCCGTGGAGTGGCCGGGTCGGCGCGAGGGGGAGGGGGCGAGGGTGCCGCGCGGGCCCGCGCGGCACCGGAAGGACGACGACGCCGACGACGCCGACGACGCCGACAACGCTGTCACGTGTTCACCGGTCCATCGCTCCCGGACATACCTCGACAGCAGGCCGTTCTCCATGCCCCCGCCTCCCAGCCCGTGGCGGCGGCCGTGGTCGCGGCTCTCGCGCGACCAGCTCCTGAGGCCCGCGCTGATCGCCGGGTTCCTCGCCGCCGCGGGAGTCGGCGTCTGGTCGTCCGGCTGGTCCCCGTGGGAGGGGGTGCCCACCGCGGGCACGTCGCCCGCGCCTCCGGGGGAACGCCGCTTCGAGGGGCACGACGTAGTGATCACACCCTCGCGGGGCCCGGTGGCGGCCGGGGTGGACGCGAAGGCTCCGGCGGGGAAGCGGAGGGCTCCCGAGGGCCGGAGGGGATCGGATGCGGAGGGGGCCGGCGGGGAGAGGAGAATCCCGGGCCGTGACCCGGTGCGGGTGCTTCCGGCGGAACGCGCCCTTTCCGCCGCCGCCGGAAACACCCGGGACGAGTGGGTCGAGCGGGTGGAACGGGCCAAGTCTGTCAAGAGGCCGGTCAAGCCGGTCGATCGGGCCCGCCGGCACCGCGAGGGCGGCGGCTCCGCACGGGCCGCCGCCGGGTCGGGAGGGACGGGAGCCGCCACGCCGGAGAGCGGCACCAGGCGGGGGACCGGAGGCGCCGGACAGGAGAGCGGGCGGACAAGCAGGAGCGCCGGGCAGGAGAGCGGGCGGGGGAATGGAAGCACCGGGAGGGGGGCGGGAAACACCGGCGGGGACGCCGGGACGGCGGGACGGTCGCGTTCCGGTTCCGGGGCGCAGGAGGGCAGGTCAAAGCCCCGGGCGGGCAGGACGGGCGCACCGGTCACCAGGTCGCCGTCGCCCTCGGCCTCCAGGAGCAGGCCGCCGGCCACCGGAGGCGGCGGGAGCGCCGGCATCAGCGCCGCCTACGCCTGCCGTCACCTGCCCTCGGGGGACTGGCGCCACGCCTACTGCGTGCGGGTCTGGAACGACTACAAGGACAGGAACGGCCTGCCCTAGCCGTACCGGCCCGAGAGGCCGGGTACGCGGGCGGTCGGGCGGCACCTGACCGTGCGACCGCCCGCGGACCGCGTGTCAGTAGTTCCCGGCGCGGCGCATGGCACGGGGGCGGCCGTCGGGGTCGCAGAGGAACCGGTAGAACGGGGTGGCCCAGGCGGTGGTCCACGGGGACATCCGTGACACCTCGTACGTGCGTAGCCGTCCGGGCGGGCGGGGGCCCCGGCGGCCCCCGGCGTACCAGCGTTCGAGCTCCGCCGCCGAGGAGGCGAAGGCGTCGAAGAAGGAGGCGGGGTCGAGCAGGTCCGCGTCGGAGCCTCCGTGCCGGTCGAGGTGTTCGCGGGCGAGGGTGAGCCGCAGGTCCCTGGGCAGGCGGCGGGCGCCGTCGCCGAGCCCTCCGGGGTCGAGGGGTTCGCGGCCGTCGGGGGTCTCGTCGAGCACCGCGCAGGTCAGCTCGGAGTCGTAGGTCCAGGAGCGCCGGTTGAAGTTGTCGGAGCCGATGGTCGACCACACGTCGTCGATGACGCAGACCTTGGCGTGGACGTACACCGGGGTGCCCTCCCGGTTCTCGACCCCGTAGACCGCGACCCGGTCGCCGCCCGCGCGCTTCAGCACGTCCAGCGCCTGGTTGCGGCCCAGGATCTGCGGGACACCGCTGATCAGGCCGTCCTGGTCGGGGTGGAGCGGCAGGACACTGATCATCCTCAGTTCGGGGTTGGCCTTCAGCGCCTCGGCGAAGGACTCGGCGACCTGGGGGGACCACAGGTACTGGTCCTCGATGTAGATCAGGCTGCGGGCGCGGCGAAGGGCCTTGAGGTAGCCGCGGGCGACGCTGCGCTCTCCGCGCGGGGCGAAGGAGTAGCGGGTCCTGCGGTGGGCGTAGGTCCGCAGGAGCTGTACGGCGTGCGGGCCGCAGGCGGGCGGGTCGGGCGGCTGCGGGGGCAGTGGATCCGGCCGGGTGTCCTCGCGCCGGACCAGGTCGGCGACGCGGTGCACGGGGTTGCGGGTCAGCGGCTGGGGGTCCTCCCAGCGCTCCCTGAAGACGGTCTCGACGTCGCCGACGGCCGGTCCCTGGATGGCGGCCTGCACGTCGTGCCAGGGCGGGCGGCTGCCGTACACCTTGGCCATGGGCGCGGCCTGCGCGTCGCCCTCGTGGGAGGAGTCGTCGCGGCGGCTCCAGCACAGGTCGATGCCGCCGACGAACGCGATGTCGCGCCGGGGGTCGTCGCGGTGGCGCAGAACCACGAGCTTCTGGTGGTGCGAGCCGGCGAGGGGGACGCGCATGTCGCGCAGGCACTCGCCGCCCGCCGCCTCGATGATGTCGCCGAGGTGGCGGTTCTCCTCCGCGCTGAAGAAGAGTTTGTCCCAGTGCGAGCGCCACAGGAGGCCTTTGACCACGACGCCGCGCCGAGCGGCCTCGGCGAACACGTCGGCGACCTCCGTGCCGGGGCCGTCCAGCCTCTCCCCGGGGTCTCCGCGCCAGTCGGTGAACATCAGCAGGTCCCCGGAGCGCAGCTCGCGGACGCGGGCGAGCAGCTCGGTGAAGTAGGGCGCGCCGTGGGGTATGGGTCGCACGGCGTTGCCGTGCGACCAGGCGGTCCCGCCGTCGTGCCGGGTGTCGATCCGGGACGCCGGGTTGCCGCGCTCCTCGCGGTCAAGAAACCAGTTGTCTTCGAGCACCATGCCCGATCTACCCGATTTTTGCATGTTTTCACCCTGAGGGTAGGACGATCACCGGTCCGGCTCCCGTCCCCTGGCTCCCGGGCGCGGGACGGTGGCACTCCCGGCGCTCCCGTATCAGGGGACTGACCTGGGAAGCTCTGACAGGGGGTTTACACGAAGTTGCTTGCGTGTTAAAAATCTGTAACTCGTACATCGAGTCGCGAAAAAAGCAGACTGTTAGTTCTCGCAAGCACCGCTGGTTCTCACAGCTCTGTTCCCGGAGACGGCACCCTCCGGGACTGCGCGCATCATCGCACCACCGCACGAACAAACCCGGTATCACCGGCAGCGCGTAACAGCGTTGCCGGCGGCATAAGCGCGGCGGCGCGCGCCTTGCCTGACTGACCCCCCCAAGTCAGGAAAGGACCCTCAATGTCCCCACGCCCTCGGCCGTGGGCCAGGCTGCTGACCGCAGCCCTGCTCATCACCACCGGCGCCGCGGCCACCGGCCCGGCGGCCCACGCGGCCCCCGGATCGACGGCCTCCGCGGCCTCCGGGTCGGCCACCGGCGCGGCGGCCCGCGCGATGGCCGACATCCCGGCCTCCGACTACCAGCAGGTCTCCCTCGCCACCGGCCCGAGCGAGCTCGGCGAGGCCATGTCGCTGACGGTGCTGCCCGACAGGTCGATCCTGCACACGGCGCGCGACGGCACGATCCGCCGTACGACCGCCGCCGGAGCCACCGCGACCGCCGGCAAGCTCGACGTCTACACGCACGACGAGGAGGGGCTGCAGGGCATCGCCATCGACCCTGCCTTCGCCACCAACCGCTACGTGTACCTGTACTACTCGCCGAAGCTGAACACCCCCGGCGGTGACGCGCCCACCAGCGGCAGCGCGGCGACCTTCGAGCAGTGGAAGGGACACCTGAACCTATCCAGGTTCACCCTCAAGGCCGACAACACCCTGGACCTGGCCAGCGAGAAGGTCGTCCTGCAGGTGCCCAACGACCGTGGCCAGTGCTGCCACGTGGGCGGTGACATCGACTTCGACGCGGCAGGGAACCTGTACCTGACCACGGGCGACGACACCAACCCGTTCGAGTCGAGCTCGTACACCCCCATCGACGAGCGCACCGACCGCAACCCGCAGTTCGACGCGCAGCGCTCCTCGGGCAACACCAACGACCTGCGCGGCAAGGTGCTCCGCATCAAGCCGCAGGCCGACGGGACCTACACGATCCCCAGCGGCAACATGTTCGCCCCGGGCACGGCCAGGACCCGTCCCGAGATCTACGCGATGGGCTTCCGCAACCCGTTCCGCATGAGCGTCGACAAGGCCACCGGCATCGTCTACCTGGGCGACTACGGGCCGGACGCCGGCGGCGCCAACGCCACCCGCGGCCCCGGCGGCCAGGTGGAGTTCAACCGCATCACGGCCCCCGGCAACTACGGCTGGCCGTACTGCACCGGCACCAACACCACGGCCGAGACCTACAACGAGTACACCTTCCCGTCCGGACCGTCCCAGGCCAAGTACAACTGCGCCGGCGGCCCGACGAACAACTCGTTCCGCAACACGGGCCTGCCCACCCTGCCCGCGGCCAAGCCGAGCTGGATCCGCTACGGCGGCGAGGCCGGTTCCCCGCCGGAGTTCGGCGGCGGCTCCGAGTCGCCGATGGGCGGCCCGGTCTACCGCTACGACGCGGCCCTGAACTCGGCCATCAAGTTCCCCGCCTCGCTCAACGGCCGCTTCTTCGCCGCCGAGTACGGCCGCCGCTGGATCAAGGCCATCGAGGTCACCGCCTCCGGCGCGCCCGGCGTGATCGAGGCCTTCCCGTGGACCGGCACCCAGGTCATGGACCTGACCTTCGGCCCCGACGGCGCCCTGTACGTGCTCGACTACGGCACCGGCTCCGGCAACCAGACGCTGTTCCGCGTCGAGTACATCGGGGGCAGCAACCGCAACCCGATCGCCAAGGCCGCCGCGAACAGGACCTCCGGGGCCGCCCCGCTGGCCGTCACCTTCTCCTCGGCCGGCAGCTCCGACCCCGAGGGCGGCGCGCTGACCTACTCGTGGAACTTCGGCAACGGAGCCACCTCCACCGCGGCCAACCCCACCTACACCTACACGGCCAACGGCACCTACACCGCGACGCTGACCGTGCGGGACTCGGGCGGGCTGACCGGCACGGCCAACGTGACCATCACGGTCGGTAACACCGCGCCCACGGTGAACCTCGCCCAGCCCGTCAACGGGCAGCTGTTCTCCTTCGGCGACACGGTGCCCTTCCAGGTCAACGTGAGCGACCCCGAGGACGGGACCATCGACTGCACCAAGGTCAAGGTCACCTACCTGCTGGGCCACGACAGCCACGCACACGAGATCACCAGCAAGAACGGCTGCTCGGGAACCATCGCGGTCCCGACCGACGGTGAGCACGACAGCGCCGCGAACATCTACGGCGTCTTCGTCGCCAGCTACACCGACAAGGGCGGCCTGACCACCGAGAACACCCGCACCCTGCAGCCTCGCCACCGTCAGGCCGAGCACTTCGGCGCCCAGTCCGGCATCCAGATCGCCGAGCACGGCCCCGCCGAGGGCGCCAAGACCGCCGGGTTCATCGACAACGGCGACTGGATCTCCTTCACGCCGTACGCGCTCGGCAACGCGACCTCCATCACCGCCCGCGTCGCCTCCGGCGGTGTCGGCGGAACGCTCGAGGTGAGGGCCGGGTCGGCCACCGGCACGCTGCTCGGTACGGCCACCGTGCCGGTCACCGGCGGCTGGGAGAACTTCCAGAACGTCTCGGCCAACCTGAGCAACGCGCCCTCGGGCACCACCACGCTGTTCCTCGTCTTCAAGGGGGTCACGGGTCAGGGCAACCTCTACGACCTGGACGCCTTCACCCTGAACACCGGCGGCAGCGGCGGCACCAGCACGACGGTCGAGGGGGAGGCCTACACCTCCAACTTCGGCGTGCAGCCGGCCGGCCACGCCGGGGCGAGCGGCGGCACCACCATGGGCTACATCGACAACGGTGACTGGGCCGGCTACACCACGCTGACCGCGCCGGGAGCGAAGACCTTCACCGCGCGCGTCTCCTCGGGCGGTCCCGGCGGCACCATCCAGGTCCGCGCGGGCTCACAGACCGGGACGGTGCTCGGCTCGGTGGCCGTGCCGAACACCGGTAGCTGGGACACCTTCCAGAACGTCACCACCAACCTCACCGGGACGGGTTCAGGATCGATCTTCCTGACCTTCACCGGTGGTGCCGGCGCCCTGTTGGACGTCGACACCCTCACCATCACCAAGTAGTGACGAATCCCCGGTGCGGCGGGAGACCGCCGCACCGGGGATCTTCCCGCACACGAAAGGACAGCGATGCGTAGTCTCATCGCACGCGGGCTGGCGACAGCCGCGGCGGCCACCATGGCGGCCGCGACCGTGCTCGTCCCGGCCGCGGCCCACGCCGCCGCCCCGTACGAGGTGCTGGTTTTCTCCAAGACGGCCGGATTCCGGCACGACTCCATCCCGACCGGCATCCAGGCCATCCGGGACCTGGGCACCGCCAACGGCTTCACCGTCACCGCGACCGAGGACGCGAACGCGTTCAACGCGTCCAACCTGGCCACGTACGAGGCCGTGGTCTTCCTCAGCACCACCGGTGACGTCCTCAACGCCACCCAGCAGACCGCCTTCCAGAACTACGTCAACGGCGGCGGCGGTTACCTCGGCGTCCACGCGGCGGCCGACACCGAGTACGACTGGGCCTACTACGGCCAGCTCGTCGGCGCCTGGTTCAGCGGCCACCCCGCGATCCAGCAGGCCACCGTGAAGACCGAGGACAACACGCACCCGGCCACCTCGCACCTCGGCGCCACCTGGAGCCGCAGCGACGAGTGGTACAACTACCGCACCAACCCCCGTTCCACCGCGCGCGTCCTGCAGTCTCTCGACGAGGGCACCTACAGCGGCGGCACCATGAACGGTGACCACCCCATCACCTGGTGCCACCCGCAGGGTTCTGGCCGCTCCTTCTACACGGGCCTGGGCCACACCATCCAGTCCTATGCGGAACCGGCCTTCCGCAGCCTGCTCCTCGGCGGCATCAAGTACGCGGCGGGACAGGTCGCGGCCGACTGCAGCCCGAGGACCGGCGGTGGCGGTTCCACCACGGTCGAGGGGGAGGCCTACACCTCCAACTTCGGCGTGCAGCCGGCCGGCCACGGCACGGCCAGCGGCGGCAGGACGGTGGGCTACATCGACAACGGCGACTGGGCCGGGTACGCGTCGGTGAACGCCTCCGGGGCGAAGACCTTCAGCGCCCGCGTCTCCTCGGCGGGTGCCGGCGGCACCATCCGGGTCCGCGCCGGTTCGCAGACCGGGACGGTGCTCGGCACGGTGACCGTGCCGAACACCGGTAGCTGGGACACCTTCAGGACCATCTCCACCAACCTCACCGGGACGGGCTCCGGGCCGGTGTTCCTGACCTTCAGCGGCGGCTCCGGCTCGCTGTTCGACGTGGACACCTTCACCATCACCAGGTAGTTCCCGGCGGTCGGCGAGTGCCTCTCACGATCGTGATCAACCTGATCGGTTGCCCGCGGAAGTGGTCGTACTCGCCGACCGCCCCCGGCGGGACGCCGGAGCCGCGCTCCTCGCGGCGCGCGGTCTCCGGCACCGCCTCCCGCCCGCGGGAGTGATCTCGACGAGGGCGCGCCGCCGGTCGCGCTCGTCGGTCGCGCGCTCCACGTATCCGGCCCGGTGCAGCCCCTCGACCGTCCGGCTCATCGTCTGGTCGGTCACCCGGCACAGCGTCGCGAGCTCGCGCTGCGCCAGCCGGCCCTCGACGACGTGGTGCAGGGCGATCAGGCCCGCGTGCGTGAGGCCGTGCGCCGTGAGGAAGTCGTGGAAGCGGCCCTCGACCATGCGGGCGGCCACCGACAGCAGCCGGCCCGTGGGCCAGGAACGGATGTCCGCGCGCATCGCCTGCGGATCCGGAGCGACTCGGTGCTCATCTCCCTCGGCCACTCGCCCATTGTCCCAGACGCGAAGGCCGCGGAACTCCTGGACATGACACCGCGCCCGCCCCTCCGGGCGGACGCGGCGGGCATGGGGCCGTCTAGGCGACGACGCCGGTCCAGAAGGACTCGGCCTTCCGGTAGACCTGGCACAATTCGGTGTCGAAGTACGGTGAGACGCCGGTGTCGTACCGGCCGTCGCCGTCGGTGTCGGAAACGCTGATCGTGACGCCGTTGAGATAGCCGACGCGGCTGTCGCTCGTGTAGCCGGTCAGCCACGAGGAACCGAGGGAGCCCTCACCGGTGAACGGGGAGTCCACGCCGACGGGCCGGTCCGTGGGGAGGCCGGTGACCTCCATCGCGGACGTCGGTCCGGTCGACCGTTCGAGGGTCTCGCCCGTGTAGGGCCGGTCGCCGTCGGGGTGGGGACCGGCGGGGTAGCCGAAGACGTCGGCCGCGGGCGTGAGCGGCTGGTTGAACGTGATCCCCTGAGCGCCGACGTTCTCGGCCAGCATCCCGACATTGGTCAGCACGTCCGGAGAAGGGGAGGCGACACCGCGGTACACGTTGACGAAGGCGAGGTCGCGGTCGTAGTCCCGGATGTCGTCGAAGTCCTGGTGCACGAAGCTCGCCTTCCCGACGTACAGGCCGTACGGGGCCGTGCCCTCGGAGTAGGCGGGGACGAAGACCCACTTGTCGAGCGGACCGGCCGGGGCCTCGGTGTCCAGCAGGCAGTGACCCGCCGTCGCGACGATGTTCCGGTACTTCGAGTACACGGACGTGCCGGTGCACCAGTGCGGCTGGAGGTCGCCGCCGATGAAGAACACCTTGCCCAAGGTCGTGGGCATCGCCCCTTCCGGCGAGGCCGGTCCCTCCAGGGGTGGGAGGGAGAACTGGGGACCGGCCGGGACGATGTCCGTGGACAGGCGTTCCCCGCCGGCCGCCGTCCGCACGGCGTACGGTGTGGCGTTCCTCAGGTTGGCGGCCCCGTCGGCGAACCAGAACCTCGCGACCTCCTGAGCCTCCGGCGCGGTGGGGGCCAGCCGGACCATCACCACGTTCGCGGCCTGTGCCGGTGCGACGACGACGGTGGAACCCAACACGCTCAGACCGACACCCAACACGATCAGTGCACGTCTCAAGCTTGATCTCCCATCCAGGCATGGGCGTCTTCGCGCCCTGTTCGGTGTGGAGAGCCGACCGGTCGACCCGGCCGGCGAACAGCAAGATCGTAACCTCGGGCAAGGCCCTGTTTCCATGAGTTTTAGATCACATGTTCGATACGGGAGGCGAGGGTCTGGCCGCCGCCGGGCTGCCCGAGCGCCAGCCGCACCCTTCTCCTGGGGATCGTGGCCAGCGCGGTTCTCACCGGGCTGGTGTGGCTGCTGGGCCAGCGGCTGCAGGGCGTCCGGCTGCTGCCCGACCAGGGCGCCTCCTGGTACTACTGGAAGCTGCCGGAACCCACCGCCTGGACTCGTGCCTCCGCGTGGCTCGGCTACGCGGCCCACCAGCTCGCAGCCTGGGGGTCGCGTCGGCGGCGGGTGACGGCGGCGACGGTGAAGCCGACGGTGGTGGCGATGGTGACGCGGCCCCGGCGTCGGCGGGGCTCCGGCCCGCCGTACCGAGATCGTGAGACTTTTCTAGACTTATGACCGATGTTTGGCGTCTTGTTACCGCGCTCGGTATTCTTGATCCCAAGGCCGAGAGGCGCTGCGACGGACCCAGGTCCGCCACGCTCGGTCTGGATCTTTCGGTAAGGGCGCCTCCCACGACGGGAGGTGGACCGATGAACGGATCCTTGAGGCACGACGACGAGCACGCGCCCGGTGGTGCGCGTCCCGCGGACGGCACGCCGGGGGCCGGCGACCGCGCGGAGGCCCTGCGGGAGCTGCTGGGCCAGCGGATCCTGGTGCTCGACGGAGCCTGGGGCACGATGCTGCAGGGAGCCTCGCTCACCCCGGCCGACTACCGTGGCGACCGGTTCCTCGATCACCCGCGCGACGTGACCGGCGACCCCGACCTGCTGAACCTGACGCGCCCCGACGTCATCCTGGACATCCACCGGCAGTACCTCGCGGCCGGCGCGGACATCACCACCACCAACACCTTCACCGCCACGAGCATCGGCCAGGCCGACTACGGGCTGGAGTCGCTGGTGCGGGAGATGAACCTGCGGGCCGCCCAGCTGGCCCGCCAGGCCGCGGACGAGGCGGGCGGGCGGTTCGTGGCCGGTTCGATCGGCCCGCTGAACGTCACGCTGTCGCTGTCCCCGCGCGTCGAGGACCCCGCCTACCGGGCGGTCTCGTTCGACGAGGTCCGTGCCACGTACGCCGAGCAGATCAGCGCGCTGGCCGAGGGCGGGGTCGACCTGCTGCTGATCGAGACGATCTTCGACACGCTCAACGCGAAGGCCGCGATCGCCGCCGCCCGCGACGTCGCCCCGCACCTGCCCCTGTGGATCTCGGTGACGATCGTCGACCTGAGCGGGCGCACGCTGTCGGGACAGACCGTCGAGGCGTTCTGGAGCGCGATCCGGCACGCCGAACCGCTCGTGGTCGGCGTGAACTGCGCGCTGGGCGCCGAGGAGGCGCGCCCGCACGTCGCCGAACTGGCGCGCCTCGCCGGCACCTACACGGCCAGCCACCCCAACGCGGGCCTGCCCAACGCGTTCGGCGGCTACGACCAGACCCCGGAGGAGACGGCGGCGCTGCTCGGCGAGTTCGCCACCTCGGGGATGGTCAACATCGTCGGCGGGTGCTGCGGGACCTCGCCGCAGCACATCGAGCGGATCGCGGCCGCCGTGTCCGGCCTCCCGCCGCGCAAGGTCGCGGAACCGCCGGCCCGTACCCGGTTCAGCGGCCTTGAGCCCTTCGAGATCGGCCCGGACACCGGGTTCGTCATGATCGGCGAGCGGACCAACGTCACCGGCTCGGCGCGCTTCCGGCGCCTGATCGAGGGCGGCGATCACCAGGCGGCCGTCGACGTCGCGCTGGAGCAGGTACGCGGCGGGGCCAACCTGCTCGACGTCAACATGGACGCCGACCTGCTCGACAGCGTGCAGGCCATGACCACCTTCCTGAACCTGATCGCGACCGAGCCGGAGGTCGCCCGCATCCCGGTCATGATCGACAGCTCGCGGTGGAGCGTGCTGGAGGCCGGGCTCAAGTGCGTGCAGGGCAAGGGCGTCGTCAACTCGATCAGCCTCAAGGAGGGCGAGGAGGCGTTCCTTGAGCAGGCCCGGATCATCCGCGACTACGGCGCGGGCGTGGTGGTGATGGCCTTCGACGAGAAGGGGCAGGCCGACACCGCCGAGCGCAAGGTGTCGATCTGCGCCCGCGCGTACGACCTGCTGACCCAGCGGGCCGGGTTCGCCCCCGAGGACATCGTGTTCGACCCCAACGTGCTCGCGGTCGCCACCGGCATCAGCGAGCACAACGGGTACGCCAAGGCGTTCATCGAGGCGCTGCCGTTGATCAAGGAGCGCTGCCCGGGGGCGCTGACCAGCGGCGGCATCTCCAACCTGTCGTTCTCCTTCCGAGGCAACGACGTCGTGCGCGAGGCGATGCACTCGGCGTTCCTGCTGCACGCGGTGCGCGCCGGGCTGGACATGGGCATCGTCAACGCGGGGCAGCTCGCGGTCTACCAGGACATCCCCGCCGACCTGCTCGAACTCGTCGAGGACGTGATCTTCGATCGGCGAGACGACGCCACCGACCGGCTCGTCACCTTCGCCGAGACCGTGAGCGGCTCCGGCACGCGCCGCGTCGTGGACCTGGCCTGGCGGGACGCCCCGGTGGAGGAGCGCCTGTCGTACGCCCTCGTGCACGGCATCGTCGACTTCATCGAGGCCGACACCGAGGAGGCCCGCCAGAGCAGGAAACGCCCCCTTGAGGTGATCGAGGGGCCGCTCATGGACGGGATGAAGATCGTGGGCGACCTGTTCGGGGCGGGGAAGATGTTCCTGCCGCAGGTGGTCAAGAGCGCGCGGGTGATGAAGCGCTCGGTCGCCTACCTCGAGCCCTACATGGAGGCGGAGAAGGAGCAGGCGCGGCTGGAGGGACGCCTCGACACCGGCCGCGGCCAGGGCAAGGTGGTGCTCGCCACCGTCAAGGGCGACGTGCACGACATCGGCAAGAACATCGTGGGCGTCGTCCTCGGCTGCAACAACTACGAGGTCATCGACCTCGGGGTGATGGTCCCGGCCTCGGTCATCCTGGACACCGCGCTCGCCGAGGGAGCCGACGTCATCGGGCTCTCCGGGCTGATCACCCCGTCGCTGGACGAGATGGTCACCGTCGCCGCGGAGATGCAGCGCCGCGGGTTGAAGCTGCCCCTGCTGGTCGGCGGCGCCACAACCTCGCGCCAGCACACCGCGGTCCGCATCGCCCCCGCCTACGAAAACCCCACGGTCCACGTGCTCGACGCCTCCCGCGTCGTCGGCGTCGTCTCCGACCTGCTGGACGGCGGCCGGGCCCAGATACTGGAGGCGAGCAACCGCGCCGACCAGGAGCGCCTGCGCGAGCAGTACGCGAACAAGCAGCGCACCCCCCTGCTGACCGTCGAGAAGGCCCGCGCGAACCCCGAGCGGGTCTCCTTCGAGGACCTGCCCGTCCCCGATTTCACCGGCGTCCGCGTCGTGGAGCCGGACCTGGGCACCCTCCGCGCGATGATCGACTGGCAGTTCCTCTTCCTGGCCTGGGAGCTGAAGGGCAAGTACCCGGCCATCCTGGACCAGCCGGTGGCCCGCGAGCTCTTCGACGACGCCAACACCATGCTCGACCAGATCATCGCCGAGGGGAGCTTCCAGGCCAAGGGCGCCTACGGCTACTGGCCCGCCCACTCCGAGGGCGACGACATCGTGATCGACGGTCCCGGCGAGGGTCTTCGGCTGCCGATGCTGCGCCAGCAGACGGCCAAGCCCGAGGGTCGGCCCAACCGGAGCCTGGCGGACTACGTGGCTCCGGCCGGAGACCACCTGGGCGGGTTCGCCGTGGCCGTGCACGGCGCCGAGGAGCTCTCGGCCTTCTACGAGGCGCAGAACGACGACTATCGGTCGATCATGGTGAAGGCCCTCGCCGACCGCCTGGCCGAGGCGTTCGCCGAGCACATCCACCTACAGGCGCGGCGGGGCTGGTACGAGCCGGACGCCGATCCCCTCATCGAGGACCTGCACGCGGAGCGCTTCCGCGGCATCCGTCCCGCGCTCGGCTATCCCGCGAGCCCCGACCACAGCCAGAAGCGGGAGCTGTTCGACCTGCTGGACGCCGACCGGCTCGGCATGGGCCTGACCGAGTCCTTCGCGATGACCCCGGCCGCCAGTGTGAGCGGGCTGCTCTTCGCCCACGAGTCGTCGCGCTACTTCACTGTGGGACGTATCGGCAGGGACCAGGTCGAGGACTACGCCCAGCGCCGGGGCCTCGACCTTGCCGAGGTCGAGCGCTGGCTGCGCCCCAACCTCGCCTACGAACCGAGCTGATCCTTGACGGTACGGGGGCTGTCTCCCGCTGGTGGCCCGACCGGCGGGAGGCTGAACGGGAATGCGCCTCATCCCGATGACCCGCGGCGGAAGTCGGGGAGGGGCGAGAGGATCAGACGGCTGCTCGAGCGGGTGGGGCGGGAACCGTGCGGTGGACCTCGTCGAGGATCAGGGTGAAGTGTCGTTCTCGTGGGTTTCGGCGCTCAGCAGTCGTCTCTTCCTGGCATCGGTCCAGAACCTCCAGCCGACAGGCCTGGCGAGGACGACGTCGGCGATCGAGCGCGGGTGCGTCTCGGTGATGGAGCGGGGCTCCCACATCATCAGCCAGTGGTTGGCGATCATGTTGACGCACATGTGCGCGCTGTTCGCCGGTGTTCTCGGAGGTGAAGAACGCGCCCCGGCAGGCCCGGCACACCGGGTCCTCCGTGGCCATCCGCATCAGGTCGGTGTGCGGCGTGTTCCCGGCGACGTTCGTACGCCCACTCACCGTCACCGGAGTTGAACAGCCCACTCGTATGTCGCCCTATGATCTTTTTTTGATATTGCTCTATCGCCGGAAGAGTCCTCATGACCCACCCCCTCAGTCGGCGGTCCGCCCTGCTGAGCGCCGCGACAGTGGCCGGTCTCGCCCTGTGGGAGAGACCGGCCGAGGCGGTCGGCGCCGCCGTGTTCGACGCCGCGCGTGAGCGGTGGGTGAGCCTGCTGGCCGGTGGGGCATACAACTCCGCTCATACCGACAGGGCTTATACCGACAGGACGCGGGCGCTCGAGGGTTCGGCCAATGCGGTGCTGCGTAAGCTGAAGCCCGCTGCCGGTCGCCCGAGCCTGTGGCCCGACCTGCCGCTGTCGGACCCCCGGACGGGTAACTTCAACCGCTCCTACAACCGCATGCGCACACTGGCGCTGGCCTGGGCCACGCCGGGCACCGCCATGCATCGGGACAGCCAGGTCGCCGAGACCGCTGTCAGGGCGCTGGACTTCCTCTACGAGCACGCCTACCACGAAGGGCTCGACCGGCGGGGCAGCAACTGGTTCTGGTGGGAGATCGGCGTCCCCCGCGCGCTGACCGACACCTGCGCCCTGCTGTACGACGGCCTGCCCTCAGGCCGCCTCGAGCGCTGGTTGCGTCCCTTGCGCCGCTGGTGCCCCGACCCGGAGCGCCGTGTCAGTCACCCCGGCGTCGTCGAGACCGGCGCCAACCGTGCGGGCAAGGCCATGGCGGTGGCGATGCGCGGAGTGCTCACCCACGACGCACGCCTCGTCAGGCGGGCCAGGGACGCGGTCTCCGATCTGCTGCGGCCGACAAGGGGCCCAGGCGACGGCTTCTACCGTGACGGATCGTTCATCCAGCACGACGTGTACCCCTACACCGGCAGCTACGGCGTGGACTACCTGGAGAGCGTGGCCAAGCTGATCGCCATGCTCGCCGGGTCACCGTGGGAGATCACCGGCGTCGGTAACGTCTACGACCTCGTGGATCGCTCGTTCGTGCCGTTCGTCTTCGACGGGCTGATGATGGACTGCGTACGCGGCCGGCAGATCTCGGTGCAGGGCCACCGTGACCACCACTCGGGACACAAGGCCGTCGAGGCCGTCCTCACCTTGCTGGAAACGGCGCCCGAGCGCCATGCCCGGCGTTGGCGACCGCTGGTCAAAGGCTGGCTCACCCGCAACCAGGCCACCCCCTACGGCGCGTTCGCACCGCCGGCGAGCATCGCGAGGGCCACGGCCCTGCTGGCCGACCCATCGGTGCCGGTCGGCCCGCGCACGACGGGCACGTACGTCTTCGCCGACATGGACCGGGTCGTGCACCGCCGTCCCACCTGGGCGTACGCGATCGCGATGAGCTCAAAGCGCATCGGCGCGGCCGAAGCCATGAATCGGGAGAATCTGCACGGCTGGTACACCGGCGACGGCATGACCTACCTCTACACCGGCGACCTCACCCACTGGAACGACGACCTGTGGCCCACGATCGACCCGTACCGGCTGCCGGGCACGACGGTCGACACCCGCAGACGCGCCGATCTTCCGCACGACCACCGTCGCCTGCCCCCCACCCCGTGGGCGGGCGGCGTGGCACTCGACGGCGAGTACGGCGTGGCCGCCATGAGGCTGATCGCCGGTGGCTCCTCGCTGCGGGCCAAGAAGGCGTGGTTCCTGCTCGACGACGCGGTGATCGCCCTCGGCGCCGGCATCACCGCCTCCGACGGCCGCCGTGTCGAGACCATCCTGGAGAACCGCAACACCCACGACCGGCATCCGCCGCTGACCCGGGGCGACGGCTGGATCCACCTGTCCGGCGTGGCCGGCTACGCGCTGCTCGACGGCGCCGATGCGAAGGTGATCCGCAAGGAGCGCACCGGCCGCTGGCGCGACATCGACAAGGGCGCCACCACCGGTGGCGACACATCCCCTGTCACCAGGCACTACACGACGATCCTCATCGACCACGGCGTCGATCCCCGCAAGGCCCGCTACGCCTACGCCGTACTGCCTGATGCCTCCATCACGCAGATGGAGGCCTATGAGGGGCGGATCGAGATCCTCGCCAATTCCGCGGCGGTGCAGGCCATCTCGCGCGACGGTGTGATCGCCGCCGTCTTCTGGCGTGCGGGGACCGTCGAGACCGCGGATGGGCCGCTCGCCGTCGACGGCCCCTGCACGCTGCTGGTCCGCCGCGCCGGCAAGCGGGTACGGCTCGCGGTGTCCGACCCGTCCAGGACCATCGACGAGGTGAAGATCAGGTTGCCCTGGCCGGTGAAATCGGTCAGAGAAAGCGACCGCAGCGTGCGCAGGGCCAGGACCGCGCTCAAGGTGGAAGTGGGTGGCAGCCGCGGGTACGCCCACACCGCGGAGGTGCGCGTCTGACTCCTGCCCCCAGGGAAACCATTCGGAAATGAACCTTTCATCCGCTTTGCGAGGTTTGGCCAGCTCCGGGCCCGTCCCCCTTCGAGAGCCGGGAGCCACCATTGCCCCCCGATGCGGATTGGGCGACGGTGGGGACTCTCTGGCGTGAGGACCCCTCCCTCACTCGGCGCGCCAGGACCCGTCCCCGGCATTCGAAAAGGAGACCTGTACCCGATGAGGTCACGTACGCTCCGACTCCTGCGCGACCAGGCCCACGTGTCCGGCGTCGCATCCCTCCACCGGACCCCGGTCTGGCGGATGGTTGTCGCGGCCGCCGTCGCGGTCGCGACAGCGCTCATGCTCACCACCGTGATGGCGGCCCCCGCCGCGGCGCACGGCTCGATCAGCGATCCGCCCTCGCGCAACTACGGCTGCTGGGAGCGCTGGGGGAGTGACTTCCAGAACCCGTCCATGGCCCAGCAGGACCCCATGTGCTGGCAGGCCTGGCAGAGCAACACCAACGCGATGTGGAACTGGAACGGGCTGTTCCGCGAGGGCGTCGGCGGCAATCACCAGGCCGCGATCCCCGACGGGCAGCTGTGCAGCGGCGGCCGGACCGAAGGCGGCCGCTACAACTCCATGGACACGGTGGGCGCGTGGAAGACGGTGGACCGTCCCGCCTCGTTCACGATGAACCTGCTGGACCAGGCCTCGCACGGCGCGGACTACATCCGCGTCTACGTCACCAAACAGGGCTTCAACCCCAAGACCCAGCCGCTGAGGTGGAGTGACCTGGAACTCGTCAACCAGCTGGGCAGCAGGCCCACCGGTACCACCACGCCCATCCCGGTGAACGCGCCCGGCCGTACCGGCCACCACATCGTCTACACCGTCTGGCAGGCCAGCCACCTCGACCAGTCCTACTACTTCTGCAGCGACGTCAACTTCACCGGCGGTACGAACCCCAACCCGACCCCGACCCCCACGCCCACGCCGACTCCCACCCCGACCCCCACGCCCACCCCGACCCCGGTCCCCGGCGGCTGCTCGGCCACCTACCGCGTCACCTCCCAGTGGTCCGGCGGCTTCCAGGCCGACGTGAGCGTGACCGCAGGCTCCAGGGCGATCACCGGCTGGACGGTGAACTGGACCTTCGCGGGCGGTGAGCGGGTCAGCTCGGCGTGGAACGCGACCGTGACCGCCGGCGGGTCTGCGGTCAGCGCCCGCAACGTCGCCCACAACGGCTCACTGGGCGCCGGCGCCGCCGCCACCTTCGGATTCCTCGGCTCCGGCACCAGCGGCACCCCCACCCTCACCTGCACGGCGACCTGATCCCCTCCCGCCGGGCACGCGCGATCCGGCCCGCCACCTTCCGGTGGCGGGCCGGTTTCCGGCACCGAGCCGGCCCGCGCCCCCTGGCGGGCCGGCCGGCTTCTCACGACCGTTTTCCGGAACCGCTCCCGGGAGGGAACGCGTGAGACGGCAGGGGACGGGGAGGCGTCACTCCCCGGGGCGGCAGACGGTGCCGAGGGCGGGGAGCGTCAGGTCGACGAGGTAGCGGGTGGCGTGCCCGATCACGCACCGGCTGGCGGGCCCGCCGTTGCCCGGCATGTAGAGGACGTGTCCGGGACCGTCGTACCGGACGGTGACCGAACCGGGCACGGTCCCGGCCAGGCTCGCGGTCATGGTGTAGTCGCTCCAGGACCCGGCCCCCAGGAACGGCGGCAGGCCGCGGACCGGCAGCGGGCGGGACGGGTTGGCGACCGGCCGAGGCCAGCCGGCGCAGGTCAGCATGTCGAACGGCGCGGCGCCCAGGTTGGGGGAGGCCTCCCGCATCCGGCGGGAGACGTCGCGGAACTGGGCGTAGCCGGTGAAGCCACGGTCGTCGGGACAGGTTATCGCCCGCAGGGCCGGGATCGTCCAGACCCGCATGTTGCCGATGACGAACTCCCCGAAACCGGAACCGTCCCCGTTCCGGGCCTTGTCCACCGCCGTGGCGAAGGCCGCCCACGCGGCGTTGTCCGGGCCCGGGTTCGCCAGGAAGCCCAGCATCCTCAGGTGCCAGCCGGTCAGTTTCCCCTCGCCGAACTCCGGGGACGAGATCGGGATCGGGGAGCGGTCCAGCTTCTCGGTGAGGGCTCGCCAGACCGCGCCCGCGTCCTCCCCGTGCAGAGCGCAGGCGCTGTCGGCCGCGCACCAGGAGGTGAAACGCCCGAACATCCGCTCGCCGGCGGGGGCCTGGGCCAGGGCCAGGTCGCTCCACCCGTTGACCTGGTCGGCCGCCCCGTCGAGGTACATCGCCCGGACGCGCTCGGGGAACAGGCGCGCGTACGCCGCGGCGGGCACCCCTCCGTAGGAGTTGGCCATGAAGCTCAGCCGCCGCTCGCCCAGAGCCTTGCGGACCGCCTCCATGTCCCGTGCCACCGACAGGGAGTCGAGGTTGTCGAACAGGCCGCTGGAGTCCGCGTCCCGGCACTCGCGCGCCGCCGCCTCCAGGCGCGCCGCCAGGACCCGGTACTCCTCACGGTCGCGGGGTTCGAGTAGCTGCGGACCCATCTCCGAGCACACCGCGGGCAGTCTCTCCCTGATCCGGGTGTTGCGCGGGTTGTAGCCGACGAGGTCGAAGCGGCGGCGTAACTCGGTGAGGCCGGGCGCCGACTCTTTCAGGTCCGTGACTCCCTCGGCCCCGGGTCCTCCCGGGATCTGCAGCACGCTCCCGATCCGGTTCGCCGGGTCGGTGGCGGGGAGCCGCGCCAGATCCAGGGTGATCTTCCGCCCGCGCGGTTTCCTCCAGTCCACCGGCACCGTGACGGTGGCGCACCGGATCCCCTCCGGGAGGTTCTCACCCGCGCACGCCTTCCACTTCAGCCGTGAGACCGCTCCCGGTGACACGAGGGCCGGAGCCCGCGCAGACTCCGTGGCAGGCGAGAACGCCCGCGCCGATCCCGCCGCGTGGGAGGGCGCTCCCACCGGGACGAGCAGCGCCGACGCCGCGACCAGTCCGGTGAACAACGATCCGATCTTTCCGTACATCCGTGGCTCCTTCTGTCTGGACGGCGGCCGGTGCGCCGTACGGTGTCTCCCGCCGGTTCGGGAACACCGGCTCCCCTCCACCGTCGCGGCTCCGTCCGCCGAGGGCCACCGGGACGTCCGCCGGGAAACCTCGGGATATCCCCCACGGGCCCCCCGGATGTCCCGCAGGAGCGGGGTGCGGCAGGCTGGAGGAATGAGCCGCCCTCCCTCCGGCCCTCCACCCCCGGCGGTGCCGCCCCCACCCTCGTCCCCGGTCCCCGAGCCCGTCCCTCCGGCGATTCCCGCCCCGGTTCCGTCCCCCGCCCCGCTTCCGGCGCCGGTGTCCTCGGCGACGGATCAGGTCCCACCGAGGCCGGAACCGCAGCCGAGGTCAAGGCCGGGGCGGGTCTGGCGCGAGCTGGGCCACACGCTGGCCGCGCCGCCGCTGGCCGTCGTCGGCCTGCTCCTCATCCTCGCCCTGCTGCTGGCCGCGTCGTGGTCGACGGCACTCGTCGGTCTCCCGATGCTGGCCGCCACGGTAAGGGGAGCCCGGTATCTGGGGGCGGTCCACCTCGGCCTGGCCCGCCTGCTGCTGGACGTCCGGACCCCGGCCCCCGCTCCCTTCAGGCCGGGTCCGGGGCCGGTCGGCTGGTTCACGTCGGCACTCGGCGACGACGTGGGGTGGCGGGCGGCGGCCTACCTTCTGGTCAAGCCCCTGACCGCGCTGCTCGCCCTCGGAACCGCCGCCGGGTTCTGGGGCGGCGGCCTACTTCTGCTCTCCTACCCCGCCCGGTGGTCGCCGGTACCCATCGGCGCGTGGGGCCCGCACGCCGGCACCTGGCCGGGTGCCCTGCTGCTGGGCGCGGCGGGTCTGCCGCTGCTCGCGCTCGCCCCCCTCGCGCTGCGGGTCGCGCTGCTCCCCGAACGGTTCCTCGCGCGCGCCCTGCTCGGCCCGACCAGGACCTCGGTCAGGGTCGGCCACCTGGAGGCGACGCGGGCCCGGATGGCCGAGGACTCCACGGCGACCCTGCGCCGGATCGAGCGTGACCTGCACGACGGGCCGCAGGCACGCCTCGTGGCGCTGGCGATGAGCCTGGGCATGGCGAAGGACGAGCTCGCCGACAACTCCTCACCGGAGGACCGGCTCCACCGGGCGCGCGACCTGGTGGACGCCGCCCACCGCGACACCAAGGAGATCATCGCCGACCTGCGCCTGCTGATCCACGGCATCTACCCGCCCGTACTGGACCAGGGGCTGGAGGTCGCGCTCGCCACGCTCGTCACGCGCTTCGCGCTGCCCGTCGACCTCCGTGTCGACCTGCCCCGCCGTCCCTCCGCCGTGGTGGAGACGATCGTCTACTTCTGCACCGCCGAACTGCTCGCCAACGTGGTCAGGCACAGCGGCGCGCGGCGGGCGATCGTCGACGTACGGGGACACGACGGCCTGCTGCGGCTGCACGTCGGCGACGACGGGACGGGAGGCGCCTCGGTGGGCCCGGGGACGGGACTGCCGGGGCTGGCGGCCCGGGTGGGCGTGGTGGACGGGCGGCTGGAGATCGACAGTCCTCCCGGAGGACCTACGGTGGTCACCGTGGAGGTGCCGCTTCCCACCTGAACGGAGGAGATCGCATGCGCGTCGTCGTCGCCGAGGATTCCGCGGTGCTCAGAGCCGGGCTGACCCTGCTGCTCACCACGCGGGGGCACGAGGTCGCCGCGGCCGTGGGCGACGGGACCGCGCTGCGCGCCGCGGTGGATGAGCACCGGCCGGACGTCGCCGTCGTGGACGTGCGCATGCCGCCGACGCACACCGACGAGGGCCTGCGCGCCGCGATCGACATCCGGCGCGACCATCCCGGCGTCGGAGTGCTGGTCTTCTCCCAGTACGTGGAGACGCGCTCGGCGACCCTGCTCCTCGCCGAGGATTCGCGGGGGGTGGGGTACCTGCTGAAGGAGCGGGTCGCCGACGTCGGAGACTTCCTGATGGCGCTCTCCCGGATCGCGGCGGGCGAGACCGTGCTGGACCCGGAGGTCGTCACCCGGATGATGGCGACCGGCAGGCGCGCCGACGCTCTCGACACCCTCACCCCCCGGGAGCGCGAGGTGCTCGTCATGATGGCCGACGGACGGTCGAACGGCGCGATCGCCGAGGCGCTGTTCCTGTCGTACGGGTCGGTGGAGAAGCACGTCACGCACATCTTCACCAAGCTCGGGCTGCCGCCGTCGCAGAGCGACCACCGCCGCGTGCTCGCCGTGCTGCGGTACCTGGAGTCCTGACGCGCCGCGGCCTCACCGGTGGTCGCGCAGCCAGGTCAGCACCTGCGCGGCGTGCCCGCGGGACCGGGCGGCGGGCCGGGGCGGTACGCGGTCAGGACGAGGGTTTCCCGGGTACGGCGATGGCGGTCACGACCAGGCCGTCGGACACCAGCCAGCGGCCGGTGAAACCGGTCAGCTCCCGGCCCTCCACGAGGGGGCCAGGGACGAGGAGGCGGGCGGTGAACGTGCCGGAGGGGGAGAAGACGAGGTGGGCGTCCTCGAAGCCGAGCCAGCGCCTGGCCAGCGGGAACCACGCCTTGTAGACGCTCTCCTTGGCGCTGAACAGCAACCGGTCCCAGTGCACGCCGTCGTCGAGCCGCGCGATCGCGGCCCGTTCCTCGGGCAGGGAGACCGAGGGCAGGATGCCGTCGGGGAGCGGCCCGTGGGGCTCCGCGTCGATGCCGACGGTCAGCGCCTCCAGGGAGACGGCCGCCGCGCGGTATCCGGCGCAGTGGGTGATGGCGCCCACCACCCCGTCCGGCCATCCGGGGGCGCCGCGCTCGCCGGGCAGGATCGGTGCCGGGGGCACCCCGAGACGGGCCATGGCCTGGCGGGCGCAGTGGCGCGCGGTGCGGAACTCGCGCCGCCGCTTCTCCACCGCGCGGACGATGGCCGCCTCCTCCTCGGGGAACAGCATGACGTCCGGCGGGTCCTCGAAGCACTCCGAGCTCGCCACCCACGGCGGCAGGATCTTCTCGATCATGCGACGGGCTGTGGGCTGGGCAGGATGCGCCGCAGCTGGCCGGGCGCGGTGGAGCGGGGACGCCATTCGCGGGGATAGCCCAAGGAGACCTCCTCGAAGCGGACACCGTCGTGCCAGGTGGTCCGGGGGATGTGCAGGTGGCCGTAGACGACCGTGGCGGCGTCGAAGCGCAGGTGCCAGTCGGCGGTGCGTTCGGTGCCGCACCAGATCGCGAACTCCGGGTGCCACAGGATCAGGGTGGGCTCGCGCACCAGCGGGTAGTGGTTGACCAGCACCGTCGGGATCCCGGCCGGCCTGGCCTCCAGGCGCCGTTCGGTCTCGGCGATCCTGGCGTCGCACCAGGCTTCCCTGGTGGGGTACGGATCGGGGTGCAGCAGCATCTCGTCGGTGCAGACCACCCCCTTGTCGTACGCGCGGGCGAGCGCCTCCTCCTTCGTGGCCACGCCGGGCATGCGGAAGGTGTAGTCGTACAGCACGAACAGCGGGGCGACGGTGACCGGGCCGCCGGGGCCGGTCCAGGTGAGGTAGGGGTCCTCGGGCGTCGCCACCCCCAGGTTCCGGCACACCTCGACCAGGTGCCGGTAGCGCTCCTCGCCGCGCAGTTGGACGGGGTCGCTGGGATGGGTCCACAGCTCGTGGTTGCCGGGCGCCCACACCACCTTCTCGAACCGTCCGGCGAGCAGTCCCAGGGCCCACTCGACGTCGGAGACCTTCTCGGAGACGTCCCCGGCGACCAGCAGCCAGTCGGAGGCGGAGGTGGGCCGCAGCTCCTCGACGATGCTGCGGTTCTCCTGGTAGCCGATGTGCAGGTCGCTGATGGCCAGCAGTGACGTCATGCGCGGCCCGTCCTCCGCGAACCGGTGCCCCCCGGCACGCGTCCCGTCCCGGGTGAACCGGTGGCCGCCGTGGGCCTGATGACAGACGCGGGCCGTCCGCCGAGCATCGGCACCGTGAGTGCCCCCGCTCTCTCCTCGTTCGTTGCCACGTTCCCAAACACCGCCGCCTCCGTCTCGCCCGCATCCCCGGGCGCGGTCACGAACCCGTGATCGCCGAGCAAAAAGAACCCTCTCACGATCGCTCCCAGAGGCACACCCCACCCCGCCGCGAAACGGCGAGTCCACGGCCCCGGTGGGTGACAGTCCCCCAGCCAATGGGCCGGAACTGTCACTCACCGGGGTGGCCGGGCGCCCTGGAAACGCCGTCCTGGCTCACCCCTCATTCCCGAAGACTGCGACCCCGGGACAGGCGGAGGGCTGGAGGATCAAGACGGCCAGGCCTTACGACGGCCTCTCCCGCCAAGGGCACACGGATGGCGTTCATCCGACTCGACGAACAGCCCCGATACGTAGCCGTCGCTGTGTCCTGCTGCTGCACAAGATCAAAAAAGCCACTTCCTGATCATGAAGATGGCCTCTGACGCGGAGTGGAGCTGAGGAGATTCGAACTCCTGACATCCTGCGCGCGAACCGGTTCGATCGCGGACCGTACGAGCCGTGGGCTACGGAAGGAAGTTCCAACTAGCAGCTTGAGACCCGGGTCACGGAATAGGGCTTGTAGCGGGCGGCGTAGAACTTCTTGCTGCCCTTGGTGTTGGCGTTCACCGTCATGCAGCGGGACGTGGAGACCGTGGGGCCGCTCGAGCCCTTCCTCTCGAACGAGATCTTGACACTGACCTTGTGGCTGCAGTGGTTGTTGAAGTAAATGGTCACGGTCGTGGTGCCCTCGCCCCAGGAGTAGTTGGCCCGCTTGCCACTGGGCTTGGAGCATCTGACGCTGGCTTGCTCGACCAACGCCGTGGCGGCTCTCGTCGCAGTGGTGGCCGCGCCGGTCTGTGCGGTGCCCGCCTGTGCGGAGGCGGGCGTTGCCGGGGTCAGCAGCGCGGCCGTCACAGCGGCGGAGCCGAGCAAGACGGCCGCAAGCTTCTTATAGTTCATGTTTCAACCTCATAGGGTGACTTGATCTTGACCGAGTCACCATACCGAACATCCCAAATTTGGGTAAAAATAGTACTCCGGCCGCACATCGTGAGGTTGGGCGAGATCGCGCGCAGGTACGCGAGACGGCCCCCGCCGTGATCATTGTTCCTGGTCGCGAGGTGGGACGCCCATGACACCATCCCTCCGAGTCACGCGGAGCGAGGGGAGGCCTTCGACTCATCGGAAGGTACGCACCACCGTCAACCAGGTGCGCGAGGACGGCGCGGGGCTTGCCGAACTGGCCGCGATCGTCGATGCGGGGCAGGCGCGACCGCGAATCGACTCGCGGTACGGCCTGCGTGACGTGCGGGCCGCGTATGAGCGATTCCTGCGAGGAAAGCTGTCCGGCAAGGTCGTGCTGGTCTTCTGAGCCCGGTCACACCGGGGTGCGAAGGATAGGGAGAAAAGCGAACAAAGGGATTAATTACCCTTTTTTGCGGCCTTGGCTTTCCATATGAGTAAGGCCATACCCGTGCGCCCGCCGGAGACGGCGGCGATTCTTGACGTATGACGACATACGACAGCATGCCCCCGTGCTGCATCGCACCCCCCGACCTGCTCGAGGCGGTCGCCGAACAGGGAACCCCCGAGGAGCGGGAGGCCGCGCTCAGGACCCTGGTCACCTCGGAGACCGCCCGTGCGCAGCGCGCGTCGTTCGCCGGGGCGCTGCGCCAGCTCAGTCTCACCGTCGCCGACGTGGAGCCCGCCCCCGGCATGGTGCGCACGGTCTACGACGTCGAGAACGGCGGCGACTTCGATCTCCCCGGGCGCAGGAGGCGCGGGGAGGGCGACCAGCCGTCCGGTGACGCGGCGGTCGACGAGGCCTACGACGGGGCGGGCGTCACCTACGACTTCTACCGGCGGGTCTTCGAGCGCGACAGCATCGACGGGCGGGGGCTGGAGATCGTCTCCTCGGTCCACTACGGGACCGACTACGACAACGCCGCCTGGATCGGCTTCCAGATGATCTACGGTGACGGCAGCGGGCAGGTCTTCACCAAGGGCTCTCTCACCAAGGCCGTCGACATCGTGGCGCACGAGCTGACCCACGGCATCACCCAGTTCACCGCGAACCTGGTCTACAGCAAGCAGCCCGGCGCCCTCAACGAGTCGTTCTCCGACGTCTTCGGGTCGCTCGCCAAGCAGTACGGCCGGGGGCAGACCGCGGAGCAGGCCGACTGGCTCATCGGCGAGGGCATCCTGGGCAGCGCCCTGCGGGGGACGGCCCTGCGGTCGATGAAGGCGCCGGGCACCGCCTGGTCGACCCCCACCGGGGGCCGCGACCGCCAGCCGGGGCACATGCGCGACTACGTGGACCTGCCCGACGACGGCAACCCCTCCAACGACCACGGGGGCGTCCACATCAACTCGGGCATCCCCAATCACGCCTTCTACCTCGCCGCCACAGCCATCGGCGGCCACGCCTGGGAGCGCGCCGGGCGCGTCTGGTACGTCACGCTCACCGAGCGGCTCCGGCCGCGCTCCGACTTCCGGGAGGCCGCGGAGGCGACCGTGGAGGTGGCCGGGGAGCTGTTCGGCGCGGACGGGGACGAGCAGCGGAAGGTACGCGCCGCGTGGCAGCAGGTCGGGGTCCTGTAGGGAGGGGCCGGTCGCGGCGCGGCACCGGCCGGGTCGCGCGGGCCGGTCTAGGATCGTTCCCATGAAGGTCTCGATCGTCCGGGGTGGCGGCATCGCCGGCCTCGTCACGGTCACCACGGTCGACTCCGCGTCGCTGGCGCCGGACGAGGAGGCCGAGCTGCGCGCCCGGGTGGAGCGGGCCGGGCTGTCCGGCACGCCGGAGCGGCCGGGCTCCCCGGCGGGACAGCCCGACCGCTTCGACTACGAGCTGACCGTCGAGGACGGCGGCCGCGTGCTCACGACGCGCGCACGCGAGGGCGACCTCCCCGGCCCGCTCCGCGCGCTCATCTCGTACGTGACCTCGCTGCCGGGACGGCAGGAGCGGGTCGGCCCGCCCGGCTGACCTCCCGTCCCGGCCTCTCCGCCCCGGCCTCTTCAGGCTCGTTCCGGCCGCTTCAAAGCGGGCTTGACCACACGAAACTCCACGCTGTCACCGGTTTTGGCGCGAGTATTCCCATGTAACGGTTCACTGATGGCATGATTCGCCAATGTGTGCAGGTCACAGAAGCGGCGGGATTCCCGGGCGCCTGTTGGCTTTATTACACCTTGGCGGCAAATGTGTGCATGCCTGGATTGTTGGCGCGCATGAAACCACATTTGCGGGGAGCTCTTCGGATATACGGAGGTATATGTGAAACGCGTCATCATCACTGCGGCCGTCGTCACCCTCGTGGCAGCCGCGTTGGTGCCCCCGGCGCAGGCCCGGCAGGTGATCGCCGAACCGGGCGCGGAAGCCGAGTACGTCGTCCTCTACACGGAGGGCGCGCGCCTCGCGGACGCCCAGCAGGCCATCAAGGCGGCGGGCGGAAACATCCTCAAGGAGAACACCGCGGTCGGCGTCGCCACCGTCAAGACGACGAACACCCGCTTCGCCGAGGCGGTGCGCGACGCCGCCTCGATCGACGACATCGCCCACAACCGGTCCATCGGCAGTGTGCCCTCCGCCAGGAGGGGAGCCGCCGGCCGCGCGACCGTGCAGGCGAGGGCCGTGGAGAAGGCCGGTGACGGCGCTCCCGCCGCCTCCACCTTCGGTGGGCCCGCGCCTGCCGCGGAGCCGCTGTCGGAGCTCCAGTGGGACATGAAGCAGATCCACGCGACCGTCGACGGCTCCTACCGCCACCAGCAGGGCGACCCCGGCGTGCTGGTCGGCGTCATCGACACCGGCGTCGACGGCTCCCACCCCGACATCGCGCCGAACTTCAACCGGCGGCTGAGCCGCAACTTCACCGTCGACATCCCCGTCGACGCCGACGGCAACGAGGTCGACGGCCCGTGTGAGGCGGAGCCGGACCGCTCCTGCAACGACCCGGCGGACGTCGACGAGAACGAGCACGGCACGCACGTGGCGTCGTCCATCGCCTCGCCCCTCAACGGGCTCGGCACGGCGGGCGTGGCGCCCAAGGTCTCGATCGTGAACCTGCGGGCCGGCCAGGACTCCGGATACTTCTTCCTGCAGCCCAGCATCGACGCGCTGACCTACGCCGGTGACGTCGGCGTCGACGTGGTCAACATGAGCTACTACATCGACCCGTGGCTGTTCAACTGCGTCGACAACCCGGCGGACTCCCCGGCCGATCGGCAGGAGCAGGCCACGATCATCAAGGCCACCCAGCGGGCGCTCGACTACGCGTACAGCAAGGGCGTGACCCTGGTGTCCGCGGCGGGCAACGGCGCCAGCGACTACACCAAGACGCTCGTCGACGCCTCCAGCCCCGACTTCGCCAGCGTCCCCGGCGAGGTGCCCTACTCGCGGACGATCCCCACGAGCTGCGTCTCCATGCCGAGCGAGGGCAAGCACGTGATCTCGGTCTCCTCGACCGGCATCAGCAAGCGCAAGTCGTACTACTCCGACCACGGCAACGGCTACGTCGACGTCTCGTCCCCTGGCGGCGACGTCTACGACACCCCCGGCAACACCCGCGACGTCACCAGGGCGACGCTGGCGGCCTATCCCAAGTCCCTGGCCGAGGCGCGCGGCCAGCTCAACCCCGACGGCACGCCCAACGTCACCAACGTGGTCCGCAGCTGCAAGGGCAGCGTCTGCGCCTACTACGAGTATCTCCAGGGCACCTCGATGGCCTCCCCCCGCGCCGCCGGTGTCGCCGCGCTGATCGTGAGCAAGTACGGCCAGCGCGACCGGGTGCACGGCGGAAAGAAGCTCCACCCCGCCGTCGTGGAGACGGTCCTCAAGGGCACCGCGACCAGGACGGCCTGCCCCACCCCGCCCGCCTACACCTACACCAGGCACCTGCCGGACGGCACCACGGCGACCTCGACGCACACGTGCGAGGGAAGCGTGCTGCGTAACGGCTTCTACGGTTACGGGATCGTCGACGCCCTCCGGGCGGTCCGCTGACCTGAACCGGGTGCCCGGCGTCCGCATCGCGGCGGACGCCGGGCACCCGGCGGTACGAACCGAACCGGTCGAACCGGTCGAACCGGCTGGACGGGCCGGATGGGGCCGGCGCCCGCGCGGAAGGCGGGCGCCGGCCCCGTGCCGTTTTTACGCCTTCTTGCGTGATGGGTTGATTTACCGGCGGCCCGGTCCGGGGATGGATCGTCAGACGCCATCGGTCGCCATCGGTCGGGTCGTACGCCTGCCGTCGGACAAACGCATCCGGACGCGGTCTCGCTTGCGAAGTCCTCTGTGGACGCGAAGGAGTGATGCCCGTGGCCGCCGTCACGCGTGAGATCGATCGGCCCCGTGAGCGGATGGACCCCCATCCGGGACGTAAGGCGCCCCCGCCCGCCCGTATCCGGGCCGGTGCGCCGCCGGAGGGCGTGAAGGGCCCGGGGAGCCCGGCGACGAGGAGGAGCGCGTGAGCCCGGTCGTGGTGATCGGCGCCGGTCTCGGCGGCCTGGCCGCCGCGGTCCGGCTGGCCGCCGCCGGGCGGGACGTCACGGTCGTGGAGGCGAACGACGTGCCGGGCGGCTGCTGCGGTACGGCCGTCCTCGGTGAGTACCGCTTCGACACCGGCCCCTCGGTGCTGACCATGCCGGAGGTCCTGGCCGACGTCTTCGCCGCCGCCGGGGAGGACATGGAGAGCACGCTCCCGCTGCGGCGCCTGGACCCGTACTACCGGCTGCGTTACCACGACGGTTCCCACCTGGACGTGGTGGCCGGGCAGGACGCCATGGCCGAACGGGTGCGCGCGCTGAGCGGCGCCGCGGAGGCCGAGAGATACCGGCGTTTCCGCGCCAGGCTCGGCGAGCTGTTCGACGCCGAGTGGCCCGCGTTCATCGACCGCGACATGACGAGGCTGCGCGACCTCGTCCAGCCCCGCGTCCTGGCGCGCCTGGCGGCCCTGGGCGGCTTCCGCAGCCTGGACTCCCTCGTCAGGAGCCACCTCACCGACCACCGGCTGGTCAAGGCGCACACCTTCCAGGCCCTGTACGTGGGCCTGCCACCCCGGCAGGCACTCGGGATCTACGCGGTCATCGCCCACATGGACACCGTCGGCGGCGTCTTCTTCCCGCGCGTCGGCGGGATGCACGCCATCCCGCTCGCCCTGGCCGCGCTGGCCGAGAAGGCGGGCGCGCGCCTCCGGTACGGGGTGCGCGCCGTCAGGGTCGAGGCCGGGTCCTCCGGCGTCTCCGGGGTCAGGCTCGACACCGGGGAGCGCCTGGCGGCGGGGAACGTCGTGGTCGCCTGCGACCTGTCCCGCGCCCACACCGGGCTGCTCCCGAAGGGCGCGGGCGACTGGCGGCTCCGCCGCCCCCGCTACTCGCCCTCCTGCCTGGTCCTGCACTTCGGCCTCGACCGCCGCCTGGCCGGGCAGGCGCACCACACCCTGCACTTCGGCAGGGAGTGGGACGCCACCTTCGCCGCGCTGCGGGCCGGGCGGCCACAGCCCGACCCGAACCTGCTCGTCACCTACCCCGAGTCCGACACCGGCGCCGCGCCGTCCGGCCACGCCACTCTCACCGTGCTGGAACCGACCGCCAACCTGCGCGGCGGCGCCGACTGGGACCGGCTCACCCCGCGGCTGGAGGACCGGCTGCTCGGCAGGCTCGCCGACCTCGGCTACGGTGACCTGTCCTCCGCGCCGAGGCTCACCCTCGACCCGCCCGCCTGGGCGCGGCTCGGCCACTCGGCGGGCACCCCCTTCGCCCTGGACCACCGCTTCACCCAGACGGCCTGGTTCCGGCCGGCGGGCGCGGCCAGGCGCGTGCCGGGGCTGCACTTCGCCGGGATGTACACCGCGCCGGGGGTGGGGGTGCCACCGGTGCTGATCTCCGGCCGGCTCGCCGCGGAACGCGTACTGGAGACCTCCCGATGACCCTGACCGCCAGCTACGAACTCTGCCGCAGGCTCAACGCCCGTCACGGCCGCTCCTACTACCTGGCGACCCTGCTGCTGCCCGCCTGGAAGCGCCCGCACGTGCACGCCCTGTACGGCTTCGCGCGCTACGCCGACGAGATCGTGGACTCCTTCACGATGACCGGCGACAGGGCGCGGGCGCTCGACGGCCTGACCACCCGGCTGGCCGCCACCCTGGACGGCGGGACCACCGACGACCCGGTGCTCCCGGCGTTCGCGCAGACCGTGCGCTCCTTCGGCATCGACCACGGCGACATCGACGCGTTCCTGCGCTCGATGCGGACCGATCTGACCGTCACCCGCTACGCGACCTACGACGACCTGCTCGTCTACATGGAGGGCTCGGCCGCGGTGATCGGCACCATGATGCTGCCCGTCCTCGAACCGCTGCCCGGCATGGAGGACAAGGCCCGCGAACCGGCCCGCCAGCTGGGACTGGCCTTCCAGCTGACCAACTTCCTGCGCGACGTCGCCGAGGACCTGGAACGCGGCCGGGTCTACCTGCCGCTGGAGGACCTGGACGGGTTCGGGGTGAAGGTGGCCGACCTGGGGCGCGGCGCCCCCACCCCGGCACTGCGCGAGCTGCTGGCCTTCCAGACCCGGCGGGCCAGGGACCACTACGCGCGGGCCGAGGAGGGGTTCGACATGCTGACCCCCTCCTCCCGGCCGTGTGTTCGCGCCGCCTTCCAGCTGTACGGAGGCATCCTCGACCGGATCGAGGCCGCCCGCCACGACGTCCTCGGCGCGAGGGCCGTCGTGCCCCGGCGGCGACGGTTGGCGATCTTCGCGCGGCATCTGCTCGCGGCGTCCGCGGCCGACCGCGCCGAGCGTCGCCTGATCGCCGAGATTCCTTGAACCGGCCGGGCGGACGTGTCGTGAGGCCGTCCGGTGTGAGGCCGTCCGGTGTGAGGCCGCCACGGGTGAGGTCGTCCGGTGCGGGAGCGCCGGGCGCGGGGGCGTCCGGTGAGAGACCGTTCAACGCTGTCGTAGCCGCCGTCGGGAGGGTGTGATGTCGGAGCCTGTGGTCGTCGACGCGATGGGCGGAGACCACGGACCGGTCGAGACGGTCGCCGGGGCGGTGGCGGCCCGGCGCGAGCTGGGGATCCCCGTGGTGCTGGTGGGCAGGGCGGGGAACATCCGTGCCGAGCTCGATCGCCACGGCGCCGTCGCCGAGGTCGGCGTGGTGCACGCCGAGGACGTCGTCCCGATGGCCGAGCGGGGCGCGGGAGCGGTCTTCTCCACCACGACCAGCCTGACGGTCGGCTGCGACCTCGTACGGCGGGGAGCGGCGTCGGCCTTCGTGTCGGCCGGATCCACGGGCGCGGTCGTCTCGTGCGCCATCCGCGGCATCGGCCGCGCCACGGGTGTCCTGCGGCCCGCGCTGGCCATCGCGCTGCCCTCGGTCACCGGCGGCGCCACCGTGCTGATCGACGCGGGGGCGACCTCCGACCCCACACCGGAGATGATCGCCCAGTTCGCGCTGCTCGGCGTCTCCTACGCGCAGCTCGTGCTCGGCGTCGCAGACCCGTCGGTGGGCCTGCTGTCGATCGGCTCGGAACCGGGCAAGGGCAACCGGCTGACCCGCAGGGCCGGAGAGCTGCTTCCCGGGCTGCCGTTCCGTTTCCACGGCAACGTGGAGGGTCACGACGTGCTCGCGGGCACCGTCGACGTGATCGTCACCGACGGTTTCACCGGCAACGTGGTGCTCAAGAACGTCGAGGGTTCCGTACGGGCCGCGCTGACGCTGGTGGCGCGTTCGGGGATAGCCGGGGCCGAGGAACTGCGGGAAGTGGCCCGCCGCTACGACCCCGAGACCCACGGCGGGGCGGCGCTGCTCGGGCTGAGCGGCACCGTCGTCGTCGCGCACGGCTCCTCGCGGGCGGCGACGATCGCGCGCGCCTGCGCGGTGGCGCACGACCTCGCCGAGGGCGGGGTCGTCACCCGCTTCGGGGACCATCTCACCGCGGAACCCGCCCGTTGAGCGGGCGCGGGCGGCCGGGGGCTCGCGTTCCCGCGTGCGCCGGTACCTCACCGGGGAAGGCGTCCGCCGGGAGGGTGGTCGGGGGGTGTCCCCGCCCGTGGTGCTGGCAGCTCACCGCCCAACGCGTCCGTCGAGCGGTCGTGGGCGGGCCGGGGGTCTTGAGCCTGGTCGCGGAACGCGTCCCTCAGACGGGAGCGGAATCTCGGCCGGGGTGCCGGGCGGATCGGGGCGGGTCAGGCCAGGGGATCGGCGCCGTCCCAGGTGCCCTCGCTGGCGTAGGGGGAGAACCGGGCGAACAGCTCCTCGGAGTACCAGTTCTCCGCGCGCGTCCTGCCGATCACCCGCCGGTGTGCCAACCCCTGGTGGGCGAAGGTCCGCATCGCGGCGGCGTCGCGCCACAGCGAGAACGTGCCCTGCCGGGCCAGCGGCCACTCGCCGACGCCGACCGAGGCCAGGCAGCCGTCCTGCTCCGCCAGCAGGCGGTCCACCCCGGGGACCGAGCGGTAGAACGCCACCAGCCGGGAGGGTCGGATCGACGCGCGGGTCAGCACGGCGACGGGGCCGCCGGGATCGATCCCGGGCGCGCCCGAGGGGAGGGGGCCGAACGGGTCCACCCCGTCCCACCTGCCACGCGAGGCGACGGGAGCCAGCCGCACCTGCCAGGACTCCCGCGCCTCGCTCCGCCAGCGCTCCGCCACCGGGGAGTCGCCCAGGAAGCGGTCCAGGGCCCGCTCGTCGCGCCACACCGCGAGCAGGGCCCAGCGGTGCAGGTCCGCGCCCATGCTCGTCGACGCGCCGCGGCCGGAGCCGAGCAGCCGCCAGAACACCAGCCCCGGCGTGCTCCCCAGCACCGGCCGGTCGAATGCCATGTACCGCATGGCCCCCAGATCCGCATATCTCGTGAGATGGAAGGAAACGATGGTTCCTCTGCTCGTCTCGGTCATCGGCGGCTACCTTCTCGGATCCGTACCGGTCGCCGTGCCGGTCGCCCGCGCGTACGGGTTCGACCCCCGCGAGGTCGGCGACCGCAACCCCGGCTTCTGGAACGTCAGGCAGCGGCTCGGCCGGCGGGCCGCCGCGCCGGTCTTCGCGGGTGACATGCTCAAGGGCACGTTGGCGGGGCTGCTCGGCCTGTGGGCCGGCGGCGCGCACCTCACCTGGCCCGGCGGGGTGGGCGGTGGCGGCGCGGTGCCGGTGTATCTGGCGGTGGCCGCCGCCATGGCCGGGCACGCCTGGCCGGTCTTCGCCGGGTTCAGGGGCGGCCGGTCGGTCCTCACCTTCGCGGGTGGCTTCGCCGTCATCTGCCCGCCGGCTTTCCTGCTCGGGGTGGCCGCCCTGGTCGCGGTCGCCGTGGTGACGCGGTCCTTCGCGATCGGGGCGCGCGTCGGTGTCTTCGGCATCCCGCTCTTCCAACTGCTCTTCGCGCCGGTCGCGTACGTGGCCGGGACCGGCCTGCTCATGTGCCTCATCGGGCTGCGCTTCGGTCAGGCGGCGCGGAGCGCCCGCCCGTCGTGACCCGGCCCGGCCCCGTGTCCGTCCCGCCGAAGCCGAGGCGGGAGGCCGTCGTGGCCGCCGGGTAGGCGCGGCCCCGCCAGTCGCGCACCGGACGCAGCGTGGCCTGCGTCAGCCGCAGGGCCGCCAGCGGGTCCAGCAGCGGGGAGAGCAGTACGCCTGGACCCGGCCGCGTGTAGCTGCCGCGCAGCGCACCGGCCAGCAGCAGCCGTACGGCCAGCAGACCCAGGTCGAGCCGGGTGGGACGGCCGGCCGCCAGCCGCAGCACGGGCAGCGCGGCGGCCAGCCAGATCACGGCCAGGTCGGCGGCCTGCCGGCCGGGCCCGGTGACGTCGCGCAGCGACAGCGACCGCCCCCACTCCCGCCACACCCCGGCGGCCGAATCGTGCATGTCGACCTCCAGCAGGCCCCCGGCGTCCAGGAACCCCACGGCCCACCCGTCCGCCGCCAGGGTCCTGGCCAGCGCCACGTCGTCGGCCATGTGCCCGCGTACCCGCGCGAACCCGCGGGCGTCCAGCATCGCCGTGCGGCGGAAGGCCGTGCACTGGCCGTTGGCCATCGTGCGGTGCGGGGCCGGGGGAGCGGACGGCCCGATCGGGCCGAAGCGGTAGACCAGCGTCGCCAAAAACGAGGCGTGCAACGCCTGCTCGGCCGTCCCCTCGCACACGAACCGGGGACCCGCGCTCACCAGGTCGTACTCTCCCAGGGCCGCCGCGAGAGCGCCGAACAGCCCCGGCGAGGGCCGGGCGTCCGCGTCCAGGGTCACCACGACGTCACCCCCCGCGGCCTCGACCCCCTGCGTCAGCGCCCACTGCTTGCCCACCCAGCCCTCGGGCAGCGGCGCCCCCGTGACGACCTTCGCGCCGAGCCCGGACGCCAGCCGCGCCGTGCCGTCGCGCGACTCGTCGTCGACGACGAGGACCTCCGCGACGTCCGGATCGGCGAGCACCGCCGACAGGCACGGGCCGATGCGGGCCTCCTCGTCGCGGGCGGGAATCACCACCGAGACGCGCGGCGGCGCCGTCCCGACGGGGGCGAGCGCGGGCAGGCGGCTCCGCCCCCGGGCCAGCCGCACCGCCACGGCCAGCGCGGCGGCGGCCTGCAGCGCGGTCAGGAGTCTCATCGCCGCGCCCTCTCGACGGTGGGCCGTCTCGGGGAACCTGCGGGGAAGTCCTCCCGTACGAGCGAGGCGACGATGCGGGCGCCCATCGCGACCAGCGGCAGCCCGCCGCCGGGATGCGCCGAACCGCCCACCAGGTACAGGCCGCGCCGGGGACCCCGGTTGCCGGGGCGACGGAAGGGCGAGAGCCTGCCCGAATAGGCGCCGCCGTAGATCGAGCCGCCCCACGCGCCGTACCGGTCGCGCAGGTCGGCGGGGGTGAACAGGTCCACGAAGCGCAGCCGCCCCGACAGGTCGTACCCCCTGGAGGCCAGCCGGTCGAGCACCAGGTCCCGGTACGCCTCGGGGGACATCGGCCACCGGCCGGGGTCGCGGGCCGGGACGTTGACCAGCATGACCCAGTTCTCGGTGCCCGGCGGGGCCTGCGACGGGTCGTCCACGGCCGAGCAGCCGATGTAGACGGTCGGGTCCTCCGGTGGCCTGCGCCGCCGGAAGATGTCACCGAACTCCCGCTCGTAGTCGCCGGAGAAGACGATCGAGTGGTGCGCCAGCCCCTCGGTCCTGCCCTCCACCCCGGCCAGCAGCAGGAACGCCGAGGAGGAGGTGCCGAGCCCGGCGATGCGCCGCAGCCGCCGCCGGTCGGGCAGCAGCCGCCCGTACAACGCCGCGGCGTCGGTGTTGGCGACCACGACGTCGGCGCGCTCGCGCTCCCCGGAGGCGAGCCGCACCCCTCTGACCCGCTCGCCGTCGGCGAGCACCCGGGCCACCTCCGCGCCCAGGACGACCTCCACCCCGGCCCGCTCCAGCATCAGGGCCAGGGCGTCGGCGATGCGGGGCAGCCCTCCCGGGACGTACCAGCCGCCCTCGCCGTGCTCGATCGCCGGGACGCACCCCAGCGCGGCCGGGGCGCGGTACGGGCTGGAGCCCGCGTAGGTCGCGTAGCGGCCGACGTACTGGCGAAGGCGCGGGTCGGTGAAGAAGCGGCGGGCCAGGCCGTCGAGGGTCCGGGTCGGCGCCACCGCCAGCAGGTCCGACAGGCGGGCTTCGGTGGGCGGCCGGGTGAGCGGCCCGGTGAAGAAGGTGCGGCGCGACGCGTCGAGGCAGCCCCGCGCCCAGTCGTGGAAGGCCAGCCAGGCGCGGCCCTCGCCGGGAGCGAGCCGGTCGACCTCGGCGGCCATCCGGGCCGGGTCGCGGTACGCCGCCAGCGTCGAGCCGTCGGCGAAGCGGTAGTGGCACAGCTCGTCGAGTTCCACGAGGTCGAGCTCCAGCCCGAGATCGGTGAAGACGCCGGGCAGGGTGAGCAGGGAGGGGCCGACGGAGAAGGTGAAGCCGTCCCTGGTGTGCTCGGCGAGCTTGCCGCCCAGCCGGGGGAGCCGCTCGTACAGGCGCACCCGATGCCCCTGCCGAGCCAGCAGCAGGGCGGAGACCATGCCCCCGACGCCGCCGCCTATCACCGTTACCTCAGGCATCCGCGTCCCCCTCCGGTGGGTGAAGCCGTCTTCGTCACGCTCGTCCCGTCTTGGGCGACGGTCGTAACCATCACGCTCGTTCTGCCTCGGGCGATGGCGGTCTTCCGCGTCTCCAGGCGAGCAGGGTGAACAGCCCCATCGAGAGTCCACCGGCCGTGGCCACCAGCGGGTCCGGCGGGACGAAGACGGCCGCGAAGCCGATGGTCTCCATCACCGCCATCACCGTGTAGATCGACACCAGCCCGGCGCTCCACGCCGCGGGCTCGGCCGGCATGCGCTCCAGCAGGGCCATGACCAGCAGGGAGACGACGAGCCAGCCCGCGAAGTTGCTGAAGGGAACGCCCCGGTAGGGGCCGGGGTCGTGCCAGACCCACAGGCCCAGCCGGATCATCTGCGGGTCCAGGAACAGGTCCCAGGCGGTGAGGGCCAGCGCCCCCGTGACGATCCGCGCCGCCCGGCTCCCCGGTGCGACGGCGGCGGCCACCGCGTGGGCCGCCAGCCCCATGCCGCCCCACGCCAGCGCCACGATCACCGGCACCCCGCCGGGCGCGGGCTGGAGAACGCCGGTGTAGTGGTAGTCGCCGAACGGCACGCCCGTCCTGATCCCGACCCACTCGGCGGCGTACCCGGTCGCGACCACGGCCGTGAACGCCGCGACGGCCCTGGCGGGGGAGTGGGTCGCGGAGGCGAAGGCCAGCGCGCTCGCCGCCAGCAGCAGGACGACCACGCTGGTCAGCACGATCGGCCGGGGCTGCGGTCCCGAGGCGACCTGCGCGACGACCATCGCGGCCAGCAGTGCCGCGCCGAGCACGCTCGCCACGCGTGCTCGCGGTCTCCCGGGCGAAGGCCGTTCCCGCACCGCGCCGCGCCCGGGTCGTCCGCTGCTCACCTGATAGCTGTGCCCCATGCACGGTCATTCGATCGGCCGGGCGCGGTCAGATTCACTTTGACGTCGCGATCTCCGGCGAGTCCGGGCCGGAGCCGGTGCGAACGAGGGTTCGCCCTCACCCGACAGGGGCCCGTCCTTGAAGTGCTCCTGCGCCATGGCGTCGGCATAGGGGCGGGCGGTGTCTCGCGGCGCGGGGGCGTGTGATTGGCTGTGCCCCCGTGGACGTCGCTGAGGTGCTGGGGCTGCTCGGGGCCGGGACGCTGGCCGGGGTGGTCGGCACGGTGGTGAGCCTGGCGTCGATCGTCTCCTACCCCGCGCTGCTCGCGTTCGGCCTGCCGCCGCTGACCGCGAACGTCACGAACACGGTGGCGCTGACGTTCCACGGGGTGGGCGCGGCGTTCGGGTCGCGGCCCGAACTCGCCGGGCAGGGCGGCAGGGTGCTGCGGCTCGGCACGATGACCCTGATCGGCGGGGCGGTGGGGTCGGCGCTGCTGCTGATGACCCCTTCCGACACGTTCGAGGTGATCGCGCCCTGGCTGATCGTGGTCGCCTCGCTGCTGCTGGTCCGCCCGCCCAGGGCGGCGGGAGGGTTCGGCGGCGAGGACGGCTGGATGGCACGCGCCGCGCTGTTCGGCGTCGCCGTCTACCTCGGCTACTTCGGGGCCGCGGGCGGGATCCTGATGTTCGCCGTGCTCTCGGCCGTGCTCGACCAGACGCCGGTCAGGGTCAACGCGATCAAGTCCGTGGTGTCCTCGCTGGCGAACGCGGTGGCCTCGGTCTCCTTCGCGCTCTTCGGCCCGGTGCAGTGGTCGGCGGTGGCGCCGCTCGCGCTGGGATTCTTCCTGGGCGGCCTGCTCGGGCCGCCGATCGCCCGCCGCCTGCCCGGCCGCGCGCTCCGGCTCGGCACCGCCGCCTGCGGGCTGCTCGTCGCGGTGAAACTGGGCCTCGACGCCTACGCGTGAGCCGCCCGCGGGGACTCATGCCGTGGAGGTCGCGTCGGCGGCCGGGCCTCGGAGACGCGCCGATCGCTCGCCGGGAACGTCGGCGGCATTCGGCGGCGGGAACTCTGCGTGACCATGGGAGAGACCCCGATACCGACCCTTGACATCGGGATTTCCTGGGGTCACGCTGTTGCGTATAGCGCTGCCTGTTCCGCCCTCCGAAACTGGGGTTTGTTGCGATGATCCCTGCCTGTCCCCTCGCGGCCCTTCCGCCGGGCGAGGCCCACCGGCTCGACGCCGACCCGCCCATCGCCGTCTTCCACACCGAGGACGGCGAGATCTACGCCGTGGACGACACCTGCACCCACCAGGACGCCTCCCTCTCGGACGGGTGGCTGGAGGGCTGTGAGATCGAGTGCCCGCTGCACTCGTCGAGTTTCGACCTGCGGACGGGACGGCCGAGCTCTCCTCCCGCCAAACTGCCGCTGCGCACCCACCGGGTGGTGGTCGAGGACGGCACCGTCTACGTCATCCCCTCCGAGGAGCCCCCGAACCTGCCGCCCGGCGTCCGCGCGAGCACCGCGTAGAACCGCGTGAAGAGGAGCAGATCGTGACCGCGAGAAGCCTGCCCCCCAGCGTGATCGCCACCCTGCCCGGCGGCTACTACACCGACGAGAACATCTTCGCCTTGGAGCAGGCCCGCGTCTTCGAGACGATGTGGTTCTGCGTCGCCCGCGCGTCCGACCTCGGCAAGCCCGGGGCCTTCAGGACCGTACAGGTGGGCCGCGAGAGCGTCCTCGTCACCCGGGCCAGGGACGACTCGATCCGCGCCTTCCTCAACGTGTGCCGCCACCGGGGCGCCCGGATACGCACCGAGGAGTCCGGCGAGGTCAAGCGGTCCTTCCAGTGCCCGTACCACGCGTGGACCTACGACCTCGACGGCAAACTGATCGCCGCCCCGAACCTCACCAGGATGCCCGACATCGACCGGGTGGAGTACGGGCTGATCAATGTGCACGTGCGCGAGTGGCTCGGGTACGTATGGGTGTGCCTGTCCGACGAGCCGCCCTCGTTCGAGGCGGACGTGATCGCCGAGGCGACGCACAGGCTGGGCGACGAGAGGTCCATCGAGAACTACGACATCGCCAATCTCCGGGTGGGCCGCAGGATCGTCTACGACGTGAAGGCGAACTGGAAGCTCATCGTCGAGAACTTCATGGAGTGCTACCACTGCGCCACCATCCACCCCGAGCTCACCGAGGTGCTGCCGGAGTTCGCCGACGGGTACGCGGCGCAGTCCTTCGTCGGGCACGGCGCGGAGTTCGGCGAGGAGATCCAGGGGTTCACCGTCGACGGCTCCGAGGGAGTGGACCGCATCCCAGGGGTGGGCGAGGACCAGGACCGCCGCTACTACGCGATCACCATCAAGCCGCAGGTCTTCGTCAACCTCGTGCCCGACCACGTGATCCTGCACCGGATGTTCCCGCTGGCGGCCGACCGGACGATCGTGGAGTGCGACTGGCTCTTCCTCGGCGACGTCGTGGACTCGGGCAGGGACCTCGGCCCGTCCGTCGAGCTCTTCCACCGTGTCAATGTGCAGGACTTCGAGGCCTGCGAACGCTGCCAGCCCGCGATGAACTCCCGCGCGTACGCCCAGGGTGGGGTGCTGGTGCCCAGCGAGCACCACATCGGGGCCTTCCACGACTGGGTGCTCGGCAGACTGGAGGCCGGTCCCGCCTGACGCCGACAGGAACGCCCGCAGGCCCTCAGTCCATGGTCCCCGGCCGCCTGCACCTCGCGCCCCTTGGCAGCCCTCCCGCGACGGTGCCGACATGGTCCGGCGTTTTCCCGCCGGACCATGTCGGCAGGGAGGGCTACCCGGGAGCAGATCCAGAAGGCGGGGCCGGCGGTCCGCCCAGAAGATCTGCATCGGTCAGGTGTGCTTGAGTGGTCAGTTGGAAATCTTCCCGCTGGCGCCGCCGCAGCTCCAGTAGACACGGAGGTAGTAAGACCCGTAGAGGCCCCCTACGGTGCCGCTCACCGTCCCCGCGCCGATGTGGCGGTGGTAGACGACCGCCTTGTTGGCGGCGTCGATGATCTGGATGTCAGCCTGAGCGCAGAAGAAGCCGCCTTCCGCATAGAAGTTGATCTTGTGGGCGCTGCTCGCGGGAATGGTGGCGGTGATGCACCCGGAATTTCCGGCGTTTACCACGCAGTTCACCGTGGTGGCCGCCTGGGCGGTACCCGTCCACAGCGCGCTGGCCGCGAGACCTGCCGCGAGACCGGCCGCGAGGACGCGGGGCGTCTTCCCAAAAGTCATTAGCTTGCTGAGTCTCTGTCGCATTGCTTCATTCAAGATCAGAGGGGAAGATCTCGAAACCTGTAAGGTTCCAGGGTGCCCCGCACCTGGGGCTTCAGCCTGCGCTGATCACCCGCCTGTCGGCCTTCGGGGAGGGCTACAGCCCGACGTACAGGGGCACAGGGCCGGTTTTGGAAACCGTCTCAGCGGCCGCCATTTCGGTGCTCGCCATGACGTTGGAACCGTTCGCGATCGCCACTTCGGTGCTCGCCGTGACGGTCGACGGCGCTCGACACCACACCGACGACGAAGGAGTCGGCGTGCCGCCGAGCGACGACGTCATCCGGGTGCGCAACGACGACGCGAGGCATCCCCGACGGTCCGAGTCGGTCCCGGTGCGAGCTCGGAACCCATCCGTCGCTGCTGTCTTTTTCGGAGCAGGGAGTTGAGGAACATCTCTGCGAGATCGTGTGCCAAGCCCCGTCGCGCCCATGGCCCCGGCATCTCGAAGTTTTGACCGGGTTTGATTCCTTGCGTGCGAACGGCTGTGCCTCCGACGCTGGTAATAACTGATCCATTTTGGACATGGAAACGGGCAGCACGGCTCCCGAAGATCGAGGTTCTCACACCAACCGATCCGGGAGGAAGCCGTGCCCGTGGCCCTATCATCGCTGATCAGCCCGATCGAGAGCGGCAACACAACGGGATCGGTGCCCGATCGGGTGACCCGCGAAGGGTTGCTGGCCCGCTTCCGCCGGATTTCCGACCACCGCTCCACCCGAAACGTCCGGCATCCGCTGGCCTCGATCCTGGCACTGGCCGCGTGCGGGGTGGCCGTGGTCGGCGGAGACTCGATCATCGCGGTCTGGCACTGGGCCTTCGACTCCTGCCCGCAGGAAGTACTGGCCGAACTGAAGGTGTGGCGCGATCCGTTCACCGGACTGCATGTGCCGCCCAGCGAGCGGACCTTCCGCCCTGACGGCCGCCGTCCCCAACTGCTGTCGCTGTTCTGTCACACCCGCCACACGACGCTCGCCCAGCGGGCCATCGACACCAAGACCAGCGAGGTGCCCGAACTCAAACCACTGATAGCCGAAGTGGAGCCGGCAGGCACGGTCCTGACCGCCGACGCGCTGCATACCGTCCGCGAGACCGCCCGACACCTAGCCGAGGACCTTGACGCGTACTATGTCCTGATTTTGAAGCACAATCAGCCCGCGCTCCTGGTCACGACGATGGCCGCACTGGCTGATGGGACCGACGCCGAGCATGAACGGGCCGGTACCGGGCACACCGAGATCGACCGGGGTCACGGCCGCAGCGAACGCCGCACCATTCGTACCGCCCCCGCAGACGGCATCGACTTCCCCTGCGTGGTCCAGGTCATGCGGATCGTGCGGCACGTCGCCGATCTGCACGGCTCGGGCAGTAGCAAAGAGGTGGTCTACGCCATCACGAACCTGCCCGTCCACCTGGCCGGACCCGCCCATCTGGGCACCTACGTCCGCGGGCACTGGGGAGTGGAAACCCGTGCGCATTACGTGCGAGACGTCACTTTCGGCGAAGATGCCGGCCGGATCCGCACCGGTGCGCCACCCCAGGTGATGGCGACCTGCAGAAATCTCGCCACCGGCGCATTCCGCCACGTCGGACACGTCAATATGGCCTACGCCCGGCGACACTACCGAAACGACGCTCGCCGCCTGCTCACCCTGTTCGACCTATGAACTCAAATCACCCACGAGCGAGTACATCTTCAACATGCCGGGGCCGTGACCCACTGACCAGCAATTTCGTCAGGGCGGAACGGGACGCTGCCCCTTTCTCTCGTACTTGGGCTGGCCCCCAGGAAACCCCAGAGTTCCCGCGAACCCAAGGGTCGAGTCCAGACTGTTGGGGTGGTCTGGGAGGTTGTGCACCCTTGGGTTCGCGGGAACCCCAGGCCGTCTACGGTCAGCCGTTCCCGGAGCGGCACCGGGCGGCGCCCAGGACCCGGCGACGCGAGGCCCTCCGGCCCAGCGAGCAGTTGAGGCGCCTGAGCTGGTGTACGGAGCCAACCCCCGCGTGAGCAGGCGTCCTCTCCAGGGCGGCGCCCAGCACCGGACCGAGTCATCCTCGACTGGGGCCGGCATACGACTCCTCGGCTTCATCACCACTACAAAAACCTCAACGAAGAGGAAGAAGCTTCACCGATCCCGAGATCCCTTCAACCGCAGGAGCGGCGTGCTCTGTACGGAGAACGCCCAGGTCCTGGAGCTATGGCGACGACGGAGGGCTCAGGGAACTGTGGGGTTATTCCTTAAAACCACTGCCGCGCCGCCACTTCGGCCCGTATCCCCTGATGGAGGCGTGGAATGGTCGACCGAGGAGTAGGCAAGGATGTACGGCCTCATTTCACGGCGCCACGCCCACTACCTGGGGAAACTCGTACACCACCTCCGTGGACACAACCCCGGCCACCGGGACCGGCACCTCAACCGGGAACCATGGAGCCTCGGGACCGGATACAGCCGGGCCCGCGACGGCGGGGCGTCGGCCCGGGCCCGGGGCTGCCGGCACCGGAACACGATCACCCGGAGTCACCTCGCGGCCGATGGCGCCGACCAACACTGACCGACACCGCCCGGCCGGCACCGCCCGGCACCGCGATTCGAACGGAGGGCCTATAGTGTGCGCGGCCCGCCTTCTGAGAGGGTCGGGGTGAGCGGAAGGAGGCGCGAGATGGCCAGGAAGGCTCCGCGCGACGACGTCAACGAGGACGGCCTCGAGGTCGGCCCGCCCAAGGAGTGGGCCGCCGGCATCCCGGGGGTGACCCGGTCGCTGCTGGCCGCGAACGCCCAGATGGGCGTCGGCCGCACCCTGCGCACCCTGGCCGTGGTCAACCAGAAGGAGGGCTTCGACTGCCCCGGTTGCGCCTGGCCCGAGGGCGGGCACCGCAGCCCGGCCGAGTTCTGTGAGAACGGCGCCAAGGCGGTGGCAGAGGAGGCCACCGTCCGCAGGGTCACCCGCGACTTCTTCGCCGGGCACACCGTGGACGACCTGGCCCGGCACACCGACTACTGGCTCGGTCAGCAGGGACGCCTCACCGAGCCGATGCACCGGCCAGAGGGGTCCGACCACTACGTGCCGGTGACCTGGGACGACGCGTTCGCCATCATCGCCCGTGAGCTGCGCGCCCTCGACAGCCCCGACGAGGCGCTGTTCTACACCTCCGGCCGCACCTCCAACGAGGCCGCGTTCGCGTACCAGCTCCTGGTGCGCAGGTTCGGCACCAACAACCTGCCCGACTGCTCCAACATGTGCCACGAGTCCAGCGGCTCGGCGCTCAACGAGACCCTCGGCATCGGCAAGGGCACCGTCTCGCTGGAGGACCTGCAGCGGGCCGACCTCATCTTCGTGGTCGGCCAGAACCCCGGCACCAACCACCCGCGCATGCTGTCGGCGCTGGAGCGGGCCAAGCGCGGCGGCGCCAGGATCATCGCGGTCAACCCGCTGCCCGAGGCCGGGCTGCTCCGCTTCAAGAACCCGCAGCGGGCCTCCGGGCTGGTGGGGAAGGGCACCACGCTGGCCGACCGGTTCCTGCAGATCCGCCTCAACGGTGACCTCGCGCTCTTCCAGGCCATGTCGCTGCTCCTGCTCGAGGCCGAGGACGCCGCCCCCGGCACCGTGATCGACCGCGACTTCGTCGAGACCCACACCCACGGTTTCGACAAGTGGGCCGAGGACCTGCGCTCCCTGGACTGGGCGGAGGTCGAGGAGGCGACCGGGCTGGACCGCCCGGCCGTCGAGGACGCCGTACGGGAGGTGCTGGGCGCGAAGTCGGTCATCGTGTGCTGGGCGATGGGGCTCACCCAGCACAAGAACTCCGTCGCCACCATCAGGGAGGTCGTCAACTTCCTGCTGCTGCGCGGCAACGTGGGTCGCCCGGGGGCGGGGGTGTGCCCGGTCCGTGGCCACTCCAACGTCCAGGGCGACCGCACCATGGGCATCTACGAGAGACCGCCGACCTGGTTCCTCGACGCGCTGCGCGCCGAGTTCGGTTTCGAGCCGCCCCGCCACCACGGCTTCGACACCGTGGAGGCGATCCGTGCGCTGCGGTCGGAGCGGGCGAAGGTCTTCGTCGCGATGGGCGGCAACTTCGTGGCCGCGACCCCCGACACGGCGGTGACCGAGAAGGCGATGCGCCGGGCCAGGCTGACGGTGCAGGTGTCGACCAAGCTCAACCGCTCCCACGCGGTGTGCGGCCGGGAGGCGCTCATCCTTCCCACGCTGGGACGCACCGAACGCGACGTCGCGCGCGGTGGCCGCGCGGGCCGCTTCGTCACGGTCGAGGACTCCATGGGCCTGGTCCACGCCTCGCGGGGCAACCTGCCCCCCGCCTCCGACGACCTGCTCTCCGAGGTGGACATCGTCTGCCGCCTGGCGACAGAGCTGTTCGGCGCCGATCCGCACGTGCCCTGGGAGCAGTTCTCGGCCGACTACGACGTGATCCGCCACCGCATCTCCCGGGTGATCCCCGGGTTCGAGGACTTCAACGTGCGGGTCCGTCTCCCGGACGGCTTCGCGCTGCCCAACGCGCCCCGCGACGAGCGCCGCTTCCCGACCGCGACGGGAAGGGCCAACTTCACCGTCAACCACCTGGAGGTGCTGCGGGTCCCGCCGGGGCGGCTGCTGCTGCAGACGGTCCGCAGCCACGACCAGTACAACACCACGATCTACGGCATGGACGATCGCTACCGGGGCGTGCGCAACGGCCGCCGGGTGGTCTTCGCGCACGCCGACGACCTGGCCGAGCGAGGTCTGGCCGACGGCGACATGGTGGATCTGGTCAGCGAGTGGCCCGACGGCGAGCGCCGGGCGGAGTCCTTCCGCGCCATCGCCTACCCGACCGCCCGCGGCTGCTGCGCCGCCTACTTCCCCGAGACGAACGTGCTGGTGCCACTCGACTCGGTCGCGGAGACCTCCAACACCCCCACCTCCAAGAGCGTCGTGGTCAGACTCGTCAAGCGTGCCGCGGACGGTGCCTGAGGCGCGACCTCAGCCGCCGAACTCGTCGGCCTTCACGCCGTTGAGGAAGGCGTTCCACTTGGTGGGGGTGAAGAGGAGTTTGGGGCCTTCGGGGTCCTTGGAGTCGCGTACGGCGATCAGGTCGGGGTGGTCGGCGGTGTCCCTGAGGTTCGCGACCTCGACACAGTTTCCGCCGTTGTCTCCGGAGAAACTTGACTTGACCCATGTGGCGTTGCTCAGGTCCATTTTTCTGATACCGCTTTCTGGATGAGATCGATGGACATGCTTATCGGCAGCGCTTCGGTCCGGATTGCCTCGAAACGCTCCACGGCCGCCGTGACGTCTTCCGGATCGCTCGTGGTGATGCCGCGAACGGCCGTCTCCGCATACAGTACGTTGCCTCCTCCGTCCAGTGTGGCGATTGCGAATCCGCCCATCAAACCCGAGTGCATTCCATGAGGGATCACCTGAAAGCTCAGTCGTGGATTGACCGCCGAGATGAGGTGCTCCAGTTGCTCTTTCATCACTTTGGGGCCGCCGATCGGGCGGTGAAGAACCGCTTCGTCCACCACGCAGCGGAGTGTCGGGGGCTGGGGGTCCTTCCGGGTGAGGATGCTTTGACGGTCCAGACGAGCTTCCACTGCCGTCTCGTTTCCGCGCAGCAGCACCCGAGCGTACGCCTCGGTCTGGAGCAGGCCGGGAAAGACGAGCGGTTCATAGGCGCGTAGCGCGGTCGCCTCCTGTTCCTTATCCCTCCACCTCCCGAACCAGGCGGGGAAGACCTGCCCCTTGCGCCAGTCGAGCAGCCGAGACAGCGCGCTGTCGGTGCCGAGGACCGCGTCGCAGGTCTCGGCGAACTCCGGGCTGGCCGGGAGTTGTCCCGTCTCCACCCCGCTGATCAGGGACTCACTGAAGTGGATCCGCTCGGCAAGCTGGCCCTGGGTGAGGCCCGCCGCCTTCCGGTAGTGGCGCAGCTCCCTGCCCCAGATCGCCTGGGGTGTATAGAGATTGGAGATGATGCCCTCCTTGTCGGAGTTCAACAAAAGACCCGCGAACTCCAGCTCGTATCTTTCGTAACCATTCGGCTACCAAGAGTAGTCGCGTCTTGGCACGCTGAACATACGAAATCCGAGGCGAAGAGAGAAAACATGGAAGAGGCACTCAAGGCGAGCGTGGCCCTGACCGAATATCGCTACACGATGAATTTCGGGCTTTTCCTGCTGGGGAAGAAGTGGATACCGCGCGAACCGAGAAATGTCGCGTCCGCCCTGAGGTGTGGATTACAGCCGTGAACCGTCGATCGCCGATCGGCCGGTCCCGGTGTCGATGCTGCCGACGATCAGGTCGGTGAGCGCGGTGACCGCGTCGGCGACGGTGGTCCGTCCCCGGTGCAGCTCCGTGGCGATCGCCTCGGCCGCGCCCAGCGCGCCGACGCAGCGCAGTCGAAGGGCTTCCGGTGTGAGGCCGGAGTGCGGCAGCAGCGCCGCGGCCATCAGGTCCGTGTAGCCGTCGATCATCTCGTGCTCGATCGCCTCCATCTCCGGATTTCCCTTCAGCGCGGCTGAGACGGCGTTCCACTCCGGCATGTCGGTGGCGCACACGAAGTACGCGGTGCTCAGGACGCGGGCTATCTCGTCGGGGGTGGGTGCGGCCTCCCGCAACGCCTGTGCCGACGCGGTCCGGTGTCGTTCGTCGAGTCGCTGGTAGAGCGCGAGCAGCAGGCCGGGCCGGGTGCCGAAGTGGTCGTAGACGATCGGCCTGCTCACCCCGGCGGCCTCCGCGAGGGTGAGCAGGGTGAGGCCGTCGGCGCCCTGGGCGCGCACGATCGTCAGGGCGGTGTCGAGCAGTTGCTCCCGCCTCGCCTGCTTGGACAGGCGGGTCGTCGCGGTGGTCATCGCCCTCCCTTGCGTTACCGTCCAGCCTAGGCTACAAAGTGTAGGTTACAAAATGTAGCTTAACGGGGACGTGAGAGGAAAACACGATGGAACACTCGAAATCGGTACTGATCATGGGCGGTTCGGGCCAGGCGGGCGCGGAGGCCGCCGCCGTCCTGCGCCGGTGGTACCCGACGTTGCCGCTGACGATCGCCGGCCGCGATCTCGACCGCGCGCGGCGTGTCGCCGACGAGCTCGGCGCCGCGACGGCGGTGACCATCGATCTGCGGCGCGGCGATCTCGGCCTCCCGGCAGGCCATGACCACTCGGCGGTCGTGGCGGCACTGTGGGACAGCCACCTGCACGGACTGCGCTACGCGCAGGACCGCGGGCTGCCGTACCTCAGCCTCTCCAGCGGTCTGACGGATATCGCCCCCGAGGTCGTCGCGGGCGGCCAGCGGGCCGGCGCCGCGCCGATCCTGCTGGCCAGCCACTGGTACGCCGGTGTCATCGTCCTCGCGACACTGGACCTCGCCAGGGAGTTCGGCCGGATCGACACCATCCGGGTCGGCGCCGTACTGGACGAGTCGGACGTCGGCGGGCCCGCGGCGACAGCGGACATGGAACGCCTGATGGCCGCCACCTCGGCGGGGCTTGTCCGCCGCGACGGCGTCTTCAGCTGGGTCGGCGACCCCGGCACGCAGGTGGAGGTCTCCAGCGTCGACGGCACCGTCCTGCCCGGCCGGCTCATCCCCACCCTTGACGTTCCGAGCCTGGCCGTCGCGACGGGAGCGCCGAACGTCAGCTTCGCGTTCGCGGTCGGTGAGTCCGCGGGCAGGCGCCGCGGCGGGCCCGCCTCCACCGAGGTCGGGATCGACCTCGAAGGAGAGGATCACACGGGCGCACCGCTCAGGAGGATCCGCCACCTCCTCCACCCGGCGGGGCAGAATCCCCTGACCGCGCTCGGCGTCGCCCTCGGTGTCGAACGACTGCTCGGCCTGCGCGGCGAAGCCGTGGCGCCGGGCATCCACACCCCCGAGGCGTTGATCGACCCCGCCTACGCGGTCGAGCGGATGGTGGAGATCGGCGCCACGTTCGCCGACGCCCCGGGCGATCGCTGAACCGCCCCCGCGCGCCCCGACCTGTCGGGGGCCGGGGCGCCACGGGCCGCCGGATCCAGTCCCGTCCCCTGCCGGCGGGCCACGGAACGACGGCGGGTTTCCCGCGAGGTGCCCTCGGCCGGTGTCGGACCCGCCGGTCTTCACGCCGTTGACGAAGGCGTCCCGTTCGCGGCCGGGCAATGGCGAAGCCCCTCCACCGGAACGGGTGGAGGGGCTCCATATCAGGGGTTCCGTATCAGGGGATCAGCCCGGGGGGAAGTTGCCGTTCTTGGCGACCGGCAGGGCCAGCTGGCTGGCGCCGCTGAGGACGGCCGGCTCGGGCGGGAGACCGGCGAGGACGGGGTTGATGTGACGCAGGCTCAGCGAGACCGCGGGCAGGGCCGGGGTGACGATGTCGAACTTCTCCAGGTCGATCCACCGGACGATTTTGAGCACCTCTTCCGGGATGTTGTCGCCGGCCTTCTGCACCGGGACGCACAGCTGGCGGGCGTTGAGGACCTGCGCGCCGTGCGTGGGGATGATCGGGGTCAGGACGGGGTTGAGCTGGCGCAGGGACAGCTGCTGGTTCAGCGAGGTGTTGGGGGTGATGCCGTAGCACTTGAGGTCGATGTGGCGGACGAGCGACAGCACCTCGTCGGGTGGGAACACGTTGTTCTTGATGACCGGCACGCACAGCTGCTGCGGGGTGTTCATGGAGATCTGCGTGCGCGGCAGGCTCTGGAACAGCGGGTTGAGGTGGCTGAGCACAAGCCCTGTGGTCACCGTGGTGCCGGAGATCTTGTAGCAGGCCAGGTCGATGAACCTGATGAAGTTGAGCACGGTCGACGGCGGTGTCTGGTTGTTCTTGGCGACCGGGACGCACAGCTGCTGACGCTCGCCGAGGATGACGGTCTCGGTCGGCAGGGTGCTGAGCACGGGGTTGAGGTGCCGCAGGGTGAGCGTGGCGGCGGGCGGCTGGTACGGGCTGGTCTTGAAGCATTCGAGGTCGAGGTAGGCGGTCAGATCCTTCGGCGTCGGCAGCGCGAGGGCACTGGCGGGCGGCACGCACAGGAATGCCACGGCGAGGATCGCGACGGCGGCGGAGGTGAGGCGCCGGAGCATCGTTTTTCTACGCCCGCGAATTCCGGTTACGGATCGGTCCATTGAGGCTCCAAAAGCTGGGGGGTGGGCCTTCTCAACGCCGAGTGTGTGCCGCCGCGACCGGACTTTCAATATAACTGCCACTTTTTGTTATATGCAGAATTCGGGCCGATGGTCCAGGGATTTAACACCGGGTATAAAAGCGTTGTTAGCTCGCCGTTAATCGGAACGCGGTGGCTTTGTTGAGGCTCTGCCGACCTGATGGCGCGGATCGAGACGGATACACATGGGATGGGTTGACCTGGGGGCGGGATCCCGGTAAGGCGGCAGTGGGCCAAGATCTGAAGCCCTGGCCGGAGAGCATCGGTGCCACCTCGCCCCGCCGTCGAATAGCCGAAGTCGAGGGGGCGTGGGGGACCATGGACCCTCCTTTCCGGCATGAAATACTTCCCGATGGAAGTTCGCGGGCCGAGGCCGGTTCGAACAATCCGAACGTCGCCGGTTCTTTCTCGAGCAGAACCGAGATTTACGTCAGGTTGGAACTTCGGGACGGCGCGCCGGAGCCTCCCCGTCAGTGGGGACGGATATGGCAGGGGATCCGCGTATCGATTCCGGCCTCATATCCATTGCCCCTTCCCGAGGGGCGAATCGTTCGACCTGGGAAGGAGGGGTCTTCCCGGTCCTGTCGCCTTCGGGGTGGGAAGCCGGAGAACGTGGAGGAGCCGGGCTCTCCCGTCGACGCGTACGGAGTCGACGGGAACGCGAGTCGACGGGAACGCGACTCCGGCCTCGGTGGGCCGCGGGTTCGTCCGGTGTGACCGCCGGGAGGTCAGGCCCGTCCGGTGTGGCCCAGGCGGTGGCTGATGTCCAGGGCTCCGGCGATCATGACCGGGGCCAGCTCGTGCAGCCGCTCCTCGCTGAAGCGGTAGGCCGGGCCGGAGGCGCTGACCGCGGCGACGATCTCACCGTCGTGGGAGCGGATGGGGGCGGCGACGGCGTTCAGCCCGATCTCGTACTCCTCGACGGTGACGGCGTAGCCCCGCTCGCGGGCCTGGAGAAGCTGCTCGTCCAGCGCGTCGGCCGAGGTGATCGTGTTCGGGGTGTACGGCTCCAGCCCGCCCGCGGCGACCAGCCGGGCCCGGTGCACCTCGTCCAGGTGGGCCAGCAGGACCTTGCCGCTGGAGGTGGCGTGCAGCGGGGTGAGCTCCCCGACCCAGTTGTGGGTGGTGACCGCCGCCGGGCCGCGTACCTGGTCCAGATTGACCGCGTAGTGGGAGCGCAGGACGGCGACGTTGACCGTCTCGCCGATCTCCTCGGCGAGGCGGCGGCAGACGGGGCGGCTCTGCTGGGTGAGGTCGAGCCGGGAGGCCACCCCGCCCGCGAGGCGGATGATCCCGAAGCTGAGGCGGTACTTTCCCCGTTCCTCGGCCTGCTCGACCAGGCCGCGCGACTCCAGCGCGCCCAGCAGCCGGAACGCCGTCGACTTGTGGACCGATATCTCCTGGGCTATCTCGCTCACCCCGGCCTCGCGGCGCTCGGAGAGGATCTCCAGGATGGTGATGGCCCGGTCGACGGACTGGACTCCGCCACTGCTGTCGGCGGTACGGCCGCCGAGGGGATCGTTGCCCATAGCGGGACTGTAGGCGCTCAGAGCAACGAACGCCATCGAGGCAACAATCATCGTTGCGAATGGTGCAGCGCATTGCGCTATTCGCTACAATTTCGGTCATTACCTCCTGCTTGAACGAGGCGAGGCAGACATGTACGACTTCGTCATCGTCGGGGGCGGTTCGGCGGGAAGCGCCCTCGCGAACCGGCTGTCCGCCGATCCCGCCCACCGGGTGCTGGTGCTGGAGGCGGGCCGCCCGGACTACCCGTGGGACGTCTTCATCCACATGCCCGCCGCGCTGCCCTTCCCCATCGGGAGCCGTTTCTACGACTGGAAGTACGAGTCCGAGCCCGAGCCGCACATGAACGGCCGCCGGATCTACCATGCCAGGGGCAAGGTGCTGGGCGGCTCCAGCAGCATCAATGGGATGATCTTCCAGCGCGGCAACCCGATGGACTACGAGCGCTGGGGCGCCGACGAGGGCATGGGGACCTGGGACTTCGCGCACTGCCTGCCCTACTTCAAGCGCATGGAGAACTGCCTGGCCGCCGACCCCGCCGACTCCTGGCGGGGGAGGGGCGGCCCCCTGGTGCTGGAGCGCGGGCCGGTGCGCAACCCGCTGTTCGGCGCCTTCTTCGAGGCGGTGCGGCAGGCCGGGTACCCGCTGACCGACGACGTCAACGGCTACCGCCAGGAGGGCTTCGCCCGCTTCGACCGCAACATCAGCAGGGGACGCCGCCTGTCGGCCGCCCGCGCCTACCTGCACCCCGTCATGAACCGTCCCAACCTGGAGGTCAGGACGCGGGCGCACGTCACCAAGGTCCTCTTCGAGGGAAAGCGTGCCGTCGGCGTCGAGTACGACGGCCGGACGGTCCGCGCGGGCGAGGTGATCCTGTGCGGCGGCGCGATCAACTCCCCGCAGCTGCTCCAGCTCTCCGGGGTGGGCAACGCCGCGGAGCTGAGCGCCCTCGGCGTCGACGTCGTGCACGACCTGCCGGGCGTCGGCGAGAACCTCCAGGACCACCTGGAGGTCTACATCCAGTACGGCTGCAAGCAGCCGGTGTCGATGCAGCCCGCGATGAGGTGGCGCAACCGGCCGCTGATCGGCGCGCGGTGGCTGTTCCTGCGCAGCGGCCCCGGCGCGACCAACCACTTCGAGGCGGGCGGCTTCACCCGGAGCAACGACGACGTCGACTACCCCAACCTGATGTTCCACTTCCTGCCCATCGCGGTCCGCTACGACGGCTCCGCGCCCGCGGGCGGGCACGGCTACCAGGTGCACATCGGGCCGATGTACTCCGACTCGCGCGGCTCGGTGAAGATCAAGAGCACCGACCCCAAGGTCCACCCGGCACTGCGCTTCAACTACCTGTCCACCGACCAGGACCGGCGCGAGTGGGTGGAGGCCGTCCGGGTCGCCCGCGACATCCTGAACCAGCCCGCCATGGACGCGTTCAACGCGGGGGAGCTGTCGCCGGGCCCCGGGGTCGAGACCGACGAGGAGATCCTCGACTGGGTGGCCAGGGATGGCGAGACCGCGCTGCACCCCTCGTGCACCGCCAGGATGGGCGTCGATCCCCTGTCCGTGGTGGACCCGCTGTCCATGCGGGTCCACGGCCTCGACGGGTTGCGCGTGGTGGACGCCTCGGTGATGCCGTACGTGACCAACGGCAACATCTACGCGCCGGTCATGATGGTGGCGGAGAAGGCGGCCGACCTGATCCTGGGCAACACCCCGCTCGCCGCCGAGCACGCCGACTTCTACCGGCACCGCGACGGCTCCCCCCGCTGACCGCGTCTCGCGCGGCCTCGAAGGCTCGCTCCGGCGGTGACCCCGGCGAAGGTCGCCGGCTGAACCGGCCGCCTTCCGTGATGGAACGATCCATCTGCGAGTCTCACCGAAGGGTGCGAGCCTCGTCGGACGACCCCGGAAGGTGGGATGACGTGAGTGAGGCCACGGTTCGGCCGAACGAGACGACGGTGCCGTTGATGCCGTGCGCGTCGGTGGAGGAGACCCTGGAGTTCTACGAGGCGCCGGGGCGTCTCGGAGGCCGAGCTTGTGCGTAACCCGCTTAAAGTTGTGTCATGAGCAACGAGCTGGAGAGAGATGGCGCTGCGGTGCAGTCCGTCGACCGTGCGCTGTCCGTCCTGCGGCTGCTCGCCCGGCACGGCGACCTGGGCGTCAGCGAGATCGCCGCGGAGCTGGGGGTGCACCGCTCCACGGCGTTCCGCCTCGTCATGACGCTGGAGCTGCACGAGCTCGTCGAGCAGACCGCCGACCGGGGGAAGTACCGGCTGGGAGTGGGGATCGTCCGGCTCGCGGGCGCCGCGACCGTCAGGCTCGACGTGGTGCGGGAGAGCCGCGCCAGTGGTGAGCGGCTCGCGGCGGCGGTCGGCGAGACCGTCAACGTGGCCATCCTCGATCGGGACGAGGCCCTGTACGTCGACCAGATGGCGGGTCCCTCGGCCCTGCAGGCCTACAACTGGGCGGGGCGGCGGGTGGCGCTGCACGCGACGTCCAACGGCAAGGTGCTGCTCGCCCACGCCCCGGAAGAGCGGTTCGAGCAGCTGGCCGCCGGGCCGCTGCGCCCGTTCACCGACCTGACCGTCACCGACGCCGGGCTGCTGCGCGAGGAACTCGACGCCGTCAGGAGGCGCGGGTACGCCACCGCCGCGGACGAGCTGGAGATCGGCCTGACCGCGGTGGCGGCGCCGATCTTCAACGTCGAGGGCGCCGTCGTCGCCTCGATGAGCGTGTCCGGGCCGACCTTCCGGCTGCCGTCCGAGCGACTCCCCAAGGTGGCCGAGCAGGTGATGGCGGCCGCGGATGAGGTTTCCTCACGATTGGGCTGGCACGGTAATGAAGACCGCAAAGCCTTGACTGCATGAACAAAAAGGGTCGATTCTGTTCCTCGTTAAGCATTCCGATGCGTCATACGCAACGGATCATGCGGTAGCCGGAAGGACGGCCGTTCGTGTCAGATCTCTACCTCGGTGGCACCTGGAGGGATCCCGTCGCGGGCGGCCACCGGGAGATCCGCTCACCGGCCGACGGCGGGCTCGTGGCGACCGTGTCGGAGGCCACCCGGGCCGACACCGAGATCGCGATCGCCGAGGCCCGCACGGCGTTCGACGAGGGCAGCTGGGCGTCCACCCCCGAACGCGAGCGCGGCGCGCTGCTGCTGAGGGTCGCCGACCTGCTCGAACGAGACGTCAAGAACGTGGCCAGGGCCGAGTCGCTCGACACCGGCAAGCGGCTCGTCGAGAGCGAGTACGACGTCGCCGACGTGGTGGCCTGCCTGCGCTACTTCGGCGGCATCGCCGGGACCGACGCGGGCCGCGTGATCGACACCGGCCGCGACGACGCGATCAGCCGCGTCGTCCACGAACCGGTCGGGGTGTGCGGCCTCATCACCCCCTGGAACTACCCGCTGCTGCAGGCCTCGTGGAAGGTCGCCCCCGCGCTGGTCGCGGGGAACACCTTCGTCCTCAAGCCCAGCGAGCTCACCCCGTCCACCGCGATCATGTTCATGCGCCTGCTGGAGGAGGCCGGGCTGCCCCCGGGCGTCGGCAACCTCGTCCTCGGAGCGGGCGCCGAGGTCGGCGCCCCGCTGGCCGAGCACCCCGACGTGGACATGGTCTCGTTCACCGGCGGCCTCGCGACCGGCCGTACGATCATGGCGTCGGCGGCGGCCACGGTGAAGAGGGTCGCGCTGGAGCTCGGCGGCAAGAACCCCAACATCGTCTTCGCCGACGCCGACGTCGAGACCGCCCTCGACTTCGCCCTCACCGCGGTGTTCCTCCACTCCGGGCAGGTCTGCTCGGCCGGTGCCCGCCTGCTGGTCGAGGACTCCCTGCACGACACCTTCGTCGACGAGCTCGTACGCCGCGCCGCCCGCATCCGCCTCGGCGGCCCCTTCGATCCCGAGGCCGAGACCGGTCCGCTCATCTCCGCCGCGCACCTGGCCAAGGTCGAGGCGTACGTCGCGTCCGGCGTCGCGGAGGGCGCGGTGCTGCGCTGCGGCGGGGAGAGACTCCCCGGCGAGGGCCACTTCTACCCGCCGACCATCCTCGACGAATGTCACCGGGGCATGCGGGTGGTCCGCGAGGAGTCCTTCGGGCCCGTCCTCACCGTCGAGCGCTTCGGCGACGAGGACGAGGCGGTCCGCCTCGGCAACGACACCGACTACGGCCTGGCCGGGGCGGTGTGGACGCAGGACGCGGGGAAAGCCCAGCGGGTCGCCGGGCGGCTCCGGCACGGCACCGTCTGGATCAACGACTACCACCCCTACGTCCCGCAGGCGGAGTGGGGCGGTTTCAAGCAGTCGGGGATCGGCCGCGAGCTGGGCCCGGCGGGCTTGGCCGAGTATCGGGAGACCAAGCACGTGTGGCAGAACGTCCGCCCCCGCCCGCAGCGGTGGTTCCGCAGCTGACGGACCAACCCCCGTCACCAGACGACCCGTGAGGTGGTCACCACCATGACGTCACCGACCCAGCAGGTGCGGCCGGGAGCCGCCGCGCGGAGCGAGGACCGGGCCGTCCTCGACGTGCGAGGTCTCTGGAAGGTCTTCGGCCCGCGTCCGGACCGGATCGTCGGGACCCCGCTCGCGGAGCTCTCGCGGAGTGAGCTGAGGGCGAGGACGGGCTGCGTGACCGCCGTCCGCGACGTCTCCTTCAGCGTGCGGCCCCAGGAGGTCTTCGTCGTCATGGGGCTGTCCGGCTCCGGCAAGTCCACCCTCGTACGCTGCCTGACGCGGCTCGTCGAGCCGACGGCCGGAGAGGTGCTGTTCGACGGCGAGGACATCCGCAAGGCGGGCGACAGGCAGCTGCGCGAGCTGCGCCGCCACCGCTTCGCCATGGTCTTCCAGAACTTCGGGCTGCTGCCGCACCGGCGGGTCCTGGACAACGTGGCCTACGGGCTGGAGATCCGCGGCACGGGGAAGGCGGCCCGCTACGAGCGGGCCAGGGAGATGGTCGAGCTCGTCGGCCTGTCGGGCTCCGAAGACTCCTACCCCGACCAGCTGTCGGGCGGCATGCAGCAGCGCGTCGGGCTGGCCAGGGCCCTCGCGGTGGACCCGGACGTGCTCTTCTTCGACGAGCCGTTCTCCGCGCTCGACCCGCTGATCAGGCGGGACATGCAGAACGAGGTCATCCGCCTGCACCGCGAGGTCGGCAAGACGATGATCTTCATCACGCACGACCTGAGCGAGGCGCTCAAGCTCGGCGACCGCATCCTCATCATGCGCGACGGCGAGCTCGTCCAGATGGGCACGCCGGACGAGGTCGTCGGGGCGCCCGTGGACGACTACGTGCGCGAGTTCGTCAGGGACGTGCCCCGCTCGAACGTGCTCACCACCCGCTGGATCATGCGCCCGCCCCGGCCGGACGAACCGCTGGACGGTCCGGAGGTCGGGCCGGACGTCGTCGTACGCGACGTCGTGCACACGGTCCTGCGCGCGACGCGCCCGGTCAAGGTCGTCGAGGGCGGTGAGCTGCTGGGGGTCGTCACCGCCGAGGAGGTCCTCGGAGTGCTCGCCGAGCCGGCTCCCGAGGGAACCCCCGGCAGGCCCGCCGGGCCCGTCAGGTCCGGGGAGCAGAGGTGATGGCCACCCAGGCCACCCCGGCCGGTGGCCTGCGGCGCCTGCCCGCCTGGCCCCGCCGCTACCTGCTGGCCGCCGTCGTCGCGGCATGGGTGCTGATCTGGGTGTTCGTCCAGGGCCGCGACACCTTCCAGCTCGGCGGCGCGGAACTGACCCCGCTGCACGTACGGATCAACGAGGGCAGCGAGGTCATCGACAACAGCAGGAACGACAACCCGTTCTTCCTGTACTTCATCAACTACATCCGCCTCTTCCTCGACGAGTCCGTCACGTTCGTCCAGGCGCTGATCAGCCGGCCGTCCTTCGGGCGCCCGCTGCCGGTCGTCGGCTGGCTGGGCGTGGTCGCCTTCGCCACGGCGATCGCGCTGCTGTGGGGCAACCTGCGGGTCGCCCTGCTGACCGCGATCGGCTTCGCCTCCTTCGGCCTGCTGGGCCTGTGGGAGGAGAGCATGGACACCCTCGCCCTCACCCTGGCCGCCGTCGCGCTCTCGCTGCTGATCGGCATCCCGCTCGGCGTCTGGGCCGGGGTGAACGACCGGTTCAACCGCCTGGTCACCCCGCTGCTCGACTTCATGCAGACGATGCCGACGTTCGTCTACCTCGCGCCGCTCACCCTGTTCTTCCTCATCGGCCCCGCGAGCGCCACCGTGGCGACCGTCATCTACGCCGTCCCGCCCGCGATCCGCATCACCGCGCACGGCATCCGCGAGGTGCGGCCCGCCACCCTGGAGGCCAGCGCCTCCCTCGGCTCGACCGCCTGGCAGTCACTGAGGAAGGTACGGCTCCCGCTGGCCAAGCGGACCATCATCGTCGGCGTCAACCAGACCATCATGGCCGCGCTGTGCATGGTCACCATCGCCGCGCTGATCGACGCCCCCGGCCTGGGCAAGACCGTCGTCAAGGCGCTGGAGACCCTCGACGTCGGCAGTGCCTTCAACGCGGGCCTGGCCATCGTCGTCATGGCCATCGTGCTCGACCGGGTCACCTCCGCCGCGGGGCGCCGCGTCGAGATCCGGCACCGGGCCGGACGCTCGCGCGGACCCGGCCGCCGCCGCGCGGAGATCGGCGCGGTCCTGGCGGTCACCGGCGTGCTGGCCTACCTCTCCCACGTCTACGTGTGGGCCGCGGAGTTCCCGAGCGAGGCGAACATAGGACGGTACGTCCGTCAGGGGGTCGACGCGGCCACCCTGTGGGCGCAGGACAACCTCGCCGTCTACACCGGCGCGTTCAGGAACGCCGTCTCCTACGGCCTGCTCAACCCGTTCGAGGCGCTGCTCACCGGCTCGCCGTGGTGGCTGGTCGGCGCCGTGCTGATCGCGTTCGCCGCGATCCTGTCGAACGTCAGGGTCGTGCTCGTCACCGCGGTCTGCGTCGCCCTGCTCGTCGGGCTCGGCCTGTGGCAGGACAGCATGGTGACGCTCGCCTCGACGCTCGTGGCCACCGTCCTGGTGATGGTCCTCGGAGTGGTGGTCGGCGTCTGGATGGGGCGCAGCGACCGCGTCGACCAAGTGGTGCGGCCCGTCCTCGACGCCGGGCAGACCATGCCGCCGTTCGTCTACCTGGTGCCGATCCTCGGCCTGTTCGGCGCCACCCGGATCACCGCGATCATCGCCGCGGTCGTCTACGCCGCCCCGGTGGCGGTCAAACTCACCGCGGACGGCATCCGCGGCGTGGCGCCGAGCGCGGTGGAGGCCGCCACGGCCGCGGGTTCCAGCACCTGGCAGCTCATCACCAAGGTGCAGCTGCCGATGGCGCGCAGCGCGCTCACCCTCGCCGCGAGCCAGGGGCTCATCTACGTGCTCGCCATGGTCGTCGTCGGCGGCCTGGTCGGCGCGGGCGCGCTCGGCTACGACGTGGTGGCGGGCTTCTCCCAGCTGCAGCTGCGGGGCAAGGGACTCGCCGCGGGCGTGGCGATCGTCGTACTCGGGATCATGCTGGAGCGCATCACCAGGACGGCGGCACGGCGGGCCGACGCCGAGGCGCACGGCGCCCGTTGAGAACTTGAAAGCAGCGAGAAGCAGGGAGAGACGTACCGAGAAACCGGGCGCGGCCGGACACCCGCCGGGCGGAACCGAACACGGCACACGACACCAATACAGGAGGACCTGGTGACAGTTTCGAGGATCGGGCGACCGCGGGCGATGGCGCTCCTGGTCGCGACCGGCCTCCTCGTCTCCGCGTGCGGCGGGGCGAAGGTCGGCGAGAGCGACGGAGGGGCCGCCCCGGCAGCCTCGAGCGCGGACGGCAAGAAGGAGTGCGGCACGGTCAACATCGCCATCAACCCGTGGGTCGGGTACGAGGCGACCGCGGCGGTCATCGCCCACGTGGCCGAGAAGGACCTCGGCTGCTCGGTCACCAAGAAGGACCTCAAGGAGGAGATCGCCTGGCAGGGCTTCGCCACCGGCGAGGTCGACGCGATCGTGGAGAACTGGGCCCACGACGACCTGAAGAAGAAGTACATCGAGGACCAGAAGGTCGCCGTCTCGGCCGGATCGACGGGCAACAAGGGCGTCATCGGCTGGTACGTGCCGCCGTGGATGGCCGAGAAGTACCCCGACATCACCGACTGGAAGAACCTCAACAAGTACGCCGACCTGTTCAAGACCTCCGAGTCCGGGGGCAAGGGGCAGCTGCTCGACGGCGACCCCTCCTTCGTGACCAACGACGCGGCCCTGGTGAAGAACCTGAAGCTGGACTACAAGGTCGTCTACGCGGGCAGCGAGGCGGCGCTCATCACCGGGTTCAGGCAGGCCGAGAAGCAGAAGACCCCGATGCTCGGCTACTTCTACGAGCCGCAGTGGTTCCTGTCGGAGGTCAAGCTCGTCAAGGTCAAGCTGCCCGAGTACACCGAGGGCTGCGACGCCGACGCGGAGAAGGTGGCCTGCGACTACCCGCTCTACGACCTCGACAAGATCGTGAGCAAGAAGTTCGCCGACTCCGGCAGCCCGGCGTACGACCTGGTCAAGAACTTCACCTGGACGAACGAGGACCAGAACCTCGTGGCCAAGTACATCTCCGAGGACAAGATGACGGCCGAGGAGGCCGCGGAGAAGTGGGTCGGCGACAACCCCGACAAGGTGAAAGCCTGGCTCCCCACCTCCTGAGCGCGCTCGCCTTACAAGCGAGATGTCACTGGTTCGAACCCAGTAGTGCCCACCAGCCAAAACGCCCCGTTCCTGATCTTCGGAACGGGGCGTGAGTGACTAACTCTCGAAGATGTCATCCATGGCCTTCACGCCCTGTATGAGCACCGGCCGGATTTACTTTCGATAGACGGCCTCCGTGACCACCGTGTTCCGATGGCCGGCCAGCCGTGAAATGCCCTCGATCTTGTTATCGATTGATCTGCTTCCTTTGGGAGGCGTGGCGACATGGGTCCCTCCAGATCTCACGCCGCCACGCCCGTCTTACCGGGCTCTTCCGGACAGCAACGCCGTCCATATCGCCCGAGCTTCGCCGATCGGCCAGGTGGAGGTCTCATAGACCTGATGGCCGTCATCAAGCTGCAGGGTTCGCCGGACGAACGCTCGACCGCCGCCCTCGCACAGTTCGTAGACCGTGGCGCGGCACCAGCAGGTCCAGGCCACCGAGCGTGCCCGTTCAAGCGTCGGGTACGGCTCTCGCCAATCCAGACGGATGTGATCTCGCTGCGGCATCACCACATGCGGACTCAGGCACTCATCGAGCAGAATCACGACGTGCGCTCCGCGACACCCTTGGACCAGTGGGAAGCCTTGCGGAGTTCTTCGTACCGCTGGGCGATGCAGTGGGCGACGGTGATCGGGTTGTCCACGCCGTAGACCCGGTACAAGCGGCGGCCCGTCTTCGCTGAGATCTTCCCTGTCCACCAGCGGTAGGCAAGCCCGTCCGTCCAGACCACGAGGTTGGTCCAGACGGAGAGCAGGGAGACGCCGTGGCCTTGGTGGACGTCGGCTGAGACGCCGCAGTGTTCGAGGCCGATCCGCAGGCGCTCGGCAGCCAGGGCGGCCGGGCATCGTTGAGCCGGCTCTTTCCTGTCGAGGGTGCTCATGACTCCAGCCCCTCCTGGTCGCGGAGCTGCTGGGCGAGTTCGGCAACGTCGTCGGCGTCGATTGTCCGATAGAGGCCACGGTTCACCTCTTCGTCGGTAAGGTGCCGACCGTTCCGGGTGGCCCACAAACGACCCGCAGAACTACGCCAAATACACCATCCGGGAAAAGCCGCCTGGAGGTCTTCCAGAATTACGGGGGTTGACATGGAGTAAGCGTCATTCCATTTGGGTGACGAACCCGCCGCGTTCCAGAGACGTCCAGGACGTTTCAAAGTTAGAGTCGAAAACGTCCCTGACGTCCTCACTCCACGAGGTGCACCGTGGCCAACGTCCCCTTACGCCGCGCCATGCTCGAGGCGAAGCTGAGCAACCAGAACCTGGCGGACCGTTGCGAGGTGGATGTTAAGACGGTGGAACGCTGGTTACAGGATGAGGCACGAGTTCCGCACCTCCGGCACCAGTTGGCCGCCGCCGAGGCATTAGGAGTTGATACGTCCGTGTTGTGGCCAGAGGCTATCCGTAACACCGTGAAGACCGGTCCGGATCGAGAGGTTCTGACCGTTTACCCCTATCGGTCGGCTTGCCCCAAGTCGATCTGGCGCAACCTGATCACCTCGGCCCGCAACGAGATCGTCTTCGCCGGGTACACCAACTACTTCCTGTGGCTGGAACACCCCAACCTCGCCAAGGTCCTCAAGCGCAAGGCCGAGCAAGGGTGCAAGATCCGATTCCTGATCGGCGACCCGGACAGCGAGGTCACCCGCCGCAGGGAGGAGGTGGAGAACGTCCCGTTGACGGTCTCCACCCGCATCCGGATCACCCTCTCGGAGATCGAGCAGGTTCGGAACGTACCCGGCATCGAAGCGCGCTTCGGAGACGAGCACATCGCGATGAGCGTCTTCCGCTTCGACTCCGAGATGCTCGTGACGCCGCACCTGGCCAAGCTCGTCGGCCACGACTCGCCGATGATGCACCTGCGCCGCTACCAGGACGACGGACTGTTCGACCGGTTCGGCTATCACGCCTCCGAGCTGTGGAGCAACGGCCGGGACGTCTGGGCGGAGGAGCCGCGAAAGCCTGCGGAGAGCGCCAGTTCTGGGTGACCAACTGGGTGACAACGACCCCGGACGGGGGCGGACAACGGTGGACGGGCGTGGACCGTACGCCCAGGTCACGGGCCACGTCGGTGACCTTGCGGCCCGCCTCAACGAGATCTGGCACCTTACGCCGGAACTCCGACGGGTAGCCACGCCGTCCCATGCCACTCTCCTCTCAACGAGTGGCACAAGAATCCAAGAACCCGCCTCTACAAGACCAGGGGCACATCAGAGCCTCCATCAGACCTGGAGCGATTCAGAACGCGAGGGGACGGAGCGGGCCCGGCTGTTCCCGTTCGCCGTTTCCCGTGGAAGACCGTCGGCCCGTCCTTGACAGTGTTGTCGACGGGAGGACAATCTGTTGCGGGAAGCGCACTTCGTTTCGGAATGCGCAACGATGGAGGTGGGTATGGCGGGCCGGCGCGTCGTCATCATCGGAGCCGGGGTCGTCGGGGCGGCGCTGGCCGACGAGCTCTCGGCCAGGGGCTGGGACGACATCACCGTCGTCGACCAGGGCGCCGTGCCCGCCACCGGGGGATCGTCCTCCCACGCGCCGGGCCTGGTCTTCCAGACCAACCCTTCCAAGACCATGACGGAACTGGCCCGCTACACCGTCGAGAAGCTCGTCGACCTCGACTGCTTCCTCCAGGTGGGCGGCCTGGAGGTGGCCACCACGCCCGAGCGGCTCACCGAGCTGCACCGCCGCCACGGCTGGGCCGTCGCCTGGGGGATCGAGGCGCGCCTGCTCACCCCCCAGGAGTGCGTGGAGCGCCACTCCCTGCTCGACCGGGCCAGGGTCCTCGGAGGGCTGTTCGTCCCCACCGATGGCCTGGCGAAAGCCGTGCGCGCCGTCGAGGTCCAGCTCGCGCGCGCACGGGAACGGGGCGTCCGCGTCCTCGACCGGCACGAGGTGCTGGACATCCGCGTCGAGGACGACCGGGTCGCGGCCGTCGTCACCGACCGGGGCGAGATCCCCGCCGACCTCGTGGTCTGCTGCGCCGGGATCTGGGGCCCCAAGGTCGCGGGCATGGTCGGCATGGCACTGCCGCTCACCCCCCTCGCCCACCAGCTCGCCTGGACCGGTCCCCTCCCCGCGCTCGCCGGGCAGGCCGAGGAGGCCGTCCGGCCGATCCTGCGCCACCAGGACGCCGACCTGTACTACCGGGAGCGGTTCGAGCGGCTCGGCATCGGCTACTACGGCCACCGCCCGATGCCGATCACCGCCGAGGAGATCCTCCCGATCGCCGACGCCGAGGTCATGCCGTCGGTGCTGCCGTTCACCGACGACGACTTCGCCCCCGCCTGGGCCGAGACGAGGTCGCTGCTGCCCGCCACCGGGGAGGCCGGACTCGAAGCGGGCGTCAACGGCCTGTTCTCCTTCACCACCGACAACATGCCGCTGCTCGGGCAGTCGCGCGACGTGCGGGGCTTCTGGGTGGCCGAGGCCGTGTGGGTCACCCATTCGGCCGGAGTGGGCCGCGCCATGGCCGAGTGGCTGGCCGACGGCCACTGCTCGTCCTTCGACCTGCACGAGTGCGACGTCAACCGGTTCGAGGCCCACCAGCTGGCCCCCGAGTACGTCCGCACCCGCGACTGCCAGAACTTCGTCGAGGTCTACGACATCATCCACCCGCTCCAACCGGCCGAGAACCTGCGCCCGCTGCGCACCAGCCCCTTCCACACCCGCCAGCGCGAGCTGGACGCGTACTTCCTGGAGGCCACCGGCTGGGAACGCCCCCAGTGGTACGGCGCCAACGCGCCCCTGCTCGACGGCCGCGACATCCCCCGTCCCAACGACTGGGCCGCCCGCCACTGGTCGCCGATCGTCGGTGCCGAGGCCCAGGCCTCGCGCGAGACCGTGGCCCTCTACGACATGAGCGCGCTCAAGCGGATCGAGGTCGCGGGCCGAGGGGCCGCCGCCTTCCTCCAGCGGATGTCCACGGGCGACGTCGACAAGTCCGTCGGCTCGGTCACGTACTGCCTGCTGCTCGACCACGACGGCGGCATCCGCAGCGACATCACCGTGGCCCGGCTGGGCCGCGACCTGTTCCAGGTCGGCGCCAACGGCAACCTGGACCTTGACTGGTTCCACCGCCATCTGCCCGCCGACGGGTCGGTCACCGTCACCGACATCACGTCCGGAACCTGCTGCGTCGGCGTCTGGGGTCCCCGGGCCAGAGAGGTCGTGGCCCCGCTCGCCGGTCCCGCCTTCGGCCCCGGCGGGTTCCGCTACTTCCGGGGCACGCGCGCGTACGTCGGCACCGTGCCCGTCACCGCGCTGCGGCTCTCCTACATCGGGGAGCTGGGCTGGGAGCTCTACACGACGGCCGACATGGGCGCGAAGCTGTGGGACACCCTCTGGGAGGCGGGACAGGAGCACGGGATCATCGCGGGGGGCCGCGGCGCCTTCAACAGCCTGCGCCTGGAGAAGGGTTACCGCTCCTTCGGCACCGACATGACCTACGAGCACGACCCGTACGAGGCAGGTCTCGGCTTCGCCGTGCGCAAGGCCGACAGGGGCGACTTCATCGGCCGCGCGGCCGTGGCCGAGCGCGGCGCGGCCACCCGGCGCAGGCTGACCTGCCTCACCGTCGACGACCCGGCCGCCGTCGTCATGGGCAAGGAGCCGGTGTACGACGGCGCGTCCCCCGTCGGATACGTCACCAGCGCCGCCTACGGCTACACGATAGGCAGGGGCATCGCCTACGCCTGGCTGCCCGCCGCGCTGTCCGTGCCGGGGCGGGAGCTGCACATCGGCTACTTCGACCGGCGGGTGGCCGCCGTCGTCGCCGAGGAGCCGCTGTACGACCCGGCGATGGAGCGCCTGCGTGGCTAGCGGGCCGCCAGGACGGAGGGACACGCCCATGCGCCCGGTGAACCCGGCGGACCCGATGTCCGTGACGCCGGGTTTCTTGACGCAGGCACCCATCACGTCGGAACCCACCACGCCGGGGTCCGTCGGCGGGACCGAGAAAGGACGACGATGAGCACCGAGGAGCTGCCCGAGCACCCCGACTGGCTTTGGAGCGGCCCCGAGCCGAAGGCCTCCTACGACGTGGTGATCGTCGGCGGCGGAGGTCACGGCCTGGCCACCGCCTACTACCTGGCCAAAAATCACGGGATCACCAACGTGGCCGTGCTGGAGAAGGGCTGGCTGGCTGGCGGCAACATGGCCCGCAACACCACCATCATCCGCTCCAACTACCTCCTGGACGAGAGCGCGGGCATCTACGAGCACTCGCTCAAGCTGTGGGAGGGGCTGGAGGAGGATCTCGGCTACCCGCTCCTGTTCAGCCAGCGCGGCGTGCTCAACCTCGCGCACAGCCTGCAGGACGTCAGGGAGGGCGTCCGCCGGGTCAACGCCAACCGCCTCAACGGCGTCGACGCCGAATGGCTCGGCCCCGAGGAGGTGAAGGAGGTCTGCCCGATCATCAACGTCTCGCCCGACACGCGCTACCCGGTCCTCGGCGCCACCTACCAGCCGCGCGCAGGGATCGCCAAGCACGACTACGTGGCCTGGGGATTCGCCCGCGCCGCCGCCGCGATGGGCGTCGACCTGATCGAGCACTGCGAGGTCACCGGCATCGACGTCGTGGACGGGCGGGTGGAGGCCGTACGCACCAGCAGGGGTCGCATCGCCGCGGGCAGGGTCGCGATGTGCGCGGCCGGGCACTCCTCGGTCGTCGGCCGGATGGCGGGGGTGGAACTGCCGGTGCAGAGCCACCCGCTGCAGGCCCTCGTCTCGGAGCTGCTGGAGCCCGTACACCCCACGGTGGTCATGTCCAACGCGGTGCACGTCTACGTCAGCCAGGCTCACAAGGGCGAGCTGGTCATGGGGGCGGGCATCGACGCGTACAACTCCTACCGGCAGCGCGGCGCGTTCCACATCATCGAGCGGCAGATGGCGGCGGCGCTGGAGCTGTTCCCCGTCTTCGCGCGGGCCCACGTGCTGCGTACCTGGGGCGGGGTGGTCGACGTCACCCCCGACGCCTCGCCCGTCGTCGGGCTCACCCCCGTCGACCGCCTCTACGTCAACTGCGGATGGGGGACCGGCGGCTTCAAGGCCACCCCGGGCGTCGGGTGGTGCTACGCGCACACGATCGCCCACGGCGAGCCGCATCCCCTCAACGCCGCCTTCACGCTCGAACGATTCACCACCGGGGCGCTCGTGGACGAGCACGGCGCCGCCGCGGTGGCCCACTGAAGGAGCCCGACCGATGTTGCTGATTCCCTGTCCGTGGTGCGGGCCACGGGACGAGGCCGAGTTCCACTACGGCGGGCAGGCCCACGTCGCCTACCCCGGCGACCCCGCCGCGCTCTCCGACGAGGAGTGGGCCCGGTACCTGTTCTTCCGCGACAACCCGAAGGGGCCGTTCGCCGAGCGCTGGCACCACGCGGCCGGATGCCGCCGCTGGTTCAACGCGGTCCGCGACACCGCCACCAACGAGTTCCACGCCGTCTACCGCGCGGGCGAGCCAAGGCCGGTGGGCCGGTGAGCGGGCAGCCGTTCCGCCGGGCGGGCCATCGCGGGGAGGCGCTGCCGTTCCGGTTCGACGGCCGCGACTACGAGGGGTACCGGGGCGACACGCTCGCCTCCGCGCTGCTCGCCAACGGTGTTCGCACGGTCGCGACGAGCGTCGCGCTGGGCCGCCCCCGCGGGATCTTCGCCGCCTGGACCGAGGAGCCCAACGCCGTCGTCCAGATCGAGCAGCCCTTCCCCGAGCCGATGCTCCAGGCCACCGTCGTCGAGCTGTACGCCGGACTGGTGGCCACCGGCCTGCCGGGCAGGGGCAGGCTCGCCGCCGAGCCCGACCCGGCGCGCTACGACGGCGTGTACGCGCACTGCGACGTCCTGGTGGTCGGCGCGGGCCCGGCGGGCCTGGCGGCGGCGACCGCGGCGGCCGGGTCGGGCGCCCGGGTGATCCTCGCCGACGACCGTCCCTCGCCCGGCGGCAGCCTGCCCGACACCGGCGAGACCGTCGACGGCGTCCCGGGCACGACATGGGCCGCCACCGCGCTGGCCGCGCTGGAGATCCACCCGGAGACGCGGGTACTCACCCGTACCAGCGTGTTCGGCTACTACGACGACAACTACCTGGTCGCCGTGGAACGCAGGGGAGAGAACGCCTCCTCCCGCGAGCGCGTCTGGCGCATCCGGGCCCGCCGCGTCGTGCTCGCCACGGGCGCACACGAACGCTCGATCGCCTTCGCGGGCAACGATCTGCCGGGGGTCATGCTCGCCGGTTCGGCACGCGCTTACGTGAACCGGTACGGGGTCCTGCCCGGCCGCCGCGCGGTGGTGTTCACCACCGGGGACAGTGCCTACGCCGCGGCCCGCGACCTGGCCGCCGCGGGCGTCGAGATCGCCGCCGTCGTGGACACGCGCGCCGCCGCCGTCGCCCAGGGCCTGGGCAGCCTGGACGGCTTGAGTGGTTTGAGCGGTCTGGACGGCTTGAGCGGTCCGGGCGGCTTGGGTGGCTTGGGCGGTGCCGAGGTGCTCACCGGTCACTTCGTCACCCGCGTGAACGGCGAGCACGGGGTCACCTCCGTGACCGTCTCGGAAAGACCCGCCGAGGACGGCACACCTTCCGGACCGGCCGTTTCCGGACCGGCCGCTTCTGGGCTGGCCGCTTCAGGGAGGGCCATTTCGGAGATGGCTGTTTCCAGGATGGTCGCTTCCGGAACGGACACTTCTGAGATGGCCGTTTCCAGGGCGGTCGCTTCCACCGGGCGCGTGATCGAGGCCGACCTGCTGCTCGTCTCGGGCGGCTGGAACCCTGCCGTCCACCTGTTCAGCCAGGCCGGGGGGACGCTCCGCTACGACGAGGTGCTCGGCTCCTTCGTCCCCGGGAGCAGCCGCCAGGCCGTCGAGGTCGCCGGGGCCGCCAGAGGGCTCCTCACCCTGGCAGCCTGTCTGGAGGACGGCGCCGCCGCCGGGGCGCGAGCCGCCGAGGCGACCGGTTTCCGAGCGCCCTCGACCGCCCCCCGCTCATCCGTCCAGGGAACAGGGGAAACTTCCCCGGACACAGAGGCCTCGAGGGCGGGGGAGACACCCCAGGACACGGGGGCTCCGAGGGCAGGGGAGGGGTCTCCGGACACGGAGGGCCCGCAGGCCGGGGGAGCGCGGGACACGGAGGTGGTCCCGAACACCGGAGGGGCACCCGGGGCCACCCCCGCCGAGCACGTGTGGCTCGTCCCCGCCGACGACTACCGGACCCACTTCGTCGACCTGCAGCGCGACGTCACCGTCGCCGATGTCATGCGCGCCACCGGGGCCGGGCTCCGTTCGGTCGAGCACGTCAAGCGTTACACCACCGCGGGGACCGCGCACGATCAGGGCAAGACCTCCGGGGTGCTCACCAGCGGTGTCGTCGCCCACGTCCTCGGCGTGGACGTCTCGGAGCTCGGCACCACCACCTTCCGCGCCCCCTACGTGCCGGTCTCCTTCGCGACCCTCGCCGGGCGCGACAGGGGAGCGCTGCACGACCCCGTCCGGGTCACCGCGCTGCACGAGTGGCACGTGGCGTACGGGGCGCCGTTCGAGAACGTCGGCCAGTGGCGGCGGCCCTGGTACTACCCCCGCGAGGGCGAGGACATGGAGGCCGCCGTCCTGCGCGAGTGCCGGGCCGTGCGGGAGGCCGCCGGAGCCATGGACGCCTCCACGCTCGGCAAGATCGACATCCAGGGGCCGGACGCCGCGGAACTGCTCGACCGGCTCTACACCAACATGATGAGCACCCTCAAGGTCGGCTCGATCCGCTACGGCGTGATGTGCCGCCCGGACGGGATGGTCTTCGACGACGGTACGGTGATCCGCCTGGCCGAGGACCGTTTCCTGGTGACCACCACCACCGGCAACGCCGCCGCCGTTCTCGACTGGATGGAGGAGTGGCTGCAGACCGAGTGGCCCTCGCTACGGGTCTACTGCACCTCCGTCACCGAGCAGTGGGCGACGGTCGCGCTCGCCGGGCCGCGCTCCCGCGAGGTGCTGGCCGGACTCGCCCCCGACCTGGCCGTGGACAACGCGAGCTTCCCGTTCATGACGTGGCGCGACACCCGGGTGGCCGGCCTCGACGCGCGGGTGTGCCGGATCAGCTTCTCCGGCGAGCTGGCGTACGAGATCAACGTCAGTGCCTGGGACGGGCTCGCCCTGTGGAAGGCCCTCCAGGCCACCGGCGCGGTCACCCCGTACGGGACCGAGACCATGCACGTGCTGCGGGCCGAGAAGGGCTACCCCATCGTGGGCCAGGACACCGACGGCACGGTCACCCCCGCCGACCTCGGCATGGAGTGGGTGGTGTCCAAGAAGAAGGCCGACTTCATCGGGAAGCGCTCCTTCGCCCGCGCCGACACCGCCAGGCCCGACCGCAAACACCTGGTCGGCCTGCTGCCGCTCGACCCGGACGTCCTGCTGCCCGAGGGCTCCCACCTGGTGGCCGTCGACCGGCTGCCCGAGCCGCCGGTCCCCATGCTCGGCCACGTCACCTCCAGCTACCGCAGCGCCGCGCTCGGCAGGACCTTCGCCCTCGCCCTCGTCAGCGGCGGGCGCGAACGCGTCGGCGAGCGGCTGTACGTACCCGTCGGACGGGAACTGCTGCCCGTCACCGTCACCCACCACGTCCTCTACGACCCCGAGGGAGCGCGCCGCGATGGCTGAGCCACCGACCGGGCCACGACCGAGCCCGCCGTACGGAGCGGGGTGGTCCGTAACGGAGCCCTCGGCAGCGGAACCGCCGGGAACGGAGCCGTCCGGGCGGCTGAGCCCGCTCGCCCGGTTGCGACCGGTGTCGAGCCCGGACCTTCGCATCGCGGAGCTGCCGTTCCTCACCCAGGTCGACCTGCGGGTGGAGCCCGGGAGCGGCACCGCCGCCGACATCGCCCGCGCCCTCGGCGTCCCGCTCCCCGCCGAACCCGGTACCTCCGCGAGTATCGGCGGCGAGGTGCCACCATCCGGTACGGCCGTGAGCGGCACCCGAGTGCTGTGGCTCGGCCCCGACGAGTGGCTGGTCGTCGCTCCTCCGGGCGACACCGGTCTGGAGGCCCGCCTGCGAGCCGCCGCGGGAACCGGTCACGCCGCCGTCACCGACGTCTCCGCCCAGCGGACCGTACTGCTCGTGACCGGACCCAGGACCCGCGACCTGCTCTCCCACGGCTGCGCCCTCGACCTGCACCCCCGCGCGTTCGGCCCCGGCCGCTGCGCCCAGACCACGCTCGCCCGTGCCCAGGTCGTCCTCGCGCGTGGCGAGGGCGACGAGTTCCACATCTTCGTACGCTCGTCCTTCGCGGGTTACCTCGCGGCCTGGCTCCTCGACGCGGCGGGGGAGTATCTGGGCGGTTGATGCGATCCGCGGACGAACGGCGAAGGGCCGGTCCCGGCGGGTGCCGGGACCGGCCCTCGAACGTGCGGAGACCTACGCGCCGGCCACGGAGGCGGACTTGGCCTCAGGGACGGAAGCGGCCGGAGCGGCGGGAGCCGGTGTGCGCACCGTCGGCAGCACGGTCGCGGAGATGATCACGATCACCACGGAAAGCGCGATGGAGAGCCAGAACGCCGTCTGGATCCCGCCGATGGAGATCCCCTGTCCGGACCCGGCGGCCAGTGACGCCACCGCCACCGCGACGCCGAGGCACAGGCCGACCCCGAGCCGGCGGTTCGAGTTGTAGAGACCCGACGCCAGCCCCATCTGGTTGTCGGCCACCCCTGGGCCCGGAGGAGCTCGGATCGGCGGATCGAGAGGGTGAGGACCGCGTTCACCTCGGCCCGGGTGAGGGCGCCGTCCGGGGCCGAGTCGTCGGCTCCGTCGAAGCGGGAGCCGGTCGCCTGGACGCGGGCCGGGATCTCGGCGGTCTGCCGGTCGTGGCCGAGTCGCCGGAACAGCTGTGGCCACGGTGCCGGGCCGGGGTGACCTCGGTGACGTCGGTGGAGGCCGAGGTCGTCACCGGCTCGTGGACGCGGCCGTTCGCGTTGTCGTCGGTGTTGACGCGGGGCGTGTCGAAGACGATGCCGTCCCCGGCAGGGGGCGGCGTCCCGCCGGGGTGATCACCCGGTCAGGGGAGCGTGACGAACTTCTTGAGGAAACTCCGGGCCTGAGGGGTGTCCAGGCGGTAGTCGTAGTTGGTCTTCTTGCACGCGTCGTCGTCTCCGCTGATCGTGGTGGCCACGAGCAGGTCCGAGGTGGGGCCTCCCAGGAAGTTCGGGCCGCCCGAGTCGCCGAAGCAGGTGCTGCCGTCGTCCTTGGCGGGATCCAGCGACAGTTTGAGCCATCCGCGGGTGAGATCCTCGAAGGAGATGGACGTCTGGTGACGGGTGTCGTTGTAGGTCAGCCGCGTCTTACGCTTCCCCTTGGCCGTTGCCATGGCGCCGTACCCGACCGGGGTGAAGCGCATCGTCTTCAGGGTCTTGTCGGCCTCGAGGCGGTCCAGCAGGCCCTCGGCGGGCAGTCTGGCGGGCTCGATGTCCGAGATCGCCGTGCCGAAGACGACAACGGCCATGTCATGAAGATCGGACTCGTCCTTGTACCGCGAGTCGGGGATGTAGCGGCCGGTGTAGACCTTGTCCCCGGGCTGGTAGCGGCTGGAGAACGAGACCCGGGCGGTCTTCTGCCCCGGCTCCGAGCAGTGGGCGGCGGTGAGGAAGACGGTCGGCGAGATGAGCGTGCCGGTGCAGTAGGACCAGGTGCCATCACCGTTCGGCTTGTCGCCGATGATGGCTCCCACCTGCGGGTGAACGGTCAGGTCGGGCGAGCCGTTCGTGATGGCCCGCGCGGGGGAGGCGGGGGACACGGCGGTCGCGGTGAGCGCAACGGAAATCATGACAAAAGGGATGAAACGCACGCGGGAACTGTAACTGCCCGAGAGGTGCATTTGATACAGGGCGCAGAAAGATCTACTCGCTGCTTGCCGAGCCGCCTCCGGCGGTCCGCGGTCCGCGGCCGGTACCACGCCCGCTCCGGCTGTCGATGATCTCGGCACTCGGCGTGGAATCGCGCCCCCGTTCGCAAGGCCCCGACGATCAACCGGGTAGCGGCTTGCCGTAGCCATGGAGACCGTGACGCCAAGGAGACCGTGACGCGCAACCGGCGTGCGACACGGGCTGACGGCTGACGTGCTCCGCTGAGACGGGACCGGCGCGGGACCACGAGGGCCCCGCGCCGGTCAGTGTTCAGCGGAAGAAAGCGCTGTCAGCTCATTTAACCGAACCAGGTGTCGAACAGATCGATGATGTTGTCCGCGATCTTCTGGCCTCGGGCGCCGAGTTCGGCGGTCGCGCCTCCCCTCCGGTTCGCCTCGATCTCGTACTTCTCCGGCTTGAAGATCTGCTTCTCACCCTGGCCGGAGCCGTTCCGCGGCAGGCTCGACGGTGGCCTCCCCTGTGGATACATCCGGCCGTTGCCGTAGACGGTGTAGGACTGGGTCGGTTGAGCGGAGCCGTCGTTCCGGTAGACCTGGCTCGGCCGTGGCCGCGCCGGCTGCCGGTTCGCCTTGGGCGGTGACTGCCGCCGCGCCGCCCTGTGGCTGGTCGGCCGCCTCGCCGCGCGTGAGCGCGCCTCCTGGATTCCCCTGGGGAGCCTGCCGGCCTGGCGGTTCCGCCTCTGAGCCGCCTGCGCCATCTTTCTCTTGGCGACCGCCTCGCGAGCCGCCCTCCTCGCCTCTCTCTTAGCCGCGGCCGCGGCCCTTCGTTTCGCCGCGGCCTCCTTCGCCTTCCTGGCCACCTCGGCCATCTTCTTCCTGGCCGCCGCCAGCCGCTTCCTCTTCTCCTCGGCGGCGGCCCGTTTCTTGGCCTCCGCCAGGGCCTTCTTCCTGGCATCCTCCAGGGCCTTCTTCCTGGCCTCAGCCAGGGCACGCTTCCTGGCCGCCTCCCGGATGCGCTGGAGCATCTTCCGCCTGATGGCGCGCTCGGCCGCCTTCTTCATGAGGTAGCGGGCCCCGAACCGGACGCCGATGGCGACCGGGATCCAGACCCACTGCCCGTCGGGGTCGCTCATGGTGACGGGGCTGTTGTTGGCGTAGGCGTAGGCGTTGAGCTGCTGCGGATCCACATCGTCGATGATCGGGTCCACCGACAGGAAGCGGCCGTTCTTGGGGTCGTACTCGCGGGCGCCGAGGTGGACGAGCCCGGTCGTCGAATCCTGCGTGCCTCCGACGAATCCGCGTTCCCCGGGCCACCACGGAGGTGGCGCGCCCCGGTTCTCGCCGAACGGGGTCATCCTCCGTACGGCCAGGTCGCCGTTGCCGGCGTTCACCGCGGCCTGCGCGGTGCCCTGGTGGTCGTTGGCCAGGAGGTAGACCTTGTTGTCCGGCGTGCGCACCGCGATGGGCTGGTCGTTGATGGTGTAGTAGCGGGTCTGCTCGACGGCGTCCTTGGCGAAGTCGAAGCGCAGCTCCATGTCGTCGACGTAGAGCGTGGCGTCGGTCGGGGTCTTGCGGATCAGCCGGTCGCCTTCCGCGTCGTACACGAACGACGTGGTCTTGCCCGCCTCCGTCACCGACTCCAGGTTGCCTTCGGCGTCCCAGACCAGGGCCTGGTCCACGGCGCCGACCTTGCGCCTGGTGGTGTTGCCCGCGGCGTCGTACTCGAAGAGGTCCGTGCCGACGGACTGCAGCGCGTGCGGCCGCTTGCCGCCCGCCTGCGGGTAGGTGGAGTTGCGGACCGTCTCGCCCATGCCGCCCCAGGCGTGCTTGGTCTCCTTGGTCCGGTTGCCGATGGAGTCGTAGGCGTAGCTGGTCGCGTACGGCGCCACGCCGCCGATCTTGCCGGCTGTGGGTGTCTGGCTCGCGCAGTCGTCGGTGCCCGTCCAGGCCGAGGTCAGGCGGCGCATCTGGTCATAGTCGAAGCACTGCGTGTCCTGGCCGCTCGCCCCCCTATCAGCGATCTTGGTGACGTTGCCGACCGCGTCGTAGGTGTAGTTGAGGTCCAGGTCGGTCGCGGTTGTGCCCTCCCTGTCCAGTCGCATGCTGGTCAGCCTGCGGGTGGACTCGTCATGGGTATAGGTGAGCCAGGTCTTCTTGTCTCCGGTGCCCAGCTCGTACTGCAGGGTCTCGCCCAGCTTGGAGTAGCGGGTCGCGCTCACGTACGGCGACAGGCCGGTGACCTTGGTCGGCTGGCTCAGCTCGTCGTAGGTGTAGGCGACCGACTCCTCCGCCAGCCCGCCCGCGGCGGGGAAGGTGACGGACTGGACCTGGTCGTCGAGCGTGTAGCGGGTGTTGAGCACGTACGAGCCCGCCAGCTTGCCCTCCCGCTCGGGGATGGTGACGGTCTCGCGCAGCGGGCGGTAGTCGGCGTCGATCGCGTTGATCTCCGCCTTGTACGCCTGCCCGCCCACGTACCGGATGCTGGCGTTCATGTGGCCCTTGGCCAGCGCGTCGTACTTCCACTCGGCGAGCAGCGGACCGGTCGCGGAGCCCTCACGCTGCTCCTTCTTGCGGCCCAGCTCGTCGTAGACGTACCACATGGTCTTGCCGCGGGCGTCGGTGGTGCTGATCAGCTCGTCGGCGTCGTTGTAGGTCATCGTGGTGACGCCCTTGTCGGGGTCCTCGGTCTTGATCTCCCTGCCGCGCACGTCGTAGTGGTGGCGCCACACGTTGCCCGCCGGGTCGGTCACCGTGGACAGCCGTCCGGCGTGGTCGTAGGTGTACTTGGTCGCCTCGTACTCGCCGGTCGGGGTCTCGCCCTTGTACTGGCGCAGTTCGAGCAGGCGGTCCTCGGCGTCACCGATGCGGGTGGTCGCCGTGCCGCCCGGAGGCGGCGTGACGTGAACCCTGTCGCCCTCCTCCTCGGAGAAGACCCGGTACTTCTCCACGCCCTTCGCCTTGAGGATCTGGACGTTGACGTCACCCGTCCCGTCGAAGACGGACACGACCTGCGTGGGCACGTCGGTGTCGGCCACCGCCAGCAGGGTGGTGGAGGGCGCCCCGGTGGCGAAGTAGCCGGTGTTGGCCTTGGACTGCTCGCCCAGCGAGTTGTAGAAGGTGTCGGTGATCGTGCGGCCGTCACGCAGCGCGGGATCCTGCGTCTGGTCGTTCCTGGGCGCGGGTTCCTGGGTCTGGCGCTCGCGCGTCAGGCCGTCGTACAGCTCGTGGCTGGCGGTGTAGCCGCCGTCGGCGCGCAGCGTCTTCGTGGTGACGACGCTGGGGCCGTCGGCGCGCATGACGTAGGAGTACTCGGTGCTGGGCGACTGCTCGCCCGCCTTGCTGCGGTCGGGCTGCCAGACCTTGGTCAGGCGGCCGAGCGCGTCGTACTCGATGTCGACGCGGCGGTTGTTCACGTCGACCTCGGCGACGGGCTCGCCCCAGGCCGGTTCGAGGATCGTGCGGTTGACGTGGCCGAGCTCGTTGGTCTCGGTCACCTCGTTGGGAAGGGCGCCCGTGGCCGGGCTGTAGGCGGTCACGGACTGGGTGCCGATCGCGTCGGTCTCGCTGGTCTCGCGACCGTACACGTCGTAGGTGTGGGTGCTGTCGGTGATCGTCGCGCCGTCCCCGGAGACGAGCTGCTGGACCAGGGTCACATCACCCTTGCTCGGCGCCTGGCCGTACGCCTTGCCGTCGTACTGGACCTTCTCGTCGGAGATCAGCGTGGACGTGGTGGTGCCGCAGCTCGCGGCGACCTTCTGGACGCGGCTGGGGTAGTCGAGCATCCAGCTCGCGTCGTTGCGGGCGTAGGTGTAGTTGACGCACCTGTCGTCGTTGGTCGAGGCCAGGTCGCCCTTCTCCTCGACCTGGGTGAGCAGGCCCTTGGTGTCGTACGAGCGCTCCTCGCCGGTACGCCGCCATTTACCGCCGGGCATCGCGGTACGGGTCACCATGGACTTGGCCTCGACCACGTACGCGGTCTTGGTGACGCCGCCCTGCGTGGACTCCGCGGTCTTCACCGACCACGGCTGCTCGACGGCCGCCTTCAGGATGGCCCCGCCGTCGCCGTCGTACAGGATCTCCTCGCGCTCGAGACTGGCGTACTGGTCGAGGTCGTCCACCTTGACTCCCTCGGAGTCCTCGACCTGCGCGCTGCGCTTGGAGCCGTCGGCCTGCTTGTCGCCGTGCATGCCGCGGAAGTACCGGAACTCGGTAAGCGTGCGCTTGGTGTCCTGCCCGTCGCCCTCGCGTACCCGTACCCGGCCGAATCCGCGGAAGTCCGACCACGTGCGGTGCTCGGGCTTGACGAGGATGTTGTCGGCGTAGTGCCAGGCGGCGCCGTCCAGGTACTCGTAGCTGGTGACCGCGTTGGGCGAGGCCGCGACGCGGTCCACCTCGACCGTCTGTGACACCACGTACTTGTGGAACCAGTCGGTCACCTCGGTCTCGTTCTGCGGCGCCCAGCGCTGCGGGAAGCACCGCTTGGTGTTCTTGTCGGCCGCCGGCAGTTCGCCCGGCTTGCACTCGGCGGGGGCGTAGTTGATCCGTAGCTCGCCGCCGGTCCCGTTGTCGACCGACTGGACGCGCCACTTGACCAGCGGGGCACGGCCCTCGTTCGCGTCCACCCTGTTGGGGAGCTGGATGCCGGCGAACGTGGTCTTGGGCAGCGCGATCGTGCCGCCCACGTGACCGGTCTGCTGGATCGAGGCCAGCCACAGCGACGGGCTGAGGCCGTCACCCGTGGCGGGGAACTGGTGGGTCAGCGCCCAGGAGTCCACCGCGTAGTACTGGCCGGAGCGGTTGAGGACCTGGGTGGTGACCTTGGTCAGCCGCTTGCGGGTGAAGAACGTCGGCGCCAGGCGGTCGGTGCACTTCACACCGGAGTCGCAGATCTGGTCGAACGGGACGTCCGGCCAGTGACTGGCGGTCTCCTTCTTGAGCTGGTCGGAGGCGCAGGTGACGGTGCCGCTGGGCAGGCAGCGCTCGGCCACCTCGAACAGCACGCGGGCCGCCGGGGACTTGGTGAACAGCTCGTTCTGCAGGTAGCCGTAGTCGATACGGGTGAGGTAGGCGCCCCGGACGTACTGGGTGCCCAGCTCGGGCTTGGAGTTGCGGCCGTAGTAGTTGGTCTCGCGCTCGTACCAGTACGTGGTCGCGTTCCCGTGGGTGTCCAGGGCGTAGTCGAGGTTCCACCGGTAGGCCTGCTGACACCAGGCGTTGGCCGGGGTGCTGGAGTAGCAGGGCTCGCCGCTGTTGTTGCCGAACACCGGCACCGTCTGGACCGACTTGGTCTCCGGCTTGCCGGTCACCCAGCCGGGCAGGCGGTTGAGGCCGAAGGTGTACTGGGTGCCGTCGGCGCTGGTGATGCGCCAGTACTCCCCGTTGTTGTCACCGTTGGTGGCCCCGGTGAGGTACTCGATGCGGGTGCCGTCGTCGCGCTTGGGCCGCCACTGCTTGGTCGTGGCGTCCTTGACCAGCTCGACGGCGGAGCCGCCGAGGGCCAGCGTGGCGTTGTCCTGGTCCCAGCACAGGTCGCCGGTCTTCTTACCGTCGATCATGCAGGACTTGTGGCGGCGCTCGATGTAGCCGCCGGGGCTCAGCTCGAAGCCGTCACCGGCCCATGACGCCTGGTTGTTGGTGGAGGCGGTGCGGCCGTCCAGGCTCTGCGAGGAGTAGGCCAGTGAGATCTCCGGCTCGTCGCCACCCAGCGCGGGCGGCGTGCGCATCTCGTGCCCCCAGGTGAAGTCGCCGGTCTGGGCGCCGATGCTCCAGTCGGCGGAGGGGGACAGCGAGGTGGCCGAGTGGTCACCGGACTGGCCGGAGGCGGCGGCCGTGAGCGCGTACACGGCGCCGGTCTCGACCTCGGCGGTCAGGGTGCCCGCCTTGGCGTCGTTCTCGCTCTTCACCGTCTGCGGCTGCGGGCACTTCGTCGCAGCGGTGTTGAGCGCGCATTCGTCCAGCTTGACCATTCGAAGCCGGGCACCGTAGTCGCCCCCGTAGGCGTAACGGAAGCCCGAGTAGTCGACCTGCAGGCGAGTCTTCTTCGCCGCCCTGGCCGTCGCGACGCCCTGGCCGGGGGAGACGCGCATCGTCAGGCCAAGCCGGTCGGTGTCGAGCAGTTCCACGCTCACCGGCTCGGCGGCCGCGGCCGCTCTGGCCTCCCCTTCGCGGGGGGCCAGCTTCACCGGGAAGTCGGCCGCCAGGGTGGTGGCGCCGCCGCCCAGCTCAGCCTTCTGAGGTTTGGGCCAGGTGACGTTCGGTGGCGTCTTCCATGCCTGTTTCTGCACGGGGTCGGCCATCGCCGGCAGGACCGGGACCGCTTTGCCCTTGACCGGCGTCTCCTGCTGCACGGTCGGGGCCGGGCGGGCGGCGGCCGAGGCGGGCATGGCGTGCACCAGCGGCACGACCATGAGGACGGAGAACACGGTCGCGAGCCTGCGTGGCCAGGAAGACTCGAGCTTGGAGCCCTGGAAAAGGTTCCAGGAGGAGTCGGGAAGATCAGGGATTTCGGGTGGTGGAACACGATGCCAGCGGGATTCGGGCAGCTCTAACTCATCCGGCAGATCCATGAACCTCTCCCAGTTTGGGGGGTGTGGTGCGGGAGTTGTGGTGCGGGAATTACTGGGCGGCTAGTTGGGCGATCTGTTCGGCGCTCAACACACCGTCATATGCGCGGACGTCGTCCACCGTCCCCGGCCAGAAGCCGGTGAAGACGCCCGCGGTCTTGGTCCGGCCCAATTGGAGAGGGCCGGCGGCGTTCCATGCGCTCAGATGGTTGGTAACGGTGGTGGTGGACAGGCGTCCGTTGACGTAGACGCGGAGCTGACCGGCCAGCGGGTCGTACACGCCGGCGATGTGGGTCCATTCCAACGGGTTGGGGATGTCGTCGGAGCGGGTGCGGACGAGGGCGGCGGTGTCGGTGTCGGCGGTGGCCATACCGAGGGTCCACCGCCCCTGCTCCTTGTCGAAGCCGAGCTGGAACCCGGCGGCCCTGCTGCCGGGCTGTGCCACGGCCGTCGTGTCACGGGTGGGCAGGTAGTCGAGCTGGGTCCAGGCGGCCACGGTGAACCCGTTCCTGGTGTTGACCACGGGCGCGGTCGTCTGGGCGTAACCGTTGACGCCGTCGAGCGCGAGCGCGCCGTCCAGCCAGCCCGACGTCCACGAGGCGGCTCCGGACAGCGTCGCGGCCGTCGCCCGGCCCGAGGCGTCGGCCGCCGACAAGCCGGACTCCTCGTCCAGTTCCCAGTGGCCGACCAGCGTGGCGGCGCTGTTGACCAGGTCGGTGATCTCGTCGGCGAACAGGGCGCGGCCGTAGACCCGCACCTCGTCGACGTCCCCGGACCAGTGGTCGGAAGCCGCCCCGTTGACCTTCCCGCGGCCGATAGTCAGGGGGCCCGTGGCGTTCCACGGCGGCGTGACGGCGACCGTGGACTCCAGTTTGCCGTTCACGTAGAGCGAGATCTGGCCCGCCGCCGAGTCGTAGACGCCGGTCAGGTGGGTCCACTCGTTCAGCCTCGGCGCGGCCGAGGACAGGGCGCGCACCGCCGGCGCGCCGTCCGTGTCCGAGCCCGCCACGGTCAGCGCCCAGCGGTCGTTGGCCTTGACGTACTGCAGCGAGAACGCGCCCGTCCTGCCGCCCTCCTGGGTGACGGCGGTGGCGGAGGCGGCCGTGCCGGTCAGGCGGGCCCAGGCGCTGACGGTGAAGTTGCGACCGGTGTCGACGACGGGACCGGAGGTCTGGGCGTAGGTGCCGGCCAGCTTGAGCGCCGTGCCGGTCCTGCCGGAGGTCCAGGTCGCCCCGTACAACGTCGCTGGGTGAGCCGCCACGCTGTCGGCCGCCACGGTGCCCTGGCCCTCGTCCAGCTTCCAGTGGCCGCTGGGGCCCTTGCCCGCGTTGACGTTGAAGACGTAGGTGCGGATCGGGCCGAGCTGGCCCGCGCGGTCCTTGCTGCGTACCGAAAGCACGTTGGGGCCGTCGTGGCGCGGCGTCACCGCGATGGTGGCATTGCCGTCCTGGCCGGGCGCGACCTCCGCCTTGGGCGCGGAGTCGAGGCCCCAGACGTAGGCGGCGACGTCGGGGACGCCGTTCGGGGCGAACGTGAACGTGCCGGGGAGGCCGACCCCGTCGCTCCAGGTGTTCTCCGCGTACTGGGGCGAGGAGATCTCCGGTTCCCTGCCGGGGGCCGTGGCGTCCACGGTGGCCTCGCACCACGGGCTCCACGCGCTGTTGGCCTTGCCGTCCTCGGCGCGGGCCCGCCAGCGGATCAGCGCGCCGTCGGAGTACAGGCTCAGCGGGATCGTCGCGTAGAAGGCGGTGCCCGTCGAGCCCGTCGCGGTGAGGTACTCGCCCGTCTTGACCCCGGCGGCGTTGTACCACTCGAACCGGCCCCGGACCGAGTTGTCGACGTCCTTCAGCTTGGCCCACAGCTTCGGCGTGGCGGTGCTGATGATCGGCCGGGCATCCCCGGAGACGCAGGGGCCGCCCGGGTCCGACCAGGCGTCGGCGGCCACCGGGTTCGCGGGCAGCGAGTTGTACTCGATGACCAGGCTCGGGTTGTTCTTGAACTTCTTCCAGGCGTACACGTCGGTCTCGCTGGTGGCGCGCAGGCCGATGGTGAGGTTGGGCCACTTCTTGGCGGCGGCGTCCACGACCTGCGAGGTGACGTCGAACTCGACGCCGCCGGGCATGCACGACGGACCCCAGCCCTTGGCCACGTTCACCGTGGACAGCAGCCTGACCCACGTGGGCTGCTTGTTCCAGGTGGTGCTCTTGCTGATGGGGTTGGTCGCCCAGGCCTCGACCTTGCGGGCGCTGCACGAGTACGACCACGTCTCGTACGTGCGCAGCGTCCCCTTGATGATCTGCTTGTCGTGGATGGTCGAGCCGGTGTTCATCTGGAAGAACGAGCGGTTCTTCTGCGAGTCGACGTGGCCCGTCCTGGCGACGTCGCTGGAGTTGAGGTAGTTGGAACCGGGCCAGTTGCTCCAGACCGCGGTCCAGGCGTTGCGCGCGGCGGAGAAGTACGGGTCCAGGTAGACGGGGAACCGGGTCTTCGGGTCCGTCATCATCTTCCTGTCGGGCTTGAGCCGCAGCTGCCTGCCCGTCAGCTCCACGCCCATCGTGGCCTCGCGGGCCTCGGGGGAGCGGCCCTCCTTGAGCGCCTGCGGGCTCGTGATCCCCTCGGAGTCCCACATCTTCGGAGTGGGCGCGGTGAAGATCGTGCCCTCGTTCCTGTCGACGGCCTCGATGTTGCCTGCCTTGTCCGACTCCACCGACAGGCCGGAGACGGACAGCGGGAACGTCAGCTCCGTCATGCTCGCCGCGGCGGCTCGCGACTTGACCACCAGGACGTGGGAGAAGCCATCCACGTCCGCGGTGACCTGGAGGTCCACGCCCGGCATGACCTCGGCGTAGGTGGCGGTGTCGCCCTTCAGCGTGGGCTTGGGCAGGGTGCCCTGCCAGCCGAGTTCCAGGGACTTGGCGCCGCGTGACAGCTTGGCCAGCGGGACGCCGCCGCCGCCGGAGAACGTCAGCCCGACCGCCGCCGCCGCCGGGCTGACCGTGCCGTCGGGGTTGAGGCGGAGGGTGGTGTCGACGGGGACCCAGCCGCCGGACTGGCGTACGCGTACCGGGCGTACGTTCTGCTCCAGGGTGAGGGTGCCGTCCGGCTTGGCGAAGACCTGGCGGGTCTCCGTACGCATCGACTCGATCTCGACCGGCTGCCCGGTGCGGAGGGCCGCCGCGACCGCGGAACTCTCGGTCGCCGGTTGCTCCTGGACGGTCTTTGGCGGCTCTGGCACATCGTCCGCCCGGGCGGATGTCATCGGAGAGAGTGCTATGATCAACATCGTTGTGAGCAGCCCAGGCAGTACCCGCATACGTCCTCGCCCAAGGTAAGCAGGAGTTACGCGCGGGACGGACCACCTGCCCGGCGTCTCCACGATCTCCGAGTGATGATCGAATCTTCACTCGACCCCAACCGTTCGTCCAGAGTTTTGGTCATTCTTCTTAAAGATTTCTTCAGGGATCTGAGTGGTGTGAAGATATCCGCCAGATGAGCGATGTCTCCGTCACTCCCTGCTCATGCCCACATCCGATCAAGGAGACTGAGCGGCGGCACAGTAACCAGCCGACGAACGCGAACGTATCGGACGCGAACATGAGCGCGAAAATCATGCCCGGACGACCTGATCCGCGAATCTTCGATCAAGGGACTCCTCTTTCGCGACATCCCCGACCTGGTGCGGAGTGACTTCCGAGGCCGAACGGGCGGTGTTCGCCTGTATCGAGGGGTTCTACAATCCCCACAGCCACTCCGCCAACGGCCACCTCGGGGGTTGATCCGAGGGCGAGTGGCCCCGAAGCATGGTGCCATCCGCCTGTCTCTGGCAGACGATCTCCATCGCCAGAGACAGGACATGAGTGAGCTCGGATGCACGCCCTGGTCAGATGAACGGGCCGATGAGGCCGGCGAACTCCTCCGGGCCGACGATCCGCAGACCCAGGCTCTCGGCCTTGGCACGCTTGGAGCCCGCCTTCTCCCCGGCCACCAGCAGTGACGTCTTCGCCGAGACGCTGGAGGAGGATTTGCCTCCGGCGCGTTCGATCAGCTCGTTCATCTGGTTGCGGGTCAGCGCCTCCAGCGCCCCGCTCATCGCGCCGGTGACCACGATGGACATCCCGGCCAGCGGCAGTTCGGACGCGCCGCCCGGCTCGGCACCGGCATCGGCGGTGCCGGTGTCAGGGGCGGCGGGTGGCGTCCAGCCGGGCTCGGTCATGGTGACCCCGGCCGCGACCAGCCTGTCGATGAGCGGCGCGAGCTCGGCCAGCTCGGCCACCACCGACGGCGACTTCTTCGGGCCGATGCCCTCGACCGCCTCGATCGCCTCGGCGTCGGCCGCGCGGATGGCGTCCATGCTGCCGAAGTGGCGGGCGATGCGGCGGCTCATGGAGCGGCCGGTGCCGCGCACGCCCAGCGCGCAGAACACTCTGCTGAGCGGTTGGGCCTTGGCCCGCTCGATGGCGGCGAGCAGGTTGTCGGTGCTGGTCTCGCCCATTCGCTCCAGGCCCAGCACCTGCTCGCGGGTCAGGTAGAACAGGTCGGCGAAGTCGGCGATCAGCCCGGCGTCCAGCATCTGCTGGATGCGGTTCTCGGCCAGGCCCTCGATGTCGAGCTGGTCGCGGCCGGCGGCGTAGCCGATGGAGGCGATCACCCGGCAGGCGCGCCCGCGCACGCACCGCCACCGCTCCTGCGAGGCGTCGATCTCGTCACCGCACAGCGGGCAGACCTGCGGGATCGGGATCGGCCGCTCGTCGCCGGTGCGCAGGTGCACGACCGGCGCCTCGACCCGGGGGATCACGTCGCCGGCCTTGTAGACGACCACGGAATCGCCGAGCATCAGGCCCCGGCGGGTGATGTCGGCGACGTTGTGCAGAGTGGCTTCTCTGAACTACTGGATGTCTGGGTCGGTGAGAGCTGACGAGTAGTAGCTCTCGGTGTTGAGGGCTCGAAGAAGAGGGCCGAAAAGGCGGCGGGTGATCGCTTCGGGTGTCTGGTTGAGTTCGGCCCAGGTGGTCGCCGTGGCTGCAGTGTAGGTGTCCCGGTCGTAAGGGGGGCCGTCTCCCCAGCGGTTTTGGCTGGGTGCCGCTCGCATACCGCGCAGGCCGGTGGCCCCCAGAGCTAGTGTGCCGCGTCTAAAGTTCGTCGGCTAAGTCTGGAATGGGCTGCATGGCGAGGACGGGACGGCCCAAGACTCCGGTGACGCTTTCCGCTGATGAGCGTGCCACGTTAGAACGCTGGGCCCGGCGTGCGAAGTCCTCACAAGTCCTGGCGATGCGGTCGAAGACCGTGCTGGCGTGCGCGGATGGTCTGGACAACATCGAGATCTCCGCCACCCTGCGGATTCACCGCGACACGGTCTCCAAATGGCGGCGGCGGTTCGTCCGGCTCCGGCTGGAGGGGCTGATGGACGAGCAGCGCCCCGGCCGCCCGCCCTCAGTCACCTTGGATCAGGTCGAGCAGGTGGTGGTGGCGACCTTGAAGCAGGTGCCGAAGAACGTCACCCACTGGTCGAGGACCTCGATGGCCGCCCGAAGCGGATTGTCCAAGTCCACGATCGGGCGGATCTGGCGCGACTTCGGCCTCAAGCCCCACCAGGCCGGCACCTTCAAGCTGTCGACCGATCCGCTGTTCGTGGAGAAGGTCGTCGACGTCGTGGGGCTGTATCACAACCCGCCCGAGCGGGCCGTGGTGTTGTGCGTGGACGAGAAGTCCCAGATCCAGGCCCTGGACCGCTCACAGCCGGTGCTGCCGGGTATGCCCGAGCGGCGCACCCATGACCACGTCCGCAACGGGATCACCAGCCTGTTCGCCGCCTTCAACGTCGCCGACGGCACCGTCATCGGTGAACTGCTTAGATTCAGACGATCAACGCAACGCTGCTAGTGTGCCGCGCCAGAAATTCGGCTCAGAAGTCTAGAATGCCTATGTGGCAAGGACTGGACGGCCCACGGCCGAGGTGAAGCTGACGGGACAAGAACGCGAGACGCTGGTGCGCTGGGCGCGGCGGGCGAAGTCCTCGCAGGTGCTGGCGATGCGGTCGAAGATCGTGCTGGCGTGCGCGGAGGGCCGGTCGAATGTTGAGGTGGCCGCCGAGTTGCGGGTCCATGTGAGCACGGTGGGCAAGTGGCGGCGCCGGTTCCTGGCTGAGCGGCTGGAGGGCTTGCAGGATGAGGAGCGTCCGGGCCGGCCGCCGTCGATCACGCTGGATCAGGTCGAAGACGTGGTGGTGGCGACGCTGGAGAAGACGCCGAGGAACGCCACGCACTGGTCACGGGCGTCGATGGCCCAGCGGTCCGGGCTGTCGAAGTCGACCATCGGGCGGATCTGGCGGGACTTCGGACTCAAGCCGCACCAGGCCGACACGTTCAAACTGTCGAGTGATCCGTTGTTCATCGAGAAGGTCGTCGACGTCGTCGGTCTGTATCACCACCCGCCCGAGCGGGCGGTGGTGTTGTGCGTGGATGAGAAGTCCCAGATCCAGGCGCTGGATCGGTCTCAGCCGGTGCTGCCGATGATGCCCGGCATGCCCGAGCGGCGTACCCACGACTACGTCCGTAACGGCATCACGAGCCTGTTCGCCGCGTTCAACGTCGCCGACGGAGTGGTGATCGGTGAACTCCACCGCCAGCACCGGGCGGTGGAGTTCAAGAAGTTCCTGCTCACCATCGACAAGACCGTGCCCGAAGGTCTGGACATCCACCTGATCTGCGACAACTACGGCACCCACAAGACCCCTGCGGTCAAGGCGTGGCTGGCGCGCCATCCCCGGTTCCATATGCACTTCACCCCGACCGGTTCCTCCTGGATCAACCAGGTGGAGCGGTGGTTCGGCTACCTGACCGAACAGAAGATCCGCCGCGGTGCCCATAAGAGTGTCCAGGCTCTGGAGAAGGACATCCGCGCCTGGATCACCGACTGGAACGCCAACCCCAAGCCCTTCGTATGGAAGAAGACCGCCGAAGAGATCCTCGACTCCCTCGCCCGATATCTACAACGAATTTCTGGCGCGGCACACTAGCCGACAAGCTCAGCCGCAGCATGGAACACATTCATGCGTGGCGCATCGCGATGCTCACCGGCATCGACGCCTCCACAGCGACCACGACGACGGGAACATCGCGGTGACGGCCGCGCTCCCCGGGACCGCCGAGGTTCCCGCGCCCCGCTGGTACTCACCCCTTGTCGATCACCGCTTCGATACGACGGTTGAGGTTCGCGCCGACGAGATGCGAGGCCTCGCCGAACTCGGTGTCCGCAACCTGCGGCGGCTGCAGTATCACGACCGGTCCGCGCCCGGCTGGACGACGGTCAAACGGCTCCTGCGTCCGCTGGAGGTCGTCAACGCCGGGCTGGACGGCCCGGTTACGCAGCATCGGCGACGCGCCATGCTGGATGTCGTCGCACTGTTGCTGCTGCGCTGCGCCAAGGAGGGCCGGACCTTCTGGGGCTGGACCGAGGACGAATGGGCCCACCTGCTCGGCCGTGACCAGACCGACTTTCATCGCAACGCACCCGCTTGGGCCGGTGACGAGGTCCGCCCCTACCTGGCGGCGCACGCCTACCTGCTGGGCTCGTTCACCGGCTTCGATCGCCTCGGCAGCTTCCAAGGCCTCACCCTGGCCCGGCAGATCTTCGGGCGTGACCGATTGAATAACGAGATCGCCCAGGTTCGGGCCATCCTGGACGAGTGGGGTTACCGGCTTGGCCGTGACGACGACACGTTGTTGCCGATGGTGGCCTGCCGGCTGTTCTTGCTCAACCGCAGCCCTCACATTGACCACCTGACCACTGAGCTATTCGATCGCGTCCGGCGCGAGCGTCTGCTGCCTGGCACGCAGATGAACACCTTGCACGCCCTGCAACGGGCGGTGAGCGCGCTGGGGTTCTGCGATCCGCCCCGGCAGGGCAACGGCCGTCACTCGGCCCGGGCCACCGGCGGCGCGCCAGAATGGGAGCGGTGGGTCGACCGCTGGCATGCCACCTCGACGTTGACGCCCCGCACCTGCAGCGGCGTCCGCTCCAACCTGCTCAAAGTCGGCCGCTGGCTCCAGGCCGAACACCCCGACGCCTCCGACCCGGCGGACTGGACCCGGCAGACCTGCGCGGCCTGGGTCGCCGCGCTCGACCGGATGAACGTCGGTGACTACGTCCAGCGCACCGTCGGTCTCAAAGACCGTGTCGGCAAGCCGCTCGAAGCCAGCAGCAAGGAGGGGCAGCTCGCCGCGCTGCGCAGGTTCTTCACCGACTGCCAGGAATGGGAGTGGCTGCCCCGCCGTTTCGACCCGCAACGCGCGCTGGCGACCCCGCGCAGCATCGCTGCGCTGCTCGGCCCGAACCCCCGCGTGATCGCTGACGAGATCTGGGCCAAGCTGTTATGGGCGGGCCTGAACCTCAACCAGGAAGACCTGCCGCAGACCAAGTCGGGGCACTTCTATCCGATCGAGCTCGTCCGCGCGATCACCGTGACCTGGCTGTTCAGCGGGCTGCGCAGCGACGAGATCGCCCGGCTGCGCCTCGGATGCATTCGCTGGCAGCACCAGGACGCCCCAATCTCCGGCGACTCCGACCAGGTCCTGGCCCGCAACGCGGTCTGCCTCCTGGACGTTCCCCCGCACAAGACCGGAACCGCGTTCACCAAACCTGTCGACCCGATCCTCGGCCAGGCCATCGACGCCTGGCAGGCCGTCCGCCCCGACCAGCCGCTCTTCGTCGACCGCCGCACCGGCGAGCAGGTGAACCTGCTGTTCGCCTTCCGAGCCCGCCGTGTCTCCTCCTCCTACATCAACAACACCGTCATCCCCATGCTCTGCCGCAAGGCCGGCGTCCCGGCTGCCGACGTCCGTGGGAACATCACCAGCCACCGGGCCCGCTCCACCATCGCCAGCCAGCTCTACAACGCCAAGGAGCCGATGACGCTGTTCGAGCTGCAAGCCTGGCTCGGCCACTGCTCTCCGCAGTCCACCCAGTACTACGCCAAGATCACCCCGACAACGCTGACGCGGGCCTACACCGACGCCGGATACTTCGAACGCAACGTCCGCACCATCGAGGTCCTCATCGACCGAGACGCCGTCGAGAGCGGAGCCGCGGCAGTCGGAGAACCCTGGCAGTACTACGACCTGGGACACGGGTTCTGCAACTACACCTTCTTCGAACAGTGCCCGCACCGGATGGCCTGCGCCAAGTGCGACTTCTACACCCCGAAGGACTCCTCCAAGGCTCTGTTGCTGGAGGCTAAGGACAATCTGCAGCGCATGCTTGCCACCGTCCCGCTCACCGACGACGAGCGGGCCGCGGTCGACGACGGCCAGGCCGCCCTTGACCAGCTTCTGGAACGTCTCGCCGACGTCCCCACGCCGTCCGGTGCGACCCCGCGGCAGATCGATATTCCGGCCCAGGCAACGCTGCTTCCGGTCATCGCTGTCAACCAGAAGCCGACGTAATCAAGCTGCGGCAAGCCCCGCGACCAGGCAGCATGACGGCATGACGGATCTCCGATGGGACGAGGTCAGGGAATTCTTCGATCCCGACTTGATGGGCGCATTGCCGGACCTCCTTGTCCCGGACGCCACCGTCGAGGACTGGCAGACCGTCCTGGACTTGCTTAGAACGCGTGGATGGCAGTGGCAGTACTCGCAAGGCGACACGGTGCTGCCGCTGCCCACCGCAGCCGAAGTGCTCGCGCGTCCACCCGAAGCTGAGACGGTGTCGCTGCGAGTCTGGCCCGTTCCGGGCGTGCTCGCGATCTTCCGGCTCATATCGGAGACCGAGATCGACTTCGATATCGATCTTCGTGAACTACAAGGTCAACAAGGGGTCGACACACTCTGCGACTTCCTGCGGGCGATCGGGAGCGAACTCGGCAAGCCGGTGCTGATGACCTCGGAAGGCGGAAGCCAAGAACACCCGGTCCTCGGTTTCGATCCCGTTGTCAGCAAGGTTGTTCTGTTCGGAGATCCGGCACCCAACTGACCGCGACCGATCGGCGCGGCTTGACAAAACAGATTCCACATAAAAACGAAAATGATCAAAAGGCAGATGTACGGCCGAGCCGGCTTTGCGCTCCTCCGCCACCGCATCCTGCTCGGCTAACACGCTCCGTCACCACCGAAAGTGGGCCAGAGTCGAGTCGGCTTGAGGCGCGGTGTTCAGATTTCTCTGAACCCGTCTCCTCAAGCCGCTCGCCGAACCCGCCGTGCGCCTCTCAACGCAACGGGCTCTCCACGGTCTCTGCCGTCATATGGGTGAATTCCAGGGATTGGGGATGTTGTTGCCGCGCCAGCGGTAGCGGGTCACCGCCACCGTGGCGATATCGAACAACTCGGTCCCGCCCGCCGCCGTGATGGGCAGCCACCGCCCGGTCGGGGTGGTGAACTGGCGTCGGACGTCCTTCCAGCTCCAGCGGTGCCGGACCTGCAGCATCCGGATCAGCCTCCACCACACGAACTGGTGAAGTGCGGAGAACCGGTCCTTGGCCACGGCGTGCTTGAAGTAGCTGGCCCAGCCGCGCATGATCTGGTTGAGCCTGATCAGCACGGATCCCAGGTCTTGTTGTGACTTCCTGTGGGTCAGGGCACGGATCTTGGCCTTCAACGACCGGATGGGCCGGTCAGCGATGAAGGTATAGACGTGCCATTTATCGGTTCCCCTCTTGCGGCGCCACTGGATGCGAAACCCCAGAAAGTCGAACCCATCGCTCAGATGCGCGATCTGGGTCTTGGCCGGTGTGGAGTTGCCCCGGTTCAGTAGACACGTCAGGGCTTTCGGCTACGCGGCAGCATAGCCGTCTTCTTGAATGCTCTTAAGGGCGTGTCGGCGTTCGTACTCGGTGGGGCTGAGCTGGCCGTTCGCGGAGTGGCGGCGGCGTGGGTTGTAGAAGCCCTCGATGTAGGCGAACACGGCCCGTTCGGCTTCTGATCTGGTACGGAAGGTCCGCCGGTCGATCAGCTCACACTCCAGCGAGGCGAAGAAACTCTCCGTGATCGCATTGTCGAAGCACGTCCCGGTCCTACCCGTCGAGGGGCGAACTCCTGCCTGCTCGCATCGCTGGCCGAAGGCGATCGAGGTGTACTGGCTGCCCTTGTCGCTGTGATGGATCACCCCGGCGCTGGGGCGGCGCTGATGGATCGCCATCGCCAGCGCGTCGGTCACCAGCTCAGTCCGCATATGGTCGGCCATCGCCCAGCCGACGATCCGCCTGGAGAACACGTCCAAGACCACAGCGAGATAAACGAAACCCTGCCAGGTCGGCACATACGTGATGTCGGCCGTCCAGATCCGGTTCGGCTCGTCCGCTTCGAACTTCCGCTTCACCAGGTCCGACGCGGCTGCAGCCCGCCGATCCGCGATCGTCGTGCGGCAGCCCTTACGCCGGGAGACACCGGCCAGCCCGGCCGCACGCATCAGCCGGGCCACTCGCTTGCGGCCCACCTTCTCCCCGTCGATCTCACGCAGGTCGGCGTGGATGCGCGGCGCCCCATACACTTCATCAGAGGCCGTATGGTGCCGGTGGATCTTCTCAGTCAGCTCGGCATCACGACAGGCGCGAGTGGACGGGCCGCGCTTGGCCCAGGCGTAGTAGCCCTGGCGCGACACACCCAGCACCCGGGCCAGCAGGGAGACATCGTGGTGGTCTTTCTCCGCATCGATCAGCCGGTACTTCATCTCGGCCGATCCGTCTCCCGCGCGAAGAAAACCGCGGCCTTACGCAAGATCTCCTTCTCCTCGCGGAGGATCTTGTTCTCACGGCGCAGCCGGACCAGCTCGTCCTTCTCAGCGCTGGTCAGGCCGTCTTGGCGGCGGCCATCATCGAGGTCGACCTGGCGCACCCAGGTACGGATCGACTGCGCGGAGGGCTCGAACTCCTTGGCGAGTTCCTCCGGCGACCGTCCCGCGCGCACCAGCTCCACCATCTGCCGGCGAAACTCCGGCGGATAGTTGTTCGGCACAGTGAACTCCTTCTTTCGGGAACCAGGGTTCCCCAGAGGTCAGGTGTCCACCAAACCGGGCCAACTCCAGGTGACAGCCGCAGCCCGATCGGTTCCAGCACTTTCGCGATGTCCTCGCGCACCGCCAGCGTGTCGTGCTCGGTCCCATGGACCAAGACGACGAAGTCGTCGGCATAGCGGACCAGCCGCCATGTCGGCAGACCCTTGCGGCGACGGTATCCGCGTTTACCCTCGCTCGACATCGACCCGCTGCTCTTCCACGGCTCCATCAGATACTCATCGAGCACCGACAAGGCGATGTTGGCCAGCAGCGGAGACAAGATGCCGCCCTGCGGCGTCCCGGTCGTGGTGCTCTTGTTCTCACCGAGCTCAGTCAAGATCCCGGCTTTCAAGAACGCTTTGACCAGCGCCAGAACGCGTTTGTCCTTCACCCGGCAACGCACCCGCTCCATCAGGGCCGCATGCTCGATCCGGTCGAAGCACGCCTCGATGTCCGCATCCAGCACCCACCTATAGCCTCGGGTGCCGAAATGATGAATCTCAGCGATCGCATCCTGAGCACGCCGGTTGGGCCGGAACCCATAAGAGACCGGCTCGAAGTCAGCCTCGAAGATCGGTTCCAGTACGAGTTTCAGCGCGGCCTGCACGACCCGGTCGGCCACCGTCGGAATCCCGAGGGCACGGACCTTTCCTGACCCACCCGGTTTGGGGATCTTACGTTCCCGCACCGGCAAAGGCCGGAACGAACCATCCTTCAGAGAGGTTCGCAGGTCGTCCAGGAACCCCGGAACACCGATGCGCTCCTCGACGTCGGTGGCCGTCAGGCCGTCCACGCCGGGAGTGCGTGCTCCGCGGTTGCCCGCGACCCGATCGAACGCCACGAGTAGCGTCGCCGGGTCATGCACGAAGTTGAACAGGTCGTCGAACCGGCGGACCGGATCAGCCGCCGCCCAACGGTGAAGCTTGGCCTGCATCTCCGATACCCGCCGACTCGGCCCCAGCGGGACCGCCTCCGGCCAGGCGCCGCCATTCGGCGGCGCGTCTTTCGGCATTGCAGCCTCCATCCCTTCTCGAAACCGCTACCGCCCTTCGCCATGTGACCGGCTTTCCCGGCCTCGGACTACTACGGCGGCTCCGCCCCACCCGACCCGTTCAGTGGTCGATGCACCTATCCCGGCCAGTGGGCTGGATGCCCACGGCCAGGAGTTGCGACCGGGTGGTTCCCGTGTTCACTGTGATTCGCTCGACGAAGGAGGAGCCCGACTTTGTCCCTGCGGTCTCGCCATGAGTACGCCGCAGACCTTCCTCATGGCCTCCTTGCCGGCAATGGCAAACCGGCCCAGGAGTTCCCCTCCGGCCCTCGGCCAGCGGGTGCGCACCGCGTCCTGCCCACATCCACCAGGTTCGAGCAGGCGTCCAGTGGAGGGACTTAACGACGTCGGTTCCTCTCGTACTCCTCTCCATCACGCTCACCGGACCCGCACCATCTGGCAGTACTGGCACGTCCCGGCTTTGTCAGGGCTGCTCCCGCCCTCCCCGGCATCACCCAGATCAGGCTGCCCTCAGCTCCACCGACCTGCTGCGACAGGCCGAAGGCGAAGGTCTCCCACCTCCGCTCAAATCACAGCGCCTCACGGGCACGCGGGACTGTACGGTTTTCGGCTCTGGCACGAATCCGGTGGTGACAGAGCGTTGCTAGGAGAGCAGGATCCGCTGTCGGAGTAGGGCGAAGCCGGCTCGGCCGTACATTTGGCGTTTCAGGAGCTTGACCTTGGTGTTGGTGCCTTCCATGGGGCCGTTGCTGTAGGGCAGGGTCAGTCCGGCGATGACGGCTTGTTTGTCCTTTTCCAGGCCGAGGGTGAAGCTGTGCAGGGCGGGCAGGTCATCGGCGCGTACTGTGCTGATCCAGTCGTCAAGGTCGTGACCGCGACGCTGGGTGAGGATGGCGGCGAACTCGCGCACCCGCGCGGCCAGGGCCGTTAGGTGTGGGCATGCGGGGATCAGTTCCTCCAGGTGGCGGCGGCGATGCGGTGGCAGGTCGTCGGGACGGCTCATCAGCCAGGAGACCAGCCGGCGTGGTGAGGGCGGGGTGCGGTCGGGGTCGGCGCGCCCTTGGTTGAGGTAGCGCACCAGCAGGTTGGCGCTGCCGGTGTAGCCGCGCTCGCGGATCTCGGCCAGCAGATGGGTGACCGCCACGCCGGGCTCTTCGGCCAAGCGGCGTCGCAGATGCTCGCGGTGATGATCAACCAGAGTGGCGCCGTACTTGGGCGGGCGCAGGAGGTCGTTGGCCGAGGCGGCGCGGGCGTAGCGTTTGACCGTGTTGAATCCCCAGCCCAGGTGTCGGGCGCATTCGCCCAGCCCGAGGCCCTGGTCGAGGAGGGTGTGGACCTGCGCATGCTTGCGGCGGGTCCGTTCGGTGAGCGCGCCGGTGCGGCGGGGCCCTGCGGTGTGCCAGCAGCGGCTGTGGGCGACCACGGTCTTCTCCACTGCGGCGGCCAGGCCGTGCCACAGATGCCAGCGGTCGCTGACCTGTACCGCGTCCGGTGCTCCCTGGCGGATGGCTTCGGCGTAGGCGGCTGAGCCGTCACGGCACACGACCTGGGCGCCGGGATGCTCGCGTAACCATGCGGTCAATGTGGCGGCCTTGCGGTCAGGCAGCACATCGATGCGGCGGTGAGTGACCGCGTCGATGAGCAAGGTCGCGTAGCTGTTGCCTCGTCGCAGCGCGAAGTCGTCCACGCTCAGCACTGCGGGCACCGGCCCGGCGGGGGCGGGAACGCTCATCAACAAGCGCAGCACCGTGGTCCGCGAGACCTTCACCGCCAGCCGGGCCAGCACAGCCACGCCGGCGCGACCGGCCAGCACCACTGCCAGGTCCACGATCAGCGCGGCCAACCCCACAGTACGACGCGCATAACGAGCCGCCACCTGCCGAACCTGTTCACGAAACGTCTGCCGCACACAACCGCGGGCCTCGCACACCAGTCGGCGTACGCGCAGGTCAACGACCACGGTGTGGCTGCCGACCGGCACATCCGCCAGACGCCGCGTGTGGTAGGCGTGCACTCGCCGGGCCGGGACTCCACAGGCGGGGCAGGATGCTGCTACCGATCGTGTTCGGGCTCGTACCCGCACGATCTGCTGCTCTGTGATCACCTGCTCGAGGACCACGTCGGCCAACTGCGGGAACAGCATCTTCAAGACTTTCGAGGCACACCAAGGTCACCTTGCCAGCCCGTACACTCCGTCACCACCGGATTCGTGCCAGAGCCGTTAACTGGACAGACCCGCGCACCGGTAACTGGACAGACCCCAGGGTCGGGCTGACCGCCGAGCGGTGGGCCTTCCGCGAACGGTTGCGGTTTTAGGCGGCCGAGCGATTCGTTGCCGAGCAGGACAACACGGTCATCGCCCATGATCTGCGGGTAAGTGTGCGTTCGGTGCAGCGGTGGCGTAAAGCTTGGCCACAAGGCGGCGAGCGGGCGCTGGTCTCCACCGGCCCGGCCTCGCTACCACTACTGAGCGATGAGCTGTTCACCGTCTTGGAGACCGAACTGAACAAAGGGCTGGTGACGCACGGCTGGCCGGACCAGACCTGGACCCTGCAGCGAATCAAGACGTTGATCGGCCGACGGTTCCACAAGAGTTACACCATTCAAGGGGGGCCGCATTGCTCAAGCGGCACGGCTGGTCGTGTCAGGTGCCGGCACGCCGGGCTGCCGAGCGAGATGAGGCGGCGGCCGGCTGGATGAAGGAGACATGGCCCCAGGTGGAAGAACCGCGGCGGCGCTTGGAGCATGGATCGTCTTCGAAGACGAGGCCGGGTTCTCGATGACGCCGCCGATCACTAGGACCTGGTCCCGGCGCGGGGCCACCCCGATCGTGCGAGTACACGGCCGCTCCCAGCACCGATTATCGGTAGCCGCCTTAGCCTGCTACAAACCCGGACAGCCATCCCGCCTGATCTACCGGCCCTGTCCCGGCGCCCGCCCCGACGGGCGAAAGAGCTTCGCCTGGACCGACTAACGCGGCCTGATCCAGGCCGCCCACCATCAACTCGGCGGCCCGATCATGCTGGTCTGGGACAACCTCAACACCCACCTGACCGCAGGGATGCGCCGCTACATCGCCGAGCGGGACTGGCTCACCGTCTACCAACTCTCCCCACCTACGCCCCCGACCTCAACCCCGTGGAAGGCGTCTGGTCGGTACTGCGACGCACCACCCAGGCCAACCGCGCCTTCACCGACCCCCACGACCTGATCACCGCAATCCGCCAAGGCTTACGCCGACTCCAACACCGCCACGACATCCTCGACGGCTGCCTTATCGGCACCGGACTCGTCCCCGCCCCACCATGACGACACCACGCTTTTTATCCTCAGTAACCAAGGAAGGACGCCCACGGGCTCTTGGAATCCCGCCCACCCAGCGCGCCAGCCGGGCCATCACGCTGACCAGGAAGCGCAATCAACTCTCAGTCGAATGCCTCATATACCCACCGAGAGCGACCGTAACCGCTTGACTTGATTATCGGAGAAGAACTCGACTGACCCCTCTTAGCACTCATAAAGTGCTGGAGCCAATACGGACTGTGACGGCAGAGATTGGCTACGGTCAGCGAAACACCAAAACTCCAGGTCAGAGCTTTACTCGTTGGATCTACAGCCGTTGTTAAATCGACTCCAAAAGTGGCGAATGGACTGAAAGTCAAGCCAAAATGGTCCATTTCGAAGGAATGATGCGTCGGCCCAGCGGGCAAAGCCGCGCATCTTACGTGACGAGAAAGATCTTGTCAAACCTATAGTCAGTGGCAGGTCGGCTCATGTGTGATTTGGATCACTTGCATGTCGTTAGTTGTGGCTGATATGTTAAATTCATGTTTCAACGTTCGGGAATATTGAGCGATCAGGGATTTAGAAATCTATTTGCAGCTACAGCCACAAGTGCAGCAAGTGTTAGTGTGGCAAGGATAGCAATCCCGCTCGTTGCTGTTATGGCGCTGAATGTTGGCGAATTTGAAGTAGGGCTGGTTTCAACATTTTTGACCCTTCCTTTTCTTCTGGTTGGACTGCCGGCCGGAGTGTGGGTTGATCGCCTGAGAAGGCGAAGCATTCTTGTTTTATGTCAACTCGGAAGGGCGCTCATTCTATTTTTCATTCCTGTTGCCTGGTGGATGAACTCCCTCTCAATCTGGCAGCTCTATATCATTGTTCTGCTCTTTGGCGCATGTAATGTATTTTTCGATGTTGCTTATCAAAGCTATCTACCCAGCCTCATAGGTCGAGAGAAGGTGCTGGAAGGTAACGCTAAACTAACGGGTGTTCAACAAGTATTCGCAGTAGGTGGACCCTCAATCGGTGGTCAAGTGGTGGGTCTGCTCACTGCGCCGGTCTCCTTTGTGGTAACCAGTATCGGACTTGCGATCTCCTCGCTATGCATCCTGCGGATTCGTACTGTGGAAAAGGAGCCTGTCCGCAAGACAGAATCTCGAATGCTACGGGAAATCAGGGCCGGCCTTTATCAGGTCCGTCGGAACACCCGACTTCTCGCAATCGCTGGATCGACTGCTTTGCTGAATTTGACATCCTATGCCGTCTATACCGTAACCATGCTTTTTCTGGCGCGAACCCTTAATCTTTCTCCCGGCTTGATCGGTCTTTTTTTGAGCGTCTCGGGAGTAGGTGGACTTCTTGGAGCTTTTGTTTCTCGACGCATATCCGAGAAGCTCGGTGCTGGCCCCGCCATGTGGTTGATCCTCTTCCTAGGATCCCCTTTTGCTCTAGCGCTTCCCTTTGCGGGATCTGGCTGGACTCTCTGGTTGGCGGCCTGCGCCAACGGAATTACCGCATTCATGACTGTCGTATACAACGTTACTCAGGTAAGCTGCACTCAGGTCTTGACTCCCGATGAATTTCTCGGCCGGGTCAATGCCACAATGCGATTCCTCACTTGGAGTGTAATGCCGATCGGTTCCATGCTGGGCGGCGCAGCGGCCGGTTGGTTGGGGCCGCGTGAAGCACTTTTCGTCTGTGCGGCTGCTTCCTGTTTGGCCTTCATACCGATTTTTGTGTCGCCGTTGCGCAATATGCGGGAGGTCCGTCGCCAGACACGGACTGCGCTCGGTAAGCACCGGTGCTCTGCAGTACAACAACCAGCTGCGTAGTGATCCATCACAATCAGCCGGATTCTCAATCCGGTAACTGCATCATCATTGAAAACTGTTCGTTGTGCGACACGACCATGTCCGGAAAAATTGGGTGAAACATTTGTGTGCGCAGCGAGGACGGCTTTTCATGCATAGAAGGGGTTATCGGATCGATGGCTATGGGCAGTGAAAGCTTCGCTGGATCAATCCTCTTGCCGTTAGAGGCTCAACTCCTGGAGGCAGTACGCGAGTTCGCTCACGCCCTTGACCTGACCCTGAATACCGTTATCGAGAGAGCTGGGGCTCTACTGATTGCGCGGTACAGCGGCCACAAGGACGGTGCTCCTGCCCTCCCAGACGCCGATACCTCCATTAGCGCGTGGCTTACAGAACCGGCACAGGCCGGCCTCTTATCCCCACCGCCCGTAGCCCTGAGCGCCGATGGCCGTACCGTCCGCTTCAATAGTGCCGCTCTGGAGATGTTTGGTCTCCCGATGGCAGCCGCGCGGGTAACTGGACACTTTGAAACGCTGCTGGCTTCGCTCATTGCGGACTCGACCGCCTGTGTTGGCGCACTCGACATACTGACGGAAGTCGAGCGTCAACAGATCCTGGTGGATTGGAACGAAACTAAGTCCAGGTATCCGGCTGACGCGCTTGTGCACCAAATGTTCACTGAGCAGGCGGCCCGTACACCACAGGCTACGGCCGTCGTCGACAAAGGATTCTCTCTTTCCTTCCGAGAATTGAATACGCAGGCTAACCAGTTGGCGCGGCACCTCGGGAACCTGGGGGTGGGCCCTGGGAGCCTGGTGGCAGTCTGTGTCGAGCATGGCTTTCCGCTGGTGGTCGCGCTGCTGGGTGTCCTGAAGGCGGGCGCTACTTATGTGCCCCTAGACCCAACTTATCCGGAGAATCGTCTGTCGTTTCTGCTCGATGACACCGCAGCTTCAGTTGTCGTAAGTCAGGAGGGCCTGCGCCGGCGGCTGCCCTTCGAAGGGCACCGTGTCGTGTGCATGGACAGTGATTGGCCCACCGTCGCCGCACTGTCCAAGAAAAACGTGGAATCGATGGTTGGACCTGACGATCTTGCATACGTCATCTACACATCTGGATCAACAGGGACGCCCAAGGGCGTTCAGGTAAGCCATCGCAACTTCGCGGACTTTCTGCACAGCGCCGACGCAGCATTCCCTTGCACCGGCCGAGGCTACGGTTCCGTCCTCCTATCATCCATCGCCTTCGACCTGCCGATCCCCTCTGTCTTCCTGCCGCTGCTCCAAGGCGAGGCCGTGGTCGTCATGGAGGCACCAGGTGCCGCTGGTGTAGGCATGCTCGCGGCAGCCTTCGAGCGGGGCGAGTCGTTCAGCACAGTGAAGCTCACCCCGTCCCACCTTGAACTACTCCTGGAACGCATGGCAGGGACAGACACCCAATTGGATGTCGGCACCCTAGTTGTCGCGGGCGAGCCATTCAGTTCGGATCTGGCGAAGGTAGTGATCAAACGGTGTGCGGCGCACACCGTCCTAATCAATGAGTACGGGCCTACTGAGGCGACAGTGGGAGCTACCCTCTATGAAGTCGACGCCACGAAGCTGGTGCCTGGTACTACCCTGCCCATCGGTCGGCCTATGGCGAATACCGAACTTTTTGTAATGGATGGGTACGGCCGCCCGGTACCCGTCGGTGTTCCGGGGGAACTATGGATTGGTGGAGCGGGCGTCGCCCGTGGCTATCTGAACCGCCCAGAGCTCACCGCCGAGCGCTTTGTAGCCCATCCGTTCTCCGCTGACCCCGATGCGCGCGTCTACCGTACGGGCGATCTGGTCCGGTGGCTGCTGGACGGGAACATCGAGTTCCTCGGACGGATGGACCACCAACTGAAGATCCGGGGCTACCGGATCGAACTCGGCGAGATCGATGCCGCCATCATGTCACATCCGGCCGTGGCCCAGGGGGTCACTGTGGTGCGCGAGGATCGGCCCGGCGATAAGCGCCTAGTCTCGTATGTGGTCTGCGACGCTCTGGGCACGCAACGGAACAGGACGGCCGACGTCATCGACGAAGGGGCCGACGAGGAAGCCGAGCTACACGCTTTGCTACACCGCCATGTCGCAGAGCAGCTCCCGGCACATATGGTACCCAATGGCTTCGTCTTCCTGGAGCGACTGCCGCTGTCCGCCAACGGAAAAGTAGACCGGCAGGCGCTGCCCGAGCCGAACCGGCTACGCGCGAAGTTCGACGACACGTACGTTGCGCCACGTACCTCAGCGGAGGTTGCGCTCGCCCGGATCTGGGTGGACACACTGGGCGTAGACACGGTGGGCGTCCACGATAACTTCTTTGATCTTGGGGGGCACTCCCTCCTGGCGATGCGCGTGATCAACCAGATCGGGAGTGAACTGCGGTCGGAACTGTTCGTGGGAGACCTATTCGCCTATCCCACGGTCGCCGCGCTCGCCGAGCGAATGGAGAACTCGACGAGTTCGGCAATAGCCACGTTAGTACCACGCGAGCAGCCCGACCAGGACGCTCCCCTGTCGTTCGGACAACAGCGCCTCTGGTTCCTCCACAGACTCACCCCGGACAGTAACCAGTTGCTCACCCATCGGCTGGTGCTCCTGCGTGGCGCCGTGGACCTCGAAGCCCTAGAGGTCGCTTTCGCTGGACTGCTCCAGCGGCATGACGTGCTGCGTACCCGCTTCGTCGCCGACCTCGACGGAGAAATGCGGCAACTCATTGGCCCAGCCTGCGCGTTACCGATCGAGCGCCGAGAAGCCCACGACCACGAGGACGCCCTACGGCTCGTACGCGAAGAAGCCAAGCGGCCCCTCGACCTCGAGGAAGGACCGCTGATGCGGGTTCTCCTTGTGAGAGAAGCTGCCGACCAGTACTTACTCCTGGTGGTCTTGCACCACATCGTCTCCGATGACTGGTCGGTCCACGTCCTGGCCAAGGAGGTAGGGGAACTCTACGCAGCAGCCGTCGCGAAACGGAAACCGCAATTGCCCGCCCTGCCGGTCCAATACGCGGACTTCGCAGTCTGGCAACGCGCACGGCTAAGCGGCGAACTCCTCGATGGTCAACTCAATTACTGGCGCGACCGGCTGGCTGAGCTGCAGCCCTTAGAACTGCCCACCGACCGGACCCGGCCACCACAGCGTTCGGGCAGCGGAGCGAGCGTCGAGTTCACTGTGTCAGCCGCCGTGTCAGCCGCGCTACGGCAGTTGGCACGTCGCGCAGACGTGACCCCCTTCATGGCGTTCCTCGCGGTCTTCCAACTCCTTCTGGGTAAATACAGCGGCCAACAGGACGTGGCTGTTGGTGTACCGGCGACCGGGCGGAACCGAGCCGAGGTTGAAGGGCTGATCGGATTCTTCGTGAACACCGTTGTAATGCGCGCCGACCTGTCAGGAGATCCGACGTTCGAGGAATTCCTGCAGCGGGTCAGGGAATCTGCGCTGGGAGCCTATGCTCATCAAGATGTCCCCTTCGAACGGCTTGTGGAAGACCTCGCTCCGGAACGGGATCTAAGCCGCACCCCCCTCTTCCAGGCTATGATCACCCCGCAGAACCTGTCGGATGAGGTGTGGGACCTCCCCGGTCTGGAGAGCAACGTGCTCCAGACAGACATGGACGGCGCGCAGTTCGACCTCACCCTGGTCCTTCAGGAGGCCGACGACACGTTCCAGGGCCTGCTTAGCTACAGCAGCGACCTCTTCGACCGGACGACGGCCGAGCGGATGGCCCGGCACTTCGAGAACCTGCTGGCCCGAGTGGTCGATAACCCTGGGGACCGGCTGAGCCAACTCGATATGCTCAGCGACGCCGACCGGCACCAACTACTGATGGAGTGGAACCAGACCGACCACCCCGTGCCCGCCGACAGTGTTTCGGCCCTCTTCGAACGCCAAGTGGCGGCGGCCTCGGGCGCGCCCGCCATCGTGTATGAGGATCTCGAGCTCACCTACGCCGAACTGAACGCCCGATCCAACAGGATTGCTCACTGGCTCATCGCCATGGGCGTCGGCCCCGGCCATGTAGTGGCCCTCGCCCTACCCAAGTCCGTAGATCTGGTCGCCGCCCTCATCGGGATCACCAAGACCGGTGCTGCCTACCTTCCGATCGACATCGGCTATCCGGCCGACCGCATCGCTTACATGATCGAGGACGCTCGGCCTTCCTGCGTACTGACCGACATGGCCGTCCAGGCCGCCCTGCCGGCAGGGCCGCACCGGATGGTGCTGGATGACCCGGAGTGCGTGGCGGCGCTCGCGTCCCGTCCCGTCACCAACCCAACCGATAGCGAGCGGCTCAGCCCCGTCACACCGGATACTCCCTTCTACATCATGTACACCTCGGGCTCCACCGGGCACCCCAAGGGTGTAGTGATGCCAGGGCGAGGACTGGTGAATCTGACGTCCTGGCTGCGTGCGGCGACTCCCGGTGAACCGCACGGCCGTATAGCTCAGTTCGCCACAATCAGCTTCGACATCGCCCCGTACGAGATCTTGAGCGCGCTCCTGTACGGGAAGTGCCTGGTCGTCGCCCCAGAGAGTGTCCGCATTGACCCTGCTTCGCTGGTGAGGTGGCTGGAGCGGCACGCGATCCACGAACTCAATGCCCCAAATCTCGTCTTGGAGGAGTTCTACAAGGCAGCCAACGTAATGGGTGCCGTACTCCCTGAGCTGCGTGTCATCGCACAAGGCGGCGACACACATGTGCTGGGCGACTCCGCCCGTGCCTTCCACACCCGCCACCCCTGGTGCGTCCTGCACAACGGATATGGGCCAACCGAGACGCATGGCGTAACTGATTACGCCCTACCGGCCGATGTCACACGGTGGCCTGGCATCGCACCAATCGGCCGGCCCGTCGGAAACACGCGCATCTATGTCCTCGACCCACACGGTCACCTCGTACCACCGGGGGTGACAGGCGAGTTGTATGCGAGCGGCATCGGCGTTGCCCACGGCTATCTGCGGCGCCCGGAACTCACGGACGAAAGGTTCCTGCCGGACCCCAACGGTCCACCAGGAGCCAGGATGTACCGCACCGGCGATCTCGTGCGGTGGCTGCCCGATGGCACTTTGGAGTTCCTGGGCCGCATCGACCAGCAGGTCAAGGTGCGAGGCATCCGCATCGAACTAGGCGAGATCGAGTCGGTCCTCATGGAGCACGAGGACGTGGCGTCCTGCGTGGTGATCGACTGGGAGAACGAGCCCGGGGATAAGCGGCTCGCGGCGTACTGCGTCCCCATGGCCGAGCGTCACTTGGACGCGGCCACGCTGCGGGCGTGGTGCGGGCTGAGCCTGCCCGAGTACATGGTGCCCAGTTCCTTCGTTTTCCTGGATCGGCTGCCGCTGACGGCGAACAAGAAAGTGGACCGCAAGGCGTTGCCCGAGCCCGAGGGGCAGCGGCCAGAGCTCGAAGAGCGTTACGTCGCACCGCGCAGCCCAGTGGAAAAGGTGGTAGCCCAGGCCTGGGCCGATGTGCTCGGTGTGGATCGGGTCGGAATCCACGACAACTTCTTCGAACTCGGCGGCCATTCGTTGCTAGCGATGCGAGTCGTAAACGGTCTCGCGAGCCAGCTGAAAGTGGCCGTGCCGGTGCGTGAGCTGTTCGCACATCCGACGGTCGCGAAGCTCGCGGGACGGGTGGATGCGGCGGCGGCCGGCGAGAATCCGGTGCCCCTGGTGCCGCGCATGGCCGATCGGGACTTGCTGCTGTCCTTCGGGCAGCAACGCCTTTGGTTCCTCGACCAACTTTTCACCGACTCAGCCGAGTACCTGCTGCCCCTCGTCGTCCGATTGCGCGGCGACCTAGACACGGACGCGCTCGGACGCGCCTTCTCGGGACTCCTGGAACGGCATGAGGTGTTGCGCACGCGCTTCGTGGCTGGGACGGACGGCGAACCGCGGCAGGTGGTAGACGCCTCTGGCGAGTTCTCCCTAGAGGAACTGGACGGTGGGCTGGATCCGCTGGGTGTGGTACGGCGCGAGGCGTTCCGACCGATGGATCTGGCGACGGCACCACCGACGCGAGCGGTGCTGGTCAGGGTAGCGGGCGATGAGTGCCTACTCCTGATCGTGCTACACCACATCGTATCGGACGGGTGGTCGATGAAGCTGATCTCGGAGGAACTGCCCCAATTGTACGCGGCCGCTCGCGAGCACCGGACGGCAGATCTTGCCGTGCTGCCCGTGCAGTACGGCGACTTCGCTATATGGCAACGTGAATGTCTGCGCGGCGCGGCGCTCGAACGCCAGCTCGACTACTGGCGCAATGAGTTGAACGGCTTGGAGCCGTTGGAGCTGCCCACAGACCGGGCACGGCCCCCGATCCGCACGGGACGCGGATCGAGCATCGAGTTCGACGTCCCGGAATCGGTGGTGAAGGAACTGCGGGAGCTGGCGCAGCGCGAGGGATGCACGTTGTTTATGGTGCTTCTCGGCCTCTTCCAGATCCTGCTCGGTAAGTACTCCGGTCAGAGTGACGTGGCGGTTGGTGTGCCGATCGCCGGACGAAACCGGGCGGAAACCGAAGGCTTGGTGGGGTTCTTCGTCAACACCCTCGTCATGCGCGCTAACCTCGCGGACAACCCGACCTTTCGTAACCTCCTGAAGCAGGTCAGAGACCGCGCCCTCAACGCGTACGACAATCAGGATGTTCCCTTCGAGCGCTTGGTGGAGGAGCTCGCCCCTGAGCGCGAGCTCTCCCGTACCCCGTTATTTCAGGTGATGCTCACCTTGCAGGACACTCCGGAGGAAAGCTGGGAGTTCAAGGGCCTCGACACCGAGTCTCTGCGGCTGGAAGCGGCCACCTCCGCCCTCGATATGACCATGTCGATCCGCGAAGACGCACACCGCCTCACGGCCCGTGTCGAGTACTCCACCGATCTCTTCAACCGCACCACGATTGAGCGGATGGCTGCTCACTTCGGCGTGCTCCTCGCCTCTGCGGCGGCCGACCCCGGTGCGCGCGTCAGTGAGTTGGAGATACTCCCCGGCGCCGAACGGCATCAACTGTTGGTGGAGTGGAACGACACGGCGGTCCCCTTTCCTGCGCACCGCGGTGTTCCCGACCTTTTCGAGGAGCGCGTGCGGGAGAGTCCCGACGCGGTGGCGGTGGTATGCCACGAACAATCGCTCTCATATGGGGAGTTGAATACGCGCTCCAATCAACTGGCCGCATACCTCAGGTCGTTGAATGTCGGCGCTGGCTCGTTGGTCGGGGTGTGCCTTGAGCGCGGCCTGAACATGTTGGTCGGGCTGCTAGGTGTGTTGAAAGCCGGTGGCGCATATGTGCCATTGGATCCCGAGTACCCGGCAGAGCGCCTCACGTTCCTGCTAGAGGACACGGCAGCCAGCATCGTCGTAACGCAGCGGAGCCTGCGCGGACGGCTGCCGGACAGCAGGGCCGAAATCGTGTGCCTGGATACGGACGCGATGACCCTAGCGCAACAGCCCATCGAGGACCCGATAGGCGAGGCGACTCCCGATGATCTCGCTTACGTCATCTACACCTCCGGTTCCACTGGCACACCCAAGGGCGTGGGAATCCCCAGGAAGGCCCTCACCAACCTACTCGTCGGCCTACGGGACCGGCTTCGCGTGACGCCCAAGGATCGCTTGTTGTCCGTCACGACCATCATGTTCGACATTGCCAACCTGGAGCTATACGTCCCCCTTATCGCTGGATCTAGGGTAGTCATCGCAAGCAAGGAGCAGACGCGCGCCCCGGAAAAGCTCGCGGCACTCCTGACGGAACACCAGATCACCATCATGCAGGCGACGCCGTCGGTATGGCAGATGCTGGTGGAGACCATGCCGGAGAACCCCGGCGATCTCCACATACTCTCCGGTGGAGAGGAACTTTCCCTGGACCTCGCAAGGCGCCTATCGCAACGGGCTGTCCGCGTTACCAATTTGTATGGACCGACAGAAACCACGATCTGGTCCCTCGCGGCGGACTTTGAACCCGATGCGAAGATCGTCACGATCGGCGAACCCATCGCCAACACCGAACTCTTCGTGATGGACAGGTATGGGCACCTGGTCCCTATCGGTGTTCCGGGGGAATTATGGATTGGTGGAGCGGGGGTCGCTCGTGGCTATCTGAATCGCCCCAAGCTCACCGCCGAGCGCTTCGTGCCCCATCCATTTTCCGCCGACCCCGATGCGCGCGTCTACCGTACAGGTGACCGGGTCCGGTGGCTGCCTAACGGCACTGTTGAGTATCTGGGCCGAATGGACTACCAGGTTAAAATCCGCGGACATCGGATCGAACTCGGCGAGGTGGAGTCTGCACTCGTGCGGCACGCCGCTGTCGACTCCGCCGTGGTAGTTGTACGCGAGGACATGCCCGGAACCAAGCGGCTCGTCGCCTACTGCGTGGCGAACGCGGGCACCCAGCAGCCGGATGTTACTGCGCTGCGGGCGTGGTGCGGGCTGAGCCTGCCCGAGTACATGGTGCCCAGTTCCTTCGTTTTCCTGGATCGGCTGCCGCTGACGGCGAACAAGAAAGTGGACCGCAAGGCGTTGCCCGAGCCCGAGGGGCAGCGGCCAGAGCTCGAAGAGCGTTACGTCGCACCGCGCAGCCCAGTGGAAAAGGTGGTAGCCCAGGCCTGGGCCGATGTGCTCGGTGTGGATCGGGTCGGAATCCACGACAACTTCTTCGAACTCGGCGGCGACTCGATCCTCAGTATCCAGGTCATCGCTCGCGCCCGCAAATTCGGCCTTGAGTTGACGCCGCCGATGATGTTCCGCCACCCCACGATCGAAGAGCTGGTGGCGCACACTGCTCCTCGCGATGTCGCAGACACGTCGGTGATTGGGAACATTCCGCCAACCCTGTACCAGCGCTCCCTGCTCGGCAGGGGGGAGCCCAGCAGGGACCGCGACACCTCTGCTCGCTTGATCACCACTCCCGCGCTCGACCCAGAACTGCTGCGGCGGGCGCTCACGGCGGTCGTCGACCATCATGATGCTCTAAGACTGCGCTTCACTCCCGGTCAGGACGGCTGGCGCATGCGTGTGACCAGCGAACGGGAGTCCTCTACGCACCTGCTTCACCATGACCTATCGGACCGGACGGAAGACGCCGGACGAGCGGCCATCGAAAAGGCGGTCAAGCAACTGCGAGCAGGGCTAAATCCACTCGAAGGACCGCTGCTGCACAGCGCTCTGTTCGACTTGGGCGTAGACCGGGGTGGGCAATTGCTCCTTGTGGCCCACCGACTCGCGGTCGACGAGGAGTCATGGCCCATCATTCTTGAGGACGTAAGTACCGCTTACCAAGCGTTGGCCTCCGGCAAGGATGTCGTACTGCCGCTGAAGAGCACATCCTTCACGTCGTGGGCGTCACAACTGGCAGAGCAGCCGCAACAGATCGCGGGGTTGGCCGGGGAGATCGCTCATGGGACTTCGAACACTACGCTGCCCCGTGACTACGACGGCGCGAACGGCATCGCCTCCACGGCGTGCGTGCGGATACGCCTGGGACCGGACGAAATCGGATCGCTGGCGTATGGCACAGGAAACGAACATCGGCCCCGTCTCACCGAAATCACCCTGAAGGCGCTGGAGTCAGCGCTGCACGACTGGGCCGGTGGGCCGGTAAGGATCGGGCTACTGGAGAGCGGCCGAGAAAATCCGCTCGACGGCATGGATCTCACTCGCACCGTTGGATGCCTCTTACACGTCGGCGGAGGCGGAAACCAACGGCCTGCAGTGAAGCTGAGCATCAACTGCCCGCGCCGTGAACCCCCATCCGGGCTCGGCAGTGACGCCCAACTCCCCGAATCCACGAGGACGTACATAGACAGGGAAGGTACCCGCGATCACATTCTCGATGTGGTCGTCGTGCTCCAGAACGGAGCGCTGTCCCTGGAGATCGGCTATGCGGCCGACCTTTATGCCAAGAAAACGATCGAAGCACTCGCCGATAGCCTGCGGAGCTACGTGATGCATCTGGTCGACGAGACATCCGGTGAGAACCAGAACGTGCTCTCGACCGCAAGTTTTCCCCTCGCGGGACTCGACGAGACAGCTCTGGCGTCAGTTCTTGAAAGGTTCTCACAGTGACCAACGTCGAAAACATCTACAAGCTGACGCCTCTCCAATCCGGAATGTTGTTCCACGTCCTGTACGACTCAACAGGCGCGAACCCTTATGTTGCCCAGTCCATCGATGAGTTTGTCGGGCCGTTGGATGTGGAGCGTCTGCGTTTGGCGTGGCAGGCGGTGGTCGACCGTCATTCGGCATTGCGCAGTGTGTTCGTGTGGGAAGGGCTCGACGAGCCGGTGCAGGTGGTGCAGCGTCGTGTGGAACTCCCCTTCGAGGAGTTGGACTGGCGTTCCCGGCCGGCGGCGGAGCAGAAGCGTTGCCTTGAGGAACTGGTCGAGGAGGACCGGGTCCGTGGATTCGACCTGGGGTCAGCGCCGCTGCTGCGGCTGACGGTGGTGCGGTTCACGGGTGACCGAACGATGGTCCTGTGGACGTTCCATCACTTGCTGCTCGACGGGTGGAGCACTCAAGTGGTGCAGAAGGAAGTGTTCGCCTTCTACCGCGCCGCCACTGACGGCACGCCCGCACGACTTGCCGAGCCCATCCCCTACGCGCGCTACATCGGATGGCTGAGTGAGCAGTCCAAGGAACGCGCCGAAGAATTCTGGCGGCGCTACCTAGGCAGTTTCGAAGCTCCGACAGACCTCGGTATCGGCGCGACAATTGCTGAGAGCGACTTCGGTGACGTCAAGCGAAACCTCGGCCCAGAACTGGCCGAACGACTCGGTGAGTTTGCGCGGGCCCATCGGGTGACCGTGAACACGGTGGTGCAAGGTGCCTGGGCGTTGTTGCTCTCCCGCTACAGCGGCAGCGACGACATCGTCCACGGATCCACAGTTTCAGGACGTCCCGCCGCACTCACCGACGCGGAATCAATCGTGGGCTTGTTCATTAACACGCTTCCGGTGCGCACCCGGGTCCCGGTCGAGCTGTCGGTCGCCGAGTGGCTGCATGAACTCCAAGATCAGCATGTGGAGTTGCGTCAGTATGAGTACACCTCACTGGTGGACGCCCAAGGGTGGAGCGCAGTCCCCAAGGGCAAGCAGCTCTTCAAGTCAATCCTCGTCTTCGAGAACTATCCGAAGGTGATCGGCGACTCCGACCTTCCCGAAGACCTCACCGTACGTCACCAGAAGGGCATCGCTCGGACTGGCTACCCTCTCACCATTGCCGTCGGCCACACCAGGGAACAACTGCTGGCCGAAATAACCTATGACCGGAGCCTGTTTGAGCATGCCGCGGTTGAGCGGCTGGCTGGGCATTTCGGTGAGCTGCTGTCGTCGCTGGTGGCTGATCCGGGAGCCAGGGTGGGCGATTTGGAACTGCTGAGCGTGGCGGAACGCCGGCAGTTGCTGGTGGAGTGGAACGAGGCGGTAACCGGCATCGACGATGCGGCGACGCTGCACGGCCTCGTCCAGGAGCGGGCTCGGGAGCATCCCGAGGCGACGGCGGTCGTCTATGGCGAAGCGACTCTGTCGTATGGAGAGTTGAACATCCGTGCTAACCAGCTCGCTCATCATCTGCGAAGGTTGGGCGTTGGTTCGGGTTCTTTGGTGGGGGTGTGTCTGGAACGTGGGCTGGATCTTGTAGTTGGGTTGCTGGGTGTATTGAAGGCCGGTGGCGCGTACGTGCCTTTGGATCCGGCGTATCCGGCGGAGCGCCTGGCGTTTCTGCTGGACGACACCGCGGCACCGGTAGTGGTCACCCATGCGGGCCTGCGGGACAGGCTGCCAGACGGCGGGTTCACGACCGTCGCTCTAGACGCCGACCGTTCGGTCATCGGCCGAGAGCCGGCCGACGCCCCGGCATCAAAGAGCGCTCCGAATGATCTGGCGTATGTGATCTATACGTCGGGCTCGACGGGTGTGCCGAAGGGTGTGCTGGTGGAGCACCGAAGTGTGGTGAACCGGCTGCGAGGTACGGACGGTGATTTCGGGTTCGGGCCGGAGGACGTGTGGACGCTGTTCCATTCATTCGCGTTCGATTTCTCGGTGTGGGAGATCTGGGGCGCGTTGACGTATGGCGGGCGACTGGTGGTGGTGGATGCGGAGACGGTGCGCAACGCCGATGCGTTTGCGGATCTATTGGTGGATCGGGGGGTGACGGTGCTAAACCAGACGCCGTCGGCGTTCGGTCTGCTGCAGCAGGTGATCGGGGCCGAGCGGGCCGGTCGGCTGGCGTTGCGGCTGGTGGTGTTCGGTGGTGAGGCGTTGCAGCCAGCTCGGCTGGGTCCTTGGTGGGAGGCAGTTGGGGAAAACGGTCCGCGGCTGGTGAACATGTACGGGATCACCGAGACGACGGTGCACGTAACGGCCCGGGAGATCACAGAGACAGACTCGGTTCGGGGTGCGCTGTCACCGATCGGGCGTCCACTCGCGGATACGGGTGCGTATGTGCTGGATGCGGCTGGGCGGGTGGCGCCGGTCGGTGTGGCGGGCGAATTGTGGATCTCCGGTACGGGGGTGGCGCGCGGCTATCTCAATCGTCCGGAGCTGACTGCCGAGCGATTCGTTACGCGAGAGCTTGCCGGTGTGACACGGCGGTTGTACCGGTCGGGTGATTTGGTGCGGTGGATGGCGGACGGTGAACTTGAATACCTCGGCCGCTTAGATGACCAGGTCAAGGTCCGGGGCCACCGCATCGAACTCGGCGAAGTGGAAACGGCACTCGTCCAACATCCCGGCCTGGAGACCGTCACCGTCGTCGCACGCGAGGATGTACCAGGAGAAAAGCGGCTGGTGGCCTACGCGGTGCCGACGGCTGACTACCCGGAGCCCAGCGTTACGTCGCTGCGCGATTGGTGCGGCCAGACCCTGCCCGACCACATGGTCCCTGGCACGTTTGTATTCCTGGACGAGATCCCGCTGACCGGCAACGGAAAGGTAGACCGAAAGGCCCTGCCCGCCCCTGGCGGAGCCCGGCCGCGCATGGGCACGGAGTTCGTGGCCCCGTGTACCGAGGTTGAGGAGGCCATCGCCCGCATCTGGACCGAGGTCCTGGGCGTAAACCGGGTCGGCGTTCACGACAACTTCTTCGAACTCGGCGGCGACTCGATCCTGGCGATCCAGGTGATCTCCCGGGCCAAGCGATACGGCCTGAATCTCACCCCGCGCATGATCTTCAAACACCAGACCGTCGCCGAAATCTTCGAGCAGGAACAGCTGGCAGCCACCCCGGACAAGTCACAGGACGCGGAGGCCTTGCCGCGGCCTGTGCCAACCCGATACGGACTTTCCCCCCTCCAGTCCGGGATGCTCTTCCACAGTCTGTATGACTCGTCCGATGTGCATCCCTACACCGTTCAGTTCCTCGATGAGTTTGTCGGGCCTTTGGATGTGGAGCGTCTGCGTTTGGCGTGGCAGGCGGTGGTCGACCGTCATTCGGCATTGCGCAGTGTGTTCGTGTGGGAAGGGCTCGACGAGCCGGTGCAGGTGGTGCAGCGTCGTGTGGAACTCCCCTTCGAGGAGTTGGACTGGCGTTCCCGGCCGACGGCGGAGCAGAAGCGTTGCCTTGAGGAACTGGTCGAGGAGGACCGGGTCCGTGGATTCGACCTGGGGTCAGCGCCGCTGCTGCGGCTGACGGTGGTGCGGTTCACGGGTGACCGAACGATGGTCCTGTGGACATTCCATCACCTGCTGCTCGACGGGTGGAGCGCCCAGCTCGTCATGAAGGAAGTGTTCGTCCTATACCGCACGTCCGGTGACGGCTCCGACGTGCGGCTCGCCGACCCGGTTCCTTACGCGCGCTTCATCGAATGGCTGGGCGAGCAGTCGACCGAACAGGCCGAGGAGTTCTGGCGGGCACGCCTTGGGAGCTTCACCGATCCCACAGACCTCGGCATCGGCGGGCCAACCGGCAAACATGGATTCGACGACGTGGAGTTCCGGCTCGACGCCGAAGCGTCCGTCGCGCTGGGTGAGTTTGCGCGGGCCCATCGGGTGACCATGAACACTGTGGTGCAAGGTGCCTGGGCGTTGTTGCTCTCCCGCTACAGCGGTAGCGACGACATCGTCCACGGATCGATTGTGTCCGGCCGTCACTGCGGCCTGTCCGACGCTGAGTCGATGATCGGCTTGTTCATTAACACGCTTCCGGTGCGCACCCGGGTCCCGGTCGAGCTGTCGGTCGCCGAGTGGCTGCATGAACTCCAAGATCAGCATGTGGAGTTGCGTCAGTATGAGTACACCTCACTGGTGGACGCCCAAGGGTGGAGCGCAGTCCCCAAGGGCAAGCAGCTCTTCAAGTCAATCCTCGTCTTCCAAAACTTCCCTGGATTGGGCGACGACGAACTACCCGATGGGCTCGTCCGGATCTCCCGCTTAGACGTCGAGCGAACCGGTTATCCGATCACCGCCATCGTGTACGACAGCGAGCGGCTCAAGGTGAACATCGCCTATGACCGGAGCCTGTTTGAGCATGCCGCGGTTGAGCGGCTGGCTGGGCATTTCGGTGAGCTGCTGTCGTCGCTGGTGGCTGATCCGGGAGCCAGGGTGGGCGATTTGGAACTGCTGAGCGTGGCGGAACGCCGGCAGTTGCTGGTGGAGTGGAACGAGGCGGTAACCGGCATCGACGATGCGGCGACGCTGCACGGCCTCGTCCAGGAGCGGGCTCGGGAGCATCCCGAGGCGACGGCGGTCGTCTATGGCGAAGCGACTCTGTCGTATGGAGAGTTGAACATCCGTGCTAACCAGCTCGCTCATCATCTGCGAAGGTTGGGCGTTGGTTCGGGTTCTTTGGTGGGGGTGTGTCTGGAACGTGGGCTGGATCTTGTAGTTGGGTTGCTGGGTGTATTGAAGGCCGGTGGCGCGTACGTGCCTTTGGATCCGGCGTATCCGGCGGAGCGCCTGGCGTTTCTGCTGGACGACACCGCGGCACCGGTAGTGGTCACCCATGCGGGCCTGCGGGACAGGCTGCCAGACGGCGGGTTCACGACCGTCGCTCTAGACGCCGACCGTTCGGTCATCGGCCGAGAGCCGGCCGACGCCCCGGCATCAAAGAGCGCTCCGAATGATCTGGCGTATGTGATCTATACGTCGGGCTCGACGGGTGTGCCGAAGGGTGTGCTGGTGGAGCACCGAAGTGTGGTGAACCGGCTGCGAGGTACGGACGGTGATTTCGGGTTCGGGCCGGAGGACGTGTGGACGCTGTTCCATTCATTCGCGTTCGATTTCTCGGTGTGGGAGATCTGGGGCGCGTTGACGTATGGCGGGCGACTGGTGGTGGTGGATGCGGAGACGGTGCGCAACGCCGATGCGTTTGCGGATCTATTGGTGGATCGGGGGGTGACGGTGCTAAACCAGACGCCGTCGGCGTTCGGTCTGCTGCAGCAGGTGATCGGGGCCGAGCGGGCCGGTCGGCTGGCGTTGCGGCTGGTGGTGTTCGGTGGTGAGGCGTTGCAGCCAGCTCGGCTGGGTCCTTGGTGGGAGGCAGTTGGGGAAAACGGTCCGCGGCTGGTGAACATGTACGGGATCACCGAGACGACGGTGCACGTAACGGCCCGGGAGATCACAGAGACAGACTCGGTTCGGGGTGCGCTGTCACCGATCGGGCGTCCACTCGCGGATACGGGTGCGTATGTGCTGGATGCGGCTGGGCGGGTGGCGCCGGTCGGTGTGGCGGGCGAATTGTGGATCTCCGGTACGGGGGTGGCGCGCGGCTATCTCAATCGTCCGGAGCTGACTGCCGAGCGATTCGTTACGCGAGAGCTTGCCGGTGTGACACGGCGGTTGTACCGGTCGGGTGATTTGGTGCGGTGGATGGCGGACGGTGAACTTGAATACCTCGGCCGCTTAGATGACCAGGTCAAGGTCCGGGGCCACCGCATCGAACTCGGCGAAGTGGAAACGGCACTCGTCCAACATCCCGGCCTGGAGACCGTCACCGTCGTCGCACGCGAGGATGTACCAGGAGAAAAGCGGCTGGTGGCCTACGCGGTGCCGACGGCTGACTACCCGGAGCCCAGCGTTACGTCGCTGCGCGATTGGTGCGGCCAGACCCTGCCCGACCACATGGTCCCTGGCACGTTTGTATTCCTGGACGAGATCCCGCTGACCGGCAACGGAAAGGTAGACCGAAAGGCCCTGCCCGCCCCTGGCGGAGCCCGGCCGCGCATGGGCACGGAGTTCGTGGCCCCGTGTACCGAGGTTGAGGAGGCCATCGCCCGCATCTGGACCGAGGTCCTGGGCGTAAACCGGGTCGGCGTTCACGACAACTTCTTCGAACTCGGCGGCGACTCGATCCTGGCGATCCAGGTGATCTCCCGGGCCAAGCGATACGGCCTGAATCTCACCCCGCGCATGATCTTCAAACACCAGACCGTCGCCGAAATCGCACGACACTCCGAAGAGGGCACCGTGGTTTGGGCGGAGCAGGGGCCGGTCCACGGAGAAGCGGCGCTGACCCCAATCCAGCAGTGGTTCTTCGAACTGAACATGCCGAACCGCGCACACTTCAACCAGTCACGGCTCTTGGAGACCGAAGGTCTCGATCCCGCGACTCTGGAAGAGGCTCTCGGGCTTCTCCTGAATCACCACGACGCGCTGCGGCTGAGGTTCAAGCAAGGACCTGGCGGCTGGACCCAGACCCACGCCGCCAACGAGGTGTCCTTTCACCTTGCGTGCCACGACTTCTCCATGCTGCCCGAGGCCGACGTATGGAACAGGGTCCGTACCGCGGCCAACGAGGTGCAGCAGGGTATGGATCTGATGTCAGGTCCGCTGCTGCGTGCAGCATTGTTCAACCTAGGAACTGGGCGCGGGCAGCGGCTCCTACTAGCGGTTCACCACCTCGCCATCGACGGAGTCTCCTGGCGGATCCTGCTTCAAGACCTAGCCGACGCCTACCGCTCTCTGGCAGCGTCCGAGCGCGTGATCCTCCCCTTGAAAACCACCTCCTACCAAGCGTGGTCCGCCCGACTCCAGCACTATGCGACCACCGCCGCAGCGTCCGGCGAGCTCGCCTACTGGACTCGGCCGCGCAGCGCCACGCTGATTCCTCGAGACCGCGCCGGCGAGAACACCATCGCCTCATTCGACTCGGTGGCGGTTACCCTGGACAGTGACGAGACCGCATCGCTGCTGCGCGATGTGCCGCGTGTCTTCGATGCCCGGATTAATGACCTACTGCTGACGGCTGTCGCGCACGCCATCCGGACATGGACGGGTGAACCAGCCGCCCTGGTCGCGTTGGAGGGCCACGGCAGAGAGGACCTCTTTGACGACGTCGACTTGTCCCGCACTGTGGGCTGGTTTACGAGCATCTTTCCGATCGAACTTCGCCTGGCGGCCCAAAGCGGCCTGGTGGAGTGCCTGGCGAGCGTCCAAGAGCAACTGGCGGAGGTACCCCACCACGGAGTGGGATACGGGATTCTGCGCTACTGGGGCACGGATCGGACCCAGGACAGTTTGCGTGCTGCGGCCTGGCCCGAGATCAGCTTCAACTACCTTGGGCAGTTCGACAGCGAGGCCTCCGGCTTTGGTCGCCTGGCCGACGAAGCCGAACCCAGGGGAGGGTCCGTGGGCCCGGACGGAGAGCGTGCCCATCTGATCGACATCACTGCCAGCGTTCACGAGGGCCTCATGTCGCTCAGCATCTCCTACAGCAGGAACGTCCATAAGACGCAGACGGCGGCGAAGCTCGCGCAAGACATGGCCGCCGCCCTTCGTACACTCGTCGAGGCAGCCAGGAAGGAAGCGTCGGTCGCGAACCCGCACGAGGTAGAGCGCGAGGCGTATGGACTGAGCCCCATGCAGGCTGGCATGCTCTTCCAGTCGCTGGCCGATACGGCCGACGTATCCGAGGTACGCCCTTATGTCGTGCAGTTCGTTGACGAGTTCACTGGGCCACTCGACGTCGCCTGCTTCCGTCGCAGCTGGCAGGAAGTCGTGGACCGGCATACCATTGTGCGCAGCGTATTCACCACGGACGGCGATAGCGGCCCGCTGCAGAGGGTGCGGCTACGGGCCGTGATCCCCTTCAACGAGGTCGACTGGCGCGACACCGACCCGGGCACTCAACAACAGCGGCTGGAGCGGCTGCTCGACGACGACCGGCGACGTGGATTCGACCTGGCACAGCCGCCGTTGATGCGGTTTGTCGTGGCACGAGTCGCCGACAATCGGACAGTTGTGGTCTGGTCGTTCCATCACCTGCTGTTCGATGGGTGGAGCGCCCAGCTGGTCCAGCAGGAGTTTTACACCCGCTACCGGGCGGCACTCACCGGTGAAGCCACGACTTTACCCGTCCCGGTTCCGTACGCCCGTTACATCGCATGGTTGGCGGAACGTTCGCAGACGGAGGCCGAGAAGTTCTGGCGTGACAACCTCGCTGGCGTCACGGAGCCTACGGCCCTGGGTGTTGACCGCGAGACCGAACTGACCGGCTTCGGTGACGTGGAGTTCACCGTGGAGGCTAAACTCGCCGGCCGACTCGGTGAGTTCGCGAAGACCAACCGCCTTACAGTCAACACGATCATTCAGGGTATGTGGACCTTGCTACTGTCCCGCTACAGCGGCAGCGAGGACGTCCTCTATGGCTCCACCGTCTCTGGGCGGCCCGCTGACCTGCCCGGCGTCGAGTCAATGGTCGGCCTGTTTATCAATACCCTTCCAGTTCGCGCTGCTGTGCCAGCCGAAGCGTTCGTGATTGACTGGCTGCGGACCCTGCAGGAAAGGCATGTGGAGCTCCGCCAGTACGAGTACAGCGCTTTGGTGGACATCCAGCGGTGGAGCGAGATCCCCAGCCAGAAGTCGCTGTTTCGCTCGATTCTCATTTTCGAGAACTATCCGAAGCTGCTCAGCGAAGACGATCTCCCGCAGGGTCTCACGCGCAGACGTCTGCGCTACGTTGAACGGACTGGCTATCCGCTGGTGCTCGGAGCCGCCTATACGGACAGCCGGCTGGACCTGCATATCGTTCATGACCGCGGCTTGATCGACGACGAGGCCGCGCAACGCATGGCCAGTCATCTTCTCCGGATCCTTGCCGAAATCCTTGACGGTGATCCGGAGAAGAAGGTGGGCGCCGTGGAGCTGCTCACCGAAGCGGAACAAGCACAGCTCGCCGCATGGAACGGGCCCGAGCTCCCCCACCCCGACGATGTACCGGTGCACGCGCTGATCGAGCTGCAAGCACGCCAGAGGCCCGACGCGGTCGCCGTCGAATTCGACGACGAGACCCTCACCTACCGCGGGCTCAACGAACGAGCGAACCAACTGGCCCATCAATTGCGCGCCTTGGGAATCGGCCCCGAGGCGATGGTCGGCCTGTGCCTCGAGCGCGGTCTCGACATGATCGTCGCGTTGCTCGGCATCCTGAAGTCCGGCGGGGCCTACGTGCCGCTTGACACGCAGTACCCGCCGGAGCGGCTCGCGTTCATGATCGAGGACACGGCCCTGTCCGTCGTCATCACCCAGCAACACCTAACCGGCCGTCTCCCCGGCGCGTCCGTGCGACTGTTCTGCTTGGATCGAGACGCTGACCTGGCCCTGCTCGGCTCTGCTCCGACGAGCGATCCTGAGCCACTAGCCGGCCCGGAGAATCTCGCGTACGTGATCTATACGTCCGGCTCCACCGGTAAGCCCAAGGGTGTGATGATCGAGCACCGGTCGATGAGCGACCGCGTGCAGGAGATGCAGCGCCAATACCAGCTTTCGCCCGAGGACGCTTATCTGCAGTTCTCCTCGGTGACTTTCGACGGTTCGGTAGGGGAGATCTTCCCAACCCTGATCGCCGGGGCACGGCTTGTTCCCCGTGGCGACGACTGGACCCCGGCCAAGGTCTTGGAAACCATCCGGACCAAGAACATCACGGTCTGCCAGCTGCCACCGTTCGTCTGGAACGAGTTGATATCTCAGTTCACCGATCCCGCTGACCTCGGTGAGCAGCTGCGCCTGATGAGCATGGGCGGCGAGCGGGTCCTGCCGGCATCGGTGAAACGGTGGTTCGAGCGGACGTCCGTGCCACTGTTCAACATCTACGGACCGACCGAGACCACCGTCAACATAACCACATGCCTACTCACCGAGCCCTCGGCGACCGTACCTATCGGCGCTGTGGTGGCGAATACCGATGTTTTGGTCGTCGACGGTACCTGGCGCCCGACGCCCGTCGGCGTTCCCGGAGAGCTTTGGATTGGCGGCAAGGGGGTGGCTCGCGGATACTTGAACCGGCCTGAGCTGACGGATGAGCGCTTCGTGAATGACCCGCGTTCTGATGACACGGTTGTACGCATGTACCGGACCGGTGACCTGGTGCGCTGGCTACCCGACGGACAGCTCGATTTCCTCGGTCGCATAGACGACCAGATCAAACTGCGTGGCTTTCGCATCGAGCTGGGCGAGATCGAGTCGACGCTCACCGCCCACCCCCGGATCACGGCCGGCGTGGTGCTGCTGCGTGAGGACGACCCTGGCGTGCGCCGCCTGGTGGCGTATTGCCTGGCCGCGCCCGGAGAACGTCCGGTGGTCTCTGATCTGCGGGAATGGTGCGCGCGCGGGCTGCCCGACTTCATGGTACCCACCGTGTTCGTCTTCCTGGACGCACTGCCCGTTACAGCCAACGGCAAGGGTGTAGATCGCAAGGCACTCCCGCCCCCCCAGGCCGGACGCTCCGAGGTGGCTACTCGATATGTAGCCCCCACGACACCGGCCGAAAAACTCCTTGCCGAGATCTGGTGCGAGGTACTAACGGTCGACCAAGTCGGCGCGAACGACAATTTCTTCGAACTCGGCGGCGATTCCTTCCTGGGCATGCAGGTTATCGCCAAGGCGCGTCGCGGCGGCGTCAGGATCACACCGCGACTGCTCTTTCAGAACCCGACGATTACGGAACTGGCGACGTGTGCGACCGAGCACCGCGAACCGGCTACCTCCAGTGCCTCCAGCACGTCGAGCACTTCAATCGTAGTGCGGCAAACAGCGGCCCCCGGACAGCAGTTCGCAGTGTTCGGAACGGTCACGCCGGAACTGGACACCCGCGTGTCCACCGTCATGCTCAACCGGAGCACGGCGGAACGGACGCTGTTCGCCTTCCATGAGGGCGCGGGCAACGTCAGCGGCTATGTGCACCTCGCCGAGGCGCTGGCCTCGACCGTACGGGTCATCGGCATCGAGTCCCGCAGCGTGGCGTTTGGTGCCGAGCCGGAAGCGGACGTGGCGGTGATGGCACGCCAGTACTGGAAAGCGATCCGCGCGATCCAGCCCACGGGGCCATACTTGCTGGCTGGTTATTCCTTCGGCGGAGCACTGGCCATAGAGACCACCCGTCTGATCGAGGAGGCCGGTGACTGCGTCGATCTGCTCATCGCCCTGGATTCCTGCTTGCCCGTTCCTGGTGCCATGGAACTCGTCGAACGGGACTACCTGGCCACCACCGACCTGCTCAGGCGACTGGCCGAAGCCGATGTTGCACAAGGCGACCTGGAGTGGTCTGAGGCTGTTGTCGAGCTGATGACTGAGCTGAACTTGCCCGCCGACATGCTCGCTCTGCGCCGGTCTGGGCTGGTCGACCACCTCAGGGCCATGGAGGCGCATACCCGGTCGCTGTTTCACTACCAGCCCCCAACGGTCTCCTGCCCGGTGCTGCTCTATCAGGCGGAGAGCTCGCCCTGGGCGGCACCGATCGCCGACAGTTGGTCGCCCTTCGTCACCGAGCTGAATGCCTGGCTGACACCGGGAGACCACCTCACATTTATGCGCGCGGCCCACGCGGGTTCCATGGCCAAGGAGATTACCAGGGCCATTGTGAAGCGCACTTAAAACGGCCTGCATTAGCGCATTACGGGAATGCTGGAATCCTTGTTTAGATATTCACGGGATAGCGGACTTCGAAAGTTTCCATGCAACCAAAGGGGTCGATTCATGACTTCCCCATCCGCGTCTTCAAATGATGTGCGTGCACTGTACGAACAATTCCCTTACCCGTTGCCGAGTTCAAGCGTAGACCCCATCTATGATCTAGCCATGGGACTGGATCTGGTGATTCATTCCATGGATGGATTCCAGGTTCTCGACGCCGGATGTGGCACCGGGCATCGCCTGGTCGGCCTGGCGATGCAGTACCCAGATACGGAATTTCTCGGCGTAGACTTCAGCGAGCACTCGCTGTCCGTGGCGCGCGAGTTGGCCCAAAACCACAATTGCGACAATGTTAGTTTCCAGCATGCCGAGATCGGTGGCGAACATCTGGGACGCCGCTTCGATCTCATCACGAGTACTGGAGTAATTCACCATCTGGCAGATCCCTCAAATGGTGTACAATGGCTCTATCGGCATCTCGAAGACGACGGAATCGCGTACACTTGGTACTATCACCCTTATGGTGAATTCGATCGTTTATTGAGCCGGGAACTCGTTCATGTCCTTCTGAACAATTCTGCGGAGGATATCTCGGGAACTGTTCTGGAAGACCTGGGGCTTGCTCTCTCGGTAGAGCAGTACGGAACCCGCACCTCCTTCGCGGAGGTATCGGCGGAAACGCAACTCGCTGCAGACGTTGACGCCTATCTTCACCCCATCGTCAATGCCTACCGGTTCCAGGAAGCTGCCGATTTTTTCCAGGGCGGCACCGACTGGACTGTCGTTCACGGCATCAACTGGGATGGCGGCTCCAGCCTCATTAACTCGGGTGACTGGTCCGAGGGCGGGTTTGGGACCTTCACAAGCACAGACCTGTTCAAGAACACGCGGCTGCGCGAAATTTTCGTCGGCATGGACGCTAGCGCCCAACTGCACTGCGTCGAGCTCAAACTGCGCCCCACAGGTTTCACCTTGCTGTCCGGCAACGCCTCAGGCCTTGAGAGGTGCACGGAGCGGACCCGCACCAATGTACGCAATGCCAACCTTCTCCGCATGAACACTTAGTAGGGAGACGCGACATGATCACAGCTGGTCTCAAACTCACGCATAGCGGTGGACTAGCTCTGTTGGAGGACGACAAGCTCTTGTTCAACATCGAAGTGCAGAAGCGGGAGAACAACGCCCGCTACAGCTCCGTCGCCGATCTCCGTCTCATCCCTGAGATCCTCGCCGAGCACGGCTTCAAGGTGTCCGACGTTGACAACTGGGCCCTTGACGGCTGGGATGGCGTGGACTTCGGCCGTCTCTCCGTGCTAGATCACGGCAGGCCTCTGGAACTGAAGGTTGCGCCCTACCGCGAGAACGACACCATCAACAGCTTGGTCCGTCCAGGCGTGGTCGGCCAAATCCCCATCGGCGGGGGCATGGTGACCTACAACAGCTACGTCCACATGTCGAGCCATTTTGCTGCCGCCTACTGTTCCAGCCCCTTCGCAGCGCGTGGTGAGGACTCCTTCGTGCTGGTCTGGGACGGAGGATGCTTCCCGCGTCTTTACTTCGTGAACGGTGCGCGCGGCACAGTGGAGAACGGCGGCGAGGTCTTCCCACTGATTGGCCACTCGTACGCTATGGCAGCCCAGTACTTCGGGCCGTGGGTTCGCAAAGGGGAGGACCGATCCCAAGTCGTCGACGACCTCTCCGTTGCCGGCAAGCTGATGGCTTACATCGCGCTCGGAACGCCGAGGGACGTCGTCCAGGAAGCTATCCGTGATGCCTTCCACCGGAACTTCGAAGCGCCAACCCAGGCCGTCGCCGAGTACCGCAACACAGTGACTGGATGCGGCAGCAATGGTGAGCCCTCGCACCGCTACGTGCACGCCTACCTCAGCGATGCCGCCAAGCGCATCGCTGAGCTCGGGGTGTCGGACGAGGACGTTCTCGCCAGCATGCACCAGTTCATGGAGGAGCTGCTGGTCGAACGGATCGTCGACAAGATCCGGCGTTGGAAGGGTGATGGTCCCTGGAACCTTAGTTTCGCGGGAGGCTGCGCCCTGAACATCAAGTGGAATAGCGCTCTGCGCGCCCACCCGCTCTTCAACGACGTCTGGGTGCCCCCATATCCTGACGACTCCGGATCCGCCATCGGCACTGCGTGCGCCGAGTACGCGTATGCCAAGGGCGTTTCGGCCGTCCGGTGGCACGCGCGCCTGGGGCCGGACCTGGTCGCCACGCCCCGGATCCCAGAAGGCTGGAGCACCCGGGAATGCACCCCGGTGGAGGTCGCCCGCCTCCTGCACGAAAGCGGCAAGCCTCTGGTCTTCCTGCGCGGACGGGCCGAGCTTGGCCCCCGTGCGCTCGGTGCCCGCAGCATCATCGCGCCGGCCAACGACCCTGCCATGAAGGATCTTCTCAACGACATCAAGAGTCGCGAGCACTATCGTCCCGTGGCGCCCATATGCCTGACCGAGCACGCCCCCGAGATCTTCGACCCCGGCACGCCGGATCCATACATGCTCTTCGACCACGATGTTCGCCCAGATTGGCTGGACCGTGTGCCCGCGATCACCCACCTCGACGGCACGGCTCGGCTGCAGACCGTTAGCCCGCAGGACGACCCGGTTCTCGCCGAAATCCTGTGCGCTTACCACGAGCTGAGCGGGATTCCGATCCTATGTAACACGAGCGCCAACCTGAACGGCAGCGGATTTTTCCCGGACGCCGCCTCCGCGATGGAATGGGGCCGAACCGATCATGTCTGGGCCGATGGAGTGCTCTATAGCAAAGTCTGACGGATGTCGGCGCCAGCAACGGAACGAGCAATCGGCCCCGACCGGTTGTACCCCGAAAGGGAGATACCGTAGTGCATCAGCTGATCAAACCCAAAATCCACCATCTGGGTGTACAGACTGCAGACCTCGACAACTGTCTTGCCTGGTACCAGGAATTCCTCGGCGCCGAAAAGAAGTGGGAAATAGACCGGTTCTCCGATCTCACGCTTAACAGACTGCCGGGCATTGGCCGGTTGATCGAGATCGTCGTCGGAGACATGCGTCTCCACCTCTTCGACCGCGCGGACCACAGCAGAAACCAGGCCGACGAAAACGGCTATCTGTTCCAGCACGTGTGCATCCAAGTTGATATGCCGGACAATCTCATCGCCAAACGCCGTCAGTGGATCGACCTATACAAGTCGGGTCACTATAAGTTTGTTCGCCCCGATCTGCCCACCGAGATCGTTGTCGACGACAACGGGGTGCAGAGCTTCTACTTCTATGACGTGAACGGCCTCGAATACGAACTCGCTTACATACCGGACGGTCGCTGATGAAGAGTTCGAGCGACGGCACCCTCACCACAAATCTGCACACTGGTGAATGGGACTTCGGTGACTTCCCCTACGGCTTGGAACCGTTGACCATGCCACCGGTCGGCCATAACATCGCCTCGAGCGCCACCACTGCCCTGCATATGGTGCGCCCGTACGATCAGGACCTCACCCTAGTTCAGCTGCGCCTCCTTGCGAACAGTGAACCTCTGTTTTCGCCCGCCACCGCGGACGAGATCACGGACGACCAGCTGTTTTGGTTCCGCTGGATCACAGGGCATCAAATTTCCTTCCTTATCTGGCATTTGATGGGAAAACTGCTGAAACTAACAGGAGATCGGGAGGCTCCGGACCGTGCGGCGCTCGCGAAACTAGAGACGTATACGCACGGCTACAGTGCCATGCTGCTCTACACCGGATCGTGCCCACTCGACCTGTACCAGACCCTGATCAGGCCGCGCATGTTCCTCCAGCACCGAAGTTTCAGCGGGGCCTGGGCGTCCGACTTCGGCCCGGTGCGCAGCCTGTTCCGCGGGCGCGGCCCCGCACGCGGAGACGCGCCGGAGGCGGTCGGTCTCGCCCATGCCGTGGCAATCCACAAGGTCATCCATGACGGGGTCGCCGCACGGCTTGTGCCTGGAAAACAGTCGCTGCTCCAGCAGGCTATGGCCGAAACCGTTGTACGTCCCTCCGAGCGCATGGCGATCATTTATGACAACTTCTTCCTGACCCTGCGTGCCCCCATAGACCACGACGGCATCGCCGCCCAACTCCTGCGTAGACTGCGCGCAGTGGCACAGGACGTCGCCAGCCACGGCCTCTACCCGGTCGGCCGCGATGGTGAGGACCGGCCCGAGGAACTACTGATAGCCGAGATGGCGGTTTGCGAGAAGCGGATCGGCCGTATCCTTCACGAGGTCGCTGAAGTCGCCACCACCCCGGCAGCATGACGGCCATGTCTGAATGCTCTTGCCACTGGCGATAGTGAACTTCCTCGCAAGTATTGGCTTCAGAACGTACGTCTCGGGCAGCGCGATCTACTTCACCCGGTACATCGAGCCTCCCGTTGCGCAGATCGGGGCGGGGCTGGTACGGCTTCCCCTCTCAATTCACCTGGGTCGCCTCTTAACTGGATGGGAGCGCGCAGGGCGACCCTCGTCATGGGCGTTTCCTAGGTCCTGTTGCTGTTTGCCGCGGCGGATGAAGTGTTCGACTCCTTTCGCCCCGCTTTTCATGCCAGCCGGCCCTGGCTGGCGATGTAAGCCGTCGGCGGCCATGAACCCAAGGCAGCTGTGCCGCACTGCGCCGCGTCATTGTCGGCAAAACTTCAGCAGGAAGGACAATGCGCATGCACGCCACCGTCATTCACGCCTCACACGATATCCGTGTGAGGAGGTACTCGACCCGATGATTCAGTTCCCGAGCGACGCGGTGGTGAGATTCGTTCTGTCCTGTATCTGCGGAACCGATTTGTGGTCTTACCACGGCGCCTCCCCTTGTGAGCCGGGTCGGCGTATCGGGCACAAATTCCTCGGCATTATTGAGGAAGCCGGCGTGAGCGTCACGGACTACACCGTCGATGACCCGGTCATCGCGCCGTTCGTCTGGTCGGACGACGTGTGCGGCTACTGCACGAAAGGCCTTACCACGTCCTGCGAACACGACGGATTTTGGGGACGCCGGGATCGGACGGCGCTCAGGGCGAAGCGGTACAGGTGCCGTACGCAGACAGTGCGCTCGGCAGGCTTCCACCCCAGCGACTGCTCACCGCACTTTTTACCTGTCCAACGTGCTGTGCACCCGTCATCACGCCGCACTTGCGGCGGTGGCGCATCCCGGCACGACGGGGCAGTCAGACTCTGCAAGGTTCTCGCCGCGAAGCGTCTCGCCGCCGACCGGATAATCGCTCTGGAGCGCCACCAAGTGCGTACGGACATTGCCAGGACATTCGGCGCGACAGACATTTTCGCAGAGCGCGGAGACGCCGCAGTCGAGGCCGTGCACGAGCTAATACGCAGTCGGGCGCCCCTGCGGCAATCAAGGTGGTGTGGATTAAACAAGTTATGTGGACGGCAGGGGAAGGAGGCTCGATTGGCTGCGTTGGCGTGCCGCACAGAAGGGACCCGGACTTGGCCCTGAAAGAGCTTTTCGAGCAGAAGATCGCTTTGCGTGGCGTCATTTAGGTGCGAGCCTACATTCCGGAACTGCCGCCGGATATCCTAGATGGGGCGATAAACCCGTTGCCGGGTTTCGATCTAACGGTCAGTCTTGACGGCGCGCTCGGAGGCTACAAAGCCATGGACGAACGTATGGCCTTGAAAGTACTGACCCGATACTGACGAAATTAAAAAGTATGCCACCAACAGCGGTCAGTGGCGTGGGGATACCTCACTCTAGGCCGATGGGGTCGCTTTGGGGGCTCGAACGGAGAACGCCGATGCGCCATGGTGTGCTAATCCTGCCCGAGCATCGTTGGAGCCGTGCCCGGGATTTGTGGGAAAAGGCCGATCGATTGGGTTATGAACACGCCTGGACTTACGACCACCTGATGTGGCGGTGGCTGAGAGACAAGCCGTGGTTTCCGGCGCTACCTACACTGACCGCAGCTGCGATGGTTACCTCGCGAATACGACTAGGGCCTCTGGTGGCCAGCCCAAACTTCCGCAGTCCGGTAGAATTCGCCAAGGAACTTATGGCGCTTGACGACATATCTGGTGGCAGAATTATTTGCGGAGTGGGAGCAGGAGCGGAGGGTTTTGATACCCGTATACGCGGAGATCACCCGCTGCTCCCTGTCGAGCGGGCGGCGCGGTTCGGTGAGTTCGTTGAACTTCTCGACCAATTGCTCCGGCAATCTTTCACTGAGTACTGTGGGGACTGGTTTACGGCGGCGGGCGTGCGAATGGAGCCGGGGTTCGTGCAGCGGCCGCGGGTACCTCTAGCTATCGCGGGCTCAGGCCCCAAAGGGATGGCCTTGGCTGTTCGGCACGCGGAGATCTGGGTGACCACCGGCGTGCCAGGCAGAGGAAGTCCGGAACGCTACGAGCAGCTGCTGCCATTTCTCAAAGTCCACCTCCAAGAGGTGGACAATGCCTGTGCGGCCGCCGGACGCGATCCGGCGTCGTTGCGCCGCTTACTAGTCGCCGGAGTCTCGGCTGGCGGAGTACTTGACTCCGTCGAAAGTTATCGGGATGCGTCGGGTCTTTTCCAAGAGATTGGGATAACTGATTTGGTCGTTCCATGGCCGCGGGCTGAATTTCCGTATCAGGCTCGTGAAGAGGTGCTGGAGGAGTTCGCGGCTACTGAGCTGGAGGGGTCGAGAAAAAATGGGGAGAACGAATGTACGCGATAACAGCGGTCGAGGCGGGCGGCTCCGAGGTACTGAAATACGGGCAGCATCCCGATCCGGTGCCAGGCGCCGGTGAATTGCTGATCGACGTCGCTGCCGCCGGTGTCAATTTCATCGACATTTACCAGCGCGAAGGCCGGTACGCGGTCGACGTTCCCTTCGTTCCGGGCCGCGAAGGCGCCGGTGTCGTGGCCGAAGTCGGTGCTGACGTCACGGACTTCGAGGTAGGGGACCGAGTGGCCTGGGCCAGTGGGGTTCTCGGGTCGTACGCCACCAAAGCGGTCATCCCGGCCGCGCGGGCGGTCCCGGTTCCGGGGAGCACGGACTTGGAGATAGCTGCAGCGGCAATGGTGCAGGGTATGACTGCACACTATCTGACCCACTCCACCTATCAAGTGCGACCCGGTGACACGGTCCTGGTTCACGCGGCAGCCGGGGGTACAGGGCTGCTGTTGACCCAGATGGTCAGGATGCTTGGTGGACGGGTAATCGGTACGGTCTCCAGCCTAGAAAAGGAGCAGCGGGCCCGGCAAGCCGGAGCCAACGAAGTGATCAGATACGAGGGCTTCGCCAAGGCCGTACGTGATTTGACTAACGGCGAGGGCGTGCCCGTGGTTTACGACGGGGTGGGGCGGGCCACCTTCGACGGCAGTCTGGCGAGCCTACGTACCCGCGGTCTGATGGTGTTGTACGGAGGGGCGAGCGGGCCCGTGGAGCCCTTCGACCCGATGCGGCTCCTAGAGGGCGGCGGGCTGTTCCTGACCCGTCCCACCCTGATCCCCTCTTACCTGACTAACCGCCAAGAACTGCTGTGGCGGGCCGGTGACGTACTGCGCTGGGTGAGTTCAGGAAAGCTGCGCGTCCACATTGGGCGCCGATATCCCCTCGCGGACGCCCGCACGGCGCACGAGGATCTCGAGCACCGCCGGTCCGTCGGTAAATTACTCCTGATTCCCGAGCAGTCCGAAAACTGGTGCCTATGAACGGTGCGCGCGCGGTCCTCGAAACGCTCACTGGCGGCGGCGTGGATGTCTGTTTCACTAACCCTGGTACGTCGGAGATGCATTTCGTCGCAGCCCTGGACGAAGTCCCTCAGATGCGTGGCGTGCTTTGTCTCTTCGAAGGCGGGGCGACGGGGGCGGCCGATGGCTATGCCCGGATGGCGGACAGACCTGCAGCTACCTTGCTTCATCTGGGTCCAGGGCTGGGCAATGGGCTGGCCAATTTGCACAACGCACGCAGGGCTGGCACCCCGGTCGTGAACATCGTGGGTGACCACGCCACACATCACAAGGTCTTCGATGCTCCGCTGGAGTCCGACATCGAGGCCGCTGCAGGGACGGTGTCGCGATGGGTGCGTCGCTGCGTTAGCGTGCGCGACGCAGGTCAGGACACGGCCAATACAATCGCCGCCGCTGGATCAACCGCACAAGCCACCGGTGGCGTGGCCACCTTGATCCTTCCCGCCGATGTCTGCTGGTCGCGCGGCGCGTGTGCCGCCCCAGTTACTCCCGGTCAGACCACTGCGGTAGACGAGAACGTGCTGGAGGAGGCGGCTCGGCTGCTGAACCGCGAGGGCAAGCACACCGTCGTGCTGATCGGGGGTGATCTGATGCGGCGGCCGGGCCTTGAGGCGGCGAGCCGTATCGCAGCGGCGACCGGCGCCCGCATCCTGGCCGAGAACACCCCGGCCCGACAGGAACGGGGAGCAGGCATCCCGCTCGTGGAGCGCCTGGCTTACCTGGGTGAAAAGGCCACGGCCCAGTTGACGGGCGTACGGCATCTCGTCCTCGCCGGAGCACGCTCCCCAGTGTCGTTTTTCGCCTACCCAAACAAACCGAGCAACCTGGTACCGACGGGCTGTGCCGTACTCGATCTGGGTGGTGTGCCAATGGCACTTGAGGAGTTGGCACACCTTGTTGCGCCGGGTGTGCGGCCAGTCACCATCTCTGCGCAACGGCCCGGGCTGCCCAATGGTGCGCTGACGGCGCAGAAAGCCGCAGCCGTCATCGGCGCCCTGATGCCGGAGGCCGCAATCGTCTCCGACGAGGCGGTCACTTCGGGCTGGTGGCTGCCACAGGCCACCGTCGGCTGCCCTCCGCACGACTGGCTTACCCTCACAGGCGGTGCTATCGGTCAGGGCATACCGCTGGCCACCGGCGCCGCGATCGCATGCCCCAACCGACCAGTGATCAGCCTCCAGGCGGACGGCAGCGCTATGTATACCTTGCAGGCCCTGTGGACGCAGGCACGAGAAAGTCTCAACGTCACCACGGTGATCTTCAGCAATGCCTCCTACGCCATCCTCGGCATGGAACTGGGCCGCGTCGGGACCCGGCCCAGCACGGACGGGCGGGCAAGAGCCCTGCTTGGCCTGCCCGGCTTGGACTTCGTTTCCCTCGCCGAGGGCCTGGGCGTACCCGCCTCGCGTGCGATCACTGCCGATGACCTCGCCAAACAGCTGAGCAGGGCGCTGACGGAGCCCGGTCCCTGTCTTATTGAAGCCGTCGTCCCGTCCCAGTCATCCTTTCTCGACTGAAACCCGCCATCGTCCGAACAACGAAGAGAAGGATGCGATGATGACCTCTCCGTTCCGAGCGCTCCATCATGTATGCATCGTGGTCCACGACATTGAGGAGGCCGTCGAGTATTACGAACGCCTGGGGATCGGCCCATGGTCGGACTTCGCGAATCCTGCGGCCCTGACCGAGCTGTCGGTGCCTCACCGCGCGGCATTCTTTACCCTGCGGTACAAGTGCGCTGAACTCGATAACATCCAGCTGCAATTGTGCCAGCCGCCACCGCTCGACTGTCCGCAGCGCAGATTTCTTGACGAGCACGGTGAGGGCGTCTTCCATATCGGTTTTGCAGTTGAAAACGTTGAAAGCAGTGAGCGTGCAGGACTGGCGCTTGGCCTCGCGGCACTGATGCGCGGACGCAGACCGAACGGCACCGGCTTCACCTACTTCGACACCCAAGAAGGCGCTGGCGTGACCCTGATGGTGCGCTCAGTCCGGCCTACTGCTTCGTTCCTTTTTGAAAAGCAGGATTAGACGACTATCAGGGCCCCCGTGAGTGAGCTGACCAGCCCGTGGTCGACGGTTGTGGCCGCTGGTCCGCTCTCCGCTCCGGTGGCTTCGGTTCCGGTCAGAGGAGTTCACCGACGAGGCCGGCGAACTCCTCCGGGCCGACGATCCGCACGCCCAGGGTTTCGGCCTTGGCTCGCTTGGAGCCCGCGTTCTCCCCGGCCACCAGCAGGCTGGTCTTCTTCGAGACGCTGGAGGATGATTTGCCCCCGGCGCGTTCGATCAGCTCGTTCATCTGGTTGCGGGTCAGCGCCTCCAGCGCCCCGCTCATGGAGCCGGTGACCACGACGGACATCCCGGCCAGCGGCAGCTCGGACGCGTCGCCCGGCTCCGGGCCCGCGTTGGTGTCTGTGTCGGCCTTGGCATCGGTGTCAGGAGCGGCGGGGGGCGTCCAGCCCGGCTGGGTCATGTTGACCCCAGCCCTGATCAGCTTGTCGATGAGGCCGGTGAGCTCGACCAGTTCCGCCACCACCCCTGGTGCCTTCTTCGGGCCGAGGCCCTCGACCGCCTCGATCGCCTCGGCGTCGGCCGCGCGGATGGCGTCCATGCTGCCGAAGTGCCGGGCGATGCGGCGGCTCATGGAGCGGCCGGTGCCGCGCACGCCCAGCGCGCAGAAGACCCTGCTGAGCGGTTGCGCCTTGGCCCGCTCGATGGCGGCGAGCAGGTTGTCGGTGCTGGTCTCGCCCATCCGCTCCAGGCCCAGCACCTGCTCGCGGGTGAGGAAGAACAGGTCGGCGAAGTCGGCGATCAGCCCGGCGTCCAGCATCTGCCGGATGCGGTTCTCGGCCAGGCCCTCGATGTCGAGCTGGTCGCGGCCGGCGGCGTAGCCGATGGAGGCGATCACCCGGCAGGCGCGCCCGCGCACGCACCGCCACCGCTCCTGGGAGGCATCGATCTCGTCGCCACACAACGGACAGACCCGCGGGATCGGGATCGGCCGCTCGTCGCCGGTACGCAGGTGCACGACCGGGGCCTCGACCCGGGGAATCACGTCGCCGGCCTTGTAGACGACCACGGAATCGCCGAGCATCAGGCCCCGACGGGTGATGTCGGCGACATTGTGCAAGGTTGCGTAAGTGATCTTGCTGCCTTCTAGATCGACCGGCTCCAGCACGGCACGCGGGGCGATGATGCCGCTGCGGCCGACGTTCCACTCCACACCGAGCAGTTTGGTGATCTTTTCGGTGGCGGGCAGTTTGTAGGCGATCGCCCATCGGGGAGCGCGCGAGCTGAAACCGGCCTGCGCCTGGTCAGCGGCAAGATCACACTTGATCACGATGCCGTCGATGCCGAACGGCAGTTTCGGCCGCAGCGTGGCGATCTGCTCAACGCGCTCCTGCACCTGCTCCAGCGTCTCGGCGACGATTCCGGTGACCGGAGTGGCGTCAGTGGTCTGCACGCTCTGCCCGGCGACCCACGCCATAACCTCGCTGTGCGGCAACACGCGCAGCCGCGCGGCCTGCTCGGAGATGTCGTCGGGGGCGGGCAGCGCGCCATAGCCGAAGAACGTCAGCTCGCACACATACGACCGGTCCTGGGCGCGCAACGTGCCGGCGGCGGCGCTGCGCGGGTTGGCGAACGTGGTGCCGTCGTGCGCGCGGCGCTTGACGCACGCGTCTTCGAACTGCGACACGGTCATCATCACCTCGCCGCGCAACTCCACCGTGACCGGCTCGGCCAGCCTGGCGGGCAACCCCACGATGGTGCCGATCGCATGACTCACGTCTTCACCCTTGGTGCCATCACCCCGGGTGACCAACTGCACCAGCCGCCCGCCGCGATATCGTGCGGCGATCGCCAGCCCGTCGAGCTTCGGCTCCACGCTCCACCGGGTGACCGGCCGGCCCAGCCTGCGCTCCAGCGACGCGGCCCAGTCGACCAGCTTCTCCGCACTGAAGACGTTGTCCAGACTCAGCATCGGCACCGTGTGCGGCACGTCGCCGACCACCGCGCCACCGGCCACTTTGCCCGTCGGCGAAGAGGGCAGCACCTCGTCGGGATGCTCGGCCTCATACGCCTGAATGCCCCGGACCAACCGGTCGTAGGCGTCGTCATCCAGTGTGGACGTGCCGTCACCGTAGTACGCCGCAGCGGCGTCCAGGGCGAGCTGAACAGCTTCGGCATAGGCGCTCTGATCAGCAAAGAGAGTGCTGGGGGGTGCGTCGGTCATGATCCCATCATCGCGCCCGGCACCGACAATTTTCGGCCTCCGGGACGCGACCCCGAGCCGGAGTATCCCTCTCGGGTATGACCGTCGGAGAGATGCCGCACTGGAGGGGGCGGCCCGTCGTATCAGCCAATCACCAGTCCTCACCGGCGGCAATATCAACGACTGCATCCATTCCACGGCCGTGATGCAGGCCTCCGCGTGCCCCGCGCCGGCGGACCACGCACTCGTCCCACTCATGTAACCGCCAGCAAGGGCTACAGCTCCCGCGCCATCCGCACCTACCTACGCTGACGCGGGATCGGCGCGACCATATCCGAGCGCGCCGATCAAGTGGCCGGACGAGTTCGCCGCGGACACCGCCGCCACGCCTTTGCCCCGATCCGCTACAAGCGGCGCAACGTCGTCGAACGTTGCTTCAATCGGCTCAGCACTTCAAAGGCATCGCGACCCGCTACGACAAACTCGCCGCCCACTGCCGATCGGCCGTGACCATCGCCTGCCTACTGATCTGGCTCAGACGATCCACAAAACAGAACCTAGTGCAATGCCCGCAGTGCACCTCTATATGGCGACGCGGGCCAACTCCAAGACCTCCCCCGGAGAGATCTCGCGATCCCACGGGGTGGCCACCTCGGTCAGGAAGCGCACCGCCCCCATTAGCGCGTATGGAGCCTCGGGGTGCCCCGCCGCGTGCAGGACCCGCCAGGGCGAGCGCACCGTTGTCCCGATCATCAGCTGTGGCTCGGCGCACGAGTCGGTGTCGGTGCTTTGGGTTTGGGTTTGGGTCAGGATGCCCACGTGCTGCCAGAACGCCAGCAGATCCGCCATGGTTTCCACCTCCGGGTGGCCGCAAGCTTGAACCAGTGCGGAGAATCCGCTGTCCCAGTGGGCCCAACTGCGTTCATCGCCGATCATCTGCAGCCGCAACGTGTAAATGCCGGGGTATTCGTCCAACTCGGGCATCTCACCGGCAGCCGGTATGCAGTCCAGGGGCGGCTGGATGCCGTCCCAGACGCAGGAGGTCAGCCACTGCTCGCCGTCGTCCCATCGTCCAGGGGTCTGGGCCGCGGCGTGTGCGGCGATCTCCTGCACTGAGGTGTGCGGGGCGTCAAGGAAGGCCCGGATGATCTCACCGGCGCGGGGGCAGATCGCCAGCCAGCCGGTCTCGTACACCCCGATGACCGCATGAGGCGCATCCGCCGGCCGCGGGATGCCGGGGTGGGTGAGGGTGATCTGATGCGGCCGCGATGGCAGCGTGGGCAGCTCCACTCGGTGGGGGCGGCGGCCGTAGCGGTCGATCCAGTCGTGGGCCAAGGTCACCCGCTGGCACTCGATGGCGTCTTCTTCGGCCTGGCGGACCTTGTCGCGGGCGGCGCGCAGCTGCTCGCGCCGCTGCTGTTCGGCGGTGGTCAGATGCACGTGGCAGTGCTCGGCGCCGATGCCGGTGAAGATGCGCTTGGCGCAGCGCACCCCTTTGAGGTTGACACCGGAGCACTGGGCGTGCGGGAAGAGGTCGGGGCGAGAGGCCTCGCTCAGCGCCTGCAGGTGTTCGGCGGGGATGTCGGGTTTGGCGGGGGCGTACATCTCCGGGATGACCGCCTGCGGGTCGCTGCCGGCCTCGCGGGCTTGGGCGAACACCGAGCGCGGGCGTGGCACCCCGCTGCTCCAGGAGGGGGCCAGCGGCAGGCGGGATTCGACGATGACGCCGGCGTGGGCGGCGTTGATCAGGGCTTGGGTCGCTTCGTGCTGGATGGAGAGCTCTTCGGTGAGGTTGAGGCGTGCGCCGTGGATGAGGGACAGGATGGAGTTGATCTCCCACGACAGCTGGGCGGCTTGGACCAGCAGCCAGGCGGGTGAGTGGCCGCCGTGGTGGTTGCGGCGCGGCAAAGGGGCCGTTCGTGCGGGGCGACGCGACTCCGTTGTGATCATGGTTGCCTCTTCAGGTTTGCCGAGGTGAGCAAAGGGGTCGCCGTCAGCTTCCCGGCTGGGCGGGGGCGGGCGCTGATCACCCTCCGTGATATGTACCAAACTTGGTACAGACCTTTGAGGATCATGCACGTCACCGTGGGTAAGTGCCCGCCCCGATCACGCCACGCCTCGCTGAGCTGCGCAGACAGTTCGGCCTGCGGCTGCGCGACGTGCGGGAAGGTCAAGGACTCAGCCAGGAACGCCTCGGAGAACTCGCCGAGGTCGACCGCAAAACCATCAACCGCATCGAGAACGGCATGTACAGCCCCCGGCTGGACAACGTCTTCCAGATCGCCGACGCCCTCGACATTCCAATCAAGGAACTGTTCATCGCACACGGCGTCTCACCCAACGAGTAAAGCCCCCTTCTTCGGCGATCACGACAGCCTGCAGCGCCACCACATCGATCATTATCAAAGTCCGCCTTAGCATCGGAATGAAGATCAAATAGGGACTGTACGGTTTTCGGCTCTGTCTCTCTTTCGGTGGTGACGGAGCGTTAGGCCAAGAGGATGCGGTGGCGAAGGAGGTCGAATCCGGCGCGGCCGTGCATCTGGCGCATGATGCGCTTGGTCTTGGTGTTCACGCCTTCGGTGCTGCCGTTATGGAAAGGCAAGGTGACGGCAGCCCGGACGGCGTCGCGGTCTTGGTCGAGGCCGCGGGTGAAGGCGTGCAGGTGAGGGAGTTCGGCGGCGCGGGCGGCGGTGATCCACTCGTCGAGGCGGTCGGCGTTGTCCTCGCGCGGTCGGAGCAGGTCGGCGAAGGCGCGCACCAACCCGGCCAAGTCGGTCATCTCGGGGCAGGTGGCGGTGAGCTCGTCGAGCAGGTTCTGCTGCTTGCCGGTGAGGTTACCGGGCCGGGTGAGCAGGAGCCGGGCCAGGTGGCGCGGTGAGATGGGCGGGCGGTTGCCTTCGGCGCGGCCCTGGGTGATGTAGCGATATAAGAGGGCATTTGATTTGAGTAGATTGCGGCTTATGTCCTAGTAAGTGCCTCGCCAGGTTGGGGTGCTCTCGTCCGTTATGCGCTTGGTGAGGTTGTTGATCGATGCGATGTGGATCATGGCTTGGGAGCTGGCGGGGAGGGTCTCATAATCGCGGGTTAATCGGCGGTACAGCATGAGCCAGCCCAGGCTGCGTTCGACAACCCATCGGCGTTTGACGACGTGAAAGCCGCGGGGCTCGGCCTTTCTGGATATGACCTCGACGTCAATGTCCAATTTTGCTCCATGCTCGATCACAGCGTTTTTAAATCCGGTGTCGACCCAGGTTTTAGATATCGCCGGGTGGGTGTCTTTGGCCTCGTCAAGTAGCCGTATTCCGATGGCGTTGTCGGAGAGGCTGGCAGCGGTGACCACCACGGCGAGGATAAGGCCGAGCGTGTCGGTGGCAATGCCTCGCTTGCGGCCGACGATCTTCTTCCCTGCGTCGGTTCCTTGGCTGGTGAGGGGCACGTTGGTGGAGGTCTTCACGCTCTGGGTATCGATTACGCACGCGGTCGGTTCGGCCTTGCGGCCTTCCTTGACGCGGGCCAGCCCGGTCAGCTCGTAATTGAGCTGTGCGAGGATTCCTTCATCGCGCCAGGCTGCATAGTAGGCGTAGACGGTGTTGTACGACGGGAAGTCGTGGGGAAGGTATTTCCAGGCGATGCCCGTGCGGTTGATATACAGGATCGCGTTGAAGACCTCTCGTAGTTCGACCGAGGCCGGTTGACCGGTGGGCCGGCGATCGAGTCTGGCCTGCCGCCAGGCGGTTAAGGTGGGCTCGATTAAGGCCCAGCGGGCATCGGATAGATCGCTGGGGTATGGTTTCCGTTCAGTCATGGCAAAACTTTTACATGAAATGCATGATCGGCGATGCCCCTCGACACCCCACGACGGGTTGGGAGTTTCTGGGCCATCTATAAACCAGACGGAATCGGAGCTACATATGACAATCAAATGGGCGCTCCGGTCGCCACTGCGGACCGCATAAATGCACTTCTACAGGACGAAGCACCCCAAAAATCAGTAACCTCAAAGGCGACGTCTCCCCAGAGAACGTAGATAAACGCCCTCTAAGAGGGCGTTTTGGCATGGACTGTAGGGCTTAGATGCTTATGTCCAGTGGAGCATTCGCGCGGGTTCATCTGGAATCTGTGCATCTATGTGCCGAGGCGAGATCGCTTCGATGTCCATTTCGTTAGATGACCTAACCCAGATTCCGTCTGGCGTGGACTTGCCCGGGACGCGCCGTGTTTCGACAGGTGCGGAGAGCCATGGCGGTCGAAGCGTAAGGCTCGGGTATGTCCCCCCGACGCGCGTACCCTTCCGATCTTTCTGACGCCCGCTGGTCGCTGATCGAACCGACCCTGACCGCTTGGCGGCAGGTCCGGCTCGACCGACGTCCCACTGGAGCCCCTGCCCCTACAGACCTCCGTGACATCTTCGACGCGATCCTGTACGTCAACCGGACGGGAATCGCCTGGAAGTACCTGCCGCACGACTTCCCGCCCCACGCCACCGTCTACTCCTACTACGCCGCTTGGCGCGACGAGGGCATGTTCGCGCGGCTCAACCAGGATCTGACCGGCCTGGCCCGGGTGAAGGCCGGGCACGACGCGGAGCCGACGGCCTCGGTCATCGACACCCAGAGCGTGAAGACCTCCACCAACCCGCCGACCACGACCCAGGACACGGACGCGGCCAAGAAGATCGTGGGTCGCAAGCGCAGCGTCGCGACCGACGCGCTCGGCCTGCTCCTGGCGGTCACCGTCTGCGCCGCCTCGGTCTCGGAGAATCAAGCCGGTATGCAGGTGCTGGACCAGGCCAAAGCCGACCACCCCACGCTCACCAAGACCTGGATCGACGCCGGATTCAAGAACCAGTTCACCGAACACGCCGCCGCTCTGGGCATCGACGCCGAGGTCGTTCCCCGCAACTCCGACATCAAGGGCTTCCATGTCCTCAAACGCCGCTGGGTCATCGAGCGGACGTTCGGCTGGCTGATGCTCCACCGCCGCCTGGCCCGCGACTACGAGACCCTACCCGCCAGTTCCGAAGCCATGATCCACATCGCAATGATCGACAACACCAGCAAGCGCATAACCAACGAAGCCACACCAACCTGGCGAGGGACGTACTAGTGGAGTTGCCCCGGTTCAGTAGACACGTCAGGGCTTTCGGCTACGCGGCAGCATAGCCGTCTTCTTGAATGCTCTTAAGGGCGTGTCGGCGTTCGTACTCGGTGGGGCTGAGCTGGCCGTTCGCGGAGTGGCGGCGGCGTGGGTTGTAGAAGCCCTCGATGTAGGCGAACACGGCCCGTTCGGCTTCTGATCTGGTACGGAAGGTCCGCCGGTCGATCAGCTCACACTCCAGCGAGGCGAAGAAACTCTCCGTGATCGCATTGTCGAAGCACGTCCCGGTCCTACCCGTCGAGGGGCGAACTCCTGCCTGCTCGCATCGCTGGCCGAAGGCGATCGAGGTGTACTGGCTGCCCTTGTCGCTGTGATGGATCACCCCGGCGCTGGGGCGGCGCTGATGGATCGCCATCGCCAGCGCGTCGGTCACCAGCTCAGTCCGCATATGGTCGGCCATCGCCCAGCCGACGATCCGCCTGGAGAACACGTCCAAGACCACAGCGAGATAAACGAAACCCTGCCAGGTCGGCACATACGTGATGTCGGCCGTCCAGATCCGGTTCGGCTCGTCCGCTTCGAACTTCCGCTTCACCAGGTCCGACGCGGCTGCAGCCCGCCGATCCGCGATCGTCGTGCGGCAGCCCTTACGCCGGGAGACACCGGCCAGCCCGGCCGCACGCATCAGCCGGGCCACTCGCTTGCGGCCCACCTTCTCCCCGTCGATCTCACGCAGGTCGGCGTGGATGCGCGGCGCCCCATACACCTCATCAGAGGCCGTATGGTGCCGGTGGATCTTCTCAGTCAGCTCGGCATCACGACAGGCGCGAGTGGACGGGCCGCGCTTGGCCCAGGCGTAGTAGCCCTGGCGCGACACACCCAGCACCCGGGCCAGCAGGGAGACATCGTGGTGGTCTTTCTCCGCATCGATCAGCCGGTACTTCATCTCGGCCGATCCGTCTCCCGCGCGAAGAAAACCGCGGCCTTACGCAAGATCTCCTTCTCCTCGCGGAGGATCTTGTTCTCACGGCGCAGCCGGACCAGCTCGTCCTTCTCAGCGCTGGTCAGGCCGTCTTGGCGGCGGCCATCATCGAGGTCGACCTGGCGCACCCAGGTACGGATCGACTGCGCGGAGGGCTCGAACTCCTTGGCGAGTTCCTCCGGCGACCGTCCCGCGCGCACCAGCTCCACCATCTGCCGGCGAAACTCCGGCGGATAGTTGTTCGGCACAGTGAACTCCTTCTTTCGGGAACCAGGGTTCCCCAGAGGTCAGGTGTCCACCAAACCGGGCCAACTCCACTAGGGCAAACAACGCAAATCAAACGCCCTCTGAGGTGGCGGATAGGGAAGAAGCGCGCGCAGCAGCGGGGCCTCGCGTACGCCACCGCGGTGGTGGACGCCCTGGCTGAGGAGTTTCCCCACCTCCGAAAGCCGGAGACCGCTATCCGGCTGACCGCCTGCATCAGCAGCCATTACGTCGACGCCGACCCGCGCGCGAGCTTTGAGGAGATCCTCGACAGCCCCGCCACGGCCAACTGGCGGCTGAAGCCCAATCCTGATCGCCTGGGGCGGGTTCGCGTAGCCTGCTGCCGTATCCCCTTGGCTCACACGGGTGAGGCTGAGGCCCAAGAACGCGCACGAGTGCGCGCCGACGAAGACCGTATCAACGCGCTTCTCCCGGCCGAAGCACCGTGAAGTCGCGCGAACACCCCCGAGGTCTCCGAGCGCAGGTACCGGGCACTCGGCTGAGGGAGGAACTCCTATGAGCAGCGCGCCGATCGAGCCCACCGCGGTGTATCTGCCCCATGAGGTTTCCCCGCCTGGGGCCGCCGGGCGGCGGTCCCCGGAGTTGCCCGGCCAGTTTGCGCGAGGGCATGCCCCCGGCGGCGAAGCCGAAGGGACGCTGAGCCGTCGCGTCGCCGCTGAGGTGAGCCGGCCTCTGCTCCGCTAGTGCACAGCGTGGGGCAGATCGCCGGGCTGCGACCGCGCCGCCAGCGTGGCGACGGCGGGGAGGTCTCCGCGGCCGCCGTCGATCGGGTCGACGCCTTGGAGAAGGAGGCGTGGCCGGTCGCCGCGGCTTGGCTCAACGATTCGACAGCGGCCAGTACCCGCCAGACCAGGTTGGAGGCGCTGGCGGCGTTTCTGCTGTGGCTGGAGGGCGCTGCCCCGGGGCTCGGCCTGTTGGCGGTCACCGAGGATCACCTGGTCGCCTACCAGGACGCCGCCGCTACCGGCACCCTGTCGGCCGGAGTACGCATTCCCGGTAAACCGCTCGGGCCCGCGACCGTTGCCAAACGAATCAACAACCTCAAGAGCTTCTACCGCTATGCCCGCCGGCGGAAGGTCATCGCTGACAACCCGGCCGAGGCGGTATCGGTGCCGCCGGTCTCCCGCAAGGGCAGCACCCTGCCGCTCAGCCGCACCGAGCAGATCGCCTTGCGAGACGGCGTCATGAAGCTGGCCCTCATCGACCCGGCCCGCGCCGCGGCGGTGGCTCTGGGTGCCGCGCTCGGAGCACGAGCCGGATCACTGCAGCACCTCACCGTCGGCGACATCACCGAACAACCAGACGCCGACGGTCATGGCACGCACACCATCGTCACCATCCGGGTCAAAGGCGGAACCCACCACAAGCTGCCGGTGCCGCCAGCCACCGCGGCCTTGATCGCGCCTTTACGTCAGCGCGCCCGCCATCTGCCGCTGTTCACCCAGGACGACGGCTCTTCGGTCGACCGCTGATGGATCTCCACCGGGCTAAGCCAAGCAGCCCGCGCCGGCGGCATCCCCGAGGCGCGTGCTGCGAAGCTCCACCCGCACATGCTGCGGGCCACTGCCATCACTCGCCTGCTGGAGGAACTTCCCGTGCAGGAGGTGCAGGTCATCGTGCAGCATGCCTCGTCCGACACCACCTTGCGGTACTGGAGGCGCGACGAGGTGGTGGGCGCCGACCACCCGATTCACAAGCTGCAAAAGAGTTACGGCTGGTGAATGGAGAATTCTCTCTGCACCCTGAGCGAGGAGGCTTGGATGAGACTGCCTCAGATGGAGTGAGACAGGCCGGCCCGGGACACCGGGGCGGCCCGCGCGTAACCCGAGGAGAGACCCCGTGACCCGTGAGACACCCCTGTCGGGCCGGGCCCGGCCGGAGCACCTTCGGCCGCCCCGTGAACGCGACGAAACCGGAGTAACCAGATACGTCTACGCTGGCCCCGAAGAGATCGGGCGGCGGATCGTGCTGAAGAGCCGATCGGCCATCACCTTCGCGGCAACCTTGATCATCACCGTCGACAACGGCATCGTTCGCGAAGAGCGGCGCTCCGCGATCTCCTGGGAGGGCGCGTGCCCGTGGGTCGAACCCCCCGCCGAGGAGATCCTTACGGAGGATCATTTGGTGTTCACCGGGACGCCCCGCGAGATCGAGGGGTATCTGGCCGTGCGGTGTACCGGCCTGGTCCGCGACGGCTGGGACGGCCCGGCGATTGAGCGGATAGCCCGGTGACGCTTGCGTCACCGGCCCCAATGAGCAGAGTTTTTCCTGGTAGCCCCCCACTCCCGGCGCCACGACCACACGTAACTTTCTGTAACTATCAGAATCGCCGGGACATGCCCGACTAGGAGATCCCCGTGAGCGACCACGCCAGCGTGATCCACGAGCTGACCGAAGTACTCCGCGAGCTGTTGCACACCGGCTCGGCCGACTCTCGCCCGCCGCAAGGAGATCCCCCGGAGCTGACTTTGGTGATCCACGATCGTGGGACAGGGCATCAGCTGCGTGCGATGGCGCTGCGCCTCAGCCAGCTGGCGATGCTGCGGGATCTGGTGCAGGCCGAGACTGCGACCCGCCGCTGTGCGGCGGGCGGAGGACCCGACCAGTGTGCGCACTGCGAGGGCACCGGCCGCGCCAGCCGACAGGTCCACCTCATGGTCAACGTCGCCTACGCCGACGCTACCGAGCGCGAGGACGCCGAGCGGCTCGCCATGGCCCGTCACCAGATCGCCACCGAAGACGTGCACTCCACCGCGTTGTCCTGGCAGGAGTTGACCGCAGAGGAACGCAGTGAAGCCATGTCGGACGCCGTGCGGTTTTTGCGGGCCGGACGCAGAGCCGGCCTGTACGCCTTCCCTGCGGCTCCGCCCGTCACCGCCGCGGCGATCGACCCGAGTGGGCGCCCCATCTCCCGCGCGGACTACGAGAACTTCCTGCGCCAGTGGATGGGCCGGGAGGAGAACACCGACCGGCTCCCGCTTCTCGACGGGGGAGAGGCGTTCGTGGTGGCCGCCCTGCTGGACGAGCTTGCGGGCACCTACCCGGGCGAGCCCCTTGGCCAGCTGGCTCGGGAGATGGCCGTGCGGCTCAACGACCGGCGAGGGATCTGATGGCAGTTACGCCGCCGGTCACGCCCGCGTCGCTGCGCGAGTTGGCCGACCGCGCGCAGACGCTCGCCGCGGACGTCGACGCCACCCACCAGTTGCTGCACGACGAGGAAGACACGGAGGTACGGCGCCGATCGTTTCGCCTGCTCGGCCTCCCTGGCACGCTGCAGCGTCTCGCCGACGACCTGCTGATCACCGCATCGGACCTGGCGCGGATCACTGGCCGGCCTGACGGGGCCTGTGGCGTCGCCTGGGGGGTATGCCCCGAGCATGGCAACACGCTGATCCCCAGCGGCCGCTGGACCGGGTGTTTCGCCTGCGCACGCACCTGGGAGTCCGACCGGCGGAGTCTGCCGTGTCCCGAGCCCATCCGCTGGATGGTGCGCGATCGGCACGGCACCAGGCAGCCAGTCTGCAACGGGCACGCCGTCGACGCTCGCGCCCAACTGGACGGCAGCACCGTGGAGCCCTTGCCCGCGGCGGCCCCGGGCGAGGAGCAGTAGCAAGAGCATCGGCAACCTCCCGGCGCTGCCCGGCCAGGGCCCGGCGCGATAGCCTGCCGCCGGGGCATCTCGCGGCGCTGTTCTGGGTGAACTTCGCTGCTCTATTTCTGGAGTTCTGCTCCGGAGTCGTCGAGCGGCCCGCCTCGGGGGTGCGGCGCTGGCTGAGTGCCGCCGAGCGCGCCGCGCTCAGCGAGCCGGCCTCCTGCTCAGCCAGTCGGGCCTGTGGCGGCGACACGGCTGAGAGCCCTAGAGTGGGGCGGTGGCGGATCGCGTCCGCCTGAGCCTCTCGTCCGACTGGCACCACGCTCGTACGCTGCCGACGCATCCTTGGCGGCGCGATCAACGAGCACCGTCGCGCCGCGTGACCTCACCCGTGAATACACAGCTCACGGGCCCCGATCTCGATTTGGCGCGGTACAGGTCCGCGGCAACGACGCTGCGGCGAAGGACTCGATGACACGCAGCGTGACCGCAGGGTCGAGCAGACCACCGCCCGCCGCCACCGTGCGGACCGCCGCGACGAACTGCTCGGGCGGCGAGACCTTGAGCAGGAACCCGCTCACGCCGGGCCAAAGCAACCTATTCTACAACCATAAAATCCTCGATCGGGTCGAGAACGGTGATCGTCACCTGCACGTGCAAAGGACTGCGCCAATCGACGTGCAGACAAAACTCGACGCCGCCGGTATCACCTTCCGGATCATGAGGGCCAATATTGGTTACATAGACGTCCGCGTCGCCAGGATTTGGCCGGCCTGTCGCGTCGAAAGGGTCCCGTCCGGCGGACCACTCCGCCGCGGTGACAATAACTGCCGACCGCTTTGTAATTGAACCCCAGTTAAAATTATGCCATATCCGGCCCCGCTGGTTGCGGTAGAGGATTCGAATCGATTGCGACACGGCGTGCTCCTTTTCCCTTGGTCATCTCATCGGGTGAAACCCGCACTCGAATCGATCGGAATCGTCAAAATGCGACGACTCTAGTGCGGTGTTCCGACGCGGTTGCGGCCGGCGCTCGGCTATCGTATGAGTCTGATGGCCTCGGTCGGGCTGACCCATATATGCTTGACTGATCGAAGAGGAACTAACTGCACCCCACCACGTGCGAGGGTCTCCATTTGGTACTTGATGCTGTAGGTGAGGCTCTGGTTCCAAGCCTTGTCGAGTAAGAGACTGTAAAGGGGTGTGTAGGGACCGTGAAACTTCAGCTCCTGCTGGAAAGCGCCATTGTATTTGAAGAAATCCACTCCGCGCGGCGCTGCTCCGGCCGCTTCATGACCCGCTATACCTGCGAGATCGAGTCTGCCCGTGCTCGCCATTTCCTCGCGGAAGGCTTCGATCCCCAGGAGATCAGCGACCGTGAAATCTCTGTTCAGCTTCGCGGCAGCCACGCTGATACTTTCGCTCACCCCCGTGTGGCCGAGCGCAGCCACGTCCTTGACTAGAAGGGCAGAGGCGGCTTTTTCGGTCTTCGTTCCTACGCCTGGCAACAGGGTCGAGTAGAGCTTGGAAGGGTCGCTGCGGAAGGCTGTCATGCCTTCCGCAATGCCGCCGACGATGGCAAACCGATGGGATATGCCGACATCCCCGCCGCTCAGGACGAGTCCAGTGGTTCCGAATACCAGCGAGGTGGGCGACGATGTCAGCGCAAAAACATAGTCGAGCTGACCGCTCATTCGAACCGTTTCGGTACTGTCCGCGCCACTTGCGGCCAATGCCAAACCCGAGAAAGCCTCGCCAGCGCCTGCGGCGAATCCTGTTGCGCCAACCAGCGGCAACGCGAGGCCGCCGGAGCCGTAGATGATGAAACCCGAGGCCGTCATAGCGGCGCTGCCCACAACTAAGTGCCCCAGACCAGTGAGAACAGCGGAGTGCTGAATTTCGAGTGGATGGTCGCGCAGCTGGTTGACGATGAATCCGAGCTTGTATTCGTCGCTGCGCGCCACCTGCGCGGCGGTTGAGGCCATCTTCTGCATGTCGACTTCGGTATCGCCGACGATCTTCGTCCTGCCCTCCATGACGGCCTGGATCGCGACATAGCTTTCGTCCATGTCGGCCTGGATCAAGGTTGCAAGGCTGGATTGATTGGCGTCGCTCTTCGCCTCCGGCAGGCATGACGTCCGGTTGGGATTACAAGTCGTCACATCGTTGTCGGCCAGCAGGTCAGGGGACGACAGCAGGTTAGTTTGCCGAAGAGCCGCGAACGGCGCCGTCACGTTTCTCGCACGATCCGGCCATTCACCGATAAAAGGATCAGAGGCAGGGAAACCCGTGAAGGGATCGGGATTGTCTATGCCAAAACGCAGGCCAGAAAAGGCATCGACCTCTTCGCCGACGAAAGCGAGAAGAGCCTGTCCACCCATGCCACCGTATGGTCCGATTACCCAAGACCGGTCGTTCTGGCTGTCCCGTATATACGGCTTTCCACGTATTTCCCACGGTGGTATCGTTAGGGCATCGATCGGCGTGACTGAGAGATCCTGGTCCTTTTCTGGCACCTTGGAGCCAACGGGGCCGGTGTTATCGCCGCTGAAGCCTGCGTTGCCGGTGAGGTCCCCGTCTGTGCCAAAACTCTGATGATTCAAATAGCCAAGAATGGCGCCGATGTCGCCCCCGCCAAAGTCTCCTGATCCAGTACTAGTGTAGCCGCCTCCCCCGCCGCCCTCACCCTCACCAGACATAAGACTCTCCTCGCGTCGAAAGCTTCTCTACGGGCAGCACTAAGCAGCCCCGGATCATGTCGCATTATGCTATGGAAATGTCTGTGTATTCCGGGTCAAATACGTAGCCAAGTGGAAGAACGTATTGTCCACCAGCGTCAACGTTATTAACCCTAATGATGACTTCCCATCGCGTGCCGCTATCCAGTCCCCGCGCAGAAACGACGGTCCCATTTAAGGATGTTGTTGGATTCCCAGCGCCCGCCAACATCGTTGTCAAGGTCGCGGTCGCTCCAATCAGGATCGGACCGACATGTACAAGGTTAGCCAACAAATGGACGAGGCTGTTATCTTCGACGCGGATCACGGGTTCACCGGCGTTCACTGCCTCGCCTAGGCCCTTGTAGACACCGGTTACAACGCCCTCAATGGGCGAGATAAGAAACGACCGTAACAACGCGATTTGAAGTTGGTAGACATCATTGTCTACCGATCCAAGTTCGTTTGCAAAGATTGTTTCCAAATAGGGAATGTTCTGCGAGAACATGTATGCTGCAAATTGCTGATTTGTTAGGCTGATTTGCGCACGGAGAGCGCGCGCGTGCGCTTCTATATAAGGAGTTCGGTATTCGTAGTCGACATGGTTTGTGGACTGCGTTCCTTTCACATTGTTGTAGCCCTTGGTTTCTTCAAAATTGACCCCCGTTGTCACCGGCGCGCCGGTTTTTTCAGACGAGGTGAAGCGTGGCTGATATCCGCTCCACATGTGGTCCGGGTGCCCCTCCCACGGGATTGGGAGGGGGCGAGGAACCTCCGTTCCACGGTCAGTATATAGGCCCACACTTTCCTGGTAAAATTTACTGGCGCGATTCGAACCGGTTTTACCTCCGGTTTTTAACACAGTGCAGCTGCTTGTCGATTTCACAACGCCTGTTCGCTCGTCCGTCCTATAAGCCTCGTCCAGTTCCCCCAGCTGTTGGTTCGCGAGGTCGCTTAACCGATCGAGCAGGTTGGGATTCGAGGCTGGCGACCCTTTGTCGTAAGACCCCTTGATTGTTGAAATCAGGGAACTCGCATTCGCATGCTTCGAGAAATAGATATTCTGTCGAGAATTGACGGCGCTATCCAGAGAAGCTTTTCTGTCCTCGTTCCGAAGCGAGGCTACCAAGAACGGCTGAATGATACTTAGAACGCCGTTTGTATCGCATACGAGACGAGAAGGGTCTCCAGCGATTGTTCCTGAGGCCTTCACCAAGTAGGCAAGCTTGTCATACGGAATAGCTTTCACGGTGTCGCCCAAATGGATATCGAAAGTATTCAGAATGCCGCCAATTTCGAAGCAAAGGTAAGATCCGTGCACCGGCTGCGCGATCATGGAAATAGCGTTTGCAGTGCCCATTGAGACGTTCCCTTCATGCGAATTCTCAGTAAATCAAACAGTGCACGATTGAATCGAGAGCGCAGTCGGCGTAGACGCCCGAAATGTCGTTCACCGGAAGCGACAGGTATTCACCTGGCTGAAGCGTTCCCAAGTCTGTCTTGGCTCCGGCTGCGACCTGCGTTCCGATCGTGACCGGCTCCCCCGCGCGATCGTTCGCGACGTGGAGGATTAACGGATTTTCGAATGTCAGATTTTGGGTGATTCCGGCTGATCCCCAGAGGTATCTCAGCCCACGCACTGTGACCGAGTAAGCCGATGAATTCCAAAGGTCGTTTGGCTCTCCGAGTCTCATCGAATCCATCCCGAAGCGCTCCGGTAGGCGAGGATAGGAGCGATGGGGATGGTGAAGCATATGGGTGCTGATGAATATCGTCGACCCATTGAATATCTGCTTAGAGGACCGCATCCAGCTCTTCGGAAAGTCCCAATCAGGTCCGGGCTCTTTCCCTGCTGTTCCATCTTATTGACCTTCCGGAGAAGAGGAGTCTGGCAAGGTCGCCGAGACGGGCTCGGACGTTTCGCGACCCGACGCTGCGTCATGCCACGGCGTTAGTCGTACGGTGAGGCGCTGCCTGTCCCGGTTGGCGGATCCCGGTTCGTCCCTCGCCTCCTGCTGTGCCGGCGCAAGCACCCAAAATTCCGGCTCCTCGGATCGCGCGAGCGAATACGCAATATCGACCTCAAGCGTGGCCACATCCACATCAAACTTGAGATCGTCCTTGTCGGCTTCAGCGCGGGACCTGCTCAGCTCGGTGCGTAATCCCGTCAAATACTCTGCCAGACGGAGTCGACCATCAGACCATTCAGACATCACGATCCTCCGATTTCCTTAGCCGCCGAAGCACCGAATGACGAGCCGGCAAGCACAATCTGAGCAACAAGCGAAGTGGGTGATCGCCGCATCACTTTCATTCCCTGACTTGATGCGCACGAAACTAGTCATGTGATTCGGACCAGATGTAATCGTCCTCCGTCCTTAGTCATAAAAGCAAGAAGGCGATCCCGGCCACGTCAAGGCGTTGCAACACGCCCCACACCGCCGCGACGTCACCGAATCCCTTGTGCTGAGAGCAGATACCAGCACCAGACTGGGCACCAGCCAATCTCGCCGCGATCTCCTCCGCGCTCCTCAGATACTGCTACGACACAATCTGCGACTTGCCGTCCATCCGGGCGGACTCGACCAGGTAGTAGTACGTCTTCCCGCTGATCCGCTTACCCACGACCGAAGCCACATCTAGGTAATACACCTCAAGTAGCCCGAATACCAGTATTTGCAACGCCGACATGCAAAACAATCATGAAAGCTGGGAAACTCAGGCTAGCGCGCTGACCATGAACATTGGCCAGGCTTCCGAGGCCAGCCTCAATCCAGGTTCATCTCTGAAGTGACGCGCCGTTGAGCCCGGTGAACGTGGTCCGAACAATCCCGCACGGCATCCTCCAGATCAATTACGGCAGCTGTAGATCGGGATCTTGAGGCTGTGATGATCGCGGGGGTGACTGCGGGCATGAGAACGGCCACCAGCATCCTGATCGTTTGTGAGAAAAAATCCAGATACGGTGGCCGCAGGGGTCCCCGTAACGCATGAACGCTGGCCGGTCTGCTTCGAAGGGCTGATGGACCAGCTCGCCGACTGCTTCCCACGCAGAGAAACCCGGCTGACCTGCCGGAACATGATCAAAGCGATGCTGGCGGTCAACGAGACGGCCAACTGCTGGACCCTGAGCGAGGCGATCGGTCACCGCGGCCCGCACATGCTGCACCATTTCTTGTCCCGGGCCCGCTGGAAGGATGACGCCGTCCGCGAGCGGGTCGCCACTTGGGCGGTCGACCGGCTCGGCGACCTGAACATGGTGCTCGTCGTCGATGCGACCGGCGATGAGAAATCCTCCACCGATGCCGTCGGTGCGGCCCGCCAGTACTCCGGCGCGCTGGGTGGGGTCGGCCTGTGCCAGGTGGCCGTGCATCTGTCGTACGCCACGGCGGCCGGGCACACGCTGATCGATCGGCGCCTGTTCCTGCCCAGCGCATGGGCAGCCGACGAGGAACGCCGCCAGCTGACTGGGGTCCCTGAGGAGGTGATGTTCGCGACCAAGCCCCAACTCGCCGTCGACATGCTCGCCCGCCTGCCCACCGACGGCGGCAGCGACGCCTGGGGCACCGCCGATGAGGTCTACGGCGGCCGGGAAACCCGCACGGCGATCCGCGACCTGGCCTACCGCTATGTGATCGCCGTCAAGACCGACCACCGGGTGAGGACCCCGGCCGACACCTCCACCGTCACCGACCTGGTCAAACGCCTGCCCACCCGGTCCTGGCAGCGACTGCGGACCGGCAGCGGCACCAAAGGCGACCGCCACTGCGACTGGGCGATGATCGACGTGCTCGCCGACGACATTCCCGACGACCACCAGGCCGGGCAGAGCACCCTGCTGGTCCGCCGCCACCGCTACACCGGCACCCTGTCGTTCTATCGGTGCTGGTCAGCCACGCCCCAACCACTGCACGAACTGGTAAGCATGGTGTGTCGCAGATGGCGGATCGAGGAGGACTTCCAAGCCGCCAAGGGCCTGACCGGGCTGGACCAGGGACAGGTCACCAGCTGGACCTCCTGGCACCGATGGAGCCTGATCAGCATGATCGCCTACGCGCTGCTGGCCATCACGACCAGCCTGGAACACAGCGGCGCCAGCCCCTGATATGGACACCCCGTCGCTCACACCACCCCGCCGCCGCCATCGCCACCGGCCCCGATCCTGGATTTCGGTCTCCGGCAGCGGGCCCGGCTCAGTACGAAGACGACGCTCCAGGGCGGTCAGCTTCTCGCTCAGCTGCTCACGCATCACCACCAGCAGCGCTTCTTGCCGTTGACGCTGGGTGCGGTCGAAGCGGTGCTCGGCGTCCTGGCGATACAAGGTCTGCTGGATCCGGCCGGCCGCCGCGTCCAGCCGTCCCAGCATCGGCGTCAGCGCCGCCGTCTGCTCGCCGAGCGCGGCGAATCCCGCGACCATCTCCTCCAGTAGCCGCTCATCGCCGGAGGCGACCGCCTCTGTGATCACCACCTGCGTGACCTGCAGCTCGCCCAGCACCACAGCCAGCGTCTCGGCCAGCGCCTGAGCGCGGGCGTCATCGCTGTGCAAGATCTCCTCCAAACGGGCGGCCAGCTCCTGCTCCACCTGCTGTATGCGTCCGGCCAGCTCAGCGGCGGCCTCCTCACTGTCAGCGTCGCTTGGACCGTCGCTGAGAGGGGGTGGGTCGGCTTGGATATTGCTTCGGGTTCTGGCGCGGGCAGCGATCAGGGAGGCGCCGATGACATCAGACAGCAGGTTCGCTCCGACGGAGCCGAGCACGAGGATCCCGGCTACCGCCGCCTCTGGGTCCGGCTCCACCACGGCCAGCGGAGCCAGCGCGCTGGCGCACAACCCCGCCAGCAGCGCTCGCGGCGTCACCCACCCCAGCCCTCGCGCCGACACGGCTGCTGCTTGACCCACCCAGGCGCGCGCACCGTTCTGGGCGGCGACCATCCGATCAGGCGATAAGACAGCAGGGCCTGGCTCAGGCGGTTTAGGCCGCTGCCCGCCCCGCTGGTCCACCCGCTGCTCCTGACCTCACGACACCATGCTTGATGAACGTTCAAGTGAGGACATCAGAGCGGGCAACGGCTCGCCGGCACCACCGACATCCAAGGACTTATCGGCCCGGACTCACTAACCTGGGGCTTTCACGGCGAATATCGTCGGCCTTGATCGTTTACATGAGAAAAGTGCCTTTGAACTGGGATGATCGGACTTATCTAAGGTCCCGTCCACACCAGCTCAAGAGGCACTTTTCACGTGAAGACTACCGCTTCGCGACCCAAGATCGTCATGTCTTCCGACGGTTCTGGGCTCATCTCCCACTCAGGCGCACTGCTGTTACTGGAAACACTGCGCGTCACCGGCCTGGACCAGGCCCTCTCAGAGCAACTACGGCGATGGCGACCGGCCCGCGCGATCCACGACCCCGGCAAGATCATCGCTGATCTCGCCGTCAGCCTCGCCCTGGGAGGCGACTGCCTGGCCGACATCGCCACCCTGCGCTCCCAACCACAACTGTTCGGCCCCGTCGCCTCCGATCCGACCGTCTCCCGGCTGATCGACCGGCTCGCCACCGACACCACCAAAGCCCTCACCGCGATCCGCACCACCCGCGCCATCGCCCGCGAACACGCCTGGACCCTGACCGGACCGGCCGCGCCCGGAGCCGACGGCCACCTGATCCCCATCGACCTGGACGCCACCATCGTCATCGCCCACTCCGACAAGGAAAACGCCACCCCGACCTGGAAGAAGACCTTCGGCTTCCACCCCATGACCGCCTTCGCCGACCACGGCAGCGGCGGTACCGGAGAAGCACTGGCCATCGTGCTGCGGCCGGGCAACGCCGGCTCCAACACCGCCGCCGACCACATCACCGCCACCCGCCTGGCCTTGGCCCAACTCCCCAAGATCCGCCGCCGCCAGGTCCTGATCCGCACCGACTCCGGCGGCGGCACGCATGAGTTCCTCACCTGGCTGACGCGTCCGGGCCGGTGGCTGAAGTACTCCATCGGCTTCACCATCACCGACGACATCGAAGCGGCGATCCTGCGCCTGCCCGCCACAGCGTGGACCCCCGCCTACGACGCCGAGGGGCAGGTAAGGCACGGCGCCTGGGTCGCCGAGATCACCGCCATGCTCAACCTCACCTCCTGGCCCGCCAAGATGCGCCTCATCGTCCGCAAAGAACGCCCGCATCCCGGTGCGCGGCCGCGTTTCACCGACCCCGGCGGACACCGCTTCACGTGCTTCGTCACCAACACCCCTGGCGGGCAACTTCCCGAACTGGAACTACGACATCGCCGCCGCGCCCGAGCCGAGGACCGCATCCGCACCGCCAAGGACACCGGCCTGCGCAACCTGCCGCTGCACGACTTCGCCCCAAACCAGATCTGGTGCGAGATCGTCGCCTTGGCCTGCGACCTCATCGCGTGGACGCAACTGCTCGCCCTGGAGGGTCCCGCCCGCCGCTGGGAACCCAAACGTCTGCGACTGCGCCTGTTCGCCATCGCCGGGCGCCTGGTCCGCGGCGGCCGACGGCTCCGGCTGCGCATCGCCACCCGCTGGCCCTGGGCACCACAGATCATCACCGCCGTCACCCGCCTGCAAGCCTTACCCGCACCAACCTGACCAGCACCAATCCGCCCAACCACCCCAGAAAGGACACCCACGGGCCCGTGGAACCCCGCCCACCCGGCGCGACAGCCGGGCCACCACGCTGACCAAGACGCGAAAATAACTCTCAGCCGAATGCCTCAGCCGACCACACAAAGATCACGTAGGGTCGAGGACTGGCGCGGTAGCGTCTCCTGGCGGTAGGGCCTGAGGCCTTCATGTTCCGCCGGTTTCCCGGTCGGTTGTGCCACCCCAGTGACCGTGGCCAGGTTCATTGCCCCGTTTCCAGTCCCCGCCCGTCAAACCGTGCATGCGGTTCTCCCGCACACGGCTTACCGACGTCGTTCACCGCCGGCATTCGGTCTTCCCCGCCAGTCCCGAAAGGGCCTGGGCGCGACGACCATTCCAGACAGCGTGACCAGCCCGAGTTGGTTCGGGGACTGGAAGGCGACCACCGACCAGCCGAACTCCCGCGAACGCCGATGACGTTTGGCGATCACCAGCGCCAGCCGCATCCGCGCATAGCTCCCGATCTCGTTGAAGTACCTCGCGGAGTTCCCGAACCGGAAGTAGGCGGCCCAGCCGCTCAAGAACCGGTTCAGATCCGCCACAATCACCTCGACCGGCAACAACAACCGCGACCGCAGGGTGAGTTCCCTGACCCGGTCACGCGCGCGTTGCATGGCCCTGCCCGCGGGCCAGCGGGCCAGGAACGTCACGGGCCGTTTCCCGTTCAACCCAGGAGAACGCACCAGCCGGTGATGAAAACCCAGGAAATCCAGGCCCTCACCGCCGACCTGCAGGTTCACGATCCGAGTCTTGGCCGTCTTGGGCTCCAGCCCGAGCTCGGCCAGCAGACTGACCAGGCGCGCAAGCGCCCGCTCAGCCTGGCTACGGGACCAGCACATGACGGTCGCGTCGTCGGCATAACGGACCAGAACCCCGTCTGCCTCGTCCCATGCCCGATCGAGTCGGTGCAAGTAGACGTTGCACAGGACGGGTGAAACAACGCCGCCCTGTGGAGCTCCGGTGACCGCCTGCCGGACCTGCCCGTCCTCCATCACCCCGGCGCGCAAAATCGCACGCAGCAGCTTCAAGACGCTCCGGTCGCAGACGCGTTCCTCGACCGCTCGCATCAACTCAACATGCGGAATCGCCGAGAAGCAGTTGGCGATGTCCGTCTCGACCACCCAGCGGCGGCCCCGATAGCACTCATCAACGAGCACCTGCAGGGCATCGTGCGCAGACCGCCGCGGGCGGAACCCGAACGAACAGTCCAGCATGTCGGCCTCGAAGACCGGCTCGAGCACGATCTTCAAAGCGGCCTGCACGATCCGGTCACGAACCGAAGGAATAGACAGCGGACGATACTCATCCCTCAACCCGGGCTTGGGGATCAGCACCCTTCGCGCGGGCAACGGCCGATAGCGCCCCTCCTTCAGCTCAGCGGCCAACTCGTCAAGGAGACGGACGACGCCATACTCCTCGACCTGCGCCAGCGTGATCTTGTCGATGCCCGGTGCGCCATTGTTCGCGCGCACCGCGGCCCACCCGCGCCAAAGGACGTCTCTGCGATAGACCTTGTCCACCAGCGCATGGAATCTTCGTCCGGGGTCGGCCTTGGCCGCCCGGTAGAGCGCATGCTGCAAGGCACGGACCGGATCACGTGGAACACGCGACCCCAAAGCGGCGGGACTAGCCGAACCGGCACTCACCGGGCCACCTCCATACAGACGCTGCGCATCGACGAAGCAGCGGCCCTTCCCTCACCGCCGGTTATGTTGTCCGGTCGGCTCAAGCAGTACTACGGCCGCCTCCGACGCCCACCCGGCACGCCACCCACTTCCCGAGATCATCGGTTATAAGGCACGTCGCTCCGGTGACACCTTCCGCAGGTCACCGGGCCGGGGAGGGCCTCCCCAGTTCCCGCCGCCACCATCGATGCGTTCCGCGCCCCATACGCCGGGGAGTTCTTCGCGGCTGCGCTTCCAGGCTCTACACCGCTTCCATGGCCTTCACCCTGGATTCGGGGGCTCGGCTCTCCCTGTTCCCGGCCTTGCAGCCGGGACCTCTAACGACGCCGCAGGCTTCGCTTCATGCTACGGACCGCATCGTCGCTCCCCCTTACAGGGCCTTTGACGCTGGGCTTCGACCCCGCCCGTTTCCAGACGAAGCCGCCAGCCTGCTACCGGGCCTCCTGGCAGCTACCCGGACCGGACTTCCACCGGCAGGCGACGACGAGCTTACGAACAGAAAGATCAGCTACTCACGCAGCTTCACCTCCCCGTTCTGCTGGGCGCACGAAAGATCGAGGCTAAGCGTTACGTCATCTCAACAAGTTGTTCTAACCCGACCAGTGAACATCCATGACTATTTGGCGGGTCATCGACCTCGGAGAACAACGGAAGAGCCGATACTGGTAAGCGGTTTTGAGCCTGGTCAAAGGCCCTTAAGATCCGACGTTTTCATCCGTGACAAGCGGTCACATCACGCCTTTTTGAAGTTGACCTAAGACCGGGTAGTTAGCGTTTTCGCGGCTACCCGGGCTTGGGACGGCTCGTGACCCGGCTGGAGCAGAAAGCTCCGGGCCGAGTTCAAAAGATCAACCCTGTGTACACGAGTCAGCGCTGCTCAGCGTGCAGGATCGGGGCTTGATCGACATTGGAACGGTCAGTGGCATTAAGGAGCCAACGCGAGCGGAGTTACTGCCTCTTGTCTTCCTGAGGTGCAGGTGGCTACGACACCTGCGCCTCAGGAAGGCGAAGGAAGGTAACTCCGCCCGAGTCGGCCCACTAACGCCACTGACCGTTCCAATGTCGCTCAAGGGCCGTCAACGCAGGAGGACAACCTCACCATCTGGCAGCGGACTGATCCGCGCCCGCGGAAGTGATGCCTTCGACGGGTTCGCCGCTTCCCGGCGGTCGGCGCGTCGAGTGGCCGCGCCGGACTGGGCCCGAACCGGGCCGCAGGTTGCCGGGGCTCTTCCCGGCCACCGTTCCGGCCACCGTCTCGGTCACCAGTGGCTCGGACTCCTCCTGGTCACCGGCCTTCTCTCACAGCCGCCTCACCCCTGTCAGCGCGGTGGAGTCTCCTCTGCTTGGCCACCTGCCGATACACCGCTCGGCTCTCTGGCGATCCCCCGCCGCCTCTCGCATCTCAGCGAGCTTCAGGAGTGCGAAGCCGTAACCGGCCGCCGTGCTCTCTCAGTTAGGGCGCTCAGCTGCCTCAACGTTGTTCGTCTTCTCCTGTGACACGCTCGACTGGCTCCCGCAGCAGGAGAAGAGGTCGACTGTTTCACCAGGGATCGGCGATTCGGCCGTCGGCCTCCAGTCCGAACCTCACCAGACGTGCCCCTCCCTCTTCGTCTCCGGCTCGCTGTCGCAGCCCAGCCATTTCCTTCAGCGCGAGGGGATCACCGATGTCGGCGGTCAGCCGGCAAAGTCGCTCGGCTTCTCGACGGTCCCCAGCCGCCTCCCGCATTTGGGCCAGTTTGTGCAGTGCAGAAGGATCTCCGGCGTCGGCGGCGCTGCGGGCCAGTCGCTCGGCTTGCGCCCCATCGCCTACCTGCTCTCGCATCCGCGCCAGGGCCCACAACGCGGAGGTGTCTCCAGCATCGGCGGCCAGCTGATAGAACTGCTCGGCGCCTTGTCGGTCCCCGGCCTGCTCCCGTATCTCGGCCACGTTGCTTAGTGCGTAGGTATCTCCAGCATCGGCGGCCAGCTGATAAAGCCGCTCGGCCTCTTGATGGTCTCCTGCCTCTTTGCGCATCTTGGCCAGGTTGCCGAGCACGGAGGTGTATACGGTGAAGGTCGGATGCTTTCCCCTCTGCTGATCCACGGCCGGTTCCTGCATCAGGGTCAGGGTGCGTGGTACGGAGAGGTCTTCGGCATCAGTGGCCAGCCGGTAGAGCCGAGAGGCCTCCTTCCTGTCCCCGGTCAGCTTCCGCGCCCAGGATAGGTAGTGCAGTGCGGACGTGTTTCCGGCGTCGGCGGCCCTGCAAGCCAAGCGCTCGGCCTCCTCCCAGTCCCCGGCCTGCGCCCGCATCTGAGCAAGGTAGTCCAGGGCGAGAGTGTCTCCGGCGTCGGCGGCACGGTGCCAAAGGATCGCTGCATGGCGGTAGCGGCCCCGGCTGTGTGCGGCCTTAGCCAAAGCGGTTTGATCTGTGGCGCTGGCGTGGCGGGCGGCGCTCTCCCAGAATCCGGCAGGAGGGCACTTCCAACGGCGGGTATGGGCGCCATGTTGTTCGAGGTAGTCGGCCAGCTGGTAGGACGGCTCGTCCTCATGCTGCCCCGCCGCAGTCGAGGGGCCGGGCCGGTTTTTGATGCGAGTCAGCGGAGCACGGGCGCCCCGGCAGGGCAACGGGTCGGTGAGGTAGGCGAACGCTTGCTCCAGCCAGTTGTCGGCCAGCAGGTCGTGTTGTTCGTCGCTGAGGTATCCGGCAGCAGCCTCTTCCAGGAACAGGCGCGGCAACTTCAGGCTGTGCCCCAGGCGGCGGGCGTCAATCGCCGCCTCCAGCACCGCGCGGGCTTCGACGCTCGCGGTGCGGTAGCGCTCGATCAGTGCGGGCCCGCCCGCCAGATATTGGGTCAGTTGCCCGCTGGGTGCCTGCTTCACCGCTTCGGCTGTCCGCGGATCCGCCAGCATCCCGGCTGCGGCCGCAGTTGCGAGGTCGTCGTCGGTGAACGCCTCCGGGAGCTCCATCGCGGTCCCGGCCAGCAGCACCCGCGCTCCGGCGTGCGGGTCCGGGTCGTCCGGACGAGGAACGGCGGTCAGCTTCGCCCAGTAGGACTGCCACAAGGTGCCTAATACCAGCACCGGGCCCCGCTCTGGGCTGCGCAACAGCTCGCGCAACCCGGCCGCGACCTGTTCTCCGGCCGGATCACCGGGGGTAGTGAGGTAGTGCTGGGTCTCATTCAGCCATACCACCGTGTACGGCTTCACCGCCTCCAAGCCGGCCAGCGTGGCCTGCGCCCACCCGGGATTGATCGGATGCCACAACCACCACGGTGCCGGCAGGCTACGGATCGCTTCCCAGCAGGCGCGGGTCTTGCCCGTTGAGGACCCGCCGACCAGCACCACCATCCGGCTGCGCCCGCAAACCTGTACCTCATCCACCACGGCGGCCAGCGCCGCGTCATGGGCGCGGGGAAGGTAGGTGGGCAACGCGCTCAGCCCGGCGGCGGCCGCTCCAGCGTCGATCGCCGGATGCACCCCCAGGTCCAGCGCGATCGGATCCACCTGCTTAACCGGCCACCCCAGCCCGCCCGGCGCCGGGGTGTCTCCTCCGGCGCGCGGGTCGTCGCCGGGCACCGGGCGGCGGGCGGGACGTCCGCCACGGTTGGCGTGGCGCGCCCGATGCGCTCGCGTCCGTTGCGCCTCCCACCAGCCTGGCGCCATCGGTGAGTGGCCGCGGCGGGTGGCTTTGGCCTGTAAGCAGGCGATCAGCACCTCCACCACCCGGGCCGAGGAGGGGATGCTCTTCCCGCTCAGCCAGTCGCCCAACGAGGACTTCCCGATCGTCACCGGCGGCTGCTGAGCGGCGGCCTGGTGGATCAGCTCGGCGTAGGTCGGCTCGCCGGCCTGCTCATATAGCTGTGCCAGTGCCCGGGAGAATTCCGGCTTCTCATCACCGGCCGCAGGCGAGGCGGGGGGAGTGGCTGGCACCGAGCGGCTCCTGCAAGCGCGTGCGTGGACGTCGGACGTCCGGTGAGCGGTCCGGACCGGACCCCCACCGGAATACTCGCTTCCCCGATGCCTGCCAGCCTAGAGGCCCGTCCGCACCCAGGCGGAGTGATCGCCGGAAACCGGCCGGACCGCTGCAGTCGCTCCCATCCGCCCCGGCCCGCTTACCCAGCCAGGGCCCAACCCCTTCGGGAGCGTCTCACGTGAACGTCCTGACCGGCTTGCTGCCCGCCGCGATCGCGCTCGGTGCCGGAGGCCTGCTGTACGGCCTCACCATCACCGTCTTGGCCGCCGCGTCGGTGTTCGCTCGCACCCCGGCCCGGCGCCGCGACGCCCGCGCGACCCTCACCCTGCTGCTGCGTCGCCCTCCCGCCGCACCCGCTTCCTCTGCCGCGGCGAAGATAGAGGCATGATGGCATCCGGGCCACGCTCCAGCGTCGAGATTCGTGCCCACCTCGTCGACGAGCTGAATGCGGCGCTTCGCCGTCCGGGCATGTACGGCGGGGAGATCGCACTGCGGCTGCTACTTGACCTCCTGGCTTACGCCGAACACCAGGAGCAGGCCTGGGCCACCGAGCAGCAGAGCATGCGAGCTCGCGGAGCCCTCAACGCGCTCGGGGCGCGAGGAGCGCTCGAGGCCCTGCTGCCCGGTGAGGAGGAGGGCGCTGTGGCATCGCTGTACGCCGAGTTCATCCACGAGCGCGGGTGGCTGCACGCCGACCGGATACTCAGCGCCACCGAATACGCGGCGATGCACCGACAGCTGAACGGCTGGGGTGACAGGGATCGGACGCTCAGCGAGGTGCTGGAGACCTTCGGTCCGCCCTCGGTGCCCTTCGGTGCCACCAATCCCCGCTACGGCAAAACCCTCGGCTACCTCACCGAGCGGGCCGGCGCACCGATGGTCTTCTTCCACCTGTGGAACGGCACCGCCTCCGCCCCAGGTGCCGGTACTGAGCCGGCTGGTCCGCTGGTCTACGACGAGCCCATTCTGCTTGCGATCCGCCACGGAACAGGAGCGCTCAGCGACACCTTCGCCTTCACCCCGCAGGGGAGAAGGCGCCGTCCGGGTGAGCCGTGCGGGCCATATGGACTGACTGGTCGACCACGCGGAACCCAAGGTGGCGGCGCTGATTAGCGCGATCTTCGCCGCAGGCGTGGCCGCGACCCCGCCGCCACGACGGGCAGGAAGAGACGGCCGACACAGGACACCGGAAGGGGGATGACACCCCCCCTCCAGCCGGGGCAGCTCCCTGCTGTTTCAGATCGAGCGCGACGCGCTCGACAGCAGTGTGCCTCTGCCGATGTTCTTCTCAACTGCGTTGCCCTTGTGGGCACACCGGCTTTCGTGGGGGCACCAGGGGCGGCCGACACCTGACGCACCATCGATCGCACGCCGGCCGCCCACAGGTGGTTCTCCAAGTCGGAGGAGAACATCACCACGATAACCAACACCCCCGCCTGCGGCTGGTGACTTGCGCCTGACCTGCGTGGCGTTCACGGTGGGCGACACCGGGGAGCGGTCAGCACCATCGCGAGCCGACCGATGTCGCACCCGGCTACACACCGGCCGCCCCAGGGTGGCTCTCCTCGTCGGAGGAGAACATCACCCGCGGTAGCGTGCAGCGGTCGTCGCGTCCTGGAGCGCTGCGGAGCCGAGGGCCGCCTTCGGCCAGGATTGATCCGGCGCCCCTTCCAGAGGAAGTTACCTCGTGTGGGCGGCCACCGCCGAAACCGGCCGTGAGCTGGGCGGAGAACCTGCCCAAAGAGGGGCATGCCCCCGCCCCCCGCGCACGGGGTGTGAATCACCTGTGGGAGATGAACATTCCCCTGGACAATCCGCTCAGACGGAACGATGGAGAGCACCCGCGAGGAGTCGTTCGTGGCGAGTAGTTGGGCTGTTGTCGTCGTGCTGGGCGTCATCGTGGTGGTGGGCGCGTCGGTGCAGCGGCTGGCGGGGATCGGGTTCGCGCTCGTGGCGGTGCCCGCCCTGGTGATGCTGCTCGGTCCCGCTGAGGGGGTGGTGCTCGCCAACTGCGCGGCCGCTGTCATCAGTGCGGCCGGGCTCGCCGACACCTGGCGTCAGGTGCGCCTGGCCGCGATGATCCCGCTGGTCGTCGCGGCCTCCTGCACGGTGCCGGCCGGGGCCTGGGTGGCCACCCGCCTGCCCGAGCTAGTGCTGCTGGCCGGTACGGGGCTGCTGGTCAGTGTGGCTGCGATGCTGGTGATGTGGGGTGCCCGGGTGCCCGCCTTGCGCGGCGCCACAGGTGCGGTGGCCGCCGGTGCCGCGAGCGGGTTCATGAATTCCTCGGCCGGGGTGGGCGGCCCCGTGGTCTCCCTGTACGCGGTCAACGTGGGCTGGACGGTGCGGGAGTTCGTGCCGAACGCGCAGTTCTACGGACTCGTGGTGAACGCGCTCTCCGTCGCGGCCAAGGGCCTGCCCCAGCTCACCACGCCGGTCTGGCTGCTGATCGCGGCCGCGATCGCGGCAGGCTTGGTGATCGGCCAAGCGCTCGCCCAGCGGGTGCCGGAAAGGCCAGCCCGGCTGATCGTGCTGCTGCTCGCGCTGACCGGTGGGCTCACCACGCTGGGCAAAGGACTGTGGAGCCTGTGACTGGGCGCCCGACCGCGTCGGAGCAGATGCCGACGGATGACACCGGGAGCGGTCGGTGACACCGAAAGCCGACCGACGTCGCATCCGGCTCTACACCGGCCGCCCGTTGCCGTCTAGATGTGCTGGCCGCTGGAGTTGTTCTCCGCTCTCCTCAACAAGCCCAGCACGGCGCGCTCCTTCCAGCGGGCCCGCCAGCGATCGGCTTGAGCGTGATCGGCCAGCGCGGTACGGCCTTTCTGCTCGGCCGGGGTGAGCGGAATCTGGGACCAGCCACCTTCGAGCTCGGCGAAGTCGTCAGCGATCTGGGCGAACGACGGGCCTTGGAAGTAGCTCACGTCCGTGTCGTCGCGCCGCAACGGTACTCCGGAGGCGTCGGAGGTGAAGGTGCCCGCTTCGTAGCGCTCTTCGAAATAGGCGCTTTTCAGTTCCTCGACCTCGAACCGCATTGCGTTGTGGGCTTTGGTCCGCGGGCTCGGGTGGTCCAGGCAGCCTTGGTAGGAGAAGTCCATTGGGGTGCCATCGGTGCGGATCAGCTCGAACCCGTGGTGTCCGCCGAGCGGTAAGGCGACGATCCGGATGTCGGCCACGCCGGGCCCGATCTTGGCCTCCGCGCGGGGGTGCATGTCGAGGAGATCACGGATAAGGCTGAACTGCTCGCCGGTCAGCTCGGTCCCGGGGGAGTGATCGCGCAGGATGGCCTGCACGGCCGCCCTGGCTTGTGCCTTCGACCGATATTCACGATCACCGATCCAGCATGCTGGCATTTGATCGTCCCTTCTGCGGTGTCGGCGGAGGCGTGGGACCTCATCGACGGCCCGGGGGCGCGCGGCTTGCCCTGCGCCCATTTTAGGGCTCGGTTCAGGCTGGGCAGCTGAAAACTTGCGAGAGCAACACGCCCTCATCGTGCGTTCGATGTTGGCCATGCCTTCTGGGCCCGTAGGCTCGTCACGAACAGCGGCCGCGCCGAAAAGAAGAGCCTCGTCATGATCACAGCGGATGACCAACTGATCGGCATGGTTGCCGAGCGCACCGGGCTGACCCGCGAGGCACTGTTCGTGGGCTTGATCCGGTTTGACGGACATTCGAGATCAGGGGCTCGTCCCCGGAAGGATGTCCATGATGGAGAGCGTGGGGAAGAAGAAGTCGCGTCCTCGCCGCTCGTTCACGCCGGAGTTCAAAGCTGAGATCGTCGAGCTGTGCCGGCGCGGTGACCGCTCGGTAGGGCAGGTGGCCAAGGACTTCGATCTGACCGAGACCGCGGTGCGGCAATGGGTCCACCAGGCCGAGGTCGATGCCGGCGACAGGGACGGGCTGACCAGCAGCGAACGGCAGGAGCTGCAGGCGTTGCGGCGGGAGAACCAGCGGCTTCGCCAAGACGTCGACGTGCTCAAGCGGGCGACGGCTTTCTTCGTGAGGGAGACCCGATGAGCGTGCACCCGTTCATCGAGGCGGAGAAGCAGGGCGACCACAGCGTCAAACGGGCGTGTGAGCTGCTGGGAGTCTCCCGTGCCGCCTTCTACTCGCGCCGCAGCGCGCTGCCCGGTCCGCGCGCGGTGCGTGATGCGGAACTGGCCGAGCGCATCGCCGAGGTGCACATGCGCTCGCGGGGCAGCTACGGCGCACCGCGGGTGCACGCGCAGTTGCAGCAGGACGGGCAGCGATGTGGCAGGCGGCGGGTGGCCCGGCTGATGCGCACGCTCGGCCTGGCCGGACAGTATCGGCGCCGCCGGCGGCAGAGCACGATCTGCGATCCGTACGCGAGCCTGCGGCCAGACCTGATCGAGCGCGATTTCATGCCGGACGCGGCGGCCATCGATACGCGCTGGTGCGGCGACATCACATACGTGCCGACCGAGGAGGGCTGGCTGTATCTGGCCACCGTCATCGACATCGCCTCCCGCCGGGTGGTCAGCTGGGCGACCGCCGCTCACCTACGTACCGATCTGGTCGCCGAGGCCCTGCAGCAGGCCTGCGCCCGTCGTCGGCCGAGCAAGCCGGTGATCTTCCATTCGGATCGTGGTTGTCAATATACGAGCGCCGCCTACGCCCAGCCGGCCATGCAGCTAGGGGTGCGGCTGTCGGTCGGGCGCACCGGCCAGTGCTGGGATAACGCGCTGGCCGAGTCGTTCTTCGCCACCCTCAAGGGAGAACTCCTCGACATCCAGCCCTGGCCCACCCGAGCCGCCGCCCGCAGCGCGATCTTCGAGTTCATCGAGGGCTGGTACAACCTGCACCGCCTGCACCGCCTGCACAGCAGCCTGGGCTACCGTAGCCCTGCCGTCTACGAGGCCGCCGCAGCGGCCTGACCACCACAACGATGGTGTCCGCCGAAGCGGAGCAAGTTCAATGGTCTATTCCGGTGACGAACTGTGGTTGTACGTGCCGGGGCAGTGGAAGGAGAGCATGCTCCTGGCCGACACGATCCTGCCGTGGACCTCAGAATGGCTCCTGCACTACGAACTGTGGCTGGTTATGGGACGCTGGGCCGGCAGTGGTCATGACCACGCCATGCCAGGAGCCGTTGAGGCCTCTGAAAGCTTCGTCGGGCGAAGCTCTGTCCGTCTTAGTGTCCCCACGCTGTTGGAGTTAGAAGGTACGGCACGTGAGTGAGCCCAAAGCCGCCACTTCGGCCTGCGGCGCGCCCGAGGTAAGGAAACAAGCGAGTAGCCCCTATGCCGCCGGTGGCGGGGGAAGTACTTTCGGGCATCGTGTTGCAGCCATCTATGTGGCACACGGGCTGCTCGGTGAGGGGCGGACCGAGACTGACGATCTGCCGGTCATGCGGGTGGAGTTCCAGACGAATCCCGAACATGACGTCGACGACCTACTGGTCATCGCGGGTACCGGTGGCGATGAGGTTCGGCTCAGCGTTGCTGCCCGGAGGGCGCCGAAATTTGTAACCAGTCATGTGAAGACTCGTGAGCTGGTCGCGTCGCTGATGCTGGAAGTCGAGGCAGCCGGTGACGACGAGCGTGCGCGTGTCGTCGTGGCGGTGGCGGATTGGAAAGCCGAGTATGAACAGGTTCAGCAGTTGGCGGAGCTGGCACGGGGTAACGCCGACGAGGGCGCGTTCTACACCCAGCTTCACACGGAACGCCGCTGGGATGGTAAGGCCCGAGATCGTTACGGCTACCTCAAGAGCCTCGTCAGCGACGGCCGATTGTCAACGCCGACCGAGGATAATGCGCGTCTATTGACCTGGCGGCTGCTGAGGCGTCTGTGGGTCGTCCAGTTTCGGGTCGAAGCGGCGGATGAGTCGGACTGGTCGCAGATCGCGAACTCGTTGAACCGGCTGGTGCGGGAGGGGCTCACCGGCGCCAGGCTGCGCGACCGGCTCGCGGTCTGCTGCACCCAGTTCGACTCGCTCGGCACTGCAGTCGATATGAGAGTGGTTCGCCGAGAGGTGCACACGTTACTCAAAGCGACCGCTATCCGCCGCGAGCCAGGATGGGCTGTCCTCGACAGCATGAAACGTCATGCGTACGAGGCGGTGCGGTATACGCTCGGCCCCGACTCTGATGGCGGCGCATCGGTCACCATCAACCGCGCCAAGCTGCACGTTCAGCTGGCCGATACGCTGCTGAATAACGGAGCGAACAGCCAGGCGGTCATCGTCAGCGGTGACTCAGGCACCGGGAAGAGCAGTCTGGTCTCCTCAGTGGTCAAGTCACTGGAGGCCGAAAAGGCGGAGTCGTTCGAGGCACTTGTGGTGAATCTTCGGCGACTTCCCGGCAGCGTCCCCGAGCTGACGAGTGTGCTTGGGCGTGGCCTCCGGGAGTTTCTGGAGGACCTGTCAGCTCCATCTCGTGTCCTTGTGGTTGACGGCGCGGACGGTGCTCTGGAGGGGCAAGGTCCGTTGTTGGCTGAGATCGCCTCCGAGGCTCGCCATGCCAACGTTGGCTTGGTCGTAGTCACGGCGGATACTGCGGTCGAGTTCGTCACCGACCAGGTCAAGCGAAGCTACAACGATCCTCGCCCGTTCACGGTCCCGGTGCTCGACGATGCTGAGATCGCCACGATCGCCGCTGGTATCCCGCAAATGGTTGGGCTGCTGCGCGATCTGCCGGAGCAGTCGCTGCTGAGACGTTTGGTTGTGCTTGATCTCCTCTCACGCACAGGCCTCACGCTCGGCAGTTCAATGACCGACTGGGCTTGCCTTGAAGTTGTCTGGAAGGGTCTCGTGCGGCGGAACGAGAGCGCCGAATTCGGTTCACCGGAGGCCCGCGAACGCGCGCTTCTGGCGCTTGTCGAGGACGAACTCGAGCTACCAGATGTCGCTCGCCAGCACCCTTCGCCGGACCACGCCGCAGTGGACGCGCTGCGACGGGATCACCTTCTCGCACCGTCGAGCGTCTACGACTCGCGCCCGCAGTTCGCTCACGATGAGGTGCGGCGGTACGCGACCGCGTTGACTCTGTTTCGCGCGAGGGACATCACTGGAATGCTTAAGAGGGCGGGCGTACCGCGTTGGGCGATGTCCGCTGCCCAGCTGGCATGCCATGGTCAGTTTGTTCGAGGGAACGCGGACCCAAGTACGGCTTTCACCCAGGCTGCAGCCGCGTTTATGACCGTTGGCATCGAGCATGGTGCCAGGTGGGCAGATGTGCCGATCGAGGCCGCGCTGGAGTCGCCGCAGGCATTTGAGTATTTGAAGTCGGTGCAGCCCGGTGCCGCCTCGGCTTTCGCGCCAGGTCTGGAAGACGTGATGCGGGTGGTCGAGCAGCGCCACACCGTCAACGGCCTGACGGAAGTGCAGTGTGGTGAGGCGGTTGTCCGCGTCCTGCTTGAGCAGGACGATGCGCCTTGGCTGCTGTCCGAGCGTGCCTTCGAGACCACCGCTGGATGGCTCCAATCAATGATCGTGGCGAATGAACCCACCGGGAACATCACCCGCGAGGTTCTGCGAAGCAAGCTGCTCGCCTACTGGACAGCGCACCAAACATCGGCACCTCCCACACGCGAAGGGCTAGACGTTCCGCTCACGGTCGACAGCGGCGCTGTGTCCCGCAATCTCGGTCAGCGCGGGCGCCGGCGGCGGAACCTGGACTACAGGCTTAGGCAAGAGAAGTTCGTTGAACTGCTCGCGCTTCTGGGCCTAGACATCGACGACGACATCGAACGCTGTCTCACCGAGATTGCCGACGATGCACCGGAGTATCTTGCGCCCGCCGTCGATTCTCCGCTAAGCGCCCGAGGCATTGCCCAACACAGCATCAACCTGCTAGTGAAACTCGTCGAGGAATACTACATCGACAACACTCCGAACAGCTGGGGCTTCCGGGACCGGGGCATCCGCAGACATCAGGGACGATGGCATCATTCGCCGCCGTTTGCGGCGCTCTACTTCGGTGCCTTCTGGTCCCTGTTCAACTACGCCGATCCGGTGCAATCGGCAGCGCTTCTCAACAAGATATTGAACCACGCTGCTCGGCGTCAGGTCGAGAACCTGTCCAAGCGCCGTGAATATGGTTCAGCACCTGCCGGTGACGACTTCGAGAGCTACACAGTTTCGCTGCGCATCTCCGGAGAGGCACGTAACTACATGGGCGACGCTCAGATGTGGGCCTGGTACCGGGGAGCATCTAGCGGTCCGTATCCGTGCATGAGTGCGCTCCAGGCGATGGAACGCATCATCGACGGCTGGCTCGAGCGTGGCGCTTCGATATCCAGGGTCGTCGAAGTGCTCCTTGATGGCTGCAAGAACCTCGCGGTGCCTGCGCTGCTCGTAGGCATCATGGTCCGCCACCTGGGCAAGGCCGATGGCGTCATTGACTCCTTCCTTCGCGAGCCGCTTGTCTGGCATCTGGAATTCGAGCGGACGGTTCAAGAGCAGATGGGGCTTCGAGGCGCACCATCGGACGGTCTGGTGAACGCGGAGCGTCGCACTTGGACCTTTCGCGATGTCTGCATGGTGATGGTCTTAGGTGGGGACGAGAGGCGGCGCGAGGAGCTTCGCCGCCTCGGGACGGAACTCTTGGCTGCCGGTCAGGAAGTGGGAATGGCCGACGATGTCGCGAACTGGGCCATCTGCTTGGACGCCTCTCGTTTCCAAGTTCGCTCGGAAAACGAGCAACTGGTGGTCGAGGTCAGCCCGCCGGAGGAACTGGCGAAGTCCCAGGCGGAGCGGGCACGCGAGCACGAACGAAACAGCAACGTGCTACGCATCCAGAATCGTTACTGGGCTGCGCTCCGAAACGTCGGCACTGGATACGTGCCGCCAACGGGTGAGGAGATCGCAGCTGACCTCGCTCAGGTGAAGGACCTGCTTGAGTCGCCATCTGCCTTTACCGCTTCTGATCCGACGCGCGGGGCAGCGCATGTGGCTTCCACGGCGATACGGTACGCGGCTAACGGCGAGCCCGCCGCGTTCGGCGAGAACGCCGCCTACACGGTGGGACTCATCACGACGATCGCGTCCGGCTTTGAGGATTGCGAAGACGGGACCGACGATGAGCAAGTTTTCGACTTCGGTGCTGACCGCGCGGTTGCCACCGCCCTCCCGTGCCTTCTGCTCCCCGTCCTTGAGACCGCCCTCACCGACGCCGGTTTTACGCGGATTCAAGTCAACACCGCCGCTCTAGCAGTGGCCAGTAAGAGCTCGCTGGAGACGCGGCTGCATTTGGCGCGCGGATGCGACAGCGTCTGGCGGGCGTCGTGTACCGGCGAACCGTGTATCCACACCATCGCATTCAAGTGGGTTACAGAGGCGGCACGCGGTACCGAGATCGGCCCGTGGGACGCCGAAGGCCAAACCCGCACCCGTGTGCGAATCGACGGCGATCTCACGGAACGGCTCGCAGATTTGGACGGCGACTCCATCGATACGCCTGTCCTCGACGCAGCCATCCGCAGCTATGGGGCTGCCGCTGCAGAGGGCTGCTGTGTCTCCAAGCAGGCCGCCGAGCAGCTCGCTGTCCTCATCCAGGCCCAACGCAAAGGGATGTTGGTCCAAAACGAAAGTGGATGGTCGGTGGACGACCGTGAAGCGCAGTCGCTCGTCACTGCCCGTGCGCTCCTGCATACCAGCTCCGGCGGCGCCGATAGAGATGCCCTGGTCGGCCATTTGACCGCACTCAGAGGCAACGCTTTCCTGCTCAGCAACTTCCTGCACCAGCTTAGCGCCGCAGGTGCGGAAACCGCGGCGCTGGCTGAGAGCGCTCGCGGAGTCTGGCCCACCGTGATGAAGCACGTCATGACGTTCGCCGATACTGAACCCAACCCGTTCATCGAGCACTCGTGGGGTGAGTGGGCGCTTGCGGCTCTTATCCCACAGCCGCTGGTGTGGAGCAACGGCCTGTTCAACGAGACCGACGCAAACCCGATCGACTGGGTCGTTCCTGAGGAACTGCTTGAGGCAATCCCGGAGTGGGTGCAGCTCGCCCATGGCAGCCGGCGGTGCCTCAACGACCTCATCAGCTTGATTCGAAGGCTGAGTATTCGGGAGCAAGTTGAGCTCAGCCTCCGATGGGTCGCGGACATCTGTGTCCGGGAACGCAATGTTGGCGTCTATCGGGCGCGGTTGCTCGACGAGTGGCTCGTCGAACTTCATCCGCACACCGAAGCGTTCGGCCACTTGCATGAATGGCAGCGACTGGTTGACCACCTCGTCGTGGCGGGCAACCAGAGGCTGGCGCGCTACTCGGTGTGAGCGTCGTGCGTCGCGGCTGGTGAGTGGCCGAGCGGAGCCAGCGAGCAGGCTCGGCACGCCCACTGGGGTTCGCATCGAAGGGGCAAAGGTTGAATCCCTTACCTCCATCCAGGTCAGAGGCCACTCTCTAGAGATTGGGAGTGGCCTTCTGCGTTCGATCGCACCATAGGCGGACAGGTCGCCAGGGGCGAAGAGCAAGGCCAGCCGGTCCAGAGCGGGGAGTCCTGGAACGGAGGAGGCGAGGGCGGTCCGCGTCATGATCGCTCACCAGATCGAGCTGTACCGGTTGCCGGGCAGTACGCTCGCCGAGCATCTGTAAGCGGTCAACCTGGCACGCAGGGCACGGCTTGGGCCTCCAGACCTCGCCGGAACTACAGCTGGAGGATTAACGCATCGACCTGCTGCAGAGCACCGACGCTGGCCTCGGCGGTGCTGTTAGCTTTGGTCAGTTTCTCCATCCACTCGATCCGCTGGTCGGCTGACAGGGGTTGCTCCTCCAGGTCATCGCGCAACCGCCGGGCGGTTTCGAAGCTGGCCAAAAGCGCGTCTGCGGGGGCTGCATTGTCAAGCGCGCAACCGACCCGAGGATGTCCCGCGGCTCGTGGAACTTGACGAGCGGTCCCGCGATCAGGCGACGTTCTCGTTATAGCAGCTTGAAGTGGCATTCTGGGGCGTGACGTGCCGTTCGAGCGCGACCCTGAGCTTGGGCAGATGCAGGAAGCCGTTCACACGGCGGAACTGCTTGGCGGCCTCGGCCATGCCGGCCGCGCACCAGCGCAGGGCCATCTGCCCGTTCTTCCAGTTCTTGACGTTGACAGCATGATCGCGGCAGATGGAAATCATCGACTCGATCGGGTTGGTCGAGCGCAACGTACGCGCCAACGTCGGCGGCACCTGCAGCCGCAAGACGGTCAGCGTCTCGTTCATGCCTTCACGCAGCGAGGCCGCCGCCCCGGGATACTTTGTGTCCAGCTCGGCGGCCAGAGCGGTGAGCCCGGCCTCGGCGGCCAAGAGCGTGTCGGCGTGATAGGCCTCGCGCATCCGCTTCTCGACGGCGGCGCGTAGTTTCTCAGGGAGCTTGTCCCGGACATTGCGGATCTTGTGAAGCTGGCAGCGCTGGATCACCGGATGGTCGAACACATCCAGCACGGCCCGGCGCAGCGCCTTGGAGCCGTCCAGGACCACCAGGATCGGGCCGGTGACGTCCAAACCGCGCTCACGCAGGCCGACGATGAGCTCACGAGCCAGGGTGGCGTTCTCGGTAGAACCCTCCACCAGCGCCAGCGGGTACTTGGTCCCATCGATGCCGATCCCGAGTGCCACGATGCAGGTGTGCTCGCCGAAGTGCACGCCGTCCAGCATCAGAGCGGCCAGATCCAGCTCAGAGAGGTCGGCACTCATCATCTGGGCCAGGGCGTGCTCGGTAGCGGCGACGAACCGCCGCGAGATCGCTGATTTGGAGGTGCCGGTGGAGGCCTGCTCCACGCTGGTTCCGACCGGTTCCAAGCCGAGCCGGTAGCGGCGAGTCGACAGCTTGCCGAGCATCTTGCCCAGGGCCATCTCGTCCAGGATCTCGGTGGAGGAGAACAATTCATAGGCCGGGATCGCGATCTCGCCGGTGCCGTCGGCGGTGCGGACGCGGGGGCGGCGGATCGGCAGTTTGCGCCCGCCCAGCACCACTGATCCGGCGTCGTGGCCGTGCCGGACCGCGCTGCGGTCAGGGTTGTGTTTGCCGCGCGGGCCACACAGGGCGCTGACGTCTTCTTCCAAAAGCGCGAACATCACCCCCAGTCCGGACTGCACGGCCAGTGCGAGCAGGCCGTCCTTCATCGAGGCAGCGATGTGCTGCATGGCCATGGTCACAGTGTGTGGGACGGCCACGTCTTCGGCGGCTTGCCGGGCATGCCGGCGCTTGGTCTGGTAGGTCTTACTCACGGTCCCCGTCTCCTTGCTCGGAGTGATTTGGCGATTGCCCGAGACCTACCACCAGGTAGGCCCCGAGGCGGGGACCGCCACTTCAAGTTCTACGAGCTACGGGACAACTTCAACCGACCCAGCCCATCGACTGAGCCATCCCCATACCGACGACATTCGGCCTGGTAGCAGGCGGCGTACTCCGACCTGCGATCGGAATGGAAAATCACCCCGTAAGGTCACCATGGTGCTGGGACTGGGCATCTTGGAGATCACGGTGCAGTCGTCCTGGGACGAGGGGCACTCAGCCGAGGATCAGGAAAGTGCGATCAGGTTGTCCCGATAGCCAAGGGCGCGTATCTTTCGAGCAGGTATGGAGTTCGGAATTGGATCTGAGCCACCGCCGACACGCTTTGAGGTGCTGGTCTCATCATGTGTGACCAGGCACCGCATCCTCCTCTCCTCGAGTCGATTGGACCTGATGTGCCCTTTCGGCTGAAAGGGCACATCTCCATGACTATTTACTCCCAGCACGCGAATCGCGGAAAAGCGCAGATTCTGGCCACCTATCGTGCGCCGGACGGCGTTCGGTCAGTGACCGTGACAAGCGTGGAGAACACCGCGCTTGCAACACCTCTGGTGAATGCACTCAACAGGATCTCCGCTTATGCCACCGTCCCTATCACTGTGTGGGACGAACGCGGAGAGCGTGTGGCGCGCTATCCCGCCGACCACCTTGCCGCGCTCGTTGACCAGAACGCGAGAGAGGATCTACTGAAGGGTGCGCACAGCCTCTGGTATGAGTACGTGAAGCTACTGCTTCACCAGGCGCTGGTCGATCTTGATGCTGCGACGTCTTCGGTGCCCGCACCTATCCGGACCGCAGTCGAAGCCGAGATCGAAGCGGAGGCGGGCGCACTGACCAGTTCTTCAGGGAACCTTGACCCCGAGGAGACGGAAGATATGCGCTTGTGCGAGTTTGACAATCCGTTTGTCACCTTCGATAGCAATCGGGGGAACGTCTTCTTTGGCGATCCTCACTGTCTGGAAGGCGAACGCTCCCGCCTCGACCACCTCGAACACGGCGCTTCCCGCAAGCGCCTTGAACGGGCAGTTGATGACCTACGACTCCTCTACGACGCCTATGCTCGATGTAACAACGGTGAGGCGAACCTGATCATCGACGGCTCTCTGTTCATTGAACATGAGCCATGGGACGAACCGGGCCGCTACTTCCTCAACATCTCCGCCCCAATGCCCAGCGATGATGGCAACGACTGGCAGTTGGAGATCGGGCAGTGGATACCCGATGACCCAGAGGATGAGGACGGTTCCGCAACCGGAGAGCCAATTCTTCGCTGCGTTCGAGCAACCTCACCTACCGCCTCCGAACTCATAGAAGTGCTGAATCTTAGTTACGGGAAAGCTCAGCAACTGGCGGGTTGGGCGGTGACTCCTAGCGGCGATGCGCTCGAAAGTACGACGTTCGTGGTGACCAGCCGCTACGACAATTAGTACAGAGTTGGGTGACTAGTTCGTTGATCCTGGGAAACGATCAGATTCGGCCTGGAAAGCGATCTTCTGGCATCCGTCATCACGGCGGCTCGACCATACTCATGACCTCCACCAACTGCCGTTGCCGCTTTCTTATTTGTTTAGTTCGTCTGCCACGCGCGGCATGCGGTTGTGTACCGCGACACCCACCCCGATAGATCTGGCGGAGGATTTCGTGCCCGAGAGCGTGCCGCAGGCCGGTACCCATCCGCGTTGGCTGCTGCCAGCGGCCGTCGTTGGGATGCTCGTCGCCAGTGCCGGGTTCACATGGCTAATGATCAACGCGGGCCTTGACCGGGCCGACAAGATCAGCAGCGTCACCGCTGTGGCCCTCGGCCTGCTGTTGGCCAGCATCTCAGGCCTCAGTTGGCTGTATCAGCGCCGGGCTGCCCCTACTGCGGAGGCCGACAACCAATGGGGGGGCGGGGGCGTGGTCACTGAAACTGGTCGTCTTGAGGCTCTGCCGGGTTGGCCGGTCAGTTACCCCGGCTATCGGTACGACAGCGAAGGGTCCACATCGGTGCGGATCTTTGGCGGCCAGGGGCCCGCTGTCGTCGACGGGTTCCCGGCGACGATGAACGGCTGCGCTCACCAGCAGTTCTTCGTGCGGTGGCGGACACTCGGCGAGGAACAGGTCAGGGTTCAGGTGGTCGCGTCGCCGGATTTCATCCCGATCGCCGAGGTGGCCGAGGGCAGTGCCGGGTGGATCGCGTCTCACGGCTGCGGCCAGCCGTCCTGGACGGTCGCTGCGGAGTCGCAGATTGTTGACGTGCACGTCAGATGGCAGCGGTGGGTCCCCGATACGTGAATAGCCCCGAGTTTCGTGGAGCCTTGCTCTCCCCGAGCACCCACCTGGTATGTGAGTCAACAAGCCAACTCCATAGAACTCGAGACGCATTATCTTCATCGACAGCCGCTTTAACCGCTTAACAAATCGCTACCGATGAAGGAGCGTCGTGGCGAACCACAGAGCGGCGATGCCTGCGAGGATCGTGTAGATGTACGACCAGCGGTCAAGGTGATGTCGGTGAAAAGCCAGCACGGTCGCCATCGCAGCGATCACGAGGCTTAGTGCTCGCTCGATTTGCCATTGCTGTAAGGCCGCCACGAGTACACCGAGAATGGTGAAAACGCTGGCGAGGGCCGTCCAGAAGGCAGAATCGAACCGCGGCTTAGGCGCGAGACGGCGCCGACCACGCAGTCGAAGATAGGTCGCGAGGTCGGGCACCTCCGCGAATCGGCGGACGCCCCGACCGATCTCGAACGTCCATATCGGTTCCGCTTCTTCGACCCACGTTCCACCCCACGGCTCCGCACGAAGGAGTTCTCCGACACAGGGGAGAAGCTCGTCTGCTCCGCTACTGGCCAGGAGGTTGAACGCGGAGAAGTCCGCGGAGGTGAGTTTGGCCGCGTCTCTTGGGAAAGTAGGCTCGAACTCCCTCTCCCTGTCGGCGGCCTGGCGGATGGCTGTGAGGAACAGTTCCAGCACGCGTCTGCCTTCACCTGTGGCGTCCACGCCTGCGACCGTCACGCCGATCAGGGCGTCGTCGTTGACCCGTCCGTCGACCGGAGCTGGAGTGATCGTGAACAGCTCTGCAGGCAGAGCTGAGACCAGCTCGGTGCGGACGGAATGATCCCGATACAGTGCCCGGTCGACCTCGCCAGCCGTCGGCCGGCAACCGTTGGCCCGAATGTAGCTCCAGACGACGCGCAGCGCGATGTCTCGTGGTGCGATGGACTCCGACATGGTGGGGGTATCCGCCTGTTCGACGTGATGGGTTTGCTTGAAGGAGTAGTGTAAAGATCGTAATGGTCGGACACTTTACAACAGTTGCGGGCCGGGGGATGCATGGATCGCGATAGAAGGCCGAGCACACGGAATGAAGGCCTGGTGGCTCTTGCCGGCGAGCTCAATAGCCTTCGCATGGCGGCTGGCGCCCCGTCCCTTCGCAAACTCGCCGATATGACCGGCCAGGCGGTCAGTCACACTACGATCGCCGCAGCCTTCAAGGGCCGTGTAGTTCCCCGCTGGGAAGTCGTGCAGCGCATCGTCGACGCACTGCACGGCGACACCGCGCTGTTCCAGCGGTTATGGAGGGAGGCCGCCGCCGACACGCCTCCCGTGCTCACTGATGAGGAGCGCAGGGATACCGAGTACACCGATCTCTACCGTAGGTACGTACTCCGTAGATACGAGTCCCTCATTCCGGCCGTTCCTGGCCTCCATCCGGAGATCAGCCTCCGTGACATCTATGTGCCCCTCACAATTGTCGATCGCTCTGGTGAGACATTCGAGGAGGTGCAGCAGGCGGAGTTCGAGGAACGGATTGGTAAGGCACTCCTTCTAGGCGCTCCCGGTAGCGGTAAGAGCACCCTGTGTGAACATCTCATGTACACCCATGCGGCACGAGGCGATGATGTGGTGTTCCTGCTGTCGGTCCGCGACCTCGTTCCGCCATCGAGCTTGCCCTCACTCGTCACGGAGCTCATAGAACTCGAACTAGAGGTGGCTCTACAGGCACGCCCCCCGCACGGCTTCGTCGAGCGTCTGCTCCTCAACGGCTCACCCCTGGTGATCTTCGATGGATTGGATGAGGCCGATATTCCTCAGGAGGCACGGCGTGCGACTGCGATCGTGGACGCTTTCGCTACGCAACATCCGCTCGCTCGCATCCTGATCACCTCCCGTCCCCTCGAGGCCGAGCGAATTGGCCACGGCCTGACGGGTTTCTCGCGTTTCACGCTAGAGGAATTCAACGACCGGCAGACTGCTACGTTCGTGCGCGCGTGGTTCGCGTCCATGGGTGACGAACCTGAGCGAAACCATAACGAGGAAGAGGAGTTCCTGCGACAGATCGCATCGACTTCCTGGATAAGGCCGAATCCTCTGTTGCTGACGCTAGTGTGCTCACTCTCCACGATCCGACCTGAGCCTGAAAGCATGTACTCGCTGTTGCAGGAGTCGTTGCTCTCCCGCAGTGATGCTATATCCAAGGGCGTAGCGACGCCAAAGGGTTCCACCCGAGGCGTCATTCAGCTTTCCATGAGTCAGGACGATCTCACCCGCCGCCTCAGAGACGGACACTGGCCCCCTAGCGGAGCCCGCCTCGCCGAAGCGATCCTTCAGCAGTTCCAGCGTGTAGAGCCCAGCGACCGGCGAGGAGCGAAGAAGGCCAAACATAGTGAACCTCTTGAAATCCTTCAAATCCGTCGGGCATTGGAAAAGGAATTCAGCGGGCTGATCGACATGGGCGACATGGGGTCGTCCTCGGATCTGGATGTGTTCTTCCTTGCTCGTGCGCTCGCCGCTCTCGTCGTACGACGACAACTCCGGTGCGGGAGCGCGATGGCGGCAGCCTCTATTGTCGACGGAATCAACGACAATGGTCTTGACGCCATTGCGGTCTCCGACGGCCAGCCTGAGATCCTGCTAGTCCAGAGCAAATGGGACTGGGGCAGATCTGGGCGGAAGATCTTCGGTCTCACTGACGTGTTGAAGTTCGAGCAGGCGCTTCGACTCCTCATTTCCGAGGAATATGACCAATTCAACACGAAGTTTCAACGCCACGCTGACCAAGTCGCGGACGCTTTGGCTCACCCCGCCTGCACCATAAAAATGATCATAGTGACTGTGGGCCATGCCCACTTGGACCCCGGCGCGGTCGCTGGCCTTGAGCGCATGAAGCAGGAATTCAACTCCTTCGGTAACATTCTGGACTACGAGGTCTGGGACGCTCGACGCGTCTGGAAAGCCATTCGAGATGACATCGCACCGGAAATTAAGGTCTCCGCGAATATGACGGAATGGATCCACTTGGCCGATCCTTTCGAGGCATACCAAGGAAAGATGTCCGTTGCCGACGTCGCCCAATGGTATGAAGAGCATCACGACCGCTTATTCGCGCAGAACATCCGCACAACGCTCCGCCGCACCCATACTCAGAGCATTGTCGACACCCTGGCCACTAAGCCAGAGAACTTCTGGTACTTCAATAACGGCATCACTGTGCTGTGCGAGACGGCTGTAAGGCACCAGTGGAGCCATGCTCCAAGAATGCCGATCGCTCTTGAGCTCACGGGCGCATGTGTCGTCAACGGAACCCAGACGGTCGCGGCTATCCACGCCGCGATGCAGGAGGCCCCCGAAATGGCGGCCAGGGCCTATGTGTCCGTGAAGGTCATCATAACGAAGAACAGTCCGAGCGATTTCAAAGCCGAAATCGCCCGCGCGGCCAACGCTCAGTATCCCGTCATGCCACATGACTTCCTAGCGCTTGACCTTACCCAGCAGGCGATCCGCAAAGGGTGCGCACCCGAGCAAGGCGAGGCCGATTCTGCGCCTGATAGTTGAGGTCGCGCTGACGCTGGTCTTCGCACACAATACTTCCGGGAGTAGGACAGGATCATGGTCGTTGGCCGGGCAGCGTGGCGGTTTGCCCGGCGATTTCCGGGAAGGACGGCATACCGAGATTGATCGTGGTCGCCCGGCGGGCCCGCTCGTCGAGTTGAGCGAGCTTACCCTCGGCGGAGGCCAAGTAGATGCGCAGCTTCTCGAGTTCGCCGAGCCATCCTTGGTGTTTGGCTTCGGCGGTGCGGACAATCAGATTGCCCCGGATCTCTTCCAGGCGGGGTCGGTCAGCTGGGGCGACCCGCAAAAGCGGACATTTAATGCAACTGTGCTCATGTTGACAAGAGGTACCGTAGGCGCGACCGCAATCACCCAAAGCCATCTTCCGGCGTTCGAAGTGGCCGCGGAACTCCTCCCACTCTTCGTCGGTGGGGGTTCGGTATTCCTCACTGGGACGCATAGTCCGGCGGCGGGCGATGAAGGCCCGGTGGCCATTGATCACTTCTTGGGGGTAGACCGTGTGGTACCCCATGGTCGTGTCGATCGACTTGTGCCCTAAAATCAATTGAGCAATATGGGGTGGCATCCCATTCAAGATCGCCTCAGTAGTGAAGATTCTCCGAAAGTCATGAGGCTGGAATCGCAAGGGCTGCCCCGTGGCATCGGTGAAGCTAGCGACCAGCAGTTCCTCGAGACCACTGCGGATGATCCTTGGGGTGATGGGGCGGTTCTCTCCCCCAGTTCGCCACTGGAACAGGATGGGCATCGGAGGGGTCCAGATCTTCTCATGGAGATCGTAGATGGAGACCAGCGGAACGGTGCCCGTGTCATCCCGAACCCGGGAAACGATCATGGCGAGGACGTCGGCGAGCTCAAGGTCGACGACTAAGAGGCGTTCCTGATCAGTTTTCGAAGGGGCGATGTGGAGCAGGGGAACCAGTTCGCCGGTGCCGGGGGTGACGTATTGGGTGATGCTCTGGTGGCCGATCTCCAGCATCTCCTCAATGCGGATCCCGGTGTGACGCAGAATTTCCACCGCCGCCCAGGTCCAGAATGCTCGGTTTTCGGCCATGGCGAGTTGCCGGAGTCGTCCGGTAGCGTCGTAGGCGCAGTTGCTTCCCGTGGCTTGGCCGGTGTTTCCGAGAGCCTTGACGAAGGTCTCGTTCAGGACGGTGAAGGTCTGGCCGGGAGCTGCGTTGCGAAGTGCGTCCAAGCGCGCCTGTGCATCCACGCGCTGCTGGTGAGCGATCTGAGCTAGGGCGGTGACGGCGGGTAATCGTTCCCGAGTGCGCTGGTCCATCCGCGCTTTGCGCCTCGCATCACGTTTTCCGGTGGAGATTTCCGCTGCGGTGATGGGGCAGGGTGCTGCCCATGGCCCCCAGCGAGCTGGGTCCTCCGTCGCCCACTGGGCAATGTCCAGGTAGAATCCTCGGACGTAGGTCAGCATGTCGATGTAGCTGCTCCGCGGGCTGGTGACCTCGCGGATGCTGCCGTCAGACTGTCGTCTCCGGACTGTCTTGAACTGAAGCCTACTCTTCCAGTCGGTGATGACATCGGGAGGAAGGCGGAGAGAACGGGCGCCCGGGTGGTGCGTTTCGATGCTCTTCCAGAAGTTCAGAGCCAGAGCCCGCGAGAGTTGTTGCAGGCTGTTGTAGTCCATAACGGGCTGGCGCTCGGTCAGGTATCCGACGATCAGATCGCGGACGGGGCCGCACTCAAGGGCATAGCGGTCCACCAGTTGTTTCGGGCTCACCTGGCCTGCCTGCGCGCCTAACATCCGGAACGTGGGCGGCGCGTCCGCGGGGAAGATCTCCAAATGCTGCAGGAGGTCGTAGAAGTATCCCCTGCCGCTGCCCGCGCGCGTGCGGGACTCGGCATCGCGTAGCTCCAGGCAGTCACCAACGGTGATATCGGCAACTTTACCGCCCTTGGCGGCCATGATGGTCGCGATTTGGATGAGGGCTGTACGCCTTCGTTTGTCATCGATCTCCTGACGATCAGCAGCGGCGTTCAGTCGATCGAAGCCAGAGGGATCTCGATAGGTAGCCATCGCGATCTGCCAGTAGCGGGACCGAATGATCGTCGAGAGCCACTCCAGGTCCGGGCGCAGAACGTCGGCACAAACGAGCCAAAGAAGTCCGGCCGTTAAGAACCTGATCTGGGCGGCCGTCCCCCGGCTTGCTAACCAGGAATGGCTCTCCTCTTCCCACCGCCGTCCTAGCGAGTGAGCAGGTGTCGCGCACCAGCGCTGCTGCCAAGTTTCACCAGGGAAGCCCTTGAGCCATAGCAGCAGGTGTCTCACTGCGCGTCTTTTCTGACTGTGGGTGGGGTCGGCGGTCCGGCGGGGATGTCGGTCAAACTTATCGATGATCTGCTGCTCAGATAGCATGGTTGCCGACCAGACGACTGACGGCTGCCTCGCGGAGAATTTCGCCCGCAGCTTCTTGATCGACTCACCGCTTAGGGATGAGCCGAAAGTTCCGGTCTTAACGGATCGTCCGCTTGTGGTGCCAGTTCGTGCCGTCATGTGTCCCGTCCGAAAAGGATGTCCAGGGAGCGAGGGTTGTAGCCGGCGGTCGGCGGCGCGACCGGGGTAAGCGACTGCTGTCTTCTGCGGTCGTGATGAGCGAGGGCGTGGGCGATCACTTCGTCCTGGCTAGGGAGGGTGTAGCGCTGCGTGGTGTTCAAGCTCGTGTGACCGAGAATCCACTGAACGTCGGTGATCGCCATGTTCGGGTCCTGCGCCATTCGCCAGGCCGCAGAATGCCTGAGATCGTGGATCGTCCAGTCCGAGCTCAGTGCTTCCTGCGCGCGGGCGAACATGGCGCGGGCGGCAGAGTAGGTCAGCGGCCGGAAGGGCCGCCGGAGCGTGACCCAGAGCGGCTGACGGCGGCCTCGGGGAGCGCCTTTGCGCCAGGCCTCCTCCTGGTAGAGCCGTAACCACACGAACGCGTCCGGCGAGGCTGGCAGTAGCTGGGTGGCCCCGCTGCCCTTGCGGGTCACGCTGATGACCTGCTCGCCCGGATCCGGATCGGCCTGCACGGAGTCGAGTAGTTCCTCAGCCCGGGCCCCGGTCGAGACCCAGAACGCCAGCAGGGCGCGGTCGCGGTGATACTTCAGCGCGGCGAAGATCTCGTTGAACTGATCATCGGGGATCCGCCGGGGGATCCGGGATGGTAATCGCGGCCGGTAGCGACCAGCCCGCTCGCGCCGGAACGGCTCCATCGGGTTGTGATGGGCGTTCGCGCGGCCTGCGCGCCGCGACTGATCCAGCGGGAACGGGTTCACGATCGGGCCTGTCCCGCTCTCGAGATGGAAGTCATAGAACCGGCGCAGCACCGTCTCGGCATGCCCCCATGACGCCCGGGAGAACTTCTTGCCAGGCCGCGCCTTGCCCGTCACCGGGTTCACCGCTCCCGCTCGCGGCCTCGCCGCGCCCTGCCCACGCTTGTCAGTCCCGTCAGGCTGGCCATTACGGCGACGCCAGTGCGTCTTCGACGGCTTATCTGCAATCTGCATCCACCTGGCGAAGTCCCGGCCCTCGGCCGGGGTCACCTGGTTCCACGGCACCCCGATCGCAGCCAGCCACCGCCACCACAGCAGCAGGTCGTTGCCGTAGGACCGCAACGTCGCCTCGGACAGGTCCTCGGCCTGTAATTCGCGCAGGAAAGCCGCCACCGGCTCGACAACTTCTCCGCTACTGTTCAGCAAACGGAACGGCTCCCATGGGTCACCCGTTGGAGCGAGCCGTCCCACCCTCCGTACCGCTAACGACGCCAGGTCCCGATCGGTACTTGAATCAGCCATGGAGCGGGACGCTAGCAAAGATCAGACAAGTATGCCTCTGAACTGGGAAAACTATCTCGTTAGTTCAGTTAACGGGGCGTAGGTGACGGTGCTGCCGTCGAGCACAACCGGCTCCAGCACGGCGCGCGGGGCGATGATGCCGCTGCGGCCGACGTTCCACTCGACGTCGAGCAGTTTGGTGATCTTCTCGGTGGCGGGCAGCTTGTAGGCGATCGCCCACCGGGGCGCGCGGGTGCCGAAGCCGGCCTGTGCCTGATCGGCGGCGAGATCACACTTGATCACGATGCCGTCGATGCCGAAGGGCAGCTCGGCCCGCTTGGCGGCGATCTGCTCGACCCGCTCCTGGATCTGCTCCAGGGTGGTGGCGACGATCCCGCCGACGTCGGTGACGGCCGGGGTCTGCGCCCCCTGCGCGGCGACCCACGCCATGACCTCGCTGTGCGGCGACTCGCGCAGCCGCACCGCCGGCTCGGAGACGTCGTCGGGGTACGGCAGCGCGCCGTAGCCGAAGAACGTCAGCTCGCACATATACGGCCGGTCCTGGGCGCGCAGCGTGCCGGCGGCTGCGCTGCGCGGGTTGGCGAACGTGGTGCCGTCGTGTGCCTGGCGCTTGGCGCACGCCTGCTCGAACTGCGACGCGGTCATCATCACCTCGCCGCGCAGCTCCACCGTGACCGGCTCGGCCAGCCGGTCGGGCAGTCCCACGATGGTGCCGATCGCGTGGCTCACGTCCTCACCCTTGGTGCCGTCACCCCGGGTGACCAACTGCACCAGCCGCCCGCCGCGGTATCGCGCGGCGATCGCCAGCCCATCAAGCTTCGGCTCCACGCTCCACTCCGTGACCGGCCTGCCCAGCCTGCGTTCCAGCGACGCGGCCCAGTCGGCCAGTTGCTCGGCGCTGAAGACGTTGTCCAGGCTCAGCATCGGCACCGTGTGCGGCACGTCGCCGACCACCGCGCCACCGGCCACCTTGCCCGTCGGCGAGGACGGCAGCACCTCGTCGGGATGCTCGGCCTCATACGCCTGAATGCCCCGGACCAGCCGGTCGTAGGCGTCGTCGTCCAGAGTGGACGTGCCGTCTCCGTAATAAGCGGCGGCGGCGTCCAGGGCGAGCTGAACGGCTTCGGTGTAGGCAGTCTGATCAGCAAAGAGAGTGCTGGGGGGCGCGTCGGTCATGATCCCATCATCGCGTCAGGCACCGACAGTTTTCGGCTCGCGGAACGCGACCCCGAGCCGGAGCATCCCTCCCGAGCGCGGCCGCGGACGAGGGCCGCACCGGCTGGTTCGTCGCCTCAGCCGATCAGCAGGGTCTGGTCGGCGGCGCGACCGACTCCCGGTGTCTCACCGGCATGGTGACCCGGTGCACCTGGCCGGGTTCGGTCTCTTCGCCCATCTGGGCGAACAACACCTCCACCGCCTTGCGTCCCAGTTCGTAGTGCGGCAATGCCACGGTTGTCAGCTTGGGCCGCATCCACGACGCGATGGGGTGGTCGTCGAACGACACCACTGACACGTCCTCGGGAACCGAGAGCCCGGCGTCGCTCAACGCCTGGTAGGCGCCCAGAGCCAGCCGGTCGTTGAGGCAGATCAGCGCCCGGGGCCGGTGGTCGGCGAGCAGGGATCGGGTCGCGGCCAGGCCTTCTTCGGGTTGCCAGTCGGCGCAGACGCGGGCTCCGGCGATCCTCAGGCCGGCCTCCTCGATGCCGGTCAGGCGTTCCACCGCCGCGACGCTGGTGGCGGGCACGTCGCGCGACCTCGGTCCGGCCCCGATCAGGTAGACGTCCTCGTGGTGGCCCGCCTCCAGGAGCACCCGGGCCGCCGAGCGACCGGCTTCGACCTCGTCGGGCACGATCGACGGCAGGGCGGAGGCCGGCTTGGGCAGTGCGTTGAGCAGCACGGCGGGGCCGATGTCCTTCGGGACCTTGATCGTCCGGGTGTACATGGCGGCCAGGATGATGCCGTCGACCTGGCGGTCCTGCATGGCGTGCAGCAGGCCGCGCTCCAGCTCGGGATCGCCCTCGGTCTCACCGATGAACAACATCACGCCGCGTTCGCGGGCAGCCTCCAGGGCGCCCTTGATCATGTCTCCGGCGAGGCGGGATGTCGCGACGGTGTCGGAGACGAAGCCGATCGTCCGGCTCGTTCCGGTCCGCAATCCGACGGAGACCGCGTTCGGGCGATAGCCCAACTCGTCCGCCGCACGCAGTACCCTCTGCTCGACGTCGTGGGAAATGCGCAGCTCACGGCCCCTGCCCGTCATCACGAGCGAGGCGGTGGTACGGGACACTCCGGCCGCCTGGGCCAGATCGGCCAAGGTGACCCGACGTCGACTCACGGCAGAGACCTCCAACATTCCAACCGAGTTACGGGGCCTTGACACCGTCGGATGCGTGCGGTGAGACTATCGCATCGCTAATCCGATTTAGCAAAGGGAGACGCACTATGTCTCATCGAGTTCACTCCCGCCGGAGCCGCGTGGCGATGGTGGTCATCCTGGGGGGAAGCCTGGCCGCCGCCTGCGCGGCGCCGGGAAGCGGCACCGCGCAGCCGACGGCCGCCGCGTCGTCGTTGTCGGCCGCGCCTACCTGCGGCACCGCGCCGGTGACGTTGAAGGGCTACTTCGAAACGGGATTCCCCCTGCCCAAGGCGCTCACCACGGAGTTCACCAAGCAACATCCGAACGTCACCTGGGACATCCGCGAGGACCAGTTCGCGGTGATCACCCAGAACGCCCCGCGCGTGCTGGCCGACGACCCGCCGGACCTCATGCGCCTGCCCCAGGTCTCCGAACTGGTCAAGAACAACCTGCTCAAGAACCTCGACGGGTACGCCAAGGTCTACGGCTGGGACAAGTGGCCCGCCTCCCAGCTCGAACAGATGCGCCTGGCGCCCGGCGGCGCCGTGCGGGGTGAGGGCTCCCTCTACGCCATGGGCCTGAACTTCTCCATGACCGGCGTGTTCTACAACAAGAAGCTGGCCGAGCGGATCGGCATGACCGCTCCGCCGGAGACCCTCGCCGACCTCGACGCCGCCCTGGCCAAGGCCAAGGACGCGGGCCTGGTCCCGATCGCCCAGTTCAACGGCGGTGCGACCGGCGGCCTGGCCTTCCCGCTCCAGGACCTGATGGCCTCCTACGGCCCGTCGGCGCCGATCAACGACTGGATCTACCAGAAGTCCGGCGCGACCATCGACACCCCGGCCAACCTCCAGGCGACCCAGCACCTGGAGAAGTGGATCAAGGCCGGATACTTCTGGAAGGACGTCAACGCCGTCGACTACGCCACGATGATGAGCCGCTTCATCGACGGCGACGGCCTGTTCATGTTCAACGGCGACTGGGAGTCGGGCAACCTCGACAAGAAGATGGCGGGCGACATCGGCTTCTTCCTGATGCCACCGGCCCAGGCCGGCGGCAAGCGGGCCACCATGTCGGCCCCGCTGGCGTTCGGCATCGGGGCGAACGCCAAGAACGCCGACTGCGCCGCCGAGTTCCTCGACTGGGTCGCCACCGACACGCAGGCGCGCACGATCGGCGTCGAGGTCGGCGGTTCCCACCCGATGGGCCCGGCCGACGGGTCGATGCCGCCGGTGGCGGAGGGCAGCGTCACCCAGAGCACCCTGGCGGCGGGCGCGCAGATCGCGAAGGACAACGGCGCGATGGACTTCATCGCCAACGCCACCGGCGCGATCTACGCCAAGAGCTGGACCCCCAACCTGCAGAAGCTGGTGGGCGGGGAGCAGACCCCCGAAGGCCTGCTCAAGAGCGTGCAGGCCGACTACCAGAGCCAGGTCAAGGGAGGCTGAGGTGAAGGCGGCCGTGAAACGGCGGAGCGGGTCGAGATGGGTCGGCTGGTTGTTCGTGCTGCCCGCGGCCGCGTTCTACGTCGTGTTCGTGATCCAGCCGCTGGCCATGACGGTGCAGTACTCCCTCTACAAGTGGGACGGCATCGGCGTGGCCACCTGGACCGGGGTGCAGAACTACCTGCGGGTCTTCACCGACCCCGACCTGTTCGCCTCGATCCTCAACGCGGTGAAGCTGATCGTGTTCTTCAGCGCGGTCCCGGTCGTGCTCGGGCTGGTCATCGCGGCGACGATCCGTCGCATCGCCACCAGCCGCCTGGCTCTGGTGGCCCGCACGGTCATCTTCCTGCCGCAGGTCATCCCGCTGGTCGCGGCCGGGATCACCTGGAGCTGGCTGTTGTCCTCGACCGGGCTGGTGAATCAGATCCTCACGTCCATCGGACTGGAGAAGATCACCCGTGCCTGGCTGGGCGACTTCTCGACGGCCCTGCCGGCAGTTGGGGTGATCGGCGCCTGGGTGCTCCTGGGACTGTGCACGCTCCTGATGCTGGCCGGGATGAGCAAGATCGACCCAGCCCTGTACGAGGCCGCGCGCCTCGACGGCGCCGGCCCGTTCCGGGAGTTCTTCTCGATCACCCTGCCCAGCCTGCGGCAGGAGATCGGGGTCTGCGTCACCGTCACGGTCGTGGCCGCGCTGGCCAGCTTCGACATCGTCTACATCTCGACCCAGGGCGGGCCCGGCAACGCCAGCATGGTGCCCGGCCTGGAGATCTACTACCTGGCCTTCTCCGAACGCCAGGTCGGCCTCGCCTCGGCCCTCGCGGTGGTCCTCACCGTGCTGGTGATCGCGTGCGCCCTGCCGATCCAGTGGCTCACCAGGGAACGTAAATCATGATCTTCGATCGTCGTGAGGCCTGGACCGGCCGGGTGCTGCTGCTGGTGCTGATGGCGGCCACGCTGATGCCGTTCGTCAGTCTCCTCGTCACCGCGCTCCACCCCTCGGGCAGCTACCCGCTGGGTCTCGAATGGCCCGACGACCCGCAGTGGGGCAACTTCGTCACCGCGTTCACCGCCGCCCGGATGACCGAGCTGCTCAAGTCCAGCGTGCTGATCGTGCTCGGGGTGGTGCCGATCTCGCTGGTCGTGGCCACCATGGCCGGATTCGCCATCGGGCACCTGCGCATGCCCGGGCGGCGGTTCGTCTTCGTGGCGTTCCTGCTGGGGCTGACGTTGCCGTTCGAGGGCATCATCACACCGCTCTACTACCTCGTGCGCGACATGGGCGTGCTGAACACCCGGTGGGCGATCATCCTGCCGCTGATCGGGCTGTTCATGCCGTTCTCGGTGTTCTGGATGCGGGCCCACTTCGTGAACATGCCCGAGGAACTGTCCGAAAGCGCCCGCATCGACGGCGCCGGGACCTGGCAGCTCTTCTGGCGGGTGCACGTGCCGCTGGCCGCCCCGGCGACCTCGTCGCTGGCGATCCTGCTGTTCCTGTGGACCTGGAACCAGTTCCTGCTGGCCATCGTGCTGGTCGACGACCCGCTGCAACGCACCATGTCCGGGGCTCTGGGGGCCTTCCAGGGACAGTGGGGCACCGACATCCCGCTGCTGTGCGCGGGCTCGCTGCTCATCCTGACACCCACGCTCGCGGTGTTCCTGATCTTCCAGCGGCGTTTCGTCACGGCCCTGCTTCAGGGTTCACTGAAGGGATGACCATGTACGGAGCGGTCGAGGCCGGCGGCACGAAATGGGTGTGCGCGCTCGCCGACACCGACGGAAGGATCGTGGCCACCGAGGTGGTCCCGACGACGACCCCCGACGAGACCATCCCGGCCGCCGTCGGCTTCTTCCGCCGCCATCCCGCCCCGGCGGCGGTCGGCGTCGCCACCTTCGGGCCGGTCGACCTGGCGGCCGGGCGCATCACCACCACCCCCAAACCCGGCTGGTCGGGCACCGACATGGTGACGCCCTTCCGGGAGGGGCTCGGGGTGCCGGTCGGCCTCGACACCGACGTCAACGGCGCCGCCATCGGTGAGCTGCGCCACGGCGCCGGGCGGGGGCTGCACACGCTCGCCTACATGACCGTCGGCACCGGCATCGGGGTCGGCGTGATCGTCGGCGGGCGCCCGCTGCACGGGCGCACCCACCCCGAGGCCGGGCACATGCGGGTGCCCCACGACACCGCACGCGATCCCTTCCCCGGCGTGTGCCCCTTCCACGGCGACTGCCTCGAAGGGCTGGCCTCGGGGACGTCGATGCGGCGGCGCTGGGGGCGGCCCGCGCAGGAACTGGAGGACGGCGAACCCTGGGAACTGGAGGCGGAGTATCTGGCGCTGGCCGTGCACAACCTGGCCGCCGTCGTGTCCCCGCAGGCGGTGATCATCGGCGGCGGGGTCGGCGGCCGGCCCGGCCTGCTCGGCCTGGTCCGGGCCCGCGCCACCGAACTGGCCGGCGGCTATCCCCTGGACACCGTCATCACCGCGCCGGGGCTCGGAAATCTGTCCGGGATCACCGGCGCGGTGGAACTGGCCCGAGCGGCCCTGAGCGGAAACGAGAACGAGTGAGCACGACGACCCGGTGGACGCGGCGCCACCTCGACCTGATCACCGAGGACCCGGCGATGACCGCACCGCCCATCCTCGGCCCCGTCGAGGCGGCGCTGCCCGGTCTGGACCTGTGGGACATGTGGCCGATCCAGGAAGAGAGCGGTGCCACCGCCCTCTTCGACGGCCGCGAACTCTGGATGGGCCTGACCGCCCCGGCGGCCGGCCATCCGGAGGGCCGCCACGACGTCGCCCGCATCCGCCTGCTCGGCCTGGACGAAGGGAAGTGGATCGACCTCGGAAACCTCTTCCCCGACGGCGAATCACCGGGCAGCCGCGAGTGGTCCGGCACGGCGATCCGGCGTACGGACGGCACGGTCTCGGTCTTCTACACGGTGACCGGGCACCGCGACGAGAAGCGGCCCACCTTCGTCCAGCGGGTGTTCGAGGCACGTCTGCCGCTCGACGGGGAGCCCGGGCAGCCGAGATCGGCCGAGCATCGGGAGATCGTACGTTCCGGCGGCGAGTTCTACCTCCCGGCCGACGAACGCGAAGGCGGGCCGGGGAGGATCCGGGCCTTCCGCGACCCGGCCTGGTTCCGGGGCCACCTGCTGATCGCCGCCTCCGTCCCGTGGGGCGACCACCACATGGGCGCCGTCGCGCTGGCCGGCCCGGAGGCCGAGGGCCGGCCGCTGCGCCCGCCGCTCCTGGTCGCCGACGGGATCAACCGCGAGATCGAACGCCCGCACATCGTGGTCCACGGCGGCCTGCACTACCTGTTCTTCTGCACCCACCGCCAGTCGTTCGAACCGGAGGGCGCCGCCCCGACAGGTCTGTACGGCTTCGTCTCCACGACGCTGGAGGGCCCCTACGAACCCCTGAACGGCTCCGGCCTGGTCATCGGGAACCCGCAAACCCAGCCCGACCAGGCCTACGCCTGGATGGTGCTCGACGACCTGCGCGTGGTCAGCTTCCTCGACTACCGGGGCCCGGTCGAGCGGGCCCACTTCGGCGGGACACCCGCCCCGATGTTGAGACTGCGCCTGGAAGGCCCCCGTACCCGGCTCGAACCGCTCGGCTGAGGACGGGGAACCCGCTCACGGCGCCGGCGGCGACATGCGGACGAGAAGATCACAGGCTGGTCCAGCGTTGGTTGGTGCCGCCGTTGCAGGTCCAGATCTGGAGCTTGACGCCGTTGGCGGTGGAGCTGCTGGGCACGTCGAGGCACTTGTTCGCACCGATGGCGGTGATGGTGCCATCGGTGTTGAAGCGCCATTTCTGGTTGTTCTGGCCGTTGCAGTCCCAGATGATGACGCCGGTTCCGTCGGCGGTGCCGTTGTTGTTGACGTCCAGGCACTTGTTACCGTAGACCCGCAGTTCACCGGCGGATGTGGAGCTCCACTGCTGGTTGTTCTGGCCGTTGCAGTCCCAAATGTTCACCTGGGTGCCGTTGGCCTGGGAGGCGCCGGTCACATCGAGGCACCGGCCCGACCCCACGCCCTGGATGCGAGATGCGGACGGGGAAGGCGAGGGCGTGGGATTGGGCGTGCCGCCGCTGACCCGGAACACGACGGTACCGTGGGACGGGACGCTCGCCGAGATGGCGCCGGTGGTCGTGGTGACGGCGTTCGTCCAGGCGTCACGCAGGTTGAAGGAGTTGCCGGACAGACCGATGGCGGACGCGGTGGTGCTGATCGTGGTGGTGGTGCCGCCCTGGTTGAACAGGGCGACCGCGACGTCGCCGTTGCTCAGCCGTTTGGCCAGGACGCGGCGGGTTCCGTCGTTGCCGATCTGGGTGGCCTGGAGGCCGAGCGGGTCCTGGTTGATGGCGGTCAGGTTCTGGTTCTTCATGATCGTGGCGGTCGCGTTGTCCATGTTGCGGACGTCGTTCCCGGCGATGAGGGGTGCGGCCATGACGGCCCACAGGGCGAAGTGGCTGCGCATCTCGGTGTCGGTCATGCCGCCCCGGCCGACCACCATCATGTCGGGGTCGTTGAACTGCCCCGGCGCGGCGTAGCCCGACAGCGGCGCGTTGACGTTGACGATGTTCTGGATGCCCATCGGGTAGCCGTTGGTCTGACCCGTGTTCCAGGCGTTGGTGATGTCCTCGGTCGTGCGCCAGATGTTGGCGACGTCGCCCCAGTTGCGCCGAGGGCCCGTCTTGTCGTGGATGCTGTTTGGATTGATGCTGTAGAGGATCGGCCGCCCGGTCGCCGCCAGCGCGTCCCGCATCTTGGCGAAGGTGCGCACCTGGTCGTCGATGGTGCCGGTGGGTGAGCACCAGTCGTACTTGAGATAGTCGACTCCCCAGGCCGCGAACTGCCGGGCGTCCTGGACCTCGTGGTTGAGGCTGCCGGTCGCGCCCGGGTAGGCGCCGAAGTACTGGGCGCAGGTCTTGTCCAGGGGCGCCTGGTAGAGGCCGAACTTCAGGCCCCTGGCGTGCAGGTAGTCACCGAGCGCCTTCATCCCGCTCGGGAACCGCGACAGGTTGGCCTGGAGGTTCCCGGCGGAGTCGCGGTTGGGGTCGAACCAGCAGTCGTCGACGACGACGTACTGGTATCCCAGGTCGCGCATGCCGTTGCTGACCAGGGCGTCGGCCGTCTGCCGGATCAGGGTCTCGTTGATGTTGCAGCCGAAGGTGTTCCAGGTGTTCCACCCCATCGGCGGGGTTCGGCCCACGCCGTTGTTCAGCGCCTGCGCAGGAACGGCGGGGATGACCGCCACCATGGCCAACACCGCGGCGGTCAGCAGCGCGCGCGTTCGTTTCCTTCTCATGGACATCGCTCCTCAGTGGATGGGGGTCGAGCCTGCGGGGTTACCGCCCCGTGGGCCCGACGGGTTGCTCGGCCGGAGAACGTGCCGGGATCGCAGGCCGGCGCAGGTGGCCACCGGGGTGGCCGGTGCGCCGTTGGCGAGGAAGCCGAAGGTCGTGCTCGCGCCGGTGCCGAGCGAACCGTTCCAGGTCTCGTTGCGAACGGTCACGTTGGCACCCGAACCCGAGCGCATGTCGCCCCAGCTCTGGGTGATGGTCTGCGAACCGGGCCAGGACCAGCCGACGGTCCAGCCGTTGACCGCGGAGGTGCCCGCGCGCACGGTGACCTCCCCCTGGAATCGGTGTCCTGGCATGTACGACTCCTGTCACTGGAAGGAGGCGTCGTCGACGTAGAGGCCGTCGATGCCCGCGGCCGTCTCGACGTAGAGGGAGGCATTGGTCAGCGTCCCGGTCCACGAGACCGTCGCGGTGCCGGTGAGCTGGGTCCACCCGTTGGCGTTGACCGTCTGCGCCGGGGTGAGCTGGACGTAGTTCGTCGTGCCGTTCGCGGTGAGTGTCAGGGTCGCCTTCGCGCTGGGAGTGCCGCCCTGCGAGCGGACCCAGACGCTCGTGGTGTAGCTCCTGCCGTTGGTGAGTTGCGCGGTCACGTTCTGGTGGGGGCCCTGCCAGGCGGCCGTACGGCCGGAGTTGAGCAGGGACCGGCTGCCACCGTGAGCCACGTCGGCGGCGGAGGACAGGGTGCCACCGGAACCGGTCCAGCCCGTCGTGCCGTCCTCCATCGTGCCGTTGGTCAGCAGGTTCCCGCCGCTGCCGCCGCTCGGGGTGAACTGCCACCAGTCGAGGTTGAGCAGGTAGCCGCCGCCTCCGGCGAACCGGAGGTAGAGGTCGCGCGTGCCGGTGACGCCCGACACCGGGCAGGTGACCGAGGTCCAGTTCTGCCAGCCACCGGTGCCGGGGACGGTGCAGGTGCCGACGAGGGTGCCGGTGGCACTGCCGAGCCGGACCTCGATCCGGCCGCCGCCGGTGCCCGAGGCCACGCGGGCGGTGAAGGAGGAGGCTCCGGTGCCGAAGGCGACGCCCTTGACCTTGATGTGGTCGCCGTTCTCGATGAAGCCGACGTTCATGCCGCCCTCGCCGGAGGCTTCGGTCTCCACCCCGGATGCCCAGGCGATGGTCTCGGCCTCCTGGCGGACGAACGGGTCGAGGGTGCCGACCTGCGGTGGTCCGGCGGTGGTCATGTTGATGGTCGGGATGGTGCCGTCGGCGTTGTAGGTGAACTTCTCCACGGCCACTGACCTGGTGTAACCGCCCCCGCCGGGGAGGGCGCCATTGTGGTAGAAGAAGTACGATCCTCCGGCGAAGTCGATGATCCCGGCGTGGTTGGTGAAGCTGCCGCCCTGGCGGGGCATGATCGTTCCCCGGTAGGTCCACGGCCCGGTGGCACTGGGGGCTGTTGAGTAGCCGATGAACTCCGAGCAGCATTCGGCGGCGAACACGTTGTAGTAGAGATTGTTGCGCTTGAAGATCCAGGGCCCCTCCTCATAGAGGGTGGGACGGCTGGCGTTGCCGCTGCGCGCGCCGAAGCCCGCGGCCGTGAGGGGGATCTGGGTCGGGCTGCCGGAGAAGGAGATCATGTCGGTGTTGAGCCGGACATACCACAGGCGGGGGTTGCCCCAATACAGGTAGGCCTGGCCGTTGTCGTCGATGAACGCGTGCGGATCGATCTCGCCGTTCTCGACCAGCGGGCGGCCCAGCGCGTCCCGGAAGGGCCCGGTGGGGCTGTCGCCGACCGCGACGCCGATGGCCATTCCGCCGGTCGCCCGGTTCCGCACCGGCACGTACCAGTAGAACTTCCCGTTGCGGAAGATGACGTGGCCGGCCCAGGCGTTGGCGTCGGCCCAGGCGAAGGTGGCCAGGCTCATGGGTGAGCCGTGGTCGGTCCAGTTGGCCATGTCCGTGGAGGAGTACACCCGCCAGTCGCGCATGGTGAAGTAGGTCGAGCCGTCCTCGTCGTGGCCTGTGTAGACGTACACGCGGCCGTTGTGGACGAGCGGCGCCGGGTCGGCGGTGTAGATGGTCTGCACGATCGGGTTGTCCGCCCCGGCCGGGGACGGGAACAGCATGGTCGCCAGAAGCAGGCCCACGGTGCACAGGGCCGTGCGCAGAGCAGGTCTCACCTGTCGTCTCCCTCGGACACGCGTTCTACGGGGGGTGTTAGTGGGTCCCGGGCGCGGTGAGCGCTCCCTCCCCCGCGCCCGGAACCCGGCTCAAGGGGTGATCAGCAGGGAGAGTCGGTCTGGGCCGGCAGGCCCATGCGCCAAGGCGGGCGGCGTGATGGTGCGGATCTCATGGTGATCCTTTCGAGGGTGGACCTCAGGCAGGGGAGCGTGTGCCCGATCCCGCGTTCCGTCGTCATGTGAGCGCTGACGTCTCCGTGTGACCTGGGCGGGCTCGGTCTTGTGCCGAGCCCGCCGTTTCGGCTTCATCCGGTCCCGGTGGCGTGCCGTGATCGGGCTCACCCGGTGGGGTGTACGGCTTCGCGGTGAGCGTCGGGAACGCTCGGGCCGGATGGGTGTCGCTCTGTCAGCGTTGGTGGGTGAGCAGGCCGGGGCGGTAGGGCAGGAGGCCGTAGTCGCCGCCGGAGTTGGGGCTGCGTCCCTGGTAGAGCAGTTGCAGGTTGCAGGGGTCGATGGTCATGGTCTGGTCGGCGTTGGTGCGTAGTAGTTCGCCGTGGCTGATGTCGTTGGTCCAGGTGGCGCCGCTGTTGGTTTTGCCGGCGAAGGGGTTGTTTTCGGTGGCGGCTTGTGGGGTCCAGGTGCCGCCCAGGCTGGTGGCGGTGAAGGAGCGGAAGTAGCGGCCCTGGGAGCCGATGGCTTCGACGATCATGAGGTAGCGGTTCTGGCCCTGGAGTTTGTAGACCTGGACGGCTTCGAAGAGGTTGTTGGTGGTGTCGCTCATGATGACGGTGGAGGTGGTGCCGAAGTTGGCGGGGAAGTTGCCGATGGGCATGGTGGCCCGGTAGATCTTGCCGTTGTCGCCGGCGAAGAACAGGTACATGGTGGTGCCGTCGCCGATGACGGCTTGGTCGATGGGTCCGGTTCCGGAGCCGGTGATGGTTCCGGAGAAGAGGGTTTGGGGTGAGGACCAGCCGTTGGGGTTGGTGGGGTCGGTGGAGGTGCGGTAGGAGAAGGCGGGTCCGCCCCATTGGTAGGCCAGGACCCAGATGTTCTTGGGGGCGAAGTAGAACAGGCTGGGGGCGACGGTGGCGGAGGACATGGCGTTCTGGCTGGCCGAGGCCATCTCCGACCAGTTGGTGAACAGGCCGAAGTTCATCGAGCCCCATGAGGTGCCGTTGTCGTGGGTGGTGGCGTAGACGAGTTGCCTGCCGTTGTAGGGGGCGACGGTGAAGTCCTTGAGCGAGACCCATCCCGACCTCGGGGTCGCCAGCACTCCGGTCGAGGTCCAGCGGTACGTCGAGGGAAGATTGCACGTACCGGGCGGCGTCGGCGTCGGCGTCGGGTTGGGCCCGCTGCCGACCTGGACGAACTGCCACTGCTGGTTGTTGCCGCCCCAGTCGTCGTACTGGACGATGTTGGCGCCGTCGGCGGTGGAGGCTCCCTGGACCTCCAGGGCCTTGTTGCTGTTGCGGTTGATCAGGCGGACGTGGCCGCCGTCGGAGTCGGCCAGGCGCCACTGCTGGTTGGTGCCGTTGAGGTCGGCCCACTGCACGACGGCGCCGCCGTTGGCGGTGGAGAAGCCGCTGACGTCCAGCACCTTGCCCGAATGGCGGGACTTGACGCGGTAGTAGCCGCCGCCCGAGTCGACGAACTGCCACTGCTGCTGGTTGCCGTTGTTACGGGCCCACTGGGTGATGCGGGCGCCGTCGTTGGTGGACAGGTTGTAGACGTCCAGGGCCTTGCCGCTGGTGCGGTTGACCAGCACGTACCAGGCGTTGGTGTCGACGGTCGCCGCGTTGGCGGACTGGATGGCCACGAAGAGGCTCACCAATAACGTGGCCGCCGCGGTGATGACGGCCAAGGGTCTGATTTTCACGGTGTGCTCCGATTTCATCCGATACGGACGAGTTGCCACTGCTGGTTGGCGCCGTTCCAGTCGGCGTACTGGACGACGTTGGCGCCGTCGGAGGTGGAGGCTCCCTGGACCTCCAGGACCTTGTCGCTGTTGCGGTTGATCAGGCGGAGGTAGCCGCCGGAGTCGGCCGGGCGCCACTGCTGGTTGGTGCCGTTGAGGTCGGCCCACTGCACGACGGCGCCGCCGTTGGCGGTGGAGAAGCCGCTGACGTCCAGCACCTTGCCGGAGTGGCGGGACTTGACGCGGTAGTAGCCGCCGCCCGAGTCGACGAACTGCCACTGCTGCTGGTTGCCGTTGTTACGGGCCCACTGGGTGATGCGGGCGCCGTCGTTGGTGGCCAGGTTGTAGACGTCCAGGGCCTTGCCGCTGGTGCGGTTGACCAGCACGTACCAGGCGTTGGTGTCGATCTGGCCCGGGGTCGGCGTGGGATTGGGGTTGTTGCCGGCGTTGAGGGCGTTGAGCGTGCTGGTGTAGGCGGCCTTCTTGTTGCCGGAGGCGTCGAACAGCAGCGGGTTCTCTCCGGTGCGCCAGGAGTCGCTGTCGCGGATGCCCCAGACGGTGATGCCGGTGCACCGGGACACCGCCAGGCATGCCCGGGTCACGGTGGCGTAGACGTTGGCCTGGTTGGACCCTTGGGCGACGTCGAGTTCGGTGATCTGGACGTCGACGCCGAGGTCGGCGAAGCGCTGGAGGTTGGCCTGGTAGTCACTCGACACCGAGGTGCCGAGATGGGACTGGAAGCCGACGCAGTCGATCGGCACGCCGCGCGACTTGAAATCGCGCACCATGTTGTAGATGCCGGTGCTCTTGGCGTTGATTCCATCGGTGTTGTAGTCGTTGTAGCAGAGCTTGGCGCCGGGATCGGCGGCCCGAGCGGCGCGGAAGGCGGCTTCGATCCAGTCGTTGCCGGTGCGCTGGAGGCTGGAGTCGCGTCGGCCGCCGGAGCCGCCGTCGGCGAAGGCCTCGTTGACGACGTCCCAGGAGTGGATCTTGCCCCGGAAGTAGGTGGCGACCTGGGTGACGTGGTTGATGGCGGCACTGCGGAGTGTCGAGCCGGACAGGCCTTGGGCCCAGCCGGGCATCTGGGAGTGCCAAAGCAGGGCGTGACCGCGGATCCTCATGCCCTGTCCCAGGGCGTGGTTCACGATCCGGTTGGCGTTGGTGTAGGTGAAGTTACCGCGCTGGGGTTCGGTGGCGTCCCACTTCATCTCGTTCTCGGCGGTCACCGAGTTGAACTCGCGGTTCAGGATGTTGACGTAGGTGGAGTCGCCGAGCCTGCCGGCGGCGACGGCGGCGCCGAAGTAGCGACCACCTCTCTCGGCCGCCGACGCGCCCAGCGTGGAGGCGGCGTCCGCCGGAGCGGAGATCGCCGCCGACACGCCGATGGCGACCACGCCGGCGCTCAGGAGGGACAGGAGTTTCCGTAGCCGTGTGCGCCCGGAAGGCCGGGCCGAGCGGCTTGGAGGGTTCGTCACGGGATGCCTTTCGGTTTCATGGTGTGGTGAGGTCGAACCGGCGCACTGTCACCGCGCCCCCCAGAGACTGGGTGGCGTAGTTGAAGATTCCGAAGCGGTAGCCCATGAAGAACTGCCACGCGTTGTTCAACGTGAAGGCCGGACCGAGGGGGGTGAAGGTGACGCCGTCGGTGCTGTAGGAGAACCGGGCCTGGCGTCCGGACCCCGGACGGATGTCGGCGTTGACGCGCAGCCAGATCCGGCCGCCGGAGATGCCGGCGCTCGCGGCTTCGGTGCCGGTTCCGGTGGTCTGCCAACTGCTGTTCATGGTGAGGCCGTTGGTCATCACCACCCGGTTGGTGCCGTTGTCGCGTTTGACGCCGATCCACGCCGACGAGTCGCGCAGCATCGCCAGCCCGGACCGGTCACCGTTGCTCATCGTCGAGTAGTCGAGCTCGATCGTCGCGGTGGACGATGGGCCCTGGATGCGGTGGGTCAGGGTGTTGCGGGCGTTGTAGAGGTCGCCTGTGACGGTCGCGGTCTGCAGCCGCAGGCCGCTGCCGGTGGAGAAGCGGCTGGTGTCGGGGTTGTGGTTCCACTCCCACCGATGACCGAGACTGGCCGAGGTGAACGAGTCCGGACCGATCATCGAGGCCACGGTCTTGGTGGTCTGGATGTTCGGCTTCGGGTAGTTGACGCCCCAGCCGCCGTTGACCGTCTGGACGGTCGGCCAGCCGTCGGTGCTCCAGTTGATCGGCGCCAGGGCCGGAACCCGGCCGCCGGGGTAGGCGTCGACGAACGACATGTAGTACCAGGCGCCGTTCTGCGTCTGCACGAGCCCGCCCTGGTGCGGTACGCCGCCGCCGGAGATCGGGCCGGGCATGTTCAACAGGACCTGGCGCATCTCGTACGGGCCGAACGGGCTGGTGGAACGCAGCACGTACTGGCCGTTGGCGGGGCGGGTCAGCCAGATGTAGTAGTAACCGTTGCGCTTGTAGAAGCGGGCGCCCTCCAGGGTGCCGACGCTGGAGGGAGTCTGGAACACCTGCTGGGCGCGCACCTGGCTGAGGCCGTCGGCCGAGAGCTGGGCGACGCTGATCGTGCCGTTGCCGTAGGCGACGTACATGGTGTCGTCGTCGACGAGCAGGCCGGCGTCGTAGTAGCAGTTGTTGATCTGTGAGCGCTTGGTCCAGGTCCCGTCCACGGCGGAGGCGGTGTAGACGTAGGTGCGGTTGAACTCGACGCAGCCCATCCAGTAGAACGTGTTGTTGCTCGGCCGGTGGTTGAGCGTCGAGGCCCAGATGCCCTTCACATAGGCCCGTCCGCCGTTGAGGTCGTAGGCGTTCGAGCCGAAGTCGAGCCTGGGCACCGAATGACCCGCGTACTCCCAGTCGACCAGGTTGTAGGAGCGCAGGATCGGCGCGCCGGGTGAGTAGTGCATCGTCGAGGCCGAGTAGTAGTAGGCGTCGCCGACCCGGATGATGTCGCCGTCGGCGAAGTCCTGCCAGACCACGGGGTTGGTGTAGTTGCCGCCTGGGGTCGGCGTCGGTGTGGGGTTCGGTCCGGTGCCGACCTGGACGAACTGCCACTGCTGGTTGTTGCCGCCCCAGTCGTCGTACTGGACGATGTTGGCGCCGTCGGCGGTGGAGGCTCCCTGGACCTCCAGGGCCTTGTTGCTGTTGCGGTTGATCAGGCGGACGTGGCCGCCGTCGGAGTCGGCCAGGCGCCACTGCTGGTTGGTGCCGTTGAGGTCGGCCCACTGCACGACGGCGCCGCCGTTGGCGGTGGAGAAGCCGCTGACGTCCAGCACCTTGCCCGAATGGCGGGACTTGACGCGGTAGTAGCCGCCGCCCGAGTCGACGAACTGCCACTGCTGCTGGTTGCCGTTGTTACGGGCCCACTGGGTGATCCGGCCGCCGTCGGCCGTGGCCAGGTTGTAGACGTCCAGGGCCTTGCCGCTGGTGCGGTTGACCAGCACGTACCAGGCGTTGGTGTCGACGGTCGCCGCGTTCGCGGACTGGATCGTGAGAAACACGCCGACGAGGAGCAGAGATGAGAGAACCGCGAGCACACGTCTCACAAGAACCTCCAGAGGTTGTTGTTCGAGCCGTTGTCGTCGGCGAGTACGACCTGCGCGCCCTGGGCGGTGCCGGCCAGGCCGAGGACCCGGCCGCCGTTGGCGCACTGGATGCGGAAGGTGGCGCCGCTCCCGTAGCGCAGCCGCCAGCGGTGGTCACCGGTGCCGTTGTCGGCCCACTGCACGACCCGGGAACCCGCCGCGGTGGCGGCGTTCTCCACCCCCAGCACCTTCTGGCTGTTGGAGTTGCGCAGGCGCAGGTAACCGCCGGTGTCGACGACGGCCGTCCAGAGGTGATCGGCGGTGCCGGTGTCACCCCACTGGACGACGAGCGCGCCGTCGGCGGTGGACATGTTGGTGACCCCGAGCACCATGCCGGTCGCCACGTTCTGGACGCGGCGCGCGCCGTTGGGCACGAACCGCCACTGGTTGTCGGCCGAGCCGTTGTCGGGGTCCTGCACCGCCTGGGCGCCGTTGGCGGTCGAGCCGTTCAGGATGCCCAGCAGCTTCGAGCTGTTGGCGTTGCGAATCTTGACCGAGCCGTCGCCGACGTCGGTGATCGTCCACCGATGGTCGGCGGTGCCGGTGTCACCCCACTGCAGGACCCGGGCGTTGTCGGCCGTCGACATGTTCTCGACGCCCAGCACCTTGCCGCTGTTGACGTTGCGGAACCGCAGCCCGTTGCCGTCCACGATCGGCACCCAGTCATGGTCGGCGGTGCCGTTGTCGGTCCACTGCAACGCCAGGCCGCCGTCGGCGGTCGACATGTTCTGGATGCCGAGTGCCAGCCCGCTGGCCGCGTTGATCAGCCGGAAGCTCGCCCCGCCGCCCCCGCCGCCCTGCCCCGTGGCGTTCCAGTAGACGACGTAGTTGTGGTTGGCGGCGTCGTGGAACGGACCCAGGTTCACCGATGCCCCGTTGGCCGTGGCCGTGAACGCCAGTGCCGAGGTGCTGGTCCGGACGATCGTCGAGGGGGTCAGTGTCGGCGCCGACGACAGGGATGTGCTTCCGTAGTCGCCCGACAGCACGACCGGGCCGTAGGTGACGGCCTGCAGGTTCGGGTTGTCGTTGGCGGCCTTCAGGACCACCCGCATCGGGAGCCGTACGGTCACCGTGTCGCCCGACGTCCACGACCGGGTGATCGAGGCGTAGGTGCCCGGGGTGGTGACGACGTTCTGCTGGACGCCGTTGACGCTGATCGTCGCGCCCTGGGTCCAGGCCGGGATGCGGACCTGTATCGTCCATGACCCGCTCACATTGCCGATGACCTGCAACGACGTGGTGTCGCTCACCGGATACGACGTCGTCTGGGTGACCGTGATGCCGCGCTGTGACCAGTTGAGCGTGGAGGGCGCGAACAGGTTCACGAACAGCGTGGTGCCGTTGTGGAAGTAGATCGAGTCCATCAGCTTGGTGTTGGTCTCGATGCCGGTGCCCTGGCAGCACCACATCGAGTTGTAGTCGGTACTCCACGTGCCGCCGCCCCAGGCCGGGCCGACGCCTCTCCTCCCACCGGGGTTGAGCGGGGTGAAGTAGGTGACGTGGCCGCGGCTGTCGGCCGGGTTCTGCTGGCCGATCAGGTGGTTGATCAGGGCGTTCTCGTAGTAGTCGAAGTAGTCGGCCCGGGTCGGCGACAGCGTCCACAACTCCCGGGTGAGCTTGAGCATGTTGTAGGTGTTGCAGGCCTCGCCGGTGTCCCTGGTCAGGTGCGCGGCGATGGCGTTGGGGGCGCGGAAGTGCTCGGCCTGACTGTTGGAGCCGTTGGCGTAGGTGTGGGCGTTGATCGTGATGGCCCAGGCGTTGGCGGCGATGTCGCGGTAGCGGGTGGTCCCGGTCGCCTTGTATTCCCGCGCGGCGCCGATCCACTTGGGCACCTGCGTGTTGGCGTGCAGGCCGTTGAGCCGGTCCTGGTTGGCGGCGAGCGGATCGAACACGGCGGCGTGGTCGAAGCGCTGCGCGACCGCCAGCCAGCGGGAGTCCCCGGTCATCTGGTACAGGTCGGTGAGCACGGCGTTCATGCCGCCGAACTCGGTGCCCAGCATCGCCTGCATCTGGCTGGAGGACAGGCGGCCGGTCCGGGTGTCCACCCACCCGGCGAGGGCGAGGAGCACGGTCCTGGCCTGGGTGTTGCCGATGTGCCGCCACACGTCCAGCAGCCCGGCGAGGGTCTTGTGGATGCAGTAGTACGGCACGTTACCGTTGCTCAGCGTGCGGTTCTCGACCGCGGTGATGTCGGACTCGGGGAAGCCTGACAGGTAGCCGGTGGTGAACCCGGCCGCGCCGTTGTTGGCCTGACACCTGGCCAGCTCGGCGACCATCTGGTTGGCCTTGTCCCGGCAGGTGGTGTCTCCGAGTACGGCGTAGGCCTGCGCCCAGGCCGTCAGGAAGTGGCCCTGCATGTGGGACCGGAACGGGAAGCTGGGCGCGTCCCAGCCGCCGTTGGCCGCCGCGCCGTTGGTGGACAGGCGGTGGTTGGCGCGGAAGACGTACAGCAGCCGGTCGACGTCGACGAAGCGCAGGTAGTTGAGAGTGCGGTTCTGGTTGTCCAGCCAGCGGCCGGAGGTCAGCCGGACCTGGCCGAGGTCGAACTCGTAGGCTAGGGCACCGATCTCGGATCTGACCCACGGGAGCGCAGCCAGGGCGTGGGACGTGCCCACCACCTGGCCGACGGCCGAGAGCGCGGCGGTCGCGCCCGCGGCCCGAAAGAGCTGGCGACGGCTCAAGGGCATGGGGAGGCTCCTTGGGGATGGGGGGTGAGGTGGTCGGCCGAAGCCATCACGGTCGACCACCCGTTTCACGTGGTCAGGTCGTTGGAGCGGTTGACCACGGCTTCCGGTGCGGAGATGCCGCGCCCGGACGAAGTGTTAGCGATAACATTTCACTCATGAGATAACCCGGAAGGTCGCGCCCAGGTGGTCGGCGGCGCTTGATGACGAACTGATGGGGTCGATGCGCAGCACGTAGCCCTGGTGTCGCAGGTGGTGGGGCGGGAAGTCGTGGGAGCGGAACGACGACCGGTTCCCGTCGGCGAGCCCCGCGACCCGGGGGAAGCCGACCACGCCGGTGGTGGCGGGGGCGGCCGATGTCAGGGCGGCCTTGCCGAACTGCCTGCGGCTCAGGGACACGAGTGTTCCTTTCTCCGGGGGTACAGGCGGGGGTGCTCGGTCCCGTCCTTTGGCAGGTGACGAGACCCGGGTGCGATGTGAGGTCAGGTCACACCGCAGGTCCGGCCGTTGAGGGCGAATAGTGAGGATTCACCGGTATCGCCGCTGTATCGGCCTGGAAGCCGATGCTCACCGAGCCGCCGGAGGTGTCGCCGCGTCGTGACCGACGCTGCGCGCGGTGACCTGGCCGCTGGACGGTGACGGGCCGTCGTCCACCGAGGCTTTCGGCACCGGGCAGACGGCTCTCCCGCCGACGGGCATGCACGGGTGCGGGTGCTCTCGTTGAGGGCGAAGGCGGACGGCGCGGCGGCGCCGAGCGCCAAGACCGGCGTCATGAGGACGGCCGGCCGCCGATGCGGCGAGGGACCGGCGGCGGTTCCGTGACGGGCGGGTGTCCGGGGAGGAGAGGCATCCGATGCTCCTGGGCTGGTCAGAGGTCAGGCGTCGGCCACGAAGAATTGTTATCGCTAACATTCGAGGTTCCAGATCTTCATGGCCTGCTCCTGAGGGGGGTGATGTCGCGGAGTACATCCGATTGGTCGACCGGCGTCAACGAGCTGTGGGCTTCGCTGACCTGGGCATTGCCGTTGGCATGCTTCCCCGCCTGGACATTCGTCCGGAGAGAGATCACCTAACGGCGCCTGCGCAAGTGAAAGTTTCACAGAAGTTACGACTTGGCAACCGTAAACTTCAGACCGAATCCAGCCAATTTTCGTGACCTGGCTGTCAGATGTAGCGGCTCCCCGTCCGGTTGACTTCCGACACCCGTCGGATCACGACCGGTCCGCCACTCGAAGGAAAGCGCCCACGACGGCCAGGAACAGCGAAAACGGTCATGATCAGGAAGCGTGCGGCATCCCGATACGCTTCCGATATGATCCCGGCCAACGAACCTCCGTCACCGGCTTGGCGCCGACCGCTGATCGAGGTGGGCACCGCACGAAGGCCGCCATGGCGATCAGCCTGGTCCGGAGCGGGGGCTCTCGAACCGGAGGTCGAGCTTGTCGTCAGCGAGAGCATGGTGGCTTTTGGGGAGAGCCGAAATCCTACTTGGATCTTGTGTAAGTTTCTGGCGTGTGAACGATTGACACCGCCGTAACGCGGACCTAGCGTTGGTGAGGGGCAGCTGGAATACGGGGAAAAGACACCGCGGTCGGGTGTTCCCGATAGTTAGAGGACGTCTGAAAAGTCGTTAGGTTTGGTGCTCGGGTGAGCCGGTGGAGCAGGGTGAAGCTCATAGCCAGATAGACGGTGTTCTCCGAGGTGGTCGGCAGACACTCGTGGTCCTTGGCCGATCGGCGGTGGCGGCCCAGCCAGGCGTAGGTCCCTTCCACCACCCAACGGCGCGGAAGCCGGTCTTGCCGAGTGCTTTCTCGCTCTCGCGGCACGGCCGGAATCTCCTGACCAACGACCCTCGATCCGCCACAGCCGCCAGTGGCGATGGACCCGTCTGTCACGGTGGAAAGCCGTGCGGCAGCCTCCAGGCGCACCCGGCCCGAAGCCGGTACGCCAGTGCGTTGACGATCTCACGCCGCTCATACAGTCGCCGGAGGCCCACCCACCTCGACCGGCGGGATCGACGGAGCAAGAGCTTCCCACTCGACGTCACTCAGGCCGGTCGGTATGTGACACGCGTCTCGATCATCGACGACCTCCCGCGCTCCGACAGCGGACCGCTTCCGCGTAGGTGCCGGAGCCATCCCGGCGCACGACGGGCACACCGGGATGTGCTTCGCCGTAACCGGTGGCCGGTCGCGGCGAAGCACACATGGATCAGGTCTGGGACGGGTTACCGGCCGTCACACGCCCGTGATGGTCCATTGGTTGTTGGCGTTGGTGTTGGGCGTCCACATGGCGACGGTGGAGCCGGCGGTGCTGTTGCCCATGCCGTCGAGGGCCGTTCCGGTGCCGCGGTTGATGATCTGGTAGCGGCCGTTGCCGACGTTGTTGAGGCGCCACTGCTGGTTGTTGTTGCCGCTCCAGGCCGCCTGCCGGGCGCTCGCGCCGTTGGCGGTGTTGCCCCAGCTGTCGACGACCATGCCGTTGGTGCGGTTGACGATGCGGTACCAGCCGCTCCCCAGGTCGACGAGCTGCCACTGCAGGTTGGTGCTGCCGTCGTTGTTCCACTGTTTGAGGTTCGACCCGGAGGCGACGTTGCCGCCGCTGTCCAGGACCAGGCCGGTGGTCACGTTGGCGATCCGCACGTAACTCGTCGGCGGTGCGCCGGACCCCGTCAGGCGGTATGTGCGGCCTGCCTGGCCGGTCAGCGCGATGACGTCGGACTCGGGTTTGGTGACGGTGACGGCGGCGCCGCTCGTGGTGTCGACCACCTGGTAGGTGCCGGTGAAGATCCGGTTGCGCACGTTGACGGTCCCGTCGCGGTCGAACCTGACGAGGATCTCGGTGGCCGCGCCGGAGCTCCACGTCGTGTCCACCGTGTAGCCGCCACGTCCCCGCAGTCCCTGCACCTTCCCGGCCGGCCAGGCGGACGGCAGCGCCGGGAGCACGTGCAGCTCACCGTTGTGGCTCTGCAGGAGCATCTCCGCGATACCGGAGGTGGCGCCGAAGTTGCCGTCGATCTGGAACGGCGGGTGCAGGTCGAACATGTTCGGCGCGAGCCGGGCCGTCGTCACCAGGAGACGGATCAGGGTGTGGGCGCGGGCGCCCTCCTCCATACGCGCCCAGTAGTTGATCTTCCAGGCGAGCGACCAGCCGGTCCCGTCGTCGCCGCGCAGTTCGAGGGTCCGCCGCGCGGCGGTGTACAGCGCCGGGGTACCGCGTCTGGTGATCTGATTGCTGGGGTGCAGGCCGTAGAGGTGGGAGACGTGCCGGTGGGCGGGCTCGGTCTCCACCCAGTCGTACAGCCACTCCTGGATGTTGCCGCGCGAGCCGATCTTCGTCGGCGCCAGCCGGTCGCGGGCGGCCAGGACCCGCGTCCGGAAGTCGGCGTCGACGCCGAGCGCCTGGCCGGCCTTGGCGCAGCCGTCGAACAGGTCGCGCAGGATCTGGTTGTCCATCGTGGGGCCGGCGCAGACGCTGACGCCGCTGTGGTGGGCCAGCTCCGGGGAGTTGGACGGGTTCGTGACCAGGAACCCGAGGCTCGGTTCCGGCACGAGGGTGTCGAGGAAGAACTGCGAGGCACCCTTCATCGCCGGGTAGTACTGCCGGAGGAACTCGATGTCGCCGGTGAAGGTGTAGTGCTCCCAGATCAGGGTGGCCAGCCACGCGCCGCCGGTCTGCCACATGCCCCAGAACGCGCCGTCGACGACGGAGCTGCCCCGCCACGCGTCGGTGTTGTGGTGGGTCACCCAGCCGCCGGCGTTGTACTGGACCTGGGCCGTACGGGCGCCGCTGACCGTGAGATCGTTGACCATCCTGAACACCGGCTCGAAACACTCCGACAGGTTCGTCGTGTCGGCCGGCCAGTAGTTCATCGGCAGGTTGGCGTTGATGGTGTACTTCGAGTCCCAGGCCGGCGCCAGCGAGTCGTTCCAGATGCCCTGCAGGTTGGCCGGCTGGGTGCCGGGCCGGGAGGAGGAGATCAGCAGGTAGCGGCCGTACTGGAACAACAACACCGCGAACTGCGGGTCGTTGACGCTGTTGTGCTGCGCGATCCGCACGTCGGTCGGCTGGTCGGCCGCCGAGGTACGGCCGAGGTCGAGTGTCGTGCGCCCGAACAGCCGCTGGTAGTCGGCCACGTGCCGGGCACGCAGATCGGCGTGGGTCCTGGCGACGGCGGCGTTCAGATGCTGCCGCGCGATGCCCTGGTGGTCGCCGCTGACGTCGCGGAAGGTGCGGTAGCTGGAACCGATCGAGATCAGCACCGTCACGCTGTTCGCGGACGTCACCTGCAGCGTGCCGCCGGAGCTGCTGACACTGCCGCCGTCGACGACGGCACGGGCCAAACCCAGGAAGCGGACCGCGCCGGTCTTGCCCTCCATGCTGCCCGAGACGCCGTCGAGTGCCACCGTCGTGCCGTCCGGGCTGGATCGCGTCGTCTGCTGGGGGCTGTCGAACGTCGCCGAGAACGTGATCGAGCCGGGCCTGTCGGCGGTCAGGCGCATGACGATCACCTGGTCCGGCGCGCTCGCGAACGTCTCGCGCTGGTGGCGCACCCCGTTTCGCAGGTACGACACCGTCGTGGTGGCCGTGGTCAGGTCCAGGTAGCGGTTGTACTCCGAGACCCCCGAAGAGCTGCCGAACGCGAGCCGCAGGTTGCCGACGGTCTGGTAGGCCAGCTGGCCCGCGGGGCTGCCGAGCATGTTCTGGTCGATCAGGGTCTGGGCCTGGCTCCACTGGTTCTGGAAGACCAGCTGGCGGATCTGGCCCAGCGCCGCCGCGCCCCTGGTGTTGCTCTGGTCATACGGGCCGCCGGCCCAGACGGTGTCCTCGTTGAGCTGCAGCCGCTCGGTGTCGACGTTGCCGAACACCATGGCGCCCAGCCGGCCGTTACCGATCGGAAGCGCGCGCAGCCACTCGGTGCCCGCGCTCTCGTCGTACCACAGCGCCAGATCATTGACAGCGCTCACCGCCGCAGGAGGCGCCGAGGCGGCCCGCGCGGCCGCCGTCCACTGCAGCGGCAACAGCAGGGCGCCGGCTCCGGCTGTTCCGATCTGTATCAGTTGCCTGCGTGTCAGGTGGTTCTCGTCGGACATGGTCGTTCCCATCGGTAGGGGGTGTGGCATGTGGAGGTGCCGAGGCGGAGGAACGGGAAAGGGGTGTCTGGGGCGGGTTATTCCTGGACTTTGCCTCCGGTGAGGCGGGACAGGATGAGGGCGATGAGGATGATGGCGCCGTTGAGGGCCTGGATCCACTGGGCGGGCACGCCGGCCAGGGTGAGGACGTTCTGGATCATGTAGAGGAGCAGGATGCCGGTGAACGCGCCGAACATGGTGCCCTTGCCGCCGTTGAGGCTGACGCCTCCGATGACGGCCGCGGCGAACACGGTGAAGATGGCGCCGTCGCCCTGGGCGGCGGCCACCGAGGCGAGGCGTCCCGACAGCAGCAGGCCGCCGAGGGCGGCGAGCAGGCCGGCGCCCACCAGGGCGGTCCACAGCACCCGGCCGGTGCGGATGCCGGCGGCCTTGGCCGCGTCCACGTTGCCTCCGATGGCGTACAGGGCGCGGCCATAGCGGGTGAAGCCGAGCAGCACGATGCCGGCGGCGAACAGCAGCAGGCACAGCCAGATCGAGGCGGGCACACCGAGCCACAGGGCCGAGCCGAGGTAGAGCATCGACGGCGGCAGGTTGAAGAAGGTCTGGCCGCCGGAGATGCCGGTGAGCAGGCCGCGCAGCACGATCAGCATGCCGAGGGTGACGATGAAGCCGTTGAGCCCGAACCGCACGATCAGCAGCGCGTTGATCGCGCCGATCAGCGCGCCGACGGCCAGGGTGACCGGGATCGCCCAGACGCCCGACAGCACGCCCAGCCCGGCGCCCGAGCCGACGGCGACGGTCAGCCAGGCGGCCACGCCCGGCGCGAGACCGAAGGTCGACTCCAGCGAGAGATCCATCTTGCCGGCGACCAGGACGATCGTCTGCGCCATCACCAGCAGCGACATCTCCGACATGGTCTGCAGGATGTTGATCAGGTTGTCGGGCTGCAGGAAGATCGGGTGGACGATCTGGCCGACGACGGCGATCACGATGATCGCGGGAACCAGCGCGAGGTCACGCAGCCGGGCCAGCCGCACTCGCGGCCGCTCCTGCCGGGGGGCGGCGCTCTCCGCGGCGGGCGTGCGGGTTTTCTCAGGCGTCGAGGGCATCGAGCCGGACTCCTTCCATGGCCGCCACCACGTCGTGGTCGTGCCATCCGGCGGCCATCTCCGCGACGAGGCGGCCCTGGAACATCACCAGCAGCCGGTCGCACAGCCGCAGGTCGTCGAGCTCGTCGGAGGCGATCAACACGCCGCTCCCCGTGGCGGCCGTCTCCTCGACCTTGCCGAGCAGGAACTCCTTGGACTTCACATCCACCCCGGCGGTGGGGGTGATCAGCACGAGCAGCCGGGGATCGGAGGCCAGCGCCCTGGCCATGACGACCTTCTGCTGGTTGCCGCCGGACAGGCCCATCACGGGCAGGCCGGGGCCGGGAGTCTTGATCGCCAGGTTGGTGATCAGAGTCCTGGCCAGCCGGTCACGCCGCCGGCCGTTGATCAGGCCGGCCTCGCCGAGCCGTTCGGGAACGGTCATGGTGGCGTTGTCGGCGATCGACATCATCGAGACGAATCCCTGGTGATGCCGGTCGCGAGGGACGAAGCCGATCCCCGCGGCGAGCGCGTCGGGCACGCTGCCGGGGCGGGGGCGACGGCCGGCGACCTCGATCGCGCCCGAACCGGCCGCGCGCAGCCCGGCGACGGTCTCGGCCAGTTCGGTCCGGCCGCTGGCGGCCGCGCCCGCCAGGCCGACGATCTCGCCGGCCCGGACGTGGAAGTCGATCTCCCGGTAGGCGTCGCCGTACGACAGGTCGCGCACGCCGAGCACCACGCCGGCGTCGGCGGGCACGGAGGCCCGGGGGAGTGCGGTGGACAGGCCGGTGGCCTCTCCCGCCATCGCCGCCACCAGGTCGGCGTGCGTCAGGTCGGCCACCGTGGTGGTCAGGATGTGCCGGGCGTCGCGGAAGACGGTGACCGTGTCGCAGATCTCGTAGATCTCCTGCAGGTGGTGGCTGATGAACAGGAAGGTCACTCCCTGTTCCTGCAGGGTGCGGATGCGGGTGAACAGCCGGGCGATGGCGGCGGCGTCGAGCTGGGCGGTCGGTTCGTCGAGGATGATGAACCGGGCGCCGAAGGACAGCGCACGGGCGATCTCCACGAACTGCCGCTGCTCGACGTCCAGCTCGCCGGCCGGCAGGCGTACGTCGACGTCCACCGACCAGGCGGCGAGCAGCGTGGCCGCCTTGCGCCGCAGTGCGCCCCAGCGGACCAGTCCGAACCGGTTCAGGTCGTGGCGGTGCAGGTAGAGGTTCTCCGCCACGGTCAGTTCGGGGATGATCGTGGACTTCTGGTAGACGCAGGCCACCCGCCGCCGCCAGGCGTCGCGGTCGGCCAGGCGCGGGGCGGGTTCGCCGCCGAACCGCACCTCACCCTCGTCGGGGGGCTGGAGGCCGGTGAGGATCGAGACCAGGGTGGACTTCCCGGCCCCGTTGCGGCCGACCAGGGCGTGGGTTTGGCCGGGCATGATCTGGATTCCGGCGCGGTCCAGCGCGACGGTCTCGCCGTATCTCCTGGTGACGCCCACCGCCTCGACGAGAGGGATGGGCGCCGGGTCAGCCGCCAAGGGTGTTGCCCCACAGCGAGGAGTCGTCCGGCTTGACGCTCGGGACGTCGCCGTAGGTGCCGCCGTCGGCGGTGACCAGGGGCGCGGAGAGCTGGTCCTCCAGCAGGCCAGGGCGCACCTGGACGATGGTGCTGTCGTGGTCGGTCGCGCCGGGCTTGAACGTCTTCCCGTCGATGGCGGCCTTGGTGTACTCCAGCGCGTACTTGGCGTACTGGTCGGCCGGTTGCGAGACGGTGGCGTCGATGTTGCCGGCGGCGATCTCCTTCAGCTCCTGGGGGATGCCGTCGTTGGAGATGACGAAGACGTGCTTGGGGTCGGCCGGGGGGACCAGCAGCCGGCGCTGCTTGAGCACCTGGAGGGTGCCCGACAGGGCGAAGCTCGACTGCATGTAGACGCCCTTGATGTCGGGGTTGGCGGTGAGCTGCGTCTGGAGTTTCTGCGAGGCGACGGCGCCGTCCCAGTTGGTGGCCTCGCCGAACACCGTGATGCCGGGGTAGTCGGCCTTCATGCAGTCGTTGAACGCCTCGGTGCGGTCGCGGCCGTTGATGGAGGCCAGGTCGCCCTGGAGCATCACGACCTTGCCCTTGCCGGACAGCTTCTCGCCGAGGAACTTGCACGCCTTCTCCCCGTAGGCCCGGTTGTCGGCGCGCACCACCATGTAGGCGTCGCCCTGCTCGGGGCGGGTGTCGACCATGACGACGGGGATCTTCTTGGCGGCGAGCTGCTGGAGGGTGGGGGCCACGGCGGCGGTGTCCTGCGGCGCCAGCACGAGGCCCTTGACGCCCTGGCTGATGAGACTCTGCACGTTGGCGGTGAGCTTGGAGATGTCGTTCTGGGAGTTGGAGGTCTTCAGCTCCAGGCCGTTCTCGGCGCCGAACTGGGGGACGTACTTGATGAAGGAGTTCCAGAAGTCGGTGTCGGAACGGGGATAGTCCACCCCGACGACCGGCTTGCCGCCTTCCGGGGCGGTTGTGCCGCTGCCGGCGTCGCCCCCGCAGGCGCCGGCCAGACCGGCCGCCAGGGCGACGGCCGTTCCCAGGGCGAGTCCTCGTCTCATGGTTGTTTTTCCTTTCCTGTGCTGGGTCGCGGCCGGGGTCCGTGCGTGCCGCCGTCCACGGCCGGGTCGGTGTCGGCGGTGCTGGTGGTGTCGGCGGCCCACCGGGGGCCGTGCGGGTAGGCGTACTCGGCGCGCGACGCCGGGCGCATCTCGCCGCCTCCGCCCGGTTCGAGGGGCGCGACGTACCGGCCGTCTCTGATCACCACCGGGGCGGTGAAGTGCTCGTGCAGGTGGTCGATGTACTCGATGACGCGGTCCTCGGTGGTGCCGCTGACGGCCACGTAGTCGAACATCGACAGGTGCTGGACCATCTCGCACAGGCCGACGCCGCCCGCGTGCGGGCACACCGGCACCCCGAACTTGGCGGCCAGCAGCACAATGGCGATGTTCTCGTTGACCCCGGCGACCCTGGCCGCGTCGAGCTGCAGGATGTCGATCGCGCCCGCCTGCAGGAACTGCTTGAACATCACCCGGTTGTGGGCGTGCTCGCCGGTGGCGACCTTGATGGGCGCGACCCGCTTCCGGATGGCGGCGTGGCCGAGCACGTCGTCGGGGGAGGTGGGCTCCTCGATCCAGTAAAGGTCGAACTCGGCGAGCGGGGCCAGACGTTCGACCGCCTGGCCGACGTTCCACGCCTGGTTGGCGTCCACGGCGATGCGCACGCCGGGGCCGACCGCCTCGCGGGCCAGCCGCACGCGCCGCACATCCTCGGCCGGATCGGCGCCGACCTTCAGCTTGATGAGGCGGAACCCATCGGCGACCGCCTCCTTGGCCAGCCGGACCAGCTTGTCGTCGGTGTAGCCGAGCCAGCCGGGGGTGGTGGTGTAGGCCGGGTAGCCCTCGGCGAGCAGGCGTGCGCGGCGCCCGTCGCGGCCCGGCTCGGCGTCGCGCAGGATGGTCAGCGCCTCCTCCCGGGTGAGCGCCTCCTCCAGGTAGCGGAAGTCGACGACGTCGACGATCTCCTCCGGCGACAGCTCCGACAGCAGCCGCCACAGCGGCTTGCCCGCCCTGCGCGCACGAAGGTCCCACAGGGCGTTGAGCACGGCCCCCGCCGCCATGTGGATGACGCCCTTCTCCGGGCCGAGCCAGCGCAGCTGGCTGTCGCCGGTGAGCCGGCGCGACACCCCGCCGAGATCGCCGAGCACCTCGGCCACCGGTCGTCCGGTTACCAGCGGCGCCAGCGACTTCACGGCGGCGACGGCGATCTCGTTGCCGCGCCCGACGGTGAAGGCGAGCGCGTGCCCTTCCTGCCCGCCGCCGGTTCGCACGATCACGTAGGCGGCGGAGTAGTCGGGCTCGGGGTTCATGGCGTCGGAACCGTCGAGGTATCGAGATGTGGGAAACCGGATGTCGTGGGCCTCGACCGCGGTGATCAGTTCCGTCACGGTGCCCCGCTCTGGCGATGCGTGCGCACGAAGGTTCTACCTCCAGCGGATGTTTCCGGAAGGTGAAGAGATCTTCACCACAAGGACATGGGATGTCTTTGTAATCTCCCGGGCGCGATGTGTCTAGACCCTTGGGCGAGATATCGTTAACATGAGGTATTAGTCGGATATTTACTAGCTCTGCTGCGCGCATACAGCCCATGTTTGTCCAGCGATCGATCGACCCCTCGCATGGACATGGGATGTCTGTTATGTTCCCGCGGTGACCTGCGTACCGATCGAGCGCCTCCACGAACGGAGGTCGTGCCCATGTCCCTGACCGACGAGGCGATCTCCCGCATCCGGGCGCTCGTCCAGTCGGGCGATCTTCCCCCGGGAGCGCGGCTCCCCCCCGAGCACCAGCTCGCCGCCCAGCTCGGCGTCTCCCGCAACCCGTTGCGCGAGGCGGTCAAGGCGCTGGTCGTGGCCCGGGTGCTCGACGTACGGCGGGGCGACGGCACCTACGTGACCAGCCTGGAACCGCGGTTGCTGCTGGAAGGGCTGGGGCTCGCCGTCGAACTGCTACGCGACGACACCCTGCTGGAGATCGTCCAGGTGCGGCGGATGCTGGAACCCGCGGCGACCGCGCTGGCCGCTTCCCGGATCTCCGCCGAACAGCTCGCCGAGGTCGGCGAGCACCTGACCGCGATGTGCGCGGTCAGTGACGACGTGGAGAAACTGAACCACCACGACGCCGCCTTCCACCGCGCCGTGGTGCGGGCGACCGGCAACGAGACGCTGTCCACCCTGCTCGACGGGATCTCCGGCCGCACCCTGCGGATGCGGGTGTGGCGCGGCACGGTCGAGGACGGCAGCTCGCACAAGACCATCGCCGAGCATCAGGCGATCTACAACGCCCTGGCCGCCGGTGACGCGACGCTCGCCCAGGCGGCGGCGCTGATGCACATCGGCACGACCGAGACGTGGATCCGCTCGGTACTCGAAGACGTCGAGAACCCCCAGGGCGGGGCCGACGGCGATCCGGCCCCGGCCGGCCCCGGCACCGGCATCCCCGACGGGCTCTGGCCGGATCTCGGTGAGAAGGAGACACGATGAAGGTCCGCCTGGCCTACGGGGAGACCGGCCTGACGGTCGAACTGCCCGACACCGCCACCACGGTGGTGACCCCCGTCCACCACGCGGCCGCGCCCGACCAGACGGGCGTGCTGCGGGCGGCTCTGCGCGACCCGGTGTCCGGGCCGCCGCTGCGTGAGAGGGTACGGCCCGGCCAGACCGTCGCCATCTCGGCCTGCGACATCACCCGCCCCCAGCCGCGGCACCTGATGATCCCGGCGATCCTCGACGAGCTCGACGGCGTCATCGACCTCGACGACGTGACCATCCTCGTCGCGACCGGCACCCATCGCGGCAACACCGAGGCCGAACTGCGCGCGATGTTCGGCGACACGGTGGTGGACTCCGTGCGGATCGTCAACCACGACGCCCGCGACCCGGGATCGCTCACCTACCTCGGCCGCTTCGGCAAGGACGTGCCGGTATGGCTGAACACCGCCTGGGTCGAGGCCGATGTACGGATCACCACCGGTTTCGTGGAGCCACACTTCTTCGCGGGCTTCTCCGGCGGGCCCAAGCTGGTCGCCCCCGGCCTGGCCGCGCTGGAGACCGTGCTCACCCTGCACGACGCCGCGCGCATCGGCGACTCCCGGGCCACCTGGGGAGTGATCGAGGGCAATCCCGTGCACGACGACGTGCGGGCCATCGCCGAGGGCACCGGGGTGACCTTCGCCCTCGACGTGATCCTCAACCGGGACAAGGACATCGCGGCGGCGTTCGGCGGTGACATCCTGCCCATGCACGCCGCCGCCACCGCCGCCGCCCGCCGGGTCGCCATGCGACGGGTCGAGGCGCCCTTCGACGTGGTGGTCACCACCAACTCCGGTTATCCCCTCGACCAGAACCTCTACCAGTCGGTCAAGGGCATGTCGGCGGCGTTCCAGGTGGTCCGGCCGGGCGGCGTGATCGTCTGCGCCGCCGAGTGCCGCGACGGCTTCCCCGACCACGGCTCCTACCGTGAGGTACTGGCCTCGGCGTCCTCCCCGCGGGCGCTGCTCGACGCGATCGCCGCCCGGCCGGTGACCGTCCCCGACCAGTGGCAGGTGCAGATCCAGGCACGCGTCCAGGCGGGCGCGCGGGTGGTGATGCACACCTCCTACCTCAGCGACGCCGACCTGGCGACCGCCCATCTGGAACAGACCGGCGACATCGCGGCCACGGTGACCGAGGCGCTGGCCGCCGCCGGGCCGGGCGCCCGCGTGTGCGTGCTGCCGGAGGGCCCGCAGACCATCCCCTACCTGTCCGGCGGCCGGGCATGAGCGAACGCGTGGTGGACCTGGGGTTCGCCCGGGTCGACGTGGACCGGGAGGCCCGCCAGGGAACGCCCGAGGTCGTCTACGGGCCGGGCAAGACCGCCGGGGAGATCGCCGCCATCGTGTCCGCCCTGCTCACCCGCAACACCGGCCCGGTGCTGGCCACGCGGGTCGAGGAGGCGGTCGCCGGGCCCGTCCTGGCGGCCGTGCTGGGCGGATCCCACGACCCGGTGGCGCGGCTGCTGGTGTGGCGGCCGGCGGCGGCCGGGCCCTTCGCGGTCGCGGTGGTCACGGCGGGCACGTCCGACGGGCCCGTGGCGGCCGAGGCGGCGGCCGTGGCCCGGGCGCTCGGGCTGAACGTCACCGTGGTCCGCGACGTGGGCGTGGCGGGAATCCACCGACTGCTCGCCGAGACCGGCCGGTTGCGCGCGGCCGACGCGGTGATCGTCGTGGCGGGTATGGAGGGCGCGCTGGCCAGTGCCGTCGGCGGTCTCGTGGCGGTGCCGGTGATCGCCGTGCCCACCTCCGTCGGGTACGGCGCGGCCCTGGAGGGCGTCACCGCCCTGCTGGCGATGCTGTCCTCGTGCGCCGCCGGCCTCACCGTGGTCAACATCGACTCCGGCTTCGGCGCCGCCATGGCCGCCCACCGTCTCGCCCACACCGCCACCCGGCGCACCTTCTCACCACCCCCTCTCACTCCCGCACCCCAGCCGTCCCCGGCAGCCGCGAAGGCGACGACACCGGAAGGACAACCGTGATCTGCTGGGTCAACCCGTTCACCGGCCTGGCGGGGGACATGCTGCTGGCCGCGCTCATCGACGCCGGGGCGCCGCTGGACGGCATCCGTGCCGCGGTGGGATCGACCGGTCTCACCGGGTGGGAGCTGACGGCCGGGCGGGCGGTCAGTCACGGGCTGGCGGTGACCCGCGTACGAGTCGTGGTCACTGACACCGCGACCGAGCGACGGGCGGCCGAGCTGATCTCCATGGCCGGGGCCGCCCGGCCGGAACCGGTCGCCGCCCTCGCCACCGCCGCGCTGCGGGCGATCGCCGAGGCGGAGGGCCGGATCCACGGCACCGACCCCGGCCGGGTGCACCTGCACGAGCTGGGCGGCCACGACGCGCTCGTGGACATCGTCGGCGTGGCCGCCGCGCTGCACCTGCTCGGGGTCACGGCCGTGCACTGCGCCCCGATCCCCCTCGGCACCGGCACGGTGACCACCCGCCACGGCGTACTGCCCGTACCGGCCCCCGCGACCGCGGCCCTGCTGCGGGGGGCACTGGTGACCGGCAGCGACCTGCCAGGGGAGACCGTGACCCCCACGGGGGCGGCGCTGCTGCGCGCCATGCGGGCGCGATACACCCCGCCGCCGGCGATGACCCCGGTGGCGACCGGCTACGGCGCGGGCACCCGGGAGCTTCCCGACCGCCCGAACATCGTCGCCGTCACCGTCGCCGAGCCCGCCCGCGACGCCGGCACCGAGCCCCTGGTCGTCCTGGAGACCAACCTGGACGACGTCACCGGCGAGGTGCTCGGCCACACGATCGCACGGGTCCTCGACGCCGGCGCCCTGGACGCCTGGGCCACCCCGGCCACCATGAAGAAGGGCCGGCCGGCGCACGTGCTGCACCTGCTGTGCCGTCCCGCCGCCGCACCGGCCCTGCGCGAGCTGGTCCTCACCGAGACCGGCGCGCTCGGCGTGCGCGAGGTCGCGGTCGAGCGCACGGCCCTGCCCCGCCACACCACCGAGGTGGACCTGGCGGGCCACCGCGTGCGTGTCAAGCACGGACCCCACTCGGCCAAACCCGAACACGACGACGTGGCCGCCGCCTCGGCAGCGCTCGGCCTGTCCCTGCGCGAGACGGCCGCCCTGGCGCTGCGGCTGACCCACGAACGGCCCCCTACGCAGGAGAGACCGGGATGACCCCCGACGCCAAGATCACCACACTGCTCGACCGGCTGACGGCCCTGCCCTCACTCGCCGTCGCCTTCTCCGGCGGAGCCGACTCCGCGCTGGTGCTCGCGGCGGCGGTCCGGGCACTTGGAACCGGGCGGGTGTTGGCGGTGACGGCGGTCTCCGACAGCCTGGCGGCAGAGGAACTCGACGTGGCCCGGCGGTTCGCGGCCTCCCTCGGCGTACGGCACCCGCTGCCCCGCACCGCCGAGACGGCGAACCCTGGTTATCGCGCCAACGGCCGCGACCGCTGCTACTTCTGCAAATCGGAGGTACTCGACGTGATCGGCCGGGTGGCGGCGGAGCACGGCTTCGCGCACGTCGCCACCGGCACCAACGCCGACGACGCCGTGGACCCGTTCCGGCCGGGGATCAGGGCCGCCGACGAGCGCGGGGTGCTCGCCCCGCTGCGCGACGCCGGTCTGACCAAGGCCGAGGTACGGCGGATCAGCAAGGCGTGGGACCTGGTCACCTGGGACAAGCCGGCCGCGCCCTGTCTGGCCAGCCGGGTGGCCTACGGCGTGGAGGTGACGCCGGCCCGGCTGCACCGGATCGAGACGGCCGAGCGGGCGGTGCGCCGCCTGCTGGGCCGGGCCGGTCTGCCGGTCACCGACCTGCGGGTGCGCGACCTCGGCGACCGGGTGCGGGTGGAGCTGGACGCGGGCCTGACGCCCCGGGCCGCCGGCCTGCCGGGCCTGGTGCCGGCCGTACGCGAGGCCGGTTTTCCCGGCGCCCGGGTGGAGGTGGCGGCCTTCCGCTCCGGAGCCCTGAACATCGAGCCGCTCCGCCCGTGACCGGCCGGGAACACCCGCGCACCGGGATCGCCCGCGCGGGGCCCCGGCGACCGGGAAGCCGTACGGGCCGGTCACGGTCCGGCGAACCCGGGCCGGTGCACGGTGAGGCCGCTGGAGCAGGACCGGCCCGTCACGCCGGCGGTGTGGGACACATGGTGATCAACCCGGCGTTCCGCCTCCCCGCGGCGGGCCGGGCGCGGTCGGCGTCAGCGACCTGTCCAGGACGTGATCGGCTTCGCCGGCCCGGAAGACCACCGACGCCCTGACGGTCACGTGGTCGGCCGGGGTCGTGAACGACCCGGGTGCCGTGATCCTCCACGTCTCGGTGTCCGAGGCGCCGGGGGGCAGCGTGCGTCTCACCGGCCTGCCGGCGCGTTCGGCCCGCCGGCCCTCGGGGACGGTGATCGAGACGGTCAGGCCGGTGACCGGGCGATCGCCCAGGTTCTTCACCGTGACGGTGACGGTGGCCGGATCACCGGCGCTCACCGGGACCGGATCGGCCTCGAGGAAGGCGCCGACCGGGGGACGCCGCGGGTCGGGGGCGCCGCGGTACGGGCCGGTGGGGCCCGCGTTGTAGATCACCCGGCTGGCCTCGATCGGGAGGTTGCCGTCGGTGACGGTGAGGTTGCCGCGGACGACGTTGCCGCGGTCACCGTGGGCGATGCCGGTGATGGCGGGGTTGGTCACGTAGTTCTCGATCAGCGTGAGGTCGCCGGTGTGATTGCCGTTCTGGGTGTTGGCGTGCGCCCACTGTCCCTCGGTGTCGAGGAACACGTTGCGGCTCACGCTCAGGTATCGGGAACCCTCGTCGAAGTACAGGCCGAACTGCCCGCTGTTCTCGCAGTAGTTCTCGTCGATGAGGCTGTTGGGTATCGCCGAGAGTGTGTAGATGCAGCCGGCCTCGGACATCGTCCGCACGACGTTGCGCACGTGGTTGCCCACGACTCGGACGTCGTTCAGAGTCGTCGGCGTGTCATGGACCGGCTGGAAGTCGTAGACCCCCCGGGCGAGGTAGTCGGGGCTGCCTCCCGGGTCGTTGGCGCCCCAGCCGTAGCCGAGTCCGATGCCCATGTAGGGCATGTCGGAGACGTGATTGTGCTCGATGGTCAGCCGCGTCACGTAGGTGGCGAGGATCGCGGCCTGGTCCAGGTATTCGAGCGCGGTCGCGTGGACGCGGTTGTCACTGAGCACGATGTCGCTGTTGACCATACGGGGGTCGGACGGGTGGTGCGCGTCGGGGCGTACGCCGCCGACCACGATGCCGCCGCCGGAGCTCGCGGTGAACGTGCATCCCACGACCGAGACCCTGTGCGCGCCCAGCCCCACACCGGTGGCGTGGGCGCCCGCGTCGTTGCCGATGCCGAGCCCGACGGAACCGAGGTTGACGAAGGTATCGCCGACGAACTCGATGTCGTCGGCCGCCGACACCTGTACCGCCGCGGGCGCCTGCGCCCAGTCGTCGCGAGAGGCCTCGAATCCCGTGCAGCCGGAGGAGCACGAGGTGAACGCGTCGGCCGGTCGGTGGGGCTGGACGCCGCTGATGAACACACCGGCCTGCTGGTTCGCGTACCCGTCGGGCGAGCCGGGGCGCAGCCACGTGGTGCCGGAGAAGGTCAGGCCCTCGAACCGCAGGTTGCGGGCGGGCTCGTCGTAGGTGCCGCCGACCTGGAGCAGCGACTCCAGCCGCGGCAGTTCCACCCGCGCGCGCGAGATGTCCTGCCCCGGGAGCGGCCTGTAGTAGAGCGTTCCCGCCGCGGGGTCCAGGTACCACTCGCCGGGTTCGTCCAGAAAGCTCTTGGAGTTGAGCAGGAAGAACGTCGGCGTGCGGAACGGAGCCTGGACGGTGTCGTAGCCGTAGGTGTTGTTGTCCCAGGCCGGCTGCCGCATGACGACCGTCGGGCCGGAGATGCTCCGCACCGGCGCGAACCGGTTGGTGAACGACAGCATCGCCTGGAAGTCGATGCGCCCCTGATCGGGCAGGGTGGCCAGGTAGGCGAGGTCGGGGTTGTCGATGGTGAAGCCGGTCGGGGTCAGCGTGATGTCGCCGCGTGCCAGCCTGATCCGCGCACGCTGTGCCGGGATTCCGTCGACGTAGAGCTGACGGCTGTCGAATCCGGTGCCGACGTGGGCCTGGTAGACGCCTGGGGCGTCGTCGTCGGGCTCCCAGCCGGTGACGGGCCGGGCGCCGCTCACCACGGGCGTGGCTCCGCGTGCCGCCTTCCAGGTCACGGTGTGCCCGTTCCGGCCGGAGTCGGCGGCGTCGAGGCACAGCGGAGAGGCCAGCCGGTGGGTCCCGTCCAGAAGCAGGACGGTGATGTCGCGGTTCCCCTCGGCCGCCGCGTCGCGCGCCCGTCGCTGTGCCTCCTTCAGGGTCGCCAGTGGCCGGTCCGCACCACCCGGCCCCCTGTCGTCGGCGTTCTCGGCTCCGGTGGGTGCGACCACGATCGGGTGGCCCGTCCGGGCGGCTTCCGCCCGGGGCGCGGCCGATGTACGTCTGTGCGGCACGGGTGACGGGCGCACGTGCGTTCCTTTCTTCCGGTCCGGGGTGCGGGGTGGACGGTCGGCGTCGAACGGTGGCACTTACCTCGGCATTCGACGCTGTCCGTCCACGACCAGGGGGGTGAGCCGGCACTGCTGCGCGACGTGACCGTGATCGGCCACCGCCAGCAGCCGGCGGCCGGCCTGCTCCGGCCGGACTCCGGGACCGTCGGCCGACCGGGTGCCCGGCCGGCGGGTGAGCCCCCCGATGACGTCCTCGTCGACCGTGAGGCCCAGGCCGGGCGAGTCTCCGAGGACGAACGCGCCGTCCTCGACGCGATGGCCGACGGACACCCCGAGCGGCGGCCGCAGATCCTGCAGCTCGCTGGCCATGTGGTTCGGCACCGACGTCGCGGCGTGTAGCAGGCCGACCGGGATGTTGCCGATCGGGCTGACCGGCAGGTCGTGGGCATGAGCCAGGGCGGCCACCCGCAGGAAATGGGTGACTCCCCAGACCGCGGCCGCCTGGACGATGTCGACGGCCCCCGCGGCCAGCAGCGGGCGATACTGCTCGAGCCCGGTGAGGTTCTCCCCGGTGGCGACCGACGCGCGGATCCCACGGCCGACGACGGCCAGGCCCTCGGCGTCCCACCGCCGGACGGGCTCCTCGATCCAGGTGAGATCCAGGGTGCGCTCGAGCTCGCAGACGTGCCGGATCGCCTGCTTGCGCGACCAGGCCTCGTTCACGTCGAGCATCAGGCCCGGCCGCCTCCCGTGCCCGGCCTCGGTCAGGACCTCCTGGACCAGGGTCAGGCGGTGCCGGTCCCGCTCGATGTCGAGGCCGCCCTTGAGCTTGGCCGCCCGCAGGCCGTGCTGGGCGTAGACCTCGTACGCCGAGACGAGCTCGTCGTCGGTCAGGCCGATGTCCAGGCCCGAGGCGTAGGCGGGGACCCGCCTGTCACGCCCGCCCAGCAGACGCCAGAGCGGTTCGTCGGCCGCCTTCGCCTTGATGTCCCACAGGGCGGTGTCGAGCGCGCCGATGGTCCCGAACACCGCGCCCGCGTGGCCCGCCTTGAAGGTCTGCCGCAACATGCGGTCGTACAGCGCCGTCACGCCACGCGGATCCTCACCCTCGATGGCGGCGAAGACGTTGTCCAGCTCCACGTGCGGCCCGATGCCGACGCCGGTGATCCCCTCGTCGGTGTCCACGACGATGATCGACACCGGAACGATGCCATCGGCGTAGACGCCGTTGGCATCACCGACCGGGCGGTCCCATTCCTGGACCGTCGTCAAAGTGCGATACCCCGAAATACGCATGTCAGCCCTTCGTGGAACCGGCGGTGACACCGTCGGCGATCTGGCGCTGGAGAAAGAGATAGATCATCAACATGGGTACGGCGGCTATCAGAACCCCGGAGGCGAAGGTGGGGATGTCGTCGGAGTACTGTCCGCGCAGCGAGGTGACCCCGACCATGAGGGTGCGGTGGTCGGCCGACGGCATCAGCAGCAGGGAGATGAGCACGTCGTTCCAGCAGAACAGGGTGTTGAGGATGCCGACGGACAGCAGGGCCGGAGTGCCCATCGGCAGCATGATCCGCCGGTAGACGCCGTACGTCGTGTTCCCGTCGATCCTCGCCGCGTCGACGATCTCCGCCGGAATGGTCTTGTAGTAACTCGTCATCAGGAAGATCGTGAACGGGAGGAACTGCGCGACGTAGGCCAGGATCAGGCCCGGGTAGGTGTCGATGAGGCCGCTGTCCGCCATGACCCGCGCGAGCGGCACCATGATCACCTGAAACGGGATGAACAGCGCCGCGAGACAGCCCAGGAAAAGCACCTTGGAACCGCGAAACCGCAGCTGGCTCAGCGCGAAGCCCGCCATCGACCCGAAGAGCAGCAGGAAGACCACCGAGATCGACACCACGATGAGCGAGTTGGCGAAGTATCGGGCCATGCCGACGCTGGTCCACGCCGTGACGATGTTGTCCCAGTTCGGGGAGGTCGCCGGGGAGAACCGGTCGAGGACGTAGTCACGCCGGGTCTTCATGGCGACGTTGGCGGTGAACACGAGGGGATAGATCGTCGCCAGCGCGAGGAGCGCCATCGGAACGGCGGCCACCCACCTGCTCAGGCGTTTGCCGGACATCAGTCCTCCCTTCCAGCGCGGCGGAGCACGCTGATCTGCAGGAGCCCCACCACGAGCATGATGAGGAAGAGCACCGTCGACGCGGCCGAGGCGAGCGCGGGGCGGTTCATCTGTCCCTGCTGGATCCAGATGTAGTACTCCGGCAGGTAGGTGGATCCCTCCGGGCCGCCGCTGGTCATGACGTACAGCAGGCCGAACATGGACGTCAGCATCCCGATCATCGTGGTCACGAAGACGAACTGGATGGTGCGGGTCAGGCCCGGGATGATCACGTGCCAGATGGTCTGGGGGAGCGACGCGCCGTCCATCCGGGCCGCGTCCAGCAGCGCGGAGTCCAGGGTGGCGAATCCGGCGAGGAACACCACCAGGGCCATCCCGAACGTCGCCCAGATCTGCACGCCGACCACCGCGAACATGGCGACGTCCGGATCACCGAGCCAGTCGACCGGGCCGACGCCGAACACCGCGAGGACGGTGTTCAACGAGCCGTCGAAGGCGAGCATGAGGTTGAAGATCGCACCGACGATCACCGGTGAGAGCACGGCCGGGAAGAAGTAGACGCTGCGGAAGAACCGGTGCCCGGGTACGCGCAGGTAGATGAACGTCGCGAGCAGGCCGGGGATGGCCACCGCCACCGGAAGCAGCAGCACCAGCAGCCCGACGTTGCGCAGCGCGCTCTGGAACGTCGCGTCCTGGAACATCTCCAGGTAGTTGTCGAGGCCGACCATCGCCCCGTTGCGCTCGCCGTCGCCGGTGAAGGAGAAGTTGACGCCCAGCAGCAGCGGCCACAGCCGCAGCGCCACGATGATCAGTAAGGCCGGAGCCACCAGGACGTAGGGCGCGAGGCGCTCGGAACGCAACGTGCGAGAGGGCGGCCGGGAAGCGGTCCCGGTGTCGTCGTGACGTGCCCGCCGCCTCGTCTCTCCTCCGCCGGCCCGCCCGGAGTCGACCGGGCGGGCAGGCGGTGACGAATTTCGGATCGGCACGGGATCAGCTCGTCCGATCCGAGGCGGCCAGCTGCTCCACCACCTCGTCGACGGTCGCCGATCCGCTCAGGAGCTGCTGGGACAGCCTTCCCATCAGATCCAGGGTCTTGGAGGACAGCGCGACATGCAGGGCGGGCTTACCGCCCTTGATCTGGGACACGATCGTGCCGACGGCCACGGGGCCCTGCGACACGTCGATCGTGGTGTCGGACGCGATCGCGCCGGCGTCGGAGTAGAAGGAGGTCAGGGCGTCGGTCGTGGTCAGCGACCGCACCATGTCGGCGGCCGTCTTCGGGTCCTTCGCCCACTTCGCGACCGCGTAGCCGATGCCGCCGTCGTACGGGAGGTTCGGGGTGGTTCCGCTGGTGACGACCGGGGACGGCATGACGCCGACCTTGTCGGCCCCCAGGAACTCGCTGAAGTCCTTCCAGTGCCCGATGTCCGACATCAGCCCGATGATGTGGGCGGCCTTGCCGGAGTTGAAGATCGTGAAGGCGTCGTTGAACATCGCGGTCGAGTTGGCCCCGTCGTTGTTCAGCTTCGCGTCGCCGGCCTCCTTCCACAGCTTGAAGATCTGCTTCACGTTGGGAGAGTCCCAGACGCGCTTCCCGGCGATCCAGTCGTCGTACTCCTGCGCCGTCAGGATGCCCGAGCCGAGGCCCGACATGAAGAACTGGATGCCGGCGCCCTCCTTGTTGCCGAGCGCGAAGCAGTTGGCCCCGGTCTTCTGCTTGATGGTGGCGCAGTCGTCGACCAGCTCGTCCCAGGTCTTGGCGGGGCTCGCCGGGTCGAGTCCCGCCTTCTCGTACAGCGTCTTGTTGTAGTAGATCGGGTGGCCCTGCAACGTCACCGGCGCGCCGTAGATCTTGCCGTCCTTGCTGAACGCGTCCCAGCCCGCCAGGCGCTGCTTGTCCTCGGCCACGTACTGGTCGAGCGGGAGGAGCGAGTCCACGCGGTCGCGGATCTGGCCGCCTCCGTTGAAGAGCATGACATCGGGCCCCGTGCCGGCCTGGATGGCCGCGCCCAGCAGGGTGTAGTACTGGTCGAACGGCTGGGCCACGAACTCGACCGTGACGCCGGGGTGCTTCTTGGCGAAGTCGTCCTTCGCCTTCTGGATGTAGGAGGCCGCGGCCGCGTCACCGGATTTCCAGTCCCAGACCACGAGCTTCGTGACCTTGCCGGAATCGCTCGGCGACGACGCGGGCCGGGTGGCGCTTCCGCAGCCGGCTAAGGCCAGCCCCGCGACCAAGATCGCGGAACACAGTGTGCGCTGCTTCATTGCTGTTCTCTCTCCAGAGGACGGCCGGCTCGCCCGGCCGCTGTTTGAGGCGAAACGTAATTCGTATGACGTCTGACGTCAATATGTGTGACATATACTGATGTTGAAATGTGGCGCCGCCCGCGGCACCGGAGGAGATATGACGACATCGCAGGAGTCGCCGCCGGGCGCCGCGTCCCCGCCGGCGTGGGTGCGACGGCCGGCCAACCTCGCCAGGGCGGTTACGGCGGAGCTGGTGGAGCGCATCGTCCGGGGGGTGCACCCCCCGGGTACGCCGTTGCCCGCCGAACCCGCGCTTTGTGACGCCTTCTCGGTGAGCCGGACCGTCATCCGCGAGGCGGTGAAGATCCTTCAGGAGAAGGGGCTGGTGCAGGTCCGCCAGGGCAGCGGCACCATAGTCACCCCGCCGACGATGTGGGACATGCTCGACGAGCTCGTCCTCGCGGCGACAATCGCCGAGGACGAGAGCCTGGCGATCCTTGACGACCTCGTCGTCACGCGGCGCGTGCTGGAGTCCGACATGGCGAACCTCGCCGCTCGCCTCGCGGATCAGGACACCGTCGACCGGCTGCGTGCGCTGGTGGATCGGATGGACGAGCTCGTGGACGATCACATCACGTACGCCGATCACGACCGCGCCTTCCATGACACGATCATGCAGGCGTCCGGGAACCGTATCGCCCGTGGCGTGGTACGGGCCCTGGAGAGCCAGGTCATCAACACCGCCCGCTACATGGGCCAGCCCCAGCGGGCCCTGTGCGTGGCGTCCAACCTCGGCCATCGCTGCATTTACGAGCGCATCGCCGCCCACGACCCCGGCGGCGCCGCCGAGGCGATGTTCAATCACATCACCGACGCCTGGCTCGTCCGCCGCGGCGGGCCGGGCGACCCCGTACGCCTGGAGCGCTGAGCGCCGGCCTCGCCCGGATCGACGGCCTCGGCCGCCGGCGTCAGCGGATGGGGCAGGCGTGAGAGCGGACGAAACCCTCCACGAGCGCGGAGGCGCGGAGAAGGGGGCCGGCGCGGGAGCGTTCCCGGTGATGCCGGCGGTCATGGACGTGCGTTCCCCCGCGTAGGGCTGTCGGGGCGGTTCGAGTGCCCGGTGGAGGCCTCGGCGGGGCCCGGCTGGGGCAGGCCCAGGGTGGTGATGCGCCGCACCAGGGCCTCGCGCCGCACCTGGACCTGCCGGCCGCTGTCGTGGCCGGCCAGGGTGGCGGCGTGAACCTCTGCGATGACGTGGGAGTGTGGAACGTTGAGCACCGCGGCGGCCGTGGCGACGCTCACCAGGGGCTTGTCGGGCAGCATCGCCAGCCGTTCGGCGATCATGCGCTCGCGGAACTCGGCGGCGAACCACACGGTGGCGTCACCGATGCCGAGATGGAGGATGAGGCCTTCACGTTCCAGGTGCCGCAGGAGGTCGTCGATGTCGGCCGGAGTGCTCATGCGGCGCTCTCCTTCGTGTCGGTGATGTCGGTGGGATGGGGATGCCCGGCACCGCGTGCCAGCGACGACGTCCCCGGACGGTCCCGGACCGGTGGGTTCGTCCGGGACCGTCTACGCCCGCCCCGGCCTTCCGCGGCCGGAGCGGGCGGGCGATGGCCTTCGCCGGGACGGTGGACCGTCCCGGCGAAGGCATGAGGTGGCTGGATCAGCTACGCAGGGTCCAGCGCTGGTTGGCGCCGCCGTTGCAGGCCCAGAGGTTGAGCTTGGTGCCGTTGGCGGTGGCGCCGCTGGGCACGTCCAGGCACAACCCTGACTGCACGCCGCTGATGCTGCCGTTGGCGTTGACGTTCCACTGCTGGTTGGTCCCGCCGTTGCAGTCCCAGATGATCACCTGGGTGCCGTTGGCGGTGCCCTGCCCGAAGGCGTCCAGGCACTTGTTGCCGTACACCTGCAGCTGCTTGCCCGCGGTGTGGGTCCACCGCTGGTTGGTGCCGGTGCCGCAGTCCCAGATCTGCGCCTGGGCTCCGTTGGCGGTGCTGTTGCCGGTGACGTCGAGGCAGCGGCTCGACTGGGCCCCGACGACCTGCACGTTCTGCTGGCCGCCGCCCGCCTGGGGTCCGGCGGACGCCATCACGGCCTGGGCGCCCGACGGCCAGTTGCCGTTGGTGACCGTGACGTTGCCGCTGACGACGTTGCCGCGGTCGCCGTTGGTCACGTTGGTGCTGTTGTTGGTCGACCAGTTGCCGGTGACGGTGAAGTTCCCCATGTTCTCGGCGTACCAGTAGTTGGCGGTGGCCCAGGTGCCGGTGGAGGAGAAGACGTTGTTGCGGGCGGTGTAGTAGCGGGAGCCCTCGTCGAAGTAGACGCCGAAGTAGCCGTTGGTCCGCAGGCAGTAGTTGTCGCTGATCAGCCCGTTCGGGTTCGCCGACAGCGTGTAGATGCATCCGCCGTCGTTCATCTGCTGCATGACGTCGTGCACGTAGTTGCCGGTGAGCCGGTTGTTGGAGGCGGTGGTGGGCGTGGTGTACCGCGGCTGGTAGTTGTACAGGCCGCGGCCGGCGTAGTGTTCACTGCCGCCGGCGTCGTTGGCCCCCCAGCCGTACCCGATCGACATGCCGGTGTAGGGCATGTTGTAGACCTCGTTGTTGGAGATGGTGGCGGTGCTGACGTAGGTGGTCAGGACCGAGACGATGCCCCGGTACTCCACGCCGAGGTCGTGCAGGCGGTTGTTGCTGACGGTGATGTTCCGGTTGACCATCCGCTGGTCGCCGGGGTGGTGCGCGTCGGCGCGCACGCCGCCGATCACGATGCCGCCGGCCGAGTTGCGGGCGATCTCGGAGCGGGTGACGGTGATGTTGCTCGCGCCCAGGCCGACACCGCTGGTGTGACCGTTGGCGTCGTTGCCGATGCCCACGGCCGTCTGCCCCAGGTTGACGAACTGCGAGTCGCTGAAGGTGATGTTGTTGGCGGCGGACACCTGCACGGCGGCGGGCATCTGGTACCAGTTCGGCCGGGTGGCCTCGAACTGCGGGCAGCCGTTGTGGCAGGAGGTGAAGCTCGGCCAGCTCCAGTTGCCGGCGATGTAGGAACCGGTCTGCTGGTCCACGTAGCCCTGGTTGCCGTTGGGCGCCGTCCAGGTCGTGCCGGTGAACGTGATCCCGGTGAACGCGATGTGATGCGCGGGCGCGTCGTAGGTGCCCCCGACGTTCACCAGGGACTGCAGCACCGGCAGCTCCACGCTGACGTTGCTCATGTTCTGCCCGGAGAGCGGGATGTAGGAGAGCGCGCCGGTCCCGGGGTCGATGTACCACTCGCCCGGCGCGTCGAGGAACTCGTACGCGTTGGCGAGGTAGAGCGGGCCCGCCCGGTGCGGGCTGGTGAAGGTGTCGTACCCGAAGTTGTTGTTGCTCCAGCCGGGCTGCTGCATCGTGATGAAGTTCCCGGTGATGTTCTGCACCGTCGCGTACCGGTCCGTGAACGAGCCGACGCTCTCCACCTGGATCCGGCTCTTGTTGGCGAGGTTGTTCAGATAGCTCAGGGCCCCGCTGGTGAAGGCGAGGCCACTGCTGTTCGCGGTGAAGTCCGCCCGGTTTACCTGGGTGCGGGCACGCGTGGCGATGGCGCCGTTGACGTACAGCTGCCGGGTGTCGATCCCGGCGCCGACGTTGGCCCGCCAGATGTTCTTCCCGGAGTCGGCGAGCGACCAGCCGGTGACCGCCCTGGCGCCACTGACGACGGGACGGGCGCCCGCGGCGGCCTGCCATTTGACGGTGTAGCCGTTGTTGCCGGAGTCGGCGGCGGTCAGCCGGAGCGGCGCGGAGAGCCGGTACGTCCCGCCGGCCAACTCCACGACGATGTCACCGGACATCGCGCCGGTGAGCGCCCGCACCGCGGTCTGCGCGGCGGGCACCGAGCACGGCTGGGCGGCGGAGCAGGTGGTGCCGGTGCCGGAAGGGGAGGCGTAGAGGGTCGTGGTGGCCGCCGACGCGGGGGAGACCGGCGCCACCAGAGCGGACGCGGCGGTCAGCCCGATCGCGGCGGCTCCGGCCACCATCAGCCTCCGCATCGCGGAGTACGAGAGTTCGAACACGGAACTTCCTTATGTGGGGGGTGGGGGAACGGTCGGCGGACGTCCCGCCGGAGCCGGTCCGGCGGGTGCGGCTCCGGTCCTCGTGACGCCGTCGTGTCGAGAGCACGGCCGCGCTCACGGTCCGGGCGGCACCCCGGGGGGAGCCGTCCGGGTGCGGGAGGACGTGCTGATTTTCTGGGGCGGGCAGGCACGGGGAAGTGGCCCTGCCGTGGGGGATCCCTCGCCGGGAAGAGCTCTTCCCGGCGAGGGATCCTGGAGGTGTCTCAGAGGTCCGGGAAGGGGCTCAGCTCCTGGTCCAGCGCTGGTTGGCGCCGCCGTTGCAGGACCAGATGGCGAGTTTGACGCCGTTGGCCGTGGCGCTGTTGGGCACGTCCAGGCACTTGTTCGCGCCGAGGGCGGTGATGGTGCCGTCGGAGTTGAACCGCCATTTCTGGTTGTTCTGGCCGTTGCAGTCCCAGATCTGCACCTGAGCGCCGTCGGTGGTGGCCTGGTTACTCACGTCCAGGCACTTGTTGCCGTAGACCCGCAGCTCACTGGCACCGGTCGAGGTCCACTGCTGGTTGTTCTGGCCGTTGCAGTCCCAGATCTGCACCTGGGCGCCGTTGGCCTGCGAGACGCCGCTCACGTCGAGACACCTGCCCGAGCCCACACCCCGGATCGGGCTCGTCCCCGTTCCCGACGTCGGAGTCGGAGTCGGAGTGGGGTTGGGTGACGGGTTGCTCCCGAACTGCGAGAAGAACCTCCACACCTCTCCCTTGGTCCAGGTCGTGATGCCGCTCTCGGTGTAGGTCCCGTCCACCGGGCCGGGCATGTGACCGTTGTCGAAGGCGGCCCACACGACCGGATACCCGGCCCGGCACCCCGAGTAGGTGGTGGTGATGTGCGTCCTGCTGCCCGACGCCGGCTCGGGCGGGTTCTGGGTGGTACAGCCGTTGTTCCTGACGAACCTGTCGCGCAGCGACCGCCCCTGGGAGATGTTGAGCACCGAGTCGCCGATGCCGTGCAGTCCCATGTACGCGATGGGCTGGGTGCCGTCGCCGCACCCGCTGAGCTGCGCTCCGGCGTAGACCGCGACCGCGCGGAAGACCGTCGCCCTGCTGCACGCGAGCGAGTAACTCATCCCGCCGCCGTAGCTGAAGCCCAGGGCGAAGCGCTGCGAAGTGTCGACGCACAGGTCCGCCTCGATTCGCCTGATCAGGTCGTCGACGAGGGTCACGTCCTCGTTGCCGGAGTTGGCCCAGCCGTTGCCGATGCCCTGGGGCGCGACGAAGATCGCGCCGTTGTTCGACATCTGCCGCAGGCCGTAGAAGGACCAGGGGTACCCGCTGGTGCCGCCTGAGTCGACGTCGGCGGCGGTGCCGCCCCGCCAATGGAACCCGAAGATCAACCGGTAGGGCGTGGTGTTGTTGTAGTTGTCGGGGGTCCGCAGGATGAAGGAGCGGCTCTTGCCGCCGCTCTGGATCGTATGCGTACCGCTGTTCAGCGTCGGGGCCTTGCCGCAACCGGCGGTCGGCGCGAGGGCGCCGGCACCCGTGGAGGACGTGGTCCCGCCGAAGCTGTTGCTCAGCGCCGCGTGAGCCGTGGACAGGACGAGAAGTACCGCGACCGCGATCGCTCCGAGAAGGGATCTGTGCTTCGACATCACACGATCCCTCCCGCGGCTGGGACGTCGACGTGTTTGGAGGGGGAAACCACTTGGCTCTCCTTCGTCGGGGGGTGGGAGTCTCAGCCGGCCGGTGTGGCGGCTCAACGCCGTTTCGCTGGTTCCCGTGCCGAGAACCACGTCTCGCCGGTTCTCGCCGGTGTCGCCGAACGACCGCGCCCTGGTCCGGGGCGGCCGGGACCGTTCGCGTCACCGTCGTGGACGACGATGTCCGTCCTTACCTCCGGTGGCCGCCCCGGAGTGCCTCACTTCAGATGCGGTCCAGCGGAGGAGGGAATCCCCGGCAGGAGGCCTCCCGGAGACCTAGCTACTAATTACGTTCCTCACGCTGAGGCGAGTCAAGACCTTAAGCCTACTTATTTCCGACTCCTCACCAGGGTCTGTCGTCGAAGTGAGAACTCTTTCGAGAATAAGTGCAGCTAGACGCATCGCCCTTCCTTCCGCCCGATCCGGGAGGCCGGTGGGCGGGTCGAATGTGTAGCACTCAATTTCGGGGGCTGGGGAAGATCATGCTGATCCGGACCCCGGTTGGTCGTACTCTTGAGGAGGTGGTGGCAGGGAGGGAGCGGGTAGCGTGGTCGATACTCCGCGTGCGGAAGGCGTGTACCGGCCGGGTTACGAGGTGGCCGCGGAGCAGGTGCTGGAGTTGATCAGCCGGTTGCGCCTGCGGCCCGGCGACCGCATGCCCACGGAGAACGAGCTGGCCCAGCAGCTGGGCACGAGCCGGACCGTCGTGCGCGAGGCGGTGAAGATACTCTCGGCACTCGGCCGGGTACGCGCCCAGAAGGGGCGCGGCCTGTACGTGGCCGACGACGAGGGGATGCTCGGCACCGGACGCTGGGCGTCCTTCTTCCTGCCCACCGACCTGGACCACGTCTACATGCTCTTCGAGTTCCGCCGGGCCCAGGAGATGGAGACCAGCCGGCTCGCCGCCCGCCGCGCCACCCCCGCGGAGCTGGGAGACATCGAGAAGTCGGCCGGGGTGTGCCGCTACGGATTCGACAACGGACGCGAGGATCTGTTCAACGAGGGCGATGACGCCTTCCACGCCGCCATCGCGACGGCCTCGCACAACATGTTCCTCCAGATAGCGGTGCGGGAGGTCCGCCGGCTGCAGGCCCAGTCCAACCTCATCGGGCTGCGCGGCTCGATAGGCGGGCACGCGGCCAAGGCCGTCGAGGAACATGACGCCATCTACCAGGCCATCCGTGCCGGCGACCCCGAAGCGGCGGCCCAGGCCGCTGCGACACACATCGACAACACGCTGGACGACTACCGCAGAGAGATCCAGCAGCGCATCTTCTCGCCGACGGATTGACTCCTCGGGAGTGGACACGCGGGTGACGCGTCCCGGCGGCGCCGCCGGGACGCGTCCGGCGCCGTCGCACGCGGCAACCGGTATGAGCACCATGTGCGCCCTCTCCGCGTGACCCGGGCGGGCTCGGCCTCGTGCCGAGCCCGCCCGTTCCGGCTCTCCCGGTCCTGATCATGTGCCGTGACGATGTTCACCTGATGGGGTTCACGTCTTCGCGGTGGAGGCCGGGAACGCGTGAGAGCCGTACCTGTGTCGCTCTGTCAGCGTTGGTGGGTGAGCAGGCCGGGGCGGTAGGGCAGGAGGCCGTAGTCGCCGCCGGAGTTGGGGTTGCGTCCTTGGTAGAGCAGTTGGAGGTTGCAGGGGTCGATGGTCATGGTCTGGTCGGCGTTGGTGCGTAGTAGTTCGCCGTGGCTGATGTCGTTGGTCCAGGTGGCGCCGCTACTGGCCCCGGTTGGGCTCGGTGGCGTCGATCTTCATCTCGTTCTCGGCGGTCACCATGTCGAACTCGCGGTTCGCGATCGTCGTGTACGCCGAGTCGCCGAGCTTGCCCGCGGCGATCGCGGCGCCGAAGTATCGCCCGCTCTGCTGGGCCGCCGCGCCGAGTGTGGTCGCCGCGGCACCGGCGGAAGCGGCACCGGCGGAACCCTGGACGGTCACCGCCGTGAGCGTGCCGAGTACGAGGGTGCCGAGGGCGCCGGCGACCAGGGCCCGGCGGAGGCCGCCGAGGGGTCGCCGGGTTCCGGGTGGGGGTATGGCATTTGAGCCCATGCCTGAGCCTCCATAACTGCATCACAGAAACGCGGAAGCGAATAATCGCGAGGGGAAACCCGCAGGATCGACGCCGCGTCCTGTCATCAGGGAACGCACACCACCGGGGCGTCGTGGTCGACGGCCCCGGCCGCTCACCACCGATTTGGCATGGGGCCGTCTCGGGGACTCAGTGTGGAAACTATTACAAAATGTGTCAAGCTCATCCAGAAAGGTTTTGTCGTACTACCTGCTCCCCATGTCCAGCACCTGCGCCAACGTCTCCCGATCCCTGAAAAGCCGCGGTTCCGTCACCTGGGCCGAGACGTCTTTTGTGAAATTTTCATCGCATCGGCCTGTCCGGCCCGACGCGGCGACCCATGAAGCACCAGGTGAGCCGTGCCTGCCTCTCACCTCTGCCGGCACGACATGTTTCGTACTCTTGACAGTTTCTCCCTGCCTCGTGTTTGCTCCGCTCCACCACCACAACCGTTCGACGGGGAAGGAGCCACGACTGGCAGACGAGATGTTAACGCTCACATTCCACTGTTCCCCAAGACATGTTCGGCGACCGTGACTCCCGGACAGACACCACGTCCGCGGGTTCCCTCCTCCTTACGGCCGCCGATCTCTTGACAGGAGAGGTTCCCGCACGGCGGAGCTCGGATCAGTCAATACGTCGGGCCTCGCAGTCCTCCAGGTGACCGGGGACACCCGCGACGCGCCCGAGCCGCCACGCCCGGCCGCGAGGCTCGCCAGCACATGACATCTGCTGGCGAGTGATCCGAACACAGGCCGTTAGCGCTACACAGGCTGTCAGCAGTAACTGCTCTCAGCCGCCGGAAAGAGGTTGAGCATGCGTGGGTGGAGACGGTGGTTCAGCGCGGCGCTGTTGGCCGTGACCATGGTTGCTCTGGGCGCGGTGACGCAAACGAGTGTCGCCGGCGCGGAGTCCAACGGCGGAGTGCGGGTCATGCCACTGGGCGACTCGATCACCGAGGGCACGCAGATACCGGGCGGATACCGCATCGGCCTGTGGCAGCGGCTGGTCTCCGGCCGGTACACGGTGGATTTCGTCGGGTCGCAGTTCAACGGACCGGGTGGCCTGGGTGACCACGACCACCAGGGGCACCCCGGCTGGCGTATCGACCAGATCGACGCGAACATCACCGGCTGGGCGCGGACCTACAGTCCGCGCACGGTGCTGCTGCACATCGGCACCAACGACATACTGCAGAACTACAACGTGGCCGGAGCGCCCCAGCGGCTGTCCACCCTGATCGACCGCATCACGACGACCGTGCCGGACGCGGACGTGTTCGTCGCCACCATCATCCCGCTGTCGTCGGCGAGCCAGGAGGCCGCCGCCCGCACCTTCAACGCGGCCATCCCCGGCATCGTGCAGAGCAAGGTGAACAGTGGCAGGCGCGTCCACCTGGTCGACATGCACAGCAAGCTGACCACGTCCGACCTGATCGACGGCATCCATCCCACCGCCGGCGGCTACGACAAGATGGCCGCCGCCTGGTACGCGGCACTCCAGTCGGTCTCCGGCAGCATCGGCCAGCCCGGCGGCCCCACCCCCACCCCGACACCGACACCGACACCGACGCCCTCGACCGCGAGCGCGATCCGCGGCGTGGCTTCGGGCAGGTGCCTGGACGTCGCCAACGCCTCGCAGGCCAACGGCGCGCAGGCGCAGATCTGGGACTGCAACGGGCAGGCCAACCAGCGGTGGACGCCGACCGGCGCGGGTGAGCTCCGGGTGTACGGCAACAAGTGCCTGGACGTGGCCAACATGAGCACCGCCAACGGCGCCCAGGTGCAGATCTGGGACTGCAACGGCCAGAACAACCAGAAGTGGCGCCTCAACAGCGACGGCACCATCACCGCGCTCGGCGCCGGTAAGTGCCTGGACGCGCCCAACTACTCCACGGCCAACGGTGTCAAACTCCAGATCTGGTCCTGCGGCGGCGCCGCCAACCAGCGCTGGACCCGCGTCTGACGCGAGCGGGGAGTTCGCGGGGCGGTCTCTCACACGGTCCGGCAGGAGCCGGCCCAGAGAGGCCGCCCCGGCGAAGTATGAAACTGGCACGCGGTTGTTCGTTGGCATTCGTATTCGGTCTTCGGCAGACCATGAAACGGGCGTCGGCCCGTTTGCCGCCGAGCCATGGAAATGCTTTGAGGTGAATTCTCCGCCGGTGGATTTCCCGCCTGGCCGGCGCCGTTCTCCCGCCGTATGACAAAGTCATCTCGACCCTCGTCTCCCGCGTACCGGGCGAGGTGAGGGCCGAGCCCGGCGTGGTCACGGTGCTCCGGGCGGTTGAAGGAGCGGGTGGGGGTCATGTCATCAAGGGCATGGTCATCGGCACTGCCGTTGACGGTTTGGTGGCCGTGACGGGCAATGGAATGTCGCCGCCCGGCCGCCGTGCCGACTGGCGGCGGGTGATTGACGGCGAGCACAGTCTCACCGTCGCATTTCATCTAAAACACATCCAGGTCCACCTTGCACAGTGCCACCGTGCCGGTTCCGCCGCTCCCGCGGTCCGCCCGCCGGACTTACCGCCGCAGGCCGGCGGTTGGTTAACAAAAGGTTTCGGCGTGATGGGACCGTGACATGTGAAGTTCTTGACGCGACATGGTGTTAACGCTCACAGTCTTCCTAGATCGCACGAGAGGAGCGTCGGGTGGGACCTGGCCCGAGGCGTCGCCCGCCTGTCATGGCGGACGTGGCGAAGATGGCGAGCGTGTCGCACCAGACGGTCTCGCGTGTGCTCAACGACCACCTCAACGTCAGCGCGGAGACTCGGACCCGGGTTTTACGCGCGATCGACCTGCTGGGCTACCGGCGCAACCTCGTGAGTCTTCGGATCGCCGGCAGGGCGGGGGTGCTTGGTGCCATCGGCTATCTGACCGAACAGGGCGTGGACGGCATCGTCGTGGTCGCTCCGCAGCGTTTGACGCCCCGGCACCTGCTGGACCTCGGGCACGAGACGGTCTGGTACGTCGGCGGCCCGGTCGGCCGCCCTCCTCTCACGACCATCAAACAGGACTTCGGGGCCGTGGGCGGGCGCAGCATCGACGTGCTCGGGCAGCAGATCGAAATAGGGGGGCCATGCGTGCGCGAGCGTCACGTCGTGCCTCCCTATCTCGTTCTCGGAGCCGGCACGGCGACGGTGCGCTAGTTGCCCACGGAAGCAGGAAGAGCGTTGACGCCACGTGAATGTTAGCGCTCACATCACGAAAGGACCCCCCGTGTTGCAAAGGATTTCGGCACTGATCGCGGTCGGTGCCGTCGCGTTGACGATGACCGGCTGCGGAAACGGCAGCACCTCGGCCAACCCCGCCGACAGTGGCAAGCCCGCCGGCGACGGCACGATCACCATGGGTTTCTCCCAGGTGGGCGCCGAGAGCGGCTGGCGTACCGCCAACACCAAGTCGGTGCAGGAGTCGGCGAAGACGGCGGGCGTGGAGCTGAAGTTCTCCGACGCCCAGCAGAAGCAGGAGAACCAGATCAAGGCGATCCGGTCCTACGTCCAGCAGAAGGTGGACGTCATCGCGTTCTCGCCGGTGGTGGAGTCGGGCTGGGACACCGTGCTGAAGGAGGCTCAGAACGCCAAGATCCCGGTGATCCTCACCGACCGGGCGGTGGATTCGGCCGACACCACCCTCTACAAGACCTTCCTGGGCTCGGACTTCATCGAGGAGGGCAAGAAGGCCGGTCAGTGGCTGGTGGAGGAGTACAAGGACTCCACCGACGCCGGGGACACGGTGAGCATCGTGGAGTTGCAGGGCACCACCGGCTCGGCGCCGGCCAACGACCGCAAGGCGGGCTTCGCGGAGGTGATCGGGGCCGATCCGAAGTTCAAGATCGCCGCTTCGCAGACCGGTGACTTCACCCGGGCCAAGGGCAAGGAGGTGATGGAGGCGTTCCTGAAGTCCACCCCGGACATCGACGTGCTGTACGCGCACAACGACGACATGGGGCTGGGGGCGATCGAGGCGATCGAGGGCGCGGGCAAGGTGCCGGGCAAGGACATCAAGATCATCACCATCGACGCGGTGAAGGACGGGATGCAGGCCCTGGCCGACGGGAAGATCAGCTACATCGTGGAGTGCAGCCCGCTGCTCGGCCCCCAGCTGATGGACCTGGCCAAGAAGGTCGTCGCCGGCGAGCAGGTGCCCGCCCGCGTGGTGACCGAGGAGACCACCTTCACCCAGGAACAGGCCAAGGAAGCCCTGCCCACCCGCCAGTACTGAGCCGGACCGGGCCGCCCCTGACGCGGGGGCGGCCCGTTGCCCGCGGAAGACCCGCGGAAGACCCGCGGAAGACCCGCGGAAGAAAGGAGCGCCGCATGGCCCACCCCGGGCCGATCCTGCGGATGAGCGGGATCGGCAAACAGTTTCCCGGCGTGAAGGCGCTGGACGCCGTGGACTTCCGGTTGCTGCCGGGCGAGGTGCACGCGCTGATGGGAGAGAACGGCGCCGGCAAGTCGACCCTGATCAAAGTCCTGACCGGCGTATACGACATCGACGAGGGCGAGATCGAACTGGAGGGCCGCCAGGTGGCCTTCTCCAGTCCGCCGGCCGCCCAGCAGGCCGGCATCAGCACGGTCTACCAGGAGGTCAACCTCTGCCCCAACCTCTCGGTCGCGGAGAACATCTTCATCGGCCGCGAACCGCGCAGCCTTGGCCGTATCCGGTGGAAGGAGACGCGGCGCCGGGCCGCCGAGCTGCTGGGCCGCCTCGACCTCGATCTCGACGTCTCCACCGCCCTGTCGACGCACTCCCTGGCCGTCCAGCAGATGGTCGCCATCGCACGGGCCGTGGACGTCGAGGCCAAAGTCCTGATCTTCGACGAGCCGACCTCCAGCCTGGACACGAACGAGGTCGCCCAGCTGTTCCGGGTGATGCGGAGGCTGAAGGAGCAGGGCATCGCGATCCTGTTCGTCTCGCACTTCCTCGACCAGATCTACGAGATCGCCGACCGGATGACGATTTTGCGCAACGGCAGGCTCGTGGGGGAGTACCTCACCCACCAGCTGAGCCAGGTGAGCCTGGTCGGCAAGATGATCGGCCGCGAACTCGCCGACCTGGAGAGGCTGGAGGGCAGGCCGCTCGCCCGGGAGAGCGAGCCGTTCGTGCAGGCCAGCGAGCTGGGCCGCGCCGGCGCCATCGAGCCGTTCACCCTGACCATCCGCGAGGGTGAGGTCGTCGGCCTGGCCGGGCTGCTCGGCTCCGGCCGCACCGAGCTCGCCCGCCTGCTGTTCGGCGCCGACCACGCCGGCAGCGGTTCCCTGCGGATAGCGGGGCAGGCGGTCAATCTGCGCACGCCGCGGGCGGCGATCCACCGCAAGCTGGCCTTCTGCTCGGAGAACAGGCGGGCGGAGGGACTCGTCCCCGAACTCACCGTGCGGGAGAACATCGTCCTCGCGCTGCAGGCCGCGCGCGGCTGGACCCGGCCGCTGCCCCGGCGCAGGCAGGACGAGCTGGTCGGCAAGTACATCGCCGCGCTGAACATCCGCCCGGCCGATCCCGATCAGCTCGCCGGGAACCTCAGCGGCGGCAACCAGCAAAAAGTGCTGCTGGCCCGCTGGCTCATCCTGGAGCCGCGTCTGCTCATCCTCGACGAGCCCACCCGCGGCATCGATGTCGGCGCCAAGGCGGAGATCCAGCGCCTGGTGGCCGAGCTGTCCGACGGCGGGATGGCCGTGCTGTTCATCTCCGCCGAACTGGAGGAGGTTCTGCGGCTCAGCCACAAGGTCGCCGTGCTGCGCGACCGCAGGCTCATCACCGAGGTCGACAACGACGAACGCCTGACCACCGACGTCCTGACGGAGACGATCGCGAGCGGAGCAGCGTCATGACAGTGTTCCTCAGGCATCGCCTGTTCTGGCCCGTCGTGATCCTGGTGGCCCTGCTGGCGCTCAACGTGGCGTTCACCGACAACTTCTTCAGCATTGAGATCAAGGATGGCCACCTCTACGGCAGCCTGATCGACATCATCAGATTCGGAGCGCCGCTGATCCTCGTCGCGCTCGGCATGACGCTGGTGATCGCGACCAGTGGGATCGACCTGTCGGTGGGCTCGGTCGTGGCGATCTCCGGCGCCCTGGCCTGCCTGCAGATCAGCGACCTGAGCGACCAGAACTCGGTTGGCGGCATGCTGGGCGCGGTCGGCGTCGCGCTCGCGCTCTCGCTGGGGCTCGGTGTCTGGAACGGCCTGCTCGTCGCGAGCGTGGGCATCCAGCCCATCATCGCGACACTGATTCTGATGGTCGCCGGCCGCGGTCTGGCCCAGCTCATCACGGACGGGCAGATCCTTACGGTCAACAGCGTCCCGTACAAGCTGATCGGCGGAGGCTACTGGCTCACGATCCCGTTCGGGATCATCATCGTGCTCGTCGTGTTCGCGCTCACCGCATTCCTCACCCGGCGGCTCGCCCTCGGCCTGCTCATCGAGTCGGTCGGCGGGAACGCCGAGGCGAGCCGCCTGGCGGGCATCAGCGCGCGCGGGGTGATCGTGACGGTCTACACGTTCTGCGCGCTGTGCGCGGGGATCGCCGGCCTCATGATCAGCTCGAACGTGTCCAGCGCGGACGGCAACAACGCCGGCCTGTGGATCGAGCTGGACGCCATTCTCGCCGTCGTCATCGGCGGCACCTCGCTGTCGGGTGGCCGGTTCTCGCTCAGCGGCACAGTGCTGGGCGCGCTGGTCATCCAGACCCTGACCACCACGATCTACTCGATCGGCGTGCCGCCGGAGACGACGCTGCTGTTCAAGGCACTCGTGGTGACCATCGTGTGCCTGCTCCAATCCCCGGCCTTCCGCGCGAAGGTCATCCGCCGACGTCGCCCGCCCGCCGGTACATCCCCGGCGGCGCAGGAGAAGGTGAGGGTCCCGGCGTGAGCACCCTGACCGTCCCGGCCCCGCGCGGCCTTCCGCGCAGGTATGTCCCCACCCTGGTCACAACCGCCCTGCTTATTGCCATGTTCGTCGCCGGCGGGATCAGGTACGAGGGGTTCGCCAGCGGGCAGGTCGTTTTCAATGTCCTCATCGACAACGCGTTCCTGCTGGTCGTGGCCGTCGGCATGACCTTCGTGATCCTCACGGGCGGCATCGACCTGTCGGTCGGCTCGGTGGTGGCGCTGTCCACCATGGTCGCCGCCACGCTGCTGAAGCAGGGCTGGCCCGCCGTGCCGGTCATGGCGCTCGTGCTGGCCATCGGCGTGACCCTCGGCCTTGGCATGGGCGCGATCATCCACTATTTCGAGATCCAGCCGTTCATCGTCACACTGGCCGGGATGTTCCTCGCCCGCGGCCTGTGCTACGTGATCGACACCGCGTCGATCCCCATCGACGACCCGACGTTCACCGCCTTCGCCCAGACGCGAATCGACCTCGGCGCCGATCTGTGGGTCTCACCCAGCGTGGCGATCGCGGCCGTCGTGGTCGTCGTGGCGATGTACGTGCTGCATTACACCCGGCTCGGCAGGAACGTCCACGCCATCGGCGGCAGCGAGCAGTCGGCCATGCTCATGGGCCTTCCGGTGGCCCGCACGAAGATCACGGTCTACGCGATCAGCGGATTCTGCTCGGCCTTCGGCGGCCTGCTGCTGTCCTTCTACATGCTGTCCGGGTACGGCTTGCACGCGGTCGGGATGGAACTGGACGCCATCGCCGCGGTCGTCATCGGCGGCACGCTGCTGACCGGCGGCTCCGGATATCTGTTCGGCACCGTGATGGGCGTGCTCGTGCTCGGCTTGATCCAGACGATCCTCAGCTTCGAGGGCACGCTGAGCTCCTGGTGGACGCGCATCTTCATCGGGCTGCTGCTGTTCGCCTTCATTCTCATGCAGCGCTTGATCACGGCTCGAAGCACGTGACGGCGGCCGCCGGCTCCGGGCCTGATCCACGCGGGAGGGAAACCTCCGCTCGTCCCGGTCCCGCTCTTCGTGGGCACGGGCCGGGACGAGCGTTGGTTCAGTAGTGGAGGTTCAGTAGTGGCGGTGCGGCATGTCTCCGGGGATGCCGGCTTCCTCCATCGCCTGGAAGACGAGGGTCGCCAGCGTCTGGGCGTCCGGCATGCTCTCGGCCTGGGCGATCACCGACCGGACGACCTCGGCCCGGCTGTCGGTGAAGCTCGTCTCCTTCTTGCCGGGCATGTGGTGCTCGGCCTCCTCCGCCCACGCGGCGAACGTGGCGACCCGGGAGTAGAAGGGGCTGACGGCGAAGCCGCCCAGACCTTCGGGCATCGCCTTCGCGACGGTGGTGAGCAGGGTGTCCCCGATGACGTCGGATCGGTCACCGGGGTCGTCGCCGACGAGGTAGTAGACGACCATCTTGTCGTTCTTGACCATCTCGTCCAGGGGGAGGACCCCCACGATCATCTTGAACTTGACGAGCAGCGGGCCGATCTGGGGATGCTCGAACAGCGGGGTGAGCGCCCTGGCCAGCTCCAGCGCCGCCTTCTGGGACCCGACGTTGAACACGAGCCGTCGCATCCGCCGGTTGAACGACCGGGGGTCGAACCTGTGACGCATGTTTATGACGTGGATGTAGTCGGCCCGCTGGAGGCCCTCCGCCAGGTCGTCGCCGTTCTGGGCGAGGACGAGGCAGTTGCCGGTGGATTCGGCCCGCCGTACGAAGTCGAGGATGTCGGTGATCTCGACGGGCTTGGCCAGGTAGGTGGTGTTGTCCATGTCGCCCGACATCAGGCCGTAGAGCATGTCCGGTCTGGCGTCCGGGTTGGGGCTGCCCGTTCCGGGATCGAAGTAGTAGGCCCACAGGGTCTCGTACAGTTCCATGTTGCGCCGGTGGTTCATCGCGTACCGAGTCTCGTCGTCGAGCGCGAGCAGGCGCGGCGACAACGCCTCGGCCGAGGTGAACGCCCGCCCGGGGATCGTGAGCGGCGGGATGGCCGGGCCGATGCCGTCGTCGAAACCCGTGTCGAAGTCGACGTCGCCCTCGATGTCGCCGAGGTCACCGCCGGTGTCGATCCGGGGGATCTGGGGGATCTGGGGAACGACCCGCGTCTTCGGGGCGGTCAGGTGGTCGCGGGCGGGCCCGTCGACGTTCGGGGTCGGCGTGATGCGCCCCCAGTCGGGACGCGCCGGCGCGGGGTTGGCCGGTGCGCCCTGCGCGACCGGGTCGCCCTGGTCGACCGGCGGTCCGTCCGCGGGGCGGGCCGGTGGTGGCTGCTGCTTCTTGGAGTACTTCTTCCTGCTGAACATGTACATCGTCAGACCGCCCGGTAGGTGAGTACGAGCCCGAGGTTGACCAGGGTTTTCCGATCGCCGTCCACGGTCAGCGTCCACTCCTCGGCCCGCAGGCCGGGGACCCGGATCGCCTTCCCGTCGTCGATGAGCCGTCCGTTGAGGCGCAACCGGGCCGATCCTCCGCCGGCCGGTTCGTAGCGCGCGTACATCCCGGTGACCTGGTCCCCGACCATGTCGGGGAACATCTCCGGCGCGATCGGCAGCACCAGGTCGCCGCCGCCGGCGAAGGCCTGCCACCGCTCGGCGAACTCGCCGGCCACGTCGATGTACCGCGCCGCCGTGTACGGCCGCCGCATCCCGCGCACCGCGTTGGTGAACACGTCCCCGCCCTGCTCGGCGGTGTACTTGACCAGCAGGGTCACGTCGGACAGGTCGTGGGGACGCCGGCCGGTGATCTCCATGCGCCACGTCGACACCGCTCCGGTGCCCTCGAACGGCAGGTAGCGCTCGTCGTCGAAGCGCAGCTCGAACAGGCCGTTGTTGTCGCGGTACTGCTCGGTGTCCGACAGGGCGATCTGCTGGCCGGGCCTCCAGTCCGACCGGATCGACGCGGGCGCGTCCCCCTTGGCGTCGATCAGGTAGCGCACCGCCCCGGCGTCCGGGCTGAGCACCGTTCTGTGGCCGGTCTGGGTGAGCACGGCGTTGACCTCGATCGGCCCCTCCGGCCCGTCGAACACGACCGAGACGGTCTTGACGCGCCGCCGGTAGTGTCCGGGGAAGTCCCGGTCGAACAGCTCCTCGGTCAGCGCGAACTCGCAGCGGCCGTCGTTTCTCAGCGCGAGCACCGCGAGCGGGTCGAGCTGGAGCAGGGAGACCCGTTTGGTGATCTCCAGGCCGCGGCTGTCGGAGGAGGTGTAGGCGTTGCCGAGGCGTTCGACGTCGACCGCCAGGGCCTCCCCGGCGAGCAGGCCGTCGCGGCGGCTCTCCCAGTAGACCGGCTGGATGTACGACTCCGACGTGCCCCGTTCGTACTGGTAGGCGCGTTCGGCGGCCTTGGCGATCTCGTGGGCCAGGCCGTAGGAGGCGAAGTACATCGCCGCCAGGCGGCCGGCCTTCCACCGGTAGAGCTCGGCGTTGGTGAACTTGCCGGTGAGGAAGGTGGCCACGGCCTCCAGATCGGCGATCTCCTGTTCGGCGATCTCCAGTTCGCGCCGGGCGGCGGCGAGGCCGGCCCTGGCGGCGGTGATCTGGTGGCCCAGTTCGCGCTGGTCGGCCTTGGCCAGCATGACCTGGTAGCGCCAGTCGCCCTCCTGGCGCTCCTGCTCGACGCGGACGCCGTACAGTTCGCCGAGCACGCTGAAGGCCTCGCCGAGGGACTGGGCGATGTCGGAGCCGACGTCCAGGACCCGGCCGGCCTGCTCGCCGCCGAACATGGTGCCCATGATGAGCGGACCGGCCAGGATCTGCGGGGCGGCGTACGCGATGGCGGCGCCGATCTTCAGGCCGGAGGAGGCGAAGTGCGAGTTGACGCCGTCGGTCATCGCGCGGATCTGGGACTGCTGGAGCGGGGTGAGGCCGGTCTCGACGAGGTTCTCGTAGTACTTCTGCCGGGCCGCGGCGGCCTCGCGGGAGGCCTCGAACTGGGCGAGGTTCTCGATGGCCGACTCGACCTGGGCCTCGCGGACGGCCCGTGTCATCTGCCGGATGTTGCCCTCCTGCCGGGTCTGCAGCAGGGTCAGCTCCTCGGCGTCGCGGCGTTCGAGCACTCCCAGGAGCTCGCCGCCGAAGCCGCGCAGCCGGTCGGCCAGGTCCTGCGCCCTGCGGTACAGGAAGCCGAACCGGTGGTGCGGGACCGGCGCCGACAGCCCGGCCGTGACCTGGTCGGGGGTGAGCCCGGCCGCGGCGCCCCGGACCAGGGCCATCACGTCGGCGGGCGGCTCGAACAGGGGCAGCGGGCGGCTGACGCCCATGATGTCGAGGGAGGCCCTGATCTTGCGGAGCCGGTCCTCGACGCGGTCCCAGTAGTCGCCCAGCATCGTGTTGCCGGGGATGAAGAAGTAGGGGTCGGCCACGCCGCGGTGGACGGCCCCCATGCCGTCGAGCAGGGTGCCGCCGGCGGTGACGGTCTCGGCGTACGGGTCGGTGACCCCGGCCGGGTCGAGCTCGTCGTAGCTCCTCGCCGGGGACAGGTGGCGCGGGCCGGCGCTCCGCGGGCGCTCGCCGAGCAGGTCGTACGCCAGGATGTAGAGCATCCTGGCCTCGTCGACGCTCTCCAGCGTGTACTGCCGGAACAGCAGGTCGCCCCAGTCGAGCACGTTGTCGACGTAGGCCATCACGACGGCCCGGCGGTAGGCGGTCGGGCGCAGCTCCGCGATGGCGTGCGGGTCGAACGGGTCGTCCCGGTAGGCCTTCAGGAGGGCGCCGTGGTCGCCCATCAGGTCGTACTGGCGGCGCAGGCGGGCGATCATGCCGATCTTCTCGCGGAGCCGGTCGTGGCTCTCGAACGGGCGGACCCGGTCGGCCAGGCCGTCGAGCAGGGCCAGGTCGGCGGGGGTGCACGGGCGGGCGTGCTCGAAGAGCGGGGCCAGCGACTCGACGTCGGCCAGGACCGGGCGCAGGTCCCGGCCGACGCCCGGGGGCAGGTTCTCCAGGTCGCTCAGGCACCCGGCGACCAGCGCCCGCAGGTCGATCGCGAGGAAGGGCAGGAAACGCCAGTAGCGGTCCTGCTCGGTGGGGTCGAAGACGTACTCGTACCAAATCTTGGCGTCGGCGAAGCGCTGGGCGGCGTTGAGCGCCTGGGCGATGAGCAGCGGCGCGTGGAAGAAGATCTCCCAGTGGTAGCGGCCGTTGGCGCTCTGGAAGTCCAGGTGGGTGCCGGCCGGCACTCCCGCGACCTCGGCCCGCACCCTGATCGTGGTGGAGCCCGTCGCCGTGGTGCTGAAGGTGGGCAGCTCGTCGATCTCCTGGGTCTCCGGGGCGAGCAGCGCGGGCACGCCGCCGACCAGGAGCCTGCGGTTGAGCTCGAACGCCGTGCTGGAGGTGAGCCGCACGATCTCGTGCGGCAGGGCGGCGTACTCGTAGGGGCGATGCACGACGCCGGTCCTGGGGTAGACGGTGTACTGGCCGCCGAGGAAGAGGAACAGGTCCGACGCGGTGTCCATCGCGCCGGTGTAGCGGGTGGTGAAGCCGGGCGGCAGCGAGCGCCAGTTGCCCTCGATCGGGGTGAAGGCGGCCGGTGCCGAGGGCTCCTGGGCTGCGGGGACGACGGCGTACTCCTCGCCGCTGAGGAGGTAGCGCTGGTCGCCGCGCTGGAAGGTGGCGTCGACGGCGCGCGGCAGCGCCTTCGGGTAGCCGGTGTCGGCGACGAGCGGGATGTCGGCGCCGTCGAGCGTGTAGCGGTAGTACTCCAGGCCGCTGAGCAGGAACAGGTGGTCGCCGGACACGTAGGCCGCGTCGACCGTCCCGGTCGTGTTGAGCGCCGTGGCGATCCTCCCGAGCGGGCGCGTCGGGTGCTGGGTGGTGTCGGTGCCCACGGTGAAGGTGTCGTCGCCGAAGAAGTACGGTGTGCCGTTCACGTCGGCCGCCGTCCGGATCCTCGCGGGCAGGCCGTCGGGGTTGTCCCTGAGCGCCCGCGGGTAGCCGTCCTCCTGGCGGCCGTTCGTGATTCTCGTGTACGTGTCACCGAAGATCAGGAACAGCGTGCTGCCCCTGACCAGCGCGGCCTGCACGCGGGCCCGGTCCGGGATCGGCCACTTGTCGCGCACCCGGCCCGGCGAGCCGAACAGGCCGCTCGTCACGTCACGCTGGGCGTAGGTGTCGCCGTTGAGGAAGTACTCGGCGCCGTTCCAGGTGAACGCCGCGTCGATAGAGGTCCAGCGCGGGAGGTCCTCGGTGTTGGTGCTGAGCTGCCTGGGGTAGCCCAGGTCCATCTTCCGGTCCGCCAGGCGTCCCCGGTAGCGGTGGTACTCGCGGCCGGTGAACACGTAGGTGGACTCGCCGCGCACCAGCACCGCGTCGACCCGGCCGGTGGTGGCCAGCTCCCCGCCGGCCAGGTTGCCCCAGCGGCCCGCGGTGGACTCGCCGGTCGTCTTCAGCGGGCCGAACGGCTTGGTGACCAGGAACTCCCCGGTCAGGTTGTTGAAGAAGTAGCGGGTGTCGCCGTGTTCGAAGGCGGCGTCGACGCGCTCCCAGTCGGGCAGCCGGTGGCCGTTGCCCTTGAGCTCCAGCACCGGCGGGTCCTCACCGGGGTCGGCGATGACCGGGCGCACCAGGAAGCTGCCGCCCTTGTGGTCGACGCTGAACCAGGGCCCGTCGGGCGACTCGACCGGCATGTTGAACGGAACCACCTCGCCGACGACCGGCTCGGCGAAGACCTTGCCGACGTCGACCGGCTTGGCGGGCCGCACGGGCGTGGCGATCGGGACGGCGTACAACTCGGGGGTGAGCGCGAACGACGAGGCGTGCCCGCTCTCCCCGATCGTGTACGAGCAGGACACCACGATCGAGTCGTGCGTGCCCGCGCCGGGGACGGTGGCCGAGGCCCGCACGAACAGGGTCTCGCCGGTGATCGGGCCGTCGTGCAGCGGGCCGGGCGGCAACGTCTGCGGGGCGACCCACTCGCGGTTGAGGTTCTGGAAGGAGTAGAGGATCCGCACCCGGTGCTTGGGCGGCGGCGCGGAGACGTTCTGCCTGTCGCCCTCCGTCTCGGCGGTGATGACGGTCCTGCCGGTGTCCTCGGGCGCGACCGCCTCCACGACGCTCCAGAAGACGAAGACCCGGCCGAAGGCGTGCACGGGGTCGACGCGGTCGGCGTCGATCTGCACGTCGACCCGGTGCCACGGCTCCCAGCTCGCCGACAGGCGCTCGCCGTCGCGGAACTCGGCCTCCCGCAGGTACCAGCGGCGCGGATCGGTGCGGGTACGGCCGAAGAGGACGAGCCGGCGGGTGCCGTCGGCGTCGTCGTCGGCCCGGTAGACGTAGGCCCCGGCGATGGCCAGGCGGCTGACCTCGGTGTACTCGTCGAGATAACGCCGGTAGGCGCGCTGGACCGTGTCGGCGGTGATCTCGCCCTGGAGGAGGTCGTCCTCCAGCTCCCTGAACGCGGGGGTCCTGGTGTCGCGCAGCTCGGGGCGGAGGTAGTTCTCCGGGTAGAGGAAGACCTTCCGGTTGGCCTCCCAGGTCCGGTAGTTCCTCAGCCACTGCCACCAGGTGCGCAACCTCGGCTTGACGTCCTCCCCGCCGCCGGGCTCCTCCAGGTCCAGGAGGTAGCGGTGCAGGTAGAGCTGGGTGGCCGCGATGGCCTCCCGCACCCGTGAGGTGGTGCCCTCGCGGCCCATCTCGACGTCGATGAGGGCGTGCTCGTAGATCTCGGCGGCGGTGGCCAACCCGGGGTGCAGGTGCAGCACCGCCGGGACCAGCGCGTCGCGCCTGGCCACGTTGAGGTCGCCGTGCGCGAGCGGGATCGCCGCCTCGGGCAGCAGGGCCTCAAGGGTGTCGGCGGTGGCGCCGCGCAGCGCCGACGGACCGGCGCCCATCCTGCCGGCGACCGAGAACAGGCGGGTGAGCTTGAGCAGGAACTCGATCTCGAAGCGGTCCTCCTCGGCGGGGAACTCGGTGATCAGGCCCGCGTTGCGCTTGACCCACCGCAGCTCGTCGGGATCCCACGGGAACAGCTCGCACAACCGCTCGTACGGGTCTTCCGTGCCCCCGACCAGCATCTGGGCCAGGCCGGGGTGGCGCCGGTTGAGGTCGGCGAAGGCGACGATGGTGTGCATGTCGGTCAGGCGGTAGTCGGCCGCGTCGGACCAGCGGTGCCGGAAGAGCTGCGGGAAGGTACGGTCGAGCACGTCCAGGCGGCCGGAGTAGCGGACGTACCGGTCGTCCTTGGCCAGGTAGACGGCCTCGCCCAGGGTGAAGGCGCCGGTGACGCCCTCCTCGAAGGACGAGGGCAGGTCGCCCCAGTCGTCCTTGATCGTGCGAGGGTAGCCCTGCTCGGCGTGGTCGAGCGTGCCGGGCGGGTAGCGGACGTACTGGTCGCCGGCGAAGGCGTACAGCTCGCCCTTGCGGCCGACGAACGCGGCGTCGATGACCGGGGCGGTCGCGAACGCGTTGCGGACGCGGCCGAACCGGGCGGCGACGGAGTCGACGGCGCCGTCGACGGTGAAGCGGTCGCCCTTGAAGAAGTAGATCCTGCCGTCCTTCAGGAAGGCGGCGTCGACACCGTCCTCGAACTCGGCCGGGAGGCCTCCCCAGTCGCCCTCGATCGTGCGGGGGTAGCCCTCGTCGACGTGGAGGTAGTCGGCGCCGGTGTAGCGGACGTACTGGTCGCCGGAGAACAGGAAGGTGTGCCGGTCGCGGACCAGCGCGGCGTCGACCCTCCCGAGGTCGGCGATCGTGTTGCGCACCCTGCCCAGCAGGCCGATCGGGTACGTCGCGGACGCCGACGTCGAGACGGCGTGCACGAGGTGGCCGGTGACCAGGTGGGCGGTGCGACCGCCCGCCACCGCCGCGTCGACGCCGTGCACGGCGACCGCGTCGTCGAAGGACTCGGGCAGCCCGGCGAAGGCCGCCTCCCTTCGCAGTTCGCGCACGATGGGTTTGGGGTAGCCGGGGTCGACGTACCGGTAGCTCGGACCGGTGTAGCGGACGTACCGGCTCCCGCCGAACACGTAGGTGTGGCCGCCGAAGACCACCGCCGCGTCGACGGCCGAGCCGAACGGGTTGAGCGAGCGCCCCCAGCGGTCGCGGATCCGGACGGGCGCGGTGAACGCGCGGTCGGCGTAGGTGGTGAAGGTCTCGGTGAAGAAGAAGTGGGTCACCCCGTCGGCCGCGGTGAACGCGGTCTTCAGCCGGTCACCGGGCGCGACCGTGAAGCCGCGCCAGAGGCGTTCGATCGGCTGCGGGTGGGACCACAGGCCGGTGGCCTCGTTGAACCGCACGCAGCGTTCGCCGCTGAGCAGCACCGTCGTCCGGCCCTCGAACAACACCGCGTCGGGCACGGGGAACCCGTCCGGCGCCTTCCAGAACGTCTCGTCGACGAGCGCCGGGGAGCCGGGGTCGGGGCTCTCGTAGGGCCCCTCGTCGCCGGTGTAGGTGAGGTGGCGCATCGTGCCGCCGGGCCCGGGGTGCTCGAACAGGTGCGTCGTGCCGTCGCGGTGGTAGGCCAGCGCGACACCGGTCAGCCCGCCCCAGTGCTCGGCGATGGACCCCGGCTCGCCGTCGGCGCCGTCGACGCTGTCGGCCGGGTCGCCGTGGACGACGAACTGGTCCCCGCTGAACAGGTACGTCCTTCCGTCCCGTCCCACGAACGCGGCGTCGACCGTGTTGTCCTGGTAGATCGTGTTGCGCGGGCGGCCCCACTCCTCGTCGAGCGGGTAGTCCCTGCCGACGGCCGTGTCGAAGCACATCGGGCCCTTGAACAGGTAGGTGTTCCCGTCGGCCCCGGTCAGCACGGCGTCGAGGCCGTCGCGGTAGCCGGCCGGGACGGCGCGCAGCGCCGGCGGCCGGACCGGCTCGTGGCGCTCGGGGCCCTCCAGGGCGTGCTGCCGCCGCCAGCCCTCGGCGGTCTGCACCATGACCGAGCCGCGGTCGAGGTAGGCGGCCGTGATGCCGGGCAGCTCGTAGGACCTGTGGAGGCCGTCGGAGACGGCGTGCCACTCGCCGCCGCGGAACAGGTAGACGGTGCGCCGGTCGGCGAACGCCGCGTCCACCCCGTCGAGGGTGACCTCCAGCGCCCCCAGGCGGGGCTCCCCGGCCAGCGCCGACAGGGCACGCGGGTAGCCGTCCTCGATCACCCGGTAGTCGTGGTCGCGGTAGCGGACGTACTGGGAGCCGGAGAACAGGTACGTGTACGTGCGGGTGACGTCGGCGCCGTCGACCTTCTCGGTCACGTCCATGACCAGGGTCGCGTCGACCCGGCCGGTGCGCTGGATCGTGTTGACGACGTTGCCCCAGAACGTCGCGGTGGTCGCCGGGTAGCGGTCGTCGATCTCGGTGTGGTCGTCGGTGGAGTAGCGGACGTACCGGTCGCCGGAGAAGACGTAGGTCTTGCCGTCCTTGCCGACGAACGCGGCGTCGACGCGGTCGAACGGGATGCTGTCCCAGCGTTCGCGCAGGTTCCTGGGCTCCGACCACCAGCGGTGCCGGTTGTCGAAGACGACGAAGCGGTCGCCGCTGAACAGGTAGGTCTGGTTGTCGCGGCCGGTGAGGACCGCGTCGACGCCGGTGAACGCGTCGGGCAGGTTCAGCCAGTTCTCCGCCAGCGGCCTGGGGAAGCCCTCGTCGGGCGTGGTGTGGTCGCGGGTGGAGTAGCGGACGTGGAACGGGGTGTCGTCGCCGTGGACCCGGACGCGGTCACCGGCGCGGCGGATGGTCAGCACGATGCCGCCCTCGGCGGTCACCCGCCACTCGGGCGAGGCGCCGGTCACTGCGGCGGACGGGCCGACGACCACGCCGTGGTCGGAGAGGCGGCGGCGCAGCGCGGGCGAGCAGTTGCCGTCGGCCAGCTCGGCCTCGTAGCCGGCGGGCAGGTCGAGGATGAGCCCGACCGGGCCGAACAGGTGGGCTGAGCCGTCCATCACGAACGCGGCGTCGACCCGGTCGAGCCCGCCCCAGTCGCCGGTGACGGCGCGCGGATAACCGAGGTCGACGACGGAGTAGTCGGCGCCGGAGTAGCGGATGTAGCGGTCACCGCCGAACAGGTAGGTCCTGCCGTCGAGCCCGACGAACGCGGCGTCGACCCGGCCGCCGGGCAGCACGTCGGCCTGCAGGCCCCACCTCTCCGCGGTCGGTGTCACGTCGCCGCCGGACGCGCCGAGGGCGACGGTCTTGCCGTCCTTGAACAGGTGGACGGTGCCGGAGCCGTCCTCGAAGGCCGCCTCGACGGCCCCCTCGAACTCGACCGGCACACCCGGACGCCACGTCTCGATGCGCCGAGGGTAGCCCTCGGCCACCCGGACGCCGTCGTTCTCCGGATTGTCGGTGTAGCGCACCACCTGGTTGCCGGAGAACAGCAGGTAACCCTCGGCGTCGGCGTACGCCGCGTCGACACGCTCGGCGCCGTCGAAGGTGTTGCGCAGGCGGCCCCACCGCTCGGTGAGCGGCCGCTCGGTCACCCCGTCGAAGGCGCGGTCGCCGGACAGGACGTACGTGCGGCCGTCGTGGCCGTGGAAGACGGCGTCGACCGCGTCGCGGAAGGCCTCGGGGAGCGGGGTGTCGCCCTGCCACCACTCGGTGATCGCCCTCGGGTAGCCCTCGTCGGCGTACGTGTGGTCGTCGCCGGAGTAGCGCAGGTACTGGTCGCCGGCGAACAGGTGGGTGCGGCCCTCGGGATCGACGTAGGCGCCGTCGATCCTCTTGGGGGCGGTGAAGTTGTTGCGTACCCTGCCCCAGACCTGCTCCTTCGGCGCCCAGCGGGTGCCGCCGGGCTCGCGGGTGAAGCACCGCGAGACGGGGCCGGGGCCCCGGCCGACGATCCACTCGGTGCCGTCGGGCAGGGTGAAGGCCGCGTCGATCGCGGACAGGCCGGCGAAGTGGGGCGACAGCTCGGTCAGCGGCCTCTGCCGGGAGTCGGCCGGGGCCAGGGTCTCGGCGGAGTAGGTCCAGTAGACGTCGTCGTGGAACACGTAGATCAGGCCGTCGTGGCCGGTCAGCAGCGCGTCGAAGCGGTCGTGGCCGGGCGGCAGGGCCAGCGGCTCGGGGAACTTGCCGGTCAGGTCCTGGTCGCGGAAGGCCACGGTGACCTCGTCGACGTCCAGGCCGAACTTGGCGGCCAGCCGGGCGAAGCGGCGCAACCGCCGGTAGACCCGCCGGAAGTCCGGCCCGGCCCCGCCGTCGCCGCCGCTGCCACCGCCGAGGGCGGGTGCCACCAGCACGTCGAGCGCGCCGGGCGCCACGGCCGAGCCGATCGCCTCGACGACCGGGCCGGGCACGCCGAACACGTCCTGGAGCAGGGTGAGCAGGGTGCCGTGCTGGAGCGCGGCCAGCTCGCCGAGGGTACCGGCCAGCTCGACGACGGCGGCCGTCTGCTCCTTGGCCACCGCGTGCAGCAGGAAGAAGACGTCCCTGGCGTAGTCGTCGACGCCGGGCAGGGTGAAGTCGAGCGCGCTGGTGACGGTGCGGAAGTAGGCCAGCCGGTGCTCGGGCACGCCGAGGCTCCCGGTCAGGTGCCCGGCGTCGACGAGCATCGCGACCAGGCGGGAGCGCTCGCCGTCCTCGAAGCCGAGCTCGGTGAGGGCGTCGAGGTCGAGGCGGTAGGGCGCCTGCGCCCGCGTGATGCCCGCGATGCGCTCGAAGGCCAGCTCCCCGTCCTCGTCGGTGAAGCCCTCGCCCAGGTCGAGGCTGCCCTCGGCGTCGTCGAACCCGTGGCGCAGCTCCTCCTGGACGCGGCCCTCGTGGGTGACCACGCCCTCCAGCCGCCTGACCAGCCGGGTGGCCATGGCCTCGTCGGCCAGGTCCGCGAAGTCGGCGGGGGTGACCAGGTGCATCTCGGCCTTGGCCGCCGCGAGCTGGGCCTTCATCGCCGCCAGCACGATGCGCCGGACCGGGTGGAACTCCAGGGCGATGCCGAGGTCGGCGAGGTCGAGCGTGGCCAGGGCGGCCTTGTCGCGGTAGGCGCCCTCGGCGTCGACGACGCCGTTGAAGCGCAGGCTCTCGACGAGCGTGGCGAACTGCTCGGCGGTAAGCCTCAGCTCGCCGAAGGCGGCCGGGTCGAGCGGGATCCTGGCCGCCCGGTAGCCCTCGACCCGCTCCCTGAGCAGGGCCAGCACGGCGGGCGCGACGTCGTCGAGGGGCGCGTTGACGCGGAAGCCGGCGGCCCGCGCGGGATCGGCGAACACCTCGGGGTCGAGGACCTCGCCCTTCTCGGTGAGGTAGCCGTTGTGCACCAGGTTGTCGTAGAGCTCGGCGCGGTCGGCCTCGGTGAGCCGCGGCAGGGCGGCGGCCAGGTCGGAGGGGTAGAAGGAGCCCTCCAGTTCGGCGATGGCGCCGAACAGGGGCTCTCGGTGCGCGGAGAAGTCTCCGGCCAAGGTCAGCTCGGCGGGCAGGTCCTCGGAGATGAGCAGCCCGTCGGCCTGGACGACGTTCCGGATGACGAGGTTGGCGAAGATCTTGGTGGTCAGCCGGTCACCCAGGCCGAGACCCAGGAAGTCGCCCTTCGCCAGTACGGCGAGGTCGCCGACGGCGTCGTAGGCGGCGGTGGCCACAGCGGCCGGGTCGATCCGCAGCAGGCGCGGGTCGTGCGGGGACACCACACCGTCGGTGTACGTGGTCAGCACCCCGTACAGGACCCGCGCGGCCCGCTCGTCGAACCGGTCGGAGACGAGGGCCCGCGGGGTCAGCGCCACGTCGGCGAACCGTTCGGCGATCCCGGCGATGACCTGAGCCTGCTCCTCCTCCGACTCGGGGGTGGCCGGTTCGCCGAGGATGGCGATGAGGTCCTCCCCGGTGAGGCCCCACGCGCGCATCCAGGCCACGACCTCGAAGACCGTCTGGGCCAGCCAGAGCGAGGCGGCCGGGTCCTCGTCGCTTTCGAGCATGCGGTGGACGTCGCCCGACCGGCCGTCGAGCACCGGGAGCACCGGGAAGGTCGAGTGGCGCTCGATGGCCGGGTCGGCCTCCAGCGCGGCCAGCACGGCGAACAGCTCCTCGACGGACATGCCCAGGGCGCCGGTCAGCCGGGCCACCCGGTTGAGCACGACCAGGCCCGGACGGCCGATGCCCCGGTCGAACGGGCTCTCCTCGAGGGGGCCCGCGTGGCGCGCGCGGAGGCGGCGGACCACCTCGGCGATCTCTGTCTCCGCCAGGTCGATGGAACGTGCCAACATGCGGCGATAGGGGTGGTTCCGCGGCGCGAGGATGTCACCGGCCGGGAACGGGCCGTCCTTGATCTCGCCCGGCAGCGTCCGGGTGATGAGCGCCTCGATCAGGTCGAACGGCACGTCGTGGGTGCGGTGCAGGTGGGTCGCGGCGGCCACCGCGCGCAGCGCGACCGGGTGCAGGTCGTTGGAGACGCCGGCGGCCACCCGGTCGAGGTCGGTGAACGACAACCCCGTCCTGCGGGCCAGCCGGACGAAACGATGGGCGCGGTCGAACCACTCGTGGGGCGGCTCGCCGCCGGAGCGCAGCACGAGCGTGCGGTCGTCGGGGCCGACGTCGACGACGGCGCCCTGGTGCACCCAGAACCCGCTCCGGGAACGTTCCAGCTCAGGGTCCTGGTAGAGCAGGTCGCGCAGTTCCTCACCGGTCAGCGAGGTCGCGGCCAGGAACCGGTCGACGTCGCACAACGCGGAGACCGGCTCCTCGGGGCCCAGGCCGTAGGCCTCGGCCAGGGAGGGGGCGTCGGGGCGCGGGACGGAGATGAGGTCGACGTCCTCCGGGGTGAGCCCGAGGTAGTCGCGGGTCACCCGGTCGGGGTCGACCGTGGCGGCGAACAGCCGGTAGAACTCGACCGGGTCGACACCCAGATGCCTCAGGTAGGTGGTGAACCGTGTGGCGTCCAGCGAGAAGGGCAGGTCGTGCGGGTGCTTGAGCGTCTTCAGCCGCTCGTACGGCCGCTCGCCCACCAGGGCCTCGAGCACCTCGTTGACGATGTCGAGGTAGGGCAGCGCGGTGAAGGTGTTGTCCGCGTCGAGCTTGACCCTCCCGATGCCCGGTCGGCGCCGCAGCAGGGAGACGTCGTGAAAGGTCTCCTGGAGGAAGGTGAGCAGATCGGTCAGATAGGCCGCCGGAGAGTAGACGGAACGGGCCTCATCTCCCGCCCGCAGGTCGAGGTGTCCGAAAAGACGTTCGTAACCCGGTAACGAGGCATCGCTGCGCACGCGGAAGGTTCCCTCCGTAAGTAGGCCCCCGATTGGGCCGCTTCATGATCGCCGATCCGGAGAGGAAGGGCTACCTACCTAAATGGTGACAACTTTGATCCATTTGGTTTCCCGGCGAGAACCCCGGTTCGGGGCGCGGAGGGGGTGGTGACACGCCGTCCGGCCTCGTCCGTGCCGTCGCCACGACGGACCGTTCGTCACGAGTTCCCGCCTGCATATCCGGGCAAAACCCCTAAAGTCTGACAAAAGATGACGTGGGGGAACCGTGTCCATGGATCTGTCGTCCGACGGCCGGCCGTTACCCCTGGCGGTCGCGGCGCTCGGAAGGACCCATCCGGCGCGGGTCCGGTCCGGTGGTCCGGCTCGGTGGCTCGGCTCGGTGGGGTCCGGCCCGGCGGCTGGGTTCGGCGGCTGGGTTCGGCGGGTCGGCTTTTGGCGGCCCGGTGCGGTGGGTCGGTCCGGTGGCTCGGCTCGCCGCGATGTCGGCGACCCAGCGATAGGTCCTCTGCGTCGAGCGGATCGCTCCGCCGTCACGCAGGCGGACCATCGCCGGATCACCGGCCGCGGCGGCGGTCTCGATGCCGCGCCGCATCGATCCTGCCACCACAAGATCATATCCAAAAGATCTTCCCGATGAGCCAACCCGCGGGTGTCGCGGATCAACCCCGATGGCTCCCGCCCGTCGCCGGACGCGTACCCCGCCGGGGAGGTCGCCGGGGCCTCGCGTCCGGCGGTGGGTAGAATGGTGGCACTCCAAGGATCGCGCTCCCCGGAAAGACGTCGCAGTACGGGAGCGCGCCGCGCCCGATGACCGTGCGCGGCGGTGGAGGGGCGGCAGTCTTTTCCGCATGCCCTTCCGGAGGTTGAATCCCATGAACGTAGGTCTTGGCCTGCCCATCAGTGATCCGTTGTCGCTGCTCTCCTGGGCCAGGCGCGCGGACGCCGGCCCCTTCACCACCCTCGGCCTGCTCGACCGTCTCGTCTACGCGAACCCCGAGCCCCTGGTCACGCTGGCGGCCATCGCGGGCGCCACCTCGCGGATCCGCGTACAGACCGAGGTGCTGCTCGGTCCCCTTCGCCAGTCGGCGCTGCTCGCCAAGCAGACCGCGACCCTGGACCGCGTGTCCGACGGCCGTTTCACCCTCGGCGTCGGGATCGGCGCCCGCCAGGACGACTACCTCGCCGCGGGGATCGACGTCCGCCGTCGCGGGCGCAGGCTCGACAGGCAGCTGACGACGCTACGGCGCGTCTGGTCCGGTGAGCCCTACAGCGAGGAGGTCGGCCCGATCGGCCCGGCCCCCGTCCAGGAGGGCGGCCCGGAGATCCTGATCGGGGCATTCGCGCCCGCCGCCCTGGAACGCGTCGCCCGATGGGGGGACGGGTATCTGTGCGCCGCGCCCGCCGCCCTGGCCGACCGGCTCATGCGCGACGTCGAGAGGTTCTGGAGCGAGGCGGGACGGCATGGACGGCCTCGGATGGTCGCGCAGGTCAACGTGGCCCTCGGCCCCGAGGACACCGTCCAGGACGCCAAGGAGACGATCACCTCCTACTACGGCTTCCTGGGTGACACCACCCGGGTCGTGGAGAACATGCTCACCACGCCGGAGCGGATCCGTGACGCGATCACCGCGTTCGCGGACCTCGGCGCCGACGAGGTGATTCTCTACTGCTGGGCCCGTGACGCCGACCAGATCGACCGCCTCGCCGACGTGGCGGTCTGACGGCCGCGGAAAGACCCCCGGGATCCTCCTACGCCGTGCCCACCATCCGGCGGGCGCCGGGAACACCGTTCGCGGGGCCTCGCGGGGCCTCCCGGGGCCGGGCGGGGCTCGTGGCGCGCCGGGGTGGCGCGCCACGAGCCGTGGTTCACCTGGTGAGGGTGAGGGTGTCGACGTCGAACAGGAATCCGCCGCCTCCGGTGAAGCTGAGGAACAGCGGTCCCGAGGCCGATCCGGTCAGGGGAGTGGAGACGTTCTGGAAGGTCTCCCAGCCCCCGGTGTTCGGTACGGTGACCGAGCCCAGGAGGGTCCCGGTGGCCGATCCCGAGCGGACCTGGATGGTGCCGCCGGACCCGGCGGAGGAGATGCGGGCGCCGAAGGCGGTGGCGCCCGCCGTGCTGATCGACGAGTAGCCGACCCAGTCGCCGTTCTCGATGAACCCGGCGGTCCTGCCGCCACTGGCCGGGCCGTGGTCGGCGACCTGCACGCCCGAGTTCGAGGTGTAGGACTCCGCCTCGGCCGTGGTCGTGATCGGGCCGGTGCCGCCCAGTTCCTTGATCCGGACGTTGCGGAAGGAGACGTCGTCACCCGTGCCGTGGTTCTGGATGCCGATGTGCCCCTCGCGGATGCTGCGGGCCGGGTCGGTGTTGGTGAAGTCGTTGATCCTGACGCCGTTGAGGAAGACCTGCAGGCGCTCACCCTGGACGAGGAGCTCGTAGGTGTTCCACGCGCCCGGCGGGTTCAGGGCCGCGTCACGGGCGGCGATGTCGGCGGACTTGACCGCGTAGACGGACCCGGTGGTGCGGTCCGGGGCGTCGGTGGCGTCGATCTGGACCTCGTACCCCTTGGAGGTGTTCATGGGGTCGGAGGCCGACATGCCCACGAAGACGCCCGAGTTGTCGTCCCCGGCGACCCTCCAGTCCAGCTTCAGCGAGTAGGAGAAGTACTTCTTCGCCGAGTACCACAGCACGCCCATGCCCCCGGTGGAGGTGAGGGTGGCGTCGGTGTTGGTGAAGCTGCCGGGACCGCTCTGCGTCCAGCCGGTGGTCGAGCCGTTGTACAGGGTCGTGTAGCCGGTCTCCGGGCGGCAGTCGGCCTTGGCCATCCCGGCCGCGTACCGGATGCCGCCGAGCAGCAGCGACCGGAAGCCCGGCTCGGTGTAGGAACTCGCCGTGTGCCCGAGCCCGGTGTAGAACGAGCGGCCCGACGTCATCGGACGGCACCAGGTGATCGGGTGGTCGCCCATGTCGCCGCCGCTGTAGCTGCCCTCGTTGAGGTTCTGCAGCACTCGCGCGCTGTTGCGCGGGTTGGTGCGGTAGTTGTACCACTCGTCACTTCTCGACCAGTTCGCACCCAGGTGGGCGGTGGCCGCGTGCGCGCGGTCCTCGGTCCTGACCGTCGCCTGCTGGGGCGCGGGATGTCCCTTGAACCAGGCGCCCACCAGGTTGCCGTAGTACGGCCAGTCGTACTCGGTGTCGGCGGCGGCGTGGATGCCGACGTAGCCGCCGCCCCCGTTGACGTAGGACTCGAAGGCGGTCTGCTGGGTGCCGTTGAGCACGTCACCGGTGGTGCTGAGGAACACCACCGCCTTGAAACGCGCCAGGTTGGCCGTGGTGAAGGCCGCGGCGTCCTCGGTGGCGGTGACGGTGAAGTTGTTGGCCGCGCCCAGGTCGCGGATCGCCTGGAGGCCCGCGGGGATCGAGTCGTGCCGGAAACCGGCCGTCTTGGAGAAGACCAGCACCTGGTAGGCGGGGTCGGCGGCCTGGGCCGCTGTGGGAACGAGCATGGCCGCGCCGACCATCGCGGCCACGACGGTCGCCATGCCGCGCCGGACGAGGTTCCGTACGCCTGTCCTCGCGGCGGGCGGCTCCGTGGTGAACGGCCTGCTCCGGGGCTGGGAAGGTGGTGACATGATGTCCTTTTCCTGACTCGGAGGGGTTAAGTCAGGCAAGGCGCGCGCCGCCGCGCTGGTTGCCATGGTGCTCGGTGCCATGGTGCTTGGTGTCGTTATCTGGCTCGAAGAACAATTAGTGGGGTTTGTAACACGCAGATGTCGTCCCGCGCACCCCCGCGGAAGGTAACGAATCAGTAACCGCCGAAGGCGGCGCAGGTCGGCGGGAAAACGATCGAGCCACCCGATCGCCTCCGTCGCGTACGCCGGGGCTGGCACACTCGGTGTCATGCCGCGCCCCTTTCAGCAGATCGACGTGTTCACCACTACCCCGTATAGGGGCAATCCCCTCGCCGTCGTGCTCGACGCGGAAGGGCTGACCACCGAGCGAATGCGCGAGTTCGCGCGCTGGACGAACCTGTCGGAGACCACCTTCGTGCTGCCGCCGAGCGTTCCGGGCGCGGACTACCGGGTGCGGATCTTCACGCCGGGCGGGGAACTCCCCTTCGCCGGGCACCCGACGCTGGGCACGTGTCACGCCTGGCTGTCGGCGGGCGGGACGCCGGGCGAGCCCGATGTGGTCGTCCAGGAATGCGGGGCCGGGCTGGTGCCGGTACGCCGGACCGGAGACAGGCTGGCCTTCGCCGCGCCGCCGCTGCTGCGCTCGGGACCGGTCGAGGAGCCGGTGGTGGAGCGCGTCGCGCGGATGCTGGGCATCGGCCGCGCGGAGATCCTGGACGCCGAGTGGGCCGACAACGGGCCCGGCTGGGTGGCCGTCCTGCTGGCGAGCGCGGACGAGGTGCTCGCGCTGCGGCCGGGACTCGTCGATCTCGACGTGGGTGTGGTGGGCCCTTACCCGCCGGGGTCGCCGGAGGCGTTCGAGGTGCGGGCGTTCTTCCCCAAGGACGGCGCCACTGCCGAAGATCCGGTGACGGGGAGCCTCAACGCCTCGCTCGCGCAGTGGCTGCTGCGCACGGGCCGCGCCGAGACGCCGTACGTGGCGAGCCAGGGAACCGTGCTCGGGCGCACCGGGCGCGCTCACGTCTCCCGCGACCCCGACGGGACGGTCTGGGTCGGCGGCGGCACCGTCACCTGCGTCACGGGCGAGGTGGAGCTGTAGGCCGGACCCGGTCCGGCGGGCGGGTCAGGTGACGGCGACGATCCGCGCCTCGACGAGGCGGCCCTCCTCGACGCGCAAGGTGCCCAGGGTGCCGTGCGGCTGGCGACGGCGGTCGGTGGGCGATCCCGGGTTGAAGATGCGGAACCCGTCGCCGCCGTGGTCCAGCGGTATGTGGGAGTGCCCGAACACCACCAGGCCGGCCCCGGGAAAGCGGCGCCGCATCCGGGCGAGCCGCCCCCGCGCCGCCCCGCTGTCGTGGATCATCGCCACCCGCAGCCCGCCGAGATCCAGCTCCAGCGTCTCGGGGGCCACCACGTCCGGCCCGTCGTTGTTGCCCTTGACCGCGCGCACCGGGGCGTAGGCGGCGAGCTCGTCCAGCACCCCGGCGACACAGATGTCACCCGCGTGCAGGATCAGGTCCGCGCCCCGCAGGTGCTCGGCCACGGTCGGCGGGCACGACTTCCACCGCCGGGGCGCGTGGGTGTCGGACAGCACCACCACGTTCATGTCTCCATGCTCCCACCGGTGTCGCGGAGAACCCCCTTCCCCCTCGGCGGTGTCTCGCGCGCCCTTCGATGACACCCACCCGGTGGGGCGGCACACCGCTCGCTCCTCACGTCCTGTAGCGCTCGGTGAGTTCCGAGCCGAGCCGTGCGAGCTCGGCACGGACCGAGGCCGGTTCCTCGACCTCGACGATGGCGCCCCAACCGGCGAGCTGCTCGGCGATCGTCAGCGCCGTCGGCGCCGCCACCCGGGCGCGGACGCGCCCGTCGCCGGCCGGGCCCTCGACGGCGCACTGGCGGCCGAACTGGGCGCGCAGGACCGGCAGCAGATCGGCGCCGATGAGCACCGTCGCCGAGACGTGCGAGCGCCGCCGCTCCACCTCGTCGACGACCTGCTCCCACGCCCGCGACAGATCGAAGCCGGCGGGCCGCTCGGCGGGGATGTCCGTCACGACGGCCTCGACGACGCGGTCGACCCGGAACGTCCGCCGGCCGTCCTCGGTGCCGGCCAGGAGATACCAGACGTCGTCCTTGTCGACCAGGCCCCACGGATCGACGAGCGGCCTCGTCCGCTCGCGAGCCCGGTTGGCGTACACCAGGCGGACCTTGCGACGGCCGACGGTCGCGGTCTGCAGGAGCTTGACCAGGCCGGGGCGCTTCCGGCCGCGCTCGCCCCAGCGCGCCGGGTCGATCACGACGGCGTCGGCCGCGGCCTCGGCGTCGGCCCGGAAGGTGCCGGGCAGCGCCCGTACGAGCTTGCGCAGCGCCGACTTGACCTCGGGGACGACGGAGGCCGCCGGACCGACCAGGAGGAACAGCGCCTGGGCCTCGGATGCCGTGAGCCCGCTGAGGTCGGTCCGGGAACCGCCCAGCAGCGACCACCCGCCACCCCGGCCCGGTTGAGGGTAGACCGGGATGCCCGCGGTGGACAGCGCTTCGAGATCGCGGCGGGCGGTGGCCACGGACACCTCTAGCTCATCGGCCAGCTCGGACGCGGTCACCCGGCCGCGAGCCTGCATCAGCAACAGGGTGGCCACGAGACGGTCGGCGCGCATGGGCCAAGTCTGGCAAACAAAGTGCTCATTTGGTGAGCACTTTGCGACGGAGGATGGTCACTGTCATCCGCCGCGGCGCATCCCGCCACGACATCGAAGGAGCATCATGTTGCGAGGACTCACCACCGTCACGTTCCACACGGACGACCTGGGGGCCGCCAGGCGGTGGTACGCCGAACTGCTGGGCATCGAGCCGTATCTCGACCGGCCCCCGTACATGGAGTTCCGTATCGGTGACTACCAGCACGAACTGGGCTTCCTCGACAGCAGGTACCGCAGGGAGCTCGGCGGGCACGACGCCACGTCGGCCGGTGCGGCCGGTGCCGTCGTCTACTGGCACGTCGACGACGTGCCCGCGGTCCTCGACCGGTTGCTGACCATGGGCGCGAAGGAGCACGAGCCGCCCCGGGACTTCGGCGAGGGATTCATCGGGGCCTCGGTGGTCGACCCCTTCGGGAACGTCCTGGGCATCATGTACAACCCGCACTACCTGGAGATCCTCGCCTCCACCGGGAAGAGCCGGCCCGCGTAGCCGCGGGGCGCCGGCCACCGGTGACGGACGGCGCCCGCCGGGGCGGTGTGGCGGCCCGCGCCGGCCGGGTGGTGCGCGGCCTCCCGGGAGCCTTTCCCGACGAGGGGCGGACGATGTCGAAGCCGGCCGTCATCACCGTTTCCGGGCTCACCTTGGCCGGGCCCCGCCGAGGCAGGACGTTCCCGCTGCCATGGCTCAGGCCGCTCGCGCGGCCCGGCGTCCCGGCCTCTCGCCGCCGCGCCTGCGGTACTGGATCCACCACTCGACGAAGAGGAGGTTGACCATCCAACTCAGGAAATTGGCCGCGGGAGCGGCGGCCAGCATCAACATGTTCTCGTCGCCGCCGTACGTCGTCTCCAACTGGGGCATCACGGCCATGACGCAGATGATCGCCCACACCCGGTTGGTGATGATGGCGAAGATCATCGCAAAGCTGCGCAGCATCCACTCGCGGTGCTCGGCGTAGCGGCGCCGCCGTACCATCCGGTACCCGATGAGGGTGAAGGACAGCCACAGGATCCCCCACAGGGTGTTGGCGACCGCGACGGAGAAGCCGGCACGGCTGAGCGGTGCGATGAACAGCGAGGCGATGCCCACGAAGGGCACCCCGATCATCACGTACGCCCGCCCGCTCCAACGGTGGACGCGGGGATGGCGCCGGCGCAACCACGGCCATACCTGCAGGCACACCGCCACCATCGCCAGCGTCCCGGCGAAGATGTGCACGACCAGCACCGGGTAGTGCCAGGGGATGTCCGCCCGGGGCTCGAAGCGGGCGAGGGCCGGATCCAACGTCATGTACGGCGGCACCGACAGACCAAGGAATATCACCGTCACCAGGGCGAGCGGGACGATCCAAGGTCGCTGCCACCAGGGCTTGCGCCGCCTTCCAAGCGCCGCGGGCGTGCCCGTGTCATTCTCCGTCATGGTCACAGCCGATACTCCTCGTTCGTGGGTCGGTCCTCAGTGTCGAGTCATGGACGCCCTCCGCGCTTGAGTCGAATCGACTGCATTTATGCGGACATGATCGAGAATTCGCCTAGGGTCGGAGATGTGATAGTCGGACGGCAGTCGGAGCAGGCCACCCTTTCCCAGTTGCTGGCCGACGCGGGCGCCCGCCGGGGGCAGGCCCTGGTGATGCGTGGAGAAGCCGGGATCGGCAAGACCACCCTGCTCGAACACGCGGCGGGGGAGGCGGAACTGACCCGGAACATGCGGGTGCTGCGCTGCTCCGGTGTGGAGTCCGAGGTGGAGCTGGCGTTCAGCGGGCTGCACCAGCTGCTGCGTCCGGTGCTCGGCCACCTCCCCGCGCTCCCCGGCGCCCAGGCGGAGGCGCTACGGGGAGCGCTCGGCGTCACCGACTCGGCGGCGACGGAACTACTGGTGTCGGCGGGAGTGGTGTCACTGCTCGCCGAGGTCGCGAGGGAGCGTCCGCTGCTGGTCGCCGCCGACGACATGCAGTGGCTCGATCGGGCCACGGCGGCGGCGCTGGTGTTCGCGGCGCGCCGGCTGGGAACGGAGCCGGTCGCGATACTGTTCACCGCCCGCGATCCCGAGCGCTCCGTGGTGGACACCAGCGACCTGCCCGAGCTGTGGCTGCACGGGCTTCCGCCACCGGACGCGGCGCGCCTGCTGGCCGAGTGCGGGTGGGACCTGCCCAGCCGTGCTCGCGATTCGGTGCTCGCGGTGACCGGCGGAAACCCCCTCGCCCTGACCGAACTCGCCGCGCTCGACGATCGGGACCGGTTGCCCGCGGACATCGCCCTGACCGGTAACGCCCCGGTCGGCGACCGGCTCCGCGCGGCGTTCAGGCGCAGGATCGACACCCTCCCGGCCGAGGTACGGGAGCTGCTGGTGGTCGCGGCGGCCGAGGAGACGGGGAGCACCGAGACGGTGCTGGGCGCCGCCGGCCGCCTCGGCCTGCCCGCCGACGCGCTCGGGATCGCCGAACGGGAGGGACTCATCCGGATCTCCGGTACCCGGATCCGGTTTCGCCACCCCCTTGTCCGCTCCGCCGCGTACGCGGACGCGTCGTTCGAACGACGGAGTTCCGCGCACCGGGCCATCGCCGCCGAGCTGACCGCCTGCGCCGAACTCGATCGGGCGGCGTGGCACCGTGCGGTGGCCGCGACCGCGCCCGACGAGAAGCTGGCCACGGCCCTGGAGCGCAGCGCCGACGCGGCCCGGCGCCGGGGTGGCGAGGCGGCCGCGGCGTCGGTGCTGCGGCGGGCGGCCCTGCTCAGTGAGACCGCCGAGAGCCGCCGGGACCGTACGATGGCCGCGGCCATCGTCGCCCTGGACTCCGGCCGGCCCGACCTGGCCCGGGAGCTGGCGGAGGAGGTGCTCGCCGAACCCGTGCCCGAGGTGACGCTGACCCATTTGATCGGCAACATCGAGCTCTACTCCGGTGACCCCGCCGTGGCCTATGTCCACCTGCTGCGATGCGCGGAACTGCTCGGCGCGACCGATCCCGAGGAGGCGGCCTGGGTCCTCACCAAGGCCGCGAACGCGGCCTTCCACGCGGGAGACCTGGAGGCGACCCAGGAGGTCTCGCGGCGAATCGCCGCCCTGGACTGCTCCGCCGCGACGCATACGGCCGGCCGGGGTTTGACCGAATGGGGCCTGCTCACCGGGCAGGAACTGTGGGAGCTGCCCGCCGCCCTCGCGCGAACCCACCCCCAGGCGGGCGAGCGTCCCTGGATATGGGCGACGGTGATCGGCTGGCTGGGGTCCGACCAGCACCAGGCCCGGCGACTCGCCCGGGAGACGGAGCGGCGGCTGCACGCGAGCGGGGCGACCGCGCACCTGACCGAGCTGTACTACTACCAGGCCACCATCGAGTACCGGCTCGGCCAGTGGCACGACGGGGTCGCGTACGCGGAAGAGGGACTGAGGTTCGCCCACGAGACGGGCCAGCGTTCGAGAGTCGCCAACCACCTGGCACTGCTGGCCCAGTTCGCGGCGGCCCGAGGCGCGAGCGAGGACTGCAGGCGCTACGCCGGGCAGGCCCTGGAGATCGCGCTGCCCATGCGCGAGCGCTGCGCCGCCGGCGTGGCGACGGCCGCGCTGGGCCTGCTCGCGCTGGGGGAGAGGAAACCACAGGAGGCGTGGGCGCATCTGACCCGGCTGATCACTCCGGGATCACCCTACGCGCACCCGCACACCGTCATGACGGTGGTCACGGACGTCGTCGAGGCGGCGGTGCTCGCGGGACAGGCGAAACTCGTCCTCGGTTTGCTGGAAGGCATCGAGAGATGGGTGGAGGCCGCTCCCACACCTATGGGAAGCGCGGGCGTGCACTACTGCCGCGCGCTGTTGGCCGGGATCGACGACAGCGCCGCCGAGATGCACTTTGAGCGCGCGCTGGCCGTACAGGGCGTCGCGGAACGCCCGTTCTTCCAGGGGCGCATCAACCTTTTTTACGGTGTGTGGCTGCGCCGCAACCGGCGTCGAGTCGAGGCTCAGATCCCGTTGCGCGCCGCTCTGGAGGCGTTCGAGCGCATCGGGACCGAGCTCTGGGCGCGGCGGGCCCACACCGAGCTACGCGTCGCAGGGGCAGGGGCAGGCGTACGCCGGACCGGCTCGATGGTGAGGCTGCTCAGCGCGCAGGAACTCGAGGTGGCTCGGCTCGCGGCCGGCGGCCTGACCAACCGGGAGATCGGCGAACGGCTGGTGCTGAGCCCGCGTACGGTCGGCTCCCACCTGTACCGGCTGTTCCCGAAGCTGGGCATCTCCACCCGCTCCCAGCTGCGCAACCTCGATCTCGGTTAGCCGCTCCGCGAGAAGAGGCGCCCACGCCCGCGCCGGCGCGGAACCGGTCAGGCCCGGGGATCGACGTGGATCTTGGGGCCGGGACCGGATCCCGCGGGGCGGGATCCGGAGAGGATCTCGCCCACCTCGTCGAGCCCGACGACGGCCGCCACCAGCGGGCGGGGGTCCACCGAGCCCGAGGCGTAGTGCTCGATCGCCCCGGCCAGGCCGGGCGAGGCGCTCAGGACGCCGACGGCCGTGACGTCCTTGAGCACCAGCACGCGGGTGTCGACGGCGCTGGGGCTCGGCGCCAGGCCGATGTAGACCACCCGCCTGCCAGGCTCCACCAGGTCGACGGCGAGGGAGGGCAGGCCGGGGGCGTTGGAGGCGTCGATGACGGCGTCGAACGGGAGATCGGGAAGCCGGTCGGAGGTCCACGCCCCGTGCACCCCGAGGGTGCGGGCGAACTCCAGCGACGGCTCCGACAGGCCCATGATGTGCACCTCCGCCCCGTGCGCCAGGGCGAACCGGGCGGCGAGCAGGCCGATCGTCCCCGGTCCCAGCACCAGCAGCCGGTCGCCGGGGGCGAGGGCCGCGGCCTCGACGGCCCGCAGCGCGTTGCCGCCCGGCTCGACCATCGCCCCGGCCACCGCGTCGACCGCGTCCGGCAGGGCGTGCAGCGCCGTGACCGGCACGGGAAGCCGTTCGGCGAGGGCGCCGGGCCACCCGCCCCGGATGCCGATCTCGAAGCGGTCCTCGCACACGTGCTGCAGCCCGCCCAGGCAGCGGCGGCACCTGCCGCAGCCGAGCATGGTGTCACCCGTGACGCGGGTGCCGATCCAGCCTCCGTCGACGCCCTCGCCGACGGAGGAGACCGTCCCGCACCACTCGTGGCCGAGCCGCATGGGATAACGGGCGTGACTCTCCTCGAGATAGGCCATCTCGCCGCTGAAGAACTCCATGTCGGTGCCGCACACCCCGGCCCGCTCCACGTCGACCACGACCTGCCCGGGGCCGGGAACCGGCGGCTCGACGTCCAGCACGGCGAAGCGGCGAGGCCCGGTCACGACGAACGCTCTCACGGATGGAACCTTCCAGACGGCGCCGCCGGGCGGAGCCGGAGGTACGAGAATCGGGTTCCGTAGACTACCGTTCGGCAAATGGGGACCTGACCAGGCGTCACCCCTCGGACGCGATGCGGGCGGCCTTCGCCGGGCCGTCACGGGGCTGGGAACGCCCTTACGTCGACCACGTGATGCGGGCCCCCCGGAGTGCCGACCTCGACTTCCTCGTCGGCTCCGGCGGTGACGCGGTCGCCCGTGAGTCCCACTGACGGCACCGGGCGCACCGACCGCACCGGCGTCGTCGACGGCATCGACGGTGCCGACGTCGTCGACGCGGCGTGACGGGCCGGGCGCGTCCGGTGCCCGGCGGCCGGCTCGGGCCCCGTACCGTTCCAGAACCCGTCGATCCCGGTCAGCTGCCGGTAGCGGGAGTAGGCGATCTCGTACGGTTCCCGCTGCCCTGCGGGCGGGAACGGCCGGGGCCTGAACGAGCGGCGGACCACCTCGCGCAGCTCGGTGAGGGAGCCGACCCGGCCGTCGGCCATCGCCTGGACCAGCAGGTTGCCCACGGCGGTCGCCTCCACGGGGCCCGCGAGCACCGGCCGCCCGGCGAAGTCGGCGACGAGCCGGCAGAGGGTGTCGCTGGAGGCCCCGCCCCCCACGAGGTGCACGGCCTCCACCCGCCGGTCGCTGAGGAACTCGGCCTGTTCCAGGGCCCACCGGTAGGAGCAGGCGAGGCTCTCCAGGAGGCAGCGCACCGTCTGCGCGCGGCCTGCGGGTGGCGTCTGGCCGGTCGACCGGCAGTAGGCCGCGATCCTGGCCGGCACGTTGCCGGGTTCGAGGAACCACGGATGGCCGGGGTCGATCAGGGGGCCGAACGCGGGCGCGGTGGCGGCCTCGGCGACCAGATCCGCGTACGAGGTGCGCACCCCCCAGGCCTTGCGGCACTCCTGGAGCAGCTGCAGGCCGTTGAGTGCCCGGGTGAAGCGCACGGTCCCCGTGACGCCGCCCTCGTTGGTGAAGCCCGCCATCCTGGCCTCCCGGCTGGTGACCGGCGCGTCGAGCTCCAGCCCCGCCAGCGAGCGGGGACCGAAGGAGATGTAGCCGACCGAGCCGGACGAGACGGGAAGCGCCGCCGTCGCGGAGGCGGCGTCGTGGCCGGCCACCGCGACGACCATGGTCGCGCCGGGCCCCCTCCCGTTCCCGCCGCTCTCGCCGCGCAGCGGCCCGGCGACCGTGCCGGGCTCGGTGAGCCGGTCGGCGAACAGGTGGCGGGGCAGGCCCAGGCGGGTGACGAGGCTGCCGGCCCAGCGGCCGGTCCTGGCGTCCAGCAGCTGGCTGGTGCTCGCGATCGTCCGCTCGGCGAGCATCTCGCCGCTCAGCCAGAGCGTGAACAGGTCCGGCATCATCGCCAGGTGGTCGGCCGCCTCCAGGAGCGGGGACCCGGCGTGCGCCAGCAGCTGGCAGGCCGTGGTGCCCGGCCCCGGATGGACGCCGGTCAGCTCGTAGTGGTCCTGCCAGGAGACGAGCCCCGCCAGGCCGGAGGTGTAGGGGTCGAGGTGATGGCGGGGGTTGGCCAGCAGCCGCCCGTCGCGGTCGAGGAGCGCGAAGTCGCCGCCCCAGGCGCTCACGCCCACGCTGGTGAGGCGGCCCCGGGCGGCGGCCAGCGCGATGCCCCCGCGGGCCTGGGTGAGAAGTCCCAGCACGTCCCAGTAAAGGCCGTCGAGAACGCGGGCGGGCCGGTTGGCGAAGCGGTGCACTTCCCGCACCGCGAGCCGTTCACCATCGAATTCGCCGGTCAATACCCGGCCGCTCTCAGGTCCGAGATCCACGGCCACGTAGACGGGCACGGTCCAAGGGTAACCGCAAAGCATTTCCCGATACGGGAGATATATCAGAGACGATAGGTGAAACGACCCACCTTCGCGGTGTCAGCCGCCCAGGAGGTTCTGGCGGGCGGCGAGCAGGCCCGCCTGGAAGCGGGTGCCCGCGCCGAGGTGGTCGCAGAGGGAGCGTACCCGGCGCTGGACCGTACGCGGGCTGATGTTCAGTTGCCGCGCGATCGCGTCGTCCGTCAGCCCGGCCGCCAGCAGCGTGAGCACGTCCGTGTCGAAGTCCTCCCGCGGGGCCGGCGGCGCCGGGGGCGTCCCGGCCCGTGGAGCTCCACCGGGGCCGGGATCGGGGGAGCGGAGGGCGGTGGGGCGCAGGGGGGTGGCGGCCCGCCAGAGCAGCTCGAACAGTCCGACGAGCGCGTCGAGGAGGGCGGAGGGGTGCACGACGAGCGCGCTCTCCACCGCCTGGTCCTCCTCCGAGCCCAGCGGCAGGATCGCGGTCCGGCGGTCGGCCACGGCCAGCTTCATCGGGACGTGGCCGAGACGCGCCTGCTCGCCCTCGGCTATCGCCCGCCGGGTGTGCTCGAACATGCTCGGGTCCTCGAACGCGCGCGGGCCGTAGATCCCCCTGACCATCGGCCAGGATCGCGGAGCCCACTCCTCCAGGTCGGTGCCGACGTCGACGGCGTACGGGGGGTGCACCAGTACGAGGAACTCCTCGGTCGCGTTGCGCTCGATCTGCAGGTAGCGCCTGGCCACGGCCGCCTGGCCGATGACGACCTCGACGAGTTCCTCGGGCTGCGGCCCGGTACGGTCGGCGACCTCGGCGGCCAGCAGGGCCGCCGCCGCGCGGCTGTGCGCGATCTCCTTCTGGCGCCGCGCGGCCAGCGCGTCCAGCGCGAGGTGCGGCGGCGTGGCGATCAGCCGCAGCGGGCGGCCGGCCAGGCGCGCGACCAGGCCCAGGTCCTCAAGGCGCGGCAGCATCCGGCGCAGCCCGGCCACCGACGCCTCGGCCTCGGCGGCCAGCTCGGTCAGCGTGGCCGGGCCGTGGCGCAGCAGCGCGCGGTAGGCCCCCTCCTCGGTCGCCGTGACGCCGAGCCCGTCCAGCAGTCGCCGGTCCATGACGTCGGTCCCCCTCCGAGCCTCCTTGCCGTGCGAACCGAACGTAGGCGGGTCCCGTCACAGCCAGGTGACGGGTTTACGACAAGTCATGTTCTGGCCACCTGAGAAGCATGGACACGCCCAACTCCTGGCCGTTAGGAATTCGGTCGATCTACTTATTGTATTCCGGAGGTCCGTTGATGCGAAGATGGGTAGCGGCCGTCGCCGTGGCCACGGCGTGCGGTGCCGCACTCGGGGCCCCCGCGTCCGCCGCGATCGACAACGCCCAGGCGAGGAACGCCCCGGGTGGCCCGAACGCCGCCACGGCCAAGCCGGGCACGTTCACCACGAAGCCGGACACCTTCGACGTCACGCTGGTGACCGGCGACCGTGTCCATGTCAGGCTCCTCGACGACGGCCGCCAGACGGCCACCGTCACCCCGGCCCGCCGCGAGGACGGCCACATCCCGACCTTCCAGGTGCTGGAGGACAGGGGAGAGGTCAGCGTCATCCCCAACGACGTCATCGGCCTGGTCCCGCACCGTCTCGATCCCGAGCTGTTCAACGTGACGGCGCTGATCGACCAGGGAGGCGCCGACTCCGCCAGCGGGACGGTTCCGCTGATCATGACCTACACCGACCAGGCCCTCGCCGCCGCGGCGCCGCCGCCCGCGATCCCGGGGACCAGCCTGACACGCCGGCTGGAGAGCATCGCCGGCGCCGGGATGTCGGCGGACAAGAAACAGGCTGCGGAACTCGGCGGCGCGCTGGCCGCTCTCGCCCGCAGCGAGGGCGGACAGCGAGACCGTACCGAGAGTCAGAAGGCGGCTCCGCTGGCGGGAATCGACAAGATCTGGCTCGACCGGCGGGTGCGGGTCGCCCTGGACCACAGCGTCCCGCAGATCTCCGCGCCCGCCGCGTGGGCGGCCGGGTTCGACGGGACCGGCACGACCGTGGCGGTGCTCGACACCGGAGTGGACGCGGGCCACCCCGACCTGGCCGGGAAGGTCGCGGACGCGCGGGACTTCACCGGGGAGAACGACGCGGCCGACCGCCACGGGCACGGCACGCACGTCGCCGACACCATCGCGGGCAGCGGAGCCGCCTCCGGCGGGCGGCTGAAGGGCGTGGCCCCCGGCGCGAAGCTGCTGAACGGCAAGGTGCTGGGCGCGGACGGCTCCGGCAGCATGTCGGGGATCATCGACGGCATGGAGTGGGCGGTCGCCGAGAAGCGCGCCGACATCGTGAACATGAGCCTCGGCAGCCCGGAGCCCGGCGGCCCGCTCACCGACGCCGTGGACGCGCTGACGCGGCGCCACGGCGCGCTCTTCGTCATCGCGGCGGGCAACCGGGGCTGTGACAGGTGCGTCGGAGCCCCCGGCGACGCGGCGTCGGCGCTCACCGTCGGCGCCGTGGACCGCGCCGACAAGCTCGCGGACTTCTCCAGCCGAGGCCCCGTGCCCACCGACTTCTCGGTCAAGCCCGACCTCACCGCGCCCGGCGTGGGCATCGTCGCGGCACGGGCCAAGGGGACGCTGCTCGGCGACGAGGCCGGCGAGTTCTACACCGGTGTCTCCGGCACGTCCATGGCCACCCCGCACGTGGCGGGGGCCGCGGCCCTGCTGCGGCAGGCCCGGCCCGGCATCGGCGCGGGCGAGCTGAAGGCCCTGATGATGGGCACGGCCAGGCATCAGGACGGCAACACCGTCGACGAGCAGGGCGGCGGCAGGGTGGACGTCGCCGCGGCGCTCGCCGGACAGGTCGTGGCCTCCGAGGGCACGCTCGGGTTCGGTAACGTCGTCAAGGGCGCTGACCGGGTCGTCCGTAAGCTCACCTACCGCAACGTCACCACCGCGCCCGTACAGCTCGCGCTGAAGGCGACCGGGACGTTCACCGTGTCACCGGCGACGGTCGCCCTCCCGGCCGGGGGCACGGCCGAGGTCACCGTCACCCTCGACTCCGCCGGTGCCCCGTTTGGCCCGCTGCGGGGGGAACTGGTGGCGAGCGTGCCGCAGCGCGGGGGCGTGCGGACGCTGCTCACCGGGAACATCGACGAGCCGCGCGTGGAACTGCGGATCAGGGGCATCGCCAGGGACGGCCGTCCGGCGCACGGCGGGTTCGAAGTGCTCGACCTGGAGCGGGGCACGCTCCTCGGCAGCGTCCTGCCGAACGACGCCACCCGGCCCTGCTCGGCGGACCCGTACGATGTGGGGACCTGCCTGCTGGTGCCACAGGGTACCTACTCCGTGCTCGGCCACCTCTTCACGATGCCCGCCTGGGAGGACAGCACGAACTCGAAGGGGACGCCGCTGAATGTGAGCCTTGCCGGCGACCCGGAGATACGGATCACCAAGAACACCGAGATCGTGCTGGACGCCCGCAAGGCCGTCGAGGTCAAGGTCCAGACCCCCGACCACGAGACCAAGCGCAACATGGGGGCCGCCGCGTACCTCAAGTGGTACCGGTCGGCGGTGAAGGGGGACACCCCGAACCTGGGCGGCACGTACCTCAGGCCCGGGGCGTTGATCGAGGAACGGTTGTTCGTCCAGCCGACGAGGAAGGTCACGAGGGGCACCTTCTCCGTCGGCACCCAATGGCGCCTCGACGCGCCCGCCATCACCATGAAGGCACCCGGTACCGAGCTGAACCCCGACTACTACGCGCCGCAGTGGTTCAGCGACCACTTCACCGAGATGCCCAGGCTGGACGGTACGGAGCTGTTGCTCGCCGCCGACGCCGGGCAGGGCAGGCCCGAGGACCTCAAGGGCGGGAACCTGCGCGGCAAGCTGGCCCTGATCCGGCGCAGCGACGGGATCCCGGTCGCGGTCCAGTCCAACAACGCGGCCGCTGCGGGCGCGAAGATGGTGGCGATCTACAACGACCGCCCCGGAGCCAACCCCTCCCCGGGCGGGGTGGTCATGAAGCTCACCGTCCCGACGGTGTGGCTGTCACGGGAGGAGGGAGAGAAGCTGCTCTCCCTGGCGCGACGCGCCCCCGTACCGGTCGTGGCCAAGGGTGTCGTGGTGAGCCCCTACCAGTACGACCTGTTCCTGCGGGAGAAGGGCCGGGTGCCCGACGACCTGCGCTACGTCGTGAACACCAAGTCGCTGGCGAAGGAGGAGGCCGACTTCCACACCCAGCTCGCCGGTGACGTGGTGGCGAACGAGGCACGCTTTGCCTTCCAGCCCTGGGACACCGCCTCAGTCACCACGAGCCTGCCCCTGCCACGTACGCCCCGCACTCGGGTCACCTACATCGTCCCCGACCCGGAGGTGCGCTGGAACAGCGGCGTGACCACGCCCGAGCGGCCGTACGGCAACGCGTGGCCGCGTCCCCAGACGCCGCGCGTGGAGCTCAACGATCCGCAGACCCGGACCTACGTCCGGCCGGGGCAGAAGGCCGACGTCACCTGGTTCAAGCAGCCGCTGACGCCGGGGGTCGACCCGCGCCACCCGGTACGCAGGGAGGACGACCTGCTGTTCGTCTCCATGCAGGGCTTCGTGGACGCGAGCCGCAACTTCGCCGCCGCGTACACGAGCGACTTCGAGCGGGGACTGCGCACCAAGTTCAAGGTGTACAAGGGAGAGGAACTGATCGCGGAGACGGACTACATGCCCGCGGGCACCGTCGACCTCCCGGCGGAGAAAGCGGGCTACCGCGTCGAGTTCACCGTGGAGAACCAGGCGAGCTGGGCCAAGCTGTCCACGAAGACCGGCTCCGTCTGGACGTTCACCTCGGAACGCACGGCGGAGGGCGCCAAGACCGTCATCCCGCTGCTGCTCGCCGACTACGACATCGCGCTCGACAAGGAGAACCGGGGCAACCCCTCCTCCATCGGCCTGACGCTTTACCACCAGGAGGGCTCGGCCGGAAGCGCCGTCAAGAACGTCTCACTGGAGGTGTCGTACAACGACGGTGCGAGCTGGAAGCCCGTGCGGCGGCTCACCTCCACGGGCGCCGGATCCTACCGGGCGCAGCTCGACCGGGGGTCCGGGGGCAACGGCTTTGTCTCCCTGCGGCTGAACGCCTCCGACAAGCAGGGCAACACCCTCAGGCAGGAGGTGATCCGCGCCTACGCCACCCGCTGAACCCTCCCGTCGCCCCGCCGGGCCCCCGGACGTCCTGTCCGGGGGCCCGGCGGCCCGCGGCGCCATGCCCACAGGGTTTCGAGAAGGGGTGGCGGCGAGGTCGCGCGGCACTCGTCCTCACCCGTTTCAGGTGCATCGAGGGCAGCGGACTCATTTAAAGTCGCCGAGCACTTTGTGGGAGTTTCTCCAGATTCAGCCGCGCGGGGCGTACATGATCAGAGCGACCCCCGCCAGGCACACTCCCGCGCCGATCAGGTCCCAGCGGTCGGGGCGGAAGCCGTCGGCCAGCATCCCCCACAGCAGGGACCCGGCGATGAACACCCCGCCGTAGGCGGCCAGCACCCTGCCGAAGTTGGGGTCCGGCTGGAACGCGGCGACGAACCCGTACGCCCCCAGCGCGATGACTCCGGCGGCGATCCACAACAGGCCCCGCTGCTCGCGGACCCCCTGCCAGACCAGCCAGGCACCGCCGATCTCGGCGACGGCGGCCAGCGCGAACAACAGCAGTGAACGGGCGATCGTCATGCCCGGAAAAATAGCGGCCCCCCGCGAACCGGTCGCGCCCCGCCCCCGATCCGGCGGCCCCGCCCATTCCCTCCCGGTCACAACCGTCCGGATCACGAACCCGTCCGAGGACGGGACGGCGGAGACGTCACGCCGCTCCGTCCGGGGACGGGCCGCCGGGACCATCCGGTCAGCGGACGTCCCGGTTCGCCGCCGCCAGCCACAGCAGCGGGAGCGGCGACATGACGAGCCAGAAGCGGTGCGCCTCGTACCAGTGGCCGTACCCGCACGTCGGCGGCCACAGCTGGAACCCCGGGGGCAGGAGCACGGTGGCCAGCACGAGCATGAGCTGGACCACGATGGCGGCGATGGCGGCCTGCCGCCCGGAGGTGAACCGGGCGGCGGTCGCCGCGGCGGCGAGCCCGACGCCCAGGCACACGACGGCCTCGACCAGCAGATCGGAGAGCGGGAACAGCTGACCCGTGGGAAGGCGGGAGACGACGACGGCGAAGGCGCCCAGCCAGACGGCCGTCGCGACGGCGCCGGCGAGCAGGCAGCGCAGCCCCTGCCGGACCCAGCGGGGCACGGGGGCCGGCCCCGCGTTGGCGGCCACCGGGTCGACCAGCGCGAACGCCGCCGCCCCGCCGAGCAGGGTGCCGCCGACCCGCATCAGGTTGAGCGCGGTACCGGCCGACAGCTCGTCTCCCACCTCGACCAGCGACACCAGGGCGGTGAGGAAAACGGTGACGGCCGCGAGCGGCGCCCAGTCGATCGCCCGCGCGAGCGGCCGGGCCAGGGCGAGAGCCGTGCGCACCCGCCGGGCCCCGGGCCCGCCGGAACTCGCCGGGGGAGTGCCGCTCCCGGGCGCCCGCCGCGTTCTCTCCCGCTCTCCGATCGTCAACGACATGGCGTGCCCTCCGGTTTCGAGATGGGGAACTCCCGGTCGAGGCCCAGCAGCGGCAGCGCTCGTTCGAGCGTGGTGGCGGGCCTCATGAGCGTGTCCCAGTGAGCCCGGACGCGTTCGCGCGCGCCGGGGGAGGCGAGGAGCCGCTTGGCGTAACCGACCTCGGCGTCGCCGTAGTCGATCGTGCTTCTCCTGCTCAGCCTGCTGTCGATCTGCAGTGACTGGGGTCGCGTGACCGGTGCCGTCTGCCCGATCAGCCAGAGCATCACCAGGGTGCGTGCCTGCCCGCGGGCGTCGCACATGGGGTGAAATCCCGCGACGTGCAGCGACAGGTCCTCGGCGAGTCGTTTTCGCTGGTCGGGATGCCCCCAGGACATGCTCGGCCGCACGGCGCGAGCCTCGATGTCCTCGTTGAAGAACCAGGACGAGGACATCTGCCGAACCTGTGGCACCAGATGCCTCCGCTCCGGCGGTACGGCCCGCACCACCGGCCCGATGGCCTCCTCCCACAGCGGGATCCACGGGACGTACTCGGGATAGGCGCAGTAGGTGATCCCGCCGCGCTCCTCACACCGGTGCGAGCGCGATCCGAGGAAGCGGTCCCGGAGGCGTGGATCGACATCGTCCCCGGCCGTCCAGGCGGAGCCGATCGCGGAGCCCTGCCGTACCGCCGCCGCCGTGACCCCCGTCGGCACCGCCACGGCGACGGCCGCGACCACCGCGACCAGGGGCGCCGGCCGGAGACCGTACCTCAGCGACGCGACCCCGCCGGCCAGGACGACCAGGGCCAGCACGTAGACCAGGTGCGTGCCCGAGGGCCGGTCGGGCCAGTCGGGCCAGTGGCGCTGCATCACCGGCAGCCACCAGCCCGCCGGCCCGTTGACCGGATTCTGGAAGATCAGGAATCCGAGCGCCGCGATGACCAGCGGCCCCGAGATCAGCCAGGGCAGCCACCGGCCCACCGCCACTCCCAGCGCGGCCGCGAACGCCGAGACGGCCACCGCGGTCAGCGGCTCGTACGGGTCCAGAGTCCCGGCCACGGGCCCCGACAGGAGACGGATGACGAGATAGAGGCCGAGCACCACTGCCGCCGACAGGCCGCCGACCAGCGGCGCCGCGAACAGTACGGCCCTCGTCCTGTGCTCCGCGCCGGCGGGCAGCCCGGCGAGACTCTCCGGCATGCCGTGCCGGCCGTCACGGGAGGTGGTGAGGTTCGCCACGAGCAACACGGCTCCGGCCAGGCAGGAGGCCATGCCCGTCGCGGCGATCGGATCGATGTTCAGGTCCGGCTGCTGGTCGCGGCTCAGGTACGTCTGCACCGCCAGGACGAGCGCCGCCACGGCCCACAGGATCGGGCTCCGTACCAGGCGGCGCGTCTCGAAGACGAAGAGCTCCCAGGACGTTCCGCGACGGAAGAGGACCGGTGTCCCGCGGTGGGGGAGGGTCGGTGTCCCGCGTCGGGGGAGGGGGCGGGTGGCCCCGTCGCCCGGAGTCCGATCTTCCCCGCGGTCCGTCGTACCGCGACCGGCGACGCGTCCGGCCGTGCTTTCGGTCGCGTGTCCGGCCATGCTTCCGGCCGTGCTTTCGGTCGCGTGTCCGGCCGTGCTTCCGGTCGCGCTTTCGGTCGCGCGTCCGGTCGTGTGCCCGGTCACGCCACCACCGCCCGCGCGCGGTCGCCGAGCAGGAGCAGGTAGCCGTCCTCGACCCCCGGCTCCGCCGGCACGCCGTCCTCCGGCCGGTCGCCGAGGGTGCGGTAGCGGCCGTCGGCCGTGCGCCAGAACAGCTGTGACCCGGCGGGAGGCCGCCCCGACAGCCACACCCTCCCCGCCGCCGTCGCGGCGAGCTCGCCGGGCGTCCCGTCGAAGACCACCCGGCCCTCGTCCACGGTCACCACCCGCTCGCACAACGCCGCGACGTCCTCGGTCTGGTGGGTGGACAGCAGCACGGTACGGCTCTCACCCACCTTCGACACCAGCGCCCTGAACCGCATCCGCTGCTCGGGGTCGAGGCCCACGGTCGGCTCGTCCAGGATCAGCACGGCCGGCTCGCCCAGCAGCGCCTGCGCGAACGCCAGGCGCTGGCGCATGCCGCCCGACAGCTTGCGCGCGCGAACCTTCGCCTGGTCCGACAGCCCCACCTCCGCCAGCACCCGCCGCACCTCACGGTGGCGCTCGCGCCGATCGGTCATCTCCTTCAGGATCGCCACGTAGTCGACCAGGTCGAACGCGGTGAAGTGCGGGTAGTAGCCGGGGTCCTGCGGCAGGTAACCGAGCCTGCGGCGTAGCGCCGTGCGCTGGAGCCGGTCCCCGGGATCGAGCCCGAGGACGTCGATGGTGCCCGAGTCGGGGGCGAGCGTGGTGGCCAGACAGCGCAGTAACGTCGTCTTGCCCGCCCCGTTCGGCCCGAGCAGGCCGGTGACGCCCGGTGTGACGGTCAGGTCGAGGCCGTCCAGGACACGGTTGCGGCCGTAGTGCTTGACCAGGCCTTTGACAATGATGCTCAACGAGACTCCCCCGGGTCGAGGCGGCCGCGCCGCCGGTAGACGAGTACGGCGAGAAGGGCGGCCACGCAGCCGTACAGGATCTGCGCGCCCGGCTGGAACGGGACCCGCCAGCTGCCCCCCGCCCCGGTCGCGGCGGCGACACCGGCCAGCCACAGCCCGCCCGCGGTGAGCGCGGCCATCGGTACGGGCAGCCGGGTGGACAGCGCCAGGCAGCCCGAGGTCGCCACGAGCGCGGGCAGCAGCCACGCGGCGCTGAGCCCCGGCGGGGCGGGCAGCAGCGGCGAGGCGAGACCGGCCAGCACGGACGCCACCGTGAGGACGGCGGTCGAGCGCACGAGCAGCAGGCGCGGCCCCGCCAGGGGGGTGGCGGCCAGCAGCTCGTGGACGGGGTCGACGCGCGGGCCGTAGGCGGCGGCGATACCGGCCAGAGGCAGCACCGGGGCGGCCACCAGGAAGAACGGCAGGGCGTCGGCCGTGTGCCTCGCCGCGAGCACGCCGAAGGCGAGCACGGCGAGTACGGCGACCGGCCACGCCCTGCCGAGCGCCGGCGTCACCGTCACCAGCCGCGCCACATGGCCGGGCAGGCCGGCGAGGCGCAGCAGCCGCTCGGCCGGACGCGGCCGGGGCAGGCCCGCCCGGTCCTCAAGACGCAGCCAGGAACTCTCAAGCCACTCCCGCTCGTACGGGACGGCCGCCCGGCACACCGGGCAGCCCCCCAGGTGGGCGTCGACCGACATGGCCCGTACCGGGTCCAGCTCTCCGGCCAGATAGCTGTCCAGCAGGTCGCCGGGGATGTGCCAGGTGCTCATCGGTCGCCCACCTCTCCGGGCTCGCGGCGCACGCTCATGCCAGGTCCTTTCGCAGACGCGCCCTCGCGCGCATCGCGCGGGTCTTGACGGTGCCCTCGGGGATACCGAGGAGTTGGGCGGCCTCCCTGACGGTGAGGCCGTCGAGCACGGTGGCCTGGATGACCGCGCGCAGCTCGGGCGTGAGCCTGCGGATCGCCGCGTCGAGGTCACCGTGCTCCACGCGGACCAGGACCAGGTCCTCGGCCGACTCGACGGTGCCGCGTGCCTCGTCGAGGTCGTGGCCCTGGCCGATCCAGCGCGCCCCGCGACCGCGCAGCACCGACACCAGCCTGCGCATCGCGATCGTCCAGAGCCACCCGGCGGCGTCGTCACCGACCGGGCTGAAGCGCGCGGCGGACCGCCAGACGGCCATGAAGGTGTCCTGGAGGGCGTCGTCGACCGCGTCGGGGTCGGCGCAGCGGCGTGCCAGGCGCGCACGCAGCCAGGGGGCGTGCCGCCGGTGCAGGATACGCAGCGCGGTCATGCTCTCGGCGGCGATCGCGGCGATCAGCTCGGCGTCACCGCTCTCGGTGGTGACGGGGGGAGGGTCCCGCCGCCACGGGGAGAAAAGACTCACATCTCATCTATCGCACGGCGCGTGAGAAAGGGTTCTCTCCCGATCGATCCCCGGCACCCGCCACCCCGGCCCCGTACGGGCCGAGGCGGCCCCTGCGCCGCCCGCCACCCCGGCTCCGCGCGGGCCCGCGCCGCCCGCTACCCGGAGGCAGGAGGGACGGTGCCGCGGTCGCGTCCTCCGCCGCCCCGCCAGGACCGAGCCGGTCACCCCGCCGGAGACATGACGGCGGTCGTGCCGTCCGCTACCCGGTCAGGGACAGGGCGGCCGTCACGTCGCCCGCGTTGATCCGCCACAGGGCGGCGGCCAGCAGGACGATCAGGCCGGCGGAGAGCAGGACCGTGGCGCCGAAGATCACGCGGCGGGCGAGGAGGTAGCTGAGCGGGAGCAGATCCGCGGGGCGGGACGACGGTGTCCAGGGCGTGCGCGGGTCACCGGCGACGAGGTCGCCCGCCCCCTGTTCACCCGCCCCCTGTTCACCCGCTCCCTGTTCACCCGCTCCCTGCTTTCCCGCTCCCTGTTCACCCGCCCTTTGTTCACCGGTGCCGCGCTCGCCGGTGCCGCGTTCGCCTGCCGCCGGGTCGGCGGCCGTGCCACGGGTACGGCCGCCGAGGGGCAGGCCCACCAGCCAGCCGATCAGCTCGGCGATCTCCTCGCCCCTGGGCGGCAGCCCCGAGGCGAAGTAGCGCAGCCCGGCCGAGCGCCGGGTCACCTCCCGTACGAGGTTGCCCATCCCCATCCGGGTCAGCCAGCCCGGCAGGTCGTCCTCGGCGCCGCGCCCGGCCGCGATCCCGCGCAGCAGGTCGGCCTTGGTGAGCACGACCGCGACCCGCCGCTGGCCGCCCCCGTCGGAGCGGGCGGCCAGTTCGGTGACGACCCGGCTGAAGGTGTCGGCCGGGTCCTCTCCGGAGAGCACCACGCCCCTGGCGGCCAGTTCCTCGCGCTCGGCGGCCAGCAGGTGGTCCTGCACCTCGGGCAGCGCGAACGGGTCGATGACCAGCAGCAGGGCCTCGCCGTGGGCGAGGTATCCCATCGCCTCCACCGTGGCGGCGCCCGTGTAGTGCTCGCCGGAGGGATCGAACAGGTAGAGGATCCGGTCGCCCTCCCGCCGCCGGGTCGCCGGGACGCTGACGTCCAGCATCACGGCCCGGGGCAGGTCGGTGCCGGTCTTGTCGACCCTGCCCGCCCGCAGCTGCTCGCGGAGGCGACGGAAGGACATCTCGTCGCCCTTGTCGGCGAACAGCGCGTGACCTCCCGCCGCGGTCACCGAGCCGTGCAGGGCGTTGACGGCCAGGGCCATGAAGGTGGTCTTGCCCGCGTCCGGGCCGCCGACGAACGGCAGGGGCTCCACCCTGACCCGGCCGATCCTGGCGGGCAGCGCGCGATCGCACCGCGGGCAGTGGGCCCGCAGCCGGAACCGGCCCAGCGCGATCGTCGTCGGCAGCCGGGTACCGCACCGGCACACGTGCCGGACGGCGCCGTTCAGGTCGGGGGTGAGCCTGCGGTGCCGCTCGCCGCAGGTGGGACAGGAATAGTGCGGCAGGGTGATCCGCTCGTAGCAACCCGGGTAGGGACAGGTCTGCAGGATCCGCCGGACTAGCGCGAGCACCTGTTCGAGCCCGCGCAGCACCGCCACGCACGCCAGCCAGGCCAGCATGCCCGCCAGCACGGTCACGCCGTGGACGGCGGCGAGCAGGACACCGACGGCGGCCAGCGGTACGGCGGCCAGCACCACGCCCCCGCAGATCGCCAGCCAGATCGGGAAGAGGAAGAAGCCCTGGACGTCACCCATCAGCTTGCGCGTGGTCGCGGAGACGACGGTGCCCGCGGTGTCGCCGATGGCGGGCAGCGCGGCACCGATGACGGCCCACCAGTCCCGCCAGACCTGCCGTACCAGGTAGTGCGGGTAGACCGGGTCGCCGTCCGGGCCGCCGGAGGGGAGCCTGACCGGAGAGGGGCCGGACACGGGGGCGGGCAGCAGGACCCGTCCCGCGTGCGTGAAGTACACGCCGACCGCGCCCAGCGTGGTGGCGGCCAGGGTCAGCGGGAGCAGGATGGTCGCCGCCATGACGCCCAGCCAGACGGCCACCACCCACAGCGCCACCACGAAGATCCACATCAGTGCCCGCCGGTCGTCCGCGCTTCCCCGGTGACCGGGGTGATCCTCCGCGACCCCGGAACGGGGTGATCCCTCGTGATCGAGGTGGTCCTCCGCGACCGGGCCGGCGCGGCGCGCATCAGCGCTCTCCCCGGCCGAAGAGCCGCCGCCTGGGCCCCGTCAGCTCCCGCAGCCCGGCCGCCAGCTCCGGGTCCCGTTTGAAACGGGCCTCCACCGACCCGAACAGCGACCAGTTGCGGACATGGGAACGCGCCCACTCGTCGAGGGTCGCGATCACCACCCCGTCGCTCCGCAGCCGGATCGCGATCTCCAGCAGGGCGAGCTGCTCGTCACGGTCGATCCTCGCGGCCAGCCACGCGGACACCAGCCACCGCCGCGTCCGCTCCGAGGTCCGCTTCATCACGGTCGTACGGAAGCGCGGGTCGCGTCCGGCCAGTGCCCCCGCGGCCGTCCTGCGTGCCAGCGGGGCCAGGTTCCTGTCGCCCTCGCGGGTCAGCTCGGTCAGCTGGTCGACGGCGCGGGCCGCCTCGGCGGGGGTGGGCGCGCCGGCCAGCCGCGACGCGATGAGCGCGGTCTCCGCGTCGTCCACCGGGTAGCCGCCGGACATGCTCCGCCTGACCTGCTCGGCCAGCCCCTCCACCTCGGGTCCCTTCAGCCCGGCCCGATGGAAGACGCGCGCGGGCAGGTCGAGAAGGTGGGTGGAGACGTTCATCGCGTCGCCCAGCGTCCGCAGCAGCAGCGTGCACTCGGCGGCGTCCGGCGGGTCCCGCCAGATGGCGGCCAGGACGGCGTCGCGCCCCCCGTCCGTATCCCCGCTAGCCTCCCCGGCCGTCTCCTTGATCGCCTTCCCTGTCGCCTTCCCTGCGGCCTCGGCCGTCCCTCCGCTCGGCTCCCCGGCCTTTTCCCCGCCCGCCGCCCCGCGCCCTGATGCCTCTCCGTCCGTATCCCCGCTCGCCTTCTCGCCCGCCGCCTCGCGTCCGCCCGTCTCTCCGTCCGCCTTCCCCTCCGGTTCCTCGCCCGGCGCGGGCCACGCGAGCCGTACCAGCGCGATCGTCGCCTCGACCCGGCCGAGCCTGCCGGACTCGACGAGCCACCGGAGCACCTCGGCCCCGGTACGCGGGGCGGCGGGCCAGTCGCGGACGGCGAGCAGCGCACACACCTCGGGGGTCAGCAGCCTCGACCTGATCCTGGAGGAGGTGCCCTCCAGTCCGGTCACCGCGCCGGCCAGCACCGTTTCACGCAGACCGTGCGGGACCCGTCCCACCGCCTCCGCGAGCCCCTCGCCGCCCGCCCTCACCAGCTCGGCGACCGTCCGCTCGACATCCGTCGCGTCCACCGGCACCCCGGCGGCGTCGGCGTTCCTGACCACCCCGGCCAGCGCCGCGAGGTCGCGGGCCGCGCCGAGCGCCGCCGCGGCCTCGGGGGCGAGCGCCCTCGCGTCCCGTACGGTCAGCGGCCGGGCGGGTGGTGGCAGGGAGGGGTCGCGCATGGCCAGCGCGGCACAGCGGACGGCGCACGGCGCGACGGCCTCCGGGGGACCCGCCGCGCACACCGCCGCGGCCAGCTCGTGACCCATCAGACCGGCCGCCCGCCCCAGGCCGGCCCAGACCCAGCCGGGTACCGTCGCCCGTCCCGCCGGCGACCGTCCCGGCGAAGACGGCCGCTCCGTCGGCAGCCGTTCCGCTGCCGGAGGCCTCGCCGATGGCCGTTCCATCGACGGCTGTCCCGTTGACGGTCGTTCCGGGGAGGGGGAAGCGGCCTGGATCAGCCCGGCGACGGCCGACTGCTCGGCGGCCGAGACCGAGCCGTCTCCCCGGCACAGGGCCAGCAGGGCCGCCACCGTCTCCGGGTCCTCGTCACCGAACTCGCCGAGCGCGTCGATGCCGTCCAGGTCCATCCGGCGCCAGAAACCGACGACCGTCCCGGCGAACCTGCCGGTCTCGGCCTCGGGCGGCGCCTCGTCCAGCTCCACCACCGTCGCGTCGATGTCGGAGGGGAGCCAGACGTCGGGGGTGGTGCCGACGATCATCTGGGGGGCCGAGGCGGGGTCGGCGCTGTAGGTGAGGAAGGACAGTCTCGCCGAGGCCGTCCACGGCAGCGAGTAGGAGATCACCGCGATCCAGCGCACCACGTCCTCGACGTCGCCGGTGACGAGTACCAGCCGCCCGTGCCCCCGGGTCAGTGCCCCGTGCACGGTCCGCAGCAGGAGCGCGAGCCGCCGGTAGGCGTCCTCGCCGCCGGAGGCCAGCCAGGCGCCCAGCGACTCGGGGTCCACCGAGGTGCCCGGGGTCAGCTCGGCCAGCTCGGGCAGCTCGGTGCCGGGCGCGGCGGGCGCGTCCGACCACAGGGGCGCCCGCCAGAACTCCACCGGCCGCAGGCCCACGAGGTCGTCCTCGCTCAGCACGACGGCGTGGCCGAGGAAGTTGCCGTACCGGCCCGAGTAGTCGCGGCCCAGGTAGACGCAGCGCGCCAGCACCGCCCCGCGGCCGGGCTCCCGGCCGGGCCCGTGGTCGAGCCCGTGGTCGAGCGGGGTGTAGCCGAGCGCGGCGGGCATCGCGAGGATCTGCCCCCGGCTCGGCGACAGCGGCGCCCCCGGCGGCGGCCGGTACGTCAGGTGACGTGCCACCGCGCCCGCGAGCCCGTCGGGCAGGCCGGGGCTCTGGGCGACGAACTGGAACCCGGCGCGGCCGGTGGGACCCGACTCCGCCGACGTGTAGTGCAGCTGCCAGACCACGCCCTACCTCCGCACGCCGTCGAGCATCTTGAACCTGTACAGCAGCCACAGCAGCGGGTCCTCCACCCGGTACGGCCGGATGCCGCCCGCACCGACGGCGTCCGCCTCCGGTACGGCGCCCAGCGCCGACAGCCCGAAGAACGCGTGGTCGGTGTAGTTCTGGCGCAGGTAGCGGTCCACCATCCCGGCCTGCCACTCGTCCATCAGCGCGCGGACCTGCTCGTCCACGGCCTCCCTGTCGTCCAGGTCGAGGGCGCCCAGCGGGGTCCTGGCCCGGTGCAGCACCGACTGCCTCTCCAGCGCCGGCCTGAGCGCGTCTATCTTGCTGAGCGCGACGGCCACCGGGATCCGCAGGCGCCCGCCGTCCCGGCGGCGCAGCAGCTCCGTCACCCGGCCGATGACGTTGACCGGGTCGCTGTCGGGGTCGTCCTCCAGGGAACCGCTCCGGGCGAGCGCCGTGCCGCTCAGCGCCGCCCTGGCCCCCGGCAGCTCCAGCGGGTCCACCAGGAAGATCACCGCGTCGGCCGCCGCCAGGTAGCGCAGGTGCAGCTCGGCGACGTCCCTGCTGCGCAGGTCCTCGCCCGCGGTGTCGAACAGCACCAGGGTCAGCGACTCCGTACGGCTGCGGATCCGCCCCCTGACCGTACGGGTCAGCAGGTAGACCAGCGGGTCGCGCCGCAGGTCGGTCACGGCGGGCCGGGTGGCGCTCAGCAGCCGCCGCTCCCCGTACAGCGGGCGGGCGAAGTCCTGCCGGTAGCGTTCGATGGTGCGGTCGTCGCAGGGGACCAGCGAGGCGTCCAGCTCGGCGCCCACCCGGTTCATCAGCTCGTGCAGCAGGACCGCGATGTAGGTGCTCTTGCCCGACCCCTTCGCGCCGACCAGGGCGACGATCTTCCCGGGGTTGGTGCAGTACTCGGCGGGCAGCCGGCTGTGGCACTCGGGGCAGGCGCGCCACCCCGTCTCCCGCCCGCAGTCGGGGCAGCGGGCCCGCCGCCCGGGGCGCCGGACCGAGAACACCGGCGGCAGCGACGGCGCGGCGCCTCCCCGGTGTCGGCCGAGGACCTCGTCGGCCCGGGGATCGCAGCCCGTGCCGTGCCCCGCCCTCCCCGCGCAGCGGAAGGCGACGCGGTCGCGCGCCACCCGGGTGAAGCAGTACGGGCACGTGATCAATGTCTGCCTCGGTCTCATCCTGCGGACTGCGGACTTCATCCTGCCGATTTCATCCCGACTTCATCCGGCGGACCGGAGGGTCGACCAGCTCCACGTCGCCCTCCGCGAAACACCTCAGCCAGTACGGTCCCGCCTGCCTGGGCAGCGGGACCGTGAAGCGGGCGGGGGGCGTCACCTCCGTCCACTCGGCGAGCACCCTGCCCTGCTCCGGCGAGCGCGGCTGATTGGGGCCCGGCCTGAGCACCAGGGTCAGCCGGGCCACCCGCACCGGCCGGGGAGAACTCACCTCGACCACCAGGGAGCGCCTCCACGGCGGGCCCCGGGTGAGCAGGTCGTAGCCGACGGGCACGACGGCCTCCAGGGACACCGTCGCCGCCGGGCCGCACACCCGCCGGCCCCGCACCACGGTGGCCGGGGCCACCTCCACCGTCACCGGATCGCCCTCGGGCGCGTCGAGCCGCACGCCGCCCTGGGCGCGGTACGAGGCCGCGCTGACCGGCAGTGACCGTCCCGACCACCGCACCTCGACCTCCGGGACCTCGGCGGGCCAGTCGAACCCGACGAGGATCGAGGTTCCGCGCCGCTGCGCGACCAGTCCCAGGGGCGGCGCGAGGGTGAGGTGCTCGCGGTGTGCCCCGACGGTCGCCACGTCGCCCGCCACCGTGAGGGCCACCAGCACCCCGGAGCCGTGGGCCGGGCGGACCAGCCACCCGCCCCCGACCGGGGTGCCGGACAGGGTCCTGCCCGCCCGTCCCACCTCGTCCAGGGACAGCGTGGTCCCGTACGGCCAGGGCGGCGCCGTTTCCAGCGACAGGAACTCGACCCTGCCCGACGGGGGGTCGGCGCAGCGCACCACCAGCCGCCCCGGCGCCGACGGGTCGGGCTCCACGCCGAACTCCGCGACCGGCTCGGGGCGGGCGTGCGGGGTGACGGCCACGCGCACGCCGGGGGTGGCCGTCGTCCTCTCGCCGGGGCCGGGGTAGACGGCGCCGACCACGTACACGTGATCGGTCCCGTTGGTCACCTCACGGTCCCGGAACCCGGACCCCTCCACCCGCACCGGCCGCCCGTCGCGCGTGACCACCACGCGCAGCGCCTCGCGGGGGGTGACCCACCGGCCGGTCACCACGCCGTCCCCGGCGACCAGCCGCACCTCGCGCGGCTCGGGCCGCACCACCACCGGCGCCGCGGCCACCGGCGCGGCGCGGGCCGCACCGCGACGCGCGACCACCGCGTACGTCACCGGGACGTTCACCGGGGGAGCGGCGTCCCTCGCGCTCGTCCCGCCGGTCGTGTCCGGCGGAACATCACCGATCGCGTTCGGCGGGACGCCACCGGTCGCGTTCGGCGGGAGGCCGTCCGCCGTGCCCGGCGGGACGTCACCCGCCCCCGGACCCGTCCCCGGCGGCGCGGCGCCACCCGTCTCCGGGAGCGGGACGCCGTCGCGCAGCACCTCGTAGGAGATCTCGCCCGCCCGCGACGCCGAAGGCCGCCAGGTGACCGTCACGGCGCCGTCGCGCGTCTCGGCGCGCGGCTCCCGCGCCGGGTGCGGGGCCAGCCGCGCGAGCAGGTCGGCCGCCCCCGGCAGGTCGGGCACCCTGCGCAGGGCGTCCTGCACCGCGATCCACGCCCTGTCCGGGTCGCCGGAGGCCAGTGCCAGGTCGCGCAGCCGGACGGCCTCGGCCAGCCGGGCGCGGATCTCGACGGCCAGCTCGGCGGCCTCGCCGGTCAGGCCGTCCAGCGCCTCGGCGAGGTCGGAGGCGGCCTGCACCTCCCCGGCGTCGACGAGCTCGCGCAGCCGGGCCGCGGGACCGCCCGCCGCCCCGCCCTCGTGGCGCACCGCGAAGACCAGCCGCCGGGCGTCGGCCTGGTCGAGGTCCAGCTCCTCGACGGCGTGGCGCAGCAGAGTGTCGTCGTACGGGTGCTCGCGGACCCGCTCGCGCAGCCGGGCCACGATGTCGTAGCGGATCAGCTCGGCGGGGTCGGGGGTGTTGCGCAGCGCGGTCAGCACCGTACCGGCGCCGGTCGTCCACGGGCCGCGCGTCCTGCGCCCCCACTCCGCCTCCACCCGGTCGATCCGGCCGGGTAGGGAGGGCGCCCCCGGCACGGAGACGGCGCCCAGCACCCGCATCCCCCGGCACGGCTCCCCGAAGACGAACTCGGCCAGGTGGCGCCTGCCGAGGGTGTCGAGGGCCTCGCGGGCCTTGGCGTACCCGGAGTACGGGGGCGCCTCGGGGAGACGGTCGGGTTCGGTCACCTCGATGCCCAGCTCGGCGGCGAGCCGTTCGGCGTCGCGCGCCCCGGACCCGGCGGACCTGGCGATGGAGAGCACGATCTCGGGGGGCAGCATCCGCAGCCGCCCGGCGGCGTCGTCGAGCCTGCGCCGCAGGCTCGCCAGCCGCTCGCCCGTGCGCTCGCCCGCCCTGCGCAGCTCGGCGCGGAGCGGCCCGAGGTCGCCCTCCGCCGCGGCGGCGAAGATCGGGGCGTATCCCGCGTGGTCGGCCTCCAGGCGGTCGACCAGGCGGCGGAACCTCAGCATCTGCCGCTGCCGGCGCCAGCACTGGCGGACCTGCCTGACCGCCGAGGTCACCTCGGCGCCGCTCATCGAGTCGCGCAGCTGGTAGCGCAGGCGAAGATCCTCGGGGGGCGTGCCGCCCGCCTGCCTGGCCGGGTCGAGCACCTCCCGGACGTAGCGCTCCTCGTCGAAGGGCATCGGCTCAGTTCACCTGGACGCGGGCTAGGGCGTTGCGCGAGCGTGCCACGTCCTCGTCGGACATGCCGCCGATCTGGACGCGCAGCTCCAGCCGCTCGCCGGTCTCGTGCTCGCGGGCGGTCACGTGCAGCAGGCCGGAGGCGTCGAGGGCGAAGGTGACCTCGATGGGATACCCGGCGGGCTTGCCGGGGGGAATGCGCAGATCACCTTCAGCGATCTTGGTGTTGTCCCCGGGCTCCTCCGAGGCGACACTGCCCGCCTGCTCCATGACCTCGATGGCGACGTGGCTCTGGAAGTCGTCCAGGGTGGCGAAGCCCTGGGTGGCGTCGGCGGGCAGCGGGTCGTTGGCGTGGACGAGGTGGGTGACGTACTCGCGGCGGCTGGTCCGCTCGGTCGTCCTGATCCCGAAGGCCCGGGAGGCGACCGTCTTGATGGTCCGCCCGGCGATCTGCTCGCGCTGGCCGCCGGACAGGCCCGCCCGGACCGCCATCTCCTCGGCCTTCGCGCCCTCGCCCGCGCTCAGCAGCCGCCGGTAGGTCTCCTCGAACGCGTACAGCGCCGCCCCCTTGGCGACGGCCAGGTCGGGGTCCTGCAGGCGCGGGGTGACGCCGAACTCCGCGCGCAGCGCCTCGGTCACCGCGGGCATCTTGGCCGAGCCGCCCACCAGGACCAGCTGGTCGAAGCCGTCCACGCCCTTGCCCGCGGCGGTCGCGACGGTCCTGCGGGTGATCTCCACCGTCCGGTCCAGCAGGTCGCGGGTGAGCGACTCCAGCTCCTCGCGGGTCAGCTCCACCTTGGTCACCCGGCCCTCGTGCATGACGCGTACCACGTGCCGGGTCCGGGAGGTCAGGGTCTTCTTCAGCTCCTCGGCGTCGCGCCGCAGTTGCTGCTCGGTCTGCCTGTCCTCCAGCGGGTCGCCCACGTCGGGGTGCTCGCCGCGGAACCGCTCGGCCATGTGCTCCACCAGCCGGTCGTCCCAGTCGGCGCCGCCGAGCTCGTGGTCGCCGTCGGTGCACACCACCTCGATGTCGCCGCCGCGCAGGCTGATCACCGTGGTGTCGAAGGTGCCGCCGCCCAGGTCGTAGACGAGGATGCGGCAGTCCTGGTCGGGGTTGAGCACGCCGTAGGTGATGGCCGCGGCGATGGGCTCGGAGACGATGTCGATGACGTTCAGACCGGCGATCCGCCCGGCCTTGCGGGTGGCGTCCCGCTCGGCCGCGCCGAAGTAGGCGGGGACGGTGATCACCACGTCGGCGACCTCCTCGCCGGTCGCCACCCGGGCGTCCTCGGCGAGCTTGCGCAGCACGAAGGCGGAGATCTCCTCGGGGGTGTACGCGCGGCCGTGCATGGTGCGGGTCACCTCGTGGCCCATGTCCCGCTTGATCCTGCTGACCACCAGGTCGGGTTCGACGACCGCGCTGTCCTTGGCGGTCGCGCCGACCACGACGTTGTCGGGCGTCTCGAAGAACACCACCGACGGGGTGGTGTCGGAGTCCTCCTGGTTGCGCAGCACCGTCGGCCGCCCGATGTCGTCGACCCCCGCGATACAGGAGTAGGTGGTTCCCAGGTCGATGCCGTGAACAGCCATCACACGTTCCCCTCGTCGCCGTTCCGTGCCGCCGTGCCGCGCCGCTCCGCCGCCTTCTCCTCGGGCCGCTCCTCCCTTCCGCCACCGCCACCGCCTCTGGCTCCGGCTCCACGGCCTTCCGCTTCCGGTTCCTCCGCTCCCGGGAGCGGAGGAACCGGGGCCGGGGTTCTGCCGACGACCACGCCCGCCTTGCGCAGCACCCGGTCGCCGGTCGCGAAGCCGTCGGCGAGCACCGCCACGACCAGGCCGTCGCGGCCGGTCTCCACCGGCTCGGTCCGTACCGGCCGGTGCAGGGCCGTGTCGTACGGGTCGCCGGGGGCCGCCTCGACGCGCTCGGCCCCGGTGCGGGCGAGCACCTCCGCGACCTCCTCGGCGATCGCCTCCAGCAGCGCCCCGACGTGCTCGGCCGAGGGCGTCTCCGGCCCCCGCCAGCGCGCGGCCTCCCGGTGCACGGTGTCGTACAGGCGGTACAGCCCCGCCCTGACCGGAGTCAGCGCCTCCTGCAGCAGGCCGTGCCGCAACTCCTGGTTCTCCGCGTGCAGCCGGTCGATGATCTGCTCCCGGTGCCCGGCCCGCTCGTGCTCGCGCGCGACCTGCTCGGCCAGCAGGGTGAGGGCTTCGAGCACCTCGCCCGTGTCCGGGGGAGCGGGAGTCGCTGGGAGGTGTTGTCCGGGGGAGTGTGGCAGCATCCGCATTCCTGTGGTCGGGTCACGTCGGGTCACGTCAGGTCACCGTGGGGGCCCGGGAGCGTACCGCCGTCGGACGGCGGACAGGCCTGGTACGTCGTGCTCGGCGAGGGGGCCCGCCGACGTGCGATAACTGCCCGGCCGATCCGGAGGGTACGGCCAGGACGTGCGGGAACAGCGTGGCCGCACCGGATGTGGGGTCCGGGCGACGGCGATTTCATTGAAACACTACCGATCGGCCCCGGGAAGCGGCGGCACTCGCGCCAGATCGCGCCCGCGCCTGTGGTGCGGCGGGTGGCCCGACTCCGGGCGGCGGGATATCCCGCACAACGCTCAGAAGCGGTACCTCCTCGCAGGCCCGGGGGACGAGCCGGTGATCCCGCCCCGGCTCGTCCCGTTGACGGGGATCGCCCGGCTCTATCACGTCCCGCCAGGTGCCGAAACGGTTAAAACGTGACAACGGATGGCGGCTCCGATTGCCCGGCCGTGGACCCGGTGGGTTTCCCCGGGAGAGCCGGGCAGCCCGGGGCGAGCGCCGTGTAACGCTAAGGAAACGGCGCGTTCATACGCCATTGACACCTACCAAAGCTTGGTTCTACTGTCCAGCTCAACCGGTTAAATCGTTTTTTGCAGGAGTTCGATCACCCCCACTTCCTGAGGAAGCGCTTATGTTCACTGTTTCGCGAAGGTCCGTTCCGGCCGCGGTGGTGGTCTCCGGGCAGATCACCGGGGCCGAGGGCGAGGTCCTGAAGGCGGGCAGGCTCGGCGAGCGGACGATCGGCAAGGACGGGGAGATCATCCTCGGCCCGCCGTTCACCTTCGACGCCTCCAACATCGACCAGTTCGACTTCTGACGCCACCGGCGCGATCCGCGTCCGGATGCGCCGGACGCGGCCCGCACCCGGAAGGCGACCGCACCCGGATACGGCGCAGGCCCGCACCCCGGGTAAGGCACAGGCCCGCCCACCTCAACTGATCGGGGACCGATTCATGATCAAGGATTCGCTGCGGGCGCAGGTCATCGAGACCCCGTCGTGGGCGTACGGCAACTCGGGAACGCGGTTCAAGGTGTTCGCGCAGCGGGGGGTGCCGAGGGACCCTTTCGAGAAGCTCGCGGACGCGGCCCAGGTGCACGCGTTCACCGGGGTGGCGCCGAAGGTGGCGCTGCACATCCCGTGGGACCGGGTCGACGACTACGCCGCGCTGGCCGCGCACGCGTCGGGGCTGGGGGTGGGGATCGGGGCGATCAACTCCAACGTGTTCCAGGACGACGACTACATGCTGGGCAGCGTGACCCACCCGGACGCGCGGGTGCGGGCCAAGGCTCTGGCGCACCTGCTGGACTGCGTGGACATCATGGACGCCACCGGTTCCGGCACGCTGAAGCTGTGGTTCTCCGACGGGATCAACTACCCGGGCCAGGACGACATCCGCGCCCGCCAGGACCGGCTGGCCGAGGCGCTGGGCCGGGTGTACGAGCGGCTGGGCGAGGGCCAGCGGTTCCTGCTGGAGTACAAGCTGTTCGAGCCCGCCTTCTACGCCACCGACGTGCCGGACTGGGGCACCGCGTACGCGCACTGCCTGAAGCTGGGCCCCAAGGCCCAGGTGGTGGTGGACACCGGCCACCACGCGCCCGGCACCAACATCGAGTTCATCGTGGCGTTCCTGCTGCGCGAGGGAAAGCTGGGCGGATTCGACTTCAACTCCCGCTTCTACGCCGACGACGACCTGATGGCGGGGGCGGCCGACCCGTTCCAGCTGTTCCGCATCATGGTCGAGGTGATCGGCGGGGGCGGGCTCACCGAGGACGTGGCGTTCATGCTGGACCAGTGCCACAACATCGAGCCGAAGATCGCCGGCCAGATCCGGTCGGTGATGAACGTGCAGGAGGCCACGGCCAAGGCGCTGCTGGTCGACCGGGAGGCGCTGGCGAGGGCACAGTCGGCCGGTGACGTGCTGGGGGCCAACGCCGTGGTGATGGACGCCTACAACACCGACGTGCGGCCCCTGCTGGCCGAGGTACGCGCCGAGCTGGGACTGGACCCCGACCCGATGGCGGCGTACGCCAGGTCGGGCTACTTCGAGAAGATCGCCGCCGAGCGGGTCGGCGGCGCCCAGGCGGGCTGGGGCGCCTGACGTCCCCGCGACGCCACCGCGCGACAGGAGAGCGCCACGACCACCGCGCCTGACCGCCGGAGGACTTCAGCCCGGCGCTTCTCGCCCTGGCTCCCGGGCCGGGACGGAAGGCGGGGCCGAGGGGGAGCCTCCCAGCAGCGATTTCTCCCCCTGGAGGGAACCTCCGGGGCGACCCCTCGCGTACCCGGACGGCCCGATGATCGTCCGGGCGCCTTTTCGCGCGTCGTACGGCCCGCCTCCTGGCGGACGACGGCCACCTGATGCACCGTTTACCTCGGCCGCCACGGGTAGGCGGGGGGCCACACACATCGCGACGAGGAGAGCCCGCACATGACGAGCGAAGGACTGTGGAGCTATCGCGAGGGCGTTTACGGTCCCGACGAGACGATGAGCGTCATCGGCTTCGACGTGGAGGCCGTCGACGGCAAGGTCGGCCTGGTGGAGGAGGAGAGCAACGTGACCGACGACAGCTACGTCGTGGCCGACGTCGGCTCCTGGCTCTCCGGCAGGAAGGTCGTGCTCCCGGCCAGCACGGTGTCCCGGATCGACCGGCACGAGCGCAAGGTGTACATCTCGCGGACCAAGCAGGAGATCCAGGACGCGCCGGAGTACGACGCGGCGACCTACCGGCAGAGCGTCTACCGCCAGGAGCTGGACGGTTACTACGGCACCTTCTCCGCCGCGCTCTGACCGGTACGGCGACGAGGCGGCGCGGCACAGGGACAACGGCGAGCAGAGAGGCGTGGCGCGAGATGCCGACGATAGGCCTGGTGGGAACGCTGGACACCAAGGGATGGGAGTACGCCTGGCTCCACGACCGGTTACTCGCCCTCGACTGCGAGGTCGTCCTGGTCGACGCGGGCATCGGTGAGGCGCGGGTACCCGCCGACGTCGGCAACGACCGGGTCGCGCTGGCGGCCGGGGCCGACGTCGCGGTGCTGCGCGCGACCGGTGACCGGGGAGCGGCCGTCACGGCGATGGGGGAGGGCGCCGCCGCCGTCCTCGCCGAGTTGTACGCCCAGGGCCGTCTCGACGGCGTGCTCGCGGTGGGCGGCAGCGGCGGGTCCTCGATCGCGGCGCGGGCCGTCAGGGACCTGCCGATCGGCCTGCCCAAGCTCATCGTCTCCACCATGGCCTCCGGAGACGTGTCCCCCTACGTGGGGGCCAAGGACGTCACGCTGATGTACAGCGTCGTCGACCTCGCCGGGGTCAACCGCGTCTCCGTGCGCATCCTCGGCAACGCCGCGGCGGCCATGGCCGGCATGGTGAGCATCGCGTCCCCGGTCGTCGAGGACGACCGCCCGCTCGTGGCCGCGTCGATGTTCGGCGTGACCACGCCCGCGGTCGACGCCGCCAGGGAGCGGCTGGACGAGCTCGGTTACGAGGTGCTGGTCTTCCACGCCACCGGATCCGGCGGGCGGGCCCTGGAGTCGCTGGCCGGGAGCGGCCTGATCTCGGGCGTGCTCGACCTCACCACCACCGAACTCGCCGACGACCTGGTGGGCGGGGTCCTGTCGGCCGGCCCCGACCGGCTGACCACGGCCGGAGCGCGCGGGGTGCCCCAGGTGGTCGCCCCCGGCGCGCTGGACATGGTCAACTTTGGTTCCCGCGACACCGTCCCCGAGCATTTCGGCGACCGCCTGCTGTACGTCCACAACCCGGCCGTGACCCTGATGCGGACCACGGCCGAGGAGATGGGCGAGCTCGGCCGCCGGATGGCCGCCAAGCTGGGCGCGGCCAGCGGCCCGACCGCGTTGTTCGTCCCGCGCGGAGGCGTCTCCGCCCTCGACGCCGAGGGGGCGCCCTTCCGCGATCCCAAGGCCGACGAGGCCTGCTTCGAAGCCCTGGCCGAGGGGCTGCGAGGCTCGGCCGTCGAGGTCGAGGAACTGGACCTGCACGTCAACGACCCCGCCTTCGGTCGCGCCATGGCCGACCGGCTGCACCAGATGATCACCGCGAGGTACGGGACATGACCCGCGGCCAGGTCCCGTCCGCGTCGCGCTCGGCCGGTCAGCATGTGGCCCGCCACCCTTTCCTGGCCACGCCGCGACCGGCCGGTCCGCGTGTGGCCCGCCACCGTTTCCCGTCCGTGTCGCGCTCGGCCGGTCGGCACAGGAGGTTCCTCTCCGGCCTTCACCGGGTTGCCGCCGGAGGTGCCGCGTGAACCGGGAGGACGTCCTCGCCAGGCTGCGCCGTACCGTCGCCGGGGATCGGCCGATCATCGGCGCGGGCGCCGGCACCGGGCTGTCCGCCAAGTGCGCCGAGGAGGGCGGCGTCGACCTGATCATCATCTACAACTCCGGCCGCTACCGGATGGCGGGCCGTGGCTCGCTCGCCGGGCTGCTGCCGTACGGCGACGCCAACCAGATCGTCGTCGAGATGGCGGCCGAGGTGCTTCCCGTCGTCAGGGACACCCCGGTGCTCGCCGGGGTGTGCGGCACCGACCCGTTCCGGCTGATGCCCAGGTTCCTCGACCAACTCGCGGACATGGGCTTCGCCGGGGTGCAGAACTTTCCGACCGTCGGCCTGTACGACGGCGTCTTCCGGCAGAACCTGGAGGAGACCGGGATGGGCTACGACCTGGAGGTCGAGATGGTCCGGCTGGCGCGTGAGCGCGACCTGGTCACCGCCCCCTACGTCTTCGACCCCGCCCAGGCGCGGGCCATGGCCGAGGCGGGCGCCGACGTCCTCGTCCCGCACGTCGGCCTGACCACCAAGGGCAGCATCGGCGCCGGCACCGCGCTGTCCCTGGACGAGGCGGTCGAGCGGGTCCAGGCGATGCGCGACGCCGCGGTGGCCGTCCGCCCCGACGTCCTCGTGCTCTGCCACGGCGGACCCATCGCCGAACCGGAGGACGCGGCCCACGTGCTGGCCCGCACCGAGGGCGTGGTGGGCTTCTTCGGCGCCTCCTCGGTCGAGCGCCTGCCGACGGAACGCGCCATCACCGAGCAGGTGCGCGCCTTCAAGTCGCTGAGGTTCTAGCCACGGAAGCTGTCGTCAGGCAGGCCTTCGGGACGGTACTCCGGATATTCGACCCGGTGAGGTCGAAGTAGCCGTGGTGTTCGCCGGCTTGACCCGCGACCACGGCGGCCCGCTCAGCGACAACCCGTGAAGCGCCAGGTGAGGCACTCAAGGTCATCGGAGTTCGCCTGCCTGTTCCATCGTCATGGTGGGGCGAGGCGGAGGATCTGGTCGCGGACGGGGGCGCTCAGGTCGGCCTGGAGCAGGCCGTTGTTGATGGCGGGGGCGCAGTTCATCGAGATGTTCACCGCGGCGGCCGGTCCTTCCGGGTAGTCGAATATGAGTCGGATACCGCGTTCGCTGGTGGCTCCGAGCCCTTTGCAGGTGTTCTCGCTCGGCACGGTGTCCAGGGAGTTCAGTGTCGCGGCCAGGGCGCGGGCGATGTCCCTGTTGTGTCGTTTGCGGTACGGCGGCCTTGAGTACGTGGCGTCCCTGCACACCGTGAGCCGGCCGGGCCGTCCCGGAACCAGCAGCTCGTCCTGACCCCGGCGGTCGCCGGGACCGCGGCAGGGGTCTTCCGGCGGTACGGGCCGCCAGATTCCGTTCTTGTAGGCGGTGGTGATGGCGGGCCCGGCGTACGAGTTGCTGCTGGCGGTGCCGTTGGTGATCCTCCCGCAGCGGTTGACCTCCTCGGCGGCGCCCACCCACAGGGCGCGGCCATCGGGGTAGGCGAACCGGATGAGGTAGTTGGTCATCGGTCCCCCCATCGCCGTGCATCCGTGGCCTACGTCGGCGCCGGCCACCGGGAGGTAGGCGAGGTCACGGGCCATCGCCGACGCCTGGTCCGTCAGCGTTCGCGAACCGGCCAGCCGCTCACGACCCGGACGCGTGTTGTCCCCGGGGTAGGCGCAGATGAGGGCCTTCACCGGCGAGCCGGGGACGAGCGACTCCTCCACGCCGTCGATGTCGGCGGCGGCCGGTACCCAGCCGCCGATGTCGTCGCTGTCCCAGCGTTGCGGGCAGGTGGCCGGTACGGGCGGTGACTCGCCGACCGCTCCCGCGAGCACTACGGCCGCCGCACACACCCCGGCCGCCGCGAGGCCGAGACCGATCAAAGTGGAAGGCTTCACAGTTCTTGAACTCCTCCCTGGCTTGAAGGCCGGAGATTCTCCCGTCGCGTAGCGGTTGAGCGGCGCGGGGGTTGACGCTTCGCAGACCGGGTAATCCCGAGGTCTCCACATCCTGACACGGCGGTTCCTGTGGCGTTGCGGATGTTGATCGCGGCGTTGGGGTCGGCGTGGCCGGTCCACCCGCACGCGGGGTCGGCGCACGAGAACCGGGTGCCGCCACGGTTTTGGGCGTGTCGCGGGTGCGCACCGCGGGCTTTCCCGTCAGCCGAATCTGAGCCGATATCTTCGCGGAAGTGTCGTCTGCGGCCGTGCTCGGCCGGGAGGTCCATCAGCGAAGCCGGTGGAAGAACGCGCGGACGTCGTGAGTGAACAGGTCCGGTTCCTCCATCGCGGCGAAGTGGCCGCCTCGGTCGAATTCGGACCAGTGGACGATGTTGTTGTCTCGTTCGGCGAGCCGCCGGACGGGGCGGGCCAGGTCGGCGGCGAAGACCGCCACCCCGGTGGGCGTTGCCAATGGCTCGGTGCGCGGCGGATGGGAGGGATGGAAAGCCTCCCAGTAGTGGCGGGCCGACGAGCCGGCGGTCGCGGTGAGCCAGTAGAGCATCACGTTGGTCAGGAGCCGGTCGCGGGAGACCGCGTCTTCGGGCACGTCGGTGGAGTCGGTCCACTCCTTGAACTTCTCGACGATCCAGGCGAGCTGTCCGACCGGGGAGTCGGTGAGCGCGTAGGCCAGTGTCTGCGGCCGGGTGCCTTGGATCTTCGCGTAGCCCGACATATCGGGTTCAGCGCTGATCATCCGTTCAAGCCGTGCTTTGTCGTCATCGGTGAGCTCGGCTGCCTCGGCCGGGTCACTGGGAGGCGGTGTCAGCAGGGTGTTGAGGTGGATTCCGATGACGTGGCCGGTATCGATGACGCCAAGTTCCCGGGTGATCGCGTGCCCCCAGTCACCGCCTTGCGCGCCGTAGCGGTGGTAGCCCAGGCGTCGCATCAGCTCGGCCCAAGCCCTGGCGACACGGCGCACATCCCAGCCGCCTTCGTGGGTCGGCCCGGACAGCCCGTAGCCGGGGATGGAGGGGATCACCAGGTGGAAGGCGTCGGCGGGGTCGCCCCCGTGAGCGCGGGGGTCGGTCAGCGGCCCGATGACGTCGAGGAACTCGATGACGGATCCGGGCCATCCGTGGGTGATCAGCAGCGGTAGCGCATCGGGTTCGGCGGATCGGATGTGTAGGAAGTGGACGTTGGCGTTGTCGATCATGGTCGTGAACTGGGGGATCCGGTTGAGGTTTGCCTCATGTTCCCGCCAGTCGTAGACAGTGCGCCAGTACTCGGCCAGCTCTTTGAGGTAGGTCAGCGACACTCCGCGGGACCAGCCGACACCGGCTATCTCATCCGGCCACCTGGTCGCGGCCAGGCGGCCGGTCAAGTCGTCCAGGTCCGCTTGCGGGATGTCGAGCGCGAAAGGGCGGACGGCGGTCTCGCCATGCTCACTCATTCTGTTTCCTCACTTTCGGGTTCGCCGGCGACTGCGCGTGCGGTCGCCACATCGTTCTCGTCCAGGCCCTCGTAGCCACTGCGCCGGCGCTGCTTGCTCGGCTTGGTCATCGATCCATCGGCCGTGCGTCTTCCACGCGGCTTGCCTGCCGGTCGTCCCCAAGGCCGCACCGATCCGCGACCACGAAGCGCCGGCTCTCCGGGCGGATCGGACGGAGGGCCGACGTCCATGGCCCGCCTTCCGCGCGATCACCTCACCCGGCGCGAGGATTTCCAACACCTCGTCACGTGTCAGGGGCACCGTGCCGGGGATCGGGGGACGCGGCTGGGGGCGCCGGCATCGACCGCTGACTCTGGAGCGTCGCGGGCACGCAGTTTGTCATCACGCCCGACGGCGGTCAGTGGCGTGAACCGGCTCTCGAGGTCGCTGGAAGTGGACATGACCCCAGCATTGCGTCAAGTTAGCCTGACGTCAAGATGATCTGACGTTGAACGGGGATTCCAGGGAAGTGGATCTCCTCTTTCAGCAGGTCGGCCCACATGCGAAAGCACATCCGCCCACTCTCCTGAGAACTCCTGACAGAGTGAGGCCGGGCGCGTCCGGGAACATGATCGGTCGTTGGACCGGGTGTGAGGAAGGGCGGGCAGCCACCGTGGATCGTGCCGGCGAAGCCGTTCCACTCGCTCGGAATGGTGCCGCCCTCGGCCGGATGGGCGCAGATGAGGCCCTCTCCGACTGTGTAGCAGAGCTTAAAGGTACGTGTAAAACTTTGCACTTGTCCTGTCGGGTCTCTCTCGGACAACGTTCATCCCACACCCAACCGGACAGGAAGGCGCGGCATGATCTCGGGCGGACGCGGCTCGCTGGTACGCATGGCCGTACTCGCGCTGCTGTGGGGGTCGGGTTTTCTGTGGATCAAGCTGGCCCTGAACAACGGGCTGACCCCGCTCCAGATCACCTTCACCCGCTCAGCGCTCGGTGCGGCCGTCCTTCTCGGCCTGGCCTGCCTCGCACGCCAGCGTCTTCCGAGGGATCGCGCGACCTGGGGCCACCTCGTCGTGGCCGCCTTCTTCTGCAACGCTCTGCCGTTCTTCCTCTTCGCCATCGGTGAGCAGTCCGTCGACTCCGGGGTGGCCGGCGTGCTGAACGCGACGACTCCGCTCTGGTCGTTGCTGATCGGCATGGCCATCGGCACGGAGCGCGGATTCCACCCGGTCCGCCTGGGCGGGCTCCTGCTCGGGTTCGCGGGCACGTTGCTCATCTTCGCCCCCTGGCACGAGAGCGGGCTTCTCAGCCCGGGGGCTCTGGCCCTGCTCGGGGCGGCGGCGAGTTATGCCCTCGCCTTCGCCTACATGGGGCGCAGGCTCACCGGAAGGGGCACCGCCCCCATGGCCCTGTCCGCGGCCCAGCTCATCGCCGCCACCGGACTCGGCGCGCTCGCCCTGCCCGCCGACGATCCGGCGCCGATGGCCCTCAATCCGGAGGCCGTGATCGCCGTCACCATCCTCGGGATCTTCAGCACCGGATTCACCTTCTACCTGAACTACCGGCTCATCGCGGACGAAGGCGCGACCAGCGCCGCCACCGTCGGCTACCTGTTGCCGGTCGTCTCGGTCGCGCTGGGGGCGATCGTGCTCGACGAGGAGCTCGGGCTCCGTGTCATCGCGGGAATGGTCGTCGTGCTCGCCGGTGTCGCGATGACGCGGTGGCAGCGGCGACCTCCGTCGCCCCCGGTGGGGGAGGAGCCTGCGGCGCGCGCCGCGCGGGAAAACCGAGGGTGAGGAGACGCCGCCCATGACGGCCGCCGTACAGGCCGCCGCCCCAGATCGACCACCGGACGAACGGACCATGCACCCCGACTCCCCATGGCGTATCGCCGACTTCCGTACGTTGTTCACCGCGATCACCTTCGGCCAGTTCGGTACCAACGTCGGCTACGTCGCCGTCCCGCTCATCGCGGTGTCCGCTCTCGACGCGAGCCCCGGCCAGGTCGGGGCGCTCGCGACCTTGAGCACCGTCGCCTTCCTCCTCATCGGTCTGCCCGCCGGGGCGTGGGTGGACCGGATGCGTCATCGGCGTGTGCTGATCACCGCGGATCTGGTGCGAGCGGGGTTGTTCACCTCCATCCCGATGGCCTGGTGGCTGGACGTCCTCACGCTTGAGCAGCTTTACGTGGTCGTCCTGCTGAACGGCTGCGCCACCGTCTTCTCCGACGTCGGCTCGCAGAGCGTGTTACCGCGACTGGTCGGCCGCGACGGCCTCGTCCAGGCGAACGCCGCCGTGATGAGTCTCATAGCCGTCGGCAACGTGGCCGGACGAGGCGCGGGCGGAGGACTCGTCCAACTGCTCACGGCGCCCGTGGCCGTGGCGTTCACGGCCGTGAGCCATCTGGCCTCGGCTCTTCGGCTCATCTCCATCCACCGCGTGCCGGCGCCGCCCTCGCTCCTCCACGGGCGACCCGTCCGGCTGGGGGCACAGATCGCGGAGGGGCTGCGTCACGTCTTCGGCAACAGGGAACTGCGAGCCCTCGCGTTCACCGCGGCTCTCAACAACCTCGGCTCCCAGATCGTCAACACCATGCTCCCGGTGCTGTTCATCCGCGAACTCGGCCTCCCGGCAGGCGCGCTGGGCCTGTTCTGGGCGGTGGGCGGAGCCGGACTCCTCCTCGGAGCGCGCTGTGCCCGCCCCATCGCCGGACGGCTCGGCCACGGCCGCACGCTCGGTCTGGTCGGCCTGTGGCTGGCGCCCGCGGGACTGCTCGTCCCTCTCGTCGACCATGGCCTCGGGTTGTGGCTGGCGGGGGCCGGCTATCTGACGGCCATGTTCAAGACGGGCATGGACAACGTGCTCGGCGTGAGCCTGCGACAGCGGATGACGTCGGATTCCCTCCTCGGCCGGATGAACGCCACCTTCCGCTTCCTGCTCACCGGCGCACTCGCGGTCGGCGCCGCCGTGGCGGGCCTGGTCGGCGAACTGACCACCGTTCACACCACGCTCTGGGTGGGAGGCGTATTCCTGGCGACGGCTTTCCTGCCGGTCTTCCTCTCTCCGGTTCGTACGCGGCGGGAACTGCCACGGCAACACGAAGGATCCACCGGGATCCAGGAGGGGAAGCCGGCCCTGGAGCCTGGTGGGGCCGGGTAACAGGCCGATCGCCCCGCCGGTCTGGCCCGGCGACCTCGACCTCGAGCATCGCCGGTCCTCGGGCAGGCCGGCGCCCACAGGATGGGTGTCCCCATCGGCGTATTTCCTCATCGATCTTCACCTGTGGTGCGGTCGAGAGGATGATCAGGCCTTGCGGCGGGCGGCTGACCCGCGGGCCGATGCCCGGTGGAACACGGTCCCCGCACTTCGGGCTCACCCGTCCTAGGCTCCCGGTTATGAAGCGCTCGACGATTGCGGTGCTGCTGGTCGTCTGCGTGGGGGGCGTCGCCGCTTTGGTCGCCCTTTTCCTCCGGTTGCTTCCCGAGGTGTGTACCGCCGAGGATGACCGGCTCGCCGCCTCCCTGGCCACGCTCGATATCCTCGATGCCCATCCGGTGAACGCGACGCCTCAGGGGGAACGCGGCTCCGGTTGCTACGACGACGGCCGAATAGTGACCGTCTCGCAGTTCTATCGCTTCTCAGGCCCGGTAGCCGATGTGCTGTCCTTCTACCGGGACGCCGCGACCATGGATGGCTGGAAGCCCCCTCGGGAGGGTGACGGCGAAAGGGTGAGCTGCTTCGTCAAGTCCATCGACGGGAGAGACGTCGGCTTCTCCGCGTGGGTGGTGGAGGAGGACGGGCGGTACGGCGACGAATACCAGGTGGACGTGACCTCCTCCATGACCGGTAGCGGGGGCTGGTGTTGATCTCGAGGATTCTCGGAACGCTTCGAGCCTCGATGCGAGTTCCCGGTGGTCCCCGAGAGTTTCCGGTCCGTGGAATCCCGGCTCCCAAGGAGCTCCGGAGCACGGAGTTCGACGGCCGGGAAGCCCCGGCGGGCCGCGGGCCGCGGCGTCATCACCGCCGGTCGCACGGACACGAGGTCTCACCGCCCGTGAACTCCGGGGACGGCGACCGCCCACGGACCCCCGCTGAACCAGCCCGTATCCAGGTGCGTAGCTGGGGGTGTCAGAAGCCTGAACGTCCGTCAGGAGGAGGCCCCAGTTGGCCGGTCCGACCGATCGCAGCCGAGTGCGCACCGCCGCGCACAGCCCGTCGTACTTCTCGCTCATCCGGGCCGCGCCGGAGGAGGGGGAGGAGCTGATCGACTTCTGCGTCCCCTGCAACCCGTACTTTCCCACCCCCGAGGCCTTCGGCGTCCTGGAGCACAACCTCAGCACGATCCTGAAGTTCTACCCCAGCGACGCCGACACGATCACCGCCGAACTCTGCGGGGTGCTGGGTCTCAACCCGCAGACCGTCGTCATGGGCAACGGGTCGACGGAACTGATCACCTGGATCGACCACCTGCTGGTCAGGGAGAGCCTGGCCGTGCCGATCCCCACGTTCGGCCGCTGGACCGACCAGCCGATGGAGACCGGCAAGCGCGTGGACATGTATCCGCTGCCGGAGAACCAGGGGTTCGCGCTGGACGTGGACGCCTTCGTCAACTTCGTCCGGCACCGCGGCTCCCGGGTGGCGGTCATCTGCAACCCGAACAACCCCGACGGGGGCTACCTGCGCCGCCACGAGGTCATCGCCCTGCTCGACAGGCTCGTCGACCTCGACCTGGTCGTGGTGGACGAGTCGTTCATCGACTTCGTCGACGCAGAGCCGTACCCGAGCGTCGCGAACGAGGCCGCCATCCGGCCCAACGTGATCGTGCTGAAGAGCCTCGGCAAGAACTTCGGGCTGCACGGCATCCGCTTCGGCTACATGGTGGCCAACCCCGCGCTGGCGGACAGGGTGCGGCGCGCCCTGCCCAAGTGGAACCTGAACTCCTTCGCCGAGACCGTGGTCTTCATGATCCGCCAGTACATGTCCGAGTATCTGGACAGCCTCCGTCTGGTCGCCCTGGACCGCGAGTCGATGCGCTACCAGCTGACCCGGGTCCCCGGCCTGACCGTCTTCCCCTCCCAGGGCAACTTCCTGCTGGTACGGCTCCCCGGGGGCAGGGACGGCGCCGCCCTCCGCGACCAGCTGCTCGACGAGCACAACCTGTTCGTCCGAGAGTGCGGCAACAAACTCGGCATGACCAGCCAGTTCATGCGCCTGGTGGTACGGCCGGAGCGGGACGTGCGGCGCCTGATCAGCGGGCTGTACGCCGTCCTCTACGAGAGCGGGAACAGGTCGCTGAGCCCCGTACCCCCGCCCCTTCCGATCCCGACACCGATCCCGACGCCCACGCCGCTGTACGACCCCCTGCCCGCGTCCCTCTCGACGTCCCCGCCGCTGTACGACCCCTTGCCCGCGTCCCTCTCGACGCCCCCGCCTCCGTACGACTCCCTGCCCGCGTCCTTCTCGACGCCCCCGCAGACGCAGACGCCCCTGTACGAGGGCGACCGCCGCTTCGACATGCTGTCGGCCCTGCCGCCCTCCGTCTGAGACGCCCGCGCCCAACCTCCCGAGGTGCCGCGCCGGGGCGGCCGGGGCGGGAAACCGCCGGTCCCGGCCGGGTGGTCGGCCTACTCGGGGCTGCGATGGCGCGCCATCCGCCCTGGAGGAACGGTTCGAGGCGCGTTGACGGCATACTCTTCTTATTGTAGTAAGAAGCGGACAGCAGACGGATCTCGGCGAGGAGGCGCGCCCATGCCGGACGCGGTATGGATCCTGGGCGGCTACCAGAGCGACTTCGCCCGCAACTGGTCGCGGGCCGGTCAGGGGTTCGCGGAACTGACCGGGGAGGTCGTGCGCGGCACCCTCGACGACGCCGGTCTCGCCCCCTCGGACATCGACGTCATCCACGTCGGCAACGCCTTCGGCCAGCTCTTCACCGGCCAGGGCCAGCTGGGCGGCATGCCCGCCACCGTCGAGCCCGAGCTGTGGGAGGTCCCCTCGGCCAGGCACGAGGCGGCCTGCGCCTCAGGCGGCGTCGCCGCGCTGGCCGCGATGGCAGACATCGAGTCCGGGCGCTACGAATGCGCCCTGGTCCTCGGCCTGGAGCTGGAGCGCACCGTGCCCGGCGACCTCGCCGCAGGACACCTCGGCGCCGCCGCGTGGGTGGGCCACGAGGGACAGGACGCGAAGTTCATGTGGCCCCACATGTTCAGCGCCCTCGCCGACGAGTACGACCGGCGCTACGGCCTCGACGACGCCCACCTGCGGGCCGTCGCCGAGCTCAACTTCCGCAACGCCAGGGCCAACCCCAACGCGCAGACACGCGGGTGGACGTTCACCGAGGCGAGCTTCGCCGCCGACGACGAGGCCAACCCGGTGGTGGAGGGCAGGCTGCGGCGTACGGACTGCAGCCAGATCACCGACGGCGGCGCCGGGGTGGTGCTGGCCGGGGAGCGCTTCCTGGCCCGCCACCCCGAGCTCGCGCGCGGCGGCCGCCTCGCCAGGGTGCTCGGCTGGGGGCACCGGACCGTCGGGCTCCCGCTGGCGATGAAACTGGAGCGCAGCCGCGACGAGCCGTACACGCTGCCGCACGTGCGCAACGCGGTGCTCGACGCGTTCTCCCGCGCGGGTGTCGGCGGCGTCGACGACCTCGACGGCATCGAGACGCACGACTGCTTCACCATGTCGCAGTACGCCGCGATCGACCACTTCGGCATCACCGGGCCCGGTGAGAGCTGGAAGGCCATCGAGAACGGCGACCTGGAGATCGGCGGGCGCATCCCCGTCAACCCGAGCGGCGGTCTCATCGGCGGTGGCCACCCGGTCGGCGCCACCGGGGTCCGGATGCTCCTCGACGCCGCCCTTCAGGTCACCGGCCGGGCCGGTGACTACCAGGTCGAGGGGGCACGCCGGTTCGGCACGCTCAACATCGGCGGCAGCACCACCACGACCGTCAGTTTTGTCGTCGGAGCCGAGTAGGCCGGGACCGACGCCGCCGACGGTCGTGACGTGGCGGGGTCCCGAGGTCGCCGATCCCGCCGTTCCCGGTCCAGGAACCTCGGGATCGGGAGGGGGCGCGGCGGCGGAGGGCACCCGGGACCGTGGCCTACAGGAGACGCGCGTGCTCGTGCACCCCATGAACCGTCCCACGCGGCTTCCCCCGGGGCACACCAACGCCGTCGGCCTCACCCTGGGCCTGATCGGCGACGAGTGGAACCTGCTGATCCTGCGCCACGCCCTGCTTGGGGTGCGCCGCTACGGGGAGTGGCGGCAGGAGTTGCCCATCTCGCACGCCGTGCTGACCCGGAGGCTGGCGTTCCTCACCGAGATGGGCGTCTTCGAGCGGGTCGAGTACCAGCGCGGGGCCAAGCGGTTCGAGTACCGGCTGACCAAGCGGGGACGGGACCTGTGGCCGACGCTGCTCTCGGTCTGGGCGTGGGAGTCGCGCTGGGTGCCCGAGCACCAGGAGTCGCTGCCCAGGATGGTCCACCGGAGCTGCGGCAGTGAGTTCCTGCCCGTCCTGACCTGCGCGGCCTGCTCGCGTTCCGTACGGCCCCGCGACGTCGTCGGCGGTTTCGGGCCGAGCGGCACCTGGGAACGCTCGGTGCCCGCCGCCACGACCCGCCGCCGCTCCGGCTCCACCGTCGACGGCGGCGCGGGCATGTTCCCCGAGACGATGGCGCTGGTGGGCAACCGCTGGTCGGCGGCCATCCTGGGCGCCGCCTTCCAGGGACTGCACCGCTTCCGCGACTTCGAGCAGCGCCTGGGCGCCCCGCCCACCATCGTCGCCGACCGGCTCCGGGTCTTCTGCGAGCTCGGCGTCTTCGAGCAGGTGCCCGGCGCCGAGCGGCCGGACTGGCCCAGCTACCACCTCACGGAGAAGGGCCGCGCCTTCTTCCCCGTGACGATGACCGGCATCGACTGGGGACAGCGATGGTTCCGGGCGGCCGAGGGACCCGCCCTGGTCCACACCCACCGGGCGTGCGGGCATGACTTCCAGATCCAGCTGACCTGCGACGCCTGCATGGCATCGCTACGCGGGCACGAGATCGTGGTGCGACGCCGGGGGTGAAACGGCTCGACAACTCGACATCGGCATCCCCACGCTATCCGCCCGAAGGCCAGGGCGCATGGGTCGCAGCCGGTAAGCGCGCCAGGTGGCGGGGTGCGGCGGGGGACGGGCCAATGGCCGGCACAGACAGTGACGGGCCGTTGGCAGGAGGGCCGCCGAGAGGTGGCGGCAGGACGGCGGCGTGTGGCCGAGTCGGTGCGGGCGTGGGCGGATTCACCATGCGGATTCACCATGTGGATCGCCGGGAGGGGCGGCGACAGGGGTTATGGGGCGGGGGCGCGGACGTGGGGATGCGGGGAAGTCCGATCTTGGGGTCACCGTAACAGTCCGCATCCACCTTTGGCCAGATACAAGCAGAAGTTCTGACTCTTCCAGTGATACTTCTTGACATTTCGCCGAAAATGTCGCGTACTTCGATCGAATGTTGATCCCACTACTCCCCACAGCACCACCGATCACGACGCGACCGGTCCAGGCCTAGACCCACGTCGCGCGAAAGCAGTGTCCCGAGCACTCGCAAGTCACCCTCACGCAAGCGTCACCGATTGGGGAACCATGACCGAGGTAGGCAGAGGCATGGCGAAAAGCCTGCTCTCCCGGCGTGCCTTCACCACGTCCGCGGCGGCTGCCGCGTTGGCACCATTGGTCACAACGAATCAGACCGCGGCGTCGACCCAGGCCGGTACGGCCGGCACGACCATGGGCGCGGTCCGCCGCATCACCCTGTACGCCGAGCGGCTGGAGGACGGCCAGCTGGGCTACGGCCTGGAGCCCGGCAAGGCCACGATTCCCGGGCCGCTCATCGAGATGGTCGAGGGCGACACGCTTGAGATCGAGATGGTCAACAACCTGGACGTGACGGCGAGCCTGCACGTCCACGGGGTGGACTACGACGTGGCCAGCGACGGCACGAGACTGAACGACAGCGTGGTCGAGCCCGGGGGCCGGCGCACCTACATCTGGCGCACCCACGCGCAGGGCAGGCGCGGGGGCGGCGCCGGCATCGAGCCCGGCAGCGCGGGCTACTGGCACTACCACGACCACGTGGTGGGGACCGATCACGGCACGGGCGGCATCCGGCGGGGGCTGTACGGCCCGCTGGTGGTCCGGCGGAAGAAGGACGTCAGGCCGGACAAGACGTTCACCGTCGTCTTCAACGACATGATGATCAACAATCACCCCGCGCACCACGCGCCGGAGTTCGTCGCCAAGGTCGGCGAGCGGGTGGAGTGGATCGTGATCACCCACGGCGAGTTCTACCACACGTTCCACATCCACGGGCACCGCTGGGCCGACAACCGCACCGGCATGCTGGAGAGCCTCGAGGACCCGAGCCGGATCATCGACACCAAGATCACCGGGCCCGCCGAGTCGTTCGGCTTCCAGCTGATCGCGGGCGAGCGCGTCGGCCCGGGGGCGTGGATGTACCACTGCCACGTCCAGAGCCACTCCGACATGGGGATGGCCGGCATCTTCACGGTGACGGACGCGGACGGAAACGTGCCGGGTCAACCGGGCGGCGGTCACGGTGACCACGCGGACGGTGACCACGCGGGCCACTGACGGCCGCGCACGGCCGGCCCGGCCCCGGGCGCCCCCCCGAGACCGGATCCGGTCGCCCCATGCCGTACGAGCACGGCCCTACGCAGACGTCGACATCCCGGACCGCGGCCGACCCCCGAACTCGTCCGCAGATGGTCCTGAACCACCCTCGATCCCAAGGAGCAATGATGGGTCGAACAGGCTATTTACCGCCCCGAGCACCCGCCTGGCGACGCGTACTGATCACGATGTCGAGTGCCGTCCTGGTGCTCGGACTGGCGACCCCGACCGCCGTGCCGGCCCAGGCACAGGCCCGGCTACAGGCACAGGCCCCCGCCCCGGCCGCCAAGAAGCCCGCCGTCAACGTGCTGGTCTTCAGCGGTCAGGCCGCGCAGCAGGACGACCCGGTGCGGGCGGCCGCGACGGCGATCAGGGAACTGAGCAAGAAGAACGGGTTCTCCGTCGAGGAGGCCCAGGATCCGGCGGTCTTCACCGCCGACAACCTGGCGCGGTTCCGCGGCGTGGTGTTCCTGTCCGCCAACGGCGTGAGCCTGGACGAATCGCAGCTCGCCGCCTTTCAGGCGTACATCAGGGGCGGCGGCGGGTTCGTCGGTATCCGCGACGCCGCCCGCGCGCAGGTGGACTCGACCTGGTTCACCGAACTGATCGGCACCCGTCCCGTCGGCGCCCTCCCCATCGCGGAGAAGGTGACGGAGACCGCGGCGAGCGCGGAGAACCCGCCGAACGAGACCAAGGACAAGGTTTTCGACGGGGACAACGACACCAAGTGGCTGGCCCGGACGCCGACCGGGTGGGTGCAGGGCAAGCTGGAGAAGCCCGTCGCGGTGGCGCACTACGCGCTGACGTCGGCCAACGACTCCGCCGGCCGGGACCCGAAGGACTGGACCCTCCAGGGCTCGCAGAACGGGACGACCTGGACGGATCTCGACAAGCGCAGCGGGGAGATCTTCCCCCAACGGGCCCAGAGCAAGGAATACAAGTTCGAGAACACCACGGCGTACCAGTACTACCGGCTCAACGTCACCGCGAACGGCGGCGAGCCCCTGACCCAGCTCGCCGAGCTGCGGCTGTTCGGCCCCGACTCCGCGCCTCCCCCCGTGGCGAAGGAGCAGAAGGCCGTCGTGGACATCCTCGACCGCCGGCATCCGGCGAACGAGGGACTTCCGCTCACCCTGTCGCGGACCGACAAGTGGCTGAGCTGGAACCCCAATCCGGTGGGCAAGGTCCACACGATCGCGCAGGTCGAGGAGTGGACCTACAACCCGAGCATGAACGGCAACGGCCCGTTCCATCCGGTCTCCTGGTGCCGTGACTACGACGGCGGCCGGTCCTTCTACACCGGCATGGGCGGCACCGCGGCGAGCTACACCGGCGACAAGCAGTTTCGCACGCACCTCGCCGGCGCCATCCGGTGGGCGACCGGCATCGTCCGGGGCGACTGCCAGGCGACCATCGCGGCCAACTACACCACGGAACGGCTGACCACGCCGAACACGCAGGGCCAGCTCGACCAGATCGGCGAGCCGCACGGCCTGACCATCGCGCCGAACGGCAAGGTGTTCTACATCGGCAAGGCGGCATGCGCCACCGGCCCGATCCCCAACTGGAACGACCCGAAGGTGGGCCTCGGCTGCGGCACCATCCACCAGTGGGACCCGAGGACCAAGCAGGTCAAGCTGCTGACCACGCTGCCCGTCATGGGCAACCGCGGCAGCGGCGACGAGCTGGTCAAGAACGAGGAGGGCCTGGTCGGCATCACCCTCGACCCGGACTTCGCGGAGAACGGCTGGATCTACGCGTACTGGATGCCGCACGCGTCGATCGACCGGGACAGGCGCATCGGCAAGCGGACGGTCTCCCGGTTCGACTACGACTCGCGGACCCAGACGATCGACCAGAGCAGCCGCAAGGACCTCCTGCAGTGGGACACCCAGATCCACAGCTGCTGCCACGCGGGCGGAGGCATGACCTTCGACGAGGACGGCAACCTCTACATCGGCACCGGTGACAGCAACTCCTCCGGCGGATCCAGCGGTTATTCAGGGAACAACTGGACCCAGGACTACAAGGGCACCTCCTTCCAGGACGCCCGCCGTACCTCCGGCAACACCAACGACCTCAACGGCAAGATCCTCCGCATCCACCCGGAGCCCGACGGCACTTACACGATCCCCGAGGGCAACCTGTTCACCGGCGAGGAAGAGGGCGGCGGCAAGTCCCGCGCGGAGATCTGGGTGATGGGCGTCCGCAACATCGCGCGGCTGCAGTGGGACAAGAAGAACGACTGGATCACGGCCGGCTGGGTCGGTCCGGACGCCAGCGGCCCGAGCGAGACGTGGGGACCGGCGAAGTACGAGACCGTGACGGTTCTCACCTCCGCCGGCAACCAGGGCTGGCCGTACTGCATGGGCAACAAGCAGCCCTACCGCGACCGCAGCAACGGCAACGCCACCCAGCCCGCCGAGTGGTACGACTGCGACAACCTGAAGAACACCTCGCCGCGCAACACCGGCCTCGTCGACATCCCGCCGGCGCGCGACAACATGATCTGGTACTCGCCGCAGGGCGGCGGCCCGGTCTACCCGAAGCGGCAGGACGGCAGCGGTCTCCCGACGTACAAGCAGGGCGAGGAGACCCTCACCATGCCCTACCTCAAGGGCGGCGGCCAGGCGGTCATGTCGGGCCCGACCTACCACCGCTCCCAGACCGACACCGACAGCGGGGTCGCGTGGCCGGAGTACTGGGACAACAAGTGGTTCATCGGTGACCAGTCCAACGCCAACAACCGCGTCGCCGTGACCGTGAACCCGGAGACCGCCCGGGACGCGGGCCGGCCGGCGTTCGCCGAGGACCTGCGGAACATCATCCCGGGCGGCAACGGCGCCAACCAGCTGCAGTCGTGGATGGACGCGAAGTTCGGTCCCGACGGCGCGCTCTACATGCTCGACTACGCCAGCGGCTTCTTCAGCCTGCACGCGAACCAGAAGCTGGTCCGCGTCACCTACAAGGGCGGCCCGGCGACGCCGGACCCGGACGCCGCCGTGGCGCGTCCCGCCCGGCAGAACGCCGAGCCCAGGACGATGACGTTCTCCAGCGCCAAGGCCGGCGGCGTGGCGTGGGAGTGGGACTTCGGCGACGGCAGCGCGCCGTCGAAGGAGGCCGACCCGACGCACACCTACGCCGGCTTCGGCACCTACGAGGCGACGCTGAAGGTCACCTACGCCGACGGCGAGCAGGCCACCGGGAAGATCGCTGTCACGGTCGGCTGCGCCGCGCCCGACGCCCGGCCGACGGTGCAACTGCTCGACGCCTTCACCGGCGTGCGCAACAAGGCGGCCGGCGGCGGCTGCACGATCAACGACCTGATCGACGACGAGCGCGACTGGAAGAACCGCAACCAGTTCGTCCAGCACCTCGACACCGTCGTGAAACAGCTCCTCAAGGACGGCGTCATCACCGCCCAGGAGGCGGAGGCGCTGCGCACCGCCGGCGCCAAGTCGGAGGTCGGGAGGGTGAGCGGGTACCAGCCCATCTTCGACGGCACGGCGTCGTCGCTGCTGGGCTGGAGCCAGGCCCCGTCCGGGCGGTTCGCCCTCCAGCCGGACGGCACGATCCGCAGCTCCGGCGGTCTGGGCATGCTGTGGTACTCCGACAAGGCGTACGCGGACTTCTCGGTCCGGCTGCAGTTCCGTGACAGCTCGCCCGACCCGCATCGCGCCAACAGCGGCGTCTTCGTCCGGTTCCCGGACCCGAGGACCCCGCTGGAGCAGCGTCCCGCCGGAAGCTGCGGCACGGTCGGCGCGGCGCGCACGTCACCCGCGTGGGTCGCGATCTTCTGTGGCCACGAGATCCAGATCTACGACGGCGACACGGGCGAGCCGCAGAAGACGGGCTCCGTCTACAACTTCTCGCCCAACGGCCTGAACCGGGCCGGGGTGACCCCGAAGGGCCAGTGGAACGACTACGAGGTCCGGGCGGTCGGCCAGCACTACACGATCATCCGCAACGGCACGGTGATCAGCGAGTTCGACAACACGCCGGGCAAGGCGTCGTCCCGCGCCGGTGACCCGCCCACGGACCTGCGCCAGTTCATCAGCGGGTTCATCGGGCTGCAGAACCACGGCAACAACGACGTGATCGACTTCCGCAACATCCGCGTGCGCGAACTCTAGGACGGTACACCGGCCGGGTGCCGGGCCGGGGAGCGTTCCCCGTGCCCGGCACCCCACCCCAGCTCGGAAAGGTGCATCGACACATGCATGTCGGATCTCTCCCCTCCCTCACGATCAGAGCGTTACGGCGGGCATCCGGAGCGGTGACGGCGCCGCGCCTCGCCGTGGTGCTGCTCGCCGTGGCGCTTCCCGCGCTCTTCCTGTCGTCGGTCCAGGCCGCCGCGCAGCCCCGTACGCAGCTCACCGCCGCGCAGGCGGCGGACCAGGTGCTCACCTGGACCGCCGACAACAGCATGACCGCGTACAAGTCGGCGCCGGAATCGGCGACGGCGGGTCCCGCCACCATCGTCTTCGAGAACAGCGCGGCCACCGGCAACACCACCGGCATGACGCACACGCTGACGTTCGACACCTCCACCCCCGGCTACAACCACGACGTCAGCCTCAACATCATCGCCAGCCCCTTCGACGCCGACGGCGGCCGGCACACCGCCCAGGTGAACCTCACCCCCGGCAAGTACCGCTACTACTGTGTGATCCCCGGTCACGGCCAGATGACCGGCGAACTCGTCGTCACCGAAGGCGGGGGCGAGGACACGACCGCACCGCAGGTCTCCGCGCAGGTGGCGGGCGACCAGGACGCGGACGGCGACTACGTGGGCGCGGCGACGGTCACGGTCTCGGCGAGTGACGCCGAGTCCGGGGTGGACACCGTGGAGTACGCGCTTGACGGCGGGGCGTTCGCGGCCTACTCGGCCCCGGTGTCGGTCAACCAGGTGGGGGCGCACACGGTGACCTTCCGGGCCACCGACAAGGCGGGCAACACCTCGCCGGTGGGCTCGGTGGAGTTCACGGTGGTGGCTCCGCAGGGGGAGGACACCACTGCGCCCGAGGTCACCGGGGAGGTGACCGGTGACCAGGACGCGGACGGCGACTACGTGGGCGCGGCGACGGTGACGGTCACGGCGAGCGACGCCGGCTCCGGGGTGGACACCGTGGAGTACTCGCTCGACGGCCAGCCGTTCGCGGTGTACACGCAGCCGCTGTCGGTCAACCAGCCCGGCGCGCACACGGTGACCTTCCGGGCCACCGACAAGGCGGGCAACACCTCGCCCGTGGACTCGGTGGAGTTCACGGTGGCGGCCTCGCAGGAGGAGGACACCACCCCTCCGCAGGTCTCGGCGCAGCTGTCGGGCGAGCAGGACTCGGCGGGCAACTACGTCGGCTCGGCGACCGTGATGATCTCGGTGAGCGACACCGAGTCGGGGGTCGCCACGGTGGAGTACTCGCTCGACGGCGGAGCCTACACCGAGTATCCGTCCCCCGTGTCGGTCAACAAGGCGGGCGCGCACACCCTGTCGTACCGGGCCACCGACAAGGCCGGGAACACCTCGCCGGTGGCGACGCTGAGGTTCACCGTGGTGGCTCCGGAGGACGACACCACGCTGCCGCAGGTGTCGGCCGCGCTCACCGGCACCCAGGACTGGGCCTGGAACTACGTCGGCTCGGCGACGGTGAAGCTGACGGCGAGCGACGTCGGCTCCGGGCTGGACACCGTGGAGTACTCGCTCGACGGCCAGCCGTTCGCGGCGTACACGCAGCCGCTGTCGGTCAACCAGCCCGGCGCGCACACCCTGTCGTACCGGGCCACCGACAAGGCCGGGAACATGTCGGTGGGCACGGCCAAGTTCATGATCGTGGAAGCCGGCGGCGAGTAGCGCCCGCCGCCGGGCAGGGGTGACGGCCGCCCCGAGAGGCGACTTCGTCAGCCGGTGAGCGGCCTCCGTCCAAGGACGGGGGCCGCTCACGCGTCAGGCCGCCCAGAAGGCGGCGACGGCGGCGGCCCGGGCCCGGCCGGCCTCGGCGGAGGGGCGGCGGGTGGCCGGGGAGAGCGGATTCTGCCCGAAGGCGGCCACCGACGCCTCGTCCACGTGCCGGTGAACCCAAGGGGTCAGCGCCGCGCTCGCCTTGAGTGCCTCTTCCATGATTTCTCTCTCCGCCGAGCAATCGTCAAGATCTGTGGATCGAGAGTTTCGGGCGGCTGCGGATGAGGCCTGGTCGTTCGACCAGGAGTCCATTGACGAAGGTCGCTCCGGCGCGGACCAGAGCCACCGGGTCCCGCGAGACGTGGGCCGCGCGGGGAAGCGCAGCGCCGCATCGGCTCGTCGAGCTTCCTCGGACCGGTGATCACCGAGTGTTGTCAGGTCCCTGGAGGCGTTTTGCGGCACGACCGTCCCTGGTGTTGAGCTGGATCTGCAGGCGGTTCATCGCGCCGTCGACCAGACGCGCGAGACTGCCCAGCAACGCGCTTTGGATTTCGTCCGTGAAGCTACTCGACGATGGAGCGACGCGAGACAGGTAAGCGAAATTCGTTCCGCCATATCCGCGCAGAAGGTGAACTAATGAATGAAACGCTTGATGATGCCTTTCCGGGTCCCTCTACAGCCGAAGGACCCGACGATTCTTTTCTGAGGCCGCGACAACTCGCTAATCATTGGACGCGCCCCGACGTGCGTGCCTACTACTGGTATCTGACGTTCGAGAATTCACCGGACCTGCAGTCTTTTGCCAGGAAATGCCAAGAAGTCATCTCCTTTCCTTACTATGACTTGATCCCTCCGGGGAGCCTGCATCTTACGCTCGATCGAATTGCATTCGAAGGTGAGATCACCTCTGACCAACTACGTGCCATCGAGGCTGCTGCAATTGGCGCCTGTGTCGATATTGCACCCTTTGGTATTGCTGTCGGCAATCTGGGTGGCACGTCCAGTGCGATAGGGTTCAGCGCTGCCGTGAGGAACGGGCAGAGGTACCAGGAGCCGGACGCGGCCCCTACAAGATCAAGCCCATTGCCGTTCCTTCTCGGTGTCAGGCTGGATGGAGTAGGTGTAAGCGAGGTCCCACGCCCTTTGACAATCGCGGGTGTCCAGACTCATGATCTCGCGCTCTTTCCGCGCATGATGAGCGCGAAAGCCGGGACGCCGATCAGGGCGGTGAGGACCCCGACGGGTACCTCGCGCGGGGAGAACAGCGTGCGCGCGGCGGTGTCGGCCCACAGCAGGAAGATCGCCCCGTACAGCGCGCAGGCCGGGAGCAGCACGCGGTGGCGGATGCCCACCAGGAAGCGGACGGCGTGCGGGACGACCAGGCCCACGAACCCGATGGCGCCGCTCGCGGCGACGAGGACCGCGGTGCTCAGCGCGGTGGTGACGAGCAGGACGAGCCGTGTCCTGCCCGGGGGGAGAGCCGGTGCGGCGCCGTGGAGGTCAGCACCGCGTCGAAGCTCCACCTGGGCAGCGCCGACGACTGATTGAGGAGGAACCGCTCAGGTCTCGTCTCGCAGTCCCGCGGTCAGGGTGAGGGTGCCCGGGATCGCGGTGAAGGCGTCGCGGACGTGGGCGGCCAGCTCGGCGCGGGTGCCGGGACCGGGCCGGGACGTCCACGTCTCCAGGGCGCGGTGGAACGCGGCGACGAGCATGTCGAGGGCGAGTCGTGGGCGCAGGTCGTGCGGGTCGGCCAGGATGAGCCTGCGGTGCAGGATCGCGAGTGCGGCGCGGCTGGTGCGGTCGCAGAAGTGCAGGCCGTGCGCGTCCATCGAGGGGGTCTTCTCCGCGAGCCGGTGGCTGAGCCGGACACGGCGCGCCCAGCCCTCGGCCGTCATGCGGTCGAGGGTGGCGAGCAGGGCGTCCTGCAGCATCTCCAGGACGGGACGGCCGCCGGGGTCGCGGGATTCGAGGTCGTCGAGGAAGGCCGTCCACAGGTCGTGGAGGGGAGCTGTCGCCACGTCCTCCTTGCTGCCGAAGTTACGGAAGAAGGTGCGTTTGGAGACCTCGACCGCCTCGCACAGATCGTCGAGTGTCGTGCCGTCGAAACCCCGCTCGGTGAACAGCTCCAGGGCGGTGTCGATCAGCGCCTGGCGGGTGCGCAGCTTCTTGCGTTCGCGCAGTGGCAGCCGGTCGGCCAGGGCGATCGGCGAGACCGGCGCGGCTGTGGCGGCCGGCGAGGGCTGAGTAGTCATCACGGTCAGTGTAGCGGAGCGCGAATGCCTCTTGTAGGTTTATGCCACTCAGTGGCGTTATTGTGGTCACCGATGCTCTCCGTGAAAGGTGTATGACCTATGCGTGCTCTGCTTGTCGATCGTTCCGTGCCCGGCGGCCTGCGGTCCGGTGAGGTTCGCGATCCCGACCCCGCCCCGAACCAGGCGCTGATCCGGGTGACGGCGACCTCCCTCAACTACGGCGAGGTGAAGACCGGTCTGGAGAACGCCCCCGAGGGCACGGTGCCGGGCTGGGACGCGGCCGGGGTGGTGGAGCGGGCCGCCGCCGACGGCTCCGGTCCGGCCGCGGGCACCCCGGTGGTGACACTCTCCGGCGACGGCGCGTGGGCGGAGTTCCGGGCCGTCGACACGGCGCTGATCGGCACGGTGCCGCGCGGCGCCGATCTCGGCGCGGTCAGCACGGTCCCGGTGGCGGGCGCCAGCGCGCTGCGGGCCCTGCGACGGCTCGGCCCCATCGTCGGGAAGCGGGTGCTGGTCACCGGTGCCACCGGCGGGGTCGGGCGGTACGCCGTGCAGCTCGCCCGGCTCGGCGGCGCGCACGTGACGGCGTCCACCGGTGACCCGGTCGCGCACGGGGACGGCCTGCGGGCACTGGGCGCGCACGAGGTGGTCGCCGGGCCCTCCGGGGTCGGCCACCCGGTGGACGGCGTCGTGGAACTGGTCGGCGGACACCAGTTGGTGGACGCCTTCGGCAAGCTCGCCGGGGGTGGCACGCTGGTGTCCGTCGGGCACATGACGGACGAGGCCGAGCACTTCCCGCTCGGGGCACTGCTCGGCGACCAGGGCCGCCACGACCGCTCGGTCGTCACCTTCTACCTGCTGTCCGACCCCGGGCTGGACACGGACCTGACCTGGCTGGCCGGGCAGGTGGCGACCGGCGGCCTGGATCCGCAGGTCTCCTGGCGGGGTGGCTGGGACAGGGCCGCGGAGGCGGTCGAGGCCCTCCTCGGCCGCCGGCTGCACGGCAAGGCGGTCCTCGACATCGGTTGAGCCCGCCGCCCCGGCTCACCGCCGCCCCGGTTCACCGGGCCGAGACGGCGGGCTTGATCCACCGAGCCGATGTGTGGTGTCTTCTCCCTGGGCTGGATCACCTCGGCCCGAGCCCGCTCTCGCCGGACGACACGGTCCTTTGGCTCCCGCCCTCTCGTACGGGCGGGAGCCGGTTCCCGCCCGGTCAGGAGGCGGGGGGTGGCGCGCTTCCGTTGTAGAACGGGTTCTCGGGCAGCCGCTCGGGCGTGACGAGCAGCCGGATCACCCCGGCCTTCACCTGCCAGGCGTTCCAGACGGTCCAGTCACGCCCGACCCGGTCGGCGGGGAGCGGCTCGAAGGACGACATCCCGCCCGTCCTCGCGTCGATCCGGATGAGACTGAACACCGTGGTCAGGTCGCGTTTCCGCGCCTCGGCCAGGATCTCGTCCACCGGGCGGCCGTCCCTCAGCCGGACCCCGGCGAACATCTCGCCGGGAGCCATGGCCAGGTCGAAGTTCGCGTACTCCTCTCCCTGCCTCGCCTGGCGCCCCAGCCTGACGTCCACCTTGCCGGTGAAGCCAACGGGAATCCGCATCACCATCACGCAACCGGCGTCCTTGCCCGGCTCGCATCCCTTGGAAGTCGTCCCCATGGTGAGGGGGACACCGCCGAACCGGGGACCGGAGGGATCCGGTGTCGCGCCCGCGTCAGGTCCGCCGTCACCCGTGATGATCATTCCCATGATCTCTCCCACGCTGCTTCGTGAGACGGGTACCGGGCGCAGCGTGATGTTCAGGCCGACCGCGCGGAACGCCTCGGTGTACCTGGCGTGGTCGGCGAACGGGTCCTTGATGCGGGCGACGTACTGCTCGCCGTCCAGCACGATGTCGACGGCGGAGTTCGCGTAGCTCGTGGCGCTCCCGTCGCGCAGCAGGCCGGGGCCGGCGACGACCCCGGCGACGAGCACTCCGGCGGTGAGTGCCCCGGCCACCAGGCGCGCGCTCCACGACCACCGGCGCGACGGCGAGGCCGCGGGGACCTCGGACCCGGATTCGGACGTGATCGACGCCAGCAGCGCCCGCGCCCCCGCGGCGGACGCCTGCCCGGCCAGTTCGTCGTCGCGGACGCGGGCCGGCGGGATCACCGGTTCATCGGTGTGCTTCACGAGGACCTCCATGTCGGGACCCTTGCGGCCCGGCTCGTCGGGGTGAATTCGATCCCGGCCCTCGCCAGCCCGTGCGAGAAGCGCTTGCGGGCCCGGTGGAGCCGGATGCGTACGGCGTTGCGGGAGCGGCCCAGGGCGGACGCGATCTCCCCGGCGTCCAGGCCCTCCCAGGCCACGAGCGACAGCAGCTCGCGATCGTCGTCGGACAGTTCACGAAAGACCTGCCCTATCGCCCTGAGCTCCATCTCCTCCCCGGCAGGGGACGTGTGGGCGTAGAGGTCGGCGATGTTCTCGAGCAGTGCCGTCTGGTGGGTGTGACGGCGTGTCAGACCCCGGCGATGGTTGGCGAGGACGTTGCGCGCCACGCCGTACAGCCACAGCCTGGCCTGCTCACCGGGCGGCAGGTCGTCCACCCGGCGCCACGCGATCTCGAACGTCTCGGCCACCACGTCGGCCGCGTCCTCCGGAGAGTCGCAGCGGCGCATCGCGTAGCCGAGGATCTGTTCGTACGTGTCGAGGTAGACCTTCTCGAACCGGGTTCCTCGGTCGTCAGGCACGGGCGGTTCCCATGGCAGGACGCCTCCTCTGGTGGGGTTCGTGGACACCCATCCATGTCGAAGGCGCCAGCATCATTTCTCCCAGAACCGGAAATTTCCCGAAACGCCGCTCTGTCGAGTGGTCCGATGCTGGGTCGTCGCTCTAGGCCACTGCCACGACGAGTGCGTGATCGGTTTAACGGGATCCTGTGGCGTTTTCGCACCGGATCCGGCTGGCGTGATGTCCCGGAACGCTACGGATCTTGGTCCACGCTCTACTCCCGGTTCAACGGCTGGGCCAAGGCCGGAGCAGCCGCCGGGTGTCGGGGGCGTCGTGCGGTACGGGGGCCTTCTTCGTTGGAGGCATGGTCGGCTGGGTGATTGTGGGGACGGCCGGATGCGGTCGGGGCCGACTGCGTAGGGGGAGCGCAGCGGATGGCTCGCCCTGGCCGACCTTGGAGAACGTAGGTGGCGGACCGCGAGGTGAGGTGTCCGATCGCTCCGTGAAGGCCTGCCGGTGGCGCCAGGAGGGAGTTTGCGGACCGCTGGCCGACGGTCTCCGTGATCGGCGAAGTTAATACCAGTGGTTTGTCCCTGTTATGTACATGTAATACCAAATCGTTGACCACTGGTTAGTACCGGTTCTAGCTTGGTTCATCTCACGATGCTCCAACTGGCCTAGAGGTGGACGCAACACGATGAACTCAACCCTCCATTCACGCGGCCGCCTCATGGCCGTCACGGCACTTGCTGCGGCCGGGGCTCTCCTGCTCTCGTCCTGCGGCTCGGGCGGGGATTCCGGCCCGGCGGCAAGCCCCTCGGCCGCGGCCGAGGGCGGCGACCCGATCGTCGCGCTCCTGCTCCCGGAGAACCAGACCGCGCGCTACGAGGCACGTGACAAACCGACGTTCGAGAAGCAGCTCGCGGAGAGCTGCCCGAAGTGTCAGCTCAAGTACTACAACGCGGCGGGAGACGCGGGTAAGCAGCTCAGCCAGGCCGAGTCGGCGCTCACCGAGGGGGCGAAGGTCCTCGTGATCGGCCCCGTCGACTCCAACGCCGCCGGTGCCATGGTCGCCGCCGCCCGCCGGCAGGGCGCGAAGGTCATGAGCTACGACCGGGTGATCTACAAGGCCGGCGTCGACTACGGGGTGAAGTTCGACAACGTCCAGCAGGGCGCTATCGGCATGCAGTCGCTGATTGACAAGCTCAAGGCGGACGGCAAGACCTCGGGCAACATCGTCATGATGAACGGCGACCCGGTCGACTCGGGTGCCAAGCCCGAGAAGGAGGGCGCGCACAGCGTCGTCGACAACTCCGGCTTCACCGTGGCCGCCGAGTACGACACCAAGGGCTGGTCGGCCGCGAACGCGCAGAACCAGATGCAGCAGGCCATCACCAAGATCGGCGCCGGGAAGATCGACGGCGTCTATGCCGGCAACGACGGCATGGCCACCGGGGTCATCGCGGCGCTCAAGAGCGCGGGCGTCGATCCGATGCCGCCCGTCACCGGCCTCGACACACAGCTCGACGCCATCCAGAAGATGGTCGCCGGCGACCTGTACGAGAGCACATACCTGCCGGTCGAGACCGAGGCCCAGATCGGGGCCAAGGCCGCGGCCGCACTCGCGACAGGCCAGGCACCCGCGGGTGACCTGCTCAACGGCACCATCGACGACGGAACGAACAAGGTGCCGGCGTACCTGCTCGAATCCATCGCCGTGACCATGGACAACATGAAGGAGATCCTTCTCGACGGTGGTTACCTGACAGTCGAGGAGATCTGCACCGCCGACTACGCGAAGGCGTGCGCCAAGGCGGGACTGCAGTAGGTGTCCTCTCTCTCCACCGGTGGTGCCGCCCAGATCGTCGCGGTCGACCTGGGCGGCACCATGGCGCGTGCGGCGCTCGTCGGCCGGGACGGCGTCGTGACCGCCCGGCTCAAGGAACCCGTACGGCACGGCGCCGCGCACGAGCAGGTCGCCGACCTCATGACCCGGGTCGCGGGCGACAGCGGCGCCGTGTCCGCCGTGGTCGGGCTGCCCGGACGCGTCGACCGCGTCCGGGGCCGTCTGCACGTGGCCAGGAACCTCCCCGCGACCGACCTCGGTCGCCTGTCGGCCGAGCATCTCGGCCGGGCCACCGGCCTCGAGGTACGCCTCGCCGGTGACGCCGAGCTGGCTGCGGCGGGCGAGGCGTACTTCGGCGCGGGGTCCCGGACGGGAACGACGGCCTATCTCACCATCTCCACCGGTATCGGCGCGGCGGTGGTGAGCGAGGGCCGAGTGCTGGCGGGCCGCGTGTCGGGCTTCCAGATCGGGTTCCTGCACCTGCTCGGCGCCGGACGCCCCATGATCGAGCTTCTTGGCTCGGGCCAGCGCGTCCGCGAGGTCGCGCGCGAACTCGGCGCCGAGGTCGACTATCGCACGCTGACCGAGATCGCCTCCGAGAACGACGCCGCGGACGGCACGCGAGCCGCCCGCGAGGTGGCGGGCCGCGCGCTCGCCGACATCGCCGACGCGGCGGCGGCGGCCGCGATCCTCATGTGCCACGTCGGCTCGCCAGACGTGCTCGTGGTCGGCGGTGGGCTCGCCCGTGCCGCGGGCACCGCCCTCCTCGACGAGATCGACCGGCGCGTCCACGACGCCGGAACCTCGCACGTCTCGTGGGACGTCGAGGTGCGCCCCGCCCGGTGCGGTGACGACGCCGGGCTCTTCGGCGCGGCCGTCTGGCATCTCGCCGAACCGTACGCGGCCGCCGCCGCGGCCCAGGGCCGCCGGCCCGGGGCTCAAGACCAGCACAGCATGACCAGGAAGAAAGGAGACGGCGATGACACTGACCGGTGAGAGGACGGACGCGCGCCCGCCTGCGGCGCCGCCACCCGTGCTCGAACTCGAACACATCAGCAAGAGTTTCGGCGCGGTGCGCGCGTTGAGCGACGTCAGCATGAGCGTCGGCACCGGGGAGGTCGTGGCGCTCGTCGGCGACAACGGGGCGGGCAAGTCCACGCTGATCAAGACGATCGCGGGCGCGCATCCCCGGGACGGCGGCACCATGTCGGTCAACGGCGAGCCGGTGTCCCCGCGCAGGCCCATCGACTCGACGCGCCTCGGCATCGCGACCGTCTACCAGGACCTCGCGCTGTGCGACAACCTCGACATAGTCGCCAATCTGTTCCTCGGGCGCGAGAAGAACCACAGCGGGTTCCTCAGCGCGCTCGACATGGAGCAGGTCGCCGTCGGGCTGCTCAAGCGGCTCTCCGTGAAAATCGCGGATCTGCGCGTGCCTGTCTCGTCCCTTTCCGGCGGGCAGCGGCAGTCGGTGGCCATCGCGCGGTCCCTGCTCGGCGACCCGGCGCTGGTGATCCTGGATGAGCCCACGGCGGCGCTCGGCGTGGAGCAGACCGCGGAGGTTCTCCAGCTCATCGAGCGGCTGCGCGCGGAAGGGCACGCGGTGCTGATGGTGAGCCACAGTCTCGCCGACGTCTTCGACGTGGCCGACCGGATCGTCTGCCTGCGGCTCGGCCGCAGCGTCGCGGAATTCCCCGTCGAGGGGACCACGGAAGAGCAGGTCGTCGCCGCCATCACGGGCGTCGCCGACAGCAGCGCCCAAAAGCGCCGGATGCGGCGCCGCGGCATGACGCAGGAGGGATCGTGAGCACAGCCACGGGCCTCGCCCCCCAGGGCACCGTCCCGGCAGAACCACCCCAGGGAAGCTGGTTCCGCCAGCCCCTGCAGCGGCTGCGTACCGGCGATTTCGGGCCGCTGCCCGTCATCCTCGGGCTCGTCGTCATCTCGCTCGTCTTCCAGCTCGCCAACGACCGTTTCTTCTCCCCGCAGAACATCTTCAACCTGAGCCAGCAGATCGCCTCGACCGGCGTCATCGCGCTCGGCGTCGTGTTCGTGCTGGTCATCGGTGAGATCGACCTGTCGGCGGGGTCGGTGAGCGGCGTGACGTCCGCCGCCATGGTCGTGCTGAACATCAACGCGGGCTGGCCGCCGGTCCTGGCGATCGTCCTCGCGGTCGTCTTCGGCGCCGCGATCGGCCTGTTCCACGGGGCCGTGTTCACCAAGCTCGGCGTTCCGTCGTTCGTGCTGACCCTGGGCGGGCTGCTCGCCTGGCAGGGTGCTCAGCTTCTCGTCCTCGGCAACCAGGGCACGATCAACCTCCCCTACGACGGCGCGATCGCCGCGCTCGCGAACACCACGCTCCCGGCGTGGATCGGCTTCGTGATCGCGGTCGTGTACGCGGTGGGGGCGGTGGCCACGACCTTCCGAACCGGCAGGCGGCGGCGCGAGCGCGGGCTGACCGTACGGCCGCTGACCGGGGGTCTCGTCCGCACGGGGGTGATCACGGTGGTGATCCTCGCGGCGACGATCGTCTTCGCGCAGTGGCACGGCATCCCGCTGTCGCTCGTCATCTTCGTCGGGCTCGTCGTGGTCGTCGACGTGCTGCTGCGCGGCACGACGTTCGGCCGCAAGCTCTTCGCCGTCGGCGGCAACGCCGAGGCGGCCCGGCGCGCGGGCATCCAGGTCGGCACGGTCAAGGTCATCGCCTTCACGATCGCCTCGTCCCTGGCGGCCTTCGGCGGTGTGCTCGCGGCGTCTCGTCTGTTCGCGGTCAACCAGGCGAGCGGCGGCAGCGACATCCTGCTGAACGCCATCGCCGCGGCGGTCATCGGCGGCACGAGCCTGTTCGGTGGCCGTGGCAGCGCCTACTCCGCGCTGCTCGGCATGCTCGTCATCGGCGCGGTCTCCAACGGCATGGATCTGCTCAACCAGACCTCGGCCGTGAAGTACATCATCACCGGCGGGGTGCTCGTCGCCGCCGTCGTGATCGATTCCCTAGCACGACGAGGAAGGGTGGCAAGCGGCAGATGAGTGTCAAGGCGTTTCTCAGACAGGGGTTCATCCCGTTCGGCGAGGCCGTGGCGCAGGAGACCGGGAGGCTCACCGAGGTTGCCCCCATGCTGCGGGAGCGCGCCCTCGCGGCGGCGGCCGAGATCGGCAGGCCCGCACGGCTCACCTTCATCGGCATCGGGGCGAGCCTCGCCGCGCTCGCCGCGCCCGTCGCCCATCTTTCGGCGCACGGTATTCCCAGCATCAGGCTCAACGCGGCCGAGGCGGGCACCTCCGGCGACGGCGCGACGCTCATCGCGCTGTCGCAGTCGGGCCGCAGCCGCGAGACGGTCGACGTCATGCGCGCGGCCACAGGCCGCAGGCTCGCGGTCATCAACGTCACTGACTCGCCGATGGCCGAGGCCGCCGACTCGGTGCTCACCCTCGGCGACCTGCCCGACAGCCTGGCCTCGACGATCGGCTTCACCGCCTCGGCGATGGCCGTCTCGATGCTCGCCGAGATCTGGACCGACGGCGAGCCGTCGGCGGCGTGGCTGAGCCTGGGAGAGCGGCTGGCGGAGTTCCGCGTGGCGCGGTCCGCGCAGGCCGAGGAGATCGCGGGCCTGCTCACGGCTGCGTCCGTCATCGACATGGTGGCGCCGGCCGACCAGATCGGCGTCGCCGAGGGCGGCGCGCTGCTGCTCCGGGAGGTGACGCGGGTCCCGGTGGCGCCCTTCGAGACACGGCAGTACCTGCACGGGCTGATGGAGTCGACCAACCCCACGACCTTGCACGTCATACTGGACGGCGCCGACGACGGGCAGGTCGTCCGGGCCCTCGGCTCGCTGGGCCGGCAGATCGTCGAGTTCCGCCGGGGTCCCGTCGCCCACGACGAGCAGACCTTGGTCGTGCCGATCGAGGCACAGAGCCCTCTTGAGGTGCCGATCTTCGTGGCGGTGCTGCTACAGGAGGTGGCGTTGCGCTCGGCGGGCGCCCGGGGCATCGACCCCGACGAGTTCCTGTTCCTCGACACCGGCACCAAGCTGGACGACGGTGAGTGAGCCGTCCCGACCGGATCACGCACCGGACGATCGCTATCCATCCGTGCCGTACCGCCCCCCTGAATACGTTCATCCACGACACTTCCAACGGACACAATCGGGGTTATGTCTAGTTCGTCAGTCCTGCACCGCAGGGTCGCGCAGCACCTCAGGGAACGCATCGAGTCGGGGGTCATCGCGCCCGGGTCGCGCATGCCGTCCGAGCGGGTGCTCGCCGAGCAGTTCGACGTCAGTCGCGTGACGGTCCGCCAGGCGTTGAAGGATCTTGAGAAGGACGGCCTGGTCAAGGTCGTCGCGGGCGCCCGGTGGGTGCGGCGGGAGGCGCCCAGCCTGGTCACCGTCCGCCCAGCCGAGCCGGGGGCGGAGTCGATCGAGGAGGGCGCGACCGGGCTCGTGAGCTTCTCGGACCTCGCGGAGGCGAACGGCCTGACGGCCAGTTCGCGGGTACTGAAGTGCCTGACCCGCGCGAGCTCCCTGGACGAGGCAGACCTTCTGGGCATCGCGCCGGGCGCCCCCATCGTGGAACTCGTCCGGCTGCGGCACCTCGACGGCATCCCAACGCTGATCGATTTCTCGCTCATCCCCGAAGGACTGGCGCCGGGGCTAGGTGAGCTCGACTTCACGACGACATCGCTGTACGGCACGCTCACCGAGCAGTACGGACTGCACGCGATCGCCGCCGACTGCGTCATCGAGGCACGCGGCGCGGCCCCCGAGATCGCCGATAGCCTCGGCCTGCCCCCGGGCGACCCCGTCCTTGAGATCGTCCAGACCACGTTCGACGAAAACCACCGGGTCGTGCAGTGGTGCCGCAGCGTCTACCGCGGCGACCGTTACCGCTTCCGGGCGACCCTGGAAGGCGCGGCCGGCACCTTACGCCGCCCCCGCCCCCGCGCGGCCGCCGAAGCGACGGGCCGCGTCATCCCAGATCTAGCGAGGTTGTACAGATGAGAGTTTCCGCACGTGGCGCCGTGATCGGCGGCGCCTGGGTGAAGGGCGACGTGGAGGTCGGCGACGGGCGGCTCATCCGTGCCGGCCTGCCGTCGACCGGGCAGGGGTATGTGCTCCCCGGCCTCGTCGACCTTCAGGTCAACGGGTACGGAGGGGTCGACTTCAACGCGGCGACGGCGGAGGGGTTCGAGGCGGCGTTCGCGGCGCTCACCCGCGACGGCGTGTTCCACGTCCAGCCCACCGTCATCACCGACTCCGAGGAGAACGTCGCCGACCGGCTGCGCGTGCTGAAGACGTTGCGGGAGGCGAGGCCGCGCGGCGCGAAGGTCGTCGGCGTGCACGCCGAAGGGCCGTTCCTGTCCCCGCACCACCGCGGCGTGCACCGGCCCAAGTACCTGCGTGACCCCGACATCGGCATCGTACGGCGGTTTCTCGACGCGGGCCCGCTGCGCACGATCACCGTCGCCCCCGAACTGCCCGGCGCCCTCGAGCTGATCGCCTGGGCCGCCCGGCAGGGAGTGATCGTGCAGGCCGGGCACTCGGGCGCCGACGCGCCGACGGCTCATGCCGCGTTCGACGCGGGCGCCCGCGCGGTCACGCACCTGTTCAACGGGATGATCTCGTTCGAACACCGCGCTCCGGGCATCGCGGGCGCGACGCTCGCCCGCGAGGACATCGCCATCCAGCTCATCGCCGACGACATCCACCTGTCGCGCGAGACCTCGCTGTTCGCGCTGAAGGCCGCCGAGCACCGCACCATGCTCGTCACCGACGCCGCGTCACCCGCCGGGGCCGGCGACGGCGTCTTCACGGTGGGCGGCTTCACGGTCACGGTCACCGACGGGGTGCCGCGCCTTCCCGACGGCACGCTCGCAGGCAGCACGGTGACGCTCCTGCAGCAGGTGCGCAAGCTCGTCGAGCACGACTGGCCCATCGACCGCGCCGTGAACCTCGCGAGCCGCGCGCCCGCCCGCTTCTACGGGCTCACCGGTGTGGGCGAGCTAACCCTCGGCGGACCGGCCGACCTCGTGGTGACCGACGAGAACGTCGACGTCGAACGCGTGCTCGTCGGCGGAGAGGAGTTCGTGGCGTGAACGTCCTTCCCCGCGGGCTCATCGTCTCGCTCACCCCTTCCCCGCAGTCTCCCTGGCAGGACGTGGACGACGTCGTCCGGCTAGCCGCCGCCGCGAGGGCCGGAGGCGCCGTCGCCGTCAAGGTCGATGGGCCGGACGCGGTGCGCGCGGTGAAGCGCGCCGTCCCCGGCTTCCTCGTGCTCGCCGTGAACATCGACGACTCCCACGGCGGGGTCGTGCGCATCACGCCGACGCTCGCCCACGCGGCCGCCCTCGTCGAGGCCGGCGCCGACGTCGTGGAGCTGGAGGCGGACTCGGCGGCGCGCCGGCACGACGGCCAGGACCTGTTCGAACTGATCTCCTCGTTCGCCGCGTTCGGCGTGCCGGTAAAGGCCGGTGTGCCGGGACTCGACGACGCGCGCACCGCCGTACGGGCGGGCGCTGCGATGGTCAGCTCGTCGACCATGGGTTATCCCGCGAAGGCGAACACGGGTCCGCTGCCCGATCTCGGGCTGGTGGAGACCCTGGTGGCCGGCGCCGGGGTGCCGGTCGTCGCCGAGCGTGGCTACTCGGCGATCGCCGACGTCCGCGCGGCCATGGACGCCGGCGCGCACGCCGTCGTGGTCGGCTCGGCCATCGTCGACCCGGTCTGGCTGACCGCCCGTTTCGCGGGCGCGGCGTCCATCCCCGTCCCGTAGTTCCACGCGAAACCGGCCGGAGGCCCGCAGGAACAGCGGGCTCCCGGCCGGGTCACGCGGGAGAGGATCCGAAGCCTTCGACCCACCTGAAGATCCGAATTCCGTACAGGCCCTAGCCGCCGGAGTCCCCGGCCCACGTCCACCGTGGAACCTCGCGCAGGGGATGCAGGTCGGCGTCGGTCTTGGCGTGCGAGTTCTGCAGGGCGACCTGCGAGCCGAACTCGACGTGGGAGCGCACCGCCTCGCGGAACGGCTCATCGGCGGGCAGGTCGGCCTCGTCGAACGCCTCCAGGTACAGGGCCACGAACCGTTGCCGCTGCTCCTCGGTGATCTCAAGATGGCGGTGTACCCGGATGATGTGGTCGAAACCCAGCTCGCGGGTGAAGTGGTCGGGGCCGCCGAAGGACTCCGCCGTGAACCAGGTCAGGTGTTCGACGTGGTGCGGCCGGAATTCGGGGAACAGGGGCTTCAGCACCGGATCGGCGAGGACCTTCGCGTAGAACGCCTCTTCGAGCCGGTGCAGTGCCTCGTCGCCGCCGGCGTGCGCGTGGAGACTGGTCATGAACCGGCCTCCATGGATACCGTCGACCGGAGCGGCGGCCGGACGCTCCGGTGTCGCCGCCCGCGGAACGCCGTCGCGCCCACCGCCCCGGGGTGACCGGTGGTCACGATGCCCGATATCCGCATGAAGGCCCTCCACTTCCTGGAACAGGACACGAAGCGGCCTGTAATCAACATTACAGATCAACATCTCACCGCTGTCCAGGGGTGACGCGATCCGGCACCGAAGGCGCGCTGCCTGACGGCGCGTCGTCGAAGGGGTGTGCCGTGGACGGGCGGTGGGAGATGTCGGTGGACGGTGTGACCTGCGACCTCGACTTCGAGCTGACCCGCACCCGCGTGCGGTGAGGGGCCGACGGCGCCCGTGTGCGTCGAAGGGGACCGGTCGATCCCCTCGGCCGGCCGGACGGAGATTCTCAAAGATATTCCGAACTTAAGAGACTAAATGCCCTATTTTGCGATAAACATCACCAAAGCTCCTAAGTGAAGGTGCGGCATGCCTCGTACCGTGATTGGGAAATCGCACACCGTATCCGAGGCGTGCTTCCTCGCGTAATGTGCGAGGTATTGGACACTTCGTGTCACCGCATACTTACCGAGCGCAGAAAACGCCGATCGCGCGAAATCTGTGCCGCACGTGCGGTAATCAATGGTCGCGACCTCTTTGTGGTCGACCGCTCCGTGAACCGCCGTCCCCTTCGGTGAGGGTGGATCGTTCCCTTCCGGGGAAAACCCGCATGAAACCCGGCGAGCACCAGGTGGGAAAGGGCACCGTGGATCTTCCTGGCGATGGATTCCCAGCGTGTCCGGGCGGTCGCAGCCTGCTTCCGAAGGCGTCCGGCACCCGCGAGGGCGGGGGAATCCGGCGGGTGCGCGAACGATGTGAAATTCATTCGGATCCGTTTTGTGAAAAATCTTCAGATGAAATCCATGCCGATAGGTTGATTCCTGACCCATAATCGCCGTCAAGAACATGTGAATCGTGAAAAGGGAGCGCTGCGTTGTACGGCAGAACCTCTCCGCTGTTCATCGGCCGGAAGCGGGAGCTCGACTTCCTCGGGGAGGCCTGGGGGGATGCCAGACGCCGTGACGCGCGGATCGTAGGGATCCGGGGAACGTCGGGGATCGGTAAGACCGAGCTGGTCGAGCGCTTCCTGCGCACCGTGCCCGGTGTGCGGACCGTTCGCGCCTTCGGTGACGAGGACGCGCTCGCCCATCCCTGGGGCGTGCTGGAACAGATCGCCGAGCAGCTGCCGACCCCGGCGCTCGCCAGGACGCTGGCGGGTCAGGCCGAGGCCGCCTTCATCGGCCAGGCCCTCGCGGCGGAGTTCGCCGCCGCGGACGCGCTGATCGTGGTCGTCGACGACGCGCACTGCGGCGACCGGCAGTCGATGGCCGCGCTCCGCCTGGCGGCCCGGCGCCTGCGCAATGCCCAGGTCATGCTCCTGGTCGTCCACCAGGCTCCCGGGTACGCGACGGGAGCGGTGCCGGACGCGCCCCGCCTGGAACTCCACGAGGGCTGGACCCGCATCTTCGACTCGGGGCAGGGGCGCCTGCTCCAGGTCGAGGGGCTTCCCGCCGACGATCTCGTGAGGCTCGCCGTCGCGAGCGGCCATGACGGGCTCACCCCCTCCGGCGCGAGGAGGCTGCACGAGCACACCGACGGCAACGCGCTGCATTCGCTCCTCCTGCTGGACCAGGTGGAGATGCACTCGATCAACTTCGGCAACGGCCCGCTGCCCGCCCCCCGCGGCATGACGCAGGCCGTCGTGGCGCGGCTGGCGTCGTGCGACCGCCGTACCCGCGAGGTCGTCGGCGCGGCGGCGGTGCTCGGCCGTCGCTTCGGCCTGGCCGACCTGCGTGCGCTCTCCGGCGTCGCCGACGCCACGACGCCCCTCGCGGAGGCCGTCGGCGCCGGGCTGGTCAAGGAGATCCCCGGGACGGCGGGGCAGGAGTTCGCGTTCACCACCCTGCTCGTCTGGGACCGCATCTACTACGACTCCGGCGTCGAGCGCCGCCGCGCCCTGCACCGCAGTGCCGCGCTGCTCGGCGGTCCCGGCGCGCTGTGGCACGGGATCGCGGCGTCCGGCGGTGGTACGGACGGCGAGCTCGCCGCGCTGGCCCAGGAGGAGGCCCAGTCCCTGCTGTCGCGGGGCAGGCTTCCCCTGGCGGCGGTGTACGCCCGCCACGCCGTGGAGCTGACCCCGCCCGGCCCCGACCGGGTGGCCCGCCTGCTGACGGCCGTGGAGACCCTGCTGGTCTCCGGCGACGCCACCGTCGCCCGGCGCTACGAGAGCGAGGTCCTCGCCGCGCCGCGAGGTCCCTGGCGCGACTACGTCGCCGGTTATCAGGCCCTGATCTCCGGGCGCGTCGCGGAGGCCAAGCTGCTGCTGGTCCAGGCGCTGGGCGCCGCCGGGCGCGACAGCGCGGAGAACCCGCACGTGCCCGCGGACCTGCGGGCGCGCGTCGCGGCCCAGCTGGCGATCATCGGGGTGGTCGAGATCTCCTACCCCGAGATGGTCGAGTACGGTACGGCGGCCGTCGCGGCGGGCAGCCACGAGCCGTGGGTGCGCGCGTTCGCCTGGTTCGCCCAGTCCCTGGGCTGGACCCTGGCCGGACGGGCGGAGGAGGCGCTGGCGTCCCTGACGGACGCCGACCTGCCGGGGTCGGTGGCCGGGCTGGACGGGCTGGTGGCCCGCGGAATGATCCGGCTGTGGACCGACGACCTCGAGGGCGCGTCCGCCGACCTGCGCGACGGCGTCGCGCGGGCCACGCGCGGCGAGGCATTGCGGGTCGGCCAGGCACTCGGCTTCCTGGGTGAGGTCGAGTACCGGCGGGGCAGGCTCGACGACGCCGTCCAGTTCACCCGGCTCGCCGTCGGCGACGCCGAGGAGAACGAGAGGGTCTGGGACTACGCGCTCCTGCACTCCCTGGCGTGCTTTCCCCGCGCGGCCCGGGGCGAGTGGGACCTGGCGCGCGAGCACGCCCGCCAGGCCGCGGAATGGGCGCCGATCGTCGAGAGCAGGGTGAGCCTCGCCTACGCGGCGGGCGCGCGCGCGTCGATCGCCCAGGCCCAGGGCGATGTCCGGCGGCTGCTCAGCGCGGCCGAGGCCATCGAGCTGCACTACGACTCCCTGGAGCCGGGCACCCACCTGTTCGGCCCGATCGGCGCCGACGCGCTCTCCCAGCTCGGCCGGGTCGAGGAGGCCGAGGCCTCGCTGGGTGTCTTCAGCGACAGGGCCGCGTCGAGCGGGCGCCGCTCGACCCTGATGTCCATCGCGAGGGTGCGGGGCCAGATCGCCGCAGCCCGGGGAGACCACGCGGGCGCCGTACGGGAGTGCGAGGAGGCCCTCGCCCTGGCCCGCGAGGTGGGCCTGCCGATCGAGGCGGGAAGGATCGACCTGGTGATGACGCGCTCCCAGCACGCCCGGGGCCGCCACGCCGAGGCGGAACGGCTGCTGAGGCGGGCACTGGTCGCCTTCAACCGCACCGGCGCCGCGGCCTACGCGGCCCTCGCGCTGAAGACCGCCGGGGAGCTCAGGCTTTCCGTGGACGGCCCCAACGCCGCCTTCAGCAGCCTCACCGGGGCCGAGCGCGAGGTCGTGGCGATGGTCTGCGAGGGCATGACCACCCGCCAGATCGCGCAGAAGCGCTCGGTGGCGATCAGCACCGTGGAGACGCAGCTGAACCGCATCTACGCGAAGCTGAACGTCACCAACCGGATCGAGCTCCGCGCCGTCCTGTCCGACCCCGAGGAATAACCGGCTCCCGGCTCCTGGTTCCCGGCTCTCGGCACCCGGCACCCGGCACCCGGCACCCGGCGCGCGGCTCCCGGCACCCGGGGCGTGGGGAACGGCGTCGCGGCCGGGCCGGCGCGCGGGAGGCGGGCATGTCGAAGTCCGTCATGCCATCCGTAGGGGTGGTACCTGGACGCCTTCCCGGCACCCGGCGACTACCGTGGGCGCCTGCCAGAGCGCCGGGAGAGCGGCGCCGCCGACAGGAGGCCGGAATGCGGTTGACCATCGACGTCCAGAGGACCGCCACCGGTCATATCGCCGGGACGGTCGAATCCGACGACTCCGCGCCGCCGGTCCCCTTCCACGGCGTCATCGAGCTGGTCACCCTCCTGGAAACCCACCTGGACGGATGAGCGCGCGAGGGAACGCCGCGCACCCTCCGGTGCCGGAGGCAGTCGTCCATGGAGTGTCACGCCAGGGGGGAGAGCATCAGATGGGCATCACGTCCCACCTCGGGAGGGAACACCGCCGACGCCGTCGACGCCACCGGCACCGCAGACCGGCGTCGGGCCACGCGTACCGTCGGCCATCGGTCGTGACGGTCGCGCGGGCCATGCCGGTCGTACAGGTCTCGCGGGTCGTGCGAGTCGAGGGCGTACAGGTCATGCGAGTCGAGGTCGTACAGGCCCCGCAGGCCGTGCGAGTCGTGCCGGTCGTACAGGGCGCGACGGTCGTACGGGCCGGGAGGAACGGGCACGCCGGGTCGGCCGGGGTGGTCGTGTGAACGCCACCATGACGGCCTTCGTGCCGCCGACCGAGAGCGGTCACGACCTGCTGGACAACTGGATACGGCCGATCTGCGCGAGGCTGGGGATCCGCCTGGCGGTCGCCCTCCCCGGCGCCGGCCGGGCCACCGCGCTCGCGGCGCAGCGGGCGTCGACCTTCGTCGTGTGGGACTGCTCGGTCGAGGGGCCCGAGGACGTCTACGTGGCCTTCAACACGCGCGCCAAACTCGACCCCGGCAGCATCGTCCTCAGCCGCACCCCGCTGCCGCGCAATGTGCTGACCCGCGCCAGCCACGCTCCCGTCCACGGCGAGGCCCTGGGCAACCCGGAGCTGGGTGTGTGGCTGGAGCGGCGTCTGCGCCGCGTGCTGGGTGTGGTCCGGACGCCCGCGCCGCGCCTGCCCGGACCCCAGGGGCACTACTGGATGTTCGACGACCCGGCCGACTACTTCCTCAGCTTCCACGGTGAGCGACGGCAGGAGGCCGGGGAGTGGCGCGCGGCCTTCGAGAAGGCCCACTCGGTCACCGTGCGGATGGTGCCGCCCCGCGAGTACTCCTACCCGGCCGAGGTGGTCACGCGGCAGCAGATGTGGGAGGGCGTGGCGCGGCTGATGTACGAGATCATCGCGACGGGCAGGGCCATCGTCCATCCCGCGCCGGACTACTTCGCGTCCTTCTGGACGGTGAGCGAGCTGCTGGCCACGCTGTGGCTGCTGCCGCGCGGCTCCACGCCACCCATGATCACCTCCGCGTACGCCGCCCGGCCCTCGGGTGGCATCCGGCGGCTGGAGCACCTCAGCGCCCGTGCCGTCCTGGGCGTCCCGCTCCTGGGCGACGCCCACGCCGACCGCTTCGCCAGGCTCATCAACCACTCCGACCCGATCACCACCGTCCCGCGGTTCCGGAGACCCCCGGAGGGCACGGGCAGGGCCGTCACCGGGACGATGAAGCACGTCGGCCACCACGATCCCGAACTTGCGGTCTCGCGGTTCTGGGACGAGATGCGGGTGCCGTGCCCCGTCTGCGCCCCCCGGGGCAGGGCCGCCGCGAAGGTCGACTGGGACCGGCACATGGACCTGTCGTGGGACGAGCGGGACGTGGACCACTACGGCTACTTCACCGCCCGGCGCGAGGACCTCGGCACGGGAGGGATCCGCTGTCCCGGATGCCGTACCCACCTGAGGCTCGTCAACGAGCACGGCGTCCGCACGCTCTGGACACCGGTCCCGGAGGGGGAATCCCAGCGGGACCGGCCGGTCATCCAGCGCGACCCCGTCTGGCAGGTGCTGCCGGACGGCCCGAGGGGCGTGGAACCGCTTCCCGGGAGGAAGGACGTCGACGCCGCCCCCGATCCCCGGGACAGGGGGTCTCCCATCAGGAGGAGGTGGCTCTCGGCGCGCAGTTCCGTCTAGCGGGGCGAGCAGCCCCAGGGGTTCGCCACCCCGGGAATGGGAGCGTTCCAAAACATCAGAGGACCTGGTCATCGCCGCAGATGGGCTCGATTCGGTGAAAGGAGGCGAGACGGATCCCGTTGACACCGCTCAAGGAGAGTTCCCCACGTTCAAGGAGAACGGATGAACGCCACCCCTTTCCGGTCCGCGGACCGGAGCACCCGGGGGAGACCCCGGTGAAGGCGGAGGACGGCGGGGGAGCCGCGCGGCTCCCCCGGGAACCGTGCGGGAAACCGGCCGGATCCCCGGAGGGGAAACCGGTCGGCGATCCGGACTCCGGTGACGTCGCCGGAGTCCGGGGTGCTCCCGGTGAGTCCGGCGGGACCGCGGACCGTGAGCACCGCCGGGCACTGTCGCTGAGCCGCCGCTCCAGCGCGCTCGGAGCCGCCGGACGCCACCGGGAGGCGCTCGCCGCGAGCGAGGAGGCCCTGGAGATCACCCGGCGGCTGGCCGCGGACGACCGTGACACCTACCTTCCCGACCTGGCCCTGTGCCTGGCCGGCGCGGCGATGCGGTACGTCCGGCTGGGCCGCAGGCACGACGCGGTCGACGCGGGGCGCGAGGCGGTGGCCGTCAGGCGCGAGCTGGCGGAGGCGCGTCCTGAGGAGTATCTGCCCCACCTCGCGGGTTCGCTGAACGGCCTCGCCTGCGACCTGGGCCGGATCGGCAAGCCGGAGGCCGCCCTGGACGCCGCCCGCGAGGCGGTCGGCATCTACGAGGGGCTCGCCGCCAGGAACCCGGTGGCACACGAGCCGAGTCTCGCCATGGCGCTGCACACCCTGGCTCAGCGGACGGCGTCGCTGGGGCGGCTGGAGGAGGCCGTGCTCCACAGTACGAGAGCCGTCTCGATCCGGCGCAGGCTCGCCACGGAGAACCCGCCCGCCTACTCGGTGGCCTTCGCCACCGCGCTGCACGGCCTTGGCTGGCAACTGGCCGCGCTGGGACGCCGCGAGGAGGCCATCGCCGCCTACGCCGAGTCGGTGACGATCCGCCACCGGCTGGCCCGCTCGGAGAACGCCCAGGCCGCCGACCACGACTACCTGGCCGCCGTGGCGGGGGAGTGGGCGGACCTCCTCATGGACGCGGGCCGCCTCACGGCGGCCATGGAGCCACTGGAGATCGCCAGAACCGCCTCACTGCACGCCGGTGACACCGAACGGGCGGACCGCCTGGCCGCCCTGATGGAACGTGCCGGAAGCATCCGCGTCTGAGCCCCCGGGTTCCGTACGGGCGAGTCGGTTCCGGTTCCCGTGCGGAGCTCCGCTTCCCGTACGGAGAGGGAGCGCGGTGGGTCTCCCGTACGAAGGAGGGAACCCGGTGGTTTCCCGCACGAAGGGGAACGCGGCGGTGAGGGCGGGATTCGCGTCCCGCGCGGGAGGAGGGGACTCGCGCGGGCCTGGGCCCGCGTGCGGGAGGGGAGACCCGCACGCGGGCCGGGGGCATGAGCGCGGGCAGGAGTACGCGCGGGCAGGGCGTGCGCGGGCGGATCCGATCCGCGTGCGAGGTTCGTGTGTGGGATCGCGTGCGGGGTTCGCGACGTCCTGGGCCGGTGTGAGCGACACCGGTCCGGCGGGTGGGGATTCACGACCCCGGCCCAGATGACCCCTCCATCACCCAGGCCGGGGTCCTACCCGGCGGTGGGCCGGGTGCTCTGGCGGTCGCGAGCCGGGATCGCCCTCGTCACGCGAAGCATCCCGCCACGCCCTGGCGCGCGCCCCGGTTGAAGGCGCCCAGGCGTTGCGCGGCGGTGCCGTGATCGCTCACGTCGGTCCAGGGGGTGTCGTCGGCGTGCGTCCGCAGGGCCGCCGCGATCTCCTCGGTGTCGCCGGTCTCGAAGAACAGGATGCCGTCCTCGGCGGCTCCGAAAAGCGTCGCTCCGGCGAGGCAGTCGGCCTGGAGTTCGAGCTGCCGGGACAGCAGCCTTTCGGGAATGCGGGCCTGGACGGCGTGGCTCCATTCGTGCGCGATGATCAGGTAGACCCAGGCGTCCCCCTGCCGGTATCCCATTCGCATGAGGTCGACGTCCCACGCGACGAAGTCGTAGGGCGGCCAGCAGTACAGGGCGTTGTCATCGGGAAGGGGATATCCCTGGCATCTCGCCGCGTTGCCCCACGCGCCGTCGTACGCGCCGAGAACGCGCGGGGGTGAATACCTGCCGGGAAAGAAGTCCGACCAGTGCGTTGCCCAGAACCGGTTGATGATGTATTGGGCGCTGCGGATGTCCTCGTTGATGTCGTCGAGGCTCCTCGCGGTGGAGGCGCTCACCGGGGCGTTTCCGCTTGTCGTGGCGCTCGCGGTGCCCGTGGGGCCCGCTATCAGAACGCCGGTGAGCAGCGCGGCGAGTGCGAGACGAGCGGTTCTCCATCGTGAAGCGGCCATGGGCTTCTCCCCTGTCGCTGGCGGCCACATACCGGATGCAATGGTTTATCGCAGGGTGTTTTCGCAGGGCACGGTCACCATATGGGGAAAGGTAATACGAGAGAAGCGCTATCGCGAGATCATATGCAATATCGTGTTAATTCGTCTCTGGATTCGGGGGATTAGAGGCACGTCGTAATCGGTGCGAAGCGGGGGCGGTCGCCGCGCCGCCTTTCTGGCACCGGCGACGCCGGCGCCCCCGAGCGGGCCCGGTTCCCGGATCGGCCCCCCGTTCTTCGAGCCGTTCACAAGCCTCCGCACCGTCCCTGTGCCCGCCTCCGTGACACCGGGGTCACGGAGGCGGGCAGGGGCTCAGCCGCAGTGTTCGAAGGGGCTGTCGTAGGTGGAGCTGCCTGCTTTGCCGCCCCATTTGACGCAGGTTCCGGGGGCGGCGGCGCGTACGGGGCCGGCGTAGTAGGCGAAGTTGCCGGTGTCGGTGATGCGGGTTTTGCCTTGGACTTCGAGGTAGGCGGTGGTGGCGGTGGCGGTGCCGAGGGAGGTGCGTTTGATGGTGGTGACGCAGTTGTTGCCGTTGGCGGTGTTGTAGAGCAGGTAGACGGTCCCGGCCGAGCCGAGGGCGGCGCTGTCGACGATGTCGTAGCCGCTGCCGCAGACCTCCTGCGGGGTGTGGGGGTTGGTGGGGGTGCCCGTGACCAGCTGCATGTACCTGGTCCAGTCCCAGTTCGGGCCCGGGTCGGTGTGGTCGGCGCCCGGCACCTCGTTGTGCCCGACGATGTGGGCGCGGTCCTTGGGGATGCCGTACCGGCCGGCGATGTCGCGGGTCAGCGCGGCCGAGGCGCGGTACATCGAGTCGGTGAACCAGGAGGCGTTGTTGACGTAGCCCTCGTGCTCGATGCCGATCGACCGCCGGTTGTCGTTGCCGGCGTGGAAGGCCCGGTCCTTCTCTCGGACCATCTGGGTGATGTCCCCGTCGGAGGAGCGGACGACGTAGTGCGCGGAGACCTTCGCGGCGGAGTTCTGGAACCAGGAGATGGTCCCCGAGTAGGAGCCCTGGGCGACGTGGATGACGATGCGGTCGATCGCGTCACTGGACGGGCGGTTGGAGACGGCGTAGTTGCTGGAGTGCGCCGGTGCCCAGTGGGCCGGCGGGTAGTCGACGGCCGCGGCGGCGAAGGTCCTGTCCAGGTCCTCCACCTCGGCGTACGCGCCGCGGTCGGGCCGTACCGCCCGCGCCGTCACGACGATGGTCTCGCCGCCCGGGGTGACGGCGCGGACCCCGGCGGTGAGCAGTTCGTAGACGGTGTCGGCGTACAGCCGGGCCAGTGTGGGCGAGGAGGCGTTGCCGTATCCGGCCACGGCCGGGTACCAGCGTCCGATGTCCTTCCTGGCGGCCGCGTCCAGCCCGAGCGCGTCGGCGTGGGCACGCAGCACCGCGGCGCCGCCCGTGATGTTGGCCGGGTCGTCCGACTTCAGCTTGGCGACCGGCAGCCCCGTCAGCTTCGCGGCCCGCTCAAGCACACGGGCGGCGGGGGTGCTGACCAGGTGCATCATCCCGTACCCGCCGCTGGCGCTCGGGGCTCCCCCATGACCGTCGAGGCGGGTTTCCGCGTACCCGAGGCTGACGAGCAGGTCGCGCGGGACGTCGTAGGTCGCGGCGGCGCGGGTGAACGCCTCCGCCACCGGGCTCGCCGGCGCGGCCGGCGCGGCGGGAACGGCGGAGGCGCTCACCGTCTGCCCGGACAGGCAGATGAGGGGGATGAGCGAGCCCGCCAGCAGTACGGCGAGACGTCGGAGTCGGGCCATCGGGGATTCTCCTCGGGATATGGGGGGTTCGCGGAAGGGTCTCGCGAGTCGCCGGGTGGACCGCCCCGGCCGGTGGAGGGAGTGCTCCGCGCGCACGTTTCTCCACCGGAGGGAGTTCGGGGCGATGTGTGGGAGCGCGACGGGGAAGGGGCCGCCGGTCGGGTGGCCCCCCGGTCGTCAGCCGCAGTGTTCGAAGGGGCTGTCGTAGGTGGAACCGCCTGCTTTGCCGCCCCATTTGACGCAGGTTCCGGGGGCGGCGGCGCGTACGGGGCCGGCGTAGTAGGCGAAGTTGCCGGTGTCGGTGATGCGGGTTTTGCCTTGGACTTCGAGGTAGGCGGTGGTGGCGGTGGCGGTGCCGAGGGAGGTGCGTTTGATGGTGGTGACGCAGTTGTTGCCGTTGGCGGTGTTGTAGAGCAGGTAGACGGTCCCGGCCGAGCCGAGGGCGGCGCTGTCGACGACGTCGTAGCCGCTGCCACAGACCTCCTGCGGGGTGTGCGGATTCGTCGAGCCGCCGCACGCGGTCAACGTCTGGGCCGGGTAGCCGAACGTGACCCCGTCGAAGACGGCCTTCTGGATGTTGCCCGGGTAGCCGCTTCCCAGCCGCACCTCGTAGTGCAGGTGGGGGCTGACGTTGTTGCCCGGCGCGCTGGTCTTGCCGACCGTGCCGATCGCCTGCCCCTTGGCCACCTGGGCGCCCACGCTCACCGAGCGGGAGTTGAGGTGCGCGTAGTAGGTGGACCAGCCACCTTCGTGATCGATCCTGACCAGGTTGCCGAAGCGGTTGAGCGACCCCTGGTGGGAGGAGATACCGACCGTGCCCGCCGCCGCGGCGACGACGGTGTCCCCCAGGTCGGCGTCGGGCGAGTCGCCCCGGTTGAAGTCGATCTCCCACGCGCGGTGCGCGCTGCTCGCGCTGGAGTTCCCCGCCCAGGTCTGGCCGCAGGGGAAGGGCAGCTGGAAGGGCGGAGCCATGTTCGCCGTGGCCGCCTGTGCCGGAGCGGCCGCGTCGCCGGTACGGGCCGGGCCCGCCGGAGCGGCCCCCGCCGGGCTCGCCGCGACGGCTCCGCTCGTCAGGGCCAGCAGCAGGGCGAACCCTGTTGTGAGCACCCCTGTGAGTCTCATGCGGATCCTTTCTCGTAGTACCGGTGGGCAAGGTCTTGACCGCACCGGGCACTATCTGTTGGATCTCTCTGAAGAGATCTTGCCGAGGTACAGGGTCCGGTCAGGCCGTATAAGAAACCTCCAAAACCGGCATAGAGCATCATCTGAAACCGGTACAAAGAGCTGCCTGCCTCGAACGACGCGGTCCGCTCGAACAGCACGACCCAACTGAACGACTGAACGGTTGCAACCCCTCCACAGCAGGAGTAGGTGCGGTCATGGTGGTTGATCAGCCCATATTCAGCGTGCTCGGCCCGCTGGACGTCCGGATCGCGGGCCACCCGGCTCGTGTCGGTGGTACCAAGCCCCGCCAGCTGCTGGCGTCGCTGCTGCTCGACGCGGGCCGGACGGTTGGCGCGGAGCATCTCGTCGAGGTGCTGTGGCCGCGGCGCCCGCCGAGGTCCGCCCATGCCAACATCCGCACCTACGTCAGCTCGTTGCGCGGCGGCCTGGGCGCGGCCGGTGTCGCGATCCTGGCCCGCCCGCACGGTTACGCGATCGAGGTACCGGTGGAGCGGCTCGACCTGCTCCTCTTCGAGGACCTGCTGGCCGGGGCGCGGGCCGCGGAGGACGCGGGGGACGCGCACGGGGCTCTCGGCTCGCTGCGCGCGGCGCTCGCGCTGTGGCGCGGCGTTCCGCTGGCCGACCTGCCGGGCAGTCCACTCTGGGACGGCCGCCTGCAAGCCCTCGCGGAGGCGCGGCTCGCCGCCGCCGAGCGGCTCGTCGACCTGGGCATGGCCCTGGGCCGGTACGCCGCCGCGGTCGGCGAGCTGCGCGGGCTGCTCGCGGAGCATCCCTTCCGGGAGGATCTCTGGCAGCGCCTGATACTCGCCCTGCACCGGAGCGGCCGCCAGGCCGAGGCGCTCGGCGCCTACGCCGAGATCAGACGGCGCCTGGTCGCCGAGCTTGGAGTCGAACCCGGCACCGAACTCCAGCGGGCGCACGCGGCCGTCCTTTCAGGACGGCCGGCGCACCTGGCCGTTCTCGCCGGAGAACCCGCGACCGCGGCCACCTTCCATGGAGACCCGGTGCACCCGGCCGTCCTCACGGGAGAACCCGCGACCGCGGCCATCCTCCACGGAGACCCGGTGCACCCGGCCGTCTCCACGGGAGAACCCGCGACCGCGGCCATCCTCCACAAAGACCTGGCGCACCCGGCCGTCCCCGCAGGAGGCCCGGCGCACCCGCTCGTTCCCGCAGGAGACCCGGTGACCGCGACGACCGCCGTGCCGCCGTCGCCGGCCGGGGGCTGCCCCCCACGCCAGCTGCCCGCGGACTTGCCGGACTTCACCGGGAGGGCCGGGGAGGTGGCGGCGCTCACCCGGGCGATCTCCCCCGGCGAGGGGCAGCCGGGCGGCCCGCCCGCCATCGCCGTGGTGTCGGGGCCGCCGGGGGTGGGCAAGTCGGTGCTGGCGGTGCGCTGCGCCCATGCCGTACGGGACGCCTATCCCGGCGGGCAGCTCTACCTGCGCCTCGGCGGCACCGACCGAGAGCCGGTCGATCCGGGTGAGCTGCTCGCCCAGGCGCTGCGGGCGCTGGGCGTCGGCGACGCGGCCCTGCCGCGTGGCACGGACGAGAGGTCCGCGCTCTACCGGTCCCTGCTGGCCGAGCAACCGATGCTCGTACTCCTCGACGACGCCGCGGGAGCCGCCCAGGTGCGCCCGCTGCTGCCCGGCAGCGGCTGCACGGTGCTCGTGACGAGCCGGCGCCGGATCGCGGAGCTGCCCGGCGCGCTACGGCTGCAGCTGGAGGTATTGCCGCCGGAGGAGGCCGAGGAGCTCCTGGGCAGGATCGTGGGTGCCGAGCGGGTGGCCGGGGAGAGGGAGGCGGCCTCGGCGATCGTGCGTCACTGCGGGTTCCTGCCGCTGGCCGTCAGGATCGCCGGGGCGCGACTGGTCGGGCGGCCCGGCCAGTCGCTCGACGTGCTGCGGCGGCGGCTGGCCGACGAGCCCGGCCGGCTCGATGAGCTGCGCGCCGGTGACCTGGAGGTGCGGGGCAGCATCGAGCAGAGCTACCGACTGCTGCCAGACGACGCCGCCAGGACGTTCCGCGCGCTCGGTCTTCTCGGTCCCGGCCCGCTGCCCGGGTGGGTGGCGGGCGCCGTACTCGACCGGCGGCGGGCCGATGACGTGATGGACGTCCTGGTGGACGCGAACCTGGTGCAGCTCGCCGGAACCGGCCCGCTGGGCGAGCCGCGCTACCGGTTGCACGACCTGTTCCGCCGCACCGCCGGGGAGAAGGCCGCGGGCCTCGCCGAGCGGCCCGCGCTCACCCGCGTACTCGGAGCCTGGACGGCCACCGCGGAGACCGCCGCGGCACGGCTGCCCACCACGATCTTCGGCATGACCGCGAAGAGTGCCGTCCGATGGAACCTGCCGGACGACACCGCGGAGCGGCTCACCGCCGACCCGCTGTCGTGGTTCGACGCCGAGCACGACGTGCTGGTCGGCGCGGTGGGGCTGGCCGCCGACGCCGGGCTGGCCGGTTCGGCCTGGGGACTCGCCGCCGCCCTCGTCCCCTACTTCGACCTGCGCTGCCACTTCGACGCGTGGCAGCGCACCCACCGGACCGCGCTGGAGGCCGCGCGCCTGGCGGACGACCGCCAGGGCGAGGCGGCCATGCTCCGTGGCCTGGCCCAGGTCTGCCTCTACCAGGACCGCTACTCCGAGGCGGCCGGGATGTTCCGGCGCTCCCGGATGATCTTCCGTGAGCTGGGCGACGTACGGGGGGAGGCGATCTCGATCTGCGGGCTGGGAGCGGTGAACCAGTTCTGCGGCGAGTACGTCGCCGCCCTCGGCTACTTCCGGCGGGCCCTCGGGATGTTCCTCGCCATGGACGATCCGGGTGGCGAGGCCTACGCGCGGCAGGCGATGGGACGGGTCTGCCTGGAGTCGGGCGACCTGGAGCGGGCCGCCAGGTGGCTCGGCGACGCACTCCGGCTGGCCACGCGACTCGGCGACCCGCACCGGGAGGGGGCCGTCTCCCTGCAGTTCGGGCGCTTGCACGTCCTGTCGGCCGAACTCGACCGGGCGATGCGCTTCCAGGGGCAGGCACTGGACATCTTCGAGAGCCTCGGTGACCGTCACTGCGGCGCGTACGCCATGCAGGGCCTGGGCGGCCTGCAGGCGGTCCGGGGTGAGCGCGCGCACGCCTCGGCCCGGCTGGAGCGGTCTCTGGTGATCTTCCAGCAGCTCGGCGACCGCAGCGGGGAGGCCACCGCCGCCCAGACACTCGGCGAGCTGCACCGCTCCGCCGGCCGCGCCGGGCTGGCCCGCGACTACCTGCACCGCGCGCGCAGACTCCGCCGGGAGGTCATGGGCTGCGTCGACCTCGCCGCCCCGGTCGCGGCCGACGGCTGAACCAGGCGCGGGCGGAGGCTGTCCGCGGGCGGCGTGGAAAGCCATGCGAAGATCGGCGCCCCTGGGGTGGCATCGCGTGCGGGATGAAAGTTCAGATCATGCCTATCCAGGACAGAACGGTCCCGTGGACGTGCGGGGCGCTGCGCTGCAGGAGCCATGACCTGGGCGCCGCCCGGATCTGGTGCGCTCTCCGTCGCCCGGCAAAGCCCAGGTGGTCCATGCGAAGCCGCCGCCGTTCCTCGGAACCGCCCGCTCCCCGGATATGAAAAATTCTCAACAATTCGACGACTTCCCCAAAAGACCAAGGAACGGTGCCGTCGCGGCCTGGTTTCTGATAACTCGATTATAGTTCCATACTGAGCTGCATGGCTCCTAGAATCGCCGCATGAATACAACTCCGGAACAGGAATTCAAGAAAGAGCTAATCGCTGGCTCTCGGTGGGTCCACTACCGCGCCGATACCTTCCTTCTCAGGCAGGGCGAACTCGGCGACAAAGTGGTCTTCATTCTCGACGGCCAGGTCAAGGTGGAGCGCTCGGAACCGGATGGAAAATGTAGCATCCTTGCCTTTCGTGGGCCAGGGGAGATTCTGGGAAGGACTGCCGTCCTGCGGAGTTGCCGCCGCTTCGCGAGCGTTGAGGCGCTGAAGCCGTGCAAGGTCGCCGTCATCTCCGCCGACGCGTACCTCGAATTCATGGCGAAGAGCTCGCTCGCCGTTCAGGTGGCGCAGCACGCCCAGGGGCGCCTCATCGAGTCGATGATCGTGCAAGGGAAGGACCACCCCCTGGCCAGGCTGGTGTTCGCCCTTACCTGCCTCGCTGACCGGAACTGGAACGGTGTCGGGCTCGCCGCGCAGGTGGTGCTGCACGCCACCCGGACCGACCTTGGCCGCCATCTCAGGGTCGGCCGGAACACCGTCTCCACGTTGCTCGGACAACTGGAGGGCTTTGGTGTCGAGGCTCACCGGAACGCGATCACGATCACCGATCTTCCAAAGCTTCGCGCCGTCGCGGAGAAACTAGGGATCTGAAGGGACGAAAGGAAATAAAATGATTAAAGAGCCATTTAAATACCCAAACCAGAGCATCTCAATGCCAGGTTATCGGGGCATAGTCGCGGTGGACGCTGAGGACTTCACCAAGCTCTCATCCGTCGAGCATGAGGTCATCGCCCGAACCGTCCCCGAAATCCTCGAATCGTCATTCGATCGCGCTGGTCTGGCGGCCATCTGGAATGACCGTGAGTTTCCCGCCACCCGAGGAGACGGATATGTGTTCGGATTCGATCCGAGCATGATGCCGCATGTCATTGATCCATGGCTCAAGGAGCTTCAAGGCGTTCTCTCCGACTTCGCTCTGGGGCCGATCCCGATGCGGCTCCGTGTGAGTCTGCACATCGGGCCTCTCCCTGCCGAAGGTCTGGAGCACGACGGCAACGGCACCCCCCGCAACGACACCCACCGCCTGCTCAACGCGGACCAGCTCAAGGCAATCCTCGCCGAGGCCAGCCCGCACGTGACCCGGGTAGCGGCCATCCTTTCCGGCCGCTGCTATGAGGACGCGGTCCTCAGCCGCCGGACGCTGCATCCCGACCACTTCGTCGAGGTGTCGGCGACCGTCAAGGGCAAGCGATTCGAGCAGCGGGCATGGATCCACCTGCCGACCCCCTCGGGCAATCTCCTCGACCGCCGCCTCATGGGGGAACCGCCCCCGGACGACGAGCCGCCCTCTCCCGGGATGACAAGCCGAAGCCCCGCGCCGGATGACAAGCCGCCGCCCTCCTTCGCCGATCAGCCAGGGCGCCAAGCGCAAGTGGTCAACCAGTTCACCAGAGGCAACCTGAACAACGGCGTCATTCACGGGAACCAAGCCATCACGCACTTCAGTTGACGCATGTCCGGGGTGTGTCCCATCGGACGCAGGTGAGACCCAGATCACATGTTCTGTGCACTCGCAGTGCTGAGGCCCGCTGGGCGCCGCCGGACACTCATGCCGACAGGAAAGAGCCGGGGCCACCAAGCGGCCCCGGCTCGGTCCCGAGCACATGGAGGTCATCCACATGAACGACTCGACCCTGCACGCCTTCCACCCCGGAGCCCGCCCCCGGCTCCACCGGCTTCGCGACGAGCGCGACACCGCTGTCCTCGCGGTCACCGCCCGCACTCCCGTGACCGCCCGGCGCGCCCTGGCCCCGTCGCCCTTCCCATGCCCGACGAGGATCCAGGCCGGAGGCCCGGCCGCGACCGGCCGGGGTGGCCGCGATGTCTGAGACTTCGCCCTCAGAACCCGTCAACCCGCTGCACTTCAACATCGCTGTGAACACCGGTCGCGTCGGTGGAAACCAGAGCGTGAGCAGCCACGTCCCTGCCGGTCCGGACCTCCGGAAGGGGAGGGGGTTGCGGGGCAGGCTGCCCGCGAGCCTGCTCGCGGACGCCGCCAAGGGGTTCGTCGCTCCCGAATGGATGGCGCGTGCGCGAAAGAGAAGCCGCGGCGGAATCGTACTCCTGGCAGGCGGACGTGGAACCGGTCGGCAGACGGCCGCGCTGAACCTGCTGTGTGGTGCGCACGGCACCGACGCCTCCGTTCATCACCTCGACGACGATCTTGACTTCGGCGCTTGGCGTCCGGCTCCCGGCGAGGCGAACGGATACCTGGTCGAAGGCACTCTCGGCGGTCTTGTCAGGAATCGCGCGGCCCTCACCTCGATCGGTTCCCGGCTGCTTGAGGCGGACGCCGTGATGGTCGTCATCCTCCCGGACGATCCCGAACTCGTGGCAGGGCTGGAGGACTCCCTCGGCATGGCACCGGTTCACTGCACACCGCCGGCCGCCGAGCGGATCTTCCACGCGCAGCTCGCCGTCGCCGTCCCCGGAGAGGAGGAGCGGCGACGACTGCTTCACGGGCTTCCCCCGGACTTGCTGCCGGAGCTCCTTCCTCCCGGTGCCTCCCCCCGCGACGCACTGGACGTGGTGGACGCGGTGATCGACGCCGGAGAGTCCTCTGGGGCCACGGACGCGCGCGCCGCACGCGTTCGAGGAACCCTGGCCGAACAGGCCGACCGTGAGGTCGCGGAGTTCCTGCCTGGCTGGCTGGACGACCCGCAGGCCCGGAACGCGCTCATCGCGGCGGCGGTTTTCTGCGGATCCAGCCCTCAGAGCATCGCGGAGCAGGCCGAACGCCTGGCGTCGAAGGTGGAGGGGGCGTCCGGTGGCCCCGGCGTCTCCGGCGTCTCCGGCCAAGGGGGACGGCGTTCCTTTTCCGCGCTGCTGCGCCCGGTCGGCGTCCGTACCGACAGGGTTCAGCGCCCCGGCCGGTCCCCGGTAACCCATATGGCCTTCGCTCGTTGTCAGTGGCCCGGAGCCATTCTGCGGAATGTGTGGCGCGGGCCACTGGCCGATCTCCTCGTTCCCTGGCTGTGGAGCATCGAGGGGTACGAGCTGATCGAGCGAGCAGGGTGGGCGCTCGCGCTGTCGGTTCCACCGGAGCGGGGAACCGGACGGCTGAACCGGATCCGGGCCTGCGCGACGTCCGGCGGGCCTTCTGGGCGTGCCGTAGCCGCCAAAGCGCTGCGGGTCCTGATGAACGACCCGGACTTTTCGCGAGAGACCGCGGGCCAGCTGGGAAGCTGGGCCTACGAGCGATCCTGGTCCCTACGCTGCGTCGCGGCCCTCACCTGCGGCGGCGGCTCCGAGATCGCTCCGCTCGGGTCGGCGTTGGCGCTGATGCGCAAACTCGTTCGGGGCGCAGAGGGGGAGCCTCACCGCTACGTCGACCGGGCCGTCGACGACGCGCTGCTCGACCTGTTCCACCGAGGCGACCGGCGTGTCGTGCTCCGGACGCTGCTCGCCTGGACGGAGTCCGAGGGCGCGGAGGCGGAATACGCGACCCGCATCCTGCCCAAGCTGCTTCGCCGTGATCTGGCCTGGTTCGGGGCGCAGACCACGGACGATGAGGTGTTCACCCTGACCGTCCGGCTGATCAGGCGGACACTGCGGGCTCGTGGGCCGGGCGGCGCCCTCCGCGACGCGGTCCTGCTCTGGCGGCGCGTCGCGGCCTGGGACCCGATCCATAAGGCGGCCGTCGACGCTGTGCTGTTCGCCGTCGGCGGCGACCGGCATCCCAGCGTCGGGAGGTTTCTCGACGCGATCAACCGACAAGGCTGAGGAGCACTCATGGCACTTAGTTCGTGGGGCGCACTGCTCCACACCATCGACAAGCGGATCGTCTCGGGCGGGCATCCCGGCCTGTCGGTCGACTCCGGCACCGGCCGCGTCCAACTGACCGCGGATCAGGCCCGGGACGCGGTACGCGGCGTCGGCGGCGACACATCGCTGCGTGACGCGGTCTGGCGGGAGGCGATCCTCGCGGCGCGGCGAGACGCGCCGGGGGACGAGACGGGGCGGCTGTTCGCCGTCTGGCTGGCGGAGCCCTGGATGCGTCGTGTCCTCTCCATGATCTCCACTCGGCTGCGGGTGAGTCACGAGGACCTCGAGGCCGAGATGGTCACCTCTTTTCTGGAGGGCCTGACGACCGCCGACGCCGAACTGCCCGGCGCGGGCGAGAGGCTCCTCAAGTACGCGGCCAGCAGAGCCTGGTCCGAGGCTCGGAGCGGCGCCCGGGAGATCGCTACGGAAGACCCCTCCGTATTCGTGCGGCCGGACGACCTGGACCTGTCCCCCCAGGACGGGTGGGAGCTGGAGATCAGTCCACCGGCCCGCGAGGGCGGACTCCCCGCCTCGATCCGCTTCACCGCCTCGCCCGCACAGGTCGAGGGCGAACGGCTCGGGACACTCGCCCATCGACTCGGGCTGATGGACATCGTCTACCGCGCGCGGCGGCCCGACGAGGGCCGTCCCATCGGAACCCTGTCACTGCGTCCCGTAGGGGCCGCCCGATGACCAGGACACCGCTGACCTTCGCCGAGGTGTTCGGCCTCCCGCTCGCCGTTGACCTGCGCACCGCCGCCAGGGCCCTCGGCATCTGTACCGCTACCGCCTACCGCCTGATCCGCGTCGGAAGCTTTCCCTGTCCCGTGGTCCGGGTCGGCAACCACTACCGCATCCCGACCGCGTTCCTGCTGAACACCCTCGGCATCGACCGGGTTCCGGTCTACATCGAAGACCTGGAGACGGGCGCCAGGTACGCCGCCCGAGAAATGGAGGAGACTCGATGACCATCATGGCCCCGCCCACCCTCGCGGAACCGCCGGAGGAGCCGGAGCGCGTCTGGACGTGCTTCGCCATCGGCCCGATCGGCGACGCTTTCGCACTTCCCGGCAGTCCGGAGCAGAAGATCTACGAGGACGCACTGGAAGTCTTCGAGCACGTCACCCTGGCCGCCTGCCGGAAGTCCGGCATCAACCCGGTTCGCGCGGATGACCTTCCCGGCTCGGGCGAGATCAACGAACAGATCTGTCGGAGCATCCGAGAAGCCGACATCGTCATCGCCGATCTCGGTGGTGGCAACGCGAACGTGATGTACGAACTCGGGTTACGCCACGCCACCGGGAAACCCACGATCCAGCTAGGCGAGCACAGCAAGCTCCCGTTCGACATCTCGACGATCAGGACCATCAGGTTCGTTCGCTCCAGGGGCGGCCTGATCAAGGCCCGCAAGGCCCTTGAGGACGCGCTGGAAGCAGGCATACGCGACGGGTTCGATGTTCTGACCCCGGCCAGGATCCTGCGGGGACAGGAAGTCGTCTCCGCGTCGGCTGATCCCGTCCTCGCGGAGGATGCCCAGGACGCCCCGGGCTTCCTTGACGAAATCGCCCTGATCGAAACCGAGATGGAGGCGATGACAGGAGATCTGGGGAACATCCTCACCTCTCTCGAAGCTATCGCTGCGCTCACCACCGCGTTCGGGCCGGATATGAAGCGGCTCTCCCGCGAAGGCGCTCCGATGAGCGTCCGTCTGGCCGTGATCGCCAGGTGCGCTGCGGCCATCAGCGATCCGGCCGATGACCTGGAGGCGAGCGCCACGCGGTTCGCCGAGCGGATGCAGGCGATCGACGGTGGCGTGCAGGGCATGCTGAGTATCATCGCCACCACCCCACGCGACAAGCGCTCGGAGGAGAACGTCGAGTTCCTCAACGGCTTGATCGAATTGGCCGCCATGGCCCACAGTAGCGCCGAGGAACTCAACGAGTTCGGTGCAATCGTCGACGGGGTCAGCGGTATGAGCCGTCAAATGCGGAAACCACTGGTGAAGATCTCCTCCGCGATCGGGAAAATGGTTTTCGTGACAGCCCGCATAAACGCGTGGGCGGAGACCGCCCGCTCTCTGCTGCAGTAACGCGTGAAACGACCTGGATCCGCATCGCCGAAAGGCGTCGCGGGTCCTTCGTCGTCAAGCCCCTCGGGAGCTGGATGATTCCGAGGGCGAGGGCAAGAGCGAGAGCGGGAGGCGTGACGATGGTGGCGCAGGTGAGGGGCCGTCGAGCAGATTCTGTAGCCACCGCACCTTGTCCGATGCTTACAAAAGGTCGGTCGTGTGGCTACGCCGGCCCAGGAGGCGGATGCCGTCGTGGTGGCGAATGGCCGGTGCCTGGTCGTTGCGCATGGCGTCGAGGACGCGGATGGCGAAGGCCTCGGATGCGAGTTCCTGGACCTCGTCCGCGGTGACCCAGCGGAACGCGCGGGCTTCGTCGGTTTCGGTGAGGTGGCCGCCGATGACCTTGCAGCGGAAGACGAGGGCGACGATGCCGCGGGGCATGTTCTTGTAGACGCCGGTCAGGGTGACGGGCTCGACGCGCAGGCCGGTCTCTTCGTGAATCTCTCGGAGCAGGCCGGTGGTGATGTCCTCGTCGCGTTCCAGGACTCCGCCGGGTGCTTCCCAGTGGTCGTTGTCTCTGCGCTGGGTGAGGAGTGCGAGGCCTTGGTCGTCGATGATCACGCCTGCCACGCTGACGGAGTACTGCGTGTTGTGGTGATCCATCGGATGTCCTCCGGGGCTGTTGATCGCTATTCTCAAGCTGCGGTACACGTATGTACGAGTTGAGGGGTTGGTCGTGGCCGAGCACGGACGTGGGGTCTTCGTCCCCTGACATCTGGCATGCTCTGGTTCGCCACTCTGAATTGTCAGACAGTCCTGGAACGAGCATCTGTGACGGGCGGCGCGGTCGCGCGTCAATTGGGACTGGACAGCGCTACGTTTGGGTGTTCTTGTCTGCCTTGGCGATGAGTTCGAGGAGGTCGGCGAGGAGCTTGGGGCCGGCGGCGATGGTGGCCCCGGAGCTCATGGTGTGCGGGCTGCCGTCCATGTCGACAACGGTGGCTCCGGCCTCGCGGGCGATGAGCACTCCCGCCGCGGTGTCCCACGGCTTGTTGCTGAGCATGACGATGGCGTCTGTCTTGCCCTCCGCCACCCAGACGAGGTCGACGGCGGCTGAGCCGAACATCCGGACGCGTTGCACGCGGGCGGCGAGTTCGTGGGTGAGTGCCAGGCGAAGGCGGTTCTTCCTCTCCGCGTCACCGCCCACGGCATAGTCGCCGATGGAGACCACGGCGGCGTGAAGGTCACTGGTCTGGCTCGCGCGAATCTCCCGTCCGTCCGCCTGTGCTCCGTCACCTTGCGCCGCGCTGTAGTGGGAGCCGAGGAACGGCAGGTCGATGACGCCGAGGGTTGGTATGTCCTTGTCGACCAGGCCGAGGGAGACGCCGCACAGCGGGATGCCGCGCAGGAAGTTGGCGGTTCCGTCGACCGGATCGAGTATCCACATGAGGCCGCCTTCGGCAGCGGTCGTGGACCCTTCCTCTTCGCCGAGGAACCCGATGTCGGGTGTCTCGCGGCTGAGGAAGTCACGGACCGCGTGCTCCACGGCGTAGTCCACTTCGGTGGCCATGTCGCGGTCGCCCTTGGCGGTGACGACTCCGGGAAGGCGAGTCTTCACGATCTCGCCGGCGATGGTGACGGCCTGCTCGGCGATCGGCAGGAGTGCGCGGGCGTCGACGGTCATACGGGGCTGCTCCGCTCCCACATCGAGGTGAACACCTGGTCGAAGACGGGAAACAGCCCGTCAGCGGCGGTGTTGTCGTTGATCACGATGGTAGGGGAGTCGACTCCGCGAGCCTGTGGGAGGTACGGCTGCACCACGCACGTGGTTCCGTCCACGATGAGAATGTTGAAACGAATCGTCTCGTCGTAGACCCGCAACTCAAGTAGAGAGGCCGCCTCTGGTGCGAGTTTTTCCTTGAGACGAGTCAACATGCTGATGTTGAGCGCGGTCAGCGTGGTGAGTGTGCCGTCTTTGTAGCCTTCCTCGTCCTCGCGGGCGCGGATCGCGTTTCCTTCGGGATCAAGGAAAAGGCATCGGATCGTGGTTCCGCTTTCGAGGAGTCGTTTGAGTCGGTGGTCGGGGTAGTTCTGGCAGAGCACGTTGAGTGACAGCCCGGCGGCGTTGATCTCTCTGGCGGTGTCGAACAGAGCCGAAGGCGAATAGGCGGAGGCGAACGCCGACCGGCTGCTGAACACAGCCGTCACATCGGCCAGCTGGGGAGTAGGAGAGGTTTCGGCGATGCGGTCCGCGCTCTTCGATGGTTCAACGTCGATCCTGGACGCGAGGACTTCACCCTTTCCCGGGGAGAACAGCTCTTCGGCGGATCGGCCGGGGAACATCGTCTCCAGAACCCGGCAGTGATCAGAGTACGGCAGACCTTTGAGCTCTCCGGAGAGCCAACGATGAAGCTGAGCACGACTCGGCCATTTTCCCTGCAAGGTTGAATCTATCAATCCAGCCGCTTTGTCGTATTCCTTGCAAAATATTCTATATGTCTGCCAATGGCGCTGCTGCAAAAGCGTCTTCAGGAGAATCTGTCGATCGGCCATGATCAACACCTTGGGTAGGAGGGCTTAGCCATGCCAGGTTATCCATGGATGCGAAGCGAGAGGAGACATAGAAGAGACAAAGGGAAACGCGATGAATACAGATGACGCATGAACGCTGTCGAGACGTGACATGGTTTCGCGAAACCCTCGCGTCATGGCTGAGCAGCGCATTTCATATGACGGACGGCGTTGGAAGCATGTGAACCCTCCGCGTGGGCCGCTCGCCGCCTCATGTGAAGGCGCGTCTCTGTTCCGGGTGAGTGATGACCGCTCGATGTGCTGGGGAAGGTGTTCCTCTGGTGTGGCACGGGGGTGGCGACCGTGAGGGAGTCGTCCGAATCGTTCGGGCCGGTGGTTCCCACGGGGACGACCGCGCTGGAGACGGCGGAGTCGCTTCGGCGCGAACTCGCCGTTCGGCAGATCACCGGCGATGTTCACGGCGGGTACGGGCTGGCGTTGGTGTCGGTCTGGGTGGGGCTGGTCGTCTGGTGTGACGGGGAGCGGTTCTGGTGGCGTACCGGGTGGAGTCTTCAGCGCGGCCGCTTCGTCTACGCCTGGCATCCGGCCGGTGATCCCGAGCGGGCCGCAGGCCGGATCGCGGCGGTTCACGCGGAACTACAGGAGCGGCACATGCCGCCCTGGCTGGTCCCGGAGGTCGCGGAGATGGATCATGGGCCGCGCTGAGGGGCGGGCGTCGCCGTACGCCAAGCCGATGAGCTACGGGGCGGGGTTCACCGTGCTGCCCTTGTCTGAGGAGTGTGTCAGCCCGTGGCACGTCTCCATGCCTCAGCGAGATCATGCGCGGCTGGAGTGGCGGGCGCCGGACGACGTCCTGGGGCGGGCGCGTCCGGAGGCGTGGACGTGTGCGTGCCGGGCCACGTTCTACGAGTTGCGCGTCGGCGCCGGGCAGGGGTTCATCCGGCGGACCCTCCAGGATGAGGACGGTCACCGGGTTCACGAGACCCGGTTGTGGCGGATCACCGAGGCTCGGGCCGTCTGGTCGGCACTGCTGGCCGGGCAGGCCCGGTAGACGAGTGTGACAGTACGGCCGTCCGGTGCGGAGGGCGCCGCGAAAGCCGTACCGTCACACTCCTCACCCGAGGGGGGTCGTTCCGGATTCGTGCAGTGCCCTCGGTGTGTCAGCCGGCCGGGGGAGCGGAGCTCTCGCGGACGACGAGGTCGGTGGAGAGCTCGACCCGGCGGGGCTCGGGGGACTCGCCGCGGGAGATGCCCAGGGCCATGCGGGTGGCGAGGAAGGCCATCTCCTCCAGGGGTTGGCGGACCGTGGTGAGCGGCGGCCAGGCGGACCTGGACAGGGGAAGGTCGTCGAAGCCGACGACGCTCAAATCGTCGGGGACACGCAGCCCGCGCTGCCTGGCCACCTCGAAGACGCCGAAGGCCTGCAGGTCGCTGCCGGCGAAGATGGCGGTGGGCGGGTCGGGCAGCGATAGCAGGGTGTGGCCGTGGTCGTGGCCGGAGCCGACGAGGAAGTCGCCGTGCAGGATCAGCGCGGGGTCGACCTCGACCCCCGCCGTCTCCAGCGCGGCCCGGTAACCGTCTATGCGGGCGCGGCTGCACAGCACGTCGGGCGGACCGCCGATCATGCCGATCCGGCGGTGGCCGAGCTCCAGGAGGTGCCGGGTGGCGGTCAGGCCACCCTGCCAGTTGGTCGCGCCCACCGAGGCCACGCCGGGGGCCGGCTCGCCCTCGGGGTCGACGACCACGAAGGGGATCGAGCGAGAGTTGAGCCGGTCGTACCGCTGTGCCGAGAGGCGGGAGCCGACGATGATCACACCGTCGGTGCGGCGGGCGGCCAGCCGGTCGAGCCAGTCGCGGCCGGGCCCCGCGCGGGTGTGCAGGACGGAGATCACGATGCTGGCCTCGGCCTCCGCGGCCGCCTTCTCCGCCCCGCGGACGAGCTCCATCGCCCACGGGCTCTCCAGCTCGGCGAAGATCAGGTCGATCAGGCCCGCCGGACCGTCGGCGCCGGGCGTGCGCCGGATGTAACCGTGCTCGCGGAGAAGTCGCTCGACCCGCTTGCGGGTCTCCGGCGACACCTCGGACCTGCCGTTGATCACCTTGGAGACCGTGGGGGCGGAGACGCCCGCCTCCTCGGCGATGCGGGCGATCGTCACCCGGGGCTTACCTGGCATGCCCGGCAGCATATCCGAAACCTTTCGGAGTGTGGCCGGTGGCCTGGGAATATGCCTTCCTCCTTCCCCTGGGAGTTCTCGCACGCCACGCCGTCCGCGCTTGAGCCTTCTCTTCGTATCCCGGATGGAAAATTTTTGTGATCGACGGAAATGTTCACCGGCTCGCGCCGCGGGTGTGAGCCCGCGAGAGGGAGAACGCCCGACCGGGTGAGGAAAGGTCGTGCCGGTTCGTATAGCTCTGGCAATATGGAGCAACGACCTGAGCTTTACATGGATGCATGGGAGCCGCGGTGAGCGACGACTTCGACGTGGAGGAGACGGGCCCGCCGGCCGAGGCGCACGCGTCCCCGGAGCCCGGCCTCTCTCACCGTGACCCGATGGGGAACCCGCACCGCCCCGCGCACCGCACGCATGCGCGGTCCTCCCGTACGGACCCTTCGCCCGAGCCCGGAGGCGGAGACCGGGTCCGGGCCGCCCGGGGCGCGCGACCGGACCGGGCCCCGAATCGGGGCTGCCGTGAACGTTCCGGAGGGCTCCGGGAGAACGATGCTCGGCACCGGTCCGTCCATTCTCCCCTTCACGGACAGTTCTTTACTTGCCACAAGGATGAGAGGATTCTATTTATATAGTTTCATACAGGCTCGGAAGGGAGATCCGGCATGGCTGGGGATGAGGTCACGCGGTTGCGTGCCCTGCGGGCGGAGGTGGCCGGCACCTATGGCGAGGCCGGGTGGCGCCAGGCTCTCACCCAGGCGATCCTGCGCCGATGCACGGACGAGGACGCCCCGGGCACCGCGAACCGGGCGGATCTCGACGAGGCGGCCGAACACGCGGGCTGGCTCCTCGCCCACGACTGCGACCAGTGGTCCTTCGCCCTGGTGGGACGGGTGCACGAGATCCGCTGGGAGGAGCTCGGGGACCCCGCCGATCGCGACGTCGCCATCACCATGCTCACCGAGGCGGACGACCTCCGAGGGGAGAACACCTGGTTCAGCGCCGCCGACCACGAGGCCCTCGCCGAGCTGCTGCTGAGCCGCCACGCCGACCGGGGCGTGCCGTACGACCTGGACCTGGCGGTCGACAGGCTCAGGGCGGCCCTGCGCGAGTGCGACGACGGGTGGTCGGCCCTCTACCTGCGCTACCGGCTGGGCACCACGCTGGCCCTGCGCGTCACCCGCCCGGGTGCGGGCCGCGCGGATCTCGGCGAGGCCGTCGCCCTGCTCGAGGAGGTGCTCCCCGACCTGCCGGAGGGCGACCCGGCCACGCACCAGGTGACGTTCGCCCTGGGCGGGCTCCTGCGGAGCAGGGGACTCGCCAACGGCAGCGCCGCCGACCTGGAGCGGGCGGCGGGGCACTTCGGACTGTTCCTGGAGGCCACTCCCGACGACGACCCGCTCTGGCCGAGGGCGGCGCACGACCTGGCCAGCACGCTCACCCACCTCGGTGAGACGTCGGGCGATCCCGCGCCGCTGGGCCGGGGCATGAGCCTCCTGGCCAGGATCCACGCCACCGCCGACAGGAAGGCCGCCGTCGGAGCCGCCTGGGATCTCGCCCTCGCGCTGGCGACGCGCTCGGAGACCCCCGGCGGGTCGCCGGCCGACCTCGACGCGGCCGTCGAGTGGACCCGCCGCGTGCTCGGCGAGCCAGGTCTCGCCGAGCGCAGGGAGAGCCCCACCGTGGCCGGCTGCCACTCCTACCTGGCCGTCCTGCTCATCGTGCGGAGCCGGACCGGCCTCACGGCCGACCTCGGCGACGAGGGCGCGCTGCTCGCCCTCCGCCTCCGCCGGCGGCTCCCCCCGAGAGGGCAGGACGACCTGGACGCCGCGCTCCGGCACCTGGAGGTGGCCGTCGCGCTCGATCCCGGCGACGCCGGATCCGCCATCCTGCTCGGCCTGGTGCGGCTGGCGGGTGCCGCCGGACCGGCCGAGCGCGCGGCCGGTCTCCTGGAGCGCGCCGCCACCCGGCTGGCATCCGGCGATCCCGTGCGGTCCCGCCTCGGCGGGCTGGCCGTCCTGCTCCGCTCGGAACCCGTCCCCGAGGCCCGGCCGGGACACGACAGCCTCGTCGAGCACCTCGCCAGGGCCGCCGCCGACCTCGACACCGGTCACCCGTTCCGCCCCGCCGTGCTCGCCGCCCTGGAAAGCGAGTCCGCCGTACGGGGCCGCGTGGAGCTCGTCGCGGACAACCGCGACTGAGAGGCCTCCGGACGGGCCGAAGACGACACGGTCAGTCGTCCTCCCAGAGGCGGTCCTCCGGGGTGCTCGACGGGGACTCGCCCACCCGCGTGGCCACCGATCGCGCCTCGGCCAGCAGCGGGTGCCCGTCGCCCAGGGGCGGGCGGCCGTGGGCCAGCGGGCGGCGGTCGAGCAGTGGCGCCAGCAGGGGCGCCACCTCCTCCACCCTGCCCGAGCTCATCCGGCACAGCGCGAGGTTCAGCCGCCCGGCGAGGACCAGCGGGTGGGAGGTGTCCAGCACGTCCTCGCCCATGGCGACGAGTGCCGCGCTCGCGGCCTCCGCCTCGCCCTCCTGCCCGAGGGCGTACGCGGCACGGGCGGTCAGCAGCAGCCGCTCCGCCTGGCCGGGGAAGTCGTCGTCCATGCCGCGCTCGTCCTTCGCGAGGGACGCGAGCACCCGCGCCGCGCCGGCCGCGTCGCCGAGGGCCAGTTGCGCGACGGCCTGGGCACGCCGCACCGGCCGCTCGGCGGGGAGCGTACGCAGGACGGCGAGCGCCTGGGTGGGGTCGCCTGACGCGGTGAGCGCCGTCGCGCGGACCAGCGTCGCCTCGGCGCCCAGCCGGGGCGACACCTCCCGCGCGAACCACTCCGTGGTGACGGCGGTCCCGGTGAGCAGCCGCACCGCCTGCGCGGGGAATCCCGCGGTCAGCTCGATCTCCGCCAGGCGCACCGTGTCGTACTGGGGCCAGTAGCCCTCGGGCGGCAGGTGCTGCGTCCGCAGCCGGAGCGCCTCGGTCAGATGGTGGCGCGCCTGCGCGGGCTGGCCCGCCGCGAGCAGCGCCTCGGCGAGGGTCACTCTGGCCGAGGCGGTGTTGACGTTGTCGGGACCGAGGCGCTGCTCGCGGTCGGCCAGCGTCGCCTCGGCCACGGTCACGCCGGTGACGATCCGGCCCGCGCGGGAGGCGGCCCTGGCCATCGCCTGCTGGGTGAGCGTGAACCGCCGCCACGCCGGGGCGACCCCGGTGGCGGGTACGCCCTTGGTCCGCTGCTCGCTCACCTTCCGCAGCTCGCGCAGGCCCTCGCCGGGACGATCGGCCTCCACCAGCACCTCGGCGAGGTTGTGCCGGGCCCGCGCGCTGAGCGACGTCACGTCAGAGGAGGCGGGAAGCTCGCCCGCCACCCGCAGCGACCGCTCGAAGCAGGACCTCGCGCCCGGCAGGTCCCCCAGGCGCAGCAGGGCGAGGCCCTGCCTGCTGGTCACGTCGCACAGGGTCCGCGGGTCGGACTCACCGGCCGCCAGCAGGCCCGCGAGCTCGCCGCCGACCTCCGCCGCCCGCGCCAGCAGGGGACTGCTGTCGAGCAGGACCTGCAGGACCACCTCCAGGGCGCGAACCCTGGCACGGCCGCCGGAGCCCATCCGCTCGGTGAGCTCGGCGGTCCGTTCGGCGGTGTGCAGCCGCTCGGCCCACTCCCCGGCCAGCGGGAACAGGTCGCGGGCGAGCCAGTGCGCGCAGAGCGCGGCCGCCTGGCGGTCCGCCGGCCCCTCGGGGTCGTCGGCCATCGACCGGAAGGCCAGCTCCGACAGGCGCTCGGCGCTCGCCGCGGCCCACCCCGCGGACGGGACGCCGACCGTCAGCGCGGCGAGTTCCAGCCGGGGCTCCAGGTAGCGTGCGTACGCGGTGACGCGGCCCTCCCACCCCGTGGCGGCCGTGGCGCCGTAGACCTCCGTCGTCTCCCACACCGGCTGGGTCTGCCCGGCCGACGGGCGCTTCTCGGAGGTGGAGATGTCGCCGATGCCCAGGCGCACCTGGGCCAGCATGAAACGCTCCACCTGGTGGAAGCGCGCCACCCTGCGCAGTGCCGCCGTGACCAGGCGCTGGGCGTCGAGCAGTGAGCGCGGCGGCTCCGGCGCGCCGTCGCCGGAGGTGAACTCGTCGAAGGCATGCTTGACCGCCAGGGCCACCAGCACGCGCCGGCTCCTGACCTCGTTGTACAGCCAGACGGCGCTGCGGCCCCTGTCACCCTCGGTGCCCCGCGGCAGCCGCACCCGCTCCGCGACGTCCTCGGCCCTCACCTGGTGGTAGTCGCCGCCCCGGAAGGCGTCGGCCGATGCCGCCGCGATGGCCGCGAGCCTGCGTTCCTGTGCCGACACCCTTGCACCCCCTTCGGATCCGCACATGAATATATCTCACTATGGTTCGGAGGACTCTGGGTTGATGAGTTGACTATCGCAACGGATGTCCCGATGTCGCCCGGGCATCGCCGGATCGCGACAGGGACGCCGGACGGACGCGCCGGTTCGCCGGTGTCAGGAGCCCGGCGAGCGCCAGAGGTGATCACACGTGAGATCGACATCGTACGGCGCCCCGGACGAGGACGAGGGCGGACGAGGCGGCGGAGCCGGCGGTCGTCGCGCCGAGGATCGCGTCACCTACGGGCGCCGCCCGCTCCTGGAGCCCCACCGGCGCCCGCGCACGGCCTCCACGAGCGTCCTGGCGACCGCGATGGTCGCCGTACCCGCCGCTCCGACCAGGGGTTCCCGCTCCTCGGCGGCCGTGGGGCCGGGATCGGGGTGGGCGGGTCCGGCCCGGCCCGCGCGGACGGCCTCCAGTTGCGCGGCGAACGCGAGCCCCAGGAAGAGGGCGATCGAGCTGAGAAACGACCACAGCAGCAGCGCCATGACGGCCGTGAGCGGTCCGTACGTGGCGCCGAAGGTGCCGCTGCTCTCGGTGTAGAAGGCCAGCAGGAGGGTGAAGACCGTCCACAGGACGAGCGAGACCAGGGCCCCGAACGCCAGCCAGGTGTGACCGGGCTGCCTCCTGTGCGGCGCGGCGCGGAACAGCACCGAGGTCGACAGCAGCGCGAGGAGGAAACCGAGCGGCCAGCGCACCAGGTTGAACGCCTCCACGGTCGCGTCGTTCCAGTCGTAGACCTGAGCCAGTGCCCTGCCGATGGCGCCGCCGCCGACCATCACCACGAAACCGGCGGTCATGAAGGCGCCGGCCGTCAGCGCCATCAGCAGGGCTCTGCCGTACTTGCGGAGGAAGGGCCGGTCCCGCTCGACGCCGTAGATGCGGTTCGCCCCGCGCTCCACCTGGGCCATGGCGCTGGTCAGCGAGAACACGGCGGTGGCGAGGCCGAGCCAGAGCGCGAGGGCGCCCCCGGTACGGCCCGCCTGCCGGTGGCTGTCGGAGAGCACGGCCTTGACCGCGTCCACCCCCGCCCCCGGCGCGAGCCGGCTCAGGACCAGCTCCAGCACCTCGCCGAGATGCTCCTGGTTGATCACCGAGCTCAGCCCGACCAGCGCGATGGCGCCGGGGATGATCGACAGGCAGATCTGGAAGGCCAGGGCCCTGGAGTTGGTCAGGCCCTCGCCGTACCTGAACCTGGTGACGGAGTCGCGGACCAGGTGCCAGCGGCCGTATTCGCGCAGCGCGGCCCAGGCGTGGTCGGCGGAGAGCTCTTCACCGTTCATGGTCCGCGTCTGCGGGACCTTCGTCGCTGTTCCCATCTCGGACGGCCCGCTACCCCGAAAGTCACGTCACGAACAAAACGCCGCCGACTGTGGCCGACGACACTGGATAACCGGCCGATTCTGGGTAGGGCGGGCTCATGGCTGAATTCCTGACAGATATCAAAGAGCTTCGGGCGCGGGCGCGTCAGGAGATCGACAAGGGTCCCATCACGTCGGCCTACGGCGCGGACCTGCCCCGGGTGATCCAGGTGTGCAACGAGGCCCTGGCGACCGAGCTGGTCTGCGTGCTCCGTTACAAACGGCACTATTACACCGCCTCGGGCATCCACGCCGGGGTGGTGGCCGCGGAGTTCCTGGAGCACGCCGCCGAGGAGCAGGAGCACGCCGACCGTCTCGCCCAGCGCATCGTGCAGCTCGGTGGCGAGCCGGACTTCAACCCCGAGACGCTGGCCGCGCGCTCGCACGCCGAGTACGACGACAGCCTCGACCTGGTCGAGATGGTCAAGGAGGACCTGGTCGCGGAGCGGATCGCGATCGCCTCCTACACGGAGATCGTCAACTGGCTCGGCAACGACGACGTGACCACCAGGCGTATCTTCGAGGACCTGCTGGCCCAGGAAGAGGAGCACGCCGACGATCTGAAGAGCCTGCTGGAGAGACTTCCCGGCGCCCTGAACGGCGGCCAGGACTCGTAGGGCCGGGACCGGGCGGGCAGGCGTCGGCCGTCCGGCGCCGGACGGCCGGGACCCGCTTCGAAGGGGCGGCGCTGAGCGTCCGGTGGCCGGGACCCGCTTCGAAGAGGGAGTGTTGAGCGTCCGGTTTCGGGTGGCCGGGACCCGCTTCGAAGGGGCGGTGCTGAGTGTCGGGTGGCCGGGATCCGCTTCGAAGGGGCGCGACCGAGCGGTCGCGGCCGGGGTTCGGACGGCGGAGATCCCGGCCGCGCGACGGTCCGGCCGGTCAGCCGGTCGTGCAGGACACCTCGGGGGCCGGGGAGCCCGTCCCCGAGGCGATGAAACCGAAGGTCGCGGTCGCGCCGGGAGCCAGGGAGCCGTTCCAGGCGGCGTTCCGCGCCGAGACCGCGGTTCCCGACTGGGTCACCGTCGCGTTCCACGCCTGGCTGATCTGCCGCCCGGCGAACGTCCAGTTCGTCGTCCAGCCGGTGACGGCCACCGGGCCGGTGTTCCTGACGGTCACCTCGCCCTGGAAGCCGCCCGACCACTGGTTGGCCGTCCGGTAGGCGGCCGTGCAACCGCCGCCCGCGGTGGGCGTGACGGTCGGCGTCGGGGTGGGGGTGATCGTCGGGGTCGGAGTGGTGGTCGGTCCGGAGCCGAGCAGGGCCACAAGTGCGGGGAACCACCGGTTGGCGATCTTTTGGTCGCCCGACGCGTTGGGGTGCACCCCGTCGTAGGTGTCGGACGCGGTGCTGAAGCCCGTCCACTGGTCCACCACGACCACCGGTGACCGAGCGGTGGTCTTGCCCGCGGCCCAGCCGGGAATCGCCGAGTTGAGCGCGGAGACCCGCTGCGCGCACTCACCGCACGTGCTGGGGTTCATCGGGATGATCTGGGCGACGATGACCTTCGTGTCGGGGTTGCTCGCCCGCATCTGGTCCACCAGCTTGCCGTACGCGGACAGGATGGTGGCGGTCGGGCGGTTGCTCCAGGCGTCGTTGGTGCCGAAGTGCATCATCACGATGTCGGGCCTGGCCGCCGAGAGCCAGCCGGGGAGCTGGTTCTGGTCGGCGACGCTGGTGACCAGCGCCCCGCCGTGCCCCTCGTTGTCCCCGTCGTGCGCGACGCCGCAACCCTGCGGCGGCAGGGTGCCGACGAAGTCGATGCCGGTGTGGCCCGCGTTCACGAGGCGGTTCCACAGGAGGGCACGCCAGCATCCGGGAGAGCCGGTGATGGAGTCCCCGAGTGCCATGATCCTGGTGGCCGCCGCCCGCGCGGGGACCGCGGTGCCCGCCAGGAGGAGTCCCAGGGTCACGACCGCGGCCGTCGCGGCCGCCAGAACCATCGGAATCGCGCCGCTTCCGCGTGCCGTCCTTCGCATCATCCGCTCCCGCCTCGGTGGGGGCCGATGCTAGGCGCCCCGGATGGAGGCGGGAAGTCACCCGCCGACCGGGGAGGGCCTGACCTGCGCGACCGTCACCGGCGGGGGTGTAACTTTCAACCCGCCCCCGATCCCGGGGCCTTCCTGGGTGTGGTGTTGTCCGCGGGCCGGGTGGTCGAGGAACTGCCGGTCGAAAGGCTCGCCTCCGGCGCCGCGCACCTCTCCATCCACGCGCGTGTCGGCTCGCCGCCCGGCACGGAGATCGGCAGGTCCCTGCCGCCGGTGAGCTCCCTCGGCCGCCGAGGTGGGCGGGTCCGGCTCCGGGGTCAGAGGGTGATCCATTCGGTGGAGGTGGTGAGTTCGTCGAGGATGGCGGGGATGGGGTCGACGCCGATGCCGGGTTCGGCGGGGACGGCGAGGTGGCCGTCCTGGAGTTCGAAGGGCGGGGTGAGGTCGGTGGCGTAGAAGCGGCGGGAGGCGGAGGTGTCGCCGGGCAGGGTGAAGCCGGGCAGGGCGGCGAGGGCGAGGTTGGCGGCGCGGCCGATCCCGGTCTCCAGCATGCCGCCGCACCAGACGGCGAGGCCGTGGGCCTGGGCGAGGTCGTGGATGCGTCTGGCTTCGAGGTAGCCGCCGACGCGGCCGGGTTTGATGTTGATGATGGAGCAGGCGCCCAGGGTGATGGCGGCGGCGGCGTGCTGGGCGGATTCGATGGATTCGTCGAGGCAGATGGGGGTGGTGATCTTCTTGGCGAGCTGGGCGTGCTGGACGAGGTCGTCGTGGGCGAGGGGTTGTTCGATGAGCAGGAGGTCGAGGGGGTCGAGTTTGGCGAGGTGGGGGGCGTCGGCGAGGGTGTAGGCGGCGTTGGCGTCGACCTGGAGCAGGAGGTCGGGGCCGAAGTGCTCGCGGACGGCACGGGTGGGGGCGATGTCCCAGCCGGGGGCGATTTTGAGTTTGATGCGCCGGTAACCCTCGTGGAGGTAGCCGGTGACGGTGTCGAGGAGTTCGGGAATGGTGGTCATGATGCCGATGGAGACGCCGGCGGGGACGCGGTCGGTGGTGGCGCCGAGGTAGGTGGCCAGGGATTGGCCGCCGGTGCGTAGCTGGGCGTCGAGGATGGCGGTTTCGAGGGCGGCCTTGGCCATGCGGTGGCCTTTGAAGGGGTGCAGGGCCTGGTTGGTGGTGTGGGCGTCGGTGTGGGGCGGCAGGGCGGGGATGAGAAAGCGTCGCAGGACGTCCGCGGCGGCGTCGACGTATTCGGGGGAGTAGAGGGGGTCGGACATGGCCACGCATTCGGCCCAGCCCTCGGCGTCGGGGGTGACGACGCGCAGCAGCAGGACGTCGCGTTGGGTCTGGGTGCCGAAGGAGGTGCGGAAGGGGGCGACCAGCGGCATCGCCACCCGCCGCAACTCGATACCAGTGATCTTCATGATGGTCCGCGGCCCGCGCCGCGTCTCCCTTCGAGATGGTTTTGTCGTCGTGGTCATCGCTGCCGTCCGGACGGCAGCGGCTCGGGCCGCGCGGTTCGGTGAGCCGGGCACGCGCTCACGCGGGTCCCGCGTTCGCGGCCCTGCCCCGGAGGCGTGTCACGGTGGTCGTTCCACGACGTAGCAGGACCTGTCGTGGAAGCCGGTGACGCGGGCGCCGTCCCGCAGGAGGTCGCCCAGCACCTCGCGTACGGCCACCCGCCACTCCCCGGCCGCCCGCGGCTCTGTGCGCCGCAGCGCCTCGACGTCCCGGGGCACGGCGACCAGCACCGTTCCCGCGCTGGCCGCGTCGGCCGGGCCTCGCACCGGCCTGCCGTCCCGCTCGCGCAGCCCGGCCACCGCGTCCGCCGGGATCACCGGACGGTGCGGCTCGCCCCGGACGGCGGCCAGGACGTGCGGCGCGGTCAGCCGCCAGACGGCCAGCACCCGGTCCGACTCGTCCCCGGCGTTGATCTCGTCGCTCATCGTGCCGTAGAAGGACGGCAGGTACTCCTCCGGGCGGGCCCCCAGCCTGGCGAGGTTGAAGTGCGCGTTGCGCCGCACCAGCGGATCGTAGGTCCAGGTGATCCGCTCCAGCCCTCGCTCCAGCGCCCACGCCCGCTGGTGCGTCTTCAGCGCGAACCCGGCTCCGTGCCCGGCCAGGGCGCCGGTGATGTGGGAGTGCAGCACCCATTCCGCGCCGGCCGTCCCCAGGAAGCCGACCGACGCGCCGACGATCCGATCACACCGGTAGGCCCCGGCCACGTAGTTGCCCGCGTGCGACAGCGCCCGCATCAGTTCCACCGTGACGGGCGCGCCGCTGGGGCTGAAGTGCCAGATGCCGTCGAAGAGGCGGAAGACGTCCTCGAACTCCTCGATGGAGCGCAGCTCGCGCAACACCAGGCCGTTCACCCGGGCGTCCCCCTGGTTCGCCGGTGACACCACGCCGCTCACGCGAGCACCGCCCTGATCAGGCCCGCCAGCAGTGCCGCGCGGCCGGGCATCTCGGCCACGACGACGTGCTCGTCGTCGGCGTGGGCGCCGCCGCCCACCGCGCCGAGCCCGTCAAGGGTGGGGCAGCCGGCCCCGGCGGTGAAGTTGCCGTCGGAGGCTCCGCCCACGCCGACACCGGTGAGGGGGGCGAGTCCCAGGTCGGCGGCGACCTTTCGGGCGAGCGCGAACAGGGCGGCCGACGAGGCGTGTTCCAGGGGAGGGCGGTTCGGGCCTCCGGTGATCTCAAGGCGGGTCCCGGCGATCCGGGGGGAGAGCGCCCGCATCAGCTCGTCCACCCGTCTTTGCGCGGCGAGGGTGGGCACGCGGGCGTCCACCGACAGGCGGGCCAGCGCGGGCACGGTGTTGGCCGTGGTCCCGGCCGACAGCACGGTGGGCGTGACGGTGACCGGTCCGAGGAGCTCCGGCGCCCCCTGGCCGCCGTCCGTCCGGTGCCGGTGGGTCTGGCCGTTGCCCGTCTGGTCGCTGTCCGCCTGGCCGTCGCTCGCCTGACCGCCGCCGACCCGGCGTCCGTGGGCCTGGCCGCTGCCCGTCTGGTCGCCGTCCGCCCGGCTGTCGTTCGCCTGGCCGTCGGCCCGGTGATCGGGCGTCTGGTGGCTGTCCGCCCGGCCGTTGTTCACCCGGTCGGCGATGCCGGTGACGGCGAGGATCTGGTGGGCCAGCTCGACCCCGGCGTTCGCGCCCCTGCCGGGGGCGAGCCCCGCGTGCGAGCCACGGCCGTGCACCACGACCTCGTACATCGACGTGCCCTTGCGCGCGATCTTGAGCGCGCCGCCCTCGGCGCTCGCCTCCAGGACGAACGCGGCCGCGCAGCCGCGTGCCGACTCCTCGACCAGCGCGCGCGAGGTCGGAGACCCGACCTCCTCGTCTCCGGTGACCAGCACGCACACCCCGTCCGGTGACGGCAGCGCGGCCAGCGCGTGGAACATCTGGACCAGCCCGGCCTTCATGTCGAATACCCCGGGTCCCCGGGCGATCCCGTCGGCGACCGACCAGGGGCGGGCCAGGAGGGAGCCGATCGGCCAGACCGTGTCGTGGTGGCCGAGCAGCAGCACCCTGGGCGTGCCGAAGGTCCACCGCAGGTGGGTTACCCCGCCGATCACGATCGTCTCGGCCCTGACGCCGAGCCTGCGGTGCCCCTGGTCGGCGACCACCCGCGCGCTGCGGGCCACCGCCCGGTGGTCGGCGGAGAACGACTCGCACACGACCAGCTCTCGCAGGTCCTCAAGCATGACGTCCAGGTTCACCATGGTCGCCTTTCCGCCGATCCGTTGTCACCGCGACCATATGACAGGCCGGGGCGCCGGAATTCGTCTGGTTCACCTAATAGCGGCCGGGTTCTTCGTGTGTCTGGCCAAGGGCGCCCCGTCCCCGGTCTCCCTGTTCCCGACCTGTCTGTCCCCAGCCTGCCCTGCCCCGCCGTCCCTCCCGCGGTCCGGTAAAGATCGTCAACCTCCGCCGTCCGGTCGGAATTCCCGGCCCGTACGCCCGGCCGGGCGCGTCCGCTTCGCCGTCCGGCCCGGATCGCCCGCTCCGCACGGGGCTCGCGGTGATCGGCTCGGGGCGGCGCCGGGGGCGGGCGGTCGGTGAAGGAAAGCTACAGGGAGTATCACGGGAGTGGAGATAATTGACGCGGATGGCGGGTCGAACGTATTGTCCGGACAACGCCTACACCCCGGTACTGGTGCCCTGACCTCGAAGAACACCCAACGGAGCGTTCATGAAGCGACTAGCAGCGGCAGCGGTCGTCCTCTGCCTTGCCGCCGTCACCGCGGCGTGTGGCGGCAACGCGGACAGCTCCGCCGGTGGCGTCTTCACCACGATCGACGCGCTCAAACCGGGCATCGACGCGAACGCGCCGATCAACCCGTACAACCCCAAGGGCAACGCCTTTCGGGGATACAACGCCGAGTGGCTCGGGTGGACCAAGAACCATCTGACCGATCCGAACCAGTTCTACCCGGGCGTCGCGCAGAGCTGGCAGATCGCCCCCGACCAGTCCTCGATCACCCTCAGGCTCCACCCGGGCGGGAAGTGGTCCGACGGCGAGCCGATCACCGCGAAGGACGTGAAGTTCTCCATCGGGCTGGCCTACACCCAGGGCGGCACCGCCTACGCCCTCGATCCCTCCGCGGCCGGTACGGCCTCCGACATCAAGATCGTGGACGACAGGACGATCAAGATCACCCAGGCGGCGAAGAACCCGAGCTCCTCCTTCGTCCGCAGTGTCATGGAGACCGTCATCGTCCCCGAGCACGTTTGGCGCGGCGTGCTGCCCGCCGACTTCTGGCAGAGGCTGAAGCTCGCGCAGAGCGACGCCCCCGGGGCCGAGGTGGCACGGGCCGGGATCACCAGCCTCGCGGACAAGGTCATCTCCTTCGCCCCGCCCAGGGACGTCTCGGCCGGGCCGTTCGTCCTGAAGCGCGTCAACCCGGGCGAGGCGCTGCTGGTCAAGAACAAGAACTTCTACAACGCGGCCAACGTCGCCGCCGACCAGGTGCGCATCCTCAACTACACCGGCAACGAGCAGGTCTGGAACTACCTGGTCTCCGGCAGGCTGGACAGCGCGCCGTTCACCGCGGTCCCCGCGGGGGTGATGCGGCGGATCACCGAGACCCCGGGCAACGCCGTCGTCAGGGGATACTCGCCCGTCAGTGAGGGACTGGCGTTCAACCAGTCCAGGAAGCCCTACGACAACGTGCACGTCCGCCGGGCGCTGGCCTACCTGATCGACCGCAGGCAGGTGACCAAGGTCGCCTCCCCCGAGGGCGGCACCGCCTCGCTCACCACCTCCGGCCTTCACCAGCAGGCCGCGAAGGCGTGGCTGGGCGACGGCCTCGCCGCCCTGGACCCCTACCGGCACGACCCCGCCAGGGCCGCGAACGAGCTGCGGGCCGCGGGCATGAAAAAGGTCGCCGGCAGGTGGACGATGCCCGACGGCGGCCCCTGGAAGATGACCATCAACGTGCCCGCGTCCTTCTCCGACTGGCTGGCCGGCGCCAAGGCCGTCACCAGCCAGCTCAACGACGCCGGGATCGACGCCGAGGTCGTCACCACCGCCGACTACCCGCTCTACCTGGAGGAGATGGCGGCCGGGAAATACGACCTCGGCTTCTGGCTGGTGGCGCTCGGCCCCGCTCCGTACAACATCTTCCAGCGCCTGTACGGGGCCCAGAACGGCTGGCAGCTCTTCGGCGGCAGGCTCAGGCACGTCGCCCCCGGCACGGAGGGCAACTGGATGGGCGGCGCCGAGGTCATCGACGTCAAGGGCGCGGGCAGGGTCAACCCCGGCGAGCTGGCGGTCAGGCTGAACTCCGTGCCCGAGGCGGAGCAGCGGCGGATCGTCTCGACCCTCGCCAGGACCGCCAACCAGGACCTCCCGGTGATCCAGCTGTGGGACTACGTCAACACCCAGGTCGTCAACACCACCCGTTTCACCGGATTCCCGGGCAACGAGAGCGACGCGCTGCGCCTCACCTCCGGAGTCTGGCTCCAGCTCGGCATGGTCAAGAGGAAGAGCCACATATGACGGTCATCGCACGCCGCCTCGCGGGCCACCTCGCCCGCGGGCTCGTCATGATCCTGGTGGTCACCACGATCAGCTTCGTGATCATCAGGAACATCCCCGGGGACCCCATGCGGGCCCGCTACGAGAAGCTGGTCGAGCAGGGCATGTCGCCCGACCAGGCGGAACGCTCCGTCGCCGTGCTGTACGGGTTCATGCCGAAGGGCACGATGTGGGAGCAGTACCTCGACTACATGAGGGGCCTGTTCCACCTCGACCTGGGCCAGTCGCTGAGCGTCCCCGGCGCGGAGGTGACCACCCTGCTCGGCTCGGCGGCCACATGGACGATCCTGCCGGTCCTCGTCGGCACCCTGCTCAGCTTCGCGGTCGGCATCATCCTGGGCGTCTACGCGGCGATCAAGCGGTCGAGCAAACTGGGGGACATCCTGGCCGTCTCCGGCTCGCTCCTGCACGGCCTGCCGCAGTACGTCCTCGCGCTGCTGCTGAGCGCGGTCTTCACCACCCTGCTGCCGATCTTCCCCGCGAGCGGCACGGCGGACGTCACGCTCGAACCCGGCCTCAACGCCGCCTACATCGGCTCGCTGGTCCAGTACGCCACGCTGCCGGTCCTGGCCTACGCGCTGGCCGGATACGGGGGCTGGATCCTGGCGATGAAGTCGAGCGTGGTCACCGTGCTGGGCGACGACTTCATCCTGGCCGCCGAACTGCGCGGCATGAAGCGCGGGATCATCTTCCGCTACGTGGCGCGCAACGCCATCCTGCCGCTGTTCACCATCCTGGCGCTCTCGCTGGGCCTGCTGTTCGGCGGTGCGATCTTCATCGAGCGGATCTTCACCTACCCGGGGCTGGGCCTGCTGCTGCTCAACAGCATCACCGACCGCGACTACGCACTGATGGGCGGGGCCTTCCTGCTGATCACCGTGGCGATCGTCATCGCCAACATCGTGGCCGACATGCTCTACACCGCCATCGATCCACGGGTCCGTTCCGGACAGGAGGCGTCATGACCGGGCGAATCAGGGGAGCCGTGGGAAACGGTCTCCCGGTCACACGGGCGGCGGGGGATCTCGCGAGCTCGTACACGCACCCGGCGGGGGTGGTCGCGTGACGGCGCCGGTCATCACGGGTGGCGCCCCCGGCGCCCCCCGGACTCCGGACACCCCGGCCATCCCCGGCGTCTCCGGGACCCGCGCGACGCTGCGACGCAACTTCCGGCGCGGCGTCTGGCGGGTCCTGCGGCGCAAGCCCAGCCGGATCGTGGGCGTGGCCATTCTGGGCGTGTTCGCGTTCATGGGGATCTTCGGGCCGCTGCTCTACCCCGCGCGGCTGCCGCGCGACGACAACGCGCTCTACGCCGCGCCGAGCCTGGCACACCCCTTCGGCACCGACTTCGAGGGCACCGACGTGCTCGCCCTGGTGATCACCGGGGCCCGGTACGTCCTGCTGACCGCCCTGGTCACCGCCGTCATCACGGTCGCCCTCGGCACCGCCGTCGGGCTGTTCGCGGGGTTTCGGCGCGGGCGCTGGGACACCGTGCTCATGCGGATCACCGACATGAAGCTGACCATCCCCGCCCTCCCGCTGCTGCTGGTCCTGTCGACCGTCTGGAAGTTCACCAGCGCGCTCGAGATGGGCCTGGTGCTCGGGCTCCTCGGCTGGGGCGGCGTGGCGCGCGCCGTGCGGGCGCAGACCCTCTCGCTGCGCGAGCGCGGCTTCATCGAGGCGGCCAGGGGACTCGGCCTGTCCAGCGGGCACATCGTCGGCAGGGAACTGCTGCCCAGCATGGCTCCCTTCATCGCGATGAACATGCTCATCGCGGTGACCGGCGCGGTGTACGCGCAGGTGGGCCTGTTCTTCCTGGGCGTCCTGCCGTTCGACGCCAACAACTGGGGCGTGATGCTCAACCTCGCCGTGTTCGGCGGGGGCGCGCTGACGACGACCACGGCGCTGCCGTACATGCTGGCGCCGCTGCTGGCGATCCTGCTGCTCACCCTGGGCATCGTTCTCGTCGTTGACGCCATGGACGAGATCTTCAACCCCCGGCTGCGGGAGGACTGAACAGATGTTCGCACGTTCGGAGAAGGTGTCGGTGACACCGGGCGGGCGGCTGTTCGCCGCCGTGAGAGCCCGGCGCGCCCGGAGCACCCGGGGTGCCGGGAACCCGGAGGGCACCGACAGCACCGCGAGCACCGAGAGCGCTGCGGGCGCCGGGGGCACCGCGAGCGCCCGCGAGGCGGAAAGGGGCGGGCCGCCGGGGGTACGCGTCAGCGACCTGTCCGTCGTCTACCGGACGTCGGCGGGGGAACTGCCCGCCGTGTCGGGAATCGATCTCGAGCTGGTGCCCGGGACGATCACCGGGGTGGTCGGCGAGTCGGGGTCCGGCAAGTCCACCCTGGCGCTGTCGCTGCTCAACGCGGTCCAGCCCCCCGGCAGGATCCGCTCGGGCAGTGTGGAGATCGACGGGCTCGGCGACGTCGTCGAGCTGCGGGGCGACGATCTGCGCCGGGCGCGGGGACGGCACATCGGGTACGTCTTCCAGGCCGCCCAGAACTCCCTCAACCCGCTCAAGACGGTCGGCAAGCAGCTCCTCGACCTGGGCCGCTCGCACGACGTCCAGGACCTGCGGGGGCTGGTCAGGGACGCCAGGGACCTGCTCGGCAGGATGGGCATGGACGGCGCGCGGGTGCTCGACTCCCATCAGCACGAGCTGTCCGGCGGGATGCGCCAGCGGGTCGGCATCATGTTCGCGCTGGTGCTCAACGCCCACCTCGTCGTGCTGGACGAGCCCACGACCGCGCTCGACATGATCACCCAGGCCACGATCCTGCGGATCGTCAGGGAGGTCCACGAGGAGCGCGGGCTCACCACGCTCGTCATCACCCACGACCTCGGCGTGGTGGCCGAGGTCGCCGACCGGCTGGCCGTCATGTACGGCGGGCGCGTGGTGGAGCAGGGGCCGACCACCGAGGTGCTCGGCGCCCCCCGCCACCCCTACACCCAGGGGCTGATCCGGGCCATCCCGCGCCTGATCGGCGATATCGGGGAGGCCAGGGCGCTGCCCGGACGCCCGCCGACGCTTGGGACCGTTCCGTCGCGGGGATGCGTCTTCAGAGAGCGTTGCGAGCTGCGCGTGGACGTCTGCGAGACCGAGGAGCCGCCCGCCGTCTCGCGCGGCGAGTGGATCGTGGCCTGCCACGCCGTCGCCGCCCACCACGCGGAAGAGGACGCGGACGCGGCGCGTACCGCGAACGGGACCGGCGACGGAGCCGGGAACGTCGCGCCTACCGCGACCGGGACGGAGAACGGGAACGTCGCGCGTGCCGCGAACGGGACGGAGAACGGGAACGTCGCGCGTGCCGCGAACGGGACCGGGACGGAGAACGGAGACGAAGCCGGAAACACGAACGGGAACGCGTACGAGGACCGGGAGGTGCTTCTGCGGGGAGCCGGACGGGCGGCCGGGACAGACGGACCGAGGGAGAAGGCGTGATCACTGGGCAGGGAATCACGAAGACCTTCAGGCAGCGGGGCAGCGTGCTCGCCGGGCGGGAGGTGAAGGCGCTGCGCGGCGTCGACTTCGCCATCCCGAAGGGCGGGGCGGCGTCGTTCATCGGGGAGTCGGGCTGCGGCAAGACGACACTCGGGCGGATCATCGCCGGGCTGGAGAGCCACGACTCCGGAGAGATCACCATCGACGGCACGCCCATGTCGTCGCTGCGCCCGAAGCGGCGCCAGCCCTACTTCCGCCGCATCCAGCTCATCCACCAGGACCCGTACTCGGCGCTCAACCCGACCCGCACGGTGCACCAGACGCTGGACGCGCCGCTGTCGCTGCGAGCCGCGCAGACCGGCCGCCCACGGTCGTGGGTGGACGGGCGTGCCCAGGAACTGCTGGAACTGGTCGGTCTCGACCCCGGCTACGTGCTGTCGCGCTACCCCCACCAGCTCTCCGGCGGTATGCGCCAGCGGGTCGTCATCGCCCGCGCCCTCACCGTCGACCCCGAGATGCTCGTCGCCGACGAGGCCGTCTCCATGATCGACGTATCGCTGCGGCTGGGCATCCTCGCCCTGCTCAAGGACCTTCGCGAACGCCTCGGGGTGAGCGTGCTGTTCATCACCCACGACGTGGCGACCGCGCGCTACATCGGCGACGACGGCGAGCTGTACGTCATCTACCGGGGGGAGGTCGTCGAACGCGGTCACGTCGAGACGATCATCTCCGGCCCCGTGCACCCGTACACCCAGTCGCTGCTGTCGGCGATCCCCGTGCTGCACGGCCTGGAGCGGCCAGGCGAGGAGCCGGTGACGCCGACCGGGGCGCTCGACGAGAGCCGCCTCGACGCGGGTTGCCTGTTCGCCCGGCGCTGCCCGTTCCGTACCGGCCGCTGCGAGTCGGAGCACCCGGCGCTCGGCCACGGCGGCGGCACACCCCAGGAGCACGCCTGCTTCCACCCCGCTCCCCGCGACGTCGTCGCCATGCCGGTCGGCCGTTCGTGACCCCGCTGGGAAACGGTCCCGGCGCGGGGCCGTGGAACGTGGGCGAGGGGCCGGGGGCGCACGAACCGTCGAGAGTCCGCCGGACGTCGGGGGCTCCCGAAGTGCCGGGGCCCCCTGAAGCGCCGCGGGCCTCCGAGGCGCCGGGAATCCGCGAGACGCCCCGGACGCGTGAGGCGTCCGGGATCCGCGAGGCCGTCGCGGCCGATGCGGCGGCGCTCGCGGGGATCGCCGGGGCGGCGCTCACCCATGACGCGGGGGAGGCGGCGAGCCTGGTCGCCAGGCTCGCCGCGCCGCCCGCGCACCGGTCCTGGACGGCGCTGGTGACGCGCGGTCTCGACGGTGTGGTGTTCGCCTCCATGTCGGCGCGCGACCCGCGCGTGGGCCACGTCGACCTGCTCGCCGTGCGTCCCGAGGCTCGGGGAACGGGTCTCGGCCGGGCGCTGGTCGCCGCGGCCGAGGACTGGCTGCGCGGCCGGGGGGCGACCGAGGCCCGCTTCGCCGGCAACCCGCCCTGCTACGCCTGGCCCGGCGTCGACGTGCGCTACACCGAGGCCGCCTGCCTGGCCGAGAGCCTCGGCTACGAGCGCTACAACGTCGCCTGGAACATGACCGTCGACCTCGGCGGGGACCTGTCCGTCGATGCCGACCTCGCGCGGCTGGCGGACTCCGGGGTCACCGTGCACGCCGCCGCCCCCGGGGACCGCGCCGCCGTGTCGGCCTTCGTCGGGGAGCAGTGGAACGCGAACTGGGCGTGGGAGGCGGAGCAGGCCGTCGGCTGCCACTACGCCGTCAGGGAAGGCGAGATCCTCGGCTTCGCCGCGTGGGGTACGAGGCCCTCCTGGTTCGGCCCGATGGGTACCGCGCCGGCCGCGCGGGGCCTGGGGGTCGGCCGCGTGCTCGTACGCCGCTGCCTCGCCGAGCAGCGGGCCGCGGGCATGTCGAGCGCCCAGATCGGCTGGGTGGGGCCGCTGCGCTTCTACGCCCGGACGGTCGGCGCGCACGCCGAGCGGGTCTTCTGGCTCTACCGCCGTGGGTTGCCGTGACGGCCTCGCCCACCGGACACCGCCATCACTGTCAGAAGATCATCCACTTGGCAGCAGTGAGACAGGACAACTAACGACATGGGATGTCATGAGTGATCAACCAGCCGCACTGTCCACGCTTTCCACCGAGCAGAGCGATCCGCGCTACAGCCGGATCGACCGGCTCCCCACCGAGCAGGTGGCCCGGCTGATGAACGCGGCGGACACCACGGTGCCCGCGGCGGTGGCCGAGGCGGTTCCGGAGATCTCGGCCGCGGTGGACGCGGTCGTGGCCCGGATGAAGTCGGGGGGCCGCCTGTTCTACGTGGGCGCGGGAACGTCGGGCCGGCTGGCCGTGCTGGACGCCTCCGAATGCCCGCCGACCTTCGGTACCGATCCCGAGCTCGTCCAGGGCGTCATCGCGGGTGGCACTCCCGCGCTGACGCGTTCGGTCGAGGGCGCGGAGGACGACCACGCCGGGGGAGCGGCCGCCCTCGCGGAACGGGGAGTGGGCGAGCTCGACGCGGTGGTGGGCGTCTCCGCCAGTGGCCGCGCACCCTTCGTGCTCGGCGCGCTCGCCGAGGCGAGCCGCCGCGGAGCCCTCACCGTGGCACTGTCGTGCAACGCCGAGACCCCGCTGTCGGCGGCGGCACGGCACCCCATCGAGGTGATCGTCGGCCCGGAGGTGGTGACCGGCTCCACCAGACTCAAGGCGGGGACTGCGCAGAAGCTGGTCCTCAACATGATCTCCACGATCGCGATGGTCAAGCTGGGCCGTACCTACGGCAACACGATGATCGAGGTGTCGGCGATGAACTCCAAGCTGGCCGACCGGGCGGCCAGAATGGTGAGCGACATCACCGGGGCGGCACTCTCCGCCGCCCGCTCCGCGCTGGAGGCCGCCGGATGGCACGTGAAGGTCGCGGTACTGATGATCGAGCACGGTCTCGACGCCGGTGGCGCCCGGGTCCTGCTGGAGCGGCACGGCGACCACCTCGACGCGGCGCTGGAGGCGGCGGGACAGGCCAGGGGGGCCTGACCCTCCGGCGGAGGGGGAACCGGAACCGGACGTGAGACCGGCGCCGGGCACGGAACAGGTTCCCCGCGCGACACCGGGGCCGACACCGGGGCCGACACCGGGCGCGAGGCCGGAACGCGGAACCGGGACCGAGGGCGGGAGCGGGAGCGATGTCCGATCGAGGGGAAGGCGCCCGGCTCGCCGGGATCCTCGGGGCGGCGGTGCCGCGTGTCTGCTCGGCCGCGGTGGCCGCGATCGCCGTGGGCGGTGTCACGGTGGCCGCCGCCGCGGTGGGGGAGGCCGTGCGCTACTCGTCGGCCTCGGAGGAGCTCGCCGGAGACCGGCCGCCCACCCTCCGCGACTCGATCTTCGACCTCGCCTCGATCACCAAACTCTTCACCACGGCCGTCATCCTGTCGCTGGCCGAGGACGGCCTGCTCGGCCTGGACGAGCCCGTCGCGGTCCGGCTGCCCGCCTGTTACGGCGGCGCCCCGGAGGTCACCCTGCGGCACCTGCTCACCCACACCGCGGGACTGCCGCCGGGACGCAGGGCCCACGAGGAGATTCCCGGTGACGGCCCGGAGATCCGCGCCACGCGCATGGAGCGGATCCTCTCGACGTCGCCGGTCGGCCCCGCGGGTGAGCGCTACCTCTACTCCGACGTCGGGCTGATCACGGCGGGCCGGGTGGCGGAGATCGCCGGCCGGGCCTCCCTGGACGAGCTCGTCCGCACCCGGGTCACCGGCCCCCTGGGCCTGCCCGACACCGGCTACCGCCCCGCCGCGTCCCTGCTGCCCCGGATCGTCGCCACCGAGCACAAGCCCGAGCGCCCGGGGCCCGGATGCGTGCGCGGCGAGGTCCACGACGAGACCGCGCACGGCCTGGGCGGGGTCGCCGGGCACGCCGGGATCTTCTCCACCGCCGACGACCTCGTACGCTTCGCCGAGGCCCTGCGCACGGGAGGAGCCCCGCTGCTACGTGGGGAGACGGCCGCCGAGATCACCCGCGACCACGGCGTGAGGGGCGCGGACTTCCGTCACGGCCTGGGCGTGCGGATCGGCGACCCCGCGATCGTCGGCCCGCTGGCCGACGCCTACGGCCACTCCGGCTTCACCGGCACCTCACTCGTCGTCGACCCGGGGCGGGCACTGACCGTCGTACTGCTGACCAACAACGTCCACCCGCTCCGTGGCCGCGCGGGCATCCGTGACCTGCGCCACGCCGTCGCCGCCGAGGCCCTGCGCCTGTCCTGACCAGCCTGTTCTGACAGTGACGATGTGGATGAGCCTCCCGGCGGGGCCCGCCCCAAGTCCCGGCCGGCCTTGGGTCCTCCACGGGACCTGCCGACTCATGTCGCCCCGGTGTCCTGGGGGAACAGGGCGGGGCTCAGCTCGCGGAGCTGGTCTCTCGAGGTGACGCCGAGCTTGGGGAACGCCTTGTAGAGGTGGTTGCCCACGGTCCGCCGGCTGAGGACGAGCTGGGCGGCGATATCCCGGTTGGTGGCCCCACCGGCCGCCAGCCGGACGACCCGGAGCTCCTGGGGCGTCAGCAGGTCCAGCTCGCCTGCCAGGGACACGCGCCGGGCGTCACCGGCGCGCAGTTCGGCACGGGCACGGTCGGCCCACGGGCGGGCGCCCAGTTCCTCGAAGCCGGCGAGCGCGGCGCCCAGCTCGCGCGAGGCACGGGCGCGCCGGCCCCTGCGGCGCAACCATTCGCCGAACAGCAACCGGGTACGGGCGAGCTCGAACGGCTGGCCCGCGCTCTCGTGCAGGTTCAGCGCCTGGCTGTAGAGCGAGTCCGCCTCCCGGCCCTGCTCCAGCAGCGCCCGGACGCGCAGGACGAGCGCGGCGGGACCCGGCCTGCCGGTGCCCGTCGCCCACGCCTCGAACCTGACGAGCCGCGTACCGAGCTCGGCGCCCCTGCCCGCGTGCACGGCGGCCTCGGCGAGGTCGGGGGTCGAGCGGATCGCCAGGAGCGGGGGCAGCGGGCCCTCGGCGAACCGCCGCAGCGCCAGGCCGGGACGGCCGTACCCGAGATCCAGCAGGGCCAGCGCCCAGGGGCCGACGGAGGGCCTGGCGGGACCCGGCGGGCGCCTGAACGGGACGCCGCCCACCGCGTGCCCGACCTTTCCGGTGCTCCTGACCTTCCCGCGGTTTCCGGCCCTGCCTCCGCCGCTGTTCTTCCCGGAATCGTATGAGCTCCGGCCGTCGTCCTCCGCCGTACCGTAGGCGATGCTCCTGGCGGCGAGGCGACGGCACTCCTGTTCGGCGCCCCGCACCGCGGCCAGCCAGGCGAGCAGGCCGGTCAGTGAGCCGGTCAGGTCGTGCCGCCCGGCGTCCCCGGCGAGCAGCAGGGCCTGCGTCGCGCTCGCCGCGGCCTGTCCGTGCAACCCGGCGGCGGCCTGGGCCGCCGCGAGCATGTGCAGGGCCTTCGGCTCCCTGCCCGGCATACCGTGTGTACGGCACAGGGCCACCAGGCCCTCCGCCCACCGGCAGGCCGCGAGGTCGTCGCCCATGGACAGCAACCACGCCGCGCTCCAGGGAGGCATCCCCGCGTGCTCCGACCGCCAGGTGACCGTACCTGCCGTGTCCGGCCAGAGGCCCGGCCAGAGGTCCGGCCAGGGATCCGGCCAGGGGGCCGGCCACTGTGGCGGTCGCGGGTCCGGGGCGCCCGCGGAGAGGATCTCCTGCCTGAGGCGGGTGAGTTCGAGACGGGTCGCCGGGGCGGCGAGCGGCAGCGCCCGCTCGCTGAGGGCCATGGCGTGCGCGAACTCGCCCACGTCGATCGCCGCCGCCACGGCCTCGGTGAGCAGGCGGGCGCGCGTGGCCGGGGACTCGCTGAGCTGTGCCGCGTGTTCCAGCGCGGCGCCGCCGTGGCCGCGGTCGGTGCTGCGCCGCGCGTGCAGCTCCAGCCGGACCGCCAGCCTGTCGCAGGGGACGGCCGCCGCCGTGGCCGCGTGATGCGCGGTGTCCTGGCCCGGTCCTTCGGCCAGTGCCCCGTGCACCCTGATCCGCTCGGCGACGGGCGCGTCCTGGTAGAGCGCGGGCCGCAGCAGCGGATGGGTGAAGCCGAGCCGCCGGCCGGACAGCGACACCAGCCCCGCCCGCTCGGCGGGTTCGAGGTCGCCGAGGTCGCCGCCGAGCCGCTCGACGGCCGCCGCCATCGGCGCCAGCTCGCCGGAGCCCGAGGCGGCGGCGACGAGAAGTGCCAGGCGGGCGGGGGAGGGGAGCGCGGTGACGCCTTCCGCGAACCTTCTCAGCGTGGTCGCGCCGACCGGCATGGTCTCGGGCCTCAGCCTCAGTGGGGACCGGTGCAGATCGGCCGCCACTCCCGTGGCGAACTCCGCCAGCGCCAGCGGGTTGCCGTCCGCCGCCTCGGCGATCTTCCGGCGGGTGAACGGCGTCAGCCGCCCGGTGTGGGCGGCCAGCAGCGCGAGGGAGTTCTCGCGTCCCAGCCGGGACAGGCGCAGGGAGGGCAGGTCGAGCGGGAAGCGCGCGCCGTCGGGCAGGGCGAGGACCAGCGCGTACGGTGCCGCGTGCCGCCGCGCGGCGAACGCCAGCGCCTCGGTGGACTCAGGGTCGAGCAGGTGCGCGTCGTCCACCAGGCACAGCACGGGGCCGGTGGCCGCCAGGTCGGCGAGCCTGCCGGCGACGGCCTCCGGTGTCCCCTGGCCGGTGAGGCCGGTGCCGAAGAGGTGGTCGACCCCCGCGTACGGCAGGTCCGTCTCGGATTCGACGCCCTGGGTTCGCAGCACCCGTATGCCCCGGACGGTGTCCGCGACATGATCGAGGAAAACGGACCGCCCGGCCCCGTACTCCCCCCGAACGAGGAGAGACGCCGCCCTGCCGCCTCTCACCGCCTTCAACAACCGCCAGATGTGGTCAAACTCAGTTGTCCGCCCGTACAACACGCCTGGACTGTAGCCCCCACCTTGATCGTTTCAGTGAACGAAGAATGAACAGTCGGGACCTGGAGTGAATCGCCGTCGCCGGTGCTGCTTCGATGGTCGGCGTGCTTCACGGGAGAGCCATCGAATGTGGCCGGATCGAGAGCCTGGTCGCGGGGGCCGGCCGTGCCGAGGACGGTGTCCTGGTACTGCGGGGTGAGCAGGGGGCCGGTGCGACGGCCCTCCTGGACCACGCCGCGGCCACCGCCGGGAGCGTCCCCGTCCTGCGCGGCGCCTGCCACGCCGGGGAGTCCGGTGTCGCGCTCGCCGCACTGTCCCACCTGCTCGCGCCGCTCGGCCGGGTGGAACGCGGGGATCGCGTGGCGACCACCCTCGCCGCGCGCGACCTGCTGACGACCGCCGCGCGAGCCGAGGGCCTGGTGGTCCTGCTGGACGACGCGCACTGGATCGACCGGGCATCGGCGGACACCCTGGTCTCGCTCCTCAGAAGACCGGCCGGTCACGGCCTCGTGGTGATCATCGCCGAGCGGGCGGGGCGGGTCTCCAGGCTGGCCGCGCTGCCAGGATGCGACCTCACCCCGCTGGACGCCGGAGCGTGCGCGGCGATACTCGCCGAACACCACCCCGACATGATCAGGCGGGTACGCGAGCGGCTCGTCGCCTTCGCGGGCGGCAACCCGGGCACGCTGACCACCTGCGCGCACGCGCTGACCAGGGAGCATCGCCTCGGGCATGCGGCTTCGCCCTGGGCCTACCTCGAAAGGTTCCGTTCCCCGGCGCAGGCCGGTCTGGCCGCGCCCGGCGCGGTGCTCGCGGCGCTGCCGGAGCCCACGGTGGCGCTGCTCGCCCTGGTCGCCGTCGAGAACACGAGGGAGTTGCGCTCCATCACCCCGGCGGCGAACCTCCTCGGTGTCTCACTCGGCGATCTCGCCCCGGCCGAGCGGGCAGGCGTGGTCGGGGTCCTGGACGGCCGGATCGTCGTCAGGCAACCCCTGGTACCCGCCATCGCGTACGGCACGGCGTCGTTCTCGCTGCGCGCCGCCGTGCACCGGGCGCTGGCGGCGGCCGGGCACCCGGACGGGCCCTGGCACCGCGCGGTCGTGGCGATCGGCCCCGACGAGGGACTCGCCGCCGAACTGGAGGAACTGGCCGCCCAGACCGTGGACGCGGCACAACGCACCGACGCGCTGTGCGCGTCCGCCGACCTGACGCCCGATCCGGCCGCCCGCGCCGCCCGTCTGGCCGCCGCCGCCCGCCTGGCCCGGGACGCCGGCCAGACGGAACGGGCGAAGGTGCTGGACGCCGGGTGCGAGGACCACCCGGGACACGGCGGGATCGGGGCGGAGGTGGCCGGGGGGCCCGGGGACCGGGCCGGGGCGGAGGCTTCGGGCGCGACGGCCGCCGCGCTGGCCTCGTCGTGGCGGAACCTGGCCGAGGGAGACGACACCGAGGCCCGGCTGACCGCGGCCGGGTTGCTGGCCCGGCTGCGCTCCCGGCACGAGTACGGCCTGCTGCCCCAGGCGCTGGAGGTCGCCGCGGGCACCCTGGTCCAGAGCGGCACGTGGGACGGGGCGGAAAAGGCGCTGGAGGAGGGGCTGGACATGGCCCGGGAGACCGGGCAGGAACACCAGGCGGCCAGGATCAGAGCCCGGCTGGCCTGGCTGGCCGCCGCCAGGGGTGAGGAGGAAGGGTGCCGCGCCCTGGCCGCCGAGGCGATCGCCTACGGTGAGGCGCGGGCCGCCCCTGAGGTCGTCGCGCTCGGTCTGCGCGCCCTGGGCCTGCTCGACCTGGGCCGGGGCAGGTACGGTGAGGCGGCGCGGACCCTGGAGCTGGTCGGCGGGGCCGGTCCCGACCTCGCCGAGGCGGCCGTGCGCAGCGGCCGTCTGGACCTCGCCGCCTGGACGCTGTCCCGGATGGAGACCTCGGGGCCCGCCGCGCGGGCGGTCCGGGCCAGATGTGAGGGGCTGCTGGCGCGCGGGAAGGCCGCCGACGAGGCGTACGCGAGGGCACTGCGGGCGCACGACAGGCTCGGCCGCCCGTACGACCTGGCGAGAACGGCCCTCGTCTACGGCGAGTGGTTGCGCAGGATGGCCCGCCGGGCGGAGGCGCGGGCCCGGCTGACCACCGCGCTGGAGATCTTCCAGCGGCTCGGGGCGGTGCCCTGGGCCCTCAGGGCCGCCGAGGAGCGCGACGCCACCGGCGGCGCGAGACGTGATCCGATCGCGGGTCTGACCGCGCAGGAGTCCCGTGTCGCCCGGCTGGCGGCCAGGGGAGTCGCGAACCGGGAGATCGCGCAACGGCTCAACCTCAGTCCGCGCACCGTGGAGTCCCACCTCTACCGGGCCTTCCAGAAACTCGGTGTCTCCTCCCGTGGAGAGCTCGCCCGGCGGCTCCCCGAACTCTATTCCGGGTGACTCACACGGATTTACCGTCCATCGGCGCGGAGCCGAGCAGGGCGTGCCCCGGAGCCGACCTCCGGGGCACGCCTTTTTCCGTTCGTGAGGTTTTCGCCCGCGAGGTCGCGGACCCGTCGCGGTGGCCGGCTCCGGGAGCGGGGGAGGGGCCGGGGCCTCAGGCGCGGGGACTCCGCCGCCCGGGAGTCGCCGGGAGTCGCCGAGAGCCGCCGGGAGTCGCCGAGAACCACTGAGCCAGGGGGCGCGGATGACTCAGGCGGGCGGTGCCGCACCCTGACCTGGCCGTCCGGATGACAGATTCGCCCGCATTTTTGGCGATCTATGGTTCGCGGTGGTTCGCCGTGCGAGCGGAGACCTACGCCCGCAGCGTGCCTTGAGTTGCAATCGAGATCGGAGTTGGGACATGACGCCATCGCGAAAGCGGTGGAGCACGGGGGCGGCGATCCTGGCGGTCGCCGTGATGACAGGCGGGGCCTTCGGGCCGGCCGCCGTGGCCGAGCCACTGCACCCGTCCACCGCGGGGAAGCCCGAACCCCAGACCACCGTGCCGGAACAGCCGTCGGCACAGGCACCGGAGCAGGCAACGGGCGCGGCGCCGCTCACCCCCGCGCCCGAGCCCGCCATGCCCGAGCCCGCCACGCCCGAGCCCGCCACGCCCGAGCCCGCCACGCCCGAGCCCGCCACGCCCGAGCCCGCCGCGCCGGCCGCCGGGACGTCCGAGCCGGAGCCCGCGGGTCCCACGCCCGAGGAACTTCGGGCGCTGGGGCAGGCCCGGGAGACAGGCCGGCAGGTGGAGGTCGTCGAGCGGCGTACCGAGACCAGTGACATCACCGCCAACCCCAACGGCACCCTCACCCTCCGCCAGCACCTGCGCCCGGTGCGCGCCCAGGCAGACGGCCGGTGGCGTCCGGTGGATCCGACGCTGCGGCGCCGCGCCGACGGGACGGTCGTCCCGCGGTCCACGACCTTCGGCATGGCCTTCTCCGGCGGCGGCACGGGCCCGCTGGCGACCATGGTCAAGGGAGGCAGGAGCCTCACCCTGACCTGGCCGGAGCCGCTCCCCGCCCCGGCCGTGTCCGGCAGCGAGATGACCTACTCCGAGGTGCTGCCCGGCGTCGATCTGAAGATCCTGGTGGAGGCCGACAACTTCGTCAGCCACCTGATCGTCAAGAACGCGCGGGCCGCGGCCGACCCCAGACTGCGCACCCTCACCTTCCGCGTCGGCGGGAAGGGGCTGCGACTGGCCACCGACTCGCAGGGCGGCCTCACCGCCACCGACGACGCGGGCGGGCAGGTCTTCACCGCGCCCCGTCCCCTGATGTGGGACTCCTCGGCGGAGTCCCGGGCCGGGCTCCGTCAGGGGAACGCCCGCTCGGCGAAGCCGGCCGAGACCGGTCCCGCCCGCACCGCCCAGATGACCGCCGAGGTCGGCGGCGGCCGGCTGCGGATCGTGCCCGACAGGGCGATGCTCGACGACCCCGCCACGGTCTACCCCGTCACCATCGACCCGATCTTCAACGACGGCTACAAGAACCACTGGTCGGTCGCCTACAAGCAGGCGGGCTCGCCCTCCATCGCGGACACCGCCTTCTACGACGGCACCAAGAAGATCGGCAGTGAGAGCCCGGTCGAGGCGCGGGTCGGCTACGAGGACTGGACCGGCGGAACGGCACGCTCCTACTTCCAGATGAACACCGACGACCTGCGGGGCTCACGCATCGTGGCGGCGACGTTCAACGTCCTCAACACCTACTCCTACAGCTGCACCAAGATGCCGGTGCAGCTCGGCTGGACCGGTGGCATCGGCTCCGGCACCACCTGGAACAACCAGCCGACCTGGAAGGCGACGCTGCAGACCAAGTCCTACGCGCACGGCTGGTCCACCAGTTGCGCCGGAGGCGGTGAGGACTACGCCGCCGTCGCGCTGCGCGAGGCCGTCCAGGAGAACGCCGACCTGGGCGGCACGCAGATCACCCTGGGTCTGCGCGCCGAGCCCGGCACCGAGGACGACCCGCGAAGCTGGAAGCGGTTCCGGGTCAACGCCACCAACCCGGTGCTCGAGGTCACCTACAACAACATGCCCAAGGTCAACTCCAAGGCCGCCTACCTGGGCACGTGGGGAAACAACGCGAACGACGTGCCGATCCGCTGCGACAACAACCCGGCGACCTGGCCGGTGGTCGGCAACACCGGCATCGCGCTGACCGCGAAGGTGAGCGACCCCGACGACCACGACGTCACGGCGAAGTTCCTGGTCTGGCAGGTGGGCGGGAACAACGTCGCCACCCCCTCCGACAAGGTGAGCAGCGGCGGGACCGCGAGCGTGACCGTCGCCGCGGCGACGTTCAGGGACGCGGTCAGCTACCGCTGGACCGTCCAGGCCACCGACGGCGTCGACACGACCGGCGGGTCGGGCGACTGCGGCTTCGTGTTCGACAAGAAGGCGCCGACCAAGCCCGTCGTCGCCGCCACCGACGGGCAGCCGCTCGACGTCGCCACGGTGCCCGCCCGCGCGCGCCGTACGATCAAGTTCACGTCCACCGACACGCAGCTGGACGGTTTCTGCTACGCGCTCAACCACCCGCTGTCCATCGGCGGTGACCGCTGCTCCGACGGCACCTGGGTGGACGCCGTCAACGGCGCGGCCACGGTGAACGTGGTGCCGCCCCGATGGCCCAACAACCGCCTGCACGTCGTCGCCTACGACGTCGCGGGCAACGTCTCCACCTACAGCGGCGCGTCCTCGGACGCGGAGACCAACACCACGCTGATCCTCACCACCGCCCCCCAGTTCGTCGCCGACCCCGACGGCATCGCCGCCGGAGACCGCGACGGCGACCTGAACGGCGACGGCCACCCCGACTTCCTGGCCGTGGCCAAGGACGGCCGCCTGCTCTTCTACACCGGCAAGGGCGACGGCACGATCGCCTGGAACCGGACCTTCCCCAGCGGCTGGAACGACGCCAAGCTCGCCCACCGCGGTGACCTCATCGGCCCCGAGAACGGCATGGGACCGGACGGCTACGAGGACGTCTTCGTACTCAAGTCCGACCGGCTCTGGATCTACCCCGGGGACGGGCTGGGCGAGCCGCTGCTGTGGGGCCGCCGAGAGCTGAAGCACCCCGGCGGCGGGAACTGGGCGGCCGCCACCCAGGTGATCGCACCCGGTGACATCGACGGCAAGCTGGGCGTCGATCTCATCGTCAACGAGGGCGGCAAGCTGCTGCTGTTCTCCGGCACTCAGGCCGGGCCGCTCGCGACCGCCACCAACGGCGAGCTGGCCACGCCGACGGTGATCGGGGCCTCCGGCTGGGCCGACCTCGACGCGATCGCACCCGGTGAGATCACTCCCGACGCCAACGGCGACGGCGCGCCCGACGACGGCAACGCGCCCGACCTGATCACCAGGAGCCGCTCCACCGGCGAGATGTGGATCCACCCCGGCGTCCGGGCCGCCGACGGCGGCTACACGCTCGCGCCGCGCCGCGCCTACGGCCTCGGTGGCTGGACCTCGGCCGCCCGGCCGGCTCTCACCTCCAACGGCAACGCCCAGGGCACGGTCGCCACGGTGGACGGGGCCAAGCGCTTCCAGCCCACGCCCGGACAGGAGACGCCCGACATCTGGTCCACCGGAACCGGTGGGGTCGACAACACCGGCGTCCTCTACTTCTCCCCCGGGGCCCCGGCCGACCGTGGCGCGGCCATCAAGATCGGCGACTCGTACTGGGTCAGCAACATGGCCGGCATCTACTGATGGGAACGCATCGGATGACGCAGACACCCGCGGCCGGCCATACCCGCCGGCTGCTGTACGCGGGCCGGACCCGTACCGCCCGCCTGATCGCCATGGTCGTCACCGGCGTGATGGTGAGCTCCGTGCTCCAGGTCCCGCCCGCGACCGCCCAGGTCCCCGACTTCACCATCCGACCCGTCCAGAAGGAGAAATCGGTCGGCGGCGGCACCGTGGCGAAGGACGCCGCCACGCCGCCCAGTGACAGCGACCGCCGCCCGTGGAAGGCGCCGGCGCCGGTCGCCTGGCCCACGGGCGCCGCCGAGCTGGGACCCCGTCGCGCGGCGGGGAACCTGCCGGTGCGGCTGGCCCGTGGCCCGGCCAAGGTCCGGGTCGAGGTCGCCGACCGGGCCGCCGCCCAGCGCGCCGGCGTGGACGGTCTGCTGCTGACGCTGCGCCGCGCCGACGGCGAGAGCGGCGCCGAGCGGTCGGCCGTCGAGGTCGGCTACGGCACCCTCAAGGGCGCCTTCGGCGCCGACTGGGCCTCCCGGCTCACCCTGGTCCAGCTCCCCGAGTGCGCGCTGACCACTCCGGAACGCGACGAGTGCCGCACCGGTCGGCCGCTCATCACCAAGAACGACACCGCGGCCGGCACGCTGGCCGCCGAGGTGGACGTGGCCGGCGCGACCGTGCTGGCCGCCGCGGCGGCGCCCGCGGGTTCCAGCGGCACCTACACCGCCACCTCCCTGTCGCCCTCCGGCGAGTGGTCCGGCGGCGGTAACTCCGGCTCCTTCGGCTACGGCTACGACATCGACGTGCCGCCTTCCCCCGGTGAGCTGGACCCGGACGTGAGCCTGTCCTACTCCTCGGTCTCGGTGGACGGCAGGACCGCGGCCACCAACAACCAGCCGTCATGGGTGGGCGAGGGCTGGGACTACGACCCCGGCTACATCGAGCGCAACTACGTGGCCTGCAAGGACGACAGGGGCGAGGGCTCCAACAGCCCCGACAAGGTCGGCGACCTGTGCTGGAAGTCCGACAACGCCACGCTCAGCATGGACGGCGCCTCCACCGCCCTGGTCCGCGACGACGCCACCGGCAGGTGGCGGCTGGCCGACGACGACGGCTCCAGGGTCGAGCACCTGAACGGCACGTCCAGCGACACCGCCAACGGCGACAACGACAACGAGTACTGGCGGATCACCAAGACCGACGGCACCCAGTACTGGTTCGGCAAGAACCGGCTGCCCGGCTGGAGCACCGGCAAGCCGGAGACCGGCTCCGGGCGCGCCGTCCCGGTCGCCGGCAACCACTCGGGCGATCCCTGCCGCGCCTCGGCCTACGCCGACTCCTTCTGTAACCAGATGTGGCGCTGGCAACTCGACTACGTGGTGGACCCGCAGGGCAACGCCATGGCGTACTACTACACCAAGGAGACCGGCGCCTACGCCAAGAACAAGGCGTCCACCGCCACCGCCTCCTACACGCGCGGCGGCTACCTGAACCGGATCGAGTACGGCCTGCGCTCCGGCCAGGTCTACGCGACCGCCCCGGCGAAGGTCGTCTTCGGCGTCAGCGAGCGGTGCCTGTCCGCCTGCACCACCTTCGACGTCGCGCACGCGGCGAACTGGCCGGACACCCCGGTGGACCAGAACTGCACCGTCGACAAGACGTGCAAGACGATCGCCCCCACCTTCTGGTCCCGCAAGCGGCTCACCTCGATCACCACCCAGGTGCTCAAGGGCACCGCCTACGCCGACGTGGACTCCTGGGCCCTGGCCCAGCAGTTCCCCGGCAGCGGTGACGCCTCCAGCGCCGCGCTGTGGCTGTCGTCGGTCACGCACACCGGCAAGGCCGCCGGCACCGCGATCACGCTGCCCGCCGTGACGTTCGGCGGCACGCTGATGGAGAACCGGGTGGACGCGGCCGAGGGCCGCCCGCCGCTGAACAAGTATCGCCTCACCAGGATCAGCTCCGAGTCGGGCGCCGACACGCTGGTCACCTACTCCGCCAAGGAGTGCACCTACGGCGCCACCCCCCAGCCCGACACCAACACCAAGCGCTGCTTCCCGGCCTTCTGGTCGCCCGAGGGCTACATCGACCCGATCAAGGACTGGTTCCACAAGTACGTCGTGACGAAGGTCGTCGAGGACGACAAGGTGGCCGGTTCGGGCTCGGAGTCCAAGGTCACCTCCTATGAGTACCTCGGCGGCGCGGCCTGGCGCCGCGACGACTCCGAGTTCACCCTGGACAAGCACCGGACGTGGAACATGTTCCGCGGCTATGGGCAGGTCCGGACGAAGGAGGGCGAGCAGAACCGGACGCAGAGCGACACCATCTACTACCGGGGCATGGACGGCGACAAGCTCGCCGACGGCTCGGTGCGGAACGTCACGGTCGCGGACTCGGAGGGGGCCAAGGTCGACGACGCCGACGTCCTCGCCGGGACCTCGCGCGAGCTCGTCACCTACACCGGCGAGAACGGCCAGATCGCCACGGCGAGCGTCTCCGACCCGTGGCTGTCGGCCGTCACCGCCACCCGCGCCCGCCCCGGGCTGCCCGCGCTGACCGCCCGGATGCAGGACGTCGCCAAGGTCCGCGCCCGCACCCTGATCACCACCGCGAGCGGTACGGCGTGGCGGCGCACCCAGGTCGACTCGTCCTACAACGGCGACGGCCTGGTCACCCAGGTCGGCGACCAGGGCGACCTGTCGGTCACCGGTGACGAGGAGTGCAGGCGCACCACCTACGCCACCAGGGACACGACCAACTGGCTGGTCGGCTACCCCGCCTCCACGCTGACGACGTCGGCGACCTGCCAGACGCCCGCCTCCGCCGCGAACACGGTGGGAGAGGAGCGGCTGTACTACGACAAGCAGGCGCTCGGCGCCGCGCCCGCCGTGGGCAGGGCCGGCGTCACGCGGACCGAGAAGCTGTGGAAGTACGACGAGGGCAGGCCGGTCCACACCGAGACCACCCAGGAGTACGACGCCTACGGCCGGGGCGTGTCCTCCGTCGACGAGCTCGGCCGTCCGACCACGACCACCTACAGTCCGGCGACCGGCGCGTTCCCCACCGCCAAGACCGTGACCAACGTCAAGGGCCACGCGACGACGATCACCCTGGACGGCACCCGGGGCCTGGTCCTGTCGGAGAAGGACCTCAACGGCCGGATGTCCTACACCGACCACGACGCGCTGGGCAGGCTCACCGCGGTCTGGATGGGAGGGCGTGCCAAGACGGCGAGCGCCAGCATGACCTTCTCCTACGCCCCCTCCACCACGGTCCCGACCGCGGTGACCAAGAAGGACCTGCTGGAGAACGGCACGTACAAGACCACGATCACGCTGTACGACGGCCTGCTGCGGCAGCGGCAGACGCAGGTGGCGGCGCCCACCGGCGGCAGGGTGGTCCAGGACAACTTCTACGACTCCCACGGCCGGGTCTGGAAGACCAACGACGTCTACTGGAACTCCGCCGCCCCCACCGCCACCCTGCTCAGCGTGGCGGACAACCTGGTCCCCACCCAGACCGAGACCGTCTTCGACGGGCAGGACCGTACGGTCGCGGAGATCTACAAGTCGCTGAACGTGGCGAAGTGGCGGACCGACACGGTACACGGCGGCAACTACACCGCCATCACCCCGCCCGAGGGTGACACGGCCACCCTTACCGTCCTGGACTCCGAGGGACGTACCACCGAACTGCGTCAGTACCGGGACCGCGAACCGGTCTTCGACGCGCCCGCCTCCGCCTATGAGGCCACCAAGTACACCTACGACCCGGCGGGACGGCTCGACACCGTGGTCGACCCGGCGGGCAACACCTGGACCTACGACTACGACGTACGCGGCGACCAGGTCCAGACGACCGACCCCGACAAGGGCCTGACGAAGTTCACCTACGACGCGGCGGGCAACCTGGAGACCAGCACCGACGCGCGCAAGGTCACCCTCACCTACGTCTACGACGACCTCGACCGCAAGGTCTCGCTCAGCCAGGGCGCGACCAAGCGGGCCGAGTGGTCCTACGACACCCTGCCCGGCGGCAAGGGCCTGCCGGTCACCGACACCCGGTGGGAGAACGGCAACGCCTACACGACCTCCGTCAAGGGCTACGACGCCGTGGGCCGGGGCACCGGCACCACGGTGACGATCCCGGCGGCCGAGGGCGCGCTCGCGGGCACCTACACCACGGGCACCACCTACCGGCCGGTCACCGGCACGGTCGCGACCACCTCCTACCCGGCCGTCGGTGGCCTGCCCGCCGAGACCCTCAGCCACGGGTACGACACCTTCGGCAACCCCGCCTCGCTGAACAACGGCTCCCAGGTCTACGCCAACGGCACGCAGTACTCGCCCTACGGCGAGGTGCTGCAGACCGTGCTCGGCACCGTCGGCTCCAGGGTCGTGCACACGCTGGTGTACGAGGACGTCACCCGGCGTCTGGCCCAGGTCCTCAACGACCGGGAGAAGACCGGGCCGCAGACGATGGACAACGTCGTCTACTCCTACGACGCGGCCGGGAACATCGTCAAGGTCCGCAACGACCGCGACGACAAGACCCGCACCGACACCCAGTGCTACCGCTACGACCACCTGCGCAGGCTGACCAAGGCGTGGACGGCCCTCGACGACTGCGCGGGCGACCCGTCCACCGCCACGGTCGGCGGGCCCGAGCCGTACTGGCAGAGCTTCGGGTTCGACGCGGTGGGCAACCGGACCTCCGAGACCCGCCACGCCGTCGGCGGCGGCACCGGAGACACCGGAGACACCGTGCGGACCTACACCTATCCCGCGCCGGGCCAGGTGCGACCGCACACCCTGAGCCAGGTGGCCTCCACCGGCCCCGGCGCGCGGACCGACAGCTACGAGTACGACGACACCGGCAACACCACCCGGCGGGTCACCGCGCTGGGCGACCAGGGGATGACCTGGGACGCCGAGGGGCGCCTGGGCACCTCCACGGTCGGGGGCAAGGAGACGTCGTTCGTCTACGACGCCGACGGCGAGCGGCTGCTGCGTCGCGACCCCGACGCCGTCACCCTCTACCTGGGCGGCCAGGAGCTGAAGCTCACCAGGGCGACGGCCAAGGTCGACGGCACCCGCTACTACGAGGTCCCGGAGGCGACCGTGGTCCGTACCACGGGCGGCGGGGTCAGCTACGTACTGGCCGACCACCACGACACCGGCGAGCTGTCGGTGAACGCCACCACCCTGGCCTACGTCCGCCGCTCGACCACGCCCTACGGCGCCGTACGCGGCACGGACCCGGCCTCCTGGCCGGGGGAGCGTGGCTTCGTCGGCGGCACGATCGACAAGACGATGGGCCTGACCAAACTCGGTGCCCGCGAGTACGACGCCGACACCGGCAGGTTCGTCTCCGCCGACCCGGTCATGGATCTCACCGATCCGCAGCAGATCAACGGCTACGCCTACGCCAGCAACAACCCGGTCACCTGGCACGACGCCTCGGGCGAGCGGGTCTGCAACGACACGGAGTGCGCCAACGAGGGCATCCGTCCCGACGGCCAGCCGGCCAAGAAGCCCAAGAAGGCCAAGAAGCCCGGCAAGAAGGGCAAATCCAAGTCCTCCGGGTCTTCCGGGTCCTCCAGTGGCACGAGGTCGGGCCCCCAGATGAGCGCGGCCAACTGCACCACCCAGCAGTGCTACCTCCGGCTCTACGAAGAGCAGGCGCGCAGGTACCAGGAGGAGATCAACAGGATCAACGCCGAGAAGCTCAGGCAGGCGCGCGAGATAGAGCGGCTCGAGCGACAGAAGGAGGCGTCCGCGCAGAAGACCAAGAAGAAGAAGCCGTGGTGGAGGAAGTCGCTGGACTTCACCGGGGAGATCCTCATGAAGGGGAGCCTGCTCGGTGTCGTCGTCGGCTGCGGGGTCTCCATCGTCTGCGGGCTCGTGGCCGGCACCGCCATAGGCCTGGCCGGATACACCATGGTCAACGCGGGTCAGGACACCTGGAACTGGGCCGACTTCGGCAAGGTCGGCGCCAAGGGTGCCTTCTCCGGCGGTATGGGCCGCGCCTACCAGGGCGCCCGAGACGCCTACAAGACGGCCAGGGGCGTCGCCGCGGTCCGGCTCACGCGGGGTACCCCCAATCTTCCCGCCGTGACGCCAAGGACCGATTTCATCTGGGGAGCGAAGTTTCTGAACAAGTACCACTGGCAGTGGAAGCTGAAGCCGATAAAGTTCAGCCCCGATATGACCAAGGCTCCGTACAACCTGCCGAGGCCATGACGAGAAGCTGGATGATCGTGCGCTTCGCCGCGACCTTTCGCAGGCCGCGCAACCTCGGGATCGCGGCCGTGACGGTCGTGCTGTGCGCCGCCACGGCGGTGTGGGCCGATCCGGCCGTCTTCTCCTGGCTCGTCGTGCTGATCGGCCTGACCGGGTCCGCCTTCGTGGACCCCGTCTACCGGGACGGCGGCGGCCGGGCGGGACACGGGGCGGGCCCGCGCCCCGGCGGGGGTGACACCTCGCCGTAGCGGGCCATGACGACGACCGGCGGCTCCGGCTTCCCCGCGCGGGGAAGCCGGAGCCGCCGCCGTACGTCTTGCCGGAGTCCTTGAGGGTGAACCAGCCCCCCCCGGGCCGTCCCGGCCCACCTCAAGATTTACCGGGAAGGCCCGGGACCGGAAGGTCTGCTCCGGCGGCGGTAGTCGGTTCTGAAGCCGTCGATGGCGTCCCTGGTGGCCCTCAGGGCCGCGTCCGAGGTCTCGAAGGTGCGCTGGGCGATGCCGACGAAGATGCAGTCGACGATCAGGAGCTGGCTGATCCGGCTGGCCAGCGCTCCCGGGCGGAAGGCGGTCTCCCGGCCCGCCGAGACCAGGACGTGGTCGGCGAGCCCGGCCAGGGAGGAGCGCGGGTTGTTGGTGATGGCCACCGTGGTCGCGCCCGCCCGCTGCGCGACGCGCATGGGCGCGAGCACGTCGGGGGTCTCGCCGGTGCAGCTCACCGCCACCGCGACGTCGCCGTCCCGTACCAGTGCCGCGCTGGTCAGCGCCAGGTGCGCGTCGGTGTAGGCGTGACCGGGCAGGCCGATCCGCATCAGCTTCTGCGCCATGTCGGCCGCCACGAGCCCGGAGGCGCCGACCCCGTAGACGTCGACCTTGCGCGCCCCGGCCACCGCCTCCACCACCATGCCCAGCCGGTCGGGGTTGAGCTGCGCCGCGGTGTCGGCCAGTGCCTCGGACTCGGCCCTGGCCACCTTCGCGATCACGTCGGTCAGCGGGTCGTCGGGGCCGAGGTCGCCGGGAACCAGCCGCTCGGGCTCGTCCCTGGCCACCGCCGCGGCCAGGGCGAAGCGCAGCTGGGAGTATCCGGCGAAGCCCAGGGCCCTGGCGGTGCGCACGATCGTGGCCTCGCTGGTACCGGAGGCCGCGCTGAACTCGGTGATGGTGCTGCGGGCCACCACGCCGGGGTCGTCGAGGATGAGGCGGGCGATGGACTGAGCCGCGGGGGTGAGGGAGGGCAGGACGGCCCTCACCGTGGCCACCAGGTTCACGGGGGTGGGGCCATCGAGGACATTCATTAAACGCCTTTCATGTCATAAATCAGCCTATTGGTCGCCGGTCAGCCAGCGGGCCACGGCGCGGGCCGAAGCCCGGGAGATGCCGTTCGTGGTCACGTACACGGCTCCGGAGGGTTCGCCGGGCATCCCGGTCTCGACCACCACGGTGTCGGGGCGCAGCGCGACGGCCCGCGCCAGCAGCTCGCCGACCCAGGGGTGGCGCCCGGCGTCGTGCACCACCATCACCAGCGGGCGGCCCCCGTCACCCAGGTCGGGCAGCTCGGGTGTCTCCACGGTGACGACGTGGCCGACGGTGTCCGGCAGCAACTCGGTGAAGGCGCCGATGAGACCGGTGAGCATGCCCGGCTCGACCGCCTCGCTCAGCCGGGGGGCGATGTCGACGACCAACGGCGGTCCGGAGAGCACGGTCGGGGCGCCCGTGGCGGTCACCCGGATGGCCGCGCGGGCGGTCCGCAGGCCGAGCTCCTCGCCCTCGCTCCCCGTGCCCCGGGCGGCGTTCCCCGCCGCCCGCGCCTCCGCGGCGGCGTCCGAGGCGTACCAGCCGGACAGCGCGAGGACGCGGGAGGCGGCCTCGGCCAGCCGGTCCTCGCCGAGCCTGCCCTCCCGTACGGCGTCCACGATGGCGTCGCGCAGCTCGTGGACGTTCTCGCCCCCGGGGGAGGAGATGCCCGCGCAGACCGCGTCGGCCCCGGCCATCAGGGCCCGGACCGCGATCTCCCCCGGCGGGTGGAGTGCCGCGACGGCGCGCATCTCGATGGCGTCGGTGACGATCATGCCGGTGAACCCCATCTCCTCGCGGAGCAGCCCGGTCGTGATCCTCCGGCTCAGCGTCGCGGGGTTCTCCGGGTCGAGGGCCGGGATCAGCAGGTGCCCGCACATGACGGCCCGGACCCCGGCGGCCACCGCCGTGCGGAAGGGCGGCAGATCGCGTTCGGCGAGGAGCCGGGGGGAGACGTGCACGGTCGGCAGGGCGTGGTGGGAGTCGGTGTGAGTGTCGCCGTGGCCGGGGAAGTGCTTGGCGCAGGCGGCCACCCCGGCCCCCTGGAGCCCGGAGATCCAGGCCGCGGTGTGCCGGGAGACCAGCCCGGGATCGGCGCCGAAGGAGCGGACGCCGATCACCGGGTTGGCCGGGTTGGCGTTGACGTCCGCCACCGGGGCGTAGTCGAGGGTGATGTCGGCCGAGGCGAGGAGGCGGCCGATCTCCTGGGCGACCAGCCGGGTCCTTTCGACGTCGTCGCCCACGCCCAGTGCCCGGTTGCCCGGCCACGAGCTGCCCCGCGTCGCCTGCAGGCGGGTGACGGATCCGCCCTCCTCGTCCACCGCGATCACCGCGGCGGGGTTCTCCGCGCGCAGCCGGGCGACCAGATCGGCGGTGTGGTCGAGGCCGGTGAGGTTGCGGGCGAACAGCACGGTCCCGCCGAGTCCCTCGTCGCCGAGCGCGCGGAGCAGCCACCCGGGCGGCTCCGTGCCGTCGAAACCCGGCTGGAGGACGGTCATGGCCAGCCGGGCCAGGTCGGGGCTGCGATGGGGCATGCGGTCACCTTCTCGATCGAGGCAGGCGTCTTCCGACGGGTCGGTGCAGGGAGATGTCTCAAGGCAGATTACCCATCAATGACAATTTTCTTCATTATCATTGCCTTCAAAGTAGCTTTCTGTCATTCTCGCGATCGAGAACCCCGTGATCCTGTGACCCCGTGACCGGCTTCGCGATCATCTCCGCGTCCGTTCTCGTGCCCGTCCTCATGTTCCTTCGCGCCCGCCCTCGCGGCGGCCCGGCGGCGCCCGGCCCCCGGCCCGCCGTCAGGGGCCGAACCCCCCTGGAGTCCGCATGAGCTCATCCAGCCGGCGAGCCGTCCTGCGCGGCCTCGCCCTCGCCGCCGCGGCGACCGCCGTGCCCCTGTCCGGCCGGGCCCCGGCCTCCGCCTCCTCCGGAATCTCCCATGAGGGCTCCTCGGGGACCTTCCATGAGGGCTCCTCCGGGGCCGCGGGGGCGCCGCCGCTGCGCCAGATGCGCGGCATGTGGATCGCCTCGGTCGTGAACATCAACTGGCCGTCGAGGACCGGGCTGAGCGCCGCGCAGCAGAAGGCCGAGTACGTCGCCTGGCTCGACCTGGCGCGGGCCCGCGGGCTCAACTCGGTGTTCGTGCAGATCCGGCCCACCGCCGACGCCTTCTGGCCCTCCCCGTACGAGCCCTGGTCGCAGTATCTGACCGGCGTCCAGGGGGGCGACCCCGGCTACGACCCGCTGGCCTTCCTCGTGGCGGAGACCCACCGGCGGGGCCTGGCCTTCCACGCGTGGTTCAACCCCTACCGGGTGTCGATGCAGGCCGACCCGGCCCTGCTGCACCCCGACCACCCCGGCCGCAGGCACCCCGAATGGATCGTCCCCTACGGCGGCAAGCTCTACTACAACCCCGGCATGCCCGAGGTCCGCGCCTTCGTGCAGGACGCGATGATGGACGCGGTCACCAGGTACGACATCGACGGCCTGCACTTCGACGACTACTTCTACCCGGTCAACACCACCGCCTTCGACGACAGCGAGGCCTACGCCCGCCACGGCGGCGGCTTCCCCGACCTCGCGGCCTGGCGGCGCGAGAACGTCGACCTTCTCGTACGGGAGATGCAGCAGCGGGTGCGGCGGGCCAAGCCCGAGGTCGCCTGGGGCATCAGCCCCTCGGGCATCTGGCGCAACCGGGCCACCGACCCCCTGGGCTCGGAGACCGGCGGCGGCCAGTCCTACGACAACCTGCACGCCGACACGCGCGGCTGGGTCAAGAAGGGCTGGCTCGACTACATCGCGCCGCAGCTCTACTGGTACATCGGCCAGTCAAACGCCGACTACGCCAAGCTGGTCCCCTGGTGGTCCGACGTGGCGGCGGGCACGGGCACGCAGCTGTGGATCGGCCAGGCGGCCTACAAGGCCGGGGCGGCGGGCCAGCCCGTCGAGTGGTCCCGGCCCGACGAGCTCAGCAGGCACCTCACCCTCAACCAGGACCACCCCGAGGTCGGCGGCGACATCTGGTACAACTCCGGCGACGTCCGCGACGACCGGATCGGCTCGATCAGCGCCGTCGTGACCGGCCACTACACCCGTCCCGCGCTGCCCCCGCTGCTGCCCAGGCTCGCCTCGGGCCGGGCCCCGGGCCGCCCGCTCGTCCCCCTCGCCCGCCTGGTGGACGGTGGCGTCGAGCTGCGCGTCCTGGCCACCGGCCGGGACGTCCCGTTCCAGTACGCGATCTTCCGGCTCGACCGGCCGGCCAGGCCCGGCGACCTCGCCGACGCCCGGCACCTGATCGCGACCGTCCCCGCGGGCCGTGACCTGCGCTGGGTGGACCCGGCGGGCACCGTGGGCGCCCACTACCACGTGGTGGCCGTCGACCGGGCCGGTCGCCTCAGCCCGCCCAGCGCCGGCCGCCGCGCGGTGAGGGCCGGGCGGGATCCGGGGAGGTAGTCCAGAGGGGAGGTGGGCATGCGCGTACTGGGGTTGATGTCGGGGACGTCCCACGACGGGATCGACAGCGCGATCGTGGACTGGTCCCCGGACGGCGACGTGCTCACCGGTGCCGTCGAGCACACCGGCGCGCGGCCGTACGGGGGACGGCTCCGCGAGCGCGTCGCCGGAGCGCTGCCGCCGAACCCGGCCGACATGGCCGAGGTGTGCCGGCTCGACACCCTGATCGGCCAGGCGTTCGCCGACGCCGCCGAGGCGTGCGGGCCGGTGGATCTCATCTGCTCGCACGGGCAGACGATGTTCCACTGGGTGGAGGACGGCCGGGCGCGCGGCACGCTGCAGCTGGGCCAGCCCGCCTGGATCGCCGAGCGGACCGGCGTGCCGGTGGTCTCCGACCTCCGGGCCAGGGACGTGGCCGCCGGAGGGCAGGGCGCCCCGCTGGTCTCCTACCTCGACCTGCTGCTCCTGGCCGGGCTGCCGGGGCCGAGCGGCGCGCTCAACCTGGGCGGGATCGCGAACCTGACCGTGCGGGACGCGGGGACGGCCTACGACACCGGCCCGGCGTCGGCGCTGATGGACGCGGCGGTGTCGGCCGCCACGGGCGCGCCCTACGACGAGGACGGCCGTCTCGCCGCCTCGGGAGAGGTACACCGGGGGCTGCTGGAGGACCTGCTGGCCGAGCCGTACTACCGGGCGCCGCCGCCCAAGAGCACCGGCAAGGAGCTGTTCCACCCCGGCTACCTGGCCAGGGCGGCGTCGCCGTACGGGCTGCCCCTGCCCGACCTGCTGGCGACGCTGGCCGCGCTCACCGCCGAGACCGTCGCGGCGGAGATCCGCCGCCACCGCCTCGAAACGGTGGTCGTCTCCGGCGGCGGGGTGCGCAACCCGGTCCTGATGGCCATGCTGGCCGCGCGGGCCGGGGGCGCGCGGATCGTGCCGAGCGACGAGCTGGGCGTCCCCGCCGACGCCAAGGAGGCGATCGCCTTCTCGCTCTTCGGCTGGCTGACCGCGCACGGGCTGCCCGCGACGGTTCCCGGCTGCACGGGCGCGTCCGGTCCCCGACTCCTCGGCGCGATCACACCCGGCGCCGGACCGCTGAGGCTGCCGGAGCCCCTCGCCGAGGCCCCCCGCCGCCTGCGTCTCACCGTGGCGACAGGGGCGGCCGGGAGATCCTGAACGACTTCACCCTTCCGGGCCCCGGGACGCGCCACATCCTCACTATCCTGTATACCCTACAGGAATAGTAGGTTATGCTGGGTCGCGTGTCAGGTTCCCCAACGGTCGCCGTCGTGGGCGGCGGCGCGAGCGGCACGCTGGCGGCGGTCCACCTGCTCCGCGAGGCGCGGGCGCGGGACACGCCGCTGGAGGTCGTGCTGATCGACCAGTACGGACGGCACGCGCTGGGACAGGCGTACTCGACCACTGATCCGCACCACCTCCTCAACGCCTGCGCGAACAAGATGAGCGGGCTGGACGACGACCCCGGCCACCTCCTGCGCTGGGCCCTCGACGACGGACTGGACGTCTCCGCCGCCGACTACCTGCCGAGACGGACGTACGGCCGCTATCTCCGCGACCTGCTGGCCGGTGCCGAGGAGTGGCCCGTCCGCGTGGTGCGCAGGGTGACCGGCACGGTGAGCGCCCTGACCCGGGACCGGGGGGTGCGGCTCCACCTGTCCGGCGGCGGCCGGATCGACGCAGAGGCGGCCGTCCTCGCCCTGGGCAACCGATCCCAGTCCGCCCGGCCGCCGATCGTGGACGCCGGGAGCCCCGGCTACGTCGCCGATCCGTGGGCGCCGGACGCGCTGGCCGGGATCCGCGACGGCGCGCCGGTGTTCGTGCTGGGGACCGGGCTGACCATGGTGGACGTGGCGGTGACCGTCACCCGGGCGCACCCGGAGACCGTGGTCTACGCGGTGTCGCGGCACGCGCTGCTGCCGAGGCCGCACCCCCGGCCCGTGCCGCCCCCGGTCCCGACGCCGATCCCGGACGGGCCGCTGGGGGTCGGCGACCTGCTCCGCGCCGTACGCCTCGCCGTGCGGGACAACGGCGGCGACTGGCACGGCGTGGTCGACGGGCTGCGGCCACAGGCCCAGCGGCTGTGGGCCCGGCTCACCCCGGACGACCAGAGGAGGTTCCTCGGCCTCGCCGCCCGCTACTGGGAGGTCCACCGGCACCGGATCCCTCCCGTCACGGCCGCCAGGATCGCCGACCTGCGGGCCACCGGCCGCCTTCACGTGCTCCGCGGCCAGATGGTCCGGGCCGCGTCCGGCCCCCGCGGGCTGCGCGTCCAGGTGAGCGCCGACGGCGCCGTCCGGGAGCTCGACGCCGGCTGGCTGGTCAACGCCACCGGGCCCGGGGCCGACATCACCCGCGACCCCCTCCTCGCCGGCCTCGTCGCCGACGGCCTGGTCCGGCCGGACCGGCTGCGGCTCGGGCTGGACGCCGACCCCGGCGGCGCGGTCCTGGACGCGTCGGGAGACCCGGACGACAGGATCTTCACGCTGGGGCCCATGCGGCGCGGAAGCCTGTACGAGACGACGGCGATCCCGGAGATCCGCGCCCAGGCCGCGGCCCTCGCGCCACGCCTCGTGGCGGCGGTCGTCTCCGCCACCCGGCGCGCCGCGTCGACCGGCTAGCGGGATCTCGGCGTCGGGAAGGCCCTGGGACCGCCGGTCGCCGAGGTCAGGAGCGGTTCAGCGGACCGGCCGGGTCGGATGCGGAGGCACCGGCCGGGCGTCGGTCATCTCCGCGGTGATCGCCCACCGTTCGTGGTCCCGCCAGGCGCCGTCGATGAACAGGAGGCCGGGTGAGTGGCCCTCCTTTTTGAAACCGAGCCGCCGGACGAGCCTGAGGGACGCCTCGTTGCCGGGCTGGATCTGGGCCTCCAGGCGGTGGAGCCGCAGGTCCTCGAAGGCGTACCTCAGCACCAGTCCGAGGCCCTCGGACATGTAGCCCCGGCCGGCGGAGGGGGCGAAGGCCGCGTAGGCGAGGGATCCGGACTGGAAGCGTCCGCGGATGATGCTGTTGATGTAGACCATGCCGGCGATGGCTCCGGTGCCGCGTGCGCGGATCAGCAGGCACTCCTCGCCGGGCTGGTCGTAGCGGGCGACGAGAGCCTGGAACTCCTCGGCCGTGGTGGGCGGAGCCATCCACGGACGGTGCAGGTCGACACTGGCGCGGGCCAGTTCGAGGAACTCGTCCCGGTCGTGGCCGGTGACCGGGCGCAGGGTCACGCGGGAGGCGCCTGTCCGCCCGTCGGCGGAGGGCGTTTCGATCGCCGCCGCTCGTTCGCTTCCCTCGGCGCCGTCGTCTCGAATCACGGATGGAACGGTATCGCGGCTCGGCGGCCCACCCGCACGGGGATGATGATCAGCGAGCTCTGGACCTCGGCGGTGGGTCCACGCCCGCGCGGAAGAGGAACACGTCTCCCTCGCGAAGTGTGGTGAACGGGACGTTCGCACCGCGGGAAGGACGGCGCCGATCACCGACGCGTACACGACGGCGGGCTCGCCACGCCTGACGGGGCGTCCGGGAGCGGAGCCGGTGAGCCGCACCCGTCGTGACCGGTCCCGGCTTGACCTCCAGCGTGGTTGAGGTCTCATCCTGGAAGGGACTTCCGTGGAAAGAGGATTCCCATGAGCGAGGATCTGGTCGACTTCTGGTTCGATCCCGGTTGCCCCTGGGCCTGGATCACCTCCCGCTGGATCCTGGAGGTGCGGAAGGTGCGCCCCATCACGGTCAACTGGCGGGAGATGAGCCTGGCGGTGCTCAACGAGAAGCAGGACATGTCCGAGGGGTACCGCGAGATCGTCGAGCTCGGCCGGGGCACCCTGCGGGTGTTCGCGGCGGCGCGGGCGGCGGCGGGGGACGCCGCGGTCGGCGACCTCTACACCGCGCTCGGCACCCGCTACCACGGCGAGGACGGCCTGTTCCAGCGGCCCCGAGACACGACGCCGGACGGCGGTCTCGCGAGCTGGCGGGCCGCGATGGAGGCCCGGGAACCGGTGATCGCCGCCGCGCTGGCCGACGCCGGGCTGCCCGCCGAACTGCTCGCCGCCAGGACCGACGGCACCTGGGACGAGGCGATCCACGCCTCGCACGCCCTGGTGCCCGCGGGGAGGCGGAAGCAGTCGCTGATCGGCGTCCCGACCATCTCGGTGAACGGGCACGCCGGCCAGTTCGGCCCCGTCATCAGCGAGATCCCGACCGGCGAGCGGGCCGGGCGGCTCTGGGACGCGTTCAAGGTGCTCGCCACCGAGGAGGCGTTCTTCGAGCTCAAGCGGGTCACCGACCGGGCGGTTCCCCGCACCCACCCGGAGGCTCCTTGACATCCACTCCGCCTTAAAGGACGGAGATTCCGGTCTGCCGCGTGTGCGGCTCCTGGCGGGTTACTGCTTCTTCGCGCGGTGCCGGGATCGCTCCCGGTCCTACCCGCGCTCCACAGTCGTTTAGCCTCTCCGCCTGCCCGGCGGCGAGAATGTTGATCGCCGCGTTGACGTCCCGGTCGTGGCCGGCCCCGCAGGGGCAGGTCCAGGACCGGACGTTCAACGGCATCGAATCGGTGATGGTCTCGCAGGCCGAGCACAGCTTCGACGACGGAAACCAGCGGTCGATCTTGCCGAAGTGGCGGCCGTACCGCTTCGCCTTGTACTCCAGCATGGCGACGAACTGCGACCAGCCCGCATCATGCACACTCTGCGCCAGCCTCGTGCGCGCGAGACCGGACACGGCGAGATCCTCCACGTACACCGCTTGGTTGTCGCGGATCAACGTGGTGGACAACGTGTGGGCGAAATCGCGGCGCGTATCGGTCACCTTGGCGTACGCCCTGGCAACCCTGAGCTTGGCCTTGGCCCGGTTCGCCGATCCCTTCTTCTTTCGGCTCAACGCCTTCTGTGCCTTGCGGAGCTGCTTGGCCGCCCGACGCAGAAAGCGCGGGTTGGCGACCTTCCGGCCATCGGAGGTGATCGCAAAATGGGTGAGACCCAGGTCGATACCGATCTCGGGACCCGTCTCGGGCAACGGTTCGTTTGAGGTCTCGACGACGAACGACGCGAAGTACCGGCCCGCCGAGTCCTTGACCACCGTCACCGATGACGGGTCCGACGGCAAAGCCCGCGACCAGCGCACCTCCACCTCACCGATCTTCGGCAGCCGGAGTCTCCCACCCGCTGTCACCGCGAATCGGGCGTTCCTCGTGAACCGGACCACTTGGCGGGAATCCTTTCGCGACCGGAACCGAGGGGCGGCGACCTTGCGCCCCTTCCGCTTCCCGGTGACCGAGGAGAAGAAGTTACGGTAAGCCACGTTCAGATCCGCGAGCGCCTGCTGCAAGAGCACGGCCGACACCTCGCCCAGCCATGCCCGCTGCGGCGTCGCCTTGGCCCGCGTGATGACGTGCTTGGACAACTCCCCATCCGAGATGTACGGCAGGCCCCGCATCCGGGCGTCCTGCCTCAGGCGCAGCCCGTCGTTGAACACCGTCCGCGCGCACCCGAACGCCCGCGCCAGCGCGTGACGCTGACCCGGCGACGGGTAAAGGCGGAAGTTGTACCTGAGCTGCACGGATCAATTGTGCGTCCATGCGCCGTGGCGTGCAGGGAATCCGCAGAGATGAGCGTCGCCGAAGCGCGCAGCCGGTTCACCGATGTGCTCGAGGTGCTCGATGTGCTCAACGACGCAGCGACGCGGGGGCGCATCACCCGCGTCACCAACCGTGGGCGAAAGATCGCCGCCGTGGTGTTCATGCACGTCGCCGAGTCCACCGAGCGGGCACAAGACGAACACTGATCGTTAAAGCACGCTCGGACCTTGGCGGCCCTCCCGCGCGGGCCTTCACCCCCGGCCTGAAGGCCGGAGCACTGGCCCGCATTTCGGTAGCGCGGACGGGGCCCTCCTGCCAGCGTCCTCGCCGCTCTTGGCAGAGAAATAACCGGCTTTTTCGCGAACCATATGCTTGATCATGTTCGTCCCCCCTTTCTGAGGGCAGGCCCCCGGATGTGATGGAGCGTGAGGTTCGCCGGCACCGCCGTCGCGGCGCCGACCTGCGGAAGCGTGATCGTCGTTCCGGGATTCGTGAGCGGGGCGGCTCGACCGGTACCGCGAGCGGACCCCTCGCCCCGTGTCACGGTGGCGTCGAGTAGCGGTTTTTGTCGGTGAGTTCGGGGAGCAGCCCCGCTGACGGCCGCGACCGCGTGACCGAAGGCGGGATCTCCCTCACTCGTAACGTCGCCGCATGGCGACAGAGATGGGGCCGGGATGAGAATCGTTGGGATCGCGGGAAGCCTTCGCCCGGGGGCGTACGTCTGGAGGCTCCTGGAGGCGGCGGCACGGGAACTGCCCGAGACGGTGGACTTCGAGATCTGGCGAGGCCTGGAACAGGTGCCGTCCTTCGAGGAGGGCGAGCTCCCGCGGCCGGTGGCCGACCTGTGGCACCGCCTCTCCGCCGCGGACGGCGCGCTGATCACCGCGCCGGCGCACAGCGCGCTCCCGGCGCAGCTGGGACACACGCTCGACTGGATCTCGTCCGCACGCGGCGGCGCGGTCCTGGTGGGCAAGCCGGTGGGCGTGGTGACCGCCTGCCCGCGCGCCCACGAGGGGATGTGGACGCAGATCCAGCTGCGCAGGGCCCTCGGCGCGGCGGGCGCGGTGGTACGCGGCGCGGAACTGGCCGTGTCCCCGGCCCCGGACCAGTTCGACGCCGACGGCAGGCTCGCCGACCAGGGTTACCGGGCCAGGCTCCGCGGCGTGCTGGACGAGATCTGCTCCCTCTCCCTCACCGGGGCCGGTTCTCTCGGCAGGTCCGCCGTGTGAGAGCCGGGTGAGAGCCACCCGGCCGCTCACCCGGCCGCTCACCGGGCCCTCGGCCCCGGTCCCCGGGATCCGCCCGTACAGGGCTCGCGATCCCGCCGTACAGTCCCGATTCCCAGAGCGCCCCCGACCCGTCACCGGCCCCCTCGCCGGGAGGCGACCGCCGCGTCGTGCGCTACGAGGGGATTATGAGGGGATGAGGTAAGGGAGGCAGCCGTGGGGAGATCCGGCCAGGAGGTGGCGCTGCGAGCCCTCGGCGCGGCGCTCGACGTACACGCCCCGATGGCCCGTCACGGCGTCAGGACGTTCCCCGAGGGCACGCCGTTCCTGTGGCTGACCGTTCCCGGCGCGGGGGGCGCCATCGTCTTCCTCGACGACCGCCACTGGATCTGCCTGAGCGAGCCGGGGCGGGGCGGGGTGGCCGTCCAGCTCGTCGCCGGAGGGGTCGACGACGATCCCGCCCTCGTCGTGAGCCGCCTCATGGTCGTCATGACGCCGGTGCCCCGGCCCGCGGGCGGCCGCCTGTCACGCGCGCTGAAGGTGGGGCTGCTCGGTCTCGCGGGGGGCGCGGGCATGGGGGTGCTGGCCGCGCTGCTCATGGCCGTCCTCGTGGCCGGCAACGGCTACACCTCGGACACGACGATCCGCGTGGTGTACGTCCTGGCCGCGCTGATCGGCGTCGCGACCGGGCTCTGGGTGTCCCTGCGCTGGTGGCGGATGGACAGGGAGCCGCGTGATCGGGATTCCGATGGGCAGGGACCGTAGGGACGACCACGTGGAGGAACGACATGGCCGAACTGCTGGCGATCTACAACGAGAGAGCGGGGAGCGCCGACGAGGAGGCCAGGACCGCCGCCCTCGAAACGCTGCGCGGCGGCGGCGCCGACGTGATCGAGGCGCCCGCCGGGAAGAAGGACCTGGACGAGATGCTCGACGCCTGCCCCGGCGGGGACGTGGTCGTGCTGGGCGGCGACGGCACGCTGCACGTCGTGGTCGCCACCCTGCACCGGCGCGGCGAGCTGAACACCCGCACGGTGGGACTCGTCCCGCTGGGCACCGGCAACGACTTCGCCCGCGGCCTGGGCATCCCGCTGGACCCGCCGGTGGCGGCCCGCGTCGTGCTGGCCGGACGGCCACGGCCACTCGACCTCCTGGTGGACGACGAGGGCGGGGTCGTCGTCAACATGGTCCACCTCGGCATAGGCGCGGAGGCGTCCGAGGAGGCCACGCCGCTCAAGCCGGCGCTCGGGCGGCTCGCCTACGCGGCGGGAGCACTGCTCGCGGGCGTGCGAAGCCCCGGCTGGCGGCTGCGCGTCACCGTGGACGGCCGTTCCGTCGGCGACGGGCGCCCGGTGCTCATGGTGGGGATCGGCAACGGCGTCACCATCGGCGGCGGCACCCCGCTGGCCCCCCGGGCCAGGCCCGACGACGGGATGGCCGACGTCGTCCTCTCGCTGACGACCGGCCCGCTGGACAGGATCGTCTACGCCCTCCGGCTGCGCCGGGGGACCCATCCCGGCCTGCGCGACGTGACCACCACTCGCGGCAGGGAGGTGACCGTGGAGGGCGGCCCGGTCCCGGTGAACGCCGACGGAGAGCTGACCGGCCGGATCACCCGGCGCCGCTGGACGGTCCTGCCCGCCGCCTGGCGCATGTTCACCTGAGGCCGCGCCCGCCCGGTCCGAGGTCGTGTCCAGGGAATTCCGGCCGCCTGGGGCATGTCCGTCCGAGGTCGTGCTCGCGGAGCCGGGTCGCCCCGCCGGGCGTACGTCCGAGGCCGGTTCGCGGGGTTCCGGGCGACGGGCGGGTACGTGTCCGAGGTCGTGCTCGCGGAGGCCGGTCGCCCTGCCGGGTGCACGTCCGAGGCCGGTTCGCGGGGTTCCGGCGGACCGGCGGGTGTCCACAGTCCGGGACGCGCCCGCCGGTCGCACGTCGTCGTCAGCCCAGGGACGCCGAGACCAGGTCGCGTGCCTCCTGCTGCACCTGCTCCAGGTGCTCGGGGCCCTTGAAGGACTCGGCGTAGATCTTGTACACGTCCTCGGTGCCGGAGGGGCGGGCGGCGAACCAGGCGCTCCTGGTGGAGACCTTGAGCCCGCCGAGGGCGGCGCCGTTACCGGGGGCCGAGGTCAGCACCTGGGTGATCTCCTCACCGGCGAGGCTGCCGGCGGTGACCTGCTCGGCCGAGAGCCTGGCGAGCACCGCCTTCTCCTCCCGGGTCGCGGGGGCGTCGACACGGGCGTAGGCGGGGTCGCCGAACCGGGCCACCAGGTCGCCGTAGTGCTCGCTCGGCGAGCGGCCCGTGGTCGCGATGATCTCCGAGGCGAGCAGCGCCAGGATCAGGCCGTCCTTGTCGGTGGTCCACACCGAGCCGTCGCGCCGCAGGAACGACGCCCCGGCGCTCTCCTCGCCGCCGAAGCCCAGCGAGCCGTCCAGCAGGCCCGGTACGAACCACTTGAACCCGACGGGGACCTCCATCAGCCGCCTGCCCAGGTCGGCGGCCACCCGGTCGATCATGCCGCTGCTCACCAGCGTCTTGCCGACCCCGGCGCCGGCGGGCCAGCCGGGCCGGTGGGAGTAGAGGTAGGAGATCGCCACGGCGAGGTAGTGGTTGGGGTTCATCAGCCCCCCGTCGGGCGTGACGATGCCGTGCCGGTCGGCGTCGGCGTCGTTGCCCGTGGAGACGTCGAAGGCGTCGCGGTTGGCGATGAGCGAGGCCATCGCGTACGGCGACGAGCAGTCCATCCGGATCTTGCCGTCCCAGTCCAGCGTCATGAACCGCCACGTCGGATCGGTCAGCGGGTTGATCACCGTCAGGTCCAGCCGGTGCCGCTCGGCGATCTCCCCCCAGTACGCGACGCTCGCTCCGCCCAGCGGGTCGGCGCCGATGCGCACCCCCGCCTCCCGGACGGAGTCGAGGTCCAGCACCGAGGGCAGGTCGTCCACGTAGTGGCCGAGGAAGTCGTACCGGCCGGTCGTGTCGGCGGCCAGTGCCCGGGTGTACGGGACCCGCCTGACCTCCTTCAGGCCGTCGGCGATCAGCGCGTTGGCCCGGTCCTGGATCCAGGAGGTGGCGTCGGTGCCGGCCGGGCCGCCGTGCGGCGGGTTGTACTTGAAGCCGCCGTCGCCGGGAGGGTTGTGCGAGGGGGTCACCACCACGCCGTCGGCCCGTCCCGAGGAGCGTCCCCGGTTGTGGGCCAGGATCGCGTGGGAGACCGCGGGGGTCGGGGTGTAGCCGTCCCGGCTGTCGATCATGACCGTCACCCCGTTGGCCGCGAAGACCTCCAGCGCCGACACCTGGGCCGGTTCCGACAGCGCGTGGCTGTCGGCGCCCAGGAACAGCGGGCCGTCGATGCCCTGCGCCGCCCGGTACTCCACGATGGCCTGGCTGGTCGCGAGGATGTGGTCCTCGTTGAACGCGACGTTCAGCGAGGAGCCCCGGTGTCCCGACGTCCCGAACGCCACCCGCTGGCCGACCTCGCCCGGGTCGGGGTGCAGGGCGTAGTAGGAGGTCACCAGACGGGCCACGTCGACCAGGTCGGACGGTCTGGCGGGCTGTCCCGCGTGTTCGTGCGTCATCGCAGTCTCCTCACATCACACCTGAGCTAACCGTATCTGCCCTTAAATCGGATAAGCCTGCACAACTCATAGTGGGCCGGTGGTGAACCGGTGGCTCCGCACTCCCGATAGGCCGTTGACAACGTTGTCATCGCCGTCGTACCTTCACCCTGTTTGCCCGGTCACTTGGGGAAAGCGCCCTTTGTGCCATCGATCACCGGAGGATCCCCTTGTACAGCCGCGTGGTGGCCCCGGTGGCCGTCTGCCCTCCAGTCGCGCTCCGGTATGCCGGGCGGTCCGGCCGATGACCGCCCTCGCGATCGACATCGGCGGCACCAAGTTCGCCGCGGCGCTGGTCCGGCCGGACGGGACCGTGACACGCAGGGTGGAGGTCCCGGTCGGCCGGGACCCCGAGGCGACGCTGGTCTCGCTCATCCGGGAAATCCGGGATGCCCGAGGCGTCCAGGATGTTCGCGATGCCGGCGCGGACACCGGCACCGGGGATCTGGTCGGGGCCGGCATCGGCTCCGCGGGCCCCCTCGACGCCGTCGCCGGTACGGTCAGCCCGGTCAACATCCCCGCCTGGCGCGAATTCCCGCTGGTCGGTGCGGTGAGCGAGCTCCTTCCCGGCCTTCCCGTCGCGCTCGCCGGAGACGCGCAGTGCATGGCGCTGGGGGAGTGGTGGCGGGGAGGGCACTCGCGCTCCCGTGCCCTGCTGGGCATCGTGGTGTCCACCGGGGTGGGCGGGGGTCTGGTCCTCGACGGGGTGCCGTACGTGGGGCCGACCGGAAACGCCGGGCACATCGGGCACATCGCCGTGGACCGCGACGGGGAGCTCTGCCCCTGCGGGGCGACCGGCTGCCTGGAGACGATCGCCAGCGGCTCGAGCATGGTCCGCTGGGCGCTGGCGAACGGCTGGAGCGCTCCCGGCGCGCATCCGGACGCCCGCGCGCTCTCGGCCGACGCCGCGCGCGGGACGCCGGTCGCCCAGCTGGCCTTCCAGCGGGCCGCCGACGCGCTGGCCACGGCGATCCTCACCACGGCGGCGCTCTTCGACATCGACGACGTCGTCATCGGGGGCGGCGTGTCCGGGGCGGGGGAGACCCTGCTCGCCCCGCTGCGCCAGGCGGTCGCCAAGCGGGCGGGCCTCGCCTTCCTGCGCCGCCTGAACGTCGAACGTACCGCCCTGGAACGCGACGCCGGCCTGTACGGCGCCGCGGCCCTGGTCCTCCCCGTCGCGGGATAGGGGACCGCGTTCTCTCCTCCGCCCGCAGGCGGAGGTGTCCACGCCTAAGGAGAACCGATGAGCTCACTCGCCGTCCAGCTGTACTCCGTGCGCGAGCAGGCGGCCGTCGACCGCCGCGCCGTGCTGCGCCGCATCGCCGGTATGGGGTACGGCGCGGTCGAGCCGTACGACGTGCACCTCGATCCGGGCGGTCTCCGCGACGACCTGCAGGAGGCAGGGCTCTCGGTGTGCAGCGTGCACGCCCCGCTCCTCGACGAGCGGCGCGCGGCCGCGCTGGCCGGGGCCGTCACCGTCGGCGCGGAGACCGTCATCGTGCCCGCCGCCCCCGCCGAGTGGTTCGCCGACAGGGAGGGGGTCGAGCTGGCGGCCAGGAACATCGGCGAGGCGGCCCGCGAGGCGGCCGACCACGGGCTGCGGCTCGGATACCACAACCACTGGTGGGAGCTGGAGCAGCGGGTGGACGGCCGTCCCGCGCTGGAGGTGCTGGCGGAGCTGCTGGACCCCTCGGTGCTGCTGGAGGTCGACCTCTACTGGGCGGCGACCGGCGGGGTCGACCCGTCGGAGCTGCTGACCCGGCTGGGCGAGCGGGTGAGCCACCTGCACGTCAAGGACGGCCCCGCCACCCAGGAGGGCCCGATGACCGCGGTCGGCTCCGGCCGGGTGCCCATCGTGGACGCGCTGAACACCGCGCCGGACGCGGTGCGGATCGTGGAGCTCGACCACTGCGCCACCGACATGCTCCAGGCGCTGGCCGACAGCCACGCCTACCTGACCGGTCTCGCCGGCGCCGGGCGGGTGAGCCCGTGACCGGTCCGCTCGGGGTGGCGATCGTCGGCTGCGGGAACATCAGCCACCAGTATTTGGGCAACCTCACCTCCTTCCCCGGCGTGCGGGTGGTGGCGTGCGCCGACCTCGACCTGGACCGCGCCGGGGAGGTCGCCGCGCGGTACGGCGTGCCGGTGGCGACCTCGCCGGAGGAGGCGATCTCGCACCCCGACGTGGAGCTGGTGGTCAACCTCACGATCCCGTCCGCGCACGCCGAGGTGGCGCTCGCCGCCGTCCGGGCCGGGCGGCACGTCTACAACGAGAAGCCGTTCACCGTGGACAGGGAGTCCGGCGCGCGGCTCGTCGAGGCCGCCGCGGCGGCCGGGGTACTCCTGGGCAGCGCCCCCGACACCTTCCTGGGCGCCGGGCTGCAGACCGCGGCCAGACTCGTCGCCGAGGGGGCCATCGGCACCCCGCTCACCGCCCTGACCCTGTTCCAGACGCCGGGCCCCGAGGCGTGGCATCCCAACCCCGAGTTCTTCTTCCAGCCGGGGGCCGGGCCGCTGTTCGACATGGGCCCCTACTACCTGACGACCCTGGTGACCCTGTTCGGCCCGGCGGCGCGGGTGTCCGCGGTCGGCCGCAGGGCCAGGGACGAGCGGGTCGTCGGCTCCGGCCCCAAGGCCGGGGCGCGGTTTCCGGTGGTGGTGCCCACCCACACGACCGCGCTCCTGGAATTCGCCGCGGGACAGGCGGCCACGCTGGTCTTCAGCTTCGACTCGCCGCTGCGCCGCACCGGGTTCGTCGAGATCACCGGTACCGAGGCGACCATGGAGGTGCCCGATCCCAACACCTTCGGCGGTGAGGTGCGGCTGCGCCGGGCCGACGACGACGAGTGGGTGCCGGTTCCCACCAAGGGCACCGAGGCCGGTCGCGGCCTGGGCGTGCTGGACATGGCCCAGGCCATCCGCGAGGGAAGGCCGCACCGGACCACCGGCGAGCTGGGCCTGCACGTCCTCGACACGATGATCGCCATCGCGGAGTCCGCGGAGCGGGGCGAGTTCGTGGAGATCGGGAGCACCTGCCGGGTGCCCGCCCCGCTGCCCGAGGGATGGGACCCGGCCGCGATCCGTTTCGGCTGACGGCGAGGACACGAGGGGCGGGCCGGGAGACGGCCCGCCCCTCGCGCGCGTCACTCGCCCGAGTCGTCGATCGCCCACGCGAGTGACCAGGCCGCCTCGGCTCCGTGGCCCCTTCACGGCGAGCGCCGGGCTGTCCGTCGTCGGCGGCGGTCCCCCGGCTTCCGCTCCGCGAGGGAGCCCCGGTGGGCGGTCGTGATCGGCGGGGCCGCTCCGGGGAGGAGCGGGGAGGTCTAGGGTGCCTGGTCGGCGGGGCCGACGATCCTCAGACCGGGGTCGGGGGACTTCTTGGAGGGCTCCCCGGAGGGCTCCTCCAGGCGGGCGCGGAGCCGGGTGCGGATCTCGTCCGGGGTGTACGCCTGCCGGCGGCGCTCGGCCCGCGCGATCACGACCCCGGTGGCCGCGACGCCCGCCACACCGGCCAGACCGAGTATCTTCCACCATCGCATGTGCCTACGCTATCGGAATGTCCGGCAAGAGCATCAGCCTCGATGAGGCCGTCAACCTGACCCGCACCGGCGACGTGTGGCTGTTCCGCGGTCGAACGGTGCCCGATCGAGCGATCCAGACCATGACGAACAGCCCCGTCAACCACGTCGGCATGTCGGTCGTCATCGACGACATGCCACCCCTGATGTGGCACGCCGAGCTGGGCCGCTCCCTGCCCGACCTGTGGTCGGGAACCCACCAGCGCGGCGTCCAACTGCACGACCTGCGGGAGGCGGTCACGGTCTGGGCCACCAGATACGGCCAGCGCGGCTGGCTGCGGCAGCTGGAGCCGCAGACCCCCCGCGAGATGGAGGACGCCGTCCTGCGCACCGTCGCCCGGCTGGACGGCACGCCCTTCCCGTCGACGGCCAGGCTCGCCGGCCGCTGGATGAGGGGGCGGGTGCCCAAGATCTTCAAACGGGGCGCGGAGGAGAGCGCCCTGGAGAGCGCCTACTGCGCCGAGGTCGTCGCGGTCACGTACGAGGCCATGGGGCTGCTGCCCGGAGGGCGGCGGCCGAACTGGTACGACCCCGGCCGCTTCTGGAGTGGTGACGACCTGGAGCTGACCGGCGGTTTCCGGCTCGGGGGAGAGATCACCGTGAAGCTGGGATAGTCCGCACGAGGAACGGGGAGGCGGGCACGGCCCCCGGCACCCAGGTGCCCGGCACCGCCCGCCCGGAGGTCGCGCGGGTCCTCGACGTCGGCGGCCTGGACCTGCGCCCCATCCCGTCCGGCCTGTCTCCTTCGCCAGGGAGCGGCTCGTGCCGCCGGGCGGGCCGGTTCCGGCGCCAGGCTCTCAGGCGAGCCGGGCGGGGAAGCCGCCGGTGGCGATGGGGCCCCAGCGCTCCGGGGTGACGCGCAGCAGCGACTTGCCCTGCCGCGCCATGGCCGCCCGATACTCGTCCCAGTCGGGATGCTCGCCGGAGATGGACCGGTAGTAGTCGACCAGCGGTTCGAGGGCCTCCGGCAGGTCGAGGACCTCGGCCGTGCCGTCCACCTGCACCCAGGGGCCGTCGAAGTCGTCCGACAGGACCACGACGCTCACCCGGGGGTCGCGGCGGGCGTTGGAGGTCTTGGCACGCTCGGGGTAGGTGGACACCACGATGCGGCCCTCGGCGTCGACGCCGCAGGCCACCGGGGACGCCTGCGGCCTGCCGTCGCGCCGTGCCGTGATGACCAGCGCGCGGTGGCGGCCACGGAGGAAGTCCAGAAGCCGGTCGCGGGAGACGACCTCGTTGGTTGCGATCTTTGGGCTCATGATTCCCACTCTACGGGGATACGGCACGCCCGAATTAACGCCCCACCGAATGGAAAATAGCTACCTCTCTCAGGAGATATGTGGTCAAGAGTCTTCTAATGGGGCATTTAGCACCAAATATCAGGGAATTGATCTCCAATGCAGGACATGAGTGGCTCGGGAACCCGCCGACGGACCCGGATGGCTCATCCGCCCAATCAAGGAGATAACCGTGAAGCAGAAGTCTCTTCTGGCATCGGCCCTGACCGTGCTCGCCCTGACCGCCGTCCCCGCCGCGCAGGCGGTCGCCGCCCCCGTACGGATCGTCTCTCCCACCCCGCTCCCGACCGACAGCGCCTCACCCACGGACTCCATGATGCCCAGCGAGAGCGCCGCGCCCACGGACAGCATGTCGCCCGAGCCTTCGGGTGCGATGACGGAGCCGTTCGGTCCCGGATGCGCGTCCCTGCCCGCCAGCGGCGAGGGCAGCCTCAGCGAGATGGCCTCGCAGCCGGTCGCCACCGCCGCCGCCGCCAACCCCTCCCTGTCCACGCTGGCCCAGGCGATCGAGCAGGCCGGCCTGACAGAGACGCTCAACTCCGCCAAGGACATCACGGTGTTCGCGCCCACCAACGAGGCGTTCGCCAAGATCCCGAAGGACCAGCTCGACAAGCTCCTGGCCGACAAGGCGGAGCTGACCAAGGTCCTGACCTACCACGTCGTGGAGGGGAAGAAGACTCCGGAGGAGCTGGCGAGCGGCGAGCTGACCACGATGCAGGGAGGGACGCTGACCGTCAAGGGCTCCGGTGAGGACTTCACCGTCAACGACGCCAAGGTCCTCTGTGGCAATATCCAGACCTCCAACGCCGTCGTCTACCTCGTCGACAAGGTGCTCATGCCGAAGTGAACGCGGTGAACGCGGTGAGTACGACGGCCGTGACGGCTGCGGCGGTCACGACGACCGCGGCGGCCGTCACGATCCCCGCGGCCGCCGTGCCCCTGACGGGAGAGCCGTGCCTCTGACAGGCCGGGCCCGTCTTCCGCTCGTGCCCGCGGCCCGCCCTGCCCGTCTCGTGCCCTCCGGTGATCAAGGGGGCGTTGTGTGACTAGTGCCCCGATCCGCGGGTAACTGGCCGTCACACGGCGGGAAGGCGGAGGGCATGAGCATCAAGGACAGGTTCGGGCCGAGGGCGCGGAGACTGCGGGCGGTGGCCCGCAAGGTCTTCGGCTGGCGGGACCTGCGGCCCGGACAGCTCGACGCCATGCGTCACCTGCTGGGCGGGGGCGACGCCCTCGTGGTCATGCCCACCGGCAGCGGCAAGTCGGCCGTCTACCAGGTGCCGGCACTGCTGCTCGACGGGCCCACCGTCGTCGTCTCACCGCTCATCGCCCTCCAGCGCGACCAGGTCGCCGGGCTGGCCGAGGCCGACGCGGGCGGAGCGGTCGCGGTCAACTCCGCGCAGTCCGGTGGCGAGGCGTCCCTGGAGGCCGTACGGGCGGGCACGGCCGAGTTCGTGTTCCTCTCACCCGAGCAGCTCGCCAAACCGGAGACGGTCGAGCGACTGCGCGCCGCGCGGCCCTCGCTGATCGCGGTGGACGAGGCGCACTGCGTGTCGGCGTGGGGCCACGACTTCCGGCCCGACTACCTGAGGCTGGGCCAGGTCATCGAGCGGCTGGGGCATCCGCCGGTGGTGGCGCTGACCGCCACGGCCGCCCCCGCGGTACGCGAGGAGATCGTCGCCGCCCTCGGCCTGAGGAACGTCCGCCAGGTCGTGCGGGGCTTCGACCGGCCCAACATCGACCTGGAGGTGCGCCGCTTCGTCACCCAGGAGGACCTGAGGCGGGCGCTGGTGGAGGACGCGGCGTCCCGCTCCGGGCTCGGCCTGGTCTACGTCGCCACCCGCCGCGCCGCCGAGGAGTACGCCACCGCGCTGCGCGAGGCCGGTCGCAGGGCCGAGCCGTACCACGCGGGGATGAAGGCGGCCGAGCGCCACGGGATCCACGAGATGTTCCGCGACGACGAGCTGGACGTCGTGGTCGCGACCTCGGCGTTCGGCATGGGCATCGACAAGCCGGACGTGCGGTTCGTGTTGCACGCGGCCCCGCCGGAGTCACCGGACTCCTACTACCAGGAGATCGGCCGGGCCGGGCGGGACGGCGAGCCCGCCGCCGCGGTGCTGTTCTACCGTTCCGAGGATCTCGGATTGCGCAGGTTCTTCGCCGGGGGACGGGCCGACGAGGAACTCCTGCTGCGGGTCGCCACGCTGGTGCACGAGCACGGCGGCACCGTACCCGCGGCAGAGATGCGAACCCTGCTCGACGTCGGCGCCACCCGGCTCACCCGGCTGGTCAACCTGCTGGAGCGGGCGGGCGCGATCGAGGTCACCGGGGACGGTGACCTGCGCCGGGTGCCCGGCGGTCCCGAGCCCGAGGCGGCCGCGGCGCGTGCCGTCGAGCTGGACGACACCCGGCGCCGCATCGACGACTCCCGGATCGACATGATGCGCGCCTACGCGGAGACCACGGGCTGCCGCCGCCGCTTCCTGCTCGAGTACTTCGGCGAGCCGCGCGAGCGCAGCTGCGAGGCCTGCGACACCTGCCGCGCGGGCCTGCCCGACGAGCCGGAGGCCATGGCCGGGGACGGCGGGCCCTTCGCGATGCACGCCAGGGTGCGGCACAGCGCCTGGGGTCCGGGGATGGTGATGAGCAGGGAGAGCGACCGGATCACGGTGCTCTTCGACGAGGTCGGCTACAAGACGCTCTCGCTGGAGGCCGTGGAGCGCGACGACCTCCTGGTCGCGGGCTAGGCCGGGCGCGCGGGACCCGCCGGTCGCGGGCCTGGCCGGTGCCGCCGGCCCCCGTCAGCCCTCGTCAGCCCTCGATCTTGCGGGCCACCGCGCCCATCGTCCACGTCTTGTCGCGGCCCTGCGCGGCGAGCGGGTTGTCGGGGTGCCAGTGGCGTATGTAGACCAGGCCCGGATCGACCAGCTCCAGCCCGTCGAAGAAGCGCAGCACCTGCTCGCTCCGCCGCGAGGCGTCCTCAGTGCGGCCGAGGACCCGCTGGAAGATCTCGACCAGCGGGGCCTTGACCTCCGAGCGCGTGTCGAAGACGACGTGGCCGATGCCGAAGTGGCTGCCGACCGGCACCGCGTCGCGCAGGATGGCCACGCTCTTGTGCGGGTCGTCCTCGTCGGGGATGAACTGCAGGGCCGACAGGATCAGCACGGCCACCGGCAGGTCCAGGTTGACCAGGCGCAGCAGTTCCGGGTCGGTGAGCAGCTCGCGGGGGTGCAGGACGTCGCCCTCGACGGCGGTGGTGTACGGGTTGGTGGCCAGCGTGGCGCGGGCGTGGGAGAGCACCACCGGGTCTTTGGAGACGTAGACCACGCGGGTGTCGGGCGCGATCTCCTGGGCCACCTGATGGACGTTGCGGCGGTTGGGCAGCCCGGAGCCGATGACGACGAACTGGGTCATGCCCTGTCCGACGAGATAGCGCACCACCCGGCCCAGGAACGCCTGGGCCTCATGTGTCATGGCCCTGACCTCGGGCGCGATGGCGAGCACCTCCTCGGCCGCCTTGCGGTCGGCGGCGAAGTTGTCCTTACCGCCCAGGAAGTAGTCGTTCATTCTGGCGATGTTGGGAACGCTGGTGTCCAGGCCCGCCCCCGGCCGCCGGGACGCGTCACTCATGTGTCATCTCCTCTGTTGCCTGTGACACTAAAGAACCGCGCGTTGTGTGAACAGATGTCAAGGCGCAGTGAATACATAAAAAACCCGGTTATTTCCCAAGAAAGTCTATTCCTTGCGGGCAACTCCGCCGACGACCCAGATGGAGTCCGGCCGGTGGGGTGCCTCGCCCTCCGGCCGCCACTCGGGGATGTAGACGACGCCCGGCTCGACCGGTTTCAGCCCGTCGAGGAAGAGCTCGACCTCGGCCTTGGTCCGCAGGTTCGTGCGGCGGGGACCGGTGATCGACCCGCTGTCCTGGAAGAGGGCGGCGAGCCGCGCGGTCCTCTCCGGGTACAGGTCCGAGACGGCGTGGGAGAGGGCCATGTAGCTGCCCGGCACGAGGGCCTTCTGCAGGGCGGCCGTGGACTGCAGGGCCTGCACGTCGTCGGGGATGTCGGTCAGCATCGAGAACAGCAGGATCGCCGCGGGCTCGTCGAGGTCGATCACGTCGGTGAGGCCGGGATGCGCCAGGAGCCGCTCCGGGTCGCGGAGGTCCGCCTCGATGACCGTGGCCGGGCTGTTCTCCTTCAGGAGGGCCTGGGCGTGGACGACCACCATCGGATCGTTGTCGACGTAGACGACCCGCGCCTCGGGCGCGATGCCGCGCAGGATCTGGTGCACGCTGCCCTGGGTCGGCAGGCCGCAGCCGATGTCGACGAACTGGCGGATGCCGGCCTCCACCAGGAACCGCACGGCGCGGCCGAGGAATCTGCGCCCCTCCCGTGACATGGCGGGGAGCTCGGGGGCGATCGAGAGTGCCGCCTGCGCGGCGGCGCGGTCGGTGGCGAAGTTGTCCTTGCCACCCAGGAAGTAGTCGGTTATCCGGCCCGCGTTCGGGATGGTGGGGTCGAACCTGAGGCGCTCAGGTTGTGGCGACGCCATGATGCCCTCCATCCAGCCATGCGGTTCCAGCGGACATTATCGACCTTCCGCCCACGCTGTGATGTATTTCTTGGCAGAGTCTCCTTCTGTTCGTGTCACTTTTTGGGCACTCGGCCGCCCATGTCCCGCTCCCGTCCCCCCCGCCGCAGGCGGGGCCGGGCCGCGCTCACGGCGCCGCGCCGCTGGTGGCGGGCCTCCGTGCCGTCGGCCACGGGTTTCCCGGTTCCGCCGGAGAGAGGTTCCGGGGTGCCGTCGGTGTGACGGATTTCCGGGTGTCGCCGGTGGCGGGCCTTCGCATGGCGTCAGTGGCAGGCCTCCAGGTGGCGTTCACCTCTCGGGGGCAGGGCGAAGGCCGCCCACACCGCCTTGCCGCGGCTCTCCAGCGGAGCCCAGCCCCACGTCTCGCTGACGCCGTCGACCAGCTGGAGTCCCCGGCCGTTCTCCGCCTCGTAGTCGGGCTCGCGCAGGCAGGGTCCCTGGTCGCTGGGGTCGGTGACCGCGCACAGCATCGACCGCTCGGTGTGGCAGAGGATCACCTTGACCTCGGGGAAGGAGCGGGCGTGCAGGACACCCCGCGTGCCGTGGCGTACGGCGTTGGTCACGAGTTCGGAGACCACGACGCCGGTGTCGTCGATCAGCGGCTCCAGCTCCCAGGCTCGCAGGGCCCTGGTGGTGAACTCGCGGGCGGTCCGTGCCGCGCACGGGTCGTAGCGGAGGCTGCGCACGGCCATCTGTAACTGGCCGGCGTGGCCCTCTTCGCCTGCCCAGGGGGGCAGGCCGCTTGGGGGGAGTAGGTGATCAAGCATCGACAACCACCGTTCCCACCCTCCGATCTCAGCTCGGATGGGTGTGGCTTCATGTCTTTGGTAACCAGTCATCGGCGACCTTGCGGAGGGGGGCGATCGTATGGCGAGGTTGATCCGTCTAGTCATCTTGCCTTCCGTAATGTGCATAGGCAAGTACAGATGCACGTGCATCTGCACAAAAAGCTCTATGCTCGAGGTGTGTATCCCTCCCTGATCGGTGAGAGGCGAGGATGAACCAGCTGTACAACGGCATGTCAGCCGCCCTGATGGACGGCGTCGTCTGGCGCAAGAGCCACTTCAGCAACCCCAGCGGCAACTGCGTGGAACTCGCGGAGCTTCCCGACGGCAGGGTCGCGATGCGCAACTCCCGCGACCCCGAGGGGCCCGCGCTGATCTACACCCGCCGCGAGGCCGACGACTTCGTCCGCAGGGTGAAGGGCGGGGAGTTCGACGATCTGATCATCTGAAAATCCGCGGCTGTGGTTGAAAGATAAAACTCTCTATAGTCTGAGCGCGGCGAGCGGAGTACCGTGAAGGCTCGCGATCGCCACAAAGAGTGGGCAGAGGCTCGCGTTCCGCGCCCAAAGGACTGTAGATGATCACACCTAACGCCGACGGCCGGCCGGTCAGTCCCACCCCCATGGCCGCGCCGAGGGGTAGCTCCACCGTGCTGCGGATCGTTCTGGGCGCGCAGCTCCGCCGCCTGCGCGAGCATCGGGGCATCACGCTGGAGGAGGCGGGGCACTCCATCCGCGCCTCGCACTCCAAGGTCAGCCGCATGGAGCTCGGCAGGGTCAGCTTCCGGATCAGGGACGTGGCCGACCTGCTCACCCTGTACGGGGTGACCAGCGACGCCGAGCGTGAGCCGCTGCTGTCCCTCGTCGAGAAGGCCAACCTCACCGGCTGGTGGCACAACTACAACGACGTGCTGCCCCCCTGGTTCGAGACGTACGTGGGCCTGGAGGAGTCGGCCACCGGCATCCGCAACTACGAGGTCCAGTTCGTGCCCGGCCTGCTGCAGAGCGAGGGCTACGCGCGGGCCGTCGTCCAGCTGGGCTTCCCCTCGGCCTCCGCCGAGGAGCTGGACCGCAGGGTGAAGCTGCGCATGGCACGCCAGCGGCTGCTGCACCGCCCGGAGCCGCCCCATCTGTGGGCCGTGCTGGACGAGGCGGTGCTGCGCCGCCCGCTCGGCGGGGTCCAGGCGATGTGCGAGCAGATCGACCACATCCTGCGGGCGCTCGAACTGCCCAACGTGACCGTCCAGATCGTGCCGTTCAGCGTCGGCGGCCACGCCGCGGCCGGAGGGCCCTTCAGCATCCTGCGGTTCTCCCAGCCCGACCTGCCCGACGTCGTCTACATGGAGCAGCTCACCAGCGCCGTCTACCTGGAGAAGCGCGACGACGTCGACAGCTACCTGGAGGTCATGGAGCGCCTGTGCATCGAGGCCGAGCCCGTCACGCGCACCCGTGAGATCCTCCTGGGGATCCGCGAGGAGTTCCAGCGGAGGCTCTGAGCCGGAGAACGCGGTGAACCCGGCGGTGAACACAGCGGTGAACGCGAAGCCGTGAGCCCGTGACGCGGCCCGGCCGCAACCGCCGGGCGGCGCCGTACGAAGATGTCTGAATGAGATGTCTCGTGACCGGCGCGACCGGATACATCGGGGGGCGGCTCGTCCCCGAACTGCTGGACGCGGGGCACGAGGTCCGCTGCATGGTGAGGTCGGCCGGCCGCCTGCGCGACCAGCCGTGGGCCTCCAGGGTCGAGGTCGCCCAGGCGGACGCCTCCGACGCCGAGCAGGCCGCCGGGGCCCTGGAGGGCGTCGAGGTGGTCTACTACCTGATCCACACGATGGGCGGGGGAAGCGACTTCGCCGCCGCCGACCGTGAGGCGGCCACCACCTTCGCCGCCGCGTGCGAGCGCGCGGGGGTCCGCCGCGTCGTCTACCTCGGCGGTCTCGTCCCGGACGAGAGGCACTCGTACCCCGGTGGTCCCGCGCCGGACGAGAGGCTCTCGCCGCACATGAGCTCCCGCGTCGAGGTGGGGGAGATCTTCCTGAGCTCCTCGGTGCCCGCGGTGGTGCTGCGGGCGGCGGTCATCATCGGATCCGGCTCCGCCTCCTTCGAGATGCTGCGCCACCTCACCGAACGGCTGCCCGTGATGACGACGCCGCGGTGGGTCGGCACCAGGACGCAGCCCATCGCGATCCGCGACGTCCTGCGCTACCTCGTGGCCTGGGCCTCCATCGAGGAGGAGGTGAACCGCTCCTTCGACATCGGCGGCCCGGACGTGCTCACCTACGCCGACATGATGCGGGCCTACGCGGAGGTCGCCGGGCTGCCCCCGCGGCTGATCATCCCGGTCCCGCTGCTCAGCCCCGGCCTGTCGAGCCACTGGGTGGGGCTGGTCACCCCGGTCCCGGCGGCCCTGGCCCGCCCGCTGGTGGAGTCGCTGCGCAACGAGGCCGTCTGTGGCGAGCACGACATCGCCCGTTACGTCGAGGACCCGCCCGGCGGCCTGGTCGGGCTGAGGCGGGCGGTCGAACTCGCCCTCCAGCGCGTCAAGGAGGCCAAGGTCCTCACCCGCTGGTCCTCGGCCTCCACCCCCGGCGCGCCGAGTGACCCGCTGCCCACCGACCCCGACTGGGCGGGCGGCAGCCTGTACGTGGACGCGAGGGCCCGCCGGGTCGACACCTCACCGGAGGCTCTGTGGGCGGTTGTCGAGGCGGTCGGCGGAGAGGTGGGCTGGTACTCCCTGCCCCTGGCCTGGAGCCTGCGCGGCCTCCTCGACCGGCTGGTCGGCGGCGTGGGCCTGCGCAGGGGGCGTCGCGACCCCCGGCGGCTCAGGGTGGGCGACTCGGTCGACTTCTGGCGGGTCGAGGAGGTCGAGCCGGGACGCCTGCTGCGGCTGCGCGCGGAGATGCGCCTGCCCGGTCTCGCCTGGCTGGAGATGCGGGTGCTCACCCACCGGGGAGAGACCGTCTACGGCCAGCGGGCGATCTTCCATCCCCGCGGCCTGGCCGGGCACCTCTACTGGTGGTCGGTCGCGCCCTTCCACAGCCTGATCTTCGGGCCGATGCTGCGCAACGTGGCGACGACCGCCGAACGCGGCGTCTCGACAGGGGTCCGGGCGTCCCCGGACGCCGCCCCGCCCGCCCGGGGTGACTTCGGGGACGGCGGAGCGAAGGACGCCGTCCGCGCGAGGCCGTCCGTCACCTCGGCGCGACCGCCGGGCGGCGGTCCCGGGGACGGTGAGGTGGGGGGCGCCGGCCGCACCTGACCGCCGGACCGTCCCACCGGACCGTCCCACCGGACCGTCCCACCGGGCCGTCCGCCGGCCGCATCCGACCGCCGGGCCGTCCGCCGGCCGCATCCGACCGCCGGGCCGTCCGCCGGCCGCGCCCGTCCACCGGGCCGTCCGCCGTCTCACCGCTCGTCGTCGGGGGCGACGAGGACGTCGACGATGTCCTCGTACATGAGCCCCTTGTGGGCGAACTGTCCCGCCACCGCGAGCTCCGCCAGGCCGTGGGCGGTCGCGAGCAAAGCCATCACCCGTGCCTTGTGCGCCGGGCCCTCCCAGGGGCCTCCCAGGCCGAGCGCGGTCATCACCTGGTCGATCGCCGTCTCCAGCTCCGGGTGGCTGCCCGCGAGGAACTCCGAGGCGAACACCAGCCGGTACTCCTCAGGGTGCGCCGCGGCGTACTCGACGTAGCTCAGGTAGAAGGCCCGCAGCCGGTCGCGCGGGCCCGCCCCCTCCCCGATCGCCCCGGCGATGTGCGCGGTGAGGTCGGCGAGGACCCGGACGGCGAGCGCCGCCAGCAGCGCGGTCTTGTCGGCGAAGTGCCGGTAGGGGGCCGTACGGGACAGGCCGGCCAGGTCGCCGACGGCGCGCAGCGTCACGGCGTCGAGGCCCTCCTCGCGCAGCAGTCTCAGCGCGCTCTCGACCAGGCGGGTCCTGGTGTCGTCCACCATGTGGGTCCCTTCCCCGGCATCCCGTGTTGACAACGTCAACGTACCTGGTTGACACTGTCAACGTGATGTTGACGACGTCAACTGGAGAGCTATGAAGATCACGGTGAACGGGCTGCCCGCCACGGTGGACGCCGGACCTGACGACGCCGCCGTGGACGTCCTGCGTGACGAACTCGGCCTTACCGGCGCCAAGGCCGCCTGCCGTACCGGCGTCTGCGGCGCGTGCACGGTCATGGTGGACGGCGTGCCCCAGGCGAGCTGCCTGCTGCCCTCCGCCGCCCTGGAGGACCGCGAGATCACCACCGCGGAGGGTCTCGACCACCCCGTCCAGCGGGCGCTCGCGGTCCACGACGGCCTGCAGTGCGGCTACTGCACACCCGGGTTCGCGGTCGAGGGCGCGGCCTTCGTCGACGCCTGGCGCGCCGAGCACGGCGACGTCGCGCCGCCGCGCGAGCGGATCGCCGCCGCCCTCGCCGGTCACCTGTGCAGGTGCGGCGCGTACGAAGGGATCCACGCCGCGATCGCCGCCGCCTGCCGGGGGGAGCACGACGGCGCCGAGGGGACGCCCGCCCGGGTGGAGGCGATGGACAAGGTCGCCGGCCGCGCCCGCTACACGACCGACGTGCGCCTCGAAGGCCAGTTGGAAGGGGTGATCATCCGTTCCGCGAGGGCGCACGCCCGCGTCACCTCGGTCAGGGTGGACGCCGCCCACGTGGTCGACCTGCTGCCGCCCGACCGTACCGTCCGCTACGCGGGCCAGCCCGTCGCCGCCGTCGCAGCGCCCACCCGCCGCGAGGCGCTGGCGATCGCGGAGGCCGCGGAGATCGGCTACGACTCGATGCCCGCCGCGCTCGACGACGCGCCGGACGCCCCGCCCGTCTACGACGAGGCCGCCAGGAAGCACGTTCCCAGCTCCAGCGAGGGGGTGGAGCTGCCCGGCGGCTGGGACGGCAACGTGCGCGGCCCCTTCACCAGGGCGAGCTGGCGCGGGCGCACCGCCGTCAAGCGGATCGAGGCCGCCAGGCGCGACGCCGGCCCTCACCTGGTGACCGGCACGTTCACCACCGCCGTACAGGTCCACACCCCGCTGGAGCCGCACGCCTGCGTCGCCCGCTGGGACGACGAGGGCGACCTGCACCTGCACCTGTCCACCCAGACCGTGGGCCTCGCCGCCGAACAGGCCGCCAAGCGGTGGAACCTGCCCGCCGGGCGGGTGCACGTCGTCACCGACCACGTCGGCGGCGGCTTCGGGGCCAAGAGCGGCATCGGCACCGAGTCGATCGTCGCCGTCGAGCTCGCGCGGGCCTGCGGCGCGCCGGTGCGCGTGGTGTTCAGCCGCGCCGAGGAGCTCACCGACGCGGGCAACCGCCCCGGCACCCGCACCACGATCGAACTGCTCACCGACGACCGGGGCGACCTCGCCGCCCTCACCATGGACGTCCACGGGCGCGGCGGCGTGGCCATCGGGTCGGCCGTCGCGGTGATGGCCCGCCTCATGTACGGCACCGCGCCCCGGCGGCTCCGCGACTACGACGTGGTCACCAACGAGCCGCCGGGCGCCCCGTTCCGCGGGCCGGGGGCGCCCCCCATGCTCTGGGCGCTGGAGCAGGCCGTGGACGAGGCCGCCCACCGCCGGGGCGAGGACCCGATCGCGCTGCGCCGCCGCTGGGACGGCAACCGCAAACGGCACGCCCTCTACGACCTGGCCATGACCTTGCCCGAGTGGACGGCCAGGCCGCGGACCGGCTCCCAGACGGGCCGCTTCCGCCGGGGCGTCGGGGTGGCCGCCGCCAACTGGCCCTACATGCTCGACCCCGCCACGGAGGTGGAGCTGCGCGTCGAGGGCGACGTGGTCGTAGCCGGTACCACGACCCAGGACATCGGGACCGGCATCCGCACCGTCATCACCGGCGTCGTGTGCGAGGAACTCGGGCTGCCCGCCGAGCGGGTCCGCGTCGAGATCGGCAGGACGGGCGCCGTGCACGGGCCGCCCTCGATCGGCAGCCGCACCACCGCCTCGGTAGCCCCCGCCGCGCGCGACGCCGCGCGGCGCCTGCGGAAGCTGGGCGTGACCGACGGAGCCAGGGTCGTGGGCGGGCGCCGCCGCGACCGGCACGGCTACGTCACCCCGTTCCCGGTGGGCGGCATGGCGATCGGCCGCGGGTTCAGCGGTTCCGTCCACGTCACCGAGGTCGAGGTCGACACCCGTCTGGGCGTCGTCAGGCCGCTCCGGGTGTGGGCAGGGATCGCGGTGGGCCACATCTACGCCGAGCGGCTGGCGCGCAGCCAGTGCGAGGGCGGCGTCGTGCAGGGCATCGGCTACGCCCTGTACGAGGAGCGCCTGGTCGACCCGGTGACGGGAACCGTGCTGACCGCGAACCTCGACGACTACCGCATCCCGGGCATCGGCGACACCCCCGAGATCACCGTGCACTTCCACCGCGACGGGTGGGACCACGTCACCGGCCACGGCGTCGGGGTCGGGGAGATCTCCACGGTCGGCGTGGCGGCCTCGGTGGGCAACGCCGTTCACAACGCCACCGGCTGGCGCCCCCACGACCTGCCCATCCGCCCCGACCGGCTCCTCGAGGGGATCACCCGTTGATCCTCTCTCCGCGGCCGCGGCCACAGTCGGACCTGGACCTGGACCTGGACCTGGACCTGGACCTGGACCTGGACCTGGACCTGGACCTGGACCTGGACCTGGACCTGGACCTGGACCTGGACCTGGAACGGGCGTTCAGGGCGCTCGTGAGGGGGCGCCCGATGGCCTTCTCCCCGAAGGCGTCCCCCGGCCCACTCGGAAGGGCTCGCCCGACGGACCTCTCCCCGGAGCGCGGCCCCTGGATCCCCACACTGGAAGGTGTTCGATGACCGTACTCACCGACCTCGGCGAGGCCGTGCGGCGCGGGGGCGAGTTCCGCGCCGGAGGCACCGACCTGATGGGCCGCCGCGCGGCGGGGCCGCACGTGGACCTGCGCGGCCTGCCCGACCTGTCCGGCGTCACCTGGCAGCCGGACGGCTCCGTCAGGATCGGCGCGCTGACCACGGTCGCGCGGCTGGCCCGCGACGCGCGCCTCGGCGCCGCCCACCCCTGCCTGGCGCTGACGGCGGCGGGCCTGGCCACGCCCCAGATCCGGGAGGTGGCCACCGTCGGGGGCAACCTGTTGCAGCGGAACCGCTGCGCGTACTTCCGCAACCCGGCCTTCTCCTGCCACCAGAACGGCGGCGACCACTGCCCGGCCCGCGCCGGGCTCGCCCCGAACGCCGCGATCCTCGACAGCGGCCCGTGCGTCGCGCCGCACCCGTCGTCGCTGGCGGTGGCCCTGCTCGCCTGCGACGCCTCCGCCGAGGCGCACGGCGGGGACCCGTTTCCCGTCGCCGACCTGTACGGAGACGGCTCGGACCCGTCCCGCGACCACCTGCTGCCCCCGGGGGAGATCCTCCTCTCCGTCCTCCTGCCGCCGCCCGTGCCGGGAGAGCGGGCCTCCTACCACCGGGCGATCGGCAGGTCCGAGGCCGAGTGGCCACTGGTGGAGGCGGCGGCGCGGCTCGTCGTCGACGACGGGAGGATCACCTTCGCCAGGGTGGCCGTGGGGGGCGTCGCCCGCGTCCCCGTACGCCTGTCCGAGGTGGAGGAGGCGCTCCTGGCGGGTGAGTCCCTCGACCGGGCGGCCGGGCTGGTCACCGCCCGGTGCGCTCCGGCGGCCCGTAACCACTACAAGGTCGCGCTGCTCGCCGGGACCGTCCTGGAGGTCCTGGAACGCGCGACCGGAACCGGCGAGACCCGCTGACCGGCCCGGCCGGCGCCCCCGCCGTGTCGCCCGGGTGCGGCGGGGGCACCGGTGGGACGGCTCGCCCGGGTCGTCACCCCGTACGCTCGACGATCACCAGGGGGATGTCCCGTTCGGTCGTCTGCCGATACCTCTGATAGGACGGCATGGTCGCGACCATGAGCCGCCACAGCCGGGGTTTCTCCGCGGCCGTGGCGGTCCGCGTGTTCACCGCGAACGTCTCCGCGCCGACCTGGACCATGGCGTCGGGGGTGTCGACCAGGTTGAGATACCAGGCGGGATGCCGGTCCGCCCCGGAGTTGGACGCGGCGAGGACGTAGCGGTCGCCGTCGCGCGCGTAGATCAGGGCGGTGCGGCGGAGTCTGCCCGACCTGCGGCCACGTGTCGTCAGCAGCAGGTCGTTCATGCCCGGTCTGGCCTGCCCGCCGGTCTCGACGAAACGACGGATGTGCCGGGCGACCCATTCGTTCGGGCTGTCGACGACCTCCTCCTCCATCAGCCCCCCTCGACGCCGAGGTGCGTGCGGTGGTGCTCGGGGGCGTCGATCTCGTCGAGCAGCGAGATCGCGAAGTCGGCGTAGGATATGCGGCTCTCCGCCTCGGCCGGGGCCGTGCGGTAGCGGCCGCTACGGGGGCCGCCGTGGTCGAAGTCACCGGCCGGGCTGACGACCAGCCAGTCGAGCGCGGTGGTGGCGGTGCGCAGCACGTCGTTTCCGGCCGCGTGCCCCAGGTAGAACGACCGGTACTCCTGCGGGTAGCCGGGCGTGTCCATGAGGAGCGTCCCCGACGCGGTCTCCAGAACCGACGCCAGGCCGACCACCAGCAGCCTGGCCACCTTGGCCCTCGTCAGCCCGTCGAGCAGGGCGCGGGCGGCGTCGACGAAGAAGACGTCCTGCGGCGCGCCGGCGTCGTAGACGGCGCTGATCGCGGCGTCGTGGCCCTCGGCGAGCCGCGCGATGCCGCTCGCGTCCGTGACGTCGCCGGCGACGATCGGCACACCGTCCGCCGCCAGGTCACCGTGCCTGGCCGGGTCACGCACGACCGCGGTGACCTGGTGACCACGCCGGAGGGCCTCGTGGACGGCCGCCCGGCCGGCCCTGCCACCCGCGCCGAAGACAATGATTTTGCTCATCCGAACACCTCGCGTCCAGGGCCGGACCTGATCGCCGACCGCTGCCGGGAGAGTAACCGGGCAGGTGGTTACCGCCGGGATACCCGGCCGCCGCGGAGCTCCCGCACCGCCACGGGCGCCTGCGCGCGACGGCCGGCGGTGGTCGACGGCGGGCGGTGGTCGACGGCGGGATACCCGGCTACCGTGGAGCGGTGACAGAGCCCCTCGATCCGGACATGTTCGACCCGGTCTGCCCGTCCGATCTCACGCCCATCCGTTTCGGTGACAAATGGGCAGGGATGATCATCCGCTGTCTCGAAGACGGCCCGCGGCGGTTCTCGGAGCTTCGGATTCCGCTGCGCGGCATCACCGCGAAGGTGCTCACCCAGTCGCTCCGGGCGCTCGCGCGCGACGGCCTGATCGCGCGTACCGTCCATCCCGCGCAGAGGGTCGAGTACGCGCTGACGCCGCTCGGCCGCAGCCTGCTCGAACCGATGGCCGCCGCGTGCGCCTGGACACAGGAACACTGGGACGAACTCATCGACGCGCGCGAAGCGTCCTCCGCCGCCCCGTCGTACGGGCTTGGCCGTACGGGCTAGTGGCCCGTCTCCGAACGTTGGCCGGGTAGTCGGCATCGGCATGTGAGGTCCGTCAGGCGGGGCCGGCCCTAGCCCGTATGCCCGGCGTGCGGTGCAGGCGCTGTCGACCGCCCTTGACGGCCCGCTGATGGCCCGGAGGTCACCCGGGCCCCACCTGGACGACCGCTTCCCTACCGGGGCCGTCTCGGCCAGATTTGCACCTCAGTCAATTGACCGGTATATATCGGCCACATGAAAATTAGATCGATGCAGGAACCAACGTTCCTGATCCTGACGGCCCTGGCGGCCGGACCCCAGCACGGTTACGGCATCATCGCGGACGTCCTGCAGATCTCCGATGAACAGGTACGGCTCCGCGCCGGCACGCTCTACGCCGCGCTCGACCGTCTGCAGGGAGAGGGACTGATCGAGACCGACCGCGAGGAGGTCGTCGACGGCCGCGCCCGGCGTTACTACCGTCTTACCTCCGCAGGTGGGACCCGGCTGTCGGTCGAGGCCGAGCGACTGCGCCGTAACGCCGAGACCGCCGCCTCGCGATTGCGTGGCGGGCCACGTCCGGCCCTCGGTGCCGGGCTGCGTGCCCTGAGTGCCTCCCGCGTCGGAGTGGTCCTCACCACCTCACCCGGGAGCGCCACGTGACCTCGCTGGAACAGCGTTACCGAAGGCTACTGACGTGGTATCCGAAGGAGCACCGCACCCTGCACGCGGAGGAGATGATCGCGGTTCTGCTCACAGGAGCGGCTCCCGGCCAGAACCGGCCGACCGCTCGCGATGCGTTCGACCTGGTACGCGGTGGCCTTTCGATCCGCCTCCACCGTGCCGTGGGGCCCGAGTCGCGCCGGCACTGGCGTGATGCCGTCAACCTCGCGGCACTCCTCGCGCCGATCCCGCTCCTTCTCAGCGAGGTCACCCGAGCCTCCGCATACGCCGGGGAGGCGCTGCGAGGGCACTCCGGCTCAGGAGTGGCGCTTCATACACTCGTCTTCGCCCTGCCGTACGGATTGATCGCGTTGCTGGCCTGGCTCAGGCGGGGAAGGGTCGCCGCTGCCTGCGCGTGGGGCTGGACGGTGCTGCACACCTGGCTCATCACCAGTTCTCCCGACCTCGGCCTGTCCCCTGTCTACGTGATGTCGTACGGGGGCGGGAAGTTCATCACGAGCGACCTCTGGTCGGCCTGGCCCGTCGTACTACCTGTCCTCCTGTGCGCCGCGATGCTGACTTTCGCACCATCACCAGGTCCCGCCTCATTGGGTACCGCGCGGCTCCTGGGCTGGATGGCCGCGGTGTTCGCCGCTTTTGTGGCAAGCACCCAGCTCCCTTCTTCATGGGGGAGTCACCTTCCCCTCCTCGTACTGGTGGCAGTGATGGTGGTGGCGCTGTACTTCCCCGTCGGCCGTAGGACCGTGGTCACCCTGCTTCCCCTGTTGGCTGTGCAATTTGGCTGGGTGTCGTGGGAATGGGATCCGTCGATGTTCGCCGCGCTTTCAGCGGCGGTGCTGGCGATCACGGCGTGGCTTGCGAGAACCGGAAATGCCACCTCAACGTCGGTCGGCGGCTGACGATGAGTGACCCACTTCACGAGCGAAGACAACCGCAACTCATAGATGACCTCACGCACGTAATCGTCACCGACCTGCATCAACGAGGTGATGTCGGGGACCGACCGGCCCTGGCCGGACGTCATCTCGTGACACGGCGCTACGGGCGGGACGGGCGGGCCGTGACCAGGCCCGTCTCGTAGGCGACGACGACCAGCTGGGCCCGGTCGCGGGCGCCGAGCTTGCCGAGCAGGCGGCCCACGTGCGTCTTCACGGTCGCCAGGCTCAGGGTCAGGTGATCGGCGATCTCCGTGTTGGACAGTCCCCTGGCGATGAGCGTCAGCACGTCGAGCTCCCGGCCGGTGATCCCGTCGAGCCCGCGGGCCACCGGGCGCGCCGGTTCGGGACGCCGGGAGAACTCGGCGATGAGCCTGCGCGTCACCGTCGGCGCGAGCAGCGCCTCACCGGAGGCCACCACCCGGATCGCGGCCAGCAGGTCGCCCGGCGGGGTGTCCTTGAGCAGGAAGCCGCTGGCCCCGGCCCGCAGCGCCGCGTAGACGTACTCGTCCAGGTCGAACGTGGTGAGCATGAGCACCCGCACGCCCGGGACGCCCTCCGGGCCGCAGATGCGGCGGGTCGCCTCGATGCCGTCCATCTCCGGCATCCGCACGTCCATGAGCACCACGTCCGGAGCCTCGCCGCGTGCCAGCTCCACCGCCTCGGTGCCCGTCCCGGCCTCGCCGACCGACACCAGGTCGGGCGCGGTGTCCACCAGCACCCGGAAACTCCCGCGCAGCAGCGCCTGGTCGTCCGCGACGAGCACCCGGATCACGGAACCTCCCCGTACGGCACGCGCGTCTCCCCGCCAGGTACGCCTGTCTTCTCGTGTGGCGGGCGGGCCTCACCGTCAGGCACGTGTGCCTTCTCGTACGGCACGCGCGTCTCCCCGTGCGAAGCGGCCGTGCGCGTCTCCCCGTGTGGCGCGGCCGTCTCCTCGTCGGGCACGTGCTTCCCGTTCGGCGCGCGTGCCTCCTCGTACGGTATGCGGGCCGAGATCCCGAACCCGCCCTCCGGGCGGCGCCCGGCCGTGAAGCTCCCGCCGTACATGACCACCCTCTCGCGCATCCCGATCAGCCCGTGCCCCGGCCCGCCGGGCAGCACCCGTTCGCCGGGTCCGTCGTCGGTGACCTCGACCCCGACCTCGCCCCCGGACGCCTGGACCGAGACCCGGCACCGGGCGGGGGCGGCGTGCCTGACGACGTTGGTCAGCGCCTCCTGGACGATCCGGTAGACCGACAACTCCAGCCCCTCGGGCAGGCCGGTCGCCCGGACGTCCAGCTCGACGCGTACCCCGGCCATCGACGCCCGCTCCGCGAGGCCGGTGAGACCCGCGAGGCCGGGGGAGGGGGCGAGGTCGGGGTCGAGATCGGAGCGGAGCACCCCGAGCAGCTGGCGCATCTCGGCCAGGGCGCCCCTGCTCGTGGTCTCGATGACGCGCAGCGCGTCCGTGGCCTCCTCGGGCCGCACGGCGGCGACATGGTTGGCGATACCCGCCTTGACCGCGATCAGGCTCATGCTGTGCGCCACCACGTCGTGCAGCTCGCGGGCGATCCGCAGCCGCTCCTCGGCCACCGCCCGGCCCGCGAGCTGCTCGGCCGCCCGCGCCGTGTAGGCCCGCCGCTCGCGCACGGCGCGGCCCGTGACCCAGGCGCCGCCCATGAACGCCACCCCCACCAGCAGCGGCCCGACGACGCCGGGCGCCGGGGCGGGGGTGCCCATCGCCGACAGCAGCAGGACGGCCACCGCGCCGCAGACGCCGATCGCGATCGTGGGCTCCCTTCGGGGCCGGGGCCGGGTGAGCGCCACCATGTAGATCGCGAAGGCCGCCGCCGCGAACCTGTCGTGCACCGTGCCGAGGAGGGCGACGGACACCAGCGACATCGCGAAGACGGCGCAGAAGACGGTGAGCGGCCACAGCCGCCGTACCGCGAGCGGCAGGGTGATCCCGGCCAGGACCAGCAACTCCCCCCACGCGGGCACCGCCGGGTTCAGGCGCCCGGCTCCGAACAGCAGCAGCGTGGCCGCGTACCCCGCCGCCCCCAGGGCGTCGAGGCGGACGAGCCGGCCGCGGCTCCAGTGCCGCGGGAAGAGCGAGTCGTCCATGGTGAGGTCCACCGTGAAACCGTATCCGCCGGGGACGCGTGCCCGCCTCCTCCCGTGGGACGTCATCCCCGGGGCCGACCCTCCCGCGCCGAGGCCGCCGGCGTCGGGCCCGGGGATGACCGCGAAGTGCCCGCCGTGGTCCGACGCGCCCGGGTCCCGCCTCGCGAGAACCTCGACGGCATGATCGAAGTCAGGGAGTTGACCAAACGCTACGGCGCGACCGTCGCGGTGGACGGTTTGTCGTTCCAGGTGAAGCCGGGTCTGGTCACCGGTTTCCTCGGTTCCAACGGCGCCGGGAAATCGACCACGATGCGGGTGCTGCTCGGGCTGGACGCCCCCACCTCCGGTCAGGGGCTCGTCAACGGGCGCCGCTACGCCACGATGCGGCACCCGATGCGCGAGGTCGGCGCGCTGCTCGACGCGAACGCGGTGCACGGCGGGCGCAGCGCCTACAACCACCTGCGCTGGCTGGCGCGAAGCAACGGGATCGGGCTGTCGCGGGTGGCCGGCGTCCTGGAACAGGTGGGCCTGGCGGGGGTGGCCCGCAGGCGGGCCGGTGACTTCTCGCTCGGCATGCTGCAGCGGCTGGGGATCGCGGCGGCGCTGCTCGGCGACCCGGGCGTGCTGATGTTCGACGAGCCGGTCAACGGGCTCGACCCGGAGGGCGTGCGGTGGATCCGCCACCTGATGCGCTCGCTGGCCGCCGAGGGGCGTACCGTGCTGCTCTCCAGCCACCTGATGAGCGAGATGGAGCTCACCGCCGACCGCCTCGTGATCATCGGGCGTGGCCGGCTGCTCGCCGAGACCACGGTCGGCGAGCTGGCCGCCCGCCACGACCGGGGTGTGCTGGTGCGCTCTCCGCGCGCCGCCGAGCTCACCGGCGTGCTGGAGGCCGCCGGCGCGACGGTCGGGACGGAGCCGGGCGGCGGACTGGTCGTCAGGGGACTGGGCGTCGCGGAGATCGGGGACCTCGCCGCGGGCGGCGGCCTCGCCGTGCACGAGGTCACCCCGCGCAGCGCCTCGCTGGAGGAGGCGTACCTGGAGCTGACCGGCGACAGCGTCGAGTACCGGGCGGGCGGGCGATGACCGCTTTTCCTCGGCGCGAGGTGACGGGAAGCCGGCTGGTGGCCGACGTGCTGGCCGCCGAGTGGCTGAAGTTGCGCACGGTCCGCTCCACCTGGTACGTCCTGGCCGTCGTCGCGGCCTTCGTCGTTCTCATGGCCGTGTTCACCCTCTACGTGGGCGGCCTCTGGGACGGGTTGCCTCCCGAAGGGCGGGCCACCCTGCGCGCCGCGCGGCCCGAGCAGATCCTGCTGCTGCCGGTACAGATCTGCATGGCCGTGCTCGGGGTCCTCGCGTTCACCTCCGAGTACGCCACCGGCATGGCCCGCACCGGCTTCGTCGCGGTGCCGCAGCGGGGAGTGGTGCTGGCGGCCAGGGCGGCGGTCGTGGCCGCCGTCGCGTTCGCGGTAGGGCAGGGGAGCGGGCTCGTGGCATTCGTCGCCGGCCGGTTGATCATCGGTGACCGCCCGATCCCGGGCTTCGCCGCGCCGCTGTCGGAGCAGTTTCCCGGGATGTTCGCCGGCGGGATGTCGGTGGTGGTGCTCGCCATGGTCGGGCTCGGCGCGGGCGCCGTCCTGCGCTCCACCGCCGGTGCGATCACCGGCGTCGTCGCGTACCTGTACATCCTCCCGAGGTTCGCGACCGCGCTGCCCGACCCGTGGAACGCCAGGGTCGGCTCGGTACTGCTGGAGGACCTGACCAGGCAGGCCGCGGGCGAGCCGCCCCTGGCGGTCGGGCTCGGCGACGCGACCGCCGGGATCGGGCTGTCACCGGCGGCGGCGCTGGCGGTGATGGCCCTGTACGTCGCCGTCGCCCTCGGCGCGGCGGCGTTCGCGCTCGCCCGGAGGGACGTGTGACCCGGGCTCCGGGGGTCAGTTGGTGATCTACTTTGTAAAGGCGAGGGGCGGGTGAAATCCCCTCACGAAAAAAGAGGGAAACCCCGCCGGTCACGGAGGCGGGCGCGGATCCGGCGGGGATCTCACCTCAGGGTGGCCGCCAGGTGCTTGGCCAGTCCCTCGGAGGCGGCCTCGACCATCTCCAGTACCTCGGCGAAGCCCTCACGCTCGCCGTAGTAGGGGTCGGGCACCTCGGCGCCCTCGGGGGCGGCCGGGTCGAAGGAGCGGAACAGGCGCACGTCCGCGCCGTCGGGGGCGAGGCCGCGCAGGGCGCCGAGGTTGTGGGCGTCCATGGCCAGCACCAGGTCGACCCGGTCGTACCAGTCGCTCAGGAACTGCCGTGCCCGGTGCTCAGAGCCGTCATAGCCGTGCTCGGAGAGCATCTCGGCGGCCCGCGCGTCCATCGGGCCGCCCTGGTGCCAGCCGCCGGTGCCCGCGCTGTCGACCGTGACGAGATCACCGAGACCGTGATCGTCCAGGGTCTTCCTCAGCACGACCTCGGCCATGGGGGAGCGGCAGATGTTCCCCATGCACACCACGCATATGCGATAACTCATGCCTACCAGGATGCCGCCTGCCCGAGGTACGCCGGCCGGGCGGGGTGATCGGGGAGGGATTGCCATAGAACTCGCCGAAAATCGGGCGGATAGTGCGTCGCGAACGCTGAGAGGGGCCTGACATGTAGGAGCAGCCTCTGACTCTGGCGCGGCGTTGACTACGGCCGTATCCGGAAGGCGAGCAGGTGGCCGGCCGCTGCATGCGGTACCCGAAGTGGCTGAGGGAGTCCTCAGCGTCCCTCAGCGAAATCAAAGGTGCGGTGGAGCAGGCTTCCAAGGTCTTCTTCTCCAGCCCGCGGAGGTCCGTATGAGGCGATGTTTCGACGACCACACGGTCGCGTCATCGACCAGATGGTGGCAGCGGTGGGCGTCGTGGGCGGGGCGCACCGCGAGCGGAGCGGCCGCCGTGTACGGCTGCGTGCTGCTGGTGGCCGCACTCATGGGGTATCGCTCGTTCCTCGGTGTCACGGACCTCGGCCTGCCCGACGTCACGTGGCCGGGCGCGGCCGTGCTGCTCATCGGATCCGTGGTCGCGGCCGCCACCGTACGCCCGTGGGGCGCACGAGTGCCGCCCCGTGCCGTGTCGGCCGGCGCGTGGGGCGTGGCGGCGCTGGCCCTGGCGGGGAGCTGCTGGGTGTTGCTCAACCTGATCCAGCTGGTCCTGACCGGTGCCGTCACCGACCGCCACGGCGACAGCGCCTGGGTGACCTTCGCCGAGCGGTTATGCCTGACCGTCGTCGGAGCCCTGTTCGTGGCCACCGCGCTGGCGCATGCCCGCCGTACCGCCGGCGTCTGCCCCCGGTGCGGCCGGGCGCATCCGCCGCAGGTATCGGGTCGGCGGCATCCCATGCCGCACGCGGCGCCCTCCGCGGTGCGATGGATCGCCTACGCCGGATGTTGCGCGTGGCTTCCCTACCTCATTCTGCACATCCTCGGCGCGGCCGGTGTCCCCGGAATCGAGCCCAACGGATTCCGGCCGACCTGGTCCATGGTGTTGGCGGGGGTCTGCGGCATCGCGCTCGCCGTGTTCCTGCTGCTGGGACTTGTCCGGCCGTGGGGCATGGTCTTTCCTCGCTGGACGCTGTGGCTGGCGGGTCGGCGGGTGCCCCGGTTCCTGCCGCTGACACCGGTTTGGGCGCTCGCACCGACCCTCGCCCTGTACGGCACCGGAAGCGGAATCCTGGCGGGCGCCGGGATCCTGGGCGACGACCTGTTCGGCATCGGCGGAGCGGCGTCGCTGGCGTTCGGCGGATACGGCTGGGCGCTGGCCATCGCCGCCGTCTCCTACCAGCGCCGGACTCGGCCCCTATGCGTAACGGGGCGGCAGGAGCTGCTCGCATGGCCGCGGTGTGACTCGCCCCTGAGGCCGATCGGCGAGCCACATCAGTAGGAGTAACCGCTTGCGGCCTGAGCCGCGCTGCAGGCGCGTTCGGCGGGTAGCGCGGGAGGCGCCCATGGACGCCATGGACTCCATACCTGCACGATGTCCAGCCACACCTGGGCGAATAGACAGTCCCCGTCCGGCGCTCGCAGGGCGATGCCGATCTTGCCGTCGTACGCGGCGACGTCCTGGCGGATTCGCGGATCCAGATGCAGACCCCGGACGGCGCGTCGGGCCGCGTCAAGGTCGAGGGCCGTGGACAGGTGCTTCTTCAACCACGCATGGGTCTGAGCCGGCAACCTGGCCGGTGGCCGGAAACTGCGCCGAGGGGTGCTCTTGGGACAGTCGATCTCGGTGATGTTCACCCTCCAGTCTTCTTTCCGCGCCTTGATGTGATTCGCCCGCGCGGGCTTGACCACCTCCAGGTCGAAGCAGACGAACACCACCGCAGCAGGAGAGGGAGTATCTGCCGGGCCGATGGGAGGTTGTGGCGTGCGGTCCTTCCCGCGGACCCTGATCCGGACGCGTCCCGGATCGTCGTGCCCGTCGCCGGAGACGTCCAAGACCGTGAGGTACTCCTCCTCCCGCGAGAGGTGGTAGCCGACGTCTTCGGCGATCCACGGGTCGTAGCCCTTCAGCTGGTCGGCGATCCGGTCGGCATGCTCTCGTGCGTCCCGCACGGCAGGGGCGGTGGCGCAACCGGTGAGGGTCAGCAACGAGGCCAGAACGAGGGGCGTGAGTCGGCGCATGTATCCCTTCGACACCGAGCGGGGCAGACCTGTTCGCGCCGGGCACACACCGCCGCGATTTCGTGATCACGCCGCGCGCCAGGGACGACGGAGTTCCGTACCTGGCTGTTCTTGGCTCTGCGGCCGTTCTGGCAGGGGAAGGACTCGTGAGCACCGCCGAGCAGCATCTGGTTTCTGCGCCGCGGCGGCCCGGCCGCTACCCATCCTGGACACCAGGAGGCCGAGCGATCCTTCTTCTGTCGCATTTGCTAGCGCGCCGAGCGCAGGGTGCGAGTCGTCTCGGCATGCAGGACCGGAATTCGACAGACCCCCCGCGTGGGTCCGGCTGCCGAAACACCTGTTGACACCGTGGTTCGGGAAGATCAGCCTTGTGGCGTGAATTCTGACGGCGCGGCCTTTCCGCGGACTGATCCTGAGGAGTCCCATGCCGAGATCGACGATCCGGCCCCGGTGTCGCGGGTGCGCCCGCCGGTCGGGCCGGGAGTGACGGTGGACGAGATATCGCGGCGTACGGTCGTCGTGGAGTTCGCCGGTGCCCGGGGTGGGGAGGCTCCGCTCACCTGGGGGCAGTCGTCGATCTGGCGGCTGACCACCTGGCGGGGCGACGATGATCCCTATTTCAACATGCCCTGGGTGTTGCCGGTGTATGGGCGGCGTGATCTTGGTGTGGTGTTGGGGGCGGTGCGGCGGTTGGTGGAGCGGCATGAGACGTTGCGGACGAATTTTCGGCGGGGTGGTGGGGGGATGGTGCAGTGTGTGGCGCGGGTGGGGCGGTTGGTGGTTGAGGTGGTGGAGGTCGCGGAGGGTGGTGGTGTTGGGCCGATGGGGGTGGCGCGGGAGGTGGCGGTGGGGTTGGCGGCGCGGGTGTTCGATTATGCGGGTGAGGTGCCGGTGCGGTGTGCGGTGGTGATGGTGGGGGGTCGGCCTCGGGCGGTGGCGTTTGGGTTGTCGCATTTGGCGGTTGATGGGGGTGCGCTGGATCTGCTGGCGGCCGATTGGCGTGGTCTGCTGGCGGGGGTTGAGGGGCCTGATCCGGTGTGGCAGCCGATGGATCAGGCGATTTTCGAGCGGGAGGGGGCGGGGGTGGAGCGGGGGGAGCGGGCGTTTCGGCATTGGCGGGCGGTGTTGGAGGGGGTGCCGCGTTCGATGTTCGATTATCCGCCCGGCCTGGGGGAGGTGCCGCGTTTCATTCGGGTGCGGATGGAGTCGGTCGCTCTTGGGGTGGCGGCGGAGGTGTTGGCGGCGCGGTGGCGGGTGAGTTCGGCCAGTGTGCTGACGACGGCGAGTGCGGTGTTGTTGTCGGTGTTGACGGGGCATCGGCGGGTGGTGATGCAGTTGATCGCGGCGAATCGGCATGATCCGCGGATCGGTGTGCTGGTGGGTCCGGCGGCGCAGGACGGGATCTTCGCGTTGGAGTTGCCTGAGGGGACTTTGTCCGAGGCAACCCGGTTGGGGCATCGGCAGGCACTGACCGCCTATCGCCACGCGCTCTACGAACCACTGAGGCTGATGGCGATGCGCGAGGAGCTTGGCCGCGAACGGGGTGGGCCCATCGACCTGTCGGCCTACTTCAACGACACGCGGGGCGGCGGCGACTGGCCTGACCTGCCCGCGGTGGAGCCGCCGGGAGACCCCGCGGCGATCGCCGCGCTCACCGAACGGACCACGTTCTCCCCGGCGGGTTCCTGGGAGCACGTGGACGCCACCACGGTCCAGTTCATCACCGGCCAGGCCAGGCACACCTGCGAGCTCCACCTGCTGGCCGACACCGCCTACCTGCCCCGGGCCACGGTTCACGCGCTGTTGCGCGGGATGGAGACCCTGCTGGTGCGGGCCGTCGCCGAGGACGTCCCCCTCGACACCGTCGCCGCGCTGTGCGGCATCACCCCGGTCGAGCGTCCTCCCGGTTGGGAACGTTCCCGGCAGGGCTCGGCCGGGGAAACGGCGCAGGCGCCGGACGCGTCCGGGCCCGTCGTGGCCGGGACGGCCGGCGGGTGAACCGAGGGCCCTTCCTAGCCTGAGGGGCCGAGACGTCACTGCCCCGGTGGGATCCGCCGGGGCGGTTTCGCGTTGCCGGGAGACCGTGCGGTTCTCGGCGGAAGCAGGGGCTCCTCTCGTCTGCGAATCGGCGGTGCCGCGGTGCCGGAACTCGCCGGGCCGCCTGTTCGGGGCGATTGTCGTGCGCGGCGGAAATTTCCGGATACTTCCTACTCTTCCGGTCAACCCGGGCCGGGGCTCAGGGAGTGTCAGGGGTGGTTTTCACCGACGAGAGGAGACCGGGTGGACGCGGATTTCGTGGACTTCGTGCGGCACCGGGGAGATCACCATCTGAGAACGGCGGTCCTGCTCACCGGGGACTGGCACACGGCCGAGGATCTGGTGCAGTCCTGCCTCGGCAAGTTGTATCGGGTGTGGCATCGACTGGACACCAGCAGCGAGCCGGACGCCTACCTGCGCCGCATCCTGGTCAACACCTATCGATCCTGGTGGCGTGCCCGGTGGCGCCGGGAGATCCCGCGCGCCGATCTGCCCGATCTGCCCGCTCCAGGGGACGCGGGGGAGGCTCGGGCGGTGGCCGAGGACATCCGGAACGCGCTGGCGCGGCTGCCGGTCAGGCAGCGGACGGCTCTGGTGCTGCGCTTCTTCGTGGACCTGCCGGAAACGGAGGTAGCCGACCTGATGGGCTGCTCGGCGGGGACGGTCAAAACCCATACGCACCGCGGCCTGCGGGCGATGCGCCGGATGATCTCGCCGGACACGGTGGTCAACCGAACCGAGGCGGAGGGGAGTGGGATCCGGTGAGACACCAACACGAGGAGCCGTTCATGAACGAGAGAGAACTTCGCGCACTGCTCGTCAGGGCCACCGAGGATCAGCCGGCGGGCATCGACCTCATGCCGGCGATGCCGGCGATACCGGCGGCACCGGCGGCGCCGAAGCGCGGGCCGGCCCGGGTCCTGGTCCCGATCGCCTCGCTGGGCGTCGCGGCCGCGGTGGGGGTGGTCGTGCTGGTCCTGCCCGCGAGCCAGCCCTCGGCGCAGGCCCAGGTGGCCGCCGCGGCCGAGAACACCAGCCGGGAGAGCTACCGGATCCACAGCACCAGCGGTGCCAAGACCTTCGACGGTGCCTTCGACCCCGCCCAGCGCGTGGGCGTCATCACGAGGGCCGGGGACGGGGCCGAGACCCGGTTCGTCGGCGACCTGATGTACGTCCGGCAGCGGCGCGAGGCGAAGTGGATGGTCTCTCCGCGCGTTGAGGCGGAGCTGAAGAGCGCTCCGGAAGCCATCGCCCTGGTCAAGCTCGCCCCGCTGGATCCTCAGGCGGCCCTGCGGCGACTCCGTTCGGCCACCGACGTCCGTGAGAACGGCTCCGCCTCCGGCCAGGGCTGGACCGGCCAGAGGTTCACGTTCTCGCTGGAGGACGCGGGCGGGTCCGGCTTCAAGGGGGGCGCGGACAAGCCGGTGGAGGTGACGGGAGCGGTGAATGTGGACGACCAGGGACGGGTCCGGCGTCTGGAGGTCGTCTTCAGCGACACCGGCCAGCGAAACGTCCTGGACTTCGGCGGCTTCGGCACCCCGGTGACGGTCACGGCCCCGCCCGCCGACCAGGTTGAGCAGCTGCCAGCCGGCAAGCCGAACCAGAAGCCGACCGGCAAACCGGACCAGGAGGCAACCGGCGGGCCGGACCGGGAACCAACCGGCGAGCCGAGCTGGAAGCCGGTCGACGAGCCGATCGTCAAGAACCCCTGACCGGCGATCCGGCACCCGTCGACCGTGTACCCGGGCCGGGGCGGTAGCCACTCCGGTCCCGGTACACGTGGTCCGGCGGGTGCCGGTGCCCCCTAAGCGGTTCCGCGCCCTCCCCACCCGTTGATCGTCACGTCAAAACCTCTTGGGCAAGTGGTGGGGGGCAAAGGACGGAGAGGGCCGGTCACATGTGGCGCAGCCGATCGCGGAGGGTACGCGCGACCTGTGCCATGAGCGCCTCGGCTCCGGGCTGGCTGATGGCCGGCACGCGGGACTCGGTGAGTACGGCGACACCGAAGACCTGGCCGTCGGCGTGCTCGACGACGCCGACCTCGTGGCGGAGGTTGAGAAGCGTCCCGGTCTTGGAGGACCACTTCGACGCGTCGGAGCTGAAATCAGGCGCCAGCCGATGCCGCAGGATGTTGTCGGCCATGAGGGCGCGTACGCGCTCGGCGACGCCCGGGTCGATCGCGGACGGCGTCCACAGTGCCCGCAGAAGGTCGACGAACGCTCGCGCGGATCCCGAGTTCGCGCGCGTCACGTCGAGCTGCGGGATCCGATGTCCCCGCCCGGCCGTCCCCGCCTCGATGGCGAGGAAGTAGGCGAGGTGGGCGTCGGCCAGGTCGAGGCGTTCCGCCGGGGTCTCGACGAGTTCCTGGATGGTGTGGCGGACCGTGACGCCTCGCAGCCCCAGCCCGTGCAGCAGCGCCGCGACCTCGGCGGGCGGGGTGAGGGCGAACAGCGCGTCCGCCGCGGTGCCGTCGCTCACGGCGGTACTGAGGTAGAGCAGGTCGTCGACGGCGATCCTGGCCGGGTGCCGGAACCTGCTCAGCCCGGTCGGCCCCGGAGTGGTGATCCCGCCCGGTCGCACGAGGATCTGCGCGGAGCCGTCGAGCTCACCCCTCCGGATGCGTTCGAGCGTCGCGATGGCGAGCGGAACCTTGACGAGCGAGGCGATCGGGAACTCAAGGTCCGGCTCGATGCCGATCTCGTCACCGGAGTGCAGGTCCCGGACCAGGAACGATCCGCGCAGCCCGGCGTCGTCGAGCGTCCGCCGGAGCTCGCGGATCAGGCTCTCGACCTTGATGGTGCCCCTCCCTCCCGCTCGCGCGCGCCGAGGCAGCGGGCGATCGCGTGCCACAGCCGGGTCCGGATGCGCTCCGCGTCGTCCCCGGCGGTGGCCGACACCTCGAAGCCGCGGACGAGCTGGATCTCGCCGGTCGGGCGCCAGTGCAGCCCCAGCTCCTCGGCCTGCCCGGCCGAGCACAGGAGGAGATCCGCCGAACCGAGGACCTCCGCCGTGGCGGCGGTGAGCGTGGCCGAGACGCCGACCTGCGAGGGCTGGAGCCCGACGGCGTCCCGGATCCGGAACATCCGGTCGCGGATGTGGGGGACGTCGTCCTCGGGCTGGATCCAGATCCGGCTCCTTCGCGACGACTGCGCGGCACGGCCGGCCCGGAGGGTCTCGACGTAGACGGTCGCCACGGGGAGATCCGCGGCGCCGGCGAGGCCGAGCCGTACGGACCAGGTCGCGTCACCGGGCGGTACGGCCGTGAGGGCGGCGCGGACCTCGCGAGAGCGGACGAGCTCCGCCCGCTCGGACGGTGCGGCGGCATGGAAGTCGAGGTAGATGCCGTTCCCGCGGGCCTCCGCGTCGAGGCGCGCGAGGTCGCGAACGGCGCAGATATGGGGAACGGCGAGGCGAAGAGGGCTGAGTCTGGCCCGTTCCGCCTCGTGCTCCATGTCGTCGGCCAAGCGGACGAGACGCCTCGCCGACGGAAGCATGTCGCGGCCGAACCGCGTGAGAATCGCCCCGCGCGACGACCGGTCGAACAACCGCTCCCCGAGGTGGCTCTCCAGGGCGGCGATCCGGCGGCTGGCGACCGACTGCGGCACGCGGGTGGCCGCCGCGCCCTCCGTGAAGCTCCCTCGCTCGCTCACGTTGACGAACGCTCTCCAGGCTCCGAGGACGTCCACGAGGCAAGTCTATGTCGTTTCAGTATGGAACCGGCTCCTTCCGGCTTTGGCGGCATCGAACCCGTGCGATCAACCGTGCGGCGGCCCGCCGTGGCCACCGGGGTTGCCGGCCGCCCGGGAAACCGCCTCGGCGAGAGGCCGCCCTGCCTCGCGGGCGGGGGTGAGAGCTCGTGCGTGCCGTGGCGTCACCCCGCCCCCCCGTCCAGGGCGGGGCCGGCGGATCCTCCGGCCGGAAAACCGTTTGTCACCGGCGCCGCTTCCCGCGAGGATCAGGTCCTTATGAGCCGCCCCATCATCTCTGAGATCCCGATCGGCCCCGTCACCGTCCCCGGCGTCGTCACGGCGCTCGCCGCCGGCGACACCGTCACCCCGGTGTGGCGCAACGAGCTCGGCGGCCTGACGTTCCGCCTCGAAGACGGGCGCGGCGGCACCAGATACGTCAAGTGGGTCGCCACCGGCACCCCGGAGATAGACCTCCCGGGGGAGGCGGAGCGCATGGACTGGGCGCAGCGATGGGTGACCGTCCCGCGGGTCCTCGAGCACGGTACGGACGCCGACGGCGCGTGGCTGGTCACGGCGGAGGTCCCCGGCCTCTCGGCGGTGGATCCTCGGTGGAGCGCCGCCCCGGCGACCGTGGCGGCCGCGATCGGCCGAGGGCTGCGCCTGTTCCACGACGCCCTGCCCGTGGAGGAGTGCCCGTACGACTGGAGTGTCGAGCGGCGGCTCGTGCGTGCCGACGAACGCATCGCCGACGGCGAGGGACCGGCCGACTGGTTCCCCGAGCACCGGCACCTGGGGCTCGCGGAGGCTCGGGCGCGCATCGGCGAGCCACCCGCCGTCGACCGCCTCGTCGTCTGCCACGGGGACGTGTGCGTCCCCAACACCCTGCTGCACGATGACGGCACGTTCGCCGCGCACGTCGACCTGGGCTCGCTCGGGGTGGCCGACCGGTGGGCGGACCTCGCGGTCGCGGCGTGGAGCATGGATAAGGACTACGGCCCCGGCTACGACGGCGTCCTGTACGACGCGTACGGGATCGCCCCGGACCCGGAGCGCCTCGACTACTACCGCCTGCTCTGGGACCTGGCGTGACCGGTCGTCTCCCGCCGGGCCCGGGTCCGGCCTCGCCGCCCGTCCCGCGGGAAGCCGTGAACAATCCGTAAACGGGTTCCGCCACGCTGAGGGCACAGCGAAAGAGCGGGCGGAGGAGGGGACGGGCCGTGAACGTGACGCGGTGCGTCTAACGGACGGAGCAGATCGCGGATCCGATCACCGCCGTCACCGCGTCCGGATGCGACACCAGGGTCAGGTGGGAGCCGCCGGGGAACTCGGTGACCTTCGAGCGCGCCCGGCGGGCCATGAACCGTTCCGAGGACGGGGTGATGATCCGGTCGCCGGTGCTGATGAAGTACCAGGAGGGGATCGTCCTCCACGCCGCGGCCTTCGACGGCGTCGTGAACGCGCTGGTCGAGGCGGGCCGCTGGGAGGCCCACAGGCGCGTGGCGGTGTCCCCGGGCAGGTCCGAGGCGAACGAGCGGAGGAAGACGTCCCGTTTGAGGTACAGGTCCGTCGCCCCACGGGGCGCCCCCGGATAGGACACCGTGTCGTAGAGGGAGGCGGGATCCCCCGAGAGGGCGGAGTCGTGGCCGCTGAGCCCGCCGGTGGTCTCCCCGATGTCGGGCGCCGCCGCGTCGACGTACACCAGGGCCTTGACGTTCGGAACGCCCGCGGCGGCGTTCGTGATCACCGAGCCTCCGTAGGAGTGCCCGACGAGCACGATCGGGCCGGAAAGGGTTCTCAGGAAGTCGGTGACGGATTCGGCGTCGGTGGTGAGGCCGCGCAGCGGGTTGGCGATGGCCCGCACGACGTGGCCCGCTCGTTGCAGGGAGCTCACCTCGCCGTTCCAGCTGGAGGCGTCGGCCCAGGCGCCGTGCACCAGGACGATCGTGGGCTTGGCTCGGCCTGGTGACCGGCAGGGCGCCGGGTCGCCCGCGGGCGCCGGCGACGCGTGTGCCGCCGGGGCCGCCCCGGTCGCCTGGGCGCCGGTCGCCGGCGCCGCCACCGCGCAGGCGGCGATCGCGGTGAGTGCCACCGCGGGTGCGATCCCCCTGAGCCCTCGGCGGGTGCGTGCGGATTTCATCGTTCTCTCCCTTGATGTGACAGGTGATCTTCAGGTGCCGATGAGCGGTGCCCGGCGGCTCCGTGCCATATCGCCGGTCTCGTCGGGGAACCGGCCTCATCGGGGAACCGGCCTCATCGAGGAGTCCGTTCTCCGGGCGGTCGCGCGTCGATCGGCTCCGTCCCCCCGGGCGCGGCGGGTGAGCAGTGCCGCGTCGGCGATGCCGGTGTCGGCGAGGGTGACGACACGGGCGCGGGGGTGGGCGGCCCGCGCGATCCTCGCGAGGACGTGCCCGGGAGGTGTCTGTACGAACAGGGTCGTGCCGAGCTCGCCGAGCAGGGCGACGGCGTCGCGCCATCTCACCGTGGTGGCGACGCCCCGGGCGAGGTCGTCGAGGACGGCGCCGGAGTCGCGCAGGAGGCGACCCGTGGCGCCGCCGAGGCAGGGGACGGCGAGGGGACGCCGGGGAATCGTGGCGAGGTGGTCCGCCATGGCGCCGGCGACGTGGCCGAGCAGCGGGCAGTGCGAGGGGACACCGATGTCCAGGCGTTGTGCGCGCCGGGCGCCGGCCCGGCCGGCCGCCGCGGTGAGGCGTTCCAGGGCGCGGTCGCTGCCGGCGACCACGACCTGCTGGTCGGTGTCGACGACGGCCAGGTAGGCCGGGTCGTCGTCGGTGGTGATCGACTCGATCACGCGCCGGACCTGGGGTACGGTCAGCCCCAGTACGGCCACCATGCCGTACCCGCGAGGGTAGGCGTCGCGCATCAGCTCGCCGCGGTGGCGCACGGCTGTGAGGGCTTCGGCGAAGGTCAGGGCCCCGGCGGCGACGGCGGCGGGGAACGCTCCGGCGGAGTGCCCGGCCACGGCGTCGGGAACGGCGCCCTCGCCGGCGAGGGCGCGGGTCGCGGCGACCCCGGCGACGCAGAGCGCGACCTGCGTGGTGACGGTGGATTCCAGCGCCTCCGCGGTGTCCCGCCGCGACGAGCCGGGCAGGATCCGCTCGGCCTCGGCGAGGGTCGCGGTGACGGCCGGGTGGCCGGGCAGGTCGTGGAGCATCCCGGGACGCTGCGCGCCCTGGCCGGGGTAGAGGAACGCGACGCTCACGCGGGGGCCCACGGGTCGTCCACCAGGTGCGGGCCGTGGTCGGTACGGGCCATGACGGGGCCGCCGGTGCGGGCCCACTCGGTGAGGCCGACCCCGCCGCCGGGTGTCTCCAGCTGGCAGTCGACCGGGCCGGGGAGGGCGGCGAAAACGGCCGCCAGCCGCCTGGCCAGGGTTCGGTCCAGCCTGTGTGGTGCCCGTATCAGCAGGTCCAGGTCGCTTCCGGGGTGGGTGACCGGCTGCCCGGTGGCCAGTTCGAAGCCGACCCCGCCGATCGGTCCCCAGGCGGCGCCTGCGTCCAGTTCGCCGGCGAGCAGGAGGGCGACGGCGGAGAGGGTGACGGCGAGCAGGGGGAGCCAGGGCCGGCGTCCCCTCAGTTCCTCGGGCGGCACGGAGCGGATGACCGCGCCGGTGGGAACGAGGGCGGCGTGGCGTTGCCATCGCTCGGTCCCGCGGATGCCGACCGGGACGAGGCCGGGCGGGTGCGGTGCCCGCCGCACGACGCCCCAGGGACAGGCGGTGATCGACGCGGGGACCCACGCCGGAGACGTGTCCTGGAGAGCCGCGGCTCCGGAGAGCCGCAGCAGATCGTGCGGACGCGCGGTCACCGCCATTGGGCGGCGAGCGTCTCACGGACGCGGCGGGAGGCCGCCCGGGTTCGCCGGGCGGCGGGCGAGGTGAGCCGGTCGCTCAGGTCGCGGGGACCGCGGCGGGCCCGTTCGACGGCGGCGGTGAGCGCGTCCTTCACCTTCCCGACGTCCCCGCCGGTCGGGTCGTCGGCGTTCTCGACGTCCAGGAGCTCGTCGCACAGGCCGAGCCTCGCCCAGTCGGTGACGTCGTAGGACAGCGGGAGGATCCGTCGTGCCAGCTCGTCGAGCTCGTCGACGGTCCGGCGGGTCACCTTCGCGGCGGCCTTCCTGTGCATGGCGTGAACCACCACGCCGGGGTCGTTGAGCGCGAGGATCCGGTTGGCCTGCGCGCCGTGCGCCAGGAATCCGCCGGACAGCGCCGTTCCGACGATGAGCGTGATCACGGGGTGCCCGGCGGTGCGGGCGCGGGCGTAGGCGTCCACCGCGACGGCCAGGGCGTGGTGGAGGCCGAGCAGCTCCTCGACGCGCCCGTAGGCCTGGCTGGGTACGTCGACGACGGCGACGATCGGGCGGCGTCGGTCGTCGGGCAGGCGCGCGTCCGCGGTGACGACGCCGGTCACCGCCTCGGCGAGCGAGAGCCCCTCGAGGAGGCCGACCTCGCCGTCGCGGGCCCGGTGGTACGGGCTCCGCGGGTCCGGCACGACGGCGACCAGGCGGGCGACGTCGCCCCCCAGCGTGGTGTCCGCCGTGATCACCGACGGGACCACGCCGCTCACGTCGCCGTCGGCGAGCGCCCGCGTCCAGTTCCGGCCCCGGCTCATGACCTGTCCCCCTTCGGCGGTGCGACTTTCCGCGGCACGGCCCGCGCCCAGACGGCCGCGAGGTCGGCGGGCTCCGGTGGATCGGCCGGGTCGACGGCCAGGAGACGGGCCCGCAGCTCGCTGATCCGCTGGGAGCGGTGTTCGCCGGGCACGCCGCGTCCCACCGCGTCGATCACGGCGGACCGTACGGCGGCGACGTCGTCGAGGACGAGCACGTCGGCCAGCGCGGTCCCGGTGCGCTGCGTGCCGCCGTCGATCGACCAGATCAGTGCGTGGTCGGAGGCGTCGAACTCGGCGATGCCCGCCTCGGACTCGATCACCTCGGGGCCGTCGAGCCCGAGACGGCCCTCCCCGGTCATGATCAGCCTGGTGCACAGCCCGGCGGCGATGCTCATGCCGCCGAAGCAGCCCAGCGCTCCGGCGATGACGCCGACGACGGGCTGGAGGGCGCGCAGCTCCAGCAGCGCGGAGCACACCTCCGCGGTCGTGGCCAGGCCCAGATTGGCCTCCTGCAGGCGTACACCCCCGGTCTCCAGCAGCAGGATCGCGACCGTCGGGGTGCCGTCGCGGTTGTCGGCGGCGGCCAGGGACAGCGTGGCGGCGATCTTCGTGCCGGAGACCTCCCCGATGCCGCCGCCCTGGAAGGCCTGCTCGATGCCGATCACGACCGCGGGGCGTCCGCCGAGCCCTCCCTTGACCACGACGACGCCGTCGTCGGACTCCGGGACGACCCCCTGGGGTTCCAGCCAGGGCGACTCGATCCGGTCGAAGGGGCCGCACAGCTCGCGGGCGGTGCCGGTGTCGAGCAGCGCGGTGGCGCGCGCCCGCGCGCCCAGTTCGATGAAGCCGGTACGGGCGAGCAGCGCGTCCCAGTCCGTCCGGGTGTCCCGCGCGGTCATGTCCTGCCCTCCTCGACGGCCTGCCGCAGGCGCAGGGTGACCACGCCGGGTGTCGCCCCGAAGTCGTTGAGCTCGAAGCTCCCGGCGACCCCGTGGCGGGCGAAGAACCGCTCCAGCACGGTCCGCCACACCGTGTCGAACCCGTCGACGCTGGTGCGTACGCGCACCCGGGCGACGGCGGTCGGCTCCGGGGTCATCAGGACCTCCAGATCCCCCGAACCGACCACCCCGACGTGCGCCCGCCGGGCGGCCGGGCGGTCGGCGGGGAACTCGTAGTTCAGCGTTTGCACGTGGGTACCCTCCGTTCGGTTCGGGCACCGCGCTCCGGCCACGGCACCATGTCGAGGAAGAGCGCGGCGGCCAGCAGGTCTGCGCTCCCGCCCGGCGACAGCCGCCGCGCGGCGCACCGCTCGTCCAGCTCGACGAGGGCGGCGTGACCGCGGGCCGTACCCGCGCCTCCCTCGGCCAGGACGCGCTCGGCGCCGGACCGTACGACGCGCAGGCCCTCGGGGCCGCCGCGGTGCAGGACGCAGGTGTCGTCCAGGAGGCTCATCACCTCCAGCAACGCGTCCAGCCGGGCCACCTCCTCGGCCAGCCCGGCCGCCCTGGCCCGGCGCAGCCGCGGCAGGGCGACCTTGACGACGTGGGGGAAGGCGGCCTCGGCCTCGCCGCGGGCACCGCGCACCCCGTACCGCCGCCGGGCCAGCTCGCCGTGGGAGGGCGCCCCGGCCGGAAAGTGCCGGTCGGGAAGGGCGGCCAGCCGGGCCGCATGGCCGGCGGCCTCCCGCGCGTCGGCGGCGCCGGCGACGGTGGCGACCAGCAGCCCGAGCGCCCACAGCGCCCCGCGGTGCGTGTTCACTCCTCCCGTGATCCGCAGCATGGCCGCCTCGCCCGCACGGCCGAGCCGGCCCAGCTCCTCCCGGCGCTCGATCCCGAGGGCCGTCCGCTCCGCCACCTCGGCGACGGAGCGGAACGTGGGGCGCAGCGCGCGGGCGGAGGCGAGGAGAAGTGGCAGGTCCATGTCGTCGTGCGCACCGGGGCCACGGCGGTCGGCCAGGCCGGGCTTGGGGCTGAGCCGTGCCTCCTGGCCGAGCGCCCGGACGGCCAGGTCGGCGAGCAGGGCCGCGGACGGTCCCGACGGCCGTGCTCCCGTCGTCCCTATCGTCCCCGCCGTTCCCGCCGCGGGCACGCCACCGATGACGGTCATCGGCCGGTCACCAGGTCCGGAACCGGGTGGGCGGATCGTACAGGCCACCGGACCAGGCGACGAGATCCTCGATGCTGCGGGCCGCCAGCAGGGAGCGGTCCGCCTTGCGGACGTCGACCTTGAGGTCTTCCGGAAGCGCGACCAAGCCGTCGCGGCGCAGTTCCTCCACGCGTCGCTCGTCCATGTCGCGGCCGACCGGGGTGGCGCCCGCGATCGCGGCCACCGCCTCGCGCCGCTCGGCCAGGCCGGCGGCTCTGTAGAGGTAGGCCACCCCCTCCTCGGTCACCACGTGGCTGACGTCGTCGCCGTAGATCATGATCGGAGGGATGGGCATTCCGGCGTCCCTGCCCACCTGGACGGCGTCCAGCGACTCCACGAACGCCGGGACGCCGCCGGAGCGGAAGGTCTGGGTGATCTGCACGACGAGCTTGCGCCCCCGCGGCGCGCCGGCCTCGCCGGTCAGCAGGCTCAGCCAGGCGGGGGAGGCGTGCCTGCGGCCGTGCGGATCGTGTCCCATGTTGGGTGCTCCGCCGAAACCGGTCAGGCGGCTCTCGGTGACCGTCGAGGAGTTCGCGCAGGCGTCGATCTGCAGCGACGACCCGATGAACATGTCCACGGCGTACTGACCCGCGAGCTGGCACAGCACCCGGTTCGACCGGAGCGAGCCGTCCCTGCCGGTGAAGAACACGTCGGGGCGGGCGGCGACGTAGCGTTCCGTGCCGGGTTCCCCGCCGAAGCAGTACACCGACTCGACCCAGCCGCTCTCAATGGCGGGAATGAGCGTCGGGTGCGGGTTGAGCGCCCAGTGCTTGCAGATCTTCCCGCGCAGGCCCAGCTCCTCACCGTACGTGGGCAGGATGAGCTCGATCGCCGCGGTGTCGAAGCCGATCCCGTGGTTCAGCGTGGTCACGCCGTGCCGCTCGTAGATCCCGCGCAGCGCCAGCATGGCCATCAGGATCTCCACCGGGCCGATCCGGCGGGGGTCCCGGGTGAACAGCGGCTCCAGCGCGAAGGGCCGGGGGCTCTCCACGACCAGGTCCACCCAGTCGCCGGGGATGTCCACCCGGGTAACCTCGTCCACCAGCTCGTTGACCTGGACCAGGACCACGCCGTCGTGGAACGCCGTCGCCTCGGCGATGGTCGGGGTGTCCTCGGTGCCGGGGCCGGTGTACAGGTTTCCCCCGCGGTCGGCCTGCTCGGCGCAGAGCAGCGCGACGTCCGGGGTGAGGTCGACGAACATCCGCGCGTACAGCTCGACGTAGGTGTGGATCGCCCCGACCTCGACCCTGCCGTCGGCGAGCAGCTGCGCCATGCGCACGCTCTGCGGGCCGGCGTAGGAGAAGTCGAGACGGTGGGCCACCCCGCGCTCGAAGAGGTCCAGATGCTCGCGCAGGCTGATCGAGGAGATCAGCATGTGGAGGTCGTGGACCACGTCCGGATCACAGCCGGCCAGCGCCTCGGCGAGGAAGTCCGCCTGTTTCTGGTTGTCGCCCTCCAGCGCCACCCGGTCGCCCGGACGCAGCAACGCCTGCAGGGCGTCGCGCGCCCGTCCGGCGTCCAGCACCCGGCCCGAGGTGAAGGACCGCACCGCCTCCAATCGCTCCCGTTTCGCGGCGCGCCGACGTGTCCAGTCCCGGGTGACCGCCTTCGCGAGTGCCATCGCCTGCCCCCAATTAAGGTTCCTGGGGCTGATACCTCGCGAAGAATAAGAATTAACTCAAATCCTGTTAAAACGTCATAATCGGTGATCGAGGTTCGGTATCGCCTCGGTAGTCGGAGGTGCGCGGCGTCCGCGTCGAAGAGGAGACCTTCCAGGAAAGGTGAGACCTCCCGGGAAAAGGGCGGACTCCCTCACAGGCCCCGGCGGGCCGCTCAGCCGGGCCGCCGGTCCGGGGGCGGGCCGGACGGCGACTCGAAGACGCTTGTCATGACCGGGCGCTTGGGGAGGATCCCGTCACCCGAGGAGCGGCCCGTCAGGCGGCGGCGCAGCCAGGGGGCGAGGTACGCCGAGGCCCAGCGGAGGTCGGCGAGCGGCGCCGGTCCGGTCCCGGGCGGGCCGGGAGGAGGCGGGGGAGGGGCGGCGCGGCCGAGCGTGGCCAGGACTTGGTCGGCGACCCGGCGGTGGCCCAGCGGGTTGAGGTGCAGGCGATCGGCGCTCCACAGTTCGTGGCCGTCGAGCGCCCGGTCGCCGAACAGGTCGACGAGGTAGACCCCGCGCCGCTCGGCCACCTCCGTGACCAGGTCGTTCATCGCGACGATGCGGGGCCGCAGCACCCGGGGCAGCGGGAGCCGTACGCTCATGTCGGGGAAGCGGAAGAGCAGCACGTCCGCGCCCGACGCGCGCAGCCGGGCGACCACCTGGTCGAGGCGGTCGCGCATCGCGGCCAGGTCGAAGCCGCGCCACAGCGCGTCGTTGCCGCCCCCGGAGATGCTGACGAGTGACGGGCCCATCGCGATCGCCGCCTCGACCTGCCGCGTGACGACGTCGTCGAACCTGCGCCCCCGAACGGCCAGGTTCGCGTAGCCGAAGCCCGGCGAGCAGAGCTCCGCCGCCACGAGATCGGCCCACCCGCGGAACGTGCCGTCGGGAAGCGGGTCGCCGACCCCTTCGGTGAAGCTGTCGCCGATCGCGACGAAGCCCGTCACGGGGTCCACCGCGGGTCGCGCCCGAGGTGGGCGACGAGCCGCTGGTAGACCGGCGCGCCGCCGGCGGCCTCCACCGGGTGGCCGAACGCCTGCCCCGGCCCGCGGCTCAGCGGCATGCGAAGCACCATCTCCAGCGCGGCCTCGGCCAGGTCCGGGGTCAGGTCGCCGGGCATGCCGAGGGCGCGGGCCACGTCCCAGCCGTGCACGACGCCGTCGACGAAGTGCATGGAGACGGCGAACGCGCCGGGGAGGACGCCGAACTCGCGCACCTCCACCCGCCGTTCGAGCATGCCCTCCGCGGCGAACGCCTCGTTCACCAGGGCGACGGACCGCTGGAAATCCTCCGAGGGGTCCGCGCCGAGCACGCCGCCGTCCCACCCGGAGCGGCCGGGGGCGGTGCCGCTCGCGGCGGCGGCGAAGCCGAGATTGTCGGAGACCTGGTGGCGGATCAGCCCGTACAGGGTCCAGTCGGCGCACGGCGTGGGCCGCCTGAGATCCTCGGGGGTGACGGTGGCGACGACCTTCCCCAGGGCGTCACTCGCCCGCCGGTCGAGTTCGAGAATGTCCATGCGGCTCACTCTAGGAGCGGGAGCGGCCCTGTGTCAGGGCCAGAAACGGCTGAATCGACTGGGCCACTCTAGACTTGCCCCCGTGCACGTGAGCCTGGAGGGACGCACCGACCTGGCGGGCCAGATCTACCAGCAGATCCGCGCCGCCGTACTCGACGGGCGGCTGCGGCACGGTGAGCCGCTGCCCGCCACCCGCGAGCTGGCCCGGGATCTCGCGGTCTCGCGGAACACCGTGAGCGCCGCCTACGACCGGCTGGCAGCCGAGGGCTTCGTCGAGGGCCGGATCGGCGTCGGCACCTTCGTCCGCGCCGCCGCCCTGCCGCCCGCGAGCCCCCGGACGGACCGCGGCCGGCTCCGGCCGCGCGCCGTCTGGCAGGGGATCCCCGTGCCGCGCGGCCTGGACCGGCGGCCCAGGTACGACTTCTGTCCCGGCCTTCCCGACGTCCGGATGTTCCCCTACGAGGCGTGGCGCCGGCTGGTCTCCCGGGAGTTGCGGAGCTCGGCCGTGGGCAGTGGCATGTACGGAGACCCGTTCGGCCACGCCGGGCTGCGCGCGGCCATCGCCAGGCACGTCGGCGTCTCCCGCGCCGTGCTCGCCGATCCCGACGCCGTCGTCGTCACCTCGGGCGCGCAGCAGGCGCTCGACCTGATCGGCCGGGTGCTGCTCGAACCCGGTGACCGGGTGGCGGTCGAGGACCCCGGCTACCCGCCGCCGAGGAGGTTGTTCGAGTCGATGGGCCTGCGGGTCACGCCGGTTCCCGTCGACGCCGAGGGCCTGGTGGTGGACGCGCTGCCCGCCGACGCCCGCGCGGTCTACGTCACCCCCTCCCACCAGTTCCCGCTGGGCATGCCGATGTCGCTGGCCCGCCGGATGGCGCTGCTCGCCTGGGCCGAGGAGCACGGGGCCGCCGTGATCGAGGACGACTACGACAGCGAGTTCAGGTACGGCGGTCGCCCCATCGAGCCGCTGCAGAATCTGGACAGGTCCGGCCGGGTGCTCTACGTCGGCTCGTTCTCCAAGGTCATGCTGCCGACGTTGCGGCTCGGCTTCCTCGTCGCGCCGCCCGCGCTGCTGCCGGCTCTCGGCGCGGCCAAGTACGTCACCGACTGGCACACCCCGCTCCCCGGCCAGGCGGCGCTGGCCGGTTTCATCGACGAGGGGCTGCTGGCCCGGCACGTCCGCAGGATGCGAACCGAGTACGAGGCCCGCCATCGGCGCGTCACCCAGCGCCTGGCCGGCGCGCTGGACCTGGTGACCTCCGCCGCCGGGCTGCACACCAGCGGCTTCCTGCCGCCCGGCCGTCCCGGCGTCGCCCGCCGGGCCCGCGACGCCGGGATCGGCCTGATGACCCTGTCCGACTTCGCGGTAAACCCGACCCGACCCGGCCTGGTCGTCGGCTACGGCGCCGTCCCGCTCGACCGGATCGACGACGGCCTCACCCTGCTCCTGTCGGTCATCGGCACCGGGGAGGCGTGAGCTCGCGGCCGGAAGGCCCGCGGGACCCGCCGAACGATGGCGCCAAAAGCGAGTGCCGCCTCGCGCCGTTCCAGATGTAGATCTTTCCCTCCGGACGCGACGCCACGGTGCCGCGCGCGGTTGAGCGGTGTCGTGCGCGGAATGATGGTCGGAGAGTTCGCCCGACCGTTGACGGGAGCCATGGATGCAGATCGGTGTTGTCTTTCCCCAGACCGAGATCGGCGCGGACGCGGGCGCGGTGCGCGCCTACGCGCAGGGCGCCGAGGAGCTCGGCTTCCGGCATCTGATGGCCTACGACCACGTCGTCGGTGCCGACCCGGAGGTTCACCGGGGCTGGAAGGGCGTCTACGACATAGAGTCGACGTTCCACGAACCGATGGTCCTCTTCGGGTATCTCGCCGCGCTGACCTCACTGGAGCTGGTCTCCGCGATCGTCATCCTGCCCCAGCGGCAGACGGTTCTGGTGGCCAAGCAGGCGGCGGAGGTCGACCTGCTCAGTGGCGGGCGGTTGCGGCTGGGCGTGGGGCTGGGGTGGAACCAGGTCGAGTACGAGGCCCTCGGCCAGGACTTCGGCACCCGGGGCAGGCGCGTCGAGGAGCAGGTGGAGTTGATGCGCCGACTGTGGACCGAGCGGTCGGTCACCTTCGAGGGCACCTATGACCGGGTGACCGGGGCGGGGCTCGCGCCGCTGCCGGTGCAGCGGCCGATCCCCGTCTGGTTCGGCGCGCAGTCACCCCCGGCGTACCGGCGCGTCGGGCGGCTGGCCGACGGCTGGTTCCCGCAGATGCCTCCGGGCCCGGCGCTGGACGAGGCCAGGGCGACGATCGAGGAGGCCGCCGCGCAGGCGGGACGCGACCCCTCCGCGCTCGGCATGGAAGGCCGGGTGAGCTGGACGGGCGACGCGGAGGAGGCGGGTGACCTGGCCCGCCGGTGGTGGGAGGCCGGTGCCACCCACCTCGCCGTCAACACCATGAAGGCGGGGCTGAGCTCGGTCGACGACCACCTGGGCGCGCTGGAGGCGGTGGCCGAGACGCTCGAACCGCGGAAAGGCTAGACCGCCACCCCCTCAGCGCGGCGGGATCCTGCCGAGACCGGCGACGACCTCGAACGCGTGCTCGGGGAACGGATCGTCGTCGGCGGGGCGCCAGTCCGCCGCCAGGACGAGCCCGGGTTCGAGGAGCTCGAACCCCTCGAACAGCTCGCCGACCTCGCGCATGGTGCGGAGCTGTACCGGGTTGCGGGTCTGCCCGTACACCGCCAGCCCGGCGGACGCCTCGTCCTCCGGCATCGTGTCGGAGCAGGCATGGGTCAGCCCCAGGTAGCTGCCCGGCGCGAGGGCGTCACGCAGCCGGGCCATGAGGTCGCGCGCTGTGTCTCTGCCGTCTCTGCCGTCTCTGCCGTCTCTGCCGTCTCTGCCGTCTCTGCCGTCTCTGCCGTCCCTGCCGTCCCTGCCGTCCCTGCCGTCCCTGCCGTCTCCGCCGTTTCCGACGATGAAGTGCCACACCGCGACCGTGAACACGCCGATCGGCCTGGTGAAGTCGAGCGTGGCCCGCACCCGGGGATGGTCGAGGATCTCCTGCGGCCGGCGCAGGTCCCCGTGGATCGTCAGCACGCCGGAGTGGTCCACCGTCGACTGGTTGTGCGTGACGACCGTCAGGTCGTTGTCGACGTACACGACGCGGGCCTCCGGGTGGACCCCGCGCACGACCTGGTGGAGATTCGGGGGAGTGGGCAGGCCGCAGCCGATGTCCAGGAACTGGTCGATGCCCGCCTCGGCCATCGCCCTGGCGGATCGCAGCAGGAACCCGCGGTTGGCCCGGCACGCGTCGGGGACCGTCGGGAAATGGGCCACCAGCATCTTGACGGCCTCCCGGTCCGCCGCGAAGTTCTCCTCGCCGCCGAGCATGACGTCGTACATACGGGCCGCGCTCGCCTGCGACGCGTCACTGGGATGGGTCACCGGGTGCCTTTCTCGGAGGGTTCTCGGAAGGTGGGGGGTCGTCCATTACGTGAATGCGGTCACAGATCCTCATGAGGAGCGCCGTCGTGTCGCCACGCTCGCAGGCCGCGATCGAGAGCCGGTCGAAGGTGATGGCGTGATCCTCGCGGACGGTCCGTTCGGTGACCTCGTCCCTCTCGCCGTGCACGGCGACCATCTGGGGTCGGCTGTGACCGCTGCGAAAGATCGTGAAAGGCCCGTAGCCGGGCATGAACCGTGAGCCCATCGGATTCACCTGGATGCTGACGCCCTTCATCTGGGCGGAGGCGGTCAGCGCGATGAGCTGGCGGATGTGCGCGTCGACGCCCGCGATCGGCCGCCACAGCACGGGCTCCTCGATCACGGCCCACAGCACGGGCCGGTCGGCGCCGGAGAGCACCTTCTGGCGGCGCAGCAGCTGCTCCACGCTCCTCTCGACGTGCGGGGGCGGGGTCGGGTACCGGCTCATCCGGTAGGCCGCGGCCGCGTACTCCGGGGTCTGCAGGAGCGGCGGGACGACGAACGGCTGGTAGGTGCGGATGAGGTCCGCGGTCTGTTCCAGGCGCATCACCACCGCCGCGTCCAGCGGGAGTTCCTTGCTGTCCCACCAGTCCGGTTTGCGCTCGCCGAACGCCACCGACAGCAGCATCTCCTGCTGGTACGGGTCGGTGATCCCGTACAGGGTGAAGAGGTCGCGCAGGTCGTCCCGGCGAAAGCCCCGCTGCCCGGTCTCCATGCGGCTGATCTTCGACTCGCTGGCGCGGATGGCCTTGCCCGCCTCGGCGGCGGTCAGGTTGCACTGGAGCCGTAGCTGCCGGAGCCGGGCGCCGACGATCTGGCGCGCTATGTCGCCGGCCTCCGCGTGAGCCTTCACATCCCCTCCGAGCATCTCCACCTGCCGGACCACCGGTGGGAGCCGTCGCCCGCCCTCGACTTGCCATGGCAAGATCACCTGGAAAGTGAAATCGAGGCTATTGCTTATTTTCTCCTACTGTCTAGGGATTTCAGGTAGCGTTCCACGAAATTTCAAGATCACAAAACTTGCGGAAGGCACGTCCGGTCAAGGCCCACCCCCGGGTGAGCCGGCCGAGCGGCGGGCGGCTCCCGCGGGTGTCCGGGCCTCCCGTCGCCGCCGCGCCCGCTCGGCGTCGCCGTGGAGGTCGCCTCCCGATGGCCTCGACCACCTGCCGAGGGTGCCGACGGTGCCGGCGGGCGGCCTTGGGCCATGTTCCAGCCCAGCACCCCGGTGACCTCGCCGCCGAGCGGCCTGGCGGGGGTCAGGCGGGCGGCCGGGACGACGACCTGGTCCCGCAGGGTGCGGCCGGAGACGGTCAGCACCTTGCACGCCGCCGCTACCGCTTCTTCGCCGCCCTGGCGCGGGCGCGCGCTATGGAGCGCACCGTCAGCAGGGCGGCGACGAGGACGATCTGACCGCCGAGGACGATGCGGTTGACGTCCACCACGGGTTGCCAGCGGACCTCGGAGTCCTTGATGACGAACACCCCGGTGGCGGTGACGCCGAAGCCGAACCCGCCCCCCGTCCCCTCCGAGGGACGCTCACCCTTCTGGTTCCCGCCGCCGCCACCGCCACCACCGGTGACCCTGGCCACGGGAATGATCGTCATGCCGTCCTGGACGATGGGCTCGCCGAAGACCCGCCTGATCGAAACGGTGTCCTTCGCCTGTTCGATCATTTCCATGATGCTCATCGTGTCTGCCCTTCCGGTGGCCGATATCCCCTCCATGATCGTGCGGGACACGGTGCCGGGAAAGGGGCGAAGGTCCCATCCCGGGCTGGAGGCCCCCGGCCGGCCTCCCGGGACGGCTCCGGGGCGGGTGTCAGTTCTCTCGCGCGTCGTGCCGGTGGGAGAGGCGGCGGCCGGTGATCTGTTCGGTGCGGACCACGATGTAGTGGCCGTGGTCGCCCGGCGCCCAGGGGTGCAGGGGCAGTGTGGACAGGCGTTCGATCTCGCCCGGTTCGCGTACGGCGCGCGCGGGCCCGACGGCGGTGACCGACCAGCCGGTGCGGGTGGTGTGGTCGAACTCGTCGGCCTCGAAGGCGACGATCGCGTCGCTGGCGGCGGCGGCGAGTTTGGAGCCGAGGCCCGTGCGGATCACGATGTTCTCCTCGTCGAGGACGAAGTTGACCGGCTGCACGGCGGGCAGGGCCCGGTCGGTGAACACGATGCGCCCGATCGAGGCCGAGACCAGGAGTGCGACGCACTCCTGGCGGGAGAGGATCTGCAGGCCTGCCGAGTCGAGCTTCATGCCCTCCAGGTTGCCCGGTCGTTCTGCGGGGTGTTAGGGGCGAAAGTCCCTTTCATCGCCGACGATCTGCCCTTGAGCGGGCGACCCGGGCACGCCGTCGCGCGGTTTCCCGGCCGGGAACATCCGCTCGCCGATCCGCCGGTCGGTCAGGCCCTCGCCGATCGGCTTCAGGAGCCGCCGCTCCTGATCCGACAGCACGGCCGGCGGCTCCCCTCGCCGCCCGGTCGCGCTCGGCCGGGTACCGGAGGCGGCCGGTCCTCGGCGAGGGACGAAAGACCCTGTCCTCACGCGATGAGATCGGGACCTGTGGCCCTGGAGCCGGGCTGTCCGGCGGAGATCTGATGGGAGAGGAAGGGAGAACAGCCATGTCTGCTCTGATCATCGCCGGGACCGACGGCTCCATCGGCGCGAACGCCGCGGTCGGATGGGCCGCCGACGACGCCGCCCGCACGGGCCTGCCGCTGCGCATCGTCACCGCCGTGCATCGGTGGCCGAACGACATCCCCCGGTTCGCCGTCCTGGACGGGGAGGAGGATGCGATGACCAGGGCCGCCCGCAAGGTGCTGGCCGAGGCCGAGGCGACGGCACGCACTCGCCGGCCCACCGTCGAGGTGAGTACCGCCCTGGTCGAGGGCCCGCCCCCGACGGTGCTGCGCGACCAGGCACGGGACGCCGCGGAGATCGTCATCGGCAGCCGGGGTCTCGGCGGCCTCGCCGGAGCCGTCATCGGTTCGGTCAGCACGCACGTCGCCGGGCACGCGCACTGCCCGGTCGTCGTGGTCCACCCCGGTCAGGCGCCGTCGTACGGCGAGATCACGGTCGGCGTCGACGACTCCGACGCCTGCGAACCCGCCCTCGCCTACGCCTTCGAACAGGCCAGGTATCGCGGTTGCACGCTGCGCGTCCTCTACGCCTGGCAGCTGCCCGTGCACGCCTTCGCCCCGGAGATCGACTACGACATGGACGAGATCCGCATCGCCCAGTACGCCGTGGCGGCCGACCGGCTCGCCTCCTGGCGGCAGAGGTATCCCGAGGTGGGGCTCATCGAGGACGTCCGGTGCGCGCACCCGGTCGAGGCGCTCGTCGAGGCCTCCACCGGCGCCGACCTGCTCGTCGTCGGCTCCCACGGCCGTGGTGCCCTGGGCTCGCTGCTGCTGGGCTCGGTCAGCCGGGGCGTCCTGCACCACGCGCACTGCGCCGTCGCGGTCGTCCGCTCATGACGACACTCATGCGAACACTCATACGAATGCTCGAAGGACTCGCAGGAACCGAGGGGAAGAAGATGTCGATCACCGTGAGTGACGTGATGGGCCGTACCGCCATCGCCGTGCGGCAGGACGCGGGCTTCGCCGACATCGTGGCCGTGATGAGGCGCTTCGCCGTGGGCGCGGTGACGGTCGTCGACGCGGACCGCCGTCCGGTCGGGGTGGTCTCCCAGGACGACCTGCTGCTCAAGGAGAGCGACGCGGTGCGCCACGGCGTCTCCGTCTTCGAGAGCGCCGCCCGCCGCCGCGAGCACGAGAAGGCCGCGGCGGTCGCGGCCAGGGACCTGATGACCTCGCCCGCGGTCACCGTCACCCCGGGCATGGCCGCCCGGGACGCGGCGCGGCTCATGCACGACAGGAGGATCCAGCAGCTGCCGGTGATCGACCCGGTGACCGGCCGCCTCGCCGGCATCCTGCACCGGGCGGACCTGCTGCGCGTCTTCGACCGCCCCGAGACCGAGCTGCGCGCCGAGGCCGAAGCCGTCGCCCGCGACCTGGCCACCCCCGGCTCCGAGGTGGCCGTCGGCGTCGAGAACGGCGTGGTGACGCTCGACGGCGAGGTCGAACGCCGCTCACGGGCCGTTCAGCTCGTCGAGGCGATCCGCCGGCTCGAAGGTGTCATCGACGTCACCTCGCGGCTCGAGTACGGCGGCGACGACCCGCGTCCTGACGGCGACGTCCTCTCCCGCGCGTGACCCGGGCCCTGAAGCCCGCTCGGGACAGTCCTTCCCGCACGCACGGGCCCCGGCCCCCTTGCAAGGGGGCCGGGGCCCGCGTGCGCCGGGTCCGTCCCGAGGTGGTCAGGGAAGCTGTTCGGTGACGAGAAACGCGACGCCGCCCCCCTCGTCGACGTCGGCGTCCAGCGACTTGTCGTCGAGCATGTCCACGACCTGCGGGTCGAGGAAGATCCGTGCTCCTTCCGACTCCACCACCTTGTCGGCGGACTCGGGATGTTCCGCGATCGAGAGCACGAGCGATCCGGTTCCGTCGCTCTGGGACGAGATGCGGACCCCGGTGTCCGGAGAGTCTGTCACCTGCGAGCTGAGATCCCGGATTACCTGGGCTGCTGTGTCCGTCAATGTGAGCATTGCTACTCCTTGTCGGGATCGGGACTTGGATTCTTCGCCCTTGCCCGCTCTCGTCCCGCCCAACCATCTCCCCGGACTTTCTCGCGACGGTGGACGACCCGCCGATCATGTGGAACGCCCGGGAGCCGCCTCGCGGCGGGCGGGGTGGCCGGGGAGATCCAGGGGGGCGGGACGGTTCAGGCCCTCCCGTCGAGCCGGTCGACGCGCTCGGCCGCCTTGCGCGCGGCGATCAGGACGGGGTCCCACACCGGGGCGAACGGGGGAGCGTACGACAGGTCGAGCCCCGTCATCTCCTCCACCGTCATCTCGTGCCAGAGGGCGACGGCCAGGGCGTCGATACGCTTGGCCGCGCCCTCCTGGCCGACGATCTGGGCGCCCAGCAGACGGCCCGTTCCCCGGTCGGCGATTATCTTGATCTTCATCTTGCGGGCGCCGGGATAGTATCCGGCGCGCGTGGTGGACTCCACGATCTCGCCGACCGGCTCGAACCCGGCCTCCACCGCCTCCGCGGTCGTCAGGCCGGTGCGCGCCACCTCGTACTCGCAGATCTTGGACACCGCGGTGCCCACTACGCCCGGGAAGGCGGCGTACCCGCCGCCGAGGTTGATGCCCGCGACGCGTCCCTGCTTGTTGGCGTGGGTGCCGAGCGCGATCGCGACCGGCCGCCGGGAGACCCGGTGGAAGGTCTCGACGCAGTCGCCGGCGGCCCAGACGCCCTCCACCGGGGTCCGCATCCGCCGGTTGGTCCTGATCCCCGAGGTCTCGCCGACCGGGACGCCCGCGGCCTCGGCCAGCGCGCTGTTCGGCCGGGTGCCGAGACCGAGGACGATCAGGTCCGCGGGCAGGGTCCGGTTCTCGGTGCGGGCCCCGCGGACCCGCCCTGCGGACTCCTCGAAGCCCTCGATGCGCTCGCCGAGGTGCACCCCCACCCCCAGGTCGCGCAGGGCGTCGGCGACGAGGACACCCATGTCCGGGTCGAGCGTGCCCATCGGCTGCTCGGCGCCGTCGACGAGCGAGACCTCCAGCCCTCGCCGTACCAGCGCCTCGGCCATCTCCAGGCCGATGTAGCCCGCGCCGACCACCACGGCCCTGCGCGGCTTCTCCTCCAGGGCCTCCAGCAGCGCGACGCCGTCGTCCAGGGTCTGCACCCCGTACACCCCCTCGGCGTCGGCGCCGGGCAGGTCGGGCCGGGCGGGCACCGCGCCGGTGGCGATCACGAGCTGGTCGAACGGCTCCCGGCTCCGGCCGCCCCGGTCGTCGCGCACGGTCACCGCGCGCCGGTCCAGGTCGATCTCGACGACCTCGCCGCCCAGCCGCAGGTCGATGGCGAACTCGTCGCGGAAGACCTCCGGACGCCGGCTGATCAGGGACTCCACGTCGGAGACCTCCCCGCCCACGAGATAGGGGATCCCGCAGGCCGAGTAGGAGGCGTGCGCGCCCTTCTCGAAGGCGACGATCTCCAGGTCGCCGGACCCGCGCCTGCGCCTGGCCTGTGAGGCCGCGCTCATCCCCGCGGCGTCGCCGCCGATCACCACCAGTCGTTCCGTCATCGTCGAACCCCCCTGTGGACCGCCGATGGTACGGCTTCCTCCCCGGGACGCGCTCAAACGGCCGCGCCGCCACGCCGTGCGCCTCCGGCGGCCCCTAGACCACCTCGAAGTCGGCCATCATCGCCATGTCCTCGTGTTCGAGGTTGTGGCAGTGCATCATGTAGCGCCCGCGGAAGCCCTCGAAGCGCACCAGGACCTCCACCACCTCGTAGGGACGGACATCGACGGTGTCCTTCCAGCCGCCGTCCGTCGCCGCCGGGGTCCTGCCGTTGCGTGACAGCACCTGGAAGTGGGCCATGTGCACGTGCACGGGGTGGTGGAAGTCGCTGGTGAAGCGCCAGATCTCGGTGGTGCCGAGCCGGGGGCGGGCCAGCGGGCTGCCGGGCCGGAACGGCAGGCCGTTGATCGTCCAGGCGGCCTCCGGGCCCTGTCCGGTCCTGCGGAAGTCGAAGGACCGCGACACGGCCGACGGCGGCCTGACGGCCGGTTCGACCTCGGCCAGGCGCCCCGGCACCGCGCTGTCCTCCCGGGCCCGGCGCGCGACGCGGAAGCGCATCACGTCGCGGGCGGGGCCGGTGCCGAGGGTGTTGACCATCGTCACCTCGGTGCCGACCGGGTAGGCGGAGAAGTCGACGACCACGTCGAACCGCTCGGCGGGGGCCATCGTGATCGCCTCGTGCGCGACGGGGGCGGCCAGCAGCCCGGCGTCGCTGCCGACCTGGGCGAACCGGCCGCCGGGGGTCAGCTCCAGCCGGTAGCGGCGGGCATTGGAGGCGTTGAGCAGCCGCAGCCGGTATCGGGTGGCCGAGACCTCGAGCACCGGCCAGGGGGCGCCGTTGACCAGGATCACGTCGCCCTCGACACCCTCCATGTAGGCGGCCTCGACCCCGGCGCTCACCAGCAGGCTGGGGTCGGTCGCCGGGTAGCGGAACGAGCCGTCCTCCTCGAAGGCACGGTCGCAGATCATCAGCGGGATGTCCCGCTCGCCCCTGGGCAGCGGCAGCGCGTCGTCCTCGTCGTCACCGACGATCATGAACCCGGCCAGCCCCCGCCAGACCTGCGGGGCGGTGAAGTCCATCCGGTGGTCGTGGTACCAGAGCGTGGCGGCCCGCTGGTCCAGCGGGTACGCGTAGTCCCTCGCCCCCGCGTGCAGCGTCCACTGTGACGGATCCACGAGCATGCCGTGGTGGGAGTGGCCGCCGGGCGGGGGCCGGAAGCCGCGACCCTCGGCCACCACCAGGTCGGTGGGGTAGCCGTCGGAGCCGGCCGGGGTGACCCCGCCGTGCAGGTGCGTGGAGGTCGGCACGGGCAGCTCGTTGCGTACCCGGACCGTGACGGGGCTCGCGCGCCGCACCGCGAAGGTGGGGCCGGGGAACGTGCCGTCGAACCCCCACACCTCGGTCGTCGTCCCCGGGACGATCTCCACCTTCGCGGGACGCTGGACCACCTCGTAGTGTCCCGGCCGGGTGGGGCGCGCCACGGCGGGGATCGGCAGCGGGACGGTGAACGGCCTGGGCAGCGGCAGCGCGCTGGACAGGACCTGACCGGAGGTCTCGGCCGACACGGAGCCGCACCCCGCCGCGGCCAGGCCCGCCGCGCCGAGCGCGCCGCCCAGGAAGAGCCTTCTGGAGATCACGCCGCCGCCCCCCGCCGCTGTCCCCGCCATGTCCAGGTGGTCATCGACACGGCCATGCCGAAGATCACCATCGCCAGCGGGATGTGCATGGCGACCAGGCGCTCGAGGCCCAGCGCGACCTGGGCGTTCACCAGAACCACCTGCAGGGCGCTCACCCAGAGCGGCCACAGCGGGCCGCGTCCGGGCCGCCACAGCGTGATCGCGGCGATGAGCTGCAGGCCCACCAGCACCGTGGTCACGGTGGCGTTGAGGTTGTGGTGGGCCAGCAGGTCCACCTTCCCGGTGACGAACATGCCGCCGATGACCGCCTGGCCGAGCACCGTCACCAGGTGCAGGGTGGCGGTGACCCGCAGGGACCAGACGATCCAGGCGGGCACGCGGGCCCGGCCGGTCGGAGCGGGTGGGGAACTCATGGACACCTCCGTTGGATTTCGGTGTCCAGACTCCCGGCCGGCAGCGCGGGCGTCGTCACCCTGACGGAGGGGCTCGGCCGTACTCCCGGTGGCGTACGCGGGGCCGGCCGCGTCCGGGCGTGCGTCCGGGGGAGTAGACGGCGCCGCCCCGCGGAGTATCGCGAGGCGGGCGAGGGCACGCGCCGGGCTTCCGGGACGCCGCCGAGATGCCGTCCGGATGGCGAGGGGATGCCGACCTCTTGACAGCAGGGCAGAATCAGATGATAAAAAATCATAAGATGACAAACAGATAGCTGTAATATTTCATTCGTATGTCGCAAAGAATCGATCACCGATGGCTCCCTGCTGTCGTGGATTCGACGCCGGGCGGATCCCTCCAGGTCCGCAGGCCGGTGAACTCGGGTGATGATGGCGCGCGAATGGCCGTTTGAGGTCCGGCAATCGCCTCCACCAGGGCATGAAGCTCTCATCTCGGACCGCCATAACGCGTCATCCTCGTGAACCGGTATGACACCGGTCCGCAAATCTGATGTAAACACTTGCGAAAGCCGCCGTATGCTTGCGGGCATGACGCGGAGGCTTGCCGAGGTGGCCAAGAGGGTCGGGATGAGCGAGGCGACGGTCAGCCGCGTGCTCAACGGCAGGCGCGGCGTCTCCGAGTCGACCAGGAACGCCGTGCTGACGGCGCTCGACGCCCTCGGCTACGAGCGCCCGACCCGGCTGCACCGCGACCGCGCCCGCCTGATCGGCCTGGTCTTCCCCGACCTGCACAATCCGATCTTCCCCGCGTTCGCCGAGGTCGTCGGCGGGGCGCTCGCCCAGCAGGGGTTCACCTCCGTGCTGTGCACGCGCACCTCGGGCGGGCTGCAGGAGGCCGACTACGTCGACCTGATGCTGGCCCAGCACGTCTCGGGCGTGGTCTTCGCCGGTGGCGCGTACGCCGACGAGGACGCCTCCCACGAGCACTACGGGCGCATCCTGGAGCGGCGCCTGCCCGCCGTCCTGGTGAACGCCTCGGTCGGGCACCTCGGTTTCTCCCAGGTCTCCTGCGACGACGTCACCGCCGCCGAGATGGCGGCCGGGCACCTGCGCGCCCTCGGCCACGAGCGCGTCGGGATGGTCCTCGGCCCTGCGGACCACATGCCGTCGCGCCGGAAGCTGGAGACCTTCGCCGCCTACGCGCGGGTCCACGGCATGGACTTCGGCGACCACCTCGTCGAGCACGCCATGTTCTCGATGGAGGGCGGCCAGGCCGCCGCCGCCCGGCTGGTGCGGCGCGGCGTCACCGGCCTGATCTGCGGCAGCGACCTGCTCGCGCTCGGCGCGGTGCGCGCCGCCCGGCGCGAGGGGCTGGCGGTGCCGCGCGACGTCTCGGTGATCGGGTACGACGACTCGGCCATGATGAACCGGACCGATCCGCCGCTGACCACGGTGCGCCAGCCGATCGAGGCGATGGGCCGCGCGGCGGTGGACCTGCTGGTCGCCCAGATCGACGCCGCGGCCCTGCCGGGGGGCGAGCTGTTGTTCGACCCCGAGCTCGTGGTCCGCGCCTCCACCGCGCCGGCGGCGCCCAGGGCCATACCGGCCTGACCGTTTCCGGGCCGCCGCCTCGAGGTCGCTTCACGGTCGCTTCAAGGGGCGCTCCCGCGTCGCCGCGTCGCCGGGCTGACCGCCCCGATCGGCGTTTTCCCAGGTCCGGCCGTCCCGCCCACGGTCTCCGGCCCCGGGGTACGCCCGCCCCGCGCCCGCTCTCGGTCCTTCTGGGGCGATCTTTTCTAAAAATTTCGACAGGAAGATGACGTCATCAAGCATCTTTTCGCAAGTGGATGACTCCACTCCGTGTCATGTGCGTGTAGCCGCAGGTCGGAAGGGGTTCTCGCTCGCGGCAGGAGTGTTACGGGGGGATGGCCGTCCGATCACTGTCACTTTTTTGCATCTGAATTGACGGGCTCTTGCTACTTCCTGCACGCCTCTATATGTTTCTCGCAACCGACCCGCCAAGGAGTGCCTCGGATGAAATCCCCCAAGCTCTCGATGCTGCTCGCCGCAGCCATCGCGCTCACCGCCGCCGGGTGCGGCAACGACGACAGCGGATCCCAGGCCGCGGAAACCACGCCGAGTGCCGCCGGGGCCGACGCTCCGGTCACGATTTCCGTCGGCTGCCAGCCGCCGAAGAGCAACCCGCTGGAGCGGACCGCCTGGGACGAGGACGTGGCAGCGTTCAAGAAGCTGCACCCGCACATCACGATCGACAGCAAGGACGCCTTTCCCTGCATCAACCCGGACACCTTCCAGGCGAAGCTGGCCGGTGGCTCGATGGAGGACGTCTTCTACGTTTACTTCACCGATATCAAGAAGATCATCGCCGCCGGCCAGGCGGCCGACATCAGCCCGTACGTCAGCGGCATCAAATTGCTGAACGACATCCGGCCCGACGTCCTGGCCACCTTCAAGGAGGGCGAGAAGCTCTACGGCCTGCCCAGGAACAACTACTCCATGGGCCTGGTCTACAACCGCAAGCTCTTCACCCAGGCCGGTCTCGACCCCGCCGCCCCGCCCAAGACCTGGGCCGAGGTGCAGGACGCCGCCAAGAAGATCTCCGGTCTCGGCGCCGGATACGTCGGTTTCGGTGAGTACAGCGCCGGCAACACCGGCGGCTGGCACTTCGCGGCCTCCCTCTACGGGCGCGGCGGCGAGATGGTCACCCCCGACGGCAAGGCCGCGGCCTTCAACAGCCCCGAGGGCAAGGCCGTCCTGGAGAACCTCAAGACCATGCGCTGGACCAACAACAGCATGGGCACCAAGCAGCTCCTCCAGTGGGAGGACCTGATGCGGATGATGGGCGGCGGCAAGCTCGGCATGATGATCGGCGCCCCCGACGTCGTCCAGGCCGTCAACAACGACTTCAAGGGCAAGTTCGAGGACTACGGGGTCACCGCTCTGCCCGAGGCCAAGGCCTCGCTCAGCGGCGGTGACGGTTACATGATCAACCCCAAGGCCACGCCCGAGAAGATCAAGGCCGCCATGCTGTGGCTGGAGTTCCACGAGCTGACCCCCGGCGAGGGCCAGTTCAACTACGCCCGCAGCAAGCAGCAGGGCCGCCCCGTCGGCCTGCCGATCCCCGACCTGTACGGCGACACCGCGCCGGGCAAGGAGATCATCGAGCTGCGCAAGGCGAACGCCACCGTTCCCGTGGAGAACTTCACCCCCTTCGTGGAGGGTTCCGCGGCCATCCAGAACAAGCTTGAGCCGCCGAAGTCGCAGGAGCTCTACGCGATCCTCGACGTGGCCATGTCGGCGGTGCTGACCAGGCAGGACGCCGACGTTGACAAGCTTCTGGCCGACGCCGAGGCCAAGGCGAACAAGGTGCTGGCGAAGTCGAGCTGACCTTCTGACACCCGGGGTGCCGGCCCGTCGGCCGGCACCCCGACACTCATGTTGATATCGGGAGTCAACCGATGACCACAATGACCGTGAAAGGTCCACGGCGGCGAAAGCCGGGAGCGTTCCGGCGAGGGCTGCGGCGCAACCTGACCGCCTACGGGTTCCTGTGCGGCGCGCTGATCTGTTTCGCCTTCTTCTCCTGGTACCCCATGGTGAGGGAGGTTCTGCTCAGCTTCCAGCAGACGAACTTCGTCGACGACCCCACCTGGGTCGGCCTGGACAACTTCCGTACCGTGACGGAGGACTCGGCGTTCGCCCAGGCGTGGCTCAACACCCTCGCCTTCACCGGCCTGGCGCTCGTGTTCGGCTACGTCGTCCCGTTCGTGGCGGCGATCGTCCTGAACGAGCTGCGGCACGCGCGGGCCTACCTGAGGTTCATCGTCTACCTCCCGGTGATGCTGCCGCCCGCCGTCGGGGTGCTGCTGTTCAAGTGGTTCTACGACCCGGGCGCCGGCCTGTTCAACCAGATCCTGGACCTGGCGCACCTGCCGGCCCTGAGCTGGCTCGACTCCACCGACACCGCGCTGATCTCCCTCGTCATCGTCTCCACCTGGATGAACCTGGGAACCGGCACGCTGATCTACCTCGCCGCGCTGCAGAGCATCCCCAGCGAGCTGTACGAGGCCGCGGAGCTGGACGGAGCCGGGATCTTCAAGCGGGTCTGGCACGTGACGATCCCGCAGACCAGGCTCATCCTGCTGGTGATGCTGCTGCTGCAGATCGTGGCGACCATGCAGGTCTTCATCGAGCCGTACCTGCTCACCGGCGGCGGCCCGGAGAACGCGACGCTCACCGTCGCCTACCTCATGTACCAGTACGCCTTCAACTTCGGTGACTTCGGCGCCGGAGGCGCGCTCGGGCTGATGCTCATGGTCGTGCTGATGGTGTTCTCCGCCTTCTACCTGCGCCTGTCGCGGGACAACCAGAGCTAAGGAGGCAGCTGAGCCGATGTCGAACCTCACCGTTCAACCAAGTCGCCCGGCTCCCGTCCGGCCGCCGGAGCGGGGCTCCGGGAAGAAGACCGGGCGGCCGCGCAGGTCCAAGGAGCCGTCCAGGGAGGTCCGGAGCCTGGTCTCCCCGCACACCCTCACCACCCCGCACGGCCGGTGGATCTACCGCATCGTGCTGACCTCGGTGGTGCTCCTGTTCACCGCCGTGTTCGTGTTCCCGCTCTACTGGATGGTCACCGGCGCGCTCAAGACCTCGGAGGAGCTCGCCCAGATCCCGCCGAGCTTCTTCCCGACGTCGTTCGACTTCGGGGTGTACGCCGAGGCGTGGGACCAGCTGGACCTGGGGACCTTCCTCACCAACACCGTCATCTACGCCGGCGGCGCCTGGCTGTTCACGCTGGCCATCGACGTCTCGGCCGCCTACGCGCTGTCGAAGCTGCGGCCGGTGCTGGGCAACGTGGTCCTGGGCCTGATGCTCGCCACGCTCATGATCCCGCCGATGGTCATCCTGCTGCCCGCCTACCTGACGGTCAAGGACATGCCGATCTTCGGCTGGGACCTGCTGAACACCCCGTGGGTGATCTGGCTTCCCGCCGCGGCCAACGGGTTCTTCATCTTCCTGCTCAAGCGTTTCTTCGACTCGATCCCCAGGGAACTGCTGGAGGCCGCCCAGATCGACGGCGCCTCTCCGGCGCGTATCCTCTGGTCGATCGTGCTGCCCGTCTCCCGGCCGATCATCGGAGTGGTGTCCATCCTCTCGGTGGTCAGCGTCTGGAAGGACTTCGTCTGGCCGCTGCTGGTGCTGCCGGACGGGGACAAGATGACGATCAGCGTGGGCATCGCCTCGCTCTCGGCGCAGATGCCGCAGAACGTGCTGATCGCCGCACTGGTGATCGCGAGCATCCCGACGATGATCGTCTTCTTCATCTTCCAGCGCAGCATCATGGCCGGCCTCACCGCCGGCAGCCTCAAGGGCTGACCTCGTCACCCACCTACAACTACAAGGAGTTGTTCCAGCATGTCCGAAACGTGGTGGCGGGGAGCCGCGATCTACCAGGTCTATCTCCGGAGCTTCGCCGACGGCAACGGCGACGGCATCGGCGACCTCGCGGGACTCCGCGCGCGCCTGCCGTACCTCTCCGACCTGGGCGTCGGCGCGATCTGGCTCAACCCCTGGTACCCGTCGCCGATGGCCGACGGTGGGTACGACGTGGCCGATTACCGTGACATCGAGCCATCGTTCGGCACGCTCGCCGAGGCGGAGGAGTTCATCGCCGAAGCGCATGCCCTGGGTATCAAGACGATCACCGACATTGTCCCCAACCACGGCTCCGACCGGCAGAAGTGGTTCCTGCAGGCGCTGGAGGCCGGGCCGGGCTCACCCGAGCGGGAGCGCTTCCACTTCCGCCGGGGGCGGGGCGAGAGCGGCGAGCTGCCGCCCAACGACTGGCAGTCGATCTTCGGTGGCCCCGCGTGGACCCGGATCGCCGACGGCGAGTGGTACCTGCACCTGTTCGCCCCCGAGCAGCCCGACTTCAACTGGGACAACCCGGAGGTCGTCGAGGAGTTCCACGACGTGCTGCGGTTCTGGTTCGACCGGGGCGTGGACGGCATCCGGATCGACTCGGCCGCCCTGCTGGTCAAGGACATGGACAGCCTGGGGGGTGAGGAGGCCTACACCGACCTCGACGGCGTCCACGACGTCTACCGGGGCTGGCGCCGGGTGGCCGAGGAGTACGACGACCGGATCCTGATCGGCGAGGTATGGCTGCCCGACCAGGAGCGGTTCGCCCAGTACCTGCGCCCCGACGAGATGCACACCGCGTTCAACTTCGACTTCCTGGCGTGCACCTGGGACGCGGCCGCGCTGCGCGGGTCGATCGACCTGACCCTGGCCACGCACATCCCGCTGGGCGCGCCTCCCACCTGGGTGCTGTCCAACCACGACGTGACGCGTCCGGTGACCAAGTACGGCAGGGCCGACACCTCCTTCAGCCACGCCGACCGCAAGCACGGCATGCCCTCCGATCCGGTGCTGGGCGAGCGCAGGGCGCGCGCGGCGGCGCTGCTCGCGATGGCGCTTCCCGGCGGCCTCTACGTCTACCAGGGCGAGGAGCTGGGGCTGCCGGAGGTCGAAGACATCCCCGACGAGCTGCGCCAGGACCCGATCTGGGTCCGCTCGGGCCGTACCGACGCGGGCCGCGACGGCTGCCGGGTGCCGCTGCCGTGGTCGGGTGACGAGCCGCCGTTCGGGTTCGGCACCGGGTCGACGTGGCTGCCGCAGCCGCTGGAGTGGAAGGCGCTGACGGCCGAGGCCCAGGCCGCCAACCCCACGTCCATGTTCACCCTCTATCGCGCCGGGCTGCACCTGCGCCGCGAGCTGCTCGGTGACGGCACGCTGACCTGGCTGGACGCGCAGGACGGGGTGCTGGCCTTCCGCCGGGAGTCGGGTCTGGTCTGCGTGGTCAACCTCGGCGCGGAGCCGGTGTCCCTGCCCGAGCACGAGTCGGTCCTGCTGGCCAGCGGCCCGCTGGAGGAGAACCTGCTCCCCTCCGACACCACCGTCTGGCTCCGTACGGTCTGACCCTCCACCCCTCGGGACTCCCGGCTCGGGGCCGCCGGGGTCCGGCGGTCACGGTCTGGCCTTCCGCCCCTGGGGATTCCCCCTACTTGGGGCCGCCGGGGTCCGGCGGTCACGGTTTGACCTTCCGCCCCTGGGGATTCCCCCTACTTGGGGCCGCCGGGGTCCGGCGGTCACGGTTTGACCTTCCGCCCCTGGGGATTCCCCCTCTACTCGGGGCCGCCGGAGTCCGGCGGCCCTGGGCGCCCCTGACCGGCCGGGCCCCGTCCGGCCGGTCAGGCGGCGCCGGCCACCCGCGAGGTCTCGCTCCGCCGGGTCTCCCCTCCCGGCGGAGCACCGTCGCGGCGCGGCCACCTCCCTGGAAGGCGTCGCCGGGTCCGCCCCTCAGCGCCTCTCCCCCTCAAAGGGGGATCTCGGTGAGGTCGAACGCCTTGGCGCCGCGTTCGCCGTCCCAGATCATCACGTTGCCGTACGTGCGCGCCGTGGCCACCGGTACGTCGGTGAGCGCGTCCATCTCCTGGAGCAGGCGCCGGAAGCGGAAGACGGCCGTGGGGCCGAGCCTGTTCACGACGCCGGTCATCAGCCGCGTGAGGTTGAACCTGAACAGCGCCGAACAGGGCAGCACCCGATGGTTGTCGCGTAACCGGGAGAAAACCTCCCGGTGCGCCGGATAACGGTCCGAGTACGCGTCGCACACCTGCTGGGAGAAATGCCCGCGGTAGTGGACGCCGCGACGGTCGAAGCCGAGTCTCTCGTCGGAGACGGTGAACTCCCCGGTGCCGTAGGTGCTCGTGAGGAGCATGTCCCCGTGGGGTTCGAGAAAGACGCTCTCGTAGTAGGCGGCCTTCTCCTCCAGACGGCGCAGGAGCGCCCCGCCGGGGCCGAAGGTGCCCCGACCCCCGCGCATGTCGAAGATCCACGGGGGCGGGGTCAGGGTGTCCGCCTTGGTGAGGACGAAGGTCAGCTTGCTCATGATGAGCCGCCGCGTCTCGATCGCGACGCCGTCGAGCAGCCTGCGCAGACACTGCTCGTCATAGGTGGTGGAGCGGCTGTCGGCGTGGAAGGCCCAGATGGCGACGTCACACTGGATCAGCCTCTCCAGGTACATGGCCAGGTAGGTCTCGTCGGCGGCGCCCGACTCCCCGATCCCCGGCATGTCCCAGAAGGTCAGCATGTGACCTGAGGTGCCGGGCACCGAGACCGGCTCGGGCCTCCGGGTGACCGGCCGGACGTGACCGACGGCGAGGTCGGTGCCGAACAGGCAATTCAGGAGCGATGTCTTCCCCACTCCCGTTTGTCCCATTATTGCCACACTTAGCGGTTTATCTGATTCAGCACTTCTTTCGCGTCGAATATTCTCTCTGGCCTTTTTCACCTGGCCGTCGTCCAACGGGCCGATGTTCAGCGGGCCGATGGAAAAATCTTCGATCTTGGCCATGAGGTCGTCTCCTGTGACATCGTTGTCGAGCGCTTCGAGCTGCTTTCCGCGCTCATCTCCACGATGTGGCGAACAACCTTGCGATGACCTTGCAGCCGGAGCCGTCGCCGGAAAAAACACGAATCGATCCTCTCGGGCGGTGGATGTGGCGAACTTCGGGATCAAGCTGTTCGGTGCCGTGGACATCGTGATCGACGGGGTGCCGCAGGAGATCAACCCGCAACTGGCGAAGACGCTGGCCATGCTGGTCTCCGCCCGCGGCCCGATCTCCCCGGCCGCCCTGGCCGCCGGGTTGTCCGAACCGGCCGCGGACAGGCACGTGGAGGTGGCGCCGCCCGTTTCGCGGCTCCGTGGGCTGCTGCGCGGCAGCGGGCTGGACATCCCGCGGGCCAGGCGCTCGCACGTCTACGAACTGGTCGAGGACGCCCCGGGGCGCCTCGCCGCCACCGTCGACACGCGGCGGTTCGAGGCCTACCTGCGCGACGGGCGGACGCTGCTGGAACAGGGCGACCTCGCCGCGTCCCTGCGGACGCTACGGGAGGCGCTCGGGGAGTGGTCCGGCGACCCGTTCGCGTCGCTGGCGGGCGGGTGGATCCCGCCCAGGGTCTGCGAGAGCTACCACGCCGGGCTGCGGGAGCGGCGCCGGGAGCTGACCAGGCTCGTCGCCCGCGTCGCCATCCGGCTCGACCTCCTGGGCGACGCGGGATCCCTCACCGGCGAGGGCGTCGCCGACGGGCAGGAGGACAGCGGCCCGCTGTGGCTGCTGCGCTTCCTCATCGCCCTGCGCGACGAGGGGGCGGTCACCGCGAGGCAGATGATCGAGCGTCGCCGCGCGATCTCCCCCGGGGACGAGGCGGTGGGCCGGGCGCGGGACCTGCTGGCCCTGCGCGGGCACGGCCTCGGCCGCCCGCCGTCGCCGCCCTCCGCCGCTCACGTCCACGGGCGCGCCTACGGCCACGGCGGCCCGAGAGCCCTGATCGGCCGCAGGGACGAGATCCTGCTGCTCTCCGCCCTGGCCGGGCGGCTCGAACGCGGGGAGCCGGTGGCCCTGGCCGTCTGCGGCGTGCCCGGGGTCGGCAAGACCAGGCTGGTGGAGGAGCTGGCCGTGCTGCTGCCGTCGAAGGTGCGCATGGTGACCGTCCCATGCCAGGAACTCGGCGACCTCCAGCCGTGGCGGGTGCTGGTCGGGACCCTCTGGGAGGATCTGCGGCGCGACCTGTCCAGCCCGGCCGTCCCGATCGGCACCGAGGAGCGCGAGACCCTGGAGGGGCTGATGTCGGCGGGCCTGTTCGTCTCGCTCGGCGGGCCCGGCCACGAACGCGACCCGAGGCGGCTGGTCGCCCTACTGGTCTCCCTGCTGCGCCTGACCGCCGGCGCCGGTCTCCTGGTCGTCTTCGACGACGCCCACCTGCTCCGCTCCGACGCCGAGGAGCTGCTGCACAACGTGCGGGAGGCCCTCGGAGAGGCTCCCGTCGGCTTCGTGCTCACCGACCGCTCCGAGCCGTCGCGCTGGCGGGGGCGGATGGACGTGCTGGCACTGTCCCCGCTGGGGGTCGCGGAGGTGGCGGAGTGGCTGGGCACCACGTGGGGACGCGAACCGACACGCGCGGAGACCGGCAGGGCCGTGGACGGGACCGGGGGGCTGCCGCTGGACCTGTGCCGGATCACCGAGGCCGGTGACCTCCCCCGCGACCTCCCGCGGCACGACACCGCCTCCAGCCCGATGTTCCGCTGGTTCGCCGCGGCGGCCGTCACCGCCCTGGGCCGGGAGATCGACGCCGATCTCGTCGCGGGCATGTTGGAGCTCGACGCCGAGGAGGCGAACCGCAGGCGCGCGGTGGCGGTGACGGCCGGAACGGTCATCGACCACCAGGGGCTGCGCTTCGGCCACGACACGGCCAGGGAAAGCCTGCTGCGGGAGCTGAAGCGCCATCCGGCACTCGCCATGGAACTGCACCGCCGGGCGTTCGAGATCCTGGACGAGTGGATGGCGCGGACGACCGGCGACGGCTGGATCGACCCGGCGCTGCCGGTGCGCGTCGCCGAACACGCCCGCTCCTCGGGGACCGGGCTGTCCCAGGAGCGGGTCGCCGCGGCCTGCCTCGGCGCCGCGCGGGCGCAGCAGCGCGGCTTCGCCACCGAGGGGGCGATCACCTGGGCACTGGCCGGGCTGGGGCTGCGGTGCGACGCCGAGACCCGGGTCGGCCTGCTGATCACGCTGGGTGACGCGCGCAACGACGCCGGTGACCTGGAGGAGGCCGAGCGCCTGTACCTGCGGGCCCATCGCGACGGCGAGAAACTGCCGAGGCTCGCGGCGGTGGCGGCGATCAGGCTGGCGCGCCGCTGGTCGGCCCCCGGGCAGGCCGACCGGCAGCTGCTGCATGTGCTGGGCGGCAGCCTGGAGGCGCTCCGCGACGACACCGGCGACGAGGCGGTCCCGCTGCGGCTGCAGCTGCAGGCGCATCTCGCCCACAAGCTGACGATGGCGGTCAGCGACAGCCTCGACCCCACGTACGCCGGCCTGCGGCCCGGGGTGGAGCTGGCCCGCGCGACGCTGCGCGAGCTGGAGGAGTCCGGGGCGGGGCCGCTCATCCGTTGCGAGGTGCTGAACGAGTGCAGGTGGGGTCTGTACGACTTCGCGCCGCCGGGGGAACTGCTGGGCATCGCCGAGCGGCTCCGGGAGGCGAGCATCGAGGCGGCGTCCGCGCACTTTCGCAGCGAGGCCATGATCGCCCTCACGATCGACCAGCTCCGGCTGGGCCGCCTGAGGGAGGCCGCCGCCACCGTGGCCGGTCACCGCAGGCACGTCGCGCGCAACCACCGGGTCTTCGGCCCCTGGCTGCAGAACACCCTCGACACGCTGATGGACGTCTGGCACGGGGAGTTCGGCCGCGCCGAGGAGCGCGTCCTGGCCGAGTGGCGGCAACTCGACGAGGAGGGCGAGGGTGAGGCGGTCTCCGCCGACACCCTGCGGCAGACCCTGATCGGGCAGCACTACTGGCTGCTGCGCGAGCAGGGACGGCTGGGGGAGCTGTTCGGCTCCGGGCTCGCCAGGCAGGTGGTCGAGTACGAGTACTTCCCGATCTGGCGCGCGGCGCTCGTCCTGGCGCTCTGCGAGATCGGCGGGCACGAGGACGCGAGGGACCGGCTGAGGGCGTTCTTCCGCGAGACCTCCGATCTCGGCGCGCTGCCGCCCGACGGGTGGTCGGTTCCGACGCTGGCCCTGCTGGCCGAGTCGTGCGCGCTGCTCATCGAGGCGGGGCACGGCGATCCCGAGCTGTCGCGGTGCGCCGCCCTCGTGCGAGAGCGCCTGTCGGCTCATCGCGGGCAGATCGCGCTCGCCGGGTGGCCCACGATCCTGCTGGGGCCGACGGACCGCTATCTCGGACTGCTCGCGCTGGCCGAGGGGGACGCCGAGGAGGCGCTGCGGTGCTTCGGCGAGGCGCTCCTGCTCGCCGACGCCGCCTCACCGCTGATCGCGCACCTCCACCTCGACCGTGCCAGGGCACTGCGCCTGCGCGGTGGCGCGCACACCCCGGGGGACTCCTCGGGGAACTCCCAGAGGAATTCCGCCGAGGGCACCGGGGGGTCCAGGGGCTCCGGAGGCTCCGAGTGGCCCGAGGGATACAAGGCGTCCGAGGGGGAGGGGGCCGTCGAGGGGGAGGTCGCCCATCTGCTCCGCCGCGCGCTGCGCCTGGCCGAGCGCCTGGGCATGGCCGGGGTCGCCGCCCAGGCGCTGTCGCTGCTGTGACCCGCATTCACGCCGCCGGCCGTGCCGGCCCGGTGTGAGCCACGGTTCCCGCCGTGACCCGCGCCGGATGGTCCATTCTGATCTACTTTGTAAAGGGCGGGGCCTTGAGCGCCCTCGCGGCCAACGCGACGAAAAGCGCCAGCAGGGCGGGAACGGCGAGCGCGCGGGGCAGGCCGATCACTTCGGCGGCGCCACCGATCAGCACGGGCCCGCTGAGGAATCCCACGTAGCCCAGGCTCGCCACCCGGGCCAGTGCCTTCCCGGCCTGGGCCGGGTCGCGCCTGCCGGCCGCGGAGAAGACCTGGGGGACGATGCAGGACAGGCCGGCTCCGAAGCAGCCGAAGCCGATCACCGCGGCGATCTGGTGGTCGGCGAGCAGGCCCAGGCCGAGCCCGGAGGCGGCCAGCGCCCCGCACGCGCGCACCAGGTTGACCGGCCCCAGCAGGGTGGCAAGCCTGTCACCGGCGAGGCGGCCCGCGGTCATCATGATCGAGAAGGCGGCGTAGGCGGCCGCGGCGAACCCGTCGGAACTGTTGAGGCTCTCACTCAGGTAGACCGAGCTCCAGTCGGCCGCGGCCCCTTCGCCGATCATGCAGCAGAAGGCCAGGACACCCAACAGCAGCACCCCGCCGCCGCCACCACCGGCCGCCGGTTTCGTCCCGGCGGGGGCGTGCGCGGTCAGGGGCAGCGCCCAGCGGGCGGCCCAGAGCGCGAGCGCGACGATCGCGACGGCGACCGCGGTGAACGTCGCCCCCGGGCTGAGCGCGGCCTGGGCGAGCAGCCCTCCCGTGGCGGCGCCGAGGAAGCCGCCGATGCTGAACACGGCGTGGAAGGACGACATGATCGGACGGCCGGTGGCCTGCTCGATCTCGACGGCGTTGGCGTTCATCGCCACGTCCAGCGTGCCGTGCACCGCGCCGAAGGCGAACAGTGCGACGGCCAGGCCGGCCAGGTTCGGCATGAAGGCGGGCAGGACCAGCACGAGGCTCTGCGCGAAGGCCATCGGCAGCATCACCTTGACGCTGCCGTAGCGGTCGACCAGGCGGCCGACCACCTGCATGCCGGCGATCGCCCCGGCGGCGATGCCGAGCAGTCCGACGCTGAGCTCGCCCTCGCTCAGCCCCAGCCCCTGTTTGATCGACGGGATGCGCGCCGTCCAGGTGCCGATGGACATGCCCGAGAGCAGGAAGAGCAGGTAGACCGCCACCCGGCCGCGTAGCAGCGCGGCCCGGTCGAGGGTGGTGACGTGCATGGGGGAGGGCTCCAGTCAGACGGTGCGGACGGCGACGCCCGCCGCGATCATGGCGTCGTGCTCGGCGGGGGGCAGCGCGGTGTCGGTGACGACCATGTCGAGGCGGTCCAGCGGGCAGACGGCGCCGAACGCGGTGCGGGTGAACTTGCCGGAGTCGGTGGCCACGACCACGCGCCGGGCGGAGGCGATCGCCGCCTGCTTGACGGCGACGTCGGACAGGTCGTGGGCGGTGAGGCCGTGCTCGGCGGACAGGCCGCAGCAGCCGATGACCGCGGTGTCGAAGCGCAGGGACCGGATGGCGTTCTCGGTCAACGGGCCGGTGAAGCTCAGCTCGCCGGGACGGACCTCGCCCCCGGGAAGCACCAGGCGGATCCGGGAGGCCGAGCTGAGCTCGGTGGCCGACTGCAGGCAGAGCGGCAGGACCGTCAGGCGGCGGTCGCGGATCACCCGCGCGATCTCCAGGGAGGTGGTGCCGCTGTCGAGCAGCACGGCCTCTCCGTCGGCGAGCAGGGCCGCGACCTCGGTGGCGATCCGCCGCTTGGCCTCCACCGCCTCGCGCTCGCGCACCCCGAAGGGCGGCTCGTCCCCGCGCAGCAGCAGGCTCACCGCGCCGCCCCTGACCCGCCTGACCACGCCCTGCTGGGCGAGCTCGTCGAGGTCGCGGCGGATGGTCATCTCCGACACCGTGTGCTCGACGGCCAGCTCCGCGACCGAGACGACGTCGCTGGAGCGCAGCGCCGACATGATCGCGCGAATGCGATTGTTACTTTCCATATGTTCATTTGAACATGGACTGTGTGCGGTTGGCAAACGTGCGGGACAATGGCCGGCATGCGCGCGAGTCGTCTGCTCTCACTCCTGCTGCTCCTGCAGACCCGGGGGCAGATGACGGCCCCCGAGCTGGCCGGGGAGCTGGAGGTCTCCGTCCGCACGGTCTACCGAGACGTGGAGGCGCTGTCGTCGGCAGGGGTGCCGGTCTACGCCGACCGCGGCCCCGCCGGCGGATACCGCCTGCTGGACGGCTACCGCACCCGTCTCAACGGCCTGACCGCCGAGGAGGCCTCCTCGCTGTTCCTGGCCGGGCTGCCCGGTCCGGCCGCCGACCTGGGACTGGCCGAGGTCGCGGCCAACGCCGAGCTGAAGATGCTCGCCGCGCTTCCTCCCGAGCCGCGCTTCCAGGCCTCCCGGATGCGCCAGCGCTTCCACCTGGACGTCCCCGGCTGGTACCACGACGCCGACGCGGCCCCCTTCCTGGGGGAGGTCGCCGAGGCGGTGTGGGAGCAGCGCCCGCTGCGCATGACCTACCGCCGCTGGGGCCCCCGCGACGTCGAGCGCCTGGCCCACCCGTACGGTCTGGTCCTCAAGGGCGGGGTGTGGTACATGGTGGCGGTCGCCGGTGAGGGAGGGCCGCGCACCTACCGGGTGTCGCGGATCGTGAGCGCCGAGCTCGCGGAGGGGCACTTCGAGCGTCCCGCCGACTTCGACCTGCCCGTCTTCTGGCGAGACTACGCCGCCGACTTCCGCGAGCGGATGCACACCGGCGAGGCCGTGGTGCGGATGGCGCCGGGCACCGAGGGGATGCTGCGCTACACGGTGGGCACCGAGGTCGCCGAGGCCGCGCTCGCCGAGGCGGGCCCGCCCGACGAGCGCGGCTGGGTCGTGCTGCGCCTGCCGACCGAGTCCGTCAAGCACGCCCACTGGCAGCTGCTGCGCCTGGGCGCCGACATCGAGGTGCTGGAGCCGCCCGAGCTGCGCGAGCGGATGGCCGCAACCGTCGCCGGCCTCGCCACGCTGTACGGCACGGGCCCCGGCTGACACCGGCCCGTCCCGCCCCTCCCACCTCGGGCGCTCCCAGCCCGTCCAGCCCGTCCAGCCCGTCCCGGTCCTCTTCCCCGGGTCGTCCCGACCGCCTGGCCCGCTCCCGGAGCCGACCCGTCCTGGCCCTTCGCGCTCTCGGACCTCCTCCGGTCGGTCCGCTCCCGGACCCGGCCGCGCGGGTCGTGTCCGTGGTTAATCGATTGCGGGCGCCGGGGGGAGCCGCGACGATGACCGGATGTTCTTTCTCACCTTGAGTGGCCCCTGCTCTCCGGCGGTCCGATGACGCTCGCCTACGACGACGGGGGAGCGGGCGACCCCGTGGTGCTGCTGCACTCCAGCGCCGCCGACTCGCGGATGTGGGATTCGCAGTGGGAGGCGCTGACCGCCCGCTTCCGAGTGATCCGGCCAGACCTGCGAGGTCACGGCCGCACGCCGTACGCCTCCGAGACCCCCTACTCCGATCCCGGCGACGTGGCGGATCTGCTCGCCGCGCTCGCGGTGGAGAGGGCCGTGCTGGTCGGGTCCTCCTACGGCGGCCGGGTCGCGTTGCAGGTGGCCACCGCCCATCCGGCCCTGGTCTCCCGGCTGGTGCTGCTCAATCCGCACTGCGGGCTGGAGCCCACGCCCGACCTCGCCGCGTTCGGCGAGGAGGAGGACCGGTTGCTGGAGGCGGGGGAGGTCGAGGCCGCGGTCGAGCTCAACGCCCGCACCTGGCTCGGCCCCGAGGCGGACGGGGAGACGCGCGCCCGGCAGATGGCCATGCAGCGCCACGCCTTCGAGGTCCAGCTCGCCGCCGACCCCGAGCCGTCGCAGCTGGAGGGGGAGATCGACCTGGCCAGGGTGACCATGCCCACACTGGTGGTCAGCGCCGCCCATGACCTGCCCTACTTCCAGATGACGGCCCGCCATCTGGCCGGAGAGCTGGCCTCGGTGACGGCGGTGCACCTGGAGTGGGCCGGGCACCTGCCGAGCATGGAGCGGCCCGGGGAGATCACCGCCCTGATCCTCGATCACCTCACCTGATCCGCTGCGTGAAGCGGCGTGAAGCCGAATTCCTCCTCACACCTGTCGCGGCCGCCCGTCCGCGGTCACGGTAGGACGGGCGGCGGGCCGGTCCGGGGCATCGCTCAGCTCGATCCGGTGGACGCGAACGGGATCGAGGCCGGTTCGTGCGCGCCCGGCGCGGCGGGGTGTTCCCACAGCCCGCGCTCGCGCAGGATCGGCAGCACTCCCTCGCCGAACCAGTACGCCTCCTCCACATGCGGGTGGCCGGACATGATGAACTCGGTGATGCCCAGGCGGGCGTACTCCTCGATCCGGTCGGCCACCTCGGTGTGGCTGCCGACCAGCGCGGTGCCCGCGCCACCGCGCACCAGCCCGACGCCGGCCCACAGGTTGGGGGAGATCTCCAGCCCGTCGCGGCTGCCGCCGTGCAGGGCGAGCATCCGCTTCTGGCCCTCGGACTCGCTGCGGGCCAGGCCCGCCTGCACCTTCTCGATCGTGGCGGGGTCGATGCCGTCGAGCAGCCTGCGGGCCTGTGCCCACGCCTCGTCGGCGCTGTCCCTGCTGATCACGTGCAGCCGGATGCCCTGCCGCAGCGTGCGGCCCTCGGCCGCGGCCAGGCCGTTCACCCAGGTGATCTTCTCGGCGACCGCGGCGGGCGGCTCGCCCCAGGTGAGGTACGCGTCCACGTGCCTGGCCGCGACCCTGCCCGCGGCCGGGGAGGATCCGCCGAAGTAGATGTCGGGCACCGGGTCGGGCACCCGGTTCAGTCTCGCGTCCTCGACCCGCAGGTGCTCCCCGGTGAAGTCGACGCTCTCGCCGCGCCACAGCGCCCGGACGATGTGCAGGAACTCGTCGGTCCGCGCGTATCTGGCGTCCTTGTCCAGGAAGTCGCCGTAGGCGCGCTGCTCGTGGCTCTCGCCGCCGGTGACGACGTTGAGCAGCAGGCGCCCGCCCGAGTGCCGCTGGAAGGTGGCGCCCATCTGCGCGGCCAGGGTCGGCGTGACCAGTCCCGGCCGGAACGCGACCAGGAACTTCAGCCGTTCGGTGGTCTCGGTGAGCATGGCCGTGGTCAGCCAGGCGTCCTCGCACCACGCGCCGGTCGGCGTCAGCGCGCCGACGAAGCCGAGGTGCTCGGCGGCGTGCACGATCTGCCGCAGGTAGGCCAGCGTGGCCGGGCGCGCGCCGCCGGCCGCTCCCGGGGGCAGGCCGTGGCCGCCGCCGACGATGTCGCGGCTGTCGCCGTAGGTGGGGAGGAACCAGTGGAACGTCAGGTTTGTCATCGCACTTCCGTAGTCGTCGTGGGTCGCCGTCTTGTCGGCGAGATCGCTAGAGCAGGCCGTGGCGGGGCGGAAGCTGTCCGTTGAGCACGTAGCGGCCGATGTGCTGGATCTTCCAGCGAGCCGGGTCGTGCAGCGTGTGCGTCCTGGCGTTGCGCCAGTGGCGGTGGAGGTTGAGCCCGTCCAGGCTGGCGCGGGTGCCGCCCAGCTCGAAGACCGCGCTGCCCAGCTCGACCGCGACCGGGTCGACGTACGCCTTCACGGTGGCCACCGCGACGGACGCGGCGGCGGCGGACTCCTCCGTCAGGTCCGCCGCGGCGGCGTCCACCTCCCGGCCGGCCGCGGCGAGGAGCGCCTCCGCGGCACGCACCTTGATCGCCAGTTCGCCCGCCCGCTGGATGATCAGCGGGTCCTCCGCGGCGCTGTCCAGCCCGCTCTCGAACCAGGGCCTCGCCTTGGTGCGGACGAACTCCAGCGCCTCCGCCAGCGCCCCGCCGGCGATGCCCACGTCGATCGCGGCGTGCAGGAGCTGGGCCACCGCGCCGTGGAGCTGCGGCCCGGTGAACGTCAGGTGGTGCGGCACCACGCGGTTCGCGGGCACGCGCACGTCGTCGAGGCGCACGGTGCCGCTGGCCGTGGTCCGCTGGCCCATCCCGGCCCAGTCGTCGATCACGGTCAGCCCGTCGGCGTCCCTGGGCACATACGCCACGTGCAGTGTCTCGTCCTCGCGCCGGGCCAGCACCGGGATCCAGTGCGCGAACAGCGCGCCGGTGCTGTAGTGCTTGACCCCCCGCAGCAGGAAGCCGTCCTCGCCGTCGGACACCAGCCGCGTGCGGTAGTCCTGCACGTGTTTGGTGCCGGCCTCGGACTGCGCGTTGCCGAGCCTGGCACCGGCGAGTACCTCGCCGAAGAAGAACTTCCGCTGTTCGGGGGTGCCCTGGCGGCGCAGCACGTTGACGTAGACGAAGTGGCTCTGCGGGATCTGCGCGATGTTCGGGTCGGCGGCGGCCAGCAGGCGTACCACCTCGGAGAGGGTCTCCGCGCTCACCTCCGCGCCGCCGTGCTCGCGCGGCACGGTGATCGCGAGCAGCCCGCTCGTGGAGAGCCGGTCCAGTTCTCCGACGGGCAGCAGTCGTTCGGTGTCCCGCTCGGCGGCGCCGGGCGCGAACTCGGCCGCCAGCGCGCGGGCCGTGGTGACCGCCTCCGCGTCATCGGCGATCACATGCGCCCCCGGCAGGCCAGGAGCCTGGGACGTTGTGCTGTCGATACTCATACTGGTGTCCGTTCTGCGCGTTACGTTAGGATCACCCTAATTCCTGCATAAAAGGTAGACAATATCTGCTTTGGTGACGTGCGACTCCGTGTCGGACGGCCGGGCCGTCGCTCCCGGAGACGTGACGCGCCGCGTGTCGTCGGTATGTCGCGCGCTGCACGCGCCGTGCGTCGCGTCGCACGTCGTGTCGTCCGGGAGTGGTGGGGTCGTCGCCTCGGAGGCGTGTGACCTCGTGTCCCCCTCCGAATCCCGGCGGGTCTCGCGATCATCTTCCGGTGAAAAAGGTTGACAATTATACCTACTTTTCCTACTTTTTGTATAGGTATTAGTGGCGAAGGGATCGCCGATCACCAAGGTGACCCAGCTCAGGGGAAAGAAGATCGCCGCGATCAAGGGCACCGACCCGTACTTCTTCCTGCTCCAGTCGCTGAAGGCGGCGGGCCTGGCCGGTACGGACGTCGAGGTGGTCAACCTGCAGCACGCGGACGGCAAGACCGCGCTGGAGCGCGGCGACGTCGACGCGTGGGCGGGCCTGGACCCGCTCATGGCGCAGAGCCAGATCGAGTCCGGCTCCACCCTCATCCACCGCGAGCCCGCGTTCAACTCCTACGGCTTCCTCAACGCCCGCGAGGACTTCATCAAGGAACACCCGGAACTCGTCCAGGCCGTGGCCGACACCTACGAGCGCGCCCGGACGTGGGTCGGCGAGCACCCGGACGAGACGGTCGCCCCGCTGGCCCGGGAGGCCAAGCTGGCGCCCGAGGTCGCCGGGGTCGTGTTGAAGGAGCGGACCGAGGTCGGCCTGAGCCCGGTGCCCGGAGCCGAGCAACGCGCCGTACTGGAGCGCATCCTGCCGACCCTCGTCGAGGAGAACCAGGTGCGCTCCGAGGCGGAGGCCAGGGCCGCGCTCGACTCGCTGTTCGAGCCCGCCTTCGCCCAGAAGGCGAGCTCTTCGTGAGCCTCGTCACCCGAAGGCGCCCCCCGGATCCCGGCGCGGGGGACACACCGGACGACACCTCGGGGGACGCCGCGCCCGAGCGCCGGAGGAACCGGCCGAGGCTCGGCAGGGGACCGCGCGGTGCCGGGGCGGCCGCCGGGCTGCTGGTGCCGGTGGCCGCGCTGGCCGCCTGGCAGGCGGCCACCGCCGCCGGGCTCTTCACGCAGAGCCAGCTGCCGCCGCCCTCGGCCGTGCTGGGCGAGCTGGTACGGCGGGGCGAGCTGTGGCTGCATGTCGCGATCAGCGGGCAGCGGGTGCTGCTCGGCAAGGCCGCCGACGCCGTACTGGGACTGGTCGAGCGGCGCGTTGTCCGAGACAGGTTCTGACGCGGAACCGACCCGAATCGGCGCTCAGCCGCAGTTGCCCCAGGACTTCCAGCGAGCCGTGGCGACGGCGGCACCGCGCCCGTCATCCCAGATCGTGCCGGAGTATTTGACGCACCGGCCCTTGCCGTAGACCTTCAGCGGGCCCAGGTAGTGCTTGACCTGCCGGCCCTCGTTCTTGCCGCCCGTGCGCCCGTGTACCCCCCGTGTCTGCGTCGTGATCGTGGCCGAGACGAAGGTGGCGACGCCGACGTTCGAGGTCTTGATCGTGGTGACGCAGTTGTAGCCGGTCCTGCGGTTGTACAACAGGTAGACGTGACCGAACACGTCTCCGGAGGGGGTCTTCGCGGCCTGCTTGCTGTGGGCGACCCGGGCGAAGCCGGAACCGCACACCCGCTCCGGGCTGGGGGCTGAGGCGGCCGCGTGCGCGGGGTTGGCGACGATTCCGCCGATCGACAGTGCCGCGGCGAGGAGGATCGTCTTCGTGGACCCGCGCATTCAGTCATCCCTTCTCAGCCGTCTCCCCGCCTTCCGGGGACTGACGGTTGATCATTCTGCCGAAGGATCCGACATGAAATGACCGAAATGGTCAAATGGGCAACCGCCGGTCCATCGTGCGGGTCGAGTTCGGCCGCCGCGGTCTTGAACGGGTGTTCGGCACGGGGGACAGCCGGCCGCGTCCGGTGGTGGGCGATGTCGGCTGCCGCGGGTGCCCGGGATCCGCCCGGATCTGGACTATTCGCCAAGCAGTGTGTGAACCACTTCGCGCGCGTAGTCGGCGGGGGAGGCGACGTGCGGTGCGACGCCGTGAATGCCGGCGGGCGAAAGCAGCTCAAGATACACGTACTGCTGGCAGGCGCCGATGAGCATCGCCGCGACGACCGGCCATGAGTCGCGGCCGGGCGCCGGGATTCCGCGCGGGCAGGTGGACGACCGTGCCTCACGGCCGTCGGTAGGCACTCTGCGCGGGTTACAGGAGTGTGAGCGCCTTGGCCACGCCGGGGTCGCGCCCGGTGGCCAGGTCGAGGGCGGTCATGGGGGCGTAGTGGTCGACCGGCACGCCGATGGTGTCGATGATCTCGCGGGCGGGGCCGAGGTGCCGGACCTTGGGCAGGCGCAGGACGCTGCCGTCGTCGAGGAGATACGCTGCGGCGGGACCGGAGATGGCTCCGGCGGTGCGGGTCCCGACGAGGGTGCCCAAACCGTTGCCCTTGACGGCCGCGCTGAAGTCGTCGCAGGCCGAGGCGCACCCGCGGTCGGTGAGAACGACCAGGCGCAGGCCGAGCAGCGGGACGCCGTCGTCGGTCCGGTTGGGCACGCAGTCGCCCTTGAGCGGGCAGAAGTAGCTGGTGATCTTGCCGTGTGCGAACGCGCCGAGCAGTCGCGTCACCTCGCGAGGCGATCCGCCGCCGTTGCCGCGCAGGTCGAGGACGACCGCCTTCGGCTTGCCCTGGAGCTTGGCGATGACCTGGTCGGCGGCGCCTTCGTGGAATCCGGACAGCTGGACGTACGCGACGCCGCCGGGGAGCGTCTTCGACGTCGCCGCCGGAGGCTGCCGCGTGAGGGGGCCCTCCCTGAGCTCGACGGTGCGGGTCCGCCCTGTCGTGGGGCGCTTGAGCGTGATCCGTACCGTGTCGGAGGCGAGGGCGTCGACGAAGCTCTGGTTCACCTTGTCCCCGGCGAACGGCGGCATGCCGTTGGCCTTGACCACGATGTCGCCGGGTCTGACGTCGGCCTCGGCCGCGGGGCTGCCGGGCAGGACGCGGGTGATGAACAGCGGCGGCCGGGCCGCCGGGTCGAGCTGGGGGCCCTGCTGGGCGGACGTGCCCACGATGCCCGTTCCGACCGGCCCGCTCTCCGACGGCGGGGTCGGCCTGACCCAGCGGGCGTGGTTGTCGTGCAGTCCGGCGACCATGCCGGTGATCGCGGCGCGCAGCGCGGCGGGGTCGTCGGTGCCCAGGACCTTCGCGTAGGCGGCCCAGTCGCTGTCGCGGTTCCCGGTCAGGGCGGGCAGCCGGAGGTCGGCCCGGTCGATGCCACGCCGCATCAGGTCCTGGGTGTACGCGGCGAAGGCACTCTTCAGCGGTTCCCTCGAGTCCATGGCCGGGCCGCTGTAGTAGTTGTCCAGTACGCAGAAGTACGCCTGCCGGAGCGTGTTCACCGAGGTCGGCGGCGCCGATTCCGGCGGTGGCGCCGTGGCGGGCGCGCAGTCCCCGCCCGGGGTGGCGGCCGACGGGGACGACGGCTTCGGCCGGGGTGCCGGGTCTGACGCGAACGCCGATGCGGGTGCGGACACCGAGCAGGCCGTCACCAGAAGGGCGGCGCAGAAGGTTCTGATCATGGTCGCCAGCGTGGCCGGAAGCGGGTTGCGCGGCTGTGAACGGAATGGTTAACGCCACTGTTACCCCGGTTCGGGTAGGAACGTCGGCATGCGGGTTCTGGTAGCCGAAGACGAACGTGACCTGGCCGATCTCGTGGCGATGGGGTTGCGCCGCCACGCCATGGCCGTCGACGTGGTGTACGACGGGGCCGCCGCGGCGGAACGGCTGGCGCTGCACGACTACGACGTTCTCGTGCTGGATCGGGACCTGCCCGAGATGCACGGCGACCTCGTGTGCCACGAGCTGGTGGCGCGCGGGAGCCGTACGCGAATCCTGATGATGACGGCGGCGACGTCGGTGCCGGAGCGGGTCGCGGGTCTCGGGATGGGCGCCGACGACTACCTGACCAAACCGTTCGACTACGCCGAGCTGGTCGCACGGGTGAAGGCGCTGGGGCGGCGCAGCCAATCGCGGGTGCCGCCGGTGCTGACGCGGCACGGGATCGTGGTCGACACGCACCGGCTCCAGGCGTCGCGGGACGGGCGGCATCTGCACCTGTCGCTCAAGGAGTTCGCCGTCCTCGAGGTGCTGATGAGGGCGGACGGCGCGGTCGTGAGCTCCGAACGGCTGCTCGAGGAGGCGTGGGACGAGAACGCCGACCCGTTCACGACGGTGGTGCGGGTCGTGGTCAGCCGCCTGCGGGCGAAACTGGGCGACCCGCCGTGCATCCAGACGATCCCCGGCGCGGGATACCTGCTGTGACGACGGTCCGGGTACGCCTCACGCTGATCTACTCCGGACTGTTCCTGCTGACCTCGGTGGTGCTGCTCGTCACGGTCAACCTGCTGCTGAGCCAGGCGCTGCACGTGCGGATCGCACGGTTTCCGATTCCGATGCCGTCGCCGGAGGTGTCACTTCCGGGGTGGCCTCCGGTGGCGCCGGTGGCACCGAGGCCGAAAGTGCCGGCGGATCGGCCGCCGGCACTTCCCAGGCTGGTGGACGACGTGGTCACCTACCAGTGGGAGGTGACCGGACTGACGGTCGGGATCCTGACGCTGGTGTCGGTGGTCGTCGGCTGGCTGGTCGCCGGGCGGATCCTGCGGCCCGTCCACCGGATCACCGCCACCGCGCGGCGGCTGTCCCTGTCCAACCTGCACGAACGGATCGCGCTCACCGGGCCGAAGGACGAGTTGAAGGAACTGGCCGACACCTTCGACGCGATGCTCGACCGGCTGGAGCGCTCGGTCGAGGGGCAGCGGCGGTTCATCGCGAACGCGTCCCACGAGCTGCGCACCCCGCTGGCCGTCCAGCGGGCGGCGATCGAGATCGGTCTCCCCGAGGACGTCGGTGAGATCCGCGACAAGCTCCTGTTCCACAACCGCCGCACCGAGAACCTCATCGACGCCCTGCTGGTCCTGGCACAGGCGGAACACGGCCTGGAGGGGAGGAGGCCGGTGGCCCTGGACCAGGTGGTACGGCTCGTCCTGGCCGAAGGAGGCTCGGGCGACGTCACCGTGACGGCACGGATCGAACCGTTCGTCGTCGACGGGGACCCGATTCTGCTGAACCGGCTCATCACCAACCTCGTCGACAACGCGGTCCGCCACAACCATCCCGGCGGAACCGTCGAGGTGACGCTCGTCCACGGGGTCCTGACCGTCCGGAACACCGGCCCGGAGGTGCCGGGGGAACGTTTCGGCGATCTCTTCGAGCCCTTCCGGCGGTTGCACACGACCCGGGGGCAGGGGGTCGGGCTCGGCCTGTCGATCGTCGCGTCGATCGCGAAGGCGCACGGGGCCGACGTACGGGCGAGCCCCAACCCGGGCGGCGGGCTGGAGCTCGTCGTGGTCTTCGCCGGGTGCCGGGACCGGGGGATCCCGCCGACGCCACCCGGCCCCCCGCCGGGCCGGACCGATCACACCCGCCGTACGTGATGGCGGACGTGATGACGCGCACTCGCCGCGCCGAGCCCACCTGCTGGTGGGGCGCTCGTGGTGACGGGCGTCCCCGGGCGCGCGAGGGGGGCCGGTGGCAGGAGTGCCGGGCCCGGCGGACCTATGACCGGGCGCGGGGCTCCGTGGGCGCCTCGCCGAACACCCATGGGTCGGCCTCGCATTCGGCGATGAAGTCACCGGGGTATCCCACCTCGAACTCCGTCGCCGCCTCCAGGCGCCGGACCACCTCCTCGGGAAGGACGACGTCGATCGCGCCCAGGTTCTCGGTGAGCTGCTTGACGTCCCTCGCGCCGACGATCGGGTGGACGGCGGGGGAGCGGGCGCGGATCCAGGCGATCGCCACCTGGGCCGCCGTGACGCCCAGCTCGTCCGCGACCTCCAGCACGGCGCGCGCGACCGCGTGGTCCCGGGCGGTGAGGGAGCCGGGATCGACCCGGGTGGCCGCCTCCGCGCCTCCCTGGTCGCTGAACTTCCCGGACAGCACGCCGCCGGCGAGCGGCCCCCACGCGGCCACGCTCATCCCGAACGCCTCGGCCATCGGCAGCAGCTCGCGCTCGACGTCGCGCCTGAGCAGGTTGTACGGCACCTGCAGGCCCGCGAACGGCGTCCAGTCCCGCCACTCCGCCAGGGTGTTGGCGCGGCTGACCAGCCATGCCGGGGCGTTGGAGATGCCCACGTAGAGGATCTTCCCGGCGCGCACGGCGTCGTCCAGCGCCCGCATCGTCTCCTCCACCGGGGTGTGGCGGTCCCAGAGGTGCACCCAGTACAGGTCGACGTAGTCGGTCCGCAGCCGCCGCAGGCTGCGTTCCAGGGACAGGGTGAGGTTCTTGCGGTGGTTGCCGGCGGCGTTCGGGTCGTCGTGGTCGCGGGAGAGCGTGTACTTGGTGGCGACGACGAAGCGGTCGCGGCGGCCGGTGAGGAGCTCGCCGAGGACGTCCTCGCTCTCGCCGTACGCCGAGGCCGTGTCGATGACGTTGCCTCCGGCGTCGGCGTAGGTGTCGAGCATGGCCCGGTGCTCCTGCGGCGTGCCGGAGCCGTCGCGCTGGTAGAAGGTCATCGCGCCGAAGAACAGCTCGGACACCCGCAGCCCGGTCCGGCCCAGCGGTCGGTAACGCATAGGAGGTCTCCTTCCCGCTCAGGCCGTGCCGCTTCGAGCCGCGCCGCCGGGCGCCACCTCGCGCGCCGACATCTCGAAGGAGCCGTTGCCGATGCCCCACGTCAGGATGCGCCGCGGGCGGATCAGGATCCACGCGGGGTCGAACGGGAACGGCGCGTCGAGGCGCTCGCCCACCTGCTCCCCGCCCTCGGTGTACGTCTCCGCGTACCCCCGGATCTCGATCCCGCGCGGTGTCCACGGGTCCACGGCCGCGAGGTCGTCGATGACGAACGACACGTGCGGGTGGTGCCGCGCGTCGCGGTACTTCTTGCTCCCCGCCATGTCGGAACCGGCGACCCCGCCGATCACGATCGCCCCGGCCTCGGGATCGTAGATGACCCCCACCGGCCTGACCGTCGGCCTGCCGTCGCGGCCGACGGTGGCGAGGCGCCCCAGTGGCTGGCCGGTCAGGTACGCGATCTCGTCGTCGGTGAATGCGCTCATGGGTCCGAGCCTGGCAGCCCGGACCGCGCCCAGGAAGGCCGCGGTGAGACTAGCCCCGGCGGGGCCACGATCGCGGGAGAGCCGGACCCGTCACCGCCGGTCTCCGGTTCGGTGGCCGTCCCGGGGCATCGGCCGCCCTCCCCGGGCGCACGGGCGCCGAGCGCTGGGCGCTGGGCGTACGACGAGCACGCCGTCGGTCCGGTTACGGTGGCCGTCCCGGGAGCACGGGCGCAACGGGTGCTGGGCGTACGACGAGCACGTCGCCGGTCAGGAGAGGCTTTCGCGGGCGGCGACGACGGCGCGGAGGATCTCGGTCTGTCCCTCGCCGGTGGTGGCGAAGGGGGAGACGACCAGGGTCGTCGCCCCGTTGTCCATGTACTCCCTCATCCGGTCGGCGATCCGCTCGACCGGGCCGAGCAGGGACACGCGGTCGACGAACCCGGCGGGCACGGCGGCCTGCGCGCCCCGGAGGTCGCCCGCGGCGTAGCGCTCGTGGATCGTGGCGGCCTCCCGCTCGAATCCCATCCGCCCGGCCAGCGCGTAGTAGAAGTTCCGCTTGTGGTCGCCCATGCCGACGAAGTGCGCCGCATAGCCCCGCACCGCGTCCACGGCCGCGTCCAGGTCGTCGTTCACGGCCACCGGCAGGCCGGGAAGCACCTCGAAGCCGTCCGGCTCCCTGCCGGCGCGGGCCCGCCCGTCCCGCAGATGGCGGACGGAGAGAGCCAGCGACTCCGGGGTGCAGAAGACCCCCAGCCACCCGTCGGCGATCTCGCCCGCCAGTTCCAGGTTCCGCGGGCCGACCGCGGCCAGGTAGATCGGGACGCGGGTCCTGACGGGTTCGGTGAGCAGCTTGAGGGGCGTCGCCGTGCACCCCCGCGCCGGTAGCTGGAAGTGCTTTCCGTCGTGGGTCACCTGCTCGCGGTCGAGAGCGCGGCGCACGATCTCGACGTACTCCCGGGTCCGTCCCAGCGGCCGGTCGAACGGCACGCCGTACCAGCCCTCGGAGATGTCGGGGTTGGATATGCCGAGACCGAGCCGGAACCTCCCGCCGGAGAGGGTGTCCAACGTCGCCGCCGTCAGGGCCGTCATCGCGGGGGTCCGGCCCGGGATCTGGAACACCCCGGACGCCAGATCGATGGTCCGGGTGCGCAACGCCACCGTGCCGAGCACGGTGGCGGCGTCGGAGCGGTATCCCTCGGGCGCCAGCGCGAGGTCGTAGCCGAGGCTCTCCGCCTCCCGCGCCACGTGCACGGCGTTCCGATAGGTGAGGTTGACACCGAGTCTCATCGCTGTGGCTCCTTCGGGGTGAGGCGGGTGGCGGGGACGGCTTCGTGCCCGGGGACGCGCGGACGGCGGTGGCCGCGCGAGCCGGAGCCGGGCTCAGGCGGGCCTGCCCTCCACGATGCCGTGCGGCGGGGCCGTCGGGTGGATGGCGGCCAGCTCGAATCCGGACGCCTCCAGCAGTCGCCGCCAGTCGGCGGCGGTGCGCTCGGCGCCCTTGTCGTTGACGAGCATCGCGATGTCCATGAGCTTGCTGTAGTGCCATTCGTTGAGCTCGGGGAGCACGCCGTCGATGATCAGCAGCCGGGCGTCCGCCCTGTCGCCGATGGCCCGGCGGACCCGGCGCAGGATGCCCTCGCACTCGGCGTCGCTCCAGTCGTGCATGATCGCCTTCAGCACGTAGGCGTCGGCGCCGCCGGGGATCCTCTCGAAGAAGCTGCCCTCCTCGCAGTGGACCCGGTCGGCCACGCCCTCGCGCTCGAGGAGCTCGCCGGCACCCTTGATCGCCGTCGGGATGTCGTACAGGATCCCGCGCACCGACGGGTGGCGCCGCAGGATGGCCGAGAGCATCTGGCCCTGCCCGCCGCCGATGTCGGCGACGACCGGGAAGCGGCCGAAGTCGAACGAGTCGGCGATGCGCGGGGCGCGCGCGTCGTTGAGGGCGGTCATGGACGCGTGGAACACCTCGGCGAACTCCGGGGCGTCCTGCTCCAGATACTGGAACCAGGTCTTCCCGCCGCGCAGCTTGGGCCCCACGGCCTCGCCGGTGCGGACCGTGTCCATGACGTGTCCCCAGCAGTTCCACACGGTCGTCTCGCCGTAGAAGTAGGCGAGGTTGCGCATGCTCCCGGGAACGTCGCTGCGCAGGTACTCGGCCTTGGGGGTGAGCTCGAAGCGGCCGTCGGGCCGCTCGGCGAAGACGCCCACGGCGGCCGACGCGCGCAGGAAGCGGTAGAGCGTGGGGGCGTGCGCGCCGGTCGTCTCGGCGAGGTCGTCCGACGTGCGTGGCCCGCCGGCGAGCAGGTCGGCGATGCCCAGGCGGGCGACCACGTGGATCACCCCCGATATCCACTTGCCCGCCAGCATCAACAGGATCTGCTCCTGGTCGGGCCGGTCGTCGCTGAACGGCGCGGTGCCGAGTGCCATGGGCGAGGGCTCGTTCATCGTGTTCCCTCCATCGTGTGGGCGAAGGTTCGCATCGCGTCGCGGGGACGCCGGTGTCGCGGAGGACCGGTGCGGTGAAGACCGGTGCCGCCGTGATGCTGGCAGCCGCCGCTGGAGATCCGCTCGCCACCGGTTCGAGCGATCCTCGTCAGCGGGGTCACCGGCCGCGGCGCGCATTCTCGGTGAGCGGGGCTCGATCGAACGTGGAGAGCACGTTGTCACGATCTCGTCAGTGACGGCCGGGCGAGCGCCCGAGTCCCTCTATCGGGAGGACAGATGCGAACCGAACCCCGCTGGCGGCGAATGCGCAGCGTGACGGCGAGGTGGCTGGCCGAAGGCCTGGCGATGATCGGTTTCGGGTTCTACGAACCACCGGCCGACGATCGGCGGCTCTTCGAAGACCAGCGACCTTCGAGTGGTCCCAGAGGGGATGACCCTATTCTTCCCATCATTCCCGGAAATCAACTTCCGAAACAGGCTGGAAGTCGCGGGAATCATTCAGTTCGGAGGCGCAATGGTACAGGCGATTAATCGTCGAAAACTCTTGGCGAAAGGCGGAATCCTCGCCCCCGCCGCGGGGCTGGCGGCAATCATCGGCGCCGACGCGGCGAACGCAGGTCAGGCGGCGGGGACTGCCCACCGGATCGCCGGGACCTGGCACGTCGACATCTCGTTTCCCGGCCCGGTCGGGAACCCGCCGGAGAAAGGTCTCTTCCTCTTCACCGAGACCGGTGCGGTGATCTGCACCAACACCCGGATCAGGGACCTGGGGCTGGGGAAGTGGCTGTCGATCAGCTCGTCCCGCTTCAGTTTCACCTTCAGGCACCACATGTACGGGCCCGACGGCACCTGGATGGGCACCCTCGACATCGCCCATTCGGGCACCGTCACGGGGAACACCTTCAGCTCGACGGGCACCGGCACCGTGTACAACACCGACGGGACCCTGTCCGAGAGCGTGTCGTCCCAGGTCACCGGAGTGCGTTACTGAACACATGAGGCTTGGGGGTGAGCCGTGGGTGCGGAGGCGCCCCGCACCGACGGCGAACACATGCGATCGGTGAACGCTCGACGATCCGAGTCCCCGGCCGGGAACCGGAGGTGTCCCCAGCGCGGGGAGCGCGCGCTGGCGGGCACGTGTACGGGCACGGACGGGTACGACCGCGTACGAAGACGCCGGCGAACCCGAACCCGCCCGTTCCGGTCCGGGGATTCGGGTCGCCGGTGAGCGGGAGGCGGCGAATCCCGGCACGACCCGGCACGACCCGGCATGTCCCGGCGTGCGAGGTCGCCGAGGCCGTCCCGTCGGCCCGCGTGAACGAGCCCGGGGCGGCTCCGCCGATCCGTTGAGGATCGCCGGGCACCCCGGGCGGCTCGTGACGGCACGGTCAGACGGTGGCGCCCATGCGCCTCGCCAGGGAGGGAAGCAGGCGCAGCGCGTTGTCGCGTTCGATCCGCCGGTGCAACGCGGGCCCGATCAGCGGGTCGCGGGTCAACTCCTGTGTCACGTAGCGGGTCGCCTCGGCCGTTCGCATGCTGTAGTCGGTCCCGTAGAGGATGCGCGAGTGGTCCGCGGCACCCAGGAGCGACGGCGTCGCGTAGGGGGAGGTGGGCATGGCGGTGTCGTAGTAGAAGCGCCGCACGTAGGAGCGGAGGATTCCCGGTTCGATGCCCTCCTCGTCGTGCGAGCGGGAGTCGATCCTGGCCGCCATGTAGGGCAGGAAACCGCCGCCGTGGGAGAGGATGATCGACAGGTTCTCGTGACGCTCCAGGGTTCCCCCGATCATCAGGCTCAGCGCCGCCCTGGTCGTGTCCAGGAGGAAGTCGCCCATGAAGTCGGGGATTCCCGGCGGTGTGCCGCCGGGCAGGAACTGCGGATGGACCAGGGCCACCGCGTGCCGCCGGTCGAGCTCGGCGAAGAGCGGTTCGAACGACTTGTCGCCGATGTACGTGCCGTCCACGTGCGTCAGCAGGAGCACGCCGTCCGCGCCGAGCGTGTCGAGGGCGTAGGCGGTCTCCGCCAGGGCGTCGTCGACATCGGTCAGCGGCAGGAAGGCGAAGAAGCCGAACCGGGCCGGCTGCTCCCTGACCAGGTCGGCCAGCGACTCGTTGATGACCCGGGCGCCCTCCTTGACCTGCGTGGCGTCCTTGAACACCTCGAACGGCGCGGGCGAGGAGGTCACCACGGCCGCGATCTCGTTCTCCGCCATGACCTCCTCGGTCGCGGCGAGGCTCCAGCGCGCCCAGGTCGGCCACCTCGACTGGTTCGGCGGCAGGATGCCGGCCCGCACGGCCCATTCCTGCATCTTCGGCGGAACGGCGTGGTTGTGGGTGTCGATGCGCCACCCGCCGGTGCCGTCGGTGCCGTGCTTGTCGGTCACGCTCTCTCCGTTCAGCGGTGGGTCATGAGGAAGCTGGCGAAGTACGAGGAGGGAGGGGGCGACGGCAGCCGCTCGATCTTGAAGACATCGCCGAAGAGGGCCTCCTCCTCGCCCGGCACCAGTTTCGGGTTGAGGCGGAGCAGGATGCCCTTGAGGTTCATCGGGAGGTTGCCGTCGTGGTGGACGCACCACAGGTAGTACAGGGACCCGGGCCCGGACAGCCGCTTGATCGTCCTGGCCATCGCCTCCCGGTCCTCTCCCTTCAGGTCGTCGAGCGTGCCCAGGTCGGTGACCACGTCGAACGGGCCCTCCACGCCGGGGATGCGCGACGCGGTCAGATCGCCCTTGACGAACCGGCAGCGGTCGGCCACCCCCGCCCGGCTGGCGGCCGCCCGCGCCTCGTTCAGCGCGACCGAGGAGAAGTCCACCCCGACCACCTGGAATCCGTGCTTGGCGAGATAGATGGCGGCCTCGCCGCGCCCGCAGCCCAGGTCGACGACCCGGGGATGCGTCTCCGGCGATATCCGGCCCGACTGCACCAGGCCTCGCAGTTCGAGTCCCAGGCGGCCTGCCCAACGGGCCATTCCGGTCTTGTACTGGACGCTGTATGACCATGACTTAGGCATTGGTCTCCCTTTTGCAACGGGCGTCTTTTGCAATGGTCGCGGATCGGTTTTGGGGCAGGGGTTTTTCGCGGCCCGTTTAAATCGACTCCACTTTTGATTCCACCTTCGGTGAACGGGCCGCACTGCGCGATAATGACAGGTCCCGCTGGAGGCGGGATCGATGTTCGTTGGTGCCGCGCTCGAATGACGGGAGAGCGCGCCGGGCAGGTCAAAGGGGATTGCCTGTTACGTTTACCGCTGGCATATTCTTTTATTGGCGGCGGTGGCGGCCCGGTGAAATCGGGTTCGTGAACGCGGATCGAGGCGCTCGGGGCCGACGGCGCCTTCCCGGCCACGCCGGAGATCCTCCCGGACGTGAGAGGGAGATCCGGTGCCGTCCATGACCACGTGAGGAGATACCGGTGATCCCACTGTTGAAGGTGCAGATGTCCGAGGAGGCCCCCGCCGCCGTGGCCAGGGTCCTCACCAGCGGAATGATCGGCCAGGGGCCGGTGGTCGACGAGTTCGAGCAGGCGCTGCGCGACCGGATCGGCAACCCCCACGTGGCCACGGTCAACAGCGGGACCGCCGGTCTCCACCTCGCCCTGCGCCTGGCGACGGATCCGGCCGGGACCGGGGCGGGCGAGGGCGGGGGAGAGGTGCTCACCACCCCCCTGACGATGGTCGCCACGAACTGGACGATCCTCGCCAACGGGCTGCGGCCGAGGTGGGTCGACGTGGATCCCGCGACGTTGAACGTGGACCTCGACGACCTGGCCCGGAAGATCACTCCGGCCACCCGTGCGATCATGGTGGTGCACTTCGCCGGCTATCCGGTCGACCTCGCCCGGCTGAGCGGCATCCTGGACGAGGCGGAGGCCCTCTACGGGTTCCGGCCCCTCGTGATCGAGGACTGCGCGCACGCCTGGGGCTCCACCTACCGGGGGGCGCCGCTGGGCAACCACGGCAACATCGCGGTGTTCAGCTTCCAGGCGGTCAAGCACTTCACCACGGGCGACGGGGGGCTCATGGTGCTGCCCACCCCGGAGCTGAACGAGCGGGCCAGGCGGCTGCGGTGGTTCGGGATCGACCGCGACTCACCGGGGCGCGGCCTCACCCGGGACGACATCCCCGAGTGGGGCTACAAGTTCCACATGAACGACATCAACGCCTCGATCGGCCTGGCCAACCTGGCGAAGACCGACGAGGTGGTCCGCCGCTACCGGGAGAACGCCGCCTTCTTCGACCGCGAGCTGGCCTCCGCCGACGGCGTGCGGCTGACCGAACGCGCCCCCGACCGGCAGTCCTCGTTCTGGGCCTACCCGCTGCTGGTCTCGGACAAGGACGCGTTCGTCAAGCACATGACCCAGGCCGGGATCACGGTGAGCCAGGTGCACGAGCGCAACGACCACCACGGGGCGCTGCGCCCGTACATGTCCCTGCTTCCCGGCCTTGAGGAGGTCGTCGAGCGCATGGTCTGCGTCCCGGTCGGCTGGTGGCTGTCCGACGAGGAGCGCCTGCACATCGTGGACACGATCAAGGCCGGATGGTGATCAGCCGATGGGCCCGCGCAGCCACCACGGGTTGCGCCGGGCCCACTCGACCGTCCTGGTGATGCCCTCCTCCAGCGGGACGGCGCACTGCCAGCCGAGCACCGTGCGGGCCTTCGCCGTGTCGGGGATGCGCCGCTCGATGTCCTGGTAGGCCGTCCCGAAGGCCACGCCGGTGTCCAGCGCGTCGTTCTCCCCCGCGAACCCGGCGACCCGGCCGATCAGCCGGATGGCCTCGCCGACGGTGGTCTCCTGGTGCGAGCCGATGTTGAAGCACTCGCCCTGCCCCGCCGGGCTCGACGCGGCGCGGACGGTGCCCTCGATCGCGTCGTCGATGAAGGTGAAGCACCGCGTCTGCGTCCCGCTGTCGTACATCTCCGGGGGGTGCCCGTTGAGGACGCGGTGGACGCTGCGGCTGACGACGTACGCCGGCCGCTGGCGGGGGCCGTAGACGTTGAAGTAGCGCACCACCGTGGCCCGCAGTCCGTGCTCGCGCACCAGGGCGAACGTCATGTGCTCGGCGAGGGCCTTGCTGGAGGAGTAGGTCCACCGGTCGGTGGAGGTGCCGCCCAGCACCCGGTCGGAGTCCTCCGACCAGGGCACCTCGGGGTTCTTGCCGTAGACCTCGCTGGTGCTGGCCACCACCACCTTGGCGTCCGCGGCCAGCGCCAGCCGCAGGACGTTGCGGGTGCCGAGCACGTTGACGTCGATGACGTCGAGCGGCTGGCGGAGGTAGCGGTCGACGCCGACCATGGCCGACAGGTGGTACACCAGGTCGACGTCGGGGGTGATGACGGCCGCCAGGGACGACTCGGCGGTGATGTCGCCCTTGACGTAGCGGACGCCGTCCATACCGTCGGGCGGCATGTCGGGCGGCGGCGGCGAGGTGTCGTAGACGACCACTTCGTGCCCGCTCCCGGCCAGGCGCTCGACGAGGTGGCCGCCGATGAAGCCGCACCCTCCCGTGACAACGATCTTGGACATTGCGTCACCGTCCGATTCCGCGGTAGCCGAAGCCGAGCCGTCGCAGCTCGGAGATGGTCTCCCGTGAGTAGTAGGCCCGCCCGTCGAAGACCAGGCAGGGCGATGGGACGCGCTCGCGCAGCGCGGCGAAGTCCAGCTGCTGGAACGGTTCGTGGCCCGCGAGCACGGCGAGACAGTGGGCACCGTCCACCGCCTCCTCCAGGGTGGCGGACCCCTCGACGCCCATGGTGGAACGGAGTTCGTCCGGATCCGCGAGCGGGTCGAAGATCGACACCGTGGTGCCGGCGGCGAGCAGACCGTCCACGACGTGCTTGACCGGTGTGCTCCGCAGGTCCCCGGTGTTGTTCTTGAAGGCCGCGCCGAGTATCGCGACCTTGGCGCGGCCGGGGTCCCAGCCGGCCCGGGTGAGCTCGGCCGAGATCGTCTCGTGGGTGTAGGCGGGCATCGCGTCGTTGACCGCCCGCACCGTCTCGATGGTGTCGAGGCGCACGCCGCGCCCGCGGGCGGCGCTCCAGGTCATCCACGGATCCTTGGTCAGGCAGTAGCCGCCCACGCCCACGCTGGGCAGCAGGATGTTGACGTGGCTGTTGCCCTTGGGAAGTGAGTTCGCCCCGGAGATGACCTCCAGGACGTCGACCCGGAAGGCGTCGCACAACCGGGCCAGGTCGTTGGCCATGGCGATGTTGTGGTCGATCCACCAGTTGTCGGCCAGCTTGATGATCTCGGCCACCTCGGGTGAGGCGTACTCCCAGACGGGTACGCCGAGCACCCGCTTCCAGAACGCCGTCGCCGACTGCGTGCTGTCGGGGTCGCAGCCCCCCACGATGACGGGGAGCTCGACCAGTTCGGAGAGGGCGTTGCCCTCCGACAGCCGTTCCGGGCAGAAGACGAGTCCGAAGTCCTCCCCCTGGACCAGCCCGCCCGCCTCGAGCAGCGGCCGGACGAGTTCCTTGGTGGTGCCGGGGGCGACGGTGCTCTTCAGCACCACCAGCTGCCCGCGTCGCAGCCGTGGCGCGAGCGCCTCGCAGACCGCCTCCAGCTGCGCGGTGACGAGCGAGCGGTCGGGGGCGATCGGGGTGCCGACCGCGATGACGATGACGTCGGCGTCCTCGATCGCGTCGTACCCGGTGTCGAACGTGAGCCGGGACGAGTCCCGCAGCCTCTCCAGGGCCTCGGCGAGCCCGGGTTCGGCGATGCGGCACCGCCCCGCCCTCAGCTCGGCGACCAGGCCGGGATTGCTGTCGATGCCCGTCACGTACAGGCCTCGGTCGGCCAGTGCGACGCCGAGGCAGCAGCCGACCCAGCCGAAGCCCACGATCGCCACCTTCGGCTCACGCAAGTCGGGAAGAAAGCGCATACAGAGACTCCCTGCGGTGTGAGTGCGGGGCCGTCAGCCGCCAGCCGTGCGCACCGGCCCTCGGAGGCGGGTCGCACGGTCGCGGCCTCCCCCCGATGGTCCTGGCGGACACCGGCCCAAGTGTCGAAGGCGGTGCTCCACGGTCGCTCGAGGACCCGTGGAGCGCCGGGTGTGTCCGGGAGCGGGCGGTACAGCCGTTGACCAGCGGTCGTTGAGGGACGCGGATCAGGCTGCAGGCGTGGATGTGCAAACAGAGGCGCCGGAAGCGGCACAGTGGACGAGCTGTCCCGAGTGTCGCGAACTCATCTATGTCAAGCGGTTCGAGCGCGATCTAGGTGTGTGTCCCGGCTGCGGGACGCACACTCGCCTGACCGCGTCGCAGCGGATGGCGCAGCTGCTGGACGCCGGCTCGGCCGTGCCCTTCGAGCCCCCGGCCACGGTCGAGGACCCGATCGGGTTCGCCGACTCCCGCCCCTATCCCGACCGGCTGCGGCAGGCCAGGGAGCGCACCGGGGCGGCCGAGGCCATCACCTGTGTCACCGCCTCCATCATGAACCACCCCGTGATCGCCGCGGTGATGGACTTCCGGTTTCTCGGCGGCAGCCTCGGCGTCGGGGTGGGGGAGCGCATCGTCCGCGCCTGCGAGACGGCGCTGCGCACGCGTACCCCCCTGCTCCTGGTCACCGCCTCCGGCGGCGCGCGCATGCAGGAGGGCGCCTATTCCCTGATGCAGATGGCGAAGACCAGCCAGGCGCTCGCCGAGCTGGACGAGGCGGGCATCCTGACCGTCTCGCTCATCACCAATCCCACCTACGGCGGCGTGGCGGCGTCCTTCGCGACGCTGACCGACGTGATCCTGGCCGAGTCGGGGGCGCGTATCGGCTTCGCCGGGCCGCGGGTGATCCAGCAGACGATCCGGCAGGAGCTGCCCGAGGGCTTCCAGAGCGCGGAGTTCATGCAGGCGCGAGGATTCCTCGACGCCGTGGTTCCCCGTTCCGCCCTCAGGCCGGTGCTCGGCGCGCTGCTCGGCGTGGTGCGCCCGGCGGGGGTTCCCGGCCAGGCGCCGGAGACGGTGCGGCTCATCGACGACCCCGCGGAACTGCCCGAGCGCGACCCCTGGGAGGTGGTGAGGCTCGCCCGGCACGAGGACCGCCCGACCACACTGGACTACGTCTACCAGCTGCTCGACGACTTCCAGGAACTGAAGGGCGACCGGCTCTCGGGCGACTGCCCCGCCATCGTGGGCGGCATCGGCCGCCTCGACGGACGGCCGATCGTCCTCATCGGACACCAGAAGGGCCACAACACCGCCGAGCGGGTCGCCCGCAACTTCGGCATGGCGCTGCCCGAGGGCTACCGCAAGGCCGCCCGGCTGATGCGGCTGGCGGGCAAACTCGGCCTCCCGGTCGTCACGCTCGTGGACACGCCCGGGGCGCATCCCGGCGTCGAGGCCGAGGAACGCGGCCAGGCGTGGGCGATCGCGGAGAACCTGCGCCTGATGTCGGGGCTCAAGGTGCCGATCGTGTCGGTGATCACCGGCGAGGGCGGCAGCGGCGGGGCGCTGGCGCTGGCCGTCGCGGACCGGGTGCTGGCCTGCGCCAACGCGGTCTATTCGGTCATCAGCCCCGAGGGATGCGCCGCCATTCTCTGGAAGGACCGCGCCGAGGCGCCCCGGGCGGCGGCGGCGTTGCGGCTCGACGCCCGCGACCTGCTCCGGCAGGGCATCGTCGACGCGGTCGTGCCGGAACCCGAGGGCGGGGCGCACGAGAACCCCGCCGCGGCGGCGGAGCGGCTGCGCGCCGCGCTCCGCGCGACCCTGCACGAGCTGACCCGGCTGAACTCCCGCGAACTGGTGGAACGGCGCCGGCGCCGCTTCCGCCGATACGGCAACGAGGACGCGAGGAACACATGACCGACGATCACACCAGGCACAGCGGCATCGGCGAGCTCTGCAGGCAGGCCGGCGAGATCCTCAGCACGACCCCCGGCCCCCTGAAGCGGGTGCGGGTACAGGTGGGCGACATGAGCGTCGAGGTCGAATGGCCGGAGACCGCCGGGGCCCCCGCCCCCGCCGTCCAGACCGTTCAGGCGGTCGCGGCCGTCCAGGCACCGGCCGACCTGCGGATGCCACCGGACGCCGCCGTGCTCGAGGCGCCCCTGGTCGGGACCTTCTACCGCGCGCCCTCCCCGGAGAGCCGGGCGTTCGTCGAGGTCGGCGACACCGTCGAGGCGGGCCAGCAGGTGGCGGTCATCGAGGCGATGAAGCTGATGAACGCGGTCGAGGCCGACAGGCCCGGCCGCGTGGTCGAGATCCTCGTCAAGAACGGGGACCCGGTGGAGTACGGCGAGCCGCTGTTCGTGCTCGAACCCCTGCGGGCCACGGAGTCGCCGACGGTGAGGGGAACGCATGTTCTCGACGGTTCTGATCGCTAACCGCGGAGAGATCGCGCTGCGCATCGCGCGTACCTGCCGTGAGCTCGGCATCCGCACCGTCGCGGTCTGCTCCGACAGCGACCGCGACTCCACGGTGGCCCGTTTCGCCGACGAGTCCGTCCGCATCGGCCCCTCGGAGGCGCGGCGCAGCTACCTCAACCCCGCCGCGGTCGTCACGGCGGCGCTGCAGGTGGGGGCCGACGCGGTGCACCCCGGCTACGGCTTTCTGTCCGAGGACCCCGACTTCGCCGAGATCTGCGAGGACGCCGGGCTGACCTTCATCGGGCCCGCCGCCTCGCTGCTCGCCCGGCTCGGCGACAAGGCGGAGGCGCGCAACATCGCCACGGCGGCGGGGCTCCCGGTCCTGCCGGGCAGCTCCAAGCCGCTGGCGACGCTGGCGCAGGCGCGGTCGATCGCCGCCGAGATCGGCTACCCGGTCATCATCAAGGCCGTCGCCGGGGGCGGCGGCCGGGGCATGCGGGTGGTGCGCGACCCCCGTGACCTCGCACGCGAGTACGCCCAGGCGAGGGCGGGCGCCCAGACGGCGTTCGGCGACTCCCGGGTCTACCTTGAGCGCTTCCTGGAGAACGCCCGGCACATCGAGGTGCAGATCCTCGGGGACGGCCGCGGCAACGTGCTCCACCTCGGGGAACGGGACTGCTCCGTGCAGCGGCGGCGGCAGAAGCTGCTCGAGGAGACCCCGGCGCCGGGGCTGTCCCGGGAGCTCGCGGACCGGATCTGCGCCGCCGCGGTGCGGGCGGCCCGAGCCGTCGACTACGCCGGCGCCGGGACGTACGAGTTCCTCGTCGACGACGAGGACGGGTTCCACGCCATGGAGGTCAACTGCCGGATCCAGGTGGAGCACCCGGTGACCGAGATGGTGACCGGCGTCGACCTGGTCCGCGAGCAGCTCCACGTGGCCGCCGGGTACGGCCTGACCATCCGGCAGGAGGACGTCGTCCCCCGCGGGGTGGCCATCGAGTGCCGCGTCAACGCCGAAGACCCGCGCCGGGGGTTCCTGCCGACCCCGGGGACGATCCACGAATTCGTGCCGCCGGCCGGGCCGTTCGTCCGGGTGGACACCCACGGGGAGTCCGGCATGCGGGTGACGCCCGACTACGATCCGCTGCTCGCCAAGGTCGTGGTCTGGGCGCCCGACCGGCGTCAGGCCATCGCCCGCGCGGACCGCGCGCTCGGCGAGTTCCGCGTCGAGGGCCCGGGGGTGTGCACGACCCGCGACTTCCTCAGGGAAGTGCTGGAGCACCCGGTCTATCGGGCCGCCAAGCACACCACCGCGCTGATCGACGAAATGGACGTGCGGTGAGCGAAATCGGCTCCGATGGTGCCGCGCTCGACAGCCATATCAATTCGATTCAAGGTACCCGCGAGGATTCGACGAGCGGCAAATGACACTATGTCGACATTTAGTGGGTAGATCACGTTAGGAGATCTACGTGAAGGCTGATGGTCGGATCCTCGTACATATTCTGCAGCAGGGCGTCTGGGAAATGCCCCTTGAGTCCATGCCGCTCGCGGCCGGATATCTCAAGTCCACCGCCTACGCGGACGAGCGAATCGCGGCTAGGGCGGACATCAAGATCTGCAACTACCGGGGAGCCGTCACTCTTCCGGAAATGGCCGCCGATTTCTTCCAGGGTGATCCGCCGGACATTCTCGCGTGCTCCGTCCTGGGGTGGAACTACCGCGCCTTCGGGACGCTCGCGGAGACCTTCAAGCAGATGAACCCCGACGGCTGGGTCGTCTTCGGGGGAACGCACGTGGCCAACCAGGCCGACCGGGTCTTCGGGATGTTCCCCGAGGTCGACGTCATCGTCAACGGCGAGGGCGAGCTCGTCTTCCGCGACCTCCTCGGCGCCTACCTGGACGGCCACTCGCGCCACGACCTCCACGAGATCATCGGCATCTCCTTCAAGGACACGGCCGGGGAGACGGTCACGACGGCGGTGCCGGAACGGATCGACGACCTCGACGTCATCCCGTCCCCCGTGCTCACCGGGGCCATAGAGCTCACCGACGCCGACGGGAAATTCCTGTACGACGTGGCACTCATGGAGACCAACCGCGGGTGCCCCTACAAGTGCTCGTTCTGCTACTGGGGCGGTGCGACGGGACAGCGGGTCCGGGCCTTCTCCCGGGAACGGCTCCGGGCCGAACTCGAACTCTTCGCGAAGATGAACGTCCACACGATCGCGCTGTGCGACGCCAACTTCGGACTGCTCCCGATCGACGAGGAGTTCGTCGACGACCTGATCCAGATCCGCCAGAAATACGGCTACCCGAAGGCCCTGGAGAGCTCGTGGGCCAAGAACAAGTCGAAGGTCTTCTACTCCATCGTCAGGAAGATGAAGCAGGCGGGGCTGCGCAGCTCGTTCACGCTCGCCCTGCAGACGCTGAGCGACACCGCCCTGCGCGAGATGAACCGCAAGAACATGAAGGTCAACGCGTGGGAGGACCTCGCCGCCTGGCTGAGCGAGGAGGGCCTCGAATGCTACGCCGAGCTCCTGTGGGGAGCGCCGGGCGAGACCATCGAGACCTTCTTCGAGGGGTATGACCGGCTGGCGCGCAAGGTCTCGCGCATCGCGGTGTATCCGCTGCTGATGCTGCCCAACACCGAGTACTCCGAGAAGAAGGCCGAGTACGGCATCGTCTCGGTCCGCGGGGACACCGACGACTTCGAGTACGTCCTCAGCCACAACACGATGACGTTCGAGGAGAACAAGCGCATGCAGCGCTTCCTCTTCTGGGCGCGGCTGATGGCGGAGTACATGATCCTGCGCCACCTCTGGGTCCCGGCGCTCAAGCTGGCCGGGATGACCCAGTCCCAGGTCCTGCGCAACTTCGAGGAGTGGATCGAGGGGACCGACGACCCGCGCGCCGCGCCGCTGCTGACCGCGCAGTCCCTGGCCGCCGCCGACCAGGACTCCTACGGGCCCGCCCTCGGCTACCTCTACGGCAGCGGCGACGCCCAGCGGCTCCTCCAGCGGTGGTGGAGCGAGTCGATGCGCCCCGTGCTGCCCGCCGACACCGCCCCGGTGCTCGACGAGATCTTCCGGTACGACCTGCTCACCCGGCCGATATACCGCAAGGAGGACGACCCCTCGCAGGACGTCGTCCCGCTGCCCCTGGTCGAGGTGGAGGGCGAGAAGTACCACATGCGGGCCGGCGTCGAACTGGCCTATCCCATCCCGGAGATCGTCGCCGACCTGCGCGCGGACCGCGAGCCGGATCTGTCACCCGCGCCGACCCGGGTGGACCTCTACTACAAGACGGGCTTCGAGAACTTCGCCGAGACGACGAACCACGAGGAGATCGTCTACTTCATGGGCATGACCCGGGAGCAGGTCACGGCCACCAGGACCAGGACCGCCGTCGTGGTCGTGGCCGCCGACGGGGACGAGACCGTCGTGGTCGTCTCCCCCGAGGGGACCGAGACCGTCGGCGCCGAACCGGTCCTCGCCCCCACCCCCACCGACCCGAACCGCTACCTGACGATCCTGCGGGATCACGGCGGCTGTTCGTGAACTCCCGGTCCGATCGGGATCACCCCCTCAAGTATGCCGCCTGGAGATCGAAATGAGTTCGAAAGCAGCCTTCGGCTATCCGCGGTGGTTCGCGACCATCTTCCTCACCGACATCTGGGAGCGCTTCAGCTTCTACGGGATGATGGCGATCCTGACGCTGTACGCCGCCGCCGACCGGAGCGAGGGCGGGCTGGGCCTGAGCATGACCGAGGCGTCGGCCATGTACGGCTCCTACATCGGCCTGGTCTTCGTGCTCTCCCTTCCCGGCGGCTGGCTCGGGGACCGGATCCTCGGCGCCTGGCGGGGGGTGCTGTGGGGCGGGATCCTGATCGCGCTCGGCCACTACAGCATGGCGATCCCGAGCGACGCGACCTCCTACCTCGGGCTGCTGCTCATCGCGCTGGGCACCGGCCTGCTCAAGCCCAACATGTTCGCGCTGATCAGCGGATTCTTCGGCACGGGTGAGCGGGCCAGGCGCGAGGCCGCGTTCTCCATCCTCTACGTCAGCATCCAGATCAGCGCGCTGATCGCCCCGCTGGTGGTGGGCCTCCTCGGGGAGACCCTCGGCTGGCACTGGGGGTTCGCCGCCGCGGGCGTCGGTATGACGTTCGGCGTCGCGCAGTTCGCGATGGGCGGCCGGCACTTCGGCGAGATCGGCAAGGTGCCGCCGCATCCGGCCGGGGACCGGGAGCGGACGAAGGTGCTCCGCCGGACGGTGACGATCGTCGCGGTGCTCGCCGCCCTGATCGCGCTGGACGTCGTGGCCGGCACCTTCACCATCATGCATCTCGTCGCGGCCTTCGGCCTCGTCGCCCTGACGGTGCCGTTCGTCTACTTCCGGCTGCTGTCGCGCAACCCCGCGATGGGCGAGGGCGGCAGGCGGCGGCTGCGCGCCTTCTTCTGGCTGCTGCTGTCGTTCTCCATGTTCTGGATGCTGGCGGGCCAGTCGGGGTCGATGCTCAACCTGTTCGCCAAGAACTCCACCGAGCGCGACCTGTTCGGCTTCACCCTGCCGGGGAGCTGGTTCCAGTCGGTGATCCCGTTCTTCATCCTGGTCTCCGCCCCGGTGTTCGCCTGGCTGTGGGTGCGGTTCGACGACAGGATCGGCTCGCCGACCAAGTTCGGGGCGGCACTGCTGCTGGTGGGCACCGCCTTCGTCGTCATGTACGGGGCCGCGGCGTCGGCCTCCGACGGCGGCAAGGTGTCGGCGCTCTGGCTGCTGGCGGCGTTCTTCCTGGTGGCCTGCGGTGAGGTCATCATCGGCCCGGTGGGGATCGCCGCGGCGGCGGAGGTCACCTCCTCCGCGTTCATCGGGCGGACCATCGGCCTGGTCTGGCTGTTCAGCGCCCTCGGCGCCGGGCTGAGCAGCCAGGTCGTGCACCTCGCCGACGTGGTACCCGACCAGTACTACTACCTGGGCCTGGGCCTGCTCGTCGTCTGCGTCGGGCTCCTGGTGGCCGGCCTCGGGCGTGGCCTGCGCTTCTCCGACGCCGCCGAGGCCGAGCCCGTCACCGACAGGGTCGGTCCCGTCGCCGGCAAGACCGGGCCGGCGTGAACGAGACGGCGGCGCGCAGGACGGCCCTCGTCACGGGGGCCAACCGCGGTCTCGGCAGGGCGGTCTGCGAGGCCCTCGCCGGCCTGGGGCACCGGGTGGTCGTGGCGGGGCGGGACGAGCGGGAGGCAGGGCGTGTCGCCGCCGAGATCGGCGGCGACACGCTGGCCGTGGCGCTCGACGTCACCGACGACAAGAGCGCGCGCCGCTGCCGGGAACGGGCCGGGGCGGTGGACATCCTGGTCAACAACGCGGGCGTCCTGCTCGACGGAGGGACGTCCCCGTCGTCGGTGCCCCCCGATCTGGTCGAGCGTCACCTGCGGGTGAACACCGTGGGCGCCTGGCGGGTCAGCCAGATGTTCCTGCCGGACATGCTGGAGCGGGGCTGGGGCCGGATCGTCATGGTCTCCAGCGGCACCGGCGCGTTCAGCAACGGCCTCTTCACGGGCGCCCCCGCCTACTCGGTGTCGAAGGCCGCGCTCAACGCCGTCACGGTGCTGCTCGCCGAGGAGACCCGCGACCGCGGCGTGCTGGTGAACGCGGTCAACCCCGGCAGGGTGCGCACCCGCATGTACCCGGGCGCGGAGCGGACGCCCCAGGACGCCGCGGTGGACATCGCCTGGGCGGCGACGCTCCCCGAGGACGGGCCCACGGGGGCGTTCCTCCGCGGCCGGCGGACGATCCCCTGGTAGCGCGGCTCTCGATCGCCCCACGGCGGTACGGCGGTGACACGACCGGCGGCCGGCCCACCGGTGACAGGGCCGGCCGCCGATCCGCCGGTGACGCGGCGTCCACACAGAGGTGACACGGCCGGCGGCCGGTCCCCCTGCCAGGGGGACCGGCCGCCGGCCGCGTGCCGTCCGCTCCGATGTCAGGCCACGACCTCGCCCTCCGCGAGGTGCAGCACGCCGTCCGTGGGGGTCACACCGCGAAAGCGCAGCCCGGCCCGCTCGAACACGGCCCGGTAGCCCTCCTCGGTGCGCTCGCGCCCGCCCATCACCAGGAGCATGTGCAGGTCCATGCTCGACGCGAACGGGTGGACCGGGGGGTCGGTCAGCAGGGGGTCGGCGATGACGACCCGGGCGCCGGGGGCCGCCGCCTCCGCGCAGCTGCGCAGGGCTCGCGCGACCTGCTCGTCGTCGTACATGTGCAGGGTGAGCTTGAAGAAGTAGAGGTCGGCCGGGTACTCGACCTTCTCGAAGAAGTCCCCGGAGACCAGCCGGCACCGCGTGGCCAGCTCACCCGTCCTGAGGTCGTCCAGCACCACGCGCAACGTCCGCTCGTCCTCGAAGAGCAGGCCGTCCATGTGCGGGTTCCGCTGGAGCACCAGGCGCAGGAGGGCGCCCCTGCCGCCTCCCATGTCGGCGAACGTGCGCACCCCGGTCAGGTCGAGCGCGTCCACCATGCTCGGGAGCATCGGGTCCGACCACGCGGTCACCCCCCGGTAGATCATGTCCTGGGCGTCGGGGTTGGCGTCGAGGTAGGAGAAGAAGTCGGTGCCGTACTCCTCCTTGAAGGCGCTTTCGCCGGTGCGGATCGCCTGGGGGAGCTTGCTCCACATCGTCCACCCCCAGTCGCCGCCGGTCAGCAACCTGTCGTGCACCCGCTCGGGATGGTCGGTGCGCATGGCCCGCGACATGTCGGTGTGCTCGTACGTGGCCGGGTCGACCTGGCGGAAGACGCCGAACGCCGCCAGCGCGCGGAGCATCCGGGTCAGGGCGTCCGGGTCGGCGCCGAGCTTGACCGCGATGTCGCGTACCGGCATGGGCTCGTCGCCGACCGCGTCGGCGATCCGGAGCCGTGCCGCGGCCAGGACGATGGCCGCGGCGGACATGCCGGTGGAGAGGCGGAAGACCGCCTCGGCGGGGGAGGCGGGTTTCTGGTTTGATTCGATCACGGCTGACCACCTTCGGTTCGAGGCTGACGGGCGGCGGGGCGCTCAGGTCCGGGTGAAGGCCTCAAGCTCCCAGACGATCTCGGTGGGCGCGGGCTGCCGCCGGATCTCCTCGCGCAGCCCGGCGGCGGCGTCGCGGTAGGAGGGGACGGTGAGCAGCTCGGCGACGCGCTCGGCGAAGGTGTCGAGATCGGCCTCCGGGGCCACCGCGATGCCTGCGCCCGCGGCGACGAGCGGCCGGGACTCCATGAGCTCGTCGGGCATCTGCGGCACGACGAGCTGGGGGACGCCGTAGTTCAGCGCGGTCAGCATCGTGCTGATCCCGCTCTGGTGCAGCATCACGTCGCAGCTCGGCATCAGCAGGTGCAGCGGCAGGGCCTCCATCACCCGTACGTCGTCCGGCAGCTCGCCCTCCCGCAGGTTCTTGCGGTCGGCCGCGGAGAGCGTGACGACGATCTCGGCGTCGAGGTCGGAGAGCGCCTTGACGAGCTCGGGCACCAGGAAGCCGCGGCCGCGGTCTGAGGCGCACAGGCCCCAGCTGACGCAGACCCGTCGCCGCGGCGACGGCTCGAGCAACCAGTCCGGTATCGCCCCGGGACCGTTGTACGGCACGAAGCGCGTCATGATCCGGTTGACCTCGGAGGGCAGCTGCATGCTGGGCGGGCAGTTGTCGATCGTGGCCTGGCCGAGGATGTCCACGTCGCCCAGGTCGCCCACGCCGAGCCGCTCGGCCAGCGGACGCAGCAGCGGCGGCACGATGTTGCGCGCCATGTAGATGACGTCCACACCCAGCACGTGCCGGACGGCGGGAATGCCCAGCGCCGCGCCGACCAGGGGGGCGACGAAGCTGGTCGGCTCGTACACGATCAGGTCGGGCCGCAGCGCCCTGGCGTACCGCATCAGGTCGTCGGCGAGCTCCCCGGCCAGCGCCGCGAACATCGGGAAGGCCCGGCGCGAGACGTCCCGCCAGCCGCCCTTCCACTCCTCGTCGGACACGCCCTCCGGCGCCTCCTCCGGCCAGTCCGGCGGGTCGGCCAGCACCCGTTTGCGCAGCTCGGCCTGGTCGACGTCCCGGCTCGTCGGAACGGCGGTCGCTCCAGAGCGGACGATCGTCTCGGTGAAGGAGGGCTCGCTGCTCACGTACACCTCGTGACCGGAGGCGCGCATCGCCCATACGAGCGGGACGAGATGGTAGTAGTGCGATCCCCAGTTCGTGGTGACGAACAAGACGCGCATAGGCACCTTCCCTGCTCACGCATGCTTGGTTGCGCCCACCATGTCAGGGGCCGTTAGAAGACGGCTGGAGGCGCCGGCCCGCGCTTCCAGCGCTTCTCGGCCCGGCCTCAAGCGGCGCCCACGACGATGGGGCGATCACGGTGATCCATCATCGATGGGGAGACGATCCATGAAGTCCTCGGCGCCGCAGTTCCCGTTCGAGTGGCCGGCTGCGGCCGGCCCGCCGGAGGCGCTGCTCACGCTGCGCAAGGAGCCGGTGGTCCGGGTGACACTGCCCAGCGGGGACGAGGCGTTCCTGGTGACGCGGTACGAGGACATCCGGCGGGTGCTCTCCGACCCCAGGCTGAGCCGCAACCGGGACCGGCCGGGGGCGCCGCGGATGACCGAGCAGAAGACGAAGGTCTTCCAGAACCCCAAGATCGACCGGGATCCGCCCGAGCACACGCGCATGCGGCGGCTGATGGCCAAGGCGTTCACCGCGACCCGGGTGGAGTCGCTGCGCCCGCACGTGCGGCGGGTGGCCGAGGAGCTGGTCACCGACCTGCTTGCGCGGGACTCGCCGGCCGACCTGCACGAGGCGTTCGCCGTACCGCTCACCCTGCGGGTCATCTGCGGCCTGCTCGGCGTGCCGCCCGAGGACCAGGGGCGGTTCCGCGGCTCGCTGAACGAGGCGTGGCAGTACATGGGGGAGCTGATCGAGGCCAAGCGCCGCGACCCCGGCGACGACCTGATCAGCGCCCTGATCGGGGTGCACGACGAGGACGACGGCCGGCTGAGCGCCCACGAGCTGCACGTGTGGTGCGTGATCCTGCTGCTGGCAGGGTTCGAGACGACGGCGACGCAGCTCTGTGGCAGCGCCGTCCTGCTGCTCACCCACCGCGACCAGCTCGACCTGCTGCGCGAGGACCCGGCGCTGATCCCCGACGCGGTGGAGGAACTGCTGCGCTGCCAGATCGCGGGGCACTCGCTGTCGATGCTGCGCCTGGTCACCGACGACATCGAGATCGGCGGCGTGACGGTCCCCAAGGGGTCGGGGCTGATCCCGGTCCTGGAGTCCGCCAACTTCGACGAGACGGTCTTCCCCGACCCGCAGCGGCTGGACATCACCCGGGCGGACAAGCAGCACCTCGTCTTCAGCGCCGGGCCCCACTTCTGCATGGGGGCGGCGCTGGCCAGGCTGGAGCTGCAGGTGGCGCTGGAGGTGCTGATCCGCAGGATGCCCACGCTGCGCCTGGCCGTTCCGCCGAGCGAGCTGCGCCACCACGACAGCCCGCTGGACCTGGGGTTCCGCGAGGTTCCCGTCGCGTGGTGAACGACCCAACAGAAGGCAGGCAGCCATGACCGCCAATCCCATCCCGTACCCGTTCCGCCGTCCGGGCCCGCTGGCCGTGCCCAAGGAGCTGGGCGCGCTGCGCGACGAACCCGTGCTGAGGGTGGTCCTCCCCAGCGGGGACGAGGCCTACCTGGTGACGCGGCACGAGGACGTCCGCAGCGTGCTGACCGACCTGCGGGTCAGCCGCAACCTGAACCGCCCCGACGCCCCCCGGGTCAGCAAGAACAACATGATGTTCCAGGACTCGAAGATGGACCCCGACCCGCCCGAGCACACCCGGGTGCGGCGGCTGGTGATGAAGGCGTTCACCGCGACCCGGGTGGAGCGGCTCCGCCCGCGCGTGCAGGAGATCACCGACGAGCTCATCGACGCGATGGCCGCCAAGGCGCCGCCGGTGAACGTGTCCGAGGAGCTGTCCTTCCCGCTCAGCATCCGCGTCATCTGCGACCTGCTGGGCGTCCCCGCGCAGGACCAGCACCGGTTCCGCCGCTGGACGGACCACTTCCTGTCCACCGGCAAGTACACCAGGGAACAGATCCACGGCGCGCTGGGCGAGCTGAACGAGTACATGGGCGCGCTGATCGCGGCCAAGCGCGAGAACCCGGCGGACGACCTGGTCAGCGCACTGATCAACGTGCACGACGAGGACGACACCCGGCTGAGCGAGTACGAGCTGCACTGGTGGTGCCGGCTGCTGCTGCTCGTCGGGTACGAGACCACCGCCAGCCAGCTCGGCCTGACCGTGGCCAAGCTGCTCGCCGAGCCCGAGCAGCTGAAGCTGCTGCGCGCGGACGAGAGGCTGCTGTCGGGCGCGGTGGAGGAGCTGCTGCGCTGGAAGCTGATGAGCGGTTCGCTGTCGATGCTGCGCTACGTCACCGAGGACATCGTGGTCGGCGGCGTGACGATCCCCAAGGGGTCCGGCGTCATCCCGGCGGTGGAGTCCGCGAACTGGGACGAGCGGGTCTTCGACCGGCCCGACGACCTCGACATCACCCGCGCGGAGAACCCGCACCTCACCTTCAGCGTCGGCCCGCACTTCTGCATCGGCGCCGCGCTGGCGCGGGTGGAGCTGGAGACCGCGCTGGCGACCCTGCTCCGGCGGTTCCCCACCCTGCGCCTGGCGATCCCGGCGGAGGAGTTGCGGCGCACGGAGGGCACCCTCATCGAGGGCCTCGTCGAGATCCCGATCGCCTGGTGAGCGTGATGCGCGTCTTCGTCGACCCGGAGAAGTGCTGCAGCAGCGGGCTGTGCGCGCTCTCGGTGCCCGAGGTGTTCGGGCAGGACGAGGAGGAGTGCGTCGTGCTGCTCCTCGCCCCCGAGCCGCCGGCCGCGCTGCACGACAGGGTCCGCGCCGCCGCGCGGCGCTGCCCCACCGGGACGATCCAGGTCCGGGACTGAGAAAACCGAAAAGTACTGAGAAAACAGGAGAGGGAGGAGAAAAACCCGGGACCGGCGGCCGAGCCGCCGATCCCGGGGAAGGTGTCCGGCCGCCGCTAGTTGCCTCCGGCGACGTGGACCACGCTGCCGGTGACGTTACCGTTGGTCGCGGAGGCGAAGTACAGGACGATGCCCGCCACGTCCTGGGGCGAGGAGATGTGACCGGCCGGCTTGCCCCGGTTCAGGAAGCGCTTGATCTGCTCCGGGGACTTGCCGTCGAGGTCCTGCTTGTACTCGTCGGGGACCCGCGCGAGGAAGCCCTTGGTGACGGTCGGGCCGGGGGCGACGACGTTGACGAGGATGCCCTCCGGCGCCAGCTCGGTGGCGAGCGTCCTGCTCAGGCCGTGCATGGCCATCTTGCTCGCGACGAACGCCTCGTCACCGGCGCCGCCGCGCTGGACGATGTTGGCCGAGATGAAGACGATCCGTCCCCAGCCCCGCTCCTTCATGCCGGGCAGGGCGGCCTGCACGGTGTGGAAGGACCCCTCCACGTCGGCGCGCAGCGACGACTGCCACTCCTCGACGGAGATGTCCTCGAAGGCGACCGGGTCGACCTTCGTTCCCGGAATGGCCGAGGCGTTGACGATGAGCACGTCCACGCCACCCCATTTCGTGGTGACCGTGTCGAAGGCGGCGCTGATCGACTCGGGGTCGGTCAGGTCGTACTGGACGGTGATCGCCTCGCCGCCCTGCTTGATGACATCCTCCGCCACCTGCAGCGCGCCGTCCTTGTTGCGGTGATACGTGATCGCCACCCTGGCGCCCTCGGCCGCGAACGCGCCGGCGAGGTGACCGCCGATCGAGCCGCTGCCGCCCGTGATGAGGACGACCTTGCTGGCGAGACCGAGATCCATCGACAGACTCCCTGGAGTTGGTGTGGTGGGAAAGCGAGTTATTACGCGAGTTACGCTAAATAGCTCCGATCGCAGGACGCTCGAGCGGCGCTCGATCACGCCGTCGGGCGAGCGCCGCGCCATCGTCCAGCCCTCGAGGGGGAGCTGTCAGTGTCCGGATGAGTGAGTCGCCGGTACCGACAGGAAGGCGTTCTTCGATGCGCGTGCTGTTCACGGGGTGGGCATGGCCCTCGCATGTGTATCCGATGATTCCTCTCGCGTGGGCGTGCCGGGCCGCGGGTCACGAGGTTCGCGTCGCCGCCCCGCCCGGCCTCGCGAAAGTGATCGCCCACGCGGGGCTGACCCCGGTCCCCGTCGGGTACGACGTGGACGTCACCGGTGTCGTGCGGAGCTTCGTGCGCGGGCTGGTGCCGGAGAACGGGGCCGGACCGGCGGCACGCCCCGCGGAGGGGAAACCGTCCGCGAGGACGCCCCGGGCGCTGGGCATGTTCGTCGAGCTGGCCGAGTCCATGGTCGACGACCTGGCGGCCTTCACCCGTGACTGGCGTGCCGACCTCGTCGTGTACGACCCGACCGCCTGGGCGGGCCCGCCGGCGGCCGCGGCGGCCGGTGTGCCCGCCGTCCGGCAGCTGTACGGGATCGACCTGCTGTTTCCCGCGCGGGAGGCGGTGATCCGGGCGCTGGAACCGATCCGCGACCGGCTCGGCGTCGACGAGGCCGACCCGCTGGGCGCCCTGACCGTCGACCCCTGCCCCGCGGGGCTGCAGGAGGACTTTCCCGGGGCCAGGCGGCGGATGCGTTACCTCCCCTACAACGGCGCGCACGACGCGTACCCGGCCCGGCCGCCGGAGCGCACGGGCCGGCCCAGGATCTGCGTGACCTGGGGAACCACGATGTCCCGGCTCGGCGACGAGTTCTTCCTCGCCGGGCACGCGGCCCGCGCCCTGGCCGGCCTGGACGCGGAGGTCGTCGTGGCGATCACTCCCGCGCAGCGGGCCGTCCTGGGCGACCTGCCGCCGAACGCGCGGGTGGCCGAGTCGGTCCCGCTCCACCTGCTGCTGCCCGGCTGCGACCTGGTGGTCCACCACGGCGGCGCGGGATCGATGCTCACCGGCCTGGTGAACGGCCTTCCCCAGCTCGCGCTGCCCCGGCTTCCCGACCACGCCGGGCACGCCCGACGGCTCGCGGCCACGGGTGCCGGGCTGGTGCTGGACCCGGCGGACGGGTTCGAACCGGCCGAGATCCGCCGGGCCGTCGAGGACCTCCTGGCCTCACCCGGTCACGGACGTTCGGCGAGGCGCCTGGGCGAGGAGATGGCCGCCCACCCGACCCCGGCGGAGCTCGTCGCCGACCTGGAGAACCTGGCCCGGGTGCCGCCCGAGCCGGTCGGCGGGCACGACAGGCAACTGAGCACTCTTACTCACCATGCGATGGGCTGAAAGGAGGCGCGGGTGCGCCGTACATTGATCGTCGCCAGAATGAACCCCGGTGACGCCGACACGGTGGCGGGGATTTTCGCCGGCTCCGACGCCACGGAGCTGCCAGGACTGGTCGGGGTGACCCGTCGCACGCTCTTCCGCTTCCACGATCTCTATTTCCACCTGGCCGAGTCGGAGACCGACGTGGCCGCACGCGTGGACGACGTGCGACGGCACCACCTTTTCAAGGACGTCAGCGACAGGCTGGCCCCGTACGTGCTGCCCTACGACCCGAGCTGGCGCGGCCCGCGTGACGCGATGGCCACCCCGTTCTACGAGTGGGAGGAAGGAGAAGGTGACCGACGTGTCTGACACCGGTGTCGCGCCCCCCGAGGCGAGCTCGAAGGAAGAGGTCACGCTGACGAAGGTCAGCCTGAAGGAGACGGTGGTCAACAACCGCCGAGGCGGTGAGATCCGCGTGCTGCTCAGCCCGAACACGGTGGGCACCAGTACGGGATTCATGGGCCTGCTCACCATCCGGCCCGGCGAGTACGTGTCCGAGCACTACCACCCCTACTCCGAGGAGTTCCTCTACGTGACCCGGGGGACCCTGGTGGTGCGGATCAACGGCGAGCAGGAGCTCACGCTCGAGGCCGACGAGGGCATGGTGATCCCCAAGAACGTCCGGCACCGGGTGATGAACCGGAGCGAGAGCGAGGCGTTCGCCGTCTTCCACCTGTGCCCCCTGGCCCCGCGGCCCGACCTCGGTCACGTCGACACCGAGCCGTACCCGGGCCAGGCCGGCGGCCCCGAGGCGGGGAAGTGATGGGCGGACGGCGGGTCGTCATCACCGGCATCGGAACGGCCACCCCGGGAGGCATCGGTTCCAAGGCCTTCTGGGAGCTGCTCACCGCCGGCCGCACGGCGACCCGCACGATCTCGCTCTTCGACCCGGCCGGGTTCCGCTCCCAGGTGGCCGCGGAATGCGACTTCGACCCGAAGGCGGAGGGGCTGTCGCCCCAGGAGATCCGCCGGATGGACCGCGCCGCGCAGCTCGCGGTGATCTCCGCCCGGGAGGCCTGGAGCGACAGCGGGCTGGGCGGGGAGGGCGTGCCGCCCGAGCGCCTCGCGGTGAGCCTGGGCAGCGCGGTCGGCAACACCATAAGCCTCGAACAGGAGTACGTCGTGGCCAGCGACGGCGGCAGCCGCTGGGAGGTCGACCACTCCTACGCCGCCCCGCACCTCTACGACTACCTGGTGCCCAGCACGCTGGCCGTCGAGGTCGCCTGGGCGTGCGGCGCCGAGGGCCCGGTCTCGCTGACCTCGACCGGATGCACCTCGGGGCTGGACGCCGTCGGCCACGGCTACCAGCTCATCCAGGAGGGCGCCGCCGACGTGGCCGTGGTGGGCGCGACCGACGCCCCCATCTCCCCGATCACCGTGGCGTGCTTCGACGCGATCAGGGCCACCACCCCCAGGAACGACGACCCCGAGCACGCCGCGCGCCCCTTCGACAGGAGCCGCAACGGCTTCGTGCTCGGCGAGGGCGCGGCGGTGATGGTGCTGGAGGACCGTGACCTGGCGATCCGCCGGGGCGCGCACATCTACTGCGAGGTGGTCGGCTTCGCCGCCCGCAGCAATGCCTTCCACATGACCGGCCTCAAACCGGACGGCAGGGAGATGGGCGAGGCCATCCGGGTCGCGATGGAGCAGGCCAGGTTCAACCCCGGTGACATCGACTACGTCAACGCGCACGGTTCCGGCACCAAGCAGAACGACCGGCACGAGACCGCGGCCTTCAAGCGAAGCCTCGGCCACCGCGCCTACGAGGTGCCGGTGAGCTCGATCAAGTCGATGGTCGGCCACTCGCTGGGCGCCATCGGCTCCATCGAGGTGGCGGCCTGCGCGCTGGCGATCGAGCACCAGGTCGTGCCGCCCACGGCGAACCTGCACAACCCCGACCCGGAGTGCGACCTGGACTACGTGCCGCTGACGGCCAGGGAGAGGGAGCTCGGCGGGGTGCTCACCGTGGGCAGCGGCTTCGGCGGGTTCCAGACCGCGATGGTGCTCGCGCATCCCGGGAAGGTGCCCGCATGACGTTCCCCGCGCGCGCCCCCTCCGGCCCCCGCCGCGTCCCTTCCCCGAGACCCCGCGCGGGCCTTGCGGGTTTCGCGGAAAGGAGTGTGGCCAGGTGACCGGAAGGTATGTCGTCACCGGCATAGGGGTGACCGCCCCCAACGGCCTCGGCACCGAGAGGTTCTGGTCGTCCACCCTCGCCGGCCGGAGCGGCCTCGGGCGGATCACCCGGTTCGACCCCGCGCCCTACCCGGTGACCCTGGCCGGCGAGGTCAGGGACTTCGCCGTCGACGACCACCTGCCCAGGAAGATCACCGTCCAGACCGACCTCATGACCCACCTGGCGCTGGCGGCCTCCGAGATGGCGCTCGCCGACGCGGGCATCGACCCGGCGCGGCAGCCCGAGTACGAGATGGCCGTGATGACGGCCAACTCCTCCGGCGGCAACGAGTTCGGGCAGCGCGAGATCCAGGCGCTGTGGAGCAACGGCCCGCGTCACGTGGGCGCCTACCAGTCCATCGCCTGGTTCTACGCCGCCTCCACCGGCCAGATCTCGATACGGCACGGCATGCGCGGCCCCTGCGGGGTGATCGCCACCGAGCAGGCGGGCGGCCTCGACACCGTCGCGCAGGCGCGCCGGGTGCTGCGCGGCGGGACCGGCGTCGTGCTGACGGGCGGCACCGACGCCTCGCTCAGCCCGTACGGGCTGGTCACCCAGATGCCCACCGGCATGCTGAGCCGCTCCGCCGACCCCGACCGCGCCTACCTGCCCTTCGACATCGAGGCCTGCGGCTACGTGCCGGGGGAGGGCGGCGCGATGCTCGTCATGGAGGACGAGGGCGCCGCCAGGGCGCGCGGCGCGGAGCGGATCTACGGCGAGATCGCCGGCTACGCGGCCACCTTCGACCCGCGGCCGGGCTCGGACCGGCAGCCGGGACTGCGCCGCGCCATCGAGGGCGCGCTCACCGACGCCCGGGTCACGCCGGAGGAGGTGGACGTCGTCTTCGCGGACGCGAAGGGCGTCCAGGGGGCGGACCTGCGCGAGTCCCAGGCGCTGGCCGAGGTGTTCGGGCCGTTCGGCGTGCCGGTGACGGCCCCCAAGACCATGACGGGCCGCCTCTACGCCGGAGGCGCGGCGCTCGACCTGGCCGCGGCGCTGCTGGCCGTGCACCACTCGGTCATCCCGCCGACCACCAACGTCGCCCGGCTCGCCCCGGGCTGCGACATCGACCTCGTCCGGGATGTCCCCAGAGAGAAGAGCGTGCGGACAGCGCTGGTCCTGGCCCGCGGTCACGGCGGGTTCAACGCCGCGCTCGTGGTCCGGGCCGTCCGCGACTGACGGCCCGTTCATCGGCACTTTTGGAGGAACACGTGGAGAAGACGGAACTCCGGCTGGACGAACTGAAGCGGATCATGCGCGAGTGCGGGGTGGAGGCGTCGGCCAACCTGGACGCCGACATCCTCGACGTCTCGTTCAGGGAGCTCGGCCTGGACTCCCTGGCGGTCCTGGAGATCGGCGCCCGGGTGGAGCGCGACTACGGCGTCGTGGTCCCCGACGACGCCATGGAGGAACTGGAGACGCCCCGGCAGACGCTCGACTTCGTCAACCAGCGACTGCCGGCGGCCTGAGCGAAGGAGTGGTGTCATGGCAGGTCACACCGACAACGAGATCCTGATCGCCGCCCCGTTCGACCTGGTCTGGGACATGACCAACGACGTGGCGTCCTGGCCGGAGCTGTTCAGCGAGTACGCCGCCGCGGAGATCCTGCACCGCGAGGGCGACACGGTGCGCTTCCGGTTGACGATGCACCCCGACGAGAACGGCAAGGTCTGGAGCTGGGTCTCCGAGCGCACCGTCGACCGGGGGGCGGGCACCGTCAGCGCCCAGCGGGTCGAGACCGGCCCGTTCGACCACATGAAGATCCGGTGGGAGTACACCACCACCCCGGACGGCGTGCGGATGCGCTGGATCCAGGACTTCCACATGAAACCGGAGGCCCCCGTCGACGACGCCGGGATGACCGACCGGATCAACCGCAACTCGGCCGTGCAGATGCGCCGCATCAAGGAACGAGTCGAGGAGGCCGCCCGGGCGGCGTCGGCTCCGGTGTGACGTGGTGGTCCAGATCCTGCTGCCGCTGGTGCTGCTCGGCAACGGCCTCGCCGCCGGCATCATGCTCTCGACCGTCATCGGCGTCGTGCCGTGGATGCTGGCCCAGCCGTACGACAGGTACGTCGGGGCGATCCGCTTCATGTGGCCGCGCTACGACCCCTTCATGCCGATCGTCAACGCGCTGACCTGTGTGCTGGACATCGTCCTGATCTTCGTGGCGCCCACGGCCACGTCGCGGGCCCTCTTCGGGGTCGCGGCCGGGCTGCTGCTCGTCGTGATGGCGATCTCGGTCGTCAAGAACGTGCCGATCAACCGGTACGTGACCTCGCTCGACCCCGAGACCCGCCCCGCCGACTGGGAGGAACGGGATCCGCGGGTGCGCTGGCGGAACTGGAACCTCACCCGCACAGTCCTGGCCCTCGTCGCGTTCGGAGTGAACGCCTGGGCCACGACCGCCCTCATCTGAACGCGAAGGGACAACCATGGAATTCGGACTCGCCGGGAAGAAGGCGCTCGTCACGGGCGGCACCCGGGGCATCGGCCGGGCGATCGTGCTCGGTCTCGCCCGCGCCGGCGCCGACGTCGTCACCTGCCACCGGCAGGAGGGCGAGGCGGCCGACCGGCTCGCCCGGGAGCTGAAGGAGATCGGCGGCGACCACCACGTGATCAAGGCCGACGTCGGCCGGCTCGACGACATCGAGCGGCTCGCCGAGGAATGCCGGGCACGGTTCGGCTCCCTCGACATCGTGGTGAACAACGCGGGCGTGATCAGCCACATACCGTTCGCGGAACTGCCGCCGCAGGAGTGGCGGCGGGTCCTGGACGCCAACCTCACCGGCACCGCCTTCGTCGTGAGCGCCTCGCTCCCGCTCCTGTCGGCGGGCGCCTCGATCGTCAACGTCGGCTCGCGGGTGGCCACCGTGGGGGTGCCGTTGCGCGCCCACTACACCGCGTCCAAGGCCGGCCTGATCGGGCTGACCCGGTCGCTGGCCAAGGAACTCGGCCCCCGCGGGATCCGGGTCAACGTCGTCGCGCCGGGACCGGTGGAGACCGAGAGCGAGATCCCCGCCCCGGTCAGGGAGCGCTACCAGAACATGATCCCGCTCGGTCGGATGGGGATCTCCGAGGAGGTCGCGAACGTGGTGCTCTTCATGGCCAGCGACCTGTCGAGCTTCGTGTCGGGCGAGACGATCCACGTGGACGGGGGAATCTGACATGACGGCCGAAACCGGCGCGTCCATGTTCCGGGTGACGCTGCGCATGCAGATCAAGCCGGGGATGGGGCAGGACTTCGAGAAGGTCTGGTACCAGGTCGCCGACGCGGTCACCCACCACCCGGCCAACCGCGGGCAGTGGCTCTCCAGGAGCGCCGAGGAGGAGGACGTCTACTACATCGTCAGCGACTGGGCCGACGAGGAGCGCTTCCGGGAGTTCGAGAGGAGCGACCGCCACCTGGAGCACCGCACCAAGCTGCACCCGTACCGGTCGGGCGGCTCGATGACCACCATGAACGTGGTCTACGACATGTCGCGCGAGACGGCTCGGCGGCGATGAGCGACCGGGTGCGCATCCTCGTCTTCGTCACCGCCGCGGACGCCGGGCCGGAGGCCGTCGAGGGCGCCTACCACCGGATCAGCCGGAGCCTGACCGGCACCCCCGGGCTGCTCGCCAACGAGCTGCTGCGCTCGGTGCACGACCCGGCCGGTTTCGTGGTGATGAGCGAGTGGCGGGACATGGACGCCTTCCGCGCCTGGGAGGAGGGGGAGTCGCACCGCTCGACGACGGCTCCGCTGCGCCCCCTGCAGGACCACTCGCGGGGCGCGTCCTTCGGCGTCTACACGGTCCAGGCCGTGTACGAGAACAGGACCGCGGTGTACGCGGGCGGGGAGAAGGACTAGGCATGCAGGGCGGTATGGGCGGTATGGGCGGTATGGGCATGATGGGCATGATGGGCACTGCGGCGATGGTGGGCAGCGGCCTGACCGCGGGAGTCCTGTTCTGCGTCGCCCTCAGCGTCGTGCCGGCGCTGTTCGCCCTGCCCCCCGACCGCTACGTGCAGACCCACAAGCTGGTGGGCCGCAACTACGACCCCACGATGCCGCTGATCGTGCTGACGACCGCCGTGGTGGACGTCGTGCTCGCGGTGGTGACGCCGGGGACGGCGCCGCGCTCGCTCTTCGCGGTCGCCGCCGCCTTGATGCTGGGCGTCTCGGTGGTGTCCCACCTGTGCAACGTGCCCATCAACCGGCGGGTCAAGGCGCTGGATCCGGCGGCGATCCCGGAGGACTGGATGGACCCGCGCCCCCTGTGGCGCAGGTGGCACCTGCTGCGAACCGTACTCGCCGTGCTGGCCCTGACCGTCAACGCGGTCGCCGTCGTGCTGACGTGAGGCCGGCGTGGAACCGAACGGAGGAATGATGGAACTAGGGATATCCGGCAAGCGCGTCCTCGTCACGGGCGGGACGCGCGGCCTCGGCAAGACGATCGTCCTCTCCCTCGCCCGGGAGGGCGCGCGGGTGGTGACCTGCCACCACAGCGCGGGGACGGCGGCCGACGACCTCTCCCGCGAGCTGAAGGAGCTGGGCGACCAGCACCACGTGGTCCGCGCGGACGTGACCGCCGAGGACGACGTGGCGCGGCTGGCCGGCGTGTGCCGGGACGCGTTCGGCGGACTCGACGCGGTGATCAACAACGTCGGAGTGGTCGGCGAGGCGCCGGTGGGGGAACTGTCGGCGCAGGAGTGGCACCGCGTCCTCGACGCCAACCTCACCTCCCATTTCCTGGTCACCCAGGCGACGCTGCCGCTGCTGTCGGAGGGCGCCTCCGTGGTCTACATCGGGGCCTCGGCCGCGCTGCGCGGCCGCGCGGAGACCGGCCACTACACCGCCTCGAAGGCCGCGCTGATCGGGCTGACCAGATCACTGGCCAAGGAGCTGGGACCGCGGGGAATCCGGATCAACACGATCGCTCCCGGGGTCATCGACAAGGGCGAGGGCCTCGGCCCGCCGCCCCAGATGAGGGAACGCCTGGCCAGGATGACCGCGCTGGGCCGGTTGGGCACGACCGACGACGTGGCCGGCGCCGTGCTGTTCCTCGCCGGTGACCTGTCCCGTTACATCACTGGAACGACCCTGAACGTCGATGGAGGAATCTGATGCCGTACGCCGCGATCACCTACCGGGTGAAGCCGGGTCACGAGGACGAGATCGCCGAGATCTTCGCCGGTTTCAAGCGGGTGGGCACGCCCGTGCTGGTCGACGACGACGGCAAGGAGGCGGGCCGTCTCGTGGGCACGGCGGTGTTCATCAAGGACGACCTCATGATCAGGGTCATCCACTACGAGGGCGACCTGATCCACGTGGCCGGGAACATGGCCCGCCACAAGGGCGTGCACGCGCTCGAGGCGAAGCTCGCGCCCTACCTCGCCGAGACGCGCGACACCAGCACCCCCGAGGCGTTCGGGCAGTACTTCAGGAACGCGACGATGCGCTGCATCTCGCAGCTCTCCGCCGACACCCTGCCGGTCGGGGGCTGAGGGAGATGGCCCCTCCACACGTCGCGCTCGTCGGGAGCGGGGCGATGGGCGTGGGAATGGGCCACCGGCTCCTGGAGGCCGGCCACCCCGTTTCCGTCTACAACCGGACCCCCGGCAAGGCCGCCGCGCTGGTCGAGGCGGGCGCCCGCGCCCTGGCGACCCTCGAGGCCGCGGCCGAGGCGCCGATCGTGCTGCTCAGCCTGAGCGACGAGACGGCCGTCGAGCAGGTGCTCTTCCAGGCCATGCTGCCCGCCCTGCGGGAGGGCACCGTCGTGGTGGACACCACCACGACCTCACCGCTGTACGCGCGGCAGGCGGCGACGCGGCTGTCGGCCGCGGGGCTCGCCCGCGTCGAGGCGTGCGTCCTGGGCAACCCCGTGATGGCGCACACCGGCAAACTGCGGATCTTCACCGCGGGGAGCCGGAAGGACGTGGAGGCCGTCGGCGACCTGCTGGGCGTACTGGGGCAGGAGGCGCGCTACCTGGGCGCCGCCGGCTCCGCCAGCACCATGAAGCTGGCCTTCAACCTCCTGCTCGGGGTGCAGACCGCGGCCCTGGCGGAGGCGGTGTCCTACGGGGTGAGCGCCGGGCTCGACCGCGACCTGCTGATCGAGGCGATCGCGAACAGCGGCTTCAGCTCGCCGGTCCTGGCCTTCCGCGCCGGGTTCATGCGAGAGCGCCGCTACGAGCCGGCGGCCTTCAGGACCAGCCTGATGGAGAAGGACCTGCGCCTGGCCGCCAACGACGCCATGGCCAGGGGGATCACCCTGCCGCTGACCGAGGGCGCGGGTGACCTCATGGCCGACGCGATCGCCGCCGGACTGGGCGACCAGGACGCGGCCGTGATCATCGAACTGCCGCAGCGGCGGCTCAGCGAGAGTGAACGACCGGAGAACGGAGTCGTCAGATGACCACGCAGACCTCGCGGATCACCGGCCCAGCGGAGATCATCCAGCTGGGCAAGACCGCCTTTTGCACGGCCAAGGTGCTTCTCAGCGCCCTCGAACTGCGGGTGTTCGCCGTGCTCGCCGAGCAGCCGCTCACCGAGCCGCAGCTGCGCGAGCGGCTGGGCCTGCACCCGCGTGCCTCCCGCGACTTCTTCGACACCCTGGTCGCGCTGGGCCTCCTGGTACGCGAGGGGGAACGCTACTCCAACACCCCCGTCACGGGACGGTTCCTCGACCCGGGGGAGCCGGCGTACGTCGGCGGCTTCCTCGAGCGTTCCGACCGCATCCTCTACCCGGCGTGGGGCGACCTGACCGAGGCGCTGCGGACGGGCAAGCCGCGGGTGGACAACGCGTTCCGCGAGATGCTGGAGGACCCGGCCCGCCTGAGCAGCTACCTCGGCATGATGGACGCGCTCAGCACCATGCTGGCCCCGCTGATCGCGAACTCCTTCGACTGGAAGAGCGTCAAGACCTACGCCGACATCGGCGGCGCCCGGGGCAACCTCGTGAGCCGCGTCGCGCGCGAGCACGAGCACCTGGACGTCCACGTCTTCGACCTGCCGCCCATGGAGAAGGCGTTCCACGCGCACACCGAGCTGCTCGGGGTCGCCGACCGCGCCACGTTCCACCCGGGGGACTTCTTCGCCGACCCGCTGCCCGAGGCGGACGTGCTGACCATCGGGCACGTGCTGCACAACTGGTCCCCGGCCGAGCGGCGCGTGCTCGTCGAGAAGGCGTTCCAGGCCGTCCACCCGGGCGGCGCGCTGATCGTCTACGACCGGATGCTGGCCGACGAGCCGACCGACCCGGAGAACCTCGTGATCAGCCTGGACATGCTGCTGACGACGGAGGGCGGTTCGGAGTACCCGGTCGGGGAGTGCCGCGAGTGGATGGAGGAGGCGGGCTTCACCGTCGAGTCGGTCAAGCCCCTGGGTGACCACGACACGCTGATCGTGGCGCGGAAGGCGAGCTGATCCATGGACGTCGGAGTCGGCCTGCCGACGACGGTACACGGGGTGAACGGGAGCACCGTGCTCGAATGGGCACGGCGTGCCGAGGCCCGTGGCCTGTCCTCGCTCGGCGTGCTGGACCGCCTCGTGGCCGGTAACCAGGAACCCGTCGTCACCCTCGCGGCCGCCGCCGCAGTGACACGGCGGATCAGGCTCGCGACGACGATCCTGATCGCCGCCTACCGGGGCGGGGCCGCGGTCCTGGCCAAGCAGCTGGCGACGGTGGACGAGCTGTCCGGCGGCCGGCTCACGGTCGGGGTCGCCGCCGGCGGGCGCGCGGACGACTTCGAGGCGACCGGAGAGGCGTACGGGAGGCGGGGGCGGCGGCTGGACGCCCTGGTCACGGAGATGCGCGAGATCTGGGCGGGGGAGGGGCCGGGCGGCGGCATCGGGCCGCGGCCGGTCCTGCCCGGCGGGCCGCCCATCTGGGTGGGCGGCCACACGGACGCGGCGCTGCGGCGGGCCGCCCGCCTCGGGCAGGGCTGGATCGCCGGCGGCTCCTCCTCGGTCCCCTACCCCGAACTGGTGGCGCGGGCCCGTGCCGCCTGGCAGGCCGAGGGGCGGACGGACCGGCCGCGCATGGTGGCGCTGGCCTACTTCTCGCTCGGGACGGCGGGGCCGCGGGAGGCCGTCACGCACATGCGCCGGTACTACGCGCAGGCCGGTCCGTACGCGGACCGCGCCGCGGCGCAGACCGTGACGACCGAGAGCGCGCTCCAGCGGACGCTGAAGGAGTACGAGTCCGCGGGCTGTGACGAGCTCATCCTCTTCCCGTGCTCCGGTGACCCGGACCAGGTGGACCTGCTGGCGGAGGCGGCGAGGACATGAAGGGGATCATCCTGGCCGGAGGGCGGGGAACGCGCCTGCATCCCATCACCCTCGCGGTCTCCAAGCAGCTGCTCCCGGTGAACGACAAACCGTTGATCTACTACCCGCTGTCGGCGCTGATGCTGTCCGGCATCCGGGACATATTAATCATCTCAACGCCGGTGGACCTCCCGCAGATCCACCGGCTGCTCGGCGACGGCACGCAGCTGGGCCTGAACCTCTCCTACGCGGAGCAGCCCGAGCCGCGGGGGCTGGCCGAGGCGTTCGTCATCGGGGCCGGCCACACCGGCGACGATCCGGTGGCGCTGGTGCTGGGCGACAACATCTTCCACGGGCACAGGTTCGACGACGTCCTGCAGGAGAACGCGCGCGACGTCGACGGATGCGTTCTCTTCGGCTATCCGGTGACCGACCCCGAGCGGTACGGCGTGGGTGAGACCGACCGCGAGGGCAGGCTCGTCTCCATCGAGGAGAAGCCGGCCAGGCCCCGCTCCAACCGCGCGATCGTCGGGCTCTACTTCTATGACAACGAGGTGCTCGACATCGCCAAGAACCTGCGGCCGTCGGCCCGCGGCGAGCTGGAGATCAGCGATGTCAACCGCGTGTACCTGGAGAGAGGCAAGGCGCGCCTGGTCGACCTGGGACGGGGGTGCGCGTGGCTGGACGCGGGCACCCCGGCGTCGCTGATGCAGGCCGGCCAGTATGTCAGCGCGCTGGAGGCGAGGCAGGGCGTGCGCATCGCCTGCGTCGAGGAGGTCGCCCTGCGGATGGGGTTCATCGACGCGGAGGCCTGCCATCGGCTCGGCGAGCGGCTCGCGTCGTCCGACTACGGCCGGTACGTCCGCGCCGTCGCGGAGGAGTTCCGCTGACCCGCTCCCCACGTCTCGGGCCGGGAAGCCCGTGGCTTCCCGGCCCGAGACGTCCCATGTGGCGCCCGCCGTCAGGACACCTTCCGCGAGTGGTCGCTGTCCGCCCGGTAGGGCTCCTCGGCACCTTTGGGCAAGGGGTCGAGGTCGAGTTGCGCGGCGGTCTGGGTCAGCGTGAGCGCGGGAGGGTGAGCCCTCCTGACGGTCACGTCGACCGGGCTCTGCAGCTCGGCGGCCGTGGCGGGGGCTGTGGTGGGAGCCGTGGTGGGGGCCAGGGCCGCGCTGCCCTTGCCGAGCTCGCTCTCCAGCTTCTCCTCGGCGTAGATGCGGGCCAGCTCGTTGATGGCGTAGACGGTCCCCTCGCCCGCGCCGGCGTCGCCCACCGCGCGCAGGAAGTGCGCCGAGACCAGCCGGGTCAGGAGCGTCTCGGTGGTGTCGATGTCACAGCCGATCGACTGCGCGGCGCTCTCGAGGGTGAACCTCGTGTTGCGCCGCAGGCAGAGCAGCCACAGAGCGCTGCGCTCACGCGGGTCAAGCTCCCGGTAAATGGTGTCGAACAGATCGTAGATATCGAAGTCAGCGGAATTCAATTCTTTGAGGCGTAGTTCAGGGTTGGCCAGCCGGGCCGCGAGCCTCCGGACCGGAAGGGTCGGCGAGGCGGTAAGCCGCGCGGCCGCCGCCCGTACCGCGAGCGGCAGTCCCTCGCAAAAACGCACCACGCTCTCGGCGTTGTTTCTCTCGCGTTCGATGCGCTGCCCGCCCGCCACCGCAGCCAGCAGGCGAACCCCCTCGTCCAGGGGCAGCGGAGCGAGGTCTATTCGATTTCTGCACGAGAATCCGTAAAGCCCGGACCTGCTGGTGATGATTGTCGTGCAGTACTCGCTGCCCGGAAGGAGGGGAAAAACCTGGGCGGCCGACACGGCATCGTCGAGAACGATGAGAACGCGATGCGCGGAACACCAACTCCGGAACAGATTCGAGCGTTCCTCGATGCTGTTCGGAAGTTTTTCGGCGGGCATACCGGCAGTGATAAGGAAATTGTAGAGAATCTGGCTCGGGTCCACGGCCTCACCGTGAGTGCCGCGGAGTGTGCAATAGAACTGCCCGTCCGGGAAATGCTGTTTGACGAGGTGCGCCAGATGCACCGCCAGCGCGGTCTTCCCCACCCCCGGCATGCCGGCGATCAGGATGGTCGGCGGAGTGGTGACCGTCGGCTCCGTCATGGTGGCGGCCGTGACCAGCTCGCCGACATAGCCCTGGCGACCGGTGAAGTCCCAGATGTCCGGCGGGAGCTGGGCCGGGCAGAGCGGCGCCTTCGCGTTCCTGGGCCTGTCCCCGGCGCCCGAGATCACGCTGCTCGGCTCGATCGCCGGCTCCGCCTTGGCGGGGCTCGCGGGGCTCTCCGCCGACAGCAGCGACTGGTGCAGCCGCTGCGACTCCGCGGACGGCTCTATGCCGACCTCCTCCACCAGCGTCGCGCGCAGCCGCTGGTACTCCTCCAGCGCCTCCGAGCGCCGGCCCGAGCGGTGCAGGGCGGTCATCAGCTGCGCGTAGAAGGCCTCGTGGAGCGGATGCACCGAGACCAGGTGCTTGAGCTCGCCCACGACCTCACGGTGCCGGCCCAGACGCAGGTCGCTCTCGATGCGCAGCTCAAGGGCGCGCAGCCGGCTCTCCTCCAGGGAGGCCACATAGGCCGACAGCAGATTTCCCGCCGCCACGTCCGCCAGCGCCGGCCCCCGCCACAGCGACAGGGCACGGGCCAGGTTCTCGGCGGCCTGCTCGGGATCGTTCTTCTTCAGCGCCGCGGCGCCCGCCCCCAGCAGCCGCTCGAACGGGTCCAGGTCGAGGTCGTCGGGCTCGACCACCAGCATGTATCCCCACGACTGGGTGCGCAGCACCTCCTCGAACGAATCGATCTTGTCGTTGGAGAGGATCTTGCGTAGCTTGTAGATGTAGGTCTGTAGTGTGGAAAGAGCGCTGATCGGCGGGCTTTCCCCCCACAGCTCGTCGATGAGTTCGGCGGTCTGTACGATGTTGTTGCGTCGAAGCAGGAGAAAAGTAAGCACCTGGCGAAGTTTTGGCGCGGTGGGAGTCACCTCCCGGCCGCCGTCGAGAACTTTCAGGGTCCCCAGAACACAGAATCTCATCGCAGACCTGCTCATCGCGCACACCTGGCCTTCTCCGGACAGCCTCTTGAGCATTGCAGGCCGCTTTCTGGCACGTAACAGGCGCGCAGACCTCCCGAAAGCCTGCAGACTCCCCGAAGTCTTCGCTATCCCCGTCGCCGCGCCCACGTTCGCGGCTTGATGCCTACATCAGGAATGATCGATTGTGTATCCCCTATATGCGGATCATGGTCCCATGTGGCACATGATTAGGATCGTTGAACACGGTGGTAGATTTTTACTGGAAGCTTGATAGAAGACCAGCGAGTTAGGCCTTAATTCCATCCGCGGGGGTAGGGGGGTGAGCGCTGTGTAATTGGCCATGTGAATTAAGTCATGTCCTTTTTGATATGGGATTGGGATCTTCTTGTTCTTTCGGCCGGCGCCGAGGTGAGACTTCCCTCGGCCCCCGCCGCGGGATCCGTTCCCCCACCCCGTGCTCGGGAGGGGCCGTGTCAGGCACGGGGCGGGGGACGGAGGTCTCACATCAGGGCCAGTTCCTCTTCGGGGGTGGGGGCCTTGGCCGGGTCGGGCCGCTTGGCGGCGAAGCTCAGCAGACCCGCGACGATCACCACCGCGGCGCAGACCAGCAGGGTCCATCGCAGCGCGCCGACGAAGGCGTGATCGAAGGTCAGCTGGGCGATCTCCCGCATCTGCTGGGCCAGCTGGCCACTCACCCCGGCGGGCAGCTGCACCTGGTCGGCTCCCGCCTCGGCGCCCCTGGCCGCCGTGGTGATCGCGTCGACGAAGTCCCCGCGGTACTCGCCGGGAAGCTGCTCCGCCTGGCGCCGCGCCTCGTCACCGAGCTCGCTGCTCAGACGGTTCTGCAGCACCGCGCCCATCGCGGCGACCGCGATCAGGAAGCCCATCTGGCGGATCGCGTTGAAGGCGCCCGACGCGGCCCCGGTGAACTCCTTCTGCACGTCCTGCATGGCCATCGTGATGGTCGGGGCGAAGGCGGCCGCCTGGCTGATGCCCGCCAGGATGAGCGGCCCGAGCAGCGCCCACCGGCTGGAATCGGCCTGTGCCATCAGCGCGATGAGCACCAGGCTGATCGGATAGAGGGTGAGCCCGGTGATCAGGACGTACTTCCCGCCGATTTTGTCGATCAGGAATCCCACGACCGGGAAGGAGAACATCATGGCGAGCGCGGTCGGCGCGAGGGTGAGGCCCGCCTGGAGCGCGCTGAGCCCGAGCACCTGCTGCAGGTAGATCGTGAGGGTGAGCGACAGCCCCATCATCCCGAAGGAGACGGCGATGATCACGAAGCTCATCAGGGAGAAGCCGCGGTCCTTGAAGATGCCCAGGGGGAGCAGCGGCTGCCGGGTCCGCGCCTGGGTCGCCAGGAACACCACCAGCAGCACCAGGCCGGCCGCGATGACCATCGGGACGGTGAGGAAGGAGGTGATCGTTCCCCACTCGTACCGGTCGCCCTCGAGGAGGCCGTAGGTGATCGCGCCGAGCGCGGCGGTCGCCAGGAGCGCCCCGGTCAGGTCCAGATGGGGACGCTTGCCCGGACGGATGTCGGGGATGAGGGTGAACGCCATGACGATGGTGACGATGCCGATCGGCACGTTGACGTAGAAGATCCAGCGCCAGGTGCCCTCCGCGACGAGGAGCCCGCCGAGCGTCGGTCCGGCCAGTCCGGCCAGCCCGGCCGTGACGCCCCACACCGCGCTGGGCAGGCCCCGCTTCTCGGGTGGGAAGACCGCGGTCAGGATGGTCAGGGTCTGTGGTGTGATCAGTGCGGCGCCGATGCCCTGCACGGCGCGGGCGGCGATGAGCTGCCAGGGCTCCTGGGCGGCCCCGCACAGTGCCGACGCGACCGTGAAGAGAATCATGCCCGCGATGAAGACGTTGCGTGGTCCGACGATGTCACCCAGTCGCCCCGCCGTGATCACCAGCACGGCCACCACGAGGATGTAGGCGCTCATCACCCACAGGACCTCGGTGATCGTCGCATTCAGGTCCACGAGGATGTCGGGGATGGCGATGTTGACGATCGTGGTGTCCAGGATGGTCATGAAGAAGCCGATACAGAGTGTCACCATGACGACCCACGGGTTCCCGCGTTTGCTCACTTTTCGCACCTCCTTAGAAGACTCAGATCCCGGAAGGCCGCCTCGGCGGATGCCCGGGAGGGGTGTGTTGCCAGGGAGAACGGTATATGCTTTGACTATCGACAAGTCTAGTAGTTGGAAATTTTAAATGTCAAAAGAAATCTGGAAGTCCCTGATAGATGAGGTCCAGGTGGCCGTCATGGAGCTGCAGAACGTCTCGGACGCGGTGGACGAGGCCGCGGCGGCACGCCTGGGGATCAACCGCACCGACATGCGCTGCATGGGATGTGTGTTCGCACTCGGCCCGATGACGGCCGGAGAGCTGGCCGTGGCCGCGAGACTGTCCCCCGGCGCGGCGACCATCGCCATCGACAGGCTGGAGAGGGCGGGGTACGCACAACGGGTCCGCGACCTGCGGGACAGGAGGCAGGTGCGAGTGGTGCCGACGCCCCAGGCCGAGCAGGTCGCGAAGGAGATCTGGGGTCAGCTGAGCGAGGAGGACGAGGCGGGGCTGGCCTGCCACACCGAGGAGGAACTCGTGCTCATCCGGGACTTCCTGAAGGCCACCGTCAGCCGTCACGCCCGCCAGGCCGACCGCATCCGGCACGGGAAGGTCATCTCCGAGGGGGCCGGCACGACACCGCCGCGGCGTCCGGAGACCTCGCGACCGTAACCAGCCCACCCGCGGGCCGGGGTCTGCCGTCTTGTCCGGCCCGCAGCCCCGGCAACGAGAACTCTCACCAGGAGGTGACGATTCGCGTGGCCGGCACAGAGTTCGACGCCGACGAGGGCATTCACTGGCTCGGCACTCCGGCGAGTCTGGATCGGGCGATCGTGGGGGAGGGGATCGCCTGCCTGGCGAGGTTGCGGGACGCGTTCCCCGTGGCCCCCGCCTTCTGCGTCTCGGCTCCGCCCTTCGAGGTGTTCCCGCGCGGCGCCCTGGGTCCCTGGCGGGACACCCTGAGCAGGGCCTATCACCGGCTGGGCGAGGTGTGCGGCCTGTACGCGCCCTCGGTGGAGGTGCGCTCGCTCCTCGTCGAGCCGCCGTCGGTGCCTTCCTGGGTCGGCCGCCCCTGGACGTTCCTCAACGTCTCCGGCGAGGAGGCGGTGGGCCAGGCGGTGACCGAATGCCTGGCCCCGTTCTTCTCCGACCGGGCCCGGGCGCTGCGGCGCCGGTACGGCTGGCCGGAGTCCGTCGTACGGGAGGTCATCTTCATCCGCCGGTTCAACGACTCCAGGAGCTGGGCCACGCTCTCGCCCGCCGGCGCATTCACCGGCCGGCCGGGCGACATCAAGGTGCGGGCGGGCTGGGGGCTGCACGAGCAGTCGGTCGGCCGCCCGCTGCCCGCGGACGAGTTCATCGTCAGCGCGCGGCGGGTCGCCCACAGCCGGATCGCGCTCAAGAGGGACGCCGTGGTCGCCGACATCGGGGGAGTGCAGGAGTTCAGGGTGCCGTCGATGCTGCACCGCGCGGCCGCCGTCCCGGAACCGCTGATCCACCAGATGGCGGACCTCTATCACGCGGTCGCGGCCCGTATGGGGGAGCCCGCAAGCCTGGACCTGGTCGCGGGGGAGGCGGGGCTGGAGATCCTCTGGTGCGAGCCTCCGGCGGACCCGCCCACGTGAGAGACGGCCGGGACCGTCCCCGCCGGCGCCTTGTGGCGCCCCCGCCTACAGCGCGGCCGCGACCCGCTCGACACCCGGCCCGGACAGGCCCGCGAGCCCCGCGGCCCGCCCGGTCGCCAGCAGGAGGAGATCACCCGCCGGCCCCCGGACCTCGTCGGGACCCTCACCCGCCGACCAGTCCAGGTCGGTGGCGACCAGCCTCGTGCCGCGCAGGCGCCTGGGGGCGCCGTAGAAGCCGGTGCCCAGGACGCGGCCGAGCCCCGCGACCGCCCGCTCGGCGGGCATCTCCCGCACGCGCCCGAGCGGGCGCGCGATGTCCTGCCCGTGCACCAGCGCGTCGACGAGCGTGTCCAGCGGACGGGAGCCGAGCCCGCGACGGCGTGAGCCGGCCGTCTCACGGAACTGCGCGACGAGCTCCGCGGGCCCGAACCTGGCCGCCCGCTCCCGCGCCTGGTCGGCGAACACCCGGTTGATGTCGCCACGCGTCCGGATCACGCCCCTGAGCGTGTCGAGGAACAGGGTGTGCGTGGACAGCGTCAGGTGAGCGACCACGTCGTGCGTCGTCCAGCCGGGGCAGAGGGAGGCCACCTTCCATTCGTGATCGTCGAGTTCGTCGAGGAAGGCGGCCAGGCTGAGCCGTTCGTCCTCTATCCAGGAAAAGATCTTTCCATCGTCCATGTCAGGCTCTTCTCGGTCGGATGCGTAGGTGATGGCGACGGCCGGGAGGTGTTCCCCGCCGTCAGGCGCGGGCCGTACCGCCGGGATCGGCGGTCTCGACCTCATTGAGCCTGCGCAGCAGGTGCGCCCGCTCGGGTTCGGTGCCGACCAGGTCGAGCGCCTGCCGGTAGGCCGCCGCGGCCTCGGGGAACCGCCCGAGCCGGTGCAGCAGGTCCGCCCGAGCCGTCGGATAGGGGTGGTGGTCGCGCAGCCGCGGCTCGCCGGCCAGCTCGTCGAGCAGTGCCAGGCCCGCCCGCGGCCCGTCGCGCATCGCCACCGCGACGGCCCGGTTCAGCGCGACGACCGGGGACGGCACGAGGGCGAGCAGCACGTCGTAGAGCGCGACGACCTGCGGCCAGTCGGTGGTCGCGACGTCCGCGGCCTCGTCGTGCAGGGCGGCGATCGCGGCCTGCACCCCGTACAGGCCGGGCGGGCCGCCGGTCAGCGCGACGAGCACCAGGTCACGGCCCTCCTCGATCATGGCGCGGTCCCAGCGGCCACGGTCCTGGTCGTCGAGCAGCACGATCTCGCCGCCCGGTCCGGTCCGGGCGTCACGCCGCGCGTGGACCAGCAGCATCAGCCCGAGCAGCCCGGCCACCTCCCGCTGGGCGGGCAGCAGCCGGCGCAGTATCCGCCCCAGCCGGATGGCCTCCTCGGCGAGGTCGAGCCGCTGCAGATCCGGGCCCGAGCTGGCCGCGTAGCCCTCGGTGAAGATCGAGTAGATGACCTGGAGCACGCCCGGCAGACGCTCCGGCAACTCGTCGGCGCCGGGTACGCGGAACGGGATACGGGCCTCGCGGATCTTCCTCTTCGCCCGCACGATCCGCTGGGCCATCGTCGCGGGCGGGACGAGAAAGGCCCGCGCGACCTCGGGCGTCGTCAGGCCGGCGAGGCAGCGCAGGGTCAGGGCGGTGCGGTCGTCGGCCGGAAGCGCCGGGTGGGCGCAGGTGAAGAACAGCTGCAGCCGCTCGTCGGGCAGATCGCCGTCCGCCTCCGCGGGCGGGGCGGGGTCGGCCCGCTCCGCCTCCACCTGCAGGACGGCGAGCCGGGCGGCGTAGGCCTGGTCCCGCCGCAGCCGGTCGACGGCCCGGCGCCGCGCCGTCGTCAGCAGCCAGGCCCCGGGCCTGGCCGGAACGCCCTCGACCGGCCAGTGCACCAGCGCCGCCTCGACGGCCTCGGAGGCGACCTCCTCGGCCAGGTCGAGGTCGCCGAAGCGACGGACGAGGGAGGCGAGCAGCCGGCCGCGCTCCTCACGGAACATCGACTCCACGGACGACCTGGCATCGGAGACCCGCCCGCCCGTCTGCCCGCCCACCTGCCCGTCCATCGCCGTCAGACCTCGAACTCGTCGATCGGCCGCACCACGACCGACCCGCCGTCACGCGCGCCGGGACAGCGGGCGGCCCAGTCGAGCGCGACGTCGAGGTTCGGTACGTCGATGACGTCGTAGCCGCCGAGGATCTCACGGGTCTCGGCGAACGGCCCGTCCGTGGTGACGGTCCGCTCGCCCGCCGGGCCGACCCGGACCGTCGTGGCGGTGCTCACGTCCTTCAGCGCGTATCCGGAGACCAGGACCCCCGCCTCCCTCAACGCCTTGTCGTAGACCACCCAGTCCTGGAAGTCGCACTCGTCGGCCGCGTCGGCCGTCGCGGCACCGTACATCAGCAATATGTACTTCATGGTCGGCTCCTTGGCGTTTGCCGTGTTCTCGTATGGCGGGCCGCCGTACACCATGACGACGAACGGGACACGGTCGGATCGACACGCCCCATCGGTTTGGCCCTCATGAAATGTCCCGCAGACGGTGCCGGTGTGTCGACCGGGCGGGGGCCTTCCACGACCGAGCACGCGCCGGCACCGGACACCGGCACTCCGAAGCGGAGCACGCGCGAGCGAAATCGTCGTCGACTTCGTCACCGAGGCGTGGCGCGAGATCCTGGTGGTGAGGACCGGCTGGGCAAGCTGGTGCGCCGCCTCCCGGGCCGGCAGTTCCAAGATCAGCTTATGGCCGCTTTTCTCCGTGTCACGGCCGGTCCCGAGCTACGCGCCGGTGATCAGGCGTCGTTCCAGGTCGATGATCGGCTCGATGCTTTGCAGGTCGTAATTGCTGAGGATGACGGCTGTCCAGTCCATGTCGAGGTAGACGGACCAACTGGTCGATATGCCGCCTGCGCCACCTCCGTGGGTGACGATGCGCTGGTTGTTGTAGGTAGCGGCCACTGGCCCGTATGCCTGGAAGGTCTCCCCGCGAAGGGAGCTGCCGGAGGTGTTCTCCCTCAGCGGCTTGGCGGAGATCTTTCCGTTCACGTACAACTCCGTGTAGGGCCGGGCGGTGAGCTTGCCTCCTTGCAGCGCGACCGCGAAGCGCACGAGGTCCGGGGCGGTGGAGAAGCCGTTGCCACCGCCTGTCCCCATCCATCCCCGGGCGGAGTTGCTGCCTTGGCCGGCGTCGCCGTAGACGGAGCCCTTGTCGAGGTTGCGGACGGCGTCGACCCGCGTGCCGTCCTTTTGATACATATACGGATGGGCGATGCGCTTGTCGGCCAGCCACTGGCGGCGGTCGTAGTAGGCGGAGTCCTTCATGCCTGCCGGGACGAAGACGTTCTGGCGGACGTAGTCCTGGAACGACGTGCCGGAGACCTTCGCCACGAGTTCGCCGAGCAGGGTGTAGCCCATGCTGCTGTAAGCCTTCTTCGTCCCTGGGGCGAACTCCAGCTCGAAGGTCTTCAGATTCGCCCAGAAGTCCGCCACCTGCTCCTCGTAGCTGTTGTGGATCTTCTCCGGCGGCGGCTGCTCGCCGGCGCGCCGGGCGTCGCCCAGGCCACTGGTGTGCGTAAGGAGATGATGCACGGTGATGCGTTCGGCCATCCCCGCCGGTAGGCCGTTTAGATGCTTGCTCACCAGGTCGTAGAACTTGAGCTTGCCCTGCTGGACGAGCTGCACGACAGCCAGCCCGGTGAACGGCTTGGAGGTCGAAGCCAAAGCGTAGATGGTGTCGATCTTGTTCGGGACCTTGCCTTCCTTGTCCGCCCAGCCGTAGGCGCGGGCCAGGACCTGGCGGCCGCGGTGTGCGATCATCACGGTGCCGGAAAACTGATCCTTGTCCGCCAGTTCTTTGATGTGCTGGTCGAAGGCGCCTCCGGGGCGCAGGTCCTTGGGGATCCGGCCAGAGCCTGACGAGAGGTCGGCGTTCGCCTCTGCAGTTCCTTGCGCGGCCAGGAGACCACCGGCCGCCAGCGGGACCGCGCCCAGGAACCCGAGGGCGGAACGGCGCGAAGGGTTGTGGTCATGCGAGCGACGCGACAACATCATGGAAGTCCTTTTACGAGGAGTGACGTACGAGGGGATACCAGCACGCAGTGCGTTTCCTCCGCGTTTCCGTTGCCCCCGGCGAGGCGCCCTCGCCGTCCGGATCCGGATCGGGAACCGCGATCAAATCCTCCAGCGCGGCCACCACCGGGTCCTGCCCGCGGTGACGTTGCTGACCGAGTGGCCGACCGGCACTCAAGCGCCCACCGAGTACTGGCTGACCAGACTGAGCGCCGAGGTCCCGCTGCGGTGCCCCCTATGAGGTCGTGAGGCGAAGCCGGATGGCCCAGGGACCGGGTCGGCCCTTCCCGCCGAGCGTGGCGGTGTTGACAGACGGTGGCCCGGTGAGGGTTCGGGAGTCCATCCGGCCTCGGTGCGATGCCGGAAGCGGGGGCGGCGGCGAGTGCGGGGCGCCGGTGTCGCCGGGGTCGGTGCCGGTCGCGGAGAGGACGGGACGGTCGCCCTGCCGTGTCACCGTAAGGACGCGGCCCTTTGTGACGGTTGGAAACGAGCGCGAAACCTTGACGGATTCGGCACGTGATCTCTAGCCTCGCGAGGCGACCGGCCCGACACGAGATCCCCGAAAGAGTGCTCCTCGTCGACGACCTGCCGCGGAACCACCGGGAAAGGAAGTCGCGCGGCCTGTTCGGCGCCGCGACGGGTCAGCGGGAAGGCGCGTGAGATGTCGGTATCTCTGGTAGACGAGCGGGGCAGGGAGTCCTTCGCCCGGCGGGGGACGTGGACCACCGGGCGAGTGGGCGCCGGGAGCCGGGGCCAGGCCATGACATCCGCCGGGGACCGGGCTCACGCTGTGTCGCCCGCGTCGCCCGCGTCGCCCGCGTCGCCCGCGTCGCCCGCGTCGCCCGCCGTCCGGTTCCGTGGCCCGCTCGACGTGACGGCGTCCCCCGTGGCCGGCGTGGCCGAAGAGATCGTCCGATCCCGATGACGGCCGGTCACGTGTCGCGGCGTACGGTCGTCGTGGAGTTCGCCGGTGCCCGGGGCGGGGAGGCTCCGCTGACCTGGGGGCAGTCGTCGATCTGGCGGTTGACGACGTGGCGTCCCGAGGGTGATCCCTACTTCAACATCTCCTGGGTGTTGCCGGTGTATGGCAGGCGTGGTCTTGAGGTGGTTCTAGGGGCGATGCGGCGGTTGGTGGAGCGGCATGAGACGTTGCGGACGAATTTCCGGCGGGGGCCTGAGGGCATGGCGCAGCATGTGGCGCGGGCGGGGCGGGTGACGATCGAGGTCGTGGAGGCGGGGGAAGCGGGTGGCCTGGTCAGGCCGATGGCGGTGGCGCGGGAGCTGGCCGGGAGGCTGGCGGCCGCGGTGTTCGATTACGCGGCGGAGCTGCCGGTGCGGTGTGCGGTGGTGATGGTGGGCGGGCGGCCTCGGGCGGTGGCGTTCGGGTTGTCGCATCTGGCGGCCGATGGGGGCGCGCTGGATCTGCTGGCGGCCGACTGGCGTGATCTGCTGGCCGGTTGTGAGGGGCCTGATCCGGGGTGGCAGCCGATGGATCAGGCGCTTTTCGAGCGGGAGGGGCCGGGGGCGGCGCGGGGGGAGCGGGCGTTTCGGCATTGGCGAGCGGTGCTGGAGCGGGCGCCTGGCTCGATGTTCGACTATCCGCCGTATCCGGCGGAGGAGCCGAGGTTCATCCGGGTCCGGATGGAGTCGGTCGCGCTCGGGGTGGCGGCCGATACGCTGGCCGCGCGCTGGAGGGTGAGTTCGGCCAGTGTGCTGACCACGGCGAGTGCGGTGTTGTTGTCGGCGCTGACCGGGCATCGGCGGGTCGTGATGCAGCTCATCGCGGCCAACCGGCACGATGCGCGGATCGGCGGGCTGGTGGGCCCGGCCGCGCAGGACGGGATCTTCGCGTTGGATTTGCCTGGCGGAACTTTGGCCGAGGCCACCCGTGTGGGGCACCGGCAGGCGCTGACCGGCTATCAGCACGCGCTCTACGAGCCGTTCGAGATGATGGCGCTCCGGGCTGAGATCGGCCGCGAACGGGGCGGCCCCATCGACCTGTCGGCCTACTTCAACGACGCTCGAAGCACCGGCGACTGGCCCGAGCTGCCCGCGGTGGAGCCGCCGGGAGACCCCGCGGCGATCGCCGCGCTCACCGAGCGGACCACGTTCTCCCTCACCGGCTCCTGGACGGAGGTGGACGCCACGGCACAGTTCGCCACCGGCCAGGCCAGGCACACCTGCGAGCTCTCCCTGCTGGCCGACACCGCCTACCTGCCCCGGGCCACGGTTCACGCGCTGTTGCGCGGGATGGAGACCCTGCTGGTGCGGGCCGTCGCCGAGGAGGTCCCCCTCGACACCGTCGCCGCGCTGTGCGGCATCACCCCGGTCGAACGCCCCGACGGCTGGGACCGCTCCAGGTCGGCCCTCGGGGAGTACCCGAACGGAAAACAGCGGTAGCGGAGCGATCTTGGTTCCGGTTCGGCGACGTGCCTGTTTCTCGGCCGCTACGCCTTCACTCGCCCGCCGGCGCCGGGCCTGCGGCACCTGCGCGCGCCCCGCACACGGATGACGAGACGGACGACGCCGAGGACGGACAGCCACCCGTACGATCAAGAACGGTCCGGTCCCGGAGTCACCGCCTCCGCACCCCGACTGCCGAGCAGATTCGCTCAGGAGTCAGGAGCCGACCGGGCCGAGCCCTGCGGATATGGGCCCACTCCTGTTCAGGGGCCGAAAGCTCTGAGGGTCACGTCGACAAGTGAGTCGGCGTACGTGGCGGTCAGCGGACCGCTGCGGTGCAGCCACCGCTGGAAGAGGGGGGCGTAGAGCACTTCGAGGACCAGGTCGAGGTCGGCGTCTGCGTCGAGCTGGCCGACTTCCTGGGCGCTGCGCAAACGTGCTTTCTTCACCTCTTCCAGCGGCTGGGACAGCTTCTCGCGGTACTCGGCCGCCAGCGCGGCATCGTTGGCGATCTCGGTGTTGAAGGCCCGGATCAGCCGGTCGAAGGACGGGTCGGCGAACTCCTCCGCCGTGGCACGCATGACAAGCTTGAGGTCTGCCTCAAGGTCTCCCGTGTCCGGCAGCGCGACCGACTGCCCGTCCGCGTCCTCACTCAGAGCCAGAAGGGCGGCGAAGACGACCGCGCTCTTCGACGGCCACCGCCGATAGATCGTCTGCTTGCCGACGCCGGCCCGGGCGGCGATGGCTTCGACGGTGACCTTCTCGTACGCCTCCTCGGTGACCAGGGCGCGGGTAGCCGCGAAGATTGCCTGCCGGGACCGCTCCTTGCGCCGGGAGTGGTCCGGCCCCTTCTCGTTGGACATGCCGCTCAGCCTACCCCTGAAACTAAACGAGACGATCCGTATTGACGGATTGGGGGCGATATCCTAGATTCAAAACGAATCGAGACGAACCGTTTTCTTTACTGAGAGTGAGACGCCGTGGCGAACGCAAGAGTCTGGCTCATCACCGGCGCATCCCGCGGCCTGGGCAGGGCTTTCGCCGAGGCCGCCTTGGCGGACGGCGACCGCGTAGTGGCTGCCGCCCGCAACGTCGAACCCCTGGAGGAACTGACCGAGAAGTACCCCGACCGCCTTGTCCCGCTTCCGTTGGATGTCACCGACCGTCAGGGCGTGTTCGACGGGGTGGAGCGGGCGGTAGCTGCGTTCGGCAGGCTGGACGTTGTCGTCAACAACGCCGGCGTATTGCTCTACGGGATGGTGGAGGAAGCCACGGAGGAGCAGATCCGGGCGCATATGGATGTGAACTTCTTCGGCGCTGTGTGGGTGGCTCAGGCGGTCCTTCCTCACTTGCGCGCCCAAGGCGGGGGACGACTCCTCCAGGTCACCTCGATGGGCAGCGGCGGTGGTATGGCCACCGTCGGCTTCTACGGCGCAGGCAAGGCCGCGCTGGACTCGGTCAGCGAGGCGCTGGCGATGGAGGTCGAAGGTTTCGGCGTCAAGGTCACCATCGTGCAGATGGGCGGCTACAACACCGGCCTGTTCACCGCCGGCACCACGAACACCGAACCCCTGGCGCAGTATCAGCCCCTGCGCACCGAGATGGAGGCGATGTGGGGCGACGCCGTCGCCCCGGAGCCGGGCACCGCCGCTTCGGTCATCATAAAGCTGGCCGCACTGCCGGACCCGCCCCGACGGCTGATAATCGGCAGCCAGTCCTTCGATCACGTCTTGGAGATGGACCAGGCCCAAGCGGATCTGTATCGATCTTGGGAGCATCTCAGCCGTATCGCCCCCGGCTGACCGGGCCCCGCGCCACGACATTCCCGTCCCCGTCCCGCTGCGCAGTCGCGGGGACGGGCGTGTGCCGAGAAGCACGCTGTACCGGCAGGGACCGTTACGACGGCCCGTCCCGCGATGTCGCGGGACGGGCCGTCACCGTCCTGGGGCGCGCGGGCTCATCGGGTGAGTCGCGGCGCGGTCACTCCTCCTCTTCCCCCTCGTCTTCGAAGATCTCGTCGATGACCTCGGCGGCCACGAAGCCACCGGCCACACCGGCGGCGACGCCGCCCCAACCGGGGCCGCGTCCCTCGTGATGACCGTGGTGGGAGTCGTGGCGGGCGTACGGGTCGTGACCGCCGTACTGGAAGCCGCCGTGAGACCGCTGGGCCAGCGCGGCCAGCCAGCCGTTGATCTCCGAGGCCCAGTCGCGGTGCGCCGCCTCCTGGTGACCCGCCTGCCAGCGGCCGAAGGCGTCACCCCCGGATCCGTGACCGCCGGAGCGCTTGTCGGCCTCCACCACGACGTCCAGACCGGCGGGACCGGCGACGAAGGTCAGCTCGACCTCGTTGATCTGCCCGGCGTAGGCGGGCGGCGGGTAGAACTCGATCTCCTGGTAGAACGGCAGTTGCTGGCTGAGGCCGTAGATGTGGCCCCGCTCCACGTCGGCGCCCTTGAACTGGAAGCCGAGCCGGACGAAGGCGTCCAGCACGGCCCGCTGGGAGGCGAGCGGCTCGATCTCGACCGGGTCCATGTCGCCCTTGTCGATGGCCGCGGCGATCGCCAGCTCGGTGCGCACCCCCATGGCCATGCCGTGCAGGTGCTGTCCGGCGATCTCGGTGACCGGAGTCTCCCACGGCACCGGGAACTGGAAGGGGACGACCTTGTCCTCGCCGCTGCGCAGCCGGAACGCTCCGGAGACCTGTGCGCGGTGAAACTCCACCAGGCCGATCTGCTCACCCTCGCCGTGCTCGGATTCCAGCCGGGTGACCAGTCCCAGCGCGATGTACTCGATGTCGGCGTCGAAGTCGCCGCCCTTGACGCGTACCTCGCCGCTCAGCGGCTCGCCGGGCCGCGCCCGCGGGGTGGCCAGGACGGTGTCCACCGAGGGCGCTCCGACCCCGAAGGCTCCCAGCATCCGTTTGAAGATCACGGGTTTCCTCTCCTCGTTCACGTGCGTTGTGCTGTGACCGCACGTCAAACGATCACCATGGGGTCGCGGTTCCCCCCGGAGCGGATCGGCGGGTAAAAAGTGCTCCTCACCTGGGGGCCAAGCTCTCATCCGGGGGCCGGGCCCGCGTCGCGCCGGTCACGGCGTCCGGACGGGCGGTCCGACGACGAGGAACACCGGGGTGAACACGCGACGGCCGGCCCGTGGTCCTCGGCTCGCGCGGCTTCTCCCCGCGCGAGCCGGTCCGGTGAATTCGCAGCCGCCGGCCCGTATGTGAGAGAGCATGAGCAGGGTGCGGATCGGAATCTTCCTGGTCGCGGCGGGTTTCCCCGGCAGGCCGCAGGGACGGGTGCTGCGCGACTGCGTGGAGGCGATCGCGGTCGCGGAGGAGGCGGGGTTCGACGACGCCTGGATCGCCGAGCACCACTTCATGTCGTACGGGGTCTGCCCGTCGGCGGCCACGCTGGCGGCCGTGGCGCTCGGGCGCACGCGGACGATCGGAGTGGGGACGGCCGTGAGCGTGCTGTCCACGCAGCACCCGGTGGCGCTGGCCGAGCAGGCGGCGATGTTGCACCACCTGTCCGGCGGGCGTTTCGCGCTGGGGGTCGGCAGGGGCGGACCCTGGGTGGACCTGGAGGTGTTCGGCACCGGCCTGGCGAGGTTCGAGCACGGCTTCGCCGAGTCGCTCGACCTGCTGTGCCGTGCCCTGGGACAGCGCACCGTTTCGGCCGAGGGGGAGTTCTTCCGCTTCCGTGAGGTCGCGATGGTACCGGCGGCGTCGGTGCGGCCCGTCGTGGCGTGCACCTCGCCGGGGACGGCGCGGCTGGCGGCCGGGCGGGGGCTGCCGATGCTGCTCGGCATGCACATGGACGACACGGACAAGGCCGCGATGCTCGCCGGTTACGACGCGGCGCGTCCACCCGCGCCCGGAGCCGCTTCGCCGTTCCCGCCGGACGCGGGCGCGGTCCGGCACGTGGCCGCCGTCGTCGGGTACGTGGCCGACTCGACGAGGGCGGCCGTGCGGGAGTTGAAGACCGCCATGCCCCGCTGGCTGGAGCCCGGCCTGGCGGGGTACGTGCCGGTGGACGACCGGCGGCGGCCCACGCGGGACGTGGGGGAGTACGTCGGTTTCCTGACCGGCGTCCATCCGGTGGGTGACGCCGACCACTGCGTGGAGACGATGAGGCGCACCCACGAGGTGACCGGGCTCGAACACCTGATCCTGATGGTCGAGGGTGCGGGTGAGCACGCCCGCACCCTGGAGAACATCCGCAGGCTGGGCGCCGAGGTGCTGCCGAGGCTCAGGGGCTGACGGTCCACGACCGAGGTGCCGGGGTGGACCGCGCACCGGAGTGTCCGCATCGGGGTGTCCGGGAACCGCTCTGGGTGCGGACCGCCGTGCGGGCGGGTGTCGCGAGTCCGCGTTACCGGTCGCGAACGACCGCTTCTTATTGATCTACATTGTAAAGGCGCTCGGGCGATTTCAAGATCATTTATAAAAGAACGGACTAAAGACTCCACCCCGAAAAGACAGGCCCGATGGTCGTGGCGGCGTTGATGGACGGCCCGATGTGGTGACCCGTGTCGCGCGGACGCATCTCATTCGACGGGCGGTCGGCCGGAGCCGGTTCCCGGGACTGGGGTCGGTGTCGAACACATTTCACCGACTTTGGGGGATCGCGGGAATTTATGTTTTTGTCCGTATTTTTCGCTGCCGCACGCGAGAGGTGGGCCGACGATGGATGGCCTGGTCAGGGCGTCGATCGCACGGGTGCCGACCGGCCCGCCGACGTCGTCGACGGTTAGGTGTGCGGAAATCTAATTCCCTATTTCGGGCTTGTAGGGCGTTGTGTCTAAAAATCCCGCTAAATCAGTTATCTGGCGAGCCGGTGGGATGTATGTGAAATTGCACGTCATATAGCAACGAAACACTGCTTAACAATTTTAATTTTCTTGACACGATAGAACGTCAATGACACGTTTGTTTATGCTGCGCGCCGATCGAAGTCAGCGCTGTGTGTATTCCCACCGCCGGACAGGGGCGCGCGGTAGTCCCTGATCATGCTCGACTCAGCTCGGAGGTGCGGTCATGCGTCACTCTTTTCGTACGATCTCCACGACAGCCGGCATCGTGGGTGCGGTGCTGCTCGGGATGTCGCAGCCCTCGGCGATCGCGGCCCCGGCGCGATCCGCGCCTCCTCCCGCCCCTGCGCCCGCTCCCGCGCCCGCCCCCGCCGGAGGCGAGGCGAGCACGAGGAACACGAGCTCCCCGACGAACAACCGGTCGACTTCCGCGGTGTGCTTCTTCGAGACCAGAGGCGACTACGTCCACGTCTCCAGTTCCGCCTTCGAGGCGTCCGGGCACGGCTGGTGGGTCAACGGTAACTGCAACGCCACGCTGGCGGTCGTCACGGTGCAGCTGCAGCAGTATTACGCTGACGGGAGCTGGAGAAACGCCGGCACGGTGGGCAGCGCGACGGTGAGGTCCGGCGGCGGGGCCGGTAACCGTGCGACCGGTCGCGCGGGCTGTAACAACGGCAGCCTGACCGGCTGGCGCAGCGTCGTCGACGTGGACCTGGTCGGCCTGCCCGACGACCCGGGCAAGCTCGTCACCCCGGCGCGAAACATCTACTGCAGGCGGTAATTCGAAGGGGGCGGCGTGAGTATCAGGCCCGACAGCACCATGCTCGCGGCTCTGTACGGTGAGCTGGTGCCGCATCCGTGGCGAGATCCTCTCGTCGCCTCCTCGGACGCCTACAGCCTGTTCGTCGCGAGGTCGTCCGCGATGGGATGGCTCACCGAGGCTGTGGAGAGCGCGTCCGGCGGCCTGTGGGGTATGAACGACGCCGGGCAGGATCCGGTCCCGGGATCGCGACCGGCACGCGTGGCGTGGTTTCAGGTGTCGTTGACCACGCCGGTTCCGGCGGGCCGGCCGTTGCCGGTGCAGGAGTTCCTCTCGTGCGCGGGCGACGTCGTGGCCCGCGTCGGCACTCCGCGCCTGCGGGCGGTTCAGGTTCTGCTGCCCGTGCAGAGCCTCGACGTGCCCGCGGGCGCGTCGTGGCGCGTGGGCGCGGTGACGACCCTGCTTCAGGACGCCGGTTGGTTCGCCGACAGCGACCCGGGTCTGAGAACGCGGGTGCGGGTGACGTTGGACGGCGGGCAGGATCCGTCCATCCGCTCGGCGGCGCCCGAGATGCTCCGGTGGATACGGGAGCTCGATCAGGACGTCTTCTCGTGCGACTCGGTCTCCGTGACGGACGACGACGGTGTGGTCCTGGAGCCCGCCGTCATCGACGAGGTGTGGCTCGGGCCCGCCCGCCACCGGGCCACCTTCCGGGGCACCCTGGCCGAGTGGTCGTTGGACGCCCTGGGCTGGCTGGCGGCCTTCCTCGCCGACGCGGGTTCCCGGTACGGGGTCGGCACCCCGCTGATGTTCACGGCCGGCCCATCCGAAGGGCCGGATCCGCACGTCGGCTGAGCCCGGCGGCGCGCCGTGCGAGAAGCGCGGCCTTGCCGGGGGCGCGGGACGGCGGGCGGTGGCCGCCGTCCGGTTCTCGTACGGCTTGTGCGCTGCCGGCCGCGTCACGGGCGGTGGCCGCCGTCCGGTCGTCAGGTGGTGTGCAGGTGCATCCGCAACCGGACGCGGGACTGGCCGCCGCTCTGGCAGATGGTGAACTCGTCGCAGAGCCGGCCCATCAGCCACAGCCCGAACCCGCGAACCGAGCCGGGGGTGGGCCTGCGGTGGTCGGCCTGGTCGGGGGCCAGGCGTCCGGCGTCGTCGACGACGTCGACGACGAGGTCCGCCTCGTCGCGCCAGACGCTCACGGTTCCGGCCGCGTCGCCGTGTTCCAGCACGTTGATGACGGCCTCGTTGGCCGCCAGCAGCAGGTCGTCGCGTCGGGTTCCGGCCAGCCCCACCTGGCTCGCGTAGCGGTGCAGATGCCGGCGCAGGCCGATCAGATCGGGGCTGATCGGCCAGTGGCCACGCTGATCGGTGTGCATGCCTGTCCCCTTACGTGAGGGCCGCCTGTGGCTTTCACCGGGGGCGCTACCGACGTGTCCGCCAGAACCAGAACGGTCGCTGTGGAGGTTGTGAAGGTTCCCTACCCGTCCGGACCTGCTCAATCATCCCTTTGTGGTGGGAGCGCTCCATCCCCAGGTGAGGCCGTCCGGATCGCGCCCGGTCGTGCCGCCGGGCCGTGACCGGTGGGCTTCGGGGCCGGGCGCCGGCATCCCGGCGCCGCGTGTCGATCATTCCGGGGCGGGCATGATCACCGGAGGCGGCTGGAGGGGGGCGGCGGCTCAGCCGCGGGGTGACCGGCGTCCGATGATCTCCGCGGACCGGCCTCACGTTTTCCGGCCGCCGGACGTCTTCAGGGGGTGAGGGGCCGCACCGGTGGTCCCGCAGCCCTGGAAGGGACGAGTGACATGGCCAGGACCCACACCGTCATCGCGTCGCCGCTGGGTGACCTGACCGCGGTCGCCGAGGACGGCGTGCTGTGCGGGCTGTACTTCGAGCGGCACCTGCGCGGCCCCGCGCCGCAGGACCGGGGAACCTACGACGAGTCGGGTTTTGAGGAGGTGCGCCGCCAGCTGGGGGAGTACTTCGCCGGTGAGCGGACCCGCTTCGAGCTCCCCCTGGCGCCTCGGGGCGACGAGTTCCAGCAGCGGGTGTGGCGGCTGCTGACGGAGATCCCCTTCGGGGAGACCCGCTCGTACGGGGAGCTCGCGCGGCGGCTGGGTAACGTGTCGCTGGCCCAGGCGGTCGGCGCCGCGAACGCCCGCAACCCGCTGAGCGTGATCGTGCCCTGTCACCGGGTGGTGGGCGCGGACGGCGGCCTGACCGGCTACGCCGGGGGCCTGGCGCGCAAGCGGTTCCTGCTGGATCTGGAGGAGCCGGCCGAGCGGAAGGCGGCGAGGCTGTTCTGAGCGACGACCCCACCTCCCGGCGGGCCTGGCCCCCGGGAGGCGACCCCTCGACGACAAGGTAGGACCATGCGACCCTTCGAGCAGATCATCACCGAGTACGGCCCCGTGGTGCTGCGCGTGTGCCGGGCCGTCCTCGGCCCTCAGGAGGCTGAGGACGCCTGGTCGGAGACCTTCCTGTCGGCGCTGAAGGCCTACCCCGACCTGCCGCCCGACGCGAACGTCGAGGCGTGGCTGGTGACGATCGCCCACCGCAAGGCCATCGACGTCACCCGCGCCGCCGCCCGCAGGCCCACCCCGGTGGAGACGCCACCGGAGCACCCCAGCCACATCGGCCGCCCCGAGGACTGGGACGGCGACCTGTGGCGGGCGCTCAAGGCGCTACCGGCCCGGCAGCGCCAGGCGGTGGCCTACCACTACCTGGCCGGGCTGCCCTACAAGGAGATCGCCGCCCTGCACGGCGGCAGCACCGACGCCGCCCGCAGAGCCGCGGCCGACGGCATGGTGATCTGTGTTCCTTGTCGCCGGGGGCCGACGGTGCGGTGGTGACGGGAGCCCCCGGGGTGTTTTTTGCGGGGGCCGGGCGTGGCCTGTGAGATAATTGTTCGTACGGTGCCCTCTCGGCTCCGGGTTCAGCGACCCGGGCGAGAGGGTTTTTTCATGCCCGCGATGACACGTCATCCTGTCATCCCGCGGCGGGCATGCTCCCCCGATTCAAGGAGTGTTCGATGAAACTCGGTCTGACCTGCCCTCGTTTCACCTGGCCCGGTGGCGACGCCGCCATCGCCGGCCGGTTCGCGGCCGTCGCCCGCGGTGCCGACGAGGCGGGGCTGCACAGCCTGTGGGTGATGGACCACTTCTTCCAGATCCCCAACTTCGGCGCGGTGGAGGATCCGATGCTGGAGGCGTACGGCGCGCTGTCCTATGCCGCGGCCCTCACCGGCCGGGTCACGTTGGGCGCCCTGGTCACCGGTGCCGTCTACCGTGAGCCGGGGCTGCTGGTGAAGCAGGTCAGCACCCTGGACGCGCTCTCCGGCGGACGCGCCGTCCTCGGTATCGGCGCCGGCTGGTACGAGCAGGAGGCGCGCGGTCTGGGCCTGCGCTTCCCCTCCCTGGCCGAGCGGTTCGAGCGGCTGGAGGAGACGCTCCAGATCGCCAGGCAGATGTGGGGGGAGGAGGACGGGCCGTACGAGGGCAGGCACTACAGGCTGGAGCGTACGCTCAACGCGCCGCAGGCGCGCCCGCCGATCCTGATCGGCGGCAGCGGGGAGAAGAAGACCCTGCGTCTCGTCGCCGAGCACGCCGACGCCTGCAACCTCCTGTACGGCGCCGACGTGCGGCACAAGCTCGGCGTGCTGCGCGCGCACTGCGAACGGCTGGGACGACCCTACGAGGAGATCGAGAAGACCCTCCACATGCGCATTCCCGACGGCCAGGATGTCGAGGAGAGTGTCCGGCGCTGCGGTGAGCTGGCCGCCCTGGGGATCGACCACGTCATCGTCGCCGTTCCCGACGCCGCCGCCGACTCCTGGCTCGCGCACTTGGCCGCGCTCGCCGCGCGGATCTCCGCCATCGTCCCGGCCGGGCGCTGAGCGGGCACGGGGGGGCCTTCGAGCCGGTCCGGGTCCGGTGTCACCCGGCCGTGTGCGCGTGGACGGCGGCGGCCGGTTCCTGGTGCGCCTCCGAGCTCACCCCCGTTGGTGGTGCGCGAGCAGTTGGGTGAGCAGGCGGGTCAAGGTCTGCCTGTCCTCGGCCGGAAGCGGTCCGAGCAGGTCGTCCTGCACCCTGTCGAGTACTCGCTCCATGCGTAGCAGTTGCCGATCACCCGCCGTGGTGAGGGTGACCAGGTTGCGCCTTCGGTCGTCGGGGTCCGGTGTCCGCTCGACGAGACTCTGCTCGGCCAGTTCGTTGATCGCCGCCACGACGTCGCTGCGGTCCATGTTGCACCGGCGGCCGAGCTCGGCCTGACTGGCCACCCCGAACTCGTCCAGCACGGCCAGGACGCGGTAGTGGTATCCACGCGCGCCCACCTCGCCGAAGCCGTTGGAGGCCAACCGGTGGGCGTGCACCGCCAGCTGGGTGAGCAGCCAGCTCGGTTTCGCGGTCAGGCGTGCGGGTGTCTCTTCCACGACAGCCACCATACATTGTTGGCGTTGCCAATAAATCTGCATATAGTGGGTGTTGCCAATGTTGGAGTCGCCAACGAAAGGGACGTCATGTCCACGGACACCCTGATCGCCGACCGTATCGAGATCGCCGATCTGTTCACCCGCTTCGCGCGCCTGCTCGACGAGGAGCGGTGGGAGGGGGCGGACACCGTCTTCGCCGGCGATGTGGCGGTGCGCTCGCCGGCGGGCCGGCGACTCCGCGAGGTGCGGATCACGCCCACCTGGACACGCGAGAACTGACCTCCTTTCCGGGAGGCCGTGGACACCCGCGCGAGTGCGGCCCGCACCACCGGCACCCGTCACACCGTCGCCGTCCGCACCGACCTCATCGCTCCCGACCCCGGCTCGCCCGAACATCCGGGCGCCGGATGATCCCCCTGGAGTCAAGACCATGATCAAGCCGTTCCGCATCGACATCCCCCAGGCCGACCTCGACGACCTGACCGACCGGCTCTCCCGCACCCGCTGGCCCAACGAGGTCGCCGACGCCGGGTGGGACTACGGCTTCCCGCTGGCGCGGCTCAAGGAACTGGCCGAATACTGGCGCACCGGCTACGACTGGCGCGAGCACGAGGCCAAGCTCAACGAGCTTCCGCACTTCACCACCGAGATCGACGGCCAGAACATCCACTTCGTCCACGTCCGGTCTTCGAAACCGGACGCGCTCGCGCTGATCCTCACCCACGGCTGGCCCGGTTCGTTCCTGGAGTTCCTCGACGTGATCGAGCCGCTGTCGCGCGACTTCCATCTGGTGATTCCGTCCATCCCGGGTTTCGGCTTCTCCGGGCCGACCCACGAGCGCGGCTGGGACATCGTCCGGGTCGCGCGGGCCTGGGCTGAGCTGATGCGCCGTCTCGGGTATGAGCGCTATGGCGCGCAGGGTGGCGACTTCGGCTCGGGCATCTCAACGGCGCTCGGCGCGGTGGCACCCGAGCAGGTCGTCGGGGTGCACGTCAACTACCTGCCGACCCGGCCGGTCCCGGACGCCGGCATTGAACTGTCCGAAACGGATGAAGCCCGGCTGGACAAGATCAGGCAGCTGATGGCGAATCGTCCGCCGTACCAGGCCCTGCAGGCCACCACTCCGCAGACCATCGGCTATGCGCTGACCGACTCACCGGTCGGCCAGCTGGCCTGGATCGCCGAGCGCTTCGCGCAGTGGACGGACCCTCGCTCGCAGATCGGTGACGAGCGGATGCTTACCGACATCTCGCTGTACTGGCTGACCGCCACCGCGGCTTCCTCGGCGCGGCTGTCCCGCGAGGCTCCGCGGCGGATCGAGCCGTGCCCGGTACCGGTCGGCGTGGCGGTGTTCGCGCACGACATCACGCAGTCGGTGCGACCGCTGGCCGAGCGGCTGTACGACATCAGGCACTGGTCGGAGTTCGAGCGTGGCGGCCACTTCGCCGCGATGGAGGTGCCGGAGCTGCTCGCCGAGGACGTCCGGGACTTCTTCCTCACCCACCTCAAGGACGACCGGGTCACCACCGGCTAGGAGACACCGTCGAACGAGAACTCCCGCGCCCCGGAGTCTCGCGGCCAACAGGCGATTTGGGTCAGGTCGCACTTCGGCCTTACTCGGCCGGGCCGTGTTTTGGTGCCGCACGGATGCGCGCGTGTTCGCCTTTGCGGCTATTTCGCTTTTGATGCCCTCTCGGATGGTCGGCTACGAGCCTGCCCTGGCCCGTCCTGTTCTTCCCGCCCCTCCCGGTGCGCCGGCATCGAAGACTCGGCCGTTGACGGGAGGGCCGCGGCGATGCAGTCGAGGACGCGCCGGAGCCCGTACCAAAACTGGTCGTCGCGGCTCAGGTGCGGCTGGCGCGCCTCCATCACGATCTTGGTGAAGATCGGGTACTCCCCGCTCTTCACCAGCCGGTCGACGTACGGGTAGCTCCGCGCCATCCACTCCGACTCGCTGAGCCCGCTGCGGCGGAATTCCCTGGCCGAGCTGATCTCCTCGCGGACGGTGCCCTCGACGTAGCTGTTCAGCATGGCCACGAGGCCGAGGTTCTCGTCGATGGGGACGAAGACGTCGAGCACTCCCATCAGCCGTTCGATCAAGAGCAGCTGGTTGGGGCCGAAGCTGGGGAGTGACCGCTGCACGGTGGCGATCCACGGGTGCCTCAGCCACATGGCCCGCAGTCCGTCGGCGTAGCGGGTCAGGTCGGCGCGCCAGTCGCCCGAGGGCATGCCCGTGACGTCGATCTCGCCCATCAGCCGGTCGGCCATGAGCTCGACCAGGTCGTCGCGGCTCGGGACGTACCGGTAGAGCGACATCGCGCCCGCGCCGATCTCGGCGGCGATCCGCCGCATGGTGGCGGCCTCCAGCCCCTCGGCGTCGGCGATCCGGATCGCCGCCTCGGTGATCTGCGCGCGGCTGTAGACCGGCTTCGGCCCGCGGGCGGGGCGCTCGGGCCGCATCCAGATGTTCACGTACTCGGCGTCGGCCACCGTCTCCTCCTCCCCAGTTGCGTACATGGTACCCAGTAATCTAACCTGACCCGAAACCGCGTACAACGTACCCAGTGGAGGGGTCATGCCTGATCCGATCGTGGTCGCCGAGGGGCTGCACAAGTCCTTCGGCGACACCCATGCGCTGCGGGGGCTGGACCTGAGCGTTCCGAGGGGAACGGTCTGCGGCGTGCTGGGGCCCAACGGCGCGGGGAAGACGACCGCGGTGCGGATCTTGGCGACCTTGTCCGATCCCGATGCCGGGCACGCCCGCATCGCCGGATACGACGTCGTCCGCGAGGCAGGCAAGGTGCGCGCCAGGATCGGGCTCGCGGGCCAGTACGCCGCCGTGGACGAGAAGCTCACCGGCCGTGGCAACCTGCGCATGTTCGGGCGCCTCTACCACCTACCCCGCCGCCATGCGCACCGGCGGGCCGACGAGCTGCTGGAGCGCTTCGGCCTGATGGACGCGGCCGACCGCCCGGTTCTCGGCTACTCCGGCGGCATGCGGCGCCGCCTCGACCTGATCACCAGCCTCATCCTGCGCCCCGAGGTGCTCTTCCTGGACGAGCCGACCACCGGCCTGGACCCGCGCAGCCGCGGCGAAATCTGGGACAGCGTCCGTGCGCTGGTGGCCGATGGCACCACGGTGCTGCTCACCACGCAGTACCTGGACGAGGCCGACCACCTGGCCGACGACATCGCCGTCATCGACCACGGGCAGGTGATCGCCAAGGGCACTCCCGACGAGCTGAAGGCCACGATCGGCGACCGCCTCGACGTCACCCTCGAAGACCCCGCCGCGCTGCCTGCGGCGATGACCGTCCTGAACACCCTCGCCGGCACCGCTCCCACGCCGACGGGCGCCAACAGGCTCAGCGTCGTCCTGCCCGTCGGCGGCCTGCGGCTCGCCGACGTCGTGCGCGAGCTTGACCACGCAGGAGTCGCCGCCGCCGACGTGAGCCTGCGCCGCCCCACCCTCAACGAGGTGTTCCTGCGCCTCACCGACCGCAAGGAGCCCGTCCGATGACCGCCCTCACCTCACCACTGCGTCGCCTGGGCTGGACGTTCACCGACGGGCTGACCCTGGTCGGCCGCGAGCTGGGACGGCTGCGGCAAGAACCTGGGCAGATTGTCGCCGCGCTGGTCTTCCCGGCCGTCATGGTGGTGCTGTTCGGGTACGTCTTCGGCAGCGCGATCCAGGTGCCGGACGGCGGCGACTACCGCGAGTACCTCATGCCCGGCCTGTTCGCGATGGTGACCTTCTCCGCGTGGTTGGGGGTCATGACGCGGATGGCCACCGACGCCTCCCGCGGTGTGATGGACCGGTTCCGCTCCATGCCGATGGCGCGCTTGGCGGTGCCGTTCGGGCAGACCGGCGCCGACCTGCTGGCCGGCCTGCCGATGTTGGCGGTCATGGTGGGCGCGGGCCTGCTGGTGGGCTGGCAGCCGCACCGCGGCCTGATCCCCACGGCCCAGGCGTTCCTGCTGATGATCGTGTTGCGGTACGCGCTGAGCTGGGTGGGCGTCTATGTGGGCCTGGCGGTGAGGAACGACCAGGTCGCCGACGCGATGGTGCCGCTGGGCCTGCCGTTCACGATGCTGTCGAACGCGTTCGTCCCGACCGACGGCATGCCGGGCTGGCTGCGCTTCCTGGCCGACTGGAACCCGGTGAGCGCGCTCACCGCCGCCTCACGGGAGCTGTTCGGCAACCCGGGCGCCCCGTCCGGAAACGTGGCCTGGCCACTCGCGCATCCGGTGATCGCCGTCCTGCTCTGGTCGGCCGCACTGATGGTGATCTTCGTCCCGCTGTCGCTCCGCGCCTACCTGCGCAAAGGACGCTGACCGCGGCCGCCCGGGAGTCCTTGGGCGACGGGCCGGCAGTGGGCCATGTGGGCGGGCGCGGCGGTCATGGCGGTCCTGCTCGTCCACGTTCTCGCGCGAGGTCCGCGGCAACGGCCCCCGGGGGGGCCTGGTGGCGACGGCGGTGAATCCGGCGACGTGGTCGTCGGTGGCCCACTGGCATTGATCTACATTGTAAAGGCGTTCGGCCGAGTCCAAGATCATTTACAGCGGACTAAAGACTCATCACCGAAAAACAGGGCCGCGTTGTCGGCCGGTCACGGTGTTTTCCGGGGGCGCAGTGCTCCGGCGGAGGCGGCCATGAAGGCGGCGAGCAGGGCGGGGATGCCCAGGGCCGCGGGCAGGCCGATGAGCTCGGCGGCGCCGCCGATGATGGCGGGGCCTGCGACGAGGCCGGCGTAGCCGACGGTGGCGACCTGGGCGATGGCCTGTCCGGCGCGGGCGGGGTCGTGGTTGCCGGCGGCGGAGAAGACCTGGGGGACGATGGTGGACAGGCCAAAGCCGAACAGGGCGAATCCGGCGAAGGCGATGGGGATCTGGCCGGCCAGCAGTGCGGTGCCGAGGCCGATGGCGGCGATGAGTCCGGAGTAGCGGACCAGGCGTACCGGTCCGAAGCGCTGGGCGAGGTGGTCTCCGGCGAAGCGGCCGATGGTCATGGTGGTGGAGAAGACGGCGAATCCGGCGGCGGCGACGGCCTGGGGGGCGCCGAGGTTCTGGAAGAGGTAGACGGCGGTCCAGTCGTTGGCGGCGCCTTCTCCGACGAGGCCCGCGAAGGCGACGATTCCCATGAGGATGATCCAGCTGGTCCAGGGGGCGCGGGTGCGGTCGCGGTGGGGGGTGGAGGGTGCGGGGGGTGGGGTGGTGAGGAGGTGGTGGCGGGCGTACAGGGAGATGAGGGCGAGGGGGAGGCCGACGGCGGTGAGGGTGGCGGCGGCGCTGAGGTCGAGCCAGGCGAAGAGGCCGCCGATGCCGGCGCCGGTGAGGCAGCCGATGCTGAACATGCCGTGGAAGGAGGACAGGATGGGGCGGCCGTAGGCGCGTTCGACTTCGACGCCGTGGGCGTTCATGGAGACGTCGAGGAAGGCGTTGGTGAAGCCGAAGAGGAAGAGGGCGGCGGTGAGGGCGGGCAGGGTGGTGGCGTAGCCGGGGGGGATGACGGACAGTGCGGTGGCGATGGCGGCGGGGGTGATGAGGCGGGCGCTGCCGAGGCGGTCGGTGAGGTGTCCGGCGAAGCGCATGCCGGTGACGAGTCCGATGGCGGTGGCGAGGAGGCCGTAGCTGAGCTGGCCGTCGCTGAGGTCGAGGGTGTGTTTGACGGCGGGGATGCGGGCGGCCCAGGCGCCGGAGGTGATGCCGAGGAGGATGAAGAAGTAGGAGACGGCTTTGCGGGCTCCTGCGGGGTGCTGGGTGGTGGTCATGAGCTCCCCGGGTGTGTTGGATCCGGGGCGTATTCAATCATGGTGGGTTTTGGGTCGTCGGGGGTGGCCGGTGCGGGTAGTCGTGTGCTGGTGGGGGTCAGTGGACGGAGAAGCCGCCGTCGACGCAGATGGCCTGGCCGGTGATGTAGGCGCTGGCGTTGCTTGCGAGGAGGACGGCGATGCCGGCGAAGTCGGCGGGGTGGCCGTTGCGGCCGGTCATGGTGCGGGCGGCGAGTGCTTCGACGCGGCCGGGGATGGCTTGGGCGGGTTCGGTGAGGGGGGTGAGGACGAAGCCGGGGATGATGGTGTTGGCGCAGACGCCGTGGGGGGACCAGGCTTCGGCCTGGGAGCGGGTGAGGCCGGTGATGGCGGCTTTGGAGATGCCGTAGGCGCCGCTGTCGCCGAAGGCCTTGTGGGATTGCTGGGAGCCGATGTTGATGATGCGGCCCCAGCCGCGTTGGGCCATCTGGGGGCCGAAGTGCTGGCCGAGGAGGTAGGGGGCGGTGATGTTGACGGCCATTGTCTGTTGGTAGTCGTCGGTGGTGAGTTCTGCCATGGGGTGGCGGATGTTGTTGGCGGCGTTGTTGACGAGGATGTCGATGTCGCCGAGGAGGGTGGGGGCTTGGTGGCAGATGCGGGTGATGTCGTCGGGGTTGGCGAGGTCTGCGGTGATGGCGGCGGCGGTGATGCCGTGGTGGTGGAGTTCGGTGAGGGTTTTGGTGAGGTGGGTGGTGCGGCGGGCGACGATGACGACGGCGGCGCCGGCGTGGCCGAGGGCGTGGGCGATGGTGTGTCCGATGCCGGAGCTGCCGCCGGTGACGAGGGCGGTGCGTCCGGTGAGGGAGAAGAGGGTGTCGGTGGGTGCTGTCACAGCGACAGAACCTATCATCCGACCTTTTTGTGAGGGGTGTGGTTTTGGAGGGTGAGGGCTGCGCGCTGGAGTTTGTCCACGATGGTGGACAGGTCGCGCAGGGTGGGGGTGTCGAGGTGTCGCAGGAGGCGTCGGAACTCGGTGAGGCCGGCGTCGGCGATCTGTTCGATGAGGGTGCGGCCGGCGGGGGTGAGTTCGACGCGGCGGATGCGGCGGTCGTGGGGGTCTTCGCGGCGGGCGACGAGGCCGTGGGCGACGAGGCGGTCGACGATGCCGGTGACGGTGCCGAGGCCGACGTCGAGGTGGGTGGCGAGGTCCTGGCCCGAGGCGGAGTCCTGGCCGGAGAGGATCATGACGACTTTGAGCTGGCGCATGGTCAGGTTGGAGTCGAAGAGGGGGGATGGGGCGCTGTGCTGGGCGAGGAGCCTGCCCAGGTCGCGTTGCATGGCGCCGATCTGGTCGATCAGTTGTTCGCGGTCGTCGTTCACGCTCACCTCTCGCTTCCTGAGAAGGTTATCAGGATTGGTGAGCTTCGTTAAATATTCGCATGAGGCGAAGTGTTAGTCTGGGGCGAATCTTGTTGTGATGTCCCTCCTTGAGGAGCCCGCCCCCATGACCTCCCTGGCCAGGTTGAGCCTCGCCAACCGCAGCCTCGTCATAATGATCGCGCTGGTGTTGAGCGCGTTCGGCCTGTTTGCGATTCCCTCACTGAAACAACAGCTGTTGCCCTCGCTGTCGTTTCCGGGGGCGTTCGTGGCGGCCTCGTATCCGGGCGCCTCTCCCGAGATCGTCGAGGAGCAGGTGACCGAGCCGATCGAGAACAGCTTCCAGGGGCTGGAGGGGGTCTCGGAGGTGACCTCGACGTCCCGGGAGGGGATGTCGCAGGTCCAGGTGGCGTTCGAGTACGGCACCGACATCGACGCGGCGGTCGCGGAGATGCAGCAGGCGATCTCGCGGATCGAGGCGCAGCTGCCGGAGGCGGTCGATCCGCAGGTGCTGACGGGCGGGACCGACGACATTCCGGTGATGCAGCTGGCGGTGGGCGACGGCGGCGATCAGCGGGTCATGGCCGAGCGGCTTGAGCGGCTGGTGGTGCCGGAGCTGCAGGGCATCGAGGGGGTGCGCGAGGCGACGGTGACGGGCACCCGCGACGAGGTGGTGACGATCACTCCGGATGTCGGGAAGCTGGCGTTGCTGGGGTTGTCGCCGACGGCGGTGGCCGAGGTGCTGCGGGCCAACGGGCAGCCGGTTCCCGCGGGCAGCGTGACCGAGGACAAGGTGTCGCTGACGGTTCAGGTGGGGGCGCGGGTCTCGACGCTGGAGGAGCTGAAGGACCTGTATCTGACGCCTGCCGCGCCGGTGGCGCAGCAGGCGCCGCCGCAGGCCCGGCAGGCGCAGCAGGTCCAGCAGTCGCAGGCGCGGCAGCGCCCGCCGGCGGCTCCCAAGCCGGTGCGGCTGGGGGACGTGGCGACGGTGGAGCGGACGCTGGCCGATGGGACGTCGCTGACGCGGACCAACGGGCAGCCGAGCCTGGGGTTGTCGGTGACGATGACGCCGGACGGCAACGCGGTGACGATCTCGCACGCGGTGCGCGAGAGGCTCCCGGAGATGGTGCGGGCCATCGGGGACTCCTCGGAGATGACGGTGATCTTCGATCAGGCGCCGTACGTGGAGCGGTCGATCGAGGATCTGACGACCGAGGGGCTGCTGGGCCTGGCGTTCGCGGTGCTGGTCATCCTGATCTTCCTGTTGTCGGTGCGGTCGACGCTGGTGACGGCGGCGTCGATCCCGCTGTCGGTGGTCATCGCGCTGATCGCGTTGTGGGTGGGCGACTACTCGCTGAACCTGCTGACGCTGGGGGCGCTGACGATCGCGGTGGGCCGGGTGGTCGACGACTCGATCGTGGTCTTGGAGAACATCAAGCGTCATCTCGGGTACGGGGAGGCCAAGCGCAAGGCGGTGCTGGCCGGGGTGCGCGAGGTCAGTGGCGCGGTGACGGCCTCGACGTTGACGACGGTGGCGGTGTTTTTGCCGATCGCGGTGGTGGGCGGCATGGTGGGGCAGCTGTTCGCGCCGTTCGCGATCACGGTGACGGTGGCGTTGCTGGCGTCGTTGCTGGTGTCGCTGACGGTGGTCCCGGTGCTGGCGTACTGGTTCTTGAAGGCGCCGGTGTTGTCGCCGGAGCAGGCGCGGGTGGTGCGTGAGGAGGCCGAGGCCAAGGAGCTGCGCAGCCCGTTGCAGCGGGCGTACCTGCCGGTGCTGCGGTTCGCGACGCGGCGGCGGCTGGTGACGGTGCTGGTCGGTGTGGTGGTGTTCGCCGCGACGATGGGGCTGGCCGGGCGGCTGGAGACCAACTTCATCGACTCCTCGGGGCAGGACACGGTGTCGATCAGCCAGCGGATGCCGGCGGGCACCGACCTGGCGACGACGGACGCTGCGGCCAAGAGGGTCGAGGAGGTTCTGGCGTCGCTGAAGGGCGTGCGGGACTACCAGGTGAACGTGGGCGGTGGCGGCGGCTTCCTGGGCACGGGTGGCGGTGGCGGTGACCGGGCCTCGTACTCGGTGACGGTGGCCGAGGAGACCGACACCGCGGCGCTGGAGGAGGAGCTGCGCGGCCGGCTGGCGGGGTTGTCCGAAGAGGAGGTCGGCAAGGTCACGGTGGGCGGCGGTCAGGGCGGCCCCGGCGGTGGCGCGACCGACCAGCTGCAGGTGATCGTGCAGGCGCCGGATGTGACGGCGCTGCGGGCGGCGACCGAGACGGTTCGCGCGGCGATGGCGGATCTGGGCGGGTTGCGGGATGTGACCTCGAACCTGGAGGCCGGCGCCGAGCGGGTCGAGGTGCGGGTGGATCGGGAGAAGGCGGCGGCCAGGGGGCTGACCGAGACGCAGATCGGGCAGCTGGTGGCGCAGCGGTTCCGGGGGGCGCCGCTGGGTGAGCTGACGCTGGACGGCCGCGCCGGGGCGGTGGTTTTGCGGACCGCGGACGCGCCCGAGGACGTCAAGGCGGTGGGTGCGCTGAAGCTGCCGACGGCGACGGGCACGGTGAAGCTGTCGCAGGTGGCGGAGGTGTCCAAGGTCGACGGTCCCACCCAGGTGACGCGGATCGACGGTGAGCGCAGCGCGACGGTGTCGGGTACGGCGACCGGCAGTGACCTGGGCAGCGTGACGACGGAGCTGACGTCGAAGCTGGAGGCTCTGACGTTGCCGGCGGGGGCGAGTTTCGCCGTGGGCGGGGTCAGCGCGGATCAGGCCGAGGCGTTCGGGCAGCTGGGGCTGGCGATGCTGGCGGCGATCGCGATCGTCTTCATGATCATGGTGGCGGCGTTCCGGAGTTTCGTGCAGCCGCTGATCCTGCTGGTGTCGGTGCCGTTCGCGGCGACCGGCGCGATCGGGCTGCTGCTGGCGACGGGCACGCCGATGGGGGTTCCGGCCCTGATCGGCATGCTGATGCTGATCGGCATCGTGGTGACCAACGCGATCGTGCTGATCGACCTGATCAACCAGTACCGCGAGCAGGGCATGGGCATCGTGGAGGCGGTGATCGAGGGTGGCCGGCGCAGGTTGCGGCCGATCCTGATGACCGCGGTGGCGACGATCTTCGCGTTGATCCCGATGGCGCTGGGGCTGACCGGCTCGGGCGGGTTCATCTCCCAGCCGCTGGCGATCGTGGTGATCGGCGGGTTGTTGTCGTCGACGCTGCTGACGCTGGTTTTGGTGCCGACCCTGTACGTGATGGTGGAGCGGCTCAAGGAGCGGCTGCGGCGCACGCCCAAGGACGGCGGTGAGCGGCCGCCGCTGAAGGTCTACGACAAGGACGAGCTGGCGCCGACGGCCCGGTAGCCGTCGACGCAAGAGTGTGAGAGCCGGTCGCCCGCGTGGCGGCCGGCTCTTGCCTTTTCCCCGCCGGGGTTTTCCGGTGCCCCTGGTCGGGGTGGGTGGGGGCGGCGGAATATACTGAGGCAACGTGACTGCCAAGCCGCGTATCCCCAATGTCCTTGCCGCCCGCTATGCTTCCGCGCCGCTGGCCCGCCTGTGGTCTTCCGAGTACAAGGTGGTGGCCGAGCGGCGCCTGTGGCTGGCCGTGCTGGCCGCGCAGGCGCGGCTGGGGGTGGAGGTTCCCCCTGGGGCGCTGGAGGACTACGAGAAGGTGCTCGAGCAGGTCGACCTGGAGTCGATCGCCGCCCGTGAGCGGGTCACCCGCCACGACGTCAAGGCCCGCATCGAGGAGTTCAACGCGCTGGCCGGCCACGAGCAGGTGCACAAGGGCATGACGTCGCGGGATCTGACGGAGAACGTCGAGCAGTTGCAGATCCGCGACAGCCTGGTGCTGGTGCGTGAGCGGTGCGTGGCGTTGCTGGCCGCGCTGGCGCACCTGGCGGCGCGGCACTCGCAGCTGGTGATGGCCGGGCGTTCGCACAACGTGGCCGCGCAGTCGACGACGCTGGGCAAGCGGTTCGCCTCGGCCGCCGACGAGCTGCTGGTGGCGTTCGCCCGGCTGGAGGAGCTGATCGGCCGCTACCCGCTGCGCGGCGTCAAGGGGCCGGTCGGCACGGCCCAGGACATGCTGGACCTGCTGGGCGGGGACGCGGCCAAGCTGGTGGCGCTGGAGGACGAGGTGGCCGCGCACCTGGGGTTCGCCCACCGGCTGACCAGCGTGGGGCAGGTGTATCCGCGCTCACTGGACTACGAGGTGGTCACGGCGCTGGTGCAGCTGGCCGCGGCCCCCTCCTCGCTGGCCAGGACGATCCGGCTGATGGCCGGGCACGAGCTGGTCACCGAGGGGTTCGCCGAGGGACAGGTCGGCTCCTCGGCGATGCCGCACAAGATGAACACCCGCTCGTGCGAGCGGGTCAACGGGCTGGCGGTCATCGTGCGGGGGTACGCGTCGATGGCCGGGGAGCTGGCCGGGGACCAGTGGAACGAAGGGGACGTGTCGTGTTCGGTGGTGCGCCGGGTGGCGCTGCCGGACGCGTTCTTCGCGTTCGACGGGCTGGTGGAGACCATGCTGACGGTGCTGGAGGAGTTCGGCGCCTTCCCCGCGGTGATCGCCGCCGAGCTGGAGCGCTACCTGCCGTTCCTGGCGACGACGAAGATGCTGATGGCCGCGGTGCGGGCCGGGGTGGGCCGCGAGAGCGCCCATGAGCTGATCAAGGAGCACGCGGTGGCGGCGGCATTGGCGATGCGCGAGGGGTCGGCCGGCAACGAGCTGATCGCCCGCCTGGGGGCCGACGAGCGTTTCCCGCTGGACGCCGCGGCGCTGGCGGCCCTGCTGGGTGAGCCGATCTCCTTCACCGGTGCGGCCTCGGCCCAGGTGGAGGCGGTCGTGGCGCGGGTGGAGGCGGTCGTGGCCCGCTACCCGCAGGCGGCCGCCTACCGGCCGGGGGCGATCCTCTGAGCGGCGAGCCGGTGCGGCTGGGGGACGCGGCCGAGGTGGCGGAGGCCTGCTCGGGTGACGCGCTGGTGCTGTGGGGGGCTCAGGGGATGGGCCCCGGGGTGCGGGCGTGGACGCTGGGGGAGGCGGTGGCGGTGGCCTGCCCCGACCTCAACCGCCGAGATCGTCTCACGGTGTGCGGCGAGGCCGGGGCGGTGAGCGCCCTGGTGGAGCGGGTGCTGGCCGAGGTCGGCCCGTCTTATCGGGTGGTGGGCTCACGGGCGCTGGTCGATGAGGTGGCCGGGCGGACCGCGCGGATGCGGGTGCTGGGCTCGTTCGAGTGGATGGACACCCCGGCCGGCGCGCTCCCCCCGGGCCCCGCGGACACGGGTGCGGGGCGGGCGGGGTGGCTGGAGGACGCCGAGGAGGGGGAGGTGAGTGCCCTGCTGGCGCGGGCGGCCCCCTCCTCCTGGGCGGTGCCGGGCGTGGCGGGGGTGCGGCGCTGGGCCGGTGTGCGCGGCGACGACGGACGGCTGGTGGCGGTGGCCGCCGACGCCTGGTCCTGCCCGCCGGTGGGATTCGTCGCCGGTGTGGCCACCGCGCCGGCCTCGCGCGGCCGCGGGTACGGCGAGCGGGTGTGCCGGTTCGTGCTGGGGGAGCTGGCGGCCGCGCACGAGCGGGTCGCGCTGATGGTCGACACCGGCAACCACGCGGCCATCGCCTTGTACGGGCGGCTGGGGTTGCGCGGGCGCCCGCTGGCCGCCGCGGCCCTGGACGGCGCCTGAACCCCGGCCCGCGGGGGAGCGCAGAAGGTGGACTCGCCTGCGGGCCCGCGCGGCGGGGGCCGGGGGGAAAATCGGGTGCGGGGCGCGGGCGCGGCAGGCAAAGTGGACGAAATGATGTCCAGTTTCGTACCTGGCCTGGAGCTTTCCCGTGCTTTCTACGCCCAGGTCGTGCGGCCGATCGTGGCCGGTGAGCCGCACAGTGCCGCGCTGATCGGTGCCGGGTCGGAGGTGCTGGCGTTCGACACCGAACGCTCCACCGACCATGACTGGGGGCCCAGGGTGGTGGTGTTCGTGGCGGCGCACCGGGCCGAGCGGGTCCGGCGCGCCGTCGCCGAGGATCTGCCCGAGGACTTCGGCGGCTACCGCACCGCCGTGACCGCAGAGCGCCACGGGGTGCAGGTGAGCGATCCGGCGGCCTGGTTCACCGCCCGGCTCGGGTTCGACCCGCTGCGGGGGGTGAGCGTGCTGGACTGGCTGTCGACTCCCTGGCAGCGGCTGGCCGAGGTCACCAGCGGGGAGGTCTTCCACGACGGCCTGGAGGTCCTGGAGCCGGCCCGCGCCGCGCTGCGCTGGTATCCGCCCGACCTGGAACGCTACGTGCTGGCCGGGCAGTGGCGGCGCCTGGCCCAGCAGGAGGCCTTCCCCGGGCGGTGCGGGGAGGTCGGTGACGACCTGGGCTCGGCGCTGGTCACCGCGGGCCTGGCACGGGAGCTGATGCGGCTGGTGGTGCTGATGCGCCGCCGCTACCCGCCGTACGCCAAGTGGCTGGGCAGTGAGTGCTTTTGCCCGCCTGCCGGGGACGGCGGAACTGGGGGACGCGTTGTCGGCGGCGGTGGCGGCCACCGGGTGGCGTGAGCGCGAGGAGCACCTGGGGGTGGTGTACCGGCGGGTGGCGGCCCTGCACAACCGGATGGGGGCCGCCCCGGCGCTGGAGGGAAGCCTGCGGCCCTATCATCGGCGGCCCTTCCAGGTCCTCGACGCCGGCCGGTTCGCCGACGCCCTCTGCGGCGCCATCACCGACGCCCGCGTGCGGGCGCTGCCCGCGGTGGGCTCGATCGACCAGTTCGGCGACGGCGCCGAACTGCTGACCGATCCGCGGCGCTGCCGGGCGGTCACCCGCGCCGTCCTGGAGCTTTAGCGGTGGGGTCAGGCGGGGAGCGGTTCGCGGTGGCGGGCGAGCATGCGCCGCTCGAACCACAAGGTGGCCAGCGGCGGCACCGAGCACACCAGGCCGATGATGACCGTGCCCCGGCTCCAGCGGGCCTGGCGGGCCGCGTACAGCACCGCGGCCAGGTACAGGACGAACAGGGCGCCGTGCACCGGGCCGAAGATCTTCACACCGAGGTCGCCGGTGGCGGCGACGTACTTGAAGTACATGCCGATGAGCAGTCCCGCCCACGAGCACGCTTCGGCGATCGCCACGTAACGGAACAGGCGGAGTGCGGTCGGCACGGCGAGTACACCTCTCCAGAGGGGAAGACGTCCGGAGAACGGGGCGTCCGGACAAGGGGATATGGCCTCCAGCCTAGGGGGGCGGGGCCTCGCCCGCCCCGCCGGGCCCCGCCCGCGCACCGGTTTCGGCGCCGGCCCGCCGAGGTGGGCGGCGCGAACGCGCGAAGGGCGCCGCCCTTGACCTGAAGTCAACTTCAGCTTCTAGGGTCGTGGTGTGGCGCCGCCACGCCTCCCTACCCCGCCGCAGCCCGTGTCCCCGCCGGGTGCGGGCCGGCCACCGATGACCCCCCCCCCGCGATGACGAGCACAGAAAACGTGGTGACGTGTGATGAGCATGGAAATGGCGGCCTGGCATTCGCTGTACAGCACGATGCACGCCCAAGACGGCCGGCGGCCCTTCTCGGCGGCCACGCTGCGGCGCATCGTCGCCTTCGCCCGCCCGCACCGCACCCTGCTGGTGTGGTTCCTGCTGCTGAGCGTGGTCTCGGCGGTGCTGGCGGTGGCCACCCCGGTGCTGGCCGGGCAGGTGGTCGACGCCATCGTCGGCGGCGCCGCGGGCAGCGTCGTGGTCAGGCTGGCCGCCCTGATCGCGGTGATCGCACTGGCCGAGGCGGCGCTGGGACTGGTGAGCCGGTGGATGTCGGCGAGCATCGGCGAGGGGCTGATCCTGCGGCTGCGCGGCGCCGTCTTCGACCACGTGCAGCGCATGCCCATCGCCTTCTTCACCCGCACCCGTACCGGCGCGCTGGTCAGCCGGTTGAACAACGACGTCATCGGCGCCCAGCGCGCCTTCAGCGACACCCTCTCGGGGGTGGCGGGCAACCTGGTGACGCTCACCTTGACCCTGGTGGTGATGGTCGGCATCTCCTGGCAGCTGACCGCGCTGGCACTGGTGCTGCTGCCGGTGTTCGTCCTGCCCGCCCGGCGCGTCGGCACCCGGCTGGCCCGGATGGAACGCGAGGCCGCCGACCACAACGCGGCGATGAGCACCCAGATGACCGAACGGTTCTCCGCACCCGGCGCCACCCTCGTCAAGCTGTTCGGCCGCCCCGCCCAGGAGTCGGCCGAGTTCTTGGCCCGGGCGCGGCGGGTGCGTGACATCGGAGTGCGCACCGCGATGGTGCAGTCGGTGTTCGTCACCGCCCTCACCCTGGTCTCGGCGCTGGCGCTGGCCCTGGTGTACGGGCTCGGCGGCCTTTATGCGCTGAGCGGGCGGCTGGAGCCGGGCGCCCTGGTGGCGCTGGCGTTGCTGCTGACGCGCCTGTACGCGCCGCTGACGGCGCTGGCCGGGGCGCGGGTGGAGGTGATGAGCGCCCTGGTCAGCTTCGAGCGGGTCTTTGAGATCCTCGACCTGCGGCCGCTGATCACCGACAGGGCCGACGCCCGGGCTGTGCCCGAGGGGCCGGTGACGGTGGAGTTCGACCACGTCGGCTTCGCCTACCCCTCGGCCGAGAAGGTGTCACTGGCCTCCCTGGAGGAGGTCGCCACCCTGGACGCGCGCGGCGGCGCGACGGTGCTGCACGAGGTGTCCTTCCGCGCCGAAGCCGGGCAGATGGTCGCGCTGGTGGGCTCCTCAGGGGCGGGCAAGTCAACGATCGCGCAACTGCTGGCACGCCTGTACGACGTCGACGACGGCGCGGTGCGGCTGTCGGGGGTGGACCTCCGCGAGCTGTCGGCGGCCTCGATCCGCCAGACGCTGGGCGTGGTGACCCAGGACGGGCACCTGTTTCACGACTCGATCCGCGCCAACCTGCTGCTGGCCCGCCCGGAGGCCGAAACCGAGGAGCTATGGCAGGTGCTGCGGCGCGCGCGGCTGGCCGACCTGGTCGCGGCGCTGCCCGACGGGCTGGACACCGTGGTCGGCGAGCGCGGCTACCGGCTCTCGGGCGGGGAGCGCCAGCGGCTGACCATCGCCCGGCTGCTGCTGGCCCGCCCCCGGCTGGTGGTGCTGGACGAGGCCACCGCGCACCTGGACTCCACCTCCGAGGCCGCGGTCCAGGAGGCGCTGGCCGAGGCGCTGGCCGGGCGGACCGCGCTGGTCATCGCCCACCGGCTGTCGACGGTCCGCGCCGCCGACCTGATCTTGGTGGTCGAGGACGGGCGGATCGCCGAGCGGGGCACGCACGCCGCGCTGCTGGCCGCGGGCGGCCGCTACGCGCAGCTGTATCGCACCCAGTTCGACCAGCGCCCCGCCACCACGACCGCCCCCGAGGAGGGGGTCGAGGAGGGGGTCACCGTGGCCGCCGGCTGAACACCGGCCCCCCTCCTTCCCCGCGTCGCCGGTACCGGGGCGCGGGGGAGAAGGGGGCGGGTCAGCAGGAGTGCTCGGCGCGGTCGGCGTTGGCGTGGATGGCGTCGCGGATGTAGGCGGTCAGGCCGGTGGCCGAGGCCTCGTAGACGGCGGCGAAACGCGCATCGGCGACGTACATGTCGCCCAGGCCGCGGTGGATGTCGTAGGAGCAGTCGTAACACCAGCGGGTCAGGTGCGCCCGGTGGTGTTCGGCCAGCTCCATCGCCCGCTCCCCGCCGGCCGGCAGCCCCGAAAGGTAGGCCTCGGTGAAGTCGCGCACCGTCTGGGCGGCCTCGCCGGTGAAGCGCGCCCAGTCGGCCTTGGTCATCGCGGCCGTCTTGGTGCGCGACTGCCGCCAGGTGTCGGTGTGCCCCCAGCGCCGGCGCGCCTCCTCGTCGTGGTCTTCGGGAACGAAGTCGCCGAAGACCTCGAAACGTTCCTGGGGGGTCAGGGAGATGTTCAACATGTTCGCCTCCATGGCGTGCTCGACCGCGGCCGCCATCGACCGCAACCGGTCGATGCCCCGGGTGAGGAGTTCGTGCTGGCGCCGCAGGTGCGCCAGGGTGTCGGTGGCGGGGTCGTCGAGGATGGCGGTGATGTCCTCCAGCGCGAAGCCGAGCTCGCGGTAGAACAGCACGTGCTGCAGGCGCTGCAGGTCGGCCTCGGTGTAGCGGCGGTATCCCGCCGCGGTACGCCGCCCCGGCGAGACCAGCCCGATCTCGTCGTAGTGGTGCAGCGTGCGCACGCTGACCGCGGCGACGCGCGCCACCTGCCCGACGGCGTAGTCCACAGCACCCTCGCCGTCCTCGCCGTTTTGGGCGTTCACCGGGTCCCTCATGGTGGTCCCCTCGTTCACGGTGCCAGCCTGAACCCTCACGCTACGGCAGGGTCAAGCCGTTGCCCGCGTACCGGTGTCGGCCGGTTCGCCCGGGGCGATGTCGATGACGGCCTTGCCGGTGACCTTCCGCTCGCGCACCACCCCCACCGCCTCCTCGGCCCGCTCCCAGGACCCGCGCCAGCCGATCTGCGCCGACAACGCGCCCGAGGCGAGCAGACCGGCCAGCAGGCCCAGGTCGGCCCCGACGGCGGCGGCGTCACCGAAGGAGCTCAAGGTACGGGCCGCGCCGGTAAAGAAGGTGGAGCCGGGGGGGAAGACGGCCGGCTCACCACCGGCCCAGCCGATGCTCTGCAGGGTGGCGCCGGGGGCCAGCAACGCCCAGGCGGCCACCAGGTGCGGGCCGCCGACGGTCTCCAGCACCACGTCGACCGGCTCGCTCACCTGTCGCAGGCCGGTGAGGCCGACGACGACCTCGTGGGCGCCGAGCGCGGTCAGGGCGGGTGCGTGGACGCCGTCGCGAACCGAGGCAAGGACGTGGGCGCCGGCCCGGGCGGCCAGCTGCACGCCGTAGCGGCCCACGGCGCCACTCGCCCCGGTGACCAGCACCCGCCGGCCCAGGACCGAGCCGGCGGCGCGCAGGGTACGCAGGACCGTCATGCCCGCCATCGGCAGCGCCGCGGCCTCGGCGAGGGCGGCTCCGCGCGGCAGGGGGGCGACGTCGGCGCTGGAGACCGCCAGGAGCTCGGCCCACGCGCCGGGCCCAAAAGCCAGCACGCGGGTGCCCGCCGCGGGACCGGTGCCGTCGGCGGCGGGCCGGACGACGACCCCGGCGGCGTCGTAGCCACCCACGTGACCCGCGGGCAGCTGGGCGAGCATGCCCAGCTCGCCGGGGTTGAGGGAGGCGTGGCGCACCTGGACCAGCACCTGGCCGGGGCCGGGTTCGGGGTCGGTGGCCTCACCCAGGCGCAGACCGCAGGGGGCGGAGGGGTCGACGACGAGAGCGCGCATGGCGGATGCTCCTGATCGAGAAGGGCGACCTGCGGGAAACCCCGCAGACCGAGCTAATCGGACTAATAGTCCGGTTAGATATGGGCTAATATACGGACTAATAGTCCGGTTGCGCAAAGCAAAAAAAAGGGGGAGAGCGGTGAGCGAACGCGCCGACGCCGCCCGCAACCGCCGCGCCATCCTGCGCGCCACGGAGGAACTGCTCGCCATCCACGGCAGCGCCCACATCTCCCTGGACCAGGTCGCCGCGCACGCCCAGGTCGGCAAGGGCACCGTCTTCCGGCGCTTCGGCAGCCGCACCGGGCTGATGCAGGCCCTGCTGCAGGAGCGGGCCGCGCAGCTGCGCCAGGCACTGGAGTCGGGGCCGGCACCACTGGGACCCGGCGCGCCGCCCGCCGAGCGCATCGTCGCCTTCCTGGACGCCCTCTCCCAACTGGCCGCCGGCAACCTCGCCCTGCTGGCCGCCCACGAACGCTCCTGCGCCACCGACCGCCACGCCGACCCCACCTACGTGCGCTGGCACACCCACCTGGAAACCCTCATCGGCCAGGCCCGCCCCGACCTGGACGCCGCCTTCGTGGCCCACGCCCTGCTGGGCATGTTCGACGCCGACATGGTGCGCCGCCTCACCCAGGAGGGCGACCCCGGCAGGCTCGCCCGCTCGCTACGGCAGCTGGTGGGGGAGTTGCTGACCTAAAACGGCGGCCACCTCACCGCCGAAGGCGCCCCTGGCGACCGGAGGCGGGACTCGCGCACTCGGACACTCAGGGCGGGGGAGCGTACGAACAGACGGCGACGGCGCACGACGGCGCACGACGGCACGGCCCTGCCTTCCGTCACCGGCGCGCACGGCGGTGGACGGCTCGTCGCCGGGAGCGCCCCGAGGAGGTAGCCGGGCACCGGCCTCGATCACGGGCGACGCTGTCGTAGCCGGTCGTAGCCGGTGTCGTGGGGGCGCGCCATGCACGTGCGAGTCCTCGTGCATGGCACGGCCGATGCCGTACACGATCACGTCGTTGACCCAGGCGCAGCTCATCGCGGGAAACGGGGTCAGCTCGACGCGGGACCGCGCAGCAACGGATGCGACCGCATCGCCACCTCCAACTCCCCGGGCAGCTCATCGCGGTAACGCCCCAGCGTCGCCAGATCGCTGTGCCCCAGAACCCGCCGCACCGCGTCCATGTCCACCGCGTCGGCCAGCAGGTGAGTGGCCGTGGTGTGCCGCAACCCGTGCGGCGTCACCGAACGGCGACGATCGGGATCCACCCTCCGCTGCACCCGGTCGATCACCGCCTGCACATCCCCCCGCGCCAGACGACGCCCCCGCCACGACAACAGCAACGCCTTGTCTGAGGAGGCCATCCGCCCATGCAGCAGATAAGCCTCCAGCACCAGCGCGACATCACCGGGCAGCGGCACATCCCGCGTCTTGCCCCCCTTACCGAAGATCCGCCAGTAACGCACCCCGTCGTTGGTGTAGAAATCCTCCACGTTGGCCCGGACCAGCTCCGACACCCGCGGCCCCATCGTCGACAACATCAACACGATCAGCCCGTCACGCAACTCGGTGTGCTGATCACGCCGCCGCACCCGCCCCGCCGGCGCCGCGGCCGCCTCGGCCGCACCCGCCCCGCCGTCTCGCTCGCCACCCAGCTCACGCGCCGCGCCGATCAGCCCCCGCGCCTGCTCACGGGTGAGCGCCCGCCGCTCCGGCCGCAGCCCGCCGCGCTCCCTGGCCGTCACCGTCGCCATCGCCATCGGATTGACCTGCACCCACCCGGCCAGCACCGCGTGCTTGAACAACGCCGAGATCGACCGCCGAAACCGCGCCTGGGAGGAGGCCGACTGCGACGCGCCCGCCCGCTCCTCGGGCCGCGAGCGCCGCCGCCCGTCGGGCTTGCGGGCGAAAGCCAGCAGGACGGCGTCCACGTCCTCACCGGTCAGGTCGTCCAGCACCACCTCCTCGCCCGCCAGATCCACGAAGGTGGCCACATCACGCGCGTACACCTCCGCCGTCGACACCGACAACGCGCCGGTCAGGGTCTTGGCCCGCACCAGCTCCACGTAACGATCGGCCGACTCGCCCACACTGAGACGATTCAGATCAGCTGGCCGCATGATCCCGGCGACACCCCTCCCGCATCCGGGCCGTCGTCGACGGCCGCTCACCAGCCACCAGTGCCACGGCCCCGCCCGCCGAAACACCGCCACCCGAGCCCACCCGCCACGCCGGCGTCACCGGCGACCGCCCGGACGACACCGCCGGCCACGGCCGCGGGGGAGTGGCCCGCCCGGCAGATCACCGATCATGTTCATCCCCCCACGGTAGACGAACGCCCGCTCCCGCAGGGCCCGCGAGAAAAGTCCCGTCATCTCGCCCCGGGCGGCGTATCACGTACGGGGGAGAGGCCCTTCACCCCGGCGGGCGGACCCCGCGCGAACCACCGGCCGACCCGCCGCCTGCCCGGCCGTGCGAGGTCTCGAAGGTCCCGGGGGAAACCGAAGCGGCGGGCTATCAAATGTCATCCGGATAATGCTGAAATCACGAAACCGGCGTGAACAGTGTGTTACGGCCTGCAGGCACCCCTACCGAACCACCGCGCCAACCGGGAAGCTGACCTCATTCCCCGCTCCCAGGGAGGACGTACATGCTCAGGCGCACACAACTGTTCGGCCGCAAAACCCGCGTCACCTTCGCCCTGCCCGCCGACCACCCCTCCGGCACCGTCAGCGTCGTCGGCGACTTCAACGACTGGCGGCCCGGCCTGCACGAGATGCGCCGCCGTCGCAACGGCACCCGCACGGTCTCGGTCATCCTGCCACCGGGAATCCACCGATTCCGCTACCTCGCCACCGGCGGCCTCTGGTTCGACGACGACACCGCCGACCACATCGACCACCACAGCAGCGTCATGCACCTGTGAGGCGGGGGAGCGCGCTCGACGGGGGCCTTCGGCGACCTCGGTTCCCGGCTCGGCCCAGACAGAGCCCCCAGACAGAGCCCGGTGAAGGATCCCGTACACGCTCCGGCCCGTGCCGCCCAGGCCGGAGCTGTTGATCATTTCCGGGAGGTGCGACCGCACGTCACAGCGGGCGGCGCTCAGCCGACATTCGCGCGCTGCGGCCGGTGCCCGCCCGCGAGGACGTCCCGGGCGAGGGCGGCTCGCTCCCGCGCCTCCCGCTCCGTGATCTCCTGCTCGATCGCCACCCGGGCGTCGTACGTCGAACGGGCGGCGGCGATCTCGTTCTGATGCTCCTCGGTCCAGGCGACCAGCGCGCGGATGGTGTGGTGCAGCGTCATGCCCATGGGCGTGAGCTCGTAGTCCACCCGCGGTGGCACGGCCGGATACACGGTACGGCTCACCAAACCGTCGCGCTCCAGGTGGCGCAGGGTCCGGGCGAGCATCCGCTGGCTGATCCCGTCGATCTTGCGACGCAACTCGGTGAAACGCAGGCTGCGCTGATCGAGCAGGGCGATGACCAGTAGCGACCATTTGTCGGCGACCCGGTCGAGGATCTGCCGTACCTCGCAATCCTCCCGCGTGTCCCACTGGAGAACGTCGTAGTTGCCGTCGGTATCCCCGCAGTAACCAGGGGACTTTGAAGTGCCGTCTTCCACGGTCATCGATGGTGTCCGAAGATGCAGCTGGTTACAAGAGGGAACCGGCACTCAGATGGAGAACCACGGCCGGTCCCACCTTTTCGAGAGGAACAAACCCATGTCCACATCGAGCGGCCGCATGGACGGACGCGCTTGGGGTGTGTTGTTCGTATTGTGCGGAGCGATCTTCCTGGAGGGGATCGACGTGGCGATGCTGAACGTGGCGTTGCCGTCGATCCGGGCCGACCTGGGCCTGTCCACCGGAATGCTCAGCGGGGTGGTCAGCGCCTACGTGCTCGGCTACGGCGGATTCATGTTGCTGGGCGGCCGCATCGCCGACCTGTTCGGCCGCCGCCGAATGTTCCTGATCTGGCTGACCGTCTTCCTGGTCTTCTCCGGCCTGGGCGGGTTCGCCACCGAGGGCTGGATGCTGCTGGTCGCCCGGTTCGTCACCGGAGTCGCCGCCGCGTTCATGGCCCCCGCGGGACTGTCGCTCGTCACCGCTAACTTTCCCGAGGGCCCCCAGCGCACCAAGGCGCTGGGCGTCTACGCCGGAACGGCGGCGGGCGGCTTCTCCCTCGGACTGGTCGCCGGTGGTCTGCTGGCCTCGCTCGGCTGGCGGTGGGTGTTCTTCGCCCCGGTCATCTTGTCGGCGGTGATCCTGCTGGCCGCCATCCCCCTTCTCAAGGAGCCCGACGCCCCCGAGCGCGACGGCGGCGGTCTCGACCTCGCCGGCGCGTTCAGCATCACCGGCGCGATGCTGCTGCTGGTGTACGGGGTGGTCCGCCTGGAGGATCCCGGCAACGGCCTGGCCGGCACGGTGGGGACGCTCTTCGCGGGGCTGGCACTGCTGGCCGCCTTCGTCGTGATCGAGCGGAGGTCGGCCAACCCGCTGGTGCGGCTGGGCATCCTACGATCAGGACCCCTGGTACGCGCCAACCTGGGGGCACTGCTGTTCCTCGCCTCCTTCGCCGGCTTCCAGTTCCTGGTCACCTTGTACCTGCAGGAGGTGCGGGGCTGGAGCACGCTGCAGACGGGCCTGGCCATGCTGGTGATCGGCATCGACACGGTTCTCGCCCCGACCCTGACACCACGGCTGGTGAACCGGTTCGGCAATGTCCCGGTGCTGTTCGGGGGGCTGGTGCTGGCGGCCCTGTCCTACGTGCTGTTCCTGCCCGTCGGGATGGACTGGGCCTACACCGCCATGCTGCCGACCATGCTCCTGCTGGGGCTGGCCTTCTCCCTGGCCTACGGCCCGCTGACCATGGCCGCCACCGACGGCATCGACGAACACGAACACGGCCTGGCCGGCGGTCTGCTGTACACCGCGATGCAGTTCGGTACCGCCCTCGGCCTGTCGGCGGTGACTGCGGTCAACGTCGCGGCGCTCGGCGACGGCCTCTCACCGCAAGCGGGGCTGGAGGCGCTCAGGACCGCTCTCCTCGTCCCGGTCGTCGCCGGAGTCCTCGGCGCGGTCATCACCGCGTTCGGCCTGCGCACCCGTAGGGTGCCGGAAAGCGCTGAACCCGTCCTCGCCGAGACCTCGGCCTGACAACGATCGGAGAGAGCCGATGGCCACCGAAGTGACGTCATTCACCGCGATCAAGGACGAGTTCGACGCCTACATCGGCGACATCGTCTACGCCACCATGACCACCGTCGACAAGAAGGGGCGTCCCCGGGCGCGAGTGCTGATCCCGGTCTGGGAGATCGTCGAAGGTCGCCCCCTCGGCTGGCTGGCCACCTACAAGACCCCCGTCAAGGCGGCACACCTGGCCGGCAACCCGCACACCACCTTCTCCTACTGGACCCCCCGGCAGAACGCCGTCAGCATCGACACCGTCGCCCGATGGGCCGACGATCTGGAAATCAAACGGCACGTATGGGACCTCTACCGCCAGACCAGCCCGGCAGGGGCCGGATACGACCTGGGCAACTTCTGGCGTGGGGGCCCCACCGATCCCGAGCTGCACGTGCTCCGCCTGGAGCCCTGGCGTATCCAGGTCATCCGGGGCACCGACCTGCGCAGCAGGATCTGGAAAGCCGAAGACACCGAAGACACCGCCTGACACCGCCTGATCCTGACACCGCGAATTCTCGATCCGCAGCCGCCCTAACAGTGCGTACGGCCGCCGTCCGTACCGGCTTACCTTCCCCTGCGGGTGGCGGGACGGGCCGGACGGGGCACCACCCCTCTTGTGATGGGCGGTGCCCCCCTGTTCCCGGTGCCCCGGCTACGCGGCGAGCTACGCCGGTCGCCTGATCGCCTCGAAAGCGCTCGGCATGCCGTCGCCACCGTGGCCGAGGGCGACCGCCCGCGTGATGATGGACTTAAAGAATTCGGGCACGTCGGCACCTATACCGCGGGCACGGCTCGTCTCGATGAGGCGATCCATCGCGTTCAGGTGGATTTCGAGCGTCTCTTCGTCGCTGGGATACTCGCCCTCGTCGATCTGCCTGGCGGCTTCGTGGAAGACCGCCTCAATGGACCTGAGGAACTGGATGGCGACCGGCAGGAACGTCGAGGCCTTGCCTGCCTCGGTGCCGACCAGGGAGAAGGCGTGAAAATAGCCGCTCAGGACGCCCCACTCCACGCCGAGAAGGCTCGAATCGTACAGCGAGGCCAAGCCATGGTCGGCCCCGAGATACGACGTGGCGCCGCCCAGATGGTTCAGCATCTCCTGCTCGGCCGAGAACACGGCCTCTGATCCACTGTAGAAGAGAACGGCCTCGGATCCCCCCACACCGCTCGGCGTGGCCATCACGGCCCCGTCGAGGTAGTGGGCGCCGCGCTCGGACGCCCACGCGGCCGCCTCGTGGGCCTGTTCCGGGGTGCCCGTGCTCAGGTGCACGAGATTGCGCCCCGCCAGGGCATCCCCGCATGAGCCCAGGACCTCGTACGCGGCGGTGTAGTCCGTCACGCAGACGATCACCGTCGGGCTCGCCGCGGCGGCCTCACGAGCGGTCGCGGCCCGGGTCGCCCCCTGAGCCACCAGCTCATCGGCCTTCTCGGCGCTACGGTTCCACACGGTGGTCGGATATCCGTTCTTCACCAGCGTCCGGGCCAGCGCCGAGCCCATCAGGCCGAGACCGATGACGGTGACGGGTGAACGATCGTTGTGGGCCATCACAGTGCCCTCCCCTTGTCCTCAGCGATCGAGACGGCACGCTTGCGCATCTCATTCCTCCCCTGTTTGGCCACATCCGCCCGCGGGCGTACGCCCGGGCCGATGAGGCATCTCCCGCGTGAACTCGGTCCACGAACGCCTCGCCGGGACGTCCCGGCTCACATGGGCGACCACGCGGCCCCCTCGGAGTCCGTCTCGGAGTCCGTATGACCCGCTCGATGCCCGATGCTCCGCGTCCCGCGAAAAGCTCACGCGCTCGCCGAACAGTCTGGGCGACCCGGCGTCACGGAGTTAGGGGAGAAATCCCCCACTTTCCCGCGTTCCATCTGAAATCACTCTCAGTGGCCGGCATGCGCGGGAGACGTCGCGCGACCGTCCTGGCTCGAAGCCGACCCAGGCTCCACGAACGGAGCCGGGGCCCGGGGCCGGACGCGACGGCCGGTTCACCGGGTCGAGCCCTATGACGCGGCGCGCGACATCCACCAGGCCGCCACCTGCGCCCGGGAAGTACATCCAAGTTTGCGCAGAATCCGCTCGACGTGACCCTCGGCCGTACGTTGCGCGATGACCAGCCGTTGCGCGATCTTCTTGTTCGTCAGACCCTCACTGATCAACTCCGCGATCTCGATCTCCCGGGCGGTGAGCTCCCCGGAGCTCGCCGTGGCGCGCACATCCTGGAGCGACACCTTCGCCGCCCTGTCGAGAACATGGTCGATCGTGGCCGCGGGCGTCATCTGCTCGCCACGCTGGTACGCCTTCTCGAACGCCGCCTGCCCCAGTGATCCACGCGCGTACTCACGAGTGTCCTCGTGCGCCTCCGCCCACGCGGCGTACTGCAACAGGGAGATTCCCGCCTTGCCCCAGATCGCATGCGCCGCACCAAGCAGCCACGCCGCCGAGTCCGCGTCCTTTCGCCAGCCCGCCACCCACGACAGCGACTCCAGACAGGCACCGATGACGGTCGGATCCTCGAAGTCGCGATTGGTCTCAAGGATCTCCTTGAGCAGGCGCGTGGCCTCATCGAGATCTCCTTGCCTGCGCCTGAGATCGGCGAGGATCCACAAGAGATACGACTGGTTCCAACGCGCGCCCCGACGAGCGCACTGCTCGATCGCCGAACCGCACAGCTCCACGCCCACGTCGATCTCACCCAGCACACCCAGCACACCCGCCAGATCCGCGGTGACGAGCCACCGTCCCGGCAGGTCACCCACCACATCGCAACGATCACGCGCCGCGCTCAAAAGAGCCCTGGCCCCCAGGTAGTCACGATCGCAGGCGGCGGCCAACCCCAGGACATAGGTCGCGTACGCACCGCTGAGGTCGTCGCCGAGCCGCTCGGCCAGCGCACTGCCCTCCTGGCCATGGCGCCGGGCGGCTCCGATGTCCCCCTGGTAGAACCCCAGCCAACCCGCCAGCCACAACCCCCGGACCCTACCCGCGTCCGCCTCGGCGCCCCCGGGCAGGGCGGCCAGCAGGCGCTCCACATGGCGTCTGCCCTCGCTCACCGCGTGAACCAGCCAGAACGGCCAAAGATCCGCGGCCAGATGCAGACCCCTGACGGCCTCGTCCGGAGTCGTCAGGCAGTACTCGATCGCGACCCGGATGTTGTGCCGCTCAGCCTTGAGCCGCCGGCTCCAGTGACGCTGTCCCGACTCCGCCCACCCGGCCGCCGCCCGTGCGGCGAGCGCGCCACACCAGTCACGGTGTCGCGCTCTGATCTTTTCCAGCTCGCCCGATTCGCCCAGGCGGGCACGGCCAAACTGCCGCAAGGTGTCAAGCATGCAGTAACGCACACCCGTGCTGCCGTCATCCCGGATCACAATCGATTTCTCGACAAGGCTGTGCAGACGATCCAGCAACAACTCCGATGGAAGGCCCTCGTCACAGCACACCGCCTCCGCCGCCGCGAGGTCGAAGCCACCGGCGAAGACGGTCAATCTCGCCCACAGCGTACGGTCGAGCGGATCCAGCAGGTCATAGCTCCACTCGACCATCGCCGTGAGCGAGCTCTGCCGGGCCTCACGCCCCCTGTGCCCGATCGACAGAAGCTTGAATCGATCATCAAGACGAGCGACGATCTGCTCCACGGACAACGAGCGCATGCGAACCGCGGCCAGTTCGATGGCGAGGGGGATCCCCTCCAGATCGCGGCACAGACGCGCCACCGACAGGCCATTGCCGGCATCCAACTGGAACCCCGGGAAGACCGCCTGTGCCCGGCTGACGAACAAACCGACGGACTCATAACGCATCAGGATCTCGGCGGACTCCCCGGCCGAGGCTTCCAGCGGCACCGTGAGCGGTGGGACCTGGAAGATCTGCTCACCCTCAACACCGAGTGGCTGACGGCTGGTGGCGAGGACCCGAAGGCTCTCGGACGCCCGGAGCAAAGTACGGGCGAGACGGGCACAGCTGTCGACCAGATGCTCACAGTTGTCCAGGACCAGCAGCCCCTGCCGGTCCGCCAGATAGTCGACCAGCGCCTCCATCCGCGACGCGGTGGACACATCCGCAAGACCCATCGCCGCGGACACCATCTGCGGGAGGAGACTCGGATCCGTCAGCGTACTGAGGTCGACGGACCAGACACCGCCGGGGAACGCCCGGTGCCTCATGCGCGCCGTATGCATGGCGAGCCGTGTTTTACCGATGCCACCGGGACCTGTCAGAGTCAGCAGCCGGCTCGGCTCAAGCAGGCGACGGACTTCGGCGACCTCCTGGCGGCGGCCGATGAAGGGGGTCAGTTCGGCGGGGAGCACGCGACTCGACCGTGAAATGTTGCCCACTGACTCGTCACCTTCCTGGTCTACGGGACCGGCAGGGGAGTACCTGTCCAACTCGGCGATTGTAGTTCGGGGTGACCGGCGGCGGATCTCGTGAAGATCGGGCCGCTGACCACATACCGACCTGCGAAAACAGCCTTCAAGATCGACCCATGGCCGGTTTCGAATACGGCCCGTCGACGGTGTTCACTCAGCGGGTGTCTCCCACCCCCTCCGCGGCTCCGGCAATCGCGGCGGCGTGCTCGTCGGCGGTCATGCCGCGGTCAGAGTAGCGCTGGTTGAGGTCGTACTGGTCGTCAGCCCACTGCCGGTAGTCCCGCCGGACGGCGATCTCGTCGGAATCGATAACGCGGGCGATCTCGGCCCAGGTAACCCCGGCCAACAGCGCATGGTGGACGTTGGAGGGATGGCGCACAGTACGCGCGACGCACTCCGCAAGTGCCAGCAGTTCGATGTGTTCGGCCACGGTGAGCGGAGGCCGGTCATCGGCTCCGTGCCGCGCAGGGTCATAGACCCCCGGGCCACCAGCTCAATCCGGGCGCGAGCCGACGCGTTCTTGACGGCCAACTCGTTGTAGCGCTCCAACTGCTGACCGACAGGCATGTCGTAGCGAGCGTCGCGCCAGGTCGTGAGGCTCTCAGGCATGGTCATGACGACTTCTCCAAGGCGGTCGGGGGCTCCCGGTCGGTGGAACCGAGCTTGCCGAACCAGGCCCGTTGACGAACGCGTTGATCTTGTGTGGCGGGAAGCGGTAACCTTCACGCGAAAAATGCCTCGCGAACTGGTGCGGACAGGACTTCCGGCAAGTCCCATCCTTCCAGGTCGCAGGCGCTTTTGTCGTGTAGGCGATCAAGCCCGGCGAAGTTCACCGCGAAAGCCTGAGGCCAATGGAGGCGTCTCATGACGGCCGGGTCTGAGAACAAGCAGAAAAAGTCGTCCCGCAAGGGGGGCGTACGCGAGAGCCTGTTCCTGCTGGCCTGCAGCGTCGCGGTGGCGATGCTGCTACAGGTGTTCGTCTTCCGGTTGTTCTGGATCCCGTCGGAGTCCATGGAGAACACCCTGCGCGAGGGCGACGGTGTGATCGTCAACAAGCTGCATGGTGCGGCCGAGCGCGGTGATGTGGTGGTCTTCAAAGGCTGGGACGGACAGGACACCATCAAGCGGGTCATGGCGGTCGGCGGTGACACCGTCAAGTGCTGCGACGCCGAGAAGAGGATCACTGTGAACGGGATCCCGCTCGACGAGAGAGACTACCTCCACCCCGATGACTTCCCCTCCAAGGAGGAGTTCGAGAAGGTCGTTCCCGAGGGCCGCCTGTGGGTCATGGGCGACCGCCGCTCGGCCTCCCGGGACTCCCGTAACCACGAGGAGCAGGAAGGCGAGGGGACGATCGCGGAGGACGATGTGACCGGCCGCGCCGTGGCGATCTGCTGGCCCCTCTCCCGGCTGACCGTCCTCTTCACGCCGGACACGTTCGCCCAGGCGTTCACCGGAGACAAATCCTGACCAGCCGAAGGAGACGGGCCGGAGTCTCCACCCACCGGCGGAGAAGATCGTAGCCGTCTCCTGCCCGCTGGTAACCAGAGCGCACGCGGTCGCCGATCTCCCCATAGAACCGCATTACGCAGGTTCATCCGCCCCGCCCTCCCTTGTCGATCAACGTGGCCGAGCCCAGGGGAGCGGTGTGCGGATCCGCCGTCAGCAGGTGATTCCAGATCGGGTGAAACAGGGCCTTCAACAGAGGTTCATCACGGGCGTTCGCCTTCAGAGACTCCGGAAGCCCGCGTCGGCCGAAGAACGCCACCTTATCGGACCCCGGCCGCCATCCATCTCATGATCGCCACCATAGGCCAGGGCGGGGCTGGATCGGTGGGCCATCTTGATGAGACGAAATTGTCCTGTCTCATTCAATGTGGTCCATCTCAACGGAATGCTCAAACCGCCTCACACGATGTGGTCTAACGTGGCGGATCGTCACTCGACTGCGGGAGCGGTTTCGGCAACCTGTTTGACGTGTTGGTTCCGGACTTGGATCAACCTGCGCATGTAGCGGCGGAGGACCAGGACTTCAGCGATGGTCCCCAGAGGACCAAGCGGCGCGGCGAAATCGATAATGTCGCTCATCACCGTGGCGCCATGGCCGTCGGACTGGAAACGGTGAGCGTGGTGCCAGTGCTTGAACGGGCCCGACACCTGCTCGTCAACGAAATACCCCGGCCGGTCGTAAGCGCTGATCGCGGAGGTCATCCGCCAGCGGATGCCGAAGTGTCGTGCCTGCCAGGTGACGCTCTCACCGAGTTCCAAGCCGCCGGCGGTCACTCCGCCGACCGCCTTTTCGGACGAGCCCGCCATCGAGGTGGTATGGACGCCCACGTCCAGCGAGATGTCGAAGACCCGATCCGGCGGCGCGATGACATGCGTAACGACCTCGAAGCGCGGCATGCGCTAAGTCTAAGGCTGTGTCATGTCAGCGGAATGCCCAGCTCAACCCGAGCTGCGGCAGCACGATTCTCGGGTCTCTCCCACTGCGGAGGGCCTCGTTAAGGCGTAACTGATCATCGACCCAGTGCAGGACTGGATCGTTCGCGCCGCGAGGGATGTAATCGGGTGCGACCTTCCGAATCTCGGCGTAAAAATCAGCCAGCCCGTCGACGAATCGATCGATGGTGAGCGTTCTCCAGCGCGGTGAGACAAATTTGCGAATTGGGCCAGCTGCGTGAGACGTGGGCCAGGTTCGATGAGACGGGACAGAAATCACGTGCGGGGCCACTTTGGTGAGACGAGGGCCACGTTCCGTGAGACAGGACAAAGAACGGAGAAGCTACAGATTTGGGCTGCTCACTTGATACCAGACAGAATTGACCTTCTGTATGGTTAGAGCTGTTTTGTGCTGATAGGGCCTGTCCGGTGTGCCGTGCGGTTCTTTGCCCGCCGAGTGCTCCCCGCCGCCGCGGGAAGGCGGAGAACGGCGCGGTTCCCTCCCGGGTGCGCCATGGCGCCCGGAGTCCCTTTCCGTGCATGATCACCCCCGCTTGATCGTTTCGTCGAACAAGATCCACAAGCCGCCGGACTCCAAAATGATCAAGCGGTGGCGAGGTTCCGCCGGCGCGTGCCGCACGGGACCGTCCTGTCTCATTCGTAGATGTAGGGCCTCGCGTCCCACCTCGCCTGATCGGTGATCATGGTCATCTCAAACGATCTGCTCGGCCGAGCGATTTGTCTCATTTGCCCTGATTCGCTGAGCATCTTTTTTGCCTGTTTGATGGCAGCGGTTGTTATCGTCCTTGAGATCGGCGCGTGGGTGGCCTCTCCCCTGTGTTGTCAGGGTAAGTATTCGCTTTGGCGGACGAATATGGGCAGGTCAGCGCTATTGAAGATCCTCGCGACCGGCCAGCCGCTGTGGATCCGATGGTGGACCACTACCCCGGTTGGTGGTTTCACCGATGGGGCGCGGGCGTGATATCCAGGCCCACGACGGCGGTAAGAAACCCTCCACGCCTGCCATCAGGCGTGGTCGAGTGCGTCGAGTGCGTCGAGTGCTTGGCCAACCGCCGAACGGCCGGTCGAGCGTGGGGTGACCAGCCCGACCTCATAGGCGAGCACCACTGCCTGGACGCGGTCGCGGAGATCCAGCTTGCCCAGGATGCGCGCGACGTGGGTTTTCACCGTGGCCGGGCTGAGGACCAGCCGTTCGGCCAGCTCGGCGTTGCTCAACCCGGTGGCCATCAGGCGCAGCACCTCCAGCTCGCGGGGTGTCAGGTCGGACAGGTCGCGGTGGATCGCCTCGTCGGGGCGGGTGAAGCGCTCGACCAGGCGGCGGGTTATGGCGGGGGCGAGCAGGGCGTTGCCCGCGTGTACCACCCGGACCGCCGCCACGAGTTGCTCGGGGGTGACGTCCTTGAGCAGGAAGCCGCTGGCGCCTGCGGTCAGGGCGGCGTAGACGTATTGGTCGAGGTCGTAGGTGGTCAGGATGAGGACGCGCGCCCCGCGGGTGTCGGCCGCGACGATCCGCCGGGTGGCCTCGATGCCGTCCATCTCGGGCATGCGGATGTCCATCAGGACCACGTCCGGGGCGGTCCGCTGGACGGCGGCGACGGCTTGGGCGCCGTTGGCCGCCTCGGCCGCCACCTCGATGCCGTCGGCGGTGAGGATCATGCCGAACCCGCTGCGCACCAGCGCCTGGTCGTCGGCGATGACCACGCGCAGGGAGGCGCTCACGTCGTGCTCCAGGGGAGGCGTGCGGTGACCAGATATCCGTCGCCGGTAGGTCCGGCACGCAGGCTGCCGCCGTAGATTGCCAGTCTTTCCCGTAGTCCGGCCAGTCCTCGGCCCTGCCCGCCTCCTGTTCGCGGCGCGCGTGCTCCGCCGGTGTCGGCGATCTCGATCTCCATCCATTCCCCGGGGTAGCGGATCGTGACGGACGCCGTCGCGCCGTTCGCGTGCTTCATGGTGTTGGTCAGTGCCTCCTGCACCACCCGGTAGGCGGCCATTTCCACCCCTGGCGGCAGCGGGCCGGGTGGTTGCGCCACGTCCGCCTGGATCCGCGCCCCGGTCGCGCGCACCCGCTCCATCAGCGTGTCCAGCTGGTCGAGCCCCGGCTGCGGCTGCAGCCCGTCGTCTGAGATCTCCGCAGGACCGCTGCCCGGACCGGCCAGCAGGCCCATGACGTGGCGCAGCTCCGCCATGGCCGCCCGGCCGCTGGCCTCGACCGCGAGCATGGCCTGCTTCGACCGTTCCGGCGCTGCGTCCATCACTTTGCGGGCGGCTCCGGCCTGGATGACCATCACGTTCACGTTGTGGGTGACGATGTCGTGGAGTTCGCGCGCGATCCGGGAGCGCTCCAGCTCCACGGCCCGGCGAGTGGCCTCCTCCTGGGTACGGCCGGCTTCGTCCAGTCGCCGGCGCCACAGGCGGACCGCGCCGGCCACGACCCCGGCGCTCAGCAGGACGGTGAACGGGCCCAGCCAGTTCGGCAGGCTGGCGACGGAGTCGTGGAAAGCCACGCCCGCCAGCACGGCGGCCACCGCGAGCCCGCCCGTTGCCAGGGTCAGGTGTCGGCTGTGTGCCATCGCGCTGTAGGCGGCGACGGCACACGTCAGCACGGTGATCCAGGTCGCGTCGTCGTGCGTGGCCAGTGCGGCGAGCAGCACCACCCAGAAGGCGCCGAGCGGGCTCAGTCGCCGCGCCGCCAGCGGCAGGGCGGTCGCGATCACCAGCAGCACGAGCGGACCCTGCGGCGGATCCTGCGCAGGCACGATCGGGCGCGCTTCGTCGGCCGGCGAGGCGATCACGGGTTGCAGCCGCAAGGATTCGGCCAGCGGGACCCGATGCGCGCCCTCGGGGGCGGAGGCGGTCGCCGTTACCGCGAGGGCGGTCAGGGCGAGCGCCACCAGCAGGTCGGCCAGGAGCGCCCGCTTGGACGGACGAGGAGGCCACTGGTCGGGACGCACGAGAGCCAGCCATCTTGCTACCACCCAGGCATTGTCCTGTATGTCCCATAAGGGGCGCGTCGGTCCGCGTGACTACATCGCAATGATGACCCCGCCGCGAGGATCGGCACGACGGCCGACGCGGCACGGCATCGCCCGCGCCTAGCGTCGTCGCCATACATCTTCGAAAGGCGAATTCATGCGTCATATGGCCATCGCGGCCGGATTGCTCGTCATGGCGATCACCGCGTGCACGCCGGCGTCCGCCCCTAAGGCCGGGAGCCCCTCCGTGGACCGCCCGTCACGCAATCCCTCTCCGGGCGCCCCCGCCGAACCGCCCAAGACGGCACGTGACACCGCGCTCTCACTCCCGGACCCGACCGGCTCCCAACCGGTCGGCACCACCTCGCTGCACCTCACCGACACCTCGCGCCCCGATCCCTGGGATGCCGGTTCGAAGTCCAGACAGCTCATGGTCTCGCTGTGGTACCCGGCCAGGAAGGCGGGTAGGCAGGCAGCGCCGTACATGAGCGCCAAGGAATCGGAACTCACCCTGAAGGACGCCGGTGTCACCGGCGTCCGGGCCGACCTGCTTGCCCGGACGCACACCCACGCCTTCAGTGACGCGCCGCCGGCGGGCAAGGCCCGCAAGCTGCCCCTCGTCGTTCTTTCCCCCGGCTTCCAGAAGACCCGCAGCTCGCTCACCGGCCTCGCCGAAGACCTGGCGAGCAGAGGCTACGTCGTGGCCGCCATCAGCCACACGCACGAGAACATCGCCACTGTCTTCCCCAGCGGCCGCGTGGTCACTTGCACGGCCTGCCAAGTCCAGCCACACGACCAAACCTTCTGGGACAAGGTGGGCGCCACCCGCTCCGACGACGTCTCCTTCGTCCTCGACCAGCTGACCGGCCCGCGCCCCATGTGGAAGGGGGCCCGGCTCATCGACCCGGACAAGATCGCCATGGCCGGCCACTCAGCGGGCGGCGCCAGCTCGGTGGCGGCCCTGCTGAAGGACCCCAGGATCAAGGCAGGGGTGAACATCGACGGCCTGGCCATCGTGCCCGTGCCGCCGAGCGGGCTCGGCAAGCCGTTCCTCTTCTTCGGCGCGCAGGCCACGCGCACCCCGGGCGACCAGGAATCCGCCTCGTGGCAGGCGGCCTGGCAGCACCTGACCGGGTGGAAGCGCTGGCTCGTGGTCGCCGGCGCCGAGCACGCCTCCTTCACCGACATCTCCCTGCTTGGCGAGCAAGCGGGCCTGGACACCGGCGCGACGCTGCCCGCCGCCCGGTCGATGGAGATCACCCGCGCGTACGTGGCCGCCTTCCTCGACCTGCACTTGCGCGGCACACCGCAGCCCCTGCTCGATCGGGCGTCGGCGAGCTATCCAGAGGTCAAGGTGTGCCTGGTTGAGCGGAAGAGCTGCGCCTGAAAGAGGAACAGTTCACACACCGTCCTTGTCCACGATGGTGGAAGAAGCGTCCTGGGGCAGCGCCGAGTGGCCGCAGGCCCTTGTCCGGGGCCGAGGAAGCGATGCTGGGGGCGGTGACGGCGAAGAGGCCGGTCTCGACCTTGATGGTCTCGAACTCCTCGGCGGCGGCCAGTTGTATCTCGAAGGCGTGCCGCTGCATCTCGCGTACCTTCTCCCGGAGTTTCGGGCCGGCTGTGAAGTGCCATGTCACGGTCGAGGCTCTCCTCGCGTCCGGCGGGGCTTTTCGGTGGCCGCGGGGGTCGGTGAGAGATTGCCGGGGTGGCCGCCGGGCGGTTTCCGAGGTGGATTGGCAGGGATTATGCGGGTCATCGGGGCGGGTTTCGGCCGTACGGGGACGCTTTCGCTCAAGATGGCCCTGGAGCGGCTGGGTTTCGGGCCGTGTCACCACATGACGGAGGTGATCGAGCGGCCGGGGCAGGTGCGCGGGTGGCTCGCGCTGGCCGAGGGGCGGCCGGTGAGCTGGGAGGATCTTCTGGGGGGTTACGACTCCTGTGTGGACTGGCCGTCGGCGGCCTACTGGCGTGAGCTCGCCGAGTACTTTCCCGAGGCGAAGGTCGTTCTCACCGTGCGGGATCCGGGGTGCTGGCTGGCCAGTATGAACGCCACCGTCTTCGAGCGGTTCCGGCGCGGCGGCGGGTTTTCCGGCAGGGCGATGCGCGGGCTGTCCTCGGTGCTGGGCACCGACCTGGCCGCCTTCTCGCAGATGGTCAGGCTGACGGTCCAGGAGCGGGTCTTCGGTGGGTGCTGGGAGGATCCCGAGCGGGTGCTGAGGGTGTTTCGGGCGCATGTCGACGACGTGGTGGCGGCGATCCCGCCCGGCAGGCTGTTGCGGTTCGAGGTTGGTCAGGGGTGGGAGCCGCTGTGCGGGTTTTTGGGGGTGGCGGTGCCTGAGGGTCCCTTTCCGCGGGTCAACGACAGTGCGGATTTCGACAGGAACGCTCGGGCGGCCCTGGGTGCGATGTTGCTGCGCCGCAGCGGGTAGGTCCTCTCCCCTGTCTTGGGGGTTTGGTCCGGGCGGTCCGCCGGGGCGGCGTCCGGATCAAGTCCGCCGGGGCGGCCTGTCGTGGGGGCCGGTACGGTACTCAAAGCTATGTACGCTGTGTACATATGTGTGGTCGCGCCGTGTGCGTGTTCCCGGGAGGTTGATCGTGACGCATCCCAGCCCGCCCGCCCATCCGCCGGTCCGGCGCGGTCGGGGGCGCCGCCCGGCCGACCAGGTGCGCCGGGAGGTGCTGCGGGCGGCCGGTGAGCTCCTGCTGGCCGAGGGCATGGCCGGTTTCACGGTTGAGAAGGTCGCCGCCCTGGCGGGTGCGAGCCGGGTCACGCTGTACAAGTGGTGGCCCTCCAAGGGGGCGCTGGCCCTGGAGGGTTATTTCGGTGTGGTGGGCCCCGTCCTGGCTTTTGCCGACACCGGGGACATCGCCGCCGATCTCACCGCGCAGCTGAAGGCGTTCGTCCGGCTGATGCGTGACACCCGGGCCGGGATCGTGGTGCCGCAGCTCATCGGTCAGGCCCAGACCGATCCCGATCTGGCGGCTGTTTACCGGGAGCGCTATTCGGGGCCGCGCCGGGCCCTGGCCGTGCGGGCTCTGGAGCGGGCCGGGCAGCGGGGTCAGCTGCGGGAGGGCCTGGATCCCGAGGTGGTCGTCGACCAGCTGTGGGGTGCCTGCTACCACCGGCTCCTGGTGCCGGACCGGCCGCTGACCGAGGAGTTCGCCGAGGCCCTGGTCGTCAACCTGCTGGGCGGCATCGGCCGCCCCGCTCCCCCGCGGTGTCCTGGAGATGACGCCGGGCGGTGAGTGCCGGGGTGGCGCTCTATCCTTGCCGGTGGTCCAGGGTGGCGCGGGCGCGGGCCGAGCGGATGGCCGATGACAGGCTGTCGAGGTCGAAGGCGCCGTGGTGGCGCCGCCCGTTGATGAAGAACGTCGGGGTGCCGGACACGCCGCTGACGTCGGCGGAGTCGACGTCGGCGGCGATTCGGGCGGCGGCGGCCTGGTCGTGCAGGTCGGTGCGGAAGCGGTCGAGGTCCAGGCCGAGGTCGCGGGCGTGGTCGATGAGGTCGAAGGGACGCAGGCGGTCCTGGTGGGCGAGCAGGCGGTCGTGCATCTGCCAGAACGCTCCCTGCGCGGCGGCGGCCTCGCCGGCCTGGGCGGCGAGCTGGGCGAAGGGGTGGACGTCGGTGAGCGGCAGGTGTCTCCAGACGTAGCGGACGTCGCCGAGGTCGGCCAGGACGCGGCGGATGACCGGTTCGGCCTGGCCGCAGTAGGGACATTCGAAGTCGCCGTACTCGATGACGGTCACCGGTGCGTCGGCGGGGCCGCGCAGGTGGTCGCGGTCGGGGTCGACGGGGGCGGCGAGGTCGACGATGGTGTCGGCGCTGCCCAGCAGGGCGCGGATGCGCAGCCGTACCGGGAGCATCGTGGTGGCGCGGGAGACGGCCCAGGTGATGACGGGCGCGCACAGGGCGGCGGCGAGGATGCCGAACTTGGCCTGCTGGAGCTGGGGGCCGTCGAAGGCGAGGGTGGCGATCAGCAGGGAGACGGTGAAGCCGATGCCGGCGATCGCGCCGCCGGCGGTGACGGCGGCCCAGCCGACCGGCGGGCGCACGCGGCCGCGGCTGAGCAGGGTGACCAGCCAGGAGGAGGCGATGATCCCGGCGGGTTTGCCGACCGTGTAGGCCAGCAGGACGCCCAGGGTGATCGGGGAGAGCAGGGCGTGGGCCAGGAAGTCGCCGCTGAGGGTTATCCCGGCGTTGGACAGGGCGAACAGGGGAACGATGACGTAGCTCGTCCAGGGGTGGTAGAGCTGTTGCAGCCGTTCGTTGGGGGAGATCGCCGAGGTGAGGCCGCCCTGGGCCGAGCGGGCCAGGGCGGGGGTGGGTTGTTCGCGAAAGAGGCGGAACAGGTCGGTGGCGCGTTCCAGGTCGCCGCGTGAGGCCGGGGAGGCGTAGGTGAGCAGTCCCATCGCCAGGCCGATGATGACCGGTTCGACGCCGGAGCGCAGCAGCGCGACCCATGCCACGGCGCCCAGCAGGGCGTAGAGGGATCCGTGGCGTACGCCGAGGGCGCGGACCGTGAGGATCACGATGAAGACGGCTGTGGCGCTCAGGAGCGGCAGTGGGGTGACGTGCTCGCTGTAGAAGATCGCGATGACCGCGAGGGCGAGCAGGTCGTCGACGACGGTGACGGTGAGCAGGTAGGTGCGCAGGCGGGCCGGCAGGTGGGATCCGAACAGGGCGAGCATGCCGAGGGCGAACGCGGTGTCGGTGGACATGGCGATGCCCCAGCCGTGGGCGGCCGGGGTGCCCGCGTTGAAGCCGAGGTAGATCGCGACGGGGACGATCATGCCGCCGATACCGGCGGCGAGGGGCAGGAGGAGTCGTCTTCGGTCGCGCAGCTCCCCCATGTCGAACTCGCGGCGGGCTTCGAGTCCCACGACGAAGAAGAAGAACGTCATCAGGCCGGTGTTGACCCACTGGCGCAGGTCCTGGGAGACGCCGGAGCCTGCGGCGGTGATGGACAGGGGGGTGTGCCAGAACTGCTCGTAGGTGGAGGGGGCGGCGTTGGCCCAGACCAGGGCGGCCAAGGTCGCGGCGAGCAGGACGATGGCGCTGCCGGTCTCGGTGCGCAGGAAGTCGCGCAGCGGGGTGGTGGAGGTCGGTGCCCACACGGTCCGGGCGGATGGTGGGGTGCTCTCCCGGCGGGGCGCGGTCATCGTCGGGTTCTCGTCGGGCGCATGGTGGTTCTTCCCCCCTGGTGCCGCTGGTGGCCGCCGATCTCGCGTCGTGGAGGGCGCGGGGCCGGTGGATCAGGTGTCGCCCGGCCGGTTCGTGCCGGCCGTGGCCTGCGGGTGGGGGGTGCGGTGGTGTGCTCGCGCTCGGGTGCCGCGCCGCCCGGCGGTGGGGCGGGGGTGGTGCTGCGGCGAAGGTGCGGGGTCGTGCGGTGGGGCGGCCCGGGGGGGCTGCGGTGGCGGGTGCGGGGCCGCGGGGCGGGTGGTCGGGGTCCGGACGCCCGCCGGGCGGCCCCGTCCACGTCGCCGGGGGTCGCCGGGGGTCGCCGGAGCTCGCCGGGGTCGTCCTCAGGGTATCGAAGGGTTCATGCCGGTGGTTTTGGCCGGCCCCGCTCGAGGGGTTGGGGGGTCAGGGTGGGGGTGTCGGCCTGAGTTTCCTGACGAAACGGGCGGCGGCGCGGTGGCTCATGCCGGTCTCGCCGCGGACCAGGAAGACGGCCTGGTCGAACTGGCCGGAGGCCTTGAGTTCCAGGAGCCGTTCGACGAGTTCGGGGCCGATTCCCCCGCCGACCAGGGTGTTTCTGGGGTGTTGTGCCGCTCGTACCGCGAAGACGATCAGGGCAATGACCGCCGCCACGATGACCGCCGTCAGCAGGAGGATGGTCAGGTTCGACATGGGCTGAGCGTAGCGCCGCGGGGCCGTCGTGTGGGGGGTGAGATCATCGGATTCGTGGCGGTGATGCGGGTGGTGCGGGGTGGGTCCCTGCCGGCGCGCAGGAGCACGCGGGGCCGGTCTTTGTGGCCGCTCAGGCCGCGCCGCGCAGCAGGAGCATGGCGTAGGCGGCGATCGAGTTGCTGTCGGTGATGGCGCCGCGCAGGATCATCTGTTCCAGCTCGGCTCGGGTGACCCAGTCCTGGCGCATGTCCTGTTCGGTGTGCTCGCGCTCGTGGGCGCCGGCGGTCAGGCCGGTGGCGAGGAAGATGTCGTAGTTTTGGCCCGTGGTGCCGTGCGCGTTGTCCAGGCGTCCCAGGTGGGTCATCGAGGTGGCTCGCAGGCCGGTTTCCTGGGCCAGTTCGGTGTGGGCGGTGAACAGGGGTGACGGGCTGTCCTTGACCCCGCCCTGGGGGAAGTTCCAGGTGCGCCGCCCCACCGGGTAGCGGTATTCCTCCACGAGGTGGAAGCCGTCGTTCTCCATGGGGATGACGATGGCGAAGTCGGGCACGTCCACGACGCCGTAGATGCCGTGTGAGCCGTCGGGGCGCTGGATGCGGTCCTCGCGCACGCTGATCCACGGGTTGGTGTAGACGACCATGGAGTCGAGGGTGCGGATCGTCGGTCCGGGTACGTCGCTCATGCGCGGAGCCTACCGACGGGGTCGGGGCCGGGCGGGGTGAACGGCTGGGCGGAGGTCACCGCGGTGACCGGGAGGGGGCCGTAGATGTGCGGGAAGGCCTCGGGGGCGTCGTCGGGGATCTCCATGCGGACGTCGAGGCCGGTGGGGTCGACGCTGAGCAGCACGAGAGGGTCGGTGACGTCGCGGTAGAAGCGTTCCACGACGCCGCGCAGTTGCTCGTGGTCGGCGCAGGCGTGGATGAAGCCGACGTCGTCGAGGGTGCGGCCGATGGTGGAGACGCGGTACTCCCCCGCTCGGCGGGCGCTTTCCCAGTCGGAGGCCAGGGCGAGATGCAGAATGGTCATCGCAGACATGGTGCCTTCTGCGTGCCCGTCGTTCAACCGGGGCCCGCCGTGGGCGGGGGTGGCGGGGTGCGGGTTCAGTGGCGGGCGTGCCATTCGCGGCTCAGGATGGCGTAGACGACCTCGCTGGTCCACTCGCCCTTGACGATCTCGTTGTCGAGGAAGTGGGCCTCGCGGCGCATGCCGAGTTTTTCCAGTACCCGGGCCGAGGCCTCGTTGCGGGCGTCGAGGCGTCCGATGACGCGGTGCAGGTCCAGGCCGTCGAAGCCGAGTTCCAGTATGGCCCGGGTGGCCTCGGTGGCGTATCCCCTGCCGTTGTGGTCGGGGTGGAAGACGTAGCCGATCTCGCCGGTGCGGTTCGCGCGGCTGTGCCAGATGAGCAGGACGTCGCCGAGCAGTTCGCCGGTGGCGGCCAGTTCCACGGCCAGGGTGAGGGCTTGTCCCTCCTCCAGCAGCGCCGTTTCGGTGATTTTTCTTTCCAGTGCCTCGCGGGTCTGCTCGCGCTCGCGTGGTCCCCAGTACAGGTAGCGGGTGACCTGGGGCAGGCGGTGGATGGCGTGCAGGGCGTCGAGGTCGTCGGGGGTGTAGGGGCGCAGGATGAGGCGGTCGGTCCGGATGGGGTAGGAAGGCTTCAGCACCCGGCCAGGGTAGGGCAGCGGCGGTGTGGCGGGCGAGGTGTTATCCGCGGGGGGTGTGCCGGGGGTCAGTGGGTGCTTCCGGCCAGGTTGAGTACCACGACGCCGCCGATGATCAGGGCGATGCCCGCGATCTTGGCGAGGCTGATCGTCTCGCCGAGGAAGAGCACGCCGATGGCGGCGATGAGGGCGGTGCCGGCTCCGGCCCAGACCGCGTAGGCGGTGCCGACCTCCATCTGCAGTTTGAGGGCTTGTGCCAGCAGGATGAAGGCGGCGGCGTAGCCGGCGACGACGAGGAGCGACCAGCCCTTGTGGGCGAATCCGTCGCTCAGTTTGAGGGCGGTGGTAGCCACGATCTCGGCGATGATCGCCCCGGCCAGGATCAACCACGCCATAACTGACTCCACTCCCCCGAAAATCGGCACAAACATACCATTTTTCGTCGATCGCCGATGGCCGGGTCCGGGAGCGGGGCCGTGCGGCGCCACGACCTGCCCGGCTTGCGGGCGGTGTCGAAAGCGTGTTCCACTGAGCCGTATGCGATGGGACGCGCCTCCCCTGCTCGCCGCGCCGCCCGACGCCAGGCCGCGGATCGAGCGCTCCGCGCTGATCAGGGTTCACGGGGCCCTGACCTGTTACGAGGTGCAGGCGCGCACCGCGCTGGACCGTACCCCCGAGGGCTGGGCGGTCAGTCCCTACCGGGGGTGTGCCCAGGCCTGCCGTTACTGCTCGGTGCGCCGCGGCCATCGTTACCTGGGGCTGGACGCCGGAGGTGACTTCGAGTCGCGGATCGTGGTGCGCACCAACATCGTGCGGCGGCTGCGCGCGGAGCTGGGCTCGCGCTGGGACGGCGAGCACGTCACCGTGGGGGTGGGGGGCGACTGCTACCAGGGGGTGGAGGAGGTCTACCGGCTGATGCCGGGCCTGGTGGCGGCGTTGCGCGAGGCCGGGGCGCCGTTCACCGTCCACACCAAGAGCCGGTTGATCCTGCGCGACGCCGAGCTGCTGGCCGCCACTCCGGGGGCCGGGGCGGTGGTGTCGGTCGCGTTCGTCGACGATCGGATCCGCCGCACGGTGGAGCCCGGGGCGCCCAGTGCGCAAAAACGCCTGGAGCTGGTGGCGGAGCTGAACGAGCGGGGGGTGGCGTGCGGGGTGGCGATGGCGCCGATCCTGCCGCTGCTGACCGACTCCCCCGACCAGCTCGCGGCCACCGTGCGGCGCATCGCCGACGCCGGGGCCGTCAGCTGCGTCCCGCAGGTGCTGCGCCTGCCCCCCGGCGCGCGCGAGTGGTACCTCGCCTGGCTGGGTGAGCACCATCCGGAGCTCGAGCCCCGCTACGCCGAGCTGTACGGCGGGGGCGCCGACGCCGAGCCGGGCTATGTGCGCAGCCTGACCGGCCAGGTCCTGCAGCTGGCCGCCCGCTACGGGATGGGGCCGACGCGGCCCGAGCAGCCCCTGCCGCTGGCGTTGCCCCGCCAGGCCCAGCTCACCCTCCTCTGAAAGGGCTCCGCTGAAAGGGTGATAAGCGGCAAAAGGAATCTTTGTCCTTGTTGTGGCGTTCGCCGCCGTACCCCGGGGAGGGCATAACGGGTACGAGCCCGCGCGCCGAGGGACGGGGAAGGCGATGTCACCAGGCAGGAGAGCACAGCCCAAGGGCACGCGCCGCGGCTTCGCGGAGAATCCCGACGGGAGCTACGCCACCACGGGGCGCGGCCTGGAGGTCCTGGACAACCCGCTGCTGAACAAGGGCACGGCCTTCACCCCGGCCGAACGCGAGGAGCTGGGCCTGCACGGACTGCTGCCGGCGGCCGTCGAGACGCTGGAGCGGCAGGCGCGCCGCGCGTACGCGCAGTATCTGGCGCAACCGGACGACCTGCGCAAGAACATCTACCTGACGGCGCTGCAGGACCGCAACGAGGTGTTGTTCTACCGGCTGCTGGGCGATCACCTGCCCGAGATGCTGCCGATCGTCTACGACCCGACGATCGCGCGGGCGATCGAGGGCTACAGCCACGAGTACCGCCGGCCGCAGGGGGTCTACCTGTCGGTCGACGACGCGGCGGGTATCGAGCGGGCCTTCGCCAATCTGGGCCTGGGGCCCGACGACGTCGACCTGATCGTCGCCTCCGACGCCGAGGAGATCCTCGGCATCGGCGACTGGGGGGTGGGCGGCGGCGCGGGCATCGCGGTCGGCAAGCTGGCCGTCTACACCGCCGCCGCGGGAGTCGACCCCGCCCGGGTCCTCGCCGTGGCGCTGGATGTGGGCACCGACAACGAGAGACTGCTCAACGACCCCCTCTACGTCGGCAACCGGCACTCGCGGGTGCGGGGACGGCGCTACGACGACTTCGTCGACGCCTACGTCTCGGCGGTCAGTGCCCTGTTTCCCGGCGCGATGCTGCACTGGGAGGACTTCGGCCCCTCCAACGCCCGGCGCATCCTGGAGCGCTACACCGGCCGCCTGCCCACCTTCAACGACGACATGCAGGGCACCGGCGCGATCGTGCTGGCGGCCATGCTGGGCGCCGTCCGCGTCTCGGGCACGCCCATGCGCGACCAGAGGATCGTCGTCTTCGGCGCCGGCACGGCGGGCATCGGGATCGCCGACCAGCTGCGCGACGCGATGGCGCGCGACGGCCTGGAGGTGCGGGAGGCCACCCGGCGGATCTGGGCGGTCGACCGCCAGGGGCTGCTGACCGACGACATGTCGGGCCTGCGGGACTTCCAGCTCCCCTACGCCCGCCCGGCCTCGGAGGTGGCCGGCTGGTCCAGGGACGCCCGCGAGAACGGGATCGGGCTGGGCGAGGTCGTCGGCCGCATCCGCCCGACCATGCTGCTGGGCACCTCCACCGCGCACGGCGCCTTCACCGAGCAGATCGTGCGCGCCATGGCCGCCGCCGTCGAGCGGCCCGTCATCTTCCCGATCTCCAACCCGACCAGCCGCATCGAGGCGATGCCCGAGGACCTGATCGGCTGGAGCGAGGGCCGCGCCCTGGTCGCCACCGGCGTCCCGGCCGGCCCCGTCACCTGCGACGGCCTCACCCACACCATCGGCCAGGCCAACAACGCCCTGCTGTACCCGGGGCTGGGCCTGGGGGTGATCGTCTCGCGGGCCCGGCGGGTCAGCGGCGGCATGCTCCAGGCCGCGGCCGAGGCGGTCGGCGCGATGGCCGACCTCTCGGCTCCGGGCGCCTCGCTGTTGCCGCCGGTCGGTGACCTGCGGGAGGTCTCGGCCACCGTCGCCGTCGCGGTCGCCCGCCAGGCCGCCGCCGAGGGCCTGGCCCGGGTGGACCTGCCCGATCCCGTCCAGCAGGTCCAGGACGCGATGTGGCAGCCGCGCTACCGGCCGGTCAGGGGGGTCTGACGGTGGCCGCCCACCCTCCGCGCCGCGCCAGGCAGGCCGCGCCGAAGATTTTTGACGTGCCGATCGGGCTGCCGGTCGCGGGCACCCGTACCGAGAGCGACTCCATGGGGGAGATCCAGGTCCCGGCCGATCACTACTGGGGTGCGCAGACCCAGCGGTCGCTGATCCACTTCGACATCGGCGAGGACCGGATGCCCAGGGCCGTCTACCACGCCTACGGTGTCGTCAAGAAGGCCGCGGCCCTGGTCAACGGCGAGGCCGGGCGCCTGCCCGGCTGGAAGGCCGACCTGATCTGCCGGGTCTGCGATGAGATCATCGCCGGTGAGCTGGACGCGGAGTTCCCGCTGTATGTCTGGCAGACCGGCTCCGGCACGCAGTCGAACATGAACGTCAACGAGGTGATCTCCAACCGGGCGATCCAGCTGCTCGGCGGCCGGCTCGGCGCCAAGGAGCCGATCCATCCCAACGACCACGTCAACATGGGGCAGTCCTCCAACGACACCTTCGTCACCGCGATGCACATCGCCGCGCTGCGGGCCGCCACCGGCCGCCTGCTGCCCGCGCTGGCGCATCTGAGGGACGCCGCCGGGGCCCGCAGCCGCGAGTGGGAGCACGTGGTCAAGATCGGCCGTACCCATCTGGAGGATGCCACGCCGCTGACGGTCGGCCAGGAGTGGTCGGGGTATGCAGCCCAGCTCGGCGACGCCGCCGAGCATCTCCGGCACACGCTGGCGGGGCTGCGCCGGCTGGCGATCGGCGGCACGGCGGTGGGCACCGGGCTGAACGCGCCGCCGGGGTTCGGGGACGCGGTCGCCGCGCGGATCGCCGCTCTCACCGGGCTCGACTTCACCGGCGCTCCCAACGCGTTCGCCGCGCAGGCCTCCTGCGACGCGCTGGTGCGTTTCTCGGCGGCGCTGCGCACCCTGGCGGTGCCCCTGTTCAAGTTCGCCAACGACATGCGCTGGCTGGGGTCGGGGCCTCGTACGGGCTTGGGCGAGCTGGTGCTGCCCGCCAACGAGCCGGGTTCCTCGATCATGCCGGGGAAGGTGAACCCGACCCAGGCCGAGGCGGTGCTGATGGTCTGCGTGCAGGTGATGGGCAACGACGCGGCGGTGGCGATGGCGGGTGCGGAGGGCAACTTCGAGCTCAACGCCTTCCGGCCGGTCGTCATCGACAATGTCCTGCGCTCGCTGCGCCTGCTTGCCGACGCGATGGACCACTTCCGCGCCTATCTCGTCGAGGGCGTCCGGCTCGACACCGCCAGGCTGCGAGACAACGTGGACCGGTCGCTGATGATGGTCACCGCGCTCAGCCCGGCCATCGGCTACGACGAGGCCGCGCGCATCGCCCACCGCGCGCTGCGCGAGGACCTCACCCTCAAGGACGCCGCCCTGAGGTCGGGCGTCGGTGAGGACCTCTACGACCACGTCGTCGATCCCGAGCGCCTCACCCGGCCCGGTGTGGCCTGCGCCGACGGGACCTGAGGCCGGGGAGGAGCCCTCAGAAGTGGTCCAGCAGCTCGGGGAACCTGCTCAGCCGCAGCACCCGCTCGTCATCGGGGTCGAGGTCGCTCTGCTCCAGCGCCCAGGTGTGGTCGTTGGGGATGAAGACGGCGTTCATCCCCGCCTGCCGGGCGGGAAGGATGTCCGACTTCGGGGAGTTGCCGATCATCCAGGTCGTCGCGGGCGCCAGCGCGTGCTCGCGGGCCAGCAGCCGGTAGGTGTCGACGTTCTTCTCCATCACGATGTGCACCTCGCGGAAGTGGTGGGCCAGCTGTGAGGCCTCGAGCTTGCGTCGCTGCTCGTCCAGGTCGCCCTTGGTGAGCAGGAGCAGATCGTAGCGCTCACCGAGGGCCGTGAGCGTCTCGCTGACGCCCGCGACCAGCTCCACCCGGTGCTCGAGGAGGGCCAGGACCAGCTCGTCGATGCGGCGGCGCTCGGCCGCGGTCGCGGGACGCTCGCGCAGTCGCTCGAAGCACTCGCCGAGGCTGCGCAGGAACATCCTGCTGCCGTAGCCGTGGGTGACGGCGTTGGCCGCCTGGATGTCGTCGAGGACGGCGCGGATCTGGGTCCGCTCCAGGGTCGGATGCGCCAGCCAGTCGAAGAAGTCCTCGATGACCCGCTCGAACAGCACGTTGTTCTCCCACAGCGTGTCGTCGGCGTCGAAGATGAGCACCTGCGCCTGGAGTTTCACCCGGTCCTCCCCCGAGAACGTCATTCATCGGCGGAGCCGGTCGCCGCCGCGTGTGTCCGCCGCACACGTTATCGCGCCCGGCAGGCCGGGCGCGGCCCGTTTTTTCCGCCGTCCTCGCCGCCGCCCCGGAGATCACCCGGGTGCCGGGTGATCTCCGGGCCGGGAGGCTCAGGCCAGGGCGCTGCCCTTGCGCCATTCCTTGAACGACAGCTGCCAAAAGCCCCAGCCGTTGTTCCACTCCATCTCGCGGTTGGTGCCCCTGATGGTGATCACGTCGCCGCGCTGGACCTGGTTGTAGAACCATTTGGCCTGGTCGGGGCGGGAGTTGATGCATCCGTGGCTGACGTTCTGGCGTCCCTGGGCCCACACGTTGTTCAGCGCGTGCACGTACTCGCCGCTGTTGGAGAACCGCACCGCGTGGTTGATCATCAGGTCGTAGTAGCCGGGGTCGCCCTTCTTGCGGCCCGGGGAGATCATGCGCTCGGGGTTGGCCTTGCCCATCGCCAGGTGGACGCCGCTGGTGGTGGTGTACTCGCGGGTGCTGGCGTTGCCGGCGCTGATCAGCATGGTCTGCACGACCTTGCCGTCCCGCTTGACGATCATCTTGTGCTTGCGGGTGTCGATCGTGGAGATCTGGGCCGCGCCGATCTGGATGACCTTGGTCATGTCCTTGACGCCGTACATGTCCTTGCCGCCCTGCACGCCTTTGAGGCGGGCGGTGAAGGTCACCTTCTGGTGGGGCTGCCAGAACTTCGCGGTCCGGTAGATCACGGTTGTGTCGTTGATCCACCGCCACGCGCCCTGGACCGGCTTTTCGGCCTTGACCTCCAGGGCCTTCTCCACCCCAGCCTTGTTGGCGATCTGCTGGTTGAAGATGACGATGATCGGCGCCCCCACGCCGACCTTCTCCCCCTTGATCGCCGGGGTCACGTCCGCCACCTCGAGCTCGTGCTTGGGCTTGAGCGTCCTGAAGGAGCTGCTGGCGGTCGTACCGTCCACCGCCCGCGCCGACACGGTGTAGTCACTGGCCGGTTTCATGGGTGTGGTGGAGACCCATTTGGTGCGCTCGGCGTCGAAGTCGCCCTCCAGCACCTGGCCGCCGCTTTCCACGGTGACCTCCTCCAGCGCGCCGTTGGAGGCCGCCACGACGACCTTCTTGTCCGGCCGCACGGTCCTGCTGCCCTTGGCAGGGCTGATCTCTATCTGCGGCGCGGCCGGCGTGCTGGCGGTGCCGGCACCCGATCCGGCGCCGGTTCCGGCGCCGGGACCGGCGGTAGCCTTCGGGTCCGCCCCTCCGGAGCAGGCGGTGACCAGCACCGCCGCGGTCGCCAGGGCCAGACCGGCCAGCGGCGTCCTGAGGCGTCGGCGTTCCACGATCAGCACAATTTCTCTCCCCCACTACAGCAAACTGCTCTTAAAACACTAATAGGAGATGCATGGTGACCGAACATGGTTGCGACCGGTTTGATAACATTTCGGACTCTTCGTAAAGTCAGAAAAATGCCAACCGAGAGTCAGGGAAAGACAAAGTGCCCACGTCGCGGGCCCGGCCGCAAAAGAGCCGCTCCGGCGGGACGGACGGCGACATGGACGCAAACACGGACGAAAACACGGACGGCGGCGGGTCGCAGGTCGTCGTGCCCCGGCCGCATCAAGAGCCCCCGCCAGGGCATGGGGCGGTGAGAGACCCCTGGGGCCGCGTGCCGGATCCCACCCGGCCCGCCCCGGCCGCGGCCGGAAGATAAGCTGATCGATCCCTCTGCACTTGGCCGGCTGCGCGGGCATGGCCGGTCGCGGCGCTGGTGGAGCGGCTGGAGCAGATCAGCACCGACTCTGGCTGGGTGGCGACGTCCAGGACGACCGGGCACTGCTGGCGGTGCGGGCGAGGCCGGCCCGATGAGCGCGCCGAACACCTGCTCGGACATCGAAAGCACAGCGGGCACGACAGAGGCGGCAGGTGCGACAGAGGCGGGCGCGCTCTCGCCCGAGGCCGCCGGGCGCTACCTGGGGCACATCGGGCGGGCCGACGAGTTCGCCGCCATCGACCTGGTGCCCGGCCCGCACCTGATCACCCACCTGCACCAGACCGGGCCCGACGCGGTCGCGCTGGGCTGCGCGCCGGCCACCCGCCTGCCCCGGGCGCACGCCACGCTCACCGCCTGCCAGGCCGTCGGCGTGCCGGTGATGGCCGGCGGGGCAGGCTTCGGCGCCGACGGCCGCCACGCCCGCCTGCTGGGCGCCGACGCCTGGGCGCCCACCGCCGACGCCGCGGCCGACCGTCTGGAGCGCGGCGACCTGACCGGCCCGCCCCGCCCCGCCCGGCCGACGCGCCGGCCCACCTCGCCGACGAGGAGTACACCCACCTGACGCGCCGGCGCGCCGAGCTGCTCACCCGGGCGCTGGAGACCCTGACCCGCGCCTACCCGCCGATGGCGGCCTACGACCTCCGCCAGCGAGCACCTGTCGCAGCTCGTCGCCGGAGGGCTGCTGGCCGAGGAACGCCAGGGGCGCCACCGGTATGTGCGCCCGGCCGGGCCGCGGGTGGCCCAGCTCATCGAGGATCTGGCCGCCCACGCCGCCCACGGGGCCGGCGCCGCCCACGGGGCCGGCGCCCGGCCCGCGACGCTGCGCGCCGCGAGCGCGGCCCGCGCGCTGGCCGGGGCCCGCACCTGTTATGACCACCTGGCCGGGCGGCTCGGCGTGACGATCACCGACGCGCTCACCGCGCGCGGCCTGCTGCGCCAGGACGCCGGGTTCGCGCTCAGCGACGAGGGGCTGTCGTGGTTCGCCGTCGAGCTGGGGGCGCCGCTGCCCGCCGCCGGGCGCCGCCCGGTGGCCCGGCCCTGCCTGGACTGGACCGAACGCCGCCACCACCTGGCCGGCAGCGCCGGGGCCGTGTTGTGCGCGACCGCGCTGGAGCGCGGCTGGGTCGGCCGGATCGGCTCCGGGCGCGCCCTGAGCGTCACCCGCGCCGGGCACGAGGCGCTGGAGCGCCGGCTGGGCCTGACCGGCCTGGAGGGCGGCGGCCCGGTGAGCGGCCCGGCGGAGCCGCAGGGGCTCCTCAGCGGCCGCGCAGGCGGTGGGTGAGGCTGGTGTGGCGGCGCCCGGCCCCCCGGGTGCGTACCGCCTGGGCCAGCGCGCGGCGCGAGCCGACGATGACGACGAGCTTCTTGGCCCGGGTGATCGCGGTGTAGAGCAGGTTGCGCTGCAGCATCATCCACGCGCTGGTGGCCAGCGGGATGACCACCGCCGGGTACTCGCTGCCCTGGGAACGGTGGATCGACACCGCGTAGGCATGGGCCAGCTCGTCCAGCTCGTCGAAGGCGTACTCGACGTTCTCGTCCTCGTCGGTCAGCACGGTCAGTTTGTGGTCGTCGGGCCTGATGTCGACCACCATGCCCACGGTGCCGTTGAACACCCCCGCCGCGCCCTTCTCGTAGTTGTTGCGCAGCTGGGTGACCTTGTCGCCGACCCGGAAGACCCGCCCGCCGTAGCGGCGCTCGGGCATGCCCTCGCGAGAGGGGGTCAGCGCCTCCTGCAGCGCGTTGTTGAGGTTGCCGGCCCCCGCCGGGCCCCGGTGCATCGGCGCCAGGACCTGTACGTCGCGGCGCGGGTTGAGGCCGAACCTGCGCGGGATGCGGTTGGCGACCACGTCCACGGTCAGTGCCGCGATCTCCTCGGGCTCCTCGCAGGGAAACAGGAAGAAGTCGGTCATGCCCTCCAGGGCGGGGTGCAGGCCGGTGTTGACCCGGTGGGCGTTGACGACCACCCCCGACTCCTGCGCCTGGCGGAAGATGTGGGTCAGCCGCACCCGGGGGATCTCCTCCTCGGCGGCCAGCAGGTCCCGCAGCACCTCGCCCGCGCCGACCGAGGGCAGCTGGTCGACGTCTCCCACGAAGAGCAGGTGCGTGCCCGGGGCGACGGCCTTGACCAGCTTGTTGGCCAGCAGCAGGTCCAGCATCGAGGCCTCGTCGACCACGACCAGGTCGGCGTCCAGGGGGTTGTCGCGGTCGAAGGTGGCGTCCCCGCCGGGACGCAGCTGCAGCAGCCGGTGCACGGTGGTGGCCTCGTGGCCGGTCAGCTCCGCCAGGCGCTTGGCCGCCCTGCCGGTGGGCGCGGCCAGGATCACCTTGGCCTTCTTGGCGCGGGCCAGGGTGACGATGGAGCGCACGGTGAAGCTCTTGCCGCAGCCGGGGCCGCCGGTCAGCACCGCGACCTTCTCCGTCAGCGCCAGCCGCACCGAGTGGGCCTGCTCCTCGGCGAGCTCGGCGCCGGTCCTGGTGCGCAGCCATTTCAGCGCCGCGTCCCAGTCGACGGAGGCGAAGGCGCCCAGCCGGTCGTGCTCGCAGGCCAGCAGGGAGCGCAACGCGCCGGCCAGCGACAGCTCGGCGCGGTGGAAGGGCACCAGGTAGACCGCCGGGACGCTGCCGTCGCCGACGGGGACCTCCTCGCGGACCACGCCCTCCTCGGCGACCAGCTCCTCCAGGCACCACGCGGTCAGCTCGGCGGGAACCTCCAGGATCTTCACCGCGTCGCCGACGAGGTTGGGGGCCGGCAGGTAGCAGTGGCCGTCGTCGGCGGCCTGCGACAGGGTGTAGCGCAGGCCCGCCTTGACGCGCTCGGGGCTGTCGTGCGGGATGCCCACGGCCTGGGCGATGGTGTCGGCGGTCTTGAAACCGATGCCCCACACGTCGTCGGCCAGCCGGTACGGTTCGCTCCTGACGACCGTGATGGACTTGTCGCCGTACTGCTTGAAGATGCGGACCGCGATCGAGGTGGACACGCCGACCCCCTGCAGGAAGATCATCACCTCTTTGATGATCTTCTGTTCCTCCCAGGCGACGCCGATCATCTTGGTCCGCTTGGGGCCGAGCCCGGGGACCTCCACCAGCCGCTCGGGGGTGGTCTCGATGACCTCCAGGGTGTCGACGCCGAAGTGGTCGACGATCCGTTCGGCCATCTTCGGCCCGATGCCCTTGATCAGCCCGGAGCCCAGATAGCGGCGGATGCCCTGGATGGTGGCGGGCAGCACGGTGGTGTAGGACCACACCTCGAACTGCTTGCCGTACTTGGGGTGGGAGGCCCAGCGCCCGGTCAGCCGCAGCGACTCGCCGGGCTGGGCCCCCAGCAGCGGCCCGACCACGGTCAGCAGGTCGGCGCCGGAACGGTCGGTGGCCACCCGGGCGATGGTGTAGCCCGTCTCCTCGTTGGCATACGTGATGCGTTCGAGAACAGCTGAGATCGATACGCCAGAAACCCCGCGTTCCTCCGGCTGCACGCCACCTCCTTCGCGCTGGACCCGCTCGCGCAAGTGTAGGACAGCCGCCGAAGCCCCGAAGGCGCTCGTTTCGGCGACCGAGGATGACCGGGCTCACGTGACCCCCTGCGGCCGGTTGCGCCTGGACATGGAAGCCCGGCCCGACCTCACCGCGGCTGTGAGCGGAATCGTCGGCGGGTCAGTCGTCGATCGCCTGGTAGAGGGTGGTCCAGAAGTCGTGGATGGCCCGCGCCGAATCCGGGGTGGACATCCCGACCTGGGTGAGCAGGATGCCGACGAGCCGGTTGTCCGGGTCGGCGTAGGTCGAGGTGCCGCTTCCGCCGTCCCAGCCGAACTGGCCAACGGGCGCGTAGTCGCCGCGGTAGGTGCGCACCGCCATCCCGAAACCCCAGCCGCCGTGCTGCCCCTGACCGAACGACAAATGAACGACGCCGCGGGCCCAGGCCTGTAGGGCGGCATGTTGCTCGGGCGTGAGGCGGTTGGTGGTCATCAGCTCGACGGCGGGCCGCGACAGGATCCGCTCGCTCCCGTGCGTTCCGCCGTTCAGCAGCATCCGGAAGTAGGCGTGATAGTCGTCGACGGTGGAGTCCAGTCCGCCGCCGCCCGACTGGAACGCCGGGGGCCGACTGTGGTGTCCCCCTTCGACCTCGTCCGCCACGGTGAACTCTCCGGTCTGCGGATCGGGGGCGTACAGGGGCGGCAGCCGGTCGATCTTGTCGGCGGGCACGTGGAAACCGGTGTCGGTCATGCCGAGGGGGTCGAAGATGCGTTCGCGCAGGAACGTCTCGAACGACTGGCCGGTGACCCTGGCCACCAGCACCCCGAGCACGTCGTCGCCAACGTTGTACAGCCACCGCTCGCCGGGCTGGTACATCAGCGGGAGCGTGCCCAGGCGGCGCATCCACTCGTCCGGGTCCGGTGCCGGCAACATCCATCCGTCCTCCTGGCCGTAAACCCCCTGTTCGAAGAAGGCGCTCATCATCGGAGAGGTCCGTGCCGTCATATCCAGCCCGAGCCCCAAGGTGTTGGTGAGCAGGTCCCGCACGCTGATCGGCCGCCGCGCCGGCACGGTGTCCTGAAGCGGGCCGTCGGCCCGCTTCAGGACCCGGCGGTCGGCGAGCTCGGGCAGCCACCGATCTACCGGGTCGTCCAGCCGCAGCCGGCACTCGTCCAGCAGGACCATCGCCGCCGCCGCCGCGACCGGCTTGGTCGTCGAGGCCATCCGGAAGATGGTGTCCCGGCGCATCGGCGCGCCATCGTCATGGCGCATCGTCCCGATCGCCTCCACATGCGTCTGGTCGCCCCTGGCGACCAGGGCGACGAGTCCGGGAATCCTCTCCGACTCGACATGCCGTGCCAGCACCTCGCGCAGTCTGCGCAGCCCCGCTTCGGAGAAGCCGCCGTTGCCTTTACTCATCGTGAATTTCCTCACCTACAGTGTTCGATCTTGCGGGACCCGTCCCGGCGTGGCGCTCATGGGCTTTGCGTGAGCGACGAACGGGGGGCGGGGGAAGCTCGGCGTGGCCCGGTTCTCAGCCCCGAGGGCGCACCTGATCGCGCAGTCACGCCGTGATCTCGTAGCCGTAGGCGGGCCCGCCGGACGGGATCGCCAGGACGATGTCCTCCAGCGTTCCCTTGAGCATCTCCGTCGCCTGCTTGCCCATGGAACACCCCCCCTTCAGCTACTCGGTAGTGCTATCTACCGGTACAAAGTAGCGCTGACTACCGGTACTTAGCAACACCGGATAGCTGGGGCGCGACCCGGGACCGAGAGCGTGTGGGGGCGGGCGACTCAGCCGGGGCCGCCGGGGGAGATCAGGCCGGTCTCGTAGGTGACCACCACGGCTTGGACACGGTCGCGCAGGCCGAGTTCGGACAGGATGCGCGCAACCCGATCAGCCCCCTGCCGTCGCCGGTCCGCGGCCCGGCGCCTCGTGCCCCGCCGGTGTCGGTCACCTCGATCTCCAGCCGGTCGCCGTCATGACCGATCGTTACGGACGCGGCGGCCGCCGGACTCGATCGCGAGCAGGGCCTGCTTCGACTGCTCGGGCTCCGCGTCCATGACCTTGCGGGCCGCGCCGGCCTGGACCACCATGAAGGCGGCACCGGCGAGCGCGGCCGCGAGCACGAGACCACCCATCGCCAGGAACCGGCTACGGCTGTGGGCGAGGGCACCGTACGCGGCGACAGCGCAGGTCAGCACGGTGATCCAGGTGGCACCCGCGTGGGTGGCCAGCGCTGCGGCCAGCACCACCCAGAAGGTGACGAGCGGGTAGTGGCGCCGCGCCGCCAGCGGTAACGCCGTCAGCGCCACGAGGAAGGCGGCCGGGTCGTAGGGCAGAGGCCGGGCAGGCGCGTTGCCGGACGGGACGCCGGCGAGTGAAGCTCAGGCACTGGGCAGGAAGTACGGCAAGCGCTGGGCGAGTGCACCGTCGACATCCCGGCGGGCCACGTGGTGGGGTTGGTGGGACCCAACGGAGCAGGCAAGACGACGCTGCTGAAACTTGAAGGCGCACTGGGTGATCGAAAACAGGCTCCACTTCGTCCGGGACACCGCTTTCCGCGAGGACGCCTCCAAGATCCGCACTTCGACACTATGGGACGGTCTCAGCCGTATCGCTCGACGAGCGCGTTGCCGATTGAGGCCAGGTGGTCTCGCACACCCGGAGGGCCGGTCACCTCGAGCCATTCGACCAGCCCGGCAAGCTCGCCGGCGAGCATGTACTCGTTGTGGCCGCGGATCACGACCTCGATGCGGCCGTCGGTCGTGGAACCTCCCACCTCGAGCCGACCGCCGAGCGCCATCCGGAGCAGGCCTATCCCGTGGGGCGTGCATACCGCCTGGATCTCGAGGGGCGTTCGCTTGCGGTCGACCTCGTCGGCGATCTCGCGCCAGCTCTCGGCAAGGTCGAAGTCCTCGGGTCGGTGCACGGGATCGTCGGTCGGGTCGGCGGACGACACGCGGTCGATCCGGAAGGTCCGCCGGCCGGCCTCGGTGTTGGAGACGAGGTACCACGACGGACCTTTGGCGACGATGCCCAGCGGGTGGACGGTTCTCTCGGTTTCGGCGCCTTTGCTGTCGACGTAGCCGAGCCGCACCTGGACGCCGCGGATCACCGCGTCTTGGAGTTCGTCGAGGAAGCGAGGTGGTCGGTGCTCGACCCGACTCGACCCCCATCGTTGCGGGTCCATGACCAACGACGACGCTGCTGCCTCGGCCTGCACCCGGAAGGGCTCCGGCAGGGCATGGACGAGCTTGCGCAGAGCTGCTTTCACGGCCGGCGTCGCAGCCGAGGCCGGGCCGGCAACCAGGAACAGGGCGCGGGCCTCACTCGCGGTCAACCCGGACAGGTCGGTGCGGGCGCCGCCCACGAGGCGCCAGCCGCCGCCTCGGCCCTGCATGGAGTACACGGGCACCCCGGCCATGGCCAGGGCGTCGAGGTCGCGGCGGGCGGTGCGCTCGGAGACCTCCAGCTCTCGGGAGACCTCTGCTGCTGTCACCTGCTCGCGCCGTTGCAGCAAGAGGAGGATGGCCACCAGCCGGTCGGTTCGCACGCCGACAACACTTTCACGTAAAACCGGTCATGGGGTGACCGGTTTCGGTCGGCAAGATGGCGACATGACCTCACCGACGAGTCCCACTGCCCACGACCGTATCGACCCTCGGCCCGTCGGGGTGCGCCGGCGCTTTCTTCGGTAACCTTCGCCGTCTGATCACCCCGAAAGATTAGAGAGGAAATGCAATGTTCGATCCAGTCGATTTTCCCAAGCCCACCCTTATTTCGGTCAACGGTGTGGAGCTTGAAGTCTTTGAAGCAGGCCGGCAGAATGCCGGAAAGCCCATTGTGCTCTGTCATGGCTGGCCGGAGCATGCCTTTTCCTGGCGCCATCAGGTGCCCGCCCTTGCCGCAGTGGGCTACCATGTCATCGTTCCGAACCAGCGGGGTTATGGCAATTCATCCCGTCCGGCCGAAGTGACGGACTACGACATTGAACACCTGTCGGGTGATCTCGTCGCACTTCTCGATCACTACGGGTACGAGGATGCCACCTTTGTCGGTCATGACTGGGGTGCAATGGTCGTCTGGGGACTGACCCTGCTGCATCCGAACCGTGTAAACAAAGTGATCAACCTGAGCCTGCCTTACCAGGAGCGCGGAGAAAAGCCCTGGGTCGAGTTCATGGAAGATGTGCTTGGCGGCGACTTCTATTTCGTCCACTTCAATCGGCAGCCAGGCGTCGCGGACGCCGTGTTCGAAGAGAACACCTTCCAGTTCCTTCGCAACATGTACCGGAAGAACGAGCCCCCCAGGGAGCCTCGGCCGGGTATGGCGCTGATCGATCTCGCCAGAGCGGAAACGCCCCTCGGTGAGCCCGTAATGAGCGACAGCGAACTGGCCGTTTTCGTCTCCGCCTTCGAATCGACAGGGTTCACGGGCAGTGTGAATTGGTACAGGAACCTTGACCGCAACTGGCGCTTGCTGGCGGACGTGGACCCGATCATCCAGCAGCCCACACTCATGATCTATGGCGACCGGGATGTGGTCCGGAGGTCTGAAAAGCTGGCAGAGTTCGTGCCCAATGTGGAAGTTGTCAATCTGGATTGCGGTCATTGGATCCAGCAAGAGAAGCCGGAAGAAACGAACCAGGCGATTACGAAATGGCTGGAACAGCAGGATGCCATTTAGTGGCTCGTGATCCGGTTCGTGTCACCTGAAGCTCTTCGAGTCGTCGGGCAGTGTGTGAATCTCTCTTCGGCCGAGGCCCGAGCAGCAGCCGCCACCGTCCGATCAGCCACGGCCACCGGCCGTACGGCAAGCCGAGGGCAGACTCACGGGGGAACAGCGGCACTGCGAGGCAGCGGCCGAGCCGCCACTCCCCCGGTGGCCCGCCGGAGCATCTGACAGCGGTACGGAAAACCCGAACGGGCCGGAGGGAAAACCCTCCGGCCCGTTCTTCGCATGTACAAGCTAAAAACGCGGCCCGCGCCGCGATCCCGACCGGTTCCCCGCCGACCAGTGAGACCCCGCGCATCTGGATGTGCGGGTAGCCGGCCTCGGCACGGGTGACGCCCCGGCCACCGGGCCGACCGGTGACCGGCCGGCGGCCGGCCGCTTCGGCGGGACCGTGGTTCTCAGCGCGCCGGAGCCGCCGGTGGACCCGGTGGAACGCGGGGGCGGGGTTTCGCGGGTTTCGCCAGGCTCCGTCCGGGTGCGGGCGGGGTGGATCGCCGGCCGATCCCAGACACGCCGGTGGCCCGCCACCCTTTCGCGGGCCATGTCGTCGCGGTGTGTGATGAAGTCTCTGCGATCTGTAACGGCTCTGTCGCCGAGGACGCGGGTGCCGTGGCACCCGACCGCGAAGGAGAGGCACATGCGAAGGACACTCATCGCCGCCGTGGTGGCGCTGAGCACGGTGGCGGGCGGAGTGACGGGCAGCGCGCCGGCGATGGCCGGGCGCAGGCCCGGCATCGACGTCATCGGGCTCACCGGTGACCAGCGTCTGGTGGGTTTCGAGATCCGCTCCCCCGGCCGCACCCGCGACCTCGGCAGGGTCCGCGGGCTCGCCGGCGACACCGCGCTCGTCGGCATCGACTACCGCGTGCGCGACGGCAAGTTGTACGGCGTCGGGAACCGGGGCGGTGTCTACACGCTCGGCGGGCCGGCCAGGGCGGTCAAGGTCTCGCAGCTGACCGTGCCGCTGAGCGGCGTCGACTTCGGCGTCGACTTCAACCCCGCCGCCGACCGGCTGCGCGTGATCAGCGACACCGGGCAGAACCTGCGCCACAACCTCGACGACCCGACGGGCGCCCCGGCCGCGGGGCGGACCGTGGCCGACGGGCCGCTGACCGGCCCGCAGATCCGCCCCCCGGCCGCTTCCCCGGCTGCTCCGCAGGGTGGCCCGCCGGTCGGCCCGCAGACCGATCCGTCGACCGCTCCGCAGAGCGGCCCGCAGACCGGCCCGTCGAGCGGCCCGTTCCCGACCCCGGACCCGGCCGTCGCGGGAGCGGTCGCGACCGGCGCCTCGGGCGCCGGGTACACCAACAACGACCTCAGCCCGGCCACCGCCACGACGCTCTTCGACGTGGACACCACGGCGGCCCGGGTGATCCTGCAGTCCCCCGCCAACGCGGGCACGCTGGTGGCGACCGGCAACCTGCGGGTGGCCGCGACCGGCGCGGCGGGCTTCGACGTCCACAGCTCGCTGCGCGACGGCGTCACCGTCTCCAACAGCGCCTTCGCCGCGCTGAGGGTCGGCGGGCGCTACGGGTTCTACGGCGTCAACCTGCTCACCGGCGCCGTCAACTACAACTACGGCCTCTTCCCCGCCAACCGGCAGGTGCGCGACATCGCCATCCGGCTCGACCGCGGCTGAGGCCGGCCGTCGTGGTTGAGGCCGGCCGTGGCCGAAACCGGCCCCGGCGACCGCGCACGGGTCGCGCCGCCGGTCCACGACACGGACCTTTCCGCCGGAGGTGACACCGGCCACCCACGACGCCACCCACGACGCTGGCCGTGACGCTGGCCGTGACACCGATCGTGGCCGGTCGTGACACCGGCCACGACGCCGTACGCGGCCGAACGGCCCGCGGCCCGGCCCCGCGCGACGGCGCGGGGCCGCCGTACGCGAAGATCCAGGGTCTTCCCAGCGCCGGACCGGGGCGATATGACAAGGATGCGCCGTATGTCGGGGGCGGCACGGCCATCGAACGTCACGACGGGGAGACCACATGACCGTACAAGTGATCATTGAGGCAGTCGGCCGGACGGAGCTGACGGCCGAGCGGGTACGGGAGGTGGCCGGAGCCCATCCCGCCGTGCTCGCGCACCTGGAGGTCACCGATACCGGGCGGCTGATCGTGGGCCCCGCGGTGGCGCTCGGCCACGACCCGGACGCGAGCGCCCCGTTCCGGGCGGGGGTGTTCGACCCGGTCTCCAACCGGGGGGTCGAGCTGCGCGGGACCCTGGACCGGCCCGAGGAGGCGCAGGTGCTGCCCAGCGCCTACCGGCCCAACCCGCGCCACGAGGAGCTGAAGGCCGCCGCGGCGATCCTGCGGGCCGACGAGCGCTTCCCCGCCGGGGACGACGTGCTGGTCTACCAGCCCATGCCGCCGCTGGCCGACCTGGACAACCCCGACGGCACCACCACCCGCCGCCCCACCCTGGGCGTCTACGACCCCTCGGGCGCCACCCGGCACCGCATCGTCGCGGTGGACGTCGCCGGAGGCGTCGTCGACTGGTCTCCGGCCGGTGTCAGCGTCGCGATGCACCACCCGGGTGACTGCGAGTCGCACCTGCCCGTACCCGTGGAAAGCCTGCGCGACCGGGGCGGCCCCGACCAGGTGCGGTTGCGCGTGGTCGACGGTACCACCGAGCTGTGGAACATGATCGTGGTGCGGCCCCGCGCCTCGACGCCCGTCAACCCCGGCGACGGCTCGGGGGTCGAGCTGCGAGAGGTGCGCTACCGGGGCAGGCTCGTGCTGCGCCAGGCGCACGTGCCGATCCTCAACGTCCAGTACGAGGAGGACGGCGTCACCTACCGCGACTGGCAGTACGAGGAGACCCGTTTCTCGGCGACCGGCACCGAGCCGGTGGGCTGGGGATGGCGGATCTGCGCTGATGCGCCCCGGACCATCCTGGAGCGGCCCGACAACGACGCCGGCAACTTCCAGGGGGTGGCCTTCCACCACGACGGCGGCGAGCTGCGGATCGTCAGCGAGCTGGCGGCCGGCTGGTACCGCTACGCCTCGGAGTGGCGCCTGACCGACGAGGGCACGATCAAACCGCGCTTCGGGTTCGCCGGGGTGCGCAACCCGCGCACCTGCATGCGCCACCGCCACCACGTCTACTGGCGCTTCGACTTCGACGTGGAGGGGTCGGCCAACGACGTGATCGAGCAGTTCGACGACACCGGCTCGGGCGTTCCCGAGGCGGTGCCGATCGTGCGGGAGGTCGCCCGCAGGCGGCGCCCTCCCGCTCTGTTCTGGCAGGTCACCGACAAGACCAGCGGCCGGGGGTGGCGGATGGTCCCTGGCGGGCATGACAAGACCACCGACCCCTACGGCGTCGCCGACCTGTGGTTCCTGCGCCACCACCCGGCCGAGCTCTACGACGGCAACACCGGCCCCGACAACCGGGCGATGCTGAACCGCTTCGTCAACGGCGAGAGCGTCAGCGCCACCAACGTCGTCGTCTGGTACGCCGGGCACTTCCGCCACGACCAGAACGACCCCGAGCCCCACCAGGGACACGTCGTGGGCCCGGACCTGATCCCCGTCACCTGAACTCCGTCACCTGCAACCCCGGCCGGCGGACATCCGGCCGGGGAAGATTGACTAGCCTGGGGCACCGGCGCGGGCGGATCGACGACTGTCTCCGATTCGGTCGCGGACGGATGTCCGGTACGGGCCGCCGGCCCCGACGTCTCCGGTGCCGGGCGCCACGGCGGCGCCGGCGGAGAAGGAGAGACCGTGAAGTACATGATCTTGATGTACGCCTCGCAGCGGGACTACGACGCCATGTCGGGCGACGCCGAGGGCCACCCGGGCCTGTCCCCGGAGGACTTCGAGCCGATGCACGCCTTCATGCGGGCGTTCGGCGAGGACCTGGAGAGGTCCGGCGAGTTCGTCGAGACGCGGGGCCTGGCCGCTCCGGTCCACACCCGCAGGGTGGGGTCGAAGGACGGTGTCCCGGTCGTGACGGACGGGCCCTACGCCGAGACCGAGGAGGTCCTGGCCGGCTACTGGATCGTGGAGTGTGAGAGCTTCGACCGGGCGACCGAGATCGCCGCCCGGCTGGCGGAGTGCCCCGCCCCCGAGCAGCTCGCCGCGAACGCCTACGCCGACGTACGGCCGGTCGAGGAGTTCCGGGGCGAGCCGGTGATCTGATCGCCTCCGTGCCCGGCACCGAGGTGGAGGACCTGCTGCGCCGGCTGGCGCCGCAGGTCCTCGGCGCGGTGGTACGGCGCTACGGGCATTTCGACACCGCCGACGACGCGACGCAGGAGGCGCTCCTCGCCGCCGCCACGCGGTGGCCGAAGGACGGCCTCCCCGACAACCCGCTGGGCTGGCTGATCACGGTCGCCTCGCGCAGGCTGACCGACCTGCTGCGCGCGGAGCAGGCGCGCCGGCGCCGGGAGGACACCGTCGCCCGGTGGATGCCGCCCGGCCAGTGGTCGGCGCCCGCCGCCGACAGGCCCGCCGCCGAGTCCGACGACACGCTCATCCTGCTGTTCATGTGCTGTCACCCCTCGCTGTCGCCGGCCTCGCAGATCGCCCTCACCCTGCGGGCGGTCGGCGGCCTGACCACCGCGGAGATCGCCCGCGCGTTTCTCGTGCCGGAGGCGACCATGACCCGGCGCATCACCCGGGCCAAGCGCAGCGTCAAAGACAGCGGCATCCCCTTCGCCATCCCCTCGGGGCCCGAGCGCGCCGGACGGCTCGGCGTGGTGCTGCACGTGCTCTACCTGATCTTCAACGAGGGGTACGCCAGCACCTCGGGGCCGAACCTGCAGCGCGTCGAGCTGTCGGCGGAGGCGATCCGGCTGACCCGGACGGTCCACCGGCTGCTACCCGACGACGGCGAGGTGACGGGACTGCTCGCGCTCATGGTGCTCACCGACGCGCGCCGTCCGGCGCGCACCGGGCCCGACGGCTCCCCGATCCCGATGGCCGAGCAGGACCGGAGCCGGTGGGACGCCGCCGCCGTCGCCGAGGGCGTGGCGCTCATCACCGGCGCGCTCCCCCGGGGGACGATCGGCCCCTACCAGCTCCAGGCGGCGATCGCCGCGATCCACGACGAGGCACCCAGCGCCGAGGCGACCGACTGGCCGCAGATCACCGCGTTGTACGAGCTGCTGATGCGGATCTCCGACAACCCGGTGGTGGCGCTGAACCACGCCGTGGCGGTGGCCATGTCCCGCGGCCCGCGCGCCGGGCTCGGCCTGCTCGATCCGCTCGCGGCCGACGGGCGGATCGCCGACGACCACCGGCTGCACGCGGTCCGCGCGCACCTGCTGGAGATGGCCGGCGACCGGGGGGCGGCGCGTGAGTGCTACCGGGAGGCGGCCCGGCGCACGACCAGCCTCCCGCGGCAGCGCTACCTCCACGCCAGGGCGGCACGCCTGGCGGACGGGCACACCGGCCCCTGACGGGAGCCTGTCAGGCGGACCTGTCGCGGCGCTCCGGGCCGTGGCCGGGATGGCGGCGCGGCACCAGTGTCGGGTTGACGTTGCCCAGCACGGTGTCGCGGTCGATCACGACGCGGGCCACGTCGTCGCGGCCCGGTACCTCGTACATCACGTTGAGCAGGACCTCTTCGAGGATCGCGCGGGTCGCCCGCGCGCCGGTGCGCCGCAGCAGCGCCTGGTCGGCGATCGCGCCGACGGCCTCCTCGGTGAACTCCAGCTCGACGCCGTCCATCTCGAAGAGCCTGCGGTACTGCTTGATCAGGGCGTGGCGCGGCTCGGTGAGGATCCGCACCAGCGCCGTACGGTCCAGCGGCTGGAAGGTCGACACCACCGGGAGCCGGCCGACCAGCTCGGGGATCAGCCCGAACCTCAGCAGGTCCTCGGGCATGACCTCGGCGAGGACGTCCCGCTCCCGGCCGACGCGGATCGTGGCGCCGAACCCGGCGCCCCCGCGGCCGGTCCGGGACTCGATGATCTGTTCCAGGCCGGAGAACGCGCCACCGCAGACGAACAGCACGTTGGTGGTGTCGATCTGGATGAACTCCTGGTGCGGGTGCTTGCGGCCGCCCTGCGGGGGAACGCTCGCGGTCGTGCCCTCCAGGATCTTCAGCAGGGCCTGCTGCACGCCCTCGCCGGAGACGTCGCGGGTGATCGACGAGTTCTCGCCTCTGCGGGCGATCTTGTCGATCTCGTCGATGTAGACGATGCCGGTCTCGGCCTTCCTGATGTCGTGGTCGGCGGCCTGGATCAGCTTGAGCAGGATGTTCTCGACGTCCTCCCCCACATATCCCGCCTCCGTCAGGGCGGTGGCGTCGGCGATCGCGAACGGGACGTCGAGCATCCGGGCGAGCGTCTGGACGAGATGGGTCTTGCCGGAACCGGTGGGGCCCAGGAGCAGGATGTTGGACTTGCCGAGTTCGACCGGCTCGCCGCCCGCGGCGGGCCGGTCGTCCGCGAGCACGCGCTTGTAGTGGTTGTGGACCGCCACCGCGAGCGACTTCTTGGCGCCCTCCTGCCCGACGACGTACTGCCCGAGGAACTCATGGATCTCCCGCGGCTTCGGCGATCTGCGGAGCCCGCCTCCCAGGGAGCCGGGAGACTCGCCGAACTCCTCGGCGATGAGCTCGTTGCAGAGCCCGACGCACTCGTCGCAGATGTGGACACCGCCGGGACCCGCGATGAGCCTCATGACCTGCCTCTGGCTCTTCGCGCAGAACGTGCATTTCAGCGGGTCGCCACGGTCACCGGTGCGTGCCATGTGGAAACGTCTCCTCAACGGTCGTACGGGACGGGAGGCCAGGAAGGGTCAGGAGAGGGTCACGAGCAGTGACGCCAGGCGCCAGGTGCCCGGGTCGGGCGCGCGTCCGGCGTTCTCCGGGGCCATGGCCAGGGCGGGGAAGCGGCGCAGCAGCGCCGTGAGCGCGACCTCGGTCTGTACGCGGGCCAGCGAGGCGCCGAGGCAGAAGTGCGGTCCGTGGGCGAATCCGAGGTGTCCGGCCGCCTCGGTGCTCCGGCCCAGGTCGAGCAGGTCGGGGGCGGTGAACGCGCGCGGGTCGCGGTTGGCGGCGGCGATCGCGGCGGTGACCGGCTCGCCCTTGCGGACCAGCGTGCCGTGCAGCTCGACGTCCTCGCGCGCGTAGCGGGGGATCGACAGCAGCGTCGGGCCGCACCAGCGGGTCAGTTCCTCGACGGCGCGCGGCATGAGCCCGGCGTCCTCGCGCAGCGCGGCGGCCTGGCCGGGGTGGGTGAGCAGGACCTCCACGGCGTTGGCGATGAGGTTCGTGGGCGTCTGCCCCGCCATGACCAGGTGCCAGACCATGGTGACCAGCTCGGTGTCGCTGAGCCGGTCACCGTCGTCGGCCTGGGCGCGGATGAGGTCCGACAGCAGGTCGTCACCGGGTTCGGCGCGCCGGCGCGCGACCGCCGCCTTGGCGCCTTCCATGATGCCCGGGATGGCGTCGGCGAACTGCCGGCCCATGCTCCCCACGACGGTGGCGCCGTACTCGCGCCAGCGCGGGCGGTCGGCGCCGGGGACGCCGACCAGCTCGCAGATGACGTCCATCGGCAGCGGCCGGGCGAAGTGCGCCAGCAGGTCCACCACGCCGTGCTCGGCGTGGCCGGGCAGGCCGTCCAGCAGGGCGGCGACGATCGGCTCGATCCGCGGCCGGAACCCGGCGGCGCGGCGCGCGCTGAACGCGGGCGCGACCAGCCGGCGCAGCCGCAGGTGCTCGGGCCCGTCCATCTCGCTCATGGTCCGCATGTAGGGCAGACAGTCCTCGGGCACGTCGGGCCGCATGAAGCTGGCGGCGTTGATCTCGAACCGCGGATCGCTCAGCATCGCCTTGGCGTCCTCGTGCCGGGTGAGGGCCAGCATCGGGCCGAAGCCGGGGGCCACCAGCCGTGCCAGCGGCGAGGCCTCCCTGGCGCGCCCGTACGCGGCGAAGGGGTCGCGCAGCACCTCGGCGTCGGTGAGATGGATCTCGGGAACCTCGGGGGCGCCGCTCACGTCCTGGTCGACAGCCGTCATGGATCCTCCAGAATTTCAGATGGTATAAACAGATGCTCTTATCATCTGAGTGGTCACGGTATCTTGGATCACGACGGACGGCAACGCCGCGACGAGGAGGACGATGGGCCGGCTCAGCAGGGCGCAACTGCAGGAACACAACCGCGCCAAGGTGCTGGCCGCGGCCGTGGAGGAGTTCGCCGAACGCGGATTCCGCGACGCCAAGATCGACACCATCGCCGAGCGCGCCGAGCTCACCCGGGGCGCGGTCTACTCCAACTTCCCCGGCAAGCGGGCCCTGTACTTCACGGTCCTGGCCGACCTCGCCGAGCGCGCCGAGCCGCCGGCCCCGGATTCGGAGCCGAGCCTCACCCCCCGTGAGGCGCTCGCCTCGCTCGCCCGCGCCTGGCTGGCCCGCCTGCCGCTGACCACCGACGAGCGCTACGGCCTGGCCAGGATCGGCGTGGACCTGATGCCCGAGATCCTCGCCGACGAGCGGATCCGGCTGCCGTTCGCGCAGCTGATGAGGCTCGACGCGATCCTGCTCGGGCTCGCCCTGGAGCGCCTGCGCCCGCCCGCGACCCCTGACGGCCGCCTGGTGCGCGTGGCCGAGGCCGCGCTCACCACCCTGCACGGCGCGACCCAGGTGGCCGCCGCCGCCCCCGGCTTCACCGATCCCTTCACCATCGTCAGCGCCTGCGAGCGGCTCGCCGACCTCGGCCTCGACGACAGGTGGCCGTCCACCCCGTGGATCCCGCGGGCGCGGCCCGCCGACGAGCCGTGGTCCCCGCCACCGGCGGTGGACGTGGTGCGCGGCGAGCCCGCCCGGCTCGCCGGCGACGGCGTGGTGGCGATCCTCGGACTGCACCGGCTTGAGGCCGTCGAGGAGGCGGTACGGGCCGCACCGGCGGATGCCACGATCACCGCCGTCCTGGTCACCGGCGACCCCGGCGAGCTGGCACCGCTGGCGCGGCTGGCCGTCGCCGACCTCTGCGGCTGCCTGCGCCAGGCCTTCCCGCCCTCGGCGTGGCCGCGCCTGCAGGTGGTGTTCGACACCTCGGGCGCCCTGGCCGCGGCGGCCGGCGTCCTGGCCGTCAGCGACGCGACCGAGGCCGCCGTCCGCGTGGAGGCGGGCCGGATCGTCGTACGCGCCGACGGCCGCGGCGCGTGCCACACGGCCGCCTCGGCAAAGAGCGCAGAGGGCGCGGAGAGCGCGGAGGGCAGGGCCGCTCCGGTGCGGCCCTCCGCGCCGGGGCGGTGAAGCCGCTCCACTCCCCCGCCCGGAGGTTCGGGTGCCCGGCCAGGGGATTCGCCGGCTGACGCATCATGTACGGTCATCTGTGACCTCATCTCCCGCTTCCTCCCGCCGGCGAGGCTGATGCCCTCCCTTGACGCCGCCCAGTGGGTGATCCTGCTGGCCGCCCTGTTCCTGGTGGGCTTCTCCAAGACCGGCGTCTCCGGTACGGGGACGGTGGCGATCGCCCTGTTCGCGCTCGTGCTGCCGACCAAGGAGTCCACGGGGACGCTGCTGCCGCTCCTGCTCGTCGGCGACGTGGTCGCCGTGGCCTCCTACCGGCGTCACGCCGAATGGCCGAGGCTGATCAGGTTGTTCCCGTGGGTCGCCCTGGGCGTGGTCGCCGGGGCGGTGGTGGTGCGCTGGGTCGACGACGGGCAGATGAGACGGCTCATCGGGACGATCCTGCTGGTGATCATCGCCGTACACCTGTGGAACCGGCGCCGGGCACCGGAGGACTCGCTCGCTCACCGCCGCCCGGTGGCCGCCCTCGCGGGCGTCTTCGCGGGCTTCGCCACCATGACGGCGAACGCGGCCGGTCCCATCATGGCCGTCTACTTCCTGGCGGCGGGCCTGCCGATGCTGGGCCTCCTGGGCACCAGCGCCTGGTTCTTCCTGACGATCAACGCCTTCAAGGTGCCGTTCAGCGTCGCGCTGGGCCTGATCACCCCCGCCGGCCTCGTCTTCGCCGCGCTGGGCGCCCCGGCGGTCCTCGCCGGAGCCGCGACCGGGCGCGCCGTCATCGACCGCATCGACCGCACGCTCTTTGAGCGGATCACGCTGGGGCTCACGCTGCTGGCCGCGGTGCGCCTGCTGCTGTGACGTCCCTCCCGGCGGCCGGTCGTCACGACCGGCCGCGGCCCCGGCGAGGACCGCGATCCACCGGCGCGAGAACGCCCTGTCTCGCAGCGGCCCCCACATCGGGGAAGGCGCGGATTCGGTGCCGCCGACGGCGGTGCGGCGGACGGGGTTTTCCCCGGTGCCGGTTACGGTGTCGTGTAGCCCAACGTGTAGGGGCCGACGCCTTTGAAGGAGATGACCAGGTAGCGGTAGTCGCCGGGCGACCCCCAGTAGGCGAGTTCCTCGAAGGGGTTGGGACTGTCGGAGGCCGCGACGGTGCTCCAGGTGGAACCGATCCGTTTTTGCAGGTAGAGGTCGAAGTCGCCGCCGGCGTTGCTCTCCATGCAGCCGTAGTGGTTGCGGGTGGCGGTCGTGCGGTAGTACAGGCCGTTGGGCTGGTAGACGGACTGGCCGCTGCCCAGCGTGCCGGTGAGGACGGTGGGGTAGGCCTGGCAGGAGCCGGTGCTCGCCGGAGCCTTCCCTTCGTTGGTCATCAGGGTCAGGTCGTAGGCGGTGAGAATCTTGCCGATCGGCTCGACATAGGTGACGCCGCCGGTGGTGCAACTGCCGGAGCCGCCCGAGACGATCCCTTGGGCATGGCCGATCGCGAGCACGGCGGCGCCCGCGTTGCCGGGTTCGCCGCAGATGCTGGTGCGTATCAGATGGTCGACGACCCCTTCGGGATAGGTGACGTCGGTGTCGCGCTGGGTGATGGTGCCGCAGTGCCAGTCGAGGCCGGTGGTGGAGGACCCGGACAGGCAGACCGAGCTGCCCTCGATGGCTTCTTTGGAGCCGTAGACGCGCATGGTGCCGCCGCTGTCGTTGCCCACCAGCGGCCGGGGTGTCCAGGTGTCGTTGAGCGCGATCCAGGAGTGGTCGCCGCCGGGGAACGTCGAGGCCTGCACGGTGCCTTGGGCGAGCCGGTTGAAGCCGATGGTGGCGTTGCCCGGTCTGCCGCAGTGCCCGGCGCTGACGAACCCCTTCTGGTCACCGCGGGTCACCGAAAAACCGACCGAGCAGCGGGTCGCGGTGTCGACGTAGTAGGCCTGGCCGCCCACCAGGCGGGTCTGCAGGCCGGTCTGCGGATCGGCGGGTGGTCCGGGCCGCAGGTTGGCCTGCAGAAGCCGGGGCTGCTCGGTTGAGGTGATCACTTGTATCGCGGCGGGGGCGACTCCGGCGGTCTTGACGGAGTTCGCGGTCGCCCTGGGCGTGCTCGACAAGATGACGACCTTGTTGGTTCTGACGTCGACGTAGCGCACGCTGCTCACCTTCGAAAGGGCGGGCTGGGCGTCATCGAGCTTTTCCTTGACCTCCTCCAGTCTCGCCAGTGACCGGCTGACGATGAGGGGCTGGGCGCCTTCGGCGCTGATCCGGGCGGCGTCGGCGCGGCTGGTGGTGGCCACCACCAGAGTTTGCGCGATGGATCCCAGGAGCCAGGAGCCGGCGAAACGATCATCGAGCCTTCTGCGTAGATGCACCGCGACCGGGATCAGGCGGGATTCGTTGAGCAGACGGCTCTGGGCCTGGTCCGCGGTGAGGTCCAGGTCGCGCTGTATGGCCGTCAGCATGCCCAGCGGAGGTTTCCACGCTGACAGACCCCGGTCGGCAACCTCCACACCTGGAACGGCCGGGACCGCCTGAGCCGGGCGGCCGGCGACGGCGGGGGCCGTCATCGGGGCCAGGGCGGTGATCGCCAGGAAACATCCCGCGACGGCGGCGTTCTTGGAAGAAATGATGATCTCCTTGGCCTCGGCTCCGTAAGCGTGAGGGGGAGATCGCCTCGCAACACCGGTCGACCCGGGATATAGGCAATGTCATCTTACGGAGTGATCGCCGCTCAACACCTCGAAAGCCCTTACGCCACGCGGGTGACGATAAAGATGATCATGTCCCGGCAGGCCGGCTTCCAGCGCGCCGCGCTGGGCGCCGCCTCCGGCCCGGCGGAGAACGCCTGCCCCGGCCCCTTCCTGATCGGGCCGGCGGTGCTCATGCTGCTCACCGACCACGCCGAGGAGCGGCCGTCGCTGTGTGTGCGACGACGCCCGGTGGCTCGACGAGTCCCTGCGCGTGCTCGCCTTCGTCGGGCGCCTCCTGCGGGCCGGTTGCGTCGTCGTGCTGTTCGGCCTGCGCGGGGACGCCGCGGGATTCGCTTCTCAGGCCTCCGGCTGGACGACGGCAAGGTAGGCGAGGATGACGTCGCGGTTTCCGGCCAGGCAGTCGATGCGCCGCTGGATCCGCTCGGCCTCGCCCCGCAGCAGCTCCGCGGTCTCCGGGGTCAGGCACTCGGGGTGAAGGTGGATCTCGTCCGGTGTGTTCAGGAAGGGCAGGATCCTGCGGATGATCTCGGTGGTGAGGCCGGAGTCGAGAAGCCCGCGGATCTGCTGGACCCGCTGGAGCGCCGAGACGTCGTAGGAGCGGTAGCCGTTGCCGGTCCGCTCGGGGTGCAGCAGATCCTGCTCCTCGTAGTAGCGCAGCATCCGGGTGGGGACGCCGGTGCGCCGCGACAGCTCACCGATCCTCATGGCGCTCCTCGGAGGCGGGGTGACGGGAACCACATTTCCCTTCACATTGATGTGAAGGTTTCACCATGGTCGCATGTCCACCACCCCGGCCACCTCCACCCCGCCCACCCCCTCGGCCGCCGCGCCGCCGAAACCACCGCTGTGGGGGTTGCTCGCCCTGTCGGCGGTGGCGTTCGGCGCCGTGATGACCGAACTGCTCCCGGCCGGGCTGCTGCCGCAAATGAGCGCGTCCCTGCGCGTGCCGGAGGGCCGGGTCGGGTTCCTGGTGACCGGGTACGCGCTCGCCTCCCTCCTCGCCGCGATCCCCCTCACCGCGGCCCTGCGCGGCCTGCCCCGCCGCCCGGTGCTCCTCGCCGGGCTCGCCGGCTTCGCGCTGCTCAACGCCGTCACCGCCCTGTCCTCCTCCTACCCGCTGACCTTCGCGGTCCGGCTGCTGGCCGGTGTGGTGGGCGGCATGCTGTGGGCGATGCTCGCCGGCTACGCCGCCCGGATGGTCCCCGCCCACCGGCGCGGGCGCGCCATCGCCGTCGTCCTGGCCGGCATCACCGCCGCGCTGTGCCTCGGCATCCCCGCGGGGACCGCCCTGGCCACCGCGTTCGGCTGGCGTACCGGGTTCGCCGCCCTGGCCGTCCTGGCCCTGGTCTCGATCGCCTGGGTGAGCTGGACGGTCCCCGGCCTTCCCGGCGAGCCCGCCGCCGGGCGCCCGCCGCTGCGCCGCGTCGCCGCCACGCCCGGCATCCGCGCCCTCCTGGCCGTCACCCTGTTCCTGCTGCTGGGCCACCAGTCGATGTACACCTACACGGCGCCGTTCGCCGAGCGCTCGGGCTTCGGCCACACCGGCCTGGTCCTGCTCGTCTTCGGTGTCGCCACGGTCGCCGGCGTCTGGATCGCCGGGCTCCTCGCCGACCGCCACCTGCGGCCGACCCTCCTGGGCGCCCTGGCGCTGATCGCGGCCGCGATGCTCGCCCTGGGCCTGTCCGGGCACGTCCCCGCGGTCCTGCTCGTCGCGGTCGCCCTGTGGGGCGCCGCCTTCGGCGCGGCGCCCACCCTGCTGCAGACCGCCCTGGTCGACGTCTCAGGACCCGGCGGCGCGGACGTGGCCACCTCCCTGCAGACCACCGTCTACAACGCCGGCATCGCCGCCGGATCCCTGGCCGGCGGCCTCGTCCTGGAAGGTACGGCGAGCGGCGCGGACGCCCTGCCCTGGACCGCCCTCCCCCTGGTCACCGCCGCCCTGGTCATCGTCGCCGTGGCCCGCCGCCACGCCTTCCCCGCCCGCCACCACGCGTGACGCCGCCTCGATCACCTCGTCCAGGACGTCCCGGGAGCGGATCACGTCGGCGATCATCCGATTGACACGATCTCGTTCCGCGGTCAGCTCGGTGACCAGCCGCGGGGTGGCGATCTCGGACGGGCCGCCGTCGGCGTCCCGCATGCAGGGAAGCAGCTGCGCGATCTTCGCGCTGTGCAGTCCCGCGGCGAAGAGCTCCTGGATGCGGATGACCCGGTCGACCGAGCCGCCCGGATAGTCGCGATGGCCGCCGGGGGTGCGCTCGGCCGCCAGCAGCCCCTGCTCCTCGTAGTAGCGCAGCGACCGCTCGCTCACGCCGGTGCGCCGGGCCAGCTCGCCGATCCGCATTTCCCACCTCACCCGCCGCACTCGCCGATCCGGGACTTGAACCTGACACTGATGGCACCTTTTACCGTACCGGCATGACGGACACCTCCACGAGCGCGTCTCGACGGCCTCGCCGCGCGGGACCGACCCTGGCCCTGCTGGCATTCGCCCAGTTCATCATCGCCGCCGACTACAACATCGTCTACGTCGCGCTGCCCGAGATCGGGCGGGAACTGGACTTCTCCGGCCAGACCCTGCAGTGGGTGGTCAGCGCGTACGCGGTCGCGTTCGGCGGCTTCATGCTGCTGGGCGGGCGCGCCGCGGACCTGCTCGGGCGGCGCCGCGTGTTCGTCCTGGCCCTCGTCCTGTACGCCGTCTCGTCGCTGGCGGGCGGGCTCGCCGAGAGCCCGGGACCGCTGATCGGGGTGCGCGCCGCACAGGGGCTGGGCGCGGCACTGCTGTTTCCCGCCACCCTGTCCCTGATCGGCACCACCTTCGCCGAGGGGCCCGAGCGCAACCGCGCGCTCGCCGTGTGGGCCGCCATGGGAGGCGGCGGTCTGGCCGGAGGCGCGCTGCTCGGCGGGGTGCTGACCGACCTCTTCGGGTGGGAGTCGGTGTTCCACGTCTTCGTGCTGCTGGCCGGCGCGGCCCTGCTGGCGGCGTTTCCCCTGCTGCCCGCCGACCGCCCCTCCGGCGCGGGCCCAGACGCCGCCGCGCGGGAACGCCGCTTCGACCTACCCGGAGCGCTGACCGCGACCGCCGGGATCACGCTGCTGGTCCTCGTCCTGGCGCAGGGCCCCGAGTGGGGCTGGACCTCCTCGCCGGTCCTCGCCGCCCTCGGTCTCGGCCTCGCGCTGCTCGTGGTGTTCGCCGTGATCGAATCGCGCAGCCGTGACCCGCTGATGCCCCCGCGCATGTTCGCCAACCCCAGCCTGGTCGCGGCCATGGCGATCACGGCGGTGTTCGGGGCGGGCCTTGGCGCCCAGTACTACCTGCTCACCGTCTACCTCCAGGACGTCCTTGGCTACGACCCCCTGCGGACGGGGCTGGCGTACCTGCCGCTGACGCTGCTCAACATCGTCGGCACCAAGGTCGCCGAACGCCTGATCACCCGTGCGGGCATGCGCGCCGCCCTGTCCACCGGCTTGGTGACCGGTACGGCCGGCATGGTCCTGCTGGCCCTGACCCTCTCCCCGCACGCCCCGTTCGCCGCCGTGCTGCCCGGCGTCATGGTGACCGGTTTCGGGATGGGCGTCGTCTGGACCTCGATGTGGATCGCCGCAGGCAACGGCGTCGCGGCGGGCGAGCAGGGCGTCGCGTCCGGGATGGCGTCCGTGACCCACCAGAGCGGGCTGGCGGCCGGCACCGCCCTCATGGTGTTCGTCGCCAACGCCGGAACCGGCGGCCTGGACGGCGACGCGTTGCGCCGGGAACTCACCCGGGGCCTGAGCGCGTCCTACTACCTGGCCGCCGGTGTGACCGTTCTCGGCGTCCTGGTCACCGGCGCCGCCCTCGGCCGGCGCCACTCGCCCCGAACGCTCCTCGGGGGGCGCGGCGAGCAGACCCCGCGTCAGTGCCCCCTGCGCCGCGGCCACCACCGTGAACAGGTACGCGCAACCGGCCAGCCCGACCAGCACCACGACGACGGCCAGCGACACCACCAGCGGTGAGCCGCCAGACGGGAGAGCCGAGGCGTAGGAAAAGACGGTCAACGCCGCCAAAGAGATGACGAGGCCGTTGACCGCAGGCGGGATCGTCGCCCACAGCAGCGCGTAGCCGATCTCGCGCCAGGCGGTCGGGTTCGCGAAGGAGATCGGCATCCCAGGCGACCGCGGAGCGCCATGGCTTCGCATCCTGATCAAGGGTCTGTCGGGAGGGCTTTGACCTGGCCTTTCTCGCTAATTTGCAGCCGGTGACGCCGACCCGAGTGGAGGACCTGTTAGGCGGAACTGACGGCAGTCCCATGCCGCTCGGACCGGGGTCGGCTCGGCCATTGTCAAGTGTACTTGACTTCTCGCCGAAGGAAGGGCAACTCGTGCAAGCACACAACGCGACCGGGGCCTATCGGGACTCGATCAAGACAACCGTTCGACTTGTACTCTGGACACTCGCCTGGCTGGCGACCCTTGCCTTGGCCAGGTTCGCTCCCGGACTCTTGTGGGATTCGCAGCAACCGGTGGCGAGCTGGACCGCAGTTGCCGCCAATCTTGTCGTCGGCATCGGATGGATCGTCGCCTTCGCGCGCTTTCTCCGGGGACAAGATGAGTTGCAGCGGAAGATCGTGCAGGATGCGCTGGCGGTCACCCTCGGAATGGGGTGGGTCAGCGGATTCGCCTACGTCGTCGCGGACGCCGCCGACCTCGTCGTCTACGACGTCGATATCGCAGTCCTCCCACGTTCCTAGGAGTCGTCTACTCGATCGCCATCATCGTCGGCAAGATCAGATACCGATGAAGAACCGCATCAAGGACCTTCGCGCCGAAAGCGCCTGGACGCAGGCTGACCTGGCTCAGCGTGTCGGCGTGTCAAGGCAGACGATCAACGCAATCGAAACAGGGAAGTTCGACCCGAGCCTTCCAGTTGCCTTCCGTCTCGCCAAGCTGTTCAACCTGAAGATCGAAGAGCTCTTTCTCGACGATCAATGAAGCGCCTGGGGTGTAGCTCGCGGACGTACGTTCCTCGGCTTGGTGCGCTTCCAGGAACGATCGGCGGTTGATTGCGCCGCAGTGCCCTGGCAGAAGTGTCAGGATTGGAAGGTCTCCCGACACCCCCGCCCAACCGGTTTCCAGTGGCCCGGAAAACCAGACGCCGGGTGATGAAGCATCGCTCCAGGCGGCCGATTCCGGGCTCGGATCGACGACAGGATTTCCCGACAGGTAGAAGAGGGTTCCGTCTTCTCCTCGAGGAGCTCCCGGTGCGGATCGTCTACTCGCGCTCGTCGACCGCGACGCAGTCGCTGCTGCATCTGCAGCTGCAGCAGCGGTACATTCTCACCGAGGCTGGCCTCCTTCATCCGGACCGAGGGCGTCCCCGAGGGGTGCTGCTGTTCGAGGACCCGGCGGCCACCTCGAAGATCCCCGTCCTGGAGAGCCCCGCGTTCGCCGAGGTTGCCGCGGCCGCGCACCCGGCAGTGAAGCGGGGACCCGCTCACGGCAACGTCAAGGCGGAACCGGCCGTAGGGGTTCACCTGAGCCCAGAACGCGCCCGGGAGGCGAGACGGCGGGCATCCGGGTCAGGTGGGTGCCGCCGGGGTGAGGTTCAGCCGGTCAGGCCGGCGTCGTGGGCGAGCAGGGCGATCTGGGTGCGGTTGTTGAGGTCGAGCTTGTCGAGAATGCGCGAGATGTGGGCTTTCACGGTCGCGATGCTCATGAACAACTCGCCGCTGATCTCGGCGTTGGACCTGCCCCGGCCCACGGCGACGGCCACCTCCCGTTCCCGTTCGCTGAGCAGGCTCAGCACGCGTACGGCGTGCTGCCGCCGGGCGGCGGCGCCGGTGTCGGCGACGTGGGCGATCAACTGGCGGGTCACCGTCGGCGACAAGATGGGCTCCCCGGCCGACACCCGTACGATCGCGCGCAGGATCTCGGCGGGCGGCGTGTGCTTGAGCAGGAAGCCGCTGGCCCCGGCGCGCAGGGCGCGCAGCACGTACTCGTCGGCGTCGAAGGTCGTCAGCACGACGACCTCGGGCGGGTCGGGCCGGGCACGCAGCAGCTCGGTGGCGGCCAGGCCGTCCAGCACGGGCATGCGGATGTCCATCAGCACCACGTCCGGGGCGCAGGCCTCCACCGCGGCGGGCACCTCGGCTCCGCAGGCCGCCTCGCCCACCACGCTCAGCTCGGGCGAACCGCCGATGATCATCGCCAGGCCGGCCCGTACCAGCGGGTCGTCATCCACGATGAGAACCCGGATCGCGGCGTTCACCTCGGCCACGGCAGCCATGCCCACAGCCGGAACTCACCCGCGGCGGTCGGGCCGTACTCCAGCCGTCCACCGGCCAGGCCGGCCCGCTCGGCCAGGCCGATCAGGCCACTGCCGCCGCCCGGGATCCCGGCGACGGCGGTGGCGCCGGCCGGGTTGCGCACCTCGACCGTCAGCCCCTCCCCCGCCGCCCCGCCGACGGCCACCGACACCTGGCCGTCGCGGCCGTGCTTGCGGGCATTGGTCAGCCCTTCCTGCACGATCCGGTACGCGCCGCGCCCGATCGCCGCAGGCGCGGCCGCCGGTTCCCCCACCCGGCAGTCGAGCAGCACCCGCATGCCCGCGCGCCGTGACTGATCGACCAGGTCGGGAAGATCGGCCAGGGTGGGCTGGGGCCGCTCCGGCCCCTCCTCGGACCGGTCGAGGCCGGCGCGGAGCATGCCGATGACCTCGCGCAGATCCTCCAGCGCCCGGTGCGCGCTGTCGCGGATCACCCCGGCGGCCCGGGCGACCTCCTCGGACGCGGCGTCGGGACGAAGCTCCAGCGCCCCGGCGTGCAGGCTGAGCAGGGACAGGCGGTGGGCGAGCACATCGTGCATCTCCCGGGCGATCCGGTCGCGTTCGGACTGGCGGACCTGGGCGAGGCGCAGTTCCCGCTCGGATTCGACCCGCCGGGCCCGTTCGCGCAGGGACTGCCGCCGGGCTCGTACGAACATCCCCCAGGCGAGCACCGCGGCGATGCAGGCGAAGCCCAGCAGGACCTGCCACCAGGGCGGCACCGGGACGTCCGGCCGGACCAGCGGCGTCAGGAACGGCACCAGCACGCACCCGGCCACGATCGGGCCGGCCACCGCCACGCGCCGGTGCTCCGCGACGGTGAACAGCGCGATCAGCGCCACCCCTGCGGCCGACATCGAATAGACGCTGAACGCCACCGTGACCACCGCGAAGCCGACCGGCCGGCGCCGGCGCAGCCACACCCCCAGGCAGCTCAGCCCGCCGAGGGCGGCGTCCACCGCGAACGGCACCGGTGCGGGATGCTGGCCGAGGCCTTCCACCACGCTGAGCGCCGTGAGGCCGATGGCCAGCAGGAACAACGCCACATCGGCCGCCCAGTCGCGCCTGGTGCGTCCGGCCGGGCGCGCCGGGGCGGGCTCGGGGCCGCTGAGCGCGCTGGAGGGGAGCAGGATCCGATGGTCCAGGCCTGCCGGGGTCGTCACGATCAAAGGGTACGACCGCCCCCGGTCCAGCGGAATCCGACCAAAGTAGATCCCGTACCGCCAACCTTCGGCCATCCGGGCGCCGACCTGCGGCCGTAGCGATGCGCCCGCCCGTCGCGCCAGCCTGTCCCCATGACCGGTACGGGCAGCTTCCGTCATCGCCGGCAGCCGCGCGGAACCGGCCGGGAATCCCCGGACCCCCGTCCAACGACCCAGAAAGGCGCCGAGGCCGAAATGAGTGACGTGCGAGCAAGACTCTCCACCCTGTGGATCGTCGTCATGTTCACCATGCTCTACGCGGATGTCCTCAGTTTCCTGAACGCCGGATTTCTGCGGGGGCTCATGGCGGGGCATGCCGAGGGCGTTCCCGTCACCCCGCTGCTCCTGGTGGGATCCGCGGTCATGGTCGAGATCCCGATCGTGATGGTGGTGTTGTCGCGTGTGTTGAAACCGGCGGTGACCCGGCGGGTCACCTTGGTGGCGGTCCCGCTGACCGCGGCGTTCATCATCGGCGGCGGATCGGCGAAACCCCACTACCTGGTCCTGGCCGCCGTGGAAGTGGTGTGCCTGGCCGTCATCCTGCGGCAGGCCTGGCGCATGGACACCTCACCCGCCGTGAGCCGTCCTGCGGGATGAGGCTTCGCCAATGCCGGGCCCGGCGGGCCTCAAGGCCGCCTCCGTCAGATGCGCGTGCCAGTCCACGCATGCCTGGGCGCGCAGGCGGGCGAAGGCGCGATCGAGGAGGGCGTGGACCGGCCTCGCGGAAGCGCCGGACGGCTGTGACATGAGAATGAGCATCATGACGACCCTCCCCGGCCCGCGCTCGTCGGCCGAGATCCGCGCCTACCTCAAGACCCGGCTCAACCAGGCGCTTCGCCGGCCCGGCATGTTCGGTGGTGAGATGGCGACCGAACCGATCATCTTCTTGCATTTCTGGAACAGGCCCTCCGGGGCAACCGAACCGACCTGGTCCTCCCTCTACGACGAGCCCGTCCTCTGGGCCGTCCGCTTGGGAAGGGAAGCATTCCAGGACGCCTTCACCTTCACGCCGGAAGGAAGCAGACTCCGCCCGGCCTGATCTCTGGTGGCCGGCAGAACGGGCCGCGTTCGATGAGGGGATCGATGCGGGATGTAAAGAACACATGCAGCACCCGTGCCGATGCCAGCCGCTTGAACTGCGGATAGGCGGTCCGCTCGATCCACGTCATCCCGGGCCGTCCCTCGCCTCGATCCAGACGTCCAGACGTCCAGACGTCCAGACGTCCAGACGTCCAGACGTCGAGACGTCGAACCGTAGCGACGATCACCTCCACCAGACACCTTGTTCACCAAACCGCAACCAAACCCACGCGGAGGGTCACATCATCCGACGCACATGCCTTCTGGCCTGCGGCTTAGCGCCCCACTGCCCCTTTCTCTCGTACTTGGTCCGGCCCTCTTCAGCGCGAGAGGCCCGGTCGTTCAGCGCGAGAGCAGGTCCCGAAGGGCCTTGGCGACGTCGGCGGGGGCCTCCTCGGCCATGAAGTGGCCGAAGGTGACGGGGATGTGCCGCAGGTCGGGCGCCCAGGCGCTCCACAGCGCCACCGCGTCGAAGCCGAGGGCTGCGCCCCAGTCCTGCTGGAGCACGGTGACCGGCATCCGCAGCCGGTTGCCGGCGTCCCGGTCGGCCCGGTCGTGGGCGACGTCGATACCGGCGGAGGCGCGGTAGTCGGCCACGATCGAGGTGACGGCCGCGCGGGAGGCGTCCAGGTAGGCGGCGCGGACATCGGCGGGGATCGCCCGCGGATCGTTGGTCCAGATGTCCAGGAAGTGCCCGAAGAAGGCGTCGGAACTGGCGGCGATCATCTTCTCGGGCAGGCCGGGAGGCTGGGCCATCAGGTAGAGGTGGAAGCCGACGGCGGCGCTGACACCGTGCATCACCTCCCACATGTCCAGCGTGGGCAGCACGTCCAGGCTGGCCAGGTGGGTGATCGTCTCGGGGTGGTCCAGGCCGGCGCGGATGGCGACCAGGGCACCGCGGTCGTGCCCGGCCAGCGCGAAGCGCTCATGCCCCAGCGCGCGGGCCAGGGCGACGATGTCGGCGGCCATGGTGCGCTTGGCGTAGGTGGCGTCGTCGGTCTCGGCCGGTTTGTCACTGGCGCCGTAGCCGCGCAGGTCAGGGCAGATCACGGTGTGGTCGGCCGCCAGGTCGGCGGCGACGTGCCGCCACATCAGGTGGGTCTGGGGGAAGCCGTGCAGCAGCACGATCGGACTGCCCGTCCCCGCGACGGCCACGTTCAGGGACACGCCGTCGGCGACGGGGACGCGCCGGTAGTCGAATCCGGCGATGACAGGCGCCATGGTCACGCTCTTTTCCGTAGGTGGTTGGATGCCTCCAGCCTGCCGGGCCTGAATGAGCATCCGGTCAGCGCGTTACCGTGGCCAGGGGCGATGTCCCGGGAAAGGACGGTCACGGGGTGCGGGTCGTGTTCGGGGTGCTGGGGCCGGTGACGGCCTGGGACGCTGCCGGGGGCGCGATCGCCCTCAAGGGGCCGCGGCACCGCGAGGTGCTGGCCCGGCTGATCGTCGCCCGCCGCCGCGTCGTCCCGATCACCGGCCTGGTCGAGGACCTGTGGGACGATCCGCCCCCCGGCGCGGTGGGCGCGGTGCGCACCTTCGTGGCCGCGTTGCGCCGCGCGCTGGAACCCGAGCGCCCTCCCCGGACCCCGCCCCGGCTGCTGGTCACCGAGGGGCCGGGGTACGCGCTGCGCGCGGAGCCGGGCGCGGTGGACGCCTGGCGCTTCGAACGGGTGGTCTCGGCCGCCGCGACGCTGCCTCCCCAGGACGGGCTCGCCCAGCTGGCCGAGGCACTGGGGTGGTGGCGCGGGCCCGCCTACGCCGAGTTCGCCGGCCAGGCCTGGGCCGGTACGGAGCGCGCCCGCCTGGCCGAGATCCGGTTGCACGCCGTCGAGCGCCAGGCCGAGATCCGGCTCGCCCTCGGCCTGGCCGCCGAGGCGATACCGGGACTGGACGCGCACGTGGCCGAGCACCCCTGGCGCGAGGACGCCTGGCGGCTGCTGGCACTCGCGCTGTATCGCACCGGCCGCCAGGGCGACGCGCTCGCCGTCCTGCGCCGGGCACGAACGACGCTGGTTCAGCAGCTGGGGGTGGATCCGGGCCCGCCCCTTCGCCGCCTGGAGACCGACATCCTCCACCACGCCGGTCACCTCGACCTCGCATCCGGCCCCGGCGGGGCGGCGGCCCGGGTATGGGCGCAGACGGCCGCCGTCTACGACCGCACGGTGACCTCCGGTGCCCGGGCCCGGTTGGAGTCGACGGTGGGTCTGCTGCGCAGCCTCGCGGTGACCGGCGGCAGCGGCCTGGAGGCCGCCCGCCGGCACCGCCCGGCGGCCATCGCCGCCGCCGAGGAACTGGGTGACGCGGAACTGACCGCCCGGGTGATCGGCGCCTACGACGTACCGGCGATCTGGACCCGCTCCGACGACCCTTCGCAGGCGGCGCGCGTCGTGGCGGCGGCCGAACGCACCCTGGCCGCCATTTCGCCCGGCGCGCACGAGGCGGCGCGGGCCGGCCTGCTGGCCACGATCGCCCTGGAGTCGCGCGGCACCCGCTCGGCGCGCGGCCCGCAGGCCGCCCGCCAGGCCGAGGAGATCGCCCGCCGCCTGGACGATCCCGCACTGCTGGCGTTCGCCCTCAACGGCGTGTTCATGCAGACCTTCCACCGCGCCGGCCTGGCCCCGCGCCGGGACGAGATCGGCGCCGAGCTGGTCGCCCTGTCCACCCGGCACGACCTGGTGACCTTCCAGATACTCGGGCACCTCATCCGCGTCCAGGCCCGCGCCGCGCTCGCCGACTTCCCCGCGGCCGACCGGCACGCGGCCGCCGCGGACCGGCTGGCCGAACGCCACGAGCGGCCGCTGGTGGGTGTGTTCACCCGGTGGTACCGGGCACTGCGGCTCACCGAGGCCGGGCGGGCACCCCTGGCCGAGGCCGAGGCGGCCTACCGCGACGCCGCCGCGCGGCTGGACGGCGCCGGCATGCCCGGCCTGGAACACGGCCTGTTGCCGCTCGCGTTGCTGTGCCTGCGCCTGCGGCACGCGCTGCCCGCCCCCGCCGGCGAGCACATCGACGAGCACACCGACTGGGGCCCCTACGAGCCATGGGCCCGTCCCCTGGTGCTGCTGGCCCGAGATCGCCGTGCCGAGGCCGCCGAGGCGCTGCGCGAGGTCCCCGACCCGCCCCGCGACCTGCTGTTCGAGGCCCTGTGGTGCCTGGCCGCGCGGGCCGCGATCGCCGTCGGCGACCGGCGGACGATGGAACGCGCGCACGGCGAGCTCGCTCCCGCGGCGGCCGAGCTGGCCGGGGCGGGCAGCGGCCTGCTCACCCTGGGGCCGGTCTCCCGACACCTCGGCGACCTCGCCGACGCCCTCGCACACCACGACACCGCGGCCCGCCCCCGCCGGTCGCGGTGACCCGGCCCGGCCCCGGCGCCGGGAGACACCACGCCGCGGGATGCCGTCGGCGACCGGCACATGCCGCGCCTCGCCCGCCCCGTCGAGCGCCACGCCGCCGTGTACGTCCTCGACGCGAGCGGCATGCCGTCGTGACGCTCCCGCGCGCCGAGCGGGTGCGGCCCGTTCCGGCCGGAACGGGCCGCACCCGCGGGCGTCACGGGGTCAGGCGGTGCAGGTCACGGGGGAACAGGGTGGCGCGGCGGATGTTGTCGGCCCCGGTCAGCCGGGTGGTCCACCGTTCCAGGCCGAGGGCGAAGCCGCCGTGCGGGGGCATCCCGTGCCGGAAGGCGGCGAGATAACCGGCGTACGGCTCGGGTGATTCGCCGCGGGCCGCCAGGGCCGCGAGGTAGTCCTCGTGGCGATGCAGGCGCTGGCCGCCGGTGACGAGCTCCAGGCCGCGAAAGAGCAGGTCGAAGCTGTTGGAGTACTGCGGCCTGCCGGGCTCGGGGTGGGTGTAGAAGGGGCGTTTGGCCATCGGGTAGCCGGTGACGAACAGGAACTCGCTGCCGTGCTCGCGCAGCGCCCATCGCGACAGCCAGCGTTCGTGGGCCGGTGCGAGGTCCGGCTCACCCCGGGGGTCCTCGCCGGTGTGGGCGGCCAGGAGCTCCTGGGCCTGGGCGAAGTGGATCTCCGGGATCCGTTCCGGGACGTCGGGCAGTTCGACCTCCAGCAGCGCGCACGCCTCGCCGGCGTGCCGTTCGACGGCGGCCGTCATGCCCGCGAGAACCTCGCGCAGCACGGCCATCACCTCCCGGTGGTCGGTGACGAAACCGAGCTCGGCGTCCAGCGAGGTGTACTGGGCCAGGTGCCGCGCGGTGTCGTGGGGCTCGGCGCGGAAGACCGGGCCGGTCTCGTAGACGCGCTCGAAGACGCCGACCATGGCCTGCTTGAAGAACTGCGGCGACTGGGCCAGGTAGGCGCGGGTGCCGAACCAGTCGATCCCGAAGACGTTGGCGCCGGACTCGGTGGCCGAGGCCACCACCTTGGGCGTGTGGATCTCGGTGAAGCCAAGCGCGTCCAGCGTCGTACGGAAACCCGCCACCGAGACCGCGGAGATGGCGTGGGGTGCCCGCAGCAGCGGGTGGCGCAGGGCGACCGGGGCGTGGTCGAGGATGGTCGGCAGGGTGGCCGCCACCGAGGGACGGTAGAGGTCGAACGGCGGGGCCGCGGCCGGCCCCGACAGGGCGGTCACCACCGGGGAGGTCACCTCGGCTCCGCCGGGGGCCTGGGGGTTGGCGGTCACGGTCCCGGTGATCTGCAGGACGGTCTCTTCGGGATGGCCGCCGGCCTCGGCCATGGCCTCGGGGTCGGTGACCACGGCCTGGATGAGGCCGGAGCGGTCCCGCAGGACGAGGAAGACCACGGATTTCAGGGTCCGCCTGCGGTGCAGCCAGCCCTGGACGGTCACCTGCCGGCCTGTTCGCCGCGGAAGCTCCGCGGCCAGGACCCGGCAGACGGGTGGAACGATTGCGGATGAGGAGATCATCACAAACCTCTGGTCAGTGAGTGGTGATCCCTTGGGAGTGCGGGCGAGAAGGGAACTCGCGGTGCCACCGCACTTTCACCGCCGTGACGACGGCGGCCTCGATGGGCCCGGTGACGGGGGCCGGCCGGCGGGGCATTGGGCGCGGACGCCTTTTCTCCCCGCACTCGGGAGGGTCTTCGTCACCGGGGACAGGTCCGCCTTCGCAGCTGCCGACGGCTCTCTCCTGCCTGCCCTGATCCCGTGACTACTCGTCTCCGTCAATGCGTTGCCGAAAGGATACGCGTGCACCGCCGCGTATCGCAATGATCGACGCCACCGGGCCGCCGGTCAGGACCGCCGGATCGCGGCGACGTCGAACTCCAGCACCACCCTCTCGCCGACCAGGAACGCGGTCGCGGCGTTCCAGTTCACCCCCCAGTCCCCGCGGTTGACCGTGACGCCGCCCTCGAAGGCGACCCGGAAGTCGCCCGACGGATCGTTCCCGGCGCCGGTCAGCTCGAAGTCCACGGTGACCGGCCTGGTCACGCCGCGGATGGTCAGGTCACCGGTGACCTTGAAGGTGGTCTCGCCGACCGGCTCCACCCCGATGGAGGTGAAGACGATGGACGGGTGGTCATCCATGGCCAGGAACCTGTCGCGCAGCTGCTCGTCGCGCCGCTGGTTGCGGGTCTGGATGCTCCTCGCCTGGATCGTGAGCTCGGCGCTGGACCTCGACGGGTCGTCGCCGTCCAGGTGCGCACTGCCCTCGAACTCGTCGAACCGCCCGCGCACCCTGCCGGCCATCGTGTGCCGGGCGACGAAGCCGATCCGCGTGCGGGCGGTGTCGAGGACGTAGTCGCCGGTCAGCTCATCGGGCTTGGTGGTGGCCGTCATGCCTGGTCGCTCCTGGAAGGGAAGAGGTGGTTGGTCGTCCGGTTCCGGGCCGGTCATGATTCGCGTGAGGGGCCGGGCGCCGAGCCCGTCAGCGGAGTGGTGTCGCTGTATCTGACCTCGTAGACGCGTTCTGTGAACCTCCAGCCATCCGGGGTGCGCCGGTAGCGGTCGTGGTACACGGAGTAATTCAGGTGCGAGCGGCCGTCGCGCAGGCGCCCGAACTCCGAGACGTACGCGCGGCCGGTCGCGGTGTCACCCTCGAGCTGGATCGTGCCCGGGTGCACGTTCTGCAGGAAGTAGTCCCAGAGGCCCTGCAGCCGCTCGATCCCGGCGCGGATCTCCTCCCGGCTGACGAACGCGACGCCGATGTGCGGCATCCGCCACGCGCCGTCCCGGGTGAACAGTGCCGCGAAGCGGTCGTAGTCGCGCATCATTCCCGCATCGGTGAACTCGCCGCGCAGCGCCTCGATCTCGAAGCGGTCGGAGATGGTCTGAAAGTCGCTCATCGGTGCCTTCCCTGCGTCGATGGAGAGGGGCGCGTCGCGCCAGGCCGTGACGGCCCGGATCCGCTCGTCGCTCCGGCCTGCCTTCTTGGGGTCGCGCGTGCGGGCGGAAGGGGCGTCCCAACCTCGAGGTCGGTGTTCGCGAGATGGTTTTCGTCTCGGTGGTACGACGACACAACCCCGCCGAATGTGAGGCGACGCGCCAACCTCACATTCCGAGGGGCGCAGGAGCAACGGCGAGCCCGGCCTGGTGGCTCAGCAGGACGGCGTCACCGTGGTGGTGATGGCGTTCGACGTCGCGGGCGACCGGATCAAGCGCCTCTGGGCGGTACGCGACCCCGAGAAGCCCCGGCCCTGGACGACGGGCTGACGGCGACCGCCCGGTAGGCCTGAGCGACCCGCACGGAGCCGGGCCGGTCTCCCCCGCCAGCACCGGTGTCGTTATGGCCGCCCCTGATTCGTCATCGTCCTGGAGGGCGCAGGCCGGTACGGCGTCCTCGTACCAGCGTGGTACGAATTCACGGAGAAGTGAGCGTTATGAGAATAGTTGTCATCAACCACGTCACCATGGACGGCGTCATGCAGGGACCCGGGCGGCCCGACGAGGACACCCGTGACGGCTTCACCCACGGTGGCTGGGCAGAGCCCAACGGCGACGACGTCATGGGCAGAGCGTGGGGCGCGCGCATGGGCGCCGGCGGCGGGCTTCTACTGGGCCGTCGCACCTACCAGGACGTTCTCGCCCACTGGAACACCCAGGACAGCCCGTACCGCGATGCCCTGAACAACACCCCCAAGTACGTCGTCTCCAACACGCTGACCGAACCGCTGTCATGGCCCAACTCCACGCTGCTCGGCGGCGACATCATCGAAGCGGTCACCGAGCTCAAGCAGGCCCCGGGCAAGGACCTCCACATCATGGGCAGTGGCGCGCTGATCCGGTCCCTCGGCCGGTTCGACCTCATCGCCGAGTACATGCTCTCGATCCACCCGATCGTCCTCGGCACCGGACACCGGCTGTTCGCCGACGGTTTCGCCCCGGCCACGTGCCAGCTCGTCGACACGACGCCGACGACCACCGGCGTCATCATCGCCACCTATCGGCCCCGTCCCCCGGCCCCGGCGCATGAAGCCGCCGCCGGATAGCGCATGGGGCGGTCATCCACACGACACGGCCCTGTCAGCCGCCTGTCAGCCACCTGCCAGGCCCCGCCCGCCGGTGCTCACGGCCTCCGCGGATGCCCGGTCCGTGGCGGGGGCCGCAGGAGACCGGGCGCGACGCCGGAACCGGCACGATATGGCGACGGTGTCGTTCGGGCCGATTCCCGGTCGTCATCATCGTGGAGCCGCTCTCGCGGCATCGTCAACGAGGAGAAGGATCACAGTGCGTTACTCTCTGCTGCTGCACAACCCGGAGCCCGCCGCCGGCGAGATATCCGAGGAGAGCATGTCAGCCTTCAAACAGGCCTACCAGGCGTACACCTCATCGTTGGCGGCGGCCGGAGTGCTGCGCTCGGCTGACGTGCTGCAGCCCACGACGGCGGCGACCACCGTCACGGTGCGCAACGGAACCCTTGAGGTGCAGGACGGGCCGTTCGCCGATACCAAGGAAGCCCTGGCCGGGATGTTCATCATCGAAGTGGACAACCTCGACGCCGCGCTGGCCTGGGCCGAACAGTGCCCCGGCGCGCAGTACGGTGTGATCGAGATCCGCCCGACCGCGACCGCGTTCCTGGACGGTCAGTGGTCGAGCTAACCGACGTGCGGGTGCGGGCGGAGACCATCGCCCGCACCGGCTACGGCCGCCTGCTCGCCCTGCTCGCCGTGCGCACCGGGGACATCGGCGCCGCCGAGGACGCCCTGGCGGACGCGTTCGAGCAGGCACTGACCCGCTGGCCCAAGGCGGGCGTACCGGACAACCCCGAGGCATGGCTGCTGACCGTGGCCCGCAACCGCCAACGCGACCGCCACCGCTCCGCGGCCTACCGGACCGGCGTCGCACTCGACCACGCCCTGCACCTGCACACCGCGGACCACGCCGATCCCGGCGCGATACCCGACCAGCGCCTGGCACTGATGTTCGTGTGCGCGCACCCGGCGATCGAGGCGACCATCCGCACCCCGCTGATGCTTCAGACCGTCCTGGGCGTGCCTTCGCAGGACATCGCCCGGGCATTCGCCGTGCCCGCGCCGACCATGCTGCAACGACTCGTACGCGCCAAACGCCGCATCCGCGATGCCGGCATCTCCTTCGCGATCCCCGACCAATCGGCCATGCCCACCCGGCTGGCCGCCGTGCTGGAAGCCGTCTACGGCGCCTACGCCATCGACTGGCGCGGCGTCGCCGCGCCGGTCGAGCGCGACCACCTGGCCGCCGAGGCGCTCCACCTCGCCGAAACGCTCGCGCAGTTGCTGCCCCGCGAACCTGAAGTCCTCGGCCTCGCCGCGCTGATCTGTCTGTCAGCGGCGCGCAGATCGGCCAGGACCGGGCCCGACGGCGCGTTCGTCCCGCTCTCCGAGCAGGACACCACCGGCTGGGACAGCGGTTTGATCGCACGGGGGGAACGCCGCCTGCGCGACGCCCACCGGCTTGATCGCATCGGCCGCTTCCAGCTCGAGGCCGCCATCCAGTCGGTGCACTGCGCTCGACGTGTCACCGGACGCACCGACTGGGCCGCGCTTCGTACCCTGCACGAAGCGCTCCTGGAGACCACGCCCACCCTCGGCGCCACCGTCTCGCTCGCCGCCGTCCTCGCCCACACCGACGGCCCGGAGAAAGGGCTCGCCCTCCTCGACACCCTCTCCGGCCCGGCCGCACGGCGTTTCCAGCCGGCCTGGGCCACCCGCGCGCACCTGCTCGCCCGAACGCGAGACGTCGACGCCGCACGGACGGCGTTCACGACCGCCATCGGCCTGACCACCGACCCGGCCGTCCGGCGGCACCTCATCACCGCGCGAGACCGGCTCGGGAACACCCGCGCACCAGAACCCACGACATAGCAGGCACGCATCCGTTGGCCGCGGCGAACACCACGGCGCCCCCCAAAGGCTGGATCTTGCCGCTCCCGGCGCCGTCGTGCTATAAATTCGTTGAATAAACGTTTAGTCAATGGAGGGCGCGTGGCACGGACACGGCGTGAGCAGGCGGAGTGGCGGCGCGAGCGGCTGCTGGACGCGGCGCTGGACGTCTTCGCGGAAAAAGGGGTCGACGGCGCCTCGGTCAAGGAGGTCGCGCAGGCCGCGCAGGCGACCCCCGGCCTGCTCTATCACTACTTCGACAGCAAGGAAGCCCTGGTCGCCGCCCTGCTGCGCGAGCGCGGCTTCATCTCGCAACTGCGTGAGTCGCTGGCGCGAGACAGCGACGACCGGCCCGCGCTCGAAGTACTGACCGAGCTGATGAGCGAGTTCGACCGGCTGCTGGCAGGCAACGCCAAGCTCGTCGCGCTGTTCTTCGGCACCGCCCACGCCGGGGCCGAACTACGCGAACTCGTCGCCGAGGGGCAGCGGCAGATCGGCGGCTTCCTCGCGGCGCGGGTCGCGGCGGGCGAGCTGCGCCCCCACGACACCCGGACCGCGGCCAGCATGCTGCTGGCAACGGTGGCGATCGGCCGCAGAACTCAGGCCCCCGTCGACGTGACCGCGCTGGTCCAGATCCTGTTCACCGGCCTGACCTTAGGGGAACAAAATCGTGCGTAATGAGTCAACCCAGTGTTGCGTGGTCGGCGGCGGCCCCGCCGGCATGATGCTCGGCCTGCTGCTGGCCCGCCAGGGCATCGAGGTGACCGTGCTGGAAAAGCACACCGACTTCCTTCGCGATTTCCGCGGCGACACCGTCCACCCGTCGACACTCGAACTCATCGCCGAGCTCGGCTGGATCGAGGAGTTCCTGACCCTGCCGCACGCCGAGATGCACGAGGTCACCGTCAGCATCGGCGGCAAGGCGGTCACCTTCGCCGACTTCAGCAGGCTGAAGGTGCGCTGCCCCTACATCGCGTTCATGCCGCAGTGGGACGTGCTCGACTTCCTCGCCCGCAAGGCCGCCGCCTATCCGGGCTTCCGGCTGCTGCGCGACACCGAGATGACCGACCTGCTCCTCGAGGACGGCCGGGTGGCCGGCGTGCAGGCCCGCACCCCCGACGGTCCGCTGGAGGTGCGGGCCGACCTCGTCGTCGCGGCCGACGGCCGCCACTCGACCGCCCGCGCGGCGGCGGGGCTGGAGCCGGCCGCCGGCTCCCCGCCCATGGACGTGCTGTGGTTTCGCCTTCCCCGCCACCAGGGCGACGAAGTGCCGTTCTTCCAGGGTGGCCACGGCGCGCTCATCTCGATCGACCGCGGCGACTACTGGCAGCTCGCCTACGCCATCCCCACCTCCGCCTACCCCGAACTGCGCCAGGCGGGCCTGCCCGCCTTCCACGACAGGATCGCCAGGCTCGCGCCCGGCCTGTCGGATCGCGTCGCCCTGATCGACGACTGGCGGCACCTGCACCAGCTCACCGTCAGGGTCGACCGTCTCAAGACATGGCACCGGCCGGGGCTGCTCTTCATCGGCGACGCGGCGCACGCCATGTCACCGGCCGGCGGCGTCGGCATCAACCTCGCCGTGCAGGACGCGGTCGCCACCGCCAACCTCCTGGGACCCGTGCTCGGCGAACGACGGCCGGACGAGCGCGACCTGGCACGGGTACAGGCCAGACGCGAACGACCGACCAGGATCACCCAGGCCTTTCAGCTCGGCATCCTGCGCGACCTCTATCCCAAGGACCTGGCCGACGACACCGCCGAGCACGTGCCGCCCATCTTCACCGCCTTCAAAGCGCTACCCCCGCTGCGCCACGTGATGGGCCGCTTCATCGGGCTGGGTGTACGCCAGGAGCACATCACCCGAAGCTGAATCCCCGGACCGGAGTCGCCGTGGTGCCCGCGGGCGGTTGCCGGGGCGTCTACGGCCGCCTGGCCACCCATACGGTCCGGGTGCTGCGGACGGCGAGGTCGTCGCGCCGCAAAACGCCGTCGGGCCCGTCGCCGTCGATGAGGGTGTCGAGCGTGGCCAGGTCGCCGGCGTCCAGCAGGCCGTCGAGGTGGGCGCGCACACGCCGCAGGGACACCTGGGCGTAGCGGCGGGCGGCGGCCGGGAGGGGGTCTCGCAGGTCGATGACGAAGGACCGCTTCGCCTCGAGGGTGAAGCCGGCCGGGGACAGGTGCGCGCTCGCGGCGTCGGCCGGTCCCCCGTCACGGGCGGCATGGACGCGGGCTTCGAGTCCGGGGCGGCCGAGGCCGAGGTCGTCGGGCAGGAAGCGCGGGAAGGAGTCCATCTCGCTGACGACCAGGAGCCCGCCGGGACGCAGCGCCTTGAAGACCTCGGCCAGGACGTGAGGGGGGTCCGCCATGTGGTGCATGGACGAGGCTGCCCACACCAGGTCGACGGGGCCGAGGGACGGCCACGCCACGCCCAGGTCCGCCTGGACGGCGCGGACCCGGCCGGCCACACCGAGATCGCGGGCTTTGTGCCCGAGGTGGCGCAGCATGTGAGGGGAGATGTCCAGGGCGGTCGCGTCGGCTCGCTCGAAGCGCTTGAGCAGGGCGAAGGTACCGGTACCGGTACCGCTGCCCAGGTCGAGGATCCGGCGCGGGGGCCGATCGCCGGTCATCTCCTTGAGCCAGGCGGTCACGTCGGACAGGTAGGCGTGCAGTACCTCGGCGTCGAGGTCCAGGAGTTCGGCCATGGCGGCCTCGTCTGCGGCGTTCGCTGAATGGTGATGTTCGTGCTGGTGCTTCATGTTTCGACGGTAACGCCGCTTTGCGCCGAGGACATACACTCTTGCGTATGAAGCAAGAAGGTGATGTGGACGGCATCGTTCGCCTGCGCCTCAGGGGGCTGCGCCTGGCCCGGGGCTGGTCGCTCGACGACCTGGCCGAACGCTGTTACATGAGCCCCTCCACCCTGAGCCGTATCGAGACGGGCCACCGGCGGATCAGCCTCGACCAGCTGATCTCGCTCGCCCGGACCCTGGGGACCTCGCTCGACCAGCTGGTGGAGTCCGCCGACGACGAGGACGTGGTCATCAGGCCGCGGCGTGACGAGGTGCGGGGGGTGATTACCTGGCTGCTGAGCCGGGGGTCCGGGCCGCACGGCGTGACCGTGGCCAAGATGCGCATCACCGAGCCGGTCCGCGGGAACGGCGCCGACGAGCTGGGGGTTCATCCCGGCAAGGACTGGTTCACGGTCCTGTCGGGAACCGTGGTGCTGCTGCTGGGAGAACGGACCGTCCTGGTCGAGACGGGCCAGGCGGCGGAGTTCTCCACCATGACCCCCCACGCCCTGAGGGCCCACGACGGGCCGGCGGAGATCCTGTGCATCCTCGACCACGACGGGCAGCGTATCCACCTCCACCCCTGAGGAGGCGTCGCGCACCTCTCCTTCGGGGCGATGACCGCCCGGAACACCTCCCGGTCCGGAACGCGGTGGGATCGGCCGACGGCTCCCGCCCGGTGAAGCCCACCTCGCTCAAGGGGGCCCGCGCCCTCGTGAGGTGGCGCGGGCTTCGCGCCCCCGGTCGGTGGGCGTGGCGCTCTCAGCCGAGATCGGCCGGGGCGATCGCCACCGCTTCGCCGGACCGCCTCCGACCACCGGCCGCCTCCCGTGGCGCGCCACCGACGGCGGATGGGCCCCTGACGTAGCGGGGCCGGCTAGCCCACCCGCTCCGTCAGGAACTCCTCCCAGGTCCGCCTGCCCGCGTCGGCCCCCTCGAGCGACAGGTTCGCGCCGGCCCGGTACGCCCGGCCGGCCTTTCCCGGCATCCGCATCGGCATCATCATCCGGCGCTTGCCGCGTGCCCGCAGGTATCCGCCGACCAGATCCCTCATCCCGTACACCGCCGGTCCGGCGAGGTCGGGCACCAGGCCGGCCGGCCGCCCCGATGTCAGCGCCACCAGCCGGGCCGCCACCTCACGCGAGTCGACCGGCTGGAAGCGCAGGCCACCCGGGACCGGGATCACCGGCATTTTGCCCATCTTCTCCGCTATTTTCAGGACAAGGTCGTGGAACTGGGCCGCGCGCAGCATCGTCCACGGAATACCGGAGTCCGTCACGGCCCGCTCCGCGGCCAACTGGGTCCTGAACCAGCCCAGTGGCATCGTGTTCGCCCCGATGACCGAGATGTACACGATGTGCTTCACGCCGGCCTTCGATGCGGCCCTCACCAGGTTCCGCGTCGCCCTGTCATCACCCCTGGTGCCGCCCGCGAGGTGCAGGACCGTCTCGACCCCCTCCAGCGCGGGCTCGATCCCCTCACCCTTGAGCAGGTCGGCGGCGAAGTACACGACGCCCTTTTCGGGCTCGCGGACACGCCGGCTCAGGATCCGTACGTCGCGGCCGGCCTCCCGCAGCAGGGGGACGACGTGCCCGCCCAGCGTGCCCGTGCCGCCGGTGACCAGGATGGGTACCGTCATGGCTCCTCCAGTATTCTTTCTGCCGGGAGTCGGCCTCCCGGTACCTTCGGCTCGTGTTTCGCGGATCTGCCGCTATGACCCCCGGAGGCGAAGGAATGTGACACGGTGAACGAACCCGAATGGCTGGCGGAGCGCTTCGAGGAGCATCGGCCCCATCTGCGGGCGGTGGGCTACCGGATGCTCGGCTCGCTCAGCGAGGCCGATGACGCCGTGCAGGACGCCTGGCTGCGTGTCAGCCGCGCCGGCACCGGCGGGGTGGAAAACCTCGGTGGGTGGCTGACCACGGTGGTGGCGCGGGTGTGCCTGAACATGCTGCGCTCGCGCGAGCATCGACGCGAGGAACCCATCGACGTCCAGATGCCCGGCACGGTCATCGGCCGGGAGTTCGGGGGCGACCCCGAGCAGGAGGCGTTGACGGCCGACTCGGTCGGGGTGGCGCTGCTGGTGGTGCTCGACACGCTGACGCCGGCCGAGCGCCTCGCCTTCGTGCTGCACGACATGTTCGCCGTGCCGTTCGAGGAGATCGCCCCGATGATCGAGCGGTCACCGGCCGCGACCAGACAGCTCGCGAGCCGCGCCCGCCGCCGGGTCAAAGGGGTCGCCCCGGCTCCCGACGCCGACCTGAGCCGACGCCGCCGAGTCGTCGACGCCTTCCTGGCCGCCACGCGCGGCGGGGACCTCGAGGCGCTGGTCGCCCTGCTCCATCCCGACGTGGTGCTGCGGGCCGACAGGGCGGTCGTCCCCACCCCCGAACCCATCGTGGTCCGCGGCGCCCACTCCGTGGGCAAGGGCGCGATGGCCGCGATGGAACGGGCCTGGTCCACCGGAACCGCGCTGGTCGACGGGGCGGTCGGGCTCGTGATGGCCCCGCGCGGCAGGCTGCGCCTGGTGCTCAGCTTCACGATCACCGAGGACGGGATCACCGAGATCGACGTGATCGCGGAGCCGGATCGCCTCGGCCGGATCGACCTCGCCGTACTCGACGTCTGACCCATGCGCCGGATCCGGGGACGGCGTCTGACGAGTTCGGCGATCCGCAGGCCGGAGTGGAACAGCGGCCGGCCGATGGCGCGGCCAGGGGCGGCGGGTGTCGCGGTCCAGGGGTGCCCGTTTCGGCGTCGCGGCGTAGGCGGCGTGGACTGCGACGAACGCTCCGGGTACCGCCTGGTGTGTCAGGATGCTTGGCATGCCTGGCATGTCTGGTCGCGCGTTGAGCTTCGGAGCGATGGCCGAAGCGTACGAACGGTTTCGGCCGGGGTATCCCGTGCAGCTTTTCGACATGGTGATGGAGTACGCGGCACAGCCGGTTCGGACCGCCCTCGAAATCGGCGCTGGGACAGGCAAGGCAACCCGCCTGTTCGCTCGACAAGGGGTCACGGTCACCGCGACCGAGCCCAGTGGGGCCATGCTCGCCGAGCTGCGCAAGCATGTGCCGGCAAACGTCAGGACCATGCAAGCCGCGTTCGAGGACTTGCAGCCGGGCGAGAGGTACGGGCTGGTTTATGCGGCGGCAGCGTTGCATTGGACCAACCCGCAGAATCGGTGGTCACGCATGGCCGCGCTGCTGGAGCCGGGGGGCGTGTTCGCCTCGTTCGGCGGGCCGATCCAGCTGGCCGACCCGGCTGTAAAGGAAGCTGTTCGCGTGGCACGGTCGCAGTTCTTGGCGAGCGACGAGGTTCCGTCTCCCGATGGGACGCCTCCGGAGAACGACATGCAGTGGCCGGGTACGGAACTCCAGCGGTCGCGGTGGTTCACCGATATCCAGCAGTCCGTGATCGAGCGGCGCTTGATCCTGAGTGCCCGCGACTACATTGGCCATCTCTCGACCATCTCGGCCTATCTCGTACTGCCGGCCTTGGAGCGAGAGCACGTATTCAGCCGGATCATGCAGGTTCTGCCTGAGACGGTTGAGCTTGCCGCCGACATCACCGTCCATATCGCACGTCGGCACTACGAGCGGTAGTGGCTCGATGACCAGATGTCCGCCGACCCCGGCAGCGCCAGGGTGTCCTGGATCATCGGAGTGTTGATCAGGCCGAGGCGGCACTGGAGCGATGTGCGCCCGTTCCAGGTGACGCCACCGCGCCTCTGCCTCGGTGGTGGTGCGGGCGGCGCGCATCTCGGCGCGGTAGGCGGCCCGCCCGCGCGGGCATCGGACGGCCGGTCATCACTTGTCTTGCGGCGTGTCCTGGACGGGTGAGCAGCAGCCATTCGCGCAGCCCTCGGCCGCGGACACCGTGCTGGCGGACAGGGCGGCGGCAGGGGCGGCGCAGCAGGCGTCCCCGCGCCAGGCCTCACGGCCTTCCTTGACCGCTACGGCGGCGATGACCAAGGCGGCGATCGGGTCGGCCCAGGACCAGCCGAACAGGCTGTTGAGCGCCAGCCCCACCAGCAGCACGCCGGACAGGTAGGTGCACAGCAGGGTTTGCTTGGAGTCGGCGACCGCGGAGGCGGAGCCGAGCTCGCGGCCGGCGCGGCGCTGGGCGGCCGACAGGAACGGCATGATGACCAGGCTCAGGGCGGCCAGGATCAAACCGGGGGTGGAGTGCCCGGCCTCGCCGGTGCCGAGCAGCGCGCGGACGGCGTCGAAGGTGACGTAGGCGGCCAGCGCGAAGAACGACAGCGCGATGACCCGCAGCGCGGCCCGTTCCCGGCGTTCGTGGTCGGTGGCGGAGAACTGCCAGGCGACCGCGGCGGCGGAGGCGACCTCGACGATGGAGTCCAGGCCGAAGCCGATCAGGGCGGACGAAGAGGCGATGGTGCCGGCGGTGATGGCCACGGCGGCTTCGATGACGTTGTAGGTGATGGTCGCGGCCACCAGCAGCCGGATGCGGCGTGCCAGCGCGGCGCGCCGGGCCGGGGTGGGGCCGAGCGTGATGACGGTCATCGGCAGCAGCCCTTCTCGTCAGCGTCGGCGCAGGTGCGCTCGGCATCGGCCGCGACCGCGATGACGGCGCTGCTCAGGTCGGTCAGGGCGTGGCCGAGCCGGGGGTCGGCCAGCTCGTAGCGGGTGCGGCGGCCGACCGGGACGGTGACGACCAGGCCGCAGTCACGCAGGCAGGCCAGGTGGTTGCTCAGCCGGGTGCGGGAGATGCCCAGGAGGTCGGCCAGGTCGGCCGGGTGGGCGGGAGCCTCGCGCAGCGCGAGCAGGATCCGGCAGCGGATCGGATCGGCCAGCGCGCGGCCAAAGCGCGCCAGAACCTCGATCTCGGAGGCGATCGTCAACATATCCCCAAAGTACAGGATTCCCTGAATTCAGAAAACCCTGTACTCAGAGGATTAGATGAGGGTGATCCAGAACGACCAGAAGCGCACGGCGATCAGCGCGATGACCACGCCGAACCACAGCGCGATCGCGGCCGAGTGATAGTTCCTCAAGGCCGCCACGACACGGGCCCCGCGAGCGGGCGGGACCCCAGGGCCGCCGCCGCCCGGCAGGTGGCCCCGCGCGAGGTTATGCACGGTGACGTACCAGAACAGCGGGATGGTCACCGCCCACACGATCATGCAGTACGGGCACAGGGCGCCGATGACGTAGAGGCTCTGGAAGATCAGCCAGTGCACGAAGACCGCGCCGCAGGTGACCCCTACCTGCAGGCCCAGCCAGAACCATCGGCCGAGGTCGGCCCCGGCCAGCAGCGCGGCGCCGACCGTCACGATGACGGCGAAGCCGGCGACGCCCAGGAGCGGGTTGGGGAAGCCGAACAGCTCGGCCTGCGGAGTTGTCATGATCGAGCCGCACGACAGCACCGGATTGATGCTGCAGCTGGGCACGTATTCCGGGTTCTTCAGCAGGGCGATCTTCTCAACGGCCAAGACGAACGCCGCCAGCAGCCCGACCGCGCCGCCGATCACCAGCAGCCAGGGCAGCAGGCGGGGGAACGGCTCCTCGGGCCACCGTTCGCCTGTCTCTTCACGGCTTGCTTGATGGCCGCCGTGTTCGAGGTGGTCTGGGTGCTCGGCGGGGACGGGTTCAGCCGGCGAGTGCTGCATCGATGGCCGCCTTGAACTCGTCGCGGGACTGAGGCTGGATCTTGGTGCCGTTGAGGAAGAACGTGGGCGTACCGCTCACGCCGAGGGCCTGGCCGTCGGCGACGTCCTTGTTCACCCGCGCCAAGGTGGCCGGGTCGTTGTAGGCCTTGTCCCAGGCGGCCATGTCCAAGGCGAGGCCTTGAGCGAAACCGCGGAAGACCGTATCGGCCGGGACCTGCTTTTCACCCCACTGGGTCTGCGTCTCATACATCCGCTGGTACATCGCCTCGAACCTGCCCTGCTGGGCGGCGGCCTCCACGGCGCGGGCGGCGCGTTCGGCGTTGAAGTGGCCGGGCAGCGGGAAGTAGCGGACCACGAACGTGACCTTGCCCGCGTACTGCTTGCGCAACTCCTCCACGATCGGGAAGTAGGCCCTGCAGGCCTCGCACTCGAAGTCGAGGAACTCCACCAAGGTCACCTTGCCGTCGGCGGCGCTTTGCACCGTGTGGCTGTCGGCCCGCACCAGCTGCGACTCACCGGCGGCCACGGCACCGGTCGCCCCTCCGTCACCGCCACCGATCTTGCTTATGAGGACGAAGGCGGCCAGGACCACGACCACCGCGCCCGCCACGGCCGCGGTCACGGCGAGGTTCTTCCTTCGGGCGGACTGCCGGGCGTCCGCGGCACGCATCGCCGTGATCTTGGCGCGCCTGTCTTTGGGCCGGTCTTGTTGCTGCGACACCTACGCTCCTCACTGTCGGGCCGCCGCGCGGGGATGCCCCGGCCTGGTGGCCGGGGCCTGGCGGCCGTCCCCATACTTCTACACGGCGTAGAAGATTCGCATAAAACTGTCCGCACCGCTTCGGCCCGGGGCGTGAGGGTTGTCCTGGCCCGGAAAAGCTCGCCGGCGCCTTGGCGTACCCTTCCACCCACGGTGGAGCGATCAGGAAGAGAGGGGTCACCAGTGCGGCTCGGCCATCTGGAGCGCTCGATCATGGAGGCCCTGTGGCAGCACCCCGGCGGGATGCTCGCCCAGCAACTCGCTGACTTCTTGCCGTCCCAGCCCGCGGTGACGACCGTTTTGACCGTGCTGCTGCGACTGTCCCGCAAGGGCCTGGTCACCCGGGAACGCATCGGCCGAGCACACCGCTACCGGTCCAGCGGCGGCAAGGACGCCTTCGTCGCGGAGGTCATGCAAGAAGCCCTCAGCGAAGCGGGCAACGTCAACGCCGTGGTCCACCGCTTCGTCGGGACCGTCTCCCCCGAGGTCGCCGCCGCCCTGCGCCTGGCCCTGCAGCAACGAGAAGGCCGGCACGACGAGCAGCACCCGCGAGAGGGGCAGGCGCCATGACGGCGTGGACGCTCGCCGCCGGAATCGCGCTGCTCCCCCTCCTGCTCGGCGGGCAAGTGACCGTGCGGCTGGCCTCGGCCGCGTGGACGAGCCGCCGTCCGCGGGCCGCGCTGGTGCTGTGGCAGGCCATCGGCCTGTCCGCCGGCCTGGGCGCCTTCGGGCTGGGGCTGATCGCCGCGGTCGCGCCGCTGGCGGCGGCCTTCCCGCACGGCGCACACGTCCTTGGCGACCAGATCGTCGACGGACGAGGTCTGTCCGGCCTGGGCTGGGGTCATGTCGCCGCGCTGCTGTGGTCGCTGTCGTTGCCGGCCTGGCTGCTGGCCCACACGGCGCGAACCCTCACCAGGGCAGCCGCCGGCCAGCGACGCCAGCGCCTGCTGATCGACCTGGTCGCCGACCTCGACCGCGGCTACGGCGCCTACGTCCTGCCCGAGGCCCGGCCCGTCGCCTACTGTGTGCCCGGACGCCAAACCCGCGTCGTGGTCAGCCGGGGCACGCTGGAGCGGTTGAGCCCTCGCCACGTGCACGCCGTCCTGGCCCACGAGCGCGCGCACGCCCGCGGCCATCATGACCTGGTCCTACTGCCCTTCGCGGCGCTGGCGCAGGCTTTCCCGATCCTCAGCGCCCCGCGAACGGCCATGCGGGCGGTGTCGGTGCTGCTGGAGATGCTCGCCGACGATCAGGCACGCCGACATCACGGCGATCTGGTCCTCGCCCAGGCCATCGTCCAGATGATCACCCCCGGAGAGCAGCAACCGGCTCACACCCTGGCTCTGGCCCAGCTGGACGTCGCCCAACGCCTCCAGCGACTCCTGACCGATGCGGCCACCCCGGGCCGCGGAACGGCCATCGCGGCCTACAGCGCCGCGGCCGGGCTGATCAGCGGCCCTCTGACCGTCCTGGTCGCCCCCATCATCTGCACCCTCCTCTAGCCGCCCGGACAGCAGCCGCCCGGACAGCAGCCGCCCCGACAGCAGCCGCCCGGACAACTCGCACGACCCAGGAGCGAACCGCTCAATCATCGGGCGCCGGGTATCTCTGCCATCGCGCCCCCGACCATCGCGTCGCCGTGTCCGGCTCGCACACCACCGGCCCGGTCGGCGTCGTCACTCGTACGAAGGCTCGTCATCGCGTGAGTGCGGCGGAACGACCTCTGAGCGGATGGGTCGCCGTGTTCACCGGCGCCTGGGAGGGGGGTCACATGTCGCGGTGGACGCGTACTGGTGACGCGAAGGAGAATGCGCTACGCTGTAGCGCTCACGCGAGAAACGGATAACCCAGTAGACAGGAGTCTACCAAAGACATGGAGCCTCGTCAACGCGATTCCGCCCTCACCGAAGCGATACGGGTCGAGCAGGCCCATGTCAGCGAGCTCTACCATCGCCTTGACCTCGTCAGGGAGGAGACACTGGCCGCGCTGCGCGCCGAGCACGCTCGCGGTGAGATCGGCGGCCCGCGCCAGGCCAGGATCGAGCGGGAGGTCGCCGCCGGAGAGTACGCCCGCCGCCTGGCCCAGCTGTCCGGGGTCGAGCGCGACCTGTGCTTCGGCAGGATCGACAACGCCGACGGCGACACCCTCTACATCGGCCGGGTCGGCCTGCGCGACGCCGACCGCGAGATCATCCTCGTCGACTGGCGCGCCCCGGCGGCCCGCCCCTTCTACACCGCCACCCCCGCCGTCCCCGGGCCGCTGATCCGCCGCCGCCACCTGCACCTGCGTGACCGCGCCGTGGTGGGCCTGGACGACGAGGTGTTCGACCTGGAGCGCCTGAGCGAGGGCGACCGCCGCACGCTGGTCGGCGAGGCCGCGCTCATGGCGACCCTGCGGCGGGCCCGCACCGGCCGGATGGGCGACGTGGTGGCCACCATCCAGATCGAGCAGGACCGGGTGATCCGCTCGGGCCTGCCCGGCGCGCTGGTGGTCCAGGGCGGTCCCGGCACCGGCAAGACCGTCGCCGCGCTGCACCGGGCCGCCTTCCTGCTGTACGCCCACCGCGCCACCCTGGAGCGGCGCGGCGTGCTGGTGGTGGGCCCCAACGCGCTGTTCTCCCGCTACATCGGCCAGGTACTGCCCTCCCTCGGCGAGACCGACGTGGTGCTGTCGAGCCTGGGCGAACTCCATCCCGGGGTGCACGCCACCGCGGCCGACTCCCCCGCCGCCGCCGTCGTCAAAGGTGATCCGCGCATGGCCGGGGTCGTGGCCGCGGCGCTCGCCGACCGCCAGCGCGTCCCCGGCGACGGCCTGGAGGTGGCGATCGTCACACGGACCTCGGTACGCGACGGGGTCGAGGTGGTGGTCGAGCGGATGACGCTCACCGTGGACCACGCCACCTGCGCGCGCGCCCGCGACCGGGCCAGGTCCGCGCGCCACCCCCACAACGTGGCCCGCCGGCTGTTCGTGATCGACATGCTCAGGGCCCTCGCCCTGGAGGAGGCCGCCCGGCTGGACGGGCCGCTGGAGGAGGAGGACCTGAGGTACGCCCGCAAGACGCTGTGGGCGCAACCGGCGGTCCGCGAGGCGCTGGACGCGCTGTGGCCGCCGCTCACCCCAGAACAGCTGATCGCCGACCTGCTCGCCTCACCCGACGCCCTCAGGTCGGCCGCCCCCGGCCTGTCCGGGGCCGAGCGCGCCGCCCTGCTGAAGCCGTACGGCGAGCCGTGGACCGTCGGCGACGTGCCGCTGCTGGACGAGGCGGCGGAGCTCCTCGGCGAGGACACCGGCATCGGCGGCGAGAACGGCGAGAACGATGAGAACGGCGGAAGCGGCACGGGCGGCGCGGCGTCGGAGGAGGAACGCGAGGAAGAGGAGCGGTACGCGCTGGGCGTGCTGGAGTTCACCGGCCTGCTGGAGGAGGAGATGATGGAGGCCGGAGCGCTGGCCGAGCGCCACCGCGCGCCGGGACCGGCCACGACCACCGCGGAACGGGCCCGCCGCGACCGGCGCTGGGCGTACGGGCACGTCATCGTCGACGAGGCGCAGGAGCTCTCGGCGATGGCCTGGCGGACCGTGATGCGCCGCGTTCCCGCCCGGTCTCTGACGGTGGTGGGTGACATCGCCCAGCGGGGGTCGGCCGCCGGGGCCCGCTCCTGGGGGGAGATGCTCGATCCCTATGTCGGGGGCCGCCGGCGTGAGGAGCACCTGCGGGTCAACTACCGGACCCCGGCCGAGATCATGCGGGTGGCCGCGGACGTGCTGGCGGCCGTCGCGCCCGGCCAGGAACCCCCCGAGTCGGTCCGGGAGGGCGGGAGCGCGCCCCGCGCCCTGCTCCTCGACCTCGGCGCCCCCGGCAGCCGCGACGATCGCGACGGCCACGCCGGTCCGGGTGACCGTGACGGTCTCGGCGCGCTGGCGGCCCTGGTCGAGGACGAGCTGGCCGAGATCGGTGAGGGCCGCCTGGCCGTCATCGTCCCCGACGCCCGCCACGCCGCGATCCGCGCGGCCTTCCCTCCGCCCGACAGCGTCCTCGGCGTCCTCAGCGTCCTCGACTCCCCCGTCGCGGTGCTGACCGTCACCGCCTCCAAGGGGCTGGAGTTCGATGCCGTGGTGGTCGTCGAACCCGCCGAGATCCTGGCCCAGACCCCCATGGGCGGGCACGACCTGTACGTGGCGATCACCCGGGCGACCCGGCGGCTGACCGTCACCCACCGCGCCGAGCTGCCACCGATGCTCTCCCGGCTCGTACGGCACTAATCTGGGGGCACTTTTCGCATTGAGTTTCGTGTTGGATTTCGTATCGGGTGAGGAGCCATTTGATGTCGCCGGTTCTGGAGAGTACGGCTCGCGCGCTGCTGCGCAGGATCGCGGTCGAGCAGGCCCAGGGGCGCCTGCCCTCGCTGACCGCCGCGGTGGTGCGCGACGGGGAGCTCGCCTGGTTCGGCGCGCGGGGCCGGGTGGAGGGGGCCGCTCCCACCCCCGGCACCCAGTACCGCATCGGCTCGATCACCAAGAGCCTGGTCGCCGCCGTGGTGATGCGCCTGCGCGACGAGGGGAAGGTCGACCTGCTCGACCCGGTCGCCAAGCACATCCCCGACCTGCGGGTCGGCGAGATGACCGTCGCCCAGTTGCTGTCGCACACCTCGGGGCTGAGCGCCGAGTCCCCGGGCCCGTGGTGGGAGCGGACCGCGGGCGTGCCGGCCGCCGAACTCGTCGCCGCGCTCGGGCCCGAGGCGGCCAAGCACCGGCCGGGACGCCGCTACCACTACTCCAACGTGGGCTTCGCCCTGCTGGGCGAGCTGGTGGCCCGGCACCGCGGCGTGAGCTGGGCACAGGCCGTGCACGAGGAGATCCTGCTGCCACTGGGCATGCGCGACACCACCCCCCGGCCGCGCGCGCCGCACGCCACCGGCTACGCCGTGCACCCCTGGGCGGACGTGCTGCTGCCCGAACCCGAGCACGACGCGGTCGCCATGGCCCCGGCCGGGCAGCTGTGGTCCACCCCCGCCGACCTCGCCCGGTGGGCGGCGTTCGTGGCCGGAGACACCGGGGGCGTGCTCGCCCCGGACACCGTGGCGGAGATGCGCGAACCGGCGATCGTCGACGACGGCGACGCCTGGACCGGCGGGTACGGCCTGGGCCTGCAGCTGGCCCGCGTGAACGGCCGCCGCCTGGCCGGCCACACCGGCTCCATGCCGGGCTTCCTGGCCACGGTGTGGGCCGACCCGTCCGACAAGGTCGGCGTGCTGTTCACCGCCAACTCCACCTCGGGCGTCAGCCGCAACCTGCTGACCGACCTGCTGGCGATCCTCGACCAGCACGAGCCGCGCCTGCCCGAGGAGTGGAGGCCCGTCGCCGACACCGCGGGCCTGCTGGAGCTTACCGGCCCGTGGTACTGGGGGCCCAGCGTGTACGCGCTGCGGCTGCTGCCCGAGGGCGGCGTCTCCCTCAACCCGGCCGGCGGCGCGGGACGGGCCTCGCGCTTCATCCCCCAGGCCGACGGGACCTGGCTGGGACTGGACGGCTACTACGCGGGCGAGACCCTGCGGGTGGTCCGCAGGCCCGACGGCTCCCTCAGCCACCTGGACCTCAACACCTTCGTCTTCACCCGCACCCCCTACGACCCGGAGGCGGAGGTGCCCGGCGGGGTGGACGAGGGCGGCTGGCGCAGCTGAGCGGCGAGCGCGGCGGCCGGGCCCGCGGCCTCGGCGTACAGGACCTCCACCCGGTGCACCACGCGCGGCGAGCTCAGCGGCACCCCCGGTGCCACCGCGCCCGCCGCCTCCGCCGCCACGGACGCGGGCAGCAGGACCAGCCCGTGCCCGGCGGCGACCAGGTTCAGCACCGTGCGCACGTCCTCGCCGTCGTAGCCGAACCCGGTGCGAAACCCGCCCCCGCCGGCCAGCTCGCGCAGCCGCTCCACCGGTATGGCGACCGGCGCCCGCAGCCACAGGGCGTCGGTCAGGTCGGCCAGGTCCAGGCCGTGCCGGTGCGAGAGCGGGTGGCCGGAGGGCAGGACCACCACCAGCTCCTCCTCGGCGATCCCGAAGCCCGACAGCGGTCCCACGTCGGGGAGCCGCAGCGGGTCGCTGGGGGCGGCGATCCCGTCGACCAGGCCGAGACCGGCCGCGCCCGAGGCGACCTCCCGGCGACGCGCTCGCGGGCGACGGTGCGCAACCCGACCCGCGTCCCGCCGAGGGCGTCCGGGGACAGGCTCCGCACGATCGCCGGGGTGCAGGCCAGCGAGGAGGCGACCACCGCCAGCCGCCCGGCCGGTCCCGCGGCGGCACGCAGCACGTCCGCGCGGGCGGCCCGGTGGCGCAGCAGCAGCGGCCCGGCATGTTCCAGCAGGCGCTCCCCCGCCGGCGTGGGCGCCACCGGGCGGCGGTGCAGCAGCGCCAGCCCCAGATCGGCCTCCAGCGCGGCGATCTGCTGCGAGACCGCCGACTGGGTGTAGCCGAGCTCGGTGGCGGCGTCGGAGAAGGATCGCCGGTCGGCGACGGTGACGAACGTGCGCAGCAGGTGCGGGTCCACGGTGCATCAGTATCGCTTATCGGCCCACCAGGAATCATCGTTGGCGCTTACCCGGCCACCGGGACCAGGATCGGGGCATGACCACCGCGAGAATCGCCCTGGTGGGCGACAAGTCACCGTCCGTCCGGTCTCACGCCCGCATCCCGGTACTCCTGGAGGCGCTGCGCGAGCGCGACGGGCTGGTGCTGGACGCCTACTGGATCCCCACCACCGAGGCCACCGCCCTTGAGGGGTTCGACGGAATCTGGATGGTGCCCGGCAGCCCGTACCGCAGCGAGAGCGGCGCGGTGAACGCCGCCCGCACCGCCCGCGAGCACGGCATCCCGTTCCTGGGCACCTGCGGGGGCTTCCAGCACACCCTGCTGGAGTACGCGCGCAACGTCCTGGGCCTGCCCGTCGCGCACGCCGAGAACGACCCGGGCGCCGAGGACTTCCTGTTGCTGCCGCTGGCGTGCTCGCTGGCGGGCCACGAGGACGCCGTCCGGCTGACGCCGGGATCACTGGCCGAGAAGATTGTCGGTGCGGAGAAGACCGTGGAGAGATACTCCTGCGCCTTCGGGCTCAACGCCGACTACGTGCCCGCGCTGGAGGCGGGCGGGCTGCGCTTCACCGGCCACGACGAGGCCGGGCTGGTACGGGTCCTGGAACTGCCGGGCCATCCGTTCTTCCTGGCCACCCTCTTCCAGCCGGAGCTGGCCGGAGACGGCAGCCGCCCGCACCCGGTCGTCACCGCCTTCGCCACGGCCTGCGTCACCCGCGCCACCTCGCCCGCGCGAGCGTGATCGCCCCTGGGACGACGAAAGGGGGAAGCCACCGGCCCCGGTTGGACGCCGGTGGTTGGACGCCGGTGGTTGGACGCCGGTGGTTGGACGCCGGTGGTTGGACGCCGGTGGTTGGACGCCGGTGGTTGGACGCCGGTGGTTGGACGCGGACGCTTCGGCGGGTGCCGAAGCGTCCGGCGTCTAACCTTCTGAGGATCGCCGAGCCGCGGGGCGCGTACCGTGCGCTCCCCGGTGGAGACCGTGACGGTCCCGCGCCTCCTCCTTCGCCCTTCGATCGAGTGGGGAGGTCTCACCTCAAGGAGAACCGATGACGTCCGATCCGCTGGTCGTGAGCCGCCCCGCCGAGATAAGGGCCGTGCTGGCCGACCCCCGCTTCACCGTCGATCCCGTACCACGCCCGCCGTTCGCGCTGACCGTGGCCTGGCTGCGCGGAGCGGTCGGCCGCTTCGCCGAGGGATCCGTGCACGCCGAGCGCCGGGCCGCGGGCACGGCGGTGCTGGCCGGGCTGGACCCGGGCGCGCTGCGCGCCGAGGCGTCCCGGCTAGCCTCGTGGGACACCGCCCCTCCCCCTTGTCCCCCGGAACTGGTTCCGGTGCTGGTCCTGGCCGTCGCGCTGGGCGTACGGGCCGAAGACGGGCCGGGGGCCGTGGGGGCCGTCGCGGCGATCGCCCCGGCCTACCTGCCGGGGCCCGGGGCCGGGCCCGATGAGACGGATCTCGCCGCGGCCGACGAAGGGCTGATGCGGCTCTCGCGCCTGCTGGGCGACCCGGCTCCGGAGCGGCTGGCCGTGGTGGCGGGGCTGCTCGCCCAGGCGTACGCTCCCACGGTCGCCCTGGTCCGCGGCGCCCTGACCGCCGCACCGGCACCGGGGTCGGCGGAGTCGTGCACGGCCGGAGCGCGGACGGTGGAGGAACTGCTGGACGAGACACTGCGCCACGACCCTCCGGTCCGGACGCTGCGCCGCAGGGCGCCCGGCGACGGAAGGACCGTGGTGCTCGACGTCGCGGCGGCCGGCCGGGATCCGGAGGCGCCTCGCGGCCGGGACCTCTCGCGTACGGAAGGCGAACCGGAGTATCTGACGTTCGGGGCGGGACCGCGGGCCTGTCCGGGTAGGCAGGTCGCGCTGGCCCTGGCGGCCGGGACGATCGAGGCGGTGATCCGGTGACGTTCGCACGGTTCAGGGCGCTGCACCACGCGGGCGAGCCGCTGCTGCTTCCCTGCGTGTGGGATCACGCCTCCGCGGCGGCCCTGGCGCAGGCGGGGTTCGCCGCGATTGGGACGACGAGCCTGGGGGTGGCCGCCGCGGCGGGCAAGCCGGACGCCGGGCGGGCGACGCGGGAGGAGACACTGGTACTGGCACGGACGACAACGGGGCTGGGGATCCCGGTGACGGTGGACATCGAGGCGGGGTTCGCCGAGGCGCCCGAGCAGGTCGCCGACCTGGTGGCGAAGCTGGCGGAACTGGGAGTCGCGGGGATCAACCTCGAAGACGGGCGCGGTGTCCGCCTGGCCGACCTCCCGGCGCAGACGGAACTGGGGGGTCGGCCGGAGTACGCCAGAAACACACCGCGTGTTGCAGGCGCTCGGGTCAGCGCTTGCGCCGTCGGGCCGCGGGGTCGTGCTCGGCGGTGATGCGGGCTGAGGTTTCCTCGCCGAGGCGTACGTAGCGGCCGAGGCTGGATAGGTGCTGGTGGCGGGACTTGGCCTGCAACTTCGGTGCAGTACGGCCGGCCTGGGCAAGATGCTGAAGCGCCGAGTGGCGCAGCTGATGCAGCGTCCACCCGTCCCCGTGCGGGTCGAGCTTGGTGGAGGCGGTCTTCAACAGGTACTCCGCGCGCGGGTAGGACAGCCGGCCCCGGCCCGTGGCCGGGCAGATGTCGGCGGCCGCGGGCGCACGCGGTCCAGAGGTAGGGGCGCGCCGGTCGGCCAAAAACACCGGGCCCGCGGTGCGGCTGGCCAGCAGACGGGGCAGCAGTCGGGGCAGCAGTCGGGCGGTGGCGGTGGCCCAGTGCACGTACTCGATGGCGCCGCCCTTGGAGGTGACGCGGGCGCGTCGGAATTCCAGGTCGAGGTCCTCGATGTTGAGGGACAAGATCTCCTCGGCCCGGGCCGCGGTTTCGTACAGGAGGGGGTCCCCGTAGTACTCGCCGAAAATCGAGCGGATATGGCGCTGACCAGCGATGATCCGACCGAGCAGGCGGCACGATCACCGGGTGGTCATGCGGTCTGCGAGTTCGTCGGCGCTGGGTGTCCAGGTACCGCGCTGGGCCTCGATGCCGTCGAGTCGGCGCTGGGTGCCTTCTTTGCTGGGCTTGAGGTAGCGCTGGAGGGTGCGGCGGTCTTCGTGGCCGGAGAGGTTCATCAGGTCGGCTTCGGTGGCGCCGTCCTCGCCGGCGTGGGTGAGTCGGGAGTGGCGCAGGTCGTGCAGATTCCAGCCGTCGGTGGCGGCGCCGAGGTGGCGTTCGGCGGTGCGGTAGGTCATGCGTCGGCGGCGGCTGGCCGGGTCGACGTCACGTACGGGCGCGGTGCCGTCGTCAGGGGCGATGCGCGCGGACAGGAAGATCGGCCCGCGGGTGCGGCGGCCGAGGAGCTGGCCGAGCATTCGGGCGGTGCGGATGTCGTAGAGCAGCTCGTCGGCTTTGCCGCCTTTGCGGATGGTGCGTGCGCGGCGGTTGGCGCGGTCGAGGTCTTCGACGTTCAGGCGCAGGACTTCCTCGGCGCGGGCGGCGGTGGAGTAGAGCATCGCCCACAGCGTCCGGTCTTCCAGCGGGCGGCGTTTGTCGGCGATGAGCCGGTCGATCCGCTCGCGACTGCGGACGCGGGTGTCGTCCGGCCTGGGCTGGTGCTCTCGGTCCAGGCCGTGCAGTACCGCGGCCGGGTCGCCGATCCAGCCTTGGTCGTGGAAGTAGGCCAGGGCGGAGGCGACGGCAGCCCGCTTGGCGTTGAACGTCGACGGCGCCGCGCCGCCCCACGCGCCGCGGATGTTGGTGTGCAGCTGGTCTGGGCCGACGCTGGCGAGCTCGCCGAGGTGCACGATCCCGGTGAACGCGGTCGGCAGGGCCGAGGTGTAGGCGCGCACGGTCTCCGGCGAGGTGATTCGGCCGGACCGGCCGCGTCGGCCAGCGAGGTGGCGCAGGAACGAGGCGAGCGCCTCGGCGGTCGGCACCCCTCCCGGCGTCTCCGCGTTGTCACGGTCGGGCACGGCGGTGAGGTGCCGGTCTGTCGCCATCTGGCCCGTTTCCCTGGTTGTCAGATAAAACGCGGGAAAGGTGCACGGCCCGCACGGGTGTTCCCGCAGGAGCCGATCCTGCCGTTGTCAGATAATACGCCATTATCTGACAATCTCAGCAGATCGACAAAGACGAGGACGACCGGGACAGGCCTCACTGAGCGGAGTTGTGCCGGCTAAGAGTGGTCCAGGAAAGGGCGGTGGCGCGATGATCTCGCCGTCGGACCGCGAGCTGCTCAGCTGGAGCCCGGCCAGCGAGGCCGAGGAGCGCGCCGACATGAAGCAACTCCAAGCTCAGCGCGACGCTGTGACCGCGCCACCGCCGGTCTGAACCGTCGGTTAGGCGTCCTGTCCGACCTCGGCGAGGCCGCGCGGGTGACTGACCTCGCCGAGGCGGCGTCTGGTTTGGCATCGCGGTCGGAGGCGCGCCGATGCGGCCCCTAATTGACATCCACTCCGCCCTAAAGGACGGAGATTCCGGTCTGCCGCGTGTGCGGCTCCTGGCGGGTTACTGCTTCTTCGCGCGGTGCCGGGATCGCTCCCGGTCCTACCCGCGCTCCACAGTCGTTTAGCCTCTCCGCCTGCCCGGCGGCGAGAATGTTGATCGCCGCGTTGACGTCCCGGTCGTGGCCGGCCCCGCAGGGGCAGGTCCAGGACCGGACGTTCAACGGCATCGAATCGGTGATGGTCTCGCAGGCCGAGCACAGCTTCGACGACGGAAACCAGCGGTCGATCTTGCCAAAGTGGCGGCCGTATCGCTTCGCCTTGTACTCCAGCATGGCGACGAACTGCGACCAGCCCGCATCATGCACACTCTTGGCCAGCTTCGTGCGCGCGAGACCGGACACGGCGAGATCCTCCACATACACCGCTTGGTTGTCGCGGATCAACGTGGTGGACAACGTGTGGGCGAAGTCGCGGCGCGTATCGGTCACCTTGGCGTACGCCCTGGCAACCCTGAGCTTGGCCTTGGCCCGGTTCGCCGATCCCTTCTTCTTTCGGCTCAACGCCTTCTGTGCCTTGCGGAGCTGCTTGGCCGCCCGCCGCAGAAAGCGCGGGTTGGCGATCTTCCGGCCATCGGAGGTGATCGCAAAATGGGTGAGACCCAGGTCGAGGCCGATCTCGGGACCCGTCTCGGGCAACGGCCCGTCTGAGGTCTCGACGACGAACGACGCGAAGTACCGGCCCGCCGAGTCCTTGACCACCGTCACCGATGACGGGTCCGACGGCAAAGACCGCGACCAGCGCACCTCCACCTCACCGATCTTCGGCAGCCGGAGTCTCCCGCCCGCCGTGACCGTGAATCGGGCATTCTTCGTGAACCGGACCGCTTGGCGGGAGTCCTTGCGGGATCGAAACCGGGGTGGGGCAACCGTGCGGCCCTTGCGTTTGCCGGACAGGGAGGCGAAAAAGTTGCGGTAGGCGGTGTTCAGATCCGCGAGCGCCTGCTGCAAGAGCACGGCCGACACCTCGCCCAGCCATGCCCGCTGCGGCGTCGCCGTGGCCCGCGTGATGACGTGTTTGGACAACTCCCCATCCGAGATGTACGGCAGGCCCCGCATCCGGGCGTCCTGCCTCAGGCGCAGCCCGTCGTTGAACACCGTCCGCGCGCACCCGAACGCCCGCGCCAGAGCTTGACGCTGACCCGGCGACGGGTAAAGGCGGAAGTTGTACCTGAGCCGCACGGATCAATTGTGCGTCCATGCGCCGTGGCGTGCAGGGAATCCGCAGAGATGAGCGTCGCCGAAGCGCGCAGCCGGTTCACCGATGTGCTCGAGGTGCTCGATGTGCTCAACGACGCAGCGACGCGGGGGCGCATCACCCGCGTCACCAACCGTGGGCGAAAGATCGCCGCCGTGGCGTCCATACACGTCGCCGAGTCCACCGAGCGGGCACAAGACGAACACTGATCGTTAAAGCACGCTCGGACCTTGGCGGCCCTCCCGCGCGGGCCTTCACCCCCGGCCCGAAGGCCGAAGCACTGGCCCGCATTTCGGTAGCAGGCGCCGAGAAACAACGCTTAGCCGTGCTGGCCCCACCTCGACATCGAGGGTGTGCCCGATCCCGGAGCACGTTCCCTGGATCGACCCGACCCATCCGGCCTGGCGAACGGCCCGGTGTCAGCGGCTTCACCGATCAGAAATCCTCCGCCACGTCGTCAGTTCTGTTAGCCCTCGCACCGGTGGAAGGATTGATGACCATGACCGACACCAGACCGCTGGGCGCCGACGAGGCCACGTTCCTCGCGGCGGTCCGCTCAGGCGACACGGCGCGGTTCGCACTCATCACGGAGCGCCACCGGCGTGAGCTGCAGGTGCACTGCTACCGGATGCTCGCGAACTACGAGGATGCCCAGGACATGACGCAGGAGACGTTCCTGCGAGCGTGGAACAAGCGGGAGTCGTTCAAGGGCCACGCGGCCCTGCGGACCTGGCTGTACCGGATCGCGACGAACGCCTGCCTCGACTTCCTGGAGAAGCGCAACGACCGCACACCCGTACCGTCCGAGCTGCCGGACCCCGGCTCCGAGGTGCTGTACCTGCAGCCCTACCCCGACCGGATGCTCCCGGAGGACCCGCAGGAATCGGTGGTGGCGCGGGAGACGATCGAGCTGGCGTTCATCGTCACCGTCCAGCACCTGCCGCCGCGGCAGCGGGCGGTGTTCATCCTGCGCGACGTCCTCGGCTGGCCGGCGTCGAAGGCCGCCGAGGCCCTCGAGCTGACCGTCGCATCGGTGACCAGCGCACTGCAGCGGGCGCGTGTGACGATGCGCGAGCAGCTGCCCGACCGCCGCCTCGATTGGCGGAGCCCCGCCACCCACGAGCTGTCGAATGACGAGCGGGGCGTGGTGAAGTCGTATATCGACGCCCATGAGCGCAACGACCTGGACGGGCTGATGTCCCTGCTGCGCGACGACCTGCGCTTCGCGATGCTGCCCGAGCCGGGAACCTCGGTCATCACGGCCAAGGACGCGGTGGACGGCTGGGTCTCCGGTGGGCTCTTCCAGCGCGGCTACGACGACTGGCGCTGTATCGCCACGACGGTCAACCGCATGCCTGCCGCCGTGCTGTACCTCCGCACCCCCGACGACCCGGAGTACCGGCTATTTACCATCGCGGTCCTGCACATCGTCGACGGGAAGGTCGCCGAGCTCACCGGATTCGACGCCACCGACAAACCATGGCTGGGCCTGCCCCCGACACTGTGATCAGACAAAGGCCCCATCGTCGACGAGTCCAGCGCGCGGGCCGCCGTCACCGAAGTCACCGCGGAATGAGCACCCCGACCAGCTGAACACCAACGCGGCAACGCGAACCCCACCGCCCCGCCGGCGTTGCCGGCGGGGCATCTTTATGCCCGAAGATCATCGTCATGATCAACGACGCTGTCGTCCCTCATCTTCAGCGAGTCGGTCAACAGCTCACTCGGAACGCAAGAAAGGGCCCGGGGAAGGTTCCCTCATAGCCGAGGGTCACGGTGAGCACGCCAGGAAGGATTTCGACCTGGCCTCACGAGCCGAGCATCTGGCCCGTGCTCATCGCCTCGTCTCGTATCGGGTCAGTACCACGCCGCCGGGAAACGTCCGCGTCTCCACCAGGTTCAGGTTCACCCAGCTGTCCAGGGCCGTGAAGAACGGCGTGCCGCCGCCCACCAGGACCGGGTGGGTGACCAGCACGTACTCGTCGATCAGCCCGGCCCGCATGGCCGCTGCGGCGAGTGTGGCGCCGACGATGTCCATGGGGTCGCCGTCGTCGGCCTTGAGCCTGGTGATCTCGGTGACCGCGTCGCCGGTGACCAGGCGGGTGTTCCAGTCGACCGTGCTGGTCGTCGAGGAGAACACCACCTTCGGCATGTCCCGCCAGCGGCGGGCGTACTCGATCTCCGCCGGTGTGGCGCCGGGCTGCTTGTCGGCGGTCGGCCAGTGGGAGCTCATCGCCTCCCACAGTTTGCGCCCGTACAGCGCCAAGCCGGTCGCGTCCACCCGGTCGGACCACCACTGGAACAGCTCGTCGCTCGGCGATGAGTCCGGTCCCTCCCCCCCACTCCAGCCGAGGTCGTCGCCGGTCGCGGCGATGTAGCCGTCCAGGCTCATGTTCATGCCGAAGATCAGTTTCCGCATCGTGCCAGCCTCTCGTGAGTCGATCTCACATGTACAGACGGGCACGGCGCGGAAACCTAATCGGTGCGCGATCTGCGTCCGCAGGTAGTCCTCGCGTTCCGGATTCGGCACGGCGTACTCGGCTGGGCTCGAGCGCTACCCACCGGATCTCGACTTCACCCTCGTACGGGCAGCGGCGCACCCATGGCCAGCTCTCCCCGACCGCTGCTGCCGTCTGCCCGGACGGGAAGGCCTTCCACGGCCACCTGCAACAGAGGCTGTCTACTTTCGCAGAGGCGTTGCGGTGGCGCTCGACGCGCTCGCTGCGCGAGCAGGAGTGTGAGCGATCTGGGTCCCCGAACGCCTGATCACACAGCTATAGCGCCAGCCAGGCCCCCTCACCGCGCTGGAGATCGCCAACCAGTTCCCGACGCTTGGGCATCTCGCTCGGCGACCAGCGGCCGCACGTGCCCGGCAAGATCCGCGAGTACCTACCTCTCCCAGCGCCGACGCAGCTAAGCGTTGTTTTTTCGGCGCCTACTACTGAAGGGGCCCCTGAGGGGGCAATGCCCCCGACGCCGAGTGCGCCCCGTGAGGGAAGCCCGTCAGAACAGCGTGTCGCGGACGCGCAGCGGCCGAGCTGGGCGAGTTCACCTTCGATGTCGACCTCGATTGCGCCGAAGAAGTTGATGTTCTCGCTGTGCGCCGGGGAGATGTGGGCCAGGATCTCGTCGTCGATGCGGCGTCCCGCCCTGCGCATCGACTCGACCGCGAGGCCGTAGTACTCGGTGGTCCAGGCGACCACGGCGTTGGTGGCCAGCGTCAGGCACCACGCCTGCTCGGTCTGAGCTTCGAGGTGCCGCGCTCGGATGGCGCCCTCGTGGGCGTAGAGCAGGTCTCGCTTGAGCGCGTGCAGCGACTCGCCCTTGTTCAGCTGCCGGGAGATCTTGCGCCGGTAGGCCGGGTCAGCGAGGTATCGGGCGGCGTAGATGGTGCGCCGCAGTGCCCCGTACTCCTTGAGCGCTGCGGCGAGCGCGTTCTGCCTGCCGGCCGCGGACAGCTTGCCGACCAGTAGCGAGGCGGTGGCGTGACCGAACTTTAGCGAACCGGCCAGCCGGAGCAGGTCGTCGTAGTGCTCGGCGATCAGGTCAGTGTTGAGCTTGCGGGTCAGCAGCGGCCCGGTGTGCGGGAAGTCGGCCTCGACCTGCGCACGCGATCCGGCCCGGTAGAGCGTGATCTTGCCCAGATCCCGGATCCGCGGGGAGAGCTGCAAGCCGAGCAGGTCGAACAAGCCGAAGTTGACCAGCGTGACCCCGTGGGTGTCCGTCGCGTGCTCGGTGACGGGAATGTCGGTCGCGTTCCTGAGAATCTCGTCGAGGACGTAGTGGGCCTCGCGCTTGGTCGCGACGATGACTTTCGTGCCGTAGGTGGTGTGCTGGTCGGTCACGTGTGTGTACGTCGAGAGCCCCTCGGACGCGAAGTACCGGCTCAAAGCCCTTGCGGTGACTGACTTTCCGCGCGTGGGGAACCGCTGTCCGTCTGATGAGGACAGGGTGCCGGTGCCGAAGATCGGGATGAGTGGCAGGCGCTGGTGGTAGTCGATGATGGCCAGGTTCGCCGCGCGCAGCGTTTCCTCCCGTACGTACCACTCCGACGTCCACGCGAGCACGTCGTAGGAGATCCCGCACGCGTCGGCCATCCGCGTCAGCCCGAGATTGGTGGAGTGGGCCAGCAGCACTGCGATCAAGTTCCGCTTCAGCTCGGGGCTGCGGGCCTGCTTGCCGCTGGCGTGGGTAAAGCAATCCAGGTAGCCGGTGCGTTTGTCCAGCTCGATCAGCAGCGACACGATCGGCGCGAACGGCAGCATCTCGGTCAGCTCCGCCTTCAACGCAGTCGCCTCGGCCGGGACGTCCTCGGCGGTCAGCGGCGAGATCACCAGATCACCGCCGTCGTCCAGACGCACCAGGCCATCCCCAGCAGCGAGGACTCCCTCCAGCTCGCCGAGCGCCTCACCCAGCTCGTCGGCGGCCGCAGCCAGCGCGCGGTCGGGGTCGGCGGGTTTGCCGACCAGCTGGCAGAACTCCGCGCGCTGGTCGACCCACTTGTCCGGTGGGAGCAGGTAGGCGGCCGGGTCGGAGTAACGACGCGAGCCCGGCACGAACACGTCCCCGCTGCGCAGCCCATCGCGCATCTTGCGTTCGGCCCTGCTCTCCCGCGCGGAGATCGCCTGGTCGAACAGCTGCACAACCTCGTCGAGCACGTCGGTCGCCGACTGCGCCAGCATCGTCAGCAGGATCGGGTACCGGCGCTGCGGATCGCGGCGTTCCAGCGCCTGCGCGGTCAACCGCCGACCGACCGTGGCCAGGAACCTGCGCCGCTCGGCAGGCAGCGCCGACAGGTCCAGACCGTCCGCGCCCAACGAGCGCAGGAACTCCAGCTTGGCGACCTCGGCCTCCACCGCGGCCGGGGACGCCTCCACCGGGCCGGTGGCCAGCCACCGCAGACGGGTCATGCGGATCTCCGGATCGGTGATCAGTAGCCCGTCCAGCGCGGCGCACCGTGCCTCGGTGAACTCGTGCGCCAGCCGGTCGAACGTCTCCCGCTGCGCCTCGGCGCGGGCGTGGGCGACCCGCTCGACCACGGTCACCAGTCCCGGACGAATCACGCGTGCCGAGATCAGGTACTCGCACCCGAGCCGGAACAGCAGGGTCGGCGAGTCGTGTTCCATCGCCCTGGCGAGCAGGAACTCGTCTAGTTCCTTGAGCTCCAGCGTGGTCGGCAGCCGCCACCCCAGATACTTCGCCACCAGCCGCAAATGCTCGGTCCGCGTCTTCGCCCGCCGCCCGTACGAGCGCAGCCTGGTCGGGTCGACGCCGAGCTGCTCGGCCAGCCTGGCCACCGCCACCGGCGGGGCCGAAAGCACCTTGTCCGGCACGAACCCCAGCCACGGCAACGTGCATAACGCCACGGCCAAGCCGAGCCGGTCCGCCGGACCACGGCCCCGACCGGGATCGACGAACGCGACATCCGCCGGAGTCAGGGTGAAGAACCTCGCTAGCTCGTCCCTGCCAATCTCCGGGAACTCCCGCAAGCGCTCCAGCTCCTCGTCCGCGAACACCTGCGTCGCCAAGAACGACCTCCCGCCAGACCCACAGATTCCCAGCTCAGAAGCCTATCCAGCCATATCCGCCCGATTTTCGGCGAGTACTACGGGGACCCCAAGAGAGGCGCCGCGAACCCGCCGCGTCATCGAAGTCGCCCGGACGCTGCTGTCGGGCGGGCTGACAATCCGCCAGGCCGCCGAGAGCCTGAACGTGCCGGTGCACGGTGAGGGGAACGGGGCCGGTAAGGCGGCCGCGGCCGCGCTGCCGGCCCGCCTCGACGGCATCCCGATCAAGGTGATCGGACGGGATCTCGTCAACCGCTCTCAAGCGAGTTCAGCGGGTCATCCTCATGATGATCGGCCTGTGGTCGGACAGGGTGGCCGACAGTACGGAGCCGCCGGTGGTGGTGACTCCTTTCGTGTAGATGTAGTCGATGCGGGCGTTACCGTGGGTGGGCTTGTTCGCGTACTTGGCGCCGGTGTCCACCCAGCCCGCGCTCACGAACCGCTTCGACAATGCGTCCGTGGGCTTGGCGTTGAAGTCGCCGGTGAGGATGAGCTGGGATCTGGAGCCGAAGTAGTCCAGCACCTTTGCGGCCTGAGCCTCACGGTGGCTGACCGAGGTCTGCGACAAGCCGGGGGACAGGTGGGTGCTGAACACCGTGATCGTCGAAGTGCCGCCGAGGGCGAGCTTCGCCCCGGCCATGGAACGGTTGACGGGGCAGGTGGTGAAGTTGGTGAGCGGGAGCGTCACGCGTTCGACGATCGTGAACGAGGACAGGATCGCGTTGCCCGCCTTGCCGGGTTGCGGGTCGTCGCAGGGGCCGACGTTGTCGCCCGCGCCGAAGTGGGCGTTGGCGGTGATGTCCCAGCCGAGCTCATCGGCCAGTTGTTTCACCTGGTCGGCGTTCGGCCTGCGGTGGACCTCCTGGAGTGTGACGATGTTGGCGCCGCTGTCGCGGACCACCTTGGCGATGGCCTTCATGTCGGCGTTCTCGCCGCGGATGTTCCAGTCGAGGACGACGAGCTGTGTCGCGGCCTGGGCAGTGGCGGGTATGGCGGAGGCGGTGGCGAGCACGACCGCCGTAACCATATAAATCCCTCTTGTCACACGCATGCCCAAAGATCTTACGGATATTGGGACCGCCCGGATAGGTCTCAGTAGCCGTCGAGGGCCTGGCAGGGCTCCTCGTCTATCGGCCACCACGTGATCGGGGCGGGACGGACGTCCCATCTGCCCAGCCAGGAGAAACCGCCGCAGTTTCTCCTACTCCTCACAGCCAACTCATGACGCCGGATCACGCCAGAGATCAGGACAGACCTAGATTACTTTGAAGACACGGTCCGGCCTGACGAACCGCCACCGCGCCGATGATCACGGCAGATGTCGTCCACACAACCCGTTGCCCGATGGTCGTGATCACCTCATTCCTGCCGGGTGGTATCATGAACATCTGGACGGCCGCGCCGACCGGCACGGTTACTTTGGCGAGCACACCGATCGCTCCCGGCCGCCTGGCACATGACCCTATGGCACCCAAAATCGGCCCGAGCACAACACTCGCACCCACCAGAAGGCTCCCCACTCTGGTCGGCGTCACCAGGGGCAAAGTAACTCTGTGTGACGGCGGTAACGGTGGGCGATTCGCAGAAACGGACCGATTGTGCGAGGTCAGCGCTGTCCTCGTTCGGTGAGGATGTCTCGGCCGACTAGGCGTTTGAGCTTGGCGCGCATGCCTTCGACGTGGCGTGGCCGATCCCCGACGTTCAGAGCGCGGCATAGATCCTTGGCGCGCAGGCCACCGTCGGTGCGGGTGAAGACGGCCAGAATCTCCTGATAGGCGGGCGGCAGTGGATCGGCGGCGTCGGCGCCGGCAGTGCCGGGCTGGTCTTGCTCGTCCTGTTGCCCGGCGATCTCCAGCAGGGTCTGCCGGGTAAGCCGCAGACGGGACACCACCTGCTGGATGTCCTCCAGCCGGGCGGACAACTCGGAGATCTCGGCGCGCAGCCGGTCGACTTCGGCGTGGGCATCCTGTTCGCGTTCGTCCAGGTGCCGCAGCAGTTCATCGGGCACCACCGGTGCGGCGTTGGGGCGTGTCGTCACGCCGCCAGGCCCAGCAGCGACCTCGACCGCCAGGTCGTGGTGGCGGTGCCGGTCAGTCGGCGGGTCATGTTGTCGGCCATCGACCAGTAGACCATCGACTCGGCACTGGCGGTCAGTCGTTCGTAGTCTCGCACCAGGCGACGGTGCAGCATCAAAGTGCCGTAGACCTGCTCGACGACCCACCGCTTGGGTAACGGTGCAAAGCCTCTGGTCTGCGGGTCGCGGCGGACGGTTTCCACCTCGATGCCCAGCGCGGCTGCGTGCCGGGTGACCGCGTTCTTGAATCCCGCGTCCACCCACGCCTTGGTGACGGCGGGGTTGTCGATCGCGACCTTGTCCAGCAACTGGATGCCGATCGCGTTGTCGTGCACGCTCGCGGCGGCCACCACCACCGCGATCACCAGCCCTGTCACGTCGACGGCCAGGCCGCGCTTGCGGCCCGGACTCTTCTTGCCCGCGTCCAGCCCGGTCGTGGCGGCGGGCGCGCTGACCGAGGCGCGTACGGTCTGGGTGTCCAGGACCACCGCGGTGGGGTCCTCGCGCCGTCCGGCCTTCTCCCGGACCTGGCAGCGCAGCAGGTCGTGGATGGTCTGGTCGGTGCCGTCGTCGCGCCAGGCGGCGAAGTAGTAGTACACCGCGGTGTGTGTCGGCAGGTCGTGCGGCAGATAACGCCACTGGCAGCCGGTCCGGGCCTGGTAGAGGATCGCGTTGACGATCTCCCGCATCGCGTAGCGTCCCTGGTGTCCGCTGACCGAGGGGTGCCGCGTCTTCCACGCTGTGATCACTGGCTCGATCAGTGCCCATCGCTCGTCGGACAGGTCGCTGGGATAAGGCTTGCGCTCGCCCATGCCGCCAGTCCATCGCAGCCGTATCGGATGTCAACTCTTCGTCACGAGATCCTCACCCTGGGGGAATCTCATGCGCGGGCAAACCCTCTCAAAACTCCCTCTGAGAGGGCATTTATCTACGTTCTCTGGGGAGACGTCGCCTTTGAGGTTACTGATTTTGGGGTGCTTCGTCCTATAGAAGTGCATTTATGCGGTCCGCAGTGGCGACCGGAGCGCCCATTTGATTGTCATATGTAGCTCCGATTCCGTCTGGTTTAGAGATGGCCCAGAAACTCCCAACCCGTCGTGGGGTGTCGAGGGGCACCGCCGATCATGCATTTCATGTAAAAGTTTTGCCATGACTGAACGGAAACCATACCCCAGCGATCTATCCGATGCCCGCTGGGCCTTAATCGAGCCCACCTTAACCGCCTGGCGGCAGGCCAGACTCGATCGCCGGCCCACCGGTCAACCGGCCTCGGTCGAACTACGAGAGATCTTCAACGCGATCCTGTATATCAACCGCACGGGCATCGCCTGGAAATACCTTCCCCACGACTTCCCGTCGTACAACACCGTCTACGCCTACTATGCAGCCTGGCGCGATGAAGGAATCCTCGCACAGCTCAATTACGAGCTGACCGGGCTGGCCCGCGTCAAGGAAGGCCGCAAGGCCGAACCGACCGCGTGCGTAATCGACACCCAGAGCGTGAAGACCTCCACCAACGTACCCCTCACCAGCCAAGGAACCGACGCAGGGAAGAAGATCGTCGGCCGCAAGCGAGGCATTGCCACCGACACGCTCGGCCTTATCCTCGCCGTGGTGGTCACCGCTGCCAGCCTCTCCGACAACGCCATCGGAATACGGCTACTTGACGAGGCCAAAGACACCCACCCGGCGATATCTAAAACCTGGGTCGACACCGGATTTAAAAACGCTGTGATCGAGCATGGAGCAAAATTAGATATTGACGTCGAGGTCGTCTCCAGAAAGGCCGAGACCCGCGGCTTTCACGTCGTCAAACGCCGATGGGTTGTCGAACGCAGCCTGGGCTGGCTCATGCTGTACCGCCGATTAACCCGCGATTATGAGACCCTCCCCGCCAGCTCCCAAGCCATGATCCACATCGCATCGATCAACAACCTCACCAAGCGCATAACGGACGAGAGTACCCCAACCTGGCGAGGCACCTACTAGGACATAAGCCGCAATCTACTCAAATCAAATGCCCTCTGAGAACCAATCTCACCAAGCGGGGGCAGGCCACCGGCGTGCCCCCGCTCGAGTGTGAAATCACCGCAGGCGACCAGCAGCGGCGTGAAGACGGCAGCCGCGCGACTCGGGCACGTTATCCGGTACATGCTTAGACCAGCTCTGCCAGACATGGTGGCGATGGCCTGCGGGGACGGCAAGCGTTATCTTTGGTGACTCTCAGTCATTCAGCAAGTACTTCAAGTAGCGTAAGTGGCTACTTGACGCACAGTATCTGGGGGTCCGTACGGCATGTTGGGCAGGTCAGGTGCGGCCGAGCGGCACTACCGGGCTGAACGAGCGGTGGCCTTCCTCGTCAAGTCTGCGTGTTGAAGTTCTTGTGGCTGTCTTGCCGGCGTCCTGATGCAGAAAATGCATTTGTGTGCCAGCCGGGCGCGCTGTGATCATGCCGCTCATGAGCTGCATCTTCTGCCGTATCGTCGCCGGCACCGAGCCCTCGCAGACCATCCACGAGGACGAGCACGCCATCGCCTTCCTCAACCTCGCCCAGGCCACCAAGGGTCACGCGCTGGTCGTGCCGAGAGCGCACCACCGGGATTTGGGGGAGATCCCGGTGGAGACGGCGGCGCACGTGATGCGGGCTGCGGTCGAGGTGTCCCGACGGGTCGTCGGCGCGCTCGGGGCTCCTGGCGTGAATCTCTGGCACGCCAGCGGCGAGACGGCCTGGCAGAGCGTCTTCCACTTCCACCTCCACGTGGTGCCCCGCTTCGAGCCCACCGACCTCACGCCGCCGTGGACGGAGGTCGAGCACCCGGTCGAGTCCCTCGCGGGGCTGGCCGAAAAGATAAGGGTCTGGTGCTGAAGACGAGCACCAGTATGGGCGCCGAACTAACGATTGATCATGAAAGCGTGTGCGGGCCATGATCGGACTTGTATGAGAAAGACCGCTCCTCGGCGTCTTGCCAGTAGGCCCGGCGCTCGGGTCGGTGTCACCAGACGCAAAGTAGAGCGTCCGCGCTGGTCAGAGGGCCGGACGGCGGGTAGCCGCCGGAGCGGTTATGGCTGTGGACAACCGGGGCGGGGCAGTGGCCGAATCATGGCGTTCGGGCGTCCTAGGGCGCTGAGCTGGGCGGATGCGATTCGGAAGACCGGACAGAGCTAACGTTCTGTCCGGTCAGACCTCACGCTGAGCCACTTTGCCCCTGGTGACACCGACCCGAGCGCCGGGCCTACGCCTGGTGGTTGGCCGAGGAGGAGTGGATGCGCACCCCCGGCAAACGCCACCGCAACAACGCGATCGCCGGCCAAGGCCGCCTCATCCTGGCTGGGGCACCCTCGCACGCGAACCGGGCCCGCTACCCGCGAGACCACCGCGGCCGCGCCGACCACCAAGCCGCCCGCGCTCACCTGCGCATGCAGCGCGACGCGGCCGCTGCCAACTGCCACGAGAGTGTCAGTGGATTTGCCGTGAGAGTGTCAGCGCGCGGACGTCCGGCTCTGGTCTGTCGTGATCGCGCGGCGCCCCCGGCCCTTGCGTGAGGGGCCGGAGGCGCTGCGTACGGGGCTGTCAGATCTGGTGGAGGCTGTCAGGTCTGATCGTCAGGCCTGCTCGTGCAGCTCGGTGCGGGTGGCTTCGGCTTGTTCGGTAATGGTGGCCAGGACGGGGTCGGGGACGTGCTTGTCGCGGAAGACCTCGACGAGCTGGTCCAAGACGGCGTCGGCTTCCTTGATGTCGCCGCCGCGGGCATGAGCGCGGGCCAGGCGGCGCATGGTGGCGTTGAGGGTGATGTTGTCGACGCCCGCGTCGGTGCCCTCATCGAGGGTGGTGGCCACGACCTCGCCGAGCTGGGCGATGCTGGTGTCGGTGTCGGCGGGCCGCACGCCGATGCCGTCCTCGGTGAGGGTGAGGAAGTGGCGTCCGGCGTTGGTGCCCTTGGCCGTCAGTGCGTACACCGCCAGCGGGTGGTCGGGGTAGGTGGCGATGAGGGCGTCCAGGGCGGCGTTGCCCTCGGCCAGCTGGGGGGCGTCCGATCCCAGCAGGGCCAGCAGTGTGCCCTGCTGGGAGCCTCTCAGCAGATCGCCGGCCTTCTGGTCGGTCTCGTCGGTCGGAGCCTGAATGTCGATGGTGAGTTCGGGGGAGGTGACGGTGGAGTGGTCGGGGGCCCGGTACAGGGCGCGCAGCCGGTAGGTGCCGGGCTCGGGGAAGGTCAGGCCGCCCGCGCCGTAGCCGATGTAGGCGCTGTCGTAGAGGGCGGGGGTGTCGGCGTTCAGGGTGACGGTCTGGTCGAGACTGCCGCAGGAGCGGGCGAGGGGTCGAAACGGGCGAATCGCTCCGGCCGGGTCGGTGACCAGGATGGTCAGGCTGTCGCGGCGGGGGCTGAGGCCGGGGAAGGCCTCGGCCTGGGAGGTGCTGCCGTCCAGGGACAGTTTGATCTCGGCCACGACCGGCTCGCCGTGGGAGTAGGACTGTCGTCCCGACAGCTCCAGCTTCAGCCCCGATCGGCTCGGCGGCGGCGGCGTGAACTGCTTCAGCGCGGGGCGGTCGGCGGCGTCGGTCCCGAACTTGGAGCCGCCCGGGACGATGTCGTAGTAGAAGCCGTGGCGCAGGTGGCGCCGCTCGTTGTCGGTGAACTGGTAGGTGAAGTCCCTCCAGAAGGCCTCCTCGCCTTCTTCCCCGTCCGGTCCCTGGTAGACGTCGACGTAGTTCATCCACGACACGTCACCGGCGCCGTCGCGCGGTCCGAGTGGCTGCGGGGGGACGGCCGTGTTCTTGTCCACCGAGTGGATCAGGTTGAGGGCGTGGCCGATCTCGTGGACGTAGGTGCGGATCTCCATGCGCGTCCCGGCATATCCCTGGTCGCGGATCTCGTCGCTGAACATCGCCACCCCGTGCCGCTGGGAGTCGTCCGCGTCGTCGCTGTCGAACATGGTGCCCCGGACGCCCTTATCCACGTAGCGGGTGGCGACGAGGCTCCACAGCTTCCACTGCGTCGTGTCGCGGTGGCCGCTGAAGTTGCTGACCATCGCGGCGTGCAGTTCGGCGTCCGACCACTTCAGGTCCTGGCCCGTCTCATCGACGGGGACCTCGTTGACGGTGCCGGAGGTGCGCACCTCGATCCCGACATCGGCGTAGGCCGACTGAACGGTGACGATCTTCTTGGCCAGGCCGGGCGGGCGGGGATGAGTGGTGGTGGCGTACTGGCCGGCCGCCTGGGTGCCCGCCATGGCGTCGACCTCCCACTCGATGGTCCGCAGGAACCGGGAGACATACGAGCAGGTGTAGGTGATGGCGTTCGTCTCGTCTTCCGCGCTGCGGGTGAGGGTGGCGACGCCGCCGGGGGCGAGTTTGTCCACCTGCACCGAGATCAGCGGCGCGCTGGTGTTGAAGGCGAATTTCGCGACGCCGGTGAGGGTGGCGGGCAGCGTGAGGGGCTCGGTGCCCTCCAGGACGAAGGAGTTGCGGTAGTCGCCGTCGGTGAAGACGTCCCCCGACACCACCGGCAGCTCGCCCTCCAGATCGACGCGCAGCTCGACCCGCGTCCCGCCGGTGGTGCCGGAGAAGCGGCCAGCGGCCGGCAGGCGGAGCTTTCGGTAGTTAGCGGGCAGGGCGCCGAGTCCGGCCGCCACCTCGGCGTAGGTGCCGACCTTCACCGGGCCGGAGTCCCAGTTCATGGTCAGCGCCTTATCGCCCTTGATCAACAGCGTGTGGTACCACCCTGCCGATCCGCCGAGGAACGCGGCGTGGTCGAAGTCGCCGCTCATGTCCGCGGGAAGCTTCGACCACCCCTTCTCGGCCAGCCCGGTCAGCGGCCCGACGTAGTAGCAGCCGCGGCCCTTGGGCCCCCACTCGATGATCGCGCACTGGTTTCCCTTGAACAGCATGGTGCGGTAGGGGACGTTCGGCAGGCACATGACGGCGTCGACGTCGCTGCGGTAGTCGGCCGGGATGTGCTCCCCGAAGCCCGGCAGACCCGTGATCGGCCCCTGGTACTCCGCGCCTTTGCCCCACACCCAGTACAGGCACTGGTCCCCGGCCAGGAACACCGTCCGCTTCGGCCAGGCGTTCACCCGGACCTCGAACGCCCCGTCACTGCAGCTGGCGAACGGCTCGGGGATCGCTTTCAGCTCGTTGTCGTAGACGTTGGTGAGCAGGCCCTCGGTCTGCATCGTCGCCTGGGTGATCCGCGCGGCCCGGTCCCCTCGCACCACGATCGCCCGCCACGGATCCTCCGTCACCCCGAAGATCGCGTCGAACCCTGACGTCTTCGCCCGCATGAACCCCATCGATGCGCCTCCTGGCCGGGCCCTGAGGGCCCACGCCCGTTGACGCTAGGCAACCAAGTAGATACTCACAATAACCACAACAAGTCAGGTCAGACCGAAACAAACCGAACGAAGTTCTCATTTGATTACGGACCGCTCCATACTCATCCGCTATCGCCCGGCCAGGATCAGGCGGCCCCCACGACCTCCTTCGGCCGGTGCGAAACCGCAGGTCAATCCTCAAAAATACTGAAACCGCCGTCCCATCTCGGCCGCCACCGGGTGCCTCAGACCTGCCGCGCCACTTCCGCCCCACCGGTCACGATCAAGACCGCCGTAAACACCGCTACCAAGTGGCCTCATCTGGCCACTACCTGCACAGTAGCCATATTTCCGCATTCGACTCCGAGCGCCTTCCAGCACGTCTACGCGCCGACCTCGCGGCCAGGTCGCTGACATCTCGTGGGCCAAGGGACTGTATAAAAAACGGCTCTGGCACGAATCCGGTGGTGACGGAGTGTACGGGCTGGCAAGGTGACCTTGGTGTGCCTCGAAAGTCTTGAAGATGCTGTTCCCGCAGTTGGCCGACGTGGTCCTCGAGCAGGTGATCACAGAGCAGCAGATCGTGCGGGTACGAGCCCGAACACGATCGGTAGCAGCATCCTGCCCCGCCTGTGGAGTCCCGGCCCGGCGAGTGCACGCCTACCACACGCGGCGTCTGGCGGATGTGCCGGTCGGCAGCCACACCGTGGTCGTTGACCTGCGCGTACGCCGACTGGTGTGCGAGGCCCGCGGTTGTGTGCGGCAGACGTTTCGTGAACAGGTTCGGCAGGTGGCGGCTCGTTATGCGCGTCGTACTGTGGGGTTGGCCGCGCTGATCGTGGACCTGGCAGTGGTGCTGGCCGGTCGCGCCGGCGTGGCTGTGCTGGCCCGGCTGGCGGTGAAGGTCTCGCGGACCACGGTGCTGCGCTTGTTGATGAGCGTTCCCGCCCCCGCCGGGCCGGTGCCCGCAGTGCTGAGCGTGGACGACTTCGCGCTGCGACGAGGCAACAGCTACGCGACCTTGCTCATCGACGCGGTCACTCACCGCCGCATCGATGTGCTGCCTGACCGCAAGGCCGCCACATTGACCGCATGGTTACGCGAGCATCCCGGCGCCCAGGTCGTGTGCCGTGACGGCTCAGCCGCCTACGCCGAAGCCATCCGCCAGGGAGCACCGGACGCGGTACAGGTCAGCGACCGCTGGCATCTGTGGCACGGCCTGGCCGCCGCAGTGGAGAAGACCGTGGTCGCCCACAGCCGCTGCTGGCACACCGCAGGGCCCCGCCGCACCGGCGCGCTCACCGAACGGACCCGCCGCAAGCATGCGCAGGTCCACACCCTCCTCGGGCTGGGCCTCGGGCTGGGCGAATGCGCCCGACACCTGGGCTGGGGATTCAACACGGTCAAACGCTACGCCCGCGCCGCCTCGGCCAACGACCTCCTGCGCCCGCCCAAGTACGGCGCCACTCTGGTTGATCATCACCGCGAGCATCTGCGACGCCGCTTGGCCGAAGAGCCCGGCGTGGCGGTCACCCATCTGCTGGCCGAGATCCGCGAGCGCGGCTACACCGGCAGCGCCAACCTGCTGGTGCGCTACCTCAACCAAGGGCGCGCCGACCCCGACCGCACCCCGCCCTCACCACGCCGGCTGGTCTCCTGGCTGATGAGCCGTCCCGACGACCTGCCACCGCATCGCCGCCGCCACCTGGAGGAACTGATCCCCGCATGCCCACACCTAACGGCCCTGGCCGCGCGGGTGCGCGAGTTCGCCGCCATCCTCACCCAGCGTCGCGGTCACGACCTTGACGACTGGATCAGCACAGTACGCGCCGATGACCTGCCCGCCCTGCACAGCTTCACCCTCGGCCTGGAAAAGGACAAACAAGCCGTCATCGCCGGACTGACCCTGCCCTACAGCAACGGCCCCATGGAAGGCACCAACACCAAGGTCAAGCTCCTGAAACGCCAAATGTACGGCCGAGCCGGCTTCGCCCTACTCCGACAGCGGATCCTGCTCTCCTAGCAACGCTCTGTCACCACCGGATTCGTGCCAGAGCCGTTTAATTGACAGACCCCACCCGGATCTGCACGAGAAGGGCTGGCGGGTGTCGGCGAACACGGTCGCGGCCCGGATGGCCGAGCTTGGCCTGGTCGCCCGGGTGCGCAGAAAACCCCGATCGCTGACCCGTCAAGGGCGGCGGTCGGCGGCGCCGGATCTGGTCGGCCGCCAGTTCAGCGCCGTGGCGCCGGATGTGTTGTGGTGCGGTGATGTCACCGAGATCGTCACCGATGAGGGCAAGCTGTATCTGGCCACGGTCGAAGATCTGTTTTCGCGGCGGCTACTGGGCTACGCCATGTCGGAACATCATGATGGCGCCCTGACGGTTGCCTCGTTGCAGATGGCCGCGGTGACCCGGGGCGGCGACGTCGACGGGGTGATCTTTCACTCCGATCGTGGCAGTGAATACAGTGCCGCCCGTTTCCAGGCCGCCTGCCGGCACTGGGGCGTGACCCAGTCGATGGGCCGGGTCGGCTGCGCGCTGGACAACGCCGCCGCCGAATCGCTGAATTCCACGCTCAAGGTCGAGTTCGTCTACCGCCACCGGTTCGCCACCCGGGCCGAGGCCCGGCTGAGGATCGCCACCTGGATCGCCGATTTCTACAACACCCAACGACGCCACAGCGCCGCCGACGGGCTACCACCGATCGTCTACGAACAGCAGATCACCGCCGCCAGAGCGGCCAGCACGGCGAGGCGTCAGCAGCTCATCGCCGCATAGAAAAGTCTCCACGCTTTGAGGGGATTGCCACTCTCGATACGGGCGGCCTTCGGCCGGAAGACCGGCGCTGAGCTGGGCGGATGCGAAGGGGTGGGTTTAGTGGCGTGGGTGAGCACCCTGGGCCCCGACCAGGTGCAGGTCGACTACCGCCTCCAGGAAGGCGTCGGCTGCGGCGCCCCCGAGTTGTCGGCGGATGCGCAGCTGGGGTTCCGGGCGGGCAGATCGCCGCTCAGCGGCCGTCCCCCGTGCTGGTCGAGCCTGAGGAGATCTTCCGGCGCGAGGTCCTGGACCGTTACGCGCCGCCCGCCCCGGCTCCTGCGCGCTGGGCCAGCGAGCCCGAGCCCGAGCACCTGCCCGACATCGACTTCGCCGCCGACCGTGCCCGGCTGGTCGAGCTGATGGCCGCCCGACGCCACGAGGAGACCCAGACCCCATGACCACCCCCACCCACGATGGCCACCTGGCGCAGCTGGCCGCCGGCGATGTGGCCCGGCTCGGCGCGTCGGTCGACACCCCGAAGCCCGTTCCGCCTCGCGCGCCCGCCGGGGACGTCGACCCGGAGGTGCGTCGTGCCATGGGCGCGGCCGCGCTGGCCTTCCCCGGTCGCCGCGCCCCTGGCTACGCCCGACTCCAGGAGGCGCTGGGACACTGGACCCCGACGACCGCCTGGTGGCCCTGGCCGGCGGCTGTCAGCCCTCAGGTGTCGTCCAGCCAGTGATAGCGGTCATCCAGTATGTCCAGCACATTCGGGGGCAAGCCCGCAATCGCCGTGTCGCTCAATCCCTCACGCTCGCGCAGGTCGGCCAGGATGTCGTCCAGCACCGCCGGATCGGTTTCGCCCAGGGCCAGCGCGACGTTTCGCCGGGCGGGATCGGCTGCGATGGCGTCGATGTGCGCACTGAGATCGGGCGGTATGCCAGCCGCCCATAAGGCCTCGGAGTCCTGCTCGTTCGTCATGATGTCCTCCTTCTCCCACCTTACGAGCGGTGCGGGAGGGCGGGCTGGTCAGGCGCGCCGAGGCCGTGACCATCCGGCCGACGCCGCGGCGCGGCCCCTCGCCGGGACGGGGCGGCCAACGTACGCTAAGCCCGTTCGTGCGGGTCGGCCGTGACGGCTGGACACAGGTCCGGAGAGGCTTGGCGTACGTTCCCGTTCCATCGCACCGGCTGTGTTCGCTCTTCAGTGGCGGGCTCCTCCGTACGTTGGGTGATCGCGATGGGCCTGGACGGGAAGATCACCAACCCGGCTGCCGGGACGTCGGTTTTCCTCAGGGTGACGGGCGAGGACCACAAGGGCGGCAAGGTCGTCCGGACGGTTCAGGACGTTTACCTGCTGTTCTATCCGCCCTGTTGGGGTGTGGGCCTCGAAGCCATGGCTTCGAGGCCCTTCTCATGCCGAGATCCCGGTGAGTTTGTCCGGGTTCGTGATCGAGTAGATGCCGACAATCCGGTCGCCGTCGGGCGTGAGGTCCACCACCACCGCGGCGAGCGGGCTGTCACCGGAGAAGACCAGCGCGCACGAGTCCCCCGCCACCTGCCGGAAGCGGATGTCGAGCCCGGTGGCGGGCAACGTCGTGGCCACATCCATGAACAACGCGGCAACCGCGTCACGGCCGTGAACGGGACGCAGGCTGGTCGCTGGACCCTTACCTCCGCCGTCGGTCCACAGGGTCACCTCCGGGGCCAGCACCTCCAACAGCGCCGGAAGGTCACCACCCAGCGCCGCTGCTACGAACCGTTCGGCGACCTGGGCGTGGGCATCCGGCTCAGCCCGATGCCGGGGCCGACGCGCATGCACATGCCGCCGCGCCCGAGCGGCCAACTGACGCACCGCAGCCGGGGAACGGTCGAGGATCACCGCGATTTCCGGATGGCCGAAGCCGAACACCTCATACAGGACGAAGACCGCCCGTTCCAGGGGCGACAGGGTTTCCAGGACCACCAGAAGCGCCATGGACAGGGTTTCGGCGCGCACGACGGGGTCGTCCTCAGGGATGACCACTGGTTCAGGGAGCCATGGCCCCACGTAGGTCTCCTTCCGCCGGGTGAGGTCCGCCCGCCGGGCCAGCGACTGGTTCACCGCGATCCGCACGAGATAGGCGCGGGGATTGTCGACCGGCTGGGTACCGGGTTTGCTGTGCCGGGCTTCCCAGTTCAGCCATACCTCCTGCAGGGCGTCCTCGGTGTCGGCGACGCTGCCGAGCATGTTGTAGACCACCGAGAAGAGTAGTTCGCGGTAACCGAGGAACTGCTCGGTTACGGTGTCGTCACGTGGGGTTGTTGTCATGGCCTGTCTCCTCGCTTGTTCACCACCTAGGAGTCCTGGCACGTGTTGAGTGTGACATTTGGTTCCATGTCACACTTGTCGGTCGATCCTCCTCTTTGTTGGCGTTATCCACCCCGAGGAGAGCCTGATGCGTACGCTGATCCACGATGTCCGCCTGTTCGACGGCGAACTCACCATCCCGAAGACCGATGTTCTGATCGAGAACGACCAGATCTCCCTGGTCGGCCCTTCTCTCGATGTCCAGCCCGAAGTGTCGATCAACGGTTTGGGCCAGACCCTGCTGCCCGGCCTGATCGACGCGCACACCCACGTCTTCGACGGCAGCCTTGCCCAGGCCCTGCGATACGGGGTGACCACCGAACTCGACATGTTCTGCCTCCCGCAGATCCTCGCGGAACAGCGCCGACTGGCCGCCGAGAACGACGACGTGGCCGATTTCCGCAGTGCGGGCACCCTGGCCACCGCTCCCGGCGGCCATCCCACCCAACTGCTGGCCAGCCCCCTCCTGGACGCGCTCGGCCCTCAGGCGCTCGACTTCATCTCCGATCCCACCCAGGCCCCGGCCTTCATCCGTGCCCGGCTGGCCGAGGGAGCCGACTACCTCAAAATCGTCATCGACGACGGCACGGTGCACGGAGCCAACCTGCCGGTGATGACCCCCGAGTGCGCCACCGCCCTCACCGAAGCCGCTCACGCTGCCGGACTGCGGGTTGTCGCCCATGCCATCACCGCCGGCGAAGTGGAGATCGCCCTTGATGCCGGGGTGGACGGCCTTGCCCACGTATGGACCGACCTCGCACCCGGAGATCCGGCCTCACTCCGCCTGGCCGAGCGGGTAGCCACCCAGGGAGTCTTCGCCGTCACCACCCTCGCCTACTTCGAGGCGATCAGCGCCCACCACGTCGAGACCGCCGACTGTGCCCGCCCCGGCAGCTCGACCAACGCCGTCGGCTCATTGCAGGCTTTGCGCGAGGCGGGTGTCGCCTTGCTGGCCGGCACCGATGCCACACCGTTCGTCCCCGCCCATGGCGCCGGGATGCACCGTGAACTCCAGTTGCTCACCGAGGCCGGCCTCGGCCCCGAGGAAGTCCTGGCCGCAGCGACCAGCCGGCCCGCCCAACACTTCGGCTTGACCGATCGAGGCAGGGTGGCAGTCGGCTTGCGTGCCGATCTGCTGTTGGTGCACGGCGACCCGACCCGGGACATCACCGCCATGGCCAACACCGCCGACGTCTGGCGCCGCGGCACCCGCCAACCCGGCCACGGCCTTTCTCAGAACGCCGCCGAGTAGTCCTTCAACGCCATCGGCGGTCTTCTCGCTTCCTCTGAATCAATCAAGATCCAGTATCAGCGTGTCCAAACAACAGGGGAGGTCCCGATCTCTTCGGCCGTGTCGTCGGCGGACGCGTCGCCGCCGCCGGGATGGGTCCTCTCGTCGCTCACTTCGTCCTCATCCGTCCCCGCGACCCGCGGCACGCCCTGATCAGCCTCCTGTCCGCGTCGTCGAGGAAGAACATCCTCTCCAGCTCCACCTGCGACGGCGGCCCGCAGTACTGCCCATACCGCGCAGTCTCGTCATCACTTAAGAAATCAACAGGCATCCACGGAAAGTAGGACCAACCTCTACACACCGTCATCGAAGTGATCAAACAGTTACATTATGATCACCCAACGTACGGAGGGTCCCGCAGTCGGAGAATGAACTGCGGCCTGTGCGATGGAACGGGAACGTACGCCAAGGCCCGACACTCGGGTCCGTGTCATGGGCCGCCAACTAGTGCGTTGTCGCAGGTCACGATTAGTGACCTGCGACAACTTCGGCATGGGGTTTCGGTCTGGGCGTTCGGGGATGAGTCCGGCGTTCGCTGGGTGATAACGAGCGAGAGCCGCGTTTGCCCAGGTCGGGTTGCTTGCTAACTACTCTTATGTCCACCTGGCCGGGAGTTCCCGGTTACAGAGCGCTACTTTGCGGCCGGTGGCTTCTATCCGAGCGCCGGGCCTACAAGATCGACCCCTCCGTGACATGGCCCACATCGGAACGGTGGACGGCGATAACTCGGCCCGCTCCGGCTCGCTAACGCCGTTGGCCGTTCGGTTGTTGGTCAAGGGCCGTGACCCGGCTGCTCGGCAAGAGCATTCAGGTCACCACAAAGCGGTCATGCGGCGCCTCACCTGAGACTGATGAAAGCTCCCGCCCTCCGAGGGCGGGAGCTTTCAAGTGGTGAGGTCAGCGTTCGCAGACGACGCCGTCACCGTCACGGTCTTGGTACCAGGCGTACTCGGGATCGGTTCCGCGCCGGTAGGCCCGTATCCGGAGGAGCGGCGAGAACGACGGCGAGCAGGGAGCGCTGATGCTTAGGCTCACGGGGCTCCTTTGCGCAGGACAGAGCCTCGACCGTAGCCTTATGGATTCAATTCGGCACAGATAGTGAGCAACTTGGAATTCGTGAAAATCCTTCACGTTGATGGCCGCCACACCTTGAAAGATCTCGTCCAGGTCGACCACTAGACGACAGGTGCGTCGTCAAACCACATCGGAGTCATCGAAGAGGGTGCGACCGCGGCGATCAGCGCGGGCGAGTCGGCGAGGCTGGCCCGCCGAAATCACAGCGGTGGTAGACGATCGGCTCGGCATGAGGAGCAACAGAGTAGTGGTCAACGGCGATGTTCCTGCTGAACGTGCACGTCTCCGAGCTTGATCGACAACGGAACGGCCAGTGACGTTAACGAGCCAGCTCGGGCGGAGGCAAAGCAGCCCAGCCAGTAGACCGTCGAGGATGTGGTCGGCGTCGGCTCCGCCGATGTCGCCGCTTCCGGTAAAAAGCGGACCGCCATCGCGTCAGCCGGTACGCCGCCGTAGCTTCCGAACTCACCGACCCTGCCCATCGGCCGCGACGGCCAGGAGAGCCACCGACCAACATTTGGCTCTCGTTCTGACCTACAGAACCAGCCGTTTGCTTCTTTCGCCACGACATGGGCATTCCGTGCGTTCCAGCTGACATTTACGCGGTTTTGGTCGTGAATCTTCCCGGGAGTGGCAAGGAGTCGTCATGGGGTGCGCATCTGCTCTTGAGGGAAGGATCAAGGTGAGCACGTGGCATCGGTGCTCCATCAGGACCCGCTTCACCGTGGTGGCCAGCACCGTCATGGCGCTGATCTGCACTGTTGCCGCGGTGTTCGCCCTGGTGGCGGTGCGGAAGGCCGTCGTCGAGGATCGGACGCAACGGCTTGTTATCCACGCCGTGGATATGGCCAGACAGATACGCCAGAGCGGCGTATCCCCCCGCATGCTGTCGGACGGGCACAACGAGGCGGTTCAGGTGTTCGACCCGGCCGACACGCCGGTCGCCGCCACCCCGGGCTTCTCGGCGCGCGAGCCGCCGATAACCAACCTTCGCCCCGACGTCGACGCCTATACGGTTGTGCGATTGTGTGACCTGCACGCGTTCCCCGGCCAGTGCAAGATTGTGATCTCTTACCCCCTGCACAGGGCCGACGGCGTCTGGTTGCTCAACATGGCTGTTGCCGATGTTCCCTGGTACGTGGGCCCTCGGCTGCTGGCCTCGCTCGCCGCCGGCTGGCTCTTGCTGGTCGGGATGACCGCGGCGGGCACCTACCGGACCGTGAGCAAGACCCTGGAGCCGGTGGGCGCGATCAGCGGCAAGCTCGCCCAGATCACCGCGAGTGATCTCGGCCACCGGGTGCCGGTACCGAAGTACCGAGACGAGCTGCGCGACCTCGCCGAGATCGCGAACAAGACCCTGGACCGGGCCCAGACGGCGGTTGAGCAGCAGCTGCGGTTCGCCTCGGACGCCTCCCATGATCTGCGCAACCCGCTGGCCGCCATGCGCGTGCAGATCGATGAGGCGCTCATGTACCCGAAGGAGACCGACTGGCCGCAAACGGCGAACGCGCTGTTGGACAGTATGGAACGGCTTCAGGACCTGGTCACCGACCTGTTGCAGATCGCCCGGCTGGACGCGGGCATCAGCAGCCGGCACGATCCCGTCGACCTGACCGGCCTGGTGACGGCCGAGCTGGACCGGCGGCCACGCCGGGTGGCGGTGATCCGCCGCCTCACCCCCGGCGTGGTGATCGACGGAGAGCGGATCGGCCTGGTCCGGTTGCTGAACAATCTCCTGGACAACGCCGAACGCCACGCCGATTCCGCCATCACGGTCACTCTCACACTGGAGGCGGACACGGCGGTGCTGGAGGTGTGTGACGACGGCGAGGGCATCGCCCCCGACCAGCAGGAGGTCATCTTCCAGCGGTTCGCCCGCCTGGAGGCCTCCCGCAGAAGGGACGCCGGCGGCACGGGGCTCGGCCTGCCGATCGCCCGGCAGATCGCCGAAACCCACAACGGCACCCTCACCCTCGAAGACAGCCCCCGCGGCGCACGGTTCGTCCTGCGCCTGCCCGGCCGTGCCGCACCCCCCGCGGACCACGCTCGCACGCCGACGAAGGTATGACCTCAAAAAGCGGCGGCCGACAACGCACCCAGTGAAGGGGCCGGCCAAGGTATGCCGGAAACCTGTCACGCCGCTGGCCGTTCCGCCTTGAGCGGCAGCAGAAAAACGGACGCGCATACACCCGCCGAGGGAAGGAGCGGGCGAGAAGGTCACGACCGAGGCGCTCGCACAGATGTTCCGGTTGGTCGATCCACCGGATGTGGATCTCGCGATGGGGTTGCATGGCAGGGGATGGGAGGGCTTACGCTGTCCCGTCAACGCTTGCCGGGGTCCATGCGTCTCACCCGGGACGGCTTTCGTGGCCGCCGCGGCGGCGCTGGACGGCGGCCGAGTGATCGTCTGTTTCGCTTCTCGCGGTTATGGGGAGGGTGAACAGGCTGTGAAGGCCTCAGGATAAATCGGGATCATCGGCCGCGTACCGTCGGAGATCTTGCTAGACCGGACGGTCGGGCGTCGAAGACCGCTTTACCCTGAGGCCCTGTTTCAAGAATGCATCGGGACTATCGGAAGAAGGCCCAGGCCGCGGTTGCCGCCGCGATCAAGATGCAGGTGCGGGCGGTCCGGGCGTTGTTGTCGACAATGTCTCGGACCGTCCGCGCCACCTCCCCCATCCAGGAACGATCCATCCCGGGATCGGGCTCCCTCGGTTCGGGTGCCCTGTCCGCATCCCGCGGCGGTGGTGAGTCTGAGCTTGGTCCGGTTTGACGGACATCCGAGATCAGGGGTTCGTCCCCGGAAGGATGTCCATCATGGAGAGCATGGGGAAGAGGAAGCCTCGGCCTCGCCGTTCGTTCACGCCGGAGTTCAAGGCTGAGATCGTCGAGTTGTGCCGGCGGGGTGACCGGTCGATCAGGCAGGTGGCCGCGGACTTCGATCTGACCGAGACCGCGGTACGCGCCTGGGTGCGCCAGGCCGAGGTCGACGCCGGTGAGCGAGACGGGCTGACCAGCAGCGAGCGCGAAGAGTTGGCGGCGCTGCGGCGGGAGAATCGCCGGCTGCGTGAGGACGTCGACGTCCTCAAGCGGGCCACGGCTTTCTTCGCGTAAATACCATGGGTGGCGTCCCGGCGGGTTCGCTCGTTTCTTCGCTGTCCCGGCATGTTCCGGTGGCTTGTCCTGATGTGCGGCCCGTCGGGAACCGGCCGCCCGGTGTGGCTTGATAGGAGCGTGCACCGGCTCGATTTAGGCGTGCCCGCCGGACCGGCTCGGACCTCGAAGTTGCTGGTAGGTGACTGTTCAGGAGGAACGGTTGATCGTCATCGGCGTCGATGCCCACAAACGCACCCACACCCTGGTCGCCGTCGACCAGGTCGGCCGCAAACTCGCCGAACGCACTGTTCGCGGACCCCCGACGGCAATGCCGACGCTGCGACCTGGGCCGCCCGGTGGCCCGAGGTCACCTTCGCGATCGAGGACTGCCGGCACGTGACCCGCCGGCTGGAGGCCGATTTGCTGCGCGCCGGCCACCGGGTCGTGCGCGTCACCACCCAGCTGATGTCCGGCCAGCGCCGCTCAGGCCGGGAACGCGGCAAATCCGACCCCATTGACGCGCTGGCGGTCGCCCGGGTCGCGTTGCGCGAGCCGGACCTGCCGGTAGCTCACCTGGACGGTCCGTCTCGGGAGGTGAAGCTGCTGGCCGACTACCGCGATGACCTGGTTGTTCAGCGGACCCGGATCTGCAGCCAGCTGCGCTGGCACCTGCACGAACTCGACCCCGAGCTGGAGATCCCCTCCCGCGGAATTCGCCGTCGCCGCGTCCAAGACGAGCTGTCTCAGCGTCTGGCCGACATGTTAGGGGTCGTCGCGCAGATCGCCCGCGAACTGCGCGAGCGCTGCAGGCAGTCAACGGTGCGCATCAACCAGCTGGAAGGTCAGCTGAGACAACTCGTGCGAGCCATGGCCCCGCAGTTGCTGGACATCCCCGGCTGCGGCGTGCTGGGCGCGGCCACGATCATCGGCGAGACCGCCGGAGTGCACCGGTTCCGCTCCAAGGCGGCCTTCGCCCGCTTCACCGGCACCGCCCCCATCCCCGTCTGGTCGGGCAACAGCAGCCGGGTGCGCCTCAACCGCGGCGGCAACCGGCGCATGAACTGCGCCCTGCACATGATCGCCGTTACCCAGGCCCGGGGTATCGGTCCGGGTAAGGCCTACCTCGACAAGCTGATGGCCGAGGGCAAGACCCGCACCGAGGCCATCCGCCTGCTGCGTCGCCGCCTGTCCGACGTGGTCTATCGGACCCTCAAGGCCATCGATGCCTCGATCTCCGATACCGCTGAGCAGATGCTGGTAGCGGCGGCTTGACGACATAGGAGCATCAAGGAGACCCCGTGAGCGTGCACCCGTTCATCGAGGCGGAGAAGCAGGGCGGTCACAACGTCAAGCGGGCGTGTGAGCTGCTGGAGGTCTCCCGTGCCGCCTTCTACGCCCGCCGCGCTCCCGCTCCCGGCCCTCGCGCGGTGCGCGACGCGGCCCTGACCGCGCGCATCACCGAGGCCCATCGGCGATCGAAGGGCACCTACGGCGCCCCGCGTATCCACGCGGTGCTGCAACACCAGAGCGACGGTTGCGGGCGGCGGCGGGTGGCCCGGCTGATGCGCCAGGCCGGTCTGGCCGGCCGTCATCGCCGGCGACGGCAGCTGACCACGATCGCCGATCCGCACGCGCATCTGCGGCCTGACCTGATCGGCCGGGACTTCGCTGCTGATCCCAGCGCGATCGACACCCGCTGGTGCGGCGACATCACGTATATCCCGACGCAGGAGGGCCGGCTGTATCTGGCCACCGTCATCGACATCGCCTCCCGGCGGGTGGTGGGGTGGGCCACCGCCGATCACCTGCGCACCGAGCTGGTCGCCGACGCCCTGCAGGCGGCCTGCCACAACCGCCGCCCCACCAGCCCGGTGATCTTCCACTCGGATCGCGGCTGCCAATACACCAGCAGCGCCTACGCGGCGCTGGCCGAGCGGCTCGGTGTCCGGCTGTCGGTGGGACGGACCGGGCAGTGCTGGGACAACGCACTGGCCGAATCATTCTTCTCCACCCTCAAGGGCGAGATGCTGGGTGATCGTTCCTGGCCCAGCCGCGCTGTCGCTCGCACCGCGATCTTCGAGTTCATCGAAAGCTGGTACAACCTGCACCGGCTGCACAGCAGTCTTGGCTACCGTAGTCCCGCCGACTTCGAAGCCGCCGCAGCCGCCTGAACACCACACCACCGGTGTCCGTCAAAGCGGAGCAAGCTCAGTCAGGCTCGCGTGGCGGCGAACTGGGCGTCTTCTCGGCCGAGAGGGCCAGTGTGACAGGTAATACGAATTCTCTCTCACAACCGGCCCAGACCCTGCAGGTTGGCCCGCACCGTCCTGGTCAGCGGGTGGCCGCCGCCAAGCAACCACCGCTACCGTCGCCCGCAGACGGCGATGACCTCAGGCGGGGCGACAGCCGCTCGCACTTTCCTCCATGACCGCCCATAGGGAGCGCATCACCATCGCCAGGCGAGGACATACAGGTCAGCACGTGATCGCGACGGGAGCGTGAAACCGTCGGCGCAGCCGATCACCAGTCCGGGCCTCGTCCCGACCACTCGTATGGGAAGAGGCCCGTCACCAGCGCAAACGCGGTGGCGGGCCTCTGCTGTTGCGTCCGGCCGCCGTACGGCCATCACCGGTCTTCGATGGGTACGAGGCATACATGATGACGGAGCGCAGTGGACCTGGTACCCGCCACCACCCCACTGGCCAATCAGTCGTCGGGGTCTTCCATCTCGCCGCTCAAAGCTTGCACCGGGCCCCTTCTGCCGGGGACTTGAGGTCGATGAGGTAGGTGGCCACGGCCTCGTTGATGCAGGCGTTGCCGGCTTGGAGAGTGCCGTGCTGCTCGCCCTCGACGGTGAGCAGGCTGCCGCCCAGCGCGTTGGCCAGGTTGATGCCGCCCTCGTGCGGCGTCATGGCGTCGCCCGTGACGGAGACCGTCAGCGTGTCGGGCAGGCCCTGGATGTCCGTGGCATATGGGTAGCCGAGCGTCGGCTTGACGGGCCAGTGCTCGCAGCCGTCGCGCGCCTGCTTGATCGGACGGCCGGGGTCGGTGAACGGCGCCACGTTGAATATCGCCCGGTTCATCGCGGTCTCCTGCTTCGGCGTGTGGCGCTCTTCGTCCAGGCAGTTGATCGTCATCGTGGCCTCGAGCGAGTTGGGGTAGACGCCGTCGGCGGTCCGCTCGTGGTAGAGGTCGCGCAGCTTCCGCAGGGTGTCGCCCTTGCCGGCCTTCAGCTCGGCGATGCCCGCGATCGCGGCGGGCCAGATCACCTCGCCGTACATCGCGGCCGTTACCCCCTCGATCGCCTGCACGAACGTCAGCCGGAGCCCGTCGGACGTCGGTGCCGGCTTGTCGATCAGCGGTCGGACGAGTTTCTGGAAGACCTTGGTTGCACGGTCGGGGTCGGTGCCGAGCGGGCAGTCCGGCTTGGTGGCGCACGACGCGGCCATGCGCTCGAACGAGCGCTGCATCCCGGTGTACTGCTGGACACGTCGCTCGTGGCTGCCCTTCAGCGGGTCCATCGCCCCGTCGAGCACCAGCGCGCGGACCTTCTTCGGGAACATCTCCGCGTACACGGCGCCCAGCCGGGTGCCGTAGCTGGCGCCCGCGAAGGAGAGCTTTTCATCGCCCAGGGCCTGGCGCAGCACGTCCATGTCCCGCGCGACGTCGCGGGTGCCGACGTGCGCGAGCACCTGCTTGCCGCCGGAGCGCTCGGCGCACTGCTGGAGGAGCCGGCGGGTCTCCTGGTTGGTCCAGTCGTCCACGCCGGCGGGGAACGAGGCGAACTTCGCGTCGCGCTCGCGCTCTGCGTCGGTGTAGCAGTCGAGCGCCGGGGTCGAGGCGCCGACGCCGCGCGGGTCGAACCCGACCAGGTGGAAGCGCTCGGTGATCGGCGACGACGCCCACGCCTTGGCTGCCAGGAGCGCGTGGCTCGTACCCGCGAATCCGGGACCGCCGGGGTTCAGCACGAGCGCCCCGATCGGATCCTGGCCGCGCGCGGGCACGCGCAGCACTGCCAGCTCTGCCTGCTTACCCTCCGGATTCCGGTAGTCGAGTGGCACCTTGAGCCGCGCGCACTCGGCTTTGACGGCCGGCGCGCCCGACGGCATCTGCGGATCGCAGGGCTTGAACGCCAGCTTCTGCCCGTGGAAGCGGTCCAGGCCGGTGCCGGGGGAGGCTGGTTGCCGACCGGCCTGGAGAGTGTCGGCCTGCCCGCCGGCCTGGCCGCCCGCGCAGGCACTGAGCAGCAGCGTCAGCGCCGCGGCGCCCATGACGGCGGCCGGTGTCTTGCGATATGGCATGCGCTTTGTCCCATCGTCGGAGTGATGGTCAACTGGGGATGAGGGCCGGGCGGGCTCACGTCCGGTGCGTGGCACCGCCCAGGGCATGGACGTGATGCGTTAGAGCACGTCGAGCTGCCGCGTACCGCCCGAATGCCGACGAGCATGGTGCCGTCGGGAGCCGCCGAACTGGCGGCGGGCACGCTCGCGTTCGACTTCCCGAGCCTCCGTCGCCGGCCCGGGAAGTCGAACGCGATCAGGACCTTGGCCCGAGTCGCGCCCATGATCGCGTGCTATTGCGTCTCTGGCCGTGGCCGGCGCCCCCCTCGGGAACGGGCGGGCCCGCCCGACTGTGCGCGGCACGCGGGCCGTTCTCGGAGCGTGCGACCGAGGGCCGGCCCTGGACGTCAGGAGCCCAGCTGACGCTGCACTGCCTGGGCGTCGATCAGATAGTTCATCTCATAGAAGCGCCCATCGCGGACCTTGTGGAAGGCGTACTCGGCATACTCGACCGTGGCGCCGGTAGGGGTCACGCCGAACCACTCCTTCGCGGGCGTGCCCTTGTTGAACAGACGGGCCGCCACGCGATCACCGTCGATGGCGACGTCCTTGACCCGCCAAGTGAAGTCCGGCACGGCATCGCCGTGCCCCTTCAGCTCCGCGATCACGTCGTCCCGCGTGACCGGCTGGCCGTTCTCGACGACCTCGTCGTGAATGAACTCGGTCATGCGGTGAAACTCATGAGCGTTGAGCGCATCGATGTAGCGCTGGAAAAGTTCGCGCAGTTCGGTGTCGGACATGATTGCCTCTCTGTCGCCCCGGATCGGGGTTGTGTACTCGGATGGTGATGATGTGCGACGCCCTCCCACGATCTCGCCGTGGCGGCCGTCGCCAAAGGTAGGAACTCGACTGCAGGTACTTCTATTCTAATCGGTACAGAATTCGACGGGGCGCGGTGATGTCCCGTCATGGACACAAGCGTCTGAAGCAGCGCAACTACACCTCTGGGTCGCACACCCGTCAGCTCTCGTCACGTCCCCCGCGAGCGTGATGAGGAGTGGGGCGAGCAACGCGGTTGCGTTGTTGGCGCCGGAGGGACGTCCCCTACAAGCGGTAGCCACCGGTGGCGTCGATGACCTGTCCTGTGATCCACCGGGCGTCATGGGAGGCGAGGAGGGCGACGACGTCGGCGACGTCGTCGGGTTCGCCGATGCGGCCGAGGGCGTTCTGCGCGGCGACGGCGGCGATGAGGTCGGGGTTGCCGCGCAACCAGGAGGCGTTCATGTCGGTGTCGGTGGTGGCGGGGACGACGGCGTTGACGGTGATGCGGCGGGGGCCGAGGTGCTGGGCGAGGGGGAAGGTGAGGGCTTCGATGGCGCCCTTTGTCATGGTGTAGCCGATGATGTCGGGGAGGGCGACGCGGGTGGCGGCGGAGGAGATGTTCACGATGCGCCCGCCGTCGGCCAGGCGAGGCAGGGCAGCCTGAATGATCAGGAACGGCGCGGTGGTGTTGATCTGCTGCTGGCGGATGAAGTCCCCGGCATCGAACTCCTCGATGGCGCCGTGCAGGGCGACCCCGGCGTTGTTCACCAGCACCTGCACGGGAGCGTCGTGCAGCGGGCCCGCAGCCGCGTCGTAGGCGGCCCAGAACGCGGTTCCGGTTTCGGGTGCGGCCAGGTCGGCGGCGAAGGAGAACGCCGTGCCGCCGGCCGCGATGATCTTTTCGACGACGCCGGCCGCGGCGGCCGAGTCCTGGCGGTAGTGAACGGCGACGGTGTACCCGTCGGCGGCGAAACGGCCGGCGATGGCCGCGCCGATGCCACGGCTGGCGCCGGTGACGACTGCGATGCGGTCGGACTCATGAGTGTTGAGCGCCTCGAGGTTGCGCAGGTCAGCGTCAGACATGATGGCCTTTCTGTCACCCCGGGTCGGGGCTGTATTCGGGCGTTGATGGCTCGCGACGCCTTTCCGCGCTCTGGTCGCGGCGGCCATCGGCGAAGGAGACAACTTCGGCCCCGCAACTTCTATTCCGAGCGGTACGTAAGTCGGCATGCCGCTCCGGGACGCGGCATCGCAGCAGCGTCAGTGCAGCGCGCCGGTTCGCTCGCCCGGCGTCGCACGGACATGCGCAGGGCTCCGTGACCCGGAAGGAATGGGCCCCGCAGTCCTCACGCGCTGCACCGCCGACGCGCACGCGTCGGCGGGTCTCCTCACGCCCCGGCGAGGGCGAAGAACGCGGGGCGAGCAAAGCGGTCGCGTTGTTGACGCCGTGCAACACGACGCCCGGCCAGATCGAACCCGACCAGCGGAACAGCAGGGCGGCGAGCACGCCGACGACGAACGCTACAGGCAGAATGGGGTTGATACCGTGGGCGACAGCGAAGACCGCGATCCAGGCTTGGTAGCGGGCGAAAAGGGGGTTCGCGAGAACCCCTCGGAAGAACCCCTCCTCGCCGAGTGGGGTGATGATCGCTCCCGCGACGAGCGCGAGGACGAGCGACCACCAGCCGGCCGCGGCAGCGGCCTGGTAGCTCGTCTGCACGTTCTGCGTGTCGCCGCTCACGAGCATGTATACGACCGCGACGATCGTGCCGAGCACGTAGGCGACCAGGCCGAGCACCGCGGCGACCATGAAGTGGCGCGGCTTCGCACGGCGGACAGCGAAGGCCGCGAGCGCGCGGATGCGGATGAGCACGGCGGCCGCGAAGGCGATGAGGCCCATCGCACCCGATACGACAAGCCCACGACACCGGCCACGGCAGCGTTTTCGATGAGTGGCAGCAGCACGGCCACGAAGACGGAGGACACCACGTAAACGCCGCCACCAGCCAGGATCTCGGGCCATCCTGGCGCCTTCGGCCGGGTGCGTCCCGTCGAGGTTTCGTCAGATGTGTCGACGGTCACGGCCTCTCCTCTGTCGTTCCCGCGTTGGTCGTTCGACAGGAGAAACCATGTTGTCGGAACACGGTCAAACCTTCGCTCGCATGGCGAGTTCAGCGTGAGCGCGTCAACGGCCCGCCTGGCGGGCGTCTGCGCCGGATCCGGTCCGGGGCCATCGACCTCGTACTGGCCGGCCATTCGCTGACCGCCGTCGTGTTTCGGCTGCCGTTCGACCGTGGCGGGACCGCCTGCCACCGCTGTGAGCTGACTCAGCCCCGGTGTAGAGACTCTGGAGTCGCACGCCCGCTATGGCTGCCAGCTACGCAGCGCCGTGTCGGCGATCTCCTGGAGTTCGTCGTGACCGAGGCCGCCGGCGGCCTGGACAGCGATGCCGAACGCCACCGTCATGATGTATCGGGCGAGTCGCCCTGGGTCGGCGTCGCACGGGAGGTCACCCTCGTCGACGGCGCGCTGGAAGCGCTCCTCAAGGCGTAGACCCGCATCGTTCCGCCAGCCGACGAGCAGATCGTGCGCGGGTCGCCCTCCGTCGCTTGCCGCCAGCGCGCCCTGCACTGTCAGGCATCCAGGATGGCCTTCGGAAAGGGTCGTGGTCCGAACCGCTCCACGCAGGAGCGCCTCGGCCACCCCTCGTGCGGTCGGCTCCTCCAGGGCACGCGTCGCGTAGGAGGCCGGCCCCTCGATGTAGCGCTCCAATGCCCTGCGGAACAGCTGCTCCTTGTTGCCGAAGGCCGCGTACATGCTCGGCTTGGTGATCCCCATGGCCCCGGTCAGATCGGAGAGGGTCGCCCCCTCGTACCCCCGCTCCCAGAACACCTGCATGGCGCGCTCCAGCGCCTCGTCGATGTCGAATTCCCTGGGCCGGCCCATGACAGTACTCCGGGAATCACCCATGCCACAATTGTACTCCTCGGTACTGATCGGTACTGAGATGCTGCTGGACAGGCTCGTCGAACGCGGCGACATCCGCCGCGGAAGCCGCAAGGCGCTCGGCCTGTTCGACACGACGGTCCTCGAGGACGGCGGAAGCGGGCGCCGGTCCCGGCTCCTTGATGATATTCGCGACGTGCTCGTCGAGGGCACGGAACCGCAGCCCCGTATCGCCGCGCTGGCGGCACTGCTGTCGGGAAGCGGGACGCTTCCCCAGTTCCATCGCGAGATTCCCTGGACCTCCCCCGTGATCACCCGCGCCAAGGAGTTCGAGCGAGGCAACTGGGGAGCCGTCGCCGAAGCGATCGCGCGCTCCGTCACCGCCACCATCGTCAGCAACGTCATCGTCGCGGCGGCCGTGCTTCCCCAAAACTAAAGAAGCGACCCGGCGTCGGCCTCACAACGATTGGCCAAGGATGACACCCAGACCGATTCCGGACCCGCCGCCGAGATCGGCATCGGGGATCGGCGCCGCGGTGACCAGGCGCCTCCGTGCCGCCGGACACGCCGTGATCGAGATCGCCCGCTCAGGCCGGTAGTACCGAGGCAGTGCACCTGACGTGGCCAACGTGCCTGACGACCCCCAGATACTGATAAGGCAAGTACGTGCTGAGGCTACTTGCCATACATGTCTGACTACTGAGAGTCACCCAAGATAACTCAGGCTGCGATCACGAATGATAGTCGGTCAGTTGCTCCGACAGCTCCCACAGCCGGCGGCCGGTCTCGGGGTTGGTGGCAGTGGGAGCCAGCTGGAGTCGCGTGGGCGCGCCGCGTAGTTCGGCGATGCCATCGGGGCCGAAGAAGTGTCCGCTGTCCAGGTTAGGGGCGACGGCTGCGTACAGCTGGGGTAGTGCGCCTCGGTCCGGAGTCTGGGCGAGTGGGGCGAGGACGTGGCCGTACAGGAGTTTCACCATGCCGCTGGGCGCGCTCGTCTGCAGGTTGGTGGAGGTGTAGCCGGGATGGGCCAGCACGCTGCGCACCGGGCTGCCCGCTGCGGTGAGCCGCCGGTGGAGTTCCCAGCCGGAGATCGCGTTGGCGAGCTTGGACTGGTTGTAGAACTTCATGGGCGAGTAGTTGCGCTCGCCGGTGAGGTCGTCGAAGAAGATCTGCGCCTTCCGGTGGTTGGGTGAGGTTACCGTTACCACGCGGGGGTCGTTCCCCTTGGCCAGCAGGTCGAGGAGCAGGCCGGTGAGCGCGAAGTGGCCGAGGTGGTTGGCGGCGAACTGCAGTTCGTGGCCCTGCGGGGTGAGCGTTCGGGGCGGTGCCATCACGCCGGCGTTGTTGACCAATACGTCCAGGCGTCCGAGGTCGGAGCACAACCGGTCGGCGAAGGCGTGAACCGACTGCGGATCGGCCAGGTCGAGGCGGCGCACTTCAAGGTGGGCACCGGGCCAGGTGATGCTGATGTCCTCGACGGCGCGGCGGCCTCTGGTCTGGTCGCGCACGGCAAGGATCACGTGTGCGCCCTTGTGGGCGAGCGCCCGGGTGGTTGCCAGGCCGAGGCCGCTGTTAGCGCCGGTGACGACGAAGGTCCTGCCGGTCTGGTCGGGGATCTGCTCGGCAGTCCAGCTCATGGTTCGGCCTTCCTCTCCGAAAGATATTGCGACAACGATCGTTGTCGCGAGTGCAACAATGATCGTTGTCGTATGCTGATGTCAAACGCGCCCCTGACGGAGAGGCCCATGCGAAGCTGGTCGGACGACAACCCCAAAGCGCAGCTCATGCAGCGAAAGCGGACGGCGATCGTGGACGCCGCCCGCGAGGCGTTCCTGGACACGGGCTACGCCGAGACCTCGGTGCACCGCATCGCCGCGGCGGCGGGTGTCTCGATCAAGACGGTCTACCGGCATTTCGACGGCAAGGACGACCTGTTCAGCGCCGTCATGCAGGACGCGTGCGCAACGCCCGAGGGCCTGCGGGACGAGCATGCGGATCTGCCGTGGTTCACCGAACCGCCGCAGGTGGCGCTGCCGCTGGCGGGCGTGGACTACCTGCGACGGGTGCTGTCATCGACCGAGCTGGCGCTCTACCGGGTGGTGACGCGGGACACCCCTCGATTCCCCGAGCTGGGGCATCGTTATCGGCAGGTCATGGAAGTGCGGGTGCGCGTGCTGGGGCAATATCTCGACCACTGGGCTCCAAGCCAGGGCTGGAAGATCGGTGACCCGCGCTCGGCAGCTGCGACGTTCGTCGCGATGCTGGGCAGGGATCTGTTCGAGGACGCGTTGCACGGCGTCCGGGAGCCAACTGAGACGGAGATCATCGACCGTGCCCACACCGCGGCGGATCAGCTGATGACGTTGTTGAGATGCGGGATCTAATCGCGAGCGGCGTTCGGCCTTGCAGCGCGGCCAGGGGCGGGGAGGTGACCCCTCGTGCGCCTGGTGGCGACGGCGGTAGGCGTGAGCGGCGAGCAGCACGGCGATGGCCAGGAGTTGATCGTCGCCGACGTTCCCCCGGCTGGCCGTCCCGGTCGCCGGAGAGGATGCCCCTGCAGGGGACGGGCAGCCTCCGGTGGCCGGTGGCGGCCGGCGCGCGTTCTTGCAGGAGTTGAAGGAGGATCTGGGATTGTTTCAGCTGGACACGTTGCTGGCGGAGATCGTGAAGTTGGAGCGGGTGAAGGCGATCGGCCTGCTGGCCCGTTGCGCGGTCCTGTTCTGAATTCGGTGTTGCCGGGCGTGTGAGCGGATCACTGGTGGAAATCGCAAGCGTGAGGCCATCACCCGCATCGAAGGCAACCTCGCACAGCTCCAGCACGAGCTCGTCGGCCACCGGGCCCAGCTCACGCGCATGCTGCGGCTGCTTGACACCGACCGTGAAACGGCCGATGCCCAGCCCATGATCGGGGTTCACCCAACGGCGGATCCCTCATCCGATCCCGTCGGCCATGAACGGCCGGCGGGATCCTCACGTCCACAGACGGGACGGATCACCGATGCAGATGCCGATCGTCGTCGGGCTCGGCGGTGGAGTGGACTCCGTCGAGGCCACGCCAGAACTGCTGCGCGACCCATCGCACTGCGCGGCCTGCGCGAAGGCGCGGTGATGATGCCCAGAGCGGGCACGTTCTCTCCCTGGTTCAGCCGTGTTGCAACTGCGGAGGTCAGCGCGCCTTAGAAGTCCTAACAGAATGATCTGAGCGGCATCTTTGCAGGTCATCGGTTGTTGTACCTGGTATGAGGAAGGGTGAGCAGCTGCCCTGGATCGTCTCGGACGAGCTGTGGGCGCGGATCGAACCATTGTTGCCGAGAGCGGAGCGCCGCTACCGGCACCCTGGGCGTAAGCGGCTGGACGACCGTAAGGCGCTATGCGGGATCTTGTTCGTGCTCTACACCGCGATCCCGTGGGAGTTCCTGCCGCAGGAACTGGGTTTTGGCTCGGGGATGACGTGCTGGCGTCGGTTGCGTGACTGGCATCAGGCCGGGGTCTGGGACCGGTTGCATCAGACGTTGCTGGCCGAGTTGCAGGCCGGCGAGCAGCTGGACTGGTCCAAGGCGGTGATCGACAGCTCCCACGTGCGGGCGCTCAAGGGGGGCCCACAACCGGTCCGAGCCCGGTCGACCGCGCCAAAACGGGCTCGAAACACCATGTGATCACCGATGGCAACGGCATTCCACTGGCCGTGAGCCTGACCGGCGGCAACCGCAACGACGTGCTGCGGTTGATGCCGCTGCTCGAGGCGGTTCCACCGGTGCGCGGCAAGGTGGGCAAGGTGGGCAAGGTGGGCAAGCCCCGTCGACGCCCTGCGGCGCTGTATGCCGACCGGGCCTACGACCACGATTGCCACCGCCGCTCGGTGCGCGAGAAACACGTCACACCGGTCATCGCCCGCCGCGGCACCGCGCACGGTTCTGGCCTCGGCGTCCACCGCTGGGTCGTCGAACAGACGATCGCCCTGCTGCACTGGTTTCGCCGACTACGCATCCGCTGGGAGATCCGCGACGACATTCACGAGGCCTTCCTGATCCTCGCTCTGGCAATCATCTGCTGGCGCCGCCTCGCCCGCTGACCGCATTTTGCTAGGAGTTCTAAGGCTGGCCACCGATCCTCGGGCTTACCGTCCCCGTCCCGAAGGGCCCCATGGTCGAGAAAGGCGAACAACGCCGCGCCGTGCCCGGAGGGGTTGTAGATGCTCTACAGCGGACCGGTCAGCAGCTCCAGCTCGATATCGTGATGACGCAGTTTCTCAGCGATGGTGAGCAGCTCGGCGCCACCGCGGCCCAGGCGCTTCATCTCGTACACGGACAAGATCACCCGCTGGTGCGGGACGGGCGCTACCTGCTGTAATTCTTCCCGGGGGGCTTACCGGGGACAGGCTTGGCGATGAGGGCGACAGGGATGAAGAAGAAGATCTGGCTCATCGCCAGGGTAAGCGTCCACAGCGCCTTGTCGTCGTAGTGGAAGGATGCCTTGGCATACAGCTCGTCGGGGACGCGTTCCCCGGACGGGTTCGGGGTGAGGGCGGCCTCCACGAGCTCCAGCGCGACCCGTTCGGCATCGGTGAAGTAGGGGGCATCCTGCCAGGATGCCACGGCGGTGATGCGTTCCTCTGTCTCCCCGGCCTTGCGGAGGAGGCCGGTTTGCCGGACGGTGTGGTACGTGCTGCCGACGATCTGCCCAGCGCGGAGCTGCACCAGGTTGACGGTGGTCTGCGGGATCGCACCGTTCAGGGTGGCCTTGAGCATGGCTCCGGCGATTTGTCCCAGCTCGGGGAAGAACTGAGCGGGGTCGGGCAGACGCGACCGTAGGTTGTCTTGCTCGATGGTCGTGGGCATGGACATGGCGAGGTTTCCCTTCTCAATCTCTGCGGTGGTCTTAGGGCTTGCAACCTGGTGGGATTGGTCTTCCATCACGAAGTGGCAGGCCACGGAGACGATCACGCGTTCCGACGCGGGTTTGACGGCTATCCGTATACCTGCCGGAGGTCGCCGAGCTTTCCTGCGTACCGAATGGCGTCTGAGTGGTCGGACGACACAACCGCTGGGAAGGCGAGGCGACGCGTCGATCGTCATACTGCGGCGGCCAGGTGAGTGAACCTGCCTCCACGGATCACCACCAGTGGTAGAGCAGGTTAACGGTTAGTGCGGCCACTGCGGTGGCGAAGAATAGGGCCCAATTCCCGAGTTTGCGGGAACCCACTCGCAGGTGCGCAAGGAGCGCGCCGATGAAGTACAGGACGAGGCCGGCGGCAGCGAGAGTCCCCAGCATTGGCAGGGCGAACCCACCCAACAGCCCCAAAGAGCCCGCCGCCAGCATCATGCCCAACACCGGTACCCACGACCGCGGCAAACGCTTTATGTCCGCCTGGACCTTTGGAAATTCGTGGCCGATAAGGTAGACGACTGCGGCGCTGCCGAACAGTAGCGAGGCGAAGATGGTGATCGTCGCATAAGCGGCGAACATGAGCTCTCCCTTGTGGTTGTTTGCTGCAAGAACTTCCGTTGAGAAGTCGGCAGTGCATCGTTGATCGCTGGGCGTCTTCGGTAGGCATCGTGTGATGGTCGGCGCGAAATATAGCGACCACCTGAGCGTGGGTGAGGAGACGGCGTGCGCCTGGGCACGGCGAGGTCTCCCTTCTCGATCTCAACGGTGTTGAGTCTTGCGACCCGGTGTCCCAGTAGTCCGACGAAACAACTACTTGAAATGTCAGGCGACGCGCTAACCTGACAATCCGGTGCGCTGTCTCGTCGAACTGGTGAGGGCAGATGCCTGCAAGGAGCTGCGACACCATGACCACCCCATCCGAGCCAAGAGACGGCTGGCTCGATCCGAGCCTGAGCGCGATCATGAGCGAGCGGCGTCAGCTGATCAATCTCGCCTATCGACTCCTCGGCTCCCTGGCCGATGCCGAAGATGTCGTCCAAGAGGCCTACGCCCGCTGGTACGCCATGTCCACGGAGCAGCAGGGGGCCATCGAGTCCCCCGGCAGTTGGCTGACGAAGGTCGCCAGTCGCATCTGCCTGGACCTGCTCGGTTCGGCTCGGGCCCGGCGCGAGAGCTACGTGGGCGAATGGATCCCCGAGCCACTGCCCGATCAAACGGAGTGGATCAGCAGCAGGGGCGGCGGCACTACCGCCGACCCTGCCGACAAGGTCACTCTCGACGAGTCGATCAACATGGCCTTCCTCGTCGTGCTCGACTCGATGACCCCGGCCGAGCGGGTCGCGTTCATCCTGCACGACGTCTTCCGCTACTCCTTCGCCGAAGTGGCCGACATCGTCGGCCGGACCCCGGCGGCCTGCCGCCAACTGGCCTATTCGGCCCGCCACCGCCTCCGCGCCGTGCGGCCCACCACCACCTCGACAGCCCGACAGGCCGGCATCGTCAGGGAATTCAAACATGCATGGCAAGCCATGGACATCGACGCCCTCATCGGCCTGCTCGCCCCAGACGCCACCCTCGTCGCCGACGGCGGCGGCCTGGTCAACACCACGCGCCGCCCGATCGAAGGCGCCGAGCGGATCGTGCGCTCACTGATCAAACTCGTCGGCAGGCGATCCAACCTGGCGATTCTGGAGCGTACGGTCAACGGTCAGCCCGGTCTGGTGGTTCAGCAAGACGGTGTCACTGAGACGGTGGCGGCGTTCGACGTCGAGGGCGACCAGATCAAGCGCATCTGGGGGGTACGCAATCCCGACAAGCTCCGGCCGTGGACGGTGGGGCCGCAGCACCAGGACAACTCATGAAGGCCTGGCGATCGGCCAGCCGCATCTCCGGCGCGCCGGCTCTGTTCGTCCTCGCGGCCGGTGGCGATCGTAGGCAACGGACGCACTGCACACCGGAGCCGCTTGCGGACGCATTAGGGCCCTGTTGCAGCCGGTTTCCGAGAAGGGGCCCTCCCCCAAGGCCGGGTAGTTAAGGGGATTTGGTTCTTGTCAATCGGCTGAGACGGGCAACGGGACTCCTGTAGATCAGATATCGGCGAAGATCATCTGAAGAGTGGAGTCCCGTTGCGGGATCAGTCTGTCATTTCGCGGGTGGTGCGGGTGGCCGCGGGGGTGTTCGCACCGGGGCATCTGGGAGAGCTCACGCAGATCGTGCCGTTCGAGCTGGTGGATGCGGTGTTGGCGGAGACGGGCCGGGTGCAGCACCGGCTCCGGGAGCTTCCCTCCCGGGTTGGGGTGTATTTCCTGCTGGCGATGTGCCTGTTTCCGGAGGTCGGCTACCGGCTTGTCTGGGACAAGATGACAGGCGGCCTGGCTGGGTTGCCCGCGGTTGTCTCACCGACCGCGAAGGCGTTACGTGACCTGCCCGCCGGGTGGGCGGTGCGCCGATGCAGGCACTGTTTGAGGTGTTGTGCGGCCCGCTGGCGCGGCCGGTGACGCCCGGGATGCGCTTCGGCCGCTATCGGATGGTCTCCTTCGACGGCTGCAGCTCGCTGAAGGTCCCCGATACCGGCCGGAACCGGGCCTGGCTCGATCGGCTGGCCCATGGCGGCTATCCCCAACTGGAGCTGATGACCCTCGTGGAGACCGGCACCCGGGCGATGATCGGCTCGGTCCCGGTGCGGATCGTCAACGCCCAGATCACCGTGACCTGCACCGACGGCACCGTCCTTGAGGCCTCCCACCGGCTGGTCACCACGCTGACCAACGCCCGCCGCCATCCGGCCGGCGCCCTGATCTCCCTGTATCACCAGCGCTGGGAGCACGAATCGGCGTACTACGCGCTCCGGCATACCCTCCTGCGGGGGCGCGTGCTGAGGTCGGGCGACCCAGCTGGCGTCGAGCAGGAGATGTGGGCGCTGCTCACGCTCTACCAACTGCTGCGTATCGTCATGGTCGACGCCGCCCAGTCCCGCCCCGGGACCGATCCCGACCGCTGCGGGTTCACCATCGCCTTCCACGCCGCTCGTGACCTGGTCATCCAAGCCGAAGGCATCCTGCCCGAAGCTTCCGACCCCATCGGAGGGATCGGACGCCGGGTGCTGGCCAGGTTGCTCCCACCACGACGCCCGCGCCTCAGCACCCGAAAAGTCAAGTCACCGATCTCCCGCTACGGCGAACGGCTGGACGACGGCAGGCCCAACACCAGCCGCGCCATCACCAACCTCGACATCGCCATTCTGGAGCCTGTGCCCAACCCGCCCCTCCCGGCCACCTCCCGCGACGACCGGCACACCAGCGTGGCAGAGCACCGCAGCACACAGGTCCTAGCCCTGCTCCACACCGAGCCCGACCGGCACTGGAACGCCCGCGACATCGCCCTCCACCTCGGCGACATCACCCTGGGCACCATGTATCGGCAACTATCTCGATGGGCCACAACCGGACTCATCCACAAGATCGGCCCGGGTCTCTACACTGCCCTACCCGACTCGCCGCCCCCTTGACAGGCACCCGAAAATGCTAACTACCTGGCCTTGGGTGAACCCCCGTTATCCACTCCCTGCCACTTTCAACGTATAGCGCACCGGGGGTCTTGCGGCAAGACCCGGGTCGTGCTGCAGAATCGTCGGCCGAGGCCAGAACCTGCGGAAATCAGGGGTTCACGAAGCACGTGTTCCTTTGTCAATCGACGTATGGGTCACGCGGGACGCCTAACCGCCGGTGAGGCTCGCGGTGCGGTCGCGGGAACTCGGCGCGGAGGTGCGGAGGTGCGGGGGTACGGGTGTGCCCGCCGCCCGACCGCGCGGAGCGGCCGGCCGAAAAGCAATCTTGTCGAATGGGGGGTTCATGATCGACGTGATCATCGCCGGTGGCGGACCGACCGGCTTGATGCTGGCCGGCGAGTTGCGGCTGCACGGCGTGCACGTGCTCGTACTGGAGAAGGAGCCGGAGCCGACCGGGCATGTCCGCGCGCTCGGCCTGCACGTGCGCAGCATCGAGGTGATGGACCAGCGTGGCCTGCTGGAGCGGTTCCTCGCGAGCGGCCGGCAGTTCACGGTCGGTGGTTTCTTCGCCGGCATCACCAAGTCGTGGCCCGACCGGCTGGACACCGCGCATTCGTACATCCTCGGCATCCCGCAGACCATCACCGAGCGCCTGCTGACCGAGCACGCCACCGAGCTCGGCGCCGAGATCCGGCGCGGTCGCGAGCTGGTCGGGCTGAGCCAGGACGAGTACGGGGTGACCGTCGAGCTGGCCGACGGCACGCGGCTGCGCTCGCGCTACCTCGTCGGCTGCGACGGCGGCCGCAGCACGGTGCGCAGGCTGCTCGGCGTCGGCTTCCCCGGCGAGCCCGCCAGGGTCGAGACGCTGCTGGGCGAGATGGAGCTGACCGAGGATCCGGCGACGGTCGCCGCCGTCGTCGCGGAGGTCCGCAAGACCCAACTGCGGTTCGGCGCCATCCCCCTCGGGGACGGGGCGGCGTACCGCGTCGTCGTGCCCGCCGAAGGGGTGGCCGAGGACCGCACGGTCCCGCCGGTCCTAGAGGAGTTCAGGCAGCGGCTGCGGGTGACCGCGGGTACCGACTTCGGCGCGCACTCGCCGCGCTGGCTGTCTCGGTTCGGCGACGCCACCCGGCTGGCCGAGCGCTACCGGACCGGCCGGGTGCTGCTGGCCGGCGACGCGGCGCACATCCACCCGCCGACCGGCGGGCAGGGGCTCAACCTCGGCATCCAGGACGCGTTCAACCTCGGCTGGAAACTGGCCGCCGAAGTCGGCGGCTGGGCGCCGGAGGGGCTGCTGGACAGCTACCACACCGAACGGCACTCGGTGGCCGCAGACGTGCTGGACAACACCCGCGCGCAGATGGAGCTGCTGTCCCTCGAGCCGGGCCCCCGGTCGGTGCGCCGGCTGGTGTCGGAACTGATGGACTTCGAGGAGGTGAACCGGTACCTGATCGAGAAGATCACTGCGATCGGGGTGCGCTACGACTTCGGCGAGGGGCACGAGCTGCTCGGCCGGCGGATGCGGGACGTGGGGCTGAAGCACAGCCGCCTCTACGAGCTGATGCGCGGCGGCCGCGGGCTGCTGCTCGACCGGACCGGCCGGCTCTCGGTGGCGGGCTGGGCGGATCGGGTCGACCACGTCGTCGACGGCAGCGAGGAACTGGACGTGCCCGCGGCGCTGCTGCGGCCGGACGGCCACGTGGCGTGGGTCGGTGAGGACCAGCGGGAACTGCTCGGCCGGCTGCCCAGGTGGTTCGGCGCCGCCGTCGGCTGAGCGAGCGGTTGTGGCTCGACCGGGCGCACGCGCGAGGTGACGACCGAACCTGAGGACGGGGCCGGGCCGTGACAGCGGCCGGCGGCGTCTTCTCGAGGTGCGGGCGGCTACGACACGGAAGGCCTCCCGCGAGAACGGTCCTTTGGTTCTGCGCAGGTGCGTCAGGATCGGTCCGCCGGCCGTTCGGTCGTCGGCGAGTACGGGCGGGATGGCCGATCGGAGACGTGCCGGGGCCCGTCACACCTTGATGGCGCGGGGCGTGCCCGGCGTCAGCCAGGTGACGGCCCCGGTGAAGGCGGTGGGGGCGTCGGCCCAGGAGGCGGTGATGGCCTCCCTGCCCTCCTGGAAGTGCTGCCAGCCCTCGTAGTGGACGGGGAGGACGGTGACCGGGGCGATGGCCGCGCCGAGGTCGAGGGCGTCGGCGGCGGTCATGGTGTAACGGAGCGGGCCGGTGAGGGGGAACCGGACGCCGCCGAGGTGCAGCAGGACGGTGCCCGGGGCGAGGTCGGCGGCCGTCTTGCGGAGCGCGGAGTGCAGCACGGTGTCGCCGGTGATCCACAACGGCCCGTGGTCCTGGTCCGGCCAGGTCAGGGCGAAGCCGATGACGTCGCCGACGATGGGATGGCTGAGCGGCGGCCCGTGCCGGCACGGGGTGGCGGTGATCTCGATCGACGGGCGGCCGGGCGCCTCCAGCCGGGTGCTCTGCCCGGCCTCGAGCCCGCGGGTGGCTCCGCCGAGGCGGCGGGCGCCCGAGCGGGTGGTGACCGTGACTCCGGCGGTGGCCAGCAGGGCGCGTCCGGCGTCGTCGAGGTTGTCGCCGTGGTGGTCGTGGGTGAGCAGGACGGCGTCCAGCGGCGGCAGGGCGTCCGGCGGCAGGGCGGGGCCGGTGAGCTTGCGGGAGGAGGTCCCCCAGCCGAACGCGTAGGTTCGGCCGGGGGCGTCGAAAGTCGGATCCGTCAGCAGTCGCCAGCCTTCGAACTCGATGAGGACGGTGGGGCCGCCGATGTGAGTGAACCTGACTTCCGACATGGGACGCGCTCTTTTCCGAAGATGTCAGCTGTGGTCGAGGGCCCAGGCGAGGGCGTGGTCGGCGATCTCCTCCCAGCCCTGCTCGGCGGGCATCAGGTGGGAGCGGCCGGGGTATTCGACCACCTCGGTGACGGTGGCGGACTTGTAGTGCCTGGCGTTGGAGCGCTGAATCTTGGGCGGCATGAGGTGGTCGTGCTCGCCGGCGACGAACAGCAGCGGCTTGCGGTCATCGTTGTGGTAGTCGACGTAGTTGTCGTCCTTGCCGGGGTGGATGTTGGCCAGCGCGCTGCCCCAGAAGATGTTGCCGGAGGCGGGGATGTGGTAGCGCTCGTAGGTCGCCCGTGCCTGGTCCTCGGGGAAGGTGTTGGTGAAGGCGTACTTCCACTGGTCGTAGGTGAAGCCGACCGCCCTGTGCCGGTTGGCGGGGTTCTTCAGCACCGGGAAGGTGGCGCGGATCTGCGACAGCGGGATCACCTGGACGCCTTCGGTGGGCGCGGAGTTGATCGCCACTCCGGCGGCGCCGTACCCGTGGTCGAGCAGGATCTGGGTGAACACCCCACCTGCGGAGTGCCCCATGATGATGGGTGGCGTCTCCAGGCCGCCGATCAGCGTCTCCAGGGACTCGATGATCTGCGGGACGGTGACCTGCTCGATCGGGGTGGGGTCGGCGTTCAGCGCCTCCACCTCCACCTCGAAGCCGGGATAGGCCGGGGCCAGGACGGTGAACCCCTTGGCCTGGTAACGGGTGATCCAGTGCTCCCACTAGCGTATTCGCTCAGGCCCTATTAGGCAACGGGCCGCGTATATCGCTCTGACCTGCTGAAACACTCCACTAAGGGTCTCTGGCAGGTCCACAGCCGGAGTGATCGGCGAGGATTTTCATTACATGGTCAAGGCGCCAGCGCTCCGCGCCGTCGCACGGCGGGGCACGCCCGCCCGCGCCGCCCGGACATCGGGACCGGGCATGCGGCGTGGGCGCCGGTCCCGTCCCGCGCCCGCCCGGCGCGGACGGCCGGACCCCGCCGCCCGCCGCACAGCCCATCCGCCGCACCAGCCCTCTCCCGCCGACCGTGAACGCGCTGGCGCTCCACGCCCCAGCCCCAGGACTCCGCGATGACGTCCACACGTGCAGTACGTCTAATCGGTGACGTACCAATCGAACCGTTGACGTTCACCCGCTGATAGGCCGCTCCGCTCCGTGATCTTGAAAGGCCCCGCGGACCTCACGGAAATGATCTTGCTCGCCGTCCGCAGACACGACAAAGCCGGACCCTCCACCCATGCGGAAGGCCCGGCCTTGATCACAGAACTACGGTCGAATGTGCGAGGAACGCGGGCACAGCTGCATCACTCCTGATGGATCCATGATGTACCCCAACCCGTTACACGATGTGCAGTTCGGGTCATTAACCCACGCCAAAATGATCTCCTTACCTGTTGGATGAACGGGGCGACAGCGCGGGAGAGGAAGACACCGCGCCACCGCCCCTATTGGTGAACCGGGAGGCCCTACGACCCTCTACGCAGAGCCCCCGGCCAAGGTGCGACGGCGTATTCATGTGGGGATGACGCACCGCCGCACCAGTTCTGGGGATCAGCTACCGGTCAGGCGACCACCCGCAACGGCGCTACCTGTTTGAAGCTGGAGGCCGGGACGATCGCTCACTTCGAGCTTCGCTGTTCATGGTCGGGGCGATCGGCTGCCGCGCCCCTCCTTCGTCGGGACTTGCCACCGGACGACATGGTTACCGTCAGGTGTTCCCGGCCTGCCGCAGCCGGTCCAACGCTTCGTTGACCAGGCGACCGAGGTTTCCCAGTTCATGCACCATCCGGTGACGCTCGCTGTCTTCCCAAGCCCTGATGGCCGCCCCCAGGTTGCCCGACCTACCGGCAGTGATGATGATCTCTTGGCCGTTGACGCGCTTCGTGGCCGCATCGCCCAGGATGACCCAGCCGTGCATGGTCACGACTTCCGGGCAGCCAAGATCAGGTCAACGACCTTTTCCGGATAGTCCCGTCCGATGGTTTGGAGGTCAGGACCGTTGCGGATGGACACCAGGTAGCAGCCCGAGCGAGGTCCCACGGTCACCGTGACGTCGCGCCAACCCTGAGGGCCGGTTACGGCAAGCTCAGGTGGATGTCGGTTCATCCACGACCGGGAGTCAGGTCGGTTGGGCCAGTTCGGGGGGGTTAGGTGATCACCGTAGAGTCCGAGACTGATCGTGGTGTGACGGTGGGCACGGATGCCCCGCTCCGTGAGAAGTCGTTGCACAGCGCATAGTGCCTGGTCATGGCTTGCCGCTGTGCTCTCGTCGATTGTCTCTTCAAGTGCGCTTTGAAAGTGGGCACGCAGACGACGCGCGGTTTCCTCGTCGCCTGCGTCCCGCTGCTGCGGATCGCTCTCGTCCCTGAGTGCCATGCAGAGGACCGTAAGCGCAGCTCACAAGGGCAAGGGCCCCAGAATGGGCCCCTCCTACATGGGTACCCCTACGGACTCGGCGAGCGCCATCGCGTCAGTCTTGAGAGGCCCGCGCGTGCTCGTGGCCAACTCGGCGACCAGCGACCGCGCCGAGGGGGTGAAGCGAACCGTCTCGGGAGAGGACTCACATGCCCGGTTCATGAAGTGCAGCGCCCCGGCCTTGTCGTCACGCTGATCGTACGCACGAGCGAACTCCACAAGCACCCGCGCGCGACGCTCGACTGAGGGCACCTGATTGAGGTCAATGGACTCGGCACGCTGGAGAGCGACACCAGGTGTACGGAGATCGACCCCGACAGAGACCGCGTGAATGTCGGTGTTGCCCTGGCTGAAGACCGTCCAGGCGTGGGTGTAGCCCTTAGGGAGTTGCCCGGCTACCGCGTTGGCCTCGTCCCAGTGACGCCAGGCATCCCCGTCCCTGCCCTCTCTGGCGTGCGTGATCGCGGCGTGCAGGTTGAGCGCCCCGTACATGCCCCGCATGTCGTTGGAGCCGTCTTCCAGGCGAGGCCGCAGCACGTCAACCGCTTCGTTCACCGCTCTGAGTGCCTCGTCGGCGTAACCGGTCTCCCGTAGGCCGTTGGCGTAGGACCAGGCCGCGCCAGCGAGCGACAGCGGGTCATCGGCGTCTTGGGATGCCTGCCGAGCCCGGTCGGCAATGGTCCAGTACAGTTCCGGCTCGCACCCGTAGGCCATCGCCTGTTGGGTCAACCGGTAGATGTCAGCCAGCACCGCAGAGGCTTGACGACGCTCCGGACCGTCCAGAGATCGAGTGAGCCGATGCCCATCGGTGAGCAGGTCGGGAAGCAGCGCGCCGACCTCCGTACGCTGGAAGCGCGAGGCATGCCACAGCCGCCATGCTTCGGCGACACGTCCTCTGAGTACATCGACGGACGGAAGTTCCTCGTCGGTTTCGGAGGCCCACAGTCGCCCACGAACAGCGTCGCGAACCTCGGTAACGAAGGGGACCGTCATCCGGCCGACGTTGTTGATTGGCACGGGCGAACCACCACCGGTCAGCAAGGAAAGATCATTGATACCGAGCGCAGTCGCCACGCGGGAGAGCAGTTCGTAGCTTCTCAGCTCTCGCTCGCCACGTTCGATCTTCTTCAACCAGGACGGCCCTCGTCCCACGAGCCCGGCGAGAACCGGCCGGGACATACCTCGTCGTTCGCGAAGAAGCTGGATGCGCTCGCCAGCGGTCAGGTCAGAGGGAATATTCTCGGACACAGCCACCACCAGACGTAGAAGGCCAGCTCTCCTCTCAGGGTACGCCTCTCGTCTGAAGCGACGACAGGTCAAGCGGATTGCCTGTCTTTTCGTTCACGCGCGACTGTGCGGGCAGTAGCGATGCGTTCCCGAGCCACCTCAGCCCAGAAGGGTTCACCGTTGCGTAGACCGCTTCCGGCGTAGCGCCACTCAGCCAGGGTGAGCATGTTCCCTTCGGCAGGGTCGGGCAGCCCGAGGAGCGTTCGAGCTTGCGCGGCGCGGTAGTCGGCACGGGTCCGGCGGAGTGCACCGAGGGTCGTGGAGTAGTAACGGCTCTTGGTGGAGAAGTGGCCCCGGTAGCCCAGCATGTGAGCCCAGTGCCGCAGTGGGAGCAGCCGGTATTGAGGCTGACGGTTCAGGGCGAAGCAGGTGTAGATCATGCGCCGGGCGTGTTCGGTCACGTCCAGTCGGGCGATATCCCCGGCGTCACGGATGCGTCGGTCCACCGTGCCCGCCGACTCGGCGCCCTTGGTCGCGTACTTGGCCACGTACGACGCCACGCGTTGATCACTTACGCCGTTAAGGTCGGTAGAGAGGTAGACCGGTCGCACGTCGAGCTGATCACCCCAGCGCAGCAGGACCGGAGGAGGAGCGTCCGGCGATTGCTTCGAGGCAGGCACCACGACCTGTGATGCTGCTTGCCGGATCGCGGTGTCCAGCAGCGGAACGGTTGCCCAGTCCGGCGGAGGTGAGGCGGGACCGTCTGGGCCGTCGAGGCGGATCACCGCGTGGAAGTGGACCAGGCCGCGCGCTTGGTACTCGGCGACCTTGGCATACGACAGCCGCAACGTCTCACGCAGGTGAGCACGAGACACGCCGAGCAGCCGAGCCAGGACAGCCGGGAGTGCTTGGGTGAAGCGGCGCCACAACTCCCCCGCGTGAGCGTTCCACAGCACCGCGCCCCGGTAGTCGTAGCAGTCCACGCAGAGCGGTTGCCCTACTTGCGGGTCATCACGGTCATGGCGTCTGCCGCAGCCCTCATAGCGGCCATGCTGGCAGGTCGGGGAATCTCGCCGGGGACGGCACGGCAGGGTCTTGCCGTCTCTGCCCGTGCGGTGAGCGTGGACCGCGCCGAAGGAGGGAGCGGTGAAGGTGGCGAACACCCGAGGATGGCCGCCTACGTCCTCAGGGACGCCCTTGCCGCCGCGTAGGCCGGAGATGATGAGGTGATAGGTGTCATCCTTATACGTTGCCGAGCAGGCCGCACAGCGCGATGCACGCCGGTTGCCGCAGGCCGTCAGCAGGAACCCGGTAGGTTCGTCAGCCGTCCGGTAGACGTCGAGGATCTCACCGGTCGTGCCGTCGAAGGTCAGGCGTTCACCGTGCAGGCGGACCGGTTGGGCACAGCCACCGGTGGCGTAGACCATGCGTTGCCACCGGGCGAAGTCCGGCATGGCCGCCCGTTCGAGCACGGCTCTGGTCTCGGGTGACAGGTGGGGGATCACGCAGCAGGCCTCCCGCTCTCGGCGGCAAGATCAGGCGCGTTGTCCGTGTATTCAAGACTGTGGATAGCGGCGATGCGCTGCCATTTTTCGGCAGACCACCGGGGCGATTCAGCGATTTTGCGCTTGCACCACTCCTCAGCAAGCGCGGCGTACGGTCCCATTTCCTCGGGTACCAGCAGGGGCCTCCTTTCCTCGATGGAAGCCACCCACCACATCCGGAGACAGCAAAAGCACCAGCGCAGGGCAAGCCGAGATCAGGTCACGACTTGTGGAGCGATGGTGCCTTCAGCGAGAGAAAATCTTGGAGTGTTTTTATGCGACGTCTAACAACCGGTGAGCGCTGCCAGGTCTTGCGGCCTACCGCTGGGCCGGGGCACTCCAGCGGAACGGCTTATCATTATTTTTTGCCCGGTGGCTTTCTTGCGCTCGAATGGGTCGCGGCCGGTTTCTCGCTTGCTTCGGAGTGATCGGGGGGCTGTTGACTCTCTCCTAGGTCTATCAGATGCACAACGGATAAGGGCAGCTCAAAGTTCCTTTCCGCGACCTTCTAGGCCCGTCCCTGAACGTCCGTAGGCGTCCATGGAAGTCCATAGAAGTCCGTCGATGTTCGCTGTGCTGCCACAATAAGTAAGGGACCTGTATCCCCAAGGTAAGGGGTACAGATCCCTTGACGATCCGAAGACGTCCAGGACGTCTTGCGATCACTCACGCCAGATGGGCACGAGTAGATCGGGGTCGAACGGCGCCCTGCCCCGTCTCACGCTGGGGAGGATGATCACCGCGTGCAGCGCTTCGCGGATGTGTGCGCGCTTCAACGAGAGCGCAAGCCCACCGTCACTTTCCGGCAGGTACCAGCGACGCCGCATTTCGGCAACGTCAATGGCGGCCTTGTTCTGTCGTCGTTCCTTTCCTGTCGTGAACCTTTCTTTCTCAAACCTCAGACGCTTAACTTCCGCTTCCAGCTTCGCGAGGATTCGGAAGTAGCGATCGTTCGACACCCCCTTCTCCATCCACCTGTCCGTCAGTTCGTCTATTTGCTCAACCGTTTCTTTGAGCTCCGACTCGCCCGACCATTCCACCTCTTCTGGTAGAACGAATTGCGCCTCTTCCAGCTTGCTAAGAACGAGTTCCGATATGAAGTAATCGACCAGGTCTCCCCGTCGTGTTACACCAGAGCATCCGCCCTGGGATGGGGGCTTACAGGAGTATCGGTAAACCTTTCCATCGGGATCGGTCTTCACCCGCAAAGGCTTATTGCATGCTTGCCCGTTTTCTTTGAGCCTCCCGCACCGCACGATCCCGGTAAGCAGGTGCGAGGGATCACGGAAGTCGTGAGGCAGATCCCCGACTATGTTGCCCTTCTGATCAACGAGCTTACCCCGACGTGCGTCATCGATCGCGCGCACGGCTAGCCACTTCTCCGGGGAAACAATTCTTTCCCACTGGCCGATTACGGGATCACCGTTCTCATCACGCACCAACTCCCCGTCCAGTTCGCGCCAGCCGCAAATACGGGCATTGGAAAGGACGACTCCCACGCTGTTTGTTTTCCACGGATTGCCTTTGGGTGTGAATATTCCTGCACGGTTCCATGCGGTTGCGATCGATGATCGAGACTGGCCCGCGATCCGCTTGTCCACACCATCCGCAACTAGACTGGCCTCAATGGGGTTGAGAGTCCGTTTGTCGTCTTTCCAGCCGAACGCCCTGTCAGCTCCGACGGGAATTCCCTCTTCGGCGCGACGCCGATGGGACTGCCGAACGCGGCGCTGGATCTTCCGAACTTCCTTCTTCGCCTGTACTGCGGCAGCGAGCCCAGCCGCTTCAACGTCCTCGTTGTACAGGTCGAGGATTCTGTCTACGTCCGCGTAAACGAACCCCTCGTTGTATGTGATCGAATCAACGAAACGTTCGTAATCCCCAGGGCGCCGGACAAGCCGATCTTCTAGCCAGACGACAACGCCCCGAACCGGTGTTCCGTCACTCAGTTCGCCCACCCAGAGCGCTTTTAGCATCGCTTCGAAATCGTCGCGAAAGACGTCAGCCCTAGCTGCTGACTTATCGTTGTCGGTGAACTCGTGAACTACCGTCCACCCATGCTTGGCCGCCGTCCGGCGATTGATCTTGTGTTGGTCCTTGACCCCGTGCTTGTCCCCAGCCTTGTCGGAGGAGATGCGTGCGTAAGAGACGACAGGCACGTAGCCGGGTTCCAGGGCGGCGAGCTTCGGCATGGGCACTCCTTTATTGGGTCATGAGGTTACCTTCTCCCAGCTGCGCGGGGTGACCCAGAAGCCGTGGATCAAGACGATGGTATTGGGTTTCATGGGAGTTGTCCTTCAGCGGGTGACGGCCGTGGCGGCCACGGGGTGGGAGATCATGACGACGTGGGATGAGCGAATCTCGGTGATCTTGCTGCCGGCCCGCTTGGCCATGAAGCGCCGGGCGGCCGGCGGGACGCATGCGGGAGATTCGCCCGGTCCTGGGGGTTCAGGAGTTGAGGAAGTCCAGCAGGTCGGTGCCGAGCTGCTGCTTGTGGGTGTCGGTGATGCCGTGTGGCGCGCCGGGGTAGACCTTGAGTGTCGCGTCCTTGATCCGGTCGGCTGAGGCTTTGCCGCCGACCTCGAACGGCACGACCTGGTCGTCGTCGCCGTGGATGACGAGAGTCGGTACGTCGAAGGCGTCCAGGTCGGCGCGGAAGTCGGTGGCCGAGAAGGCCGCGACGCACTCGTAGGCGTTGCGGTGCCCGGCCTGCAGGCCCTGCAGCCAGAACGCGTCGCGCATGCCCTGCGAGGGGTCGGCGCCGGGGCGGTTGCCGCCGAAGAACGGCCCGTCGGCCAGGTCGCGGTAGAGCTGGGAGCGGTCGGCGATGGACCCGGCGCGGATGGCGTCGAACACCTCGATCGGCACCCCGCCGGGATTGTCGTGGGTCTGGAGCATGAACGGCGGCACGGCGGATACCAGCACGATCTGGGAGACGCGTGCGGTGCCGTGCCGGCCGACGTAGCGGGCGACCTCGCCGCCACCGGTGGAGAATCCGACGAGGGCGGCCTCGCGCAGGTCGAGCGTCTCGATGAGCGTGGCGAGGTCGTCGGCGTAGGTGTCCATCTCGTTGCCGTGCCAGGTCTGGGTGGAGCGTCCGTGGCCGCGGCGGTCGTGGGCGATGACGCGGTAGCCGTTGGCGGCCAGGAAGAGCATCTGGGCCTCCCAGCTGTCGGCGTTCAGCGGCCAGCCGTGGCTGAGCACGACGGGCCGCCCTTCCCCCCAGTCCTTGTAGTAGATCTGCGCTCCGTCAGCGGCGGTGACGAATCCCATCGCAGCGCTCCCTGTGTAGGTGGATCGTCCGACCGCTTGATCCTCGATCAGGGCGGTGACGTTCGAATCACGTGAAGCGCGTAGTCGTGAGCGCGGGTCAGTCCCGCAGTGCCTGGGAGAGCTGCCGCCGGGAGGTCACGTCGAGCTTGCGGAAGATCTTGCGCAGGTGGTAGTCGACGGTGCTGGCGCTGATGAACAGCTGGGCGGCGACCTCGGCGTTGGTCGCGCCGCCTCCGGCGAGCTTGGCGACCGCGAGCTCCTGCGGGGTCAGGCCGGTCGCCGTCTCGACGGCCCTGCGGCGGGCGGTCTCGCCGGTGGCGGCCAGTTCCTGCTCGGCCCGGGCGGCGAATCCGGCGGCCCGCATCTCCTGGAACATCTCCACGGCCGCGCGCAGCTGGTCGCGGGCGTCCCTGCGGCGCCTTCGCCTGCGCAACCACTCGCCGTACAGCAGATGCGCGCGCGAGGTCGGTGCGCGCCCTGGTCGGGGTGAGCAGGCTGAGCGCCCGCAGATAGTACGGCTCGGCGTCGGCGGTGGAGGCCAGCAGCGCCCGCGAGCGCGCCAGCACGCCGAGCGCCCACGGGGTGTCGCTCGCCTCCGCCCGGGACGCCAGTGTGCGCAGAGTCTCGGTCGCCAGCACCCGATCACCGGAGCGGACCGCCGCCTCGACCAGGTCGGGCAGCACCCTGGTGTGCACCCCCACCGCGTCGGCGCCGATCAGGTGGTGGGCGAGTGCGCGGGCCTGGTTGTAGTCGCCCCGGCCGAGGGCGAGGATGACCAGGGCGATACGGGTGATCGCCTCCACCGCGCCGACGCCGAGCGTGATCGCCGCCTGCGCCGATCCGTGTAACGTCGTATCCAGGTCCTCGTCGTCGGCGTGCCAGGCCAGGAGCTCGGGATGCCGGTAGATCTCCCAGGTGTCGGCCGTCGCGCCGATCGCCGATCGGATCTGGTGGCCCTCGACCAGCAGGGTGTCGGCCGCCGCCAGGTTGCCGAGGATGGTCTCGTTCATCGAGGCGATGAACAGCGCGGAGTCCAGGGGCCACAGGGCGCCGCTCTTACGGGCGATGTCGGAGGCGCGGCTGGTGACGGCCGCCCGCTTGTCCGCCTCCCAGGTCATCATGCAGAACGTGACGCTTGTCTGATATGCGCGCAAGACGTGTTCGGCGGAGGTGCCCGGGTCCAGCATCGCGTCGACCGCGCGCCGCAGGTGCGGGACGGCTCGCTCATGGCCGTCGCGGATCAGCGTGGCGTAGCCGTACAGGATGAGGTCGGGCGCGGCCGACACGCCGGTGCGCGCCAGCAGTGCCTCGCAGGCCCGTCCGAGCTCGGCGGGCGTCGTGTCACGCAGGAGGTGTTCGGCGGGTATCGCACGCTCGATGGCGTACAGCAGGGCGTCACGGGCCAGCTCCGGCGCCTGTCCCTCGAAGGCCCGTGCGGCGCTCAGTGCCAGGACCGGCGCCTGTGTGAAGGCCCCGGCGGCGCCCAGTGCGATGAGCGCGCCGGCGCGCACCATCAGCGCCCTGCCCCGGCCGATGCCGTCGACCAGGCCGATGTCGAGACCGTCCAGCAGCGCCTGCGCCTGCACCGGCGCCCCGGCGGCCAAGGCCGCCTCGGCCGCCGCCAGCAGCCGCCCGCCCCGGCGGTGACCGTCCGGGCTCAGCTCGGCCGCCCGCGCGAGGAACGTGGCGCGCGCCGCGTAGCCGCCGCGTCCGCTCGCCCGGTCGGCGGAGCGTTCGAGCTCGGCGGCGACGGACTCGTCAGGCCCGAGCGCCGCGGCGGCCAGGTGCCAGGCCCGCCGGTCGGCGTCGGCGGGTCGGGTGGTGGCCGTCGCCAGCGCGCCGTGCGCACGCCGCCGCTCCACGCTCGTGGCGCCCCCGTAGATCGCGGAGCGGATCAGCGGATGCCGGAAGTCCGCGGTGGCGCGCAGGATCAGCAGCCGTTCGGCCTCCGCCGGACCGGTGGCGTCGGGGCCGATGCCCAGCAGCGCGGCCGCCTGCCTGATGTAGCCGATGTCCCCGCCCGGCTCGGCTGAGGCCAGCAGCAGCCAGGACTGCGTGGGCCGGGGAAACTCGCGCACCTGCCGCAGGTAGTGCTTCTCCAGCAAGCCGCCCACGGGCAGCGGGTCGGGCAGTGCGATGCCACCCACGAGCTGCTCGGCCGACAGCTCCTGCCCGAGATCGATCAGGGCGAGCGGGTTCCCGGCCGTCGCCGCCACGATGCGCGCCGCGACGCGCGCGTCCAGCGGCCCGGCCACCACCGAGTGGAGCAGGTCGAGCGCGTGCCGCTCCCCCAGGCCGGTGACCTCGGTGATCGGGATGCCTTCCAGTCCGGTGATGCCGCTGCGGGCGGCGAACACCAGGCCGACCCCTTCGGCGTGCACCCGGCGTCCGACGAAGGTCAACACGCCCAGCGACTCGCGATCCAGCCACTGGGCGTCGTCCACGCAGCACAGCACCGGTCCTCGCTCGGCGACCTCCGCGAGCAGGGTCAGCGCTGCCAGCCCGACCAGGAACCGATCGGCGGGCGGCCCGTCGGCGAGCCCGCAGGCGACCAGCAGGGCCTGGTGCTGGGTGGCCGGAAGCCCGTTCGGAGCCTTCAGAAAGGGGATGAGCAGCCGGTGCAGCCCGGCGAAGGGGAAATCGGCCTCCGACTCGACCCCGGCCACCCGGACGACGCGCAGGTCCGCGGCCTCGGCGGCGACGTAGTCGAGCAGAGCGCTCTTGCCGACGCCGGCCTCCCCCCGGAGCACCAGCACACCGCTCAAACCCTCGCGCAACGTCGCCACGAGGTGGTCGAGCGCCCCACGCTCCCTGCCCCGCCCCTTCAGGACCATGTGTACGCCTTCCAGGAGAGGTCGGTGCGTGGATCACCCGCAGATCGGAGAACCCGAAGACCACGGTCCGGCTGAGACACGTGACAACGGCCCATTGTCCTGTGGACGATCACGAACGAGCAGGCGATCCCTCGTCCCGGCCCTTCTTCCTCGTGACGGGGCTTGAGCGACGACGGAACGGCCAGTGGCGTTGGCGAGCCGTGGCAGGCGGAGTCACCGCCGTTTGAATGACAGACCCGCGGATGACGATTCCGACGGCATCGGGACACTGACACGCTGAGTCCGTGGGCTTGATGAAGGCGGCCGGACCCGCTGGACGCGGGTCCGGCCGCCTTCATCAAGGTTTCGCGGACTCAGCACCTACGCCGGTGAGGATGCCGGTGTGGATACAGCCCCTTTGCGTGGCAGCAGGAAACTGACGGCGAAGGTGATGGCGAGCAGGAGGAGACTGCCCCAGATGGTGGCGGTGAAGGCGGTTGTGTATCCGCCGGTCGGCTCGCCGCCGTGTGCGGACAGCTGGGCGAAGAAGAAAGTGCCGAAGAGGGCTACTCCCACGGACGCGGCGAGCTGAGCGACGGTGTTGAACAGGCCGGATCCGGAAGCCGCGTGCCTGGCGGGGACCTTCTCCAGAGTCAGTTGGGCCAGCGGCGCCACGGTCAGCCCCATCCCCAGGCCGCCGACGACGACACCGGGCAGAAAGTCGAGCCAGTTCGTGGCGGGGGTGGTGGAGCCTGCGGCCACAGCGAGGAGAACAAAGCCGACAGCCAGCACAACGAGCCCGATCTGCACCGTGGTGCGCCCGAGGCGCGGAAGCAGCACCGCTGCTCCGAGTCCGGCCGCGATAGTGGTGGCGATCGGCCACGGCAGGATCGTCAGGCCGGCGCTCATGGGTGTCATGCCAAGTCCGGGCTGCAGGAGTTGCATGAAGGTGAGGAAGAAGCCCATCACCGGGAGAAAGAAGAGGAATTGGATCAGGAGGCCGCCGCCGACTGAGCGCACTCGAAAGAGCCCAACCTCGATCAGAGGTGACTTCCCTCGGCCAGAGAGGTGTCGCTGATGCCGGACGAAGCCGACCAGAACCGTGACGCCAAGGATTATGCTCACGTATGCCCATAGGGGCCAGGGGCGTTCCTCGCTGCCCTGGATGAGCGGGTAGAGAACCAGGACCAGACCTGCTGATGAGATGAGGACACCGGCGATGTCAAGGCGTGGCCGTGTGGTGCTCCGTCCCTCCGGCAGGACGGCGGCGGCTGTGAGGAATGCCAGGATGCCGACGGGGATGTTGATCCAGAACACGCTTCGCCAGCCCTGGCCGAACCAGTCGGCCTCCAGCAGGGCCGCGCCGAGGATCGGCCCGGTGGCGGCGGCCAGCCCGGACAGGGAGGAGAAGGCCGCCATGGCTCCGCCGCGCTCGTGCGGGGCGTACATGAGCTGGATCTGCGAGAGCACCTGGGGAACCATCACCGCGGCGAGGAGGCCCTGGACGATGCGGGCGCCTACCAGCACCTCGGCGGTGGGGGCGGCGCCGCACAGGGCGGAAGCAGCGGTAAAGCCCGCGATTCCTACGAGGAAGACGCGTTTGTAGCCGTACAGATCGCCGAGCCTGGCCCCGGTGATGATGCCCAGGGCGAACGTGAGCGTGTAGCCGGCGAGCATCCACTGCAGGTGCGCGGGCGAGGCGTCGAGCTCCGCTCTGACGGAGGGCAGAGTGATGTTCACGATGGTGACGTCGAGCAGGTCCATGAAGCTCGCCAGCAGGATGACGGCAAGCGCCACTGTTCGCGCTCTGGTGGTGACAGGTGTGGTGGCTGGGGCTGATGCGTCGGTAGACACCGAGGGCTCTCCAGTTCGCAGAAATGAGGCATCCGATACACTAGCTTCATCACTAAGTATCTGAACGGCGAAGATAAATGGAGCCTCGCATGCCCGTCAAACCGCATGACGACAACATGGACGAACTCGCCGACCGGATCGTTGCGTCCATGACGGACTTCGCCGGAGCTCTGGGGCGTCTGAACGATCTGATCGCCCAGCACCTCGGCATCGCCCAGACCGATCTGCTCTGCCTGCACGCACTCAACCGCGCGGGAGCCTCCACCGCAGGTGCACTCAGTTCCCAGCTCGGGCGCACCACCGGCGCGGTCACGCACATGATCGACCGCCTGGAGAAGGCGGGATACGTCCGGCGTCAACCTGACCCGCGGGACCGCCGCCGCGTACTCGTCGAGGCTTCGACCTCAGGTCTCGAACGGATCGCTTCGTTCTACGAGGGGATCGATGCCCGCAGCCGCCGGTTGATGGCCACCTTCTCCGACGACCAACTGGCGACGATCCACACCTTCCTCCTGAGCGGCTACGAAGACGCCACCGAAGAGTGTGATCACCTGGTCCGGCAGCGAGGACGATGATCCCGCCCTCGCACCGTCCATCTATCGAACGATTCTCAACACCCAGCCTGCGCGAGTTCGCCGCCATCCTCATCCAGTGTCTGATTCGTGGCGGTGCTGACCGGCTGTGCCTCCCGGAGGCGAAGCCGCTGAGGTCATGACCGTAGGGACGGCGTCGGAGAAGGGGGCCGGATACTACAGCGGCTTGAGCGCCCAGATCTGGCTGCTCTGGTCGGCCGCGAGGACCTGCTGGGTCAGGACGGACAGCGAACCGGCGGTCATGTTGAGCACCCGCTGGCTGTGGGCGTTGACGACGAGGTAGGTCCCGTCCGCCACGCGGCGTAGCAGCCATGCCTGCCTGCTGGACGTCGCGGTGGAGCACGCCGACTGGACGATCTGGGTGCCGGCGGTGGCGTTCGCCGTCTTCAGGCCCATGCACATGCCGCTGTTGGCGTTGACCAGCTGCCAGGAGGAGGCGGGTGAGGTGAGCTTGCGCAACTTCCACTGCTGGTTCTTCGTACCGGCGGCCGCCGCGTGCGTGATCGCCGCTCCGGACGTCTTCGAGGCCTTGAGGACCTCCGCGTTCTCACGGGTGCCGATGCCCGTCAGGTAGTGGGTCGCGCCGTTGACCAGACCCGCGTCGGTCATCCGGTTGAATTTCCACCGCTGGTTGGCCGCACCGGTGTAGGGCTGCTGCTGCAGGGGGGCCGGGTAGGCGGCCACGGCCGTCAGGGCCAGCCCGGACTTCCAGTTGATGATGGCGTGGCTGCCGTCCGTCTGCGACAGGTACGTCCATCGCATGGCGTCCGAGCCCTTGCAGCCGTACTGCACCGCCTGGGTCCCGGGGACGGTTCCCTCGTAGGCGCTGTCCACGCACATCCGGCTGTTCATGTTGACGAACTGGAGACCGGTCTTGTAGCCCATCAGCCATTTCTGGCTCGGCTTGTTGGTCCGGGCCCGCTGGCTGAGCCTGGCCATGCTGGCGGCGGAGCCGCCGACCGGCTCCATGGCCCCCCCGGTCGACACGTTCGTGATCACGTAGGTGAGGCCGATCGTGGGGTGCGGGGCGGACGCGGCGGTGTTTCCCTTGATCAGGAAGTCGTTGTTCGCGATGTTCCAGTGAGTGTCGAGATAGCTGCCGGGCTCCGGGGCCATGTTGAAGTAGTCGTCATGGTTGCAGTCGGGGACCAGGTTGCTCTTCCACTCCGGGCACGACCAGGTCGGGGTTCCGCCGTAACACATCGTGCTGTACAGGTCCGAGCAGTGCCCCTTGCCGTCGCTGTTCGGAGCGCTCGTCTGCACCGCGCCCAGCGCGTGGCCCAGCTCGTGGGTGAAGGCGTTGGCTCCGAAGCAGTTGGGGGTCGCGTCAACGCGCCCATAGGTGGTGGCGAAGTTGTTGTAGTTCTCCGGGCCGGGCCGGTCGTCCTTGTAGAGCTGGGCCGTTCCGCAGAGGGCGGTCGACTCGGTGAACATGAAGTACTTGCGATCCGGGAGCTCGTACCCCAGGCCCCGCAGCGCGGCGATGCTGCTCGCCAGGGTGGCCAGCGAGCCCGCGGGCACCACGACCGGCTGGATCACGATCTGGCACCCTCCGGGGACCGTCTTCGTGACGAAGCGGATGTGCCGGCTCTGGCCCTTTTCGGCGGCGGCGTCGTTGAACACGTCGTCGGCGCTGGCGAGCCACGCCTGGAACATGGGCATGAACTGGTTGTAGCGGTCGGGCATGCTCGGCTCGCGGACGTACAGCATCTGGACGCGCTTGCCACTCACCCCGTCGCCCTCACAGGCGATCTGGGCGGGCGCCGCGTCGGCTGCCGCGTCGGCCTGCCTCGCGGTGAGCCGGGGCCCGGCCGCCTCCGGGCCGGTCCGTACCCCGGTCCGCGCGCCGGGGAACATGTCCTCATGGGTGCTGCAGAGCGCCGGATCGGGCAGGCCCTTGATGTCGGGACACGGGGCGATCGCCGCCGCTTCCACGGGGGCGGCAGCCACCCCACCGCCGACGAGCCCCGTGGCGGCTAGCAGCCCTGCCGTGAGAAGAAGTGAAATTCGTCTGACTAACACCGGTTGACCTCCGATTGCACGCATCGCTCCCCTAGCGATGGCGCAGATCAACCTATATGGGGACATAAAAGTGATCAATTAGTGCGGTCCAGCGGTGTGGTGCATGGGAGCCGTCCGATGGCTCTCCGTACCGTGGAGGTAGCCGGCCACCTGCGGAACGGCACACGAAGCGTCGGCCCCCGAGGGAGTGAGGTGCTCCAGAGATTCCGGTTCCGCTGTCCGGAATGATCTCAGCCCCTCAGCCCCCGGGTCCACCGCGCACCGGACCACGGCCACGGCGACAGTCGGCGCCCCCACCCCGGGAAGGGATGAAGGCGCCTCGGATGTACCAGCGGGCACGCCGAACACCCAACATGACCACTATCGGAGGAAATGTGACAGTTGTGTGCAGTGCCGGTGTTGGTGTCTCTCGCCGACAGCGGGTCGCCGACCTCTTCATCTCATCGAGCGCGGTCAGGTCGTTCTCTGACGGGGCGGGCAGGTCCGGCTCGGGCCCGGTGGAGTCCCACACCTGTTCGTAGAGTGTCGTGCAGCCCCGGGCCGCATTGGTCAGCAGACTCTTGATCGTCCCCGGCAGCAGGCCGTGCTGTTCCAGGCCCTCCGCTCGGGTCCACCTCCAGTGAAAGATATGCAGAAAGAGGGACGCGCGGGCAGTACGGGCCCGGCGACCCTTCAAGCATGAACATCGTTGCATCATTCGTCATCGGCGCGGTCACCGCCGTCGCCCCGGTCACGACCACACCGCTGTCGTGGCAGGACTGCGGTGACGGCCTACGATGCGGCCGGATGGAAGTGCCCGCCGATTGGGCTCGTCCTACGGGCGAACGCATCAGCCTCGACCTGGCCCTGCTGCCCGCCCGCGATCAGGCGGCGAAGAAGGGTGCCCTCGTGGTCAACCTCGGTGGCCCCGGTCCGCAGATCGCGATGCTGCGCCAGGGCGGTAAGGACGCCCTCGCTGACCTGACCCGGTGGTTCGACGTGGTGATCTTCGATCCTCGGGGGTTCGGGAAGAGCAGCGGAGTCTCGTGCCCGACCCCCGCTTCCTTCGAGGCCGAATGGGTCTTCCCGAGTAAGTCCGCCTACAACGCCTATGCGGCGAAGAACCACCGGTTCGGGCAGGCATGCCGCAAAGCGGCCGGGCCGCTGGCGGGCAATCTGAACTCCTGGCAGATGGCCCGCGACCTGGACGCCATCAGAACCGCGCTGGGCCAGAACAAGCTGAACTACTACGGCAACTCCCACGGCACTGTCATCGGCCAGGCCTACGCCGAGTTCTTTCCCGGCAACGTGGGCAGGATGTTCCTGGACAGTGTCGTCGACCACACCAACCGCTCCATCGGCGACTGGCTCAAGCCCCGCGCGAACACGCTTGAGCGGAGTTTGCATCGCTTCGCAGAATGGTGCGCGAAGACCTCCACCTGCTCCTTGTACGGGCAAAACGCCGTCGCCGTATGGGACGAGGTCATCAGCAAGGCCCGGCGCCAGCCGATCCCAGCCCCGGCCGGTGGAACCGGCTCCAAGGTCAGCGCTGCCCTGATCGTCGCACGTGCCTCCTTCACCCAGGAGCGGAGCTGGCCGCGTCTGGCAACGGCCCTGGCGCAGGCGCGCGCGGGCGACGCCTCGCTCTTCCTCCAGACGCCCGGGGCCCCCGATCCTGATCTGTCCCGCATCATGTTGTGTGCCGACTTTCCCTATCCCTCCAGCTACCGCGACCTCAAGGCGCTGGAGAAGGACCTGCGGCGTGCCTCTCCGCATGTCGGTTGGCGGGCCGTGTGGCCGATGGCCAATCACTGCGCGGGGCTGCCCTCGGTCAAGGCCTTCGCCCCGCATCCCTTCCGCGCCCCCGGTCTGCCGCCCGTCCTGATCACCAGCGGCGAGTATGACGACAACACCCCACCCCAGGACAGCCGCCGCCTGACTGCCCTGCTGCCCGGCGCCCGCTACCTGCCCGCCGTGGGCGGCCACGCCCTCTACCTGGGCGGTCATCCCTGTGTTCGTAAGCACGCGCACCGCTACCTGACCACAGGGACGATTCCGCCGGCTGGAGCGGCGTGCGGCCCGGCCGCGTCCTGACCCGGTACCGGAGCGGCCGTGGTGTGCGTGACGGACAACAGCAAGATCGACAGCATCGGAGACCCGTTCGGCGGGACAGGATGGTACGGAATGCCAACATGTGGAGCGGTGTGATGAGTCGAAGGCGCAGGATGTGGCGGTGGCTGCCGGCCATGGTCGCGGGGCTGGTCGTGGCCGCGGTGGCCGGTGTCGCGGTGGCCTTCCCATCGGTCGCCGCCACGACCTGTCCCGGCTGTTACGGCATGAAACAGGTCAGGACCGGCCTGTATCTGGAGCCCGGACTGCCGGCGGCACGGGAGCGGCAGGTGGCCGAGGTGGTCGATGCGGCCAACCGCCGGGTGGCCGGCTTCTACGGCGGCCGCCGGAGTTCGCCCGACATCCTGGCCTGCTTGACCGCCACGTGCTATCAGAAGATCGGCGGTGGCGGAGAGCGCGGGATCGCCGTGCTGAACCGCGCGGTCATGCTGTCACCGAACGGCGTTGACCCGGTGATCGCCGCACACGAGATGTCACACGTCGAGCTACACACCCGCTTCGGGTCCGGTGCGGGGCCGATCCCGCAATGGTTCGACGAAGGACTGGCCGTCGTGGTCTCCGGCGACCCGCGGTACCTGAAGCCCGAGACGTCCGGCGACCGATGCCGGGTGTCCACGCAGGAGGCGCTGCCGCAGACGCTCGACGACTGGCTGCGTATGGCGAAAGCCGACCAGGACACGTATGCCAAGGCCGCATGCCGGGCGAGCCAGTGGCTCGAGGCGAACGGCGGTTCCAAGGCCGTCCTCGAACTGATTGAGCACATGAACGGCGGTGGTGAGCTGCCCGCCTCCCTGGCAGCCGCGTCGCGTGGAACTCCTTCGTGACCGTACGGAAGTCGCCTGTCTTGAAGGGAATCCTCCAGGACGCTCTGCTCGTGGCCGCGGCCGCCGCCGTGCTCACCGGACTCACTCTGCTGGAGGGGCAGCCCCCGCTACCGCCGGGGCTGCCCGCCCTGATCGGCCTCAGCATCGCCGTCGCCCTGCCTGTGCTGATGCGGAGAAAGCTGCCGCTGACGGCCGCCGCGTGCTCGGCCGGACTGGTGCTGTTCGGCTTACCCTTTCCCAGCTGGCCTGGGCGGCTGTTGGCGATGGCCATGTTCGGCGTGGCCGCGTACCGGAGTCGGCGCCTGCCGTGGCCGGTGCTGCTCGTCTCCGTACTGTGGGCGATCGGCTACGGATTGCTGCTCCCCAAGATGCTCGGGCTCTCGGTGATCACCGACTTGATCATCATGGGGACCGCTCCCGTGGCCATCGGCTACACACTGCGCCTGCATGGCGACCGGGCCCAGGAAGCGATACGACTCCATCAGGCGGAAGCCCGGCGCGACATCGCGGAGAAACGCGCCAGGCTGGCTCAAGACGTGCACGACAGCGTCGGCCACTACCTCACGGCGATCCACATGCAGGCGACGGCCACCCGCCGGGCGCTGCGTGATCTCACGCCGACCGGCGATCGCGCGCTCGGCACGATCGCCGACCTGTCCTCCTCCGCCCTGAGCGAGGTACGCACGCTGCTGAAAACCCTGGCTGAGGAGTTCCCGGACCGGGGGCCGGGGTGGAGGACGTCGAACACCTGGTCCGACGGTTGCCCGCCCCCCACCTGCGGATAGCCTTCCGGCGCTCGGGCAGGTCACTGCCCCTGGCGCCGGCACTCAGCCACACCGCCTATCGGGTGGCTCAGGAGGCGCTGACCAACGCCGTCAGGCATTCCGGCGCCACCGAGGTCGATCTGCACATACGACAAGATCGCAAACGGATGGTGATCTCGATCGCCGACAACGGTCCAATCCAGCCGTCGGCGAGACGCCCCGCGGAGGGACAGGGCATCCGGGGCATGCGGGAACGCGTGCTCGCCTGCGGCGGCACGCTGGCGGCGGGCCCTCGCGAGCCGCACGGCTGGCTGACCGAAGCCGTACTGCCGATCACGGAGGAGCCAGGATGACGATCCGTGTGGTGATCGCTGACGACCAGGCCGCGGTACGGGAGGCGTTGTGCCTGACGCTTGACGGCGAGCCGGACATCAAGGTCGTCGGCCAAGCGGTCAACGGCGCCGAAGCGGTACACCAGACGCTGTGGCGACGACCCGACGTGGTGGTGATGGACCTGCGGATGCCGTACATGGATGGGATCACCGCCATCCGACAGGTCATGGAAACCGAAGCACCGCCGAAGGTGCTGGCGCTGACCACCTTCGACCTCGACGAGTATCTGTTCGGTGCACTACAGGCGGGGGCTGCGGGGTTTCTGCTCAAGGACAGTGATCCCGAGCTGCTGCTCGACGCCGTACGGGCGCTCCATCGTGGCCACGGGCTGGTCGACCCCCATGTCGCCAAGAGGCTGATCCACCGCTTCGCGGAACTAGCACCGAAACCGGTCACCAGCGCGCTCGACCGCCTCACTCCACGCGAACACGAGGTCCTCTGGCAGATCACTCAGGGCTTGAGCAACACTGAGATCGCCGCCGCCCTGACCATTGAGGAGGGCACCGTCAAGACCCACGTCGCCCGTATCCTCAGCAAACTCGGGCTCCGTACCCGCGTGCATGCTGTCATTTACGCATACGAACACGGGCTGGCACCTCGCGGGAAAAAAGCATGAACTGGTCGGTTCCCGGCCAGAAGTGAAGACAGGATCCCTGGTCGCGCGAAAAGAGACTCATCGCCCCCGCCCGCCGGTCCAAGGTCAAATCGATCGTCTACGTCGCCGGCGGCACCGTGGCACGGGTCCGCGCCGTCGACGGCGACCTCACCCGATGGCAGCACGACGACCGCGGCTACGCCGACGTCCCCGTCAGCCCACCCCTGACCGACCTGCTCCCCCTGAGCATCCGGATCGGTGCCCCACGACCGCACGTGCGCGGCAAGCTCCGCGAGTACCTCATCCTGTGAACCCCGCGGCCCGGCAGATCAGTCGGCCAACGCCGTCAGAAGCCGGTCTCGCTGCTGTTCGGCCAGCCCGCCGACCCTGCGCTTCTCATCCACCCCGGACGTGGCCATCAACGCCGCGACCTTCGCCGGCCCGTACCCAGGGACCGCGCGAAGGACCTGAACCACGCGCGTTTTTTCACGATGTCCTCGCCGCTACGACCGAACACCTCGGCCACGCTCGTCTTGCCGAACTTCACCTCGGCGAGAAGCTCGGTGTGGATCGCGGCAGGCCGGTCCCGGAGCACTACCTGAGGGGTCAGGTGATCGGCGACTGGCGACCGGGTGTCGGGTTGGGGCGGACCGGGGCGCCCTGCCGTGATTGCTCACGGTGGGTTTCCCCGGCCCGCCCCAACCCGACACCCCCGGTCCCGGCCATGGCACGCTCAAACGACGAGAGCGACTCGACCGCCCGGAGGACACGCGGCCTCCTGCCGGCGCATCAGGTCGAGGGCTCCTGACCCGGCTTCGGTGGCTTCGTTTGTGGTGGGGGCATGCCCTACCGAAGAACGGGGGAGGACGGGATGGAGCGGAGCATGGCGACGGTACAGAGTCGAGAGCGTCAACTCGTCCGTACCGAAAGTTGGTCATCATGTCCCAGGAAATCTCTCGTCGCGCCTTGCTGACCGCCGGGATCGCCGTGGGGGCAGTCGCCGGTCTCGGCCGGTCGGCAGCCGCCGAAGCCGGAGGGAACGGCGGCGGCACGATCGCCTTACGCAACGTCACGGCGATCGACGCGACCGGGTCACCACCACGTCCGGGGCTGACAGTGATCGTCAAGGATGGGTGGATCACTGCTCTGGGCCGGGCGCGTGATCTCCGAATTCCGCGCGGGGCGCGGGTAGTCGACGGCACGGGCAAATTCCTGATCCCGGGATTGTGCGACATGCACGTCCACAGCGTCGATGCGGAGGTGGAGCAGGTGTTCGCGCCGCTCTTCCTCGCCAATGGGGTCACCACGGTCCGGGAGATGGCCGGAACGCCGTTCCTGCATGCCTGGCGACGGCGGGTGGAGCGCGGTGAGGTGCTCGGGCCGCGGTCCGTCATCGGCAGCCCGCTGCTGGACGGAAAGCCGTCATTGTGGGAAGGCATTCCCGGCGGCGCCAGGTATTTCGAGGTGACGAACGAGGCGCAGGCACGTCAGGCCGTGCGGCAGGTCAAACGGGACGGCGCTGACTTCGTCAAGGTCTACTCGCGACTGTCCCGCGACGCCTTCCTCTTCATCGCCGACGAGGCGCGGCGGCAGCGTATCCCTTTCGCCGGGCATCTGCCGGACGTCGTGCCGCTGCGGGAAGCCTCCCAGGCCGGGATGCGCTCGGTCGAGCACACCTGGGGGGTTTGGTACGCCACATCGAGCCGGGAGGCCGAAATCTACCGAGCGCTCGCGGAGATCAGGGTCGGCGGGGGCGACTACAACGGCTGGTTCAACCAGATCCACCCGCTGGACTGGATGGCCGTCAACAGTCACGACCCGGGCAAGGCCGCCGCCGCGTACGCACAACTGGCGGCCAACCGGACCTGGCAGGTGCCCACTTTGATGGCGAATCAGGTCATCGCGATGCCCGATGACTTCTCGGGCGCCGACGAACGACTGCGGTATGTGCCTCGTTCGACCGCAGAGACCTGGATCTTCATGGTTGAGGAACTCTACAAGGCAGGCCGCACACCGCAGATCGCCTCCCAGCATCGGCAGCTGTTCGAGCACCGGCTCCGGGTGGTCGGGGCGATGCATCGCGCGGGCGTGCCGATCATGGCCGGTACCGACACCGCCGCCGCGTATACCTATCCAGGATTCGCGCTGCACGACGAACTGGAGCTGCTCGTGCGTGCCGGGCTCACCCCGATGCGGGCATTGCAGTCTGCCACCGTCGAGCCGGCCAGATTCCTCGGCCGGCAGGACTGGGCGGGCACGATCCGAGAGGGCAAGGTCGCGGACCTGGTACTGCTGGACGCCGACCCACTCACCGACATCCGCAACACGCGGCGGGTCCATGCCGTACTGGCCGCCGGCCGCCTGATCTCGGCGGGGCAACGCGAACGCATGCTTCAGGACGTGGCCGCGGCGGCCGGGGACATGCTGCAATCGCCAATAGCCTTTGCGGGTCGCCATGACGACCACGCGGCCCGAACGAGAACTCGACCACGGCACCAGGACAGCCGCTGACGTAACCCCAGAACTCACGAGACAAGCTACCTGGCAGGCGAGTGTCGCCGCCGGAACGCACACGCTCAAAGTCGTCAACACGTTCTCGGCCGTCAGCGGCATCGTGATCGATACCGGATACGACCTAAGGGCAAGCACGGCGGCCGGCCGCCGGTCATCACCGACGACATCCCCCGCCCCCGCCGCACCCGCATCCGGCGCCCAGCCGATCTACTCACCCCAGAGGAAATCGACCTTCGGCAACGTCTCCGGGATCAGGTCCTACGGTCCTCGGAGACCGATTGACATCCACTCCGCCCTAAAGGGACGGAGATTCCGGTCTGCCGCGTGTGCGGCTCCTGGCGGGTTACTGCTTCTTCGCGCGGTGCCGGGATCGCTCCCGGTCCTACCCGCGCTCCACAGTCGTTTAGTCTCTCCGCCTGCCCGGCGGCGAGAATGTTGACCGCCGCGTTGACGTCCCGGTCGTGGCCGGCCCCGCAGGGGCAGGTCCACGACCGGACGTTCAACGGCATCGAATCGGTGATGGTCTCGCAGGCCGAGCACAGCTTCGACGACGGAAACCAGCGGTTGATCTTGCCGAAGTGGCGGCCGTATCGCTTCGCCTTGTACTCCAGCATGGCGACGAACTGCGACCAGCCCGCATCATGCACACTCTTGGCCAGCCTCGTGCGCGCGAGACCGGACACGGCGAGATCCTCCACATACACCGCTTGGTTGTCGCGGATCAACGTGGTGGAGAGCTTGTGTGCCCAGTCGCGGCGCGTGTCGGTCACCTTGGCGTGCGCCCTGGCGACCTTCAGCCTGGCCTTGGCCCGGTTCGCCGACCCCTTCCGCGTGCGGCTCAACGCCTTCTGTGCCTTGCGGAGCTGCTTGGCCGCCCGACGCAGAAAGCGCGGGTTGGCGACCTTCCGGCCATCGGAGGTGATCGCAAAATGGGTGAGACCCAGGTCGATACCGATCTCGGGACCCGTCTCGGGCAACGGTTCGTTTGAGGTCTCGACGACGAACGACGCGAAGTACCGGCCCGCCGAGTCCTTGACCACCGTCACCGATGACGGGTCCGAGGGCAGGGTCCGCGACCAGCGCACCTCCACCTCACCGATCTTCGGCAGCCGGAGTCTCCCGCCCGCCGTGACCGTGAATCGGGCATTCTTCGTGAACCGGATCGCTTGGCGGGAGTCCTTGCGGGATCGGAACCGGGGTGGGGCAATCGTGCGGCCCCTGCGTTTGCCGGACAGGGAGGCGAAAAAGTTGCGGTAGGCGGTGTTCAGATCCGCGAGCGCCTGCTGCAAGAGCACGGCCGACACCTCGCCCAGCCATGCCCGCTGCGGCGTCGCCGTGGCCCGCGTGATGACGTGTTTGGACAACTCCCCGTCCGAGATGTACGGCAGGCCCCGCATCCGGGCGTCCTGCCTCAGGCGCAGCCCGTCGTTGAACACCGTCCGCGCGCACCCGAACGCCCGCGCCAGCGCTTGACGCTGACCCGGCGACGGGCGGACATGGTCTCAGCAATGCCGCGGCCGGTCACCTCGGCTGCGAGTTCGCTGCGGCTCCACCGGGACAGGGCTGTACCGGTTTCGGCAGGCAGTTGGCATGCCAGAGCTTTGACCTCGGCGATCTGCACGGGGGTAAAGGTTCGTGGACGGCCGGAACGCGGCCGGTCGGCCAATCCCGCCAAGCCCTCCTCGGCGTAGCGGCCACGCCACAACCGGACGGTGTCCACCCTCACCCCCTGCCGACGGGCGATCGTGTTGTTGGAATAGCCGAGCGCGGCGTCGAGCACGATCCTCACGCGAACGACCTGCTGGAACGGTGCGGTACGAGAGTGGGACAGCTGCTTGAGCCGCCTGCGCTCGGCAGCGGTGAGCACGATCTGACGGGCACGGAGAACAGGCACGCGGGGACTTCCACGTCGATCCGAGGGGACCTGTTGAGGATCTTCCCGGACCTGGCGGCTGCGCCTGATCGACACGCCGAGACAGGGCAGGATGACCTGCATGCCCGCCATTCCTGCCTCTACCAAGACCTCGCTGGCCCAGCGCCTGCGTCGGCACGCCTGCCAGAACTGACCCCAGCTCACCGGCCTGCACGTCCGCTACCACGGCCAGTTCGCTTACGTCGAAGGCGAACTCGCCGATGGACAGCGGCTACCCCTCATCCGCCTTCGCTACGGCGGCTCGGCTTCCACCTGGGGATTCGGCCTCTACCTCGCCAGTAGCGGCAAATACGAAAACCAGATCCTGCCCACCGGCTTCACCGCAGGCAGTCCCCAAGAAGCTCTCGGCTGCGCCTGCGGCCTTTACCTCGGCCACGGAACCAACGTCAACCCCCGAGGAACTTACGCCCGGGACCACTAAGCCCTGACCTCTCCGGGCAGGGCTTAGCGCACGATCTGCCTCCGCTGTTCCTCAACCCTGGAGCAACCGGCCACCTTCGCCGGGGTCACCAGAGCCCGCCAGGCGCTGGATGCCGTCCTGGCCGACCCCTGCGGCGGGTACGTCCCCGGCACCCTGGTGTACCTGGCCGACGGCGGCCTGGCCGTCGTCACCGATGCCCGGTGGAGACCTGGGCGAACGCCCCGACCGGCTACCGCGTCACGCCCGCCGAGATCGGCCGCCTCGAGACCACCGTCGACGCCGACTAGATCACCGCCGCCCCCGAAGGGGTCCCTGTAGCTTCGGCCGGAAATCCAACAGATATGCCTTTGGCCTGCATAGACAACAGGGCTCAGGTCTGGCCTATCAGGCTGAGACCTCTGCATAAGCACAGGTGAAAGGCATATCCGTTGGATCCTGCGCCATTACTACCGGGACCCCTTGCAGGAGGGCGAAGTCGGCGTGAGCCGCCTCGACGGCTTCGGGGTAGGCCTGTGTCTTCTCATGCTCGGCGAGGGCCCGGTAGATGCTGGCCAGGGACGGGTTCTCGCCTTTGCGTTTGCCGGTGGGGATGATCAGGTCTTTGCGGATGTCTTCGACGCGTTCCCCGGCGGCCTTGCGGCGTAGCACGGTGTGCAGCATGTCGTCGAGGATCACAGGGGGGCGGCCGCCGTGCTTGCCCTTGCGGGCGGCGGCGTCCAGGCCCTCCAGGGTGGACTCGCGGATGGCCTCGCGTTCGGTCTCGGCCATCGCGGCGAAGAAGGCGAACAGCATCCGGCCCGGCCCGGACGGATCGTAAATCCCGGCGAGCGGTCCGGCGAGCATCTCCAGGACCAGGCCGTGCGCGGTCAGGTGGTCGGCCAGCGCGGTGAGTTCGGCGGCATCGCGGCCCAGCCGCTTCATCTCATACACCGTCAGGATGACCCGGCAGTGCGGGGCGTGCGCCTTGATCTGCCGGGCCAGTGCGAGCGCCGCCTCGAACTGGGGGCGCACCTTCATCCGGGTCGAGATCTTCTCGGAGAAGATCTTCTCGCGCGGAATCCCGTGCGCGGCCAGCGCGTCCAGTTGTGACTGCAGTTCCTGGGTGAGAGCGGAGCAGCGGGCGTAGCCGATCCGGATGTCCGCCGTCGGCCGGTCGTCACGCAGCGGTGCGGGCGGCGGCGTACCCGGCCGCCAGGGCTGGCCCGGGTTCCGGTCGGAGGGGGTGATCACCCGCAGCAGTTTGGCCAGCCGGGGCACCTTGGCGAACCGGCCGGTGTGGTAGGTGCCGGCCACCGCGCCCGAACGCGACCGGCACGGTGAACCGGGTGCTACGGCGCATCGCGGGCACGGGTGACGCTCGACCTCATCAGCGTCACAGGTGTATTCCTCGCCGATGGCGGACATCGGGGCGGATTCGGTGTGTTCGCGGGATTCCGGGGCCTGAGCCATACCCCAGATGCTCTCACAAACATTTCCCAGAATACGATGATCCGCCGACTTGCATGAGAACGAGTTCTGAGAAGAAATCAGCTTCTCTGGCGATCACAACCGGCCCTGCGAAGCCTCCTGGTGATCTTCTCTGGCAATCGAGGGTTTCTGAGAATCAAGCCTGGTCTTTTTCTGGGCATCAGACTGGGCATTTCATGGGCAAGCCTCGGACCCCGCAGCGCGCGAACCCTCTGACCCGCATCGGAACGGTAGGCGGCGGACCTCGCCGACGGCACTTCCTCGGAACCCGCGGGGTGCGTCAGCCGTATGACAGGGCTGGGGCGCGGTGGGCCTTGCCGGGTGACGTCGGTTGTATCTCGCCGCGCGCTCCTGGCTGGCTGATGCCGGTCGGTGTCGACGTATCGAGACCCCGGCGGCGGGCATCCGTAGAACCACCGTGTTCCACGCGCCTGCCCGTGGGCCGAGGCCCCTTCCCCGGCCGTTGGGGTGACGTCCGTCCGCCTACCCAGGGTCGGCGCAGAGCTGGGAGATCAAGGCGGCGCGGGCCCATGCTTCCCACGTGTCCGGTGACCAGTCGCGGTCGCGGACGAAGATCAGGTAGAGCTGCGGGCTGAGCAGGCCGAACAGCAGGTCCGCCGCCATCTCGACGGAGAGGCCGGGACGGGCGTCGGGCTTGCCGGCCAGGGCTTCGGCCGCTGCGTACTGCACGGTGTAACGCGGGTCGGGACCGTCCGGCCATTGCGCGGCAATCTCGGGGTCGGTGGCCGCGGCAGCCGCGATCAGCGGCATGATCGGGGCGACTCGGCCCAGGATCTCGCGGGTGCCGCGGACGTGCGCGCGCAGTTGCCCGGCCGCGGTGGGCTCGGCGCACGCGGCGCGAAACCACTCACGATCCATGGTGGCGACAGGCTCGGCGTCCCCGGCGATGGACGTGTCGACGACGTCCTTGAACAGCGTGCGCTTGTTGCGGAAGACGAAGTAGACCGTCTGGACGGCCACGCCCGCCCGGTCCGCGACCTCCTGCAGGCTCGTCGCTCCGTAACCCCGCGCGACGAACAGCTCGCGAGCCGCCTCGACGACCTTTTCACGGGTACGGCGTGAGCGCTCGGCTCGCTTGTCCGGCCGCTTGACTCGATCCATATTGCGAGTATATCTCTAGAGTATGCCACTAGAGTTCAACTCTAAGTTCTTGGAGGAGACGATGGACCAGCCCATCACCACCCAGAAGCCAGGCCCGGACCTGACCTCACCGCAGCGAGACCAGGAGGAGGAGTCCGTCCACCGCGCACTGGAGGGCTACTATCACGCCGGCAAGCCGCCGTGGGACACCGGCGTGACACCGCCCGAGCTGGTCGCCCTGGTTGAGGGACACGGCGCGCTGCCGCCCGGCCGCGCCCTCGAACTCGGCTGCGGCACGGGAACCAACGCCATCTACCTCGCACGGCACGGCTGGGAGGTGGCGGCCGTCGACCTGATCGACCGCGCCGTCGACCAGGCCAGGGAGAAGGCCGAGGCGGCGGGAGCGGCGGTACGGCTGCTGCACGGAGACGCCACCCGCCTCGACGAGCTGGACGCGCCCGGCCCCTTCGACCTGTTCTTCGACCTGAGCTGCTACTGCGGGATCCCGCTGCACCGCCGCGACGCCTACGCCGCCGGGCTCACCCACCGCGCCGCTCCCGGAGCACGGCTGCTGATGTTCGGGTACGGTCCCGAGCCGCTCGGCAATCCGATCCCCGAGGTCACTTCGTGGGCGGCGGGCGTCACAGCCGACGAACTTCGCGCCAGGTTCGCCGGCTGGGAACTACTCGACGTCACACCGGGCACCAACTCGGTGCCGACCTTCTGGTTCACGCTGCGCCGCGACGCCTAGAGAGTCGGTCATGTAGCTGAACGGGCTCCTGTTTCCCACCCACTCCCCGCAGGACAGGCACGTGCAGAGCCAGGTGGCTCTGCATGGAGCCAGAGCACAGGCGCGCACTTCGGACACGCGTGCAAGGCGACCGTCATGAGCCTGACGACGATGATCATGGCTGGCGCGAGACTGACACAATTCAGCACGCAATCGGTCACGTCGATCATCTGATCTGACCGCTGCTGATATCCGAGGGCGCCCCCGCCGCGCCGTGCGCGGTGGGGGCGCCCTCGCATGCCTGGAGGCTCCCATGCCGGTCAGTTTCCTCACCGCCGAGCAACGCAGCTGATACGGCGTCTTCAACGCCGTCCCCGACATCGCCCAGATGGGCGCCTTCTTCCACCTGGATGCCGACGACCGGCGCCGGGCGATGGCCGCCAACGGCGCCCGCAACCAGCTCGGCTGGTCCCTGCAACTGGGCACCGCACGGTTCTTGAACTGCTTCCTGGACGATCCCGAGGACGTTCCCGCCGCGGTGGTCGACTACGTCGCCGAGCAGCTCGGCCTGCAGGCCGCCGATTTGAAGGGGTACGGCGAGAAGGAGGCCCGCTGGGATCATCAGAAGCAGATCCGCAGCAGCTACGGCTTCACCGCCTTTGAAGGCGAGCAGTGGTTCGCGCTGGCCTGCTGGCTCTACAAACGGGCCTGGACCACAGGCGAGCGCCCGATCGTGCTGTTCGACCTGGCCACCCACCGCCTGGTGGAGGCGGGGGTGGACCTGCAGTGGAACCGTTTCGTACGGTAAGCGCCTTCCCGCAGGCCAGGGCGGGGTCCGAACAGGGCCCGTGCGGGGTCGTTAGCGTACGTTCCGGTTCCGGCGCAGCTCGCCTGTGATCATGGTTTCGGGGTGGATCGGCTGGTGGGGTGACGCCTGGTGATGGTGATCTTCGTGTCCGAAGTCCTACAGTAACGGACAAGATCAAAAATTGGCTGTGAAGGTGGTCGCCGACCCTCTCGGGAGCGTCCAGAAACCCTCACGTAGAACACAGGATCATCGCCCCCCAAGCGATCACACACCGGCGTTGGGCGTCACTCTTCGCTCAAAATCATTCTCATCGCCAACGGCTGTTCCTGGGTTCAACTCGATGCCGTGCCGCTGTTTGCACCTCGTGCACCTCTCCTTCCGGAAGGCGTACGGATGGCCACCTGGGCTGAGTGCGAGCTGCGAAGCCCGTCCAGCACGAGGGTGATGACACCGTCGGCCTCGGCCCGCCAACCGGGGCGGTCATGGGCCGCACCGATGCCGTGCAGCGCCATCATCACGGCACCGGCGTCCACGTCGTCGCGAACGGTGCCCTCCCGCACGGCGGCGGCCACCAGGTCGGTGACAGCCTGCTCCAGCGCCCGGCTGCCCTCGGCGAGGGCGCCCGAGCGGGTGGCCATGAGCGTGGACAGCGTCCGGGCCAGGCCCTCGTGGGCAGCTATGTGGTCGACCATGCCGCGTAGGAAGGTCGCCAAAGCCTCCGCCGCGGGCAGCGCGGCCCGCAACTGGCGGACACGGTCGCACAGCGCGGCGATCTCTCCGTGGTAGACCGCCTCGGCCAGCGCCTCCCGGGTGGGGAAGTGGCGATACAGCGTGCCCGTGCCCACCCCGGCCAGACGGGCGAAGTCATCGAAGCGCAGGTCGAAGAAACCGCCGGCGTCGAAGACCTCCCGGGCGGTGGCGAGCAGGGCGTCGCGCTTGCGCTGGGCATCGGCCCGCAGGGGCTTGTCGGCGGTCATGCGCTCCCTCGCGTTGACAAATGGAGATGACCTCCATATTTTGGAAAGTGGAGATTGCCTCCAAATCGATCGTACCCCACGAGGTGCAGCGTGAAGATCCTGATGTTCGGCCGAGGCGTGATCGCCACCATCTACGGCTGGGCCCTGCGACAGGCGGGACATGACGTCGAGTTCTACGTCCGGCCGGGTCGCGCGGAGACGTACGGGGACGCGGTGGACCTCGACCTGTTCGATATGCGGCGCCGAGTGTGGGGGCAGCGCGTCGCCGAGAAGTGGCCGGTGCGCTACCGCGAGGCGCTGGAGCCGGACCACGACTTCGACCTGATCGTGCTCAGCGTGCCCCACCATCGCCTCGCGGGCGCGACGGCCTTCCTGGCCCCGCGTGTCGGCCAGGCCACGGTGCTGATCTTCGGCAACCTCTGGACCGAGCCGCTCGCCGCCATCGGCGCACTCCCCGCCGACCAGATCGCCTGGGGCTTTCCCCAGGCCGGTGGCGGTTTCGGCGCGGACGGCGTACTCCACGGGGCACTGCTGCCGTCGGTCATCTTCGGCACACTCGACCGGCCCCCGACCAACCGGGAACGGGCCGTGCGCCAGGCGTTTCGCGAGGCCGGGCTCCGGATCAAGGAGCGGCCTGACTTCCGTGGCTGGCTGTGGGTCCATTTCGCGTCGGATGCCGGCATGTTCTCGCAGGGCCTGCGGCTGGGATCCCTGTCCCAACTGGCCGGGGCAACGGGCGACCTGCGCGAGGCGCTGCTGGCCGGCCGCGAACTGCTGCCGCTCCTCCAAGCGCGCGGCCTCGACCTGCGACGGCACCGGGGCGGTGTGCTGCCGTTCCGGGCGCCCACCTGGCTGACGGCACCCGTGCTCGCCTGGCTGACCGCTCATGTCGCGCCCGCGCGCGTGAGCCTCACGGCGCACTCCGACCCCGACGCCGAGGAGCCGCGTGAGGTCTGCCGGGACACCCTGGCCGAAGCACGACGGCTGGGCATCTCGGTACCACGACTGGAAGCGGCGGAACCGCACTTCGCCCGTGAGGGGACGGGTCGGGTCTGAATCCACCGATGTTGTCGGTCCCGGTGGTCCGTTGCCGCTCCTTGGTCCGCCGCGTCCCAGAGCCAAACCCGGTCGCACCGGTCGACCAATTGCCGTTCACACACGGCTTTTCGCTGTCCAGCCTCTATCGCCTGTCCGTGACGTCGTGGAAGGAAAAGTCATGACTACCGCCGAGAAGCACGAGTTCCCCATGGCCCGTACGTGCCCGTTCGCGCCGCCGCCGGCGTACGAGGAGATCCGCGAACAAGAGCCGGTCTCGCGGGTTCGTCTGCCCGACAGCGGGTGGGCCTGGGTGGTCAGCCGCCACGAAGACATGCGAACCGTGTTGAACGACCGGAGGTTCAGCGCCGACCGGCAGCATCCGGACTTCCCAGCGCTGGTCGAGGGCGAGGCGGCGTCTCGGCGGCCGGACGAGGAGCGCTTCCTGATCGCCATGGACCCGCCCGAGCACGGGCCGGCGCGCAGGGCCGTACTCGGCGAGTTCACGGTGCGCCGGTTGGAGGCGCTGCGGCCGCGGATCCAGGAGATCGTCGACGGGCAGATCGACGCGCTGCTGGCCGGGCCGCGGCCCGGTGACCTGGTGGACTCGCTGTCGCTGCCGGTTCCGTCACTGGTGATCTGCGAGATGCTGGGTGTGCCCTACGCCGACCATGAGTTCTTCCAGGAGAACACGGTGAAGGTGATCAAGCAGTCGACGCCGCCCGAGGAGCGGTGGGCGGCGATGGAGGCCATCCAGGGCTATATGGCCGACCTCATCGCGGAGAAGGAACATAACCCGCCGGACGACCTGCTCGGGCGGCAGATCGTCAAGCTGCGCGCGGACGGCACCTACCGGCGGACGGCACTGGCCGGCATGGGCTTGCTGCTGCTCGTGGCCGGCCACGAGACGACGGCGAACATGATCTCGCTGTCGACCATGGCGTTCCTGCGCAACCCGGAGCAGCTCGCGATGATCAAGGCCGACCCCGGCAAAACGCTCAACGCAGTCGAGGAGATGCTGCGATACTTCACGATCATCGACGTGGCGACGGCCCGGCTGTGCGTCGAGGACATCAAGGTCGGCGGGCAGCTGATCCGCGCCGGCGAAGGAGTGCTGGCGCTCGGTTATTCGGCCAACCGGGACCCGCGGGCATTCGAGAACCCGGACGAGCTCGACATCGAACGCGGCGCGCGCCACCACGTCGCGTTCGGGTTCGGGCCGCACCAGTGCCTGGGCCAGAACTTGGCTCGGATGGAGCTCCAGATCGTGTTCGACACGCTGTTCCGCCGCGTCCCCAGCCTGGAGCTCGCGGTGGATGTCGACGAGCTGCCGTTCAAGGACGACGCGAACATCTACGGCCTCTACCAGCTCCCGGTGACCTGGTAGAGGACGAACTGCCATCCCCACCTCAGGAGGAGAAGGCCATGAAGATCATCGTGGACACCAGCAAGTGCGTCGGTGCCGGACAGTGTTTGCTCACTGAGCCCGCGCTGTTCGACCAGAGCGAGGACGACGGCACAATCATCGTGCTGAACGAGACGCCGGAGGGCGAGCTGGTCGAGAAGGCACGCGAAGCGGCGCACGTGTGCCCTAGCCAGGCCCTCTCCCTGGAGGAGTGAGTCAATCCGTGGATGGCCGACCAGCCTGAAACGATCATGCTGGTCGGTGTGGGGCGCCAAACGGCGCGTCTTCGCTCGAACAGGGCGAACTCGCACGATGCGGCACTAGTGTCCTGCGTCTGAAATGCGGTGGGTAAATCAGTATCCTGATGTGTATGGGACATCCAGGGCCGTCGGCGGTGCAGATTGTATTGACCGAGATCGAGCGTGCGCGGCTTCAGGGGCTGACGGCGCAGGCCGGTGCGGCGGCCGGTCGGGCGAGGATCGTTTTGGCCTGCGCGGAACCTGGCGCCAGTAATGCGCAGGTGGCCCGGAGCCTGGGCGTGGCCGTGGCCACCGTCCGCCGGTGGCGGGCCACCTTTGCCCGCGAGGGCATGGACGCATTGTCCGACCGGCCCCGAAGCGGGCGGCCGAAGGCAGAGCTGACACTGAGCGCCGAGGAACGTGCGACACTGCAACGATGGGCGCGGCGGACGACGTCGGCGCAGGTCCTGGCGATGCGGTCGAAGATCGTGTTGGGGTGTGCCGACGGTGAGGACAACCAGCAGATCGCCGAGCGGTTGCGGGTGCACCCCGACACGGTCTCCAAGTGGCGGTCACGGTTCTTACGGCTGCGTCTGGAGGGGCTGGTCGACGAGCAGCGGCCCGGCCGGCCGTCGTCGGTTTCGCTGGATCGGGTCGAACAGGTCGTGGTGGCCACGCTGGAGCAGACGCCCAAGGGCGCCACGCACTGGTCACGGGCTTCGATGGCCCAGCGCAGCGGGTTGTCGAAGTCGACCATCGGGCGGATCTGGCGCGATTTCGGACTCAAGCCGCACCTGGCCGACACCTTCAAGCTGTCGACCGACCCGCTGTTCATGGAGAAGGTCGTCGATGTCGTCGGGCTCTATCACAACCCGCCCGAGCGGGCGGTGGTGTTGTGCGTGGATGAGAAGTCCCAGATCCAAGCCCTGGACCGCTCGCAACCGGTGCTGCCGATGATGCCGGGCATGCCCGAGCGCCGCACCCACGACTACGTACGCAACGGCATCACCAGCCTGTTCGCCGCGTTCAACATCGCTGATGGGACCGTCATCGGCGAACTGCACCGCCAGCACCGCGCCGCCGAGTTCAAGAAGTTCCTGATCACCATCGACAAGACCGTCCCGGTGGAGCTGGACATCCACCTGATCTGCGATAACTACGGCACCCACAAAACCCCGGCGATCAAGGCGTGGCTGGCCCGCCATCCCCGCTTCCACATGCACCTCACCCCGACCGGCTCCTCATGGATCAACCAGGTCGAGCGCTGGTTCGGCTTCCTGACCGACCAGCTGATCAGGCGCGGAGTCCACAAAAGCGTCCAAGCCCTGGAAAAGGACATCCGCGACTGGATCAGCCAGTGGAACGACAACCCCCGGCCATTCGTGTGGAAGAAGACCGCCGAAGAGATCCTCGAATCACTCGCCCGATATTGCCGACGAATTTCTGACGCAGGACACTAGATCAGCCACACCCGCAGCGTTTGATCGTCGTCGGGATCGAGCTCGACCCGGTAGCCAGCCACCAGCAGCGCGGCCTCATATCGTGCCAGCTCCTGCGCGGAGATGCCGGTGTTGTCGGCACAGGCGATCAGGAAGGGCGCGCCACCCTGCCCGCCGTCACCGAATCGTCGTCAAGATCGCGTTCGTAGCGCCAAAATCCGGACCGATCCTCCCCGAAGGCCAACAGCGACTCGGTCGGGTCTCCGGCGATGACCGCCGAGTCGATCTCCCACGCCCGCGACCTGGTGACCCGGCTGGGCCCGGCCGGGCTCAGCCGGGCCCAGCCCGCAGCTCCGCGGTGATCGCGCGTTCCCTGAGCTGGGCGGACTCGGCGCGCAGCGCCTCCATCTGGTCGCGCAGATCCGACAGGCGCATCTGTTCCATGGCCAGCCGCATGCGCGCCTCGTCACGTTCGGCGAGTGCCTCGGCGGCCTTGGCCGCCGCGCGCTCCCCCGCTTCGGTGATCTTCTCGGCGGCCCGTTCCTCGGCTTTGACCACCCGGCGCGCCGCCCGCTTCTCCAGCTCGGCCGCCTGCTTGTCCACTCGTTCCGCCCGCGTGCGCGCCTCGGCCGCCTCGGCCAGAGCCTGAGCGCGCGCGGTCGCCTCGGCGTCGGCGCGCGCCAATGCCCGGTCCCGCTCCGCTTCGGCCGCGTCGGCGCGCGCCGACGCGGCCGAAGCGACACGCTCGGCCTGGCCTCTGGCCCCCTGCGCGCTCCTGGTCTCCTCCAGCGCCCGGTCCCGCTCGGCGCGCGCCTGCTCGGCCTGCTCCTGGTCGTGGACGGCCCGCGCCCCGGCCCGGCGCGCCTCGGTCTCGGCGGCCTCGACCCGCTCGGCCATCTCCCGCAGCGCCGCGTCCCGGGCCGCCTCGGCCCGCTGGGCCCTGCGGGTGGCCTCCTGCTCGGCCTGCCTGGCCCGGCGTTCGGTGCTGGCCGCCTCGTGCAACGCGGCCAGCGCCTGCTCCCTGGCGGTCTCCGCGTCGGCCAGCGCGGTGTCGCGTTCGACGTTGGCCTCCTCCACGCGGCGCGTCATCGCGTCCCGCTCACGCCGGGCGTGCTCGGAAGCCTCCCGCGCCAGCCGTACCTGCTCGAAGGCCTGTTCCCGCTCGGTGCGCGCGATCGCCACCCGGGTGTGCGCCTCGGCCTGCACCGCGCTCACCTTGGCCTCCACCCCCGCCGGGCTCAGCTCCTCCGACAACACCTGCGCCAGCGGCGCGATCGCCGCGATCATCCCCTTCTCCATGCGCTCGTAGAACTCCTCGGCCCTGGCCAGCGCCCCCTCAAGCCCCGGCGTCGCCCGCCGCATCTCGCGTTCGCGCTTGGCCACAGCCTGGCAGTCTCCCTGTGCGCAGTACGCTCTCGGCCGCCCGCGCCCAGGCCGCTGCTCGATCGGCGTCCCACAGTGTTTGCACGGCGTCATCGCGCCCGGCTCCTGCATGGCAGGAGCCTAGCATCTCCGATTTTCCAGAAATCAAAAATCAATAAACAAGATCTGTTGCGTCTAACCCCGACTACAGTAACTACCGGGAATGTAAATTCCCGCAAGTTACAAGCCAGGTGGACGAACGGGTGTCCCGTCTCACTTGTCCCGTCTCACTCAATCTGAGGCAGTCTCACTCAACCTGAGGTATTCGGCGTTTTGTCTCACCTATCTGAGGCATGATCATCATGGGCTCAACCGTGCCGTTGGCCTCGCATGACGAGCCAAAAGCCCAGCTCAGAGGGGTTTTAGGCAACGATGGCAACCGGATGGGGGGCCAAACCGAAGCGAGACTTCCGTGAAGGCACTTCCCGAAGATCCGTTAGGTCTCGTAGATGGCTCTGCGGCCGGACAAAAAATAGCGTCCTCCTGCATCGAGCCGAGACTCGTCTCATCCAATCTGAGGTATCTGGTGTTTTGTCTCAGCTATCTGAGGCATGATCGCTTACGGTCGCCGTACCGTGTGCAGCATCGCCCCACTTCAGAAGGGGTTTTCTTGGCAGGTGGACGGCCCGCGAAGGGCCAAGCTGGGGTTGCGGCTTCTCTGTGGCCGTTCCTGCGGTGGCCCTCTCCGCCCTCCGTATCGGCCTGAGCGTCTCATCCAATCTGAGGTATCTGGTGTTTTGTCTCAGCTATCTGAGGCATGATCGTCGTTTTTGCTTCGCGGTGAGCGGCCTGTGTAGAGGCATCAACGCTGCTCAGAGCGTTGTCACTGGGTTGGTCTGTGCTGGTGTCGTGTGTTTTTGGGGTGGGTTTACAGGCCGACGTTTCGCATGGCGTTGTCGCGCCAGCGGTCGACGGCGCGAATGTAGCGCAGCACGACCGGGGAGGTGGGAGCCCAGCGGCCGTGCTTGGCGATGACGGAGACGGGGACGCCTGCGGCGTAGGCGACGGTGGCGCCGCCGGCGCGCAGGCTGTGCGCGGTGAAGGTCTCTGCACTGGGCACGCCGGCGCGGATGGCCAGGGCGCGGATGATGACGTTGACGGCGTCGGCCCCCAGGCGGGAGCCGAGGTTGCCGTGGCGGTCAATGCGGCGCAACAGCCGCCCGGAGGCGGCTTCGGCGTCGGTGAGCACGGCGATCCAGTCGGCCCAGGCGGCGACGGGATCGGTCAGCGGGTGGCTACCGCGCGGGATGGCGATGGTCTCACCGTGGCTGTCTTTGTCGGTTTTGGAGGTGCGGATGGTGACCTCCAGCCCGTCGTGGACTTCCCGGATATCCTCGCAGGTCAGGGCGACCAGTTCGGAGCGGCGGCCCATCAGGGCCAGGCCGAGCACCAGCAGTAGCCGGTCGCGGACGCCGATGCGTGTGCGCAGGTCGCAGGCGCTGACCATGGCGCGCAGGGCGTCGATGCTCACCGGTGGGGCTTCGCGCTGGCCGCGGGTGCCAGCCTCGGCGCGGGCGCGTTTGTAGGCGCGCAGGGCCAGGCGGGCGGCGTCGGTAGGTGGCTGGTTGGTGTGGCCGGCCAGGCGGTGCATGGTGCGCACGCAAGCGAGGGCCTGCTCAATACTGGCTGGGGCCTGGTCGGCCGCGCACAGCGTCTCGACGTATTCGGCCAGTGTGTGGCCGGTGGCGGGCAGTGAGAGGCGGCCGTGGTTGGTGCACCAGAGGGCGAAGGCCGCCCATTGGCGTTCGTACGCGCGCCGGGTGTTGGCGGGTACACCATCGGCGATGCGAGTGCGGGCCGCGGCACTGAGCGTGTAGTCCGCCGCGGTGTGTCCCGTACTGCCGTCGGCGGGTGTGACCAGGCCGTCGAGGGCCTGCTGTCCTGTGGGGACGATGTGCCCGTCGTAGATCACCACTGTTGTTCCGTCTCGTTCAGCGTGCGGCCGGATGTTTACTTGATCTGCGGCGACTTGTATGGCATGAAACGAATCAGCAAGAAAATGCTTCATTGATCCTGGGGCATGTCAACGGATTCACGGGGTGATTGTGTTCTCGCTCTGGCCTGGATGATTTCGGCAAGCTGGTAAGCATGGCGGCTCGGGCCATCGAGGACCCCGGCACGCAAGAGCTTTTGCTCGAGCACATCGGTGCGAGGATCCTCATCGTCTAGGGCATTTGAGCGCCGAAGACGCTCTGTGATCCAGTAGTCGAAAAGGTTTGGACCGTCGGCCTTCCGTAGTTGTTCGTTGATCCAATCGGCGAGAGGTTCGAAGTGACCATAGTAGGACTCGGTTGGCCAGATGTAATCCGAGGCGACGGTGCGCTGGACCTCCGCGATGAAGCGATGGGGAAAAGGAAGGTTTTCAAGGGTCATGGCCTGCCAGTAGGGCGAGGCTAGGATTCTGGTCAAAGCGATGACCTGAGGGTATGTCGCAGCGTAGATCGTTGGATCGTGCCGTCGGAAAACCTCTTTCTCTCCGTGGAAGATGGTCATCCGGCGAGAGAAGCCATCGTCATGAGAAAAGCGTTTATGCCATTGCGTGCAGATCGTTTCCGCTTCTCTATAGGCATAGTCAACGCGCTTCTTGCCGTGGCGCCGAATGAGACGCCGATGGCGTTTGGCAGCTTGCAGGATTTCGGGCTGGTAGGTCAGATCGGGCTGGGAGGAGCCGGACCTGATGGTTCCGGGGCCGGTCCACCGGCGGTGCCGCAGGCAGACGGCCTCCTCATAGCGTTGCCAGCACCACACGGCCTCCCGGTGTCCCCGGGTGAGTGTGCACTGCCAGCAGGCCATTGTGTTGTTGACCGTGGCCGCAGAGCGTCCGAGGATATCCAGCTCGTCTGCGGAGCACAGTTCAACAATGGCGTAGCGGAGCGTGCGTGCCGGTATGCCACTGAGGGCGGCCAGCCGTTCGACGGGGACGTTCGCCGATTCGCGGTGACTTTCGGCGAGATAGCTGCGCAGTGCTCGGTCGTCGAGCCGGTTGGCCCGGGAAAGCCGGTTCAGGTAGGAGGTGAGCGTCTCATTGGGGAACGGGGCAACGGTGCGTGGCAGTGGACGCAGCGCCGTTTTCACCGATGGCCTCGGGCGGTCAGCGCCTGGCGCTGTGGACGGACCCCCATCGGCTGGATCATATCGGCGATGCCTCCCAGCGGTTGGATGGGGCACCGTGACGGCGACAGATCGCGCTCATATGTCCCGTTCTCGGTGCGGACTGTCACCTGCCCAGCCGGAGCATGGCCGGACCGAATCAGCGGGCGGCCATTTCCTCGATCATGGCGCATCAGCTGCGGGTTCACGGGCGGGGCTGGGTGGTGGCCATAGACCGAATGGCGGCGGCCAGTCGGCGGGAGCGATCCTCGGAAGCACCTATCCGCCGCATTACTTGCTCGAGCGGGTAGGCATGTAGGTCCAGGCCGTCTAGATCGCCTGAGCGATAAATAATCTCTGCGTCGCGGTAGTCGGCCAGATCGGGGCCGTTTTGTTCTTGCAGCTCTTGATTGATCCAAGCGGCGAGCGGCTCGTAGTGCCCGTACGGGCGCTCAGGGAACCAAAAATATGCCGGGGCGACAGTGCGGCGTAGTTCTGCGACGAAGCGACGAGGGCGGAGAAGACTCTCCGGCGCCGCAGCGCGCCAATACGGTGAGGCCAGGAGGCGAGTGAGGGCGATGATTTGCGGATATGCTGCGGCGTGGATTGTTGCGCCATCCTTGGCGACACTCCATCCGTCCCCGTGGAAGATGCGCATCCTGCGATAGAAGCCCTCGTCCCAGGCAATCTTATTGGGCCATTGTTGCCAGATGCGTTCCGCGTCGTAGTAAGCGTAGTAGTTAACGCGTTCTTGGCCGTGTCGCCGGATAAGGCGCCGGTGCCGCTTGGCGGCGTGCAGGATTTCGGGCTGGCGGCTCAGGTCGAGTTGCGAGGAGCTGGGTCCGAAGGTTGCGGTGCCGATCCAGCGGCGGTGGCGCAAACAGATCACGTTCTCGCGCTGTCGCCGGTAGATCACCTCCTGCTGGCAGCCGCGGGCGAGCGTGCACAAATGGCAGGCCACGGCGACGCCATACATGGGCGCAGGACGCCCGGCGATCTTCATATCGGCCAGTTCCTCGGCGGAGCACAACTCCAGAATGGCGTAGCGAAGGGTGCGCTCCGGTATGCCACTGAGGGCGGCCAGCCGGTCGGCGGGCACTTTCGCCACCTTGCGGTGGTCGTTGGCGAGATGGCTGCGCAGCCACCCGGCCGAGCCGGTTGGCTCGGGCGAGCCGGTGCAGGTAGGAGGCGAGGGTCTCGTCGGGGTAGGGGGTGACGGGACGCGGGAGCGGTTGCAGCGACGCCTTCGGCAGCTGAGCCTGCGGATGGGCAGGCCCCGGCGGGATCGCGCCGGCGCCGTCTGCCGCCTGCACCGCCCCCACGGTGGGCGGTACGGGCTCCCTGCGCGGTGGGGGCGCCTCAGGTGGGTGAAACACGACGATTCCCCCTTCGGTGTCGGCCTCTCCCCCGGGCCGCTCTGACCCGCGATAAGTGATGTTATCGCGGGTCAGCCTAAACTCGCACCGTCCTTAGGTTTTCATTTTTTCGCGTACGAAAATCAATCGTTCGCGAACGGTACGCTGATAATCTCATCGAGTGATCGATGACCCTTCCGGCGCGCCTGAGCATCCCGTGAACCTCGACATGAGTAGCGACACCTCCGATACCAGACGGATGTGCGCCCGTTCTGGGTGCGTCAACCAGCTGGAGCCTTCCAGCCGCAGTGGCCGCCGCAGTGGCCGTCCGGCTCTGTATTGCGGGGACGCCTGCCGCGCCGCTGCGCACCGCGCCCGCACCGCCACCCACACCCCGCTGGTCACTGAAGCACTACGGCGAACCGGTGCGTTGAGCAGTGACCTGTTGAGCGCAGGTGAACAGTGGACGGCCCAACTGGCCGCTTTCACCGAAGCGTTGACCGCTGCGACTACTGGCGCGCTCACCCAGATCGATGCTGCCGAACAGGCCGCCGAAGAAGCCCGTGCCGCCGCGGCGGCCGCCGAACAGCGTGCCACCGAACGCATCACCGCTGCCGAACGATGCGCCGCCACCGCCCAGGAGAAGGCCGAAGCTGCGATCGCTGCAAGCGAAAAGGCCATTCAGCAGGCCGCCGCAGCGCAACAACGTGCCGAGGAGTCCGAACGGGCGGCTTGGCGCGCGGCCGGCGAGCACGAATCCGAACGCGCCCGCGCCCAACAAGACGCCACGGCAGCCGCTGAGCGCGTTGCCACCGCCGAACGCGCGGCCCGGCGGACCACCTCTGAGCGCGAGGCCCTGCAGGGAGTCCTGGACGCCGAACGCCGACAAGCCATCGCCGCGGCCGCCGAACACGATCGGCAGACCACCACGTTGAAATCAACGCTGGCCGAGCAGGCTACTACTCTTGATCAAGCGCGTACCGACCTGAAAGCCGTTGGTAGCCGCGCCGAACGCGCTGAGGCCACCCGTGAGCAGGCGTATCAGGAAGCTGAGGCGGCTCGCGCCGAGACCGGCCAGGTCCGTGAGGAACTCACCGCCCAAGCTCAGGCTCTGCAGCAGATCCGCGACCAACGCGATGAGGCCCGGACCGCCGCGGCGGTGGCCACCGCTCAATTGAGGACCTTGCAGCAGGCGCTGGAGCAGGCCGGCCACCGCGCCACAGCCGCCGAACAACGCGAGGCCACCGCGCAGCAGACAATCAGCCAGCTCCTCGCCAGCCAGGCCAGCGAAACCCATCCACCACAGCAGAGCCAGACAACGCCCGTACCCCAGGGATAGGCTGAACCGCCTCGGCTTTTATGGACGCTCTGATGGTCCCGCTGATCCTGAGGAACGTCCGGTCATGGCCCCCCACTCGGGTCCGCGCAACCAGCCCCAAAGTAGCTCTCTGTAATCGCCGCTACGTTCTGTCAGCAGTGCGGCGCTGAAGCGGCCGTTAGCGCTCGCCTGGCTCGCGGAAAATGCCCACACTCTCGGCCGTGTGGGCGGCGAGGTGTTTCATAAGCAGACACCTATGAAACACCACCTCCGGCTGGGCGCGTCCAGGGCAAACGCTGTTTCATGAGTCGGTGCAAACGCGTGGCCCCCTGAAACGCTCCTATGAAACACTTCCGGGGTGCACGACGACGACTTCCTCCGCGTGGAGGCCCACGACTGCCCGATGACCTCCTGCGCCGCCCCCGCCGGCTCGCCGTGTCGCACCGGCCGGGGCAAGGTGGCCGTCCAGTACCACACCGCCCGCTTCCGGCTCGTGCCCGCGCTCGCCAAGGCGCTCAACGTCCCCACCCCGGCCCTCCGCAAGCCAGGCACGGCCTGGGCCCAGCTACCTCGCCCCGCCGCGGCCGACGCCGAGCCGGCCGGGCACGCGCGGATCGGCTACGCCCGCGCCTCCACCCTCCGCCAGTCCCTCGACACCCAGCTCGACGCGCTCAAGGCCACCGGCGTCACCCGCGTCTTCGCCGAGAAGATCTCCACCCGCGCCATCACCCGCCCCGAGCTCGACAAGGCCATCACCCTGGCCCGGGAACTGCGCGCGGCCGGGGTGGCGGTCACGCTCGTGGTGCACGAGCACAAACGGCTCGGCCGCGGCCTCGACCTGGCCGCCCTCGCCGAGCAGCTGCGCGCCGCCGGCATCGGCCTGGAGTTCCTCACCGGGGAGCTGCAGGGCTCCCATGATCCCTCCGGCGTGGTGTTCACCGTCCTCGCGGCGCTATCCGGGATGGAACGCGAGTACATCCGCGACCGCACCCTGGAAGGCCACGAATCCGCCCGCGCCCGCGGCAAGGCCATCGGCGGCGCCGCCGTCGCCGACGAGAACATGCTGTCCATGGCCCTGCACCTGCGCGGCCAGAACCTCAGCCTGCGCGACATCGCCGCCCGCCTCGTCATCACCAGCGGTGCCAGGAAAGGCCGTCATCCCTCGGCCGCGACCGTCCTGCGTATGCTGCGCGACCACGACCAGCAGACCGCGATCTGACCGGCCGGGCCCGTCAAGGCCCGGGGGACGGCTGGACGCGCGAGCTATCGCAGGCGGATCGCCTCGGCCGCGGCGGCAGACCAGGTAGACCGGAACCCCGCCGGCGTCCAGCCCTCCACCAGGCGGTCGTCGGTCACCATGATCTGCCACTGGCCCGGGGCGACCATGCCCACCACCAGCCCCGGCAGCCACGGCCACGACGTCTCATCCTTGTCGTCGGCCGTCAGCGGGTGGCGGACCTGTACCGGCGACGCGTCCGGGAACGGGTTCGCCTGCCGGGCCAGTGCCTCCGCCAAGGTCTCCACGCCCAGCTCCAGGTCCGAATTGGCCAGCGTCGCCTCGATTGTGCCCGCGGCCAGCTCATCGGCCAGCGCCAGGATGACCGTGTTGCTTGCCGCAAACGCCTCCACCGCCGCCACGTACTGGTCGACCTTCGCGGCCGTGGCCGTGTTCAGGTCCTTGGCCTGCCGGCGGTCGCCGGTCTCGGCCCACAGCCACAGGTCATCGGGCTGCTCCCCGAACACCTGCCGCTGCGCGCGGGGTTTCGATGGGGATCCGGTCGATCAGGAGCCTGTGACGAACCAATCTTTGCTCATCTGTCTCTCCGTTCTGGGATGTTTACCAGGCGATGGGGCCGAGGCGATCGATGAAGATCCCGGTTGGCCCGTCAGAGGCGAGCGTCGCGAGCTCGATGATCGGATCACTGCCCTCGGTGACCGTCAGCTCGCCCGTGTGGATGTTCATGTCGGTGGCGGTGAACCTGCCGTTGGCGACCTCGCCGGGGGTCACGGCGTTGAACTTGATGGCCGGCAGCGCCTGGGCGTATCGGACGGTGATCATGTTCAGTGCCGCCTTCGACGAGGTGTAGGCGAGTTCGTACATCGTCGAGACGGCTTGCCTGGGGTCAGTCACGACGACGATAGATCCCCCGGCGCCGGTGACCATCACCACCCGCGGGTTGTCGGCCGCCTGCAACAGCGGCAGGAACGCGTGCGTGACCCGGACCGGCCCGTACACATTGGTGTCGTAGACGGCGTGGATGTCCTTGGCCGTCGCGTCCGCCGGGTTGACACCGCCGCCCGGCGTGCCGGCGTTGTTGATCAGCACGTCCATTCGGTCGGTGTGCTCCCGGACTAGCCGCACAGCCCCGGCCACCGACTCCTCCGAGGTCACGTCCAATGGGACCATGATGACGTGTGCGCCGTCGGCGGCCAGCTTCTGCGCGGCGGCGCTTCCCCTGCCCTCGTCACGTGAGCCGAGGAAGACCCTCCAACCCAGCCCTCCGAGCCTACGCGCCGTCTCGTAGCCCAGGCCTTTGTTCGCTCCAGTGATCAATACTGAGTTCATGTTCCCTCCTGACGTCGTTGTACTTGCGACCATGTGACGGTGCCGACCCGATTCCTGTGACACTGCCGAGGTGTGATGGAGGACACCAGCGGCGGTTGTCACAAACCGGCGGGATCGGCGTCTTGTGTGCGGGGTTCGACCCGCGCGAACCGACCAGCGATCCGGTCCATGGCCGCCTCGAACGCCTCCCGCCAACGGGCAGGGTCTATGCTGTGACCTGCGGCCACCACGTGATCGTTTGTCTTCACACATCGATGATCAACGGTGGCCGCACCCGTCTCCACAGCGCGTCAGGGTCGCACAGCGTCCGCCTGCCGTCCTGTGTCAGGAGGACATGTGCAACGTGGCGAAGTCTGGTGGGTCGAGTTCGACGAGCGGCGGCCGGTCGTACTGCTGTCGGAAGGCGACGCGTCCGGGATCCGGGTGATGCAGGTCGTGGCTCCGGCGGGCGTCGACATCAGCGGTCTGGGCGTCGAAGTGGCAGTAGGCGCCATGGAAGGACTGCCCTTTGAAGGCGTGCTGCGGTTCGCGTTCCCGTGTCCGGGATTTACCCCTTGCACGTGGCTGACTACCGTGTCCCGGGACGACCTGCTCGAGCGGGCGGGCGCCCTGCCCTACGCGAAACTCAACGAGATTGAGGATGCCCTCCGACTCGCTGGACAGGCGAAGGAGCGGACCCCGGCGACGACCGACGAAGCTCCGCGAGATAAGGGACGCCCTCCGTCTCGGTGGACTCGAGTAGTCGGGCAGGCGGAGAAGGAACGGACACCCCCGGTGGCGTGGTCGATCTCGTCCAGATGATCGACGCTGACCACCTGTCTCCTCGGCGCCCCTCCCCATCGAGATCACCATCTACGGCTGGAGTATCAACCCGGATTCGGCACCTTGCCTCCAGCGCGGATGCGCTGGAGGCAAGGTCTGACCTACCCGCCCGCTACGGGTACGGACGGATGCGTAGTCCACCCGGGGAGGGCTTACTCCTGCAGGATGGATAGGGCTCGGGATGGGCACAGGGTGGCGGCGTGGTGTGCCTGTGCGGCGCTCTGGTCGTCGGGGTGGTCGGTCAGCAGGGCCACGATGCCGTCGTCGTCTTGGTCGAAGACGGCCGGTTCGGTCAGGACGCACTGGCCGGAGCCGACGCAGAGACGGGTGTCCGCTTTGATCCGCATCATGTCCTGCTCACCAGGTGACCGGGAGTTCGTGGGCGCCGTAGATGACGGCGTCGGACTTGAACGGCAGGTCATCGACCGGTACGGCGAGCCGCAGGGCAGGGATGCGGCGGAACAGCGTGTCGAAGACGATCTGCAGTTCCATCCGGGCCAGGTTCTGGCCGAGGCACTGGTGCGGGCCGAAGCCGAAGGCGAGGTGGTGGCGGGCCCCGCGCTCGACGTCCAGGTCGGTCGGGTCCTTGAACGCCGCCGGGTCCCAGTTTGCCGACAGGGCCGAGACGATGACGCCCTCGCCGGCCTTGATGCTCACCCCGCCGATCTCCACGTCGTCGGTGGCCAGCCGGGAGGTGACCCCGTCGGCGATGGTGAAGTAGCGCAGCAGTTCCTCCACGGCCATGGGCGTCCTGTCCGGGTCGGCCTTGATCAGGGCCAGTTGCTCCGGGTGGGTGAGGAGCCCGACCACGCCGAGCGAGATCATGTTCGCGGTGGTCTCGTGGCCTGCGGTCAGCAGAAGGAAGGCCAGGCTCACCAAGCCCGCGTGGTCGAGGGTGCCCTCCTGGCGCTGCCGGGCGATTTGCCGGCCGAACAGGTCGTCGCTGGGTTCGGACTCCTTGCGGGTGATCAGGTCGTCGATGTAGGCGCGCAGTTCGGCGAAGGCTCGCCGGCGGTCCTCCAGCGAAGTCCGGCGCACCATCATGGTGGTGCGGCTTTGGAAGAAGTCGTGGTCGGTGTAGGGGACGCCGAGCAGTTCGCAGATCACCAGGGAGGGCACCGGCAGCGACAGCGCCTGCACCAGGTCGACCGGTCGCTGGTCGGCGGCGAGCAGGTCGTCGATGAAGTGGTCGACGATGGCCTGGATGCGCGGGCGCAGCGCGGCGAGGCGCTTGACGGTGAACTCGCCGATCACCGGGCGTCGGGCTGCGGAGTGTTCCGCGCCGTCCATGCCGAGCATCAACGGCGGCTGGCTGCGGAGCTGCTGCAGGGTCGCCGCGTCGAGGGTGAAGAGCGGGAAGCCGTCCTTGCGCTTGTCGGAGGAGAAGCGGCCGTCGACGAGGACGGTACGGGCCTCCTCATGCCCGGACACCCACCACGCCTCGCCGCCGCTGGCCAGGCGGACCTTGTTGATCGGCGCCTGCTCGCGCAGTTGCTCGTAGGCGGTGGGCGGGGCGAACGGGCAACCCCGCTCGACCGGCAGTTCCAGACCGGCGAGTTCGCCGGTAACGCTCTTTGTCATGAATGACCTCCCAGTGGGGGAATTTGTTCTGCTTGTGGCGGCCTCGGAGCGTGATCGACATCGCCGGTTCCGCGTAGGACGAGAGTCGCCTGTTGCGCCACCGTCAGGTCCATATCGCTCCGAGGCTGTGGGCCGGCTCGTCACCGGTGTTCATCGCAGGGTGAGCGGGGTCTCGGATGCGATGCGGGTCAGCTTCTGCGGGTTGCGGACGTAGTAGAGGCCGGTGATGCGGGCGTCCTCGACCCGGGCTGCTATGACGCCGTCGATGTCGCCGTCCACGCGCAGCAGGAGTGCCGGGTTACCGTTGACCACGATGGGTTCGCCGGCGAGCGCGATCTGGGCCTTGCCGAGGCCGCTGACGATCATGCGGGCCACCTTGTCGGCGCCGATGATCGGCCGCGGCGCGGCCTGCTTGACGCCGCCACCGTCGCTGATCAGGACGACCTCCGGGGCGAGCACGTCGAGCAGGCCCTGCAGGTCCCTGGTTTCGACCGCGCGCTGAAACGACTCCAGTACCGCCCGGGTCTGGCTCGCGGAGACCACCTCGCGCGGGCGGCGGGCGTCGACGTGCCGCCGGGCGCGGTGCGCGATCTGGCGCACGGTCGCCGGGGTCTTGCCGACCGCGGCCGCGATCTCGTCGTAGCCGACGTCGAAGACCTCGCGCAGCACGAAGACGGCGCGCTCGGTCGGCGACAGCGTCTCCAGGACGAGCATCAGCGCCATCGACACACTCTCGGCGAGTTCGACGTCCTCGGCCACGTCCGGCGCGGTGAGCAGCGGCTCGGGCAGCCAGGGGCCGACGTAGGCCTCCTTGCGGCGCCTCATGGTGCGCAGCCGGTCGAGCGAGCGCCGGGTGGCGATCTGCACCAGGTAGGCGCGCTGGTCGAGCACCTGATCCATGTCGACCTTCATCCACCGCAGCCAGGTCTCCTGCAGGACGTCCTCGGCGTCGGCGGCCGAGCCGAGCATCTCGTAGGCGACGGTGAACAGCAGGTTGCGGTGGGCGAGGAAGGCCTCGGTCGCCTCGGAAACGCAGGCCATCCGGCCGCCACCAGCCATCGGCTCGACTGTGCCCGTCGTTGCATCCCTGCACTCGTTCATACCTGGCTCCTCCCAGACCCGCAAATCCTGCTCCATGCACTAGGCGCCGGCGCCCACCGCTGTGTGACACCCGTGATCGGTGACACACGTCACATGACCGCTCTGTCACAGGGATCGGATCGCCGGCGCCTCATGGTCGTCAGGACGCCGCGCGAACGATTCGCGCGGCACACAACTCCCCGCGAGTTGATCGCCTTGGCCGGTTGCGTGGTGACCGCCGCGCGACCGCCACCGCAGAAAGAACGGAAAGACATCATGAGCAAGGTCTGGTTCGTCACCGGTTCGTCGCGCGGCCTCGGCCGTAACTTCGTCGAGGCCGCCCTGTCGCGCGGCGACCGGGTGGCCGCGGCCGCCCGGAACGCCGCGAGCCTTGATGAGCTGGTCGCCGCCTACGGCGAGGCGGTGCTTCCGCTGGAGCTGGACGTGACCGACAAGGCCGCCGTCTTCGAGAGTGTGAAGCGGGCCAGGGAGCACTTCGGCCGTCTCGACGTCATCGTGAACAACGCCGGCTATGCCCAGGTCGGCGCGGTCGAGGAGCTGGCCGAGCAGCAGTTGCGCGACCAGCTGGAGACCAACCTGTTCGGCGCGTTGTGGGTGATCCAGGCCGCGCTGCCCTACCTGCGCGAGCAGGGCGCGGGGCACATCATTCAGCTGTCCTCGGCGGCCGGGCTCATGGCGATGCCGCTCAGCGGCGCCTACAGCGCCTCCAAGTGGGCCCTGGAAGCTCTGAACGAATCCCTCGCCCAAGAGGTCGCCGACTTCGGCGTCAAGGTGACTGTGATCGAGCCCGGCGGCTTCGCCACGCGGTCCGGCAAGAACCCCGATCCCCTCAACAACGGCCACCTGGCCGAGCCCAACCCGGTCTACGACGGCCTTCGCCAGCGCATTGCCGCGTTCGCGGGCAAGCAGCCCGCCGGCGACCCGGCCGCCGCGGCTCAGGCGCTCCTCAAGATCGTCGACTTGGACGAGCCGCCCCTGCGGGTGCTCTTCGGGCAGGGCTTCTACCCGATGCTCCAGCAGGTCTACGCCGACCGCGTCAAGACCTGGGCCGACTGGCAAGACCTTTCGGCGCAGGCTCACGGCAACCTCGATCAAGAAAATCGGTGACCCCGGGCCGAGTCAACTCACCGGGAGCAAGCGAACCGACAGGAGCAACACATGAAGCACCGCATCGTCGTCCTCGGCGCCGGCTATGCCGGGGCCTACGTGGCCGGGAACCTGGCCCGCCGGCTGTCTCCGGCGGACACCGAGATCACCGTGGTCAACGCTGAGCCGGACTTCGTCGAGCGGCTGCGGCTGCACCAGCTCGCGGCAGGCCAGGACATCGAGGCTCAAAGGCTCGCCGACGTCTTCGCGGGCACGGGGATACGGCTGCGCCTGGCCCGTGTCACCGCCGTCGACCCCGAGCGCCAGGTCGTCGCCGTCACGGACGCCGACGGCGGCGAACTCGGCTACGACACGCTTGTCTGCGCGCTCGGCAGCCACGTCGCCGACTGCGGCGTCCCCGGCGTGGCCGAGCACGCCTTCCACGTCACCGCCCGGCCCGCGGCGCTGCGCCTGCGCGAACGCCTGGACAGCCTGGACAGGCGGGGCGAGGGCGGGCGTGTGCTGGTCGTCGGCGACGGGTTGACCGGCATTGAGACCGCCACCGAGTTCGCCGAATCCCGGCCCGGCCTGTCGGTGGCGCTCATCGCCCGCGGCGAGCTGGGCGCCCGGCTGTCCGCCGGAGCCCGCAGCCATCTGCGCCAGGCCTGTGACCGGCTGGGCATTACCGTGCTGGAGCACACCAGCGTCGAAGCCGTCGAAGCGACGCGGGTGCTGTGCGCCGACGGCACCGCCTTGGCGTCCGACGCGACCGTGTGGACGGCTGGGTTCGCGGTCACCCCGATCGCCGCCGCCAGCGGGCTGGAGGTCACCGAGAACGGTCAGATCGTCGTCGATGGCACCATGCGGTCGGTCTCGCACCCGAACGTCTACGCCGCCGGCGATAGCGCCTACGCCATCGGCGGCAACGGCCGGCCGCTGCCGATGTCCTGCGCTTCGGCCGGCTCCACCGGCCGGCAGGCCACGGACGCGATCGTGGGACGTCTGACCGGCCGCAAGATTGCGAAGAGCAGGCTGGATTACCCGGGCAACCACATCAGCCTCGGACGGCGGGACGGGATCCTGCAGATGGTCGACGACGAAGCGCAAGCAAAGCCAAAGTACGTGGGCGGCCGGAAGGCCGCGCGGATCAAGTCGGGCATCCTCCAGATCTCGCTGTGGGGCATCTCGCACCCGACCTTTGGCCTGCCCAAGCGCAAGCGCCGCCTGGCCGCCGCGCCGGATGCGTCCGCCGAGAAGGCGCTCGCGTAACCGCCTCACGTGGTCCGCGTGGACAGCACCGCCACTGATCGCTTCGACACCACCAGCCCATAGGCCAGTGAGGCCAGGCCGAAACCGGCTGGCCTCACTGGCATGGCTGACCAAGGCCATCACCAACCTGTGCCTCGACCGGCTCCGCTAGCGCTACTACGAGGGGCAACACCGTGTGGCGGCGCAGCTCGACCAGGGGGTGCGGCAGACCGTCGTGCAACGGTGGGAGCCGTTCGACCCCGCCACCGGGCCTGCCGATCCGGTAGTAGCGATCCGGCAGTACACGGCGGGGCTGACAGGGCTGAGCGGCGCCGCCCTGTCGGCCCCGTGCGTCACGGGGCGCTGGGCCGTCCGAGCGCAACGCCGTCCAGCTCCAGGTGGCGACTCATGTCGAGCTCGAAGCGGCCATACAGGTTCAGATGGGACCAGAACAGAGCCGTCAGCCCGCGCCGGTCGGCCGGGCTCAGCCGTTTTCGCCAGGCCGGGTCGCGCAGCACGATCTGGATCAGGTGCGTGTTGAGGTAGGTGATGGCCGCGGCGAGGAGGTGCAGCGCCAGCGCGGAGACCTCGACGTTCTCGCGGTCGTCGCCGGTCAGGTCGCCGGCCTTGCCGTAGAACAGGTCCTTGCTGGCCGAGTTGAAGTTCTCCACCACGTTCAGGCCCTCGTTGATCTCCCTCCTGAGTTCCTCATCCGCCAGATACTCACAGATGAAGATCGTCCTGATGACGCGGCCCAGCTCCTCGATCGCCTGGTAGGTGGGGTGCTTGGGGCCGCCGCGGGTGAAGCGCCGCAGCATCTGGTGGGACTCGGCGGTGCGCAGCCGCAGCGCGGTCGCGTACTTGATCATCTGATCGTAGTGGCGGGCGATCACATCCCAGTCGATGGTCTTGTTCGACAGCACCGCCTCCAGGCGCGGCCACGCCTCATCCTCGCCGGTCCCCGGCCGGTACAGCCGCGCAGAGCCGATGTTCTTCAGCCGTGGCAGCAGCTTGAAGCTCAGCAGTTCGGAGAAGGCAAACCCGACGATCGAGGCGCCGCGGGTATCTGTGTACTGGCGATCGATCTCCGCATCGGTCAGGTGCCGTAGCAGGCCCTCGATCATCGAAGCCACCTCGGAGGCGGTCGTGCTGGTCACCTGGCTGTAGATGCACACCGAGCGCCGTTCGACGTGCCAGTACACCATGATCCCCGGCCCGTGGTAGCGCTCATGCCACTCGGTCATGAAATTAGCCGACCACGACCCGAACTTTCGCGAATCGGACGCGCACGAGGTGCCCTCGCCCCACAGCACCGTGTCGCGCGCCTTCAGGGTGGCGTTGACGATGAGGCGGATCGCCTCGCGCAGGTTGTCCCGGTTGATGAACAACCGGCGGGTGCGCCGCAGCGCCGCCTCGTTGTCGATCTACCCGGGCGGTAGCGCGGCCGCGGCCACGCCGTCGGCCACCCGCTTGATCCCGACGTTCGTCCCCAGCCCGTACAGGCAGAGCAACAGCCGTCTCTGCAGCACCGCCGGGTCGATGACGATCCGCGAGGCCACCGAGGTGAAAGCGTCGGTGTAGTCGGTGACGTGGGCCACGTCCTTGAGCACGTCCAGCAGGTCGATCACGCCCCACCGGCGGGATATCTCCGCCTTAAGCGCCTTCAGGCCCGTCGGCTCCTCCTGCTTGCCCAGCGGCGGGACACTGATCCACGGCTCACCCTTCTTCCGGGTGATCCTCACGTCGCCGGTGGTGCCTTTGCGCATCGCCTTGTCCAGCCGATCGAGGGCTGCGGTGTGGCGGCGCTGCAGGTCGGCGATGAACGCCGCCGAATCACGGGGCTTCTTCAGGGCCTCGTAGTGCACGTCCCGGTTGTCGTCAAAGTCGGCTGGCAAGTCCGCCTCGGGGTTGCGCCAGATCTTGCCGCCCTCGACCCAGATTTCCCGCCGGCGGATCGCCTTGCGCAGCGCCACCAGAACGCACAGCTCGTACGGGATGCGCTCGATACGACCGCGTTCATCGGCCACCGCCTCCTGCCAGTCCTCGGGCACCACGTGCTCGATCGGCACGATCTCGGCGCGGTCGTAGAAGACGGCCTCGGAGTCGGCGTAGCGGTCCAGCAGCTTCAGTGCGTCCATCACCGGCTGGAAGGTGGTGTTGTTGCAGTGGAAGTCCAGTGCGCGCAGCAGCTTGGGCAGGCCGCGCCGGTAGTGGCGTGAGTAGGAGCCGCGCAGCTTGACCCGTACCCGGGTGCGGAGCTCTTTCTCATTCGCCTTGGCCTCGGCGATGATGTCGGCCAGCGTGGCCGTGCCCACCACCGGGTAGATCGCCTTGCGGACGAGTTCCTCGGGCAAGTCCAGGGCCGCCTGGGCGAGCCGGGCCAAGATGCCGTGTTTGCCCTGCACCCGCCGGAACTCGCTGCTCAGCTCGTTTTCGACCTTCTTCTCGGCCCGCACGCTGATCTTGTGCACGAGCTGGATCAGCAGCTCCACCAGGCCGTCGATCATCTCGGCCTTGCGCACCCAGCACAGCGCCGCCAGCAAGGTCAGCCGGATCGGCTCAGGCGCGGCGGCGAAATCGGACGGGTACATGCGCATCGCCCGTGCCCGCCACACCTCCACCACCTTCTCCGACACCCCCTCGAACAGGCCCTCCGGTAACCCGATGGCCTTGACCCGCTCCAGCTTGACGATCTCGGCCAGCAGCGTCTCCAACTGCAGCGGACCCGGGTCCTCCTTCAGCTCCTGCAGAAAGCTGCGCGCTCCGGCGCCCCCGGCCTCGCCCTCTCCCTCCGGGTCGGGGTCGGGAACCGCGATCAAATCCTCCAGGGCGACCACCGCCGAGACCGGCAACCGCTGGGTTGTGGTGGCGGTGAACTCCCGCTCGAACAACGCCTCGGCCGCGCCGGCCAGCCGCTCGATCTGCTTGGGCGTGGGAGGCTCGGTACGTTCCTCCCGGCAGCGGGCCAGCAGCGCGGCGCGCAGCCGCTCCCGCGAGGTCTCCACCGGGCAGATCTTGTCGGCCAGCCAGAACGTCAGCTTGTCCTCATCGGCGACCGTCGGCTCGCGAAAGCCATGGAACCGGCGGATCTGCGCCCGGTGATACTCGATCGTGCTGCCCGACCAGCGGTACTCGGCGAACAGCGCCGCGTCGACCTTCACCTGCCCCGCCACGTAGTCCACCGCGGCCTTCGGCACGTCCTCCCGGCGCGGAAAGCGGCCCTCCAGCTCGAAGAATTTCAGCATCAGCGCGAACCCGAGACGGGTGGCACCGCTCTTGTTCGCCAGTAACTCGGCCTCGGCCTCATCCAGTGTCCAGCACTCGATGAGGTCCTCCAGCTCCCACTCTCTGCGCATCGGCAGGGATCCTTTCTCCCCCGATCGCTATAGATGCGCAAAGCACCCTGCTCCGCACAGATGTCGCTACGGTCCGGTACCGCCCATCTGTGATCACTACGTACCGCTTCTGAGACATTACAGAGCGTTACTTTGGGGCTGGTCGCGCGGACCCGAGTGGGGGCCGTCGAGGGCGAGTTTGTGGCGTGGGTGGCGGCCCGGTCCTGGACATCCGGGGACGGCCCAAAAGCGATCTTTACCGACGGAGTGAGGTGGCTGCGCGAGCGGAAGGTGTTGCTGCCGGGCGTGACGACGCTGGCGCGGCTGGTCGCGAAGATCCGCGACGACACGACCAAGCGGTTGTGGGGCGTGCTGGAAGGCCTGTTGACCATCGGCCAGCGTTACGTCCTGGACCAGCTGCTGGAAGTACCGCTGGGGTCGCGGGTGTCGGATCTGGAGCGATGGCGCAAGGGCGTGCCACCGCGAGCGTCCGGCCCGACGATCATCAAAGCTCTCGACCAGGTGGCGGAGATCCTGGGGCTGGAGCTCGCGGACCTGGGCGCGGAGGCTCTGGTGCCGCAGCGCCGGTTGGGTGAGCTGGCCAAGTACGGGATGCGGGCGGACGCCTCGGCGCTGCGTCGGCACGGTGACGGCCGCCGGCTGGCGACTCTGCTGGCCACGGTCCGGCATCTGGAGGGTAAGTCGATCGACGACACCCTGGAACTGCTGGACCTGTTGATGGCGACCGAGCTGTTGAACAAGGCGCAGATGGCGGCGAACAAGGAGAAGGTCCGCAAGCACCCCAAGCTCGCCAAGGCCTCCGCCCGGCTGGCGGTCGCGGTGCAGGCGCTGTTCGAGTCCGACGGGTGGGGCGGCGAGGACGAGGAGGTTCGTGTGGCGGAGGTGTGGGAGGCGATCGAGACGGTTATCTCCCGCGCCGACTTGCGGGCCGCGCTGGTGCTGGTGAACGAGAACGTGCCGTCGGCCGATGCCACTGATCCCGATGACTGGCGGACCGAGCTGGTCGGCCGGTACACCACCGTGTCCGGGTTCTTGAAGGTCCTGCCCGAGACGATCGCCTTCGGCGCGAACGCCGAGGGCACGCCCGTGCTGGAGGCGATGAAGGCGCTGCCGGAGGTACTGGCCCACCGCAGCCGCCTGGCCGCCCCGCTGATCCCCGGCCGCCTGATCGACGCCGGTGTGGTCACCGGCCCGTGGAAGCGCCTGGTGTTCGGCCACCCCGCCCACGAGGGTGGCGCGGTGAACCGGCACGCCTACGCCTTCTGCGTGCTGGAGCGGTTCTGGCGCGGTCTGAAGCGCCGCGAGATCTACGCTGACGCCTCCACCAAGTGGCGCAACCCCCAGGCCGAGCTGCTGGAAGGCGCTCAGTGGGCGGCGATCCGGCCCGACGCGCTGACCGCGCTCAGCCTCCCCGCCGACCCTGACGTGCTGCTGGCCGAGCACTCCCGTACCCTGGACGCCGCCCTCCGCGAAGTTGGCGGGCGCTTGGTCGCCAACCCCGACGTCTGGGTGGACGGGGAGGGGAAGATCCACCTGACCGGGGTGAAGGCGATCGAGGAGCCGCCGTCCCTGGTCGACCTGCGGGCCCGCACCACGGCGATGCTGCCGCGCGTGGAGCTGCCCGAGGCGATCCTGGAGGTCATGTCGTGGGTGCCCGAACTCGCCGAGGCGTTCACCGCGGTGTCGGGAGGCCGGTCCCGGCTGAAGGACCTGCCGGTCTCGGTCGCCGCGTGCCTGACCGCGCACTCGCTGAACGTCGGGTACCGGCCGATCGCCAAGAAGGGCGTCGAAGCCTTGGAGCGGTCGCGGTTATCGCACGTCTACCAGAACTACTTCCGGCCCGAAACGCTCAGCTTGGCGAACGTGCCGCTGGTCGACAAGCAGGCCGGGCTGCCGCTGGCCCAGGCGTGGGGCGGTGGCCTGGTCGCTGCGGTCGACGGGATGCGGTTCGTCGTTCCGGTCCCGGCCGCGTTCGCCCGCCCCAACCGCAAGTACTTCGGCTCCAAACGCGGCATGACCTGGCTGAACGCCATGAACGACCGCGGCATGGGGCGCGGCGCGAAGGTCGTGTCCGGGACGATCCGAGACTCCCTGCACATGGTCGACGTCATCTTCGGCTTGGACGGCGGCGACCTGCCGGAGATCGTCGTCTCGGACACAGGGTCTTACTCAGACGTCGTCTTCGGCCTCCTGGAGCTGCTGGGCATCTCCTACCGGCCGGCCCTGGCTGTGACCTGCCCGACCAGAAGGGCTGGCGGATCAGCGCCTTGGCCGACTACGGACCGCTGAACACATTCGCCCGGGGAAAGATCGAGCTGCGGAAGATCCGCCGGAACTGGGAGGACATCCTCCGCGTGGTTGCCTCGATCTACACCGGGACCGTCCGCGCCTACGACGTCGTCACCATGCTCCAGCGCGACGGCCACCCCACCGCCCTCGGCGAGGCCATCGCCTCCTACGGCCGGATCTTCAAGACCCTGCACATCCTCCAGTTCATCGACGTTGACGAGACCTACCGCCGCGACATCAAGGACATCCGCAACCTCCAGGAGAACCGCCACTCCCTCGCCCGGAAGATCTGCCACGGCAAGAAGGGCGAGCTCTACCACCGGTACGAACGCGGACTTGAAAACCAGCTCGGCGCCCTCGGCCTCGTTTTGAACTGCGCCACGCTCTGGACGACCGTCTACCTGGACGCCGCCGTCCGCCAGCTCAAAGCCCAGGGCTACCCCGTCCGTGAGGAGGACATGGCTCGGCTGTCACCGTTCGTCCACTCCCACCTCGGAGTCCACGGCACCTACACCTTCGCCCTGCCCGACCTTGCGCCCGGCGCCATCCGCGACCTGCGTGACCCGGACGCCACCGAGGACGACGACGAGATCTGACCAACACGGGGTGCCGTGTTGGGTCGGACCGGGGCGCCCTGCCCCGAGCCTCGGGCACTCAAGCAACCACAGTTGACTATTCTCGAAATAGGCAACTAAGGTTGCTTGTATGCCGGCACAAGACGCACCCGTACCCCAGGATCCCGCCGACGCGCTCGCGGCGGTCGCAGCGCTGCGGCGCCTGGCCGACCAGATCGAGGACGCCGCCGTGGAGCAGGCCATGCGCGCCGGGTGGGGCTGGCCGGAGGTCGCCGAGGCGCTCGGCGTCACCCGCCAGGCGGTCCACAAGAAGCACGCCAAGCGGCTCATCGCCGCCGGTGTGACGCTGAGGAGACGACAGTGAGCACGATCGACCACTACATCAACGACATCATCGTGCGGGGAGCGGCCGAGGCGCGGGAGGAAAGCTCTGCCACCACCGAGGCCCACCACCTCCTGCTAGCCATCGCCGCCGTCGAGGGCACCGCCGCGCACCGCGTGCTGACGGCGGCGGGGCTCGGGCGGCAGGCGATCAGGGATGCGCTGGACCGGGAGTTCGAGCACAGCCTCGACGCGGTCGGGGTGTCCCTCGCCTCCTACGACCTTCCGAAACCCTTCCGTGATCCCAAGGATCATCCGAAGCCCGGCGCCTCCGCCCGGCTCGCGCTCGAACGCGGCTTCGCCGCCGCCAAGGGCAAGAAGGACCTGCGTCCTGCCCATCTGCTGCTCGGCGTCCTGAGCGCCGACGTCGGTACCGTGCCGCGCGCGCTCGCCCTGGCCGGCCTCGACCGGGCCGGCCTGATGGATCTCCTCCAGGAGACGCTCGCGCGCGAAAACTGGTAACCAGCACCCCTGTCCCCACGCTCCGGCCCGGTTCGGGCCGCGATGCGCCATGCCCTCGTGCCGGGCTTGCGCCGGCATGTGCGCCGGCACGAGGTCATCTGATCACGAAGAGAGGTCGTTTCATGACGAAGAGCAACGGCATCGTGCTCAACGTCGACGGGCTGCGCATGCGCTACGGCTCGCTCGACGTCCTGCACGACGTCACATTCCAGGCCCGTCACGGCGAGGTTCTGGCCTTGCTGGGGCCGAACGGCGCGGGCAAGACCACCACGATCGAGATACTGGAGGGCTTCCGCGTCCGGTCACAGGGCCGGGTCTCGGTGCTCGGCGCCGATCCCGCGCATGGCGACGAGCAGTGGCGGGCCAGGCTCGGGATCGTGCTGCAGTCCTGGCGCGACCACGGCAAATGGCGGGTACGCGAGTTCCTCGCCCACCTTGGCACCTACTACGCCCCCTACACCGTCCCCGGGATCTCGCGGCCCTGGGACCCCGACGAGCTGATCGAGAGAGTCGGCCTGACCGAGCACGCCGGCAAGAAGCTCAAGACACTGTCGGGCGGCCAGCGGCGCAGGCTGGACGTGGCGATCGGCCTCGTGGGGCGCCCCGAGGTGCTGTTCCTCGATGAGCCGACCACCGGCTTCGACCCGCAGGCCAGGTCCGACTTCCACGCTCTCATACGCGACCTGGCCGATGCCCGCGAGACCACCGTCCTGCTCACCACCCACGACCTGGACGAGGCCGAGAAGCTGGCCGACCGCATCCTCGTACTGAACGGCGGCCGGATCGTCGCCGACGGCACCGCCGCCGAGCTGGCACGGCGGATCGCCGGCGAGGACGAGGTGCGCTGGGTGCGCGATAGGCGGCGGTACGTCGAGCGGACGCCCGACTCGACCACGTTCGCCCGCGAGCTGTTCGCCCGCTACGGCGACGACGTCCAGGAGCTGGAGGTCCACCGGGCCTCGCTGGAGCAGACGTACCTGGCGCTGGTGCGCGAGGCCGAGGAGGTGGCCCGATGAACGCGACCGTACTGCGCGCGGGCTGGTCCCGGGGCCTGATCGAGCTGCGGCAGTCGTTCACCAACGGCGCCGAGCTGTTCTCCCACTTCCTGTGGCCCGCCCTGATGGTGGCCACGCTGTTCTTCATCCGGGACCTGCCGGTCGGCGCTCTCCTGCTCGGCGCCGTGGCCTTACCCGGCATCCTCGGCATGAACGCCGCGACCGGCATGATCGGCATAAGCCAGCAGCTCACCGCCGACCGCGAGGACGGCACGCTGCTGCGTGCCAAGGCGACCCCGCACGGGATGCCCGCCTACCTGATCGGCAAGGTGATCTCGGTGTCCGGCGGCCTGCTCGCCGACCTGGTGATCTTCCTCGTGCCCGGCGTACTCCTCGTCGAGGGCCTGCGGATCGGCCCGGAATCCTGGCCCGGCCTGGCCTGGGTACTGGCGCTCGGCCTGGTCGCGACCCTGCCCATCGGCGCGGTCCTGGGCTCGATGTTCACCACCGCCCGCGCCCAAGGGCTGGTCCAGCTACCATTCCTCGCGGTGATCGGCATCTCCGGCATCTTCTACCCGATCACCGCACTGCCCGAGTGGCTGCAGTGGATCGCCCAGATCTTCCCCATCTACTGGATGGGGCTCGGCATGCGCTCGGCCCTGTTGCCGGACGCGGCGGTCGTCGTCGAGATCGGCGCATCCTGGCGACACCTGGAGACCGCCGGAGTGCTGGGCGCCTGGGCGCTGCTCGGCCTGCTCATGGCGCCGGTCGTGCTGCGGCGGATGGCACGCGGGGAATCCGGCTCGACAGTGGCGGCACGCCGTGAGCGTGCCCTGCAGCGGATCGGGTGAAGGCCATGACCGTCACGACGGTGACCAGCCGATCCCTGGCTCCGGACCTGGCCCAGGACGTGATGTTACTGGCGATCGCGGTGGCGCACGCGCCGGTGTTGAGGTTCCGTCAACGAACGTGTCACCAGCCGTCAACCGAGTCGATCACCCAGACCAGGCGGTGCTTCTCCTGGGGAAAGAATGAATGCCCCGAGCCGTCGGCGAGCACACCGAACGCTCCTTCATCCTCGACCTGGCCCTCGCCCTGGCCGAGGACCGCCGCCGGGACATCGTCCGCAAGACCAAGAACGGCCTGGAGACCGCCCGCAAGCAAGGCAAGGTCGGCGGCCGCCGACCCGTGGTCGACGACGACAGGCGCGCCGCGATACTCGACCGCCGCCGGCGCGGGGAATCCATCCGCACCATCGCTGCCGGAGTGAAGCTCTCCGTCGGGGTCGTCCACAAGACCCTCGCAGAGGCCAAGGCCTCATCCGATCCCGCAGCAGCGGCCAGTCACGGTAAGAGTCGCCCGTCGGGCTCCTTATCGTGACTGGCCGCTTGGTTGCTGCTCAAGCCCCGCGACGGTGGTGGCTCCCCGCTCGGGTCGCCGTCACCAGGGGCAAAGTGAAGCGTTCGCCCAGGCTGTGGGCGTCTCAGAACCATCTCTCAGAACGTTCCGGTTGTGAGAGGAGTTCTGCGAATGGTGACCTGGGTGAATGCCTCACCGAACGAGGACAGCGCTGACCTCGCACAATCGACCATTTCTGCGAATCACACGAGCTACATCCGAGTCCGCGCGTACGCCTGCAGTGCGTCGCGGACGAACGTCGCCCCTGCGGCGTCGTCGTACATGCCGGCGAAGCGGGGGTCGTCGACGTACATGTCCCCCATGCCTTGCACCATCGCGATCGAACGCTCCCGGTCGCCGTCGGCCGTGGGGGTGCCCGGGATCTGGCTCAGCCACTGGACGTGCTGGGCGGCCAGTGACTGAGCGTGTTCCGATATCGGAGAAACCCCGGCCTTCGCTGCGGCGACCCATGCGGCGACGAGGTCTTCGGTGGCCTGCTTCCAGGCCCGCTGCTGGTCAAGGGTCTTGCCGTGCCACCAGTCGTTGCTCACGCGGAACGCGCGCTCGCCCCAGCGTGAGATCACCTCGTCCTTGTGGCGGTCGTTGAACCCCGACAGCATGACGTCCATTCGCGGTTCCGCCCCCGCCTGCAGGGCATCGAGCGTGTGACGCACAGACCGGATCTGCCGTTCGATGCGGTCTCGTTCCTCTTCCAGTGCGGCGATGTGGGCGCGGAGCCCGTCGCACGTGTCCACATCGTCGGCCAGGACCTCGGCGATGGCCGGCAAGCCCATGCCGAGCCGGCGCATGAGCAGGATCCGCTGTAGCCGGGCGACGGCGGTGGGGTTGTAGTAGCGGTACCCGTTCTCGCCGACCCGGGACGGGGCCAAGAGCCCGAAGCGGTCGTAGTGACGCAGGGTGCGGCTGGTGATGCCAGCCCTCGTCGCGAGTTCCTGGATCGTCCACTCCATCGTTCCAGTGTTACCCGCGGCGGAGCGTGGTTGCGATGATCTCCGAGCTTTCGGCGTGCAGGGCCTGCGCCGCCGTCTGCCCGGTCGCCGCCAGGTAGGTGTCGACCAGCCGGTTGCCCGCGGCATACCCGGCGCCCATCGGCAGTCCCACCGGAGTGAGGCCGAAGCGCTCGGCGCTGGGGTCGCCGTGCACCCAGGCAGTGAAGTTCTGCATGCCTGTCACGTCGAGCCCGGTGAGTACCTTGCCGAAGATCTCGTCGTCGTGCAGGTGCGGCACGCCGATGCGGGTGGGGCCGAGCTCGTCGCCGTAGAGCTGGCGGGCGAAGGCGTCGGCCAGGCCCTCGGAGACGATGTGGTCGCCGACCGTGACGGTCATCGGGTCCCACACAACCCCGCCCGGGCCGAACCGCAGGTTGTGGTTGAGTTCGTGCACAGCGGTGGCCTCCAGCCGCTCCACGTTCTCGGGGAAGGGCCAGAGCGTGATCACGATGTGGCCCGAGATGCCGCCGAACCCGGTCATTCCTTGGCAGGGACCCATGAAGTGCTCGTCACCCGGATCGCCGAGCACGAACAGCACGGTGATGTCCGGGGCCTCCAGCCCCGGCGTCGCCTCCAGCAGTACGGTGAGAGCGTCGTCGAGGGCGCGTTGCATCCGCTCCCAGGCTCCGGCCGCCGCCAGGGTTTCGAGCGCGTCGAGGCAACGCCCCTCGTCGCGCTCGATGGGGAACCCGGACGCTTCGAGGTGCATGGCCACCAGGTCGACCTCGCCGGGGTAGTAGCGGTACATGCCCCTGGTGGGCTCCAGCATCGAACGCAGCAGGTCAACGCGGTCCGCGACCGGGGCCAGCAGGATCCGCCTCATGGCGGAGTAGGTGTCAAGAACAGTGATCGACATGGTCCCGATGCTAGAAGTTGACGCAGCGTCAAGGTCAAATCGGCGGCGCTCTTTGTCGAGGTACGGCCAGCATGCCGTCACCCAGTCCCGTCATGACCGGCGGTTCGCCGCTGCGATGGACTCACGCAACTTGGTCAGCCGCTGTTTCAGTGTGCGCGGCTCCTCGGTCTTGCGGTCCGCGGTGAACAGCATCCACCGCTGCACCTCCGCCGTCGCCAACTGCGCCAGAGAGCCTCCTCGGAGGCCTGTCGGCGCGACCCGACAGACTCAGCACCGCGACCGCGATGACCGGCGATCGCCGACCTGACCCATCACACGGAGCTACTTTGCCCGTGGTGACGCCGACCCGAGTGGGGGGGCCAGTAAGAAGGCCTACCGCTCAACCCTTCAAGATCATCCCAATGTGGGTTTTGGGCTTATGTGGGCTGATCCCCTACAGCGCCTTCGGGCCGATCCTGTCCACCACCATCGCGAAGCAGGAGATCTGGCGCGGTCGGCGCGGTCGCTCGTCACGCGGCGGCCGCCGGACGGGGCGCGGTTCGGGTGGCGGCCGCGTCGCGCTGCATGCGCAGGTGAGCGCGGGCGGCCTGGTGGTCGGCGCGGCCACGGTGGTCACGCGGGTAGCGTGCCCGGTTCGCATGCGAAGGTGCCCCGGCCAGGATCAGGCGGCCCTGGCCGGCGACCGCAACGTCCCGTCGGCGTTTGCCCCGGGTGCACATCCGCTCATGCTCAGCCAGCCACCAGGCATAAGCGTCGCGCTCGACGCTGTAGGCGGGGGTTGAGCAGCAACCGAACCGTCAGTGGCGTTAGCGAGTTCTCGCAGTGCGCGTTACCGCCACTGACGGTTCGGATGGGAGTCGCCGCTGGTGGGTGGGTGTCGGCAATAGACCATTTCCCGACAGGCACTCAACCAGCGCCGCGGACCCTCCGGAAAATCGGACATTGAGTGACGAAGCATGATGTCGGACGGCCGGTTTGGGGCCGGAATTGACTACAGTATTTTCCGACAGGACCAGTGGCGGTAACGCGCGTCCCAACGGCTCGCTAACGCCACTGACGGTTCGGATGCTGCTCAACCCCCGACGCCGAGCGCAAGGAGGCCTAGCGACTCGTCATGGCCCGTCACCAGCTCACCGCCGAAGACATCTACTCCAAAGCGCTGCCCTGGCGGGAGCTGAGCGACGAGCATCGCAGTGAAGCCATGTGGCTCGCCGTGGAGTTCCTGCGGGCCGGGCGCCGAGCCGGACTGTACCTCCCTACAGCGACCAACCCCAGCGGACGCCCCATCTCCCTCGAGGACTACGAGGACTTCCTGCGCCAGGAGACGGACCAGGAGCACACCGAGCGGCTCCCGCTACTCGACGCGGGGGAGGCACTCATGGTGGCCACCCTGCTCGACGAACTCGCGGCTAAGTGTCCAGGCGAGCGCCTCGGCCAGCTGGCCCGGGAGATGGCCGTGCGACTCAACGACCGGCGAAGGACCTGATGGTGGGCCCGCCGCCAGTCTGTGCCGAGCACGCCGTCGCCGCCCGCGCCCACCTGGGCGGCGACGTTGTGGAGCCGCTGCCCGCGGCGGAGCCGGGCACGGAGCAGCAGTGAGCACCGGCCACCTCCCGGCGCGGCGGCCCGCCGCCGAGACATCGCCCGGCCCCACCCCGCCTGCGGTCAGCGCGTGTGGCCGGGACGTCCGGCGACCCGGTTGCCCGAGCTCCGCTCCGGAGCCGTCGAGCGGCTCGCCTCGGGGGTGCGGCGCTGGCCGTGTGCCGCCGAGCGAGCCGGCGGTCGCCCGTCTGTTCACGGGCAGTCGGAGCGCTGAGCGGCGCCATCTGGGCCGCTTTGCCACGAACAGCCTCTGACGCCAGTGCTGCGCTGTTCGTCCACCAGCGGCCTTCTCGGGGCGCCGTTTCGCGGCGACACGACATGTGATCATGGATTTCTCGCCTTGACGTCCGGTCCGCGTTGCGGTGTTCGCCGACAGTCGCGTCGCCAAGGACTCCACCACCCCACAGTCGGTAGTGCAGTCGCCGATCCGCTTTTCGCAACTTCGAGAGTCTCCTCTCACTTCAGACCGTGAGGCAGGAGTCCATCACACGATACGAAGAAGACTCCAGATGCTACGGACGACGGTGTAGTCACTGGAGGATTAAACGAAGTTTATTATCGTGGATTATCGACAAGCAGAGATGTAGTACTAGTGAGACAGTCTGCGCAGTAATTAACTGCGAATTTTTTGGTGGGAGTAATAAGTTCGCGACAGTTTTTAACTGTGATTACTTCTGACTGTCGTTATCGCCTGGTTTATCGCAAGCTGCGGGAACAAAGCACAGGTCAGGGCGGCAGAGCTGAAGGAAGAGGCGGTCACAGCGAGGTAACGCGGACATCTGCGCCGGGAGCGGGGAAGGGCAGGTGCAGAATCGAGCCGACTTTCGCGCGTATAGCCACACGCTCGACGGATTCCCGCTAATGTTTAGCCGGTACCGCGAGGTGCCCGAACCCCACTCCAGGGGCCCGGGCCCGCGCGGTACCTGGACCGCGGGTGGAGCCCGAAGCGCTAAGTACCTGTCCTAATCGCATGGTCAGTGTAGCGCGTCGCCACCCGTCTTTCTCAAGGTCCAGGGCATTCGGCATGTCCTTCCAGATTGTTCACACCGGGAAAAGGATCTTCATGGCAGACGTCGCGTTTTCGATCAGCGTGCAGGTTCCTGAGAGCGTCCGGCGCTCCATAGGCTTCCTGTTCGTCGTGCTCGTCGTCATCGTGCTCGCACGGCAGAGCATCCAGCTCTAGCCGGGGCGGGTAGAACCCCGCGGTACAAGCGCTCTGTTGCCGGGGTGACCGTCACTCGGCGGTCACCCCTCAGGCGGAAGGTCCGGAGCCCGCTTCGGCCATCGCTTATAGCCGGGCGGTCGTGCCCCGGCTTCGACGAGAGGGTCATTGTCCGAGATCGACGCTGTGATCGGCGCTGTGTCCGTGACGTTGCCGATGAGCGTGGAAGTAGCGCTCCGAGAGCGGTGAATGCGCCGCGCAGCGCAGGCCCTCCACCGCTTTGAGCGCGGCAGGAAGATCGGTCGACGATCCGGCCGGGGCAGGGCGAGCACGAATCGTCCCGTGCCCGTCCACATACACCTCGCCCTGCTCGAAGAGCGCGTCACAGCCCAGGGCGCAGGCGAGCATCACGATCGCCAGGTCGCGGCGCTCGGCCTCGTCGGCGTCTTCGCGCCGCTTGATATGGGCCACGTGCAGGTAGGAGACCGGAAGCGTCCTGCCGCACAGGTCACATTCGGCGCTCGTGCGGTGCCCCAGCAGGAAGCGGCGCAGCTTGCCCTGTTCCCGCCGCTGCGTGGCCACCCGGACGACATCGGTGGCGCCTTCCAGGTCCAACCCGGTGACCGCGCTCAAGGCTTCGGGATCGGCGACCGGCTCCTGGACCGGAAAGACAGCCCTGCGGAGGCGCCGGGAGGCGTCGGCCGGGGTGAAACGGCCGCGGTTGAACGTCCAGCCTTCGCGCTCGGCGAGGGTGTCCGCCGACGGCGCGGCGGCCATGACGAAGGACGACGGCGGACCGACGGGGAAGGCAGAGGCCCGAGGCAGCCGATCGGCCCCTGCCGCAGCGCGCCGGGGGTGCTGAGTGAGACGACGCAGGTGCTGGTGCATCAGGCGGCAGTCATCGCCGGCGGTGGCGCCGGTGAGGTGCGCGAGCTCGGCGACGCCGCCCAGCCAGGCGCCTCGCCACAGCAGATCCGCCATCTGCAGGTCACAGAAACTCACGGCGACAAGCTCGTCCTTGACCTTCTGGATCTTGCCGTTGCGGGGGTGGCCGTGCGCGAAGGCGTACTCGCGATGCAGCGCCTGCAGCAGATCTGTTCCCCACACCACGACGTGTAAGCGGGCTCGACCGCCCTGGGCCGTCAGCCTCGAGTTCTCCAGCGCGTGGTTGCGGTTGTAGTACTGCAGGACCAGGGCGAGTTGACCGGCCCAATGCGAGAACGGTACCCAGGAGCCTTCCGGAGGTTGGTGCTCGCGCGCGCACGGCCAGAACTCCTTCACCCCGCGGGCATTCCAGCGTTCGCCGTTGTGCGGTGCCAAGGGTTGATCGAAGATCGGCTCACCGGCGCTGTCGAAGATGGCGAGTTCACTGATCCGGCCACAGCAGTGCGCGGTCCGACCGGCCAGGAACGCGATGGAGGCATCGTCATCGCGGAACTCGTCGCGCAGGCGATCGGCGGTCTCACCGGCCAGCATGTCGGCGTCTGCCTGCTGAGGGCGAAGCCGTTGGCGTTGGGCCCGCTGGCGGGTGTAGAGCGGGGTTCGGAGCTCGCCACCCCAGTCGGTGGTCGCGATGCGGTACGCATGCCTCAGGCCGTCTCGTCCGATGGAGCCTGAGCTGGGGGCCAGGACAACCGGTGTGCCGTGCGCGAGGTGTTCCTGGTAGGAGCGAAGATCGGCAGGAAGCTCATGGGCGTACCCGGCCCGCAGCTCGATCAGCTCATCCACGGAGAGCAGGAACGGCGACATGCACAGAACCTAGTGCACCCAGCTTGTCGTGCGGGTGCAGTTCGCGATCGCCGATCACCTCGGACACCGCCTTTCTCGCCACCTCACCTATGAGCGGGGAGATCACGATGAGCAGGTGAGGGTAGCGCACGCTCTGGCTGCCGTGGCCAGGAGTTTAGCGGCGCTGGCCTACGTGGAGGGCCTGGTGGGCCTGGTCGTGGCCGGCGAAGATGTCCAGCAGCACGCCGATGGGCACACCCGCCTCGGTCGGGTAGCGGAAACGCTGCTCGGGGTTGATCGTGTAGTGGTTGCGGCGGCCCACCTTGGAGCGGGTGAGGTAGCCCGCCTGGTGCAGGTCGGTCACGATGCCCTGCGCCGCGCGCTCGGTGATGCCGATGGCGGCCGCGATGTCGCGCAGCCGCGCCCGCGGGTCACGGGCGATCTCCAGCAGGACCCGGGCGTGATGGGTCAGGAAGGTCCACGAGGACGAAGGCTGATCGGAACTGTTTTCGGCCACGTCACATTCTCCCGGCATCGCCAGAGCGGGTCGCTACGGAACGGGCAGGTTCAGGCACCACCATAGGAAGAAGCATACCGGAAATATCTTTCGTGTATCTTTGTTCCGACGTAAGGTGGAGGCGTCCAGGCCCGTCGGCATGCACCGGGGCAAGAAGGGGATCGATCACATGGCTGTCGTGCAGCACCGGCCCGCACCGGCCGGCTCCCGCGCCCGGCAACACCGGCTACCGGCTCCATCAGCCGACCTACGACGAACGCCTGACGGTGAAGCCGTGACCATCCAGGAGCAGGTCGTACCCGGTGAGCGATGGGTCGACGCCGTGCTCTATCTCGATCGCACGCTGCGCATCACCTACAGCCCGGCCCCGCCCGGAGGCGCGGTCCGGCTGATCGGCGAGCTCGACGTCACCAACACCCGGGCGGCCGCCCGAACCCTGGCCCAGGCGCGGGCGGCCGAGGGCATCCTCATCATCGACGTCGGCCGCCTGAAGTTCGTCGACCTCGCGGGCCTGCGCATGCTGACCGGCCTGTGCCGCGACGGCGTGGCCCACCTGATCAACGTGCCGCCCGGCATGCGCCGCCTGCTCGGCCTGCTGGGCCGGGCGGACGTCCTCGACGAGTGCGCATGACGGCGCCCGGCCGGCGCGCCGAGGCGGGGTCCCGGTAGTAATGAAGAAATTTCCAACGAAGTAGCCTCTGACCTGCTGCGACCCCGGACCCCTATGACTAAGGTCTCGATCCGCTTACGGTGTGAGCCATGAGCGACGATCCTCAGTTCGGGTACGGCGCAGGGAGCAGGAAAAACAAGCGTCAAAGGGGCAGGGCGCAGGTCAGAGGCGCTGTAAGTGTCCGAAGGGCGACCCGGATGGGGCTGGCCAAGGTACGCCGGAAATCCGCCGTGGGGATCGCTGACCGGCGACCGGTCAAGGGCGCTCGCGGTAGCCGACCGGCTTACCGGATCCGACGGCGGGCGGCCGGGTCGCGGCTGGCCACGTGGTCGGCGACGGCGTCGACGCCGGGGCGGGCGTAGCGCTCCAGGGAGCGGACCGAGGCGTACCGGGAGCGGGCGAGCAGGGTCGGGGTGTTGGTGCCGTCTTCGGCTTCGTGGGTCAGTGCGCTGTGGCGTAGCTGGTGCAGGGACCAGCCGCTGCACTGTTTTAATTCGGCCGCGTCGGTGAGGGTCCCACTCTGGTCGGCGTCACCAGGGGCAAAGTAGCTCTGTGTGACGGCGGTGACGGTGGGTGATTCGCAGAAACGTTCCTTTGTCAGAGCAAGATTACCGAAAGGGTGGGAGGTCCCTCCACGCCTCGGATCGGTTCGCACAACTCGTTCTCACTCAAAAGCGGGATCGACCCCCTTCTGAGAGTTGCATTGTGCGAAAATCCGGACCCATGACCGCCCCTCACACCGCGTCGGTGTTCGACGCCGACGACATCGAGCGCCACCCGTGCCCGCGGTGCGCGGCCGAGCCCGGCTCGCCGTGCCGCTCGCGCGGCGGCGCGGTCGCCGGCACCTACCACACCGGCCGCTTCACAAAGGTGGGCCGGCTCGCGAAGCTGCTGCGAGTGGCCACCCCCGCCGACCGCGGCCCCGGCCAGCCGTGGCGGCCCGGCACGCCGCCCCCGGCGCCCGTCGACCCCGACATGCCCACCGCCGACATCCGTATCGGCTACGCCCGTTGCTCGACCCTCGGCCAGGAACTCGACGCGCTCACCGCCAAGAACATCCCCCGAGACAAGATCTTCGCCGAGAAGATCAGCACCCGGGTGCGGGTTCGCCCCCAGTTCGAGGCCGCCCTGACCGCCGCCCGCGAGATCAAGGCTCACGCCCCGCACTGCCGGGTGATCCTCACGGTGTGCGAGATGAAGCGCCTGGGACGCGACGCCGCCGAGCTCACCGCTTTGGCCGACCACCTGTCCGCCCACGGCCTGGTCCTGGAGATGCTCGCCGGGCCCCTGGCCGGAACCTACGACCCCAGCGGGCACGGCCGGCTGCTGTTCGCCTTCTTCGCCGCGATGGCCGAGACCGAACGAGAAAACATCCGCGAATCGACCCTCGAAGGACTCGACACCGCCGCCCGCAAGGGCAAGCACGGCGGCCGGCCCCCGGTCATCACCGCAGACATGCTGCACACCGTGCTGCGGCGCCGCGCGATGGGCGAGTCCGTCGAGCAGATCCAGCCGGACCTGATCATCGGAACCGGCAGACGCAAGGGGCACAACCCGTCCGTCGCCAGCATCTACCGCGCCCTCGCCGAGCACGACAAGACCCAGGCCTACCCCGAGGCCATCGTTCAGGCCCGCGCCGACTTCGCCGCCTTGCGCCCCACCGGCGTCCCCACCCTGCATGCGACGACCTCAACCGCGGGTTAGCCTTCGCAGGTCGAGCGGTTGGTATCTCGGTGGCAACGGCGCAGGAAACCGGGTAATGGATCGATGATCGACGACAAGCAAGGAGAAAGGGGGGCCGATGAACGGTCGGGCTCCTTCTCGTCTCGGCGGCGGGCGGGCGGTGGTGCGGCCGCTGACCGGCCGGCTCCCGGAGTCGGGACAACAGGTGGAGGGTTCCTCTTTGAGGGGAGCGGAGCTGGCTGAGCGGATGCGTAAGAGCGCGGAGCGGCTGCAGCAGGTCCGGGCCGTCGCGAAGGTTCTGATCCGTGAGGCCAGGGCCGGTACCCCTTCGCCGTAGGCGCGGCGTCCCGGGCACAGGTACCGGCTCCGTCGGCGTGGCGTCCCGCCCCTCACCGGCATCGCCGTCGACGCGTGAGAGCTGTGCGCCCTCACCAGGCCGGACCGCCCTGCCGCTGCGAGGCAGGGCGCCCTTGGGCTGGTGAGGTGAGGGTGTCGGGGCGAGACCGGTGCTGTCGGGCGGCAGCGCGGGCGATCGCGGGTGAGGACGCCGGCCCTCAGGCCGAGCGGCGGCTCGCGTTGCCGGGCTGGTGGCGGTCGCGGTGGTGTTGGAGTTCGGTGTTGATGCGCAGGGCTTCGGCGAGCTGGTCTTCCAGGATGATGATGCGGCAGGCGGCCTCCAGGGCGGTGCCCTGGTCGAGGAGTTCGCGGGCGCGGGCGGCCAGGCGAAGCTGGTAGCGCGAGTAACGGCGGTGGCCGCCCTCTGAGCGCTGCGGCTCGATCAGCTTGGCGGCGCCGAGGTTGCGCAGGAACGCGGGGGTGACGCCGAGGATCTCGGCGGCCCGGCCCATGCTGTAGGCGGGGTAGTCCTCATCGTCGAACCGGTGACCGGAGAGGTCACTCGGCGTGGCGGGGAGCCCGTCAGCCTCATCGGCGCTGCCCGCGGTGTCGGCCCGGTGGGCCGGTTCAGCCGTATCGGCGCTGGCGCGGAGCCTGGGCTGCGCGCGGACGGCCGACGCTATCGGTGCTTGGTCCATATAACCTTCCTGACAACCTTCTGGAAAATGCCGACAGGGCCCCGGCGCCATGATGCGCCGGGGCCCACGAGGTTCAACACCATCTACCGGCCCGAAGGCCGATCTGTCTGTTCCGCATTGGCCGCCCGATGGGGGCAGGGATGCGGGGATCGCGTGTGCGTGACCGTAGACCACCTTCCAATCCGTGGGACTGCGGTACCCGTGCGGCGAACATCAACCGGCAACGGGCGATCCTGATGGCGTTCAACACTCCTTTCACTCTTCGCTGGCGCTATTTCCTTCACCTTCATGCATCACGTGCGTACCGCAGCTGCGCCGTCCACGGCCGGGACCCTTCACCTACACCTGGTCCTGGCGCGTCCGACGGTGGTACTCGTCACTCGTTCACTGCCTGACTGCTGTGGCAGCGCGTCCACGGCCAGAACCCTTCAACCACTGCCGGTCCTGGCACGTCCGACCTTCTGCCCGTTCATTTCTTGCCGCAGCTGCTTCGTCCACGGCCGGGACCCTTCACCTACTGCCGGTCCTGGCGCGTCCGACGGTGTTTCTGGTTTCACTGCTGTTGCTGTGGCAGCGCGTCCACGGCCGGGACCCTTCAACCGCTCGGTCCTGGCACGTCCGACCTTCTGCCCCTCTTCACTGCGTCGTCTTTGTATCCAGCTATCCACGCTCGTCCGGACAGTTCGTCGTGATGCCTACGTCCTGCTCTGCCCTCGTGGATCCGTTCCTTGCGATGTCAGGAACTCTACCCCCACCCACCACGGATGTCTACTTCAGCCACTACAGATTTTCGGTGCCGGAGACGTAAAGGCTGAGCTTCACGCCTCAGGAAGCAGCTCGGCGACGGCGTGGTCGACGCTGTCGCGCAACTCGAAGCGCGACAGCAGGCCGGTGCGCCGCAGCAACTGCCGCAGCCCGGTCGGCAGACCCACGAACACCAGCCGGCCGGTGGCGGTGGCGTGGATGCGTTGGCGGGTGTGGGCCAGCACCGCCAGGGCGGTGGAGTCGTAAAAGGTCAGCTGGGAGACCTCCAACACCAGCCGGGGTCCCTCGCTCAGTTCCCAGACCGCCTCGATGCGGCCGGTGAGCGTGGGTGCGGTGATGAAGTCCAGGTGCCCGCCGACCTCCAGCACGCTGCAATGCCCGTAATGGGTCACCCGCACCCGCAACGCCTGCCCGCGATCGGTCACCTCAGCCTCCCCTGGTCACGACTGGCCGCGACGGGTGAGGGTAGCGGCCGGTGGACGCCCCCCCGCGATACCCCGAGGAAGGGCACAGATGCCCATGGCGCCGACGAAACGCAACGCGGCTCCGTCGAGGCCCGCCGTCACCCGCCGCGGCTCGGCCGCCGCGGACACTCCCGGCAGCGCGAACCACCCCCTCACCGCAACGCCCGCCCGCGTCACCGCCAGCGGGCGCCACCCCGGAGGCGTCAGGTCGGCGTGATGTGGGTGGTGATCGCCGCGGCGATGTCGTCGAGGGCCAGTACCCGGCTGACCTGGCCGGTGGCGATGGCGGCCGCGGGCATCGCGAAGAACGCCGAGCTGGACTCGTCCTGAGCGAAGACGGCGCCGCCGCGGTGGACGACGGCGCGCACCCCGGCCTGGCCGTCGTGGCCGGTGCCGGTGAGGATGACCGCCAGCGCGCGCGGCCCGCAGGTGACGGCCAAGGTGGCCAGCAGCAGGTCCGCCGAAGGGCGGGGCGGGGGCAGCCCCCCGGTGGCGATGAACGCGACGCGCTCGGGGGAGGCGACCAGCAGGTGATGGCCTGGCGGCACGACCAGCACCAAACCGGCCTGCAGGGCGGCGCCATCGACGGCGACCCGCACCTCCAGAGCGGTCCGCCGCGCCAAGATGGCCGCCAGCATGCTGTTATGGGCGGGGTCTTGATGCAAGGCGACCAACAGCGCGGCGGGCAGATCGGCCGGCAGCGGAGCCAGCACCCGCGACAACGCCTCCAGCCCACCGGCCGAGGCGATCAACGCCACCACCGCCAACCCTTCTGCCCCTTCTGCCCCTTCTGGTCGACCGTCGTTGGCCCGGCTCAGGGCAGTCGCGTCATCGGCGACGGGCTCGCCCCCGGACGGGAGGATCGTCTCGGGGCGAAGGATGCTCACATCGGCCAGCCAACCACACCCCCTACCGGCTGATCCGCGACAGGCCCTCCACTCACGGCCATACCGTTGGTGAACCAACACCTCAGTCACAGAACCCGCGCAATCCCCCCAGTTCAGCGTCATATCCGTCCTTTTCGGTACCCGCTGGGCGAGTGCTGTGCCGATCACCGATCCTGCCGCGATCGCGGCCGCGACCAGCAGCCAGATCGGCGCGGTGAGCTGCGGTGAGCCCTTGGCCACGACGGAGAGCGCGTTCACCATGAGCCCATAGAACGGCGCGTTCGGCACGAACTCCCGTACCGTCCAGCCCGCGTTGACCGCGTACAGGGAAACCGCCGGGCCGCCCACCCCTGCCGAGGAGTTCATGAATCCGCCCGAGTCGTACACTGTTGATCTTGTTTTGCGGCTTTTGGGCTCACCTTGGCTGGACCCCCTACACCTCCTCCAGCGCCGAGCGCGGCGCAGGACCACTCAGGGCGTCAACCCCAGCTCGCGTAGTTGCGCGGGCCGCAATGGCCGTCAGCCGCTGGTGTCGAGCTTGGCCAGTTCCGCCTCGACGTCGACATTGATGACGCCGAAGAAGTTGATGTTGTCGCTGTGGCCGGGCGAGATATGCGACAGGATCTGGTCCGGTACCTCCCGGCCCTGGGAGCGCAGCTCCAGCACCGCCCGAGAATAATATTCCGTCGTCCAGGCGACCACCGAGTTGGTCAGCAGGGTCAGGCACCACGCCTGCTCGGTTTGCTGCTCCAGATGCGGGCGAGTGAGGGCCTTCCAGCCGTTCTCATGGCCCGCACCTCCAGCAGACCTCCGCAGCTGCTCGGCGAACTCGGCGTGGACCTGCTCGGTTCAAACCGTTCACTGCGACCATGCACGCCAGGTCTTTTGCGGCCCTCTACGTCGCGCTCGTGAAATGGACGGCGCGTACAGCAACCGGGACAACGGCCCCGTTGGCGCAGGACGCGACCGTGAGGGGGTGGCGTCATGCCAGGTGATCGGGCCGCGCCGCAGGTGCAGAGCTGGCGTGTGGGACCGGTGCGGGTGCTTCGCCTGATCGGGGAGCTGGACGCGGTGACGGTTCCGGAGGTGGCGGTGACGCTGGATGAGGCGCTGCTCACCTTCGAGGACCTGCTGCTGGTCGTCGACCTGACCCAGGTGACCTTCATCGCCTCGGCCGGGGTGGGTGCCCTGGTGCGGATGCGCCAGGACGTCCAGCGGCGCCACGGGCGCTTGATCGTGGTCCTTGCCCCGCAGGGGCGGGCGCGTCGTCTGTTCGAGCTGACCCGCATGGTGGATCACTTCGAGGTGCGCCTGACGCTGCCTGAGGCGGTCAGTGCGCTGCGAGGGCAGGAGCCGCGCCCCTTTCTCCCCGAGCAGATCAGACCGAGTCCGGAGCCGACACCGCCGCCGACGCCGATTCCGGGAGGTCCTGCCGATCGTTAGGTGAGGGGTGATCGGCAGGCGAGCACGGCATGGTCGGCGGAACATGATCCTCGGCCCCGCCACGGGCCCGCAGGGGAGATCGCCCCTTCGTCTCCTGATCGCAAGGTTCTTACCAATACCGCGCGCGACGGACGCCTTCGGCGCCGCAGGGCGGTACGGGCCGGATTAAGGTGACGATGCCCGTATCGCGTGATCAGCCTGCGGTATGAGGCCTGCCCCCCTCACGACGAGGTCGAGGAGAGGCTATGGTGCGTCGACACATCGTGACCATTGGATGCGTCCTGACGGTCGCCGGGTTCAGCCTGGCGGCCGATCCGGTTGCCGCCGGCCGCCCGCCGGCCGCTGCCACGGCTGCTTCACCTGTCCGGCAACCACCGCCGGGCATGGTCCAGGCACTCCAGCGTGACCTCGGGCTCAGCAAGGAGCAGGTCGAAACCCGGCTGCGCAACGAGGCTCGCCTGATTCCCATCCGAGACAGGCTCCGAAACATGCTCGCGGACCGCTTCGCCGGCTCCTGGCTGTCGGGAACCGTCGCCCAAACCCTGACCGTCGCCACCACCAGCACCGATGACATCCCCGCGATCCTCGCCGCGGGCGCCCGGCCCAAGCTCGTCACTCGCTCCCTGGCCCAGTTGAGGTCGATCAAGCGAACGCTCGACGCGGCTCCGCTCGCCCATCCACAGGCGGGCCGGGTGCGCTACATCGACGTGCGCACCAACAAGGTCGTGCTCTTGGCGGCGGCACCCGAGCAAGCCAAGACGATCATCCACACGCTCGGAGTCGACAAGGAGGGGGTGCAGGTGATGCCCACCCTGGAGTCCCCGCAGCCCCTGACCAAGGTGGGCGGCGGTGAGGCCTACTATCTCGACCCCGTCGGCCGCTGCTCGGTCGGGTTCGCCGTGACCAGAGGAAACCGCGAGGGGTTCACCAGCGCCGGTCACTGCGGCGGGTCGGGTGCCTCCGCCACCGGCGCCAACCGGATCGCCCTGGGCGTCGTCCAGGAATCGACCTTCCCCGGCGACGACCACGCCTGGATCGCGGTGAACCCCACCTGGACGCTCACCCCGGCGGTGAACATCTACGGCACCGACGCCGACGGCGCCGCACCCATCACCGGCGCCCGGCCGGCGATCGAGGGCGCCTCGGTCTGCCGATCTGGCTCCACCACCTACTTCCACTGCGGCCTCATCCAGCAGCGCGAGACCACCATCATCTACCCCCAGGGCGCCGTCTTCGGATTGACCCGCACCACCGTTTGCGCCGAGCCCGGAGATTCGGGCGGCCCCTTCATCGCCATCGACCAGGCCCAGGGCATCACCTCCGGCGGCTCGGGAGACTGCAGTACCGGCGGCATCTCCTACTTCCAGCCGATCGGCCCGATCCTCACCACCTACGGCCTGACCCTGCTCACCACCGCTCGCACACCGCGGCCGTCGGCCACCACCACAGCCACCGCATCCTGAGCGGCTCAGTCGCCGGGGCCGCCGAGTCGACCGCCCGGCTCGGGGCGGCCACGCCGAACAGCTCCAGCTGCTCGTCGGCAGGCTCCTGCGTCGTCAGCTTCAGGCAGCGGCGGCAGGTGACCGCGCCCCGGTCCGGATGGGCCGCGCCCGGGTCCCACCCGCTCACCCCGACCATGCACGCCGGGCCTGGCATGCGCTGCCCAGCCAGCGGGTCATCACGACCGCGTGCACGATGCCTGAGGAGCGCACCCGAAGGTTGGAGCCGTCGGCGTAGGCCGACCGTGCCGCGGCGGCGATCGTGGCCAGCGCCTCGTACAGGCCCGGCGCGCCCTCCGCGCTCATCGACCAGGAACCCGTCCCGCCCTTGAGGCTCCTCGCGCACCCGCGGGTAGACCCCTCCGAAAGCTCCTCAGCTTCCCAGACCGGTTACCTCGTGGTGGCCACCGCTGAAATCGTCCGTGACCTGGGCGGGGAGCCTGGCCAGGGGAGCGCGCCGCGCGCTCCTGCGCGCGGGGGTGAATCACCCGGTGGAGGCGGTCAGCCGAAGACCTCGGTGACCTGGACCTTGACCCGAGCGAGTGCGGACCCCCAAAGTCCCCTGAAGAGGGCCCGCACCCTCCGTGGACGCAGCCTGAGCGAGTTCGGCCGGCGCTGGCACGGGTCGCGTTGACGAGGACGGATCGTCAGGGGGGCCGTGTTCGGCAGATGTCACGCAGAGCGCGGACTGCCCTTTGGCGCAGGGCGTCCGCGCTCTCCGGTCATCCCTTGTCCGCAATGATGAATGCGTCGCGTGCTTTCACGCACATTCCGTCACGGTCGGGCAGTGTTCGTGACACATCGGTTAGGCGAGGCCGTTGTTGGCAGCCCCGAATTCTCTTGGTTGCCAGTGACAGTCCGGGTTCCGGGGCTCGCCGGGCACTCTTGGTTCATCGCAGATGTCCACGGGTGGGTTCGGTCCGGGGTAGCCGGAGCCGGTACCCGTCCCACCGCCCGTCCCACTGTCGGGGCTCCCGCCACCGGGGGGCGTCGGCGGCTGCGGCGCACTGCCACCGCCGCCGCCGCCACCACCGCCGCCGGTGGGGGTGGTGGCGTCGGCGGCTGCGGCGCACTGCCACCGCCGCCGCCGCCACCACCGCCGCCGGTGGGGGTGCCGCCGCCTCCGCCGCCGCCATCCTGCTCCTCGCACACAAAAAAGTCGCAGTTCGGTGGCATGGCCGCGGCGGGACCCGTGCTGATCAAGCTCGCGGCGCCGACCGAGAAGAACGCGGCCATGACCAGTACGGCCTTGCGCTTCTTGTTCATACGGTCATCTCCTTTCGTTGTCAGACACACGAAAGACATCTCCGGTTACCCTTGGGGCCGTTCTTGAAACGGCTGGGCTGTAGTTGACGGGATCCCGTCTGATCATCGCGATCAGGCGGGATCTTGTTGTTTCAGAATGACGTCGTCTCGGCGGTGGCGGTCGGACAGGTGAACGGTCGGCCGATCGCCGTCACCGGTGGTAACAGCGTGGATGACGGCACTGTGCGGGTGTGGGACCTGGTCACGCGCCAACCCATCGGCGAACCGATGAGCGGACATCCCCACGGTGTTCTGGCGGCGGCGGTCGGGGAGGTGAACGCTCGACCAGTCGCCGTCACCGGCGGCTATGACGGCACGAGGTGTCCGTCCTATGGGGGAAGCTCATCCCGGATGTCGCCGCTGGCGCGTCGCCGAAGGTGGGCGAAGAGCAGGAAGTGCCGGTGGCGGAGCATCGGGGGCGGCCGCGCACATAACGGCTGCCACCTGTTCCTCAACCCCGATGTCGGTCGGCGTCATCTCCGGTTCGTCCAGCCCGGTGTCCGTTGCGCGATCGGCTAACGGATGCGGGCGCTCGGCCTTGGTCGTTCACCGTTGCCATATATGTCCTGGGCCAGCAGGGTCAGCCATGACCAGGCTGCGACGATCATGATTCGCTGGAACAGGCCGCCGAAGGTCACGAGGTTCGGCGATTGGGCGAAGGCCGCGTTTGAGAGTCCGAGGGCGACGAGGACGATGACGGCGGTCGCGGTCGAGTACAGTGCCCAGCCCTGCCGGTTGTCGGCGGCGAACCGGCGGGCGAACACGATGCAGGCCCCCAGGAATGCGACGAAGGCGACCAGTGACACGGCGTCGTGCAGGGCCGCCTGGGTGCTGCCGTAGGCAGGCAGCAGATCCGGGCTGCCAGCCGGGTATCCGCTCACCGGGTCCGTGGTGAACAGGCCGGCGCCGACGAGGCCGAGTGCCCATACGCCGACGAGTAATGGGCCCCATAGCCTGCCGGGCCCTGGGCGCAGATTCCGTCGGAGCCCGACGGCGAAGACGGTGGTCAACGCGCCGGCGACGAGGAATGTGGCGCTCTGCACCCAGCCATGGTCGCCGAGGGCGAGGGAACTGACCGGATGGCGCAGCGGATCGTAGTCGTTCCGAACGGCGCCCTGAATCAGGAAGCTGAGTACGAACAGCGGACCGGCGGTGATGCCGCAGATGAACGTGGCCTTGGACATTGGACCCTCCTCAAGCATTTGAGGCCTGTCAGTTTGGGTTGACAAGCGTCACTTGTCAACCCAAACTGACAGGCATGGAGGAGCCCGAATTGGTCGCCCGGCTGCGGTCGCACGACCCGGCGGTGGGGCTGCGCGCCGTCGGTGCCCTGCACCGGCTCGCGGAGCAGGTCGAGGCCGCCGCAGTGGCCCGCGCTCGAGCCGAAGGCTGGTCCTGGGAGCAGATCGGCGACGCGCTCGGCGTCTCGCGCCAGTCCGCCCACGCCAAGCACGGGAGGTGAGTTGCGATGTTCGAACGGTTCACGGCCGGTGCCCGAGCCGCGGTCGTGGCGCACGCACCGGCGGAGGCGCGGCGGCGCGGCGACCGGCGCATTGGCACAGAACATCTACTCCTCGGCGTGCTCCATGAAGCAGAGGCGGCACAGGCACTCGGGGCGGACGTCGAATCGGCGCGGTCCGCGCTCGCTGTCCTGGATGATGCCGCCCTTGCCGCAGTCGGCGTAGACGCGCATGGCGTCGAGCGGGCCATGATTTCGGCACCGTCGAAACGGATGCCCTTCACCTCCGGTGCGAAGGCCGCGCTGTCCCGGGCTATCGCCGTGGCTAGGCGCAGCCCCGCACGCCGGGTCACCGCGGTCCACCTGCTGGTCGGGCTCCTGGACGGTGATCGCACCGATCCCGCGTCTGACGTGCTGACCGAACTCGGCGTGGACCGGGTGACTGCCCGCGCCCGTCTTGCGCCGTAGCCGATGGCGCGACGAAGTGAGTGCCGTGGGCGTGCACGTTCTCGTGGTGAGCGGGCCATGTGTGCCCCAGGACTTCGACGTCGACGAGCCAGCCGCCGCAGCATCCACCGCCAGGTCACTGCGGAATAAGGAACCCTTACGCCGCTGTCCTGTACTCCAGGATCCTGGGCATCCATTCGGAGCTGGGAAACGATCACCTTCATGCCGGGAAACGATCTTCTTGCCCCCTCCTCCGTCCCAGGCCAGATCCACTCGTGAACACCCCTACCCTTGGAAGCCGGTTGTGAGTCAATGAGAGCCGCTGCCGTTGATCCAGTCCTCGGCGGAGCGGCGCCGGTTGGCCACCTACCCGCCCGGCTCGTCGAAGAGGTAGCCGGCCTGCTGCCCGCCGCGATCGCGCTTGGCGCCGGAGGCCTGCTGTACGGCCTCACCATCACCGCCTTGGCCATCGCGTCGGTGTTCGCCCGCACCCCGGCTCGGCGCCGTGACGCCCGCGCGACCCTCACCCTGCTGCTGCGCCGCCCACCCGCCGCCCCCGCTTCCCCTGCCGCGGCGAAGATAGAGGCATGACGGCATCCGGGCCACGCTCCAGCGTCGAGATTCGTGCCCACCTCGTCGGTGAGCTCAACGCGGCGCTTCGCCGCCCAGGCATGTACGGCGGGGAGATCGCACTGCGGCTGCTGCTTGATCTTTTGGCTTACGCCGAACGCCAGGAGCAGGTCTGGGCCACCGAGCAGCAGAGCATGCGAGCTCGCGGAGCTCTCAACGCGCTCGGGGCGCGAGGAGCGCTCCACACCCTGCTGCCCGGTGAGGAGGAGGGCGCCGTGGCGTCGCTGTACGCCGAGTTCGTCCACGCGCGCGGGTGGTTGCACGCCGACCGGGTACTCAGTGCCACCGAATACGAGGCGATGCATCGACAGCTGAGCGGCTGGGGTGGTAGGGATCGGACGCTCAGCGAGGTGCTGGAGGCCTTCGGTCCGCCTTCGGTGCCTTTCGGTGCCACCAATCCCCGCTACGGCAAAACCCTCGGCTACCTCACCAAGCGGGCCGGCGCGCCGATGGTCTTCTTCCACCTGTGGAACGGCACCGACTCCGCCCCGGGCGCCGGTGCTGAGTCGGCTGGTCCGCTGGTCTACGACGAGCCCGTTCTGCTTGCGATCCGTCACGGAACAGGAGCGCTCAGCGGCACCTTCGCCTTCACCCCGCAGGGGAGAAGGCGCCGCCCGGGTGAGCCGTGCGGGCCGCATGAGCTGGCTGGCCGACCACGCGGAACCCAAGGTGGCGGCGCTGATTAGCACGATCTTCGCCGCAGGCGTGGCCGTGACCCTGCCGCCACGACGGGCAGGAAGAGACGGCCGACACAGGGCACTGGAAGGGGGCGATGACAACCCCACTCCCCAGCTGGGGCAGTTCCTGCTGTTTCAGATCGAGCGCGACGCGCTCGACAGAAGCGTGCCTCTGCCGAGGTTCTTCTCCAATGCGTTGCCCTTGGGGGCACATCGGCTTTCGTCTGGGCACCAAGGGCGGCCGACACCTGACGAACAATCGATCGCACGCCGGCCGCCCACAGGTGGTTCTCCAAGTCGGAGGAGAACATCACCACGATAACCAACACCCCCGCCTGCGGCTGGTGAGCTGCGCCTGACCTGCGTGGCGTTCACGGTGGGCGACACCGGGGAGCGGCGCTGACTCACCGTGCCCGGCTGGGTCGACCAGCCGCTCGCCCCGCTGCCGCCGCTGGAGGACCTGGACGGCACCCCGGGCATCCTGGTCGACGGCCGCCTCCCGGTCCTGGCCAGGACGGGCATAGTCGTCTTGCCCAATAGTGTTCCTGAGCAGAGCCCTCCGTCCATGACCCGAGCCCTGAGCGCCGCCCTGCAGGCTGTTGGCCTGCACATTGAGCGGACCGCCGTTTCGACGTTCGGCCGCCCGGCGGCGCCGCGGCCGAGAGCCCATAGCCGCGCCGCTCGCCCCGGGGTGCCGTCATCGGCGCTGAACAGCCACCTGCTGTCCAGCGCCGGACTCGTAGGGTCGACGACTGTCCAAGTCCTTCCCCGGATATCCGGATCGCGGACAGCCGGAGCGCTGGGCGGCGTCCTCCAGGCCGCACAGCCACCGACAGCCTCTGATACCGGGGATCTTCTCCCGAACGTGACCCCAGCCCCAAAGTAGCTCTGGGGTAGATCACGGTTGCGGTTCGTGATCGTCACGAGTCGGGCATACCGTCCGGTAGCGGTGCTGCGGCCTTCGACTGTGTTCTCGACCTCGGGGATCGTTCGACGAGTGGCGGTGTGCTGATGCGTCGGGAGTGGGAACCGGAAGAGCTGATCGCTGCGTGGACGTTGCTGGATGACGACTGGGAGTTGGTGTCGAACAAGTCGGGCGCGACGCGGCTGGGCTTCGGCCTGATGCTGAAGTTCTTCGAGCTTGAAGCCCGTTTCCCGCGGCATGGCGGGGAGTTCCCCAAGGCCGCGGTGGACTACGTGGCCGGACAGGTGAAGGTCGAGCCGGGCCTGCTGGCCGACTACCAGTGGACGGGCAGCACGATCGAGTACCACCGCTCCCAGATTCGCAAGGCGCTGGGATTTCGCGAGTCGACCCGGGCCGATGAGGACGCGCTGATCGAGTGGCTGGCCAGTGACATCTGTCCGATGGTGCTGACGGATGAGGGGATTCGGGCGGCGATGTTGTCGCGTTGCCGGAACCTGAAGATTGAGCCGCCCGGGCGGACCGAGCGCATCGTGCGCGGCTGCCGGGCCCGGTTCGAGCGGGCGTTCTGTGAGCGGGTGACCGGGTGTCTGTCGGCCGACTCGACCGCCGCGCTGCTGGAGTTGGCCACTGGTGCGGACGGGTTCTTGGCCGAGCTGAAGGCCGACCCGGGTCGGCTGGGACTGGAAACGTTGCTGGAGGAGATCGTCAAGCTGCGGCGTAGCAAGGCGCTGGGGCTGCCGGCGGACTTGTTCGGCGGGTTCTCCGACAAGCTGGTGGCCTCCTGGCGGGCGCGGGCGATGGCTTCACACCCTTCTGATTTCGCCGCCAACCCCGAGCCGGTGCGCCTGACACTGCTGGCCGCGTTGGCCTGGTGCCGCACCGCCGAGATCACCGACGCCCTGGTGAACCTGTTGATCGGCCTGGTCTCGAAGGTCAACACGAAGGCTGAGCGGCGGGTCGAGCAGGCGATGTACGCCGAGGCCAAGAAGGTGCACGGCAAGACCGCCAAGCTGTACTCGATCGCCGAGGCCTCCCTTGCCGCCCCTGACAAGCCGGTGCGGCAGGTGGTCTTCCCCGCCGTCGGCGAGAGCACGCTGCGGGCGCTGGTGGCCGAAGCCAAGGCTGACGCCAAGACCTACCGGGCGCGGGTGCGCACCGTGCTGACCAGCTCATATTCCAGCTACTACCGGCGGATGCTGCCCAAGCTGCTGGCCGCGATCGAGTTCAAGTGCAACAACACCGCCTACCGGCCGGTGATGGACGCCCTGGACCTGCTGGGCCGCTACGCCGACGTGCCGAGCAAAGTCCGCCACTACGACGGCGTCGACAAGGTGCCGATCACCAGCGTGGTCCCCGACGGGTGGCGGGAGGCGGTGGTCGACGGCGACGGGGTGATCGAGCGGGTCTCCTACGAGCTGTGCGTGCTGGTGGCGGTGAAGGACGCGCTGCGCCGCCGGGAGATTTACGTCGAGGGCGCCGCCCGCTGGCGCAACCCCGAAGAGGACCTGCCGGCCGATTTTGAGGACAACCGCGACGTGCACTACGAGAACCTGCGCCAGCCCCTGGACGCAGCCGAGTTCATCGCCACCTTGAAGGAGGCGATGCGCACCTCCATGGCCGACTGCGCGACCGCGGTCACCAAGAAACGCTCAGGCGGCACCAAGGTCAAGACCCACCGCGGTGAGCCGATGTGGCATGTGCCCGACCTGGGCAAACTGAAGACACCTGAAAACCTGCGGGCGCTGCACGCCGCGGTCGCGGCCCGCTGGGGCGTCATCGACCTGCTCGACTTCCTCAAGGAATCCGACTTCGTCACCCAGTTCACCGACGACTTCGCCACCATCGCCACCCGCGAGAACACCCCGCGGGAGGTGATCCGCAAACGCCTGCTGCTGGTGCTCTACGCGCTGGGCACCAACATCGGGATCAAGGGGTGGCCGACGGCGGCAAGCACGGCGAGAGCGAGGCCGCGCTGCGCGCCACCCGCTACCTGTTCGTCAACCGCGACAACCTGCGCAACGCGATCGCGACGCTGGTGAACGCGACTCTGCGGGCGCGTGATGAGGCCTGGTGGGGCGCCGGCACCGCCTGCGCGAGTGATGCCAAGAAGTTCGGGTCCTGGTCCTCCAACCTGATGACGGAGTACCACGTCCGTTACGGAACGGCGTGATGATCTACTGGCACGTCGAACGCAAGTCGGTGTGCGTGTACTCCCAGCTCAAGTCCTGTTCGGCCTCCGAGGTGTCGGCGATGATCGAGGGCGTGCTGCGGCACTGCACGGATGCCACCATCGACCGGCAGTACACCGACACCCACGGCCAGAACCTGGTCGGGTTCGCGTTCAGTCACCTGCTGGGCTTCAAGCTGCTGCCGCGCATGAAGAACGTCTCCCACCAAAAACTCGTCCGCGTCGACACCGAGCAGCCCGTACTCGCGTGCCTGGCTGGCATGGTGAGCGAGCGCACGATCGACTGGGAGCTGATCGCCCAGCAGTACGACCAGATGGTCAAGTACGCCACCGCGCTGAAGCTGCGCACCGGCGAGGCCGAACAGGTACTGCGCCGCTTCACCCGCGGCGGCCCCAAGCACCCCACCTACCGCGCCATCGAGGAGGTCGGCCGGGCGGTCAAGTCGATCTTCATCGCCGACTACATGGCCTCCGAAGGGCTACGCCGAGAGATCCACGAGGGCCTACAGGTGGTGGAGAACTGGAACTCCGCTAACGCAGACCTGTTCTACGGCAAGGCCGGCACCATCGGCGGTACCGACCGGGAGAACCAGGAAGTCTCCATGCTCGCCCTGCACCTGCTGCAATCGGCCCTGGTCTTCGTAAACACCATCCTGGTCCAGTCGCTGCTCAAGGACCCGGCCTGGGCCGACCGGCTCACCGACGCCGACCGGCGCGCACTCAGTCCACTCTTCTGGTCGCACGCCAACCTGTACGGCACCATCCAGATCGATATGGACACCCACCTGGATCTGGACTTGGCCGTCTGAGGTGGCGGGGAAGATCAAACCATGGCTGACTTCCCCCACATCTGGATCGGCGCGTACTCCGAGGTCGTCCGCGCCGATTGCGTGACCTCCTTCTTCGTCTCCGACGGACAGCCCGACAACCGGGCCGGGGAGAGTAACAACAGCGGCGTGCTGTGGGCCCGTGTGATGGGCCACCACGAACCGGTCCGTATCGACGGGTTCACCGGTATAGCCGCGGCTGAGCTGCTGAACGCCATCACCCAGATGATCTGCAAAGCCATCTACCACAGCTCCGATGTGTCCTACGTCTGGTTGAGCACGACCAGCGGTCCGGCGCCGGTCACCAGCGTGCAGATCAACAAGTCGTACTCTCGGGTGGAGTAATCGCAGATAGGGGCGCATTATCTGCGATAGCAGTTCGGGAGACCCCTCTTATGGCGGCGATGCCCGGCTCAACGAGCCTTCCTCGCACGCGTGGCTCTTGGGTTGTGTTTACGCGCTGAGCGGCCACGAGAACATCCGCGACCTGGCCATCTACGTCAACCTCAGCGCCGAAGCCGTCGCCCTCGCCCAGCAGGACTCCGCCCGCCGTCACCGCTAACGCCGGGAACGCCGCACCGCGGTATCTTCCTGCCGTGTTCCGGCCGCACCCCGGGTTGGGTCCACGCGCTCAAGTTTGGTCCAGCCGGTCCAGCCTCGCTCCTTCAGCAGCTCGATCAGTCGGCGGGCGGGCGGCGCGGTGTCGAACGCCAGCGTGTCCATCAGCTTGACGAACGGTGGCTCAACGTCGACATCGCCGACGTAGTCCTCGCCCTGCTCGTCGGCCATCTGCGTGATGTAGGCGGCCAGCTTGTCGGCCAGTTCGACCAGTCGTGGGTCTTCGTCGGTCCGGTCGAGAGCCTGGCCCAGGGTGAGATAGAGATCGATGAGCTGCGGGTCGGCGACCTGTTCCCGCTTGCGTGCCATCCACTCCGGGACTCGCTCGGGTGAGTGCGCGGCCAGCGGGATCCAGCCGTCGCGTTCGACCTGGACGATCCGCTCGTCGACCCCGAGCGCCCGCAGCCGGTCGAGAAACTCGACCACCTCCGGGGGCAGCGCCAGGTTGTCCCCGGCGGAGAGGCGGGCGATCCGCTCGCGGTGCCACTGCCGCTCCCGGATCTCCACCCGCAGACGCTTGTCGATGTCTGCGACCGCCGCGGCGAACTCCTCCTCGCCGGCCTGTAGCAGCTCCCGTACCCGCGCCAGGGGAACCCCGGCCTCGGCGAGGGTCCGGATCCTGATCAACTCGACCATGGCGCCGGCGTCGTACCTGCGATAGCCGGAGTGGTCCCGTTCCGGCTCCGGCAGCAGCCCCTTGGCGTGATAGTGCCTCACCGCGCGTACCGTCACTCCGGCGTACGACGCCAGCTCGCCGATGGTCAGCATCGAACCAGTCTCCTACTGCAGGAGGTGTTTAAGAAGTCGGCCTGGCCGCCGGACCTAGCGCACTTCGGATGATCTGGGTGATTTCCGGGGCGTGGGTGAAGACCAGCCGGTGATCGGCGTCGAGCCAGGACGTGGAGATGTGCGGCTGCTCGCGGACCAGTCGCTCAACACCGGCACGCCAGTTCTGATTGAACCGCGGCGCATGTCCTTCGCCGCTGTCGCCGGCCATCGAAGTCGACATGATCATGCTGATGGGTCGGTCGATCTTCCGGTACCGGTCGAGGATTCCGGACCGGATCATATCGATCTCGACATTCAGGTCGACAATTTCCTGGGCGGTGAGCAACACCTGACGCGCGGTGCCCCGCCCGGCCTCCTGCTGCGTCGCCATGTCCTCCCACATCGCGCGGAACTCCGGCAGATCGGCCTCCGTGAGGAACGGTTCGGGCACCGGGTTCGCCCCGTCGATGAGAACAAGCTCGGCGACGGTGCCAGGATGCTCGGAGGCGTAGTGCACGGCCAGGTCCGCGCCCATCGAGTAGCCGACGAGCACGGGCGCCGCGGGCAGGTCGAGGCGTCCCAGCTCCGCCAGCACGGCGACGAGATCGCTGAGGAACGCCTCGAAGGAGTACCGGTCGGCGGCCGAGGCGAGGCCATGGCCCCTGAGGTCGAAGGTCACCACGTCGTGGTCGCGGCGCAGCAGTTCGGCCAGCTCGTGCAGATCGGCCTGTGTCGAGCTCAATCCAGGGCACAGGACCAGCGGTCGTCCCCGGCCACCGCGAGACACCGGGATCGTGACACCGTCGTGGTGGACCGTGAAGTGCCGCATCGCACTGGTTTTCGTAGTCATGCCAACCATGCTGAGGGGTTGACCCTGCGTCAGGGTCAACCGTCGCGGCGACATGACCTCCGCACACCCGAGGCCGTCGGCCTCTGCCCCTCACAGCGGCCGCGGCCGACTGTCTTGCGAGCGCACCGAGTACGTGTTCAAAGCAGGCCACCAAGGAAGCACGACCACCACAAGCGCGGCTTCGCCCTCCACCAGTTCCGCGCTCATCCCGCTCGGGCAGTGGGGTGAGAAGCACATGGCGGCGATCGAGGCCATCCCGCAGGACTGACAGGGCGCGGACCTGTTCCTCTCAAGCTCGTTTCCCCTCACCCCGTGATCGCGACTGTCAGGCCCCACCTGACAGAAACGGGCCGCGAGTAGCTCCGCCGCAGCGATTTTCTGGATAGAGGTTTCTGGACGGTGTAACGCCTGGTCGCTACGGTGTCCAGAAAGATATACGTTTCCGGACGGGGGACCTCATGACGTTCATCTACGAAGGCGAGCGGCCGAAGGTCTTGCGAGCGCAGGTCGACGGGAAGGACGGATACGTCCGGCTTCCCAATCAGGACGACCCCGAAGGGGCGATCTACTTCTCCTCCTGGCAGGGTGGCCTCACCAGGTGGGTGTCGGAACTGTCCCTCATCATCGGCCAGAGCCCGCAGGACAATCTGCCGCCCCTCGACGAATACCTCCAGGCTCCTTGACCCCCTGCCCACGGCAACACGAGGACCCATGCGCCGCACGATCGCCTACGCGCGGGTGTCTACCCGCGACCAGAACCCCCAGCTCCAGCTCGACGCCCTCGCCGAGGACGGCTACGACGTCCTGGTTCAGGAGAAGATCTCCAGCCGTCTGCGCGGGGACCGACCCGAATTCGCCGCCGCCCTGGCCTCGCTGCGCCCCGGCGACACGTTGAAGTTCTGGAAGTCCGACCGGTGGGGCCGCTCAGCCGCACATGTGTTGACCGTGGTGACCGAGCTGCGCGAGCGCGGCGTCAAGGTCGTGTCCCTGGCCGAGAACTTCGACCTGGACACCAAGGAAGGCCGCTTCATGTTCGCGGTCCTGGCTGCGGCCGCCGAGTACGAACTGGTGGCCCATGGAGCTGCGCGCCGAGCGCCAGGCTGAGGGGATCGCCGCCGCCAAACGCCGCGAAGCCACCGGCGCCATGCTGCCGGGCAAGAAGAAGACCGGCCGGCCACGCGCTATCGGCCCTGCCGAAGTGGCCACGCTGCGCCGCCTGATCGACGACGGCGTCTCGGTCACCGAAGCCGCCCGCACTCTCAAAATCGGCCGCTCCACCGCCTACGAAGCACTCGCGCGATACTGACGAGCAGTTGTCCCGCCCGCATCCCGTTTCTGCCCGTTGGCCCCCAGCAAGATCGTTCTCATCGAGAATGGCTGTGCCGGTTCCTCACCCCCAGCGTCCCTCGCTGACTACACGCGCGTCTCTTCTGAGGCCCTGGCCCGCTGGCAAGAAGGCCGGGATCCGCCTGCCCGACGTCGGTGACTATTACCCAGAGCTACTTTGGGGCTGGGGTCACGTTCGGGAGAAGACCCCCATACCGGCACTGCGCTGGTTGTCCGCCAGCGGCTCTCTCGGAGGCCGTTTTCGTGCCGGCACGACATATGATCATGGACTTCTCATGGCTGACGTTGGGCGCGCGTCGCCGTGCCGCGATTGACCTCGACATCACAGGCCGGAGCGGGGTTCGAGAACTGGGGCGTTCACTGATGGTCATGCCGTCGGGGACCAGCGCGACGGGCTGCGGGTCTCGCTTGCAGCGGCCGTGTGACGTGCGATGGAGAATCCCCGCGCACAGCAATTATCAGGGGTCAACGACGATGAAAAGGACGCCCTTCGTCGTTGAGGGTGAATTTCCGTAGCGAGCCGTCGACCTCCATGCCGACAATCACCTCATAGTCGTAAGGGGAAATTCCGGTCAGTGAATCAATAGCGAGCTGCAGAGTCGTCTCTGTCTCCTTGCCCATGTCGAACACATAACTCTCGTAAAATCCTTCAGGTTTGACTTTCTCGCTAGCCGAGAAAGTCCTGCCGTCGACCCTCGTTGCCGCGGATCCTGGGGAATCCTCTGTACCGGAGTCGTTTTCACAATTCACATGCATTCGCGCAATAGGCGGTCGCTGTGGTGTCAGTTTTTTGTTGCTTTGCACCGCGTAAGCGTTGTGGAGACGAACATGCACGCGATCGTCGGCTGTGATGGTGAGGAGATACTGGAGTGGGACGGAAGGGTTTAGCTCATGTTGCTGCGCCCATGTGAACAGTCTGGCACAGTCGTCGGGAAGCTTTCTTAATGGGTTAGCGTCCCTGAAACGGTTCCATGCCCGTTCGTCCACTGCGATCCAGGATTCCCTCGGAACTTTCTTCCATGCAGAGGCCACCACACGCACCTGGTCAGGCGTGGACGGGGTCGGGCTCGGCGCGGGCGATGCTAGGAGAACCCAGGAGACAGCGAAGGCCAGGACGGCAGACACGGTCATGATCGTCACTCGTGTGATCATTGTGGTCATTCCATCCCGCCCGGGCCGGTGGGTTTCCAGCCTCCTGAGAGTGGATCGAGATCATAGAAGTACCGCGCGGAATAGCTCGCCGCCGGCGCAGTGGTCTGGAACGACCTGTCGCCGTCCCTGACCACGAGAGGTTGCGGTTCTCGCACCCCGTCTACTTCCACGTCCAGATGAATTTCCCATTCACAGTAATGGCGTCGGGTTTGGGCCACGATGTCGAGTGTGACTATCTCGCCCGGCTCCACAGTGAGCTGATGGTCGTCGGTGTAGGGCTTGCCAAGGGTGAGCTCGTCTGTGCGCAGTCGGGCCACGACGTCGTTCGCGTCGAGGTCGAATCCAATATCGATGATGGGACCACCACCCTGGGCGCCAGCCCGTATGAGTGTTCCTTCAAGCGGGGCGAATCGTTTGACCTTGGCTCGGATCTCCGTCACCTGAACGGGTCTGACCCACTGACCGCGCAGCGTCATTCGTATCCGGGAGAATCCGAAAGTCTCCGGGTCCGAGCTCATTGCGAAACGTACCCCGGTGGCATTTTGCGCCCACTTTCCTGGAGCATAGGCATCATCGTCGCTCTGTAGTCGGCGTATCGACTCGGCGGATAACTGGCCAGGAAAAGCCCACCCGAACGCGTCGTCAGGCACCCAGCGGTAAACAGCGGCCGCGGCGATAGGTCCTTTAGCCCGCGCCTCCTTCTCCTGAGCTTCTTGCACGGCCTGCTGCGCTCGAACCTCTTGTTGCGGGGCGAACACGTACGCGAGTCCCCACCCTGCGGCTGCCCCGCCGACAGCCAGGCCAGCGTTCTTGATCAGCTCTCTGCGGCTTCGGCCTCCCGATCCGCTTTCCGCTACCTCATCCCGTGCTGCCTGCGCCGATGTGGTGCTGCTAGTAGCCTTCTGGGGCTTTTTTGCCTTCTTGCGGCGTTTCTTTCCTGATTCAACCACTTTCAATCTCCAGTTGACGACGTTGAACGCAGGAGATACTCCCGTAGCGACAGGGCAAAAGTGGCTTCATCGACGAAATGGCTGAATCTGCGTTTCGGCCCTCACAAAATTAGGTGAATTGTGTTTCTCTATGGGATGTCATGATCCATCGTCTATCGCTCGCCCACCGATTGTCGGGCCGCTGAAGGCGCACCTCGCACACCAGCGGCTTTGAGGTTGGGGCGCGTTCGCTTACGCGGTGCCGGCCTCGGTGGACGCTTCGGCGTCCGTCAGCGCGGATCCGGCGTTGATCACGGCAGGTTCGGCGCGCCGCACCAGCGCAACATCGGAGAATCCCATCCCGAAGAGGGACTTCCCGTCGAACACGCGCATCCACGGCACGTCTTCGGGGCCGGTGCTGTGCTCGAAAATCTCGATCACCTGCACACCGACCCACGTCGGCGCGGGGAAGCCACCGCCGTGGCCGGCCCACAGCACGTCGACATGCGGCTGGTCCCCGAGGAAGTCGTGAGCCTGGCGTACGGCATGCGCCGCATCATCCGAAGGGATCCACCAACCCGCACGCGCCCAGGCCTCGTCGGCTCCCATCGCCGCTGGTCCAGCTTCGTCGTATAGCTGTGCGGCGACCTGGATGCGCGCCGCCTGTCGTAGCTCGTCGATGTTTTCGTTGACCGGGTAGGTCGTCCCCAGCGGCGCGCCGTCTTGAGCTGGTCTGGCGCTGCCGTCCCAGATCACCTTGGCGTCCGGGACGCCGGGGATCTGGCCGAGCACGACGGCGACTTGGGTGGCCCGGTCCACCTCGTGCATGATGCGCGCATCTGACTGCGCCCGCGTGGGGCGGTCGTCGGTGGGCTCGGCGCCGTAGATGCGGTGCGGCTCGTACAGCTCGTCGCGCAGACCGTGGCCCAGCAGCAGCGGGAACAGCAGGTATTCCAGGAGCTCCTTGAGCCCGCCTTCGACGTTGCTCGCCTCACCGGTGACCGCGAACGGCGCGCGGATCTGCGACAAGCCATCGCTGGTGGACTCCACGACATGCACCGGCTTGCGGTGCCGGTCTCGTTCAACGGCCTGAGTGGCAAACGCCACCGCGTAACCGATAGCTGCGGGCCACAGGGCTGGACGCCAGCGCACCTGCGCCTCCCGGCACAACCGCCGGGCCTGCTCGCGCACGGTGGGGTCGTGGCGCTCCAGCGCTTCGGTGATCGCGGCCAGGCTCGCCCCGGCGCCCAGGCGAGCGAAGGCCGGATGGCGCCCCTCGCGGGGCGGCAGCCAGATCCAGGATTGGTCCAGTGGCTGGTCCCACCGGGGCATGACCAGCGGCTGGTCCCCCCGGGGCATGACCAGCGGCCAGCCGCGGCGCCGCTTCAATTCGCGCTCCAACCGGCGACCCAGGTTCGCCCCGCAGGTCAGGGCGAGCACCGCGGCGACCGCGGCCCAGCCAGCCGGCGCCGACGAGTCCTGGTTCAGCAACTGATCGATCTGCACTGCCAGATACGGCAGGTCGGCACGGTAGCGCTGATCACCATCCCAGACACACGCCGGACAAACCGGATCCGCCTGGGCTCTGATGGCCAGCAGATGGTGCTCGGGGTAGCGGTCGCCGCAGATGGCGCACGGCGTCGTCGATTTCGGCTCCGCGGCTTGGACCCGTCGCCGGCGTGCCTCGGCGAGTTCGGCGTCCACGCGCACGGCGATCTCTTTCGGCGTCTCGGCGCCGGCGCGGGCCACTGTCTCCAGATCACCGATGCCAGCCTCGAACGGCACGATCACACTTAGCCACAGGGGCGCGCCCGCCCAGCGAGGGTCGTCGGGGTCGGCGTCATCGGCCTCGGCGTCGACATCATCGACGTCGCGCCCGGCGTCCAGCGACACGGGGCCGCTGTAGGCGTGGTAGCGGCCTTCTTCCAGGGCGAACGAAGAGGCAGGCCACCCCAGCTCCTGTAGGTGGTTCAGGATGGTCTTCAGCCAGGCGTCCGCGCGCAGCGTTGCGCTCGCGGCGGCCGGGTTGGCGAGCCCGTGCAGAACATCGGTGTACGCGCCGCCGTTCGCGGCTTGCAGTCGACGGGCTTTCTGCGCGGCGGTGGACTGGTTCTTGGGCATGATCGGCTCAGGTCCCCGGCGGTCCCCCACGCCGACCGCCGGTTCATCAGGTCCGAATCCGGGCAGCACCAACCTGCGCGGGACTCGAAAGCCCTTAAAACCGGGAAACGGTGTCGGCGAAGGCGTGGGACCTCATCGACGGCCCGGGGGCGCGCGCGGCTTGCCCTGTGCCTATCTTAAAGTTCAGCTCAGGCTGGGCAGCTGGAAACTTGCGAGAGCATACGACCTCATCGTGCGTTCGATGCCGGCCCGGCCCTTTGGGCCCGTAGGTTCGTCACGAACAGCGGCCGCGCCGGAAAGAAGAGCCCCGTCATGATCACAGCGGATGACCAACTGATCAGCGTGGTTGCCGAGCGCACCGGGCTCACCCGCGAGGCACTGTTCGGGCATGTGGTGGGAGCCCGCATTCAGGGGGCATTTTCCTATCCCCTGTCCGACGAGGAGGCCGACGACACCGTACGCGGGATCATCGCGGCCATGACCCGGGTGATCCCTATCGGGCTTCCCGCCGAGGTCGATCCGGCATCGCGGTATGTGTGGCTGCACGAGATGACAGCACACTACGTCTCGGCGGAGACGCGCATGGTCGTCATCCGCGTCGACAGCGCCGGTGAGATGCTGGCCCGGCGATCACCAGGCGAGGGCTACAACCCGCTAACCGACGGCTGGGACCTGGACCCGGAAGACTATGACGACGAACTCGTCCGGGCCGCCCAGCAGTGGACCTGGTGGCAGCGGGTGAAGGCCGCCGGTGTGCGCGAGATCTGGCAGATGCCAGATCCCTACGTCGGAGCAGACAGCGATGTCCCGCTGGATCGGGCCCTGGACGAGCGCAACCGTACCGGCGACGAGGCCGCATACCGGATGGCCCTGAAGCGGATCCGCAACGCGAATTCCGGGACATCGACGCCTGGGCGCATTCCGGCCACGAGGCGCTCGCGCGAGCGGACGCTGTGACCGGCAAATCCCCGATGGCCACGCGTCGGCGTTCCGCCGCGATCACCGAAGCACTGGGGTACTACCAAACCGGGGTCGCCGTTGGCGAGTTGAGCCTTCCACTCCGCTTCACGGGCGTCACGATCTGGTCATCGACTCGTAACCGGCCCTTCCTGCGCGCCCGTCACGGCCTCGCGCTCGCTTGGTGGCGCTTGGGCGACTTCGACAACGCTGGCACGGTCTTGAGGACAACCCTTTTTATTAACCCGGCGGACAATCAAGGGCTGCGGGACATCTTGCCGCTCGTTGAGGCACGTACTCCGTATGAGAAAGCCCCCATCGACTGAGTGTGCTGCCACGGCTCCCAAGCCATGACCGCGCTTGATCGCGCGAGAGGCAGGGGCCCTGCGGGCGGTCCGCGGCAGCTCTGTGCGTGAAGAGCTCCAGCAGAAAGCCCGGCGCCTGCTCCAGCAGGCCCAGCGGCTGCTGGAGCTCACCGACCCCGTGCAGGCCGCCGTCGACGCGTAGACCATCACCCGCCACTGGCTGGCCGAGCCACCGGTTTCGACGTTCTGAGCCGAGCCGCCGCCGGCGTGGGAGCACCGCATCTGGTCCGACTCCGCGGCCGCCGCCGCCCTGGGATGCCGCTACTGCCTGGGCTCCAAGACCGTGGCGCACCTGGACGAGAACACCCGCACGCTGGTGGTGGTGCCCTGTAGGTGCCGAACGTCCGGGGATCTGCCGGCGAGCGCGTAGAGGGTGGAACCGTCTGCGATCGCCACTTCGGTGCTCGCTGTGACGGTCGACGGCGATCGACGCCACGCCAACTCCTTACTCATCCATCGCTGCTGCCTTGTTCGAGGCCAGCCTCGACGGGCCGCAGCATCAAAAGCATGATGGCCAGCACGATGGGCCTGGAGATGATCTCGAACCAGGAGCTGTCGGCATCCCATTGGATGACGGTGGAAAGAGCGATCAGAGCCCATGCGGCGATAAGTATTGGGCGCGCGCTGTAGCCGCGTTTCCAGTCCACTCCGGCCTGCAGCGCCAGCACGACAGGGGAGACGGTCAGCCAGAGCGCCACCAGCCACGCCCAGAACCCCGACTGGTCGAGCCCTTGTGGTGACTTTGCCCACGCCAGCAGGCCGGTGAGCGAGAGCCACACCATCAGCACCGCTCCCAGCACGAGGACTGCCCCCTGAGCGGTCAGCCGCACCCGCCGGAGCCACTTCGACTCGATCGGCGACGTCTCACTCATCGGGGACTCCCCTTCGCGACAAGATGACGGTTGCGATCACCTCCGACATCGAGCTAACCGCATCACGGTCGGTGCCGTCCGGCAAGCGAGGCAACCCTGCGGGTTTACGTCATGGCGGCCGCGCTCCGGGCCCCTTTGCTGTCCCTGACCATGCACTCAGGCCTCAGCAGATAACTGTGATTATTCGTTGAACACCGGCGGCTCCCCTTAATTTTTTGATCTGTCTGAAAAGATCTTGGTTTTGGAGTTCATGTGAACGGTGCGTTCGGCCTCTTACTCCTGAAGGGCTCATCGTCAGCCCACCCCCTCTAGGAGATGACACGCATGGACACGGTCACGGCGGCGGTTAGCATCGCCTCGATCATCCTCGCTCAAACGGGTGCCCTGCTGGGCTTATGGTTGCGCCTGCGTTGGAGAGCGGAACAGGAAAAGGCCCAGGTCCAGACTTCGGCCTTTTCACTCTCATCTGGGATCATCTGCTGGGCACCTTCTCCTATGACCCCCAGCGCCGCTTCACCTCCGAGCAGCTCGGCATGGCCGCGAAACCGAATTACCCTCGCACCTATTTGGCCCAGCTCGCCGAACCCTTCCGATCCTCGGGCATCTGCCACACCGAACCGGCCGGACCGACGAGCACCCGCAAAAAAGACGCGGCAGCCTAGGAAGGGACTCTAATGGTGGCCATGAGGCCAATGGTGGTGGTGACCGCCGGGCCAGGGCTGGTGGTGACCGGGCCAGGGGTTATGGCCACCAGGCCAGGGGTGGTGATGATGGCCGGGCCAGGGCTGGTGACCGCCAGGCCATGAGTGATGATGATGACCGGGCCAAGGGTGATGGTAGTCGCCAGGGGGAGGATCATTCAGAAGTAGAGATACCGAAGCGGCTTCCTGGGGTATCGCGCTTGCCTCGGCGAGCTGAGCCGACATCGTCATGGCGACGACGAAGCTGGAAGCCATCAATGTACTAGCGGCGAAAACGTGCTTGAACATGAAAGATCACTCCGTGTCTGATATTTGAGCCCGGTGTGCTTTCTGGGCCTACAGGGCGCCAATTCAGTTTCCAGGAATATGTCGAATCGACATTACATAAGACGCTACTTCAGAGGTATCTGCACGTTCACCCCAGTAAGACAAAGCCTTGGTCCGGGATCATCGTCGAAAAGAAAGCCGAAAGTCACACAAGAGCAGAGATCATGGGTCCGGCCTCAACGACAAATCTGACCTAAACGCTTATAGGTGGGCAAACAGTGGTCGGGCGGCTCGGCCTCGTATGGCCTCCGCATGTCCTTGTCATTACCGGCATTCCGTGCTTGGCAGCGGTTCAGGCGAATATCTGGTGGACTTGCTGCTGCCGCGCGAGCAGGACGACATGCTGATCAGTCTGGCCCTGGCCGAGCCGATGGTCAGGGATCGGCCACGGCCGTGCGGCGGCTGCAGCACTTCCTGCCCGAATCGGTGTGAACCTCGAGGCGGTCGACGACCCGCAGGTGAGGTTGCTGCCGGCTGCCCCGGCGACCGTGCCGCATTCGGGCAGGAGGCTGATGATCGATGACAACGGCGAGTCGTGCAGACGAACACGCCACTGATCACGCGCCTCACCAGAGGCGGGGCCGACTCGGCAACCCGGCAACCCGCTCGTCACCGTGAGCATGCTGTGGACCGATGAGCGACGGTATATCTGCCGTTGCGTACCCGGCCCTCCACAGCGGCCTGCCGCCTGCCCAACGGCGCCGACGATCTGGCGTTCGCCATCACGGCGCGTCACCGCGCGCCTGGTAGCCGAGGCACTGGATCCGAGATCACCTTTACCGCCGCGGCTGGTGACTGCGCCTACAGCGACAACGACGACGACTACCGGTGCTCGCGATGCTTTTTGTGCCTTCGCTGTGGGCCCGGCCGTCGCTGATCTGGGTAACACCATTCAGCAGGTCGTTACAGGTGACCGCGCCCAGTGTCCACGCGGTGATCCGCCCCCGGCGGTCGATGATCAATGATCAGCATGCCGCCACCGATGCGGGTGATCAGCTGGGAGTGGCGGCGGATGGCTTTGAACGTCCGCAGCGCCCTGCGGTAGGCCAGCCCGGCGGCGACGAACGGCAGGCCCAGGCCGAGCGCGTAGGCGAAGGCCAGCAGCGCGCCACGCCCGGCGCTGCCCTCGTTCAGGCCCAAGGTGAGCACGACGGCGAGCGTGGGGCCGATGCATGGTGTCCAGCCGCGCCCGAACACCATGCCCAGGACCGGCGCTCCCGCCAGCCCGGCCGCAGGCATCCGGTGAATGCGCACATCACGTTGCATGCCGGGCAGTACCCCGAGGAAGGTGAGTCCGAGCGCGACGGTCAAAGCACCGAGTACGCGGGTGATGACCTCGGAGTTGTTCAGGATCACGGCCCCGAGGGTGCCGACCACTGCTCCGGCGGCGACGAACACGACGGCAAAACCCAGCACGAACAGCACACTGCCGGCCAGCAGCCGCCCACGCCGCGGGTCGGCACTCATCCCGGTCACATACGACAGGTAGCCGGGCACCAGCGGCAACACACATGGCGACAGAAAAGACACCAGGCCGGCGGCGATCGCGATGGGCAACGCCAGTATGAGCGAGCCGGTCGCGACGATGGCCGCCAGATCGGCGCTCACGATGCTCCTTGGGTATCTCGCTGCGAGCCCGGCCCGGGGTTACTTCTCATCGCTCACCTTCGTGACCGCGCCCAGTGCTCGCGCGGCGAGTCGGCCCTGGCGGTCGATGGTCAGCGCGGCGGGGGTCGCGGCAGGGGGCGCGGTGGTCTGGAAGGCGAGCGCCACCTTGCCCTGATGTGTGCCTGATCGGCCGGGAACGTTTCGCGAACCGCCGGTCAGGCATCACAGCAGGGTGCTCCAGTAGGACCAGAACCGCACACCGATCATGGTGAGGAGGGCCAGGAACCAGACGGTGAGCGCCACCGCGTGATAGCCCACCAGCGCCTCGACGACGCGCTGCCCACCGGCGGGCGCCGGCAGGTGGCGCCGGTGCAGGTTGTGCAGGGTGACGTAGAGGAAGCTCGGGATGGTGACCGCCCACACCAGCATGCAGTAGGGGCACAGCGCGCCGATCACGTACAGGCTCTGGACGATCAGCCAGTGGACGAACACCACCCCGAAGGTGACGCCGGCCTGCAGGCCGAGCCAGAACCAGCGGCCCAGACGGGCGCCGGACAACAAGGCGGCGCCGATGGTGGCGACGAGGGCGAAGGCGGCGATGCCCAGCAGCGGGTTGGGAAAACCGAACACCTCGGCCTGCGGCGTGGTCATCACCGACCCGCACGAGAGCACCGGGTTGATGCTGCAGCTGGGCACGTAGGTGGGATCCTTGAGCAGCGCGATCTTCTCGACGGCGAGCGTGAACGCCGCGCCCAGCCCGATCGCCCCGCCGATCAGCAAAAGCCAAGGCAGCAGCCGGGGAAACGGCCCTGCGTCAGGGCCGACGGGTTCGGCCGCATCCAGACGATCATGCGCCGTGGAGGGCTGGTCGTCAGCGGGTTCCGCCGTGGCCTCAGCCGGCGAGCGCTGCATCGATGGCCGCCTTGATGTCGTCGGAGGATTCGGGTTCGAGCTTCTTGCCGTTGAGGAAGAACGTCGGTGTCCCCTGCACGCCCAGCGCCTGGCCGTCGGCCATGTCCTTCTTGATCCGGACCAGGGTGGCCGGGTCGCTGTAGGCCTTGTCCCAGGCGGCCATGTCCAGGCCCAGATCCTGGGCGAACGTGCGGAAGAGGGCGTCGGCGGGAACCTGCTTCTCGCCCCACTGGGTCTGGGTCTCGTACATCCGCTGGTACATCGCCTCGAACTTGCCCTGCCCGGCGGCGGCCTCGACGGCACGGGCGGAGCGCTCGGCGTTGAAGTGGCTGGGAACGGGGAAGTAGCGCACCACGAAGGTCACCTTCCCGGCGTATTGCTTGCGCAGCTTCTCCACGATGGGGAAGGCGGCCCGGCAGGCCTCGCATTCGAAGTCGAGGAACTCCACCAAGGTCACCTTGCCGTCAGCGGTGGTCTGCACCTTGTGGCTGTCGGCCCGCACCAGCTGGGATTCGCCGGCGGCCACGGCGGCGGTGTCGGACCCGGAGGTGAATCGGTTGATCGCGAACACCGCGCCCAGCACCACCACGAACACCCCGATCACCGACAGCGAGATCATGGTGTTCTTCTTGCGCCTGCCTTGGCGCTGCTCCTCGGCGCGCATGGCTTCGATCTTGTCTCGCCGGGCCTTGGCTCGGGCCGGTGTCTTCGACACGTCCACACTCCTTGGGTCAGGGGATGCCGCCGACACCGAATCAACCTAATGGATGTTGATATGTGTTTGAGGTAAAGATGCAGCCCGACATCGCAGCCCCGGGCGGGCGCGGAACCGCCATCACAGGCCGGCTGTTAGCGTGATCGGGTGAGTGATGAGCACTGCGACCTTCTCTGCCTCGACCTTCCCCACGCCGAAGAAGTCCGCGCCCGTCTGCCGGCCGCGCCGAGCCTGACCTCGGCGGCCGAGCGCGCCAAGGCCCTGGCCGACCCTTCCCGGCTGCGGGTGGCCCTGGCCCTGGCCGGCGGTGGCGAGATGTGCGTCTGTGACCTGGCCTGGGTGTGCGGCTTCGCCCAGAATCTGGTCTCCCACCACCTTCGTGTCCTGCGCAACGCCGATCTGGCCGCCTCCCGCCGCGACGGCAAACTGGTGATGTACCACTTGACCGCGACCGGCCGTGCTCTGCTGACCGCCCTGATCGGCGCGGAAGATCTCACCGAGGCGATCTGAACACCGGCGTCGTTAGCGACGAGACAATGGCCCGGCTCCTCGCCCCCGAAAGCGGGCAGTCCCGCGTCCTGCATCTGAGTTAGGCACCTGGGCTGCGTCTCCTCAGGTCTGTGTGTTCAACAGCAGGCGCCCGCAAGGTGGTGTGCTCCCAGCTTTGCGGGGAGCGGCTCGATCGCAGGGCGGATCAGGAAAGGCGCTCTGGGCGAAGGCTTCGGCGGCATGGTCTTGGAGGGCCGGGGTCGGCGGTTACTTGGTGATCGTGGTGAGCAGGTAGCGGCGTTGCTGCTCGGTTAAGTCACCGATGTGACGGCTGGCATCGATCCCGCCCGCCGTCAGGACTCTGGTGATCTCGGCGGGATTGTGGCCGGGAAGGAGCGACAGCAGCCAGCCGACCCAGGCGTTCTTGACGACGTCGTCGGTGCGGGCCAGCACCTCGCTCAGTGACATCCGCCCGGTACTCACCGCTTCACGCAACTGAGCATGGGTCAGCGGGGTCTGCGCTGGCCGGGTTGGTGGCCGGACAGCAGGCGTAGGGGCAGAGGAGGCGGGTGCCGCATGGTCGGCGACGTGGGGTCGGTGCCCGGTTTGCGGGTGGTCTTCACCCAGTACGCCGTGCGTGGCGATCAGGAGGGCGCCCCCGGTGACGGCGACGCCCGCGGCGATGGTCAGGTGGCGTCTGGACAGCCGGCCGCTCTCTTGGCTGGCGGCGGCGAGTCTGAGTCCGACGATCGCGGTGCGCAGCAGCACACCGGTGACCATGCCGAGCAGGAGCGGCACGAGTTGGCCGGGCAGCGGGGCGATGGTGGCGATCAGAATGCCGGCGGCCGGGCTGAGGCAGGAGACGACCAGCCACGGAGCCAGCCGCTGGCGGGCCATGTCCAGCAGGGCGGCCAGTGCCAGCCCTTCACTGGCCGAGTGAACCATGAGGGCGATGACGACCACGGCGGAGGCGGTCAGTGCCAGCGTCGCGCCTTCGATCGCCCGGTGCAGGGTAAGGGCGGCCGCGGTGCCCATGCCGCCGAACAGGGCGGCGTCGACGGCTTCCTTGACGCGGCGGTGCAGGCCGGGCGCGTGCCTGCCGCCGACCGGTTGAGAACCTCCATGTCCGTGTCCGTGTCCGCAGCCTTTGCGGGTGAAGTAGGTGATCACCAGGAAGCCGAACACGATGGCCAGCCCGACCGCCCACAGGGGTACTCCCGTCTCGGCCGCGTCTCGCCAGGCGTCGGGCAGCAGGTCGACCAGGGCGGTGATCAGCATCATCGCCGAGGCGATCGCCAGCCACACCGTCACCCGCGCGGAGTCACGCCGGGCCAGCCACGCCCCGGCGAGCGTGGACAGCGACACCAGCAGCACCGCGGCCCACGCGCCGACACCGGGAGAGGCTCCCTCCAGCGCCGGTCCCAGCACCGAGGTCCCTTCGACCATCACCATGTCTCACCACCTCTTATCGGGATCGGATCGCGGGAAAGTTCCGAACCGGCTGATAGGTCGTTCAGCGCTCCTCGGCGACGGCATCACCTGCGGGCATGCTCGCCGACGTGTCTCCGCCCGGCGGCGATGCCTGTTGTGACGTTGTCCGTTGCGATGCTGGTTGTCTCGGCGTCGGCTGCCGGCCGACGGCCATGGGTGGGGGCGGCGATATCAGCACCAGCTCGCTGAAATTGGTGAGTTCACCGAGCAGGCTCTGCAGCTGGTCGGCTTGCGCTTGCAGGCTGCGCTTGAGCCGGTCGCCGTAGTCGGCGGCAAAAGTGTTGAACTCCTCGGTGCGGCGTTCCAGTTCTTGCCCGCAGGAGGCATGGACCTCCTTCCGCAGGGCGGCGGCACGGTCGCGGGCTTGCGCCACGATCGCCTCGGCTTGCTGTTCGGCGGCGGCCAGCATCCGGTCGGCGCTGTCCTGGGCCATCGCCATGATCCGCGTCACGCGCTCCTCCGCCGGTCTGGCCTGCCTGGCGGCGCGCTCGGCGGCGCTCACCCGGGCATACAACTCCGCGTTCTCCTGTACGAGCACGGTGAAGGTGGTCTCGACCTGGCCGAGGAAGGTGTCCACCTCGGCCAGGTCGTAGCCTTCGCGCAGCCGGACCACGGTGAACACCTGGTTGCGCACGGCGGCGGGACTTAGCCGGCTCACACCGGCGGAGAGGCCGGGGCCGAGCGGAGAGGTAGGGGTGTGGTCGATCTCGTCGAGGGGGGCAGGGGCGTGCCCGGGCTCGTCGTGCATGGCCTTTCACGTGACCTTTCACCATGGTTTTCGAAGCGTGAGCGGGACCGGCGAGATCGGGTATCGGTGGCGTCCGACCGTCGCGGTCCCGGGCTTTGGGGAGATGCCTGACCGTGCGGCACGCACCAAGGTCGGCTTCTCGCGCCTGGCCTGGCCGCGGGGTGCCGGGTGAGTGCGGGCGGCCTCACGACCGGCATGTCTCTCGGGCCCAGGCCAGGTAGTCGGCGCTTTGGTCGGTGAGAATGCCAGTGACGCCATAGCTGGCCAGGCGCCGCCAGGCGTCACGGTTGTTGGGGGTCCAGGCGTAGATGGCCGCGCCCGCGTCACGGTAGGCGCGGACCCGGGCGCGGGTCAGCCGGTCGTGGCGCACCGCGACGAAGGCGTACCTCCCGGCTAGCGCGGCCGACGGTGCGGACCTGGTCACCAGGCCTTTACGGGCCGGGAGGGAATCCGCCGCCCGCAGCGCCACCGCGGAGAACGAGGCGAGGTTCGCCCACGGGAAGGCACCCTGGCGCCGGTAGGTGGTGCGCAGGGCGCGCACGTCCGCGGTGTCAGGAATCTGTTTGAGCTCGACGAGCACCTCGCCGACTCGGCCACGTAGCAGCGCCAGTGCCTGGTCCAGCGTCGGCGGGGGCTGCCCGTCACCGGTCCGCAGCGCGCGAAACCGAGTCAGGGTCATGGCCTCGACGCGGCCGCTGCCGGTGGTGGTCCGATCCACCGTGGCGTCGTGCATCAGCACCGGATGGTGGTCCTTGGTGAAACGGACGTCGAGTTCAACGCCGGTCGAGCCCGCGCCCAGCGCGTGACCCAACGCGATGAGGGTGTTTTCCGGCCCAGCGCTTTGATCCCCCCGGTGGGAGAGCACACCGGGCGCCGAACACCTCACCGCCGCCGCAGTGGCGGTGGTGGCGCGGATGATCTCAGCCACGGTGAGGACTGTCAGCAACACGATCATCAGCAGCTCTCCCCGCGAGATCCGGGGCGCACCACGCCGTCGAAGGTTTCCCTCCCCGGTCGACGAGCGTCGCCGGGGACGGGAGGTTTTCACCATGAGCGGCTGCTCGCGGCCGCTACTTGGTGACCTTGCGCAGGTAGCCGGCCGAGGCCCAGCCGCGCTTGCCGTTGGCCGCCCTCACCTTGATCCAGCCTCGGGTCGCCTTGCAGGCGCCGGTGAGTCGGCCATCGGCCACCCGCAGCTTGGCGACGGAGCGAAAGCGCAGCCCGGCGCCGGAGCGGACGTTGAGGAAGCTGACGCGCCGCACGTGGGTGACCCGGTAGACGCAGGCCAGTGCCGCCCGGCCGGGCACGCGGGCTGAACCGGCATTACGCACCTTGCGCACCTGACGGGCCAGGACCCAGCCGGTGACGCCGGTGGCGGTCGTGACCCGTACCCAGCCGTTGACGCTCTCACAGGCGCCGGTGAACCGGCCGTCGGCCACGCGAAGCGTGCCGACCGAGCGGGAAGTCTTGTCGGTGCCGGAGCGCAAGGTGACATACCGGCTCCGGCCGGTGTGGTTGACGCGGTAGGCGCAGGCCGGCGTCGGCTGGCCGGTCGCGGCGGGAGATGAGGTGAGTTTGCGCAGGTTGCTGGACGGGACCCAGCCGGTGACGGCGGCGGTGGTCTTGACCTGCACCCAGCCGTTGACGCTCTCACAGGCGCCGGCGACCGGCGTCTCGTCCGCACGTAGGGTGCCGACCGGGCTGAAGGTCTGGCCGGCTTGGGAGCGGACGGTCAGCACGGTGTCGGAGTACACGTTGGTGACCTGGTAGGTGCAGGCCAGGGCGGGAGTGGGGGTCGTCTCGGTGAGGCGGGCGGTCGCGTGGACGGGTAGGGCGGTCCAGATGAGCCCGCCCGCGGCGGCGCACGCGGTCAGGGCGGTCAGGGCGGTCAGGGTGACGGTGGTTCGCTTCGCGGTCATCGCGGTGTTTCCCTTCGATCGGCATCTGGTCGCCGGCGCGGAGCCGGCGGCCTGGTCAAGCTGAGGGCACTTGACCTGCGATGCTCACGAAGAGTAATTTCCTCATTACTAAATGCTTAAACATGTGAGCAACTGAACATACATCCATTGCGACCTGCATCCCTTACCCCGACGAGGAAAAGAGGTAGGCGCCGTGACCCCCCGATCTACGGTCTGCGCCCATGCGGACCTGACCAGCCACTCCTCCACGAAGGTGACCGCGTGTCCCAACGCCCCCTGCAGTCCGTTTCTCGCCGCTGAACGGGTGCAGAGCATCCGGCGGGCGCTGCCGACCGAACAGGTGGTGCAGGAACTCGCGCAGGTCTTCGCGCTGCTGGCCGACCCCGGAAGGCTGCGGCTGACGGCCGCCCTGCTGCACGCCGGAGAGATGTGCGTACGCGACCTGGCGGCGGTCACCGGCCAGAGCATGTCGGCCACCTCGTGCGCGCTGCGGCTGCTGCGCGCCCACCACGTGGTGCAGGTCCGCCGCGCCGGGCGGCTGGCGCACTACCGGCTGGCCGACTCCCACATGCGGATGCTGTTCGCCCAGGCGATCACCCACATCGGACATGAAACAGACACCCGCCATGGGGAGTGATAGCGATGCCTGAGTATGGACACGCGGGTGGGCGCGGTACTGGGCACGGGCATGGGCACGGGGTGAGCGCGGAGGCCGATCGCCGCTACCTGACCGGAGCGCTGGCGCTGATCACCGGATTCATGACGGTCGAGGTCGTCGTCGGCCTCCTCGCCCGTTCCCTGGCCCTGATCTCCGATGCCGGGCACATGCTCACCGATGCCGTCGCCATCGTCTTCGCACTGGTCGCCATGCGGATCGCCGCCCGGCCGCCCCGGGGCGGCTTCACCTACGGGCTCAAACGTGCCGAGATCGTCTCCGCGCAGGTCAACGGCATCACCCTGTTGCTGCTGGCCGCCTGGTTCGTCTTCGAAGGCGTCCGCCGCCTGATCGCCCCTCCCGACGTCGAGGGCCTGTACGTGGTGGTGACCGGCCTGGCCGGAATCGTCGTCAACCTGGCCGCCACCTGGCTGCTGTCTCGGGCCGACCGCTCCAGTCTCAACGTCGAGGGCGCCTACCAGCACATCCTCAACGACCTGTTCGCCTTCGTCGCCACCACGGTCGCCGGAGCCGTCGTCTGGCTCACCGGCTGGACCCGGGCCGACGCGATCGCCGCCCTCGTCGTCGCCGCTCTGATGCTCAAGGCGGGCTGGGGCCTGGTCCGCGACGCGGGCCGGGTTTTCATGGAGGCCGCCCCCGTGGGCATGGATCCCGCCGAGGTCGGCACCAGGACCGCCGCCCTGGAGCACGTCGTCGAGGTGCACGACCTGCACATCTGGGAGGTCACCTCCGGCTACGCCGCCTTGTCGGCGCACATCCTGGTCACCCCCGGCGCCGACTGCCACACCGTGCGCCTGGCCGCTGAACGGTTATTCCATGACACCTACGGCATCGAGCACGTCACCCTGCAGGTCGACCACGCCCCGCCGGGGCTGCTGACCATCGGCGACGCCGCCCCCCACTGCGCCGCACCGCACGGCCCCACCCATCGCAGCCCTCCTCGGCACGACGGCGCCGCCACCACGCCCTCGCCCGACGACACCGATCCCGGCGATCAGGGAGGTACGGCCCGTCTGTCCCCGGCCTCGGAGTAGAGCACGGCACCCACCTTGGCGGCGATCACCGAACGCAGGGTTTTTATCACTCCTTGATGAGCTACAAGACCTCGATGGATTCGTCACCCTGCGCGCCACGTCACGGGAGAGGGAGGGCTGGGCTGCGAACACGAGGATTCGTGCGTGCTGGTGTCTTGTTCTCAGCCGCGCGGCGCGTACATGATCACCGCGACGCCGGCCAGGCAGACCGCAGCGCCGATGATGTCCCAGCGGTCGGGGCGAAAACCGTCGACGACCATGCCCCAGGCCAGGGATCCGGCGACGAAGATGCCGCCGTAGGCGGCCAGGATGCGGCCGAAGTTCGCATCCGGCTGCAAGGTGGCGACGAATCCGTACAGGCCCAGCGCGATGACGCCGACGCCGATCCAGGCCAGGCCGCGCTGCTCGCGCACCCCTTGCCAGACCAGCCACGCTCCGCCGATCTCGGCGAGCGCGGCCAGGGCGAACAGCAGCAGGGAACGGATGATCGTCATGGCAGGCAGTACAGCGCATCCCGGCAGCCGGCCCTTCGCCGGGTGGGCGCCGGGCGTGCTCCAGCGGGGCGGGTGCTCAACATCCGCAGCCGTTTCCGCCGCACCCGCAGACCCCTTTCACGGCGGCCGCCGGGCGGGCGGTGCGGCGGTGCAGCCACCACATGGCCGCCGCGGCCGCGATCAGCAGCCCGGCGAGGGCCAGCAAGGTCTGTTCGGCCAGCGCGGCGCCGGCGCCGGTGAGCAGCCCGGCGGCGATCAGCAGCGGCAGCGCGCAGCAGGCCGCGCACGCCGCCACCGCCAGGGCGGCGGTGACCTTGCTGCGCAGCGGCGGACCGCCACCGTCTCGGACGCGCTCGCCCGGTGCGCCGGATTCGGTGAGGGGCACGGTGGGGGGCGTGCGGTGGTCGTGGTGGGTGCTCACGTCGGTCAGCTCTCCTCAGGGGTGCGGCCCGCGGCCAGGTCGGCGAACGGCAGGGGGCAGTCGGGGCAGGTGCAGTGGGTCAGGCTGTCGCATCCGGCCAAGACCACCGCGGCAAGCGCCGCCCGGATGGTGGTCAGGTCGGCGATCTTCGCGTCCACTTCGGTGATCTTCGCCTGGGCGTGGGCGCGCAGATCGGGGGTGGGGTGGCCGCGCCGTCCGGTGTCGATCAGCTCGGCGACCTCCTCCAGGGTGAAACCGAGCCGCTGGGCGGCTTTGATCACCGCGAGCAGGGTGACGGTTTCGGGCGGGTAGGCGCGGTGCCCGCCGCGGCGCGGGCCTGCAGCGCGTCCAGCACCTCGGCCTGCTCGGCCGGCACCGCCACCTCCAGCGCCAGGTGGCCGCCCGTGATGGTCAGGGTGAAGGTGAAGAAGGAGCAGCAGCCGTTCTCCCGCGCGGCCAGTTCGGCGGCCCGCGCGGCGTGCTCGGGGCTGAAGACGAGCTCCAGCCGCAACCGCGTCCGCTGCGGGCGCGTGACGGCCTGCACCGCCTCAGCGAACAAGGCGTCGAACTCGGCTACCCGCAGTGGCCGCTCGGCGGTGGGCAGCGTGCACGCCGAGGGCACCCATCCCTGCTCAAGGGCGATGTTGTGTGTCATGTCTCGACGGTAGGCCTGTACCCAGGTACCGGATGCAACCCCTGCGGCGAACCTGTTTCCCCCTGCGGGGAGGCCTCGGCCCTCCCCTCCGGCGGACGTGCGGTCGCACGTCCGCCGGACCGCACGCCGCGGCGGGGCAAGGGTGGCCCGCGGTCGGTCTTTCAGCAGCAGCCGCTGCTCGCCGCGGCGCCGGCCGTCTGAGGCTGCTCGTCGGTCTTCTCCGCGCTCGGGCCGCAGGCACACGGGGCTGCGGGGTCCTGGGTGGCGCTCGCGGACTTGCCCAGGACGTCGGCGTCGGCCTTGACCACGTAGACCTCCCACGGCTCGGCGCCGGGGCCACTCACCCACACCTTGTCCTGCAGGGCGTAGCAGCAGGAGGTGTCGTTCTCCTCGAAGGTGGCCAGTCCGGCGTCCTTGAGCCGCTGGGTGGCCGCCTGCACCTGGGCGGTGTCGGTGACCTCGACGCCCAGGTGGTCCAGGCGGGTGTCGTGGCCTTCCTCACCTTCCAGGAGCACCAGCTTCAGCGGCGGCTCGGCGATGGCGAAGTTGGCATATCCGGGGCGGCGCTTGGCGGGCTCGACGCCGAACAGCTTGGAGTAGAAGGCGATCGAGCCTTCCAGGTCGGAGACGCGCAGGGCGAGCTGAACACGGGACATGGTGATCCTCCACGATCGACGGCAGGGCGGTGACCATCACCGCCCCCACCCGCTATTTAGATGAATATCTAGATAGCGGGCGCCCTCAGCTTGCAATGCTGCTTAGAGACCTGTCAACTTAGAGGTATGTCGAAACAAGCGTTGCCGATCGTGAATCTGGCCGGGGCCGATGAGGCGGGGCAGGCGTGCTGCGCGCCGCTGGTGTGCGAGCCGCTGAACGCGGCCGAGGCCGAGGAGCTGGCGCCGTTGTTCAAGGCGATCGCCGACCCGGTGCGGCTGCGCCTGTTGTCGCTGATCGCCTGCCACGAGGGCGGTGAGGCGTGTGTGTGCGATCTGACAGGTGCCTTCGAGGTGACCGGCCCGACGATCAGCCACCATTTGAAGGTGCTGCGCACCGCGGGGCTGATCGACTGCGAACGGCGCGGCACCTGGGTCTACTACTGGGTCAACCCCGGCGTGCTGGAGCGGCTTTCGGCGATCTTGGGGCCGCGCGTCACGGCGATGGCGTGAGCGGCATCACGCAGGCACCGCCCGTGCCGGCGGCCGAGGCGGCGCCGACGGCGGGGCGGTTGTCGATGTTGGACCGGTTGCTGCCGGTGTGGATCGCCGCCGCGATGGCCGCCGGACTGCTGGCGGGCCGGATGATCCCCGGCCTGGGCGCGACGCTGGAGGTCGTCCAGGTCGACGGCATCTCGCTACCGATCGCGCTGGGCCTGCTGGTGATGATGTACCCGGTGCTGGCCAAGGTCCGCTACGACCGGCTGGAGACGGTCACCGGCGACCGGCGGCTGCTGGCCACCTCGCTGGTGCTGAACTGGGTGGCCGGACCGGCGCTGATGTTCGCCCTGGCCTGGCTGTTGCTGCCGGATCTGCCCGCCTACCGCACCGGCCTGATCATCGTCGGCCTGGCCCGATGCATCGCCATGGTCATCATCTGGAACGACCTGGCGTGCGGTGACCGGGAGGCCGCCGCCGTCCTAGTTGCCCTCAACAGCGCCTTCCAGATCATCACCTTCGCCGTGCTCGGCTGGTTCTACCTGGAGGTGCTGCCCGGCTGGCTCGGTCTGCCCGCCACCGGGCTGGACGTGTCGATGTGGGACATCGCCCGCTCCGTGCTCATCTTCCTCGGCCTCCCGCTGGCCGCCGGATACCTCACCCGCCACCTCGGGGAAAAGGCCAAAGGCCGCACCTGGTACGAGAAGCGCTTCCTGCCGAAGATCGGCCCAGCAGCCTTGTGGGGGTTGTTGTTCACCATCGTGATCCTGTTCGCCCTGCAAGGCGACGCGATCGTCTCCAAGCCGCTCGACGTCGCTCGGATCGCGCTGCCGCTGCTGATCTACTTCGCCCTCATGTGGGCCGGCGCCTTCGCCCTGGGCCACCTGGTCGGCCTGGGGTACGCGCGCACCGCGACGCTGGCGTTCACCGCGGCGGGCAACAACTTCGAACTCGCCATCGCGGTCGCGATCGCCACCTTCGGCGTCACCTCCGGCCAGGCCCTGGCCGGGGTGGTCGGCCCGCTCATCGAGGTGCCCGTCCTGCTCGCGCTGGTCTACCTCTCCCTGGCCCTGCGCCGCCGCCTCACCCGCCCCGTGCCCGCGTGATCCGAAAGGCTCCGCATGTCCCTGCCCTTCGAGCGGCCCGGCTCCGGACCCGGCATCGGCCGGCCCCACGCCGTCCTGGAGCGCGCCGCCAGCGAACTCGCCACCGGCTACACCGGCATATTCGCTCCCGAGACCGTCGCCGAGCTGGTCGGCGACTCCTATGACCTGCTGAGCCGCGGCGCCCGCGTCCAGGCTCACCTGCCCACCCTGGCCGTCCGTTTCGCCGCCGAGCGGCTGCGGGCCGCCGCCCTCGTTCAAGGAGCCATCGTGTCCACCATCCCCGAGGTGTTGTTCGTGTGCGTGCACAACGCCGGACGCTCCCAGATGGCCGCCGCGCTGCTGGAGCACCATGGTGGCGGCCGGGTCATCGTCCGCTCGGCCGGATCGGCTCCCGCCGACTCCATCAACCCGGCCGCCGTCACGGTCATGGACGAGCTCGGCCTGGACCTGACGCGCGCGTTCCCCAAGCCGCTCACCAGCGAGGCCGTCCAGGCCGCCGACGTGGTCATCACCATGGGCTGCGGCGACGCCTGCCCTATCTTCCCCGGCAAGCGCTATGAGGACTGGCAGCTGGCCGACCCTGCCGGTCAAGGCATTGAGAAGGTACGCCGCATCCGCGACGAGATCGACGCCCGCGTCCGCGCACTGCTCACCGAACTGCTCACCGAACCAGCGGACCGGACATGAACACGACCCCCGCCGCCATGACGGGGCCGCGCATCACGGCCATGACCGCGGGGCATGCCGCCCAGGTGCTGGCCATCTACCGGTTTGGCATCGACGAAGGCCAGGCCACCTTTGAGACCACCGCCCCCACCTGGGAGCAGTTCGCGGCGGCCAAGCTGCCCGCTCACCGCCACGTCGCCGTCGACCAGGACGTCGCCACCGACGTCGGCCAGAACGGTAGCATCGACGGTGGCCGGGTGCTGGGCTGGGTCGCGGCGGTCGCGGTCTCCGACCGGTGCGCTTATGCCGGAGTGGTGGAGCACTCGGTCTACGTCCATCCCGCCGCCCGAGGCCGTGGCGTCGGCTCCGCGCTGCTCGCGGCCCTGATCGCCTCCACCGAGGCCGCCGGGATCTGGACGATCCAGGCCGGCGTCTTCCCCGAGAACACCGCCAGTCTCGCCCTGCACGCACGCGCCGGATTCCGGGTGATCGGCACCCGGGAACGGATCGGCCGCCACCACGGCCTCTGGCGCGACGTCGTGCTGATCGAACGCCGCAGCCCGGCCATCTCCTGACATCACACGCCAATCTCACCCGCGGGTCGGCCTCTGAGGAAGATGAATGCGAGAATCAGCACGAGGAGGAAAGCGTGGCGGAGACGACCGAAACCGGCGTCTTGGTGCACCAGTTCGGGCCGCTGGGCCATCAGCTCTTCCACGACGAATCCGCCTTGAGACAAGCCCATCATCCGGGCCTCGCTCCAGCCGAGGTGAGCCATGAGGGCGGCCGCGTCGTCGGCGAGCTGGGCGATGGTGTAGGGGCCCTGGGGCGCCGATGATTCGCCGCTGCCGCGCGCATCCAGCGCCGCCACCCGATAGCCAGCCTCCACCAGCGCTGGTAGCTGCATCAACGCCCACACGCCGCGTGGCATGCTGGTGCCCCCCAGCAACAGCACCGGCTGCCCGTCTTCGGGGCCGTGCAGCTCATACCCCATGCTGATGTCGCCGATCTGCGCAACCGTCATTGACTTCCCCATGTGGTTAACGATCACTGGCTCCCCGAACGATACGCCTCGATGCCGTGCGTCGCCGCCGGGGAAAGGGCACAGGAAGTGGACATCCTTTTCCTGCCTTACAGGTAGAAGGTTCCAACAGCACCTACTCCAGGCAAGGAAGGATTCGTTGAGGTTCACGGTTCAGCCCATGGTGGGGTCTGCTGGTCGGCGCTGACATGGCCTGAGGCGACGTGATGAGCCTGGGCATTTGCTCGGCGAACAGCAGGGGTGAGCCGGTGGAGAGGCGGTCTTCGGCGGCCCGGACGGCGCGGGCCGCCCGGGCGAGGCCTGCTACAGCTCGGTGGTCCTTGCCGGGATGCGTCCCAGGCCCGGCAGGAAGCGGCCCACGCGGCTGGCGTAGTGCTGCCGCCCTCGGTACGTGCCTGTCCAGTGGCAGATAGCCGATCGCGTGGCGGCCCCGTCACCGGGGACGGGCAGGGGGCAGGCTGATATGGGCGCGGCCGGCGATCGAGTCGGTCCGCTGCGGGGCGAAGGCGCCGTCGAGCATCGAGCAGGCCAGTGCCGACGAGACGGCGGGTTCGATCACGGGGCCGGTGATGGCGACGCTCACAGCAGTTGGACCCCTCGCCCGGATGCGTACCCATCAGCAGCAGCCCTTCTCGGTCGCCTCGGCGCAGGTGCGGTCGGCGGCCACCGTCACCACGGCGGTGCGCAGGTCATCCAGTGCGTGGGCCAAGCGGGGGTCGGCCAGTTCATAGCGGGTGCGGCGGCCGACCGGGACGGCGACGATCAAGCCGCAGTCACGCAGGCAGGCCAGATGGTTGCTCAGCCGGGTGCGGGAGATGCCCAGCGACTCGGCCAGATCGGCGGGGTGGGCCGGAGCCTGGCGGAGTGAGAGCAGCAACTGGCAGCGAATCGGATCGGCCAGAGCGCGGCCGAACCGGGTGAGTACCTCGATCTCGGGGGCGATCGTCAACATACCCGTATAGTACATGGAGTCCTGAATTCAGAGAAACGTGAATCCTTGTTGGTGGGTGATACCAGGCTCAGCCCGCCTGCCGTCCTTCGGAAGGCGGGCTGGCCGCCACCGCCCTTTCCCCCGCGCACTGTTTCCCCCAGAGGCGACGATGCATGGTGCAGCGCTCGTGAGCGGGGGCTCTTCGTCCGCGCGGGTCGGCCGGGTGCGGGCCGGTAGCCTTGCGGACGACACCCGCGGCAGAGGCGAAGGGGCTGACAGGTGCGGCTCGGCAACCTGGAACGTTCGATCATGGAGGCGTTGTGGAGCCATCCCGAGGGCCTGTTCGCCCAGGACCTGGCCGACGCTCTGCCCTCGACGCCCGCGGTCACGACCGTGTTGACGGTGCTGGTGCGGCTGTCGCGTAAGGGCTTGGTCACCCGGGAGCGCACCGGCCGGGCCCACCTGTATCGCGCCGCGGGCGGCAAGGACGTCTTCGTCGCTGAGGCCATGCGCCAGGTGCTGGACGGCGCCGGTGATGTGGAGGCCGCGGTCAGCCGTTTCGTCGGCAGCGTGTCGCCGCAGGTGGCCGCCGCGCTGCGCGAGGCGCTCGACAACCGGGATCTGGGCAACGCGCCGTGATCGTCTGGCTGATCGCCGCGGCCGTGGCGCTGGTGCCGTTGCTGGCCGGAGGCCGGGCCGCCGAGCGGCTCGCCGGCGCCGGGTGGACGCATCGCTGCCCGCGGGCCGCCCTGGTCATGTGGCAGGCGATCGGGCTGGCCGGCGGAATGGGCGCGATCGGCATCGGCCTGGTGGCTGCGGTGGCGCCGTTGGCAGCGGTGTTCCCGCACGGCGCGCACACCCTGATCCGTCAGATCCTTGATGGCCGAGGGCTGGACGGTCTGGGAGGGGCGCACATCGGCGCATTGGCCTGGAGCGCCGGCCTGATCGGCTGGCTGTCGCTGCACACCGTGCGGGCCGCGGTGCGCACGCTCCGAGCCCAGCGCAGGCAGCGGCTGCTGGTGGACGTCGTGGCCGACCCCTCGCTGCTGCCCGACGCCTATGTACTGCCTGATGCCCAGCCGGTGGCCTACTGCATTCCCGGCCGCCGGGCCCGCGTCGTGCTCAGCACCGGAACGCTCGACCTCCTTGACGGTGAGGAGGTCGAGGCGGTGCTCGGCCATGAGCGGGCACACGCCGCCGGGCGCCACGACCTTTTGCTGCTTCCGTTTCTGGCGCTCGCGCAGGCCTTCCCCGGGCTTCCCGCCGCCACAACGGCCCGCCAGGTCGTCCCAGTGCTGCTGGAGATGCTGGCCGATGACCGGGCCCGCCGCGTTCATGGAGAGCTGCCGCTGGCCCGCGCGCTGGTGCGGATGGCCGCCCCGAAAGCCGGCCCCGCCGCCGCGGGCACGCTGGCGCTGGCCGACACCGCGGTCGTTGACCGGGTGGAGCGATTGTTGCGGGGCCACCCGCAGCCGGGCTGGATGTCGGCCGCCGCCTACTGCGCCGCCGGCCTGCTGCTGAGCGGGCCCGTGGCCGTGCTGGTCGCGCCCGTGCTGTGCATCACCGTCTGGCGAATGTAAGGCGCCGCAGCGCCGCATACCGCGGAAAAGCATCAGGAGGCCGCCGCCGACAGGCGCCCCAGCGCCGGAACGAAGCGGCCCGCGCTGGAGGCGTAGGTGAGGTAGTCCGAGCCGTGGGTGCGGATCAGGTAGGGCTCCTCGATCACGCGGACCTGCAGCTCGATCGCGGTGATGAGCGCGGCCAGGGCGGCCAGGGACAGCGCTGAGGGCACCAGCAAGGTCCAGCCGATCGAGGTGGTGGCCATGGCGGTGAAGATGGGGTTGCGCACCAGCCGGAACGGCCCGCCGGTGACCAGGGTGGTGATTTCGCCCTCGTCGACGCCCACCCGCCAGGATGCGCCCATCGCCGCCTGCGCCAGCACGGTGGCGGTGCCTCCGGCCAGGATGAGGACCGCTGCGACGAGTTGGAGCGGGACGGCCACCATGGCGCCGATCGGTTCGACGACGCCTACCAGTGCCGCGATCGGCGCCAGCAGCCCGAGGGCGATCGCGACGGCGAACAGGACTCCGGCCCACCACGCGGCGGAGAAGGCGGGGCCGCTGATGCCGTTCATGCCGCTGCTGCCGGTGCGGCGGCGATGGATCAGCGCCCGGATTCCGAAAGCGAACGTTCCCACCACCAGGTAGCTGATCATGTAAAACCACGAAGCGAGCATGGCCGGGCCTTCCTTCTGGCAGCGCTAGAGGGTGCGTCGTTGTGCCGGGCGGCAGCCGAAGGCGGCGCTGCTGAGCTTCGCGCCCTTGCCGCAGGGGCGGCATGCGCCCACATCACATCGACAGTACAGCTACCAGTGGATTCAGTACAAGCTGAACTATAGGGACGGCGCCTCGCCCGGGCTCTCGCCGATCATCGGGAAGGCCGCGCCGTACTCAGTGGACCGCCACCCACGAGACCGCCCGCAGGGCTGCCGCAGAACCCGGCCACAGGGGGCGGTGGCGGGCGATGTGGCCCGCCCCTGGGTCGGAGTGGTCGCGAACTTCCGCTAACTTCTACACACCATAGAAGTTTGTTTACTACCGTCTCACCGAAACGTCTTCCCTTGGCACCGCGCCGGGACCTGAGACCTTGCGCCCGGTACGGGGTGGGCCTGCGCGCTCGAGCCGCGATCGGGCCTTTCGGTCTGCAGGAGTCGAAGGCCCAGCAGGCGCCGGGAGGCGACGAGAAAAAGGAGGAGGCGTGGCAACGTGGTCGCCCGGATCGCGGCAGGTTCACCTCATGCGCATCATCACCGCGGCGTCGATCGCGATCATCTTGTGCCTGGGGGGCCCCGGAGCGGGCAGCGCCGAACCGAAACCGGACGCCAAGCGGTTGCGCAGCCAGCTGAGCGCCCTGCAAAAGGAGTACGACACCTTCATCGCCGACTACAACGCCAACCGTGTCGCGCTGAGCGATGCCCGGCGTATCGAGAAAGTCGCCGCTACCCGCTGGGAGCAGGTGCAACGCGCCTACGACCTGGCGCGGGAGCAGGTCGTGCAGATGACGCAGCTGAGATATCAAGGATCTTCACTCGACACCGCGATGCCCCTGCTCGGGGCAGGTGATCCGCATGCCTCCATTCACGCCGCGGCGCTTTTGCAGCAAAGGACGGACGAGCAGGCCGAGGGTCTCAAGCAGTTCGCCATCACGCGCGAGGGTCGTCGCCTGGCTCGAGAGTCCGCGGCGCGCCGGGCGCGTGAACTGCAGGAGAAAGCCGCGAAGCTCGGCCAGGAGAAGCGAACGGCCGAAAAGCTGATCGCGCGGATCAAGGACACCCTCGAAGAGATCGTTCCCACCCCCGGGCTGCGCCGATCCGATGGCACCTGGGCGCCGCAGATCCCGACAGGGCCCGACAACGTCACTCCCCGCACGCGTCTGCTTCGCACCCAAGCCGAGAGCCGGTTCAGCTTCCCCAGCGGCGTCGGCTGCTACCGCACGCGCCAGGACGGCGGCGAGCACCCCCAGGGCCGCGCCTGCGACTTCATGATCACCCGCGGCGGGACATGGCCCTCGCCCGCGCAGTCGGCATTGGGCGACCGGCTGGCGGCCTGGGCGATCGCGAACGCCCGGCGGCTGGGAGTCAAGTATGTGATCTACAAGCAACGTATCTGGCAGGGCGGCGGCTGGCGGACTATGTCTGATCGCGGCAGCATCACCGAGAATCACCAAGATCATGTTCACGTCTCGATGCAATGAGGTGATATCGCGCCACCGGTGGCCGCCGAGGTGGACGGGTGAGGGGCGGCTGGTCGCGGCGATCGCGGCGGCGCCCGGTGCCGCCGAGACGACGAAGCGCGCGCTCTTTACGGCTCCCATATTTGCCATACTGTAAAACTTCTACGCTATGTAGAAATAAAGGAGTCTGATGAGTGACGACACGCGCCCGGCGATCAAGGAACGGCTTTCCGCCCTGCAGGCCCGGCAACGCCGGGCTGAGCGCCTGCGCACGATCGCCATCGTCCACTCCCGAGCTCGGCGCCTCCTGCTCCGGCGGCATCGGAGAGCCCTCCACATGACCTGGATCCCCGCCCGGAACCGGGGGCACGTCGCCCTAGCCGCGGCGAACGATGCCTGCTTCGGCGCGTGCTGTACCTGGCCGCCCGCCAAGGCATCGGTGAAGACCGGATTTCTCCGCGGCACGCAGGTGTTGTTCCGCCTGGAGATCGCTCATCAGCACGGTGGTGCGCCGATGGCGCAGGCCGCGCTGAAGGACAGCGATCAGCCGCAGGCCTGGCACCTGACCACCTCCCTTGCGGCCGCCCCCAGCAGTGAGGTCGGCTTGATGAAGCGCATGCTCCCTCCTGAAGGCGTCGCCGATGTACTCCCGGCTGGCTGAAGGAGCGCTGGTCAACGGCGCCCTGCGACGAAGGATGCGTGCCTTTCACACCTCCGCGACGTTGATCGGGCTGCACGACAGCGTGCGCGGCGGGCACGCTTTAGGAATCGGCCGCGGCCAGGACTACAGGATCACCACGTGCCTGGAGCGCGCCGGCGCGGCCGCGGTCGACGTCATCGATCTGAAACCCGCTGATCGGCGCGCTCCTTTGGCCTGTCTGGAGGCCGGCTATGACATCGTGGGCGACTTCGCCGTCATCCAGTTCCTCAGCCGCTGGCGCGTCGCCGTGGCACAGGTGGCGAGAATTCTTCGCCCCGGCGGTCTGTTCCATTTCGAGGTGTTCACCCCTCGGGCGCTGGAGCGCCCGGCGGTGCGGCTTCTCTTCGAGCGCTGCGGGGCCGAGCACTTCACCAGCGAGGACTTCCTGCGCGAGCTTGATCTCAACGGACTGCCCCTCGTGTGGCGGGCAACGCGAGAACGCGGCCAGCTGCTCATGGGCGTCGCCCAAAAGCCCCGAAACGACTAAAGGAGCCGCGGTCGTGTCCTCGCGTATGGCCCGCTACCTTCTCAGCGTCGCGGGTGCCGCGCTCGCGGCCCTGGCCATCGGCATGATGGTGGGCTCGGCGGCGTCCTCGACGGTGATTGCAGGTCTTGCCGACACGGCCGCCATCACCCGATGGGGACTGCCTCTGGCCAAGCTGCTGGCCGATCTCGCCGCCACGGCCACGGCCGGCGCCGTAGTCGTCGCCCTCCTACTGCCCTCCGACAGGGGAATGGTGTCGCCACAGGGGTTGTCGTACGTGCGAGCCGCGTCCTGGGCGGCGCTGAGCTGGGCGATCGCAACCGCGATAACCCTCCTGCTCACCGTGTCCGATGTTCTCGCGGTCGCGCCCGGCCAGTTGCCGGGCACAGAAGCGCTCAGCTTCATCACCTCCACCCCGCAAGGCAACGCCCTGGTCCTGGTCATGCTGTTCGCCATAAGCCTGGCCCTGTTCGCCCGCGACGTGACGCCCTGCGTCACCGCAGAGCCGACCAGCGCGGCGACTACGACGCCGCGTTCTTGGACTGGATCTTCTGGTGGTACCTGGCCACCGTGGAGCTCACCAACCACCTGATCGCCGCCCGGCAGTAATCGCCCCTGGCTTTCACCGCAGAGCCTGCACCGAACCGGTGGACATCGGGGCGACCGGGTAGCACACGTCGATGCGATCGCCGGCGACACTGGTGCTCGTGTGAGGGCACGGTCGGTGCCGACGGTGCGCCCGTGATCGAGCGAAACGGCTCCTTCGTCGTCGAGATGACTGAAAGGACGTTGGCCGCCTCACCGGCGCGCTCCACATCACCGATTGGATGCGTTCGACAAGCGGGTCGCAGGTGGTGAGCGGCCCGCCTGCCGCTCGCGGGCTCACAAGAACAGAAAGCCGATCGCCAGCGCCGCGATGAGGGTGCCCACCGCGATCGCGAGGGTGATCTCCCTCGTACTCGCCCGCGCCTGCCGCCTGATCCAGGACAGGTAGAAGGCCGTTGCCGGGATGGACACCACAGCGGCGGTGACGGCGCCGGGGGAATACTCGCCGAAGGCGGCCCAGGTGCTCAGGTGGAAGACGGCGTTGAGGGCGAACTGCCATTGGAAGGCGGTGGCCATCACCACCCAGGCGCCGTGTCGGCCGGCCAGGGAGGCTCGCCAGGAGCACAGCAGGACCACCAGCATGAGCGGGATGTGGTAGGCGGCGAACGCGTTCGTGCTTTCCGGGCCGAAGTGCCGGCTGGCCCAGGCGGCGAAGCCTGGCAGTTCTTCCAGGGTGTGCAGCACGTACACGACGAAAGGCAGCATGAACGGCAGGCTGAGGCGCAGCGGTGCGACGTAGCCGTCGGGGCAGCCGTCGGGCACGCCGGAGCTGAGGGGGTGGTCATGGAAGTCTCCAACGGGGACTGTGTCTAAGGCAGGCACGAAAACGTGAGGGGTGCCGGGGCGGAGCCGCGCGCATCGGGGTAGCGCCCCGCCACCATCGCCGCCGCGTGCGGGCCGCATGACAGCGAAGGTGTTCACCAGCCCAGTTCGTCGCAGCCCAGGTGGTCGGCCGGTTCGACCTGCAAGGTGGCGTGGGCCACGTTGTGGTGTCGGCGCAGCAGGTCACGGGCCTGGTCCAAGACCGCGTGGCTGTCGGCGCCCTCGGCGGTGACCAGATGGGCGGTGGCCACGTTCATGCCGGAGGTCAACGTCCACAGGTGCAGGTCGTGGACGTCGCGCACGCCCTCGACGGCCGCCAGATCCCCGGCGACGGCGAAGGCGTCCATCTCGGCCGGGACGTGCTGGCCCAAGACCGCGAACACCTGCCTCCCCAGGGAGATGGCGCGCACCGCGACGAAGACACCGATGGCCAGCGCGACCAGCGTGTCCCAGAACGGCTGGCCGGTCGCCGCGACCAGCCAGCCGGCGGCGATGACGCCGACCGATCCGGCGGTGTCGGCCACCACCTCAAGGTAGGCGCCCTTGACGTTCAGGCTCTCAGCCGCGCCCGCGCGCAGCAGCAACAACACGATCACGTTGATGACCAGGCCGATGGCTCCCACGATGAGCATCGGCCCAAAAGAGACCTCAGCGGTGGCGCCGATCCGGCCCACCGCCTCGACCACCACGTACACCGCCACGCCGAGCATCAGCAGCACGGCCAGCAAGGAGGCGAACACCTCGGCGCGGTAGGAGCCGTAGCTACGGCGCCCCGTGGTGTCGGGGCGGGTGGCGATCCGGGTGGCCACCAGGGCGGCGCCCAGCGTCACCACGTCGGCGGCCATGTGCCCGGCATCCGACAGCAACGCCAGCGAACCTGATATCAGCCCGTAGACCAGCTCGACCACGAAGTAGGAGCCGATCAACGCGAAGGAGAGCGCCAGCCGCCAGCGGTGACGGCCTGCGGCGTGCCCGTGTCCGTGCCCGGTGCCCATCAGCGGTTTCCGTCGCGTTCGGGGTGGATGGCCTGGGTGTGCTCGGTGTGGGCGAGGGCGAGGTCGAGCAGCATCCGCACGTGCGCGTCCTCCAGCCGGTAGAAGGCCATCCGTCCGGCCCGGCGAGCTGAGACGATGCGGTGCGCCCGCAACAGCCGCAGTGCGTGGGAGACGGCCGACTCGCTCTGGCCGCTCACCGCGGCCAGATCGCACACGCACATCTCGCCCTCCAGCAGGGCCAGCAGCAGCCGCAGGCGGCCCGGATCGGCCAGCAGCCCGAACACCTCCGCGGTGTCGGTCAGATCCTGCGCCGCAGGCATCCGCTCACGCACCGCCGCCACCCGCGGCGCATCCACGATCCGGGCGGTACACCCATCAATCGCCACTAATCGCTCATCTGAAGAACTATTCATACATAAAGATTAGCGGTCGCCGGAGGCGGCCTGTCAACCGGAGCCCCGACTTTTCCTGCGGTTTCGCCGCTCGGGGCGCCGCAGGCAGTGGTTGGTCCGAGCGCCGCGGGTGAGGTGCCCGCCGTGCTGCGATGCGCGCCATCAGGCCTGCGAGGAGTCTGAGAAATGACCTTGACGATCCCAGCGGTCACGCAGCGGCGCTGTTCGCGTTCTTCGCGGGGATGGTCGAGTCCGAGCGGGGCTCGATCCGGAAGTCGGGGGAAGGGCCGGACCTCGGCGCGGGTACGGGCCGCCACGGCGGCCGGCGAAGGTGGGCGGGAGCCGGGCGCGCCTCGCTCGTACGCAAGCCGAACGCGCCGATGGGCCTCCGGGGAGGATCGGACCGGATTTTGGCGCTAGAAACGCGATCTTGACGACAATTCGGTGACGGCAGGCATTTGCGCTGGAGGAGGTCCTGGGCGAGGCGGCCGAGTTGGTCGGTGAGTCCATGGAAACGGCCGAAATCGCAGGCGGGGGCATCGACGGGGTCGGTGCGGTTTCGGTACGGCCGCCGGTGCTCGGTGTGGTGACGGTGCCGCCGTGGCGGCCGGGCATGAAGGCGGCGATGCTGCCGCGCGCGTACCGGGACGCGGTGGAGATCATGGTCGATGCGGGCCGGGCGATGCGGGCCGGGCAGATCGCGGTGGCGATGGGGCTGCCGGATGAGGCCGCCAAGCGGGAAGGGCTGCGCTCGAAGCTGAAGCGGCGGGTGGAACGCGGCTGGGCGCGGGAAGAAGGGCCGGGGTTGTTCATGGTGACCGAGCCGGTGGCGCGTGAGGTGTCCGGGCAGGGCGACGGAGGGTCACGGGACGGCATCGCGCCGTCATCTGCTTCGTCACCGGGCGGGTGATTGCGGCAGGGCTCTTCCGCCGTCAGGTTCAAAGGTGCCAACCACATGTCCCCGGCGGGAGAAGAGCCCTATGCAGGCACCGTACGACACCGGCCTGGCCGCTGACGTCTTTGCGGAGGCGAAGAACACCTTCAACTGGCTCATCGGACAGCTCACCGACGCGGCGTCCGGCATGCTGACCCATGACCGGCTGGAAGAGACGATCGTCGAGCAGGGCCGTGAGCTGCAACGCCAGCTGCTGCAAGCACACCTTGATCTGCGGGCGCTGCGCGAGCGGCAGCAGGCGCACAGGTGGTGGGGTCCGACGGCGTGCCGCGACCGCCAAGGCCGCCGCCCGCGCCCGCGCCACCTTCCGGACCCGGCTGACGGCGGGTGAGAAACCGGCCCGCAAACGGATGGCCACCCTCGGGGTGGTCTACGACGCCAAGCCCGCGCCCCGCCGGCCGCACGATGTGATCGCCGTCCCCGGCGGCCGGGCCGGGCAGCGCCTGCCGCGCGCCAGACCGTCCGCGATGCGCAAATGGCTGTGCGGCTCGATCATCACCGGCCCCGCCGCAGTGATCGCCAAGGTCTTCGACCATGCCGAAGCCCGTGATCCCGGCCATGTCCGTCCCTGGGTCGTGCTCGTCGACGGAGCCCGCCACCAGCTCGATCTGATCACGGCGGAGGCCGCCCGCCGCGGCGTCGGCGTCCACATCGTCATCGACTTCGTTCACGTGCTGGAGAGATTATGGGCTGCCGCCTGGAGCCTGCATCCTCCCGCGGCACCGGCCGCCGAGGACTGGGTCGCCGGTCACGCTCTGGCCCTGCTGGCCGGGCACACCGGCCACGTCATCACCGCGCTGTCCGGCCAGGCGGCCACCACGGCCGCCCACCGCCGCGACGGTATCGACGCGTGCATCCGCTACCTCACCAACAACCTCGAGTATCTGCGCTATGACCAGGCGCTGGAGGCGGGATGGCCGATCGCGACCGGCGTGATCGAAGGCGCCTGCCGCCATCTGATCACCGATAGATTCGACCTCGCCGGAGCACGCTGGGGCCTGGCCGGAGCCGAAGCCGTCCTGAAACTCCGCGCCCTGATCGCCAACGGTGATCTCGACGAATACTGGCGTTTTCACCGCGCCCGGCAACACGAACGTGTCCACCAGAACGACTACCAGGACGGATACTCCCTCACGGCTTGATCGCTCCAGTCACTGAGGAAGAGCTACACCCATCTCGATTCGCACCCTGGCTCTGCCCTGCCTGGAAATGTCAGGGCGACTGGGCGTCCGCAGGACTTGACGTCTGCGGGGCATCCCACGACGATCAGCGACTATGGCCGACCTGTTCAAGTTCCCAGGCCAGGCGACATCCGAGCTCCAAGCCTTACCTCTGGGCTCCGGCGAACGATAGATCCCACACCCGGACGGTGGTGTCGGCATGGCCTGTCACCAGGACGGGCACGCCACCGACCTCCGCCACTGTCAGCGACATCGCCGACATCAGCGGTTCGCCGATCTGCTCCCCGCTCGCCAGATCCCAGACGCGGGTGGTGTCGTCGTCGCTTCCACTGACGACGATCGCGCGTCCCCTCACCCAGGCGGTCGCCAGGTCGGTGACTCCGGAGGTGTGACCAGCCAGAGCAAGCCCGATGGGCTCCTCCTGGCCAACCTCCCAGACCTGGATCGTCGGGTCGTCGCCACCGACCACGGCGACCGCACGGCCCTCCAGTTCGATGACGGCGATAGCCTGGGCCGCGGGCCTGACGCCTTGCATGAGCGCTCCAAAACGTTCACCACTTAGAAGGTCCCAGGCCTCAAGCGTGCGGCTCTCGCCACCGGTCACGGCGATCGGATTAGAAGGTCCCAGGCCTCAAGCGTGCGGCTCTCGCCACCGGTCACGGCGATCGGACGCCCCCCGATCGTCGCGGCTCCCATCACCCCGTTTTCCCCGGTGGTCACGGCGTAGGCGCCCAGTTCATTGGTCAGGAGGTTCCAGGCCTGCAACAGGCCGGACTCGCTGCTGCTCACCGCGATGGGCCCAGCCTTGGACGAGACGACCGCCAGCGAGCAGACGGCCCCGACAGCCCCGTCGGCGGGGTCGTCCCCCGCCATCACTTTCCCGACCTTGCGGCCCGTCCGCAGGTCCCAGACCCGTACCGCGCCCGCGTACATGTCGGCGTCGCCAGTGTGACTGGACAGGTCATGCTCGTTGCCGCCGGTGACGACGACCGGACGGCCGTCAAGTCGCGTCACCGTCATGACCGCGACGATGTGGCCTGCGGGAACCTTGGCATTCGGGTCCCCGAAGTCATCGCCCTCCTCCCAGCCCTGCTCGTGGTACCACTCGTCCTCAGGAGCCGCGGCCGGCAAATCCAACGGGACCACGGCACTTTCCCCGTCCGGGAGGGCCCACTTCTGAACGACTCCCCGGTCGTTCAGCCCCACCACGTGTGGGACACCGTCCAGCTCCGTCACGGCCACGCCGGTGATATACCGCTGTTCGTCGCCCGCGAAGCAATGCATCATGTGATCTTCGGTCATGGGGCAGCATCCTAGACATCCGATCCGACAAACAAGTTGCTTTCGGGCATCGGCGCCCCGGTACCACGAAGAGCAGCCCAGTCCACAACAAGCCAGCTCACAGACTCACTACGTTGGAGCTACACCCGAAGAGAATGTGCGGCTGCATCGCACGCTGGCCGAGCGCACCGGACCTGAGCTGCGTTCGATGCTGGCCGGGCTGCTCCTGGTGCCCGAGGGCAGGCGAGTCTCGGAGCTGGAGCGCCTTCGTACCCCGCCGACTCGGGCCTCGGGCCGGGTGATGACCGCGGAGTTGCGCCGGATCGCCGAGATCGGAGCCCTGCACGCTGGGGCGGTACGGGTGGAGCCGGTGCCGATGGTGAAGATGACGGCCCTGGCCCGCTACGGGCTGGCGTCCAAGGCCCCGACTCTGCGGGATTTGGAAGACGACCGCAAAGCGGCGACATTGCTGGCCACGGTGCGTCACCTGGAGACCTCCTCCGTTGATGACGCCCTGGACGTGCTGGACCTGCTGATCACCTCCAATCTGCTGGCCCGCGCGGAGCGGGCGGGCAAGGCCGAGCAGTTGCGAACCTTCCCCAAGCTGCGCAGCGCCGCACGCACGATGGCATCGGCGATGGAGGTGCTGATGTCGGCGCCGGAGGCAACGGCGGATCGGCTGGTGTCGCTGGTGGAGGTTTGGAAGGCGATCGAGGAGGTCGTGCCGCGCGAACGCCTGGCGGCGGCGGTGGAGACGGTGGCGGCATTCGTGCCGGTCACCGACGATGACGCGGCCGCCGAATGGCGAGCGGAGCTGGTCAAGCGATACCGCACCGTGCAGGGTTTCATCGAGCTGCTACTGGAGGTGATCCGTTTCCGGGCGGTGGCGGCCGGCAGGCCGGTGCTGGCGATGGTGCGGACCGCTGCGGCGATGGCCAAGAGCCGCCGCCGCCACGGGCCCGGCGACATCGCCGCGCACGAACCTTTGATCACCGGATCGTGGCGGCCGTTGGTCTACCGCAACCCCGACCTACCCGAAGGACAGATCGACAAGGCGGCGTTCATGCTGTGCGCAGTAATGCACCTGCACCAGGCGCTGCGCCGGCGCGATGTGTTCGCCGAAGGCGCCGATCGATGGAGCGACCGCGGGCCCGGCTGCTGGAAGGCGCGGCATGGGAGGCGGCCCGACCGAAGATCCTCACCATCGTGTTCGGCCTGTTCGCGATCTGCGGCTACCAGTTCTCCCCGCGCATCGCCGACCTCGGCGACACCCGACTGTGGCGCACCAACACCCGCGCCGTCTATGGCCCGCTGGATGCCATGTCCCGCCACACCATCCGCCTGGACCGCATCCGCGCGCACTGGTGTGACATGCTGCGCGTGGCTGGCTCGCTCACCATGGGCACCGTCCGCGCCTACGACCTGATCCGGATGCTGTCGGCCGACGGCCGCACTACCGGTCTGGGGGATGCCTTCGCCCACTACGGCCGCATCTTCAAGACATTGCACCTACTGCAGTTCATCTCCGACTCCGGCTACCGCCGCATGATCGGCACCCAGCTCAACGTCCAGGAAGGCCGCCACCGCCTGGCCCGAAAAATCTGCTTCGGCAACCGCGGCCAGCTGCGCCAGCGCTACCGCGAAGGCATGGAAAACCAGCTCGGCACCCTGGGTCTGGCGCTCAACGCCGTGGTGTGGTGGAACACCCTGTATCTGGACGCCGCCGTCAAGCAGTTGCGCGAGCAGGGCTTTCCCGCCACCGAGGACATGTGCGCCCGGCTGTCACCCATCCGGTACGACCACATCAACTTCCTGGGCCGTTACGCCTTCACCCGCACCGACCTGACCACAGGACTGCGTCCCTTCCATGAACAGGCTGCCAACGCCGAGAGCTACTGACCATCACCTTTATCAACGTCGATGCCCCGCGGAATCAATCCCGCGGGGCATCGACGTGGAGTTCGGCCGGCAGGGAGCGACGCCCCTCAGGGTCGCTGTGTCTACCGGCCCACGTTCAGTCGGTGAGGTCGTCGTACCACTGGGGAGTGGCGACCTTCCGCGGGTCGGGGGCGGGACCGGCGCCGGGGCCAGGGATGACGAAGAGGTCGACGGTGTCGGAGCTGTGGTCGCGGGAGCGCTCGACGATCCAGTCGTCCTCGATCCGGTCCGCGGGAACGGTCTGGTCGAACCAATTGGTCTGGGCGGGGGTCCTCGCAGTGATCCACAGCAGGCGGTAGCCGATCTTCAACCCGCGCCGGTGCAGCTCGGCGCGCACGGCCGCGACCGTCTTACCGCGAACCGCGTAGCCGTTCAGGAGTTCCTCGTCGTGGGCGTTGTCGACACCTTCGACGTAGGGCTCGCCTGGCTCGGCGGGGCGGCCCACCCCGAAAACGACCCGCTGCGAGAGGTTCGCGGGCATCCAGACCTTGCCGCAGAACGCCGACGCGCAGGGCTCTATGGACTGTACCCCGATAGTTCCGGGCCCCTGGAAGCCCTCGGGGATGATCGGGCCGATCAGCTTGCCTACGTCGGCCGGCGCCACCGGGACGACTTTCACCGTGACGTTCAGCCCGACCGCGTCGAAGGCCTCCTCGAAGCGCCGGTAGTCGGCCGCGGGATCGGTGATGGTGACGCTGAAATAGTCGTTGGCCTTCTTGATGGACACGGCCGCGTTGGCGTAGTCGATAGCCGGACCACCTGACGGCAGGCCGACGCCGATCGCTACGGCCACGGCCAGGGTGGTGACCGCCGAGATCAGGACGGGCCAGCGGGCGCGCCCTAACGTAAGGGTTACCCCTCCGGGGAGCCAGGACAGCCGACGGTGCGGAGGCGGGGTCGCCACGATCTCCTCAAGCAGGTCATAGACCCCCTGGCTCACGGCGGGCTCGGCGGATCCTGCGGCCGGATCGATGGCGGACACCATACGGTCGATCTTGCTCATCGGTTCTCTCCCCTCAGCGCGGCCATCATGGGGACCTCGTCTGTCGTGTCGAGCAGCCGGGCCAGTCGCTTGCGGGCCCGATGCAGGCGTAGCCGGGCGGCGGTGCTGCTACAGCCCAGCACCGTGGCGATCTGCGGGCCGGTCAGTTCCTCCCAGCAGGCCAGCGCGAGCACTTCTCGATCCGCCGGGGCCAGCATGGCGAAAGCCACGCGAACGGCGTCAGCCCGCGGGTCGGCGGGCGCCATCTCCCGACCGGCGGCCAGTTCGTCGCGGAGCCGTGAGGCCAGCGCGGTGCGGCGCGACTGCCCGCGCCGGTGATTGGCCAGGACGCGCCGTGCCGCGCCGTACAGCCACAGCACGGTGGCATCCCCTTCGGGAACGTCATCCAGCCGTCGCCACGCGGTGAGGAAGGTTTCCGCGATCACATCGGCGACGTCGTCGGCCGAGTCAGTGCGGCGCAGCGCATAGCGATGGACCGCTGGATAGCAGGCGAGGTAGAGCGCCTCGAAACGATCTCGCGCGCCGGGGGGCACGCGTGGATCCTGCACAGGTGTCTCCTAACCGAAAAGGTGCTGGAACACCTCATTAGGTGTCCAGCACCCCCAGAAGTGTTTCATCCCCTGGTTAGGTGCACCGGCGGTGACATTAGCAGCGTGGTTGCCCGGCTGTTTCGGCCCGGAACTTCTATGGGGTCCCGGTAGTAATGAAGAAATTTCCAACGAAAGCTCTTCGCGGGTCCTGCGCTACGCCCTCGGGCGCGTTTCCGGAAGCCGGTGGCTGACCTACTTCCGGAATTGAGTGATTCCGGAAGTAAGTCCTGACGTGCTGACGACGCCTTCATAACCGGCGATCATGCTTTGAGCGTCAACGGATGTGACACCAACCCGGGCTCACCGTTCCGTTCCCACCGGACCCCCATTCGCCGCCGGCGCCCAAGCAGGTGTCGCAGATCGGCGCGGTGGCTACGTCACTGACTTCGAGAGCCAGATGTCGACGACTTTGAGAGCCACTTGGTGATCTTCCTCGTTCAGAAATGTCGGTGAGATCGGGAGCCGGCGGCCACTGTCCGCCAGTGGTTGGCGGACGTGGTCGAGCCCGACGTGCTCAACGGACCATGACCGGCGAGCCGGAGACCTGCCGCTCCGCTCCGGCCGGGGCAACGAGTCAACAAGTGGAGGAATTACGCCTTTTCGAGCCGGCTGGTGAGTGGAAGCAGCACCAGCGGGATCACGATGGCCGCCGTGAGTGCGGCCAGCAACGGCACGCGTTCGCCAGGCGTGAGATGGTGCAGCAGCTGGATGTGGATCACTAGGTGCGGCGCGGCGAACACCAGGTACACGGCGAGCGCCGTACGGGCCATGCTCCGCCGTACGATGAAAAAGCTCACGCCCAGCACCACCGACGTGGCCAGGCTCATCGCGCCGTAGTCCATCATCAGATGCGCGTTGTACGGCATGCGCATCCCCACCCACGGAATGTCGAAGAACGAGCGGGGCAACAACAGCGCCCAACTCCCCACGGCGAACTGCTCCACGGCGAGGAAGGCCAGGCCCGCCCGCAGCCAGGTGAGGGCACTCATGCGGCGAGGAACTGCTCGAAGGTGATGCGGCCGTCGGCGTGCTCAGGGGTGAGATGTCCCCCTTCGCGGTAGCCGCGGATGCCGGCCCCGGGCATCGGCACCGACACCACCGGCCGGCGGCTGGGGCGCGAGCGGGCGTAAGCGCGGGCCAGATCGGCGGCGGGGCGCACCTCGGGCCCGCCCATATCCGGCGACCGGCCGGCCGGTGGCGCGCCGGCCAGCGTGACCAGGCGGGCGGCCACCTCGCCGGCGTCGACGGGCTGGAAGCTGACCCCGCTGGGCATCACGATCATCGGCAGCCAGCGCTGGCTCGTGCACATCCAGACGATGAGCTCGTGGAACTGGGTCGTACGCTGGATCGTCCACGGCAGGGCGGAGCGTTCCACGAGCTGCTCGCAGGCCAGCTTCGCCCGGTAGTAGGCCATGTCCACCTGGCCGACGCCGACGATGGACACGTACATCAGATGCGGGCGCCCGGCTCGCACCGCCGTCCGGATGAGGTTGCGCGTGCCAGCGATGTCCGCACGGCCGTTACCGGTCGCGCAGTGGGCAATCACACCGACGCCGTCGACCGCCTCCTCCAGGCCCTCACCGGTGAGCAGGTCACCGCGCCACGTCTGCTCATCCGATGGCGGCTTGCGGCTCAGCACGCGGACGGCATGACCGTCCGACAGAAGCTGTGGCACGAGCGCGCGGCCGAGCCGGCCGGTACCGCCCGTCACCAGGATCGGGTTCGTCACGGGTAGGAATCCTCCGCGGAGAGCGCGATGCCGGTGTTCCGGCCTCGCGCGGCTGTCAGGTCACCGCCTCACGCCGGGTCCGGCGTGAGGCGGTCACCCGTTAAGAACCGGATAGGCCTCCGGAATGTGACAACCGCAGCTTGTCGGGGTTGGCGATGATGCGAATCCCGCTGATCCGGCCGTTCGACGTCTCCGGCACCAGCACGCCGACCAGCTCCCCGCCGGCCCGGGCCAGCAGCCCCAGTGCGCCGTTCACCTCCGTAGCCGACAGCCGCACCCCCTCACCGGCGATGCTCAACGACCCCACCAAGTAGCGCGCCACCTTGGAGACACCGGAGATGGGCCGCCGAGCGGCGCCGACCCTGCCGCCACCGTCCACCCACACGGTCACGTCCTCGGCCAGCACCTTCTCCAACCCCGGCAGGTCTCCTTGTTTCGCGGCTTTCAGGAAGCTCTCCACCAGGTCGCGGCGGCGGGCCTGGTCCAACCGGCGATCGGAGCGACCACGCGCCTCGGTCAGGCGCCGGCGAGCTCGGGTGTACAGCTGCCGGGAGTTCGCCTCGGAGGAGTTGATGACCTCGGCCACCTCCCGATGGCTGTAGTCGAAGGCTTCACGCAGGACAAACACCGCGCGCTCCACCGGGTTGAGCCTTTCCAGCAGCACCAGGAAGGCCAGCGAGACGAACTCCCGCTGCTCGGCGCTGTCCAGCGGGCCCAAAGCGCCGCCCGCGGTCAACACCGGCTCCGGCAGCCAAGAACCGACATAGCTCTCCCGGCGCGCACGCGCGGACGTCAACCGGTTCACACACAGGTTGGTGGCGACCTTGGCCAGCCACGCCCACGGCGACGCGACAGCGCTCGCCTGATGCCAACGCAGGAAGGCGTCCTGGACGACGTCCTCGGCCTCCTCAGCCGAACCCAGCATCCGATAGGCCAACCCGAACAGCTTCGAACGATGCCGCTCGAACTCCTCAACCGCATCAACTGTCACGCGCACCAGACTCTCAGCCCCCTTACGTGCCCGGTCGCCTGGAGGCCATGACCGGTGCCGCTCGCCCTGCCGCAGCGATCGGGGACGCGCGGAGCGAGTCGTGCGGTCAGGCGCACCCGGCCCGAAGCCAGTACGCCAGTGCGTTGACGATCTCACGCCGCTCATGCACCGCCGGACGCCCACCCAGCTTGACCGGCGGGATCGACGGAGCAAGAGCCTCCCACTCGACGTCACTCAGGTCGGTCGGATATGCGACACGCTTCTCGATCATCGACGACCTCCCGCGCTCCGACACGGGTCATTACATGGTCAATATGCCCATAAACAGACTTTTCAGACACCCTCTAGCAGAGCAGAGTTGAGCGGCTTACCGTGACTTTCCGTTCGGATGCAGTACCGAGGCCGGACGAGGTGCGTAAGGCGCGCATGCTCGGCCGCCGTACACGACGCGCCACGGCGTAGACACGACGACGAAGGGCCCGACACCCAGGGGTCGGGCCCTTCGTCATGTCGATAGTGCTGGGCTCAGCTCGGCCGCCCGACTCCCTTGATGACACGTTCCCACTGCTCGACGATGACAAAGGCGCCCCTCACGGGCAGCAGGCGTGAGACCACGAATGCACAAGGAGCGACAGCATGGATACCGACTTTCAGACGTACGTGAATGACAGCCTGATAGGCAGTGGTCACATTGACCACGCGGGGATCTACAGCCTTACCGACGAGGTGTTCTGGGCCCTCAGCGCTGGGTTCAACCCATCACCCGAGGAGATGGGGGTAATCGTCGGCATCGTCAAGGGCGACGAGGCCGTGAAGGACCGCGCGTTTAGCGATGGCCTTTACGTCGCCGGAAACAGGTACATCCTCACGAGAGCCGAATTCAGAAGCATCTACGCCAGATCCGGAAGGACCGGCATCGCCGTCGCGAAGGCCAACAGGACCGTCATCGTGGGCCACCACCCCGAGACGGCGGCAGCAGGGAATGCCAACAGCGCGGTCGAGAATCTCACCGACTACCTCATCGGCCAGGGCTACTGAGGGATCGGCAGACTGGCGCCCCCGCACGACCGGGCGCGTCTCCGACCTGCACGCCGAAGGGCCTGAACCCCCTCCCTTCCGCTTGCCGTACGGCTACTAGCCGCCCACAAGGCCTCGAAGTCCTGTTCGTTCGTCATGATGTCCCCCTGCTCCCACCTTACGAGCGGTGCAGAAGGACGGACTGGTCAGGGACGGAACTGCCAACTGCCATGAGAGTGTCAGCGGATTTGCCATGAGAGTGTCAGTGCGCGAGCGCCATCCAGGACCCGACGGCAGACCAAGGCGGACGTGCGGCCGCACGTCCGCTGGACAGGATGGTCGAAGCCTCCCGCGCGAGAAACAGATCCGCCGCAGGGCTTGCATCCGGTACCCGGGTACAGGTCTACCGTCAAGCTTTAGAGGCTCGGAACCACCCAGGGGACAGGCCCCGGTCATGGCGCGGGTGGCCACGCTCGTCCCTAAGGTATGCACGGGCCAACGGCGCCTTCTGGTACGTGTTCTCGATCACCGCCAGGGACGAGCACCCGATACCCGGGCACGTCCACTACGCGCTCTGCGAGCCTTGCTGCGTCGGCTGCTGAGAAAGATCAGCTTCTCACTGGAGTGGCAGTTCTGCGGGCTCGGCACCCGTGCCCTACGCGAGCTGGCGCCCCTGCGACACAGAGACCACAGTCTTCATCACTGACAGCAGTAGATCGAATGCGTGCAGTAACGTCGCAGTGGAGTTGATCTACGTACCCCTCGACCAACGAGTGGAGTTCAGTGTTGATGTCACAACGATCTAAATACGCGCTCACCGCGCTGGCCTGCGCCCTGTCCACGCTACTGGCCGCACCTGGGACTCAGGCGGCGGCCGATACCCGGGTGCAGGCCACCGGCGGCGTGCGAACCGCCGCCGCGCCGTGTGTCCGGCCGGGGACGGCGGCCTACCCCGTCGAGTACTACTGGAAGAACGCGTTCGGCATGCGGCTGGGCAGCGGGGCGGTCTCGGTCAACACCGCCCCGTCTCTGTGGGGCGGGCAGATCGCCCCGGGCGGCACCTTCACCCTCACGCTGGCACACCGCACGGCCCAGTGGCCGCTGCTGGTCAGGAGCTACACCACCACCTGGGACCTGTCGTCGCTGCTGGCCCACGCCGACGTCGTCGGCCAGTCGGGGGCCGGCAACATCAACGGCAACACCTTGACGATCAGCTCGACGGGCAGCAAGACCGACCCACCCCAGAAGGTCATCACCTTCCAGGTGAGGCAAGGCACCGTCGGGCGCAGCATGACCATCCGGCCGACCGGGATCAGCAGCGTCATCGCCGCCCCGGGCCAGCTGGGAAACAACACGCCCGCCCCGCCGATCCAGATCGCCGACGGGCAGTCCATCTCGCCCACCAGGGCCGCCGACGACACCGCCACCACCCAGGGCAGGGCCGTCAGCGTGCCCGTCCTGACCAACGACACCGCGACCGCACCGACGATCAGCACCGTCACCCAGCCCGCCAACGGCACCGCGACGATCTCCGGCGGCAACGTGGTCTACACACCCGCCGCGGGCTTCGTCGGCACCGACACCTTCACCTACGCCCTCACCACCGCCTGCGGAACCGCCACCGCCAAGGTGACGGTCGTCGTCCCGTGCACCGATACGCCCGTCACCTTGGCCAACGGCAGTTTCGAGGCGCCACCTGTCACCGGGTACCAGTATCTCCCCGACGCCTCGACCAACCCCGGTATCGGCTGGCGCACCACCGCCACCGACCAGCTGGTGGAGTTCTGGCGTACCGGATACGGCGGGGTTCCATCGGCTGACGGGCAGCAGTTCGCCGAACTCAACGCCACCCAGTTCTCCACGCTGTATCAGGACCTGCCCACCGTTCCCGGATCCGTCATGACCTGGTCGCTGTACCACCGGGGCGTTGTGGGTGCCGACACGATGCACGTACTCATCGGCGCCCCCGGCGCGACCGTGGCCCAGACCCCCGCCGGAGCCTCCTCCCCCGACATCACCGACGGCAACACCGCCTGGCGCCGCTACACCGGGACCTACATCGTCCCGCCGGGACAGACCACCACCCGGTTCTCCTTCCAGTCGGTGTCGACCGCGGGCGGTAACCCGACGACCGGCAACCTTCTGGACGATGTGGTCTTCGAGACCCCGCGCTGCCCGAACGCCACCACGAGCGCCGTGAAAGCGGCCGCACCCCTGGGTGTGCACACCGCGAACTGATCGACGGGGGCCGGTAAGGATCGATCAGTCACGTCCTGAGACCGTCCAAAGATCCCCTGAATAGTCAGGTGGCCCGCTCTGGCCTGGGCGAGCGCAATTCCGTGTACCGGGTGACGCCAGCCTCACAGACACCCCTCGACCGGTGACCGGCAACCGCTCAGGTCCTCGGCCAGCGCACGGCACCAGCAGAGGACAGGCGAAGGGCAGAACCTCAGCGGGCCCGGCGGCAAGGGCTGCCAGCCGGATCTGCAAGGCAGTGCGCTTGACCGGCGCGGCCCTGGCGGCCGGTGAAGCCTGAGGTCTAGGGGCGGGGCAGCGCCGGCGGCCAGAGCGGCCAGGCGCTCGGCGAGTTCACCGTCGACTGGGCCAAGCTGCGGTCGCGGGACGGGCTCGGCCTGGCCGCGAGCGGCGCGGTCGACGGCGGCCCGGGCCAAGACACGGGCGCGGATGAGCCGCCGCGGCGAGGCCTGCGGCTGTTCGTCCGGGGGATCATCTGCGGGCACGGCCGGTCGGATCGTCCCGGGCTGAGACGCTCAGGGCGACCCGACCGGTGGCCCCCTCAGAGGGGGGATTGATCAGGTGGTCACAGGCTCCCAGACCGCCAGCCAGGTGTCGTTGGTCGCGCCGTTGGCGCTGCAGGTGTACTGGATGAGCGGGTTCCCCACCTCGGTACCGCCGGAGACGTTCAGGCACTTGCCGCTCGCGGACACGACCTGGTAGCCGATGCCCTTGGAGGCGAATTTCCACAGGTCGTTCGCGGTCCCGCAGGCGGTCTGGATGACCGCGGCGTTGTCCACGGTGGAGCCGCCCTGGACGTTGAGGCACTTACCGCTGTTGCCGGAACGGAACCGGTAGTAGCCGTTGCCAGCGGGCTCAGCGGTCCATCGCTCATTCTCCGCGCCTGACCAGGGCTGCTGGGAAAGCGTGGCGCCATCATCCTGTGATGCCCTGTCGACCTGCGCGACCTGGGTGGGGTCGACGGCCAGCCGCAGGCTCAGGTTGCCGGAGGCCAGCTTCGACGGGAAGAGGCTGCCGTCCCATTGCGCTTCAGCAAGGGCCGATCAGGCGTTCGGGCCTCGGGTGAAGCGGTGGGCGGGGAAGCCGTTCGCCATGGCGGCGCGTGCGGGTGAGTCCGCGTAGGAGCGTGGGTCGGTGTAGGAGCGGGAGGTCGGGCCGCTGTACGAGCGGGAGGAGGGCTCTGGATAGAACCGGAGCCCGAGTCGGTGTAAGAGCGGGATGGGGGCTCTGGATAGGGACGGGAGCCTGAGCCGGTGCAAGACCGGGATGAGGGCTCCCGATAGGAGGCGGATTCGGTGTACGCGTCGGAGTAGTCGCGTTCGAGGAATGCCACGCTGTGGTCCACGGCGATCAGGCGCCAGCCCTCCTTCGCCGCGTCGTTCAGGGCGTCGGCGCCGTGGTCGTCGTCCAGGATGGTCGGAGCGCGGTCTTGTAGACACAGGGTTTTGTACTCGAAAAGGTGCTCCCGGCCGAAATCGTGGACGGGGTCGAGAAAATCAGGGTCGTCTGGGCGGTCGTCGGCCGACCGTTCCAGGATGTCGCGTTCGTGGTCGTCGATCCGCAGCGCGTCTGCAAGGAGTCGTACGGTGGTGCGGCGCGGGTGCCGGGCGCGGCCCTTCTCGAGGTCGCGGATGGCGCGCGCGCTGACTGTGGAGAGATCGGCGAGTTGCTGCTGGGTGATCCCCGTCCGCCTTCGGTAGCGCAGGAGCAAGGCGGCGAATTGGACGGTGCTCATCGTCCTCCATTTCTCCGGATTAAGGAGCCAACTTTCTTCTGGTTGGAGCTGGACCGAAACGCGATTCCGGTTCTCAACGAATGTCGGAAAACCATGATGGAATACGTTCGCGGACTTGCGCAAGAGACCTTGCGCAAGGAGATGCGCCCAACGGGACGCTACCCAGCGTGACCTTTCGCAGGTTGGCGAACAGGCGATCTGGTCTTGACCGGGAGAAATCAGCCGGTCAGGCCTGGCGGAAACTGGTATCAGCATTGCTTATAACAAGTCGGCAACCGTTGAGCAAGAAATGTTGCGTAACTCATCGTAGCATTTTAGGGTCCCATGGTAAGTGAACGAAACTGCCCGAGGTAATTTCATGAGCGACTGGAAAACGACCAAGGGAGTCGAGAGCGTTACCGCCTTGAAGGCCTTCGCCCATCCGCTTCGCATTCGCCTTTATTACGCCCTCCGCAATGCGCGGGCGGCCACCGTGTCCTATTTGGCGAATTCGGTGGAGATCCCCATCGCTCAGGCCAGTTATCACCTGCGCCAGCTCAGCCGGCACGGCTTCATCGAGCCCGCTCCGCAGTACGCGCGGGACGCCCGCGAGCGCTGGTGGCAACTGAGCAGCCAGCGCCTCCGCTGGGACGCCTCGACCTTTCTGGACGAACCAGAAGCCACCAGTGTCGCGACGATGATCAAGAACAGCACGGTGCGGGAGCAGTACCGGCTCATTCAGGAGTTCAACGAAAACAACGAATGGGATATCGGCTGGCTCGACGCCGCGTACATGGTGGACGCCGCCGTCGACCTCACCCGCGCCGAAGTCGCCGAGATGCACAAGGAGCTGATGGCCGTGGTCGAGCGGTACACGGCCCTGTCCCGGCTGAGGGCCGCCGGCCAGCCCATGCCGCCCGAGGTGGAACGGGTGATGGTCATCATGCACGGGTTCCCCGTCCAGCGCCCGGACAGCACGGCCGAAAAGGGCGACGGATCAGCTAGTGACTCATGGGCCGGAAACAGTCCGACGGGCGACAAAACAGCTGGTGGCAGGTCATGAGCCCTTACGGCGACCAGGTGGAACGCCCCGCAAGGTACGGAAAGACCGCGACGAGGTCGAGTGTTCGGTGCCGGCACGCGAGCCGGCGCCGGTTCTGGGTAGACGCACATCTTGTCCTGCTGAGCGATCTCAACGCTTCGGCACCGGTCCGCGCCCAATGCGCTGACGAGCGCGGGATCGTGCGGGCTCGGCCGGAGGTAGTCGTGAAGCACCACCACAGGTCGGCCGGTGATCAGTCAGCTGGAGATACGTCATGAAGGTCGGATACAAGACGGCCGGAGGCGCGTTATGAAGCCCCATCCGTTACGCGGCCGGGCGCTCTTCCTGCTCTGGCTGGCGAGTTTCTGCACCGAGGCCACACGGTGGGCCCTGCTCATCGCCCTCCCCCTGTACGCGTTGTCGATCACCGGGTCGGCGCTCGTCACCTCCACGGTCGCCGTGGTCGGGCTGCTGCCGAGTCTGCTGCTCACCCCGCTGGCCGGCATCCTGGCCGACCGCTGGAACCGCTCCCGCTTCATGGCGAGCCTGACGATCGCCCGAGCGCTCCTGCTCCTCCCCCTGCTGCTCGTCCACAACGGCGACCGCCTCTGGATCGTCTATGTCGTCGTGGCCGCCGAAGCGGGGCTCACCGCGATGTTCGAGTCGGTGAAGAACGCCATGGTGCCGTCCGTGGTCGACGAGGATCAGCTCGTCACCGCGAACGCGGCCATCAGCCTCAACAGCAACCTGGGCCGCCTGGTCGGCAGCCCGGTCGGCGGGGTCGTCCTGGCCTGGGCGGGGCTGCCGGGGGTGGTCGTCGCGTCGGTCGCGCCGCTGGTCGTGACCGTGCTGCTGGTGCTCGCGCTGCCGGGCGCGAAGATCCGGACGGTCCGGGCGGAGGATCCGGTGGTGTTCTGGCAAGGTGCGTCGGCGGGGTTGCGGCTGATCCGGCGCAGCCCGGCGTTGCAGGCCGTCGCGGTGGTGCTGGGATTGCTGGCGCTCGCGCAAGGGCTGTTCGTGATCCTGTTCCTGCTGTTCGTCACCGGGCCGCTCGGCGCGGGTGAGTCGGAGGCGGGGCTGCTGCGCGGGGTGCAGGCGGTGGGCGGGCTGCTCGGTGGTGCGCTGACCGGATATCTGGCCCGAAAACTCGACGTGCGCCGTCTGACGGCCTTCAGCCTGCTCGCGTTCGGGCTGGTCAGCCTGGCCATCTGGAACTCCCCGGCGCTGACGACCGCGATCTGGTTCTACGCGGGGCTGTTCACACTGAGCGGGGCGCCCTCGGTCTGGGTGATGGCCGGGTGGCTGTCGGTGGCGCAGCAGGCGACCCCGGATGAGTTGCGCGGGCGAGTGATGAGCGCGATGTTCGCGCTGTCGGACGGGTTGCAGGCGCTCGGGCTGATGCTGGCGGGTGTGCTGGCGGGGCTGCTGCCGATGCCGGTGCTGCTCAACGGGCAGGCGGTGGTGTTCTTCCTGGCGGCGTTGCTGTTCTGGCGGATGCTGGCGGTGCCGGAGCCCCGGCTGGCACGCTCGTCGGATACAAGCCGGTGAAGCAGCCCATGCAGAGCGTGGGCTCGCCGCCGACCGCCTCGCGCATCCCCTCGGTGGACAGGAACGCCAGCGAGTCGGCCCCGACGTGCACAGCGATCTCGCCGGTGGTCATGTGGTGGCCGGCCAGCTCGTCCTGCGAGCTGATGTCGACGCCGAAGTAGCACGGCCAGGAGATCGTCGCCGAGGCGATCCGCACGTGCACTTCGGCCGCGCCCGCCTTGCGCAGCAGCCCCACGGCGTGGCGCATCGAGGTGGCCCGTACCAGGGAATCGTCCACCAGGACCACCCGGCGGCCGCGGACCACTTCGGGGACGGGGTTGAGTTTCAGGCGTACGTCGTCGCGGCGGCGTTCGTCAGTGGGGCGCAGGAAGGTGCGGCCCAGGTAGTGGTTGCGGATCAGGCCCTCGCCGTAGTCGATGCCCGCGGCCTGCGCGTAGCCGAGGGCGGCGGCCCTGGCGGTGTCGGGGACGGCGACGACCACGTCCGCGGGGACCGGTGACTGGCGGGCCAGGAGGGCGCCGAACGCCTGCCGTACCTGCTGGACCCGCTGCCCGCCGATCAGGGAGTCGGGGCGGGCGATGTAGACGTGCTCGAACAGGCAGCTCGCCCGGGGGCCGGTGGCGAAGCGTTCGGAGCGCAGGCCGTCCTGGTCGGCGACCAGCAACTCGCCGGGTTCGACGTCGCGCACGAATTCGGCTCCGGCGGGGCCAGGCGGAGGTCGTCGTCCAGGACGTACATGCCCTTGCCCGCCACCGGCTGGCCCAGCGGGATCACCGCGCGCTCGGCGTCCTCGGCGGTGATCGGATGCCAGACCGACACCATCATGCACTCCAGCGGCGAGTACGCGTTGACCAGCCGCAGCCCGGGATGGTCGCGGGTGATCCGCCGCATGTGCGGGACGGACGCCGCCTCGCCGCCGGTGAGGAGCTGGGTCAGCCCGTCGAGCAGGTGGGGGTGCTCGTCGACCAGGAAGTTGAGCAGGCTCGCGGAGAAGTGCGCGGTGGTGACGCGGTGCTCGGCCAGGGCGACGGGCTCCTGGTCACCGTCCAGGCCCAGAATCTCGACTCCGGGCGCGTCCAGCGCCGAGTCGGTGATCACGAGGGGCGCGCCCGTTCCGGTCAGGCCTTGCCGGAGCCGTTCGTCGGGGAAGGCGGGATCCAGCACCAGGTAGGCGCCGCCCGCCTTCAGCACCGCGAGGATCGCGGTGACGAGTCCGGGTGAGCGCTCCAGGTGCAGGCCCACCCAGGTGCCCCGGCGCACGCCGCGCGCGGTCAGCCGCCAGGCCAGGCGGTCGGACCGTTCGTCGAGTTCGGCGTAGCTGATCCGCTGGTCCTGGTAGATCAGCGCGGTGGCGTCGGGGGTGCGGGCCGCCTGGTCGGTGAAGGCCTGGTGCACGCAGGTTCCGGCGGGTTCGGCGAGCGGCGGCCCGGTCCAGGCGGCCAGCAGGCGTTCGCGTTCGGCCGCCGCCGGGGCGGTCAGGTCGCGGACCTGCGTCTCGGGTTCGGTGGCGAGCGTTTCGAGCAGGGCGGCCAGCCGCCGCACCCAGTCGCGGGCCTGTTCGGGGTCGAAGACGTCGGGCCGGAAGTGCAGCCGCAGTTCTATTTTCTTTCCTGGTACGGCGACGAGCGTGACCGGATAGTGCGAGCTCTCCCGCAGGGCGACCGCGCCCACGCTCAGCCCGTCCTCGGGCGCGCCGAAGGCGTAGTCACTCATCGGGAAGTTGTCCAGCACGACCGTAGTGTCGAACAGGATGCCGTTCAGGCCGATCGCCCGGTTGATGTCGGGCAGGCCCAGGTGGTCGTGCTCCATCAACCGGAGGCGCTGCCGCTGGACCTCCTGCGCTACCTGCCGGAAGGTGTCGCCGGCGTTCAGCCGTACCCGGACGGGGACGGTGTTGACCAGCATGCCGATCATGTCCGACGCGCCCGGCAGGTCCGCCGGCCGGCCGCTGACCGTGCTGCCGAAGACGACGTCGGGCTGGCCGGCGAGGTGGCTGAGCAGTACCGCCCAGGCAGCCTGCACGGCGGAGTTCACGGTGACTCCGCACTCGCGGGCGCGGGCGGTGAGGGATTCGGTCAGCTCCTGGGTCAGTCCGGCGGACGTCATCTCCTGGTCGGCGTGGGCGATTGGGGATCGCCCGGCCTTCTCGGCCAGGATGGTCGGTGCTTGGAGTCCCGCCAGTTCGGTGCGCCAGCGCATCTGGGCGCGCGTGCGGTCCTGGGCGCCCAGCCAGGCCAGGTAGCCGCGGAACGGCGGCGGGGGCGGCAGGTAGGCTCCTTCCGGGTTGTCGTGGCGGGCTGGTGCTGGCCAGAGCGCCCAGTCGCTGCCGGCAGGTTTCGACCAGCGTCCACGAGCCGATGAGTTCATCCGGTTCCCACTGCACACACATCTGGACGCTCCTCCCAAGCGCGGTCTCCGACCGAACGGACACCACGATCGAGAAGATCCACCCGACATGTGCTCACTTGACCAACCTGCAATCATTACGGAATGGGTTCGATAGATAGCTCACCGCTACCTTGCGGCTGGGCGTAGCTTTAGGAGTCCTGGGCCTACAAGGTCCGGTCAGCCGAGCCTCACTATGAGTGACGACGGATTGCAAGTACCAATCGGGACCAGACAGCGAGAAGGGCTTTTCGGCACGCCCCCCGTATGCGACCATCGCGACTAGGAGGGGAGTATCCCCACGGTAGAGCGTCGTCATCACGGTGCTGCCTCAACCCAGGAGGCCCCCGGCGCCCCGGTCGCGAGAAGGACTTTGACCAGCCCCCTTGCGATGGAGAGACCTCCGGCCGATCAATCACGCCTGCCGGAGAGTGCCCATGGGGCTGGTCGCCAACCATTTTGTATTGACCACCGTCGTTTGCGCCGCAATCTATTCGATAACGCGCATCCTTGCCCTCCTGATCGTCTTACGCGGGACACGGCCGCATCAGCGGGCTGAACTAGTTCTTGCTGTGGCCGAGCTGTTTCGCCTCCCACTCCGCAGCAATCAGTCAGGTGCGCCTCCGGCTCCTGGACCCAAAGAACACAAGTCCGCCCCAGGAGCCAGTAAGTAACAGGAAAAGGGAGGTTTCACCCTTTCGGCAACGAGGGGGCGTTCCGGCGCGCATGTCGATGAGCAGAGCAGACCAGGCCCCTTTTCGGACGGATAGCCGCCGCCGGTGAACGCCAGATGATGTCCGTCGTCGGACAGCGTCAGGACGCGGAGGTCCACGCAGAAAGATCTTGGCGGTGAGGTTCATATAGACAGCCGATTCAAGCTCTTACTTCATGAAGGGCTTGATCAGCGGGCCCCCTATGAGGAGATACATGGACACGGCTACGGCAGTGGTCACGATCGTCTCGATCGTGATGGCTCAGACGTGCGCGCTATGAACCGCGCCGGGTTTCGTAGAGACTTTGAAGCGCTCCGAAGTGCACGTTGATCCTTTGCTCGACCGCGTTCCCGACTGCCTCCCCTGCCGGGGTCGGTGCCAGCATCTGAGCGCGGGCGGCTGCGCGGGCTCCACGAGCCGCTACCGAACCGACTAGTGAGCTCGTGCAGACCAGCAGCCTTGGTAGGTGCCAGGTTCGGTGATGGTGACGACTCCGAGCGAGCTCCATGGCGAGCCGTAACGAATGATGGGCACGAGTCCTGCCTGTCCACGGGGGCCGGGTACTCGGCCGAGAGTAGCGGCTTTCCTTGCACGTCCGGGACACTGTCGTGGTCGGCCAGCAGCCCGAGGCCCATTGGAAGCAGATCGTGGCGCGATGATCGATGGCGAGGCGACCGTCGAGGAGTTCCGGCGACGGAGCGGCGACGTCGTCCCCAAACCACGCAACCCCGCCCGCGGCGACACCGACGGCGACGAGGCCGTCATCCTGGGCATCGTCGTGTCGGTACTGCATAACTTCTAGTGCCAATATCCGTCGTAGTAGTCGACCAGGTGCTGGGCGTCTGGGCCGGCCGAGGCGGCGGCGACTGTGAGGTCGGCCTCTCGGAGGATCTCCGACCGCACCAGCGGCGGCACCGACGCCGCCGGCACCTCCTGGCCGTCGCGGTGGAAGGTCATCGGGTTGGTCGCGCACAGCGCGTCCAGGTCCCAGCCCTCGTCGGACATGCCCTCGACGACGCGCAGGAGCCAGCGGGCCTGCCAGTCCGCAAGGTCGCGCACCACCTCGCCCTGCCCCTCGTGACAGTCGTGCTCCCAGTAGCCGATCGACACGCCGGTCCAGCCGTGCCGGATCAGCTCCGTCCGGGTCAGGTCGTAGCGCACGACGTGACCGGCGACGCGGTCCGGCTCTTCCGCGTACACCTCGCGGAGGACTTGTTCGAACGGCTGCGCCAGACCCCTCTCGCGCCACGCGCCCACCTCCTCGGCGCTTGCGTCGGCCGGGTGCCACAAGGCGACCGGGCCCTCGGGGCGGTGCCCGGCCAGTTCCCAGCCGTCGACGGTTCTGACTGGCAGGCCTGAGGGGCCGCCGGGGATCCGCCACACCAGGGCGCGGGCGTCGGGGCCAGTGACGGGGTGGTCGAGGAGGTGCTCGCCGACCTCACGCCAGGTCCATTCGCGCTGGTGGATGAGCGCCTGTTCCAGGCGGTAGCGCGCGGCCGTGCGCGCCTGCTCGACCTCTCTGGGCGTGGCGTCGGCGGCGGGCAGAGTGCGGTCGAGGAACTGGTCGCGGGTCAGCGCGGCCACGTCGGCGAGCGCGTCGAGCGCGCGAGTGACATTCTCCTGTACGGACGCCGCCCGCACCCGCGTCTGAATGAGCGCCAGTGGGGTGACTGTCTCGGGTCCGCCCCGGCGGGCCAGCACGCCGACGGCCCCGTCGGCGACGGTCTCGCTGCGGCAGGTGGAGCTGGGGCCATCGTGGCCGGTGCCGCAGGTGACGGCGGCGTCGGCGAGCAGCGACGGGACCCAAGGTTCGTCAATGACCTCGCAGGTCCAGATCAGGCCGCGCGCCACCGAGACGGTCCGGCCCTTCAGGAAGCGGTCCTCGCTCCAGCTGATGTCGGCGTGGTGGCAGACGAACGGGCCGCCCCGGTAGGCGGCCAGGCGGGTGACCAGGGCGATGGCCTCAGGGGTGAGCAGGTCGCAGACGGCCGGCAACCAGCCGTCGCCTGGGGCCGGTGTGTCGGCGGTGGCCCAGTGGCGCAGCAGCGGCAGCATTCCGGCCAGGCGGGGGCCGTACTCCTCGGCCAGCATCGTGGCGAAGGGGTCGGCCTCCCCGATCACGTTCCTGACCGCACCGGCTGGGCCCTCCTCGGTGAGCAGGCTCTCCAGGAGCGGCTGGAGCTCTCCGAGGTCCGTCAGGTGGCCGAACAGGTCGCGGCGCTGTTGCGGATGGAGCAGGTGGGCGGCCGACAGCGGGATCCGATAGAGCTCCTCGTGGCGGGTGTGGCCCTGGCGGGCCCAGTAGCCGGCGCGTTCGGCCAGGTTCCAGGCGTCGGCGGGCGTCCAGTCGACGGCGCGCCCGGCCACGGTGCGGACCAGGCGCAGGACGCGCTCGTCGTAGTCGTGGCCGCCCTGCGGGCCGAGCCAGAGCTTGGTGTGGGCGTAGGTGCCGTAGAGGCGCCAGTCGGTGCCAGGGCCGAGGTCGAGGCCCTGCTCGGTGAGGGCGTCGAAGCGCCGGTAGGCCTCCCTGGTAGCCGGTTCCAGATGATCCCAATTGCCCGCGAACGTCACCAGGTGATCGTAGTCGCACGATGTCCGAATGAAGATCGTCGTTCTGGACGACTACCAGCGGGTCGCTCGAGACCTGGGTGTCCCGGCTCAGTGAAGTTGGCACGACGGCTCAGTAGATATGGAACCGGCTCAGCAAACGCGGCATACGGCCACGCTCCCGTCGCCGCACCTCACATGAGGTTCCATAGGTGCCAGATTCACTGAGCCGATCAACCCGAACCGGGTCGGTAAGAGTTATACGCGCTTAGGTCAGACCCCTTCGGCTGTGCCACTCGCTGTGAGTCAGGAAAGCGGGGATCCGCAACCGGAAGAGACCGCAGCCGACACCGTGGCGGATGACACCGTGGCGACAACTCTCCGGCGGCCGGCCAACCCGGACGTGATGTTCCTCGACCGGTTCACGCCAGGCGACGGCCACCGCGCTCCTGGCAGCGTGCGACATCTCCGTCCGGACCACCCGCGATGAAGGCCGAGTCGACCCCAGCGAAACACCGAAGCCACCTCTCCGACTCGGCTGTTCGGCCTCACGGAGCAGACGGCGCGCTGCGCTACACCGCGACCACCCACCCCGAGCGCATCACCAACCCCCTCGATGACTGGCTGCGGAGACCCGGGGCGACGGAACTCGGTGATCACGCTCCCATGAAGCCGCGACGAGTGCTCGGCAGATGGTAGGTGCGTCCCCACTCGCCGGGGAGGCGTTCCCAGTGAACGGTGGTCATGTAGGGCTTCAGCGAACGATTGGCTTCGCCCCTGAACAGGCCCGGGACAAGGCCGTCGCCGACCAGGACGTGAAGGCCAGGCTCCCATCGGATCAGGTCGTGCCGCAGTCCGTAGAGTGTGCGACTGCCTGGTCCGCGCAGCAGGCGTTGTGCCTCGGTCACGATGATCAGCGGAGCGGTCGACTCTTCCGCAAGGATCCGCCTCAGTTAGAACGCCGTCGGTGCCCCAGCTCACCTGTCAGGTGCCGCACTGGCTCCAGTGACATCAACTCTGCGCCGCGGTGACAGAAAAGGGCTCTGGCTCACTCTTGATGATCGCGGTGGCGATCGAACCAGGGCCGCCTCAGAGTCGTGAACCTGCCGGTCAAGGGCAACCGCACCCACCCGGTCGACGTGCGCCCCTTCATCGGCAAAATCCTCGACGGCTACCTGACCGAACGCGGAAGCTCACCCGGCCCCCTGTTCCGATCACGCAACGAACGGCCACTGCAGCGCACCTACGTTCGCGAACTCATCCAGCGCATCGCCAAGGCGATCGGAGTCGCCGACCACGGCAAACTCTCCATCCACGGCATCCGCCACAGCGTAGCCACCGCCCTGCTGGAGGCAGGCGAAGAGCTGTCAGCGGTACAAGCCCTGCTCGGCCACGCCTCTCCTGACACCACACAGATATACGCCCACCCCAAGTCGCTCAACCTCTCCCCCACCCAACGCATCGACCAACGCCTGGCCACCGCCGTCGAACGCCACACCCAGCACTTCGTCCGGCAAAGCTCGCACGACACGGCCTCGGCATTCCCCCTGTCTCCCCGGACGCCTTCACCCGCATAATCGAGGTGTTCCTGGATTGAACGCCGCCTGGTCGACCCACTCGGGAATGACCGCCTGGATGCCGCGTCGCCGCAGATGCGCGGATCTTCTGGCAGGAGTCCTGACCTACCGGCCCTGACACGGTCGCGCGTATCCTACTGTCAGCTTCCCCCCGCAGCCGGAGAGTAGATGCCGACCACGGTCGAACGCGTCGCCGAAGTATGGGCTCGGCAGGCCGACGCGTCCTGGTCGTCCGGCTCCGGCTACCTGATCGCCCCGCGCCTGCTCATCACCTCCACGCACGTGCTGTCCGCGACGGGCCGGCCCGAACCTGGGGCCGAGATCAAGGTCAGGACCGCCAGCAGGACGCGCCTGTGGTCCGCCGCGTGCACCTGGTCGTCGGCCGACCCCACGGTGGACGTCGCTGTCCTGGAGATCACCGACGACGACTGGGCCGATCCCCCCGTCGCTCCCGTCCGCTGGGGACGCCTGGCCAGCCGCCGAGCCGAGGTGGTCTGCCAGGCCTCCGGCTTCCCCGAGGTGCTGGCCCAGCCGGACGGCGTGCGCGAGCGCGATCAGGCTGGCGGCCGAGTGAACCCGGAGGCGGGCGCCAAACAGCGCCGCTATCACCTCCAGGTGCTCAACCCGCCGAAGCGCAGAGGTGCCGGGTCGCCCTGGGCGGGGATGTCCGGCGCCGCGCTGTTCGCCGACGACTTGCTGCTCGGCGTGGTGGTCGCCGACCATCAAGGGTACGGCGGGGCCAGGCTGCTCGCCACGCGGGCCGAGGCCCTGTTCGCCGAGCCCGGTTTCCTCGACGCGATCACAGCGCCGGCGGTCCTCGAACCAGCCGATCTGGCCAGGTTGTTCTCCCCTCCGGCCGACCGGCGCCGCCCCCGCTCCCCCGCGGCGCTCCTGCGTGCCGACGCCGAGGCGGTGCGGTGGTTCACCCCGAGGGACAACGAGCTCGCCAGGCTCGTCGGCTGGTGCTCCACGGACGAGATCTTCGACGCCCGGCTCGTCTTCGGTGCCGGAGGGCTGGGCAAGACGCGGCTCGCGCGCCAGCTCGTCGCCCATCTGCGCCGCGAGGGCTGGGTGACCGGGCAGGTGGTGGCCGAGAACGCGGCAACGCTGCCGGAGGAGCCCCTGAGCCGGTTGCGCGCGTGCGACCGGCCCCTGCTGCTCGTGGTCGACTACGCCGAAACACGGCCTGACGTCGTCCGCCGGTTGATTGAGAACGTCGGGATCGACGACGGCGGCGCCGTGCGCGTGCTGATGCTGGCGCGCTCGGCCGGGCAGTGGTGGCAGCGGCTGACCGCGAAGTCCGACCTGATGGAGTACGCCCTCGAACTCGCCGAACTCCACCCGCTCACCGCCCTGCCGACGCGGACGGGAGCGCGCGAGACGGCGTTCAGGGAGGCGGTGGTCGACATCGCCGCCCAGCTCCATCGGGTGTCTGGGCTGCAGGAGACGCGCTGGCCCGACCTGGCCGCCCAGGTGGCGCCTCCCGATCTCGGCGGCCCCGGCTATGGATCGTTGATGCGCCTTCATCTGAGCGCCCTGGTCGGGTTGCTGCAGGCGGGTCCCGCACCGGCCGCCGCGCGCAGCCGTACGCCGCACGAGAAGGTCCTCATGGTCCACGAGAACCGCTACTGGCGGCGTACGGCGGACACGGTGGGCCTCGCCTTCCTCTCGGACGACACGCTGCGCAACACGGTGACGATCGCTACCCTGTTTGGGGCATCGAGCAAGTCCCAGGCCGTGGCCCTGCTCAGCCACGTGCTCGGCCTACGCGATCTCGGAGAGAACGAGCTCCTCGTCGTCCACCAATGGCTGAGCACGCTCTATCCGTCCCAAGAAGGCGAGTGGGGCCCCCTGGAGCCGGACCGCCTGGGTGAGTACCTGGTAGGAACCCATCTGCGCGAGTGGCCCGACCTGATCAACGAACCGCTGGCCGCCGCCTCCCCCACCCAGCTCCACCAGGCCTTCCACGTGCTGGCCCGGGCAAGCGGCGACCACCCCCACGTCGGGCGGCTGCTCAAGGAGCAGGTGGTCGGGCAGCTGGCGAGATACGGTCCCATCGCCCTGCAGGTCGTCATCGAGACCGAGCAGCCCGGCTACCTGATCTCGGCGCTGGAGGACGGGGTGGCCGGAGCCTCCGCCTCGGACGAGGCCACGCTGGTCGCGCTGGCCGGTTCCTTCCCCACCGGCGCGCCCGCGCTTAACCTGCTGGTCGAGCCACTGACCCGGCTGGCCATATCGGTGTACGGCAGGCTGACAGGTGAGGGCAGGACGAACTACCGCCCGGAACTGGCCAGGGCCTGGCAGAACCTGAGCGATCACATGCGAGAGGCCCAGCGCCACGAGGAGGCGCTCGCCGCGAGAGCCGTGGCGCTGGAGCTGTACCGCGAGCTGACCGGCCGGGGCAGTGCCGCGGCGGGAGGGGCCTTTCATGCGTCCTGACCACGGTTACCTCCCCGACTACGCCGCCAACCTCGTGAGCTACGCCGAGCAGCTCATGGAGGTCGAGGATCACGCGGGCGCGTTCGCCGCGGCCCAGGAGGCTGTCGAGGTCTACGAACAGCTGCGCGGCGAACCGCTCGAGCTCGCTCGCGCGCTGACCGTGCGGGCGGAGTCGGCCGCCACGCTCGGGCGGTTCCGCGACGCCATGGCGGACGCGCCGTCCGCCCTGCTCATCCTGCGGGACGCGGTCGCCGAGACGGGCAGCACACCCGTCCTGCGCGATGCCCGGCTGCGCGCGCTCCTCCTCCTCGCCGACGTCCAGCTCCGCGCGGGCCTGGCCGCGGAGGCGCTGACTACAGCCGAGGCCGGCATCGAGCTGCTCGCCAGATCCAGGAGCCGCAGGAGGGCCAGCGAGGCGAGGTTCGCCGCGCTGAAGGCGGAGGCGCTGCGTCGGCTCGGGCGCGACGGCGAGGCAACGGAGGTCATCGAGGAACTGGACGACTCGCGCCGTTCCCCCGATGAGGCCGTCTTCTCCCGCGAATCCCCCGACGAGGCGGTCGCTTTCTATCGCGGCCTCGCCGAACACACCCCGGAGTCGGCCCTGCCAGCGCTCGCCGCGGCGCTCGCCGAACGCCGCACCAGGCAGCGGAGCCAGAGCGACGACAAGGGCGCTCTCACGACGGCCCGCGAGATCGTGGCCGTCCATCGGCGGCTCGCCGAAGCGGAACCGGACTCCTACCGAATCCATCTCGCCTACGCTCTGGCCGCACAGGCGGAGATCGAGCGGGGGGTCGTCGCGGACGACGACGAGGACGGGCTCGACCGAGTCACCGCCCTCCTGCTCGAGGCCGCCGAACTACTGCCGATCGACCACAAGGACCGCGCCAAGTTCCTGGTGGCGGCGGCCGTCGAGCAGTCACCGGACACCGCGATCTCCGTCCTCGCCCGGCTCATGAGCGAACAAGACGGCCGCGCGACCCACTCGCTGTTCGTCTACGCAACGCTCGGCGATCTCCTCGTCGACCGCTCCCAGCGTCTCGGCACGGCGGAAGACCTCGAGAGGGCCATCGGGGTGCTGCGCGAAGGGCTCGCAGTCGTGCCCGAGAGCGAGCCGGAGCGCGGCGTCCTGTGGATCAGCCTGAGCGGGGCGCTGCGGCTCAGGTACGAGCGATCGAAGTCGCTCGCCGACCTGGACGAATCCATCAGCCTCGTCAGAGCGAACCTGGACCTGTCCGGCGGCGCGACCGCCCCCGCCGAACTCGGCCTGCTGCTCTTCCACCGGTTCCTGGCAGTCGGCGAGCAGTCCGACCTCGATGCCGCGATCGAGCTCATGCGGGGGGTGGCGTCGGCGATACCCGAGGACTCCGCAGACGCCCCGCTGATTGCCGACCGCCTGGCCGACATGCTGGAAGCCCGCTTCGAGCGGTCGGGCGAGCCCGATGACCTGCGCGCCTACCTGACGGCTGCCGAGGAGGTCCTGTTCGGCACCTCTGCCGACGCGCCCGAATATCCCGTAGCGCTCGATCGGCTCCGTCACGCCGTGTCCCGGACGTACGAGGCGACCAGGGAACCCGCCGTCCTGGACCGCCTGCTCGACCTGACGCGCCGGCTCGTCGGCCTGGACACGCCGGGCACCTACGGAGCCCTCGCCCTCGTGCAGCTCGGCCACGCCCTGGAGGAACGCTTCGAGCGTTTCGATGACCCCAGCGACCTCGAGGAGGCCGTCGAGGTGGGCCGCAGGGCGGTCGGCGCGATGCCAGAGGGCGACCCGGACCGGCACTGGGCCCTCGCCCTGCTCGCGAAGGTCCTGCTGCGGCGCTCGTGGACCGCCGGGATCGCGCGCGACCTGGACGAGGCCGACGCGCTGATCCGGCTGGCGGCGGCCATCGCCCCTCAGCAGGCGCGCCGACAGCACGAGGAGTTCCTCGACACGCTGCGCGAAGCCCGGTTCCAGCTCACCCGCGACCTCGCCGACCTCGCCGCGCAACACCGCGGGCACTGGGAGCGCTCGGGAGATCCCGCGGCCTTCGAAGGCGCGCTGGAGGCGTTCGCCACGATCGCCGGACGGCTCGACAAGCCGATCGCGGAGCGCGTGCTGGCCTGGCAGGAGTACGGGTGGCTCGCCATGGCGGGCGGGGCCTACGAGCGCGCGCTCGGCGCGTTCCGCGCCGCGATCGAGCTAGTCCCGCTGGCCATGTCGGACAGGCTCTGGCACGGAAGAGGACAACGCGAGGACAGCCTGACGGAGCTGGCCGGCGACGCCGCCGCGTGCGCTCTGGAGATGGGACGGCCGGAGGAGGCGCTCACGCTGCTGGAGCAGGGACGCGGGCTGCTGCTCTCGCAGGCCCTGGGCGTACAGGAGGATCTTCGCACGCTGCGCGCGCACACACCTGAGCTGGCGGAGCGGCTGTCGGCGCTGCGGATCGCAGTGGACGAGCCGTCGTCGCGCGAACCCAGAGTCCAGGAGGCGGAGGAGTTCGAGCGGCTGGTCGAGGAGGTACGCGCCCTGCCTGACATGGCGGGTTTCCTGCGCCCGCCGGCGGTCGGCGATCTTCTCACGGCCGCGACCGAGGGACCCGTCGTGGTCCTGAACGTGAGCGGGCACCGCTGCGACGCGATTGCCGTGACAACGGACGGGCTGCTCGTCATCCGCCTGCCCGGCCTCGACCGTGCGGCGGCCACCGAGCGCGCACGCCGTTTCCTGACCGAGCTCACCACCGCCTACCGACCGCTACGTGACCGGCTGGGCCGGGAGCAGTCGCTGGCCGAGACGCTGGGCTGGTTGTGGGAGGTCGTGGTCGGCCCGGTGCTGGAGGCGCTGCGGCCGCACCTGAGCGCCACCGGGGGCATGCCGCGCGTATGGTGGATGCCGACGGGGCCCTTGAGCGTGCTGCCGTTGCATGCGGCGGGATGGCTCCCGGAAATTTCCGCCATCAACTCGGTCGTCTCCTCATACACGGCGACGATCGGCGCGCTAACGCGTGCCCGTTCGGCCACGCCCGTGGACGGACCGGACTCGGCTCTGATCGTGCTGCCGCGGCACGCAGAGAGCCCGATGCGGATGCCGGGGGCCGAGCGGGAGGCGCTCACCATCGCCCGTCTCCTCGCCCCTGCCGTCGTCCTCGAGGGAGAGCAGGCCACCAGGCAACACCTCCTGCGAGAGCTGCCAGGCGCCAACGTCCTGCACTTCGCTGGCCACAGCAGCACGGACGCCGACGACGCCACAGCCGGCTCGCTCTTGCTGTCGGACGGGCCACTGCGCCTGCGAGACATGGCCGCGCCCACCCACCTGATGTACCTGTCCGCCTGCGCCACGGCGGCGCCGGGCGCCGCGGGCGAGCCCATCAACCTGGCAATAGCGGCCCAGCTCAGCGGCTCCCAACAGGCAATCGCCACGCTGTGGGAGGTCAACGACCGCGCGTACGCCGACCTCGCGCAGGCCTTCTACGAGGAGCTCGCGGCCACAGACGGGACCATTGACGTGAACCACTCGGCGCGGGCCCTGAACGCCGCCGCCCGCCGACTCCGTGAGCGTTACCCGCACATCCCCTCGCTGTGGGCCGCACATATCCATGTCGGCCGCTGACCACGATTGGAGCCTCATGACCGACGACCAGTTCGCCGACCTCAGCGCCACCATCAGGCAGATCAGGCGGGAGCTCACCTGACCAGCGCCTCCAGCTGTCCCCGAAGCCCCGCTTCCCGGCATTGCGGCGACGGGGCTTCACTATGCCAGGAAGAACAATGATGGACCGCCTCCACGACAGGTCATCGTGGTCACCGGAGCCGCCCGCGGCCAAGGGGCCGACCACTGCCACCACTCTTCCACTCCAGGGAAGGACGGCCTTCTGTTTGTAGTTGATGCGTCTTTAGTCCATTGTAAATGATCTTGAACTTTGGGCCAGCGCCTTTACAATGTAGATTTATTCATGTTGCACAGCGACGCCTGTCCCGCAGGCGCAGGTTCTGAGCTGCCACACGCTTGAGGTACGGGCGCAGCAGGTAGGCGCAGGTTCGTGCGTCGATGACCGAATCACGGGCGCGGGCCCGTGGGCCTCCACCAAACTCGGGGTACATCATCAAGAAGCTGGGCGGTCGCCCATCCCCCCGCTCGCCGAACCGTGCCTAGTGCTGCGTTCCTCATAGCAAGTAGACGAACTTGCGGCGCAGGGCTCGGGGCTGCGGGGGTGGTCGCCCCCAGATCCAGGGATGGGCGTGGGCGTTCGGCTGTGAGGGTGGCGCGTTTGACGCGCAGGGACCAGGTCTCGCCCGGCTTGCGGCCCTGGTCGGCGCCGCGTTCGTCGAGGGCGTGCATCCACTCGCCCACGACATCGAGGACGGCGCCGGTCCGGGTCTTCTTCGGCACGTCGTTCGAGCCGGTCGCGGCCGAGTACGAGGAACGACTCGCTACGTGGCGAAAGTGGCAGCCGCTCGCGCTGGCCGCGTTCCGATGATCCATCGCGTTCGACGGCCAGCGCCCTGAGCCGGTGGCGATGATCCTGCGGCACCCCTACACCGCGAGTTTCCTGAACTGTCCCGTCACGATGAGCACGGCGAGAACGGCGGCCATCACGACCCAGCCCGGCCAGCCGGAGAGCGATGCGTGGAAGGCGGCGTCGGCGACGCCCACCGGCTTTCCGAGGACCGTGGGAATCGCGGAGGCGATCAGGTTCGCCGCACCGTGAGCGACGACCGCCGGCCATATGCTCCCGGCGGTGAGGCGCAGCCAGCCCAACAGTGCGCCGAACAACACCGACGCGATGGTGAAGGCGAGGACGGCCAGGCCGCCCGGCATGCCGGGATAGTGGTACCCCTGCAGCGTGAAAGGGGCGTGGAACACTCCCCAGATCACCCCGCTGATCAGCAGACCGCGCCAGAGCCCGAGCGGGAGCAGTTTGGGCAGCAGGTAGCTCCACCCGAACTCCTCACCGAACGTCAGGAGCATCCCGAGCGGGAAGATCAGCAGCTGGGAGGCCAGCATGCTCGCCAGGCTCTCGAACGGCAGGGATTGTGGAAGGCGAAGCCGCCGGCGACGGAGCTGACACCCAGCGCGGCGAGCGCCAGGAGCGGCGCGAGGAGCAGGCCGACCGCGGTGTAGCCGGCCAGCCGCGACAGCGACCGCGACGGCAGGACGCCCGTCTCCCTCAGCAGGTCGCGTGGACGGCGCAGTTCTCCCGTCACCATCGCCGTGAGGAGCACTCCCAGCGTCGGCGTATACATCGCGATCATGAGGATGGGCGCGGCGGCGTCAGCGTGGACGTCACCGCCGCCGGACCGGACGGCGGCCCCGGCGGCCCAGATGGCGCCAAAGGTGATGGTGAGGAACAGCGTTACCTTGAACCATGGCACGGCGGGGCGGAGGAGCGTTTGTGTGGTCATGACCACGAACGGTAGGTATTACTCGGATCCGCAGACGATGGAGCGGGGTGCCCGGTTGGCACTACAGTCCGCTGTAGTGCCCCGCCTGCCGCGGTACAGCAGACTGGACGCCATGCGTGAGAGGTGGCGGAAGACGTGGCGAGGCAGCCGATATCTCCTGCTCGGCCTGCCGGCCGCGATGGCCACGATGCTGGTGCCACCGCTCCTTGCCGCCGCGGTGTTGTCGACCGGGCTCGGTGGCGTCGGGCTTGTCCTGTTCCCACGGGCGGTGGCCGGCCTGCGGCGGTGGGCCGAGTGGCATCGCCGTCGCGCCGCCGCGCTACTGGACAGGCAGGTGTCCCCCCGGCGCGGCATGGCGCCGGCCAAGGGGATTCGCGCGCGGTGGCGTCAGGTGCTCGACGACGGGGAGACCAGGCGTGACGTCCGCTGGGTGTTCCGGCACATCGTGACCGGCGTACCGGCGGGGCTGGCCGCGCTGGCCTGCGTCGGCACGGTGGTGTTCACCGCGTTCGCAACTCCGCTGTGGTGGCTGTTCCCCGCCGACGCGCCGCTGCGGCTGCTGGGCGTCTTCCCCGTAACCGGCTGGGGCGGCGCGCTGGCCCTGGGAGTCGTCCAGATCACGGGCTTCGCGGCCCTGGCGTACTGGGCAATGCCCAAGCTCGCGGCCTTCCACGCCGACAGCTGTCTGGCCGCGCTCGAACCCTCGGCGCGGGACCGGCTCACCGAGCGGGTCGGCGAGCTGACGCAGAGCCGCGCGGGCGTGCTCGACGCCCACAGCGCGGAGTTGCGCCGCATCGAGCGGGATCTGCATGACGGTACGCAGGCCAGGCTGGTCGCCATCGCCATGCGGCTGGGAGTGGCCAGGGAGTCGCTCACCGATGGGTCCGCCGACGTGGCCGACCTGCTGCGGGAGGCCCACGAAGGCACGGAGGAGGCCATGGCGGAACTCCGTGACGTGGTACGCACGATATATCCGCCGATCCTCGCCGACCGAGGACTCCAAGGAGCGCTGGCGGCGCTCGTCACGCGGTCAGGTGTGCCCGCCGAGATCGACCTCGGCGATCTCGGCGGACTGCCCGCGGCCGTGGAGGCGGCCGCCTACTTCGTCGTGGCCGAGACGCTCACCAACGCCGCCAAGCACAGCGGCGCCACCCGGCTGCAGGTGCGGATCACCCGCGATCGCGGACGGCTGCTGGTCGAGGTCACCGACAACGGCATCGGCGGCGTCGACGAGGGCCGTGGTACCGGCGTCAGCGGCATCCGTCGCCGGGTCGCCGCGCTCGACGGTGTCATGATCGTCGCCAGCCCGCCAGGAGGCCCGACCTCGGTATCCGTGGAGTTGCCGTGCGAGTCGTGATCGCCGAGGACAACGTCCTGCTCTCCGCGGGTCTCGAAGCCCTCCTGGGCACCAAGGGCATCGAGGTCTCCGCCGTCGTCACCGACCGTCCCGGCCTCGTCGACGCCGTGGATCGGCACCGGCCGGACGTGCTGATCGTCGACGTCAGGCTACCTCCGTCCTTCCGCGACGAGGGCATCAGAGCCGCCCTGGAGATCCGGCGCGCGCATCCCGGCATGCCGGTGCTCGTCCTGTCGCAGTACGTCGAAAATGTCTACGCGAGAGAACTCCTCTCCGACGGCCGAGGGGGCGTCGGCTACCTCCTCAAGGACCGGGTGAGCCGGGTCAGCGAGTTCGTCGACGGCCTGCGCCGGGTGGCCGACGGTGGCACCGTCATGGATCCCGAGGTCATCGCCCAGCTCCTGGCGGGCGGCGGCACGAGCGCCGTCGACAGGCTCACGAAGCGGGAACGCGAGGTCCTTACCCTGATGGCCCAGGGCCTCGGCAACAACGACATCGGCAAGCGGCTGTTCATCACGGACAACGCCGTTCACAAGCACATCGGCAACATCTTCACCAAACTCGGCCTGCCTCCCACCGACGGAGGCCACCGCCGGGTCCTCGCCGTACTCGCCTTCCTGGAAAGCATGTGAAGCCGCCTGCCCCGAGGTAGGGCATGAGGGGAACGGTTGAAGAGGCCGGTTCGGGGGCGGACGGTTGGGCGTCGGTGAGGCGGAGATGACGGGCCTTCGTGGGAGAGGGGCCCGAGGTGCGCTGGGGATTGTCGGCCGGTCGAGGTGTGTCGTCATCTGCGGCCTTTGTCGCGGGGCTGCTGGGTTCAGGTCGCGCGAAAGCATCCCGGTCAGCGGGGCACCGATCTGCTGGTGTGTGGCCGCATCCCAGATGCGCACCGTGTCGTCGCCCGCCGCGGAGGCCAGCCGGGTGCCGTCCGGGCTGAACGCCACCGAGGACACCGAGTCGGTGTGGCCGGTCAGGACGGCGCGTGCGAGTTGGCTGAGGAGTGCGGTCATAGTCGCCCGGGCCTCGCTGGTCTTGGCGATGGACCAGCCGGCACGGCGCTCCCCGCATCTGTTGGACGACCACACCGTTGAGCGGATCAAGCAGGTGTTCGGCGTGCGGCGCGATGACATGTGGCTGTGGGTCGAGACCGGCGAGCGCTGGCAGGCCCGGACCTGACTGCGGCCGAGGCCGCGAGGGTCGACCAGTACGTGGCGGCGGTGGAGGCGTTCGCGGCGAGCAACACGGTCATCCTGGAGCTGGCCGATGAGCTGGCCGTGGGCACGATCGAGGCGACGCTGGCCACGTCGGACCTGGAGCTGGGCATCGAGACATTGGCGGGGACGCTGACCCGGCAGGCAAACCCGTTCCCGGACGCGTCGCCGGTGCAGGTCCGCCACCCGCTCACGGCCGACAACACCGATGAGACGTCGTGGCCGTGGCTGCCGGGCCTGGTGGTGGGCATGATCGCCCCGGGCCAGTGGGACATCGTGGTGATCGATGACCGCTTGGTGGAAGGGTTGTACGCCGACGGGGTGCCGGTCTACCCGGTCTGCCGCCGCGCGGCCGAGGCGATCCGCCTGCGATGGCTCCCCCGTTCAGCCGTTCCCTCAGGGGCCTTGACGGGCCGTGCCCGTCAGATCGCGGTCTGCTGGTCGTGGTCGCGCAGCATGCGCAGGACGGTCGCGGCCGATGGGTGACGGCTCTTCTTCGCGCCGCTGGTGATGACGAGCCGGGCGGCGATGTCGCGCAGGTGGAGAGCCATGGACAGCATGTTCTCGTCGGTGACGGCGCCGCCGATCGCCTTGCCGCGGGCGCGGGCGAATTCGTGGTCTTCCAGGGTGCGGTAGCGGATGCATTCGCGTTCCATCTTGGACAAGGCCGCGAGCACAGTGAACACCACGCCGGCGGGGTCGTGGGAGCCCTGCAGGAGACGAACCGGCTGGGCAGCCCGTACGGCGCGCTGCCAGGCCGGGCAAGGTCCTTGAACCTCAGCTGGACCAGCAATCCGGCCGAGTAGGGCGACACCCCAGCCAAGCCCCGGCCAACCTCCTCGCCGCCCCACAGCCCCTTCCCGTGGCGCCTGCGCTCGAAATCGACATTGCTCTGCCGATTACACCCGCCGCGACAGTGCCCGCAGCGGTTGACGCGGATTCGGTGAGCACCACCAGCCTGATGCCCCGTGCCACCATGCGATGCCTTGTGCAATTCCAGGTGTTCCTGGTCGTGTTCGTCGAGCTGGGCTCGGTATTCCTCGAGCATGAGGACGCCGTAGACAAGGCCACCTTGTTCATCGGCGGGTCCGCGCTTCAAGCCGCCTGGATCTGCTCCATCGTGGTGGGCAAGGCGTTCGACAAGCTGTACCCACCACCTGAAGGAGAGGTAGGCGAATAGTCGGCGTCCCAGCGATCGAAAGCCCAGCTTCCTTCCCCCGCGGGGAAGAAGGGCGTGCGGATCCCGAGCTCAACGCTCAACCCACCCGACCGTGCGAGGGCCTTTCGATGCCCACGATTCCCTGAAGCAGGCGCGCACCCGCGGTGGCCCCTGGGCCTAGTTGGGCTTCGATCCAGGCAGGCAGAAAGCTTTCGAGTGGCCTTACGGCCGGAGCGCGAGGAAGGCGGGAAGGCTGGATATCTTTTCCAAAGAAAGGTGAGAAGGAAGCCCTCCCATGGCCTCGCGGTCTCCACGTTATCAGGCGGGGATCAGCTCGTGCAGCGTCCCGGGCGTATACACCCGCGCGCCCTCCGGCAGATCGGCCGGTGCCTGCAAACCGATGTAGGTGGTGTGCTCGCCCGGCGAGCCCTTGCGCCGCAGCAGGTCGGCCAGATAGCGGACGCGCAGGTGGTCACGTTCGACGATCGAGCGCACCAGGAGGGAGGCTGTGACGCGGTTGCCCTCCACCTGGTTGAACCCGGGGTGCCCCTTCAGATAGAGGTGCAGCCACTTCACCCGCCAGGCGCCATCGTCGCCGCGCAGGAAGACGAGCGGCAGGGCGACCCGCCCCGCGCCGCGCAGGTCGGACTTCATCCGCACGGTGCGCGGCTCGAACGGCATGCCCTCCTGCTCGGCGTCCCTGGTCATGTAGCCGAAGAACGCCTCGGCGGCCTCGTCGAACGCCTCACCGGCGTAGATGTTCACCTGCGGGATGATGATCGACCGCTTCGCCTGCGCGAGGCGGATGTCGATGAACTCGCTCGCGCCGTCGGCGGCGTCGACAAGGTCGCCGGAGTATTCTGCGAAGGCGTTGTGGTAGCTCGTCCACGAGATGTGCTGAGGATTGCCGTAGGAGGCGTCCAGCATCAGGGCCGACAGGTCGTAGTCGGTGCGCCGCTCAGCCTGTCGCCAGTGGACGAAGAATCGCAGCAGCTCCCCGTCCACCGCCGACAGCGAGCCGCGCGGCAACATGCCCAGCCCGGGCGCGACGGCCTTGCCCGACAAAGGCAGGGCGATGTCGAGCGCCTCGGGGGCGACGATCAGCGTGCCGGGGTCGGGAAGCCGCCGGGTGATCTCCTCGTCCAGGATGGCCACCGCCCGCGACACGACGTTCTCCTCAATTGGAGAGCGAGTATCGGCCGTCGTCCACGCCCTGCCGTGCCGGTTGGCGAAGACCCGTCCGGCCGCGGGGGTGAACCGGTTCTGCAGGTGCTCGCGCAACGACAGCAGAACCCGGCCCGAGGCGCCCGCCGCCGCCTTCTCGGCGGCCTCCAGCACCGCTGAGGCCGAAGTGCCGCTCCGCAGCAGGTGATCGAGACGGCGCAGCAGCGCGCCGGGCGTCTTCTCCAGCAGTTCGACCGCCTCGCCGGTGCGGCCGGCCGACAGCGCCGCCTCCACCCGGCTGTCGAGGCCGCGCGCCTGGCGTACGCCCCGGGCAACCTCGAAGACGTGCGCGGCGCGCGGGAACTGCGGATGCTCGCCGGGGTGGAGCCGTTCGCCGAGCCGCTTCCACCGCTCCCGGTGCTTTGAGACGTCGCCGAGCTTGGCCGGGGAGGCGACCGCGTCCAGGGCCCGCAGCAGAGCCCGGCGCTCGGATCGGGAGAACGAGCGGAACCTGGTGGGGGTGGCCAGCGTGACGTCACCGCCGGAACAGCCGCAGGCGAGCCGCAGCACATCGGTCACCGTGTCCACGAGCAGCGGCCGCCCCGCGGCCAGGCGCACCTCGTTGACGACGGCGCGGCTTTCACGCATCGGGATGCGTTCGGGCTCCTCGGCGCAGAACGCGGCCAGCGACCGTAGCGCCACCAGGTCCTCGGCCGACAGCGGCACTTCCGAGCCCGCCAGCGAGAAGTACAGCTCACGCGCCTCCGCCTCCAGGCTCGCGCCCAGCTCCAGCACGGTCACCCGGTCACCGGCCAGCGGAATCAGCTCGGCATGTGCGGCCAACAGGTCGGCGTAGGTGTGCTGGTAGCGGCCGTAACCGGGCAGCGCGAGCAGATTGAGCGTGGCCGGCTGGACGGAGGCGGCGGCGACCGGGTCGAGCATGGCCTGGCGCAGCAGCCCAACCCAGAACTCCACATTATCGGGGACGTTCTTCGGAAATTCGACGAAATACACGTTGTGCTGGATGTGATCACCAACGAGGTGGCGGACGGCCGCCAAGACCCGCACGCCGAGATCGACCACCGTCTCCCCCGGCAGTCCCGCCAAGCGTTCAAGCAAAGCCGCCGAACACTTAAAGCCAACGCTCAGCAGCGCAGCGTCAAGTTGGCGGGCGGCCACCTCTCCCCAGCCCGAGGTAGGGGCCGCGGGGGCGTCGATGGGGACTCGAAGCCGCCTGGCGATGACGAGGCTTTCCAGAGTGTCCACAGGTGCACCTTATCGGCGAGACGCGTCCGTGCTCTGCGGGTTTTCCGTGCTTGCGTGATCAAGCATCCGGACCTCTGGAATATTCTTGGGTGTTTGAACTGAAAGCCACCTTCACGCCCCGCAGGCGTTCCCCGGCCGCGCCAGAAACCGCCTGCCCGTCGTCGGCGCAATCACGGGCGTGTTCTCCCATCAGGTCGACCTGGTGGGCTGAGCACGTATACAGGAAGGCCACTGCCCAGTGTTCGGATTGGTCGGCGCAGCCGACCGCCTGGGCCGGGCCCATCTCGCAGGCCGCTTGTCTGGAAGATCATCGGAGCCTAGCTTGAGCGGAGACCCATCGCCCCTCCCCCAAGCTTTGGAGCGCTCCATGCTGTCCTCCTTACTCAGTGTGGTGGTCTTGCTCTTCCAGGCCACCACCATCGCCTCCGAACCACCCGACCCGGTCGCCATCCAGGTCGACGGCACGAGCGCCGTGGCGACGCTCACCGAGTCCGGCGCCCCGGCCAGACTCAGCTTCGAGGTCACCGAAGGCCAGCAGATCGAGATCGGCTTCACCACCAACAGCCTGACGGACCGCGCCCAGGTGACTGTCCTCGATCCAGCAGGACGGGACGCCACGAACAGCGGCGGCAGCGGCCTCTACCTGCCTGCCGGCTACGACCGAGACCTCACCCTGAAGACCCCCCTCATCGTCGGGACCTACCAGATGGAGATCCGCCCCATCGGGACCACCACCGGCTCGGTCACCGTTACGGCGTCCACACCACTGGAACTGGGTGCACTCACCACGACCGGCGAACTTCCCTTCACTGCCACCAGACCCGGCCAGAGCGCCATCGCCACGTTCACCGGCACCGCAGGCGACACCGTCTCGCTCGCCCTCAGCGACAACACCTTCCCCGAGACGACAAACATCAAAGTCCTCACTCCCAGCAACACGATCATCGTCAACCACCCGGTCGGCGCCGGGAGCACCGACGGCGCCGACATCTTCAAACTCCCCCAGACGGGCACATACCAGGTCGTCTTCGACCCCAAGCAGGGAGCCGGCGGCTCGGCCACCGCGACCCTGTCCGTGCCGGTCACCGGAACCCTCGCGTCCACCGGCCCTGGGGAAACGGTCACCGTCGCGCGCACCGGGCAGATCGCCGACTTCACCTTCCCCGTCTCCGGACACTTCTCCCTCGGCGTGACCGACAACACGTTCACCACTCCCGTGCGCATCATGCTTTTTGCGGGAGCCGACCTCGGCATCACGGCCCCCGTTGACATCGCCGCCGGCCAAAGCGCCGAGCTCGACACGATGTCTCCGTCCGCATCGGCGTACCGCGTCATAGTGGACCCGCAACGCGCGGGCACCGGCTCGCTGACCCTCACCCTGTCCCACGTCAGCGACGCCGGCACGATCACGACCACCGGCGACAGCGCCACCCTCGCCATCGACCGCCCGGGCCAAGACAGCGTGTACACCTTCACTGCTACGGCGGGCGAGAGCGTCCGCGTCCCCATCTCCGGCGTGACCTCCTTCCCCGAACGTGCGTTGAAGGTCCGCGTCCTCAGGCCCGACGGCGGCGTTCTCGCCAATCAAGTAGTGACCTACGACACCTCCTACGGCCTCCGTTCGCTACCGATGACCGGTACATACACGGTCATGGCCGATCCGACCCGGGCCGGCACCGGAGAGACGACTGTGGGCATCCAGCCGAGATAGCCCTACCAGCGACCGGCGGCGGACTCTTCACGCACGCGGAATCGGCCGGGCCGGCTGCTCACCGACGGCCGGCTACGCGTGCCGAACCGGTTGGGCACGGCGGTGGTGTGGCCGACGCGCTGGTAATGAGCCTTGACCCAGCCGCCCCGGGGGAGCTGCCCGTACTGCACGGGCTCCCAGATGGGCTCACGCCGGGTGGTCCAGGGGCGGGCGATGCTCGGGTGCTGCGGGTACGGTGTGCGGCGAATCTCTTCGGCCGCGAGGTGCCTCAGCACGTCCCACGCGTAGGCGCCTTCGATCTGCCACACCCGGTGCTGAGGGTCGCGCACCTCGTTTGAGCCCTGCACCGGCTTGTACCTCAGATCCATGGCCGTGCGGGCCGCCTTCTGCAGGGTCTCCCCCAAGAGGACCGGGGCCTTCCCCTCACGGGTCAAGGTGATCATGTTGATCCCCTCCGTGAGAAATTTTCTTCTTTCACCTATTACTGATTCTCAATGGGTTGAGCCAAAGAGGTCTTGGTGTTTTTCGAGCGGTATGTCCTGTTATGCGGCCTGTGTGGTCATGACCATTCGATTCTGGGCTGAGCGCGTTGGGTCGTAGCAACGTCCGTCGCGGATAAGAGCCCAGAGGACATTAACGCGGCGCCTGCCCAAAGCGATAACGGCCTGAATGTGTCCCTTCCCCTCGGCGCGCTTGCGATCATAGAAGCGGCGGGATTCTGGATCGCTTCGAATGCTGAGTAGCGCCGACATATAGAACACCCTGTTGAGGGGGCGGCTATAGCGGTGGGGCCGGTGCATATTGCCGCTGATGCGCCCGGAGTCGCGCGGGACGGGAGACATGCCGGCGTGGGCCGCCAGGTGGCCCGCGTGGGCGAAGTCGCGCAGGTTCCCGCCGATGGCGGCGAGGAACTCCGCGCCGAGGATGGGGCCCACGCCGGGCAGGCTCTGGACGATCTCGGCCAGCTCGTGCTGGTGGAACCGCTCCTCGATCATCTGCACGACGGCGTCGATTCGCTCCTCCAGGGCGATCAGGTCCTGCGCGAGCTGGGCGACCAGCTGCGACGCCATCCGCTCGCCGGGCAGCGCGACGGTCTGCGCCTTGGCTGCCTCGACAGCCGTGGCGGCCAGCACATTGAAGCGCCGAACGCCGCGCGCCTTCAGCCAGGCGGCCAGCCGGGCGACGCCCAGGCGGCGAACCTCGGCGGGCCGCTGGTAACCGACAAGCAGCACCAAGGGGCCGTGGTTGGTCAGGTCCAGCGTGCGCTCCAAGGCTGGCCATAGCTCCAGCAGGATCTCGCGCAGCCGGTTGATCATTCTGGTGCGGTCGGCGACGAGGTCAAGGCGGCGGGCGACCAGCAGCCGCAGCTCGACGACGTCCTCCTCGTGGGGCCGGATGACCGTCAGGCCGCGGCGCATGCGGGCTTGGTCGGCGATGATCGCGGCGTCGCGGGCGTCGGTCTTGGCGGCGCCCCGGTAGCCGCCGGCGGCTCGGTTGACCATGGTGCTGGAGATGTAGAGGACCTCCTGGTCCTGCGCGGCCAGCAGCGCGAGCACCAGGGCCGCGCCGCCCGTGCGGATGTCCACCGCCCAGGTGATCTTCTCGGCCAGGCCGAGGGCCTTGTCGAGCACGGCGAGGAGTTCCGGCTCGTCGTTGATCACCTTCTGTGACAGCAGCTGCTCTCCTTCGGAATCGATAACCACCACATGGTGGTGGCCTTTTCCGATGTCGATTCCTGCCCAGGCGTGCCGCACGCCGTCTCCTGTCGTCCTGAAGTTTTCGGGGGGTCGTGCAGGCAACCTCGCTGGCTCATCCCTATTTCAGCGATCTTTCGCATTTCTCAATTAGCAGTCGAGTCGCCGGTGGGCGCCGGGCGGCCAATCAGTAGAAGCCTCACATGCGGCTGATGGACGGAAGCCATACCCGGCACCCTGGAGTTTCCAGAGCCAGACGAAGGCTCGGGCAACTACCAAGAGTAAGTATAGAGTGACCCATAGGGATGGATGGCGGCGACTTGATCGGCTGGAGCCGGGCACCTTTTCAGCTTGGTCACCCGGTTGTATGGGGCCGCGATCGTGGCCGCGCCCGGCGGCGACGTTCTCGCCACCGCAGGGGGCGGCGCCGTCAAAGGGTGGGACGCGGACTCGTTGTCACCAATCGGCCTGCCTGTACTCGCCCACGTCGGCGTCACCGCGTCACGCGCCGAGCGCATCGAGGGAGACCCGCCAGAGCCGGTCGGCCGCGCCGGGGTCGAGGGCGTGGTCGGCGACGCCGCCGGAGGTCCCCGGCACGTGGCGCCGGGCCGGGGCGCAGTCTTCGAAGTAGCGGCCGCCCACGCCCTCCAGCAGCGGCGAGGCCGCGACCAGCACTGAGGTGGCCGCGCCCTGCTCGGGCGTCTTGAAGGTGTAACCGCCGCCGGCGATGGAGGCGTCGAGGTCCTCCTGATCCATGTGCCGGGTGAGGTTGGTGAGGATCGCCCCGGGGTGCACCGCGTTGACGGTGATGCCGTCAACGGCCCAGCGCCGGTTCGCCTCGACCGCGAACAGCGCGTTGGCCGTCTTGGACTGGGCGTAGGCGGCCTCGGGGTCATAGGCGCGCACCCGGAAGTGCAGGTCGTCGAAGTCCACCGGCTCGCGCAGGTGCGCGACCGAGCTGAGCGCCACGACGCGGGCCCGCCCGGCCGCCGCGAGTGCCCGGTGCAGTCCGGTGGCCAGCGCGAAGTGGCCGAGGTGGTTGGTGGCGAACTGCAACTCCCAGCCCTGCGGTGTGCGCAGCTCGGGGGTCATCATCACCCCGGCGTTGTTGACCAGGATGTGCAGGGGGCCGTCCCAGGCGGCGGTGAAGGCCGCGACGGACCTCTGGTCGGCGAGGTCGAGCGGCGCGACGCGGACCCGTCCGCCGATCTCCACGGCGACGCGCTCACCGGCCTGGAGATCGCGTACCGCCAGGGTAACCTCCGCGCCCGCGCCGGCGAGCGCGCGGGCGGTCTCGATCCCGATGCCGGACGCCCCGCCGGTGACGACGGCGCGGCGGCCGGTGAGGTCGACGCCGGATGCGACCTCGGCGGCGGTCGACTGGGCGGTGAACGGCGTGACGGGGAACGTTGGTTCGATCATGGGACTGCCTTTCTGTCGTGTCCCGGCCCAGGCGCCGGGAGGGGGGCACCGGCGGGCCCGCAACGGCCGCAGTCCTGGTGTCCCCTTTTCAACCAACCACCGGCGGCCCCTGGCCCCGGTACGGGGAAGGGGCCCCTTCCCACCCGGGGTCTGGCCGACCGGGGGTCCGGCGGTACCCCCCACGGGCGGCGGCGCACCATCACACCTCACTTAACCTGGGGATATGAGCGACCACTCTCCCTCCTCCGGAGGCAACGCCGAGCTGCGGGAGTTCCTGCGTTCGCGCCGGGCCCGGGTCGGCCCGCGGGAGGCGGGCTTGGCCCCGCAGCCGGGAGCTCGCCGGGTTCCGGGCCTGCGCCGAGAAGAGGTCGCCCTGCTCGCCGGGGTGAGCGTGGACTACTACATCCGCCTGGAGCGCGGCCGCGACGTCAACGTGTCCGAGGCGGTGCTGGAGGCTCTGGCCCGCGCGCTGCGCCTGGATGAGACGGAGCGTGAGCACCTGTTCACCGTGGCCAGGCCCGTCCGCGGGCGGAGCAGGCCGATGCCGCCGCAGCGGGTGCGGCCGGGCCTGTACCGGGTGCTGGAGACCCTCGGCGACGCCCCGGCCCTGATCCTCGGCCACCGTACGGACGTGCTGGCCGCCAACCGGATGGCCCGCGCCCTGTACACCGACTTCGACGCGCTGCCGCACCGGGAGCGCAACATGGCCCGCTTCATCTTCCTCGACGAGACCGCCCGTGCCCTGTACGCCGACTGGCAGGCCTCCGCCCGCGGCACCGTCGCGGCGCTGCACCTCTACGCCGGGCGCCACCCCCGTGACCCCCGCCTCGCCGAGCTGATCGGCGAGCTGTCCCTGCGGGACGGAGACTTTCGCCGCTGGTGGGCCGAGCACGACGTGCACCGCCGGACCTTCGGTACCAAGCGCTACCACCATCCCCTGGTCGGCGAGCTCACCCTGGACTACGAGGCCCTCACCCCCGACGGCGACCCCGACCAGACCCTCGCCGTCCACACCGCCGAACCCGGCTCCCCCTCCGAGCACGCCCTGCGCCTGCTGTCGAGCTGGACCGGTGAGTCGGCCCGGCCGGACGCCGTCCGGCTCGACACCTGAGATCGGCGCGGCCGGTGTGACGGCGGCCTCGGCACGGGCCCGCAACGCGTCCGGCACCCGGGTGTGTCGGCCAGGGCCGCCACGTTCAGCGTCAGGCCACCGCTGGCGATGGTCACGGTGAAGATGAAGGGGCAGCAGCCGCGCGCCACCGGGCGGCGCGTCGACGATGAGGTGCTGGCCCACATATCCCCGGCGCACAGCGAGAACATCAACTTCTTCGGGCCCATCGACGTCGACATCGAGGGCGAGCTGGCTCAGCTTGGCCCCACTGGCTACCGGCCGCTGCGGGTGCGCGACACCCTCTTCTGACCTGCCGAGTCGGCAAGGGCGCTGTCGTTCGGGCATCTGCTTAAGGAAGAGTCGAGCAGTTTGATCAGGACGGGCAAGTCCGCAGCGGGCCGACCTACGCCACGCAGAACTCGTTGTTCTCAGGGTCCTGCATGATCCACTGCTCGCCCTCCGCTGGACGCCTTACAGAAGGCGGTGACGGTCCTGCGCCAGGCCGTCCCGTCACCGTGATGAGGCGATAATTGGTTTCAGATGCGGGGCCGAAGGGTGCGCCGGACGGCGACGCCGCCCAATGTGAGAGCGGGGATGAGCAAGATTCCCGCTTCGGTCCATTGGAACTGCCAGAACCTGTTCGTGGGGTGAAATTCGGTGACCTGTCGATAGCCGTGGCTGAATGAGCACTTGGCGTACTTCTTGGTCGTCTCGTCTGTCCCACAGGGGCCGGCGAGCGCGAGCGCTCTCTCCTGAGAGGTGAACTTCACGCCGCTTCTGTCGATCCAGTAGCCGCTCACGTAAAGGGAGTCATTCGGTGTGGGATCGTCCATGACCTTGGCCTGTACGGCTCGCTCCGGTGTCGCGTAGAAGGACGGCGCCCTAAGGAGTCCGAAGAATGCCAACGCGCACACCGCCAGGGTCACCGCCATCGCCGGCATGGTTCGCCGGAACAGCGCGCCCGTGGCCATGCCGAGCACGAACGCGGACAGCCACCACGCCGCCGGCACGATGCCGACAAGGCGGAACCATCTCAAGTCGAAGCGGTCGACGTTGTAGGGCGGAACGTCGAAGGCGGCCAGCCACGGCTCCACGATGCCGCCCAGCGCCAGCCCGCCGAGCGTGACCGTGGCACCGAGCCCGACGATCTTGGTCGCCAGCCAGCGGCGTCGCGTCACCGACTGGGTCCAGGTCAGTTGGTGCGTGCCGTGCTCGAACTCCCGGGCCAGCAGCGGAGCGCCCCAGAAGGCGCCGATCATCGCCGGGGCCAGCAGCGGAAGCCATCCGAGGAGTTCACCCACCGGCCGTGTGCGCTCGTTCATCTCCACGAGGTAAGCGCCGCATGTGGGCGTGTCCGTCACGCAGTCGGTCGCCGGAGCGTTCTGGGCGGCAAAGTCGGCGGCGCCCAGAGCGCTGATGAGCAGAACCGCGCCGAGGACGGCCAGCAGCGCCGTGGTGAGGAGCACCTGCATGCGGTGCTGCCGCCAGGTAAGCCACAACACTTCCATGTCTCCTTAACGGTCAGAAATGGTCAGGGTCGGACGAGGCAGTGAGGTGGTGTCGGGGCGGCGCAGGTAGGCCAGCACCAGCTCCTCCAGGCTCACGCTGGACGTTCTCCATCGCGGGTCGTGCAATGGCGTTCCCGGGCCGGTGCGCACCAGCAGGTCGGCCTGCCGTTCGCTGCGGCTGTCGCTGATCACCGGCATCCGGGCCGCCACCCCGTCGGCCAGCTCGGCCGGACCGGACAGCATCCGATGGGTGGCGAGCAGCTCGTCGACCTCGCCGCTGATCTGGACCTGGCCGCGGTTGAGCACCACCAGCCAGTCGCAGGCGTTGGTCAGGTCGGCCACCACGTGGGAGGACAGCACGACGGTCATCTGCGTCTCGGCCACCGCCGCCATCAGGGAGCGCATGACATCGTGCCGGGCCACTGGGTCGAGGTTGGCCAGCGGCTCGTCCATGACCAGCAGATCCGGCCGCTTGGCCACGGCGATGGTCAGCGCGACCTGTGCCTGCTGACCTCCGGAAAGCTTGCCGACCTTGCGGTTCAACGGGATGTCCAGTTCCGCCAGCCGTTGCCGGGCCAGGGCGTCGTCCCACCCCGGATTGAGATGGTGTCCGAAGCGGAGCATCTCAGCGACGGTGAAGCCGTCGTAGAGGGGTTTGTCCTGGGCCAGGAACGCCACTCGCGCGAGGGCGGCCGCCCGCTGCCCGACCGGTTCGCCGAAGACACGCACGCTGCCCCGGGTGGGGGCGATCAGCCCGGCGACCAGGTGCAGGAACGTGGACTTGCCCGCGCCGTTCGGTCCGACGAGCGCGACCACCCGGCCGGCGGGGACGGACAGCGTGCAGTCGCGCAACGCCCACGTGCCCCGATACCGCTTGGCGAGCCTCATGGCCTCCAGAGCCGTCGGGCTCTGTGCGGGGGCGGTGAGCTCACCGGATCCGCCGCCGAACATCCCCACTGTCCGATCCGCCGTCATGCGATCCCCTCCTGGGGGGAGTCAGCGAGCACCGAGGCGAACAGCGCCTCCATATCCCCCTGGTCGAGCCCCGCTTCACGGCAGCCGCGCACCCACCGGGCGAGGTCGCGGCGGAACCGGGTGTGATCGGCCGTGGATCCGCCGCCCAGGGACCGCTGCACGAACGTGCCCAACCCGGGCCGACCGACGACGAGGCCCTCGTGTTCCAGTTCGCGGTAGGCCTTGGCCACTGTGTTCGGATTGATCGCGAGGTCGCTGACAACCTCTTTGATCGTCGGCAGCCGATCACCCGGCATGAGCGCGCCGAGCCGCAAGGCGTGTTTGACCTGATGCACCAGCTGCAGATATGTCGCCACACCAGAGCTTGGGTCGAGGCGAAGCTTGATCACCGCAATACCCTTTTCCTATTAGATTAGTAAAAGGGTATTAACGACCACGATCTTCGTCAACTCGGCCTCCTGACCTCTCGCGCGGGTCGTCGCCACTTCCCAAGAGCCCCAGATTCAGTCCGCACTGCCAGCCCACAAAGCAGCTCTGCGTGACAGTGGTGACGGTTCGCGGTTCGCAGAAACGATCCATTCTGAGATCAAGATCGACAAGGCGTTGGCAGGGAACGACGGAGGCCCGATTTCATCTCAGAACCCGTTCTCACGTGAACTGGGGCGGGGTGTTTTGCGAGATGTTTGTGAGACGATTCCAGGGTGAGTAAGCCGGAAATCACCGCCGTGTCCGACGCTGATGAGATCGAGCGGCACCCGTGCCCGCGCTGCCTGGTCGAGCCCGGCTCGCCGTGTCGGTCGCGCTCCGGCACCGTCGCCGGGACCTACCACACCGGGCGGTTCACCAAAGTCCCTCGGCTGGCGAAGCTGCTGCGCGTGTCGACCCCGACCGACCGCGGGCCGGGGCGGCTGTGGCGGCCAGGCACTCCGCCGCCGGCGCCGATCCCCGCCGACACCCCGGCCACGGACATCCGCGTCGCCTACGCCCGCTGCTCCCACCTCACCCAGGAACTTCAGTCCCAGCTGGACGCGCTGGCCGCACACGGTATCCCGCGCGAGAAGATCTTCGCCGAGAAGTTATCCACCCGCGTGCGGGTCCGCCCGAAGTTCGAAGCCGCCCTGGAGGCCTGCCGCGAGATCAAGGCGCACGCCCCGCACTGCCGAGTCATCCTCACCGTGTACGAGATGAAGCGGCTGGGCCGGGACTCGGCCGAGCTGACCGCGCTGGCCGACCACCTCACCGCGCACGGCATCGCCCTGGAGATGCTCGCCGGGCCGCTGACCGGGATCTACGACCCGTCCGGTACCGGGCGGGTGCTGTTCACGTTCTTTGCCGCGATGGCCGAGACCGAACGCGAGAACATCCGCGAGGCCACCCTGGAAGGCTTGAATGCCGCAGCCCGCAAGGGAAACCATGGCGGACGCCCGCCGGTGATCACCGACGACATGCTGCACACCGTGCTCCGCCGCCGCGCGAACGGCGAGTCGGTGGAGGACATCCGCCCGGACCTGATCATCCCCACCGGCAAGCGCAAGGGACAACACCCGAGCCTGGCGAGCATCTACCGGGCGCTGGCCGAGCATGAGAAGCGGCAGGCGTATCCCAAAGCCGTGGAGCAGGCCCACGCCGACTTCGCCATGCTCCAGGCGAGCACCTGATCGGCACGGCCAACCGGCCGCATCATCGCTGGCCAGCGATATCCGCCCGATTTTCGGCGGCAACTACGGCTACCCCGATATGACGGGCGTCTTCTCCCGAACATGACCCCAGCCCCAAAGTAGCTCTGGGATAGATCAGGGACTGTATAAAAAACGGCTCTGGCACGAATCCGGTGGTGACGGAGTGTACGGGCTGGCAAGGTGACCTTGGTGTGCCTCGAAAGTCTTGAAGATGCTGTTCCCGCAGTTGGCCGACGTGGTCCTCGAGCAGGTGATCACAGAGCAGCAGATCGTGCGGGTACGAGCCCGAACACGATCGGTAGCAGCATCCTGCCCCGCCTGTGGAGTCCCGGCCCGGCGAGTGCACGCCTACCACACGCGGCGTCTGGCGGATGTGCCGGTCGGCAGCCACACCGTGGTCGTTGACCTGCGCGTACGCCGACTGGTGTGCGAGGCCCGCGGTTGTGTGCGGCAGACGTTTCGTGAACAGGTTCGGCAGGTGGCGGCTCGTTATGCGCGTCGTACTGTGGGGTTGGCCGCGCTGATCGTGGACCTGGCAGTGGTGCTGGCCGGTCGCGCCGGCGTGGCTGTGCTGGCCCGGCTGGCGGTGAAGGTCTCGCGGACCACGGTGCTGCGCTTGTTGATGAGCGTTCCCGCCCCCGCCGGGCCGGTGCCCGCAGTGCTGAGCGTGGACGACTTCGCGCTGCGACGAGGCAACAGCTACGCGACCTTGCTCATCGACGCGGTCACTCACCGCCGCATCGATGTGCTGCCTGACCGCAAGGCCGCCACATTGACCGCATGGTTACGCGAGCATCCCGGCGCCCAGGTCGTGTGCCGTGACGGCTCAGCCGCCTACGCCGAAGCCATCCGCCAGGGAGCACCGGACGCGGTACAGGTCAGCGACCGCTGGCATCTGTGGCACGGCCTGGCCGCCGCAGTGGAGAAGACCGTGGTCGCCCACAGCCGCTGCTGGCACACCGCAGGGCCCCGCCGCACCGGCGCGCTCACCGAACGGACCCGCCGCAAGCATGCGCAGGTCCACACCCTCCTCGGGCTGGGCCTCGGGCTGGGCGAATGCGCCCGACACCTGGGCTGGGGATTCAACACGGTCAAACGCTACGCCCGCGCCGCCTCGGCCAACGACCTCCTGCGCCCGCCCAAGTACGGCGCCACTCTGGTTGATCATCACCGCGAGCATCTGCGACGCCGCTTGGCCGAAGAGCCCGGCGTGGCGGTCACCCATCTGCTGGCCGAGATCCGCGAGCGCGGCTACACCGGCAGCGCCAACCTGCTGGTGCGCTACCTCAACCAAGGGCGCGCCGACCCCGACCGCACCCCGCCCTCACCACGCCGGCTGGTCTCCTGGCTGATGAGCCGTCCCGACGACCTGCCACCGCATCGCCGCCGCCACCTGGAGGAACTGATCCCCGCATGCCCACACCTAACGGCCCTGGCCGCGCGGGTGCGCGAGTTCGCCGCCATCCTCACCCAGCGTCGCGGTCACGACCTTGACGACTGGATCAGCACAGTACGCGCCGATGACCTGCCCGCCCTGCACAGCTTCACCCTCGGCCTGGAAAAGGACAAACAAGCCGTCATCGCCGGACTGACCCTGCCCTACAGCAACGGCCCCATGGAAGGCACCAACACCAAGGTCAAGCTCCTGAAACGCCAAATGTACGGCCGAGCCGGCTTCGCCCTACTCCGACAGCGGATCCTGCTCTCCTAGCAACGCTCTGTCACCACCGGATTCGTGCCAGAGCCTAAAAAACGGTGTAACTCCTGATCAAGGAGGAAACACCTGATGAGTACTGTGATCCAGGCATCCGCAGACACGGACCTGGAGGAGATCGCGGTGGCGCGGCGAGACAATCACGAAACGTCGGATCGCGAGCTGGTGGCCAAACTGGTCGACCAGGCCCGAGCCGACGGAGTGGAGCTGGTCGGAGAGAACGGACTGCTGGGCCGGCTGACCAAACTGGTACTGGAGTCGGCGCTGGAAGGCGAGATCACCGACCATCTCGGCTACGACAAGCACGATCCGGCCGGTCGCGGAGCAGGTAACTCCCGCAACGGCACCCGGTCCAAGACGGTGCTGACCGATGTCGGCCCGGTGGAGATCACCGTCCCGCGGGATCGGGACGCCAGCTTCGAGCCGAAGATCGTGCGCAAGCGGCAACGGCGGCTGTCGGGCGTTGATGAGATGGTCATCTCCCTGTCGGCCAAGGGGCTGACCACCGGGGAGATCTCCGCGCACCTGGCCGAGGTCTACGGCGCCGAGGTCTCCAAGCAGACCATCTCCACCATCACCGACAAGGTGCTGGAAGGGATGGCCGAATGGCAGAACCGGCCACTCGATGCGGTCTACCCGGTGATCTTCATCGATGCCATCCACGTCAAGATCCGTGACGGTCAGGTCGCCAACCGGCCCATCTACGTGGCGTTGGCGGTCACCGTCGACGGCGAGCGCGACATCCTCGGTCTGTGGGCCGGCGACGGTGGCGAGGGTGCCAAGTTCTGGCTGCATGTGCTGACCGAGATCAAGAATCGCGGCGTGATGGATGCGCTGATGGTGGTCTGCGACGGGCTCAAGGGCCTGCCACAGGCGATCGAGACCGTCTGGCCGCAGGCCGTCGTGCAGACCTGTGTGGTGCACCTGCTGCGCGCCTCCTTCCGCTACGCCGCCCGCCAGCACTGGGACGCCATCGCCAAAGCACTGCGGCCGATCTACACCGCGCCGACCGAGGCCGCCGCTTTGGAGCGGTTTTATGAGTTCGCCGAGGTCTGGGGCGGCAAGTACCCGGCGATCGTCAAGCTGTGGGAGGACGCCTGGGCCGAGTTCGTGCCCTTCCTCAACTTCGACGCCGAGATCCGCCGGGTGATCTGCTCCACCAACGCGATCGAGTCGGTCAACGCCCGAATCCGTCGAGCGGTCAAGGCCCGCGGCCACTTCCCGAACGAGCAGGCCGCGCTGAAGTGCGTCTACATGGCCATCATGAGCCTGGATCCCACCGGCAAGGGCCGCAAGCGCTGGGTCACTCGGTGGAAGGCCGCGCTGAACGCTTTCGCCATCACCTTCGACGGACGCCTATCAGCCGGCCAGAAGTAGACAACCAAAACGATCAGTTACACCGTTTAATTGGCTCTGGCACGAATCCGGTGGTGACAGAGCGTTGCTAGGAGAGCAGGATCCGCTGTCGGAGTAGGGCGAAGCCGGCTCGGCCGTACATTTGGCGTTTCAGGAGCTTGACCTTGGTGTTGGTGCCTTCCATGGGGCCGTTGCTGTAGGGCAGGGTCAGTCCGGCGATGACGGCTTGTTTGTCCTTTTCCAGGCCGAGGGTGAAGCTGTGCAGGGCGGGCAGGTCATCGGCGCGTACTGTGCTGATCCAGTCGTCAAGGTCGTGACCGCGACGCTGGGTGAGGATGGCGGCGAACTCGCGCACCCGCGCGGCCAGGGCCGTTAGGTGTGGGCATGCGGGGATCAGTTCCTCCAGGTGGCGGCGGCGATGCGGTGGCAGGTCGTCGGGACGGCTCATCAGCCAGGAGACCAGCCGGCGTGGTGAGGGCGGGGTGCGGTCGGGGTCGGCGCGCCCTTGGTTGAGGTAGCGCACCAGCAGGTTGGCGCTGCCGGTGTAGCCGCGCTCGCGGATCTCGGCCAGCAGATGGGTGACCGCCACGCCGGGCTCTTCGGCCAAGCGGCGTCGCAGATGCTCGCGGTGATGATCAACCAGAGTGGCGCCGTACTTGGGCGGGCGCAGGAGGTCGTTGGCCGAGGCGGCGCGGGCGTAGCGTTTGACCGTGTTGAATCCCCAGCCCAGGTGTCGGGCGCATTCGCCCAGCCCGAGGCCCTGGTCGAGGAGGGTGTGGACCTGCGCATGCTTGCGGCGGGTCCGTTCGGTGAGCGCGCCGGTGCGGCGGGGCCCTGCGGTGTGCCAGCAGCGGCTGTGGGCGACCACGGTCTTCTCCACTGCGGCGGCCAGGCCGTGCCACAGATGCCAGCGGTCGCTGACCTGTACCGCGTCCGGTGCTCCCTGGCGGATGGCTTCGGCGTAGGCGGCTGAGCCGTCACGGCACACGACCTGGGCGCCGGGATGCTCGCGTAACCATGCGGTCAATGTGGCGGCCTTGCGGTCAGGCAGCACATCGATGCGGCGGTGAGTGACCGCGTCGATGAGCAAGGTCGCGTAGCTGTTGCCTCGTCGCAGCGCGAAGTCGTCCACGCTCAGCACTGCGGGCACCGGCCCGGCGGGGGCGGGAACGCTCATCAACAAGCGCAGCACCGTGGTCCGCGAGACCTTCACCGCCAGCCGGGCCAGCACAGCCACGCCGGCGCGACCGGCCAGCACCACTGCCAGGTCCACGATCAGCGCGGCCAACCCCACAGTACGACGCGCATAACGAGCCGCCACCTGCCGAACCTGTTCACGAAACGTCTGCCGCACACAACCGCGGGCCTCGCACACCAGTCGGCGTACGCGCAGGTCAACGACCACGGTGTGGCTGCCGACCGGCACATCCGCCAGACGCCGCGTGTGGTAGGCGTGCACTCGCCGGGCCGGGACTCCACAGGCGGGGCAGGATGCTGCTACCGATCGTGTTCGGGCTCGTACCCGCACGATCTGCTGCTCTGTGATCACCTGCTCGAGGACCACGTCGGCCAACTGCGGGAACAGCATCTTCAAGACTTTCGAGGCACACCAAGGTCACCTTGCCAGCCCGTACACTCCGTCACCACCGGATTCGTGCCAGAGCCGTTTAATTGACAGACCCGGTTGGGACTGGTAGCACGCTCGTTAACGGCACCCCGTGGTGTGGGCGTCCTTCGAAACGGCGGCGTACCGGATCGACTTTTCCGTTCCACCTGGCCGCCGGCCGGCGGTTCGATGCCCGTGCTCCGGCACCGAACCGCCGACCAGGCGCTCCCAGTTCGTCCCGGCCGATCAGATCGGCGACGTGAGCCGAGGTCAGATCCGGGTCATGATGGATTCGTATCCGCCTCCGCCGGGGTAGACCCAGGCGCCGGTGACGGCGGTGCCGTCGGCGCTGAACATGCCTTCGTAGTAGGCGGGGCTGCCCTTCGCGCCGCCCCAGATGGTCAGCTTGTCGCCGGTCAGCTCGTACACGTAGTCGAGGGTGTTTCCGGTCGAGTCGTAGAAGCGCGACACCACGTCCGTGCCGGCCGGCTCGCCGAACGGGCGCAGGTTTCCGATCACTTCCAGACCGGTGACAGGCTGGCCGAACTGGGTGAGATCGACATGCTGGAGCAGGAAGAAGCCGCCGGGCATCCACTCGTACCGCACGGTTCCCGCAGCGCCGCCGGTGACCGCCCAGGTACCGACCAGGCGATCCAGGGCCTTCACATCGGCGCTCGGCTGGTAGGTCTCCGTCATCTCGGACATCTCATTCTCCTGGTGGCTTGGGTGACTGCTTGCCGGTACCTCGGAGCCCGCTTACGAGCTTCGACACGATCCGGGTGTGTTTCAGATCACATCGCGGCCGTGTCGAGAGCCCAGATTCGGCTCCGAGGTAGCGGCAGGAACCCACCCCTCAAGGAGGAAGTCATGGCCACCACCGCAGCCACCACCCCGGCCACCACCGGCGTCCCCGCCGTCCGCCGCTCGACCGGCCACCTGCTGCTCGTCGGCGCTCTGGCCGGGCCGGTGTTCTTCACCTCGGCGACCATCCAGATGCTCACCCGCGAGGGCTTCGACATCACCCGCCATCCGATCAGCCAGCTCTCCACCGGCGGCCTCGGCTGGATCCAGATCGCCACGTTCGTGCTCGCCGGCCTGGGCGGCCTGGCATTGGCCGGCGGTGTCAGGCGTACCGTCACCGAGGGGATCGGCCGGCGGGCGCTGCCCATCCTCGTTGGGATCTTCGGGGCCGGGATGATCGCCGCGGGTATGTTCATCATGGACCCGGAAAACGGCTTTCCCGCCGGGACTCCCGACGGGCCGGTGGCTCAGATGTCCTGGCAGAGCATCACGCACTCGGCCGCGGCCGCCGTCTCCTTCACCGCGCTGGCCATCGCCGCCATCGTGCTGGTCGTCCGATACGCCCGCCGCCGGGCCGTGCCGGCGGCCATCGGCAACGGCGCCGCCGCGCTCGTCCTGCTGCTGCCCATGTCGCCCGATCACATGAGCGTCCAGATCGCCGTCAACGGCCTGGTCGCCTTCACCTGGACGACCGTCCTGGCCCTGTCCCTGCGCCGCTCCGCCTGACCTCGCGTACGCTTTCCGGAACGTTCGAAAGAGGATCCACCATGAAGTACTTGCTGCTCAGCCACACCCCGGCCGCGGCCTGGGACGCCGCGACCGCTGACACCCCGTCGGAGGAGGCGCTGGCGGCGTTCGCCGCCTACCAGAAGTTCGAGCAGGAACTGATCGCCACCGGCGAGTTCGTCAGCAGCGAGGGTCTCGGTCATCCCGCGGTCAGCACCACGGTCCGCAAGACCGCTGACGGCGTGGTGGCGACCGACGGGCCGTTCGCCGAACTGAAGGAGGTCTTGGCCAGCTTCGCCGTCATCGACGTGGCCGGCCAGGAACGAGCCGTGGAGATCGTCTCGCGGATCGTCGAGGTGCTGGGTGAGCCGATCGAGATCCGGCCGATCATGGGCGAGGACTTCACGGCGTGACCGATCATGCCGAACCGGCGGCCGGCCGGGCGGCGGGAAAGGCGCACGCGAGCATGAACGCCGGCATCGAGCACCTGCTGCGCGTCGAGGCGCCACAGGTGCTCGGCGCGCTGGTGCGGCGTTTCGGCCGCTTCGACGTCGCCGAGGACGCGGTGCAGGAGGCAGTGCTCACCGCGAGCCGCATCTGGCCGGCCGACGGCGTGCCGGACAACCCACGCAGCTGGCTGATTCGCATCGGCTATCGGCGGATGGTCGATCTGCTCCGCGCCGACCAGTCCCGGCGCCGACGTGAGCAGGAGGCCGGCGTCGCCGAGCTGGCCATGCGGGAACCGGACCGCCAGCCGGGCGCCGCGCGGGAGACCGACGACAGCCTCGCCCTGCTGCTGCTCTGCTGTCACCCGGCGCTGAGCGCCGCCTCCCAGGTGGCGCTCACGCTGCGGGCCGTGGGCGGCCTCACGACCGCCGAGATCGCGCATGCCCATGGAACCCCGGAGAACACCATGGGCACCCGGATCAGCCGCGCCAAGCAGCGGCTGGCCCGCGCCGGCGCCCGCTTCACCCCGCCGACCGACACCGACCGCGACAGCCGGATGGCCGCCGCGATGCAGGTGCTCTACCTGATCTTCAACGAGGGCTACACCGCCTCCACCGGCGACCGACTCGCCCGCGTCGACCTGACCAGCGAGGCCATCCGGCTGACCCGCATGCTCCACGCCTCCGTGCCCGCCGACGCCGAGGTCACCGGCCTGCTCGCGCTGATGCTGCTCACCGAGGCCCGTCGTCCCGCCCGCACCAGTGGCCACGACGAGCTGGTGCCCTTGGACGAGCAGGACCGGACGCGATGGGACGGCGACCTCACCCGCGAGGGCACCGAGCTGATCGACAGCGTCTGGGACCGCCGCGAGGTCGGCCCCTACCAGCTGCAGGCGGCGATCGCGGCCGTGCACGCCGCGGCGACCTCGCCGCAGCAGACCGACTGGCCGCAGATCGCGGCGCTCTACCTGTGGCTCGAACGGCTCAACCCCATCCCGCCGGTACGGCTGAGCCGGGTGGTGGCCGTGGCCAAAGCGTACGGGCCGGTTCGAGGACTGGCCCTGCTCGACGACCTCAACCGCCGCTTCCAGCTCGGCCAGGACCCGCTGATCCGGCAACGCGAACGCGCGGTGCGCGCCCACCTGCTCCAGATGACCGGCGACGCGGCCGGCGCGGCGAGGCTGTATCGTGAGGCGGCTTCCCTGACCGGCAACCTGGTCGAGCAGCGATATCTGCTCGACCAGGCCGGCCACCTGGGCTGAGAACGTGGGCGTGGTGCGCTCTTACCGGCACCCCAGCTCGCGCGGCGCCCGCCCGTGGATCTCACACGACGTCTCGCGATGGCCGGTTCCGGTGGTGTGCCGGCCCAGTTTTCAGCCCGTGACCGTGCTCGGCGTCACCCCCGCTGGCCGCCCGGCGTCCGCAAGTCGATCTCCTCGACCACGTTCTCTAGCATCCAGTTACGCGCCAGCCGCGCCTGACGCAGCGGCGATAGCTCGCGGCTCCAGCGCGACGCACGACCTGAAGGACTTTCATCGGGAACCGACGTCGGTTCGGTTTGTGGGAGCCGAAAACGTGGAGAGTTCGACCAGCACCGAGGCTTCGCAGTCAAGCCGGAATCCGGAATATGGCGGTAAGGGGTCCTGGAGGTATGTTTGGGCTGGTTAGTGGCTTCTCTGCGGCGGGGCGTTAGGCCCCGTTCCGTCCGTTGGGGGCGTCATAGACCAAGGTGTATCGCCAGAACAGGCGACGTCGGATCCGGGCGCCGGGCAGTTCCCGTGCGGCCGAGGCCCGGATGTCGGCCAGGGTCTCCTGCGGATCGGTGGTGGGCGCCGTCATGTGCAAGGGCGGTTCATCGGCGCGGGCCGGGTGCTTGATCATTCCCATGATCGGGTTGGCAACCATGGCAGGCAGGGCGGCGAGCAAGTCGGCGGGCCCGGCCTCCCGGTAGCAGCCGATGACCACGAGACGCCCGCCCGGGGTGAGACAGCCGCGCAGTTCACGCAGGGTGGGCGCCAGCGAGAGGTGGTGCAAGACAGCGACGAGGGTGATGGCGTCCCATCGCCGCTGCGGGTCGCGCCCGGCGAAGTCGGCTTGGACGATGGTGACCGCGGGGTCGTCGGCGAAGCGCTCCGCCGCGGCGCGGGCGGTCGCGGGATCGGGTTCGAGCCCGGTGACGGTAGCGGCGCGTCGGCGAAGCAGAGCGGCGAGGTTACCCGTGCCGCACCCGACGTCGAGGACGTGGCGGGCCCCGGACGCGGCCACTCGGTCGGCGACCCAGCGGCCGTAGTGGTCGTTGTGGCTCCAAGGGTGCCGCCGGTTGAAACGGTCGAGGCGAGACAGCAGTGCCATGACGATCACCTTAGCGATCACCACTCACGCTCCGGTCCCCTTTTCCGGCGGGTTCCGGCTGCTCTTCAAACGGGATCGTGGCTGGGTGCCTGGTCGAGTTCGTCGGCGAGCAGGTGCTCGGCGACGGCGGTGTATCTGATGGCGGTACAGCGATCGCATCGCGTTGGTCGTGGTGGCGCGTCGTGAGCCGCTGAGCGGTCCGAGCGCTGCGCCGATGTCGGAGCGGGTGACCTCCCGCAGATGGTCGTAGCGCGCCACCCAGTCGTCGAGGAACGGTCGAACGCAACTGAAGTAGACATGGATGCTGGACGCGGACCGGGGGCGCGACCTGGTGTCGCCATCGAGCAGGACCAGCAGCCACTGCCGGACGGGATTGATGAAGCCGGGGGTGAGATGGCTGGTGACGTGATCGACCCAGGATCTGATCGCCGGAATGGAGTCGTCGTGGAGCAGGTCCAGGTCGGTGAGCACTTCGACGAGCCGAGGACGCGACACCCAGCGGTGCGGCCGGGCTCGGACCTCGCTGAGCGGGACGCGCTCACCTGCGGGAAGGCCGGTCAGCACCATGATCAGCCCATCCAGCACACATCTGGTGGTCGAGGGGTTCCAATCGTGGGCTTGGTCGAGTTCCTGAGCGTGACGTGCCGCTGCGCGCAGCACCGGATCAGTTGCGGTCAACGCCGGATGCTGCCAGCGAGGCAGGACCGGCTGGCCGTTCTTGCGCCGGTAGTAGGAGGCCAACGCTGAGCAGGAGTGGCTGCAGTAGATCTGGTCTCGGCGTCGCTTCTCCGGCAACGGGGTGGCGCAGTGTGGGCAGTTCATCGAGGCGGTAGGGACCGTCCGGCGCCGGTGCGCGGGGTGACTGACCGAGTTTGGCCGACCGCCATGGTTTGGCCGACCGTCGCAGTTTCATCATCGTTGTGGTGCCGCGGCTCGGCCACGCTCTCGGGTTCGGGGATCAGCAGTTCCTCGACGCCGCAGCTCAGCACGGTGCAGATGACGTCGAGCTCGTCGATCTTGACCACGTTGGGGCTTCCCGACCACAGGCCCGACAGAACTTGCGGCAGCTCAGCAGCTCTTCGCGCCACCCTGCGAACAGCTGCTCGATCTCCTCGGCGGTCGGTGGGACGCGCAGCTGCGGATCCACTGACAATCGTGGACGGTTGACCCCATCGAGCGGGCACTCGACAACCCGGCCGGTGAGGTTATGCAGCTCAACCTTGTGCCTGAGCTCCAGAAACCGGAAGAACACCGTCAGAGCCGCAGCCCGCCCGGTGCGGGTGGAGGGCTTGGCATCCCGCAGCACCTTGCCGAAGTAGACATCGGCGTCTTCAGGCTGCATCTCCCACAGCGGTCGGCCGAACCAGTCTCGGATCAGCTCCAGGTGATTGGCGTCGTTGCGGATGGTGCTGTCGGTCAGCCCGGCTGACGCGCGAGCCAGCACGAACCCCGCCAGGACGTCGATCTCGAAGGCGGCAAGATCTTCTTCGCTGTTAGGGGCTCGGTGCTCGCGTAGATCTCGTACGACTCCCAGCGTCAACCCACACCTCCCGACTTCACCGGCGCCGCCGTCTCGTCACTCCTGCGACCACCCGCATCCGAACGGCCAGTCACGATAAGAAGCGCCCGCCGGGCTCCTTAACGTGACTGGCCGTTCGGTTGCTGCTCAAGCCCCGAGACGGGTCCCGCCGGAAGAGTTCCCGGCGGGACCCTGTGCTGTCAGCCGGCGTTGCTCAATCGGTCCAGTCGACGTCCTGGCCGGCGCGGTCTGGTGGAAGGTGACCAGTTTCAGATGGTCCGGATCGCCCGCCGGCGACAGATGGCAGCTGATCCAGAAGGTCAGTGTCGCGATGCCGCCTCGACCGCGTCGGCGTAGGCCTCGCGAGCGAAGCTTCTGATCTCATCGGAGATGGAGCCGGGAGCGGCCCAGTGGCGCAGTGCCTGGGCCATCAGTTCGCAGGCCTCCTCGGGACGCCCCAGATCGAGGAGGATACGACCGAGATCGAACATCAGCATTCCGCCGAACGGTGAACCGGGATTACGGGTCTCCTCGTTCTCGATGGCGCGCCGATACCACGGTTCGGCTTCGGTCAGGAGCCCGGCGGAGAAAATCCTGCTGGCCAATTCTCGCAACGCCATTCCCAGTGCGTACAGGTGTTCGTCGCCGAGCGCGTCGAGGAGGGCGATCGCTCGTTCGTAGTAGGCATTGGCCTCCGCACCGCCGAGTTCGCCGACGACTCGGGCGAGTTCGATCAGCGCCGTTCCGGTCTCCGCGCCGGCGGGGTCCGCCGCCTCGTACAGCTCCAGGCTTCTGGCCAGAAGGGGCTCGGATTTTCCGAACTCTTCTAATTCGTAATAGGTGAGACCCAGTTCTCTAACGGTGAATTTGACCCCGGTCATATTCTCAGCGCTGTAAAAGGCGGCCATCGCACGCTCGTACGGCTCCACCGCCTCGGCGTAGCGCTTTTGCCCGCTCAGCATGCGGGCCATACCGAGAAAGTGCTCGGCTTTCCCGCCCCCCGAGCTGAGAGCCTCCTCCACTTCCGCCAGATCGCCAAGGCCGATCAGTGTGCCCACGAGCTCGTCGAACGCGGACTCCCGGACGGAGGAGTACTCCCCGTCGGCCCCTTCGAGAGCCGTGACGGCCGCCCGATAGTCCGCTACCGCCTGATCGGCACGGCCCGACTCGACCTTGAATCGGGCGAGGTCGAAAAGCGCCGCGCCGATCGGGAGGGTCTGATCCATCGTTTTCAGCACGGCGATCCGCCGGAGCAGCGTCAGCTCGGTGGCGGGGCGGTCACCGGCCTGATAGCAGATCCTCGCGCAGTCCGACAGCAAGGAGGCGTATTCACCCCGGCGATTCGACACCCCTACCGCTTCCGCCGCGTCGCACGCCTCGACGAGCAACCGCGCGGCTTCCTGCACCCTGCCCTGCGCGTATACGTGCCCGGCGATCAGATGGAGAGCCTGGCCTCGTTCCCAGGAATTGTGAACGTCCGGCGGTATGACGCCGAGCACACGCAGGGCGATGGCCTCAGCGGCGGCTGAACCGTGAACTCGATGGGTAAGAATGGACAGTTCGCGCAGCAGCGGGGCGGCCTCAGGCGTCTGATCCAGCCCGTGCCGATGGTAGATCTCGAAAGCTCGCTCATAGGCCGCCAGACCTTCCGCGTCTTTCTCCGAGTTCCCCAGCACACGGCCCAGGGCCAGCAAGGCGACCGCCGTCTCGAACGAGTACGGGTCAGCGCTCTCGGCCTTTTGGAGCATGCGCCGGGCTCCAACCTCTCCGGGCTGACGTAGCGCCAGGCTGTAGAGCCCTCTCCGCCCGACCAGGCTCAGGGCGAGAACGCCCTGCCACTGGCATCTCACGAGCGCGCCGTCGGCGCGCGCCACAGTCACGCACGTCTTGGTCAGCGCCTCCCAGACGCGCAGCTGCCCGTCAAGGTCGACCGTGGCGATCCATTGACCGTCGGAACTGAACGCGATGTCGTTGACGGCGGATTTGTGGCCATCGAGGCGTCCGATGGCGGCGCCGTCGCCGTACCTCATGATGTTGACACCACCGTAGTTGTCGGCGGCGCAGATCCAGCGTCCGTTGGGATGCTGCGCGAGCGTGCTGAAACCACCCGGCAGTTCGCCTCCGGAGAAGAGCCGCGTGCAGTCCTCCGCGGACCAGAAGTCCAAGCCGTCGGAGTAACTGGCGAACCAGCTTCCCTCCTTGCCGTCCACCCCGACCAGGCTCGCGGAGTCCGTTTCCGCGTACCCCCGTATCCGGCCGCTTCTGGAGTCGCAGACCCACACATGCGTCTCGGAGGCGATGGCTGTCCAGTCACCGAGCGGGCTCACCAGGAGCCACCAGGCGAACTCACCCCGGGTGCCCTCCGGTACGTCGAGATCGACGACCGTCCCGGGCTCGGTGAGCGACCAGATCTGGGCACGACCGTCGGCCGACATCACCACATAGTCCTCTTGCGGCGCGAAACGAACGGATGCCGTACCGGACAAGCCTGTCATCGTGGTGATTTCCAAGCCCGTCGGCACCTCGACGACGGTCACCGTTCCTTCCTTCTGATACGCGGCGAACGTTGCCCGGCTACTGACCTCGTCTTCCACCTCGCCGCGGGATTCCGACAGCCGGGAGACGGACTCCAGCCGAGCGATGATCGCCTTCCGCGCCTCCTCGTCGTTCTCACCCCACAACAGTGCGGCGTTGATCCGATGTACCCACTGCCAGAAAGTGTGTCGTTCGGCCGCCTTCTTCCAGGAATGCACACTGGACACGCGGAGCAGCCGCGTCAGGGGGTTGACCGACTGAGGCGCATGGTCGGCCGGTCCGCTTGGAGCACGCCACAATCCCCCCGTTGGTGGCGTGCTCAGGCGACTGGGGGCGGCGACAGGTTGGGGCGCCTCGGATTCCTTCGACCAGATGCGCAAGGAACCGTCCCTGCTCGCGGAGGCTATCCAACGGTCGCCGACGGCGGGCATCAGGCATTCCACCGCCTCGTCGTGGCCTAGCAGCAGCCGGACCGGCGTGATGTCGGGCGTCGTGAGCACCACGATCTCTCCTGACATCAGGCCGGCGAACAACTCCTTCCCGTCACGCGAGAACACGACCGACTCCGTGAAGGCGTTCCCCGCAGACGTACGCTGCGAGCCGTCGGCGGCGTCAATAAGCGTGACAGGCCCATCTAAAACCCCCACGGCGATCAGATTCGCGCGAGCGTCATACGTGATCGACCGGATTTGCCCGGCGACGGGGCCCCAACAGGCCTGCTCGCTCCCCTCCCGGACATTCCAAATCCGGACGTACCCGTCTTCGCCGCCGCTGGCCACGATGTCATCACCGAGCGATGTCATCGCATAGACCGCGCCGTTATGACCCGCCATCGTCGCGTGCGGCCGCCCGTCGCGGCTGTTCCAGCTTCGAACCAGGTTCCGGTTGTCGCAGGTCACCATGAGCCTGCCGTCGGAGGTCGAGGTCATCATGTACGGCAGCATCTCGCCGTCCTCGATGACGGCACGCAACCGCTGCCTCCGCAGATCCCAGATGGCGATTCCCGCGCCGAGGCACCCCGCGGCCAGCCAGGTCTCATCGGGAGACAGCACATGCGAGTGCACCGCGTACTTGGTCGCCAGCGCGATAAAGCTGTTTCCCTGGGCGTTCTCCCATTGGATGGGCATCATCTCGTCGTAGGAGATCTCTCCCAGCATTTCCCTGGCCGGTTCCCAGATCGCCGTCACTTTGCCGCTCTCGGAGCTCAAGATCCGGATCTTGCCGTCATCGGCTCCGGTCACCAGCCAGCGATCGTCTGCTGTCACAGAGACGGTGGTCAGCCAATCGCCGTGGATGATCACCCGGGTGAGGGCCGGGTCCGGCCGGTCAGGCAGCCCGCTGGTGACCTCCGATTTGAGCCAGTAGCAAGGCAGCGTGGATTCGAGTGCCACCCGTCCGGTGGCAAGTTCAGGCAACAGGGGCAGGCGACAGAGCAGCACGGCACCGAGCGCCTCAACGGGATCCGTCGGTGCGAGCAGATGGGCGTTCTGCGTGATGAAGTTACGCAGCAGCCGGGCGGTTTCGGATACGGACAGCAGCAAGTCGGCCTCTACCTCGGCCGGGCCCGTCAGGTTTAGCTTTCCCACGGTCCAATCCAGGTCGGCGAGGACAGCGACCAGCGCCGTGCCGTCCCCGTGTGCCTCTCTTATGTGGTGTGGTAGCCAGCGCCAGTAAAAAGGCAGCTCACTGGAGAGCGACGGCCAATGCGGTCCCCCGTCCTCCGCCGACGGGACCTGCGAGGAAATGGCGGAAACCAGGTCGGCGTGCAAGTCAGGGAGGCCATCGCCGACGCGGTGCCAGAGGTAGTCGTATATCACCTGGTGCAAGGTCACCCTGGTTTCGGATCCAACCCGCCGCACCGTGAGCAATGACAGATCAGCCAGTGCCGCGCACAGCAAGTACGCCTGCGGGCGGCTCATCGCGCCACGCGCCGCCCAGTAGTGCTCCAACGCGTACAGCGGTATCTCGGTCTCGCGAGGAAACACCGCCAAGTCCACGTAACGATCGAGCCAGCCATCCCCGCCCGTAGTGGCGAGAAGCGACAGACTCACCTCTATCGTGGCGGCCGCCGCCCGGTTGCGGCGGCGTGGATCGTTCACGTCGGGTTCGCCGCCCGGCGGATCGAGCGCCGCGGGGCCGGCCACCGCGATCATGCCCTCGATCTGCGCCACGGCCTCCTCGGCCGACATTCCCATGGCGAGGATCTTGCGCAACGCGCCGCGAACAAGAGCCAACAGCACCGGCCATCCCGCCGAGTGCTCCAACAGGGCCGGCAACCCCGGCACGTCCGTCGAAATGACCGGACGGACCATCTCCGCGGATTCCGCAGCCGTCATCGGACCTACCTCGATGGCCGTCACTCCCTCATCCGGGGCCAGCGCGGACACCCGAGAAGTCACCAGCCGCGCCGATCGCTGCCAGGAGCCCAGGAAGGGGGCGAGTTGCTCAGCCGACCAGACGTCGTCGATGACGACCAGCATGCTCCGTCTGCTCAGCAGCGCGCCGAGGAAGTATCCGGCCTGCTGGGGATCGACGAAGGTCGGGCGGTTACCCGTTAACTGCCCCGACAGATCGTTGATCTTCGCGGCTAGCTCCTGATCCGTCGTGCGCATGCCCAGGACGATCCACAGGACACCGTCGGCAAACCGCCTCCTGACGCGTTCGTCCCTGCTCACCATCTGGGCCAGCGTCGTCTTTCCGAATCCCCCCGGTCCCCAGACGAACACCATCGAGGATTCCTGCCGGCTCGGCTCCGCCAGGACCGCCGCGAGCACCTGTTCGTGAAGGCCGGCGCGCGGCACGAAATCGGTGGCCGGCGCCAGCCCGATGACGGGCGCCGTGCCGTCCTTGACGGTCTCCGCCCGTGCCTCCTCACGCCAGTGTGGCCAGTTCCGTTCGTTCAAGAGATCCCTCGTGACGGGATCGGGAACGACACCGCGAGCTCGCGCATGCTCGATCAGAACCCGTACCAGCAGACGCAGCGGCTTCTCGTTGGGCACGTTCTTGCCATGTCTCCAGTCGCTGAGCCGCTGAACGGTCAGCCGCCACGACTCGCCCGCCGGCCGGCGCCGGGAGACCTCCCGCACAATCGTGTCCGGCGGCAGCTCGGAAATGTTGATCAGCTCGTCGAGCCGGGCCGCAAAAATGCCTCGGACATTGTCAGTCATCCGCGCCTCCGCAGAACACCGGATCCGGACCGGAATATTCACACTAGCCGACCGGCAATGGCTTTTCCCGCTTTCCCGGCGCACCGGAGTGGCCTCGCTCATTGCAGGGATGGCGTAATAACCAGGTGTTAGTTGCGTCCCTCATAACTCGGCGTGAAAGGCCCCAATGACGATTACCATCATCCTGGCGATCATCGGCGCGATAAGCCTGGCGATCGGCGCCGCCGCACGTGTCCCCAAAGCCCTCGCCCTATTCGTGCGGTCCTGCATCCCGCTCGCCAAGGCGATCGGAGAGTTGCGTACGGCGATAGCGGAGACCAGCGGCCGGCGAGCAGGCGACACCGCACTCGACCCGGGCACATCCGCCGATCATCCCACCGAGGTGGTCGCGGCGAATGACTCGTAGCATGGGCCTTCCTCGGGGGGCGTCCAGGCAGGGCTCCCCCGGGCGCCCCTTCGCGTTTCCTGCGAATTCAAAGCAGGCCTGAGACGCGGTCGTGTGTCCGGCCTCTACGACCCGACCGGGCCCGGCTGCATCCTGTCCTCCTTCTTCGCAGCGATGGCCGAGATCGAACGCGAGAACATCCGCGAAGCCACCCCGGAAGGCCTGGACGCCGCCTCCCGCAAGAGCGCCGCCCTGCGGTGATCACCGACGACATGCTCCACACCGTGCTGCGCCGCAAGGCTGCGGGCGAGTCTGTCGAATCCATCCAACCCGACCTGATCATCGCAACCGGTAAACGCAAAGGCCACAGCCCGAGCCTGGCCAGTATTTACCGCACCCTCGCCGAACACGACGAGGCCCAGGCCCACCCCGAGGCCCACGCAGAGTCCGCCGAGTTCAAAGCAGACCCCTGCCTACATCACCGCAGGCCAGAGCTATATCCGTTGGATTTTCGGCCAGGACCCCAGAGACCCTCTTTCGGAAGGATCATGCGGGGGGCGGCGCCTGCGTCTGCGTCTGCGGCGTTTCGAAGGACTGCACATGATCGATGGCGGCGGTCAGGGCGTCACGCAGCGGGGTGACGTCGCGGGCGATCTGAGCGAGCAGCATGCCCCCCTGCATGGCGGCCAGCAGCAGGTTCGCCAGCCGCTCAGGGTCGGCGTCGAGGCGAATCCGGCCGCGATCGCGCATGCGGTCGAGTCCGGTGCGCAGGACGTCCTTCCAGCGGTCGAAGTCGGCGGCGAGCCGGTCGCGGACATCGAGATCGGCCTTGACGATCTCGGCCGCGAGCGAACCCAGCGTGCAGCCCTCCTGGCACACACGCTCATGGGAGACGTAGAACGCGGCCCACTGTCGTAGGGCGTCGATGGTGTCGAACCCCGCGAAGCTCGACCCGGCGTGCAGGGCGAGGATTCTCTCGGTCTGCCACTCGATCACCGCGAGCACGAGACTTTCCTTGTCCGGGAAGTAGTGGGTGAGCTGTGATCCACTGACGCCTGAGGCCTTGCGCAGCAGCTCGTTGCTCGTGCCGTGCACGCCCTGGGTGTAGATCAACTCCGCCGCGTGCTCGATGATGCGCGCCCTGGCCGCGAGCCCCTTGGCCGTGAACTTCGCATCGGCCCTTTTAACGCCCATGACACAGAGCGTACTCCAAGATTGGGTTTGACAGCCCAATCTGCGTCCGGTTTACTGGGCTGCGCAGCCCAAAAAATCGGAAGTTCGTACTCCTGACCTGTGTAAATGCTGAGCGATCTTGACGGGTGGACCCTCGGCTGGTCAGCACGACATCATCCATCTCGAGAGGACAGAGCCATGTCCGGTAACACCTCGCGCGAGCGCTACGAAGCCTTCGCCGCCCTGCACGAGCAGAACAACGTCTTCGTCATGCCCAACGCCTTCGACGGATTGTCGGCCGCGGTGTTCGCCGAGGCGGGCTTCAAGGCCGTCGCCACCTCCTCGGCCGCGTTCGCCGCCACTCTCGGCCGTCTTGACGGCCGCCACGCGATCAGCCGCGACGAGCATCTCGCACACGCCCAACTGCTCAGCCGGACAAGCGGGCTCCCCGTCAACGGCGACTTCGAGGACGGCTACGGCGAGGCCCCCGACGACGTCGCCGCGACCGTCAGGGCCGCCATCGCCGCGGGCCTGTCCGGCATCGGCATCGAGGACACCTCCGCCAACCCCGACCAGCCCATCCGCGACTTCGACGAGGCCGTGGAGCGCGTCCGCCACGCCGCCGCCGCGGCCCGGGGACAGATCGTGCTGACCGGCCGCACCGACAACTTCATCCAGGGCCGGCCCGACCTCGACGACACCGTCCGCCGCCTGACCGCCTTCGCCGAGGCCGGTGCCGACGTGCTGTTCGCCCCCTACCTGCCGGATCTGGACGCCATCGCCACCGTCGTCAAGGCGGTCGCGCCCAAGCCCGTCAACGTGCTCATGGGATGGTCATCGGGCACCTTCACCCTCGACGACGTCCAGCGGGCCGGCGCCCGCCGCATCAGCCTGGGGGCCGACCCCTACCTGCACAGCCTCAGCGCCCTGCGCACCGCCGCCGGCAAACTCGCCGCAGGAGACCTCGCCGCCCTCCCCACCACGATGGGCTTCGAGCTGCTCCAAGCGCTGTAGCTGTAGTTCGACTCGACGGGCGAGCCGCTCACCCCGGTCCCAGGGGAGTCCGAGCTCGCCCGTCGAGAAGGCCGTACGACGCGACAGGATTTTCGAAGAGCACGGGCATCAAGGAAACATCCACCGCCTGCCGCTGTCGACAGTTGTGGAAGAAGACCGCCGAAGAGATCCTCGAATCACTCGCCCGATATTGCCGACGAATTTCTGACGCAGGACACTAGGCGAAACCCTGCAGGCCATGACCTGAGTGGATGACATTATCGGCAGGCGCAGAAGTACGGCTCAGCGTGATCGGCCAACGGGCAAGATCGTTTGCCTTAAAAGTGCTATCGTTTGCACTATGGGTGGGACGAGATTGGTGGACGTGGCGCGGGAAGCCGGCGTACACATAGGGACTGTGTCGCGGGCGCTCAACCCCGCCACCCGGTCACGCGTCAACGCAGAGACGGCCGCCCGCATCATCGAGGTGGCGCGGCAACTCGGCTACGAGGTGAACATCGCCGGTCGCGCGTTGCGCACCCAGCGCACCCAGACCATCGGCGCGCTGATTCCCGACCTCACCAACCCCCTCTTCCCACGCATCGTCCGGGGCGTCGAGGACAGCCTGGAGAAGGCCGGATACACCGCGCTGATCACGAGCACGGACAACGACGCGCAGCGCGAGCGCAGGATGATCGCGGCGCTGCTCAGCCGGCAGGTCGACGGCTTCCTGATCGCGAGTGCCCGCCTGGAGGACCAGGCGCTGAAAGAGATCACGGAGGAGGGCGTCCCCATAGTGGTGCTCAACCGGACGAGCGCCAACGTCCGGACTTCGGCCGTGATCGCCGACGATCCACAGGGAATCGCCGATGTGATGGCACACCTGGTGGCGCTGGGGCACGAGCGCATCGCGCATGTGGCCGGCCCCGGTGACACCAGCACCGGACAGGCGCGCCTGAAGGCGTTCGAAGCGGCACTGGACCGGTACGGATTGCAGCACCACCCCGAGCTCGTCGTGCGGGCGGAGGCCTACAGCATCGCGGCCGGTACCCGGTGCATGCGGGACCTGTTCAAGCGCGGCAAGCCGTTCACGGCCGTGGTGGCCGGGAACGACCTGCTGGCGCTGGGTGTGCTCGACGCGCTGAAGGAGAACCGGATTCCCTGTCCCGAACGGGTCTCGGTGGTCGGTTTCAACGACATCGACTTCGCCGAGCGGATGTCGCCGGCCCTCACCACAGTCCGGGTGCCGACGTATGAGCTGGGCGCGCGGGGGGCCGAGCTGCTCCTCGACATGATCTATCCCGGGCGGGAGATCTCGACGGTGACCCTGCCCGTCACCTTGATGATCCGCGATTCCACGGCCCCCCCACCGCTTCCGGGCACCGGTCTGTTCGGTCTGTGAGCGCCCGTCGTCCGCCTAGAGCCCGGGAACCCGTGTGATGCCGGGCTCCCGGGCAGGGTGGCGGATCCCGGGAAGACACCGTGGCCGCTCACGTTCACCGTGCTCTCGCCGTCAGGCCAGGATGCGGAGCGGGTTCTCGATGAGGGTCAGAAACGCCCTCATCCACTCGGCTGCGACCGCTCCGTCGACGGGCCGGTGGTCGACCGACAGCGTCACCCTCATCACCGTCCCCACCTCGATCGTGTCTTTCCCCACCACCGGCTCCCGGCGGGCGGCGCCGACCGCGAGGATGGCCGACTGCGGCGGGTTGATGATCGCGGCGAACTCCTCCGTTCCGTACATCCCGAGGTTGGAGACGGTGATCGTGCCACCCTCCAGCTCGGCCTGCCCGAGCCTGCCGTTCTTCGCCCGCTCCACGAAGTCCCGCACCGTCGAGGCGACGGATGACACGCTCAACTGCTCGGCCGACCTCACCACGGGTGTGGCGAGCCCTCGTTCGGTGGCGACCGCGACCGAGACGTCCACTGAGGAGAACGAGCGCACCGCGTCCTCAGTCCAGATCACGTTCATCGCCGGAACCAGCGTGTGGGCGCGGGCCACGGCCTTGACCACCAGGTCGTTGACCGAGATGCGGACCGGGCCGTCGTCGTTGAGCTGGCGGCGCACCTCCAGCAGGGCGTCGGCTCGGGCCGTACCGCGCAGGTAGAAGTGCGGGATGGAGCGTTTGCTCTCCGCTGTGCGCGTGGCGATGGCACGGCGCATGCGCGCGTGCGGGACGTCGGTGAACGCCCGTGCCTGAGCGGGAACCTGTGGCGCGACGGGCGCATCCGCGGGGGGCCGGGGAGGTTCCGGCACGTCGCGGGGGTGCGTGTCACGGGTGACGACGGCCGCCTCCACGTCCCTACGGACGATCCGGCCGTGCGGGCCCGTGCCGGTGATCTTCTCGACGGGGATGCCGGCCTCGGCGGCCATCCGGCGTGCGAGCGGGCTGGTGAAGGTACGGTGGCCGAATCCTTCCGGGACGGCACCGATCGGTGTCGGGGAGACGGCCGCCGTGTCGGGGACGACGGCGTCCCGTGGCCGGGGAGTCGCCACACCGAGCCGGGCCAGCAGGGCCTCGAGGTCCGCCACCCGCTCCCCGGGGGCGCCGATGAGCGCTATGGGCGCGCCCACGTCGACACGGGCGCCTTCGGGCACCAGCGTCTTGAGGATGACGCCGTCGCTGTCGGCCTCCACATCCACCACGGCCTTCTCGGTCTCGATGGTGGCGATCACGTCCTGGGCGGTGTAAGAGGTGTTCTCCGGGACGGGCCAGCCCTGGAGAACGGCCTCGGCCGAGCTCGTGGACACCTCCGGCATGTGCAGCAGTCTCGCCATGTCAGTACCCCGCGATCTCGGTGAGTTTGACGGCCACTTCCTCGCTTCTGGCGATGGCCGCGCGCTCCAGGACCTTTGAGATGCTCGGGGACGCCTCGCCGCCCGTCACCCGCTCCACCGGGTGGTCCAGCCAGTCGAAGAAACGGCGGTTGATCTCGTCGGCCAGCCAGCCACCGTACGAGGTGCCCACGGGACCCTGTTCGGCGATGAGCGCCACGTTCGTCTTTTTGATGCTCGCGCCGATGGTGTCCCAGTCGATGCTCGCCCGGTCCAGCCAGCGCAGGTCGATAACCTCGGCGTCGACGTCTCCGAGGGAGTCGATCGCCTCAAGCACGTAGTTGGTCATGGCCAGGTAGGAGATGACGGTGAGCTTCGATCCGCTGCGCCGTACGGCGGCCTTGCCGACCGGGATGCAGTAGTCCAGGTCGTCGACCGGTCCCTCCCCGACCGAGGTGTAGAGATCCACGTGTTCGAGCACGACCACGGGGTCCTTGCAGCGAAGAGCGCTGTTCATCAGACCGACGTAGTCGAACGGCGTGGAGGGCGCGACGATCCGCCAGCCGGGGGCGGTCGCGAAGACGCCCGCGGGATCCATGGAGTGCTGGGAACCGTACCCAGTGCCCATCGCGACCTTGCTGCGCAGCACGAACGGCACATCGCCGTCGCCGCCGAACATGTGCCTGGCCTTGCCGATCTGGTTGAAGAGCTGGTCGGCGGCGACCCACATGAAGTCGGCGTACATGAACTCGACCACGGGCAGGAAGCGGCCGTCGAGCGCGATGCCGCCACCGAGCCCGGTGAAGGCGTTCTCGCTGATCGGGGTCGCGAGGATCCGTCCGGGGAACCTCTCCGTCAGCCCCCGGGTGGCGCCGTTGGTGCCGCCGTTGAGGCGGTGCACATCCTCCCCCATCACGACGATGGTGTCGTCGGTCTCCATCCGGCGGGTCATCACCCCGGTGACCGCGTCGATGAACTTCTGCTCGGCCAGCGCGCCGGAGAAGGACTCGCGGTCCTCGATCCGGGCGTCGGCGAACTCGCTGAGGTCGCCGCGCACCCCGACGTCGGCGAAGGTGGGGTCGGGCCACTCCTGCGGCCTGATCCGTCGTTGTCCGGACTTGCCGCCGGGCAGCGGTTCGAGAAGTTCCTCGCCCAGACTCGTCATGAGTTTCGCGGCGCGGCCGGTCGCCGCCTCGATCTGCTCCTCGGTGAGGATGCCGCGGCGGGTGAGGTGGGCCGAGACCCGTCTGATCGGATCCCGGTCGCGCCATGCCTTCTCCTCCTCCTTGGTGCGGTAGCCGAAGGCGCTGCCGGGGAACGGGCCGTTCTGGTGGAAGTAGCGGTAGACGTCAGCTTCGATCAGCGCGGGCCCTCCGCCGGATCGCAGGTGGGTCAGGGCACGCCGCATGGTGAGGTGGACGGCCAGCGGGTCCATGCCGTCGACCTTCCAGCTCGGGATCCCGAAGCCCGGCCCTCGGGCGGACAGTCGTGGCTCGCCGGTCACCTCCGCCACGTGTGTTGAGACCGCGTACAGGTTGTTCTCCACGAAGAAGCACAACGGCAGGTGCCAGGCGGCCGCCAGGTTGAAGGTCTCAAGCGTGGAGCCGATGTTGATCGCACCGTCGCCGAAGTACGTCACGGCCACCGCGTCGGTTCCGGCCTGCCGGTGCGCCCACGCGGATCCTGCGGCGAGCGGTACGCCACCGCCGACGATGGCGTTCGTGCCGATGGCTCCGGCCTCCTTCCACTGCAGGTGCATGGAGCCACCTCGGCCGTGGCTGAAGCCTCGGTCGAGGCCGCATATCTCGGCCAGGCCGCGTAGTAGTACTGCGCGCACCTCGGCGGGGAGATCCAGGGTGGGGTCGATCCCCTCGGGTGCGACGTGTGCGAGCACTTTGGCCAGGAACTGGTGATGTCCCCGGTGTGAGCCGTTGACGGTGTCCGTCGAGGTGAGGGCGAGGACCGAGCCGACGGCTCCGCCCTCCTGCCCGATGCTGGAATGCGCCGGCCCGTGGACCAGCCCGTCGCGTGCGAGCTCCAGGACGTACTCCTCGAAGGTCCGGATGAGGACGAGGTGGCTGAGCATGTTCGTGAGCAGTGCCGGGTCGGCGGCGTCCCAGTCGGCGTCGGTGGCCACTACCTCCACCCACGGAGCCGCAGGTTCGAGCCGGTTTTCCTGGGTCATGTCATCTCCGTACAATCGTTTGCCGAACTTCAGTGTGGCACAATGTGGATCCAATCCATAGATATGAGGTGGATAATCCGGCCAAATTGGCAGCAATCTGCTACTTTTGGATCCATTCGGCTACAGCGGAGGGCAAGGATGAAGGCTGGACTCCCCGGGCTGACCCGTGTGGACCACATCGGCTTCACGGTTCCCGATCTCGAACAGGCCCGTCACTTCCTCGTCGACGTGCTCGGCTGCGAGTACATGTACTCGCTGGGCCCGTTCCACGACGACGGCGACTGGATGTCCGAGCACCTCAACGTCCACCCGCGCGCCGTCATGGAGCGGCTGCACTTCTTCCGCTGCGGCGAGCAGGCCATCTTCGAGGTCTTCCAGTACACCGCCCCCGACCAGGACCGCTCGGCGCCGAAGAACAGCGACATCGGCGGCCACCACATCGCCCTGTACGTCGAGGACCTGGACACCGCGATCACCTACCTGCGGGAGCGGGGGCTCACGGTCCTGAGCGGCCCGACCACCAGCAGCGGACCCAGCGAGGGGCAGCGCTGGATCTACTTCCTCGCCCCGTGGGGCATGCAGTTCGAGCTGGTGTCCTACCCCCAGGGCAAGGCCTTCGACCGATGGACACCGGCCGGATGACCTCGTCGTTCCCCAGGGACCCAGCACCGGCGACCACCGACGCCGGCCCCGGCGACGCGGTGAGCCGGCGCGTCGCCGACCACCTGCGCAAGGCGATCCTCCGCGGTGAGATCGGCCCCGGCGAGCACATCCGGCAGGAGCACGTCGCCGCGCGGCTGGGCGCCAGCAGGCTGCCGGTACGGGAGGCGCTGCGGATCCTGGAGGCGGAAGGGCTCATTGAGCAGCGGGCCCACAAGGGTGCCAGGGTCCTCCGCCTGGACGCGCACGAGGTACAGGTGATCTACGAGATGCGCCAGCGGATCGAACCGCTGGCACTGGCCGAGAGCCTGCCGCATCTCACGGATGACGACCTCCTCAGGCTCGGCCGGATCCAGGACCGCATCGAGGCGAACACCGACATCGCCGAGTTTCTCACCCTCGACCGGGAGTTCCACCTGCTGACGTACACCGGATGCCAGGTCGAGTGGCTCTCCACGATGGTGGTCCGGTTGTGGAACGCCACCCAGCATTACCGCAGGGAGTTCATGCGCCTGAGCGGCTCCGGGAGGCGATGGGTGGTCAACGCCGAGCACCGCCTGCTCCTCGACGCGATCGAACGGCGCGACGCCGTCGACGCGGAAATGCACCTCGGCGGGCACATCCGGCGGACCCGCATCGAGCTGGCCCACCACCCCGAGGTGTTCGGCCCGGTGCCGGCCGCCCCGGCCTACCCGCCGGACGGCGGGTAGGCCGGGGCACGACGCCGGTCGTCAGGTCACCACTGAACCGCGATGTACTGTTCCTCCATGTAGTCGAGCAGGCCCTCGTGGCCGCCCTCGCGACCGAGGCCGCTCTGCTTCACCCCCCCGAACGGCGCCGCCGGATCACTGACCAGGCCCCGGTTGACGGCAACCATGCCCGACTCGATCCGCTCGCTCACGCGCAGCCCCCGAGCCAGGTCACCGGTGTAGACGTAGGCGGCCAGCCCGTACTCCGTCGCGTTGGCGAGCCGGATCGCCTCGGCCTCCCCGTCGAACGTGACGATGGGAGCCACCGGGCCGAAGATCTCCTCGGTCAGAATGGCCGCGCCCGGATGGACGTCCGCCAGCACGGTCGGGACGTAGTAGAAGCCCGCCCGGTCGGGCCGGCCGCCCCCGGTGAGCACCGTGGCGCCCTCGGCGACGGCGCCACGCACCAGGTCGTCGACCTTGTCGACCGCGTCCCGGTTGACCAGCGGCCCGACCTCGGTGTCCTCGGCATCGGGGGGGCCGACCACCAGCGCCGCCATCCGCTCCGCCAGCCGCCTGCCGAACTCGCCGGCGATCGACGACTCGACGTAGAACCGGTTGGCGGCGGTGCACGCCTCTCCCGCGTTGCGCATCTTCGCCACCATCGCGCCGTCAACCGCCGCGTCGAGATCGGCGTCGGCGAACACGATGAACGGCGCGTTCCCGCCCAGCTCCATCGACGTGTTGATCACCTGGTCCGCGGCTTCGCGCAGCAGGGCACGGCCGACCTCGGTGGAGCCGGTGAAGGACAGCTTCCGCACCCGGGGGTCGTGCAGCATCGCCGACACCACCGCGCCGGAGCGGCGGCTCGGCAGTACGCTGACCACCCCGTCGGGCACGCCCGCGGCCTCCAGAATCTGGGCGATCGCCAGCGCGGTGAGCGGCGTGTCGCTAGCCGGTTTGAGGATCATGGTGCAGCCCGCCGCCAATGCCGGGCCGATCTTCCTGGTGGCCATCGCGGCGGGGAAGTTCCACGGGGTGACCAGCACACAGATGCCGACCGGCCGACGCTGCACCAGGATCCGGTTCGTCCCTCCAGGAGCCGTGGTCACGATGCCGGTCCCCCGTACGGCCTCCTCGGAGTACCAGCGGAAGAACTCCGCAGCGTAGGCCACCTCGGCCAGCGCGTCTCTCCGGGACTTGCCGTTCTCCAGCGAGATCACCCGGGCGAGGTCGGCCGCACGCTCGACCGTCAGCTCGAACGCCGTGCGCAGGATCTCCGCCCGGCTCCGGGGTGGCGTCGCCGCCCACGACGCCGCCGCGCGTTCCGCCGCGTCGACGGCGACGATCGCGTCGCCGATGCCGCCGTTCGCCACCGAGGCGATCACCTCGCCGGTCGCGGGATCCACCACGGGGAAGCGCGCGCCGTCGGCGGCCTGTACCGCCTTGCCACCGAGATAGAGCTCGGTGAGCAGGTGGAGCCCGGCTGTCAGGGTGTTGTCTGCCATGGCATCTGCCTTTCGGTCACAGTGCTCAACGGGTTCAGTAGGGGTTGGCGATGACGAGTTCACGGGCGGGGAAAAGCGTGAGAACGCGGGCGCCGTCATCGGTGACGACGACCTCCTCCTCGATCCGGGCGGCGGAGAAGCCGTCGCCGGCGGGGCAGTAGGTCTCCAGCGCGAACACCATCCCGGCCTGTAGTTCGACCGGTTCCCGCATGCTGTTGAGCCGCGAGATGATCGGCCGTTCGTGCAGGCCGAGCCCGAGGCCGTGGCCGAACTGAAGGCCGAAGGCGGCCATCTCGTTCTCGAAACCGAACTCGGTGGCCGCCGGCCACACGGATGCCACGTCTGCCGTGCTCGCGCCCGGCTTGACGGCGTCGATGGCGGCGTCCATCCATTCCCGTGCCCGGGTGTAGGCATCGCGCTGGGACGGCGTCGCGCTACCCACGCTGAACGTCCGGTAGTAGCACGTCCGGTAACCGTTGAAGGAGTGAATGATGTCGAAGAACGCCTGGTCACCCGGCCTGATCAACCGATCGGAGAAGTTGTGCGGGTGCGGGTTGCACCGCTCGCCGCTGACGGCGTTGATGGCCTCGACCTGCTCGGAGCCCATCTCGTACAGGCGTTTGCTGGCGAGCGCGACGATCTCGTTCTCCCTGATCCCCGGCTTGAGCGCCTCCAGGATGTCCTGGTACACACCGTCGACCATCGCCGCGGCCTGGGTGAGTAGCATGATCTCGTCGCCCGACTTGATCTGCCTGGCGTCGAGCATGGCCTGCTGGGCGTCCACCACCGTCAGCCCCTGGCGCTGCATCTCGAAGAGGAACGGCGGCTCGACGATGTCCACGCCCACGGGGGCGTCCGCCACCCCCGCGTCCTCCAGCAGGCCCTTGATCTGGCGTACCGCGTCCTGCATGAGGCCGACCGTGGGAGCGATGGCGCCCCTCAGGCCGAGCATCCCGGCGTGACAGTTGGCCGGGTCGAGCCACGGGCTGAACAGCCGGTGGTGGCGAGCCGCGGACCCGAAGTCCCACAGCATCGGCTCGCCGCCCCGGGTAAGCAGGGCGTACCGGGTCATCTTGTCGCCGAGGGCCCCGCCGATCCACGTCTGGGTGGTGTAGCGGATGTTGTAGAAGTCAAACAGCAGGAAGGCCCCGCACTCGCTCGCCTCCAGCGAGGCGAGCGCCCGCTCCAACCGATAGCGCCGCAGCCGGTCGAAGTCGACGCGCTGTTCGTAGTCGACTCCCATGTGCCCCGGCGCGGGCAGCGGTGCCCCGGTCATGACCGCGCCGCTTCGTCGGCGGTTCCGAGGCCGTCGTCCACGACCACGTCCTCCGGCTTGAGCGTGATCCCGGAGGCGGCGGCCTGCAGATCGAGCAGGATCGCGAAGTCCTCGTCCACCCGGCCGCTGCCGACGCTGGCCTGCACGAGCTGGGCGGTGGCGGCGGTGACGGGCATGGGCACACCAAGGCGGCGTGCCGCGGCGAGCCCGAGGTCGAAGTCCTTGCGGAGCAGGATCGGGGTGAAGGTCGGCGTGTAGTCGAGGTTGACGAAGGCGGGCGACTTGTAGCGGGTGAAAACCGAGCCCATGACGCTGTCGTTCAGGAAGGACAGGAAGGCGTGGCGGGAGACCCCGCCCTTCTCGGCCAGCACAGTGATCTCGGCCAGCGACTGGGTCACCACCCCGAGCAGCAGGTTGTGCGCGATCTTCACCAGCCGCGCGATGTCGCCTTCCCCCACGTAGGTGACCGACGCGCCGATGTACCCGAGCAGGGGCGCGACCCTGGCGTACGTCTCCTCCGGCCCGGACACCACGATGCTGAGGGCACCGGCCTTGACGACCTTGCCGTTGCCGCTGACGGGCGCGGCGAGGAAGTCGACGCCACGCTCCGCGCACTGCCGTCGCAGCGCCTCGGAGGCGTCGGTGGAGACCGTCGAGCAGTCGACGACGACGGCGGGCCGCCGTTCGCCGTCGAGCAGGCCGTCCCGGCCCAGGAGCACCCGCTCCAGGTCCTCAGAGGTGGAGACCATGGTGAACACCACATCTCGGTCGCGCAGACCGGCGATGCTCTCGCTCACGGTGGCGCCGTGCTCCCTGAGCGGCGCGGCCTTGGCGATCGTGCGGTTCCACACGGCCAGGTCCACGCCCGCCTTCGCCAGGCGCTCGGCCATCGCGGCGCCCATACGGCCGGTGCCGATCCAGCCGACCCTGAGAGCGGCTCCGGTAATCGTCTCGGTCATCGTTGTTCCATTCTATGCAATCGTTTGCCATCGAAAGTGAAAAGAGAGTGCTGTTCATCGGTGCGGGCGGTCACACGGTGATGGAGACCCTTTCCCGGAGACCACCGCGTGCGACCCGCACCAGCCCGTACTCGGTCATCTTGAGTCCGGGGATGCTCACGGCCAGGCAGGCGAACCCCGCACTGGGCACCAGACCGGGCAGCGGCGAGCCGAGCTCGTCCCTGATGGCCTGTGCGACACGCCGGGAGCTCGCGAGCGTCTGGGCGAGGGGCGCGTGCGAGACGATGCCGAAGGTCGGCAACGCCACCTCGGCCCGGACCACGCCGTCACGGACCACCACGATCCCGCCCTCCAACTCGGCACAGCGGTTGGCCGCGAGCGCCATGTCCGCGTCATCCACCCCCACCACCATGAGGTTCATGACCCCGGCGTTGACGGTCGCCGCGATCGCGCCCCGCCGTACGCCCAGCCCGCTGATCAGCGCCGTCGCGAGGCGGCCGGTGGCCTCGTGCCGGTCCGCGACGGCGATCTTGGCGATGTCCCGCCCGTCGCCCGCCACCGGCCCACCGTCGTGGACCGGCAGATCAAGCAACCGCTCGTCCGTACGCAGCGAGCCGGGGGTTATCCCGATCACCCTGAGGGTTGGGGTTCCGTCCGCCACGGGCAGCCGGAAGTCGTCCCGCGTGAAGGTGCGGCCCACCCGCACCATGTGGTTCCACTCGGCCGGGTAGTCCTTCAGCCTGCTGGGCAGCAGGTACTCGCCGTTCTCCGCGCAGAGCCGGCCGCGGCTGAGGGTGCGCACGACCCTGAACGAGGCCAGGTCCTCGACCAGCGCGAGCGAGGCCAGCCGGCCGGGCAGCACCGCGCCGTAGTGCCGCTCCAGCCCCAGGGACCGGGCCGCGTTCAGCGTCACCATGCGGACGGCGTCCACCGGGGCGACCCCGTTGCGGACCAGCATGCGCAGCTTGTGATCCTGGTGCCCGAGTTCGGCGAGGCTGTGCAGTTCCTGCTCGTCGCTGCACGCGCTGAACATCGAGGGGTCGGCGCCGAATTCGGTGATGGCGGGCAGGACGTTGAGCAGGTCCTGGGTCGAGGATCCCTCGCGCAACTGGACGATCACGCCGAGCCGGACGCGCTCCAGCGCTTCCTCCACCGTGGTGACCTCATGGTCGGAGGCCACGCCCTGCGCCACTGCGGCCTGTACGGCCGGGCCGGACAGACCCTCCATATGCCCGCCGATCACCCGGCCGCGCTTGACCGCCTCGGCCCACACCCCGGCCAGCCCGGGTACCGGCAGCCGGCTCACGTCGTCGTTCCACTCACGCAGCTCGACGCACTGCTCGTGCTCGACCAGCGCTCGCAGGTCGTCGACGGAGAACCGGTTCAGGCAGCCGAACTCACCAAGCCCCAGGGCCGCGGCGTGGAAGGGCGAGAGCAGGGCGTCGAGGCCCGTGCCCGCTGCCCTCCCAAGCTGCGCCTCCACCGCGCGGCGGCCCGCGATGTAGGCGGACTCGGAGAAGCAACTACTCAGCGCGACCGTTCCCATGGGCAGGAGCAACTCGGCCAGCCGCTCGACGGTCACCTGCGAGAAGCCCACGTGGAAGTGCGGGTCGATGAACCCTGGCAGTACGAACAGGCCCGTACCGTCGATGCCCGCCGTACCGTCGCCGACGCAGTGCTCAACGTCGCCGACCGCCGCGATCCGGGCTCCGGCCACCGCCACATCGCCTCGGTAGACGCGGCCCGACAGGACGTCGACGATGCGGCCACCGGTGATGACGAGGTCGGCCGGCGCACGGCCCGCGGCCACGTCGGCGGCGTGCCGCCGCCCGGCGGCCGAGGTCTCCGTTGCAGAGGGATCCATGGTGTTCACATGCTCCTCGTAGTTCGATCGTCTGTTGTGATGTCCGCCGCCTCGCTCGCGCTCATGTGCCTGCGGCCTTCCCGAACAGGCGCACACCCCTGAACCCGCAGAACAACGCCGCGGCGACCAGTGTCAAGATGCCGAGCAGCCAATGCCGCCAGGCCTCGTTCAGGTCCAGGAACGCGCTCACGTTGATCGTCACCTCGATCAGCACCGCGCCCAAGGCGGCGCTTAGGAAGGAACCCCGGCCGCCGTAGATGCTGGCTCCGGCCAGGATGACCACGGTGATGCTGCTGAAGGTGTACGTCAGCCCCGCGGTCGCGTCGCCGATGCCGTTCTGACCCATCAGCACGATCGCGCCCAGGGCGGCGAGCACCGAGCAGGCGCCGTACCCAAGGACGTGCGTCAGCGTGACCTTCGCGGCCAGCCGGTGCGCCGCGGGCTCGTCGGAGCCCACCGCGCGCAACTGCAACCCCCAGCGGGTACGGCGCAGCACCCACTCGGCGGCCACCGCGACGACGACCGCGGCGACGAACACCCACGGCACGAACCCGACGGTGACATGCAGCGCGGTGATGACGCTGTCATGGATGAATCCGCCGGGAAGGGGCCGCAGCAGCAGCGACACGCCCTGCAGGACGGTGAAGGTGACCAGCGTGGCGACCACCGGCGACATGCCGGCCAACCGGATCATGGATCCGTTGAGCACCCCGACGGCCCCGGCGAGCACGATCATGGCGACGATCGCGATGACCGTGCCGGTGACGCTGCCGGAGGTGGCCAGGAATGACGCGACGACCACCAGAAAGCCCGTCAGCGGACCGATGGACAGATCGATCCCGCCCAGGACGACAGCGATCATCTGCCCCAGGGAGACGAAGATGAGCGCGCTCATCGTGTACAGCAGGCCCTCGAGGTTCTGCGGGCTCAGTAGTTGACCGTTCCGTGTGGCGGCGAAGCCGACGAGCAGCAGTGCCGCGACCGCGAGCACGATTCCCGGGGCGTGGTCGCCGCTCATCAGTCCTCTCACCCACGGCATGGACGGCGACCACCGCGGGGCGGGCGGGGCGGGGCGGCCGGTGGTCCCCGGCACCGCCGCGGCGCTGGACGGAGAGCCGGTCAGGATCGCTCCGGTGATCGCCTCCTCCGTCACCTCGGAAGCCTCCAGCTCGGCGCATACCCGCCCTCTTGAGAAGATCATCACCCGGTCGCAGAGGCCCTGCAGCTCGTGCGTGTCGGAGGAGACGACGAGCACGGCGTTACCCTCGTCCGCCAGCTCACGCAGGATCCGGTAGATCTCCAGGCGCGTCCCGACGTCCACACCCTGGGTCGGCTCCTCCGCGATGAGCAGACGCGGCCGGGCCAGTAGCGAGCGGGCCAGGACGACCTTCTGCTGGTTACCGCCGGAAAGTGTGCCCGCGGGGGTCTCCAGCGACGGGGCCTTCACCGCCAGCGCGCTGACCTGCGCCGCCGTCACCGACCGCTCCCGGCGCTGCCGTACGAAGCCCGCCGTGGCCCGGTCGGCGAGGGTGAGCACGGCCGTGTTCTCCCGCACCGACAGGGTCTTGAAGAGCCCTTCACGCGGCCGATCGCCGGGAACGTACACGATCCCGGCGTCGAGCGCGCGCCGGGGCGTGGTGGGCCGGACAGGCACCCCGCAGACCGAGACCTCGCCGTCGAGCCGCTGCAACCCCGCGATGGACCGGGCGAGGTCGTGGTGCCCGTTGCCCGGCATGCCGGCCAGACCTACCACCTCACCCGGACGGATCCGCAGGTCGACGTCGGCGAACCGGGGCCCGGAGGCCGCGTGCAGGTCAAGGACCGGCGCCGCGCCGGGATCCGTTCCCTGGCCGGTCGCCTTACCGGGAAAGGTGGAGTCGATGGGACGGCCCACGATGAGGCGCAGCACGTCCTCCTCCGTCACGTCGGCCATGTGGAAGGTCCCGCACGTCTCCCCGTCGCGGAGCACGGTGATCCGGTCGGCGATGCGCCGTACCTCGGGGAGGCGGTGTGAGATGTAGACGATGGCGGTGCCGGTCCCGGCGAAGCGGCGCACTTGCTCGAACAGCCGCTCCACATCCTCGGCGACGAGGGCCTCGGTTGGCTCGTCGAGGATGAGCACGCGCGGTTCCATGGCCAGTGCCTTGGCGATCTCGACGAGCTGGCGGTCGGCGACCGAGAGGCCGGAAATCCGCTCGTGCAGGCCCACGTCCGCGCCGACGAGGTCCAGCCGCTCCCGCGCCCACGCCGCGGCCCGGCTCATCGGCGGACGCCAGGCGGGGAGCATCGCGAACACCAGGTTCTCCATCACCGTCAGGTCGGGCAGCAGGGCGGGCTGCTGGTAGACGACGGCCAGGCCGAGTTCCTGCGCGGACGACGGCGACGGATACCGCATGACCTGGTGACAGATCTCCACGGTGCCGCTGTCGGCGAGCAGCGATCCCGCGGCGATGGACATCAGCGTCGACTTACCCGCGCCGTTCTCTCCGACGATCGCGTGCACCTCACCCGGGAGCACCTCAAGCTCGGCGGAGCGCAGGGCCACGACCCCGGGGTAGCGTTTGGTCACTCCGGTCAGGCGCAGCACGGGGCCGGCACTTGCCATGTCATCCTCCGCTGGTGAACAACTGGGCGAGCTTCTCCGTGGGGAGTTGCGCGGACAGCGTGGCGTCCGGCGGCAGGTCCGGCTTGCACTTCGGCGCCAGGTCGCCTCCTGCTGTCGAATCCTCCGTGAACGGGACTTCGATGACGGACGGCTCGTCGTTCGGCTTGCCGCTAGCCGCGGCCACGCCCTTACGCAGTGCGAGCCGGATGATCCACGTGTAGGAGGAGATGGTGCTCAGCTCGAAGTTCTCGTTCTTCGGCTTGTGTTCCTGGTACAGACAGGCCAGCTCGTTGATGTCGCCCGCGCTCCACGGCACGAGCGGACGGCCGGCGTTCACGAACGCCCGGATCGCTCCTGCGGAGACCAGCCCCGAGTCGGCGATGACACCGTCGATCTTCGCGTGCTTCGACAGCAGCCCCGACATCACCTTCTGCGCCTGCGCCTGGTCCCAGTTCGTGTCGATGGGACCATCACCGAGCAGCCTCATCGCTGGATGGCGGGCCAGCACCTGCTTGATGCCCTCGGCCTCGCTCAGGCTCGCCGGGTTTCCGGGCGTGCCTCCCAGGAAGACGATGTCGCCCTTCCCGTCGAGCCGCTTGACCATCCATTCGGCCCACGCCCGGCCCATCGCCACGCCGTCGAAGGTCGGCGCGTCCACGTAGTCCACACCGGGCGTGCCGCCCAGAGTGCCCACAGCCCACGGCACGACCGCCACTCCGCGCTGCATGGCCCGGCGCAGGGTGGGCAGCAGCGCGTCACCTGAGTCCGGCAAGGTGACGATCACGTCGACGCCCTTCGCCACGGCCGCGTTGATCTCAGAGATCATCTTGGAGGGATCGCCCTGCGCGTTGTGGTAGGTGACCTTGGTGATGTTGGGGCATTTGGCGGCCTCGTCCAGCAGTTCGGCGTGGGCGACCCGGCGCCAGGAGTTCTGCGCGCCGTCGATGTGCGCCACCGTGATGGGTTTGCCGCCGCACACCTCCGCCATGGTCTTCAGCTCGGCCACGGTGCCACGCTCGCCCGCCCTGACCTTGCCAACACCGCCGGTGCCGTTGCTGGAGTCGCCGGTGCCGTTGGTGCCGCAGGCGCTCAGTGTGAGCGCCACGATGGCCGCTGCGCTGCACAGCGTCGTGGTACGCGACCGGACGCGCCGTGCGGGAGATCTGTTCATCTATCTGCCCTCCTGGGAGTCATGGGCCCCTGGACGGCCTGCTCACCTCGCCGTCCGCCCCGGCCGGTACGGCCGGGGGCCGTGGCCGAGCGCCGACGGACTCGGTAAAGGATCACGCCGAGCGCGATGATCAGGCCCTGGATCAGGTACTGCACCGCCGTCCCGGCTCCCAGGGACAGGACAATCTGGTTGAGCTGGGTAAGAAAGAGGGCTCCCAACACGGTGCCGAGGACGGTTCCACGGCCTCCGGCGAGCGCGGTGCCGCCCACCACCACGGCGGCGATGCCGGCGAGCAGATAGCTGTCGCCGATGTTCAGAGCCGGTGTCCGGATGAAGCCGGCCAGCAGGACGCCCGCCGCAGCGTGACAGAGCGCGGCGCAGACGTACGTGCCCGTGCCGTACCGTATGAGCGAGACGGCGGCCGCCCGCGCCGCGGCCGGATTGGCGCCGACCGCCTGGAACCGCCTGCCGAGCACGGTGCGGTGGAGGACGAGCGCCACGATCACCGCGACCGACAGCGCGATCAGCACCGTGTTGGGCACCCCGAAGGTCTTGGCCAGAGCGAACCTCTGCAGTCCGGCGGGCACCGCGCCCGGCGAGCCGTTGGTGAAGTGCTGGACTCCGCCCAGCAGCAGCGCGTTGCCCCCCAACGTCGCCACCAGCGGCGTAACCCCCACCACGGTGACCAGGTAGCCGTGCACGAGGCCCACCGCAAGGGCGAGCAGGGCGACCAGCAGCAGCGCGGGCGCCAGCCGGGAGTCGGCGCCGTCGGGGTACTTGGTCACGATCACCGCGGACATCGAGATGACGCCCGCGACCGAAAGATCCAGCCCGCCCTGCTGGACCACGAGCATCTGGCCGATGGCCGTGACGGCCAGCAGCGCCGCGAAGGGCGCCATCGACAGGAGCGAGTCTGTCGCCAGCACTCCGGGGACGAACAGCGCGCTACCGGCGAAGAGCAACGCGGTCATCACCACGGCCGACGGGACCGTGAGGCGGGCCGACCCGGCCAGGGCCCGGCCGGCGGCGGTCCCGGCAGCGACCGGCGGGGCCGGCATGACCGTGCCCTCGGAGGCCTGGGATGCGTTCATGTCCACTTCTCGATGCACACGGTCACGGAACGTGACGGTCGGATCAGGCGGGCGGCGCGGCGGCGACAACGTGGATCTCCAGGCGCAGCCGAGGATCCGTCGCCAGCCGCGTCACCTCCACGGTGGTGCTGGTGGGGATGTGGCCGCCGAACCACTCCGCCTGGATCCGGTTCACCGCGTCCTGGTCCTCGGCGACGTTGGTGAAGAACCGCATCAGGTTCACCACGTCACGGCGTTCGGCTCCCGCGGCGCGCAGGGCCTGGTCCAAGTGCTCGAAGGCGGTGCGGGCCTGTGCGGCGCCGTCTGCGGGGATGGCGTCGAAGACCTCGGGCCGATGCGGATGGTCGTGGTAGACCGGCGCCCCGGTGACCCCTGAGATAAAGACCAGACGCGCCGACGACACGACGCGGATGGCCGGGACGAAGGGGCTGACGATGTCCGGGTCGTAGCCCTCGTGGTGAATGATCTCCGACTGACCGACGGAAACGATCTCGGGAATGTCGCTCACGGCTTCTCCTCAGCATCGTGTTGCGTTTCAGGATGTGACGCTAGCGGCGATGGCAATCGATTGTCAACGAATGACCTGCGGCTTTACTAACAGTCACTAGACGGGGCGACAACCCTCTGCAGCGACGATCGACCCGCCTCATGGCGGATGCCGGCCCCTTGGCCATGGCGAGGTTCTGTCTGGGGGTGTTTTTCCGAACGTGACCCCAGCCCTGCGGACGGGGCCAAGGTGAGGAAGTTGGTCGGAACTGCGCCCCTCCGGGTTCTACCGCGCACCGGACCACGGCCGCGGCAACAGTCGGCGCCCCCACCCCGGGAAGGGATGAAGGCGCCTCGTACCAGCGGTCATGTCGAACACCCAACATGACCGCTATCGGAGGAAGTGTGACAGTTGTGTGCGGTACCCGTGTTAGGCGCTGTCCCGTCGATCTTGTTGCCGCCTACTGTGGCGACTGCGCCGGCCGTCAGGTTGCGGGAACCGCGGCGACCGCCTCGATCTCGATCAGGATGTCAGGGCGGAAGAGGCCCGCGACCTGTACGAGCGAGCTTGTGGGCGGCCGCTCCAGGTTGATGAACTCGTCCCGCACGGCCCGGACGACGGACAGCGCCGAGGTGTCGACAACAAAGATCGTGAGCTTGAACACGTCGTTCCAGGTCGCGCCCCCGGCCTTGAGCGCGGCCTCGACGTTCCGCATGACCAGGCGTGTCTGGGCCTCCCAGTCGCCTGCGGCGGCCGGCACGCCCTCTGCGGTGATCGGGACCTGACCCGAGGTCCAGACGAGCCGGCTGCCCGGCGCGATGCCGGCGACATGGCTGTAGCCGTTGGTCGCCGGCAGCGTCGAGGGAGTGCTGAACTCGAGGTGCGTCATGAGTGGCCCTTCTGTGAGGAACGTCGGATCACAGGAGACTGTGCCAGGTCGGCTGGGAGCGGGCAGCAGCGACCCATCTGTGCGGCTACGGGACCGCCGGAGGTTTCCGGAGTCCTGGAGAAGCTCCACAGGTGAAGGGCCTTTACCTACCTGGGAGAGGTCGATCACTCCCGAAGGACTCGCCTTATGCGATAGGAAGAGGGGGCATAACCTCCCAGGCAAAACGCTCTTTAAGACGTCGTTTCTTATGGCGGAGTCGTTCGGTGAACGGGTCATGGCAGATCTGGTTGAGCGGTTGGTGCCGGATGAGTTGTGAGAGTTGTTTCGCCGTGTGGTTCCTCCCACGGAAGTGAACCGCCCCCAAGGTGGAGGGCGGCGGCGGGCGGGTGACCGCGAGGCCTTGGCCGCGATTATTTTCGTGGCTACCTCGGGCTGCACCTGGCGGCAGTTGCCGCCGGTGTTCGGTCCGAGCTGGCAGAGGGGTGTACCGGCGGTTCGCCCAGTGGCCTTCGTCGGCATAGCCGCAACCCTCATCTGCCACCGCGGTCTCACCAAACAAAGCGACGTCTAAACTGTCAGGGCGGGGCCCGGGCTCCGTTCCGCTGGACATTGCCGGGACAGGAGCCTGTCGTGATGACTGCCGTTGTCGGCTTTTCACTCTTCGCCCTGCTGGTGACGATGGCTCCAGGGCCGGACACCGTCCTGGTGCTGCGCAACTGCGTGCGCGGCGGTCGTTTCACGGGCATCGCGACCGCGCTCGGTGCTGGAGCAGGCTCACTCGCCTGGGCGCTGGGTGCGGCCGTCGGCCTGGCAGCGGTTCTGCAGCAGTGGGATGCGGCGTTTGCCGCGATCCGTCTGGCGGGTGCCGCGTATCTGATCTTCCTCGGTGTCCAGAGCCTGTGGGCTCACCGTCGAGGCGCGGGGAGCCGACCCGAGGTTTCCGGGGGGCTGGCCGGCCCCATCCCGACCACCGGACAGGCCTTCCGTCAGGGGCTGCTGAGCTGCTTGCTGAACCCCAAGGTCGGCATCTTCTTCGTGGCTGTGGTCCCGCAGTTCCTGCCCGACGGTTACTCGGTGCTGTCCGCGACCTTGGTCCTGGGTGTCATCGACGCCGTGATCGCCGCTTTGTGGCTGACATTGGTGGCGGCGTTCGCGGCTCGGATGCTGACCTGGCTGCGTCGCCCCCGCGTGAACACGGCACTGGAGCGAACCGCCGCTGGCGTTCTGGTGGCTCTGGGCGTCGGCACGGCGGCGGAGACGCTTTAGCTTCCGCGCAGAGTCTGTTCATGCTGCGCAGGTTGTCGGTTGCTGCCTGGATGAGGAAGCGGTGGCCGACCTCTGCGTGGGCGGCGATCGTGCGGGCGCACTCCTGAGATGCGGTGCGGGTGGTGTCAACCTCCAGGTCCTACGTCATGCCGATGTGCACCAGGTCTGCCTGAGCGGATACGCGGTCCGCTCGATCGAGGTCACAGCCCACCCCCGGGGAGACGACAGCACAACATCACGACCAACGATGTTGAGCCGAACGGGTGACGGGCAGGGCGGTCAGGACTACAAGATCACCCCATGGGCCCTTTTGGGCCCACCTCGGCGATACCCCTATCTGGTGGCCACGGCCCGAAAGCTCTTGAGCTTGTTGACGCAGCGCCGCGCGCGAGGGAACAGGCGTCCTCCGTCAGCGCGGACCCCTGAGCAGTGCCGAAGGCTCTCACAAACGGTTGATTGTGCGAGGTCGGCGCCGACCTTATTCAGCGGGGCGTTCGCGCAGGTCGCCGCTCGCAGAACTCCTCTCACAACTGGAACGTTCTGAGAGACGGTTCTGAGACATCCACGACCTGCGCGAACGCTCTACTTTGCCCCTGGTGACACCGACCCGAGCGGGGCCCCTTTATAGCCGCGCAGGATCACAATCCGTCGTGGGCAATCTCCTACGTTCCCCAACACCTCTGCTGGAAAGGGGGAGGCATGCCTGCGCATCGGCCCGCCAGCGTAGCCCTGTGATCGGGTCAGTCAGGGTGGCCGCGACTTGCCACATCACCTGGTGAGATGGATCTTGCACTGTTGGGCTTCGTCACTGACGCTGTCCCGGCTTATCGACCACAGCGAAGCCGAGAATTGCCCGGTGGGTGTCGCCCATGTAGCGGTACGTCTTAGGGTTCAATACGATCAGTTGGCCATTGCCCTTCCTGCTCCCGCGGTCGAAGGCCACCCCGATGCCCTGCCGTCCGGCGTAGTCCATGGCGTTCTCGATCACCCGCACGCCGGGGATCTTCGCCAAAGCCCGGTACAGCGCGGCGTTGGTCTTGGGTGGGATGAGTTGATTGTCTCGAAAGAGCTTGGCGATCACTCCGAAGGTAGTCACGTCGCGGCCGTTGTCGCGATAGTCCTTCCTGATTCGCGCGAGCAGGGCGTCCGGGTCGGTGGGCAATCCGGCCACGTAGTCGTAGAGCTTGTTCGGAGTGTTGTTCACGAACGCCGGACCACCGACAAAGCCCCCGTTGTATCGCGGGTCAACGCGGCCGGGGCGAGGCCGCTCTCCTGGGCGCAGAATGCGGGTCAACAAGAGCTGCCCGTCCTGGACGGACTTTGCCATCTCCTTGCCGTCAAACCTCCACCACTCCTCTACCTTCACCTTCCCTCTCAGCATCGTCGACAGTCCGCCCGCATCGTCGGATTTGTAGGCGAAGTCGGTCATCTTCTGGGTGTAGACCCACTGACGGGGGCCGGGCCGCGAAGGCGCGGTTTCGTGCTCCACGGTGGCGGCCGCCAGCTCCAGGGTTTTCAAGGTGGCATTCGCCATGGATCGCGGCGGACCGTCGGAGACCACGGCGTGCGGGCCGGATCGCGGCGTGGTGTAGGGCAGTACGCCGCCAATCTCGGCCCCGACGAAGATCACTGAGGCGGCGACCACCATCACGCCGGCGATCGCCACACGCCGGCCGATACGGACCTGCAACGAACGGCGCCGCACTAGGCCCGAGTCGAACTCGCGTTGCAGGCGGGCCCACGCCCGAGCCTTTACCGCGGGATCGTCTGGCGGGCCGGCCGGACGAAACCGGCGGATGAGGGCGATCTCCTGGTCATTCATGCATCCACCTCCGGGAGTTGCAGGGGGTTAATATCGCCGAACGTCCGGCGGAGCTTTTTGCGAACGCGATGTAGCCGCGACCCGACAGTGCCCAGCGGCACATCCAGCGCCTGCGCGACCTCTTCGTACGTCAAATCGGCCCAGGCGATCAGAAGCAGCAGATCACGTTCGGCGGGCGACAGCCTGGCCAGTGCCGACGCGATTCGGGGAGCGAGCCGCTGGGCTGTTAGTCGTTCGTCGCTGGTCTGGTCGAATGACTCGCTGGACCATTCGAAGTCCGCCCGGGCGAGCAGCCGGTGGCGACGGCGTTCCATCCGCCAGTGCTGCCGGATGAGGTTGGTCGCGATGCCGTATAGCCACGGCCGGGCGTCCTCCCGTGTCGGGTCGTAACGTCGCCGACTGCGAAAAGCGACGGCGAAGGTGTCCGCGCCGACGTCTTCGGCGATGTCGGGACCCAGTCGATGGGCGATGTAGCGGTAGATCTCGTCCCAGTGCCGCTGGAAGATCTCGGCGAACCTCTCCGGCTCAGCGAGCGATGCGCCAATCGCCTCATCGTCGCCTATCTCTCCAACCTTCGGCGGTCTTGTGATCGCCACCAGCATTTTCTCCTCTAATCGCACCGCATCGGTCATCCGGTACTTGGTGCCGCGCCCGCTTTCTCTTCCACCTTTTTTGAACCTTCTCTCAGTTAAGGCAAAGTCCGGGACGGTGGAGGCAGTCTGCGAACGGGTGTGCCGCCGACGCACATGTTCCTCAACTAGGATCCGGCGCACCTGAGAGCGGTGGACGTCGATGCTCGCTACGGTGAGCGTGTTCGGTGTCTACTGGCCTTCGGTACGGCCTGGATCTCCTATAGCTACGGTGAGCCGCCACCCCGGCCAGCCCTGAGGGCCAATGAATATTTCTGCAAACCACGCAGCGTCACAACAGTCACACAGGGTTACTTTGCCCTTGGTGACGGCGACCCGAGTGGGGCCCCACCAGATCGACGCGCTCCTGCGCGCCGGGGTGGCACGGGAGAACATCTTCCTCGACCGGGCCAGCGGCGCCCGGGCCTCCCGGCCCGAGCTCGACCGCCTCATGGCAGCGCTGGGCGACGGCGACATGCTCAAGATCACCCGGCTGGACCGGCTGTCACGCTCGGTCCAGCACCTCATCAACCTCGGCGCCGATCTGCGGACCCGCGGAGTCGGCCTGCACGTCATCGAGCAGGGCATCGACACCGAGACGATGGAGGGCCGCGCGATGTTCGGCATGCTGGCGGTCCTGGCCGAGTTGCAGCGCGAGCTCATCGTCTCCAACACCTACGACGGCTTGGCCGCCCACTTCAGCTATTCAGTGTTGCTACATACCGGTAGTCAGTGCTACTTTATAGCAGTAGTCATCAAGACTAGGTAGCTGAAGGGGGTGTTCCATGGGCAAGCTGGTGACGGAGATGCTCAAGGGAACGCTGGAGGGCATCGTCCTCGCGATCCTGTCCGGCCGGCCCGCATACGGCTACGAGATCACGGCGTGGCTGCGGGATCAGGGCTTCTCCGACATCGCCGAGGGCACCATCTACGCACTGCTCGTCAGGTTCGAGCGGCGCGGTCTGGTCGACGTGGAAAAGGTCCCGTCCGAGAAGGGGCCGCCGCGCAAGGTGTACTCCCTGAACGCTCAGGGACACGAGTACCTCGACGAGTTCTGGAGGACCTGGAGCTTCCTCACTGAACGGCTCCAACAGCTCCGCGAAGGAGGTAAATAGCCATGGACACAGGGTCGAACCAGCCGAAGAGCCGCGCCCGGCAGTACCTGGAGGTGGTCACCGGGCCGCTGGAGGACAAGAGGCGCTGGCGGCAGTACAAGGCGCGCGTCAAAGCGCTTCCCGAGAACTATCGCACGGCGGTCGAAGCGCTGGAGCGGTACCTGATGCACTTCGGGCCGGGGGACGGCGCCGACGCGGCGTCGATGTTCGAGGACCTCGCCGATCTGTTCGAGCAGAGCGCGGCGGACGGAACTCCGATCCGCGAGATCTTCGGAGAAGACCCCGTGGAATTCGTCGAGGCGTTCATGCAGAGCTACTCCATGGGGAGCTACATCCGCCGGGAGCGAGAACGCTTCACCAGCGCCATCGCGCACGCCGCCGGCGAGAACACCGGGAAAGAAGACAGGACACTTTGATGACGACACAGCAAACCCCGGCGATCCACGTGCAGGGCCTGGAGAAGTCGTACAAGGAACTGCAGGTGCTGCGCGGCGTGGACTTCGACGTGGCGCGGGGCAGCATCTTCGCCCTGCTCGGCTCCAACGGGGCGGGCAAGACCACGGTCGTGAGAATCCTGTCCACGCTGCTCAAGGCCGACGCGGGGACGGCCGGTGTCAACGGCTTCGACGTCGCCACGCAACCGGCGAACGTGCGGGAGTCGATCAGTCTCACCGGGCAGTTCGCCGCCGTCGACGAGATCCTCAGCGGGCGGGAGAACCTCATGCTGGTCGCCCGGCTGCGGCACCTCAAGGATCCCGGCAAGATCGCCGATGACCTGCTGAGGCGTTTCTCGCTGACCGACGCCGGCGCGCGAAAGGCGTCCACGTATTCCGGCGGCATGCGCCGCCGCCTCGACATCGCGATGAGCCTCATCGGCGATCCGCCGGTCATCTTCCTCGACGAACCGACCACCGGGCTCGACCCCCAGGCGCGCATCGAGGTGTGGCAGACCGTCAAGGACCTCGCCGACCAGGGGACGACGGTGCTGCTCACCACGCAGTATCTGGACGAGGCCGAACAGCTCGCCGACCGGATCGCGATCCTGCACCAGGGCCGGATCATCGTGAACGGCACCCTGGCCGAGCTCAAGCAACTGCTCCCGCCCGCCAAGGTCGAGTACGTCGAAAAACAGCCGACCCTCGAGGACGTCTTCCTCACCCTCGTCGGCACGAAGGCATAAGGAACCACGATGACCAAGCACTTCCTCGGCGACACCGCCACCCTGTTAGGACGATCCCTGCGCCACATCGCGCGCAGCCCGGACACCATCATCACGACCGCGATCATGCCGATCGCCATGATGCTGATGTTCGTCTACGTCTTCGGCGGCGCGATCAAAACAGGGTCGGACTCGTATGTGAACTACATGCTGCCCGGCATCCTGCTCATCACGGTGGCCTCGGGCATCGCCTACACCGCGTTCCGGCTGTTCATGGACATGAAGGGCGGCATCTTCGAGCGATTCCAGTCCATGCCGATCGCGCGCTCGTCGGTGCTGTGGGCGCACGTGCTGACCTCGCTGGTCGCCAATTCGATCTCGCTCGTGGTGGTCGTGCTCGTCGCCCTGCTGATGGGCTTCCGCTCGTCGGCGGGAGCGCCGGCGTGGCTCGCGGTCGCCGGCATCCTGATCCTGTTCACCCTGGCACTGACGTGGATCGCGGTCATCCCCGGCCTGTCGGCCAAGACCATGGAAGGCGCGAGCGCGTTCTCCTACCCGCTCGTCTTCCTGCCGTTCCTCAGCTCGGCGTTCGTGCCCACCGACACCATGCCCGGCCCGGTGCGTTTCTTCGCCGAGCACCAGCCGGTGACCTCCATCGTCAACGCCATCCGCGACCTGTTCACCCAGCAGCCGGTCGGCACCGACATCTGGATCGCCCTCGCCTGGTGCGTCGGCATCCTCGTCGTCGCCTACGTATTCGCCATGAACACCTACCGCCGCAAGATTTCCTGACCTTTGCTGGACGAGCCTGTCCTGGCCCAGATCAGCGCGCCGGACAGGTAGATCGCGGCGCGGCGGCCGCGCCGCCATTCACCGCAGCCTCAGGAGAGCACCTACCCCAGCGAAATGAGGAAAGTCATGAACGAATCCCTTCACACCGTCGAGACGATGCCGACCGCGCGTCAGTCCGGCTGTCCCTTCGACCCGCCCAAAGAGCTGATCGACGCCCGCGAGCACAGCCCGATCAGCCGCTTCCCCTTCCCTGACGGACACCAGGGCTGGCTGGTCACCGGCTACGACCTGATCCGGTCGATCCTGGCCGACCCGCGCTTCAGCTCGCGCAAGGAACTCATGGGCCACCACCCGCTGGTCGACTACGGTGACATCGAGGTCCCTCCGGCGCCGCCCGGGGAGTTCCTGCTCATGGACGAGCCCCAGCACGGCCGCTACCGCAAACCGCTGGTGGGCAAGTTCACCGTCCGGCGGATGCGGCTGCTCACCGAGCGCGTCGAGCAGGTCACCGCCGACCACCTGGACGCCATGGAGAAGGCCGGGCCGCCGGCGGACCTGGTGACCGCGTTCGCCAAACCCATCTCCGCCATCATCATCTGTGAGCTGCTCGGCGTGCCGTACGAGGACCGGGGCTCCTTCCAGGACAACATCGACAAGTTCCTCGGCGGCGAGGTCAGCGACGAGGAACTGATCGCGGCCTATACCGCGACCCAGCAGTACCTCGCCGAGTTGGTGGCCGCCAAGCGCGCCAACCCCGCCGACGACCTGCTCAGCGACCTGCTCGACAGCGACCTGACCGATGAGGAACTGCGGGGGATGGCCCTGATCCTGCTGTCGGCCGGGTTCGACACCACCGCGAACATGCTCGCGCTGGGCACCTTCGCGCTGTTGCAGAACCCCGGGCAGCTGGCCGCGCTGCGCGCCGAGCCCGCGCTCACCGACGGGGCCGTGGAGGAGCTGCTGCGGTATCTGAGCGTCGCCAAGCAGTTCGCGAGGGTCGCGCTGGAGGACGTCGAGCTGGGCGGCCAGACCATCAAGGCCGGCACGACGGTCATCCTGTCTCTCCACACCGCCAACCGCGACCCCGAGCGCTTCACCGACCCCCACGTGCTCGACGTGCGCAGGCAGGAGGGCGGGCACCTGGCCTTCAGCCACGGCATCCACCAGTGCCTGGGCCAGCAGCTGGCCCGCGTCGAGCTGCGCGTCGCGCTCCCCGCGCTACTCAACCGCTTCCCCACGCTGCGCCTGGCCGTACCGGCCGAAGAGGTCGCCCTGCGCCCGGAGACCGCGGACATCTACGGGGTCAAGAGCCTTCCGATCACCTGGGACGCCTGACCGCAAGCGCGCGTACAGCCGCCCGCCACCGCTGTGGCCGCTCACCGGCGGCGATCGCCCCCGCGGCATACGAGCCGTCCTGGCGAAATGCGACCTCGTCCAGCCCACGCCGCAGCACCCTGCCGACGGCGGCGATCGTTTCCCCGCCGCCCTCCGTCGCTCCCCCACCCTGCCGAGAACGGCGCCAACACCGGAACACTCCCGACCCTACTGAGCCACGCCTCCGTTGTCGCAGGCTCGCCCCACACGGTCGCCGCCGAGGGGCTCCACCGCCCTCTCCAAACACGTACTATCGCGAAACGAGGAACGACCATGAATGCATCCCTCCACGCCGCCAACACCAGGGCCTGGATGCCGCGGGTCTTCCGGCCAGTGGCGATCACGGCGCTGGCGGCCACGCTGCTGGCCGGGTCAACTCCACCAGAAGTTCTGCAGTTCTGCGCCTAACGGGTGGTGAGATCACCGAGGCGGATGGGGATTGGCATGGGCCTCGCCGGAGGTTGGATCGAGGTTGCCGCACCGTCTCTCCGGCCCCGGCGAGGTCATATCAAAGGAGAGGGCGGGATACCCTGCCTGCGGTGCCTCGAACCACGTGACCGGAGGAGTCGATGCTGGGATGACGGCAGGGCGACCGATGCCCACACAGGACGACGTGCTCGGGTACTTCAACACGCTGTCGAACTGGGGACGGTGGGGCGACGACGACGAGCTCGGCACTCTGAACCACATCACCGACGACGTCCGGCTGGCGGCGGCGCGGGCCGTGCGCCACGGCAGGAGCGTGTCGTGCGCATGGGAGGTTGCCGTACCGGAAGACATGGAGCGGTCGACGACGACGTGCCCGTGCGCCGCCGACATGCCGGGCGCCGAGAACATGCCGGTGCCCGGATTCCACAACGACCGGCGCTGGGGCTTTTCGTCCGAGCGACTCGGCGTCACGTTCCACGGCAACACCCTCACCCACGTCGACTCGCCGTGCCACATCTTCTGGGACGGCACGATGTACAACGGGCGGTCGCACTCACTGGTCGACGCCGCAACGGGATCGGCGTGGGCGTCCGTCACGGCGGCGGCGAACGGGATCATCACGCGTGGTGTCCTGCTGGACATTGCGAGCGTGCGGGACGTGCCGTGGTTGGAACCGGGGCAGGGTGTGTTTCCCGACGATCTCGAGGAGGCCGAGCGTCGCCAGGGTGTGCGGGTGCGATCCGGCGATGCGGTACTCCTGCGGACCGGCTATGGCCGCGTCCGGCACGAAACCGGTGCGGCCAGCGGTTTCACGCAGGCCGGGTGGCACGCGTCCTGCCTGCCGTGGCTGCATGAACGGGAGGTCGCGCTGATCGGCGCCGACACCCCCCAGGACGTTCAGCCATCGGGGTACGAAGACGTGTTGATGCCGGTTCACGCCGTGAGCCTCGTCGCTATGGGTCTGTGGATGCTCGACAACTGCGACCTGGAGGCGTGCGCGACGACGGCTGCCGAGCTCGGCCAGTGGGACTTCCACCTCGCAGTCGCGCCGGTCCGCTTCGCCGGTACGTCCGGCAGCCCGGTCAACCCGATCGCCACATTCTGACCGCGGTTCACGAGGAGGTGCGATGCCATGAAGGACCCGGCCCGCACCTGGAACGCGGTCCTGGTCGGTTCGGGTTCGCTGATGTAGAGCCGCAGGACGGCGGGGCCACCACGTCGCCCGGAGCGGCCGAGCCGCCGGCGCAGGGCGGCCACGCTCGGGGGCGCGCCGACCTGGGCGGTGGAGGTGCAGACGGCGGTGGTCGGCTGCGGTCCTTAAGCCAGGACTCGGGGCATGACGAGCATCCGAACGAAAAGTCCCGTTAGCAGAGCGGAGTTGAGCGGCTTGCCGGGATCGCTGGCCAGGTCGATGCCGGACAGCAGCCCGGATTCAACGCGCAGGTGCAGGCTACGACGGATGAGCACGGGGCGGAGGGCGAGGATGTCGGCGACGGAGCGGAACAGCCGGGCAGCGTCGGCAATGCGGATCGTGTCGCCCACGGCCGCCTCGTGCAGCGTGGTGAAGCCCGCGCGGTCGAGGGAGAGCTGGCGGCTGGAGATGGCGGGGTCTTCGTAGACGGGGGCGCCTGCGGCCAGCAGGGTGGCGAGGGCGTGCCGCTGGCGAGCGTCGGTGTGCTTGTCGGTGGAGTGCCGCAGGTAGACCTGGTCAGCCACGTCCGGCATCCGCGGGGTGGGTGCGGGTGAAGGCGCGGACGATGAGTAGGGCGCTGCGCGCCCTGGTCGGGACGTAGTCACTCCGCTTCCGGGTATCGACCTGCCAGTCCGGCTCGACCGCGCCGTCCGCCTCGTTGGCGCGGTCGAGCAGCAGGACCTCGCGATCGAGGAAGGCAGCGACCTCCTCCAGGAACAGCCGCCCTCCTCGCGCATCGCGTGCACGGCTGCGCGGATCTCGCCGACCTCCCCGCGGACGCGCGCACCCCGCGTTTCGTAGCGGGTGATGTCCGCCGCGGTGTGGGGATCTCCGTGCCGTTCCAGTCAGCCTGCTTGAACAAGGCCATCATGTCCCCTTCCCGAGGGCCGGCCAGGTGGTGGCCGGTGGGCGTCTTCGCCCCTCAGGGAAGGGGGCGAAAGGGGGAGGCGGAATCCGGGGTCGGACTCTATTGGATTGGCGTGCCGTTTCCGCAGGTGACAGAGCGGTCGGACTGGATCTGGCCATGGGGGCGTAATCGACCAACTCCGCCTCTGCTGTTGACCGACTTCAGCTTCGAAAACGTGATCTTTACCCGAGCGGCCGCGAGGCTCATCGTGCCCTGCGCGCAGCATGTCGTGGCAGGCGGTCGGAGAACATCACGAACCAGTCCGTCAGTTCGTCAGTGTGAGCGGGTTGACCAGGTCGGCGTAGACGAGCAGGCCTGCCATGATCATCATCACCAGTGCAGCCGCGTACGTCAGCGGCAGCACCTTGGCCATGTCGACGTACTTGGGCTTCGGCCGCCGCATGACCTTGGCGTAGGCCCACTTGAGCCCCTCCCATAGGCCGCCCGCGATGTGTCCGCCGTCCAGTGGCAGCAGCGGGATCAGGTTGAACATGCCGATCGCCAGGTTGAAGCCTGCCAGCAGGCTGACGAAGGTGGCGATCTTCTCCTCTTTGGACAAGTCGGAGGTCAGGATCTCGCCGCCCAAGCGGCCCGCGCCGACCATGCCCACCGGGCCCTCGGGGTCGCGCTCCTCGCCGGAGAAGGCCGCGCGCCAGACGCCGACCATCTTCTCCGGCAAGTTGAAGATCGAGCCCGCCACCCTGGCCGTCAGCCCGCCCATGTAGCCGATCACCTGGCCAAAGCTCTGCTGCTCCATCACCTCGGTGGGCCGCACGCCGAGGAAACCGACATTCTTGTCGATCTTCTCGGGGTCGTCGAGATTGGGCCGGTCTTGGGCGATGAGCGTGACGTCGAACGTCATCGGCTTGCCGTCACGCACGATGTCAAGCTTGACCGGGCCGGGGCCATGGGAGCGGACCAGGCGGATGGCGTCGTCCCAGGAGCCGATCTTCTGACCGTTCAAGGAGACCATGCGGTCGCCCGGCTTGAGGCCCGCCTGCGCGGCCGGGGTGAGCTGGTCGCCGGGCTCGCAGGCGGCGCGCTGCTCGGAACTGGGGATTACGCATGTTTCGGTGGCGGACGAGACGATCGGGGCATCGGCGGGCAGACCAATGCCGACCAGCAGGATGGCGAAGAAGACGAACGCCAGCACGAAGTTCATCAACGGCCCGCCGGACATGATGATGACCTTCTGCCACCACTTCTTGCGGTAGAAGCTGCGGTTCTCGTCGCCTGGACGTACCTCTTCCAGCGCGGCCTCGCGGGCGGACTCGATCAGCCCCTGGAAAGGTCCTGTCGCCGTGCTCCTGACCTTGGTGGGATCCTCTCCGGGGCGCGGCGGCAGCATTCCAATCATGCGGATGTACCCGCCGAACGGGATCCACTTGATGCCGTATTCGGTCTCGCCTTTGCGCCGGGACCAGACCGTGGAGCCGAAACCCACCATGTACTGGGTCACCTTGACGCCGAAGAGCTTGGCCGGCACCAGGTGGCCGAGCTCGTGCAGCGCGATGGAGATCATCAACCCGAGGAGGAAAAGGACGATCCCCACGACGTAGAGCCAGTTCATCTAGAGGTGCTCCTCGGCAGGCGACAAGGACAGATGTGAAGGACGAGACGAAAGGTGCGAAGCTCCAATGTAGTCGAACTCGCCACACCACAAGGCTGACCGTATTTCCCGAGCATTGACAGCTCATGCATTCAGCCTGCGACCTGCTCACCCGGCCGGAGAATACCGTCTCCTCCACCGCCCGGCTCCTCGGTGTCAGCCGCTCGACCATCTACTGGCGCGTCACGCAACCTTGGTGGGATAACTGGTCCATGAGCGGATCGGGGAGCTGGCCGCGAAGCTGACCTTGGGCTGGGCGTGCCGGTTGTGCCAGCTGATATTGCAATTCCCCTGTTAGATCTTGTTGTGTGACGTTTAGGTGTCATATGTACTACTGGCAGTATTCGTGTGGTGAGTGGACGCTGATCCAGGACTCGGCCGGGGCGGCGGTCCCCGGGAAGTGCCCGCCCTCGGCCGGTGCTCGTGGTGTCGTGGCGAGCGTGGTCCGGTAGGGCCGCGTCGCTTGCGGATGGACAGGGGCCCGGCCGGGGTCCCGGCCGTGGCGGTGTGGAGAGAGCGAACTGGAGACCTCTTTCGTGAGTTCCCGTCCCCCCCTGTCATCGCGCGTCCGCCGTGTGTGCGTGCTCCTGGCCGCGCTCGTGCTGCCCGTGCTGGGTCTGCAGGTCATCACCCCGCCGGCGGCTCATGCCGCGTTCCCCGGTGTCAACGGCAAGATCTACATCACCGATCAGGCCACCGAACCGGACAAGGAGATCTACTCGATCAACCCTGACGGGACCGGCCTGACCAAGGTCATCGACAACGCCGACGATGACGGCAACGCGGTCGTGAACGCCACCAACACCAAGATCGCCTTCACCCGGTTCACCGACACCCAGCACCTGTGGACGATGAACGTCGACGGCACCGGAGAGGTTCAGATCAGCACCGAGGGCATCATCGACAGCAGGATCGACTGGTCCCCGGACGGCACCAGGATCGTGTACAGCACCCTCGGCGGGCTGAAGGTGATCGACGCCGACGGGACCGGCGCGACCGCCCTGGGCGTCAGTGGCTCGTTCCCCGCCTGGTCCCCCGACGGCACCAAGATCGCCTACGGTTCGAACAGAAACCTGTACACCGTCAACCTCGACGGCACCGGCGTGACCCAGCTGACGAACGTGCCCTCCGGTAGCGACGCGTTCGGGCCCGACTGGTCCCCGGACGGCGCCAAGATCGCCTTCGGGCTGGGACCGATCATGGGAGGCGGCGAGCAGATCCACACGATCAACGCCGACGGCAGCGGGCTGACCAACATCTCCAACGACGCCGTCAGCGCCGACACCCCGCAGTGGTCACCCGACGGCACCAAGATCGCCTACAACTCCAACCAGAACATCTACACGATGAACGCCGACGGCACCGGCAAGACCCTGCTGTCGGGTGTGGCCGGCTTCCAGTTCGCCACCGACTGGGCCCCCGCCGGCGCCCCGCCGGGAGCCGACCTCCACGTCACGGCCGTCGACTCCGCCGACCCCGTCGCCTCCGGTACCCCGTTCGCCTACACGGTGACCGTCGCCAACAACGGGCCGGCCAACGCCACCGGCGTCAGCCTGGCCACCACCCTGTCCGGCGCGGCCCGCACCATCACCTCCGCCACACCGTCGCAGGGCTCGTGCGCGATCGCCGCGCCGACCATCACCTGCACCCTGGGCAACCTGGCAGGTGCCGCCGACGCCACCGTCACGATCAACGTCACTTCGACCGCGACCGGCACCCTGACCGCCACCTCCACCGTCACCGGTACCGAAACCGACCCCACCCCGGCCGACAACAGCGACGCCGAGAACACCACCGTCACCACCCCGCCCGCCGCCGACATCGACGTCGACCTGGACGCCCAGCCTCACCTCGGCATCCTGGTCCCCTACCTGCGCTACACCCTGACCGCCCACAACAACGGTCCCAACGCGGTCATCTCCGCCACCGTGAAGGCCACTCTGCCCCCCGGCGCGTCCGCCACGAACCTGCCGACCGGCTGCACCGCCGCAGGATCCACGATCACCTGTACTTATGGCGCCATCGCCCACGGGACCTCGGTGGACAAGACGTTCCGAGTGCCGCTGTCACTGCTGTCGCTCGGTAACGTCACCGTCAGCGCAACCCGCACCACCAGCGCTCCGGCCGACCTCAACCCGGCCAACGACAACGCCTCAGCCAGCTGCAACGCCGTCTCCATCGTCTTGGTCACCTGCCCCTGACCAACCCCGGCCCGAGTCATCGGGCCCTGGGCAAGATGAAACTTTTCTTCACGCTTCTCAAGGGCGCCCGCCACGGCGGGCGCCTTCTGCAACAAGGCATCACAGCGGGCTTGTCACTGACCGAACTCGGCGTCCCCGCCGGCGGGCTGGGCAAGTCCACCATGCACAACCGACTGCTGCGCGGCCGCGCCCGCCAGGCCGGGCTGACCTCCAACGAGAAAGCGCTGCGCGCCCAGCAACGCGGCGACCGCTGGCTGACTGAGCACGGCAAACGCCTGCTCGCCGCCGCCCACCAACTGCCGGCGCACGCCGAGCGCGTCGCCGCGGAAGGCGATGAGGACTTCGCCGACGGCTTGACTGAAGGATCATGGCGAAGGGAAGTGAGGCGTGCACGAGCTGAGAAGGTTGTTTGAGGGTGTCGCCCGCGGGGTCTTTCCCGATGCCGATGGCGTGGTGGAGTTCGTGGACCAGCCCAGCCCGCGCGATTGTGGGGTCATCGCGTTCACCGCGCACAGCGTGGTGTTCGCCGATGTCGATCGTGAATGGATGCGCGCTCTGCTGCCCGCCGACGATGTGTCCGCACCGCTGAATCCGCCGTTCTTGCGCGCCCTGGAGGAGCGGACCGGGCGCCGGGTGGACAACCTGGATCTGCTCGCCGTCGCCGGTGCGATGCCGTCCCCGCCACCGGCGGGGACCGCACGAACCGCCCGGCGAGGCCGTCATACCGGTGTGGAGATCAGTGGGGCGTCCCGGCGCTGCTGACGACGGGCCAAGGGGGCCAGCATGCGCTGGACGATGAAGTACTCGGTCACGAGGACGTTGCCCAGGATAGACGCCCATACGGCGGCGGTGTAGATCGCCTCGAACCCCATCGAGGGGGACAGTTGCAGGCCGAGGAGCAGGTAGACGCGCAGGGTGACCGCGGCGAACGTCAGAGCGTAGTTGCGGATCATCCAGATCCGGTGCAGTTGCACCTCGCCGCAGCGGATGCTCCGGTAAGCCATGGCCAGGGTGTACAGCCACGCCATCACGAGGATGAAGAACGCGACCTGGACCGCGAAGCCGCTGATCGTGACCGCGGCATTGACCGCGGCCGCGATGGACGCGATCACGACGGAGATCATGTATATCCGGCCGACGACGCGGTGCAGCGTGGGCCGGCGGACGCGGAGGCGGTTGACGAACTGCAACGGCCCGAGGGCCAGGGCGAGGCCACCTGGGACGGCGTGCACCATCAGGGACAGGTAGTGCAGCGCCACATCCGGGTTGAGCGGCAATGGGGCGTCGGCCGCGTCTCCGGTCAGGTACGGCGGCACCGACCCGACGGCGAAGCCGACCGCGGACACTGCCATCAGCCCCCACAGCGCCCACCACTTCCGGCTGCGGATGGAGCGTGCTCTCGTCGTGGACATCGTGCGTCCCTTCACTGTCGCAAATGGTCAAGGAACGGCTGTCGGCCGCGGCGGGGGACGCGTTGTGCCCCGGATCCCGCCGCCGCCATGAGGAGGTGCGGATCACCCGTCGGTGGCGTTCGCGTATGCGGCGAGACCGTCAGCCATACGTTGCATGAAGCGGGTCAGGTACCACTGTCAGGAGCAGCCTGCGAGCGTGCAGTCACGCCATAGGAGTACGGCATCTCTCCGGCGCCTGCGGCGAGGCCGTCATCGAGCACCTCCACTTCCACCGCCCCGGGCACGTAGGTGAGCCGGACGCTCGCCCGCGCGCCGCCGGCGTGCTTGCGGATGTTGGTCAGCGCCTCTTGGACGATCCGGTAGAGCGTGTGATCCACCGCCGTGCTCAGCTCGACGCGATCACCGGCCACCTCCAGCCCGACCGCCAAGCCGGCGTCTGCGGCCCTGGCGACCAGCGCGGGCAGCGCGGCCGCGCCGTACCCGGCGAATCCGGCGAATTTCGCGTCGGAGGCGTCGTCGGCGCGCAGCACGTGCAGCAACTGCCGCATCTCCGCCATGGCCTCACGCCCGGCCCGCTCCGCGGTGAGCAAGGTGGCCTGGGCCTGTCCCGGGTGGCGGGTCATGGTGGTGCGGGCCGCGCCGACCAGCACGTTCATCGTGCTGATGTGGTGGGCCACCACATCGTGCAACTCCCGCGCGAGGCGGCGGCGCTCGGCCCGCACCGCCGCCTCGGCGAGTTCGGCCCTCGCCCGCTCGGCCAGCTCCCGGCGAAACCGCAGCAATTGGCCGAACCCGACCACGAACAGCGCCCCGAGCGCCCCCGTCACCGACGGTTTCTCGCCCCGGACGAGGTAGAGCACCTGGACGGTGACGGCGCCGGATAGGTTCACCGCCACGGCCGCGATCCAGGCACACCGCGGCACGCCGTACCGGCCGGCGGAATACAGCGCGCACATCGCCGCCCCGCCGAGCCAGACGTTCTGGCCGATCACGACGGTCACCAGATGACAGGCCACGATGAGCGTCAGGACGGTGAACGGCCGATCACGACGCCAGAACAGCGCGACCGAGGCAACGGTGTCGAGCAGCACCACCACGGGCGGAGGCACCCCCACACCGATGGAGAAGGCGAGCACCGCCTGGAACGTCCAGATGAGCAGCGCCAGCAGAGAGTCGGCGACGCGTGGCCGACAGAGCGTCCGCCACGCCACCCGCAGACTTCTCATGACCAGAGAGTAGGGCACGCCGACGAGCAGCCATGAGCCTTCGAAGATCGTTGGAGGTGCCGACGTGCGACCTGATTCCCTTCAGGAAACGAACCTTCTGTGAAGGCAACCGGTAGCCTGATGGCACGATCCCCCAGCCCGCCGCGCCCGCACCCCGGCCGGATCGCCGCAGATTGCCTTCACGAAAGGTTGTCCCGCTCCCGATCACCGGGGGCGCGGCAAGGGCGGCACCCAGCGCAACGTGTTCCTCTCCGCCGACGCTCGCACCGCGCTGGCCGACTACCTCCAAGACGAACGCCCCACCGGCGGCGCGGCTGCTCGCGTTCGGCATCGGTGATGCCGGTCAGCCATTCCCGCCGGGTGACCCGCCGCACCTTCTCACGAGCCAGGTCGTGGACCAACACGACACCCCGAGTCGTGCCAGGTACGGCGTCCCGGATCGCCGGCCAATCGCTTGCGGCCCACCAGGTGAACAGGTCCCGGCTGCTGAGCACCACGACCTTCGGTGAGGTGACGAACTCGGGTCTTTCGGTGAATGCCTCGGCGTGGCGCGCGGCTCGTGGCGCCGGTTCGCTGACCGGCTCTGCCGCCGTCAGCCAGCGCGGTCGAGGACGTTCGCGCGGGCCACGGCGTACCGTTCTCGGATCGCCGGCACGGCGTCCGCCTCGTGCATCTCAACCTGCCCGACCGTCCACGACGGCGGCCGCTGCCCACCCGACAACACCCAGGCCGCCTGACGGGCGGCGCCGTCGGCGACGTACTCCCCCAGTGGTGGGACGAGCACGGGGCGGCCGAAGACTGTAGGAGCGATCCGGCGCACCGCCTCCGAGCGGGCGCCGCCGCCGACCAGGATGACCCGGTTGACCGTCGTGCCCTGCGCGATCATTGCGTCCAGCCCGTCGGCGAGTGCGCACAGCATGCCCTCCACCGCCGCGCGGGCCAGGTGTGCGGGGGTCGAGGTCCGCAGGGTCAGGCCGTGCACGGCTCCGGTGGCGTGCGGGCGGTTCGGTGTGCGCTCGCCCTCCAGGTAGGGCACCAGGGCCAGTCCGTCGGCGCCCGGCGGTGCGGACAGCGCCAGCGCCGACAGCTCCGCGTGGTCCACTCGCAGCATGGTCGCGGCCGCGTCCAGCACCCGGGCGGCATTGAGCGTGCACACCAGCGGCAGGAACCGGCCGGTCATATCGGCGTACCCGGCCACGATCCCGCTCGGGTCTGCGGCCGGCACCTCGTCGGAAACGGTGGACACTATGCCGGAGGTGCCGATCGACACGATCACGTCGCCCGACTCGGCGCCGACACCCAGCGCCGCTGCGGCGCAGTCGCCGGCGCCGGGGCCCAGCGGCGCGCCGGTGCGCAGGTGCCCGGCCCGATGGGTCGGCGCGAGCACCTGCGGCAGCAGCACATCGTCGCGACCGAACGCCAACCGGAGCAGGTCCAGGCGGTACTCACCGGTCGCGGCCGACCAGTATCCGGTCCCGCTGGCCTCACTGCGGTCGGTGCGCAGCGCATCGAGCCCCGGTGCGCCGGACAGTCGCCAGGTCAGCCAGTCGTGCGGCAGACACACCGCGGCTGTACGGGCGGCGTTGTCCGGCTCCGCCGAGGCCAGCCAGCGCAGCTTGGTGACGGTGAAACTGGCCACCGGTACCAGGCCGACCGCTTCCGCCCATGCTCGCTGTCCCGCCTCGCCGCCGCCGAGATCCGAGATCAGGTCGGCGGCGGCGCCGGCCGAGCGGGTGTCGTTCCACAGCACGGCGTCCCGGATCACCGCGCCGCCTTCGTCCAGGCACACCATGCCCTGTTGCTGCCCGGCGATCGAGGCAGCCGCTACATCGTCCAGTCCGCCGGCCTGTGCGACCGCGTCGGACAGTGCGGCCTCCCACGCGGCCGGCGGCACGGCGGTGCCGACGGGGTGTGGTGCGCGACCTTCGCGCACCAGCTTCCCAGTCTCGGCGTCGCGGATGACGACTTTGCACGACTGGGTCGACGAGTCGACCCCGGCGACGAGGGGCACCGGTCCTCCAGGGGTTGTCGGGTGCGGGTCAGGTGGCGCGGTTGGTCAGCGGGGGGCGCGGACCAGGTGGTCGACGGCGAGCTGGTTGAGCGGATGAATCCGAAGCCCTCGGCGCCGACCGTTGAGCAGCACCCCGGCCCTGGAGCAGCGGGCTGTTACTAGGAACAGCCCGTCAGGATCAGCGCCGTGGTCAAGATGATCGAGACGAGCGAGGTCCACCCTCCCACGCAGAGGGCTGCCGCCAGGGCGAACGGGACTGCGCTGAGCAACGACCACCACAGCGGGTCCGTTGTGGATGGTCCCAACTTGCCGAGGGCTGACGCCCCGGCGATCCAGCCGATCACCCCGGCAATCAAGACCGCGCCCGCCCATAGCACTCTGCCGCCCGGGGTCGCCGTCAGCGGCGAACCGCCTGGTGTCATGAGCGCCACGACATACAAAGCAGCCATCGCGAAGAGCGCGGCGAAGACCAAGATGATCGGGCCCAGCCCGAGAACAAAGACCGCGAGGACATACAAACTGGAGTTGGCCCGGTTTGGTGGACACCTGACCTCTGGGGAACCCTGGTTCCCGAAAGAAGGAGTTCACTGTGCCGAACAACTATCCGCCGGAGTTTCGCCGGCAGATGGTGGAGCTGGTGCGCGCGGGACGGTCGCCGGAGGAACTCGCCAAGGAGTTCGAGCCCTCCGCGCAGTCGATCCGTACCTGGGTGCGCCAGGTCGACCTCGATGATGGCCGCCGCCAAGACGGCCTGACCAGCGCTGAGAAGGACGAGCTGGTCCGGCTGCGCCGTGAGAACAAGATCCTCCGCGAGGAGAAGGAGATCTTGCGTAAGGCCGCGGTTTTCTTCGCGCGGGAGACGGATCGGCCGAGATGAAGTACCGGCTGATCGATGCGGAGAAAGACCACCACGATGTCTCCCTGCTGGCCCGGGTGCTGGGTGTGTCGCGCCAGGGCTACTACGCCTGGGCCAAGCGCGGCCCGTCCACTCGCGCCTGTCGTGATGCCGAGCTGACTGAGAAGATCCACCGGCACCATACGGCCTCTGATGAGGTGTATGGGGCGCCGCGCATCCACGCCGACCTGCGTGAGATCGACGGGGAGAAGGTGGGCCGCAAGCGAGTGGCCCGGCTGATGCGTGCGGCCGGGCTGGCCGGTGTCTCCCGGCGTAAGGGCTGCCGCACGACGATCGCGGATCGGCGGGCTGCAGCCGCGTCGGACCTGGTGAAGCGGAAGTTCGAAGCGGACGAGCCGAACCGGATCTGGACGGCCGACATCACGTATGTGCCGACCTGGCAGGGTTTCGTTTATCTCGCTGTGGTCTTGGACGTGTTCTCCAGGCGGATCGTCGGCTGGGCGATGGCCGACCATATGCGGACTGAGCTGGTGACCGACGCGCTGGCGATGGCGATCCATCAGCGCCGCCCCAGCGCCGGGGTGATCCATCACAGCGACAAGGGCAGCCAGTACACCTCGATCGCCTTCGGCCAGCGATGCGAGCAGGCAGGAGTTCGCCCCTCGACGGGTAGGACCGGGACGTGCTTCGACAATGCGATCACGGAGAGTTTCTTCGCCTCGCTGGAGTGTGAGCTGATCGACCGGCGGACCTTCCGTACCAGGTCAGAAGCCGAACGGGCCGTGTTCGCCTACATCGAGGGCTTCTACAACCCACGCCGCCGCCACTCCGCGAACGGCCAGCTCAGCCCCACCGAGTACGAACGCCGACACGCCCTTAAGAGCATTCAAGAAGACGGCTATGCTGCCGCGTAGCCGAAAGCCCTGACGTGTCTACTGAACCGGGGCAACTCCAAAACAGAGGCTCAGCAGCGATCCCACGAGCCCCACTCCGACGATCTGACCGACGGTCCATGGCCAGTTCCGGCCCGATAGGGCCGCCTTCCATCTGACGACTAACGCAGATGATCGCATCGCGAGATCGTAACATTCCCGTAGCAACATCCAGGAGTACTGCGTGACGCGACAAGATAACGCTCCTGCGATCGCATCAACATTCCGACCTGTCCTGATGCCCTCATTTCGTGATCGTCTGGCGGATAACCTAAGTACTGTCCGGTTCCCGGAACAGCGTCTGCCCAGGTCAACACGGTGAGACCGCTACGGAGCCAATCCGGCCCCATGCCGGGCACGGCCATCCACGGCCAAGCGCTGGACGGTGCGCCTCAGCTGGCGGCGCTGCCACGCGGCCTGCTGCAGGGCGGCCTCAGCACGGCGCCGGGCCCGGTGCGCAGCCTGACGACACGGCGTTCCGCAGTAGCGGGGGTTGGGAGGATCGGTGCAGAAATTAGCGGTAGCAGCCGCTACCTGCGGTGTTCCAGGTGCCAGACCCGATGGCGCACCCGCTTCTGTCGGGCGTCTCCGGCTGGTGGCCGATGTTCTGAATTGGCCGCATGCGCACCATCCGTCCTTGATGATCATCCAAGGGCGCGGGCCAGGGACTCGGCTCTGCGGTGGTCGTACGGTGCGGTCAGGCGTTCGGCGGTCGCCATCGCCTGCTCGGCTGCCCGCCTGGCCTGCCTTCGCCCGCCCAGGGCGACCATGATCAGCGCGAGGGCCCAGCCGATCCGGGCGGCGGCGCCGGGGTTGCGGGCGGCGTACCGGGAGAGGTGCCCGAGCAGGAGGGGGGCCACGGTCCGGTGCTGCCCCGCGTCCCTGAGCAGTTCGGCGAGGCCGGTCCAGCACTCCAGCATGCCGGGCTGCACCGTTGGCAGCCGCTTGGCCAGCGTCAGCGCCTCGGCCAGCGCCGCGGGCGCCCGCGCCGGGTCCAGGCGGGCCGCGATGGTGAGCAGGCGCAGCTCCTGGATCGTGCGGCTCGCCGGGCTGTCGCGCAGGCCGATCTCCTTCGCGTGCGTACGCCGCCGCTCGTGCGAGGCGCGGGCGGCCGCCAGCAGCTCCCGGATCCGCTCCACCGGCACCCCGTCCAGGCGCAACAGCGCTTCCGCCTGGCCGGTCAGGCACCAGTGGCGGCCGATGTCGTCCCCGCCCACCCGCGCGACCGCCAGCTCCTCCGTCTCCGCGTACCCGGTGGCCGCCGCGGCGAACTCGCCCTGCCACAGTGCGGTCTCGGCGAGCATGCCGGCGCAGTTCTCGGCCACCCGCGGGTCGATCGTCCGCAATCGTCCCTCCGTGAACGACCGCCTGGCGTCCTCGAAACGGCCCGCGTGGAGCAGGTCGATCCCGCGGGCCAGCCGGGCCCGGTGCACGGCCTCGTCCGGGTGGTCGATGCCGGAAAGTGCCTGGTCGGCGAGGCTGCCGTAACGGGTGGCGATCCGGTGGCGACCGGCGAGGCGGGCGATGGCGGCGAAGTTCGCGTAGGACTCGGCGCGCAGGGCGGGGTCGGTGCCGCGGTCGGCGGCGTTGAGCTGGCGCAGCGAGGTCACCAGCATCACGGGGAGGTCCTGCTGGTGGTAGGCGAGCCGGGCGAGCAAGGTCAGCGCCTGCGCGGCCTCGGCCTCGTCCGTACGGGGTACGGGGAGGAGACGGTGGGCGGCCTGGCGGGTGGCGGCGGTCAGGAGAGCGGTCGCGAGGCCGGTGCGGGTGGTGGGGAGTGGCTCGCCGAGCGTGTCGAGGGCGGCGCGGGCCAGGCGGGTGGCGGCGCGTTCCCTGGCGAGCTGGTGGGAGCTCACCGCGGCCATCCGAAGCAGGCGGGCTCGTAGGCGCAGGTCTTCCGGAGGGCGGTCGAGGTGCTCACGGACGATCGCCACCGACTCCTCGTACAGGCGCAATCGCAGGCACAACGTCCAGTAGTGGTCCAGGAAGCGCGGCTGCCCGGACACCCGCCAGGCCAGGCGGATGTTGTCCATCTCGGCGCCGAGCACGCGGACGACCTCGGCGTCCGAGCCGTCCTGGAGCGCGGTGGCGTGCCGGTCGAGGAGACCGGCGTAATGGCGGGCGTGCCGTTCGCGTACCCCCGGGTCCTCCAAATGGGCGGCGGCGAGCTGCTGGATGAGAGGGTGGAGGGTGTACCGGCCGGACGGGGTGAGCCGCAGCACGCTGTGGTCGACCAGGTGGACCAGCACCTCAGGACTGGTTCCGGCGACTTCCAGGGCCGCGCGCAGGGTGCAGCCGCCACCGAACACCGACAACGCCGCCAGCGCCGCCCGCCTCGCCGGGTCGAGCAGCCGCCAGGACGTATCGAAGACCGTACGCATGCTCGCGTGCCTGGACCGTGCGGCGGGCCCGGCCGTGGAGAGCAGCCCCGTGTCCACTCCGAGGCGTTCGGCCAGGTCGGCGCACGGTACGGCACGCAGCAGGCCGGCCGCCAGTTCGATCGCCAACGGCAGCCCGCCGGTCGCGGCGCAGATCGCGGCCACCAGCGGGGCCTCGCGCTCGGGGTCGAACCCCGGCCGGGCCTTGAGCGCCCGCGCGACGAACAACGCCTCGGCGGCCGACTCGGCAAGCCCCTCCACCGAGACGATCACCTGCCCAGGCACGTTCAGCCGCCGCCGGCTGGTCGCCAGCACTCGCAGGCCCGGCGCCACCCGCAGGATCTCCGCGATCACCCCGTCGAAGGACGGCAGATGTTCGAGATTGTCGAGCACCAGCAGCGTCGAGCGACCGGCGAGGGCGGCGAGCAGCAGCTCGGCGGCCGGCCGCGGCGGCGAGAGGTCCACGCCGAGTCGGCGCGCGAGCGTCGTCACAGCCGCCTCCGCCCGCACCCCGACAAAAGACACGAACGCGACATCCGCCGAGGAGAGGGACGCGGCGTCGTGCTCACCGGGCTTCACGGAGGAGGGGGAGGCGGTGTCGTGCTTCCCGGTCCCCGTGGAGGAGAGGGACGCGGCATCCCGGTCCCCGGCCTCCGCCGCGGCGATGGCCAGGCGGGTCTTGCCGATGCCGCCCGGGCCCGACAGGGTGATCAGGCGTTCCCGGGACAGCAGGGCACGTAGGCGGCGAATGTCGGGCTCGCGGCCGACCAGCTCCGACCCGGGGACCGGCAGGGCAGCCCGGCGGGCGGTCGCGGGCCGGGGCGTGAGGTCCTGGCGGAGCGCGCGGGTCTCGGGTGCGGGACCGACGCCCAGCTCGCGCGCCAGTCGCAGGCGCAGCTCCTCGTAGCAGGCCAGGGCCGCGGCCCGGTTCCCGGCCCTGGCCAGGGAGGCGATCAGCACCCGGTGGGCCTCCTCGTCGTAGGGGTCCAGCTCCGTCACGATCCTGGCCAGCCGTACGACGTGTTCGGAGGCGGCGGGCCCGGCGCGTACGAGCAGCTCGCGCAGCACCAGCCGGGCCCGCCGCCGCTCGCACTCCAGCCACCCGGCGAACGCGGGCGCGTCCCCGAAGGAGAGACCGTCGAGGAACTCTCCGCGCCACAACCGGAGCGCCCCCGCCACCGTCGGGTCCCGGGTGAGCTGCCGGTAGTCCACGAAGCAACCGTCGTCGGCGCGGAAGCCGACGTGGTCGCGGGTGATGTCGAGCCAGCCGCCCACGTCCTTGCGCAGCTCCGACAGCGCCAGCCGCAGGCTGCCCCTGGCGTTGGCGTCGGGACGCTCGCCCCACAGCAGCCCCGCGAGCTCGGCCCGCGAGCGCGCCCCCGGCGTGGTGGCGAGGTAGCAGAGGAGTGCCCGGGTCTTAGCGGAACGGATCCGCACCAGCCTTCCCCCGACAGCCAGCTCGGGCGTGCCGAGCAGCAGCAGGCTGAAGGAGTCTCCCATGCGAAGACAGTAGGCGCGTGCCTGCCGCCCGGCTGTGTCAGAAGGCACGGAGATCGTGTGCCCTATGCCATTGACCTGTGATCTAACGATGTGCTCACGCTGCGTCCGCGACTCTGATGCCGCGTTTCGCGACGGTCGCGAAACGTCAGCGTCTCCAGGAGGAGCAGCATGCATTCTCGTAAGGTGATCGCCGCACTCGCCCTGGCCGGAGGTCTGGTGGCGCCGATGGCGTTGGCCGCGACCCCGGCGGCCGCCATGGCAGGCTCGTGCCGCGTGGAACTGGAGGACATCGACGCCGGCAACGTGGCCGACCAGGACGGCCGGGACGAGCTCCGGTTCCTGGTCGATGGGAACCTGTTCCCCAGAATCAACGCCAACTACTTCGGCATGAACGCCGGTGACGACGGGAATCCCGGCGACTTCGAAGACCCGACCTCGATCATCCTGAACACCCAGGACGTGGCCTTCGTCCTGCGCGAGACCGACGGCCCGGTCTGGGGACAGGGCGACCGGCTCGGCACGGTGACCGCCCTCGGCAGCACGTGCGCCGGGCTCGCCACGGGCGCCACCAGGACCATCACGAGGACCCTCACCGGAACCCAGCAGACGGCGTACTCGTACGTGGTCAGCCTTGAGATGACCGCTCTGTAACCGCCCTCGAAGCTGAGGCCGCGCTGCCACCGCGGGGCAGCGCGGCAAGAGCATCGGCGACGCCGCCGTCGACGAGGCCATGCTGTCGATGGCCCTGCACCTGCGCGGTCGGCGCGGTCGCTCTCACGCGGCGGCCGCCGGGCGGGTGGTGGCTCGGGTGGCGGCCGCGTCGCGCTGCATGCGCAGGTGAGCGCGGGCGGCTTGGTGGTCGGCGCGGCCGCGGTGGTCACGCGGGTAGCGGGCCCGGTCGGCGCCGCCTCGACCCTAGTCCGTGACACGTGGCACGGCGCGCATGTTGTAGAGGAAGCGCCCGTCCTGGAGGAAGGCGATCAGTGGGTGCAGCCCCTTGTCCGGCTCGACGCCGACGAAGCGGTTGTCGCCGACGTGGACGTAGCGGGCGGTCGTGCCACCCTCCCCGAACTGCGCCGCGAGGCCGTGCGGGATGTCGGTGATCTCCAGCCCGTCGGCGTCGGCCTTCACCTCGTAGGTGACCGGCGGTGCGGAGTAACTCCCGGCGTAGGTCTCCGGCCGGAACGGCGCCGGGGTGTCCGGCGGCAGCACCCGCGACGGCAGGCGAATCCCGGCCGCGGACGAGAGGATCTCCGCCAGCACCTCGTCGATGAAGGCCGAGGCGTGGCCGCCGTTCGCGTGGACGGCGAGCACCAGGCCGCGGTCGGGCACGATGCGCCAGGTCGTGGTCTGGCCCGGGGCGCTGCCGTCGTGGCCGACCACAAGCTTGCCGTCCCAGTCGAAGAGCATCAGCCCGAGGCCCCAGGCGGTCGTGTATCGCTCCCCCAGCCGCGGCAGCGTGACCTGCGGCCGGCACATCTCGGCGAAGGTTCCCGCGGGCAGCACCCGCGTCCCGTCGGCCGCCACGCCGTCGGCCAGCAGCATCCGCCCGAACCGCACGAGGTCGCGCGGCGCGGCGCTCGGCGTGGACCCAGCCGGCGCGTTCGACTGCGGCAGCTGCCTCCGGGGCGACACCCGCAGCGGCTCGCCGACGTGTCCGACCGCGGCCCGGAACATGATTGCTTCCTCGGCGTAGAGCGCCATGTGCCGCGCCCCGAGAGGCTCGATCAGCAGCTCCCGCATGGCGGCCTCCCACGTACGTTCGCGCAGCCTGGCGACGAGGGCACCGAGCGCGCAATAGCCGGCATTGCAGTACGAGAACAGCTCCCCCGGCCCGCTGACCTGCCGGGCGTTGCTACGCATGAACGCAACAAGCTTGGCCACCGCGTCGTCCCCGCGTCCGGTGTCCTCGAACAGATCCCCGTCGAACCCACCGGTGTGCGACAGCAGTTGCCGCACGGTGATGCTCTCCGAGGCGGCGGCGTCCAGCACCCCGAACTCAGGAAGATACTCTCGGACCGGCTCATCGAGATCGACCAGCCCTTCCCCGACAAGCTGCATCACCAGGGCGGTCGTCCAGACTTTGGTAACCGACCCGATCTGGAACAGGCTGTCGGCGGTAGCCTCCACCCCGGTGTCCAGATTGATCACCCCGGTGGCCGCCTCAGCCAGCTGATCCCCCATCCCGACGGCCACCGCAGCCCCTGGCACCCCATGCCGCCCAGCGGCCCGATCGATCCATCCCTGAAGATCCGGAAGAAGCGTCATATCGAGGACCGTACCCGCGGACCCTCCTCCCCGAGGCCACTCTGGGGACGCCCCGCCCCTCGCCGCGGAGCACCCCGGCCACCGCGGCGAGGCGCTCCGCGGCGCCCGACGGGCCCGAGAGCGGGGCACCGTCGGGCCGCCAGGCGAGCGCGGCCTCGTTGTCGACCGTCAGCGGCGGCAACATGGCCCGGGCGCGGGCGGCTGCCGTCGGCAGATCGGTGAGGTCCAGGCGCCGGTCGGTGCACAGCTGCATCTCCCCATACGGCGTCATGTTGGTGTGGAACAGCGGTGTGAGCCCACGCCGGTCGATGTCGGTGAGGACGTCCTCCCACTCCGGTCAGACCCGGCCTTCCGCAGGAAGATCTCCCGACAGTTGAACAAGAGGAAGAGCCTGCACGCACTGCGCCGGGACCTGCACTATGCCCGCAGGGCGGTGGACATGTTCCTACGATCGCTCGAAGAGGCCGGCCGACCACCGGATCGGGCGGTTGGTGGACTGACCGACCATGGAGAGCTCCACGGTGATGGTGGTGGGTTCGGTCAGGTAGAGCTCGTTCATCGCCATCGGGAACTTGCCTGAGGTCCAGACACCGCAACTACTGATGGAGCCCCCGCTCTGACCGTTCGCCCTGAAGCTGAACCGCAGCCGCGTGGCCAGCTCGCCCGAGCAGAGCTGGTCGAGGGCGACCCTGCCCGCCTTACCGCCGACCTTGAAGGTGGCCGTGGTGTCCTGCGGCCAGAGGCCGCCTTTCGTTTCGGTGAGTTGCCACTTGCCTATCTTCTCGGGGATGTTTCGCAGTGGTTCGGGCGTGACCGGTCGTGCGGGCGGGGTCCACTCGTATACGCCCAGCACCCACGAGCCATGCGCGCGCGCCTGGGTGACGCACGGGCCACCCGGCTTCTCCTGAGTGCAGCCCTGACCGGTGGTCACCGTGTTGAAAGTGACCGTCACCTCCGTGGCGCCTTCGGGGACGTCCAGCGGCTGCAGCCGCAGCTCCCGATCACAGTTCATGAACGAGACCGGTATGCGCAGCCGAGACCCCTCGACCTCGATTCGCGGCGGGCTGTCGTCCGGCCCCACGCACATGCCGCCGACGTCCAGCGGCTTGCCGGTGTAGGGGACCTTGAGGGTGGCCTTGGCGTCCCCCGTCTTCTCGATCGCGGTCCTGGCCACGAGCCGGTAGCCTGTGCCGTCCGCCGAGGTGAACCGCTCCGGCAGCACGGGCATGGGCCTGCCCGAGACCGTCGTGGTGGTGTCGGGTCGCGGCGTGGCGGGCAGGAACGGCGCGGCCAGCGCCACCGCCGCAGCCACCACGGCCGTGCCCACCGCGCCCACCGCGATCCGCCTGCGCGCCCGGGTCCTTCGCACGCGGTCGCGTACCTGTTCGTCGCGCGACGGGTTCGGCGGCGGCAGCGGGTCGGCGTGCTCGCGCAGTACGTCGCGGAGATTCTCTACGGTCACCTTTGCAGCTCCATAACCACCGACTCGTCGATTCTCAGCTTGGCCAGCGCCTTGGCCGTCTGGCTCTTGACCGTCCCGGGATTGCAGCCGATGAGCTGGGCCACCTCGGCCACCGGGAGGTCCTCGTAGAAGCGCAGCACGATCACCGCGCGCTGCCGGGCGGGAAGTCGGCCCACCGCCTGCCAGAGCGTCGCCCGCTCGTCCGCCATCTGGTCGTGCACCGGCTTCTCCGGCAGGCCGTCGCTGGGCAGTTCCCGGCGCCACCGTCTGCGCCACCATGAGGTGTAGGTCGTGACGAGCACGCGCCGCACATACGCCTCCGGCTCGTCGATGCCCGGCCAGGCGAACCACGCCTTGGCCAGAGATTCCTGCAGGAGGTCCTCGGCTGTGGCCCAGTTGTGGGTGAGGAGGTACGCGAAGCGCAGGAGCCGGTCGGACCGCGTCACCACGAAGTCCTGAAATATCGCTCTATCGGCCACCTGGTTGCCTTCCGTTGGTCCGCTGACGGTACAGACGCATCGGTCACGGCGGCCGGTTGCCCGACGGTGGGGTGCAATCCAGGGAAATTCGGTGGCAGCCGTGCAAGCAGGACGACCTGCACAGTGTCCTCGTGTTCAGTCGGGCTGGCAGGGCCTGAAAAAGGTCTTGCCTGACACGAGGTAGCGAACAGCGTATTTGGCGCAACTGGTCTCCACCAATGACCCATGCACGTCATCATCGACGTATCCGAGGGTCCCGCCGATCGCCTGTTGCATCTCGCCGCCCCAGCGGGCCGGAGTATTCCATTCGAAGGTGTGCGCCACCAACTGGAGAGACCCGGGCCGACGCTTCTGCACCAAGGGCTGTGCCTGGTGCGGCCAGCCGGTGCACTCGCTGTATCGGGGGCTCGTCGGCCCGGCCATCGGAAACTGGCGTACGAGGCGCTCATGGATCGCCCAGACCTGCTCGAAGTCTCGCGGCGTCATGTCCAAGTTGCAGGAGGTGGCCAGGCCCATCTTGGCGTTGTAACGCTCGCCGAACTCAGCCGACGGCCAACGCGTCGCGTTGGAGAAATCGGGGATTGCGTCGGTGACGGCCGACCGGTCACCTGCGGCGATGCCGGCGATCAGCCGTGCCGTGAGCGGCCAGATGTCGGAGGACTGGATGGCGAGGGCGGTGAAGTCGCCGCCAGTGATCTTGCCGCCGTCGATCTCGAAGGGTTCACTTTGGAGTTTGTCGCGCAGGGCCAGAAGCCGTGATCGTACCTGTGCCGGTTGGTCGCCCAAGTGGTAGGCATCGTTGCGTCGGGCCAGCCAGGCGCTGTATGTGTGGAAGGACTGCTCCATTCCAGGGACCAGGTCCGCTCCGTTGCGCGAGAGCGTCGGGTCCGCCACGCTGTCCAGCAACATCCGATCCACCCGGTCGGCGAACATGGTGCGGAAGGTGGCGCCCAGAGCTGTGCCCCAGGACACGCCCAGGTAGCTGATGCGGGACTCGCCCAGCGCTGTTCTGATTCGGTCCATGTCGCGGGCGATGTTCTGGGTGGTGAGGGAGCGGGCGAACGTCGGGTCCTGGTTGCCGCACCGGCTGATGGCCGCCCCGTGCGCCGCAGCCTCGCGGGCTGCCCGCTCCTTGTCGGACAGGTCCGGGTCGGGCGGAATCGATTCGGGCGAGTCGCAGGCAAAGCCGGTGCTCGAGCCGGTGCCACGCGGGTCGAAGCCGATCAGGTCGAAATGCTTGGCGAGTTCGGCGGCTCGGCTGCCGGCCAGATAGCTGGGTAGCTGTCGACCGCTCCAGCCCGGACCGCCCCAGTTCAGCAGGAGGACGCCCCGGCGTCGGTCCGGGTCCGCGGCCGGCAGCCGGCTTACGGCGATGCTCAGCGTACGACCGTCCGGTCGGGTGTGGTCGAGTGGCACGGTCAGCGTGCCGCACTCGACCACGGAATCCTCCGCGCACGGAGTCCACGCGATCGCGGCGGGAGCCGCGCTTGCCGAGGCCGCCTGCACAGGTGGCGTGACGAGCAGAAGGGGGAGGAATGAGAGCAGGACAGTGATCGAAGCGGGTTTTCGCATGAAGGTTCCTCATCGGTTCTGGGAGCAAGCCGTCCGGCAGGCTCCTGGATGATGGCCGCGGCAGGTGAACACGGTCGGTTCCTGGACATCGAGGCCGAATGGAAGATCGTGTCCCTGCTGGTGAGCCGTTGCGGCAGCACCGCGTTCTCGCGGGCGGTCAGGGGCGAGATCAGGTTGTCGGTCTGGAACGCGAAACCGATTCGGTCCCGGCAGAGGCCTTGCCGAGATCGTCGCCGGGCACGGTGACCGTACTGGTGTGACCGCAGAGGTGGATGTCATGGGTTTCATCGCACCGTACGGCCCCGCCCGCGGTCACTACAGGTACGTCGAGGGCCGAGGTAGGCGAAAGCCCACTCGGAAGAGTCCGGGTTCCCTCACTGCCCGAAGATCCCGAAGTGCGTAGCGTTTTCAGGCATGTACCACTCTGCGGCACTGGCCGCGTTGCGAAACTCTCCTGTCCGGTTCTGGTTCACGCGCTGGCCCTGGACGTCTCTGGCGTATCTGGCGATCGGTGCCATGCTCTGGGTCTTCACCTTGATGGCCTTCGCGCTCATCGGCACCATCCCCTACTGGGCGCGCTGGATCGCCACCGTCGAGCGCCGCTGGGTGCGGCTGGCCGGGTTCCGGCCGATCCCCGGACGCCCGCCGGGAGCCGGGGTCCCCGACCTGCAGGAGCCGGTGCTGTGGCGTGAGATCGCGTTCGCGCTGGCGCACATGCTGATCGGCGCGTTCTCCTCCGTCGCCCTGATCACAGGCACCGCCATGGTCTTCGCGGCGATCGTGGCGGTGTTCGTGCTGGCGGGCGTGGATACGCCGCTGTTACCGAACCCCTCACAAGCGCCGTTCCTGGCGCTGGTGGGGCTGCTGATCGTGGTCGCCTCGCCGTACGCCGTGACGCTGGCGGCCTACGTACAGGGGGCGCTGGCCACGGCGTTGCTCTCGCCCCGAGTTGAGGAACTGCAGACGCAGGTGGCGTCGCTGGCCAGGGCCAACATCGCCGAGCTGGACCGGTTCGAGGGCGAGCGGCAGCGGATCGAACGCGACCTGCACGACGGCACCCAGCAGCACCTGGCCACCTCGGCGATGCGCCTGGGCATGCTCGAACTGGAGGTACGCGAGACATTCCCGCCCGGGCCGGAGCAGGACTCGGCACTGGAGTCGCTGGAGGCGGTCCGGCGGGAGAACGAACTGGCGCTGGACACCTTGCGCGACGTCGTACACGGGCTGCGGCCGCGCACGCTGATCGACGACGGGCTCGGCGCCGCCCTGCGCGAACTGGCACGGCGCGTACCCATCAACACCACGGTCGACGCCGAGGGCGTCGGGCGCTTTGCCCTGCCGGTGGAGTCGTCGCTGTACTACATCGCCAGCGAGGCGGTCACCAACGCGATCAAGCACGCGACGCCGGACCACATTCACATCGAGCTGGCACAGTCACACGACAGGATCACGCTGACGGTGTCCGACAACGGCCTCGGCGGCGCGAACTCGGCGCACGGCACCGGGATGGTCGGCATGTACGAGCGGGCCGCCCTGCTGTCTGGCGAGCTCATCGTCGACAGCCCACCGGGCGGACCGACCGGGATCATCGCCGACATCCCGCGCCCGTACTGATCACATGCCGCACAATGGCACCATGCGTGTAGTGATAGCCGAAGACGCGGCCCTGATGCGAGAAGGCCTGGTCGCCCTGCTGCAACGCTTCGGCCACCAGCTCGTGCACGCGGCCGAAGACGCCGACGAACTACTGGAGGCCGTCTCCGACCACCGCCCCGACATCGTGATCACCGATGTGCGAATGCCGCCGCGCAACCTCGACGACGGTCTGAGGGCCGCACTGACGATCCGCGCCGAACATCCGGACATCGGCATCCTGGTGCTGTCGCAGTATCTCGGTGACGCCTACGCGGCCAAACTGATCGCCGAGCCCGCGAACGGGCCTCGCGGCGGCGGTGCCGGCTATCTCCTCAAGGACCGCGTCGGCCGGGTCACCGACTTCATGCACTCCCTCGACGTCATCGCGGGCGGCGGTATCGTCATCGACCCCAAGGTCGTCGGGCACCTCATGTCCTCCAAGCGCCCTCACGCGCTCGACACGCTCAGCGAGCGCGAACGCGAGGTCATGGGCCGGATGGCGACCGGAGAGAGCAACGCCCACATCGCCGCGGCCCTGCACATCACCAACGGGGCGGTCGTCAAGCACATCGGCAACATCTTCGCCAAGCTCGGCCTCCAAGCCCAAGACGGCAACCGGCGCGTCCTGGCCGTCCTCACCTACCTCCAGACAACCCGGCCGGACATTCCTTAAGGTCGGGTCGCCCGAGGGAATCGACCCCCGGGCTCCCACAGAACGGAACGTGACAGTCTCCCGTCACTCCGCTCTTGTCATCCTGATCACCAGTAACAGGCGGTCCATGCCCAGTGGGCCGAAGAGCCGGGGGTACTGGCGCAGGAGACGTCGTGTTCGCCGCCACGTCCACCGAAGACGACTGTCACCCGCGATTTCGCGTTCACGATTCGCCACCCCTCGAGCACCCCGCAACACGCGGGAGAAGAACTGGTTGTTGGTTCCTGCAGCCGTCACGCAGGTTCGGACAGGTCACCGGAAGGACCGCGAAGAGGCCCGCTCGACGGCTCGGCGTGATGGGGGGACGAAAACCGGGAGAAGGCTCGCCAGCGCCACAGATAGCGGGGCAGCCGCAGGAGGGTGACGGGCCGGGGCCAGTCGCCGGCACGGAACCACGCTTCGGCGCCGCCGTCGACGACGACGACGCTGCCGCTCATGAACGTCGCCGCGGGCGAGAGCATCATGATCACCCAGTCGGCGAGGTGCCCGGGGTCACCCATTTCGCCGATCGGGTTGGGGAATGAGCGGAACGCCTTGGCCGCGAGCGGGTTCGCCAGTTCCTCGTCGAGCAGGGGGGTCTTCACCGGTCCCGGGGCGATCACGTTGAGCCTGATCCCGGCGCCGGCCCACGCCGGAGTCACCGCCGCCCGTCGTGCCCAGTCGGTCACCGCGAGCTTCGACGCCGCATAGACGAAGTTGGGGGCGGCCTGCCCGTATATCCGCGCCCTCCGCACCGCTCGGTCGATGTTGCCGGCGCGAATGGCGCGGAACACGTGCCGGGGCACTGCGGGCATGACGGTCGGCGAGTTGCTGCCGAACACCACGGCCCGGGCGTCGCCGCTCACCGCGAGCGCCGGCCGCAGGGCGGTCAGCAGCTCGACCGAGCCCAGATAATTGGTCTGCGCGATCCTCCGTACGCGGTCGGGACCGGGCAGGGGCCCGATCCCGGCGGCGACGACCGCGCCGTCGAGCACACCACCGGACCGCTCGATTATCCCGGCAGCCGCCGCCGAGCGGCCCTCCGGTGTCGCGAGGTCGGCGATGATGTCGGCGTCGCGCAGATCCACGCCGATCACGGAATGTCCGGCGGCGCGGAGCCGCTCGGTCACCGCGGCGCCCATCCCCGAGGCCGAACCCGTCACTGCATAGGTGCCCATTCGAATCCCTGTCCTTGCTGAGATGTCAATCACCACTCGGGAGGACGGCCGCCGCGACGATGACGTTGCTGACGATGGTCGCGGTGACGGTGCGCGCGACCGCTTCGGCGGCGGCTCCGGCTCCCCAGTTGCCTTGCTCGAGTTGCTTGGCGCGGGTGATCACGGGAGAGGTCCAGGGGATCTCGCGATGGAACTGGGGCAGGGTCCCGCTTCCCGAAAGCAGCGCCCCGAGGACGGCGACCCGGCGCTGCGGTTCCGCGCCGTCGACGAGTACGTCCCGTACGTCGGAGAGGAGGCGCGCCCGGCGACCGGTTCCGCCGTCCTCGAGGACCTTCGTGTTGAACAGGCCGAGCGTCTTGCGGCTCGCGCGCCGGATGTCGCCGCGTTCGACGAGCCGGTCGAGCAGCGGGCCACGCAAGGTCGGCCCGATCGCCGCGAGCGCCGTCTGGACACCTCGGGGTTTTTCGGCGAGGTAGTCCCACGCGGATCGCAGGATGTCGTCCGACGGCGGGTGATCCGCGACGGCCTCCACCCGCGTCGATCCGCCCCGGCCGGGAACGGTTCGCACATGCTCGCCGAGCCCGAGATCGGCGAGCACCGCTCCCGCGAGAATGTAGAAGAGCGTGTTCTCGCCCGCGATGACCCCGGTGCCCTGCAGCCCGGCGTCCGGCTGGAACAAAAGCAGCAGAAGATCCTCCGCCAGGGTCGGGGCCCCGAGCGGTTTGGCCTCGCTTCTGTTGTCGGTCACGGGTTCTTCGGGTTGCTCGGCCATCGGTCCTGCCTTTCGACGAAGGGGATCGCGCCGGCCAGCATGACGATGAGGGGCTGGACGGTGTCGGACACCTGAGCCACGAGATCCTGGAGATTGCGAACAAGGGTCTCGACGGGATCCACGGCGGGCTCCTCAAAGGGACGGGACACGAAGGCCGAGGACTGTCTCGACGTGCCCCCAAGTAGAAACCGTGTTCTGGGAACAGGGTCAAACGTGGTCGTCGTCCGCCTCGCGCGCGATGCGCAGTTGTTCGTGGGCGAGAACGCTTGCGCGCTGCAGCACGTCGATCTGAGCGGTGTTGTAGAGCCCGACCACCGCGTCGATGAAGGTCTGCCGCGTGACGTGCTCGCTCTTCGACAGATGCGCTGCCGGATCGCTTAACCAGGGGTAGTCGACGAGGTACTGGGCGAGGGTCGGCGCGAGTTTCTCGGCGAGGCGCAGCCTGGTCGCTTCGTCCGCGTCGGGCGGCAAGGAGTCGATGTCGTCGCCGATGGGGTCGGTGTCGGCCTCCACCATGCGCCGCAGATCCGTCATCGCATCCTCGTCGTACAGCTGCCTGTAGATGTGGATGATCGAGCTGTCGGAGCCGGACAGGCGCCCGGCGACGGACTCGAACCCCGCGGGTGTGTCGGCCGGCGCGCTGTCGCGCAGGATGGCCGCGATGCCGGACCGGGCTCGCTGCAGACGCTCGATGTCGGCCGCGAGTTCGGCGTCGACCTGGCGCAGGGCTTCGGGGGTGACGTCCCCGTCCGCGCCGGTCTCGCCGATCCGGGAGAGCGGCACTCCCAGCTCGGCGAGGCGCCGAATGCGCAAAAGGCATACGAGATCCTTCACGCCGTACTGTTTGTAGCCGTTGTATCGGCGTTCCGGCTCGTCGAGCAGGCCGAGCCGGTGGTAGTGCCGGATGGTGTTCACCGTCGTGCCGGCGAGTTGCGCGAGTTCGCGTGTGCTCCAGGTCACGTCGTCTCCTTCCCACGCGCTCACGGAGTGCGGGTTTTCGTCAAAGATGCCAGGAACGGAAGCCTGCCGCTCGCAGGAGCCCGGCGGTGATGCGCGCCGTCGACTCGATCGAGGCGCCCGCTGTCGGCCAGGCCGAGCCCCGCGGCGACGACGAAGTGGCGCGGCTTCATATCCCCGCGCCCAAAACACCCGCATGGCGCGCTCGAGCGCCTCGTCGATGTCGACACCCAAGGGCGGCTGCTCGTGGCCCCGGTCACCCCCGCGTCTGTCCAGGGCTGCGATGTCGCAACCGGCTCGCTCCACCGACTCCTCGCCACCACCGGACTACGCCCGCGTGGCGACTACCAGGGCAGTTCCCCGGTCTCGTCTTGGAAGGTTCCTGTCGGGCCGTCCACGTCGAGAGTGGCCAGGTGTACGACAGCTCTGGCGCTCTCCTCCGGCGATCTTCCGATCCCGAAGGCCGCGGTCATGTCGGTGGCTGTGGTGCCGGGCTCCAGTGCGTTGAACTTGATGCCGGGCTGGGACTTGGCGTACTGCACCGTCAGCATGGTTGCCGCCGCCTTGGACGCGGAGTAGAGCGCCAGCGGCAGGTGGAACTCGGGCCGGTCAGGGTTGTTCACCGCCCAGAACGATCCGACGCTGCTCGATACGGTGACCACGGTGGGGTTCGAGGACTTGCGCAGCAAGGGGAGTGCTGCTTCTGTGACGCGTACGATTCCCACCGCGTTGGTGTCGAACACCCGCAGGGCCGTGGGACCGTCGAGGAGTTCGTTCCCGAGGATGCCCGCGTTGTGCACCAGGACGTCGAGCTGCCCCTCGACCGCACTGATCGTCGCCAGCGCGTTGCTCACCGAGGCGTCGTCGGTCACGTCGAGCTGCACGAACCGTGCGCCGATGGCGGCGGCGGCCTTCTCACCTCGCTCGATGTCGCGCGCACCGATGTAGACGGTGTGCCCCAGTTCCAGAAGTTGTCTGGCTGTCTCGAGACCGATGCCCTTGTTGGCCCCGGTGATCAGTGTGACGGTCATGCGTTTCCTCTCGAAGTGTGTGGCCCGAGTGGACCGTTGGGTGCAACTGCTCTCCACGTCGCCGGCGCCGGCCCCGAAGGGTCAGCCGGTAAGCTGCCGGAGTAGTTCACCGGCGTCGTGCAGGGCCGTCATGTGCACGAACCGCCCGTTGCGCACCTGGTAGATGGCGTACTCGGTGATCGCGAACGAGGCGCCGGTGGGTGCCACACCGAGCCACTCCTTCACCGGCGTGCCCGTGTTGACCAGCCGCGCGGCCAGGCGATCACCGTCGAAGAGCAGTTCCTCGAGCTCCCAGTGCAGGTCCGGAACCGCGTCCACGTCAGCCTTCTGCACGGCGATGAGGTCGTCCCGGGTGGCAGGCTCACCGTTCAATGTGGTCCGGTCGTCGATGAACTCGTCCATCTGATCGAACCTGTGGGCGTTGAGCTCACCGATGTAGCGCAGGTAGAACCCGCGCAGATCACTGTCGGACATCAGATGTCCCTTTCTGCATGGCAGTCGTACGGCACCGGGTAATGCGATCCCGGTGCCCTCGAGAAGTCCCACGGGAGTCGACCTACGCCGACTTCCGCATCGATCGATACGGAAGTCCACCGTAGCACGTTCCGCATCGATCACTTCGGAAGGGTTTGGACCTGCGGGGCGGAGACGGGTGACTGCGATCAACTGTCATGCGAAACCGGCCGGGACGGCTCGTGAACGTCAGGCGGCGTCACAGCCCGGCCAGGCCGCGCAGAACGCAGGAGTCGTTGCTTCAGAGATCAGCCGGACACCTGGTCGAGATGCGGCAAGGGACTCTCCACCGGCAGCATCTGATGCTCTTGGCGCCAAACCAGGTCGACAAAGACACGGTTGTTCGCGAAGACGAACACCGGGCGGTTCTCAGCAGGGTGGCCAGTTGCGCAGGGCGGCGTCGGCCATGTCCTGGAGTTCGTCGCGGCCGACGCCGCCGGCGGCTTGCACGGCGATGCCGTAGGCCAAGGCGGTGACGTAGCGGGCGAGCAGTGCCGGGTTGGTCTCCGGCGGCAGGTCGCCGTCGTCGACGGCTCGTTCGAACCGTTCTCGGATGCAGGAGTAGCCGCTGTCGCGCCACGCGACGAGGAGGTCGCGGGCTCCACGGCTGGAGTCGCCGACGGCCAGGGCGCCCTGGACACCCAGGCACCCGTTGGGGCCGGTCGGGCGGGTGGTGGTTCGGACGGTGCCGGCAAAGATCGCGGTGACGACGCCGAGGGCGGTCGGTTCGTCCAGGGCTCGGGCCAGGTAGGCGCTCGGGCCCTCGGTGTAGCGCTCCAAGGCTTTACGGAAGAGCTCCTCCTTGTTGCCGAAGGCAGCGTACATGCTGGTGGTGGAGATGCCCATCGCGTCGGTCAGGTTGGCCAGACTGGCCCCCTCGTAGCCCTGCTCCCAGAACACCAGCAGGGCACGCTCGAGTGCCTCGTCGGCGTCGAATCCCCGCGGTCGGCCGGTTGGGCGGCGCTGTCTTGTCTCCACCCCAGCAGTTTAACCCTTCTGTAGCGATCGATGCAGAACATGCTACCCTCTACTTCTGCATCGATCGATACAAAAAATAGAAGAAGGGTACTCCACGTGGGACTGTTCGCGCATGCCTCTCGTGCCACTTGAGCAGGTCACCGAGGAGCACTTCGGCATCCTCTTCGGCATCAACGTTCGGGGCACGCTGTTCACCGTTCAGAAGGCGCTGCCACTGCTCAACGAAGGCGCCTCGGTAATCCTGAACGGCTCTACCAACATGGACGTCGGCGATGAGGCGCTCGGTGTGTACGCGGCGAAGAGTCCTCCGCCCGCATCACTGACGAACACGACGGCCTCACCGGACGCCGCCCCCGTTGACGGATCCACCTTGCGGCTCGCCGTAGCTTCAGGATCTCCGGGCCCTCACGGATGGTGAACGGGAGCAGGGCGGCGATCGCGGTGACGAACCCGACGATGAGGAAGGCGGTGCTGATTGCGCTAGACATGCCCTCAAGGACCGGCGCTGCCAGGCGGGGGTCCATACCCTCCGGTCACCGTCGAGCACGTTCGCCAGGGCGTCGTGTACGGCGAGACGAGCGGTGAGAGCGGCGTTCTGATAGGCGGCCGAGCGGATCAGTGGATGCCGGAAGGTGACCGATACGCCCGTGACCCGCAGCAGCCCAGCCTGCTCGGCGACCTCAAGGTCCGCCACAGAGGTATCAAGGGCTCGGCCCGCGTGGAGCACGGTCCCCAGGTCGCCGGTGCCCTCGGCGGCGGCGACCAGCAGGAGAAGCCGGGTCTTGTCCGGCAACCGGCTGATCTGGTCGCCGAAAGCGGAAAGGACCCTGCCGGTGACGGGGAGCGCGGCCGGCGCGGCCGCCCGCCCGGCACGCTGCTCGGCGCTGAGCCCGGCCGGTAGCTCGATCAGCGCCAAGGGGTTCCCGGCAGACTCCTCGATGATCCGGTCCCGTACCGTCGTGGCCAGGCCGGGGGCGTGCTCCGCGAGGAGATCGGCGGCGGCGTCCTGGTCCAGCCCGTCCAGCACCAGCTCGGGCAGGCCAGGGGCGTCGAAGAGGACGCCGGATCCGTCCCGGGCCGCGAACAGCAGCGCGATGCCCTCAGCGTCGAGACGGCGAGCGGTGAACAACAGGGCCTCGGCGGAGGCCGGATCGAGCCAGTGGGCATCGTCGATCAGGCAAAGCATCGGACGTTCCTCGGCGAGGTCCGACAGAAGAGTGAGCACGGCCAGCCCAACGAGGAACCGATCCTCGCCCCCGGCGTCCGACAGCCCCAGCGCGCCTCGCAGTGCGGTCGCCTGCGGGCCGGGCAGTCCGTCCAGCCGGCTCAGCGCCGGGCGCAGCAGCATCTGCAGGGAGGCGAACGGCAGCGCCGACTCGGCCTCGACCCCGACGGCGCGCAGCACACGCAGCTCCGCCGCCTCGCGTACGGCCTGATCGAGCAAGGCCGACTTGCCGATGCCCGCCTCTCCGCGTACCACCAAGACCCCGCTCCGGCCTGACCTGGCCTCCGCGATAAGCCGCGCGATCGCGGCCTGTTCTGAATCCCGCCTCAGCAGCATGTTCCAGAAGCTACCGCCCGCGCGGCTCCTCCCCGCCACCAAGCCCTGCGCAGAGCCAAGGTCGTCCAGGCCTTCACCCACATCCAAGCTCCCCGCGTTACCACCGCGGGCACGGCAGCGGGCACCCCCAGCCGTCTGGCGCTGCCGGTCTCAAGTGACTTCCCCGAGGCCGTGGAACTCGTGACGCGACTGTACGACCGGTTCGGGTTCGACACAGTCGACAACAGCCCGCTGCGCGAATCGTGGCGCAGCACTCCCGGCCAACCTGCCTGGGACGCGCTCCAGTACCAGACCCGTGACGAACTGATCACCGACCTCGCCAGGGCGCGACGGTTGGAGCCGCTCCATCTACGGCGAGTCGACCTGGTCACCGATTCTTCCCTGTCTCCAAGGAGCGTCCACTTGAACTGAGCTGTCAGGCGTTGAAGCGCTGGCGGGCGGTCTCGATGTGGCCGAAGTACTGGTGGGTCCAGCCGCAGATGAGATCAACCGTCGCGCGCAGGGCCTGGCCCGGCCCGGTGAGGGTGTACTCGACTCGCGGCGGCACAGTGGGATACACCTTCCGCTCGGCCAGGCCGTTGCGCTCCAGCATGCGCAGATTCTGGGTGAGCATCTTGTGGCTGATGCCCTCGACCTCGTCGCGCAGTTCGCTGAAGCGGAGGGTGCGCTCACCGAGAGCCTCGATGATGAGCAGCGCCCACTTGTTGGCGACATCCGAGAAGATCTCCCGTGCCAGGGAGTCCGCGCGCCTCAGGTCCGCTTCGTCAGCCGTGCCTGCGAACTGCTTGGTCACCATGAGGTTCCCCAGTCTCTAAAAAGTGCGTTCTTCCACATCAGCGAACACTCTCCTATGGTTTCTGAGTAACCGCAAGAGAGCATGGGCGTCCTCCGGCGCCTCGATCTCACATAACCGATCAGGAGATCTCGTGGCTGTTTCGCTCATCAACCCTGACAGGCATATCCAAGTCCCGCTCTACCACCACGTCGCGGTGGCGAGGGGAAGCAGGCAGGTCCATATCGCGGGACAGGTCGCCTGGGACGAGAGCGGCGAGCTCGTGGCACCGGGCGACCTCGCCGGGCAGGTCACCCAGGTCTACCGCAACGTCGCCAAAGCGCTGGACGCTGCCGGAGCGACGTTTCACGACGTCGTCCGCGTCACGTGGTACGCCGCAGGCTGGAAGAGAGAGATGTACGACGCCTTCAATGCCGGCATCGAACAGGCGGCCCGCGAGTTCGACATCGCCACGCCACCGGCCGCGCTGATCGGGGTGGACGTGCTTTTCGAGCCCGGCATCCTCATCGAGGCCGAAGTCACCGCGATCATCGATTGAAGCGGTCACACCAGGTCGCGGTAAACCGCAAGCGCCGCGATGATGTGCCGATGCCCCCGAAGACCGCCTATCACGACGCGCTCGGAGACTACTTCGCCGAGCACAGGGGCGAGGAACCGGCGGACAGCCGTTGGCGCTGAGTCGGTAAAGGTCCGAGGGACCACCCCACCAACACCTCTGCCCAAGCGCAGGGATGAGGTCTTTGGGGAGGGGTCTATGGCGCGACCGAGCGGAACCGGCTGGGTGACGGTCTTGGCTGGGCGCGGGCCCTCCCTGGCACGAGCGCGAGGGGCGGCTCCCGCAGGAGCCGCCCCTCGCGCTGGCGGGCGCCTTACGCGAATGGTTCGCGGCAACCTACAGCCTTGCCCACTCGGGCTCAAGCCTGGTCAGGTTACGGTGCCTGAGGCGAGGCCGTCGGGCGGCAGGACATGGTGGGCGATGACCTGTTCGCGGGCGTGTTTCAAAGGCCGGTGGTGAATCAGGCCCGGTCCAGATAGGTGCCTGGTCGGGACCTCCACGGCGTCGGTCATGGCCCGGCGCAGGATCTGGTAGAGAGGGTCAGATCGGCGGCAGGGCGCGGCACGAGTCATTTCCCGCGACGTCTTCACAGACCGATGCGACCGTGACGTCGCCGGGGAAGGTGCGATTGCCGCATCCAGCTGCGGACCCGTTGGAATCCCCTACTGTGTGCAGAAGGGCACTGCCTTTGTAATAGAACTGGCCGTAAACGCCATTTCCATCCTGCTCCTTGTCGCAGACTTCGACCCATCGGTGGTCGGCGCCGACGCCCACGTAGTCGCTTCCCTCGTAGCCGCGCACGTAATGAGCATATGCAGGAAGCGCCGCAGCCAGCACGAGCGCGCCGGCACTTGCGAGTACTGATACCGATCTGAGCCCTGTCCGGACGGAGCTCCTGGCGCTATTTCTAATGCTTAACACGTGCATCTCTTCTCCCCTGCCGTCCGTGATCATCCCGATATGCGGAGAATCTAACCAAGAAGTACGTCCCTGCCCTTGCCCATCCGCGCCCTGTCCTTGCCTATCCGCGTCAAGTCTGGGGGCCCGCGCCCTGGCTCACTGAGCCAGCCCGGGCCAGGAAGGGGATGTCATGGCGCTCATGGCGGTGTCGAGGTTCGAAGGTTCCTCCGATCGGCGGCAGGGCGCTCTACCAATCAGTAACGTGCGGGAAATCAGATTCCCGCAGGTAATTCACCCCCGTCCACAGGGGCGCGCAGGGGGGCGTACGACCCCCGCCTCCCCGGCGCCGATCCCCCGGCGTGCGCCCGGCCGGGCGGTGCCGGCCGGGCGCATGCGTGCGGGGTCACAGACGGGTCAGGGCGGGCACCGGGGGCGGCAGGGGTAGCGCGCCCCCCGCGTAGCCCGACTGGAAGTAGCGGACGGTGGAGATCAGGAGTGCGTTGAGCAGGGCCACGGCCTCCGGATCGGGGTTCGCGCCACGGGTCTGGGAAAGGAACGTGGCCCACCACGGGACGATGCCGCCGAACCGCAGCCCCCGCAGGGCGACGGCGTTCGGATCGTTGCTGAATCTCAGCCACTGCGGATCCACGACCTGCGACAGGAACGCCTGGCCGTTGTCGGCCGACTGGGGAAGGTAGAACGTCATGAACCGGTAGGCGTCCACCTTGCCCGGGCACGGCTCGTCGGTGTAGTCGCCCGCGCCCGCGTTGGCCGTCGGATCGTACCCCTGGAGCATGGGGTCGCAGGCGTTGGTCACCCGCAGGGCCACCGCGTGCCCCTCGTTGCGCTTCTTGCCCACCTGAAGCTTGATCTCGCCGCCGAGGAGCAGGTCGAGATCGCTCGCCATGCCCACCGGGACGTTGAACTCGGTGCTCCACTGAAAGCCGGTGCCGTGGCTGTAGGAGTACAGGCCCGCGTAGGAGTTCTCGTGCGTGGCGGAGAAGCTTTCCGTCTCGGTGTGCAGGCCGCCGGCAGCGGTCCACACGTAGCGGTTGGCGATGCCCCGGGTGGCGACGTCGTCCGTGTAGTCGTAGAACTGCTTGCCGGCCGGGCCGTCGAGCGAGTCGTCCTCGTTCTGGCCGAGCGACTGGGCGTCGAACCGGTCGAAATACGTCCGCAGGTTCTGATCGGCCTTCTCGATGTCGGCGGCCAGCCGGTAGGCCTCGCCGGGTTTGAAGTAGCTGCCGCGCGTCAGGTCGGCCTGGGGGTAGTCCGGGTCGTCGACCAGGCCGACCTTGCCGTCGAGCGTGCCGTTCTTCACGTAGCTCGGGTCGATGCGGAACATCAGCACGTTGCGGTCGGGCGGCGTCTCCAGGTTGGGCAGCACGATCTTGCCGACCATCGCGCCGTTCGAGCGCAGCCGCATGGCGTACAGGTCGGCGGTGAGCGACTCCACGATGGCGTAGCCGTAGTTGTGCGGCTGGTAGCGGCGTCCGACGTCGGTGTTGAGGAACGCCGGCTTCGGTTCCCAGGCGCCGCGCAGGCCGATGGTGTCGGTCACCGTGCGGGTCCACGCGGAGACGTAGTTCTCGTCCTCCTGCCTGGCCCGGCTGAGGGACGACTTGTGGTGCGCGAGGATCTTGGACTTGAACTCGGCGCTTTTGAAGGAGATCGGCCCCAGGTTGGCCCACATCTCGTTGTTGATGACCACACCGATCTTGAAGTCGAGGTCCATCTTGATCGAGGTGCGGTAGTCGCTGCTGGAGAATGTGAACGACCGGGTGTCGGTCTGGTCCAACGCGACGGTCGTCGCGTCCAGGTAGGAGTTGTACCCGAACGGGCTGAGGTACAGCGGGCGCGAGAGGTTCTCGCTCGGCACCGGCGGCGCGCCCTCGATGTAGCCGATGAGGGTGGGCCGGGTCTGCACCTGGCCGAGGTAGGTGAGGATCATTTCCCCGAGCCCGAACCCGGAGAAGACCGCGAGCGCGGGGTCGCAGACGGCGTAGGCGCGCCGCATCACCGCGGTCGGCGTGCCGTCGGCGTGCACGTCGCTGTCGGCGTACTCGACGACGGCGGCCCGGCCGGAGAGCGGCTCCTGGAAGCCGGTGACCGGCCCGTCGTAGACGTTGCGCACCTGCGGGCCCTCGTTGGCGACCGGCGCCGTCGAGGCGACGAAGGCCGGGCTTCCGACGAGCTTGCCCTGCGCGCTGCGGCCGGTCAGGTCGTCGCAGTTGCCGTCCAGCGGCCAGTACGCGGACAGGTCGGCCTCGGACCCGGAGAGCGGGCGGTACATCGTGTCGAGGATCTGGTCCTGCGACAGCGCCCGCGACCACAGCCGCACCTCGGCCACCTGGCCCTTGAACCCGGTGACCACCGTGCCGGACGTGTCCAGGCAGCCGCCGACCGTGGCCTGCCTCGCGCCGAGGTAGCCCGGCACCATGGACGCGTCCGCGGGGGTCATCTGGGCGATCAGCACGCCGTCGCCGTAGCAGGTGGTGGTGGAGATCGTCGAGAACGACGCCCACATGTCGGTGTCGCTGAGCAGGAAGTCGTTGCCGCCCACGCCGTCGGCGGCCGTCGTGCCGATCCGCTCGCCGAACCACCACGCCGCCTCGACGCCGTCGGCGCCGTCGTAGCCCTGGCCGGCCTCCATGGCGGCCACCACCTGGGCGGCGGTGAAGGTCACCGAGGAGAAGCGCACCCCGGTGAGCAGGCCCTGGAAGGGCGCCTGCGACTCCAGCGCGACCGTGCCGCCCGACGCCGGGAGGGTGCTGATGCCCAGGCTGAGGGGTTCGCCGGACGTGACGACGCTTGAGGTGGCCGTGTCGGACAGCACGACGGTCGCCGCCGTGCCGGCGACCCCGTCGACGTAGACGGTGAGCGTACAGGTGCTGCTCACCTTGTTGGTGTCCTTGTCGGTCGACGTGGTCACGCCGTACGCGACGGCGACGTGGTGGGCCGTCCCGTCTGCGACGTTCGCGGTGTGCGTACCCTTCAGCGCGGACAACTCCCCGGTGGACGGGTTGGAGACGTTGACCGCGCAGTACGCCCTGCCGTCGGGGCCGACGGCGAGCTGGAACGCCTGGTCGTCCTGGGTCTCCCCCCACTGGGACAGGATGGTCCGCGACAGGGAGGCCGGCGCGTCCAACTGGATCCACGCTTCGACGGTGGCCTGATCCCCGAAGGAGAGCACCGAGGTGTCACAGGTGCCGTAGTCCAGCCGGGTGCCCGACAGGCCGCCCGGGTTGAGGCGCAGGCCGCCGGCGACCTCGTGGACGACGGCCAGGTGATGCCAGCTGTTCGCCCGCATGAAGCTCCTGGCGAGCACCGGGCTCCCCCCGCCGACCGCGGCGACCATGTTGACGAACTCGCCGTCGCTGGAGGAGGTCACCGGCTGCGCCTGGGTCGGGCGCAGCGTGCCGTTCAGGGCCGCGCCCGTCGCCGCGGCGTGGTTGGGGAACGCGTTTCCCGCCGGGTCCTCGGTCAGCGGCCAGTAGCCGACCAGGCCGGGCTCGGTGCCGTGCAGGGAGGCGTCCATCGTGCGCAGCAGTTCGGCCTCCGTGCACGGCCCCGACCAGAAGCGGACCTCGGCCAGGGCACCGAACATGCTGACGTTGCGGATGTCGCTGGCGCCGATGCACAGGAACGGCGCCTCTGTCGCCGCCGGGTAGAACGGGGCGTCCCCGGTGGCGGCGAGCGCGCCGCCGACGTAGATCCGCAGCGTGTACGTGCCCGGCGTGGCGCCGGGGGTGGCGGTGACGGCGACGTGCGTCCAGGCGGCGGCCGGCAGCGGCTCGGGGACGGTGAGGCTCGACTCGGACGGCACGCCTGGCCGGCCGGTGCGGTAGGCGAAGGTCAGCGCGCGGCCGGCGTCCACGTAGAGCTGTGCCTGGGCGCTGTCGGGGTAGACGCTGTCCTGCAGCTGGAACACGCACCCGTAGCGCTGGCCGCCGGGAGCCGGAGCGGCGTCGGGACGAATCCACGCCTCCCAGGTGAACCCGGTCGGCGAGGCGGGCGCGAAGACCGACTGGGCGGGCACGTTGATGTACGAGCCCGCATAGCTCTGCTGGCCCGGGTTGAACGCGGCGTACTGGAGGGTGGACATGCCGACGGTGCCGAGCACGTACGACGGGGTGACCACCCCGAGAGCGACCGGCCCGCCGTTGTAGCAGACCACCGGCGCCGGCAGGCCGTCCACCGGGCAGGCCCACGCCTCCACGGTGGTGCGGTAGGTGGGAGCGAGCTGCGCGCCGGGCGAGGGGACGGTCATCGCGTCGCCGCCGCCGAGCGACAGGGCCCGCGGTTGGTGTGCGGACACCCATCGCCCGTTGGCGCCCTGCTCGGTGAGCGTGCCGGTGCCGTTCACGGCCGAGGCGGTCTCGCCGAACAGGGGGACGGTGACCCCGGTCGCGGACAGCCCCAGCATGCCGTCGTCGGCGCCGCCGGGGACCGGTCCGGCCAGGGTACGACCCTGTAGGCGGGCGGCCTGGAAGGTCCCGGCGGTGAGGGAGCCGTCGGGCGCGGGCCAGGCGACGTCGATCAGGGTCGAGCCCGCGCGCAGGTCCACCGGGGCGGAGATGACCTGGTCGGCGACTTCGCCGGGCAGGGCGTCCGGGGAGATGTAGGTGAACAGGGCGGCGACGTCGGCTGAGCCGCGCATCGCGGCGACCAGGCTGGTCTGGTCGCGCCCGATCGCCCGCAGTACCACGGGGGTGGAACCCTCCTTGAGCACGGTGAGGTCGCAGTGCGACGGGTCGCCGTCGCCGGACGCGGCCACCGTGAGCGTGAGCGGGGCCGTGGACGCCGCGAACGCCAGGATCACGCCGCCGCCGGTGGCCAGAGCGTACACCGGGGTGTCACCGGCCCCGGGCCGGTAGGGGTAGACGGCCGTGCCGGCGTTCCCGCCGAGGACGGGCAGCAGGGAGGTGACGTCGGCCGGCACGGACGCCCAGGTCTGGGTAGCCGTGGCCCCGCCCGGCAGGGAGTAGGTCATGGTGAGGCCGAGCAGGTCGCCGTCCGCGGCACCGACGGTGACCGAGGCGAGCGGGACGTCGTCGCGGTGCGAGACGAGAGTCAGCGGGGTCGCGCTCTGGCCCACCGTGAACCGCGCCATGGCGAGCCGGCCGGCGGCGTCGTAGAAGGGGACGGCCCCCGAGCGGACGTCGGTGTCGGTGGGGTCAGCCGATGACGCGCCGTTGAGTATCCGGATCAGGGCGGCGACGTCGCGCGGTACGCCGTTCCAGGTCTCGGCGGGCAGCCCGGACGCCTGGCCGTAGTCGATCGTGACCGTGCACAGGTCGGGCTGGCCGGGGCAGTCACCCACCGTGACGCCGACACCGTTCATGGTCGTGCCGGCGCGCCGCGCGACCAGGCGCAGGCTGCCCTCTCGACTGGACGGCGTGGTCCAGGGCACCGCCACCGTGGCCCGGGTGACGGTCGGGTCGAACTGCGCGACCAGGAACGGCGCGTCGCCCTCGTCGTCCGGTTGGCCGGCGAAGTAGCAGTGCAGAAGACCGTCCGCGCCGCTCAGCAGGCTGGGCGGTCCGGTGGGCGCGGGCCGGCCGAGCAGGACCGCGCTCAGCGTGCCGGTGCCGGCCGGCCGGATGGCCTCGGCGGGCACCGGGTAGCCCGCCGGGTCGTGGGCGGGGGTGAAGGCGCCGCCGTCGAAGGTGCCGTCGACGAGCACGCACGCCGTGCCGGTCGGCGGCGCGGGGACGGTGCCGTCCGGCTGCAGGGGGAAGTCGTAGACGGCCAGCGCCGCCGGCAGGCCGGCTGTGCCCACCGGCACCGTGACGGCGAGCCGGATGCTCCGGCGCAGGGTGCCGTCGGTGTCGTCGGGCATGGTGACCTGCTCCTGCTCCTCGTAACAGGACAGCGCGGGCCCCGCCGTGGGGGTGAGTGACCGGGCCGGGCCGGGCGTCATGGCGAGGGCGGGTGTGATGGCGAACGACGTGGAGGACCACGGCGAGACGTCGACGCGGCCGGTGGAGTCGCGCGGGTAGGACAGGCAGACGACCTGGGTGTCGGTGACGGCGACGATATGCCAGCGCGAGCCGGTGGCCCCGGCGGGGACGAGCGCGACGTCGAACCGGCCGTCCGTCACGGTCGCGGGGAGCGGCAGTTCGACCGTGGGCTCCAGGAAGGGCCGGTTCACCATGTCGGTCGAGCCGAGCGCGTCGCCGGGGGCGGCGGGTACGTCGCGGTCGCCGCTGCGCCGGTACCGCGTCTCCCAGACGCGCTGGAGGACGTACACGGGGGCGTCGCCGTCGCGCGCGGGGGCGCCGTCCAACGAGTTCTGCACGAACACGAACCGGTCGATGTAGAGGCTGCCGGCCGCCGACTGGCGGAAGCAGGAGACGTAACGGTCGTCGGCCACGACGCGGAACGGCGCGTCGGCCGCGTCGGGGACGGTGCCGCCGGGGCCGACGGTGATCAGCGTGGATCCGGCCAGGCGCAACAGCGGCTGCGGGTCGGCGCTCGGGGTGCCGGGGGTCGTGGCCTGCGAGGGTTCGGCCAGCGGCAGCGGCTGCCAGCCGATCCACTCGCCGGGCACGCCCACCTCGCCGCTGGTCGGACGGACGTTGTAGTAGAGGGTGTCCACGGGCTTGCCGGCCTCGCGGGCGAACAGCACGACGTTGCCCTGGACGGTGACGGTCACGGGGTCGAGCAGGGGGATGCCGTTGCAGTCGGTCGACGGCCAGGTCAGCTGGACGACGGGGGTATCAGTGCTCATCTTCATAGCTCCTTATCGGCAGACGGTGACATATTCGTCACGCTTCGTGATCAATGAGGGCGGTGGCATGCCGGGGGCGGCGGACGGGTTCGTCCGCCGCCCCCGGCGCGCTCTCGTGAAGAGGGTCAGCCCCTCATCGGGTGTAGCTGGCCTCCACCGTGGTGGAGCCGGGGTTGGGGTTCAGCGTGAGGTCCACCGCCCACCGTGTGCCCTGCCCCTCCCAGTCGCTGTGGCTGTCGCTGATGGCCAGGCCGTAGCTGCCGTTACGGGCGCCCGACAGCGACGCGGTGAAGGTGGACTTCTGGCCCACCGGGAACTGCATGTCGAAGTTGATGTTCAGCACGGTGCCGTCGGCCAGGTTGTAGGTCATGCTCCCGGCCGGGCCGATCTCCGACGCCAGCTTGCTGCTGGCGACGAACGCGGTCTCCTGCGGCCCGCTCGGCACCGAGACAGGGTAGGTGGAGTACTCGCCGTGGCTCAGGGTGGGGACGTTGCTGACGTTGAGCGTCAGGCCACTGCTGTTGGTGATCTTCAGGGTGAGCTGGTCCCAGTAGAGGTCGCCCTCGGGCTCGGTGCTGCCGACGTGGCCGTCGACGCGGCCGTCGCGAGCGTCGGCGAGCGTCTCGTGCAGCCAGGTGAAGACCTGGGCCGCGTTGAACACCGACGGCACGTGGCGCAGGCTGACAGTGGTGGCGTCGCGCTTCTCGTCGTACTTCAGGGTGCCGCGCACACCGAGGCAGCGCAGCTCGTCGCCGCCGACGCGCTCGGCGCCGAGGCCGTTGAGCAGGTGGCGTCGCAGGGCCTCGAACGCGGGGCGCTCGACGTTGTGGAAGGTGATGGTCTCGCTGGACATGGTCGTCTCCCGACGGATGGGTCGCTTGCGTGGACGGCCTCTCGCGCTTCGTGAGAGGGGCCTCGGTCCGGGCCGCCTCGTCGGCAGGCCCGGTTGAACACGTCGGCAACGCTAGGTCGGCGACCTGTGATGAATCGTCCGGGAAATCCCTACACTCGACCCCAATGTTCACCCCCCGACGCGCCACTCCGGGCATGTCAGGGGTGCGGGGCTCCCCTTATAGGGGCCCGCGCCATATGTCGGTTTCAAACCAGGGCGCCTGCCGGCGGCGCCGCCGGCAGGGGCGCCAGCTGCAGCGCGAGCTGCGTGCGGGTCCTCACACCGAGCTTGCGGTAGGTACGGCTGAGGTGGGCCTCGACGGTCTTCTCGCTGACGAACAGCCGCTCGGCGATCTGGCGGTTGGTGAGCGCGGTCGCGGCGAGCTGGGCGACCTGCCGCTCGGAGGGCGTCAGCGCGTGCGCGCCGCCGACCCGCAGCCGGGGGGCGCGCCCGCCGGCGGTTTCGGTGAGGAGTGCGCCGAGCCGCTCGGCCAGCGCTGGGGCGTGGCACTCCAGCGCGAGTTCGGCGGCGCGCTGGATCGTCTCTCCGGCGGCCTGCCGGTCGCCGCCCGCGAGCAGGCGCTCGCCGAGGGTGGCCTGCGTCCGCGCCAGCTCCAGACGGGCGGGGCCGCCGTCGAGCAGGCTGACCGCCTCCGACAGCAGGCGCCGGGCGTCCGCCTCGTCGGTGGCCAGGTCCGCCGCGGCGCGCAGCGCCACCGCGATGTGCCGGGGCACGCCGAACGACCGGGCGCGGCGGAGCTGAGCCTCGACCAGTTCGGCGGCTCGGGCGCGGTCGCGGGTCCGCAGGCAGGCGCGCGCGGCGTGCAGCCGCCACGGGACCTCCATGATCTTGGAGGCACCCCACTGCTGGTAGACGCGGGCGCAGGTCAGCGCGTCGGCGAGCGCGGCCTCGTCGTCGCCCTGCTCGGCACGCAGCCGGGTACGCGCGTCGAGCAACCACAGCTGCAGGGCGGTACGCGGCCCGCCGCCGCCGGCCAGCACGCTGGATTCCAGGAGCTGCTCGGCCTCGGCCGGTCGGTCCTGCTCGATGAGCAGGTGCACGGCCGTGGACTGCAGGGACGGCAGCGCGAAGTTCGGCGCCGGCGCCGCGCGCGTACCCTGCTCCACGTGATCCTCAGCCTGCGCCAGGTCGCCGCGGAGCAGGGAGATGCGGGCCAGGTAGGCGTGGATCATTCCCATCGGGAAGAGGATGCCGCGGTCCACGGCCGTGCGCAGCGCCTGGTGCAGGCGCTGCTCGGCCTCGTCGAGCCGGTCGGCCACGATCATGGTGTGCAGCGCGGCCCAGATGGACGGACGCTCGGGGGTCAGCCGGTCGCCCGCCAGTGCCGCCCGCGCCGGAGCGACGGCCTCCTCCGACGGCCCGCCCGCGAACAGCGCCTCCATGGAGAGCTGGGCGTTCAGCACCGCGTCGGACCGCCCCGGGAGGTCGCGGAAGGCCGTGAGCCGTTCGGTCAGCATCGCGCGTGACGGCAGGTCGATACGGGCGATGCCGATCAGCTCGGCCGCGAGTTCGGCCGCCAGCACCGGGTCCTCCTTGGGAGGCAGCTCGGCGGCGGCTTGGGTCAGCAGGACGACGGCCTTGCCCGGCTCGCCGCAGGCGTTGCGGAACCGGGCGAGGCTGTAGGCGCACAGGGCGCCCTGCCGCGGGTCCTCGGCGAGATTCAGCGCCTCCGACAGGTTCGCCTCGGCCTCGGCCAGGGCCAGTTCGTGCACTTGGCAGTTGCCCAGGCGCCGGCTCACCTCCGATCGCAGACCGGGCTCGGGCGGCTCGGCGCGGGCCCGTGCGAGGTAGACGGCGGCGATGCCGGTGGCGCCGCGCTGCCGGGCTTGCTCGGCGGCGGCCAGCAGCAGCGTGACGTGCCCGGCGTCACCGGCCGGGACGGTACGCAGCAGGTGCGAGGCGACACGCTCGACAGGCTCATCGGCCGCGCGCAGCACCGCCGCGGCGCGCTCGTGCTCGGCACCGCGCCTCGCGGGCGGCACCAGGCCGAGCACCACGTCGCGGACGACGGCGTGGGTGAACGCGGGCGGGTCGTGCCGTTCGAAGACACCGTGCTGGACGAGACGCTCGGCCGCCGCGGAGGTCACCGCCGGCGGCAGGCCCGCCTGCCGGGCGACCAGCGCCAGGGTGACGTCGTCGCCGAGGATCGCGACGGCGCGCGCCACCCGCTGCGCTTCCTCCGGCTGGCGGCGCAGCCGTGCGGTGACATACCGGCGCACGGCGTCGGGACCGGCGTCGTGGACGGCGGTGACCGCCGCCGCGTCGGGCCGCACGGCGTCGCTCACCAGGACGCGCAGCAGCTCGCGCAGGAAGAGCGGGTTGCCGGAGGTGGTGGCGTGGCAGGCGGCGCAGAAAGCGTCGTCGGCCCCGGGACCGAACTCGCGCCGGATCAGTTGCGCTGCCCCTTGGAGGGTCAGGTGCCGCGGCTCCAGCAGCGTCACCTCACCGGCGGCCATGATGTCGTCCAGGTGGCCGTCGTCGCCCTGCTCGGCGGCCCGCGTAGTGACGACCACGGTCACGGCCACCGACTCGACCCGGCGGGCGAGAAAGCCGAGGAACCGCAGGGACGGCTGATCGGCCCACTGAGCGTCGTCCACCAGGACGACCACAGGCGCGCGTTCCGACAGGCTCACCAGGAGCCAGTACAGGCCGTTGAGCAGTGGGAACAGTGTGGCCGCCTCCGCGCCGGGCGCCACGGCGGTCTCGGCGAACAGGCCCTCCGTCGCCTGGGCCGCTCCGGTGAAGAACACGGCCCGCTCCGTCGCGTCCCGTGGCAGCGCGGGTTCGAAGAGCTGGCGCACCACCCCGAAGGTGAAGTCACGCTCCAGTTGGGCCCCGCGTGCGGACAGGACCGTGGCGCCGGACGCGGCGGCGAAGTCGCGGGCGTGACGCAGCAGGGCCGTCTTGCCGAGGCCGGGCGCGGCGTCCAGGACGACGACGCTTCCCATTCCGGCCCGTGAGCGGATGAGCGAACGCTCCAGCGCGCGGATCTCCAGGTCGCGCTCCACCAGGCCGCCCGTCAAGAGAGCACTCCGCGCCTCACGCTCCGGATCTTACCTCACACGAGCACGACGCCCAGGTCCCGCGCTCCTGCTGGAGGTGCACGCCTGAACCGGGTTCCTGGACGCCTGCGTGCACCTGGCCGATATCTCCACCCGCATGGACGACCTGCCCAAGACGCTGGTGGCGCTGCTGATCGGCGAGGCCTGCAACGTCGGGCTGACGCCCGTGATCAAGGCCGGGGATGAGGTGCTGACCCGGGGCGACTCTCGCACATGGATCAGAACCATGTGCGCGGCGATCCGAAGTATCCGTCGGTGATCGTGGACCAGCTGCGGGCTCAGGGCGTGCCGATCCCCGCACCGGCCGAAGCCCGTTCCGTTCATACCGTTCACCGGACAGCCCCCGGCCCAGGCGGCTCGGGAGGAGCACGTGGTTCGGATGGTCCGGGCGGGCCGGGGGTGCCCGATGGTCTGGGAGGGCCCGACGGCCCCGGGGAGATATTGCCGCGTGGTGCGGAGGGTGCTCTGTCTCGTCGCAGCCGGACGGCGTAGGCGATCGCCGATCCGGCGAAGAGCACGCCGGTCACCAGCAGCCATCGTCCCAGGTAGGGGCTCGTGTCCAATGTCGTCGCCCCCCGATAGGTGCGCGAGGATCCCCCGAGGATGAGGGGGAACCAGACGATCAGCAGCAGTCCGGACAGGCCGGCCGGTACGCGCAGGTAGTTGGTCATCGGCGGCCACCGGACGCCGGGCCGTGGCCGGGGGCGCCACCGGTTCGACCGCGCGGCGACGTCGGCGAGGGAGTAGAGGGGGAACAGCACGAGGTCGTGGACGATCGCGGCGCCGACGAACCACAGCAGGAATCCCACCCAGATGCCCGCGACAACGACGCGGCTGGCGGCGTACCCGGCCAGTGCGAAGCAGGCGAGCAGCGCGAGCAGATGCAACGGGTCGGCGCCGTAGCGGGTGGTCGCCCGCCGGCGCAGGTCACGGATCCGGGATCTCATGAAACGGCCGGCAGGAAGTCGAGCCGGCGCACCCACTTGGTGTTGTGCACGCCGGGGGCGTTCGGGACCATGATCCGGGCCGGGAACCCGTGGTTGAGGGAGAGGTCGGCGCCGTTGACCCGCAACGCCAGCAGGGAACGGGGATCGGCCACCTGCCGGGCGCTCAGCGACGCGTGGCTGAACACGCCCCCCATCTGCAGGGACCGGACGAAGACGTCGGACCCGCCCACCGCCGCTCCGGCCAGCCGCGCCAGATCTGCCAGGCGCACGCCGGTCCACGTCTGCTCGGTCGACCACCCCTCCACGCAGGCGATCGGCAGCCGGTAGGTGTACAGCGGCATCGCCAGCAGATCGGCGCGGGACAGTCGCGCCGGGTGTGGCCCGATCAGTGTGAGCCGCCACTGCGGGCCCATCCCCGCCATGTCGACGCCCACGTCGGCCGCTGTTTTGTTCACCTGGAAGTCGTTCGGTCCCGTGCCGTAGACGCGCCCGTGGGGGGCCAGCAGCGCGGTGCGCCGCAGTGGCCCGTCGATGGTCTGGCCGACGGACAGGCCGAACATCAGCATCGAGCCGCCGCCGACGAAGGCGAGCAGGCCGCGCCGGGACACGGTGGGCGGCGCCGGGTCGGCGGCGACCAGACCATCGGGATCGGGTGGTTCGGGGTGGGTGTCGGCCAGGCCGGTGCGCAGCTCACGGCGGATGTCGCGTGATCGCAGCGCACTGATCATCCGCGGCAGTTTGAAGGCGACGTGGACCACGAACGCCGCCAGGAAGATCCAGGCGCCGTACAGGTGCGCCGGGTAGAAGGAGAACGGGAACACGTAGAAGAGCTGGATGTTGAGGATGCCGGTGACGAACTCGAACACCGCTCCGCCGACCAGGAGCAGCAGGCTGGCCCGTTCCACCGCCTCGGCCGGGGAACGGGCGGGCGGCCAGGCGAACAGTTTGTGGATGACCGACCACAGCTTGGCCAGCAGCACCGGCACCAGCGTCAGCCCGAGGATGACGTGCGTCCCCTGGGTGAACCGGTACAGCCACACCGGACGCGTGGGCCAGTCGAAGAGATAGAAACCCAGCAGCCCCTTGCCGGGGGTTATGTCGTTGCCCGGCAGCCGGGGATTGTAAGCGGCGTACGACAGCAGCCCGGTGATCGCCAGGATGGGGATGCCGATCAGCAGCACGAGGCCGAACACCGAGGTCAGCCACGGGCCGCGCAGCGGGCTGCGCCAGAACTCCTGCCGGAACGGGCCGGGCGGCGGATGTTCGCGCAACCACCCGCTGAGGCCTCGGCCGGGGTCCGGAGCGGGCTCGCCGTCGTGCTGGGCGGGTCCTGGCGATGGTCGATCTGACACGGATCACCCCCGGAGTCAGTGCCTGACGCGAAACTGAGGAACACTCATATAAGCAGCCCAGCATGGGCCCATAAGTTCCGTTTCCGATAGAAAGGCCCTTCTGAGCATTGTAACTTACCGTTATAAATCTTGATCTGACAGTCATCGGGGTGTTCTCGCCCGGACGGGTGCCCGATACCGAGGACGACCGGGGCGGCTGGGTGAGCGACGGCGCGGGGAGGGGGCAGGCGGCCGAACCGGCGTACGGGGCGGGTAACCGGTCGATGCGCGTCCGCCGCGGAGCCGAGGCGAAGTTCTTACGGGCCGCGAACTTTTCGCGCCGTTCTCCGGCCGCCACCGGATCAGGCAATAGCGTCGGCGGGATGAGGGTACTGGTAACCGGTGCGGCCGGTTTCATCGGAAGTCATGTGACCGAGCTGCTGGAGGCGGCCGGCCACGAGGTCGCCGGTCTCGACCTCCGGCCCCGGGGCGGGCACCTGGTCGGCGACGTGCGCGACACCGAGCTGCTCACCCGGTCGTTGCGTGGAGTGGACGCGGTGGTCCACCAGGCGGCGAAGGTCGGCCTCGGAGTCGATGTCTCCGATCTGCCGGACTACGCGTCGGTCAACGTGTACGGCACTGCCGTACTGCTCGCGGCCATGGCGGAACGCGATGTGGGACGGCTGGTCCTGGCCTCGTCGATGGTGGTGTACGGCGAGGGCGCCTACGACTGCCCGGGACACGGCAGGGTCCGGCCCGGCCCGCGTTCGCGGGAGGATCTCGCCCGCGGCGCGTTCGAGCCCCGCTGCTCGCGGTGCGGAGCGGAGCTGACCCCGGCCGTGATCAACGAGGACGCGCCCCCGGACCCCCGCAACGCCTACGCCACGACCAAGCTCGCCCAGGAGCACCTGGCCGCCAACTGGGCGCGGGAGGTCGGCGGCACGGTGGTCGCGCTGCGCTACCACAACGTCTACGGGCCGAGGATGCCCAGGGACACCCCCTACTCCGGGGTGGCAGCAATCTTCCGATCCGCGCTGGAGGCGGGCAGGGCCCCCCGGGTGTTCGAGGACGGCCGCCAGCGGCGTGACTTCGTGCACGTCGGGGACGTGGCCCGCGCCAATCTCGCGGCCCTCGGAGCCGTTTCCCCCCGGGGGGCGCTGACGGCCTGCAACGTGGCCAGCGGCGAACCGCGCACGATCGGGGAGATGGCCTCCGCTCTCGCGGCCGAGCACGGGGGTCCCGAACCGGTCACCACCGGCGAGTATCGTCTCGGCGACGTGCGGCACATCGTCGCCGCCCCCGACCGCGCCGCACGTGATCTCGGGTTCCGCGCGGAGATCGGGTTCGCCGAGGGGATGCGGGAGTTCGCCGGGGCGCCCCTGGGCTGACCCTCCACCGCGTCGACATCGCATATGCCGGGTCCGCGCTCCGCCCCTCGGCGGCCATACCCGTCCCGGACGCTCCCGGGCTCACCGGGCTGCCACGGTGGGTAGCGGCACACGAGTCCGGTGGATCACCAAGGGGAGATGACGAGGCCCTGCAGCAGGAGTCCGGTCAGGGCCTGGACGGCGAGCCACCGGCGGTCCGGCGCCTCCGGCGACCTCGGCGCCCAGGCTGCGGCCAGGACGATCCAGGTGGCGTAGGGCAGCCAGATGCGCTCGACCTCTCCTCTGGTCACCCCGCTGACGTCCAGGGCGAGCACGGCCACGATCGCCGCCGCGACCAGGGCGCGCGCGCCGCCGGACGTCATCCGTACCAGGCCCGCGGCGGTCGCCGGGCCGGTCAGCAGGGCCAGCACGGCCAGGTTGGCGATCAGGAAGTAGAGGTAGGGCCGGGCCGCGCCGGGGTCGGCGGCCCACTCCGCGTGGGTGGCGAGCACCCCCGACGGCCACAGGAAGCCGCCCGCGGCGAAGGCGGCCGTGACCGCCGCCGCCCCCGCCAGGCAGGCGACCGCGGTCGCGCGGGAGATCCTCGCGGCGAGGGCGGCGACCACCGGGATCAGCAGGTAGGGCACCAGGCCGTAGCTGAGGTACGGCAGGGCCCCCAGCGACACTCCGGCCGCCACCCCCGTGAGAACGCGAATCCTGCCCCCGGCACCCCCGCACACCAGCAGGGCCACTCCCCAGGCGCCCACCCCCGCGAAGAAGGCGTCCATGCTCGTGGCGATCCACACCGCGGCCGGGCTCAGCGCGAGGCAGGGCAGCGCGAGCCGGGCGCTCTCCTCCCCGGCGAGTCGCCGGACGGTGAGCGCGACGGCCACGACCGCCGAGCAGCCGACCACCACGACCAGCACCGCCGCCCAGAACGGCCCGGGCAGCCCCACCCTCGCCAGGGACCAGAGCACCAGCACGGGCAACGGCGGGTGCCCCCGCACATGGGTGGGATAGCCGGGAAGCCGCTCGGTGAAAGAGGCCAGCCACCCCAGCGGGTCGTCCCCCACCGCGGGCAGCACGGCCAGGTACTCGTACCGGCTGGTGAACGGGTGGGCCAGCCCTTCGCCGGAGACGGCCAGCAGCACCGTCCACGCCAGAGCCGTGCCGTACGCGACGAGCAGGGCCGCCCCGAAACGCAGCCGCGCGGTCAGGGCGGGCAGCACGGCGACCGCGAGAACGCCGAGGAGCAGGGGCGGCAGAAGCGAGACCGACGGCGTGCGGAAGTGCCCGTGCAGGGGCGACAGATGGTCGATGGGCAGCAGGCCCAGCGCGTGCAGGACGGCCCCGGCGGCGAACGCCACGACGACGAGCGAGGCCCAGACTGCGAGCGCCGGCCCGCTCCGGCGACCGCCGGGACCGCCGGGACCGCCGGGACCGCCGGGACCGCCGGGACCGCCGGGACCGCCGGGACCGCCGGGACCGCCGGGACCGCCGGGACCGAAAGCCTTCCGCAACGGCCCATATGCCGCGCGCGGGTCCCTGACCTGCTGCCGGGAGTGTTTGATCACCCTTCTAGATTAGGTATGAGCCGCGTTTTTTCCGGAACACGTCACTGCTCCGTAAGGGTTGAGGGACCCTGTCGACCTTAGCGTCTCAAGCATGGAGATCGATGTGGTGCTCCCGTGCCTGGACGAGGAGACGGCCCTGCCGTGGGTGCTGGAGCGGATGCCTGACGGTTACCGGCCGATCGTGGTGGACAACGGTTCCACGGACGGATCGGCGCGGGTCGCGGCCGAGCTGGGAGCGCTGGTGGTGAGCGAGCCCAGACGCGGGTTCGGCGCCGCCTGTCACGCGGGACTGCTGGCCTCGACCGGCGAGGTGGTGTGCTTCATGGACGCCGACGCGTCGCTGGACCCGGGCCAGCTTCCACGGGTGACCGAGCCGGTCGTCTCGGGTCACGCCGACCTGATGCTCGGCAGGCGGATCCCCGTGCCGGGAGCGGCCTGGCCGCTGCACGCGCGGCTGGGCAACGCCTTCCTCGGCCGGCGGCTGGCCGGCCGTACCGGCACGAGGCTCCGCGACATCGGCCCGATGCGTGCCTGCCGCCGCGCGGACCTTCTGGCCCTGAACCTGGCCGACCGGCGCTTCGGTTACCCGCTGGAGATGGTGCTGCGGGCGGCCAACCGGGGTTGGCGGATCGCCGAGACCGGGGTGGACTACCTGCCTCGCACCGGGCGGTCCAAGGTCACCGGCACCGTACGCGGCACGCTGCGCGCGGTCGGCGACATGCGCAAGGTCCTGAGCGAGCCGGACGGCGCGAGATGACCGGCGATCGCAGCGAGACACGGCAGAGCGCGCACGCCCGGGAGCACGGGCGGCCCGGCGCGCCCCGCGCGGCGGGAGACGGACGGCGTGACCCGCTCTCGTGCCGGGTCGTCGACGACATCGACGGTGGAGGCCAGATCGTCGTCATCGCCAAGGAACCGGTGGCAGGGCGGGTCAAGACCAGGCTCACCCCTCCGTTCAGCCCCGCCGAGGCCGCCGCCCTGGCCACCGCCGCGCTGGCCGACACCCTGGACGCGGTGGCCGGCGCCCCGGCACGCCACCGGGTGCTGGCACTGCGCGGCGGCACCGGCCCCTGGCTGCCGCCGGGCTTCGCCGTCCTGCCGCAGCGGGGCACCGGGCTGGACGAGCGGCTCGCCGCCGCCTTCGAGGACGCCCACCGGGCCCGCCCGCTACCCGTGGTCCTGATCGGCATGGACACCCCGCAGGTCACCCCCGCGCTCCTGGCCGACGCGATGGCCGGGCTGGCCACCCGCGACGCCGTGTTCGGCCCCGCGGCCGACGGCGGGTTCTGGTTGCTCGGCCTGCGCCGGCCCGACCCCGCGCTCCTGCTCGGCGTGCCGATGTCGAAGCCCACGACGGGCGCAGCCCAGCTGTCGCGGCTGCGCGCGGCGGGCCTGTCGGTGGGGATGCTGCCCCTGCTGCGGGACGTCGACACCGCCGGCGACGCCGAGGCGGTGGCGGCCCAGGCGCCCTCGTCCCGCTTCGCCGCCGCCCTCGCCGCCCTCGCCGCGCTCGGGACGGGAGGCGGGGAAAGGCCAGGTCGATCAACCCGTCGGCCAGGACACGCACCTTCCTCTCCCCTCCGGGAAGCTTGGCCAGATAGATCGCCCGCCACATGATCCAGGCGAGCAGCCCTGACAGCCTGCGGCCGCGGATCTCGGCCACGGCGGTGCGGTTCCCCAGCGCCACCAGGATGCCTAGGCCCCGGAAGCGGGACTCCGCGGGCGGGCGGCCACGGAGTACGGCGGCGATTCCGCGTTCGTGACGCACTATCCGTTGGATTTTCGGCCAGGACCCCAGGGACCCCGTGAGTCCGCCGACACCCATCCTGACCAGGGTGTCGGCGCGGGGCCCCACCAGTAGGCCCCGCACCCAGTCAGAACGGCGTCTCGGCGGCGGCGACACTCCTCCCGATCACCGGCCGGCGACGGTCGGCACCCAGTAGACGGTCTCCAGCACGAAGTCCTCCCGCGCCTGGCCGCGGCGGCGGATCTTGGCGCGCGCTCGTGGCCTTCACCCGAGCCTGCCGGGCGGTCGGCAGCGTCCCGTGAACTCGTTTCCTGACTTGTGTGAAAGGCAGGCGACACTACTTCCTTGAAAAGGCCCACCCCCATGCCCCTCAGTACGACCCTGTCTGACGCCGCCCTGATCGAACGGTCGTGGCGAGATCCCGAGGATTTCGCCTTGCTGTTCGACAGGCACGCAGGACACATCCACCGTTATGTGGCCCGCCGGCTCGGCGATGACACGGCCGACGACGTCGTCTCCGAGACGTTCCTCGCCGCGTTCAGGCAGCGCCGCGACTACGACACCGCCCGTCCGGAGGCCCTCCCCTGGTTGTACGGCTTCGCGACCAACTTCATCCGCCGGCATCAGCGCGCCGAGATACACCGATATAAGGCGTACTCGAAAATGGGCGTGCTTCCCGACGCCGACGACGCCGCGGAACAAGCTCTTGAGCGGGCGAGCGCGCATGCCGTACGCCGTCCTCTCGCCCAGGCGCTCGCCTCACTGAAGGCCCGCGACCGCGACGTCCTCTTGCTCGTGGCCTGGGCCGACCTCACCTACGAGGGGGTCGCCAACGCCCTGTCCATCCCGATTGGAACAGTCCGTTCCCGCCTCAACCGCGCGCGGGCCATCGTCCGCGATGCCCTCGGCAGCACCGACCCCACGACGGAGCAGACCTCATGAACGACCTGACCGACCTGACCGAACTGCGCGATCTGTTCGCCGACAAGGCGCACCCCACTGCGGACCGCCTCGTCCCCGCCCGTACCGCCCTTCTGGCCGAGGCCCGCACGAAACGCCGGCCCCGGGCCCGGCCGGCCGGCCTGCGGCGTCTGATGCTGGCAGGCGGCCTGGTCGCGGCGATGACCGCAGGAGTGATCGCCGTCCAGACGTTCAAGCCCGCCGCGCCCGCGAGCGCCGCTGAGGTCCTGAGGCTGGCGGCCGAGGCCGCGAGCGCCACCCCGTGGCCGGAACCCCGCGACGACCAGTACCTCCACTACGAGCGGATCGCGGAGACGCGCAGCGAGAACGGGGTTCCCAACGTCGGTCCGCGCCACATCACGGGCGAGGTCTGGGAGTCCGTCGACGGCTCCCGCCCAGAACTGTGGTGGCACAAGCCGTCGAAGTCCCACCCCCAGGGCCGCGAGTACAAGGAACTCCTGACCCGGTGCCCCAGCGGACCTGGCGCGGGGCGCCCCGCCTACGCTGACCTCCGTGGGTGGCCGACCGACCAGGAGCAGCTCCGGCACAAACTTGCCGAACGCGGTAACAAGATGGTCCTCAAAAAGGACACCGCGACCCAGATCTGGCGCGCCGTCGTCAGCGTCCTCGGCAGCCCGATCCCGCCCAAGCAGCAGGCGGCCATCTTCAAGATCGCCGCGACCCTGCCGGGCATCGAGACGGAAGAGCTCAAGGACGCCACTGGCAAATCGGGCATCGCCGTGACCCGGGTGGACAACCGAGGCCCCGGGGGCGCCATCTCCCGCGAATCCTTCATCTTCGACAAGACCTCCTACGTTCTCCTGGGCGGCCAGGAACTCGTGCCGGGGCAAGGGCGTGAACTCTGGTCCATCACCCGTCCACAGATCACCGACGTACTCCCGGCCTGGTCCAAGTCCTTGAAGCCGCGCGGCTGCGCCTAAGCCTGCGCTCACCGGACGGCAGGCCGATCGTTATCCGAGGAGGACACGAGGGGGATGAACGCTCTCTGGCCTCCATCGTTTTCCTCAGCGCCTGCGGGCGGCGGGATCACGTCCCGATTGCCGGCGTGCGAGTGCTTCCCCGGAGACTCGGGCGTAGCGGGCCGGTGAGGCGACCGAGGTGTGCCCGCAGCCCCCGGGCGGCGTGGCGGTCCAGCCTGCGGGCCGTGCTCACCCCGCCGAAGCCGCCGCCGGGCGCGCAGGCGGGACACGACCATCGCGCAGGCGGCGGCGAGCGCGATCACGGCCAGGACGGCGGCCAGATTGCGGCCGTAGTCCAGGGGCAGCAGCGAGGGGTTGTCGGCCCTCCGGCCGATGCCGAGGACCGCGGGAAGGGCCACCAGGCAGAGGATTCCCGCGGTGACCAGCGCGGCGCGCACCGGTGACAGGAAGGGCTCGCGCAGCCAGGCGGTGGCCGCACCGGCCAGCAGGACCAGCGGCACGACGAGCGCGTCGTGGGCCACGATCAGGCCGCCGAACCACAGGGCCCAGCCGAGCGGATCGGTCCGGTCGGCCTCCAGCAGCAGGCCGGTGAATCCCGTGATGATCAGTGCGGCGCCCACGCCGTACGCGGCCCGGCGGCGGATCCTCCCGGTCATGACACCACCACCCTGGTGACCCACTTGGTCTGCAGAACTCCCGGCCGGTTGGGCGCGATCAGCCGGAGCGGGTAGCCGTGGTCGGGGTCCAGGGGGCTACCGTTGATCCGCAGGGCCAGCAGGGTGAGCGGGTCGTTCCAGTGCGGCGCCCGCACCTCGCTGGAGTTGTAGGCGCCGGACCGCTCGAGCGACTCGACCACCAGGACGGCCTCCGGCGCGGCGCCGGCGCGCTCGGCGAGGTCGCGCAGCCGCACCCCCGTCCAGTCGGCCTCGGCGCTCCACCCCTCCACGCACGAGATCGGCAGCCGGACGGTGTGCTGCGGCATCGCCGTCAGCTCGGCGAGGGTCAGCGACAGTTCGGCGCGCACCGCCCCGGTCACCGTGAGCCGGAAGTCCGGGCGGCGGATCGTCTCGGTCACCCCGGCCGCGAGAGCCGTCCTGTTCACCGGGATGCCCTGCGGGCCCACGTCCGGGGCCCGCGGCGCCAGAACCGCCAGCTTCGACAGCGGCGCGAACGTCTCGCCGACGGTGACCAGGACGGTGAGCCCGCAGGCGGCGGCGACCGTACCCAGGAAACGGCGCCGCGACCGGGTCACCTCCGGTGCCTCGACGCGCTCGCGGGTCCACAGGTTCGCGCGGACCTTCGCCCACTCGTTGACGACGTGGATGAGGAGGGCGCCGTAGAGCACGTACGACGTCCAGTAGTGCGCCGCGGGGAAGGAGAACGGCCACAGGTAGGCGTAGGAGATGTTCAGCAGGCCGGTGATGAGCTGGAACAACGCGCCGCCGACGAGCAGGAGCACCAGCCCCCGCTCCACGGCGTGCGAGAGGGACCGCAAGGGCGGCCACTGCCACAGCCTGGGGTAGACGCTCCACAGCTTGGCCAGGAGCAGCGGGATCGTGGCCAGCCCGCCAATGACGTGCACCCCCTGTGTGACCCGGTACAGGTTGACCGGCCGCGAGGGCCACAGCATCCACGACGGCGGATGCTGCATGAAGTGGCTGATCAGACCCGTCACCAGGGCGACGGTGAAGCTGATGCCGAGCCATATGCCGAGCTGGGCGGCCACGCGTTCGGAGTGCAGGGGGCTGGTGAAGCGCCCGGGCAGGCTCCGCACGAGCGCGGTGGCCGCCTCGACGGGCCTTCTTCTCGCGGGAGGGTCGTTCGTGACGGGGTCGTTCATGACAGGGCCGCGAACCATCGCCCGGCCCCCTCCCAGCGCTCGGCGGCGGGGAATCCACAGCGCCGGGCGAGCGAGCCGATGTCGTCGGCGGAGACGGTCGCCCAGGCGAACCACTCCTCCGCCCGCTCGTCCTGGCGCAGCCGTACGCGTTCCACCATGCTGCGCGACCCCGGTGGGGAGAGCTCGGCGATCACCGCGCCGCCTGGCCTGAGCAGCTCCCGCAGGCGCCGCAGCAGGGCCTTCGGGTCACCGCCGATGCCGATGTTGCCGTCGGCCAGCAGCGCCTCGGACCACCGGCCGGTACCGGGAAGGGGGTCGAAGACGCTGCCGCGCAGGGCCAGGCCGCCGGCGCGCCGCGTCAGGCTGACGGCCAGCGGAGTGACGTCGATGCCCAGGGCGGGAACGCCCATCCGGGTGAGCGCCACGGTCAGTCTTCCGGGCCCCGAACCGACGTCAAGGGTGGGCCCGCCGCATCGGGCCAGGATGTGCTCATCGCCCTCGATCGGTCGCAGCCAGCGCTCGGAGGCGAGCGGCCGGACGCGGCCGTCGGCATACTCGATGTGCACGCTCCCTCCTCTCAGGGAATCCTCATAGAAGGCGCCGATCACGCGACTTTCCCACCCTCGCGGAAAACACTGGAAAAATCATTGAGTTGTACGACATTTCCCCTGAACACTGCATTCCCGTAATGCAATTCCGGTGAATTGTTAGGGCGACTTTCGGCGATCACGGTCTGACGTTACCGTGCCAGGACGCCGTAAACTCTTACAAACCCATGACGGACCCTCTTCTCTCCGCTATGCGCGCACACCGAAAGCGCCACGAAGTCAGGAAAGGCGCGCTGACCACCGGCAACGCGCCTCGTCAGGGTCGTGCTGGGCCGCCGTAACGCAACACGAAAAAAGCCGCTCCCCCAATGAGAGCAGGCATCGCCAGAAGTACCCATAAATTTGGCAGGAAAAGGTGCAATACCGTATAACGGTTGGCCGCGGAGGTGTTGTCGTAGCCCTCTTCGGCCACGTAAGAGGTGAGCACATACGGAAGATGAGCCGGGCGAGCAGCCCCGTCGCCGCCACCACGAAGCCGCCGATCACCACCAGGTATGCCCCGCAGCCGCTCGGCGGTTCACCCAACTCCGAAACCACCGCGGCGAAGAGCGCCCACCCCGGCCGCCAGACGATCTCCGCGGGCCGTCCGGCGGGCCGATTCGGCCCCAGCCCGCTTTCGTCACCTGTGACCACGCTCGGTCACCACCGAAAGTAAGCCAGAGCCAGAAACCAGTCCCTCTTCCGGTCGTCACTCGGAGGCCAACCCTCCTGGCGGGCCGACCCTGGCGCCAGAGCACCACGGCAGATGCTGCTTCCAGCCTTTCCGATGTCAGTCGCTACTGGCCGTTCCGATCCTTCTCACGGGCCTTTTCGGTTGCCCAGGCGAAATCAGTCGGCGGGCTTGCCGAACCAGCGGGAGAGGTGGCCGTCCAGGTCCTGTTGATCGTCGCCGATCCAGGAGACGTGGCCGTCGGGGCGTAGCAGGACGCACGGGACATCCAGTTCCGCGGTGGGATCCGCGAGGTAATCGACCCGGTCTGACCAGCCGCCGACGGTCAGGCGTTCGGTGCGGTCCAGCAGCAGGCCGCGGCCGCGATGCAGCAGACCGTAGAGGTGGCCCTGTTTCACGTCGATGTCGCGCAGGCGGCGGCCGAGCAGGGCGGGGCCCTCGCCGAAGTCGTAGCGGATGCCGATCGCGGTGATCTTCTCGATCAGATGGCGATTCACCTCGTCGAAGCCCATCAGTTCGGTGAGCAGCCTGCGCACGGCCTGCGGACCCGGTTCGGTGGACAGCAGTTCCATCTGGGCGCGGGTGTTGTCCAGCACGTCCTCGGCGACCGGATGACGTTCGGCCTGGTAGGTGTCCAGCAGTGTTTCCGGCGCCCAGCCGCGGATCTGTGCGGCCAGTTTCCAGCCGAGGTTGAATGCGTCCTGAACGCCCAGGTTGAGGCCTTGACCGCCGATGGGTGGATGGATGTGCGCCGCATCGCCGGCCAGCAGCACCCGCCCGACCCGATAACGTTCGGCTAGCCGGGTGGCATCCCCGAAGCGGGACATCCAGCGCGGGGAGTGCACGCCGAAATCGGTTCCGGCGATGCTGCGCAACTGTTGTTTGAAATCCTCGAGGGTGGGCGGTTCCGCGCGGTCGCTGACTCCCGCGGCGGGAACCACGACGCTGTAGACCCCTTCACCGAAGGGCCGGAGCCAGAATCGCCGATGGGTCTCGCCGATTTCGGTCACCTTGGCGGCGATCTCCTCCTGCGGCACGCCCACTTGCATCTCGCCCATCAGCGTCTCGGTCCGTGAGGGCTCGCCGGGAAAGCCGACGCCGAGCAGTTTACGCACCGTACTGCGCCCGCCGTCACAGCCGACGAGGTAGCGCGAACGCAGCTGTTCCCCGTCGGCCAGCTCGACGGTCACGCCCTCGTCGTCCTGCTCGAAACCGGCGACCGCGCAACCGCGCCGGACCTGCGCACCCAGTTCGATCGCATGTTCTTCGAGCAGGTGATTGATGACCGGCTGCGGGATGCCCAGGAAATAGGCGTGCGCGGAATCCAGGCCCTTGGGCGCGGGTTTGGGGATGGCGGCGAAGAAACCGCCGGCCGGACGCTGTCTTCCGTGTTCGAGAATGCGCTCGAGCAGTCCGCGCATCGCCATCAGCTCGAGACTGCGAATATGCAGACCGACTATGCGGACGAACGACGCGGGCTCGGTTTCCTTCTCCAGGACGAGTACCCGCACATCGTGCAGCCGCAGTTCGGCGGCCAGCATCGCACCGGTCGGCCCGCACCCGGCAATGATCACATCGAAGACGAGGGGCGCGCGATTGGCGCCGGAGGCCGGCGACCAGCGAACTCCGGGGACGTCGCCCACCGTGGAGTCACGCTCGGCCCTGTCGTTCGACGGCGGCTCGGCGGTGATCTGCTGAGAGTGCATGGGTGTTGCCTTTCGGGAGTGCCTTGTTGGCGAGGCGCTCCCGGCGACACCTACGTCAATCGCCCGACCGTGACGGGAAGGGGGAGCACCCACATCGATACAGCGTTCATGGGTCTCACCTCCTCGGGCGGTGTCGCGGTCAACTGCAAGCTACAAGCCCGGGCATCATCCCGTCCAATCCTTTCCCGGCCACGTGATCACGACTCCAAACGGGCCCGTGCGGCCGCAGGGCGAATCCGGCCCAGTTCCCACAGCGACCGCGCCGAGTCCGCCGACAACCCGTTACTCGAACCGCGCCCGGCCCGCGCCCACGATCCGGGCCACCCGGCCCGGCGGCTCGATCTTCAACGTCCGGCAACGCCTCGGCCGCGCCGCCCGCAGCCCCTCGTCCGTGAACACCACCGGGCAGATCTTGTCCGCCCGGGTCGGCTCCCGAAACCCCAGCGCCTCCCGCACCTGCGCCCGGCGCCGCTCGCGCCTGGGCCGGGGGCCGGCGATCGGCACCCCGCTGGGTGCGCTCGCCGTCGCCGTGGTGACGCTCGCGGTCACGGCCTGACCGGCCGCCCAGGACCGCGCGAGTTCGGCTTTCTCGGCCGTCGTCAGCCGGCCCGATGTTCCGCCTTCCTTGTCGGCGTCGGCCTGGGCCAGCCAATTTCGCAGGCAGGAGCGGCTGATCCCCAGCTCTTGGGCCAGGGTGATGATCGGTTTGTCACCGAGTCGGGCCAGCGCGACGGCGCGCTCACGAAACTCAGGCGGGTGAGGTGCGGGCACGGGTCTCTTCCTTCCCAGCCGACACAAGGTCGACTCAGACGACGTGTCCGTCCTGCGGGGGGGGGGAAGCTCAAGATGCATTGCTCCAGGTGTCACGAAGTTGCCCGTCGGCCGTCCGATGCAACCTCTGAGCGGGTTCGGCGCATCTACCTGGCGTGAAGCTATTTTTCTTGGAGACCGATGAGCCTCGATGAGGAGTACACCGCCTATGTGAGCGGGCGGTTGCCATGGTTGCGGCAGATCGCCTACCCGCTGTGCCAGGACTGGCACCGTGCCGACGATCTGGTGCAGACAGCGATAACGAGGCTCTATGTCAAGTGGCGTCAGGCGCGCGCCGCCGACAACCTTGACGCCTACGTCCGGACGATCCTCGTCCGGGTTTTCCTCGCCGAGCAGCGAGGAGGCTGGTTCTCGCGGGTACGGCTGACGCCCATGCCACCCAGCCCCCCGATCGAAGGCACCGACCGCGACACGGCCATGGACATGCGCCGAGCCCTCGCCGCGGTGCCGCCGCGCCAGCGCGCCACCCTCGTGCTGCGCTTTCACTGCGATCTGAGCGTCGAGCAGACCGCCCGGACGCTCGGCTGCTCCACCGGAACCGTCAAGAGCCAGACCGCCCGTGGCCTGGCCAACCTGCGCTCGATACTCGGCGCACCGGACTCGCGCCTGTCGCATACGGAGGAGCGCTGATGGACACCAGATCCCTGTTCGACACGCTGGCACACCAGGAGCAGCCGCCCACCTCGGTGGACGTGAACCGGGCCGTTGCGGCCGGCGGCGCGATACGCAGGCGCCACCGGATCACCGTCGTCGCGGTCTCGGCGCTGTCGGCCTGCCTGTCCGTCACGGTGGCCTGGCTCGGTCTCCCGCAGCCGAGACAGTGGGACGGCGTCACCGTCGCTGCGCCCACCGGGCCATCCGCCACGGCCACGGCCACGACGGAGCCCTCCAGCGCGAGATTCAAGGCGATGAAGAAGAAGTACCCGCCCGTCGGAAGGATCGCCTCCATTCCGGAGATACCGATCTGGATGTGGCTGAGCAGGCCAGCCTCCGACAGGAAAAGCCTTGTCCTGTGCGAGTCGCTCGCTGCCTGCGCGGGTTTTCCTCCGCTCACCGCCAAGGAGTTCGCCCGCACGCAGGGGGCGACGCTCGGCGTCATGAACGCGGAGCAGATGCGAGCCCTCCATCCTGACGCCACCGAGAAGGAACTGCGCGGGCTGATCCAAGAACAGGCGCGTGAGAGCGATTCCGAGAAAATCTTCTTCGGCATCGCCAGGGGTGCGGTTCACGCGATGAAGGCGGTCACTCCGGACGGGCGGGAGGTTTCCGGAGGCGTCGAGCGGAGCGTCGGAGCGGGGCTCGGGGTGTGGGCCGTGAAATACCCTCCCGGCGTCACAGCGGCGACGCTGGTCTTCACCGACGCGAACGGTAGGACCCTGCAGCGGATCAAGGGCGGCTGACGCTCAGACGCTGTGCCCTCGGTGTCAGGCCCCCGAGGGCAGCGTGTCGGCGGGCGATGCTGCGCCTGTGGCCGGCGATCTTCTACTTCCGGCGTACCGCGCGGCACTGTGCTCGCCGCCTGCCGGACACGATCCACTACTCCGTGGTACCGTGTAGTGGTACTCGGTGCCACGGAGTACCAAGAGGGACGGAAGAGGACCCACGATGGACGACCTGACGGAGATGCTGAAGGGCACGCTTGAGGGCTGCGTGCTTGAAATCATCGGCAGCGAGGAGACCTACGGGTACGCCATCACGCGTCGGCTGAACGAACTCGGCTTCGCCGACGTCGTCGAGGGGACGGTTTACACCATCCTGCTGCGACTGGAGAAGAACGGGCTCGTCCAGGTGACGAAACGACCGTCCGGGATGGGTCCGCCGCGCAAGTTCTATGCGCTCAACGACGCGGGGCGCGAAGAGCTCGCGACGTTCTGGGCGAAATGGGAGTACATCACATCACGGATCGACAAGCTCAAGGAGGGCGGGAGATGAGCTTCTGGGAGACCATGACAGGCAGCGATCTCACCAGGGAATGGAAGGCGTTCGAAGTTCGGGCCGAGGCATTGCCGGCCGACCACCGGGCGGCGTGGGGAGAGATCATAGGTCATCTTTTTCCCTACGGGGACTTCACAGGTCGAAACCTGATGCCGATTCTCGACGGTGCTCTGGGGCTGCTCGAAGAGACAGCGGCCGATGGGCGGAGCATTCACGAGGTGCTGGGTGACGACATCGGGGGCTTCTGCGCGGCGCTGGCCGGCGGAGAAGGGGCTCGGAGCTTTCGCGACCGCTGGCGCGAGCAGTTGAACAGGAACGTCGCAAGGAAACTGGGCCGGCTAGGAGGCTGACGTGGGCATCCAAGACATCATCGAGGGCAAGAAGCAGTGGCGGGCGCACATGGCGCGCATCAAGGCGCTCCCGTCGGATTACCAGATCGTCTACAAGGAGATTCAGCGGTACTTCTTCAAGGTCGGACCGACCGACTTGCTTGACGGGTCCCTGCTCTCAGGGATCGTCGATTTCTTCGAGGAGGGCGTCGCGGCCCGCAAGGGAGTCCTGGAACTCATCGGCAACGACGTCGCCGCCTTCTGCGACGACCTGGTCAAGGAATCACGCACCTACGCGGACATCTATCAGGAGTCCATCAGAGGTGAACCCGGCACGGCCGAGAAGTAACACCTGTCGACCCGGCCCCATACCGCTTGATCAGCGCCGGCGCCCGCATCATCGGCGCACGCACGGTGTTGGTCGACCCGAACTCCAGCGCCTCGATGATCTGAATCAAGCCCGTGCGGTAGTGGTTGGTGCGGGAGGTCTCGAGCACGCGCTGCTTGTGCTGCCGGTACGAAGACCCCTTGGCCTTTACTCCGCGCAGCGGCGTCACCAGAGTCGTCTACGTCTTCGGCGGCGCGATCAAAACAGGGTCGGACTCGTATGTGAACTACATGCTGCCCGGCATCCTGCTCATCACGGTGGCCTCGGGCATCGCCTACACCGCGTTCCGGCTGTTCATGGACATGAAGGGCGGCATCTTCGAGCGATTCCAGTCCATGCCGATCGCGCGCTCGTCGGTGCTGTGGGCGCACGTGCTGACCTCGCTGGTCGCCAATTCGATCTCGCTCGTGGTGGTCGTGCTCGTCGCTCTGCTGATGGGCTTCCGCTCGTCGGCGGGAGCGCCGGCGTGGCTCGCGGTCGCCGGCATCCTGATCCTGTTCACCCTGGCACTGACGTGGATCGCGGTCATCCCCGGCCTGTCGGCCAAGACCATGGAAGGCGCGAGCGCGTTCTCCTACCCGCTCGTCTTCCTGTCGTTCCTCAGCTCGGCGTTCGTGCCCACCGACACCATGCCCGGCCCGGTGCGTTTCTTCGCCGAGCACCAGCCGGTGACCTCCATCGTCAACGCCATCCGCGACCTGTTCACCCAGCAGCCGGTCGGCACCGAGTCATCGAGCTGCGGGTGAGCGGCGGCGACGTGGAGTTGATCCTCGCGCCTGACATCTCGCGCGTGGTGCGGGCTGACCAGCATTCATCGCCGGCATCGTGCCCAAGCGCGGCGCATCGCCAACCTGCGGCGGCACGGTCATCGTCCGCGGGGGCGGAGTCCTTCCAACAGGACGTGTCCGTCGCGATGGCGCCGCGCGGCTCCTTTCATTTCCGAAGCCGAGTGCACGGGCCCTTGCAGGGGCGCGGGCCATGGGAACCCGGTTGCCGGCAGAACACGCTGCTCGCGGCCGGTGCGTGCCTTCAGGGCCGGTGGCGGGCGGCCTGCCAGCGATCGGGTTTCCATCGTTGGCAGGCCGCCGCCTCAGGGGTCATCCGGGTATGTGCGTCACAAGGACGGAGCGGCTGTGGCCCAGGAGCGGCCGAGAGCGCCGAACCTATGGATGGCCGTGGTCTCGTCCCGGAGGGCCTGGGTCAGACTCCGAACGCGGCCGGGTAGCGGATGGTGCCGGACGGCACGGGCGGGGTGGGGTCGAAGACGAGCGCCATCATGTACTTGTCCTCGACGTCGAAGGGCGGCCGGATGGAGTGGCTGGAGGCCGGGGTGAAGCCGAAGCGCGGGTAGTAGTCGGCGTGGCCGAGCACGAGCACCAGGTTCTCGCCTTGCTCACGGGCGGCGTCGAGGGCGGCGTGGATGGCGGCGGAACCGGCGCCGCGCCGCTGGTGCTCGGGCCGTACGGCGCACGGGCCCAGGGTGAGCGCCGGAGAGCCGTTGACGTGGCAGCGGGTGAGCAGCGCGAATCCGGCGATGGAGCCGTCGGGTGCCTCGGTGACCCAGGACAGGCCGGGGATCCACGCCTGCCGGTCGGCGCGCAGCGCCTCGACCAGGTCGGCCTCGTGAGGGGTGGGGAAGGCGGCGAGGTTGACCTCGCGGATCTGGGTGAGGTCGGTGGCGGTCTCGGGGCGGGTGATCCAGGAAGTGGTCATGGAGGGGTTCGAGTCCGTTTCTGTGCTTGCCTGGGGGCGCAGGACGTAGCCGGTGTACTGGTAGTCAGTGCCGTGCTCGTGGCGCATGGTGATCTCTCGCAGGGTGGCCGCGACCGCTTCGCGCATCCCGGTCACGGTCAGGTCGGCCGCGTGGACTCGTTCCGACAGCGGCGTGTAGTACTCCTCGAACCAGTCGCTGTCGGGGAGCGAGTGCCGTGCGGCGACGGCATATCCGGCAGCGCGCGCCGCGGCGGCGTTCTGGTCTTGGGTGCGCAGCCGATAGTGCCGGTCCCAGAACGCCCGAGCTTCGGCGGACGGGGAATCGGTGGTCCATTCGCATTCGGTGACGACCAGCGTGCCGCCGGGGGCGAGCAGCCGCCGCCAGGAGTGCAGCGCGGCGTCGAAGCCGATGTGGTAGGCGGATCCTTCAGCCCAGATCAGGTCGAAGCTCTCACCGGGGAAGGGCAGGTCCGCCATCGACGCCCGGATCGTGCGGATGGCGTGGCCGACGCCGCGGGTGGCGGCGGCTCGCGTCAGCTCGTCGAGGAAGGGCTGGTGCAGGTCGAGCGCGGTGACCTCGGCGGCGGCCTCCAGGGCCAGTAGCAGCGAGGCGCGGCCTGGCCCGCAGCCGATGTCCAGCACGCGCGGACGCGGCGGAAGCGGTCCGGCCAGGGCCAGCAGGCGGCGGGTGGTCGCGTCGGAGCCGGGCCCCTGGCGAGGCAGGCCGTGGTGCAGGGCGAAGAACGCCGTCACGACGGGGTCGCCGATCGCGTCGTGCGGGGTGTCGCTCGCGGCGGTGGCTGTTCCTCGCGGGGAATGATCCGGCCCGGGGCCGTACTCGGCCGGCGGGTGGGTCTGCGACGGCGATGGGATGTGGCCGGTCATGACTGCTGGTCCCTGAACTTGTAGGTCGCGCGAAGATGGCTGGTGATGGCCTTCTGCTGGTTGGCGCGCTCGCCGCGCAGCCGGGCATCGGTGCGCGAGGCCGCCCATACGTTCTCGCGTTGTAGCTTGCGGTAGCTGCCCAGGCGGCGCTCGGTCAGCTCGCCCGCCTGGATGGCGGCCTGGACCGCGCAACCCGGTTCGGTGTCGTGGGCGCAGTCGCCGAAGCGGCAGTCCAGGGCGAGGCGTTCGATCTCGGCGAAGACCTGTTCCAGGCCGTCGGCGGCGTCGTACAGGCTGATCCCGCGCAGGCCGGGCGTGTCGATGAGGACACCGCCACCGGGAAGGGGGACCAGTTCGCGGCGGACGGTGGTGTGGCGGCCCTTGCCGTCCTGCGCCCGTACCTCGCCGGTGGCCAGAAGCTCGTCGCCGAGCAGCGCGTTGCCGAGGCTGGACTTGCCCGCGCCCGAGGATCCGAGCAGGACCGTGGTTCCACTCAGCGACGCGGTCAGCACATCGATGTTCTGACCGGTGGTCACGCTGGTGACCAGGATGTCCACACCTGGCGCCAGCTCGCCCGCTTCGGCGTGCACGGCGGCGGCGTCGGCGGCCAGATCCGCCTTGGTCAAGACGATCAGCGGCCTGGCGCCGCTGTCCCACGCCAGGGCCAGCAGCCGCTCCAGCCGGGCCGCGTCCAGCGCGGCGGCCAGTGAGACGGCGACGACGACGGTGTCGATGTTGGCGGCCAGCACCTGCCCGTGGGAGGTGCGTGACGCCGACGAGCGCACGATCGCGCTACGACGCGGCAGCAGGGCCACCAGCTCCGGTTCGCGTCCCGGACGCAGCGCGGCCCAGTCGCCGGTGCAGGGCGCCAGGAGCGGGTCGGGGGAATACAGCGCCGTGAGGGCGGCCCGCACCGGGCCGGACTCGGTGACCGCGTCACACAGGCCGCGATCCACCCGTGCGATCCGGGCCGGTACCAGGCCGGCCTCGCGGTGTTCGGCGAAGGCGTTGTCGAGTGTTTCCGTCCATCCGTACCGGGTCAGGCCGACGTCGGATGGATCCGTGAAGAGGTTTGGCAACGTGAGACACCTTGCGGGAAGGGGCCCCGACGAGACGCAGACATCACCCCCGCCTCCTAAGCCGGACGGCTACGGCGAGGGGAAGAAGTGGGTCAGACCGGGGCCCGGGACGTGAGGAATGTCCGGGCGCTGCACACGGCAGCGGTCTTCACCGCGGTCATCAAACCTCACCTCCCTCTCATCCGGAAATCCAACACCAAACGACCGGCAGCCTAGCATTCCCGACAGGATGCCTGTCACGGGTCCCTTGTCGGTGTTGTGGGCGGCGAGAGTGGCGCGTAGCCGCGTGCGTGCTTGCTCGGCTGTCGCGGTGTCGAGGTTGGCGAGCAGGTCTTTGTATTCCCGTAGGCGAAGCACGTTGTCGAAGGCGGTGGCGGTGTCCTGGCCGTAGTAGACGGGCTCGTGCACGTCGGTGAAGCTGACTTGGATGAAGCCTGCCGCCGCCAGGATGCCTTGTGCGATGGCCGGGTCGGCGAGTGAGAACGGGCCTGGACCACCGGTGGGAGGGGCGGGTGTGGCCGTTGCGGCGGTGAGGTTCCGGCGGATCGCGGAGGCCCATTCATCGCGGTCGCGATCTTGCCAGACCAGCAGCACGAGGCGCGCTCCGGGGCGCAGAGCGCGCCCGATATTGGTGAACGCGGCGACTGGGTCGGCGAAGAACATCGCTCCGAACCTGCTGATGCAAAGGTCGAAATGCGTCGATTGGCGACGGTCTGCGCGGGCCGTGTCCGTTCCTCGACACCCGGCGAGCCGGCCGCCGAGGAACGGTTCACTGCTCGATCCTCGTGGCAGACGCGTAGCCCGCCAACATGTCCGCCACCTCTTTGGGGCGGCTGAGTGCGACGCAGTGGCCGCCCGCGATCTCGTCGGGGACGATACCCAGGCGCTCGGGCACCAGCCGGCGAAAGAAGTCGGGCGGGAAGAATCGGTCCTCGCTGCAGAGCACGAACCTCGTCGGCACGTTCGGCCACGCGTCCAGCGGCCACGGAGCGGCCGATGCGGCCCTGGACGGATGGTCGCGCTCCTTGCCCACCGCCTCCTCGGCCAGCTCCCGGGGGACATCGTGGTAGAAGCTCACGAATGGATCCGCGTTGCCGGTCAAACCGCCATCGCGCCTGGCCTGCTCCCCCACCGCGCTCTGGCAGCCGGTGTTGGCCCACCACTCGTCCGGCGACTCACCCGGCGACGGGATCATGCCGGCCAGGAGGACCAGCACATCGACGGGCAGCCGATCGGCGACCAACGGGGCGGTGAACGCACCGAACGAGTGGCCCACGACGACCAGGTCCCGCTTGTCACCGACGGCCTCGACCACGGCGTCGGCGTAGTCCGCCAGGGTCTTCGACTCGTCATCACCCGGAAGGTCGGGAGCCAGCACCTCGTGCCCACGCGCTCGTAGCTCGGCCTCCACCAGGTGCCAGGACCATCCGACGTCTCCCCCGCCGTGGATCAACACGAATGTGCTCATTGGACCTCTCCCCTGATTGTCGGAACCCGGATTCATCGTTGGAACTCGGAGCGCACGACGACGGCGACCGCGAGCACCACGATCACGCCGCCGACGAGGGTCGGCACCGTCACCGGTTCGGCGAGGATCAGCCATCCCAGGCAAACGGCCAGGCGCCGCCGAAACCGTTCGCGGTGACCACCACGACCATGCCGGCGATGTCGGTGCACCGGTGGTTACCGTCATGCCAGCCACGCTAGGAGCCAGGCACCATCGTGAAAAGCGATTGTTTCCGATCAAATCGATCGCCAGGAGCGATGGCTGGGAGTACGTTGGGACCCGTGACCGATCTCGAACTGAGGCACCTGGCCGCGATGGCCGCCGTCGCCGAGGAGGGCTCGTTCGGCCGGGCGGCGGCCCGCCTCGGCTACACCCAGTCGACCGTGAGCCAGCAGATCGCCGCGTTGGAGAGGTCTGTCGGCGGCCCGGTGTTCGATCGACCGGGTGGGCCCAGACCGGTACGGATCACACCGCTCGGCGCCGTCGTCCTCGAGCACGGGCGCGAGCTGCTGGCGAAGGCGGCAGCCCTGGCCGAGGCCGTGGACCGGTTCCAGGCCGGCGACGGCCGGATCGACATCGGCACCCTCCAGAGCGTATCCACGGCGATCTTGCCGGTCGTCGTACGTCGGCTGCGCGACGAGCACCCCGGCTGCGACATCCGGCTGTCCGAGGAAGAGCCGGAGGCGCCTCAGATCGGCGATCTCGACCTGCTGTTCTACGACGGCCTCCTCAGCGGCGACGTCGAGCATGTCAAGCTGCTCGACGATCCGTACCTGCTGGTGGCCAGGAGCGGCGCCTTCTCCGAGCACTCTGTCCCGCTGGACCAGCTCGACGGTGCACCGCTGGTGGCCTGGCCGTCCACCTGCGACCAGCCCAGGATGGAGGAGGCATTCACCCGCGCCGGCGTGAACCCGAAGATCGTCTTCCGTACGGCAGGCAACGAGACGCTGCTGTCGATGGTGCGAGCCGGGATGGGATCGGCGGTGCTGCCGTGGCTCGCCATCCACGCCGCCGACGCCGAGTCCGACGACCGGCTCCGCGTCCACGAGCTGCGACCGGCCATCCCCCCACGCGAGATCTGCCTGCACTGGCGGGCCGGCCGTACCCACTCTCCCCTGGCGGCCCGAGCGATCGAGATCGCCATCGAAGTTGCGTCCGACCTGGCCGGCGAGCCGGCCCTGGAGCAGGGGTGCTGATAGGAAACGTGTCGTGAGCCCCAAACGAGCGTGCCCGTAGAACCAATGACGAATTCAGAGATGCGCGGGCCGGCGAAGTGCGCCCGACTCCGGTTTCTCAGGCCCGAGACCGGGCGGACGTACGCCTGCGACCGGTCAAGGTTGCGTGTGCCGGTCGAGGCCGAGCGTGGCGATGAGGTCTTCGTGGAACTGGAACCAGACGCGATGGCAGGAGTCGACGTCGGTGCGGTCCACCCAGGCGCTTTTCCCGGCTCGGGCGCGCGCCAGGGCCGCGGTGAATCGGGTGTCGTATCCGCGCAACCGCGTCAGGACGCTCCCGAGCCGGCGTCCTGTCGCGCTGTCAGGCGGGTGTAGTGCTGCTGGCACGCCTGGGGGGAGTTGAATCCCATCGCGTTCGCTATCTGCGCCCAGGTCCGTCCGGCGCTGCGGGCGGTGAACAGCAGGGCGGATTCGAGTCCTTCGACTTCGGCGCGTGTGGCGGGCAGGAGGGCCAGCGTGCTCAGGACGTGCTCGGGGTCCAAGTCGGCGTTGTGCCAGACGGCGAACTGGCCGAGGTCGACCGCCGACAGCGGGGTCGGCGAGGGGCGCCACGGCCTGGACCTCACCCATCCGGCCGGCGATGATCGCGCCGCCGCCCGGCCGCGCACAGCCCCCTCGCCCTCCGCCGCGCCGAACAGCCGTACCCACACCCCCATCACCCACGGACCGAAGGGAGACGGGAAACGGGCCCACGCGGGCACCGCACCCCAACCGCCCATGACCACGCGACACCTCTATCTGGCACGCCACGGCGCGGCCGACGCGTTCGGGAACCTCACCGACATCGGTCGCCGGCAGGCGGGCCTGCTGGGCGAACGGCTCGCCGGCCTACCGGTCGACGCCGTGTGGCACTCTCCGCTACCGCGTGCCGCAGCCAGCGCGCACGAACTCGCCCGGCACCTGCAGAACGCGCCCGCCGCCGAGGCCGCCGAACTTATCGACCATGTGCCCTACGTTCCCCAAGCGGCCGAAACACCCCCATCCTGGACCGGCTTCTTCGACGGCTACGATGACGCCGAGGCGGCCTCGGGTCAGAAGCTCGCCGAGGCCCTGCTCGCCCGGTTCGCGAAGTCCCCCGACACAACCGCGGCAGGAACCCGGCGCGACACTCACGAGGTTCTGGTGACGCACGCCTACCAGATCGCGTGGCTGGTGCGGCACGCCCTGGACGCGCCGCCATCCCGGTGGCTCGGCCTGAACAGTGCCAACGCCGCACTGACGGTCATCGACTACCGCACCGGCCTGCCACCGACGCTCGTGATGTTCAACGACATGAGCCACCTCCCGGCCGACCTGCGCTGGACCGGGTTCCCCGACGGCACGAGGCCATGAGGCGGCTCCCCAAGGCCCGTACACGTCTGCCGGCCGGGCTCCGACGCCCCCTTCTCCCATGTCTGAGAGTCGATGGGAGCGGCGGTCACCGAAGGCGGTGTTCATGGTCCGGGCAGCCTTGATGATCACGGGCCTGAGTAGGTGCCGTAGACGCCCTTGGTAATGCTGCCGCGCCCGTGCCTTGGTCTGGGTGAACGCGGTCCTGGCAGCCCAGTGACCGAAACGACAAGGGCCGGGTAACGGGAGCCCCGGGCGGAGACGCCCAGGGCGACCCGACCGGCCGCCTGGCGAGTTCGCAGGCGCCGTCATCGAGTCGTTCCGGGGACGGGGGTCCCGGTAGCAATGAAGAAATTTCCAACGAAGTAGCTTTTGACCCGCGGTGATCCCGGGCTTTATGACTAAGGTCTCGATTCGCTTATGGTGTGGACCATGGGCGACGATGACCCTCAATTCGGGTGTGGCTGATCGCGTGACCTTGTGAGGTCATCCGGTTGGGGCTTGAGTTCAGCGGGGACGCCGGCGCTGGACGGGGTCGGCTTCGGCGGTTCAGCGGCAGGTGTTAGGGCGCCGTTTCCTTGAGGCAGGGAGTTCACTGATGCCGGCGGCGGAGTGCTCGTTGCTCGGCGGCGTCGAGTGCGGGTGTGAGGGGTGCGAGCGTGGTGCGAAGGAGGTCCGGTAGCGAGCCAGACGGCACGACGAGCCCACTGGTTGTGAAGGACGAGGCAGTCGTCTGCAGCCACTGCTCGATCGCCACGCGAACTGCGGCGGCCACGCTCGCGGCGAGCACCCGTGCGGTGTGTGGATCGCCATCGCCGAGACGTTCGGCGATGGCGTCGGTGAGGGGATGTTCGATCGTGGTAGCGGTTTCGACGAATGCGTCGCGCAACGCGGGGCGGGTGGTGATCAGCAGTAGTGCGTCCCGGCCGGATTCGACCGGGGTGGTGTACTGATCCACGATCGCCTCGATGACGGCGTCGGCGAGGCCGACGCCGGCGGGCCGGTCGGCCACCGCCGCCGCGACTCGCGTTTCCCGTTCGCCGGCGACGGCGGCGACGATCGCCTGTTCGCGGCTGGAGAAGTAGTTGTTGTACGTCCTCGGTGAGACGCCGGCGGCCTCGGCGATGTCATCGACGCGCACGTTGTCCGGTCCACGCTCAAGAGCCAGCCGCAGGGCCGCCGCGCGCAAGGCCTCTCGGGTGGCCTGCTTCTTCTGCTCGCGCAGCCCCGTCCGTCTCGTCGTCACCGTCTCAGTATTCCAGTTTGAATGCGTGTACGCAAATTTGCGTACACGCATTTTTTTTCTTAGCCTGGGCGTCCTCATCCCACAGGAAGGACCAGTGCAATGAGGGCCAAGGGCATCAGCTACGACACCGGTTTCGTCCGCAATGGCGGGTTCTCCCGCGAGCGCTTCAACCCGGACGTGGTCAAGCGCGAGCTGGAGATCATCCGGGACGACCTGCACTGCACCGCGGTCCGCGTCATCGGCGGTGATCCCGAGCGGCTGGAACTGGCCGCGACGTACGCCGCCGACCTCGGCCTGGAGGTCTGGTTCTCGCCCTACCCTCTCGAACTGACCGCCGAGGAGACGCTGTCGCTGTTCGCCGACTGCGCTGAGAGGGCGGAACGGATCCGGCGGCGGGGCGCCGAGGTCGTGTTCGTCGCCGGCGCCGAGCTGAGCCTGATGAACAAGGGATTCCTGCCGGGCGACACCCAGGAGGACAGGCTCGGACTGCTGACTCAGCGAGATCGCCTGGCCGAGCGGGTCGGCGAGCTCAGCGCACGGGTCAACGACTTCCTCGCCGACGCCGTGGCCCTCGTTCGCGAGCGATTCGGTGGCCGGATCACGTACGCCGCCGTACCACTCGAGCGCGTTGACTGGGCGCCCTTCGACATCGTGGGCGTGGATCTCTACCGGTCGGCCGAGGTCGCCGGCCAGTTCATCGAGGGCGTTCGTACGCTCGTCGCGCAGGGAAAGCCGGTCGCGATCACCGAGTTCGGCACCGCCGCCTACCGCGGCGCGGGCGACAGGGGCGGCCGCGTTCTGGAGGTCCTCGAATTCGATCAGGAGACCGGCGCGCCGATCCGTTTGAACAGCGAGTACGTGCGCGACGAGGTCGGCCAGGCCACGTACGTGCGCGAACTGCTGGAGATCTACGACGCCGCGGGGGTCGACAGTGCCTTCGTCTTCGTCTTCGCGCTCGACAACTTTCCGCACCGCCCCGACGGCGATCCCCGCGACGACCTTGACCTGGCCAGCCCTGGCATCGTCAAAGTCCTCGATGACCGCCGCGGGGACACCTACCCCGACATGCCCTGGGAACCCAAGGCTGCCTTCGCCGCCCTCGCCGACTACTACTGCGGCTGACCACGTCGCAAAGACCGCGCCCCCCAGCGAGCCGCACCGGCCACCGCCCGGGCGCTTCAGCGCTTCATCCGTCCTACCCCTTTTGCGGGCGAACAAAGGAGTACACATGATCACAGATGTCGTCATCGCTGGCGGCGGTCCGAACGGGCTGATGCTGGCCTGCGAACTGAGCCTGGCAGGGATCCGGCCGGTCGTGCTGGAGCGGCTGCCGGAGCCGAGCGAGGAACCGAAGGCGAACGGATTGCTCGGCCAGGTCGTGAAAATGCTCGACCGCCGGGGGCTGTGTGAACGTCTCAGTGGTAGCCCAGAACCGCCGCAGCCGAACTCCGCGTACTTCATGTTCGGCGCGATGGGCCTGGACCTGAGCCTGCTGGAGGACAGCCCCATCTATGCCCTGCCGGTGCCGCAGCGACGCATCGTGCAGGTTCTGCAGGAGCGTGCCATCGAACTGGGCGTGGAGATCCGGCGGGGACATGAGGTCGTCGGCCTGTCGCAGGACGACGACGCGGTCACCATCGACGTCACGAGTCCGGGTGGGGCGTACCACCTGCGGGCTCGGCACCTTGTCGGCGCGGATGGAGCCCACAGCACCACGCGCAAGCTCTCCGGCATCGGATTCCCCGGCATCACCTACGACCGGATGACTGTGCGCTCAGCGCATGCGACGGTCCCGGCGGACTGGGTCGATGCTGCGACCGGTGCGCTGAACGTGCCCGGCTACGGCGCTGTTTCCCCGTTCATGCCCCATCGCACCGAGCGCGGAGGGTTCTCCTACGCGCCGATGCCTGGCCACCCGCCGCTGGTCAGCACCACAGAGTGGGACCAGCCCACGACGGACGCCCCGATGAGCCTCGACGAGTTGCGGGCGAGCATCCGCCGCGTGCTCGGCGTCGACGTGCCGCTTGGTCCGCCCGACGGCCAAGGACCGCACGCGCTGCGCCGGCTGACCGGCGGTAACACTCGGGTCGCCGAACGGTTCGCCGACGGCCGGGTGTTCCTGATCGGTGACGCCGCCCACGTGTACGCCGCCACGGGGGGCGGTCCAGGGCTCAACCTCGGCCTGCAGGACGCGGTCAATCTCGGCTGGAAACTCGCCGCCGAGATCCGGGGAAGTGCCCCGTCCGGACTGCTGAACAGTTACGAGACAGAGCGGCGATCGGCCGCTCAGCGCATGGTGCTGAACGCGCAGGCACAGGCGGCCCTGATCGCCCCCGGCAGCGATGTCACCGGACTGCGCGAGGTGTTCACCGAACTGCTCCGCGACCCGAGCACCGTGCAGCGTCTGGCCGAACTCACCGCGGGCGCCGACGTCCGCTACGACATGGGCGAACGCGAGGCGCACCCGCTGATCGGCCAGTTCGCCCCGGACATGGAACTGCACACCCCGACCGGGCCGGTCCGGCTGGCCGAGCTGACCAGAACCGCACGTCCCCTGCTGCTCGACCTGACCGAAAGAGCATCGCTAGCAAAAACACTTGCCCTGCGCCACGACCAGGTCGATATCGTCGCCGCGCGCTCCCAGGCCCCCGCGCCCACCGCCCTGCTCCTTCGACCGGACTGCTATGTGGCCTGGGCATCCGCATCACCCCAACCAGATCCCATGGAGATCGAAACACTCCGGGCAGCCTTGCAGCGGTGGTTTGGTGTCGCCGAACCCGCCCACACCTAAAAGGAAGCACTGGAGACGCCGACGGAGTGGATGAAGGCGCCCGCGACGGTCCCGCGGGGACGGCTGGGTCGCAAGTCGTAAGCGTTGACCCGGGCACGTACATGGGCAATTCAACGCTTGTCTTCGTGCGGCGCGAAGCCTCCGCTTAATTGCCTTACAACCCCAGGTAATCCTTCGGGCATGTTCGCCGAAGTCCACTTGCTTCACTGAGGCTTCGTTCGGACTTCGGATAACTTCTCGGGCCCCTATGGCATGCTGCACCTCATCGTCGTGGCCACGCAGACCGGGCCACCGGCCAGCCCATCATCCGATCGCTGATCGCCTACGACCTTCTACTCCGGCCTGCAGATGTCGGCGTATGACGTGGCGTAGTAGGACGAAAACTCTTCGTGATGTGGTTCGGGTACCTCTTTGACGAGGGTTGCTGCCTCGCTCATCACGGCTCGGGCGGCCGGTGTGTCTCCGGCCAGGTGGTATGTCCTGGCAAGGGTGACGAGCATGAATGCCTCCTGGCATCGATCGTCACCCTGTTGCGTCTGGGACAGCGCCTGGCGGAGCAAAACACGGGCCTCTTCCCGCCGACCTTTGGCAACATAGACCTGAGCCAGATAGTCAACGATGCGGGACTCCTGGTAGGCGTCGCCTGCGGCGTGGGCCTGGGTCATCGCCGTCGCCAGGTGCTCGGCCGCGTCATCCAGTTGGCTGAGCTCCTGGTAGGTGACGCCGAGCATGCAGTGGGCATGGGTCTCGGCCGCCCTCCATCGCGCTCGGCGGGCCAGGTGTAATTGCCGTTGCGCGGTGAGTAGCGCTTCGGCCCATCGATTCGATAGCACCTGCACTCTGGCGAGGTTTCCCAGGACTCGGATTTCGCCGCGCTCGTCTGCCAGCCGACGGGTCAGTGCCAGGGCCTGCTCATAGAGGTCGTGCGCTTCGTCCAGCCGTCCCAGGTGGCTGAGCGCTATCGCCAAGTGGTCCAGGGCATAGCTTTCCGACGAGGGATCGCCGAGCTGCCTGGCGACCTGGACCGCGAGGCGGTGCATGGCCGCGGAGTCCTCCATCAGGTGGCGTTCCCGCTCCAGGAGCCAGTACAGACTCCGTGCCAATGCCATCCCGGCCCGGCCCAGCCGGTCGGGTTCGGACCGGCGCGCCCCCGCCTCCGGCCCGCGTACGCCCGCGGCCGCCGACAGCGAATCGAGACCTTGGTCATAGAGCCCGGGATCACCGCAGGTCAAAGGCTACTTCGTTGGAAATTTCTTCATTACTACCGGGACCCCGACGGATGCAGACCGAACCGCTCAACCGCAAACGGTGGAAGACCCGCCGAAACCCGGGATCGGTCTGTGCCGTCTGGACGGCTGGCGATACGACGACGCGCTCTTCGACGACGTGGTCACCGTGCTCGGCCAGTCCCCCGCTGACGGCACGAAGGGCACGTGCGGAAGCACTGCGCTGGACGCGCTCCGCCGAGTGAGACAGCCCCGCACTTCTGGCACCACACCGCTGTTGATCTCTTCAGGTTCGTAACGGTACAGGCTGCGGGGATCGCCGAGAGGGACGGCCTCGTCGTGATCCGGGACCGGCGTGTCGGCGTGTCGTCCGGGGAGGGCCCGCCACCGGAGATGGCCAAGGACGAGGTGAGCCACGAAGGAACGGCTGCGTGCGACTGATGCCCGGTAGGGTGCCGACCATGGCTTGCCGCATTTCCGAACTGATAATCCCTTGCCGGGATCCGCAACGGCTGGCGGCGTTCTGGTGCGAGGTGCTGGGCTTCATCGTGCTCGACACCGACGACGGCGCGGTGGAGATCGGACCGCGGGAAGGGTTCGGCGGATTGCAGCCGACTCTGATCTTCAGCCCCACCACCGAGCCCAAGTCGGGCAAGCTGCGGCTGCACTTCGATGTCAACGCCACCGACCGTGATCAGGACGCCGAACTCGAACGTCTCCTGAAGCTCGGGGCGCGCCCGGCCGACGTCGGCCAGACCGGCGAGGAGCCCTGGCACTGCCTGGCCGACCCCGAAGGCAACGAATTCTGCCTTCTGCGAGCCCGCCTGAGCTGAACGTCGGCCCGCACCGGCAAACAACCCCTATGTGAGGACTTCGCGCGCATGACGCCGCCTGCTCTTTAGACCTGACACCTTTGAAACGATTGTCGCCCTGGATGATCGAGGTCGGGCGAGCTGTTTCATAGGTGTTCACCTATGAAACACGTCAGCGGCCAGGAACGACGGCTGCCTGCTTGCCCGTCGCTCGGTCCCGCACCGTGGGCGGCTGTTCGGGAACTGGACGTTGAACCTCACCCCGGCCCGAGCGGACCCCGACCAGCCGTCTTAACCCGGAACCACGCGCGCTGTTCCCGCCCTCTCCCACCTGATGCCGATCGGGTCCAGCGCCGACAGCGGGTGCAGGGGTCTTGTCGATCAGGGGTCACCATCAATAGAAAGATCATCGGTATATGATGATCGAATGAGATCGATGCAGGAACCCACTTTCCTGATCCTTACCGCGCTCGTCGCCGGTCCTCAACATGGGTATGGCGTCATCACCGACGTCGAACAGATCTCCGCGGGCCGGGTACGGTTGCGCGCCGGAACCCTCTACGCCGCCTTCGACCGGCTGCAGGAAGAGGGCCTCATCGTCGAGGATCGCGAGGAGATCGTGGACGGCAGGGTCCGGCGGTACTACAGGCTGACCGATGACGGGGCGACCCGGCTGGCGGCGGAGGCCGAGCGGATGCGCCGTCACGTGCGAGCGGCTTCCACGCGGCTGCGCGCCGCCGGTCTTGGAGGAATGGCGTGAGCTCCCTCGAAGCCCGATACCGGCGGCTCCTGGCCTGCTATCCCTATGATCACCGCACGCGGCACGAGGAAGACATGATCGGCGTACTGCTGGCCGGATCACGGCCCGGCCAGACCCGCCCGCACCTCGTCGACATGGCCGATCTGCTGGCAGGCGCGGTTCGCATGCACTACCGGCGGGCCTTCGGCACGGTGTCGGCGCCCGCCTGGCGGGACGCCGTGGCCGTGGGCATGGCGCTGTGGCCTGTTCTCATCCTGACCGACACGCTGGCCCGCCAGGTCCTGTCGCTGGCACAAAGCGGCCCTGGCCTGCTTCACTACTGGATGCAAGAGCCGTGGTCGCTCCTGCGCTGGGCCGAACCGATCATCGTCTTCGCCCTGCCCGTGCTCGCGGTCGCGCTCCGCCACCGGGGGATCGCCACACTGGGCGCGCTTGCTTTCATGCTGTATCTATCGGACAGCTTGCACTTCACCCTGGCCCTTGGCGAACCGGACAGACTGTTAATGCCGAACGTCGGCCTGCCTCTCCTGTCGCAAGTGGTGGCGGTCGCCGTCGCTTTCACCCGTCCGGCCCGCACCGGGATGTCGCTCATCTCCCGGCGCACACTCATGCTCTGGATGCCGTTCGGCCTGATCGGGTTGGCCGCCGGCAAGGTCGGCAGGCACGTGCTCGATGCGGCCACCAACCATGAGATCGCACTCTGGAAACCTGTGCCCTGGCTCATCATCATGGCAGCGGCAGCGGGATACGCGGCAGGATCCGTGGTGGGACGGCGCGCGGCACTGCTGCTGTTGCTGCCCGTAGCGGCGCTGGGTGACCTCGGAAAACTCCCTTCCCTGCCCGCCTCGGTGGCCCTTGTGCAGATCGGCTGCGTGCTCAGCGCTTTCGCCATGGGGACGATGCTCGCGCGCCGGCCGGTCGGACGTGATCCTGCCGCTCGTAGGCACTGACCTTGTGATCGGCTACGCACATCGGATGCCACCGACATCCTTCAGGACGACGTGGGAGCCGCGCGGCTCGGGCCCCGGATCCCGTACCAGTCCGTCACCGACTCAAGGGGCGGGCGCTCGTCCGCGGAGAGGGCGCGGACGACAGTGCGGGACGTGATGCAAGACCGCGCCCCGCCCCCTCAGCGGCGCGCGCCTTCTCGCACTTCCAGGAGCGGCAGGCCCGCCGCGTACCGCCGGAAGAAACCGGCGGTCGGGGTGTCCGCGTCCGCGACGACGTCCGGGGTGCCCTCCGCGACCACCGCACCCCCGGCCGGACCGGCTCCCGGCCCCAGGTCGATCACCCAGTCCGCGGACGCGGCGACGGGGATGTCATGTTCGGCCACGACAACGGTGTTGCCCGAGTCGAGCAACACATCGAGCGCGTCCACCACACGCTGGATGTCGGACGGGTGCAGGCCCGAGACGGGTTCGTCGAGAACGACGAGGCCGGCCTTGCGGCCCGCGGCACCGCGCTGGATCGCGGACGCCAGCTTCAGCCGCTGCGCCTCGCCGCCGGACAACTCTGTGGCGCTCTGGCCGAGCTGGAGATAGCCAAGCCCGACCTGGTTCAAGGCTCCCAGGGTTTCCGCGAGTTGCCGGGGTTCGGAGAACTGCTCCACAGCCTCGGCGACGGTCAACTCCAGCACCTGGTCGATGGCCAACCCCTGATACCTGATTTCCAAAGCCTCCGGCCTGTAGCGCCGCCCCTCGCACGCGTCGCAGACCACCCACACATCCGGCAGGAAGTGCATGTCGACCAGCTTGCGGCCATAACCGGTGCAGGTTTCGCAGCGGCCGCCACCTGCGGTGTTGAAGCTGAACCAGGAGGCGTTGACCCCGCGTCCGCGCGCCACGTCGGTTTCGGCGAACAGCTTGCGGACAACGTCGAACGCCTTGCTGTAGGTGGCCGGGTTGGACCGCGGCGTCCGCCCGAGCGGTTCCTGATCGACGACGGCGACCCAGTCGAACCCCTCGAGGCCGGTCACCTGTCGCACCGTGTCGGTCGTCGTCCCGTTCAGGGCGGCCTCCACGCCCGCCGCGAGCGCGCCGAGCAGGCTGCTCTTGCCGCTGCCGCTCACCCCGGTCAGGCAGGTGAGCCGACCGGCGGGGAAACGCACCAGGTCCGCGGTCACGTTGTGCGCACGCAGGCCGTGCAGCTCCACCCAGCCGGTGTCACCCCCGGCCGGACGGCGGGTCCGGCGCAGCCGCGGCCCCTTACCGGCCAGATAGCGCCCGGTCAGCGACGTCGGGTGGGCGGCCACGTCGGCGGGAGGACCCGACACCAGGATCTCACCGCCGAGGCGGCCCGCGCCGGGCCCCATATCGATCACCCAGTCGGCCCGGGCGATCAGCTCAGGGTCGTGCTCGACCAGCAGCACCGTGTTACCGGCCTTGCGCAGCTCCAGGGCGATGTCGAGCAGGTGCGCCTTGTCCGCCGGATGCAGCCCGGTCCCGGGCTCGTCCAGGACGAAGACGATGCCGCTCAGCTCGGTGCTGAGCTGCGCGGCGAGCCGGGTTCGCTGCAACTCCCCCCCGGACAGCGTCGCCGCGCTCCGAGACAGCTGGAGATGGGCAAGACCGAGCCGGTCGAGGATCCCGAGCCTGCGGCCCAGGTCCTGTAGCAGCGGCTCCCCCACCTCGCGCTGCCGGGCGTCCAGGTCGTCCGCCACGCGCTTCGCCCAGCTGCGCACCTCCCGTACTTCCACCTCGAGCAGGTCGGGATAGGTCAGCCCGCCGAGCCGCACGGATCGGGCCACCTGGTCGTACCCGCTGCCGCCGCAGGTGCCGCACGGCTGCTTGCGCATGTACGGCAGGTAGCGCTGCTTGGCGCTGGAGGTCTGGGCGTTCACGAACACCCGCTCCACCTCGGCGAGCGCGCCCCGCAGCGGCTGGCTCGAGGTGTAGGTCACCGAGACCGTCTCCTTCTTGTTCGACATGTCGACGGTCGCCTCGATCTTCTCCTCCCCCGTGCCGTACAGCACACGGTGACGGAACTCCTCAGGCAGCGACTGCCACGGCCGGCCGAGGTCCACCCCCCGCTTCTCGGCAAGCGCCGGTATGAACGCGTGCTCCCCCGACCGCCACTTCGCGTACCAGGGCGAGGCCCCCTCGAAGAGCGGAAGCTCCGGATGGGTGATGACCAGGTCCTCCTGCGCCTGCCAGCGCCCGCCCACCCCGTGGCAGTCCGCGCAGCTCCCTTCCGGCGTGTTGCGGTCGAAATGAGCGGTCGTCAGATATCCGTCCCCACTCTCCGCCGCCGGATCCGCGCCGATCCCCGGAAGGCGCGAGTACAGCAGCCCCAGATGCCCGTCGATGCCGGTGATCGTCGCGACCGTGGACCGGGGGTTGCGGTTCAGACGGCGCTGGTCGACCGCGAGCGTCGCGCCGAGTCCCAGGATGCGGTCGACCTTCGGCCGATTGCGCTGGGTGATGTACTGCCGCACGAACGGCGAAAGCCCCTCCAGATACCGCAGTTGGGCCTCATTGTGCAGGGTGTCGATGGCCAGCGAGGTCTTGCCGCTGCCGCTCACTCCGGTGAAGGCGATGAGCCGCCCCTTGGGAATGCTCACCGTCACATCCCGCAGGTTGTTGGTACGAGCCCCCACCACATCGATGGTCTCGCACCCCATGATCTCAACGTTCCTTACGAACGCGGTCAACCTTCGTCCATCCTCTCGCAACACAGCAGAACATGGGCGGACAGGCGCCCACCCATGCCGAACAAACCGATCACGCCACTACGCGGCGGCCGCTCGTCACAATGGCGCTGAGCGGCCGCTTCGCCAGATCTCTCAGCACGTGGCCGGTCTCGATGCGGCCCGTGCCGCCGATCAGGGCCGAGACACCTCGGTGAGCTTGTCGACGCCGGGGGCGTAGGCGGTCATCCAGTGCGGACGCAGCCGGTAGTAGACCACATCGTTGTCCCAGTCGAAGAAGTCGTCACCGTAGAAGTCCTTGAGGTAGGCGAGCAGGTACGGCCAGTCCGCGGCCGGCTCGCCGTGCTGGGGGTTGAGGATCTCCACCGTGCCGTGCGTGAACACGCCCAGATCCTCCCCGCGCATGTGCGCGGCGCTGACGGCGGGGCGGACGGCGAGATGGCGGGCCTTGGCGGCGCCGCGCGCCGTGCCGAAGAGCCACCTGCCGTGCAGGAAGTGCCCGTCCACACCGCTGATCCGCGGCTCGCCCTTCGCCGTCACCGTGGACAGGGCCAGGGTGCACATGCCGGTCAGGATCCGGGTGACGTGCTCCGCTGTCAGGGTGTTCTCGGTGACGATCGAACGGAGGTGCGAGGTGGAGCGGGAAAGGGAGGCTTCCAGGAGAGCCTGAAGCTCCTTGAGCTCCTCGGGTGTTTCGCGCATTGAAGTCCTTGTCTATCCGTGAGGCCCCGGTCCGCACCCACATCGGTGCCGACCGGTGAATCCATGATCGCCCTAAAACTTGACGTCTTGTGTCATGTTTTTTATCTGTTCTGCGGACGCCGCCGGATCGATCTTGAGGTAGGGCGTGCAGCTACGTTGCCGGATCGCTTGGCCTGCTGTTCTGTGAGAACGCCGCCCGTGCGCCCCATGTGACGGCACCGGCGAGCCCTACCACGGTCAAGGCCGTCCAGGGCAGTATGGTCACTCCTGCGGTGGCCAGCAGCAGCCCGCCGATCAGCGCACCACCACCGATGCCCAGGTTGAACGCGGCAACGTACCAGGATGAGGCCGCGTCGGGGCGGTTGCACCCAGCCGGAGTACGGCTGTCTGCGGGCTCACCGGCAGGGACGCCAATGCGAACCCCCACAAAGCAATGGCCGTCGTAGCGATCGGTGACAGATGGGCGCCAAGGCCCAGCGCGGCCAGTGCGATGGCCATCAATGCGGCGGCACCGGACATGACCAGCCGTGGTCGCCGGTCCACGAGCATTCCGCTGTGCTGATCGCGAGCACGACCAGGCCGGCGCGTCGGCGCGAGGAAGCCGCAGCGGACGCGCCGGCCTGCTCGGTATCAGGAAGAGCCGTCACGCCGAGCGCGGGACGATCGTCGCGAGGAACTCGCGAACAAGCCGCAGCCAGGTCGCGCGGTCGGGTTCCTCCAGAACGTGCGCGGCGCCGGGAAGCTCGACGAGCTTGGCTTCAGGGATACCAGCGGCCAGGCGGTGGGAACTGTCGGGCAGGACCAGACGGTCACCGGTCGGCACCACGACCAGGGTGGGTACGGTCACTCGCGCGAGGTCCTCGCGCACATCCACCCGCGACACCAGATCGAAGTGATCCACCGTTCCCGGTGGCATCCCCTCCTGGGTCTGCGCCACCATGGCGTCAAGGTCGGCCTGGGAAATCTCCGCCAGACGCGCCGGCGACAGGCACGACAAGCAAGCCAGCCGAGCCACGGCGCTCCACTCACCCGCACGGGCCAGCGTCTTGACGAGCTGGGCGGCCAGCGCCAGGACCGGGTCCGCGATGGGGAACCCCGCGGTGAGCACGAGTGCTGTGACCCGCTGGGGATGCCGTCTGGCGATCCGGACCGCCACGGCACTGCCCAGCGACTCACCCAGGACGGCGAAGGAGCCGTGTCCCTGCGCGATGGCGGACGTCACCAACTGGTCGGCCAGCTCATCGAGCTGCAGCGGTTCCGTGGCGACGGGTGTGGCGCCGACGCCCGGGTAATGCGGGCCGATGACGGTGTGGTCACGTGAGAGATCGTCGAGGACCAGGCCGAAGTTGCCGTGAATCCCACCGCCGGCACCGTGGGCGAGCAGGAGCGCGGGGCCGTCGCCCTGTACCAGAACGTCGAAGCGAGGCTGAGGAAGCGCGTATTCGTTCATCATGCCGGCCACGCTAAACTCCGACACCGATGTCAGAGTCAAGCCCGATTGGTGTGAGGCAAAACACATGCGCATGAAGGAGATGGTCCGGCGCACCGGAGTCCACGAGCGGCTGCTGCGCTACTACGAGCAGCAAGGACTACTCACCCCCGAAAGACTGCCAAGTGGCTATCGGGTCTACAGCGACTCCGACGTGGAAACGGTGCGCCGCATCCGCTGCCTCCTGACCGCTGGACTCACCACTACCCTGATCGGCCGGGTCCTGCCCTGCATCCGTGCGGAGGAGGAGCGGCTCGTCCCCGCCTGCCCCGACCTGGTCGCCCAGCTGCAGCAGGAACGGCAACGCATCACCATGGCCATCCAAGAGCTGCAGACGTCGCGCAACATGCTGGACGTCGTCATCACCGCCGCACCACACCAGACGGAGAGGCAACCGGACACTCCCCTTACTGGTTGAGCTCTCCGATGACGCTCGTGCTGCCCAGCGACAGGTGCTGAGCCTCACCGAAGTCGGTCGCGACGGGGTTGCTGCGGCGACTACGAGAACCGGCCGACCGCGACATCACCCGCTACTTCACCATCCTGGCGCTCCTCTCCCAGCTCCCAAATGTCCGCAACCGGTTATCGACAGCACTCACCTGCGGTTCGGTGATCGAACCGGCGAGTGTCGACAGACGACCGTTAACCATCAAGATCATTATCGCCGCCAACGGCTGCCCCGCTGCTACTCACGCCCGTCACCGCCGAACATGACCCACACAGTCGCCGTCGCCCCCCCGAACAGCACGAATACCACATATTCGCTGGTCAGGAAAATGTGTTGGATTCGCGGCAGATACTGCGGTAACCCTGGGTGTGGTTGCCGCATTACCTGGTGCCGTTCACCCAAATCGCCGAGCACGCACCCGGGCTCGCCCCCTGGGCCAACGGAACCCGGACCCGGTCTCACCCGTGAACCGGGCTCGTCAGCCCGACCGGACCAGGGTCCCGGTAGTAATAGACCGCATCATTACTGATCAGCGAAACTCGTTGGTTTGCGGCGATTACTACCGGGACCCGGTGAAGACCTCGATCTCCGGACCGTCGCCGACTCGCCCCCGGCCGGGGCGGGTACCCGGTGCTCATCACCGGCTACGCCTGCAGCACCGCGCATTTTCGCAACCCGTCCGGCCACACGGACGCCCGGCGCGCCACGTTGCCCGCCGAGGTATTCGGTTCCTTCTTCGGCTGTTCCGGTGGCCGATCGCCTTGCGGAACACCACTGAAAGCGGCTGTGAGCTAGATCACGGTTGAGGTTGACCTTGGGTCAAGGTGAAAGCTCGGCGCAGCGGCACAACGCCGACCGGACATAACAGACTTGAAGGAGTACACCACCATGTCCATCACCCTTTCCGACCAGGACAAGAGCACCCTGCGGACCGCCGCGTACGGCGCCGTGTCGCTGATGGCCGCCGCGGACGCCATTGGCAAGCCCCACAAGACCGCCATGAACGGTTCCGTCGCCCTGGCCTCGGCGACCGGCCCGATCGGGCACGTGCTCGCCGCGAAGTCGAAGGACATCGACCTGAAGAGCAGGTCCGCCGCCGAACTCGCCGACCAGGTGCTTCCGGCCCTGACCGTGGCCATGAGCCTGCTGGAGAAGCAGGATCCGGTCGAGGCCGACAACTTCCGCGGCATCGTCCTCATCGCCATCGACGCAGCCACCCAGCTCCGCCAGGGGGCACCCAACCCCGCCCTGGCCGAGATGGCCCGCAAAATCACCGCCGCCCTCGACGCCGCCGGGGTGACCACTGCGGACAGCGGGGCTGCGCCGGCGGCTGCTGCCGGGAAGGATCGCCCGGAGCTGCAGAAGGCCATCGAGGAGATCGTCGATTCCGGTTTCGTCGGGGTGACGATGCGCGTGAACGATGAGCGGGGCGAGTGGGTCGGCAGCGCCGGGGCGGCCGAACTGGGCGGGACCGCCAAGCCGCCGATCAACGGACACGTCCGGATCGGCAGCAACACCAAGACCTTCACCGCGACCCTGGTGCTGCAACTGGTAGCCGAGGGCAAGATCGGGCTGGACACCCCGGCGGGGGCCTATCTGCCGGAGTTCGGGCTGGACGAGCGGATCACGGTGCGGATGCTGTTGCAGCACACCAGCGGGGTGTTCAACTTCAGCGGCGAGGTCAACGCCGACGGGACGATCGCGCCGGGCATCCCCATCCCCTACAGCACCACCGGCAAAGAGTGGATGGACAACCGGTTCAAGACCTACCTGCCGCAGGAGCTGGTGGAGCTGGCGTTGTCCAAGCCGCCGCGGTTCGAGCCGGGAACGGGCTGGAGCTATTCCAACACCAACTACGTGCTGGCCAGGCTGCTGATCGAGAAGGTCACCGGCCACTCGCTCGCCGAGGAGATGCGGCGGCTGATCCTGGGGCCGCTCGGGCTGTCGGGCACCATGGTGCCCGACGGTCCGGAGATCCCCGGCCCGCACGCCCACGCCTACTACCGCTATGAGAACGCCGGCGAGCACAAGACGATCGACATCACCCGCCAGAACCCCTCCTGGATCTCCAGCGGCGGCGACATGATCTCGACCACCCAGGACCTGCACACGTTCATCTCCGCGCTGCTGGGCGGCAAGCTCCTGCCGGCCCCGCTACTGGCCGAGATGTGCGCCCCGCACCCGACGGGCATCCCGAACATGGCCTACGGCCTGGGAGTGTTCGTGCTGACCACGGACGGCGGCGGCACCCTCATCTCCCACAACGGCGCCGCCGTGGGCCACGCGGCGCTGATGTACGGCACACCCGACGGCAGCAAGACCCTGACCGCCGCGCTGAACTGCGTGGACGACGCCGACCTGTCCATCGCAGCAGCATTCCAGAACGCCCAGCAAAGGCTCCTCAACGAGGTGTTCGGCGGCGGGCAGGCCGATCCGGCTCAGCCCACGAACTGAACACCTGTAGCCCGTACGCCTCGAAGGACGGCCCTGCCGATCGTGCATCAGGGAAAACGCGAACCGGGGCCTGGCCGAGCTCAACGAGCTCGGCCTGGCCCGTCCATACGCTCGGTTACGGTCTGCCTGGTCGCCGAGCTTGAGCACAAGGCATGATTTTGCAGATGAACGGAGTCACGATCGGGCAGGCGGCGGCATTCGTGGGCGTCACCGTGAAGACGGTGCGGCACTACCACAAGCTTGGCCTGGTGAAGGAGCCGGAACGCGACAGCTCCGGCTACCGGCGGTACGGATCGGCCGATCTGTTGCGGCTGGTGCAGGCCCGGACGCTGGCCACCGCCGGGGTGCCGCTGGCCGAGATCGGACCCCTGCTCGACGCCGATGCCGCGCTGTTCGCCGCCGCGCTCGCCGACGTCGAGCGGCAACTCACCGAACGGATCGAGGAGTTGATCGCGCGGCGTGACACGCTGCACCGGCTCGCCGATGGTGACCGAGCTCTGCTGGGCGACCGCGCTGTGGCACTGCTGGAGCGGATGCCCGGCCTCGGATTCCCCGCGGACGAGGTGGCGGCCACCAGGGAGGGCTGGGTGCTGGCCAAGGCCCTGGTCCCAGAAGGCTTCGACGACTACCTCACCCATTTCGAGCACGCCCTGCAAGACACCCGGCTCGTCGCCTTGGGCAAGCGCGTAGCCGAAGCCGCGGCCTGGGAACCGGACGACCCCCGCATCGCCGAGCTCGCCACCGCCGCGGCCGACCACTACCTCGCCAACCCCGCACTGCTGAAGACCGTGACCGGCCTGCAAGCCCGCACCGAGGCCGCGACCCGGTACACGCTGATCGCCCAACACGGCGAAGAGCAGACGCCGGCCGCGGCGCGGCTGGCCGCGCTTTTCGAGACCAAGCTCCGCGCCGCCGGCATCCACATCCCCAGACGGGGTCCAGCCCACATAAGGTCAAAACCCACATTCAGTGGATCATGAACCGGTCTTTCCCCTGGTCGCGGCCAGGCACAGTCTGCTGAGAACGCGCCGGGCGCATGTACCGGACAACATTCCCTTGTCCGGTACATGCCGCCGAGCTGGACGGCGTTGACCTGCTCCTCCCTGCCGATCTCCGGGAACCCCGCAGCGCCTCCAACCCGAAGATCTCCAGGTCAGAACCGGGGAGCTATCGACGTTCCTCCGCGCCAAAGGCATCGTCTCGCCGCAGCGCAACAGCGCCGGCCATTACACCATCACCCTGGCACCGGGCATCAACACGCTGGCATCGGTCCCGTAGGGGACGCTGGACCAGGCGGCCGACTGGAAGGGCGAGATCTACGCCAAGGTCGTCGACGCCTCCACCGTCGCGGTGCTGACCGGAGCCAACGGCGCCGCCGCCGACGAGCCGTGCTTCTTCCTGCTCCCCTGACCACCCGCGACCCCGCCGCCGCCGACGAGGTCGATGGGACGGATACGGTCTCGCCTGCACGCGGCTGATGGCGGAAACGCCGGCCTTTGGCCGAGGAGAAGGGGCTTGAGGAACATCTCTGCGAGATCGCGCGCCAAGCCCCGTCGTACCCGGTCAGGCGGGAGCGAGGGTACAGCCCGCGAAGAATCTTGAAGTCTTGGCCCAGATGCGCCACTCGGCCCTGACGCATCTGGGCGGCGCGAGCCGGCCGCCCTGGTGGACCAAGGCTGACGTGGGCATCCTTCCGACCCGGCGGCGATCCCGCACATAACCAGGTGCCGACCGGCCCGTACGGGACAATCCCGGACGAATGCCAAGATGGGGTCATGGGCGCGGGGAAACTGCACGGGCGAAAGACCGAAGAGGACACGATCGCCGAACTCCTGGCAGGAGCCCGGACGGGCACCAGCTCGTCACTGGTACTGCGCGGCGAGCCGGGCATCGGCAAGACAGCGTTACTCGACCACGCCGCCGCGACGGCCGACGGCATGCGGCTGGTACGCGCTACAGGGGTCGAGTTCGAGGCGGAATTGCCGTTCTCAGGGCTGCAGTTATTGCTGCGCCCGGCCCTCGGATCCCTCCCCGCGCTGCCCGGCCCACAGCGCGAGGCGCTGGAGGCGGCGTTCGGACTCGGGCCGGCGGCCGGCTCAGAGCCGATGCTGGTGGGACTGGCGGTGCTCTCCCTACTGGCGGAACACGCGAACGAGACGGGGCTACTCTGCCTCGTCGACGACGCGCAGTGGCTCGACCGGGCGTCGCGGGACGCGCTTCTGTTCGCCGCCCGGCGCCTGCACGCCGAGGGCGTGGTCATGATCTTCGCAGCCAGGGACGGCGAGGGATCCTTCCCCACCCCAGGCCTTCCGGAGTCACGCCTGTCCGGGCTGACCCCTGAGGCGGCCGCGGCCCTGCTCGACCAGCATTCACTCGCGCCCGCCGTACGCTACCGCCTGCTCACCGAGGCAGGCGGCAACCCGCTGGCCCTGCTGGAGCTACCGGTCGCCCTGGCCGCCGAAGGCGGCAGCGCGTTCTCGCCAGGAGCGCTCCCCCTCACCAGCCGCCTGCAACTGGCCTTCCACGGCCAGGTAAGCCGGATGTCCGAGGCCTGCCAGAACCTGCTCCTGGTGGCGGCGGCCGACGAGACCGGCGAGCTCACCGTGATCCTGCGTGCCGCCGCCGCACTGGGAGCGGCCGTCGAGGACCTGTCCCCCGCCGAGCAGGCCGGCCTGGTGCTCCGCGGCGACGCCGACGGCACCACGATCCGCTTCCGCCATCCGCTGATCCGCGCCGCCGTCTACCAGCGAGCGCCGCTCGGGCAACGCCTCGCCGCCCACCGCGCACTCGCCGCCGCCCTCGGCTCGCCCGAGCACGCAGACCGCCGGGCCTGGCATCTGGCCGCCGCCGCCGCCGGCACCGACGAGGAGGCCGCCGCCGCACTGGAACGCACCGCCGCCCGCGCCCGCGAACGCGGCGGCCACGAGGCAGCCGCCGCGGCGTACGAACGAGCCGCCCGCCTGAGCGTCGAGCCCGGCGCCAGGGCTCACCGCGAAGCCCTGGCGGCGGAAGCGGCACTGGAGGCCGGCGATCTGGAGCGAGCCAGAACCCTCGGCGGCCGCGCGGCCCGGCGATTGAACGGGGCCCCAGCGGTAAATGCGCGGATCGCGCACGTACGCGCGCTCGCGGACTTCTGGCAGGGCTCCTACTCCGCCGCCCACCGGTTGCTGCTCGACGGCGCCGGGCTCATCCGCGACACCGATCCAGGCCAGGCCGCCGTACTGCTGACCCAGGCCGTGCACACCTCCTGGTACCTGGGGGAACAGCAGCTCGCAGCAACGCTGGAACGACTGATCGCGCTGCCGCTGGACGACGCGGATCCACTCGCGCCGGTGAGGCCCTACCTCGCCCACCTCGACCGCAACCGGTCCGATAGGCCGCCGCCGCTGGGCGACACCCTCGCGGCGGTGCGGCGGCGAGGCCGTACCCCCGACCAGGTGTTGATGATCCTCTGCGGCGCGGCACTCGCGCTGGGCCAGGACGCCGACGCCTACGAGCTGGCAACCTCGCTCGCCGCCGGGCACCGCGCCAGGGGCGGCGCCGGACGGCTGCCGACGGTGCTGTTCTTCGTGGTCGAGGGCGAGGTGTTCACCGGACGACACCTGGACGCACTCGCCACGGCGACCGAGGCGCTGAGCCTCGCCCGCGACACCGGACAGCAGCAGTGGGTCAGCCAGTTCAGCAGCGTGCTCGCCTACCTCGCCGCAGCCAAGGGAGAGGAGACCGCCTGCCGGCACAACGCCGAGAAGGGGCTGGCGGGGGCCACCGCCGGAACCATCTCCCCCGGTGCGCCGTGGGCGCACTGGTCGCTCGGCCTGCTGGACCTCGGCCTCGGCCGCGCCGAGGCGGCACTCGCCCGCTTCGAGCGCCTGACCCGCGAGCCGATGCGCCATCACATCTGCGCCACCCGCTCCACTCCCGACCTGGTGGAGTCGGCCGTACGAGTAGGGGCGCAGGAACGCGCCGCCGAGCCTCTGGCGCGCTTCGAGCGGTGGGCCGCGTCGGTCAGGCAGCCGTGGGCCGACGCGCTCGTGATGCGCTGCCGTGGGCTGCTCACCGCCGATGACCAAGCCGAAACGTTCTACACCGCGGCCCTCGAACTGCACGACCAGGACGGCCGCGCGCTGGAATACGCCAGGACCGCGCTGCTCTACGGCGAATGGCTGCGCAGGGCTCGGCGGAAGGCCGAGGCGCGCGGGCCGCTCAACGAAGCCCTGGAGATCTTCGACCGGCTCGGCATGCGGCCGTGGGCCGAACGCACCCGCGGCGAACTCACCGCGACCGGCGCCCAGGACCAAGGCCTCAGACCCGCCGAAGGCGCGGCGGCCGGCCTTACTCCGCAGGAACTACAGATCGCCAGGCTCGCCGCGCAGGGCCTGTCCAACCGCGACATCGCGGCACAGCTCTTCCTCAGCCACCGGACGGTCGGCTACCACCTCTACAAGGCCTATCCCAAGCTCGGCGTCGCATCCCGGAGCGAGCTCAAGGATTTCGCCGATCAACTGGGGCTGTGAGATCCTGCCTCAATGACAAAGCAGGTGCTACCTGGGCAAATCCTCCCCGTGAACGTCGATGAAGTCACGCCGATCGAGCTGGGCCCCGGCGTCCACGTACGGATGCTCCCAGGCATGCCGGGAATCAGGACGTGGGTGATCGACCTCGCTCCGGGCGTCGAATGGCCCGACCTCGACGTCCACGACACCTACGGCGAGGCGTACTTCGTCGTAAGCGGCGAGCTCAGCGAGGGCAACCACACCCACGGACCGGGCACCTACGTCGCCTTCGGCCCCAAGACGAGCCACCGGCCCCGTACAGAGACCGGTGTGCGCGCCTTCGGCTTCAATTACGACGTCACCGACTGACCTGACCGCTACTCGGCAGACAGCGCCTCTCGCATCGCCTTTACGGTGGCAGCCGGGTCATAGCCCTCAGGGACGCCTCCTACCAGAATGATGTCGCCCTCGATGTGCCGCGAGCGCAGCGGTGCGATCTCCCGGTACGCGGGTGACTCCCACCAGGCCCGCGCCTCGGCGATCCCAGGAAAACCGATCATCACGACGCTCCCGGGCCAGCTGCCCTCCTTCACCTCGTGTTGCGTGGCGTGCACGAGGTAGCGGCCGCCGTACGGCTCGAAGGTCCCGGGCAGACGCTCGATGTACTCGGCGATCTCCGAGTGCGGAGCGGCGTCCTGCAGGTGAGCGATGACATAGGCGGTCATGGTTCCTCCTCTGTTCCTGAATGAGCGGTACAAACCGGCCGTCTCCCCGAGATGTTCAGACTCCGGCCGGCACCTTGTCGAGGAAGCCGAGCACCTGGCTGATCCGCCCGTCGTCACCGATCACCACGACGTCGAAGCCGACGACGATCGGCTCGGCGCCCTCAGGTCCCAGGTGCCAGGTGAACCGCGCGATGTCGTGGTGGGCGTCCACCGCGTCGCCGAGGCTGAAAACCAGCCCGCCGAACTGCCCCTGGACAGCCGCGATGGTGGCGTCGAGCCCATCCCTGCCCTTGACGGAGACCAGCGGGTCGGTGTACACCGCGTCCTCGGCGAAGACCTCCGCCAGCACGGCCTGCCGCGCGGCGGCGTCGGTCTCGTTCCACGCGGTGAGGTAGCGCTGGACCAGCTCGTTCATGTCGCTCATGTCTGTCTCCTCAGTAGTCGTTCTCTCTTGTGACCACCAAATTACGCAGATAGGAACGACGGGGAATCTGACACGCTTAGGTACTTCCGTCCTCCGAAGGGAGTTCGCCTGCCTTACTGATCCGGTCGTAGATCAGACAGATCGCGCCGGACTCGGTGGTCAAAAGATCGGCGAGCGACCGGGACGCGGCAGGCCGTTGGGGCGTTCGCCGAGGTTCCCTCACGCGCGGAGCTGGAGCGTTACTTCTTCCTCGATGACGCCGATCGCGCTCTGGTGGAGGCCAAGCGGCGACCGCACAACCGGCTGGGTTATGCCCTGCAGCTGACGGCGGTGCGCTACCTGGGCGTCTTCCCCGACGATGTGACCCAGGTGCCCGGGGCGGTGGCGGAGTACCTGGCCGCCCAACTCGATATCACCGACGTGGGCTTGCTGGTCGACTACGAGACCGGGGAGATTCTGGCGCCGCCGGCGGCGGCCAGTGTGGAGGCGATCTGGGAGCACATCGAGGCGGTGGTGCCGCGCCGGGAGCTGGCCGCGGCGATCGCGGCGGTGCTGGAGTTGGCGCCGCCGCTGGATTCGGATGCCGAAGAAGCCTGGCGGGCTCAGTTGGTCACCCGCTTTCCGACGGTGCGGCCGTTTTTGCCGGCGCTGACGCAAGTGGTGGACTTCGGCGCCACCCCTCAGGGCAGCCAGGTGCTGGCCGCGCTGCGCAGCCTACCGGGCCTGTTGGGACGCAAAAGGTCACCCCGGCCGAGATCGACACCGATCTGCTGGCCGGGTCCTGGCGGCGCCTGGTGCTGTCCTCCCCTTGAAGCTGCCCGTCGAAGCGGGTGATCACCTGGCCGATCGCGCCGCGCTGCTGGATGGCACCTATCGCGAGGTCGCCGCCCGGCTGCCGGCATCGGCCTGGCCCAGGCCTGGGGCGGAGGGCTGGTCGCCTCGGTCGACGGGATGCGCTTCGTCGTCCCGGTCCCCTCCATCTACGCCCGGCCCAACCCCAAGTACTTCGGCCGCCGCGCCGGCGCCACCTGGCTCAACCTCCTCAGGCTGATTGCCTCGGCGATGGACTCCGGGGAGGGCTTGAAGTACCGGCGCAGGTTCTCCGGTTTCTTGTGCCGGGACTACATGACAGCCCCTCTCGGTGTTCGTGACACACGGTTCGTTGGATTTTTCGCGATTACTACCGGGACCCGAACGTCACTCCACCGACTCGACGCACAGGTGCGGACCCCAGCACCGACGCCTCACCGGACGGTCCGGTCCTGGTGCCGCTCATTCATGCATCGACCGTGCACGGACCGTGAGCACCCCGGCGAGGTCGATGTCGCTGGAGCGGCCGTCGAAACCGGACTCTGAGATCAGTCGCGCTCCCAGGACGGCGCTCCAGAAGGTTCGCGCCTCGGTGTCGGCGGGCCGGTCGATGACCCAGTCGTGGCATTCGAGGACCGCGGTGAGGTATCGCTGGGCCTGACGGAACAGCAGGCCGAGGTTCTGCTGCGCCAACGGCTGCAGTTCGGGCCGGTGACGCGTGATCGACATTGCCTGGACGGCGATCGGCACCGCCGGTAGTGCCAGCGCCGTGCGCGCCAGTGCCTCGCGGAACGCCTTGGGCGTGCGCTGCCGGTGGCCGATCGGTTCCAGCCGCTCGGCGTCGCGAAGCAGCATCAGGAACGCCGCGTGAACGAACAACGCGTCCTTGGATCCGAAGTAGTAGGTGATCTGGTTCGGATGGGCGTCGGCCGTGGCCGCGATCTCGGCCACGCTCACAGAGCCGAAGTCACGCTCGGTGAAGAGCACCACGGCCCGCTCCAGGAGTCGCGTACGGGTGCGTCGGCCGCGGCTGCGGGGTGGTTCGCTCGTGGACACCAGATATTTGTATGCGATACAACTAGGTTCACGCAAACCCCAGTACAGCTCTCACCTGAGGAGGTCAGCATGAGCGCGCACGACGTCGTCGTCACCGGACTGGGCGCGACCACACCGCTCGGCGGGGACGTCGCCTCCCTATGGGAGGGTCTGCTCGCGGGGCGCTCCGGCGTACGCAGGATCGACGAGTTGATGTCGTCGTTCCGCCACGCCGACGAGCTGCCCACGAAGATCGCCGCCCCCATGGCCGTCTCCCCCAACGACGTACTGTCCCGCGTCCAGGCCCGGCGCATGGACCGCTGTCAGCAGGCCGCGCTCGTCGCCGCCCAGCAGGCCTGGGCCGATGCCGCCGCACCCGAAGTCGATCCGGTCCGCCTCGCGGTGGTGATCGGTACCGGCATCGGCGGCATCAACACCCTCCTGGACCAGGATGACCTGATCGAGGAGAAGGGGCCCAGCCGGATCTCTCCTCTTGCCGTCCCCATGCTGATGCCCAACGGGCCGGCCGCCTGGGTCAGCCTGGAGTACGGCGCCCGCGCCGGTGTCTACACGCCAGTCTCCGCGTGCGCATCGGGAGCCGAGGCCCTCGCTCTCGCCGCCCAGTTGATCCGATCCGGTGAGGCCGACGTCGTCATCGCCGGCGGCTCAGAGGCCGCGATCGCGCCGCTGACCATCGCCGGGTTCACCCAGGCACGCACGTTGTCAAAGCGTAACGACGACCCCGAACGCGCCTCGCGGCCGTTCGACGTCGGCCGTGACGGCTTCGTGCTCGGCGAGGGCGCCGGCGCCATGATCTTGGAGCGTGCGGACTTCGCGGCCGGGCGGGGCGCTCGCCCGATCGGCCGGCTGGCTGGCTTCGGCATCACCTCCGACGCCCACCACATCACCGGCCCCGACCCGACGGGGGCCGGCCAGATCCGGGCGATCCTCAAGGCCGTCTCGGCCGCAGAACTCCAGACTGCGGACGTCGGTCACGTCAACTGCCACGCGACGTCCACCGTCGTGGGCGACGTAGGGGAAGCAGTGGCCATCCAGCGGGCACTCGGAAACGACGTCGTTCTCACCGCACCCAAATCCAGCATCGGCCACCTCGTCGGCGCCGCCGGCACGGTCGAGGCGATCATCACCCTTCTGTCGGTCATCAATGGTGTCATCCCGCCCACCCTCAACCTCGAACAGAAGGCCCCCGAGATCGAGCTGGACATCGTCAGCGGCGAACCTCGTAAGCAGCGCCTCGGGGCAGCGCTCTGCAACTCCTTCGGGTTCGGCGGGCAGAACGTCTCCCTGCTCTTCACCGCCCCCTGATCTCCCTGAACAACGGCAAGCCTTGCGGCCAGTTGTTCCTTGACCTGGCACGTCAAGCGGCCGCGCCACATGTGACCGCCGGCGGCGTTCAGCCCGTCGACTTCGCCGGGCGAGCGTGGACACCGCGGCGACGCTCGCCCGCTTGATAGACCGTCGAGCGGGCGACACCGAGCAGCTGCGCAAGTCGCAGAACCCTTCAGCGCCTGCTGTCGCCAGGGGCGAGCAGGCTGGTGACCTCCGCGATCGCCTCGGGGGAAGGCTTGAAGTACCGCCGGAGGTTCTCTGGCTTCTTGTGCCGGGACTTGGCCATCAACATGAGCAGGCTTGCCCCGCTCTCGCCGAAGTGGGTCAGCAAGGAGTGGGTCAGCGAGGAGTGGCGGAACTCGTGCAGGTCCCACCCGGTGCCCGGCCCGCCGAGCGCGGTGTGTTCATCGAGCAGCGCGCGGGCCTGCCGCCAGGTCCAGGTCCAGGTCCTCGATGTTGACGCCCAGGATCTCCTCGGCACGTCCTGCCGTCTCATACAGCATCCGGTAGAGGGTCTTCTCCCGCAGACCGACCTCGCGGCGGGCGATCAGCCGGTCGACCGCCATCTTCGGATGCGCCGGGGTCTGACTGTCGGGCACCGCCAGTCGCTTGGCCCACACCGGGACGGCCGGGGCCTCATGACCACGCTCGCGGCACCAGGCGAGCCAGGACAGCACCGACGCCCGCCGCGCGTTCCAGGTATTGACCGCCGTGGTGCCCCATATCGTCTCCAGGGCCTCGCCGATCTCCTCATCGGCCACCGATGCCAGCGGCCGCATCTCACCGAGCCGCTCGGCGGTCTTGCCCACCCCGATCGCATAGTTGCGGACGGTGTTGGGATTGCCGAGCGAGTCCAGGAAGGCGTCGGCCGCCGCCCGAACGGTCAGCGCCTTCCCGGTCGACAGACGCACCACGGCGGGCACCGCTTCCCCCCCTTGCTACAGATAACAGGGCCGCTTCGCGTAGCGGTCGGCAGCCATCGCTCCACGTCACGATCAGCAATACTGCAGATAATCGGGTGTTATCTGTAGGAAGACTTCAGGCCGTCTTCGCCGCCGATGAGCCATCAACCGCTCACCAGGGGCGCCGAGGGCTTAGCGCCAGTTTTCGTTTCGATGTTCCTCAACCCCCGTACACACTACGAGGGTCACGCTCAGCTCTTCTGTGGGTGATGAGCCTTTAGTCCGTTGTAAATGATCTTGAACTCAACCGAGCGCCTTTACAATGTAGATTAACAAGCGCGATCATCATCAGACTGCTCTGACACGGAGCCGGTGAGGTGACCCGGGCCCGCGAGGAGATGTCGGCGGCGTTCTTCTGGAAGGCATACGGAGATCGTCAGTCAGGAACTGCTCCCCCGCGACGCCGTCACCCGAACGCCCGACGATGCCTGATGTGATCAGCCGGTGAGCTGGGTGGCGAGGAGCCGCGTGTAGGCGCCATGGGTGAGGAGGAGTTCGGCGTGCGTGCCGGCTTCGGCGACCCGGCCGTCGTCCAGGACGATGACGCGGTCGGCGGTGCGGATGGTGGACAGGCGGTGGGCGATGACCAGGGTGGTGCGGTCGCGCCGGGCCGCGGTCATGGCGGCGGCGACCTCCTGCTCGCTCTCGGCGTCGAGGTTGGAGACGGCCTCGTCCATGATCAGGATGGGGGCGTCCTTGAGGAGGGCACGGGCGATGGCGATGCGCTGACGCTGGCCGCCGGACAGACGGGCGCCGAGTTCACCGGGCAGGGTGTCGTAGCCGTCGGGCAGGCCGGTGACGAACTCGTGGGCGTGGGCGGCACGGGCGGCGGCCTCCACCTCTTCGTCGGTGGCCTCGGGGCGGCCGAGGCGGATGTTGTCGCGCAGCGGGATGTTGAACAGGTAGACGTCCTGGGGGACGAGGGTGATCAGGCGGCGCAGGTCGTCCTGGGGGAAGTCCCGGATGTCGTGGCCGCCGACGGTGATCCTGCCGGTGGTGACGTCCCACATGCGCATGAGGAGGCTGGCGCAGGTGGACTTGCCCGCTCCGGAGTGGCCGACCAGGGCGACGGTCTCGCCGGGGGCGATTTCGAAGGTGCCGTCGGCGAGCGCCTCGGGCAGGTCGGGAGCGTAGCGGAAACGGACCGCCTCGAAGCGGATGTGCGGATCGACGGGGCCGGAGGGTGGGGCGGTGACGCGGTCGGTGACCGGGGCGGGGGTGTTCAGGATGGTCATGATGCGGTCCCCGGCGGCGACGACGAGGTTGAGGTCGCGGGCCACGTCGGTGACGGCGACGACCGGGGCGAAGGTGGTGGCGGCCAGGACGACGGCGACGGGGAACAACGCCGGTTGCAGGCTGCCCGCCGAGGTCAGCAGGGCGGCGGTGACGAGCACGGCGAGCATGCCGAGCGTGGTGGCGGCGTTGGTGGCGGCGTGTTCGAGGCCGGAGCGGCGGCCGTGGGCGAGTTTGGCCTCCAGGAGCCGCTGGTTCTGTTCGCCGAGGCGGTCGATCTGGCGGGCTCCGGCACCGGAGGTGAGCAGTTCCCGCAGGCCCTGAAGGGTGTCGACGGCTTCGGCGTTGAACTCGCCGAGTTCGGCGCGCAGCCTCACGCCTTGGGCGGCGGCTCGTTTGCGCAGCCAGGCGGGCAGGAGGGCGAGCAGGATCAGGGCCGGGGCGAGGGCTGCGGCGAGGGCGGGGTGGAAGACGGCCAGGGTGCTGAGTGCGGCGACGGGGACGGTGGCGGCGCTGGTCAGCGGGCTGAGGGTGTGGGCGAACCAGAGCTCCAGTTGCTCGACGTCGGAGATGGCGGCGGCGCCGAGGTCGCCGGAGCGGCGCTGGAGGAGGTAGCCGGGGGCGAGGCGTTCGAAGGCGGCGTAGACGCGGCCGCGGACATCGGCCAGCACGCGGAAGGCGGCCACGTGCGCGAGGTAGGACTCCAGCCACGGGGTGAGGGCGAGGAAGGGCAGCAGGAGGCCGAGAACGATCAGGCCGCCGCCCAGGTCCTCGGGTGTGGCGCCGGTGATGGCGCGGCTGACCACCCACGCGCCGACGCCGGCGGAGGCCAGGACGACCAGATGGTGGGCGATGCCACTGATGATCGCGGTCAGCAGCAGGGGCCGGTGCGGGCCGAACAGGGCCAGCAGGGGCCGGAACCGGGACCCGCCGGGCCGGTCGGGCGCGACGGCGGTGGTAGCGGCGGCGGTCATCGGGTGGCTCCGTTCTGCGCGGCGACCAGGCGGGCGTAGGCGCCCTGACCGGCGAGGAGTTCGCCGGGTGGCCCGGCCTCCTGGATGCGGCCCTCAGCCATGACGATGACGCGGTCGGCGCCCTGGACGGTGGACAGCCGGTGGGCGATCATCAGCGTGGTCCGGCCGCCGGACAGGGTGTCCAGCGCGTGCTGGATGGCGGCCTCGTTGGCGGCGTCCACGGCGGAGGTGGCCTCGTCCAGGACGAGGATGGGGGCGTCCTTGAGCAGGGCGCGGGCGATGGCGATGCGCTGGCGTTCGCCGCCGGACAGCTTCAGGCCGCGCTCCCCCACGACGGTGTCGTAGCCGTCGGGCAGGGCGGCGATGAAGTCATGGGCCTGGGCGGCGCGGGCGGCGGCTTCGAGCTGGTCGGCGGTGGCCTCGGGGCGGGCGAGGGCGAGGTTTCGGCGGACGGTGCCGTGGAAAAGGTAGGTGTCCTGGGACACCACGGCGACCAGGGCGCGCAGCCGGTCAAGGGACAGGTCGCGGACATCGACGCCGTTGACGCTCACGCGCCCCGCGCCGGGGTCGAAGAAGCGCAGCAGCAGGGAGGCGACGGTGGTCTTGCCCGCCCCCGAGCGGCCGACGAGGGCGACGCGTTCACCCGGTGCGATGTCGAGGGTGAACCGGTCGAGGGCGGGGCGCTCCCGGCCGGGGTAACCGAACACGACGTCGTCGAAGGTGAGCGAGGGTGGTCCGGTCAGGCCGAGCGGGGTGGTGCCTTGTACGGGTTCGGGGATGTCGAGGATCTCCAAGACGGCCTTGAGGGAGGGGACGGCGTTGTAGCTGGAGTGGTAGGCCGCCTCCAGGTCCTTCAGCGGCCGGAAGCTCTCGGCGGTGAGCAGCAGGATGAGCAGCAGTTCGGTGACGGTCAGCTCGCCGTCGGCCAGCCGCAGCGCGCCGGTGCCGAGCGCCACGGCGGTGCCCAGGCCGGTGATGAACGCCACGCCGCCGACGTAGCCGATGACGATGGCCATCAGCCGGATCGAGTCGCGGCAGAACCGCTCGGCCAGCAAGGCCAGCTCGGCTCCGCGCCGGCCGCTGGCGTTGAACGCCTTGAGCGTGGCCATGCCCTGCAGCGCGTCCAGGTTCTCGGCGTACAGGCCCTTGTATCCGCGAAACCAGGCCGCGTTGCGATCTCGCAGCACGCGGTCCGACACCAGCGGCAGCACCGGCATGAGCAGCGCGCAGGCTAAGACGACGGCGCCAACCAGCGGGTCCAGGGTGAACAGGTACGCGGTCACCGCGACCGCGCCGAGGACGGCGGCGATCACCTGGGGCAGGAACCTGCCGATGTAGGCGTCGGCGGTCTCGATGCCGTCCACCAGAGTGGTCTGCGCGGAGCCGGTGCGTCCGCGCTGGGCGTGGGCGGGGCCGAGCCGCAGCAGCTTGGTGGTCAGGCGGCGGCGCAGCTCGGCCTTGACGGCGCCCGAGACCCGCAACGCGACCGGCTCGCGCACGGCCAGCGCGGCGCTACGGAGGAGCTGCAGGGCGACGACCCCGGCGACGAGCCAGGTGATCGAGCCCGCGCCGTGCCCGGCGAAGACGCGAGCCAGGGCCTGGGCGACGAGCACGCCCTGGCCGACGTAGGTGGCCGTGATGGACAGCAGCAACAGTACGAGCCCTGTCAGGCGCCACCGGATGGACGGGGACGACGAGGACAGGGCCAGTAGTCGGGGGATCATCGCTCCTCCTTGAGCCGCTCGAAGACGAGCTGGGTGCGGTGTATGGCGCGCACGCCGTACACCTGGCAGATCAGATCTTGGGTGAGGACCTGGTCGGGCGATCCGCCGGCCACGATGCGGCCGGCGTTCATCACGTATAGGCGGTCGCAGAAGGCGGCGGCCTGGTTGAGGTCGTGCAGCACGGCCAGGGTGGTGATGCCCAGCTCTCGTACCAGGTGCAGGATCTCCAGCTGGTGGCGGATGTCGAGGTGGGAGGTGGGCTCGTCCAGCAGGAGCAGGCGGGTCTGCTGGGCCAGGGCGCGGGCGAGAAGGACGCGTTGTTTCTCTCCCCCGGACAGGGTGGCGAAGATCCGCTCAGTGGCGCCGGCCAGGCCGACGCGCTCCAGCGCCCGCGCGCACAGCTCCTCGTCGGCGGCGGCGTCGGCCTTGTACGGGGTGCGGCCCATGAAGACGATCTCGGTCACCGTGAAGTCGAGGTCGGCCGGGCTCTCCTGGGCGACCACGGCGGTGCGCCGGGCGGCCTGGCGGGCGGGCAGCCGGTGCACGTCGTCACCGTCGACGGTGATGAGCCCGGCGGTGGGGCGCAGCGCCCGGTAGATCGAACGCAGCAGGGTGGACTTGCCGCAGCCGTTCGGCCCGACCAGGCCGACGAACTCACCCTCGTCCACCACCAGGTCGGCCTCGTGCACGATCGGGTGGCCGTCGAGCGTGACGGACACGCCGCACACGTCGAGCCTCACGTGAGGCTCACCGCCCGGTCCACCGAGCGGCGGCGCAGCAGCCACAGGAAGCACGGCACGCCGAACAGGGCGGTGACGATACTGAGCGCCAGCTCCTGCGGCGCGTTGACGGTGCGGGCGGCGATGTCCACGAGCTGCAGGAACACGGCACCGAGCAGGGCGGTGACGGGCAGCACGCGGCGGTGGTCGGCGCCCACCATCAGCCGGGCGGCGTGCGGCACGATCAATCCGACGAACGCGATCGCGCCGCTGGTGGCCACCATCACGCCGACCAGCAGTGAGGTCAGCACGAACAGGGTCAGGCGGAAGCGATGCACGTTCACGCCGAGCGAGATGGCCGTCTCCTCTCCGGCGGCGATCGCGTTCAGCGGGCGGTGTTGCAGCAGCAGGTACGCCACCCCGGCGGCCAGGACGACGGCCGGCAGCGGCAGCATGTGCCAGCGGGCGCCGCCGAGGCTGCCCATCAGCCAGAACAGCACCTGCTGGGCGGCCCGGCCGCTTTGGGCCAGTTGCAGGACGAAGCTGTAGGCGGCCTGGAACAGGTACGCCAGCGCCACCCCGGCCAGCACGAGCCGGGACGGGGTGAGACGGCCCGACCGCTGCGCCAGCGCGTACACCAGGGCGAGGGCGAGCAGGGATCCGGCGAAGGCGGCGGCCGACAGGGACAGCCCGCCCAGCGCCGAGGCGCCCAGGACCAGCACGAGCACCGCGCCGAACGAGGCGCCGGAGGAGACGCCGAGCAGGAACGGGTCGGCCAGCGGGTTGCGCACCAGGGCCTGCAGCACCGCCCCGACCACCGCCAGCCCGGCCCCGACCAGGAGCGCCAGCAGCGCGCGGGGCAGCCGGAACTCCCACACGATCTGCTCCTGCACCGGCGTCCAGGTCGGCATCCCATTGGACAAGGCGCCGGGGATGAGGCGGTCGGCGACGATGCCCCAGGCCTGGGGCAGGGCGACGTGCACCGCGCCGATGCTCACCGCCAGCCAGGTCGAGGCGACGACGGCGACGGTGAGCGCGGCGACGAGCAGGGAGAACCTGCTCGCGCGGCGTTTCTTCGGCACGGGCCCGGTCTGTGCCGGGCTTTGGCGGGTCGCGCTGGTCACGGGGTGAAGGCGTCGGGGTGCAGGAAGCGGGCGATGTCGGCGATGGCCAGGATGTTGCGGTAGCCGGGGTGCTGGGCCGCCACGGGAAGCGCGAGATAGCGCTGCTCCTCGGCGGCCGGGCTGTTCTTGGCGATGGCGAAGGCTTCGGCGGCCTTGGCCTGCGAGCTCGGCATGTCCTCGCCGCGCAGGGTGGCGTAGTCGCTGATCAGGACGGCCTCGGGTTGGGCCGCGCTGACCTTCTCGGCGCTGACCTCGGTGTAGTCGCCCTTGACGTCGGCCAGCACGTTCGTCCCTCCGGCGGAGGTGATCATCTGGTTGGTGATGCCCGCGCCGCCGTAGGCGTTGACCGGGCCCTTGCCGCCGTCGGTGGCCAGCACCTTGACCGGGGTACGGCCGGCGACGCGCTTCGTGACGTCGGCGAGCCTGCCCTGAAGTTCGCCGATCAGCGTGTCGGCACGGTCGGGGACGCCGAAGATCGCGCCAAGATTGCGCAGGTCGGCGTAGGTGTCGTCGATGGTGAACTCGAGAACCTCTTCGGGGCTGCACCAGCCGCCCAGGATGTACACCGGGGAGCCGGCCGCGTCCAGCTCCTCCACGGTGGCGTAACCGCCGGCGGCGTCGAGGCCGGCCATCGCGTTGTCCAGGACGAAGTCCGCGCCCTGGGCGAGCATGACCTCTTTTTGCGGCAGCATGATCGTGTCGGAGATCTCCGGGATCTTGGCGTACCGCTCCTTCTGCCCCGGCAGGAACGGGCTCTCGGAGAAGTTCGTGCGCCCGGCGATCCGGTCGTCCAGGCCGAGGGCGAGCAGGGTCTCCAGGGCGGGGTGGTAGCCGGTCACCACCTTGGCGGGCGGCTTGTCGAACGTGAGCTTGCGCCCGCAGTTGTCCATCGTGACCGGGAAGCCGGCCTGCGGCGCCGCCGACTGCTCGGCCTTCTGGCCGATCTCCTGTGTGGCGGGAGCCGTTGAGCAGGCGGTCAGCGTCAGAGCCACTGCCAGGACGAGCAGCTTTCTCATGATCGGGTTACCGCCTTCGGCGGCGCGTTGTCGCCAATGGTCGGCATGGCTGGAGTGATACGGGGCGGGCGGCTCATGTGGTGAGTCTCCGGAGGTGCGAGGCCAAATGATCATTGTGTACGAAAGCATCACATTCTGCACATAGATTGCAATTGCGATCAAGTGGCATTAGATCGGTGATGCCTGACGGGTCACCTCAGGGCCGGTCCCAGATGAACGCATCTCTCACCGATCCATCTAATTGCATATATCTTGCAATAGCGGACTGCTTGCATCATCATCGCGGGACGGTCAAGGGGGCAGCGGCCTCGGACTGTCCTGGAGCTCGGGAAAGGCGGTCCGCGTCGAGGTGCCCGTCGCGCCTCATCGGCGGTTGCCGGCGCTGGCGGCCGGGTTGTGCGCTCCTATGGGTGAACGGCGGCACTCTGATCGTGTTCGCCGTACGGACGCGATCGAGGTGAAGGGCATCGAGATGAAAGACGTCGACGTGAAGCACACGGTCGCCGAGTTCGAGGAGATCCTGCGCGGCAAGGGTCTGCGCCGGACCGTCCCCCGGATGACGATCCTGTCCATCCTGGTGGAGGCCTCGGCCCATCTCAGCGCCTCCAGGCTGCATCACCTGGTGACGGCGGCCCAGCCGACGATCAACGTCTCCCCCGACGGCGGCGACCGTCCCGACGGAGCGCTCGGTGAGGCGATCACGGAGAACTTCGGCTCGTTCGAGGCCTTCCAGAAGCAGCTCACCACCGCCACCGCGAGCGTGCAGGGCTCCGGCTGGGGCATCCTGGCGTGGGAGCCGCTGAGCCGGCGCCTGGTGGTGGAGCAGGTGTACGACCACCACGGCAACGTCGGTCTCAACACCACGCCGCTGCTGGTCTTCGACGCCTGGGAGCACGCCTACTACCTGCAGTACCGCAACGTGCGCCCCGATTACGTCGAGAAGCTGTGGTCGCTGATCAACTGGAACGACGTCATCGCCCGCTTCGACGCGGCCAAGGGCGCCTGAGCCGATGACGGCGGCGCACCTCCCGTACGACCGGGCCCGATGGGCGGGCGCCGCCGTCCGTATCCAGGTGGTCGGCCCGAAGGCCGCCGCCTGTCACCTGCCGGCCATCGCCGATGTCGGTGGGGACGTCTTCACCCTGCCGCCCTGGCGCGAGCCGTACGCCGCCGCGCGGGGCGTGGCCGCGCGGCTGCTCGCCGACAGCAAGCGGCCCGGGTTCGTGCTCGCCCTCGCTCTGGACGGCGAGGAGCTGTACGGCTTCGCCTACGGCGTGCGCTGCTCGCGCCTGGCCAGGCTCACCTGTCATGAGCCGGGCCCAGACTTCACGCTCAAGGAGCTGGGCGTCGTGCCGCAGCGGCGCGGGCTGGGGCTCGGAGCCGCACTCCATGACGCCGTGCTCGCCCGCGCCGTGCCGGGAACGCGCTGGCTGACCACTCACACATGCGCCGCCGCGGCCCTGGGCCTCTACCGCGCCCGAGGGTGGCGCGCGGTCGCCTTGGCGGGCAACGAGCGACTGATCATGTCGCGCCGGGACACCCGTTGACGGGCCCCTGACATGCAGATGCATCCGATTCGCGCAATGTTCATCGCCCAGGAGGGTTCGTAACGTGCACGCCGTCGACCAGGACTCCGCATTGCCCGTTCGTCATGTCGGCGACCCGGTCCTGCACCGCGCGTGCGCGCCGGTGACCGTCTTCGACGCCGACCTCGCCAGACTGGTGCAGGACATGTTCGCCAGCATGTACGCCGCGCGGGGCGTCGGGCTGGCGGCCAACCAGATCGGTGTCGGCCTGCGGGTGTTCGTCTACGACTGCCCCGACGACAGCGAGGAGTTCCGCAAGGGCGTCGTGGTGAATCCAACCTTGATCGTGCCCGAGGTGGGACACCGCAGGCTGCACGAGGAGGAAGAGGGCTGCCTGTCGGTACCCGGCCGGCGAGCCCTCCTGGCCAGGCCCGATCGCGCCACCGTGCACGGCTTCGACGTCACCGGCGCCCCGATCACCGTCGAGGGCACCGGCCTGCTGTCTCGCTGCCTGCAACACGAGAGCGACCATCTGGAGGGCCGCCTCTACATCGACCGCCTACCGGCCAAGCGACGCAAGGAAGTCCTGAAGGGCTACCAGCAGGAGAGCACTACAAACTGACGCGGCACCTTCCGCCCACACCTGCGAACTATGCAGCGATTGTGTTCCCACGTGTCATGCCCGGCACCTACGTCTTCTCCTTCGAATCTCCGTGCCCGCGAACGGGCTCGCGCACTTACACGAACGTCTTCATTGCTCTCCCGCCGGTCGTAGTCCTCCGGCGAGGCCAAGCGGTACGGCGTCGCGCTGGAGGGCGTCGAAGCCGGCGGCCAGGGCAGGGTCGCGGATGAGGGCCTCGCCCACGATCGGGTCGATCAGCACGAGGAAAGCCAGGTGCCGCAGGGCGTGGGCGACCACGTTCTCGACCTGCAGATGCTCGGGTGACGGTGCCGAAGGCGCGGCTCCTGTGGCGAGCTGGAAATTCGTCAGCGCGATCGCCGGCAGGTGAGCGGCGGGATCGGGACAGACGGCGTAGGTCAGGACGACCTGGCCTTCGGGTTGGTAACGCCAGCTCGTGGAGTGCACCACGGTGGACGCCGCCTCGGCGGTGATCCCACTGACGCGGCGGACCGCCTGGTCCGGGCTTTCTCCCCTGTCCAGGGACGTCACGACCCGCCGGTAGTGCCATGCGCCCGCCGGGTCGGCCCGCAGCAACAGGATCTCGACCGATACCGGTACGAGGTGGCTGAGCTGCTCGTTCACATGGTGTCCCGTCGTCCGGCCACATTGTTGCGCTGATTATGCAACAACGTCTTTGTCGCAGAGATGCTATTGCCGCCGGGGTGTTCCCGTGCGTGGCTTGGCGCAGGACGACGGAGAGGCGGAGTTCGATGCCGGGACGGCCGGGGGTGCTGGTGCTCATGGGCTCGGGCGAGACGAGCCCGACGATGGTCGAGGTCCATCGCTCGGTGATCCGCAGGCTGGATAATCGGCCACAGGCGGTACTGCTCGACACCCCGTACGCGTTCCAGGAGAACGCCGCTGACATCTCCGCCCGGGCCCGGGGATACTTCGCGCGCAGCGTCGGGCTGGAGGTGGAGGTCGGCGACGAGGTGGCCGGGGCCGACTGGGTGTTCTCCGGCCCCGGCAGCCCCACCTTCGCCCTGGAGCGGTGGACGGCGACGCACGTCGCCGGTGATCTGCGCGCCCGCCTCCGGGCGCGGGAGGGGGCGACGGTGCTGGCCTCGGCCGCCGCCTGCACGGCGGGTGTGGCGACGGTACCGGTGTATGAGATCTACAAGGTGGGCGCCGCCCCCCATTGGCGGCCGGGCCTGGACCTGCTGGGCGTCCTCGGCCTCAGGGTGGCGGTCGTCCCGCACTACGACAACACCGAGGGCGGTACTCACGACACCCGCTACTGCTATCTGGGCGAGCGGCGGCTGGCCCGGATGGAGCCCGACCTGCCGCCGGGCGCCGCCGTCCTGGGGATCGACGAGCACACCGCGCTGGTCGTCGACCTGAACACCGAGGAGGCGCTGGCGGCCGGGCGGGGCCGCGTGACGATCCGCCGGCCCGGCTCCCAGGCCGTCCTGCCCGCGGGGACAAGCACGAACCTGGAGGAGATCCGCCGCCTGGCTCGCGGCGAGACAACGGTGAGCGGCACTGCGCTGCCGGTCATCTCACCGGCGCCCCACCAAGTCAGTCTGGGAGAGGCGACCCGCTCCTGTGAGGAGCGCTTCGCCGCCGCGCTAACCGGGTACGACGACGCCGACGCGGTCCGGGCCGTGCTCGATCTGGAGGCCGAGGTCGCCCGCTGGGGCGCCGACACCGAGGAGGACGAGGGTGGTGTCGAGCACGCCAGGGAGAGCCTGCGACTGCTGATCGCGAAGCTGGGCGCCCGAGCGGGCACCCCGAGTCCGGGGGATCTGGTCGCCTCCCTGGTCGAGTCCGTGCTCGTGCTGCGCGGTGAACTGCGCCGCCAGGGACGCTACGACGTCGCGGACGCGCTGCGCGCGGCACTGCTGCGCGGCGGGGTGCTGGTCGCGGACACCCCGGATGGCCCTTGCTGGACCTCTACCGGGAGCGACCGGCCACCGTTGAGCGGGCTGCTGACGCCGGGGCACTGACGGAGATCCGCTGGGCGTCTGTGTTCGGCGACGTCGACGCTCTCCCGAGCGTGCCACTCACTAAGGTGAACCCGGATTCTGGGTCAGAAGCCGGGCGAGGTGGTCCATGGCGGCTGCGCCGTCGGCGGGCTGCCTGCCCTGGCCGATCGAGCCCATCCCAGGGGGCCGAGGCCAGGGGCCTGCGCCCGATGTCTGGAAGCGGGTCTACCGTCGGAATATGAGCATTCATCGGATCGAGGCCGAGGCGAATTGGGGCCGCCGTCGTGCACGCTGCCGACAGCCGGACATCCGTTACGAGTGGCCGAGTTCGACGCGTTGTTCACCAAGGCCGTGCATGGTGTCGAGCGGATCGATCCGCTCAGGTTGTGGCTGAGGCTGGATGCCGTGCTGATCGAAGGTCACCTGTCGTTGGAGATCAATGTGCCCGCCCGGCACGGTGAGAGGCTGAATGCCGTGGCCGCCCGCGTCGAGGCTGTGACCGGCCGCGCCGGAGGGGACATCGACGATGCTTGACGACCTCGGTACTCCCTTCACGCCGCACGGTGCCGTACGCCGGGTGGTCTCCCTCGTTCCCTCGCTCACCGAGTCGCTCGCCGAGACCGCCCCGCACCTGCTGGTCGGCGCGACCGACTGGTGTACCCACCCGGCGGGGCTGCCGGTGCGGCGGATCGGCGGCACCAAGAACCCCGACCTGGCCGCGATCGTCGCCCTTGAGCCGGACCTGGTGCTGGCCAACGAGGAGGAGAACCGCCCGGCCGACCTGGAGGCGCTGCGGTCGGCCGGGATACCGGTGTGGGTGACAAAGATTCACACATTGCAGGAGGCCTTCACCTCCCTGCGACGGACGCTCACGCTGGCCTGCGGCCTGCCCGAGCCCGACTGGCTCGCCGCCGCCGAACGGGCATGGCCGACCTCTCCGGTCACCGGGGTGCGGCGGGCGGTGATTCCCATCTGGCGCAAACCCTGGATGGTCCTCGGGCGCGACACCTTCGCCGGTGACCTCCTGCTCCGGCTCGGTGTCCGCAACCTCTACGCCGACCACCCCGAGCGCTATCCGAGGATCGCTCTGCCCGACCTGCTGGCGTCGGGCGCCGACCTCGTCGTCCTGCCCGACGAGCCCTACCGGTTCACCGCCCAGGACGGCCCCGGATTCTTCCCCGAGACATCCGCTGCCCTGGTCAGCGGTCGGCACCTGACCTGGTACGGCCCCTCCCTCGCCGAGGCGCCCGATGTCCTGCGGTCCGCCCTGGGATGAGACCGCGCTCGCGCCGACGTGCTCACCTGGCCGCCCGGACCTCCACCGGGCGGCGGTAATCGCGTCTGCCAGGTTCGTCACGAACCGGCCACTTCGGGCGCGGGGCGCCGGAGCCGGCGGCCCACAAGCAGCATGATCACCGGCAACAGCAGGCACTGGGTGGCGATGGCCAGCCAGAAGCCGGGAAGGTTCCCGGCGGTCTCGAACAGATGGTAGAGGCCCCCGCCGACGAGGCCGCTCAAGGACGCGCCGACCCCTTCGGCCAGCCGCTGGTGGCCGAAGACGACCGTCGGCGACCGTTTCGTACGGCTGAGCGTCTCAAGGACGTTCTTGAGGAAGAGCACCGAGTTGCCCACGCCGATGACGAGGATCCCGGCGGCGACCGTGATCTCGTTCCCGCCGGTGAACGCGATCATGCCGACGGCGAGGCACCCGAAACCGACCACCATCGCGTGCGCGTAGCGCATCCGCTCGACCCGTCGCGTGAGGAGGGGCTGCAGCACGGCCAGCAACAGCGAGTAGCCCATCATGGCTGCTCCGTAGAACACGGTGGGCAGCCTGCCCTCGGCGTAGGACGACAGGAACTGGTAGAAGTGCATGTACAGATAGAGGGTCAGAGCGGTTACGACGAACGGTAGAACCGCCAGGCCGTGCAGTGCCCGGCGCAGTGGCTCGATCACCTCGCCCTCGTCCCGTCGCTCTCGGGGCAGGAGGGCGTGGCCGATCGCCATCGCCGCGTGCAGCACCGTGGCGGCGACGAACATCGCGCCCGGGTCGTGGATGAACAGCGCCCCTACTACCGGTCCGATCGCGATGCCGACGTTGCCCGTGGCGTAGCTCGCGGACATCAGCCGCGGTCGATCGTCCGGGTTCGTCCCGTGCACCGTGTAACCCCGGACGCTGGGTGAGTAGAGGCCGGTGGCCGCCGATCGCAGGAACAGCGCGGCGATCGTCAGCGCCGGCCAGGCCCCGCCGGCGAGGAACCCCAGCGATCCGAGGGTCTGCAGGACCATCGCGATCACCAGGCACCGTTGGAGCCCGAGCCGTTCGGCGAGGGCCGCGCCCGGCACTCCTCCGGCGAACTGCACGAACGTCGCCAGCCCGAGGATGATGCCCACCTGATCCATACCCAGGGCCATCCGGTCGCGCAGCAGGACCGCCAGGTAGGGGTATACGGAGAAGCTGACGAGATTGACGAGGAACCCGCTCCCGAGCAGGGCGAACTGTGTGCCGGTGAACGAGCGGACGCCGGATCGCGCGGGGGCACCCGACGCCTCCCGTTCGGTGGGTGTCATGCCGATCGTGCCTTGGTTTCCCTGACGATCGGGCGCGTGGCCGCGCCGTCGTGCGGGCCGTCGTTCAGGCCGCCGAGAAGCGTGACCTTGCCGAAGCTGGGGGCGCTTCGTCGCCGTTGTCGCACGGATCGATCGGCGCCGCGGTGCCCGATCTGAGGCGCGGACCAGGGAAGTACGCGATTCCGCCGGCCTCTCGCGGAGTCGGACGGACGCTCGCCCGATTCGCGAAAGGCACGGGCGAGGGAGGTGAGCCTGAGAAAGAGCGTCTCCAGACGTGCGATGGTCATGATCAAGATGTCGGCCGGACAGGCCAGAGGGTTCCCATCACGAGGAAACACGTTACCGTCCGGTGTCGCCTCGACAGGGAACACCCGGGCGGGCCGACGGCGACGGTTAGTCTTCAGGGCCATCGGCACTCATCGCGATGTCCATGGTGGGGGTGGCCGCGAGCAGGGTGCGGGTGTAGGGATGGCTGGGGTGGGTGGTGACGTCCCCGGTCGGGCCCTGCTCGACGATCCTGCCTCCTCGCATGACGGCGATCCGGTCCGCGAGCTGGGAGAGGACGGCGAGGTCGTGGGTGATGAACAGGCAGCCGAACTCCAGCCGGTCACGCAGATCGCAGAGCAGGTTGAGCACCGTCGCCTGGACCGACACGTCGAGCGCGGTGACCGGCTCGTCGCAGATCAGCAGGCGTGGCTCCAGAGCCAGCGCCCGGGCGATCGCCACCCGCTGCCGCTGCCCTCCCGACAGCTGCCCGGGACGGCGGGCGCCGACCTGAAGGTCGAGCCCGACGAGGTCCAGCAGTTCCCGCACCCGCGCGGACCGGGACCGGGCGTCGCCGACCCGGTGAATGCGCAGCGGCTCGGTGAGGGCCTGCCCGACCGTCTGCCGTGGGCTGAGCGTGAGGTAGGGGTCCTGGAACACCATCTGGACCTGTCGCCGATGCGCCCGCAGGGCCCGGCCCCGGAGCGCGTGCACGTCCACCCCGGCGACGCGCACCACTCCCGCGCTGGGCCGGTGCAGCCCGGTCACGACCCGCGCCAGCGTCGTCTTGCCGCAGCCCGACTCGCCGGCCAGCCCGACGATCTCGCCCGCCGCCACGCGCATCGTGACGTCCTCGATCACCGTCGTGACGTCCCGGCCGCCGCGACCACCGTCACCGTAACCGGCGGTCACCCCAACGATCTCTAGCACGGGCCGGTACCCCTTTCCCCTGTTGTCGCGGGGCGGCCGGAGTGGCGCAGGCAGGCCGACCGGTGCGCGGCGCCGCGGGCCGACGCCTCCGGAAGCGGCGTCTTCAAGGTCAGCGTCTCCAGGGCCGGTGGCCCGGACACACAGGCCGCCGCCACGAGCGGGCACCGGGGGGCGAATCCACAGCCCTCGGCCTCGTCCGGGCCGATGCCCGCCCGGCCGGGCATGGTACGGAACCGGGTGCCCGGTGCCGTCCCGGGGCGCGGTACGGCGTCCAGCAGGCCACGTGTGTACGGGTGATCGGGATCGGTGATCACCGTGGCGAGCGGGCCCGACTCCACGATCCGGCCGCCGTACACGACGGCCACGCTGTCGGCCAGGCGCGCCACCACCGCCAGGTCATGGCTGACGATGACCATGGACATGGCCAGCTCGTCACGCAGGCGTGCCAACAGCGCGAGCAACTGCGCCTGCACGGTCACGTCGAGGGCCGAGGTGGGTTCGTCGGCGACGAGGAGCTCCGGCTCGCCGGCGAGGGCGATGGCGATCTGTGCCCGCTGGCGCATCCCGCCCGACAGCTGGTGCGGGAACTCGCGGGCGACCGCCACGGGGTCCGGCAGACCGGCCAGGCGCAGCAGTTCCTCGGTGACCCGGCGGGTCGCGGCGCGCCGGCCGCCCCGGCCCACGTTGCGGGCCGCCTCGTCGACGTGCGCGCCGATCGTCCGCAACGGGTTGAGGACGGCGCCGCTGTCCTGGAAGACGACGCCCACCCGGCGCCCGTTGATCTGGCGCCGCTCGCCCGGGGAGAGATCCGCCAGTTGCCGGGCCCCGGCACCGGCGCCCAGCACCGCGGAGCCGGTGACCACCGCGTCCGGGTCCAGCAGGCCGAACGGAGCCAGCGCGGCCGTGGTCTTGCCGCTTCCGCTCTCGCCGACGATGGCGAGGATCTGCCCGCGCCGTACCTCGTAGGACATCCCGGCGACGACGCGACGGCGCCCGCCACCGTCCGGGTAGGAGACGGACAGATCCCGCACGCGCAGCACCGTGTCGTGCTCGGGAGAGCTCTGCGCCGCGTCCGGCGGGGTGGGCGCCGCAGGGTGTTCCATGACGGGCCGCGGGGCCCGTCCCGGGCGGATCCACCGCGGGCGGACCAGGCGCAGGATCGACGGCCGTTCCTCGCCCGCCGCCAGCCGCTCACCGAGCAGGTTGCCGGCGAACACCACGGCCGTGATGGCGATGCCGGGCGGGTACGCCAGCCACCACGCCGAAGCCAGGAACGGCCGTCCCTCGATGAGCATCTGGCCCCACTCGGCGTGCGGCGGGGCGACGCCCAGGCCGAGAAAACTCAACGTGGCGACACCGAGGACGATCGTGCCGACATCCGTGCTGGCGTAGACCAGGCAGGGCGCCAGCGCCGGAGGCAGCAGGTGCCGGCCGATGATGCGCCCGCGGCCCGCGCCCAGCAGGCGCAGGGCGTCCAGGTGGGGGCTGCTTCGCATGCCGGCGACGCGGGCGCGCGCGATCCGGGCGTACGGCGCCCACGACCACAGCGAGAGCGCGAGGACGAGGTTCTCCACACCGGGCCCCCGCACCCCGATCACCGCGAGCGCCACCAGCATCCCGGGCAGCGAGACGACCACGTCGATCACCCGGGAGACGGCCCGGTCGACCCATCCGCCCAGGTAACCGGCGACGGCGCCGATGACCGTGCCGGCCGTCAGCGAGAGCGCCAGCACGGCCGCCGTGACCGTGAGCGAGATCCGCGCGCCGTAGAGCATCCGGCTGAGCTGGTCACGGCCGAGCTGGTCGGTGCCGAGCAGGTGCTCCGGCGACGGCGGCAGCAGCCCGGAGGCCAGGTCGTTGGCGGAGGGATCGGCCGGAGCGATGACCGGCGCCAGCACCCCCGCGATCACGAAGAGGATCAGGGGCACCGCGACCAGCAGCGTCCGCACCCACGCCCGGCCGGTCACGTCGTCCCCCGCCGCAACCGGGCGGCGAGCCCGTCGGCCTGGTCCCGGACCGGTATGCCCCGGCCCGATGGGCCCTTCCCGGAGGGCGTGGCGCGGGTGCCCCGGCCTCGCCGGGAGCGGGGGTCGATGAGCCCCTGCAGGACATCGGCGCAGCGGTTGGCCAGGATGAACCCGCCTCCCATGACGAGCGTGCAGGCCTGCAGCGCCGGGACGTCCCGCGCCCCGGCCGCGTGCACGAAGTAGGCCCCGACACCGGGCCAGCCGAAGATCTGCTCCACCACGACGGCGCCCACCAGGAGGCTCCCGACGCCGAACCCGGCGACCGACAGGATCGGCCCGGCGGCGTTGGGCAGGCCGTCGCGCAGCACGATCGACAGTGGTCCGCTGCCCCTGGCCTGCGCCGCGCGTACGTAGGGCCGGTCAAGGGCCTCGCGCAGCGTGACGGCCACCACCCGGCTGAGCACGCCGGCGACCGGCAGGCCGAGCACCGCCATCGGCATCAGCCACGTCGAGAACCCGGCCATCCCCGACGTCGGTACCACACGCAGCCGAAGGGCCAGGATCAGCACCAGGAGGTAGCTCAGCCAGAACGCCGGCACCGAGGTGACGAGCAGTGCCGCGACCCGCAGGGTCCCGCGCAGCACGCCACGCCGCAGCACCGCGCCGGCGACGCCGACGCTCACCCCGATCACGAGGGCGACCACGGCGGAACCGGCCACCAGCCCCAGCGTGACGCCCAGCCGGTCGGCGACCTCGGGTCCGACGGGGGTGTTCGTCCGCAACGACAGCCCGAAGTCGCCGGTGCACGCGTCAGCGAGCCACCGCAGATACCGCACCGGAGCGGGATCGTCGAGGCCGAGCTCGACGCGGACGGCCTCGATCTGCTCGGGCGTGGCCGGCCGGCCCGCCCGGGTCGCCGCCAGCATCGCTGCGGCGTCACCGCGCGCGAGCAGGACCAGCGCGAAGACGCCGAGTGACATCGCCAGTAACACGCCGAAGACGTCGACGGCCCACCGCGCGAGGTAACCGCCCGCGGCGGCGAGCCTGCCGGGTGACCTCATTCGACGGTGACCCCGGTGAGCTCCAGATCGACATCGGTGGGCGGCATCGTGAAGCCCTTCACCGCGGCGCGGACGGCCCACATCCGCGGCCGGTAGGCCAGCGGCACGAAGCCGGCGTCGGCAGCCACCGCGTCGTAGAGCTCCTGGTAGGCCGCGGCACGGGCGGCGGAGTCGCGGGCGAACAGCGCCTTGTCGACCGACTTCTCGACGGCCGGGGTCGCCCAGAGCGGGGCGCGCGCTTCGGAGGTGAACAGGGACACGATCGAGCTGGAGGGGTCGTACGGCGCGCCGAGGCCTTCGAAGAAGGTCAGGTCGTAGGTGCCCTCCGCCCGCTCGTCGTAGTACGCGGCGGCGTCGACCGGGGAGATCTCGACGGCGATACCGACCTCCTTGAGTGCCGCGGCGATCGCCTCGGCCATCGTGCGGGGGTCGAGTTGTCCCGCGGCCGGCTTGGCGGGGACGAGCAGCTTGAGGGAGAGCTTCTTGCCGTTCTTGACCCGGCTGTCGCCGTCGAGCGTGTACCCGGCGGCCTCCAGCGTGCTGCGGGCGCCCGCCTGGTCGAAGTACAGCGGCAGGTCGGCTCCGGAGTCGGGCACCTCCGGGGGGAACACCCGCCGCGCCAGCTCGCCATAGCCCTGGAACAGCGCGCCGACCAGGGACGTGGTGTCGATGGCCTGACGCACCGCCTCGCGCACGGCCCGGTCACCGGCCGGCCCCTCGGGGTTGAACCCGAGCATGATCGAGACGTCTGAGGCGCCGGTGAGCAACCTGACGTCACCGCGCTCGCTCAGCGACCTGGCCTCCAACGGGGTGATCGGGGCCAGGTACGAGCCACCGATGAGGTCGATCTCGCCGTTGGCGAGCGCGTCGACGCGCGCCTGGGAATCGGGGATGACCTTGAACTCAAGCCGCTCCAGCTGAGGCTTGGTCCCCCAGTAGCCGTCGTTGCGGGCCAGCGCCGCACCGGTGGCGGAGTTCGACACCAGCTTCCACGGCCCGGTGCCGACGGGGGTCGTGAACTCGCCTCCGGTGGCCGCGGACTTCGGGCTGAGCAGCCGCACCGGCCGCACGATCGACATCTCCTGCAGCAGCGGCTCGTACGGCTCCGACAGCGTCAGCCGGACGGTATCGGAGTCCGGGGTGTCCACGGCGGAGATGACCTGCGAGGCCCGGAAAAAGGTGAACTTCTTGTTGCCCACCCACCGCTCGAAGTTCCACTTGACGGCGGCGGAGTCCAGCGGTGTCCCGTCGGTGAAGCGGACGCCGTCGCGCAGGTCGAAGGTGACCTGCCGGCCGTCCTCGGCGACGGTCCACGACTCCGCGAGACCCGGCTCCAGCTTGCCGCCCTTGGTGTAGGTGACAAGCGGCTCGTAGATCGCGTCGAGCAGCAGGAAGTTGCCGGTGAAGGCGTGCGGGTCCAGGGCACCGGACTCCTCGCTCAGGCCGATACGCAGCACCGGGGTGGCGGGGGCTTTCTCATTGGTATCGGAGGCGTCGGAGGCGCACGCACCGATCAGCATGATCGAGGCGACGAGGATGGTAGAGAGGCGCAATCTTGACACGAACACTCCGGGCAGGTGATAGCCGTCGACAAGGGGGCGATCGATCGCTCCCCTCCTCAGGTAGTCGGAGGCGTCGCACGGTTGGTTCCCCGAGTTCGCGATCGATTCACGCCGCCTGGGGCTTATCGACCGTCTCCGCCGTCCCGGCCTTCTCGGTGGGCCGTCCGGCTGCCGGGATGTCGTTCGTGACCCCTACGGCGTCGGCGCTGCGCGTGCCGCGAGCCGTCGTCTTCGCGACGATGTGCCTCGTGGCCTCCGCGGGCGGCCACGCCCTGGCAGGGGACGGCCTGATCCCGCCGCACCTGGCCGTTCTCGGCGCTCTGATCGCCTTCTGCGTGGCCTATCTCATAACGTCCCACAGCGAATCCCGGACGAACCTAGGGCTGAGCGGATGTCAATTCCACAGATCCCTGAGCGGCCGGGGACGCCGTGCGGCGGGCGCGGATCCACAGCAGCAGGGCCAGCATGACGGTGAAGGCGGTCCACGCCACGTAGATCCCGGGCAGGCCGAGGCCGAGGGTCAGCCCGAGGAGCCAGCTCAGCGGGATCAGGACCAGGTAGTCGCCGACGACGTTCGCGACCATCACCGACCGAGTGTCGCCGTGGGCGCGCAGGAAGCTGCCGTACGCCATCGCCCACACCATCGGCGCCAGGCTGAGCAGCGCCAGGGGCGCCACCTGCCAGGCCAGCGCGACGACCTCGGCGGAGGCGGTGAACAATCCCAGCAGGGCCGTTCCGCCGAGGAGGACCAGCGCGGCCGGGACCGCGTACACGATCAGCAGCAGCCGGATTCCGATGCTGCGCCACCGTTCGGCGGCGGCCCGGTGGCCGGCGCCGGCCTCGTGTCCGGCGAGGATGGCGATGGACGAGGACGCCGAGGCCATCACGGTGAAGACGATGAGCAGCAGGTTGTCGGTGATCCGGTAGGCGGCCAGCTCGGGGGTGCCCATCCGGGCCGCGAAGCCCGCGATGAGCGCCTCGTTGAGGTAGCCGACGCCCATCGCGCTCATCTCCGGCCAGCCGAGGGTCCACAGCGTGCGGGCCACGGGCCGGCCGTCACCGGGGACCTGGGGCAGCTTGGCGCGGGCGTATCCGAGCAAGACGGCGGTTCCGGCGGCCGTGGCGGCCAGGGTCGCGAAGGCGGCGCCTTCGATACCGAGCCCGGCGTTGAAGATCAGCAACAGGCCCAGGGGCAGGTTCACCGCGTTGACCAGCAGGGCGTTGTACATGGCGGCGCGGGTCACCCCGACGCCCGAGCAGGCGCTCTGCAGGGTGAAGGACGCGGCGGCGAACGGCACCGCGAAGGCCAGGATCCGCAGGTAGGCGCCGCCGGGGCCGATCAGCTCGGCAGGTGCTCCCAGCAATGTGAGCACCGGTTCGGCGGCGGCGTACAGCATGATGCCGATGGCGAGGCCGGCCAGGGCCGAGGTGACCAGGCCCACGCGCACCGCCTGGATCACCGCGCCCGCGTCGCCCGCCCCGTGCGCCTGGGCGACCCTGATCTGCACGGCGGTCGCCCAGCCGCGCACGATGACCAGGGCGATCAGGTAGACGGGAGCGGCTAGGGCGAAGGCGCCCAGTGCCGTGGTGGAGTGGCGGGCCAGCATGATCGTGTCGACGATGTTGACGATGATCTGGGTGAGCCCGGCCACGAGTAAGGGCACGGTCAGCGCCCACATGCGTCTCACAGGACGGCCCGCGCCGCTTCCAGCAGGCCGGTGTCGCGGTCGAGCAGGATGACGGTGTCCACTCTGGACGTGCGCCACACCGCCAGCCGTTCGGTCATCGCCTCGATGGGACCGAGCAGGGCCACCTCCTCCAGCAGCCGGTCGGGGACGGCTTTGGTGGCGGCGGCCCGGTCGCCGTCGGTGAAGTGTTTGCGGATGTCGTGGGCGGGGCCCTCGTAGCCCATCTGGACGACCACGTCGGCGTAGGTGTTGCGCACGCCCGGGGAGGAGGCGCCGATGAGGTGGGCGTAGAGGGGGCGTAGCTTTTCCCGGCCCTCCTCGATCGTGGGGGCGTGGGCGACGTACAGGATGGGGCAGATCCGCACGTCCGCCGGTTGCCGACCGGCGCGCCAGTCCTTCGTCGAGCGGGGCGAGGATGGCGGGTTCATGTTCGGGGGCGTACATGCCCGACAGCCAGCCGTCGGCCAGCTCGCCGGTGAGCGCGAGGTTGCCGGGGCCGATGGCGGCCAGGTAGATGGGGATGCGCGGGCGCAGCGGGGTCATCTCCGAGCGGATCGCGCGGGCCCGGCCGGTCGACCCGGGGCCGGTGTAGGGCAGCGTGTACAGCTCGCCCTCGTAGTGCAGCCGGTCCTCGTGGGCGATGGCCCGGCGCACGATCTCGACGTACTCGCGGGTGCGGCGCAGCGGGCGCTCGTACGGCAGGCCGTGCCAGCCCTCCACGATCCACGGCACCGACAGGCCCAACCCGAGCTGGAAACGGCCATGGGACAGGATGTCGAGGGTCATCGCGGTCATCGCCGTGGCGGCGGGGGTGCGGGCCGGGATCTGCATGATCGCGGTGCCCAGCTCGATGCGCTCGGTCACGGCGGCCAGATATCCGAGCACGCTGACGGCGTCGGGACCGTACTCCTCGACGCTCCACACCGAGTCGACGCCGATGCTCTCGGCGCGTTTGATCACCGGGAGCACCTCCTGCATGGGTTCGCCGCCGTAGCCCATGGCCAGTCCGAGCCGCATGCGTTCTCCTTCGAGGTCAGGCGAATGGCAGGGGTTGTCGTGTGAGGTCCGATGAGGCGGGCAGCCGGGTCCCGCCGAGGAACGGGAAGGCCGCCGGGGCGTCGCAGTACAGGCCGGGCACCAGCACCCGGGCGACGTGCAGCCCGGCGTCCTCGGCGCCCGAGGTGGTCAGGTCGGCCGCGTAGGCGCGGAAACCCCGCTCGGTGAGCGAGCGCAGCGGCCCGGTGGTCTCCGGCGGCAGCGGTGGGCCGCCGGGGAAGCGCAGCCGGTCCAGGGCCTCGCCCTGCAGGCGCTCGTTGAGGTAGACCTGGACGTGCAGGCGGACGTCGTTGACGTCGCGCCAGCCGCGCGCCAAGGCGTCGAGGTAGCGCCGGTCGGCGCGCCGCCGCAGGTAGGGCGGCTGTGCGATGTCGCGGCGCAGCAGGACGCGGCCGGTCTCGTAGGTGCCGACGGCCTCGGTGAACGCCTTGGCCGCGGCCTCCTGCTCGCCTGCCCGGCAGGCGCTGCCGAACCCTACGACGCGGTGTGCGCGGTCCTCGACGAACACCGCCGCCACGGTCGCGTCGAACGTCGAGGGCACCCGCAGCAGCGACACCGTCAACCCCGCTTCCTCGGCCTGGGCCAGCGCCGTGGCCAGCGGGCCGCTCGCGGGCCTGGGTAGCGGTGAGGCCGCGGTGGCGCCCGCCCACCACGTGGTCACGGCGTCGCGTTCCAGCACCTCGCGCAGCGCCGCCTGCCTGGCCCGCTGCGGGGTCGTGGCGGCGGCGGTCCCGGCGAGGACGGGGTAGTTGGTGAGCGGCTCGGCGCGGCGGGGGCCGGTGAAGTAGTTCACGTACACCAGCGAGGCGGGCACCAGGACCCGCTCTGCGGAGACCAGGTCCTCGGCGGGTGCCCAGGCGATCTCCAGCTCGGGGGTCATCGCGACGAACGGGAACCCGCGCGCCTGGTACTGGCCGGCTGAGTAGAGGGCGAACGCGCGCGGGTCGACGGCGGGTTCGGCCAGGTCGCGGTAGGCGGCCCGGCGCAGCCCGGCGGGCACCTGGTTGGCGCAGTGGCGTTCGATCGCCTCTCCGAGCGCGGCGGCCCGCGCCGCCTCCTCGTCGCCGAGGGCCGCGCCGCCGGTCACCTCCGTGCCCTCGGCGGGGAAGAAGGCGGAGTAGGAGACCAGGCTGGGCACGGCGGGGTCGCCGGGTGCGTCGCGGCGGACCTGTGCGATCACGAGTGCTCCTCTTGGCGGGGCCGGGACCGGGGCCCGGTGAGGGGCCCCGGCGTGGGGCGATCTACTCGTCGTCGTCCTGGCGCCACTCGAACGGCGAGTCCACCGCCGGGGTGTGGGACTTCAGGCAGTCCTGCGGGCCCTCGGGCTCGGCGAATCCGTGGTGTGCCATGCGCTTCCTCCTTCTGCATGTGATTTGCACGTGCCAACTACATGCAACACCATAGGCATAAGGTCGCGGTGAATTCAAGAATTCATTTTTCTGCCAATGAGCAGTCGTCGCATTTGGAGCCGTCCGGCACCCGGTAATAAAGGCAGCACGTGGTGCGCCGGAAGGCCAGTTCAGGGGAGATGAGCGTCCCCTTTCCCGCCAGGTGGCCGCGGGTCAGCAGGTCGGCGACCAGGTCGCCTGCGGGCTTGGCCAGGTCCGGGCGGGTGGCCGCTATCGCGCGGCCGGCCTCGGCCAGGGCGGAGGCGGCGTTGCCGTACAGCAGGCCGGGGGCGACCTTCACCCGCAGGCTGGCCGCCAGCGGTTCCAGGTGATGGAGAATCACCAGGTCGTAAAGCTGATCCGGTGATTCGTAGTGCCATCCCGCGGGGGCGGGCAGGCGCAGGCGCGGGCCGTCGTCGGCGCGGTCCAGGCGGGTCAGGTCGGGCACCACGTCATGGGTGAGCACGGCGCCCAGGAGCGGCGACCAGAGCCGTGCGGCGTGGCCGAGCTGGGTGATCGAGGCGCCGATGCGTAGTTCGCGGGTGCCGTATCTGGCGGCCGTCGCCTCCACCAGGTCGGCGAAACCGCGCTCGTAGTCGGATTTCACGTCGTGCCACCCGGCTGGGTCGCCGCCGATGTGCAAAGAAAAGAACGAGCCGAATCCGGCGACCGCTCCGAGGGCCGTCAGAATCGATTCGGTCGACGCCGATTCCATTACGCTGAAGCTCCATTCGTTAAAGTCGCACGGTGAATACGCCGGATGGCGGATCCGGCTTTTCATACAAAGAGAGATTCAGTTCGTGACGCGGCTCCCTCCGGCTCGGAGACTCACCTGCGGCACCCCTGTCTCCGGGTGGATCGCCACCTCGGCGTCGACCCGGTAGACCTCGGCGAGCAGAGCGGGGGTCAGCACGTCGGCGGGGGCGCCGAGAGCGACGACGCGGCCGGCGTCCATGACGCAGATGCGGTCGCAGAACGCGGCGGCCATGTTGAGGTCGTGCAGGGCGACCACCGCGGTGACGCCGAGGCCGCGCACCAGGTTCAGCGCGTCGAGCTGGTGGCGCAGGTCCAGGTGGTTGGTCGGCTCGTCCAGCACCATCGTGGTCGGCCGCTGGGCCAGCGCCCGCGCGATCAGCACCCGCTGCTTCTCCCCGCCCGACAGCCGGTCGAAGGGCGCGTGCGCCAGATCGGCCACGTCGAGCCGCCCCAGCGCGTCGGCGATGATCGCCTTGTCCGCCGCGTTGTCGCCGTCGAAGGCCCGTTTGTGCGGGGTGCGGCCCATGGCGACGACGTCGTACACCGACAGCTCGAAGTCGCCGCCGCTCTCCTGGAGGACTGCGGCCAGCCGTCGGGCCAGCCAGCCGACCGGCATGCGCCACACGTCCTCGCCGTCGAGCAGCACCCGGCCGTTGGTCGGCCTCCGCGCCCGGTAGAGGGTGCGCAGCAGCGTTGATTTGCCCGCGCCGTTGGGGCCGGCCAGGGCGAGCATCTCCCCCTCGGCGACCTCCAGCGAGACCTGGCGGACCAGGTCGCGGCCGCCGATGCGGACCGACACCTCCTCCACGGTCAGTGTCATTTGGAGCGCCTCCGCATCAACCACAGGAAGAACGGCCCGCCGACCAGCGCGGTGATGATGCCCACCGGGATCTCCTCCGGCGCGATCAGGGTGCGGGCGGTCAGGTCGGCCACGATGAGGAAGGCCGCGCCGAGCAGCGCCGTCGCCGGGAGTGCCCGGCGGTGGTCGGCGCCGATCAGCAGCCGGACGACGTGCGGCATGATCAGTCCCACGAAGCCGATGGCTCCGCTGACCGCGACGATCGTGCCGATCATCATGGCGACCAGCACGAACAGCGCCGCCCGGAAGCGATGCACGTCCAGCCCGAGCGAGGCCGCGGCCTCCTCCCCCGCCAGCAGCAGGTTCAGCGGCCGAGACACCCCGACCAGCGCGACGGTCCCCGCCAAGACGGCCACCACCGGGATCCACACCACCGTCCAGGTGGTCCCGGCCAGGCCGCCCAGCATCCAGCGCACCGCCGCCTGCGTCTTGTGCGGGTCGTTGGAGGTCACCACCAGGAAGCTGGCCACGGCCGACAGCACCTCGGCCATGGCCACCCCGGCCAGCACCAGCCGCACCGTCGTCATGCGCCCGCCCGAGCGGGCCAGGAAGTAGACCGCCACCAATGCGGCCAGCGCCCCGAGGAAGGCCGCGATCGGCAGGCTGAACGCGCCGAACACGCTCAGGCCGAACACCACCACGGTGACCGCCCCGACGCCGGCGCCGGAGGAGACCCCCAGCAGCATCGGGTCGGCCAGCGGGTTGCGCACCAGTGCCTGCAGGGCCATGCCGCAGACCGACAGGCCCGCACCGATCGCCCCCGCCAGGACGACCCGCGGCAGCCGTACGTCCATCACGATGGTCTCCCGCACGGGTGTCCAGGTCGGTTCGGCCAGGGCGGGATGGAGGTGATGGAGCAGGATGCCCCACACCTGCCCTACCGGCAGGGCCACCGACCCGGCCGCGACGGCCACGGTGACCGCCCCGCCGAGCAGGAGCACGAGCAGGCCGATCACGACCGGGTACGGCGGTCCCGGGCGCCGCGCCAACAGCACGACACCCGTGGTCGGTTCACTCACTTGAACCGGTCGGCGTGCAGCTGCCGGGCCAGCGCCTCGACGGCCCCCGGCGCCCGTACGCCGAGCACCACCGACGACAGCGGCAGCACCGCGAACCGCTTCTCCTTGATGGCCGGCACGTCCTTCAGCGCCGGGTTGGCCAGCAGGAACTTCTCCTTGTCGGCCACCGGCTGGTCGCCGTAGTCGTAGATGACGATCCAGTCGGGCGCGCGCTCGGCGACCTGCTCGAACGACACGTCGCCCCACACCTTGTCGACGTCGGCGAACACGTTCTCCGCCCCGGCCAGCTTGATGATCTCGTTGCCGACGCCCTTGCCGCCGGCGGTGAAGGCGGTCTTGTCGCCGCTGTCGTAGACGAACAGCTTGACCGGGGCGGCGTCGCCGAGTTTGGTCCTCACACCGTCGAGGGTCGCCCGCAATGTGGTGATCAACGGTTCGGCCCGGTCGGAGACGCCGAAGATCTTCGCGACGTTGCGGATCTCGGTGTCGATCAGGCCCACGGACACCGCGCCCTTGGCGCACTCCTCGACGTTCAGATATGTCTTGATGCCGGCCTTTCGCAGGGCGTCCCGGCTGCGGCCCTCCTTCTCGTCGAAGGTGCTGGCGAAGCCGCCGTAGACGAAGTCGGGCTCCTCGGCCAGGAGCGCCTCGTAGGCCGGGTACTCCTTCGAGACGACCTTGATTGCGTCATAGGCCGCCTGATACTCCGGCAGCACCTTGTCGTCGAGGTAGGCGGTGCCGATCATCGACTTCTCCAGGCCGAGCGCCAGCATCACCTCGGTGGCGTGCTGGTTCATCGATATCGCCCGCTGCGGCGGCTGCTCGTACGTGCTCGTCACGCCGCAGTTGTCGAGGGTGACCGGGAAGCCCGCGGGCGCGGAGGCCGCCGGAGCGGGGGCCGAGACGTTCTCAGCCGGGGCGCCGCCGCAGGCGGCCAGCACTCCGGACACCAGGAGGGCGAGCAGGAGGGTGGTGGGGCGTCTGCCCGTCATGAAGTGTTCCTCTCACGGAATCTGCACAACGGGGCGGATCTGAAAGAGGGAATGCCACAGGGCTTCTCGGCGCGGCCACCGGCTCGACGGGCACGAGAGCCCACTCCTCTCCGGGGAAATCCGCCCCAGTTCATCGAGGAGGCGACCGCGGGAGTCTCCTGGCTCTCGGGTCGATGCTCGTCCCGGCCTTCCCACCCGTTGTCCGGGCAGTGGCTTCGTCGGGATTCGCTCGCCGATCACAGTGGCGGGACCGCGCCGGATTCACACCGGCTTCCTCGTTCCGCGCTCGCCTACGCCGACCATGCTCGCACACCACTCATCAACGACAAAGCGCGCACCACCCGTCAGCCCCGGCGAGCTTCCCTCACAGGCTCACGTCAAAGCGATGGTCATCTTGGGTGACCGGCGCGAGAGCAGGTATCCCGTCAGTGCGGCGAGCAGGCCGACCAGACCGGCCGCCGCGAAGCCGCCCGCCGGCGCGGACGCGTCGATCGCCACTCCCACGACCGGGGAGCCGAGCGCGAACCCCGCGCTCGCCGCCGAGGACTGCAGGCCGGTCGCCTCACCTCGCACACTGGCCGGCGTCAGCCGGCTCACCGCGTCGGAGACCGTGGAAAGGGTCGGCGCGGTGAGCAGCCCGGCGCCGATGACCGCCACACACAGCCAAGGCCAGTCATGGGCGAGTCCGGCCGGAATCGTCACCAGCCCGAGCAGGCCGAGCAGCAGCCAGGTGGGCATCGACCGGGGCAGCACTCCGTACACCAGACCGCCCACGACGGACGTCACCCCGAACACGGCGACGACCACGGCCGCCCACGAGACCTGACCGGCTTCTTGAAGAGTCGCGACGATGGCCAGGTCGACGCCGCTGAGCAGCATCGCGACGCCGACTCCCATCGTCAGGACAGCGACCATGCGCGCTCCCAGCCACTCCCGGCGCCGGGGCCGGCCCGCCGCCTCGCCGTCCGCCTCGTCCTCGGCCCGCAACGGCGGGTTGAGCAGGGCGACCCCTGCCCCGCCGACAACGATCGCGGCGCCCACTCCCCATGCCACCGCGCCGGGAGACACCTTCGCCGCGCACAAGATCACCACCGGCGGCCCCACTATGTACGACAGCTCGCCCACCACCGACTCCAGCGCGAACGCCGCCCGCCGCTGCCCTGCCGTCGTCATCGCGGCGATCGCCTGCCTGGTGATCGACTGGATCGGCACCATCAGCAGACCGGCGGCGAAGGAGGCACCCAGCAAGATCACGTATGGCAGCACAGGCACGGTCAACCAGAACACGAGCTGCGACACAACCGTGGCCAGCAGCACGGTACGCAGGCCCCGCCGGTCGATCATCCGGCCCAGCAGCGGCCCGCCCAGCGCGACACCGGCGGTGAGCGCCGCCACCACGGCTCCGGCCGCCACGTAACTCATGTCGAGGGCGACGACGACGTACATCGTCAACGCCATCGCGTCCGCCGTGATCGCGGCACGAGCGAGCAGCGAAATGCCCAGCAGTGGCGTCATCCCCGGCACCGCGAGCACCTGTCGAAATCTAATCACCGGTTTAACGCTAGATCAGCCGGAATGCCATAGGAAGCCGTCAATTCATTGGACCAGGCATAATGAATACTTATGGCACATGATCTCGAGACCGCACTGCTGAGGTCGTTCGTCACCGCCGTGCGCGCGGGCAGCATCAGCCGTGCGGCGGCGGCGCTCGGCCGTACCCAGCCCGCGCTCAGCCAGCAGTTGCGCAAGCTCGAGAGGGCCGTCGGCAGTCCGCTGCTGCACCGGGCGCCGTCCGGCGTCTCGCCGACCCGGGCGGGCGAGGAGCTGCTGCCCTACGCCGAGCGCATTCTCGCGCTGTCGGCACAGGCGCTCGCCGAAACAGGACGTGCGCTCACCGGGCATTGCGGGGTGGGACTCCTCGAAGATCTCGCCGCTTCCCGCCTTTCTCAGGCACTCGCCGACCTCGCGCGGCTGCACCCCGACGCGACGCTGGAGGTGCTCAGTCTTTCCAACGCGGCGATGCGGGAGGCCTACGACACGGGCCGTGTCCAACTCGTACTCGACGAGGTTTCGGATCTTCCCTGGCCGCCGCGCTGGACGGTGCGTCTGCCGCTGGTCTGGGCGGTCGGGCAGGGTGTCGCCACCGACGCCGACCCGCTGCCGGTGGTGCTGTTCTCGAACACGTGCGCCTGGCGAACCTCGGTGCTGGAAACGATGGAAGGCACAGGGCGCCGCTGGCGGGTGGCGTTCGAAAGCAACAGTCTCGCCGGAGTGCTCGCCGCGCTACGGGCCGGGCTCGGAGTCGCGGCGCTCCTGCCCGCCAACCTCGAGCCGGCCATGGCCTGCCACGACGCGGCGGCGTTGCCTGCTCTGCCGGACGTCGAACTCGGCCTCGCCCGCCACCCCGCTACCGAAGGCGATGCGCTCATCGACGCTGTGGAGACCGCCCTGCGGCGGATGATCTGAGCCCGCCGCACGAGGGTCTGCGCGGGTTGCCTGCATCGCCTCCTGTGGGGCGGCCACAGCGTCTGCGGTCTTTTTCTCCGCGGTCTCACTCATCGGCGGCCACGGCATGCTCCAGCAGGATGAGGAAGGGCCCGTTTCAGCCTACGGACACAGGGCCCGGCGCGCTGATGAGATGACCAGGTTGTCCGCAGCTTCAGCCCGCTGAGGACATGGGTATGTCTGCATTACCTGGGACGACCTTGCCGTTCTTGAGGGTGTATGCGGTGGAGTTCTTTGAACTCGCGGTCCGGAACGGTTTTCCGTTGTTGTCGATTGAGAGCACCTCGGCCTTGCCGTCGGCGACGAAGCTGAGTTCCACCGTCCATTGAATGTCATGGTCCAGGGCCATCGCCCACAGGTAGATGACTTCTACCTCGGTCTCCGAGACCCGCAGAGGGAACGACCACGGCTCATTGCCGTAATCGGTGAAGTTCGTCATGTCTTCGAGCTGGGGAGCCCACTTGTCCAGGTCCACTGAGGCGCCTCGCCCGTCGACTCCGTCAGCTCCGGGATACGGCTTGAAGTAAATGCTGTGCGGCGGCGCATCACGTTTGAGCACTTTGATCCGCATATCAGTCAGCACGACGGACCTGGCGAAATTTCCCTGAATCACGAGTCGGACGTTCGTGTAATTGGCGTCGACGGCCCCGTTGTCGTACGCCCATCGCTCGATGACCTGCTGGTCGTCTCTGTATTCCGGCGGCAGCGGTGACAGCGCCGATGCGGGCGGGGAAAATATGTAGGTATCGAGGTTGTTGAAGGTACTGACTCGCTTAAGCGGTTTGGCGGCCACAACGACCGAAAGCGGCGGCCGACTGGACGGGCTCGCGGCAGGCGACGCCCTGTCCCGAGGGGAGTCGCGTCCGGCCCATATCGCGATCCCGGCCAGTAGTGTCACGACCACGATGATCGCCACTGCCCACAAGCCGGTCGTCTTCCAGTCGGTGGGCGGCACCGGCCTGGCGATTGTGACGTTTCCGCCGACTCCGTGAACTTGAATCAGGTCGCCTCTCACCCCGGAGTGTGAGACTTCCTGGCCTTCGCTCGATGCGCGGCGTTCCGGCGATCCTTCGTCGTAGAGCGCCTCTGCGCGAGGAGCTTCACTATCGTGAGCGTCGTGGCCCGGCGGGCGGGTGGCGCTCATCGACACCTCGTTGTGATGTCGACGTCGCCGGTGACCTGGTCAATTTGAACGACGTCTCCGTCAACGGCGGAAGCACGCACCCATTGGCCGGCGGGGGACGAGGGCATCTCAGCAGAATCCTGCCCGGCCGGAGAACGACATGTCAGTGCGAACACCGATAGGCCAAGACCCGCTACGGCGCCCAACCCGCCGACCACGCTCGCGTACTTGTCCGCATCATCAAGGCCGACCCAGACAAACAACGTCCCAAGCACTGCCATCCCCCCACCTGTCACCAGGCAGGCCATCCAGGCGCCGGTACGCCACCGGGACGTCATGGCATGGCCTCCGTTCCCACACACTCCGGGACAAGGCTCAGGAAGGTCACATATCTGGGTAAGTTCACCGCCGCATCTTCTCGCATTGGCCACCGGCCTTGCGGCATATGTCGGCAAACAGTGACCTGATGCGATTAATAGCCGTTCAGGATGAGCGTGCACGCCCAGTGTGAGCGACACTCAGCAGCGCCCAGAAAATACCAATTTTATAGATTTATGTCTATTTTGTTCTATGTTCGTCGTGGAACGACATGGTTCGCATGCTTCCGCCGTAACGGCCGTCGACACCAGAAAACGCCTCCTTACGGCCCCGGTACCGGTGAGCTCGCCCACTGGAGTGATCTCGGCGTAGCGCGCTGCCCGTGATCGCGGACTTCCCCCGCCGTCCGGATCTGGCCCAGACCTGCCCGGTACAGGACAGATGCCTACCGTATGGCCGTCAAATGCGCAGCCCGAGGGGCGCGGCTCCCACGAGGCCGCCGTCGATGACGAGGTCCTGACCGGTGATGTACGACGCGTCGTCCGAGGCCAGGAAGGCGACGGCGGCGGCGACATCGTCCGGGTGGCCGAGCGAGCCGAGCGGCACCTCCGCCGTGATGCGGATCTCCGCGGCGGGGTCGATGGCGGACCGGTACATCTCGGTCTCGATGTAGCCGGGGCTGACGGAGTTGACGCGGATACCGCGCGACGCGAGGTCGGTGCCGAGCGTGCGTGCGAGATTGTGCACGGCAGCCTTGCTGGCGGCGTAGATCGAGGCCACCGGGAGGCCTCGGTGCAGGGTCCAGGAGGCGTTGATGACGATGGCGCCTCCGTCGCCCATCAGCGGCAGCGCCGTCTGGATCGTGAAGAAAACTCCCTTGAAGTTGATTCCGATGGTGTGGTCGAAGTCCTTCGGTGTGAACTCTGGCCTGAAGTCCGCGATTCCGGCATTGGCGAAGACCGCGTCGAGGGCGCCGCGCCAGGTCTCGATGCGTCGCACGAGGAGATCGAGGTCGGCGTCAACGCTGACGTCCGCGCGGACGGGCAGGACCCGCTCGGAGTCCAGGCGTTCTGCCGCGGCGTCGAGGCGGGCCTGGTCGCGGCCGGTGATGACGACGTACGCGCCCTCGTCGAGGAGTCTGCGCGCGGTCGCGAAGCCGATGCCGCTGGTGCCGCCGGTGATCAAAACTGTTTTGTTCGTGAATCGCTTCATGCCGACGATCATCGAGCGGCGCGAGCCTACGCGGCAGTGTTGGCTGAACCTGGGTCTGACACCACCAGCAAGCGTTCCAGCAGGGCCTCGGTTCCCGTCCCGGGTGCGGGGGTGTGCAGCGACAGGCGGTGGCCGGGCAGTTCGGGCAGCGGCAGGGTGGTGGCCTCGAAGGTGAGCGTCCCCAGGCCGGGGATCTCCAGGGCCTTGGTGCCATGGGTGGGGCCGCCCACGGGGAATTCCGCCCAGATCTCGGCGAAGGCGGGGCTCGCGGCGCACATGTCCGCGGCCAGGCGGCCGAATTCGGGATCGTCCGGGTAGCGGGCGGCATCCGCCCGGAACAGGCCGATCATCGCTCGCGCCGCGTCGTGCCAGTCCACGACCGCCGCACGGTAGCGGGCGTTGGTGAAGAAGCTGACCAGGCAGTTGTGGTCGTACTCGTTGCACTGGAAGACGATCTCCACCGCGCGGTTGACCGCGAGGACGTTCCAGTGCCGGTCGATGACGTACGCGGGCAGCGGCAGCCAGCCCTCCAGCAGCCGCCGCACGGCATCGGGGACCCGGCCTTCGGACGGCGCCACCTGCGGCGGATTGAGGCCGGCGAGGAGGTACAGGTGCTCGCGCTCGGCGGGCTCCAGGCGCAGCACCCTGGCGATGGCGTCCAGGACGTCGGCGGAGACGTTGATGTCGCGTCCCTGCTCGAGCCAGGTGTACCAGGACACTCCAAGACCGGCGAGCACCGCCACCTCCTCCCGCCGCAGCCCGGGGGTACGGCGGCGCTCGCCTGCCGGCATGCCCACGTCAGCGGGCGTCACCCGGGCTCGCCGCGACCGGAGGAACTCGCGCATCTCGGAACTGCGCCGTTGCCGCGCATCTACAGAGAGTCGGGAAATGTCCACTAGGTCATGCTATGTCGTTATTAATAGACCTCGTCGGTAAGACGCCCCCACGCGGGCCGGCGCCCGGAGGTACTGCCGGCCGGGCCGCCTCGTGTGTGCCGGAAGCCGCATTCCCGTCGCCACTGGCCGTTCGGATGCGGCTACGGCACGAACTCGGCACCTGACGAGGCCGTGCCTCCCCACCACTTGCAGGCGTTTCCCGGGAGGCACAAGACATCCGTTCGATAGACCTCGACGGACCCCAGCGTTTGGTACCAACCTGCCCCCCATTGAGCTGATCCGCCATAGCCCGCGGTCGCCCCGGGTCCCGCAAAGGGGAGGTCGCCATTTCTTGTCATATAACCATACGCCCAGTTAGTGCTGGCGAAGGTCACCCACTTGGTACCGTCCCATTTCTGTATCTGCAGTTTCACCCTGATCTGGTCGCTCGTTCGCGGGGTCTGGCAGTCCCCCATGTACACGTACGAATGGACCCACGCCTGGTTGCTGGACCAGGTGCCGGGGACGACATGGTCGATGCCCACGGAACCCCTGACGCAGTAGTTCGAGTTCGCGGCCATGGTGGCCCAGAGGTTCTGGGTGTACGCGTTGGCCGACTGAGGCATCGCCACCGTCAGCAACAGCGCGAAGATGGATGACAGCCCGATATTCAAGGCCCGTCGCCTCGGCATGATGTCTCCTTGGTGATTGGGGTGTGGCGGGTACCGGGGTCTGCGAACATGGGGCCCGCACGCGGGCGGGTCTGAATTGCCGTACCGGTGGCTTTTTTCTACGCGCGTCGGTGGAATGTGACACCCCCCTCGTTCCAATGAGGAATCGGGTCTTGACATCTGCTGGAGACTTAAAGCAGCGACCATTGATCGATGTCCTTGACCCGGCGTCCTGGATGGGTCGCCCGGCTCATTCGCCACGCAGGGGTGCGCATGGATCTGGATCTCGGCCTGGTCGCCGACTTCTTGGTGCTGGTGCAGGAGAGGCACTACGGGCGGGCGGCCGTGCGGCTGCACCTGACCTCATCGGCGTTGACCAAGCGCATCCAACGTCTGGAACGACAGGTCGGGGTCGCCCTCGTCGAGCGGGACCCTGCGGGTGTGCTCACCGTGACCTCCGCGGGCCGGCGATTCGCGACCGCCGCCGTACCCCTGATCGCCCAGGCCGGCGCCGCTCGCGAGAGTGCCCGGGCCACGCCTGCCCGGTACACGGTGCGGATCGGTGTCCCCGCCGGTACTGGCGCGATCCTTGGACAAATCGACATGAGCGGCATCGCGCGGGAAGTCCGCAGCAGCTTCCCCGAGACACGGCTGGTGCGCCAGGACATCGCCTTCCCCTCGCTCACCCGCTGCCTGCCCGAACGTCAGGTGGACCTCCTGTGGACCTTCGCGCCCGTGCGGCATCCCATCGTGGACTCCTTCCCCCTGGCCGTCGTCAGTGCGCGTATCGGCGTGGTCGCCGCCCGGCATTCCCTCGCCGACGCCGAGGCGATGAACGTGGAGGACTTCAGTGAGCAGCCGATCCTGTACAACCCGGTCTGCCCCGAGGAGTGGATGAGCCAGTTCTGGCTCGGGGACGTGCGGCCACGCCACGAGGCGCGCCTGATCGAGACCGACGCCGGGAGCTTCACCGGCGTCCTGCGCCGGACCGCCGACGGCACAGCCGTGATAGCCACCGTCTCGGAGATCGCCCCGCTCCTGGGCTCCGCCTTCCGCGCGGTGACGCTGACCGGCGCCGCCCCCGTGGCCTTCCATGTCGCATGCCGACGCACCGACCGGCGTGGCGCCGTTCACGCCCTCTTGAAAGCCTTCCAGGCTCTCGGCCCCCGCCTGCTGTAGTGGCGGACGAGAGCCGGGGCGCGCTCGGCCGTGCACGCGCCGCGCCTGGGCGGCCGGCTGCTGGTCGTCGACCACGACTCGACCGCGCCGTGGTCGTGGTCGTGGAGCCAGGATCCCGACGTCCGGTACCCGACCGTCGTTCGGCCGGCACCCCGGCCGAAGCCTCTCCGTTCCAGCTCAGGTGGGTCTCTGGATGAGCCGGGCCATCTCGGCGACCGTGGGATTGTCGAGAATGAGGCGCAGAGGCACCTTCAGCCCCACGGTGTCGCGCAGGCGAGAGGCCATCCGGATCGCGAGCAGGGAGTGACCGCCGAGCTCGTAGAAGTCGTCGTGCCGCCCGATCCGCTCCAGGTTGAACACGTCGCACCAGATCGCGGCGACCAGTTCCTCGGCCTCTCCTCGCGGCAGGGCGTCGGGCGCGTCGCTCATCTCGCCGACCGTCCGGGTACGGCGTACCCCCGGTTGACGTGTTTAAAGATGATCATGTTTGGCTCCGGTGATCGTAGAGGCCGGTGGTGGAAGGGTCCGCGGCGCCGGTGCCGCTGATGAGGAAGTCGAGACCGGTGCCGCGCAGCCATGTGTCGCCGAGCGTCGCCGGGTCGGCTCCCGAGCGGCCGGTCTCCCGGGCGAGCTGCGACCAGAGCCCGTCCAGCCGGTGTTCGGACGCCGCGCAGGCGACGTCGGCCAGGTCGAGCACCGCCGTGTTGCCCTGTTCCGCGAGGTCGGCCGAACGGGCGAGCACCACGGAGAGACCGAACAGTTCGGCCGCGATCCTGCCGATGAGGGCGAGGGAGCGCTGCCTGGTCAGCAGTTCGTCCATCGGGACGTCACGGGTCATGGCCCGGCAGTGTTCGGCGAGCGTCTCGGCCTGTGACGTGAGGCGACGCAGGTGGTCGTGGTGTCTCGGGGGGAAGCCGCCGGAGCCGACCGGCTCCGGTCCCCCCTCGGGCGGTCCGCCGGGCTCGTAGTACGGCCGCAGGTTCGCCTCCGCCGACCACAGGTCGAGCATGAACTCGACACCGCCCGCCACCCGCAGCCCGCGGGCGTCCCGGAAGCAGCGCTCCACCGGCAGCGGCGGAGCCCCCCTCGCGGCCTTGCTGCGGGCGGTCTCGTACCCCTCCCCGCCCAGCAGCGCCATCGTCCCGTCCACCGCGCGCCAGCTCGCCAGGGCCATGAGATTCTTCGCGGCGGTCAGGTCGGGGCGGGTGTCCGCGCGCTCCGCCCCGAGCAGGCACCAGATGAGCAGGCTCTCGACGAGGAGGACCTCGGCCGCGTTCTCCGCCACCCGCCGCCGGATCTCCTCGTACTCGCCGAGCGCGCGGTCGTTGATCCTCCGCCTGTTGACGAAGTCCCGCGACCAGAGCAGCGACGCGCGCGCGACGGCGAGGGCCGGGGGCGCGATGACGAGGTGCCGTCCGAAGAGGGCGAGCTCCCCAAGATCGACAGACGCCTCGCCGGACGCCTCCTCGGTGACGGTCCCGCCCTCGGAGGGCTCCGGTCGCATGCGCCAGCCACCGGACTCCTCGGGCATGAGCTGCTCGGCCGGCACGCGCACCCGGTCGAGGCGCAGCATGCCGAAGGCCGCGCCGCGCAGTCCCATGAACTCGTGTGTGCCGACGACCTCGAAGCCGGGGCTGCGGGTGTCGACGAAGAAGAGCCTGACCTCCTCGGTGCCGTCGTCACCGACGACGGTCGCGGAGACGTCGACCAGTTCCGCGACGGAGCCGTTGCCGATGAACACCTTCTCCCCGCTGATCAGGTAGGCGTCGCCCCCTTCGACGGGTACGGCCACCGTGGTGCGGCCGCGGTTCCCGGCACCGGCGACCTCGGCGTCGGCCGTGCCGGAGACGACGCCGGCGGCGATCCGCCCGGCGATGAGGTCGCGGAGCGGGCCCGGTGGGAGAGCCCGCAGGTACACACCGGAGCCGAACCCGTTGTGGACGGCGAGGGCGAACGCCACGGGCATGGACCAGCTCGCCGCCGTCTCGACGACCCGGCAGGCGTTGAGCCAGGAGAGGCCGAGCCCGCCGAGCGAGGGATCGATCATCAGGCTGAGCAGGCCGGAGTCCCGGAGGGCGCCGAGGAACCCCTCGGGCAGGCGCCCGTCGGCCTCGACCGCCGCCGGATCGACGCGGTCGAGCAGGAGACGGCTGAGACGGGCGACGGCCTCGTCCCCGGCGAGGCGGTCCCCCGGGTCCTGTTCAGGGAAGGGGCGGAGCAGATCCCAGCGCACGCGGCCCAGGTACAGCTCCTGCAGAAAGCTCGTCGAGGCCGGTGGCGAGGTGTCGGAGGAAGTCATCGGTCCGCTCCCGGAAATAGAAGTGGTCGCCTGGGAAGGTCCACACGTCGCACGGCCCGGTGGTGTACCGGCTCCACGCGGTCGGCGACTCGCCGCTCTCCTCGTCCCGGTCGCCGCCGAGGATCACGAGCGGGCAGGTCAGCGGCTCGCCGCGCACGGGCCGGTAGGTGGCGACGATCGTCAGGTCGGCGCGGACGACCTCCAGCGTCGCCGCCAGGACATCCGGGTCGGCCTTGACCTCCTCGGGGAGGGGGCCGTGCTCGCTCTCGATCGCGGCGATCAGGTCCCGGTCCTCGAGCTTCGGGAGGTCCGGTCCGGGCTCGTGCAGGTGGGGCGCACGGTAGCCGGAGAGGTACAGCGCGGCCGGGCCGGGCGAGCCCTGTTCGCGCAGCGCCAGGGCGGTCTCGTACGCGACGAGGGCGCCGAGACTGTGGCCGAAGAGGACGTAGGGGGCGACGAAGTCCACCTCGGACACCAGGGCGTCGACCAGCTCCGGCATGCTCGTCGACGGCGCCTCCTCCCGCCGGCTCCCGCGCCCGGCGAGCTGCACCGCCCAGACCTCGACGTCCGGCAGCGCGTCGGACCATCGCATGTACTCGCCCGGCGAGCCGCCGCTGTGCGGGAAGCAGTACATCCGCAGGCGGGCCCGCGGCCGGCGTTCGCGGCACAGCAGCCAGCGGGGGCGGGAGCCGGTCACGGTCGCTCCTGTTCGTCGAGGTGGGACGCGTCGGGGAGGGACGCGTCGAGGCGGGTCGCGAGCGCGGCCACGGTGGGCGCGCGGAAGAACGTGCGGACGCCGAGCTCGACGTCCAGCTCCGCCCGGACGCGGGCCACGAGGCGGGTCGCGATCAGGGAGTCGCCGCCCAGGTCGAAGAAGTTGTCGTGGACGCCCAGTGACGCCAGGCCGAGCGCCTCGCGGAAGGCGGCGGCGATGATCTTCTCTGTGCGGGTCTCCGGCTGGACGTAGTCCGCGTCGAGCTCCGGCCGCTCGAACCCGAGGGGTTCCTCGGCCGAGGTCTCGTCCCACGCCGGATCCCGCCCGTCGAGCCGGAACCGCCGGCGCTGGAACGGGTAGGCCGGGAGCGGGGCGCGCCGGGGCCTTCGCCCGTGGTGGAGCGCGGACCATTCGACGGGCACACCCGCCTGCCACAGCAGACCGGTGGCGTGGAGCAGCTCCGCCGCCCCACCCCCGGCGTCGGCGGCGTGCGGGAGGCTCTGCGCCACCGGGCGGTCCGCCCGGTATCCGGGGTGCTGCCGGGCGAGGCCACCGAGGGTACGGCCGGGGCCCAGCTCGAGCAGCGCGTGCTCGCCGGTGGTGAGCAGCGTCCCCAACGCGTCCGAGAACCGCACGGTGTGGCGCAGGTGGGCCGCCCAGGAGGCCGGGTCGCACGCCTCCTCCGCGGTGACGGGCACCCCGGTCCTGTCGGAGATCCAGCGAATCGCCGGTGGCCGGAGGGGCACCTTCGCGACCAGCTCGGCGTACCCGGCGAGGGCGGGCTCTACGAGGGGGGAGTGCGCGGCCGCGCTGATGCGCAGCGGACGCGCGTCCACGCCCTCTCCGGCGAGGCGGTCCCGCAGGCGGTCCACGTCGGCGGCGGGTCCGGTGACGACGCACTGCGCCGGGCCGTTGATCGCGGCGATCGACAGGCCGCCGTCCAGCGAGGGCAGGAGCGCCGCCTCGCCGAGCGGTACGGCCAGCATCGAGCCGGAGGGCAGGCCGTCGAGGATCCGTCCCCGCGCGAGCACCAGCGTGAGCGCGTCGGCCGGCGCGAGCACCCCCGCCGCCGACGCGGCGGCGTACGCGCCGAGGCTGTGGCCGAGCACGACGTCCGGCGTGACGCCGCGTGCCCGCCACAGCAGGGCGAGCCCGTGCTGGATCGCGAACAGCGCCGGCTGGCACACCGTCATCGTGCCGAGCCGCGCCTCCGCCCAGGACTCGGCGTCCGCGCCGGGATACAGCACGTCCCGCAGGTCCAGGCCCAGCTCCGGCGCGGCCAGCTCGGCACAGGTGTCGACCGCCTCGCGGAACACCGGTTCCCGCTCGTACAGGTCCCGCGCCATCCCGAGGTGCTGGCCGCCCTGCCCGGGGAAGAGGAAGGCGACGCCGACGGCGCGGGCGGCGGCGCGGCCGGTCACCAGGCGGTGAGGCTCGACGCCGGTCAGCACGCTCACAGCGTCGTTGCCGTCGCCACCGTCGGCGCAGACCGCGAAGGCCCGGTGCGTGAACCCCCTGCGGCCGGTCTGGAGCGTCCAGGCGACGTCCGCGAGCGGCGTGTCGCCGTGCTTCAGCCGCTCGCCCAGCCGGGTCGCCGTCTCCGCGAGCGCGCGGCCGGTACGCGCGGACAGCACCAGCAGCTGGTACCGGGCGCCGGGCCCGTCCGGGTGTTCCGGCGGCGCCGGGTCCCGCCATTCCTCGACGACGACATGGGCGTTGGTGCCGCCGATCCCCAGGGAGTTGACCCCCGCCCTGCGGGGAGTGGCCGTCCTCGGCCAGGGCGTCGCCTCCCCCCGCACCACGAAGGGGCCGGTGTCGAGGTCGATCTCGGGGTTCGCGCGGCGGAAGTGCACCGTGCCGGGGACGAGCTCGTGCCGGAGCGACAGGACGACCTTGATCAGCCCGATCACCCCGGCCGCGGCGTCGGTGTGCCCGATGTTCGACTTGACGGAGCCGAGCAGGCAGAACCCCTTCTCGTCCGTGCCGAACCCGAACGCCTTGGACAGCGCCCGTACCTCGATGGGGTCGCCGACCGGCGTGGCGGTGCCGTGCGCCTCGACGTATCCGATGGTGGCGGGGGACACCTCGGCGAGCAGATGCGCCGCGCGCACCGCGGCGGCCTGCCCGTCGACGCTCGGCGCCGTGAACCCCACCTTGCCTGCGCCGTCGTTGTTGACCGCGGACCCGCGGATGACGGCGTGGACGAGATCGCCGTCCGCGAGCGCGTCCTCCAGCCGCTTGAGCACGACGATCCCCGCGCCGTCACCGGACACGGTGCCGCTCGCGTCGGCGTCGAACGGGCGGCAGCGCCCGTCGGACGCGAGGACGTCGTCGTCGCCCTGGCTCTCCATCGGATGCGGGACCCGGATCGTCGCCCCGCCGGCGAGTGCGACGTCGCACTCGCCGGCGAGCAGCGCCTGCGCGGCCTGGTGGACGGCGACGAGCGAGGTGGAGCACGCCGTCTGCACGGTCACGGCCGGGCCGTTCAGGTCCAGCTTGTACGCCACCCGGCTCGTCAGGAAGTCCATGCCACAGGCGAGCCGGAACTGCCAGTCCGTGACGCCGGGGAACAGCTCGCGACGCGCCCGCAGCAGCGTCAGGTGATCGGTGTCCCCGCAGCCGCCGTACACGCCGATCACGCCGGGGTAGGCGCCCGGATCGCAGCCGGCGTTCTCCAGGGCCTCCCACGCGCACTCCAGGAAGACCCGGTGCTGGGGGTCGAGCATCAGGGCCTCGCGCGGTGAGAAGCCGAAGAAGCCCGCGTCGAAGAGGTCGGCGTCCGGCACGACGCCGTAGGCGGAGCTCCTGCCGGTGTTCTCCTCCTCGGGCGACCGCGTGACGAACTCGGTTCCGGCGGCGAGCCCCTCCCAGAACGCGTCGACGTCCGGCGCGCCGGGGAACCGGCCCGCCATCCCGATGATCGCGATGAACGTCTGCTCGACGTGCGGAGCGGTCATGCGAGGTCTCCCGTCCGCGCGGGCTCCGCGCTGTCCTCGGGCTCGTCCGAGACCTGGCCGTCGCGCGGTCCCTCGTCCGGGGCCTGGCCGTCGCGCAGCCCACGTATCGGGGAGAAGAGGGGAGGCAGCATCGACAGGACGGTGAGGACCGCGGCGATCCAGAAGACCCCGCGCAGCCCGACCGGGGCCACGAGCAGCCCACCGACGGTGGCGCCGAGGGGGATCATGCCCCAGGTGACGAAGCGGAAGACGGAGTTCATCCGGCCGAGCAGCTGCGGGGGCGTCACGAGCTGGCACAGGCTGACCTGCAGGACATTGAAGATGTACGCCCCGACGTAGATGACGAACAGGCCGGCGGCGAAGAGCACCGGGCCGGTGGACAGCGGCAGGAGGATCGTGCCGCCGCTGAACAGGACGATCGACGTGATGAAGGCGGCCCCGGTGCCGAAGCGTTTGGAGAAGGGTTCCGCCGCGAGCGCGCCGACGAGGCCACCGGCGTTGCCGACCGCGAGGACGACGCCGATCACGCCGGCGCTCAGGTGCAACTCGTCCGCCGCGTAGACGATCTGGAGGGCGAGCACGGCCGCGAACGCGAGTTCGGCGAGGGTGGCGCAGAGGATCAGCGGGCGGAGCAATGGATGGGAGAACACGAAGCGGATGCCTTCGGCGATCTCCCGGCGCAGGCCGAGCCGTTCCGCCGGAGCGGGTTTTCGCTCCTCGACCTTGATGAAGAGCAGGAAGACCGCCGAGACCAGGTAGGTGATCGCGTCGGCCAGGAGCGCCAGGGGCGCGGTGAGCACCTCGACGAGGAAACCGCCGACCCCCGGACCTCCGAGTTGCGCGACCGAGCGGGACAGCTCCAGCTTGCCGTTGGCGTCGACGAGCTTGTTCTCCTCCACCAGCTCGGGGAGGTAGGACAGTTGCGCCACGTCGAAGAAGAGCGTGCCCAGCCCGATGGCGAACGCCACGGCGTAGATCAGCGGCATGCTGAGCACGTCCAGCCACACGGCGACCGGGACGGCCAGCAGGGCCACGCCCCGCAGGAGATCGGTGAGGATCAGCACCGGCCGCCGGGGCAGCCGTTCGAGCCAGACCCCGGCGGGCAGGCCGACCAGGAGGATGGGCACGTACTCCACCGCCCACACCAGGCTGACCTCCAGCGCCGAGGCGTCGAGCAGGAGCAGCGCCGCGAGCGGCAGGGCCAGCAGGGTGATCTGCGTGCCGAACAGGCTGACGGTCTGGGCGGCCCAGAGATTGCGGAAACCGGCGACGCGCCAGAGGCTCTTTCCCACCACCTCATGCCTCCGTGTCGCGCGGGCCCGACGGCGGAACGCCGAGCCGTGTTTTCCTGGCGACGGTGACGGTGACGGCGCGTCGCCGTTCGGCGTTGTCGTGGAACACGAGTGGTCTCCTCATCAGGTGGCGCGGTGGTCATCGGTGCGGCGGCGCCGGAGTCCGAGGCGGGCCCGGCCCGCCGCTCGCTTACTCGCCTGCTCGTCGTCGGCGTCGGCGTCGGCGTGGGGCGTCGGCGGGGGGCGTCGGCGGGGAACCGGCGCCGGGCGCGGAACCGGTGCCCGGGGGGTGGCCGGCCCCCGGCGCGGCCTGCTCGTCGAGGTGCCGGGAGAGGGCCGCGATCGTGGGGAACTCGAACAGCGCCACCATCGGTATCCGCCGGCCCAGGACCTCGGTGAGCCGGGCGTGGACGGCGGCGAGGCTGAACGAGTTGCCGCCGAGATCGAAGAAGTTGTCGTGCGGGCCGACGTGGTCCAGCTCCAGGACCTCCTGCCAGATCCGCCTCAGCGTGAGCTCCCGTCCACCGCCGCCGGACGCCGGGAAGCCGGTGGACGCCCGGGAGCCGTCGGGCGCCGGGGGGCCGGTGGACACCCGGGAGTCGGAGGACGCCTGGGAGTCGCCGGACACCGGATCGGTGGGCGCCGGGGAGCCGGCGGACGCCCAGGGGGTGCCGGACGCCGGGGAGCCGCCGACGGGGAGCGGCCACGGAAGGGCGTCCCTGTCGACCTTGCCCGACGTCCGGATCGGCAGGTCGCCGACGACCGCGAGGCGCGGTACGAGCGCGGCGGGCATCGTCCGGCGCAGCAGGGCCCGCGCGCCGCCCTCGTCGAAACCGCCGCCCGGCACGACGTAGCCGACGAGGATCTGGTGGCCCAGGCGTGTCGTGCGAACCGCGGCGGCGGCGGCGCTGACGCCCGGCAGCCGCAGCAGGGCCGCCTCCACCTCGCCGAGCTCGACGCGGCGGCCCCCGAGTTTGACCTGCTCGTCGATTCGCCCGACGAAGACCAGGCCCTCCGGTTCGGCCCTGACCAGGTCCCCGCTGCGGTAGGCCCGCCTCCAGCCGAGGGACGGCAGCGGAGCGTACTTCTCGGCGTCCTTCGCGGGGTCCAGGTAGCGGGCCAGGCCGACCCCGCCGATCACGAGCTCGCCGGTCTCGCCCATGCCCACGGGGTCGCCGTCCGGACCCACCACAGCCAGATCCCAGCCGTCGAGGGGGAGCCCGATCCGCACCGGGTCCCCGGGCGAGAAGAGGGTCGCCGACGAGGTGACGGTCGCCTCGGTGGGGCCGTAGCTGTTCCACACCTCGCGTCCGGGGGCGGTGAGCCGCTCGATCAGCTCCCGGGGACACGTCTCACCTCCCAGGATCAGCAGCCGCACGCCGTCGAACACCTCGGACGGCCAGCGCGAGGCCAGCGTGGGCAACGTCGAGATGATGGTGATGCCGTTCGCCCTGATCCACGGGCCGAGGTCGGTGCCGGTACGGACGAGGGCGCGCGGGGCGGGCACCAGGCAGGCGCCGTTCCGCCAGGCCAGCCACATCTCCTCGCAGGAGGCGTCGAAGGCCGCCGAGAGCAGGGCCTGCACGCGGTCGCCCGGCCCGATCGGCCTGTCCCGCAGGAACAGCCCGGCCTCGGCGTCCACGAACGCCGCCGCGCCGCGATGGGTGGCCACGACGCCCTTGGGGGTCCCGGACGAGCCGGAGGTGAAGATGATCCAGGCGTCGTCGTCCACCCCCGGCCGGGCGGTCTCCCCCGGCCCCGCCGGTTCCCGAGGCCCGTCAGGTACGCGTGCCGCGGAGGTGAGCGCGATGTGGCGGTTCTCCCCCACGACGGCGCGGACTCCGGCCTCGCCGAAGACGAGTTCCCTGCGTTCGGCGGGATCGTCGGCGTCGACCGGTACGTAGGCCGCGCCCGCGGCGAGGACGGCGAGGATCGAGACGTAAAGGTCGGCGGTGCCGGAGGGCACGCACACCCCCACCCGGTCGCCGCGCCGCACGCCGGTCGCCCGCAGCCTCTCGGCCAGGGCCTCGACCTCGGCCCGCAGGGAGGCGTAGTCGAGCCGTACGCGCCCGTCGTCGAGCGCGGCGGCCTCGGGGAAGCGGGCGGTCGTCTCGTCGAGCACGTCGAGCAGGGTTCGGGGGGCCGGTGTCCGGCCGACCGAGGTGAAGACCGCGGGGACTACGGGCCTTTCCGCGACGCTCCCGGCCGCGGTCTCGGCTGTGACGCCTGCCGTGCTGTCGGTTGAGGCGTCGGCCGTGACGCCTGCCGTGGCGTTGGCCGTGTCTCGCGGCCCGGCGCCGGCGAGCGGAGGCAACGTCCACAGGGGAGCCTCGGGGGCGGCCACGACGGCGGCGAGCAGCCGGTGGAAACGGTCGCCGATCGACCGGACCGTGCCGGGATCGAACAGATCGGTGCTGTAGGTGATCGTCAGGTCGAAGGCGTCGCCGGTGGCGGCCCGGAAGACGGTGAAGTCGAGGCCGGCCTTGGCGCCGGTGGGCATGAGATCGATCAGCGACGCGGTGAGGTCACCGAAACGCGGCTCGGCCATCGGGGTCGGCTCGAAGCTGAAGAGGGCCTGCACCAGCGGGTTGCGGTCGAGATCGCGCTGCGGCGCGAGCTCCTCCACCAGCCGCTGGAACGGAACCCGCTGGTAGCTCAGCATGTCCATCACGGTCTCCCGGGTCCGCCGCACGACCTCGGCGAACGAGGGGTCACCGGACAGGTCGAACCGCACCGGCAGCGTGTTCACGAAGAAGCCGATCACGGGTTCGAGCTCCGAGAGCAGCCGGTCGTTGGCCGGAGTGCCGATCAGCAGGTCGCGTGCGCCGGTGAGGCGGCCCAGCAGCGCCGCGTAGGCCGCGATCATCGGTACGAACGGCGTCACGCGCATCCGCCGGGCCAGGGCGAGGACCTCCGCCATGAGCGGTCCGGGAAGGGTGATGTGGTGGTTGGCGCCGCCCCTCCGGCGGGGCCGGTCAAAACCATTGGCGTCGTTCGCTCCGCCAGTGCCGCCCGCGCTGTCCATGCAAGTCGTGCCGCCTGCGCCGCCCGTGCCGTCCGCGCCGTTCGCTCCACCCGCGCCGTTCCGTGCCGGGTGCAGGTGATCGGCGGGAAGCTCCAGCGTGGTCGGGGCGCCCGCCAGCCGCTCGTGCCACCAGGCGAGGTCGGCGGCGTCCACGGGCTGCCGTCGCTGCCAGGCCGCGTAGTCGCCGAACTGGACGGGGAGCGGCGGGGGCTCCGGTGCGCCCGCGTACCCGTCGGCGAGTTCGTCGAAGAGGAGATGGAGCGACGGCCCGTCGCAGACCAGCTGGTGCAGGAACACGCCGAGTATGTGCCGGTCGGCGTCGAGGCGGATCAGCCTCTTGCGAACGAGCGGTCCGGTCGTCACGTCGAAGGGTTCGTCGGCCCACCGCCGCAACAACTCGCCGGCGAGGTCGTCACGGCGGTCGGGCGACTCCGTCGTCAGGTCGACCAGTCTCGGGCCGAAGGGCGGCGACGGTGCGATCCGCTGGTACGGCTCGTCCCTGCCCATCGGGAACGTCGTGCGCAGGATGTCGTGCCGGGCGAGGACCCGCTCGACCGCGCGCCTCAGCGCCCCGAGGTCGAGCGGTCCGTCCAGGCGTACGGCCACGGGCACGTTGTAGGCGGAGTCGCCGGGGTGGACCTGCTCGATGATCCACAGCGCTCGCTGTGCGACGGTGAGCGGAACCGGTTCTCCGACGCCTCCGCGGGACGGTATCGTCTGCCGCCGCACGGGCATGATCTTTCTGTCCATGCTGTGGATCCACCGCCTCGCGGTCGTGGGTGGGTGCTGGAAAGTACCGGGGTCCTGCACGGGGTGAATCGGTTTCCGGTGCCGGATACGACGGCCCCGGCCGATCCCGAACCTGGGCCGGTCCGCTTTCGCGGGCTTTGTGATTTCGGGTGGCTCGGCCCGACTCCAGCGGGTCCGGCCCCTGGGAATCGCGCGGATCGATCAGGTCGCGCTCGCCCTGCTCAACCGCGAAAAAGACGGCTCGGTAAACAAAGTAGAAAAACGCCACAGAGATCACCCAATGGGGAATCTCGAAAAGGCCGGAGCTTCCCGTGGCATTTCGCATAACACTGAGAAGTGAAGATAACCGGTTCGTTCAGATGTCTGCTCGGTGTGGCACTCGTTCACGGGCTGATGTCACACGGAATCCTCCGGCGGCGCCTCCCCGCCGGCGCGGAACTTCACACGGCGGCGCATTAGTGATGTTATGGGCCATCGGTGAGTTGCGGGCAGTAGTCAAGGAGGTTGTGTGGATGTTCCCGCAGGATATGAACATCTTTCACATTTCTCGCACCTGTGCTCGGTCGCCCCAATGCTGAGTTGGTCAGGTTAACGAAGGGTTGCCGATGAAGGTGTGATCGGGAACGCGGCGGTGGCCATTTCGCGGGTGGGGTGCTGTATACATTACTCTTAGTCAATATTTCAGTTAGGTCCACAAAAGCTGTCAAACGTCGTGATCCCGGCGTATTGCCACCGGCTGACCCGGTATGTATTGTCCGTTCGGGCGAAGACACAACTTATCCGGTCTACCGGCCGGCACCTTCCCGGCCGCCCCCGCCCGTAGGAAGAACCGTGCCGAAGACGGCGCGTCGTCCCGCGACCCCCTCCCCTTTCTCGCGCCCTTTAAGGCTGCCCATCTCAGCCCCGCCATTCGATGTGTAGACCCTGTACCAGTGAAGGAGCGTTCTCCCATGCCCGGAATCCAGGAGACAACTGAGATTGAGCAGACGGTCAGGTCGATTCTGGTGACGGACCTGTTCGTCGAGGTGCCGGAGATAGGGCTCGACGACGGCCTTCGGGGCATCGTCGGGCTCGACTCGCTGGGCTTCGTCGAACTGCGTGTCCAGTGCGAGGACAGGTTCGGCGTCCGCATCTCGGAGAAGGAGTTCAGCCCGGAGAACTTCGTCAGCATCCGCTCGATCTCCGAGCTGGTTCGCAGGCTGCAGACCGGCCCGGCCGCGTCCGGCGAGCGCGACGTGACCGCGGATCGGACGCCGGGAGGGGAGCGCTCCGATGCCGGATGAGAACGGCACCGGTGTCGCCCCGCACGGACCCGGCGATGTCTGGTTCGACCGGACGACGCACATGAACCACTACGGGACGAAGCTGCCTTTCGGCTGCGTGGGGGCGAAGGGGATCGTCCAGCGATTCGTCGAGCTCGACGGCCCGCGGGCGGGGCGGTCGATGGATGTGCTGGACGCCAGCGGGGGCTACGCGTCCGCGTGCCTCGGGGCGGGGTCGCCGGTGGTCGTCCCGGCCCTGACGCGCGCCGTCGAGGAGAGCGGCTACGTGACCGACGAGATCGCGTCGCTGGAGCGGACCCGGCTGCTGAGGCGCCTGTTCGGCGCCGGCGGACTGTGGGCCGGGCGGTTCCCCGCCGCCGACTACCACGTCACCGGCCGCAACTCCGGTTCCGAGGGGATGGAGCTCGCGCTGCGCCTGGCGCTGGAGTCCCGCTTCGACCGCCGCGACCTGCGCGCCGCGAAGGGCAAGGAGGGCCGTGATGTCGTCCTCACCTTCGAGGGAGCCTGGCACGGCTGGACCGGTGGGCTGCTCCCGCTCCTGAACAGGCGGCACTACCGGGTCGGCCTGCCCGCCGTGGCGGCGGAGCCGTTCGGCTTCACGACCGAGCACATCCCGTTCGGCGAGGCCGAGATAGCCCGGGAGTACTTCGCCCGCAACGGGCACCGGGTGCTGGCCGTGGTGATCGAGCCCGTCCAGGGAGACGCCGGGATCCTGACCCCGCCCCCCGGCTACCTGCGCGAGATGGCGCGCCTGTGCCGGGAGAGCGGCGCGCTGCTCGTGGCGGACGAGGTCCTCACCTTCGCCAAGACCGGCGAGTTCTTCGGGATGACGGACGAGGAAGGCCCGATCCCCACCGATGTCACCGTGCTGGGCAAGAGCCTCGGCATGGGGGTGCTGTCCACGTCCATGGTCGTCGCCCGCCGGAGCCTGACCGTACGGGAGTCCGGCGCGGTCGCCACCTCGGACCTGCGCCCGATCACCTGCGCCGTGATGGGGGCGGGCATCGAACACGTCCACGCCGAAGGTCTGCTCGAAAGATCGCGGACGTTGGGAGACCACCTGGGGACGTTGCTGCGGCGCGATCTGGTGGACCGGTTCCCCACTCTCTACCGGGAGGCCAGGGGGGTGGGCGTCATGCACGGGGTGGAGCTCACCGAGGCCGCGTCCGCGCACCTCGGCGCGTTCAGGGAAAGCATGATCCGAAGCGGTGTGTACGTGGAGTTCATGGCGGGTGCCGGGCGGCGTTCGCACGGCCTGCGCTATGTCTTTCCCACGATGCGGGTCGCTCCGCCGCTCGTCGTCACCGCCGCCGAGGTGGACTCGATAGTGGAGCGGCTCGTCGACGGCTCGCTGGCGTTCCGCAAGGAGTCGCTGTGACCGCCGCCGCGACGACCGGCCGTCCCCCGCTGACCACTGTCCGGCGCCGGGTCGAGCACGTCGACACCGACGCGTCCGGCGTGGTGCACTTCGCACGCTATCCGTCCCTGCTCGAAACCGCGGCCCTGGAGAACCTGGACCGCCTCGGCGTCGGGATCGACGCCCTCGCACGCGACGGTCTCGACCTCGTCGTGACGGAACTGAGCATGCGCTATCACGCGTCCGCCCGCTTCCTCGACCAGCTGGACCTGGAGATCTCCGTCCTGCACGTCGGGGCCGCGAGCTTCCGGCTCTCCGGCACGGTGCTGTGCGTCCGGCCCGAGCGGGAGGAGGAGCCGCGGCGACTGTCCACCGGCGTCCTCGTCTTCGGCGTGGTCGACAGGACGACGGGTGCGGCGTGCGCGCTTCCCGAACAACTCAGGAAATCGCTGAAGGAGTGCCGCCACGATGCAGACATCTGAGCCGGTCGTCACGACCCCGGTCACCGCGACCCCGGACGGCCTGACCACGAACGGCACGATCCCGGACGGCACGGCCCCGGTGGCCGCCGGCGACAGAATGCTCGGATTCACCGAGATCAAGCGGTGGCTCCGCCACCGGCACCCCATGATCTACATCGATCGCGTGCTGGACTACGAGCCGGGCGCGCGTCTCACCAGCACCCTTCTCGTCTCCGGCACGATGGACGTCATCGCCGGCCACTTCCCGGAACGCGCGATCTTCCCGGCGAGCCACCTCACCCAGGCCTTCGCGCAGTCGGGAATCATCCTGTACCAGCTCAGCACGTCTCCCATCGCGGACGACGAGCTGACGCTCATCGGCTCGATGAAGTCGAGGTTCACGCGCATCGTGGTCCCCGGCGACCAGGTGGTCTTCACGGTGAAGAGCGAGCTGATCCAGGATTCCACCTTCTTCTTCTCCGGGCGCGCGGTGGTCGAGGACCGTACCGTGGCCGCGTTCAAGGGCACGCTCGTGCGCGTCAAGGTCGCCGACATGGGGCGGATGCTGTGGTGAGCGACCTGGACACCACACGCGGCGGACGCGCGGCGGACGGGCCGCCGGAGGTCTGGGTCACCGGAATGGCATGGTCCACCCCTCTCGGCACCGGCCTCGACGAGGTGTGGCGCTCCCTGCTGGACGGCGGGAGCGGCATCCAGGCCGTGCCCTCAGCACCCTCGGCGCACCCTTTGCGCAACGAGAGCGCCGCCGTCCTTCCGGGTCTCTCGCTGGACAAGGACCCGGGCGAGCGGCTGCACATCCTGAGCCGCGACACGCTGGCGGACGCGGTGGCGGACGCGGGGCTGGACGTCACCGATCCGCGCCTGCGGGCGGTCTTCGGAACCAGCTACGGCCCCCATCTGGACACCACGGGTGTGACCGCCCTGGACGACTGGTGCGCGGACGTGACCGGCGAGCTGAACATGCCCCAGGCGCCGGTGTCGCTCACCACCGCGTGCTCCTCGGGTTCGGACAGCCTCCTGGTCGGCGCCGAGCTGATCAGGAACGGCGACGCGGAGATCTGCGTCTGCGGCGCGGCGGACATCCTCACCCCGGCCAAGAGACTGGGGCACTCGGCGCTGGGCACCATGTCGCCGACCTCGCTGCGCGCGTTCGACGAGGCCCACGACGGGACGATCCTCGGCGAGGGGGCCGCCTTCCTCGTGCTGGAGTCCGCCCGCTCGGCGACGGCGCGCGGCGCGCGGCCCCGCGGGTACCTGCTGGGCGCCGGCTCGGCGAACGACGCGGTGAACACCGCGGCCCCCGACCTGTCCGGTGACAGCGTCGTACGCGCCGTGGGCAGGGCACTGCTCGCGGCCGGCCGCCACGCCGAGGACGTGGTCGTGGTGAATGCGCACGGGTCGGGCACACCGGTCAACGACCTGGTGGAGTGCCGCAGCTACGAACGCGTGTTCTCCACGGCGGGCTCCACCGCGACCTCCCCCACGGTCTTCGCGACCAAGGGCGCGTTCGGCCACACGCTCGGCGCCACCGGCGCCCTGGAGGCGGTCACCGTCCTGCTGGCCCTGCGGGACGGGGTGGTGCCACCGGTTCACGGCCTGACGACCGTCATGCCCGGCTTTCCGCTCCCCCTGCCGATGGGCGGTCCGGCGGCGTTCGACGGCCGGATCGACAGGATCGACCGGATCGGGCTGAGCGTGACGCTCGGGTTCGGCGGGTTCAACACCTGCCTGGCGTTCGAGGGGACGAGATGACCGGCATGGCCGCCGAGCGGTCCGAGGTTCCCGAGGAGGTCGCGGGCGAGGGCGTCGTCGTGGTGGCGCGGGGTGAGGCCACCCGGGCTGAATTGGGCCCGGTGCGCAGCAGGATCCCCTCCCTCTATGCCGATCCCCTCGCCTGGCTCGTGGTCGACTCGGTCGACGACGCCCTGTCCACCTGCTCGGACGAGCTGGACGCGGTGCGGGACGAGGTCGCCGTCATCCTGGTCAGCGCGCTGTGCACGCTCCAGACGATGGAGGCGATCGAGCGGTCCGTACGGAACGGCCGGGTGTCCCCGCTGCGGTTCGCCGGGGCGAGCCCCGGTGGCGCGGGAAGTCTCGCCTGCGTCGTGCGGGGGTTCAAGGGGCCCTCGCTGACGCTCGCGACCCACCCGGGGAAAGGGGTCCCGGTGGCCCGTACCCTGGCCCGCTCGTGGCTGCGCTCCGGGGCGGCCGAGTACGCCGTGGTGAGCGTCCACCACGTGGAGGAGGACGGCGGCCACCGGGTGCGCAGCACGGTACTCGGGCCCGGACCGGACCTTCGCCGCGCCCTCCCGGCGCCGGGCCGGTGAGCACGGTGAGCACTGTGAGCGCGGACGGCGTCCCCGGCCAGGACGTGATCGACGCCTTCCTGGCGAACGTGACCGACGCCGACCCGCCCGGCTCCGGCGTGTCACCGGCCGCCGTCGCCGACGAGCTGGCGGGCCGCGGTGTGAAGCCCGGCGCGGCGGTCGTGATCGCGATGCCCAACGGAAGGCCGCTGCTCGCCCTCTTCTTCGCGGTGCTGCTCGCCGGCGGGGTGCCGGTCCTCGTGCCCCCGTCGGCGAGCGCGGCGCGGATCGGGGCGATCGGACGCCGGTTCGGCGCCGACGCCCTGATCGCGCCCATGGTGAACGCCGAACGGTACGGCGCGCCGGCCAAGCACGGGCTCGGGGACGCCGAGATCGTGTTCTTTCCCTGGCCGGAGCGGCGGCACTACGCCGCCGGCGAGGTGATCCTGATGACGTCCGGCACGTCGGGCATCTTCAGCGGTTGCCTGCACGGCATCGGCTCCCTGCTGCGCAACGCCGGCATGCACGCGCACGCGGTCGGCCAGCGGGACACCGACACGGTGCTGCTCAATCTCCCGCTCCACTACTCCTACGGTCTCGTCGCCCAGGCGCTCGCGTCGCTGGTCACGGGCTCGCGCCTGGTCGTCTGCGGACCGCCGTTCACGCCTTCCGCGTACGCGGGGACGCTGCGCGAACAGCGCGTCACGTTCTCGTCGCTGACGCCGGCGCTGGTCGCCCGGCTGGCGGCGGGCGACGCCGCCTGGTCGCGGACCCTGCGGGTCCTCACCGTCGGCGGCGACCATCTCCACCCCCGGTACGTCGAGCGGCTGCTCGCCGGGCATCCGGGGCTGGAGCTGTACCTGACGTACGGCCTCACCGAGGCGGGTCCCCGGGTCTCCACCCTGGCGGCCCACCTGGAACCGTCCCACCGGCACGGCTCGGTGGGGCTGCCGCTGCCCGGCGTCCGCACCGGCCTGCGCCCGTCCGCCCTCGGCGACGGCTCCCGGGAACTGCTGGTGGAGTCCGACACGGTGCTGCGCCGCCGGGTGCCGGACGACCGCGCCGACCCGCTGGTGGCACCCCGGACGATCGCCACCGGCGACCTCTTCGAGATCGACGACGACGGCTACCACTACTACAGGGGACGGCTGTCCGACTCGGTGGTCGTCAACGACGAGAAGGTGTGGCTGCCCTCCGTCCGGGAGATCGCGGCGTCGATCCCCGGCGTGCTGCGGGCGACCACCCGGGTGTACCAGAGCGACGACGAGCGCCGGTACGACCTCGACGTCTACGTGGACCACCCGGATCAGGCGCAGGCCACCGAGATCGAACGGGCCCTCGGGCGCCTGCTGCTACGGGCGGAGAGACCCGCCCGGATCACGCTCCGCCCGATCTCGGACGCGGGCTGGCACAAGTGAGTACCGCATCGACCGGGCCGGCCGCGGCCCTCACGGCGAGGAAGCGGGGAGAGACGATGAACGATCTTGAGCGGGGGGCCGGGACGGACCGGCCGCCACCCGTGCTGCGGGCCGTCGCGGACCGGGTCCGCCTCACCCCGGACGCCGAGGCGGTCACGTTCCGCGGAAGCTCCGTGACATATCGCGAACTCTGGACCCGATCGGAGCTCGTGGCCCGCCGACTCGCGGGTTTCGGTGCCGGCGTCGGTACCAGGGTCGGGCTCCACCTCGACCGATCGATCGAACTCGTGACGGCCCTCGTCGGCGTCATGCGGGCCGGCTGCGTCGCCGTCCCTCTCGACCCGGCCTACCCCGTGGACCGGCTGCGGTACATGTGCGCGGACGCCGGCGCCGATCTGGTGATCGGGCACGCGGATCACCTCGAACGGCTGGGCGGCCTCCGGCCGCTCGTCGCGGACGGCCCGCTGGTCTACGCGACCCGGCGGGCGGAGGACGAGGGCGCGGGACATCGCGCGCCACAGAGCGCCGAGCCGGATGCCTCGCCGGTCCACGCCACCCGGTGGGCGGAGGACGACGGTGCGGGACATCACGCGCCGCGAGGCACCGAGACGGACGGCCCGCTCCCCCCCGTCTCCGGTGAGGATCTCGCCTACATCATGTACACCTCCGGCTCCACCGGACGGCCCAAGGGCGTCCTGTTCGAGCACCGGAACCTGGCCAACCTCATCGCCTGGCAAACGGCCGCGAGCGGCTGCGCCGAGGGAGACCGGACGCTGCAGTTCTCCCCGGCGGCCTTCGACGTCATATACCAGGAGGTTCTCACCACACTCGGGGAGGGCGGCACCGTCGTGTGCTGCACCGAGGACGAGCGGCTCGACCCGCAGTTCCTGTGGGAGCTGATCGCCCGCGAGCGGGTCAACCGGCTGTTCGTGCCGTTCGCCATGCTCCAGTCGCTCGCGCTCTTCGCGGACGACGTCACCCCCGGCCTCCACCCGCTCCGCGAGATCTACTCGACGGGCGAGCAGATGCAGTGCGGCGACAGGCTCCGCGCCATGTTCGGCAGGCTGCCCGGCTGCCGCCTGGCCAACCAGTGGGGAACGACGGAGACACACGTCGCGACCTGCCGGTGGTTGCCCGAGGACGTGGCGGAGTGGCCGCCGCTCCCGTCGATCGGGCAGCCGATCCGCGGCACGCGAATCCACGTGTGCGACGAGGACGGCAGGCCGCTGCCCCCGGGAGAGACCGGAGAGCTGTGGATCGCCGGGGAGGGCGTCGGGCCGGGGTTCGTGAACCTGCCGGACCGCACCGCGCGGAGCTACGTGCCCGATCCCCTGGACCCGGCCGTCCGCGCCTACCGCACCGGAGATCTCGGACGGGTGGGCGAGGACGGGGACCTCGAATGCCTCGGCCGGCGGGACAGCCAGGTCAAGCTGCGCGGTTTCCGGGTCGAACTCGGGGAGATCGAGACCCTGCTCACCTCGATGCCCTCCGTCGCCGAGGCGGTGGTCGCGGTGGTGGGCGAGGACGCGGAGGACCAGCGCCTGCGGGCGTTCGTGGTGGCCACGTCGCTGCCGTTCGACCGTGCCGAGGTGCTGGCCATGCTCCGCGACAAGGTTCCCGCCCACATGGTGCCGTCGCACATCGAGGTGGTCTCCTCGTTCCCCAGGACCCCGAGCGGCAAGCTGGACCGGCTGGCCGTCGCCACCCCGGCGACCGTGCCAGGTTCCGCGCCATCACCCGGCTCCGGCCCCATGCCCGGCTCCCCGCCACCATCCGGCTCCGGCCCCGTACAAGGAACGGAGACGGGGGCCATCGACCAGTGATCGGACAGGCCCTTCGGCCGCGACCCGCCGACGACCAGGCAGAAGGCGGTTTCGGTACCACCGCCGTCGACACCCGCAAATATCCTGTCAACGCCGTGCCGCTGTGATGTCAGTGCCGCAACCGGTGCAGGGTGACACCTCGCACCACTCGGTTGACCTCGCCCGAGGGGAACGGGTTGTCGGGCCGGGTTCCCCGGAGCACGGCGGCGTTGAGGCCGATGAGCTGGGCGCACACGACGGCGGGCAGGGCCAGCGCCGCGTCCTCGATGTCCTCGGCACCGTGGAGCGGCCAGTTCCCCTCGCCCGGCGCGCCGTCGATCCCGGCTCCGATCGCGATGACACTGCCGGGCGCCATGGTCGAGCGCAGTTCCGCGATGATGTCCAGGTCGTACCGGCGGGTGTACGGGTCGTTCGACACGTACACGATCACGACGGTGCGCTCGTTCAGCACGGCCTTGGGGCCGTGGCGGAATCCCAGGGCGGAGTCCGAGGTCGCGACGATCGCCCCGCCGGTCAGTTCGAGCGCCTTCAGCGCCGACTCCGCGGCCAGCCCCCTGAGCGCCCCGCTGCCCAGGTAGACGATCCGTTCGGGCTCGCGGGCCAGCAGCGCGCCGATGTCCTCGTCGAAGACGCCGTCCCGCGTGATCCGCTCGGCTGTCCGGGCCAGCCGCTCCGCGACACCGGCGTAGGCGGTTCCGCCGAGGGTGAGCAGGGCGGCGAGCGTCATCCCGGTGAAACTCGATGTCATCGCGAAGCCACGGTCGTTGGAGGCGGGCGGCATCAGGAGCACACACGAGGTGGTCCTCCCGGAATGTTCCCGAGCCAGCCGCCCCTCCTCATTGCAGGTGATCACGAGGTGGTGCACCTCCGACAGGCACTGTTCGGCGAGTTCGGTGGCCGCGAGGCTCTCCGGGCTGTCCCCGGACCGGGCGAAGGAGACGAGAAGGGTCGGCGGATCCTCGGCGAAGCAGCCTCGCGGGTCGGCGACGATGTCCGTGGTGGACACGGCGTCGACTCGTCGCCCGAGCCGCCGAGCCAGTGTCGTGGCCGGCACCTGCCCCGCGAAGCCCGAGGTACCGGCGCCGGTGAGCACCACGCGCAGGTGGTCGCGGGCCACCAGCGGCTGGAGGAAGCCGTCGAGCGCGGCCCGGGAGGCGGTGACGATACCGTCGACATCCCGCCAGATGCCGGGCTGCTGCATGATCTCGCGGACAGTGTCATCGGCCCCGGCGTTGCGAGCCAGGGCGCCGAGAAGACCGGTCACGAATACTCCCTGTGGTGGGGATCGCACGCGCGGTCGTAGCCGCGCAGCACATCGCGGATGTGGTCGATCACCAACGCCCGCGGCGTCGCGGCGAGTTCCCCGCGGCGAACGCGCGCGTACTGACCGGGCAGATAGGCGCTGAGGAGCGGCAGGGGGATGTCCCGTGCCGCGAGGTTGCCGAAAAGCCGCTCCTGCGCTTCGGTCACCTCGGGATCGGGCCAGTAGTAGCGCATCCGGTCGCTGTAGCTGTAGCGCCGGGCGAGGCGCCGCTCGGTGTCGTCGCTCGGGTAGTAGTCCTCCCAGCGGTCGGGCTCTGCGAGCATCCGCTGTTCGACGGCCTCGGGCAGCCGGGACCGTTCGCCCACGGGCACCAGTTCGTCCTCGATGGCCGCGAGAGCGAACAGCGCCTCACGGAGCGCGAAGGTCAGACCGGGACCGACCTTGAGGACGGCCCAGTGGTCCTTGACCAGTGCTGTGAGCGCTTCGGCCAGTTGGTAGTCGGTCGAGTGCGCCTCGAACGCCATGGTGGGCTCCTCGTTGAGGACCGCTCCGAGCTCCGCGGTCCTCTCCGGCCGGTAGTCGACCACCCGCTGATGGTCGAACTCCACACCCGGCTGGACGACGAGTGCCATGACGCGGGGCCAGACGTCCTCGAGTCCGTGCCCGGCGAACGCCTCGCGGTGACGTTCCAGGGTCGCCCGTGCGGCCCGCGCCGAGGTGGGCACGAGTTCGTTCAGCGTTTCGTGGGCGCCACCGGGCGTCGGCACCTCCGTTCCGATCACGTAGCGGATCCGGGCGGCGCCGCGCTCCCCCGCCGTGTCCTCGGCCACACGTATCAGCCGGGCGGCGCGCTCGGCGACCACGTCGTCGGTGAGCGGCGTGGGATCGCCCGCGCAGGGGAAGCTGCAGTCCAGGTGGATTTTGGTGAAACCGGCCGCGACGTAGGCGGCGACAAGGGCTTCGGCCCGCTCCATCGCCTGGTCCGGTGGCAGTGCGCGCCACCGGTTGGGGCCAAGGTGGTCACCGCCGAGGATGACGCGGTCCAGCGGCAGATCCTGTTCGGCGGCGATGGCGTACACCAGGTCACGGAAGTCGCCGGGCCGCATGCCCGTGTAACCGCCGTACTGGTCGACCTGGTTGGAGGTCGCCTCCACCAGGACTTGCCTCCCGGTTTCGCGCGCCTGGAGCACGGCCGCCTCGATCACCAGCGGATGCGCCGAACAGACGGAGGCGATGCCCCTGGGCTCACCTGCCTTCTGACGCCGGACCACCTCGTCCAACAAGCTCCACATGATCCGCTCCTGTTCCTGCCCTGTGTTCCGGGGCGCGGCGCGTTCTTACAGCCGGCGACAAGCCGGAACAGTACTGGTCTGATTTCTGGTCGTCAATGGTCGGAAACTGGTATGGTTCTGGTATGACTCCCTCGGATGTCCCCTCCTTCCCCCAAGGCCTGCTGAGCGATGACGCCCTGCCCCGCTACGTCCAGGTCGCCGCACGGCTCTGGGATGACATCTCGGCCCGCGGCGCCAGGACGGGAGACCGGCTGCCCTCGGAGCGGAGCCTGGCCACGCGATACGAGGTGTCGCGGGAAACGCTGCGCGCCGCTCTGGCCGAACTGGCGGGCCGGGGCCTGCTCGAGTCCGCCGCGGCCCGCGGCTGGTTCGTCACCGGCGGGGGCCGGACCGTCACACCGGCGGGCGGGCACACGGTGGAGGGGTTCGCCGACTACGCCCTGAAGCACGGTCTGGCCACCCGCAGCCAGGTGCTGGAATCGGGAACCAGGCCGGCGACCGTGAATGAGGCCGAGACGCTGCGCATCGGCCCGGGAGCCACGCTGTTCGAGATGCGGCGACTGCGTTTCCTCGACGACCTCGTCGTCGTGCTGGAGCACAACCGGGTGCCCCTGACGCTCTGTCCCGCGCTGGCCGACACCGACTTCACCGCCGCGTCGCTCTACGCGACCCTGCGAAGCGCCGATCCGGCACAGCTCCCCCGGGTCGCGGACTACTCGGTGGAGGCACGGCAGCCCGAGACTCGGGAGCGGGATCTGCTGGAGATCAAGGACGGGACTCCGGTGCTGGTCGCCGAGCAGCTCTCCTTCAACCAGGACGGGCGGCCACTCGAGCTGACGGTGCAGGTCTACCGAGGAGACCGCTACCGCTTCCGGGCCTCCATCACCGACTGACGGGGAGGGTGTGCCGTGGCGACGCCGCCGATCGGCCCGTCCCGACACCGGGCGGGGCGTTCGGGCGGCCGGCCGCGCAGGAGGAGCGCCGCTCGGCCCGTGAGGTACGGTCGGTAATTCTCTCACCGACCAGGAGGACGTCGTGCGCATCGCCATCGCCGGACTGGCCACCAGCCACCCCTACACCGACGCCCGCACCCTCGCCTCCCGCGCCGGCCTCATCGTGTGGGAGGAGGACCGGGCCCGGCTGGCCCGCTTCACGGAGGAACACCCCGCGGCCGAGGTCGCCGGCGGGCTGGACGATCTGCTCGCCGCTCGCCCCGGCGGGGTGGTGCTGACCGTGCCGAACCCGGGGGTGGCTCCCGCGCTCGCCCGGGTGCTGGCGGCGGACCTGCCGTGCTTCGTCAACAAGCCGGCCGCCGCGACCGCCGCCCAGCTCGCCGCCGTCGACGCGGCGGCCTCCTCCCGGCCCGAGCTGGTGCTGTCCACCTCGGTGCTGCGTTTCGCGCCCGCCTTCACCGCCCTGGTGGCCGAGGACCTCGGGGAGGTGCTCTCGGTGCGGGCCACCGTACGGCACGACGTGGGCCTGTGGGCGGGCGGCCACAACCCGTGGCAGGACGATCCGGCCGTGGGCGGCGGCACGATGGTGACGATGGGCGTGCACGGCGTGGAGCTGCTGGTCGCCCTTCTCGGCCCCGCCGTGAGGCTGGCCGGGGCGGCGGCCGCCACCCGCTCCTACACCGCTCTGAAGTCGGAGGACACCGGCGTCATGGCGCTGGCCTGGGAGAACGGCGTCGTCGGCGCCGTGGAGGTCATCGGGGTCACCGATGAGGAGTCTTACACGGTCAGCGTCCACACCCGCGCCGGCACCCGCGAGGTCGTGGTGGAGCCCGGCGCCGACCCCCTCTCCGGCCTGGGCTACCGGGGGACCGTGGAGGCGTTCCTCGCCATGGTGGGCGGTGCCCCGAGCCCGGTGCCCTGGGAGCAGACCAGGGCCGTACTCGGCATGCTGGTGTCCGCCCGCGAGGCCTGCGCCCAGGGCGTGTACCAAAGCTGATCAGAGCCGTTCCGCTGATCGCGGTGACGAGGATGGCGGCTTCGTAGCGGACGGCGAGCCTGTCATACCGGGTGGCGGCGGCGCGACGGCGTTTGAGCCGGTTGAAGCCGGCTCGGCCCCACGGCGGACGTTGACACACGCCCAGGGGTCCCGTCCGCCACGCCGGGCGGGCGTTGACAGCCGAACTCTCCCCCAGTTACGGTCTGGACCGTAAATAAGAGTGAGGAGTTCCGCGTGCGGACCATCGCAGAGCTGGAAGAACGCCTGTCACGCCCCCGTGACGGGCTGGTCGAGGATCTGGGCAAGCTCGACGGCGACATCATGGTGCTCGGCGCCGGAGGCAAACTTGGCCCCAGCCTCGTCCGCCTGGCGCTGAACGGGGTCAGGGCGGCCGGGAGCGGCAAGCGCGTCATCGCGGTGTCGCGTTTCTCCGAGCCCGGCCTGGCGCGGGCGCTCGGCGACGAGGGCGCCACGGTCGTCGCGGCCGACATCGCCGACGAGAACGCGCTGCGGGAGCTGCCCGACGTGCCCAACGTGGTCTTCCTCGTCGGCGCCAAGTTCGGCACCCGGGGGCGCGAGCACGCCACCTGGTTCACCAACGCCTACCTGCCCGGCCGCGTGGCCGACCGGTTCGCGGGCAGCAGGATCGCCGCGCTGTCGACGGGCAACGTCTACCCGCTCGTTCCGATCACCTCCGGCGGTTCCACCGAGGACTCGCCCACCGGGCCGGTCGGCGACTACGCCATGAGCTGCCTGGGCCGCGAGCGTGTGCTCACCCATTTCGCCGAGGAGCGCGGCACGCCGACGGCGCTGATCCGGCTCAACTACGCCGTCGAGATGCGCTACGGCGTGCTGGTCGACCTCGCGCAGAAGATCGTCGCCGGACAGGCCATAGACGTGACCACCGGCCAGGCGAACGTGGTCTGGCAGGGCTACGCCAACGAGGTGACGCTTCGCTCGCTGCTGCTGGCCTCCGTCCCGCCGTACGTGCTCAACGTGACCGGCCCCGAGCTGGTCTCGGTACGGCAGGTCGCCACCGACCTCGGCCGCCTGCTGGGCAGGGAGCCGGTCCTCGTCGGCGCGGAGGCCTCCACGGCGCTGTTGTCCAACGCCTCGCGCTGCCACGGCCTGTTCGGCTACCCCGATCTCACGCTCGCCGAACTGGTCGAGCACACCGCCCGCTGGGTGGGTGACGGAGGGGCGCTGCTGGGCAAGCCCACCAAGTTCGAGCGCCGCGACGGCGCGTTCTGACCGCATCGGCGAGGGTGAAAGGGGAACGTACGTGCTCAGCACGGCACCCGAGAGACATGGTTCCGTCCACGACCTGTTCCGCAAGGGCATGGTCATCCCGGCGCACCCGCTGGCACTGACCGAGGACCGGCGGCTCGACGAGCGGCGGCAGCGGGCGCTGACCCGTTACTACGTCGAAGCGGGGGCGGGCGGTCTGGCCGTCGGGGTACACACCACCCAGTTCGCGATCCACGGCACGGACCTGCTGCCCCCCGTGCTGGAGCTCGCCGCCGAGACCGTCCGTGGCTACGAGCGCGAGGTGGTGCTGGTGGCGGGCGCTACCGGGAGCACCGCACGGGCGGTGGCGGAGGCGGAGTTGGCGGCCTCGCTCGGTTACCACATGATGCTGCTGAGCCCGCATCGCGAGCTGGACGAGGATCAGCTCATCGAGCGGACCCGCGCGGTCGGGGAGGTGCTGCCGGTGATCGGCTTCTACCTGCAGCCCGCCGTCGGCGGCCGGGCGCTGACCCGCGACTACTGGACGCGTCTGGCGTCGATCGACGCGGTCGTCGGCATCAAGGTCGCCCCGTTCAACCGCTACCGGACACTGGACGTGCTCCATGGCGTGGTCAGGGCCGGGCGCACCCGCCAGGTGGCGCTCTACACCGGCAACGACGACCACATCCTGTCGGACCTGATCACTTCGCATCGCGTCGTCGTGGACGGCGAGGAGGTCGACGTCGAGTTCGTCGGCGGTCTCCTCGGCCAGTGGGCGGTGTGGGTGAGGCGGGCGGTCGAGCTGCTCGACGAGGCGCGGCGCGCCCGTGACGGCGACGACGCCGCCGTGCGCAGGCTGCTCACCCTCGACGGGCACCTGACCGACGCCAACGCCGCCATCTTCGACGCCGAGCACGGCTTCCGCGGCTGCCTTCCCGGTATCCACGAGGTGCTGCGTCGCCAGGGCCTGCTGGCCGGGCGCTGGTGCCTGGATCCGGAGGAGGAGCTCTCCCCCGGGCAGCTCGCCGAGATCGACCGGATCTGGGCGGCCTATCCGTGGCTACGCGACGACGAGTTCGTCGCCGAGGGCCTGGACCGGTGGCTGCGCTAAAGGGTCAGGCGGTAAAGCGTCAGCGGGCGGCCGCTGGAGCCGCTGGAAAGGTTGCCGGTGCGTTCGGCCAGCCCGGCCAGCTCCAGGCGGTGCAGCATCCGGCGGGCCGTGCGCTGCTGCACCGCGAGCCGCTCGGCGATCTCGCGGGTGGTCAGCGGCTGATCGCCCACGGTCGCCCGCGCCTCCAGCAGCTTCTCCAGCGTCGCCACCGACAGGCCCACCCGGTGGGCCAGGAGCGGCAGGTTCGTCTCGCTGGCCGGAGGCGGGGCGACCGACTCCAGCACGACGTCGGTGTCGGCTCGCAGCGACAGCACCGCGGCCACGTCGCCGATGCGCCGGGCCCTGGCCAGCGCCCTGCGGGCCAGGCTCTCGGCCTCGGCGGCGCTGCGGCCCAGGCCGAACCCGGCCCGCACAACCCGGCTGTAGGCGGCCAGCCGCGACAGCATCGGCAGGGAGGAGAAGCCGCCCGTCGCGTCGTGCAGCGGGCCGCGGGTGGTGACCAGCAGGTGGACACCGCCCCGGAAGGCCGCGAGCGTGCCGCCGAGCGCGGTCGCCTCGCGCAGCAGGCCCTCCTCGCCGTCGAGCTCGATCAGGCCCAGTGCGATCTGCGCGTCCTCCTGCGCCTGGCCCTCCGCCGACAGCAGGAGCCGGCGCAGGGCGACGCGGACCGAGTGCGTCGACGGCGCCAGGCGCAGCACCGGGAGTTTGCCGCGCAACGCCTCGTGCACCGAGCTGAGGCAGGTGATCACGGTGTGCTCGCCGCCGCGGCGGTGGAAGGCGATGGCCGACCGCGAGGTCAGGCCACTGCGCCAGGGGAGCACCCGCAGCCTGTCGGTGGGCAGGCCGGCCTCGGTGAACGTGGCGGTCACGTCGGCACCCGACAGGGTGTCGATGGACAGGCGGGTGACGTCGTGGCCCTGGTGCTGGAGCCGTACGAGGGCGCTGAGCAGGGTCGCGCCCGAGTAGTCGACGAACGCGGCGGGACGCGTGAGGACGTCGGCCTCATGCGAGAGCATGTACGGCACTATGCCGGTGAACAGCCAGCCCTCCACCGCGCCGGCGTGCGCCTCGACGATCGTGGGCGCCTGCGACTCGTGGTCGTAGTCGAGCCGCAGCGTGCTCACACCCGGTTGTTCCTCACAGGTGGCCGCCACGTCGTCGACCAGGTCGTGGGGGCCGACCACCCCGATGAGGATCCCCACTGAGACCTCCTGGCTAAATTACGGTCAAGACCGCTATGACTTTATCTCGTGCGAGGTGTTGTGTGACTCCGAAATTCCCCAGCGCCGCGGAAGCGGCCGGCAGGACTCTCGGCGACGAGGAGGTGGCCGCCGCCGAGCGGGTGATCCGCTCGGGAATGCTCAACTCCGTGTGGGGCACCGAGGCCAGGGCGCTCGAACGCGAGATGGCCGAGCTGTGCGGCGCCCGGCACGCCGTGGCGTGCAGCTCGGGCACCGCTGCCCTGCATCTCGCGGTCGTGGCGGCCGCCCCGAACCCGGCCGACGAGATCATAACGACGCCCATGACCGACTTCGGAACCGTGGCCCCCATCCTGGCGCAGAACGCGGTCCCTGTCTTCGCCGACGTCGATCCGCTGTCGGGGAATCTCGATCCGGCCGCGGTGCGGGCCGCGATCACCCCGCGCACCAGGGCGATCATGGCCGTGCACCTCTTCGGCGCGCCCGCCGCCGTGGACGAGTTGCGGGCGATCGCCGACGAGCACGGGATCATGCTGATCGAGGACTGCGCGCAGGCGTGGCTGGGCGAGCTGCCCGGCGGCCGGCCGGTGGGCGCCGCCGGCGAGGTCGGCTGCTTCAGCCTGCAGCAGTGGAAGCACGTCACCTGCGGCGACGGCGGTCTCGTGGTCACCGACGACGACGCGCTGGCACAGACGATGCGGCTGTTCTCCGACAAGGGCTGGGACCGGGCCGGCGGGCGGCACCACCTGAGCTTCGGGCTCAACTACCGGATGACCGAGCTGCAGGCCGCGGTGGCCCGCGCGCAGCTGGCCAAACTGCCGGGCGTGGTGGCCGCCCGGCGGCACTGGGCCACGCGGTTGCTGCGGGAGCTGGCGGGGCTGCCGGGCCTCGCGCTGCCCGATCCGCGCGGGCACGCGTGGTGGTACTTCCCGGTCGTGCTGCCGGGCGGAGGGGCGCCGGAGCTCGCCGCCAGGCTGGCCGCCGACGGGATTCCGGCCCGGTCCGGGTATCTTGCCGAGCCGCTCAACCGGGCACCGCTGTGGGACGGGCCGATGTACGGTACGTCCAGGTTTCCGCTGTCGGGGCAGCCGGCCGCCTGCCCCGAGGCGGACCGCCTGGTCGGCGAGACGTTGCTGATCGTGGACCTGAACGAGAACTACACCGCCGACCACGTCGCGGCGATCAGCGATGGATTCCGGCGTTACGTTCAGATGTCGGGCATTGACCCCTCATGAGGGTGGTCGCTACATTTCGGCCTGGACCGGTATTGCCAATAACCGGTGTTTCCAATGAAAGGAAGGCCCGATGAGGAAGGTCGCACTCGCCGGCCTCGCGGCCGCCCTGGGAGTCGTGCTCGCCGGATGCGGCGGCTCCGGCTCGGGGTCGGACAAGAGCACGGTGACACTCTGGATGTACCCCGTGATCGGGGACCAGGCCAAGAACCAGGCGTTCTGGGCCAAGATCGAGAAGGACTTCGAGGCCGGGAACGCCACGATCGATCTCAAGGTCGACCATCAGCCCTGGGAGGGCCGCCAGGAGAAGATCACCACGGCGCTCGCCTCGAAGAAGGGCTTCGACCTGGTCGTGCTCACCCCCGACCAGATCCCGCAGTACGCCCGGCAGGGCGCCCTGGCCCCGGTGGACGACGTGGTGGCCGCCGCCAAGACCTCCTTCCTGCCCAACGCCCTCAGCGCGCTGAGCGTGGAGGGCAGCCTCTACGGCGTGCCGATCTACCAGACCATCACCGCGCCGATCTACAACAAGAAGGCGTTCACCGACGCGGGCGTGACCGAGTTCCCCCAGACCTGGGAGGCGTTCAAGGCCGCCGCGCCCAAGCTCGCCGCCAAGAAGGTCGCGATCCTCGACTACCCCGGCGCCCCCGAGATCAGCCTGAACCAGAGCTTCTACCCGCTGCTGTGGGGCAACGGCGGCGGCGTGTTCGCCGCCGACGGCAAGAGCGTCGTCTTCAACGGTCCCGAGGGCGTCGGGGCCCTGCAGTTCCTGCTCGACCTGCAGAAGCTGGGCGGCCTGCCGGAGAACGCGGCGACCAAGAAGAACGACATCGAGGGCGGCGCCCTGGCCGGGGGCAGGACGGCCGTCTACCACGCGGCCACCGCGCTGCAGGTCACCCAGCTCGGCGCGGCGATCGGCGACGACAACGTCGGCGTCGGGCTGCCGCTGGAGAACGCGAAGAAGGTCGCGTTCGGCATCCCCGGCGGGCTCGCGCTGGCCAAGCACTCGCCGAACGCCGAGGCCGCCAAGAGGTTCGCCGCCTTCCTGTCCGCGCCGGAGGCCTCGGCGGCGCTGGCCAAGGAGTCGGGCTTCTTCTCCGCCCGTACCGACGTGACCGTGCCCGGCACCTCTCCGGTCGTGCAGGAGTTCGCCAAGTCGCTGGAGTACGCCTTCCCCGGCGACGCCCACCCGATGGCCCGCCAGGTGATGGCGCTGATCGCGCCGGAGATCCAGGCGGCCCTGCTCGGCCAGAAGGACGCCAAGGCGGCCCTGGACGACGCGGCCAAGGAGGCCAACACGCTGCTGGCCAGCGGCGGCTGATGCGGTTCGCCCCCCATCGCGGTGGGGGCCGTCACGTGCGAAAGGCGAGAACCTGATGCGACAGCGCTTGCGGGACCCCATGGCGGGCCTGCTGTTCGTCCTCCCCATGCTGGTGCTCTTCCTGGTCTTCAGGTTCGTGCCCATCCTGGGGGCGGGGGGCATGAGCCTGACCGACCTGAACCTCGGCGGGGAGTGGAACTTCGTCGGCGTCGACAACTACGCCCGGTTGCTCGACGACCCGAAGTTCTGGGACAGCCTGCGGATCACGCTGGTCTATGTCGCGATCTACGTGCCCCTGACCGTCCTCGTCGCGCTCGGCACCGCGCTGCTGCTCAACGCGGTCGTCTTCATGCGCGGCCTGTTCCGGGGCATGCTCTTCCTGCCGTACGTCACCAGTTTCGTGCTGGCGGGGGTGATCTGGCGGTGGATCTACGAGTTCGACGGGGTGATCAACGGGCTGCTGGGCAAGCTCGACCTCGGCCCCGTCGGCTTCCTCGAGGAGGCCGCCCTCGTGCTGCCCGCGCTGGCGGTGGTGTCGGCGTGGAAGGGCTTCGGCTACTCCATGCTGATCCTGCTCGCCGGTCTCAAGTCGATCCCGGCCTCCTACCTGGAGGCGGCGACGGTCGACGGGGCCGGGCCGTGGCAGCGGTTCCGCCGGATCACGCTGCCACTGCTCAGGCCCGCCCTGTTCTTCGTCGTCGTCATCGAGACCATCGGCGCCTTCCAGACGTTCGACACCATCTACGTGATGACCGGCGGCGGACCTGCCAGGGCGAGCTACACGCTCATCTACGGCCTGTACGACCAGGGTTTCAAATTCTCCAACCTCGGCTACGCGGCCACGATCGGCATCGTGCTCTTCGCGCTGGTGCTCGTCGTGTCGCTGGCCCAGCGCCGCCTGCTCGATCGGGGAAACGCATGACGCTCACCGCCACCCGGCCCGCCACCGCGGTCGTGAAGCCTCCGGTCAGGGCACGGCGCGGGTCCTTCCGATGGCCGCTGTGGGTGCTGCTCGCGCTCGCGTCGGTGATCACGGTCAGCCCGTTCTTCGTGATGTTCGTGGTGGCGCTGTCGCCGCCGGGCGAGCCCACCCTGCCCGCCCGGTGGCCGGAGTCGCTGTCCCTGGACACCATCGTGGACCTGCTGTCGTCCTCGGGGTTCGCCGGCTGGACGGTCAACACGGTGATCTACGCGCTGGTGTCCGTGGTGATCACCCTGCTGACCGCGTCGATGGCCGGGTACGCCTTCGCCAAGAAGCGCTTCCCCGGGCGCGACACGATGATGTGGGCGTTCCTCGCGACGCTCATGGTGCCGTCCCAGGCGACGCTGATCCCGATGTTCGTGCTCGTCTCCGGGCTCGGCGGGGTGGACACGTTCTGGGGACTGATCGTGCCGACGCTGGCCAACTCGCAGGCGGTCTTCCTCATGCGGCAGTTCATCCGCGACCTGCCCGACGAGCTGTTCGAGGCGGCCAAGGTCGACGGGGCCTCCGAGTGGCGCGTCTACTGGCAGATCGTGATCCCGCTGACCAGGCCGATCCTGGCCACGCTCGGGGTGTTCGTGTTCCTGTGGCACTGGAACGACTTCCTGTGGCCGCTCGTCATGGCGCAGTCGGACGAGATGCGCACGCTCACCGTGGGGCTGGCGTCGATGCGCACGGAGGGGTCGTCGCTGGCCGTGCTGATGGCCTCCGCCGCGCTGTCGGTGCTGCCGTGCCTGCTGGTGTTCGCGCTCCTGCAGCGGTACCTGGTCAACAGCATCGCGATGACCGGACTCAAATAAAGTCTCTTAGATGGATATATCGCCACAGGCCGCGCGGCTGCGCGAGCAGCTGCGCGGCACGCTGCTCGCGGCGGCGGCCACCCCCATGACGGCCTCGGGCGAGGTGGACCTCGACCTGGTGACGGCCTATTTCCGTGGCCTGCTCGCCGACGGCGCCGACGGGCTCGCGGTGCTCGCCCACACCGGCCGTGGCCCCTTCCTGCCCCCGCCGGTGCGGTCCGCCGTGATCGAGCGCGCGGTCTCCCTGGGAGTGCCGGTGCTGGTCGGCGTCGGCGGCGCCTCCGATGAGGCGCGGACGGGCGGGGTCACGGTCACGTTGAGCACGGCGCGACCGGACGGCCCGGCGGCTTCTTCGGACGCGCCCCCGGGTTCGGCGGAGCGGGTCGTCGAGGAAGCGCGGGTCGCCGCCGGGCTCGGGGCCGCCGGCGTGCTGGTGTTCCCCTCCGCCGAGGACCGGCTCGCCCTGCACGACGCCGTCTGGCGGGGCGCGGGGCTGCCCATGATCGCCTTCGATCTCTACACGCTGCCCTGCCCGCCCGCCGTACTGAGGGAGATCGTCCGCCACCCCGGGGTGGCGGGACTGAAGACGGCGCTGCTGTCGGACGCGATGGGATGCCAGGAGGCGATACGGATCACCCACGAGGCGGGACGGCTGGCGATCACCGGCGAGGACCGGATGTTCGGCCCGTCGCTGCTGTGGGGCGCCGGGGCGGCGCTGGTCGGCCTCGCGGCCGCGCGGGTGGGCGTCACCCGCGAGGTGATGCGTGCCTTCGCCGGGAACGACCTGCGGGAGTTCGAGCGGGCGTCGGCGCGGCTCGACCGGCTGGCCGCCGCGACGTTCACCGCGCCGATGGAGGGTTACGTCCAGCGCATGCTGTGGCTGGCCGCCGCCGAGGGGCGCATTCCTCGCTCGCACGCCTTCGACCTGTACGGCCCGGCGCTGGAGGAGGACGGGCGGACTCTGGAAAGGGCCCTCCTCACCGAGGTCTGACCCACCTCGCGCCCGGGCCGGTCAGCCGATCGGGAGGCGGAAGAGGGAGGCCGCGTTGCGCCAGGCCAGGCGGTCGGCCGTGTCGCCGGTCAGTCCCGCCGCCGCCACGGAGCCGAAGGCGGAGGCCGGGTCGATGAGCGTGGAGTCGGTGCCGAACAGCAGCCGTTCCGGGTCCACGGCGGCGGCGACCTCCGCGATGCGCCCGGCGGGGAAGTGCGACCAGCACGGCTCCAGGTAGAGGCGGTCGCAGGCGCGGGCGGCCTCGATGGCGTGCCGGTAGCCGTCCGCGCCCATGTGCCCGGCGATCACGCGCAGGCCCGGGGTGTCGAGACAGACCTGGGCCAGGTCGAGCACGGAGGTGCCCCACGTGTGCACCAGCGCCGGGACACCCGCCGCCGCCACCAGAGCCAGCGCGTCGCGCAGTTGCGGGGAGGTGGCGGGGGAACCGGTGTAGTCGGTGTGGATCTTCACGCCGACGAACCGGCCGGTGGGCAGGTAGGTGTTCAGGTCGCGCTCGGCCTCGGCCAGGCGGCGCGGGTTGACGGTCACGTAGCCGTACAGGCGGGCGGGGCCGGGCACGGAGTCCAGGTGGGCGGCCAGGGCGCGGTTACCCGCCGGGGCGTCGTAGATGACGGCCTCGGTGCCCGACACGACGGCCAGGTCGATCCCGTAGCGGTCCATGGCTCGGATCGTCAGCGCCGAGACGTCCATGGTGAAGAACCACGGACCCCAGTGCGCGTGGACATCTATGATCATGAGGGTTCCCCGAGGAGCAGGCGGCGGGCGTTGCCTCCGGCGACGAGCGCGACCTCGTCGGGCTTCAGGTCGCCGGTGGCCAGGCGGAGCAGGGGAACGAGCGGCTCGTAGTAGGGCGTGCGGGAGCCGAACAGCAGGCGGTCCGCGCCGATCTCGCCGGCGACGGTCTCCAGCGCGTCGGGAGAGTTGAGCAGCCGGGTCGAGGTGTGGAAGCCCGGCTCGCCGGCGGCCGCCACGAGGAAGTCGCCCAGGTGGTAGAAGTGCGTGTCGAGGAAGACGACCCGCAGGCCGAGACCGGCGAACGGCTGCCAGAACCGGCGCACGTCGCCTCCGGTCAGCACGGTCAGGCCGAGCGCGGCGGCCCGTCCGGCGACGTGCCGCACCGAGGGGAAGCCCGCCTCGACGCCCTGCTCGTCGGGGAAGAGCCGGACCGCCCGCACGCCCAGGACGGCCAGCCGCTCCATCTCGCGCACCGCGCCCAGGGGGTCGCGCAGGTCGAGGGTCCCGACGGGCACGACCGCCGCGTCGCCCGCGGCCGGTGGCTCGCCGTGGGCGGAGGACTCCGCGGCCGGGAGTGCGGTGCCGCCGGCCGCCGAGGCGAGGGTCTCGTCGTTGCCCGACGCCATGTCGAAGAGCGCGGCCCGCAGGCTGGCCACCGCGCCCGCGGTGATGCCGTGGCGGGCCAGGACACGCGGGGCGGGCTCCGGCGGGAGGTCGCGGTCGGGGTAGGCGCCGCCGAGCACGTCGGCGTCGAGCGTCACCACCAGGTCGCCGATCAGGCGCCGGGTGTCGAAGGGTGTCATCCGGGCATCCTTCCGTTCGCATACCGGTCATGACCATAATCATCGATCCCGATGACCGCAAGGGCGGGAGCGTCGACGGCTCCCGACTGAAGGGGCTGTGCGGGCGAGAGTGTTGACGGCTCTCGCTCACTTGATTACGGTCTGGACCAATATATCCTCGCAAGGAGTGGTCCATGCCTCCCAGTCGATCGCCGCGAGCCGGCCTCGTCACCGTCGCCGCGCTACCCGTCCTGCTCGTACCCTCGATCGCCGCCGCCGCGCAGGGTCCGCCCGCCGAACGGAGTCCCGCCGTACAGAGCTCGCGGGTTCAGGAGGCGCGGTGCGAGGGGACCGGGGTGCAGAGGTTCGGCCCCGCGTCCGTGACCGGCGCCATCGTCGGCGCCGTCACCCACGAGGGGCGCGGATACGTCGTCACACGCGGCCTGAAGCCGCCCGTGCTCGCCGAGATCGACCTGGCCACCCGCAAGACGCTCCGCTCGGTGCGGCTGCCCGACGCGCCCGCCGCCGGTGAGGCCGAGGGAGCCTGGGCCATGGCGGTCGCGGGCGGCAAGATCTACGCCGGCACCTACCCGGTGCCGGACCTGTACAGGTTCGACCCGGCGACGGGCGAGGTCGAGCATCTGGCCTCCTTCGGCGGCAGCGGCGGGTACATCTGGAGCCTGGCCGCCTCCCCCGACGGGAAGATCTACGCCGGGACCTATCCCGACGGCAGGGTCCGCGAGTACGACCCGGCCACCGGCGCGGTGCGTGTCTTCGGGGTCCTGGCCGCGGGCGAGCGCTACGTGCGCAGCCTCACCGTCGACGACCACACCGTCTACGCCGGGCTGCTCGACAAGGCCAAGCTGGTCGCGATCGACCGCGTGAGCGGCGCGGTGCGCGAGCTGGCGGCGGGCGGCACCGGGTTCGGCGCGGTCGCCGAGCACGGTGACCGGGTGCTCGGGGCCAGCGGGAACACCCTCTTCGACGTGCGCAAGGACGGCACGGACGCCAGGCGGGTCGACCTCGGCGACCTCACCCTCGACATGATCGGTTTCGCCGGCGACGGCACCGCGTACGTGTCGTCCAGGCCGCGGGGCACGATCTACCGCTATCGCACGGGCGACACCGCGCTCACCGAGGTCGGCACCCCCAGGACCGGCGAGGAGACCCGCCGGTTGGTGCCCGAGGGCGACACGCTGCTCGGCTTCTCCGGTAGCGGGGGCATGTGGACGATGGACGTGCGCACCGGCCAGGCCGCGTTCACCGACCTGATCGAGGCGGGCCTGCCGACCGGCTCGGAGCGCCCGCAGTCGATGCTGCTCGACCGCGACCGGACGCTGTACGTCGGCGGCCACTTCTCCCTCACCATCCGCGACCTGCGCGGCGGCGACCAGCGCCGGATCTGGCTGCCGGGAGAGCCGAAGGACCTGGTCCGCCGCGGTGACAAGATCTACTCCGCGATCTACCCCAGCGGGCAGATCATCGAGATCGACCGGCGCGACCGCGTCCGCAGCCTCGGCTACCTCGGCCACGGCCAGCAGCGGCCCTGGGACCTGGAGTACGATCCCCGCACCGACAAGCTGCTCGTCGCCTCGGCCCCGCTGGGTGCCGGCCTCAAGGGGGCCCTGTCGGTCGTCGACCCCGACACCGGCGAGATGGACGTCTACGTGGACGTCATCCCCGACCAGAGCCTCATGAGCCTCTCGCTCGACTCCCGCAAGGGCGTCGTCTACCTCGGCGGCGACGTGCTCGGCGGCGGCGGCGCCCCGCCGGTGAAGACGTCGGCGTCCGTCGCGGCGTTCGACCTGCGCAGCCGCAAGGTGCTCTGGCAGGTGGACCCGGTCGCCGGCCACCGGACCTTCCAGGACGTCAAGGTGCACGACGGCGTGCTCTACGGGGTCTACAAGCGCGACGCGAGCTGGTTCGCGATGGACCTGGCCACCCGCACGATCACCCACCGGGGCCCGCTGCCCGGGTACGGCGAGCTGACCGTCCACCGGGGCCGCGTCTTCACCTCCGTCTTCTTCGGCGGCGGCAACGTCTACGAACTGGGCACCGAGGCCAGGCTCGTGGCGACCGGCCTGGGAAACGAGTGGTACACCAACCCGCAGCTTCACTTCGAGCGCGGCTCCTGGAAAGCCTGGGCCCTGGCCGGGCGTGACCTGGCGCTGATCCGGCTCGACCCCCGCTGCCCGACCCTGACGATCCCTCCGACCCCTCCGACCCCTCCGACCTGAGATCGGGCCTCGGTCCGTACCGACATGTGAATCGGTCGGACGGGTCGACGCGCACCGGCCCTTCTGGCCGGTGCCGAGGTCCTCCCCCGGCCGATCCCGGCATCGGGTGACCAGGTTCACGAGACCCTCGTGAACCTGGTGCACAGCCGGATCAGACGAACGTCATGTCGCGATGGCCCAGAGGTTGTCGTCCACCCCCTGCGCTCCCCTGGCCGCGAAGAAGAGCTCGTCCTGCGTGATCGACTCCTCCCGCCCGGCACCCGGATCCCAGACCTTGAAGTTCTTGGGCATCCACGGGATGTGGCTCGCGTTGGTCGTCTCGTAGCCGCCGTAGCCGTGGATGACGATGTAGTGCCGGAGACTCCCGGACGCGTTCGGAGACCAGGGCAGCTGGCCGGGCTTGACGAGAACGGCGACCGGCCTGCCCCTCGACAGCGACGTCACGATCGTGTTGAGTCCGATCTCGCGGGCGATCCCGCTGGGAGGGATGTCGTAGTCCTTGTAGGGGAAGTCCTGGGGTACGTACGCGTTGAGGCCGAGTTTCATCATCCACGGCATCGTTCCGAGGGCGGTCGTCTCCGAGGCATCGGCCAGGCTGGACTGCGGGGGAGCCGAGATGCCCATCGTGGCGATCATCGTCTGCGCCGCTCCGGGACCGCACCAGTTCGACCTTTCCTGGTGCTTGGCGGAGAGAGTCATGTCCAGGGCACGCACGGGCCTCATCCACGCGCCGGCGATACCGAAGGTGGCGTCGGCCACCACATAGGGCCGCCTGAGCGCGGTCCATCCGGTCCAGCACGCGCGGCTGCCGTTGGTCGTCATCGTCGGGCACGACTGGGGGACGCTGACGCCGTTGCCGCCGACCCAGAGCCTCATGTTGACCTGGAAATTGGTGTACGCGCCGGGGTTGATGAAGGAGATGGCCCGCACTTCCGTGCGTGCCGAGTTGAACTCCAGGCACACCTGATAGGCGGTCCCGTTGTAAGTCTCGGAACTGGAACAGGTCCTGTTCCCGCTACTCGGGGGGTACGCCCCCCAGGTGCCGGCCTGCGCGGGGAGCGCGGGAACGGCGACGACCGCGAGCACCGTCCCGCTCAGGACCGCGAGTAACGCTCTGATCATTCTTCGCACGAATGTGCTTCCTTTGTGTCGAGGGCGTGGTTGGTCGAGGATTCAGGTCCGAACAAGGAGGGCTGTCCTCACGCCTGAGGGACGGCGAGCCGGTACAGCCGCTCGTTGATCTTGTAGTAGAGATTGCCGAGGCCGTCGGCCGTCAGGCCTTCCATCCCCGGGCTCGTCAGCAGCACGGTCAGCGCCTTCGTCGACTTGTCGATCTTGAAGATCTGGTCGCCCGCCGTGCCGTACACGTGGCGGGGATCCTGGGGCACGGTCAGCAGCACCCCGTCGCGCCAGGCCAGACTGGGCTTACCGGCATAGTCGGGGTCGGGGAACAGCCGTCTCGCCGTGATCGCCGTGGGCCGCGCCGGATCGAGGGTGAACAGCGAGCCGCCCGCCAGGCCCCACAGCTCACCGTCCACCTCCGCGAGGGCCGTGACGGCCTTGGGCGCCGTCAGCGGGAGCGGATGCGGGCGCACGGCACCGGTGGCGGGGTCGAAGGAGAACAGTGTGGCCGACGCCCCCGGCGCGTAGACGGGGTCGACGCCCAGAGCGCCGCGCGTGGAGGTGCCGCCGAACAACCTGCCTCCCGCGTAGGCCAGCGAGACGACGGACTGGTTCGGCACCACGCAGAGGGTCCGCCCGGCCGTGCCCTCCTTCCAGACGGTGAGGGCGCCGCTGCGCTTGCCGTACTTCGGCACCGTGCCCATGTAGACGGTGCCGTCCGGCCCGCCGGCGAGAGCGTACGGCCGGTCCTGCGGCGGCGGGCCCTTGCCCGGCTCGCAGTCATCGGCCTTGTCTCCCGCCTCGCCGCCGGTGTACCTGAGCGTGGGCGGCCGGGAGCTCGCGGGGTTGTGGCCGTAGAGCTTGGCCGACGGGTAGACGCCCAGGTAGAGCAGTCCGTTGTGTGCCAGCAGGCTGTCGGTCTGGCTGAGCCCGTTGAGGGTCGGCGTGTCCGGCCGGCCGTCGTCACCGTCGCCCCGCAGCGGATCGTAGACACCGATGCCGCCGGTCAGGTAGCCGCCGGTGTAGATGTCGCCGCCGGGCCCCGCGCCGAGCGCGTTGATCGCGGCGGGCAGGACGGGTGCGCCGGAGACGACCCTGCTGCTCCAGTTACCGCTCGCGGGGTCGTACTTGAAGATCCTGGTGCCGTCAGGGGCCGCGCCGAGGCCGACCAGCGTGCCGCCGGCCCAGGTGTACCCGGTGACGTCGAGTCCGGGCCGGACGGAGGTCGCCCGCACGGACCTGGTGCCCACGTCGTAGGAGTGCAGCAGGCCCTCCTTGACGAACCAGACCTTGCCGTCGCGAGCCGGTGAGTGGTGCAGGTCCACGTCGGTGATCGCGGCGTCGGTGACGGCGGCGTGCGAGCCGTCGGCGTCGCGGACGACGCGCAGGACGAGCAGTGTGCGGTCGATCCAGGCGAACAGCCTGTCCCCTGTCCAGGTGAGCCCGCCCACCATGGAGTTGTGCGCGTAGGCCGTCGGAAGGAGACTGTCCACGCGCCCCGTGACGTTGTCGAACCTGGTCAGCGCGGCGTTCGTACCGGTGCCCAGGTACGTGGCGTTGGCGGCCGGGTCGTGGGCGAGGCTGCGCACGTACTGGGCACCGGCCGCGATGGGCACGTTCCCGATCGTGGTGAAGGCGCCGCCGTCGTACTTGAAGTAGCGGCCGTCGTTGTAGGTGCCGCCGTACACCTTCCCGCCCGCTCCCGGCTCCAGGTCCCAGATGAACGAGTGACCGCCCTCCGCCCGCCCGAGGTCGGTGATCGTGGACTGGCCGGGGACGTACCGGTAGAGCTTGGAGTTGGGATAGGTGCCGAGGTAGACGCTGCCGTCGGTGGCCGTGGCCGCCGCCCAGCCGCCGACGGTGGGCGTGGCCGCGGTGTCGGGAATGGTGATCTTCCGGGTCACCTTCTCGCCGGCCACGTCGATCACGGCGAGCTGCGGGTTGGCGTCGGCGGTGCCGGTGTACAGGGCGTAGGCGCTGCCGCCCGCGAAGGTGGTGGCGTTGGGCACGCTGCTCTCGATCTGCACGCCCAGATCGGTCACGTCCCCGGTGATCAGCACCTCGTCCCAGTAGGCGGTGCCCACGTCGGCCACACCCGAGTAGACGAGGGCCGCGACGGTGGCCGTTCCGGTGGGCGCGACGCCCGAGACCGTGACGCGGTTCCACCGTCTGCCCGTCGCCGAGGCGTTCGCGCCGCCGCCGAGAAGACGTCCGGAGGCATCCCTGAAGCGCAGATACAGATGTGCGGTGCCGCTCTCGGCCCAGACCCCGGCGTTCAGTGTGTAGCGAGTCCCCGCCGTGGCGGGCAGGCCCGGCATGCTCTCCCTGCCGTACGCGGCCCCCGGGTCCGTGTCGGCGACGCGCGCGGTGGTGCGCCCGTCCCAGGCCACGGCGTCGACGCCGCCCGGGCTGTGCGAACCGCTCCATCCGGTCAGCCCCTCGTCGAAGCCTCCGTTGACGATCCGCAGGTCGGCCGCGGACGCCGACGTGGACGGCACCGCGAGCAGCGCCGCCAGGAACACCGTCGCCACCGCCCCGCGCAGGGCGCGGCTCCTCACGCTCCTGCCCCTCTCCTGCGGCCAGGCGGTCGTCGAGCGTGTGGCCGGATCGGCCCCGTCAATGGGCCCTCCACGCGGATCTGCACAGCGCGACCTCCACGACGCGTTCGTTTGTGTTTGATTTCGACCAGGACCGTAATCTCATGTAGCGTCCCGCGCCCACCGGTATGAACCGGCGGGCGCGGGGATCTCTCACGGCTTGGACGTGTCGGGGCAGGTGATGTGGCCGTAGGGCGTGTCCGCGTAGTCGCGATTCGGCAGCAGCTGGTTGTCGTTGTCGGCGTACCAGTAATAGGTCTTGGTCTTGTTCGCCAGACTGCGGGTGATGTGGTGGATGTAGTGAGAACCGGCGGCGTGCTCGTGCCCCCACACCGTCGACGGAGCCTCGCCCCCACCACCGTCGTTGATCAGAATCTTGCTGCTCGCACCTCATCGCCGGTCGGCGTGGGCGGACCGCGCCGTCGCGGCGAGCAGGCCGGTGGCGGCGATGACGGCCAGCCCGGCAGTCGTCAAGCGGGTCATCGGACGTGTCAAGTTCTGCTCCTCGAGTTAGGGCCAACCCGCGGACGGCGGGCTGGGCATGATCGTTAGTTTGCATGCTGCGCCGATTACGGTCAAGACCCAAATACATGAGACGGGATCAAGGTGGACACCGGCCGAATCCCCGCGGTTCGACTCGGGAAGATCACCTTGACCCACCGCTTGCGCGAGACCACGCCCTCGCTCCGGGAGAGGGTGTGGAGCTCCCGCGCCTGCTCGGTCGTGGGGTCGATCGCGGCGAAGCCTCCGCCGAGGAGGCCTCCGGCGTACATGCGATGATGCCGATCGGCTCGCCGCGCACGGCGATCCGCACGAACGACCTGGCGGCGGCCCACGGGGGGCGGCGGGACCCTCGGACCACGCCGGAGCATCCCGACGACGCTCCCGCCGGGACAGCCGGACAGGCCCGGCTCGGCCCGGATGACGCGGATCCCCGGAGCCCGGCACTGCGGATGCCGCGACGACGATCACCAATAATTTTCTTATTAGGGTCCTGACCGAAAACACAAAGACCGCTAACCTTTCCGTCGAAGGTTGATTTCGGCAACGACCGAATTGGGAAGACTCATGTGTCTATCCCCGCTCCCCACCACCCCCGCCCACGCCCCCACGCCGCCCGGTGGCAAGGTCTGCTCCGTCGTCACGCAAGGCCGTCCGCGCACCCTCGCCCTCGAACCGGGTCGATCCGGGCGGCCACACCTTCGGGACGGACGACCGGGTCCGCGCCGAGACCCCCTCCCCCATCGGAGCAGTGTCCTACGACGCACTCGGCGTCCTCCCCATCACCCACTCCCGTCCACGACGACCGGAAAGGTTCCCCCCACGTGATCCACCGTCGCAGATTCCTGCAGCTCACCGCCGTCGCGGGCGGCTCCGCACTGCTGCCCGCCGCCCCCGCCCACGCCGCCGCCGAAGGCGAGGTGACCGTCCTGGGCCCGGCCAGCGTCACCAGTGCCCTCGGCAACGGCGAGTTCGTCGGCGGCGTGCTCTACGCCGGCACCCGTGGGCTGTCACCCAACGTCGTGGGCGCGTACGACCTGGCCCGCGACACGGTGACCGGGCACACCGACATCCCCACGGGCATCGGCGTGTGGGCGATGTGCGCGGTCGGCACCGATGTCTACATCGGCACCCACAGCCGCTCCGACCTCTACCGGCTCGACACGCTCACCGGCGCGCTGTCCAAGGTGGGCGCCTACAGCCACGCCTACATCTGGAACCTGGCCTCCTCCCCCGAAGGCAAGGTCCACCTGGCGATCTCCGAACCGGGCCGGGTCGTGGAGTACGACCCGGCCACGGGAACGAGCCGCGACCTGGGCGTCATCGTCGAGGGTGAGGCGTACGTGCGGAGCATCGCCGCCGACGCCACCACCGTCTACGCGGGTGTCGGCGCGCACGCCCACCTGATCGCGATCGACCGGGCCACGGGTGCCAAGCGCGACATCCTGCCCGCAGAGCTGGCCTCCCGCGACTTCGTCGCGAGCCTGACGATCTCCGACACCCACCTCGCGGGAGGCATCTCCTCCAACGGCGAGGTGCTGGTGATGTCGAAGTCGGACCCGTCCGACCACCGCGTGCTCGCCACCGGCGAGAAGTACATTCCCTCGGTCCTGCTGCACGACGGCCATGTCTACTTCACCGGGCGGCCCACCGGCACGCTCTACCGCTGCCGGCTGGACGGCGGCGCGGTGCAGACGCTCGGCGTGGCGCTTCCCGAGGCGGCCACCCACCGGCTCCTCTCGCACGAAGGCCGCGTCTACGGCGTCCAGGACGGCGCGGTCTTCGTCTACGACCCGGCCGACGGCTCGCTCGACTACGTCAACCTCGTCCAGCGGGGGTTCAGGGCCGCGCCGGAGCAGCCCATGTCCGTGCACTCCGACGGGCGGCGGGTCTACGTCGGCGGCAAGGGCGGCGCCGACATCCACGACCTGAAGGCGGGCACCAGCACCCGCCTCGGCATCCCCGGCGAGCCCAAGATCGCGCTCACCGTGCGGGACGTCACCTATCTCGGCGTCTACACCCAGGGCCTGCTGTACGCGCACCGGGCCGGCGAGCCGGCGGCCACGTTGCTCGCCAAGACGGGCAACCAGCAGGACCGCCCCCGCGACCTCGCCCACGACGCGCTGACCGGGCTGATCGCGATGACCACCCAGCCCGAGCCCGGCCGGCTCAACGGCGCGCTGTCGCTCTACTCCCCGCGCACGGGGAAACTGGACACCTACCGGCCGGTCGTCGAGCGGCAGAGCCTGTACGCCGTCACCTGCCGGGCCGGAGTCGCCTACCTCGGCACCAACATCCAGGAGGGCCTCGGGCTTCCGCCGGTCACCACGACCGCCCGGCTGGCCGCCTTCGACCTGCGCACGCGCAGGCTGCTGTGGCAGCTCGAACCCGTGCCGGGTGCGAAGGTCGTCCCGGGCCTGGCGCACACGCCCCTGGCCGTGTACGGCGTGACGAACACCGGGATCCTGTTCGAGTACGACCTGTCGCGCCGCAAGGTCACCCGCACCGTGCAGGTCGGCGCGAAGGGGAGCGACCTGCACGTGTCCGGCCTGGTCGCCTACACCACCGACGGTGACGCGATCTACAAGGTCGACCTCGTGACGTTCACCGTGAAGACCATCGCCTCCGGCCTGGCGGGCGAGTGGTTCGGCGGCGAGCCGAAGCTGGCCCTCGACCCCTCGCGCAGGGCACTGTACGGCGTGCGCGGCCGTGACCTGGTCCGGATCGCCGTCACCGGGCGGCGCTGACCACGGCCGGTCATCCCCGCGCCGGTCATCCCCGGGCCGCGAGCACCTTGGCCGGCGCCTCGCTCACATCGGCCGCGCGGGCGGGGCCGCCGTCGAACGCCACTCACAGCTCGTCCGGCTCATCCGGGCGATCCGCCGGCTCGAAGGCGACCCCGCCCGCGCGGCCTGGGCGCGGCAACGACGACCCGAAGGGATGTGCCTGAGAAAAACGACACAGATGTGGCCGAGGTGGCTTACCCGTGCGCCCCTCCTCTTGCCCGCGCGTGCCTGATGCGTGATCTCGCGGCGCCCCCCGCTTGACCTTGACACCGTGACAAGGTCTTCACTGTTGCCGAGGAGGTGGTCCCGATGACCATGCGGAAACAGGACACGGATACGACTCGAGCTCTCCAGGGGCTGGAGGACAGCCGCTCGTCGGTGCGGCTACGGGCGGCGATGGCGATCGGTACGGCCCCTGACCCGCGGTTCGTCGACAAGCTCGTCGAGCGATGCGCGATCGAACCCGAATTCTATGTGCGCGATATGCTGACCTGGGCACTCACCCGCCACCCGGCGTCCGTGACGGTTCCTGAGCTTCTCAAGGAACTCCGCTCGGAGCGTGCGCAGGCACGAAGCCAGGCGCTGCACACGCTGTCCAAGATCGGGGATCGGCAGGCCTGGCCGGCGATCACTTGGGCGCTTCTGTCCGACGCCGACGACGAGGTGGCGCGGAGCGCTTGGCGGACGGCGGTCGTGCTCGTGCCCGAAGGCGAGGAGTCCGGGTTGGCCACGGTGTTGTCGAGACAGCTCGGGCGCGGCGAACGTGAGACGCGGCTGAGCCTCAGCCGGGCGCTGGTCGCGCTCGGTGAGGTGATCGTGCCCACGCTGCGCGCCGCGATGAAGGATCCCGACCCGCGCGTGCGCGCGCACGCGATCGCCACGGAACGGCTGTTGCTCGACCCGGACGCCGGATTCGAGTTCGCGATCGAGGAGGCCAAGCGCGTCGTGGCCCTCGGAGGCACCGGCGAGGAGGAGTGACAGGCAGTGTTGATCGGCGAGGTGGCACAACGGTCCGGGGTCAGCGCCCGTATGCTCAGGCATTACGACTCGCTTGGCCTGGTGCGGCCAACGGGTCGTAGCGACGCGGGCTATCGCCAGTACTCCAGCGAGGACATTCGGCGGATCTTCCATATCGAGAGCCTGCGGTCCTTGGGGTTGTCGCTGCGTGACGTCGGGCGCGCCCTCGACGATCCCGACTTCACGCCCTCGGAGCTCGTCGACGACCTCATCCGCCAGACGCGGGAACGCATCGCGGCTGAGACGGAATTGCTCACGCGACTGCGCCGGATCGACGCCTTGGAACCCGCGGGCTGGGAGGGCGTTCTCCAGGTCGTCGCGCTCCTGCAGGCGCTGGGGTCGAAGAGCGCCGGCAAGCGCCAGCGCGCGGCCTTGTCCTCGGTCGAAGAGGTTCCGGTGCCGGTGGAGGCACTCGTCGAGGCGGCGCTGAGCGAGACGGACCCGCACGTCGCCGGAGCCCTTCGCTGGGCTTTGGCGCAATCGGGCGATGACGGCTTGGCGTTGCTGGCGGAGGGCCTCGGCTCACCGGTCGCCGAGGTGCGCAAACGTGCCGTCCAGTCCATCACCGAGATTCCGGACGGTGAGGCGACCGCGCTGCTGCGGGACGCCCTCGCGAACCCCGACATCGTGGTCCGCAGGTACGCGGCCCTGGCACTCGGGGCACGTGGAGCGACCGACGCGATCCCGACGCTCATCGACATCGTCGTCGAGGGGACGAACGACGTCGACGCGGCCGACGCCCTGAGCGCGCTGGCGAGTCGTCCCGCGTCTGCGGATCGGATCGCCACCGGGCTCGTCGATCGCCTCGCCCACGGCGGCGTCGAATCGTCCGCACGTCGACGGCTGACACAGGCGCTCGCGGACATCCCGGGAACCACGGCGTCACGTGCCCTCGCGGATCTGTCACATGACGAAGACCGTGCCGTCGCGCTTACCGCGACATACATTCTCGGCATACGCGACGCACGATGACGGATCCCTGTGCGACGCGCTCCTCGCGGTACAGCGGCACCGAGCGGGCGCAGGACACGGTGGGCTCCTACGCGACGCCCCACTCATCCGCCGGTACGTCGGTCACGTGTATTACCGCGCAGGATCTCGACGTACCCGTCGGTTCCGTGCACGCGGATCCGCTGCCCGTCCCGGATCAGCCCGGTGGCCCGCTCCACGCCCACGACGGCCGGCAAGCCGTACTCCCGGGCGATCACCGCGCCATGGGTCATCAGGCCGCCCACCTCCGTCACCAGGCCCGCGATTCCCACGAAGAGGGGCGACCAGCTGGGATCCGTGTGGACCGTGACCAGGATGTCGCCCGCCTCCAGATCGGCCTCCGCCATGTCGAGGATGACACGGGCCCTTCCCTCTACGGTCCCGGCGGAAACCGGCAAGCCGATCAGGGCGCCGGCCGGCACGTCGTCGCGCCGGTACGCCCCGGCGACGGCCTCGCCATCCGATGTGAGCACCCGGGGCGGTGTGAGCGCGTGATACGACCGGAACGCGTCCTTGCGCCGCTGGATGAGCCGGTCATCCACCTGCTTCGAACGCACGACGTCGTGGAGCTCCTGGAACGTGAGGTAGAAGATGTCCTCCTTCTCAAGAAGCACGTCGGCCCGCACGAGGCGCTCGGCCTCCTCCAGCAAGGCCTGCTTGTAGACGAAGTAGCGGCTGACGATGTTGTACTTCGGGTACTCCCGGTACCCGATGAAGGTCCGGACCCGGTCGATCATCCGCTTGGCCTCGTCGGCTTTCCGCTCCCCGTCCGGCAGGGCCCGCAGGCGTTCCAGCAGGTCCTGTCGCTTCTTCTCGGCCTCCTGCCGCCCCCGGTGGAAGCGCCGCTCGGCGGCACCCGGCTCGAAGAGCTTGATGTTGTCGAGGATCAGGGGCACGAGCGTGGTGAGGCGTTCGCTCCAGCGCGGCCTCGTGATGTCGATCTCGCCGACGCAGCGCATGCCGTACCGGTCGAGGTAGGCCTCGACGGCGTCGCGCGCTTCGGTCCCGCCCGCGAGTTTCGGCAGCTCGTCCAGGAAGTTCTCGCCCTCGATGCCCTGCAGGAACGCGACCACCTGCGGATGCGGACGGATCACGTCCGCGACGTCGAGCAGCGCCAGTCCCATCTCTGACGTGACGTTGCCGGGGGCGGACAGCGTGAGCGTGTCGGCCGCGTTCTTCTCGCCCAGCCATTCCCTCAGCCGGTCGTTGAGCCACCACGTGGCCTCCATCCCCGCCATGATCGCCTGCATGCTCAGCGGATCACCGAGGACTCGCTTGTGCTCCTGGAAGGCCTCCAGCAGGAAGTCGAACAGCGCCGGTCCGGTCTTCGTCCGGATGTCGCGCCGCAGGGTGGCGATGGACGCCTGGCTGCGCTCGATCAGCTCGGTGACGATGGCCGGATCGGTCTCGATCGGGGCGGACGCGCCGCCGGCCGGCGGCCCGCCGGGACCCGCGTCCGGGAGCGCCGGGACGAAGTCGCCGCGGTCGAGGACAGTCTCCAGCGCGTCCCTGGTCAGCGGATCGGACCTCCCCACCATCTCCAGGAAGGCGGCGCGGCTCGCGGGCGAGGCCAGGCGCCGGGTGGCGTCGACGAACAGCCGCCCACCGGCCTCGTGCATCGGCGCCATGGCCGTCAGCCGCCACATGGAGAGCCCCAGCGGCTTCATGGGGTCGGTCATCATCTGCTGATGACCGACGGAGAGGTAGACGTGGTTCTCCCGGTCGCGGGCGGCGGGGATGGGGAACAGCGTGGTGATCGGCCGGCTCTGAACGATCTGGAAGCCATCATCCACCAGGCACCATTCGATGTCCTGCGGGCGGCCGAAGTGCGCTTCGATCCGCCGGCCGAGCCGCACGAGCCGCACGACCTGCGCATCCGTCAGCGCCGGCAGCTCCTGCCGCTGCGGGTCGATCGGCAGTACCCGCGTCCCGCCGGCCGGCGAGGCGTGGACGGCACGCTTCTTGGCGGCGACCGCCTTGGTGACGATCTCGCCGTCTCGCACCTTGTAGACGTCCGGGTTCACCAGGCCGGAGACCAGGGCCTCGCCGAGGCCGAAGCCGGCGTCCACGGTGGAGACCTTCCGGTTGCCCGTGACGGGGTCGGCCGTGAACACGATGCCGGCCGCATGCGGGAAGACCATCCGCTGCACGACCACGGCCATGTGGACCTTCCGGTGGTCGAAGCCGTTGCGCAGGCGGTAGGTCACGGCCCGTTCGGTGAACAGCGATGCCCAGCACCGGCCGACGTGCCGGAGGATCGCCGCCGGACCCACGACGTTCAGGTAGGTGTCCTGCTGGCCGGCGAAGGATGCCGTCGGCAGGTCCTCCGCCGTCGCGCTGGATCGCACGGCGTAGGCGGCGTGCTCGCCGAGCCGCGCGAGCGCGTGGGTGATCTCCGCCGCGAGATCGTCGGGGATGGCGATCCCTTCGATGGTTTGGCGGATCTCCGCGCTGAGCGTGCGGATCACCTCCCGGTCATCCGGGTTCAGGCGCGACAGCCGATCGAGCCGATCGTCGATCGACGGCGCTTCCGCCATGATCCGCCGGAAGGCGTCCGTCGTCACGCAGAAGCCGGCCGGCACCCGGATGCCTTCGATCCGCGACAACTCCCCCAGGTGCGCGCCCTTGCCGCCAACGATCGCGACCTGCGTCTCGTCGACCTCTTGAAGATCCAACACGTGTTGCCCGATCATCGCGACACCTCCGGGACGGCCATGCTCCATCGCATGGCACCGGCCGAGCGAATCACCGGCGCCTCACGCTCTGTCGAACCTCCTGTCGGGCACATCCCCGCCTCTCGTCGCCTTCCCTCCGACGAGTCGGCCGGCCGCAACCGCGCTGCCGGTCCCACCGGTGGTTCGACGTCACCGCGTCCCCCGTACATCGACGACAACACCCGCACGTCGTGCCCTCATTTCAGTAGGTTGTGGCCTCGGCCGACGATTCTGCGGTACGACCTGGGGCTTGCCGCAAGCCCCCCGGTGCGCTATAGGTTAAGAGTGGCAAGGAGAGAGGGATCTCCTTGCCTTTGTCTTTTGCCGTCCGCCGGAACCGACAAGCCTCTCGGCCGTCGCGCCACACGAGCGCCGGGCCAAGCTCGCCAAATGGACGCTTGACGGTCGCCGTGGCTCAAATTTCCGGCACCCAGGCGAACGGCCCCACGCCACCCCGCCCAGGTCCTCGCCCGCTGCCCGGAATCTCGGCCGCCGGCGGGGCCGGCAGGAGCTTGCCGCTCAGCGCTCGGCCGCCCCACCGGCGAGAACGCCGCGGATGCCAACGGGCCTAGTCTGATACGGGTTTGGGGAAGGGGGCAGCCGTGCGGGTGGCGGTGCTTGGGCCGATTCATGTATGCGCCGACGACGGGATCCCGATCGATGTCGGCGGCGCCAGGCTCCGGGGGCTACTCGCGCGGCTGGCCCTTTCCGCCGGCCAGGTCGTGCAGGCGGAGTCGCTGGTCGATGCCCTGTGGGGGGAGCACCCGCCCGCGGGGGCCGCCAAGGCGCTGCACGCCCTGGTGTACCGGCTGCGCAAGGCTCTGGGCAGCGTGGCGGTCGAGTCCGTGGCCACCGGCTATCGGCTGCGGGTGCGGGCCGAGGACGTGGACGCCAACCGGTTCGCGGATCTCGCCGCCCGCGGCCGTCGGGAGCTGGCGGCCGGCCGCCCGGACCGGGCCGCCGCGCATCTCGGTGAGGCGCTCGCGCTGTGGCGGGGGCCGGCGCTGGCGGACGTGCTCGACGCCCCGTTCTCCGGTACGGCCGCCGCCCGGCTGGAGGAACTGCGCGTCGCGGCGGCGGAGGACCGGTTCGACGCCGGACTGCGGCTGGGCCACCACGCCGACATCCTCGCCGACCTGGAGGCGGCGTCCGCCGAGCACCCGCTGCGCGAACGGCTGGCCGCCCTGCGCATGCGCGCCCTCCACGCCGCGGGCCGCCAGTCCGATGCCCTGAAGGTGTTCGAGCGGGTTCGCAACACCCTCGCCGACCAGCTCGGCATCGACCCCTCGCAAGAGCTGCGGACCGCCCATCTGGCGGTGCTGCGCGGTGAGCGAGAGGTGCCTCAGGTGCGGGCGGAGCCGGAGCCCGGCCGGCTCCCCGCCCCGCTGACCAGCTTCGTCGGCCGCGACGACGAGCTCACGTTGCTCGGCGGATTGCTGGAGACCTCCCGCCTGGTCACCGTTGTCGGCCCCGGCGGTGTCGGCAAGACCAGGCTCGCTCTCGAAGCCGCGTCCCGCCACCGCACCCACCGCCGTGGCCGCGTCTGGCTCGTTTCCCTGGCCGGGGCCGACATCGTGACCGAGGCCGTCCTGGGCGCGCTGAGCTCCCCGGGCGCGAGGCCGGTCGGCGGCGTGTCGGCGAAGCCGGTGGATCGGGTGGCCGAGCTGCTCGGCGGCGACGAGGCGGTACTGGTGCTGGACAACTGCGAGCATCTCGTGGCGGCGGCGGCCGAGTTCACCGGCCGTTTGCTGGAGCGCCGGCCGTCCCTGACGATCCTGGCCACCAGCAGAGAACCGCTCAGCGTCATCGGCGAGGCGATCTGCCGGCTCGGTCCGCTCCCCCGACCGGCCGCCATACGGCTCTTCACCGACCGGGCGACGGCCGTACGGCCCGGCGTCGTCCTTGACGATGAGCCCGTCCTCGACATCGTGCGGCGCCTCGACGGGCTCCCTCTCGCCCTGGAGCTGGCCGCCGCCCGGCTCCGCACGATGGACGCCGATCGGCTCGCGCGGCGGCTGGACGACCGGTTCCGCCTCCTGACCTCGGGCAATCGGTCCGCCCAGCCCCGCCAGCAGACCCTGCACGCCGTCATCGACTGGAGCTGGGACCTCCTCTCCGACAGGGAGAGGACCCTCGCCCGCCGTATCTCGGTGTTCCCCGCCGTTACCGGCGCCGCCGCCATCGAGGCGATCTGCTCCGGCCGGACGTTCCCGCCCGGGGAGATCGCCGACGTGCTCGACTCCCTGGTCGACAAGTCCATCGTGGAGCGGGCCGCGGACGGCTACCGGATGCTGGAGACCATCCGCGCCTACGCCGCCGGAAAGCTCGACGTCGCCGGCGAACGGGAGACGACGCGGGAGCGGTTGACGCGTCATTTCGCCGACCTCGCCGAGGAACACGAGCCGCTGCTGCGCTCCCACCGGCAGGAGGAGTCGCTGCGGCTGTTCGACACCGAATACGACAATCTCGTCTACGCACTGCGCACGGCCATCGACGATCACGACGCCATGACCGCGGCCCGGATCCTCGCCACGCTGCACTGGTACTGGATGACGGTGCGCTACGAGCCGCGGGCCGAGGCGTTCGTGGCCAGGGTGCTGGAGTTCGGCGAAGAGCTTCCCCCCGACGCCCGAGCCGCCTTCGACATCCTGCGCGCGACGAGGGACGACGGTCCGGCCGTCACGCCCGACCGGGTGGGGGCCCTGATCGAGGAGTGCGCGCGTACCGGCGCCCTGGAGCGCTACCCCACCCTGTTGATGGGGACGCTCTTCATGGGGTACGGCGTCGGCCTGGACGGGCTGGCCGAACGCGAGATGGCCCGAGCGCGGAGCCGCTCCGACTCCTGGGCCATCGCCTGCACCTTCTTCGTGGAGGCGATCATCGGTAACCACCGCGGCGACTGGGAAGCCGCCGCGACGGCCCTGAAGAGGGCATTCCACTTGTTCGAGGAGACCGGCGACCGGTTGTCGACGGCGCTGGTACTGACGCTGGTGGCGCAGACGCGCTCGGTTCGTGGCGACCACGACGGAGCGATCGCCGCCTACGAGCGCGGCGTCGCGCTGACCTCCCATCACGGGATCACCCATCGGGTCGGGCTCGCCGTGGAGCGGATGCGGGCGGGAGATCTGGCCGGTGCCCGGCGGGACATCGAGATCGCCGAACGGGCGGCTTGGGAGAGGGGACGGCAACCGCAGCAGCTCGAGGTCATGGCCGCCCTGATGGAGCTGTACCGCCGCTCCGGCGAGGTGGAACGGGCCGATCGAGAACTCGACCGGATGAAGAGAATCGCCTTTGAGAGCGCTCCTGCCTCCGTCGACGCGATCAACGGTTTCGTGTTGGCCGCCCGGATGGCGAACCTGCTGACGAGCGGAGACGCGAAACGGGCCCGCGAGCTCCTGCCCGACATCGCCCGTATCCCGGCTGCGCTGCGTGACCTGGCCGTCGCGGCCCAGCAGCTGGCCAGGTTGCTCCATCTGGAGGGCGACCCGGGCGGCGCCGCCACCGCGCTCGGCATGAGCCAGGCGATCCGTGGCGCCTTCGACCACGGCGACCCTGAGCTTCGCGAGCTCGCCGCCTCCCTGGCCGAAAAACTCGGCCCGGCCGAATACGACACGGCATATCGAAGGGGCGCGCAGATGCCCAGACAGGATGTCATCGACCGGCTGACGGAATGACGCGACCGTGATGTCACGCGGCGGCCGCACCCACGCCGGCAACGGCCAAAGGACGTTCCCCTTCCGGGGTGGGATCCCCAGGGCGAGGTTCGGCGCACCGCCCGGTCCGGGGAGTGATCACCGCTGGTAGGCGCGGTCTATCACCGCGCTGTCACCCGTTTGTCAGAACCGCGCCCCATCGTGGGAGGCGAAATCCCGGTCCTTTCCGAGCCTTCCCTCGTCGCGGGCGTACACGGCGACGGGCGAACCGCTCGGTCCGGGGACCGGGCGGTTCTCATCTATCAGGAGTGCACCATGACCAGTTCCGCGAGCGCCGGGTACGAGCGAGTGCAGGAGGTGATGGACCGGGTGGTGGCCGAGCAGAGCGCTCCCGGCGTCGTCGCCGAGATCCAGGACGAGAACGGCGTCTGGTTCGGCTCGGCCGGGGTGGCCGACCTCGAGACCGGCCGCCGCCGCGAACCCGGGGAGCAGTTCCACGCCGGCAGCAGCGGCAAGGCGTTCACCGCCGCCGCGATGCTGACTCTGGAGGCCGAAGGCAGGCTGAGCCTCGACGACACGGTGGACACCTGGCTGCCCGGCGTGGTCGGCGCCAACGGCAACGACGGCAGCAAGATCACCATCAGGCAGTTGCTCACCCACACCGGCGGCCTGGGGATCACCGGTCTGAGTGCCGAGTTCGTGCGCAGGTATCACACCCGGTCCGGGTTCGCCGAGCACCGCTACGACGTCTGGACCGTCGACGAGCTGTTGGAACTCCAGATGTCCATTCCGCCGATGTACCAACCGGGTGAGGACTTCGCCTACTCCAACGGCGGCTACCACATCGCCGGAGCGATCATCGAGAAGGTGACCGGCCGGAGCTATGAGGACGAGGTCGACCGGACGGTCATCCAGCCGCTCGGGCTGACCGGCACCTATGCGCGGACCTTCGCCGAACGGCGGTTCCGGGGGCCGCACGCCAAGGCGTATTCGAGAATGGTCATCAGGGACGGCGTCGATCCGGACAGCCTCACGCCCGACAACTACGCGTCGCTTCTGCTGGGCCCCGACTCCGATCCGATCGACGTCACGGACAGGACCTTCTTCGTGTGGGCCGCCGGTGGCGTCGTCTCGACCACCGGCGACCTGCTCCGGCTCACGCGCGCGCTGATCACCGGCTCCCTGCTCCCGCCCGCGCAGCATCGCGAGATGTGGAGCACCGTCCCCACCAGGGACTGGATCCCCAACGCCCGGTACGGCACCGGGGTGTCCCAATGGGCGCTGGCCGACGGCCGCATGCTCCACGTCGTGGCCGGAGTGGAGGGAGGCACCGTAAGTGTGACCCTCGGCACCCCCGACGGCGGGCTCATCGTCTCCACGCATCTCAACGGTGACTGGAACTGGTACCTGGCCTGCGACCAGATCGTCGAGGCGGCGTTCGGCTCATCCCTCCTCATGACCTGACGGCTCACCGGGCAGTCTGCCGTCCGCGTGTTCCCGCGCGGGGCGCCGCGGCCATGCGGACCCCGCAGGTCGACGTGCCCGCGCGGCGCTTCGCCGAACGGTGACGCCTCGGCCCGCAGGCGGTCCCGCCGAACCCACGCTCAACCACGCCTTCGCTGCGAAGCGCATCAATCACCCAGAAAAGGACAATGATCAAGAAACTCAACACACTGGCGGACTGGCTCGGCGAACGGCTTCCCGAACTGATCGCCGAGCACCGGGTGCCAGGAGCGGTCATCGGCGTGTACGCGAACGGGGAACACCTGGAACGCGCCGCGGGCGTGCTCAACACCCGCACCGGTGTTCCGGTAACCACCGATTCGCTGTTCCAGATCGGTTCCGTCTCCAAGGTCTGGACGGCCACCCTGGCACTGCAACTGGTCGAGGACGGGAAACTCGACCTCGACCTGCCCGTCCGCGCCTACCTGCCGGAATTCCGGTCGGCGGACGAGTCCGCGCTGATCACCACCCGCCGGCTGCTGTGCCACACCGCGGGGTTCGAGGGAGACCGATTCACCGACACCGGTCGCGGCGACGACGCCATCGCCCGGTACGTCGAACTGCTCAGCGGGGCACCCCAACTCTTCGAACCGGGCGAACTGTTCTCCTACAACAACGCCGGATACGTCGTGATCGGCCGGATCATCGAAATCCTCCGCGGCAAACCGTACATCCAGTGCCTGCGCGAGCACCTCATCCGGCCACTGGGACTCGCGCACACCGCCACCGACGCGGAGGAGGCCATCCTGCACCGGGCCGCGGTCGGCCACTTCCCGTCAGGACCGGAAGGTTCCCCCCATCCGGCCGGACTCTGGGCACTGCCCCGCTCCCTCTCGCCCGCGGGCTCCGCGCTGACGATGAGCGCACGCGACCTGCTCATCTTCGCCCGCGGCCGGCTTTCCGACGGCGGCGGCGTGCTCGGCGCCGAGACCATCCGCGCCATGCGGACCGAGCACGTGCGAGTGTCCCCGGTCACCGCACACGGCGACGCGTGGGCGCTCGGCTGGGAAATCTTCCACGTCGACGGGCACACCATCTACGGCCACAACGGCGACACCATCGGCCAATCGGCGTTCCTGCGACTCCTCCCCGAACGGGACATCGCGGTCGCGCTGCTCACCAACGGCGGCCAGGGCGTACCCCTGCATCACAAACTCTTCGGCCACGTGCTGCGCGAACTCGCCGGTATCGGGCTGCCCGCGCTGCCGGTCCCGAGCCCCGGCACCATCGACGCGAGCCGCTACCTCGGCAGCTACGGCAACTCGATCACGGACATCACCATCAGCCAAGACGACGACGGCACCATCTGGGCCGAACAGGCCCCCACCGGCGAGTACACCGGTTCCGCCCCACCGCAACGCTTCCAGCTCCTGCCCTATCACGGCGACACCCTGATCACCGCCCAGCCGAACCAGGGCATCCACCGCATGCAGAACTTCGTCGGCGACGACGGCCACGGCAGGGCACGTTTCCTGCACGACGGCCGCGCCCTACCCCGGCGGTCCGCTACGGCCTCGGCGTCTTCGAGTTCGACGGTGAGGTGACGGACGGCCTGACAGCGAACGGCTGTTCCGCCGCGCCTCGACTCCGACGGCCTCCCGGCAAGGTTGGCACTCTCATGCAAGCGGTTGGCGCTTCCAGGCAAGCACGTGGATGGGAAACCGGCCAATACTTATGCGCAGGGTTCATAGCTGGATGCCCACATCACAGCACGTATTCGCACGGTAAAAGAAAAAGAGGTGAGCGGTCTACCGACCGGGATCGGCGCCACAAGCGTTAAGAGCCCCGTTGGCCGCCGGCCGGGCACGCAACATCGTCGCCGTTCGCTGCTGGGCGGCAGACCTCTCACAAGGGAAAGGAAAGCAATGCGTCTACGAATCGCGCGTCTCTCACTGGCCTGCGCGGCGGGGATCGCCGCAACCTCGTTCGCGGCCGCTCCTGCCCATGCTTATCCGACCAATTGTTCTGCGGGGGCCGCCTCGCGAACCGCCACCATCGCGGTCTGCAACAGCGGGACGGGCTCCTATCGGGCGATCGCTTTCTGCAATTATCCCGACGGCTGGTTCACCTCGGCGTACGGCAACTGGGTGACCAGGCCGTCCAGTTCGTATTCGACGGCGTACTGTCCCAAACAATCCGGGCACGGCGGACAGAGCACCGTCGATTCCGCTGCCTATGAAAGGCGCGACTGATATCTGAGCGAGGGGCCTCTCGGCCCCTCGCTCGTTGTACGGGCGACTGGACGCGGGCGGCGTCGTGCCGACCGCCCGCACCGGCCGCGTCCGCCCGCACGGCAAGGGCGACGAGATGCGCACCGTCGCCACATCACGCCGCTGACGAGCAGCTGAGCGATGGGCGGGCCGCCTGCCGGAACAAGATCAACGTCATTTGGGGCTCATGACAGAGTTGCCGCCCCGGCCGCACGCGCCAACGATGCGACACGGAATTCGAATCATCTGTCACATGGGCCGCCGGCGGGTTGAGCTTCCCCCGCGGGACGGAGGCGACTCCGCACCGTCATGTGTCACCTCTCCTCGGGAGGCCGTCGGCCCCGCTTCACGGTCCGCCGGTCCGGGACCCGCGGACGGTCAGGCGGATCAGAAGCGGTGCCAGGAAGGCCATCACGAAGAGCCGGAGGCTCTGCACGCTGGAGATCAGTGGCAGGTTCGCGTGCGCGGAGGAGGCAGTCGCCAGGACCGCGTTGATCCCGCCCGGCGTCGTGGCGAGATAGGTGTCGCCGAACGGAATGTGGGTGAGAGCGGAGACTGTCCAGGCCAGGGCTCCGCACGCGGCGCTGACGGCCAGCGTGCAGGCCAGCGCGGCGGGCAGGATCCGGCGCAGGTGCCGCACGGTCCGCCGGGAGAACCGCAGGCCGACATCGAGCCCGATCATGGTGAACAGCAGGGTCCGCAGCATCCCGCTGGGGGCGAAGCCGTGCGCGAGGCCGCTCACGGTGAGAACGGCGGACACCAGCATGGGGCCCATCGTGGCCGGGCTGGGCAGTCTCAGACGGGAGCCCAGCAGCACACCGAGCGGCGCGATGACCGCGAGCACGGCCAGGCCACATGCCTGGTCGTGGCCGTTGACCAGGTGCCAGGGACCGCCGGCACCGCCTCCAGCGCCGGCGCCCCCCTCCTGCGGCTGGGGAGAGATCCAGCTCAGCAGGACCGGCGTGCTCGCCACGACGAGGCCCAGCCGCAGATACTGCATGAACGCCACCAGGCGGCCGTCGGCGTCGAGGTCTTCGGCGGAGGCGACCGCGGCGGCCGACCCTCCGGCGATCATGCCGAGGGTGGCGGTGGCCCGGTCCACCCCGCTGAAGCGAACCATGGCGAACGCGGCCGCCTGGCAGAGCAGGAGTGTCACCACGGTCACCGCGGCCAGGGGCGCGATCAATCCGGCCGTCTGGCCCAGTGCCGGCAGGTCCAGGTAGGTTCCCATCAGCACGCCGAGCAGCACCTGCGAGGCGCGGTTGAGCACGGCGGGAGCGCGATCACGCACCAGGCCGGTCAGCGCGGCCGCCAGCCCGAGGAGCAGCGGTATCAGGATGTGCGGGGAGGGCAGGGCCGGTTCGCCCAGTTCACCGGCCGCCACGGTGATCGCCAAGACCGCCGCCCACGCGATGAGCCTGACAGCCCGGCGGGTGATGCCGCTACCGGGGGCCGCGCGCGGCGCGTTCAAGCCCTGCCGCCCTCCACGGCGGTCATGGGAGCGACATCATCTTTTCCGGCGGCGGTCAGGTAGGTCACGAAGCTCACGATCGTGACGAGGAAGAGCGCGCTGGTCACGATGGTCCCCAGGCCGATGCCGCCGTCGACGCGGGGCTGGGACAGGTAGTCGCCGATCGAGGCGCCCAGAGGCCGGGTCAGGACGTAGGCGATCCAGAAGGTGAGAACCGCGTTCAGCCTGGCGCCGAAGTGGGCGAGCGCGACGATCGCGATCAGCGCGCCGAAGGCGAGCGCCGACACCCCGTACCCCAGGCTCAGCCCTTCCGCCGCCAGGTCACCCGACGCGGTGCCCAGGGCGAAGGTGAACAGGATGGCCGACCAGTAGAAGGCCTCGCGCCGGATCGTGGAGATGGTGTGGATGGACAGGGTCCTCTCGCTGGCGTACCACGCCACGAAGCTCACAGCCAGAGCGATGCCGAAGACAACGGTGGTCGCCTCCAGGGAGACCCCGAGATTGTCGACGAGATTGTCGGTGATCAGCGTGCCGACGACACTGATCAGGATCACCGCGAGCCAGTAGATCCCCGGTACGTACCTCCTCGCCCCGAACTGGAAGCCCAGCGCGATGATCAACAGGCCGCCCATGACGTAGGTGGTGTTGGTCAGGCCCAGGCCCAGGTTCGCGTTCAGGAAGTCCGCCGCCGTCTCGCCCACCGTGGTGCACAGGATTTTGATGATCCAGAAGTAGATCGTCACTTCCGGGACCTTGTTCAGCATCTGACGGCCTCGCGGCATGGCCTTGGGCCGTCCTGTGTGGGTTGTCATCGCGCCAGGCTGACATGGTTCACCTGAACGCAACCTGACTGCGCTTCCAGGCCTCTCACCTGCACGAGAGCAGGCCGGAGGGCGGCCTCGCCCGCTGTCTCCCGCGCCGCATACCCTGATGAATGGATGGAACCCACCGGCCACGGGAAGGGGAAACGATCTTTTGGCTCCGAGCGTCGCCATCGTCGAGGACGATCTGGCCCTGCGTAGCGGTCTGAGCCGCGGCCTGCGGGAGGAGGAGTTCGAGGTCTGCCTCTCGGTGACCAGCGGGACCGCCCTGCTGCGTGGTCTCAAGGACCCTTCCCCCGATGTGTTCGTCATCGACATCGGCCTTCCCGACGTCGACGGCCGTGATCTCTGCCTGGCCCTGCGCGCACGCGGCGTGCACGCGCCGGTCCTGCTGCTCACGGCGCGGGCGGGCATCACCGACCGGCTGTCGGGCTTTCACGCGGGCGCCGACGACTATCTGCCCAAGCCGTTCCACTTCGAGGAGCTGGTGCTGCGGCTGCGGGCCCTGCTGCGGCGTTCGGGCCAGGCCGCGGAGCCGCCGCCGGGCCTGCGTCTGAACCCCGCGGCGCATGAGGCGCGCTGTGGGGACAGGGGGGTTGGCCTCACCCCGACGGAGTTCCGGCTGCTCGCGGCCTTGCTGGCACGCCGCGGGGAGGTCGTCCGCCGTCATTCGCTGATCGCGGCGGCCTGGCCGTCGGGGGCGATCGTCCACGACAACACCCTGGACGCCTATGTCGTACGGCTTCGCCGCAAGCTCGACGGCATCGGCCAGGCGTCGGTGATCACGACGGTCCGCGGCGTCGGATACTCGGTCGTGTGATCCGCCGCAGGCTCGTCGTCACCGCGACCGCGGCCCTCGCCGCCGCCCTCGTCGCTCTGACCGCGGGTTTTTACATGGTGCTCTCCCAGCAGTTGGAAAGCGGCGCCGACGGTGTCCTGCGGGCACGGGCCGAGGCGGCGGCGGCCACCGTGACGACCCTCCAGGGGCGGCTGAAGGTCAGTGATACGCCCTTCGACGAGGTTCTCGACAGCGGGGTGTGGGTGTTCGACGCCGCCGGCACCCCGGTCAGCACCCCGCCCGTCCCCGGCCCCCTGGACTCGCCGGCCCGCGAACTCGGCACGGTCTCGCGTCCCACCTTCCGTGACATCGACCATGATCTGAGGATGCTGGCGATCCCGCTGCACGAGCCTCCCGCGCCTGACGCGGTCGTGGTGGTCGCTCTTTCCCTGGTCCCGTACGAGAACGCCGAGCGGACCGCGCTGATCGGCGCGCTCGTCTTCGACGTGCTGGTTCTCGGCCTCAGCGCCCTGCTTGTGCGGCGCTCGGTGACCCAGGCCCTACGGCCCGTCGCCCGGATGACCGCCCAGGCGGCCCAGTGGTCCGAACGCGACCTCGACCGCAGATTCGGCCTCGGCCCCTCCCGCGACGAGCTGACGGGCCTCGCCTCGACTCTGGACGGCCTGCTCGGCCGGCTTTCCGCGGCGCTCCGCCACGAGCAGCGGGTCACCGCCGAGATCGCCCACGAGCTGCGCACCCCGCTCGCCCGGCTACGCCTGGAGACAGAGGTGGCTTTGCGCCGGAATCGTTCGGCCGCCGAGCTCCAGGATGTGCTGCGGCATGTCCTCGACGGGACCGACCGGATGGCCGCCGCCCTCGACACCCTGATCGGTCTGGCGCAGCGCAGCATCGACCCCTCCGCCGGTACGGCCACGGTCGCCGAGGTGACGGCGGACGTGCTGCGGGCCTGCCGGGCCCGGGGCCGGGAGATCCAGCTCGATACCGAACGCGCCGCCGGCCTGGTCGTCGGCTGTGATCGCGAGGTGGTCGAGCGGATACTCCAGCCGCTTCTGGACAACGCGCTGCGCTACGGTCGTTCGGCGGTGCTGCTGCGCGTCCGGCGATCCGGGAACGACGTGGTGTTCGCCGTCGGCGACGACGGCCCCGGGTTCGATGCCGACGAGCTTGAGGCCGTCCTCGCTCCCGGCGCCCAAGGGCGGGCGACCGCGCCCGGCCAGGGCGCCGGGCTGGGTCTCGCGCTGGCTCGCAGGCTGGCGGAGGCCGGCGGCGGCACCCTGACGCCCAGGGTGACGCCCGAGGGCGGCGGCCTGATCGAGCTGCGCCTTCCGGTGGCCTGAGCCCGCACCCGGCGTCGATAAGCCGGCGAGAAGGTCAGGGGCGATCACCATGCCTCCTGTTCCCGCCCGTCCTGCTCCGATGCGGCGCGCACCCGCCGGGTGCGTCAGGTCTCCGTCGACGGCGACAGCAGCAGGCTGAAGATCGGCGGCGCGGCGCAGGACCAGCCGTCCCGCCTCGGCCTCGGCCAGGGAGCGGGCGAGCGCCAGGCCGATGCCGTGCCCGTCACCCGCGGAGGAGCGGCGCGTGAACGGGGCGGCCTCCTCCGGGACACCGGGCCCCTGGTCGGAGACCTCGATGGCGAGCGCGTCCCCGACCTCGGTGACGTCGACGCGGACCTCTCCCGCCCCGTGGACGAGCGCGTTGTCGACGAGCACCCGCAGGATCTGCCGTACGGCGGGAAGCGAGGCGACCACCGATGGCAGCTCCGCCGGCAGGGTGATGGTCAACCGGCGGCCCTGGGCGGCGGATCGTGCTGGGCAACCGGTCCTTCCGGCGCTTCTCGCCGGCGATGTCGGGGGCGTACCTGCTGTCCTTCCAGGTCTACCTGACGCTTCCCCTGGCCATGGGCCAGGCGCTGGGCGCGCGGCGGGAGCTGGGCGTCGGGGTGATGTTCGCGCTGTCGGCACTCCTGGTCATCACCCTGCACAGGTTTTTCCATCGTCTAGGAGTGACGTGTTCGCCAGTTATCTCATCGGTCTGCGCGAAGGGCTGGAGGGCACCCTCGTGGTCTCCGTGCTGGTCGCCTTCCTGGTCAAGAGCGACCGCAAGGACCGCCTGCCCCTCGTGTGGACGGGGTGATCGCCGCCGCCGTCCTGTCCGTCGGGTTCGGCGCGCTTTTGACCTTCACAGACGGTTTCCGGGCCGGTGGGCAGGGCCGCTATGGTCGTCTGATGAGCGCTCGCCGATCCCCCGGGGCCCTGGAAACGGAGATCCTCGCCGTACTGCACGAGGCGTCCGGCCCCCTGTCGCCCGGCGAGGTACGGGCCCTGCTCAGCGACAAGGGGGGTGGCGAGCTCTCCTACAGCGCCGTGGTGACCACCCTGACCAGGCTGCACGAGAAGGGCGTCGTGACGCGGGAGCGATCCGGGCGGGCCTATCGCTATGCCGCGCCCGCCGCCCCCTCGAGACTGATCGCCTGGCGGATGAGACGACTGCTCGACGCCGAGGCCGACCACGCGCCCGTCCTGACGCACTTCATCTCCGGGCTCTCGGCCGGGGATGAGGAGCTGGTCCGGCGGCTGCTGCTGGGCGATGACGAGAGCGAAACCCGATGATCGACCATTTCGTCCTGTCGACGCTCGTCGCCCCCGCGGCCCTGGTCGTCTCGATGGCGGTGCTGGCCGACCGGCAACAGCCGGCGCCGGCGACGATGGTCTTCATCTCCTGCGCCGTCGTGGTCGCGGCCGCGAGCTCGGTGAGCGTGGCGGCCGTCTCGGCCCACGCCGTCCTGACCCTCGCGCAGGGGGATGCGCCGCAATGGCCGTACTGGGCCGCCCTGACCTTCCTCGCGACCGCCGTCGCCACCTTCGTCGGCGGCGCCCGGCGAGAACGGCGGTCGCTGTGCGCCGCCCGCGCCCAGGCCGCGGCCCTTCCCGACGGCGACGTCGTCGTGGTGGTGGCCGAGCGACGACCGGCCGCCTTCACCCTTCCCGGACGGCCGGGACAGCCGGGACGAATCGTGGTGACCCAGGGCATGCTGGACGCTCTCGGCGAGGAGAGCCACGCGGTCCTCATGGCGCACGAGCACGCCCATCTGAGCGGTCATCACCACCGTTGGCTGCTGGCCAGCCGGCTGGCCGTCGCGGCGCACCCCCTGCTGTGGCGGGTTCGCCACCTGGTGGGATACATGATCGAGCGCTGGGCCGATGAGCAGGCCGCCGAGCAGACCGGTGACCGCAGGGCGACGGCCCGGGCGATCGGCGTGGCGGCCCTGCTGTCCCCGGACGGCGCGACGCCGTCGGGAGCGGTGCCGTTCGCGGGCCGGCGAGCTCCCGGACCCGTGCCGCGCCGGATCGCCGCCCTGCTCAGACCGCTGCCCGGCCCGCGCCGCGCGTTCCTGCTCGCGGTCCCCGCCCTGGTGGCACTGGGATCGGTGGTCTGGACCGGGGAGGCCATCGTCGACCTGGCGGAGTTCGGCCGCCCGTGCCAGCGAGAGCCTCAGCGCTGAGCGCCTCATCGCCGCGTGACCGATCAGGACCTTCACGACACCGCCTCCGCCCCTGCCACGCGACCTTAGGTTAGCCTCTGCTAACTTCTACAGCGATGTAGTTGTTCATCGAGGCAGTCCCGCATGACCGAAGGAGCACCGCAGTGCCGCTTTCCCTCCCCAGAACCGTGCTCACCCTGGCCACGGCCGGCCTCCTCGTTCTCGGCCTGGCCGCGTGTGGCGGCGAAGCCACCGACACCACCGGAGCCGCCGCGAGCCCGGCGGCCGACAAGAAGATCACCGTCTACAGCGGGCGCAGCGAGTCACTGGTCAAGCCCCTGCTGGAGAAGTTCACCGCGCAGAGCGGCATCGCCGTCGAGGCCCGCTATGCCGCCACGGCGGCCATGGCCACCCAGCTTCTCGAAGAAGGCGAGAAGTCGCCCGCGGACGCCTTCTTCGCCCAGGACGCCGGCGCGCTCGGCGCCGTCGCCAAGAAGGGCATGTTCGCCCCCCTCCCGGCCACCGTGCTCGACAAGGTGCCCGCGACCTACCGCGCCAAGAGCGGCGAATGGGTCGGCGTCACCGCCCGCTCGCGGGTGCTGGTCTACAACCCCGATCTGGTCCCCGCCGCCCAGTTGCCCGCCTCGGTGTTCGACCTCACCGATCCGGCCTGGAAGGGCAAGATCGGGGTGGCCCCGACCAACGCGTCCTTCCAGGCGTTCGTCACCGCCGTGACGGTGCAGCACGGCCAGGACAAGGCCAAGGAGTTCCTGGCCGGGCTCAAGGCCAACGACCCGCAGATCCGCGAGGGCAACGGCCCGATCCTGGAGGAGGTCGACTCCGGCAAGCTCGCCGTCGGCCTGATCAACCACTACTACCTGGGCGAGCTGGCCAAGGAGAAGGGCACGACGCCCGACACGCTCACCGCCAAGCTGCACTTCTTCCCCGACGGCGACAGCGGCGCCCTGGTCAACGTGGCTGGCGTCGGCGTGCTGAAGAAGGCCGCCCAGAACCCCGATGTGCAGGCCTTCGTCACCTATCTGCTCAGCGACGAGGCGCAGAAGTACTTCGCCGAGGAGACCTTCGAGTACCCGGTCCTGGCCGACGCCGCGCCGCCCGCGGGAGTGCCCGCCCTGAACGAGCTGAAGGCTCCCGCGGTCGACCTCAACGACCTCGACCAGCTTGAGGCGACGATCGCGCTCATCAAGGAATCAGGACTGGTCCCCTGAGAACGTCACCGCCCTTCGCCGCGCGGCCGGACCACGCCGGATCCGCGCCTTCCGGCCGGCCCGGACACCCGGCGCGCAGCGCGAGCCGGCCGAGGACCCGCGGCCGTCCGCCGCGGCCGTCACGGCCCGTGATCCTCACGTTGTCCGTGGTGGCTGTGGCGGTCGCCCTGATCCCGCTGGCCTACCTGGCCGTCCGGACCGCCGAGGCGGGCTGGGCCCGGATCGCCGGGGAACTGTTCACCGGGCGGGTCGCGGCGCTGGCGGCGGGCACCCTCGCCCTGGCGGCCGTGGTGACCACCGCCTGCCTGGTGCTCGGGGTCGGCTCGGCCTTCCTGATCGTGCGCACCGACCTGCCGGGCCGCCGCCTCTTCGCGGTCCTGGCCGTCCTGCCCCTCGCGGTGCCGACCTACATCGCCGGCTTCGCCTGGGTGTCGGCGGTGGACGGCTTCGAGGGATTCTGGGCGGCGGCGCTGGTGCTGACACTGTGCTCCTATCCCTACGTCCTGCTGCCGGTGGCCGCGGCCCTGGCCGGTGGCGACCCGGCCCAGGAGGAGGTGTCGCACTCGCTGGGCCACGGCGGCTGGCACACCTTCACGCGGGTGACACTGCGCCAGATCCGCCCCGCGATAGCCGGGGGCGGGCTTCTGGTGGCGCTGTACGTGCTGTCGGACTTCGGCGCGGTCTCGATCCTGCGGGCCGACACCTTCACCCGCGCCATCTTCCTCGCCCTCGACCTCGGCTTCGACCGGACCGGCGCGCTGGTGCTGTCGACCGTACTCGTGGCACTGACCGTGCTGATCCTGGCCGCGGAGGGCGCGACCCGGCGGCGCGGAGCCCGCTACGCGCGGCTGGGCGGCACCCGCCGCCCACCGGCGAGGATCGCCCTGGGCCGGGCGCGCGGGCTCGCCGCGGCCGCCCTGCTGGCCGTCGCGGTAGCGGCTCTCGGCGTCACCGCGTTCAGCCTCGCCCGGCGGATGGCCGAAGGCGTCTCCCGGCCGGGAACCTGGCCGGAGGTGATGGCGGCCGCGGGCACCTCCCTGTGGCTTTCGCTGGCCGGGACGGCACTGACCATGCTGCTCGCGCTACCGCTGGGGGTGTTGAGCGCCCGGGTGCCCGGCCGCCTGAGCCGGGCGCTGGAGCGGCTCGGCTACCTCAGCCACGCCCTGCCCGGCGTGGTGATCGGCCTGTCCCTGGTGTTCTTCGGCATCAACGTCGCCTACCCGCTCTACCAGACGACCTGGCTGCTCGCGCTCGCCTACGGCGCCCTCTTCCTCCCGCTGGCCGTCGCCGCCGTCGCCGCGGCCACCGCCCAGGCGCCGCCCGTCCTCGAAGAGGTCGCCCGCTCCCTGGGCCGCGGACCGCTGGCGGTGCTGGGCACCGTGACCCTGCCGCTCACCCTGCCGGGCATCGGCGCCGGCGCGGCACTGGTCTTTCTCACCTGCATGAAGGAACTGCCGGCGACGTTGCTGCTGCGCCCGACCGGCGTCGACACCCTCGCCACCGAACTGTGGTCGAACACGGCGGTGGCCGCCTACGCCGGCGCGGCGCCCTACGCGGTGCTGCTCGTGGCGTTGTCGTCGGTACCCACCTGGCTGCTGGCCGCACGCACCGGGATTCTCAGCAAGGAGGCCCAGACATGAGCAGGCTGGAACTGCGCGGGGTCACCCGGCACTACGGGCCCGTCGCCGCCCTCGGCGGTGTGGACCTGACCGTGCCCAGCGGCAGCCTGACCGCGGTGCTCGGCCCCTCCGGCTGCGGCAAGACGACTCTGCTGCGGTGCGTGGCGGGCTTCGAGCGGATCGGCGCGGGCGAGATCACCGTCGACGGGCGCATGATCGCCGGCCCCGCCGCCCACACGCCGCCCCAGCGGCGCCAGATCGTGATCGTGCCGCAGGAGGGCGCGCTCTTCCCCCACCTGTCGGTACGCGACAACGTGGCCTACGGGCTGAGCCGGGCCGAACGCCGTCGCGGCCGGATCGACGAGGCGCTGAGCCTGGTCGGCCTGGCCGGGTACGGCGAGCGGATGCCCCACCAGATGTCGGGAGGCCAGCAACAGCGGGTCGCGGTCGCCCGCGCCCTGGCGCCACGCCCCTCCCTCATCCTGCTGGACGAGCCGTTCAGCGCGCTCGACTCCGGACTGCGCGCCGAGCTGCGGCACGACGTGCGGGCCGCGCTGCGCGCCGACGGGGCGACCGGCATCCTCGTCACCCACGACCAGGGCGAGGCACTGTCGACCGCCGACCGGATCGCGGTCATGCGCGAGGGCGTCATCGTTCAGGACGACTCCCCCACGGGCGTCTACCACCGGCCCGCCGACGCCTGGGTGGCCGCCTTCGTCGGCGACGCGATCGTGCTGCCCGCGCAGGCCGGGACCGGGCACCGCGGCGATCCGGCGACGGTGCGCACCGCGCTCGGCCCGGTCACGGTGGCCGACCTTCCCGCGGGCCACGGGCCGCTCACCGTGCTGGTGCGGCCCGAACAGGTCAAGATCACCACGCCGCCGGCGCCGCAGGCCGTGATCGCGACCGTGATCGGCGACGACTTCCACGGCCACGACGCGCTCGTCACCCTGGAACTGCCCGACGGCACGCACGTCACCGCGCGGATACCGGCTCCGACCGGCCCGATGACCACCGGTACCAGAGTCGGCGTCCAGGTGGAGGGGGGCGGCCGGGCCTGGCGAGACCAGCACGGCACCGGGTGAACCTCGGCCTTCCCGACAACGACGTGCACGTGTTCGCCCTGCGCCGCAAGCCGGTAGCGCATCAGGCATCGCGACCTGCGGAAACTCCCAGGACGGCCAGCAGCGACCTTCCCGTGCGGCCGGTCAGTGGGGCAGGACGGGGCGTGGCCACCGGCGGTGATGGCCGGTTGGGGGCGGAGTCCTTCGGCGCGGGGAATCTCGTGATCATCTCGGGCGTTACAGCGCGGGTCGGTAGCAGTCGTGTGAAGGGCTCTTTGTGCGCGCCATACAGATCGATCGGTTCGGCACACCCGGTGTTCTCGGCCTCGTCGAGATTCCCCGGCCCGAACCGGGTCCTGGGGATGTGCTGATCCGGACCGTTGCGACCAGTATCAATCCCGTCGACGACAAGACGCGGGAGGGGGCCATCGGTGAGGGAACACCGCCGCTGCCGATGACGCTCGGCTGGGACCTGGCCGGCATCGTGGTCGACGGCGGCGGCAGCGACCTGCGCACCGGGGAGCGCGTCATCGCGATGTCGCATCAACTCGGCTCCGCCCGGGGCACCTGGGCCGATCTGGTCGCGCTTCCGGCGCGGGCGGTGGCCGCCGCGCCACGGGCGGTCAGCCTGGTCGAGGCCGCCACCCTGCCACTTCCCGGGCTGACGGCCTGGCAGACACTGGACTGGCTCGCGCTGTCCGCCGGAGAGCGGTTGCTGATCGCCGGCGCCGCAGGTGCGGTCGGAGGATTGGCACTGCAGATCGCCCGAGCGCGAGGCGTCAAAGTCGACGCTCTGGTCTCCCGGGACGCGCAGGTCGCCTTCGCCCGCGACCACGGCGCCGATCTCGTCACCACTGACCACCGCACTCTTCAAGACCGCGGCTACGACGCGGTCTTCGACACCTTCGGGGCCTTCGTGACCGAGGCGGTGGCCGACGGTGGCCGGTACGCGTCGATCGCCACCCAGGCCGGTCCGGTCCCCGACCTGTCCTCACGCGGTGTCCGTACCACCGTCAACCAGGTGCGCGAGGACGGCGCGGGACTGAACGAGCTCACCGAACTGGTTGATCGCGGCTCCCTGCGGCTGCGTGTGCACTCCACCTTCGGCCTTCACGAAATCCAGGCCGCACACGAACGCTTCCTCCAGGGCGGCTTGGCCGGAAAGATCACCGTGACCTTCTGAGGCATGACCCTGACCCCTCCGGCGCTCGCACCGGGCCGGAGGGGCAGGGCTCATTTCAGGGCAAGGTACTTTCCATGATGGAAGGTCATCGACAGGGGGCCGGCCGACCAAGGTGAATGCCCGCCGCTCAACCGCTCAGCCGTGCGTTGAGCCGTGCGGCCTGTCGCGTGAGGTGCTCGCGTTCGGGGAGGCTGGGCGCCGATCGGGCGGCTTCGGCGTAGAGCCGTGCCGCGGTCACCGGGTCGCCGTCACGCTCGTGGAGGTACGCCGCGACGGCGGTGTGGCGGGGCAGGGCGGGGTCGAGCCCCGCCAGGGCGGCGAGGCCGGCCCGCGGGCCGTCGGCCTCGCCGACCGCGACGGCCCGGTTGAGGCGGGCCACCGGGCTGTCGGTGAGGCGCACCAGTTCGTCGTACCACTCGACGATCTGCACCCAGTCGGTCTCCTCGGCCGTCCGGGCGTCGGCGTGCAGCGCGGCGATGGCGGCTTGGGCCTTGAACTCGCCCAGGCGGTCGCGGGTGAGGGCCGTCTGGAGCACGTCGACGCCCTCGGCGATCAGGCGGGTGTCCCACAGGCCGCGGTCCTGCTCGGCGAGAGGCACGAGCCTGCCGTCGGGGCCGGTCCGTGCCGGGCGCCGCGCGTGGTGCAGCAGCATGAGCGCGAGCAGGCCCGCGACCTCCTCATGGCTGATCTTGGCCGCCAGCCCGCGAGCGAGCCGGATCGCCTCGCCGACGAGGTCTACGTCGCCGGAGTAGCCCTCGTTGAAGACCAGGTAGAGCACGCGCAGCACCGTGGCGACGTCACCGGGCTGGTTGAACCGGACGCCCGAGACGGTCCGCTTGGCCCTGCTGATCCGCTGGGCTATGGTCGCCTCCGGCACGAGGTAGGCCCGCGCGATCTGACGCGTGGTCAGGCCGCCGACCGCGCGCAGCGTGAGCGCGACGGCCGAGGCCGGTGTCAGGGACGGGTGCGCGCACAGGAAGTACAGCCGGAGCGTGTCGTCCACCGCCTCGCCCGGGCCGGGCACGGGCTCGGTCTCGACGCGTACCTCGCGGTGCCGCCGGGAGGTGTCGGCGCGGGCGGCGTCGAGGAACTTACGCCAGGCCACGGTGACCAGCCAGCCCTTGGGGTCTCGCGGCGGGTCGTCCGGCCACACCCGCACGGCCTCGACCAGGGCCTCCTGCACGGCGTCCTCGGCCGCCGCGAAGTCGGCTCCGCGACGGACGAGGACACCGATCACCGCGGGCACCAGCTCCCGCAGCAGCGACTCGTTCACTCGGTCACCGTAGGCGGCTCTGCGTAGAACGGGCGTACCTCGAGCCACTCGTGGATCGGCTTCCCACCCGCACCCGGAGCCGCGGACAACTCGCCGGCCAGCTCGAGCGCCCGCTCGTAGGTCTCGACGTCGATCACCATCCAGCCGGCGATCAGGTCCTTGGTCTCCGCGAACGGGCCGTCGGTGACCGGCGGCCGCCCCTCGCCGTCGTAGCGGACGAACGTGCCCTCCGGGGAGAGCGCCTGACCGTCGACGAACTCGCCGGTGCCCTCGAGCCGAGCGGCGAAGTCACGCATGTACTGCACGTGGGCCGAAACCTCCTCCGGCGTCCACTGCTCGATCGGCACGTCGTTGACCGATGCCGGCGCGCCCCGGTAGTGCTTGAGCAGCAGGTACTTGGCCATCGTGTTCTCCTTGGTGAGGTACGGCCCATTGTGGCCGTGTTTCACTCCGGGGACGAAGCCGCGCGCGGGTTCTCGACATCCCACCGCGACATTTTCCTGGCGGACTTCAAGGACTCCGCGCACCTCGAGGCGCCGCAGATGGGCACGGGGAGCGGCTTCGCGTCCGAGGCGCGAAGGGCGCGGCGGTGAGCCGGACCCAACGCCCTCGCGGAGCCGATCAGCGGAGCGCCCGCGGTGATCGCTTGATGATGGGAGCGGCTCCCCCTCTTGGGGGAGGAACACCCCCGTGTCGGGGCGTTAATCTGCCGACATGGGACTGAGACGACGAATGGCCGCTTCGTATGTCCTGGTGACGGCGACGGCCGTTCTCGTCGTCGAGGCGGTGCTGCTCGGGATCTACGTGCCGACGATCACCTCGGGTTCCGACCTCCGCAACCGGGTCCAGGAACAGGCCGGCAAGGACGCGAAGATCCTCAGTCTCGCCGTCAGCGACGTAACTGTCCCCCACGAGCACATGACCGACCTGCTCAACGTGGTCCAGGAGGCGACGCGGCGACAGACCGCCCTGCACGGCTCCACGTCCGGGGAGCTGGGGATCATCGCCACCGACGGCCCGGTGACCGATCTGCCCGTCGAGGTGCTGACGGACCGCACCGGAGCAGTGATCACCGGCTCCGCCCCCGGCGTGTTCCCGCCGGGCTCCCGCCTCGACGTCACCATCCCCCCGCAGGGCGGCGGAGGAAGCGGGAAGACCCGGACAGGCCCGGTGACCTGGTGGCTGAGCCCGGTGCTGATCCCTCCACCCGACCGGATACGGGCGACCGCCGGCCCCGCCGCGGCGCCGGAGTACGAGATCGCCGGATACGTCTACGTCCAAGCCCCCGTCGGCTACGGTGATTCCGGATACCCGGCGGACTACGTGGAGAACCTGCTCACCCCCGGCGGCCTGGTCCTGATCCTGGTCGTGCCCGTGGGGCTGGTCTTCGGCCTGCTCAGCACCCGTCGCCTGATCGGCCGCGTACGGCACCTGGCGAACGTCACGGAGAAGGTCGCCCGGGGCGACTTCCGCCCACGGGTCCCGGTGCTGGAGGGCGACGAGGTCGGCCGCCTGGAGGAGTCGTTCAACCGGATGACCGAACGCCTCGAATCGGCTCTCAACGCCGAACGCGCGGCGGGCCAGGTTGAAGCGCGGCAGGCCGAGCGGGTCAGGATCGCCCGTGAGCTGCACGACTCGATCTCTCAGGACCTGTTCTCGCTCAGCCTGCTGGCCGCCGGGATGCGCCGCGCGGCCCCCGACCGGCTCCGGCGCGAGGCCGAGTCGATGGAACGCACGGCGACCAGGGCGATGCGCGAGATGCAGGCGCTCCTGCTCGAACTGCGCCCGGTCGCCCTGGAGGACGCGGGCCTGTCACCCGCCATCGAGGAACTCTGCCGGGCCTACGAGACCCGGCTCGGCCTGCGCGTGCACACCCGGCTCGACGACGTCGCGCTCGGCCCCGCCACCGAACACGCCGTGCTGCGCCTGGTCCAGGAGGCACTCGGCAACGCGGTCAGACACGCCGATCCCGGGCTGGTCGAGATCCGGCTCACGCGGGACGGCGAGACCGCCAGGGTGGAGATCCACGACGACGGAACCGGCTTCGACCCGGCCACGGCGACCGCCGGCCACGGCATCGGCCTGCGCCTCATGCGCGAACGCGTCGAGGAACTGGGCGGTGCCTTCACGCTGACGACGGCCCCCGGCCACGGCACGACGGTCGTGGTCACGCTCCCCTCCGCCCTGGTGCCGTCATGATCCGGGTCGTGATCGTGGACGACCACGACGTCGTGCGGCAGGGGCTGCGGTTCGTGCTCGGCCAGGAGGACGACATCGAGGTGGTCGGCGAATGCGCCGACGGCGCCCGCGCGCTGGCCGTGATCCCGGCGCTGCGTCCCGACGTGGTGCTGCTGGACATGCTGATGCCGGGACTGGACGGCCTGGCCGTGCTCAGGGAACTGGCCGGGGGCCCGGCCTTCGTCGTACTGGCCTCCTTCGTCGCCGACGAGCAGGTGATCGAGGCCATCCGGCTGGGCGCGTTGTCGTACCTGTCGAAGACCACGGCCGTGGATCGGGTGGTCGAGGCGGTACGGGCCGCCGCGGTGGGCGGCAGTGTGCTGGAGGCCGACACGGCCGCGCTCCTCGTTCAGCGGGTACGGCAGAGCCGCCGCCCCCGGCCGATCGACCTGCTCACCCCACGTGAACTCCAGGTGCTCGCCGAGATCACCCGAGGGCGCTCCAACGCGGAGATCGCCCGGGTGCTGGCCCTCGGCCGGGAGACGGTGAAGACCCACGTGTCGAGCGTCCTGGCCAAACTCGGCCTGACCGACCGCACCCAGGCGGCCATCTTCGGGCTGCAGCAGGGCCTCGTCCGGCTGGACGAGGCCCTGGACGGCTAATCGGCGCGCAGCGCGTCCGACGGGGTGAGCCGGGCGGCGCGCAGCGCGGGGTAGAGCCCGGCCAGCCCGCCGACGACCACCGCGACGAGCAGGCCTCCCCACAGCGCCTCGACGGGGATCTGCGTCGCCCAGCCCCGGCTTCGCGCCACCGCCGCCGTGGTCAGGTATCCGATCAGCACTCCCCCGGTCCCGCCGAGGGTGCCGAGCACCGCCGACTCGGCGAGGAACTGGCCCGCGACATGCCCCCGGGTCGCCCCGAGTGCCCGGCGCAACCCGATCTCCCCGCGCCGCTCCAGCACCGAGATCACCATGATGTTGCCGATCCCGATGCCTCCGACCAGCAACGCGATCGCGCCGAGCCCGAGGAACAGGGTGGCGGCCGACTCGGCCACGGCAACTCGCGCGGTGAGCGCGTCGGACGGGCGGGTCACCTCCACCTGGTCGGGGTTGGCCGGATTGGCCGTCGCGCCCAGCAGCTCCGACACCTGTGTCACGCGCTCCTGCCGGGCGCGTACGTAGAGGCGGCTCGGCCTGCCTTCGTACCCGAACACGGAGCGCGCCACCGGGAACCCGACCAGCGCGGACCCATCGACCTCCGGCGCGAACGGGAACGGATCGAGGATGCCCGCCACCGTGAACCAGCGCCCGCCGATCCAGACGCGGATGCCGGGATCGAGGGTGGTGATGCCGAGCGTGCCGGCGGCGACGTGGCCGAGCACCGTGACCGGGTAGGCGGCCGTGGCCGCGTCGAGGAAACGGCCCTGACCCACCCTTCCGTCGAGCGCGGTCAGCAACGTGGCGTCGGCGGCCCGCACGGCCAGGCCGCCGGTCTGACCGGACGGGACGAGTGGGTTGCGGTAGACGTTCACGGTGGGCAGGTGGGCGGTCGGCGCGACGGCGAGCACCCCGTCGACCCGGCGCGACATGGGGGTCGCCGACGCGGGCAGTTCGCGCTCGCCGCCGGAGAGGCCGGTGCCGCTCGCCACGGTGAGCAGGTTGGTGCCGAGCCTGTCGATCTGGGCCAGCAGCGCGGCCTGGCTCGACCGGGTCACCCCGGCCACGGCGACGATCGCGGCGATGCCGATCGCGATGCCGAGCCCGGAGAGCACGGCCCGGCTGCGTCTGCTCCGCAGCCCCAGCATCCCGGTGGCCAGCAGGTCGGCCGGACGCAGCCGGGACGCGGGCGGATCGGGGCGGGTCATCGCACCCGTCCGTCACGCACTTCGACGCGGCGCGGGCAGGCGGCGGCCACGTTCGGGTCATGGGTGACGATCACCAGAGTGGTCCCTTCGGCGTTGAGCTCCCGCAGGAGTGTGATGATCTCCGCGCCGGTGGCGGAGTCCAGGTTGCCGGTCGGTTCGTCGGCGAAGACGATGGCCGGGTCGCCGACCAGGGCGCGGGCGACGGCGACCCGTTGGCGTTCCCCGCCCGACAGCCGCCCGCCGCGATGCCCGGCCCGGTGGCCGAGGCCGACCCGGTCGAGCGCGAGGGCCGCCCGCCGCCGCCGCTCTCCCGCCGGGACGCCCCGGTAGAGCAGGCCGGTGGCGACGTTCTCCAGCGCGGTCAGGCTGTCCAGCAGGAAGAACCGCTGGAAGACCACGCCGATGTGATGGGCCCGGAGTCCGGCCAGTCGCCGTTCCGTCAGTTCGGGTACGGAATGTCCGGCCAGCCGTATCGAACCGGACGTGGGCCGGTCGAGCGCGGCCATGAGGTGCAGCAATGTGGTTTTCCCCGACCCGGAGGGGCCGAGGATCGCCACCATCGCCCCCTTCTCGATGGTCAGCCCGATGCCCCGCACCGACTCGACCGGGGGTTCTCCCGGATAGACCTTCCACACGTCGCGCAGTTCCAGGACGGCGCTCATCCGGCAGGCACCTCGACCCGGTCGCCCTCGGCCACGCCGGTGACCTCGACCAGGCCCGCCAGCTCGTCGAACAGGCCGACCTCGACCGGGGCCAGACGTCCGTTCGCGGTCACGGCGAACGTGCCGCCCGGCCGGGCCAGCAGGGCGACGATGGGGACGGCCAGCACGCCCTTCCGTTCCTCGCTGGTGAGCGTGACCTGCACCAACGCCCGGTCGAGAGCCTTACCCGGACGTCCGGGGAGGCGGATGGCGACCGTCACCGACGGGCGTTCCTCGCCTTGGGCGGTAGTCGCGACCGGGCTCACTTCCGCGATCCGGCCGTTCTTCCGGCCGCCGTCGGGCAACGTGACGACCACCCTGGCGCCCTTCTTCGCGTTGACGACCTGGGCCGGGTCGAGTCGCACCTCAACGATCGGGGTGGCGCTGGTGCCGTGCAGCACCGGCCCGCCGGTGGCGCCGCCGACGGTCGCGTCGTGGCCGGTGACCCGGAGCGCGACCGGCAGGAAGACGGCCTGGCCCAGCGGGACGGACCCGGTCACGGGCAGGCGGGTGTCGTGCTGCCATCGGCGGACCGCGTGGTAGGTCGCGAGGGAGAAGTGGCGGTCCACGGTGACGCCCCGGTAGCCGAGGACCCGCAGGTTGCGTTCGAGCTGGTGGACGTCCGGGCCGTCGGAGACGCCGAGGGCGAGGGTCCGCCAGGCGGGGCGGTCTCCGTACAGGAGGGGGACGCGGCGTCCGGCGGCCTCGTACAGGGTGCGGCCCCGGGTGACGGTGGAGCCGATGGCGGGCAGCCGAGTGATCGTCGCGCCGGTGCCGAGGACCTGGTAGCGGCCCGCGTAGGTCAGGGTGCCGTTGACCTGTCGTCGGTGGGCGATGTCGGTGCGGATCACCGCTGCGGTGGCCGTGGCGGGTCCTTCCGTGGAGACGGGTACGGGCTCGTCCCGCAGGACCGCCCACGCGCCCCCCGCCCCGGCCACCAGGACGACCCCGGTCAGGAAGACGACTGTCCGCCTTCTCACGAGTCCGGCCCTTCGACGATCGCGATGCCCCTGCCCACGAAGTACTGCCGGCATTTGGGGAGCTGGTCCCGCCAGCCGGGTTTACCCAGGTCCAGGAGCCGTCTGGGCAACGGGAACTCGCCCCGGGCGTTCGGGTCGGGCCAGTCGGGGATGCCCTCGTCCCGGAAACACCGCGCGAGTCTCCGGAGTTTCTCCAGGTCGGCGGCCGTGTACTCGGGAGCCTCGGTCCCAGGGAGCCTGGCCGCGACGGCTTCACACGCCTTCTCCGCGCTCTCGGGGATCGGCACCGCGGAGCTGACCTCGATGCTCCCGTCGTCGTTCACGACCGGATCGGGGAAGTTCGGCACGCCGTTCCGGCGCAGGCAGGCGATGAGCTCCCGGTAGACCGCCGACTCCGACGGCGGCCCCGGACTGCCGGACGCGGAGGGCGTTCCCGCGGCCCCGCACGCGGCGAGAACCGGCACGACCAGGGACAGAAGCACCACACGAATCTGCATGAGCCCACACTCGCGACCTCCCGGGCCCGCGACCTCCCGCCCCGGCGGAGCCGCCGCTCCCCCATCCGGGGGAGCCCGCGCGGCTCGATCCCGATCTGCGGGCAGGTGCGGGGTGAAGGTGGTTCCCCGGCCGGGGTACTGGACTCCGGCGCGAGCCGCCGCGGGGGGCATCGGCGCGCTCACCGGCGCCGGACGACGCACCCTGGTGATCGGCCGCGGATCGGGCGCGGATCCGTGTGATCTTCACCGGTGGCCGCATCGGTGCCGTCGTGCGGCTTATGAGCGCCACCGCTGGATCAGTTGCCCGGCCAGGGCCGGCAGGTCGGGCGCGACGAGGTTGGGCTGCGGCAGGGAGGCCACCGGCAGCGGCGCGTTGCCCGGCCGGGTGACCAGACCCGCGGTGTAGCCGGCGCTTTGGGCTCCCACCGTGTCCCAGACGTGGGCGGCGACCATGAAGCAGGTGGACGGCGGCACGTCCAGTTCCTGGGCGACCAGGTGGTAGACCTGCTGGGCGGGTTTGTAGGCGCGGACGGTCTCGATGGTGAACCGCCGCTCGAAGAAGTGCGCGAGGCCGGCGTGCTCCAGCGGGCTCTCGCCGTGCGGGTTGGACGGGGAGTTCGTCAGCGTCTCGTTGACGTCGAACACGAGCACCGACGGCTCCCCGCCGATCCACTCGGCGCCGTTCGGCCTGTGCTGGGTCGCGGACGTTGCCAGGTTGTGGTTCATGGTCTCGCTCCCCCCGTTGAATGATCTTCAGGCGGTCAACCGCCCGTTCCCGGTTGCCTGATGGGCCGGATCGGCTGTCGTACGGTCCGCGTCCCGGGCCCCGCACACACCTCTGAGAACGAGCGGTCGGCATGTGACCCTGTTCGTCACCGTCGCACCTCGAAGGGTCGCGACGCGGCGGTCGCTATCGTCGACGCCGCATTTTCGATCTGTACGAACTCGCACGCCTACCGGCGCGAACGGATACCCGCGGCCCAGGCAACGGGCCAGTCGTGATCCCTTCCCCTCACGCGGTGCTCAGCCTTCGCAAGAGGCGTCATACCCCGGCACTAACGGCGAAACGCTTCGATGACCGCCGAATATAGACAGGCTCAATCTGGAGATACAGGACATTCGGCACATGGGCTCCGGGCAGGCGGAGACACGGACATCGCGGTGATAGGCGCGCTCTGATCCGTGACGGGCCGATCGGTCAGCGCGCGAGTGTAGGTGTAGCGTCTCACCAGACAATTCGATCATGAAGGATGTCGGGTGTTGAAGCTGCCGAACGCATTGGACATGTCCCAAACTGGGCGTGTCAGCAGATACAGCGATGTGGCGAGCGCGCTGGCGTTGCGCAGCGACCGGCAACTCGCCGAGTCGCTGGAGCAGGCGCAGATCCTGGGCTCGGGGATCGGTGGCACCTCGGTACTGTTGGCCGTCGACGGCGTGCCGGTCTTCGCCAAGCGAATCCCCCTGACCGACCTGGAGCGCCGCGCGGGCAACGTGATGTCCACGGCGAACCTGTTCGGGGTTCCTGCGTTCTGCCAGTACGGACTTGTCGAGGTCGGCGGGCCGGGCTTCGGTGCATGGCGTGAACTCGCGGCCAACGTCATGACGACGAACTGGGTTCTGGCCGGGCGCAGTGCGGCCTTTCCGCTGCTGTACCACTGGCGGGTGCTGCCGGGAGCGCCGCCACCCGGCGATGAGCACGCCGACGTCGAGGCGGTCGTGCGGTACTGGGATGGATCACCAGCGGTACGTGATCGTCTCCACGCCCTTGCCCGCGCCTCGGCCGGCATCGTGCTGTTTCAGGAGTTCATCCCCTACAACCTCGACGACTGGCTCGCCGCTCGGCTCACCGCCGGCCAGGACGCTGCGACAGCGGCGAGCGCCATGGTCGAGTCGTGCCTGCTCACCGACGTGGCCTTCATGAACGGCCAGGAGTTGATGCACTTCGACGGCCACTTCGGCAACATCCTCACCGATGGTGAACGCCTGTACATCGCCGACCTCGGACTGGCGACCTCCTCTCGGTTCGACCTGTCCACACAGGAGATCGAGTTCCTGGAGCACAACCGGACCCACGACATCGGATACGCGCTGATGCGGCTGGTCAACTGGCTCGTCACCAGCGTCTGCGGAGCGGCGGTCCCGCAAGAGGGCGGGCCGGCACAACGCAACGACTACATCCGCGCGTGCGCGGCCGGCGCGGACCCCGTCGGTGCTCCACCGGCTGCCGCAGCGATGATCCGCCGGTACGCGCCCGTGGCGGCGGCCATGAACGACTTCTACTGGGACCTGTTCGGTGTCGATCGGGCAACGCCCTACCCCGCCGAGGAGATCAAACGTGCCCTGGGCGCGGCGCGCTGCCCCTCGGGAAACCTTCGTTCGTTGTAGATCATGGCCTCGGCCCCGGAACCGGCGCCGAGGCCGTCAAAAACCTTCGAAGGGCGTTCGCCGGGAGGATGGCCGCGTACCTGCTGCTGTCCGGCGTGCACACCTGGATGGCCAGACGACCAGGGCGAGCGGGGCGTTACCGCCTGGCGCTGCTCGTGCAGATTTGCGGGAAAAAATAAAATAAAACTACCTCGAAGGGGCTAATCGGCATTTTTATTAAAATGCCGTCTACCTGCCTTTTTCATGGAGCAGCACCGTTTTGCAGATCTCTTCGCGGGGTATTCCTGATCGCGTATTCCCATTCTGGCGACGCAAGTAGGAAAATTCCACCTACATGACGATTAAAGGAAGCTCGGTGATTGTTCGGAGCAAACCGGCGGGTTCGAGCGGGCTGACGGGTGAAGCGCGCATCGCCGTGGATCATCCCCACCGAGCACCTCGACAACGTGGCCTCGCATCTCCGCGAGGCCACCACCGCGAGCCCGGGAGGGAAGTGGGCCCCTCGCGTGCCCCATGCCTGGCCGGCCCTCGTGGTGGCGATCGCATACGTGGATCCCGGGAAAGTCGCCACCGATCTCACCGGTCGTCGGCGCCACGGTCATGCCGCACGCGGTCTACCTGCGCTCGGTCCCGGTGCAGGGACGCGGCACAACGACAGAGGCCGCCCGCCGCAGCGGTGGTCGCCCTCCTCGGCTGTTCACCGCCGATCCTCCTGCTGTTCCGACATGCGAATGAGGGCCTTTGCGATGCGCGACGACACCGGGGCCGACACCGACCGGCCCCCGTATGAAATGGTTATTCCTATTTCCCTGTCCAGGATACGGGTCAGGTTTTTCGCCTTCGCTCTCCTGGCCGTCGGCTGCGCGTTTTCCGGCACATCTGCCCGGCTCACCCTGACACTGATGCTCACATGCGTCGCGATTCTCCTCGCCGTGGCGGCCACAGGGGGAAGGAAATTGATTCACTCCCTTCTCCTTATTTCACCGAAGCAGTGATCACAATATGATCCGAAAGGATGATCTCATATGACCGAATCCACGCAGTCGAGGATTCCACAGCCGCAACGCAACGGCAAAGGTGGCATCGACACAGGCCCGCGGAACATCGACCTGGACCTGCAGAACCCCGACATGCTCACTCCGCCGGAAACCGACCGCGGCACCATCCCGAACATGAAGTTTTCCTTCGGCATGGCCCACACCCGGATAGAGGAGGGCGGCTGGACCCGTGAGATCACCCAGCGCGAGCTGCCGATCGCCACCACGCTCGCCGGTGTCGACATGAAACTCAACCCTGGCGCCTACCGCGAGCTGCACTGGCACAAGGAGGCCGAGTGGGGCTATGTGCTGGAGGGCGGCTGCCGGATCGGCGCCGTCGACCAGGAAGGCCGCAACTTCCTCGAAGACGTGGAGAAGGGCGATCTGTGGTTCTTCCCCAAAGGCGTGCCGCACTACATCCAGGCGCTGGAGGAAGGGGTGGAGTTCCTGCTCGTCTTCGACGACGGCGCGTTCTCGGAGAACTCCACCTTCATGATCAGCGACTTCTTCGCCCACACCCCAAAAAGCGTGCTGGCGAAGAACTTCGACTGGACACCGGAGCAGATGGCGCACATGCCGGAGAAGGAGAAGTACATCTTCCAGGGGCAGGTTCCCCCTCCCCTGGACTCCGACCGGATCGTCAGCCCCACGGGCGACGTGCCCCGTACGTTCAAGCACAGGATGCTCGCGCAGCAGCCGGAGCGTTTTTCGGGCGGGTCCGTCCGGGTCGTCGACTCCACGAATTTCAAGGCGGCCACCACGATCGCCGCCGCGCTGGTGGAGGTCGAGCCAGGCGGCCTTACCGGGTTCGAATTAGTGACGTCTCGCTTGTGAGAAGTCCTCGCAATTCGCCGAGCAGGTGACCGAGGCCGTCGCGCACATCCTCGACGCGCACGCCCGCGACTGACCACTCACCGCGGCGATCAGCACCGGGGAAAGCGGCAGGCCCGGGTCGGCTGCCCGGCGGACACACGGGGGATCGTTTTTGTGAGGACCTCCAAGGGCTCCATCCGGCACCCGGTGTGATCGCCATGACGCTCACGACCACACCGGGCTGCCGCTTGGCTATCGCGACGCGAGAGCCGGGTACAGGTTCGCACCGGTGTCAAGATGCTTCTCCACCCGTCGAGCACCGCCCCCGGGCCTGCCGGTGGCCACCGGCGGGCCTCCCGGCCGGCGAGCGGGTGCCGGGCCGATGATCATGCCGATTCCCCGCGTCTTCCTCATCACAATCACGGTGGTATCGTGGCTGCGCACGCGTCGGACGGGACCGGCCCTCACCCCCTCGGATAGAAGTGATCCGCCTAGATCACTGACGGCAGAGTGAGATTCATGGGTGATTGGTCGGCGGTCAGCGCACGTCGCTTCGAGATCTACGTGCGCTGGTCCACATACGGCGCCGTTTCGACCCCGATCGTCACCCTCCCCGCCGGAGTGACAAGCGCCGACCGGCTCATCGGGACGCCTCTCACCGTGTTCTTCGTGGCCGTCACGCTCGTCCTCGTCACCGGGAACATCCTCGTCAGCCGGTGGAGTTTCGATGTCCTCGGCGGCAGACCCCGGCGGCTCGCGGTCGGCGGTGTCATCGCCTGGGGGCTCGCCCTCGTGGCGCTCGTCGCCGCGGCCCTCACGACTCCGGTCCCCGCGATGGGCATGACGGTCGCGGCGGCGATCGGATCGGTCGCCGCGAGCTTCGTGCCCGCGCTCGACGCGCGGCGGACGCTTCACCTCAACGTGGCGATTCTCGTCCTGGCCGTCCCGCTCGCGGCCGTCGCGGACATCCCGCTCCTCATTGTCGGGGCGGCGGTGATCAGCGTCATCCTGTGGGCCTGCTGGTCGAGCGCGTGGATGCTGCGGGTCCTGCGCGAGCTGCAGAGGGCGCACGAGGATCGCGCCGCCCTCGCGCTCGCGAACGAGCGCCTGCGCATCTCGCGCGACCTCCACGACGTGTTCGGCCGCACCCTCGCGACGATCGCGGTCAAGAGCGAACTCGCGTCGGAACTCATTCGCCGCGGCAGCGACGAACAGGCCGCCGACGAGATCACCGGCGTCCGGCGGCTCGCCGAGGCGGCGGGAAGCGAGGTCCGTCGCGTCGTGCGCGGCGAGCTCCGCGCGACCTGGGACGGAGAGGTGTCGGGCGCGCGTTCGCTGCTCGACTCCGCCGGCATCCGCTGCACGGTGACCGGCGACCCCGTGCCCGAGGAGTGCGCCGAGGCGCTCGCGTGGGTCGTCCGCGAGGGCGTCACGAACGTGCTGCGCCACTCGGCGGCGACGCAGGTCACGCTCGCGACGGCGAACGAGGACGGGGAGGTTCTCCTCACGATCGCGAACGACGGGGCCGACCCCGCCGATCCCGCCGACTCCGTGGAGACCGACGCGGCCGGCGGATCCGCGGAGGCGTCCCCCGGCTCCGGCACGGGACTGCGTGCGATGTCCGAGAGGATCCGAGCGCTCGGAGGGCACGTCACAACGCGCCGCGACGGAGACCGGTTCCTGCTCAAGGCCACGATCCCGCTCCCGGAGAAAGGCAGCGTATGATCCGCATCCTCGTCGCCGACGACGAACATCTCATCCGCGACGCCATCGCCGGACTGCTCGACCTCAATGACGACTTCGAGGTCGTCGGGCAGGCGGCGTCGGGCGACGAGGCGATCGCGACGGCCCTCGGACTCCGTCCCGACGTGGCCCTGCTCGACCTGCAGATGCCCGAGCCCGACGGCATCGAAGTGGCCCGGCGGCTCGCGACCGAGCTGCCGGACTGCCGATGCGTCATCGTGACCTCGCACGGTCGGCCCGGCTATCTGAAGTCGGCACTCGCCGCGGGCGTGCGCGGCTTCCTGCCGAAGACCGTCTCCTCTCGCACCCTCGCACACGTCGTACGAAAGGTCGCGAGTGGCGGCCGGTACGTCGACCCCGAGCTCGCGGCCGAGGCGATCGGCGCGGGCGACTCCCCGCTCACTCCGCGCGAGACCGATGTTCTCGCCTTCGCGCGCGACGGCGCGCCCGTCGACGAGATCGCGCAACGCGTCTCGCTCTCCCGCGGGACCGTACGCAACTACCTCGCGGCCGCCATCGCGAAGCTCGGCGCCGCGAACCGGCACGAGGCCACGCGCATCGCCGCCAGGCGCGGCTGGATCTAGGCGACGTTGGGCGACGCCGCATCGGCGTCTGAATCCATCGGGGCCGTGTCCACGAGGAACGGCTACCGGACGCGCGACGGAACCGTTGAGCTCGCCATCCCGGGCCGCGCCGAGGCTCGTGCTTTCCTGAGCGGCCGCTGGAGTGCCGCCGCCGGGGCTCGCACCAGACCGCCCGGCCCCCTGCCCGTATGGCAAATGTCATGCCCATGCCGGGCAGATCGCATACGAACTCATGAACGGCGGCACTGCTGCCGCGACGAGTCTCGGAGAATGGTGGAGGCATGTACTCGAACTCCCCCATATCCGGCCCTGGCTCCCTTCCGCCCGGCACCGCGCCGATCGTCCCCCACGGTACGTCACCGCACCGCCACGGTACGCGACCGATCCCGCCGGATGTTCCCTACCACCTCGTGCTGGCCGGTGAGAAGCGCCGTGTCGGACGCGGCGTTTTGGCGCTCGTGCTGCTCCTTGTCGGGCTGTTCGGCTTCGGCGGTGTCCTCACCGCCCTCGGCTCCGCCATCGACCAGTCGCTGGGCAGGGTCAACCCGATCGCGGGCGGCACGGAGTTCACGCCGATCTTCCACGCCGCGAACCTCATCTCGATCGCGCTGATGATCCCGTGGAGCATGTTCGTCCAGCGCCGGCTGTACGGGGTGAAGGGGGCGTCGCTGCATTCCGTGCTGTCGGCGTTCCGGCCCGCCGTGTTCGGTCGTGCGGTGCTGACGCTCGTGCCGATCTGGGTGCTCTACATGACCGCCTTCTTCCTCCTCGCGCCGTACACGGAAGGGTCGTGGCGATTCTCCGACCTGGTCGCCCTGTTCGTCATCACGCTCCTGCTGGCGCCCCTGCAGTCGGCGGGCGAGGAGTACGGCTACCGCGGACTGGCGTTCCGGGTGGCCGCGAGCTGGGGCCGCGGGCCCCGGACGGCGCTGGTCCTCGGCCTGGCCGTGTCGAGCATCCTGTTCGCGGCCATCCACCTGTCCACCGACCCGTGGCTGAACGTCTACTACCTCACCCTCGGCGTCACCTTCGGCCTGATCACGTGGCGGACGGGCGGTCTGGAGACGTCGATCGTCATCCACGCGGCCAACAACGCGCTCGCGTACCTTCTGATGATCGTCACGCACGCCGACCCCCTCGCGGGCTCCGATCGCTCGGCGGGGACCGGGTCGGCCGTGTTCCTCATGCCCTGCGTCCTGCTTGTTGCGATCACCGCCGTCATCTGGGCGCGCACGCGACGGACCGGTCCGCCCCTGACACCGCAGAGCAGTCCGCCCGCCCGGTGATCGTCGACCCGACGTTGAGGATGTCGTTTCGACAGACGGATCCCCAGCGGGAATCATGACCGGCATGGCCAGCTTGCCCAAAGATCTCAGCGACGCACTGGACGGCGCTCTCGGCGGCTTCTCTCCGGCGGACATGACGCGCTCTGTGCAGAACCTGATACAGCAGTACCGGGAGGGCTTCGACCCCTCCGACACCGTACTCGGCTCCGACGTCGACGTGGCGGCTTACGCCGGCTACCGCATGCCGGCGACCTTCGCGGCCGTCTTCACGGCGCTGCGACATATCGCGAACCTGGCGCCGGGATTCGCCCCCCGCACGCAGGTGGACGTCGGCGGCGGCACCGGGACCGCGATATGGGCGGCCACCGAGATCTGGCCGTCGCTGACGAACCTCACCGTGCTGGAACAGGCGCCCAAAGCCATAGCCCTCGGAAAACAGCTGGCCAGGCGGGCCGAGTCGGATGCGGTGCGGAACGCCCTTTGGGAGCAGGCCGTTGTTCGCACGGCCGTGACCAAACCGCCCGCCGATCTGGTCACCATGTCCTACGTTCTCAACGAGCTGTCTCCCGCCGCGCAGGAAAGCGTCGTCCGGTCTCTGGCGGCGGAGGCGGCCATGGTCGTGCTGATCGAGCCGGGCACGCCGGCCGGGTACGCCCGAATCGTTGCCGCCCGTGACGTGCTGATCGACCAGGGCCTGTCGGTGGTGGCGCCGTGCCCCCACGATCGCGCGTGCCCCATCCCCCGAGGCCGGGACTGGTGCCACTTCTCGGTCCGGCTGAACCGGAGCGCGCTGCACCGGCAGATCAAAGTCGGCACGCTGAGCTTCGAGGACGAGAAGTTCTCCTACGTCGCGGCCTCGCCTCGGCCGTGGTCCCAGGCGGCCAACCGGGTCCTACGTCATCCGCTCAAGCGCAAGGGACTGGTGTCGATGCGGCTGTGCACCGGCGAGAACGGACTGGCCGACGAGATCGTCTCCAAGCGCCAGGGCGACACCTACCGGGAGGCGCGCGACATCTCCTGGGGGGACGAATGGCCGCCGCCGGGCAGCGACGCCGACGGTCCGGGAGAGTGACCTCACTCGATCAGCTCTCGCATCCTTCGGCTCTTACTGGGCAGCGGCGTGGGCGCGCGCCTGGTTTTGCCTGGCCGCTTTGATTCCTTAGACGAGACGTTCCGAAGTAGCGGCGCGGCTGATGGTCGGCTGCGCCGGGTTGGCCGCTTGCGGCCCGCCCGTGAAGCGGACGCTTCGGTGGTGCGCCTGAAGCCCACCCCGGCCCGACCTGCCGCGTCCCCCCGGACATCGCAAAACCGGCCACCGAACAAGACGAGGGTGTCGAAGATCAGTTTGTGACGACCGACCTGGACACCCTTGTGACCGCACTCCACGTGAAGATCGACGACACCCTCAAAAAGCCAGCTTGACCTGGAACAACATGGTGGGCGGACCTTCGAGGGCGTCGCCGTCCGCGTCGCCCAGCGCATCCTCGCGATGGCCGCGGCGATCTGGCGCGACAGCAAGACCGGTGAGGTTCCCCCTCGAACACAGTCACGGGGTGCGGGAACCGAACTTCTCGATCAGAGCACGCAACGCCGTGGCGTAGACCCGCGTCATGTTGGGATTGGCCGCCCCGGCGAGAACCCCCTCGATAGAAATGATCGTGGTGATGGCGTCCAAGGTGAGCATTTCTCCGATGTGGCCGAACTCGCCACATCGAAGGAATGCTGCGAACGTGGCGTCGACTGTCCGAAGGACGTCCCGGTTCCGGCGGTACGGAGGCTGATGGCGCATGGTTGCGGTGATATCTGCGGTTATAGCCGTGTTGGGGGCGATCACCACGGCAGGCATCGGCTACTGGTGGCAGGCCCGGCTGAAGAACGTCGAACAACAGGACTACATGGGCCGATACCGCGACTCCCTGCTGTGGGCGGCCTTTGATCTTCAGAGCCGGATCTACAACATTCTCTACGGCCATCAGGTCACCCGCGAGGGCACGAGACGTGGCTTCATACAGGCGTTCTTGCTTGAGGGAAGCGAACGGGAGGCGACGTACGTCCGCTTCAGTACGGCATTTCTCTTCGCCGAATATCTTGGATGGGCTGAGATCTTCCGGCGCGACATCCAGTTCCTGGATCTGGGCAAAAGCGGTAGCAACCACAAGGTGATGCTCTGCTTGGCGAACATCAGCCGCACGCTCAGCTCGGTTCGTGTCGGCGGAACAGGCTTCATGCTTTTTCGAGCCGACCAGCGAGCCATCGGCGAACTGATGATCGCCGATGACAGCGAACCCGGACAACGCTGGTGCCGTGGCTATGCCGAGTTCACCCGCAAGGTCCTGGAGGGCGGGGAGTTCCAGCAGTGGATGCAGCCCCTTCTCGACCAGGTCGACACGACCGCACACGATCTCGACGGTGCGACCGAACCGCTGATCAGGCTCCAGCATCAACTGATCGAGCTGGTCGGCCTTCTTGATCCTGACCAGATGCGCTTCCCCTCCCACGAGCGGACGCGCTTCGACGCCGAGCGTCCCCTTGGAGAGCTCAAGCCCTTTCGCGGGGATGACCGCCCATGACCGCGTCCCACCGACCGGAACACTGATCCACTGCGGTCACGGGGTGTAATCCCCCCCCGGGCCTTCACCCGGCGTGCCAAGGCCTCCGGACCGGTCCCGTCGGCCGTGAGGGTGAGCGGGCCGAGCACCCCCGTCCACATGGGCGAGCCATCTGGTCCTCCGACGAAACGCGCGTGTAAGAAATCGAAGGATGCCAGCGGGATATTGCATGGCCCTGCGGGCGCGGGCTTCGTACGTTGCTCCAGCAAAGGACACGCTGTTGATACGGCACCGTAACCATTTGCGTGTCTTTCCCGTACTAAACGGGAGCAAAGGTGCATATAGCGCAACATGGCAGAAATGCCGCAAGGAAAAGGGAGCCGGCGATGATCCATCGGTCCCCCCGGAAAGCACGGCCGGCCACGGCGCCCAGGGGCGCCGTGGGACCGGCCGCCCGCCCCGAGGCGTTCGGCGCGGGCGTCGACGAGGAGTCCAAGGCCGACGTCGCGGCCAAGCCGGCGCCGCCGGCGTTCGAGACCGGCGCGGGTGGTCGAGGGTGACCACGACGATCCTCCCGGACGAGGGCCGCCGCCGGCTGCGCAGGCGGCGGCTGATCGCCGTCGCCTTCGTCCTCCCGGCGCTGGCGATCAACCTGCTGGTCATCGCCGGTCCGGCGGTGAGCGGCCTCTACTACGCCTGGACCGACTGGAACGGCTTCTCCGCCCCCAACTTCACCGGCCTGGAGAACGCCAGACGGCTGATCGAGGACCCGGCCTTCTGGAACGCCCTCGGCCACAACTTCATCTGGCTGGTGCTGTTCCTGACCGTGCCGATGGCCATGGGCCTGGTCGGGGCGTTCATGTTGTCGCGCGTCCGCCGCGGCGCCTCCCTGTTCCGGGTGGTCTTCTTCATCCCGTACGTGATCGCCAGCGTCGTCAACGCGCAGATCTGGAAGAGCCTGCTCGACCCGGCCACCGGGATCGCCGCGCAGCTCGACAGGATGGGCATCACCTGGCTCAACGACGTCTACTTCTTCGGCGACTCGAACCTGTCGCTCTACAGCGTCGCGTTCGTCGACAACTGGCACTTCTGGGGCTTCCTGGTGGTGCTGTTCCTGGCCGCCATGCAGGGTGTCGACCCGTCGTTGTTCGAGGCGGCCCGGATCGACGGGGCCGGTCCGCTCCGCGAGTTCTGGCACATCACGCTGCCCGGCATCCGGGCGACCCTGATGTTCGCCATCATGATCATCTCGCTCGGTTCGCTGCTCGCCTTCGACTACTCCTTCGCCCTCACCGGCGGCGGCCCGGCCGGATCCAGTGACCTGGTGTCGCTGCTGGTCAACCGGACCGCGTTCACCGCGCTCGAGCCCGGCTACGCCTCGTTCATGGCGCTGGCGATCTCGCTGCTCGGCGGCGTCCTCCTGGTGATCTTCCACTTCATCCGCAGAAACGAGGACTCGCGGTGACCTCCAGGACGTCGGGCGGGGTCCGGCGGACCCCCATCTCCTACTTCGTGCTGATCCTGCTGACGCTGTTCGCCGGGCTGCCCCTGCTGATCCTGGTGTTCAACTCGTTCAAGTCGGACCTGGAACTCGGCCAGAACCCGCTGGGCCTGCCCTCGGGCCTGGAGTTCGACAACTACACCGAGGCCTGGACGCGGGGCAGCATCGGCCGGGGCATGTGGAACAGCGTCATCCTGGTGGGCGGCACCGTGATCGGCACCTGCGTGTTCGCGGGCGCGGCGGCCTACTCGATGGCACGGCTCGACCTGCCGTTCAAGCGGGGCATGGAGAACTACCTGTTCGTGGTGATCTCGCTGCCGGTGCAGATGTTCATCGTGCCGCTGTTCTTCCTGTGGTCGAACCTGTCCCTGATCGACAGCCTGTTCGGCCTGATCATCATCTACGTGGCGCTGAACACGCCGTTCTCGGTGCTGCTGTTGCGCACGTTCCTGGTCGGCATCCCCAGAGAACTCGACGAGGCGGCCAGGATCGACGGCGCCAACGAGTGGCAGATCGCCTGGCGCGTCATCCTGCCCCTGGCCAGACCGGGACTGCTGACCGTGGGGCTGGTGGCGGGCCTGGGGGCGTACTCGGAACTGCTCTTCGCGGTCATCTTCGTGACCACGCCGGAGAAGTTGCCGATGGCCACCGCGCTGCTCCAGTACAGCCAGGGGCACACCCAGCTATTCGGGCTGGTCAACGCGGCGGCGGTCATCATGACGCTGCCCGCGGTGCTGCTGTTCCTGTTCATGCAGCGCAAGTTCATCGCGGGCCTGGCCAGCGGTGGAGTGAAGGGTTAACGCGAGCGATGCGCCCGGCGGTACTCGCCCGGCGACTTGCCGGTGAACTTCTTGAAGGCCACTCCCATGTACTCGGAGTGGCTGAAGTTCATCCGCCCGGCGAGTTGCGGCAACGACCAGTCGGTCTGGATCAGCAGGTCGGCGAGGCGCTCCATGCGGACCCGGGTGATCTCCTCGTGAACGGTACGGCCCAGCACCTGCGTGAACCGGTAGTCGAGCGAGCGCCGCGAGAGCCCCACGTGGCGCTGCACGGCCTCCACCGGCAGGCCGTCGTCGACGCGGTCCCGGATGAGCTGGAGCGCGCAGGCCACGATCGGGTCGTCCACGGCCAGGATGTCGCTCGACTGCCGGGTGACCACCCGGAGCGGCTCGATCAGGTGCAGCTTCGGCGCGAGAGCCTGGCCGGACATCATCTGGTCGAGCAGCGAGGCGGCCAGGAAACCGGTGTGGGTGGTGTCGGGCTGGATGCTCGACAGCGGCGGCGTGGTCAGGTTGCAGATCAGCTCGTCGTTGTCGACGCCCAGCACGGCGACGGTGTCCGGCACCGCCAGATTGGCGATCTTGCAGGCCTCCAGGATCTCCTGCCCGGCGATGTCGTAGCAGGCCAGCACGCCCACCGGCTTGGGCAGCCCGAGCAGCCAGTCGGCCATCGCCTCACGTTCGGCGGCCAGGTGGCGGGTGTGTTCCATCCGGAACTCGTCCACGGCCAGGTCGTGCCGGGCGGCGTGCGCGACGAACCCGGTGCCGCGTTTCACCGACCAGCCGAACCGGGCGTCGCCGCAGTAGGCGACGTTCCTGAGCCCCCGCACGGCGAAGTGCTCGACGGCGAGCCGGGCGATCACGTCGTCGTCGGTCTCCACGCAGGACAACTCGGGCGCCAGATAGGCGGCGCTCAGGTCGACTGTGGGCACCCCGAGGCGGCGCACCTGGCGGGCGGTCTCGGCGTTCTCGATCCGGGCGATCACCCCGTCGCCCTGCCAGCCGTCGAGCCACGACAGGTCACTCTCCTGGCGGCTGTGCTCGCCCAGGTAGATCGACCATCCGGGATGGGTGACGAGGTACTTCTTGATGCCCACCAGCAGGCCTCTGGCGTACGCGTTGGAGGTCTCGACGAGCAGAGCGACGTGCCTGGTTTCCGGCATTTTCCCAATGTACTAAATCAAAGGAAAGCTGCGAGAAAATGCATGGTCCCAGTTCAGCGTCGTTCATACCTTTGACGCCATGACAGACAAGGTACGGGTCGCCATCGTGGGCCTCGGTTTCGGAGCCGAGTTCATTCCGATCTACCAGGCGCATCCGAACGCCGAGCTGGTCGCCGTGTGCCAGCGGTCGGAGGAGCCCCTCGACCAGATCGCCGACCGGTTCGGCATCGAGGGCCGCTACACCGACTATGACGCCATGCTGGAGGACCCGGACATCGACGCGGTGCACATCAACACCCCGATCGGCGCCCACGCCGACCAGTCGGTGGCCGCGCTGAACGCGGGCAAACACGTGGCGTGCACGGTGCCGATGGCGGTCTCGCTGGAGGACTGCGCCCGGGTGGTCGCCGCCCAGGAGGCGTCGGGCAAGGCGTACATGATGATGGAGACCGCGGTCTACACGCGGGAGTTCCTCTACGCGAAGGAACTGCTGGACAGCGGCGCGCTGGGCCGCATCCAGTTCCTGCGTGGCGCCCACATGCAGGAGATGGCGGGCTGGCCGGACTACTGGCGGAGCATGGCGCCGATGCACTACGCCACCCACGCGGTGGCGCCGCTGCTGGCGCTGGCCGGGGCGCGGGCCGCCTCGGTGCGCTGCGTGGGATCGGGACTGGTCGGCGGTCGCGATCCCGAGTCCGGCCTGCACTTCGCCGTGGAGAGCGCGGTGTTCTCGCTGCGCGACTCCGACCTGGCGATGGAGGTCACGAGGTCCCTGTACGACGTCGCCCGCGAATACGTGGAGAGCTTCGACGTGTACGGCTCGCTGAAGAGCTACGAGTGGCAGCAGCTCGAACGGGAACACCCCGTGATCTTCACCGGTGAGGACGGCGAGCGAAACGAGGTCCCCGACTTCGCCCGCCTGCTCCCCGAGGAGATCCGCCACTTCACCACCAAGGGCGTCTACGACGCCGACGGCAACCAGCACCTGTCCTTCACCCAGGGCGGCGGCCACGGCGGCTCCCACCCCCACCTGGCGCACGAGTTCCTGATGGCCGTCATCGAGAACCGCCGCCCCTTCCCCGACGTGTACGCCTCCGCCAACTGGACCAGCGCCGGAATCCGCGCCCACCAGTCGGCCCTGGAAGGCGTCGAACTCGACATCCCGGTGTACGGCAATGACAACTGAACTCACCGTCCTCGCGGACGCCGGTTGGGCCGGCGTCTTCCACGCGGGCTCCCGGACCCCGATCGTGGTGCAGAACGCCACGCCCGGCAGGCGCCCCTTCATCCACCCGATCGTGGTGCCCGGCGGCACCGCAGCGATCACCGAGGACGCGCCCGGCCACCACCCGTGGCAGCACGGCCTCTACGTCGGCCTCAACGACGTCAACGGCATCGGCTTCTGGCTGGAGGGCCTGCGACCCGCAGGCGCCGCCACCGACGGCACCTTCCACCCCCGCCTCCAGGGCACCCCCCGGGCACGGGACAACAGGGCGTGGTGGTCGGTCGGCACCGACTACCGCCACCCCGACGCCACCCTGCTCATGCGGGAGACCCAGGACTGGCTGCTCACCGACCACGGCGACCGCTACGATCTCGACGTCGTGCTCACCTTCCAGGCGGAGGTGCCGCTGACGTTCGGCCAGTACCCCTATGGCGGGCTGTTCCTGCGCATGCCGTACCGGAAGGAGACCGGCGGTCACGCGGTCAACAGCGAGGGCCTGGAAGACGCGGCCACGGAAGGGCAGCGGGCCCGCTGGGTGGCGGTGCGCATGGAGGTGCCCGGCCACACCGGCGAGGCGCAGGTCGCGGTGATGGACCACCCCGACAACCTCGAACACCCCGTGCCCTGGCGGGTCGACAACGAATTCGGCGTCGCGCCCAGCGCCTGCGTCGCCGGGCCGTGGACGCTCGGCGAGGGCGAGAGCCGGGCCTTCCGGCACCGGGTCGCGGTGTTCGCCGAACCCGTCGGCCCCGAGACCATCAACGAGATCTGGACGTCGTTCACCACATGAGGACCACGATGAAGACGACGATCGTCGCCACCCCGGAATTCGAGTGGCACTGGCCCTTCACGGCCGACCACCTGCTCGACCTGCTGCCCGGAGCCACCCTGACCCGCCAGGCCACCCTGGAGGACCTCCCCGGCGACACCGAGCGGCTGATCTCCCTGGGCGCGCTGCCCACGAACGAGGACCTCGACCACCTCCCGGCACTGGCCGAGATGTACGTCAGCTCCGGCTACCGGTCCCCCGCAGAGACGGACGAGCTGCTGGAGTCCCGGGGGATCCGGCAGCTCAGACTGCCGTCGGAGGGCTACTGGGGCCAGTCGGTCTCCGAGTTCGCCCTCGGCCTCACGATCGGCGCGCTGCGGCGCATCCCGCAGACGCACCACGAGATCATCCAGAGCCTCGACCCGTGGAACTACTCCTACGGCCAGTACGCCGACGACCCCAACTTCACCGCGGGCACCGTGGAGGGCACCCGGGTGCGGATCGTCGGCGCCGGCAACATCGCCAGCCGCTACGCCTCCTTCACCCACATGCTGGGCGCGGACGTCGCCGCCTGGGACCCGTTCGCCGCCGAGCCGTCCTTCCACCGGTCGGGCGCGCGCCGGGTCCACCACCTGGAGAACCTGCTCGCCGACGCGGAGATCTTCGCCCCGATGGTGCCGCTGCTGCCGAGCACCAAAGGGCTGATCACCGCCGAGCACATCCGCGCCCTGCCCAGGGGCTGCCTGGTCGTGCTGGTGACCCGGGCGACCGTCGTCGACATGCCGGAACTGCGCCGGCGAGTGCTCGACGACGAGCTCAGCCTGGCCGCCGACGTGTTCGACGTCGAACCGGTGCCGCTGGAGGACCCGCTCCTCGGACGGCACAACGTCGTGCACACCCCGCACAACGCGGGGCGCACCCGCGAGTCCAACCTCCGTCTCGCCGAGGCGCTGGCCGCGCTGTTCCCGGAGTCAGGGCGATGATCAAGGTCGCGGTGGCGGGACTGGGGTTCGGACGACAGTTCGTCCCGATCTACCGCGACCATCCCCTGGTGTCGTCCGTGGTGGTGGCCGATCCGATCGAGGGCTCGTCCCTCGACGACGTGCTGGCCGACCCCACGGTCGACGCGGTGCACATCGTCACCGGGCTGACCGACCGGGCCGACCACATCGTGGCCGCCCTGGAGGCGGGCAAGCACGTGGCCGGCACGGTGCCGATGGCCCTGTCGCTCGCCGACGTCGAGCGGGTGCTCGACGCCCGGGAGCTGGCCGGGACGACGTACATGATGATGGAGACCGCGGTCTACACGCGGGCCTGCCTGTATGCCGCGGGCCTCGCCTTCGGGGAGATCAACCACGCCCGCGGGGTGCACACCCAGGACATGACCGGCTGGCCCGGCTACTGGCGCGGCCTGCCGCCCATGTACTACGCCACCCACGCGATCGCGCCGATCCTGCACCTGCTCGACGCCCCCGCCGTGGAGGTCACCGCCCTCGGGGGCGGCCTGCTCGAACCGGAGAACCGGGGCGACTACGACAACGAGTTCGCCGTCGAGTCGGCGCTGGTACGGGTGGCGGGCAGGAACACCGTCGTCGAGCTGACCCGCTCGCTCTACCAGGTCGCCCGCCCCTACGCCGAGACCTTCTCCGTCTACGGTGACCGGCTCGGTTTCGAATGGGACCGCGACATGGTCCTGCACACCCTCCAGCCTCCGACGAAGGCCAGGGGCCGTCAGGTCACGACCGAACCGGTGATCCCGCCGGACCGGCCCGACCTGCTGCCCGAGGAGATCCGCGCCTACACGAGCGGCGGCCACGACGGTTCGCATCCGCATCTCGTGCACGAATTCGTGTCCGCCGTCGTCGAGGGCCGCCCGCCCGTGATCGACCATACCCGGGCCGCGAACTGGACGGCGGTCGGCATCGCCGCCCACGCCTCGGCCCAACGCGGCGGCGTGCCCGTCGCGGTCCCCCACTTCTGACCGGCAAAAAGGAGCCAGACATGGTCACACGTCGCCGCACACTCGCGGTGGTGGCCGCGCTCACCCTGCTCGGCGGTTGCGCCGCAGAGCCCCCCGCGGTCAAGAACAACACAGTCGTGTCCACCGCCGCCGCGGAGATCGGCGGCGAGGTCACGATGTGGTACGACCTCGACTCCAACGACGAGAAGTCGGTCAAGGACTTCGAGAAGTGGTATATCGCGCCGTACAAGAAGATGTATCCGAAGGTCACGGTCGACGCGATCCCCAGCACCGGCGGCACCCTCGGCCAGAAGGTCAAGACCGCCCTCGCGGCCGGGCGCGGCCCCGACTTCATCGAGACCCCCGGCTCCTCCACCGCCATTCCCTACGCCGAGGCGGGCTACCTCACCGACCTCGGCCCGCTGGCCGAGAAGGAGGGCTGGAAGGAACGCATCCTGCCGTGGGCCTATGACATGGGCGTCATCGACGGGAAGTTCCTGGCCGTCCCGCTCTACTACGAGACCCTCGTCGTCTTCTACAACAAGACCCTGTTCACCCAGAACGGCTGGACCCCGCCGACCGACCGCGCCTCCCTGGAGAAGCTCGCGGGCGAGATGCAGGCCAAGGGCATCGTGCCGTTCGTCAACGCCAACGCCACCTACCAGGGCGCCACCGACTGGCTGGTCAGCTCGTTCATGAACGGCGTGGCCGGACCGGCCAAGATCAACCAGGCGCTCACCGGCAAACTGCCCCTCACCGACCAGTCGTTCGTCGACTCGATCCAGCTCCTGGCCGACTACTTCGGCAAGGGCTACTTCGCCGGCGGCGCCAAGCAGTACTTCTCCCTCCAGGACCCGCAGAAGTACGCCATGTTCGCCGAGGGCAAGGCCGGCATGTACATCTCCGGGAGCTGGGAGTTCGCCGCCCTGGACAAGTATTTCAAGGAGGCGGGCTCGGAGTGGGCCGAGGCGCCGCTGCCCCCGCTCGCGCCCGGCGTGCCCTCCGAGATCTACCCGCTGTCGGTCGGCGGCACCATGTCGATCAACGCGGCCTCCAAGAACCTCCCGGCCGCCGCCGCATACCTGAGCTGGATGCTCTCGGACGTCACGACCATGTGGGAGGCCACCTCACTGGGCCTGCGGGTGCCACTGCCGATCACCTTCACCCAGGCCGACGTGCCCCCGGGCGTGGACCAGCGGATCGTCGACCACTACCAGAGGATCAACGACGCCTCGGAGAAGGGCGCCGTCGGGTACACCACCTGGACCTCCTTCGGCGGTAAGGCCGAACAGTTCATCCTGGAGAACATCGACAAGGTGGTGAACGGTGACCTGTCGGCGACGGAGTTCTGCGCCGGTCTGGACAAGGTCTTCAAGGCCGACGTCGCCGCGGGCCTGATTCCGCCGGTCTACTCCACCTCCGCGACGGGCTGACCCGTCCGTCCGGCTGCCGGTCCCCGCCCGGGACCGGCAGCCCTCCCCCGCGAGCACGCCCGGGTGACGGCACGACCCGCACCGACCGGTGGCCCGGCCTTCCTCCGCCGGGGTCACCTCGCCGGCCGGGTGCGCCGATCGGCCGGCTCAGCGGACTCGGTCGTAGACCATGGCGATCTCGCCCAGCTCGCCGGTCTCCTGGTGTGCGAGCGTCCACTTCGAAGCCCGCAGGCCGTCGTCGAACAGCCGCCGCCCACCCCCGGCGATCTCGGGGAAGATCATGAGGTACAGCCGGTCGAGCAGGTCCGCAGAAAGAAGCGCCTTGATGACGCTCGCGCTGCTGTTGACGAGGATGTCGCCCTCACCGGTGGTCTTGAGGTCGGTGACGACGTCCGAGGCGGGGGCGTTCACCACGCGGGTGCGTTCCCACGGCGCTTCGGTCAAGGTGGTCGAGAAGACCACCTTTTCCGTGTCGACCAGCCACTTGGCGTATCCGCGATCACGCGGGTCGGCGTTCTCGTCCTCGGCGACCGACGGCCAGTAGCCCATGAATCCCTCGGCGTTGAGCCGGCCGAGCAGCGCCGTCGTCGCGCTCTCCCAGATGCGGGTCATGTGGTCTCGCGCCACCTCGGTGGTCACATACGGGGCGAATGCCCCGAAGTCGCCAGGTCCACCGGGGCCGTTGTAACGCCCGTCGAGGGTGAGGTTCAGGTTCGCGGTCACCCTGCGGCCGGTCGAGTCGGTCATTTCGTGCTCCTTGCGTCGGTGTCGTGCCCGGTGTTGTCGGTGTCGCCGGTGTCGCCGGTGTCGCCGGAATCCGCGGCGAGGATCGCCGCGAGCTTGTCGAGGCTCTGGCCGAAGCCGATCTCGATGCCCGCGACGAAGTCCGCGGAGTCGACGGTGCTGTCGGCGATCCGGAAGTGGACCTCGAGATCGGTGCCGGTGCCGGTGGGTCGCAGGCCGAGGTCGAGGTGGGCGGTGAAGGCCGGGCCGCCGCCGGGAAGCAGCGGGGAGAGCCGGTAGGCGAGGCGCTCACCGGGGCGTACGTCGTCGACGACTCCCTCCGCCCGCCCGGCGACCGGGCCGGAGCCGTCGGTGTCCTCGGCGTCGCGGTACTCATGGACGATCCGCCCGCCCGGCCGCGCCTCGAATACGAGCTCGGAGACGCGCAGGTCGTCGGGCGTCCACCACCGGGCCAGCAGGGAGGTCTCGGTCAGGTGGCGCCAGACCGGCTCGGGGCGCGCCGCCAGCGACCGGAGGAACCTGAACGAGCGGTCGTCGGCCCACCCCGGCTCCTTCGCGGCGAGCCGCTCCGCGTGGAGGCTGAGCCCGTAGCGGTCGTAGGTCTCACGCGGGCCGCCGGCCTGGTCCGCGGTGTCGGCGAGCCGACCGAGCGCGGCCGCCAGGTCCCGCAGGGGGGCGGGCCGGAGCGCGTAGACGCGATGCTGGCCGGCGCGCTGGGAGATGACGACGCCGGCGCGCTCAAGGGTCTGCAGGTGCTTGGTCGTCTGCGGCTGGCGCGCCCCGGCGAGCCGGGCGAGGACACCGACCGATCGGGGCCGCTCGGCCAGCAGGCTCACGAGCCGCCAGCGGGCCGGGTCGGCCAGTGCGGTGAGGAGTGCGTCCATGGGCATAAGTATTCTCCACAAAGAATATTCGTGTCAAGGAATATCTAGAGATCGATCCGGCATCGCCGGGACCAGGCAGGCCGAGTCCGGGTGGAGGATCACTGGTGAAGAGCAGTGAGGAGTCGTTCGTGGCGAGTGGCTGGGTCGTTGTCGTCGCGCTGGGCGTCATCGTGGTGGTGGGCGCGTCGGTGCAGCGGCTGGCGGGGATCGGGTTCGCGCTCGTGGCGGTGCCCGCCCTGGTGCTGCTGCTCGGCCCGGCCGAGGGCGTGGTGCTCGCCAACTGCGCGGCCGGTGTCGTCAGTGCGGTCGGGCTCGCCGGCACCTGGCGCCGGGTCCGCCCGGCCGCGATGGTCCCGCTGGTCGCCGCGGCCGCCTGCACGGTGCCGGTCGGCGCCTGGGTGGCCGCCCGCCTGCCCGAGCCGGTGCTGCTGGCCGGTACGGGGGTGCTGGTGAGCGTGGCCGCGGCGCTGGTGATGCGGGGTGCCCGGGTACCCGCCCTGCGCGGTGTCACAGGTGCGGTGGCCGCCGGTGCCGCGAGCGGGTTCATGAACTCCTCGGCCGGGGTGGGCGGCCCGGCGGTTTCCCTGTACGCGGTGAACGCGGGCTGGACGGTGCGGGAGTTCGTGCCGAACGCGCAGTTCTACGGGGTCGTGGTGAACGCGCTCTCCGTCACGGCCAAGGGGCTGCCCCAGCTCACCACGCCGCTCTGGCTGCTGGTCGCGGCCGCGATCGCGGCAGGATCGGTGATCGGCAACGCCCTCGCCCAGCGGGTGCCGGAAAGACCGGCTCGACTGGTGGTGCTGCTGCTCGCGCTGACCGGCGGGCTCACCACGCTGGGCAAAGGACTGTGGAACCTGTGATCGGAGGGGCCCCGACCTTCTCGATCGCGGCGGGGTCCGCGCGGATCACGGTGCCTCTCACCCACGACCACGAGGCGATCTCTTTGCCGGGACGAGCCCGGTGTCCGCGGTGGTTTCCGGGAAGTACGGGAAGTATTCGAACCGTAGGCGTCGAAGCGACGTCGACCACCGGGAGGCGACGGCGGCATGACGACACTTCCGGCGATCTCGGAGGTGCGCGCGCGTCCGGTCGTCGTCCCCATGACACGGCCCCTGCACACCGCCTCGGGGTCGGTGTCGGCCGCTCCGCTCGTTCTGCTCGATGTGACCACCGAGAGCGGGGTGACCGGACACTCCTACCTCTTCGCCTACGACTCGACGATGCTCCCCGCCCTGACCTCGATCGTCGGTGGACTCGCACCCGAACTGGCCGGCAGGCCCGTCGCGCCCGTGCGGCGGATGGGGGATCTCCAGGCACGATTTCGGTTGCTCGGTATGCAGGGGCTGCTCGGCATGGTCGCCTCAGGGATCGAGATGGCGCTCTGGGACGCCCTCGGCAAACTGATCGGTCAACCCGTCGCCGGTCTTCTCGGGGGCGAGCCCGTCATGCTGCGGGCCTATGACAGCTACGGCATGCTGGACCCCCGGCGAGAGGAGCGGGCTCTCCGGAATTCCGTCGAGAACGGGTTCCGGGCGATCAAAATCAAGATCGGCTATCCGGACGCGGCCCGCGACGTGGCGGTCGTGCGGCGGGTGCGCGAGATCATAGGAACCGATGTCGAGTTGATGGTCGACTACAACCAGTCACTCGACCCGCAGGAGGCCCGTCGGCGAATCGAGCGACTGCGCGAGTTCGATCTCTACTGGGTGGAGGAGCCGGTCGCCGCCGAGGACCTCGCCGGCCATTCCTACGTACGGCGCACCACCGGCGCGAGAATCCAGACCGGGGAGAACTGGTGGTTTCCGAGGGGATGCCAGGCCGCCATCGCGGCGTCGGCCGGCGATTTCGCCATGTTCGACATTATGAAGATCGGTGGCTTCACCGGTTGGATGCTCGCGGCGGGACAGGCGCAGGCGGCCTCGCTGCCGGTGTCCAGCCACCTCTTCGTGGAGGCGAGCGCGCACGCCATGGCGGTGACGCCCACCGCCGACTGGGTGGAGTATCTCGATCTCGCCGGTGCGGTGCTGCTCGCCCCGTACCGGCCGGTCGACGGCCACGTCACGGCTGTCGGCCCAGGCCTCGGGATCACCTGGAACGAGGAGGCGATCGCCCGGTACGGGGTGTGAACGCCCACGCCCACGGCCGCGGCGTCGGCGTCTGCGTCACACCACGCGTGCGGGCCGGAGCGGGCAGGCGGGTCCGAGGGAGACGTTCCAGAGCCGGGTGGCGGCTCTCCGGGTCCAGGGTCCGCGGGTGCGCGGGTGCGCGTCTCAGGTGACGGGGCCGGCGAGGGGGGTCGGCTCAGGTGATCGCCAGGGCCGTATCCAGGCCTCCTCCTCGCGGCGCACGGGTTGCCCGCAGTGGTCGCAGCGCCCGCCCGCCGTGGTGGCGTGCCCGCAGGTTCGGTGAACGACCCGCATGGGCTCGGCGGGCTCGTCGGGTGTGGTGTGTTCGTGGCCCCAGGCGGCGAGGGCGTGCAGCACCGGGAGCAGGTCGGCGCCCGCGGCGGTGAGACGATACTCGTTGCGGGTACGCCCGCCGTCGCGGTAGGGCACCCGGGTGAGCAGGCCGCGCTCGACGAGGCGGCTGAGCCGGGCGGACAGGATGTTGTCGGCGATGCCCAGGTCCGATCGGAAGTCCTCGAAGCGGGTCATGCCCAGCGTGGCGTTACGCAGGATCAACAAGGTCCACCGTTCCCCCACGGCATCGACGGCCCGGCCGATCGGGCAGGGCGCGGCCATGTGCCCCTTTCGGTCGGTTGCCAAGGCTTTAACCCCTTTCACCCATAACTGGCTTGCGATAAGCAAGTCTACTTCATACGGTCTGTCATATATCTAACTATCAAACTGCAAGTTAGAGGCTTGTTCGCCGCTCCCGGAGCCGCGAGCGAAGGGCACGGTGGACGTCCACGGCAGGCCGGCGCCCGGACCCGCCCGTAACGGCCCCGGGGACGACTGCCCGAACCGCCGGCCGCGTCATCGATCACCGCCGCCGCCAGGGGACGGCGGCCCGGCCAGGAGGGAACAGACAGCCATGCCAGACCGGAGAACCGAAGCGGGCCAGACCCTCCCACCGGACGCCGGGGAGGCGCCGATCGGCCGCCGAACCGATGACTCCGTCGCGGTGCTGACACTCCGGCATCGGCCCTACAACCTGCTGGATGCCGCCTTCGGCGGGCAGATCGTCGAAGCGCTCCACTGGGCGTGGGCCCAGGACGCCCGAGTGGTGATCATCGAGAGCGGGCTGCGCCATTTCTCCGCGGGCGCCGATCTCGACGCGATGCTGGCCGCCGCGACGGACGGGAACGGCGTCCTCGGCTGGCGGTTGCCCGACGTGCTGCGCGCCTTCGACGAGTTGCCGATCCCGATCGTGGCGAGCGTGCGAGGAGTCTGTGTCGGAGGCGGGCTGGAGGTGGCGCTCGCGTGTGACCTCATCGTCGCGGGTGAATCCGCCAGGCTGGGTTCGGTGGAGGCGAGCGTTGGCCTGCATCCCTTGATGGGCGCGATCCAACGGATCACGCAACGTGCCGGTGCCGCGCGGGCGAAGGAGATGGCCATGCTCGGGCGCCGCTACGACGCGCGCACGATGGAGCGCTGGGGGATCGTCAACCGGGTCGTCGCGGACGAGCGGCTGAGCACGGTGACGATGGCCTTGGCCCGCGAGCTGGCGGCGGGGCCGACGGTGGCGCACGCGGCGACGAAAAAGCTGGTGTCGATCGCCGTCGACCAGGGCGTCCGCGCGGCCGACGAGGCCATGTCGCGGATCCAGGAACCGATCCTCCGCTCCGCGGACTTCCGCGCCGGGGTGGACGCGTCGCACCGCGACGGTCCCGGCACGGCACGCTTCAGGGGGTGTTGACCGTGCCCGCACCACTGACCGGCATCCGGGTCGTGGACTTCTCCCGCGTGCTCGCCGGACCGCTCTGCGCGCAGACGCTGCTGGAGCTCGGAGCCGAGGTCGTCAAGGTGGAACCACCGGGCGGCGACATGTCCAGGCAGGCGTTCCCCCGCGAAGCCGAGATCTCCGGCTACTACGCCCAGCAGAACGCCGGCAAGCGCGATGTCTCGATCGACCTCAACGCGCCGGGCGCGCGGGAGATCGCGCTGCGCCTGTGCGACCGCGCGGACGTGATCGTGGAGAACTTCCGGCCGGGCACGCTGCCCTCGTTCGGACTGGACTACGCCACCGTCGCCGCACGCAACCCGCGCGTCGTCTACGCCTCGATCAGTGGTTACGGCCAGCACGGCGCATGGCGTTCCCGGTCGGCGTACGCGCCGACCGTCCAGGCCGAGACCGGGATCACCGCGATCACCATGGACCAGTTCGGCACTCCCGGGGGACGAGCGCGCACCGACGCGCTGTCACACGCCGACGTCTACTCCGGGCTGCACGCCGCCATCGCCATCCTGGCCGCGCTGGAGCACCGGAACCGCACCGGCCGGGGGCAGTACGTCGACGTGGCCATGGCCGCGGTCATGCTCTCGGTCAACGAACGCCTTCACGTGGATCTGTCGGGCCGGGACCTCGGGGCGGAAACCCCGATCCTGGGCGCCGCGGACTGCCCGTTCTTCGTCAGTCCGGAGGGAGAGACCTTCGTCAGCCCGGTGAGCCTGGTGGGCAGCGCGTCGTTTCCCCTCTACCTCGCCGCCATGCGGCGCCCCGAGCTCGCCGACGACCCGCGGTTCCGAACGCCCGCGGCACGACGGGAGCATCTGGACGAACTACACACCATCGTCCAGGAGTGGATCTGGACGTTCGACGACATGGCCTCCCTGGACGCGCAGTTCGACGAGGCGAAGATCGCCACCGGACAGCTGCGCACCGTCGGCGAGTTTGCCGGCGGCCGGTGGGCCCGTGAGTGGACGGCCATCCGCTCGGTCCCCGACCGCGACGGCGGCCGGATCACGGTACCCGGGCCGCCCTGGCACTTCGGCGCCGACGGCGAATCCTCCCCACCGGAGAGGGTGCCCGCCCGGCAGGGCGAACACAACGACGACGTCCTGCGTGAGCTGGGGTTCGACGAGGGCGAGATCGGTTCTCTGCGGCGCCTGGGCGCGCTCGTCGAACCCGGCCGAGGCGACGGAGACGGGAGCGACCGGGCGGGCACCCCCGGACGAGCCCACCCGCGGGAAGGGGGCCCGGCTCAGATGGACCACGACAGCGTCCCTCACAGCGCCCCTCACGGCGTCCCTCGCACTCGCCGGAGCGCCGACAACCACGAGACATCACCGGAGAGATCATGACTCAGCAGACACACACCAGGGTCCACACCGTCGCGCACGAGGTGAACCGCCTGACCATCGGCGTCTCCGCTCCGTTCCAGGAGTTCCGTGAGCGCTACGAGCGCGCCGTTCCCGCGATCGACGCCGGGCGCTTCGAGCGGCTCGTCAGGGACAACGCCGACTGGGGCACCGTTCTGCGGGCGACGGCCGAGAACGCGCCGCACGATTTCCTCATCTACTGGAGATTCGAGGCCATGCCACTGATGGGGCTGGCCGGCGACCGGTGGCTCTGCGTCGAGTACCTGATGGGGAACCACACGATCGCCCAGCGGATGTTCCACCACGATCCGGCCGTCCTGCTCTACGCGCCGCTGCGCACGGCGATCTACGAAGACCCCGAGGGCACGACCTGTTTCACCGTGGACCAGCCCAGCACCCGCTTCTCCAGCTTCGGTGACCCCGACATCACCCAGGTCGGCCTCGAACTGGACCGCAAGCTCGCCGCCCTGCTGGAACACCTCGACGCACCCGTACCCGCCGAGCTCGTCCAGGGACGGGCGTCCCATGGGTGAGGGCTTCGCCGCCCCTCGCCCGGTCCGCACCGGCCGCCGCCCGCGGGTCCGCGCCGTCGCGGCAGAGCCGGCGGAGACGGCAGAGTCGGAGGTGCGATGAGGATCCTGGTCGTGGGCGCCGGCGCGACCGGCGGCTACTTCGGGGGCAGGCTCCTCCAGGCGGGCCGGGAGGTGACGTTCCTGGTCCGGCCCGCACGGGCCCGCCTGCTGCGCGAGCGCGGACTGCGGATCACGGGCTTGGGCGAGAGGACGACGCTCACCCCTCGAACGATCCTGACCGGTGAGATCACCTCGCCCTTCGACCTGATCCTGCTCTCGGTGAAGGCCGCCGGGCTTGGCGGGGCGATGGAGGACCTGGCGCCCGCGGTCGGCCCGGACACGCTGATCCTGCCCGTCCTGAACGGCATGCGGCACATCGACGACCTGGCCGAACGGTTCGGTGACCGCGCGGTGCTGGGCGGGGTGGCGATAGTGGCCACCACCGTCGACGCCGACGGCGACATCCTCCGCCTCGCCGAGCCGCAGAGCCTGACCTACGGCGCCCGCGCCGCGCCCGCCCCGAAGCCGCTGGCCGAGGCGCACCGCGCGCTCGGCGGCGCGGGGTTCGACACCGGGCTGTCCGGCGACATCATCGGCGAGATGTGGGCCAAGTGGGTGTTCATCGCCGCGACCGGCGCGGTGACCTGCCTGATGCGCGGAACGGTCGGTGAGGTCGCGTCCGTCCCCGGCGGCATCGGGTTCGCCGAAGCGGTGGTCGCCGAGTGCGCGGCCGTCGCCGCGGCGGCCGGCCACGCCGTACCGGAAAAGGAGCTCGAGAACACGCGCGCCACGGTCACCGCACCGGACTCCCCCTTCGCCTCCTCCCTGTATCGCGACCTGGTCGGCGGCCGCGACATCGAGGGAGAGCACATCTTCGGCGATCTCGTCCTCCGGGCGCGGCGGCTCGGGGTCGCGGTCCCCCTGCTGGACCTGGTCACGCTGCACCTGCGTGTGTACCAGGGCCGCCTCGACAACATCCCGGGGCGAACCGCCGGCGGCTCCATCCCATGATCGACGGCCCACCGGATCACCCCGGCCGGCCCCGTGTCCGGGAAGGTCCCGGCTCGCGACGGCACTCCGATCCCCGTGGAAAGGCACTCGGCGTGACTGTGGACGTGTATTCGATTCCGGCCCCGTGCGGCACCGCGCCGCGTTTCCTCCCCGGCCCGAAGGCCGGGGTATCCACGCTGGAGGTATTCGATGAGCCCACAGTTCGGCGACTACCAGAACGAGATCTACTCCGACGGCCTGCGCGGCGTGGTGCCGGGGCTGCCGATGACCTTCACCGAGCTCGAGGCCAGGGCCGAGGCCGCGCTGCCGCCCTCGGTGTGGTCATACGTCGCGGGGGGCGCCGGCGACGAGCACACCCAGCGCGCCAACGTCGCCGCCTTCCGGCGCTGGGGCCTCATCCCCCGGATGCCCGTGGGAGCCATACGGCGTGAGCTGTCGGTGGAGCTGTTCGGCATGAGACTGCCGGCCCCGCTGTTCATGGCCCCGGTCGGGGTGATCGGCCTGTGCGCGCGGGACGGGCACGGAGACCTGGCCACGGCCCGCGCGGCGGCCCGCACCGGGGTTCCGATGATCGCCTCGACGCTCTCCGCCGATCCGATGGAAGCCGTGGCCGGGGAGTTCGGTCAGACCCCCGGCCTCTTCCAGCTCTACACCCCCACCGATCGAGAACTGGCGGAAAGCCTCATCCACCGCGCCGAGGCCGCCGGTTTCAAGGGCATCGTCGTCACCCTCGACACCTGGGTCACCGGCTGGCGCCCCCGTGACCTGAGCACCGGCAACTTCCCCCAGCTGCGCGGGCACTGCCTGGCCAACTACACCTCCGATCCGGTCTTTCGCGCCCAGCTCGCCCGCACCCCCGAACAGGACCCGCGGGCCGCCGCCGCGCACTGGGCCCAGATCTTCGGCAACCCCCTCACCTGGGACGACCTGCCCTGGCTACGCTCGATCACCGATCTACCCTTCCTTCTGAAGGGCATCTGCCACCCCGACGACGCCCGCCGGGCCAAGGACGCCGGCGTCGACGGCGTCTACTGCTCCAACCACGGCGGCCGGCAGGCCAACGGCGGTCTGGCCGCCCTCGACGCCCTGCCCGCCGTGGTCGACGCCGCAGACGGCCTGCCCGTCCTGTTCGACTCGGGCATCCGCTCCGGAGCCGACGTGATCAAAGCCCTCGCACTCGGCGCCACCGCCGTCGGCGTCGGCCGCCCCTACGCCTACGGCCTCGCCGTGGGCGGCACCGACGGCATCGTCCACGTCCTGCGCGCCATCCTCGCCGAGGCCGACCTGATCATGGCCGTGGACGGCTATCCCACCCTCGCCGACCTGACGCCCCAGGCCCTCCGCCGCGTACCGGGCGACGGCGGCCTGCCCCTGTAGTGCGTACCGGCCACCACGAGAGCCCCCTTGCCGTCGATCTCCCGCAGGTCAGCGTGGATACGCGGCGCTCCGTAAATCTCATCGGAGGCCTGATGATGAGCGCGGATCTTCTCGGTCAACTCCGCGTCGCGACGGGCGCGAGCCGACGGACCGCGCCCGGCCCAGGCGTAGTAGCCCTGGCGCGACATACCGAGCACTCGAGCCATCAGGGAGACCTCATGGTGGTCTTTCTCCGCATGAATCAGCCGGAACTTCATCTCGGCAGATCCGTCTCCCGGATGCTCCTATGTCGTCAAGCCGCCGCTACCAGCATCTGCTCAGCGGTATCGGAGATCGAGGCATCGATGGCCTTGAGGGTCCGATAGACCACGTCGGACAGGCGGCGACGCAGCAGGCGGATGGCCTCGGTGCGGGTCTTGCCCTCGGCCATCAGCTTGTCGAGGTAGGCCTTACCCGGACCGATACCCCGGGCCTGGGTAACGGCGATCATGTGCAGGGCGCAGTTCATGCGCCGGTTGCCGCCGCGGTTGAGGCGCACCCGGCTGCTGTTGCCCGACCAGACGGGGATGGGGGCGGTGCCGGTGAAGCGGGCGAAGGCCGCCTTGGAGCGGAACCGGTGCACTCCGGCGGTCTCGCCGATGATCGTGGCCGCGCCCAGCACGCCGCAGCCGGGGATGTCCAGCAACTGCGGGGTCATGGCTCGCACGAGTTGTCTCAGCTGACCTTCCAGCTGGTTGATGCGCACCGTTGACTGCCTGCAGCGCTCGAGCAGTTCGCGGGCGATCTGCGCGACGACCCCTAACATGTCGGCCAGACGCTGAGACAGCTCGTCTTGGACGCGGCGACGGCGAATTCCGCGGGAGGGGATCTCCAGCTCGGGGTCGAGTTCGTGCAGGTGCCAGCGCAGCTGGCTGCAGATCCGGGTCCGCTGAACAACCAGGTCATCGCGGTAGTCGGCCAGCAGCTTCACCTCCCGAGACGGACCGTCCAGGTGAGCTACCGGCAGGTCCGGCTCGCGCAACGCGACCCGGGCGACCGCCAGCGCGTCAATGGGGTCGGATTTGCCGCGTTCCCGGCCTGAGCGGCGCTGGCCGGACATCAGCTGGGTGGTGACGCGCACGACCCGGTGGCCGGCGCGCAGCAAATCGGCCTCCAGCCGGCGGGTCACGTGCCGGCAGTCCTCGATCGCGAAGGTGACCTCGGGCCACCGGGCGGCCCAGGTCGCAGCGTCGGCATTGCCGTCGGGGGTCGCGCGAACAGTGCGTTCGGCGAGTTTGCGGCCGACCTGGTCGACGGCGACCAGGGTGTGGGTGCGTTTGTGGGCATCGACGCCGATGACGATCAACCGTTCCTCCTGAACAGTCACCTACCAGCAACTTCGAGGTCCGAGCCGGTCCGGCGGGCACGCCTAAATCGAGCCGGTGCACGCTCCTATCAAGCCACACCGGGCGGCCGGTTCCCGACGGGCCGCACATCAGGACAAGCCACCGGAACATGCCGGGACAGCGAAGAAACGAGCGAACCCGCCGGGACGCCACCCATGGTATTTACGCGAAGAAAATCGAGGCCGCTTTCAAGATCTCATTGGCCCGTCGCAGCTCGGCGACCTCCGCACGCAACCGTTTGATCTCGGCGGCGTCCTGACCGGTGGTGCCGGGCCGCTGTCCGGTATCGATCTGGGTTGTGCGCACCCAGGTGCGCACCGTCTCGGCCGTGCCGATCCCTGGTTTCGCCGCCACCGCCTTCATCGCGGCCCACTCGGTCGGGTAATTCGGACGGATCTCCGTGACCATGCGTACCGCACGCTCACGAAGCTCGGGAGGGTAGGGGGACGGACGTGCCATGACTCGATCCTCTCAAGGAATCGAGCCTCCATCAGACCCGGACCGCTTCAACTCCACTCGGTCGTGACCGAGTGGGGCCGACTGTACTGCCGATCCTCCAGGTGGCCAGATGGTGCTCAGCGCACACGGCCGACATCCTGAGGGACCGAAAACACCCGATTCATAGGGAGAAAATCACATGCGTAATGCGTCTCGACGACGCCGATTCTTGTCATCACCGGCCGCCGCGTTGCTGATGGTCGTGACCACGGTCGCCCTGGCGCAACCTGCCACGGCCGGTCAGTACGACCCCGTACCCGACTTGCGTTCCAAGGCCGAACCGCTGCGCTCCACGGCGCCGTCCGGCAGTCTCGGCGACCTTCGCCCGCTGGGCCAGGCGATCGGCGATGCCACGGTGGTGGGGCTGGGCGAGGCCACGCACGGAACGCACGAGTTCTTCACGTTGAAGCACCGGGTGTTCCGTTACCTCGTCGAGCAGAAGGGGTTCACGACCTTCGCGCTCGAAGCCAGTTGGAGCGCCGGCCTGCGGCTGAACGCATACGTGCTCCACGGAAAGGGCGATCCAGAGAAGATCATCAAGGAGGAGTTCGAGAACCCGGGGATGTGGAGCGTCCGGGAGTACGTGGAACTCGCCGAGTGGATGCGCCGCTACAACACCCGCCACGCGAAGAAGGTCCAGTTCATCGGCGACGACGCCAACTACCCGGAGGTGGGCGGGCAGCTCATCAAGCAGGTCACCGAGTACGTACGGCACCATCAGCCCCGCCTCCTGCCCGAGGTCGACGCCCGCTACCGGAAACTGCGCCAGGTCAAGGACGCCGACGCCTTCCTGGCCCTGCCGCTGACCGAACGAGAGGCCCTGGCCGCGCAGGCCCGTCAGGTCGTGGACCTCATGCAAGGGCATCCGGCAAAAGACCAAGACAGGCGTGCGCGGGCCGTACAGGACGCGCGTTCCATCGCCCAGAGCGCCACGGCGTTGTCTTTCGACACCAGCGATCCGCAGCAGGTGGGCGAGGCGCTGCTCTATCGAGACAAGATCATGGCTGACAACGTCGCATGGTGGCAAGGGCACACGGGAGCGAAGATCCTGCTGTCGGCACACAACGTGCACGTGGCCTACGAATCGTACGACGCGAAGCTCTACCCCAAGGTGCAGGGCGCCTTCCTTCGCGACCGGTTCGGCGCCCGTTACGTCAACGTCGGGCTCACCTTCGGGCAGGGGGCGTTCAGGGCGCAGGACGAGAAGGGCCAGTGGAGGACCGTCAAGGTCAGCCCCGCAGCGGAGGGAAGCAACAATCAGGTCCTGGAGGGGGTCAGCTCGTCTGACTACTTCCTGGACATGCGCACCGTATCCGCTCCCGCCCGCGCTTGGCTGGACACGCCCCGCAGTACGCGCGACCTCGGCAGGGTCTGGCCCGAGCACGAGCGCATGGTTTCGCTGGGGAAGTCCTACGATGCGCTGATCTACCTGCACACGACCACGGCAGCACACCCGTTGTCGTAGCGCACAAGGCCGTGTAGTCAATATCAGAGATGGGCCGGTTCACGAACCGGCCCATCTCTGTGGTGATGGCGGTGAGGGCTCCGCGGGTGGCCGTGCGCTGGACAGGGTCCAGGAAGAGATCAGCCAACGGCCTCCATGTCCTGATCCTGCTTGAGGGTATGCGGCGCACTCCCGATCGTGCTGCCCCTGCATGCGCTACATCAATTTGCACAATATTCGTAATTACGTAAACTTTAACCATGGAACTCGATGAGCGTGTCACAGAGCTCGAGCGCCGGCTCGCGGCGCTCGAGCGGAGTGAGCGTGAACCGCAACCCGGCGCCGATACTCCCGATGACGGCTTCTGGGCCCTGAAGGGGCTGAAGGCGGCGCTCGCCCGCGAAGGAGCCGCCAACGGCGGCGTGCTGTTCACCGGGGCGATCACGCTGCCGACGGGCGAAGATTTCGAATGGCAGAACGCCCGTCCCGTCGACGCACTGCTCGATGAGGACTGGTCCGGTGCCGCCGAATCGTTCGCCGCGCTCGGCAACGCCGTACGGATGCGCCTGCTCCGCGAGATCCTGGGCGGTCGCCGCACCGTCGCCGAGCTGGCCGCGCTCGAAGGCCTGGGCACTACCGGCCAGGTGTACCACCACCTACGTCAACTGACCGCCACGGGCTGGCTGCGCACCGCTGGGAAGAGCCGCTACGAAGTTCCCGCGACGCGCGTGGTCCCGATACTCGTGGCACTCGCCGCGGCCCGCCCCTGAACCTGCCTCTCACACTTTCCCGGGGTACCCGTGCGTAAGACATCCATCATCCTTTCCCGCATCTGCCTGGCCATATTCGTCGCGCAACTTCTGGCGGGGTTCATCTTCGACTTCTCCTGGCTTTGGGGCTGGATCCCCCTAGTGCTCGCCCTCGTGCTCCGGTTCGTGGCGACCCGGCAACTCGCCACCCACGCGAATACGGCCCGTGAACCCATTGAGGTCGCCCCACCGGTCACCGGACGCTGGTCGGCCCTCAACAGCCCGGCCGACAAGGTACCCAGCCACGGGGTCCACGACTACGGCCAGGCGTACGCGATCGACATCGTCGCGGAACCGGAAGGCCGGACACGCCTCGCGTTCGGCTGGTGGCCCATCGTCCGCCGCAACCGCGACTTCCCCGCCTTCGGCGCCCCACTCCTGGCCGTCGCCGACGCCACCGTCGTATCCGCCGTCGACCACCACCGCGACCACCTCAGCCGCAATTCCTACCCCGCACTGCTGTACTTCCTGTTCGAAGGGCTGGTTCGAGAGATCGGCAGTCCTGGCACAGTCACCGGCAACCGCATCATCCTCGACCTCGGCGAAGGCACCTACGCCATGTACGCACACCTTCGGCGCGGCTCGCTGGCCGTACGCGAAGGCGAGCGTGTGCGCCAGGGCCAGCCGCTGGCCCAGTGTGGCAACTCCGGCAACTCCACTGAGCCACACGTGCACTTCCAGCTCATGGACCACCCCGACCTGGACCTTGCCCGCGGCCTACCGTTCTCCTGGCACGGCATCGGCGTTCCACGCAACGGCGAGATGTTCTCGGTGGAGAACGTGCCGACCTCGTAGCTTCTCGCTGGGGGACCTCCGATGGTTGTGCATGGACCCTCATAGGGCATTACGTGAAACAGGAGGCTCCACGCACAAGATGCTCCGCACTGATCGATGAAAATCCGCAAATCATCTAACGCGAACTTGGACTCTCGGCCCCACAGGCAGGGGTGTGCTGTTCCTTCTCCTCAATTTGCCCAATCCCTTCGGTGTACCAGTGTCCTACGTACAAGGGGAGTGGCCCGATCGGGCCACTCCCCTTGCTTGTTCTCATCTCATGACGACCGTGGTACGAACAAACGATCGGACCTGCCCGACAGGTGATCTACACGCTATGCACTGTCCTGTGGCCAGTGATCATCAAATACCTGACAAGTTGCCACTCTCGGTGTCCGCGGCAGACTCGAAGGGAGGATGCCCTAAGGCTTGGTGAGCGACGCACACCTTCACCGTGGAGATCCCCCTGACTGCGGCAGTGGCCACTCGGTGGTATCCGTCGATGACATCTGCCGCGCGGCCGCGGTCGAACACGAGCGCAACCGGCTGGGCCGCATCGGAACCCGGGGCTGTCCCTGGGCCTGATTGCTGCTGTACGGGTGGACGATGTCGATCCGGCGCACAGGCCTGCGTCGATCTCAGCCGGCGGTCAGGGGGACGATTCCGGTGGCGGACAGCAGAGCGATGACGAGCAGGGTGGCAAGGACCGCCCAGGTGATGGGGTGACCGAGGTTCATCGTCCAGTTGGCGCCGCCTGCCCGTTGGTGCACGAACAGGGCCGGGTCGGTGCGGTTGGCGTAGACGAACCCTCCAAGGCGCCAGTACCGGTCGTCGTCGCGTTGCACGAGGGTGGAGTCTTCGGCCTCCTCGCCCGGCTCCGCTGGCAGCCGGTGCCCGGCCTGGCCGACGCGGAACTCGAAGACGATCCAGGCCGCCAAGGCGAGGCCGAGGGGCAGGTAGGTGACGACGGTCACGATCACCGAGGGCGGCAGGATCTCCCAGAGTTGCAGGGCGATGACGAGCGCGGTCAGGTTCGCGCATGCGGTGGTGGACATGATGAGCCTGACCACGCCGGTGAGGTATGCGCGGTAGCGGCGAGCCGAGCCGGCGGGGCGGGCGGCATCGAGCTCGGGGCGGGCGCGTGTCAGCCCGGCGGCCAGCAGCGGCATGAGCAAGGTGAGGGCGGCCTGGACCAGGACGGGGGCGAAGGCTGCCGGCCACGTGGTGCTCATGCGGTGCGCGGTGTCCACGCCCATCCCTCGCTGGGCGGGCAGGGTCGCCGGTAGCTCGCCGTAGCGCGTGATCCCCACGGCCGCGGTGGCGATCAGGACGAGGACGGCGGGCGCGAGCCACGCCCAGGGCACGCGTACGGGATCGGTGCGCAGCGTGGTGTCGGCGATGGTGCCTTGCCGGCTTCCGGCATACCAGTTCCCGCGGCTCTTGGCCGCCCGTACCTCACGATGCGCCAGGTAGTAGGCGACCGCGTCGGCCACCACCAGGACTGCCGGAATGAGGATCAGCATCGGTTCTGGACCGCGGATCAGGATCAGCGGAACCGACGCGAGCAGGCCGAGCGCCCCCAGGCCGAGGACGCGGCGTGTGTAGATGCGGCGCTGTTCGATGATGGCCTGGTCGGTGGTGCGGTGGGGAGGAACCCGTACACCGAACGGCAGGCTGGGGCGCGCCAGTGCGGGCATCGCCCACGCCGCCGTTGTGACCAGCGCGATGATCAGCAGGCCGGCGGCGACCAGCGTGGTCATGTCAATGATCCCTTCGGTGGGGCGAATGAGTCCAGCACGGTGTCGACGCGTTGCTGGACCTCCTGCGGGTGAAGTCCTTGGGCGACGGCCTCGGCGAGCAGAGTGCGTAGCCGGCTCTGCCATTCGTCGGGAAAGGTGGCTTCGGGAGGGCCGGACAGTGGATCGCGTCGCACCACGGCGCCGCTCTTGCGGTTGATCCGGATGAATCCTTCCTGCCGCAGCAGGTCGTAGGCCTTGTTCACGGTGTGGAAGTTGATCGCCAGATCTACGCCCAACTGCCGGGTGGAAGGCAGTGCCGCGCCGGCGACCAGGACGCCGTCGGCGATGGCTTCCACGATCCGATCCCGGATCTGCTGGTAGATCGGAACCTCGCTGTCGAGATCGAGTGTCAGTTGCACAGCACCTATGGTACCTGTTATACAAGAAATAGAACAGCTACATGAGATGGGACAATCCAATGACGATGTCGAACCGCCTTGAGGTCCGCGGTCTGACCAAGCATTTCGGCCAGGTGGCCGCCGTCACCGATCTGAGCTTCACGGTGGAGCCCGGGGCGGTAACCGGCTTTCTGGGCCCGAACGGCTCGGGAAAGACCACGACCCTGCGCATGCTCCTGGGACTGGCCCGGCCCACGTCGGGCACCGCGACGATCGGCGGCAGGCGGTACACCGACCTTCACCACCCGGCTCGCACGGTCGGCGCCGTTCTCGACGCGTCGAGCTTCCACCCCGGGCGTAGCGCGCGGAACCATCTGCGCGTCTACGGCGACATGATCGGCTGCTCTGAGCGCCGGATCGACGAGGTCGTGGACCTGCTGGACATGCCGGAGTTCGCCGATCGCCGGGTCCGTGGCTTCTCCACCGGGATGCGGCAACGACTCAACCTCGCCACCGCGATGCTGGGAGATCCCCCGGTGCTGGTGCTCGACGAGCCCAGCAACGGACTCGATCCGGAAGGTATCGCCTGGCTGCGCCACTTCCTTCGCGCGATGGCCGCCGAGGGCCGCACCGTCCTGGTCTCCAGTCACGTGCTGAGCGAGGCCGAGCAGATGGTGGACGAGGTTCTCGTCATCCGTCGCGGGCGGTTGATGGCCGCCGGGCCGTTGGCCGGTCTGACCGCCGATGGATCAAGCCTCGAGCAGGCGTTCCTGCACCTGACGGGAGGTGCCGCATGAGGCGGCTCATCAAGGCGGAGTTCCGGAGACTGCTCACGACGTCGCTGTGGAGATGGGGGCCGCTCGCCGCCGTCATCTGCGGCGGTGTCCTGGTCGGCCTGGCCACGCTGGCCGGGCCGGAGAACTTCGAGCCGCCGATGCCCGGCATGACCACCGAAGAAGGCGTCCGAACGGTCCTCAGCCTGATCGGCCTGACCGTCATCGTCCCAGCCCTGTTCGGCGCGACCGCTGTGACGTCGGAGTACCGCCACAAGACGATCACGTTCACCTTCCTGTTCGCTCCCCGGCGGCACACCGTGCTGGCCGCGAAACTGCTCGCCTACGCGGTCGCCGGAGCGGTCTACGGCATGGTGGTTACCGCATCCGCCGCGGTCGGTCTATACGGCGGAGCCGCACTGCGAGGAGTGACCATCGGCGCCGAACCGGGAACGGTCGCCGAACTCCTGCTCCGCCTGGCCGCCGCCATGACCGTCTACACCGTGCTCGGCGTCGGGATCGGAGCGCTGCTGCGCAACCAGACAGCGGCCCTGGCGGTCCTGGGCCTGTACCTCTACATGGTTGAACACGCTCTGGCTCTGATCCCCGGCGTTAATCTCATCTATCCCTACCTGCCGGGCGGGGCTACCGCGGCGCTGACCGACTTCACCCTGATCAGCCAGGCCGCGGCACAGATCTCCGTCGCCTCGGCCCAGCTCCTGTCACCTCTGCTCGGTGCGCTTGTGCTGGCGGCTTACGCCGTCACGGCCGCCGTGTTGGCGATCGCCGCACCCATGCGCCGCGACGTGATTTAGTCCCCTATCCGCTAACTCATTAGGAAACCTTCATGGCACACATCCACTCGACTCCCACCCACCTCGTCGTCCAACTGCAGGGCCTTCGCCAGATGTTCGGGAGATGGCGTCCCCTGACCATTCCGTGGACACACGTCAAGGGCGCCTCCATCGATGAGCGCGTTGCGCGGTCGTTTCCCGGCGTCCGCTGGGGTGTCTCCTCCCACATCCCCGGCGTCATCACGCTTGGATCCTTCCGGCGGGATAGGCACCGCCACTTCTGGGACGTCCGAGACCCACGAAAGGCCGTCATCATCGAGCTGACGGACGAGAAATACGACCGCCTCATCCTCGAGGTAACCGATCCCATTGCCGCCGCGGCCGCCATCAACGAACGACGGTTGTCGTTGGGCTAACGATCTTCGGTCACGAGTTTCTGGAGGTTTGTGTCAAGCTTCACAACGCCCATCTTCCCCAGGCGCAGTCGTCGATACGGCGGATGATGATCTTGCGTGCCGCCCGAGGTCGTGGGGTGAGCTGAGGTTGATCCCGAGCAGCTCCTTGATCAGCAACATGACCCGTGACAGGGTCCGGCGCTGATCGGCCCAGCCACAAGCGTCCGCTCCATCCTGGTCATCGTCTGGCACCTGCTCAACGATCCCCACTCCCGACTACCTGGACCTGGACGCCGACTACCACACCTGAAAGATCGACGAAGGCAAGAAGTCCCGCACGCACATCCGCCAGTTGGAAGCCCTCGGGTTCACCGTCGCCCTGCCCCAGGCCGCCTGACCCCTACCACCGCCCACCAACCCCAACCGATCTTCACCGGCCGGGGTCCGCTGCCGCGCGCCCGGCTGAACTGCTTATTTACCGGTCAGAAGAGAGAGCACCACGGTTCAGGCGGGGATCGGCTCGGCGGCCCGCCGCTTGGCGAAGGTGAGGGCGACGGCGGCACCGAGCAGCATGCCCGCGGCCGCGATGAGCACCGCCGTGCGCATCCCCGCGGCGAGCGCGGGCCCGGTGGCCTCGCCCACCCCACCGGCGGCGACCAGCACCGCCAGCCCGAGCGCCGCGCCGACCTGAAGCGCGGTGGAGGCCATGCCGGAGGCGACGCCCTGCTCGCCCGCCACCACGCCGGTGGCCGAGGCGATCCACATGCCGGTCCAGGTGAGACCCTGGCTGACGCCCGCCAGGACGATGCCGGGCAGCACGCCCCAGTACGAGCCGTCGGCGCTGATCCCCGTCGCGAGCAGCGCGGTGCCCGCCGCACCGCCGACGGTGCCGGTGAGCAGGGTGGCGCGCATCCCGATCCGGCCGGCGAGCCGGCCGCCGAGCTGCGTGCCCAGCGCGATCAGCAGCGACGGCACCAAAAAGGCCATCCCGGTCGCCACCGCGCCGTACCCGAGCACGGTCTGGAAGTAGACGGTCAGGAAGTACGGCAGCGCGTTGAAGGTGGCGCCGAAGACCAGAATGACCGCGATGGCGGAGCTGAGGCTGCGGTTGCCGAACAGCCGCAGCGGCATGAGCGGGTCGACGCCGGCCTTCTCGACCGCGACGAAGGAGGCGAGCAGCACGGCGGCCAGCACGAAGCCGACGGTGACGAGCGGGGAGCTCCACCCGGACTCGGGGCCCTGGATGAGCGCGTAGGCGAGCAGGCTGACGCCGCCGGTGGCGAGCACGGCGCCGGGGACGTCGAAGCGGCGGTCTCGCGCGCGGGGCCCGTCGGCGGGGAGCAGCAGGTACGCGCCGGCGATCGCGGCGACGGCGAGCGGCACGTTCACGTAGAAGACCGCCTCCCAGCCCCACGCTCCGGTCAGCAGGCCGCCGAGCAGGGAGCCGAGGGCGAGCCCGCCGGCTCCGGCGCCACTCCACACCGCCAGTGCCCTGTTGCGTGGCGCGCCCTCGGCGAACCTGGTGTTGACCAGCGCCAGCGTGGCGGGGAACAGCAGCGCGCCACCGAGCCCCTGCACGGCGCGGGCGGCGACGAGCACCCCGGGGTTCTGCGCCAGCCCGCCCGCCAGCGAGGCGATCGCGAACAGCGCCAGCGCGGCGACGAACATCCTGCGGTGCCCGAGCAGGTCGGCCGCGCGACCGCCGAGCAACAGGAATCCGCCGTACGCGACCGCGTAGGCGCTGGCCACCCACTGCAGGGTCTGCGAGGAGAAGCCCAGTTCGTTGCCGATCTCGGGGAGGGCGACGAAGACGATGTTGAAGTCGAGCGAGGTGATGAGCTGGGAGAGTGCGAGCAGGGCGAGGATCAGGCCGGGTCGGCTTCTCATGTCCGCCTTCATACGATAGTTCGGGAAAGTCGTACAGTTCGCGATCCTCGTACAAAGGTCGGCCACCCGTCAAATTACTGTTCGAAGATTCCGTACAATGGGCTCATGCTGCATCCGTCACGTGACCAGATCCAGCTCGTCGAGGTGCTCGCCGCGCTGGGCCATCCGGTGCGCGCCCAGATCGTGCGGGCCCTGTCCTCGGGCGAGGAGCGGTTCTGCGGCGCGATCGTGCCGGACGTGCCGAAGTCGACGTTGACGAATCACTGGCGGGCCCTGCGGGAGGCCGGGGTCATCTGCCAGCGGCCGGAGGGGCGCAAACTGTTCATCAGGTTGCGCCGGGAGGACCTCGACGCCCGCTTTCCCGGCCTTCTGGACCTGCTGATGGCGGAACCGTCCTGACCCACGCCTCCGCGTATCCGCGGTTGGGGCGGGTGGTGTCGTTCACGTCGGCCGGGGCGGAGGTGGAGCGGGCACGGCGCCGCACTCAGGGTGAGCATCATCTGCCGGCGCCGGCGGTGTGGCCGAAGTCCGACCGACGACCGGGGTGCTTTCCGAAGATCGCGGACATCCCGCCGATTGTGGTCGCGCACATTCGCGGGGCTCCGACGTCAGCCGACGAGCTCAGGGCGAGCACGGACTGACGATCAGCGCATCGCGTTGCGCGGAGCTCAGGCGGTCAGACCTCGGGGTGATGGCGTACGCGCCGCGCCCGACCTGCTCCACGGTGAGCGGGTCAGCGAGGATCGGACGACGGCTGATCGCGTCCAGGGCGTCGGCCGCCCGCCTGACGGGCCAGTCCAGTGCCGTGGCGAGTTCGTCCACGGTGAGTGGCCGGGCGGCGTGCACCAGCGCGGCCAGCACTGTCAGCGCGTCGTGCACGACGGCGTCGGTGAGGCCGCTGCCGTTCATCTGCTCGCTGATCCAGGTGAAGAACTGAGCCATTCGGCCCAGCCGGGTGCCGGTGGGCGTGCCGGCGCCGAAGATCTCGATCCCGTGCCGCGCGGCCGCCGCGACCTCGGAGTGTGCCCCGGTGTCGGCTTTGAACGCCCGGAGCCAGACGTCGTCGACGACGACGTACCGCTCGCGGCGGCCGGAATCCTGGGTGCGCCTGACCAGCTCGATCGCCTCGAGGTAGCCGATGGCCTTGGACACCGACGCCGGGCTGACCCGTAGCCGGCGTACGAGCTCGGCGGACGTCAGGCCCCCGGAGTCGGAGGTGAGCAGGCAGACGAACACGCGAGCGGGCATCCGGGGAAGGCCGGTCCCGACCAGCAGCGTCGCGAACTGTTCCACGAACCCGCGCACGGACTCGGTCGGCCGCCCGTCGGCCGGTGGCTCCGCGGCCTGAACCGGTCCGCGGCGGCGGGCGCGCCGCCCGGCGGCCTGCTGGGCGCGGTCGGCCAGGTAGCCGCCGGGCGCGCTGTTGCGCGCCACCTCGCGGCTGATCGTGGATGTGGGTCTGCCCAGCCGCCTGGCGATCTCGGCGTATCCCAGCCCTTCGGCCAGCCAGATCGCGATCTGGCGGCGATCCTCGTGGCTCAGCCTGCCTCCGGGCATCGGCTCACCCCCTGTCGGTTCGGGTTCACGGGTGCGTTCACCAACAATACATTGCAACGGCCGGTTGGCGCGGATTGCATTTATCAACAATGCTGTTGCAACGATTGGCATGAAAGCCCAGGTTCGAAGCGCATTATTGGAGGTATATCGTTGACGATAATTGAAATGCAACGTAGCCTTTTCCTGCTTGGAAAGAATCGGACAGAACGAGGAACCCCTTATGGCAAGAGCGTTGGATGTGACCCGGATTCGAGCTCGCGTCTCCGAGCTGCTCGCGGAGTACCGGATTCCGAGTGCCACGATCGGCGTCCTCAGCGACGGGAAGATCACCGACTTCGCGGTCGGTGTCAAGAACATCTCCACGCGGGAGCCCGCGACGACCGACACCGTCTACCAGTGCGGCTCCGTGTCCAAGACATGGACCGCCCTCGCCTTCATGCAGCTCGTCGACGAGGGGAAAGTCGCCCTGGACGAGCCGGTGCGGACCTACCTTCCTGATTTCCGGGTCGCCGACCCCGACGTCAGCGCCAAGGTCACACCCCGCCATCTCCTCAACCACACCAACGGCATCGAGGAGAACTACGGAGATCCGGGCGAGGACGACGACGTGTACAAGCGCATGGTGGAGAACATCGCCGGCGCGGGTCAGGTCCACCCCTTGGGCCACACCCACGGCTACAGCGCGGCCCTGGGCTACGCGATCCTCGCCCGCGTCATGGAGGTGAGCGACGGCAAACGGTGGGACGACATCATGAAGGATCGCCTGTTCGACCCCTTGGGACTGACCTCGACGAGCAGCCGTCGTGAGCACGCGGACCGGCACCGGGCCGCGACCGGATACCTGATCCGATCCCTCGAAGAGGGCCCCGTCCTCTCACCGCTGGATCACCTGCCGCGCTCCTTCGGCCCCGGAGGCAACGTCAACACGACAGCCCGGGAACTGCTCACGATGGCGTACGTCTTCCTCAACGAAGGAAAGGCGCCGAACGGGACCAGAATCGTCTCACCCGGCATCATCCGCGAGATGACGGAGTCGCGGGTCCCCGTACCTGACCCGTACATGTTCGGGCCGGAATGGGCACTCGGCCTCATCGTGTGCGACTGGCACGGCCAAACCGTCTACGCCCACGACGGCAGTGCGGTCAGCCAGAGCGCCCGCCTGCGGATCCTGCCGGAATCGAACATCGCCGTCTCGATGCTGGCGAACGCCGGGCCGCGCGACAGCTTCTACCGGAAGGTGTTCAACGAAATCCTGGCCGACCTCGGCGCGGTCACGATCCCCGACCTGCCGGAGCCCGACCCGACCCTCGCCCTCGATCTGTCCAGGTACGAAGGCTCCTACGAGCGCCCCGGCACCCGCTACCAGGTGGCGGCCGAACGCGGAAAACTCCACCTCAAATTCACCCTGAACCGCATGGAGGCACAACTCCTCAACAAACCAGAACAGCTCGACTACGAGCTGTCCCCGATCAGCGAGACCCACTTCTTGATGCCTTCGGACGATCCGCTCGAGGACCCTCAGACCGTCGCGATCTACGACTTCAAGAATGGTGCCGCACAGTATCTTCACATCAATTGCCGAGTGAATCCGAGAGTCAACGAGGAGAGTGCCACGATGCACGTCATGACTGTTTCCACGATTTCCGACAAAGACGGTTTCTGGGATTCCCTGAAGAAGGCGTACGGCCGGCTTCCCAAGGGTGCCAAGTGGACGCTGGCGGTGGCGAGCACCGACGGGACCAAGGCGGTGAACGTCATCGTCCACGACTCGATCGACGGCGTCAGGAGCTTCTTCGAGGATCACGCCGGCCCCTTCGCCACCACGGAATACTTCGAGGCCGACGCGTCCAACGCGGTCGGCCTCCCGACGGCGTAGCCGCTCCTCGCACCGGCGCCCGCCCAGATCGCGATGGCGACGCACCGTTCGGATCCATACGACCGTTGCCCTGCCCAGGGGTACGTGCGGTCCTCGCCCACCACGTTCAGGCCGCCCGCGACCCGGGTGTTCGGCAGAATGATCACATGACGGTGAAGAACGGCAGTCGATGGAACCACAACATCCATTACCACCCCCGCGTTCTCCGGGCGGTCCCCGATGGCGCCCAGCATGCCCTCGACGTCGGCTGCGGCGAGGGCATGCTCACCCGTGAACTGCGGCGGGCCGTGCCGCACGTCACCGGCATCGATCTTGACGCGCCCAGTATCGACCAGGCCCGCGAGCACCCGGACGACGTCGGCTACATCCTCGGCGACTTCCTCGCCCACCCCTTCGAGCCCGCCTCGTTCGACGTCGTCGCATCCGTGGCCACCCTGCACCACATGGACGCCGCCACCGGACTGGCCCGCATGCGCGACCTGCTGCGCCCCGGCGGCGTCCTGGCCGTCATCGGCCTCGCTCGCAGCACCATGCCCAACGACCTGCCGCGCGACCTGGCCGGCGTCGCCGCCGGTATCCTCCATCGCGCCGTGAAGGGCCACTGGGAGCACCCGTCTCCCATAGTGTGGCCGCCGCCGGTGACCTACCCGCAGATGCGAGCGCTGGCCGCCGAGATCCTGCCGGGCTCCCGGTACCGCCGCCACCTGCTGTTGCGCTACAGCATCACCTGGCGCAAACCGCAGGCCTGAGCAGATCCGGCCGGCCAGGCCGATGACGCGGTGCGCGGCCCCTGGAGAACCTCACCGGAAAGAGGCTCACGCCCCGTCCTCGTCGTCGATCAGCAGGAAGTCGGGCCGGTTCTCGCGCCATTCGGGCACGTCCATCGAGTTGAGCACGGAGATCAGCTTCTTCTCCTCGTAGATGAAGTGCGTCTGCATGATCGCCGACAGCGCCCCCACCTCCTCACGCACCTTGGAGGCCGTGGCCGGATCCGGTTTCTCCGGGAGGGACTCGAGCAGTTTCCCCAGGTTCCCCAGCAACCAGTCCAGCTGGTTGTGGTCGGCGCGCAGGTCGGAGAGCACCTTGCGCAACTCGGGGAACTCCTCGGCGATCGCCGGGAACGCGCCCCTGTCCTCGCCGGTGTGGTGACGCGTCAACGCCGTGCAGAAGGAAAGGCAGTGGGCACGCAGGTCCCGCGGCGGAAGCCCCCTGCCGTCGAAGTAGTCATCGACGCTGTCCTGGAGGTCTTCCAGCATCTCGCGAAGCCAGATGTGCACTTCGAGCAACTGTGTGCCCAGGGCGGTGAGACGGCTGCCCGCCTCGGAATGTGCGTTCATGCTCTTCCTTCGGATGGGTTGCTCCGCCCGGTGTCCTCGAGGTCCGGGAGAGGCGGCCGACCGGCACCTCGCCGGGGAACGCCGCACCGGCGCGGCCGGTCATGGCGGCCGCCGCACCGATCGGCCCCGGACCGGCCCGGTTCGGATCTCATACAACGCGCTTTGTGTATCACGCTTTGTCATGATGCGCCTTCTCCAACGCCGCCGCCGGGGAACGGCGGCCGTCCCTCCCCCGCGGACGGTCACCCGGCACCGGCCTCACCCGCAGGGCCCCGCGGAGATGTCGCCCTGCCCGGTCACCCTCCCGGCAGCGGGACGCGGTGAGGCCCCGGTCACCGTCCGGGGAAAACCGGAGCCCGCCGTCCGGCTTCGGCCCGGCGACCTCCGAACACGTCCGGCTTCAGCCCGGCGACCTCCGAACACGTGCGGGAGCGGCGCGAGCACCACCGGCGCACGGGCAAACCAGCCGCACCGCCTCCGGAGGCCTTCCAGGCGCTTGGCCCCACCGCCCGTTCGGTCAGCGTTCTTCCAGCACCTCGGTGACCGGCCGCCGAATTCCCCTGCCGGCGTCGAAGGTGATCCCCAGACGCATGATCATCTGGGGGTACTCCTGCGAGCACAACTCCTGCCGCAGGAACTCCCGCAGATGGAACATCTCCAGGGCCTGGGTGTGGAAGGCCGCGCTGAGACCGTGGACGGAGGCGCGCAGCAGAACACGCTGCAGTGCCTGCCCGGCCGTGATCCAGTCCTGGCGGGAGTCGCCCTTCGTGGTCAAAACCGCCACGACACCGGTGGAGACGGAGAAAAACTGGTCGGCGTCGCTACCCCAGGGATGGCCATGGGTGTAGTCGCGCTGGGCGAAGTGCGGGTGGGTCCGCCGGGGTGCGCGCGGATAGCCTTCGGCCGGAACCCCGTCCCCGCGGGGGCTTCCCGGCGGCCGCCCCCAGCGGATCAGCTCCAGCGACAGCAGCCGGTCCTGGGACTGCACGTCCTGGGCCGCGCAGGTGATCGCGGCGAGCACCCGGACGGCCGCCTCGGAACGAACCGGCGTCAACCGCGCCCCCTCGCCACCCGCCTCGGCCACCAGCGCCTCAAGAAGAGGTTCCGGAACGGGCAACCGCGTGAAACCGGCCCGGTGGGTGCGGCGACGCTCGATCTCGGCGTACAGCAGCCGGGCGTTCACGTCGGCGGCCACCGCCGCCCCCGGCCGCACCGTGGCCAGCAGGGCCGGGCGGTCGGGATCGGGCAGTACGCGCACCCGCGGCTCGTAACCGAGCGCGCGCAGCGCGAGCCGCACGTTCATCAGGGCCGCGCCGCAGCTGATCAGCAACTCCCGGCCGGCGGGGTCACAGAGTCGCAGCTTCCTGTCGCTGTCGGCACGCAGCGCGATCTCATCGCCGTCGACGCCGAAGGACCACGGCTGGGTGTTGTGCACCGACGGCGCCCACGTGGCGGCCCGGACCGCCCTGCGGACCACTGAGGTGATCTCCTCGGTTGTGCGGGCGTTCATGACTTTCACCCCTGTCACAGGAACGGCGGAATGGGAGCCAGGTCATCGGATCGGCAGGTGAGGGCGTTCTCGACGTCGAGGACACCATCGATCTCGCGGACCGCCGCGACCAGACGGACGATCTGCGACCGGAAGGCGATCCGACCCCTCAGCGCGACCACCCCCGCCTCGACGCCGACGGTCATCGTCTCCGGGTTGACGCCGAGCCGATCACAGACCGCGGCGACCTCTCGTTCGATCTCCCCGGCCGGGCGGCTGAAGACCCTGAGCAGATCGCTCAGGTGAACGGTGCCGACGATGCGCCCGGTGACCGCGTCGATCACCGGCAGCTGCTTGATCCGATGCCGGTGCATCAGCCGCGCCGCGTCCCGGACGGCGGTGTCCCTCGTGACGACGATCGCGGGGATGGTCATGATCTGCCTGGCCGTGCCGCCCGCGGCTTTGCGATGCTCCTGACGTCTCTTGTGACTGTCGAAGACGCCACCGGTGTACGCGCCGGAATCGGTCTCCTTGAGCAGGAGATCATCGTCGGCGACCACACCGACAGGGCGATCGTCGGCGTCGATGACGGTGAGCGCGCCGACCTTGAAGCGCCGCATGGCGTCGACCATCTCGGTGAACGTCGCCTCCGGCCGCACCGCGATCGACGCGCCCCCCATGACTTCCCTGACCTTCATGACGAACCTCCTCACCACAACGATCGCAAAGCGGTCCGGAGGGCGTCAGCGGCGAAAGTCCCCCGATCGAAAGGACTTATGGTCTGTTCCGCGGCGAGATGGCACCCCGGCCGACGCACGGGCGATCGCGGCGACAGCTCCGGCAAAGGCGCGCCCGGTGTGGTGTGCGAGCGGTGGCGGGCGGGCGGTCAGGCCCGGACCACGGCGACGGGACAGCGGGCGTGGTGCAGGACTCCGTGACTGACCGAGCCCAGCACCGCCGAGCCGAACCTGCCCAGCCCCCTGGAGCCGACGACGACCAGGTCCGCGGCGGCCGAGGCCTCACAGATGACACCGACCGGATGCCCGCAGACCAGCGTCCGCTCGACCTCGACCTGCGGATACTTCTCCCGCCACGGGGTGAGCGCGTCCGTGCAGACCTGCCGTTCGGCGGCGAGGAGGTCCTCGACCAGCGGCGTGTAGACGAGGGCACCCGGTCCCACGACGGGCATCTGCCAGGTGTGGATCGCCCGCAGCCCGGCGCCGCGCCGGGCGGCCTCCTCGAAGGCGTACTCCAGTGCCACCGCCGAATGATCGGAGCCGTCGAACCCCACGACGATCCGGCCACGGGTCCGCTCCGGCATACCCCTGACGACCACGACCGGGGTGTCCACGTGCCCGGCCAGAGCCAGAGAGACCGACCCGAGCAGCAACCCGGCGAATCCCCCCAGCCCACGACTGCCCAGCACGACCTGTTCCGCCTCCTCGGCCTCCCGCCGCAGGACCCCGGTCACCCCGCCCGCCTCCAGCAGGGTGTCCACCTCCAGGTACGGAGCACGCTCACGCGCCAGCGTGGCCGCGTGTTCCAGCACCCCCTGGCCGTACTCGGTGACGGAGTCGCGAAAACCCGGCGGGGTCTGAAGCGGAATGTCACCGGGCCACGGCTCACACACGTGAACGATCTTCAAAGCGCAACCACGCCGGACCGCGTCATCGGCGGCCCATTCGACCGCACCGTCCGCCGGAGACGAGCCGTCCACGCCCACCACCACATGCGCTGCCATGTCAACCTCCCTGGGTTCTCCCTCCCCCCATTCGACCGGTCGGCGGCGTTTTCCGCAGCGCCCCAAAGGCCCGTCCACCAGGGACCTTCGGCCCTGTTCCCTCCCCCTCACCCCGCCATAGCGTCTCCGGTGAAAGACATCCCCGGAGGCCACCCGCGGCCCCGCCGCCCGCGCAGAGATCCGAGAACACCGCGGCGACACGAAACCGGCCTCCGCCGAACGATGTCCACCTTGGATGTCCACCTTGAAGGGAGAGTCCCATGGCTGAACGTCTCGCCGCTCCCGGCGACCTCGGCCGCCGGATCACCAGACGACGCGAAAGCCTCGGCCTGGGCCGGGAAGAGCTGGCGAACCGCGCGGGAATCAACACCTCCTACCTCGCCTACGTGGAGCAGAGGGCGGCCGCACCCGCCATCGAGACCATAGAGCGCCTGGCCTCCGCCCTGGACACCAGCACCGCCGAACTCCTCGGCGCGACCGTCGACCAACCACCGGGGCAGGGCCGGGCCGCCCCTCACCCCGAGTTGGAGAGCCTGGAGGCGAAGGAGTGCCTGCGGCTCATCTCACCCGGCGGGGTCGGCCGGCTGGCCTTCGACGACCTCGACGGCCCGACGATCCTGCCGGTCAACTACATCCTCCACGAGGGCTGCGTGATCTTCCGCACCGCCTTCGGCGGCCCGTTCGACGCGAACCTGAACACCGGCCTGAAGGGGGTCGAGTTCAAGGTCGCCTTCGAGGTCGATCGGATCGACGACGCCAACCGTGAGGGCTGGAGCGTCCTGCTCCGCGGCGGCGTCCACCACGTCTCCACCGCCGAGGAGCAGGCCGCCGTGACGGCCTTGAGCATCCAGCCCTGGGCCGGTGGCGACCGCGAGCTCTACGTCAAGATCACACCTGCCGAGATCACCGGCCGCCGCATCCGGCACAACCCGTGATCCGCACCGGGAGGGCCGCTCGAATGATCACCCACCCCAGGCCGTTCCCTCCCGTCCGGCACCTTCGATTCCGCTGAGGCGGAGATGCACCATGTCGCCGTCAACGACGTGATGACCCTGCGCGAAGACACGCGGACCGCGCTGCGGACGACCTGGCAGGTCAACGGAGTCGTCGACGTGATCGACGAACTCACCTGGGAGCGGGGGGAACGCGGCCCAGCGTGAGGTAGGCGATCGGGCCGAAGGGCTGGATGAGCAGCGACGGCCACCACAGCGCCTTATGGCCCCGGACCTGCCCGGCGGGCCTGGACCACAGGTCGGTGGCCGCCGTGGCGGTGAGCAACAGCTCCACGGAGGCCAGCGTCAAAATCGCCGCCTGCTGCCGGCCGGAAAGGTCGCGCCAGCGTCTGCGCGTACGTGTCATGAGTCCTCCTTGGTCGAGGGCGGCACAGGCTCGATGCGAAACAGTGGGGGTCCGCCCCTCGCCTGGCTCCATGATGATGACGATACGAGCGCCGGAAGACGGCATGTCACCCGCTCGGCGTTCATCGTTCGTCGTTCATCCGAGACGAGCACTGCCGCAGGCATCGGTGGCGACCCCGTGACGGCCACGACCTTCTGACCCGTGCCCACCCTGCCGGATTGGACGCCTTTCTCAGGAGCGCCACCACCGGCCCCGCGGCCTCGCTTACATTCGGATCAGGGTCCGCCGACCTCACGGATACATCGCCGATTGAGGGTCCGTCGCGGTGGAAGCAGGCGTTTTCTCGCCAAAGTTTACACCGAAAGTTCAACGATACCGTTGAGGGCATGGACATCAAGGACACAGCCCGGCCACTCGACGGCGCGGGCGTCTCGGCCTTCCTCCGATCGCTGCCCGCCCGCCCCCTGCTGCTCGGCCTGGGCGAGGCCAGGCACTTCGTGGGGGAGCTGGGCGAGGTGCGCAACGAGATCTTCCGGCACCTCGTCGAGCACGAGGGCTACCGGTCGTTCGCGATCGAGAGCGACTGTCTCATGGGCCTGGTCGTGGACGACTACGTCACGACAGGCACGGGCACGCTCGACGACGTCATGGAACGCGGCTTCAGCCACAACTTCGGCGCGTTCCCGGCCAACCGCGACCTCGTGCACTGGATGCGGACGTACAACGAGGAGCATGAGGAAAAGCTCCGGTTCTTCGGGTTCGACGGCCCCCTGGAGTATTGGGCGGAGAGCCCGCGCCAGGCGCTCACCGCCCTCTACGCCCTCCTCGACGGCCTGCTCCCCTGCACCGAGGAGACCCTCGACACGCTGCTGGGCCCGGACGACCGGTGGGCGAACGAGGCCACGGCCATGGATCCGTCCCAGTCGATCGGCCGGTCCGCCGACGCCCAGCGGCTGCGGCTGATCGCCGACGACCTGGTGGCACTGCTCGACACGCAGGCGCCGCGGCTGAGCGCGGAGGACAGGGAGCTGGCGGCACTGTACGGGCGCACCGCCACCGGCCTGCTCCGCTACCACTACTGGATGGCCGACGCGTCCCCGGCACGGTGGGCCCGGCTGTCGGCCCTGCGGGACGCGATGATGGCCGGCAACCTGCGTGCCGTCGCGGAGCGCGGCCCGGCCCTGGTCTTCGCCCACAACATCCACCTGCAGCGGAACAAGAGCCTCATGCCGTTCGGTGACCAGCGGCTGGAGTGGTGGAGCGCGGGGGCGATCACCGAGGCGCACCTGGGCGAGCGGTACGCCTTCCTGGCCTCGGCCCTCGGCACGGTCGGCGACGACGTCCCGCCCCCGGACACCGTGGAGGGCATCCTGTCCGCACTCCCCTGGGACCACTCCCTCGTCGACGCCCGCCACCTGGCCGAAGCCGTCGCACAGCCGAGCCCGCGCATCTCGCGGGACCACGCCTATTTCCCGCTGGACCCGGCCCACCTCGACATGATCGACGGCATCGTCTTCCTCAAGGAGACCGTCAACCGGGACTGACGGCGCACGGCTGTCGGCCCGGCCGGACAGCCGTGCGCACCATCCATGCCCGCCCCCGCCGCGAGCGGATCCTCAGGTCCCCGGGCGCCCGCCGCCTTCCGGCTCCGGCGCGCCGGGCGCGTGACGGAGATCCCGAAGATGACCGTCCGCGACCGGGCCGCACCACTCCGACGGGCCTGAACGTTTCCGGGTACGGCCTCACGGTGACCGCGAGGCCGTACCGCTCTTCCCGGCCCGCGCGAAAAGACCCGCTCCCCCCTGCGGGGAGCGGGCCTCGTGTTGTCCGCGGACGGGGTGGTCATCGGAGGATGGGGTGGCGGCGCACCAGGGGGGTGGTGGCCCACCAGGTGCCGATGCCCCAGGTGGTGCCGGCGCCGGTCAGGGCCAGACCGGTCAGGACGATTGCGTAGATGAGGTGGTCGTCGATGAAGGGGTTGGTCTCCAGGGGCAGTGCGGCGGCCCACATCAGGACCATCATCAGGCCGCCGGCGACGGCGGCGACGCGCAGGCCCGCACCCAACAGGAGGGCGGTGCCGACTCCCAGCAGGCCGAGCATGAACAGCCAGTCGACCCACCCCTGTCCGGCCAGGGCGCTGAACACCCCGCCCAGAGCGTTCTCGCCGGTGCCCTTGAGGAAGCCGGTGGTGGGACTGGCCCCGTTGATCCAGGCCCGCTCGGCGGGAGTGGCGAACCCCCAGCCGAAGACCTTGTCCACGAACGCCCACAGGAAGACCCAGCCCAGGCCGATGCGGGCGACCGCCCAGGCGTAGTCGACCGGACGCCTGGCGGCCCGGCGCTCGACGGCCGAAGGCTCGACAACCGGTGCGGGGACGACCTGTGCGGGAACGGCCTGTGCGGGAACGGCGCCCGTTACCGGTCCGGTGTGAACGTCGTATCCGTGAGTGGTGGCCATGACGGCTCCCCTTTCCCTGGTGCTCCGTGGTGTTCGGCGGTCTTGGTGACGTCCTCATCACACCGTTTCCCGAAGCCCGGCCACAGTGCCGTACGGACCGCGTCGCGGCCTCGAACGTCCCTCCCCCTCGGGACCTTCGGCCCTGTCGCCGACCGAGCGCGCCGTCAGGGCCGCAGGGCCGTCTCCGGGAAGACCGACACCGGTGTCGGTGCGTACGGGTTGAGCAAGGAGAAAGTCCTCCTTTAGCCGCAGGGACGATGCTGCATGCGCATCGCGGAGCGTTGAAGGGACGCCATGGGCCGGCCGGGCCGCCTCGCGGAGCGGGCTGGACGTACGAGGGGACGGCACACACCCAGCCGAATTCGCGGACGTCGTCCCGGCGACGAGCCGACGGACCGTCACCGGCCAGCTTCCGCGGCGGCCGGTTCGCCGGGCGCGTCGTGGTGATCGGCGGAGACGGTGACTACGGCGACTACGCACCCGGTGGTGGGGTCGTACGCACTTCCGCTGATGGCAACCGGCTCATCCATCGCAAGAATGGCGCCAGCCGGCAAAAAGGATCGATCACCACTTGATGCCAGGCTCAAGCCACTCGGGAGACAGATGAGATACGAACTGCTCGGGCCACTCCAACTGGTGGACGAGAGAACGCACACGGTCAACGCGCCCAAGGTGGAGACCTTGCTGGCCGCCCTGCTGATCCGCGCGAACCAGCCGGTCTCGACGGATGAGCTGATCGACGAGTTGTGGGGAAACGCGCCGCCCCGGCGGGCCCATGCCGCGCTGCACGTCTACATCTCCCATCTGCGTAAGAACTTCGTCCAACCGGCGGTCGACGGCGCGACGATCAGGACCCACGCGCAGGGGTACCTGCTGGAGGTCGAGAAGTCGTCGGTCGACGTGTTCCTCCTTCGGGCGCTGCACGCCGAGGGGCGGGCCGTGCCGGAGACCGATCCGGAGCGGGCGCTGGACGTCTCCGCCGCCGCCGCCGGCCTGTTCCGCGGGCCGGTCCTGACGGGGATCAACAACGGGCTCATCGTGGGCACCTTCGCCCGGTGGGCGGAGGAGGTGCGGCTGGAGTGCCTGGAGACGGTCGCGCGCTGCTCGCTGCGGCTCGGAAGGCACCGGGAGCTGATCGGCGACCTGTCGGCGTGGGTCGAGGAGTACCCGCTGAACGAGAATCTCCGCGAGCACCTCATGCTGGCCCTCTACCGCTCCGGCCGGCGGGCCGAGGCGCTGGAGGTCTTCCAGTCCGCCCGGCAGGCGCTACGGGAGGAACTCGGCCTCGATCCGCGCAGGACGATGCGCAGGCTGCAGTTCGCGATCCTCGAGGCGGACACCGACTACGCGATCGCGGGCTGAGACACCGGCACCGTCCCCCTCGCAGGACGGTGCCGGCGCTGACGTCCCGCTCAGCCCCGGGCCGGTTCGGTCCGGCGCGCCCCGGGACCGAACCAGAAGAGCAGCGCCACCACGAGGGCCAGCGCTATCGCCGCGCAGGCCCAGGCGAACACCGACGAGATGTTCTCCGCGATGCCGCCGCCTCCGGTGAACGGGATCAGCAGGGCCGCCAGGCCCAGCGACCCTCCGACGGTCAGTGCCGTCTGCAGCAGGCCGGCGGTGACGCCCGCGTACTCGGGCGGGGCGGTGGTCAGAATGATCATGTTGAACGGGATGATGGCCACGCCGACGCCGAGTCCTATGACGACGAGCGCCGGGAGTACACCGGCCAGGTAGGTGCTGTCGGCGCCGAGGCGGGTCAGCCACGCCACCCCTGCCAGTACCACGACCAGGCCGAGCACCGCGCGGACCTGCAGGCTCACGGCCGCGATGTGCTTGGTGAGCAGCTGGGTGACGACGAGCAGCGCCAGGCCGAAGGGCAGGATGGCCAGCCCGCTCCGCAGCGCGTCCAGCCCGAGCACGCCCTGCAGGTACTGGACCAGGTAGATCAGAAAACCGGTGAGCACCGCCGCGAGCAGCAGCAGGCACAGGAGGGCTCCCGCCCGTTGCCTGCCGGCGAAGACCACCAGCGGCAGAAGCGGCTCCTCGATGCGCCGGTCCCACACCAACAGCGCCGCCGCCATCACGACCGCCACACCCAGTGAGATCAGGGCCCCGGTCTCGCCCCAGCCGTTCTCGGCGGCGCGTACCAGCCCGTAGACGGCGGCGGTGACGGCCACGGTGCCCAGCAGGGCGCTCAGCAGGCCGAGCGGGCGCGGCCGGGTGGCCTCGTCGCGCAGGCCGAGCACCTTGACGGAGAGGGCGATGATGAGCAGGCCGATGGGCACGTTGATCAGCAGACTCCAGCGCCAGTCCCCCGCCCAGGTCAGCACGCCGCCCAGGACCATGCCGGCGGAGGCCCCCAGCCCGGCGACGGTGGAGTACAGGCCGAAGGCGCGCTGCCGGCGCTCCCCTTCGAAGACGATCGCCAGCAGCGCCAGGCCGGTCGGGCCGGCGATGGCCGCGCCGGCACCCTGCAGGACCCGGCCGAGCAGCATGACCTCCAGGTTGGGCGCGAGACCGGCCAGCAGCGAGGCCACGACGACCAGCCCGATTCCGGCGAGGAAGACCCGGCGGTGGCCGAGCACGTCACCGAGCCGGCCCGCGAGCAGCAGGAGCCCGCCGAAGGCGAGGAGGAAACCGTTCGGCACCCACGACCCTCCGGTGATCGAGAGTCCCAGGTCGGACTGCAGGGTCGGCAGCGCGACGTTCACGATGGTGCCGTCGAGCTGCAACATGAACTCCGCGCCGACTATCGCGGTGAGCGTGAGGGCCCACGGCCGGGCCGGGGCGTCCCGGGCCGGAACGCCGTCGGAGACGCTGTCGGTACTCATGAAACCTCCAAGGCCGATCACCCGGACACACCCTGAGGAACCCTCAGGTTAGAGGCCGGAACTATACTGAGGAAGTCTCAGCTTGGATGAGGAAGAGTCAAGCTGAGGGCGCCTCAGTATGTCAAGCGGGAGGTTCGATGACGACCGGCACGCCCCACATCGCCCAACGCCCCAGACGGGCCGACGGCCGGCGCAACTACGACGCGATCCTGGCCGCGGCCCGCAAGGCGTTCGAGGCCGACGGCTCCGAGGCGTCGCTGGAGAACATCGCCGCCCAGGCCGGCGTGGCGATCGGCACGCTGTACCGGCACTTCCCCGCCCGCGCCTCACTGGTGGAGGCCGCCACCAGGGACGGGCTGGCCGACCTCGTCGCCCACGCCGAGCGGCTGGCCTCCTCCCCCGACCCGCTGCGGGCGCTGTCGGAGTGGATGGAGCAGGCCGTACGGCACTTCAGCACCTTCCGCGGACTGGTCGGCATCCTCGCGCAGAGCATGTACGACGAGGGAACCCCCTCGCACGCCATGTGCAACGCGATGCATCACGGCGGCGCGGACCTGCTTCGCGCCGCGCAGGCCGCCGGCCTGGTACGCGCCGACCTGACCCCCGACGAGCTGTTCGACATCCTCAGCGGTGCCGCCTGGGTGCGCGAGCAGTCCCTGCCGTCCGGCAGGGACGGCAGCCCTCGCCTTCTCCGCCTCGTCCTGGAAGGGATCACCACGCGCGATCGGGAACCCTGAACGGGCCGGACCGGCTCGCCCGTCCTCCGGCGGTGGGCGACCGGCCCCCCGCACGGTCCTCCATCGATGGGTGGTGATAAAAACCAACTAATTTGGTAGGCTTATAGTGGTTTTCGTCAGCGCCGGACCGGGGGGCCGACACCCGAACCTCGCAGTCCGTCACCACCGGAAACGCCGGCCCACACGCACAAGGGAGCGCGATCAGGGCCACCCGTCGTTTTTCCTTCACGAACGCCTGGGGTCTTCACAGACATGAGTTCGTACGAAGAGAGCCTCCCCGACGCCACATCGGTCGCCGTGGTACGCACAGCCGAACTGGACAGACTGCAGCACCTGACCTGGCAGCCTGGAAGCGAAGGGCGTCTCATCGCCGTGTTCGGCGAACCGGGGGCCGGCAAGACGCACCTGCTCTCCGCGCTCGTGCGGGACCGGCAGTGGACCGTCCTGCCCGCCGCCGTCTACCGCTGCTCGCGCAGCGACCGGGAGGGCACGATGAACACCGTCAGAAAGATGCTGCGGCGGGCCCGGTTGTCCTCCGAGCGTCACCGGGAGCCGCCGGGGGTGACCGGCCTGTCACGGCACCGGCGGCAGCCGGACCGCGAGCTGGTGGTGATCGAGGACGCCCACCTCGCCGACGAGCGGACCATTCACGAGCTGGCCGGGATCGCCGAAGGCGCCTCCCCGCCGCTGGTGGACGTGGTCGTGTCGCTGCGTCCCCGGCAGACGCCCGAGGCGTTGACCGAGGCCGTCTCCCTCGGCGCGGCCTTCGGCCGCACCGCGCGCATCGAGCTGGCATCGCTCAGCGACGAGCAGATGCTCGCCATGACGCCCGTCCCTCCTCCGTACGATCTCCGCCGTCGCAGCCGCGGTAACCCGTTCAACCTGCGCGCCCTGCAGTCCCTCGATCACAGCGCGCGGTCCGGAAGTGACACCGCCGTCGCCCCGTTCGAGTTCACCGTGCTCACCGAGGTCCGGGGCCTCACACTGAACGAGCGCTACGTGCTGAACGCCGCGGCGATCCTGCGCTCGCGGTTCGACGTCGAGTTGCTCGCCGAGGTCGCCGAACTGGACGGGCTGGTGGTCTCCGCCGCCGTACGCGGACTGGTCCGGCGCGACCTGGTGCGGGTCGAGCCGGTCGGCGCGCTGTTCTCCGTCCGGGACGAGGTCTTCGGCACGCTGCTGCGCAGGACGATCGACCCCTGCTGGGCCACCCGCGCCCACCAGCGCGCCCTGCGCCTGCTCTCCGCCCGCGGCCAGGTCGGCACACAGCTCGGCTTTCACCTGGTCAGCTCGCTGTCACGGGTCCGCGCGAGCGAGCTGGCGCGGATCGTGGACGCCTCCTACGAGATAATGGAGACGGACGTCGCGGAGTGCGTCTCCTGGCTCACACCGGTGATCGCCGAGGCACCCGTCTCCAGCGAGATCGGGATGCGCGCCCGGCTGGCACTGAGCACGGCCTTCGGGCGGATCGGGCGGATGACCGAGAGCCGGGACCTGCTCTTCCTGGTGCACGAGTCCGGCGGCTCGGTGGACCCGCTCGTGCTGGCCGGGCAGGTCGCCTCCGTGTCGATGGTCGAGGCCGTGCTCAGCCAGGACGTGCAGACCCTCGGCCTGCTCAACGAGTATCTCGCCCGGCCGGACCTGCGACGCTCACCGCTCTGGCCGCGTCTGGTGTTCGCGCGGGGCTTCCGCACGACCATGCTCGGCCGGATACCGGGGAGGGCCGAGACCGAGCGGGCCCTCCAGGCGGCCCGCGCCGGTCGCGACGACCTCACCGCCGCCGGCCTGCTCGGTCTCCGGGCGCTGGAGGCGACCTTCTCCGGCGAGGTGGAGCGGGCGCTGGCCGACGCGACCGACGCGGGCGAGATGCTGGACCGCGCTCCGGAGCACCTGGTGGCGCGCCACCTGGAGGGCCTGTTCGTGGTCGTCCTCGCCCACCTCTACCTGGGCCGCTACGTGGACGCCCAGCGGCAGGTACGACGGGGCGTCGACGTCGCCCGCCACTGCCAGCGGATCTTCCTGCTCCCGGCGCTGCTGGTCCTGCTCAGTGAGTCCGAGCGCCACCTCGGACAGCTCGAACAGGCACGCGAGGCCGCCAACGCCGCCATCATCGAGTCCGGCCCGGACAACTCCCTCCGGCACACCCAGGCGGTCGCGCTCAAGTCCGCGGCCGAGGTCTGGATGCAGCCGGTGGGCAGCGGGAGGGCCAGGTCCCTCGCGCAGCAGGCACTGGCCCGGCAGTCACCGTCGCAGGCCAACGTCAACGGAAGCGCCTCGATCGCCGCGCTGACCCTCGCCAGATGCGCGTGGCTCGACGGCGACCCCGCGCACTGCGTCGCCCTCCTGCTCAACGAGGGCAAGGGAGCCGACCTGCTGACCGTCCCCGTGGCCTACCGGAACACCGTCTGGGAGATGCTGTGCGCCGCCGGGATGGACGCCGGCATGCCTCTGGACGGCTGGGTGCGAAGAAGCCAGGAACACGCCCGCGCCGTTCCGATGCCGCACAACCTCGCCTACGCGGACCTCACCCGGGGGCACCTCTGCCGCGTGCGGGGTTCGCTCGCCGAGGCGGCGCAGTGCTACCACGACGCGGCCGATCGTTTCGCGTCGGTGGGAATGGGGATCGAGCAGTGCTACGCGCTGGGGCAGGCGGCACGCGTACTCGGCGAACTCGGCCAGGCCGACCGGTCGTCCCGCACGGCCAGGCTCGCCGCCGAGATGGCACACCGGTCGGGGGCGGTGACCATGCTCGACTGGCTCGGCAGGCAGGTGACCGTACCGGTTCCCGCGGAGCTCGAACCGGAGACCGGACCCGTGGAGATGTTCGGCCGGCTCACGCACCGCGAGCGTGAGATCGCACTGCTCATCTGCACGGGCATGAAGCGCCGCGAGATCGCCGACCGGCTCACCATCAGCATGCGGACCGTCGACGTTCACCTGACCCGGATCTATCGGAAGACCGGGGTGAGCTCCCGGATGGAACTCGCCCTGGCGACACGGCGGAAAGCGGCCGCCCACGACTACGCCGCACGCTTTTAGGACCACTTGAGTTGTTCTTCCTAATGTCGGTTCCTGCGAGCCTCCGCGATCCGGACGGCGGCTCGGGATGCCGCCCAGGAGGCGATCATGGATTTCCGCGTGCTGTCCGCTCGGATCTCACCGGTGCTCGACACGGTGAGCTCCTGGGCGCTGCCGTTCGTCGCGGCCCCGCCGGAAACTACCTCGGAAAGGGTCGGCGCCCTCGGCCGGCCGGGCCGGTCGCTGATCCTGCGCGATCTCATCGAGAAAGTGGTCGAATACCACTCGAGTAATCCCGACCCCACCGGGACGACCCCCACCGAGAAGGATTTCGCCACCGTGAGGCTCGAGATATTCGGCTCGGACGGCGAGCCGCTCGGCCACACCAGGGGTGCGGGCCGCATGCTCTACAGGCAGGAGCACGACGGGCATTTCATCGCCTACTTCGGGGAGGAGATCCGGCTGCGCGACGGCAACGTCATCCGGTCCGGCGGCCTGGTCGACGACGCCCGGCTGACCGCAGGCGAGGCCGCCACCTTCCCCGCGGTCGTCGTCGAGGGCCCGTTGCGCGGCGCCATCGGGTTCCGCCAGTTCCGGCCACTGGTCAAGGACGCCCACGACACCTACGAGTCGTCGATCGTCGTCTACCTCCGGTAACGGGACGGAGAGCGGAGATGACCTTGACACGACTCCCCACGCGCAGGATCGGCTCCCTGACCGTGGGCGCGCAGGGCCTCGGCTGCCTCGGCATGTCGGAGTTCTACGGCGCCACGGTGGAGGCCGAGTCGATCGCGACCATCCGGCGCGCCCTCGATCTCGGGGCGACACTGCTGGACACCGCCGACGTCTACGGCCACGGCGCCGGCGAGGAACTGGTCGGCAAGGCCGTCGCCGGGCGGCGGGAGACGGCGATCGTGGCGACCAAGTTCGGCGTGGTGCGTCCCGGCCCGGGGGTCGGCGCCTCCGTCCGGGGGGACGCCCGCTACGTCCGGCAGAGCTGCGAGGCCTCGCTGCGGCGGCTCGGCGTCGACCACATCGACCTGTTCTACCTCACGCGCGTCGACACCGAGGTCGGCGTCGAGGAGACCGTCGGCGCGATGGCCGAGCTGGCCGCCGCCGGGAAGATCCGTGAGATCGGGTTGTGCGAGGCCGGCCCCGACACCATCCGGCGCGCCCACGCGGTGGCCCCGATCGCCGCGCTGCAGACCGAATGGTCACTGTGGTCGCGGGACATCGAGCACCGGATCGTCGCGGCGTGCCGGGAGCTTGGCGTCGCGCTGGTGCCGTACTCCCCGCTGGGCCGGGGCTTCCTCAGCGGTGCCATCCGTTCCCCGGAGCAGCTGGAGGAGGGCGACTTCCGGCGTTTCGGGCTGCCCCGGTTCGCCCCGGACAATCTGCCGCGCAACCTCGCCCTGGCCGACCGTCTCGTCAAGCTCGCCGGCGAGCTGCGGGTCACGGCGGCGCAACTGGCGCTGGCGTGGTTGCACCACCGAGGTCCGGACGTGATCCCCATCCCGGGAACGAGGCGCCGCGCTCACCTGGAGGAGAACGTCGACGCCGCCTTCCTGAGCCTCACCCCGGCCGACCTGGCCGCCATAGAGGCGGCCGTGCCCTCGGACGAGGTGTACGGGGAGCGCTGGAACGAGCAGAGCATGCGGTTCGTCGACCGCTGAGACGGCCGGTGGGCCGGTGGAACGCGGTGCCGCGCTCCACCGGCCCACCGGCCCACCGGCCCTTTGGCCCTTTGGTCCGCGCCGATCCCGCGGTCAACCGCTCGGTACCCGCTCGGTGGCCGCGGGCGCGACGGCGATCGCGCGGGACGGGCAGAGGTCCTCGGCCGTCTCCACGGCCTCCCGGGCGTCCTCGCCCGGATCCGCGTCGAGGACGACGACCAGGCCGTCCTCTCCGTGGTCGAACACCGTGGGCGCGCTGATCGCGCAGTGGCCGGCGGCCATGCAGCGACGCCGGTCGGCGGTCACCTTCATCGTGTCTCTCCTCTCACCACTCGACGGGCAGGGTGTGGACACCTTGCATCGTGCCTCCGCTGCGCGTGGGCAGCCTGTCCAGCGGCACGGCGAGCCGCAGCTCCGGGATCCGGTCGAAAAGGACGGCGAACGCCACCTCCAGTTCCATCCGCGCCAGGTTCTGGCCGAGGCACTGGTGGATGCCGAACCCGAACGTGAGGTGATGGCGGCCGGAGGCGGCGTTGTGCCCGTCGGCGCGACGGACGTCGAACCTGTACGGGTCGGGGAAGACCGCGGGGTCGCGGTTGGCCATCGAGGAGGACACCAGGACTCCCTCGCCGGCCCGGATGACATGTCCGTCGATCTCGATGTCCTCGGTCGCCAGCCGCACTCCCGAGACATCCGTCACCGACACCATGCGCAGCAACTCGTCCACCGCGGCGGGCAGCACGCCCGGATCGGCGCGCAGCGCCGCCAGCTGGTCCGGGTGCTCCAGCAGGGTGACCACCCCGAGCGCGATCATCTGGGACGTCGTGTCGTGCCCTCCGATCAGCAGCGCCAGCGCGATGCGCACCAGATCCTCCCTGGTCAGGTCGCCGTCCTCGTCGACCTGACCCACCAGCCGGCTCAGCACCCCCTCTCCGCCGGGCTCACGTTCCTTCACGGTGATCAGCCTGTCCAGGTAGTCCCAGAGCGCCTGGCCCGCCGCCTCGGCGTCCTGCGCGCTCTTGGCCTGCAGCAGCCCAACCGTCATGGCCTCGAAGAACGCGTGGTCGTCGTACGGCACACCGAGCAGCTCCGAGATCACCATGGACGGGATCGGCAGCGCGTAGTCCTCGATCAACTCCGCGGGCGGCCCCTTGCGGAGTATGCCGTCCACCAGCTTCCCGGCGAGTTCCTCGACGCTCCCGCGCAGGGCGCGCACCTGCTTGAGACTGAAATCGGGGGCGAGCAGGCGGCGGTGGACGTCGTGCACGGGCGGGTCGAACCCGATGATCGCGATGGGCTTGAAGATGGGGGCGTCCAGCCGGGGCAGGACCGCGGGAAAGTCGTCGCGGGAACGGTCGGCCGACATGCGCGGGTCGGCGAGCAGTCGCCGTGCCTGCGCGTGCCCGGTCACCATCCAGATGGACTTTCCGTCCCACAGCCGTACCCGGTGCAGTGTTCCCCGCTCCCCCAGGTCCTGGTAGCCGGAGGACGGCTGCCAGGGACAGCTCCGGTCCTGGGGGTAGGCGAAGAGCCGCTCGTCCTCGGCCGGGATGGGAGTGTTCACGATGTGGTGCCTCCTGTCGTCTCGTTTCCGCTCGTCTCCGTGTGGGCGTGAGAGGGGATGGTCAGCTCGCCGGTTCGGGTGAAGGTGAAGGGGTGTCCGGCTGTAGCGCGCCGGCGACCGGCCGGGGCGGGGGGCCAGGGCGGGGGCGGGCCCACGCGCGCATGGCGGGTTCCTCGACGAGGCGGTTCAGCGCCCACGCCACCACCGTCGTGACCCCGAACAGGACCGTGATGACGCCGAGGGCGGCCGGAGCGTCCCATGTCCGGCCGGCGCCGATCGCGATGTGCCCGAAATGCAGGACCAGGAAGTGCGCCAGGTAGGACGCGTACGAGATCCCGCCCAGCCACTGCAGGGTCCGGCCGCGGAACGGCGTGGGCGCGCCCCGCTCGTCCGCGGCGGCCACGGCCGCGATCAGCAGGGCCAGTGGCAGGGCGATCGTCGCGGTGAGCCCGTAGACGCTCGGCCACAGGTACGCCTGCAGGGCGAATCCGGCCGCCAGGACCAGTAGCGCCCGGCCCACGCCCAGCGGGATCCACCGGCCCGTCAGCACGATGCGGGCCATGATGATGCCGAGGACGAAGTCCAGCGCCCGGATCGGCGGGAAGGAGACCAGGAACCAGTTCTGCACGAACGACATGTCCTGGCCGGGCAGCCGGGGCGTCCCGGGCAGGGCGAGGAGGGCGACGGCGGGCAGCAGCGCGATCACGGCGGCGACGGCGCCGGCCGCCCACCACAGCCGCCGGACGGGGATCCTGCGGACGAGCGCGTGCAGGAAGGGGAAGGCCAGGTAGAAGAGCAGGTCGCAGGCGAGGGACCAGGTGACGACGTTGATCGTGATGACCACGTCCATCTGGGGGAGCCAGGTGTGCACGAGCAGCAGGCTCGGCAGCAGCTTGGGCAGGTCCACGGCCTGGCCCGCCCACACGGCCAGGCCGAGCGCGGCCAGCCAGGTCACCACGTGGACCGGGTAGACCTTGACCAGGCGCCGGCGCCAGAAGCCCGTCCTGGACTGCCCCTCCCGCGCCGACCAGGTCAGCACGAACCCGCTCAGCACGAAGAAGAACTCCACCCCGAGCCAGCCCGAGGCGAAGGCGAAGGTCTGCAGGGAGGCGGCGGTCTCCTGGTGGAAGAAACCCAGGACGCAGGCGTGGCACACGAACACCAGGAACGCCGCCACGAATCTCATCCCGGTCAACGAGGGAAGCCGCACGGCCTCCCGCGACGAGTGCGTCGAGTGCGTCATATTTTCTGCTTTCTCCGGACGGCCTCCGTGCGGGGCCGGTCCGGACCTGTGGGAAGGTCAGCCCTCCGGTGGTTTCTCGCTGATCCGGATGGCCTGTGCCGGGCAGAGGAAGGCGGCCCTGCGGACCAGCGCCTCCTCCTCCGGCGCGGGCGACGGGGTGAGCACGACGACCAGGCCGTCATCGTCCTGGTCGAAGACGTCGGAGGTGGCGGCCATGCAGCGCCCGCCGCTGATGCAGCGCTCCCGATCCGCCCGCACCCACATCCGGCGTCACCACTCGACCGGCAGCTGCAGCACCCGCTGCACGGTGCCCGCGCCGAGGATGGGCAGTTCGTCCACGGGCACGGCCAGCCGCAGCCCCGGGATCCGGGTCAGCAGCTGGTGCAGGGCGATCTCCAGTTCGAGCCGGGCCAGGTTCTGGCCGAGGCACTGGTGGATGCCGAACCCGAAGGTGAGGTGATGGGTGTCCTCGCGCAGGACGTCGAACTCGTGGGCCCGCAGGTGCACCTGATCGTCCCGGTTGGCCAGCGTGCCCGAGACGAGCACCCCCTCCCCCTCCCGGATGAGGTGACCCGCGATCTCGATGTCCCCCTTCGCGACGCGGGTCGCGACGAGGTCCGTGGTCGCGATGTAGCGCAGGAGTTCCTCGATCGCGCCGGGCAGGCGGGCGGGGTCCTCCCGCACCCGCGCCAGCTGGTCCGGGTGCTCCAGCAGCGTGATGATGCCCAGCGCGAGGGACGAGGAGGTCGTCTCGTGGGCGGCGATCAGGAGCACCAGCGCGATCGAGACCAGTTCGTCGTGTCCGACGTCGCCGGGGATGACCCGCTCCCGCACCAGCGTGCCGAGCAGGCCGTCGGTGGGTTCCTTGATCTGCGCGGCAACCAGCCGGTCGATGTAGTCGACCAGGTCCTGGGCCGCCGTCGCCGACTCCTCCTCGGTGCCCAGCATCACCTTGCCGCTGGCGTCCTGGAAGAAGTCGTGGTCCTCGTACGGGACGCCGAGATGGCGGCAGATCACCAGGGACGGGAGCGGCACCGCGAGCATCGGCACCAGGTCGGCGGGAGAGCCGTGGTCGATGATCGCGTCGATGTACCCGGACACGATGTCCTCGAGCTGGGGGCGCATCCCGCGGACCGTCCTGAGGCTGAAATGCGGGTTGAGATAGCGCCGGTAGGTGTCGTGAACGGGCGGGTCCATGGCGATGAGCGCCAGGTTGCGGGCGATCTGCGAGCGGAACCTGGGCGCGACGATGGGGAACCCGGGATGGGTGCGTTGCGAGGACAGGTTGGGGTGGGTCAGGATCTCCCGCGACTCCCGGTACCCCGTCACCATCCACGCCTCGCGGCCGTCGAAGAGCGTCACCTTGAGCACCGGTCCCCGCTCACCGATCTCCTGGTATCCGGGCGGCGGCTCGTAGGGACATGTGCGTTTCTGCGGATACGGCGGAGCTTCCGTCATTTCCATCCTTCGGCCAGACAAGAAAGGAACGGCGCCATTGCCGTGCGACGACAACGACATTAGGCAGGAACGAAATATGGGGCAAGGCCGGTTCAGCGAGGTTTAAGAATTGCTTGTGCGTCGGCCGGACCAGCCCGATGGAGCTGGGGAACCGCGTCCAGAAGGGCCTTTGTGTATTGGTGCTCCGGGGCTTCGAATACCTTTCTCGTGTCGCCGTACTCGACCACTCTCCCGTCTTTCATCACCACCACTTCGTGACTGATCCGGCGGACGACGCCCAGGTCGTGGGAAATGAATACGTAGGCCACGCCGAGCCTTTCCTGGACGTCGGCCAGGACGTCGAGCACCTGCGCCTGGATCACCGCGTCCAGGGCCGAGACCGGTTCGTCGCAGATGATGACGTCCGGTCGCGGGGCGAGCGCCCGCGCGATGGCGAGGCGCTGCCGCTGGCCTCCGGACAGCTCCCGTGCCCGCCGGCCGAGCACCTCCTCGTCGAGGCCGACGTGCTCCAGCAGCTCCGCCACCCGCCGCGCGCGTTCGGCGGCGGGGACGCGCTCGGCGCGCAGCGGCTCCTCGAGGAGCCGTCGCGCGGTGTACCGGGGATCGAAGGAGGCCAGCGGGTGCTGGTAGATCATCTGAATCCGGCGGCGGGCCGTCCGCCGCTCGGGGCCGCGCAGCTCGGTCCAGGGCCGCCCGTTCACCTCGACCCGGCCGGCGTCCGGCGCGACCAGTCCCAGCAGCAGTCGGCCCACGGTCGTCTTGCCCGACCCCGACTCGCCGACGATCCCGAGCGTCTCACCGGCCCGTACCTCGACCGACACCTCGTCCACCGCGGTGAACGCGCCCCTGCCCGGCAGCCGGTACCTCTTGACCAGCCCGTCGGCGCGCAGCACCACCCGTCCGGGACCGGGGTCCGGTCCGGCGGGCGCGGCGCCCCGCGCGGGCCCGCGTCCCTGCCCGAGCGCGGCGGCGACCAGGGTCCTGGTGTAGGGGTGGGACGGCGCCTGGAGCACCTGCCGCGCCGGGCCGTCCTCGACGAACCGCCCGTCCTTCATCACGTACACGTGGTCGGCGATCTCCGTGACGACACCGAGGTCGTGGCTGATGAGCAGGATCGCCGTGCCTTCGCCCGCCCGCTCGCGCAGCAGCCGGAGCACCTGCCGCTGCACCGTCGCGTCCAGCGCCGTCGTCGGCTCGTCGGCGATCAGCAGGTCCGGCCGCGCGGCCAGGGCCGAGGCGATCAGGGCGCGTTGCCGCAGCCCGCCCGACATCTCGTGCGAGTACTGCCGGGCCCGGCTCCCGGGCAGGGGGACGCCCACCGAGTCGAGCAGCCGTACGACCTCGTCGCCGATCTGTCCCGCGGGCACGATCCGGTGCTCGCGCAGGGGCTCGGCCACCTCGGCGCCGACGCGGCGCAGCGGGTCGAGGGAGCCCAGGGCGTCCTGCAGGACGAAGCCGATGCGCCGCCCTCGCAGCGCGCGCCAGCGGCGGCCCCGTACCCGGCGCAGGTCGAGCCCGCCGAACACGAGTTCCCCGGCCCGCACGTCGGCACCGTCGCCGGCCAGTCCCACCAGGCTGCGCGCCGTGACGCTCTTGCCGGAGCCGGACTCACCGACGATCGCCACCACCTGCCCGCGGTCGATCCGGAAGGACACGCCCCGCACCGCGTCGACGTGCCCGCGGCCCGTCGCGAAGGCGACGGTGAGGTCCCGGACGGAGAGCAGCTGCCTCGGGTTCCCGGGTACCGGGCTCATGTCCGTCTCCGCTCGATCCGCCGTCTCCGCCGCGTCCCCGGAAGCCGGGCCCATGTCCGCCCCCGTTCGGTCCACCGTCTCCACCGTCTCCGCCGCGTCCCCGGAGGCCGGGCTCATGTCCGCCCCCGCTCGATCCGCCGCTGCAGGTGCCCGCCGACGACGGTGACGGCCAGGACCGCGACGGTGATGGCGACCCCGGGGAACGCCGCCGGCCACCAGGCGATCGCGAGAAACTCCTGGCTGTCGGCCAGCATCGCGCCCCACTCCGCGGTCGGCGGCTGGGGGCCGAGGCCCACGAAGCTCAGCGAGGAGCCCGCCACGATCATCGCTCCCAGGGTCACCGTCGCCAGCACCATGACCGGGCCGAGCGCGTTGGGCAGGATGTGCCGCAGGACCACCTGGGCGCGCGACCAGCCGAACCCGTGGGCCGCCTCGACGTAGTGCGCTCCGCGCAGCCTGATCACCTCCGCGCGGGTCACCCGGGCGAAGCCCGGCAGGGAGATCACCGCCAGGCCCACACTGGCCGGGCCGCCGCCGGGTCCCAGGACCGCGACGACCAAAAACACCAGCAGCAGGCCCGGGACGGAGAGGATCACGTCGAGCGACCTGCTGAGCACCTGGTCCATGGCCCGGCCGAGCTGGGCGGCGGCGACCCCGACCAGGACGCCCGCGACCAGCGCCAGCCCGACCGCGCCGGCGCCTATCAGCAGGGAGGGGCCGGCTCCGTGCACGATCCTGGCGTACAGGTCCCGGCCGTTCTGGTCGGTGCCGAGCCAGTGCGCGCCGCTCGGCGGCTGCAGCGTCGCGTTCAGGTCCGCCGCGTCAGGGTCCGTCCCGGTGAACAGCGACGGGAAGAGCGCCATCACGGCCAGTAGCGCCAGCACGATCGCCCCGGGCCAGAAACTCTTGGCCATGGCTAGCTCCCCGCCTCTCGCGTCCTGGGGTCGATCATCCAGACGAGGATGTCGACCACGATGTTGACCAGCACGAACACGACCGCGGTGAGCAGCACGATCGCGATCACCACGGGCATGTCCTTGTTCTCCACCGCGAACAGCACCAGCCGGCCGATCCCCTGCCGGGAGAAGACGATCTCGATGATCACCGCGCCCCCGATGAGCGAGCCGGCGATCCAGCCCAGGAGCGTGGTGGCGGGCAGCAGCGCGTGCCGCAGCACGTGCCGCAGGCGCAGCGCGAGCTCGCCGATGCCCCGCGTGCGGGCGGTCACCACGAACGGCTCCTCCAGCGCGCGCAGCAGCCCGTCCCGCAGCACCCCCGTCATCACCGCGACCGGCCCGGCGGCCAGCGCGGCGGTCGGCAGCACGAGGCCGGAGAGGGAGGAGGACCCGATGGCCGGGAACCAGTGCAGGTTGAAGGAGAACACCGTGAGCAGCAGCAGTCCGAGCCAGAAGGGCGGCAGCGCCACCACCAGCGACTCGGCCGCGGAGAACGACGACCGCACCCACCACCGGCGGTTCGCGCTCACCACCGCGAGCAGGACGGAGGCGACCAGCGTGACCAGCAGGGTCGCCAGGACCAGCAGCAGGGTGTGGGGGAGCTGGGATCCGATCGCGTCCCACACCGGCCTGCGCAGCACGTACGACTCGCCGAACTCACCCTGCGCGATCCTGCCGAGGTAGGCCAGGTACTGCGTCGCGAGCGGGTCGTCGAGCCGGTAGTCGGCGATGATCCGGGCGCGCACCTCCGGGGTCACGGCGGACCTGGCGAGCAGCACGTCGGCGGTGCCGCCCGGCATCACCCGCAGCAGCAGGAACGTCGCCGTGACCGCTCCCCACAGCACGGCGGCCGAGGCGGCCACGCGCACCAGCACGAGACGCGCCGGGCCGGTGCGGCGGCGTGGAGGAGGGTCCACGGCCACCGCCTCGGCCACGGGCGCCTTCAGGACGCCAGCCATGCGCCGTACAGGTCGGGCGTGCCGTCGGCGTTGAAGCCGATCTCCCGGACGCCGTCGCGCACGGTCACCGTGGACAGGGGTGAGTAGACGGGCAGGACCGCGGCGTCCTCGGTGATGAGCTTCTGCACCTCGGCGTAGGCGCGGTGCTGCTCGGCCTGGTCCTTGGCGTCGAGCGCGCGCCGGAAACCGGCCTCCACCGCCGGGTTGTCGTAGCGTGCCATGTTGTTGCTGATCCCGCGCTCGGGCGTGGGGATGTTGTCCGCGCCGAACAGGACGCGCAGCACGTCCGGGCCGGGGGCGGTGAAGCTGGTGTCGATCAGTTCGTAGTCACCGGCCAGCAGGCGTTTGACGAAGGTCCCGCCGTCGAGGTTCTCCTCGACCAGTTCGACGCCGAGCTGCTTGGCCGCGGACTGGATCTGCGTGGCGAGGTTGGCCACGGATCCGTCGGACCACATGTGGCGCAGGGTCAGCCGCCTGCCGTCCTTCGTCCGGTATCCGGCCTCGTCGCGCCCGGTCCAACCGGCCTGGTCGAGCAGCCGCGCCGCGCCGGCCGGGTCGTGGGCGTACGCCTGGGCCAGCGAGCCGTCGTAGCCGGGCGTACTGGCCGAGAGCACGCCCTGGGCCCCCTTGTACACCCCGAAGTAGACGTTCTTCACGATCTGTCCCCAGTCGATGCCGGCGCGCAGCGCTCTGCGCACGTTCACGTCGCTGAGCGGGCCGTTCGCGGTGTTCGGCCAGTAGCTGTAGTTGATCCCGGGGTAGGGCGTCGAGTGCAGCGTGAACCCGGGCAGGTTCTTGACGGTGTTGAGGCTCGTCGGCGACAGCGCGGTGACCGCGTCGACCTGGCCGCTGGTGAGGGCGCCCAGCCGGGCCGCGTTGTCCGGCACGACCTTGACCTCGATCCGGTCCAGCCGCGCCTGGCCCTGGCGCCCCTCCGGCGCCGAGTTGTAGGAGGTGTTCCTGACGTAGTCGATGCCCTTCTGCGGCACGAACCCCGTGTCACTGCGGAACGGGCCGGTTCCGACGATCTTCGCGCACAGCGTGGAGGGGGAGCCCTTGAGCGTGCGGGGGGATTGGATGCCCAGGTTGGGCAGGGCCAGCGCGCCGAGGAATCCCGAGTCGGGCCGCTTGAGCCTGACCTCGACCGTGGAGGGGCCGGCGGCCTTGGCCGACCGGTAGGCCGCGAGCAGGCTGCCGGCGAGCAGCGACTTCGTCTTCGGGTCCACCACGTGGTCGAGGTTGTCGACCACCGCCTGGGCGTCGAACCTCTCCCCGTCGGTGAACGTCACGCCCTGGCGGAGTTCGAAGGTGTAGGCCAGCCGGTCCGGCGAGACCTTCCAGCTCGTGGCCAGCCAGGGACGGATGCTCCCCTGCGCGTCCTGGTGGACCAGCGAGTCCAGGATCGGCCGGGTGAGCGCACGGGCGGACTCGGTGGGGCTCTGGTGCGGGTCCAGGCACTCCGGTTCCTTCTCGACGGCCAGGCGCAGTGTGCCGCCGCTCCCGGGCTCCCCGCCGGCGCTCGCGCCCCCCGTCGTGGCGCCGTCCGCGCCGGCGGAGCATGCGGTGGCCAGTGCCAGCGTCAACGCGGCGGCCCCTGCCGTGGTGGCAGGCTTGCGTGACCGGGACCTCGTAGCAGCACCCATCCTCATCCTCATCGCTCAGACGTCGGCTCACCCCGGAGGCGGTTCTCCGGCTGGACACACAGTGCTCGGCGGTTCTAAAGCCGGACTGAACGCGGGTGAGGACAGGCGAGGACAGGTGAGGGCAGGCGAGGGCACTGCCGGCCGGTGCTGGGGCGCACCGGCCCGTGCGGACCTACAGGGATGAGACGATCTTGGCGAGCAACTCGTACGAGCGGATCCGGGCACCGTGGTCGGGCACCTGGGTGAGCACGAACAGCTCGTCGGCGCGGGTCTGCCGCAGCAGCCCGGCCAGGCGGGGGGTGATCCGGTCCGGGGAGCCGACGAACTGCGGGTCGATCCGCTCGCGCAGGAAGCGCTCCTCCTGCGGGGTGAACGTGTGCGCCGCCGTCTCCTCCTCGGTGGGGAGCACGGTGCCCGGGTCCACGGTGCGCATCAGGATCTGGCCGAACACGAAGGAGGCGGCCAGCCGGTACGCCCGCTCGTCGGTGTCGGCGGCGACGACGATCACCGCCACGCACGCGTGCGGTTCGGGCAGTTGCGGCGAGGGCCGGAAGGCCCGGCGGTAGGCGTCGAGCGCCTCGGGGGCGCCGCCCCCCACGATCGCGTGCGCGTAGACGTAGGGCAGGCCCAACCGGCCCGCGTAGGCGGCGCTGCCGGCGCTGGAGCCCACCATCCACAGCTCTGGCGGGATCGCCGGCTCCGGGATCGCCCGCACGCCGCCGCTGCCTCCGGCGAAGTACTCGCGCAGCTCGTTCAGCGCGTCGCCGAAGTCCAGCCGGCGCGGGTCGGCGATGCGGGCCGTGATCTCGCCCGAGCCGCCCGGGGCGCGCCCGAGTCCCAGGTCGACCCGGCCGGGGTAGAGACCGGCCAGGACCCCGAACTGCTCGGCGATCACCAGGGGCGAGTGGTTCGGCAGCAGCACCGCGCCCGAGCCGACCCGGATGCTGGAGGTCGCCTCCAGGATGGGCCCGGCGAGCACCGCCGGGCTCGACGCCGCCAGCGCCGGCGTGTTGTGGTGTTCGGCCACCCAGTAGCGCCGGTAACCGAGTGCCTCCACGGCCTTGGCCAGGTCGATCGAACGGCGCAGCGCGTCACCCGCCGTGTCGCCGCGCCAGACCGGCGCGGTGTCGTGCACCGAGACCGTGATTCCTTCGGGCAATGTCCTCTCCTTCATCCTGTTCGCGCACATGCGGAGGCTTCCTCACGTTATGTCCGCAAGTTAAATCGAGGATGCCTCAGCTTGTCAACGCCGATTCCGTGCCCCCGCCGCCCCCGCCGCCCCCGCCGCCCCCGCCGGGCCCCCGCCGGTCCGGCACCACCCGGCCCGCGACCTCCAGCGTGAGATGGCCCGGCACGCCGACGATCTCGCCGAGGTCGTGCTCGTACCGCGACCGCCGCGGCGTCGTCTCCGTCACGGTGAATCCGTAGTGCGGGTAGAAATCCGCCACCTTGGCGTTCTTCGCGCTCGCCACGTAGTGACCGCGCACCGCGGGAAAGCCCGCGGCGCGCGCCTGGTCGAGCACCGCGGCCAGGCACGCCTGCTCGATCCCCCGGGCGAACACCCGGCAGCTCAGCAGGAGGTTCTCGATCAGCAACCCGTCCGGCAGCGCCCGCAGGAAGACCGCTCCGACGATCCCGTTGCTCCCGAACCGGTCGGCCGCCGACAGCGTCAGCACCCGCGAGCCTGGCCGCTCCGCCCGCTCACGCACCGCCTCCGGGGACAGGCGTTCCGTGGTGAGGTTGAACTGGTTGGTGCGCAGGGTGATCTGCGACAGCCTCGCGACGTCGGCGCCGGTGGCGGGCGCCAGCCGTACGGACACCCCCAGCCCGCGCAGGAACTCCTCGGCCGACCCCGCCGCGGACAGGAACTCCGACCGCGCCGCCTCCTCGTGGTAGCGCCGCGTCCAAACGCGATCCTCCGTGGTCACCTGGTTCGTGGTGAACCAGCCGTCGGCCAGCAGCCGGGTCGCGTGCAGCGCCGGGTCGCCGTCCAGGTGGATCACCGCGGTCTCCGGCAGCTCCGCCGCGACCGCGGCGCATTCGTGGACGCTGTCGTCGGCGAACACCACGCTGTCCCCGCCGAGGTTCAGCTCCCGCACCAGGACGCGCAGGTTCGCCGGTTTCGGCTGCCAGTTGGCGAGGATCCGGACGAAGGCGTCCTCGCGCACCACCATGTCGGGGTGCTCCCGCAGCGCGGCGAGCACGGTGTCGTGGTCGTTCTTGCTCACCGCGGCCAGCAGGACGCCCTGCGACTGCAGCTGCGCCACCACACCCTGGAACCGGCGGAAGGCCTCCCCCCACCGGCCGTGGGCCACCTCGATGCCCTCCACCCCGTCGTCACCCAGGACACCGCCCCACAGCGTCTGGTCGAGGTCGACGGCCAGCACCTTCCTGGCGCGGCCCGTCCGGGCCCGCACCAGGTGGACCAGTTCGCGCGCGTACGCGCCGAGCAGGGCGTCCGACAGGTGCGCGCGGGCGTAGACCTCGAAACGCGGATCGGACAGCTCGACCGGCGTCGTCAGCAGCGGGTCGAGGTCCATCACCACGACCGCGTCCACCGACTCGCCGAACGCCAGCAACTCGGCGTTGGCCCGCCGCCAGACCGCGCCGAGCCGCGCCCTGGACGGGTAGTCCAGCAACTGCGCCTGCCACACCCGGGGCAGCGGGACGGTGTTGAGCACGAGCGTGCCGGACCCGCTCTCGCCGAACTGCGCCGCCAGCCGCCGCCACAGCGCCAGCTTCCCCTCCAGCACGCGCTCCACGTCGTCCACCGTGAACGGCACACCGACCTCGTCGAACACGGCCGCGTGGTCGAGCACGCAGACGGTCACGTCGGGCCGCCCGGCGTACAGCGCGCTGCCGGGATCACCGAGCTCGAACGCGTACGAGCCGAAGTCCGCGAGCCGGACGTCGGGCAGATACCCGTGGCGGGCCAGCTCGCCGGTGAGCGCGGTGCGCAGCGTGCCGAGCGTGCCGTACCCGGTGATGGTCACGCTCGCGAACGGGAGCCCGGGGTGGTGTCCGCGGGCGGCCTCCACGTCGACCCGGTCCAGCAGCCGCGCCGACCGGGCGGCGTCCTCCTCGTCCATCGCGGCCAGCAGTGCCGCGACCTCGTCGTAGCGCGCCGCGAGCGCCCCCTCGCGGTGCAGCGAGCGCAGGCACGCGCGCGCCTCGGCGCTTTTCATGGTCATCTCTTCTCCAGCAGTGCCGGCGCGTGCTCCGGGCCGAGCAGTTCCTCCAGCCGGAACGCGAGTTCGCGGGCGGTGCCGTGGTCGAGCACCAGCCCTACCCGCACGTCGACGCCGATCTCCCGGGAGAGCCGGGCGGCGATCTCCAGCGCGCCGAACGAGGTGATGCCGATCTGGGTCAGGTCGTCCGCCGGGTCGATCGTGCCGTGGGAGTGCCCGAGCGCGTCGGCCACCGCCGTCAGCACCAACGACGCCAGGAGGTCGTGGCGCTCGCCCTCGGGCAGGTCGAGCAGCGGCGAGGCGGCCGCACCTTCGAACGGCGTCACCGGGAGCCCGTACGGCGGCCGGTCCTGCCCGTGCCTTCTCGGCGGGATGAGCCAGTAGCGTTCGTGCCGGAACGGGTAGGTCGGCACGGTGGCCGGGTCGGCGGCCGATCCCTCGCCGAGCACCTTCTCCCAGTCGACCCGCACACCGCGCGCATGGGCCTGCGCGACGCCGCGCAGTACCGATCGGGCCTCCGCCGCGGGGTTCCGCACCAGCGGGATCGCCGCCGCGCCGTCTCGCTCCCCGGCCAGGCAGTCCGCGATCATGCCGGTCATCGTGGTGTCGGGCCCGATCTCGACGAAGGTGTCGACGCCGAGGCCCCGCAGGGTGAGCACGCCGTCGTGGAAGCGGACCGTGCCGCGCATCTGGGCGGCCCAGTAGTCCGGTGCGGCCAGTTCGTCCCTCGTCACCACCCGGCCCGTCCCGTTGGAGACCAGGATCGTCGCGGGTTCGCCGACGGCCAGTTCCGCCGCCGCCTCCACCAGCCGGGGCAGCGCGGGGTCCATGTGCGGCGAGTGGAAGGCCTGGCCGACCGCGAGCGCCTTCGTGCGCGCTCCCCGCGAGCGCCACCGGGCGGCCAGTTCCCGCACCGCGTCGGCGTCGCCGGAGACCACGGTCGACCGCGGCCCGTTGACCGCGGCCACGGACACCCGTCCGCCCAGGTCCGCAAGGGAGACCCGTACCTCCTCCTCGGTGGCCCGCAGCGACACCATGCCCCCGCCTTCCGGCGCCGACTGCATCGCCAGTGCCCGTACCACGACCAGGCGCGCGGCCTCGTCCAGTGAGAGCACCCCGGCGACGTGCGCCGCGGTGAGCTCGCCGATGGAGTGGCCGAGCAGCGCGTGGGCGACCAGGCCCAGGTGCTCGGCGAGCCGGCAGAGCGCGAGCTGGGTGGCGAACAGCGCGGGCTGGGCGAACTCGGTGCGCCGCAGCAGTCCTCCCAGCGGACCGTCGGCCGGGGCGGACACCACCTCGCCCAGGGGCGGGCCCTCGGCGTGGTGGAGTTTCCTGGCCCGGTCCAGCGCGGCGCAGGCGGTGTCGAACGCCTCGGCGTAGACCGGGAACCGTTCGTACAGCTCGCGTCCCATCCGCGCCCGCTGGGTCCCCTGGCCGCTGAACACGAACGCCACCTTCGGCGCCGGGCCCGCCGTGGCGATCGGGCTGGACGGCCCGGCGAGCGCGTCCAGCTCGCGGGCGAGTTCAGCGGCGCCGGAGCCGAGCGCCACCGCCCGGTACCTGAACTCCGACCGCCGCCCCACCAGGGTGCGGGCCACAGCGGCGGGATCGACCTCCGGCCCGGAGCGCAGGAGGTCACGCAGCCGGGCGGCCTGCGCGCGCACCGCCTCGGGCGTCTTCCCTGACAGGACCCAGGAAACGGCCACCGGCGCGTTCCCCGCCACCGCCCCGGAGCCCGGCGATCCCGCCCCGGAGTCCGAGGTTCCCGCTCCGGAGCCCGGCGATCCCGTCCCGGAGTCCGAGGTTCCCGTCCCGGCGTCCGGCGATCCCGTCCCGGCGTCCGGCGCCTCCTCGACGACGAGGTGCGCGTTGGTCCCGCTGATCCCGAACGAGGAGACGCCGGCCCGGCGCGGCCGGTCGCCGCGCGGCCAGGGGCGGGAGCGCTCCAGCGGCTCCACCCCGCCGCCGGCCCAGTCGACCAGCGCGGACCGGTCCGCCACGTGCAGCGTCGCCGGCAGCACGCCGTGCCGCAGCGCCTGCACCATCTTGATCACACCGGCGACCCCCGCGGCGGCCTGCGTGTGCCCCAGGTTCGACTTGACCGAACCGAGCCACAGCGGTCGCCGGCGGTCGGCGGCGCCGTAGGCCGCGATCAGGGCGCCCGCCTCGATCGGATCCCCGAGAGCGGTACCGGTCCCGTGCGCCTCGACCGCGTCCACGTCGGCCGGGGACAGCCCCGCGCCGCGCAGAGCCGCCTCGATCACCTTCTCCTGGGCGGTCCCGCTCGGTGCGGTGAGCCCGTTGCTGGCCCCGTCGGAGTTGATCGCCGAGCCGCGGATCACCGCCAGGACGGGGTGCCCGTTGCGCAGAGCGTCCCCGAGCCGCTCCAGCACCAGCACCCCCACGCCCTCGCCGAAGCCGGTGCCGTCGGCCGCGTCGGCGAACGCCTTGCAGCGGCCGTCCGCGGCGAGCCCACCCTGGAGGGCGAACTCCACGAAGACCCGGGGCGTGGCCATCACCGTCACCCCGCCGGCGAGCGCGAGGTCGCACTCGGACCGGCGCAGCGAGTCGGCGGCCAGGTGGATCGCCACGAGCGAGGACGAGCAGGCGGTGTCGACGCTGATCGCGGGCCCCTCGAAGCCCAGGGTGTACGCCACCCGCCCGGACGCCACACTCGCCGCGTTGCCTGTCATGAGGTACCCGTCGAGCTCGGGGGGCACGTCGTCGATCGCGGGCGCGTAGTCCTGGTAGATCACGCCGGTGAACACCCCGGTCCGGCTGCCCCGCAGCGACCGCGGGACGATCCCGGCGCGCTCCAGGGCCTCCCAGGAGACCTCCAGCAGCTGCCGGTGCTGCGGGTCCATCGCCACGGCCTCCCTGGGGGAGATCCCGAAGAAGGCGGCGTCGAATCCGGCCGCGTCGTCCAGGAAGCCGCCGGCCCTCGCCCGCTCCCGCAGGGCCGGGTCCCAGCCGCGGTCCTCCGGCGGCTCGCCGACGGTGTCGACACCGTCGGCGAGCACCCGCCACAGGTCCTCGGGCGAGCGCACCCCGCCCGGGTAGCGGCAGGCCATCGCGACCACGGCCACCGGGTCCGGGCTCGACAGGGCGGCCAGCTCCCTCTTCACCCGGGCGAGCTCGCCGGTCGTCCACCGGAGGTACTCGACCAGCTTCTTCTCGTCAGTCATGCCGTCCGCCGTCCCTAGGATCGAAGCTCGGAGTCGATGAACCGGAACAGCTCCTCGGCGGTCGCCGGGACCTCCTCGGCCGCCTGCCCGCCCGGTCCCGGATCGCCCGGTCCCGGATCGCCCGGTCCCGGATCGCCCGGGGCTAGCCGGCCGAGCAGATGGTCGGCCAGCGCGGCCGGGGTCGGATGGTCGAACACGACGGTCGCGGGGAGCCGCAGCCCGGTGGCCTTGCCGAGCCGGTTGCGCAGCTCGACCGCGGTCAGCGAGTCGAAGCCGAGCTCCTTGAAGCTGCGGCCCTCCTCGGCTGCGTCCCCGGCGTCCCCGGCGTCCCCGGCGTCCCCGGGAGCCCGCCCGAGGACCGCCTCCACGTACTGGAAGACCGTCGCGGTCATCAGCTCCGCGCGGCGCGCCGGCTCGGTGTCGGCGAGCATCCGCGGCAGCGCGGGCCCGGCCCCGGAGGGGTCGTCGCCGGCCTTGGCCGGGAGTGCGCGACCGCGTACCAGGGCTCGCAACGGCGGGGCCGGATCGGGGATCTCCGCCAGCCTCGCGAGGTCCAGCCGGACCGCGGCCAGCGACGGCTCCGCCGCCGCCATCGCCGCGTCCAGCAGCGCCAGGCCACGTCCCGGTGACAGCGGCAGCAGCCCGGACCGCGCCATCCTGGCCCGGTCGACGGCGGAGAGCGAACCGGTCATGGCGCTCTCGGACCGCCACAGTCCCCAGGCGATCGAGGTGGCGGGCAGCCCCTCGCGGGTCCTGGCCGCGGCGAGGGCGTCGAGGAAGACGTTGGCCGCCGCGTAGGCCGACTGCCCGGCGCTGCCCACGATCCCGGCCGCGGAGGAGAACAGCACGAACGCGGCGAGGTCGAGGTCCCTGGTGAGCTCGTGCAGGTTCCAGGCGCCGTCCACCTTGGGCCGCAGTACCGCGTCGAGCCGTTCCGGGACGAGGTTGGCGAGCGTCGCGTCGTCCAGGACCCCGGCCGCGTGCACCACGGCCGTCAGGGGGTGCTCGTCCGGGACGTCCGCGAGCACGCGTGCCAGCGCGCCGGCGTCCGCCACGTCCGCGGCGGCGATCGTCACCTTCGCGCCGAGCCCTTCGAGCTCCTCGCGGAGCCGTCCGGCGCCCTCCGCCCGAGCGCCCCGCCTGCTCAGCAGCAGCAGGTGCCGGGCGCCGTGTTCCCCGGCCAGGTGCAGTGCGACGAGCCTGCCCACGCCGCCGGTCGCGCCGGTGACCAGGACCGTGCCGTCGGCGCGGATCGGCCGGGGAATCCTGAGCGCCACCTTGCCCACGTGCCGGGCGAGGCCGAGGTGGCGGACGGCGTCCGGCGCCCGCCCGGCGTCCCAGGAGGTGACCGGGAGCGGCGTCAGGATCCCGCCCTCGAACAGGCCCGCGAGCTCGGCGAGCATCCGGCCGATCCGGTCCGGCCCCGCCTCGGCCAGGTCGAACGCCCGGTAGTGCACGCCGTGCCGGGCGCGGACCTCATCGGGGTCTCGTACGTCCGTCTTGCCCATCTCGACGAACCGCCCGCCGGGCGCGAGCAGTTCGAGCGAGGCGTCCACGAACTCGCGGGCCAGCGAGTTCAGCACGACGTCCACGCCGCGCCCGCCGGTCGCCGCCCGCACCGCGTCGGCGAAGGACAGGTCGCGGGAGCCGGCGATCCTGCCGGGGGGCAGCCCCGCTCCTTCGAGCGCGGGCCACTTGGCGGGGCTCGCGGTGCCGAACACGGTCAGCCCCCAGTGGCGCGCCAGCTGGATCGCCGCCCCGCCGACGCCACCGGCGGCGGAGTGGACCAGGAGCCACTCCCCCGGGCGGGCGCCGGCGAGGTCGCGCAGGGCGTAGTAGGCGGTGAGGAACACCGCGGGCACGGTCGCCGCCTGGGCGAACGACATCCCCGTGGGGATGGGCACCAGCAGACGGTGGTCGGTGACGGCCTCCGGCCCGATTCCTCCGGGGATGAGGCCCATCACCCGGTCGCCCGGCTCGATACCGGTCACGTCGTCCCCGACCGCGAGCACCACCCCGGCGCCCTCGGTGCCCAGATCCGCCGCGCCCGGGTACATGCCCAGGGCGAGCATCGCGTCACGGAAGTTGAGACCGGCGACGCGGACGGCGACCCTGACCTCCCCGGCGCCGAGGAGCCTGTCCTCGACGGGCCGGTACGCCAGGTCGTCGGCCACCCCGCTCTCGGCCGCCTCCAGGCGCCAGTTGGCCGCGCCGGACGGTACCGGGTCGCGCCGCCGGAGCCGGAGCCGGGGCACCAGTGGCCCGCCGTCCCTGATCGCGAGCTGCGGCTCGCCGGACGCCACGGCGTCCAGGACCTCGGAGAGCGGTGTGGAGGCGGTCTCGGTGTCCACGACGACCACCCGGCCGGGTTCCTCGGCCTGCACGCTGCGGACCAGGCCCCAGACGCCGGCGCCGTCGAGCGCGCCGGCGCGCTCGCCCGGAACCGCCTCCACGGCGTGGCGGGTACGCACCACGAACAGCGTGCCGGCCAGCCTGCCGTCGGCCAGCCCCCGCCGGAGCGTGCTGAGCACCCGCAGCAGGGCGGCCCGGACCGCCTCCGGCACGGGCCCGGCCTCTCCGCCCGCCGGGACGACGAGCACCTCGGGCGCGGGCTCCCCGGCGTCCAGCGCCGCGAGCACCGCGCCGAGCTCCTCCTCAGTGTCTCCGGCGTCCCCGGTGACGCCGGTGGCGCCGAGGATCCGCACGCGTTCGCGCGGCACGCCGGCGCCGGGGCGCACCGGTTCCCAGGCGAGCTCGTACAGCGGGTCCTCCGCGCCCGCCGCGGTGAGGTCCGCCGGGTCGGCCACGCGGAACGTCACGGCCTCGACGCCCGCCACCGGGTCGCCCTCGGCCGTGGCCAGGTCGACCGCGACCGTGTCGTCCCCGGTGCGGCGCACGCGCACCCGCACCGCCGCGGGCGCGTCGGCGTACCGGGTGAAGCCGCGCCAGGCGAAGGGCAGCCGTACGGCGCCGTCGTCGGGGAACAGGCCCGCGAGCCCGACGGCGTGCAGCGCGGCGTCCAGCAGCGTGGGCGCGACGCGGTACCCGGGCGGGCCCTCCAGGAACACCTCCGCGAGGACGTCCTCCCCCGACCGCCACGCCCCGCGCAGGCCGCGGAAGGCCGGGCCGTAGTGGTAGCCCCTGGCGGCCAGGTCCTCGTACAGCCCGCCGACGTCGACGGGCACGGCGCCGGGCGGCGGCCACACGGCCGGAACCGGCCGGGCGGCGGGTCCGGGGAGCGGGGCGAGCGAGCCGACGGCGTGCACCGTCCACGGCGCGCCCAGCGGATCGCCGGTGTCCGCGGGCCGGGCGTGGATCCCGACCGGGCGGAAGCCGTCCCGCTCCGCCGGGCCCACGGTCACCTGGATCTCGACCGCGCCGGAACCGTCGAGCACCAGCGGGCGCCGGAGGGTCAGCTCGTCCACCCGCGCGGCACCGGCCAGCTCCCCCGCGTGTCCCGCCAGTTCGACGAGGACCGCGCCGGGGACCAGGACCGCGCCGTCCACCACGTGATCGCCCAGCCACGGCTGGCCGTCCAGGGAGAGCCGGCCGAAGAGCAGCAGGCCGTCCTCGGACGCCGCGCGCACGACCGTGGTCAGCAGTGGGTGCGCGACCGGTCGCGTGCCCGCCGGGGTCCCGGCGGGTGCGCGACCGGCCGCCGCCGCGTCCAGCCAGTACCGGTGCCGGTCGAAGGCGTAGGTCGGCAGGACCGGCACCCGTCCCCGGCGCTCGCCGAGGTGCCCCGGCCAGTCGACCCGGACGCCGTTCACCCAGGCCTCGGCCACCGACGTGAGCACCCGTGCCATGCCTCCGTCGTCCCTGCGCAGCGTGCCCAGTACGGCGGGCCGCTCGACTCCGGGAACGGCCTCCAGGATCTCCTGGACCCCCATCCCGACGACGGGGTGCGGGCTCACCTCGACGAACACCTCGTGCCCGGCCGCGGCGGCCGCCTCCACCGCGGCCTGCAGCAGCACCGGCCGGCGCAGATTGCGGTACCAGTACCCGGGGCTCCCGAAGCCGGTGCCGTCACCCGGCTCGATCCGCGCGCCGGTGACGGTGGAGAAGACGCCGACGGTGAACGTGCGGCCCGGCGCGGGCCGGGGCAGGATCTCCAGCAGCTCCGCCTCGAGCGCCTCGACCTGGGGCGAGTGGGAGGCGTAGTCCACGTCGACCGGCCGCACACGCACGCCCCGCTCCTCCAGCTCCCGCCGCACGCGGTGCACCGCCCCGACCTCGCCCGCGACGACGGTCGAGGCCGGCCCGTTGAGCGCGGCGACCGACACCGTGTCCCCGGCGTCCCCGGCGTCCCCGGCGTCCCCCGAGACGCCGAGTGCCTCAAGAACCGCGCGTACCCGCTCCCGCGATGCCGCGACCGACAGCATCGCCCCGCCACCCGCGATCGTGCGGATGGCCCGGCTGCGCAGCGCCACCACCGCCGCCGCCTCCTCCAGCGACAGCGCGCCCGCGGTGAGCGCGGCGGCGATCTCGCCCTGCGAGTGGCCGATGACGGCGGCGGGCCGTACGCCGAAGGACTCCCAGAGCGCGGTCAGCCCGGTCATCACGGCCCACAGGACCGGCTGCACCACGTCCACGCGCCCCAGGTCGGCGCCGCCGCGCAGGGCGTCCAGCAGCGGCCACCCGGTCACCGGGTCGAGGGCCGCGGCGCACTCGCCGACCCGCCGGGCGAAGACCGGGGACTCGGCGAGCAGCGCGCGGGCCATGCCCTCCCACTGCGTGCCCTGGCCGGGGTAGAGGAGGACCGGCACGCGCGGATCCCTCGCGTGCCCGGTCACCGCCGAGGCCGACGGCGCCCCGTCCGCGACGTCGGCCAGGGCGGCCAGCGCCTCCTCGCGGTCGCCGGCCACGACGACCGCGCGGTGGCCGAACTCGGCCCTGGTGGTCACCAGGGCCGCCGCGACGTCGGCCAGGGCGGCCTCCGGATACCGTTCCAGGTAGGCGCGCAGCCGCCGCGCCTCGCCCCGGAGCGCGCGCGCCGACCTGGCCGACAGGACCAGCGGGACCGGGCCTTCGAAGGGTTCGGGCTCCGGCGCGGGAGCGATCTCGGGCGCGGGCGGCTCCTCGATGACGACGTGCGCGTTGGTCCCGCTCATGCCGAAGGCGGAGACCCCGAACCGCCGCGGACGGTCCCCCGCGAGCCAGGGGGTGTTCTCGGTGAGCAGCGCGACACCGCCCCGGTCCCAGTCGACGTGGCGGGACGGCCTGTCGACGTGCAGCGTGCGCGGCAGCGTCCCGTGCTCCAGCGCCAGGACCATCTTGATGATCCCGCCGACGCCGGCCGCCGCCTGGGTGTGCCCGATGTTGGACTTGAGCGAGCCCAGCCTGAGCGGCGGGCGGTCCCCGCGCGCCGCCCCGTACGTGGCGAGCAGCGCCTGTGCCTCCACCGGGTCGCCCAGAGTGGTGCCGGTGCCGTGCGCCTCGACCGCGTCCACGTCGGCCGGGGAGAGGCCCGCGGCGCGCAGGGCCTCCTCGATCACCCGTTCCTGGGAGGGGCCGTTGGGCGCGGTGAGCCCGTTGCTGGCGCCGTCCTGGTTCACCGCCGATCCCTTGACCACTGCCAGCACGGGATGCCCGTTGCGCCGCGCGTCCGACAGCCGTTCCACCAGCAGCAGCCCGACGCCCTCGCTGAAGCCCGTCCCGTCGGCGGCGTCGGCGAACGCGCGGCACCGTCCGTCGGGTGAGAGCCCGCGCTGGCGGCTGAACTCCACGAAGGTCGCGGGCGTCGCCATGAGCGTGGCCCCGCCGACCAGCGCGAGATCACACTCCCCGCCGCGCAGCGCCTGCTCCGCCAGGTGGAGCGCCACCAGCGAGGACGAGCAGGCCGTGTCCACGGTGATCGCGGGCCCCTGCAGGCCGTAGGTGTAGGCGATCCGGCCCGACGCCACGCTCCCGGCGCTGCCGGTGCCCAGGTACCCGCCGTACTCGCGCGGATCGTCGGCGGCGGCGGCGACCGGCGCGGCCGGCTCCCGCGGCTCGTCTCGCGTCCCGGCGCCGGTCGCCTCGTCGAGGAAGCGGACCAGGGCGACCGGGTTCGGGTGGTCGAAGACGATCGTCCCCGGCAGGCGGACGCCGAGCTCGTCGCTGAGCCGGTTGCGCAGCTCCACCGCCGTCAGGGAGTCGAAACCGAGGTCGCTGAAGGAGCGTTCCGGGTCGACCTCCGCGCCGCCGGCGTGCCCGAGCACCGCCGCGACCGCGTCGAGCACGAGGTGGGAGGTGTTCGGCGCCGGTGTGACCGGCGCGTCCGTCGTGTCCGGTGCCGGCGCCCGCCGTACGGCCGCGGGCCCGCGGTGCCGGTCCGCCGCCCGCGGGTCGAGGCGCGCCGCGACCACCGCGGCGGTGTCCAGCCGCAGGACTCGGTCGAACAGCGCGGTCCCGTCGGCCTCGCTCATCGGCTTGATGCCCGCCCGGCCGAGCCTGGCGACGTCGCGGTCGGTGAGCTCGGCGCCCATGCCGGCGCCGATGTCCCACAGCCCCCAGTGGACGGTCACCCCGTGCCCGCCGGACAGCCGCCGCCGGTGGGTGATCGCCTCCAGGGCCGCGTTGGCCGCGCAGTAGCCGCCCTGCCCGGCGGTGCCGACGACACCGGCGACCGATCCGAACAGTACGAACGCGTCGAGGCCGGCGTCGCGCGTGGCCTCGTCCAGGTTGCCGGCGGCCACGGCCTTGGCCTCGATCATCCGGCGGAGCGCGCCAGCGGAGAGCCGTTCGATGGGCGCGTCCTCGATGACGCCCGCGGCGTGCACCACACCGGTCAGCGGGGTGTCCAGAGCGGCCAGCAGAGCGGCGAGGGCGCCCCGGTCGGACGGGTCGCAGGCCCGGATGGCGACGCGGGCGCCGAGCCCGGTCAGCTCGGCCTCGGCGCGGGCGGCGTCGGGGTGCCCCTCGCCACGGCGGCTGACCAGCAGGAGGTCGCGCACGCCGTGCCGCGTGACGAGGTGGCGCGCGATCCGGCGGCCGAGCGCGCCGAGGCCGCCGGTGATCAGCACGGTGCCGCCCGCGGCGCTGCGCGGCCAGGCCGCTCCGCCCGTCACGGCCCCGGCCCCGGGCTCAACCTCGGCGCCAGGCTCTGGCGCTGACTCGGGCTCGGGCTCGGGCTCGACCTGGACCTCGGCTCCGGGCTCGGTCTTGGCCCCGGGCTCGGGCTCCAGCTCGGGCGACAGCCTGGGGACCCGCGGCACGCCGTCGCGGAGCGCGGCCTCGGGCAGCTCGGTCCCGATCGCCGCGAGCAGCGCGGGGTCGGCGGCGTCGTCATCGCCGAGGTCCAGCAGCGCAAACCGGCCGGGGTGCTCGGCCCGCGCCGCCCGTACCAGGCCCCACAACGCGGCGGTCGAGGGCCGCGCCGTCTCGCCGTCGTCGACCGCGAGGCCGCGGGTGAGGAAGACCAGCCTTCCGCCTTCCGCCTCGGCCAGCCACCGCCGGACGGCCCGGCGTGCCGCCTCCACCTCGGCGTACGGGTCGTCGCCGTCGGCTGTGAGGGCGAGCAGCACGGTGCCCGCGAGCCGCTCGGGGAGGGACCCGGCCACCGTGAAGTCACCGGCCGCGGGCGCCGGTGGTGCCACGGCCTCCCAGCGGAGGCGGTACAGCCCCGCGGCGGACGGCAGCGGGCGCAGCCGCAGCCGCTCCACGGTCAGCACGGCCTGCCCGTCGTCGCCGACAAGGTCGACCCGGTAGGTGTCCGGGTCCGTCGGAGCCGCCGGGGTCAGGTGTGCCCGCACCCTGGTCGCGTGCGCGGCGTGCAGCCGCACGCCGTCCAGGGCGTAGGGGACGCGCCGCGGCCCGTCGATCCCGTGCAGCGAGATCGTGTGCAGGACGGCGTCGAGCAGAGCCGGGTGCAGGCCGTACCGGGTGGCCTCCCCCCGGAGCGGCGCGGGGAGCTCCGCCTCGGCGTAGAGGTCCGTCCCGTCCAGCCAGGCCGCGCCCAGTCCCTGGAACGCCGGCCCGTACTCGTAGCCGTGCTCGGCCAGCAGCCGGTAGGCCGCCTCGGGACCGCCCGCGTCGAGGCGGGTTCCGCGCCCGAGGGGCAGTGCCGTGCGGCTGGGCGTGACCTCGCCGTCGGTGAGCACCGCGGTGACATGGGACGTCCATCCGGCGCCCGCGGCGCGACCGCGCAGGGTGAGTTCCCCGGCCGCGGACACGCTCACCTGGAGCTGGGTCTCCGCGGTGCCGTCCAGCTCCAGCGGTGCGTGCATCACGAAGTCGCCCAGTGCCGGACGGCCGGCGCTCGCGCCGATCGCCAGGGCCAGCTCGGCCAGCGCCGCGGCCGGGACGAGCACCCGTCCGTCGACGCGGTGCTCGGCCAGCCACGGCTGCCTGCGCGCGGACAGCGCACCGGTGAACAGCCGCGCCCCGTCCGGCAACTCGGTCGAGGCCGTGAGCAGCGGATGCGGGGAGGCGTCCAGCCCGTAGGTCGCGGGCCGCCCGTCGTCCTCGGCCGGCAGGAGCCAGTAGTGCCGTGTCTCGAACGGGTAGGTGGGCAGGTCCACCAGCCGGCCACCGGACAGGAGCGGCCCGAAGTCGACCGGTACGCCCGCCGCGTGCAACCGGCCCAGCGCGGTCCTGAAGGTGGCCGCCTCCGGCCGTCCGGGCCGTAGCAGGGGTACGGCGAGCACCCCGCCGGCGCTCTCCCGCGCCATCGCGGCGAGCGATCCGTCCGGCCCCAGCTCGGCGAACCGGGTCACCCCGGACCGGTGCGCCGCGCGTACCGCGTCGGCGAACCGCACCGTCCCGCGGAGTTGCGCGACCCAGTAGTCCGGCGCCGACATCTCCCGCTCGCCGGCGAGCGCCCCGGTCACCGTCGAGATGACGGGGACGCGGGGGGCGTGGAAGGACAGCCCGGACACCACCCGGCGGAACTCGTCGAGGACACCGTCCATGTGCGCGGAGTGGAAGGCGTGACCGACCTTCAGCCGCGCGGCCTTGCGCCCGGCGTCCCTCCATCGCCCGACCAGGCGGTCGATCTCGTCCGCGTCGCCGGACAGCACCGTCGCCACGGGGCCGTTGACGGCGGCGATCTCCACCCTGCCGTCCGAGGTGGCGGCCAGCTCCACGGCCTCGGCCTCGGTGGCGGCGAAGGCGGCCATCGTCCCGCCCTCCCGGGCGGACTGCATCAGCCTGCCCCGCGCGGCGACCAGCGCGCAGGCGTCGGCCAGGCCGAGGACGCCCGCGACGTGGGCGGCGGCGAGCTCGCCGACGGAGTGGCCGATCAGGAAGTCCGGCCGCAGCCCGTGGGACTCGGCCAGCCGGTACAGGGCGACTTCCAGGGCGAACAGCGCCGGCTGGGCGTGTTGGGTCCGCCGCAGCGGGTCCGGGTCGCCGGTGACCAGTTCCCGCAGGCCGACGTGGAGGAGCGGTTCCATCGACGCGGAGATCTCGTCGAACGCCTCCGCGTAGGGTGTGGACGTCTCCAGCAGCTCCGCGCCCATCCCGGTCCGCTGGGTGCCCTGCCCGGAGAAGAGGAACGCGAGCCGCTGGTCGGGAAGGGCGCGTCCGTCCTCGACCCGGGGGTGACGCCCGCCGTCGCGAAGCGCCGCCAGCGCGGTCGCCGCGTTCGCGGCGTCGGCGTCGACGACGGCCCGGTGCTCGAACCGGGGGCGCCGGGCGAGGGTGAAGCCGATGTCACGCAGCTCGGGCGCCGTGCCCGAGGTGAGGGCGTCGTGGAGCGCCCCGGCCTGCGCCCGCAACGCCGTCGCGGTCTTCGCCGACAGGACGAGCGGCACCTGGCCTCCGCCGTCCGGGACGTCCCCGAGCTCCGGGTCCACGGGTGCCTGTTCGAGGATGACGTGGGCGTTGGTGCCACTGACCCCGAACGACGACACCCCCGCCCGCCGCACCCCACCCCGCTCCGGCCAACCCACCGAATCACGAAGCAACTCCACCCCCGACCCGTCCCACCCCACCAACGGCGACACCTCCCCCACATGCAACGTCCGCGGCAACACCCCCCGCCGCAACGCCATCACCATCTTGATCACACCACCCACACCCGCCGCCGCCTGCGCATGACCGATGTTCGACTTCAACGACCCCAACCACAACGGCACCTCCCGACCCCGCCCATACGCCGCGATCAACGCCTGCGCCTCGATCGGATCCCCCAACCGCGTCCCCGTCCCATGCGCCTCCACCACATCCACCTCACCCGGACCCACCCCCGCATCCGCCAACGCCCGCGCGATCACCTCCTCCTGCGCCCGCCCATTCGGCGCCGTCAACCCATTACTCGCCCCGTCCTGATTGACCGCCGACCCCGCCACCACCGCCAAAACCCGATGCCCCAACACCCGCGCCCGCGACAACCGCTCAACCGCCACGACGCCTACGCCTTCGGCCCACCCCGTCCCATCGGCTCCCGCCCCAAACGCCCGGCACCGCCCATCGGCCGACAACCCCCGCTGACGCGAGAACTCCACGAACATCCCCGGCGACGCCATCACCGCCACCCCACCCGCCAACGCCAGCGAACACTCCCCCGACCGCACCGACCGCACCGCCAGATCCAACGCCACCAACGACGACGAACACGCCGTGTCCACCGTCAACGCCGGACCCCGCAACCCCAGCACATACGCGATCCGCCCCGACGCCACACTGATGCTGCCTCCGGTGAGGAGGTAGCCGTCGGAGGCGCCGTCGCCCTCGTGGAGCCGGGGCGTGTAGTCCGACGCGGTCGCGCCGACGAAGACGCCCGTGTCGCTCTCCTTCAACGACAGCGGATCAATGCCCGCCCGCTCCAGCGCCTCCCACGCCACCTGCAACAAAAGCCGCTGCTGCGGATCGGTGGCCAACGCCTCCCGCGGACTCATCCCGAAAAACCCTGCGTCGAACCCACCCGCCTCCCGCAGGAAACCGCCGTGCCGGGTGTAGGAGGTGCCGGGACGCTCGGGGTCGGGGTCGTAAAGGGTCTCCAGGTCCCAGCCGCGATCCGCGGGAAACTCCCCGATCGCGTCGGTCCCCGACGACACCAGCTCCCACAACTCCTCCGGCGAGGCCACCCCGCCCGGGAACCGGCACCCCATCCCCACGATCACCACCGGATCGGCGCCGTGACCGCCCGTGGCGGCCGGTGCGTCCGGGACGTCCGGGGCCGTACCGCCGGTCAGGTGCCGGACCAGGGCGGCGGTGGTGGGATGGCCGAACAGCGTGGCGGCGGGCAGGTCGACATCCAGGGCGGCGCCGACTCGGTCGCGCAGCTCGACCAGGCCCAGCGAGTCCAGGCCCAGGTCCTTGAAGGTGGCGTCCTGGTCGACGCGGGCCGGATCCGAGAAGCCCAGCACCGCCGCCACCTCGTCGAGGACGCGGCGCTCCACGTCGGCCGTCCCGGCCGTCCCGGCCGTCCCGGCGGGAACGGCGGGAACGGCGGGAACGGCGGGAACGGATCCCCGGCCGGGAGCCGGGTTCTCGACGGCGGCCGGCCCCTGGACGGGACCGACGTCCAGCCAGTGGTGCTCACGCTGGAAGGGGTAGGTGGGCAGGCCGACGCGGGGACCGCCGGGCGGGAACACCGCATCCCAGTCCAGCGGCACACCGGCGGTGAACAGCCTCCCGACGGCGACCTCGACCTCATCGTGCCTGCCGAGGACCGGCACGAACGTCGCCGCCCCGCCCTCCGCCTCCCGGCCGAGACCGCTCAGGGCCGCCCCGGGGCCCGCCTCCACGAGGATCCCGGCACCCAGCTCGCGAAGCCGGGCGAGCCCGTCGGCGAACCGCACCGGCCGGCGGGCGTGCTCCACCCAGTATTCCGGATCGGTGCTCTCGACGAGCTCACCGGTCACGGTGGACACGAACGGGATCCGGGATCTGCCGAACGGGATCCCGGCGAGCACCTCCCGAAAGTCGTCGAGCACCGGGTCCATCAGCGGGGAGTGGAACGCGTGGCTCACCGAAAGCCGGTGCGTGCGGTAGCCCCGCGCGGCACCGAGCGCGGCGACCTCCCCCAGCGTGCGCGTCTCCCCCGCGACGACCACGGACTCCGGGCCGTTGACCGCGGCGATCACCGCGGTCCCGCCGGCCCTGGCGACCAGCTCGGCGACGTCCGCCTCCCCGGCGCCCACGGCGAGCATGCCGCCGCCCGCGGGCAGCGACTCCATGAGCCGGCCTCTGGCGACGATCAGCTCCGCGGCGGAGGACAGGTCCAGGATGCCCGAGACGTGTGCGGCGGCCACCTCTCCGATGGAGTGACCGGCCAGGAAGGACGGTTCGACGCCCAGGGAGGCCAGCAGGCGGAAGGTCGCCACCTCGACCGCGAAGATCGCGGGCTGGGTGAAGGCGGTCCGGTCGAGCAGCCGGGCCTCGGCGCTGTCCGGCTCGGCCCAGACGACGTCCTTGATCGGGCGTGGTAGCCGATCGTCCAGGGCGGCGGCCACCTCGTCGAACGCCGACCGCCAGACCGGGAAGTCCCGGTGCGCCCGGCGTCCCATGCCGAGCCGCTGACTGCCCTGCCCCGGGAACAGCACCGCGACCGGCGCGGTCCCGGACCGTCCCGTCACGACCCCGGCCGCCGGACGGCCGCCGGCCAGCGCGTCCAGTCCGGCCGGCGCGTCACCGGTGACGGCGGCGCGCCACTCGAACGCGGTCCGCGTGGTGGCCAGGCTCCGCGGCAGCCCCGGGGGGATCTCGCCGTGCTCCGCGATGAGGTCCCGCAGCCGCGCCGCCTGCTCCCTCAGCGCGGGCTCGGTCCTGGCGCTGAGCACCAGGGGGGTCCGCGGCGCGCGAGCGTCCGGCTCCCGAGGAGATTCGGGCGTCTCAGGACGTTCGTACGGCTCGGGAGCCTCGGCCACCACGATGTGGCAGTTGGTCCCGCCCATACCGAAGGAGCTGACGCCGGCGACGAGCCGCTCGTTCTCCCGTGGCCAGGCGCCGCCCCGATCGCGTACCGCCAGGCGCCAGGCGTCCAGATCGATGTCCGGGTTCGGCTCGGAGTAGTTGAGGCTCGCGGGCAGCCGGCGTTCGCCGACGCTGAGAACGGTCTTCAGCAGGCCGGCGATCCCGGCCGCGCCCTCCAGGTGCCCGATGTTGGTCTTGACGGAGCCGACGTGCAGCACCGGACCCCCGTTTCGGGCGAGGTCGAGGGCCCTGGCCTCCACCGGGTCCCCGACCCGCGTGCCGGTGCCGTGCAGCTCGACGTACTGCACGTCGGACGGCGACACCTCGGCCGCCGCCCATGCCCTCCGGATCACCTCGGCCTGCGCCTCCGCGCTCGGCACGGTGAGCCCGTCGGTCGTGCCGTCGTTGTTGACGGCGCTCCCGAGCAGCACCGCGTAAACGCGGTCACCGTCCTCGACCGCCGCGTCCAGCGGCTTGAGCAGCACCAACCCGGCGCCCTCACCGCGAACGTAGCCGTTGGCCCGGCGGTCGAAGGTGTGGCAGCGCCCGTCAGGGGACAGCCCGCCGAAACGCGCGACCGCGGCGGTTCCGGCCGGGTCCACGATCAGATTCACGCCGCCGGCGAGCGCGAGCCGGGTCTCGCCGCGCCGCAGGCTCTCGACGGCCAGGTGCACCGCGACCAGCGACGACGACTGGGCGGTGTCCACCGCGATGCTCGGCCCCCGCAGGCCGAGGGCGTAGGACACCCGGTTGGCGATGATGCCCCTGGTCGTCCCCGTGAGCGTGTGACGCCCGATCGCCGAGGCGCGCGACAGCGCGGCGTACTCGTCGGCGATGGAGCCGACGAACACGCCGGTCGCGCTGCCCGAGAGCGTGGCGGGGACCAGGCCCGCGTCCTCCAGCGCCTCCCAGGCCAGCTCCAGCACAAGCCGCTGCTGCGGGTCCATCGCCGCGGCCTCGCGCGGTGAGACGCCGAAGAACCCGGCGTCGAACCCGCCGATGTCATCGAGGTAGCCGCCGTACCGGACGCCCGGGTTGTCCCGGGCGATTCCGGCCAGGACGGCGGAGGAGTCCCGGTGTCCGGGGATCTCGCGGACGGCGCCGCGCCCCTCGTCGAGCAACCGCCAGAAAGCGCGCGGGTCCGGCGCCCCCGGGAGGCGGCACGCTGTTCCGATCACCGCGATCGGCCGGGACACCTGCTGGTCGTTGCTGCTCAACTGCTGCCTCACTCTCGCTCGTGACGGCATGACGGCGTGGCCGTACGAGGCCGTGGGTGTGCGGTGTCGTGGGTGTGCGGTGTCGTGACGGTGCGCCGCGCGGCGGGAGGAACGGCGGGGTCAGTCCCGGCCGGTGAGCGCCAGCCACACCGTCTCCGCCACGTCCCGCGACCGCGGGGTCAGGTAGAAGTGATCCCCGGGGAAGGTCCTGAGCCGGAACCCGCCGGAGGTGTTGTCCCGCCACCGCTCCACCTCGGCGACGGCCGCCAGCGGGTCGCGGTCCCCGGTCAGCGCCACGATCGGGCAGCCGACCCGCGCGCCCGGCGCCGGGACGTACGCCCGCAGGGCGCGGTAGTCGCTGCGCAGCGCCGGAAGGACGAGATCGCGCAGGTCCTCGTCCTCCAGTGCCAGGGGGGAGGTCCCGCCGAGGCGTACGACCTCCTCGATCAGGGAGCGGTCGTCACGCAGGATCGCCGGGTCGACCCGGGTCAGGGCCGGAGCGCGCCCGCCCGAGACGAAGAGCAGATCCGGGGCGGCGCCGAGGCTCCGCCCGCCGAGCAGCGCGGCCTCGAAGGCCACCAGGGCGCCCATGCTGTGCCCGAAGAAGGCGAGGGGCGCGGCCGGCCGCTCCTCGGCGACCACCGCCGCGATCCGGCGGGCGAGTTCCCGCAGGTCCTCGACGGCCGGTTCGCCGCGCCGGTCCAGGCGGCCCGGGTACTGGACGGCGAGCACGCGCACCGCCGGCGAGAGCTCCTGGGCCAGCGGGACGAAGAAGCCGGCCGACCCACCGGCGTGGGGGAACACCACCACGCAGGGGGCACCGGCGACGGCCGGGGCGAACTGCCGCAGCCAGTCGCTCCTGGTCGACGTCCCCGTCGCGGTCATCGGCCCGTCCTCGCGCGGGCCGCCCCAAGGGCGGCGGTGAGCGCCGCCGTGACCCGGGGGTCGGCGTCGGGCCGCATCTCCTGTATCGCGAGCAGGCTCCACACCCGGGTCTCCGCCAGGTACGACGGGGCGCCGTGCACGTCGGGGTGCTCGATCAGCCTCAGGTCGCGCACGGAGCGCCTGAGCCGCTCGGTGTCCCCCGGGGGGATTATCTCGTCCCCGGTCGCGGTCACGGCGGCGAACGGGATCTCCAGGTCGCGCAGGCTCCGGTCGTCGAGCGCCCAGTGCCGGATGTGCGCGAACACCGCGTCGGGCGACACGCCCGCCAGGTGCGCCAGGGTGTCCCTGGTGATCCTCGGCACCCGCGCCTGCCAGGCGGTGTCGGTGAAGAAGTCGTGGATCGGCGTCCCGTTGCCGACCAGGCCACGGATCCGCCGATCGCGCAGCGCGGCGGCGATCGCCAGATGACCGCTGAAACTCAGCGCGAGCAGATACGTCTCGGACACCTTCGCCCGCCCGGCCAGGGCGTCCAGTATCGCCGGGAACAGCCGCCAGCCGTCCGGGCCGTACCGCAGGGGGCTCTCGCCGACGCCGGGGAGTTCGGCCACGACCCCGGCCATCCCGAAGGCCGCGATCTGCGGCAGCACCGGGGCCCACTGCTCCTTGGGGCTCACGATGCCGCCGGTCACCACCAGCAGCGGGCGAGGCTCCTGGGCGGACAGGCCCGTGGCCCACACCTTGACGGGGAGCCCGCCGACCTCGACGGTGACCGGTTCGATCCCGGGCTGCTCCCGCCGCCAGCGTTCGAACGCCTCGACGCAGCGCGCGAGGGCCCGTTTGCGGCCCGGACCGTCGACGAACGGGAACCGTCCCATGTTGTAGTACTGGCAGGCCGCCAGCGTCTCACCCGCGGCCTCCGCCTCCTCCCCCGCGCGGATCCACTCGTGGGGCCACGAGCCCGGCTCGTCACCGGTGTCGGAGGTGATCCGCTCCAGCAGGCTCGCGTAGTGGCCGGCGGGCAGGTTCTGTGAGATCGCGTGCGCCACCACGAACCGCTTGAGCTCGGACAGGTCGTTCATCGAATGCCTCCAGCGCGTCCTTGATCTCGGTGAGTACGTCGGCGCCCTCCGCGCCGTCGATCACGCGGTGGTCGAACGCCATGGAGAGCCGCATGACCGGGGCGATCCCGATCGCGCCGTCCCGGACGACCGGGCGGTCGGCGATCCGGCCGACCCCCAGGGTGATCGTGGTGCCGCCGACGGAGTGGAAGCCGTCGATCGCCCGGTGACCGAGCGAGGTGACGCTGAACGTCCCGGTGACGGCGGGCCGCCGGTCGAGCAGTCCCGCCGCCTCCCGGAACCGGTCGAGCGCCACCTGCCACGGGAGCCGCCGCAGGGCCCGGATACCGGCGAACTCCTCGGCGGTGTCGGGGTCGGCCTCGATCGCCCGGTCCAGGTGCGCCTGGACATCGGCGAGGCTCGCGTTCTCCAGGCGGGGGATCACCGTCGCCAGCACGACCCGGCGGCCGTCCAGCGTCTTGTCGAGGGTGACCTTCGCGGCGACGGTGTCGTACGTGGCGACCACCGGGTCCAGTCGGCCCTGGATCGCCGCGTTCGCCTCTGGGTGCTTGCGCAGCACGTCCGCGGCCGCGTGCACGACGTAGGAGACGACCGACCGGCGCTCACCCGCCCGCCGGGCCCGCTCGCGGCCCGCGACGATCGCCGTCGCGTCCACCTCGGTGTCGAGGAAGACCGGCGAGAAGTCACGGATCTGGTCGAGGAAGAAAAGGGTGTGGCGGCGCTGGGTGGCGAAAGGCTGCTCGGTCAACGGTTCACCATCTCGTAGATCGATTCGAGGTTCGCCGCCTCCAGGAAACCCGGTAGCGACAACGGCTTTCCCAGGTGCTTCTCCAGCAGGACGAGCATCGCCAGGAGCCGCACCGAGTCCCAGCCGGAGAGATCGTCGAAGGCCCGCCCCAGGTCCCCGGCGTCGATGTCGAGCCCGATCTCGTCCTGGAGCAGGTCCACGAACTCCGCCCGCGAGATCCCGGCCGTCATCGGCCACGCTCCAGCGCGAGGCCGGCCTTGATCCACTTACTCGACTCGATGGCCACCGCGACCGCGCGCGACGGCGTCGCCATCTCGGACAGCAGGCGGTCGAGCTGGAAGAACAGCAGGGCGTTGCCGTTGTTACCGGTCTCGCCGACGCAGGAGATCTCCTTGGCCGACGAGAAGTCCAGCCGCTTGGCGATCTTGCCGGTCATGGTGACGGACAACTGGGGAGGCAGCAGGTAGTCGACCTGGTCCCGCTCCCAGCCGAGGTCGTCCAGCAGTTCCTCGGCGACCTCCTCGGCCAGGACGGGCACGAGCCTCTCGATGGCCTTGTAGTCCTCGCTCGCCGGCGCCTCGGCGGCATCGCGGTCCGCCAGGCCGTACCACCGCAGGATCTGGCCGGGGACGCGGTCCAGGCCCGACAGCCTGGTGAGCACCGACCGGACCACCGGCGCCTGGGGGTGGTCCTCGGTGCTGAGCACCGCGGCGCCCGCGCCGTCACCGAACAGCAGGTAGTTGACCACCTCGTCGGGCGGCAACGCGGCCAGGTCGACCTTGACGTCGTAGTGCTTGGCGATGACGTCCCCGCCGATCACCAGCGCGGTCCGGTATCGGCCGGTGGCCAGCAGCGCGGCCGCCACGTCGAAGGTCTGCACGGCTCCCGAGCAGCCCGATTGGAGCTGGAAGGTCGGCACGCCGTCGATGCGCAGCCGGTCGGCGATCACGTTCACGGTGGTCGGCATCAGCGTGTCCGGCGTGGCGGTGCCGAGCACCACCACGTCGATCTCCTCGGCGGAGATCCCGGCGCGGGCGAGGGCCTGGACCGCCGCGAGCTCGCCGAGATCGGCCAGGTCGTGGCGGCGCTCGCCCGATTTCAGGTCGATCGCGAGGTGCCGGGTCCGCGTGCCGATGAAGGTGTCGACCCACTGCTGCCAGAGGCGGTCCATGCCGAAACGCTCGGCCAGTGCGGCGGTGTCGATGGGAGGCCCCGGCAGGGCCGTCCCCACGGACAGAACTCGTATCGGGCTTTCCCCCATGCTGCTCCTCCATCGAGCCGTGTCCGCGTCACGCGTGTCGTCGTCAGGCGGTCCGGTCCGGCAACTCCCGAGGCGGCGCCGCGGATCCCACGTCGGCCTTCCGCGTCGGAACGCTAATGACGCCTGCTAAAGCAGCACTAAGCGAGCGATGAACCGCCCTGCCGGAGGGGCCGGCGACAGAACGCCCCCGTCCCGGCCCCACCGGGGAGCGGGCCCGCCAGGGAGCGGGCCCGACGGGACTTCGGGGGCGGAGCCGAGACCGGGGCGGTGCCGTCCGTCCGCCCGCGAGGCTCGCCCGCCGATCCGGACCCGGCCGGTGGACGGTGGTGGGGTCGTCCCGCACGGGCCCGGCGAGGTCCTGGCCGACGTCAGGAGCTCGTGAGGATGACGAGTCGCTGGGTCGCCCGGGTCATCGCGACATAGCGGTCGACCGCTCCTTCGACGCCCCCGCCGAACGCCTCCGGGTCGATGAGGACGACCAGGTCGAACTCGAGCCCCTTCGACAGCTCCGGGGTCAGCGACCGGACGCGGGACGTCGCCCGGAACGTGGGATCGCCGATGACGCAGGCGATCCCGTCGGCGTTCGCGGCGAGCCAGGTGTCGAGGACCGAGCTCAGCTCCGAGGTGGATCCGTGGACGACGGGGACGCCGCCGCTGCGGATGGAGGTCGGCACGTTGGCGTCCGGGAGCACGGCCCTGATGACCGGCTCGGCCTCCGCCATGATCTCCTCCGGCGTCCGGTAGTTGACGCTCAGGGAGGCCAGGTCGATCCGGTCGAGCCCGATCCGCTCGAGCCGTTCCCGCCACGACTCCGTGAACCCGTGCCTGGCCTGGGCGCGGTCCCCGACGATGGTGAAGCTCCGGGACGGGCAGCGGAGCAGCAGCATCTGCCACTCCGCGTCGGTCAGTTCCTGGGCCTCGTCCACGACGACGTGCGCGAACGGGCCGGCGAGCAGGTCCGGGTCGGCGCCGGGCGGCGTGGTCCCGTCGACCAGGGCATCCTTCAGGTCCTGTCCGCGCAGCATCGTCACCGCGCCCTCACCGTCGTCGTCGGCCTCGAGCAGGATGTCGACGACCCTGTCCATGTGCTCGCGTTCCGCGGCGACGGAGGCTTCGTGCCGGCGCCTGCGTCGCGACGCCTCCGGGTCGCCGAGTCGCTGCCGTGCCGCGTCCAGGAGCGGCAGGTCGGACACCGTCCAGGCCTGGGCGTCCGCGCGCCGCAGCCTCCGGACGTCGTCGGGGCCGAGCCAGGGCGCGCACATCCGCAGGTAGGCGGGTACCGACCACAGGTCTCCGACGAGGTCGGCCGCCTCGATCAGCGGCCACGCGCGGTTGAAGGTCGTGAGCAGCCGCCTGTCCCGCAGCAGCGACTTGCGGAGCAGGTGCTCCGGCGCGTCGCCGTCGTGCTTGTCCACCAGGATCGTGAGCAGCTCCTCCCAGATCCGGTCGCGCGCCTCGTTGTGCGGGGTACCGGGTTCCGCCGCCTCGAAAGCCTCGGCCCAGTCGTCGGCGCTCAGCCAGATGTCGGACCAGTCGGTCGTGACCGTCATCCCCTCGGCGGGCGGGTTCTCGTAGAACCTGACGGCCGGCTCGATCGCCTTCACCAGGTCCGCGGACGACTTCAGGCGGGCCACGTCCGGGTCGGTCTCGATCGCCGCCGCGGCTCCCTCGGCGACGAGGTCCCGCAGGGTGCAGGTCCGCACGCCCTCCTCTCCGAGGCTGGGAAGGACGTCGGCGACGTAGGCCAGGTAGGGCTGGTGCGGACCGACGAACAGCACGCCACCCCGGCGGTGACCGAGGCGAGGGTCGGAGTAGAGGAGGTAGGCCGAGCGGTGCAGGGCGACGACGGTCTTCCCCGTACCCGGACCGCCGTCGACGACGAGGGCGCCGCGGGATCCCGCGCGGATGATGGCGTCCTGGTCGGCCTGGATGGTGGCGAGCACGTCTCGCATCCGGGCCGACCGGTTTCCGCCCAGGCTCGCGATGAAGGCGGACTGGTCGTCGAGCGCGGCGTGTCCCTCGAACCCGTCCGCGGTGAACACCTCGTCCCAGTAGTCGCTGATCCGGCCGAGGGTCCAGCGGTACCTGCGGCGGCTCGCCAGACCCATCGGGTTGGCGTGGGTCGCCCCGAAGAACGGCTCGGCCGCCGGGGAGCGCCAGTCGAGCAGCAGCCGGCGGCCCGCGCTGTCCGTGAGGCCGAGCCGTCCGACGTACACGGGCTCGGGATCGTCCTCGCCGACCATGCGTCCGAGGCACAGGTCCAGGCCGAAGCGCCGCAGGGCTCGCAGGCGGGCGGTGAGCCGGTGGATCTCCAGGTCCCGGTCCAGCGCCTGCCGGCCTTTGCCGCCGGGCGACTTCCGCTCGGCGTCGAGGCGGCCGGACAGGTCGGTGATCGACTGCTGGAGGCTCTCCGCGATGGCCGCGAAGTGCTGCTCGTCGCCGGCGATCAGCGCCGGGTCGGCCTTGGGGGTGAGGTGGTCGGGAAGGTCAAACGCGCTGTCGGTCACACGCACTTCGTATTCCCCGTTTCCGCAGGTTCCGGCTTCGGCGGATGATTCTGCAGCACGACCCGGGTCTTGCCGCAAGCCCCCCGGTGCGCTATACGTTGAGAGTGGAAAGGAGCGGTTGCTCCTCTTCCCCCTCATCGTCCGTCGTGGACGGACAGGCCCTTCGCGAGGCGGCGGCACTCCGCGCGCGCCGGTGGCGTCGGCCCGGGAGGATCACCACAGGCCTACGCGGCAGCCGCCCCGGCCGGTGACGACGACCTCGGAATACCCGGTGTACGGGCGTCCGGACGTGCGGTCAGGTCATCTCCATCCGGTCACGCAGGATCGCGACGCCGTCGCCGCCGAGTTCGTCACAGTACGTCGTGCGCCCGGTCATGGCCATCGTGAGCGCCAGGGTGGTGCCGGACACGAGCGCGCCGGAGCCGGTCGCGAAGGGGCCGTCGTCGGCGACGAGCCGCAGGCCACGGATCCGTTTCCCGGTCGGAACGACGAGGTCGGAGCCCTGGTAGTACTCGGCCAACAGGGTGAGGGTCGTGATCGGGTAGTCGCGGCGAATGCCCAGCGGTCGCCGGATGTCCTCCGCGTGCACGATCACTTCGCCCAGCATCGCCGCGACCGGCAGAAGCGGGCTGGTCGTGCTCGTGACGACGCGGCGGAACCTGTCGTGCGTCTCGGCCGCGTTCGCGCCCAGCTGCTCGGCGAGCCGCATGGCGACCTGCTTGTCAAAGTCGAACCGGCAGCGGATCACGCCCGCCAGCCACCGCGCCGGAGTGATGCCCGCCCCCGAGGCGAGGTGCGCCAGCACCTCGCGCACGGTCAACCCGGTACACAGTGACGGCGTCGCCCACTGCTCGTCGGTCAGATTCGCCAGGTCGGCCGCGAGGGCCGCCCGCTCGGCGTGGACCAGTGGCCAGATGCCGGACGCGCGGCGCCGGCTCGCCTTCGGCGCCGGATCGGCCATTTCGGGCGGCGTGTTGTCGTGGGTCATGGGAGTCCTCGTGGCAGTCGGTGGGAACGGTCACAGGGTGAGACCTGCGCCACGGGGCGAAGTCGTCGCTCGTGAGCAATCTTTTCGCAGGTGATCCGGGTTGTCGTGGGTGCCCCTTCGGGTCGTCGGCGATCGCGGCGGTCAGGGCCGCGGAGTCGGCGGTCGTCGCGATCAGTGCGCGGGTGACGCCGCCCGGGGGTCGTCCTCCTCGGGCTTCTCACCGCGGGCCTCCTCGGCGCCGGTGTCGTCCGGCCCCGAGCCGCCGGCTCCGCCGCTCGCCTGGTCGAGTGGGTGGGCGATCTCGTCGGCCGGCATCCGCGCGAGCAGGATCGCCAGGATCGCGATGGGGAGCGGCAGGAGACCGGCGATGACGAACGTCGGGCCGAGGCCGATCACGATGCTGATCGGACCGGCGAGCGCCATCGACACGGGCATGAAGACGAGCGAGACGAAGAAGTCGAGGCTCGACACCCGGCCGAGCAGGGCGGGCGGCACCCGGCGCTGCAGCAGCGTGCCCCAGATCACCATCGGCGCGCTGAACAGCGCGCCGGTGATGAACGTGCCGAGGGCGATCACCCAGACGTCGTCGGCCAGCCCGATCAGCACGAACGGGAGACAGGCGACGCCCCACATCAGGTTCATCGTGGTCAGGTAGCGCCTCGGCAGCTTGCGGGACGCCATCGCCAGCGAGGCCAGCGCACCGCTGACGCCGAAGGCGGCCATCACGATCGCGTGCTCCTTCGGCCCGCCGCCGGCGCCGTCCTTGACCGCGAACGGGATCAGGACCTCTATCGGACCCATCGTCACGAGGATCATCAGCGAGGCGAAGATCAGCGTCGCGAACAGCCACGGCGTCCTGACCATGTAGACGAAGCCCTCGCGCAGGTCGGTCAGCATCGACCGTACGGGATGCCGCAGCTCGTCCGGGCTCCGGTCGCGCCGGAGCGGAACGGGCCGCAGCAGGACCAGGAAGATCGTCGCCGCCACCTGCGTCACGGCGCCCGCGGTCAGCGCCGCCGCCGGCGAGTAGGCCGCCACCATGAAGCTCGCGACCGCCGGGCCGGCGGCCTGCATGACGATCGGCCGCAACGTTCCCTCGACACCGTTGGCGGCGAGCAGGTGGTCGGCCGGCACGATCGAGGGCAGCATCGCGGAGTAGGCCGGGTAGTAGAAGCCGCTGCCGACGCCCCGGAGGAACGCGATCGCGGCGAGGTGCCAGATCTCGATCACGCCCAGCAACGCGAGTGCCGCGATCAGGATGGCCGCCCCCGCCAGGACCAGTTCGGTGACCAGCAGGACCCGGCGCTGCGGCAACCGGTCGGCGATCACGCCACCGAGCAGGACCGTGGCGACCATGCCCACGGCCGAGCCGGTTGACACGATCGAGAGCTCGGCGGCTCCGCCGTCGAGCGCGATCACCTGCCACACCATGGCCATCAGCCACAGGCCCTCGCCCAGCATTGACGCCGTCAGGGAGCCGACGAGCAGGCGATACTGGCCGTGCTGGAACGGCCGGAATGGCCCGCGAAGCCATCGCGGGGCGGTTCCACCGGCAACGGTCGGTTCGGTCATGCACCACTCCTCAAACCAGCGCCCGGTCTCTGCCCGCGCTCGCAGAAACCCTGTCAATGACCCGACCGTAGAACCTCTACCTCGGTTCAGGGCAAACCCGGGCGGTGCTTCACCGGTTCGTTAACCGGCGTGCCGGCGGCCGTGTGGGTGGCGGGGGCGCCTGGTGTCCAGGTTGCCGGTCAAGATGTTGAGGATGCCGGGGAGTTCCGCCACCGTCTCGGCGGGCAGGCCGGTCACGGTCTCCTCCGCCAGGGCGCACCACAGTCACTTGACCTGGTCGGCCGGCGCTCTGCCGCTGTCGGTGAGTTCGACGACGCTCGCGCGCCGCCGGCCCGCGTCCGTTCTAGGCGGGCACCACGATGGGAGTTCCGGCGACCGGGTCGGGGACGATCAGGCAGGAGAGGCCGAAGACCTTCTCGACCAGCTCTGCGGTGACCACCTCGCTCGGGGGCCCCTCGGCGACGATGGCGCCGTCGGCCATGGCGATGATGTGGTCGCAGAAGCGGCAGGCGAGGTTGAGATCGTGCAGCACGGCGACGATGGTCTTGCCGGACTCGGCGTTGAGCCGGCGCAGCAGCCGTAGCAGCTCCACCTGATGGTTGATGTCCAGGAACGTGGTGGGCTCGTCGAGCAGCAGCAGGTCGGTGTCCTGGGCCAGCGCCATGGCGACCCAGACCCGCTGCCGCTGCCCGCCGGAGAGAGCGCGCAGCGGGCGGTCGATCAGATCGGCCGTGTCGGTCGCGGCCAGTGCCCGGGTCACCGCCTCGTGGTCGCGGTCGGTCCACCGGCGAAACCAGCCCTGGTGCGGGTAGCGGCCACGGGAGACCAGGTCGGCGACCGTGATGCCGTCAGGCGCCACGGGGGTCTGCGGCAGCAGGCCGAGCACCTTGGCCACGTCGAGAGTGCTCAGCTCGCCGAGCGTCCTGTCGTCGAGATACACGGTTCCCCGGCGTGGTTTGAGCAGCCGGGCCAGGCCGCGCAGCAGTGTCGACTTGCCGCAGGCGTTGGCGCCGACGATCGCGGTGACCTTTCCGTCGAGTACGGAGACGTCGAGGTCGTTGATGACGGCTCGATCGTCGTAGCCCAGGGACAGGCCCTCGGCGCGGAGACGGCTCATCCGCCTGCTCCTTGTCGGTTCGTGGTGGCCAGCAGCCACAACAGGTACGGTGCGCCGACCGCGCCGGTGACCACACCGGTGGGCAGCGCTGTCGGCAGCAGATGCGCGGCGACCAGGTCGGCGGTGAGCAGAACCACCGCACCCACCAGGGCGGCGGCGACCACGCCACCGCTGGCGGGCCCCAGCAGCCGGTTGGCGATCGGTCCCGCGACGAGCGCGACGAAGACGAGGGGCCCGGCCGCCGCGACGGCCAGCGCGACCAGGACCACGGCGATGGCCAGCAGACCGGCGCGGGCGAGCTCGGTGGGCACGCCCAGTCCCCGCGCGGCGTCGTCGCCGAGTTCGAGCACGCGAAGCTGCCGTTGCAGCAGCACGGCCAGGGGCAGCAGGACGACCAGCGCGCCGAGCAGGAGCCGCAGCTCGGTGTCGCTCGCCTGGCCGACCGAGCCGGTCAGCCAGTGCATCGCCTGGCGTGCCTCGAACAACTGGGCCCGGGTCAGCACGAACCCGGTGAGCCCCTCGAAGAAGGCCGCCACACCGATGCCGATCAGGATGAAGCGGTAGCCGCTCACGCCGTCGCGCCAGGCGAGCACGTACATCAGCAGCGCGGCCACGATGGCCCCGCCCAGCGCGAGCCCGGCTATGGCGATCCCGCCGACGTGCAGGAACACCAGGCCGCTCACCGCGGCCAGGCCGGCGCCCGAGGAGATGCCCACGAAGTCGGGTGAGGCGAGGGGATTGCGGAGCAGTTGCTGGAAGATCGTCCCGGACGCGCCGAGCGCGAGCCCGACCGAGAGCGCGGTCGCGGCGGTGGGGAGCCGCAGGCCCAGGACGACGAAGTCGAGGCTCGGGTCGTCGATCGTACCCAGCAGCGACCCGACCACCTCGGCGGCGGAGAGACGGAAGCTGCCCACCATCATGGTCACCACGAACAGGGTGGCGACGGTCGAGGTCAACGCGAAGATCACTACCACGATCCGGGCCGTACGGCCGCGCCGGGTGGCGCGAACGGCGTTGGAGACGGTTCTGAGGGCGTCGTGAGTCATGGCCATCCGGGTCACACCTCCGACAGTCGGCCGTAGCGCACGATCACCACGAAGACCGGCGCGCCGAGCACCCCGAGGACCACACCGACCTGCAGCTCCCCGGGGGCGCCCACGACCCGGCCGAGCACGTCGGCCAGCAACAGCACGACCGGCGCCAGGAGCATCGAGTACGGCAGGATCCACCGGTGGTCCGGCCCGCAGAGCGCCCGCGCGAGGTGCGGCACCACCAGCCCGATGAAGACGATCGGCCCGCAGGCCGCCGTGGCCGCGCCGGCGAGTATCGCGACGACCCCGAAGGCGACGGCCCTGGTGAGGCCGACCCGCTGGCCGAGCCCTCGCGCGACGTCCTCGCCGAGCGCGAGCCCGTTGAGCGCCCTGCCCAGGCACAGTGCCGCGACCAGGCCGGCGAGCAGGAACGGCGCGACCCCGGTCAGGATCGGCGCGTACCGGCCGGCGAGCGATCCGACCTGCCAGAAACGCAGCTCGTTCAGCGCGTCGACGTTGGTCATGATGATGCCGGAGGTGACGGAACCGAGGCCGGCGGTGACCGCCGCGCCGGCCAGGGCCAGTTTGACGGGGGTGGCGCCTTCGCGGCCCAGCGACGCGATCGCGTACCCCAGCAGGGTCGCGACGATCGCGCCCGCGAAGGCGAACCAGATGTACACGCCCACGCCCCGGATCCCCAGGACCGTGAACGCGAAGACCACGAGGACGGCCGCGCCGGAGTTGATCCCCATGATCCCGGCATCGGCCAATGGATTGCGCGTGACGCCCTGCAGGATCGCGCCCGCGAGGCCCAGGGCCGCGCCCACCAGGATGCCCAGGAGCGTGCGCGGCACGCGCAGCTCCAGGGTCACCGTACCGGCGATCGACTCGTCGACGTCGAGACCGCCCAGTGCCCGCAGCACGTCGGGCAGGCCGATGTCACGCGAGCCGAGGGTCACGCTGAGGAACGCCACCGCGGCGAGCAGGACGCAGAGCGCAGCGAGCCCGAACCCGAGGACCGGGGCCCGTCGTATTGAAAGTGTGCTGGGCATCGGAGAGGATCAGTCGCCGAGGTTCTCGTCAGCGACCTTGATCGCCTCGGTGAGCTTGTCCACCTCGGTGGCGAAGTCGCCGAACGTGTGCAGCCAGTACGCCGGCCAGGCCGCCACCGCACCGGCCTTGGCCGCCTTGATCTTGAACCAGGTGGGCTGCTTCTTACCCCACTCGGCGTTGACCGTGGGCGTGAAGGACCTGCCGTCCCACAGGATCAGGTCCGGCTGGTACTTGTCGGCGTTCTCCCAGCTGAGGTTCTCCCAGTACGGGAAACCCGGGTCCGGCTTGGCTGGATTGATCACCTTCAGGCCCCAGCGCTGGAAGTCCAGCAGTTCGGGCGCGTACTCGGGGTTGGCGACATACACCTGGTCGTCGGCGGGCGACATGCCGAGGGCCGTCAGCCCGGGTTTGCCCGCGACCGCCGCCTTGAACTTCTCGACGGACTCCTCGAAACGCTTCTTGTTCGCGGCGATCTCGGGAGCGTCCACCTTGGCGCCCAGGCTCTTGGCGAGGCTCTCGTACCCCTCGGCCAGGTCCTCGATGGACTTGCCCTGGGCGACGCCCACCACCGGAGCCAGCTCGGCGAGCTTCTTGCTCTTCTCGTCGGCGCCTTCCTCCAGGCCGCTGTGCGCCTTCTCCGCCGGCCACCAGTCCGCGACGATCAGGTCCGGCCGCAGCGCGGCCGCCTTCTCCACGTCGATCTTCCCCCACTCCTGGCCGAGGATCTCGATCCCGGAAAGGTCGAGGTTCTTCAGGTTGGCGTCGGTCTTGATCGACTCGTCGGCGTAGACGCCGACCGGTTTGATGCCGAACGACATCAGCGCGGCCGCCTCACCCGCGTGCGCGATGATCCGGGTGGGGATCCTGTCGGCCTTGACCGTCTCACCGGAGCCGTTGGTGAACGACCACGGACCGGACGACGAGGGCTGCGTGCCCGCCGAGGGCTGCGTGCCCGGGGAGTTCTGTGCACCGCAGCCGGTGAGCGCGAGGCCCAACGCCGCCACGGCGAGAACCCGACGCGACGTGCGCATGCGGTGTTCCTATCTCGCAAGGGGAAACTTCGCCACAAAGTTAGGTTAGCCTACCCAAAATAGCAACCTCGGGCCCTGGCGACCGCGCACCGACCCCCGGAACGACCACCGGCGTGACGCGGGTCGGGAACGACGAGCGAGGCGCGGAAACCACGGCGGACAAGGGCTTGCCGCCTCTCCGGCGGACGTGATTCACTGACGTCACCCTCGAAACTGTAAGCAAACTTTCCAATAATGGACCTTCCGGTTTGGCGGCTTCCCGTGGCACAACCGCTCTCGTTCGGGCCGGAACGGCTCCGGCTCCCGCACCGGTCCGATCCGCCGGACCGCTCCTCCGCCACCCGTCACCCGTACCGGACGCGCGACGCGTCCGACGCCCACCGGGAGCCCTCGGACGCCCGGCGCGGCGGCGTCCCCGGTGGCGCTTTCGGTGACGTTTTGGGTGACGTTTTCGGTGACGGGGAGCGGCGCCCGGAGTACGCCGAGCGGACGCGGACCGGCGTCCGGCCAAAGATCCGGCCGAAGAGCGGCATCCGGTGACCGCCGCGCGTTTCTCCGGTCTGACGGCGCGCCACGGCCCGTTGACGACGGGCCAGGCCAACATGGTCCGCTGCATGCTCACCGATCCGCCCGAGCACATGAACTACCGCGTCGTGCGGGCCGTCCAGCCGGGCACGACGCTCGCCGTGATCACCGAGGCCGTGATCCGGCTGGTGACCCGGCACGAGTCCCTGCGCACCATCTTCCATGACGACCTCCAGCGGGTCCTGGCCGCCGGAGGCGTGGCCATCGAGGTCCACGACACCGGCGAGCCCCCGGCCGGACCGGACGCGGCCGGGGACCCGGGCGACGCCCCGGTGAGCGTCGGCGGCACGGAGATCGGAGAGGCCGGAGGCGCGGAGGCCGAGACACGCGACACCGACCTCGCGGAGGAGGTCGCGCGGCGGCTCCACGGGACGCGCTTCGCGCTGGACACCGAGATCCCTCTCCGGGTCGCCGTGATCACCTCGGGCGGTGTGCCGCGACAGGCCGTCCTGGTGACCACGCACAGTGCCATGGACGCGGCCGGGCTGGCCGTACTGCTCGGTGAGTGGGACGAACTGCTCCTCGGCAAGCCGCTCGCGCCGGTGACCGCGCCGCAGCCGCTCGATGTCGCGGCGGCCGAGCGCACCCCGGCCGGCCTGCGGCGGTCCGAGGCGGCGCTCCGCTACTGGGAGGGCCACCTGCGCAGGGTGCCCCGGTCAACGCTGACGGTCCCGGTGGACGGCGAGACGGACTGGCTGCTCCCCCGGCTGCGGGTGCGCTCGGTCCCGGCGGCCAGGGCGCTGGGGCGGATCTCCGCGCGTACCGGGGCGAGCCCGTCGGCGGCGGTGCTCGCGGCCCTGGCGGTGCTCGCCGGGGTGCGGGCCCGCCTGCGGACGGTCGTCGTGCTGTCCATCTCGGCGAACCGGTTCCGGCCCGAGCTGCGCGAGTACGTCGGGCCGCTCGCCCAGGACGCGCTGATCCCCGTGGAGGTCGGCGAGGACGGCTTCGACACCGTGCTGCGCGGCGCACGCTCGGCGACGATGGCCGCGTACCAGAACAGCCGGTTCGACTCGGCCGCCCTCATCCGGGTCATGGAGGACGTCCAGCGGGAGCGTGGCCTCTTCTTCGCCCGGGACATCGTGTTCAACGACATGAGCGTCCCCGGCCGGGGCACGCGGGTCAGCCGTACCGGCGAGGACGTTCACTCGGTCTGGCTCCCGCCGGCCACCCTGCCCACGCGCACCTCGCTCTGGGTCCACCGGCTGCACGGCGAGCTCGACGTCACCCTGTGGGCCGACCCGCGCTGCCTGCCCCGCGGCGACACCTCGGCCCTCGGCGAGGGGATCGCCCGGCTGCTCATCGAGGCGGGCGATCGGAACGTGCCACTGACCGAGCTGACCGCCCTCACCGGCGTCGTCCCGGTTCCCCGGGACGACGGCTGGCTGCCGGTCGACGGCTGCTGGGTCCACCTCCCCGAGGTCGAACGCCTGACGACGGACGCGCTCGCGCGGCTGGCCGGCGACGGCGAGGCGACCCCCACCGCCGCGACGGCCGTCATCGCCGAAGCCGACGGGCGGCTCGGGCATCGGCTGGTGTGCTTCACCTCGGCCGGGACCACGCCGGAGGCGCTGCACTCAGCCTGCCTGAGCCTGCTGTTCGGCCGCATGTCGGCCATGGCCCCGCACCACTACGTCGTCTGTGCGACCGCCCCGCCCCCGGGCGCCTCCTGGCAGGATCTGCCGAGAGTCGCCGAGGGCTCCGGACGCTGAGGACGCTGACGCGTTTTACCGGTCCCGGCCCCGATCTGGGGGCGAGGGGGGCCGTCAGGACCAGGGGTCGAAGGGGATGCCGCCGGGCTTGGCGCGCGAGAGGAGGTCCTCGAACCTGCCATTGTTGATCTTGATGGTCGCGGCGCCGAAGTTCGCGTTCATCAGCCTGTCGCGCAGCGAGGTGCTGGGCCAGCCGTTCCAGTCCACGAGCGGAGGGTAGCGCCAGTTGTGGTAGTGGTTCTCCGGCGGCTCGTCATTGCCGTTGGCGAGCCGGAGGAAGTGCGTGGACGCCCCGTCCTTGTGATAGACGACCTTGGGGTGCGACCCGTCGAAGCGCACCTGCGAGCGCGGGTAGGTCACGACGCTGCTGTGTTGCGTGGTCGAAAGGTATTCCACCTGGTTGGACGCCTGGTTGATCCAGGAGATGACGTGTTCCCAGTCGTGACGGTGGCCGCCGAGGCTGATGCCGGACAGCGCCTGGTCCTTCTCGAAGTAACTGGCGTACACGACGGCGCACCAGCCGTTGTTGCACTTGGCGCGGGCGTAGGTCTGTGAGTTGTCCAGGTCCGACTGGTCGCGGCAGTTGCCGTTGACCGCGCCGGTCGGGTTCAGCCCCGGGGCGAGCGTCCCGTCCGGCCCGATGGCGGGGGTGGCGTAGCAGCCGTCGCCGTCGTAGTCGTAGGCCGGTGAGAACGAGGCCTCGTACCCTCCGGCCGACTGGGGCAGGTTGTGCGGCGGATCGGCGTAGGCCGCCGACGCGGGGATCACGACCCCCAGAACGGTGGCGCCGAGCACGATCCCGAACCGGGAACGCCTGCGGGTGAGGAACGTGCGGGAGGACTCGCCCCCCTCTGACACGGTTGCCGACTTCGATGCCTTCGCGGTGGACGTGAATGACGACAGCTTTCGCATTCTTCCGCTTTCTCGAAGAACTGCTCCAAGATCTGACAGGACCTGACAGCGCGTCGGTGTGGTGGAGGCACCGGCGGCGTTCTCCGCGCCGATGTGAGCACATCTCGCACTTTTCCGGCACCACGGAATCATGGAACCGACGCTTGATCAAGTTCCTTGAACCAGATGACGCCGGCATGTATCGGCGACGGTCGAAAGGTGAATCACGAGCGAAGGCTTACGAATCGCCTCCCGGCGAAGCAGGGGCGCCAAGGGCCGGGAGCAACCGCGTCCACCGTGATTTCCCGGACTCCGGTCTCGTCGGCCGGGCCGCGGGTGAGCACGAAATGTTGACTCCCGGCCATGACCGGGCCCGCCCAGCCGCCCCGGGGCGGCACGGTGATCGGCGTCGGCCGCGCCGAGGCGCGCTAGAGGCGCAGCAGGTGGCCGGTCAGGTCGTACAGGCGGCGGGCGGCGGCCGGGTCGAGCGAGGGCAGGGACGGGTCGAGCGGGCGGCGGCGGTCGTAGGCGAGCAGGCCGCCCTCGCCCGGCGGGTCGTCCATCAGCTCGACGATCGGCGCGATGGCCTTCTCGACCGGCTGGGCGGCGAACCTGGCCAGCAGCCTGATGACGGTCCTGGCGGGCTGCTTGAGGTTGTCGGTGCCGCTGTCGGTGAAGCCGGGGTGGTGCAGCAGGTAGCGGGTGCGGGCGTCCGGGTGATTGGCGGCGTACGCGACGCCCAGGAGGTCGGTGGCGCGCCCGCCCTGCAGCATGGCCTTGATGCCGCCGTAGCCCTGCTTGAGCGACAGGTCGTCCCAGTGGACGCGGCCCTTGGTGACGCCGACGCCGCAGACGTTCACGATCATCGGGTTCTCCCCGCGCTCCAGCAGGCCGGTCAGGCCGTAGGCGAGCAGGAAGCGGCTGACGTAGTAGAGGGCGAAGGTGGCCTCGTGACCGTCGGGGGTCTCCACCCGCCGCGGGAAGTGACGGATCGCGGTGGACACCAGGCCGTCCAGCACGTCGTGCCGCGCCCTGATCTCCTTGATCACTCGCACGTTCTCCGCCACCGACGCCAGGTCGGCCCGCAGGAACGCGGCCCGCTCCGCGGCGCCCAGCCCGGCGGCCTCGTCGAGGAGACGCCGCCCCCTGGCCGGGTCGCTGCCCACGACCGTCACCCGGTCACCCCGGCGCAGGAAGTGCAGGGCGAGCCCCCGGCCCATGCCGTTCGTACCGCCCGCCACGACATACGTCCGCATAGTTCACTCCATAAGTCATCGAACGCTGACTTATGGGAACGTAGCACAGCGTCCGCATACAATGTCAACGATCGATGACCGAGCGAGGGAGCCCGCGTTGCCGAAGAGGGACAGGGAGGCCACCCGGGCGCGCCTGCTGGAGGCCGCCAGGCTGCGCTTCGCCCGCGAGGGTTACGACGCCACCAGCGTCCGCGACGTCGCCAGGGACTCCGGGGTCGACGCCACCCTCATCTTCCGCTACTTCGGCTCCAAGAAACAGCTCTTCGACGAGGCCAGCGCCGCCGACCTCCCGGCCGGCCTGCTCGAAGGCCCGCAGGAGGAATTGGTCGCCCGCATGGTGCGCACGGTCGTCGACCACGACTGGACGAAGTACGGCGGCGAGCACCCCCTGGTCGCCATGCTGCGCTCCTCGGCCCACGAGGACGCCCGCCTGCGCATCCGCGAGGAGGTCTGCAACACCTACGTCAACGCCCTGCGGGACCTGGCCGAGGGCGAGGACGCCGAGCTGCGGGCCGAGCTGCTCAGCGCCTGGATGGTCGGCATCGGCATCCTGCGCTCGGTCGTGGGCACCCCCGCCCTGGCCGAGGCGCGGGCCGCCGACCTGGCCCCGCACGTCGCGGCCGTCGCCACGGACCTGCTGGGCCGCCCGATGTCGGGAACCGTGGACCGGGAGGGCGGGTCCGGCCAGACCTGACGTCCCGCCGATTGCGGTCGTCCGGTTTGTCGAAATTCCCCGGATCCGGTTAGGCTCCCCTTAATTAGGACAGGCTAACCTGTTGCAGGCGAGCTCTCCGTCCCCGCCCGTGCAGAGCCGCCACGAAAGAGCCCCCATGCCCCCCGCACCCCGTACAGGTCGGCTCCGGGCCCGCCTGGGTCCACTGGCCCTCACGTGTGCGCCGGGCACCACCGGACAGGCGCGAGCATGACCGGGGCGGGCGTTCTGCGCAGGGCCATGCGGCGTAACGCCGCCCGTCTGGGCGCGGGAACCCTGCTGCTCAGCCTGCACCAGGTGTGCGAGGCGAGCGTGCCGATCCTCATCGGTGTGATCGTCGACCGCGCGATCGGTCCGGGCGACACCGGGTCGCTGCTGTGGTGGCTGGCCGCGCTGGCCGCGCTGTTCACCGCCCTGTCCATGGCCTACCGCCACGGCGCGCGGACCCTCATGCGCGCCATCGCCCACGAGGCCCATCTGCTGCGCCTGGAACTCGCCGCGAAGATCATCGACCCGCGCGGCCTGGACACCGGCCTGCGCACGGGCGAGCTGCTGACGATTTCCTCCAACGACGCCGACAACACCTCCGAACTCCTGGACCACCTGCCGCGCGCGGTCGGGGCGCTGGTCGCGGCGGCGGTGTGCGCCACGACGCTGCTGCTCATCGACATCCCCCTCGGCGTGGCCGTCCTGGTGGCCACTCCCCTGACGCTGCTGGCGCTGCACGTCGGCACGCCGTACATCACCCGGCACGTCGCCGCCCAGCAGGAGCTGGCCGGTCAGGCCGCGTCACTCGCGACCGACCTGGTCAGCGGTGTCCGGCCGCTGCGGGGCATCGGCGCCGAGGCGGCGGCCTCCCGGCGGTACGCGCGGGTCAGCCGGCTCTCGCTGGCGGCCGCGCTGCGGGCCGCCCGTACCCAGGGAATCTACGCGGCCGTCTCCGGCGCGGGCGGTGCGCTGCTGGCGTGCGGGGTCGCGGTGCTCGCGGGATGGTTCGCGCTGCGCGGCCAGATCTCCGCCGGCGAGTTCCTGACTGTGATCGGGCTGGCGCAGTTCCTGATGGAACCCGTAGGTACGCTGACGCTGGTCCCCGGCTGGATGGCCGAGGCGCGCGCCTCGGCCGACCGGGTGGCGCGCGTGGCCGGCGCGCCCGTGGTGCTGCCCGGCGGCCCGCCGCCCGGTGACGCCGGCGCGACGGCCTCGCCGGACGGAGGGACCCCCGGGCTGGAGGTCTCCGGGCTGAGCCACGACGCGCTCACCGGGGTGGACCTGGTGGCCGGGCCGGGCGAGTTCGTCGGCGTCATGGCCCACCGCCCCGCCGACGCCGACGCGCTGGTACGGGTGCTGTCCGGGCGGGTGAGTCCCGCCGAGTACGGCGGAAGCGTACGGATCGGCGGCCGGATGCTCGTCGAACCCCACCACACCGACCTGTTCGAGGGCACCCTCGCCACCAACCTGACCGTGGGCGGCCGGCCGGGGAACCCGGAGGAGCTCGCGGCGGTCCTGGCCGCCTCGGCGGCCGACGACGTGGTCGCCGCCCATCCCGACGGCCTGGAACACCGGGTGGTGGAGCGGGGGGCGAGCCTGTCGGGCGGCCAGCGCCAGCGGGTGGCCCTGGCCAGGGCGCTGCTGGCCCGCCCGCCGATCCTGGTGCTGCACGACCCGACCACCGCCGTGGACGCGGTCACCGAGCAGGACATCGCCCGGGGCCTGCGCTCCCTGCGCCACCCCGAGGGCGATGACACCTTCACCACCGTGGTCGTGACCGGCAGCCCCGCCCTGCTCGCCGCCACCGACCGGGTGTTCGTACTGGACGGCGGCAAGGTGGTCGCCGAGGGATCACACGCCGACCTGGGCGCCACCGACGACGACTACCGGCAGGCGGTACGGCGATGAGCACGCCATGGGAAGGGGACCCGCTCCCGGTCGCGGACGGCGGGGAGACCTGGCGGTGGTTGCGCGCCCACCTGCGCGAGCGCCGCGGCGCGGTGGCCGTGACGCTGCTGGTGGGCGTGCTCGGCGCGACGGCGTCGGTCATCCCCGCCTACGTGATGGGCATCCTCGTCGACCGCGTGCGCGAGCAGTCGGGCACCACCGTGATCGTCGCGGTCGCCGTGGCCATCGCGCTGTCGGCCCTCGTCGGCGGTGCGGCCACCGGCCTCACCTCCTACCTGGTGGCCAGGCTGGGCGGCCAGATCCTGGCCGTCCTTCGCGAGCGTACGGTCGCCAGAGCCCTCACGCTCCCGCTCACCAGGCTGGAACGCGCGGGCAGGGGCGACCTGCTGTCGCGCGTCAGCGCGGACGCCGCCGAGGTCACCAAGGCCGTCTCCGACGTCGTCCCCGGCGTGATCGCCTCGGTCCTGCTCGGCACGCTGAGCCTGGCCGCGATGGTCGGCCTCGACTGGCGGCTCGGCCTGGCGGGCGCCGTCTCGGTGCCGCTGTACACGCTGGCGCTGCGCTGGTATCTCCCCCGGGCCGCCCCCTACTACGCGAGACAGCGCGCCGCGGTCGCCCGCTCGTCGCAGCGGCTGGTGGAGAGCATGCAGGGCGTGCGCACGGTCCACGCCTACCGCCTGGAGAAAGGCCACCTGCGCGCCATCGAGACCGCCTCGCACGACTCGAAAGAGGTGTCGGTGGGGGTGCTGGACCTGTTCACCCGGTTCGTGGGCCGGGTGAACAGGGCCGAGTTCTGCGGCCTGACCACCATCCTGGTCGCCGGCTTCCTGCTGGTCCGCGCGGACGCCGTCACCGTCGGCGAGGCCGCCGCCGCGGCGGTGCTGTTCCACCGGCTGTTCAACCCGATCGGCATGTTGCTGTTCGTCTTCGACGAGGTGCAGGCGGCCGGGGCGAGCCTGGCCAGGCTGGTCGGCGTCGTCCACCTGGAGTCCGAGCCGGAACCCGAGGGGGGACCGGCGCCGGCCGACGCCTCCCTCGACCTGGCCGACGTGCGCTTCAGCTACGACGGCTCCGCCGAGGTCCTGCACGGCGTCACCCTGCGCGTCCCCGCCGGGGCCCGGGTGGCCCTGGTCGGCTCGACGGGCGCGGGCAAGTCGACCCTGGCCGCCGTCGCGGCCGGGTCACTGCGCCCGACCGGCGGCAGCGTGCTGATCGGCGGGGTTCCCCCCTCGTCGCTGAGCACGGCGAGGCTGCGCGGACACGTCGCGATCATCACGCAGGAGACCCACGTCTTCGCCGGGCCCCTCGTCGAGGACCTGCGCCTGGCCCGCCCCGGCGCGACGGCCGAGCAGGTCGCCTCGGCGCTGGAGACGGTCGGGGCACTGCCGTGGGCGCTGGCGTTGCCCGAGGGCCTCGACACCGTGGTCGGGGAGGGCGGCCACGAGGTGTCACCCGCCCAGGCGCAGCAGCTCGCCCTGGCCCGCCTGGTACTGGCCGACCCGGCCGTCGCCGTACTGGACGAGGCCACCGCGGAGGCGGGCAGCATGGGCGCGCGCCTGCTGGAGGACTCGGCCGCCGCGGCCACCCGCGGCAGGACCACCCTGGTCGTGGCGCACCGGCTGACCCAGGCCGTCTCCGCCGATCGTGTCGTCGTCCTGGAGCACGGGCGGATCGTCGAGGAGGGACCCCACGAACGGCTGATCGCCGCCGGAGGCCGTTACGCCCGCCTCTGGGAGGCCTGGGAGTCGCGCTAGAGGGGCGATCTCACGACAGGTCACCGGCCCCGCTCCGGGCCGGAGCCGACCGCCATGATCTTGCCCGCGAACTCGGGGCGGGTCTTCTTCGCCTCGGAGTTCAGCCCGGCGGAGAAGGGGAAATCCCGGCCGGATTTCGCTGACCTGCGTGATCCCGGTATCCGGGTACGAGGTTCACGCATCCGGCCGCGACGGCCGGAGGCATGATCGCTGTTTCGGTCTTCTCGGCGGGCCACCCGGCTGACAGGATGTCGTTCGTGACCCCTACGGCGTCGGCGCTGCGCGTGCCACGGGCCGTCGTCTTCGCGACGATGTGCCTCGTGGTCTCCGCGGGCGGCCACGCCCTGGCCGGGGGCGGCCTGATCCCGCCACACCTCGCCGTTCTCGGCGCGCTGGTCGCCTTCTGCGTGGCGTACGCGCTGAACGGGCGCGAGCGCGGGGTGGAGGTCGTGCTCGGCGCGACCACCGGCGCGCAGATCCTGCTGCACGAGCTGTTCGGCCGCGCCGCGCCCGCGCCGCAGACGACGCTCTCCGCCGAGCACGGCCATTCCGGCCTGGGCATGACGGTGATCCATCTCGCGGTGGCGCTGGGCACCGGGTGGTGGCTGCATCGCGGCGAGAGCGCGGTGTGGCTGATGATCCGCCTGTACGGCGGGCCGAGGCCGCTGATCCGGCTGTTGCTCGCCGTCCCCGCCGAGGTGGCCTCGCCGGTGTGGCGGGCCGTTCCGGCCGCCGAGGTACGGCCGTACGGCGGCTGGGAGATCCTGCCGGTGCTGCGGCGGCGCGGCCCGCCCGTGCCGCGACACGCCGGCTGAAGGACCTGGAGGAAGGGTCCGGCGGGCGGCGTGCCCCCGTGACCACGACGCCCTCCTTTCTCCTTCCCACCGGAGGCGTCCCTTCCGTTCTCGCCGGTCCGCGCCGAGGGCACGGCGAGAGGTTTCCTCTGGAGCCCACGATGGCGTCCCCGCCACGATCCGCCCGCACGACCGCTGTCACCGCCCCGTACCGCGCCGTCTCCGTCCTGCCCGCCGCGCCCGCGGTGGCCGGGGCGGGCATCGGGTCGCGGACCGCTCGCCGGGACCGTCCCGGCGGCGCGGAGTGATCCGCCGGCCATGCCCGCAAACCTGACGTTACGTCTCGCCCGCGCCGCGACCTTCGCCGTGGTGTGCCTGGGGCTCGGCGTGCTCGCCCACGTCTCCGGCGGCGGCGTCGTCTCCGCCCCGGCGGCGGCGTGCGCCCTGGCGCTGGCGTTCCTGGCGGCACTGCCCGCGACCGGCGGCGAGCGCGGCCTGGCGACGATCTGGCCGTTGCTGGCGGCCACGCAGGTGGCACTGCACCTGCTCTTCTCCACGGTTCACCTCATCGCGCCACTGGCCGAGACCGGCGGGCACGCGCATTCGGGTTCCGGGCTGGTCCCCGGACTGGGCATGGTGGTGGCGCACGGCTGGGCGGGAGCGCTGGCCGCGCTGTGGCTGGCGCGCGGCGAGGCCGCGCTCTGGGCGGTGCTGCGCCGCCTCGCCGTCCGGCTGCGCCGCCTGCTGAGGATCCGGTGCGGCCGGACAGCCGCGCCCGCCCGCCCGTGGCGTGCGACCTCCCCCGCGCCGCCGCTCCCGCGGTCCGCGCTGTTGCGGTACGCGCTCGGCGGGCGGGCCCCGCCGCCCCCGATCCGCGGCTGAGCCGCCCCCCTCACGGGCCCGCCCCTTACCGGCGGTCCCGTCTCCTCACGGTGCCCTCCCGGGCGGACCTGGTCCGCCCGGCCGCCGCCGTGCCCCTACCCCCCCGACCCGGAGTACGCCCATGCCCGTCCCTCCTCCCGACTCCCCTCCCGGCTCCCCGGTGAGCGCCGCCGGCCTGCGCCTGTCCGCCGTGAGCTGCCGGCACGGCAGGCTCCTCGCGGTGGACGCCGTCGACCTGACACTCTCCCCCGGCGAGCATCTGGCCATCACCGGCACCAACGGCTCGGGCAAGAGCACGCTGCTGCGCGCGCTGCTCGGACTGCACCGCGAGGTCTCCGGTGTGATCGAGGTCTCCGGACGGCGGGCGCGCACGCCGGCCGACTGGACCCGCCGCCGCGCCGAGGTCGCCTGGATCCCGCAGCGGCAGGCCGCCGGACGCTTCCCGCTGCTGGTCCGCGAACTGCTGGCCAGCGGCGGACACGCCGAGCGGGCGTTCGCCGCGGCCGGGGACCTGGGGGTGGCCGCCCTGCTGGACCGCCCCCTGGCCACCCTTTCGGGTGGCCAGCTGCAGCGCGCCTACCTGGCGCGGGCGCTGGGACAGGTCGCGGCCGGGGCGGGGCTGGTGCTCGCCGACGAGCCGACCGCGGCCCTGGACTTCGCCGGTCAGGAGCAGGTCGCCGGCGTGCTGGCCGCTCTGGCGGTGAGCGTGGTGGTGGTCACCCACGACCGGGTGGTCGCCCAGGCGTGCGGGCGGGTGGCCGAGATGGCCGCCGGGCGGCTGCGGGAGGTCCGGTGAACTCGATCTGGACGCTGCTGGAGATCCCCTCGGTCCGGCTGGCCCTGCTGGCGCTGCTGCTCGGCTCGGTGGCGCTGCCGATCGTCGGGGTGTTCATCGTGGGGCTGGACATCATGCCGGTCCGTTTCGCGATGATGCACGTCGCGCTGCTGGGCATCGCGATCGGCCTGCTGACCGGCCTGGACCCGCTGCTGTGCGCGCTGGTGCTGTGCGCGCTGACCGGCGGCGCGCTCACCCCGCTGGCCCGCAGCAGCGCGGGGTTGTCAGGGGCGATGGGCCTGCTGATGACACTGGCCATCGCGGCGGCGCTGCTGGTGCTGTCGATCTCCGGGGTGAACGCCAACGGGGCGTTCGAGCTGCTGTGGGGATCGATCCTGGCGACCCGCCCCGGGGACGTGGCCGCGCTCGCCGTCCTGGCCGTGCTCGTCCCGGTGCTGTACGGGCTGCGCAGAAAGGACCTGGCCCTGCTGCTGCACGACCGTGAGCTGGCCGTCTGCTCGGGGGTGGCCGTGGAGCGGCTCACGCTCGTCCTGCTGGTGGTGATCGCGGTGGCGATCGCCTCGGCCATCCGGCTGACCGGGGCGCTGCTGGTCGACGCGCTCACCCTGCTGCCCGCCCTGGCCGCGCGCCGGGTCGGCCGGTCGCTGTCGGCCATGGTCGGCTGGTCGGTCGTCTTCGGGCTCGCCTTCAACCTGGGCGGCTTCCTGCTCGCCCTGCTCCTCGACCTCCCGCCCGGCCCGGTGCTGGTGCTGGTCGGCGGGCTCTGCACGGTCCTCCTCTACTCGATCCCGGAAAGGATCCTCACGAAATGATCATCTTGCGCCGATTCCGTCTCACCGCCCCGGCCGCCGTCGCCGCGCTGGCCATGCTGGTCACGGCCGCCTGCGGGAGCACCCGGGAGACCTCCCCCGCGGCTTCGCCCTCGGAGGGCGGCCTGAAGGTCGTCGCCGCCTCCACCTGGGAGGCGGGATTCGCCAAGGCCGCGGGTGCGACCGACATCACGGTGATCGTCCCGCCCGGCGTGCACCACGCCGCCGACTACGATCCCAAGCCCTCGGACCTGGCCACGGTGGCCGAGGCCGACGTGGTGCTGTACGCCGCCTTCGAAGGCTTCGCCGGCAGGCTCAAGGAGGCCGCCGGATCCGGGGCCAAGCTGATCGAGGTCTCCCTGGACAACGCCCCCGACAAGGTCAAGGCCGAGGTGCGGCGCCTGGGAGGCGAGTTCGGCACCGCCCGGGCCGCCGAGGCGTGGACCGCGGCCTTCGACACCGAGTACGCCGCGTTGAAGGAGAAGGTCACCGCCGCCACCGGGGGCACCGCGCCGGTGATCGTCTCGCAGGCGTTCGTGGCCTGGGCAGCCGACCTGGCCGGTACCCGGCCCGCCGGGGTGTTCGGCCCGCAGCCGCCCACCGCCGGCCAGATCTCCGAGCTGGCCGCGAAGAAGCCCCGGCTGGTGCTCGACAACTCCGCCATGCCCGGCGGGGACGCGCTGTCCGGCGTGCGGGCCGAGCGCGTGGTCATCGACAACTTCCCCGGCCGGGGGCTGGATCTGATCGCCGTGTACCGGGCAGGCGCCGACGCGCTGGCCGCGGCCCTGGGCTGACCGCTCGGGCGGGGCGGCTTCGCGCGAGCCGCCCCGCGTTCCTCCGGTTTTCAGAGAAGGAGGCACGTGGACGTTCCCGTGCTCGCCGCCGCTCCGCTCCCCGGACGTGCCGAAACCGCCGTCGCGCCGGCTGCTCAGCAGCTGAAGGGACTGATCACTCCGGTGAGGATCGCCAGGCCCACGGCCAGGAAGAAGTCGCCCCACACCAGTTCGTGGCGGGTGGCCACGCCGTGCTCGAGGTCGTAGCACCCGTCCAGGAGGCGGCCGTCGCGCAGGTGCGCCGTGACCAGTTCGCGCAGCACGGCGACGGCGCGCTCCCGCAGCCGGGCCGCCGTCCGCGGGCGGGTGGCGAAGGCTCGCGCGGCCAGTTTGAGGGCGGCCACGGCCTCGATCGCGGCCGCCGAGGTGTCGGGGGGGCCGCCGGGACGTGCCGGGGGGACGGCGGGCGAGGTCGCCGCGAACCGGCCGGCTACCCGGGGGTGGCCCAGCAGCTCGCGTCGCGCCGCCTCGTCACCGGCGTCGGCGACCGCGAGCGACAGCCACGCCACCGTACGGCTCCAGCCGGGCGCCGGATCGCGATGGTGCTCCCAGGTGCCGTCCGGCCGCGCCCGCCAGGCCGGGCGCGGTTCCCGCTCCCCGAGCGTCAGCCCGAGTTGCAGTCGGAGCTGGTCGCGGGCGGCGGTGATCCCGCCGGGTCCTCGCAGGCGCAGGAGTTGCGGGAGGCCGGGCAGCCCGTCGACCCGGGCCACCTCGCGGGGGCCGCCGAACGCGCCGCCCCAGGGCACCAGCCCGAGCCCGGGGTCGTAGGCGTCCAGGCAGGCCCGCGCCGCACGGTCGCGAAGCTCCACCGCCGCGGCGTCCCCGCCCATCACGCCGAACGCGGTGCCGTACCAGAGGATCAGGCCCCGGGTCGCGGTGTCGGCCTCGATCCAGGGGGCGAGCAGCGCGGTGCGGCCGGTCGCGGCGGCCCGGTCGGCGGGATCGCCGCTCACGATCGCCCGCAGCCAGAGCAGGCCCGCCCAGAAACCGCCGGTCCATGACCCGCGGGCGGTGGTCGTCCAGTGGCCGGAGCCGGGATCGGCGTGCAGCGGCCACCGCCCGGCCACTTCGGCTTCGGTGGTCCCCACCCGGACGAGAATCTCTGCCAGTGCCGTCCGCGCCCAGATCATCGGCGCGCCCCGGCCCGCAACCGCAGCGGTGCCGCGACGGCGGCGGCGACCGCGAACTCGGCGGCCACCAGCACCCAGCCCGGCCCGTACCCCGCGGCCTCGACGAGGACGGCGAACAAAGGTGGCCCGGCGGCGAATCCGGCGAAGAAGCCCGCCGAGACGAGCGCGGAGTCGCGACCGGCGCCACGAGGGTCGGCGCGCTTGATCACGGCGACCATCGTGACCGCGTTGCCCGCGACGGCGAAGGCGCCGACGGCCGCCGCCCCCGCCCAGACCAGGATGGGGGCCGACGAGGCCGCCGCGAGCAGCAGGGCGGCCCCGCACGCTCCCGCCGCGAGGGGGGCCAGAAGTACTTCGGCCCGGCCCGGACGGCCGGCCCGCCGCGACCAGCCGACCCGGCCCGCCACGCCGGTGACGCCCAGCGTGGCGATCAGCCACGCCGCCACGACCGGTCCCAGTTCCAGCCGCTCGACCCCGAAGAGCGCGAGGTAGGTGTTCACCGCGGCGATCCCGCAGCCGAGCAGGAAGGAGAACAGCGCCAGCCGGCCGACGCGGGCGCGCGGCACGTCCCGGGGTGGCGGAGCCTGCGCGGGGCCGGGGTCGGGCGGCAGCGCGCGAAGGGCCCAGCAGGCGATGAGGACGGCGAGCGCGGCGGCCGTCCACACCGAGCCGCGCCATCCCGTCCAGGCGGCGAGCGCCGCCAGCGGCAGTCCCGCCGCGAGGGCGCCGAACTGCACCCCGGACTGTTTCCAGCCGGTGACCGCGCCGCGCCCGGCCGGTTCGACCACCGCCACGATGATCTTGTTGGTGGCGGGGTTGGCCAGCGCCTGCGGCAGCCCGCCCAGGGCCACCGCCGCCAGCAGGACGAATGTGTTCGAGGCGGCGCCGATCAGGGCCAGCGCCACCGCGGCCAGCAGCAGCAGGGCGACCAGGCAGCGGCGGGCGCCCAGCCGGTCCACCCAGCGACCGGCGGTGAGCGAGAGCAACGCGGCGACCCCGAACCCGGCGGTCGTGGTCAGGCCGATCGCCGTACGGGAGATGCCCGCCTCCCCGACCAGGCGCGGGCCGAGCGCGCCGATCAGGAAGAGCTGAAGCATCGACACGCCCATGGCCGCGGTGAGCAGGACGGTCACCCACCGTTCCCCGGCCGTACCGCGTCCTGGGCGTCCTGGGCGTGCCGGTCGTTCCAGCCGCATCGCGGCCTCCTTCCCCTCGCGGAGTCCTCGCGACGACCGCGCTCCAGACAGTCGCCCGCGGATCCGCCGGGGTTCCCGTGACGGCGGACGCGATGACGCGGCCCGAGCGAGGGGCCCTCCGGCCGCCGCACGCGCCGCGACCCCGCGGCCCGCCTCCCCGGGCCCGTGGCCGCCCCGCGCCCCTGTCTCCTCCACCAGCCCGTCAGGGGCCACCCATCTCCGGACCGTGTATCCGTTCTGCACCGCGACCCGAGGAACGATCATCATGAGTTCTGTCACGCGCGATCACCGCGCACCCGACCATGACACCACCGCCTGCTCCGACGAGCAGCTGACGGTGCTCGCACTGGCCGCGCGCGGAGGAGCGCCCGCGGACGTCGAGGCCTTCACCCGCGCGGTCTACACCGACGTGCGCAGGTTCGTCGCCTACCTGGCCGGGACCCCGTCGGCCGAGGACCTGACCCAGGAGACGTTCGTGCGCGTCCTGCGCAGCCTGCCCCGCTTCGCCGGCCGCTCGTCGGCCAGGACCTGGCTGCTGTCCATCGCCCGGCGGGTCGTCGTCGACCGGTTCCGATCGGCGTCCTGCCGTCCCAGGATCGCCGATCTCGCCGACTGGCAGACCGCCGCCGAGCGATGTCAGCCCCGCGGGCTACCGGGACGCGAGGACGGGGTGGCCCTGGCGGACCTGCTGGCCAAGGTGCCGCACGAGCGGCGGGAGGCCTTCGTGCTCACCCAGGTCGTCGGCCTGCCCTACGCCGAGGCCGCCTCGCTGATCGGCTGCCCCATCGGCACGGTGCGCTCCCGGGTGGCGCGAGCCCGCATCCAGCTCATCGAGTCGCTGGAGGCCGCCGACCGGGCCGCCTGAGCGAGACTCCCTCCCGGGCCGAAGTCGCCTCCGGCCCGGGAGGGTTCACGCTGTTTCCCGGTGTCCGCCGAGCAGGAGATCGCGCAGCGCGTCCCGGTCGGGTTTGCCGGCCGGGGTCAGCGGCACCTCCTGCACCAGTAGCAGGCGCTCGGGGTGCTTGCCCCGCTCGAGTCCCCGCTGGAGCAGATGGGAGGACAGGCCGGGCAGGTCGGGAACGCGCCCGGGGCGCGGCACCACGCAGGCCGCCAGCCGCTCCCCCATCACCTGGTCGGGCACGCCCAGGCACACCACCTCGCGCACCTCGGGATGGTCCGCCAGCGCGCGCTCCACCTCGGCCGGGCTGATGTTGGCGCCACCGCGGATGACGACCTGCTTGAGCCTGCCCATCAGGCGCAGCCGCCCGTCGGCGTCGATCACCCCCAGGTCGCCGGTGCGGACCCAGCCGTCCGCCGTGCGGTAGCGCCGGTTCAGCTCCGGCGCGCCGACGTAGCACATCGGGGTCATCGGGCCACGGGCGATGATCTCACCGAACCTCTCCCCGTCCGGGGGCGCGGCGATGCGGATCTCCGCCACCCGGGGGTCGGGCAACCCCACCACCACACCGGGGCCGGCATCGCCCGCCGTGGCCGGGCGGAATCCGCTGTGGCAGTTCACCCCGTCGGCGGAGCCGTACAGGTTGATCACCGGGCAGCCGAACGCCTCGCCCGCCTCGGCCGCGGTGGCCGCGTCCAGCTCGGCGCCGCCCAGCACCAGAGCCGTCATGGGCGGTGTCGGCCCGGCGTCCGGCTGGTCGAGCATCATGCGGACCATGGTCGGTACGGCCAGCACGTGGGTGGGCCGATGCTCACGGATCGCCGCCAGCGCGGCCCGGGGAGAGAAATGGTCGAGGAGCACCAGGCAGCCGCCGTGCCGGGCCAGGGTGACGGCGGTGCCGTTGCTGCCGAAGGCCGAGGCGAGCGGGACCAGGAACAGGCAGCGCGGCGTGCTCCCGCCGGGAATGAGGGTGGCCATGAAGTTGCCCCGCCCGCCGGCGAGCGCGTTGTGGGAGTAGGCGACCATCTTGGGTTCCGACTCCGACCCCGAAGAGACCAGGATGCGGGCCGCACCGTCGGGGTCGGGCCTGGCCGGGACGAAGGCGCCGCCGTCGGCCGACAGCACCTCGCTCCAGGCGACGCTGCCCGGCGGGGGCTCCTGCGGCCCGGCGGCGATCACCGCCCGCAGGCCCGGCAGGTCGCCGGCGGCGGATACCAGCTCGCGGGCATGGGCGCTGCCCCGATGGTCGACGGCGGCGACGACGGCCCGCGCGCCGGAACGGCCCAGCAGGGAGGCCGCCTCGGCCACCCCCCGCCCCGCGGGGAACGGCAGTGCCACCGCGCCGAGCGCCGCCACCGCCAGGTCCGCCACGACCGCGTCCCGGCCGTTGGGCAGCTGGACGCCGACGACGTCGCCCTCGCAGACGCCGAGCCGGCGCAGCCCGGCCGCGGCCGACCGGGCCAGGCGGTCCAGTTCGGCGTAGGTGAGCTCGCCCGCCGTGTCGATCACAGCGACCCGGTCCGGGGCCGCCAGGCGGCGGGTGCGGAACAGGGCGTACAGGTCGAGATCCGGGCAGGTGCCGTCGGCGGCCCACCGGCGTCTCAGGGCGGCGGGTACCAGGTCGTCCAGGCGCAGGGTCATGCGAACCTCCAGGGAGCGGGTACGGCCAAAGCCCCGTGCTCGTCACGGGTGAGGGCGGAGGCGAAACGCGGGTCGGCGGGCAGGGCGTCCAGGGCGGTCGTCACGGTGGTGGCCCGCAGCCCCCGGCGCCGGAGCGAGGCGAGAACCTCGGCCGAGGTCATCGCGGTGGTCTCCGGGAGGCCGGCGAGCATGTCGGGAGAGGCCGCGCCCGCCTGCCCGGCGGGGCCGTCGGCGACGCTCACCCAGCCGTCCGCCGTCCGCAGGGGACGGCGGAAACCCTCCGGAGCGCGCGAACCGCCGCCCTCGGCGGCCCGGCGCAGGGCAGGCCCGGTGAGCACCTCGGCCGCGCCGAGCAGCGAGGAGTCCACCCGCACGCCGCGGCCGTCGCGCTCGCGCAGCAGGAGCCCGGCGAGCACCGCCTCGGCGCCGAGCAGGCCGCCGAGGACGTCCAGCAGGGTCATCAGCGACGGCGCGGCCGGCTCACCGGCGGGCCGTACGGCCTCGCCCACGCCGGTGCGGGCCTGGACCATGAAGTCGGTTCCCAGCGGCACGTCGGCCAGCCGCCCGGCCCAGCCGCTGGTGTAGGCGTAGACCAGGCCGGGGTTGACCGCCGACAGGTCGCCGTCGTCCAGGCCGAGGCGCTCGGCCGTGCCCGGCGCCCAGTTGTGCACGAAGACGTCCGCGTCCGCGACCAGGTCGCGGAGCCCGGCCCGGCCCGCGGCCGACTTGATGTCGATCTCCACCGCGCGTTTGCCCCGGTTGAGCGCGAGCCACCGGGCCGACAGGTCACCGCACATGGGCGGCATGCCGCGCAGCGGATCCCCGCCGGGCGGCTCGACGCGCACCACGTCCGCGCCGAGCAGTCCCAGCAGGCAGGCGGTGAGCGGCGCCTGGATCCGCCTCCCGGCCTCCAGTACCGTGAGCCCGGCCAGCGGGCGGGCGGTCTCGGCAGCCGCGCCCCGCGAGGGCGGCCCGGCAACCGGCAGCAGCGGCGACAGCCGCCAGGGCGCCGCCGGGCGGGGCTCGGCCAGGCGATCGGAGAGGGACCGCAGCGCGCACACCGAGGCTCCCGACTCCTTCGCGGCCCGCCGCACGCCCTCCCAGTCCGCCGCGCGAGCCCGCGCGTGCAGTTCCCCGGGGAGCGGGCAGCAGGCCGTGGCGTAGCGGAACTGGAAGGACCTCCACGCCGATCCGGCGAGGCGCTCGGCCACCCCCAGTGAACGCCAGAAGGCCACCCACGCGGCCGGGTCGAGGGTCTCGACCTCGAAGCACACGTCGTCGGCCGTGGTGAAGGGCGGCCCGCCGGGTGAGAACGGCACCGCCTCCTCGTCCCCTGCCGTGGCGGCGGCCAGATACTGGCCGACGGCGAGCAGCCCGGCCAGGTCCACACCGGTCCGCACGGTCTCGACCGCGCAGCCGCGGGCGCGGCCGACCAGGGCTGCCAGGAGTCCCTGGACGGCCAGCACCGAGCACGCGGTCGTCAGGTAGTCGGCGGCCAGGCCGCGCGGCTCGCCGTCGCGGCGGCCGTGCACGTGGGCGACCCCGGTCGCGGCCTGCGCGGTGGCCTCGTCGCTCACCTCCTCCTCCGGGGCGAGGTCGGCCCAGACGATCTCGGCGGTGAGCGGGCGTCCGTCCGTACCCCTGAGTGACACGATCCCGGGGCCGTCCGACGCGGTCGATCCGAGGTCGTCGGCGCCCAGCAGGGCCAGGTGCCGGGCGGCGACGGCGGTGAGGGCGGGTGGCCCCACCGCCCGCAGGCCGAGGCCGTCGAGCGGGTGCGCCGCCGTGACGGTGACGGGGTGTGCCATGGCTCTCCTCTCCCGCGGCGGTGACCGCGAGTCGTGCCTGCCGCGAACGGGAACTCCGCCGCGCGTCCACGCGACCTGTTCCACAGCAGGAAGTCGGATGAATTTTTCAATCAGTTCCCGACATGTCTGGAGTTGGAATGTCACAGCAGGCCGTCACCATGACCGGCGTCGAACCGCCCGGCCGGGACACCTGGGGGGCGCCCGCCTGCCCGGCGCGGGTGCTCACGCTGCGCGAGCGGGTGGCCGGATTCGTCCGCGAGCAGGTCATGCCGCACGAGGCGGAACTGGACGCGGGCGGCGCGCCCGCACGCGAACTCCTCGCCCGGCTCAGGCACCGGGCGCGCGCCGAAGGGCTCTGGGGGCTGCCGCTGCCGGCGGAGCTGGGCGGCGCGGGCCTGTCACTGACGGAGTACGCGCACGTGGCCGAGGCGGAGGGCGCGAGCGATCACGGTCCGGGTGTGCTCGGTTCCACCGCGCTGCTGGACGTGACCACCCTGGCCGGGCACGCCGAACCCGCCGTACGGGACCTCTACCTGCCCCTGCTGGCGAGCGGGCGGCTGACCATGTGCAACGCGATGACCGAACCGGACGCGCCCGGCTCGGAACCCGGCCTCACCACCACCCGGGCCGTGCAGGAGCCCGACGGCTCCTGGACGGTCCACGGGCGCAAGTGGTTCGTCACCGGCGCGGGCGACGCGGACCTGGCCGCCGTGCTCGCCCGCACCTCCGGCGCCCCGCCCTCCACGACCGGCCTGTCCCTGCTGCTCGTGCCCACCTCCGCCCCCGGCTTCCGCGTGGTCCGCGAGCTGCCGATCCTCGGCGCGGGCGGCCAGTGGGAGATCGCCCTGGACGCGGTCACCGTCCCGCCCGGCCATCTCCTCGGGGAACCCGGACGAGGACTGCGCGTGCTCGCCGAACGGGTGCGGCTCGGCCGCCTGCTGCGCTGCCTGCGCTGGCTCGGCCAGGCCGAGCGCGCCTTCGCCCTCATGCGCGAGCGGGCCCGCTCACGGCCGACGGCCTCAGGACGGCTCGCCGACCTCCAGCTCGTCCAGGCGCTCGTCTTCGACGCCCTGCTCGCGATCAGGACCACCCGGCCGCTGGTGTTCGAGGCCGTGGCCCTGGTGGAGGCGGGACTGGACGCCAGAGTCGAGACCGGCCTGGCGAAGGTGGCCGCCGCCCGGATGCTGCAGCAGGTCACCGACGCGGCCATCCAGGTCCACGGCGCGGCCGGGCTCGGCCCCGGCACCCCGCTGCCCGCGCTGTTCCGTACCGGCCGGATGGCCCGCCTCCTCGACGGCCCCGACGAACTGCACATCGGCGCGGTGGCCCGCCGGATTCTCGGGTGAGCCTCACCCCCGCGGCCTCCGCCGAGGTACGGCCCCGTCATCACCGGCCGAAGGCCCGGACCGGGTGCGGTGTCGCCGGCGAACCGGTCATCCTGCCCTGTCCGCCGGTTCCAGGGCGACGCCCTCGTATCATTGGACTTTCTGTGTAAACTTTGGCGGAATTTCCACCTGTTGACGAGGACGTACCTTCAAAATGCGGTTGCGGCCCATCGATCTGGCGCGCGAGCACGGCCTGTCCACGCAGGCGGTGCGCAACTACGAGGAGGCGGGGATCCTGCCGCCGGCCGAGCGTTCGCCGCACGGCTACCGCGTCTACGCTCCGCGCCACGCGGCGGCGTTGCGGACGTTCCTGGCGTCGATCCCCGCGCACGGCCACGCGACCGCGGGGGCGATCATGCGGGCCGTGAACGGCGGCGCGGTCGAGGAGGCGCTGCGGCTGATCGACGAGAGCCACGCGCAGCTGGCCGGCGACCGGCACACGCTGGAGGCCGTGGAACGGGCGCTGCGCGACCTGGCGCCGCCGCGCGAGGCGGAGCCGGGGGTGACGTTCATCGGGCCGCTGGCGCGCAGGATCGGCATCCGGCCGGCGACGTTGCGCAAATGGGAGCGGGCCGGGCTGATCGTACCCGGGCGCGACCCGCGCACCGGCTACCGCGTCTACACCTCCGCCGACGTGCGCGACGTGCTGCTCGCCCACCAGCTGCGGCGGGGCGGGTACGGGCTGGAACAGATCGCGCGGGTGCTGGAGCGGGTACGGGCCGCAGGCGGGCCGGAGCCGCTGCAGGCGACGCTGCGGGACTGGCACGACCGGCTGACGGCGCGGGGCCTGGCGATGCTGGCGGGCGCGGCCGCGCTCGACACCTATCTGGGGACGCCATAGCCCCTGACGGCGAGTTCACCGGCGGTACGCGCCGGGGAGGAACACGCGCCGTCCCAGGACGGCGCGCATCCGGAGCGGACGAGCCGATGGTGCGTGACGGCGGCGGGGCTAGCCGTGGCTACCCTCGGGGATGGTGTCCGCGGACATGCCGCCCTCTCCCGGAGCGCCCGTCAGGTAGACGTGCTGGTGGCCCTTGCCGGCATCGACGTTGATCTGATCGAGTTGTGTCGCCGCGACGGACCACGCGGTGACGGCGGCGGATCGTTGACGGACCGCCAGGTCGAGGAAGGCCTTCCTCAGGTCCTCGGGAAGTTTCCGGCCGGCCGCGTACGCGTCGACCGCGATCGCCATGGTGTCCACCGCGCTGCGGAATCCCGCACGAGCCACGTTGGTCGCGGTCGTCCCGGAGGGGGTCTCCGCGTGCCTGTCGACAGCCTGCCGCAGAACGCGCTGCCATCCCTCGATCTCCGCCGGCTCCGCCGACCGCGCGCCGGGGGTTCCGCCCTGGGGAAGCACCTCGACGAGTCCGGACAACACCCCGTTCAGCTCGCCGGCGGTCACCCGCGCCGTGGACGTCAGCTCACCGATCTGCTGGACGTCCCGCTTCACCTCCGCCTCCCGCATGTCGGCGATGGCGACCTGGGAGCTGTCGGGAAGAGCGACGAGATAGCCCAGTGGCCCGGCTATCGCCACGGCGACCAGGGCGGTCACGAGGTAACGCGCCCAGCTGGAGGACGAACGAGTGCCCGGCTGAGACACGGCACCGGGTCGCCTTGCCGTTTTTGAGGACATCCAGCGGCTCCTGTCACCACGAGTTACGTGGCCGACGCTACCGCTTTCAACGATCTACGTCCATGTGTCCCATCGAACTCCCGATGGGGCTTCTGTTCTCGGTGGTCGCCTTTGCCCCATCCGCCCATCGGCCGCCTCTCCCGGCGAGCCGTCGCACCCTTCGTTTCGCAAATGAAAACGGTTATCGCTATCATGGCACCACTCGACCCCGCCCTCTTCTGAAAGGAAACCGCATGTCCGCCCACTGCCAGCTCACCGGCGTCAAGCCGGTGTTCGGCAACAACGTCTCCCACTCCCACCGCCGCACCCGCCGCCGTTGGAGTCCCAACATCCAGCCACGGCGCTACTGGCTGCCCGCCGAGGGCCGTTTCGTGCGGCTGACGCTCAGCGCCAGAGCCGTCAAGACCGTCGACAAGATCGGCATCGAGGCCGCCGTGGCCCGTATCCGCGCCCGGGGAGAACGGATCTGATGGCCAGGAAAAGCAAGATCGCAGCCAACGAGCGGCGCAAACTCGTCGTCATCCGCTACGCGGAGCGCCGGGCAGGCCTCAAGGAGATCATCCGCACCGGCTCCCCCGACGAGCGAGCCCAGGCCGTCCGCGAGTTGAGCCGCCAACCACGCGACGCCGGCGCCACCCGCGTGCGTAACCGCGACGTCACCGACGGCCGCCCGCGCGGCCACCTGCGCAGGTTCGGGCTCTCCCGGATCCGCTTCCGCGAGCTGGCCCACCGCGGCGAGCTGCCCGGCGTCACCAAATCCAGTTGGTAGGAGCACCGCGACATGGCCGTTCCCAAACGCAGGACCTCCCGAAGCAACACCCGCCACCGCCGCTCGCAGTGGAAGGCCGTCACGCCCGGCCTTGTCCCGGTCACCGTCGGCGGACGCGAACTGCTGGTACCGCGCCGACTCGTCCGCGCCTACCGGCGCGGACTCCTCCCCTGAGGACCGCCCTCCGGGGACCGGCCCTCTGAGGATCGGCCCTCTGAGAACGGTCCGTACCCCGAACCCGCGCCGTACCCCCCGCACCACGAAAGGAGCTGTCATGTCCGTCCCCGTCGTCATCGTCTCAGGACTGCATCCCGAACCGCGCTCGGCCCTGGTGGACCGCCTGCTCGCCGACCACCCCGGATCGGTGGCGATCCACCACGACCTGCGAGAGGTGAGCACCGGGCGCGTGGAACGCGTCGTACGCGACGCGTCGGGGACGCTGGACCTGCGGGAGATACGCCTCGCGCACGGCTGCGTCACCTGCACCGTGCGCGAGGACCTCATCCCGGAGCTCCTCTCGCGGTCGGGCTCGGCACCGCTGCTCGTCGTGGAGCTGTGGGACTCGGTCGAACCCCGGACCGTGGCCGAGGCCCTCGCCTGGCACGAGGACACCGTGCACCGCCTGCGCCTGACCGGGGTGCTGACCGCCCTGGACGCGGCACGCACGACCGAGGACATCTGCTGCGACGAGCGCCTCGCCGCTCACGGCAAACACGCGGCGGCCGGCGACGCGCGCCACCTGGCCGAGGTGCTCACCCGCCAGATCGAGTACGCCACCGCCCTCGTCGTGTCCGGTGAGCAGGCCGACGACGTCGAACTCGCCCTGGCCGTGCTCGGCCACCTCGCCCCCACCACCCCGGCCGGTCCCCCCGACCTCGCCCTGCCCGCGGTCACCGGTGCGGGGATCGACGTGGAGATGCTCGGGGCCCGCGTCGACCCGGCGACCGCCCAGCTGCCCTGCGACGCGCAGACCGGGGAGATCTCCACCGTGGTCTGGCACCGGCTGCGCCCCCTGCACCCCCAGCGGCTGTTCGACGCCGTCGACGAGCTGGTCACCGAGACCGTCCGCAGCCGCGGCCGGTTCTGGCTGGCCAACCGGCACGAGCGCCTGCTCGCCTGGGACGCCGTCGCCGGCGTCATCACCGTTGAGGACGCCGGCCCCTGGCTGGTCGTCCTGCCCGAGGCCGCCTGGGAGATGGAGAGCCCCGCCCGCCGCATGGCCGCCACCCTCGACTGGACCCCCCAGCTCGGCGACCGCGTCCAGCACCTCGTCTTCACCGGCCCCGACCTCGACCGCGACCGCATCCATCGGCTCCTGGACTCCTGCCTGCTCACCGAGGCCGAGACCCTGGCCGGCTCCGACGTCTGGGCCGGATACCCCGACCCGTTCGCCTTCGTCCTCGACCTGAAGGAGACCTCCGCTTGAAACCTCGCCGCACGCCCCGCAAGAAGACCAATCCGCTGCACGGCGTGAGCCACATCGACTACAAGGACACCGACCTGCTCCGCGCGTTCATCTCCGACCGCGGCAAGATCCGCGGCCGCCGTGTCACCGGGGTCACCGGGGTCACCGTCCAGCAGCAGCGCCGGCTGGCCGCCGCGATCAAGAACGCCCGCGAGATGGCCCTGCTCCCCTACGCCTCCACCTCGCGATCCCGCTGACCGGGCTGGAGAACAGGCTGGGCGAACAGCATCTCGGGCCGGTCCGCCGGGCTCCGTGCTCGTCGCGTCATGGGCTCCGGATACGGTCGTGAGATGAAGCCGTCTCTCTCACGCGCCGCCGCCGTTCACCGGGAAACAGGCGGGAGGCAACTGTCGGCCACGCCCATCCTCGACTGGGGACATCCCCGGGTACTGGAGCTGGCGGCTGAAGCCCGGCATGGGAATACCGGGATGGATCGGGACCTTCTGGTCGCGGCCCACCGGCTCATCGCCGCGCGGGTGCGCCCGGTGTATGCCATGAACGACACGCAGCCGGTCTCCAGGACGCTTCTCCTGGAGCGCGGATCGTGCAGCCAGCGGCTGGCGGTGCTGGAAGCGGTGGGGCGGGCCTGCGGGATCGCCGGCCGGGTCAGGGGGTTGCTGGTGAGCGGGCGCTTCTGGCACCCTCGCTTTCCTCGGTTGCGAGCACTGGTCCCGCGTCAGGTGGTGCTCGCCTGGCCGGAGTTCCTGCTCGACGGTGAGTGGGTGACCGTCTCCGAGCTGTACGGCGATCTGAGCACGCTACGGGAGGAGGAGGCGTTCACCAACATCGGTGGTGAGACGCTCTTCGACGCGGTGGCCCGCACCGCCGTCGATTGGGACGGCGTCACCGCCTCGTCATGTGACCTGTCCGGCCAGGTGCTGGCCGACCTGGGGTATTTCAGCTCCCGTGATGCCTTGTTCCGGGCGCACGGCCAGACGTTGTGCTCACCGGCCCGCATCACCGCCGACCTCGTCATGGGGCGCCGGTCGGCTTGAGACGCGAGCTTCGACCACATCCCGCACGACCCTGCCGGAAGCCAACCCCCCGACCGCCCCGGAGAAGTCTTCATGACCCCGCCCGAGAACATCACGACCTGGCACGACGCCCGCTACGACATGCCCGTCAGCCGGCAGCTGGAGCGCTACAACGAGCTGGCCGCCCGGAACGCGTCGGCTCGCGCCCGCACGGAGCTGGTGGCCCGGGGGACCTATGACCCCGCCCGGCACGGGGCCGAGGACCGGCCCCCGCTCACCGTGGCCGAGCACCTCGAGCTGCTGGCACTGGCGGAGAGCATCGCGCGCACCGTACGCCACCCCGCCAACATCCACCACGCGCTGCTGGCCAGTGCCACCTGGGCCGACATCGCCCTCGCCCTCGACTCCGACGCGACCACCCTGCGGCGGGACTACCGGCAGTGGGCCGACGACCAGCACGACCTCAACCGGCACCATCCCACCCTGGGCATGACCGCCGACGAGCACGCCGCCGCGATCGCCAGGGTCACCCGGGAGCAGCCATGACCACCCGCTCCGGCCTCGGCCGACCGGCCGACCACGGACGGCGGCCCCGAGCCCCGGCCCGACGGAGCAGGTCCTCGTACACGACGCCGCCCGGCTCACCGGCCGTCGTCGCCCTCGCCGGGTGAACCTTCACGGACGTCCGGCCTTCCGCCGGCCCGGCGGGGTGATCTGGTGCAGGGCGAGGATGGCCGGGGTCTCGGACAGGCCGGGGCCGCCCTCGCGCAGCCAGGCGGCGATGTCGTCGACGGCCTCGTCCTGGTTGACCAGCCCGAGCCAGACCGGCCTTCCGCCGGCCGCGCGTCCGGCGGGGGTGGGCTGGACGACGATGACGTTGGCCTGCTCGCACACGTCCAGGCAGTCGCTGAGGCGGACGTCGGCGATCCGGGAGAGGCGGCGAACCTGCTCGTCGTGGTCGAGGCCGGGAACCTTGCGGCTGCTGCCGCAGCAGCAGTCCCGGCAGACGGTGATCTTGCTCATCTGTGATTGACGCCCTTTCCGGTGCGGTCCAGCGGGCCGGGACCGAGCCCGAGGCAGGTGGCGCGCGGGTCGTCCCAGGCGGAGAGACGGCCGGAGGTTCCGGCGGCCGAAGACGACGGGTGGTTCATGAGGACCCTCCGGGCCGTCGCAGGGCCTCGGCCCACTGCCGGCGGCGGGTCTCGGGGTCGATGAGGACGCAGTCGCCGCACTTGCCGCCCTCGGGCAGGCGGTAGAACAGGCAGCAGCTGCGCCGGACGAAGAACGGCTGCCCGGGGACGGGCTCGACCAGGTCGCCACCACCCCGCAGCACTCCCAGCGCGAGCAGCTCGCGCCCGAGCGCGGTGGCCCGCGCGGCGAGTTCGGGGCGCTGGTGGGCGATGGTCCGGACGGTTCCGGCCAGCGCGGAGGCGGCGTTGCCCCACAGCAGCCCGGGAGCGATCCTCACGATCTCCCGTACGGACCGCGCCAGCGGCTCCAGCACCTCGGTCAGCACGTCGCGGTGCAGCGGTTCGGCGACCCCGGCGGGGTCGAGGATCCGCCGGCCGGTCGGGCGCTCGGCCCGCAGCGGCAGCGGCCCGCTGGACGCCTCCCGCCAGTGGACGGAGGCCAGGTCCAGGAGCAGGTCGTGCGTTACCGCCGCGCCGACGACGGGTGACCACAGACGGGCCGCCAGCCCCTGGAACAGGATGGAGGCCGCCACCCGGAGCTCGTCGGTCCCCAGGCGTCCGGCGACGTCGACGATCCGCCGCCGCAGGAGGTCGGGGTCGGCCGCCAGGTCGGTGAGCGGCCGCCAGCCCGCCTCGATCGGGCCGATCCCGAGTTCGAAGTAGCCGCTGATCTCGGAGACGTCGGCGATCGCCGTAGAGACCGCCGACGGTGAGGCGGGAAGCGGTCCCGGCCGGGCGGCGGCCGCGCCGGAGGCCGGAGGCGTCACCTGGTCAGCTGCCGGTAGCCGGTGACACGGTGACCCTCGGCCGCCGGTGACGCGTCCCGGGCACCACAGGCGGCGGGTAAAAACGCGAGCGGTGCCACGGTGGCGGGCGAAAGCGCGAGTGATGCCACGGTGATCGAGCGAGGGACGCTCATGCGTGCTCTCCTGGGAACAGGCCGCGGACGCCGTTCCTCGGCGGCCTCCGCGACGGTCGGGAGGCCGGGTCACCAAAAGAGTCGGCGCGCCGGGCACGCCCGGGGCCGGTGGGCCGGGGTCCAGGCATGACGATCACCGTTCCTCTCTTGGGGAGGTCCGCCCCAATTCCTGCGAGGAGGCGACCGCGTGAGTCTCCTGGCTCTCGGGTCAACGCTCCTCCCGGCCTTCCCACCCGCGCGGGGCAGTGGCCAATTCGGGATTCGCTCGCCGATCACAGTGGCGGGACCGCGCCGGATTCACACCGGCTTCCTCGTTCCGCGCTCGCCTACGCCGACCATGCTCGCACAACCACCGTCAACGACAAAGCGGACATCGCGCGACGGCGGGGCGTTCGCTCGGGTGGAGCCGGGGAAGATCAGACTCGATTATGCGGCCTTTCGCAAGGACCTGAGCCTCCGGCCCGGTGACCGGGTCACGGTGCGCGTCGGCCACCGGCGAGCCCAGTTGCAGGTCGCCGCCGGCACCGGCTGGGGCCCGGCGGGCGTGGTCGCGCCCGAGACGCTGGCGACGCTCACCGACTCCCCCGAGCCGCATGCCATCTGGATCCGCGCCTCCTCCGGCGCCGACCCGATTCAACTTGTCGGTGACCTGGACAAGCTAGCGGATCCGGTCGGCGCGAAGATCGACAACGGGTTGCAGGCCCGGGAGACGGAGGACCAACAGTTGAGAATCCTCACCTGGTCAGTGCTCGGCCTGCTCGGCATCGCCGTCGTGATCGCCCTGATCGGGATCGCGAACACCCTGGGGCTCTCCGTACTCGAACGCGCCCGCGAACACGCGATGCTGCGCGCGCTCGGGCTCACCCGCAGGCAGTTGCGGCGGATGCTGGTGCCCGAGGCAGTGCTGCTGTCGGTGGTGGCCACCCTGCTCGGCACCGTGATCGGCGTCGGGTTCGCCTGGGTCGGCTACGAGACGTTCGTGACGCGGGCTCTCAGCGACGCCACCATGCAAGTCCCCTGGCTGTCACTCGGCGTCGTCGTCCTCATCGCCGCCCTGGCCGGACTCCTCGCCGCTGTTCTCCCGGCACGCCGGGCCGCTCGGGTGACTCCGGCCGCAGGGCTATCCCTCGACTGAAACCCCTCGTCAATCGCTTGGCTGGCGGCTGAGGAAGTCCGCCGTGCGCGGCACCGTACTACTGATCGGTAGGCTCGAGTGAGCGATGATGACGGTTCATTGCAACTTCCCACGGATTATCGGCATCCCGAGATTGACCGTGGTCCGGCGGTTATTGCGGGCCAGCCGGTTGAGCGAGGCGAGTTTGTTGCGTGCTGCTTCGAGGCTGATTCGGAGGCCTTGAACTTCGCCGGCCGAGCCGTAGGCACGGGCCTCGTCGATGCGGTCGCCGAGGTTGCGGATGATCTCTGTGAGTCGACGGCGCTGGGCGGGGTCGACTCGAAACATGGGGCATCGGATGCTTGCGTCAGATGTGCGCTTCTCAGGCCGGACCCGGTCCAACGCGCCCGCATCGAAGAGATCCGCGACAACCTCATCGCCCGCATTGCCGAGGCCGAACGCGAAGGCCGGCTCGGCGAGGTTGAAGGACTCCAGGTCAGCCTGGCTGGCGCCGAGGAGAAGCTCCGCCGGCTCGATCGGGGCCACGGGCAGCATACGGCCGTGGACCTTGGCATCCCCACCACGCGCGGTGATCGATGAACCCCACGAAGGTGGGCTGCCACACGGCCCTCAACCGAGATCGAGAACAAGTTCAAGAAGTGTGCATCAAACGCCCTTCAGAACACGATCAAGTGCCGCCCGGCCTGCAGGTCCCCAGTTCGGTTTGCCGCCGGGAAGGCCCCGATGTCCGTTCTGCCCCATGAGCATCAGGAAGAGGCTCTTCATAGCGGCCAGCCCGCGGGCGCGCCGGATCGCCGCCTCGTCCGCGTGCGCGTACGCGTCGAAGAACCGTGCGGCCGCGCCCGCGGGGAGCAGCACCCACGCGGCCCCGAGGTCCCACGCGGGATCGCCGGCGAACAAGGCACCGAAATCGATCACGCCCGAGAGCGTTCCGTCCGAGACGACGACATTCGCGGGATGGAGGTCGCCGTGCACCCACACCGGCGGGCCCTCCCACTCGGGGGCCGCGACGGCATCGGCCCAGACGGCCCGGACGGCGCGGACATCGCCGACGGCGTCGGGGTCAATGGCCTGCAAGAACTGCTCGAAGCCGCCCGTGCACCTCTTGGGGTGAGCGCCGAGGTCCGAACTGGCCGGGGCCTCGGCGGGCGCCTCCACATGGAGCGCCTGGAGAAAGCTCGCCAGCGTGTCGGCCGCGTGGGCGCCGCGGCTGATCGAACCGTGGTCCAGCGGCTCGCCGGGAACCCACGTCATCACGGTCCAGTGCTTGGGGAAGCGCTCGGACGGTTCGCCGAACCGCACCGGGAGCGGCACCGGGAGCGGCAGGCGCGGGGCCAGCACGGGTAGCCACCGCCGCTCCTTGAGCTGGAGTTCCGGGGTGGGGTCCATGCGCTGCATGCGCACGGCCAACTCATCACCGAGGCGCCACAGTTGGTTGCCCCAGCCGCCCGCCACCTCGCGGATGGCCAGCCCCGCAAGGTCTGGATGTTGCTCCCGCAGCAGGTCGCGGACCAAGTCCGCGGTGATCTCAATCTCGGTGTCGGTCATGCGAAGTCACAGTACTGAGGCGGCAGGCGGAGCGGCTCTCGCTCTCCGGAGCATCTCGCTGTGATTCCTCTGGCATCACCGATTCACTAGCTTGGGGTGCTCGTAGAGCAGGTTGTCGGTGGTGCCTGCGATCGTGCCCTGCATGGGCGAGCTGGTCGAGCGAGTGGATGAAGTGGACCGCGTGCTGGGAGTCGTGGATCGCGCAGAGGCGGAGCGTCGGCGATGGATGCATCGGATCGCGACGACGATCTGTCGCGATCCGATGCGGCGGATCCTCGTGCTGCGCCGAGCGGAGCAGCTCACTCGCTTTCCCGGCCACTATGACGTGATGGTCGGCGGTGCCGTGGACGTGGGCGAGTCGTATGAGGACGCGGGTGGCGCGGTCGTAGCCGGCTTTCAGGCGGGTGCGTTCGGTCCGTCGGGTGGGGCCGAGCTCGCCGAGGAAGGTCTTGGTCCTGTCGGCATGTCGGCGCGAGGCCGAGCCGCTGGCCGGCTGGTCCGTTCACCCGGTTCCGGAACCAGGTGTAGCGGACGCCGAAGGCGAACCGGTTTAAATGATCTTGAAATAGGCCAGGCGCCTTTACAATGTAGATTTATTAGTCCGCGGTCCGGGCTCGCCGATAACTTCGGCGAGCCCGGACCGCCGGTCGGCCAGGTGACCTCGGCCGGGCCTTTCGCGGCGATCGTCGACCGCGGCCCGGGGTGGAGGGACCCGCACGCGGACACGTCGATCCCGCCGGAGCGCGACGCCGAACCCCCGAAAGCCGCCGCGGGCACCTGGCCGCCCGTGATCGCGCACCGGCCCCCTCCGCGCCCCTTACTCGAAGAGGGACGGGTCTCCGGTGCCCCGGCGGAGGATCTCGGGCTCGTCCTGCGAGAAGTCAACGACCGTTGTCGGGACGGCGCCGCACTCGCCGGCGTCGATGACGGCGTCCACCACGTGCTCGAGCCTCTCCTTGATCTCCCAGCCCTGAGTCAGGGGCTCGGCCTCGTCGGGCAGCAGCAGGGTGCTCGACACCAGCGGTTCGCCGAGCTCTGCGAGCAGCGCCTGCGTGACGACGTGGTCGGGGATCCGGACGCCGACCGTCTTCTTCTTGGGATGCAGCAACCGCCGCGGCACCTCCTTGGTCGCGGGCAGGATGAAGGTGTAGCCGCCGGGGGTCGCCGCCTTGACCGAGCGGAACAGCGCATTGCTCACATGCACGAACTGCCCAAACTGGGCAAAGTCTCTGCAAACCAGGGTGAAGTGATGGTCACTGCCGAGGTTGCGGATCTCTCTGATCCGGTCGATGCCCTCCTTGTTGCCCAGCCGGCACCCCAGCGCGTAGCCCGAGTCCGTTGGGTACGCGATCAGCCCGTCCGTACGCAGAATCTCGACCACCTGGCCGATCAGCCGGGGTTGGGGACTGTCCGGATGCACATCGAAGTATTTCGCCACACCCCCGAGCTTAGGAGCGGACACCACCCCGCATGACACGCGCCCCTCGAGGCGGAGCCTCCGGCGGGCGGCAAGGTCCTCGGCATCGCCTCCCGCCCGCGCCGCCACGGCGTCCGTGCCGGTCATCGTCGTGCGGGCCTCGTACGGACGCTCACGTGAAGCGCCCGGTCGCGGCCCCGTCGATGGTGAGCGCTCAGGCCGCCGGTCTCGACCACCGGGCGGTCCGGGCCACCCTCGACCGGGAGTTCCACCACAGCCTGAGCACGGTCGGGGTGTCGCGCGCCTCCTTCGGCCTCTCCCTGCCGGGCACCGCACCGGGGAGTCCACGGCCATGCCGGGACGGGGTGGAGCACGTTGTTCAGAGTTGATTGTCAGGCGAACGCCCTCTGATCGCGAACAATCCCGGCCTGCTAGACAGAAGCGCACGGAACCCCGTTGTGAGCGGAAGATCCGGGCCCCGCGCGGCCCATGCCCCTCAGACGGTCCACGACCCTTTTTCCCAAGGAGAACTCCATGCGTCCACGTCGCATCATCGCGGTGCCGGCCCTGGCAGCGGTTGGTCTGCTGCTCGGCACCTCCCCCGTCTTCGCCGACCCCGGGTCCCCGGTGGCGCCCCCGGCCCCGACGCGGGTGTCCGTTCCGTCGGTCAACGCCCCCTCCACCGATTCCTCGACGGCTCTGGCCGACCCGTGCTGGAACAGGGAGAACAGGTGGTGGTGCAGCAACAGAACGTCGGCGCCCATCTACGAGGCCGGAACCAGCAACATCGTCGACTACCTCCGGACCAACCCCAGCGTCTTCGTCTGCCGGGCCGAGGGCGCCCGCAACAACAACGGCCCTCACCCCAACCGGTGGGAGTGGACCAACGGTGACGTCACCGGCCGGTGGGGGTACGTGATGGACAGCTGGATCTCCAGCGAGACCGACCCCCTGCCCGTCTGCTGAACAGCTGCCCTGACGACGCCCGCCCACCGGCCCCTCGCCGGGGTGCCCGCGCGACGTGGGGCGGCCCCGGCTACGGGCACGGCGGCCGGTAGGGCAGGCCGGAGAAGTACCGGTCCCACTCCGGCGCTGTGATCTGCGGGTGGGCCAGCCGGCACAGCCGGGCGGCGACGCGTTCGGCGTCGGTCTCCCACAGCAACGCCGTGCGGTCGTAGCCACCGGTCGCCACGGTGTGCCGGTCCGGGCTGAACGCCACCAAGGACACGCGGTCGGTGTGGGCTTCGAGGGAGGTCCGCTGCCGGGGGCGCCGCGGATCGGTGAGGTCCCACACCCGGGTGGTGCCGTCATTGCCCGCGGTGGCCAGCAGGCGCCCGTCCGGGCTGAAGGCCACCATGTTGACGCTGTCGGTGTGGCCGATCGGGGCGGCCAGCGGCACGGGGCGCCGGGGGTCGGCGATGTCCCACAGCCGTGCGGTGTCGTCGAAGCTGGCGGTGGCCAGGGTACGACCGTCCGGGCTGAACGCGACCGAGACCAGGCCGTCGCCGTGGCCGGTCAGCGTCGCGCGGAGCCGGTGGTCGCGCACGTTCCACAGCCGGGCCGTCCTGTCGGAGCCCGCGGTGGCCACGGTGTGTCCGTCGGGGCTGAACGCCACCGCGTTCACCCCCATCGGGTGGGGGAGCACCGCCAGCTGGCGGGGCCGACCGGGGGCGGTGATGTCCCACAGCCGGGCTGTGTTGTCCCAGGCGGCGGTGGCGACGGTGCGTCCGTCCGGGCTGAAGGCGGCCGCGTTGACGTTGTCGCTGTGACCGGTGAGGGTGAGCAGGTGGCGGGGGCGGTGCGGGTCGCCGACGTCCCAGACCCGGACGGTGCGGTCACGGCTCGCGGTGACCAGCCTGCGCCCGTCGGCACTCACGGCGACGGTGTTGACCCGGCTGCCGTGCCCGGTGAGGCGGGTGGCGTAGGGGACGGCGAAGGTCCCGAGCAGGCTGTCGCGGGCCTCGCCGGTGGGCGACAGGCGGTAGGCGGCCAGGCTGAGCTGCGCGGACAGGGCCGGATTGGCGTCGCGCAGGTCGGTGGCCTCGGCGGCGACCTTCTGCGACAGGGCGATGTCGCGTTGCTGCGTGGCGGTCCGCTGGGCCCGGAAGGCGTACACGGTCGTCGTGGTGGCCAGGACGAGCAGGACGGCGAGCAGCGCCGCGAGCTGCCGCAGCCTGCGGGTACGGCGGCGGGTGGCCTCCTGCTCCCGGGCCTCGGCCGCGATGCCGGCCTCCAGGAACCCCCGCTCCCCCGGCGACAGCAGGGAGTGGTTCCCGGCGGCCCAGTCCCTGGCGACGGCGAGGCGGGTGCCCCGGTAGAGGGCACCCTCGTCGCGGTCCTCCGACTCCCAGGCCTGTGCCGCCTCGGTGATCCGGCGGTGGATCCGCAGCCCCTCGCGGTCTTCGGTGAGCCAGTCACGGAGCCGCGGCCAGGAACGGATCACCTCCTCGTGAGCGAGCTCCACGGTGTCGTCGTCGAGGGTGACAAGCCGGGCGCCGGCCAGCCTCTCCAGGACGGCGGCGGTGTCGGGGTGGTCGATCTCACCTCGGCTGATGCGGCGTTTGGTGTCCTCCGTGCCTTCACCGAGCGCGGTGAGCCGCAGGAAGACCTGCCGGGCGAGGGCCTGCCGCTCGGGGCCGAGCGCGCTGTAGACCTCCTCGGAGGTCCGGGCGACGGCACGCTCGATCCCGCCCGTGGCCTCGTACCCGGCGAGGGTGACGGTGTTCCCGCGACGGCGCCCCCAGGCCTCCAGCAGCGCGTGGGACACCAGCGGCAGCACACCCGGCTGGCCGGTGGCGTCGGCGACGAGCCGGGAGACCAGGGCGACCTCGACCCGGTAGCCCATGTCGACGGCCGGTTGGGTGATGGCGCGGCGTAGCTCCTCGGTGGTCATCGGCCCGACGAGCACCTGGGAGTCCTGCAGGACCTCGGCGAGGTCGGGATAGCGCGCGCAGTGGGGGTAGAAGTCGGTCCGCACGCCGAGGATCACCCGGGTCCGGCTGTCGGGGTCACGGGCCGCGGCGACCAGGGCCGCGATGAAGGCGGCGCGTTCCGCGAGGTCGGGGCAGAGGGTGAAGATCTCCTCGAACTGGTCCACGACGAGGACGACGTCGGTGGCCGAGGCGTGCCTGGCGAGGAGCTGACGGGTGGCCAGGCCCAGGTTGCGCGGATCGCCGGTGAGCTCGGCGAGGAGGCCGCCGGGGGTGACGCCGAGCCGCGCGGCCAGATGTACCGCGCACTCGCGCAGCGGATGGGTTCCCGGGGTGATCGCCAGCACCGGGTGGGAGCCGAGGGCGGGAACCAGGCCGGCTCGCAGGAGTGAGGACTTTCCTGATCCGGACGCGCCGAGCACGGCGATGAATCGGTGCCGTGACAGGTGGGCGACGACCTTTTCCACCAGTCGCTCGCGGCCGAAGAACCGGTTCGCGTCCTTCGGCCCGAAGCTCCTCAGCCCGACGTACGGGGGCGTCTCACCCGCCGTTTCCGAGGGGTCCGGCCGGTTGGACTCCTCGGCCAGCGAACGCCACCGCGCCTCCCATTCCGCCGGATCGGCCCCGCACGCCTTCGCGTAGGCCACGGTGACGGCCATGCTGGGAAGTTTGCGTCCCCCGGCGGCCTCGGAAAGGGTGCCGGCGGAGTAGTGCGCCCGTTTGGCGAGCTCACGGTAGGACGGGTTGCCCGCTTTCACGCGTAATCGGCGAAGGTCCGCCGCGAACCGAAGTAAACGATCGTCACCGTCGTCAAGTGGTCGTTCCCGACGAGGCATCTTCGCCCCCTAGTCACCTCGCACCCGGGGTTTCATTGTTCAGCCGTTGTCGTTCGGCGTCCAGAGGGTGACACCGGCCCCCCGCCACCCCCTGTACCGGACACCGGCACCTCGAACGCGGCCGGCGCCGCGCGGGCGCCTCCACGGCGGGGTCATCGTACGGACCAGCGCTGTGCCCCGGAGCCGTTGCACTCCCACAGCTGTACCGGTGTCGCGTTCGCGGTCCCGCTCGCCGCGGGAACGCGAGAAGCCGGACGCCCGCCGGGAAAGGCGCGGGTGTCCGGCTTCAGTACCGGGTCAGACCTGTCGGGCGAGCCCCTTCTCGACCGCCTCGATGATCCGTGGCCGCAGCTCGGCGCAGCTGATGATCGCGTCCACCGAGCCGACGTCGACCGCCCGCTGGATGCTGTGCACGCGGTCGAACTCGGTGGCCACCTCGGTCAGCTTCTCGGCCCGCACGGACGACCGCAGCTCGGCCAGCTCGGCGGAGAGCGCGGCCCGCGTGGCGGCCGGCGCCTCCGCGACGCGGGCGGCGAGCGCGAGCACGCGGGGGTCGTTGCCGGTCCGCTTGTCGACGTCGCGCGCGAAGACCACCGCGGCGGCCGGAGCACCGCCGAGCACCGAGGCGAACGAGCCCTCGACCGCGAGCACGGTCAGGTTCGGGTTGAGCGCCTTGGAGAACACCACGAACGCGCCGCCGTGGTATCGAGAGATCACGCAGAACACGATGGGGCCCTTGAAGTTCACCACCGCGCGGCCGATCTCCGCGCCGTACTCCAGCTGCAGCTTGCGCATCGACTCGGGCGACCCGTCGAACCCCGACAGGTTGGCCAGCACGACCAGCGGACGGTTCCCGCTGGCGGCGTTGATGGCTCGGGCGGCCTTCTTGGACGACCTCGGGAACAGGGTGCCCGCGGTGTAGGTGTCCGGGCCGTCGGTGGGGGGGAATCCGCGACGCGGCACGGACCGGGACTCGATGCCCAGCAGGCACACCGGCCGGCCACCGAGGTGGACGTCCTGGACCGCGGCGGTGTCCGCGTCGGCCATGCCCGCCCACCGCTCCAGCACCGGGTGGTCCTGGTCGGACAGCGCGCGCATGACGGTGCGGATGTCAAACGGCTTCTTGCGGTCCGGGTTGGACTCGGCGGAGAAGATCTGACCCACCGTCGTGAAGTCGCTGTCCGGCACGGCGTGCGGGAACGTCGACACGTCGCGGTCCACCGGGTCGCCGGTGACCGCCCTGCGCGGACCGCTCTCCCCCGGCGCGACGTAACTGTGGTCGTAGTGCGACATCAGGATCTCCCGCGCGCCACGGATGTCCGGCGCCCAGTACTGCGCCTGGCCGTTCGGGCCCATGATCCGGTCGTACCCGCCGATGCCGTGGTTGTCCTCGGCGGACACGCCGCCGGAGAAGTCGAGCGACTGCTTGCCCGTCAGCACCATCGCGGAGTCGGGCGTCATCACCAGGATGCCCCTGGTGTGCATGAGCATCGTGGCCTCGGCGTTCCAGTACGGCTGGGCGCCGACGTTGATGCCCGCGACCACGATGTTGATCTCGCCGCCGTCCTGGGTGAAGTTCACGATCCGCTTCAGCGCGGCCGCCACCCAGTCCATGTTCTCGGTGCCGGACGACATCGAGATCCGGGCGCCCGCGGAGAGCGCGAACCACTCCAGCGGCACCCGCATCCGCTCGGCCATGTCGAGCGCGGCGATCACCCGCGCGCACTCGGGCTCGGACAACGCGCCGAGCGCCTTCGTCGGGTCGCCCAGCAGCACGACGCGGGTCATGCCCTCCGGGTGGCGCGGCGTGGGCGTGCTGACGACACCCGCGACGAGCGCGGCGGTGTTGCGCCCCTTGGGCCGGTTCACCGGCACCAGCCTGGAGTGCTCGTTCAGGTCGTACTCGGTGAACGAGCCGAACGGCCCGGCGAGCATGCCGGTCAGCTCGTACGGGTGGTGCGTGCCGCGGCTGTGCGCGCGCAGCACTTCCTGGCGGTAGTCGTCCAGCGGCTCGATGGGCTCGGCCGGCGGCGGCACGACGGACAGCCGCACGCCGGAGCCCACGTCGTAGCCGATCCGGACGGCGATGTCGACGAGCTCGCCGGTGGCGCCGTCGCGGCGCCTGCCGAGGAACAGCACCTCCTCCAGGCCCGCGCCCGCCGTCGTCGGCAGCACGCGCTTCGCCACGGTGTTCAGGTCGTCCGGCGAGAGATCGTTCGGCGGCCACACATAGATGACGATCCGGTTCGTGGCGGACGCCTTCGCGCCGGGCTTCTTGGCCCGGCGGATCGCGTCGAGGCACGTGGCCAGGATGTCCTCGGCCGCGGGCAGCGCGACGAGCCTGCCCTCGTCGTCGCGCAACGGGGTCAGGTCGCGGACCTGCCCCAGGGCGACGAGGCGCTCGTCGGACGGGTTCTGCCGTGCCGTGGCGCGGAAGAGGTAGACCTCCTCGTCGGGCGCGGGCAGCCGGGTGAGGTCGAAGTCGCGCAACCGCCCCAGCTGCATGCGCTCGGCGATGCGCGGGTGCAGACCGCGCAGCAGCCGTTCCTCCACGAAGCCGTCCGCGGACGGCCGGAAGGTGAAGTGGTGGTGCATCACGGCGCCGCTGTTGCCCGCGACGGTCGTGGCGATGCGGCCGATCCGGTTCGACGGCTGCTGCTCGACCATGACCTCGCGCAGGCGCGCGGCCATCTCCTCGGGATCGCTCGGGCCGTCCGGCCAGGTCAGGTAGATGTCCGCCACCAGCTCGCCGTCACCGGCGAGCTCGTCGACCGCCTTGACGGCCTCGGCCAGCGCCAGGAAGTCGACCGCGGTGGCCACGACGCGGCCGACGCCGGTCGCGGTGCGGTGTTCGGCGACGACGAACGTGCAGCCCGCCACCTTGCTCACCCGGATGTCGCTGAGCGCGCGGTTGCCGTAGTAGCGGCGGCTCAGCACCTCCAGCAGCGGCACGGGGTCCACGCCCTCGCGGCCGATCCGCTGGCCGACCAGCCGGACGAGCGGCTCGGCGCTGGCGACCATGGCGGAGATCCGCTCGGCGCGGTCGGGCGCGTCCGGGTGCCGGTCGAGGTGGCTCAGGTGCCTGCGTACGGCCGTGTAGACCTTGGCGCGGGCGCGGCGCAGCAGCGGCTGGGCGAACCAGGTGAACACGACGCCGCGCGCCAGGTCCGCGACGGCCGGGAACCGGACCTGGGTGGCGGCGACCAGGTGCTCCAGCGCCAGGCCGACGGTGACACGGTCCTCCCGGGCGGGCGGGGCCTCGTTCGTCCACTGGCGCAGCAGGGTCGTCACCACCGCGACGTCGGCGGACGCGCGCCGCTGGGCCAGGAAGATCCGGAAGACCGCGTCCTCCAACTCCGGCGTGCGGTCCAGGCCCTCGACACCGTAGCGGGACAGCACGTGGGTGAGCCGCTGCCGGAAGCTCTCCGACAGCCCGGCCCGGTCCGGGTCCAGGTACTGCAGGTACGTGTGGAAGTGCTCGCGGGGGCTGTGCACCGAGGAGTCGGGCTTCGACTCCTCACCGGCGGGCCGGTTGCGGCTCAGCTCGCTCAGGTCGGCGAACAGGCGCAGCAGCTCGACCTCACCGGCCGGCTCGTGCTCGCCCTCCGCGACGAGCTCGGCGCGCGCGGCCAGGTAGCCGGCGAGCAGGCGCCTCTCGTCCTGCGAGTCGATGTCGAAACCCAGCAGGAGGTTGCGCAGGTCCTGCAGGCCGCGCGCGGCCCGCTCGGCCGCGGGCACGTCCACCGGCTCGGCCGGCAGGTCCAGCTCGACCTCCCGCACCTCGGCCGCGGGACCGGCCACCTCGTCGCCGTCTCCCAGCGGCTCCAGGCGGAGCAGGCGGGCGCCCGCCTCCACCTGGCTGCCGACCGACACCGCGAGCTCCCGCACCCGGCCGCGGAAGGGCGCGCGCAGCACGGTCTCCATCTTCATGCTCTCGACCACCAGCAGCGGCGCGCCGGCCTCGACCTCGTCGCCCGCCCGCAGCGGCGTGGCCACCACGAGCGCGGGCACCGGCGAGCGCACGATGCCGCCCTCGTCGCGGCTGATCCGGTGCGTGACGCCGTCGACCTCCACGAGGTGGATCGGGCCGTGGGTGCTCGTGACGACCTTGAAGCGGACGCCGTTCACGGTGATCTGGCCGCTGTGCTCGTCGAAGCACTCGGTGTCGACGTCGGCCGCGTGCTGGGGGCCGCCCGCCGAGACGCCGACGCGGAACCGGCGGCCGCCGGTACGGGCGACCTGGACGCGGTAGCCGACGTCGCGGAGCTTGAGCTCCAGCGCGCGGCCGCTCTCGTGCTGCGACTGCGGGCGGCCGCCGTGCGCGGTGGTCAGGAAGCGCTGCCGCGTCACGGCCTCCTCGTCCTCGTAGGCCTCGATGGCGGCGGCGATCAGCGCGATCGCGGAGTGCCGGTGCGACACGAGGGCGCCCTGGGCGCGCACCCGGTCGATCCAGCCGGTGTCGGCGGACCCGTCGATCACCGCGGGCTCGTCGAGCAGCATGCGGACGAAGCTCTTGTTCGTCACGCCGCCCTCGATGATGATGGTCGTCTGCGTCATCGCGCGGCGCAGGCGGGCCAGCGCCTCGGTGCGGTCACGGCCGTGCGCGATGATCTTGGCGATCATCGAGTCGAAGTCGGCGGGGATCGTGTCGCCCTCGCTGAACCCGGTGTCCACCCGGATGCCGGGGCCGCTGGGCAGCGCCAGCCGCGCGATCCGGCCGGGTGAGGGGGCGAAGTCGCGGTCGGGGTCCTCGGCGTTGAGGCGCGCCTCGACGGCGTGTCCCCACTCCTCTGGGGCGTCTCCCTCGAGCCTGCCACCCGCCGCGACGTGCAACTGGGCCTTCACCAGGTCGACGCCGGTGGTGATCTCGGTGATCGGGTGCTCGACCTGCAGGCGCGTGTTGACCTCGAGGAACGCGAACAGCCGCTCGCCGGGGTGGTAGAGGAACTCGACGGTGCCCGCGCCCTTGTAGTCCACCGCGAGCACGAGCCGCTCGGCCGACGCCTTCAGCTCGGCGATCTGCGCGGCGTCGAGGACCGGGGAGGCCGACTCCTCGATGATCTTCTGGTTGCGCCGCTGCACGGAGCAGTCGCGCACGCCCAGCGCCCACGCGGTACCCTGCCCGTCCGCGATGACCTGCACCTCGACGTGCCGGGCGCCCGTCACCAGTCGCTCCAGGAACACGACGCCACTGCCGAACGCGCGCGCGGCCTCCTGGCGGGTCAGTTCGTAGGCCCGGGTCAGCTCGTCGGCGTCGGAGACCATCCGGATGCCGCGGCCACCGCCGCCCGCGGTCGCCTTCAGCATCAACGGGTAGCCGATCCGGTCCGCCGCCGCCTTCGCGTCCTCCAGCGTCTCCACCGGACCGCGGCTCCACGGCGCGACGGGCACACCGACCTCTTCGGCGATCAGCTTCGAGCCGATCTTGTCGCCCAGCCTGCGCATCGCCTCGGGGCCGGGACCGACGAACGCCACGCCGATCTCGGCGCACAGCTCGGCGAACGCCGGGTCCTCCGCCACGAAGCCCCAGCCGACCCAGGCCGCGTCCGCACCGGTCTCGACCAGGGCTTTCCTGAGGACCGCGTGGTCCAGATAGGGCCGGTTCGCGGCGGGTCCCAGGTCGTAGGCGATGTCCGCCTCGCGGACGAACGTGGCCGTCCGGTCGGAGTCCGTGTACAGGGCGACGGTCTCGATCCGTGCCCCCGTCTCCGCTGCTAGGTCCTGAACGGCGTAGATGAGCCGCATGGCGGCTTCGCCGCGGTTGACGATGGCGACACGACTGAACACTGAGCGAACCCTTTCGAAGGCGGTGAACACGGCGGCCGTCCCCGCCCCCACAGGGATCCATACTCTCGGCCGCCCCCGGCTACCGGAATAGCGGGGACTGAGCGTCTTTCGCGACCGGAGTTGTGAGGCTCACACAAACGTACCCGTCGGGGTGGTGTGACATGCGCCCCCTGAGTCCTCGCGATCGGCGGGCCGGCCGGAGCCGGGACGAGCGCGTTCGGCCACGTCACCGCGACGCCCTCGTCCACCTTCGCGAACGGCGTCGACCACCACGACACGCCGGGGCCGCCGTCGGCCGGCGCGATCACGCCGCGAGGGGGGATCGGCCGGGGCGCGGGCGTCAGGTCGCGCCGCCGGGGCCGGGCAGGACGCGTTCGACCAGGTCGGTGACGAGGGGGTGGATCCGGCTCTCCGGAAAGATGTCGGGCAGCGTGAGCCGTTCCATGATCAGCCAGTTCAGCGCCAGATAGAGCAGGACCACGGTGGTCGCGTCGCCGGGCAGGCCGGACCGCGTGTGGTGGTCGATGTTGGCGTCGAGATCGGCGCGGATGCGTTCGGTGAGCAGGTCGCGCAACTCCGGGCGGCGGGTGGCCTCCAGCCGCAGTTCCAGCAGGGCCAGGTATCCGGAGCGGAAGTCGCTGACCCGGTCCACCAGCTCGTGCATGAGCTCGGTGACCTTGTCGCGGTCGCGCGGGCCCTCCAGCACGGCGGCCATCACGCCCGGGTCGGGCTCCAGCCGCTCGTAGAAGCGGTGGCCGACCTGGATGAGCAGGTCGTCGCGGTTGTCGAAGTAGTTGGAGGCCGTGCCGTTGGGCACCTGCGCCTCGACGTCGACGGCGCGGAAGGTCAGTCCGCGCGCCCCCTCTCGGGCCAGGACCTCGATGGCCGCGTCGAGGAGCGCCGCCCGTCGTGCCGGGTTCTGCCGCATCGCGATCTCTCCTTGGGCCGGCGTTGACACCACTCCGAGTGTAGTACTACGTTCTAACCACTCCAAGCAAAGTACTACGCCGAAAGCATCGATGGGATCGGCGAAGAGGAGACAGTGATGCGAGTTCAGCTCACCCCGGCTCTCTACACCGCACGAACCACCGGCCCCCTCCCTCACCTTGGGCCGAGTCGCCGGCAGAGCATCGGGGCGCGGCCGCCCCCGGCCCAGGCTCGGCGGCGACCGGTGCCGTCCGGCTTCAGGGCGCCACCGCTTCATGCCACCCAGCCTGAAATCACACAAAGACCGCGAATGGAATCAAATATGCGAAAGCTCGTTTACTACATCGGCATGACCATCGACGGCTTCATCGCCGCCCCCGACGGGAGCTTCGACTTCTTCCCGGTGACGCAGGACGTCGTCGACCTCATCGTCGAGGACTATCCCGACACCCTGCCGACGCACGCGCGTGAGCAACTGGGCGTGCGCGTGCCGAACAAGAACTTCGACGTCGGCGTGCAGGGGCGCACCACCTACGGGGCCGCCCTGGAGATCGGGATCACCAGCCCGTACACCCACCTGCGCCAGTACGTGGTCTCGGAAAGCCTGAAGGAGAGCCCGGACCCCGCGGTCGAGATCATCTCCGCCGACGTGGTCGGCGAGATCCGCCGGCTGAAGGCCGAGGACGGCAAGGACATCTATCTGATGGGCGGCGCCCGGCTGGCGGGCACCCTGCTCCCGGAGATCGACGCGCTCGTCATCAAGCTCTACCCGGTGGTCGCCGGAGCAGGAATCCCCCTGTTCAGCACCGGCTTCTCCCCCACCCCCTTCGAACTCACGGGCACCCGCGCGCTCGAGAACGGCATGGTCGTCCTCACCTACGACAGGAAGTGAGAGGCCGGCGCCGAACGGGCACCGCCCCGGCTCGTCGACCACGGCTAAGCCGGGAATCGCCCGGTGAGCGTTTCCCGTCCGGCGACGGTCCCGAGTGCCGTGCCGGCGGTTCCGGCGCCGCGCTCGCGGCGGGCGGCGCTACGGCTCCGCGGCGCTCCGGGCCAGCCGTGCCGCGAGGCCGTCCAGGTGGCGGGCCAGGGCGTGGTTCAGCAGGCCGTCCAGATCCCGCATCTCCTCCCCGTAGACCGCGGCCAGCCGCGGGAAGCGGCCCGAGCCCATGAGGGCGCGCACCTCGTCGTCGAGTGTGATCCACCACTGGTCGTTGGCCACCCCGGTCTCCCGCTCCGCCTGCACCTCCGCCGCCACGCTGAGGGCGAGGCCGCGGACGAGGGCGGACAGGGTGACCGCCTCCCGCGCCCGCTCGGCGGGGGTGAGGGGCAGCCCGTCCAGCGCCCGCAGGATCCACTCGATGTGGGCCATCGCCTCAGGGGTGAGCAGCGGCCTGGTCAGCGACACCAGCTCGGGGAGCCACGGATGACCGCGGTAGGCGCTCCACTCCACCCGGCTCACCAGCTCCAGCTTCGCCCGCCAGCCCGGCGGGCCGGGCTCGGGCAGCGGATACGCCCGGAACACGGCCTCGGCCATGAGGTGCTCCAGCTCCTCGCGCCCGGAGAGGTGCCGGTACAGCGACATCGGGCCGACGCCGAGCTCGGCGGCGAGCCGTCGCATCGACACGGCGTCCAGGCCCTCCGCGTCGGCGACCGCCACGCCGGTCGCCACGATCCGCTCCGTCGTGAGCTCCCGGCCCGGCGCGCGCCCGCCACGCCGGGGCGGGTCGGGGGCGCGCACGACCGTGCCCGATCCCACCCGCGTGACCACCAGCCCCTCGTCCCGCAGGACCGCGAGCGCCCTGGTGGCGGTGGCCATCGCCACGCCGAAGTCACGGACCACCTGCCGCGTGGACGGCACACGGTCACCGGGGCGCAACGCGCCCGTCGTGATCCGGTGGCGGATGACCTCGGCGATCCGTAGGTACGGCCGCTCGCTCTCATCACCTGGGGACATGACACAACTGTACTAGTACGCGTTCGCGCGGAACGGCGACGATCCCCGGATCGTCCGACCTTAAAAGTACGGGCCACCCGGTGCACTTCGGAAAGTGCACTGCTCAAGGTCGCCTCACGCTCGGCGTGCTCATACGGTGTACGCATGACCATGACAAACACCGCGTGCGAGACCGCGGTCCGCGTGCTGACGGCGGCGTTCGCCGATGACCCCGTGACGCGCTGGCTCCTTCCCGACCCCGCGGTCGACCCCGCCGACGTCGTGTTCCGGCCGCTCGCGCAGCGGTCGGCCGCGCACGGCGAGCTCGCGCTCTCCGCCGACGGAACGGCCGCCGCCGTCTGGCTGCCGCGAGCCGCGGAGCCGCCCGTCCTCGACGATGAGGCACTCCCGGACCATCTCTCGCGGCTGCGCACCTTCATAACGCTCACCGAGCAGCGGCACCCGAACGGCCGCGCGCATCTCCACCTGGTGTTCCTCGGTGTCGCACCCGAGGCGCGGGGGCGCGGGCTCGGCGGGGCGCTGCTGCGTGAGCGCCTCGCCGCGGCCGACGCCGAAGGCGTGCCCGCCTACCTGGAGGCGAGCTCTCCCCACAGCCGGCCGCTCTACGAGCGCCACGGGTTCCGCGTCACAGGCGACCCGATCACCCTGCCCGACGGGCCGCCGATGTGGCCCATGTGGCGCGACCCCCGCCCCTGAGACCGGGCCGGGCCTGGCCGGTCGCCGGGCGTTCGGGCGAGGCGGGCGAGATCCGGTACCGCGCCGTTCAGCCGGCCGACCGCCACCGCCGCACATGGGCGGCGCAGAACTCGCGGAAGCTCGTCGGCGCGTCGCCGGTGACGTCGGCGACCGTCGAGGTGGTCCGGTCCTCGGCCCCACCGGCGATGGCATGGTCCATCCCGGCCAGAATGGCGGCGAAGCCGTCGGGCATGCCGGTGTCGGCGAGCCGCCGCCGCACGGCGTCCACCGTGACGCCGCGGTGCCGGACCGGACGCCCGCCCAGCTCGGTGATGGTCGCCGCGATCTCCGCGTAGCTCAGGGCCTGCGGGCCGGTCAGCAGGTGGTCGGTGTTGTGCGGGGCCGGATCGGTGAGGGCGCGCACCGCCACGGCGGCGATGTCGGCGGCGTCGATGAAGCCGACCCTGCCGTCTCCGGTCGCGGTCACGATCTCACCCCGTTCGCGGATGCTGCGCGCGTGCATGTGGTCGTCGGCGAGGTTCTGCATGAACCAGGAGGGGCGCAGCACCGCCCACTCGGGGAACATCTCACCGATGGCGGTGTGCACCAGCCCCAGGCCGGTCCCGCCCGCCGGGATGGCCGACGAGCTGAGCAGGACGATCCGCCGCACGCCGGCGTCGCGCGCCAGCTCCAGGAACGGTCTCATCTGCCGCACCGGCTCGGTGGCCCCGATCGGCGGTATCAGGTAGATGCCGCGTACGCCGTCGAGGACCGCGCGGTGGGTGCCCTCGTCGTCCCAGTCGAAGCGCACGTGCCGATGCGCGGCCTCCGGCGACTCGGGCCGGTGCCGGCTCGCGGTCCGTACACGATGTCCCCCCTCGACGAGCCGGTCGGCGACGCGCCGGCCGGTGTTGCCGGTCGCGCCGGTCACGAGGATGGTGTCGGCCCCGGTCATCGGGTCGCCCCCGTCGCGGTGTCGCTCAGCAGGTCGTCGCCCAGCGCCTCGATCACGACCATCGGGTTCCAGTAGTCCCGGTAACGGGTGATCCTGCCGTGGGCGACGGTCACCACGGCGATGTAGGAGATCTCGTACGGCCTGCCGGTGGCCACGACCTTCCCCGCGGCGGTGAACTCGGCGATGACCACCGCGGGATCGACCGTTTCGTGCACGGTGAGCGCGGTGACCTCGGCGATGTCGAGCTTGTCGGGGTAGTCGATGAGATAGGCCGTGATGGCGGCGATCCCGTCGAGGCGGCGCGGCGCCCCGGGCGGCGCGAAGGGGAACTCGGCCACCGCGTCCTCGTGCCACAGCGCGAGGTAGGCACGCATGTCCTTGGCGAGCAACAGGTCCACGCCGCGTCGCAGTACGGCGGCGGCTGTCGTGTCGGTCATCTCTCTCCCGCGATCGAAGGGGCACTCCGCGATACAATGCGGACTGCCGGTCCGTTAAATATACGGACCGGCGGTCCGAATTGCAAAATCGGAGGACGGGACATGACGTCGGCAGGGCGCAAGGAGCGAGTGGATGCCGTACGCAACCGGGAGACGGTGCTGGCCGCCGCCGCCCGCCTGCTCGACGCCGCGGACGATCCCGGTGAGGTGTCCATGGGCGACATCGCGGCAGCCGCCGGGGTCGGCAAGGGAACCCTGTTCCGGGGATTCGGCGACCGGATCGGCCTGCTCCAGGCCCTCGCCGATCAACGCGGCGATCGGTTGCGCACCCAACTCGCCGCGGGCGAATCGTCGTCCGACCCGGTGGAACGGGCGACGGCGACGCTCGATGCGATCCTGCGGTTCAAGCTCGAGAACCGCTCGCTGATGCTCGCCCTGGAGAACGCCGGCAGCGGGAGCCCGTACCGGAGCTCGACGTACGACCGGTGGCACGGGCACCTGGCGGAGATCGTCGCCGAGGTTCACGGCCCGGACAACGCCGACTACCTGGCCCATGCGCTGCTCGCCGTCGTGCGCAGCGATCTCATCGAGCATCTCAGCGATCAGCCGCCGGCACGAATCCGCGACGGCATCGCCTATCTCGTACGCGTTCTTCTCTCCGGCGACGCACCGCGCCGAGGCACTCCCTGAGCCCGGCCCCACCTCGACCTCGGCCGCCGCGTCCGGCGTCACGATCCCGGCCCGCCCCGAGCGGGCCGGCGGCAGTGGCGGTCATTTGACCGGTTCACGTAGCGTGAGAGAATGGGGTGGGTAACAGCCAGATTTTACCCAGGGTCGATCCGCGGGCGGATCACCTTGCTGACCGTCTTGATCGCCGGTCTGCTGCTGGTTCCCATGGCACTACTCATGATCATGTCCATCGAGCAGACGTTCACCAACGAGGCGTGGAGCGACACCCGCCAGGAGGTGACCGCGGTGGCGGCGCTCATCCGCGCCGGGCAACTGCCCTCCGTCATCGTGCCGGTCGTCCCGGGCGTCGACGTGGTGCAGGTCGTGGGGGCCGACCGGCACGTCATCGCCGCCTCCCCCGCCGCCCGGCGGAAGGTCGCGCTGAGCACGATCCGGCCCGATCCCGACGAGCCGATCCAGGACGCGCAGACCTGCGGTGACCCCGAGCCGGGCTGCATGCGCCTGACCGCCCTGCGCGTCGGGGCGATGCCCGACTCTCCCGTCGTCTACGCCGGCCGACGCGCGCCCAGCACCCAGTCGACCGGTTTCGTCACCATCGCCGTCGCGCTCCAGACCGGCGCGCTGATCGCCCTGGTGGGCTGGGTCAGCTGGAGGGTCAGCGGTCAGACGCTGCGGCCCGTCGACACCATCCGCCGCCAGCTCGCCCAGATCACCTTCCAGGACCTGAGCAGCCGGGTGCCGCAACCGTCCGGTGACGACGAGGTCGCCAAGCTCGCCCGCACCGCCAACCACACGCTGGACCGGCTGGAACACGCCGTAAGGGTACGGCGACAGTTCGTCACCGACGCCTCACACGAGCTGCGCACCCCTCTGGCCGGGCTGCGCCTGCAACTGGAGGAGGCCCGGCTGCACCCCCGCGACATCGACCTGGACCACCTGCTCGATCATCTGCTCGGCGACACCGCCCGGCTCCAGCAGATCATCACCGACCTGCTGTATCTGGCCGGCGTCGACGCCGAGGTGGCCGTGATGCGGGAGCCGATGGATCTGGCCGCCCTGGTCCGTTCGGAGCTGAAGCCACGCGCCGCCCGGGACCGGCTGCCCACCGAGCTCGTACTGCGGGAGGGGGTCGTCGTGCGGGCCGTGGGCCATCAGCTCAGCCGGGCGCTGGCCAACCTGCTGGACAACGCCCAGCGGCATGCCGAGCACACGGTGCGCGTCGAGGTGTGCCGGGAGGGCGACAGCGCCCTGCTGGCGGTCTCCGACGACGGCGCCGGAATCGCCGGGCCCGACCGTGAAAAGATCTTCGAGCGGTTCACCCGGCTGGACGCGGCCCGCAGCCGCGACCGCGGCGGCACCGGCCTCGGCCTGGCGATCACCAGCGACGTGGTGCACGCCCACGGCGGAACCGTCGAGGTCGGGCGATCGGCCGCCGGCGGCGCGCGCTTCGAGCTACGCCTGCCCCTGGCCGAAGCCTCATAGCGCGCTCCCGTCCGATCCGATGGACCTGACGCCGGCGGCGTTCCGCGACTCCTCCGGCCCGGCCCACCCGCGAGCCCACGCGGGACGCGGGCCGGTGGCCGCTTCGGCGCACCGGCGCCCCACGTGCCCGAGGCGGCTCCCGGATCCCGCGCACACCGCGTGTACCGGACGATCCCTCCGCCGCGCGACGCCTCCTCCGTACCACGACGGCCCGGTTGTGACAGGATGCATCGTCCGTCACCACGCTGAACGCGGTGGAGACCAAGTACGCCTCTGCGGGAGTGATCGATGGTTCAGCGACCTGCGGGGAGCCGCCCGTTCTCCGGGTGTCTCGCCGGCCTGCCCGCCCGTCCCGGATCCGGCGACCGGGCCGGAGGCGTCGCCGGCCGACCGGCCGGCCCGCGGTTCCACGGCCGGGACGGCCGGGCCCGATGAGCGCGCGCTTCGAGGAGCTCGACTGGCGCGCGACGCCACTGGGAGAACTCAGCCTGCGGCGCCGGCGGGAGCCCTCGCTCGGCGTCGACGTCTACGAGATCAAACTCGACGACGACTTCCTCATGTCGAGCCTGTTCACGGTGGCCGAGATCGCGCTCGCCCGGCTCGGGCTGGCGGCGCTGCCGGGCGCGGATCTCGACGTCGTCGTCGGCGGGCTGGGGCTCGGCTACACGGCGCAGGCCGTGCTGGAGCACACCCGCGTGCGATCGCTCGTCGTCGTGGAGGCGCTTCACGAGGTGATCGAGTGGCACGAGCGAGAGCTGTTGCCGATCGGCGCCGGGTTGACGGCGGATCCTCGCTGCCGCCTGGTCAACGGTGACTTCTTCGCGATGGTCGCCGCCTCCCCCGGCCTCGATCCCGAATCGCCGGACGCCCGCTTCGACGCCGTACTCGTTGACATCGACCATTCGCCGCGCCATGTCCTGCATCCGAGCCATGCCGCGTTCTACACCCCCGAGGGCCTGCGTCAGGTGGCCGCCCGTCTCCGTCCGGGTGGCGTCCTGGCCCTGTGGTCGAACGACCCCCCGGACGACGACTTCACCGCGACGCTCGCCGAGGTCTTCGAGAGCCCGGAGGCGCACGTCGTCGCCTTCCACAACTTCCTCCAGGGACAGGAGTCCACCAACACCGTCTACGTGGCGAGGTGAGAGCGGCCCCGGCAAGCGGTTTCCCGGAATCCTCAGGCCCGTGAGAAGTCGAACCAGAAAGTCCCGACCATCCCGGCCGGGGCGTTCGCCGTTCGGCTCACCTATCCGTACGTGGGGTGCTGCGGCCAGCCGGGTGGGGAGTCCTCCCACTCCTCCTGCCTGCCGTACGGGGTGAGGTCGAGGATGCTGTTGGCGAAGACGAGCCGGTCCACGCCTCGGGAGGTGGTGTTGTACGTCCGATAGACGTCTTCGCCGTCGCGCAGGAACACGCTCAGCATGAAGCCGCCACCGGCGCCGCAGTCCTCCGCGAACGACGTGCCACGCGACGACACGAACGGCACCGTCCAGCCCATCCGCGCCTTGTACGCCTCGATCTGGGCGAGCGGCATGTTCGACACGGTCACCCACGTGGTCCCCCGCCCGGCCAGCAGGGACGGCCCGGCCGCGGGGACGTTGTTCGTCAACCAGGTGCAGCCCGGACAGTAATGGTCCGGCCCGATGTCCATGAACTGGTAGACGACCAGCTGCCTTTGCCCCTCGAACAGGTCGAGCAGGGTCTTCGTGCCGGACGGCGTGTCGAAGGCGTACCCTCCGTCGAACCTGACCATCGGGAGACGACGACGACGCGCGGCGAGCGCGTCCTGCGCGCGGGTTGCCTCCTTCTCGGCCTTGAGCAGCTCGTCGCGGGCCTGCTGCCACTCCTCGACCGAAACGATCTCTGGTTTCTCCATCCGCCGATTGTGTCCGACGGGACCGACAAAACTTCGCGGCCTCCGGGAGGGCACGGCCCTGCCGTCCGGCCTCCCGCGACGAGGATTCTCATGGGGCGACGATCTGCGCGGCGAGGGCGGAGGCCCGTTCGGTGCCGAGCCGCCCGTCGGCGACCACGACGGTGATCGCGCGTTCCAGCCGGTCGGGGACGCTCAGCGGCGCGTCCCAGGCCAGGGCCGGTCCGACGCCGGGGTATTCGGCGACGCGGACGAACCACGGGTCGAGCCCGAGGGTCTGCACGAACAGCAGGCTCCAGTCGTCGGAGGTCAACGCCAGCCAGGGTGAGAGACCGCCGTGCACGGCCTGCTCGCCGGAGACGCCGGCGGCGAAGACGTCCAGCCCGGTGGAGTCCCCGGGCGCGCGCCAGAAGAACCCGCCGTAGCCGGCGCCGGTCCGGCCCTTGCAGGCCGAACTCTGGATCGACAGCGGCTCGCCGGTCCGGTTGTCCAGCGTGAAGGCGACGTCCAGCGCCCAGGCGCCGGGCAGGGCGCGGGCGGTGAGGGTCCGCTCCTCGACGGCCAGGACGGTGCCGTCCGGTCCGACCCAGTCGAGGTGCTCGGCGAAGCCGCCGTCCACCGGGCGCAGCGAGCGCCGCCGCTGCCGCCCGTGGTTGGGGAGGATCTTCGGACCGGTGCCGGGCACGTAGGTGGAGCCGCCCCAGAAGTTGACCCCGTTGACATCGGAGATCGCCACGCTCGCCCCGAAGTGGTGCACGTGGTCGGCGGGCTGGGTCTCGGTCACGACCGTCCCGCGCAGGGTCCGGACCGGATGCAGGTGGGGCCGCGGCGCGTCCGTCGGCTGCAGGTCGCCCCGCTGGACGTAGGTCGCGACCTCCCGCGGACCGGCCCGCAGCACCGTCTCCGGCCAGGTGGCCGGCCGGGGGCCGGGGCCGCCGGGGAAACCGAGCTCCGACAGGGTTCTCAGCTCCGCCGCCGCGCGCACGGCCAGGCCCTCGATGCCCGGCAGCACCAGCCGGGACGGCTCCGTGCGGAAGCCGCCGACGGGCAGTGGGTCGGGGGCGCGCCGGATCTCGTCGAGCAGCCGGGTGAAGCCGCCGGTCCGCTCCAGCGGCACCAGCAGTTCCTCGCCCTCCCTGATGTGCGCCAGGAGATTGCCGAGGAGGTCGACCCGGTCGAAGCCGGTGCGGACGCCGTCCACCTCGATCTCGTCGAGGGTGTAGAAGAGCAGGGCCGAGCGTGTCTCGCCGTGCAGATGAAGGTAGGGCTCGGTCCGGCGGCCGGCGCAGAGGCTCACGGTGATCGCGATGACGGTGCCGTCGGCGAGGCGGATCCGGGCGCTGGAGGTGTCGTCGCAGGAGATCGCGTTGGCCCGGTACAGCTCCAGCTCGATCCCCTCGACCGAGGAGGCCGCGTCGGCCCCCGCGACGGCCAGCGCGGTGGCCGCCGCGTGCGCGAACGGGTTGGTCAGCGCGCCGTCCATGACGTCCACGCCGTCCAGCCTGCGGTGTCCCGCCCAGGGGGCGCGCGAGTAGTAGGTGAACGGGCGCGTCCAGGCTCCGGCGACGCCGATGCCGCGGATCGGCTCGCCCAGCAGCCGGGCCGCCGCGGGAACGGCGGCCGAGCCGAGCGACTGGAAGCCGACCTGGCAGGCCAGCCCCGTCTCGGCCACGGCGGCGGAGATCCGCTCGAACTCCTCCACCGACGGCGTGGGGGGCTTCTCCAGCAGCACGTGCGCCCCGGCCCGCAGGGCCGCGACGGCCAGCGGGGCGTGGGTGTGGATCGGCGTCGCGATCACCGCGACCTCCGCCCCGGTCTCGGCGATCAGCGACGGCAGGTCCGCCGACGAGGGCACGTCGAGGCCGGGCGACGGCCGGGTGTCGCAGACCCCGGCGAGCTCGGCCCGGCCGGCCGCGGCCAGCCGCCGGACGTTCGCCAGATGATTCCTCCCGTGGCCGTGCACCCCGGCGACCACCACGCGCACCGGCTTCACGGCACCCACCTCGTCGGCGCTCCGGTCGCCCGCAGCTCCGGCCCGGCGATCTCCACCGGGAGGGGCTGGGCGAGCAACCCGAGATCGGTCAGCGCGGCGTCCTCCACCCTCTCCACCATCGCGGGACGGTGCAGCGCGAGGGCGAGCTGGCCCGACAGCTCGGTGAGCAGGTGCGGATAGACCGGGACGCCGAAGACCCGGGCGAGCTCGGCGATCCGCAGGAACGGCGTGATCCCGCCGACCCGCACCAGGTTCGGCTGAACGACGTCGCAGGCGCCCCCCGTCAGCAGGTCGCGGAACCCGTGGGCGGTGGCGACGTTCTCGCCGACCGCGACCGGGGTGCCGATGCTCCGCCGCAGCTCCACCTGGGCGGCCAGGTCGTCGGCGGGCAGCGGTTCCTCGATCCAGAACAGGTCGTACCTCTCCAGGGCCCGCAGCGCGGTCCGGGCCCGGTGCAGGTCCCACCGCTGGTTGGCGTCGATCATCAGCAGCCGGTCGGGGCCGATCACCTCGCGGACCGCCGCCACCCGCTCGACGTCCTCGGCCAGCGAGGGGCGCCCGACCTTGATCTTGACCGCGGTGTATCCGGTGGCGACCCACCGTTCGGCCTGCGCCCGGAGTTCCTCCAGCGGGTAGTGGAGATTGACCCCGCTGCCGTAGACGGGGACGCTCTCGCGCCGCGCGCCGAGGACCTCGACCAGCGGACGCTCGCCGCAGCGCAGATCCCAGAGTGCGAGATCCACCCCGGCCAGGGCGATCGGGACGATCCCGGCCCGCCCCGCCTCGCCGAGGTGGGCCGACAGCCGGTCCCACACGAGCTCCGGATGCGGCGGCAGGCCGATCGCCGCGTCGCGGATGTCGTGCTCCAGCAGGGCCTTGACCGCCTGGGCCCCGATCTGCGGCGTCCACGCCATCCCGGTGCCGCTCCGCCCGTCGTCCAGCGTGATCGTGACGAGCAGCACGTGGTTGCGGGGCACGTCCGCGCCCCAGGGCCGGGCCAGGGGCACCGACCGCGGCGTGACCGTCAAATCCTTGATCATGACGCCACCAGGGCGAGTCCCGACTTGATCAGCGCCTCGAGCTCGGCCTCGTGCTCGGGCGCCACCGGGACCAGGGGCGGCCGGACCTGGCCGGCGTCCAGCCCGCGCAGCCGCACTCCGGCCTTGACCAGCGACACCGCGTAGCCCGGCACCTTGGAGCGCAGCCGCACCAGCGGCGCGTAGAACTCGGTGATCAGCCGTTCGTCGCCGTTCAGGTAGGCGTTGGCGATCTCGGGGGCGAAGCAGAACACCGCGCTGGAGTACAGGCCGACGCCGAGCGCCCGGTAGGCGGGCTGGGTCAGCTCGGCGGTCGGCAGCCCGTTGAAGAACAGGAAGTCCGGGCGGGCCTCCCGGACGGCCAGCACGATCCGCTGCATCCGGTCGATGTCGCCGAGGCCGTCCTTCAGCCCGATGACGCCGGGGATCGCGGCCAGCTCGACCGCCGCCTCCGGTTCGAGCGCGATCGGCCCGCGCTGGTAGATGATCACCGGGAGCTCGGCGGCGACCGCCCGTACGTAGGCGGGGAAACCGGGCCCCTGGACGAGGTAGGGCGGCATGAGCAGCAGCCCGTCGGCACCCGCCTCGCGGGCGGCCCGCGCCTGGGCGAGTGCGGCGCCGATCGGCCCGCCCGCTCCGGCGAACACCGGGACGGCCCCGGCCGTCGTCCGCACCGCCACCCGGACGGCCTCGGCGTGCTCGGCTTCCGACAGCGCGGTGAACTCGCCGGTCCCGCAGGCGGCGAACACGCCGCCGGGCCGGTGCTCAAGTCCCCGCCGGACATGGTCGGCCAGCACTCCGGGCGCGAGCTCGCCGTTCGGGCCGAAGGGGGTCACGGGGAAGAAAAGGACACCATCGAGATTCATGATCGGGGTTTCCCTCAGGAGAGTTCGGTGCGCCAGCTGCGCTTGGCGGTCCAGCCGAGCAGCCGCTCGGCCTTGGCGGAGGAGAAGGCGGGGGCGGTACCGGTCAGCTGGGCGGCGAACGCCTTCGTCTCCGGCATCACGGTCGGCAGCAGCTCGGCCAGCGGCTCGCGCGCCAGGGCGTCGCCGGCGCCCGCGAAGAAGACCTCACCGTTCGTCTCCAGCAGGGGGAGCCTGGTGAGCAGCGTGTCGACGAAGTCGCCGGCGTCGCGGGCGTCAAGGTAGTTGAACAGGGAGACCCCGCCGATCTCGGGCCGGTTCAGCCGCTCGCCGATCGTGTGCCCGGACTGGGTGGGCGCGCCCTCCCACTCCTCGGGCGCGACGACGAAGCAGGGGCGGACCGCGGCCATCCGGGTGGTCTCGGTGGTCCGGGCGAATGTCCGCATGGTCTGCTCGGCCACGACCTTCGACAGGTTGTAGGCGTTCCAGGGCTCCGTCGGGTGGTCCTCGTCGAGCGGCAGATAGGCGGGGGTCCAGCCGCCCGGCGCGCCGTATCCGATCACCGTGGGGCTGCTGGCCACGATGAGCTTCTCCACGCCGAGGGCGACCGAGGCCGCGCAGATGTTGAAGGCGAGCTGGGTGTTGACGCGGAACGTGGTGGGCTCGGAACGGCTGAACGGCACCGCGATGGCCGCCAGATGGACCACCGCCTCCGGCCGGAACCGCGCGATCACCGAGTGGGCCTCCCCCAGATCGGTGAGATCCGCAGGAAGGGCCGAGGCGGCCTCGCGCGGGGTCCCCGGCGCGCTGTCCACGCCGATCACCTCATGTCCGGCCGCCGCGAGTGAGGTGACCACGCTGCGGCCGAGCCGGCCCGCGCTGCCGGTGACGAGCACTCTGCTCACCGTGTGGACTCCTTCTGAAGACTGCAATCAGTTGCAGTAAACAATCGCGTCAGGCAGGACAATACGTCAAGTGAGCGGGCCCAATCACCGACAACCGGTCTCAGGATGGTTTACCGATCTGCAAACGGTTGCGTTAGGGTGTGCGGCATGTCAGTGACCATCCGGGACGTCGCCCATGCCTCAGGTGTCCATGTGTCGACGGTCTCCCGAACCTTCTCGGCACCTCATCTGGTGAACGCCGAGACCCGGACCCGGGTGCTGGCGGCGGCCGAGCAGCTCGACTACCGGCCTAACCGGGCGGCCCGCTCGCTCAAGACGGGCCGAACCAACAACATCGGGCTGATCGTGGCCGATCTGGCCAATCCGTTCTTCCCTCCGCTGATCAAGGCCGCGCAGGCCGCCGCCCGCCGTCAGGACTACCACCTGTTCGTGGCCGACACCGGCGAGGACCCCGCCGAGGAGGAGAACCTCGTACTGGCCTTCTCCAAGCAGGTCGACGGCATCGTGCTGTGCAGCCCCCGGCTGTCCAACAAGGCCCTCGAGAAGCTCTCCAAGCGTGTCTCGTTCGTGCTGGTCAACCGGCGTCTTCGCGGGCTGACCACGGTCGTGATGGACGTCGCCCACGGCGCCCGCGTCGCCATGGAACACCTCGTGGAACTCGGTCACCGGCGCGTCGCCCTGGTGACGGGCCCCGCCGGATCGTGGACCAGCGGCGAGATCCGCAAGGCCGTCGCGGAGATCCCCGATCTGGACACGGTCGTCATCGGCCCCAACTCCCCCACCGAGGAGGGCGGCATCGCCGCCGCGGCCAAGGTCGCCGAGGCCGGGGTGACCGGCGTGCTCGCCTACAACGACCTCGTCGCCATCGGCCTCATCGGGGGGCTGGAGGTCCTCGGTGTCGGCGTGCCGGGCGACGTCAGCGTGATCGGCTTCGACGACAGCATCACCGGACGGCTGCACCGCCCCAAACTCACCACGGTCGCGATGCCCGCGAGCGACGCCGGCCGGATGGCGGTCGACCTCCTCATCCAGTCGATGAGCGCCGCGACCGTCCTGGAGACCCACCTGGTGGTCCGCGACTCCACCGCGCCCCCCAGAGAGACCCCGTGAGCGTCGTCCGGGACCCGGCGTCCGCGACGTCCGGCCCCTCGTCGTGGAGGACATCTCCCCGGTAGCCGATCCACCACGGCCGACAGGGGCCGAGCCGTCCGACGAACCGCAACCGGGTGCCGTGTTCGGCGACCGGCTCCACCGGCGTCGACAAGGGCCAAGCCGGCCGGCGGTGCCCGGCTCCGCCGCCGACGAGGGCCGAGCCGTCCGACGGCCCGTGACCGGGTGCCGTGTCCGGCCGGCACCGGTGGTGGCGTCACCGTCCGCCCGGCGGCTCCCCATCCGCCAGGTGGCGGCGTCACCGTCCGTCATGTGGCCGGCCGGGCGACCTCCAAGGCCGACCTCCTCCTCGCCGCCGACGCCCCGGTGCCGTCGGTCGTGCCGCCGTCCCGCCCCCCGTTTCGGCCCGTCCCACCGGGCCCGCGCCACAACCGCACGGGCGGCCGTCCCGGGGACGGAACGGCTTCGGCGGGAGTCGTCCGCAGGGCGTTCACCAGGCGTTTCCCGCCTTTCACAGCGGGGGGCGAACCTGGGCCCGCAACTGCAATCGGTTGTACTAACTCGTATTCGAGCGAGATTTTTCCACTCGGCCTCCAGTGAGGCATATCCCTTCTGAACTGGGATAACGCCAAAAGCAACGTTACGATTCGTGAGCCAGCTCACTGCAAAGGGTTGACGTCTTAGTTCGTAAAGCTATAGGAAAAGCGCATCCCATTCACCAACTCCCCGAAGGGCCAGTGATGACGCTGAGTCCCGCACCGGCGGGGACGGCCGAGGTGCCGGTCGCGCCCCCGGAAAAGGCGGGCGCCCCCCACCCAGGGCGTCTCAAGAGCTCCCGAGGCCGATCGCAGGCGCTGGCGGCCTACCTGTTCCTGGCCCCTTGGTTCATCGGCCTGTTCGCGATCACGCTCGGCCCGATGATCGCCTCGCTCTACCTGTCCTTCACCGACTACAGCCTGCTGAGCGACGCCCACTGGGTCGGCTTCGACAACTACGAGAAGATGTTCGTCCAGGACGACCGGTTCACGGCCTCGCTGCAGGTGACGACCACCTACGTGGTGGTGTCCGTCCCGCTGCAGCTGGCCTTCGCCCTGGCGCTGGCGCTCGTGCTGGACAGGGGCCTGCGCGGCCTGCCGTTCTACCGCTCGATCTTCTATCTGCCGTCGCTGCTCGGGGGCAGTGTGGCGATCTCGATCCTCTGGCGGAAGATCTTCGGGACCGACGGCATCGTCAACTCGTTCCTGGGCCTGTTCGGCTACGAGGGCCAGGGCTGGGTGACCAGCCCCGACACCGCGTTGTGGACGCTGATCATCCTGCACGTCTGGACGTTCGGCGCCCCGATGGTCATCTTCCTGGCCGGGCTCCGCCAGATCCCGCAGAGCCTGTACGAGGCGGCGGCGGTCGACGGCGCCGGCAGGTGGCGGAAGTTCCGCTCGATCACCCTGCCGCTGCTCACCCCGATCATCTTCTTCAACCTGGTGCTGGAGGTGATCAAGTCGTTCCAGTCCTTCACCCAGTCGTTCATCGTCAGCGGCGGCAACGGCGGACCGGTCGACTCGACCCTGTTCTACACGCTCTACCTCTACATCAAGGGCTTCAAGAACTACGAGATGGGTTACGCGGCCGGGATGGCCTGGGTGCTGCTGCTCATCATCGCCGCGCTGACCGCCGTCAACTTCCTCATGTCTCGATTCTGGGTTTTCTATGGCGACGACAAGTAAGCGCGTGCCGGCCCTGTTCCGGCCCGCCCCACGCCTGGTCAGGCACCTGCTGCTCATCGCCGCCGGGCTGTTCATGCTCTACCCGCTGCTCTGGATGATCTCCAGCTCGCTCAAGCCCGAGGAGCTGATCTTCCGGGAGCCGGGGCTGATGCCGACCGCGGTGACGGCCGAGAACTACACCGAGGGCTGGGGCGCGCTCAAGCACTCCTTCGGTTACTACCTGTGGAACTCGGCGGTCGTCACCTCCCTGGCGGTGGTCGGCAACCTGGTCGCCTGCTCGCTCGCGGCCTACGCCTTCGCCCGGCTGGAGTTCCCGCTGAAGAAGATGTGGTTCGCGATCATGCTCGGCTCGATCATGCTGCCGCACCACGTCACGGTCGTCCCGCAGTACATCGTGTTCGCCAAGATCGACTGGATCAACACGATCTGGCCGATCGTCGCGCCGAAGTTCCTCGCGACCGACGCGTTCTTCATCTTCCTGATGGTGCAGTTCATCCGCACCCTTCCCCGAGAGCTGGACGAGGCGGCGGCGATCGACGGCGCGGGCTACTGGCGCACGTTCGTCCAGGTGATCCTGCCGTTGTGCGTCCCGGCGCTGGCGACCACCGCGATCTTCACCTTCATCTGGACGTGGAACGACTTCTTCACCCAGAACCTCTACCTGACCAACTCCGACAACCTCACCGTTCCCGTCGCACTCCGGCAGTTCATGGACTCCAGCGGCGAGTCCTCCTGGGGTCCGCTGTTCGCGATGTCGATCATCTCCCTCGGCCCGATCTTCGGCTTCTTCCTCGCGGGCCAGAAGTACCTCATCCGCGGCATGGCGACCACCGGCCTCAAATAGCCCCTCCCATCCCCCGTCCCCCGGAGGTATCCCGATGAAGCGCATCCTGGCGGCCACCGCCATCACACTGCTCGCCGTGTCGGCCACCGCGTGTGGCAGCGACGACAGCGGTGAATCCGGCGGGAAGACGAAGGTCGTCTTCTCGTACTGGGGCAGCGACGCCCGGCAGAAGCTGACGGAGTCGGCCATCGCCGCGTTCGAGAAGAAGAACCCGACGATCGACGTCGAAGGCGACTTCTCCGACTGGGACAGCTACTACGAGAAGCTGGCCACCAAGACCGCGGCCGGCGACGCCCCGGACGTCATGTCCATCGAGATCCGCGGTCTCGCCGAGTACGCCGGTCGCGCCACCCTCGCCGACCTCACCGGCAAGGTCAACACCGCCGACCTCGACCAGGAGGTGCTCAAGGCCGGCCAGGTCGACGGCAAGCAGTACGCCATCCCCACCGGCGTCAACACCTTCCCGATGATCGTCAACAGGGCGACGGTGGAGAAGGCGGGCCAGAAGGTCCCGGACGACAAGTCATGGACCTGGGACGAGTACATCTCGATCTCCCAGAAGGTGACCGAGCAGGGCGACGGCAAGGTCTGGGGCACCGAGTACAACGAGAACCCCGCCTTCCTGCAGCTGTTCGCCGCCCAGCGCGGGGAGCAGTTCTACAAGGACGGGAAGATCGGCCTGTCGGAGCAGACCATCAAGGACTGGTGGGTCCTCCTGCAGAAGATCATCTCCACCAAGGCGGGTCCGGGCGCCGCCCAGATGCTGGAGACCGGCACCAAGGTCGACCAGGCCCTGCTCGCCACGAACGCCAGCGCGTTCGGCAGCTGGTGGAGCAACCAGCTCACCGCGCTGAGCAAGGGCTCCGGCCAGGAGCTCGACCTGCTGCGGATGCCGAAGGCCGAGGGCGCGACCACGGCCGGCATGTTCCTGCAGCCGGCGATGTACTACACGATCTCGTCGAAGACCGAGAAGGCCGACGCCGCCCAGAAGTTCGTCGACTTCCTCGTCAACGACGCCGAGGCCGGTGCCATCCTGCTCAGCGACCGCGGCCTGCCGACCAACCCCAAGGTCGTCACCGCCATCAAGGACAAGCTGACCCCGGCCGACCAGAAGGTGCTGGCCTTCATCGACTCGATCAGGAGCGAGCTGAGCCCGATCTCGATCCCGCCGAAGGGCGCCATGGAGATGGAGGACATCCTCAAGCGCGCCACCGACTCGGTGCTGTTCGCCAAGACCTCCGCGGACGACGCGGCGAAGGCCTTCCTCAACGAGGCCAACACCGCCATCACCAAGTAACCGGGATCCGCCGACGTGCCGTACGGCTCGCGCCGAGCCGTACGGCACCCCTGTCTCCGCCTTCCGCCTTCCCCTTCATGGAGCTGCTGATGCGATACGCCTTCGTCGGGCTCGGCCACCGGGCACAGCTGTACGTCGACGCGCTGCTCGGCGAGTGGGGCGACACCGGCGAGATCGCCGCCCTCTGCGACGTCAACCGGACCCGGCTCGGCTACTACCTCGACCGGATCGGACGCGACGTCCCGTGCTTCGCGCCGCACGAGTTCGGCAAGATGCTCCAGCTCGCGGACGCCGTCGTGGTCGCCACCGTCGACGCCACCCACGCCCGCTACGTCGTCGCCGCGCTGGAGGCGGGCAAGGACGTCATCGTGGAGAAGCCGCTGTGCACCACCGCCGAGGACTGCGCGGCCATCGTCGAGGCCGCCGGGCGGAGCACCGGCCGGCTCGTCGTCACCTTCAACTACCGCTACTCGCCGCGCAACAGCGCCGTCCGCCGGCTGATCGCCGACGGGGCGATCGGCGACGTCACCTCCGTGCACTTCGAGTGGGTGCTGGACACCATCCACGGAGCCGACTACTTCCGCCGCTGGCACCGCGACAAGGCCAACTCCGGCGGCCTGCTGGTGCACAAGTCCACCCACCACTTCGACCTGGTCAACTGGTGGCTCGCCGACACCGCCCGCTCCGTCTACGCCCGGTCGGCGCTGCGGTTCTACGGAGCCGGCAACGCCCGCGCCCGCGGCCTGCGCGACCGGCCGGAACGCGGTCACGGGGCGCCGGGACTCGGCACCGACCCCTACCTCCTCGACATCTCCGCCGACCCCCGGCTCCAGCGCCTCTACCTGGACGCCGAGCACGAGGACGGCTACATCCGCGACCAGGACGTGTTCGGTGAGGGCGTGACCATCGAGGACAACATGGCCGTCCTCGTCGGCTACTCCCGTGGGGCGACGCTCACCTACTCCCTCAACGCCCACGGCCCCTTCGAGGGCTACCGGGTGGCCTTCAACGGCACCGGAGGACGGCTGGAGCTGGAGGTCGTCGAACGCGCCTGGACTCCGCCGCGAGCCGCGGTCGACCCGACCGCCGCCGACAAGGCCCACGCCGCCGGCGCCTCCGAGCGGCTCGTCCTGCGGCGGCACTGGAGCGAACCGGAGGAGATCGCCGTCTCCTCCGGCGCGGGCGGCCACGGCGGCGGCGACGCCCTGATGCTGAACGACATCTTCCGCGGCGCCGGCGAGGATCCCCTGGGCCGTCAGGCGGGGCACCGCGCGGGCGTCGCCGGCGTGATGGTCGGGATCTCGGCCAACCTGTCCGCCGCGAGCGGCATGCCCGTCCTCCTCGACGACGACGGCACCCGGCCCGCGGGCTGATCCGATGAAGCCCCGCTATTCGGACGTGAAGTCGTCGCGGTGTGGAGGTGGGACCACCGGCACGAAGTTTGTTATAGCCAGTAGTGATACTGATACGCTGTAACCGTTGAGTCGGCGTGACAACGGGGAGGCGGCGCATCATGACGGAGACCTCCGGGACTCCCCGCGAGCGGTACCGGGCGCAGGTGCGCGAGGAGGTCAAGGAACGGGCGTGGGAGCAGATCGCCACCGCGGGCGCCTCCGCGCTCTCCCTCAACGCGATCGCCAAGCAGATGGGAATGAGCGGCCCGGCGCTCTACCGCTACTTCGGCAGCCGCGACGAGTTGATCACCGAGCTCATCGGGGACGCGTACCGCGGCCTGGCCAAGACGTTCCGCTCCGCCGCCGAGGCGGGCGCCGACCTCGCCGGACTCGCGCACGCGCTGCGCCGGTGGGCGATCGAGGACCCCCAGCGCTACTTCCTCATCTACGGCACGCCGGTGCCCGGCTATCACGCTCCCGACGACGTGACCGCGATCGCGTCGGAGATCATGGCGACGCTGCTCGACGCCTGCGTGGCCGGGTCACCGGACACGGACGCGGCGACGGCGTTCGGCGAGCATCTCCGGCACCACCGCCGGTGGGCGGGCGATCACCCCGCCCCGCCCGCGGCACTGCACCGGGCCCTCTCCTTCTGGGCCCGGCTGCACGGCGCGCTGTCCCTGGAACTCGCCGGCCACTTCACGGGAATGGGCTTCGACCCCTCCCTGCTGTTCACCGCGGAGCTGGACGACCTGCTCCGCCGCTGAGCCGCAGGCGCACGGGCTGCGACAGGAGAGGGCGGCCAGGCCGCCGCGACGTCGCCGTCAGTGCTCACCGAGCGGCTTGCGCCAGATCAGATCATCGTCTCGGTCGCCTGAAGACGCTCCGCGAAGCGGTCGCCGGGCGAGGTTCGCCGACCGCCCCGGCGAAGTACCGATGTCAGCCGACGTGGACCAGGGGGCGGCGGGCGGTGTCGGCCTCGGCCTGGCGCAGCACCTCTCGGGTGAGGGGTGGGATGTCGCCGCCGCCGAAGACGAGATAGCGCAGCAGCGCGCCGATGGGGTTGCCCTCCGCGGCCCAGTGGAAGTAGACGTGCGGGGTCTTGCCGGTCTGGTCACGCAGGTAGAGCAGCAGGGCGGCGATGGCGTTGGCGATCGTGGGGCTCTCCATCCGCAGGATACGGAAGCCGTGGCGTTCCTCACCGACGACGCGCAACTCCCCGGCGAACTCCGAGGCGTCCGGGACGCTCACCTCCAAAAACAGCAGCCCCTCGCCGGTGCGCAGCCGGTGCAGCTCCCAGGCCTCGCGGGCCTTGTCGACGTACTCCTTGCAGTCGCGCTCGTGCGGCTCGTTGGCGATCAGCCGGATCTCTCCGGACTCGCTGATGTAGCGGCGTGCCAGGTCGTCCAGGGTGACCTTGGTGACGCGCAGCTCGGTGGAGCGGGTGGCCCGGGAGATCAGCGAGGTGATCACGATGGCCAGCACGAACAGCAGGGCGATCACCAGGCCGTCGGGGCGTTCGATGATGTTGGCGACGGTGGCGTAGCCGAAGATCAGTGTGATGATCCCGAACGGGATCGCGGCCCGGACGCGGCCGGCGTTCCAGGCGGCCAGAGTGACCGCGACGGCGGCCGAGAGGATCAGCGCGAGCACGCCGGTGGCGTAGGCACCGCCCTGGGACTCCACGTCGGCGCCGAAGAACAGGGTGATGAGAAAGGAGATGGCGGTGAAGACCAGCACCATCGGCCGGGCGGCGCGCGACCAGTCGGGGGCCATGCCGTAGCGGGGCAGGTAGCGCGGCACGATGTTGAGCAGCCCGGCCAGCGCCGAGGCTCCGGCGAACCACAGGATCGCGATCGTGGACAGGTCGTAGACGGTGCCGAACCCGCCTCCCAGGTAGGTGTGGGCCAGATAGGCCAGTGCACGCCCGTTGGCCGAGCCGCCCTCGGCGAACTCAGCGGCCGGGATGAGCACGGTGGTGGCGAAGCTGGAGGCGATCAGGAAGACGCTCATGATGATCGCCGCGGTGGTCAGCAGTTTTCTCGCGCCGCTGATCCGCTGGGCGAGGTCTCCCTTGACCAGGGGCATCACGGCCACACCGGTCTCGAAGCCGGACAGGCCGAGGGCGAGTTTGGGCATGACGTACAGCGAGACGGCGATCATCGCGATCGGGCTGGACTGCCGGCTGGTCAACGCCGCCTGCCAGTCGGTGACCAGCACGGGATCGGCGAGTATCCGCTGCAGGGCCGTCGCCAGGACGACCACGTTCAAGGTGAGGTAGACGACCACCAGGATGACGGCGATCGAGATGGCCTCGCTGAACCCGACCAGGAACACCCCGCCGAGTGCGGCTATCAGCGCCAGCGTGACCGGCACCTGCCAGCCGGAGAGGAAACCGGGCACGAACGGGTTGTGCAGGATGTGGGCGGTGGCGTCGGCCGCCGACAGGGTGATCGTGATGATGAACGCGGTGGCGACGAACCCGAGCAGGAACAACACCAGCAGCTTGCCCCGCCAGCCGGGCAGCAGGCGTTCCAGCATCGACAGCGAGCCCAGCCCGTTGGGGCTCTGCTCGGCCACCGCCCGGTAGGTCGGCAGCGCGCCGAACAGGGTCAGCGCCACCAGCAGCACGGTGGCGACCGGGCTGAGCGCCCCGGCGGCCAGCGCGGCGATGCCCGGCTGGTAGCCCAGGGTGGAGAAGTAGTCCACGCCGGTCAGGCACATCACCTGCCACCAGGAATGCCGGTGCTCGGGCGGCTCCTCGTGATCCGGGACACCGGTCCTGGGGTCGGAGCGCTGCAGCCCCTTCAACAGCCATCCCCGCAGCCCCGCGCTCACCTGCGTCGACGCCGGTGTACCTGCCACTGTCTCTCCCTGCGCTGTACATCGTCACCTGGTTCCCGATAGGCGTTGACGGCGCGCTGTCGCACCACCGGGTACCCGTCAGGTGCCGGTGTCCGGGCTTCGCCGCCGGTCACGCCCTACAACCGCAGGATCGAGGCGGACGAGCGGGGGGTTCGCGGCGAGGGGACGCCATGACGCGCCGAAGCCCACCGGTCGCCGTCCGGCGAGGAGACGACGAGTCGTCCCGGGCCGCGGGGCGCGGTCGGGAGGGGGCGCGGGAGAGGAAGACGAGACACGCCATATTCCCTACCGGTCCGGCCGCCGGGCGCCTAGGAAATCATGCGGATCCATACGCGTTCTTGACGCCTGTTCGCCATAGTTCGTCCCGCTTTGCCGATGTATCAACTGTCTTGCTATGGTTCCTGCGCCTCTCTTGGATCCCTGGGCCGGGAAAAGCCCGGCCACCGGCGACAGGGGTGATCACCGGACGGGAGCAGCACGGCGTGGCGACCGGCTACCCGCCCGGCTTCGTCAGCGGCCTGGGCCTCCGCTCGCCCCGCTAGGCCTCCGCGCCGAAGTGGGCGGCGTGCTCAACGGCCCACTCCTCGAACGAACGCGGCTCGCGACCGGTGATCTCACGCACCGTGGGCGAGATGGAGATCGACTCGGGTGGCGGGTTGCCCTGCCAGGAGGCGAGCAGCTCGACGAGCTCCTCGGCGTGCCCCGCCTGCCGCCAGCGCCGGCGCGCCTGCTCCTCGGTGAGCTCGACGAGGCGAAGCGGACGGCCCGTCGCCTCCGCGATCGCGGCCAGGCGCTGGCGCCGGCTGAGCACCCGAGGCCCCGTGAGCACGTATGTCCTCCCCGCGTGGCCGCCGCGCACGAGCACCGCCGCCGACACGGCGCCGACGTCGGCCTCGTCCACCACCCCGCCGGGAACGTCGGCGAACGGCTCACGCACCTCGCCCTCCGCCCTGATGTCCGGCGCCCAGGCCAGCGCGTTACTCATGAAGTCGACCGGCTGCAGCCTGGTCCACTCAAGGCCGCTCGCCGCGAAGGCCTCCTCCACCGGGCCCACCTCGCCGTTCCACAACAGCGCGACCCGCCGCACTCCCGCCTTCTCCGCCAGCCTGGCCAGCTCCGGTCCGGTCCGCAGCGTGGCGTAGTCGTCGCCACCCACGGTCAGCAGATGCACGCCCTCGACACCGTCGAAGGCCGGCCCCAGCGTTCCGGGATCGGTGAGATCGCCCCGCACCACCTCCACGGACTCCGGCAGGTCGGCCCCGGCCGGATCCCTGGTCAGCGCGCGCACTCTCCGCCCCGTACGGAGCAGGTGGTCGACCACGTGCCGGCCGACCCGGCCCGTCGCTCCGGTCACCAGAAACGTCATTGGCATGCCTCTCTCTGGACGAGACACCGACGCTATGTCCCATCCCGCGCCCGCCGCATCGGACCATTGGCCTAGGACTTGCGAAACCGGCCCCGGTCAAGTCCTCCGCGACATGGTCCACGACGCCCACGGCGAGCGGCCGATCCGCCGCGAACCCGACTCCATCAATCCCGGCGAACCACCGGGCCACCGCACTCGCCGATCCTGCCCGGCGAGGGAGTCGGCCACGAGGCCGGCGCCGTGCGGCGGTTCTCCGCCACCCCGCCGACCCGCCACCCCGCGCTTCCCGTTCTCCCGTATTGTGACCGTATGGCTACACTGTGTAATTGAGTTTCGAGGATGCGCCAGCGCTCCAACCAGGGTGGGAGATCACGATGTTCTTCACTGTGCCGCAGTCGATTGCCCGGGAGCTGCCCCGGTTCCTGAACGCCGTGGGACGGATCCCGCTGGTCCGCAGGGCGGTCAGCACCGTGGTGATCGAAGTCCTGGCCGGCTCGACCTCGCCGAGGCCGCGCGCGCTGTCGATGGCCGACGACTACACCAGCTGGAAGAGCCTGACCGACCGGACGTTCAGCGGACGCCACCTGCCCCCGATCCTGCCGTCACCGGAAGAACTACCGAGTGAGGAGAGCGTCAACGACCTGTTCCGGCGCCGCAAGGACGAGCGGGGAGAGGACGTGGAGATCGAGTCCACGGACACCAGCGTGATGTTCATGTTCTTCGCGCAGTGGTTCACCGACAGTTTCCTGCGGACCAGCAGGGAGGACTTCCGCAAGAACACCTCCACCCAGGAGATCGACCTCTGCCAGATCTACGGGCTCACCGAAGAGAAGACGCACCTGCTGCGCGCGCATCAGGACGGACGGCTGAAAAGCCAGCTGATCGACGGCGAGGAATACCCCGAATTCCTCTTCAAGCCGCGATCCCCGGGGAAGCCGCCGGTGTTCAAACCGGAGTTCGAAGGACTCCACGACCCTGAGTTCATCATCAAGGTGCTCCTTGAGGACGCCCCCGAGAAGCAGAAGGACCTGTTCTTCGCCGTCGGGCTGGAGCACGGCAACTCCACCATCGGCAACACCATCATGAACGTCGTCTTCCTGCGCGAACACAACCGGATCGCGGGCCTGCTCAAGAAGGCGCATCCGGAATGGGCCGACCGGCCGGAGGGAGCCGACCCCCACCTGTTCGAGACCACCCGCAACATCATGATCGTCCTGCTGCTCAAGCTGGTGGTCGAGGAGTACGTCAGGCACATCAGCCCGTACGACTTCCCGCTGGAGGCCGTCCCGTTCATCGCGGACGGGAAACGCTGGAACCGTTCCAACTGGGTCTCGATAGAGTTCAACCTGCTGTACCGGTGGCATTCGCTCGTTCCCAGCACGATCGGTTCCGGTCCGGACCGGCTGGAATCGACCGGCTTCCGCAACAACAACCCGCTCGTCTTGTCCCGCGGGATCGAATCCCTGATCTCTCAGTGCTCCAGGGAACGCGCCGGGCGGATCGGCCTCATGAACACGCCCCACTTCCTGGTCGACCGCGATCCCGCCCACCCCGACCGCCCCTCGGTGCAGGAACGGACCATCGCCCTGGCGCGCAAGGCGCAACTCGCCTCTTACAACGACTACCGCGAGAATTTCGGCCTCGGACGGCTCAAGGACTTCGGCCAGCTCACGAAGGACACCGACCTGCGGGGACGTCTGGAGAAGCTCTACGACGACGACATCGACAAACTCGAATGGTACGTGGGCATCTTCGCCGAGGACTACTCCCGCGACGAGATGATGGGCAGGCTGATGACGACCATGGTCGCCTACGACGCCTTCACCCAGGCCCTGACCAACCCCCTCCTCGCCCGCAACGTCTTCAACGAGGCCACCTTCACCGGTGTCGGCCTGGACCTCATCAAGAAGACGAAATCCCTGCAACAGATCGTCGCCCGCAACTCCACCTCTCCCGAATCCGTCCGCTGCACCTTCCGCTGCTGACCCAAGGTTTTCCCGTGGTGCCGCTCCGGCTCGCCGATGGTCCTGGCGGGGCCGCGCGGTGGTTCGCCGCCGTCGTGCAGCGCGGCTATCGCGGCCCGCAGCCGGCAGTGGTGTTTCGCCCAAAGCGGTACGACTGGCGCGTGACGGGCACTGCAACGCCGAGAGGTTCTCGAAGAAGATGTCGCAGAGGATGTCGAGACCGGCCTGGCGGCTCCGTCTCAGGGGCGGATGCGGCCACCGTGGCCGTGCCACACCAAGGAGACCCAGCATGACGATCCAGCGGATGGACAACGTCCTCATCGTTGTCGACGACCTTGACGCTGTTATTTCGTTCTTCGTCGAACTCGGCATGGAGCTGGAAGGCAAGGCGCCGATCGAGGGACGTTGGGTGGAGCGTGTCATCGGGATCGACGACGTCCGACAGGACGTCGCGATGCTGCGGACCCCGGACGGCCACGGCCGAATCGAGCTGGCGATGTTCCACACGCCGAAGGCGATCAGTGCCGAGCCGAAGGACGCACCCGCGAACACGCTGGGCATTCGTCGCATCATGTTCGCCGTCGACGACATCGAGGACGTCGTTGCCCGCCTGCGCACCCACGGCGCCGAACTCGTCGGCGAGCTGGCGCGATACGAGGACAGCTACCGGCTCTGCTACGTCCGCGGCCCCGAGGGCATCATCGTCGGACTGGCCGAACAACTCAGCTGAAGGCTGCCGAAGGGACCGTGCGCCCGGGGAACCTCCCGGGCACCCTCGCACGGGAGGTGCGCCGGACCGTCGGTCGCGTACGCACCCGCGAGTCCACCGCCACCCCTGACGACCAGTACCCCGTTCCACTCGAACTTCGTCGGTTTCAGGGGCGGTGCTGCTCGTCCTGTCCGGGAGCACCCTGCGCCTTCCGGACTTGGGTCACACCAGGCCCTGCAACGTTCGGATTAACCTTGTACCCGATCATCTTTCGCGATTCATTCGTTACGTCACGATGAGGTCATGTCGGGACGCTTTTTGAAATGGATCGGCATGACCGTGTTCGCCGCCACGGTGAGCGGACTGGGCCTTTACCTGCTCACCCGGGACAAGCTGGAGGAGGCCGATCAGTCGGCGAGCGTGATCGGCGCGTTCATCGGCCTGGGCAGCCTGGCCCTGACGCTCTACGGAATGCTCGCCGACCGCGGTACCCGTTCGGCCTCGACGCCGGTGAATCCCGAGGAAACCATCGTCGCGGCCAAGAAGGCGCTGACCGGCCTGGTGGCCCGGCAGTGGCGCACCGAGGCGACCATCCGCGCCCTGGACGATCCCGAACCGATCCCGATCACCTGGCACCTGGTCGACGACGCCGCGACGATGGACCACCCACGCCTGGTCGGCGAGCACCTGTGGACGTTCACCGGCTCCAGCGACCGGATCCCCGAACTCGCCGATGCCTTTCGCAGGTTGCGGCGCCGACGGCTGGTCATCACCGGCAGCCCCGGCACCGGTAAGACCACCCTGGCCATTCAGCTGCTGCAGCACCTGGTGGCCCCCGGCCACGACGCGGCCGATCCGGTGCCGGTGCTGGTACCCGTCAACGGCTGGGACACCACCACCCACCCGCGGCTGCACGACTGGCTCGCCGCCCGCCTGCCCCTTGACTACCCGGCGCTGACCGCCCCGCGGTTCGGGACAGCCGCCGCTCAGGCCCTGCTCGATCACGGCCACATCCTGCCCATCCTGGACGGCCTGGACGAGATCCCCGACCACGCCCGCACTCAGGTGATCCGCGCGTTGAACCGGTGGCTGGCCGAGGGCGACTCCTTCATCCTCACCAGCCGCACCACCGAATACGACCGGGCGGTCAAGCAGGCCGGCGACGTGCTCAACGCCGCCGCCGTCATCGCCCCGGCCCCGATCACCGCGGCCGACGCCGAAACCTACCTGCGCGCCTGCCTGCCGCCGGCCCCCCGCCACGACTGGACCCCGATCTGGGCCGCGCTGCACAACGCCACCCACCCGGGCCTGAGCCGGCTGGCCGAAACCGCGCTGGGACTGTGGCTGATCCGCACCGTCCACATCACACCCGCCACCGACCCCATCCCCCTGACCGGCCCCCCGGCCCGGCAGGAGACGACACTGCGGGCCCATCTGTTCGACCACCTCATCCCCGCCGCCATCGACAGCCGACCCCCCAGCAGCGACCCCGCCGAACACTTCCGGCCCCGCACCGCCTGGAACCCCGACCACACCCGCGACCACCTCACCTACCTCGCCCGCCTCCTGCACCACCACAACACCTACGACCTGGCCTGGTGGCAACTCGCCCAGCACACCATCCCTCCCGCCGGACGACGCCGCACCGTCCGGCGGGCCGTGCTCGTGGTCGGTCTTACCGGCGGGCTCATGGCCGCACTCGGGCTTCCGGGCGGGTTCGGGCTCGCGTTCGGGCTCATGGCCGGGCTCGTGATCAGGCGCAGGGGCGGCCTCGCGTTCGGGCTCACGGGCGTGCTGGTGGGCAGCCTCGCGTTCGGGCTCGAGTTCGGGCTCGTGGGCGTGCTCGCGATCGGGTTCGCGGTCGGACGCGGTACATGGTTCACCGAGACCCCCGGTTATGCCGATCTGCATCTGTCAGGAAGAACAACCGACCTCATCAAAAACGTGCGAAACGCGCTCGCGAAATGGCTCGCGGTTGGGTTCGCGTTCGGGCTCGCGTTCGGATTCATGGACGGGCTCATGGACGGGCTCATGAACGGGCTCGTGTTCGGGCTCGCGTTCGGGCTCCTGGTCGGACTCGCGGTCGGACTCGCGGTCGGATCCGCGGACGGGGTGATCAAGTGGGCGGAACAGCCCGCCTCCTCCACGATCGCGACCACACCGCTGACGAGCTGGAAAGCCGACAGAACCCTGACACTGCTACGAGTCATAACGCTCGGGCTCGGAGTCGGGCTCGGGCTCGGGCTCCTGGCCGGGCTCATGTCCGGGCCCATGGGTGGGATCACGTTCGGGATCACGCTCGGGCTCACCTTCGGGCTCACGCTTGGAAATCACCATGCTTGGCTGGCCTACACGATCGCCGCCCGGCGATTGGCCAAAAAGGGGCACCTGCCCCGCAAGCTGATGGCGTTCCTCGACGACGCCCACCGCCTCGGCCTGCTCCGCACCGTCGGCCCCGTCTACCAGTTCCGCCACGCCGAACTCCAAGACCACCTCGCCGCACCACCATCGCCGAGCAGCGAGCCCACCGGCACGGCCACAACACCAAGATCCACCGAAAATGCCAGCTGAATCCGAACGATCCGGAACGCGACCGCCGCGACGACCTCGTCGGCCTCCCCGGCCTGCCCAGGCGTCGCGATCCGCGTGTCGACACGCACTTTCGCGGCACGCGTGGCGGTGACCGGTGAGCGTGCCTCCGAGATGCCGGGAGCGGGCGCGTCCTCCCGGCCCGGTTCCGGGCCCGCCTGAGGGAGGCCGGGGCCCGCCGGCACAACGGCCGCGCCGTCGCGGGCACCCGGGCTCCCTCTCGACGGGCGGGTCAGTCGGTGCCGAACTCCATCGCGGCGCGGTCGAGCATCTCGTCGTCGCCGGAGACCGTGCCGCGTGAGGCGATGGCCTCCGCGCCGCCCTGCGGCATCGCGCCGATCAGCCCGGTGGAGGCCGCCTGGGCGGCGCCGATGAGCGCGGGATGGGTGGTGCCGACCATGCCGAGGTTGGCGTACTGCTCGAGCTTGGCACGCGAGTCGGCGATGTCGAGGTTGCGCATGGTGAGCTGGCCGATCCGGTCCACCGGACCGAACGCAGAGTCCTCGGTGCGCTCCATCGACAGCTTGTCCGGGTGGTAGCTGAAGGCCGGGCCGGAGGTGTCCAGGATCGAGTAGTCCTCGCCGCGCCGCAGCCGCAGCGTCACCTCGCCGGTGATCGCCGTGCCGACCCAGCGCTGCAGCGACTCTCGCAGCATCAGCGCCTGCGGGTCGAGCCAGCGGCCCTCGTACATCAACCGGCCGAGCCGCCGCCCCTCGTTGTGGTAGCTCGCCAGGGTGTCCTCGTTGTGGATCGCGTTGACCAGCCGCTCGTACGCCGCGTGCAGCAATGCCATCCCGGGCGCCTCGTAGATGCCGCGGCTCTTGGCCTCGATCACCCGGTTCTCGATCTGGTCGGACATGCCCATGCCGTGCCGTCCGCCGATCGTGTTCGCCTCCATCACCAGGTCGACCGGGGTGGCGAACTCCTTGCCGTTGATCGTTACCGGGCGGCCCTGGTCGAAGCCGATGGTCACGACCTCGGTGGCGATCTCGACCGCGGGATCCCAGAACCGCACGCCCATGATCGGGTCCACGGTCTCGATGCCGGTGTCGAGGTGCTCCAGGGTCTTGGCCTCGTGGGTGGCACCCCAGATGTTGGCGTCGGTCGAGTACGCCTTCTCGGTGCTGTCACGGTAGGGCAGGTCGTGGGCGAGCAGCCACTCCGACATCTCCTTGCGGCCACCGAGCTCGGACACGAAGTCCGCGTCGAGCCAGGGTTTGTAGATGCGCAGGTGGGGGTTCGCGAGCAGACCGTAGCGGTAGAACCGCTCGATGTCGTTGCCCTTGAACGTCGAGCCGTCGCCCCAGATCTGCACGTCGTCGTCGATCATCGCCCGGACCAGCAGGGTCCCGGTGACGGCACGGCCGAGCGGCGTGGTGTTGAAGTAGGGGCGCCCGGCCGAGCGGATGTGGAACGCGCCGCAGGTGAGCGCGGCCAGGCCCTCCTCGACCAGCGCCGCGCGGCAGTCGACCAGGCGCGCGATCTCGGCACCGTACGTCAACGCGCGGCCGGGCACCGAGGCGATGTCGGGCTCGTCGTACTGGCCGATGTCGGCGGTGTAGGTGCACGGGACGGCACCGTTGTCGCGCATCCACGCGACGGCGACCGAGGTGTCGAGGCCGCCGGAGAAGGCGATGCCGACGCGCTCGCCGGTGGGCAAGGAGGTGAGAACCTTGGACATGAAACAAGAGTATGCATCACGACGCATGACTATGCAAAATCTCGCCCGCCACGACCTCGCCGACCGGCCTGATCGTTTACGGCCACGTCAGGCGGGCCCCAGCTCCCGCAGGATCCGCAGCACCTCCCGGGGATCTCCCCGCACCTCGGGCGGCAGGCTCACGTAGAGCTGGAGCGAGGTGACCCCGGGCCGGTGGAACCGGGCGATCCGTTCCCGGCAGTCCTCCGGCGTCCCGTTGACGAACAGTTCGTCCACGACCTCCGCGGGAAGCGCGGCGGCGGCGCCCGCGTGGTCGCCCCGGTCCCACAGGTCGTGGGTCTCGGCGAGCAGGCCGCCCCGGCCGAGCCATTCCTGGAACCTCCGGTACGGCTCGCGGTTCAGGATCCAGGCGAGGAACGGCCGGGTCGCCCGCCGTACGAACTCGGGGTCGTCCGACGGGCACACGAACACCTTCACCACGAGTTCCTTACCGGGCGGCTGGGGCCCGACCGTCTCGACGATCTTCGGCACGTCCGCGGCGGAGAGCAGGTTGGAGATGGCCCCGTCGCCGTCCTCGAACCCCATCCGCAGCATCCCCGGCCGCAGCGCTCCCACGATCACCTTGGGCGGCTCGGCCGGCACCCAGGGGAGCCGGTAGCCGGTGATCTCGAAGGTGTCGAAGGGCCCGGTCACGTACTCGCCGCGGAGCGCGCTCCTGACGAAGCGGACCACGTCGCGGGTCCGTTTGAAGGGCTCGGTGAACGGGATGCCGTTGATGTCGCTGACGTGCGCGGGCACCGAGGAGCCCACGCCGAGCAGCACCCGTCCCGGCGCGACCTCGGCGAGCGTCGCCGCGTGCTGGGCGAGCACGGCGGGTCCCCGGGTCTGGGCGGGGACGATCCCGGTGGCCAGGCGCACCCGTGAGGACCAGGCGGCGGCCAGGGCCAGCGGGGTGAAGGCGTCGTGGCCGCCGCCCTCGGCCGTCCATACGTCCGAGTAACCGAGGTCGGGCATGCGCTCCACGATGTGCCGGTGCGCGGCCAGCGGGATGCCCGGCAGCGGCAGTGTCACCCCCCACGACGGCGTCGTCGGCCCAGTCGCCGGCCCGGTCATCGGCTCAGCCCCGCGGCACCGGCGGCACGGGGCCGGTCGGGCGACGAGGGGCGCCTCGCCACGGCGGGGCTCTGGAAAACGATCACGACACGACCTCGGTCAGATGGAACATTTCACACCGATAGTGTCGGGAATCCCTAAAATAAGACAGCAAGGTATTTATGCTGATACAGGAGGTCATAGGGTGAGCGCCGACGCCCGTCGCGAGCTCGGCACGTTCCTGCGTGCCCACCGGGAAACGCTCAGTCCCCGAGACATCGGCCTGCGGCCGGGAGGCCGCCGCCGCACACCGGGGCTCCGCAGGGAGGAGGTGGCCACGCTCTCCGGAGTCGGCATCGCCTGGTACACCTGGCTGGAGCAGGGCAGGGTCTCAGCCTCCCGGCAGGTGCTCGAATCGGTGGCCAGGACCCTGAGACTCGACGACGACGGCCTCCGCCACGTGCTGGCGCTGTCCGGCCTGGCCGCCCCGAACCTGCCCGCCGATCCCACGCTGGCCGCCCGGATGCGCCCGATCCTGGACAGCTGGCCCCTGTCCCCCGCGCTGCTGCTGGACCGCCACTTCGACCTGCTGGCGTGGAACGCCGCCTACGCCGCCCTGTGGGGCGACCCGGGGCGGATCCCCGCCGAACGCCGCAACCTCATGTGGGTCATGACGGGCGATCCGCGCACGATGGGACTGCTTCGCGACTGGGAGCCCCTGGCGATGAGCGTGTTCCAGCACTTCCGGGGCCAGGCGGGCCCTTACCTGGACGACGTGCGCACCGGGGAGGTGTACGCGCTCCTGGAGCGTGACCGCCCCGATCTGACCAACTGGTGGCAGTGCCCGTCGGTCGCCACCTTCAGCACCCGCGACGTCGTGGTCGAGGGGCCGATGACGTTCGTCTTCTCCCTCCTCCACCCGGTGGAGGAACCGGGTGCGCTGATCCTGCTGCAGACACCGCGCAACGAGGCCGACCGGCTGCGGATGGCGGCGCTGACGACAACGGCGACGACGGCGACAGCGGCGTTGGCGGCCCGCGTGGACCCGGAACCGGCGCGCCGCTGATCGGACCGGTCGGTGCTCGGCCTGTTCGCTGCGGGGCCGGGCACCGGTCAGGCCGTCCTCGAGGCGTTCACCGTGGACACCGAGCGAAGGCCCCGACGTCCTGGGAGCTCACGGCCCCGTGGAAACCCCGGCCTCGCGAGGGCTCCCGGCATCCGCGGCTGCCGGCTCGGGTCTCCGGTCGCCCCGATCGTCGATCACGGCGACGGGTGACTGGTGAGGTAGCCGCCCATGGCGCGGAAGAAGTCGGTGGCGCGGTGCTCCCGGCCGTCGTCGGTGCGGATCCGCTCCACCACCACCCCGTACTCGGTGCCACCGCGCGCGCCGGGGCCGCAGACGATCGCCACCCCCTCACCGTCCGGGCGGAACACCCGGCCGGGCGTGCCGCCCAGGCGGAGCCTCGACACCGAGGCGGCCAGGATCCCGATGCGCTCGCTGTTGAAGTAGGCGAACGTGTTGGGGTAGGGGTCCGCCTGGGCCCGGACCAGGTTCACGATGTCCCTCGCCGACCACGTCCAGTGGATCCTGCTGTCCTCGACCGAGCGTTTGTGGAAGAACGTGGCGTCGGCCGGATCCTGCTTGACCCAGTCCGTCCGGCCCGAGTCGATGAGTTCGACGGCCTCCAGGGTCATCGGCGCGAACAGCTTTATCGTCTTGTGGAACAGGTCGGTGACGGTGTCGTCGTCCTCGACCGGGACCCGGCGCTGCAGCACGATGTCGCCGAGGTCGAACTTCTCGTTCATGAAGTGGACGGTGACGCCGACCTCGCGCTCACCGTTGATGAGGGCCCAGTTGAGCGGTGCGAAGCCCCCGTAGCGGGGCAACAGCGCGTCGTGGATGTTGATCGCGCCGTGCTTGGCCAGGCCGTAGATGTGCGGCGCCACCCAGGTGCGCCAGTCGGAGGAGACCATGAGGTCGGGGCCCAGCTCGCGCAGCCGTTCCGCCACCTCCTCGTCGTTGGCGTACCGGCGCTCCAGTACGGGGATGCCGTGCTTCGCCGCGAGATCCGCCACCGAGTCGTCCCAGATGGTCTCGTAAGCGTGATCGCTCGTTGGATGGGTGATGACGAGCGGGACCTCGTGCTCGGTCAGCAGGGCCTCCAGGACCCGGTGACCCCACGTTTGGTAGCCCATGAAGACAAGACGCACGCCCTCTGTCCTTTCCGTAGGTGAAGAGTGGAGTGTGGTGACCGGGCAGGGCGGGCGTCCGTCTACCCTTTCCCCGCCGGCCCGGTGCGCAGTGTCCTGATCTCGCGGGTGAGCAGGAGCGGCAGGCACACCAGGGCCGCCAGCGAGCCGAGGACCCACAGCATCGGCCGGACGCCGAACACGTCGCCGAGCACGCCGCCGATGGCGGCGCCCAGCGGGAGCGTGCCCCACACCGCGAACCGCATGGACGCGTTCATCCGGCCCTGCAGCTCCGTCGGCGTGATCGCCTGCCGCAGGCTGATCTGGTTGATGTTGTAGACCGAGATCCCCGCCAGCATCAGCCCGATCGCGACGGAGACGAGCAGCGAACCGGCGCCCGGTCCCGCCGAGGCGATGAGCAGGATCGGCAGGACCGCCAGCAGCGCGGCGCCGACCAGCGTCGGCCCCAGCCCCAGGGTCCTGACCACCCGCGCATTGACCATCGCGCCGAGCAGGGCGCCCGCGTTGCCCAGGGTCAGGATGAGCCCGAGCGTGCCGGGCGTGAGGTCGAGGTCGTTGAGCGCGAACACCACCAGCAGCGCGGTCAGCGCGCCACCGAGCCCGATCAGGTTCATCAGTGCCGTGCACATGGCGATCGCCCGCAGCGTGCGGTTGCCGAAGACGAACCGCAACCCCTCGCCGATCTCCGTGGCCATCCTCCGCCGCGGGGCGGCGGGTTCCGGCCCGGTGGTGGCGGGACGGCTGGTGATCATGCTGACCAGCACGGCCGACACCAGGTAGCCGGCCACGTTGAACAGCAGCACGAGCGGCGCGATCAGCACCTGGATGAGCAGTCCGCCGAGGCTCGGTCCCCCCAGGTACGCGATCGACCTGGACACCTCCAGCCGGGTGTTGCCCGCGGGAATGTCCTCGGTCTCGACCACCGAGGGCAGGAACGCCTGGTCGGCGATGTCGAAGAACACCGTCTGCACCCCGACCAGCAGGCCGACGACCAGCATCAGCCCGATGCTCAGCATGTCGAACAGGTAGGCGATCGGCAGGGTCGCGAGGACCACCATCCGCCCGACGTCGGTGAAGATCAGGATGCGGCGCCGGTCCCAGCGGTCGACCCACACGCCCGCGGGCAGCGAGACCAGCAGGAACGGCAGGGTTTCCGCGGCCACGAGCAGGCCGACCTGGGTGGTGGACGCGTTGAGCACGGTCAGCGCGATCACCGGGATGGCGAAGAAGGTGATCTGCGAGCCGATCTGGCTGACCGTCTGGGCCGCCCACAACAGGGTGAAGTCACGGTGACGCCAGAGACTTCGCCGGTCCGCGGTGGGCGTGGCCTTGCTGTCCATGATGGGGGGTGTCCCTTTCTCCGTCGGTGCCGACTCAGCCGGCGGCAAGGTGCTCGCGCAGCGAGCGCGGGCGCATGTCGGTCCACACCCGCTCGATCCGGTCGAGGCAGGTCTCGCGGTCGCCGACGGTCCCCTCCTCGGTCCATCCGGGGGGCAGGGCACGTCCGACGGGCCAGATCGAGTACTGGTCCTCGTCGTTGCGGACGACGCGGTAGTCGGTGGGGTCGGTCATGGACACTCCTCGCGGTGATTCCTCTTGCCTGTTCAATGGGATGGGCGTGTCACGGACAGCAGGTCGGCGACCGGCCGGTCCAGCCCGTCGGCCAGGGCGTCGAGCACGCGCCTGACGTGGTGCAGCAGCTCCACGGCGCGCTCGTCCGACACCTGCTCGCGGTAGTAGCTCACCTTCAGCAGCAGGGCGGGGTCCGGCCAGACGACCAGCCGCAGCGTCTCGTCGCCGGGGGCGCCGTTGGCGATCGGATTCCAGCCCGCGAGCCGCGACTGCAGCCGCCCGTCGAACGGGAAGTTCTCGACGACGATCTCCGAGTCGTAGAGCCGGTCGGCGTCGTCGAGACCGCACCAGCGCTGGACGTCCAGGGGCGAGACGTATTCGAACCCGGCCGCCTCGGCGTGGTTGTCCTGCAGGCCGTGCAGCCAGTCCCCGCAGCGGGCCGCGTGGTCCACGACGACCCGGCTGGGCAGCCGGTTGTTGAGGCAGCCCACGATGTCCTCCGCGCCGCCGACCGCGTCGGCGCGGCCCGAGACGACGGTGCCGAAGACGAGATCGCCGGTGCCGAGCGCGTGGCCGAGCGCGATCGCGTACGCGCCCTGCACCAGGGTGTGCAGCGTCAGCCCCGCCTCGGCCGCCCGCCGGTTCAGCGGGGCCGTGCGCTCGGCGGGCAGCCAGACGCGCTGGTCGGCGTGGAACTCGCCACCGGCGGAGCCCGGACCGAGCCCGGCGGCGACCAGCCCGCGCGGCGCCCCGGCGAGCCTGCCGGTCCAGTACGACCGGGCCGCGGCGTCGTCACGCTCCCGCCACCAGCGGGCGATCACACCGGGTTCCGGCCGGGCGGCCAGGGTGACCGGCTCACCGGCGCGGAACCCGTCGTGCAGGTCGAACAGATCCCGCAGCAGCGCCGAGAACGACCAGCCGTCGAGGTTCAGGTAGGAGTAGTCCCACACCAGGTAGGCGGCTCCGGGACCCCGGTCGAACACGGTCAGCTCGACCTGGCAGCGGCGCAGCGGATCGGCCGGGGTGCTCCTGAGGACCCCCAGGTGCCGGTTGACCGCCAGGACCGCCTCGGCCGTGCCGAGCCCGCCGAGGTCCTCACGGCGCACACGGAGCGCGGCGTTGCGGTGCACCACCTGCAGGTCCCTGCCGTCGTGCGTGCGCAGCGAGGTGCGCAGGGCCGGATGGTGCTCGACGAGCGCGTTCCACGCCAGGACCAGCAGGTCCACGTCGATGTCCGTGCCACTGACGTCGAACGCCTCGTACACCCGGTACATCCCGGGCCGGGGCCGGTGCCGCAGCCGGTTGAGCCCCCAGCGCTGCATCGGCCCGGCCGGTTCGATCCGCTCGGCGTCGAGCAGCCCGGCCAGCAGCGCGGGACGGCTCGCGCCGTCGATGCCGAGGTGGGCGGTCTCGGGCAGCCGGAAGCCCCTGGGGGTCGGCTCGGCCGCGGCCACCGGCGGCTCGCTCCCCCGCGGCGTCCAGGTCGCGCCGAGCGCCCCGGCCAGCTCGCGGACCGTCTGGTGGGCGAACACGTCCCGCGCGGTGAACGGCATCCCCGCCGCCCTGGCCAGGGAGACCACCCGGATGCTGGAGATCGAGTTGCCGCCGACGGCGAAGAAGTTGTCGTCGGCCGAGATGTCCTCGCGGCCGAGCACCTCCCACCAGATGCGCAGGAGCGCCGCCTGGCCGTCGTCCGCCGGCGCGGGCCCGTCCGCGGCCGGTCCCCGCTCCCGGACGGGCTCCGGCAGCGCGCTCGGCACGAGCTTGCCGCCCGCCGTACGCGGCAGCTCGGCCAGCTCGACCAGGTAGGCGGGCACCTGGTAGCCCGGTATCCGCTCGACGAGAAAACGCCGCAGGCCGGCGGGGTCGAGCGTGCCGCCGGGCCGGGCGACCACGTAGGCGACCACCTCGTGTGAGCCCTCGGTGCGCACCGCGCGCGCGACCACCTCCTCGACGTCGGGGTGGGCGGCGACCGCCACCTCGACCTCTCGCAGCTCGACCCGGTGGCCGCGCACCTTGATCTGGCCGTCGACCCGGCCGACGAAGCGCAGCACGCCGTCGGCGTCGACCCTGGCCCGGTCGCCGGTGCGGTACATCCGCGCGCCCGGCTCGCCGCCGAACGGGTCGGGCACGAACCGCCGCGCCGTCGCGGCGGGCAGGCCGGGGTAGCCCCGGGCCAGGCACGGGCCCGCGACGTACAGCTCCCCCGCCAGGCCCGGCGCGACCGGCCACATCTCCGCGTCGAGCACGTAGGCGCGCATGCCGCGCATCGGCAGGCCGATGGGCACCACGGGACCGAGCCTGCCGTCGCTCACCGAGCCGGTGTGGGTGAGCGAGGTGATCAGGGTCTCGGTGAGGCCGTAGGCGTTCACCACCGGCACGTCGGTCCGCTCGGACCAGCGTTTGAGGTCGGCCACGTAGCCCGCCTCCGCACCGATCACCACCGTGCGCAGCGCCGGGGGCAGCGGGCGCGGGCGGCGTTCCAGGTCGCGCGCCCACTCGGCCCAGTAGGAGCTGGTGAAGTCGGCCAGCGTGCCGCCGCCGTCGGTGAGCACCCGCTCCAGGTCCACCGGGGCGATCCTGTTGTCCTCCAGCAGCAGCACCCCGCCCCCGACGCACCACACCGGCACCGTCTCCTCGAAGCAGACGTCGAAGGTGAGCGCGGCGAACTGCAGGAACACGTCGTCGGCGATGATCGCGAGCCGCTCGGCGAAGATGCCGGCGTAGAAGGCGAGTGCGTCGTGGCCGACCGCCACCGGCTTGGGAAGCCCGGTCGATCCCGAGGTGAACAGCACGTACGCCAGCGCGTTGAGAAGGGTGGCGGGCGCCCCCGCCCCCGCGCCCCCGGTGTCCGCGCCGATCCCGTCCGCGCCCCCGGTGTCCGCGCCGATCCCGTCCGCGCCTCCGGCGTCCGCGTCGACTCCGGCCGCGTCGATCCCGTCCAGGTCCAGCCAGGCGAGGTCCGCGTCGAGGTCGAGCCGCTGCGCGACCTCCTTGGCCGCCTCCGCGGACTCGGCCAGCCCTAGGCGCACGCCGGCCGCCTCCGTCATCGCGCGCAGCCGCTGGTCGGGCAGGGACAGATCGAGCGGGACGACGGCGGCGCCCGCGTACCAGGTGCCGAGCACCGCGACCGCCCAGCCCACCCCGCGAGGCAGGGCGAGCAGCACGGTGTCGTCCGGCCCCGCGCCCGCCGCGCGGATCCGCGCGGCCAGGTTCCTGGCCCGGTGGTCGAGCTCGCGGTAGGTCACCTCGACGCCCTGGCAGGTCCTGGCCGCGACGGCGTCAGGGCACAGCGCCGCCCGCTCGGAGATCTGCACCGGCACCGGCACCCGGGTCGGCAGGACCGGCCCCTCGGCCCTGACCGGCCCGAACAGCAGGCTCCCGTTCCCGCCCGCGTCCAGATCGCGCACCAGCCCGCCATCCCCGCCGTCCCCGCCGTCGCCGGCCACGAAGGACTCCAGCAGGGCCAGGTGGGCTCCGGCCAGCGCGGCCACCGTACTCTCGTCGAACAGGTCCGTCCGGTACTCCCAGTCGGCGACGACTCCCCCGGCGGTGACCTCCACCCCGAGGCCCAGCTCGAACTTGGCGTTCGTGCACGGCGTCGACATCCGCTCGGCGGCGAGACCGGCGCCGAACTCGGGGGTGATCACGTCCAGCTGGTCGAGGCCGCACAGCACCTGCACGATCGGCGCGTACGCCGTCGAGCGCGGAACCCGCAGCCGGTCCACCAGCTCCTCGAAGCCGACACCGCCGTGGCGCATCGTCTCGAGCACCCTGGTCCGCACCTGGTCGAGCAGGTCCCGGACGGTGTCGCCGGCGCCGACGCGCAGCCGCAACGGGACGGTGGTGACGAACATGCCGACGGTGTCCACGTCGTCCATCGACGTCCGCCCCGACGACGGCGAGCCGATCACCAGGTCGCGCTGCCCGGTCAGCCTGGCCAGCAGGACCGCGTACGCGGCGAGCACCACCATGTACGGCGTGACGCGCCACCGCGCGCAGGCGGCGACGAGCCGCCGCCACAGCCTCGGCGGGATCGTCCGGCGCAGCGCGCCGCCCGCGCTGCCGCCGCCCTCCGGCCGTGGCCGGTCGGCCGGCAGGTCGATGACCTCGGGAGCGTCGCGCAGCATGTCCTCCCAGTAGCGCAGAGCCTCCTCCCTGCCGGGTGGCACGGTCGTGTCCCGGCCGAACCAGGACGCGGCGGCGGGAAGCCCGGCCTCCGTCCCGCCGGAGAGCGCGCGGTAGAGCAGGCCGAGGTCGCGATACAGCACCCGCAGGGACAGGCCGTCGCACACCAGGTGGTGCACCACCAGGACCAGCACGTGGTCGTCGGCGGACAACCGCAGCAGGGCCGTACGCAGCAGCGGGCCGCGGGACAGGTCGAACGGCCTGTCCACCTCGTGGGCGAGCCTGGCCCGCGCCATCTCCGGCGCGGTGTGCGGCGAGTGCGAGAAGTCCACCACCGGCATCGCGAGCACGACCGGCCCGGTGTCCTCCAGCAAGGGCCGCTCGCCCGCGACGACGTGGCCGCGCAGGACCGGATGCCGGTCGAGCAGGGCCGTCAGCGCCCGGTGCAGCACGTCGGCGTCGAGCGCGCCGCGTACCCGCAGGGAGGCGTTGATGTGGTACAGCGCGGCCCCGCCGTCCGCCAGGACCGCGCGCTCCCACTGCTCGCCGAACCAGAGCCCGAGCTGCGCCGGGGTCAGCGGCGCACGGACCGGCGCGCCGGTCACGCCGGGACCTCTTCCACGGGCGGGGTCACGGCGAGGTGGCCGACGAGCTCGGCGACCGTCGGGTGGGCGAAGAAGTCGGCGACCGGAAGATCCATGCCGGTCGACGCCTTGAGCCGGTGGCGGATCCGCAGCACCGCGAGCGAGTGCCCGCCCAGGAGGAACAGGTTGTCGTGCCGGTCGACCCGGGGCACGTCGAGGATCTCCGCCCAGATGCCGCTCATGGTGCGCTCCAGTTCCGCCCACGGCGCCCGGTCCCCGCCCGCCTCGTCGCCCCCGTCGCCCTCGTCGCCCTCGTCGCCGGGGACCGCTCCGGTGTCGTGCCGCGGTTCCGTGTCGTGCGATGGTTCCGCGTCGTACGGCGGTTCCGGCAACCGCGCGCGGTCGACCTTGCCCGAGGTGGTCAGCGGGATCTCGTCGAGCACGACGTAGGCGCGCGGCACCAGACCCGAGGGCAGCTTGGTCGCGGCGTGCGCGGCGAGGTCCTTCGCCGGCGGCGGCTCGTCCGTCGCGGGCCGCACATAGGCGACCAGGGTCTGCGCGGGAGCCTCGCCGCGCACCACGACGTAGGCCGCCGCGACGGCCGGGTGGGTGCCGAGCACCTGCTCGATCTCGCCGAGCTCGACGCGCAGGCCACGGATCTTGACCTGCTGGTCGCGCCTGCCGAGGTATTCGAGCCGGCCGTCCAGTGCCCACCGGGCGCGGTCGCCGGTGAGGTAGAGACGGCCGCCCGGCCGCCGGCCGTACGGGTCGGGGACGAACCGCTCGGCGGTGAGGCGGGCGCGGCCGAGGTAGCCGTCGCAGACGCCGTCACCGCCGATGGCGAGCTCGCCCTCGACGCCGCGCGGCAGCAGGTGCCCGCCGGGGTCCACGACGTGGACCTCGACGCCGGGTCCTGGCGCGCCGAGCGGCCAGGGCCGGTCGGGGTCGGCGGTCACCGGGCCGCCGGTGACGAACACCGTCGTCTCGGTCGGGCCGTACAGGTTGCGCACCATCGGCACGCCCGCCTCCTCCACCAGCCGTACGAGCGGCGCGGTGCCGGCCTCGCCGCCGAAGTTCACCGAGCGCACGCCCGCCGGGATCGCGCCCTCGCGCAGCAGCTCGGCGAGCATGCTGCCGACGACGTTGACCTGGGTGGGGACCAGGCGCTCCGGCAGCGACGGCAGCGCGAACAGGTCGTCGACGAGCACGACCGTCCCGCCGGCCGCCAGCGTCGGCAGGATCTCGTGCACCGAGACGTCGAACGTCAGCGCGGTGGCGGCGAGCGTGCGCTCCAGCAGCCCGTCCGGGGTCTCGGCGAGCGCCCAGCGCACGAAGTGGTCGAGGTTGGCGTGCGTCACCCGGCAGCCCTTGGGGAGGCCCGTGCTGCCCGAGGTGTACATGACCCACGCGGTCGAGGCGGGGTGCGCGGGCCGGAACGGGGGGCCGTCCGCGGGTTCGGGCTCGGGTTCGGGCGCGGGTTCGAGCGCGGTGACGTCGAGCGGTTCCCAGTCCCCCGGGGGCAGCAGGCCCGCCGTACCGGCGTCGACGAGGACCCGGCGCACGCCGGAGTCCGCGAGCATGTACGCGATGCGGTCGGCCGGGTGGGCGGGGTCGAGCGGCAGGTAGCCTCGGCCGGAGAGCAGCGTGCCCAGCAGCGAGATCAGTGCCTGCGGCGTACGGCGCAGCAGGACGCCGATCGGCGCGCCGCCGCCGGCGCCGGACTCGTCGAGCATCCGGGCGACCGACCGGGCCCGCCCGGCGACCTCCGCGTAGCGGAGCGTCCCGGCCGTCGTGCTGATCGCGGGCGCGTCCGGGACGCGCGCGACCGCGGCGGCGAACAGGTCGGCGAAGGCCGCCGCCGACGCGGCGGGCCGGCCGGCGCCCAGGGCGAGCAGCCCGGCCCGGCTCCCCGGGCCGACGAGGTCCACCTCGCCGAGGCGCGCGCCGGGGTTCTCGGTCATCGTGGCGAGCAGATGCAGGTAGGAGTCCGCCACCTCGGCGACGAACTCCCTGGCGAACAGGTCGCTGTTGTACTCCCAGAGCAGGGTGACCCGGCCGTCGAGGCGGCCGTCCGCGCCGGGCTCCGCCTCGGCTCTCGGGATGACGACCACGTTGAGGTCGACCTTCGCCGAGCCGTTGTCGCGCTCGTAGACCGTCGCCGAGCAGCCGGGCAGTTCCAGGTCGGGCATCCTGGCGTCGTTGGCGCTGAACATGATCTGGAAGTAGGGGTTGGCCGCCGGGTCGCGGTCGGGGTTGAGCGCGCGCACCAGTTCCACGAAGGGGAGCTCCTGGTTGGCCGTGGCCGCGCGCACGGTCGCGGTACTGCGGCGCAGCAGTTCCGCGAAGGTGGGGTCGCCGCCCGCGTCGCAGCGCAGCACGACCGCGTTGACGAACATGCCGATGACGTCCTCGGTCTCGGCGAGCTGGCGGTTGCCGAACGCCGAGCCGACCGCGAGGTCGTCCTGGCGGGTGTAGCGCCACAGCGTGGCGTAGAAGCCCGCGAGCATCGCGCTGAACAGCGTGGTGTGGTGGGTCCTGGCGAGCTCGCGGAGCGCGGCGACGGTGCGCGCCGACACCTCCAGCCGCACCATGCCGCCTTCGAAGCCCTGCGGCCTCGAACGGGCCCTGGTGGTGGGCAGCGACACCGCCGGCGGGCTGCCGGCCAGTGTCGCGGCCCAGTGTTCCCGCTGACGTCGCATGCCCTCGCCCGCCAGCGCCCGCTCCTGCCAGCGCGCGTAGTCGGCGTACCGGAACTCGATCTCGGGCAGCCCGGCCGGCTCCCCGGTGACCTCGGCGGTGTAGGCGGCGCGCAACTCCCGCATCAGCAGGCCGAAGGACCAGCCGTCGTGGACGAAGTGGTGCTCCACCAGGATGATCTCGTGGGTGGCCGGGCCGAGCCGTACCACCGTCCACCGCACCAGCGGCAGCTCGCCGAGGTCGAACGGCGTGGTCATGTCGCGGACGACGAGTTCCTCCACCCTGGCCCGGTGCTCGGACTCCGGCACGCCGGACAGGTCGACGAGGTGGACCGGCATCGGGCCCTCGGCGTGCACGCGCTGGAACGGCATCCCGTCGTCGTCGTGGAAGGTGGTCCGGAAGATCGACTGGCGGGCGGTGATGACGCCGACCGCGCGCCGCAGCGCGCCGAGGTCGAGGTCGCCCGCCACCCGCATCGTCGTCTGCGCGTGGTAGGCGATGTTGCCGGGGGCGAGCCGGTCGAGGAACCAGACCTGTTGCTGCTGCGCGGTGAGCGGCACGCGGTCGTCGTCGCCGCCGCGCTCCATCGGGGGCAGGGCGGCGTCCGCGCCGGGGCCGCCCCGGTCGACGAGCGCGGCCAGCGCGGCGATCGTCGGATGTGCCATCAGGTCGGCGACGGTGACCTCGGCCGGCCGGCGGGCGCGGATCCGGTTGGTGATCTGCACGGCGGCGAGGGAGTGCCCGCCGAGGTCGAAGAACGAGTCGTCGACGCCGATCCGGTCGACGCGCAGCGTCCGGCTCCACAGCCGGGCCAGCTCGATCTCGGTGTCGGTGACCGGCGCGCGGAAGGGCACGTCGTCGGCGCGCCGCCACAGCTGGGACTTGGGCAGCGCGTCAGCGTCGATCTTGCCGCTGGGCAGCAGCGGGAGCGCGTCGACGACGACGTAGCGGCTGGGGATGTGGCCGGCGGGCAGGGACCGTGCCAGATGCTCGCGGAGCCCGCCCGCGGTGGGCACCCGGTGGGAGTCGACCGGCACGACGTAGGCGATCAGCCGGGTGTCGCCGTCGTCGCCGGTCTCGGCGCGCGCGTGGGCCGCGGCGACCTCGGGGTGGGAGCACAGGTGCCGGACGACTTCCCCGGGGTGCACCCGCTGGCCCCGGATCTTCACCAGGTCGTCGGCCCGGCCGAGGATCCGCAGCAAGCCGCCGGCGTCGAGAACGCCGCGGTCACCGGTGCGGTACAGGCGCGCTCCCGCGCGGCCCGACCAGGGGTCGGGGACGAACCTGTCGGCGGTGAGGCGGGGGTCGCCGCGGTAGCCGAGCGCCACCCCGGGCCCGCCGATGTGGACCTCGCCGGGCCGGCCGGGCGGGACCCGCTCCAGGTTCTCGTCGAGCAGGAGGACCTCGGTGCCCAGGATGGCCGTGCCGACGGGCAGGGTCGCTCCGCCGACGGCGGCGTCGGCGTCGGCGTCGGCCCCGGTGAGCGGGTGCGTCGTCGAGGTCACCGTCGTCTCGGTGAGACCGTACGCGTTGATCGTCTCGACCTGGCAGAACCTGCGCCAGGTGGCCAGCGTCGTGGCGCGGCCCATGTCGCTGCCGATGACCAGCAGGCGCAGCGAGCGGGGTATCGAGGGGAGTACGGCGTCGCCGCCCTGGTCGAGGTCGCGGACCCACTGCTCCCAGTAGGGGGTGGGGAGGTTGGCGACGGTGACCCGCTCGCGGGTGAGGAGGCCGGTGAGCTGCTCCGTGGTGATCGCCGAGGTCGGCGCGAGCACGAGCGTGGCCCCGGCCAGCAGGGTCGGGAAGATCTCCTCGAGTGCCACGTCGAAGCCGACGGTGGCGAACTGGAGGACCCGGTCCCCGCCGCTCAGCGCGTACGCCGCCCGGATGGCCCGCGCGTGCGCGCCGAGCGCGCGGTGCGGGACCTCGACGGCTTTCTGCGCGCCGGTGGTTCCCGAGGTGAACAGCACGTAGGCGAGCTGCTCGCCATGCGGTGGACGCCCGGCGAACGGCCCGGCGCCGGACTCGGGGAGCGGCCGGACGCCGGCCCGCTCGGCGACCACGGCGCCCGCCGCGTCGGTGAGGCACAGGTCGGCGGCGGCGAGCATGCGCAGCCTGCGGTCGAGCGGCAGCTGCGGGTCGACCGGCAGGAAGGCCGCGCCGGACAGCAGGACGCCGGTCAGCGCGGCGATCAGCTCCTCGCCCCTGGGCAGCATGATCGCGACCACCGTCTGCGCCCCGGTGGGGCCGGTCGGGTCACCGACGCGCGACGCGACGCTCAGCGCCCGTTCCTCCAGTTGCCGGTAGGTCAGTTCCGATGTGCCCGCCCTTACGGCGATCCGCTCGCCGCCCGCCCTCAACGACTCGGCGAGGGCGGCGCACAGAGGGTAGGAGAAAACATCGGCGTCGTCGGGCATGGGGTCCACACAGCCTCCCTGATCGTCAACCGCGCTCAAGCGACGCCGGGCATGTGAGAACGGCACGCGGGGCTCACCGAATGAGCCGTGCGCGGCGTCGAACCGCCTCACCGGGCATCGGCGAACCGCCGCCCGAAACTTTGGATGTCCCCTGGTAGATTTCGGCGGCCCCACACACACCGAACCAAGGCATGAAAACCCGGATCTACTCGGACCCTTATCTGCTGAGTTATGGTCCGATCGCGACGCGGATAACGTCCGGGCTACTGTCGTTTACCCGCCGCACTCTCATTTCCAGAGCCATAGCAGAGCACAGCGGGTTGTCACCTAACAACCCCACAAGACCTTTTTGTTATTTTCGCTATGTATTGGAAATATGGGCCTTGTCGTCCGTTCGAAATTGTTGTATTGATTCCATCCGGCCCGTCGCCCGCGGCGGGCGAAGACCGGGTTTCACGAGCCGACGAACTGGCAGGCGGCGATGTTTTCGCAGGTGAGCGCCTTGACCTGAAGTGCCGGACGAGAGTGGGCCGGCCGTTCGGAGCGGGAGCCTCGCGGGAGGCCGCGATTCCCGGCGGCGGCCGGGGTGCGCCGGAAAGATCACGCCGCCGCGCGGCCCGGTGGCCCGGTACCCCCTCCGAGCCGGCCCGCGAGCAGCGTCCCCGCCGGACGGGCCCACAGAAAATTGGAACCGTCCATTGACGCGGATAGATGGCCTGGTGCATCATTCAGGCGTCGTCAGGCCGGTTTATCGATGATTTTTGCCGACGCCGTGATTCTTATATCCATCGTGCCATTCTCCGGGATGCATAACACGGTGACAGTCCGACTCCCGAGAGCGAATGACGCTGGTCAGGCTGCCATCCGGTAATCGGAATTTTACGATCAAAGGAACGGGCATTGACTGACAAGTTATGGGGCGGTCGCTTTGACGAGGACATCACCAAGGACGTTCTCGACTACACCCTCACCGTGGACGTCGACGAGCGGCTCGTCTTCGCGGACCTGTGGCAGGACATCGCGCATGTGCTGATGCTGGGCGTCCGGGGAATCGTCACCGGCGAGGTCACCCGGGCCCTGCTCGGCTCGCTGCTCCGGCTGTGGGACCGGAGCGAGCGCGGGGAGCTGCGGCTGCGCCCCGAGCTCGAGGACGTCCACTTCAACATCGAGCAGAAGGTCATCGAGGATCTGGGGCGTGAGACCGGCGGCCACCTGCAGACCGCGCGGTCACGCAACGACCAGGTGTCCACGGACACCCGCATGTACCTGCGGCGGGTCCAGCTCGACGCGGTCGCGGCGAACCTGGAACTCATCGGTGAGCTGCTCGGCTTCCCCGAGGAGGACCTGCTCGCGATCCTGCCCGGCTACACCCACAGCCAGGCCGCCCAGCCGATCTCCGTCGCCTTCTGGAAGACCGCGCACGCGAGCATGCTCCTGCGTGACGTGCGCCGGCTGCGCGACGTGTTCGGCCGGACGGACGAGTCCCCCCTGGGCTCCTGCGCGCTGGCCGGCACGTCCTTCGCGATCGACCGCGAGCTCACCGCCCGGCTGCTCGGGTTCTCCGGCGTGCTCGGCCACGCGCTGGACGCCACCAGCGCCCGCGACCATCTCATCGAGAGCGCCTCGGCCTTCGCGATCGGCGGCAACAACCTGTCCCGCATGGCCGAGGAGATCGTCATGTGGAGCGGGCACGAGTACAGCCTGGTCGAGGTCTCCGACGCCTACGCCACCGGCAGCTCGATCATGCCCCAGAAGAAGAACCCGGTCGTCGCCGAGCTGGCCAGGGGGCGCACCGGGCGGACGGTGGGCACCCTCGTCCAGCTGCTCACCATGTCCAAGGGGGTGACCCTCGGCTACAGCTGCGACCTCCAGGAGGACAAGCCGTACCTGTGGCACGCCATCGACACCTACCTCTCGACCCTCCGCATCGTGGCCGGGCAGACCCGGGGGCTGCGCTTCGACGGCACGCGGGGCGAGGAGCTGTGCTGGGACAACTTCTCCACGGCCACCGAGCTGGCCAACCACCTGGTCGCCGACCGGGGGCTCGCGTTCCGCGAGGCGCACCACGTCAGCGGCGCGCTCGTCTCGGCCCTCCTCAAGCGGGGCGCGACGCTGCGGGACACGGCCGCCGGCGCGGAGATCCTCGCCGGGCTCGGCCATCCCGTGCCCGAACCCGTGCTCGCCCACCTCCTCGCGCCCCGGACCGCGGTGGCCGGCTACACCAGCCCCGGCGGCACCTCGCCGCGGAGCGTCACGGCCGTGCGCGCCGAGCTGCACGCGGCGGTGACCGCCCACGCCGCCTGGCTCGACGGGACACGGCGAAGGCTCCGGAGCGCGTACGAGGCCGCCTTCCGCGCGGCCCGCGACGTCGCCGGCGGAGCCGACGTCGGCGAGGCCCTCGGCCGGATCGCCCCCGACCTGCCCACGCTCAACGGAGGCCCGTCATGAAGATCGTTCTGGCCTACTCCGGCGGCCTCGACACGTCCGTGGCCCTGCACTGGCTCCAGCGGCGCCACGACGCCGAGATCATCGCGTTCTGCGCGGACATCGGCCAGCTGGAGTCGCTGGAGACCGTGCGGGAACGGGCGCTGCGTACCGGCGCCTCGAAGGTCTACGTGGAGCCGCTCACCGAGCGGTACCTGAGGGATTTCGCGCTGCCCGCCCTGCAAGCACACGCGCGTTACGAGAACAAGTACCTGCTGGCCGCGCCGCTCTCCCGGCCGTTGATCGCCCAGCGCATGGTCGAGATCGCCCGCGCCGAGGGCGCCGACGCCGTGGCGCACGGGGCCACCGGCAAGGGCAACGACCAGGTGCGGTTCTTCACCAGCGTGACCGCTCTCGATCCGGGGCTGCGGGTGCTGGCGCCGGTCATCGACTGGGAACTGACCACCCGCGAGACGGAGATCGCCTACGCGCGGGAACACGGCATCGAGGTGTCGGTCAGCAAGGAGAACCCGTACAGCATCGACACCAACATCTGGGGCACCAGCATCGAGTGCGGTGAGCTCGACGACATCGACCGGCCGCCGCCCGGCCACGCCTGGCAGCTGACCGCCGACCCCAAGACCGCCCCCGACCGGGCCGAGCACGTCACGGTGGGCTTCGAGGCGGGGATCCCCGTCTCCCTCGACGGTGACAAGCTGGAGCCGGCCGACCTGGTGTCCCGCCTGACGGCGATCGCCGCCCGCCACGGCGTGGGGCGAATCGACATCGTCGAGAGCCGGATCGTGGGTTTCAAGACCCGCGGCATCTACGAGGCGCCGGCGGCGACCGTGCTGATGGCCGCGCACGAGGAACTGGAGGCGATCGTCCTCGACCGTGAGACGCTGCACCACAAGCAGGGCCTCGCGCAGCGCTACGCCGAACTCGCCTACTACGGTTACTGGTTCTCCGACCTGCGCCGCGCCCTGGACGGTTTCGTCTCCACGTTGCAGCCGCGGGTGACGGGCGAGGTGACCGTCGAGCTCTACAAGGGGACCTGCGCCATCGTCGGCCGCCGCTCGCCGAACTCCCGCTACAGCGACTCGCTCGCCACCTACGAGGCGGGAGACACCTTCGACCACCGGGCGGGCGCGGGTTTCGCCTACGTGTGGTCGCTGCCACTCAGGGGCTCCCCGCGCTGACCCGCGCGACGGGGCACTGACCGCGTGACAAGCCCCGATCCCGGGCGTTCGCCCGGCGGCGACGGCCGCCGGGCCCGGCCTCAGCGGGCGACGGTCAGAACGATCTTTCCGGTGGTGCGGCCGGTCTCGCCCAGCTCGTGCGCCCGGCGGCGTCGCGCCGCGGATCGGGCGCGACGCCGCCGGGCGCCCGAGGCGGGCGTCACGTCCCGCGGACGTCGCACGGAGCGGCCGGTGGACTACCCGTGGGTTCCCGTGGAGCCTTCCTCACCGCCGGACGCGGACTTGAGCCGGTGGGTCTCGGCGGCGGTGCCGCGCTCGGCTGTTCTCATGAATCGGACGAGGGCGCCGAGTTCCTCGTCGTCGAAGGCGCCAAGGTCGTCCCGCGTACGTGCGATCAGTCCCGAGTAGGCGGCGGTGACCCGGTCGAGGCCCTCCCGGGTGGGCTCGATGAGCACCCGCCTGCGGTCGCCGGGGTCGGCCACCCGCCGGACGCAGCCCGCGGCGACAAGCCGGTCGATCATGCGTGAGGCCGATCCGGTGGTGAGGTTCACGTGTTTGGCCAGAACACTCGGTGTCGTCGGGCCGTGATGGCCCAGCACGTGCAGGCACTGCACATCGGTGTCGGTGACACCCAGCCGGCCGGCGACAACGTTGTTGAGCCGCACGACCTGGATCGCCCAGGCGGGTATCGCGTCTCCGACGAGCTCGGCGAGCAGCGCTTCCCTGTCCGGGTTCGGCTTCGTCATCGTGACACCCACTCCATCCAATATCGCTGCGTCGCGCAGCAATCTTGTAGTACATTTACTGCGTGACGCAGCTACTGTGTTGCGCAGTCACATTATCGCACCACCCACCTGCCCTGAGGAGTACAGCGCGGTATGACCACATCCACCCGCCCCCATGACAGCGGCGCTACAACTTCCCTCCTGTCCGGGCGCGCGGCATTCGTCGTTCTGACCGTGATCCTCATCGCGGCCTTCATGGAGCTCCTCGACGCCACGATCGTCAGCGTGGCGGCCCCCGCGATCGCCGAGGACCTGGGTTCCGGTGAGGCAGCCCTGCAGTGGATGCTGGCCGGGTACACGCTCTCCGCCGGAGCGGGCCTCATCACCGGTGGCCGCGTCGGCGACCAGTTCGGCCGCCGCCGCGTGTTCCTCCTCGGACTGGCCGCGTTCACGCTCGCCTCGGCCGGATGCGGTCTGGCGCCGAACTCCGGCGTGCTGGTCGGCATGCGCGTCGCGCAGGGTCTGGCGGCCGGGCTGATGATCCCGCAGGTGTTCGGCATCATCCGCGCCTCGTTCGAGCCCGGCGCACGCGCGAAGGCGCTCGGCGCCTACGGTGCCGTGCTCGGCCTGGCCTCGGTGGCCGGACCGCTGTTCGGCGGGATCCTGGTCGAGGCCGACCTCTTCGGCCTGGGCTGGCGGGCGATCTTCTGGGTGAACGTTCCGATCGCGATCGTCGGACTGATCGTGGGAGCCCGGTTCATACCCGAGTCCCGGGTGCCGGGCGGTGCCCGGCTGGACCTGCCGGGCGCGGCCCTCGCCGCCGCCGCGGCGGTGCTCCTGCTCCTGCCCCTCATGCAGGGACGCGACTGGGGCTGGCCCTGGTGGGGCTTTCTCATCCTGGCACTCTCGGTTCCGGCGGTGGCCCTGTTCCTCCTCAGGGAGCGGCGACTGGTCGCACGCGGCGGGCAGCCGATCCTCGACCCCGCCCTCCTCCGGGTGCGGGCCTTCGCCGGTGGCCTGTCCGTCTCCCTGCTGTTCTTCGGAGCACTCGGTTCCTTCTTCCTCCTGCTGTCGCTCTATCTTCAGCTGGGCACCGGACGCACCGCGCTCGAAACCGGCCTCGTGATCCTGCCCTACGCCATCGGCTCGATCATCACCTCCGGGATCGGCGTCCGGTTCGCCCAACGCGCCCTGCTCGTGTCGGGCGCACTGGTCCTGGCCGCGTCCCAGATCATCCTTCTCCTCGTCGTCCGTGGCGGCGCCGACCCCTCCTACTGGGCGCTCGCCACCCCGCTGTTCGTAGGAGGTCTTGGTCTGGGCCTCACCGCCCCGTCCCTGATCAACATCGTTCTCGCCGGCGTACCCGCCAAGGACGCCGGAGCCGCGGGCGGTGTCCTCACCACCGTCGGCCAGATCGGCAACGCGCTCGGGGTCGCAGTACTCGGGGTCGTGTTCTTCGCCCGGCTGGAAGGCTCCCTCACCGACGGAGGCACCGGCCTCATCGCCTACGGCGACGCCTTCACCACGATCCTGCCCTGGCAGGTCGCCTGCTACCTCGCCGCGGCCGCGCTCATGTTCCTGCTGCCCAGGCGCGCGAACGCCTCTCATGGGTAATCGCGGGCACATCCCGGGCCGCGGCGGAGCCCCTCGTACGTCCGCACACGACCGGCACCCGTCCTCGCCCCCGATCCGGACCGCTTTCAAGGAGATCCGATGACCAGCGCACCCCGCGTCACCGCCGACCCGTTCGCCGTCACCTTTCGCGGAGTCGGCGAACCCCATCCCGCCCGCGCCGCTCTGCGCGCCGCGGGTCCCATCGTCCGGGCCGACGCCCCGGCCGGCGGCCCGGTGTGGATCGTCACCGACGACGTGCTCGCCCGGGAGGTCCTCGTCCACCCCCGTATCGTGAAGGACCCGGCCTACGCGCCCGCGGGCTGGGACCCGCGGATCGCGGGTCTCGAGCCGGCCGCCGCCGCACAACCGTCGCTCACCACCCTCGACGGCCCGGCGCACGAACAACTGCGCCGGGCGCACGCCCCGCTCTTCACCGCCCGGCGGATGCGCGACTACTCCGAACGAATCACGGCGCTCGCCCGAGAACTGCTCACCGGGCTCGCCGATACCGGTGAAACGGTGGATCTGATGGCCGACTTCACCACGCGGTTCCCCCTCACCGTGGTCTGCGACGTGCTCGGCGTGCCGCTCGACCGGGTCGACCAGGCCATCGCGGCCTGCCGGGGCATGTACGGCGGCCCCGAGGAGGTGGGAAAGGCGATGGCAGCCTTCGGGGAACTGGCCGCCGCCGCGCTGAGCGACGGCCAGGACGGCCTCGCCGCCGAACTGCGCGAGCGGGTCCCCAACGAGATCACCGAGACACAGCTGCACTACCTGCTCTTCACGCTGATCTACGCCGGACAGCTCACCACCGACCCGTCACTGGGATTCCTGCTCGCGCGCGTCTTCGCCGCCGAAGACGCCGAAGACGCCGAAGACGCCGAAGACGCCGAAGCGGAGGGGACCACGGTCGAGGAGTTCGTCCGGGAGACGCTGCGCCTGCACTCGCCGGCCCCCTTCAGCCTCTGGCGGTTCACCTCCGCCGACCTCGATCTCGCCGGGGTGCGGCTCCCCGCCCGCTCGGCCGTGCTCATCGACATCCAGGGCATCAACACCGACCCCGGCCGGTCGATCGGGCCGGACCTCTCCTTCGGCGCCGGCCCGCACTACTGCACCGGCGCCCAGCTCGCCCAACTCGAGCTGGGCGCGGTCGTGGAGGTCCTGCGGGCCGACTTTCCCGGCGCGCGCCTCGCGGTGCCCTTCGCCGACCTCCGGCAGATCGACCTCGGCGGCATACAGGGAAGCCGCCTGACCGCTCTGCCGGTGAGACTACGGGGCTGACGCCCCGCGGCATCCGGCGCGGTGCCGGCGAACGGCCGTCCGCCCGGCGCTCACGCCCGCTCGCTCAGCCCGATGGCGGCGGCGGGACAGACGGCGGCGGCCTCGCGGACCAGGGTGTGCTGGTCCGCGCCCGGCTCGGGTTCGAGCAGGACGACGACGCCGTCGTCGTCACGCTGGTCGAACACCCCCGGCGCGATCAGCACGCACTGGCCGGCACCGCAGCATTTGGCCTCGTCCACGGTGACCTTCATGCGGGTTCCTCTCCGTTGGTCGGGTGGGGCGGTGCCGGATCACCAGCGGACCGGGACCGTGCGCAGGCCGCCGACGGCCAGCCCCTCCACCCGCTCCAGCTCCTCCACCGGGACGGCCAGCTCCAGGGTCGGGAGCCTGCGCAGCAGCACCTCGAGCACGACCTGCAGCTCGGTGCGGGCCAGTGCCTGGCCCAGGCAGGAGTGGGCACCCACGCCGAAGGCCAGGTGCGGGTTCGGGCTGCGGCTCAGGTCCATCTCGGCGGCGGCCTCGAAGGCGCTCTCGTCCCGGTTGGCCGCGGCCATGCTGCACACCACGGTGGTGCCGCGGGGCAGGGTCGTGCCGCTGACCTCGATCTCCTCGCGCAGGTAGCGCGGCAGGCCGAAGCCGGCGTTGGCGTCGAGCCGCAGCGTCTCCTCCACCGCCGTGCGGATCAGTGACGGGTCGGCGAGCAGCCGCTCCCACCGGCCGCGGTCGGCCAGCAGCATGGAGACCATCTTGCCGATCATGTTGGCGGTGGTCTCGTGCCCGGCGACCAGCAGGCCCATGCCGGTGACCAGGATCTGGATGTCGGACAGCCCACCGTCCTCGGGGCCGCCGACCGCGATCAGCTCGCTCAGCAGGTCCTCGCCCCGCTCGGCACGCTTGGCCGCGAGGTGGTCGGACATGTACTGGAAGAACTCGCCCTGAGCGGCCTCGACCTCGGCCTGGCTGTAGCGGGTGAGGTTGAGCAGAGTGTCGGACCAGTACGAGAAGCGGTCGCGGTCCGCGGCCGGCACGCCGAGCATGTCGCAGATGACGTAGACCGGGAGCGGGAAGCCCAGGGCGGCCCTGAGATCGCCGGGCTGACCGCGCTCGACCATGTCGTCGACGAGCCGCTCGGCGGTCTGGGTCATCGCCGGTCGCAGAGCGGCCATCCGCTTGGCGGTGAACCACTTGCCGACCAGGCGCCGCCAGTGCTGGTGCTCGTCACCTCCGTCGGGGATGACCTGCGCCATCTCGCTGCTGAACACCCCGCCGCCCTCCGCAGAGAGCCGCGCCGCGTCGGGGGCGTTGAGCTGGCGGGTGAAGCGCGGGTCGGCGAGCACCTTCCTGACGTCCTCGTAGCGGGTCAGCAGCGTCGCCTGGTCGCCGCTGGGCAGCTTCACGTGCGCCACCGGGCACTCGCCGCGCAGCTCGGCCCATTCCGCGGGCGGCTCCAGCGCCGTGTCGTTGGGGATCGGGTAGCGCAGAACCTGCTCGTTGACACTCACGCGCGTCTCCTTGCGAATGGATGGTTTGGTCAGGCCGTGCCGCTTCTCACCCGCGCGCGCCCCGGCCCGCCCGGCCGGGAAGCCCGCGAGGAGTCAGGCCGGTGGCCGGCACAGCGGCGCTCGGGATGTTCTCAACCGGGGGCACGGGGCGGCGGCCAGGCTCGCGCGTATCCGCATATGACGCGGTCCTTTCCGTCGTCCTGCACCACCAAACTACCCTACACATGTCGGGAAACCTACATGTGTAGTTTGACGGTAAAGTAAAAGACGTGGCCACGACCAAGAACAGCAACACCCCTTCCGGCGACCGGCGCGTGCGCCGTACCCACACGGCCCTGGCACGCGCGCTGATCCAGCTCGTCGAGGAGCACGACCTTTCCCGGATCACCGTGGCCGACGTCGCCGAACGCGCCGAAGTGAGCCGCTCGACCTTCTACGACCACTACCGCGACGTTCACGAGCTGGCCGAGGTCGCCTGCACCGCGATGATCGACGGATTGATCGGCTCCCTGCCCACCCCCGGTCCGGAGGCCGCGGATCCGGTGCCTGAGGCGACCCAGTCGCTGGAGGCGTTCTTCGCCAGCCTCGCCGAACACGCCGGGCTCTACCGCGCCCTGCTGGGGCCGCAGGGCAGCGCACGCGTCGTCGACCACATCCGCCGCCGCATCGCCGAGGCCGTCTACGACCGCATCCACCAGGACGCCGCCGGCGCTCTCCCCGAGCCCGCCGGCTCGCCGCCGGACACTCCGCACAACGTCCCGGCCGCGTTCGCCGCCGGGGCGCTCATCGGCGTGGCCTCCGACTGGCTTCAGCGCGGATGCCCGCGGTCCCCGGCCGAGATGGCCGCCCTGACCTGGCCGCTCTTCGGCGGGCTCTACCACCTCGACGCGGGCACACCCACCTGAGGCCGGCCACCCGAACGGCGCCCCGGCGACCGGCCCGTGGTGCCCCCGCCGCGCGAACGCCGCCGGCCTCCCGGCCGAGGTCGGCGGATCCCGTTGAGGACACCGCGGCCGGTCAGACGATGAGCCGGACCCTCGCCGTCAGCCGAGGTCGAAGAAGATCGTCTCCTCCTCGCCCTGCAGGCGGACGTCGAAGCGGTAGACGCCCTCGCGCTCCGGCGTGGCCAGCAGCGTGTGCGCGCGCTCGGGGGGCAGCGAGTCGAGAAAGGCCTCGTGGGCGAGGTAGATACGGGTGTAGAGGTGGTGCAGCAGGCCGCGGGCGAACACGCACACGCTGATGTAGCCGTTGCCGGGCACGAGGGTGCGCAGCGTCCAGCGGCCGTCGGCGTCGGTGGGGACCCGGCCGAAGCCGGTGAAGTCGACGCCGTTCCTGCCCAGGACCGCGCCGTTCACCGGGTCGCGGCGCATCGTGCCGGGCGCGCCGGCGAGGTCTCCGGACGGGGCGGCCTGCCAGAACTCCAGCAGCGCGTCCGGCACCGGAGCGCCCGCGCCGTCGTAGACGTACCCGTGCACGGTGATGCCGCCGGTCGCGATGTCGCCGCCACCGGGGAACGGGAGCGCGTAGCCGTAGAAGGGCCCGACGGTCTGCGAGGGGGTGGGGTTCATCGGCCCTCCTCCGTCCAGGTGGCGGCGGGGCCGTCCAGCACGATGTCCCACCGGTAGCCGAGGGACCACTCGGGGACGGACAGGTCGTGCTCGTAGGCGGCGACCAGGCGCTGCCGGGCTCGTTCGTCGGTGACGGAGCTGAGGATGGGGTCGTAGGGGAACAGCGGGTCGTTCGGGAAGTACATCTGGGTGACCAGGCGCTGGGCGAAGGCGGTGCCGAAGACCGAGAAGTGGATGTGCGCGGGACGCCAGGCGTTGACGTGGTTGCGCCACGGGTAGGCACCGGGCTTGATCGTGGTGAAGGCGTAGCGGCCGTCGCCGTCGGTGAGGCAGCGGCCGACCCCGGTGAAGTTGGGGTCGAGCGGGGCCGGGTGGTCGTCGCGCTGGTGCGGGTAGCGGCCGGAGGCGTTGGCCTGCCACACCTCCACGAGCTGGCCGCGCACCGGGCGCCCGTTCCTGTCGAGGACGCGGCCCTGCACGGTGATGCGCTCACCCAGCGGCTCGGCGAGATGCTGCCTGGTCAGGTCGGCGTCGAGCGCGGTGACGTCGGCGACACCGAAGACCGGCCCGGTGAGCTCGGCCGCGTCCGGGTCCTTGAGCGCGATCAGCGGCTGCCCGGGGTGGCGGAGCGCGGTGCTGCGGTAGGGGCCGTAGTCGCGGGACGGGTGGTGCGTCTCCGGGCCGTCGCCGGTGATCCGGAGCTCGCGGAGCTCTCGGAGCTCGGCGATCTCGCGGTCGATGTCGGCCTGCGTGGGGGGTGTTGACATGAACTCCTACCTTCCGGAGGCGGCGGCCGGGCCCCGGCCGGAGCCGGACACCGCGACCTTGATGACGTGGGCGGCCGGGTCGCCGAGGTCCCGGCGGCCAAAGGGGGTGCGTACGGCGTCCGCGATGGAGACCCTCACACCCTCACCTCCGCGTCCGTGCGATCGCGCAGCTCCGCCGGGCTCACCCCGGGCGCGGTCTCCACCAGCGCCAGCCCCTCCCCCGTGACGTCGAGGACGCCGAGGTCGGTGATGATCCGGTGGACGCACCCCTTCCCCGTGAGGGGCAGTGTGCACCTCTCGACGATCTTCGGCGAGCCGTCCCTGGCGGTGTGCTCCATGATCACGATAACCCTGCGGGCGCCGTGGACCAGGTCCATCGCGCCGCCCATGCCCTTGACGAGCCTGCCGGGGACCATCCAGTTGGCCAGGTCGCCGCGGGCCGAGACCTGCATCGCGCCCAGCACCGCCACGTCGATGTGACCGCCGCGGATCATGCCGAACGACAGGGAGGAGTCGAAGAACGACGCGCCGGGGAGCACGGTCACGGTCTCCTTGCCCGCGTTGACCAGGTCGGGGTCGACCGCGTCCGGCGCGGGGTAGGGGCCGACGCCGAGGACGCCGTTCTCCGAGTGCAGGATCACGTCCACCTCCGCCGGCAGGAAGGAGGGGATGCGGGTGGGCAGGCCGATGCCGAGGTTGACGTAGTCGCCGTCGCGCAGCTCGGCCGCCGCGCGCGCGACCATCTGGTCACGACTCCAGCTCATGGGCTGCTCTCTCCCCGGGACGCGGGAACGGAGGTGGTACGCCGCTCGACGGCCTTGTCGGCGGCCTGCTCCGGGGTGAGCCGCACGACGCGCTGGACGAACACGCCGGGCAGGTGGATCTCGTCGGGGTCGAGCTCGGTCAGCTCCTCGACCTCGGCGATCGTGATCCTGCCGGCCATCGCGGCCAGCGGGTTGAAGTTCCTGGCGGCCTTGCTGAACACGAGGTTGCCGTACCGGTCGCCCCTGGCCGCCCGCACCAGCGCGAAGTCGGTGACGATGCCGTGCTCCAGCACGTAGGCCCGGCCGTCGAACTCGCGCACCTCCTTGGGCGGCGAGGCGAGCACCACCGAGCCGTCCCGGCCGTGCCGCAGCGGCAGCCCGCCGTCGGCGACCGGCGTGCCGACCCCGGCCGGGGTGTAGAAGGCGGGGATGCCACAGCCACCCGCGCGCAGCCGCTCGGCCAGGCTGCCCTGCGGGGTGAGCTCCACCTCCAGCTCCCCGCCCAGGTACTGCCGGGCGAACTCCTTGTTGTCACCGATGTAGGAGGCCGTCACCCGGCCGATCCGCCCGGCCGCCAGCAGGACGCCCAGGCCGCCGCCGTCCACGCCGCAGTTGTTCGACACCACGCCGATCCCGCGCACACCCGTGTCGTACAGGGCCTGGATCAGCACGTTCGGGATGCCGCTCAGGCCGAACCCGCCCACCGCGAACGAGGCGCCGTCGCGCACGTCCGCCAGCGCCTCCGCGGCGGTGGCGATCACCTTGTCTCTGCGCACGACACTCCGTTCCGCCATGCGTTCGCTCTGCGAACTTTAGTTCACTATTGTGCATTCGAGTATGTGTATCGGTGACTGTCCTGTCAAAGTGCCCTCATCGACGGAGGAGAGGCCGATGGAAGCGGCCGGAACCCTGGAACGCGGGCTGACCGTGCTGCGCGCGCTGACCGCCGACCCCGGACGGCGGACCCGTGCGACGGATCTCGTCCGCGCGACCGGCCTGGCCAGATCCACGGTCGACCGGGTGCTCGGCACCCTCGTCCACCTCGGCCACCTGCGCGTGGAGGGGCGTGACGTGCTGCTCGCGCCGCGCCTGATGGAACTCGGGGAGGCGTACCTGGCCTCCGGCGGCCTGCGCGACGCGCTCGATCCCCTCGCGGAGCGGCTCGCGGAGGAGCTGGACGAGTCGGTGTCGCTCGCCGTACGCGACGGCGACGGGGTGCGCTTCATCGACCAGTTCACCCGGCGGCGCACCATGTCGATCACCTTCCGGGTCGGCGATCTGCTGCCCGCCGACCGGTGCGCGGCGGGCCTGGCCCTGCTCGACCCGGCCGCGCCGTACGCGGAGGACGACCAGTTCGTCGAACCGGGCCTGGTCGCGGTGGCCGTACCCGTACGGGACGAGGGCGGGCGGGCGGTCTGCGCGGTCAGCGTCGTCAGCCACACCAGCAGGCACACCGCGGCCGGACTGCGCGACCACTGCCTGCCCAGGCTGCGCGAGACGGTGCGGGAGATGGAGGCCGCCCTGGCCGGCCGGGCAGCGCGGCCGGACCCGCCCGCGTCCGCCCCGGACCGCCTCCGGGCCGCCAAGCGGGAGCCGGGCACGGGTTACCTGCAGTCCCTGGCCCGCGGGCTCGCCGTGCTGGTCGCGCTCGGCTCGACGCGCGGCGGCCTGTCCCTCGCCGACTGCGCCAGGGCCACGGGACTGCCGCGGGCCAGCGTGCGGCGGGCGGTCCAGACCCTGGTCCGGCTGGGCTACGCGTCCGCCGACGGGACCCGGTTCGCACCGCTGCCGAGGGTGCTGGAGCTGGGGTACGCCCACCTGTCGGGACGGACGTTCGGCGAGATCGTCCAACCGCACCTGGTGGACCTGGTGGCGCGGGTCCGCGAGTCGGCGTCGGTGGCGGTGCTGTCCGGCGACGACGTGGTGTACGTGGCGCGGGTACCGACCGTGAGCATCATGAGTGTCGACATCTCCGTCGGCACCCGGCTCCCCGCCTACCCGACCTCCCTGGGACGGGTGCTGCTGGCCGAGCTGCCCGAGGAACGGCTGGCCGCGATCGTCCCGCGGCGGCTGTCCCGGCACACCGTCACCTCGGCGGCCGAGCTGGCGACGGCCGTGCGCCAGGCCGCCGTGGACGGGTACGCCCTGGTGGACCAGGAGCTGGAGGAGGGCGTGCGGTCGATCGCCGTACCCGTCCGCGACCGGACCGGGCGGATCGCCGCGGCGGTCAACGTCGCCACCCACGCCAGCCGCGCCACCCCCGCCGACCTGCTGCGTGACGTCCTGCCGGCGCTCACGGAGGCCGCCGCCAGGATGGAGGCCGACCTCGCGTACACCCGCGCCGCCGGATGACACGTACGCGTTCTCCCCCCGCGTTCTCAGCCGCTGATCGGGGCGCTGAGGCGTGAAGTGTGGAAGGGGGACGTGGGAGGCGGGAGGCGTCAGCGTGCCACGGCCTCGGCGTAGGCGGCGGGGGTCTCCATCGGCATCAGGTGCCCCGCGCCCTCGAACACGCGCAGCTCCCAGTCGGGCCTGCGCCCGAGCAGGAAGTCGACCACCGGGCGTTCGATCAGCGGGTCCCGGTCACCCCACAGCAGCAGGGTGGGCGCGCGCACCCGGTCGATCGCGTCGAGGACGGGGCGCCGGTCGATGTACATGGCCGACAGGGCCGAGGCGAAGGCGACGACGGCGTCGGCCAGCCTGTCCGGCCGGGCGCGCATCTCCCGGCGCTCCTCGGTCTGGAGCGCGACCAGTTCGGGCGAGACGCGCGTCAGGTCACCGCCCGCCAGATCCAGCCCGCCGCCGGGCGAGGTCACGGGGTCACCCCTGCGCAGCTTGGCCTCCAGCAACTGCCTGCCGTACAGGCGCAGGGTGCCGCGCAGGGCCGGCACGGCGGCCAGCAGCGTGAGCCGGCCCAGCGTCTGCCAGGCGAGCGCCTCCGGCCTGGTGAGGGGGCCGGGAAGAGTTGGGTTGGTGAGCACCAGCCGTTCCACGCAGTCGGCGCGCCGCGCGAACAGCAGGCTCACCAGCCCGCCCATGGACCAGCCGTGAACGACCACGCGTTCCAGTCCGAGCGTGCGGGTGAACGCCCGCAGGAACCTGGCGTTGAGGTGCGCCCCGGCCGCGCGGGGATGCGGCGTCTCCGTGTGGCCGGTGAACGTGCCGGGCAGGTCGGGTGCGACGACCGGCCCGCGGGCGGCCAGCAGCGGGATGACGTCCAGCCAGAATGTCCCGGTGGCGCCCATCGGATGCACCAGCAACTGGGCGGGCCCGTCGGCGGGTCCCCGCGCACGCAGGAAGTGCACCCTCGTGCCCTGGACGTCGACCATCTCGCTGCGGATTCCCGCCCAGCGCGGCGAGCGCTCGCCCCAGCCGTCGTACCGCACGACGCGCCTCCCCTGCCTCGGGCCACCGGAGCCCGGCTGTGACGCTACCGTTTTCCGCGAGCCAGGACCATACGACGGTTGTCGTCGTCACGGTCACCGGACCGCCGGGACCCGGCGGGCGAGGAGCTCCTGCCGCCGGTCAGGAGGGGACGTCGGCGAGCCGGCCCTCAAGGCCGTCGAGAAGGGCCTGGAGTCCGAACTCGAAGGTCTGGTCGGGGGCGGCGGCGTAGTCGATGGCCTGCGGTGTCTCGAGGCGGGCGCGCAGCCGGGGGAACCGCGTGGCGACCTCGGTCGCCCTGGACATCGTGTCCTGGATCAGCGCCTCGGCGTCTCCGCCGTCCCGGCTCAGCCGCCTGGTCAGGGAGACCGCGGCCGAGGCGCCGAGGACGTTGCCCAGGACGAACGTGAAGACGGTGGCCGCGGCGCGGTCGGCCCGCGCTCCGGCGAAGCCGGCCGCCTCGTAGACGGCGAGGCTGTGGTCGTCGTGGCGCGCCTTGCCCGGGCCGTAGAAGAGGTGGGAGCCGAAGGCCTGGACGAGCCACGGGTGGCGGGCGAGCATCGTGTGCAGGCTGGTGGCCATCGCCGTGGCCGCCGTACGCCAGTCGAGCGCGTCGAGGTCGGGCAGCTCGACCTCGTCCCAGACCCGGTCGCCGGCGAGCAGGATGAGGTCGTCCTTGTTCTTGACGTGCCAGTAGACCGCCGTCGCGGCGGCGCCGAGCCGCTTGCCCAGGCTGCGCATGTTCAGGCCGTCCAGGCCCTCGTCGTCGAGCAGCTCGATCGCGGTCCCGACGATCTGTTCCTTGGTCAACGTGTCGCGCGGCATGCGCTCACGATAGGCCACCCAACCCGTCCTGCACAAAGTTCAAAAAGCCTCTTGCACAAAGTTCAGGGCATGTCCGCCATCGCCTCGTGGACGTTGCCGAAGAACCGGTGGGCCCGGCCCTGCCGGGCGACCGTCGCCCACACGGCCTGCCCGCCCGAACGGTTCCGCACGCGGACGGTGTCCCGGCCCGCCGACGCCCGCACCGCTCGCCGCGACGTCACGAGGCCGGCTTCAGGCGGATCAGGGTGACGCCGTACGCGATGATCCAGACGACCCACATCAGCCAGCCGGCGAGGCCGAGGAGACCGAGGGGACCGGCGTGGTCGATGACCAGGGGCGTGAGGGTGGCCGAGCCGAACAGCAGGGCGGCCGACGCCAGCCCCAGGGTGCCGTGCCACGGCCGGATGAGACCGGCGCGCAGGCCGGCGACGGACAGGCCGAGGAGGGCGAGTGCCAGGAAGGTGCCGTTGAGAGTGAACAGCGCGTCGTGCAGGACCCACAGCCCCCCGGTCGTGGCACTGTCGCGCGCGGCCGTCGACGTGAGCGCGAGGCGGATCGCGATGACCGCGGCGAAGGTGACGTTCTGCAGCGCCAGGCCGGTGAACCCGAGCAGTGACCACGCCTCGCCCCGGCCGCGTTCGGAGCGCCGCAGCGCGGAGACCGCGCCCGCGCCGAACAACGTGGCCAGGAGCCAGGCCGTGGGGGTGAGGGCGGACGCGATGGCGACGATGTCGCTCCGGGTACCGAAGAACGCGTTGACCTCGCCGATCCCGGCACCGGTGACCGGCAGGCCGGCGGGCACCATGATCGCGTTGGCGAGGACGATCGTGACGGCGAAGCCGACGGCGGCGACGCCGGTGATCCGGGAGAAGTCCGTGGCGGTACCGCCAGATGATTGACGTAACATATATTAATTATAAGCAGCGTAAAACGACTAGGGGAAGCCAGTGAGCGCAGAGCCGGACCGGCGCCGTTACGACTCGTTGCGCCGGGCGACGCAGGCGCGGGAGACCCGGGCCGAGATCGCCCGCGCCGCCCGCCGGCTGTTCGTCTCCCAGGGGTGGGCGGCGACGACCGTGCGGGACGTCGCCCGCGAGGCGGGAGTCTCCGTGCCGACGGTCTACGCGGCGTACGGGAACAAGGCGGGGCTGACCCGGGCTCTGGCGGACGCGGCGGACCTCTCGGCGGGCGTGCCGCAAATGCTGGAGGAGCTGGAGTCCGCGGCGGCGTCCCCCGAGCGGCAGCTCGCGGCGATGGTCGCCTACGACCGGCGGCTGTTCGAACGCGCGGGCGACGTCATCACGCTGGTGCGCGAGGCGGCCCGTACCGAGCCCGAGCTGGCGACGGCCTATGACGACGGCCGCAGGCGGGGCGACGAGACCCGTGTGCTGGTGTTCTCGTCCTGGCCGGACGGCGTCCTGCGGCGCGGCCTGGACGTGCGGTCCGCCGTCGACGTCTACGCGGCCATGTGCAACATCGACGTCTACGCCACCCTCACCGCCGAGCGCGGCTGGTCGCCCGACCACGTCGAGCGGTGGTGGGGTGAAGCGCTGACCCGCCAGCTCCTGGACTGACGCCCCGCCTCCACCTCACCTCGAAGCTGATGATCGTCTGGGTCAGGCCGAGCACGAGGATGCCCAGCACGGTGCCGGGGAGATAGCCCGAGCCGCCGGTGACAGGTGTTCACGCTCACCGCCGGTAAGCCACGGACGGTGTTCACGCACGGTTTCGTCCGACAACGCCAAGGCGACGGTGATTCCCCGGTCGATCCCCACGGCCGGGCCGGGATGGGTGTCTGTACCCGTGGCGGTCATGGTCTGGGTCCGGAACACGATCTGCCGGCCGGGCTCCGGTGATCCGCCCGGCCGGGCCGCTCCGGGTGAGGCCGGACCCGGGACCGCGTCCGCGCGGTGTCAGTCGTTCGAAGGGTCGTGCCGGTCGATGTGATCGCGGAACCAGTCGAGCGCGAAGCGGTGTGAGGCGATGCCGTAGTCGAGCGTCGCGCGCTGGTGGACGGCGAGGTCGCGGTGCTCCTCGGGGACGTCCAGGGTGTCGAGGTGCTTGTCGAGGTGCTTGTCGAGGGCCGAGAGCGCCGCGAGGTCGGTCTCGATGCGCGCCGTGATGCGGCGGAGCACCGCCACCCGTTCGACCGGCTTCAGCAGACCGAGGAAGTAGAGCCTGGACAGCGCCGCGGTCTCCAGATCCGGCCCGGCCGGCTCCCCCGTCATCCACGCGTGGAACTCCTGACGACCGGCGTCGGTCAGGTGGTACACCTTCCGCCCCCGGCCTCCGGCCTCGACGCTGGCGACCTCGATGAACCCCCGCGCGAGCAGGGTGTCCAGCGCGCGTTTGATGCTGCCGGAGCTGGCGCTGTAGAAGAGCGCGACGCCGGCCTCGAATCCCTTGATGAGGTCGTAGAAGCTCTGCGGGGCGATCAGGAGCAGACCGAGGATCACGTGGGCCATCGGTCGAGTCTAGACCGTTGACTCTCATAGATATGTCTAGTAGACATATAAAGATCATCAAGACCCTCACCCAGCCCGTAAAGCCGGATAAATGGTGACATTTCATGACAACACGAAGGAACGGACACGGGGGGCATTCACATGACATCGCCGCCGGCCACGACCCACGCTCATGACAATCACGTTCCCGCCGCCGTCGACGCACGGTTGACGGGCCTGCTGGAGAGCCTCGTCGCGCAGCGCGGCATACACCACGCCAACCTCGCCGTCACGAGCGGCGACGGGAAACAGCACTGGTCCGCCGCCTCCGGCCCTGCCGGTGCCGACGATCACCCGCCGCGTCCCGACACCCCGTTCTTCGTCGCGAGCGTCACCAAGCGTTTCATCATCACGCTCGTACTCCAGGCGCACGAGCGCGGCGAGCTGGAGCTGGCCGCGCCGATCGACAGCTTCCTGCCTGCGGAGACGACCACTGGACTGCATGTCCTCAAGGGGGTCGACCGGACGTCCGCGATCACGGTGCGCCATCTGGCGAGTCACACGTCCGGGTTGCCCGACCACTTCGAGAAGCGTCGTGAAGGCCCCAGCCTGTATGAGCGCCTCGCCGCCGGCCAGGATCTGGCCTGGACCTTCGAGGACACGATCCGGACCACGCGCGAGCAGCAGCGCCCGCACTTCGAGCCACAGGACCTCACCGCCGCCCGGCAGAGGGCCCGCTACTCCGACACCGGCTTCCAGTTGCTCATCCGCATCGTGGAGACGGTGACCGATCGGTCGTTCGCCGATCTGCTGGCCGAACGGATCCTCGGCCCGCTCGGCCTGACGCACACCTGGCTCCCAGGACATCGCCCGCCGGATCCGGTGACCGCCACGCCCTCACCGCTCTACGCGAAACGGCGCCGCGTGGAGCTGACCTCGATGATCGAGTCCTCCAACGACCTGTTCAGCACCACCGGCGATCTCCTCACCTTTCAGCGAGCGCTGCTCAACGGCGAGCTCTTCGGTGACGCCCGCTCACTGGAGCCGCTCACCGAGCGGCGCAACCGGCTGCGCAACATCCCCATCCTCCGGTACGGACTGGGCACCATGTTCTTCAAGGTCGGTCGGCTCATGTCATCGGGGCGCCGCCCTGTCACGCTCGTCGGCCACTCGGGAGCCACCGGGACCTGGCTCTTCCACTGTCCGGAGCTCGACCTGCACCTGGTCGGCACGGTCGACCAGACCAAGGGGCAGGCCATCCCCTTCCGGTTCATGGCGCGGTGCCTGGACGTCTGGCGAAGGTGAGCATCGCGCGCAACGTCCTCGTCGACCACATGCGCCGTAAACGCCCGGAGACACCGCTGCCCGGCCCCGACGAACTCGGCATGCCGGAGATGGCCACCGACGCCGTCGCGGTCCGCGATGGGCTCGCCGGAACGGCCTTCGGTGACCGCGAGGACGAGCTCACCCAGGACTTCTTCGGCAGGGTAGGGCGACCGCCGCTCGGCCATGCCACCGAGACCCCGCTGACCTACGCCCGGTACAACGTCGGGACGGGCAACCAGCCCAAGGAGCACATGCGGAAGGTGCTGGCCCGCCTCCCCGAGACCATGAACGCGCTCGCCGTCGTGGAGTTCACCGCTCCGCACACCGGCTCCCAGCTCTCCGCCTTCGGCGGGCGGTACGGGTCCTGCCCGGATCTGGCGGTCTACGAGAACCGTCCGCGTTCCACCCCGATCACCTGGGGCCGGACATGATGCCGAGCACCTCCACGACGCGCAGCGGCGAGTGCAGCGACCTGGTCCCGCACGAGCTGGCGAACTTCCGCGCCTGGGTGGGAACGCTCAAGGAGTACGACGAGCCGAACCTCAGGAGATTCGGTCTGGACCTGGCACGACTGCGCTCCGCGGCGTCGGGCGGGAAGGTCTACGCCTACGTGGACACGCTCTCCACCATCGGGCAGCTCCGCAGGATCATCGACGACCCTCGGGTCGCGACGGTCCGGGTCGCCGAAGTGGCCTACGACCTGGAACGGTGAGCGCAGGAGTCCGGCGGATGACACGGAGCCGCGCGGGACCGGCGAGCGGTTCCGGGTGAAGACGCCACGGCCCGTCCCGGAAGGCGGCCTCGGCGACCGGGGTCACCCCGGCCCGCGGGAGGACCTCCACGACGTCGAGCCGTGCCGGGGTGACCCCGGCACTACGTCACCGACTCCAAGGAGGTATACGCGCTCGGCCTGGAGCACGGCGTCGAACTGGGCGACTTGATAAACCACTAAGCGCACCGCGCTACACCCGAGAAACCGCCCTGGCCCCGCCAGGGCTTTTTCGTGTCTCCCAGGCCGCCGCGCGCCAGATCCGCCGACTCAAAGCCGAATGCGAGCAGGCCGTCACGACCACCTTCGGGGATGGACTCAGGCGCCTCAGCTGGTGGCCACCACCTGGCGGGGCTCGCCCGGGAAGTGCTGTTCATCGAACAGCACCCATTGCGTAATCGTGGCCTCATACAGCCGTGTCGGGGTTCGTCCGCTCCTGAGTTTCGCCCGGTCCAGGGCATCCGCTACCGAACTCGCGCGCACGGGTCACCACGCTGGCGCTGTGAAAGGTGTGTTCATCAGAGACGGCGCCGAACGCGATTCGATATGCCTCCCTGAGCTCGCCGCTCTTTGCGAGCGCAGAAGCGTGTTCGAATCGAACGAGGGCTGGTTCGGTGGTATCGGTCAGGTCATAGTCCGCCAACGCCCTGGAGGCAGCAGCAGCGGCCCCATCAGCGTCCCCGAGATCGCCTCGGCCGCGCGCCCCATAGAAGGAGAGCTTCTCGGGCAGGAATGAAAAGATCCCCGGCAGAACAGTCCCAGGGGATGACCGCTCTAAGGCGGTCCGGCTAGCCTCGATCGCCCGCTCGAACGCGGCCCGGTCGCCGAGAGCGGCAGCCCGCCGCCTCCAGGGCGCTCGCGTGTTCGGACAGCACCGAGTCGCTGACGCCCAGGTTGTCGCGGACGAAGGCGAGCTCGGCCTCCTCGGCGGCGGCCGACGGCGAGACGATCCACAGCCGCGTCGGCACCCGGCCCGCCGCTCGAAGCGAGCGGGCGCGCGAGCTCAGGTCGGAAACTCTCCGTACCAGGCGCGGTTGACCAGGTACTTCGGCAGGTACGGCGACGCGGTGTCGACGGGGAATTCCCAGTCGTGGGCGAGACACGCCATCGCGAGGGGGCCCAGGGCCACGCGGCCACGCGGATCGTCGCTCCTTTGAGCGTCCCAGTAGCTTTCGTGGTGCGCGAGGGCTTCGGTCAGGGCACCGGCGAAGGCGGCTTTGTCGTTGGCGATGAGCCGATGGAAGAGGGCGACGGGCTGGTAGTCGATCAGATCAAGGAAGTCCTTCGGGGTGCGGGTCGCCGCTTGAGGGTGGGACGTCTCCATGGTGGCGAGCAGCTTGGGCACGATGTCGTCCATGGGCCGGCGCAGCCAGTAGCTCTGCAGGGTGTCGATCCAGTGGAAGACGTAGTCGTCCTGGGAGCCGGCTCGGCGCAGGACGTCCAGCGGGACCTGGCTCAGCATCGTCAGCCGGTCTTGCTCGCGGCAGACGAGGGCGAGCCAGCAGGTGTCGAGCCAGGCGCGGGCGTCGGCGTACGGTGCGGGGCCGGTGGCGGGCAGGGTCAGCACACGGTCGCCGACCCGGCACTGCACGGTGCCCTCCCGCGCGAGGGTGGTGGCGAACATCGCGGAGCCGATCTGCATGGCGCCGACCCAGGCCTCCCAGCTCTCCAGCGTCGCGGCGTCGGGGTCGGCCGCGCAGCGAGCGTGGGCAAGGGCCAGGGCCGCCGCGAAGGCGTCGCCAAGACTGGCCGGATCCTGTTCCAGCCGCCCGGTGAACTCCTCCACCGTACGCGCCGACTCCTCAACGGTGGCCGTCGGATTTCCGGCCGCGGCCCCCTGTTCTCCGCGCAGCTTCTTCATCGTCTCCAGCAGTTCCCGCGGCGGCTGCACGGACAGGGAGCGGCTCTCTTGGTCGAAGACCGTGAGGCAGACCAGGCGCCCCCGGTGCCACCAGTACAGCCGCGGGGTGAGAGCACCGGGCCCGTCCCGGTAGGCACCCAGGGCGTAGTCGCTCAGATCGTTGACCGCATCCACGACGGTGCCGTCGACGATCGGATGGAAAGTCAGCAGGTGCCTGGTCGGAACGGCGACGAGCGCCCCAGCCTCCGGCAGTCCCCGGCCGGTGACAACCTGGGCCAGTTCGGGCAGTACGAGCGCCTTGCTCGCGACGAAATGAGAGTCGCCGCTGATCGAGTACAGCAGCGCGCCCGACGGCCCGCGCGTCTCCGTGTGCTTTACCGGCTCACCCAGCAGATTCGCCCGGCCCGCCGCCCATAGCTCGTCAAGACCGGCGCGGGTCACATCAACATCGCTCAGGATCCGTACGGAGGTGGGCGCGTCCAGGGCCAGGGCCACGAGCAGGTCCTCGGCCACCGGCTGGGCGTAGCGGAAGTGGTCGGCGGCGTCTCCGGCGAAAGCGTCGCCGGGGAGCAGCCGCAGGTACGACTGCCGCAGCAGTTCCTCCCGCCCCTCCCCGCCCGGGGACGCGTCCTCCAGCCGGGCGAAGTGCTCGGTGACCAGCTCAGGCCAGTGCTCCTCCGGAATGGTGCGGCACCGCTGCGCCAGCGTCGTCAGCGGGCTGAACCGCCCGTCATGCGTGACGGTGCCTCCCTCGACCTCCGGACGCACACCCCGCTGGGCGAAGTAGTCGGCCACCAGACCCCGCAAGCGTTCGGCCTGGGGCACGGTGAGCATGGGCAAATGGACATCAGATGTGTAGTTTTGACTCATCCGCCAACCCTATTGGGTGGGGCCATTCGGGTCTGGCGGGCGAGATCGCCGACAGGCTCGTCCGGATTGACCCAGCCCAGATGCCGCGTCCGAAAGAGACCCACGCCAACCTCGGCGACCGCGGCGGCCTCGATCGGCCGGGGGCTGCGCCGCCTCCACGACGCCCTGCCCGTGGAGGAGTGCCCGTTCGGCTGGAGCGTCGAGTGGCGCCTGGTACGGGCCGACGAGCGCATCGCCGACGGCGAGGGACCGGCCGACTGGTCCCCCGAGCACCACCACCTCGAACTCGCCGAGGCCCGCAAGCGCCTCGGCGAACCGCCCGCCGTCGACCGCCTCGTCGTCTGTCACGGCGACGCGTGCGTCCCCAACACCCTGCTGCACGACGACGGCACGTTCGCCGCCCACGTCGACCTCGGCTCCCTCGGGCTGGCCGACCGCTGGGCCGACCTCGCGGTCGCCGCCTGGAGCACGGAGTGGGACTACGGCCCGGGATACGACGGCGTCCTGTACGACGCCTACGGGATCGCCCCGGACCCCGAGCGCATCGCCTACTACCGCCTGCTCTGGGACCTGGCGTAACCGACGCCCGTCGCGGAGAGCACGCTCGCCAGCCGCGGCGGCTTGCCGCTCCCGGCGGAAGGGCGGCACTTTCGCCGACTCCAGCACTGTCACCTCGGCGCCCGCCGCGCGAGCGGCGGCGCAGTCTCCAGACCGATCTGCGGATACGCCCTGGCACGTCGCGAGGGGCCGCACGGGCTTGGCCATGGAGCGCGGCCGTACCCGGAGGCGATCGAGCGCGGCGACACCGGGCTCTTGCTCGTCTCACCCACCCGTGCGATCGCGCGCAATGGCCAACACGACGCCTCGGTGCTCAGGCGGCGGACACGTAGGCCCAGGCGTCGAGGCCCGACCCTGTGCCCCGGCTGCCAAGCGCCGACCGCCGACGACATCCCTGCGCTTCAGCTGGCCCGATAGGGCCGCAGGGCAGGCGGGCAGACGGGTGTCGGGCAAACACCGATGGCGCCACCGCCCTGCGGGGGGCACGAGTATCGCCGGGGCTTTGTTGGCCGTGCGTGCACAGTTATTTGCCGCTGCGTCTACAGGGTGCACCGTCATGCGATAAGGATTCAGTCATACCGCCGGTTCGGGCGAACGCTGGATCCGCGATACAGAGGAAATCGACCGCCGAAAGGGCGAGGTCAAATGGGGGTTCGCGTGCCGCGCACGGCCATCACGGGCGTGATGGCGAAGGCCCGCCGAGGGAAACGGGGAAATCGTGATCGATATGGTGCTCCGCAGTGAGGATCTGCCTGTGGCTGACCGGTTCGATTTCTGGCGGGAGCAGGTCGGCCATACGCATGCGCCCATCAAAATCATCAGCGAGCACGCCGCCGACTTTCACGCGTACCAGCGTTTCCTCCAGTTCGGTGCCGTATGCGTGTGGCCGACGTCCTTCCAGCCACTGGTCTTCCAGCGGACCCCCAAGCTGGTCAGGCAGTCGGATCCGGAGACGGTTCACGTCTCGCTCCCCCGGAGCGGGAGCCTGACGGTCACCCACGAAGGCCGGGAGGAGACCTACGCCCCGCACGACCTGCTCGTCCTCACCTCCTCCCGGCCCCACGAACTCCGGACGGAAGAGCACCTGCGCCGACACACCGGAGTGGGGCTGGAGGTGCCCAGGGCACTGCTGCCGCTGCCCCCGTCCTCGATTGATCGGCTGTTCGGCCGGGGGTTGCCGGGACTTGCGGATAATCCATAACGGGACCGGTTGTTACCGTCATGACGCCGCCCCACACCGAACCGGACCTGTCGTTCCTCATGAACGGGACGATCCCGGTCTTGGCCGCACGGCGCCCGACCACCTTGGCATGGTCGACGCCGCAAGCGGCCAGGTAGGCCAAAGATCCACCGCGGTCGTATTCATGGTTAACGCGCATTATGCGGGCGGCGTCCGGCGGCGGGGTGGCATGAAGAAGCCCTCGACTGCGCCTGCGACCTCTACCTCAGCCGCTGCCCCCGAAGAACTCGCGGGCGAGACCGCTTGGGAGCGCCCGCGAAGACTGGATCCCCGACACGGCGAAGACCCTCCTGGATGATCCGGGAGGGCCTTCGCCGCCTGTACGGCCTCGCGAGAACCGTGAAGCCGAGCCGCACAGGACGTCTGCCGTACTGCTACGCCGAGCTAAGAATCGGGGCACGCGGTTTTCGGCAGGGTCACGCTTCCGATCTGGTTGCTGGGAAAGCCGATCCTCTTGTCCCCTTTCGTGCCCGCGTTGACCTCGATACAGGTGACCAGCACATCGTGGTGGGTGCGGACGACGATGCGCCGCTTCTGGTTGCAGTGGTTGTTGAAGTAGAAGGTGGTGCTGGCGGTTCCGTCTCCCCAGGAGATGTTGAATTTACTGCCGCTGGGTGACGCGCAGGAGGCACTCTTGCGGTGGACCGCCAGTAGTCCTGTGTCGCTCGAATCGGTCTGCTGGGTCGCCGCGCCTCTGATGGCCGTCGAATGGGTGTCGGCAGTGGCCGTTCCGGTGAAGGCGACGGCACTGGTGGCGGCTCCGAGGGCCAGCATTGCGGCGAGAATTCGCATTTCATCTCCCTACTTAAATCCATGTCCTGCATTTCCGTCTTCGGAATTCCCCTATTGTCACGCACATGACGGTTGAAAAATTGCCGGAGAGTCTAATGGTGTTGACGTGGAGTCCACAGCTTCTCGGGTCTGTTTCCGCTCGCGCGGTCGGCGCCAGGCGGGATCTTCCTGGCGGGCGCCGAAGAGTTCGCCGGGATCACTCAGAGCCGGCTGACAAAGGGATTTGGCGTCGAGGTTCGAGTCAGGAGACCGTCGAGGCGTGGTCATTGTCGGGTCGTTGACCCGTGAACGGGAGCGGGCTCCCGGTAGCTGAGGTGTTGTCTAAGCAGCTCAGCGGCCAGGAGCCCGTGGTTGTCCGTCTACACGCCCGCGTCCGTGAACGCCGGCGATTGCGCCTCACCGGGGTGCCGATGTCACGGCCGGAAACCGGCATATCCATCGGACCTGACCGATACCGAATGGGCGGTGCTGGAAGGCGAGGCGCGGGCGGTGATGGCCGAGCCGGTCGCGACCACCGGCAGGCCGATGGTGCATGATCTGCGGGCGGTACTGGACGCGATCACCTATGTGACCCGGTACGGGGTCGAGTGGCGGGCCCTGCCGATCGACTTCCCGCCGCATCAGGCGGTGTACGCGTTCTTCCTGTGCTGGTCCCGGCGTGGCCTGCCTGAACAGCTCGCCGGGCGGCTGCGCGGACGCCTGCGTGTCTTGGCCGGGCAGGTTCTCGGCCTGGCCGTCACGATCGTCAGGCGCAGCGACGACGCCCGCGGCTTCGTCGTCCTGCCCCGCAGGTGGGTAGTGGAAAGAACCTTCGCCTGGCTGGCCCGCTACCGCCGGATCGTACGGATCTACGAACGCAGACCCGAACATCATGAAGCCCTGATCTGGTGGGCCACCGTGCACCAGATGACCCGCCGCCTGACCCGTGAACCGGCAGGCCAACCGCCCCATGGCCGTTGGAGCGACCCGCCGCCGCTTCCTGCCCTGACCAGCACCGGCCGGCGCGGCAAGGTCCTGGAACTCCTGGCCGCCCAGCCCTGGCGGGCCTGGAAAGGGGCCGAGCTTGCGGCCATCCTCGGCATCGAGAACGTCAACAGCTTCCGCGTCCAACTATCCCAATTTTCGTGCTGACCTTTCGGTGTTTGCGTCGCTTGTCCGCCTGCACCAGGGCGGCGACATGATCCTCATACGCTTCATACGTCCACAGGCCGCCGCAGCCACCGACGTCCTCCCGCTCATCACACTCGATGTTCCTTGGCCCGGGGCTGGGCGCGGACGTGCATGCGCTCGCCCTGGGGTCCGAAGAGGCTGAGGATCTCGACGGCCCCGGCTCCCGCACTGCCGAACCAGTGCGGGAGCCGGGTGTCGAACTCGGCGACCTGGCCCGCGGCCAGCACAAGGTCATGCTCGGCCAGAACGAGCCTCAACCGGCCGGACAGCACGTAGAGCCATTCGTAGCCGTCGTGAACCCGGAGTTCGGGCTCGGTCTGGTCGGCGGGGACGAGGATCTTCCAGGCGGCGATGCCTCCCGGCTGGCGGGTGAGCGGGACCACGATCCGGCCGTGCGCCCGGCGAGGCGTGAGCCGGATCCTGGGATCGCCCACCTCGGGCGTGCCGACCAGCTCGTCCAGCGGCACCTGATGGGCCTGGGCGATGGGAAACAACAGTTCCAGGCTCGGCTTGCGCTGTCCGGACTCCAGACGCGACAGCGTGCTCTTCGAGATCCCGGTCGCCTCGGAAAGCGCGGCGAGGGTGATCTCACGCTGGGTCCTGAGCCGCTTGAGGCGGGGACCGACCTCGGACAGAGCCTGAGCGATCTTGTCCATCCACCAATCCTTGCAGATACGGCAGAAAGGGTTGCCGATCCGGTCTCCTCTGTCCCGTCCCGCGGCCACTCCGCCACCGGGTGACCGCCACGACCGGCTCCGGCCCCGCACTCACGGATCATCCGGAACGACAGGGGGTGCCGCCACTCCGTCGAAAAGATCTTTCCACCTTGCCGCAAACCGCCCATCTATCCTGTCATAGCTGCTCGACGGGCAGGTGGCGGTGAGATCGCGGCCCCGGCTGGGTTCGTCGGCAGGATGCGGGACCCGGGACGAGACAGGGGCGATGAGGGTGGCGGATACCGGAGCGGTGGACGAATCCGGTGGGCCGGAAGATCTCGAACAGGCGGCGGCGATCTTCGCGGACGTGCGCCCGCGCCTGTTCGGGATCGCGTACCGGATGCTGGGCAGTTCCGCCGAGGCCGAGGACCTGGTGCAGGAGGTCTGGCTGCGCTGGCAGACCGCCGACCGCGGCACGGTGGCCAACCCGGCCGCGTTCCTGGCGACGGTGGCCACGCGGCTGGCCATCAACGCGGCCGGGTCCGCGCGGGTCCGCCGCGAGACCTACGTCGGCCCGTGGCTTCCCGAACCCGTCGACACCGGCGCGGATCCATACCTCGGCGCCGAGCGGGACGAGGCCCTGAAGTTCGCGGTCCTGCTTCTCCTGGAGCGGCTCTCGCCCAACGAACGCGCGGCATACGTGCTGCGGGAGGCGTTCGACTACCCGTACCGGCAGATCGCCGACATCATCCAGCTCAGCGAAGCGGCGGTCCGTCAGCTGGTCAGCAGGGCCCGCAGACACGTGGTCGCCGGGCGCCGCGCGCCGGTGACCGGCGCCGAGCAGCGCAGGCTCCTGACGGCCTTCGTCGCCGCCGCGCGCTCCGGCGACCTCGCCGCGCTGGAGGAGCTCTTCGCGGCGGACGTGACCAGTTACTCCGACGGCGGTGGCGTCGTCCGGGCCTCTCGCATCCCCGTGGTGGGCGCGCTCCGGGTGGCCAGGTACGTCAGGGCGTTCGCGGGCCCGTTCTGGGCCGGGGTCGAGGTGGAGTGGGCGAGTGTGAACGGTCAGGCGTCCGCCCTGCTGCGCCGCGACGGCGCGGTGTTCGCGGTGCTCACGGTCGACGCCTCGGACCGGGGCATCGACCAGGTGCTGTGGATGATGAACCCGGCCAAACTCGCCGCGGTGTCCGCCGCGAGCTGATCCGCCACCGGTCCGGGACCCGCGCCGCCCACGGGATCGGCTTCACCGCCTACAGCCCACTCGCCGGGGGCCCGCTCACCGGCAAGTACCGGGCCGGTGAGCGGGCCCCCGCCGGTTCCCGGCTGGCGCTGCTTCCCGGCTGGTGTGGGCATCTGCCCGCGGACGCGCTCTTCCGGACCCTGGACCGGCTGCGCGAGGCGGCGGCGGACCGGGGCAGCACGCTCGCCGCCCTCGCGCCGGCGTGGATGGTCTCCGATCCCGCCGTCACGACCACGCTCATCGCCCCGCGTACGCCAGAGCAGCTCGCCGCCATGTGCGCGGTCCCGGACATGTCACTCTCGGACGGGGAACGCGCGGCGATCACGAAGATCGCCACCGAGACGGGCGGCGACTAGCCGTCGACGATCACACCTCCGAGCGCGGTGCGGCCGGCCGGGGTCGCGACGAGCTCGACCGCGATGGTGTCGCGCAGGTGCGCTCCGAGGACGTCGGCGACGGCGTCGGTGACGGTTCGCACGAGCTTGGCGGCGAGCTCGCCGCTGTCGGGGCGGGTGAGCGCCGCTTCGCGGATCCCGAACGTGATCACGGGCGGGGCCTCGTCGACCGGCTCGCCTCGCAGACCCCACCGTCCGGCGGGTACGCCGTCGAGGTGGATGACCGCGACGTCGCGCGCCCACTCGCCGTACACGTCGGCCACCGCGTCGGTCAGCGCGGTGATGAGTGCCGATTCGTTGCCTTCGAGCTGCGGCTCCAGGACTCGGACGGTCAGATGTGGCATTGTGAGCCTCTCATTTGTTCTCAAATTAGCTTTATATACAAAGGTAATCGGTGAGGTGCCGGATGGTCAACAACGCGGACAGCATGACGACCCAGCAGGCGGTGCGGTCCATGCTGCTGCTGATGCCCAGGCTCGTCGGGCGGGCCAAGCGACTGCCCGTTCCGGAGCCGCTGCGGACGCTCGATCTCGCACCCCGCCACCTGTCGCTGCTGGCCTACCTGCAACACGACGGCCCCCTCACGGTGAGCCGGCTGGCGGAGCAGCTGGAGGTCGCTCCGACGACCGTCAGCCTCATGGTGGGCGACCTGTCTCGCCGCGGCGTCCTGACGCGGGAAGAGGACGACGCCGACCGGCGACGGCGGGTCGTCGCGATCGCACCGGAGTACGCCGAGCCGATCCGCGAGTGGCTGGCGGGCAGTGCACTGGCGTGGGCCGAGGTCCTGGCCGACCTCACACCGGCCGAACGCGCCACGATCGTGCGGACGATGCGTGCATACGAGACCGCCCTGGGCAGGCGGATGCACACCTGAGACGAAGGCGCCCGCCCCCTTGACCTGCCGTCTTTCCGCACTCACCTCGCTACATCATCAATCTACAGTTAGAGGCTATAGCGAAACTTATTGACACTCTCCATCTGGTTGCGTTACAACTTATAACGAACGCGAAGGATAGTAACCGGACGCGCAGCGCAGTGGAGGTCACCATGAACACCGAGGGACTCGTCGAGGTCGTTCTGCCGGGCAAGGTGGAGCCGGAAGGCCTGGAGATCCGGCACGGAGCCGTCCCCGTCGCCGGTCCTGGCCAGGTGGTGATCCGGATGGAGGCGACCGGGGTCTCCTTCGCCGAACAGCAGATGCGCCGCGGCCGGTACTACGACCAGCCGGCGTTCCCGTTCGTGCCCGGCTACGACCTGGTCGGCACGGTGCTGGCGACCGGTGAGGGTGTCGAGCCGGGCCTGGCCGGCACCCGGGTGGCCGCGCTGGTCAAGGTCGGCGGCTGGGCCAGCCATGTGATCGTCGACGCGGCGGACGTGGTGGAGGTTCCCCAGGGGGTCGGCGCGGCGGAGGCGGAAACCGTGGTGGTCAACGGCATCACCGCCTGGCAGATGCTGCACCGCAGGGCGCGGGTCCGCGCGGGGCAGACCATCCTGGTGCACGGCGCCAACGGCGGCGTGGGCTCGGTCCTGGTCCAGCTGGCGCGGGCCGCGGGCGTGAAGGTGATCGGCACGGCGTCCGCGCGCCACCACGACGCCCTGCGCGAGCGCGGCGTCGTCCCGGTCGACTACCGCACCGAGGACGTCGCCGCGCGCGTCCGCGCGCTCGCCCCCGGCGGGGTGGACGCCGTCTTCGACCACGTCGGTGGCCGCGGCCTCGTCGGCTCCTGGCGCCTGCTCGCGCCCGGCGGCACGCTCGTCTCCTACGGCAGCGCCTCCACCAGGGACGACGAGGGGTCCAAGCAGTGGCCCGTGCTCAAACTGCTCGGCCGGGTGTGGCTGTGGAACGCGCTGCCCAACCGCCGCCGCGCCTACTTCTTCAACGTCTGGTCCGGGCGGGCCCTGAGCAGGAACCGCTTCCGCGCCCGGCTGCGCGCCGACCTCACCCAGGTCTTCGCGGCCCTTCAGCGCGGGGACGTCACCGCTCAGATCGCCGCCCAGCTGCCGCTCACCCGCGTCGCCGACGCTGTGCGGCTGGCCGAGTCCGGGACCGTCGCCGGAAAGGTGGTACTCACCCCCTAGCGCGTCCCCTCCGCAGCCGCCGATGGCGCGCCCCCTCTCCCCTTACCTCCGACACCGGACGCCGGATCGCCGACAGCGCGGCACCGCACCGGGCACACCGGCGAGACCTCGCCCGGACCCCGCTTCGCATCTCCCGGGTGAGATGCGAAGTGAGAGACGGCGCCCGGACGACGTCACACATCGGCCGGTGCGGCGGCCGGGCCGGAACGTGCGACCGCGCCGCTGTGCCGCCGTGCCGGGCAAAACCCCGCCGGGATCTGTGGTCGAGGAGTCCGGATCGTCGTTCGCGAGTACTGACTCCAGGATCGGGAAGAAAGGAGGAAATGTCTTTGATCATGGGCGCACACGTTCTTGACGGTTCGCGGACGGTTCGCGGACGGGTCGCGGTCGCGGAGATCCTGGGTGAACAGGTGACCGGACCGATCAGGATTCGCGAAGCACCGTTCACCGAACCGCGGATACCGTGACAGCCATGGACATCGCCATTCAGAGGGGGCGTCAGGCGGCGTGGACCGTCTGAGGGCGAAGCACGCTCGGGTCGGCGGCGAGGGCCGCCTTCACCGCGGCGGTGTCGTCGGTGGAAACCAGTGCAAGGGTTTCGCCCCAGTTGAGAGGGCTGCTTCATACTTTGTCGTACCGGCGTGCCAGCATGCCGTCATGGCGACATCAAAACAGCCGGTGACGGTCCCGACCGACGTCAGCGTCGACGACTTCCTGGCTGCGGTCCCCGACGAACGCCGGCGAGCCGACGCGGAGCGGCTGTGCGCGATTCTGCGCGAGGTGACCGACGAGCCCGCGGTGATGTGGGGCCCGAGCATCGTCGGCTTCGGCAGCTACCGTCACACCTACGAGAGCGGGCGCACGGGTGACTGGCCCCTGGCGGGCTTCTCACCGCGAAAGCAGCATCTCGTCGTCTATCTGGTGGGCGGGTTCGAGGAACGACACGCGTCGGTGCTCACCCGGCTGGGGCCACACAAAACCGGAAAGGGCTGTCTCTACCTGAAGCGGCTCGACGACGTCGACGAGAGCGCACTGCGCGAGCTCATCGACCGCACGGCCCGGGTGCACAGGGGCGTCGGCCGGGCCGGCCCGCCTCCGTCACGGCGCATCGAAGGCGCGCCGTGACGGAGGCGTTCCCGGATCTCGCGTACGAACCTCCGGGCGGCACCGGACATCCCCCGCGCTTTCAAGAGGAACGCTCCACGGAGGACACGACGCCCGCGAGAGCCGGCGAGGTCATGACCCGCCGGGTGGCGTCCGCCGGCGGCGGCACGCCGTTCGGGGACCGGTCTCCTTACCGGGGCCAGGTCCAGTCGCGGATCTCGGCCGGGTCCTCCCCGTACTCGCGGGTGTGGGCGCGGGCGCGCAGCCGCGCGTCGGCCATGTGCTGGCGCAGGTGCGCCGAGCGCTCGGCCAGCCCGGGAACCCGGTCGATGACGTCCATCACCAGATGGAACCGGTCGATGTCGTTGAGCATGGCCATGTCGAACGGCGTGGTCGTGGTGCCCTCCTCCTTGTAGCCGCGCACGTGGATGTTCTCGTGCCCGGTGCGGCGGTAGGTCAGGCGGTGGATCAGCCAGGGATAGCCGTGGAAGTTGAAGATGACCGGCCGGTCAGCGGTGAACAGCGCGTCGAACTCCGCGTCCGACATACCGTGCGGATGCTCCGACGACGGCTGCAGCCGCATCAGGTCCACCACGTTGACCACCCGGACCCGCAACTCGGGCAGGTGCTCGCGCAACAGGGCGGCCGCCGCCAGGGTCTCCAGGGTGGGCACATCCCCGGCGCAGGCCAGCACCACGTCCGGCTCGACCCCGGCGTCGGTGCCGGCCCACTCCAGCACGCCCAGACCGCGCGTGCAGTGCGCGATCGCCTCGTCCATCGACAGCAGGTCCAGCACCGGCTGCTTACCGGCCACGATCACGTTCACGTAGTCGCGTGAGCGCAGGCAGTGGTCGGCCGTCGACAGCAGCGTGTTGGCGTCCGGCGGCAGATAGACCCGCACCACCTCGGCCTTCTTGTTCATCACCACGTCCAGGAAACCGGGATCCTGGTGGGAGAAGCCGTTGTGGTCCTGGCGCCACACGTGCGACGACAGCAGGTAGTTCAGCGAGGCGACCGGACGGCGCCAGCCGATCTTCCGGGAGGACTCCAGCCACTTGGCGTGCTGGTTGAACATGGCGTCGATGATGTGGATGAACGCCTCGTAGCAGTTGAACAGCCCGTGGCGGCCGGTCAGCAGATAGCCCTCCAGCCAGCCCTGGCACAGGTGCTCGCTGAGCACCTCCATCACCCGCCCGCCCTCCCCCAGGTGCTCGTCGGTCTGGAGCACCTCGGCGTTCCAGGCCCGGTCGGTGACCTCGAACACCGCCGACAACCGGTTGGAGGCGGTCTCGTCGGGGCCCATCAACCGGAAGGTGGCGGGGTTGGCGGCGATGACGTCGCGCAGGAAGGCGCCCAGCACCCTGGTGGGCTCGGTCGTGGCGGTGGCGGGCGACTTGACCTCGACCGCGTACTCGCGGAAGTCGGGCAGCGCGAGGGGCCGCAGCAGTTCGCCGCCGTTGGCGTGCGGGTTGGCGCTCATCCGCAGCGGCCCCTCGGGCACCGTCTCCAGGATCTCGGCCACCGGCCGCCCGTCGGTGTCGAACAGTTCCCCCGGCCGGTAGGAGCGCATCCACTCCTCCAACATCGCCAGATGCTCGGGATTGTCGCGCACCCCCGACAGCGGCACCTGGTGGGAGCGCCAGGTGCCCTCCACCGGCAGGCCGTCGACCTCGCGCGGCCCGGTCCACCCCTTGGGGGTCCGCAGAATGATCATCGGTGGCCGGCCGCCCTCGGCGATCTGGTCGAACACCGTCTCCAGGGTCTGGGCCATGATCTGGTGCACGGCCTCGGGCTCGTCTCCGGCCACGATGTGCGGCCGGTATCCGTAGCCCTCCATGAGCTTGACCAGCTCGTCCTGCGGGATGCGGGCCAGCACGGTCGGATTGGCGATCTTGTAGCCGTTCAGGTGCAGGATCGGCAGCACGGCGCCGTCACGGCCCGGGGCGAGGAACTTGTTGGAGTGCCAGCTCGCCGCGAGCGGCCCGGTCTCGGCCTCGCCGTCACCGATGACGCAGGCCACCACCAGGTCCGGATTGTCGAACGCGGCCCCGTAGGCGTGCGCCAGGGAGTAGCCGAGCTCACCGCCCTCGTGGATCGAGCCGGGTGTCTCGGGTGCCACGTGGCTGGGAATGCCGCCGGGGAAGGAGAACTGCCGGAACAACCGCCGCATCCCCTCGGCGTCCTGCGTAATATCCGGATATTTCTCGGTATAGGAGCCTTCCAGCCAGGCGTGCGCCACCGCCGCCGGACCACCGTGCCCCGGACCGGCGATGTAGATCATGTCCTGGCCGCGTTCGGCGATGATCCGGTTCAGGTGGGCGAAGCAGAGGTTCAGCCCCGGCGTGGTCCCCCAGTGCCCCAGCAACCGGGGCTTGATGTGCTCGGGCCGCAGCGGCTCGGCCAGCAGCGGGTTGTCCAGCAGGTAGATCTGACCGACCGACAGGTAGTTGGCCGCGCGCCAGTAGGCGTCGACGTGCGCGAGTGCGTCCATACATCGACAGTTCCTCGGCTGAGGCGTTCGAACCCCGGCACGGCGAACGCGTTCACACCGCGCGGCCGCTCAGGCGGGACGCGGGGGCACCGGGCGCCCGGGGGCCCACAGGGGCCCACGGAGACGGGGCACGCGCGAGGCCGCCGGGTGACCGCCCCTCACCGAACCGCATCACCGCCATCAACAGCACCTCCCGCCCCACTACCGCATCGGGAAGGAATGTACGAAGATCTCCGGATGAGCCGAGAGCGCGGTAGAGGGGCGTTCGAGGCTGCCGTGGTGCCCCTTACCGGGAACGTCGGGAGTGAACGATGAGGTTTGTCGGGTTTCGGGATGAGCGCCAGGTTCGGGTGGGTGTGCTGACCGGCGGTGACCGGGTGGCCCCGCTGACCGAGGTGGGCGAGTTCTACGACGACCTGCCCGGCTGGACCGCCAGGGCGCGCGAACTCACCGGCGGCGAGCCGGGATCGTACGGGTACGCGCCGGCCGAGCTGAACCTGGCCCCGGCGGTGGCCGGTTCCGCGCGGGTGGTGTGCGTCGGGCTGAACTACCGGGCGCACGCCGCCGAGGGCGGTTTCCCGATCCCGGAGACACCCGCGATCTTCGGGCGGTGGACGGCGTCGCTCGCGGTCGACGGGACGCCGGTGCCGGTGCCGCCGGACGAGGCGGGCCTGGACTGGGAGGTCGAGCTGGTCGCGGTGGTCGGCACGGAGATGCGGTGCGTGGACGAGGAGACCGCGCTCGCCGGGGTGTTCGGCTACGCGACCTTCAACGACCTGAGCGCCCGCCGGGCGCAGCGACTGACCGCGCAGTGGACGCTCGGCAAGAACTCCGACCACAGCGGGCCGATCGGCCCGGTGGTGACCGCCGACGAGGTGGGCGACCCGGCCGGCGGGCTCCGGCTGGTGACCCGGGTCAACGGCGAGGTCGTCCAGGACGGCGACACCAAGGACATGATCTTCTCGGTCGGGCGGGTGCTGGCGCACCTGAGCCGGACCATGACGCTTCGTCCCGGCGATCTGGTGGCGACCGGCACCCCCGCGGGGGTGGGGCACGCGCGCACCCCGGCACGCTTCCTGCGGCCCGGGGACGTGGTCGAGGTGGAGATCGACCGGCTGGGGTCGGTGCGCAACCCGATCGTGGCCTGGCCGGAGAGCTGACCGATGTCGCAGACCTCACATTCCAGCCATCCTCCCCGGGAGCACCCCGGCCATCCGGGAGGCGCCCTCACCCCCGCCGGGCGGATACCGCGCTCGGGACTGGAGGAGCGGCCCGGGGACTTCAACGTCACCCTGATCACCTTCGCCGCGATGGCGCTGTACGACGCCCTGGACGGCGAGCAGCGGGCTCGGGCACCACTACCGGATCCAGGGCCCGGTCACGTTGATCGAGTTCGACAACACCGAGGACGACGCCGACCACGCCCACAGCGTGTGGCGCGACCCGGCCAACGACTTCGGCGAGGACCTGCTGATGAGACACCTCATCGAGGAGCACCGCGGTGTCGCGGAGTGAGACGCCGTCCGAGGAGAGGAACCCCTGAGTGAAGATCGCCATTGTCGGCGGAGGCCTCGGCGGGCTGGCCACCGCCCTGCTGCTGCGGCAGGCCGGCGTCGAGGCCGTCGTGTACGAGCAGACCGCCGAGCTGCGCGAGGTCGGAGCTGGGATCGTGGTGGGCCCCAACATGGTCCGTCCCCTGGTACGGGCCGGCCTCGGTGAGCGGCTGGCGTCCTTCGCCGTCCCTCTGGAGGCCGCATGGGAGTTCCGGCGCTGGGAGGACGGCCGGGTGCTGTCCTCCCAGCTGATGGGCGAGGAGTGCCGGCGGCTGTACGGCACCGACTGCTACGTCGCGCACCGGGCCGACCTGCTCGACATGCTGCTGAGCGCGCTGCCCGCGGACGCGGTCAGGACCGACCGGCGGCTGGAGCTGCTGGAGCAGGACCGCGAGGAGGTCGAGCTGACCTTCACCGACTCCAAGGGCGTGAAGAGGACGGTCGTCGCCGACGCGGTGATCGGCGCGGACGGCATCCACTCGGCCGTCCGGCCCGCGATCGTCGACGAGGAGCCGCCGCGTTTCTCCGGGTTGTGCGCCTACCGGTGCCTGGTCGACGCCGATCGGGCACCGGAGCTGGCGCTGCGCCGGGTGCAGACGCTCTGGCTGGGTCCGGGGCGCCACTTCGTCCACTACCCCATCCGGGACAGAAAGCTGATCAACATCGTCGCGATCGTGCCCGCGGGCGAGTGGCGCGTCGAGTCGTGGACGGCCGACGGGCGGATCGAGGACCTGGCGCGCGAGTTCGAGACCTGGGACCCCCGGCTGGGGCGGCTGGTCGCCGCGGCCACCGAGACCAAGCGCTGGGCCCTGTACGACCGCGCCCCCCTGGAGCGCTGGACGTCGGGACGGGTGGCCCTGCTGGGTGACGCCGCCCACTCGATGCTGCCCTTCTTAGGTCAGGGCGCCGCCCAGGCGATCGAGGACGCGGTGGTCCTCACGGGCTGCCTGCGCGACGCCACCGGTGAGACGGTGGCGAAGGCGCTGGCCCGCTACGAGGAGATCCGCAGGCCCCGGGCCTCACGGGTGCAGCTGGTGAGCCGGGGCCGCGAGGTGCAGAACCACCTGCCCGACGGGCCCGCCCAACTGGAGCGCGACGCGGCCCTCGCCGTCGGCGACCCGCTCCGGCAGAGCGCCTGGCTCTACGGCCACGACCCCGAGACCGCCACGGCGGGCTGAACGCCGGGCCTGGCGGGACGGGCGGGCACCGAGGGTGCGACGCTCATCTGCCGGCCTCGGCGCGCAGCTCGGCGAGCAGCTCTCCCTGCTCGGCGAGAACCTCGGCCAGGATCGATCGCGCCACGGACATCAGGTCGGCCAGGTCCCGGGTGGACAGGGCGTAGACGACGGTGGCGCCGTCCCGGGTGGCGGTCACGACTCCCGCGCGACGCAGCACGGCGAGCTGCTGGGAGAGGTTGGAGGCCTCGACGTCGATGGCGCTCAGGAGGTCCCGCACCGGCAGGGGGCCGTCCTGGAGCAGCTCCAGCACCTGGACGCGGACCGGGTGGCCGATGGTACGGAAGAATTCGGCCTTGGCCTGGTGCAGCGGCACCGGCATGATCACACAGCTCCGGCGGCAGGCCCGCCACCGGCGTATCGCACGTCGACACCGTGCTGGTCGGCGATGCGCAGCAGGTTCTCCAGCCGTCCGGACAGGACCTCGACCGCGTGATCGTCGAAGGCCTGGCGCATGAGCTCCAGCTCGCCGTCGACATCGGCGATGCGTGCTCGTAGCTCCGCCGCGAACTCGCTCATGTCCCCCCACCTCCCGTGGATCAGGTCACTCCCCGGCGTCTGGTTTATCGGCACACCGTTCCTCATGATGTGGCAAATTGCATAATTCTTCAAATCGTAATGACGTTGGCTATGATGGCGAAGGCCGTTTTCCAACAGGGCCCACGGCCGGTTCGAGCCCGATCGATGACGGATCGACCGCGCAGCGGGATACTTGGTACGGCTACCGCAGGCTGACCTGCGGCGTCAGAGCGCGCCAGCCGGCGATGCGACAGTGACGAGAGGCCGAGCACGGCCTGCGCGAGGGAGTACAGCCAATGGGACGGGGCCGAGCCAAGGCTAAGCAGACGAAGGTTGCTCGCGAGCTGAAGTACAGCAGCCACAGCATGGATCTTGACCGGTTGCGCAAGGAGCTTGGCGCCGGTGACGATCCCGCGCCGGAGAGCGAGGCCGACGACCCCACCGGTGAGCAGACCGGCAGGTGACACCGCGGGCGGGCCACGAACCCCGCCCGGCCGCCGTGGCGCCGGAGGAACCGGTTCCGTGTCCTCGCACGGCCTCGCGGCCCCGGTCGCGCGGCCCTGCCCGCGAGGATTCCCCGGCATATCGATCGGCCGGTGCGCCGATCGGCCGGCGGACGCCCGTGGCGGCGTCCGCCGCCCGGCGGCGAATTCCGCGCAACATCCGGCAACACCATTGAGGCATCCGCCCAGGACTGCTTACCGTCACGGTTGTGCGTACCGCAGCGCGGCGGTCGCGCACTCCCGGTCAGCGCGTCGACGGAGAGCTCTGGCGGGTCCCACTCATCCCATGGTGACCGGCTACCCTTCCCCCGCCGGACATCCGGGATCTGCCAGATCACACGCCGTGGCCCCGGGACGAATCGCCGGATCGCGCGAGGTCGTGCCTCGCGCGGGCGGAAAGTCTCCCCGGGCCACGGCCACCATTCGTCCTGCACCCCCACGGGTTCACCGGGCTTCCGGCCGCCCCACCGAGCCACACCACGGGGCGATACATGTCCTGATCTGTCCGGTTATGCTGGCTGGTTGAATGGACCCGACCGGGTGGGGTTACCGACGACGATCTCCTGGCGGGCGGCCGAGGCCACCCCGCGAGCCGTGCCCGGCGGCGACGGGCCGCGGCACGCGCGGGCCAAGATCTTCCCGCCGGAGGAACAGTGACGAACCGCTACGGGGCCCAGTTCGGGCCCGACATCACCTTCCTCGGCGTCGAGCGATGCTCGCTGGACGACCCCGCGAGCTACGCGGGCGCCGACATCGTGATCGTGGGGGCGCCGTTCGACGGCGGCACCTCGCACCGGCCCGGTGCGCGCTTCGGGCCGCAGGCGATCCGGATGACCGACTACCTGCCGCACGACGGGACGCGCCCCAGCCTGGCGCTGCGCACCGACGGACTGCGCGACCTGCGCGTCCTGGACGCGGGCGACGTCGAGATGCCGCCCGGCGACATCCTGGCGTCGCTGGCCGCCCTGGAGACCGCCGTCGAGAAGGTCGCCCGATCGGGGGCCATCCCGGTGATCCTGGGCGGTGACCACTCGATCGCCTTCCCCGACGCCAAGGGGGTGGCCAACGTCCTCGGGCACGGCCGGATCTCCATGATCCACTTCGATGCCCACGCGGACACCGGCGACATCGAGTTCGGCTCGCTGTGGGGGCACGGGCAGCCGATGCGCAGGCTCATCGAGTCGGGGGCGCTGCGCGGCGACCGGTTCCTGCAGGTCGGCCTGCGCGGCTACTGGCCGCCGCCGGAGACGCTGGACTGGATGGCGGAACGGGCGATGCGCTCGTACGAGATGACCGAGATCGTGCACCGGGGCCTGGAGGAGTGCCTGACCGAGGCCTTCGCCATCGCCGTCGACGAGTGCGACGGCGTCTTCCTGTCCGTCGACATCGACGTGTGCGACCCGGGACACGCGCCGGGCACGGGAACCCCGGAACCCGGTGGCCTCACCGCGCGCCAGCTCCTGGACTCCGTACGGCGCATCTGCCTGGAGCTGCCGGTCGTCGGCGTCGACGTCGTGGAGGTCAGCCCGCCCTACGACCACGCCGACATCACCGCCGCGCTGGCCAACCGGGTGGTCCTCGAGGCGTTGAGCGCCATCGCCCGGCGGCGGCGCGACGCCAGGGACGGGACCGCGTGGAACCCGCTGCTGCCGCTGCTCGCCGAGCGCCCGGACCGCTGACCCGCCCGCTCAGTCGTCCGGCGGTCGCCGCGGGGTCTACCGGGTTCTCGGGCGGTTGCCCCACTTGGGCCTGCGGAACAGGTCGCGGCGCTCCAGCAGGTAGACGAGCTTCGAGGCGGCGGTCCTGACGGCCTCCTCGTGGCGGTGGCGCTTCTGCGGGACGACGGCGCTCCAGCGTTCGAGCAGGAGGGCGATCTCCTCGGCGAGCTCGCCGATCACCCGGTAGCGGGTGCTGAAGGCGTAGAGGTCGCCGTGCACCTCGTCCACCAGGTCCTCGTCGACCCGGTGGGCGAGCGGCCTGACCCTCTTGAGGATCCCCGCCTCCATCGCCGGGGTGACCGGTGCCCGGCGGGCGTCGCCCTCGGGCACCATGATGAGGGCCCGGACCCGCGCGACGGCCAGGGCGCGCTCGGGCTGCGGGGTCGCGGGATGCTCGGCGAGGTCCAGGAGGCGGCGGAGGGTCTCCTGCGTCTTGTCGTCGAACATGGAAAACCATTCCGCCTTCGCGTCCCCGTTGTCGCCGGACCGGGAGGTAAGGCCTCGGCGTCGGCACCCGCGCATGCCGCGCACGTGCGATCACATGCTATTCGACCCGATGGGCCCCGATGGGCAGGACGCGTACCGCTGTGACCCGTGAGCGCGGGGTGAGTTGAGATATGCCCGGTAGGCGGGAACGGCCAGACCTCACGGGACGGCGCGCACCGGCAGCGGAGGCGGGAGGCCAGACGATGGTAGATGCTGCCGGGGCACGTTTCCCGCCTTTCGCCGAATCCGGTATTCAACAGCCTCCCATCTCGGCTTTTTATGCAAATAGCCTCACTTCTCCATTTTTCTGCGAATACAGTCCAGCTTTGTCGGACGGCGCCCCCTTCTCGGAAGGGCGGAGGAGAGTGGACGGGGTGGCTCACAGCCATGGATCCGATCGGTGACGATCTGCTCAGCACCATCAAGCCCGAGATCGGGTACCGGGAGGGGTCCGGCCAGCACAGCAAGTTCGGCGAGTGGTACGCGGTCAACGTGGCCCAGGACCCGCAGTACAAGACGGCCCCCTGGTGCGCGATGTTCATCGCCTGGGCGGCGGAGAAGGCGGGCGTGCAGGAGTACGTCGGACAGTTCGCCTGGACCCCGTCGCAGGCCCGCTGGTTCGAGACCAACGACGCGTGGACGCGGACGCCGGAGCCGGGGGCCCTGGTCTTCTTCGACTGGTCCGGCGGCAAGGACATCAGGGGCATCGACCACGTCGGCGTCGTGGAAAGCGTGAACGGTGGAACGATCCACACCATCGAGGGAAACGTCGACCGGGTCTGGCTGAAGCGCAAGACCCGCGACCAGAGCAAGGTCGTCGGCTACGGGCTGCCGCGCAAGGTCAAGGAGAAACTGACGGCCGTCCCGGGAAAGGACGACACCGTCCCGCAGGCGGCCGGGCGGATCGAGGTCCGCCCGGCGCTCGCCCCGGGCGCGACGACCCCGGCCGGCACGCCTGGAACGCTCCCCGTCTCCATGGAGACCGCCGCGATCGCCGGGCTGCTCACCTTCATCCTCGGCGCGACGTTCGTCCTGTCCCGGCTGCGTCCCCGCAGTCCCCGCGTCTCGGCGGGACGGCACCGCAGGAGGAACGGGCGGCGGGAACGAGCTGACCTGTGGACCGGCATGACGTATCCGGTCGCGGAGACGCTCCCCCGCGCGGAGACTCCCCCGGCCTGGAAGGCGCTCCCCCAGGCCCTGCCGTCCGATCCGGGCGGGCCGGACAGGCCCACTCCCCGGATGCGCGAGACGCTCCGCGTGAGCAGGCCGAGCTGGGCGTGCGAGCCGTACCGCGCGGGCCTCCCGAAGCCTGCCGGCGGCGCCGGCACGCGGACCGCCGGGACGGATCTCGGGGTGAAGGCGCGGCGCGCCGCGCCGGAGACGCGCGAGGGCGAGGAGGCTCGGGCCGCGTGACCGGTCCCGGCGAGGACGCGCCGGGCCGTACGGGATCGGGCGGAGGCGGTGGCGGGTTGCCTAATAAGGTTAGGCAAAGCTAAGTTGCTGGGGACGGCATTCCCCCCAGCGAAGGCGGCACGATGACAGCGGGCGGCGAGCAGACCCTTGAGCGCGCGGCGGAGGTTCCGGCCTACCGCGGCCACCGGGCGGAGGTCGTGCGGACGGCGCGGCTCAGCCCGAGCTTCCTCCGGGTCACCTTCGGCGGCGAGGACCTGGCGGGCTTCGCCGACAAGGGCTTCGACCAGCGGATCAAGGTCATTCTCCCGCTGCCGGACGGCAGCATCACTCCGCTGGGCGACGGAGACGACTGGTACCAGCGGTGGCGGGCGCTCCCCGAGGAGCTGCGCAACCCGATCCGCACCTACACCGCGCGGGCCGTGCGGCCCGAGCTGCGCGAGCTCGACATCGACTTCGTCCTGCACGGCGAGACCGGCCCCGCCTCCCGGTGGGCGACCCGCGTCTCCCCCGGTGACCGGGTCGTGGTGGTCGGTCCCAACGCCGCGTATCCCGGCCCCGTCGGCGGCCAGGAGTGGGCTCCGCCCGCCGGGGCGTCGCACCTGCTGCTGGCCGGGGACGAGACGGCCGTGCCCGCCATCGCCACGATCGTCGAGTCGCTCTCCGGCTCCGTGCGCGCCACCGCGCTGCTGGAGGTCCCCGAGGCCGCCGACGCGCTCCGGCTCGACGTCCGTCCGGGTGTGAAGGTCACCTGGCTGCCCCGCGAGGGGGCCCGCCACGGCGACCTGCTCATCCCGGCCGTACGCGACGTCCTGGGCGGGCTCACCGCCGAGCCCGCGGGCGCCGCGAGCCCGCTGGAGGACGTCGACGTCGACGAGGAGATCCTCTGGGAGGTCCCCGAGGCCCCCGAGTCCTCAGGGGGCGGCGGCCTGTACGCCTGGCTGGCGGGCGAGGCGGGCATGGTCAAGCTGCTCCGCCGCCACCTGGTGCAGGAGGCGGGCGTCGACCGCTCCTCGGTGGCCTTCATGGGCTACTGGCGGCTGGGACGCTCGGAGAGCGCCTGAGCGGGGGTTCCCGGCGGCCCGCCTGAGCCGGGGGTCCCGGCGAGGCGCACCGGCCCCCGTTGACGCGGCCGTCACCGGGCGGCCTTTGCCTCCGGCGGCGGGAAACCTGCCGACTCCTTGACGCGGGACATAACCAGGTAGGCGTCCGGGGCACGTAGCTTGAGGGCGTAAGGCTTGAGGGCGTAAGGTGCCCGGCTCGCGACGTGAGAAGGCCGACATGACAGCAGCGGAATCCGCTCGTCAGGACCCGGCGGGCGCCCCCGGATACCGGCCCATCGCCGACCACGGGCTCATCGGCGACCTGCACACCGCGGCGCTGGTGGACACCGGCGGCACCATCGTCTGGTATTGCTGCCCGCGCTTCGACGCGCCCAGCGTGTTCGGCTCGATCCTGGACGCGGGCCGGGGCGGGTCGTTCGAGCTGCGCACGGACGCGCCGGCGAGGACCAGGCAGTTCTACTTCCCCGACACCAACGTGCTGATCACCCGTTTCTCCGCCGCCGACGGGGTGGGCGAGGTCCAGGACTTCATGCCGATCGTCGGCGACACGCGCGACGGCGCCAGGCACCGGCTGATCCGGCGGGTGAGGTGCGTCCGCGGGGCGCTGTCGTTCCGGGCGCGGGTGGCTCCGCGGTTCGACTACGGCAGGCAGGACCACGTCCTGAGCATGCACCGGGACCGGGCGGTCTTCGAGTCGCCGTCGCTGTCCCTGACCCTGACGTCCAGCACCACCCTGGAGGCGGACGGCCGGGACGTGCGCTCGGAGTTCAAGCTCAGCGAGGGCGAGTGCGCGGTGTTCGCCCTCGACAGGTTCGGCGACGACGTGGCGCTGCGCTCGTGCCCGATCGAGGAGGCCGAGGAGGAGTTCGCCGCGACCGTGGCGTACTGGCGCCACTGGCTGTCCTCGTCGAGGTACCGGGGCCGGTGGCGGGAGATGGTCCACCGGTCCGCGCTGACGCTGAAGCTCCTCACGTACGCGCCGACCGGGGGGATCGTGGCTGCCGCGACGACCAGCCTTCCCGAGCAGCTCGGCGGGGAGCGCAACTGGGACTACAGGTACGTCTGGATCCGCGACTCGGCGTTCTGCGTGTACGCGCTGCTCAGGCTGGGCTTCGGCGAGGAGGCCGAGGCGTTCATGGGCTTCCTGTCCAGGCACGTCAGCCGCGACGGCGGCGGCGCCTCCGGTCCCCTGCAGATCATGTACGGCATCGACGGACGCACCGAGCTGCCCGAGATCGAGCTGCCCCACCTCGAGGGCTACCAGGGCTCGGCCCCGGTACGCGTCGGGAACGCCGCCGTGGACCAGCTCCAGCTGGACATCTACGGCGCTCTCCTCGACTCCGTCTACCTCTACGACAAGTGGCACCGCCCGATCTCCAGCGCCCTCTGGGACGACGTCCACATCCTGGTGGACTGGGTCTGCGACAACTGGGACCAGCCCGACGAGGGCGTGTGGGAGACGCGCGGCGGGCGCAAGGACTTCGTCTACTCGCGACTGATGTGCTGGGTGGCGATCGAACGGGCCATGCGGATGGCCGCCCACCGCGGGCTGCCCGCCGACACCCCGCGCTGGCAGCTGGCCCGCGACGCGATCTACCGGCAGATCATGCGGCGCGGCTGGTCGGAGGGACTGCAGGCGTTCGTCCAGCACTTCGACGACGACGTCCTCGACTCCTCGGTGCTGATGATGCCGATGGCGAAGTTCGTCTCCCCCACCGACCCGAAGTGGCTGTCGACCCTCGACGCGCTCGGCGCGAACCTGGTGTCCGACTCGCTGGTCTACCGCTACGACCCCGCGGTCAGCCCGGACGGGCTGCGCGGGGAGGACGGCACGTTCTCTATCTGCTCGTTCTGGTACGTCGAGGGGCTCACCCGCGCCGGGCGCCTGGACGAGGCACGGCTGGCGTTCGAGAAGATGCTCACGTACGCCAACCACCTCGGCCTGTACGCCGAGGAGATCGGGCAGACCGGCGAGCAGCTCGGCAACTTCCCGCAGGCCTTCACCCACCTCGCGCTGATCAGCGCGGCGTTCAACCTCGACCACGCCCTGGGCTGACCGCCACCCCTCGAGCGGGAAAGACGCGACCCCGCCGGCTCCGGCGCGGAGGCCGGGGGCCATCAAAAACCGCCCGTACGAGCGCGAAAGACCCGGACGGCTCCGGCGCGGAGGCCGGGGACCGCCGAACACCGCCCGTACAAGCGCGAAAGACCCCACCGGCCCGCCGCGGGGGCGGGCCGGTGGGGTCGCGGGGTCAGGCGCCGTCCTCCAGGTCTCCCTCGGACTTGAGGTAGACCTCCTGGAGGTCGCGCAGGATGGCGGGGTCGGGGTGCTCCCACATGCCCCGGTTGGCCGCCTCCAGCAACCGCTCGGCGATGCCGTGCAGCGCCCACGGGTTGGACCGGGCCATGAACGCCTGGTTCTCCGGGTCCAGCACGTAGGTCGCGGCCAGCTTGTCGTACATCCAGTCGGCGATGACGCCGGTGGTGGCGTCGTAGCCGAACAGGTAGTCGACGGTGGCGGCCAGCTCGAAGGCGCCCTTGTATCCGTGCCTGCGCATCGCGGCCAGCCAGCGGGGGTTGACCACCCTGGCGCGGAAGATCCTGGACGTCTCCTCGGAGAGCGTCCTGGTGCGGACCGCGTCCGGCCTGGTGCTGTCGCCGATGTAGGCGGCCGGCGCCTTGCCGGTGAGCGCCCGGACGGTGGCGATCATGCCGCCGTGGTACTGGAAGTAGTCGTCGGAGTCGGCGATGTCGTGCTCGCGGGTGTCGACGTTCTTGGCCGCCACGGCGATCCTGCGGTAGGCCGTCTCCATGTCCTGCCTGGCGGGAACGCCGTCGACGCCCCGGCCGTAGGCGAAGCCGCCCCAGACCGCGTACACCTCGGCCAGGTCGGCGTCGTCGCGCCAGTTGCGGCTGTCGATCAGCGGCAGCAGCCCGGCCCCGTAGGCGCCCGGCCGGGAACCGAAGATCCGCATGGTGGCCCTGCGCTCGTCGCCGTGCTCGGCCTGATCGGCGAGCACGTGCGCCCGCACGTAGTTGAGCTCCTCGGGCTCCTCCAGCCCTGCCGCCAGCCGTACGGCGTCGTCCAGCATGGCCACGACGTGCGGGAAGGCGTCGCGGAAGAAGCCGCTGATCCTGACGGTGACGTCCACCCGCGGGCGGCCCAGCTCGGCGGCGGGGATGGGCTCCAGGCCGGTGACGCGGCGCGAGGCCTCGTCCCAGACCGGCCGCACGCCGAGCAGCGCCAGCACCTCGGCGACGTCGTCCCCGGCGGTGCGCATGGCGCTGGTCCCCCAGACCGACAGCCCGACCGAGCGCGGCCAGTCGCCGGTGTCGGCGCGGTAGCGCTCCAGCAGGGAGTCGGCCATCGCCTGGCCGGTCTCCCACGCCAGCCTGCTCGGCACGGCCTTGGGATCGACCGAGTAGAAGTTGCGGCCGGTGGGGAGCACGTTGATCAGCCCGCGTAGCGGCGACCCGCTCGGCCCGGCCGGGACGTAGCCGCCGTCGAGGGCGTGCAGGATCGCGTCGATCTCGTCGGTGGTACGCGCCAGCCGGGGCACGACCTCGACGGCGGCGAACCGCAGGATGCGCTCCACCGTCCCGACGTCCGCGCCGGGTACGCCGGCCGATCCCGCCGGACCACCCGTGCCGGGCCCGCTGCCCTGATCGGTCGAACCGGCCGAACCAAGTCCGCTGCCCGAACCGGTCACGCCCTTCGAGTCGGCCACACCGGTCGTGCCGGGCCCGTTGCCCTGACCGGCCGCACCGGTCACACCGGTTGAACCGATCGTGCCGGCGCCTGCCCGGCCCAGAACCTCGGCGGTCACCTCCCCCGCCGCCGCCGGGTCCCAGCCGCGGTGCTCCATGGCCTCGACCAGGGCACGGGCCAGGGTCTCCGCCTCGTCGACGCCGATCCGTCCCGCGCTGCCGTCCTCGGCCAGGCCCAGGGCCTCGCGCAGGCCGACGAGGGCCTCGCTGCCCGCCCACATCTGCCGGGCGCGGAGCATGGCCAGCACCAGGTCGACGCGCGGCTGCCCCTCGGGAGCGACCCCCAGCACGTGCAGGCCGTCGCGGATCTGGACGTCCTTGACCTCGCACAGCCAGCCGTCGATGTGCAGCAGGAAGTCGTCGAACTCGGCGTCGTGGGGACGGTCTGCGACGCCGAGGTCGTGGTCGAGCCTGGCGGCCTGGATGAGCGTCCAGATCTGGGCGCGGATCGCGGGCAGCTTGGCCGGGTCCATCGCCGCGATGGAGGCGTGCTCGTCGAGGAGCTGCTCCAGCCTCGCCATGTCCCCGTAGCTGTCGGCACGGGCCATCGGCGGGACCAGGTGGTCGACCAGGGTGGCGTGGGCCCGGCGCTTGGCCTGGGTGCCCTCGCCCGGGTCGTTGACGAGGAACGGGTAGATGAGCGGCAGGTCGCCGAGCGCGGCGTCCGGACCGCAGGAGGCCGACAGGCCCGCGGACTTGCCGGGCAGCCATTCCAGGTTGCCGTGCTTGCCCACGTGGACCATGGCGTGCGCGCCGAAGCCGTCGGCCAGCCAGCGGTAGGCGGCCAGGTAGTGGTGGCTGGGCGGCAGGTCGGGGTCGTGGTAGATCGCGATGGGGTTCTCGCCGAAGCCGCGCGGCGGCTGCACCATGACCACCACGTTGCCGGAGCGCAGCGCGGCCAGCACGATCTCGCCCTCCGGGTCGCGCGACCTGTCCACGAACAGCTCGCCGGGCGCCGGGCCCCAGTGCTCCTCCATCCGGGCGCGCAGGTCCGCCGGGAGGGTGGCGTACCACTCGCCGTACCGGCTCGCCGCGATGCGCACCGGGTTCCCGGCGAGCCGCTCCTCGGTGAGCCAGTCCTGGTCCTGCCCGCCCGCGGCGATCAGCGCGTGGATGAGCGCGTCGCCGTCCTGCCCGGTCACCCCGGGCAGCTCGTCCTCGGCGCCGATGTCGTAACCGCGCTCGCGGAGCGCGGCCAGCAGCCGTACCAGGCTGGCCGGGGTGTCCAGGCCGACGGCGTTGCCGATGCGGGCGTGCTTGGTGGGGTAGGCCGACAGCATCAGCACCAGCCGCCGCTCGGCGGGCGGGATGTGCCGCAGCGCGGCGTGGCGCACCGCGATGCCCGCCACGCGCGAGGCCCGCTCGGGGTCGGCCACGTAGACGGTGAGCCCGTCCTCGTCGATCTCCTTGAAGGAGAACGGCACCGTGATGATCCGCCCGTCGAACTCGGGGATCGCGACCTGGGTGGCGGCGTCCAGCGGGGACAGGCCGTCGTCGTTCTCCTCCCACGAGGCCCGGCTGCTCGTCAGGCACAGGCCCTGCAGGATCGGCACGTCCAGCTCGGCGAGCGCGCCGACGTCCCATGCCTCGTCGTCCCCGCCCGCCGACGCGGTCGCCGGGCGGGTGCCGCCCGCGGCGAGTACGGTCACCACCAGGGCGTCCACCGTGCGCAGGACCTCCACCAGGCCGGGCTCGGCGGTGCGCAGGGAGGCGCAGTACACCGGCAGCGCCCGCGCGCCCGCGTCCTCGATCGCCGAGCAGAGCGCCTCGACGAAGGCGGTGTTCCCCGCCACGTGGTGGGCCCGGTAGTAGAGCACCCCGACGACGGGGCCGTCCTGGTCGCGCGCCTCGCGCTCCAGCGTCCCCCACGTGGGGGTGGGCTCGGGCGCGGCGAACCCGTGGCCGGTGAGCAGCAGCGTGTCGGACAGGAAGTGGTGCAGCTCGGTCAGGTTGGCCGGGCCGCCGTGGGCGAGGTAGGCGTGCGCCTCGGCGCAGACCCCGCCGGGCACGGTGGACAGCTCCATCAGCTCGGCGTCCGGCGCCTGCTCGCCGCCGAGGACGACGACGGGCCGGGGTCCGGCGAGCAGGGCGTCCAGGCCCTCCTCCCAGGCGCGGCGCCCGCCGAGCAGGCGGACCACCACCAGGTCGGTGTCCTCCAGCAGCGGCGGGAGGTCGGCGGCGGCGAGCCTGGCGGGGTTGCCGAGCCGGTAGTCGGCGCCGCTCGCGCGAGCGCTCAGCAGGTCGGTGTCGGAGGTCGAGAGCAGGAGGATCACGCGCCACACTCCAGGAGAGGCAGGGCGGTACGGCCCAGGGGTGCCACGGCGTGGCGGGGAAACGGCGATGTCGCGATGTGGCGGGGGAACGGCGATGCCACGGTATGGCGGGGGAACGGCGAAAAGCGCACGGAGCTTCCTCCCTCGGGGTCCTCGCCCCGGGTCGTCGTCGGCCGCGACGGCTGGAGTCTCCTGGCTCCCGGATCGGTGCTCACCCCGGCCTTCCCGTCCATCGTCGGACAGTGGCCCGGGTGGGGTTCGCTCCCCGGTTACAGTGGCGGGACCGCGCCGGAATCACACCGGCTTCCTCCCTTTGCCGTCGCCACCGATGACACTACGGCAGTCCGGTTCGTTGCAAGAAACTGGCGTTAACATCCTCTGAGTGTCCATTGCCGACTTTTCCGGACGATCGCGACTCGACGCGTGTCCCGGGGCGCTTCAGGTCCATGCCGCCGCGGACGGCGGCCTGGCCCGCGTCCGCGTGCCCGGAGGCCGCCTCACCCCCTTCCAGCTGCGCGAGCTCGCCGACGCCGCCTCCGCGTACGGCGGCGGCGTCATCGAGCTGACCTCCCGCGCGAACGTCCAGGTGCGCGGCCTCGGCCCGGAGAGTCCGGACGGCGGTACGGGAAGCGGGTTCGCCGCGCGGATGGCGGGGGCGGGCCTGCTGCCCTCGGCGACGCACGAGCGGATCCGCAACATCCTCGCCTCCCCGCTGACCGGGCTCGCGGGGCGTGCCTGGCCGACCGGCGCGTACGGTCCGGGCGGCGCGGAGCCTCGGGGTCATCCGGGCCGTCCGGACGGCGGCCCGATCGTCGACGTCACCCCGCTCATCGGCGAGCTGGACCGGCGGCTGTGCGCCCGGCCCGCCCTCGCCGCCCTGCCGGGGCGGTTCATGTTCGCCCTCGACGACGGCCGGGGGGACGTGGCCGGCCTGGGGGCGGACGCCGGGATCCTGCCGACGGGGCCGGACGAGGCCGCGCTGATCCTCGCCGGAACCGACACCGGTCTGCGCGTCCCGCTGAACGGAGCCGTGACCGCCCTGCTCGCCGCCGCCGAGGCGTTCCTCGACGAGCTGGCCACCCGGGATGTCACCGTCTGGCGGATCGCCGAACTCCCCGACGGCCCCTCCCTGATCGCCGCCCGCGTGCGAACCGCCCTGGGGATCACCGGCACGGCGCCCTTCGAACCGGTGAGACCTCGGGTCGTGACGCTCGGCCCTGTCGGGGTCATCGGGAGCGCGGGCGTCACCGGAACCGAGGCCGGAGCCGGGGGTGAGGGAGGAGAGGGCGGAGAGGGCGGAGCCGCGCGGGTCGCGCTCGGGGTGGCGGTCCCGCTGGGGCGGCTGACCTCCGCGTCGGCCCGGCTGCTCGCGGACGCCGCCTCGGGCGGGGAGATCCGGCTCACACCGTGGCGGGGCGTGGTCCTGCCCGGCCTGGAGCGCGCCGAGGTCGCGGACACGGCCGCCCGGCTGGAGGCCGCCGGGCTGGTCGTCGACCCCGCCTCCCCGTGGGTCGGCGTGACGGCCTGCACCGGCCGCCCCGGCTGCGCCAAGTCCCTGGCCGACGTCCAGGCCGACGCGGCCACCGCCATCGGCCTGACCCCGCCGTCCGGGGCCCTGCCGTTCACAGCCCCGTCACCCGGTGACGGGCCGTCCGGGAACGAGCCATCCGGGAACGAGCGGCCCAGGAACGGGCCGTCCGGGAACGAGCGGTCCGGAAGCAAGCCGTCCGGAAGCGAGCCGTCCGAAGACGGGCCGCCGGTGGCCCCGCCGTCCGGGAGCGGGCCGGGCACCGATACGCTCCCCGTGCACTGGGCGGGCTGCGCCAGGCGCTGCGGCCGCCCGAGGGGGCGGGTCGCGGACGTGGTCGCCACCGGCGACGGCTACCGCCTGGAACTGGACGGCACCGGCCTGACCTGCTCCGGCATCGAGGAGACCGCGGCCGCGGTGGCGGCCGCCAGAGGGGAACTGTGATCGACTACGTCCGCGACGGCGCGGAGATCTACCGCCGCTCCTTCGCCACCATCCGCGCGGAGGCCGACCTGGACGGCCTGCCCGCCGACGTCGCCCGGGTCGCGGTCCGCATGATCCATGCCTGCGGGATGGTCGACCTGGTGAGCGACCTGCGCTGGTCGCCCGGTGTCGTGGCCTCGGCGCGCGAGGCGCTCCGCGCGGGCGCCCCGGTGCTCTGCGACGCCATGATGGTCGCCTCCGGGGTGACCCGGCGCCGTCTCCCCGCGGGCAACGAGGTGGTCTGCACCCTCGGTGACCCCAGGGTGCCGGAACTCGCCGCGGAGCTGGGCACCACCCGCAGCGCCGCCGCACTGGAGCTGTGGCGAGACAGGCTCCAGGGCTCGGTGGTCGCGATCGGCAACGCGCCGACCGCGCTGTTCCGGCTGCTGGAGATGGTCGAGGAGGGCGCGGGCCGCCCGGCCGCCGTACTCGGCGTCCCGGTCGGCTTCATCGGCGCCGCCGAGTCCAAGCAGGCCCTCGCCGAGCACCCGGCGAATCTGGAGTACCTGGTCGTGAACGGACGCCGGGGCGGAAGCGCGATGACCGCCGCCGCGGTCAACGCGATGGCGAGTGAGGAAGAATGAGCGACGACGTGACCGGACGGCTGTGGGGCGTGGGGCTCGGACCCGGCGACCCCGAACTGGTGACCGTCAAGGCCGCCCGCCTGATCGGCCAGGCGGACGTGATCGCCTTCCACAGTGCCCGCCACGGCCGGAGCATCGCCCGCTCGGTGGCCGCCCCCTACCTGCGGGAGGGGCAGGTCGAGGAGGCGCTCATCTACCCGCTCACCACCGAGACCACCGACCACCCGGGCGGCTACCAGGGGGCGATCGACGACTTCTACGCCGCCTGCGCGGTGCGGCTGGCGGCACATCTGGACGCCGGGCGCGACGTCGTGGTGCTGTGCGAGGGCGACCCGCTCTTCTACGGCTCGTACATGCACATGCACAAGCGCCTGTCGCACCGCTACGTCACCGAGGTCGTGCCGGGCGTGACGTCGGTGAGCGGCGCCTCGGCGGTCCTGGGGCGCCCGCTGGTCGAGCGGGACGAGATCCTGACCGTGCTGCCGGGGACGCTCCCGGCCGAGGTGCTCGCCGAGCGCCTGGCGACCACCGACTCGGCGGCGGTGCTGAAGCTCGGCCGTACGTTCACCAAGGTCCGCGACGCGCTGGCCGAGGCCGGGCGTCTCGACGAGGCCTGGTACGTCGAGCGCGCCACCACCGGGCAGCAGCGCCTGGCCCCCCTCGCCGAGGTCGACCCCGGCAGCGTCCCGTACTTCTCGCTGGCACTGATCCCGAGCCCCGTCAACGCGGCGAGTCCCGCGCCCGCCGCCGAAGCCGGGACACCGGCTGACGCGAGGTCGCGCGGCGAGGTGGTCGTGGTGGGGCTCGGCCCCGCCGGGCGGCCGTGGCTGACCCCGGAGGCGCAGGAGGCGCTGGCCGGTGTCGACGAACTTGTCGGGTACGGCCCCTACCTGGACCGCGTCCCGCCCAACCCGCGCCAGCGCCGCCACCCCACCGACAACCGGGTGGAGGCCGAACGGGCCGCGCACGCGCTGGAGCTGGCCGCGGCCGGATCGAGGGTGGCCGTGGTCTCCTCGGGCGACCCCGGGGTGTTCGCGATGGCCAGCGCGGTGCTGGAGGTGGCGTGCGAGCCGAGGTTCGCGGACGTGCCGGTACGGGTGCTGCCTGGCCTGACCGCGGCGCACGCGGTGGCCAGCAGGGCCGGTGCGCCCCTCGGCCACGACTACTGCGTGCTGTCGCTGTCGGACCTGCTCAAGCCCTGGGAGGTGGTCGCCGAGCGGATCAGCGCCGCGGCCAAGGCCGACCTCGTCCTGGCGATCTACAACCCGGCGTCGAAGAGCCGTACCTGGCAGGTGGCCGCCGCGCGGGACCTGCTGCTGGAGCACCGGGCGCCGGAGACCCCGGTGGTCGTCGGCCGCGACGTCGGCGGGCCCCGGGAGAGCATGACCGTCACCACCCTCGGCGACCTGGACCCCGACGCGATCGACATGCGCTGCCTGCTGCTGGTGGGCTCGTCCACCACGCGGGTGGCCGAGCGGGGTGACGGCAGCCGGGTCGTGTTCACCCCCCGCCGTTACCCCGCGTAACCTGCCGGACCGGAGGGCGCGCGGGGGTTGGGCGGACCGTGCGGCGGATCACCGGAGAACCCGGGACCAGGCGTGCCACCGTCAACGGCGCCCGGGGGGACGAGGCGGTTCCTCGCTCAGTCGTCGAGGAGCCGCCAGGTGGTGAGGGCGAGCCGGTCCAGCAGCAGTTCGTCGAGCGGGCCCGGCGGGCCGGGGCGTTCCAACCACACCGTGCCGATCTCCTCCCCGTCGAGTGTGATCGGCATCGTGGTGGACGCGGGTGGCGCCGGGGCGGACGTCTCCCCGCCGCCGGGCGACATGCGGATCACCCGCCCCGTGCCGTGCAGCCGGACCCCGGCCACGCACTCGGCCAGGCCCGCCGAGGCCCGCGCGAGCGTCGGAAGATCCACCCGTCGGCGCATCAGCGTGTCTTGACGTGCTCCTCCATATGAGTGTGGAGGATTCCCGTGCCGCTTACGCGGCAGCTCGCGGCGCGGGTGCGCCGGAGACTGTGGAACGGGATGCTTGACGCTTCGCCGACCCCGATACCCCGGAGTCTCCACGTCCTGTGACCGCCCATCCGGCGGCAGAGTTGTACCGATGAAGCTGGTTTCTGGCGGCGTTGGTGTCGGCGTTGCCGATCCATCCGCACGCCGGGTTCTTGCACACGAACCGGGACCGGGACTCACGTGAGCCCGTCGTGGTCGTGTGACAGCGGTGACATTCCCGCGAGGTGCCGTGGGGCCGGACCTTCGCCACGAGCCCGCCCCGGTCGGCGGCCTTGTAGGTCAGCAACTCGACCGTCCGGCCCCATGCCTCGCCCGCGATAGCGCGGTTCAGGCCGCGCTTCTGGGCGACCTTGACGCCCGGTTCCTCCACGGTCCCGGACGCGGACGCCGTCATGTTGCCGATTTTCAGGTCTTCGACCACGATCGCGGAGTAGGTGTCCGCGAGGGCGGTGGTGCTCTGGTGCTGCCAGTCGAGGGCTCGGCGTTTGGCTGTCGCGCGGAGCTTCGCGATCTGGTCGTAGGTGCGGGTCAGCCGCATGGAGAGCGGCTGCCCCTTCGTGGTGGTCTTCCTCTGGCGGGCGGATTTGCGTTCCAACCGCAGCAACCGCTCCGCCTGCCCAGTGGTGAGCCACGAACCGTGGCCGAGGTGTTCTCCGGTGGACAATGCCAAGGGGATGACGATGCCCCGGTCCATGCCGGCCTTCGGCCCTCGGTGCGGGGCAGGGGCGGCGACGACGGTCTCGGTGCGGAACACGATGTTCCACCCGTGGGCTTTCTTGACGAGGCGGGCCCCGGTGATCCGTCCGGCGGGGCCGCCCTTGGTCACGCCGGGCAGGTCCTTGGTCCATCGGAACCGTACCCGGCCGACCTTGGGCAGGTTGACCGCGCCCCAGCGCCGGTTGATCCGCGTGATTTGCAGGTCGCGGGCCTGGGGGACGTCGATGGCGGCCTGGGATCGGAATCGGCCCTTGAACGTCGGGCGCTTGGCGGGGTGGTTGGGGTTGAAGAAGTTCGCCCACGCCTGCCGGTAGGTCTTCAAGACCGCTTGCGCGGCCTGCGCGGGAAGCTGTCCCATCCAGTCGATCTCATGACGGGCAACGCGGATCGCCGCGTCGCACTCCTTGAGTGAGGCCAGGCGATCGGGACGGAACGTGCAGAACTCGTGGAGCAGGTTCCACAGTGCGCGAGCGGTGTGCGCCTGACCGTCCAAGACGGCCGACTGCCGCTTGCCCAGATCCAGGCACGCCACCTGCGCACGAGTCCGTTTCACCGTTTCCACCAGCCGATCATATCGTTTGGTGTCATGGAAGATGATCGGGATGTTCGTAAAGGCAGGCACTGTGTTCACGAACTGTCCGCACACTTGGTGTTCGTGACGAAGTACCGCAGGAATGTCTTCACCGCGCCGATGCTGACCCGATGCGAAGAGATCATGAGGGATGTCTGCGCCGGCTTCGAATGCGAACTCCTTGAGTTCAACGGCGAAGACGACCATGTCCACCTGCTCGTCGGCTTTCCCCCCAAGGTCGCGCTCTCGACCCTGGTCAACTCGCTTAAGGGCGTCTCCGCCCGTTACCTGCGCAAGGAATACGACTCCCACGTCCGCGAGTACCTGTGGGGCGGCCACTTTTGGTCCCGCTCCTACTACGCGGGCTCGACCGGCGGCGCGAACCTGGCCACCGTCAGGAAGTACATTCAGGGCCAAGACCGGCCCACCCGCTAAGATCCAAGCACGCTCGCGCCCTAGAGGGCACTCCCGCGCGAGCCTTCACCTCCCCCGTAAACGGGGGAGCACCGGCCCGCATCCCGATAGAAAATCACGACGCGGAGCGCACCCTCGGCCTCCGAATCCAACCGCGATCTCGGTGGGCTACCGCTTGGCCCCCGAGCATCCGTTCCCGGCCGCCCTGGACGACGCCTACGCCGTACTGACCTGGGCGGCCGAGCACGCGGCCGAGCACGGCGTCGACTCGGAGCTGATCGCGGTCGAAGGTCACAGCGCCGGCGCGGGGATCGCGACCGCGGTGGCGTTGCGGGCGCGTGACCAGCGGGGCCGCGGATCCGTTTCCAGTTTCGAACGCGGCCGTCGAGTTCGTGCAGGGGATCTCGGTCGTCAAGGCGTTCGGCGGGGGCGAGCGCGCCCACCGTGGATTCCTCACGGCCGCGGACGATTTCACCGACATCTTCTCCCGCTGGGTGCTCGGCATCTCCGGGATCGCCGCCGCGATGACGCTGTCGCTGTCGCCGCCGTTCGTGCTGCTGGTCGTGCTGACCGGCGGTACGGCTCTGATCACGACCGGCTCCATGGTCCCGGCGGATCTGCTCCCCTTCCTGCTGCTGGGGCTGGGACTGACCGCCCCGGTGGCGGCTCTCGGCCACGGCTTCGACGACCTGCAGGCCGCCCGGCGCGCGGTCGGCCGGATCCGGGACGTGCTCGCGGTGCCGTCGACACCGGAGCCCGCGCACCCGGTCGCGCCGCGGGGGCACCGGGTGGAACTGCGTGACGTCCGATTCGGTTACGAAGCCGATCACGAGGTGCTGCGCGGGATCGACCTGGTGCTCGAACCGGGGACGGTCACCGCGATCGTGGGACCTTCGGGAGGCGGAAAGTCCACGCTGGTCCAGCTGCTGCCCCGGTTCTTCGACCCGACCCACGGTTCGGTCGTCCTGGGCGGTGTCGATCTCCGCGAGCTCGGCAGCCGGGAGCTCTACCGGATGGTCTCCTTCGTCTTCCAGGACGTTCGCCTGCTGCGCGCGTCGGTCGCGGACAATATCGCGCTGGCGGTACCGCGTGCCGACCTCGACGACGTGGTGCGCGCCGCCCGGCTGGCGAACGTTCACGATCGGATTCTCAAGCTGCCGGGCGGATACGAGTCGGTGATCGGTGAGGACGTCGAACTGTCGGGTGGAGAGGCACAGCGGATCTCGCTCGCACGCGCGCTGCTCGCCGCCACACCCGTCCTGGTGCTCGACGAGGCGACCTCCTTCGCCGACCCGCAGACCGAACAGGCTGTTGCGTGGTGTGTATCACCGTTTCGGCGATCATCTGGCCCGACTGCCCCTCGGCTGGTTCACCGCTCGCCGCGTCGGGGAGGTGTCGGTCCTGGCCGGCGAGGGCGTCCTGCAGGCGATGGGCGTGGCGGCGCATCTGCTGGCACCGTTCATCTCCGCCTGGGTGACTCCGCTGACGATCGTCGTCGTGATGCTCGCCTTCGACTGGCGGATGGGGTTGGCCGCGTTGGCCGCCCTACCGGTCGTGGCGGCGATCCAGGCCTGGACGGGACGCTCGATGGCCGCCGGCGACGCCGAGCGGGCCGAACGCGGCGACGAGGCCACCGGGAGAGTCATCGAGTATCTCCAGGCCCAGCCGGTGCTGCGCGCCGGCGGCCGGACCGCCGAACACCTCCGGTCGCTCGACGACGCATTGTCCGGACTTCAGCGCGCGGCCCGCCGTTCCACGCTGTCGGCGCTGCCCGGCGTACTGGGCCTGACGCTCACGGTGCAGGCGATGTTCACCGCGCTGTTGACCCTGGGCGCCTACCTCGCACTCACCGGGAGCATCGGTGCGGCGGAGGTTCTGGCGATCCTGGTACTCGCCGCCCGCTGCGCCGATCCGCTGCTGTCGCTGTCGGATATCGGCGGCAAACTGCGCGGCGCGCGCTTCGAGCTGGCGAGACTCGACACGGTGTTGCGCACCGAGCCGCTGCCGCAGGCCCGCGAACCGATCCGGCCGGTACGCCATGACCTGGAGTTCGAGTCCGTCGCCTTCCGGCACGGCGACCGCACGATGATCGACGACCTGTCGTTGTCCGTGCCGGCGGGACAGCGGCTCGCCGTCGTCGGACCGTCGGGGGCGGGTAAGAGCACACTGTTGCAGCTGCTCGCGCGGTTCTACGACGTGGACGAGGGCGTGGTGCGCGTGGGAGGCGTGGACGTGCGCGCGATCCGTACCGAGGTGTTGATGGAGCAGATCGCCATCGTCTTCCAGGACGTCTACCTCTTCGACGGCACGATCGAGGACAACGTGCGTCTCGGCCGTCCCGACGCCGACGAGGCCGAGGTGCGGGCGGCGGCGACCGCGGCGCGACTGGACGAGGTGATCGGGCGACTGCCCGGCGGATGGGCGACGAACGTCGGCGAGGGCGGCGCGCTGCTGTCGGGTGGCGAGCGCCAGCGTGTCTCGATCGCGCGGGCGCTGCTGAAGGACGCGCCCGTCGTGCTGCTGGACGAGGTGACCTCCGCGCTGGACCCGGTGAACGAGACGGCCGTGCACGAAGGCATCGAGCGCCTGATGGCGGGCCGGACGGTGGTGATGGTGGCGCACCGGATGCGGACCGTCCAACGCGCCGATCGCGTCGTCTTCCTGGACGGCGGCCGGATCGTGGAGGAGGGCGGCCACGACGACCTGCTGCGCCGCGGTGGCCGCTACGCCGATTTCTGGGAGGTTTCCATGACACCGATGGCGGGTGAGTGAGCCGGCGTGTCGTTCGATCCCCTGTCGCGGGACCGTCGCGCCGACCGGCCCTCACGGTTCGCCGACGCGCCGGACCCGGCCGCTCAAACCGGTCCCCGCCCGCCGGGGTCGGTCACGGTCTCCAACCAGGCGAGCGCGGCCTCGACGGTCCCCACCGAGGTCACCCCATCGGGCGGGGGCGGGCGGCGCACGATCACGACCGGCAGCCCCAGCTCGCGGGCGGCCAGCAGCTTCGCGGTGGTCATCTCACCGCCGCTGTCCTTGGTGACCAGCACCTCCACCCGGTGCTCGCGCATCAGCGCCAGCTCCCCGTCCACCGTGAACGGCCCCCGGCTGAGCAGCACCTCCAGGCGTCGCGGGACGAGCGGTCCCGGCGTGTCCACCGAGCGGGCCAGGAACCACTGGCCGTCGAGGCCGGCGAAGACCGGCAGGCTGCGGCGTCCCGTGGTGAGGAACACCCGCTCCCCCAGCGAGGGCAGCAGCTCGGCGGCGGCCTCCAGAGAGGGCACCCAGCGCCAGTCGTCGCCGGGAGCCTCCCGCCAGCCGGGCCGCCGCAGGATCAGCAGCGGCAGGCCGGCCCGGTCCGCCGCCTCGACCGCCGAGGCGGTCATCCGGGCCGCGAACGGGTGCGTGGCGTCCACGACGACGTGGACGTCGTGCTCCGCCAGCCACGCCGCGAGGCCGCCGGGGCCGCCGAAGCCGCCCTCGCGCACCTCCCCCACCGGCAGCTTCGGGTCGCGTACCCGGCCGGCCAGGGAGGACACCACGTGCGTCCGCGCGCGGTCGGCGAGCGCGGCGGCCAGCCGCCTGGCCTCGTCGGTGCCGCCCAGTATCAGGACGTTCAGCGTGTTCGGCGTGTTCGGCACACCGTCACCTCGGGACGCGGAGTCAGTCACGGCAGCGGGCGGCCGAGTACAGGTGGCTGTCGGGAAACTCCGAGGCGGTCAGCACGCGGCCGACGACGATCACCGCGGTACGGAGGATCCCCGCCTCGCGAACCTGCCCGGCGATGTCGGCCAGGGTGCCGCGCAGGATCACCTCGTCGTCACGGCTGGCCCTGGCCACCACGGCCACCGGGCAGTCGGCGCCGTAGTTGGGGACGAGCTCCGCCGCGACGGCCTCGATACGCTGCACCGCCAGGTGCAGGACCATCGTGGCCCGGCTGCGGCCGAGCGTGCCGAGGTCCTCGCCCTCGGGCATGGGGGTGGCGCGCACCGAGGTCCGGGTCAGCACGATCGTCTGCCCCACCCCCGGCACGGTGAGCTCGCGCCGCAGCGACGCCGCGGCGGCGGCGAAGGCGGGCACGCCCGGGATCACCTCGTACGGCACTCCCTCGGCGTCCAGCCTGCGCATCTGCTCGGCCATCGCGCTGAACACCGACGGGTCGCCGGAGTGCAGCCTGGCCACGTCGTGCCCGGCCCCGTGGGCGGCGACCATCTCCGCGACGATCTCCTCCAGGGCCATCCTCGCGGTGTCGACGAGCCGCGCGCCCGGCGGGCACGACTCCAGCAGTTCTGCCGGGACCAGCGACCCGGCGTACAGGCACACCGGCGCGGACGCGATCGCCCGCTGGCCCCGCACGGTGATGAGATCCGCGGCGCCCGGCCCGGCACCGACGAAACGTACCGTCATCGCTTCTCCTCCGGGACGGACGGCTTGACCGCGGTCCAGATCGTGACGGGCATCATGGGCCGCCAGCCGGTGAACCCGCCGACCGGGGCGGCCCTGCTGACCGCGAGCCGGACCATGCCACCGCCGAGCCTGCCGTGCCAGAGGGCGAGGACCGCCTCCGACTCGACGGTCACCGCGTTGGCCACCAGCCTGCCGCCCGGCCGTAGCGCCTCCCAGCACGCCTCCACCATCCCGGGAACGGTCACCCCGCCACCGATGAAGATCGCGTCGGGCCGCTCCAGGCCGGCGAGCGCGGCGGGTGCGGCACCGGTCACCACGTCGAGGCCGGGAACGCCCAGCGCCGCGGCGTTACGGGCGACCGCGGCCACCCTTTCCCGATGGGACTCCACCGCGATCGCCCGGTTGTCCGGGTGCGCGCGCATCCACTCGATGCCGATGCTGCCCGCGCCCGCGCCGACGTCCCACAGCAGCTGCCCGGGGACGGGCGCCAGCCGGGACAGGGTGACCGCGCGCACCTCGCTCTTGGTGAGCTGGCCGTCGTGCTCGAACGCCTCGTCGGGCAGGCCGGGAAGGCGGGGCAGCGGAACGGTCCCGGCGTCGGCGCGGCACTCCACGGCGACGACGTTGAGATCGTGGGTCACGGGCGGGGACCAGGTGGCGGCCGTACCGGAGAGCACGCGCTCCCCGGCGCCGCCCAGCCGTTCCAGGACCGTCATCGGGCTCGCGCCGTAGCCTCGGGCGGCGAGCAGCCCGGCGACCCGGGCCGGGGTGCGCCCGTCGGCGCTGAGGACCAGGACGCGGCGGCCGTCGTGGACGACCGGGTGCAGCACCTCGGCGGGACGCGCCACGAGGCTGACCACCTCGACCCGGTCGGCCGCCCACCCGAGCCTGGCGCAGGCCAGGGAGACCGACGACGGGTGCGGCAGGACCCGCACCCGGTCGGCGCCGAGCAGCCGCACCAGGGTCGTGCCGATGCCGTGGAACATGGGGTCGCCACTGGCCAGCACGCACACCCTGCGCCCCCGGTGGGAGGCGATCAGCGCGGGCAGGGCCGGAAGCAGCGGTGAGGGCCAGACAACACGCTCAGCCCCGGGCCTTGCGCCGTACCCGGTTCCGAACGTGGCACCGTGTTCAGCGCCGAACTCGGTTCCGGGCTTGGCGCCGGACTCGGCATCGTGATCGGCGCTGGGCCCGGCACCGTACTCGGCGTCGGGCCTGGCATTGTGCTCGCCACCGGGTTCGGTACCGGCTTCCGTGACTTCGGGACCGGCTTCGGGGATGAGTCCCAGCTGCCGGGCGCCGCCCATCAGGACCTCGGCGGCGCGCAGCTCGCGCCGCGCCGCCTCGGAGAGACCGGCCCAGCCGTCGTCCCCGATCCCGACGACGACGACGGGGCCGGCTGTCGTGATGGCAGGGTCAGACATTGCCCAGCACCCGGGTGATGCGGATCTCGACCACGACGCGGGCGAGGTTCTCCCGGGGCACCCGATAGCGCTCGGCGTAGCGGCGCTCGGCGTCGGCGACCGACTCGGGGTCGGTACGGATCACCGCGCGCCCCTCCAGGGTCGACCAGCGGCCCCCGTCCACCTGGCAGACCGCGACAGCCGCCCCCTCGTCCCCCGCCGCGAGCACGTGGCGGACCTTGTGCGAGCCGCCCGAAGTGATCACCCTGGCGATCCCCGAGTCCGCGTCCAGCGTCACTCCCACCGGGATGACGTGCGGCGTGCCGTCGGCGCGCACGGTGGTCATCGTGCACAGGTGACGCTCCCGCCAGAACGCGCGGAGTTCCTCTCCGAGATCCTTCAACAACCGATCCTTCCCCGATGCCGTTCTACCGGGCGACATGGTAGCCCCGGACCGCGTCCACCGCCGGACCCGGTCACCGGTCAGGCCGGCACGGTCCCCCGGCCGACCGGACCGAGGCCGAGGCCGACCGGCGTCGCCCCGATCGGAGCGACGCCGTCGATCCTGGGCCGTCAGCCCGCCGCTGGCCCGCGACCGTCAACCCGCCGATGTCTCGCGGCCGTCAACCCGCCGTCGACCCACGGCTGCCGGCCCGCCGACGCCCCGCGACCGTCGGCCCCCAGCGTCGACCGGCGCCGGCCGGTGCGGGTCAGTCCTCCGTGGCGGGCCGGTCGCGCTCCTCCTCGTACGCCCGCAGGACCTCCTCGCGCCGTTCCGCAGGGAGCCGGTCGATGTAGAGGCGGCCGTCGAGGTGGTCCGTCTCGTGCTGCAGACACCGGGCCAGCAGGCCGGTGCCCTCGACCGTCAGAGGTACCCCGGTGACGTCGACACCGTGCACGACCGCCCGGTCGGGCCTGGCGAGCGACGCCCGCTGTCCGGGCACCGACAGGCAGCCCTCGTCGTAGTCCGCCAGGGTGCGCGCGGCGGCCTCGGGCAGCACCAGGACCGGGTTGACCACGACGCCCTTGCGGTATTCCTCGGTGTCGTCCGGGCAGTCGTAGACGAACACGCGCAGGGGAACCCCGATCTGGTTGGCCGCGAGCCCCACGCCGTCGGCCGCGTACATGCTGGCGAACATGTCGTGCACCAGCGTGGCCAGGTTCTCGTCGAAACGGGTGACCGGCTCGCAGGGCCGGTGCAGCACAGGGTCGCCCACGTAACGGATGGGCGTGGGCCTGCCCTCACCACTCGCCTCCACCCCTCAGCCTCCCGCGTTGAAGATGACGTCGTCGGGCGTGACCCTCACGGTGACGCGCCGCTCGTCCGGGACCCGGAAGGGATAGGACTCCACCCCGAGATACTTCTTCGCCAGGTGGTCGACGACCTCGTCCGCGCCCTCCAGCTCCAGCCGGGCCGTACCCGAGACGCTGACCAGGCGGAAGGCGTCCTCGGGGTCGAGGACGCTCACCGACACGCGCGGGTCCCGGCGCAGGTGGCGCTCCTTGGCCCGGCCGACGGCCGTGTTGAAGACGACGTCGTCTCCGTCGATGTCGACCCACACGACGGTGCTGTGCAGCGACCCGTCCGGCCTGACGGTGGTCACCCAGGCGTGGAGGGGCCGCCTGAGCAGTTCCTTGGCGTGTTCATCGAGTTTTCCCACCGGAACCTCCACGTTGCGAACAATGCCTACGAGGCAATCGAACATCACGCGCGCGTGATCGATTCCACCGCCCCCGCGGTGGGGGCGGAGTCCACTCCGGCGGCCCCTCCCGGGGTTCCGGTGGCAATCGCCGAAAATCCAACGGATACCGCCGACCGGCGCCGGCACGGAGCACCCCGGCGAGGTCAGCGGCATTCTCGGCCCGACGACACACCAGTCCTGCGACGCCCTCACATCAGACATGATGATCGCAGACGCGGAGGCGTTTCAGCGCGGGATCACCCAGCCCGGCGCCCAGGTCCCGGCGGCGTCGTGGCTGGCCGCCGTGGCGGCGAGGCGGGCGCGGAGGGTGGACAGCCCCGGGTGGGGGTTGTCGCGGTGCCACAGGAGCGAGTGCGGGTAGACGGGCGTCGGGTCGGTCACCGGGATGCGGCGCAGGCCGTGGTCGGCGGGCCAGACCAGGCGGGTCTGCTCGCCCATGAAGGTGGCCAGGGCCGGGGTGTCGGCGATGGTGTCGAGGAGCGCGTCGGAGCCGAAGTTGGGGCCCGTCGCCTTGATGACGAGGCCGAACTCGGCGACGAGATCGTCGTAGTAGGCGGCCCGCTCGGTACCGGGGACGATACCGGGCATCCAGATCCGGTGCCCGGCGAGCTGAGCGACGGTCACCGACCGGGAGTCGGCCAGCGCGTGGGCGGGCCCGGTGAGGAGCTGGAGCGGCTCGTAACGAACGGTTGTTTTCCAGAGATGGTGGGGTGCGCGTTGGGAAGGTCGCTGGGGCGGCGGTTCAGGTGGTTCTGGGCCGCGTACACGGTCAGCGCGTTCGGCACATGGATCGCGTTCGACGCGTTCGCCCTGATCGCGATTCTCGCGCTGGACGCGGGGCCCACCGAGGTGTCGGTTCTGGCCGCCGCGGGACTCGCGGTCGGGGCGGTGGTCGCGGTGCCGCTCGGGCCGTGGGTGGAGTTCCGGCACAAACGGCCGGTGATGATCGCGATGGACCTGATCCGGTTCGCGGCGCTGATGAGCGTTCCCGCCGCCCACGTGCTCGGCCGGCTGAGCTTCGCTCAACTCCTGGTTGTGGCGGCCTCATCGGCTCGCGACTGGCCCGCCCGCTCCTCGCACGGTTCGGACAGCACAAGGTCATGCTCACCGCCGGGACGCTGCGCGCGTGCTGGCCACTCGGATTGGCCCTCATCAGCCCCGGCCCCACCGGACTCGTCCTCGTCATCGCCGTCGAACTCGGACTGATCACCTGCATGGGCGTGTTCAACCCGGTATTCGCCACCTACCGGCTCGAACGGCTCCCGTCGGACCGGGTCGCCCGCACGCTGTCTGCCTGGTCGATCACGAGTAAGGCCACCATCGCGGCCATGACCGGCGTGTGGGGCCTGCTGGCCGGCCTCACCGGTCCCCGCACCGCGATCGCGATCGCCGGTCTCCTGCTCCTGGCGACCCCGCTTCTCCTGCCTCGGCACGACCGCACACCCCAACTCAGGAACGCCGACCAGGCGCCACCGGAAAGGCGAACACCCGCATGAGCACCGGCCCCGCGCGACCCCGCACACACCGCCCTGCTCGTCATGGACCATCAGCCCGCGATCCTCGCGCTGCTACCCGGAAGCGACAGTGAAGCCCTGCTGGAACGCGTGGAAAAGGTGATCGCCGACGTTCGCGCCAGGGCGGCGCCCTCGTCTATGTCCGGGTCGGCTGCGCCGAGGCCGACCGGCCGCGATCCCGCCCACTGGCAGGTCCTTCGCACCGATCGCCCAGCACCGTCTCATGCACCACGCGGACCTTGACCGGTGGAGCGCGCCGCCGAGGGGGAGTACATGTGACGCAGAGCGAGCGGGGGCGCCGGGGGCAGCGGGCCGGCGGCGTGATCGGCCTGGAAGGACTGGAGCAGGTAGGCGACGAGCCTGCGGGACGCCACGAGCGCGTCCTCGGTGGATTCGGCGACGATGCCGCTGTTGGCCATGAGCAGCAGCATCAGGTCCGCCTGCTCGAAGTCGGCGCGCAGGCGTCCGGCGTCCTTGGCCCGCCGGGTCAGCTCGGCGAAGCCGTGCTCGGCGCGGGCGCGTTCCCGTTCGTAGTCGGCCGTGTTGGGGAAAGCCGTCAGGAACGCCGCGGTGAATCCCCGGTCGACGGCCTGCATGGCGCACAGCTTCTCGATGACCGTACGGAATCCGCGCCACGGGTCGGGGTCCGCGAGGGCGTCGTCGACGACCGACACGCACGTTGCCAGCTGGTCGGCGAACACTTCCGTGATCAGCGACTCCCGCGTGGGAAAGCGCCGGTAGAGCGTGGCCACCCCGACACCGGCACGGCGGGCGATGGCTGCCATCGGCACACCGAGCCCGAGCCTGGCGAACGCTTCGCGGGCGGCGGCGAGGATGCGGTCGCGATTGTGCAGCGCGTCCACGCGCAGCCCTGACGTATCGGCGGGACGCGGTATCCGAGAGGAATGAGTCGGCATGTTTCTCACATTATCTCAAATGGAGCATCCTCTCCGTTTAGCCGATTAACCTGGCCGTACGTGGAAATCACCGCCCACCTTTACCGGGCACACGAAGTTCGTTCCGGGCCGGTGGCGGCCGTCGCGACCGCGGGAGAACAACGGTGGGCACGGCCCGCACCTCGTCCGATCAGCGAGGTGCCGGGGCGCGGTGACGCCTGCCCGCGTGCCTTCGCGACGCGCCGCCGGGGGCCTGAGCGGCATCACGACCACGCGGGAGCCCGGCGCACGGCCGGGCAGATTGGATGACGAGAACAGTGAGTGAGATGCGCGCGGCCCGGTATGACAGGTACGGGCCACCGGAGGTGCTGTACGAGGGCACGTTGCCGAAGCCGGTCGCGGGGCCGGGTCAGGTGCTGGTGCGCGTGCACGCGTCCAGCGTCAACGGGGGTGAGTTTCTGGGCCGGACCGGGAAGGTGCGGCTGGTGACGGGGCGGAGCTTCCCGAAGGGCACGGGGGTCGACTTCGCCGGCGAGGTCGCCGCCCTGGGCTCCCCCATGTCCGGCCTCTCGGTGGGCGACCGGGTGTGGGGGATGCTGCCCCGGGGGTCCTTCGGAAGCGCCGCCGAGTTCGTGGCCGTCCGCCCCCGGCAGCTGGCCCTCGCCCCGGCGGGGCTCGACCTGGTCCAGGCCGTGGCCCTGCTCGCCGGAGGCACGACCTCGATCACCGCCCTGCGCGACAAGGCCCGCCTCAGGGCGGGCGAGCGGCTGCTCGTCCGGGGCGCGAGCGGCGGGGTCGGCAGCGTCGCCGTCCAGCTGGGGCGGGCATACGGCGCGCACGTCACCGCGCTCGCCGGGGCGAGGAACCTCGACTTCGTCCGAGACCTCGGCGCCGACGAGGTCTTCGACTACGCGACCACCGGCCCGGCCGATCTGGGCCCCTTCGATGTCGTCCTCGACGCCTCGGCCGGCACCCGGCTGGGCGCCTACCGCCGGCTCCTGGCACCGGGAGGGCGCATGGTCTCGATCACCTTCGACTTCGGGCACATGCTCTCGTCACTGTCGTACATCCTCGCGTCCACCGTGTTCGGTTCGCGACGCGTACGGTTCTTCAGCGGCAACCCCGACCACCGGCTCCTCGCCGATCTGACCCGGCTGGTGGAGAGCGGGGCACTGCGGCCGGTCGTCGACACGGTTCATCCCCTCGCCGGCATCGCCGAGGCCCACCGGGCGATGGAGGTCGGCGGCGTACGCGGCAAGCACGTCATCCGAATCGTGTGATCGTCACTGGTGCACGACCTGGAGAGGTGGCTCTCCGCGCGGGCGGTCACGCGCTCGCGGCGGGACCTGGCCGGTCACCCCCGCTCTCCGGCCCCGGCCGCGCCGTCGAAGGTCCCGCCGCCCGTGCCGGTGCGGCGGGACCCTGGACAGCCGGGGTCAGGCGCGGCGCAACCCGACGTACTGGAGTTCGGCGAAGACACCGACCAGCAGAGCCTGGGCGACGACGAAGGCGACGCCCAGCGGGTTGGGGTCCACCCAGCCGGTGAACAGCAGGAAGACGCTGTCCGCGGTCCACAGCACGTTGAGGACGATCAGCGCCCAGACGCCTCCCCGGGGCGGGACCGGGCGGGTGGCCAGGTAGGCGACGAACGCGGTGACCGGCAGCAGCCCGATCCCGGCCCAGCGGATCAACGGCTCGGGGAGGGCGAACAGGTCGGCGAGCGGGGTCGCCGCGACGGCCAGGAGGAGCGCGAACCCTCCGGTGAGGACGGCGTCCGTCCGCAGCGCGCGGGTCAGCAGAGGGGTACGGCGGGCGGTGAGGGTGGTCGTGGTCATCGATGTCTCCTTCGCTGAGGGTGTCGGGTTCCGACCCGCTCAGCACACCGCCTCACCCGCTGCCATCTGCAGACATGGCACTGCCATTCACTGCCGGTTCTCCCTGCGAAGATCATCGGCGACGAGTTTGGCCGCCGCGTTCTGCCAGTTGTAGAGCGTACGTTCGGGAACTTCGCGGACGAACCAGTCGAACGCCTGCCGCTCGGCGGTGCCGAGCCGACCGCGGTCGGCCCCGCGCCGGTAGGGACGCAACCCTCGGACGTACGGGAAGTACAGCACGTTGTAGAACCGCCACTCCTCGCTGGTGCCGAACTCGCCGTCGCGGGGCTTGAGCCGCTGGATGCTCTCCAGCAGCAGGTGCTTCAGCTCGGCCGCCCGCTCCAGGGGGATGTCACCGGTGACCCGCGCGTCGATCACCGGCAGGTTCGCGAGCGGGCTGCTGGCGAGCTTGCCCAGATCGCCGTAGTTGGCCAGGGCGCGCCGCGTCAGCCGGACGAACTCGGCCTCGTCCGGCGGCGGCGGACCCTGTTCGCGGCGCGGCAGCGCCTCGGACGTCTCACGCAGCTCGGCCCGCTCGCGGCGGATTCCCGGATCACCGGGAAAGGCGATCCGGTCCAGCGCCCGGTGCACCGGACCGGCCAGCGCCTGCGCGGCGACGGCCACCGCGATCACGCCGAACAGCAGCGCCGAGAGGGCGGGCGTGGGCTCGCCGAGCGTGACGGCCAGGGCGACCTGGCCGCCGGACGCGACGGCCACGACCGTCGCCCCCAGCAGGGACCTCAGCATGTCGCGCCAGAGCGCCTCGCCCGCCTGGAACGCGCTGGACATCGCGATGGCCACGCCCAGCAGGACCATGTCCACGTCGATGGCGATGATCGAGAGCAGGCCGGGCGGGCCGAACAGCGGGAACATGAGCAGTGCGGCCCCCTGCCCGAAGAACAGCGTGGCGACCGCCGCCAGCCACCCGGCCCGCGGCGGCCTGGCCCGCACGAGCAGCACCAGCACGCCGGCCAGCGGCCCCAGCAGCAACACCCCGGTCACCACCCGCGCCGCGAGGCTCACCTCCGCGTCCAGGCCGGACAGCAGCAGCCACGCGAACGCCACGAGCGTGAGCGGGACGAGCCCCCTGGACCAGGCCCGGTCCAGCCGCTCGCCGCCGGGAACGAGGGTGAGCACGGCGCCCGTCCAGAGCAGCGCCGGCAGATAGACCAGCGTGGTCTCGACCGCGCCCAGCACCTCCGCCGCGGGATCCGGCACGGCGGTGAGCACCTGGGCGATCGCCAGCGCGACGCCGTAGGCCAGCAGCCCCAGGCCGGCCCGCCTCGGCCCGCGCTCCCGAGGACCCCGGGCGATCACGTAACACCCGAGCCACCAGGTGAGCCCGAACACGGCCGCGACGGCGAAGAGCATCCCGCCTCCTTTCCCGGCGGCGAGCGTATCGACCGCGCGCTCCGGGCCGGTCACCAGGTGGACGGGAGTCGACGCGGGGTCACCGGCCTCGGCGTTCACCCGCCGTCAATGATCTTCAACCCGGACGAGCGCCTTTACGTTGTAGATTAACAACTCTCCAAGACGGAGACGGACCCGCCTCACCGGGTCCGCGACTCGATGCCGTCCAGCAGGTAGCCCAGCCCGGTGGTGAACACCGGATCCCAGGCGTTGCCGATCGGGGCCCCGTGCGCGGCGAGAGTCGGATAAAGCTCGACGCGGGACCGCACCCGCAGCTCGGCGGCCCGCCTCCATCCGGCCTCGCCGTACGCGGCCCCGGCGACCTCCATCGTCGCGGAGCCGATGACGTAGTTGGCCAGGGCGTAGGCGGCGGCGGTCAGGTCCGGCCCGGTGAAACCCGCCCCCGCCAGCGCGGCGTGCAGGTATTCGGTACGGGCCAGGACGTTGGGGCCCAGCAGGGGCCGGTCCAGCACCGTCACCGACCACGGGTGGCGCAGCATGGTGGCCCGCCACTCGGCGATCAGAGCGGTGACGTCGTCGCGCCACGCGCCCCGCGGCCCCGGCGGGACGGGCACCTCGCCGAACACGGCGTCGAGCGCGAGGTCCAGCACGTCGTCCTTGGTCTCGACATGCAGGTAGAGCGTGGTGGCGGCGGTCTCCAGCCGCTCGGCGAGCCGGCGCATCGTCAGCCGGTCGGCCCCCTCCTCGTCCAGCAGCTCCACGGCCGCCCCCACGATCCGCCCGAGGGTGACGACCGGCTCGGCCCGGCCCTCGCGCGGGGGGCGCAGCCACACCCCCGGCGTCTCCTCACCGCTCCGGCGCCGCGTTCTCCTGCCCGGCGTAGCGCTCACGACTCTCCGATCCCCGCTTCTCCCACTCCGGGGATCCTAATGGCTTGAGAAGCGGCCCGATCAATGTTCATAGTGTATGACCAATGTTCTAACTGCGGTTTCTCTAGCTCAGCGCCGAGGACCGCCACCTTCGAGGAGACTCCACCGTGGGACATGTCGAGGCCGACGAGCTGACCTACGTGCTGCCGGACGGGCGGCTGCTGCTCAACGAGGTGTCCTTCCGTGTCGGCGACGGCGTCATCGCGGCACTGGTCGGCCCCAACGGCGCGGGCAAGACCACCCTGATAAGGCTGATCGCCGGCGACCTCCACCCCTCCTCCGGGCGGATCACCTCATCCGGCGGGCTCGGCGTGATGCGCCAGTTCATCGGGGGCCTGCGCGGGGGCCAGACGGTACGCGAGCTGTTGCTGTCGGTGGCGCCGGACCGCGTGCGGGCCGCGACCGCCGAGCTGGAGCGGGCCGAGCGCGCGATGGGCGAGCGCGACCTGGAGGAGACCCAGCTCGCCTACGCCCGCGCCCTCGGTGACTACGCCGACGCCGGCGGCTACGACATCGAGGTCACCTGGAGCGCCTGCACCACCTCGGCCATGGGCGCCGGCTACGAGCACGTGGCGGACCGCGACGTCGGCACGCTGTCGGGCGGGGAGCAGAAAAGGCTCGCGCTGGAGGCGCTGCTGCGCGGCCCCGACCAGGTCCTGCTGCTGGACGAACCAGACAACTACCTGGACGTCTCCGGCAAGCGGTGGCTGGAGGAACAGCTGGCGGCCACCCGGAAGACCGTCCTGCTCGTCTCCCACGACCGCCGGCTGATCGCCGACACGGCCACCCGCGTCATCACCGTGGAGTCACGCGGCGTGTGGACCCACGGCGGGAACTTCGCCACCTACGCCCAGGCCCGCCTCGACCGCAACGAGCGCCTGCACGAGCGCCGCCGCCGCTGGGACGAGGAGCACGCCCGCCTCAGGAAGCTGGTCCACACCCTGCGCCAGAAGGCGACCAACAACGACTCCGTCGCCTCCGCCTACCGGGCCGCCCAGACCCGGCTGGGCAGGTTCGAGGAGGCGGGCCCGCCCGAGAGCGCGCCCAAGGAGCAGAACGTCCGGATGCGCCTGCGCGGCGGCCGTACCGGCAGGCGCGCGCTCATCTGCACCCGCCTGGAGCTGACCGGCCTGACGGAGCCGTTCGACGTCGAGATCCACTACGGGGAGCGGGTGGCGATCCTCGGCCCGAACGGTTCCGGCAAGTCCCACTTCCTGCGGCTGCTGGCCGCATCGGGGAGCGGCGCGATCCCCCCGGCGTCCGCGCCGGTACGCCACCGGGGCACCGTGGAACTCGGGGCCAGGGTCGTGCCCGGCTACTTCGTCCAGACGCACGCCCGGCCCGACCTGGCCGGACGGACTCCCGCCGACATCGTCACGGCCGCCGGGTCGCTGACGCTCAACGACGCCATGGCCTCCCTCGCCCGCTACGAGCTCGCCCCCGCCGGCCGGCAGTCCTTCGAGACCCTCTCCGGCGGGCAGCAGGCACGCCTGCAGATCCTGCTGCTCGAACTGTCGGGAGCCACCCTGCTGCTGCTCGACGAGCCGACCGACAACCTCGACCTGGCCAGCGCGCAGGCACTCCAGGACGGCCTCGCCTCCTTCTCCGGCACCGTGCTCGCCGTCACCCACGACCGGTGGTTCGCCGCCGACTTCGACCGGTTCCTGATCTTCGGCGCCGACGGGGAGGTCCACGAGTCCGGCGAACCCCTCTGGCAGCCGGACCGGGCCCGCCGCGCACGGTGACGGCCCGCGCACACGGCGACGGCCCGGAAACGGCGGCGGCCGTGGAGGCGACGGCGGGCGGTGTTCGCGCGGGCGGGGTGCCGTCCGCGCGAACGCCGGGCCCGGCCGATCCCCGGACGGGCCTGGGCTCGCGGGCCGGGTCCGATTCGTACAAGACGACCGGGCCGGGGGTCCGCCAGCATGGGGCACCATGAGTGACAACATCCTTGACACCGCTCAGGCCTTCATCCTCCGCGAGGGGCGCCTGCTCGAACGCCGCCTGTTCGCCACCCTTTTCCAGGCGGCGCCCGCCGGCGGGGTGGTGGACGCCCTGCGCGGCTACCGGAACGACGACGGCGGCTTCGGCCACGGCCTCGAACCCGACAAGCGCTGCCCCGACAGCCTGCCCATCGACGTGGAGGTCGCGTTCCAGACGTTCCAGACGCTGCTGACGGCCGGTGTGCCCGTGACCGACCCGATGGTGCCGCACGCGTGTGACTGGCTGGCGAAGGTCGCCGCGCCCGACGGGGCGGTGCCCCTGTCCCTGCCGGTCATGGAGGCCTATCCAAGGGCCGTGCACTGGTCGGACTGGACCTACGTGCCGGGGCTGAACCCCACCGCCGGGCTGGCCGGGCTGCTGCACGGGATGGGGGTGGAGCATCCGTGGCTCACCCGGGCCACCGACTGGTGCTGGTCGGCGCTGGAGAAGGGCTTCCCCGACGACGCGCACGCCATGTCCGAGACGCTCGTGTTCCTCGAACACGTCCCGGACCGCGACCGGGCCGAACGCCTCGCCGAGCGGGTGGGCGAGTGGCTCCCCCAGCTGAAGTGGTACCGGAGCGACCCCGCAGACCCGGAGTACGGGGTCACCCCGTTGCACCTCGCCCCCCACCCCGGCAGCCGCTGGCGCCGGTTGTTCGCCGACGACGTGATCGAGGGCCACCTCGACCGGCTCGTGGCCGACCAGCAGCCGGACGGAGGATGGGCCATCACCTGGGAGCCTCCCGGCCCGGCCGCCACCCTGGAGTACCGGGGGGTCGCGACCCTGCGGGCCCTCCGGGTGCTCAGCGCCTACCGGAGGATGCCGTCGAGCTGACGGGAAATGGACTCCACGCCGCCGGGCGGGCGCCGCCGGAGTGCCACAGCCCGACCGACGGTCTCCTCCGGCAGCTCCGGGCTCCGCAGAGTGATCAGCTCCTCGTAGAGGCGCCGGGCGACCTCCTTGTTCGTCTCCGTGCTCGTACGGGTTCGTCTCCGTGCTCATCGCGGAACTTCTATCTGGGTGCGTCGCCCGGGAAGGCGGGCGGGAGAAGGATGCCGTTGTTGGCGCTGAGGCCGCCGTCGACGGGGATGGTGACGCCGGTGACGTACGACGCCGCGGGCGAGGTCAGGAACCAGATGACCTCGGCCTGCTCGCGCGGATCCGCCCAGCGCCGCTGCGGGATGCGGCCGGTCACGGCCGGTCCGAGCGTGGGATGCGACAGCACGCCCGCGGTCATCGCGGTCGCCGTCCCCCCGGGCGCGATGGCGTTGACCCTGATGTTCTCCACGGCGTAGTCGATCGCCGCGCCGCGCACCAGGTTGATCACCGCCGCCTTGGCCGCGTTGTACGCCCAGGTGACCGGGTCGCCACCGAGGCCCGAGACCGACGAGGTCGCCACGATCGAGCCGCCGCCCGCCGCGCGCAGGGCCGGCAGCGAGGCCCGGATGCCCAGCGCCGTGCCGCGCACGTTGACGGCGAGGATCCGGTCGAACCGGTCGATGGCGCCCGGCGACTCCAGGGGCCCCGCGCCGCTGATCCCGGCGTTGAGCACGACCGCGTCCAGCCTCCCGAACTCGCGGACGGCGAGGTCGACCATGGCGGTGTTGGTCTCCTCCGTGGACACGTCGCCGACGAGCGGGACGACGCCGTGGATGGCGGAGAGCTTCTCCAGTCCCTCCCTCGCCACGTCGACGGCGACGACCCTGGCCCCCCTGTCGGCGAACAGCTCCGCGGTCGCTCTCCCGATGCCGGACGCGGCGCCGGTGACGACCACGACCTGAACACTCATGCGTTCCTCTTCTCTGTGGACTCTGTGGACTCTGTGGACTCTGTGGAGGCCCTGGGCCGCGCGGATTCCCCGGACGGGACGAGCGGCGTCGATCCACTCGCGGACCGCCGTCACCGTCGTCTCCGAGTGCTCTTCAAGCACGGTGAAACGGTCGCCGGGCACGTCGACGGTCTCGTGCGGCAGCGGCCAGAACGCCCGCCGATCGAACCGTCCCGTGGGATCGGCGACGGTGCCGCGCAGCGGCTCCCGAGCTCGGACGACCGGGGTCCTGACGCCGATCGGCCTGGGCTGCCGTCCGGCCAGGATCCGGCCGTACGCGCCCATGGTGGTGAGGCGCGCGTCGCTCCGGACCATTCCAGAACGCGCCGAGCCCGTGACCGCGCCACCGCGTCCCGGCCCCCCACCACCTATTGTCTATATTTCCTACTAAGTAACCATAAAATATCTTGGGACGTCAAGCGGCCGGGACGGAGCCGGGGGGCGCGAGCGCGGGACGGCGGCCGAGGTCTCGAAACCGCTGAGGTAGAACGCCTGGAAGCCGAGCGCCTTAATCATTTTGGCGCCCGTCCCGTCATAGGCGCCCGGCGCCACGAGGATCTCGGGGGCGTCCGGCAACCGCCTCAGACGCGTCGTCCGTCCGGTCATCGATCGTCCCCCCAACCGTGTCGGCGCCGCACACGTCTCGCGTGTCACACCCGTCGAGATGACCGCCACCCGATCACGCCCTGGCCCGCCCCTCCGGCGCCGAGGGTGACACCACTCCCGGTTTCGACGCTACCGACACGTGTGGCGGCGGGCCCGTCCCGGGTGGGGGCGAGGGCACCTCACCGGCCCACCGCCCGGGACGTGCTCACGGATATGCGCCCGGCCGGGCGATCATCAGGACGACGACGGCCGCCCACAGCAGGTTGTAGATCCCGGCGGCCATGGAGAGCGCGCGCAGGCGGCCCCCGCCGTCGGGTTCGGCGAGCGCGTCGCGCTGGCCCGGATAGATCCGCAGAGCCAGCAGGCCGCCCGCGACCGCGGTGAGAACCATGGAGACGGTTATCCAGACCTCGCCCATCCGGCCCTGGACGAGGCCCAGGACGATCCCGACGACGGGTACGACGACCCCGAAGACGCCGTAGACCCGGGTGATGCGGTGCAGCACGACGGCGACGGCCCGGTTCCGCTCCCCGGAGACCTCCGCGGCCTCCGGCGGCGGGCCGGCCGGATCGCCCCCGGCGGCCGGGCCCACCGGAACGCCGGCGACGACCGGCGCGTAGCGGGGGAACAGGCTCGTCGCGACGGCCGAGCCCCCGACGAACACGATGCCGGCGAGCACATGGACCGAGAGCAACACGGCTTCCACGGATTCTCCTTTCCTCGCAACCTTCAGCCAGCCTGAAGCTTAACACGAAAGCTTCAGGCAGGCTGAAGGTGCCGGGCTAGGAGGTCAGGCCGTGGCCGGCCCCTGGAAGGCGGCGCGTACGGCACCGGCGACCCGCTGCTGGATCGGGTCCGCGTCGGGGCCGAACAGCAGGTCGTCGACCTCGGCTATCGCGACCGTCGCCGCGTCGAGGAGACGCGCGCCCTCGGGGGTGAGCTCGATGGCCGACGCGGAGCCGGCGCGGGCGGTGTTGTCGCGCACCAGCCCGGCGGCGACGAGCACCTTCACCCCGGCGTGGGCGCTCTGGACCGTCGTACCGGACATCCGCGCCAGGTCGCTGAACGACACTCCGGGCACGCCGGCGATGTGACCGAGCAGCCCGAGCCTGCCGACCGTGAGATCGAGCGACGCGAGGGCGGCGTTGAGTTCGGTCTCGATCCGGCGCGCCAGCGTAAGCAACACGATGGAGACGCTGGTAGCGGGCGGACCGGGGCGGCTGTTCTCGATGGTCACCTCCCCAGTCTCCCGCACCGTGGGAGTACCGGGCCGTCACCGGGCGGCGTGCGGGGCGCCGCCCCCGCCCGGTGTCCACCGGCCCCGATCGGCGCCGGCGAGACCGCCCCGGGGCTGCGCCGCCGGCGCACGCGGAACCGGGCCGACGCGACCTACAGCGGCCGTGGTGGTACGCGCAGGGCGAGCAGGGCCGTGTCGTCTCCGGCCTCGTCACCGGTGTGGGCCAGCACCGCGTCCCGGACCCGCGTGATGATCTGCTCGGCGCTCAGGTCCGCGCAACCGGCCAGCAGCCGGGCGAGACCCTCCTCTCCGAAGAAGTCGACGCCGCCCTTCTGGCGCGCCTCGGTGACGCCGTCGGTGTAGAACAGCAGGACGTCGCCGGGGCCCAGCTCGAAGCGCATGTTACGCAGGTGGATGTCGTCGAATATGCCCAGCGCGGCTCCGGCGCCGAACAGCTCGTGCACGGTGCCGTCCGCGCGGCGCAGCAGGGCCGGCGGATGGCCCGCGGTACACAACAGGCCGACGAACCTGTCGCCCTCGGGCCGGAAGATCGCGCAGACGACCGTCAGGAAGCGGCCCACCGGCACCTGCTGAGCGCGCAGGGCGTCGTTGAGCTGGTCCAGCATCCGGCTGGGCGACAGGTGCCGGGGCGCGTCGGCGCGCAGGGTGTAGCGGGCCAGCGCGGTGACGGTGGCCGCCTCCACCCCCTTGCCGCACACGTCCCCCAGCACCACGCACCAGCGCGAGCCGCTGACGGGAAACAGGTCGTAGAAGTCGCCCGTCACCTCCGCTCCACCGCTGGCCGACAGGTACAGGGCCGCGGTCTCGATGCCGGGGACCCGGGCCAGGACGGGCGGCAGCAGGCTCTGCTGCAGCGTGTGCGCCAGCGCGGTGGAGGCCAGCCAGGAGTTCTCCAGCTCGCGTACCTGCCGCTCGGCGGTGACCAGCGCGTGCCGCAACCGGATCTCGGCGGTCACGGCCCTGGCCAGGGTGTCCAGTGTCTTGAGCTGGCGCTCGCTCCAGGCGCGGGAGCGGGAGTCGACCACGCACAACCCGCCCAGCACCTCACCGTCCGGGCCGTGAATGGGGTATCCGGCCCAGGCGCCGATGCCCAGCTTGCCCACCGCGGCCAGGTCCCACGTCCGCGGATCGGCTGCCGCGTCGGAGACGATCAACGGCTGATCGGTGGCGATGAGGATGTGGCAGGGGCTCTCCTGCACCGCGTTCTGGCGCTCGCCGGTGCTCAGCGCCCCCATGCCGACGGCGCTGAGCCAGAACGAGCGCCGGTCGTCGACCAGCGTGACGAAGGCCCGCTCGACCCCGACGGAGATCGCCGCCAGCTCGGCCAGGTCGTCGAAGACCGCCTCCGGCTCGCCGTCCAGCAGCCCCGTGGCCCGCACCGCGGCCACCCGCGCCTCGTCGAACACCTCGTCCGGCAGATCGGCGATCGTCTTGAGGCGGCGTCCCCCCGGCACCGGCACGACGCCTTCGTCAAGCAACCCGCACATCCGCGGCAGCGAACCGGGCGACCGTTTTCCCATGTGCTCGTCCCCGCATCCGACCCTCCTGACAAACCAACGATCTTCACAGGCCGCGATCGCGCGCGGGACGGCCCACCGCGGACGGGGACACGGACGGGGACAGGGTCCACTCCCCTCTCCGGGCACATACCCGGAGTCGGACGGCGCCACCATACCCGACGATGGCACCGGTGACGCCCGCCGCGCCAGATGAGGCGGCCCCGGTGCCCGGGTGGGTACCCAGGTCTCACCCCGGCGATCGAGACGGGCCGGAACCAAGGCGTGCCCGCCGTCGTGCGGCCCCGGTTACCTGTTCCCGCACCTGATCGTGCGGAAGCACCTCGGTGATCGACCGGACGAGCGGACCCCGCCCACCCCATAGCCAACGGTTATCACGGTGTGTCTTGGACGGCGGGAGGCCCGCGGGCGCAGAGTGACCGTCATGCGAACACGTGAACTTGGAAATCTGAAGGTCCCGGCGATCGGCTTCGGGGCCATGGTGCTGTCACCCGGTATCTACGGCGACATCGACGACACCCGCGCGGAGACGGCGCTCGGGGCGGCCCTCGACGCGGGCGCCTACCACGTGGACACCAGCGACGCCTACGGCCCCAACGGGCACAACGAGCGTCTGGTGGGCAGGGCGATCAGGGGACGCAGGGACGAGGTGGTGATCGCCACCAAGTTCGGCCTCGCCATCCCCGAGGGGGAGACGGCCAGGTCCTTCCCCGTGGGCTACACGTTCGGCGAGCTGAAGGTGAACGGTGAGGCGCGGCTGGTCCGGCGGTACGCCGAACGGAGTCTGCGCAACCTCGGCACCGACGTGATCGACCTCTACTACGTGCACTACCCGGACCCCGGGGTGCCGATCGAGGAGACGGTCGCCGCGATGGCCGAGCTCGTCCGGGACGGCCTGGTCAGGCACCTGGGCCTGTCCAACGTGACCGCCGGGCAGTTGCGCGCGGCGCACGCCGTGCACCCGGTGGCCGCCGTGCAGAACGAGTGGTCCATGTGGCGGCCCATCGACGCCGACCTGCTGGCGGCGGCCCGCGAACTGGGGGTCGGGATCGTCGCGTGGAGCCCGCTGGGCAACGGCTTCCTGACCGGTACGGTCAGCAGCCTGGGCGAGGGGGACTTCCGGCACAACGCGCCGCGCTTCTCCGCCCGGAACCTGGCCCGGAACAACGACCGCTACGCCCCGATCAAGGACATGGCGGCCCGCCTGGGCGTCACCTCCGCCCAGCTCGCCCTGGCATGGCTGCTGCACCAGGACGACCACGTCGTGGCGATCCCCGGCAGCCGCACACCCTCCCACATCAGGGAGAACCTGGAAGCCGCCGACCTCACGCTGCACCCGGACACGCTCGCTCAGCTGGAGCGGGCACTCGGAGCGTTCGAGGCCGAGGGCGGGACGCTGCTCTGACGGTGACTGTGGAGTCCCGGGGCCCGCCGGTCCACCGTGGCCACGGCGTGCCTCCCGGCTCCGGCCCGGTCCCGGACCCCGTCTTTCCGGCCGGTGAGACCCGGTGTCCTTCCGGCCGGTGAAAACCGGTGGCGGGGCGGCCGGGAGCGATGCCAGGGTTCCCCGGTGACCGTACCCCGAATTGATCTACTGATCCGGCAGCTCGACATCGCATGGGCGCTTTTCGAGTATCACCTGAAGGATCTCGACGATCCGGCCTGCCTCTGGGAGCCCGCACCGGGCTGCTGGACCGTCCGGCCGGACGGACGGGGCCACTGGGTGGCCGACTGGGAGGTGCCGGAGCCGGATCCCGCACCGGTCGTCTCGATCGGGTGGCTGACCTGGCACATCGGCTTCTGGTGGACGACCACCCTCGGACACTGCTTCGGCTCCGGGGCCCCCGCGCGCGAGGAGATCACCTGGCCGGGCACCGCAGCGGCCACGGCCGACTGGCTGCGCGGGCTGAAGGACGACTGGCGGGCGGCGCTGCTGCCGCTCACCGACGCCGACCTCGACTCCACCGACAGGACCGCCGGGCTGCCGTGGGGACAGGAGCAGAGGCTGGTCGACATAGCGGGCTGGGTCACCATCGAGCTGACCAAGAACGTCTCCGAGGTCGGCCTCGTCCGCCACCTCCACGCAGCGCGGAGGCACGAGCCCGGCGGCTCCCAGGTGTGATCACGCGGCGCCTCGCCGCCGCTTTCGACCGCACCTGTCCGGCCGCCGCTCACAGGGGCGTCGCCGCGTGAGGACACCGGTCACCGGCTCGGCCGGGTTCTTCGGGAGTCACGTGGTCGAGGCCCCGGAGGAGGCCGGGCACGAGGTCGCCGCCGGTCCCGGCGCGCGGGCGGACGGACGGCGGGCCCGCGCCCCTCGGCGCGGCCCACCGGCTCACCTCCGTCGACGGGGACGAGGCCGTGCCGTCGCGCCCGCCTCGGACGCTCAGATACGAGGGCCGAGATACATGCCGCCGCTGACGTCGAGCACGTGGCCGGTGACCCACCGGCCGTCGTGGGAGGCGAGGAACGCGACGGCGTCGGCGATGTCGGCGGGCAGGCCGACCCGGTTCAGCGCCGTCAGGCCGCTCATGAACTCCTTGACGCCCAGATCCTCGAACAGTGCGGCGTTCAGGTCGGTGAGGGTGGCGCCCGGCGTGACGGTGTTCACCGTGATCCCCCGCTCCCCCAGCGCGTTCGCCAGGGTGAGGCCCATGGTCTCGACGGCTCCCTTCGTCATGGCGTAGGAGGTCTGGAAGGGCGTGGCGACCCGGGTGCTGGTGGAGGAGATGGTGATGACGCGCCCGCCGTCGCGCATCAGCGGGAGGGCTCGCTGGATGATGAAGAACGGCGCCTTCACGTTGACGGCGAACAGGCGGTCGAAGCCCTCCGGGGTGGTCTCCTCGATCGGCCCGGCCGGCGGTCCGGCCGCGTTGTTGACCAGGATGTCGAGTGGCTGCCCCGACAGGCCCTCGTCCAGTCCGGCGAACAGGGTGTCCACGTCGCCGTCGATGCCGAGTTCGGCCCGGATCGGGAAGGCCCGCCCGCCGGCCTCCTCGATCGCGGCCACCGTGTCGTTCGCCGCGGCCTCGTTGCCGCCGTAGTGCACGGCGGTCAGCGCGCCGTCGGCGGCGATCCGTTCGGCGATGGCGCGGCCGATGCCGCGTGAGGCTCCCGTCACCAGTGCCGTCTTGCCGGTCAGGTTTCCCATGCGTGGACTCCCTCGTCGGTGGTTGGTGCGGCCAGCCTCGCCGACGGCGCTGACCGTCCGCGCACCGAACCCCGACCGTCACGCACCGGGCGGTGCCGGCCGGAGGAGGGCGAAGGCGTCCTCGCAGGTCATCGCCGCGCCCCGCTCGAATGCCGCGGCGTATCCCCCGGCTCCGATCCGGTCCCTGGCCCCGGCCGCCACCTCGGGTCTCGCCGCGTCCGGAGCTCCGCTCACCGCCACGGCCGTACCCAGCAACAGCGCGGCCCGCTCGGCGTCGCCTTCGAGCAGGGCGAGACCGGCGGCGCCCGCGACCGCCTCGGCCGCCACCGGGCGGTCGCGGTGCCCGATCGCGACATCCAGCGCCTGGCACAGCCGGGTCCGGGCCTCGGCGAGGTTCCCCTCGGCCTCGGCGATCCGGCCCAGCCCGATCAGAGCCCGTGACCGCGTCCGCCCGGCGCCCGCCGTCGCGGCGGCGTCTCCTTCCAGCGCCAGCTCGAAGAGACGCCGGGCGCCGGGCAGGTCGCCACGCAGCCGCGAGATCTCACCGAGCCCGCAGCGCGCCCCGGCCACCGTTTCCGCGGTGCCCGCCGTACGGGCCAGTTCGGCGGCGCGCTCATAGTCGAGGTACGCGGCGGCCAGGCTGCCGCCCGCGCGGATCGCCCCGTACGCGAGCCGGCACAGCAGGTCAGCGGCGGCCTCGGCGGCACCGAGCTCTCCGAGCAGCGCGAGCGCCTCGTCGCTCAACGCCGACGACCTCGCCCGGTCCCCCCGCCAGCCGGCGATCTCGGCCAGCCGGTCCAGCGCGTTGGCCGCCCCCCAGCGGTCTCCGATCGACCGGAAGCCGTCGAGTGCCCCCAGGAACGCCGCCTCGGCCTCGGCCGGCTCGCCGCCGAACATCCGCCGGTGCCCCTCGCTCAGCCGTAGCAGCGCCCGCGACCACGGGTCGGGGCCGAGCAGCCCCGGTGGTATGGAGACGGCGGCGTCCGCGGGCACCACGGCCATGGAGTACAGGAGGAGAAGGTGCGGACGCCGGAGCGGGTGCCCGCGGGCGATGATGATCGACTCGGCTCGTTCCAGGCCGGGGAGGCCGGCCGGCGCGGTGTGGACGGCGCACAGGACGTACTCCTCCACCAGCTCGGGCGGCACCGAGGCGCCGAGCGCCTCGACGAGCGCGGCGGCCGGCGGGGCGCCCTCGTCGCGCAGGCCGCTGAGCCACCAGTACCACGACAGCGCGGCGACCAGCCGCAGCCCCAGGACGGGGTCGGCGTGGACCGCCCAGCGCAGCGCGGCGTGGAGGTTGCCGTGCTCGGCGGTGAGCGTGGCCGCCCACTCCACCTGCGAGGCGCCGCGCAGGTGGGCGTCGGCGGTCTCGGCGAGGTCGTGGAAGTAGGTGGCGTGCGCTCGCCGTACCGCTTCCCGCTCACCGGCCTCCGCCAGCCGTTCGGCGCAGAACTCCCGTACGGTGTCCAGCATGTGATAGCGGCCGCCGTGGGCCTCCACCAGGGACTTGTCCACCAGACCGGTCATGGCGCCGACGGTGTCGGGCACGCCGCAGACACGGGCGGCCGTCTCCAGGGTCGCGCCCCCGGCGAAAACCGTGAGGCGCCTGGCCAGCAGCCGCTCCCGTGCGTCGAGCAGGTCCCAGCTCCACTCGATCACCGCGCGCAGCGTCCGGTGTCGCGGCGCGGCCGTGCGGTCGCCCCGCGACAGCAGCCCGAACCGGTCGTCCAGCCGGTCGGCGACCTCCTCGACCGTGAGCGAGCGCAGTCGCGCGGCGGCCAGCTCGATGGCCAGGGGCAGGCCGTCGAGAGCCGCGCAGATCCGCGACACCGTCCCGACGTTGCCGGTGTCCACCACGAACCGCGGACGCACCGCGGCGACCCGGTCGGCGAACAGCCGCACGGCGGCGTGGCCGAGCGCCTCCTCGGGTCCCGCCGCGGGGCCGGGGAGCGCGAGCGGCGTGACCGGACACAGCGACTCGCCCGTGATGCCCAGCGCCTCCCTGCTGGTGGCCAGCACCCGCAGCTCGGGACACGCGGCCAGCAGCCGGCGGACCAGCCGGGCCACCTCGTCGAGGAGGTGTTCGCAGTTGTCGGCGACGAGCAGCATCCGGCGGCCCTCCAGCTCCGCGACCAGGCGGCCGAGGGGATCCGCCGAGCCGGGAAGCAACCCGTACTCACGCAGTCCCAGCGCCAGGCCCACCGCCTGCGGGACCTGCGTGCCGTCGCCGAGCTGGGCCAGGTCCACGAAACACACCTCGCCCGCCTGCCGCCGGGCCGCCTCGATGGCCAGCCGGGTCTTGCCCGCCCCGCCGGGCCCGGTGAGGGTGACCAGGCGCGCCCTGCTTAAAAGCTCGCCGATCCTGGCGCACTCCCGCTCGCGTCCCACGAAGCTGGTGAGCTGGGCGGGCAGGCTCGCGAGGGGCGGACGCGCGTCTCGCAGCACGGCCAGGTGGACGTCCCCGAGTTCGGCGGACGGGTCCGCGCCCAGCTCCTCGGCCAGGGTCCGCCGGGCGTCCTCGAACACCACTAGCGCCTCGGCCTGCCGGCCCGAGCCGTGCAACGCCCGCATGAGCTGGCTCCGCAGCCGTTCCCGCAGCGGGTGCGCGTCCACCGTCCTGCGCAGCTCCGCCACCATCCCGCGATGCCCGCCCAGGGCGAGTTCGGCCTCCGCGCCGTCCTCGAAGGCGGTGACCCGCAGCTCCTCCAGGCGCGCCGCCTGGACCTCGGCGAACGGCGCGCCGGACACATCCGCCAGGGCCGCGCCCCGCCACAGTCCCAGACCCTCGCGGAGCAGGGCGGCCGCGCGGGGGTGGTCGCCGGCGGCCAGCGCGTGGCGGCCCTCGCGGGCGAGCCGCTCGAACCGGTGCGCGTCGACGCTCTCGGGATCGGCGACGAGGCGGTAGCCCGCCGGATGGAACTCGATCCGCGCGCCGACGGCCCGCAGTCCACGGCGCAGCCGTGACACCTGGGACTGCAGGGCGTTCGCCGCGCCGGGCGGCGGCGCCTTCCCGTAGAGGCCGTCGATCATCCGCTCCGCGGTGACCACCCGGTCCGCGTCCATCAGCAGCAGGGCGAGCAGCGCGCGCAGTCTCGGGCCGCCGACGGGGACCAGGTCTCCCGCGGCGGACCGCACCTCCACCGGGCCGAGGACACCGAACAGCACATCGCAGATTATCGCTCATGGGGATCCGGCCGGGAGAGGGCCGAGTGGCCAGGTGCGTGAGAAGCCGGTCCGCCGAACCGATCAGGGTGGGACGCCGAGCGGCGGCGAGTCCTGGAGGGCGGTTCGCCGCCGGTCGGAGTGCGGGCCGGAAGCGCCGGCCGCCCGGCTACGCGCTCCTGCCGAACACGGTCTGGGTGCGGACTCTCCCCCCGGGGGCCGGGCTCCTGGTCTCCCCGTTGACCCGCACCCTGATCAGGCCCGTCTGGCGCCCCGGCGTGCACGGGCAGCCCATGTCGACGCGCTGGACCAGCAACGGCGTGTTGCTCGGATCGTACTGGTCCGTACCCGAGTAGTAGCCGATGACCCGGTACACGCCCCGGGAGAGACTCGACATCGTCAGGGTGGCGACACCGGCCACGAGCTGTGCCCTTCCCAGGGTCGCCCCGTCGGTGGCGAAGACGACCACGCCCGTGGGGACGCTCCCGTCCGACGCCGTCACCGTCGCGGTGAAGGTGATCGGTCCGCTGTCGCTCCCGCTGCCGCACGTCGAGGCCAGCCCGGTCACGGTGGTGGCCGTTCCGCACGGCAGGAGCGCGGACGAGACGGCCGGGTCGGTGCCGGGGGCCGGGTTCGTGCCGGGGGCCGGGTCGGCGTCGTCGCGGGCGGCGGGCGCGGCGCGCCGCGCCGGCTGGGCGACGGTGTCGCCCCGGCCCCCGGCACCGGTGATCGCGGTGGGCGGGAAGCCGCTGAACGACGTGCCCGGCGACTCGCCGGCGCTCCCGGTGATCACGGTGGCGCCGACTCCGACTCCGGAGTCCTGGACCGGGACGGCGAGGTTCGCAGCACCGCCGGGGGACACCGACGCCGCGCTCGCGGTGCCGGGGACGGCGGCGACCCCGGTCGCGGCCAGGGTCGCGAGGATCCCGGCCAGCCCCGAACGCACCATGTTCCGTACCGTCACACGAGATCGATTGGCATATATCATAATATCGTTCTTTTCTTTTAGTATTGTGCCGTCAAGACGCATTGGGATGATGCGCCACACCTTCCGACATTACTGATCGGCGGCACAGTACTCGTCATATGACATACCGATAGATACCAGCGGAGAGAATTTGTCGATTACCAATAAGAGGTCACCAGATGGAGCGGGATGACAACGGATAAAGGCCGCGTCCACCGCGTCACACGGCCCGGCGGCACGCGCCGTCCGCCCACCGGAGGAGACCCGATCCGCGGGTACGGGGGACGCGCGGAACCGGCGCGTCGCGCGGCTCCCCTCAGCGCCTGAAGATCAGCCGCCACGGCATCAGGGCCGACTCCAGCTGCACCCTGAGGCTCATCTTCGAACTGCCCGCCCGGCGGTCGGAGAAATGGATGGGGATCTCGACGATCGTCATCCCCGCCCTGGTCGCCCGGTGGTGCATCTCCACCTGGAAGCTGTAACCCCCCGACGAGATCGTGCCGAGGTCCAGGGCGGCGAGGCTTTCCGCCCGCCAGATCTTGAACCCGGCGGTCACGTCCCGCAACCTGACCCGCAGGATGGTGCGGACGTAGAGGTTCGCCCACCTCGACAGGGCCCGCCGCCACAGGCTCCACTCGGCGGCCAGCGTCCCGCCCGGCACGTACCGGCTGCCGATCACGCACGCCGCCTCCGTCGCCAGCGCGGTCCCGAGCAGGCGCGGAACGGCGTCGACGGGGTGCGAGAAGTCGGCGTCCATCTGCACCACGAACTCCGCCCCGGCCGCGAGGGCGGTCTCCATGCCGTCGACATAGGCGCGCCCGAGCCCCTCCCTGACCTGCCGGTGCACCACGTCGACCCGGCCGGGATGCGCGGCGGCCAGCCTGTCGGCCACCTTCCCCGTGCCGTCAGGGGAGTCGTCGTCGACGACCAGGATCCGCAGGCCGTCAAGCGGCAACGCGAGCAGAGCCTCCGCGATCAGCGGAAGGTTGTCCACCTCGTTGAACGTCGGGATCACGACGGTGACGGTGGCCATGTTCGAGGTGAGGGCCTTCCGGGCTCGATGGTCGGATGTTCTCACCGCGGGACGTCGCGGTGTTCCCGTCCGGTGATCTCGGACACCGGAAACGGCAAAGATCAACCCATGCTAGCGGCCGGTGGCCCGGCCGCGCCGCCCCCCTCCGGTATGGAGTCCACGGCACGTCGCGCTGCCCTGGTACGGGCCAACAAAACCCGTTGCGCACGCATCATGGTGACGTATCCTAAAGAATCGTCCATTCATAATGGAACCGGGCAGTGACCGATATCGCGGGGACATTATGCGGGCAGAATCCGTATCGGCCGACCAACCCCTGGAGATCGCCTGCGACGAGTCCGGCTCGGAGGGCGAGAAGCTCATCGGCGGGAACACCGACGTTTTCACCCATGCCGGCGTGCGCCTGGACATTGAATCCGCGGCCGACTGCATTCAGGAAATACGGAACATAGCGCCCTCTCCGGCACTGGAATACAAGGCGAACCTCCTGCTCCGCGAGAAGAACAGGCCGGCCCTCGTGTGGCTGCTCGGACCGTCGGGGCCGATCCGCGGGAACGCTCACGTGCATCTGACCGACAAGACGTTCCTCGTCGTCGGGAAACTCGCCGGCCTGCTCGCCGAGGAGACCGCCCAGGCGCCGGACGCGGACCGGCCCCGGGATCCGCGGACCGGCGCCCTGGCCGTCACCCTCTACCGCGAGGGCCGCCGCACGTTCGGGCGCGAACGGTGGGAGGCCTTCCTGGAGTCGTTCAACGACCTGATGCGCGCCGGGAACGGCCGGGGCGCGGGGACGTCCCCCGACACGTTCTTCGGCATGGTCGACGTCCTGCGCCGCGCCGGCGCGGGGAGCGAGGCCGGCGAGATCATGGAGTCGCTCTGGCGGGCCAGGCCTCGCGTGGACTCCTTCCTGGCGCGGCTTCTCGACGACCCGCAGGTGTTTCCGGCGCTGGACCCCCTGATCCCGGCCATCGTCCGGGCCGTCGACCACTGGGGTGAGGGCATCAGGCCCGTCTCGATCGTCCACGACCGGCAGACCATCCTGACGGAGGAGCGCGTCGCGCGGCTCAGGGAGATGTTCGGCGAGCCACGGCCCGGCGCGCCACCCTGCTCGCCCAGGGGCCGGCTGGCCGGCCTGAGGTTCGTCGCCGCACGCTCGGACGCGCGGGTCCAGGTCGCCGACCTCCTGGCCGGAACGGCGAGGAAGATAGCGTCGGACGAGCTCAACGGCCGGGGCGACGCGGAGCTCACCGCCCTGCTGCGGCCGTACGTGGACCCGTTCTCGATCTGGGGAGACGACCGGAGCCGGTCCCTGCTGGAGGCCGGGTCCGGCACCCGCGTGTGAGGTCCCGGCGGCTCCCGCACACGCAGGACCGCGGCCCCGCCGGGGGCGTGGAGCCGGTGCCCCCGGCAAAGTCGCGGTCCTCGGCCCGGTCACCCGCCGTACGGCGCCGTGTGGGGCCGTACGGGCACGTGCCGGCGCGTGATCAGGTCTGCAGCTGGGTGCAGACGGACTTCACCTCGGTGTAGGCGTCGAGGGCCTGGTGGCCCATCTCCCGGCCCCAGCCCGACTGCTTGTACCCGCCGAAGGGCAGGGCTGCGTCGAAGACGTTGTAGCAGTTGATCCAGACGGTGCCCGCGCGGATCTTGCCGGCGAGGGCGTGCGCCTTGGAGATGTCGCGGGTCCAGATGCCGGCCCCCAGACCGAAGTCGGTGGCGTTGGCCTCCGCGGCGATCTCGTCCAGGTCGGAGAACGGCGAGGCGACCACCACCGGCCCGAAGATCTCCTCGCGGACGACCTTCATCTCCGGGCGTACGTCGGTGAGCACGGTGGGCTGGACGAAGTAGCCCCGCTCCCCGTGCCGGTTGCCGCCGGCGAGTGTCCGGACGCCCTCCTCGCGCCCCGAGTCCAGGTAGCCGGTCACCCGGCGCAGCTGCTCGTCGGAGACCAGGGGACCCATCTGCGTGTCGGGCTCCATGCCCGGACCGAGCCTGATGCCCCGGGCGATCTCGGCGACCCCCTCCACCACCTGGTCGAACCGGTCCCGCTGGACGAACAGCCGGGATCCGGCCACGCAACACTGGCCGTGGTTGAAGAAGATCGCGTTCGCCGCGCCCTGGATGGCGATGTCGGGGTCGGCGTCGTCGAAGACGACGTTGGGGCTCTTGCCGCCGAGCTCCAGGGTGACCTTCTTCAGGTTGCCCGCCGCGGCGTGCACGATCAGCTTGCCGACCTCGGTGGAGCCGGTGAAGGCGACCTTGTCCACGCCGTCGTGCGCGGCGAGCGCCGCACCGGCGGTCTCGCCGTATCCGGGCAGGACGTTGACCACGCCGTCGGGCATCCCGGCCTCGGCGATCAGCTCCGCCAGCCGCAGGGCGGACAGCGGGGTCTGCTCGGCGGGCTTGAGGATCACGACGTTCCCCGTCGCCAGCGCGGGCCCGAGTTTCCAGGCCGCCATCAGCAGCGGGAAGTTCCACGGGATGATCTGGCCGACCACGCCGATCGGCTCGCGCAGGGTGTAGGCGTGGAACGCGGCGCCCGGCATGTACGGCACCGACAGCGAGATCGTGTTGCCCTCGATCTTGGTCGCCCAGCCCGCCATGTAGTGGAACAGGTCCGCCGCCAGCGGGACGTCCGCCGCGCGTGCCACGGCCACCGGTTTGCCGTTGTCCAGCGCTTCGAGCTGGGCCAGTTCCTCCGCGTGCTCCAGGATCAGGTCACCGATCCTCCAGATGATCCGTCCTCGCTCGGAGGCGGTCATCCGCGACCAGGGGCCCTGCTCGAAGGCCCTGCGGGCCGCGCGCACCGCCCGGTCGACGTCCTCGGCGTCGGCCTCGGCGACGTGCGCCAGGGTCTGCCCGGTCGCGGGGTTGGGGGTCGCGAACGTCTTGCCCGACGCCGCGTCCACCCACTGCCCGTCGATGAACAATTTGTGGGGGGTGGTGATGAAGTCCTCGACGCTCTTTTCCAGGGTTACCGTCATCAGCGTCGGCTCCCTTCCTGTTCAGAGACGCTCTGCCGGACCGCGCACCCGCCCGCACCGTGGAACCGCCCCCGGTACGCGGACGCTCGGCCCGATGAATGAATCCTCTCAATCAGACTACGGACGAAGTGAGAGCACAAGGACTCCCCCTCTCCGGCCGATGCGGCACCGGGTCTCATCCGTCGAGGTCGAAGAGGACGAGGAGCACGCCCAGCACGACGGCGAGGGCGGTCCACGCCCAGGTCCTCCCCGTCGGCCCGGGGCCGTCGCGCAGCACCCGTACGCCCAGCGGCACGAACGCGACACACAGCCCGGCGACGGCCAGTAGCGACTGCGGCTCGGTGCCCTTGAGCGTGCCGAGGGCGAGGACCCACATGCAGCCCAGCGCGATGGAGCGGACCGGTCCCAGCACGCCGGACCGGTAGGCGCCGATCGCGAGCACGATCCAGCCGACGACGACGGCGAGGGCCGGGAGGCGGAACAGGTGCCAGGCCGTGTAGGAGTCGGAGACCGCCCTGGTCGCGGCTTCCAGTCCCTGCACGTCGACGAGCTGGAAGGCGAGGTGGTCGATGCCTCCGTGGAAGGTGCGGGTGAACAGCCCGAGCGTCACGAGGGTGCCGCCCCAGACCGCCCAGCCGGGCCTGGTGACGCCGATCAGCCGGGCGAGCGTCGCGACGGCGGGCCACATGAGCACGTTGCCCGCGACGAAGAGGCTGTAGGCGGCGACCATCAGTGCCGGTTCCGCGTCGTAGGCCTCCAGCTGCTGGGGAAAGAAGAAGTGATACCTGATGCGCACGAGCACCCCGGCGGACATCAGCAGGGGACCCAGGATCATCGCGATCCCGCCCACCCACGGCCCGGGAAACCAGAAGCGCTCGATCCGGTGGGCCCGCTCGGTGGTCTGCGGGTAAGTGTCGGTGGTCATGCTCCAACGCTCGCGGACGGCGGCCTCCCGCACATCCGGCCCCGGTCGGAGGTCACCGGTGCGACCGGGATCGCACCGGCGCCCGCGCCCTGTGCCCACGGGCCTATGTCCACGGGCCCATGCCGCGGCCCCGCACCCGCGAACCCACCCCGACAGCTCCGCGCCCACCGGCCGATATCCACCGGCCCGTTCCACGGCCCCACACCCGCGAACCCATGCCCGCGCCCCCACCCCGGCGGCTCCGCGCCCACCGGCCTGTGCCTCCGGGAGGACCGACCACGGGTGGATGCGCTGCCTGGCCTGCGGCGATAGCGTCGTCGCGTGAACAGCTCCCGTGGGCGCGCCTACCTGCTCCCCCTCGATGTCGTCGCGGCTCCGGCGCTGGTGCTTCTGATCGCGTACGCGGCCCTCGATCCCCCCGTCCAGGTGTTCACCGGCCCGCTCTGGGTGGCGTGGACGTCGGCCGTGGCCATCGCGCTGCCCGTGGCGGTGCGGCGGCGCTGGCCGCTGCCGGTGCTCGCCGTGACGGGCGTGGGCGCGGTGGTGGCGACGCTGCTCGGCACGGTCGGCGCCGGGGCGATCTGGGTGGCCTACGTTCCCGCCGCCCTGGCGCTCTACCTCGTCGCACTGACCGCGCCGCCCCGCCGGTCCGTGACCGCCCTGGTGGCCTGCCTGCTCGCCTCGGGTGCCGCCGTGGCGTACCTGTACTCCGTCATGCGGCCCGTCCCGCGGCCGGGGGCGGTGCCCGGCGAGGTGCTCCCCGCCTGGCCGGTGGAGGCCGGCGTGATCTGGGCGATCATGTGCGGGGCATGGGCGGCCGGGGCCGCGCTCCGCCGGCGGCGGGCCACCGCCGCCCGGCTCTCCCGGCAGGCCGTGGCCGACGAACGGCTGCACATCGCCCGCGAGCTGCACGACATCGTCGGGCACAGCATGAGCCTGATCGCGGTCAAGGCCACCGTCGCCAACCACATCGCCGCGACCAACCCGCAGGAGGCCATGTCCGCGCTGGCCGTCATCGAGCACACCAGCAGGGCCGCGCTCACCGACATCCGCCGCCTGCTGGGGGTGCTCCGCTCCGACGAGGGCTCCCCCGCCGACCTGGCGCCGCCACCGGGACCCGCCCAGCTGCACCTGCTCGCCGAGCACACCCGGGCCGCGGGCGTTCCCGTCGACCTTGAGATACGCGGCACCGGCGAGCTGCCGGAGGCGGTGGGCCTGTCGGTGTACCGCATCGTGCAGGAGGCGCTCACCAACGTCGTCAAGCACGCCGCCCCGGCTCGCTGCGAGGTCCTCGTCGAGACCGGCGGAGGGGCGGTGCGGATCGAGGTGGTCGACGACGGCCGGGGCCGCAGGCCCGCGGAGCCGCGGGGTGCCGAGGCGCACGGGCTGGTCGGGATGAGGGAACGTGTCACGATGTACGGTGGCACGTTCAGTGCCGGCCCACGACCCGAGGGAGGCTTCCGGGTGTCAGCCCACCTGCCGTACGAGCCGTCCGGACGGACGCCGTGACAGGAACCGCCGAGACGGGCGCCGCGAACGGCTCCGCGTCACCGATCCGGGTGCTGCTCGCCGACGATCACGTGCTGCTGCGTGACAGCTTCCGCGCCCTCGTCGACGCCACCGAGGGAATGGTCACGGTCGGCGAGGCGGCCACCGGTGCCGAGGCCGTGCGGATGGCCGGGCGGGAGCGTCCGGACGTGGTGCTGATGGACGTGCGGATGCCCGAGATGGACGGCATCGAGGCCACCCGGCTGATCTGCGGCTCGCCCGAGACCGCCGGTGTGCGCGTGCTGATCCTGACGACGTTCGACCTGGACGAGTACGTCTACGCGGCCCTGCGGGCGGGGGCGAGCGGCTTCCTGGTCAAGGACACCACCGCGGCGCACCTCCTGGAGGCGATCCGCGTGGTCGTCTCCGGTGAGGCCCTGCTGGCGCCCGGCGTGACGCGGCGGCTCATCACCGAGTTCGCGCGGCTGGCCGCTCCCGCCCGGCCTCTGGCCCGCGAGCTCGACGGGGTCACCGTCCGCGAGCGCGAGGTTCTCACCCTGATCGCCCGGGGGCTGTCCAACACCGAGATCGCCGAGCTCCTGCACCTCAGCGTCGGCACGGTGAAGACGCACGTGGGACGCCTGCTCGACAAACTCCACGCGCGCGACCGCGCCCAGCTCGTGATCATCGCCTACGAGACGGGCCTGGTCTCCGCCGGAAGCGCGACACCCCGGGGAGCGTGACCGATGCCCGACCGGGAGATCCTGACCGGCGGCGGTGTCGAGGCCGCCGCGGGCAACGCGGCCTTCGCGGGTCACCTGGCCGATGGGCACGACCTGCGGTATCTCGCCGACGCCGGTTACCTGGACGAGCGACGAGCCGTCTTCGACCGCGTTCTCCTCGCCGGATAACCGGGCAACCGGACAGCTACCGAGGTTGAAGCTCGGAAGTTAGATCATCGATGGTGGTTCGTGGCCGTTGGATGACCTCGCGTTCGGCATTCCGGAGTTATGAGGCATCCGGAGGGCAGCGGATTTCCTGCGCATCGGATCGGGCAATCCTGCGGTCAACGGCCTGGATCCCCTCAACGCGATCATCAAGCCTCGGCTGAAACGCATGCGGTATCGACCTGATCTCGCCGCCGGTTTCCTCAACGAGACCGGCCCGTCCTTCAACCTGGCCTGAACATGGAGATTTAATCTCAGTGGCTCCTCACTGATTCCACGCACCGGATCTTGGCCATCGGTCGATCGATAAAGTCACCCCACAGGGATTTTTCGGGCAGTAATAACCAATCCAGCGCTTCCACATTTACCAAGCACATCACCCTTCACTTTCGAGACACAGAACCATACAATATCGTGCACGCATGAAAAATTGGAGGGCGAGATGACCGTCTCACATCAGATTGACAAGATCGTACGAGAGTTCGCAAGAGACAGCGGGCGCAGCCTGTCGATAAAGTCACTATCCGGACCAGAAATAGAAATAACAGTTCGAGGTGACGAGTCGCGCCCGGGGGCCAGCACCCTGAAAGTGGCGATCTCGATGGAGATAGCCCGCCAACTCGACAACGGCCTTCTGAGCAGTTCGCTTCTCATTAAAAGGAAAGATCTTGGCACCAGCATCTATCCAACCCTCCTTGAAGTACTCAGAGAAGATCACACATTTACAATAAAAGAACTTTGTGGAATCATGCTGGCGACCAGCGACAATCTGATCTCTCAATATCTTCTCGATCTCGCTGGAATACAATCCGTCAACTCGTTTCTCAAAGACATTTCCTGCCGTCAATCGATGATACGCGTCGGATATCGAGACTTTGAATTGAGTCCCATTGGGCGAGCAAACACCACCTCGACCATGGATCAAATACGCCTATTGACCCACTTGGATCAAGAAAACACGTATTCCTGGATCCGCAACGCGATGGTAAACGGGCTTCGAAAGTCTCGAATAGCACTGAGATTCCCTGAAGATATTTCCATAGCAAACAAGACGGGATCACTGAACGGCGTGGCGAATGATGTCGCCCTAATATCTGACAGGGAAATAAAAATAGCCATTGCAGTGCTAACGGACAGGCAGACAGACGCAGGCCGGACCGGCATCGAAATCGCCGATACGGTGTACGCCGTATGGCAGACCATCGGAGGAAGAGTCCACGAACTCAGAGAAGAAGGAACGCCTTCGCCCGATCCGCACGACTAGCATACTCATATCAATTTCCTCCGCAGCCGTCGGCGCGGCGCCACTGACGATTTTTTCCACACCGGGACAGCAGAATTTCCTTCCTCTTATTATTTGGCCCAGTCTCAAGTGCTCTATTTTCTGGCGCGACGACTGCCGTTGTTTTCGATTCCGTGGCTTCACGTGAAGTGGCGCGGGTGGATCCGCCCGCCCCCGTCGCGGGTCAGCGCGCTCACCCCGCGCACCACGCGGGCGGGCCGGTCCTCGGTGGCGGCCGGCAGGTCGCATCCGCGAGGGAAGCGGCGCCGCACCTGTCACGACGGTTCCGCGGGCGCGGGTCGACGCCCCCTCGGGTGGCCGCGGGGCCGCGGTCTATCCGGCCCGGCCGGCACTCCGCCGGCGGAACCAGTGCCGATGGCCCCGGATGAACGTCACCACGAAGAGGATCTGGATAGCGCCCTCGATCAGGAGGAAGAGCCCGGAATCCAGCGCGGGCAGCAGCGGCCCGCCGCCCAGGCCGTCGGCGAGGGTGAGCACGGCGCGCACCGCGGCGGCGATCGCGATCGGCGCGCCGTACAGGGCCAGGGCGGTGAGGCTGACCGTGGCTCCCAGTACGAGGAAGACGGAGTAGATCCGGGTCGCCCGGCGCTCGTGGGGGGCGAGCCCGCTCGTCGGGTCCTCGGCGGAATGGGGGCGGCGGCGCAGGGCCGCGACGGTCCTCCCGAGGAGATACTTCGCGTAGGAGAGGCCGTCGTCGAAGAGGTTCCTGGCCCGAAGCAGGTCGCGCAGGACGTAGTACAGGTCGGTGCGCATGTAGACCTGGAGCTGGAACGGAATGGTCATCAGCACGCAGACGACGAGTGCCTGGAGGATGGCCTTCGCCACTCCGGGCATGGCCAGGTGGGCCACCAGCAGTGTCAGCGTGGCCATCACGAACAGGTCCCCGGCCATCCCGGCCAGATAGACCCGGTAGCGGGACCGCCTGGGAACCCCCCACACCCCGGTGACGTCGGTCTGCACCACGAGATTGTGCAGCCGGGTGCCGAAGCCTATCCGCCCCGGCGCGCCGAGCGACCGGGCCGCCGTCAGGTGCATCAGCTCGTGCACGCTGATCGTGACCGACACCATCGCGGTGTTGACCAGCACCGTCAGGCCGATGTAGTCGCTCCAGAAGAAGTCCGCGTAGTGCGGCAGCAGGTCGGGCCGCGTGCCGAGGGTGAGCAGCGCCGCACCCACGACGACCAGCCAGAGGGCCTTCATCGGCCTGCTGAAGATCCACGCCACGTTCCGCTCGGTCAGCCCCCGGAAATGGCTGCGCGGAACGTCCGCGGCCGGATCCGGCAGGGGGTGCCCGTCGACGGCGTGCACGAAGCCGAGTTCCGAAAGGGTCTCCACCAGTTCGGCGACGTCGATCTCCACGTCCTGTTCCGCCGCTATCCGCTCCTCCGTGGCGCGGACGGAGAGCCCCTCGGCCAGCAGGCGGATCGCGTCGCCGTAGACCGCCGGCAGCTCGACGAACTCTCCGATCTCCGACCGGCCGACGACCGCCACCTCCGGGTCGTCGTCGTCCGGGCGGCTCATCAGCCGGTGGAAGCCGACGTGACTGTCGGCGGTGACCGACGCGGCGCTCACGACGTTCCGGAACCGCAGGTGGGACAGTCCTCGTGGTGGGGGACGTCGATGAAGTACGAGTGGTCCCACATGGCGTAGTTCCAGTGGAAGATCCGGCCGCGGACCTGGGTCGGCAGGCCGGCGAGGTGGTACAGGATCTCCAGCGCGCACAGGTGCCCGCTGATGTTGGCACTGGCCGCGACCACCGCGTTGGGGCGGCCCTCGGTGAGCGGGCGGCCCTGGGCTCTGAACTCGCGCTGGTCCTCCTGCCGCCGCAGGCAGGTCCAGCATCCGGTCTTGCCGGGGATCAGGGAGCCGATGACGGCCATCGGGCCGGTGTAGAAGCTGACGAACCACGGGGTGCCGGTACGCAGCGCCGCCTCGTTGGTCCAGAACATGATGTCCGGACGCGGCTCGTCCGCGCAGAGGACGAAAAGGTCGCGACCTTCCATCAGAGCAGCGATGTCATCGACTCCGCCCGCCTTGACGTCGCCGCCGGTCACCGTGACCAGGCTGTTCATCTGGCTCAGCCGGTCCACGGCCGCCTCGATCTTCGGCCGGCCGACGTCCTGCTCGGTGTACAGGAGCTGCCGCGTGAGATTCGACTCCTCGACGTGGTCGAAGTCGGCGACGTGCAGGGCTCCGATGCCGCTGGAGACCAGCCCGGCGGCCACGGCGGAGCCCGTGCCGCCGATGCCCAGCAGGGAGACCTTGGCGTCTTTGATCCTGGACTGGATCTCGTACGGGGAACTGCGCGGAGTGAGGTCGATCCACGAGAAGAAGTTCCGGGCCGGTTCGTAGCGCAGGGCCTCGCGCGAGGTGAGGTTGTCCGGGAGCGGCGCCCCGGCGTCCTCGACGAACCCGTTCTGGATCAGCCCCGCGATCACTTCGCGGACGTCCTCCTCGTCGGTGTCGGGATGCGTCTCGGCGAAGGCGGCGCAGATCTGGTCGACCGTCCTGGTGCCGTCCATGAGGACGATCAGCCTGGCGATGGCGCCGTCCTCGCCGTCCTGGATCTCCGAGGAGATGCCCTGCTGCATGAGGCCGACGACGATGCGATCACCGGGCAGGGCCAGGGGCTGGTGGACGGACTTGATACAGGGGAAGTGCACGAGAACCCTTCAGGTCATGCCGACGACATGAAAAGGCCGGTCAGGCCGAACCTGACCGGCCACCTAACCGTTTGGATCAGCCGGAGCCCTCGCGCCAGACGGTCGTCTCGACCTTCTCCAGCCGCCTGACCTCCAGCTTGATCTTCTTGGTCGTCTTCTGGTCGTCGCCGACCTGATCCACCTTCTGCATGTTGCCTCCCGATTGGAATGACATCTGCGGCACAGTAAGGTGCGCCCCGTACAAGTGATCTTACGTAGAGAGTCACCAAGATGTAAGACAAATTTCCAGAAATCACACCAGCCTGTACCCGTTCGGCGCAGAGCCGGTGCCTCCGGCCGGGCCGAGCGGGGGCGAGACGCTACTCCTCCCGGAGTCCCTCGGGCCGCAGCGTCCGGCGCAGGATCGGCCGGGCGGCCCGCGCCGTCAGCATCGCGGCCAGCACCCCGATCCCCACCATGAGCACCCCCCGGGCGGCGGCGACGGCGAGCGCCTCCGGCGTCTCGCGGTAGGTGTCCCACAGCGACGAGACGACCACTCCCACCCCCGCGACGGCGGCCACGCCGCACACCGGCAGCGCCGCGATGAGCGCCTGCCGGGTGAGGACCCGGCCCAGCGCGGGACCGGGTATCCCGGAGGCGGCCAGGGCCGCGAACGAGTGCCGGTGATCCAGCAGGGCCGCCGCCTGGTGCGCCACGAGGGCGGCGGCCGAGGTGACCAGCGCGACCAGCAGGGCGAGGTCCACGAGCAGATAGCCCACCCCCTCGGAGGGATCGATGCCGCCCCGGAAGAGAATGAGCCCCTGCTGGGCGCCGACCCCGGAGCCGAAGAACACGGTCAGCCCCACCACCGACAGCGCGCGGGCCCATCCCCGGGGATCGGCCTCGACCATCCGGGCGGCCAGCAGGGTCTCCGCCACCCCGGTGCGGCGGCCGGCCCGCCGGGCGGCCGCCCTGATCAGCCACGCGGCGCCGAGGACCAGGCCGAACAGCAGGAGCACCATGCCGGCCGTCATGGACAGCACCGCGGCGTACGGGCCGCCGGGGAATTTGCCCTTGCCGGTGAGCCCGGCGACGAGCAGCCCGGCGCCCACCGCGACCAGCACCAGGTCGAGCGCCCTGGGACCGGCCGGGGGCGTCCGCCGGACCACGCCCAGAGGGGAGGTCACCACGTGCCGCCCCGCCGTCAGCCCGGACAGCGTCCCGGCGAGCGTCACCGCGACGAGGATCGCCAGGATCTGCACCGGCGGGACCAGGGGCACCGCGCCCTCCAGCGACAACGCCAGCGTCAGGTTCGCCGCCAGGTACAGCGCGATGCCGGACACCCCGCCCAGCAGCGTCCGCCATCCGCTCTCGTACGCCCCAAGCAGGCGCACCTCGCGCGGGGTGGCCCCGGCCAGCCGGAGCGCGGCCAGCCGCCGTTCCCTCGTCGCGGCGGCCAGGCGGCTCACCTGGTGGAGGAAGGCCATGGTGGGCACGACCAGCAGCGCCAGCGCCAGCGCGGTGATCAGCCGCGCGTCCCGGCCGGAGAAGAAGCCCAGGTACTCGATCGGCGTCTCGACGAGGTAGCCCTCGGGGTGCACCGAAAAGCGGAGGCCGAACGCCAGCAGGTTCGTCGCCACGCACAGCAGGAAGGTCGCGAGCGCCGCCCCCGCGGTCATGAGACGCCCCCGTACCCGCTCACGGCGCGACCCGCCCCTGGCGAGCATCCGCATCACGGCGATCACACGGTCACCCCGGTCGGCCTGCCGTCGCGCAGCGCGATCTCCCGGTCGGCGTAGGCGGCCACCCGGTTGTCGTGGGTGACGATCACCAGGGTGGTGCCGTCCGCGCGCGCCGTGCCGACGAGCTCGTCCATCACCCGCTCCCCGGCCAGCGAGTCGAGCGCGCCGGTCGGCTCGTCGGCGAAGACCACCCGCGGGCCGGTGACCAGCGCGCGGGCCACGGCGACCCGCTGCAGCTGGCCGCCGGACAGCTCACCGGGCCGCCGGGCCGCGCAGTCGGCCACGTCCAGTCTCTCCAGCCGGGAGCGGGCGGCCAGCAGCGACTCCCGGCGCCCGTGCCGGTTGAACAGCAGCGGCAGCGCCACGTTCTCCTCCGCGGTCAGCTCGGGGACCAGCCGGCCGGACTGGAAGACGACACCGAAGCTCTGCCTGCGCAGTTTCGTCCGGCCGGCCTCGTCGAGGGTGTCGACGCGCCGCCCGTCGAGGTGGACCTCCCCCGACTCCGGACGGATGATCCCGGCCAGGCAGTGCAGCAGGGTGGACTTGCCGGAGCCGCTCGGCCCGGTGATCGCGACGATCTCCCGGTCGCCGATCTCCATGGACACGCCGTCCAGTGCGACGGTCCGGCCGAAGGTCTTGCGTAACGCACGTGCCTCAAGCATCGATCTCCTCTTTAAGATCCGCGAGTCGTTCCATGGCCGTCTCGATCCAGCGCAGGTCGGCGTCGAGGTGCTGGAGCGCGTAGTCGGCGGCGAGCGCCTGCGCGGGTGACCCCGAGGCCCGCTCCGCGGTGAGCTCGCGCATCCGCGCCAGATGGGCGGCGCGCTGCCTGACCAGGTAGCCGTCGGCGGCGCCACCGGCCACGATGGCCACCACCACGCGCGAGACGAGCGTGCTGGACACGTGTGGCGCGGGCGCCTCCACCTGCTCCAGCCATCGGGCCAGCTCGGCCAGCCCCTCCTCGGTGATCGCGTACACCGTGCGCTCAGGACCACTCTCCCGCACGGTCTCCGTCACCTCGGCGAACCCGTCCCGTTGCAGGCGCTGCAGTGTCGCGTAGACCTGTCCGTACGCGAGCGGCCTGGCGCCCGGCAGGCGCTGGTCGTGCTCGCGTTTGAGTTCGTACCCGTGCTTGGGCCGCTCCGCGAGCAGCCCGAGCATCACGTGTCCGGTCGACATGGCCGAGACTATACATTCAATACATACACTGAGCGAATAGTTGGCCATCGATCATCCTGCGCGACGTTCGGATCACGAAAGCCGGTTACGGCGGATCCACCCAGGTGACCACGCCGTACCGGTGGGCGTAGACGGCGGCCTGCACCCGGGTCCGCAGCCCGAGCTTGGCCAGGATCCGCTCGACGTGGACCTTGACCGTACCGGGCGAGATGACCAGTTCCCGGGCGATCTCGGCGTTGCTGCCCCCGGCGGCCAGCTGACGCAGCACGTTGGTCTCGCGCGGCGTCAGCGTGGCCAGCTCACCGGTGGCCGGGCGCGGCGAGGTGGCCGCGAAGCGGTGCAGCAGGCGGGGCGTCACCTTCGGATCCACCAGCCCATGACCCTCGTGGGCGACCCGCACCGCGTCGAGGAGGAGATCGGGATCGCTCTCTTTCAGCAGGAACCCGACCGCGCCGGCCTGCAACGCGCCGAACAGATACTCGTCGACGTCGAAGGTGGTCAACGCCACCACGGCGGGGGCGGGGTCGAGGGCGACCAGGTCGCGGATCGCGCCCAGCCCGTCCATGCGCGGCATGCGGATGTCGGTGAGTACCACATCGGGCCGATGCCGCCTGGCCATCTCGACCACCTCGAACCCGTCCGACGCCACCGCCACGACCTCCAGGCCCGGCTCGGAGGAAAGAAGCAGGCGCAGTCCCTCCCTGGTCGGCGCCTGGTCGTCGGCGACGATCACGCGGATGCTCACCGGCGGGCCCTTCCCTCGGTATGACCGCCCGTGGCGCTCGGGACACGCCGCCCCGCGGCCCCGGGGCGATCGCGTTCTTCCCTCGTGCGGATCCCCTCCAGGGGCAACCTGGCGGTCACCCGCCAGCCGTGGGGATGACGTGGCCCCGCGGTGAGCGTGCCGCCGAGCAGCGCCGCCCGCTCGCGCATCCCCCGCACCCCGCCACCCTCCGGTACGGCGGCACCGCCCGGTAGTAGCCGCCCCCGGTCCTCCACGACGACCATCACCGCCCGAAACCCCCTGTCGACCCGCACCGTGGCCCGCGAGGCCCCCGAATGCCGCATCACGTTGGTCAGCGACTCCTGCACGATCCGGTACGCCGTGTGCCGCACCCGCGACGACACCCCATCCCGCAGGGAGTCACCGTGCAGCCGCACGCGCAGCCCCTGGCGTGACAGGCGTGCGACCAGCGAACCGAGGTCGACATCGTCGTCGCCACCACCGTGGCCGCCTTCGCCGCCATTGCCACCGCCACCGTCGCCACCTCCGTCGCCATCGCCGTCGCGAAGCAGGCCGAGCAGCCGCCGGGTCTCCCCGAGCGCGGTGGCGGAGATCTCGGCGATCACTTCCAGCGCGTGGTCGGCGTCGGCGGGGGTGCCCCGCCGCGCCCCCACGGCCTGCAGACGGATCGCGCTGAGGTGGTGGCCCACCACGTCGTGCACGTCGCGGGCGATCCGGGCGCGCTCCCGCGCCCGCTCGACGAGGGCGAGGTGCCGGGTCCGGTCGCGGTGCAGGCGCAGGGCATGGCCGAGCGCGACCGGGGCGAGTCCGGCGGCCACCGCCGTGAGCAGAGGGGAGAGCCGCGAGGACATCCCGGTCAGCATGAGGTCGAGCACGACCAGCCAGCAGGTCGCGGCGATCGCGAGCGGCAGCCGTCCCCGGTCGCGGTGATAGGCGGCCGAGCCGAAGGCCGCCACCGTCACCCAGGCGCCGACCTGCGGCACACCGAGCGCGATCGCGAGCAGGACGGCCGCGCCCGAGGCCAGCGCCGCCGCCAGCGGCAGTCGCCGGCGTACGGCCAGCGGCGCGCACACGGCGCAGACCAGCACCCCCCACAGGGGCGTGAGGCCGCCCTGACCAGGGGCGGCGCCGCCCAGCAGCGGTACCCCCAGTGTCACCAGCGTCGTCATCGCCGCCAGTACGGCGTCTTGGACGAGCGCGGGCAGTGCCCGCCAGGCTCCGATCACGGTCGGCTCACCCCCGGGGGATCCTAGCCACCAGGTCGCCTGGGCAGCGCGCCCCGGGAGGGGGCAGCGCTCCGGCGGTCAGGTAGTCATGGACGTGTCGTCGCAGGCAGGTGACGCCCAGGCCCGAGGCCCCCTGCATGAGGTACGCGGCGTGCCCGTCACCGTGCCTGACCACGCGTGCTCCGGGAAGCTGCGCCGCCATGTGCTCGGCGGCGAGGTTCGGGGTGTTGTCGTCGGTGTCGCCGATGGAGATCAGCACCGGCGGCACGCCCTCCACCCGCAGCGGGTGCGGCGGGTAGGAGGGGCCCTTGCCCATGCCGAGGCAGCGGGCGAGCTGGTAGCGGCCCTGGATCCAGCCGATCCTCGGCGCGGCCGCGCGCAGGCGCGACTCGACGGCCAGGAAGTCGCGGTAGCCGGGCACCCGCGGCATGAAGTCGTGGCACAGCATCGCCCCGGAGGTGTAACCGGGGCCGTCGAAGGGGCGCGGCAGCAACCTCGCCAGGCCCGTGGCGTCGCCGTCCGCCGCCTCGCGCAGCGCCACCGCCAGGGCCGGCCATCTCGGCGGGGCGAGCCCCTCCCGTACCGCGACGAGGAACTCTCGCTCCCCCACCATCCCGCCCACCATCCCGCCCCCGGCCGGCAGGGGCGCACGGCGAGCACGGACGAGCAGCTCGTCGAACACCCCGATCGCGTCCCGCTCCCCCAGCGCGCATCCGGCCGCGCACCAGTCACGGAAGCGGCCGAGCTGGCGCTCCTCGGTGAGCGCGTTGTCCAGCAGCCAGCGTTCCAGCGACGTCCGGGTGTGGTCGGCGACCCCGTCCAGCACCATCCGGCCGACCGTGGCGGGGAACAGTTCCAGGTAGGCCTGGCCGTACACGGTGCCGTAGGAGTTGCCGAGGTAGCGCAGCCTCTGCTCGCCGAGCGCGCGCCGCAGCGCTTCGAGGTCGTGCGCCACCTGCCAGGAGGTCAGGCCCGCGTACGCGGCCCCCGCGGCCTCGCGGCAGGAGGCGTCGTAGGCGGCGTTCGCCCGCGCGTGCGCGCGCCAGCCCCCCTTCCCGGGCCGCAGGATCAGCCCGGTGAGGTCCGGTGGCGGTGTGGCGCACTCGACGAGCGAGGAACTGCCCCGGTCACCCATGCCCCTGGGGTCGATCAGGACGACGTCGAACCACGTGGTCAGCTCCGACACCACCGCGGGCATGGACCGCACGGACTGGATCGTCGCACCACCGCCGGTGTTGACCACGAGCGAGCCGAGCCTGCGCGCGGGGTCGGACGCGCGCAGCCTGGCGAGATCCACCAGGGTCTTCCGGCCGCCGGGCCGCTTCCAGTCGATCGGTACGGTCAGCTTGGCGCACTCCATGCCGTCCCCGCACTCCGCCCACGTCAGGGGCCGGACCTGGGATGTGGTCCTCTCCGCCCGAGCCGGGGCCTGCGGTGTTACCACCGTCGTCATCCCCAGGGCGAGAGCGGCCAGCGCTCCACCCAAGGTTCTCGTGATTGCCATGGAACAAACCTCGCGTGAGAAGCCCCACGGGGACATCTGCCGTCCGGCATATCCCCGCGGTGGAACGAGGAGGAGAGGACGACCGCCCGGCGGAAGGTGAACCCGTGGCGACGACCGTCACACCGGCGGGTCCGGCGGCGTCGCGAGGGTCGTGCGGAAGGCGTGCGCGTGCTCGGCCACCCGGTCACACGCGGAAGGCGTGCGCGTGCTCGGCCACCCAGTTTCGGAAGGTGCGCGCCGGGTCCCCGGTGACCTCTCGCACAGTGGCGGTGACCGTCGCCGGACCGGCGGTCATCGCGGCCTGGGCGCGCAGGACGTCGTCCACGGCCGCGGGCGGCCAGCCGCGGGCCAGCATCCGTCGCCGCGCGCTGCCGGGGGTGGCCTCCTCCCAGCGCACCGGCCGGCCGATCACCTCGCCGATGACCCGTACCTGCTCGTCCTGGGTCAGCGATCGCGGCCCGGTCAGCTCGTAGACGGCCCCGTGGTGCCCGCCTTCGGTGAGGGCGCGCACCGCGACCGCGGCGATGTCCCGCTCGTGCACCAGGGCCATGGCTGCCCGGCCGTACGGCTCGCGCACCACGCCCTCGGCGCGGATCCGGCCGGCCCAGCGCAGCGTGTTGGCGGCGAAGGCGTGCGGTCGCAGGATCGTCCAGTCCAGCCCGGAGCGCTCGACCAGCCGCTCGGCCCGCCGCTCGTGGTCACGCACGACCGCCGACGACAGGTAGACCACGCGGCGGGCCTGCCCGGCCACCGCCTCCAGCACACCCTCCAGGCCGTCGGCCGAGGCGAACGGCCAGAGCAGGAACACCGCCTCGACCCCGCCGAAGGCCGCGTCCGGGGAGCCGGGAACCGACAGGTCGCCGCGCACGCCCTCGACCCCGGCGGGGAGACCGGCCGGTTCGCGGGCCAGCGCACGGACCTCCGCCCCGGCCTCCACCAGCTGGGCCGTGACCTGCCGGCCCACCGTGCCGGTCGCTCCGGTGACCAGAATCCGTGGCCGCATCGGGTGCCCCTCTCCATCGAAGATCTTCACTGATGGCCAACCGTAGGAGGAGCTTCCAAGACGGCCAATGCTCATATGTCTTTGATTCATATGCGAAAGTCTCGCGACGACCTCTCCCTATGGAGGTGCCCGGTGATGTGATCGCCGGCATCCGGGCGAAGCACCCGCGACGCCCGGCCTCGGGGACACGGGGTTCTCGTCGGAGTGCGGGGAAATCAAAATGCCGGGAAATCGGAGCGACCGGGAAACGCGATGTTGCCTTGATGCGTTTGTAGCACTACGGTTGATTTTGTGACTGCCGGGTCGGCCTTGGGCCAACAGCGAGTAGGGCACCCGGCCGAGGCGTGAGCCCCGGGCGGGCCAGAGGCCCCCCTTTTCTTTCCTTCCGCGCGTTCGGCGCGACGTTTCTCCGTGGATTCCCCTCCCCAGGTCCCACCCATGGTTTCCATGTGCCGTGTGGCCTTCGCGTGTGGGGTTCCACGTGCCGTGTGGCTCCCGCCTGTGGTTTCCACGTTCCAGTGGCTTCCACGTTCCGCGTGATACCCACGTGCTCTCGCGGTGCCGGTCGTCGCCGGTCGCCGTGGCTTTCACGCCATTCATGAACCGGCCCCGGCGGTGAATCGCCGACCCTGCCGGTTGTCCGGCGTGCCTTTCCTGATTTCCCGCACCACGGTCGCGGTCGCCCCGTGGTGATTTCGTCCTGCTCATCGGACGGTCCTTCGTCATGCCCGCGAACAATCGCGGGACCATCAATCCTGGAGAAGAAAACAGAGAATGCCGATCAATTTCAACCAGCAGATCATCGAGGAGTTCCGCGCCAACGGCGGGCGGGTCGGCGGCCCCTTCGAGGGGGCCCGGCTGCTCCTGCTGACCACCGTCGGGGCGCGGTCCGGCGCCCGGCGCACGACCCCGCTCGGTTACCTTCCCGACGGCGGCGAACGGGTCCTGGTCATCGCCTCGGCCGGTGGCGCGCCGAACCACCCGGCCTGGTTCCACAACCTGGTGGCCAATCCTCTCGTCACGGTCGAGGACGGCATCTTCACCTACGAGGCGCGGGCCGTCGTCCTGGAGGGCGCCGAACGAGACCGCCTCTTCGCCCGCGCCGCCGAGGCCGACCCGGGGTGGGCCGACTACCAGGCCAAGACGACCCGTGTCATCCCGGTGGTCGCCCTCAAGCAGGCCGTGGACGGGCCGCCGAAAGCGTCGTCGGCGAGCGAGACTCTCAAGCTGATCCACGACATGTTCCGGCGGGAACTCTCCCTGATCCGCAAGGAGGTCACCGAGTCGGGTCCCGGACTGGGCGCCCAGCTACGGGTGAACTGCCTGACCCTCTGCCAGGGGCTGCACAACCATCACACCGGTGAGGACATCGCGATGTTCCCCTTCCTCGCCGGGCGCCATCCCGAACTCACCCCGACCCTGGAGCGGCTGGGCCGGGAACACGAGAAGATCGCGGTCCTCATCGAGGAGCTGCGGGAGGTCATCTCCGCCGAGGGCGCGGATCCCCCGCTGGTGCTTTCCGAGGTCGAGCGGCTCACGGACGAGCTCGAAAGGCATCTGACCTACGAGGAGGAGCAGCTGATCCCGATCCTCGACGCGTAAGAGCCCCCCGCCCGCGTACCGGTGACGGCCACTATCGCCGGTACGCCAGTCACGTGCCGGAGGAAGCGAGTGGCACGCACGCGCGCCCGCTGTTCCGGGTCCTTCGTCCCCTGTTGCTGATTCGGCAAGTAATTTTGCCGAATTCCGAGGAGGGGGCGGACCATGTGCGGTGAACGGAGGTATCACAAATGACCGTACAAGCGGAACAGACCGTGACCGCCACCCCCGCGGGTGCGGAACGGCGCTACGACGTCGTGGTCGTCGGCGGTGGCGCCGCCGGGTTGAGCGGGGCGCTGACCCTGGCCCGAGCACGGCGCTCGGTGCTGGTGATCGACGCGGGCCGGCCGCGCAACGCTCCGGCGTCCCATGTCCACTCCTACCTGACCCGCGACGGCGTGCCCCCCGCGGAGCTCGCGGCCCTGGGGCGCGCGGAGGTGACCGGCTACGGCGGCGAGATCGTCGAGGGTGAGGTCGTGGCGGCCGAGCGCCTGGACGCCGGGGGCTTCCGCGTCGTCCTCGAAGGCGGGTCCGCGGTCGTGGCGGACCGGTTGCTGGTGACCACCGGCCTGGTCGACGAGCTGCCCGAGGTGCCGGGCCTGGCGGAGCGCTGGGGGCGCGAGGTCCTGCACTGCCCGTACTGCCACGGCTGGGAGGTGCGCGACCAGGCGATCGGCGTCCTGGCCACCGGACCGCTCGCGGTCCACCAGGCCCTGCTGTGGCGGCAGTGGAGCGAGGACGTGACCCTCTTCCTGCACACCGCGCCCGAGGGTGGCGACTCCGGCGACTTCGGCGACGAGGAGTACGAGCGGTTGGCCGCCCGTGACATCGCCGTGGTGGACGGGCGGGTGACGGCGCTGGAGGTGGCGGACGACCGGCTCACCGGCGTACGCCTGGCCGACGGCCGGGTGATCTCCCGCCAGGCCCTCGTGGTGACCCCTCGCTTCACCGCCCGCTCCGGCGTCCTCACCGGCCTGGGCCTGGAGACGACCGACCAGGAGATGGGCGGACATGTGATCGGCAGCTACGTCGCCGCCGACCCGTCCGGGGCGACGGCGCTGCCCGGGGTGTGGGTGGCCGGAAACGTCACCGCCCTGACCGAGCAGGTCATCGGGGCCGCCGCCGCGGGCGGGCGGGCCGCTGCGGCGATCAACGCCGACCTGGTCGCCGAGGAGACCCGCCGGGCCGTCGCCGCCCGCCGCGACGGCGTTTCCGCCCGCGACGCCGCCGGCCGGCACAACCACGCGCACGCAGACCCCCGGGAGGGCGCCCCGGCGGACGCCCCCGTCTCGGACGAGGAGTTCTGGGACCGCCGCTACGGTGGAAGCGACCGGATCTGGAGCGGGAACCCCAACACCATCCTGGTCCGCGAGATCACCGGCGTGGAGCCGGGCACCGCCCTGGACCTGGGATGCGGTGAGGGAGCCGACGCGATCTGGCTCGCGCGGCGGGGATGGCGTGTCACCGCGACCGACATCTCCGGCGTCGCCCTCGACCGCGCGGCCCGGCACGCGGCGGCGGCGGACGTCGCCGACCGGATCGACTGGCAGCGGCACGACCTGGGAGCGTCCTTCCCCGACGGCGTCTTCGATCTCGTCTCCGCCCATTTCCTGCACTCCCTCGGCGACATGCCACGCGAGAAGATCCTGCGGACCGCCGCCTCGGCGGTCGCGCCCGGCGGGGTGCTCCTCGTGGTCGGGCACGCGGGGTTCCCCTCCTGGGAGCGGAATCCCCATCCCGGCGTGCACCTCCCCACCCCGGAGGAGGTCCTCGAGTCCCTTGCGCTCCCGAACGGGGAGTGGGAGGTGCTGCTCTGCGAGGAACACGAGCGGATCCAGAACGACCCCGAGGGACGGCCCACCACCCGCACGGACAACGCCCTCAAGGTCCGGCGCCTGAACGGCTGAACGACACCGGGTCCCGTACGGTGACGTGCCCTGGGGCGGCCCGGCGAGCCGCCTGGCCTGGGAAGGCTCGGGCGGTGGGTCGCGGCGCCCTCTCTCGCCCGGGTCAGCGGGCCACGGCGCCGCTTTCCCGGGTTTCCGGCAGGTCCAGGCTGTCCCGGAGCCTGGTCGGCTTGAGGAAGAGCGCGGCGACGACACCCACCGCGGCGATCGCGGCGGAGATCAGGAAGATGTGTCCCGTGGCGTCGCCGTACGCCACGCGCACGACGGTCCTCGCGGCTTCGGGCAGCGCCTGGATGTTGAGGGTGCTGCCCCCCGAGCCGGACGGCTGGATGCCCGCCTTCTGGAAGCCCTCGGCGATGCCGGTGGCCACCCTGTTGGCCAGGACCGCGCCCAGGACCGAGACCCCGATCGTGCCGCCCAGCGAGCGGAAGAAGGTGATCGCGCCGCTGGCGGCGCCCAGCTCCCGCAGCGGGACGACGTTCTGGATGACCAGCACCAGGTTCTGCATGGACATGCCGACACCGATGCCGACCAGCAGCATCCCGGCCGACACGAGCAGCAGCGAGGTCTCGTGGTCGATCACGGACAGGCCGAGGAAGCCGACGGTGAGCACGACGGAACCCGCCACGATGTACGGCTTGACGCTGCCGCTCCTGGACACGAGCGCACCGGAGACCGCCGAGGACAGCAGCACGCCGAGCATCAGCGGGATGGTCAGCAGCCCGGCCTCGGTGGGGCTGTAGCCCCGGCCGATCTGGAAGTACTGGCCCAGGAAGACCGATCCGCCGAACATCGCCATGCCCACCGCGAGGCTGGCCAGGATGGCCAGGGCGGGGTCGCGCATGCGGACGATGTGCAGCGGCACGATCGGCTCCTTGACCCGAGACTCCACCCACACCGCGACGGCCAGGATCACGATCCCGCCGCCGACCATGGCCGCGGTCTGCCAGGAGATCCAGTCGAAGGAGTTGCCGACGAAGGTGATCCAGATGAGCAGGACGCTCACGCCCGCGGCGATCAGTGTGGCGCCCGCGTAGTCGACCTTGGTGTCCGGCTGCCGGACCGTGACCACGTGGAGCGTCTTGTGCAGCAGGAGGAAGGCGACGGCCGTGAACGGCACGGCGATGAAGAAGCACCAGCGCCAGCCCAGCCACGAGGTGTCGGCGATCAGGCCGCCGAGGAGCGGGCCCGCCACGGTGGCCACGGCCATCACGGCGCCGAGGTAGCCGTTGTAGCGTCCCCGCTCCTTGGGGCTGATCATCGCGGCGATGACGACCTGGACCAGGACCTGCAGGGCTCCCATGCCGAGGCCCTGGATGGCGCGGAAGGCGATGAGCTGGCCGGTGTTCTGCGCGAATCCGCAGGCCAGCGAGCTGAGCATGAAAATGACGATGGAGATCTGGATGAGCAGTTTCTTGCTGAACAGGTCGGCCAGCTTGCCCCAGACCGGGGTGGACGCGGTCGCGGCGAGCAGCGACGCGGTGACCACCCATGTGTACTGGGACTGGGTGCCGTCGAGCGCGCCGATGATCTCCGGCAGCGCCACCGACACGATCGTGGCGCTGATCATCGCCACGAACAGGGCGAGCAGCAGGCCGCTCAGCGCTTCGAGAATCTCGCGATGGCTCATCGGCTCCGCGCCGGGTGGCGCGACCGCTTGTGTGCTCACGCACAACCTCCGAATAAATACCAGCAATTAGGACAGACCGTGACAACATACATGCCCACTGGGCAAGTTTGCGCATTGGGCACACTTAGCCGGGCAGTAGGCTGTTCACGTCATGCAGATCACAGCGGGGTTGCGCGAGCGCAAGAAGGCCGAGACGCGGCAGGCGGTCCACGAGGCCGCCCTACGGCTGACCGCCGAGCACGGCCTGGAGCACGTCACCGTCGAGGCCATCGCCGACGCCGCCAACATCTCGCGGCGGACCTTCTCCAACTACTTCGCCAGCAAGGAGGACGCCCTGCTCTACGGCGACGAGCAGCGCATCCGCCTCCTGGTCGAGCGGATCCGCACCCGCCCCGCCGAGGAGTCGGCCTGGCGGGCACTGCACGGGGCCGTCCGGGACTCCTACGGTGAGGTGGGCGGGCCGGAGAGAGAGTGGGCGATCCGCGCCAGGCTCGCCAAGAGGCACCCCTCACTCCTGGCCAGGCAACTGGCCAGCCACGCCAACCTCGAACGCGAGCTCGCCCAGGTCATCGCCGAACGCGGCGACTGCGGCGACGACGGCGACGACGGCGACGACGGCGCTGCCACACGCCCCCGGGTGATGGCCGCGGCCTTCCTGGTCGCGATGCGCATCGCCACGCACATGTGGACCGACGAGCAGGAGTCCCGTCCCCTGGTCGAGATCATGGACGACGTCCTCGACGAGATGGCCCGCCCCTTCGACATGGACCCGCCCACCCGGCGGGACGGCTGACACCACCGACACCGCCGATCATGACAATTCGGCTGAACGACCACGGCCGATGCCGGGCACCGCGAGCCGGCCATCCCCCGCGTCCCCTGGACCGGACGCGTCCGGGATCTCCCGGGGGACGAGGTCACGCGAAGATCATCTGGGCGAGGGCGAGTCCGGCGAACACCGCCCCCAGAGCGGCGACGATCGAGGCGACGACGTTGGCCGCGGCGAAGAGGAGCGCGCCGCTCTCGGCCAGCCGCAGCGTCTCGTAGGAGAACGTCGAGTACGTGGTCAATGCCCCGCAGAAACCGGTGCCGAGCAGCAGGTACACGCCGGTGCCCACCGCCCCCGACAGCGCCGCCCCGGTCAGGGCGCCCAGGATCAGCGAGCCGATCACGTTGACGGCGAGGGTGCCCCAGGGGAAGACCGTGTCATGGCGGGCCTGCACTGCCCGGTCGGTCAGATAGCGCAGCGGCGCCCCGACGGCACCGCCGAGCAGCACCGCGAGCCAGCCCTGCGGCCCGCTCACGTCGGCGACCCGCCCCGGTGAACGACCTCGACCTCGTCCAGGATGGCCAGCCCTTCGGCGGGGAGGTCGTCCAGCCGCGGCAGGAAGGCGCGGATCCGCTCCTCGGTGTCGATGATCGTGACAACCACCGGCAGGTGGTCGGCCATCGACAGCAGACGGGTGGTGTGCACCGTCGAGGTGGCGCCGAAGCCCTCGACGCCACGGAAGACGGACGCCCCGGCCAGCCCCGCGGCGTGGGCGCGGTGCACGATCTCGGTGTACAGGGGTCGGTGGCGCCAGGTGTCGGTGTCGTCGACGAAGACCGTCAACCTCAGTGCCCGTCCGGCTGGAATCATCGCGCTCTCCTCCCCGTTCTCGCCCTTCTCGCCGTTCTCCTCGTTCTCGCCAGGAACCCGCGGGTGGTCCACGTGCCGGCCGTCACCGCGGCCAGGGCCGCCACGACCGTCGCCGCCAGATAGCCGAGCGCCAGGCCGATCCGGCCACCGGAGACCAGGCGCTCGATGTCCAGGCAGTAGGTGGAGAAGGTGGTGAAGCCGCCCAGCACGCCGGTGGCCAGGAACGGCCGCATCCAGGCCGGCGCCGTCCACGCCTCGGTGAGCGCGACCAGGAGGACCCCGATCAGCAGGCAACCTGCCACGTTCACCCCCAGCGTGGTCCACGGGAAGGACCCGGCCCCGGTCGGCCACAGCAGGGCGGCGCCGTAGCGGGCACCCGTACCGATCGCGCCACCGGCGGCGATCACCGCCAGGACGGCGTGGTGCGAACGACGCGGCGTGCCACGCCCGCGCGCGGCGGGCGGATCGGCGTCGAGATCGATGTCGGGGTCGACGGGCTCGGTCGCCACCGTGAACCTCACCTGGTCCGGACGCATGCCTCTCCCTACACGTGGTGGACGCCCGGCCTGGCTGCGCGGGCACGACCTGTCACGGGTAGGGACCGTTGGCGGCAGCGGGTGCCGCGGTTGGGAGCGGCGGGCCCCACCGCCGCGGAATCCCGATATCGGTGGGATCCTCGCCTCTCAGCCTAGCGCGGCCGTTTCACGATCACCCGTACGCCCACTCTCCGAGGCCCGTGGTCGCGGGACTCGAATATCGCCGGGAGCCCCACCGGCCCCGCCCCCGGTTCCGAAGATCCGATGCAGGCGCCCAGGCCGGACCGTCGCCCTTGGGATCGACCTAGAGTGAGGGCATGGATCCGAAGCCGCAGGTGAGCACGGTCGGTCTGGTGCTTCATCCGACCAAGCAGGTGGACCGGTCGATCAACACGATCGTCGAGACCTCCCGGCGCCGCGCTTCTCGACTGCTCGCCCGCGAAATCGACCGGGACCGCGTACCGGCCGAGGTCGAGGTCGTCCCCGAGGCTCGGTTCGTGGCCGAAGCGGACGGTCTCATCGCCCTGGGCGGCGACGGCACGATTCTGGGGGCGATGCGGCTGATGATCGGCCGGCCCGTACCCGTGCTCGGAGTCAACCACGGCAACCTGGGTTTCCTCGCCGAGGTTCACCCGACTCAGCTGCCCTCGGCGCTGGCGCGGCTGACGGCCGGCGACTTCACCATCGAGCAGTACGCGGCCCTGCGGGTGGACGCCGACAAGACGCGGCTGGCGACCAGGTCCGGCTTCAACGACCTGGTGCTGGGCCGGTCGTCCCGCGCCGGGGCCGTCTCCCTCGATCTGGCCGTCAACGGTCTCCAATACGGCTACTACCGGGCCGACGCCGTGGTCGTCTCGACCCCCACCGGTTCCACCGCCTACAACTACGCGGCCGGCGGCCCGATCCTGTCTCCGTCGTCCAGCGCTCTGGTCATCACCCCGGTCGCCCCCATGTCCGGCATCAGCCGGCCGGTCGTGCTGGGCGCGGCCGATCACGTCCGGCTCACCGTGGCGGCCGACAGCGCGCCCGTCACCGCCGACATCGACGGAACCCCGGCCGGCGAACTCGGGCACGGCGAGGGGGTGAGCGTCACCCTGCGCGCCGAGGCCGGGCAGGTGGTGAGGCTCTCCGCGGGCGAACACACCAACCGCAGCCGGGTCAAGCTCAGCCTGCTCGACCTGCCCCTGCGCCCGGATCAGCTGTTGGAACTGATTCCCCCCGAGCTGCGCCGCAGGGCCGAGGTCGCAACCGACGGCCGTCAGGCCACCGCACCACCCGACGACCCGACACCCTCTGCTTGACCGCCGAACGGCCCGGTCCACCACCAACCGGCCATGCGGCGAGCCGGTAGCGGACTCATCGATGTGCGCGGGCGCGTACAGAGCCAAGGGGGCGGCGGCCGCGACGGCCGCGATGTGGGCCCACCACACGTCGATACGCTGGGTGATCGGTCCGCGCTGGCGTCGAGCCCGGCCGGCCACGACAGGCTGACCTGACAGCGCACTACCGGAGGGTGCCGCCGACGGGGTGGAACCGGATGTCGTGGCCGCCGGCGTCCGGGGCCGCGAAGCGCAGCAGGCGGGCGCCCTCCTCGGTCACGGCGGCCTCGTCCGCCCCGGACAGAGGTTCGAAGAGCCTGATCACCAGCGTCGCCGTGCCCCTGTCCCGTTTGACGCTCCAGAGCCCGTGGACGAAACCGTCGACGGTCACCGCCGCCTCGACGATGACGTGCCCGCGCCGGTCGTCGGACACCAGGCGGGTCCGATCGGCGTGGGCGAGCACCACGTTGTCGAGCGCGGCCAGGAAGCGGACGGGAGCCGGAACGCCGGGGTCCGGGCGCGGAGCCTCGGGGAGGTCGAACAGTTCCCGCCCGTCCTCGTTCCTGAACACCCGCAACCGGGGCCTGAGCGGTTCGACCACCTCGTTCAGCCGGGTCATGCCGCTCCACGCCTGGATGTCCCTGACCGTAGCCGGGCCGAAGGCGGCGAGATATCGCACGATCAGTTCCCGCGCCGAGGGCTCGACGGCCAGGGGCCGGTCGAGCCAGTGCTCGGCGAGCGTGAAGGGAGTCGTGCCTCGCCGTCCCCAGGTTCCGTCGGGCGGCGGGTGCACCACCGGCAACAGGCCCTGCGCCGACCTGGCCAGCGCGGCGGGGTCGCGTCCAGGCCACCGTTCGGCCAGCGCCCTGCCGAGTTCGGGCCTGGTCAGCGTGTCCCGGCCGAGGATCGCCCGCGCGGCGGCGGCCAGTTCCCCGAGGTCCAGCCCGGCGGTGAACCTGCCGAACGCGCCCTTCTGCCAGCGATCCAGCATGGGCTGCAGCAGTGGCCGGAGCCACAGGTAGTCCTCGGCGGTGACCAGGTGCTGGGTTCCCCGGAACAGCGTCGCGCGCACCACCTCCCGCCGGTACAGCGACCGGGTCAGATCATCGATCCCGAAGGCGTCGATCCGGCTCCACAGCCCGACGTACGGCGGGTCGGGGTCCTGGGCCTGCAGGCCGACGAGGCGTTCGATCACGGTGAGTGCGGGCACGTCCGCCCGGCGCAGCAGCAGTTGCCGCTCCAGGGTGGCCCGGTTGAGGCTTCGCCGGGTGAGGGTTTCCACGGTGTCCTTCCATCCGTTCACGCGCGATCGTCTGCTCACGACAGTGCCCGCCGGTATCCACGGCGCACGACGCGGATACCGGCGGGCGGGCCGGCCGGTGGGCGCGTTGGAGGACGCACCCGACGGCCGGTCCGGGGCTTCCTGTCCGGTTGTCCGGCCCGGCTCCGCTCTCAGGCGGTCCGGTCCGGTTCGGTGCCGTCGTCAGCCTCCGAAGGCTGCGGCGTTCTCCCGTACCCAGTCGGCGAAGGTCCTGGCCGGTTTTCCGGTGACCTTCTCCACGGTGGGGAGCACGGTGTAGCCCGCCTCGGGCGGGTTGGTCCGCATGGTCAGGAAGAACTCGACGTCCTCGTCGGAGTAACCGGTCCGGCGCCACTCCTCGACGATCTCGTCCCTGGTGAGCTCGATGTAGCGCACCTCGCGGCCGAGAACGGTGCCGATCGTGCGCACCTTCTCCGGCGGGGTCAGCGCCTGCGGCCCGGTCAGCCAGTACTCCTGACCGGCGTGGCCGTCGGTGGTCAGCGCGGTCGCGGCGACCGAGGCGATGTCCGCGTCGTGGATCATCGCGCTCCTGGCGTCGGCGAACGCCTCGCGGACGACGCCCTCGTTCTTCACCGAATCCGCCCACTCCAGGGCGTTGGACATGAACTCCACCGGCGACAGGTGGGTCCACTCCAGGCCACCGGACTCGACGGCCTCCTCCAGCGGGCTCTTCGTCACGTCTCCTTTGAGCACCGTCACCTTGCGCACCCCGGCCTTCCTCGCCAGGTCCACGATCTCCGCGCCGTTGGTCAGCGGCGCGAAGTCCTCCCCGCTGAAGCTGATCAGGTGCACGGCGTCGACACCGGAGAAGGCCGCGGACAGGCTCGCGGTCTCGGCCAGGTTGCCCGCCACCACCTCGGCGCCGGCGGGGAGGTTCGCCTTCGCGGGATTGCGGGTGAGCGCGCGGACCCGGTGTCCCCCGGCCAGCAGTTGCTCGACGAGCGGGCGTCCGACGTTGCCGGTGGCACCGGACACGAGAACGGTCATGGGGTTTTCTGTCATGGCGCAGACGCTAGAAGTATTCGCGGTCAGCTCTTGTCCGCGATAGATGGAAAAATCGTCTTATGTTGGAAACTTCGGCTCGGCTGCTCCGCCTGCTGGGGTTGCTGCAGGCCCATCGGGACTGGTCGGGCGCCGAACTGGCCGGACGGCTGAAGGTGAGCCCGCGGACCGTGCGCCGCGATGTCGACAAGCTGCGGCTCCTGGGGTACCCGATCAACGCGACCGGCGGGGTCGGCGGCGGCTACCGGCTGGCCGCGGGCGCCTCGCTCCCCCCGCTGCTGCTTGACGACGAGGAGGCGGTCGCGGTGGCGGTCGGGCTGCGGACGGCGGCCACCGGCGGGGTCACGGGCATCGCGGAGACCTCCGTCCGGGCACTGGCCAAGCTCGACCAGGTGCTGCCCTCCCGGCTGCGCTACCAGATCAACACGCTCAGCTCGGCACTGGTGACCATGCCGTCGACCGGCCCCACGGTCGATCCGTCGACCCTGACCACGATCGCCTCGGCGGTGCGCGACCACCAGCGGCTGCGGTTCGGCTACGTCTCGCATGACGGCTCGGAGAGCGTACGGGACGTGGAGCCCTACCGGCTGGTCAGCGGCGGGCGGCGGTGGTACCTCTTCGCTTGGGACACCGGGAGGTCGGACTGGCGGAAGTTCCGTGTCGACAGGCTGTCCCCGCGTGTCCCCACCGGGCCGCGGTTCACCCCGAGACCACTCCCCGCCGACGACCTGGCCGGGTATTTCGCCATGGACATGACCACGGACCGCCACCGCTACCGGGCGGTGCTCACCATGCACGGCTCGGCCGACGCGGTGGCCGAGGAGGTTCCGCCCAGCATCGGCGTGGTGGAGCCCGTCGACGACGACACCTGCGTGCTGCGCATCGGCTCCGACAGCCTCGACCATCTCGCAGTCTGGGTGGCCGCGTTCGGCTTCGAGTTCGAGGTCCGGGAGCCGCCCGAGTTGGTGGAGCACCTCCGGACGCTGACCGCCCGCATGCATCGGGCCGCGTGGCGGGATCGAGCCGGGACGGCACCGGCACCGGCACCGGCACCGGCACCGGCACCGGCACCGAACAGGCTCGACGCCACGGAGTGACCGGGGAGAGCGGGATCCGCCGTCGGTCTCACCTCACCGGAAACCCGCGGTGCGAGCCCTCACCGCGACGTCCGCGCAATTACTATTTGTAAACTTTCCTATTGACAAGCTTCCTGGCCGCGTGTTTGATCCGAGTTAATTTAAGAGGTGAAGTAGCAGGGGAGAATCCCCACCACCAAGGTGGGGAGGACGTCAATTCAACGTCAACCCGGGGGTGGTGGCGGCCCGCGCGTTCGAGGTGCCGAACACGCCGGGGGTCCGCTTCCACAACATGGTGACGGTCTCGCTCGGCGGCGTCGGCACGATCCGCAACATCATCAACACGACGGGCGGCCCGTCCAACTCGGGCACCAACGTGGCCAACCTGGTCAACTACCCCTGATCGAAATGAGGTGGAGACGGAAAACGAGCCCCTCCCCGGGCGGGGAGAGGCTCGTCGACGATCAACGACTACAGCGTGCCGGGGCCGTAGTAGCCGCCCAGCTTGTCGCGGTAGTCGGGCTCCTTGTAGGTCGCCTCGTCGAACTCCGGCGCATCCTTGATCTCCTGCTTGGTACGCGAGACGTAGATCTTGCGCTCCTGCGGATCGATCTGATGCACGGTGCCGGCCGGCAGCACCACCTTCTTGCCGAAAATCCAGAAACCGGTGTCGACGACGATGTAGCTGTCACCCACCGCGTTGCTCTCCTCGTCCACCGAGCCGATCTTGCCGTCGGTGGCCTCCACGTCGAACCCCACGAGGTCCAGCGTCTGCTCGCCGCTGTAGGCCTCGGGACGGTAGCTCCACACGTTCTCCGTCATGGCGTTTCTCCTCGTCAGTGAAGGTAGGACACCCGCCTTCTACCCGCCGCGCCCGTGCTAAACAGGCCGTGGGGGATCGGGAGCCGTGCCAAGGGGAGCCGTTGTCCTTCCCGGCGAGGTCGAAGCCCGAATCCGCCACCGCCGACGATCACCGTGATCATCTCGCGGCGAAGTACTCCGCCACGATCCGGGTGTGCAGCGGGAAGGCCGGCTCTCGCGGCCCGTCGATCAGCAGCCACTCCGTCGTCTCGTCCGTCGGCACGACCGGCGGGAGGTCCGCCGCGCCGGTCCGCGGCCCCAGGGCGAAGACCAGCACGGTGCCGTCGCCTCCAGCGGGGATCGGCGTCAAGGCGCCGCCCGGCGCGACGTCCTCTTCGCGCGGAGGGCAGACTTTCCCACGTGAAGCGAATCCTCATCATCGGTATCGGCGCGGGAAACCCCGACCACCTCACCCTTCAGGCGGTCAAAGCCATCGCGGCGGCCGACGTGTTCTTCATCCTCGACAAGGGAGAGGCCAAGCACGACCTCGTCCAGCTCCGGCAGGATCTCGTCGACGCGCACGCCCGCGCCCCGTACCGGCTGGTCGAGGCCCGCGACCCCGACCGCGACCGGACCACCCCCGCCTACGCGGGCGCGGTGGAGGACTGGCGGTCGCGCCGGGCCGACATCTACGAGCGGCTCGTCCGCGACGAGCTCGGCGACGACGAGACCGGCGCGTTCCTCGTCTGGGGCGACCCCTCCCTCTACGACAGCACGCTGGCCATCGTGGAGGAGGTCCTCGGCCGGGGCACGGTCCGGTTCGAATACGACGTCGTACCCGGTATCAGCAGCGTGTCCGCGCTGGCCGCCCGGCACCGCACCAGCCTGACCCAGGTCGCGCGGCCCCTGCACATCACCACGGGCCGCCGCCTGTCCGAGGAGGGCCCCGGCGAATCCGACGACATCGTCGTCATGCTCGACGCCCGCCACGCCTTCGCCTCCCTGCCCGACACCGCCGGCTTCGAGATCTACTGGGGCGCCTACCTCGGCACCCCCGACGAGATCCTGGTGGCCGGGCCGGTAGAGGAGGTCGCCGGCCGGATCCGCGACGTCCGCGCCGAGGCCAGGGAGCGCAAGGGCTGGATCATGGACACCTACCTGCTGAGGCGGGTGCCCCACGCGGAGCGTCCCGAGTCTCCCTCCTGACGGGAGCTCCCGGTGTGCCGGGCTCTCGGCGCGGTCGCCGGACCGGCGCCCGGCGTTCCGGCACGGGATGTCGACGGCCCCGACGGTGACCGGGCCGGGGCGTTCCCGCCCACGCCCCGCGGGTGGGCACGTCAGCGGCGAGAACCGCACGCCCCAGGCCGACATCACGTGGGCGGAACGCGGACACACCGCGAACGCGGCCGTCATCGGGGCGAGCAGCACAAAAGGGCCGGACGGGTCCTCCGCCGCGCCCGCTCGGCGTGGCGGGAAGCCCCTCGCCGACGAGGGGGAGGAGAGTCACAATGTGTTCGTACGGGGGATCGGCTCGGGGTAGTGTTGCCCTCCAGCAATGGACGTGATCGAGGAGGTGAGACCCATTACCGCTGTGTCAGGTCGGGTGCTCCCATCTCACGGCCGCGCGGTCCTTCCGACGTAGGTGACCGAGGGAGCCCCATCGGCATTCCGAAAGGCTCCAATGTCGGCTTCATCGTCATTTCTCCCCCAACCCGTCATCGTCACCAGGCTTCGGGCCGCCGGTTGTGTCTTCGCCGAGGACGAGGCGCGACTGCTCATCGCCACGGCGCGGACGCCGTCCGACCTCGCCGCCATGGTGGACCGGCGGATCGCCGGTCTGCCCCTCGAACACGTTCTCGGCTGGGCGGAGTTCTGCGGGCTGCGGATAGCCGTGGACACCGGGGTCTTCGTTCCCCGCCGCCGCACCGAGTTCCTCGTCCACCAGGCCGTCGCCCTCGCCCACCGGACCGCCGGGCCCGACGATCGCCCCGCCCCCCTCCCCCGTCCGGCCGCCGTTCCCGTCGGCCCCTCCGTCCCCTCTGCTCCCTCCGTCCCCTCCGCTCCTTTCGTTTCCTCCGGCCCCTCGGGTCCCGGAGACCTCGCCGTTCCCGCCGGTCAGGCCCTCCGGCCGCGGATCGTCGTCGATCTGTGCTGCGGTTCCGGCGCGGTGGGCGCCGCGCTGGTCGCGGCCCTGGACCGGGTCGAGCTGCACGCCGTCGACATCGACCCCGCCGCGGTGCGCTGCGCCCGGCGCAACGTCGCCGGCGGCCGGGTGTACGAGGGCGATCTCTACGAGCCGCTGCCCACCACGCTGCGGGGCCGCGTCGACATCCTGACCGCCAACGCGCCCTACGTGCCCACGGGGGCGATCGGGCTGCTGCCCCCGGAGGCCCGCGTGCACGAACCGCGGGTGGCGCTCGACGGCGGCGCGGACGGGCTGGAGATCCAGCGCCGGGTGACCGCGGCGGCGGCCCTGTGGCTGGCACCGGGCGGCCACCTGCTGATCGAGACGAGCGAGCGCCAGGCGCCACAGACCGCCGAGGCCTTCGCCCGCAACGGCCTGATCCCGCGGGTGGTCGTTTCCGAGGAGCTGGACGCCACCGTCGTCGTCGGGACCATGCCCGCCCCCCATCCGCCGCGCGGTCCCGCCCGCGATCAGGAGATCGGCGGGGTCGGGTAGGCTTCGCTGGTGAAAATGCTGTTCACAGCCATGTCCCGGCGGCTGTGAACGGCACGGCCGCCCCGTTCAGGAGATCCAGCGCATTGTCCGAGAGCCGCGAGCACGCAGCCCCCTCAGCGGAGGGGGATCGCACCGATCTGCGAGCCGACTGTGAGAGCTGCTTCGCGCTGTGCTGTGTCGTGCCCGCCTTCTCGGCCTCGTCGGACTTCGCGATCGACAAGAAGGCCGGGCAGGCCTGTCCCAACCTGCGGACGGACTTCCGCTGCGGCATCCACACACGCCTCAGGGAGAAGGGCTTCCGGGGCTGCACCGTCTACGACTGCTTCGGCGCCGGGCAGAAGGTCTCCCAGGTCACCTTCGGCGGGCAGGACTGGCGGCGGGCGCCGCGGACCGCGAAGCGGATGTTCGAGGTGTTCCCGATCATGCGGGACCTCCACGAGCTGCTCTGGTACCTGACCGAGGCGCTGACGCTGCGACCGGCCCTGCCCATCCACGGTGAGCTCGGCCTCGCGCTGGAGGAGACCGAACGCCTCACCCGCGACAGCCCCGACGCTCTCGTACGGCTGGACGTGGCGGCACACCGGCGGGAGGTCAACGCCCTGCTGCTGCGTGCGAGCGAGCTCGTGCGCGCCGGAGCCGGGCGTGGGAGGAAGGACCGCAGGGGCGCCGACCTCATCGGGGCCAAGCTCAGGGGCGCAGACCTGCGGGGCGCCAACCTGCGGGGGGCCTACCTCATCGGGGCCGACCTCACCGGCGCCGACCTGAGGACGGCCGACCTCATCGGGGCCGACCTCAGGGGTGCCGACCTCTCGGGCGCCGACCTCACCGGGAGCATCTTCCTGATCCAGTCCCAGCTGGACGCGGCGAAAGGCGACGCCAGGACCGCGCTGCCGCCCTCGCTCACCCGACCGGCCCACTGGTAGTCCCCCCGTACTCACCCACCCGGCTTGACCCCCCGGCGGCCACCGCTCACCCGACCGGCTCACCGGTGGCCGCCCGTACTCTCCCGCCCGGCTCGTCGGCGGCGCGCCCGCCGCTCCCGGGGAACCACCAGTTGCGGTCGCCGAGCAACTCCATCGCCGACGGCACCAGGACCAGGCGGACCACGGTGGCATCGATGAGGACGGCGACCGCCAGGCCGACACCCAGGATCCGGAGCGGCCGGTCGTCGAACGTGCCGAACGCGGCGAACACGCAGAACATGATCGCGGCGGCCGCGGTGATCACGCGTGCCGTCGCCGCCAGGCCCTCGGTGACCGCGCGGCTGTTGTCACGGGTGCGGGCGTACTCCTCCTGGATCCTGGAGAGCAGGAACACCTCGTAGTCCATGGTCAGCCCGAACGTCACCACGAACAGCATCATCGGCACCCACGCGTCGATCGGCCCGCCGGTGCCGAGGCCGAGCACGTCCCACTGGAAGATCGCGACGACCGCGCCGTAGGAGGCGCCGATCGACAGCAGGTTCACCACGATGGCCTTCAGCGGCACGACCAGACTGCGGAAGACCGGCACCAGCAGCGCGAACGAGGCGAGCAACACCGCGCCGACCATCCAGGGCAGCCGGTCGAAGGAGTGCTCGGCGAAGTCGATGCCCGCCGCCGTACCGCCGGTGACCAGGACGGGGCCGGGCAGCGCGGCGCGCAGCGCGTGGATCAGGTCGGTGGTGGCCTCATCCTGCGGGCCCGTCTCCGGCACGACCAGGGCGGTCCGCTCGTCCAGCGCGGTCACCCCGGCCACGCCCGGTGTGCTCGCGGCCTGGGCGACCGCCTGGCCCAGGGGCTCGGCGGAGACCAGTACGAGCGGGCCCGCCGTACCGGGGCCGAAGCCGCCGGCGAGCAGTTCGTGGGCACGGCGGGTGGTGTCGGAGACCGGCCGGTTGCCCGCGTCCGACCAGCCGAAGCGCAGGCTCGCCGCGGGCAGCGCGAGCCCGAGGAGCAGTCCGAGCGCGAGAACGCCGGCCACGAGGGGACGGCGCTGCACGCCCCTGCTCCACCGGCGGGCCGACGAGTCGGCGGGCCCGCGGCGGTGCGGCAGGGAGAGGCGGTCGACACGGGTGCCGAGGAGGCCGAGCAGCGCGGGCAGCAGAGTGAGGGCGGTGAGCATCACCATGAGCACGCCGCACCCGGCGGCCAGTGCGATGCCGCCGCCCAGCGAGGGACCGAGAATCAGGATGCCCGCGCCGGTGATGATCACCGTGATCCCGGCGAACAGCACCGACCTGCCCGCGGTGGTCATCGCCCGCACCACGGCGTCCTCGACGGTGAGGCCCTCCCCCAGCGAGGTGCGGAAGCGGGTGACGACGAGCAGCGCGTAGTCGATGCCCACGCCGAGGCCGAGCATGATGGTCACGTACACGGCGAATCCCGGCGTGGGGACGACGTTCCCCAGCAGCGAGAGCAGGGAGACGGCGCAGACCACCCCGGTCACGCCCGTCAGCAGCGGCAGCGCCGTCGCGATCAGCGACCTGAACGCGACGAGCAGGATCACCGCGGCGGCCAGTAACCCGATGCCCTCGGTGAGACCGCCGGGGGTGAAGCCGGCGAAGTCGTCACCGGACAGCTCAACCGTGAGGACGGGAGTTCCCGGGGTGCCGGAGGCGGTGGGAGGACGGAAGCTGTCGCGCACCTCCTTGAGCTTCGTGGCGCCTTCCTGATCGGTGTGGCTGATCGGGACGGTGGCGACGGTGCCGTCCGCGGACACCTGCTCGTAGGGGGCCTCCGACGGCGGCCGGGATCGCGAGCCCTCTGCCGGTGTCCGGGCGGCGACCGTCACGCCGGGAACGGTGTTCATACGGGCGATCAGGGCGGTGACCGCCCGCCGCGCCTCGGGGGCGCGCACGCCCGCCGGCGCGGACACCACGAGCCTGCCCTGGGGCTCGGCGGGGCGGTCGCCGAGCAGGTCGGCGGCCCGCCGGCTCTCCGAGCCCGGCAGCGTGAAGTCGTCGGTCGTGGCGCCGGGCGCGCGGGCGGCGCCCACGACGAGGGCGGCGGCCAGGGCCAGCCAGGCGAGCAGTACCAGCCATCCGTGGCGGGCACAGAAGCGGGCCGGGGAGTTGAGGGATGTCATGGGTCCCGACGCTAGGAACGGGCACCGCCCGCGGTCGTCCACCCGGCGCGGGCGGCGCCCTACCGCACCTGCGGTAAGGCGCGGGGAGCCGGCGGGTCCGCTCATGGAACCGCGCCGCCGCCTTGGCCTGCCGACGCCTTACCCATGCCGTCCCGGCCTACCGACGCGGCTTACCGACGCCGTGGCTTACCGCTGCCTCGGCAGGCCGGGACGGACCAGGCCGCTCTCGTAACCCAGAACGACGAGTTGCGCCCTGTCGTGCACGGCCAGCTTCGCCATCATTCGGTTGACGTGTGTCTTCACCGTGGCGGGACTCATGTGCAGGTGCTCGGCGATCTGGAGGTTACTCAGCCCCTCGGCGACCCCGGCCAGCACCTCGCGCTCGCGATCGGTCAGCGGCGCCAGCCTGGCCCGGCCGGGCGCGGGGTCGGGTCTGGCCGAGAACTCCTCGATGAGCCGCCGGGTGACGCCCGGCGACAGCAGCGCGTCGCCCCTGGCGGCGACGCGTACGGCGTGGCGCAGTTCGGCCGGTTCGGCGTCCTTGACCAGGAAGCCGCTGGCCCCCGAGCGGAGCGCCTCGTAGACGTACTCGTCGAGGTCGAAGGTGGTGACCACGACCACCTTGGCGCCGCCCGCCGCCACGATCCTGCGGGTGGCCTCCAGGCCGTCGATCTCCGGCATGCGAATGTCCATCAGCACGACGTCTGGGCGGAGTTCGGCGGCCAGCCGCACGGCTTCGCGGCCGTTGGCGGCCTCACCGAGCACGGTGAGGTCCTCCTCCGCGTCGAGCAGGGCGCGCAGGCCGGCGCGGACCAGTGGCTGGTCGTCGGCGAGCAGGACGGTGATCATCCCGGGAGCCACGCCGCGACCTGGAAACCGCCCTCCGGCCGGTCTCCGACGACGAGCCTCCCGCCGACCGCGGCCACCCGCTCCGCCATCCCCGCCAGCCCGTGCCCCCCGCGGATCCCGTCACCACCGACCCGCTCGTACCCGGCCTCGTACCCGGCGCGAATCCCGTCACCACCGGCCGGCCCGTACCCGGCGCCCGTCGCGCGCGGGCCGCCCGGCCGGGGCGTGCCGCTCCCCTGGCCGTCGTCGTCCACCTGGATGGTCACGCCGCCGGTCTCGAAACTCAACCGGACCCGCGCCGTGCTCGCCTTCGCGTGACGCATGGTGTTGGTGAGCGCCTCCTGCACGATCCGGTACGCGGTCAGGTCCACCGCGGGGGCCAGCGCCCGCCGCTCCCCCGCGACCTCGAACTCTACCGGCAGGCCCGCGGCGGCGACCAGCTCCTCCAGCTGCCCGGCGCCCGGCATCGGCCACCTTCCCTCGGGCCCGTCCTCGCGCAGGACGCCGAGGACGCCCTTCATCTCCGCCAGGGCCTCGCGGCTGGCCGTACGGATCACCGACAGCGCCTCCCTGGCCGCCTCGGGGCCGCCGGAGCGGTCGATCGCCTCCGCGGCGACGGCGGCGTGCAGCGCGATCAGCGACACGGTGTGGGAGGTGACGTCGTGCAGTTCCCTGGCGACCTTGAGCCGCTCCTCCCGCCCCCGCCCGCGCGCCATCTCCTCACGGGTTCGCTCGGCCTCGACCATCCGCCGCTCCACCTCGGTGGCGTGCGCGCGGCGGGCCCTGGACACCTCGGCGAGCTGCCCGACCACCACCGCGATGAGCGCCCACAGCAGCAGGCCGGTGAGATTGTCGAGGGTCCTGTCGACGAGCACGGCGCCCGAGGGGACCGCCACCAGGAAACCCGTACCCGCCCAGCCCAGTGCCCGGCGCCCCGAGGAGATCGTCGCGAACACGGCGATCAGCGCGGGAACCGGCCACAGCGCGTAGGCGTAGCCGAGAGTGAAGACGGCCGCCGCCGAGGCCGCGCAGACGGCCAGGCTGAGCTCGGGCCGCTCGCCCAGCCTGACCAGGCCGAGCACCGTCAGGGCCAGCAGCGTGCAGCCGAGGACGTCGAGCGGCCGGGCGGCGGGCTGGTTGCCGTAGGCCATGACCGAGGAGAACCCGACGACCACGGCCATGGCGGCCACCAGCGCGAACCTGTTCACCCCCGCACAGTAATCCGCCCGGCGGACGGGGACATCCCCCCGTGGCGGTAGCCGCCTACCGCCACGGGTGCACGCGCCCCTCGGACGGTGTGCGCGTCCGGGAACCGGGCCGGAATCCGGCGGTGGGCCCCGGACGGCCGGACCTTCGCGGCCACCCTCGGAACAGCCATGGGGGTTCCCTCACAACGGCGGAGCGGTGGGTCCGGACGGCCGGGCCTTCGCGGCCACCGCCCCCGGGCGGCCTCACGGCCGGGCGGGCAGCTCACCCGGCCGTGAGGCCGCCCGCTCCCGCGCAGGGCGGGTCAGGGCGGAGTACAGGCATGCGGTCGCCACCAGTGACGCGACCCCCGCCAGCGCCATCGCCGCGGAGACCGGTACGAACTCGGCCAGCGTTCCCGTCCCCGAGGCCGCCAGCGCCTGTCCGGCCATCGTGCCGCTGCCCGCCAGCCCGAGCGCCTGCCCCCTGACGCGCTCGGGCACCGCCGCCACGTAACGCTCCTGCGTGCCCAGATGCCCGGCGAACCCGAAGGAGGCCACCGCCACCAGCGCCGTCGCGACCCACGCGCCCGGCGACAGCGCGAAGAAGAGGTACGGCACCGCCATCAGCGTGAACAGCGGCACCGCCAGCCGGACCCGCTGCTCGGGCGTGGTCCACCGGCCGACCGTCAGATCACCCGCGAGCATGCCACCGGCCGCCGCGATGAACAGCGCCCCCGCCGTCCCCGCCGAGCCGCCCGCGTACGGCACGTAGAGCGCCTCCGCCCCGACGACCAGCCCGTTCGGCACCCACTGCACGAGCAGCAGCCCGCGGAGCCGCCGGTCGCCCAGCAGTTCCCCGTTCACCGCCCAGACCTGCCGCCAGGTCTGCCGTCCCGACACCCTCGGCGGCCTGGCCCGCAGTCCCAGCCGCTGCGTGAGCGCCACCAGCGCGCCGAGCGCCGCGGCCGACCACAGTGCCGCGTACGGCCCGGCCACCGCCAGCAGCGTCCCGCCGAGGGCGAATCCGGCGATCTGCGTGGCACCGACCGCGATGTTCAGCGCCGAGCGGCCCAGCACGTAGCCGTTGCCCGGCAGCAGGTCGGCCAGCAGTGCCTGGCGCGCGCCGCTCGCGACGGCGTCGAACAGCCCGCACGTCATGACCAGCGCCAGCATCCCCCACACCGGCAGCACCCCGAGGGCGAGCACCGCGACCGCGACCGCCCTGGCCAGGTCCCACGAAACCAGCAGCGCCCGGGGCGGCAGCCTGTCGGCCAGCCCGCCGAGTGTCAGCGCGCCGACGGCCTGCGGCAGGAAACCCGCGAGGTAGGCCAGCGCGGCCAGGAACGGCGAGCCGGTGTGGGCGTACACCAGCGTGGACAGCGCCAGGCTCTCCATGGTCTTGCCCATGACGCTCGCGGCCTGCGCGGCGAACAGCGTCCTGAACTGGCCGACGGCGAAGATCTCCCGATAGGTGTTCACGCACCGGAGCATGCGGGCAGGCCCGCGCCGGGAGCTACTGTTTCGTCAGGAGGCGAAACCTTGTCTTATCTGGAGTGCACCCCCGAGGACCTGGCGCGCACCCGCTTCGTGATGTCGCCGATGGCCCAGGTGGTCGCCGCTCTGCCCCTGCTTGGTGGCGGCCGGATGCCGCCCGGGATGTCGCGGTGGACGGCCGGGGTACGCGACCGCTACGAGGCGCTGGTCGCCGCCGACCCCGTCCTGCGGGCCCTGGCCGACCTGCTGGTGGTCACCGACTACGTGCCCGACTTCTTCTGCGTGCCGCCGCCCCACGTGAACGCCACGTTCTCCGAGGAGGCGCTGGCCGTGCGGCGCACGCCGTACCGGAAGGCACGCGCCGACCTGGAGCTGAGCTACCGGGGCCGGCCGACGGCCGCGGCGCTGGACGTGCCCGACGTCGCCGAGCGGGTGGCCGGGAGTTTGACCGCCACGTGGAGCGAGCTGATCGAGCCCGACTGGCCGAGGATGCGCGCGCTCCTGGAGCGTGACATCGTGCGGCGGGCGGGACGGCTGGCGGTGTACGGCTGGGCCGAGGTGTTCGACGAGCTGGACGTGCACATGTCGCTGGAGGGCGAGCGGATCCTGCTCGGCCGGGTGACCGGCGCCTCGCACCGGCTGGGCGGCGTCGGCCTGGTCCTGATGCCCAACGCGTTCGGCGGGAGGACCGTCTACCTCGACCCGCCGCGTGCCTTCGGGCTCACCTACCCGGCGCGGGGTGTGGCCGCGCTGTGGGAGAGCCGGGTGCCCGCGCCGGACAGCCTGGCCGCGCTGCTCGGCAGGGGCAGGGCCTCGGTGCTGCTGGAGCTGGCGACGCCCGCGAGCACCAGCCAGCTCGTCGCCAGGCTGGGCATGACGCTCGGCGGCGTCGGCGACCACCTCGCGGTGCTCAGGCGATCGGGGCTGGTCACGCGCGGCAGGAGCGGGCGGTCGGTGCTCTACACGCGCACCCCGATGGGCGACGCCCTGACCGAATGGAACGCTTGAACGCGGCGCGGCGCGGGAAGCGCGCACCGCCGCCCGGCCCTGCGGGGCACCCGGTCAGCCCGCCGAGACCCTGAGGACGATCTTTCCTCGCACGTGACCGGTCCGGCTCAGCCGGAACGCCTCGGCCGCCTCGGACAGGTCCAGGACGGTCGTGATCTCGGGGACGGCCAGGCCGCCCTCGATCATCCGTCGCAGCTCGTCGAGGTCCTCCGCGCTCGGCCGGGCGAACACGAAGGTGCCGCCGTGCTCCAGCACGCCGTCGTTGGTCAGCGAGACGACCCGTCCCCGCGCGTCCTCGCGCAGCAGGGCGAGGGACGACACCAGTTCCTCGCCGCCGTACATGTCCATGATCGCGGTGACCCCGGCTGGCGCGAGCGAGCGCACCCGCTCTTCGAGGCCGGGGCCGTAGGTGACGGGCTCGGCGCCGAGGCCTCGCAGGTAGTCGTGGTTGCGGGCCGAGGCGGTGCCGATGACGCGTGCTCCCAGGGCGGCGGCGATCCGCACGGCGAACGATCCGACGCCGCCCGCCGCGGCCTGCACCAGCACGGTGTCACCGGCCCCGACCCGCAGCGCGTGGACGAGTGACTGGTAGGCGGTGAGACCGGCGATCGGGACGGCGGCCGCCTGCTCCCAGCTCAGGTTGACCGGCTTGCGGGCGATGGTACGTATCGGTGCGGCCACCCGCTCGGCGTAGGTTCCCCTCCCGATCGAGTCTTCGCGCACGTACCCGATCACCTCGTCTCCCACCGCGAAGCCGGTGACCGTCGGGCCGACCTCCGCGACCACCCCGGCGACGTCCCAGCCGGGAATGACGGGAAAGTGGACGTCGAAACGGCCGTCCAGATGCCCGGAGGCCGTCTGCCAGTCGACCGGGTTGACCGACACCGCCCTCACGTCGACGAGAACGGACTCCGGGCCGAGCTTCGGCTCGGGGACGTCCGCCATCTCCAGGACCTCCGGCCCGCCGTAGCGCCGGTAAACGATCGCCTTCATTCCCTGCCTTCCGAAGCGCGCACCGGCCCGCGAACAGTGCGACATCGTGGGCCGCTTTATAGCACCAAATAGCTACTTTTACTGATCCAGACCGACGTAGCCGGTGGCACCGATGATCAGGATCTCATGGTGGGAGGGCTCCTTGGAGGTCAGGGGGCGAGCTCCTGGCGGGAACCGGTCCGCGAGGCGTTCTCGACGGCGGCGAGCACGCGGTGCTGGCGCACGGCGGTGTGGAAGGAGGGATGCGCCTCGCGGCCCTCGGCGATCGCGCGGGCGACCTCCAGGTAGAAGGCCGCGACGTTCGAGGGCGGACCCGCGGGGACGTTGGCGAGTGAACTCACGACGGCGTTCGCGGGTGAACGCGCGGGGACGGAAAGGGGCGAACGCGCGGGAACGTTCGCGGGTGAACTCGTGAGGACGCCGCCGGGAGCGTCCGGGAGCGTGTGGCGGCCCGCGACGACCGGCTCGGCGCGGGTGCCGTCGGCGGCCGAACGGGTGACCGTCCAGTCGGCCCAGTGCAGGTACATCCCGGGCTCGGTGGGAGCGACGGTCAGCGCGCCCTCGCTTCCGGTGATCCTGAGGTGGAAGCCGTCGGGTCCCGGGGCGTTGCCGCCGGGCACGCTCACTACGGCCACGGCCCCGCTCTCCAGGCGGCCGTGGACGGTCACGTGGCCGGGCACCCCGCTGGGTGTCGACCGGCCCGTTTCTGCCACGGCGACCACGTCCACGTCCGGGTGGGCGGCCAGCTCGGCGGCTTCCCCGGACGGCATGGGACGGGGGCGTCCACGGCGTGGCGGGCGTCGCCCTTCAGGAAGGAGTCCGGCTTTCGGTGAGAGATCCGGCCTTCGCTGAGAGATCCGGCCTTCGCTGAGAGATCCGGCTTTCGGTGAGTGATTCGGCCTTCGGCGGGGAATCCGGTCAGGAGGAGGCCAAGGACGAGGCCGCGGACGTGTCCCGGACGACAGGCGCCGCCGGGTTCCGGTATCCAGGCAGGGGGCGGGCCGGACCGGCCGACCCCGCAGACCCGTCGCGCCCATCGGAGACGACACCGATCGGAGACAGCACCGTGAGCATTCCCCTGCCCCCCTCGTTCGCCCACCACGCGATCGACGCCGACGGCGTGCGCGTCAACACGTACGTCTCGGGCGACGGCCCGCCGGTGCTGCTGCTGCACGGCTACCCGCAGACCCATCTCATCTGGCATCGGGTGGCGCCCGTGCTCGCCCGCGAGCACACCGTGGTCCTCACCGACCTGCGGGGGTACGGGGACAGCGACAAACCTCCTTCCGCGCCGGATCACGGCCCCTACTCCAAGCGGGTGATGGCGCACGACCAGCTGCTGGTCATGCGCTCGCTCGGCTTCGACCGCTTCGCGGTGGCGGGCCACGACCGCGGAGCGCGGGTCGGCCACCGCCTGACCCTGGACGAGCCCCGGGCGGTGACCAGGCTGGCCGTGCTGGACATCGTGCCCACCCGCCACGCGTTCCGGCACGCCGACGCCGCGTTCGCGCTCGGCTACTACCACTGGTTCTTCCTCGCCGCGGGCGACGGCGTCCCCGAGCGCATGATCGGCGCGGATCCCGGCTACTGGATCCGCGCCCACATGAAGGTCCAGCACGGCGGGACCCCGTTCGACCCGGCGGCCCAGGACGAGTACGTCCGCTGCTTCTCCGACCCGGCGGCCGTCCACGCCTCCTGCGAGGACTACCGGGCCGCCGCGAGTGTCGACCTGCGCCACGACGACGCCGACGCGGACGCGGGACGGCGCGTGACCTGCCCCGTACTCGCCCTGTGGGGCGAGCGCGGTTTCGTCGGGCGCAACTACGACGTCCTGGACGTCTGGCAGCGGTACGCGGACGACGTGCGCGGCCAGGCGGTGCCCAGCGGCCACTACATCCCCGAGGAGGTGCCCGAGATGACGGCGGAGCTGCTCGGCTCGTTCCTCTCCGGGAGCCCGGTCACGACGCGACAGCGATCGAGCCCCCTCGATCAGACGTAGTAGCCCTCGACCGGGACGCGCGCCTCGTCGAACAGCGCGGGACCCTCCTGGGACACGCGCGGCCAGCCGCCCCCCGGCTTGAGGCTCGCGAGCTGCTCGTTGGAGAGCGCGAACACGACGCGGCCGAGACCGGACCGTTCGATGGCGCCCGCGCACATGGAGCAGGGCTGGCAGCTGGTGTACATGGTCGTGGCCGCCGCGACGCCGGGGTCGAGCTCTCGGGCCGCCCACCTGGCCAGTTTCAGCTCGGGATGGGCGCTGATGTCGCCGTCGCTGAGGACCGTGTTGTGGTCCTCGGCGAGGATCGTGCCGTCCGGGCCCACCAGCAGCGACCCGAACGGGGCGTCTCCGGTCGCCCGTGCCTTGGCGGCGAGCTCGATGGCCCTGCGGAGATAGTTTTCATCATTGTTCGTCATGATTGTTCCCTAAGATCGATTTGTCTGGAGTGAGTCGCTCTGGATGCCCAGGGCGATGGGGTGTGGCTGATGGTTGTTTGCCGCGTTTGTGGCTTGAAAGGAATAGCCGCCCCGTCGTTCTGGACGCCCTGGCCGCTGATTGAGATCTGATGCGAATCGTCGCTGTTCAGGGACCTGCCGGCGGGGCCGTCCACGGGGTTGACCTGCAAGAACGGAAAGGCGGGCCGGGTGACGGCGACGAGCGTGTGGATCGGTATCGACGCGGGCAAGACCAGCCACCATGCGGCGGCGGTCGACGCGGCGGGCAAGAAGCTGTGGTCGGTCAAGGTCGGCAACGGCCAGCGGCAGATCGAGGAGCTGATCGAGCGCGCCACGGCCACGGCCGCCAAGACCGGCGGCCAGGTGCGGTGGGCGGTGGACCTGGTCAGCCCGGTCGCCGCGTTGCTGCTGGCCACCTTGCTGACCAGCGGCCAGAGCGTGGTCTATGTGCCCGGCCGGATGGTCAACGGGATGGCCGGGATCTTCCGCGGCGAGGGCAAGACCGACGCCAAGGACGCCCGGATCATCGCCGACACCGCCCGCATGCGCGGTGACCTGACCGAGCTGAGCGCCACCGACGAGCTGGTGGTCGAGCTGACCCGGCTGACCTCCTACCGCGCCGACGTGATGGCCGACTGGGTGCGCGGCGTGAACCGGCTGCGTGACCTGCTCACCAGCATCTTCCCCGCGTTGGAGGCCGGCTTCGACTTCTCCACCCGCTCGGCGCTGATCCTGGTGTCCGGCTATTGCACGCCCGAGGAGATCCGCCAGGCCGGCCACGAGGGCCTGACCACCTTCCTCCACGAGGAGGGCGCCTGGCGCAAGGGCATCGACGCCATGGTCACGACCGCGCTGGCGGCGGCCGGCCGACAGACGGTCGCGCTGCCCGGCGAGGCCACCACGGCGATCCTGGTCAAGAAACTCGCCCGTCAACTGCTGGGGCTGGACCGGGAGATCAAGGACACCGACAAGCTGATCGCCCAGCGGTTCCGCACCCACCCGCAGGCCCACATCATCGAGAGCCTGCCCGGTATGGGCCCGCTGCTCGGTGCCCAGTTCCTCGTCGCGACCAGCGGCGATGTCCAAGCCGCCTTCACCCACGCGGGCCGCCTGGCCTCCTATGCCGGACTGGCGCCCGTGCCACGTGACTCGGGTCGGATCACCGGCAACAACCGCAGGCCCAAGCGGTTCAACCGGCCACTGCGCCAGGTGTTCTACATGGCCGCGCTGTCCAGCATCCGCGCCGACGGCCTCTCGCGCGCTTTCTACCAGCGCAAACGGGGAGAGAACAAGCTCCATACCCAGGCCCTACTCGCGCTTGCGCGCCGTCTGGTCGACGTGCTGTGGGCCTTGCTGCGTGACAACCGGGTCTTCTCCCCGGTCCCGCCACAGCAGGTCACGGCACTCGCCGCTTGACGTGGTCATTGAGATTCCCTTCGTGGTTGATGTGTGCGCAGATCCCAGTGGGCGGCCACGGTCGCGAGCGCCTGCCAGGCCACCTCCGGGTGGCGCGTCTCCTGCGGGTCGCCGTCGAACGGATCGAGCACGACGGTGTCGGCGCCGAGCAGGCGCAGCTGTTCGAGGTCGTCGAGGACCTGGTCGATCGTGCCCTCACCGGCGAGCCGTCCGGGGGCGGCGATCGGGGACCCGGTGAGCCGCAGGGCGATGCGGGGCGCGAAACCGGGCACCGGCCACCCCTCCTCGTCCGCGATGACCCGCAGCCGGTCCAGCGCCTCGCGCATCCGGCCGGGGGTGAGGCGCAGCGGGTGCCACGCCTCGCCGAGGCGCACCGCCCGGCGCAGGCCGGCGTCACTGTTGCCGCCGACCCAGATCGGTATCCGCCCGGCCCGGTAGTCCTCGTCGTCCTCCCAGGCCGCGCGCATCACCCGGAGGTGATCGTCGGTCAGCGCCCCGCGCCGCTCGAACGGTACCCCGAGCGCCTCGAACTCCTGCCGCGCCCAGCCGACGCCCACACCGAGGACGAGCCGCCCGCCGCTGAGCCGGTCGAGGTTGGCGGCCATCCGGGCGACGAGCAGCGGGTGGCGGTACGGCACGATGAGCACCGTGGTGCCGAGCCGGATCTCGCCGGTGACGCCGGCCAGCCAGGAGAGGGTGGTGAAGGGCTCGTAGAACGGCGCCGGATACTGCTCGGCGACATCGGGGGTTATCACGACGTGGTCCGAGACCATGAGCAGATGGAAGCCCAGGCCCTCCACCGTCTGTGCCCAGCCGCGTAACGCACCGGGATCGGTGCCGGGCCCAAAATTCGGGACATTAACGCCTATTCTCACCGCTTCAGGCTATCGAGGGATCAGCCACGGCTGGAAGGGACTCATCCCGGCGTACGGCGTCATATGCCGTTGATATGCCGGTATCTTTGGCGGATGACCGAGAATCTTGACGCGACCGACTGGTCGATCCTGGTCGAGGTCCAGCGGGACGGCCGCATCCCGATCACCGAGCTGGGGCGGCGGGTGAACCTCAGCGCCTCCGCCACGACCGAGCGGATCAGGCGGCTGGAGGCGACGGGCGTCATCACCGGCTACCACGCGGACGTCGACCTGGAGAAGGCCGGTTTCCCGGTACTGGCCGTCGTGCGCCTGAAGTATCCGGGCAGCCGGCACCAGCCACTGCACCGGCTGCTCGACGAACGCCCTGAGATCCTGGAGTGCCTGCGGACCACCGGTGACGACTGCTACATGCTGAAGGTGGCCGCGACCTCCATGGGCCACCTCGAAGAGCTCGTCAACGAGCTGGCCCAGCTGGGCAGCACCACCACCAACCTCGTCTACAGCCAGACGCTGCCTTACCGCGGCCCGCAGGGCCCCCGGTCCTGATCGAGGTTCCCCGGCCGATCCGCGGACATCTCATACATCGCTCCCTTCCCCGCGCGGACGGCGTCTCCGCCGTGTCAGCCGGAGCGTGACCGCCACGCCCGCGGACAGGAAGGCGCCGAGTGCGAGGATCGCGACGGGGTGATAGCTCGTGTCCATCTCCGCCCTGACCGGCCGCGCCGTCCCCGCGGCGGGGAATCGGATCGTCGCCTCCGCGGTGCGTTTCGCCAGCCCGCTCTCCAGGCGGATACGGGCGCGCCACGGGCCGTCGGGCACCTGCTCGTCGAGGACGGCGGCGACGGATCCGAAATCGCCCGGAGCGAGCGTCGTACCTGTTTCGATCTTGAACGGGCCCGCGTTCAGGCGTGAGGGGCCGTCGGACAGTTTCAGGTCGCCGCCGAGGTCGAGCGCGCGGCCTCCGGTGTTGTGCACCCGCGCGAGGACGGTCTGCCGGCCGTCCGGCGAGCGCTGGGCCGTCAGCGAGTCGATGGTGAAGGCCGACGCCGGCGCGTTGCCCCGGCCGACGGAGAGGTAGATCCGGATACCGACCCGGTTGATCTCGGCGACGCCCCCGCCGGGCGGCGCGGCCTTGGCCGCCTCGGCCCAGATCACGGCGTAGCGCTCTCCGGCGGCGGCGTCGTCCGGTACGGCGATGGTCGCGTTGACCGTCGAGCGGGCCCGGGGGGCCAGGATCACCTCGTGCCGGTCCAGGGTGGTCCAGGTGGACAGCTCGTTGGGGGTGTGATCGACGCCGAACTGGAATCGCCGGTCGCGGATCTCCGCCGCGGCCGCGTAGATGGAGAGATGCTTGGGCGAGCGGGTCGTGTTGAACACCTCGACCCGCCGGTGGATGACGGAACCCGGCGCGAGGTGATCGACGATGTAGGACCAGGCCCGCGCGTCGGCTCGTGCCTCGACGGGCGCTTCGAGCAGGCGGATCCCGATGCCGCCTTCGGGCGGCCGGGTCACCGGCGCGGGCCTGTGGGGCGTGCCGGCGGCCGAGGCGAGAGCCCCGGCCACCAGCAGCCCCACGAAGATCTCACAAGGACGCACGGTTGCCGCCCTCGACCTCAGCCGACCGAATGGGTGACGGTGCCGGTGTACGTTCCCCCGACGGACGCGGGCGGAATCGTCACGGTGAGCGTCGGATTCCAGGTGGCGGTGTTGTTGCCGATGAGCGCGGTACCGGTGAACGCGACGCGCGGCACGTTGATGATGCCGCCGGGGCCGGGTGTGAAGGTCCCGGTACCCGTCGTGGAGGTGGCCTGTCCCGGGGAGTAGCTGACGTTGATGTTGTCGATGGTCTCGGCCGCCGTGCCGCCACCGGTGACGAAGTCGGTGCCGGTGACGGTCGCGGTCCAGGAACCGTTCAGGGTGGCACGCAGGTCGGTCACCGTGACGGGACCGATCGGTCCCGCGATGCTGGCGGTGCCGGCCCCCACCGAGCCGAGGCTCACCGACCCCGGCGCGTTGATTGTGAGGCCCTCAGTCGTGATCGAGAACGTGACGGTGGTGTCGTCGGCCAGGGCGGGCAGGGCGGTCGCCGCGACGAGGCTGAAGCCGACGGCTGCCACGATCGTCAAAAACAGTCTGCGCATCGTTCGATCCAATGTTCCGAATGAGTGAAAGAGACGATGCGAGGCTTGAACCCCTGACCAGCAGGCCTGAACATCTCGACGTATCGCCGTGTCTCAGAGCGGAAGATAACTCTTCGGAGCCGACATGAGATCGGGGACACGACGTGCGGGTCCACCGAAATACCGTTTCTTGGAGATGAAATGCCAGATTCACGGCTTCCGGCGGTGGGTTCACCGATCGTCGGCGGCGCCCTCCGCCCGAAACCGCGCGCCGGCTAGGAGCGACGGCCGCAGCCGGTCGCGGCGGCCGTGATCCGGGTGTGGGACTTCCTTTCCGCCCCGGGACCGGCGTGGTCGTCGCGGCGGGCGCTGTCTCGCTCACCGCTTCTCTCTGGCAGGGGCCCCAGGCAGGGACATCCGAGGTCCACGCGCTGGATCAGCACCGGTGAGGTGCTGGGATCGAGCTGGGCCGTACCCGCGTAGGTGGCGACGACGCGGTTCACGCCCGCGGGGAGATCCGAGACGGTCAGGGTGGCGACGCCGCCCGCGCCGAGCTGGGCCGTGCCCAGCGCCGCCCCGTCGGTGGCGAAGGTGACCTGCCCCGTGGGGACGGTCGCGTCCGAGGACGTCACCGTCGCGGTGAAGGTGATCGGGCCGCCGTCTCCCGAGGGACACGTGGAGGTCAGCGTGGTCGTGGTCGTCGCCGTTCCGCAGGACTGGGCGAAGGGCAGCGCGACGGTGTTCGTGTCCAGGGTGATCGCGCCGCCACGGCTCAGCAGGCGGCCGACCACGGTCACACCGGTGGTCGCGGTGATCGCGCTCAGCGCGAGGATGTTCCCGGAGAAGGCGGAGTTGGTTCCCAGCGTGGCCGAGCTGCCGACCTGCCAGAAGACGTTGGCCGCCTGGGCGCCGTTGACGAGGGTCACCGTGCCGTCGGACGCGGTGACGAGGGTGGAGGCGGCCTTGAAGATGAAGACGGCGCCCGGGTCGCCCCGCGCGTCGAGGGTCAGGGTGCCGGTGATCTGGAAGGTCCCCGCGGCGGAGTCGTAGACGCCGGGCGTCACTGTGGTCCCGCCGAGCTCCGTCGGGACGGTGGCGTCGACGGGCCGGCCCGCGGCGTCGTCGTAGGCGACGGTCAGATCCGTCTGAGCCTGCTGGGCGGCGGCGTCGGTCTGGTGAACGGTCCCGGTCACGGTGCCGGGCGGGAAGCCGCTCAGCGCCGTGCCCGGCCACAACCCGAGGTCCCCGGTGACGACGGTGGGCCCGGTGTTCGTGACGGCGTCCCGGCCCAGGACCTCGAAGTTCGCGGCCGTGCCGAGCTGCACCGGCGTCGCCGCATCCGCGGTCGCCGGGGTCACGGCCGTCGCACCCGCGGTCGCCGGGGTCACGGTCGGTGGGGTCACGGCCGTCGCACTCGCGGTCGCCGGGGTCACGGCCACCGGGGACACGGTCACCGCACTCGCGGTCGCCGGGGTCACGGCCACGGCTCCCAGCGCGACCACGGCCGTGAGGACCCCCGCCAGCCGGGAGCGAACGGTATTTCGCGGCACCACACGAGGTCGAACGGCCTCCATCATGATGTTTTCCTTTTCTTTGAACATTGCCCCGTCGCGGCGCATTTCCAGCGATGCACCACTCCTTCCGACCTTACCGATTGACCGAGCCATTCTCGTTATACGACATACGCGCAGATCTCATCGGCGCCGACCTGCCCTTCCACCAGCAAGGACACCCATTTCCTCCGGAGACGAACGTTTTCAACCCCACATATCAGCTCATATTTTGAAATGACTCACAATCCAAATGTCCTGCCTATCGCGCGACGGGAAACACGTCGTTCGCCGATGGGATCGCCCGCCGCCTGACCCGCGACGGCGAGGACCCGAGAGCACACCCGCGCCCGGCCACCCCGGCTTCGGACATCAGGCCCCGGCGCGGCGACGGCGCGGGTGCCGCGCCGGGGTCACCCATCCTCGGCGCGAGTGCCCACCGCCGAACGGCGCGCAGCCCCGGCCGGCCCGTGCGGCGTCGAACGGCGAGGGTCACCGGCGCGTATCTCCGGCCATGCGGTCCACCCGCGCCGGGCGCGCGATCCCCTCGCCCCGGCCTTCTCCGCGCGCCGCCCGGCTGACAGGATGTTCCGCGTGACCTCAACGGCGCTGCGCGTGCCACGGGCCATCGTCTTCGCGACGATGTGCCTCGTGGTCTCCGCGGGCGGCCACGCCCTGGCCGGGGGCGGCCTGATCCCGCCACACCTCGCCGTTCTCGGCGCGCTGGTCGCCTTCTGCGTGGCGTACGCGCTCAACGGGCACGAGCGCGGCCCCGAGGTCGTGCTCACCACCACCGCCGGCGCGCAGATCCTGCTGCACGAGCTGTTCGACGGTGCCGCGCCCGCGTCACACCTGACGGTCTCCGCCCACAACCATCCCGGTCCGGGCATGACGCTGACGCACCTCGCGGTGGCGCTGGGCACGGGATGGTGGCTGCATCGAGGCGAGAGCGCGCTGTGGCTGATGATCCGCCTGCACGGCGGGCGGGTGCCGCTGATCCGGCCGCTCCTCGCCGCTCCCGCCGGGGTGACGCCGCCGGTGCGACAGCCGGTCCCGGCCACCGGCGTCCGGCCGTACGGCGGCTGGGAGATCCTTCCCGCGCTGCGGCGGCGCGGCCCTCCCGCGCCGCGCCGCGTCGGCTGAGGGACCGGGAAGGTCCGGCGGCCGGTGCGCCTCCGTGACCAGACACGCCTCCGCACTCCGAGGCGTCCTCCCGCTTTCCCGGTTTCCCGCCGGGAGTCTCTCCTGGAGCAGACAAATGGCGTCCCTGCCGCGATTCGCCCGTACGACCGTTGTGACCGCGCTGCTCTGCGCCGTCTTCCTGACGCTCGGCACGCCCGCCGCGCTCGCCCACGACCGCCTGAAGAGCAGCTCACCCGACAGGGGGGCCAAGGTCGCCGCCCTCGAGCGGATCAAGCTGGTGTTCACCACCCGGGTCCGCTTCCCCGCCGTCGCGCTGCGCGAGGCGGGTGGCACGACCGTGGACCTCGGCAAGCCCAAGGTCGATGGTGACACCGTCACCTCCGGTGTCCCCGAGACACTGGCCTCGGGCAAGTATGTGATCGCCTGGCGGGTGGTCTCCACCGATGGCCACCCGATCGAGGGGGAGATCCCCTTCACCGTGACCGCTCCCGCGACGCCGTCCGCCACCGCGGAACCCACCCCCGAACCCGCTCCGGCCGCCGAGTCCACCCCGGCGCCGGAGAGCTCGGCGCCGGGAACCCCGGCACCGGAAACCTCGGCGACCACCGCCCCGCCCACCCCCGCGCCCGGCCTGGTCTCCGCCACCGACGACCGGGAGAGCGACGGGCAGGGGCTGCCCGGCTGGACCTGGATCGCGCTCCTCGCCCTCGTCGTGGTCGGTACCGGTGTCTGGTTCCGCGTCTCCCGCCGTGACGAGCCCGGTGGCGCGGAGTGATCCGCCGACCGGACGCCTTTACAATGTAGATCAATATAATGTCCACGGCGTCCCGGGAAGGAGCGGGCGGAGATTTTAGCCGACGGCGCCTCACCGGCGAGCGGGCGCGACACGGCCCCCGGCGGAAGTGTGTGCAATGGGTCCATGGCTGCCGTACCGATATGGACCGACCTGCTCAAGACCCGATCCGCCCTCTGCCTGGGGATCGCCCCCTCCCCCAAGTGGCTGGAGGCGTGGCGGATGGGCGACGACGTGGACGGGGCCCGGCGGATGTGCTCGGTGGTGTTGGAGGCCGCGGGCGAGCGGGTGTCCGTCTACCGGATCCAGGTGCCGTTCTTCACCCGCTTCGGCACCGCGGGCACGGACCTGCTGCGCGAGGTCGTCGACGGCGTGCACGAGCGGGGCTCGCTGGCCGTGCTGGACGCGAAGGTATGCGACGCCGACGACACCATGGACTCCTACGCCGACCTCTATCTGGGTCCCGGCAGCGTGCTGGGCGGCGACGCGGTGACGGCGAACCCGTTCATGGGCTTCGCCGCCCTCGACCCGCTGCTGCGTCGGGCCCGTGACAGCGGAACCCTGGTCATGGTGCTCGTACGCACCTCCAACCACGCCGCCGGCGGGGTGCAGGGCGCCGTGACCGGATCGCGCACCGTCGCGCAGCGCACCGCCGACGAGGTCCGGGAATGGAACGACGAGCACGGCGTGGCGGCCGCGGCCGTGGTGGGGGCCACCCGCGAGGAGGCCCTCGACCTGGTGGCCCGCATGCCGTCGGCGGTCGTGGAACTGCCGGGCCTCGGCAGGGCCGGGCGCGAGACCCGCGACCTCCTCGCCGTCGCCGCCGAAGCCCCGGGCCGGGCCGTCCTGCCGGTCACGACCGGGGTGCTGCGGCACGGGCCCGGCGTCGCCGCGCTGAGTGCGAGCATCGCGGCCTGGCGGGAGGAGATCGGCGCGGAGGTCCCGGCGTGCTGATCGAGCTTCGGCCCGGCACCCCCGCCGAGGTCGCCGAGGAGGTGGCGGCGCTGACCGGGGCGCACGAGGACGTCACCGCCTGGCCGATCAACCTGGCCGGGAGGGTCTTCGTCGTGGTGAGCGGCGACGAGTCCCTCGCCCGCGTACCCGCCTCACCCGCCGTGCTGGCCCGCCGCCCGACCCCCGACGGCCACTGGCTGGTACGGCGGGACAGCGGCGTGGCACCGCGCGAGGTGACGATCGGCCCCCTTCCGCGTTCCGAGCTCTCGCGGTCCGAACCTTCGCGGTCCGGCCCGCCGGCGGTCCCCCCGGCTTCCGGGCAGGCGGTCGACGGCGGGGTGGTCGGGGGGCCTCGGCTGTGGTGGGCGGCGGGACCGTGCGCGCTGGAGTCGGCCGAGGACGCGGTCGAGACGGCCCTGGCGGTCAAGGCGCGGGGGGCGCACGCCCTGCGGGCCGGGCTGTCCAAGACGCGCAGCAGCCCCTACCACTTCCCCGGCAAGGGCGGGCGGGGCCTGAAGGCGCTCGCGGAGGTCCGGCGGGCCGCGGCCATCCCCGTGATCACCGAGGTGTGCGACCCGCGCGAGGTGGAGGCGGTCGCAGAGGTGGCCGACTGCCTGCAGGTGGACGGGCGGCAGCTGGACAACCGCCCGCTCCTGGCCGAGCTGGGCGCCCAGCCCAGGCCGGTGCTGCTGATGCGGGGGCCTCGGGCGAGCCTGGACGACTGGCTGCGGGCGGCGGAGTTCGTCTTCACCCGGGGCAACGGTGCCGTGGTGCTCTGCGCGGGTGCCTGGGGAACCCCACCGCAACCCGGGTTCGGGGCGATCGCCGCGCTGCGCGCCCGTACCGACCTGCCGGTGGTCTTCGACCCCAGCCACAGCACCGGCTCGGCCTCACTGGTGGCTCCGGCCTCGCTGGCGGCCTCGGCGTACGGCGCGGACGGGCTGCTCATCGAGTCGTGCCTGAAGCCCGGGAGGATGTACCGGCCGGGCGACGCGGCGCACATGTTCCCCCCCGAGTCCCTGGCGGACCTGGTCGCCGCCTGCGAGCGGGCCCGGGACTCCGCACGATCCCTGGCGGTTCCGCGATGACTGTTTCCCCGACCCCCACGACCTCTGCGACTTCCATGACCTCGACGACCTCCACGCGCCCAGTGACCACCACGACCCCGGTGACCTCCATGACCTCCATGACCTCCATGACCTCCGCGACCCATCCCGCGAGCTGGCTGGTGCCGCTGCGCCGGCCGGATCGGCCCCGCGCGCGACTGGTCTGCGTGCCCAACGCGGGAGGCGGCGCCACGACGTTCCGCGGCTGGGCCGACCTGCTCCCCGGTGACGTGGAACTGTGGGCGGTGCGCTCGCCGGGCAGGGAGACCCGCATCTCGGAGAATCCGCCGCACAGGCTGTCGATGATCGTCGATCCGGTGATCGACGGGCTGTCGCGCCTGGACCCGCTGCCGTTCGCGCTGTTCGGGCACAGCATGGGCGCGCTGGTCTCGTTCACGGTGACGCGGCGGCTGCGCTCGCGCGGGTTGCCGGGTCCTGGACGGCTGTTCGTGTCGGGCTGGAACGCCCCCCAGGCCCGCGACGGCATGCCGCGGCTCGGGCAACTCGGTGACGAGGACCTGATGCGGGTGCTGCACCGGCTGGACGGCATCCCGCCGGAGGTGATCGGCAACGCGGAGCTGATGAGCCTCGTCATGCCGGTGCTGCGGGCGGACCTGAACGCGGCGGAGTCCTACGTGCACGAGGACGAGCCACCGCTGGCCTGCCCGATCTCGGTGTTCGGCGGAAACGGGGACCCGACCACGACGGCGGCCGGGCTGAGCGCGTGGAGCGCGCAGACGGGGTCGGCGTTCCGGCTACGGCTGCTGCCCGGCGGGCACTTCTTCATCCACACCCAGCGCCGGACAGTGCTGCGCGCGATACGGGGAGATCTCGGCACCTGCCGCTGAGGGACGCTGAGGGACGGGGAGTCCGGCCGAGCGGGGAGTCCGGTGCCCGCCGACGGGCGGGAGTCCTGGACGGACTCCCCCACCCGAACGTGCCCACCGGTCAGCGGGTGTCCCAAGGAAACCGGGAGGAACTCAGCGCTTCTTGCCGGTGAGCCTGCCCATGGACAGGGTGGCCTCGGCGCCGTAGAAGCGGCCGACGCGCTCGACCTCCCGCTCCAGCTCCCCGGTCTGGCCGGAGTCGAGTTCGACGAACGACTCCAGCTTGATCTCGACCTTGCCGCCCTTCTCCCTGCGCTCCCACATTCCGGACACGACCCCGTCGACCAGCATGATCTGGTGGGCGACCGCGCCCTCGTACCTGCCCCGGCCGTGCTGGAAGACGCGGGCGGCGGTGTCCTTGGGCACAACGACCTCCTTGGGACCGCTGCCGAGGACGTACGCCTCGTACTGCGGCAGCAGCCGCAGGCAGCTCGGGTCGGACGGCCAGCGGCCCTCGTCGGCGGCCAGGACGTACGCCTTGCGCCCCTCGACCTCGACCTGGGCGACCTCGTCGCCGAGCGACTCCAGCGCCTCGCGCGCCTCGGGCGGCCTGAGCGCGAACCAGCGGGCCAGATCCTGGTGGGTGGCGGGGCCGTACGCGCGCAGGTAGCGGCGCACGATCTCCATCGCCGACTCCTCGGGGTCGGGCTGGTCCTTGACCTCGGTCTTCAGCCCCGCCCACCGGTCGGGCCTGACGTAGGTGACCTTGGCTCCCCGTACGGGCCCGAAGCAGAGCACGCCGAGGTAGGCGACGGGACGCAGCAGTTCGCCCCAGTTGGAGGCGAGCTTGTCCTTGGCCCACGCGCCAACGCGCCCGGAGACCTCCCCGGCCAGCTCCTCGCGGGTCAGGCACTCGCCGTCCAGCGCCTCGCGGACCGCGTCGACGAACGCCTCGCCCTGCTTGGCGGTGAGCCCGTGGTGGGCGTGCCAGCTGTCCTTGGCGCGCCAGTAGGGCTTCCAGCGCATGGCCGCCATCCACAGCGCCAGCTCGTCGGCGGCGTGCACGTGCAGGGTGCCGCGCAGACTGTACGTCTTGACGAGGCGCTTCCTGTCGTAAAGCTCCGCGCGCACCTGCTCCTGCGTGGCGCCCTTCACCCGTGACCCGATGGCCAGCTCGGCCGCGGCGGCGACCTGCGACTGCACCCCGCACACGTCGCGCACGGGTTTGCGCAGGTCGCCGGAGACGGGTTTCACGAGGTGATGGCGGGCCAGCCGCCGCGCGTGGACCTGATCCCAGGTGAGTGAGTTCATGGTCGACGCTTCTACCCCATGGGATGGAGCCGAACCTGGACGTGCTTGACGCCGTTGATGACGGGAGAACGCAGATAGTCGGGCGGCCCGAGCAGCTCCGCCCCCGACACCGAGTTCGCGAGCTCGTCCAGGAAGACGGTGAGCTCCAGCTCGGCGAGGGCGGCTCCCAGGCAGAAGTGCGGACCGGAGCCGAACGCGACGTGCCCGCTGCGGGAGCTGCGCGGGCGCCCGACGTCGAACACCTCCGGGGAGTCGAACACGCGCTCGTCGCGGTTGGCGGAGGTGTGCCAGATGACGACGTCCTGGCCCGCGTGGACGGTCTTGCCGTGCAGCTCGGTGTCGCGGGAGGCGCGGCGCAGCACGTGGCGGCTGGGCGAGGTCCAGCGCAGCAGCTCTCCCACCGCGTTGGGCACCAGCTCGGGCTCCTTGCGCAGCCGGTCCCACTGGTCGGGGTGCTCCATGAAGGCCAGCAGCCCCCCGACGGCGGCGTGCCGGGTGGTCTCGTTGCCGCCGAGCATCAGCACGTCGAAGAAGAGCAGGCACTCCTCCTCACTCAGCACCCCCGCGTCCTGGGAGCGGGCGAGCAGGCTCACGATGTCGTCGCCGGGCGACTTTCGGCGCTTCTCCACCAGGCCCTGGCAGTACAGCAGGAGCTGGCCGTGCGCCTGGGCGGCGTTGGCGCGCACGTCGGAGGTCATCTGGTACTCGCTGTCGTGCGAGCCGAACGCCGTGGAGGTGAGCCTGAGCATCAGGTCCCAGTCCTGGCGCGGCACGTCCAGCAGCGCGGAGATGCCCGCGACGGGCAGGGCCGCCACGACGGTGGCGAAATCGCACTCGCCCCGCTCCAGCGCGTCGGCGAACACGTCCTTGACGACCGAGCGCAGGTACGGCTCCAGGGCGGCGATCGCCCGGGGGGTGAAGCACTTGTTGACCAGCTTGCGCAGCTCGGTGTGGCGGGGCGGGTCCGTCGTGTTGATCATCTTGCCGGATCCCTGGTCACCGGTGTTGCGGTGCGGGCCGAGGGTGTTGGTCTGGTTGGAACTGAAGGTCTGGGGGTCCTTCTGGACGTTCACGCAGTCCTCGTACCGGGTGACCGACCAGAAGCCGGGCTCCTTGCCGTCGGGGTTCCAGTGGAGCGGGTCGTTGTCTCGCAGGTGGCGGAAGACCTCGTGGGGTCTGTCACCGACGTGCAGATCGGCATCGGCCAGATCGACATCAGTCATTTAGGAACTTCCCATTCCTCGGAGAATTTTCCGGCAGAAGTCATCTCGCCGGCGGGATGGCCCGATTAGCGGCGGGCCCGATTACCGGCGGGCCCTTAGCCGCGGGCCCTTAGCCGCGGGCCAAGCCTGATTACCTGCGGGGTGGTCCTGATTAACCCGCGTGCCGCCCCGATTAAGGCGAGGGCGGGATTATAGGCCGCCCGCCGGAGACCCGTCCGGGCGTTTTTCCGCGTTTCCGGCGACATGGTTATCGTCCTCCCATGGTGCTACGTGTCAAGCTCGTCCTCTCATTGCTCACGGCCGCCGCCCTGGTGGGAGGCGCTTCGCCACCGGCCTCCCCGTCGGCGGAACGACCCGCCACCTCGGGGGCCGCGCGGCCGTTCGCGATGCAGGACTTCATGACCACGAAGAAACTCGGCCAGGTCGTCCCGTCCCCCGACGGTAAATCGGTGGCGGCGGTCGTGAAACGCGGGCCGAGCGAGTCGAGCAGATATGGCGCATCATTTGTCGACGGAAACGAGCGCGCGGACATCTGGATAGCGGATGGTCAGGGCCCGGCGCGCGACGTGACACACGGTGCGAAGGACGGCACCGGCCACTACAACCCGGTGTGGTCTCCCGACGGGCGCATGCTGGCCTTCGCCTCCACCCGGGGCGGCGACGACGTGTTCCTGCACGTGTGGGACCGCGAGACGGGTGAGACCCGCAAGCTGACCCCGCGCGGGGTGCAGACGATGACGAACGCCTCGGGCTACCTGATCCAGTGGCTGGACGCGCGGCGGGTGATCGCCCCGATGGTGAACGCCGGCCGCTGGGCGCTGGAGTACGGGCAGTGGCTGGAGGCCCAGCGCGCCGCCCCGAAGCAGTGGGCCAAGGTCGAACGGGGCAAGGAGACCACCGCCTCCGTGCTCGACGGCTCCGCCACCCAGGGCCGGGACAGGCTGGACGAGGAGATCGCCGTCGTCGACGCCGTCACCGGGAAGATCACCTCGGCGGGCCCGGCCCGCACCTACACGGCGGGCAACCTGGTGGCCGACCCGACCGGGCGGAACATCGCCCGGGTGGACGACCTCGGCCCCACCCCGGCGCGCGCCGGGCAGCTCAAGCGCGTCCTGGAGCGGCGCACCCAGCTGGCGATCGCCTCCGCCTCCGGCGGGCAGCCGCGCGTGGTGGGCGACGTGCCGAGCCCCTCGGTCACCGTGCAGCCCCGCTGGTCCGCCGACGGCGCCAACCTGCTGATCGTCGGCAAGGCCACCCCCGAGACGCCCGACCCGTTCACCGCCTACCTCGTCCCCGCCGCCGGGGGGAGGGCCGCGCCGCTGGCCGCCGACCGGCTGGTGGCCACGGGCCTGCTGTGGGGGGCGGGAACCCCGCTGGTACGCGGGGTAAAGGCCACGAACGCTGTTGATCCCCTGGCCCGCCAGGACTGGTGGGCCTTTGACCCCGCCGAACCGGCCGCCGCACCGCGCGACCTGACCTCGCGGTTCAAGGTCCCGCCGCTGGAGCTGGTACCGGTGCCCGGCGGCGTGCTGGGCGTGGCCGACGGGCGCGCCTGGCTGATCGACCCGCGCACCGGGAAGGCCCGCGACCTGAACGCCGGTGGCGCCGCCCCGCTGGCGGAACTGGCCTGGCCGCTGGACGACGGCGTCAGGCGCAACGGCGTGCGGCCCACCGACCGGGGCGGCGCCGAACCGGCCAACCCCCGCCTCGACCGCGACTTCCCCCTGGTGCTGGCGCGCGACGTCAAGGGCGGCCTGTACGAGCTGGCACCCGGTGCCTCGCCCGTGCTGACCCCGCTCCCGTCGCCCCATCCCGACGCGGGCGTCGCCGGGTACTCCCCCGCGAACCGCACCGCGGTCTTCGGGGCGGGCGGCGACAAGGGCACCGCGCTGTGGACCTCCCACGCGGGCCGCCACACCCAGCGGCTGTCGCTGAACGGCCACCTCGCCCAGGTGATCCCTCCGAAACGCGAGCTCGTCACCTACCAGGGGGCGAACGGGGAGAAGCTGACCGGCGCGCTGCTGCTGCCGCCGGGCCACCGCGACGGGCAGCGCCATCCGCTCGTGGTCAACGTGTACGGCACCCGGATCGTCTCCACCCTGGAGGACGTGCCGGAGTTCCAGGTGAACAACCCGAGCTACCTCACCCTGCAGTTCCTCGCGGCCCGCGGCTACGCCGTGCTCGTCCCCTCGATCCCCCGCCCCGAGGGCGAGGCCGCGGCCGAGCCGATGACATGGCCCACCAAGCCGATCATGAACGCGGTGGACGCCGCGATCGACGAGGGCGTGGCCGACCCGAAGCGGCTGGCGGTACTGGGGCACTCCTTCGGCTCCTACAACGTGCACAGCCTCGTGACGCAGACCGACCGGTTCAAGGCGGCGATCGCTATCTCCGGCTTCTCCGACGTGATCAGCAGCTACGGCGTGTTCGACTCCCGCTTCCGCTACACGCCGCGCGCGCAGGAGTGGTTCGCGCCCGCGTACATCGAGGACCCGGCCTTCGAGTTCGGGCTGGGCAAGCCGCCGTGGGAGGACCCGCAGAGGTACGTGCGCAACAGCCCGCTCCTGCACGCGGGAAAGATCAAAACGCCGGTGCTCATGCTGCACGGCGAGCGTGACTACCTGACCCACACCGGCTCCGAGGAGATGTACACCGCGCTGGCCAGGCAGGCCAAGAAGGTGCGGCTGGTCAGCTACTGGGGTGAGGCGCACATGCCGTACTCGATGATCTCCCCCGCGAACTTCCAGAGCATGATCGAGCAGGAGCTGGAGTGGCTCCGCCTGAACCTGCCGGGAGGCGACCAGTGAGACTTTTCTCGCCCGCCCAGGAACGGGCCTGGCTGGAACACCGGATCCGCGGCGACGCCGTACCGGACGGGATCTCCCTGCGGCTGCGGCTGACCGGCCCCCTCGACGAGAAGGCGCTGGGCTCGGCGCTCGGCGACCTGGCCGCGCGACACGAGGTGCTGCGCTGGGCCCTGCCCACCCGTGGCGACGGACCCCGCCCGGTAGTGGCGGCCGGGGCACTGCCCGCGCCGCGGGCGGTGCCGGTCGAGCCGGAGAGGCTCGGCGCGGCACTGGCCGAGGTGGAGGCCCGGCCGTTCGACCCGGTGACGGGGCCACTGGCGCGCGTCTCCCTGCTGGAACTCGGCCCCGAGGAGCACGTGCTGGTGCTGCGCATGCACCCGTGCGTCGCGGACGAGGGCTCCGTCGCCGTACTGTCCGCCGACCTGGCCGAGCTGTACCGGGCCCGAGCCGAGGACGGCTCCCCGCGCCTGCCCGGCACACCCCGCGTACCCGCCGAGGACGACTTCCCCCACCCGGACGCGACGGCCTCGGGCATCCCGGCGTCGTCCCCTGGTCCCCAGGAGGCCTCGGCCTCCGACGACCGGGGCGTGCCACCCGCCGGCAGCCGGGACGGACCGCCCGGCGCCTCCGCACCGGCCCCCGGCCCCGGTCCCGGTCCCGAGGTGACGGATGGGAACAGGCGGGAGTTCTGGCGCGAGGCGCTGCGGGACGTGCCGCCGCTGGAACCGGCCACCGACCGGCCGCGCCCCGGGCGCCGCTCCGGCGCGGGCGGGGCGCACCGCTTCGAGGTGGCCGTACCGCCCGAGCTGGGCGCCCCCTCCCTCGCGGTGCTCGCGGCGTTCGCCGTCCTGCTGTCGCGCTGCTCGGGCCAGGAGCGCTTCACGATCGGCGCGCACGCCCCCGGCCGCGTCTCGGGACTGCTCGGCGGGGAGCCGAACGAGTTCGCCGGGACGGCCGGGCCGCTGGACGATCTCCTCCCCCTGCCGGTGGACCTGTCCGGCGACCCGGACCTCGCCACGTTCTCCGCCCGCCTGGGACAGGCCGTGGACGACACCTGGCGGCACCGGCTGCCACTGCAGGATCTGACCTCCGCCGTCGCCCCGCCCCGCGACCCCAGCCGGGGCGCGCTGTTCGACGTGGCGTACGGCGTTGTCCGCCGTCCCGCCGCGCACGAGGCGGCGGGCCTGCGCCTCGAACCGCTCGGCGACGGGGAACCCGCCGCCCGGCGGACGGCCTGCGACCTGGACCTGCGCCTCACCACCGGCGCACCGGACGGGACCGGCCCCCGGACCGGAAACGGGACCGGCGACAGGACCGGGACCGGGAACAGGAACGGGAACAGGAAAGGCGACGGGAATGAGACCGGTAGGGGGGAGGGCGACGGGGATGGCGGCCGGTTCCGGGCGACCCTGACGTACGCCACCGATGTCTTCGACCACGCCACGATCGAGTTGATGGCCGCCCGCCTGACCCGGCTGCTCGGCGAGATGGCCCACTCCCCCGCGCGGCCGGTGCTCGATCTACCGCTCGACGACCGCTCGGGCCCGATCTCGGGCCCGCCCGCGGCGGTGGACCTGGACGCCCCGGGATCCACCCTGGCCGCGCTGATCGCCGCCCAGGCCGGGCGCACCCCCGACGTGACGGCCGTGGACGGGGACGACGGGCGGCTCACCTATCGCGAGCTGGACGAGCGCGCCCGGGAGCTGGCCGGATGGCTCGCCGCCGAGGGGGTGGGCCCCGGCACCGTGGCCGCGATCTGCCTGCCGCGCTCGGCCCGCCTGGTCACGGTCGTGGCGGGGGTGCTGTACGCGGGCGGCGCGTTCCTGGCGCTCGACCCGTCGCAACCGGCTCCCCGGCTGGAGTACCTGCTGTCCGACGCGGCGGCGGCCGTCCTGCTGAGCACCGGGGAGATTCTCGACGGCCTGCCGGAGGGCGGGGGGCGCCGCCTCGACCTTGACCGGCGCGACCCCGCCAGGACCGCCGAACCCCGCCCGGCCGGATCGCGCGACCTGGCGTACATGATCTACACCTCGGGCTCGACCGGCCTGCCCAAGGGGGTGCTGCTGGAGCACTCCGGCGCGTGCAACCTGGTCATGGCCCTCGCCCCCGAGCTGGGTATCGGCCCCGGGGTGCGGCTGCTGCAGTTCGCGCCGCCGACCTTCGACGCCTGGGTGTGGGAGGTGTTCACCACGCTGGTCTCCGGGGGCACCCTGTGCGTGCCGGAGGCGGGGAACATCCTCGTCGGCCGGGCGCTGAGCAGATGCCTGTCGGAGCGCGAGGTGAACGCCGTGCTGCTCCCCCCCTCGGTGATCGCGACGCTGCCCGGCGACGACCCGCTGCCCGGTCTGCGGGTGCTGGTGACCGGCGGCGAGGCGTGCACCCCCGAGCTGGTGGAGCGCTGGGGCACCGGCCGGCGCATGGTCAACGCCTACGGGCCGACCGAGGCGACCGTCATCGCGACCCTGGCCGACTGCTCGCCCGGCGAGGGCGTACCGCCGATCGGGCTGCCCATGGCGGGGGCGTACGCGCTGGTGCTGGACACCGCCGGGCGTGTCGCGCCGTGGGGGGTGCCCGGCGAGCTGCACGTCGGCGGCGCGGGCGTGGCACGCGGCTACCACCGGCGGCCCGCGCTGACCGCCGAGCGGTTCGTCCCCCTCGCCGGACCACCGCCCACGGCACCGGACGGGCCGTCACCGTCGGCACCGGACGGGCCTTCGCCCTCGACATCAAGCGGACCACCCCCCTCGGAGTCGGACGAACCTTCGTCCTCGACGCCAAACGGAGCGCCTCCGGGGCCTGACGAACCTTTCCCCTCGACGCCGGGCGGGCCGCCGTCTCCGATGTCCGGCGGGCGGCTCTACCGGACCGGTGACCTGGTGCGGCAGCGTCCCGACGGCCGCCTCGACTTCATCGGCCGGGTGGACCACCAGGTCAAGCATCGCGGCTACCGGATCGAGCTGGGCGAGATCGAGCAGACACTGCGGGCCTGTCCCGGCGTGGACGACGCGGCAGTGGCGCTGGAGGACGAGCAACTGGTGGCCTACGTGGCCACCTCCGCCTCAGAATCCGGCTCGGAATCCATCTCCGCGCCCGCGCCCGTCTCCATCTCAGGATCCGGCTCAGGATCCGGCTCAGGATCCGGCTCAGGATCCGGCTCAGGATCCGGCTCAGGATCCGGCTCAGGATCCGCGACCTCCGCCTCGGGATCGGCCCTCTCCTCTCCGGTAACGGCGAAGGACGCCAGGGCGTGGGCGGCCGGGCGGCTGCCCGGCTACATGGTGCCGGGGATCGTGCACGTGCTGGACGAGCTGCCGCTGACCAGCGCGGGCAAGATAGACCGCCGCCGGTTGGCCTCCTCGGACGCCCGCGTCGGGAGCCGGTCGGACGAGCCGCGCGACCGGCTGGAACTGGAGGTGCTGGAGGCCTTCCGGCGGGTGCTGGACGAGCCGCGGATCGGCCCGCACGACGCCTTCTTCGAGTCGGGCGGCGACTCCCGGCTCGCGGTGACGCTGCTCGGCCGCCTGCGCGGCGGCCTGCGCAGACCGGTCGCGGCCCGCCTGCTCTGGGAACGTCCCACGGCCGCGGGCCTGGCCTCGGCACTGCGCGAACTCGGGTAGGCCAGCGGCGCGTGTAGCCGTACGCGACGCCACCGCGCGGGTCGAACTCGGGTGGAACCGCACCGCGCGGCCCGGCCGCGGCCTCGGACCCCAGAGGGTTCAGCCCGCGGCCGGGACCGCGGTGATCGAGGTGCTAGGCGTGGGCGGCGGCCCAATCGCAGATGGCGGCCAGGGGTTCCCGCAGCGTCTTCCCGAGGTCGGTCAGGAGATACTCGACGTGCTGTGGCGCGGTCTCCTTCAGGACGCGCCGTTCGACCAGACCATCGCTCTCCATCGCTCGCAGCGTCTCGGTCAGCACCTTCTGCGTGATGCCGGGTAGCCGGCGGCGCAGTTCGGCGTGCCGTTGCGGTCCGGCCAGAAGCGCGTAGATCACAAGCACCCGCCATTTCGCGGCGAACCGTTCCAGCGCCTGCCTGGTCGCGCAGCTCTCCTCCAGCACCTCCGGGATAACCAGGGCCATCGGATCCCCCTTCGCCACGCCGCCCGCCGGGTAAGGGCACCCGAAAGTGCCTTCTGTCCGGCCGTTCCGGCTCAGCCTAGCGTGAAGATCAAACGATCAGCCGGAAGGAATTCCCCTCCATGACCGACCTCAGGATCCACACCTACTCCGCCGCCGAGCCGGGCATCTTCGTCAACAGCTACCTGTTGGAAGGCGAGGACGGGGTGATACTCGTGGACGCCAGCCTGCTCGTGTCGGACGCGCGGGCGCTGGCCGCACGCCTGGCCGCTCTGCGCAAGCCACTGCTCGCGGCCTTCGTGACACACGCCCACCCCGACCATTTCAACGGCCTGCCGTACGTGGTCGGCGACGACGTACCGGTCTACGCCACGGCCGCCGTCGCCGAGACGATCGGTAAGATCGCGGTTCCGAAACGAGAGCAGTGGCAACCGCTCTACGGTGACGAGTGGCCCGATCGGTATCGAGTCCCCGACCACATCGTGCCGGACGGCCAGGTCATCGAGGTGGGTGGGGCCCGGGTCGAGGTGCGCGGCCTCGGTGAGGCGGAGAGCCACGCCGACTCGTACATCCTGGTCCACACCGGCTCGCGGCGGCTGGCGTTCATCGGTGACGTGGCCTTCCACGGCGTGCACTCCTACACCGCCGACGGCCACACCGGCCCGTGGCTCGACGTCCTGGACCGGCTGACCGGCGAGTTGGACGGCGTCGAACTCTATCCGGGCCACGGCGCGCCGCACGATCACACCCTGCTGGCCGACCAGCGACGGTATCTGCTGATGTACCGGGAGACGGTGCGCGGACTGGCCGATGGTGAAGCGGCCCTGAGCGAGTCGCGGAAACAGGAGCTGACCGACACGATGACCCGCTTCCTGCCGGATGCGCCGTTGAGCTGGCTGGTCGGGCACGGAGCCGACGAGGTCGCCGCCGAACTGGCCGCGGAACCCGTACACGGCCCTCCCCCCGGGGCGACGCCGCCGGAGGCGAAGTAGCCGCGAGTGATCGGATCCCGCTGTCGGGCAGGGGTTTCCACCGCGGCGTCAGGACCTGTTCGTCGGCCTACCCGAGAAGGTGGGCGTCCCCGAACGACTCCGAGGCGCCACGGCTTTCCATCCTGATCAGAGCCTCAGCCGAAAGGCTTTGACCTGGTCTTACGCGGCTACTGTGCGGCCGGTGGCCGGCCGGTGCGGATCATCTCCCGATCGAGCCCCGAGACCACGCGGCGTATCTACGCGCCGGCCGGCATCGACGACGTGCGGAGCTCCGGGTCCCGGCAAAGGCGGCGGGCCTGCTCGGCGACCCGGCGGCCGAGGTGTTCGGCCGTCCGGAGGTCCGAGTCGTGCATCAGCTCCGGCCCCTCGTCGACGTTCGAGGCCGCCGCCGCTCCCAGCCAGAAGCCGAGCCGGTTGAGCGCGTTCTCGTCGGAGGTGCTGGAATTCCACCCGGACACCAGCCCGAGACTGACCCAGAGCATGCCGTGCTGGGCCGCCAGCAACGCCATGTACTCCAGCGTGTGCAGCTTGTCCCCGCTCTTGGACCCCGAGTTCGTGAACCCCGCGGCCAGCTTGTCCGCCCAGGCCTGCTCCGTCCAGCGCTGCACCGAGTCCCGGGCGAACGTGTGGAACTGCGGGCTGGCCGACCCCATGTACGTGGGCGACCCGAACACGATGGCGTCCGCCGTGTCCAGCAGCGACCATTCCTGTTCGGTGATGCCGTCCACCGAGACCAGCTCCACCTTGGTGCCGTCCACGGACGCCGCTCCCGCGCGTACCGACTCGGCCAGCCGGGCCGTGTGCCCGTACCCGCTGTGGTAGGCCACCGCCACCAGCGTCGACTCGTTCTTCATTGCGATTCCTTTCGTCACGACGTACGCGCACAGCTTGGCCGCCACGGCTCCCTCGCGGACCGGCCGTTCGGGCGGGCGGACCTACCCGAACGAGTGGGCGGACCAGGGGAAGGGACCTACTACCATCGGGGCCGTGGCGGAGTCGTGGTCGGCCGCCCTGGCGGCGGCGCTGAGGGTGGTGCGGGCGCCGCTCGACGGCGTTCTGCCGGAGTTGTCGGCCGTGCTGTCCGCCCTGGTGCCGCACGAGGGGCTGGTGTTGTTCACCGGGGACTGCCTGTTGATGTCCCCGCTGCTCGTCCACGGGATCGACGGGGTGAGCGCCGACGAGGTGAGCCGCCTCGTCCCCCTGGTGGCCGTCGATCGTCCCTGGTTCGGCCCGTTCACGCTGGCGGGGGTCGAGCGGCCGGTGTTGGCCGTGGCCGTCAAGCCACCGAAGACCACGGGCGGTCTGCTCGCCGTCGTCACCACCGGCACCGGCCCACCGGAACCTGACGTGCGGGAGATCGTGACGAGGCTCGTCGAGCTGACGACCGCGCACCTGGCCGACCGCGTGTCGCACGCCGAGCCGCATGACGTGACGGGCCCGTCTGTCACGGCCGTCGAGGACCTCGCCGACGCCCACGCCGCGACGCTGACCTCACTGCTCGGCGTCCTGCGGTCCAGGCGGCTCGACGACGCCGCGGCCCGCCGTGTCGCGGTCCAGCTGGCCGTGCCCGCGCTCCTGGAGGCCAGGGCGGGCGGCGAGCGTGACCTGGGGGAAGAGGAGGCGGGCCGGGCGTTCGACGCGCTGACGGAGAAGCTCTCTCTGCTCACCCGCTATCACGATCTCACGCTGGAGTCGGCGGGGCCGGATCAGCGGGGCAGGCCGTTGCCCTACGAGGTGGCCAGAACGGCCAGGTCCGTGGTGCGGGGCGCGGTGCTGGCGATGCTCCAGCAGGGCGGGCTGAGCCGGGTCAGGCTCTCCTGGGAGGTGGCGGATTCGCTGCTGCGGGTGACCGTACGCGATGACGGTCCCGGCTCGCTGGCGGCCGACGCCCTGTCGGTGCACCGGCTGCGCGACCGGGTGGCGGTGCTGGGCGGAACGCTCGGCGTGGACGCGGTCCCGGGCTGGGGCACGACGATCACCGCGGACCTTCCGTTCGGTCCGGTACGCCCCCAGCCCCCGGGCCCGCTGGACACCCTCAACCCGCGCGAACGCGACGTCCTTCACCACCTGGCGCTCGGCCACCGTAACCGGATGATCGCCACCCGGCTGGGCATCAGCGAGAACACGGTCAAGTTCCACGTCGCCAACATCCTCGGCAAGCTCGGCGTGAGCTCGCGAGGCGAGGCCGCCGCCCTGGCCCACGGTCGCATCCCATGACGACCGGCCGTGTCCGCAAGGGTCGCCGAGACGGTGGCGCGCTGACGCCGGAACCCCACGTGAAGCCGATCTCAACCTGTGTGCGGCGAGGAGGAAGGCCGCATCAGCGGTGCTCGCCGCTGTGATGCTCGGCGAGGCGGGTGAGCAGGCCGATCAGGTGTTGCCGGTCGGCGGCGGGTAGCGGGGCGAGGAACTCGTCCTGGGCGTCGGCCAGTAGCCGGTCGAGTTCGGTGAGTTGCCTTTGGCCTGCCTCGGTGATGGTGATGATGTTGCGGCGGCGGTCTTCGGGGTCGGGTGCGCGCTTGACGAGGTGCCACCCGGCCAGGTCGTTGACGGTGTCCACCATGTCGCTGCGGTCGATGCCGGTCCGGCGTCCGAGGTTGGCCTGGCTGGCCGGGCCGTACTCCTCCAACGCCGCGAGCAGCGCGTAGTGGTAACGCCGGACGCCACCCTCGGCGAGAGCCTGGTCCACGATCCGGTTGGCGATCAGCGCGGCCTGGTTGGTCAGCCTGCTCGGTAGCGTGCGCAGCCGTCTCGGCAGCTTTCCCTCTGCGATGTACACGAAGGCAATCTAGCAAATTGTTGGACGAACCCACGATTGTATGTATTGTTGGTTGCCCCAACGTTGGTCCGTCCAGCGTTTAACCCCAACGCAAGGAGATTCCGTTGAGTACCGACATCGGTACGGCGGCCGCACCGCGGGCGACCCGAAGAGAATGGCTGGGGCTGGCGATCCTCGCGCTCCCCACCATGCTCATCGCCATGGACCTGACCGTGCTGCACCTGGCGCTGCCCACCCTCACCGCCGACCTGCGGCCCGGCAACACCGAGTTGCTGTGGATCGTGGACATCTACGGCTTCCTCATCGCCGGCTTCCTCATCACCATGGGCGCGATCGGGGACAGGATCGGCCGCCGGAGGCTGCTGCTGATCGGCGCGGTCGCGTTCGGCGCGGCCTCGGTGCTCTCGGCGTTCGCGGTCAACTCGGCGATGCTCATCGCCGCTCGGGCGCTGCTGGGCATCGCGGGCGCCACGCTGATGCCCTCCACCCTCTCCCTGATCCGGATCATGTTCCGGGACCCCAAGCAGCAGGGTGTCGCGATCGGGGCCTGGACCGGCTTCTTCGGCCTCGGCACGGTGATCGGACCGCTGGTCGGCGGCACGTTCCTGGAGCTGTTCTGGTGGGGCTCGGTCTTCCTGCTCGGCGTCCCGATCATGCTGCTGCTGATCGTGTTCGGCCCGTTCGTGCTGCCGGAGTACCGGGACGAGTCGGTCTCCCGCCCGGACCTGATCAGCGCGATCATGTCCATCGCCGGAATCCTCGCCCTGATCTTCGGTCTCAAGCAGATCGCCGAGGACGGTCTGCGCCCGGAGTCGGGCATCGCCATCGTCGTCGGCCTGGCGCTGGCGGCGCTCTTCCTCCATCGCCAGGGCCGGCTCCGGCAGCCGCTGGTCGACCTCTCGCTGTTCCGCAACGACCTGTTCGGCACCGCCCTTGGCATGCTCGTGCTGGCGACCCTGCTCTCCGCGGGCTCGCAGTTCTTCGTCATGCAGTACCTGCAGCTGGTGCGCGGGTTGTCCCCGCTCCAGGCCGGCCTCTGGTCGCTGCCCACCACCGTCGCGATCATGATCGGCGCCATGGGGGCTCCTGGCCTCGCCGGCCGCGTGAAGCTGAGCACGCTGCTCACCGGCGGCCTGGTGGTCGCCGCGGCCGGCATGGTGGTGCTGACCCGGGTCAGTGGTCCCTCCGACCTGTATGTCGCGGTGGCGGGGGCGGCCGTCATCGGTCTCGGGCTCGGGCCGATGGTCTCGCTGGGCACCGGACTGATCGTGGGAGCCGCCCCGCCCGAGCGAGCCGGCGCCACGTCCGCGATGGCCTCGACCGGCACCGAGCTCGGCAGCGCCTTGGGCGTCGCGGTGATCGGCAGTGTCGGCTTCGCGGTGTACCGGGCGAACCTGGCCGACAGGCTCCCCGAAGGGCTGCCCGCCCCCGTCGTCGAGACGGCCAAGGACACCCTCGCCGCCGCCGTCAACGTCGCCCGCGAGCTACCGGCCGCCCAGGGATCCGAGCTGTTGTCGGTGACCCGCGAGGCCTTCGTACACGGCCTGCAGACGACCGCGATCGTCGGTGCGGTGCTCGCCGCGCTGCTGGCCGCCGCGGCCGCGGTCCTGCTGCGCAACGCCCAGGTGCCGGGCCCTCCGCCGCCCGCGGAGGCGGACGGCGCGGCGAAGTCCTTCGAGAAGGCGGATAACTGACATGCGGGACACGAACTTCGCGGCCGACGCGGCCCAGACTCCCGTGGGGGTATGGACCGGTCTGATGCACCGCGACGACGAGACCGACTCCTTCACCATCTCGTTCGCGCCCGACGGCACAGTCGCGCTGCGCACCCCCCTCAGCGTGGGCACCGGGGTCTGGAGCGCGGGGCGGCCCGGCCGGTTCTCCTACGAGCTCACCGAGGTCTTCACTCCGGCCGCAGGTCACTCGGGCCGCGCGCGGATCCATGTCGAGGCTCACCTCGAGGGGGCCGTATATCGCGGGGTCGGCACCGCCGGGGCGTACACCGCCGACGGCGTGCCGGTGCGCGCCACCACCTCGGCCGCGTTCACCGGCGACCGCCTCGCCGGCGGGCAGGCGGCCTGGCACGCCCTGGTGAGCCTGGGCGCGCCGATCCGCGGGCGCACGCTGCACCCCGGCGACGAGGGCTTTGAGGAGGCCTGCTCCGGCTGGTTGCTGACGGTCGAGCACCGGCCCGCGGCGGTCGTGGTCGCCGCCGACGCCGAAGACGTGGCCGCCGCCGTCCGGTTCGCGGCGGAGGCGGGGCGCCCGGTCGCGGTGCAGTCGACCGGGCACGGCAAGTCGGTGCCCGCGGATGAAGCCGTGTTCATCGCCACCGGGGAGCTGCGCGAGCTGTCGGTGGACCCGCGTGCCGGCACCGCGAGGATCGGAGCCGGGCTACGGTGGGGTGAGGTGCTCACCGCGGCGGCCGAGCACGGCCTCGCGCCCCTGTGCGGTTCCTCCGGCCAGGTCGGGGTGATGGGTTACCTGACCGGCGGCGGGCTCTCGCTGGCCTGCCGCACGTACGGCTTCGCCGCCGACTACGTCCGCTCGCTCGACATCGTCACCGCCGATGGCCTGCTCCGCACCGTCTCGCCCACCCAGGAGCCCGACCTGTTCTGGGCGGTGCGGGGCGGCAAGAGCAACTTCGGTGTCGTGGTCGCGGCCGAGATCGAGCTGCTGCCGCTGCGCACCGTCCACGGTGGTGAGCTTTACTACCCGGGCGAGGACCTCGGGCACGCCGCCCACGTGCTCGGCTCCTACCTGGCCTGGGTCAAGGAGCAGCCGGAGGAGATGTCGTCCTCTGTGGCGCTGCTGCGCTTCCCCGACGCGCCGCAGTTGCCCGAGGAGTTCCGTGGCCGCTCGTTCGTGCAGGTCCGGGTGGTCTACACGGGGGACGAGGAGCAAGGCGCGCGGCTGGTGGAGCCGTTGCGTGCGCTCGGCCCGGAGAAGGACACCTGCGGCGCCATGCCGTACGCGCAGATCACCGAGATCTACCAGGACCCCAAGAACCCGGTCATGGCGCACCTGCGCAGCGCGTTGTTACACGAACTGGACGACGAGGCAGTGCAGGAACTGGTCTCGTTCATCGACCCGTCGGCGCCCGGGGGCCCGTTCCCCGGCATCGAGCTACGTCACCTGGGCGGGGCGTTGAACCGGCCGCCCGGCCGCCCGCACGCGGTCAGCACCCAGGGCGCGGCCTTCCACCTGTGGACGCGGATGCCGGCTCCGGCCGAACAGGCCGACGCGGTGCGCAAGGCCGCCGACGAGGTGCTGGAGCGGCTCCGGCCGTGGGACACCGGCGCCATGCTTCCGGGGTTCCTGTTCGACCACGACTCGGCTCCCGAGCGGGTCAGGCGGGCCTACACCGAGGCGAACTACCGGCGGCTGGCCACGCTGAAGGCGGAGTACGACCCGAATCAACTTTTCCGCATCAACCACAACATCCCGCCGTTCAGTAACAATGAGCGCACCCGATCCTGAACGGCGCAGGAACTCCTGAAGGATGGCGGTCCCACAAACCCTCGCTCAAATGGAGGGTTCCGCGCCCGGTGCCGGGGTGACGGCCTTGGGCTCGCGGCGCAGCAGGGCCCGCAGCCTCTTCTCGATCGGATACTCGTACAGCCGGTACAGCCCCCACGACAGCAGCACGCTGACGACCAGGCCGGCCAGCGCGTACGGCAGATGCGCCCAGGTGGGCTGCGGGAAGTCGTAGAGCGACTGCCGCCCGAACGCGTGCTTGGCGATGGGGAAGAGCACCAGGAAGTGGATCAGGTAGAAGGCGTAGGACCACTGGCCGAGCGCCACCAGCGGGCGGGAGCTCAGCAGGCTGCGCCGACCGGCCAGGTCGTTGGTCGCCGCCGCCGCGATGAGCAGCGCGAACACCACGATGCTGCCCCGGTTGGCGGTCTCGGCCAGCGCGGTCTGCCACACACCTGACCAGGACCACGCCCACAGCAGCGCGAAGTAGCCGATCGTGATCGCGGTCGCCGTGCGCAGCCCGATCGGGCTGCGCCAGCCCCGGCGCACCGCGGCGGCGATCACGATGCCCAGCACGAACTCGCCGACTCGGGAGATCGGCGAGTGGGTGGCGAAGTAGTACAGGTCGGAGGTGAACCAGTTCTCCCCGGTGAGCTGCGGGTTGGCCAGCCAGAGCCACACGCGCGTGCCTATGCTGATCGCGATGAGGACGGCGGCGATCACCACCATCTGGCGCAGGGTGCGCCGCACGATCGGGCGCACCACGAAGGGGAAGACCGCGTAGAAGAACGCCTCGCACGACAGCGACCAGGAGACGGTGTGCGGCACGGTGTCGCCCTGGAACGACGACGGGAACCACGCCTGCACCATGAGCAGCGTCGCGACCGTCCACCACACCAGCGACGTGCCGCCCTCGGTGGGCCAGAGTTGACCGCCGACGAGCAGTGCGACCGCCGCGACGGTGGTGATGAGCAGCGACGGCCAGATCCTGGCGAAGCGGCGCCAGTAGAACTTCGGCGCGGTGTCCCTGTCGAAGAACGTCCAGGTGAGGACATAGCCGGACAGCACGAAGAAGAACGTCACCCCGGCCGTGCCGAGGACGAACAGCTCGTTGAGGTAGGGCAGGGGCAGCAGGATCGCGACGTGGCTGAAGAACACGCCGAACGCGGCGAACCATCGCAGCCCGGTCAGCGACTCCAGCCGCGTCCTCGGCGGGCCCTCGATCGTGCCCGGTGACGGCTTGGCGGCTACCGAGGTCATGACGCCGCCCCCTCTCCCCCGAGGCCGGCCTGCGCGCGGCGCTCGTCGAGGAGCGCCGCCTGCTCGCGTACGGTCGCGTGGCGCAGCAGGTCGGGCAGTTCCACCTCGACACCGAACGCCACCTCGTAGCGCAGGCTCAGCCGGGCCAGGGTGAGCGAGTGGCCGCCGAGGTCGAGGAAGCCGTCGGAGGCCCCGATCTCCTCCACGCCGAGCAGCTCGCGCCAGATCCCGGCGACGGCCTCCTCGGTGCCGCCCTCGATCGGTACGTGCCCGCCCCCGTCGCCGGGGGCGTCGGGGCTGGGCAGTTCCTCGTGGGCGATGTGGCCGCCGGCGGTCCTGGGCAGGGAGTCGAGAACGGTGACGGAGCCGGGTACCTGGTATTCGGGCAGGTGGGCGGTGAGCTCCTTGGGGTCGATGCCCTCCCCCGCCACGTACGCGGCGAGCCGGTCGTGGCGCACGTCCACGGCGGCCTCGGCCACGCCGGGGCGGCCGGCCAGGGAGCGGGCCAGCTCGTCGGTGTCCACGCGGAACCCGCCGACGGTGAACATCCGGTCGAAGCGGCCGAGCAGCTCCATCGAGCCGTCGGGGAGGGTACGGCCGCGGTCGCCGGTGGCGGCGCCGCCGACGTGGATCTCGCCGGGCACTCCGGTGGCGCCGGGGCGTCCGGCCCGGTCGACGACCTCGATCGGCGTACCGGCCAGGGGTTCTCCCAGGGGGACGCCCCTGCGGGGTTCGGCGAGCGGGTCGACCCGGTGGGCCGCGGCCCAGCGCTCGCCGTACAGGGTCCAGGTGGGGGTCGCGGCGGCCAGCTCCCGCGCGAGGCCGGGCGGGGTGGTGGCCGCGTCGCAGAGCGCGGTGAACGGGCGGTCGGCGGGCAGGCCGTCCTGGAGCAGCAGCCGCCACGCGGCGGGCGGGGCGTGCACGACGGTGGCGTCCGCGACCAGGGCCTTCAGCCGTCCGGCGTCGCGGGCGGCCTCGGGGGGCGCGGTCACCAGGTGCGCGCCGTGCAGGAGGGCGAGCAGCATGGCGTCGGCGAACGCGCCGGACGCGGGCGGGGCGAAGGTGAGCACGGTGTCGGCGACGCCCAGGCCGATCCGGGTGGCCAGGTCGGCGATCGGCGCGGCGCCCGCGCCCGCCGTACGGCCGTCGAGGACGTCCGCCTTGAGGTGGGCGTACCGCCAGACGGCGGGGTCGGGGCTGTCGGCGGCCGGGGGCTCGGCCCCCCTGCGCACGGCGGGCGCGAGGGTCTCGGCGCGCGCGTCGAGCTCGGCGTACGTCAGCGTGACGACCGAGGACGTGCCCGCGGAGGACGTGCCCGCGGAAGAGGTACCCGCGTGGGTGGTGACGGCGGGTGAGCCGGGGGCGAGCCTGACCCGCTCGGCCAGGATGGCGGCCGGTCCCTCGGCACCGCCGGTGCCGGGCTCCGGGAGGCGGGGGGCGGGCGGAAGGGAGAGGTCGCCGACCGGCAGGTCCGGGTGGCCGCAGGCCTTGGCGACCAGGAGCGCGAACTGCTCGGCAAGGACCTCGACGGTGGCGGGGTCGAACAGGTCGTCGTTGTAGCCCCACAGGCCGGCCATGCCGTCGCCGTCGACGCTGAAGTCCACCATCAGGTCGAAGTGCGAGACCTCGACGTCGGGGACGAACTCCGAGGCCCGCACGCCCGGCAGGTTCAGGAAGACCCCGTCGTTGTCGCGCACCCCGAGCCCGGCCTGGAACAGCGGCGTGTGGCTCTGGGGCCGCTGCGGGTGCAGCTCGCGCACCAGTTCCTCGAAGGGCATCTCCTCGTGGTCGTGTCCCTCGACGGAGGCGTGGCGCACGCGGCGCAGCAGCTCGCGGAAGGTGGGCTCCCCGCGCAGGTCGAGGCGGAGGCAGATGATGTTGATGAAGCACCCGACGAGCGCTTCGAGCTCGGGCCGGATGCGCCCGGCGGCGGGTACGGCGGTGACGATGTCGGCCTGGCCCGCGTAGCGCGACAGCAGCACGCCATAGGCGGCCAGCAGCACGGTGAACGGGGTGGTGCCCTCGTCGCGCGCCACCGCGCGCACGGCGGCGACGACGTCGCCGGACAGCCGGGAGCGGTGGAAGCGGCCCGCGCGGCGCCGGTGCGGCGGCCGGGGCCGGTCGGAGGGCAGGTCGAGCAGGCGGGGAACGCCGTCCAGGGTCCGCCGCCAGTAGTCGACCAGGCGTGAGCGCACCTCCTCGGTGCGCAGCCGCTCGCGCTGCCACACGGAGAAGTCGGTGTACTGCAGGTCCAGGTCCGGCAGGCTCGCCGGCCCGCCGCCGGTCCCGCCGTCGATCCCACTGCCGCTCCCGGTGGCGGCCCCGGTGGCGGCCCCGGTGTAGAGGGCCTCGACCTCGCGCCCGACGATGCCGAAGGACGGGTCGTCGAAGACGATGTGGTGGAAGGTCAGCACGAGCACGTGGTCGTCGGGCCCCAGCCTGAGCAGCAGTGCCCGCCAGAGCGGCCCGTGGCGCAGGTCGAACGGGGCCAGGATGTCGTCGGCGGCCATCCGCGCGGCCTCGGCCTCGGCGTCGGCCTCGTCTCCCAGGTCGACGGAGCGCAGCACGCTCCCGGGCGCGTCGCCGACGCGCTGCACGGGCATGCCGTCGACCTCCTCGACGGTGGAGCGCAGGATCTCGTGCCGCCTGATCACCTCGCACAGCGCCCGGTCGAGGGCTCCGGCGTCAAGGGGTCCGCGCAGCCGCAGCGTGGCGGGCACGTGGTAGAACCCGAAACCCGGATTGAACATCTCGCCGAACCAGATGCGCTCCTGGGTGGAGGAGACCGGCACCCCCGAATCAGGCACGGCGTGTCGCGGGATGCGATCTCGCTCGCGCCGGCGGCGGGCGATCAGGTCGTGCACATTGTCCGCGCTCTTGGAAATCGTCATGTGAATGGCTCCTCACGTCTGTGGGGTGCAGCGTGAATGCAAAATTTTGCGTCAGGATATGTCTTGATAAGCGAGAGCATTTACCCTCTATTGCGAAAAGGCGGCGAAACGGATATGGAGCTGCAGGGTGTGACGGCACTGGTCTCGGGGGCCGGCGGAGGGCTGGGCGCCGCCACCGCGCGCGAGCTCGCCAAGGCCGGCGCGCACGTGGTCGTGGCCGACCTGGACGCCGGTACCGGAGGCCCGGTGGCCGACGAGGTGGGCGGCACGTTCGTGGAGACCGACGTGACCGACGCGGGGTCGGTCGAGCGCGCCGTGGAGGTGGCCGCCGGGGTCGCGGGACCGCTGCGCGTCGCGGTGAGCTGCGCGGGAGTCGCGCCCGCCGCCCGTACGGTCGGCCTCGACGGCAGGCCGCACGACCTGGGAACCTTCGAGCGGGCGCTCGCGGTCAACGTCGTCGGCACCTTCAACGTGATGCGCCTGGCCGCCGCCGCGATGGCCGCGACCGAGCCGCTGGAGGACGGCGAGCGGGGCGTGGTCGTCAACACCTCCTCGGCCGCCGCCGAGGACGGCCAGGCGGGCCAGGTCGCCTACGCCGCCTCCAAGGGCGCGGTCGCGGCGCTGACCCTGCCGGCCGCCCGCGACCTGGCCTCGATCGGCGTGCGGGTGTGCGCGCTGTCACCGGGCCTGTTCGACACCTCGCTGTTCGCGGCGATCCCGCCGGAGTTCCGGCGCCCGCTGGTGCGGCAGATCGTCTTCCCGCCTCGGCTGGGCACACCCGGGGAGTTCGCGCGGGCGGTCCGCGCCGTGTGCGAGCTGGGCTATCTCAACGCGGCGGTCGTCCGCCTGGACGGCGGCCTGCGCCTGCCGAACACCTGAAAGGCCCTCGGCACGTTTGGGGGCGGAACATCCGAGCAGAACACCGAACCCGTGAACGCCGGGACGTCTCGCCGGCGGGATGCGGGGTAGCGTCCCCTTACGTTTCCATGGTCACCGATCGAGGGAGATGAAGAAATTGCTCACCCCACCCGACGGAATGCCGAGAATCACCCCCGTCATCTTCTACTCCGACGTCGAGAAAGCCATCGAATGGCTCATCGAGGCGTACGGATTCGAAAAGCGCAAGGTGCTGAACGACGACGACGGGTCCGTCGTCCACGCCGAGCTGTCGTTCGGCGAGGGTGTCGTACAGCTCGCCGGGACGGGCGACGGCCGCAGGCACGAGCCGCAGGGCGAGGGCGAGCCGCGCCAGAGCCTGTACGTTTTCGTGGACGACGTGGACGAGCACTACGAGCGCGCGAAGGCGGCCGGAGCGGTGATCCGCGACAAGCCCGACACGCGCTTCTACGGCGACCGCAACTACACCAGCGAGGACCTGGAGGGTCACCACTGGGTCTTCGCGCGCCGGGTCGAGGAGATCCCGTACGAGGAGATCGACACCCCATGAGCGCCGTCGAGCAGGTCAGGGAGCTGTACGAGCGCTACCCGTGCCCGTCGCTGACCGTCGGCGACGACCTGATCCTGGACCTGGCACTCGGCATCGGCATGGTCGCCAGGGACAAGACCCTGGCGGGCAAGCGGGTGCTGGACGCCGGGTGCGGCACCGGGCACCAGCTGCTCGGGCTCGCCTCGCAGTATCCCAAGGCGCACTTCACCGGCATGGACCTGTCGCGGTCGTCGCTCGACGTGGCCGAGGAACTGCGCGAGCGCAACGGGCTGACCAACGTGGAGCTGGTACGCGGCGCCATCGGCGGGGACGGGTTCGAGGGGCCCTACGACCTGGTCGTGATGACCGGGGTGCTGCACTGCCTCGACGACCCCCGCACGGGCCTGGCCTGGCTCGCCGAGCGGCTGTCGCCCGGCGGGCTGATGTACCTGTGGCTGTTCCACAGCTTCGGCGAGCACCAGCGGCTCATCGACCGCGAGCTGGTGCGGCTGCTGTCGGGCGGCGACACCGGCGAGGAGGGCCTGTCGGTGGTGCACCGGCTGGGGTTCGGCCGCTCCGCGGGCCGTTACGGCACGGGCACCGCGCCCGGCGCCGACCCGCGCGACCAGGACGTGCTGGACGCCGACGCCTACCTGCACCCGGTCATGCGCACCCACCGCTTCGGCGACGCGGCCCGCCTGTTCGAGGACCTCGACGGGATCGGCTGGGTCGCGCTGAACGGCGTCAACTGGGACGGCGGCGGCAAGATCCTGGACCTGGGCCGCCGCCACCCCGCCTCCCCGGTGTTCCTGTCGGACGCCGACCTGTTCGACGACGAGGAGCTGCTCGCACGCTACGCCGGGCTGCCGGTCGCCGAGCGGGCGGCGGTGATGGAGCTGCGGCTCGCGCCGACCGGCTTCACCATCGTGGCCGGCGCCCCGGAGGCGGAGAAGCTGTGCGAGTCCAGGATCTCGGGCAACGTGCTCCTGCGGAACCGGACGACCGCGCCCGGCGGGATCGGCGGGTGACCACACACCGTCGCCGCCCCAGGAGACGAAGAGGGAACGCCCGCCCCGCTGAACGGGCGGGAGCGGGCGTTCCCAGGTCCGTCACCCGGCCAGGCCCCCGGGATCGGCTGGCCGGGGTCGGCTGGCCGGGGTCGGGCATGGTTCGCCTCGAACATGAGGCGGCCAGACACCGGGTCGTGCGCCCGGCGTCGTCGCGGGCGCGACCCGGCGACGTCCACTGTGTCCCTGGCATCCCTGGCATCCCCGGCATCCACGACGTCCACGACGTCCACGACGTCCACAGCGTCCACAGCGTCCACAGCGTCCACAGCGTCCACAGCGTCCACAGCGTCCACAGCGTCCACGACGAACGTACGGAAAGTCCTCACGGCTCCGCGCTCCGCCCTGCCCGGTCGGCGCGCCGGCGGGGACCGGATCCGGCCGCGGGCCCTCCGCCGAACCTGAGCAGGATGACGCCGAGCACCCGATCCGCCCGGACGGCGCCGAAGTGCCGGGAGTCCCTGCTCGCCTCGGCGTTGTCGCCGAGGAGCACGATGTGCCGGGGCGGGACGACACCGGTGGGCTTCCGAGCCCAGGAGGGCAGGCACGCCGGCTCCGGATCGCCCGGCACCGCGGCGACCCGCTTGACCACCCACCGGGAGCCTCCGGCCCCGGTCGGATCGCCCGGCCGGCAGGGGCCCGGTTCCTCGACGACCACGATGTCACCGTTGCGCAGCCGCTCCCCCGGCATCCGGCGGACCAGCACCCGGTCTCCGGGGCGTAGCGCCGGTGTCATGCTCGGCCCGCTGACCGACAGCACGACGAGACACCCGCGGAGCAGGACGGCCGCGGCCACGACGGCGAGCACCAGCACCGCGCCGGCACCGGTCAGAGCGGCGACCAGGGCGGCGCTCACCCGACCCCCTCCGGCGTCGAGGGGCGGTAACCGGCCGCCTGCAGCTCGAAGAGCCGGGCGTACGCGCCGCCGAGCGCCATCAGCTCGTCGTGCGTGCCTCGTTCGGCGATCCGCCCGTCGGACAGCACGACGATCAGATCGGCCTCGCGCACGACGCCCAGCCGGTGGGAGACCAGCACGCCGGCCAGCCCGCGCCGGTGCTCGCGGAGCCGGGCATGCACCTCGTGCTCGGCCTCGGCGTCCAGGGCGGAGCTCGGCTCGTCGAGGACGAGCAGGTCGGGCCGGTCGAGCACCAGGCCCCGGGCTATCGCCAGCCGCTGCCACTGCCCGCCGGAGAGGACCACCCCGGTGTCGGGGTCGGCGCGGTCGGCCTCGGAGAAGAAGATCCGGGTCAGCAGCGTCTCGTAGCCGCGCGGGAGAGCGGCCAGGACGTCGTGCACGCCGGCTCGGCCCGCCGCGCCCTCGATCCGGGCGTCGTCTCGCAGGGCGGTCAGGTCGCCGATGGCGATGTTCTCCCGCGCCGTGAGGTCATAGCAGGTCGCGTCCTGGAAGACGGCCCGGATCCGGCGTCTCAGCTCCGCGGGGTCGAGGTCGCGCAGGTCGACGCCGTCCCAGAGCACCGCCCCGCGCGTCGGATCGTAGAGCCGGCACAGCAGCTTTATCAGCGTGCTCTTCCCGGCTCCGTTGAGCCCGACCAGGGCGGTCGAGCGCCCCGCGAGAAGTGTCAGGTTCACCCCGCGCAACACCCACGGCTGGTCGTCGGCGTAGCGGAACCACACGTCGCGCAGCTCGATCCCGCCCCGCAGGGACGTCACCGGCAGGGGCCTGTCTCGGACGGGCAGCTCCGGCCCGGCGTCAACGACGGCCAGGTAGTGACCGAAGAGCAGCAGCGCCTGGTGCACGGACACGACCTCGGTCACCAGCGCGGCGAGGGCGCCCTGCACCGAACCGGCCGCGGCGACGACGAGCACCACGTCGCCGACGGTGAGGGTGCCCTCGGCCGCGGCGCGTACCGTCCACAGCAGCAGGCCGGCCGCCACCGCGGCGCCGAGCACCGCCAGCCCGCCCTGGAACCTCAGCTCCCGCCGGTCGATCCGGCGGTGCGCGCCCTGGATCGCGCGGATCTCCGTGGCCATGCGCTGCCACAGGTACGGCCCGGCGCCGAACAGGCGCAGCTCCTTGGCCGCCTGCGGGCTGGTCAGCAGACCGGAGTAGAACAGCTCCCGCCGCTCGGCCTGCCCGGTCTCGACCATCATCGCCGCCCGGCGCCTGCTCAGCGCCAGCTCGGCCAGCAGGGCCGGTACGGCGGCGAGCAGGACCGCCACCGCCACCCAGGGCCCGAGCAGGAGCAGGGAACCGGCGAAACCGGTGATCGTGAGCAGTGCCTGGAGGACCCCCAGCCCGCCGTCCACCACCATTCCCGGGCTGCCGGCCCCGCTGGACCTGGCGATCTGGAGACGGTCCAGGAAAACCGGGTCCTCGAAGCGGCGCAGCCCCACGAAGCGGTCCACCGAGGCGTACAGGCGCGAGGTGGCGAGCAGGTAGATCCGCCGGTCGCTCTCGGCCCGCAGGTAGCGGATGGCGTGCGGTGTCAGCGCGGCGGCCACCCCGACGGCACCCAGCGCGACGGTCGGCCCCAGCAGGCCGGGCCACCGTACCGGCCCGGCCACAAGCCGGTCGATCACGATTTTGGTCAGCCAGGCGGCCGAGGGCGGCGCGAGCCCGCCCAGCAGCGTCACCGCCAGATACGCGGCGATCTGCGCCGGGGCGGCCTGCCGGGCCAGCGAGAGCGCTCGCCCGGCCGCACGGAGTGACATCGGCGCGGCGAGATCAGCCGGTGGCCGGGAGGGCCACGGCGTCGCGGTCGAGGACGGGGGTGAGGTCGTAGCCGGACGCGGACACCACGCCCTCCTCGACGAGGACGAACGCCGGGAAGCCGCTGATCCCGAACGCCCGCTGCACCGGGCCTCGATCGGGTTCCACCACGACGGTGGCGACCGGCCGCAGAAGCTCGACCAGTGCCGCGGTCTCCTCCCGGGTGCCGACGGCCACGGCCAGCACGGCGTCGCGCCCTCCGGGCCGGGTCGCGGCGTATTCGACGAAGGAGGGCAGTCTCTCCTTGCACGGCTGGCAGTGCGGGGAGAAGAAGCCGGCCAGCGGGCGCTCGCCGAGCGTCGCGAGGCCGACCGGCAGATCCGCCACGCTGGTGGCGTCGAATCCGCCCACCGACGACCCCGCCGGCATCGCGACGTCGACGTCGACGCCGCCGGAGCCGCCGCCGCGCAGGGTGGCGAGTTCGGCGGTGTGCTCACGAAGCCGGCGTATGACGCCGACGGTCAGTATCAGATTGGTCACGACCAGCAGTCCGAGCAGGACCGCGGCCGCGGCTGCGTACGCCATCAGGTCTCCTCAGGGAGGTGGGAGCGGGTGCGAAGAGTGCGACGAGGTCGTCCAGCAGGGTGACCAGCAGGCCGGCGAGGCCTCCCGCGAGCAGGACGGCGACGGACCACGGCGATGGGTGCCGGTCGTCCGGTCCGATGAGCCCGGCCAGCGCGACGGCGGTGAGCAGGAGGTTGCGGATCAGGTGCCGGCCGGACAGCGGGGTGGACGAGGCGCCGAAGCAGCGGCACGGTTCGGCGCCGCCCCGGGCGAGTACCACCGCCACCCCCGAGGTGAGGACGACGAGCAGCGCGGTGGCCGCGGCGAAGCCGGCGTCCCGGGTGGGCGGGACCGCCAGCAGCACCACCACGACCGCCTCCGCCGCGGTGAGCGTGATCGCGATCGGCAGGGCGCGATCGCCACGGACCGCGAGCATCGAGACCAGGGAGGTGGCGAAGGCGCGCAGGGCCTGCCCGCTACGCAGTTTGCTCGCCGCGGAGACGAGGAAGACCACCGCGAGCAGGCCCTGACATGCCGGTATCAGATGCGCCATTCAGCACGCACGACTGTGGTACCTGCAGGGGCCACAGTCCTGGAAGTCACAGCAGGTCTTCTTGTACAGCTCTATTCCCACGCAGTAGCAGGAGACGCTGTAGCAGGCCGCGGCGGCGTGCGCGGTCGCCTTGGGAACGAGGCCGTCGACCATGCGGTCGGCGAGGGCGGTGAGCGTACGGGTCATGGTGTCCTCCTCCGGGCCGGCCGCCGGATGCGGACCGACAAAACCATCGAAACCCGGAGTTAACCAATCGACCAGGATCTTGTACCGGACGTTGCACCGGACGTCCGGTACGCTGCCGGGGGGGATCAAGGGGGCCGCTCTTGAGAAACGTGTTCGGAACGCTGCTCCGTCGTCATCGACTACACCGCCGTCTCACCCAGGAGACGCTCGCCGAGCGGGCCGGTCTCAGCTCCCGCTCGATCCGCGAGATGGAACGGGACCCCGGGCGCACCCCCCGGCCACGGACGGTCGAGCGGCTCGCGACGGCGCTGGAGCTGACCGGAGACGAGCGGGCGGAGTTCACCGGCGCCGGGCACGCACTCTTCTGGGCCGGACGCGCCGGACGGCCCGGCCCCGGCGGCCCGCCGGACGGGAGCGTCCGCGCCGTCGATCCGCCGCCCTGGCGACTGCCCGCCGATCTCCCCGACTTCGTCGGCCGCGGCGACGAGCTCGCGCTGGCCCACAAGGTGCTCGACCCGGGCGCCGGCGGCGCGAAACTGGTGGTGGCCTCCGGCCCGCCCGGTGTCGGCAAGACGGCCCTGGCGATACACGCCGGCCACCGGCTCGCGCCGCTGTTCCCCGACGGGCAGTTGTACGCGAGGCTGCGCGGCGCCACCGGCGACCCCGCCGATCCGGCCGAGACACTGGCCCAGCTGCTGCGGATGCTCGGTGTGGACGGATCGGCCCTGCCCGCCGGGGTGGACGCCCGCGCGGGCCTGCTCCGGATCCGGCTGGCGGGACGGCGGGTGCTCATCGTCCTCGACGACGCCGCCGGATACCGCCAGGTGGAACCGCTGCTGCCCGCCGAGGGCGTCGCGATGATCGTGACGAGCCGGCTGCCGCTGACCGGGCTCCCCGGGGTGACGGCCATCGACCTGCGCCCGCTGCCCGACACGGCGGCCGTCGACCTGCTCGCCCGGGTGGCCGGCGCGGAACGGGTGCGCGCCGAGCCCGCGGCCGCCACCGAGCTGGTCACGGTGTGCGGCGGGCTGCCGCTGGCGGTCCGGATCATCGCGGCCCGGCTGGCCGCGCGGCCGCACTGGGCGATCGGCGCGCTCACGGAACGGCTGACCGACGAGCGCCACCGGCTCGACGAGCTGCGGCACGGCGACCTCGCGGTGCGTCCCGGGCTGCAGCTCGCCTACCGGGAGCTCACCCCGGCCACCGCCCGGGTGTTCGCGCTGCTCGGCGGGCTGGACGTCCCCTCGTTTCCCGAGTGGCCGGTGGCCGCGCTGCTGGACGCCGGGCCGGCCGCGGGGGCCGCCGCGCTGGAGGAGCTGCTCGACGCCCGGCTGCTCGACGACCTCGGCCCCGACCGGGCGGGCCAGGCGCGCTACCGGTTTCACGCGGTCACCCAGCTGTACGCGCGCGAGCGCCGGGAGGCCGAGGTCGGCCGGTCCGAATGGGCCGCCGCGCTGGACAGGGCCGCCGGCGGCTGGCTGGCCCTCGCCCGGCAGGCCCGGGACAGCCTGCACAGCGACCGGTTCTACCTTGACGACAGGAGCGGGCCCGAGGCCGCCGCCGACCCGCGCGCGGCCACCGTCGCCGCCCACCGGCCCCTCGAATGGTTCGAGGCCGAACGGGAGAGCATCGCGGCGATGGTCCAGGCGTGCGCCGAGGCGGGCCTGGCGACGACGACGCGCCGCCTGGCCGGCTGCGGCGCCGACTTCTACGACTTCCAGGGGTACTACGACGACCTGCGGCGGATCCTGGAGACGGCGCTGGCCGCCTGCCGGCAGGCCGGCGATCGCCTCGGCGAGGCGGCGATGCTCCGAGGGCTCGGCAACTGCCTGGTCGAGCTCGACGACATGGACGAGGGCCTGTCCATGCTGCACGCCGCCCACGTGCTGGCGGAAAGGGCCGGCGATCCGGCCGGGGCCGCGCTGACCCGCCGGTACATCGGTTTCACCCTGGGGCTGATCGGCCGGCTCGACGAGGCCGAGGCGGAGATACGCGCCGCGGTGCGGGAGCTGCGGCTCACCGGACAGCGGTCCGCCGAGGCCGTCGCCCTCACCAACCTCGGGTTCGTGCTGCGGCAGCGCGGTGACGGCGCCGAGGCCGTCACCGTCCTTCGCGCGGCGTCGCTCATCGCCCGATCGTGCGGTGACCGGTTCGCCCAGGCCTGCAGCTCGCGAGGCATCGCCGGGGCGTTCCTGGTCCAGGGGCGGGTCCAGGAGGCGCAGCGGGCGGCCCGGCGATCCGTCACGCTCTTCGATCAGATCGGTGATCTGATCGGCACCGCCCAGAGCCTGCGGGTGCTCGGCGAGGCACTCGCGCACGAGCCGCACAAACGGGCCGAGGCCGAACGGGTGCTGGGTGGCGCGGCGGCGCTGTTCCGTGAGCAGGGGCACAGCTGGGGGCTGGCCCTCACCGAGCTGAGCCTCGGCGAGGTGGAACTCAACCGCGACGCCGAAGGGGCCGCCGACCTTCTCCACCGCTCCCTGCGCTACTGGACCGACAACCAGGTGCCGGCCCTGCGGGCGCGTACACTCGTCGCGCTCGCGTCGGCGGCCGAGCGGGCGGGCGCACCCGACGCGAGGGAGCTGCTGGAGAGTGCCCATCGGATCTACCGGGAGCTGGGGATACCGGCCGCGGACGAGCTCGCGACGCGCCTCGGGACCCTCGGCGACACCACGCCGCCCTGAGGGACGGCGGCGACGCGGGCCGGCGGCGTTCCCCGTACGGCACGCTCTCCCCGCGCGGGCATGCCCACCGGGCCGCCCCCGCTCAGCCTCGACCCTCTCGACGTCGCGCTGCGGGCGGACGATGCCGGGATCCCCCGGACCGAGCATGTCCGGGCCGGCCCGTGCGGGCCGGCCCGTGCGGGCCGGCCCGGACGTGCCGATCAGACGAGGTCGAACCGGTCGAGGTTCATCACCTTGACCCACGCCGCGACGAAGTCGTTCACGAACTTCTCCTTCGCGTCGTCGCTCGCGTAGACCTCCGCGAGCGCGCGCAGCTCGGAGTTCGAGCCGAAGACGAGGTCGGCCCGGCTGCCGGTCCACCTGACCTCGCCCGTGGCGAGGTCGCGGCCCTCGAACGTGTTCGCGTCCTCGGACGTCTCCTTCCACCTCGTGCCCAGGTCGAGCAGGTTGACGAAGAAGTCGTTGGTCAGGGTCTCGGGGGTCGCGGTGAGGACGCCGAGCGGCGACTGCCCGTGGTTCGCGCCCAGGACGCGGAGACCACCGACGAGGACCGTCATCTCGGGGGCGCTCAGGGTCAGCAGGTTCGCCCGGTCGATCAGCAGGTACTCGGCCCGCAGCCGGTTGCCCTTCCCGAGGTAGTTGCGGAACCCGTCGGCGGCCGGTTCGAGCGCGGCGAACGACTCCACGTCGGTCTGCTCCTGCGACGCGTCCACGCGGCCCGGAGTGAAGGGGACCTCTACGTCGACGCCGGCGTCCTTGGCGGCCTTCTCGACGGCCGCGCCACCTGCGAGCACGATCAGGTCGGCGAGCGAGACCTGCTTGCCGCCGGTCCTGGCGGCATTGAAGGCCTCCTGGATCTCCCGCAGGGTGCGCAGCACCGTGGCCAGCCGGTCGGGGTCGTTGACCTCCCACCCGCTCTGCGGCTCGAGGCGGACGCGCGCACCGTTGGCGCCGCCGCGCTTGTCGCTGCCGCGGAAGGACGAGGCCGACGCCCACGCGGCGGACACGAGCTGGGACACCGGCAGGCCCGAGGCGAGGATACGGCTCTTGAGGAAGGCGACGTCCTCAGCGTCGACGAGCTCGTGCGTCACCGCCGGGAGGGGGTCCTGCCACAGCAGCGTCTCGGCCGGGACCTCCGGGCCGAGGTAGCGCACGACCGGGCCCATGTCGCGGTGGGTCAGCTTGAACCACGCTCGGGCGAAGGCATCCGCGAACTCGGCGGGGTTCTCCAGGAAGCGCCGCGAGATCTGGTTGTAGACCGCGTCCACGCGCAGCGCGAGGTCGGTCGTCAGCATCGTCGGGGCGTGGCTCGTCAACGGGTCGTGGGCGTCGGGGACGGTGCCGGCCCCGGCGCCGTCCTTCGGCTTCCACTGGTGCGCGCCGGCGGGGCTCTTACTCAGCTCCCACTCGTAGCCGTACAGGATCTCGAAGAAGCTGTTGTCCCACGTCACCGGGGTGTTCGTCCACGCACCCTCGAGACCGCTGGTGATCGTGTCGCCGCCCTTGCCGGTGCCGTAGGTGTTGTTCCAGCCGAGACCCTGCTCCTCGATCGAGGCGGCCTCCGGGTCGGCGCCGACGTGGTCGGCCGGGCCCGCGCCGTGGGTCTTGCCGAAGGTGTGACCGCCCGCGATCAGGGCGACCGTCTCCTCGTCGTTCATCGCCATCCGGCGGAACGTCTCACGGATGTCGCGGGCCGCGGCGAGCGGGTCCGGGTTGCCGTTCGGGCCCTCGGGGTTGACGTAGATGAGACCCATCTGGACCGCGCCGAGGGGGCTTTCGAGCTCGCGGTCGCCGGTGTAGCGCTGGTCGTCGAGCCAGGTGGTCTCCGGACCCCAGTAGACGTCCTCCTCGGGCTCCCAGACGTCCTCACGGCCGCCGGCGTAGCCGAAGGTCTCAAAGCCCATCGATTCCAGGGCGACGTTGCCGGCGAGGATCATGAGGTCGGCCCACGAGAGCGCCTGGCCGTACTTCTTCTTGACCGGCCACAGCAGGCGGCGGGCCTTGTCGAGGTTCGCGTTGTCCGGCCAGCTGTTGAGGGGGGCGAAGCGCTGCTGGCCGGCACCGGCGCCGCCGCGGCCGTCGCTGATCCGGTAGGTGCCCGCGCTGTGCCACGCCATCCGGATGATGAACGGGCCGTAGTGGCCGTAGTCGGCCGGCCACCAGTCCTGGGAGGTCGTCAGCGCCTCCGCGACGTCCCGCTTCACGGCCGCGAGGTCCAGGGTCTTGAACGCCTCGGCGTAGTCGAACTCCTCGCCGAGGGGGTTGGCCACGGCGGGGTTCTTGGCGAGGATCCTCAGGTTGAGCCGCTCCGACCACCACTGGCGGTTTCCGCCGCCCTGGGTCGGGTGCGGGGCGCGCTCGTGCGCGACCGGGCAGCCGCCTTCGCCCTCCGCCTTCGCGTCCGTGACGATTGCATCATGGTTCTCAGACATGGAAATCCTTCTGGATCTTCTGTATTAGGGGATCACGTGCTCAAGAACTTCGAGTGGTGGAACAGCCGGGGCACAGGCCCCAGTAGATGACCTCGGCCTCGTCGATCGAGAAGCCGTGGTCGTCGGACGCGGTCAGGCAGGGTGCCTCCCCGGCCACGCAGTCGACGTCGGCGACGAGACCGCACGACCGGCACACGACGTGGTGGTGGTTGTCCCCGACGCGCCCCTCGAACCGGGCCGGGCTGCCGGCCGGTTCGATGCGACGTACGAGTCCGGCTGCGGTGAGCGCCTGGAGGGCCTCGTACACGGCCTGGAGAGAGACATGGCCCACGCGGTCGCGCACCCCGGAGGCGATCGCCTCGACGCCGAGGTGGTTACCGTCCCGGACGGTCTCGATGAGTGCCACCCGGGCGGCCGTCACCCGCAGGCCCACCCCGCGCAGTTCCTCGGCGATGGTCGGAGTGTTGGGTGCGCTCATGGCGCCAAACCCTAACGCCATAAACATGAACTATCCAATACAACGAACGATGCAAATATAGCGCCGCACCAGGCGATCTCCATTCCGATTCCCCAGACGGGGAATCGGTGACGCTTCGCATCCGGATCATCACAGATTCGCGCGAAGCTCCGCGGGACCCCTCGTCGTACGGCGAGCTCGCCCTTCGCGCTCAGGTGGGGAGGATCGAGAGGCCGGACTGGGCGACAATGGCCTGGAGCGCGGCGACGTGGCCGGTGTAGGCCGCGCGCCCCTCGCGGGTGAGGCTGAACCACGTCCTCGGGCGCTTGCCGACGTGTCCCTTGCGGATCCTCACGTAGCCGGCCGCCTCCAGGGCGCTCGCGTGTTTGGACAGCACCGAGTCGCTGATGCCCAGGTTGTCGCGAACGAAGGCGAACTCGGCCTCGTCGGCGGCGGCGAGCAGCGAGACGATCTGCAGCCGCGTCGGCGCGTGGATCGCCGGGTCGAGTCGCGGCGTCATCGCTTCGCCGTCTCCGCCCGGCGAGCGGTCCGCCCGGACATCCACCGGGCCAGCAGGGGCGAGGTGATCGCCACGATCACAGTCATGATCACACCCATGAGGGTACGCGGGTAGGCGAGGTCCAGATCCTTGAGCCACAACGCCAGCAGGGCGGACCCGAGACCGGTGGCGACCAGCCAGCCGGTGAAGCCGATCCACGCCCACGGGTCCATCACGGAGGGGTGCGGGCGCAGGCTCGCGTTCCTGACGTCTTTCACGAACTTGAGGACGGCGACGGCGAGGCAGGCCGACAGGGCCACCACGGCGACCCATAGCCATCGGAAGGACGGGATCTCGGTGACGAACTGTATCCCGGTGACGAAGCCCCAGACCGCCACCGGATACCAGGCGGGAAACATCGGCGGCGCGGCGCGCAGGACCCTGCGCCGCGTCTCGTGGACCTGGTCCAGCGTCCGCGCGGCCTCTTCGGGGGTGATGTCCATGGTCCGCTCCTCTGCTCTTTCCTATTTGGAAAGTACTTTCCTCTTTCCATATCGTCAAGTACTTTCCAAAATCGACCAGAACGGGTCGCCCCTCCCCCGGAGAAGGCGAGGCGCCGGGACCTGCCCCGCTGTGGGCCGGGCACGGGGCCCGAGCGGGCGGGCGCGGTTCCCGGCGCGCCCGCTCGGCGCACCGGACGTACGCCGGGTCACCCCGATCCCCGCACCCGCACCGGCTCGCTCCGCGAGGTGACGCCCGGGGACGTTCTCAGGTGCGCTCGGGGTGGCCTGTGGGGAAACGGGCGTGCGGCACCACCATCGGGGTGAGGGTCCGCGGGTCGGGCACGACGTCGCAGGCCAGCCCGAACACGTCCTCGACGAGCCGCGAGGTCAGGACCTCCGGCGGCGGGCCCTGCGCGACCACCCGCCCGTCCTTCATCACGACCAGGTGGGAGGCGAAGCGGGCGGCCTGGTTGAGGTCGTGGAGCACGGCGACGACGGTCCGGCCGTCCCGGTGCAGCTCGTGGCAGAGTTCCAGCAGCTCGTACTGGTGGGCGATGTCGAGGAAGGTGGTCGGCTCGTCGAGCAGCAGTGTGCCCGTCCGCTGGGCGAGCACCATGGCGATCCACGCCCGCTGCCGCTGACCGCCGGACAGCTCGCTCACCCGCGCCTCCGCCGTCGTCGCCGGTCACCTCGACTACGTTCGCGGAGACGACGGCGGCGCTCAGCCCGCCATGCACCACCCGGGATGATGACCAACCGCGACGGTCACCTGCTGGACGAGTGGATCGCCGCCGCCACCGCAGGAGACTCGCCCCACCTGGCATCCTTCGCCAGCGGACTCCGCCGTGACCACGCCGCGGTGACTGCCGGACTGACCCTGCCTTACAGCAGTGGCGCCGTCGAGGGCATCGTCAACAAAATCAAATTTTTGAAGCGCCAGATGTTCGGCCGCGCCAACCTCGACCTGCTCCGTATCCGCGTCCTCCACTACGGGTGACCCGAGGAGTACACACCTGCCGACGTCGCCGTGATGGGTCAGTGGAGAGTCGCAGTCACCACGGCGTCGGGCTCTGCGCCTGCCTGGATGAACACGTCCCCATCCGGCGCCCAGACCCCGGAGCCGCCGGATGTCTCGCGGTACTCCCCGCTCGGTCCGGCAGCGGTGGACAGGACGACCCAGAAGCCGTGCGCGGCGGCCCGATCTCGCATGTGCCCGTCTCGGCGGGTCGCCTGTTCCTGCCCTGCCCCATACAGGGTGCTGGCCACGTAAGCGTCGATGGTCAATGCAGCGGTGTCGGCCGCGTGCTGCGGCACCGCGGCATCGAAACAAATGGCCAGACCCAGCCGCCATCCGTCGATCTCCAGAACCTCTGGCTTTTCGCCGGGAGTGAAGCGGCGGACTTCCTCACCGTGAAGGTGCATCTTCCGATATGCCACCGTCGTACTCTCGCCCGTGACGGCGAGCGTCGCGATGTATTCACGCCCATCGTCTTCCCGCACCGGAGCGCCCACCAGCGCAATCGCGCCGGCGCTACCACACGCGGCCCTGATCGGATCCAACCGTGAGTCGTCCACAGCCACAGCAGGAGCCGCAAGATCGTAACCAGTCAGCGACAGCTCCGGGAAGACCACCAGACGCGCGCTCGCACGCTGCACCACCCCGGCCTGGCGACCGGCGTTAAGGGCGACATCCAGATCGACACACGCGGGCTGGGCAACAGCGACCATCAAAGATCCACGCACAAGGACATCATTCCCGATGGTCAACAGGCACCGCCCCCCGGGGTCCTCGGGAGGTGCCCTCGTCACCACCTGTGATGCCTTCATCAGGAATGGGCCAGAGCCTCTTAAGTGTTGCCGTCCATGTCAGTTTCCCTTCGCGGCGCGGCCAAGACGGAAGGCCGAGATGAGGAAGAAGATGCCGCCGGGGATGGCGTAGCCGGCCGCGTTGATCAGCGTCGGGTTTTCCGCGGAGGCACCCATGACGAACGACGCACCGGCGAGTACGGAGATGCCGCCGCTGATGATCATCGGCCACTGGCCGCCCATCTTGCGGCGGGTGACACCCACGATCAGCTGGAGCAGCCCGGCCACGACCGCCCAGGCGCCCCACACGCGCAGCACCGCCGGGATACCGGACGCGCAGGCGATGGCCACGCCGATGGCGGTGATCAGACTGACCGCGATGTTCACGTACAGCAGGGCGGGTGATCCGGTGGCGCGTGACGCGCGGGCGTCGACGACAGCGGCGGCCATGTCGAACAGCGGGTAGAGCACGAGCAGGGTGACCGCGACCGGACCCAGTTTCGAGGCGGTCGTGAACATCACGAGGGCCCAGACGATGGCGAACGCGAACCGGACGAAGTACAGCCGCCGCAGCACGGACGCGGTCCCGGAGATATTGGGCGAAGCAGTGATGGTGCTCATGATGACCCTTTTCAGTGGATGAGTAATGAGGAGAGCGGTTCAACGCGTCCCGCGGTCGGCCTTCTCGATCAGGTGGGCGACCGGGTCGGCGTGGCCGACCATGACAGCGGGCGAGGAGTTCACCTCTTCGGTGTGGGCTTTGACCCGCTTCGCCAGGTAGCGCTCGTCGCCCGGCGCGATCGGGGCGGTGCGGGCTTGCGTACACGAGCCACTGGAACAACTCCCCCTACAAGACAGAACGTTCTATCGCGACACAGCATGGCAATCTACAGTGAGAGCTGTCAAGACCGAACGTTCTACCTACTAGAATGGCGGCATGCGCAGCCAATCCGAGGGCCGGCCATCCGAAGCGCGATCCCGGCTACTCAACACGGCCACCCAGCTCTTCTACGCGGAGGGCATCCACGCCGTCGGCATTGATCGCATCGTCGCGGAAGCGCAGGTGACGCGGGCCACCCTCTACCGGCACTTCCCCGGCAAGGAAGACCTTGTCCTCGCCTACCTGGACGAGGTCGACCGGGCCATGCGGAGCCAGGCGGACGAGGCCGTCGCCGCCGGACTCCCGGCGGCCGACACCGTCCAAGCCCTCAGCACGTCCATCGCCCAGGGCATCCAGTCCCCCGGCTTCCGGGGATGCGCCTTCCTCAACGCCGCCGCCGAGTATCCCGCCCCCGAGTCCCCGGTGCGCAAGGCCGTGCTCGCCCACCGCCAATGGTTCCTGGAAACCGTCACGGAGCTGCTGGCCAAGATCCGGGAGACGGACGCCGAGCCCGCCGCCCGCCACTTCGTGATGATGCGCGACGGCGCCATGGCCGCCGGCTGCCTATTCGACCCGGCGCTGATCTGCGAGACCTTCCTACGCGGGGTCGAGAGGTTCCTGCGGGTTCATGCCGCCGCCGACGACATCGGACCGGCGGGGCCTGAAGACGCCATCGACGCACCCACACGTTGACCGGCCCTGTCGCTGATCTTGTGACGTGGGACGTCGGTATCGAAGAAGGATCCTCTTTCCGAGAAGGTCGAAGTTCGCTCTGCCGTACCCGTGTACCGGCACCCCCGGCAGGGCCGTCCTCTTCACCCTTCCCACACCCCCGACAGCCGTGGGTCTGTCCAGGTTAACTGGACAGACCCGGTCAGTCAGTCTGCGTCGAGGTGCAGGGATGCGATCAGGTCGAGCATCTCGGCGTGGTGGAGCTTGGCCGGGTCCCCGGTCTGGAGGCGGAGGTGGCCGTAGACCTCGAGAGAGATCAGCCCGTGCATGCGACCCCAGACGCGCAGGGCGAGTGCGAGGGCGGCCGGGGGCAGGTCGGGGAATTCCTCGCGCACGATGGACACCAGCGCGGGTGAGAAGTCGGACCACTGGTGGTCGGTGCGTGACTGCGTGGTCTTGGCGTACGGCCAGGAAGCGGCGACGAGTTCGGTGAGTCCCAGGCAGGCGCGCTTGGCGGCCTCAGGGGCGGGCCCGTTGTCGGGCGCGTGGTATCCGGCGACCGGATCACCGTAGATCAGCCGGAATCCTTCCGGGTTGGCCAGCGACCATGTGCGCAGAGACTGCCCCCAGGCCAGGATCCGGCCGGCGATGTCGTCGGGCGGGACGGCGTCGCGGGCGGCTTCCACCTGGTCCAGCAGTGAGGTGTAGATGTCGTTGATCAAAGTGGTGATCAACGCGTCTCTGGTCTCGAAGTAGCTGTAGATGGCACTGCCGCTCATCCCCATGTCGCGGGCGATGGCGCGTAACGACACGGCGTCCGGGCCGCCCTCGGTCAGGTGCCTGAGCGCGATGGCCTTGATCTCCGCGGTGGTTTGGACCCGCAACCGCGCCCGTCTGCCCAGGGTCTGCTCATGCACGGTTGACATCCTACACCGCTGCATTAGAGTACGGCTCACGAAAATTGAACGGTGCACACTTTTAGAACGCCGAACATCAAGATTGGACGTGTGATGAAAGCCAAGACAGTGCTGTTCGACAGGCTGGGCGGTCCCGAGGAGCTCTACTTCGCCGACGTCGAGCTGGGCGAGCCCGGCCCGGCCCAGGTGCGGGTGCGCATCGACGCCATCGGCCTCAACCGCAATGAGGTCCTGCTACGCACCGGCAGGTACTACTACGACGCCGTCCTGCCCGGCTCCCGCCTGGGACATGAAGCCGCCGGTGTCGTGGAAGCCGTCGGGGCGGGCGTGGACGACTTCGCCGTCGGCGACGCGGTCAGCATGCTGGCCAGGCCCGTTGATGAGGGGATGTCGACCCACGGCATCTACGGCGAGCGGGCCATCGTCCCCGCTGGCAGGCTCATGCACCGCCCGGATCACGTGGACGCGGTCACCGGCGCCGCCGTGTGGGTGGCCGGTTTCACCGCCTACGGAGCTTTGATCGAGGTCGGGCGGATGCAACCCGGCGACACGGTGGTCGTCACGGCCGCCTCCAGCAGCGTCGGGCTGGCGGCCATCCAGATCGCCAACTACGTCGGCGCCACGCCCATCGCCGTCACCAGGACGGGCGCCAAAGCCGAGCGGCTCCTGCAGGCCGGCGCCGCGCACGTGATCGCCGGCGACGACGGGGACGTGGTCAAGCAGGTGCGCGCGCTCACCGGCGACCGCGGCGCGCGGCTCTTCTTCGACGGCGTCGCCGGTCCCGGCCTGCCCGATCTGGTGCAGGCCGTGGCCCCGGACGGCATGTTGATCGTCTACGGATCGCTCGATGGGCGGCCCACCCCAATGCCGATGTGGTGGCCGATCAACGTGTACGGCTACGCCATCTTCCATCTGTTCGCCGATCCAGAGCGCACCCGCCGGGCCGAAGCGTTCATCAACAACGGCCTGCGCAGCGGTGCGCTCGCCCCGGTGATCGACCGCACCTTCGACCTGGCCGACATCGCTGAAGCCCATCGGCATATGGAAGCCGGCACCCACGTCGGGAAGATCGTCGTCACCGTCCAGCACTGAAAGGGACACCACCGTGAGCGCTACCCACGCCGATCTCATCGACCAGTTCATCGACGCCATCAACGAGAGCGACGCGGCACGACGCCGCTCGACGATCGAGCAGATCTTCACACCGGACTGCACCTACACCGACCCGGAAGTGGCCGTCGAAGGGCTGGAGGCGCTGGACGCGGCGTTTTCGAGTCTGAAGGAGCGGACTCCGCCCGGCTTCCGGTTCAGCCTGAGGGCGCCGGTCGACGTCCACCACGACCAAGCGCGGTTCTTCTGGCAGTTCGGCCCGGCAGACGCGGCCACGCCCGCGGCAACGGGCTCGGACGTCGCCCTCTTCACCGGCGGACGTATCCGCCACGTCTACGCCTTCTTCGACACGAGGACCGACTGACGCATGTTTTCTGCCACACGATGGCTGCTGGCCATCTCCTTGCTGGCCGGCTTTGTCTTCTCGAGCGCACAACCGGCCGCCGCCACAGCTCGCGGCTGGACCGCCACCTGGACCGCCTCGCCACAGCGCCCGAGCGCCGGCTTCACCCCGAACTGGTCGGAGCAGGGCTTCGCGCACCAGACCGTCCGTCAGATCGTCCGGGTCAGCGCCGGTGGCACAGCCGCCCGGATACGGCTGTCGAACGCCTACGGCACCACCCCGCTCACCATCACCGGCGCTACGCTCGCCCGCACCTCGCGCGGCGCCGCCGTACGGTCAGGGTCGCTGCGGCACCTGACCGTCAAGGGCGCGCGGACCTTCACGATCGCGGCCGGCGCCGAGCTCGCCAGCGACCCGGTGCCGTTGCGGCTGGCCACCCTGGAGTCGGTCACCGTCACCTTCTTCCTGGCGGCGCCGACCGGTCCGGCGACGTTCCACGCCCAGGCCCTCGCGACCAGCTACCGAGCCGCTGGTAACCACACGGCCGACGTCGGCGGCGCGGCGTTCACGCAGACCTCGCAGTCCTGGTACTACCTGAGCGGCGTGGACGTCACCGGGACCGCGTCGCGCGGCGGCGTGGTCACCTTTGGCGACTCCCTCACCGATGGAGCCACCAGCAGTACGGATGCCAACAACCGCTACCCCGACGAACTCGCCGAACGGCTGGCCGCCGCCGGTCGGCCGCGCGCCGTGCTGAACCAGGGCATCGCCGGCAACCGCGTCACGGTCGGCTCCGCCGGGTTCGGCGACAAAGCCACATCACGGTTCCGGCGCGATGTCCTCGGCCAACCCGGCGTGCGCACGGCGATCATCCTGGAGGGCATCAACGACCTCGGCATCAGCGAGCTGGCGGCGGCACCGCCGGCCCCGATCTTCGCGCCGTACCCCGACGTCTCCACCGAGAAGATCATCTCCGGGCATCGTGAACTGATCCGGCTCGCACACACCCACGGCCTCCGAGTCATCGGCGCGACGCTACCGCCGATCAAGGGATCGGCGTACTACACCGCGCACAGCGAGACCAAACGGGAGGCACTCAATGCCTGGATCCGCACATCGGGCGAGTACGACGCAGTGATCGATCTCGACCGCGTCATGGCTTCACCGTCCGACAGCGACCGGCTCAACCCACGCTACGACTCGGGCGATCATCTGCATCCCAACGACGCCGGCTACCGAGCCATGGCCTACGCCGTCAACCTCGCCGACCTCGGCTAACCACGAGAGGTCCACACCGATGCGTAAACCGTCCGCGAATCGATCCGCAGATCACGAGCTTTCACCAGGCAGGCCACCACGAGCCCTGCCCCGCCCACCTTTCGACCACAGCACCCGGGCCGCGCTCCCGAGCCTGCTGAACGGCGGGGCGGTGAAGGCCGTATGACCGGCTCGAGCCCCGGCGCTCAGGTGTCCAACCCGCAGTCGAAAGGGCTGATGCTCGCCCTGATCGCCGCCACGCAGTTCACCGTCGCCGCCGACTACAACATCGTCTACGTCGCGCTGCCGGACATGGGGCGGGCACTCGGGTTCACCGCGCAGTCCCTGCAGTGGGTCGTCAGCTCCTACGCCATCGCCCTAGGCGGGTTCCTCCTGCTCGGTGGGCGGCTGGTCGACCGGCTCGGGGCGCGCCGGATGCTGATACTCGGGCTGGCTGTGTTCGGGCTGGCCTGCCTGGCCGGCGGATTTGCCGGCGGCCCCGCCCCACTCATCGCCGCCCGGGCCGTCCAAGGGATCGGCGCGGCGCTGCTCGCACCGGCGACGCTGACCCTCATCAACACCCGCTTCGCGGAAGGACGGGAGCGTAACCACGCGCTCGCCGTGTGGGGCGCGGTCGGCAGCGCGGGGCTGGCGGCCGGCGCCCTGCTCGGCGGGGTGCTGACCGACGCGTGGGGATGGCAATGGGTGCTGTTCGTGCTGGCGGTGCCCGCGCTGCTGGCCGTGGCCGCGGCCCCGGTGGTTCTGGACCCGGACCGGCCCGGCAATGACTGGGCAGGGGTGTGGGGCCGGATCGACGTACCGGGCGCGGTGCTCGCCACCGTCGGATCCTCACTCCTCGTGCTGGGCCTGGTGAACGGGCCGGACTCGGGCTGGGGGTCGCTCCAGGGCGCAGGCTCGATCACCGCCGGGGTGCTGATACTTGGTGCGTTTCTGCTTGTGGAGGGGCGGACCCGGGACCCACTGATGCCGCCGGGGCTGCTCCGCAACCGGAACCTGGTGATGTCGGTGCTGGTGATCCTGATCTTCCAAAGCGCGCTCGGCGGATGCTACTACCTTTACACCACCTACCTGCAAGGCGTGCTGCACTACGACGCACTGGCGGCCGGACTGGCGTTCCTGCCGCTGGCCGTCTGCTCCATGGTGGCGGCGCTGTGGCTGGCCAGGGTGCTTGGACGGTTGGGGCTGCGCGTCACGCTGGTGACGGGCATGACCGTCAACGGCATTGGCATCGTGCTGACGGCGGCGGCTGTGGGCACGGGGACGCCCTTCTGGGCACTGCTGCCCGGGCTTGTCCTGTGGGGGATCGGCGGTGGCATGACCTTCCCGGCGATGTTCGCCAGCGCGGCGACCGGGGTCGAGCCGGACAAGGCAGGCATCGCCTCCGGTGTCGCGTCGGCCTTCCAACAGATCGGCGGCGCTGCCGGGCTGGCGATCCTGGTGGCCATCGCGACATGGGCCGGCCTCGGCGACAGCGCGGGGACGGACTCAGCCGCCGACGGCATCCAGACAGCCATGTGGATCGGCGGCGCCGCCTCGGTAGGAGGCGGCCTGCTGGCCCTTGCCCTGCACCGGCCGGGCGCTCCGACGCGGCCCCAGACGGCGGAGGCAGGCCGACAGCTCGGCCGGAGGACGCGAACACAGTGAAATCGTGATCCACTCGCTGATGGAGCGTGCCCGCTGGGCACGCTCCATCAGCGCCGTGGTGTCGGTGGTGGAGGAGCGTCAAACCCTGCGCTCCTACGTCGAGGACGCCACCGAGGAGGTCACAATAATGGCGATGTAGCCAGTGCCGCGCCTACGGGTGGGTGCTGAACGCGGCCCGCACCTCCAGGGCAACAGGCAATAGCTGCGACCGTCGACCTCGGCCACGGTATCCGCGGACGCGGTGAGGTGCGGGGCACAGACCGGCAAGCCGCCGACCGCGAGCGCCTGCAGGACGTTGAGACTGCGGCGGGCCTTCGGCACCGGCACGTCGACGATCTCCTTGAGGGCGAACACGCCTTCGGGGGTCTCCAGACGCCAGTTGCGGTTCATCATCCCCGAGGGCAGAAACGCCATCTGGCGGACGCACCCCAGGCCGAACGCCTTCACGACCTGTTCGAGCTCGCTGTCGGTGATCCTTCCCCGTACGGTCACCTGTCCTCGCGCGGCCTCATCAGTCACGTCCAGGAGGCTACGGCATCATCGTGGGCTTGTCCGGCACGTTCCCATCGCGGCGCCAAGAGCCTCGGGGAACGACCAGGTGCCGACCATCGCGGCCACGATCTTCGTTCGGCGTGCCAAACGAGCACGGGACGGATCCCGCCCCTCTACTCCCGTCATGTTTCCTACCGCTCATGGTTACCGAGAATGAACGGAGTGTGATCATGCGGTCATTCGGTGGTGTCCCCCTGGGCGTTGACGGTCCCCCCGCCTCATCGGTGGAGCGTGGGCGCAGCAGCGGTGAAATCCACACGCTGGTGAAGGTCCTGCGGCCCGGCTCCGCCTCGCGCCGTGCCCGCGCCATCGTCCGGGAGGTGCTCCAGGACGCGGGCCTGCCCGACGACGATGTCGACTCCGCCGAGCTCATCGTCGCCGAACTCGCCGCCAACGCCGAGAGGCACGCCCGCCCACCGTACGAGCTGCGAATTCACAGTCTGGACGGCACCCCCGCCTGGTGCGAGATCGTCGACAGCGGCCCGGATCCGCACGAGGTCGGCATCATCCTCAACCTGCTGCGTTCGGTGACGGAGATCGGTCTGCCGCTGCTCGCCGAGAACGGTCGCGGTCTGCTGCTGGCCCATCGGCTCTCGCTCGGCCACTGCCATGTCCGTCCCACCACGGTCAGCACCACTGGCACCCCCGGTAAGACCGTCGCCTTCGCCCTTCCCACCCCCTCGGGCATCCGCCCGACCTTCCCACCCCCCGAACCCCGCCAAAGGTGAGGCGGCCACCCCGCGCGAGGGGGTCGCCTCACCAAGGGCGTCGGTCAGCCGAGCAGCTCCGAGATCCTGGTCTCCGGCTCCACCACCGCCCGAGTCAGCAGCGCCGCCACCTGCTCCAGGCGCTCCTCGACCTCCTTGCGGTCCCACAGCTCGACGGCGTACTCCAGGTCGAGCACGACCCGCTCCCCCGCCATCCCCGCGTACATCTCCAGCTCGTAGCGGTTCGCCCTGGTGTGCACGTAGTCGAACCCCACCTCGCACCCGGCCAGCTCCGGGATCGCCGGCCCGTCGCCCGCCCAGTCGGACGTCACCTGGAACAGCGGCATCCTGCGCGGGTCCGGGTGGATTTTCAGCGCCCGCACCACCTCGTTGAACGGGGTGCTCTGGTGGGCGTATGCCTCCAGCACCGTCCTGCGCACCCGCCCCGTCAGCTCGGCGAAGGTGGGGTCGCCGCCGCAGTCGACGCGCAGCGCCACCATGTTGACGAAGCAGCCGACCACACCCTCCAGGCCGGGCAGCGGCCGGTTGTCGGCGGTGGTGCCGATCACCACGTCGTCCTGGCCGCTCCACTGCGCCAGCATCGCCGCGAACGCGGCCGTCACCAGCATGTAGGGCGTGGCCCTGCTCTGCCGGGCCAGCGCGAGCAGCCGCCGCGACTCCGCGTGCGGCAGGCGGTGGGCGATCATCTCGGTGTCGCGGCCCTCGCGCCGCCCGTCGCGTGTCCTGGGCAGGACGAGCTCGGGCGCCTCGCGCAGCCGCTCGCGCCAGAACCGCTCCGACGCCGCGGCCTCGGGTCCGCCGAGCCAGGCCTGTTCCCAGGCCACGTAGTCGGCGAAGCGCAGGTGCGGCGCGGCGGGCGCGGCGTCCCGCTCGGAGTACAGGCGGCCCAGCTCGCCCACGAGCAGCCCGATGGACACGCCGTCGGTGACCAGGTGGTGCTGGACCAGCGCGAGGACGTGGTCGTCCTCGCCGAGCCGGTAGAGGACGGCCCGTACGAGCGGCGCGGTGGACAGGTCGAAGCCGCGGTCGGCGTCGCGCGCGGTGCGGCGGGCCGCCTCCCGGACCCGTTCGTCCCCGGGCATGCCGGTGAGGTCGGTGACGGGCAGCTCGACGCGTACGCCGGGGTCGAAGCGCAGCACCGGCACGTCGCCGACGAGCGCCACGCGGGCGCGCAGGTTCTCGTGCCGCGCGACCAGCGCGTCGAACGCGCCGCGCAGGGCGGCCACGTCGAGCGGGCCGCGCACCCGGTAGGTGACGGCGGCGATGAAGTCGCGGGCGTCGCCGCCCGCCAGCTGCTCGTTGATCCAGATCTGCAGCTGCGCGGTGGACAGCGCGCTGGTGTCGGGCTCCTCTCCGTCCCGCTCGATCTCCCCGGCCTCCCAGGCCTCCCAGGCCTTCCCGGCGGGGACCGTACGGCCCGCACGACCGGCGCGGCCCGCGTCGCCGAGCGTGTGCTCCAGCGCGGGGTGCTTGGCCGCCATGTGGTCGGCCAGGTCGGCGGGGGTGCAGTTCTCGAACAGGGCCATCAGCGGTACGCGCACGGCGAGCACGGAGGCGATCTCGCGCACCAGCCGGGCCGCCAGCATCGAGTGGCCGCCCAGGGCGAAGAAGTCGTCGTCGGGCTCCACCTCGTCGAGGTTCATGACGCGCGCCCAGATGACGCAGAGCGCGGCCTCCAGGGCGGGCAGCTCGGTCCGCTCGTCGCGCTCGCCCGCGTCGGGCAGCTGTCCGGTCTCGACGCGGCCGTCCTCGGCGCGCGGGATGTGGTCCACCGGCACGATGACGGCGGGCACCATGTACTGCGGCAGCCGCTCGACGAGCGTGGCGCGCAGCGCGTCGGGCGGCGGCCCGGCGACGGTGTAGGCGACCAGCTCGCGGCCCGCGCCGCCCTCGACCGCCACGACGGCGGCGTCGCGTACGGCGGGATGGGCGCGCAGGACCTCCTCGACGTCCTCCAGCTGCACCTGGAACGGGCCGATCCCGACCAGCCGGTCCTCGCGCCCGCGCTCGACCACCCGCCCGTCGGGCCTGCGGATGGCCAGGCGGCCGGTGGGACCGGCTCCGCCCTCGCCGGAGCGGCGGACCAGCTGGCCGACGGCCCCGGCGGGCAGCACGTTGCCGTCGTGGTCGAGCACGGTCATGTCGCCCTGGGTGAGGGTGGCCCGCTCCTCCGGGGTGATCATCGGGATGTCCGCCAGGGGCTGGGCGGGGTCGTCGGCGACCGCCCGCAGCACCCGGTCGTAGTGGCGCATCACGCGGGCGATCGTGGCCTCGTCGAAGAGGGCGTCGTCGTACTCGACGAAGAGGTCGACCCGGTCGCCCCGGCGCACGGCCTCGACCGCGACGTCGAAGCGGGACCGGCCGCGCGTCACCTCGACCTCGGCGGCGGGTACGCCGCCGATGGAACGTTCGGCCGCCCCGGCGTCCCACATGGTGAAGACGACCTGCACGAGAGGGGTGTGCCCGGCGTCGCGCTCGGGCTGCAGGAACTCCACGAGCTTCTCGAAGGGCACGTACTGGTGGTCGAAGGCGTCGAAGGCGGCCTCGCTGACCGCGTCGGCCAGGTCGGTGAAGGGCGTCTCGCCCGCCGGGCGCAGCCGTACGGGCACGATGTTGGCGAAGAAGCCGAGCGCGCCGTCGAACTCGCGCCCGGGGCGGCCGGGGGCGCCGGTGCCGAGCACCATGTCGCCGCGCCCGGTGTAGCGGTAGAGAGTGGCGGCGAAGGCGGCGAGCAGCACGGTGAAGACGGTGCCGCCGACCCGCTCGGCGACCTCGCCGAGCGGTCCGGTCAGGCCGGGGTCGAGCGGGAAGCGCTCGCGCCTGCCCGCGCTGGCCCGGCGGCGCGGCCGGGGCCGGTCGGCGGGCAGTTCCAGCACGGTGGGCGCGCCGTCGAGCTCCCGCCGCCAGTGGTCGACGTCGGCGGCCAGGCGCCCCCCGGCGAACTGCTCGCGCTGCCAGCGGGCGAAGTCGCCGTACTGGGCGGGCGCCTCACCCGACGGCTCACCACCTGGCGGCTCACCACCCGGCGACTCATCGCGCGGCCCGCTCTGTGGGGCATCGTGTGACCCGCTCCGCGACTCGTCTCGTGACCCCGGTCGCGACTCACCGGGTGACCCGCCCTGTGAGACACCGCGCGGCCCGCCGGGGAGTTCGCCCCGGTAGGCGGCGTCCAGCTCGTCCAGCAGCAGGTTCATCGAGAATCCGTCGCTGATGATGTGGTGGACCCCGAGCACCAGCGCCTGCCTGCCCGCGCCGAGCGTGACGAGCGAGGCGCGCAGCAGCGGCCCCGAGGCCAGGTCGTAGGGGGCCTCGGCGACCTCGCGGGCGTACTCCATGAGCGCCTGCTCGCCGCCGACGGCCGCCTCGCGCAGCACGGGGCCCCGGTCCCAGACCGCCTGCACCGGTTCCGCGCCCTGGTAGACGAAGGTGGTGCGCAGCACGTCGTGCCGCGCGACCACCTGGTCCAGCGCCCGCCCGAGCCTGGCGGCGTCGAGCGCGCCGTCCAGGACGAGCACCTTCAGCTCGTTGTACGAGCCGTTGCCCGGATCGTCCTGCTCGACGAACCAGAGCTGCTCCTGGAGGTAGGACAGCGGGGCGGTGCGGACGGGCAGACCGGTCACGACGGCCCCTCCGTCTTTCTCGCGATCACCCAGAGGAAGCGCGACTCCCCGAGCGGTGTCCGCTGCGCCACGACCTCGTCGCGCTCGGGGACCAGGCCCGCCTCCCGCAGCAGGCGCAGGTTCTCCCCGGTGGCGAAGCCGGAGAAGAACATGGTCGAGCCGAACCACTCCTCCACCGCGCCGGGGATGTCCTCGGTCATGAGCGTGGCCAGCAGCAGGCCGCCCGGCTTCAGCCAGCGGGTGATGCCCTCCAGCAGGCCGGGCAGCTCCTCCCTGGGCAGGTGGGTGAGGGTGTAGATGGACACGACGGCGTCGAAGGAGGCGTCAGGGAACTCCGCCCTGGCCATGTCGGCCTGGACGAGCCTCGCGCCGGGCAGGGTCTTCTCGGCGAGCCTGAGCTGCTCGGCGGAGATGTCCACGGCGGTGAGATCGTGCGCCTCGGCCAGGCGGCGCGACGACTCGTGGCCGCCGCCGACGCCCAGTTCCAGCACGGCCGCGCCCTCGCCGGGCAGCATCCCGAGCAGGTGGCCGGTCCAGGCCATCCGGGGGCCGTCGGAGAACTCCGACTGGAAGGCGGCGTAGCGGTCGGCGATGTCGTCCCAGCCCTCGCGGACGATGTCCTTGATGTCGGAACGGACCTCGGAGTCGACGGCGTCGGCGACCCCGGCGATGGTGGGCCGGTCGAAGAACTCGACCACCGGCACCTCGATGCCGAAGGTCGTGCGCACCTTGCCGAGGAGCTGGATGACCTGGATGCTGGTGCCGCCCAGCTCGAAGAAGTGGTCGTGCGGGCCGAGGGAGTCGACGCCGAGCAGCGGTTTCACGATCTCCTCGGCCACCCTGCGCCGGGTCGGCGTCCACTCTGCGTCCTCGGCGCCACCCGCCGGGCCGGTACGCTCCCCCCTCGCCTCGGCCAGGGCGTCGTGGTCGACCTTGCCGGTCGGGGTGAGCGGGATCTCGGGCACGTGGACGAACTCGTTGGGCACCAGCGGGGCCGTCAGCCACCGGGCCGCGGTCTCGCGCAGCTCGGCCACGCCGGGGGGCTCCTCGGCGGTGGAGGCGACGTAGGCGATCAGGCGGGCGTCGCCGTCGTCGCGCGCCTCGGCCTCGACCACGGCGTGCGCGATCTCCGGGTGCCTGCAGAGGGTCGCCTCGATCTCCTCCAGCTCGACGCGGACGCCGCGGACCTTGACCTGGCGGTCGGCCCGCCCGGCGAAGACCAGCTCGCCCTCGGGGGTCCAGCGCACCAGGTCGCCGGTGCGGTAGAGCCTCCCGCCCGGCGTGGTGGCGAACGGGTCGGGGACGAAGGAGGCCGCGCTCGTGCCGGGGCGGTCCAGGTAGCCGCGTCCGAGGCCGGGTCCGCCGACGTACAGCTCGCCGACCGTGCCGATCGGGACGGGACGCATCGACTCGTCCAGGGCGTAGGCCCGGTGGTTGGGCATGGCGCGGCCGATGGGCGGTGAGGTGTCCCAGCTTCCCTCGCACTCCTGGGTGATGACGCCGACGGTGGTCTCGGTGGGCCCGTAGCTGTTGACGAACCTGCGCCCGGCCGCCCAGCGGGTGGTGAACTCGCCCGAGTAGCTCTCGCCGCCGACGGCGACGACCCGCAGGTCGGGGAAGTCACCGGGCTCCAGCAGTCTCAGCATCCCGGGGGTGCCCATGTAGACGGAGATGCGGCGCTCGCGCAGCAGGTCGCGGAAGCGCATCGAGGAGGTGCGGGTCTCGGTGGAGGCGACGTGCAGGGCCGCTCCCGACAGCAGCGCCCCGAAGGCGTCGAAGGTGGAGACGTCGAAGGCGATCGAGGAGAACTGCACGAGGCGGTCCTGCGGCGAGAGCCCGTACAGGTGCTGGGCGCCCCGGACGAACGCGGTGACCGCGCGGTGCTCGATGAGGACGCCCTTGGGCGTCCCCGTGCTGCCCGAGGTGTACATGACGTAGGCCAGATTGGCCGGGTGCAGCGGCACGCCGGGGTCGCTCTCGTCACTCCCCGGGTGGTCGTCGACGTTGACCACGCACCACGGGCCCGGCGGCACCTCGGCCTCGGTGGTGGAATCGGCCAGCACCACGGCGGTGCCGGCGTCGCGCAGGATCGCCTCGACCCGCTCGGGCGGGTTTCCCTCGTCGACCGGCACGTACGCGCCCCCGGCGGCCAGTGTCCCGAACATGGACACGACCATGCCGGCCGAGCGGCGCTGGTAGACGGCGCAGCGGTCCTCGCGGCGCAGGCCGAGACCGAGCAGGTGCCCGGCCAGGCGGTTGGCCGCGCGGCGCACCTCGTCGTAGGTGAGGGCGGTGCCCTCCTCGTCCGTCAGTGCCGGGGCGGCGGGCGACCTGGCGACCTGGGCGGCGAACCGTTCGATGACGGTCGCCGGCTCGTCGGCCAGCTCGGTGCGGTTCCACTCCTCGACGACCAGGCGCGCGTCGTGCTCCTGGATCGTGTCCATCGGCTCCTCCTTAAGGGGACCGTCCTCGGGGACCGTTCGTCGGCGGGCCTGCGGGTCAGGATCGCTCGCCGTCCATCCAGCGGCGCAGGCTCAGGGGACGCATGTCCGTCCACACCTCCTCGATGTGGGCCAGGCACTGCTCGCGGGTGCCGCTGTGGCCGACACTCCGCCAGCCCTCGGGAATGTCACGGTCGGCCCACCATATGGAGTACTGCTCCTCGTGATTGAGCACCACTGTGTACTCGGCGGTCTCCACGGACTCGGCCATTCGGGTCTCCTTTGCTTCATTCACCATTCGACACGACGTTGCAATCAAACAATGCCATGGTCAAGCAGAAGCGATTTAACGTACTTTCCGCGAAATGTTAGAGTTTTGAAGGGGAGCTATGTGTGGAATAGCCGGCGTATCTGTTCTCGACGGGACCGCCGGGCAGCCGGCCTTCGACGGGCTCGTCACCCTGCAGCACCGCGGCCAGGAGTCGTGGGGCATCGCGGTGGCCGGGCCCGGCGGCGTGGAGGTCCGGCGGTCGCTGGGATTCGCCTCGCGCTCGGACTGTGGTGACTCCGCCCGCGACGAGTGGCCGGCCGGGAGACTGGCGGTCGCCCACACCCGGTACTCCACCACGGGCGCCACGCTGCTGGAGAACTCCCAGCCCCTCGTCCACGAGGCGCGGCGCATCGCGCTGGCGCACAACGGGGATCTCACCAACGCCGCCGACCTGCGCGCCCGGCTCGGCCGCGAGGGCTACGGGTTCCGCTCGACCAGCGACTCCGAGGTCATCCTCGCCCTCCTCGCCAATGCCCTTGACGCCCCGGGTACCCGGGGCGGCGACCCGATCGTGGCGGCGGTCGCGCGGGCCATGCGGGTGCTGCGCGGCGCGTACTCGGTGGTGTGCGCCGTCGGCGACCGGCTCGTGGCCTTCAGGGACCCGCACGGCATGCGCCCCCTGGTCGCCGGGTTCGCCGAGGGCAGGGCGGTCGTCGCCTCGGAGACCTGCACGCTCGACGCGCTCGGCTGCTCCGGGCAGCGGGAGGTGGAGCCGGGCGAGCTGCTGGTCCTGCGCGACGGCCGCCTGGCCGGGGAGCACCGCGTGGCCGACCCCGCCCCGCGCAGCTTCTGCGTGTTCGAGCACCTCTACCTGACCAGGCAGGACTCCAGGATCGACGGCGCCAGGGCCGGCGCGACGCGGGTGGCGTTCGGCGAGCGGCTCGCGCTGGAGTCCCCGGCGGACGCCGACCTGGTCGTGGCCGTCCCCGCCTCCGGGGTGCCCGCCGCCCGGGGGTACGCGCGGACGGCCGGGCTCCCGCTGGCCGGGGCGCTGGTCCGCGACGAGCAGGTGGGCAGGACGTTCATCGAGCCCGACCAGAGGCGGCGCGAGCGCAAGCTGCGGCGCAAGTTCTCCATCGGCTCGCCGGTGGACGGGGCCAGGGTCGTGGTGGTCGACGACTCGATCGTGCGCGGGTCCACCATGCGGCGCATCGTCACGCTGCTGCGCGAGTCGGGGGCGAGCGAGGTGCACGTGCGGATCGCCGCGCCGGCGCTGATCGCGCCCTGCCACTACGGGGTGGACATCGTCGACACCGGCGAGCTGGTGGCGACCGGCCGCGAGGTCGAGGAGGTGTGCCGGATCATCGGCGCGACGAGCCTGGCGCACCTGTCGGTGGCGGGCATGCGCCAGACGGTCGGGAGCGTGGCGGGCGAGGGACTGTGCGAGGGCTGCATCACCGGCGAGTACCCCACCCCGGTGAGCGCGGGGCGCGACAAGTTGAAGCTCGTACCCGCACAGGCCCCGCGGCACGCGGCGACTCCGGCGGCCGTCCACCCCCGTTGACGGTGATCAAGGCCACGCCTAGCCTCCGCCAGATGGGACCTAAAACACAGCCGAACGGCTACGACGACGGTGGTTGCGACGCCCGCTACACCAGGACCGCCTGCCTGTGGGGCCGCAGGCCGGACCGGATCTCCGACGCCCTGGGGGACGCGCTCTCCCTGCCCGGAGCCCCCGAGGAGATCGGCCCGCCCGCCACCCCGCCCGGCGCGGGCGCGCCCGCCGTCCTCGACGTGGGGTGCGGTGAGGGGCGCAACGCGGTACGGCTCGCCCAGCGGGGCGCGCGGGTGCTGGCGATGGACGTGTCGGCCGCCGCGCTGGAGAACGGCGCGCGGGTGTGGGGCGACGCCGGTGGGATCGAGTGGCGGCAGGGCGACGCGCGCACCGCCGGGCTGGAGCCCGCCTCGTTCGACGGGGTGCTGGCGTGCAGCGTCCTGCACTGGCTGGAGGACGGGGAACAGGTCGCCGACGTCGTCGCCAGGCTCCAGGCCGCGACCAGGCCGGGAGGGGTGAACGCCCTGCTGATGTTCAACGGCGGCCACGCCTACCTGCCTCCCGCCGGCGAGATGCGCATGCCGGTCCTGCTGCCCCACGACTGGTACCTCGCCAGGTACGCCGGGTGGACCGTGCTGAGCGCCACCGACACCGACTCCACGCACACGCACAGGGGCCACGAGGAGCCGCACACCCACGCGGTGACCAGGCTCGTGGCCCGCAAGGGGGACGGCTCGTGAGCCCGCCGAAACCCGGAGGCGCGGACGCGCGGGGGATCGGGATCACAGACCCCCCGGGGACGCGCGGGGCCGGGCCCGGGAGCCGCGCCGAGGACGATCCGGTCTCCCCCGGCCCGCCGCACCCGCTCGAATGGCCGGTCTACGACGACGGCGTGGCGGCCAGGGTCGCCGAGCTGGTGACGTTGGGGCGCACGTTCGACTACGACTACGGCCCCGAACTGGCCGAGCTGGAGCGGTCGTTCGCCGAGCGGCACGGCCGCGCCCACGCCCTGGCGCTCACCTCGGGCACGGCGGGGCTGCTCGCCGCCTACTTCGCGCTGGGCGTCGGGCCCGGTGACGAGGTGATCGTCCCGGACCTCACGTTCTTCAGCACCGCCTCGCCGCTGTTCCTGCTGGGCGCGGTGCCGGTGCTCTGCGACGCGGGCGACGCCACCGGGAACGTGGCCGCGGCGGACGTGGAGGCGCTGGTCACGCCCCGTACGGTCGCGATCGTCGTCACCCACCTGTGGGGCCACAGCTGCGACATGGACGCCCTGCGCGCGGTGGCCGACCGGCGCGGGCTCGCCCTGGTGGAGGACTGCTCGCACGCCCACGGCTCCACCTTCCGTTCCCGGCCCGTGGGCTCCATGGGCGACATCTCGGTCTTCAGCGTGGGCGGCAGGAAGCTGGTCTCCGGGGGCATGGGCGGCATGCTCCTCACCGACTCCGAGGACGTCTTCGCCCGCGCCTGCCTGCTGACCAACTTCCGGCACCGCACCGACCTGACCATCGACGCCGTCCGCTACAAGCCGTTCCTGCTCACCGGTCTCGGCGGCAACTTCCGCATCTCCACGCCGGGCGCGGTGCTCGCCCAGAGCCACCTCGACCGCCTGGACGAGCTGGTGGAGCGCAGGGTGACCAACATGTCCGCCCTGGCCGCGGGGCTCGGCGAGCTGCCGGGCGTGCGCCCCTCCCCCGTCGCCGAGGGCGTCACGATGGGGGCGTGGTACGACGGGGTCGTCGAGGTGACGCCGGAGTGCCCGTTCAGCCGGGACGGGCTGGTGGCGGCCGGTCAGGAGCGCGGCCTGAAGGTGCGCGCCCCGGCCACCCGGCCGCTGCACGTCTTCCCGCTCTTCCAGGGCACCGCGCCCGACTGGTCACCCCAGGTCGCCGCCGCCGTACGGGCCGCCGCGGCGGTGAACGACCGGCCGTTCCCGCGTTCCGCGGAATTGTTCGCCCGGTGGATGAAATTGCCGGTGAATTTTCTCTGGAAACCGAACTCGCCGCTGGTCGGCGCATATCTCGAAGCGTTCGACGACGCATTCTCGATGGCGCGCACCGCGTAACGTAATTCCTGTTTCCAGCGTCGATTCCGGAGTAATCCACATGAGCCGACAAATGTCTCCCGTCATCCACGCCGTCGCCCCCGCCAGCCTGGAGAGCTGGTTCGGCCATTTCGTCGACCTCGGCCCGCAGGACCGGGCCGTCTTCACCGGCGAGGACCGCCGCGTCGACGTGGCCCCGCTGCTCGACGCGATCGGCGGGGCGCCACAGGCGACGGTGGTCTTCCACTCCAGCCACACGACCCTCGGCCGCGACCAGCTGCTCGCCTTCCGGCTCCGCGAGCTCGGCCACCGGGCCGAGTGCCAGTCGCGGCTGTGCGCCTCGCTGGGCAGCGACAAGATCCTGATGAAGGAGTTCTTCGACCGCTACCGCCTGGTCTCCCCGCCGTGGGCGCGGGCCGGCGAGCCGCTGCCCGAGGCGGGCCCCGACACCCCCGTGGTCGTCAAGGACCGGCACGGCACGCAGAGCGTCGGCACCCGGCTGGCCCGCGCGGGCGAGTGCCACCTGGCCCCCAACGAGCTGGGCGAGCTGTACGTCGACGGGATCGAGTACTCGGTGCTGATCTACCGCGACGAGCACGGCACGGCGACGTTCCCGCCGGTCTGGAAGGGGGCTACCTCACCGGACCTGGTCCCGCCGTGGCAGCGGCTGCGGCTGTGCCCCGGCCCGGCGCTCGGCGGCGCGTGGGAGCGCAAGCTGCGGGCCGTCGGCAAGCGGCTGGCCGACCTGGCCGAGGCGCACGGCTACCTGGAGGTGGAGTTCCTGCTGACCCGCGGTGGCGAGGTGCACCTACTGGAGATCAACCCCCGGGTGTCGGGCACCATGCGGCTGGCCGCGATGGCGACCCGGCTGCCGATCTTCTCCCTGCACGCCCGGCCCGAGCTGCGCGACCATCTCTGCGCCGCCCGCTTCAGCGGCGAGGTCCCCTACAGCGGCGACCCGATCACCGACGCCGACGGCGAGGTGTTCGCCACGTCCCGGCTCACCGTCGCCGGGGAGAGCCCCGCCGAGGTCCGCGCCAAGCTGCGCGAGCTGGGCACGGAGCCCCAGGCACTGCCCCGCGCCTCCTGACCCCGCCCTCAGGCGGATCGGCGCACCGCCCCCGCCCCCTCGGGCTCCCCGGGCCTCCCGTCCCGGACCTCCCCGTCGCGCCGCGCGTCCCACCGGTCCAGCAGCCCGAGCAGGGGCGCGGTCGCGGCCGTGGAGACCAGCGCGACGATCACCAGCATCGTGAACAGCACCTGGGTGATGATGCCGAGGCTGAGGCCGATGCTCAGGATCACCAGCTCGGTCACCCCCCGGCAGTTCATCAGCACCCCGAGCCGCATGGCCTCCCGCCCCGGCACGCCCATCGGCCTGGCGATGACCAGCACGCCGCCGACCTTGCCCACCACGGCGACGACGAGGATCAGCAGGCACCAGCTCCACATGGTCAGGTCCTGGCTGAGCAGCCCGATCTGGGTGTTGAGCCCGACGAAGGCGAAGAAGGGCGGCAGCAGGAAGGAGGTGGTGAAGTCCTGGGTGCGCTCGCGGACCCGCCGCAGCCGTACGTCGCCGTCGCGCGGGAACAGGGCGCCGAACAGGAACGCGCCGAAGATCAGGTGGATGCCGATCAGCTCGGTCAGCAGCCCGGAGACGAGCAGGCCCACGATGACGATGGGCAGCGTCGCCTCCTGGGAGAGCCCCCGGCGCAGCAGCCGGGTCAGCAGTGGCCGTACCACCCCGACCATGACGGCGGCGAAGGCGACGGTCAGACCGAGCGTGCGCAGCGCCTCGGCGGGTGAGGAGCCCTTGGCCATGGTGATCGCCACGGCCAGCAGCAGCCACGCGGTCACGTCGGCGATGGCGGCGCAGGTGACGGTCAGCGCCCCGGTCGGGGTGTGGAAGAGCCCCCGTTCCAGCAGGATCCTGGCCAGTACGGGAAACGCGGTGACGCTCAGCGCGGCGCCGATGAACAGGGCGAAGACCGGGAACTCGACGGGCGCGGTCGCCAGCGGCGTGTAGATCAGCAGGGCCAGCGCGACCCCGAGCGAGAACGGGATCGCCACGCTCGCCTGTCCGCAGAGCACCGCGACGCGGCCCCGCCCGCGCAGCAGGTCGCCGCGGAGCTCCAGCCCGACCAGGAACATGAAGAAGGCCAGCCCGAACTGGGCCAGCAGGTTCAGGTACGGCATGACGGCACCGGGGAACAGCGCGCGATAGGCCTCGGGCCACACGGCGCCGAGCAGGGAGGGACCGAGCACGATGCCCGCGGCCATCTCCCCGATCACCCGGGGCTGGCCCAGCCCGCGGAAGACGGCCCCGCCGAGATGGGCCAGCGCGACGACCACGGTGACGGACAACAGCAGCAGGGGCGTGGCCGGAACCTCCTCCTCCCGCCCCGGCTCCACCGAGGGCACGGGGACGGGACCGGTGGCCGTTCCCGGGTCGAGCCCCAGCATCAGCAGCGCCAGCACGGAGGGCAGCACGACCGCGAGACCGTACGCGATCAGGGAACGACGCAGCGTGCTGGTATTCGCCGACCGAAACCATGAATATGTCATGATCAATTCCATTTCCGAGAGGTTGAATTCCGAACCGGCGCGTATATCACAGAGCAAAAAAAATTGCCAAGCTGATTAAAGACTCAGCTGGTCAACGGCTTGATTCCGTCTTTCCGTTGTACCTCAGGAAGACCGTCTGAAAATTACTCATGATCGAAAGTGCGCTTTCCGAAACGGCGGGTAAGGGATCGTCCTGACTCACTCCAAGTGCACAGAAATTCGGAGGAACAGTCGCATGCAGGTGCTCTCCCCCAACCGAGAGGCGAACCGCCAAGCCCCGCCATCCTGTGATGAGAGGCCCCCGGTCCCGGCTCCGCGCCGTACCCCTTCCCAGGGCTCCAAGCTGGCCCTGGACGCGTCCGCCAAGCCACGGCGAACCGGGCTCCAGCTCCCGTCGAGCCTCCCCTTCGACACCTGGCGGCGCATCGGCCACCAGATCTCCCTCATCGCCGACTCCTCCGCCTGGTGGCTCGGCGACTGGCTGGTCTACGGCGAAACCGAATACACCGACCGTTACAAGAGAGCGGTCGAGGAGAGCTCCCTCGATATCCAAACCCTGCGCAATTACGCCTGGGTCGCCCGGCGATTCCCGGTATCCCGCCGGCGAGACAAGCTCAGCCTTCAGCACCACGCGGAAGTGGCCGCGCTTCCCGAGCACGAGCAGATGCTCTGGCTCGACCGCGCCGAACGCTTCAGCTGGTCCAGAAACCGTCTGCGCAGCCAGATCAAGGCACACCGCACCGCCGCCCTGTCCGCCTCGGGCCGGGCCGCGGAGGCCGCCGAGGAGAAGGCCGTCATCCACATCGACGTACCGGTCGACCAGGAGCAGTCGTGGCGTGACGCGGCCCGCCGGATGAACCGCAGCGTGGAGGAGTGGGCGAGGCTCGTCCTCAACCAGGTCGCCACCGGCCAGATTCCCGCTCGCGGGATTTCCGACGCCAAGGCCGGGTGAGGAACGGAGGACAGGTGGGCGCCGTCCACACGTTGTTCGAGAAGAAGGCGTCCGAGGCGCCGGACAGGACGGCCCTGGTTTCCGGGGCCGTCCTGTTCACGTATCGAGACCTCGACGCCCGTGCCAACGGCCTCGCCCGGTCGCTCCTGCGACGCGGCGTCGGCCCCGAGACCCTCGTCCCCCTGCGGCTGGACCGCTCCCCCGACCTGCTCGTCGCGCTGCTCGCCGTCTGCAAGGCGGGCGGCGCGGCGGTGCTGCTCGACCCCGGCTGGCCCGAGGACCGCGTCGCCGCGATCCTCGACGGCGCTCCCGTGGTGATCGACGGTCCCCTCGACGCCGAACCCTCCTCCGAGAGCCCCGGTGTCCCCGTGCACGAGGACCAGCTCGCGTACGCGGTGCACACCTCCGGGTCGACGGGGCGGCCCAAGCTCGTCGGGGTGACCCACCGGGCGATCGCCCACCGGGTCGCCACCCATGCCGAGGCGTACCGCGTCACCCCCGCCGACCGCTCCAGCTGGCTGGCTCCCCCGGCCTCGTCGGTCTCGGTGGTGGAGCTGTGGCCGTACCTCTGCTCCGGCGCGAGCGTGCACGTCGCCGACGCGGCGACCGCGGGCTCGCCGCCGGAGCTGCGCGACTGGATGGTCGCCTCCGGGATCACCCGCTCGTACGTGAACATGCCGCTCGCCGAGCTGCTCTACGGCCTGCCGTGGCCCGGGGAGACGGCGCTGCGGCTCATGACGGTCGGCAGCGACGCGGTGCGCGTGTGGCCCTCGCCCGGTCTGCCGTTCGAGGTCGCGGTGGAGTACGGCTCCGCCGAGGCCAACGGCGTGACGAGCTGCCTGGTCCCGCTGGAGGACCGCTGCACCTCGGCCACCGCCGACGAGACCGCCAGGCGCGCCCGGCCCCCCATCGGGCGCGCCTGGCCCGGCGTCGGCGTCCCCGTGCTGACCTCCGGCCTGGAGCCGGTCGCGGCGGGCGAGGTCGGCGAGCTGTTCGTGTCCGGGCCCGAGCTGGCCCGGGGCTATCTGGGCGAGCCGGCCCGCACCGCGGAACGCTTCCTGCCCGACCCCTCGGGCGGGGGCGGCCGCGTCTACCGGACCGGCGATCTCGTACGGGAGCGGCCGGACGGGCGCCTGGAGCACCACGGCCGCGTCGACCAGCAGGTCAAGATCCGTGGCCACCGGGTGGAGCCCGCGGAGGTGGAGACCGTACTGCTCGAACACCCCTCGGTGCGCGAGTGCGTCGTGACGGGCGCGCCCGGTCCCGGCGGCGACCTGAGACTGTGCGCCTACGTCGTCCACGCAGGCAGCGCAGGCAGCGCGGACGACGCCACGGACAACAGCACCGTGAACGACCCCGCGAACGGCGCCACGGACGACGCTGTGAACGGCATCCCGGACAGCACCACGGACAGCACCACGGGCAGCGCCACGGACGGTGTCTTGGGCGGTACCTCGGACAGCGCCACGGACAGCGCCACGAACGGTGTCTTGGGCGGCGCCACGGACGGCGCCGCGCGTGGTGCCTGGGCCGGGGAACTGCGCGCCTTCGTCGCGGCACGGCTGCCCGCTCCGATGGTGCCGGCCGCCTGGACCGCGATGGAGCGGCTGCCGCTGAACTCCAGCAACAAGGTGGACCGCCGCGCGCTGCCCGCGCCCTCGTGGGGCGCCCCCCCGAAAACCGGCCACCCGGGAAACGGGCTCCCGGGAAACGGGCTCCCGGGAAACGACGTTCCGGGAAGCGACGCGGCAGGAGCCGACGCGCAGAGGACTGACGTGCGGAGGGCCGACGCGCAGAGGACCGACGTGCGGGGGACCGACGTGCGGGGGACCGACGCCCCGGAGGCCGCTCCCCAGAAAGACGGCGAGCGTGAGGAGGGCGCCGACCCGGTGACCGCGGGGGTGCTGGAGCTGTGGGAGCAGGAGCTCGGGGCGCGCGGCGCGCTGGGCGACCACTTCATCCGCTCCGGCGGCGACTCCCTGTCGGCCACCCGTCTCGTCGACCGGATCGGGACCCGCTACGGCGTGCGGATCCGGCTGCGCGACTTCCTGCGGGCGCCGACACCCGAGACCCTCATCCGGAACATCAAGGCGGAAGGAAAGGCGAGATGACCGAGAGGAAGCGGAGAAGGAGCCGCCCCACGTGGCTGCTGCGCACCCCCGACCCCGAGGCGAGGGCGAGGCTGTGGTGCCTGCCGTACCCGGGGTCGGGGGCGTCGATGTACCACGGGTGGCCGGCCGAGGTGGACGGGATCGAGCTGTGCCCCGTACAGCTGCCCGGCAGGGAGAACCGGCTGCGCGAGCCGTTGTTCGAGAGCTACGCGGCCGTCGCCGCCGAGATGCTGGAAGGTCTGGAGCCCTACCTGGACCGGCCGTTCGGCTTCATCAGCCACTGCGGCACGGTCTTCATCGGCTACGAGGCGACGCTGCTGCTCATGGAGCGCGGCGGCCCGCTGCCCGGCCACCTGTTCGCCTCCTCGATGGTCCCGCCGCACCGGGCGTCGTGGCCGAGCATCCTCAGGCTCGACGAGGAACAGGTGGGCGCGCTGGTGTCGGACCTCATGCGGGCGCGCGGCGCGGAGCCGCTGCCCGAGCTGGTGGAGATGGCCGCGGACGTCATGCGCGCCGACGTGGCCGCCTACAGCCGCTTCGACAGGACCGACCCGGTGGAGCTGCCCTGCCCGATCACCGCGATCGGCTGGTCGAGCGACACACAGATCCCCCCGGAGCAGATGGCCGGCTGGGAGGCCTACGGCGAGGCCCGCTACACCGTGCTGGACGGCGGGCACTGGAGCTACCTCCAGGCGCCCGCCGCCCTGCTGGACGAGATCTCGCGGAGCATGTCCGCGCGCGTCCCGGGCTGAACGGATCGAACGGTTGACCTCAGGTGTCCTTGCCGTCCTTGCGCCCGCCGGGTCCGTCGGCCTCGGCGGGCTCGGCGGGCTCCTGGATGTCCTGCAGGAGCTCGGCGTCCTCGAGCCTGCGCAGGTTCGGCACCGGCGACAGGAACAGCAGGATGATCCAGGGCAGCAGGAACGCGGCACCGGCGTAGATGGCGGGCTTGATACCGATCAGCTCGCCCAGCACCCCGGCCAGCATCGCGGCCAGCGGCAGGATGCCGAGGTAGACCGCGCGGCTCGCGCCGATGACCCTGCCCCGCAGGTGGTTGGGGATCACGTACTGGAAGAGCGTGAGCTGGCCGATGTTCCCGGCCACCACGCCGAACACCGTGACGAACCAGATCACCGAGAACAGGGTGATCTGCAACCACTGCGGACCGGCCACGAACGGTGTGAAGCACAGCACCCGGAAGGCGATCAGGGCGGTCATGATGCCGCGCCCGTAGCCGAACCTCTCGAACAGCTTGCTCGCGAAGACGGCGCCGACGACGCCGCCGATGCTGCCGACGGCGTAGATGAAGCCGATCCAGGTGCCCGACATACCGAGCTCCCTGGCCGCGTACAGGATGAACAGGGTCAGGATCATCATCGACCCGAAGTTCGCCCCGGCGGAGTTGATGATCAACGGCCGGGCGTAGTCGTTGCGGTAGGTGACCTTCAGGCCGTGCTTGATGTCGTGGATCATCGCCGCGACGGCGCCCCGGCCCTGGCTGCTCTGGCGCTCGACGGGCGGCTCGACGTGGCGGATGCGCGACAGGGCGAAGGCGGAGACGAGGAAGGAGATCGCGTCTCCCATCATCACGTACGCCGGCCGGAACAGGTCGATGAGCACGCCTCCGGCGCTGGAGCCCGCGATGGCGCCCACCGACTCGGTCGCCGCCATCCGGCTGTTGCCGTCGACCAGCTGCTCCTCGCTCAGCAGGGTCGGCATGTAGGCGGCGTAGGCGATCTCGAAGACCACCGAGAGGCCGCCGACCACGACCGCGACCACGTAGAGCACCCACATGTCCATGAAACCGACGAAGGCCGCGATGGGAATCAGGGCCACGACCACGGCACGCCCGATGTCGGAGCCGACCATCAGCGGCCTGCGGCGGTAGCGGTCGATGAGCACACCGGCGATCAGCGTCAGCAGGAGGGCGGCGATCGTGCGCATGGTGTTGAGCAGGCCGACCTCGAAGGAGCTGGCCTGCAGCATGAGGATCGCGGTCAGCGGGAGTGCCAGGGTGGTCAGCTCGGAGCCGAGGACCGAGATCGACTGACCGGCCCAGAGCCGGTTGAAGTCGGGGTTTCGCCAGAGAGAGGGCGGCTTTTCCCCCGGCGCCCTGACTTCCGTTCTCTGAGTGTCCATAAGATCATTCCGTCCTTGTCGGGTTTCACCTCTGGTTGACTGTAATAAGGTTTTTGTTAAGGGTGATGATATGCGAAATCACCGGAGAGGCACACTGGAAAACAATCAGCGAGTACGCCAGATGACACTCCCCGACGGTCATGTGGTATTCCAGCTCAATCCCGCCGAGACCAGCCTGCAGTATCGCAGTATCGTGGGCGACAGAAGCTACTTCAGGCATGACGTGCGCCTTGAGCCGGGAATGACGGTGTTCGACGTGGGGGCTAACATCGGAATCGCCGCCCTGGCGTTTCATTGGGAATGTCCGGGCACGCGTATTCTCGCCTTCGAGCCCGCCAGGCCGCTTTACGACGCGTTGTGCGCGAATCTGTCCGCCCACGGCCTGAACGCCAAGGCGTTCGACTGCGCGCTCTCCCGTACCCCGGGAACGGCGGTTCTCACCGTCTACCCGGAGACCACCGCGATGTCGGGGATGTACACCGACGTCGACCACGACGCCGAGGTGACCAGGACGTTCCTGGCCAACAGTGGTTTCGCCCCCGAGGACGTGACCGACATGGCCGAGGGCAGGCACGTCACGGAGAAGCAGGAGTGCCAGGTTCGGACGATCTCCGAGGTGATGGCCACCGAGGGCGTGGACCGCATAGGACTGTTGAAAATCAACGTCGAGAAAGCCGAATGCGATGTACTGGACGGAATCGCTCCCGGCGACTGGGAGGCGGTCGACCAAATCGTCATGCAGGTCCACGACATCGACGGCAGGCTCGCGTCCGTACGCGACGATCTCACCGGTCGTGGATTCCAGGTCGACATCGGCCAGGATCCCCTGCTGAAGGACACGGACATCTTCGACGTGTATGCACGGAGGAATTCCCCATGACAGTGGACACGACCGTGAATCTGAACGATCTGGATCTGGCGGATCCGGATATCTACACGGCCCCCGACTCCGGCCTCGGCGTCCTGCATTACCTGCAGGAGCACCGGCCGATGTTCTGGAACAAGAGGTCGGACGGGCCGAGCTTCTGGGCTTTCACCAAATACGCGGACGGCGTCGCCGTCTATCTCGACAAGACGAATTTCACCTCCGAGCGGGGCATGCAGGTCGGGCAGACCGAGTCCGCCGCCCGCGCCGCCGCGGGCAAGATGCTCATCGTCACCGACGGCCGCCACAGCCGGCTGCGCGACGTGATGAACCCCGCGCTCACCCCCCGGGTGGTACGCCGTCTGGAGGGCGCGATGCGCGAGACGGTGGGCGGGATGCTGGAGGAGAACGCCCAGAAGGACTCCTTCGACTTCGTCGACACGGTGGCGGGCAGGCTCCCGCTGTCGGTCATCTGCGAGCTGCTGGGCGTGCCCCGCGCCGACTGGGACCTGATGATCCAGTGGACGCGCACCGCGTTCGGCTCCGCCACCTCCGACGACGTCATCTCCGACGCCGAGAAGGCCGAGGCGAACGCCAACATCTTCGCCTACTACGCCGACCTGCTGGCCGAGCGGCGCGACAACCTCGGCGACGACGTGATCAGCGTGCTGATCCGCGGCCGGATCGACGGGACGCCCCTCACCGACGAGGAGATCCTGCTCAACGTCAACGGCCTCATCACCGGCGGCAACGAGACGACCCGGCACGCCTCGGCGGGGGCCGTCATCGCCCTGGTGGAGAACCCCGGCGAGTGGAGGCGGCTGCGCGAGGACCCCTCGCTCATCCCGACCGCCGTGGAGGAGGTGCTGCGCTGGACCGCCCCCAGCCTCAACGTCATGCGCACCGCGCTGCGCGACACGAAGATCGGAGATCAGACCATCCGGGCCGGTGAGCGGGTCAGCGTGTGGCACCCGGCCGTCAACCGCGACGAGGACGCCTTCCCCGACGCGCGCCGCTTCGACGTCGGGCGCACCCCCAACAGGCACCTCACGTTCGGCCTCGGCAAGCACCTGTGCATCGGCGCGGCGCTGGCCAGGTTCGAGCTGCGCGTCCTGCTGGAGGAGCTGACCGGCCGGGTGGCCCGCATGGAGCTCACCGGGCCGGTCAAGCGGCTGCGCTCGAACCTCATGTGGGGCGTCGACCGCGTCCCCGTCCACCTAGAACTCGACCACGCCGGGCACTGATTGGAGCACCCCATGCCGGACAGTAAGACTCCGCTGTCGCCGATCCAGGAGAGCGGGTGGAGGTCCTACCGGGCAAAGACCGCCGGGGACCACACCGACCAGATCACGCTCGCGGCGCGGTTGCGCGGGCCCGTGGACGAGAAGGCCCTGACCGCCGCGCTGGAACACGTGCTGGAGGCGCGCGAGGACCTGCGGCCGGCGTTGCCCCGCGGCTCCGAGGCGGAGCCGCGGCCCGTCGCCGTTCCCCCGCCGGTGGAACTGAGCAGGCACGACGCGAGCCGCCGCGAGGAGGCGCTGGCCCGGCTCGTCTCCGAGCAGGCCAACCGGGGCCTCGACCTCGAGACCGGCCCGCCGGTCCGGATCGCCCTGGCCCGGATGGCCGACGACGACCACGCGCTCGTCGTGACGGCGCACCGGCTCGTGGCCGACGAGCGCGTCCTGGCGGGCCTCGCGGAGGAGATCTCCCGGGCGTACGAGGACGCGTCGGGCTCGCCGGGCGCCACACTCTCGATCTCTCCGACCGGTTCCCCCAACGGACACCGCTCCCCGAACGGCTCCCCGGGCGGCCACGTGTCCTCCAACGGGCCCGCCCCCGGCGCCTCCACGAACGGCCGCGGATCCCCGGCCGCGGCGCACTCTCCCGACGCTGACACCGACACCGCCGGTGCCACCGATGCCACCGTCACCGCCGGTGCCACCGACACCGATACCGGCACCGGAGGGGAGGCCGCCGACCTCGCCTACTGGCGTGACCGGCTCGACGGCACGCCGCCCGCCCTGGACCTGCCCGCCGACCGGGGCCGGCCCGCCGTACCCGGCTTCGCGGGTGCCCGGGTGACCTTCACCGTGCCGCCGGAGACGGCCGCGCTGGTCGAGACCGTGGCACGCGAGGCCGGTGCCGGGACCGTCACCCGGGCGGCCCGGACGATGGCGCTGTCCCGCTGGTCGGGCCAGGCCGAGGCGGCCCCGGAGACCGGTACCGACACCCGGGCCGTCACGCTGGCCGCGTGGGCGATCGCGCTGTGCCGCTGGTCGGGCCAGGACGAGGTGGTGGTCGGCGTACCCGTGCCGGGAGGGGGGCGCGCCCCCGCGTTCCCGATCCGGGTCGGCTGCGAGGGCGACCCGTCGTTCGCCGCCGTCGTCACCCGGGTGCGCGACGCGCTGGCCGAGGCGGCCGCGCACGGCTCCTACCCGGCGCACCGGCTGGCCGAGGAGCTGGAGCTGGACGCCTCCAGCGGCGTGCAGCCGCTCTACCAGGCGGAGTTCGACCAGGTGATCCCGGCCTGGAGCGCGCTGCGGCTGCCCGGCGTACGGACCTCCGAGCTGGTGGCGGACCGTTTCCCGCTCGCCTCGGACCTGGCGCTGGTCCTGGTGCCGGGCTCGCTCGACGGGGAGATGCGCTACGGGCTCGACCTGTTCGACGCGCCGGGCGCCCAGACCAGGGCCGAGCAGTACGTCACCCTGCTGTCCGACGCCGTGCGCGACCCCGGGCGGCCCGTCTCGTCGCTCTCCCTGCTGGACGCGGAGCAGCTGCGGCTGGTGGTCGAGGAGTGGAACCGCACCGAGACCCCCTTCGACGAGGAGGCCGGCGTCGGCGCCCTGTTCGAGGCGCGCGCCGCCGCCGCGCCTGACGCGCTCGCGGTACTCGCCGGTGAGCGGCGGCTGACCTACGGGGAGCTGGACGAGCGCGCCAACCGGGTGGCCCACCGGCTGATCCACGACGGGGTCCGACCCGGCCACGTCGTCGGCTCGATGACCGGCCGCTCGGCCGAGGCGCTCGTCGCCTTCCTCGGCATCGTCAAGTCCGGCGGCGTCTACCTGCCGCTGGATCCGGCGCTGCCGCCCGACCGGCTGGGCTACATCCTCGACGACAGCGGGACCCGGCTCGTTCTCACCGGGGCCGAGCACTCCGGCCGGGTGCGTGACGACCGGGTGCGCACGGTCGAGCTGGACGCCGAGTGGCGCACGATCGAGGCGGAGGAGCCGGGCACGAGCCCCGGCGTGACTCCCGCGCCCGACGCCCCCGCCTACCTCATCTACACCTCGGGCTCGACCGGGCGGCCCAAGGGCGTGGAGGTGCCGCACCGCGGCGTCGGCAACCTCGCCTCGGCCCTGTCGCGGGAGTTCTCCCTGACGCCCGACGACCGGGTGGCGCTGTTCGCCTCGCTCAGCTTCGACGCGTCGATCTGGGAGATCACGATGGCGCTGCTGAACGGGTCGGCGCTGTGCGTGCTGGACCCGTCGGCGATGACCCCGCAGGAGACGGCGAAGGCCATCAGCGACCAGGGGGTGACCGCGGCCACGTTCCCGCCGACGTTCCTCAGCACGCTCAGGGGTGACGAGCTGGGCACGGTCAGGCTCATGGTCGTCGCGGGCGAGCAGTGCCCGACCGGGCTGGTGCGGACCTGGGGTCCCGGCCGTACCTTCGTCAACGCCTACGGGCCGACGGAGACGACCGTGTGCGCCACGATGGGGACCTGTGACCCCGCCGCCGCGTACGCGCCGCCGATCGGCCGGCCGCTGGCCAACTTCAGGACCTACGTGATGGACCGCTGGCTCAACCCGCTCCCCGCGGGCGTGCCCGGCGAGCTGTACGTCGGCGGCACCGGCCTGGCCCACGGCTACCGGGGCAAGCCCGCCCTGACCGCGCGGTCGTTCATGCCCGACCCGTACGGTCCTCCCGGCGCGCGGCTTTACCGGACCGGCGACCTGGCCCGTTACCTGCCCGACGGCCGGCTGCAGTACGTGGGCCGGGTGGACCACCAGGTGAAGATCCGTGGTTTCCGGGTGGAGCCGGCCGAGATCGAGTCCGCGATCACCCGCTATCCGGGGGTGCGCGAGGCGGTGGTCAGCGTGCGCGACGACCGGCTCGTCGCCTACGTCGTGCTCGACGACGCCTCCAGGATCATCGCCGACCGCAGCGGCCTCACCGGCGAGCTGCACCGGTTCCTGCAGGGCTCGCTGCCCGCGTACATGCTGCCCTCCTCGTACGTGACGCTGGACGCGATGCCGCTGACCTCCTCGGGCAAGGTGGACCGCCAGGCGCTGCCCGAGCCCGGCCTGGACGGCGGCGGGGACGGCGGTGACGACGACTTCGACGCGCCGCAGACCCCGACGGAGCAGACGATCGCCGCGATCTGGGCCGAGGTGCTGAAGCTCAGGCGGATCGCCCGTGAGGACGACTTCCTGGAGATCGGCGGTCACTCCCTGGTGGCCGCGCAGGTGATCACCCGCGTGCGGGAGAGGTTCGCGGTGAACGTGCCGATCCGGGTGCTGTTCGAGAACCCGGTGCTCGCCGACTTCGCCGAGGCGGTGGACGGCGCCCTCGCCAAGGCGGAGGCCAAGGCCGGGGCGAAGGTCTGAGGGAGGCCTGGGCGAAGGTCCGGGCGGACCGGAGCAGGCGCCTGAGCGGGGGCTCAGGCGGCCGGGCATCCCGCCGGGCGGGATGCCCGGCGTGACGAGGGCCCGTGAGGATCATCCTCACGGGCCCTCGTCACGCGCGGCCGCCGGTGCCTCGCGGGTGGCCCGGCGGGCGGCTCAGCGCCGGCCGGGCAGCGCGGCGGTCTCGGACTCCGGCCGCCAGGTGGGGAGATACTCCCGCAGCCGCAGCACCATGCCCTGGCAGTAGGAGGCGTTGTGCTCCAGGCTGCGCTCCGGCATGAACGGCAGCTTGCGCCCGCGCGGGTGGTCGAGCTCCAGGCGGGTCAGGTGCTCCTGACCGGCCTCCAGGCCGGTCACGTCGAGGTCGATGAGGAGGGCGGCCAGGTCTGCGGGCATGTCCACGACCGAGGTCGTCTTCCCGCGCGCCCCGGCGCGCGACTCGACGCCCAGCTCGGTGAAGTCGTAGCGGGGCGGCTTCGGCTTGGCCAGGTAGATGTAGGGCCGGGCCAGCAGGTCGAGCTCGAACGCGGCCCGCGCCCGGGGGTCCTCCCACCAGGACCGGCCGCGGGCGAAGTCGACGAGCAGCCCGTCGAACTCCTCGCGGTGCGAATGCAGGACGATGTGCGCGACCATCCCGAAATTGTGAAAGTCGTAGTTCCAGAGTTTCTCCACCGAATCGCGAAAGAAAGTCGCGACCTCGGTATCCGTACGGCTCTCGAAATACGTCGCGGCATCGGTGAAGAAGTCCTCGAACCTCCTGGTTCCGGACCTGTCCAGGTAATTGGCGAGGTAATACAGGCCGCGCAGGTTGTAGAGCGAGTGGACCGCGTAGTAGAACCATGTGCCGCGCTCGCACTCCTCGCGGCTGACCCAGTTGGTGCCGACCACGACATCGGCTTCCGTGACATCACTGGGAACGCGTTCGACCTGCACTCCGAGAAGGTCGCGCTTGGCGTAGATCGAGGTGTTGTGAAGAAGAAGCTGCGGATAGACGATCAGCGTGTCGGCCCGCAGCCGGCACAATTCCGCGACCCCTTCCTTGTACGAGTCCAGGGTTTCCCCGGGAAGCGGCCAGATCAGCTCGATGTAGGAACTGATGCGCTTCTCCCTGAGCGTCCTCTGGAGCTCGGTGTAGGTCGCGGGCTTGATGTTCGAGCGGTCGACCAGCTCGAGGGTCCTGGAGCTCATCGACTGCAGGGAGATGGGCTGGCTGGTCAGCAGGCCGCCCTGCACGAGGATTTCGGTGATCTCGGCCATGCGGTCGGGCTTGTTCTTGGCCGCGGCCATCGAGACCATCACCGGGTAGCCGTTCTCCTCGCTGCACTCCACCAGGTGGCGGGTGAGCTCCACGTCGCGCGGGGCCATGCCCCAGTTGGCGTCGGCGATGAAGATCGACACGAAGTTGTTCTTGCTGATCCAGGTGATGTCGTCGCGGACGCGCTGGTCCTCGAACTTGTGCACCTTGTCGTTGGTCGCCGCTCCCCAGAAGCAGAAACCGCAGCTGAACGGGCATCCACGGTTGGTCTCCAGGATCGCGGTGGTGTACTTGCCCTCCTCGAAGACGCCGGAGGTGAAGGGCGAGGGCACCTCCATGAGGTCGCGCACCCGCTCGGCGGCCTCGGTGGTGACGAGCTCCCCCGAGCGCCAGAAGCTGATCCCGTGGACGTCGGCGAAGTCGGGAGCGCCGCTGAGGACCTGGCGCAGGTACTGCACCATCGTCTTCTCGCCCTCGCCGTTGCAGACGACGACGTTCTCCTGCTCGGGGGAGACGTACTCGTGGGCGTGCTGCATGACCTGCGGGCCGCCGAGGATGAACTGGGCCCGCGGCAGCCGTTCGTGCAGCGCGGCCAGCACGGCGCGCACGAATCCGATGTTCCAGATGTAACAGCTGATGGCGTACACGTCGCTGCGTCTGCCGAGGAGTTCGTCGATCACTTCCTCCCGGTCGGCGGACACGGGGGCGGAATAGATCTCGAACTCACATCGCGGTCCCACCTCCGGGTCGTGCTGCGCGTAGGCCTGCATGTAACCGGAGGCGAGGGGCAGGATGGCCTCGAATGCAGACAGCTCGACGAATGTGACTTTGGTGTTCATGACGCTCGTCCCTGCGTAGTCTGAGTAATTGCTGAAGCCGATCGGATGGAATCCGCTCATGGTTACACAGGGGGACGGGACGAACAACGCGCGCCATTTGCGGTCACCACTCGCGTGTTACGGTTCTGGAAACCTCGATAACCACGGACTCGATAACCACGGAGGAGAAACCGCATGCCGACTCCCAACTACGAGACCGGCCACCGGAAGCTCTCACTCGACGATCGGATCGAGGAGCATCTCGAAAAGACCTTTCAGGACCCCTGGGAAATTCGCAAACTGTCCCATGATTTCCGCAGGAACGGCTACGTCAAGCTGCGGAACGTGGTCTCCGGCGAGGTCAAGAATCTCGTCTCGGACGAGGTGAACCGGCTGCTCGACCTGTACGCCCGCCGGATCGACATCAACCTCAAGGAGACCAGCAACTCCCCGAGGAAGATGAGCACGGTCAGCCAGCAGTCCATCGCCCAGGACAGCTCCCTGATCCCGGAGCTCTACGACTCCACCGCCCTCAAGGGCTTCCTCGGCCGGCTGGCCAACGAGCCGGTCGTCAACTGCCCCTGGGACGAGGAGAAGTACGTCATCATCCGCCAGGAGAAGCAGGGCGACACCCACGGCTGGCACTGGGGCGACTTCAGCTTCACCCTCATCTGGATCATGGAGGCACCGAGCAGCGAGTACGGCGGCATGCTGCAGTGCGTCCCCCACACCAACTGGGTGAAGGAGGACCCCCGGGTCCACGACCACCTCATCAAGCAGCAGATCAGCACCTACGCCCACGAGACCGGCGACATCTACTTCCTGCGCTCCGACACGACGCTGCACCGCACGGTCCCGCTCTCCGAGGACCGCACCCGGATCATCCTCAACACCTGCTGGGGCAGCGAGTCCGACGCCAAGAAGGAGCAGTCGCACGAGACCATGGAGGCGATGTTCAGCTGAGCCCCCGGCCCCGGCGGCTCCGGGATACCTGGGAGGTCCGGAGGAGCCCGGGGAACACGGGGACGACGAGACGGCCCGGTCGGTGACCGGGCCGTCTCGCCCTTTTCGCACCCCGCGTCCCACCGGGCGCGAGCCGAGATGAAGCCGTCCGCCGTCCGCCGTCTGCCTTTCACCGTCCGCCTTTGGCCCTCCGCCGTCCGTGTCCGCGGCGGACGGGCCTTCACGTTCTACGGTGTGCGGACCGCCGATAGAGCCAGGTGCGGGGCGATATCGACGGCGGCGGCAGGGGTGTGCAGGCAGGCGGTGATGAGGCTTGCCGACATCCGCGCCGGTTCACCCGACCTGGTCCCAGGGGATGGCCTCGATGCGCTCGATGTGTTCCTCGCCCCACTCTCCGAGCGGCGCCATCGCGATGTTGAGGGAATGACCGAACTCGGTGAGCGAGTACTCCACCTTCGGCGGGACCTGGTGATAGACCTCGCGATGCAGCAGCCCGGTGGCCTCCATCTCCCGCAGCTGCAGGATCAGCACCCGCTCGCTGATGTCGGGGACCGCACGCCGCAACTCCCCGAAGCGCAGGGGGCCATCCTGGAGCGCGAACAGGATCAGCCCCTTCCACTTGCCTCCCATGACGGCGATGGCAGCGTCGAAACCGCAGGTGAACGTCCGCTTTTTCGTTTCCTTCATCGACCCATACTCACACTTATGTCAGTACCTGGCAAAAATGTAGGTACTTGTGAGAATGCAGGTGCTCCAGCCAGCATGAACCAGGCCCGCGCCAAGACCACGCCGGTCTTCAAGGCAGCGCGCTCACCTCCTTATCTCTGTGGCTGGAGTATGTATATGACTGCAAAGAACATGACCCCGGTGACCGTCATCGGACTGGGCTCGATGGGCACAGCACTGGCCGAGGCCTTCGTCAAGGCCGGACACCCGACCACCGTCTGGAACAGGACCGCCGCCAAAGCCGCGCCCCTCATCGCCATGGGAGCCGATCATGCGGAGGCCATCGAGGACGCGGTGGCGGCAAGTCCCCTGGTCATCACCTGCCTGACCACCTTCGATGACACCCGGCTGGCCCTGGGGCCGGCCGTCGCGTCGCTGCGTGGGCGGGCCCTGGTCACCCTCAACAGCGGTTCCCCGGCCGGCGCCCGCGAGACGGCCGCCTGGGCCATCGGTCATGGCGCCCGGTTCCTGGCCGGGGCGGTCAAGAACGTGCCCTCGGCCGTGACGGCACCGGACACCCTGCTGTACTACAGCGGCGACAAGATCGTCTTCGAGGAGTTCGAAACGACCCTGAAGGTGCTGGGCGGCGACACCGTCCATCTCGGCGACGAGACCGACCTCGCCGCCCTGTACGAGATGGCGGTGGGCGCCATGCTGCTGCCGGCACTCGTCGGCTTCTTCCAGGGCGCCGCCGCCGTCCAGGCGCGCGGGCTGGAAGTGAACACGATGGTGCGCTTCGCCGGCAAGTGGCTGGACATGATCAAATCCCTGCTGCCGATCTACGCCAAGGAGATCGACGGCGGCGACTACGCCGACGCCGCCTCCTCCGTGAACCTCTTCCTCGCCGGAGTGGCCCACGACGAGGACCTGGCCAAGGAGACGAACATCGACACGGCCTGGCTCGCCCCGCTCCATGACCTGGTGAGGCGAGCGGCTGAGGCAGGCCACGGTGACCACAGCATCTCGGCCCTCACCGAGGTGCTCAGAAAGCCGGCGTGACAGCCATGAGCCGGACGGGTCCGAGCCCGAACGAAGCGTCCGTCAAGGCCGCACCCGACGGACCGGTCATCCGGACGATCCGCTCCCGAGTGCCGGTCTCGTGCCGGGTCCGCATGGCTCCCATCGCACTAGGTAGAGCGTTCGTTCTAGTCATGTGTCCTTCTACCAATGAGGAGAGCGTGGATGACGTCTGTGACAGTGATCGGGTTGGGCCCCATGGGGCAGGCCATGGCCGGCGCCTACCTCGACAACGGCTACGAGGTGACCGTGTGGAACCGCACGCCCGCCAAGGCGGACAAACTGGTGGCGCGGGGCGCGAGGAGAGCGGAATCCGTCGAGGCGGCGCTCACCGCCAACGAACTGGTGGTGCTGAGCCTGACCGACTACGACGCGATGGAGGCCATCCTGGCGCAGGCCCCGCATACCGCCCTGGACGGACGTACCCTGGCCAACCTCACCTCCGACACCCCGGACAGGGCACGTCAGGCGGCCACGTGGCTGGCCGGGCGCGGAGCCGTGCAGATCACCGGTGGCGTGCAGGTGCCGCCTCCAGGCATCGGCACACCGGACGCCATGACATACTACAGCGGCCCCAAGGACGCCGTCGAGGCGCACAGGCCCGCCCTTGAGGTGCTGACCGGGATCGAATACCTCGGCGAGGACCAGGGATTGGCGGCGCTGTACTACCAGATCGGCATCGACATGTTCTGGACGGCGCTGGCAGGTTATCTGCACGGCCAGGCGGTGGCGGAGGCCAACGGCGTCTCGGCGGAGGATTTCCTGCCGCACGCGGTGAAGACCATGGACCTCCGCTATTTCCTGGAGTTCTACGCGCCACGCATCACCGCGGGCAACCACGAGGGGGACGTCGACCGAATCTCCATGGGCGTGGCGAGCATGGAACACGTGCTGCACACCACACAGGCATCCGGCGTAGACGGCTCACTTCCAGCCGCCATCCTGAAGATCTTTCGCCAAGGCGTCACCGCAGGCCATGGCCAGAACAGCCTCACGAGCTTGGTCGGCGTGCTGAAGCGGCGCTGACGTATCACCGATCCGGCCCCAGGAGAGAGCCTCGACGCGTTTGTCCTGTGACAGCGAAGGTCAAGCGTTTGTCACCGAAGTTCGAGCGCTGATGCCGTGATGGATTCGGGCAGATGCCGGGGCGAGCAGCGGGACGCCGGCCGGCCGTACGGGGCCGGGGTTCAGCGCCGGCGGCCGTGCGGGGGCCAGAGGTTCAGCGCCGTCGACCGGAGCGGGGCGGGCGCCCGCTTCCCCTCGTCACGTATCCCCGCCCACCTCGCCCGGTCTGCTTCTGCTCCTGTTGCCTGCGTCGCCGTCCCAGGAACCAGCCCACCCCCAGGATCGCCAGACCGATCGGCGTACGGGCCAGCCAGCGTGCCACCACGACCTTGAAGAACCTTTTCATGAGACACCCCTGCCCGGCGGCGGTTCGATTAGGCGTCCGGCGCCACCGCGGGAGACCCGCCGCCGGATCCGGCGGGGAACCCGGCGTCCGCGGAGGTGTTCCGTCCGGGGCGGGCCCGGACGTTCTGTCGCGGCCGGGTCTACAGCCGAGCCGAAGACCCCGCGGCCTCCGTCGCGGTCTGCCGGGCGACCGTGCTCGCCAGTTCCCTCAGCGCCCGTTCGGAGTCGCTCCCCGGCTCGGCCGTGAGGGCGACGAATTTCTGGCCGGTGCCGCTGACGGAGAGCACCTCCCAGGAAAGGGTGAGGTCGCCCAGCTTCGGGTGGCGCAACTCCTTGGCCTCGTTGCCGCGCGTCCGTACCTCGTGGCGGGCCCAGATGTGCCGGAACTCCTCGCTGTGGACGGTGAGCTCCTCCACCAGTCCGTGCAGGTACGGGTCGTCGGGGTCGGCCGCCACGGCGGAGCGCAGCTGCGCCGTCTTGGCGCGGGCGGCCTTCTCCCAGTCGGGGTAGAAATCGGCCGCTCGCGGATTGAGATAGATCATGCGCAGGCAGTTGTCGAAGTGGGTCACGCCCTCGTACAGGGCCTCGATCATCGGATTGACGGCCAGCACGTCCAGGCGCCGGCCGATCACCATCGCGGGGGTGTTCGGGCAGAGGTGCATGAGCCGCAGCAGGCTGGGACTGACCCGATCCACGGCACCGGTCTCGGCCCGGGGGCGGACCCCGGGGTGGGCGAGCGAGTAGAGGTAGGCGGCGGCGTCGGGTTCCAGGCACAGCACTCCCGCCAGGGCGCCCAGCACCTGGGCGGAGGGATTGCGTTCGCGTCCCTGCTCCAGCCGAATGTAGTACGAGTCGCTGACTCCGGCGAGCATGGCGACCTCCTCGCGCCGCAGCCCCGGGGTGCGGGAGGAGGGAGCATGCAGGAAGCCCACCTGTGCTGGACTGGTGGCTTCGCGCCGGGCGCGAAGGAACTCGCCGAGCAGGTTGCGTTGACCGTTGTCCATTTAATCACTGTATGTCAGAATTGTCCGATTAGCTGGTCAAGATACTTCGGACCGGTCGATCGCGACTCTCACCTCGGAGCCGCCACTTTCCGCCGGGCGGCCTGACCTATTTGCCGCGGGCCACTTCGGGGCACCGGCGGAGCGTACCGGTTCGTCATGAAAGACGGCCGGAGCGTCGAGGTGCGGGACACAGCGCCGGGCGGACCGGCGTCCCCTACCCGCCGGCGGCCTGACCGGCAGTGGCACACCCAGGCAAATCGGACAAATCAGACGTATGCTTCCCCAATGGCCAGTGAGAGGCTGCTTGGCGAGTTCCTTCGCGCCCGGCGCGCGGTCACCACTCCCGCCCAGGTCGGCCTGCCGGACGCCGGACGCCGCCGGACGCCGGGCCTGCGACGGGGGGAGGTCGCGACGCTGGCCGCGGTCAGCACCGACTACTACATCCGCCTGGAACAGGGACGCGAACGCCACCCGTCCGACCAGGTGATCGGCGCCCTGGCGGAGGTGTTCGGCCTCGGCCCGGACGCCACGGCGCACCTGTACGCGTTGGCGCGCACGGACATGCCGGTCCACCGGGGACCACGCGCGCCGGCCGCCGCCACGGCGCGGGTCAGCCCGCACCTGATCCGGCTGATGTGCACCTGGCAGACACCGGCCTTCGTGATGAGCCGATGCATGGACGTGCTGACCGTCAACCCGCTGGCCACGGCCTTCTACGGACGGGGGCTGCACTCGGGGCTGAAGGCGGGCGACAACGTCCTCGGCACGATCTTCCTCGACGCCGCCGCGCGGAGGTTCTACCCCGACTGGGAGCCCATCGCGCACGCCGCGGTCGCCCACCTGCGCGCCACCGTCGGCAGGGACCTCGACGACCCCCGCCTGGCCGAGCTGGTCGACGAACTGTCCGGCCGCAGCGGCGACTTCCGCCGCATGTGGGCCCGGCACGACGTGCAGACCGAGATCAGCCACGTCATACGCCTCCACCACGACCTGGTCGGGGAGCTGACGGTCGACTACGACATGTTCTCCGTCACCGAGGCACCCGGCCAGCAACTGGTCACCATCCAGGCCACCCCCGGCAGCCCCTCCGCGGACGCACTCGCCGTGCTCTGCCGGCAGGCGCGCGAACGCGATCCCGCCTCCGGCCACCCCACGCGGTGCTCCGACGCCGAAACCGAGCGCCTCCCCCCTGGGGGAGCGTCATGCTGAGCGGCGTCCGGATGGGTGGCAGTCACCCGGCCCCTCTAACCTCAGATTTCCGACATATGGTGATTATATGGACAAGATCCGCCTGTTAGGCGAGTTTCTTCGCGAACAGCGTGAGGCTGCCTCTCCCCTCCAGGTGGGGCTGCTGTACTCCGGCTTCCGGCGGGCACCGGGGCTGCGCCGCGAGGAGGTGGCGATGCTGGCCGGGGTCAGCACCGACTTCTACACGCGGCTGGAAGAGGGGCGCGAGCGGCACCCGTCGGGACGGGTGCTTGACGCGCTGGTCCGGGCGTTCGCCCTCGAGCCGGACGCCTCCCGGCACCTGTACGACCTGGCGCAGTGGTGTCCGGCCCGGCACGGCGGCACCCCGGAGAAGGTCAGCCCGGGGCTGATCACCCTGATCCGGAGCTGGCCGACCACCCCCGCGCTCGTGTGCGGGCGCTTCCTGGACGTGCTCGCGACGAACCAGTCGGGCGCCGTGCTGTACGACGGCCTGGACTACCGCGACAACCTGCTGCGCATGATCTTCCTCGACCCCGCGGCACAGACCTTCTACCTCGACTGGGAGCGGCTGGCCAGGGCGCGGGTCGCACGGCTGCACGTCGCGGCCGCCGCGGACCTGGAGGACCCCTATCTCACCGAGCTCGTCGGCGAACTGTCGCTGAAAAGCGCGGAGTTCCGCAGGCTCTGGGCCCGCCAGGACGCCGGCGACCTGACCTGCACGCCCCAGGGGATCCGGCACGCCCTGGTGGGCGAGCTGGACGTGACCGGCACCACCTACGACGTCGGCCAGGCCCCCGGGCAGCAGCTCCTCCTCCTGCAGGCCGACCCCGGCAGCCCCTCCGAGGAATCCCTCGCCTTCCTGAGCGGCCTCGACACGAGCCCGTGAGGCCTCGCGGCGACGGAGCTCGTCCGGGGGGCCTTCAGTCAGACTCCGGCCCTGGTCACGGTCGCCTCGATCCCGTCCAGGAGGACGGCGAGCCCGACGGTGAAGGTGTCCCTTCCCTCCTGTTCCAGGTAGGGCACGGTCTCGTCCTGGGACTGGTAGGCGCCCTCGCCGTCGAGCCACGTCAGCGTCGGGAACCGCTCGCAGAAATCGGGCGCGACCTCCGCCAGCAGGGCCGAGCGGGCGTACCACCACTCCTCGTCGGACACCCCGGTCACCGCCGGGGCCTGCCGCGACTCCGCGACCGTCTGCGCCGCCCCGCGCACGAAGCAGAACAGCGTCCCGGCGACGTGCCGCAGCACCCCGGCCTCCAGGCCGGTCTCGCGGAGGATCCGCATCGCCTCCTCGATCATGACGTACTCGTTGGGGCCCAGCACCGGACGCGCCTGCGACACCTGCAGCACCCACGGGTGCCGTACGTAGAACTCCCAGGTCTCCTCCGCCCAGGAGGTCACGGCCGCCCGCCAGCCCGCCTCCAGGTCGTGGCGGGCGGACAACTCGGCCAGCGCCCGGTCGTACATCAGGTCGACCAGCTCGCTCTTGCTGGGGACGTAGGTGTAGAGGGCCATCGCCGTGCGCCCGAGCCGCTCGCCCACCGCGCGCATGGAGAGCGCGGCCATCCCCTCCTCGTCGGCGATCGCGACGGCCGTGTCCACGATCAGGTCCACGCTCAGGCCGGGCTTGGGCCCGGGACGCGTCTCCTTCGACCTGGTGGTACGCCACAGCAGCGCCATCGAACGGCGCGCGTCGCCCTGTCCGGCGAAGACGACCAACTTGCTACTCCTTACGGCATAAACTAACTTATCCGAGCCAACTCTTTACAGCCTAAGGATATCAAGTGAGAAGGTTCGTGTTCCCATCCGCCCCACCGGCCGGCGATCGCGGCCCGCGACACGGCCGGGCCGCCGCGGACAGCCACGACGTGATCGAGGTGCGCGGCGCCAGGGAGAACAACCTGGCCGACATCTCGCTGGACATTCCCAAGCGGCGGCTCACCGTCTTCACCGGGGTCTCCGGGTCGGGGAAGTCCTCCCTCGTCTTCGGCACCATCGCGGCGGAGTCGCAGCGCCTGATCAACGAGACCTACACGGCCTTCATCCAGTCGTTCATGCCCGACCTCGGCCGCCCCGACGTCGACGCCCTGCGCAACCTGAGCGCGGCGATCGTCGTCGACCAGGAGCGGATGGGCGCCAACTCCCGATCCACGGTCGGCACGGCGACCGACGCGCAGACGATGCTGCGGATCGTCTTCAGCCGGATCGGCACCCCCCACGTCGGCACCTCGACCGCGTTCAGCTTCAACAGTGCCGAGGGCATGTGCCCGGAGTGCGAGGGGCTCGGCCGGGTGTCGGACGTCGACGTCTCCCAGCTCGTCGACGTCGACCGCTCGCTCAACGAGGGCGCGATCACCGTCCCCAACTTCACCGTGGACTCGTGGTACTGGCAGGGCCTGGCCAACTCCGGGCTCTACGACCCCGACGTCAAGCTGAGGGACTACACCCCGGCCCAGTGGGAGGACTTCCTGCACAAACCCTCCACCAAAATCAAAATCGGCACGATGAACACCACCTACGAGGGGCTCCTGGTCAAGGTACGGCGGCTCTATCTCGCCAAGGACCGGGAGTCGATGCAGCCCCACATCCGGGCGTTCGTGGACCGGGCCGTGACGTTCACGAGCTGCCGCGCGTGCGGTGGCAGCCGGCTCAACTCCGCCGCGCTCGCCTCGAAGATCGACGGCCGCAACATCGCCGACTGCGCGGCCATGCAGATCAGCGACCTGGCCGAGTTCGTCCGGGGCGTCGAGGACGCGTCGGTGGGACCGCTGATCGCCACCCTGCGCAACACGCTGGAGTCGCTGGTCGAGATCGGCCTGGGCTACCTGAGCCTGGACCGCGAGTCGTCCACGTTGTCCGGGGGCGAGGCGCAGCGGGTGAAGATGGTCCGCCACCTCGGCTCCAGCCTGACCGACGTCACCTACGTCTTCGACGAGCCCACCGTGGGGCTGCACCCGCACGACATCGAGCGGATGAACAACCTGCTGCTGCGCCTGCGCGACAAGGGCAACACGGTCCTGGTCGTCGAGCACAAGCCGGAGACGATCGAGATCGCCGACCACGTGGTGGACCTGGGCCCGGGAGCGGGCTCGTCCGGCGGCCGGGTGTGCTTCACCGGTGACGTCGCCGCGCTCCGCAAGTCGGACTCCCTGACGGGCCGCCACCTGGACCACCGGGCCCGGCTGCGCGAGCGGGTACGGTCGCCGCGCGGGCAGCTGTCGATCACGGGCGCCACCCTGCACAACCTCAAGGACGTGAGCGTCGACATCCCGCTTGGCGTGCTGACCGTGGTCACCGGCGTCGCCGGGTCCGGCAAGAGCTCGCTGATCCACGGCTCACTCCCCCGCAGGGAGGGTGTCGCCGTGGTCGACCAGACCGCGATCCGCGGGTCCCGCCGCAGCAACCCGGCCACCTACACCGGCCTGCTCGACCCGATCCGCACCGCCTTCGCCAAGGCCAACGGCGTCAGGGCGGCCCTGTTCAGCGCGAACTCCGAGGGGGCCTGCCCCAACTGCAAGGGCATCGGCCTGGTCTACAGCGACCTCGCCATGATGGCCGGGGTCGCGTCGGTGTGCGAGCAGTGCGAGGGCAGGCGGTTCACCCCCGAGGTGCTCACCCACAAGCTGCGCGGCAAGGACATCAGCGAGGTGCTGGGCATGTCGGTGGCCGAGGCCCGCGACTTCTTCGCTCCGGGCAAGGGTTCGGGTACGGCTTCCTCGGACGCGGCCTCGAAGGTGAACTTCGGCGCGGCACGAGTCGTCCTCGACCGGCTCGCCGACGTGGGCCTGGGCTACCTCGGCCTCGGCCAGCCGCTCACCACCCTGTCCGGCGGCGAGCGGCAGCGGCTCAAGCTGGCCATCCGGATGGCGGAGAAGGCCACGACGTACGTGCTGGACGAGCCGACCACCGGCCTGCACCTGGCGGACGTGGACCAGCTGCTCGCCCTGATGGACCGGCTCGTCGACAACGGCAACACGGTCGTCGTCATCGAGCACCACCAGGCCGTGATGGCCCACGCCGACTGGATCATCGACCTCGGCCCGGGAGCCGGACACGACGGCGGCCGGATCGTCTTCACCGGCACCCCCGCCGACCTCGTCTCCGGAGGGAACTCCCTCACCGCCCGGCACCTGCGCGCCTACCTGGGAAAGAGCGGGGTGGTATGAGAAGACCCCGGCGGCGTGAGCTGACGGGGTCTTGGGTGTACGTGCCGGCGGCGTGGTGCGCGGGTCGTCGCCGGAGGCATGCCGCGGCGTCGAACGCGGTCAGTCGTCGCTGAGCACGCTGGTGTTCTGGCAGGCGGTCAGGCGCCACCGCCCGTCCTCCTTCGCCATCACGAACAGCGGCGTGCCCACCTCCTCCGTCCCGTCGGGCTTCCGGTAGACCTGACGCACCTTCACGGCGGCGACGTCGGGACGGATGAGCAGCACATGCTCGACCTCGAACGTGACCGTCGAACCCCCCATCCCGCCGGGAAGCACCTGGTGGGTGAACGTGGAGATCGCCTCACGACCGAAGAGGCGTTTGCCGCCGCCCGTCGTCCAGATCGCGTCGGCTCGGAACAGAGCGACGAACTCGTCGGGGAGTTCATTGTTCTGGGAGTGTTCGACCGTGGCGACCACCTGCTTGATCGCTTCCATATCGGCCTGGCGTGCCTGGTCGGCGATATCCGTTGTGCTCATGAGGATCACGGTAGAACCTTGAGTTTGCTTGAGGTCAACAGGTTCGAAGGGGAACGGGCGTCAGGAGAGGGATTCGAGGGCATACAGCGCCGCCGAGGTCGCGCTGTCGCTCGCGGGGAGCAGGGGCAGGCGGACGGCCGGGCTGGGGATGCGGCCCTGGGCCGCGAGGACCGCCTTGACGACGACGGGATTGGGCTCGGCGAACAGGGCGAAGGACAGGGCGGCGAGGCGGTGGCCGAGGAGACGGGCCTTGTCGATCGGGCCGTCGCGCCAGGTGTCGACGAGGGCGGCGAAGGATGCCGTCTCCAGGTGGGCGGAGGCGAGGATCGCCCCGGAGGCACCCAGTGCCAGCAGCGGAGCGGCGTGGAGGTCGTCGCCCGCCAGGACCGCGACGCCGGGCGGGAGCGTGCCCATCAGGGCGATCGTGGTGTCGTCGATGCCGCCGACCGCGTGCTTGAAGCCGATGACATTCGGCAGCCCGGCGAGCCGGAGCAGGGTTTCCGTGCCGAGGATCCGGCCGGTGCGGTAGGGAATGTTGTAGATGATCAGTGGCACCGGGCTGGTGGCGGCCAGACGGCGGAAGTGGGCGAGCACCCCCGCCTCGGACGGGCGGGTGTAGTAGGGGACGACGGTGAGGGCGGCGGTGACCTGGGAGCCGAGGGTGGCGAGTGCCTCGATCGAGTCGGCCGTGGAGTTGGATCCGGCTCCGGCGATCAGGTGGGCGTCGCGTTCCCCGCAGACGCGGGCGCAGACGTCCAGGACCCGACGACGCTCCTCGGGGGTCAGGGTCGCGCTCTCGGCGGTCGTGCCGAGCGCGACGATCCCGGCCGCGCCGTCGTCGAGCACCGAGTGGGCCAGCCCCTCCAGCGCTTCGGCGGCGAGATCGCCGTCGGCGGTGAACGGTGTGATGAGCGGGACGAAAAGACCGGTGAGCACCATGGGTCCCAGCCTGGCGACCGGTGATACTTCAGGTCCAGTTCACGTTTCTTCAGCTGAGCATAAGCTGGTCTTATGCTCGATGTGCGCAAGCTGCGACTGCTCCGCGAACTGGCCCACCGTACGACGATCGCCGCCGTCGCCGAAGCCCTCGCCTACACACCCTCGGCCGTCTCCCAGCAGCTGGCCGCGCTGGAGCGCGAGGCCGGGGTGCCCCTGCTTGAGCGGACCGGCCGCCGCGTCGCGCTGACACCCGCCGCGCTCACCCTGGTCCGGCACACCGAGACGATCCTCGCGGTGCTGGAACGCGCCACGGCCGATCTCGCCGCCTCCCGCGTCGAGCTCACCGGGACGCTCCGCATCGGGGCCTTCCCGACGGCCGTCCGGACGATCCTGTCCCCGGCCCTCGTCTCGCTGAGCCGAGACCATCCGGGGCTGGAGCTGATGGTGACCGAACTGGATCCGGCGACCGTCCCGGCCGCCCTGCGCGCCGAGACCCTGGACGTCGCCCTGCTCCAGGAGTACGACTACGTGCCCGCCGAACCCGATCCGGCCCTGGACACCGAACCGCTGCTGGAGGAGACCGTCTATCTGGCCGCCCTGACCGGCGAGCCGCTGGAGGCCCGCCGCGACGCGCCCTGGATCGCCGGCACCCCCGGCACGCTCTGCCACACGATGACCGTCCGCGCCTGCCAGGCGACCGGGTACACCCCCCGGGTCCGTCACCACGCCGACGACTTCGGCACCGTTCTCGCCCTCGTCGCCGCAGGCCAGGGCGTCGCGCTCATCCCAGAGCTCGGCGCGCTCGCACCCCCGCCGGACGTCGTGCTGACCGCCCTGCCGACCCGGCGGAGAACCCGTCTGGCCTACCGGCGAGGCACCGGAGGACACCCCGCCGTACTGGCCGCCCGCTCGGCCCTGCACGCATCGGTCGTCGGGCGAAAGCCGTAGCGTCGCTGCCCCCGACTGGAATCGAAGGAAGCCACCACCAAGCCCGAGAGCGCCGGGGCCACCTTCGTCGTCAACACTCACATCTTGATGTTCTGAGCAATCGGGATTCTGACCTGCGGTGATCTCGTCGTAAGTCCTTCTCAGGGCACATCCAGGGCACTTCGGCCCGTTGCCCACGCGTCCTCGATGATCTGCCTCATGCGGTCCTCGCTGAAGGGCATCAGGTGCGTGTAGGTCCGCAGGGTGAACCCGAGGTCGGCGTGCCCGAGGAAGTCGGCCGCTGTTAATCCCCTGGAAACATGGAGACGGTTCTATGCCACAGCGGTCCTCAGCAAGGCCGATGAGGCGTGCCTCTTGTCGATCGTGTGACGTTCGAATGTGATGGGCGGCAGGCCATCGTTGGCGCTGTGCCGCCGGAGTGATCTGCGCGTCCAGGTCGGCCCGCTGGCGTTAGCGGGCGGTCGCCGCGTCGTCACCGATGCGGTTCTTCCACTTGTAGTACCGGGACTGCAACACGCCCAGTTAGACAAGGGGCGTGACCTGCGATTTCAGGATGAAATTAGCCCATTGAGCGTCATCTTCCTCGAAGGAGGGACGACGCAGTACCTCATCTATGACGTCGGCACAGGAGACGCCTGTAGACAATGCACTGCGTCACGATGCCGACCGTGGCTGCACGGATGTATCCGGCCGTTGACTTCAGGGAGTCAGGCTGCTGGCTCGTGGCCACGGCAAGGCTTCGCAAGGCCGTGAGCTGGGCGGATGTGATTCGGCAAGCGCGACTCCATGCGACCTGTGATCACGGAGCATCTCTTTCCCGATACTGAAAACGATCTTTACTTTACCGCCACCCCATGTCACGATCAAGCCTGTTATGGCACATCTGTTCGAAAGGCTGCGAGTGAACTCACGCCGATTAGCGTCCGGCTTATCCGGCCGGACGCGCCGCCACGCTGCCCTGATTGCGGCTCTGACACTGCCGCTCTCGCTCATGAGCACACCCACCATCGCCCAGAGCCCTACGCCATCCCCTACCTCGACACCCAAATCGACGGCCGCCATCACGGAGCCGACGCTCAAGGCTGCTTGGGAGGAGGCGGCCAAGTCCGGTAAACCCGTCGAGGTTCCCTCCCGCTCCACTGAGACCATGAAGATCTGGGCGAACCCTGATGGCAAGAACATGCGAGCCGAGCTGCACACCCGACCCGTCCAGCTCAAGAACTCGGCCAGCGGCGCCTGGGAACCCATCGACACCCGCATCGTGACTCGCGACGGCAAGCTGCAGGCTGCCCGGGTCAAGTCCCCGCTGACCTTCGGCGGACGCGGCGCCAACCACCTGGTGTCAACGACCGGGAACCACGGCGAGATCGGCCTGGGCGTGACCCGGGCGTTGCCGGAACCCAAGGTTTCCGGCAACGCGGTTACCTACCCTGACGCCGTCGCGCCGGGCGCGGATCTGGTGGTGCTGGCCCAGGCTGACGGCTTCACCTCCCAGGTGGTCTTCCGGCAGCGGCCGACCGGCGCGGTGACCGTACGGCTGCCGCTCACCCTGCCCGAGGGCACCACCTTCGGTAAGACACCGCAGGGGCTGCCGCAACTCAAGGACGCCAAGGGCGGGGCCAAGGCCGCGCCGATCGTGCTGACCGCTACGGACGCCAAGGTGGAGGCCGCCCCCGAACAGGGCAGAACCTCCTCCATCAAAGCGCAGGTCGAGACCACCGGTAAGACATCGGAGCTGGTGTTCTCCCCGGATGAGAAGTTCCTGGCTGACCCCGCGGTGACCTACCCGGTGACCGTCGCCGCGTCCTCCATATGGTTCGGCGGCGGCGCCCCCGACGACGCCTGGATCAGCAGGAACGACCCCTACAACAACAACGCCGCGGCCGGGTACCTTCGCGCGGGCACCACCTCGACCAGCGCGGACATCGCCCGCGTGTTCATGAAGTTCAACACCACCGACCCGATACTGCAGGGTGCCACCGTCAACGACGCGGACCTGCGGATGTGGAACTACAAGTCCGGCGGACCCAATGGACAGCTGTGCGGGGAAACCATGGGCACGGGTATCCGGGCCGCGCGCGTCACCTCCGAATGGACCCTCGACGGGACGATCGACAGTCTGGACTGGTACAACCAGCCCTCGAGCACGGCCGCCGAGGAGGTGAACCGGGCCGGCTACAACTACGACGCCGACCCCGCCAGCTGGTGCGCCAAGGACGAGGAACTCTTCTACGAGGTCACCGGCATGACCCGCGCCTGGATCGACCAAACCGAGCCCAATCACGGGATGGTGCTGAAGGCCGCCAGCGAGAGCGCCGCGATCAACTGGCGTCAGTACTACTCCAGCCAGTTCGGCGGCGGCGATCCGTATCCGGGCTACCGCCACCCACCCGCTCTCATCATCGACTACACCCCCGCGCAAGAAGAGATCGTCGCGATTTGGGGAATGTCTCCAGACAGCTCGACCGCAGACGTCCTAGCAGCGGCGACGTCAGCCGTCCCGGTGCAAGCTCCCCCAGCGGTTCCGCGTGAGCAGATGGACGCAGCTGCCCTTACTGGAGATGGTTATACCGAAACCGCTCCAGAGGACCTGGTTCTTCCGGAGGGGCTGACGCCTGAACAGATCGAAGAATTCCTGAATGGCCCGAGGCCTACGGAGCCACCCGCGCCTCCATCCGTGGTGTCTACGTCGCCGGCTAACTCGCAGACGAACGTTGCAATCAATACTCCGATCAAGGTGACGTTCAGCCAACCTATGGTCAGCGGAGACATCGTCGTCACGAATCCACAAGGCGCTCCTGTGGCGGGCAACGCAGCCTTGGAGTCAGGTGATCAGGGTCTGGTCTTCACCCCGGATCAGCCTCTTGCCACAGACACCACCTACACGGCCACAGTGAGCGGGGCGAGGAATTACGAGGATGTGGCCATGTCGCAGTACACATGGTCGTTCACCACGGGTAGCTCCGGCACCGACGCACCAACCGTGACCGGGACTGAGCCCAGCCGGGACGCTACCAACGTGTCAGCGAACACCGCAGTCAAGGTAACGTTCGACAAGACGGTGTCTGAGGTTCAGCTGACGATCAAGGATCAGTCAGACGCGATCGTGCAGGGCACACTGGCGGGCAGCAACGACAGCGCCGAGTGGACCTTCACACCGGTCTCCCCACTCGCCGCCCAGAAGACGTACCAGGTCGATGTCAGCGGCGCCAAGGATTCTTCGGGCAATGTCATGACGCCCTATACCTGGTCGTTCACCACAGCCGCAGACACGCCGCAGCCAATCCCCGGGCTGGTGGCGTCCTATGGCATGAACGAAGGATTGGGCACCAGCGTGGCCGACTTTTCCGGCCGCAACAACGCCGGGGTGGCCGCCGCCACCTCATGGCAGAACGGCAAGTACGGCAAGGCGCTGTCGTTCAACGGCTCCTCCAGCATGGTCACGGTCGCGCATGCCGCGTCGTTGCGCTTGACGACCGGGATGACGCTGTCGGCCTGGGTTAATCCGACCACGGTGACCGGCGCCGCCTGGCGCAGTGTGGTGACCAAGGAACTGAACGCCGATGGGGCTTCCTACGCCCTGTACGCCGGCAACGGCAGTGGGGTTCCGTCCGGCTGGGTGCAAACCGCCCCTGAGGGCTCGTCGACGGCCAACGGAACCTCACCGTTGCCGGTGAACAGCTGGAGCCACCTGGCGCTCACCTACGACGGCGCCGCGCTGCGGTTGTTCGTCAACGGCCAGCAGGCCTACCAGACCCCGCTGAGCGGCAGCCTCTACGACGACGGCAGCCCGCTGCGGATCGGCGGCAACGTCGTCTGGCGTGAGTACTTCAGCGGCCTGGTCGACGAGGTGCGCATCTACAACCGCGCCCAGAGCGCCGCCGAGATCCAGACCGACATGAACACTCCGATCGGCGGGGTGGCGCCGCCGGACACCCAGGCGCCGACCACGCCCGGCTCGCTCGCCGCGACCGGGGGCCCCGGCAGCGCCCAGCTCACCTGGACGGCCTCGACGGACAACGTGGGCGTGACCGGCTACACGATTCACCGCTCCACGACGCCGGGATTCACCCCGTCCGCCGCGAACCAGGTCGCCTCCTCACCGGCCACGGCCACCACGTTCACCGATGGAGGCCTCGCGGCGGGGACGTACTACTACCGGGTGCGTGCCGCCGACGCAGCCGGTAACCTCAGCCCGTCCTCGAACGAGGTCTCGGCCACCGTCACCACCCCGCCGGCGACCCCGGGCCTGGTGGCCGCGTACGGCATGAACGAGGGCTCGGGCACAACCGTCGGCGACTCCTCCGGGAAGAACAACACCGGAGCGGCCACCGACACCACCTGGGGCAACGGCAGGCACGGCAAGGCCCTGTCCTTCAACGGCACCTCCAGCTGGGTCACCGTCCCGCACGCCCAATCACTGCGCCTGACGAACGCGCTGACGCTCTCGGCGTGGGTCCGGCCGGCGACAGTGGACGCCTGGCGCACCGTGCTGTCGAAAGAGAACACCAACGGCCACGCCTACGGCCTGTACGCGTCCTACGATGGCGTTCCCCTGGGCTGGCTGCAAAACGCCACAACCTTCAAGACGGTGGTCGGCGACGATCCGCTGCCGCTCAACCAATGGAGCCACCTGGCCGTCACCTACAACGGCACCATCATCACCCTCTACCTCAACGGCAGCCAGATCGACCAGACACCGATGACCGGCAACCTCGCCGACAACGGCGGCGTACTGCGCCTCGGCGGTAACAACCTCTGGTTGGACGAGTTCTACAGCGGCCTGATCGACGAGGTACGCATCTACAACCGCGTCCAGACCGCAGCCGAGATCCAGACCGACATGAACACCCCCATCGGCGCCGCCGCGACGAGCACGGCAACGCAGCAACAGCGCCTCAACGCCGCCACGGACGTCGACCTCGGGATCGACAAATTGACAGTGGATGGCAGTCGCATCGCGGACGGGGCCACCCTCGCCTCCCCCCTCACCCCGCGACTGACCACCTGGCTGTCCGCCGGGCACGACGGCGAGGCGAAGGTGGAAGTGGAGATCGCCGGCAAGCCCACCAAGTTGGTCAAGGCGGGCAAGGTGAGCACGGACAGGCGGCTGATCTGGTCGGGTGAGGTCACCGCCAAGCCCGGCGAGACCCGGGTGTCGCTGCAGGTCCCCGAGGGCAAGTTGCGGGACGGCGAGAAGGCGCGATGGCGAGTCCGCGTCACAGCCGACGGCGCAAACGGCCCCTGGACTGGCTGGCAATCCATTAACGTTCGCGCCTCGACAAGCGAGACTCAGCCATCCACTAAGACCTCGGCCACGTCTCCTAGCCGCGCATCAACGTACTCGGCGAGCAACTTCAAATACGACAGAATAGAGGACAATGACGACTGCAAGTCAAACGCAAGGAGCGCCTACGGGTACGCCGCCGGTAGCAGCGTACTTCAAAATCCGAAAGGCTATGCAAGAAACCGTTTCTCGTGGTGCGCCACATACATGTCCGGATTGGTTCGCGTTAAGCGCGACAGATTCGGCAACATTGTAAAGAACGCACAGGGTCAGCCGGCAACCACCGATGAGGTCTGGTTTCCACAAATATTGATCGGGCGCACCTATCAGGGAAGTCGAACCATAGAATTCGATCTTTGGGTAGACGAAGCAATCAACTCCAAGGGCGACTTCTTTGAGGGGAAGACCTTCTCCATCGGCATGATGGGAACCGGCTACCCCAACGCAAATGCTTGCCTCCCCGTTACCAGGGACGGCCTGAAAACGTCGTATCTCGGAAACGAAGCTTACTGGGAAGACAGAACGGTAAAATTCAAGTTCGAATCCTATGTCGATCCAGGATCAGCAGGAGCCAACAATCGCGAGTTGATCGGAACCTGTACTACGAGGACCACCCTTAACCTCGTCGGACTTAATGGATATCAAGAAGCATTGGCTCCTCCGAAGCAAAGCATCCGATGCGATTCCGCCGCCTATGTCGGATATGCGCAAGGATGCATCTTCGATCACGAGACACCATCGATTGCTCTAAAGGAGAGCAGTTACCCGAACGCATATTCGCATATTTCCTTGGCATATTCTAATCCCGATGCCACCCGCCCCAAGCCAACCGACCACGCGAACGCCTGGCCCACGAATGTTCCGGAAATTCGAAAGGATACACCAAAAATAATCCCAGGCTTCACCAAGGGTAAGGTTATTCACCGACTCTATCAATATCCTGAAGAACGCGCCCAAGACGGTAACCGTAATGCCCGTAACCGCAGTAGATCACAATCCGCATGCCGATGGTCATACTTCCCCACATGGACTCCCATAGGATCACTTCCATGGGTTTCGGCCGGAAATGAATGCGACGAATTCCCATTCGCTTCCACCTATGAAGGGTCGTGGGTATGGTGGCAGGAAAATCTTCCGAACGACGCGGGTGACTACCGGCCACGAGGCGTGAACTACTCGGTGAAACCCATCCCAGCCGCAGAGAACAATGCGTGGGGCGGACCCGCTCAAGGTGGTATCCTGTATTACTACGCATACGATCGCCTGCTGGACGGAGATGCCTTCTTCCTGCGCCTCTACAATAGGGCGGGCACGCGAATCAATCCCTAATCCGGCTCAACACAAAAACGTGATGCCCATCTAAATGCAGTGTGTGGCCTCCATGCAGGGGCCGCACACTGCATCGTTATTGGGACATAAGGAGAATTAATGTCGCAACTTGTTGATCGCCTCCACGAGGTCGTCACAGTGGAGAGAAGTGAATTTTTGTTAAGAGATCAGGAGGGTACGCTGGACGAGCCACCTGGCTGGCCTCGCCTGGAGGAGATCTCAGCACGTCTCAACCATGGCTCCTGGTTCGAGGCGACCTTGAACTGGGCAGTGTTCCTGAGCAGTGTCCCGTGGCACGAAACCCAGGTCACCCTGGAACTATGGGATGCCTCCCCTCCCGAAATCTCCGACTCCTGGGAGAAAAGTAAGATCACATCTTTCTACTCCAGCTCAGGTCTCGTCTACGTGAGCGAGCTATTCGGCAGTGGACCTCCACCTGTCCCCATGGATCTGCGCAAAAATGCCAGTGATTGGGCAATCAGGGCAAGTCGTCGCCCAGGAACCGGCTGGAGCTGGCCAGACGAAGATGTTCCTCCACGAGGAGTCGAGGAGTGGCGTATACAGTTCTGGCCGTCGCGAGGCTTGGATTCTAACCTTACTAAAGCCCCCCGTAGAACAGAGGAATCTCCAAGCGTCCGAAAATACCTTGAGACCCTATCCGGGATTGGAACCTGACGCTGCAGGTTTCACGGCTCCTGTTATCGACTTATACGACTCTTTGGACGCGCTAGTAGTATTTCGTTAGGTTGATTTGATCGTGGGTGCTGGGTTCGGCATGCTGCTCTCGTGGATCTGGGGGAAATCGAGCAGTTGAGGGGCGAGTTGGGCGCGTTCGTAGCCGAGGTGTTCGCGTAGGTGCCGCGTCGGGATCAGCGGGCGAAGGGCAACTGCTATCTGCGAGGACTGATGCTGGACGGGCCGCGCAAGTCGATCCAACCAATGATCGAGCGCCTGCCGGACGGCGACATGCAGGCCTTGCAGCAGTTCGTCGACCTGGGACCATGCGCCCGTGCTTCGAGCGATCGCCACCAAGCTGATCGCCGCCATCACACTGCAGGTGTGGGTGATCGATGATGTGTCCTTTCCCAAGGACGGGAAGATGTCGGCGGGGGTGGCCCGTCAGTGGTGCGGGGCGCTGGGCAAGCGGGCCAACTGCCAGGTCGCGGTCAGCCTGCATACCGCCTGTGATGCGGCATCGGTGCCGATCTCCTGGCGGCTGTTCGTGCCCAAGGAGTGGGAGCAGGACACCGGACGCCGCTGCAGGGCCGGAATACCCGATGAGGTGAGACACTGTCTGACCAACCTGCCGTCCGATACCCCGCTGCGACGCGTGGTCCGCCTGGCCAAGATGCGCCAGCGCATCGAGCACGACTACCAGAAGATGAAACAGTAGGTGAGGTGGCGTTTCGGGGAGGTACGCGGGCAGGTCGTAGAAGCCGTTCCGCGCTTCGGTCAGCGGAGATTTCCAGGCGTCGGAGCTACAGAGCAGCCTGGGGCCGTCCGGGTTCTTAGAGTCACGGATGGCGACACCGGGCGGAGCCGGTCTCATCTGGACGTACTGCTGGCCACTGCCGCTGTAGCTGCTGGTGATTCACCCCTGCTCGTCGGTCATTGAATCGCCTTTCTCCTCAGGGGCGTCGGAGTTCGCCGCGTTCGATGCCGCCGGTGAAGGCGTCGTATTCGGCGTCGGTGAACAGGTGCGGAGCCTTCTCAGGACTCTTGGAGTCGCGCAGGGCCACGATGCCCCGTTCCAGGAAGGCGATCTGGACGCAGTTGGTGCCACCGCTGCTGAGGCTGCTGGTGTGCCAGCGGGCGTCGCGGAGTTGGGTTTTCACCCAGTCGGGGTCGAGGGTGTTCTTGTTCACGAGAGGTCCTTGGCGATCGCGGAGAGAAGCGGTATCGACGCCTTCGGCGACAGGGCGTCGGACTTCAGTAGGTCACTGGTGGTGCGGTAGAGCTCGACGACTTCGGGTTCGTTCAGGTGCAGGGAGGCGCGCAGGGACTCGATGCACACGAGGTCGCGACCGGCGGGAAACGACATGAGCATGAATGGGCCGTCCATTCCCGCGTGGGCTCCGGCGGAGAACGGCAGGACCTGGATCGTGACGGCGGGGTCGGTGCGTGCGAGATGTATCAGGTGCTCGATCTGGGCGCGCATACAGGCACGTCCACCGACTTCCTGGCGCAACACTAGTGTTCGCGGAGAAGCTGCTGGAGCTGGCCCCGTCGGCGGAGCCCCATACAGGCGGCGAGCCCTCAAACAGGTGAGGGCAAGCCGCCCCGAGAGGCTGCGGGTCAGCGGTCGGTAAGGGACGCGATGAGTCGATCAGCCTCGTTGACCGTCGGGTTGGCTCTGTCGGGTAACCAGCTCGCGCGCAGCTTGGCGAGTTCACTCGTGACCCGCCCGGACGCGAGCAGGGGGAGATCCTCGCGGAGTTCGAGGACGGTCGCGGCAGCGACGTCGGGTCGGCGCTGGCGCAGCTGTACATTGGCAAGCCGGGCGGCGATGAGCACCCGGGAGCGGCGTTCGATGTTACGGCGGGAATGGACGGAATTGATGAGGTGCTGCTCGGCGGTGGGCAAGTCTGAGAGCTGGGCGAGGGTTATTCCGATCTGGTGTTCCAGCGCGGCGCGGCGGTAGGCGCCCGTCCACTGGGACTCCGGAACGGAGTTGGCGCGTTCCACGTCCGCTTCGGCCTGGTGTAACGCGTTGAGCGCGGTCATGGCGTTGCCGTTGGCGGCGTGGGCTTCGGCGCGCATGCCTGCCATCCACGCGCGGACGCGGATCGGGCACCCGCCTCGCAGCGCTGACGCTGCGGCCTCGGCGAGATCGACTGCCCGGGCGGGGTGGCCAAGTTCAACGGCTTGGGTTGCGAGCCCCCGTAGCGCGGTCGCCTTCGCGGTCGGGTCACCGGCTTCGTCGGCGAGCCGCACCGCCTGAATGTAGTAGCGCTGTGCCAGTCCGGCGGCGTCTCCGGCGTCGGAGGCCATGAACGCGGCCAGGTAGGTCATCTGGGAGGCGGCGGCGAACAGTTCGGGGCGTGCTTTACCGGTGGTGCCGTGCAGCAACGGCGTGACTTCGTGAATGAGGTAGGCCAGGACAGTGGGGCGAGCGTGCCCGCCGCCGAACAGGTCATCGGCGGTAGAGAACTGGCCGCTCATCATGCGGATGCGCTCCACGTCGGAGGCACCTGCCCGGCGCGGCTGGCCGGAGCGGGCGGTGATGGTGTGCGGATCGGCCGGTAGGTTCAGTGCAGCGAGTGAGTACAGGCCGGCGGAAAGCAGCGATCGCCGGTTGAGCATGTCGTCCCTCCCCAGACGGGTTACCCAGGCCACTGGGTCGCCGCTCCACGGGCCTTCGTGGGCCACCTCGGTATGCGGCCATCCCAGGTCTTGAACGGTGAGGTCACGGCCCAGCAGCCGTGTGAAAGCTTCGACGACGACGGGAATTGTCCCCGCCACAGGGATGGTCCCTGAGAGCCAGTGTGCGATAGCGGCGGCGTCGTAGTACAGACCTTGCCCATTTTCCGCACCGACAGCGTTGATCGTCTTCGCGATCTTCACGTACGGCTTCCCGGTAGCGGTGATCGCCTCCTGCAGCGCGGTGTTACTCACTGGGTGACGTCGTTGTCTCGGCATGCCCATCCCCTCGCATCGCACTTGGCCCCGAGGATCCAAAACCATCCAATACCGAAAGCTCTAGTCGGTCAGGTCGTTGAGTTCTTCACTCAGCAGTGAGACCAGAACGTGACGGTGCGAGCGCAAGGTGCGATGGAGGGGCCAGCAATTGATTACCCAGCAGGGGGAGCGGTGGTTCACCGCCGCCGACGCGGCCGAACTGTTCGGCCCGGGGGTCGTAACCGGCAGCACGACGGGGCGCTGGGTCTGGTACGAGGAGCACGATCCGGCCGCCGCGGTGCGTGTCGCGCTCGGCGTTGCCCGCCGCTCCTGGGTTGACGCCGTGGCTGTCGCTCCGGCTGGCGCAGCCTTGGCCCAAGCCGGTCTCGCGCTCGCCTTCGCCAAGCACCTGCACAAGGTACGACGCGAGCGTGGCCTGCGCGGCGCGTGGGTGATGAGCCCGCTGCAGCCACCCCTGCCGCGGCTTCGGCTATGCCGTATCCCGCATCTGGTCACCGCTGCAGGCCCTGACGGGGCGTGGCAGGACGTCGTGCTGTGGGAGGTCATGACCGAAGCGCGATTCACCGCCTGGCTCGGCCGTGAGCCAGTCGGCTTGGCCGGACTCGATGCGCGGCTTCCCCGGCTGCTCGGGCTACGCCGGGCCGCCCGTGACGGCACCTTGCCCGACACTCAGGCCGTTCGTGCGCTGCAGGAGCTGCTGCGGACCCGCTGCCTGTCGACTCGGCTGGTGCTCGAACATCCGAACTTGTTCGAATCTCTGATCACCCTCAAGGAGGCACGTTGAGCAACAGCTGTACTTCGGCAGTCGGCTACGCCCATCCCTTCGGCGCGCTGCGTCGCAACCCGGCCAAGGAACAGGTGACGTTGCCGGTCAGCATCGCCGCCTATCAGCCCGGCACGCCCCTGGACACAGAGCTGGCGGGCCTCGGCTACGCCGCTATATGCGGCTGGCCGGATCAGCGGCCGGTGACCGCAGCCCTGGTGCGGTCCCAGCTGCGACCCTTCGCGGATTCCCCTCCGACGCTGATGTTTCTGGCCCGTACCGCAGGCGGTGTCCTGGTCGCGGCGGCTGCCCTGCGTTACCCCTCCGGACCCGGCGCACCGGCCCGCCTGTGGGGACCGGTGGTCACCCCGAACCGGCAAGAACACGGGCTGGGCACGGCCCTGCTGGAGCAGGTCAACGCGTGCCTGCTTGATCGTGAAACGGTCCTGCTCACCGCAGGGATCCCAGCGACCCGCCAGCATGGCTGCGCGTTCTTCGAGCGGGCCGGGTGGCGTCTGCACTCCACCGCCGCCCTGCTGCACACCCTGATCGTTCCCGCGCCGGTGGTGGACCGGGCGGACGTCCGGGTCCTGGACACGGCGGATGCCGCCGCGCTGGGCCGCCTGTATCACGCGGTCCACCCCACCCACGAGCTTGTGGTCGCCGCAGGCACCTACCGGCGATGGAGCGCCGATGAGCGATTCATCACCGATGGCCTGGTCGGTGTGGCCAACCCCGACGGGGAACTACAGGCGGCCGCCCTGATCTACCCGCTGATTCACGTCAGCTCACAGGAACCGGCCGAGGCGCTGCTGGCTGAGGTGCTCGTTCATCCCAGCGCCGACCGGGCGGCACTGGCCCGCCCGCTGATCATGGCGGTCCTCGCCGCAGGTGCCCGGCACGACGCCCGGGTGGCCCGCGCCGTCGTCCCCACGGTCGAGCGCGCCCTGCTGGCTGACCTGCACGCGGCAGGTCTGACCACGGCGGAGGAAGTCCGCTCCTACCAGGCGCCGCTCGCGCTGCCCTCCACGAAGGAGTAACCATGAGCATACCCTCGCTGTATCCGCTGAGGGGATCGGCCGCTGGGCTTGTGCTGCCGCCGGCGGAAGCTTTCTTCGCCCAGCTTGCCGGAGGGCTACCCACGGGTGACGCCACCTGCCTGGTGATCACTCACCTGCTGCCCGGTCAGGTGAGTTTCCTGCCAGCACTCACTCAGCTGTCTCCGGTCGCGGCCGTGCTCCCCAAACCCAAGTCGATCAACGGTGTGTTGCTGGAGCAGGTCCGCTCCGTGTACCGGTGTGACGTCCTGGACCGTGAGCTGTTCGCCGACCCCCGCTGGCTTCTGCGCTACCTGGAAGAGCGGGCCGCAGGCCGATCGCTGGCGCTGCTGGACATCGGTGGTTACTTCGCGCCCGCCCTGGCGGAGGTGTGCGCCGCCTTCTCGGGGCGGATCCTCGGCGTGGTCGAAGACACCGAGAACGGCCTGCAACGCTACCTGCGGCTGGACACGCTGCCGGTGCCGGTCTACAGCGTCGCCCGAAGCCCCCTGAAAGAGGCCGAGGACTGCCTGGCCGGTGAGGCCATCGTGTTCTCCACCGAGGCGATCCTGCGTGATCTGGGGGAGATCTTGCCCGGCCGTCAGGCGTGCGTGATCGGATTCGGGAAGATCGGCGCTGGAATCGCCCGGGCGTTGCACGGCCGGCACGTGCGGGTCGTCGTCATCGACACCGACCCGGTCCGCCAAGCTCAGGCGATCGCGTTAGGTTACGGGCGGGCCGCCACCCTCACCGACGCGTTGCAGGCAGCTGACCTGGTGTTCTGCGCCACCGGTAACCGCGCGTTGAACGCCGGGAACCTGCTCCATCTGCGTGACGGTGCCTATGTCGCTACCGTCACCTCCCGCGATGACGAGCTGGACCTGGCCGGCGCCGGTCCGCTCCTGCACCGGGAAGACGTCGCGGCGGGCGTCGTCCGCTACCGCCACGCCGAAGGCCACTTCCACCTGCTCAATGACGGCAACGCCGTGAACTTCCTGCACAGCTCCGCGATCGGACCCTCCATTCACCTGGTCAAAGCGGAGATCATCGCCGCGCTGGCTCATCTGATGTCCGAACCGCACGACCCCGGCCTGTACGAGGTGTCATCGCAGGTGCGGGCGTCGATCGCCGCCGCGTGGATGGACGCCTTCCACACCCCCGCTGTCACCGCGAATGCCTGACGTTTTCAGACAAGGAGACCGATGGACCCCTGCTCTTCCCCCCTCAGTCGCGCCGCCTTCCCGGGCGCGCTGTCCCTCGCCCGGCGCCGCGTCGTCGTCACCGGCGCCGCCGGTTTCATCGGCTCGCACCTGTGCGAGCGGCTGACCCAGCTTGACGCCCAGGTCGTCGGCGTCGACAGCCTGATCACCGGCCGGCTGGACAACCTGACCGAGCTGATGCGCAGCCCGGCGTTCGAGCTGATCACCTGTGATGTCACCGCGCCGTTCGACGTCACCGGGCCGGTCGACGCCGTTCTGCACTTGGCCTCGCCCGCTTCGCCGCGTGACTATCTGCGGTTGCCGCTGTTGACGCTCATGACGGGTGCGCTGGGCACGCTGCAGGCGCTGCAGTTGGCCCGCGCCAAGCAGTCGAGGTTCGTTCTGGCATCGACGTCGGAGGTGTACGGCGACCCGCTGGAGCACCCGCAGCAGGAAAGCTACCTGGGCAACGTCAACCCGATCGGGCCGCGCAGTGTCTACGACGAGGCCAAACGGTACGCCGAAGCCCTGACCGCGTCGTTTCGCCGTGACAGCGGAACAGACACCGCCATTGCGCGGATCTTCAACACGTACGGTCCGCGGATGCGCCCGGACGACGGGCGTGCCGTCCCGGCGTTCATCGCTCAGGCTCACGCCGGTCGGCCGCTCACCGTCGCCGGTGACGGCAGCCAGACCCGTTCGTTGTGCTACGTCGCCGACACCGTCGATGGGCTGCTCGCGCTGGCGGCCAGCGAGCACAGCGGCCCGGTGAACATCGGCAGCCCCGAGGAGATCACCATGCTGGAGCTCGCCCACCACATCCGCCGCCTGTGCGGCTCAGCCTCGCCCATCGGGTTCGTCGACCTGCCCGCCGATGATCCTCGGCGGCGCTGCCCGGACATCACCTTGGCGCGGGACCTGCTCGGCTGGAGCCCGCGCGTCGGCCTCGCCGACGGGCTGGCCCGCACCGTCAGGTGGGCCGCCGGTCCCGACGCAAGCGTTCCCACCGTTGCGCTGTCCGCGGCGGCCCGGTCATGACGCCACCCATCGTCTGCGGAGTGGATGAGCGCTACACGCGGCCGCTGTGTGTGCTGATGCAGTCGCTGGCCACCGCGCACCCCGACACGGATGGCCTGCGGCTGATCGTGCTTCACCACGCCCTCAACCCCAACGCCCAGAGGGCGATCTCCTGGCACGCGGACCGCCTGCACCTGCAGGTCGAACTGCGGGAGGTCACCGCCGGATCGAGCGGCTACCCGGTGTCGGGGTGGGTGAGCGACGCCGTCTACCTGCGGTTGGCCATCGGCGATGTCATCGACGACGAACCCGTGGTGCTTTACCTCGACTCCGACACGCTCGTCCTGGGTGATCTGCGGCCGTTGCTGCGCCACCCGCTGGGCGGGGCACCGGTCGCCGCGGTCCGCGACCCGCAAAACCCGGTCATCGGCTCCGGGATCGCCCTGCCGGGGTGGCGGGAGCTGAACATTCCGGCCGGGCGGGAGTACTTCAACAGCGGCGTGATGCTGCTGGATGTAGCCGAATGCCGCCGACGAGGCGTTTTCGAACGCTCCCACCGGTTCCTGACCGACCACCCCGACATGGTGAGGTTGTGGGACCAGGACGCGTTGAACTGGGCGCTCGCCGACGACTGGTTGCGCCTGGAGCGCCAGTGGAACACCTTCGCCCTGTCGCCGCTGGTTGAGCGGGGCGGCTACTACCACGCCGACGCTGAACCGGTGATGCCGCTGGAGGTTCTGCTGGCCGATGAACCATCAGCGGTAGTCCTGCACTTCGCCGGACCGGACAAGCCGTGGGCGGAAACGTACCCGGCCGGGCCACTGCGAGACACCTACCGCAGGTTCCACGCCGAGACGATCAAGGCTGAGGTTGATGCCGATGCGACGTTCTAACACCCGGCCGTGGGCGGCGGGATGGCTCGCTGCGGCGGTCGCCGCCCGGCACGTCGCCGGACTACGGCACCTTCGCCGGAGCCTGGAGTGGCTCGCCCAACCGGTCTCCGAGGCGGAGATGACGGACACTCCAGTACACATGATTGTCCCGGTGCTGCGGGAGCAGCAGCATGTCGCCGCCGCGCTGGAGTGGTTCACGGCGCTGCTGGAGCGGATGCCAGGCTCGACGCTCACCGTGGTCACCACCGCGCGGGAAGAACACGAACGGCAACACCTGGCGGCTCTCCTGGCGGAGCAGGGGGACCAGCCGGTCACCGGCCGCCGGTTCCCGCAGCTGACCGCCGCCGAGCTCGACACCGTAGTGGCCGCGCAGGCCGCCGCGCCCGGCCACGCTTTGACGCGGGCGCACGCCGCAACCGTGCTGGGCCGGTTCCCGCTCACCCGCGATGTTGTCGCCCGTGAACTCGAGGGTGACCGCTACCGGGGTGCCGCCGTCCGGCACGTGCACTACCCCGGTGACGGGCGTAAAGCCGCGCAGGTCAACCACGCAGTCACGCACCTCGACGCGGACAGCCAGAGTTACGTGGCGGTTTACGACGTCGACTCGCGGCCCACCCCGGAGGTGATGGCGGCCACGCTGGCGTTCATCGGCCACCGGCGGGCCGCCGACGGGGCCCTTCCCGCTGTTCTGCAGCAACCAGCCCGGCACACCACCCGTGCCACCAGCCCCCACGCATGGGAGCGGATGATCTGCCGGGGTGCCGCTGACCTGCAGACGTTGTGGACGCTGCGGCGGGAAATCCCCTACGTCCGCCGGTACGGGCAGATGATCGGCCGTGCCGGTCGCCTGCCATGGTGGGACGCGGTGCGGGCGGGGGTGTCCCAGCTGGTCGGGCATGGCCTGTTCGTCCGGGGTGATGTGTTCGCTGACCTCGGCGGGCTGCCGGACTTCACCGTCCTGGACGATGTGCCGTTCGGGTACCGGCTGACGATGGAACGCATCCCCGTCGAGTCGGTGCCGGTCACCCTTGTGGCTGATGCGCCGGAGGACGTGCGGGAGCTCCTGGCGCAGAGCCGCCGCTGGTTCCAGTGCAACCTGGACTACCCGAAGGTCGCCCGGGCGGCCCGCGCCGCCGGGAGCGGCAGCATGGCCGCGCACGTCGCGGCACTGGCCGTGTGCTTCTACCGGGGGGCGGCGTGGCTGTCGGCGAGCCCGGCGACGGCCGCGTGCCTGCTGGTGGCCGTTGACCGCCGACACCGGCCACCGGTCCGTACCGCCGCGATAGCGGCCCTGGCGTGGGGGGTCGCGGTGCCGGTCGTCGTGCTCACCAGAGCCGACAGGCAACCCCTGACGGCGGGTGGGATCACCCGCAGATCAGCCGGAGTGCTGGCCGCGTACCTGCTGCGCAGTATCGGCCCGTGGCAGGCCGTCGCCCGTACCGTCGCCGGTCGCCCAGCCGGACCTTTCGCTCCGAAAGCCAACTCCCGGACAGTCGTCGACCCCCGAAACGGAAAGGACCCCCGGTGATCATCGGATTTGAGGGTGTGAGCTGTACCGGCAAAACCACCCTGGCGGCGGCTGTCGCCGCCAGAGGCGGCGGCGTGCCGGTCGTGCCCTGCTACTACCACGCCGTCCCTGACCCGTCCCGTCTGCCCGTCCCGCTGGCCCGCACCGAACAGGAGCAGCTGGACGCGCTGACCCTCCACCTGGAGATCGAAGCACTGCGGTGCGCCCTGGTCGACGAGGCCACCGCTCAGGGCGGCGACGTGATCCTCGACCGCACCGCCGACACACTACTGGCGCACCTGCACGCCGTCGGCCGGCTGCAGGGCCTGAACGCTGACGTCGCGGCCCGGACCATGGTCGACCGCCAGCGGGTCGCCGGGCAGGTCGCGGTGCCCGACGTGACGTTCTTCCTGCACGCCAGCCACGATGTACTCGCGGCGCGCGCCGCGACCCGCACCGGGATGCCGCCGATCTACTACGATCCCGACTTCGCCCGCCACTTCGCGGCCCACTTCGCCGGTTACCCGCTCACCCCGCTGCGGATTGACCTTGACGCGGCTGGCCCCATCGAGAAGCTGACCGCAGCGGTGCTGGAGCACCTCACCTGGTTTCGCCCGTGCGACACCACCGCCAGGGGGCAGGCGTGAGGGCCGTCATCGTGGGGTGCGGCGCCATCGCCTCCCGGTGGGTGCGCATCCTGTCGGCGGACCCGCGCATCACCATCGTCGCCGTTGTCGACCCCGACCCGGCCGCCGCTGAACGGCTCACCGCACGGTTCGACCTGGGCGCCGTCCGGGCGCCGACGCTGCTGCAGGTGCTGACCGCTCACCCCGTCGACGTGGTCGTGAACCTCACCCCGCCCGAGGCGCACGCGGAAACGACGCTGCTCGCGTTGGACGCCGGGCTGCACGTTCTGACGGAAAAGCCCCTGGCCACGAGCTTCGCTGACGCGGTCCGGCTCGTGCACGCCGCCCGGCGGGCCGGGCGGGTCCTCGCCGTGATGCAGAACCGCGGATCCGATCCGGGTTTTCTCGCGTTCCGCGACGCTGTTCGCCCGCACAGTGGCCCGTACGCGGTGGCCGCTGAGGTGTTCGTCGCGTTGCCGTCCCCGGGGTTCCGCACCCGGCAGGCGCGGCCCGCCACCGTTGACCTTGCTGTCCACGCGTTCGACCAGGTGCGCAACCTTGTGGCCGCGCCGCCCGCCCACGTCGCGTGCCGGGAGGAGCCGCTGGGGTTCCTCGGCGAGCACTGCGCGGTGACGACGATCACAGTGACGTTCACCGACGGGTCGACGTTCACATACCGGGGCGGGTACGCCGGGCCGGGCCTGCGCACCCCCGCCACCGGGGCGTGGCGGCTGGACGCGCCCGGGTTCGCCGCCCGCTGGGACGGCGCCGCCACCCTGGAAACCACCGACGGGGCAGGCGACGCTGGCATGCGGGCCGTGTCGCTGCCCGATGCCGTCCCCGGCTACCAGGGGTGTATCACGGAGATGCTGCGGGCACTGCACGAGGGTGCCCCGGCCGTGGACGGCAGTGGCAACCTCGGCTCCATCGCGCTGCTGGACGCCGCCCTGGCATCAGCTGACGACGGCGGGCAGCCCGTCCCGGTCCCACCGACCCTGGAGTTCGATGATGCCTCCCGGTGACGCTCCGCCCAACACAGCGATGATCATCGGCGTGTTGGCCGCCGCTGGTATCTCCCTCACCGCTGAAGGGCTCACCTCGCACCCGGGCGGTACCGACAGCCACGTTTTCACCGCCTGCCACGCTGACGGCCGCGCCCTGATGGTGAAGGTCGCCCGCCACCCGCGATCCCGCTACGACACCACCGCGTGGGCCGCGGTCACGATGGCCGCCGCCGGTATCCCCGTCCCCGTCGTCGTCTGGCACAACCAGCGAATCTGCGTCGAAACCCGCTGCCCGGGCCAGGCACTGGCGCCGGAAACCACAGGACAGGACACGGTGACCGCGCAGCCGCCGGATGCCGCCAGCCGCAGTGCGGCTATCACCGCCGGCCAGATCCTGCGCCGCCTGCACACCGTGCCCGCCATCGGGTTCGGGCGGCTCGACCCGGCCGGACGCAGCCTGTATGGCTCGCTCCACGACTGGCTGCTGGCCCCGCCGCCCGACGCCCCGCCCGCTGCGGGCGGGGCCGGTCTGCGCGAGCTCACCGGAACCGTGGAGGCGGTGCTGCGCAACCACCTGTACCGGCTTCCCGAGGGGGCGCCGCAGCTGCTGCACGGTGACTGCGGCGCCCGGCACGTCATCGCCTGCGACGGGAAAGTCACCGGTCTCGTCGATCTCGAATCCGTCCGGGGCGGTGACCCGCTTACCGACGTCGCCGGCTGGAGCCTGAACGAACACCCCGACCTGACGGCGTCAATGTTCACCGGCTACTTCCCGCAGCCGCCGGAGGTCGCCACCAGTTGGGCGCTGACTCTGTACCGGTTGCGGATCGCCGCCGCGCTGCTCTGCCTCCACCTGCGGTCCGGCGAACCGGCCCGTGCCCGCCTGCGCGCCGCGCAGATCCGCGCTGACCTGGCCGACGTGGCCGACGGCACGCCCCGCCTGGTTCCGCTCGTCACACCCACTTCCCTGATCAAGGAGCCGCCATGTCCCGTCCCGTCTCCGCCCCAGCAGGCCGGATCCCCGCAGTGACTCTGCCCTTTCCGCGCCGCCCCAAGTACGGCCAGCCTGAACGCGATGCCGTCTCCGCGGTCATGGACAGTGGTCGTCTGTCGGAAACCCGCCGAGGCCCAACGGTCGCCGCGCTGGAAGACACCGCCGCCCGCCTGGTCGGCACCCGCTACGCGCTGTCGTTCAACTCCGGCACCGCTTCCCTGCACGCGGCGCTGCATGCCGTCGGAGCGTCCCCTGACGCGGGGGTGGCCATGTCCCCGATGACGTGGATGTCGGCCATCACCGCGGCGTTCCACGCGGGTAGCTTCCCGGTATTCGGCGACATCGAAGAGGGCTCCACCCACCTGGCGGTCGCCGCCCTCACCGGCGCAGCCCCGAACTGCTCAGCGGCGATGGTCACCCACGCGTGGGGAATCCCCGCTCCCATGGACGACTTGACCGCCGCGACGGACCTGCCCATCGTGGAGGACTGCTCTCACGCCCACGGCGCCCTCTACCGAAGCCGTCCCGTCGGCGCGTGGGGCGCGGCGGGATGTTTCAGCTTCCAAGAGGCTAAGGCTGTCTCCGGTGGCGAGGGCGGGATCATGACGACGTCCGACCACCGGGTTTACGAACAAGCGCTGACCCTCGGTCACCACCCGCACCGGCTGGCCGCCGAGCTGTCCCTGCCCGACCTGCTGCCCCTGGTCGACGCCGGGGCGCTGTACAAGTTCCGGATGCCGGCGCTTTCAGCGGTCATCGCCCTGCAGCAACTGCGGACCCTTCCCGAGCGAATGGCCGCCTCCGAGGAGAACCTGACGACCCTGCTGCAGATCATCGACGGTCACTCCCTGCCGGTAACTGTTCCCACGGTCGGGTCCGGGTCGGTGCGTGGCTGGTACGGAACCCCGCTGACCATCACCCGAACCGTCACCGACCCCGAGGCGCTCCGCACCACGTGCATGGCCGAAGGCATCCCGTTGCGCCTGCCATACCTCGACTGGCTGACCACGCCGCTGCTGCAGCAACCGGATCTGCTGCGCCGCTTCTGGCCGCACCTGCGAGGCCAGTACCGGCCGCCGCAGCCTGAGAAGTTCGCGAACTACTACCAGGCGCGCAGGCAGATGCTCGTGCTGAAGATCCCGGACGTGCCCGCGGCCGACTACATGGGGCAGGTCGGTGCCGCCCTGGTCTCTGTCCTGACCCGCACCCTGGGCGACGCGTAACCCCGCCCCGCCCGTGACACCAAAGGTTCAGGCCGTGGCGAACGCGGCCTGAACCTCTTCCCGGCGCTCAGTCCACCAGAGCAGGAACCGCTCGGCGGACAGGAACAGCTCATCAGGGCCGTGGTCGCCCCGGTCATAGTGGTAGTCGAGCTGCCAAAAATCCGACATGCGTTTCCACCACAGCCTCTCGACCGCGTCGGCGAGATCCTCCCGCCGCAGCGGCACCAGGCTGCGGTAGCCGCCGACGAACGCCGCGACCCGCTCCAGGTCGAGGTGTCCGCTCTCGCCGCCGAACTGGACTGTCGCGGTGCGCGCGACCTCCTCGGCGAACGGCCGGGCCCGGATCCGATCCCAGTCGAGGACCGCGATGACCGCCCCGTCCCGCCACAGGATGTTGCGGTGTTGGACGTCCCCGTGTGTCCACCCGACTGGCCCCGCTGGCACCTCACCGGTCGGGCGTTGCGCCCCGTACTTGTCGATGAGGACCGTCCGCTGTTCCAGCAGTTCGGCCGCCGCCACGTCGAACGGCTGCGGAGCGTCCAGCGAGGAGATCACCGCCAGGAAGCGGTTCGCTTCGGCGATGGCGGTCGCCGGGTCGGTGACCTTAGCTCGCAGGGCGGCAGTCGCCTCCGGCAGCCCGGCCTCAGGCGGGAGGTGGTTCAGCCGCTGGTGGATCTGCCCGAGCAGGACACCCAGGTCGGCGGACTGGTCCAGCGACAACTCGGTGCCCCGCAGGTGGACGCCGTCCACCCACGGCAGCAGGCAATAGCCACGACCGCCGATCTCAACGACTACGTCGCCGTCGACGCTCACCTCCGGTGAGCACACGGGCATACCCTCAGCGGTGAGGATCACCAGAACACGCAGGTTACGCCGCGCGATCGGCAGCGCCACGTCGAGGATCTCCTTCAACGCATACGTTCCGCGCTCAGCGCGGACACGCCAGTTGCGGTTCATCAGCCCGTCGGAGAGATACCGAAGATCGGTAATCCGGCCGAGCCGGAAAGCCTCGCTGAGCAGCGGAAGGTCATCGGAGACGTCGTGACGTCGGGTCTCTGTCGTCTCAGCAGTCACGTGCAGCAGGCTACGCCTGCCCCGCCCGCGTCGCCGCCCTCTTCGCTCTGAATGTCCCACCCACCTGAGAGCTTTTTGATGAGGTGGCTGTCCTTCCCGACACCGTGCTTATCTCGGCCGGTTCGTGACTGGCCGGTAGGCTGGCCGCCGCCAGGTTCTTCTGCGCGCTGTTGACCAGGTCCTCATCGACGTCCACGGTCCACACATGACCGGTGGGGGCGACGAGCCGTCCGAGGAGGGCCGCGTTGTAGCCGGTGGCGGCCCCGGCTTCCAGGACCTTGTGGCCGGGCTGCGCGCCCAGCTGTTCCAGCTGGGTGGCGACGATGGACGGCGCGGAGATGCAAGAGATCATCTCGTCGGTCTCGTCGTGCTTCACCGACACGGCGTCGTCGGCGTAGGCAGCCTCGACGTCGGCTTCGGGGATGAACCGGTGGCGTTCAATCTCCCGGAACGCTTCGATGATCGCGGGGGTGCGCAGGTGGCCGGAGTCGGTGAACCCGGCCACCATGGCTTCGCGCAGTTCGGTGGGATCGACGGTCGCGGTGATGGTGGTCTCCATCTTCTCGAAGGTAGGGATTACGGGTGCGGACCGGCTGGTGAACACGGTGGCCGGCTCGTCATCTCCGAAGGCGACGTGCCGGCCCAGCCAGGCTGTCGCGGCCTGCTCGGCCACGGGTACGGCGGCGCGGTTGAACGCGAAGATCGCGTGATGGGCGAGCACCGCGCGAAGTCCTCGCCTCAGGTGCCCGCCGGTCGCGAACCGGGCCAGGCGACGGCCGGCGTCCTCGAACGCGGCGACACGGTCGGCCCAGCCCGGCTCGGTGGTCTCCCGTTGCGCGGCGTCGGCGTTCATGAGGCGCCGCATGGCAGTGACCGCCGCCGCCCGGCGAGCCGCGTCCGAGGGGTCGATCGGCGGGCGGTGGTTCGCGAGCTTCGCCCACACGTCGCCGATCTCGAACGGGTCAAGACCGGCGGCGCGGTTCATGGTGGACAGCAGCAGAATGCCGCGCTCTTTGGCGAGGGGGCTGCCGGTCTGGGCCAACGCCGCGGGGCTGTCGGCGCAGAACACCTCATGAGCGATGGCCATGCTCTCCGGGCCGCCGAAGGCTTCGGTCTCCGGCTCGTAGAGACCGCCGCCCCAGTCGGCCACCAGGTCGTCGGCGACGAGCAGGTCGGCCGCGGGGTGCTCGGTGCGCTGCTGGAGGAGACCGTCTATCTGGCCGCCCTGACCGGCGACCCGCTGGAGGCCCACCGCGACGCGCCCTGGATCGCCGGCACCCCCGGCACGCTCTGCCACACGATGACCGTCCGCGCCTGCCAGGCGACCGGGTACACCCCCCGGGTCCGTCACCACGCCGACGACTTCGGCACCGTTCTCGCCCTCGTCGCCGCGGGCCAGGGCGTCGCGCTCATCCCGGAGCTCGGCCTGCTCGCGCCCCCGCCCGACGTCGTGCTGACGGCACTGCCGACCCGGCGGAGAACCCGCCTGGCCTACCGACGAGGCACCGGAGGACACCCCGCCGTACTGGCCGCCCGCTCGGCCCTGCACGCATCGGTCGTCGGGCGAAAGCAATGAGCCTGGGCAGCTCAGGCGAGTTGGTCGAATTCGCCGTCCTTGGCTCCGGAAAGCCAGGCGTTCCACTCGCCGGGAGTGAACACGAGCGTCTCCGCTGCGGGGATGAGACGCATCGCTATGTGATCGTCAACGAACGCGATCGACAGGTGGATGTCGCCGGGGTTGGAGGTGGACAGCCACTCGGCGGCGCTCAGCCCGAGGTCTGCGACTGCCGGTTTGGGCAGGTGGGACGGTGTTCCGGGGAGGTGCGCGGGCAGGTCGTAGGAGCCGTTCCGCGCTTCGGTCAGCAGGGATTTCCAGGCGTCGGAGCTACAGAGCAGCCTGGGGCCGTCCGGGTTCTTAGAGTCGCGGATGGCAACCCCGAACGGAGCCGGTCTCATCTGGACACACTGCTGGCCGCTGCCGGTGTAACTGCTGGTGATCCAACCCTGCTCGTCGGTCATTGAATCGCCTTCCTCGTCAGGGGCGTCGGAGTTCGCCGCGTTCGATGCCGCCAGTGAAGGCGTCGTATTCGGCGTCGGTAAACAGGTGCGGGGCCTTCTCGGGATCCTTGGAGTCGCGCAGGGCCACGAGGCCCCGTTCCAGGAAGGCGATCTGGACGCAGTTGGTGCCGCCGCTGCTGAGGCTGCTGGTGTGCCAGCGGGCGTCGCGGAGTTGGGTTTTCACCCAGTCGGGGTCGAGGGTGTTCTTGTTCATGAGAGGTCCTTGGCGATCGTGGTGAGAAGCGGTATCGACGCCTTCGGCGACAGGGCATCGGACTTCAGCAGGTCGCTGGTGGTGCGGTAGAGCTCGACGACTTCGGGTTCGTTCAGGTGCAGGGAGGCGCGCAGGGACTCGATGCACACGAGGTCGCGACCGGCGGGAAACGACATGAGCATGAATGGGCCGTCCATTCCCGCGTGGGCTCCGGCGGAGAACGGCAGGACCTGGATCGTGACGGCGGGGTTGGTACGGGCGAGGTGTATCAGGTGTTCGATCTGGGCGCGCATACAGGCACGTTCACCGACTTCCTGGCGCAACACTCCTTCGGGGAGCACAGTCCAGATTTTCAGCGGGACTCGGCGTTCCAGCATGGCGCGCTGATGTTCCAGACGTAGCGCTACGAAGTGGTCGATGTCTTCGGGGGTCTTCCAAACGCGGCTGCCCTCGGTCACCGCACGGGCGTACTCGGGGGTCTGAAGCAGTCCGTGGACGGCGAGAGGGTTGAAGACGAACAGGGCATTGGCGTTCTCCACCTGGGAGAGGTAGTCGCCGAGCGGGTCGTCGACCACGCCTTCGTAGCGCTGCCACCAGTCCGCTTCACCGGCCCGGCGTACGAGGTCGCGGAGTTCTTCCCGCAGGGCGGTGTCAGTGATGCCGAAGACCTCGAAGAAGTGCGGAAGCTGCTGGATCCTGAGCCCTTGCAGCCCGTTCTCGATCTTGCTGACCGTTGAGAGGGACTGGTATCCGAGGTGGCCCGCCGCTTCCTCCTGGGTCCAGCCGAGGGCCTCACGGATGCGCCTGAGTTCCGCACCCAGGCGTCGGCGTCGCGGGGTGGGTTCGACGGGCATGGCCACCTCCTTCCTCGCGCTTCCTCGTGCTTCCTCGTGGGGAGCGTAGTGCTCGGGATGGCCTGAGAAAACGTGATCCCCTTTAGAAGAAAGTCTTTCTTCTAGGAATGACTTGCCTAGAGAGTAGCTTGCGCTGCATCATCGAGACGTGACAGCGGTACGTGTTCACGACGTCACAGATAGGCATGGCCGTTGGCGCTGTTCGTCCGCCTCCATCGGACGCCCCATGCACCGCCTGTCCCGCTACTCCCTTGACCTCACGCTTTCCCACCGGGGCGAAACCCGAGCAAGCCCGCAGAGCATCTGCCGACCTGATCGCAGGACTGCCCCCAGCCCCACCCGTTAGGAGCAACGATGCTCATCGAGCGCGTTCCCGTCCCGGACCCCGGCGAGTACGGCAAACCCCGCAACCGCTTCCGGATGACCGCCTGGTGCCTGCCTCCCGGCAACGCTGCCCGGCGCGCCCGGGAGGTGTTCCGCGATCAGCTGTCCAAGCTGCCCATGGCCGCCGACGTGCTCGACGAGCTGGAGATCGTGGTCTCCGAGCTGGTCACCAATGCCACCCGCTATGCCCCCGGCCCCTACGAACTCCGCCTCCTGCACGACCACGGCCTGCCCGTCCGCGCCGAGGTCGTCGACGCCGGAGCCGGAACCACCCTCATCGACCACCTGTTGAACCGCTCCCCGCCCGTCCCCGAGCGCATCGACGACCTCGAACTCGGCGGCCGAGGCCTGCGCATCGTCACCGAACTCACCCACGGGCGCTGCGGCACCCAATGGACCCGCCTGTGCGGCACCGGCCAACTCGGCACCGGCGTCTGGTTCGACCTCCCCATCCGGCCTCACCAGCCCTAACCTCCCCGACCTCCGGGCAGCCGGAATCGTCCCCCGATTCCCCTGAACCCGGAGCCGGTCCACGCCGACGGCTCCCCCGTGCCGAGCGTGGGCCGTACACAGAGGCCGGCGTCCACGGACCCGATCCCACCCTCGTCCGGGACGCCGGCCTCCCCTACCCCCGCCACGACGGAACGCGACGGTTTCATGGCCACCTCCGCTGAGACCCCGGCCTCTACGGGGCCCCTCGCCCTCCTCCCGGCCCCGAGGTTCAGGAGGTAGCCGCCCGACCTCCCTCTATGACACAGTCCCCGGCATCTGTGCCGGGGACTGTGCATGGCTTCACGGGTACGTCATCTCCCGACCCGGTGTACGTGATTTCTCAGACGTACGGCGACTCCGGTCCGGCACGTGCCCGGCTGTCCTGCTTCTCGGCGTCGAACCCCCTGGCCGCTCCCTTCCCTCGCCCTCCGCGACGTAAGGGATGGTGACGGTGCACCTGCGACCGGGGGGAGTCTCAGACGGTCCTGGTCGCGGCGCTCAACGCCTCTTCAACATCACGAGCGATCTCGTTCCACCGCTTCGTGAACTCCGCCAGGGCCTGCATGGCCCGTCGCTCGGCCTTGGCCCTGGAGCTGATGCCTGCCTGCCTGACGAGAAGTCCCTTTGGGCCGGGGAGGTTGATGGACAGGTCCCAGCAGGCCACGCCGATGCGGTCGCGTGACTTGTCCAGGACGAAGAAACGAAGACCTCCGATATAGCCGTACTCCAGGCTGCCACCGGACTCAGACCCCCTGCCACTCGATCACGGAGAGGCCTGCGCCCTGATCCTCCGTCATACCCCTTCGCCAGACTGTGCTGTGAGAATCAGGTTCGCGACCTTCTCGGGATGCTCACGCCTGACAGTCTGCAGGTCGGGACCGTTCCGAAGGGACACCAGGTAACAGCCCGAACGCAACCCCACAGTCACCGTACCGATGATCGCTCCCGCATTGCCGTGGACGACCAGTTCGGGCGCGTGCCGCGCGCAACGCCCCAGAGGCAGCGGTCTGCCGTCCTCGGCCAGCTTCAAGCTGATCTTGTGGACGGGTTTGGCATTCACCCCCCGCTCCCTCAGCAGCCGTCGCACAACGCCCAAGGACCCGTCGTGCTCCTCTGCCGTTGCGTCGGTTACCTCATCGCTCCCGTGTTCCTCAGTGAGAGGCTCTGCTGCTGTCCGTCCGATCGCCATGCACCGACCGTAGAAACGGCACCTCACCCGAACCAGGAAGTTGCGGAATGTTGCGCTATTTCGTGGAGGGCAGTTCCTGCGCAACTGAAGTGATGATGTGGCGCGCGGCCTTCCCGTAGACAGCGACGCTCGCGAGATGACCGAACATGCGTAAGTACAACTTGACTTCGGAAGGGCGGGTGACTTCGATGTTCGCAGTCGGTGTCTCCAGGCACACGAATTCGTCATCGAAGATCCAGAAGCCGGTGGACGACACACAGGGCCGCTCGATCATCATAGGGATGATGCCGATCGAGACCGTCGGCAACGACATGACGGTGAGCAGGCGGTCAAGCTGTCCGGCCTGCACTTCGGCCGTACCGAACCATGTCCGCAGGGACTGTTCCTCTATGAGCACGCTGAAATGCTTGCCCGCCTGATAGATGACCCGCTGACGCTCCATGCGGGCGACCACGGAGGCTTCCAGGTCGTTCGGGGTGTCGAGAAACGAGATCCAGAACGAGAGCATCGCGGCTGCGTAGTCGGCCGTCTGGAACAAGCCGGGAATCGCATTATGCTCATAGATCCGAAATAGTGAAGTTCGCTCGTACAGGGGGACATGCACCTGCATCAGGCGCTTCATACCATAATGCGTCTGACGCCGGAACTCCTGGTACATGGACTGGATTGACTGAACGGTGGCGATAAGATCCGGAATCTGGTCCTCGGCGTCGCAGATCCGACACCAGATCCGGATCTCCTCCTCTGTGGGAGTTTTGCCCCCGTGTTCCATGCGGCTGATCTTGGTGTAATGCCAACCCGTTTCGGACGCCAGGACGCGTCCGGTTAAGTTGGCGCCCGTACGAATCTCACGAAGGCGCTGTCCGAGGGCTTCGGCGGCCCGCTGAGCGGGAATAAGTTGGCGTGTACTCACTGTGGGGGATCGCGAACTTCCAGACGGTCTCAAAAGCGCTCTTGCACAGCGCTATGTCGCCTGGATCCGTAGAAGTCACCTTCGCTCTTCCCAGGCCGTTGCCAGCGTAGTGGAGGAACACCGCCAGGCTATCGTCGAACAGGTAGAAGTCGTTGCCCGGCAGGGGCGTCGACGAGACCAGACGGCGAGGAACCCAGCGGATGTCCTCGCCTGCTTCCACCATCGGATGAGCGATGCTGTACGACCAGCGCTGATAGTCGCTCAGCGGCTCCGACACGATACGCGCCCTTCGTACCGTCTTGCCTGCTTTCACGTGTTCGCGCAGTGTGGCGCACCAGCCCTGTAGCCACTCCAGGTCATCCGGCTCTCCGGCCGCCCACTTGGCCATATAGGGCAGTTCCACCGAGGTGCCGTAGGCGTCCCGCGTTTCCAGGTGGACGGCGCTGTGCTCGAAGCCGGTCAACAGCTCCTCGAACGCGTCATCAGAGATGTTCATGGGCCTGCGGGTGTGAAGAAGAACTGAAGCATTCGGTCGGGGATCTCGCAGGCGATCTCCCCTGGAGGGATGTCCATCTGGGCGAGGGCTTCCGGGTCGGTGACGACCCAGCCCTGCACAACCCAGCTGCCACGGTCGGTTCGGTAGACGGTCGGTGATCCGGTCGGGTTACTGTCGGGATCTTTACCCATGAACGTCAGGCGCATAATCGGCTCCCCACTCTCGTGGTGCGGAATGTTGCGGACTTCCGAGGCGATCGTGACTTCCCCTCGCAACATCGTCAACCTTCATGGACTGGCTTGTCAGCCGATTCCTAATGTCAGGGCAGGTTGATCCCATCACGTGGAGGTGCGCTCATGACACCCGACTTGTACGAAAAAACGGACCTGTCCGCCGCGAAGTTCACCCGCATTCCTTGCGGCGGGTCGAACGACGACGACGGCGAGGGCGAGGCGTGCCCGGAGATGGCCGTCGTCGGTGACGGCGTCTTCGCTCTGCGCGACAGCAAGAACCATGGAGCGGGAACGCTCCTGTTCAACGGTGCCGAGTTGGCCGCTTTGCGCGACGGCATCGGCGGCCTGATCTAGCATCCCCGCAATGCGGCCTTGCCTGTGCTACCACAGGCAAGGCCGTTAGTCGTATAGGGAGAGGAACATTGCATCATTTTCACGGATATACATGGGCGGGCCAGGCGGCGTCTTACCTGAACGGCGAGGGCATTCGCAGGCCATTTCATCCCGAATTTCTATCTTCACCCCTTCCGCCCATGAGATTGTGCGACTGGCTACTCAAGCCGCACAATCGCATCGTTGTCTCGTTCGACCAAGCCAGCGACGCTGCGACCTGGCTCATCGACCAGCACGACACGGCTTGCCCTTCTTTCCATCTCCCCGATCAGGAGGCGAAGATCGGCCGGAAGCATCGCCACGAAGGAGCGGCGGAGGCACTCCCCGGCGGTACCGATATCCAGTGGGGATTCCATCTCAAGGGGGAGCGGTTCGCGTCTATGGGAGTCGTCTGCTGCCCGAACAGGCACGCTCCCGACTACAAGTGCCCGGCAGGTCGGCGGTAGTCGACGTTGGCGAGGTCATCACGAATCAGCACGACGTCGGCATCCGTGCTGATAACTGGGCTCGATGCCGCCCTGAAACCTGCGTTCGAGCGGTCTCGCGAGCCGTTTAACGCGTGTCGGGGTGCCTGCCGTGGATGGCATGCTGGCGGTGTGAGCGAAGAATCCGATGTCCACCTGCGCATCGCCACCGAGTTGCTGCTGTTCCTGCCCGCGCGGCGGCGGTGTGAGTGGCAGCGGGTGACACCCGACGGAACATCGACGCTGGGCCATGTCGTGGAGTCACTCGGCGTTCCGCTGCCCGAGGTGGGGCCGCTGACCGTCGAGGACGCGGAGGTCGGCAGGTCCTATCAGCCCGTCGCCGGTGACGTGGTCCACGTTCACGCCGTGCCCCGCCCCCAGCGGGTGCCCCTCGAACCGGGGCAACACGCGCCCCGGTTCCTGCTCGACGTCCATCTGGGCACCCTCGCGCGACGGCTCCGGCTGCTGGGCGTGGACGCGACGTACCACAACGACATGGACGACCCCTCGCTGGTCATCGAGGCGAACAGGGAACGCCGCGTGCTGCTGACCCAGGACCACGGCCTGCTGTGCCGCCGGGCGCTCTGGCTCGGCGCCTACGTACGGGGCACCAGGGCGGACGACCAGCTCCGCGACCTGCTGGAGCGATTCGCGCCGCCGCTGCGACCGTGGACCCGCTGCACTGCCTGCAACGGGGAGCTGGCCCCCGTCGACAAGACCGAGGTCGACCGCCTGCTGGAGGCCGGAACCAGGCGCTCCTACGACGTCTACGGCCGATGCTCGGAATGCGGCCAGATCTACTGGCGCGGCGCGCACAGCGAGCATCTGGAGGAGATCGTACGGTCGGCCATGCGCACGGTCCGTCCGGAGTCACAGGTCGGCGGGGGCCCGCGCTGAGGCAGGCCGGTCCCGTTCCGGGAGCACGCCGGGTACGGGGCCGGGAGCACCACCGGGTAAGGCGACTCCCACGGTCGCGGGAACGCTCGTCGGTCCGGTGACGACACTCATCGGCGACCACGACCGGGCCGTCGCCCTCCGCCCGCGTCCCGGACCTCGATCGGCGACGGCCGGGGACCGGCGTGGTCCCGGCCGCGCCGCGAGAGGCGGGTTCGTTCGATCCGATGCCGAAGCCCGCCGCCGGGCGCGGGGCTCCACGGACGGGCGTAATCTCCCTGAAAAGACACCTAAGGCAGGAGATCCCCCATGGCCGATGAGCCGACCGTCTCGAACCCGTCGTCCGATCCGTCAGAGGGCGCGGAGAGTTCCGGGTTGGCACGGATCAACGCCGAGGTGCCGCACTCGGCTCGCATCTGGAACTACCTGCTGGGCGGGAAGGACCACTTCGCCGTCGACCGCGAGGCGGGCGAGAGGGTGTCCGCCGTCTTCCCCGGCATGGTCGACGTCGCCCGCCACTCCCGGTACATGCTCGCCCGCGTGGTGCGTCACCTGGCCGGTGAGGCGGGCATCCGCCAGTTCCTGGACATCGGCACCGGGCTGCCGACCGTCGACAACACCCACGAGGTCGCCCAGCGGATGGCGCCGGACTCGCGCGTCGTCTACGTGGACAACGACCCCCTGGTGCTGGTGCACGCTCGGGCGCTGCTCACCAGCACGCCCGAGGGCGCCACCGACTACATCGAGTCGGACGTGCGCGACCCCGAACACATCCTGCGGGCGGCGGCGAAGACGCTGGACCTCGGCCGGCCCACCGCGCTCATGCTGATGGGCATCATGGGCCTGATCGGCGACCACGACGAGGCGCTCTCGATCGTGCGCCGGTTGATGCGGGACCTGCCCTCGGGCAGCTACCTGGCGCTCTACGACGGCGTCGACACCGACCCCGCGTACGTCGAGGCGATGCGCCGCCACAACTCGGGAAGCGGCGTGGTCCCCTACACACCGCGCAGCCCGGAGCTGATCACCCGCTACTTCGACGGCCTGACGCTGCTGGAGCCCGGCGTCGTACCGGTGCAGCGGTGGCGGCCGGAACCCGCTCCCTGGGGCGACGCCCCCGAGGTGGCCTGCGCCGGAGGCGTCGCGCGCAAACCCTAGATGATCGGTTCCAAGGGATCGTTCAGGCCGGAGGCAGGCGGACGGCGGGCGGATGGCGGGCGCGGATGTCGTCGGCGCGTCCGCGTCGTTCGGTCCGTGCGGTCGCTCTCGGCGAAGATGACCGCATCCAGCTGTGTCGGTTCGTCATTCCCAAGGCGAGCGTCCAGGCCGCACACCGTCCGTTCCGGCGGGATCCCGACATGCTGACCCGCGGGAGGAGGAGCAGGGCCGGACAGCGGCGGCCGAGGTCGTCCGGACTCGCCTCGCCACTTCGGTCCTCGCATCACGTCCCGCTGTGGTGGGTCAGTCCTGTGGGTGCTGTCGGAGGCGGGTGTGTTGTGCCAGGACCACGTCGATGACCTGGGTATCGCCGGGCGGGGCGCCGGCGGTGTCCCACCAGCGGATGGCGCTGATCTCCTGGTTGGGGGTGAAGGCGTGGTGGAGGGCGGGGACGTGGGCGGTGTAGATCGCGGCGTATTCGTCGCGTGGTGGGTCGACGAGCCGGAAGCGTGCGTATCCGGCGAGGGTGAGGGTGGGCAGGTGCAGGCCGCTCTCCTCGTGGAGTTCCCGTACGGCGGCTTGGAGAGGTGTCTCGCCGGGATCGATCCCGCCGCCGGGTAGTTCCCACTCTCCACGGAAGCGGTCGAAGACCAGCAGCAGGTGCCGGCCGCACCAGACCGCGACCAAAGCCGCGGGCATCGGCGCGTCATCCGGCACGTCGGCAACGTGTGCGGTCGGCAGGAACGCCATCAGCGCGTTCCCCTTCGTGTCCTGGGCCAGGGCTCGATTCATGCGTCCATGATGAGCACTCACACCCAAGAACTCCCCGCCCGACGCCTCGACCGCGGGTGGGGCGCACCCGGCCGTGGCACCCGTGTCGGCGACCCGACCCCAAAAACCGTGGCACCCGTCGGCGACCCGGCCCCGGAATCGGCGGCCTTCCCCCGGCCGGGACACCGCGCCCAGGTCCGGCTCGTGGTCCCCGGCGGCCGGGCACCACCGGTGCTCTCGGCGTGGCCCCGGGATTCCCGCGTGTGGGATGCAGCCAAAGTGCGTGATGAACCTGTAACAGGGATCTACCTTCAGAAATCCATCGGTAACACCCTACCCTTCGAGATAACGTTATCTCGAACGGTCCAACCAGGCCGAGAGAGGTATTTTGCCTGCTCAGGCAGGGGCAGAAAGGCACCCCCCATGAGAAACACGCGAGGCGTCCTGGCGGCCGCCGTCATGGCGACGGCGCTCACCGGCTCGCTGGTCACGGCGCTCCCCGCCACGGCCGCGGCCCCGACCACCGACGAGCAGTGGAACGAGATCCAGTCGCTCGTCGGCCCGGTCAAGGGCCGCTGGACCAACCAGAGCCACTCCGGCTCGGTCAACAGCAGCATGCCCGACACGGCCCTCCTCGGAAACGGCGACGTCGGAGTGACCTCCGGCGGCGGCGACGGCTACAAGACCTTCCACATCTCCAAGGGCAACTTCTGGACCGCCGCGCCCAGCCCCTCGCTGGTCGCCCTCGGCTCCGTGACGATCACGCCCGACACCACCATCACCGCCTCCAACCTGGCGCTCGGTGCCACCGCCGCCTCCTCCAGCAGCCACCCGGCCTTCCCGGCCGGCCGCGCGGTCAGCGGCGCCTGGGCGGCCGGCTACGAAGGCTGGGTCTCCGATGTCGGCAAGCCGCAGTGGCTCCGGCTCGACCTGGGCTCCGCGAAGACCTTCCGGCGTTACATCCTGCGCCACGACGCCGCGGCCCGCCCCGGCGAGACGGCCAACACCAGCAAGAACTGGACCCTTGAGGCCAGCACCGACGGCACCGACTGGACCACGATCGACACCGTCGCGAACAACAACCTCGCGACGACCGACCGCACCTTCCCGGAGGTGACCGCGCGCTACCTGCGCCTGAACCTGACCGAGCCGACGCAGGGCACCACCTCCGACTCGATCAACAACCCGCGGGCCCGCATCGGGCAGTTCGAGCTCTACGACGTCGAGGGCCCCACCGCCCCGACCGGCCCCTTCCTCGAAGAGCAGAACATCGTCAAGGGTGACGTCGACACCTCGATGGTGATCAACGGCACCCCGGTGACCATGAAGACCTTCATGGGCGCCGACAGCAACCTGGTGGTCACCTCGATCACCTCACGGGGCACCGCGCCGGTCCGGCTGCGCGCGCAGACCACCGTCGGCGCCCAGGGCGGCCGGAACATGCCCGTCGCCACCGGCGTGTCCGGCGACACCCAGTGGGCCACCCGATCGACCTCCTCCGGCGGCGCCTGGGTCTCCCGCGCCTCGCTGGCGACCCGCGTCATCGGCGGCACCCCGCTCGGCGCCCCCTCGGGCGGCCGGATCAACTTCGAACTGGCTCCCGGCGAGACCGTCGACATCGTGACCGCCGTCACCGGCGGCGGCGCGAACAACCCCGACCCCGGCCCCGCCGCGGTCGACCTGGCCGGCGCCCAGACCGCCTCCTCGGTCGACGCGCTCTACGCCGAGCACCTGGACTGGTGGAAGGACTACTGGCTGCGCTCGTACGTCGACCTCGACGACGACGTGCTGGAGAGGTTCTACTACAGCTCGCTGTACTTCCTGGGCTCCTCGCTGCGCGAGGGCAAGACCGCCTCCGGTCTGTACGGCATCTGGGCGACGTCGGACAACCCCCTGTGGGGTGGCGACATGCACATGAACTACAACTGGCAGGCCAATTACTACGGCGTCTACAGCAGCAACCGGCCGGAGCTGGCGCTGCCGTACTTCGACCTGGTGACCGACTACCTGCCGCAGGCGCGCGAACGGGCCAGGACCGACCTGCGTGACATCAAGGCCGACTACGTCGACGGCCGCTTCCCGTCCGGCGGCATGCCCTCCGGCGTGCTGTTCCCGGTGGGCATCGGGCCGTTCGGCGCGACCGTCGGCGACATCTACCACCAGCAGGTGGTGAACTCGCTGTTCGCGGTGACGCAGTACCTGTCGTACTGGGAGTACACCCGGGACGAGGAGTGGCTGCGCCAGACCGGCTACCCGTTCATGAAGGAGGTCGCCGCCTTCTTCGAGAACTGGCTGGAGCGCGACGAGGCCACCGGCCAGTACTTCTCCATGGGCGGCCCCCACGAGGGCACCTGGGGCAAGAACTCCAGCGCCGACCTGGGCATCCTGAAGCACCTGCTCACCACCCTGGAAGAGGCGAGCACCCGCCTCGACCTCGACGCCGACCGGCGCTGGACGTGGGGCAAGATCCTGCGCAACCTCCCGCCGGCGCCCACCACCGTCCACAACGGCAAGACGGTGTACGCCCTGGGCGAGCCCGGCACCCTGGTCGGCCTCCCGGCCATCCGCCCCGGTGACAACACCGTCAACCTGGAGTTCATCCACCCGGGTGACCAGATCGGCATCGGCTCGCCCGAGATCGAGCGGCAGACGGCGATCGACACCATCACCGCGATGAACGCGTGGGGTCAGGACAACAGCTTCCCGAAGGTCTTCACCCAGGCCGCCCGGGTCGGCTACCCCGCCCAGACGATCATCGACCGTCTCAAGCAGCAGATCACCAACAGGTCTGTGGCGAACCTGCGGATCGCCGACGGCTACCACGGCCTGGAGAAGGCCGGCGCGATCGAGGCCCTGAACAACATGCTGGTCCAGAGCTGGAACGGCCTGGTCCAGGTCTTCCCGGTCTGGCCCGCGGGCAAGAGCGGCGCGTTCCACAACCTGCGAGAGAAGGGCGGCCTGGTCATCAGCGCCAAGCGCACCGGTGACGCGGTGGAGTACATCACCGTGAAGAGCGAGCAGGGCGGCAAACTCGAGATCAAGAACCCGTGGACGGGGACGAAGGTCGACGTGTCGGTGGACAACGGGACGGTGAGCAACATCGGCGCGGGGAAGGCGACGCTGCGCGTCGTGGCCGAGAAGGGCGCGACCTACACCTTCACGCCCGCCCGGTAACACCTGGATGAGAGAAGGCCCGGCGCCGCAGTGCCGGGCCTTCTCATTTCCGGCCCGCGGTCCACTCGCACGACCGGCGGGGGTTGCGCGGGGCGGGTCAGGACGGGATCTTGCAGGGGTAGCCGATTTCCTCCCTCAGGAGACAACATGTTGCCCCTCCATATGCGCCGCCAGGAGTTCGATCCCGACCCCGAACTGGCCGCCGTCCGCGAGCAGCCGGGCCTGCGACGGGTGCCGACGCCCTACGGCCGCGAGGCCTGGCTGGTCACCCGATATGACGACGTGCGTCACGTGCTCAGGAACGCCGAGCTGTTCAGCTACGGCAGCGGCATATCCCTGCCGCCCATGAGCGAGGAGCAGTCCAGGCGGTTACGCGCCGGCTCGCTGCTCCTGATGGACCCGCCCGACCACACCCGCCTGCGCCGCATGCTCACCCCCGAGTTCACGATGCGCCGCATCCGCCGCCTGGAGCCGCGCGTCCACGAGATCGTCGCCGACCACCTGAACGCGATGGAACGCACCGGCGCCCCGGCCGACCTGATCTCCGAGTTCGCCACGCCGATCCCGTCGCTGGTCATCTGCGAACTGCTGGGCGTGCCCTACGAGGACAGGGAGTCCTTCCAGGCGCGTACCCGGTCGATCCTCGACTTCAACCAGCCACCGGAGGCACGCGGGAAGGCCCAGATGGAGGCCTCCATGTACATGGCCGAGCTGGTCGGCCGGGCTCGGGTCGAGCCGGGCGAGGACCTGCTCGGCATGCTCGTCCGCGAGCACGGCGACCAGATATCGGACGACGAGCTGGCCGGCATCGGCGGACTGCTGCTGGTGGCGGGCCACGAGACGACGGCCAGCATGATCGGCCTGGGCACGCTGGCCATGCTGCGCCACCCGGACCAGCTCGACCTGGTGCGTGCCGATCCGGACAGGGTCGAGGGCATGGTCGAGGAGCTGCTGCGCTGGCTGACGATCATCCACCAGGGCGCCGCCAAGGTCGCCTCGGCCGACACCGAGATCGCGGGCGTGCCGATCGCGAAAGGCGACGTGGTGGTGGTCTCGCTCCCGGCCGCCAACCGCGACCCGGCGCTGGCCGAGGACCCCGACCGCTTCGACATCCAGCGGCCCGACATGCCCCATGTCGCCTTTGGCTACGGCGCGCACCACTGCATCGGCGCGCCACTGGCCCGGATGGAGATGCGAATCGCCTTCTCCGCCCTGTTCGACCGGTTCCCCGGGCTGCGCGAGGCCGGGGAGCCGGAGTTCCGTTCGTTCAATGTGGTGTACGGCCTGACGTCCTTCCCGGTCGCCTGGTGACACCGACGTGCCCGCTCGGCCGCCCGGCCGAGCGGGCACGTCGGTCGCCGCCGGTGCGGGTCCGGGCCGGCGTACCTGTGTGCCTGTCGAGCGGGACGCGGTCACCGTCCAGGTGGGCACGGCGCCGAGGACCGGCCCGCCGGACACGGACGCGACGGCCCGCGGATCCGGCCGGGGCCGTCCCGCGGTCCGGCGGTTCCGGGGTGTCACCGGCCGGGGTTCTCGCCCACCCGCTCAGCAGGGTGCGGATCCACCGTTGGAAGATCGTTCGAGTGGCTCGTCGGTGCGCACGATGGTGGCGAGCACCTCGTTGAACGCCTCGGTCGAGGTGGGGTGGTTGTAGACGGCGTCGCGGAGTTCCGCCGCCTTGACGCCGTGCCGCATGGCGAGCGCGACGGTGTTGATGAGTTCCTGCGCGTCGACGCTCAGCAGGACGGCTCCGAGGATCTCGTCCGTCTCGACGTCGATCACGAACTTCATGAATCCGCGGGTCTCCTCGACGATGTACGCGCGAGGCATCGCCACGATCTCGGCGACGGGTTCGCTCGCGATCCTCACCCGGTGGCCCGCCGCTCTGGCCTCCCTCTCGGTGAGACCGACGGTCGCGAGCGGCGGGGTCATGAACAGGGTGCGGGGAACCGCGACACGGTCCGACACCGAGCGCCGGCCCTCACCGAGGAGCTGGTCGAGGACGACGCGGCTGTCGTCGAGGGAGAGGTAGGTGTGCTGCGGCCCGCCGCGGACGTCGCCGAGAGCGTAGATGTGCGGCTGGCTCGTGCGCAGACGCTCGTCGACCTCGACCGCCCCGTGTTCGGTGGTGCGGACGCCGGCGGCGTCCAGCCCGAGGCCGCGGGTGGCCGGCGCGCGACCGGTGGCGGCGAGGATGATGTCGGCTTCGAGGGTGTGCCGCCGTCCGTCCTGCTCGTAGACGACGGTCGCGCCGGTCTCACCGTCGCGAACCTCCGTGACGTGCGCGCCCTTGACGATCTCGATGCCGTCGCCCGTGAGGATGCTCTCGGCGACGGCGGCGGCCTCGTCGTCCTCACGGCCCAGAATCCTCGAAGAGGCTTCGAACACGGTGACCCGCGAGCCGAACCGGCGGTAGATGGAGGCGAACTCGATGCCGATGTATCCGCCGCCCACGATCGCGAGCCGTTCGGGCAGGAGCGTCGTCTCGATCAGACCGGTGCTGGTCAGGGTGTGTTTGCTCTCCCTCAGGCCGGGAGTGTCTGGGATGATCGTTTCAGCGCCCGTGTCGATCAGGATGGTCTCGGCGGAGATCGTGAGACGTTCGCCGCCCGCGTCGACACCGACGGTGTGCGGGTCGACGAAAACGGCCCGGCCGGTGACGACCGTCACGGTCTCGGTGCCGTTCATCGCCTCGTAGTTGCCGCTGCGGAACAGGGCGGTGAGCGCCTGCACCTCTTCGACGGAGCGCTCGTACCACTCCTGCGCCGGGTCACTGTCCCGGCGCTTGCCGGCGTGGTGGACCAGCGCCTTCGTCGGCACACAGCCGACGTTGGGGCAGGTGCCTCCGTACATCCGCTCCGACTGCTCGACGAGCACCACGCGCTTGCCGAGGCGACCCATCTTCTTCGCGACGGCCGTGCCGCCCTTGCCGAACCCGACAACGAGAAGATCGGCGTGAAGAGTGCTGTCCGTGGTGTCCATAGCTCCAGTTTCAATATGTAAAATTGAGCTCACAAGGCGTATTAATCTCATTTTTCCTCGCGAGCGTCTCATCATGGATTCAGTCAGTCACCTGGTCCGCCTGGCGAGAGCGCAGGCGACCCTGGACAGGCGCTGCCTTCTGGCCGGCGCGACCCTCATGGATATGCCCGCGCAGGGCGAGGGCAAGGCCCCTTTCCACGTCCTGCTCGACGGCGCGTGCACGCTCGAGCTTCCCGATCGGCGTGTCGAGCTCCGGCCGGGCGATGTCGCGCTACTCCCCCGCGGTACACCGCACCGCGTCCGCACCACCGGCTCCGGGCGCACACAAGGGGTGGTCGAAACTCTCGGTGGCGCATTCTCCACCGTCCGTAGCCGAACGGGTGAGGGCGTGATCGACCTCTTCTGCGGGTACTACTCGTTCGGTCCCGGCGCGGGAGCCATGCTCTTTCGGAGTCTTCCCGACCCCTTGCGGGTGTCCTTCGCGGAATCCGGCGAGGTGGAGGAAATCGTCCGGATGCTGAGCGCGATCATGCGACGGGAGGCGCGGAACGACGGACCCGGCACCGCCGCCATCCTCTCGGCCCTCTGCGACGCGCTGCTCGCGATGGTGCTGCGGAAATCGAGCGGGCGACTCGCCGAGACAGCGCTGTGGACCGCCGCCCACGACGAGCGGATCCGTGCCGTCATCGACGAGGTGCTTCGAGATCCCGGCGCCGACTGGCCGATCGCCCGCCTGACGCGAGTGGCGGCGATGTCCCGGGCCACGTTCATCCGGCACTTTTCCCGCGACACCGGAATGACCGTCGGCGCGTTCCTCACGCACATCAGGTTGATGACCGCGGCCGAACTGCTCGTCGACACCGACCGCACGATCGCCTCGGTCGCCGCCGACGTCGGGTACCGTTCCGAGTCCGCGTTCAGCCGGGCGTTCCGCCTGGCGACCGGATCGACGCCGGCACGGTTCCGCCGGAACCTCCGACACGCCGCGTGAACGATGCCGGCGGCCTCGTCCGCGCGGCACGCCCTGGTCATCGCCCGCGGACGAGCGGACGCGACCGGATACGGCCGGCGGCCAGAGCGTCACCGCCGCTCGTCACAGTTGCCGCGCCAGATCAGGTGAATACGCTGGAACAGCGGCTCAGAAGGCTAGAGTAGCGCTCCGTGTCATTGACGAGGCGGGGAGCGACGCCAGGCCACGGCGCCGGAGGCGGCAGTGGGAGATACCCGGGTGGGCACGGCCGACAGCGGGCCGAGCGGCCGGCCACCGCGAGAAGCGGCAGCGGGGCGACGCCGGCCGCCGCCGGCCCGAGGTGAGGGCGACCGGTCGTGAACAGCTTCGGTGACGCCCTGATCGGCGACTGGCACCGTGCCGTCTACGCCGCGGTCAAGGCGCTGGCGTTGTTCCTGACCGCCGTGGTGGCGTTCCGGCTCACCGAACGCCGGACCATGGCGGAGTTCGCCCCGTTCGACTGGGTCGCCGCCGTCGCGGTCGGCGCCATCGTGGGACGTACCGCCACCGCGACCGACGCCTCGTGGCTGACCGGCGCGGCGGCGCTGCTGGCCCTGCTCGCCGCCCACGCGGCCATCACCAGGCTGCGGTTCCTGCCGGTCGTCAGCCGCCTGGTCGACCCACCGATGCGAATCCTGATCCACGACGGACACGTCAACTGGCGCGACCTGCGCCGTTGCGGGCTCACCAAAGCCGACCTCGAAGCCGTGCTCCACCAGCACGGCTATCACGGCCCGGCCGGCATCCACCTCGCGATCTTCGAGGCCAAGGGTGCCGTCTCCATCCTGCCGTACCCTCCGACCACACCGGATGCGACCCGGTAGCACGGGCCCGCCGCCCACTTTTCCCAGCGCCCCTTTCCACGTGACCGACCGAGGCGCCGTGAAACCATCGGAAATCCCGCGTCAAAACGACCGTCTCTCCTGAACGGTATCGGCCGCACCCCATACGAAAAAAGGCCAGGCCATATTTCTGGCGACGGTTGAAATAATAAGGACCGCGAGTCAATGATATGGAAATCGCGACCGAATCGAAAACCGGCGCGGCATACTCAAACTTTCTGTTGTTATTTGCCACGCAATGTGATGTCTTAGTTGATGGTTCGTGTTGGGCCGGCGGTATCGGCGGGATGTGCGTCGCTGTCGCCTAGGACGCACCTCGGTCCTATGGAGAGAGGGAGTCAAGCTGGGGGGTGGCGTCTGTCTGCCCAGGTGATTGGGCAGAAGCTCTACGACGCCGTCGGGCATGGGTCGCGCACGCCGGCTCACGGCACCGGCGTGTGACATTCGAGCCGTTGTTGCGCGCCCGCCTTTGATGGGCGCGCAAATCCAATTCTTTCGCGTACGTGTGTTCACGCATGCATTCAATCCGGCCGCACCATCTCTTGGTTTGTGGTGCGCGGATGTCTTCGCGTGTTTCTCGGGCGTCAATGTGAGGAGTTCTCTTAATGCACGACAAAAACCTGGTGAAGGTCTACAAGGACCGCGAGTACACCTCCACGACAATGGTCCGCCACGACGGCATGGTCGTCGCCTTCGCGGTGGGAACCGACCGGCGTGTCTACTACAGCGTGCTGAGCCTGGACCAGGCCGACCGGGCGCGGGGAGCGCTGGACGCGGCCTATTGGAACAACGATCCGGGACTGCTGCCCTTCCCCGCCGAAATCGTCGACGTGAGCGCGGAGGCGCCGCTGGCGGCGGTCATGCCGACGGTGAAGAAACGCGGCTCGGTGGAGGCGTCGTCCTCGGAGAAGCTACTGCCGGGAGAGGACGACCCGTTCCTGTCGACGACGGCTCGGCTGACTTCTACCTTCCCCATCCAGGTGCTGTCGGACGGCCGGCACATCCTGGTGTTTCGCCAGTCGGTCGCGGCCGGTGATTCGGGGTCGGTGTACGAGACGACCGGGGGCCTGTGGTCGGGGGATTCGGCGCGCAAGGACTACACCCTGGTCGGCGGGGTCAAGGTCGCCGCGGCCGACTCCGCGTTGCTGTGCGACCGGTTCGTGCTGGTCGGCGCCGAACTCAAGCCGGTCGTGGAGGTGCGCTACCAGCGCAGCCGCAGCAGGGTCGCCCCCGCCTCCGGCGGAGACACGCTGGGCACCCGCGACATGGAGGGGCGGCTGTTCTTCGAGCCGACCCTGAAGCTGTCGTTCGCGGGCAGGCTCAGCGGCGGGATCTTCTCGGTGCTGTCGCTGCCGACCGCGATCTCGGGGTTCTCCCGCTGGCAGATCTTCACCGCCGACGACGCCGGTCTCCTGCACAGTTACAACCTGGAACAGAGCCCCGAGGGGTTGTTCAACGTCAAGGGCACGCAGCTCTACACGAGCCCGGATGCCAAGTTCGCCGGTTCGGTGCTGGAGCGGGCGCCGGGAATCGACTCCCACACCGGGAAACTGCTGGTGCCGGTGCGCCCGCCGCAGAATCGGGGGGGCACCGCGCTGCGGTTCGACAACACGGCCGGCGCCCCGGTCATCTTGGGGAAGGTCGCCACGGCGGTGCCCGCGGGACCGTACACGATGGAGGCCTGGATCAAGCCCGCCACCGCCACCACCACCGGAATCATCGTGGGCCGTACCGACACGACCGGCTTGGCCACCCCGGTCCATCTGAGCTTGAAGGCCGACGGCAAGCTGCTGTTCGGCCATGGCTCGCAGAGTCTCACCTCCACCGCGGCGGTGCCGATGGGCGCCTACTCGCATGTGGCGGCGGTCTTCGACGGATCGCAGATGCAACTGTTCCTGGACGGCGTGCCGGCGGGGACTCTCGCCACGACCGCGAAAGTTGAGGTCACCGCCCAGCTCGTGGTGGGCAAACGAGTCGTTTCGGGCCCGGCGCAGGCCGATCCCTTCAACGGGCATATCGACGAGGTACGGATCTGGACGCTCCCCCGCGGCGATTTCTCGGCGCGCGGGCAACGGCCGGCCGGCACCGAGGCCGGGCTGTACGCCTACTTCCCCTTCGACGAAGGCTCGGGCACCAAGGTGCACGACCGCGGTGGCAACAAGTTCGAGGGCACGTTCGACGCCGGTCCGGTGTGGACGGATTCGGACGCACCGTTGTTCGACGGCCCGGGAGTGAGCCGCCAGTCGTTCTCGATCACCGGGCGCAAGGTGGTCTGCGGTCTGACCGCGACCCTGTACTACCAGCAGCAACCGGCGGTGACGGGATACGGCCACACGCCGTCGCCGGAGAAGGGGCAGGCGCGGGTACTCCTGGCCTTCGCCACCTCGGGGCCACCGCCGACGGGCGAACCAACCGGCCGCTCCTACGTCGCGACCTTGGACTTCGCACTCTCGCGGGAGGGGAAGCTGGCCACAGCGCCGGGAGTGATCGATCTGACCTGGATCGGCACGCCCGACCCCACCAAGGACAACGACAAGCTGCGGGCCGCCCAGGAGGCCGTCACCGCGGCTCGCGGTCAGCTCTACAACGACCAGGTGCTCGCGGAGCGGCTCGCGGGCACCAGGGCGCGACTGGACCAGATCGATCATGAACTGTACGACGGAGGCGCCATCAGCTTGTACACGCTCAACCGGACCATCGTCGGCCCAGCCCGAGACTGGGGCGGCCACCGGGAGAGGGAGAGAAGACTCTTCGCCGAGATGGCCGTCCTGAGTCCGGAAGCTGATCGCCAGTCCGAGGCCAAAAAGCGAATCGGCACGGACAAGGCGGCCTTGGAGACGGCTCTCAACGCGCAGGCCACGCTGACCGGGGCGCTGCTCGGCGCGGCCGAGGCGGTCCTGGCGATGCCCAAGGTGTGCATCGACCGCTCGGGCCTGACCGTGCTGGGTGCCCTGTTGTCCTTCGCCTGGACGACCCACGCCCCCGCGCTGCTGGACAGCTCCACCGGTGAGGTGGCGCTGTACTTCCGTGGCGGGGAGGGCCAGTTCTTCGCCGTCTACTACGCGACCACCATCTCCCCCGCTGTCAAGGAGATCACCGTGACGGGCGGCGCGTTGCGCCTGTCCGGCCGCGATGTCGCGATGAAACTGGCCGACTTCGACGTGAAGGTGACCGCGACCGGGACCGGCGTGTGCAAGGTGGAGGTGACCCGGGGGACGACGGTCGAGACGTTCACCTCGGTACCCGACCGGGCCGACCTCCTGGCCGCGGTGCTGAACGGCTCGGCACGAGGATCGGACCTGGGGACGGTCCTGTCGGTCCAGGACAAGACCGTGACGCTGACCGAGCCGCTGACGACCACGCTGAGAGCGGGCTTGGTCATCACGGTGGGTGAGGACAGCCGCACCGTCGCAGCCGGGCAGTCGGGGTCGGCGCAGATCACCCTCACCACCGGCAACCTCACCGCCGGTACGGGCGCCAAGGTCCGCATCGCGGCCTACGACTACACGCTGGCCTCCTGCAACGTCGCCGGCATGTCGCCGGCCCACGGCTCACTGCTCGTCAGCGCCTACGCCGGGACCGCCTCCACGCCGGTGCCCGGGGGGACCGCGTCGAATCTCAGCGAACCGCTGGGGCCGCGCTGGCACGGTGACGCGCCGGGACGGGCGTTCTCCTTCGACTCCGCCCAAAAACACCGCCTGGAACTGACGAGTACGGCGAACATCTCCGCCCTGGCCGCGTCCGGGAACCTGACCCTCGAAGCCTGGGCCAAGCCGACGTTCGTCGACGGCATGGACACCATTCTTCACACCGATCTCGTTGACACGTGGTACTCACTGGGTGTGGAGGACGGCACCCGGACCAACGGGGAGCGCGGCTACGCCATCAACGCGAACATCAACAAGCAGGTCTTCCGCAGCTCCGAGGTGTTCCCCCTGGCCGAATGGGCGCATCTGGCGGTGTCGTTCGAACAGAGCTGGGCGATCCAGATGGACGGCACCGGCCACCTGAACGCCGGCGGCGCGGGCGGCCTGGACCTCGTGGACGACCTGACCATCGAGGCGTCCGTGAAACTCGACTCCATCGGCGCCAAGCAGGGGCTGGTCGGCAAGGGCGCGCTCGGCGTCGGCAACCACACCGCCGTCCCCTACTGCCTGTATGTGGACACCGACGGTCGCCTCGCCTTCACCTTCGAGTCCGGCTCCGGCTCGGCTGCGGCGAAGGTCTACAAGTCGGACACGGCCCTGGCGGCGGGCGTCTTCCACAAGGTCGCCGTCACCCGCAAGAACCCCACCGGCCTTGAGAAGAGAGTGGAGATCTGCTTCTTCGTCAACGGCAGGAAGGTCGGCGATTCGCAGTGGTACAGCGGCGCCAAGCCCATGGGCAACGACGCGCCGGCCGAGCTGGGCCGGATGGTGGTGGGCAAGGCGGCGTCCGGTCTGAAGGGCGCGCTGTCGGAGGTGCGGATCTGGAACATCGTCAGGGACGGTGACCAGATCGGCGTGCCGATCACCACCAAGGCCTCCGGCCTGGCCGCGTGGTGGACCTTCCCCGAGAGCAAGGGCTCCCAGACCGAGGACCTGTGCGGCTCCTACCCGGCCACGCTGCACGCGGTGACCCGCGTCCGCACCCCCGACCCCGACGGGAACCGGTTCACCTTCTACCGCAACGGCAGCCCCGTCCCCTCGGAGAAGACGACCTCGATGACGGCGAGCGTGGTGCGGCCCACCTCCGCACGCTCGGTGGTGGCCGACGGGTTCACCGGTGACCTGGACGAGATCCGGGCGTGGCGTACCGCCCGCACCCAGGAGCAGATCCTCGACAACATGTTCGGCCGCGTCCGCGGCGACCGGCAGGACCTGCTGGCCTACTATCCCTTCGACGCCGACGACACCGTGACCGGGGCGGCGGTGAAGGACGCCGGTCTGAGCGGCCACCACCTGACCCAGTCGAGTCCGGCCCCCAAGATCGTGTTGTCCACCGCGCCGATCTCCACCGACACCGCCCAGATCCGCTCCGCGCTGACCGGCATCCGCACCGCCTTCCACACCTCGATCGCGCACACCCCTGCCGCCACCGAGTACGGCGACATCCAGCGCCTCACCGACGATTCGCTCATCGGGGTGCTGAAACGGGCCTACACCTACCTGCAGGCCGACAAATCGTGGGCACTCAACACCGGGTACAAGGTCGGCGAGCTGACCACCACCTGGGTGGGCCAGGCCCAGTTCGACCCGCAACTGATCGGCTACATCGAAGGCGCCCCGCCGATCCCGTCGGAGAACCTCATCGCCGGCACCGCCGACAACTACAAGGGCGCCTCCTCGGTCGCCTTCGTCCAGGCGGACAACGTCGTCAACGCCCTGTCATCGAACAAGAACAACAGCATCGACACGTCCGCGAAGGTGAAATTCGAAATAGCGACCGCCCAGAGCATCTGGACCGTCGCCGCGCCCCTGGGCGCCGGTACGGCACAGCCAATGGCCGAAGCCACCTTGGATCTCGGGCTCAACGTCGAACTCAAGTACGCCAACACCTGGAGCAACGAAACCAAGGTGTCCCAAGGCACCAACACCACCCGTACCAGCAAGGTAGAGGTCACCGGCGGCTGGGAGGACCCCGACCCGACCAAGCAGGTCAACCCCACCGCCGGGCGACGCTGGGTGCCGGCCAACACCGGGTTCGCCGTGGTGCAGTCCGAGACCGCCGACCTGTACGCGCTGCGCCTGGTCCACAGCGGCGCCCTGGTCGCCTACCGGATGCTGCCCAGCCCCGACATCCCCCGCGACTGGAACCTCATCCCCTTCCCGATCAACCCCCGCTACACCAAGCAGGGCACCCTGGACGGCGTCGTCGGCTACGCCAAGGACGAGACGGCCCAAGGACTGCGCTCCTTCCCCGACCCGCACTTCCCCAAGGCGGGCCAAGGGGAGCGCGGCGAGTTCAGCTACTACCGGCCGGTGGAGGCCTACCGGATCAAGAAGCGGATCCAGCGCGAACAGCAGCAGCTGCAGGGCTTCTACGAATCGGTGTCCACCGAGACCCACGCCCCCGACCCCACCCACGGCCAGGCGGCCAAGGTACTGAACGGCATGATGGGCGGCACCGGCGCAGAGGTCACTCAAGGCGGCAACCCCGAGACCGGACGCGAGGCCACCCGGGCCGCCTCACGCCGCAACATCGTCAACACCTACGTGTGGACCGCCGCCGGTGGCTTCTTCGCCGAGACCACCGGCACCACCGACCAGGTCACCGAGACCACGACCGGCTCCTTCACCTTCACCGCCGCCATCGGCTGGAGCGAAGTCGGGGGCTTCGCGATCGGCAACGTCGGCGCCAAGTTCGGCTTCGAGTCCACCACGACCACCGGCTACAGCATCACCCGCAGCAAGTCCAAGGACGCCACCCGCACCTTCAGCCTGGACGTCACCTGCGCCCCCGGCAACCAGTTGCAAAAACACAACGGCGACACTCCCCTGTTCGACGCCGACGGCAAACCGATCCTGGTGCCCGGCCGCGTCGACGCCTACCGCTTCATGACCCTCTACCTCGACACCACCACCGACAACTTCGAGGACTTCTACGGCAAGGTCATCGATCCCGAATGGCTGGACCGCAGCAAGGACCCCAACGCGCTGGCGCTCAAGCGCGCCCAGCAATCCGACCGCAAACCCCCCTGCTGGCGCATCATGCACCGCGTCACCTTCGTCAGCCGCGTCCTGGACACCGCCACCACCACCCCGTCCCTGGCCCAGGCCATGGGTGCCCTCGGCATCACCAGCGACTACGAGCTGATCCATCGCCTCAAGCCCTACCTGGCCGGCGCCACCGGCGACTTCAACGCGTTGAGCCGGGCAGCCAAAACCGCGCTGGCCACACACTTCGCCCGCCTCGCCCCCTACGCCGAGACCATCGTGGGCCGCCTGGCGGCCTACTACAACCTCCCCCCCGACGCCCCCGCCCTCACGCCCGCCGCACCGACGCCCCTGAGCACCCTCACCAGCACCACAAAGTCCGTCGCCCAGGGGACGAACCTCACCGTCCACTACTCCACCCCACCCGGCACCGTCAGCGCCAAGAACTGGATCGGCCTGTATCCGGTCGACAAGAAGCCCTCGCAGGTGGAGGCCCTCGACTGGAAATACGCCCCCGAAGCCGACGGCACCATCGCCATTCCCACCACCAAGCTGCCCGGCCCGGGAACCTACGCGGCCTGGTACCTCCACAACGACGGCTACACCGCCCTGACAGGCGTACTCATGTTCACCGTGACCTGACCCGTCGTCACTGACGAGCCACCCGAGGCGCCGGGCGACCTCGCCCGGCGCCTCGGGGTTCGGCTTGACGTGCTCGACGAGGGCGGCGTCGCGGTGACTGGGAACCGCCCATTCGAACCCCCGGCGACGCGGAGACCGGGAGAACTCAGGAGAACAGGGCGTGGCCCCAGTAGTCGCCCGCGTCGCGCACGCCCGGCGGGCAGGCGAACAGGCCGCTGGAGACGTGCTTGATGTACTCGTTGAGGGAGTCCTTCCCCGCCAGGGATCTCTGCACGGCGACGAACTGCCGGTGGGGATCGCGCTGGTAGGCGATGAAGAACAGCCCGGCGTCCAGGCGGCCCAGCCCGTCGGAGCCGTCCACGTAGTTGTAGCCCCGGCGCAGCAGCCGCGCGCCGCCGTTGTGGGACGGGTGCGCCAGCCGTACGTGCGCGTCGTCCTTGATCAGGGCTTCCCCGTCGGGGCCCTTGGCGTCGAAGTCGATCACGTCGAACTCGGCCTTCCCTCCCAGCGGGGCCCCCTCCCCCTTGTTCCGGCCGAAGATCTGCTCCTGTTCGGCCAGCGGCGCCCGGTCCCACGTCTCGACCAGCATCCGGATCTTGCGGGTCACCAGGTAGCTGCCCCCGGTCATCCAGTCGGAGCCGTCGTCCGGCCCCACCCAGAGCTGCTCCCTCAGCAGCGCCACGTCCTCCAGCTTGAGGTTGGAGGTGCCGTCCTTGAAACCCATCAGGTTGCGCGGCGTCGCCTGCGCGCGCGAGGTCGACGACGTGCGGCCGAAGCCGAGCTGGGACCAGCGCACCGAGACCCGGCCGAAGCCGATGCGCGCCAGGTTGCGGATGGCGTGCACCGCCACCTGCGGGTCGTGCGCGCACGCCTGCACGCACAGGTCACCGCCGGAGATCTCCGGCAGCAGCGCGTCACCGGGCAGGTGCGGCAGGTCGGCCAGCGCGGCCGGCCTGCGGGAGGCGAGCCCGAACCGGTCGTCGAACAGCGACCCGCCGAAGCCGACGGTCAGCGTCAGCCCGGAGGCGGGCAGGCCGAGGGCCTCGCCGGTGTCGTCGGGCGGCGCCTCGGGCTGGCCGCCGATCGCGCCGAACGCGCCCGCCTCCTGCCCCTGCGTCATCCGGGCCGCGGCGGCGGTCCACTCCTGCAGCAGCTCGGCCAGCTCCGCCTTCTTGTCCGTCGTCACGTCGAAGGAGACGAAGTGCAGCCGGTCCTGCGCCGGGGTGACGATGCCCGCCTGGTGCTCGCCGTAGAAGGGGACAGGATCGGAGGTGGAGGCGGCCTGGGCTGGGGCGGGCCCGCCTCCCGCCCCGCGCACCGCGACGGCGCCCGCGCCGGCGACCGCCACACCCGCGGCGCCCATCCCGAACAGCTTCCTGCGGCTGATCCGCTCGCTCATCGAACCTCTCCCCTACGGCTACGGAGGGCCATCCGCTACTTGGCCACCACTGCGGCGATCTTGCTGATCGGCTCGGCGAGCGCGTTGATCGCGTCCGACAGCTTCTTGAGGTCGTCCTTGGACAGCTCGGTGTGCAGCTTCCAGCCGTCGCCCTTCCGGTGGGCGCCGAGCGCGGCCTCGGCGCCGGCGAACTTCTCGTCCAGCGTCGTCACCAGCTCGGGGGCGCGCTCCTCGAGGACGGGGCGGAGTGCCTGGACCGCGGCCTTCGAACCCTGCAGGTTGGCGTCGAAGTCCCACAGGTCGGTGTGCGAGTAGCGGTCCTCCTCGCCGGTGATCTTGCCGGAGGCGACCTCGTCGAGCAGGCCCTTGGCCCCGTTGGCGAGCAGCACGGGCGACAGCTCGGCCGCGTTGGACTGTTCCACGATGGTCTTGATGTCGGTCATCAGCTTGTCGGCGACCGGCCCGTCCTCGCTGACGTCCTTGGCGACCCAGAGGTCCTTCTCGATCTTGTGGAAGCCGGTCCACTCCTCGCCCTCGGCCACGTCGTTCTCGCGGGCGTCGATGGCCGGGTCGAGGTCGCCGAAGATCTCCGCGACCGGCTCGATCCGCTCCCAGTAGGTGCGGGAGACGGGGAAGAGCTCCTTGGCCCTGTCGATGTCCTCGGCCTTGACCGCGTCGACGAACTCCTGCGTCTTGGTCAGCAGCGTGTCGCTCTGCGACTTGATGTAGCGCTTGTAGCCGGCGGTCGCCGTGGCGAGCTGGGCGTCGTCGCTGAGCGGCTTGTGCTCGCCGGTGACCTTGAGCGGTCCGCGGACGCCCTTGCCGACCATGCCGGGCTTGCAGGCGGTCTGGTAGCTGCCGGCCGGAAGTTCCACGATCACCTCGCGGGTCAGGCCGGGCACGATGTTCTCCACCTCGCCCATGACCCGGTCACCGGCGGCGTAGACGTAGAACTCGGTCACCTTGCTGCCGCCGTTGGTGATGGAGAACGTCGAGGTGCCCGCGGGCACCTCGGTGACGGCGACCTTGCACTCGGTGTCGGTGGCGGCCACCGCGACGGGACCGCCCTTGGCCGGGGCGGCGGACGCTCCGGTGCCCGTGCCCGCGGTGGACGCGGTGGGCTCGGAGGAGCAGGCGGTGAGGCCGGCGAGCGCGAGAGCGCCCGCGGCGATGGCAAGGGAAGTGCGCATGGTCGTCCTGTTCAAACGGTTTCAGCCCGCGGGCTGCGGGTCGGTCGGGGAAGACTGGGAACTCGGAGAACTCGGAGAAGGCGGGGACGCCGAGGAGGCGGTGGAGGCGGTGGAGGCGGTGGACGAGGAGGTCGGGCGGCCGTGTCGCGGCCTCAGGAAGAGGATGAGCGTCGGCACCGCGTAGGCGATCCACGCCACCGTCTCCAGCACGCTCGGCTGCGGGGTGATGTTGAACATCCCGGACAGCAGGGCGCCGTACCAGGAGTCGGCGGGCAGCACGCCGCTGATGTCGAAGGCATAGGTGGAAAGGCCCGGCAGGACACCGGCCTCCTGCAGGTCGTGCACGCCGTACTTGAGGATGCCGGCGGCGACCAGGATCAGCAGCAGGCCCGTCCAGGTGAAGAACGTGGTCAGGTTGATCCGCATCGCGCTGCGGTAGATGGCCCAACCCAGCGCGACCGCGGTGAGCAGGCCCAGGCTGATCCCGATCAGCGGGACGGCGGTGGTGGTGGCCCCCTGCACGGAGGCGAAGAACAGCAGCGCGGTCTCCAGGCCCTCGCGCGCCACGGCGAGGAAGGCCATCACGACCACCGCGGTCGCGCCGACCTCCAGGGCCTGGCTCAGCCTGGCGCGCAACTCGCCGGAGAGGGTACGGGCGGCGCGCCGCATCCAGAAGATCATCCAGGTGACGAACACGGCGGCGAGCAGCGAGGTGATCGCCTCGAACAGCTCCTGCTGCCGGTACTCCAGATGCGCGACGGTGAAGGTGAGCAGCGCGCCGAACGCGACCGACAGGACGAGGGCGGCGCCGACCCCGGCCCACACGAGGGGCAGCCGGTCGCGCCGGTCGCTCTTGACGAGGAGCGCGACGAGCACGGAGACGACGAGCGTGGCCTCCAGGCCTTCGCGCAATCCGATGAGGTAGCTGGCGAACACCGTCACTCCATAGATGGAAAGCCTTACCTAAATTAGGGCAGGGCAACCTTACTCTCCGCAAGAGGACAAACCCCACAGGGGGTACGACTCTGAGCAGGGACGATGATCACGACGGGCGCGTGACTCGCGCGTTTCCCGCGTGGAGCGCGCCACGAGGTCCCTGACGGGAGAATTCCCCCTCGGAGGGTGGGCGACACCGGGGGCCACCATCGCGGCGTCCGGCCGCCAGACTCCCCTATCGGTGAGGATAGATCCGATGATTCGAAATCATCACGCGAACGACAAATGACACCCCGTTGACATGGACCGATCCATTTCTGCCCCTGAGCTGGGTGTTTTCACGAAGAGGTTACCGTCTTTTTTCGGCACATCTCTTAAGTGTTGCGTTTAGGTGTCAGATCCTGTCAGGATGACCGCAAGCGGTCCGATGTTACTCGGCGATGACATATACCGCTTCGCGTCTTCTGGTGGCGTTCCCCCGGACGAGAACCAGTCAGGAAAGGGCCACTGAGCTCCTCCTCGTGACGCGGCGATCGCTCATCGTCGGCCGGCCACGCCCGGCTCCGATCCCGATGGCGACGACCGCCGATCGACGTACCGGGCTCCGGTGGCTCCACCTTTCGGCGGACGTGCACGCACGAACAGTTCCGCAACTACCCGAAGGAGTTCACGTGGCCGTCTCGCGTCGGAGGTTCATGACCTCCGTGGCATCCGGGTCCGCTCTCGCCGCGGTGTCGTCGTCGCAGCTACTGTCCGCGCTGGGCAGCGCGGCCCGCGCCGACAGCCCGATCGGGGACGTGGTCGGGAAGATCACCGTCGGCTACCAGGGCTGGTTCGCCTGCAAGGGCGACACCGCCCCCATCAACGGCTGGTGGCACTGGAGCGCCAACATGGGCCAGAGCCCCTCACCCACCAACAACACCATCGTCGCCTGGCCCGACACCCGCGAGTACACCAACACCTACCCCACCGCCTACGCCAACCTCAACAACGGCCGGCCCGCCACCCTGTTCTCCTCCTACGACCAGCAGACCGTCGACACCCACTTCCGCTGGATGCGCGAGAACAACATCGACACCGCCGCCCTGCAACGCTTCAACCCGATGGGCGGCGAAGGCCCCACCCGCGACGCCATGGCCACCAAGGTCCGCACCGCCGCCGAGGCCAACGGCCGCAAGTACTACATCATGTACGACGTCACCGACTGGACGAACATGCAGCCGGAGATCAAAACCGACTGGCTCAACAAGATGAAGGCCCACACCACGTCGTCGGCCTACGCCATGCAGAACGGCAAACCCGTCGTCGGCATCTGGGGTTTCGGCTTCAACGACCCCAAACGCCCCTGGGCACCCGCCCCCTGCCTGGAGGTCGTCAACTGGTTCAAAGCCCAGGGCTGCTACGTGATGGGCGGGGTACCCACCCACTGGCGCCGCGGCGTCGAGGACTCCCGGCCCGGCTTTCTGGACGTCTACCACGCCTTCCACATGATCTCCCCCTGGATGGTCGGCCGCATCGGCACCATCGCCGACGTCGACCACTTCCACACCAACGTCAACCTGCCCGACCAGGCCGACTGCGACGCCCACGGCATCGACTACCAACCCTGCGTGCTACCCGGCGACGTCACCACCCGCCAGCGCCGCCACGGCGACTTCATGTGGCGCCAGTTCTACAACATGGTCCGCATCGGCGCCCAGGGCATCTACATCTCCATGTTCGACGAGTACAACGAGGGCAACCAGATCGCCAAGACCGCCGAGACCCTCGCCGACGTCCCGGCCAACTCCGGCATGCTCGCCCTGGACGAGGACGGCACCGCCTGCTCGGCCGACTACTACCTGCGCCTGACCGGCGACGGCGGCAGAATGCTCAAGGGCCAGATCCCCCTCACCCCCACCCGCCCCACCCCACCCAAGATCGGAGGCGGGGGTGACGGGCAGGCACCGACCGTGCCGGGCAATCTCGTCTCGACGGCGAAGACGGCCACCACCGTGACGCTCTCGTGGTCGGCCTCCACCGACAACGTGGGGGTGGCCGGCTACCAGGTGCGCCGCGGCGGCACCGTCGTGGCCACCGTCCCGAACACGCCGTACACCGTGACCGGCCTGACCCCGGCCACGGCGTACAGCTTCACCGTCGTCGCGCGTGACGCGGCCGGCAACACCTCCGGCGCGTCGAACGCCGTGAGCGTGACCACGTCGGCGTCGTCGACCGCGGTGATCGCCCTGCGCTCCAGGGCCAACAGCCGCTACGTCAGCGCCGCCAACGGCTCGCCGCTGATCGCGAACGGGACGTCCGTCGGGACCGCGCAGCAGTTCGAGCGCGTCGACCTGGGCAACGGCAACGTGGGGCTGCGGGCGAGGCTCAACAACCAGTTCGTGTGCGCCGAGGGCGCCGGGGCGCAGCCGCTGATCGCCAACCGCCCCGCGGCCGGGGCGTGGGAGACCTTCCAGCTGGTCACCAACCCCAACGGGTCGGTCAGCCTCCGGGCACAGGTCAACGGCAAGTACGTGTGCGCCGAGGGCGCCGGGGCGCAGCCGCTCGTCGCCAACCGCGACGCGATCGGCCCGTGGGAGCAGTTCGACCTCGTGGCCGGTTGAACCGGTTGAACCGGTTGAACCGACAGGGACGGCTGCGATCGTGACCGGCTGAGACCACGTCCGCGCCGGGCGGGCCACAGTGCCCGCCCGGCGCTTTCCAGCGTGTCCGGCGGCTCCAGGACCGGCGTCGGGCGGGCGGTCATTTGGCGAGCATGACGTAGAGGCCGAGGACGATGCCGGCGGCCACGACCAGGAAGCAGAGCCCGGCTCCCGCGCGACCCGCCGTCCGCCCGCTGGACAGGCCGGCCAGGGCCAGGGAGAAGACGGCGACGAGCCCGGCGCCCGCCAGCAGCGAGGCGAGCAGCACCTTCCACAGCGCGTCCAGGTCGAGGTACTCGTTCACGCGGCGTGCTCCCTCACCTTCGCGACCGGGGCGAGGCGGCCGGCCCATTCGTCGTTGACGTTCCCGGCGTTGACCGGCTGGCGCCGCGAGGCCAGGTACAGCGCCCCCGACAGCACCAGGGCGACACCGAAGACGACGGCGACGCCCAGCGCGCCGCCGATCACGTTGGCGCCCGACCAGGCCAGCGCGCCGACCGCGGCCGCGGCCGGGAGGGTGATCAGCCACGCGGCCCCCATCCTGGCCGCGAGGCTCCAGCGGACCTCCGACAGGTGCTTGCCGATGCCGGAGCCGATCACCGAGCCCGTGCACACGTGCGTGGTCGACAGCGGGAAGCCGAAGTGGGAGGAGGCGAAGATGACGGCCGCCGAGGAGCCCTCCGCCGCGAAACCCTGCGGGGTCTCGATCTCGGTAAGGCCCTTGCCGAGGGTACGGATCACCCGCCAGCCGCCCAGGTAGGTGCCCAGCGCGATGGCGGTCGCGCTGGCCACGATCACCCACGGCGGGGTTCCCGCGTCCTTGCCGATCGCACCGGCGGCGATCATCGCGAGGGTGATGATGCCCATCGTCTTCTGCGCGTCGTTGGTGCCGTGGGCCAGGGAGACCAGCGAGGCCGAGCCGATCTGGCCGTACCTGAACCCGCGGCCCCTGGTGCCGTCGGGGACGTTCCTGGTGATGACGTAGACCAGGTAGGTGCCGACGGTGGCCACCAGGATCGCCGCCAGCGGTGCCAGCACGGCCGGGATCAGCACCTTGGACACGATCTCCGCGCCCTTGACGGCCGAGGCGCCCGCCGCGATCAGCGTGGCCCCGACCACACCGCCGATCAACGCGTGCGAGGAGCTGGAGGGGATGCCGAAGTACCAGGTCAGCAGGTTCCAGGCCAGGCCGCCGATCAGTCCGGCGAAGACGATCGTCAAGGTGATGGCGCCGGTCTCGACGATGCCGGTCGCGATGGTGGCCGCGACCTTCAGCGACAAAAACGCCCCGGCGAAGTTGAGCGCCGCCGAGAGCGCGACCGCGACCTTGGGGCGTAGCGCACCGGTGGCGATCGAGGTCGCCATGGCGTTGGCGGTGTCGTGAAAGCCGTTGGTGAAGTCGAAGGACAGCGCGGTGACGATCACGATGGCGAGCAACACGAAGTTCGCATCCATGCCCGCAGATATGACACCTCAGAGGGCATCTATGCAGCTCAGCGAGCTCCATACGAAGAATTCATCTTCTCGTCGACCGCGCGTCACCTCGGGTGACGGAGATCATCGGGGTCGTGTCCTCCCTCTCGCCGGGGTGCCCGTACGAATGGGAGGCCGTCCCGGGGTGGCCGTCCCAGGGGGTGTTCCGGAGGGCGTGGGCGATCGGTCAGAGGTATCCCCACTCGACGCAGATCTCGCGCAGTTCCTCCGGGATCTCCTCCGGGGCGGGCAGCGGCCTGCCCGGCTGGACCCTGCCGCTTCTGATCTTGTCGCGCCAGTCCCCGATGCCCTTCACGAACTCCCCGTGCCCGTGGTCGCCGTACGTGATCATGCCGGGCTCGTAGCCGACCCCGAGGTAGGCGCAGACTCGCCGCATCTCCGCCTCGGGATCGGCGACGATCGCCTCGTACGTCAGGGTGAGGCCGTCGAGCGTCCGCCTGGCCTCGGTGAGGTAGCGCATGTACTGCAGGGTGTGCCGGATCGCCTCCGCCCAGGGGCGCTCCAGCGGAGCGGCCTCGTGCCACGACAGGGCGATCGAGGCGGGATGGCGCATCAGGAAGACGTAGCGCGCGTCGGGCCAGCAGGTCGCGAGGCGCCGGTGGGCGAAGACGTTGCTGGGCGTCTTGTCGACGATGATCTGCTTGCCGCTCCCGGCCAGCTCGCGGTGGAGCATGCGGTCCCACAGGATGTGCTCGATGTCGCTGGCGGAGATGCCGAGCGTCTCCATCGCCTGGCGCAGCGGGTCGGTGGTCATCGTGACCGCCAGGCGCCGCACGTGCAGCTCGTGCGGCGCGTGGATCCGGGAGTGGCTGTTCAGCATGACGCGCAGCAGGGTGGAGCCGGACCTCACCGGCGACAGCACGAACACCGGTTCGCGCAGCAGCCGGTCGACCTCCGGATCGGCCGGTGGCCGGGGAACGTCCACGGGAGGGGGCGGAGGCGGGGGCTGCGGGGGCGTGACCTTACGCCGCACCCGGGTGATGTTGTAGCCCGTCATCCCTTCAAGAGCCGTGTTGACTCTGGTCTTCCACGCCATGACCAGCACCGTAGGGAGCCCAGGCATCGGGAAAGTGAACGTGACCTGTGGGTTGGGGTGCCGCGCCGCGCGACCGCCGCCGCACGGCGCGGCCCTTCCTCAGGTACGGATCAGGTGTGGATCAGGTACGGAACGGGCCGGTCACGCAGTAGGTGATGCCCCCGGAGGAGGAGCCGGACGTGCCGCGCTGGGAGGAGAAGTACAGGCGGTTGCCGGCGGGGGTGAAGGCCGGGCCGGTGATCTCCGAGGATCCCTGGCCGCCGAGGCGCAGGAACGTGGAGACGGTGTCGTTGGCGGTGATCAGGCAGATCTCCATGTTGCCGCCGTCCTCGGCGACGTAGAGGTCGCCGAAGGTCGAGCCGGTGACGTTGTCCACGCCGGTCAGCGGAGCGGTGCCGGGGCTGACGAGGCTGTCGTCGTAGGCGAGCTCGTAGGTGCCGGCGGCGACGTTGACCTGCCAGACCCGGTTGTCGCCCTTGGTGGTGAACCACACCGTGTCGTTGGCGTAGTAGCACCCCTCGCCGCCGTTGAAGGACTTCGATCCGGAGACCTGGCTGCGGGTCGCGGTCGGGGAGCCGTCGGGATCTGGGACGTTCGCCCAGGTGAACGAGCCACTCGTGGCCGAGCCCGCGCGCAGCACCTGCAGCGTGCCGGAGGACAGGTCGCCCCAGGTGGTGGGGACGAACCGGTAGAACCGCCCGTTGGTCTCGTCCTCGGTGAGATAGATGACCTTGCGGACCGGGTCGGCCGCCGCCGCCTCGTGCTTGAAGCGGCCCATGGCCGGGCGCTGTGTCGCCGCGCCCCCGAAGGGGCGGGTCTCGTATACGAAGCCGCGGTCGACCTCCTCGCACGACAGCCAGGTGTTCCACGGCGTCGCGCCACCCGCGCAGTTCTGCCGGGTGCCCGACAGGATCGAGGAGGCGGAGACCACGTTGCCCGCGGAGTCGAAGCGGATCGCCGAGGCGCCGCCGCCGGGGTTGATCTCCGCGTTGGACACGTAGATCCAGCCGCTGCCGTCGGCGAAGCAGGCGCCGCCGTCGGGGGCGCTGTGCCAGGTGTAGGAGGTGCCGGGAACCACCTGGCCCGATCGGGCGATCACCCGGCTGGTGAACCCCGCCGGGAGCTGGATGCCGTTGGCGTCGGCGGCCAGCAGAGGGCCGTAGGGGCCAGGGGCGTTCTGGGCCGGGGCCGCGAGGGCGGCGTCCTGCCAGAGGCTTCCGGTGAGGGCCAGGGTGCTCGTACCGAGCACCGAGGCACGAAGGAATGTGCGGCGTTCCATCGACGAACCTCCAAAACGAGGATCAGCAGAACCATTTCCCTGAGCGATCCCAACGGTAGGAGCGTTGGTGAACACCCGCCAGTTAATGCGGTTAACGGCGTATGGCCCGCATGTGCTGATTGAGGAGGTGCGCGATGCCCGGAACGACAAAATGTTCTAATCAACAGGTCTATTGTTATTTCTTGACAGAGGGAGCAAAAGATGGAAACCGTGATTCGCACCGGGGATCTGCCGGTGGACGAGCGGTTCGATTCCTGGCTCGATCACATGTTCCGGCAGGTGGTGGCTCCCATGATGGTCACCTGTGACGACCCTGCGGGTTTCCGGGGGAGCATCAAGTCGACGGCTCTGGGTCCCGTCCATGTTTCCGCGGTGGGGGCCTCCCCGTGTGAGGCGTACAGGACGTCTCAGATGATCCGCCGGTCCGACCCCGAACTGTTCCAGCTCGCGTTCAACCTGCGCGGGGAGACGACGATAACGCAGGACCGCAGATGCGCTCCGTCGCAGCCGTCGGATCTCGTGCTCTATCACACCTCGCGTCCCCATCAGGTACGGACCCGGCAGGTACGAACCGGGCTCGACGAGTACGCCACCCGTGGGGTGATGGTGGTGTTTCCCGCCACGCTGCTGCCGCTGCCTCCGCACAAGGTGGAGCGACTCACCGCCACCCCGCTGTCAGGCCGTGAAGGGGTCGGCGCCCTGCTCGCGGGATTCCTGACCCGGATGACCGCCGGCACCGACCGGTACGGGGCCATGGAAAGCCTTCGCCTCGGCGGCATCCTGATCGACCTGCTCACCACCGTGCTGGCCCACCGCCTGAACGCCGACGCGACCGTGCCACCCGAGACCCGCCGGCACACCCTCCTGCTGCGGATCCACGCCTTCATCCAGCAGCACCTGGCCGACCCGAACCTGTCCCCGGCCACGATCTCCGCCGCCCACGACATCTCCATCCGCACCCTGCACCGGCTCTTCCAGACACAGGAGGCCACCGTCGCCGCCTGGATCCGCGACCAGCGGCTGAGACACTGCCGACGCGACCTTCGCGACCCCCTCCTCGGCCACCGGTCGATTCACGCCATCGCGACCCGCTGGGGTTTCACCGACCTCAGCAGGTTCTCCCACACGTTCCGTAACGCCTACGGACTCAGCCCTCGCGAGTACCGGCACCAGCCGGACGCCGGCTCGCCTCAGGCGACGGCCCACCAGCACCACCCGGGAACGTCTCCCTGAGACGGCGAGCTGTCGTCATCACCGCCGCGGCCTTGGCCGTACTGACGAGCCCCGCCCTGACCGGCCCCGCTTCCGCCGGCCCGGCCGTACAACTGCTGGGCCAGGGGCGACACCCGGCGGGCACATCGCGCGTTCTCGCCCTCGGCGGCGGTCCTTCACCCGGACTCTTCCTCCGCCGGCCTCGGGGGACGACAGAACCGCCGTCAGCGGTGAGCCCTCGCCAGGGGGTGCGGGCGGTGGCGCCGCCCGCACCCTCCTCACGACCTCACTCGGGTCCGGGCCTCTCGATCTGGGCGGGCGGGGTCCCCTTGGGCTTGGGAATGCGGACCGTGTCGGAAGGCCGGTCCCCCTTGTTGCGCGCGGTCAAGGTGGGATAGCAGTCGTAGTAGCAGTAGTAGCGGTCGCAGTAGCGCAGGAAACAGATCCAGCCCTCCTCGGTCGTCCGCTCGCAGACGGCCGCCGGAGCCGCCGAGGCCGCCCGGGAAGACGACGCGGCGTGGGCACCGGCCGCGGGGAGACCGACAAGCAGACCGGCACCGGCCAGGACCACGCCGGCCAGAACGACACCGGCATCGCGGGTGAGGATATTCATGACTCTCCTTGGTTACGTACGGAACACGACAAGGACGAACGTAATCATTCGGATACACAGAGTCACGCAGCCGATCGGTACGTGTCGGACGCCCCGGCCGCCGAGGGGACCGGACCGAGGCGGGTGGGTTGCGATCTCCCAAGGTTCTCGTTCACGGGAGCCGATGGGCGGCACCGAGGTCGTGCGGGTGGATCAGCAGGTCACAGGACCGCCCCAGGGCGACCCGCGTGGGTCTCGGCGTACTCGCCGAGTGGGGCGGGACAGGGGCCGTCAGGCGCAGATCGGCAGCGTGGGGTTGTCGTGGGTGCGCACGGCGGGGAGCCAGGCGATGCCACCGGGCACCTGGGGAAGGCGGACCCGGAACCAGCGCGTCGTGCCGACGCCCGTCTCGTCCTCGACGCGGTCGCCCTCGTAGAGGACGCAGTCGGCGTTCAGGACGTCGTCGTGCCACACGCGATGGCCGACCACGTTGTGGGCGTCGTACTTCCGCCGCGGGTCGCGGGCCAGTCCCATGCTGCAGGACGGCACCCGCTCCTCGCGCTTCTTGCAGTTGCCCTCGATGTTGAAGACCCGCACCGGCGCGATCGCGGAGACGGTGCCCTGCTGGCTCTTCACCACCGTCGGCTCGCCGGGATCCCGTTCCGGCGCCAGCATGACGAAGGCGGTCGTGGCGGTCGCCACCAGCGAGATCGTCACCGCCGCGACCACCACCGGACGTCGCGCGCGACGGTGTTCGCGCGAGGCGGGCGCGACCGGCCGCGACGACGGCTCGGCGACCACCTTCCACCCGTCTCGCCCGTCACCGGGCGGCGGGTCGTCGGCCGAGGGCTCGTTTGGCGAGGTGGCGGCCGGGGCCGCCGAGGGCCGCGCGGCGTCGGCGAGCGCCCACAGACGGTGGAGCTCCCTGAGTTCCTCGCTGCTCGCACCGCACGCCTTGGCGAACGCGTGGACCGGGCCGTAGCCGGCCGGGAGTTTCGTACCGGCGCAGTAGCGGTGAAGGCTGGAGCGGCTGATCCCCGTCTGCCTGGCCAGCGCCTCGAAGCTGCTGCCGGAGCGTTCCTTGAGCATCCTCAGCCGGGCCGCGAACTGTTCGGCCTCTTCCGCCAGCGTCATCGCGCCTTCCCTTTTCAGAAATTAACCACCCGCTGAGCCCGGACCGCCGAAGATCATATCTCACCCGTATCCCAGCCGATCGGCAAAGGACCCAGTTCGGAGCGGGCGAGCGCATTCCAGAATCCCATCCCAACAGTTCTTCTTGAGGGGAGTCAACCGCTGCTGCAAATGTCGTCCCTGCCGCGTCCACCTGGAACGGCCGGCGACGGGAAGCGCGTGAAGGGGAGCGTTGCAGGCGAGGAACGCCGGTGCGCGAATCGACCGGCACGGCCGTTCCAGGTGCCTCGCAAGCCCGTGGTGGTGTCGCGCGTACGGGTGCGCGAATCAGATCACGGTTTCACCGGCGTGACGCGCCGGCGCGGGCCGTCCGGGAACAGGGGCCTCGGACGGCCCGCCGGTCAACGCCTTTCCCTGTTTCCCAGGGCTGACGGGGAGACCCGGGAGAGGGAGCCGGGAGAGGATCCGCGGTGGCTCGCGCACGGCGCCGGGAGAGCCCCGGCCACGCCTCGCGCGCCCGGCCCGCGCCTGGCGGGAGCGCGGCGGGAGCGCGGCGGGGACACGGCGGGGACGCGACCGGAGCGCGGCGGGAACGCGACGGAAGCGCGGAGGCGTTCCGCGCCCGGACGGCGGGCGGGCGCGACGGCGCCCGTCGGAGAGCCGGCCGGGCGCGCCGGTCACATCTCGGCGACCTGGGGGATCGACGCCGAACGCCGGGCGATGGAGCGCACGATCTCGCCGGTGCGGACGGCGGTCATGGACAGCAGCGACGAGGCGATCCCGTGGCTGTCCTCGGTGGCCCCCTGCAGGTAGACGCCCCAGGTCTGCCCGGGGTCGGTGGCGATCCGGTAGTCGCGCTCCACCAGCAGCTCGCCCGCCTCGCCCGTACGGCAGTGCCCGCGCGCCTCGCCGAGCAGGTCGAGGGGGTTGCGCTCGCGGTAGCCTGTCGCGCAGACGACCGCGTCGGCCTCGATCGTGCTCACCTCGCCCGTGGGCAGGAAGCACATCCGGACGCGGGCGGTGTCGCCGTCGTCGTGCACGTCGAGCAGCCGGGAGGCGTTCAGCATGCGCAGCCGCTGGACACCGGCGACCTTCTCGGCGTAGGAGCGCCGGTAGAGCTCGTCGATGAGGTCGAGGTCCACCACCGAGTAGTTGGTGTTGCGGGAGTAGGCGAACAGCATGCGCTTCACCTCCTCGGGAGCGGTGAAGAAGTGGTCGACGGCCTCCGGGTCGAAGATGCGGTTGGCGAAGGGGCTGTCGTCGGCCGGCGAGTAGCCGTACCGGGTGAAGACGGCGCAGACCTCCGCGGACGGGTAGGTACGGTGCAGATGCTCGACGGTCTCGGCCGCGCTCTGCCCGGCGCCGACCACGACGAACCGCCCGGGTTCGCGCTCGCCGAGGGTTTCGAGCCTGGCCAGCAGTTCCTCGGTGTGCCAGATCCGCTCGCCCTGCCGCACGCCGTCGGGGAGCACGGGGTCGAGGCCGACCGCGATCACGAGGTTGCGGGTCAGGCAGGTGTGCAGCTCGTCGCCGTGCTGCACGACGACCTCGAGGGTGTCGTCGTCGTGCGGGCGCACCGCGACGACCTCGGAGTCGTAGCGCACCAGGTCGGCGAAGGAGGACGCGACCCACTCCAGGTAGTCGTGGAACTCCAGGCGGGTGGGGAACATGGTCTTGTGGTTGATGAAGTCGACCAGCCTCCCCTTCTCCTGGAGGTAGGACAGGAAGGAGTAGGGGCTGGTGGGGTTGCGCAGGGTGACCAGGTCCTTGAGGAAGTGGACCTGCATCGTGGCGCCCTCGATGAGCATGTTGCGGTGCCAGCCGAACCTCGGTTGCCTCTCGAAGAAGACCGCGTTCACGCTGGAGCCGTACTCCTCCTCCAGGGCCACCGCGAGCGCGAGGTTGGAAGGGCCGAAACCGATGCCCACGACGTCATAGACCGGGCTCGACATGTTCGCCTCTCACGTACTGAAGGGATGGTCCCCCCGCGGCCGGGCGGCGGCGGGGGGCAGCATGGAACAGGGTGGTTCAGGGCGTGCCGACGGCCTTGGCGGCCTCGGCGACCCGGGGAACGACCTGGTCGATCACGTAGGGGACCGCGAGCGGCGTGGGCGTGCGCAACGGCCAGAACGCCTTGAGGTCCAGCGGCACGTAGGAGCCGCGCCTGACCACGTCGAGACCGGCGAACAGCTTGTTGGCCTCGATCTTCTTCTGGGTGGCGGCGTCGTCGTTGTAGTGGCTGAGCAGCAGGTCGACGTCGAGGACCTTGACCTTCTCCATGCTCAGCTCGGCCGCGAAGCCCTCGCCGGGAAGCGCCTTGATCTCCTCGGGCAGCGCGAGCCCGAACTGGCCGAAGAGCTGGACGCTGATGTCGGTGTCGGACTTCATCACGCCGATGTTCCCGGAGGGGAAGACGCTGGTCAGCGCGAACTTCTTGCCGGCCAGCTCGGGGTAGGTGGTCTTGACCGAGGCGATCTTCGCCTCGACGTCGGTGACGAGCTTCTCCCCCTCGTCCGCCTTGCCGACCGCCTTGGCGACCTGGCGGGCCACCACCTGCCAGGAGTCCTCGGCGGGGCCGGTCTCGTAGGCGGTGGTCGGCGCGAGCTGGGAGAGGTTGGCGTACTCCTTGTCGATGTAGTAGTCGCCGCCCGCGAGGATCAGGTCGGGCTTGAGCGCGGCGATCTGCTCCAGCGAGAAGCCGGCCTCTCCTGCCTTCAGCAGCGTCGGCTTGGTCCCGGAGATCCTGGGGGCGGTCCAGGGGGTGAGCCCGTCGTCCTGGATCCCGGTCAGCTCCGCCATCGCGACCGGCTGGACGCCCAGGGCGAGCAGGGTGTCCTGGTCGACCTCGCCGAGGGCGACGATGCGCTGGGGTGCGGATTCGATCGTGGTGGTGCCGAGCTTGTGCGTGATGGTGACCGGGAATCCGGAGGCGGCCTGGGTCGCGGGGGCGCTCGCGGCGGGCTGTTCGGCTCCGCCGCTCTCACCGGCGCACGCGCTCACCAGGCCGAGGCCCAGCAGCAGCGTTCCGGTCGCGGCCAGGCGGCGCATCGTGTCGCGCATGAGTATGGGTGTCCTTCCAAAGCCCGGGAGGGCTCTAATTTTAGGTTAGCCTCACCTAACCTAACAATCTTTGGCGGTTGTGTGAAGCGCCTCATTCCAGGCGGTTGACGAGTTCCGCAACGGTTTGGGCTGTCATGAGGGTCGCGACCTTCACCCCGGCGCAGCCCGGCTCGCGCCGGATGCGACGCACCAGCTGCATGACGAGCAGCGAGTGCCCGCCCAGGTCGAAGAAGTTGTCGTGCGGGCCGACCGCGTCCACCTCCAGTACCTCGGCGAACGCCCGGCACAGCATCGCCTCGCGGTCGTCGTCGCGCCGGGCGGCGCCGTCGCCGTCGCCGCGTCCGGCGCCGGTCCCGGTGACGGTACGGGCCGTGAGCGTCACGGGCAGGTCGCTCAGGCACGCCTCCGGGTCGGCCGCGACGACCTCCAGCACGCCGACGAGCGCCCCGATCATCGTGTCGATCGTGGCCGGATCGAACAGGTCGGCCGAGTAGTCGACGATCAGGTGGAGCTCCTCCTCCCTCTCCCGGAAGATGAAGTCGAGGTCGAACTTCGCCGCGGGCGGGCTGAAGAGCGCCTCCCGCTGCCGCAGCCCGGGGAAGCGGACGTCGCCCATGGCCTGGTTCTCGTAGCCGACCATCACCTGGAACAGCGGGTTGCGACCGGGCACCCGGGATGGCCGCAACGCCTCGACCAGCGCCTCGAACGGCAGGTCCTGGTTGGCGAGACCGGCCAGGTCGGTGTCGCGGACGCGGGCGAGCAGTTCGGCGAAGGAGGGGTCCCCCGAGGTGTCGGCGCGCAGCACGAGCGTGTTGACGAAGAAGCCGACCAGGTCAGCGGCCGCCTCGTCGGTACGGCCCGCGACGGGGCTGCCCAGCGGGATGTCCTCCCCCGCGCCCGTGCGGTGCAGCAGCGCGGCGACCGCGCTCTGGCAGACCATGAACATGCTGGCCTGGGCGCCACGTGCCAGCTCGCGGAGCCGCCCGACCAGCGGAACCGGCAGTTCCCTGGTCGTGGTGCCGCCGCGCTGGCCGACGGTGGCTGGCCGGGGCCGGTCCACCGGCAGCGGGATCTCCTCCGGCATGCCCGACAGCGCCTTGGCCCAGTAGGCGAGCTGGCGGGCGTGCAGGCCGCCCGGGTCGACGGGGTCGCCGAGCAGCTCGCGCTGCCAGAGCGTGTAGTCGGCGTACTGCACGGCGGGCGGCCTCCATCCCGGCGCGCCGCCAGGCCTGCCTCCCGGCGCCCCGCCAGGCACCGCACCCGGCTCCCCGTCCGGTTCCTCGCCCGGCGCCGCCCCGTCCAGCCGCGCGGCGTAGGCGCGCGCCACGTCCCTGGCGAACGGCCCGAAGGACCACTCGTCGAACGCGATGTGGTGGAACACGGCGAGCAGCAGGTGCTCGTCCTCCCCCTCCGGGATGAGCGCGACCCGCAGCGGGATCTCGGTGGCGAGGTCGAACGGCCGCGCGATCACCTCCTCAGGCGGGCAGGTGGTGACCTCCAGGACCGGGCGCGCCGACTCCGGCGGCAGGATCCGCTGGTAGGGCACGCCCTCGTGCTCGGCGAAGACGGTGCGCAGGCTCTCGTGCCTGGCCGTCACGTCGCCGATCGCGGCCCGCAGCGCGTCCACGTCCAGCGCGCCGCTCAGGTGCACGGCGAGCGGCAGGTGGTACGCCTCGCGGGGGCCGTCGTCCTCCCGCAGGATCTGGTCGAGCAGCCAGAGCCTGCGCTGCGCGTACGACAGCGGGACGCGCTCGGGCCGTTCCTTGGGCACCAGCGGGGGCCTGAGCGTGACACCGGCCCTGTCGTGCAGCCGGGTGGCCAGCTCCGCGACGTTCGGCGCCTCGAACAGGTCACGGATCGCGAGCTCGGTACGCAGCACCGCGCGGACCCTGCCGACCAGCCGGGTCGCGAGCAGCGAGTGCCCGCCCAGGTCGAAGAAGTTGTCGTCGATGCCGACGCCCGAGACGTCGAGCACCTCGCCGAACAGGGTGCACAACAGGTGTTCCACGGCGGTCCTGGCCGCGCGCCCCGACCCGCGCGGGCCCTGCCGGTCGGGGGCGGGCAGCGCCCGCCGGTCCAGCTTGCCGTTGACGGTCAGCGGTAGCGCGTCCAGCGTGACGATCGCGCTCGGCACCATGTAGCCGGGCAACCGCTTCTTCAGCCCCTCGCGCACCCGCGCGGCGAGCGCCCCGTGGTCGCGGGCCGCGGCCGGGTTGTTCGCGTACGACGCGGGCCTGCGGTCCGGATCCGCCGGGAGGAGGGCGGCCCCTCCGCCGAAGACGGCGTCGTAGTGGCCGACCTCGTCCGAGGGGGTGGTCACCACTCCGGGGTCGAGCGCGTACAGCAGCTCGGGCTCGATTCCCGCCGGGGGTGCCTGCAGCAGCTCGCGCGCCTCCCGGTGGGAGGCGCCGCCCTCCAGCGCGCGCAGCGCGGCGAGCTCGACCGACAGCCTGGGGTCGGGGATGGCCCGCACCCGCAGCGGCCCGGGGTTCCCGGACAGCCGGGCCGCCAGGTCGTCCGGTCCGGCCCAGTCCACGACCGTGGTCCCGGCGGGCGGGGTTTCGTGGCGCGCGCCCGCCGGTTCCGTGGCCTGTTCCGTGGCCGGTGCGGCGGACTGTTCGGCGGGTGACTTCCAGAGGGTCACGTCGTAGCGGTGCCTGCTGAGCTCGTTGTGGTGGACGCCCCGCTTGGTACGGACCTCCACCCGCGCGGCCAGGCCGAGGGCGGCGAAGAACGCGGGGTCGAGGAGGAGCTCCTTCTCCATCCGCACGGCCCGGTCGATCGCCGCCGTACCGGTGCCGTCGTCGTCACCGCCCCGGCCGAGCTGGATCGCCGCGTGCAGGCAGCGCACCGACCGCAGGTCGCGCACGTCGCCGACGAACAGCGCGCCGCCGGGGGCGAGCAGGTCCATCGCGGCGGCGATCACGTCGGCGAGGTATCCGGCGCTCGGGAAGTACTGGACCACGGAGTTGACGACGATCGTGTCGAAGTACCCGGCGGGCAGACCGGTGGTGTCGTGCGCGGCCTGGCAGCTCAGGCGCACCGGCGAGCCGGGGCCGAGGTCGGCTTCGAGCTTGGCGATGACGGGGGCCGCGAAGTCGGTGCCCCAGTACTCGTCGCGGCCGGGGGCGAGCCGCGACAGCAGCAGGCCGGTGCCGACGCCGATCTCCAGCACCCGCCGGGGCCCGAGGTCTTCGATGCGGGCCACGGTGGTGTCGCGCCACTCGCGCATGTGCTCCAGCGGGATGGGCGTCCCGTCGTAGCTGCTGTCCCAGCCCGCGAAGTCCTCGGTGTGGACGGCGGTGCCGATCTCGGTGTACTCGGCGTCGTAGATCTGCCGCCACTCCGCCAGGTGCTCGCGCTCGGCGTCGGGCCGGGCGGCGCCGTCGGGCACCACGTAGCCGATGAGACGCTTCACGCCGGGCACCTCGGTGCCGACGGCGACGACGGCGGCCTGCCCGACCCCGGGCTCGGCGGCGAGCGCGGTCTCGACCTCCTCCAGCTCGACCCGGTAGCCGCGGATCTTCACCTGCTCGTCGGTACGGCCGAGGAAGTCGATGTTGCCGTCCTGGCGCACCCGTACGAGGTCGCCGGTGCGGTACATCCGGCCGCCGCCGAACGGGTCGGCGACGAAACGCTCGGCGGTCAGGCCCGGCCGGTCGAGGTAGCCCCGGGCCAGACCGGCTCCGGCGATGTAGAGCTCTCCCGGCGCGCCGGGCGGGACCGGGCGCAGCCAGCCGTCGAGCACGTAGCCCCGGGTGTTCCAGATCGGCCTGCCGACCGTGGGCGTGGCGCTGTCCTCGGTGCCGCCGCCCAGCGTGTTGATGGTGTACTCGGTCGGGCCGTAGAGGTTGTAGCCGAGCACCCCCTCGGCCGCCGCGAGCCGGTCCCACACGGCGGCCGGGACGGCCTCGCCGCCCAGCAGCACGAGCGGCGGGCGGTGCTCGCCGTCGAGCAGCCCCTCCTCCAGGAGCTGCTGCGCGTAGGTCGGCGTCACGTTGATGACGTCGATCCGGTGGCGCCGCAGGTACTCGGTGAGCGCCTCGGCGTCGCGCCGCAGCTCCTCGTCGCAGACGTGCACCTCGTGGCCCTCGATGAGCCAGAGCAGTTCCTCCCACGACATGTCGAAGGAGAACGACACGGTGTGCGCGATCCGCAGCCGCCGCCCGGCGGACGCCACGACCGGGTCGAAGATGTTGGCCCGGTGGTTGAACTGCATGTTGGTCAGGCCCCGGTAGGGGGTGACCACGCCCTTGGGACGCCCGGTGGACCCGGAGGTGTAGATCACGTACGCCGGGTGCTCCAGCCGTCCCGGCACGTCCCTGCCGAAGCCGGGCAGTTCCCCGGCCGTCAGCTCGGTGCCGGGCAGGCCCGCCAGCGTCTCCCGCACGGCGGCGTCGTCGAGCAGGATCGAGGAACCGGGGTTCGCCAGCCCGGCGGCGATGTCGCGGTGCGAGACCAGGCAGACGGGGGCGGCGTCGGCCAGCATGAAGTCGAGCCGGTCGGCCGGGTAGTCCAGCTCCAGGGGAAGGTAGGCGGCGCCCGTCTTGAGCACCGCGAACAGTGCGACGACCATCTCCGCGGAGCGGGGCAGGGCGAGGGCGACCACGCGTTCGGGACCGGCTCCGTGCGCCTTCAGCAGCCGGGCCAGGCGGTTGACGGCGGCGTCCAGCTCGGCGTAGGTGAACCGCGTGTCCGGCTGGGAGACCAGGGCGAGCTCGTCCGGGGTGCGCGCGGCCTGCTCGGCGAGCAGCTCGGCGATGGTGAGGTCGGGGACGAACCGCTCGGCCTCGGCCCAGTCGCGGCGCGACCGGTCGTGCTCGTCGGGCAGGAGCAGGTCGAGCCGGTGACAGGGGGTCTCGGGCGCGGTGGCGAGGGTCTCCAGGACGCGCATGTACCGGTCGGTGAGACGTTCGGCCTCGGCCTCGGTGAAGGCGTCGCCCCGGTACATGACGCGCAGGCCCGCGCCGGGCTCGACGACCATGGTGACCGGGTAGTGGGTGGCGTCGCGCACCTGGCGGCCGGTCACCCGCACGTCGCCGTCGGGGCCGAAGCCGCGCCCGGTGGGCATGCCGGGGAAGTTCTGGAACACGAAGAGGGTGTCGAAGAGGGTCCCGAGGCCCGTCACCCGCTGCACGTCGGCGAGCGCGACGTAGGAGTGGTCGAACAGCTCCGACTGGAACGTCTGCACCCGCTCCAGGACCGCGCGCAATGGGTCGGCCGCCGAGGCGCGCACCCGGACGGGGACGGTGTTGAACAGCAGGCCGACGACGGACTCGACCCCGTCGACGTCGGGGTGGCGGCCGGACACCGAGACGCCGAAGACCACGTCGTCGCGGCCGGTGAGACCGGCCAGCAGCAATCCCCAGGCGCTCTCGTACAGGGTGCCGAGGGTGAGGCCTGACTCGCGGGCGAGGGCGCCGAGCCCGGCGGCGAGGTCCTCGGGCAGCGCGCGGTGGATCTCCCCCGCGGCGGCGAGGTCGGCGGGGCGGTCGGCCAGCTCCGGCTTGAGCAGGGTCGGCTCGTCGAGCCCCTCGAGGCTGCGGCCCCACGTTTTGATCGTGGCCTGCCGGTCCTGCCCGTTCACCCAGTCGAGATAGGCGTGGAAGGGAACCACGGGCCGGGCGCGCTCGGCGCGCGCGTCGGTGTAGAACTCCAGCAGCGAGGTGACGAGCAGGCCGCCCGACCAGCCGTCCAGCAGGATCAGCTCGGAGGTGAGCACCAACCGGAAGTCGTCCTCGCCCACCCTGGCCAGCGCGAAGCGGATCAGCGGCGGCTCGTCGGGGACGAACGGCCGGGCACGCTGGGCCTCGACGAACGCCTCCAGCGCCTCCGGGGCACCGGTCTCGGCGTAGGTCCAGTCGACCTCGAAGTGTTCGGGGACGAACTGCGCGGTACGGCCGCCGTCGGTGCGGAACCCGGCCCGCAGGTTGGGAAACTTCAGCAGCACCTCGCGCGCGGCCCCGGCCAGCCGGTCGGCCTCGACCGGCCCGGCCAGGGTCACCACGGCCTGCTGGACGTAGATGTCGCGGTCCTCACCGGCGAGCATCAGGTGGAAGAGCAGGCCTTCCTGCAGCGGCGACAGCGGCAGCTCGGCCCGCGCCTCCACCGGCCCGCCCGCCACGACCTCGCCGGACAGGACCGCCGCCTCCGCCGTGGCCGGGACCGTCGCGTCCTCGACGGGCGTGCCGCCTTGCGCGGGCGTGCCGCCTTGCGCGGGCGTGCCGCCGGAGAGGGCCGCGACCCTGGCCAGGGCCTCGACGGTACGCAGCCGGAAGACGTCGCGGACGGCGAAGGGGAGGCCCGCGCGGCGGGCGCGTCCCACGAGCAGGGCCGCGCTGATGCTGTCACCACCGGTGCGGAAGAAGTCGTCGTCGGCGTTGACGCCGTCCCGCCCGAGGATCTCTGCGACGAGCCCGGCGATGGCGATCTCGGCGCCGGTTCGCGGCGCCCTGCCCTCGCGGACGGCGGGCTCGGGCAGCGCGCGGCGGTCGAGCTTGCCGTTGGGAGTGCGCGGCAGCCGGTCGAGGCCGACGAGCACGGAGGGGACGAGGTAGTCCGGCAGGATCTCACCGAGCCGGACCCGCAGCGCGTCGAGGTCGAGACCGGGCTCGGAACCGGGCTCCGAACCGGGGTCGCCCACGACGTAGCCGACGAGGCGCGGCCCCGAGCGGACCGCCACGGCCGCCTGGCGCACGCCGGGCTGCGCGGCGAGCACCGCCTCCACCTCTCCCGGCTCGATGCGGAAGCCGCGGATCTTGACCTGGTCGTCGGCCCGGCCCAGGAAGTCCAGGCCGCCTTCGCGGCGACGGCGCACCCGGTCTCCGGTGCGGTAGAGCCGCGATCCCGGCGGGCCGAAGGGGCTGGCCACGAACCGCTCGGCGGTGCGGGCCGGGTCGCCGAGATACCCGCGCGCCAGACCGTCCCCGGCGAGGTAGAGCTCGCCGACCGGGACCTCGCGAAGCCCGGCGTCCAGGACGTACGCCACGGTGTTGGCGATCGGGACCAGCCCGCCGGCGCCCTCGGCGATCAGGCTGTCCCCGGCCGCCTCCGAGCAGCCGTACAGGTTGACCAGCCGGGCGGGGACCCGCTCGGCCAGGGCGGCGGGCAGGGCCTCGCCGCTGCTCACCCACGTGGTCACCGAGCCCAGGCCCCCGGCCCGCTCACCGGTCTCCATGAGCGCGGCCAGCAGGCTCGGCACGACCGTCACCAGGTTCACGTCGTGGCGGCGGATCAGCTCGGCCAGGGCGAGCGCGTCGGTGGCGGTGTCGTCGTCCGCGACGACGACGGTGTCACCGGCGACGAGGCCGCCGAGCAGCTCGGTGCTGCCGTCGATGAAGGCCGGCGAGCTCTTGGCGACCCGTACGCCGACGGGGGCGAGGTCCGCGCCCCAGGCGAGCCGGTTGGCCAGCGCCCGCTGGGTGCCGACGACGGCCTTCGGGGTCCCGGTGGACCCCGAGGTGAAGATCACGTACGCGGGGTGGTCGGGGCGGATCGCGACCTCGGCGCGGGGCGGGGCGTCCGGGAGCGGCTCGTCGGCGCCGAGGACCAGCAGGGGCCCGGCGGTGTCGAGCATCAGGTCGATCCTGGAGCGCGGGTAGGTCGTGTCGATCGGCAGGTAGGCCGCGCCGGTCTTGAGCACGGCGAGCAGGGCCACGACGAACTCGGCCGAGCGGGGCAGCGCGATCGCGACGATCTTCTCGGGGCCCGCCCCCGCCGCGGCGAGCCGGTCGGCGAGGGCCTCGGCGCGCTCGTCCAGCTCGGCGTAGCTGAGCGTGATCCCGCCGCCGCCGCCACCGCCGCCACCGTCGCCGTCGCCGTCGCTGTCGCCAGGAACAACACCGGAGACGTTGCCGGAGACGACGCCGGAGACGACGGCCGTGGCGTGCGGGGTGCGCGCCACCTGCGCCTCGAACCGCTGGGCGATGGTGAGCGGGGCGAACTCGCGGGCGGTGTCGGCCGGCGCGAGCCTCCCGGCGGGGGCGCCGAGCGACGACAGGCGCCGCGCCGGGTCCCCGGTCACCTGGTCGAGCAGCTCGCCGAGCTCGGCGAGCATGCCGGTGACGGTCTCGGCGTCGAAGAGGTCGGTCGCGTAGGCGACGAACCCCTCGATCAGCTCCTCACCCTCGGCGAAGTAGATGTCCAGGTCGAACTTGACGCCGCCGGTCTCGGGCAGGAACGGCTCGGCGCGCACCCCGGGCAGCCGCAGCCGCACGTCCTCCAGTCGCTGGTGGACGATCATCACCTGGAACAGCGGGCTGCGGGCGAGCGAGCGTTCGGGGGCGAGCCGCTCCACGACCTGCTCGAACGGTACGTCCGCGTTGGAGAAGGCGGCCAGGTCGGTGTGGCGGACCCGTTCCAGGAGCTCGGTGAAGGTCGGGTCGCCGGTCAGGTCGGTACGCAGCACGACGAGGTTGACGAACACGCCGACCAGGTCCGCGAGGTCCTCGTCGGCGCGGCCCGCGACGGGCGAGCCGAGCGCCACGTCGTCGCCCGCGCCGGCCCGGTGCAGCAGCGTGGCCACGGCGGCGTGCAGGACCATGAAGACGCTGGTGCCGGTCTCCAGGGCGAGCCGTCGCGCCCCGGCCAGCGGCAGCCGGAACGGCGCCAGCCCGCCCCGGTGGCTCGCCTCGGCGGGACGGGGCCGGTCGGTCGGCGGCGTGCTCTCCTCGGGCAGCCCGCGCAGCGTCCGCTCCCAGAAGTCGAGCCGGTCGGCGGGGGCCGGGGACTCGCTCCGCCAGCCGGCGTAGTCGGCGTACTGCACGGGCAGCGGCGCCCAGTCCGGCGCGGTGCCCGCGGCGCGGGCGGTGTAGGCGCGCGACAGGTCGGCGAGCAGCGGGGTGAACGACCACTCGTCGGCGGCGGCGTGGTGCTGGAGCACGACGAGCACGGACTCCTCGGCGGAGACCCGCAGCAGGGTCGCCCGGATGGGCAGGTCGGTCCCGAGGTCGAAGACGTGCGAGGCGGCCCTCGTCTCGGCCGCGCGCAGCCGCTCCCCCGACCAGCCGCGCGCGTCCACCACGTCGAAGGCGGCCTTGCCGGTGTCGAGGAGACGCTGGACCGGCAGCCCGTCGGGTCCCTCCTCCAGCAGGGTGCGCAGCGCCTCGTGCCGGGCGACGACGTCGCCGAACGCGGCACGCAACGCGTCGACGTCGACGGGTCCGTGCAGGCGCAGGCCGAGCGGCAGCGCGTCGGCGGCCGAGGGGCCGCGCAGGCGTTCCTCGAACCAGAAGCCGCGTTGGGCGGGCGAGGCGGGGACGATCCCGGGCCGGGTCACGTCGCGGACCCTCGGCCGGGTACCCCGTACCAGCCTGGGCGCCAGCGTGACGACCGTGGGCGCCTCGAAGACGTCGGCGATGGTGAGCTCGGCGTCGAGCGCGGCGCGCACCCGCCCGGCGAGGCGGGTGGCCAGCAGGGAGTGACCGCCCAGGGCGAAGAAGTCGTCGTCGATGCCCACCGCGTCCAGGCCGAGGGTCTCGGCGAAGACCGCGCACAGCGCCGCCTCGCGGTCGTCGCGCGGCCCCCGGCTCGACACCCGCACCTCGGGCGCGGGCAGCGCGGCCCGGTCGAGCTTGCCGTTGACGGTGAGCGGCAGCGCCTCGAGCAGGACCGTCGCCGCGGGAAGCATGTACTCGGGCAGCGCCCCGGCCGCCGCCGCCCGCAGGTCCGCCTCGTCGAGGTCGCCGTCCGGCACGACGTACGCGACGAGGCGCCTCTCGCCCGGCGTGTCCTCGCGGACCACGACGGCGGCCTGGGCGACGCCGGGGTGGGCGGCGAGCACGGCCTGCACCTCGGCGGGCTCGATGCGGAACCCGCGGATCTTCACCTGGTCGTCGGTGCGCCCCAGGTACTCCAGCGTTCCGTCGCGGCCCCACCGGGCCAGGTCGCCGGTGCGGTACATGCGCTCGCCCGGCGGGCCGAAGGGGTCGGCGACGAAGCGTTCCGCGGTCAGGCCCGGCCTGCCCGCGTAGCCGCGGGCCAGCTGCGTCCCGGCGAGGTAGAGCTCGCCGGGGACGCCGACCGGGGCGGGGCGCAGCGCGGCGTCCAGGACGTACGCGCGGGTGTTGGGGAACGGCGCGCCGATCCCGGACGACGGCAGTTCGGCGGAGGTCGCCCAGATCGTCACCTCGGTCGGCCCGTACACGTTCACGGCCGACGCCGCCACCGCGTGCAGGGTCTCGGCGAGCGCGGCCGGAAGGGCCTCGCCGCCGACGAGCACCCGCAGCCCGCGAAGCGCGGCCGGGTCCAGCGAGCCCAGCAGCGACGGGGTGCCCTGGACGACGGTCGCCCCGGCGAGCAGCGCGCCCAGCGCCGCGGGGTCGCGTACGGTCTCACGCCCGGCCAGCACGACGGTCGCGCCGCTGATCAGCGGCACGTACAGCTCCAGCGCGGCGATGTCGAACGCGATCGTGGTCACCGCGACCAGCCGGTCGCCGACGCCCAGGGCCAGGCGCTCCCTCATTGTGACGAGGAAGGCGGTGAGCGCGGCGTGCGGGATGGCCACCCCCTTGGGGCGGCCGGTCGAGCCCGAGGTGTAGATGACGTACGCCAGGTCTCCGCCCCTGGCCGGGTACGACGGCTCCTCCGTATCGGGAGACGCGTCGCCCGGTGTCAGCACCTCGGTCCCCGGCGGGATGAGGGCGGCGGTCTCCGGGGTCGCGATCGCGCAGAGCGGGGCCGCGTCCCCGATCATGTAGGCCAGCCGGTCGGCCGGGTGGTCCAGGTCCAGCGGCAGGTAGGCGGCGCCCGACTTCAGCACGGCCAGCAGCGCGACCACCAGGTCGGGGGTGCGGGGCAGGGCCAGCGCGACGACCCGGCCGGGTCCGGCACCGCGCTCGCGCAGCAGCCGGGCGAGGGCCGAGGCCCGCAGGTCCAGCTCCGCGTAGGTGAGCGTGGCCCCGCCGACGCCGTCGACGGCGACCGCGCCGGGGGTGCGCGCGGCCTGCTCCTCGAACAGGGAGGCCACCGTCGTGTCCGGGATGGGACGCGCGGTGTCGTTCCACTCCGCCAGCAGGGCCGACTCGGCCGCGCCGAGCAGCTCCAGGTCGGCGATCCGCAGGTCCGGACGGCTCACCGCGTCGCCGAGCAGCGTCTCCAGGTGGGCGAGGAGGGCGTCGACGCGCTCGTCGTCGAACAGCTCGCGCCGGAAGGTGGCCTCGACGGTCATCCCCCGGGGCCGGACGAAGGCCTCCAGCGACAGGTCGAAGTGGGTGGTGCCGTTGTGGACGTGCGTCCAGCTCGTGGTGACGCCGGGCAGGTCCAGCTCGCCGATCTCCTGGGCGAGGAACAGCAGCATGGTGTCGAAGAACGGCGAGCCGCCGCGTCTGCGGGCGGGCCGCAGTTCCTGCACGATCCTGTCGTAGGGCAGTGTCCGGTTCGCGAACCCCTCGGTGCAGGTGTCGCGGACCCGGCGCAGGACCTCGCGGAAGGTGGGGGCGCCCGACAGATCGGTGCGCAGCACGAGGGTGTTGCCGAAGTTCCCGGCCAGCCGCTCGATCTCGGTGTGCTCGCGGTTCATCACGGCCGAGCCGATCGCGATGTCGGTCGCGCCGGTGTAGCGGTGCAGGAGCACGGCGTGGGCGGCGAGCATCACCATGTACGGGGTGAGGTTCTCCCTCGCGGCCAGCTCCCGCATCCCGGCGGTGACGGCGTCGTCGAAGCGGCGGGCCCTGCGCCCGCCGCGCTCGGACGCGGTCGCGCCGCGCGGGCGGTCGGCGGGCAGGTCGAGGGGGGCGGGCGGCGGGTCGAGGCGCCGCCGCCAGTAGTCCATCTCCTCCGCCGGGTGCGGGCGGTTCTGCTCCCAGACGGCGAAGTCGGGATAGTGGACGGTCAGCGCGGGCAGGCCGTGCGGCTCCCCTGAGACGGCGGCGCGGTACAGGGCCGACAGGTCGCGCGACAGCGACCCCCAGGTCATGCCGTCCCAGGCGATGTGGTGCACGACCAGCACCAGGGCGTACCCGTCGGTGCCGAGCCGGAGCAGTTCGAGCCGGATCGGCCGGTCGGCGCGCAGGTCGAAGGGGAGCGCCGCGAGCCGCGCGGCGTACGCCTCGGCGTCGTCCTCGGCGCAGTCGCGCACCGGCAGGTCGAGGGAGTCGTCGGCGACGACGTACTGCACCGGAGACCCGTCGTCGCTCTCGGCGTAGACGGTGCGCAGCACCGCGTGCCTGCGCAGGAGGGCGCGCAACGCCTCACGGAGCGCCTCGGGGTCGAGCGCGCCCGACATGCGTACCAGCAGGCACACGTTGTAGGCCGGGCTGGCGGGAAACGTCCGGTGGTGCAGCCACATGCTCTGCTGCGCGTAGGACAGCGGGGCGGGTCCACCGGAGCGGCGTGGGGTGATCCGGTCCCGGCCGGGGGCGAGCCCCGCCTCGGCCATCATCCGCCGCATCAGTTCGCGCCGCCGTGCAACGTCCTGCTGCTGTTCCCGCACGCTCAACTCTTCCTTAGGGGCCGGGGTCGGGCACGCTGTCCCGCATCGAGACTTAGGTTAGCCTTGCCTCTTAAATCCACACAAGGTTAGCCTTACCTAAATTGATCGGTAGTTGTCCGGTTTCGCAGAGGGGTGGGTTCGTTGTCCTTTGGTGTCCGCACGGATGAGATGCGCACAGAGGTAGTTGTCGAGAGCGCAGCCGACCCGTTGCGTCTGGTCACCCGCCTGGCCGGGTCCGGGCTGTTCGACGACTACACCGTGTACGAGCGGCCGGGCCTGTGGACCTTCGCGGGCGGGGTGGCGGGCGAGGTGATCCTCGAACCCGGAGTCGTGCGCAGCCGCTGGCCGTCCTCCGCCGGTGCGCTGGACCCGGTCGACCCGGCGGCCTGGGTCGACGAGCCGTGGTCCGGCCGTCCGGCCGCGGCGTTGGAGGCGGCGTTGCGGGCCGCCCCGTGGCCGGTGTGGAACGCCTACGGCTGGATCGCGTTCGAGTTCGCCGCGCTCACCCCGGCGGGCCGACTCGCGCACCTGGTCGTGCCGCGTACCGAGGTACGCGTCGAGGCGGGACGCGCGCTGGTGGTGAGCGCGGACGCCGAGGAGGCCGAGCGGGTCGCCGAGCTGCTGTCCGGCCAGGGCACGCCCGGGACTCCGTCACCGTCACCGGTCGACGTGCGCCCCGGCGGCGACCTCTACCGGTCGCGGGTCGCCCAGGCGATCTCCGAGATCGGCGCCGGGCTCTACGAGAAGGTCATCGTCTCCCGGCGGCTGCCGATCCCGTTCCCCGTCGACGTCGTCGCGACGTACGCGTGTGGCCGCGCCGCCAACACCCCGGCCCGCTCGTTCCTCCTCGACCTGGACGGTTTCCAGGCCGCCGGGTTCAGTCCCGAGGTGCTGGTGGGCGTCGACGGGCACGGCACGGTGACGACCCAGCCGCTGGCAGGCACGCGGGCCTTCGGCCGGGGCGAGAACGCGGACTCGGAGACCCGCCGCGAGCTGGAGAGCGACCCCAAGGAGATCTTCGAGCACGCGGTCTCCGTGCGCGCCTCGCAGGACGAGCTGTACCGGGTGTGCGCGCCCGGCACGGTGCGGGTCACCGGCTTCATGACGGTGAAGGAACGCGGCAGCGTGCAGCACCTGGGCTCGAGCGTCAGCGGCGAGCTGACGCCGGGCCGCACCGGCTGGGACGCGCTCGACGTGCTGTTTCCCGGCGTGACCGCCTCCGGCATCCCCAAGGCGGGGGCCATCGACGCGATCGCCCGGCTGGAGGAGCCCCGGGGTCTGTACGCCGGAGCCGTCCTGGCCGTCTCGCAGGACGGGGCGATGGACGCCGCCCTGGTGCTGCGCGCCGTCTACAGCGAGAACGGCCGGGCCTGGCTGCGGGCCGGCGCCGGCATCGTGTCCGGTTCGACGCCCGAGCGGGAGTACGAGGAGACCTGCGAGAAGCTCTCCAGCATCGCCCCGTACGTGGTCCCGCGCGCCTGAGGAGACACCGCCGAGGAAGCGGCACTCGCCCTCACGCGCCTTCCCCGCGTGTGAGGGCGCCCGGCAGGCCTCCCTGGGTCAGAGCCGGTCGAGGGGGAGCGCCTTCCCCGCGTGTGAGGGCGCCCGGCGTCCGCCACCACCCGCGCGAGTCCTCCGCCGGCAGGGACGGCTCGGCATTCGCCGTCGCGCGCCCTCCCCCGTGGGGGCATCCGGCACTCGCCGTCGCAGGGGAGGGCGCCCGGCCTCGCCATCGCGTACGTCCACCTCCTGTGGGGGCCCACACCGTCCGCGCGGCCTCACGCTCGCGGGGACGCCCGGCACCTCGCCGCCGTCCCCACGGACCTCCCGCGTGGAGGAGTTCAGCGCAGGCTCGCGGCGAGCTCCTTCTTACTGATCTTGCCGACCGGGGTGCGGGGGAAGGCCTCGACCAGCTCGACGCGGTCGGGCCACTTGTATCCCGCCACGCCGCGCTCCTTGAGGAACCGCTTGATCTCCCTCAGGGTCGGCGCCTGGTCCCGCACGATCAGGAAGGCGCAGGTCCGCTCCCCCATCACCGGGTCCGGGGTGCCGACCACGGCGGCGTCGTGCACCGCCGGATGGGCCAGCAGGTGGTTCTCCAGCTCCTCTGCCGAGATCTTGTCACCGCCCCGGTTGATCTGGTCCTTGTCACGGCCCTCCACGACGAGGTGCCCGGAGGGGAGCACCCGTACCAGGTCTCCGGTCCGGTAGAAGCCGTCGGAGGTGAAGGAGCGCGCGTTGTGCTCCGGCGCGCGGTAGTAGCCGCGCAGGGTGTACGGGCCGCGGGTGAGCAGCTCGCCGACCTCGCCGGGGGTGACCTCGGCGCCGTCGGAGTCGACCACGAGGATCTCGTCGGCCGGGGACAGCGGTCTGCCCTGCGTGGTGTCGACCAGCTCGCGGGAATCGTCCAGCCGGGTGTAGTTGAGCAGCCCCTCGGCCATTCCCAGCACCTGCTGCACCGCGCAGCCCAGCACGCCGGGAACCTGCGCGGCCCGCTCGGCGGCGAACTTGGCCCCGCCCACCTGCAGCAGCTGGAGCGACGACAGGTCCTCCCCCGACCAGGACGCCGCCTCCAGCCAGAGCAGCGCGATGGGCGGCACCACCGCGCACACCGTCGCCCGCTCCCGCTCGATGAGGGGGAACGCCTCGTCGGGCGACCCGGAGGGCGCCAGGACGACGGTGCCACCCTTGGCGAACACCCCCAGCACGCCGGGGCAGGCAAGCGCGAAGTTGTGCGCGACCGGGAGCACCACGAGGTAGACGGTCTCGGAGGTGAAGCCGCAGACCTCGGCGCTGGCCTCCAGGTTGTAGACGTAGTCACGGTGGGTGCGCGGGATCAGCTTCGGAAGCCCGGTGGTGCCGCCGGAGAGCAGGAACACCCCCACGTCGGCCGGATCGGGCCGCTCGTACAACACGGCCTCGGTCCCGGCACCGAGGCCGGGAGCGAGGGAGAAACCGAGGTCGGGAGCGAGGCCAGGAGTAGGGGCAGGAGAGAAGTCGAGGTCAGGGGCGAGGTCGGGGGCGAGGGGGGAGCCGGGGGCGAGGTCAGGAGCGAGGTCGGCGAGGGCGAGGAACTCCTGGGCGTCCCCATCCACCACGACGTGCTCCACGGCCAGCGAGCGGGCCAGGTCGCGGTGGTCGAACCCGCCGTGCACGTCGGGGATGACATACGCCCTGGCCTCGCTCAGCTCGCACAGGTAGCCGATCTCGCTGCTGCGGTGCGCGGGCAGGGCGAGCACCGGGGCGGCGCCGATTCTGACCAGGGCGAGGAAGACGACGACGAAGGAGGTGGTGTTGGGCAGCTGCACCACGACGCGGTCACCGCGCCGGATGCCCAGCCGCGCGAAACCGGCGGCGGTGCGCTCGGCGCGGTGGTCCAGCTCGGCGTAGGTCAGCCACTCGTCCCCGGCCACGAGCGCGGTCCGCTCGGGGTCGCCACCGCTCAGCACGTCGCCGAGCAGCCGGTCGCTCCAGTAGCCCTCGGCCAGGTAACGCGCCGCGAACTCCTCGGGCCAGGGGGTGAATCCCTCCACGGGTCACCGCCCCGCGATCTGGGCCACCGCGCCCGCGACCGGCTCGGCCGGGTCGGCGCCGAGCGCGACGACGCGGTTGGCGCCGTCCACGTGGACGACCCTGGGCCGGTGCGCCCGCACCTCCGCGTCGTCGAAGTTCCCGTACGAGATGATGATGACCAGGTGCCCGGGATGGACCAGGTGGGCCGCCGCGCCGTTGACGCCGATGACCCCGCTGCCCGCCTCGCCGGTGATCGCGTAGGTGACCAGGCGGGCGCCGTTGTCGATGTCGACGACGTGGACCTGCTCGCCCTCGACGATGTCGGCGGCGGCCATCAGCTCGGCGTCGATCGTCAGGGAACCCACGTAGTGCAAATCCGCCTGGGTCACGGTGGCACGGTGGATTTTTCCATTCATAAGGACCCGCTGCACTGGTCTGTCCTCTTTCCTTAAGGTCAACTAAGGTTAGCCTCACCTTATCCACTCTGCCCGTCGAGGAGAACCCCGAAGATGTTGCGCCGTCTGGCCATGGACATCAGCCCGCTCCGGACCAGCAGGGCCTTCCGCGACGTGTTCGTGGCGCGCACCGTGTCGGTCTTCGGCATCGGCATGTTGATGGTCGCGGTGCCCGTGCAGGTCTACGCGATGACCGGATCGACCGTGCACGTCGGCGCGGTCTCCTCGGCGGAGGGCTTCGCGCTGCTCGCGGGGTTCCTGTGGGGCGGCGTGCTGGCCGACCGGCACGACCGGCGCCGGTTGATGCTGGTCGCGCGCACCGCGGCCGGTATCGGCTTCGCGCTGCTGACGCTGAACGCCTTCCTGCCCTCCCCCTCGCTGGCGGCGATCTACGTGCTCGCCGCCTGGGACGGGCTGGCGACCGGCGTCAGCGTCACCGCGCTGCTGGCCGCGACCCCCGCCCTCGTCCCCCCGGACAAGCTGGTCGCGGCGGGCGCGATCAACGCGCTGACCGTACGGCTCGGCTCGATGCTCTCCCCCGCGCTCGGCGGCCTGACCGTGTCGGCGTTCGGCGTCGGCTGGAACTACGCGGCCGCGGCCGTGGGAACGCTCGCCACCCTCGGCCTGCTGACGAGGCTGCCCGCGCTGGAACCGGCCTCCGAGGTCACGGAGAACCCGCTGAGGGCGATCGGCTCGGGGCTGCGGTTCGTGGCCTCGCACCGCGTGGTCGGCTCGCTCATGCTGCTCGGCCTGCTGTTCATGGTGGCGGGCGGCATCCCGGTGCTCATGCCCGCGTTCGCGACCCTGCAGCTGGGCGGCGGCCCGGCCACGATCGGCCTGCTCTACGCCGCGCCCGCCTGCGGCGCGGTGCTCGGCTCGGTCACCAGCGGCTGGGCCGGGCGGTCGCGGGCGCCGGGCAGGGCGCTGCTCGTCGCCTCGGTCTGCGGCTTCGCGCTCCTGGCCTGCCTCGGGCTGGCGACCCATCCCGCGCTCGCCGTCGCGATCCTCTTCGGGTACGGCCTCGTCGCGTCCGTCGAGGAGATCCTCCGCTACGGCCTCATCCAGGCGCACACCCCCGACGGCTATCTCGGCCGGGTGAACGCCCTGTGGGCCGCCCAGGAGACCGGCGGCGAGGCCGTCGGCGCGCTCGGCGCGGGCGCGCTCGGCCGCTACCTGGCACCCGGCACCGCGATCGTCGTGTACGGCGCGGCCAGCGCCGCCCTCGCCCTCGCTCTCGCCCTCACGCTCACCGGCCTGCGCGGCGCGACCCTGGAGGCCGAGCCCCAAGCCGCCGAGCCGCGCTGACCGGGGACGACACCGGGAGCGGCCGACCGGCCGCCGATGACAGCGCTCCCGACCCGAGGCGGTGGGACGGACCGGCGGGAAAAAGCCGACGCCGCCGGATCGTGCGGAGCGACGGCGGATGCCGCCGTATCCCATGCCGACGTACGACCGGCCACGGGACCCGGCCTTCGTCACGGGCCCGCGCCGCGACCGGAACGCCGTCACCGCCGGCCTTATCGCGCAAGAGAGTTTCGGTCCCGTCGAAAGCCAAACAAAAGCACTCAAACGGCAAATACATCAACGCGCCACCCCTGATCCACTCTGCCGCCACGCCCTTCTCCGATCAATGATCAAGAAAGGCACGTCGCAGAATCCGGGCCGGAACCGGATTTATCCCGTCGCCGACAAACAACATCGAATGGTTATGTTTCCGTGTCGAAACGACGTGTACTAGAACGCGGTCACGTGCGTCAAATTGGAGGTCACATCATATTCAGCAGGAGCAGATCATGTTGCGGTGCCCTACTGCGAGAATGGTCCAGCTTACGCTTGCCATGGTCCTGCTGGCGGGCTGCGGCGCCACCCCGGGGGCTTCACCGGATGACTCCAACGAAACCTCCACGTCAATAGAGGAGAATGAAGATCAAAACGGAGAGCGGAACGCGGGGAAGAACGGAGGACAGGACAAAGATCAAAACTCAGGACAGAACGGAGGGCGGAACGAGGGGAAGAACGAAGGGCGGAACGGGGGCGGCGGAAACGGGACCCAGGGGGAGAAGAAGAAGTACTACGAGGTCGGGGGGCCGACTCTGGACGGCTCGTACCCCGCGACATTCGGAGACTTCTCTCCGTCGACGTCCTTCCAGTGCCTGGCCGTGAGCAACAGGGAACACCCCCGGCCCGTACGTATAACCGGCGTGGCGATCAGTCAGCGGCCCTCCTCGCCGAAGGCCTTCTTTCTCGGCTCACCCTCGGACGGCTCGCCCTGCAGGGACGCGTCCACATCGAATGGCGGGAAGAGCCTGGGACCGTGCGCGGGCGCGGAGCTACCGTCCTCCACGGAAAAGGGGACGTACTGCGAGCTTTGGGTGGGATTGCGGCAGGTCGCATCCTTGGACTACTACGGCGCCGTCACCATGAACGTGGAGTCGGATTGTGTGGCCATCGAAGGAGGCGGCCCATTCTGCGAACGGCTCGACGCGTCCGTGAACCCCTCGGCCGAACATCCGGCCGCCTTCAGGAAACCATACGTCGCCAAGTTGCGGGTATGCCTCGCCAAGCCACATCCCGTTAGAGTCATTCCGGTGGATCCCAGCGTGACCTGCGACCAGCTCCGCAGCGACAGCGAAGGGGAGTCGTCCCCGGAGGATTCCTCTCCATCCGCCACCCCCGACCCCCCGGACTCGGAGCCCCCGACCGAGCCGGCGCTCTCCGAGACTCCGGAGCCGGAGACTCCGGCCTCGGAAGCCCCGCTCTCGGAGGCACCGACCGAGCCGCCCCCCTCACAGGACCCGCAACCGGACGAGTCGTGAGCCGTAAGCGGCGCGTCACCGTCATCAGCGGTGGTTCCCGGTACGTCCGGCGGAACCCTCCCGGAGAGGCCCCCGCGAGTGAGACCCCGCCGGACGGGCCGGCGTCCTGGGAACGCTTCAGCCAGGTCGCCCAGATCGCGGCGCCCACCACGCTCATCACCGCGCTCATGATCTACTACGGTTACGTGGCGACCCGGGCACGGTTCTGGTATTTCGGCATCGACCTGGAGGCCATGGACCTCACCGTGCAGGAGCTGATCCTCTACGGCACCGAGACCGTCTGGCTTCCCCTGGCCACCGTGCTCCTGCTGACCCTGACTTTCGTCGGCATCCACGTGCTGCACCTGCGGTTGACCGAGTCGGGAAGATGGCAGCGGCTGTTGCGGGCCGCCGGGGCCGTCATGCTGGTGGGCGGGACAGCACTGATCTTCCGCGCGGCGGTCGGGGTGGTCGTGCCCGAGGTGTCGCGGCAGGAGTCCGCCGGAGTCACTCCGCTCTCCCTCAGCATGGGTGCCCTGCTGGCGGCCTACGGCGGATACATCCTGGTCAGGAGCTGGAACCGGCCGCGCTGGGTGAACATTCTGGCGATCTTCGCCACTTCGGGGCTCATCATGGCGGGTGCGGTCTGGGCCACCAACAGTTTCGCCTGGGCCTTCGGCGTGAGCAGGGCGGTGACCATCGCGCAGCGGCTGGAAGAGTATCCCGAAGCGGTCATCGACACCGCCGAGCGGCTGGAGATCCTGGCGGGACCCGTGAAGATGCAGCGGCTTCCCGGCCCGAAGGAGCGGAAACTCAAGTATCGCTACCGTGGCATGCGACTGCTGACCGAAGCCGGTGGCCGGCTCTTCCTCGTTCCCGACCGCTGGACCTCGTCCTCCGGAACCCTCGTGCTTCCCTACAACGCGGACGTCAGAATCCAGTTCCTGCCCCCACCGTGAGCGCTCGACAGCGGCCTTCCCCACCGCGGAACAGCCGCGGAACAGCCCCCGGACGGCTTCCGGGGGACTTGGTGTGCCGCGAAGTGGCGGTGCGCGGCCTTCGGACCGGAGGCGCGCGGTCCGGGGCGACCGGCGCCGGTGACCGCGACCACCCCGGCGGGCACGTTCCGCCTGGGTGGTCGTGCGCCGCTAGCCGGGCTCCCCGGCGCCCAGGCGCTCGGTGAGCTCGTCCTCGGACATGCCCTCGACCATGAGCCAGATCTCGGCGACCGCCTCCAGCCTGCCGGGGGTCTCCTCCACCTCGGTGAACCGGTGGGCGACGCGCGACACGGTCCGCTCGGTGAACAGCGCCCGCAGCGGGAGCGAGGAGGCGTCGAGCGCCTCACGCAGCCGCGCGATGATGGTGGTGACCAGCACCGAGTCGCCGCCGAGCGCGAAGATGTCGTCGTGCGCGCCGACCCTCGGCACGCCGAGCACCTGGCCGACGACCCGGGCGAGCACCCGCTCCAGCGCCGTGTTCGGGGCGGTGTAGGGCGTGCCCGTCTCCCCGGCCGCCGCGGCGACGAGGGCGGCGAGCGCCTTGCGGTCCACCTTGTTGTTCGCGGTGAGCGGCAGCTCGGCCAGGGGCACCAGCAGGTCGGGGACCATGTGCGGGGGCAGCAGTTCCCGTACGTGGGCGAGCAGCTCCTCCGTCCCGGTCTCCTCCGCGCCCGCCTCCTCGGCGAGCACGACCGCGGCGGCCAGTCGCGAGTCGGCGAGCAGGCCGACGGCGCGGCGCACCCGGGGGTGATTCTCCAGCGCGGTCTCGACCTCACCGAGCTCGATCCGGAACCCGCGCACCTTCACCTGGTGGTCGCGCCGTCCCAGGAACTCCAGCGTGCCGTCGGGCCGGTAGCGGGCCATGTCCCCGGTCCGGTACCAGCGAGTGCCCTCGTGGACGACGAAACGGTCGGCGGTGCGCTCGGCGTCGCCGCTGTAGCCGTCCGCGACGCCCGCGCCGCCGATCCACAGCTCGCCCTGCGCCCAGTCGGGGCGGTCGCGCCCGGCCTCGTCCACGACCCGGCAGGCCACCCCGCGCAGCGGCACGCCGTACGGGACCGCCGTCCAGTCCGCGGGCACCTCGCCGTCGACCTCGATCACGGTCGAGTGGATGGCGGTCTCCGTCGTACCGCCGAGCGCGACGAACCGGGCCCCCGGCGAGCGTTCCCGCAGCAGCGCGGGCAGGTGCGTGCCGACCCAGTCGCCGCCGAGCAGGACCAGCCGCAGGCTGGGCGCGGGGCCGGTCCGCAGCAGCATCTCCAGCACCGACGGCACGCAGTTCAGCACGGTCACCGACCACCGTTCGACCAGCTCGGACCAGCGGGTCGCGTCGCGCCGGTCGTCCTCCAGGGGGATCGCCACTGCGCCGCCTCGGGACAGCAGGGCGAACAGGTCGAACACCGACAGGTCGAAGTCGAGGGCCGACACGGCGAGCGACACGTCCGCCTCGCCGATCGAGAACCGCTCGACCAGATCGCCGATCGTGTTCATCGCGGCCCGGTGCGAGACCTCGACGCCCTTGGGCTCCCCGGTGGAGCCCGAGGTGAACAGCACGTAGCCGACCTGGTCGGGCGGGACGGGCACCGGCCCGTCCAGCGGCGCGGGGTGCGTCACGGCCGAGGTGAGCGAGACCGCGACCCCGGCCGTCTTGAGGATCCTCTCCCGCCGGACGGCGGGCTGCCCCGCCCCGACGGGCACGTACGCGGCCCCGGCCGCCAGCACGCCGAGCACCGCCACGGCCTGGTCAGGCCCCTTGGGCAGCTCGACCGAGACCCGGTCTCCCGGCCGTACCTCCCGCTCCACGAGATGGGCGGCGACGCGCAGGGCGCGGTCGGCCAGCTCGCCGTACGTGAGCGTGCCACCGGCGCCACCAGTGCCGTCGGCGCTGTCAGTGCCGTCAATGCCGTCAATGCCGTCAATGCCGTCAATGCCGTCAGTGCCGTCGGCGTTCCCGGTGCCCCAGTGCAATGCCGGGAGGTCGGGGGTGCGCCGCGCCCGCGCGAAGAACTCCTCGTGCAGCGTCCGCGCGGGCGGCGGCGGCTGGGCGTTGAGCTCGTGCCGCAGGCGCAACCGGTGCGGCGAGGCGCCGATCCGCAGCGGCTCGCCCCAGTCGGCGTCCGGCGCGCCCAGGCGGGTGATCGCATCCGTGTAGGTGGCGAACATCGCGTCGGCGACGCCGTCGGGGAAGGCGGGATCGCGCACGTCCCAGTTCAGCAGCAGCCCGCCGGAGACCTCGGTGACCTGGGCGTCGAGGAGCACCTGCGGCCCCTGGGAGATGATCCACTCCGGCTCCCCGAAGCTGCGCCGCGCCCGGTCGCCGAACAGCTCGCCGAGGTTGAGGGCGCTGGTGTAGACGATCGGCGCGAGCACCTGCTCGCCCCGCGACCGCGACAGGTCCCGCAGCACCTCCAGGCCGGAGTAGTCGCTGTGCTCACCGGCCGTGTGCAGCAGTGCCTGCAGCTCGCGGGCGCGTTCGGTGAACGGCAGCTCCCGCGACAGGTCGGCCTCCAGCAGGATGGAGCCGGTGAAGTCGCCGACCAGGGCGTCCACGTCGGGGTGGATCGGCTCGCGGTGGAACAGCGGCAGGTTCAGCAGGAAGCGCGGGGTCGCCGACCAGGCACCCATCACCTCGGCGAAGACGGCGGCGAGCGCCATCGCGGGGGTGACGCCCTCGCGGTGGGCGCGGGCGATCAGCCGCTGCCTGTCCTCGGGGGCGAGCCAGTGGTGCTTGCGGACGACCCGGTCGCCCGGCTGCGGCACGACCGGCAGCTCGGGCGGCCCGGACAGCTCGCCGAGCCGCTCGCCCCACCAGCGCCGGTCGCGGGCGCGGGCCTCGGCGCGCGGGTCGGCAGCGAGATAGCGCGCGTAGTCGTAGCCGATCGGCGGCAGGCTCTCGCCCTCGTACAGCGCCGCGAGGTCGGCCAGCAGCGTGCGGTAGCTCATCGCGTCGGCGGCGACCATGTCGACGTCCAGGTGCAGCCGCGCCGCGCCGGACGGCAGCAGGCTCAGCCGCGCGTCGAAGACGCGGCCCGTCTCGATGGGGAGCCGCTGGGTGGACATCTCGGCGCGCAGCCGTTCCAGCTCCTCGCCGGGATCCGGCACCTCGCGCAGGTCGTGCACCGTGACGGCGGGTCCTGGCCGCTCCGGCAGGATGCGCTGGGTCCCGTCGTCGGAGATCGCGACCCGCAGCATCGGATGCCGCTCGACGAGCGCCACGACGGCCGCCTCCAGCCGGGCGGGGTCGATCTCGCGGCCGTCGAGTTCCACGTAGAGGTGCGCGGCGACGGAGCCGAGCGACTGGCCGGAGTCTCGGCCGATCCAGTAGGCGTGCTGCATGAGCGCGAGGGGGAACGACCCGTCCGGCTCCGCGGATCCCCGCTCCGTACCGAGGTCGGCGCCGGGGATGGAGGCGCTGTCGAGGTCGACACCGGCGCTGAGCACGGAGCCGGGATCGGAATCGGGCGCGGAGCCGAGCACGGACCTGGAAGCAAAGCCAGAAGCAGAGTCAGAGCCGAGACCTGGGCTCCGCGCCGGGTGCGGCGCGATGGCACCGCGCTCGGCGAGCAGTTCCCACCACTCGGCCAGCGTGGGCCGCCGCGCGAGTTCGGCGAAGCCGATCTCGACGCCGAGGCGGCGCAGCCGGCCGGTCAGTCCCATCAGCTGGATCGAGTCCATGCCCAGCTCGATGAGGTTGTCGTGCGCCTCTACCTGCTCTCCAAGCAGTTCTGTCAGCGAACGGTGCAGTTCTTCCCTGGTCAGCACAGAGCTCCCCTTAAGTCAGGTAAGGCTAACCTAATTTAGGAGCGTTCAGGCGTCAACGCGCGTCTCATGACAACTCCCGCGATCCCGGGCGCACGCCCCCACTACCCCTCGGCCGGACAGGACGGCCGGCACACCGTCACCTCGAAACGCGCGGCCTCTCACGCCCGCCCTCTCATCCCCTCGGTCGACAGCAGCCAGACCAGGTAGACGCCACCGAGCACCCCGGTCACCACGCCGACCGGCACCGCGACCGGCAGGTACAGCGTCACCAGGTCGCTGAACACGAGCAGCGCCGCGCCCATCAGCGCGGCCGGCACGAGCTGCGTACCGGGCCTGCGGGTGAGCCCGCGCGCCAGCTGCGGCGCGGCCAGCGCGACGAACGGGACAGGCCCCACCGCCGCGGTCGCCACCGCCACCAGCCCCACCCCGATCACCACGAGCGCGGCCCTCGTCCGCTGGACCGGCACGCCAAGCGCCTGGGCCGCGTCGTCCCCGAGCTCGCCCATGCGCAGCCGGCCGCCGAAGGCCAGCGCGACCGGTACGAGCACGGCCATGGCCAGGGCCAGCGGCCACGCGTGCTGCCAGCCCCTGCCGTTCAGGCTGCCGGTGAGCCAGAACGCCGCCTCGTACGCCTCGCGCAACTCGGCGCGGGTGACGAGATAGGCGTTGAACGCCTCGAGCATCGCGGCCGCGGCGACCCCGACCAGGACCAGCCGGTAGCCGTGCACCCCGCCCCGGTAGGCGACCAGGTAGACGGCGAGCGCGGTCAGCACCGCGCCGAGGACGGAACTGGCCGCGATGGCGGCGGTGCCGCCGCCGATGACCAGGATCTGCAGCAGCGCGCCGGTGGCCGACCCCGTGGTGAACCCGATGATGTCGGGGCTGCCCAGCGGGTTGCGCGTGATGCTCTGGAAGATCGCCCCGCTCAGGCCGAGTGCCGCACCGGCGAGCAGGCCGGTGATCGCCCTGGGCAGGCGCAACGTGAGCACGATGAACTCCGTGGCCCGGTCCCCCTGCCCGGTCAGCGCCCCCACCACCTCGGCGGCGGAGATGGGGAAGTCACCGCTGCCGACCACGGACACGGCCGCCCCCAGGGTGGCGGCCACCAGTACGGCGCACACCGCGACGACGCGCGGCTCCCATCGCAGGGACATCGTCCCGACGCGCAGGACACGACTCGTGCTCACAGCTGGGGAACCCTTCCACGACGGACCATCAGTGCCAGGAGGGGGGCGCCCAGGAACGCGGTGACGATGCCCGTCTCCAGCTCGCCGGGCGCCGCGACCACGCGTCCGGCGACGTCGGCGGCGAGCATCAGCACCGGCGCCAGCAGCAGCGAGTACGGCAGCACCCAGCGCTGGTCGGGACCGACCAGCGCCCGGACCACGAAGGGCACCGCCAGCCCGACGAACGCGATCGGCCCCACCGCCGCCGTGGCGGCGCCGCACAGCACCACGACCGCCAGCGCCCCCAGCGCGCGGGTCCGGCCCGGCCGGGCGCCCAGCGCCCGCCCGGTGTCCTCCCCCAGGGCCAGGGCGTTGAGCGGGCGCGCCAGGCAGAGCGCCAGCACCACCCCCACCAGCAGGAACGGGCCGATCTGGACGAAGACCGCGAGGTCGCGCCCGGACAGCGAGCCCACCTGCCAGAAGCGGAAGCTGTTGAAACTGCGCGGGCTGAACAGCATCATCCCCGCCGTCAGGGAGCTGAACACCGCGTTGATCCCGGCCCCGGCCAGGACCAGCCGCGCGGGTGTGGCGCCGGACCGGCCGCGCGACCCGATCAGGTAGACCAGCAGCGCGGCTCCGGCGGCCCCGAGGAACGCCGCCCACACGTAGACGAGGACGTCGTCCACCCGGAACAGGCCGATCACCGTCACGACCGCCATCGCGGCGCCGCCGTTGACGCCGAGCAGGCCGGGTTCGGCCAGGGGGTTGCGGGTCAGCGCCTGCATGAGCGCGCCCGCCAGTCCGAGCGCCGCCCCGACGGCCACCCCCAGCAGCGTGCGCGGCAGCCGCAACTCCTGGATGATCAGCGCGTTCTCCGAGCCGTCCGGGGAGAACACTCCGGAGAGGGCCTGGCCGAGCGGGATCTGCTTGGCACCGATCACGATGCTGGCCAGCACGGCGAGCAGCAGCAGGCCGCCGAGCAGGCACAGACCGGCCAGCCGTTTGGGGAGATACGCGCTCTTTACGGGAGGAGGCACGCGCTTCAAGTTAGCCTAACCTAACCGGGGCGGCGACGGACGGCCCGGACGACGCACGCGAATCCCCTCGCGGGGCCTCTCCGGCCCGGGACGCGCGGTCGCGTCCGGCCCGCGACGGTCCACGGGAAGGGCACCGCGGCACCAAGAAACCATCAGACACGCGCACCGGAATCCGTACGCGACCCGCAGGTTCCGTACCGTGCACGAAGGCGGCCACGCCGGATCGGGCGGCGGCGACACCCGTATCCAGAACGCACCAATGCGGTACGGCCTTATCCGGAATTTTCCGAATTTTCCGGAAATGGAAGCATGTGTCTCTTCACGTGCCTCCATTGCGCGAAGCACGACAATGGAGATGGTGAAAATGACACGTCCGCCGGTCCCGCCCTTCACCCTTGATACCGCCGTCCAGAAGGTCCGGCTGGCGGAGGACGGCTGGAACACCCGCGATCCGGAAACGGTGGCCCAGGCCTACACCCCTGACTCCCACTGGAGGAACCGCGCGGAGTTCGTCGACGGGCGGGACGCGATCATCGCGTTTCTCCGACGCAAGTGGACCAGGGAGCTGGACTACCGGCTCATCAAGGAACTGTGGGCATTCGAAGGAAACCGCATCGCCGTACGTTTCGCCTACGAGTGCCACGACGACTCCGGCAACTGGTTCCGCTCCTACGGCAACGAGAACTGGGAGTTCGACGAGCGGGGACTGATGCGCACGAGGCACGCGTCCATCAACGACCTTCCGATCCGGGAGGCGGACCGCAGGTATCACTGGCCCCTGGGGCGCCGCCCGGACGATCATCCGGGACTGGGCGACCTGGGCTTCTAGGGAACGCTCGCGGGGCCGCGGGCAGGATCCGCGGCCGTGCCCCGCGAGCTCCACGTCATGATCACCCCCGCCGAGATCACCGGCCGCCGCAACCGGCACGCCCCGGCCCGTACGACCCGGCGACACGAAGGACCTTGGTCCCTACCTGCGAGGTCACGAGGGGACTAGCGTTCGAGACATGATTCGCGTGTTCCTGGTCGACGATCACGAAGTGGTACGGCGGGGCGTGGCCGCGCTGCTGGAGTCCGAGGGCGACATCGAGGTGATCGGCGAGGCGGGGACCGCGGAGTCGGCGGTGGCCCGCATCCCGGCTCTGCGGCCGGACGTCGCCGTCCTGGACGTACGCCTGCCCGACGGCAGCGGGGTGGACGTGTGCCGGGAGGTCCGCTCCAGGGTGCCGGATCTGGCCTGCCTGATGCTCACCTCCTTCGCCGACGACGACGCCCTGTTCAACGCGGTGATGGCGGGCGCGTCCGGCTACGTGCTCAAGCAGATCCACGGCTCGGACCTGGTCGGCGCCGTGCGTACGGTGGCGGGCGGCCAGTCGCTGCTGGACCCGCAGACGACCTCGGCCATGCTGACACGGCTGCGCGAACAGGCCGCCCGCAAGGACCCCCTGGAGGCGCTGACGGACCAGGAGCGGCACATCCTGGAGCTGATCGGCGAGGGCCTGACCAACCGGCAGATCGGCGAGCGGATGCATCTGGCCGAGAAGACCGTCAAGAACTACGTCTCCAACATGCTGTCCAAGCTCAGCATGGAGCGCCGCACCCAGGCGGCGGCCCTGTCGGCGCGGTTGAAGGCCCGTCGCGGAGACTGAGGCACCCCAACGCCCTTTCGTACAGCAACGCCTCACATGATGTACTCCGGCTCCACCCGACTCGGGGTACATCGGAGTCTCCACGAAACCAGTGAGCATCGGCGCGGTTCATTCTGCCTGGGCGTCGCACCGCCGGTGCCCGTCAGAGCGGAACGAGCTCGGTTCACTTCAAGGTGTACTTACACGTGTTCTCGCCGCCGTCATTGGTGGCGACCTCCTTGCCGTCGACGAGAATGCGACACCTGCCCGGTTTGAGCATGCGGTTGGAGTCACGGACCGCGCCGGGGATGATGGAGACCGGGTAGCCGATCTTCTGTTCGGCCTTGGTGAGTTCGACTGTCACGGTCTTCTTCCAAGGGAGGGTGACATCCGACTCGCTGCCGTTGGTGTCGGCGAAATACGCGATCGGCTGGTAGATCCTGCCCTTGCCGTTCACCTCCAGGGTGACCTCGTAAGTCTTCATCTGGGGCGCGGAGGATCGCGTGGGCGACTGACTCGACGCGGAAGTCGCGGCGGGGGGTGACGCGGACGCGGTCTCATCAGTGCCACCACAGGCGGCAACGGTCAGAGCGACCACTGCGAGCAGCCCGACAACTCGTCCGTTCATCATCAACAAGGACATGACGGCCAAGATTATCGGTATCCATGAGCGGTCTTGCCCGGTCCGGTGCCCCGCGGGATCACCCGGCGCCCTGCGAACCGTCCTCCCCCTGGGCGAGCGGGACGCTCCACACCAGCCGGGTGCCGCCCCGCTCCGGTGCCTCGGCGGTGAGGAACCCGCCGAGGTCCTCGGCCCGCTCCTGGAGGTTGCGCAGCCCGCTGCGCCTGCCGCCGGCGGGAAGGCCGGCGCCGTCGTCCGTCACGACGAGGACGAGCCGCTCCTCGCCGAGTTCCACCGACACCTCCACCCTGGAGGCCCTGGCATGCCGCACCACGTTGGACAGCGCCTCGCGCAGCACCGCCGGCAGGTGCTCGGCGATCACCGGCGGAACCCCGCTGTCCAGCCGTCCCTCCATGGTCAGGCCCGGCATGAAGCCGAGGTGACCGCGCGCTCCCTCCACCAGGGCCACGATCTGGGCGCGCAGACCGTCGTCGCCGTCGCCGGGAGTCTGCAGGGCGAAGATGGTCGAGCGGATCTGCCGGATGGTGCCGTCCAGCTCGTCGATCGCGTTGCGCAGCCGCTCGGAGGCCTCGGGCCGCTCGACGAGCCGTACCGTGCTCATCAGCGTCATGGCCACCGCGAACAGCCGCTGGATCACCACGTCGTGCAGGTCCTTGGCGATCCGGTCGCGGTCTTCCAGCAGGCCCAGCCGCTCGGCGTCCATCCGCCCCTCCGCCAGCTCGAGGGCGATCGCGGCCTGCCCGGCGAAGGAGTGCAGGGTGCGCAGCTCCGCCTGGTTGAACGGGACGCGGCCCTGGCGCTTGCCCAGTGACAGCACGCCCCGCACGCCCCCCGCCGCACCGATCGGCACCGCCGCCACCGGACCGAGCGAGGCGTACTCGGCGATCACGATCGGGATCTCGGTCTCGGCCGCGTCGGTGACCATGAGCGGCTCGCCGCCGGTGAACGCCAGGCCCGCCAGGGACCCGGCGACCGGGGCCCTCGCGTCGGCCACCCGCTCGTGATTCGTACCGTCGGCGACGACCGCCCGCAGGACCCGCCCGGTCTCGTCCGGCAGCAGGACCACCGCGATGTCGGCCCCGGCCATCTGCCGCGCCCGCCGCGCGATCAGCGTGAGCACCCGGTCGGGTTCGGCGCCCGACAGCAGGTTGGTGGTGACCTCCGCCGAAGCCTTCAGCCACATCTCCCTGCGGCGCGTCTCCTCGTACAGGCGGGCGTTCTCGATCGCGACGCCGGCCGCGGTGGCCAGCGCGGTCACGATCGCCTCGTCCTCCTCGTCGAACTCCCCTCCCCCACGCTTCTCGGTGAGGTAAAGGTTTCCGAACACCTCCTCGCGCACCCGGACCGGCACCCCCAGGAACGACCCCATCGGCGGGTGCCCCGGCGGGAAGCCGTAGGAGGCCGGATGATCGGTGATATGGGCCAGCCGCAGCGTCTGCGGTTCCTTGATCAGCAGACCGAGCAGACCGAGCCCGTGCGGCCAGTGCTCGATCTTGGCGATCTCCTCCTCGCTCAGCCCCACCGGGACGAACTGGACGAGCGTACTGTGATCCCCGGCCACGCCCAGCGCGCCGTAGGTGGCGTCGACAAGGGTGGTGGCGGTCTCCACGATCCGGCGCAGCATGGTCCCCAGATCCAGGTCGCTGCCCACCGCGACCACCGCGTCCAGCAGCGCGTGCACCCGGTCGCGGGTGGCCAGCACCGCTTCCAGGCGCTCCCGCAGTTCCTCCAGCAGCTCGTCCAGCCTCATGTTCGGGATCAACGGCCCCGACTCACCCTTTGCCATGCTTCCGAGTCTGCCACCGGCGTGCGCGCCCCCCACCTTCCGGTGGTGCTCAGCGTGTGGCCGCCCGCGCCGCGGCCCACAGTCGGGCCGCCGCCATCGCGTTCGCCAGGGCCGTCCGGGACGCCCCAGCCGAACCCGTCCGCCGGCGCGGTCCGCCATCCGGCGCCGGTGGCCAGGCCGGCGAGGGTGTCCTGCGCGGCGGCCGAAACCCAGCCCGCGACCTCGTACCGGGTACCGCTCGGCGGGCGGGAGCCGGCGAAGTCGGTGTCCTGGAAGCCGAACACGCTGCGGCAACCCGGATAGAAGGCCGCGAAGGCGGGATCGCCGTGCCCGATCGCCGTCACCTGCGGCAGCCGGTCTCCCGGCAGGCCCGGCCGCCACGGCTCAAGGGGCACGGCCCGGCCGAGCCTGTCCCCCTCCTCCGGGAGGGGGACCCACGGGAGTCAGAGATCGGGGATCAGGGGGAAGAGGTCACCCGGCTCTCGACTCGCGCGAGACGCCGAGATGCGCTGGAACCGCCGGACTCTCCGGGATCACCACCTCACGCCATGTCGGGCCGGGCGGCGTCTCCCCGCGCGGGGAGACCCCCACGGTTTCGAGCGCCCTGCGATAGGCGTTCATCTGCTCCTCCGGCGACCCTGCCCGGCCCCAGAGGTCGCCGATCTCGCGCCAGAGCCTGGCGGACTCCCGGTCGACGAAGGAGGCCACGGAGGTGACCGGGTCGGCGAGCAGCTCCTGCGCCCTCACCAGTGCCGGGCCGCCGTCTTTGGAGCGTGCCAGAGCGAGTTCGGCCAGAACCACGTACGCCATCGCCGGCACCGTCCCGCGCACCCCGGCGAGCAGGCCGAGAGCCTGTTCGGCCAGATCGGTGGCGGCGCCCGCGTCGCCGGAGCGCAGCCGCACGCGGGAGAGCACGACCAGGCCACGGGCGTGCTCGATCGTCCCGGGTGACAGCCGCGAGAGAATCCCGGCCGCCGAGGCGGCGAACTCGACCGCCCGGCCGAGGTCGGCGTCCTCGGGACGCACGGTGGCGACCCATGCCCAGCGCATCGCGCTCCGGACGTAACGGATCGCCATCCGCGCGGGCCGACCGGCCGCGACGGCGTCCGCCGCGAGCCGCGCGGCGAGCGCGGAGTCCTCCTCCGCCGCGGCCGTACCGGCCCGCCACAGGCTGAGAACCTCCTGCTCGCGGTCGACGGCGTCGGGCAGGGAGGTGGCGGACAGCACGCGCTCGACGTACGCGAGGTCGATCTCCGTCTCGGCGAGCACCGCGGCGAGGTCGAGGGCGAGCTCACCCTGGTCGAGCCCGAGCCGGTCGGCCTGGGCCAGGGCCTCCCTCCCGAGATCCCGGGCGCGCAGCGTGTCACCGGCACGGTGGTAGCAGCGGCAGAGCGCCACGGCGAGTGGCAGGTCGGCGAGGCGCTCGGGATGCGCCGCGGCCTCGTGGCGAAGCCGCTCGTAGGCCTCGACCGCCCGTGCCGTGTCCCCCTGGGCCTCCAGCGCGCGAGCCTGGCCGTACCGCGCCTGCGCGGCGAGCACGGCGTTGTCGTCACTCGCGGCCTCGGCCGTGTCGGCGAAGAGTCCGGCCGCGACGACCGGGTCCCCGTGGCACAGTTCGAGCTCCGCCTGACGCAGGGCCAGCCCGGTGTCGACGCGCTGGTGCGGCTCGATCCCGTGGAGCAGGAACTCCATGCCACACCCGAGCCGCTCGGCGAGCAGGCGTGTGACGACCGGTGTGGGGGTCCGTTTTCCGGACTCGATGAGCGAAACATAACTGTCAGACAGGTCTGGCCCGGCCAACTGCGCCTGGGACATGTGCCTGTTCAACCGCAATCCACGGATGCGGTCACCGATGGTTGCTTGACCGGCCATCACCAGAGCCGTTCCGTCGGCGGCACGATGAGATCCACGTCCCACTCCTTACGCACGGTTTACTGTCAATTACAGTAGATCGTACTGCCCTTCCCGCCCAGCGGGGCCGTGGCGGCTGACCGTTTCACACGGGTTTCGCGGCGAGTGCCACCGGGGGGCGGAGCGCGCACCACGCGGCCAGGGCCGTGCGCAGGCCGGCGTCGAGGGAGACGGGGTTCCCGTCGTCGGTGGCCCAGGCGATGTATCCGTCCGGGCGGATCAGCAGAACGGGGAGGTCGGCGCTCGCGGGAACGGCGTGAACCACCCGTCCGTGCGGCGGACCCGCCGTGTCGCCCGCGGCCACCGGGGCGACCGTGGAGGCCGGGGCGCCCTCGGGGGCCAGGAGCACGAAGCGCCCGTCCCGCAGCGCCTCGTACAGCCTCCTCGGCTCCCCGGTCAGGCGGATGTCCGGCACCCTCCGGCCGGCCAGCCGATGCGTTCCCGGGAGGGCGGGATAGGAGACGCCCAGGCCGGACACGGTCTCGGCCAGCCAGCGGTTGAGGGGGCGGATCCGCTTCGCGGCGGCCGGCACCACGGTGCGGGCGGCCCGCAGCCGCCGGTTGGAGCCCATGGCGACGCTGAACAGGGTGCCGCTGATCCGCATGACCTTCCTGCCGATCGGATACCGCTCGGCGTGGTAGGTGTCGAGCAGACCGTCCGGCGCCCAGCCCTGGGCCGCGGCGGCGAGCTTCCAGCCGAGGTTGGCCGCGTCCTGCAGGCCGGCGTTCATGCCCTGCCCGCCCTCCGGCGAGTGCACGTGCGCGGCGTCACCGGCCAGGAACACCCGGCCGACACGGTAGCGGAGAACCTGCCGCTCGTCGCTGCGTACCCTCGACAGCCAGCGGGCGTCGTACATGCCGAAGTCGCTGCCCATGACGCGCCGGGTGGCGTCGCTCACCTCCTGAAGGTTGATCCGCGCGGTGTCGGGAAGCTGCCGCCGCCGGTCCCAGGCGATGATCCGGTACCAGCCGTCGCCGTAGGAGGAGACGAAGGAGAAGCCCGCCTCGTTGGCGACGAGGGCCAGCTCCCGCTCCGGCCTCTCGTCCAGGCGGACGTCGGCCAGCATGACCGACTGCACGGCGCAGCGCCCGGAGAACGGGACGCCCAGCAGGTCCCTCACGGCGCTGCGCACGCCGTCGGCACCCACGACGAACCGCGCGCGCCAGGTGCGCGTCACGCCGCCGGCGCGTACGTCGACATCCACCCCCTCCCCGTCCTGGCGCAGTCCGGCCGCCTCGGCACCGCGCACGATCTCCACCCCGAGCCGGGTGGCGCGCTCACCGAGCACGCGCTCGACGTTGTGCTGCGGGGTGCACAACAGGAACGGGAACCGCGACGGCAGCTGGGACAGGCCGAGGTCCAGGCCGTTGAACAGCCGCATCGTCTCGACGATCACGCCGGTCTCGATCAGCTCGTCGGCAACGCCCCGGGCGTCGAGTTGCTCCAGCGAACGGGCGTGCACGGCGAAGGCCCGGGTGAGCTTCGAACCCTGGCTGTCCCGCTCCACGATCGTGCAGGCGACGCCTCTCGCGGCGAGGTCCCCCGCGATCAGCAGACCCGCCGGACCGGCACCAACAACCAGCACATCCGTGTCGAACGGCACCATCAGCGTCTCCAATCCCACGCGAGGCGGCTCCGTGGCGCGACCACCGGGAGAAGACCAACGCCGATCTACCCCCGCCTTCCCTCCGCGATGAGATCCGGCCTCCCGGGTCTGACAGGTCGCCGCTCCAGCGCTACCGTCCTTCGCCGCCATCCCGTCCGGCCGACACCGTACGCCGGGCACATCGGCCACCGGCGGCCATCTCATGCTACGACCAGGCTTTTCACGGCCGGTCGGCGGCCGTCCCTCCCACCCTCGGCATGATCGGCACGGCGTCCGCGCCCGGTCCGGGATCAAGGCGGAGGCGGCCTCGGCTCGGCGGTCCGGCCACCGCGGCAGGCCGACCTTCGTCGCCCGCAGGTGGCGGTAGCCGGACGGCCGACCGTCGCCTTCCAGGGCCTCGACCCCGTCCAGGGGCCGCGGCCGGCGCGCGCCGGCGCCTGGCGACCCGCTCGACCACCTCGGGCACGGACAGCGCCGACCGCCCCGGCAACGACTGCCGCGCCAGGGTCGCCCGGTTGAGCGCACGCCGGGTCAGGACCTCAGGCTCGGGTGAGAATCACCACCGGGATGTCGCGTGCCGTCTTGCGCTGGTAGCCGGCGTACTCACCGTGGATCCCCACCATCTGCTCCCACAGGGCGGGCTTCTCCCCCGTGGTCGCGGTCCGCGCGACGGCGGTGAACACCTCGGCCTGCACCTGTACCTCGACCCGCGGCAGGGCCAGCACGTTGTGGTACCACAGCGGGTGGTCGTCGGCCCCGCCGTTGGAGGCGACGACCACGTAGGAGTCGCCGTCGCGGCCGTAGATGAGCGGGGTCCGCCGCCTCAGCCCGGACCTGCGGCCGACGGTGGTCAGCAGCAGGGTGGGCCTCCCGTAGTAGAGGTGACCCTCCGCGCCGTTCGACTCGACGTACTTGCGGAGGTGCTTGGAGACCCAGTCGGTGGGGGAATCGGTGATCTCGTCGCTCATGCCGCTCACGCTATCGGCCCCCGCTGACACTCCTTGATCCGCTCCTCCGGTCGCACGCCGATCCGGCACCGGCCTCCTCATTCCCTCGTTCCGCGATGACGGTCGCCCGGCTCCGCAGAATCGCGCCGGGTGTGGCCGTCGTGCCAGGACGCCTGGACGAGTGCCCGTTCGGTGGCCGTGAGGTGGACCGCCGCGGCGAGCCACGCCCAGGCGTACCGGTCGCCGCCGGAGTCGACCAGGCGGCCGAACACGTCGCGGGTGCGGCGGTCGGCCTCCTCGGTGAGCGCGGCGACGAGGGTCGCGGAGGTCTCGAAGCCGGCGCGCCGGAGCGGGGCCCGCTGGGCGAGGGAGTCACCGCCGCGAGCGGACTCGGCGACCGCCCGCCGCCCGCCGGAGACGGCCAGCTCGACGAGGCGTCGCGCCCGCCACAGGGGCGAGCTCGTCACGGGGTCCGCGTCGGCCTCGGCAGGCTCTCGCCAGGGCGGGCAGTCGTCGCGGGGCGGAAGGTGGGAACCCTGCAGGCGGTCGTACCCGAGGTCGGCGCGGTCCAGCCACTCGGCGGGCAGGCGCAGCGTCGGCCCGGCACCCGGAACCGGCCCGACCGCGAGCGGGCGCAGGGTGGCGGCCCTGCCGGGGTCCAACCGGCCGATCACCCGTACCCGCAGTCCCGGCCTGGACGCGAGTCGCCGCAGGTTGTCGACATGGGCCAGCTCGGGGTGGGAGTCGGCAGGTACGAGCCGGATCAGTGGTCCCCACATCCGTCCCGCCGCCGGTTCGGAAAGAGGGGCGGCACCGGAAGGCCCGGGTGACACGAGGGGCGGATCCGATCCGGCGCGGCCCGATTCACCATGGTCCGATTCACCATGGTCCGACCCACCACGGTCCGATCCTCCGCGGTCTCCTTCCGTGGGTGGTGGTAGCTCGCGGGCGAGCAGCCGGTCCCCCTCGGCGCCGACGATCACCAGGTCGCATCCGACCAGCGGCTGTCCGGCTCCCCCGTCGTCCTGCGGATCGCTCCACGAGGCCCCGGAGAACGTCGCGTCGGCCGCCGAGGCGAGCGACCGGGCGAACAGGGCGGCCAGCGGCCCCTCCGACCAGGACAGTCCCGCGACGGGATTGGCCCGCACGCTGCGGCCCGCGCCGAGGCGTCCGTCCGGGGAGATCGTCGTGCCGGAGATCAGCAGCCCTCCGCGGGCCAGCTGGGCGTGGTTGACAGCCGCGGCGCCGAGGGCGACCGTGGCGGTGGCAGCGCCCCGGGCACGGGCCGATCCGCCGGGTTTGACGTCGGCGATGGAGAACCGGCGGCCGTCCTCGGCGACGAGGTGGGTGATCACTCCGCCGTAGCCGGTGGTGCTGATCACCGGTTCCCTGCAGACCCCGTACACCCTCAGCCCCTCGCCCTGACGGTAGGCGCGGCGCGCGGTTCCCACCAGGGCGGGATCGGGGTCGGCCGCCGCGAGCCTGCTCGCGGTCAGCAGGAGTTCCCGGAGCGCGGAGACCAGGTCGGCGAGGCGGTGGCCGTCATGGCGCGCACGAGCGGCCCGCAGTTCGCGGACGACGCGGAGGGCCGCGGCCTCGGCCCGGTGCAGGCCCGCCACCCGGGCCGTGTGGGCCGCGCGGAGCAGCTCGGCCTGGGGAACCGCTCCGGCACCGGGCACCCCGCCCGCGAGAATCCCGCCGGCGGCGTCCCACAACCCGGTCGCGGCGGCCACCTGCCCGGCGTTGGGCCCGGGGACCGGGACGGGGTTCGAGCCCGAGGCGGCGCCGGAGGCCGGGATGGAACCGGAGCCGGAGCCCGAGGAGGCACCCGCACCCGCACCCGTGCTCGCGCCCGCCTTCGTCTCCCTGACCGGTCCCGCGACCGAGGTCGCTTTCCCACCGGAGACCGGGACGGGGTCCGCGACCGGATCCACGGTCGTGTCCGAGCCCTGCCCCGGCCCCGTGTCCACGTCCACGTCCATGTCCACGAGCGGGTCCGGAGACACCTGCGGGTCAGGGTCCGCGACCGGACAGGCGCTGAGGACGGCCGCGCGGTGCAGGCAGCGGGGTGCGAGCAGGCAGCAGCACCGGGCCGCGCCGGGGTCGGCGATCGTGCCCGACGGCCCCGGCGTGAGGGTGACCGTCGCGTCCTCCCCCCAGCTGACGGAGATGTTCTGACCGTCGGCGGCGATCGGGAGCCCGGCGCACCGCTCGATCGCCGCGTCGAGTTTCCTGCGCAGCCGGGGCGTGAGGTCCTCCACGGCCGAGGCGACCACGTGCGGCTCCACCGGCGGCAGGTGCCCTGCCGGGGAGGCGACTGGGAGGTTCAACGGGTTTCTCCTCGGAGACGGTCGCCCACCCAGCGGGCGAGGGCGAGCGGGCTGAGTGCGGCGACGGGCATGCCGGCCGCGACGAGCTGCTGGGCGACGGGCACCGAATATCTCGGGGCTCCGGTGTCGTCCAGAGCGGCGCAGCCCAGCAGGTGCACGCCGGAGGAGACGAGGGAGCGGACCTCGCCGAGAAGCCCTCCGAGCGGGTATCCCTCCTCGAAGTCGCTGACCACCACGACGAGCGTGCGGCTCGGCACGGTGACCAGGGAGCGCGCGTGGGCGAGCCCGGCGGCGATGTGCGTACCGCCGCCGACCCGCACGTCGAGCAGCAGGGACAGCGGATCGGCGACCCGGTCGGTCAGGTCGATCACGCTGGTGGAGAAGGCGAGGAAGTGCGTGGAGAGCGTGGGAACGCCTCCCAGGACGGCCGCGGTCAGCGCGGACCAGATCACCGAGGCCTCCATCGAGCCCGACACGTCGACCACGAAGACCAGCCGCCAGTCGGCCTCGTTGCGTACCCGGGTGGTGAAGACCGGCCGTTCCGGTACGACGAGGAGTCTGCCGTCGCCGGTCCGGCGCGTGTGCGCCAGGTTGGCCCTGAGGGTGGCGGGCAGGTTGAGCCGTCCTCCGGGGCGGCGGGTGGGACGCGGTGTCGCCAGGCCGGTCAGCGCGGGGCGCATCCGGGTGGCGAGCTCCCTGGCCAGCTCGGCGACCAGGCGGCGGACCAGCGGCCTCAGCCGGGAGAGCCGCTGCTCGGGCAGCCCTCCCGCCAGGGACAGGACGGAGGTCAGCAGGTCGATCGACGGGCGTACCGAGTCGGGGTCGAGTTCGGACAGCACGTCGGTCCGCCCGGCACCGGCCGCGCCGGCCAGCACCTCCTCCCGCACCTCCGCCCCGAACAGGGCGTCGAGCTCCTCGGCCCACTCGCGGGCGGAGGGGAATGAGGCCCCCTGGCCGCCACCGTCGCCGCCGTTACCCGATCCGGGCCCGAAGTCGCCCGCTCCCTCTCCCCGGCCCGCCCCGTACAACTCGTCCAGGGCGTGCGCGTAGCGTCTGGCTCCGGCGGGCAGCCGCTCGGTCTCCCTTCCGAGGAGCAGGCGCCACCGGTCGGCCGGGGCGAGCCGGCGCGGGACGGCCTCCCCTGCCCCTCCCGGTACGGGCTCCGGAGGCTCCGGCTCGTACCCGCTCGTCTCCCCCGGGGGCACGACGGCCTCGCCCACCCGGCCCCGGGTGGGCGGCTCGGACCCGGCGGGCGGGAGGGAGAGGCCGGGCACGGGCAACCGCAGGGCGGTCAGGGCGGCCAGCCCGGCGGCGTCCGCGGCGGCCCAGAGCGCCAGGAGCTCGGGCGGGGCGCTCAAGGCCAGGTCGATACGGTCGCCGAGACGGTCGGTCACGGCCCGCAGCAGCCGGTCGCGCGCCGCCGGGGCGAGGATGTCGAAGCCGCCGCGCAGCGCGGGAAGCCGGTCGAGAAAACCCTGGTCGGTGAGGCCGTCGACGCGGTCGAGCAGCGGGTCGAGGGCCGCCGCGGCCGACTGCAGGAGCGGGCCCGCGGCGACCAGCAGGCCGGTGAGCAGGCGGGACAGGCGGTGGCGCCCCTCCGGCCCCGTGGCGGTGTCGACCCATCCGGCGGCTCGGGCTCCGAGGGTGTCCGGCTCGTCCATGTCGAGCAGGACGCGCGCCGCGAGCGCTGCCCCTTGGATGAGCGGGGAGCCGGTACGCGCGAGGGTGTCCAGCGCGTCGTCGAGGCTCAGGCCGAGCCGGTGCTCGGCGGAGCGGGTGACGAGCGCGATCAGGGCGGCGGCGTCCTCGGGCTGATCACTGCCGGTCAGGCCGGGCAGTGACCGTACGGCCGCCTCCAGCAGGGTGCCCGCCAGCTCCGCCGCCCGGTCCCGGCTCTGCGGCGTGGTGCCGGGAAGGTGCTCGCGGCGCAGCGCCTCCAGCAGGTCGAGGGCCTGGAGCAGGTCGGGCAGTCCCGCGGTGGCGGGAAGTATCGAGGCGGCGTCCTCGATGCGGTCGGCGACCAGGTCCCGCAGGTCGCAGGCGGCCGCGGCGCGCAGGCCCGCGAGGATCAGCTCGCAGGTGGGGCCGCCCTCGGCGGACTCCCTGCGGAAGGTCTCACGCAGCGTCCCCTCGGCGGCCAGGGCCGCGGTGACGCCCCGTACGCCCGCCAGGTCCAGCAGCGCGGCGGCCGAGGGCGTCCACGAGAGCAGCCATCGGGTGGTGAGGGCCGTCCCGTCCCCCGTACCCGTCACCTCGGTCGGCCTGCCGTAGCCGGTGCCGCACACCAGCAGGCGTTGCAGCAGGATCTCGCGGCGGCGGTCCAGGTCCGAACGGAGCGGGTCGAGGCGGACCTCGCGGGAGCCGGGATCACCGGGGTGGGGCAGCCGCAGCTCCGCCAGTTCGGTCTCGACCGCCGGGCCCAGCCCGGAGCGGGGGGTGCCCGGCGCGGTCCTGCCGCGCTCGGTACCGACGAGGACCGTCTCGAGGGCGCGGGCGAGCGCCCGGCCGCGCCCCAGGGGTTCGCCCTGGCCGAGCACGGTCGTCACCGCCTCGAGCAGCTCGCCGCGCCCCGGCGCGGGCAGCCCGCGCAGCCGGGCCAGGTCGCAGGCGAGCCGCAGCGTCTCCACGGCCTCGCCGGTGCCCGCGGTGTGCCCGGCGGCGCGCAGCTCACGGCAGACCTCGGTGATCGTACGGGCGGCGGCGTCCCTGATCCTCCCGGGATCGCCGCCCGCGGTGAGGACCGCCTGCTGCCAGCGCGGGTCACGGATGCCCGCCGGGTAGCCGGACCTGGAGTCGAGCAGGTCGAAGGCGTACGGGACGAGTGAGGTGGCGGGCGGGGGACCTCCGGCGGCCGGCGCGGCGGGGGTGTCCGTGCCGCGCGCCGAGGTGCCCCTGCCGGAGGGTGCCTGACCCGGAATGGCCTGACCGGAGGCGGGGTGGGCCGGGGTGGCGTCCGGGGTGGCGTGGTCCGGGGGAACCGTGCCGGGAACGGCCGGGGCAGCGGTAGCCGGGTCACGGGTGACCAGGGCGGGAGCGTGGAAGGCGCCGATCACCGCGGCGACCCGCCGGCCTTCGGTGGCCGCCCCGGCGAGAACCTCGCGCATGTGCGCCTCGCGGGCCAGGTCGCCGGGCGACACTCCTCCCGAGGCCTCCGCGTCCTGCCGCAGCGCCCAGCCCACGCCCAGCGCCGCGCGGCGTACCGCCTCGGGCGGGCAGCCGGGGGCGAGCACCTCGACGGCGCGATCCCACATGTCGTCCCCGTCCCTGCCCGTGGCGGAGGCGGCGAGGCCGTCGGCGAAGGCCCTGGACGGCGGTGTCGCCGCGCCGGATCTCACCGGATCACTCTCCGACCAGGCGGGGGCGGAGAGCGGGAGGTCGCAGCAGAGCACCTCGGCCCCGCGTTCGCGCGCCCAGCGGATGGCGGCCAGCTCGGGCGAGAAGTCGGCGAAGGGGTAGAAGCCGAGCCGCCCGTCACCACCCGTACCGGCGAGGGCGACCGGCGCGAGGGTGGCCGGATCCGCCAGGTGGACGAGCCACGGCTGGAAGTCGGCGGGCAGCTCGACGCAGACCACCTCGGCTCCGGCGGCGTCGAGCAGGGCCGGGACGGCCGCCGCCAGCGCGGGGCTGTGGTGACGCACGCCGAGCAGGTAGGGCCGCCCGTCACCACCCGCCTTGGCGAGCGCCTCCACCGCGCCCCGCGGATCGGCACCGACGCCCCCGCCGTGGGCGTCCACGTCAGGAAGATCGGGACCGCGATCGGCCGTCACCCGGACACCACCGTCTCGAACATCCCCGCCGGAAACACCGAAACCATGCCCGGCCGTCACCCGGACACCACCATCTCGAACGCCCCCGCCGGAAACACCGGAACCACGCCCGGCCGTCATTCGGCCATCATCGTCTTGGGCACCCGTGTCCCCCGCACCGGGAGTGCCCGCCTGCCGCTCGCTCGTCAACGCAGGTTCTCCCGCAGGTCCCAGAGGCGGCGCCACATCGTGGAGCCGTCCTCGGCGCGGCGTCGCACCGGGCCGTCCCAGTAGCCGAGCAGCCGCGCGTGGTCGGCCGGATCGTCCTTGCGGACCACGCCGAGCAGGTGACCGGGTACCAGGTCGAGGACATCCCCGCCTGGCAGGTAGGCCGCCGCCACCCCGAGGGAGGCCGCCACCTGCACCGCCTCGGCCGTGGACATCACGGTTCCCGGGCGCTCCACGTCCCAGCCCTCGGCCGAGCGGCCGGAGCGCAGGTCGCGGAACACGGTGACCAGCGCGTCCAGCACGGCGTCGTCGACGCCGAAGGCGGCACCGGCCCGCCGCACCACGGCGGTGGCCTGGCCGCGTACCAGGGCGGCCTCGGCGACGGGATCGGCGATGGGGACGACGGTCTCGAAGTTGAACCGGCGCTTGAGCGCCGCCGACATCTCCGAGACGCCCCGGTCGCGCAGGTTGGCCGTGGCGATCACGGTGAAACCGGGGGTGGCCGCCGTCAGGGCGTCGGGCGTGCCCGCGAGCTCGGGCACGCTGAGGCGCCGGTCGGACAGGATCGACACCAGGGCGTCCTGCACCTCGGGCAGGCAGCGGGTGATCTCCTCGATCCGGACGACCCGCCCGGCCCGCATGGCGGCCAGCACCGGGGAGTCGACCAGCGCCTGGCGGCTCGGCCCCTGGGCGAGAAGCAGGGCGTAGTTCCAGCCGTAGCGGAAGGCGTCCTCGGTGGTGCCGGCGGTGCCCTGCACGGTGAGCGCGCTCGTGCCGCAGACGGCGGCGGCGAGAAGCTCGGAGAGCATCGACTTGGCGGTACCCGGCTCGCCGACCAGCAGCAGGCCACGCTCGCCCGCGAGGGTGACCACGCAGCGTTCCACCAGGGAGCGCTCGCCGACGAACTTGGGGGCGATGGCGAGCCGGGCGGGCGGCGCGGTGCCGCCGTCACCGCCGTCGCGGCTCTTCGCCTGCCGGGATCCGGGCAGTTCGAGGGTCTCGCCCCCGCTGCCGCAGACGAAGGTGACGACCGCTCGCGGGGTCAGCGCCCAGCCGGGCGGGCGGGGGCCGTCGTCGTGGGCGGCGAGGAAGGCGAGTTCGGTGGCGTGCTGTTCCTCGGCCGGCAGCGTCCGCCGGCTGGGAAGGGCGGCGGAGGCCACCGGTTCGGTCATGGTCATCGGGGAGATCCTTCTGTCCGGGAGAATGCCCGATCCGGCCGGGACACGGGCGACAAGCCCGCGCCCCGGCCGATCAGGCCTGGTGAAAACAGTGAAAACAGTGGAAGCGGTGAAACCGGTGGAATCGGGTGTTTCCCACTGGAGCGATCCGTGCCCACGGAAGTCAGCGCGTACGGTTCGTCCGCGCGGCCCGCCGCGCGAGATCCGCACCCACGAGAGCACCCATGAGGTCCGGACCCGCAAGAAGAAGGTCCGGGCCCGCGAGAGGAAAGCCCCCGTGGGAAAAGGGCGTCCGCGGGAAGAGGTCGCCCGCGTCAGCGGCGCCTGCCGCGCCGTACGCGGAGCTCCTCGAAGCGGGGAACGTCGCCGTCGCGAACCCGCTGCCACGCCCTGGTGTAGAGGTCGGCGGCGGGCTCGGCGGGAACGAGCACCCCGAGCACCGGGCTCTCCTCACCGACCAGGTCGAGCAGGGGGAACTTCCACCGTTCGAGCGGGACGTTCGGAGCCTTGAGCTCGGCCCAGCCTCCCGGCAGGAAGAGCGAGCGGCCCGCTCGGGTGCGGCTCGCCTCGACCACCAGGTCGGTGGCGGCCAGCTCGGCGCGGGCCGCCTTGAACCGGGCGGGTTTCCAGCCGGTCCACCGGGTGACGTTCTTGTCGGTGGGATCCGGCATCGCGAGCAGCGCCAGGTAGAGCGCCGCGGCGTCCTGGCCCAGCCCGTACTCCCCCGAGACCTGGGAGAGCAGCGCGGGCACGGAGCGGGAGGGGTCCTGCGGCCACCAGGTGCCGTCGGCCGCGCGCTCCCCCGCCACGGGGTCTCCGGGGTCGGCGAGGAGCGCCTCGAAACGCGGATCGCGGGCGGTGCGCAGCGCCAGCTCGGCGGGGAAGGGCCGCTCCGGGTGACCGGTCAGGGCACGCAAGGCCGGCAGGTAGGGGTCGTTCCCCGACGCGTCGAGCAGGGCGACGCGCAGGCCCGGGGCGGGCCGGTCGTCATGGGTGGCCATGATCACGGCGCCGTGGCGCTCCCAGCCCTCGGCGACCTCGGTGGGGGCTCCCGCGACCTTGCGGAACCCGGGGAGGTCGACGTACTCGCCCAGGTCGAGCAGCAGGTCGGGATTGGCCAGCCGCTCCCTGATCGCGGCCAGCACCGCGGGCAGCGCGGCCCGTACGGGATCGCCGGAGGGCAGCCGGTGGGCGAGCCACGCGGTCAGCGCGATCGCGGAGAGCAGCGTGGAATGGGTGAATCCGGTGTCGCCGCCGTCGGCAGGGGCGACGCGGTCGCCCTTCACCCGCCAGCGCAGGTCCGTGCTGAACTCCGGTGCCGAGGCCGGGTCGAGCAGGGCGGGCAGCGCCCGGCTCGGCTCCCACCAGGGACGCACCGCGCGGGTCGCCTCCCCGACGAGCCACTCGGGGACGGCGGCCCGCCGTCCCACCCGGTCGTTCCACACGCGCGCGGCGGCGGCGACGTCCGGCCCTTCGGTCCACAGCGCGGCCGGGCGCTCGGGCAGCAGCGCGCCGACGACCTCCCGCCGTACGTCGGCGTTCATCCCGCGCAGCTCGTCCTTGGCCACGGCGGCGTCGGCCGCCTTCACGCCGAGGGTCGCCCGCAGGCCGCCGGGCAGGAAGCCGCGCTCGTGGCTGTCCACGTACGGCAGCCCGGCGACGACCAGCCGGGCCGTCGTCTCGGTCACCCCGGTGAGCCGCGCGAACTCCTCCGCGCTCTCCGGCCGCCAGGGCACGGGGCCGCGTCCGGCGAGCTCGGTGAGGAACTCCCCGAGCCAGCCCGCGTGCCTGGCCTCGCCGACCGGCCCCGAGAAACGCACGGTGTAGGGGTGGGGCACGTCGAAGCGGCCCGCCGGGTCGTGGAAGAGCGCGGTGAAGCGGTAGCCTCCGCCGCTGTCGGAGTCGAAGGTCAGGAACGCGATGAGGGCGCCGTCCGCCAGCGGGAGCACGTTGCGCCAGCCGCCGCCGGGACGCCTGTTCCGCACGTTGTCGACCCAGGCGCTGTCGAGGTGCAGGACGAAACGGCGCCAGGAGGACGGTTCCGCCGCGGAGGCCAGCCCGAGCGTCTCGAACTCGGAGAGCAGCTCGCGCAGCGCGCCCGCCTGCTCGGGATCGGACGCCGACGCCGCCCGGTAGGCGAGCGCGGCCGACCGGTCGAGCAGCGGTTCCCACTCCGTGGAGAGGTAGGCGAGCGGCGGTCCGTCCACGTGGAGGCGGACGGACCGGCCGGAGGGTGTCAGCCTCTCGCGGCCGATCGTCCGGAGCTGCTGGAAGATGTTGTGGGACGTCTCCCTCCGCCCCCAGTACGGGGTCACGACACCGAGGCCGTTGAGCGCCTCGGCGAGCAGCCGGTCGGAGGGGCCCTCCGGCTCTCCCTCCTCCCGCTCGCCCGCGAGTGCGGCGGCGAGCCTGTCCGCCGCCGCGTCCAGGGTGGCCCGCTGGGTGGCGGCGAACGCCACCACCCCGGCGATTCCGGCGATCAGCGCGTCATGGGTGACCTGCGGCAGCAGGGCGCGGACCAGGTCGCGCAGCTCCTCTCGCGGCGACCGCGGAGGCTGCCCCGGCTGCCCCGGCTGCCCTTGATCGGCGGACTCGACGGACTCGACGGAACCCGCGGCCTTCAGCAGGGCCGCCGCCGTCTCCCCGTCGATCCGGCGCAGAGCCGACGAGCCCTCCGGATCGCGGGGCCGCATGAGGTGCCAGTGACGAAGCGGCGGCAGAAGGGTGGTGCCCTCCGCGAAGACTCCCGGCTCACCCTGCAGCGAGGCCGTCGCGACGACGACGCCCTCCGGGTCGACAAGTTTGACATCGCGGTAGCCCGTGACGACGGCGCGCGGCCGGTCGTCACCGGGGAAGGTCACCGCGCGCGACGGCCAGTCGTGCCCGTCAGGACCGCCGCGCAGGGTGACGGCGCGCCCGGTGAGGTCCTCACCGCGCAGCGATCCGTCGGGCAGCTCGACCACCCGCCAGCCGAGCAGACCGTCCGCCGAAACGCCGTCCGGGGTGGCCTCGCCGGAGAGGGCGGGCAGCACCCAGCCGTCGCGGAAGGTGCTGCCCGGCGGCGCCGAGCGCAGCGCGTCGGCGAGGAACCCGGGCACGCTCAGCCTGCCCTCCGTCATGCCGGCGGGGTCGTGCTCGCGCCAGCCATTGACGTCGGTGTCCCAGATCCAGAACGAGGTCCCGTCACCCATCAGGCGGCGCCTGCGGGGCACCACGGTGTCACCCGGGTACAGCACCCCGGCGCCCGTGGCCCGCCCGCCGCCGGGGAGCGGCAGGGTGACCGTGTCGGCGCCCAGCGCCCACTTGCCGCCCTCCCCCTCCATCGCGAGGATCGTCCCCGCCGAGGAGTGCCAGTATCCGCGCAGCCCGTCACCGTAGGTGTGCCAGTAGACGAGCAGCTCGCCGTCGACGTGCTGGAAGTCGGGGTCGCCCCAGACGCCGTCCGGTGCCGGGCGCAGGTCGTGGACGAGCACGGTTCCCTCCGGGCCGATGACCCTGGCCCGGGAGGGGCCGGAGACGATCAGGTTCGGCCAGGCGTCGGCGGTCTCGATCTCGTTCAGGTCCTTCGGGCCGACGAGGTCGGCGACCGCCTCCTCCCAGGCCGGCCAGCCCAGCTCGTCGAGGAGCCCGCCGCGCAGCGTCCTGGCGAGTTCGGCGGCGAGGTCGGCCCGCACCGCCTCGGCGACCTCCTCCCCGGCGAGCACCAGCGCCTCGCCGGGCAGCCAGGTCAGCCGGCTGAGGGCGTCGGGCAGCTGCGGCAGGCCGGTGGCGGCCGAGCGACGGGCGACCGCGCCCACCCACTCCGCCAGCATCGTCCGGCCGCCGGGCGAGGCCGCCAGGCGGCGTACGGCCCGGTTCCCGTCGGTGTCGTTACTGAACGCCTCGGCGGCGCGGTGGAACGCGCGCCGGAACCGGGGGGCGGCGGCCAGCGCGAGCAGGTCGCGCCCCTCCTCCGCGCGCGCCCAGGGCTCCAGCAGCAGGCGGGCGTCGTCACCCGGATCGGCGACCGGTATCTCCAGCGACAGCAGGAGGTCGACCAGGTCGGGGTCGGGCTTGAACGGCACGGTCCCGCCCGTCGCGGCGAGCTCGGCGCGCAGCCGTCCCGCCACGCGCTCGACCAGCGCGTACAGGCCGGGCAGCCTCGGGTTTCCCCGCCAGCCGGGGTTCCAGATGGCCAGGAAGCGCTCGAGCCAGCCCGCCGTGCCGTCGGCGGGGCGTTCGCCCTCGGGCACCTCGGCCTCTCCCAGGCCCGCGGTGGCGCCCGACTCCTCCAGCACCTCCAGCCAGAGGGCGGGCATGTCGTCGTCGCCGTTGGCGGGCATCGCGTTCAGCAGCGTCCCGCGGAAGGCGGGCTCTCGCCGGGCGAGGTTCGCCAGGGCCGGGCGGTGCGCCTTCCACCAGCCCAGCGGCGCCCCGGAGGTGGCGGGCAGGGCGAGCAGGTCCACCAGGTACGACTGCTCCTCGACGTCCGCGTCGAGCCCGGCGGCCCTGGCCAGGCGGCGCAGCTCGACGGCCATCTGCGCGGACGGCGACAGCCCGCCCGCCGTGCGGCGCACGCACAGCCGGTGGATCCTGCGCAGCGCCTCGTTCGCCGGCACCCGGCCCGCCAGCTCCTTGGCGTACACGGACAGGGCCTTCACCGGCAGGGCTCCGGCGAGCGCGAACTCCAGGAAGACCGCGTCGAGCCGGTCCTCGTCGACGGGCAGGCCGTGCTCGCTCTCGGCCCTGCGCGCCTGGACGAACATCTGTGACGCGTAGGTGGTGTTCTCCACCGAGAGGAACACCCGGCCCGCCTGTTCGAGGAACGTCGGCAGGAAGTGCGGGACGGCCCCGGCCAGCTGGGTGGCGAGCCGCTGGTAGGCGTCGAGGGCGGCCTTCGGCTTGGACTTCGCCTGCCGGCTCGCGCGGTCCAGCTCCGGCACCAGGGCGAGCGCGTGGTGGCCGTCCTCGGGGTGATGCACGAGCACCCACTCGGGGAACCCGAGCGAGCGCCGCAGGCCCACCCCGACGACGGCCGGTTCGCCGTCCGGCTCCAGCCCGAGGAAACCCGCCGCGGCGTCCTCCGCGGCGCCCAGTTCCTCGGCGACCAGGCGCACCACCACCCGGTCCTCCAGACCGGGGTGCCGGTAGGCGCGCGCGGTCAGCGGCACCGCCCGCTCGCCGCCGTCCGTGCCCGGCGGAAGGACCGCCCCGGCCTCCAGCAGCTCCCGCGCCTCGGTGACGCGCGCCGCCTCCCGCGGCTCGGGAACCGCGGTGCCGCCCCGCTGCCCGGACGGCTCGTGCGCCCCGGCTCCGTCGCCCGTTCCCGGCAGCTCGTGCGTCCCGGCCTCGGGGGTGCTCACTGACGACGTGGCGTCGCTCACGCGTTCGTTCCTTCCTCGACGTTGCGGCCGGCGTACAGCGCCGCGGCCATGCGCATTCCCTCGGACCAGGCCACCGGGCCGACCTCCCGCAGGGGGAGCCGCCTGCCGTCACGGTCGTGCCAGGTCAGGCTTCCGGTCTCGGTGTCACCGTCCCAATAGGGCTCTCCGATCCACACCGACGCCTCGGCGCCCCGCCCGGCGTCGCGCACCGCGCAGGTGGCGTAGCCGCCCGACACGCGGTAGCCGAGCGAGGTCGCGCGGGCGGCGAGGCCGAACCGGAAGGCGAATCTCCCCCCGGCGAACTCCGTCACCTCGGTGGCCTTCTCCGCGAAGTCGGCGGGCCTGGCCCAGGTCGCCCGGTGGATCTGCTCGACGCGCTGGGTCACGCCCAGTTCCGCGGCGAACTCCCTCAGGTCGTCCAGGTCGGGGAGCAGCACCGGGTGGGGCAGCGTCACGGTCTCCGGGGACATCCGGACGGTCTCGCCGTCCAGGTTCACCGTCCGCAGCTCGCCGGAGCCGGTGACGTCCCGCAGGAAGCCCGCCTCGTCGTCGCCGACCACCACGAGGTCGCACAGCACCGACCGCCACGCCTCGTCCGGCCACAGCCGGGCCACCAGCCCGGTGGGGACGGGCAGGGACGACACCATCCAGGCGTCCACCCGTGCCACACAGGTGGCCTCGTGCCGGTCGAGCCACTCGGCCAGGCGGCGCAGCCGCTCGACTTCGGGGTGCTCGCGCACCTGTTTGGGCAGCGATTTCAGCTGCCGTCCCGCCGCCCGGCCCGCGGTGGCCCTCGCCGCCACCCGGCCCTCCACCAGAGCGACCTCGTACCCGTCTCCCGCTGCCAGCCAGCCCAAAGGGTCCCGCCTTTCACCATGGAAGGATTGCCGACGCCCACGGGGATTTCGTCACCCGCGACCGTGATGCGCGGAACGCTAACGCCCCGGACCGACAAACCTGTACTCGGCGGCGCGCGGGTCACCCGCCACGGCACCGGATTCGCCGCGCGGCGGACGGATGTGACGCGGCGGGCGACGCGCCTACGTCGTCTGCCGCTCGTTTCTGGCCTGGTCGTGGCGTACGCGGGCCTCCATGACCGCGGGCATCTCGCCCTCCAGCCATTCGATGAGGTCGAGCAGGCGCCGGGCGGCCTGGGCGCCGAGCGGCGTGAGGCTGTACTCGACCTTCGGGGGAATGGTCGGCTCGGCCTCGCGGTGGACCAGGCCGTCGCGCTCCAGGGCCTGCAGGGTCTGGGCGAGCATCTTCTCGCTCACTCCGTCGACCCGGCGGCGCAGGGCGTTGAAGCGGTAGGTCCCGTCGTTGAGCGCGACCATGACCAGGATGCCCCAGCGGCCGGTCAGGTGCTCCATCGTCTCGCGCGAGGCGCATCCGCGCACGAAGACGTCGAAGGTGAGCTGGCTGAACTCGTCCAGCGGGATCGCGGCCTGGTCGTCCATCCGCCCACTCTAACTTTCTCGTCGCACTGCGCAAAAGAAAGCACTAACTTTTAGTTGGCACTATATATTAGTTAGTACTAACCTGATGGCGACCCTTCGAGCGAGGAGAAGTGAAATGATCGTTGTCACCGGTGCCACCGGTCAGCTCGGCCGCCTGGTGGTGGACGGCCTGCTGGAGCGCGTGCCCGCGGACCGTGTCGTGGCGGCCGTGAGAACTCCCGGCAAGGCCGCCGACCTGGCCGCGCGCGGCGTCAAGGTCAAGGAGGCCGACTACGAGCGGCCGGAGACGCTCAAACGGGCCTTCGCCCCCGGCGACACGGTCCTGCTCATCTCCGGCGACGCCGTCGGGCGGCGCCTCGGGCAGCACCGCGCCGTGGTGGACGCGGCCAGGGCGGCCGGGGTGGCCCGCATCGTCTACACCAGCGTGCTGCACGCCGACACCACGCCCCTGGCGCTGGCCGTCGACCATCGGGGCACCGAGGAGCACATCCGCGCCTCCGGGATCCCGTTCACCTTCCTGCGCAACGGCTTCTACACCGAGGTCTACGCGGCGTCCGTCCTCCAGGGAGTCGAGCACGGCGCGATCCTCGGCGCCGCCGGTGACGGCCGCGTCGCCGGCGCGTCCCGGGCCGACTACGCGGCCGCGGCCGTCACCGTGCTCACCCGCGAGGAAGACGGCGACAAGGTCTACGAGCTCTCCGGCGACACCGCGTGGAGCCTGCCCGAGCTGGCCGCCGAGGCGTCGGCGGTCTCCGGCAGGCCGGTCGTCTACCGGAACCTCCCGCACGCCGACTTCCGCCGGGCCCTGATCGACGCGGGCCTGCCGGAACCGGTGGCGACCATGTACGCCGACATCGATCTCGACATCGTCCAGGGAGCCCTGTCCCCCACCCCGGGCGAGCTCAGCGCCCTCATCGGCCGCCCCACCACACCGCTGCGCGAGTCGGTGGCCGCCATCCTGAAGGAGGCGTGAGCTCTCCCTGTGTCATGACAGGGACATGAGCTCTCACGATGAGAGCGGACGGAGGATGTCAGGGGCCGCCGTTCGAGGACCTCCACCGCCCGAGGGTCAGGCCGATCTCCCGGCGCGACTGCTCCACCGCCCCGGAACCGGTGGCGAGGCCGCCGAACGGGCCGGCGACTTCGGGTTCTTCCCGCCCGGCCCGCGCTCCGCCGAGGGTTTCACTCCCCGTAGCGTCCTCCCGGCCCATCGGCCGACCCAAGCGCCGCACTTCCATGCCGGGCGGACGGCGGCCTCACGCGTTCGGGACCTGCTCCGCGACGGTGGGGGCATCCTGATCGTTCGCGGGGGCCTCCGGGAAGTTACGTCCCCACCACGCGTTCCAGCGGGATTCGAGATCGGCGAACGCGGCGTCGTCGAGGCCGTACGTGGTGAGCACCATCATGGCGGCGCCGCCCGGATTGGCGGGTGAGGGCGGGTTCTGAGCAGCGACCAGCAGGCCGTCGCCCCAGCCGTCGACGGTGAGGCCGACCTGGTTGGCCGAGCGGAACCGGACCTGGCCGCGCAGCGTCTCCACGGTGGGGCTCTCCAACTCGTACGGGCTCGCCGGGGGCAACCCGGCCACCGCCGCGAGACCGGTGGCCTCCAGCACCGGCGGGGCCGCCGCACCGGAGAGGAAGACCGTGCGCCGGTCGGCGCCCGGGTGCCGTTCCAGGGCGAACGCGAGCTGGTGGACGAAGGTGATCCAGCCCTCGGTGATGTCGTCGTAGTAGGCGTCCCAGTCGGGGTCGCCACCGCGCGGGGCCCGGGTCACCCTCAGGCCCGTACGGCCGTCGAGGTCGGCCAGCTCGAACAGGTCGCCGCCCTGAATCTCCAGCCGGTGCTCGGCGGCCGACTCCACGACGTTCTGGTGGTAAATGACCTCGATCTCCTTGTCGAGGCCGTCGAAGTGCCAGCCGTGCCAGCGCCGGATCAGCTCGGGGTCGCGCAGCGCGCTCCACACGTCGCCGACGGGTGCGGCGATGGTGACCTCGATGGAGAACGGCTCGTCTGTCATGGGATACCTCCAACGTGGGAACCCCGGACCTCGGTCCCGGGAAGGATGTCAACCGCCGGTTTCCGGCGTACCGGAGACCGGATGCCTAGCGTTTTCTCCCGGGCCGGAGACCGGATGCCCATCGGTTTCCGGCGTGCCGGGGGTGAGACCGGTTCCTCGCGGACCGGGGGCCGGATGCCCACCGGCGACGAGACGGTAGAGCCGCCCACCGGGGGTGTCGAAGCGGGCCGCGACCTGGGAGAGGGCGTCGGCGAGCGCGTCGGTGAAGTCGTGCACGTCGCCGGGCTCGGCGAAGCGCACCCGCGCCTCAAGGGTGAACGTCAGCAGCCGGACGCCCTGCCGGTCGGCGGTGGCGGCCATGCGGGTGACGTCGCGCACCGTGTCGGCGGCCACCTCGACGAGGTGCTCGGCGGCGTACTGGTCGGCGACGCGGCGGAACCCCTCGGCGGTCCCGGTGGCCCCGCCACCGTCACCGTCACCGCCGCCGGTCTCGTCGGCCTTGCTCGCTTCGTCGGCCTCGTCGGCCTCGTCGGGTGAGGTGAGCACGCCGGGGTCGACGAGGAAGGCGTTCGCGGTGACCCTCATGACGCGCTCGACGAAACCGCGCCGCGGGCGTTCCTCCACCAGCTCGATCAGCCCGGCTTCCTCCAGCACCCTGAGGTGGTATCCGACCCGCTGGCGCGGCAGGTCGAACTCGGCCGCGAGCTGGACCGCGGAGGCGGGCTCGCGCAGGCGGCCGAGAAGCCGTCGGCGGATCGGGGGGAGTGCGACACGCAGGCGGTCGGGCTCGTCCATGAGTGTCATCTCGGTCGCGGGCACGGCCTCATGGAACCATTAGACAAATTAATCTGTCAATTGGCGCCGCAAGCCGGTGACCACACCGGCGGCCGGGTCGCCGTCACCCGGCGCACGCCGGTCGGGCGCCCACGCCGGCAGGACAGTCGAGACGTCAGTCAGTCGGTGGGTCAGACCCGCCGCAACGTCACCATGAACGTCATCACTGTCAGTCGTGGCGCGGGATGCCGGAGACCTCGTGATCGGCATGGAACAGAGCCTCGCCGATGAGCGCGCGGACGTGGGCGTCACGGGCCCGGTAGAGCACGCGGCGACCGTCCCTGCGGGTGCGCACCAGCCCGGCGAGGCGGAGTTTCGCCAGGTGCTGGGAGACCGAGGGACGCGCGACCCCGATGGCCTCGGCGAGCGAGCCGACGTCGTACTCCCCCGACGACAGCAGCCACATCAGGCGCAACCTGGTGGCGTCACTGAGCATCCGGAACGCCTCGACGGCGGCCTCCACCTGGGCGCCGGTGGGTTGCTCCTGCGACGGGTTGTCACCTGATTGATTGTCGCGTGCATACATGACTACATATACTCCGGGAAAAGGGCACCGGTCGCAAACGAGGTAGCCATGTCCGACCAGCAGGATGCCGGTTCTCCGTCCCCCCACGGGCCCACCGGCTCCGATTCCCCCCACGACCAGGGCCGCGAGGCCGCACACGGGCACGGGCACGAACCCATCCGTGAACACGGGCACGGGCCGGGCGACGACCGCGAGCCGGGGAAACACGGCCACAGCCATGATCACGAGCATGGCCACGAGCGACGGGGGCCCACCGGCCGCCGGTTCGGGTTCGGGTTCGGGAGGCTGCTCTCACGAGTAGGCCACGCCCTCACCCCGCACAGCCACGACAGCGCGAGCAGGACCGACACCGCCCTGGAGTCCAGCAGTCGCGGGATGCGCGTGCTGGCCGTCTCCTTCGCCGTGCTCATGGTGACCGCCGCCGTCCAGGCGGTGGTCGTGGCCTTCTCCGGCTCGGTCGCCCTCCTCGGTGACACGCTGCACAACGTCGCCGACGCGCTGACCGCGCTCCCCCTGGCGATCGCCTTCTCCCTGGGGCGCCGGGCGGCCACCCGCAGATTCACCTACGGCTACGGCAGGGCCGAGGACCTGGCCGGAATCGCCATCGTCCTGATCATCGCCGCCTCCGCCGTGCTCGCCGGGTACGAGGCCTCGCGGCGCCTGGTCGACCCCCAGGAGGTGAGGGCGCTCGGCTGGGTCGCCGCGGCGGCGGTGATCGGCTTCGTGGGCAACGAGTGGGTGGCCCGCTACCGGATCAGGGTCGGACGCCGGATCGGATCGGCCGCGCTGGTCGCCGACGGGCTGCACGCCCGCACCGACGCCCTCACCTCGCTGGCCGTGCTGCTCGGCGCGGGCGGCTCGGCACTGGGCTACCCGATCGCCGACCCGATCGTCGGCCTGCTGATCACGGTGGCCATCTGCCTCGTCCTCAGGGACGCGGCCCGCGAGATCTACCACCGGCTGATGGACGCGGTCGATCCGGCCCTGGTCGATCACGCCGAGCGGATCCTGGCCGCCACCCGCGGCGTGCGGCGGGTGGGATCGGTACGGCTGCGCTGGGTGGGCCACACGCTGCGCGCCGAGGTGGACATCGTGGTCGGTGACGACCTGTCGCTGCTGCAGGCGCACGCGGTGGCGGTGGAGGCCGAGCACCGGTTGATCCATCATCTGCCCCGCCTGGGGGCCGCCACCGTGCACGCCGACCCGGACGGCGGGGAAGGCACCGACCACCACGCCATCCTGGTCGGACACCGGTAGGGGCGTACCGGAAGGGAACGTGCGGACGCCCCGCCGCGCCCGCGTCCGCGAACAAAAAGCCGGGGCACACGGCCCGGCCACGCGCGGACGGCCCCGGCGTGGGCGTACCCGCGCGGGCCGGGGCACGGGAGATGTAGTCTCGCATGATCACCGTCGCGGCCCGCGGACCTGATCGGCCCGGCCCGCAAGCCGTGGCGGATCGCCCCCCGATCCAGGAGAAGCGGCTGCGTTGGCCGACCACAGCAGAGGACGTCCCGGCTGGCTGCACGTCGGCCCACTGGAGGCGCGGTTGGCGCGCACCTGGGAACCTGGCACGTTCCCACCGGCGGAAACGCTCCTCGCGATACTGACGCTGGCGGCCGTGCCACAGGCACTCGCCACCCGCCTGACCACCCATCTGAGCGGCGGCATCGTGGTGGGCCCCGGATCGGTGCCCGACCTTCCCGGCTTCGAGTGGCTGCGGGGCGTCGCACTGCCCCTGCAGGCGGGCCACTGGGAGCGCAGCGCGGGTGTGTACGACCCCCGGCAGCGGCGGATCGGGGTGGGAAGCACCCCTTCGCCCTCGGTGTCGGTGTGCGGGCACGAGCTCGGCCACGCCGCCGACCACATGGACCGGCTGCCCTCGCACTCCCCCTTCTGGACCGACCTGCACGCCCGCACCCGCGACCGTCTTCATCCGCCCTACCGCGACGACGTCACCGAACTGTTCGCAGAGGCCTTCGCCTGCGTGCTCACCCGGAGGGCGACCAGGCTGCTCCACCTGGTCGGCGAGGAGGCGGAGGCAGAGCGGGTGTACCACCGGCTGTCCGGGCACTACGGCATCGGGTGACCGTGGGCGTGCCGCGACCCCCGGAGCTATGCTGGGCGAACAGCGGTCAGGAGAGACGACGGAAAGGCCACGCCATGAACGTGACCATGCTGCCGGGGGGCACCCTCCGCGTCCCCGCGACGACCACGCTGGACAACGGCACCAAGGTCGACGGCACCCGCGACATCGGCCGCGACGACCCCGAATACTCCGAGTGGCTGGCCCTGGCGCAGGACGAGGACGAGCAGCGCCGCCGCGACGTCGAGGAGCGCGACTCCGACCGTGAGATCCTGACCCGCTGGCGCACCCGCCGGAGCGCGTGACCTCGTCCTCCGGTCACCCGTGACACGTGCGCTCCCGCCGCTCCTCCCCCGATCCTGGACCCGTCCCGGATCCCGTCGCGGAACCCCCCGCCCGGATCCGGCCCCGCTCCCATGTGAACCTTTCTCGCGTCCACTACGTCTCACCAGATGAGGCTCCACCGGCGTGCGGCCGGTCCGGGAGTCTCGCGCCTTCCTCCGGCGCGTCACCGCCCCCGGTGAGGGGCGGTGATCGGGGAAACCCGCCCCCGCGCGGACGACGCCTCGGGTGCCGGGCGGACCGGTGCGCATGCGCCCCTGAGATGCTTGACTCGTGATCCACGTACCTCCCGCGCCCCGCGTGCGAACCGGTCTACGGCGCCGCCCCGTGACGCCGGCGTGAACGACCACGTGCCGCGGATCTCACTCTGGCTGCGCGCCCGCCCCGCCCGAGCGGGCCGTACCCGCGTCCTGGCGGTCGAGGGGCGCTCGGGCTCGGGCAAGTCCACCCTCGCCGCCGCCGTGGCCGCGGAACTGGCCGCGCCCGTCGTACGGATGGACGATCTCTATCCGGGGTGGGACGGCCTGCTGGGAGGAGTGGACGCGCTGGTCGGGTGGATCCTGCGGCCACTGAGCCTGGACCGGCCCGCGCGGTGGCGGCGCTACGACTGGGCCGACGGCGGCTACGCCGAGTGGCACGAGGTCCCGGTCACCGGAGTCCTGGTCCTCGACGGTACCGGCTCCGGCGCCCTCGCCGCCGCGCCGTACCTGAGCGGCCTGCTGTGGCTGGAGGCGGCCGACGAGGTGCGCAAGGCCCGCGCGCTGGAGCGCGACGGCGACCTCTACGCCCCGCACTGGAACCGCTGGGCGGCCCAGGAGGAGCGTTTCCACGCCCGCGACGACGTCCGCGCCCGCGCGGACCTGACGATCACCACCACCTGAGGGCCGAGGGATTCCAGCGGCGGATCATCGGTTCTCCTTGTCGTACGGCGTCGCGCGTCACGTGACGCGCCCCATTTTCCCTTCCCCCTCAGTGCCGGCGGTCAGCGGGGAAGCACCCGCCCCAGGAAGTCGTCGACGAGCCGGGCGATCTGGGCTCCGTGGCTCTCCAGTGCGAAGTGACCGGTGGGAAGCAGGTGGATCTCCGCGTCGGGAAGGTCGCGCTGGAAGGCCGTGGCACCGCCCGGCCTGAAGATCTCGTCGTGGGCTCCCCAGGCGGCGAGCAGCGGGACCCGGCTCGCGCGGAAGTACTCCTGGAAGGCCGGGTAGAGATCGATGTTGGTGATGTAGTCGCGGGTGAGCCGGAGCTGGATCTCGGCGTTGCCCGGACGTCGCAGCAGTGCGAAGTCGTGGCGCCAGGTGTCGGGGCTGACAAGGCTCTCGTCGGGCACGCCGTGGGTGTACTGCCAGCGGATCGCGTCGAGGGTCAGAGACTGACGGATGGGAGCCTCGGTGGCCGGGGACGGATCGGTGCCGTAGGCCCGGATCGGGGCCCAGAAATCCTCGTCCAGCCCGTCGAGGTAGGCGTTGCCGTTCTGGGTGACGATCGCGGTGACGCGCTCGGGGTGGGCGGTGGCGAGCCGCCAGCCGATGGGCGCGCCGTAGTCCTGCACGTACATGGCGAAGCGCGACAGGCCAAGCCGCTCGGTGAAGGCGGCGGTGATCTCGGCCAGGTTCGCGAAGGTGTAGTCGAAGTCGTCCACGGACGGCGTCGCGGAGTGGCCGAAGCCGAGGTGGTCGGGTGCGACGAGCCGGTAGCGGGTCGCCAGCCTCGGGGTGAGGTCGCGGAACATGTGGGAGCTCGTCGGGTAGCCGTGCAGCAGGAGCAGGACCGGCGCGTCCGGGTCCCCGGCCTCCCGGTAGAAGATCTCCTGCCCGCGCACGACGGCGGTGCGGTAGTGGGTTCGCTCATCCATGCCTAACCCCTTTGAGTCGTTGATGAAGTTATACATGGCCAGCGAAACACCATTACTGCTAACCTGTCAATATGCCCAAGGTGGTTATAGAGGACGTTGACCTCCTCTTGGACCTGCTCAACACCACACCCGTGGTCGACGGCGTCCCCACGGACGCGCTGGACGACCCGCGCGACGCCGCCCGGTGGCTGGGCGAGCGCGACCTGCCCCGCTCACCGGCCGCCGCCGCCTCGGCCCGCCGCGTCAGGGACGCGGTCGCCCGCGTCGTCAGGGGCGAGCAGCCCACCCGGACGCTGGAGCCCTTTCTCGAAGGGGTGTCGCGGACCCCGTCGGTCGGCGACGACGGCGTGCGCTGGGAGCTGAGCACCGGCTCCGCCGACCCGTTCGGCCTCCGATGCGTGCTGGCCTGGGCGTATCTCCAGGAGACCCTGCCCGGCCGCCTGCGCCCGTGCGCCAACGACGACTGCCGCCTGTTCCTCGTCGACCACAGCCGGGCCAACACCCGTCGCTGGTGCTCGATGGCCGCCTGCGGCAACCGCCTCAAGGCACGGCGCCACCACCGGCGCGCGGCGAACCGGGACGGCGACGACTGACCCGCGACGAGACCGGGCGGCGACCGGGGACCGCCACCGGCAACCGAGGTTCACATCTTGCGATCGAACACGAAGTACGATCGAATGAACACGAAAGAGTTCCGGAACGACACCGAACGATCATTGATCATCCGCGTCCGGCCGGGCGCGAGACGCGGCGGCGCCGGATGTGCGGGGCCTCACCCGTCGCATCGGGAGTGCCACCGGAACCACCGGCGCAGACTCATTCCGAGGAGAGCCCGTGACCACGTGGATGCTGCTGGACTACGGCGAGGTCATCTCCATGCCGCAGCCGTCCGACGCGACGGCCGCCATGGCGGAGCTCATCGGCCAGGACCACGCGACCTTCCGTGACCGCTACTGGCACCACCGCGAGGCCTACGACCGCGGCCAGGCCTCCCACTCCTACTGGAGCGGGGTGGCCGGCAGGACGCTCGCCGACGACGATCCGCTCGTCGCCACGCTCAACGCGGCCGACGTCGCGAGCTGGTTCCACCTCAACCCGGAGACCCTGCGCGCCATCGAGGACCTCGCGGGACACCACGGGCTCGCCCTGCTGTCCAACGCCCCCGAGCCGCTGGCGGCGGCCATCGACGCCGCCCCCTGGGCCGCGGCGTTCACCCATCGCTTCTACAGCTGCCGCCTGACGCTGGCCAAGCCGGATCCCGCCATCTTCGAGGAGGTCCTGCGCCACCTCGACGCCACCCCCGGCGACGTCACCTTCCTGGACGACCGGGCCGTCAACGTCCGCGCCGCGGCGGCGCTCGGTATCAACGCCCTCCTCTACCCGGACTGGCCGCCCTTCCCCCGCGCGGGCTGACGGGTTCGCGTACGGCCGAGCACGGGGCGATGTGCCGCCTGGACGACAAGGTGGTGATGTACAACGAGCCGGGCAGGATGGCAGGCGTCTACAGCCACCTCGACCGGGCCACGGCGATCTTCGTGTTCCGCCACCCCGAGCTGCACGACCACGACCACCGCGACACCGACGGACACCGGCGCCCCGCCTCCACCGCGAACCTCGCGAACACGGCAGAACGGATCCGGTCGGTGCCGACGTCCCGGCCGGGGCCGGAGAAGGACCGCGCGGCGGGCGGTCACGCCGAGAAGCGGGCGACCCACTCGCGGGCCCCGGGGAGGATCTCCTCCACCGGCGCCACGTGCGGGTACCAGGTGCGCTCCCACTCCAGGGAGACCCAGCCCCCGAAACCGCGCAGCAACTCGCCGCACTCGTCGAGGGGAACCCCGCCCGCCCACATCGGCACCGGGGTCGTGTCGGTGGCCGAGACCGCGTCCTTGATCTGCACGTACGCCAGATGTCCGGCCAGCGCCGCCAGGGTCTCCGCGGGCTCCTCACCGTGACGCCACGGATGCAGCACGTCCCACAGCGCGCCCGCCGCCTCGGGAACGCCCGCCGCGTCCAGCAGCCGCCCGACCGCGGCGCCGGTCGGCATCGCGTCATGGGTCTCCACCAGCACCCGTACCCCTGACTCCACGCACAGGTCCGCGACCGCGCGCAGCCGCCGCGCCCCCACCTCGACATCCTCTCCCCCGGGAAACACCCGTACGGCGGGGGCACCCAGGTCGGCGGCGAGCGCCAGGTCGTCCCGCAGCGCCCGCACCACGGGTTCGTCCGGTCCCGCCACGGCGATCCTGACGTATCCGGCGAGAGCGGAGACCTGCAGCCCGGCGGTCCCGGACGGGATTCCCGACGGGCCCGCGGCGGTGTCCCCCTCGCCTTCCGGACCGTCGCCCGGCGCCCCCGCGCCTGCCGGGCGACCGTTTGACGTTCCCGCGCCTGCGGGACGACCAGCCGACGGTCCCGCGAAGGCCGCGCGGACCGTCGCGCGCGCCGCCGGAGAGAGCCCGGCGTGGACCCCGGTGTCGGGGTGGAGGCGGAGTTCGAGCCCGGCGCACCCGTACTCCACGGCCACCGCGACGGCCTCGCTCAGGCCCTGCCCCGGCATGCCGAGCGTGCTGAAGGCCAATCTCACCCTGACTCCCTCCCACCACTTATCGGAAAGCGCTTCCCAAGCGACTCCATCGTAGACGCACGCCACCTCGTGCGCGCCGGGGGGCGGCAGGAGCGGCGAGGACCTCCGTCAGGCGAGGCCCCGGGCGGGTCATCCGCCGCACCGGATTAGCGGCGCGCGAGTGAGGGGAGGCCCCAAGTGATGCCGATCGGGGGGCGCGGAGCCGGAGGAGCCCCGGACTCGCAGCGACATCGATCTTCTCAGCTGGAGAATCCCATGACTGGACGCGTATCGGCCCCGGGCGACCTCGGCCGCCGGATCGCCAGGCGACGCGAGAATCTCGGCCTCACCCGGGACGAGCTGGCGAGGCGGGCCGGGATCGATCCGGGCTATCTCGCCTACCTGGAGGACGCCGTGGCCTCGCCGAACACCGGCACCGTGAACCGCGTGGCCACCGCCCTGGACACCAGGCCCGAGGAACTGCTCGGCGGGAACGCCGGCCTGCCCCCCGGACGGGGGCGGCCGGCTCTCCGGTCCGCGGCTCCGGAGACACTGGACCGGGACGAGTGCCTGCGGCTCATCACCCCCGGCGGGGTGGGGCGGATCGCCTTCGAGGAGATCGGCGGGCCGGTCATCCTGCCGGTCGACTACGCCCTGCACGGCAGCTCGGTGATCTTTCGCACCGCCTTCGGCGGCCCGCTCGACGACACCCTGCGCACCGGGGTCCAGGGGGTCGAGTCCAAGGTCGCCTTCGAGGTCGACCGGATCGACGACGCCGGCCGCGAGGGCTGGAGCGTGCTGGTGCGCGGCGGGGTCCACCACGTCTCCTCGGAGGAGGACCGTGCCGCCCTGGCGGCGCTGGGCGTCCGGCCATGGGCGGGAGGTGAGCGGGAGCCGTACGTGAGGATCGCCGCCACCGAGGTCACCGGCCGTCGCATCCGGCGCGACCCGTGATCCCCGCAGAGTTCAGGAGCCGCCCATGATCCCCGCAGGACTCGGGAGCCGCCCATGATCCCCGAAGAGTTCAGGAGCCGCCCGTGATCCCCACGGAGATGGACGCCTGGGTCGTCACCCGTCCCGGGCCGATCTCCTCGCGCCCCCTGCAGCCGGTCCGCGTCCCGGTTCCCTCCCCCGGGCCCGGTGAGGTGCTGGTCCGTGTCGAGGCCTGCGCGGTCTGCCGTACCGACCTGCACCTCGCCGAGGGCGATCTCCGGCCGCGACGCCCGAGGACCACGCCCGGCCACGAGGCGGTGGGCTGGGTGGTGGCCGCCGGCCCCGGCGCCGGGCGGCTGGCGCCGGGCACCCGGGTGGGCGCGGCCTGGCTCCGCTCGACCTGCGGGCACTGCCGCTACTGCCTGCGGGGCGCGGAGAACCTCTGCCCCGACTCGACCTACACCGGCTGGGACGCCGACGGCGGCTACGCCGAATACCTGACCGTTCCCGAAGACTTCGCCTACCCGCTCCCCGGCGACACCCCGGCGGAGAAGCTGGCGCCGCTGCTGTGCGCGGGGATCATCGGCTACCGGGCCCTGCTCCGCAGCGACCTGCCGCCCGGCGGGCGCCTGGGCATCTACGGCTTCGGCGCCTCGGCGCACCTGACCGCGCAGATCGCCATCGCCCAGGGCGTGACCGTGCACGTGCTGACCCGCTCGGCCGGGGCCAGGGAGCTGGCCCTGGCCCTGGGCGCGACCTCGGCGGGCGACGCCGCGGACGCCCCGCCCGAACCGCTGGACTCGGCGATCCTGTTCGCCCCGGTGGGCGAGCTGGTGCCGGTCGCGCTGGCCGCCCTGGACCGGGGCGGCACCCTGGCGGTGGCGGGCATCCACCTCAGCGACATCCCGGCTCTGACCTACCAGCGCCACCTGTTCCAGGAACGCACGCTGCGCAGCGTCACCGCCAACACCCGCGCCGACGGCCGCGCCTACCTGGAGCTGGCCACACTCCACCCACCCCGGGTGACGACGGCGCCCTACCCCCTGGCCGAGGCCGACCGGGCCCTCGCCGACCTGGCGGCGGACCGCGTCGAGGGCGCCGCCGTCCTGACGCTCTCCCCACCCTGACCCGCGCCTCCGTCCCCGTACGGCGTGAGGATCGGCGTGAGGACCCCTGGCGGGAGCTCAGTCGAAGGCGCACTCGCGGGTGATGTTCGGGTCGGGGTCGGTCTCGGTGTGCACGTTCACGGCGGGAATGAAGCCCCACGCCTTGAGTTCCTTCTTGGCCAGCGCGTAGTCGCCCTGCGTGTAGTACCAGACGTCGTTGCCGCCGCGATGCCGCTCGCCCCGCGTCCAGCAGACGAACCAGCTGGGATTCGACTCAAGACGACCGATCGCCTCTCCCGCCCCGGCCCGCTCGTACACGTCCGACCCCGGGGTGTTGGAGCATTCGAAGAGGCCCTGCCAGGTCTGCTTCGTACGGTCGTCCTTGATCGACAGATCCTTGTCCACGCAGCCCTCCGCGTCTTGGGCGGCGGTCGGCGTCGGCGCGGGGGGAGGTTCGTCCGAGGATCGCGACAGCGCCCAGGCGCCGGCGCCGACACCGGCCACGACGACCACCGCGACGGTGATCGCGATCCAGGGTCGCCTTCTCCTCGTCTCGGCGACCGCGGGAGCCGTGCCCGGCTCCTGCTCCTGCTCCTCGGCGGCCAGGGCCTTCCAGGCGTCCTGCCAGCGGCGGGACTGCTCCTGAACCGCCGCAGGAGTGCTTCCGCCGTGGATCAGGCAGGCCTCGACCAGGCGGAGGGCGGCGGCCTGCGGGGGGCGGCCGAGCGGATTTTTCCCGATCAGGTTGGAGATCGCCGACGGAGCCAGCCCCGACGTCTTCGACAACGTCGCGTATTTCGGCTTGCCGCACCAGACGTGCAGCTCCCGGAGCTTCTCGGTGAACTCCGGCCACGTCCCCGCCTGCTCGGGATCGGGTGAGGACTTTGAATCGTCGCTGACAACCACGTTGACAAGGGCCCTTCGGGACTGGTGCCACCATCGGCCGGACGAGGGTCGGAAACTGATCATGCCGGGACCGGGGAAGCGGGTCAACCGGTTCAGAACAAACGCTTCCACCTACTTAAATACCGTTTTGAATGGTTGGTTCGGCCATACCCCTGCCCTGTCCAGTCGTCCCGTGCTTCATTGATGACCATCTTTACCGGCGCCGGGAGGGCCGGGCCAGGAGCAGGGCGGTGACCGCGGCGGCCGAGAGGGCGGCGCCGAAAACGACCATCGTCGCCTGCGGCGTGAAGGACCGGAGGGCGAGACCGAACAGGATGGCGGGCAGCCCCATGCCGACGTACGAGATCACGAAGAAGACCGCCAGCCTTCACAATCATTCCGGCGGAGCGAACCCCGCGAACCGGCCGCACGCGAACCGCGCCCCGGAGATCACCCGCCGCACCGCGAGAACCCCGGGCCGACGACCCCGGACCGAGGAGCCCAGGAGACCTCAGGTCTCCTTGAGGATGCGGTGCAGGAGGGCCGTCGTCGCGGCCGGCTGTTCGGCCTCGATCCCCAGGCGGTTCATGACGTGCCAGTAGCGCTCGACGTCGGCGAGCTTGTCCAGGTAGAGGGCTCCGGTGAGCTGCTCGAGGTAGACCACGTCGGGCAACTCCCCCTCGGGGAAGCGGAGGATGGTGGCGGAGCCCGTCGCCGCGGCGGCCGCTCCGGCGCTGAACGGCATGATCTGGAGAGTGACATGGCCGAGCTCGACGATCTCCGTGAGGCGCCGGATCTGGTCGCGCAGCACCGTGGGGCCTCCGACGGGGCGATGCAGCACCGCCTCGTCGATGACGAGCCAGAGCGTGGCGGGCTCCCGCCCGGTGAGGAGCCGCTGGCGCTCCATCCGCAGGGCGACGCGGCGCTCGATCTCGAACTCGGGGGCGCCCGCGCAGGCGGGCCGGATGAGGGCTCGGGCGTAATCCTCGGTCTGCAGCAACTCGGGGACGAACTGGACCTCGTAGCCGCGGATGAGAGAGGCGGCCTGCTCCAGCCCGAGGTAGGCGTCGAACCAGGAGGGGACCACGTCGGCGTAGGCGTGCCACCAGCCGGGCCTGTTGGCCTGCGCGGCCAGGGCGAGCAGCGGGGCGCGCTCGTCGTCGTCGACGACCCCGTAGAGGGTGAGAAGGTCGGCCACGTCGCGCTGCTTGAAGCCGGTCCGCCCCAGCTCCAGACGGCTGATCTTGGAGTGCGACGCGCGGATCGCCTCCCCCGCCTCCTCGCGCGTGATGTGGCCGTCCTCGCGCAGCCGCCGGAGCTGCGCCCCCACCAGCATGCGGACCACGGTGGGCCCGGCCTGCCGGTGATCCGGATTCTGACCATCGGCTTGTTCGCTCATCGCCCGAACAATGCGCAAGTTCGCTCCCTTTAACCGCGACTGGCCAGCCTGTGAGTATTCAAGCTTTTCACGTCCGGGTCGTTCCCCGCAGTGAGACACGGACTCCGTGCGGTGAATTACCGCCGTCCCCGCGGAACGGCGGGATCGCGGAAGCCCGAACGGGAACTCCGCCGGAAACTCCGACAGGAACTCCGGAGGATCCCGCCGAGCAGGTCACCGGCCGCCACCACCCCACACCGGAACACCGCGCCGCGCGCCGCACACCGAACCGCGCGCCGCACCACGGCACACCGAACCTCACACCGCACCACGGCACACCGAACCTCACACCGCACCGCGCGCCGCATCACACACCGGAACACCGGCCCACGCCGCACACCGAACCTCATGCCGGACCCCGCGTCGCGCGCCGGGCCGATGAGACGCCGGACCGCCCGTACGTCGTCTCGACCGACGGCCGGGTTCGCGTCCGTCACCCCGGCGCGGCGCCTCGGTGCCAAGCGGTCCGCCGCCGGGCCCTCACGAGGGGTGACACCGGGCGGGCACGCCGGAAACCGCGCGCGACATTCCGGAGAAGTTCTCATCTCTTCTCCTGACTTCTCCACTTTACGATGCCGAATACTCATAATTAGTGATCTCAAATGGACTCCTCGGAGAGGAAGCCAGACCATGCCCGATATCGGCCCCGTACGGGCGGGGGATCCCGAACGCGTGGACGAGTACCAGATCGTGGGACGACTGGGGGAGGACGTCTACCTCGCCACAGCCCCATCGGGGGACCGGGTGGTCGTGCGCCTGCTCCCCGCGGACGTGAGTCCCGAGCGGTTCCGGGAGGCGATGGAACCGCTGCGGGAGATACCCGCCTTCTGCACGGCCCAGGTGCTGGACAGCGGACTGGACGGCGGGGTGGACGGCGACAGGCCGTACATCGTGAGCGAGTACGTCGACGGTCCCACCCTGGAGGAGGCGGTGGCCTCCGAGGGCGTCCTGAGGGCGGCCTCGCTGCACCGGATCGCCGTCGGGACGATGACCGCCCTGGTCGCCCTCCACCAGGCGGGTACGGTCCACGGCGACCTGCGTCCCGGCGGCGTGGTGTTCGGCCCCGACGGACCACGGGTGATCGACCTCGGCATGGCGCGGGCGCTGGAGGCGACCGCGTCCAGCACGACCCGCAAGGTCGACGTCCCCGCCTACAGCTCGCCGGAGAGGCTCATGGGCACCTCCCCCGGGCCCGAGGGGGACCTGTTCTCGTGGGGGGCGACGATGGTCTTCGCCGCCTCGGGCCGCTCCCCCTTCGAGGCGGAGACGATGTCGGGCACGGTCAACCGCATCGTCAACGACGAGCCCGACCTCGGCGCGCTCCCCGACGACCTGCGCGGGCCGGTCACGGCCTGCCTCGCCAAGGACCCCGCGCTGCGGCCGACCGCGAGCGACGTCCTGCTCCGCCTGGTCGGGGGGTTCCTCACCTCCGACCAGGCGCCCCTCGATCCCTCGGCGCTCTCGGCGTCCTCCGCCCCCGGCACTCCCTCCACCCGGCCGCTGCGGCGTGCCCGCCCCGCGTTGCTGGCCGCGGGCGCGCTGGCCGTCGCCCTCGTCTCCGGTGGCGTGGTCTACCTGGCGGTGTCGGACGACCCCGCGCCCGTGGCCGCCCCGCGCCCGGCCCGGAGCACCGCGCAGGGCGCGCTCGCCCCGGCCTTCACCCCCCAGCCCCAGCTCAGCCCGAACGTCACCGAGGCGCCCTGGGAACGGGTGGAGAAGACCACCGAGGACGTCGAACTGCCGGGGACGGGCATCACCCTGCACGAGAGCCCGAAGGACGCGACCAAGCTGGGCGGGTACCTGAACGTCAAGCCGCCCTTCGCCTCGTTCGCCAGGGAGAAGGGCAAGGAGACCTTCAAGCAGGTGGCCAACGCCCTGCAGCCGGTGCTGTCGCCACAGGGTGACATGGTGGCGCTCAACCCGTTCGGGAAGTTCACCGAGTCGTCCTTCGACTACCTGAGGATCCTCGACCTGAGGAACGGCGCCCAGTTCAACGTGCAGACCGTCGAGCGCCCGCTGGAGGGACACAATCCCGTGTGGTCGAACGACGGCTCCAAGGTCCTGCTGTCGGTACGGGACCCGAACAAGGAACAGTCAGACGGGTTCGTGGTGGTGGACGTGGCGGCGCGCAGGGCCACCCACGTGCGCACCGAGTCCGTCGGCGCCGACACGTTTCCCTCCACGTTCGCGCCGGACGGCTCGGTCGCGCGGGGATACTACGACGGCAAGGGCTACGGGGTCGACTTCTACGGCCCGAACGGGCAGGCCATCCGGACGATGCACTGGGTCGGCCAGCCGCGCAACACCGGCTGGTTCTCCCCCTCGGGCGCCCTCTTCGCCACGGTGTGCCCCAAGGGGGACACCATGTGCGTGTGGGACACGGTGAGCGGCAACCGGCGCTACACGATCGAGATCGGCGAGAAGACCCGTTTCGTGGGCTGGTTCAACAACAATCACCTGCTCCTCCAGAACCCCGTCAAGAAGGGTTCCAAGATCGAGATAGTCGATCTGTACGGCAAGTCCATCCGGGTCCTCGCCGACCTCAAGAAGGGCGACACCGCCTTCCTGAGTTTCACCCCGGCGGCCGGATGACCAGGGTCCTGCCACCGGCTCCCGGCGATCCCGACCGGATCGGGCCGCACCGGGTCACCGGCAGGATCGGCCGCGGCGGGCAGGGGACGGTGTACCTGGCGGAGTCCCCCGCCGGGGCGCGGGTCGCGGTGAAGGTGCTCGGCAAGGGCGGCGGCGAGCAGACCCTGGCGCGCTTCCACCGCGAGATCGAGCTGGCCCGCCGGGTGGAGGCCTTCTGCACCGCGCAGGTGCTGGAGCACGGCGAGACCGGCGGCATGCCGTACATCGTGAGCGAGTACGTCGACGGGCCCAGCCTCGCCCAGGTGATCGACGAGCGGGGACCGCTGCGCGGGGCCGAGCTGCGCAGGCTCGCGGTCGGGACCGTCACCGCGCTGGCCGCCATCCACCGGGCGGGCGTCGTGCACCGCGACTTCAAGCCCGCGAACGTGCTGCTCGCCCGCGACGGCCCCCGGGTGATCGACTTCGGCATCTCCCGCGCGCTGGACGCCACGGTGACGGCCTCCGACCACCTGGTCGGCACCCCTCCGTACATGGCGCCCGAGCAGTTCGACGGGCGCGAGACGGGGCCGTCGGCCGACCTGTTCGCGTGGGCGTCGACGGTGGTGTGCGCGGCGACGGGGGAACCGCCCTTCGGGACCGGCCCGGTGCCCGCGGTGATCCACCGGATCCTGAACGCCGAGCCCGTACTCGGTTCCCTGGACGACGAGCTGCGCGAACTGGTGGGCGAGTGCCTGGCCAAGGACCCCCGGGCGCGCCCGGCGGCCATGCCGGCGCTGCTGAGGCTGCTGGGCCATCCGGCGGAGCGGCCGTCGTACGGGACGGGTCACGAGGTGCTCGGCGAGGGCCGCAAGCAGGCCGCTCCCCCGCCGGCACGGCGGCGCGCCTCGCGCCCGGTGATCGCCGCCCTCGCCGCGCTGGCGCTCGCGGCGGCCTCCGGCGTCGCGGTCCTCGCGGTCCGGGCGGCGGGGACGGAGGAGCCCGTGAAGGTGGTCACGGGCGGTACGGACGGCACCCCCTCCGTACCGGCCGCGAGACCGGCGATCGGGACGATGCCCACCACCTCGACGACCGACCTGCGGATCCCGGGAACGAAGGTCACCCTGCGGGAGAACCCCGCGGACCCGGAGCGGGTCACCAGCTACCGGGACTCGCGTGGGAGGGCCAGCGGCGACCCCGTCTACCTCCGGCGGGGCGACACCGCGGAGTTCAGGTTCCTGGGGACGTTCATGACCGCCGTGGCCGCCCCGGGAGGAGCGCGCGTCGCCGCCAACCCGGACAACAAGTTCGAGCTGGGGGAGTTCGACCTGATCCGGCTGGTGGATCCGGCGGGAGGGCCGGAGACCCAGATCAGGACCGTCGACACTCCCTTGACGACCTTCAATCCCCACTGGGACCGGAACGGGACGAGGATCCTGCTGACGATCTACGAGGGGCTGGGGAAGGAGCAGCGCTCCCGGGGCTTCGTGATCGTGGACGTGGCCTCGCGCACGGCCCGCGTCTTCCGGGTGCCGGACGACGACCACCGCTCCGACTACGTCTGGGGCGCCGACTCGGCCTCGGTCCTCCACTCCGGGCCGGACGGGTCGGTCCGCTTCTACCGCCCGGACGGCACGCCGCTGCGGACGGTCCCGAAGGTGGGCGCGCTGGTGCTGGACGACGTCAGGACCACCTCGCTCGGCACGGTCTTCACGACCCGCTGCCAGGAGATGCCCCGCGACGTCTGCCTGTGGGACGCCGCCACGGCGACGCGCAGGGCCGTCGTCCCGATCAAAAAGGGGATGATCTTCAACGGCTGGCTGGGCGACCGCCACTTCCTCGGCACCGTGACCGAGGGCAAGACCACGAAGGTCGTCATGCTGGACCTGCGCGGAGAGGTCGTGCGCGTCCTCGCGGACGGCCCCGCCGCGGAGCTGAAGGAGATCAGCCTCTACTACACGCTCAGGTGACGGGCTCCGCCGCCGGCCGGCCGCTCCTCGCCTCGTGGACCTCGCGCAGCAGCGCGGTCGCCGCCGCGCTCGTCGGGTCGCCCGTCACCGTGACGATCTCCCAGGACGGCACGGCCCCGGCGAGCCCGACGAAGCGCACCCGGTTGGTCTTGACCGCGAAGGACTGCGGCACGAGGGCCACGCCGAGCCCGAAGGTGACCAGGTCGAGCAGCGAGTGCACGTCGTTCACCTCCAGCGAGACATGGCGTTCGACGTCCGCGGCGGCGAACACGTCGTCGACCAGGTCCCGGGTGCCCCAGTCCGGCTGGAAGTCCACGAACCGCTCCGCCCGCAGCTCCGGCAGCTCGACCTTCTCCCGGGCCGCGAGCGGGTGACCGGGCGCGCAGGCGAGCACGAGCGGCTCGTCGGCGAGCGGCCCGACCACGACGTCGTCGGGGCACCGGGACGGGCGGGAGACGAACGCCAGGTCCAGCCGTCCCGCGCGCACCTGCTCGATCAGCTCGCCGGATCCCCCCTGGCGCAACCGGATCTCCAGGCCGGGGTACGCGGTCAGGAAGCGGGCGAGCACGGCCGGCAGGTGCACCGCGTGCAGGCACTGCAGCGAGCCGATGGCCAGGCTGCCGCGCAGCAGGCCCCGTACCGCGGCGACGGCGTCCCTGGCCGCGTCGGTCGCCGACAGCGCCCGCCTCGCCTCGACCAGCAGCGCCCTCCCCGCGGGGGTGAGCTCGACCTGCCGGGTGCTGCGCAGGAACAGCGAGGCGCCCAGCTCGCGCTCCAGCGAGCGGATCGAGGCCGACAGGCCGGACTGGGCCACGCGCAGACGGTTCGCCGCCCGTGTGAAGTGGCACTCCTCGGCGACGGCGACGAAGTACTCCAGCTGCCGTAGTTCCATGATTCATCACCCGGACCGCTTAAAGACATCAGTTTCTTCTATTGGACAGCTTAATCGGGGCAGGAGAGGGTGGAGGTGTACAACCGATCTCCGAGGAGGAACTCCCATGCAGACTCGCCGTATCGGCGACGTCCAGGTCAGTGCGATCGGTCTCGGCGGAATGCCGATGTCGATCGAGGGGCGCCCCGACGAGCAGCGTTCGGTCTCGACGATCCACGCCGCGCTGGAGGCGGGCGTGACGCTGATCGACACCGCGGACGCCTATCACGTGGGCGCGGACGAGGTCGGCCACAACGAGTCCCTGATCGCCCGCGCGGTGGCCTCCTACGGTGGCGACACGTCCGACGTGCTGATCGCCACGAAGGGCGGCCATGTGCGCCCCGGCGACGGCTCGTGGACCCTGGACGGCTCGCCCGACCACCTGAAAAAGGCCTGCGACGCGTCGCTCGAACGCCTCGGCGTCGAGGCCATCGGGCTCTACCAGTTCCACCGGCCGGACCCGAGGGTTCCGTACGCGGAGTCCGTCGGGGCGATCCGCGACCTGCTGGACGCGGGCAAGATCCGCTTCGCGGGCGTCTCGAACGCCGACCCGGACCAGATCCGGCTGGCCAACGAGATACTCGGCGGGCGGCTGGTGAGCGTGCAGAACCAGTTCTCGCCGTCGTTCCGCTCCAGCGAGCCCGAGCTGGAGCTGTGCGCGGAGCTGGGTATCGCGTTCCTGCCGTGGAGCCCGCTGGGCGGAATTCAGCAGGCCGGCGAGCTGGGCTCGCGGTTCGCCGTGTTCTCGGACGTCGCCCAGGTCCACGGGGTGAGCCCGCAGCGGGTGTGCCTGGCGTGGATGCTCGCCAAGGCGCCGGTGGTGATCCCGATTCCGGGCTCCTCGCGTCCGGAGACCATCCGCGACTCGGTCGGCGCGGTCGACGTGAAGCTGTCGGCCGAGGAGCTGTCCCGCCTCGACGCGGCCTGATCCCGACACGGCCAGGACACGCTCCGGCCGTACCGGCACCGCTCGGGTGCCGGTACGGCCGCGTACGAGGGGTTGTGAACTATTCGCAAGAATGTGAGCGAATGTGAGCGAACATATGTTTCAATGAGCGGGTGAAGCTTGCTGAGTGGGCGCGGTCGCAGGGCATCCACCCGCAGACCGCCTACCGGTGGTTCCGGGAAGGCAAAATGCCTGTCCCGGCCCGCCGTCTGCCCACCGGCACGATCATCGTGGACGGCCCGGCCACCGAGATCTCGGGTGGGGCCGCGCTGTACGCACGGGTGTCCTCCCATGATCAGCGCGCTGACCTGGACCGGCAGATCGCCCGTCTGACCTCCTTCGCCACCGATGCCGGACTGTCGGTGACGGCGTCGGTGACCGAGATCGGCTCCGGGCTGAACGGGCGGCGCCCCAAACTACTGCGGCTGCTGGCGGACGCGTCCACCCCGGTCATCGTCGTGGAGCACCGCGACCGGCTGGCCAGGTTCGGTGTCGAGTACCTAGAGGCCGCCCTGTCGGCCCAAGGCCGCCGCCTGATCGTGGCCGACCCTGGTGAGACCACCGACGACCTGGTGCGTGACATGATCGAGGTGTTGACGTCGATGTGCGCGCGCCTGTACGGGCGGCGCGGGGCGCGCAACCGGGCACTGCGGGCGCTCACCGCGACCAAAGCCTCTGATGGCGAGACCTCATGAAGGTCGTCCAAGCCTATCGCTATGCCCTTGACCCCACTCCTGGCCAGATGGCCGCACTCGCCTCGCACTGCGGTGCGGCCCGGTTCGCGTTCAACTGGGGGCTCAATCTGGTCAAGGCCACCTTGTCCCAGCGGGAGGCGGAGAAGTCCTATGGCGTGCCCGATGAACAGCTGACCAAGGTGGTGTGGTCGCTGTATGGTCTGCGCCGGGCGTGGAACGCCACTAAGAACGCTGCCGCGCCGTGGTGGGCGGAGAACTCCAAAGAGGCCTACAACGCCGGCCTGGACAACCTGGCGCGGGCGCTGAAGAACTGGTCGGCGTCCCGTAAAGGCGCCCGTAAGGGGCCGAAGGTCGGGTTTCCCCGGTTCAAGTCCAAGCACCGCGCCAGAGCCTCGTGCCGGTTCACCACCGGCACGATCCGCGTGGAGGCCGACCGCCATCATGTGACGCTGCCCCGGCTCGGGGCCATCCGTACCCATGAATCCACCCGCAAACTCGCCCGCCATGTGGAACGCGGCAGCGGCCGGATCCTGTCGGCCACCGTCCGCCTTGAGGGGGGCCGATGGTTCGTGGCGTTCACCTGCGAGATCGACCGTGCCGACCGCGCCCCGGCTGAACCGGAGGCCGTGGTCGGGGTGGACCTGGGCGTGAAGGAACTCGCGGTGCTGTCCACCGGTGAGGTCGTCGCCAACCCCAGACATCACCGCTCGGCGCTCAGACGGCTGCGCAAGCTGAACAAGCAGCTCGCCCGCCGGACCGGGCCACGCACCCCCGACGGCGGCAAGCGCGAGGCCTCCGCCCGCTGGGCCAAGACGAAAGCGGCGCTTGGCGCAGCACACGCCCGCGTCGCCAACCAGCGGCGCGAGGGCCTCCACCGGTTCACCAGCCGCCTGGCGGCCACCTACGGCACGGTCGTGGTCGAAGACCTGAACGTGTCCGGACTGGTCGGTAACCATCGCCTGGCCCGCGCCGTCAGCGACGCCGCCATGGCCGAAGTACGGCGGCAACTCTCCTACAAAACCAGGTGGAACAGCGGCCATCTCATCGTCGCCGACCGCTGGTTTGCCTCCAGTAAGACCTGTTCGGGATGCGGCGTGGTGAAAGCCAAGCTCGCCCTGTCCGAACGCACCTACACCTGCGCCGAGTGTGGTCTGGTCCTGGACCGGGACCACAATGCCGCGCTCAACCTGGCCGCGCTCGCGGCTGACGTCGCCCAGAGTTGCGGGGAGACGCAAAACGCCCGTGGAGGAGCGGTAAGACCCGGCACCCGTGCCGGGCACGCACCGGCGAAACGGGAACCCCGGAAACGGGGAACGCTCCGGCGCAAGCCGGAAGCTGCCTGACGTGTGCTCACACTCGATCACATTTAAGGTAACGGTTGCCGTACCAGGAGTAGTAGAACAGGCGGACGTTGGAAGACTGCTCGGGGACGGCCGCGCCGCGTGCCGGGAGCGGCGCCTGGGCTCCGGCCCAGCACAGGGCGGCCAGCAGGAGCGCGAGGACGATCTGGACGCGCCGCCCGGTATGGCGTAAGCGGCTGACAGATTGGTCGGATGTCTTCATCGGCTGACCCTTCGTCACGCGGGGCCGGATCGCCGCGGTCGGCGGGGCATACGGTCACCGCGATCCAGCCGGGTGGGGGGCGGAGAGGCTACCGCCGTCACCGGGGCTGCTCGGGGGGAAGCACGTGAGCGGTCCGCTGAAGGTCTCCGGCGAGGTGCACATCCGACTGGACGCGTCACCCCAGGCAGCCCCGGGGGCCGACGGCCTGCCCGGCACCGACGACGGTGACCTGAACAGGGCTTTCCTGCGCCCTGGCGGCGGCCGTGCACACGATCTGCTCGACGGCCAGTGTGGACAGTTCGCCGGCCGGAGTGGACAGGGTCACCACCAGGTGGCCGGCCGACCTGGTGGTCACCGAGAACGGGCCGGCCTCGGGCGGGACATCGGTGCTGAGCCCGTGCGTCTGTTCCCTCGCGGTGGGCCCGGCCGCCAGCAGCGCGAGCGTGTCCGCTTGGGACAGTAGATCACCGGGCCGCGTCACCGCGCTGGGCCGGCCGTTCTTCACCAGGTAGAGGGTGATCGTCGTGGTTCGTGCGACGGGTCCGCTCGGCGGGTTGTCGCCGGTGATGACGCCGCTGGGTCGTACGCCGCAGCCGGCCACGGCGACGAGCGATACGAGGCCCGCGGCGAGCACGCGGCGGGCGAGCCGGGTCCTCACTCGGGGCCTCCGTCCGGATCGGGTGCCCGGCGTGGCAGGCGAAGCGTGAAGACGGCGCCGCCGTCCGGGGCGTTGGTGACGGTGAGGTCGCCTCGGTGCAGTCGCGCGTTCTCCCGCGCGATGGCGAGGCCGAGGCCGCTGCCCTCGGACCTGGCCCTGGCCGCGCTGGCCTTGTAGAACCGGTCGAACACGTGGGGCAGCGCCGCCTCGTCCAGTCCCGGCCCGTGGTCGCGTACCTCGACGGTGATCCAGTGCGGGTCTGCGGAAAGCCGCATCGACACCGGTGGCCGGCCGTGCCGCAGGGCGTTGCCGACCAGGTTCGCGAGGATGACGTCCACCCGGCGCGGGTCCAGCCGCGCCGTCACCGCGGGTGGAAGCTCGGTCTGGACCGGCTCCGACCAGCCCCGGGCACGCAGGGTCGATCGCACCAGTTCGGCCACGTCGACCTCGTTCAACACGAGGGCCGCGACGCCGGAGTCGAACCTGCTGATCTCGATGAGGTCGTTCACCAGGGCGGTGAGGTTGAGCGTCTCCTGGCTGACCAGCTTGGCGGCCCTGCCGGCGGGCTCGGGCAGCCGGGCCGCCTCCTCGTCGAGGATGTCGGCGACCGCGGTGAGCGCGGCCAGCGGGGTGCGCAGCTCGTGGGACACGTCGGCCACGAACCGGCGGGCGTCGGCCTCCATCTCGCGTAGTTGCCTGACGTGCCGTTCCAGCTCCGCGGCGGTGTTGTTGAACGTGCGTGCCACGTCGGCCAGCTCGTCGGAGCCGCGTACCTCGATCCTGGTCCGCATCTCACCCTCGCCCAGCAGGCGTGCCGCCCGGCCGAGCTCGCGCACCGGGCGCAGCACGCCACGGGTGGCCAGCAACGCCAGGACGACCGCGAACGCCAGGGCCGCTCCGCCGATGAGCCAGGCGCGTGCGGCGAGCTCGTCGATGCTGCGCTGTTCGGGAAGCAGGCTGCGCGCGGTGTAGACCTCGATGCCGGACACCCGCGTCGTCCGGTCCCGCTCGACGATCAGCAACGGCGTGCCGATGATCAGGAAGGGCGCGTCCTGCCACGCCACGCGTTGCCACGCGATGTCACCGTCGGCCACCGCCCGCCGCAGCGCCGATGGAATCATCCCGAGATCCAAGATCTGGGCCCTCCCGATCGGCCTCCAGCGCCCCGGTGACGGGGGCGGGGGCGGGGGGAGCGGCGAGTGCGTCTCGCCGTAGACGGCGATCGCGAAGCCGTTCTGGTCGGCCGCGGCCGCGGCGATCTCGCCGAGCTCGTCCGGGCCCGGTGTTGCGCTCCGCAACGGGTAGAGCGCCTCCAGGCGGCTGGTCATCGCCTGGACCGCGGCGTCCTGGGTCCTCTGCAGGATGGCGGTGCGGGCCTGGACGTAGATCCCTCCGGCCACCGCCGCCGCGGTGACCACGCACAGCAGTGCGAAGGCGAACATCAGCCGGGCACGCAGCCCCAGGCTCGGCCGAGGTGTCACCGGCGGCTCACACCGGCCCGAACCGGTACCCGAACCCACGCACCGTCTGCACGTAGACGGGCGCCGCCGAATCGTCCTCGATCTTCGCGCGCAACCGCTGAACGCACGCGTCCACCAGACGCGAGTCGCCGAAGTACCCGTGTTCCCACACCGACTCCAGCAGCTGCTGGCGGCTGTGCACCCGGCCCGGCGTGCCGGAGAGCTCGAGCAGCAGGCGCAGCTCGGTCGGGGCGAGGTCCACCGGCACGCCGCGTTTGGCGACCACGATCCCGGCCCGATCGATGGTCAGGTCCCCGTGCCGCTCCAGCTCCGCCTGGTCCCGGCCGATCCGCCGGAGCACCGCGCGAATGCGTGCCTCCAGCACCCTGGGCTGCACCGGCTTGACCACGTAGTCGTCGGCGCCCGCCTCCAACCCGGCCACCACGTCCATGTCGTCGCCGCGCGCGGTCAGCATGATGATCGGCACCTGGCCGGCGGCCCGGATGCGGCGGCAGACCTCGAACCCGTCCATGCCGGGCAACATCAGGTCGAGCACGACGACGTCGGGAAGATCCGTACGCAGCCGGTCCAGCCCCTGCTCGCCGGACTCCACCGCGCCCACCCGGTACCCATGCCGGGTCAGGGCCAGTTCAAGCCCCTCCCGCACGGCCGGGTCATCCTCGATCAACAACACTCGCGACACACCGCCGAGTTTCACAGCACGCTCCGTAGCTCACCCGCCGGTCAACCGTATCCACCGTCGGCATCCACTGTCGGTCGGCCGTGTCCCCGCCTCGTCCGCGTCGTGTCATGGTTGTGTCACGGTCGCGCCGACGGTGGCCGCCGTCGATAAACCATGACATTCGGCGGACAGCGCACGCACATTCGGCACCAATCGTGGTTCGTCATGAACCAACCACGCACCGTCCCACCTCGGCCCCGAGATCGGCTGTACGCCGCGGTCACGCTGGTGCTCGCCGTGCTCCTGCTGCCCGCGGCGCTCGTCCGCCGTCCCGGCCGCGCCCGCGAGCTGGCCTGCCGCTGGGCGCTGCGGATGAGATTCCCCGCCGAGGACCTCACCGGGCTCACCGACGGCGCCATGGCGGCGTTCGCCGCGGCACGTACCGAGGCGCTCTGGCGTCACGGCCAGCTCATCGGCCTCACCTCGGGATACCGCGATCCCCGTGTCCAGCAACGGATGTTCGACGAGGAGGTGCGCCGCTCCGGCTCCCCTGCCTCGGCGCGAATGCTCGTGCTACCACCGGCGGAATCCAACCACGTCAAGGGCATCGCGCTGGACGTGCGCCCCCACGAGGGCGCGCGCTGGCTCGAGGAACACGGCGCCCGCTACGACCTCTACCGCATCTACGACAACGAGTGGTGGCACTTCGAGCACCGCCCGGACAGCGGCGGCACGCCACCGCGACGACGCCCCCACCCGGCGTGGGGCCGCGTGAGCGAGAACGGGGACCAGACGTAGCCCGGGTGGGTCCACCCATGTGTGCTGACGGGTTCGCGCCCGAGAACCGCACCGAAGCGGTATCGGCCGGACGTTCTGAGAGAGGTCAGGGGTATGTCATCGGGGAGTACCGACAAGTCCGGATTGCTGGGACGGCGTCTGCAGGCAGCGCGCGAGATGACGTTCGTGGGGCGGGAGGAAGAGCTCGCGGTTTTCAACGCGGCGTTGTACGGCGGCGGCTGCGGCGTTCTGTACGTGCACGGTCCCGGCGGCATCGGGAAGTCGGCCTTGTTGCGGCGGTTCGCCCACGAGGCCGCGGTGGCGGGGCGGCCGGTGTCCATGGTGGACGGGCACATGTCGGAGCCGTCGCCGGCGGCGTACGAGGCTGAGGCCGAGCCGGTGCTTCGCGATGCGGACGCGGTGCTGCTGGTCGACAACTTCGAACGGATTCAGGGCTTGGAGGGATGGCTGCGCGAGCGGTTCCTGCCGCGGGTGCCCGTGGGGGCGCTGGTGGTGATCGCGGGGCGAAACCCGCCGGACATGCGGTGGCGAGCGGACCCGGGGTGGGCGGGGGTGCTGGAGGTGTTGCCACTGCGCGACCTGCGGGCCGGAGACGCACAGGCCCTGTTGGACTCCTGCGGGGTGCCGGCCGAGCTCCGCGAGCCACTGCTGGCCTTCACCGGTGGTCATCCGCTGGCGCTGCTGCTGGGAGCGTCCGTGGCGGTGAAGGACGGCGGGGCCGGCAGGCGGTGGACGCCGCATCAGGACCTGGTGGCCACGTTGCTGGATCAGCTGGTGGGCGAGTTGCCTTCGGAGGCGCATCGGCATGCTCTGGAGATCTGCGCGCACGCGTACACGACGACGGAGGACCTGTTGCGGGCGGCCTTGCCCAAGGACGCCGGGACGTTGTTCCGGTGGTTGCGGCGGTTGCCGTTCGTGGAGTCGAGCAGTCTCGGGCTGTTTCCGCATGACGTGGTGCGGGAGGTGCTGGAGGCGGACCTACGATGGCGAGATCCCCAGAGGTACGCGGTGATGCACGACCGCGTTCATGCGCATCTGGCGAAGAAGGTCCGCACGGCGACCGATCCGGATGTGCCCGGCGCGGTGGCGGCACTGCTCCACCTGCATCGAGATCACGGAGCGCCGGCCGACTTTCACGGCCGCCACGACGAGGGCGGGTTCCAGGAAGAGGTGTCGCGGAGGGAGGACCTCGGCACGTTGCTCCGGGTGGCGACGGCAGCGGGAGATGCGGCGTCCGCGGGCTGCGCCGCCTTCTGGGCGGAACGTCAGCCGGAGGCGTTCCGGCTGTATCGACAAACCGAAACCGGCGAACCCGTCGCCTTTTCCGCGTGGTTGCGTTTGTCGGAACTCGATGAGGAGGAGCTGACGGCCGATCCCATCGTGGCCATGGCGTGGGCGCATGCCCGGGCCACCACGCCGTTGCGCACCGGTGAACACCTGGCGGTCGGCCGGGCATGGGTGCTGCCGCCGTATCGCGGAAACTCGCCGGTGATGGATTTGATCCAGTGGCGAATGATCAGCAATTGTCTGCGGGCCGAGCAAATGGCATGGTCCTACAACGCGGTACCGCGTCCGAATCACGCATGGGTGAAGCGTTTACGGCATTACGGGATGCGTGACCTCTCCGAGCGGCCACGGCCGGGGGATGACACGTACACCCTGTTCGTTCACGACTGGCGCGCGGTGCCGGCGCGGGCGTGGCTGGAGCGGATGAACCAGCTGCTCGTCGCGGGGCCTGCCGACGGCCCGGGTGCCGCGACGGCGAAACTGGCGGTGCTGTCCCAGGCGGAGTTCGCCGAGGCGGTTCGCAAGGCGTTGCGCCGGCTGTCACGGCCGGACGCGCTGGCCGCTTCCCCGCTGACGCGCACCAGGCTGATCGCCGAGCGGACCGGGCAGAGCCCGGCCACGGCACTGGGTGACCTGCTCCGCCAGGCGATCGACGACCTGCGTGAGGATCCGCGCTCGGTCAAGTTCCACCGGGCGCTGTCCGTCACGTTCCTCCGCGGCACACCCACCCAGGAGCTGGCCGCGGAACGACTCGGCCTCCCTTTCACCACCTACCGCCGCCATCTGACGGCCGGCGTCGAACGTGTCTGCGCCGACCTGTGGCACCGGGAGCTGTACGGCACCGACGCGCCGGCGTACCGATCCACCTGAGCCGCCGCATCGTGCCGGAGCGGCGGCCCCGCAGGGTGCCCACGCGGTACGTGGACCTGGGCGAACACCCGCCGCGCCGCCGCGAACCTGGCGAGGACCTGGCCGTCGGCCCCACCCCGGGTGCGCGGGCCCTCCCGCCGTGAACGAACGCCACCGAGGGCGCGTCAGTCGGCGAGCGCGAAGCCGGCCGCCGCCTCCGCGTGCAGTCGAGCGCTCGGCAGCACCGGGATGGCGCTGTCCTTCTCACTGATCAGCAGCTCGATCTCCGTGCAGCCGAGGATGACGCCTTCAGCGCCGTCGTCTGCGAAATCATCGATGATCTGGGCGTACGCGTCCCTGGACGATTCCCTGAGCACCCCGCGCACCAGTTCGTCGAAGATCACGCGATGGACCAGTTCCCGCTGCTCACGCCGCGGGACGACCACGTCGAAGCCGTGGGCGGCCAGCCGATCCCGGTAGAAGGGCTGCTCCATGGTGAAGTGAGTGCCCAGCAGGCCGACCTTGCGCATACCCCTGGCGCGGATCTCGGCGCCCACGGCGTCGGCGATGTGCAGCACGGGCACGCTCACGGCCCGCTCCACGTCGTCGCTCACCCGGCTGAAGGTGTTGCTGCAGACGAGCAGGAGGCCGGCGCCGAGATCCTCCAGTTTCCTGCCCGCACCGGTCAGCAACGTACTCACCTCGTCCCAGCGGTCGGCGAAGATGAGGTCCTCGACGGTCGTGTAGTCGACCGACCAGATGAGGCTGTCGGCGGAATGGCTGCCGCCGAGTCGCTCGCGTACCCGCTGGTTGATGATCTGGTAGTAGATCACCGTCGATTCCCAGCTCAACCCGCCGATGAGACCGATAGTGCGCATGGAACTCCGTTTCGCCAGTTTGTGCCGGCAGGCTAGGCGGAGTGCCTGCTCATTTGAAAGGCCAAAAGCTGTTCAGCCGTCCGGGCCGTCCGTGCCCTGGACCGGCTCGATCAGGTCCTCTGTCGTGCGATCGAGAATGTCCGGCAGGGCTGTCAGGTCTTCGGCGATGCGCCAACGGTCAGGCGCCGGCCAGCGCACGGGCGCAGGCACCGAGACCGATCTCGCTGGAGGCCTTGACGAACACCACGTCTCCCGGTTCGAGAAGCGCGGTGGCCAGCCTGAGGGCCTCGGCCACGTCCGCGGCGGTGTGGACGGCCACGCCCTGGTTCGAGGACTTCGCCGCCTCCGCCATCGCGAGCGGATCCCCTGCTCCGACCGCGATCAGCACGTCGAAGCGGAGGTCGGCGACGAGCCGGCCCATCTCCGCGTGCCGGGCGCGGGAGGCGTCCGCCTGCTGCCCCATCGCACCGAGCACGGCGACGGTACGACGGGTGCCGGCCAGGGCCGTCACCGCCCGCAGCCCGGCCCGCATGGATTCGGGGTTGGCGTTGTAGGCGTCGTTGACGACGGTGATGCCGTCAGGTCGTTCGACGATCTCCAGCCGGCCCGCGGAGCGCCGCCGTGCGGCGTTCAGCCCATCGGCGATCTCGGCGACGCCCAGGCCGAGTACGGTGGCGACGGCGGCGGCGGCCAGGGCGTTGCTCACCTGGTGCTCGCCTATGAGGTCGAGCTCGACCGGGGCGCGGCCGGAGGGCGTCACCAACTCGAACGCGGTTCGCGCACGGTCGGCCATCCGCACGTCTTCGGCTCGCACCTGCGCCTCCGCCGACCCGCCGTACAACAGGATCTGGGCCCTGGTGCGGCCGGCCATGCCCATGACGTACGGGTCGTCGGCGTTGAGCAGTGCGAACCCGTCCGCCGGAAGCGCCTCGACCAGCTCGCCCTTGGCCTCGGCCACGTCGGCCGGCCCGGCTCCCATACGCTCCACGTGTGCGGTGCCGACATTGAGCACCAGCCCGACCTGGGGCGGTGCGAGCCCGGTCAGGTACGTCAGGTCGCCCTTCCGGCCCGCACCCATTTCCAGCACCAGGTATCGGGTGGTGGCGTCGGCACGCAGCACGGTGAGCGGCAGCCCGAGCTCGTTGTTGAACGACCTGTCGGTGGCGACCGTCGCGGCGTGCCGTTCGAGCACCTGGGCCAGCAGGTCCTTGGTCGTGGTCTTGCCCACGGAGCCGGTCAGGCCGATCACGGTCGGGCTGATGTGTTCGAGCAGGTGCCTGGCCAGCAGGCCGATCGCGAGCTGGACGTCCTCGACCACGAGGGCGGGCACGCCGACGGGCCTTGAGGCCAGCACGGCGACGGCGCCGTCCGCGATGGCACCGGCCGCGTAGTCGTGACCGTCGACGCGGGTGCCGACCGTCGCGGCGAACAGGCCGCCGGGCACCACCTCGCGGGAGTCGACCGCCGAGGGCGCCGTCACCGGCACCCGCGGGTCGCGCACGTCATACAGGCTCGCGCCGACGACCTGCGCGATCCTGCTCAGCGTCATGGGGATCATGAGCCGCTCCTGGCGAACGCGAGGTCGATAAGGCGGCGCAGCAGGTCCGGGTACGGGACACCGCTTGCGGCCCAGGCCCTGGCGTAGACGGACCGGGGGGTGAAGCCGGGCATGGTGTTGATCTCCAGCACGTACAGGCGTCCCGTGTCCTCCTCATAGAGGAAGTCGACACGGGACAGGCCGTAGCCACCGATCGCCCGGAAGGCGCGCAGGGCCAGCTCGCGCACGTCCTCGGCCACCCGTTCCGGCAGCACGGCGGGGATGACGGCGATCTCGGCCTGGCTGAGGTACTTGGCCTCATAGTCGAGCCAGTCGCCGGGCACGATGAGCTCGCCGGGCACCGAGGCGTCCGGAGTGTCATAGCCGCCGAGCACGCCGCAGATGACCTCGCGCGCGGTCACGCCCTGCTCGACGACGACCACCCGGTCGTAGGCCAGCGCCAGATCCACGCCCGCGCGCAGCTCCTCCATGGAGGTGACACGTGAGATGCCGATGGAGGAGCCCATGCCGGCCGGTTTGACGTACATCGGCCAGTCGAGCGACTTCACCAGACCCCAGTGGTCGGTGGTGGTGCTCCATTCGTGCTCGGTGAACCACACCTGCGGGGTGACCGGAATGTCCTCCGCCAGGAACATGCGCCGCATCGCGACCTTGTTCATGGCCACGGCAGAGGCCATGACGCCGCAGCCCACGTACGGGATGCCCAGCGTCTCCAGGTGACCCTGGACGACGCCGTCCTCGCCGAACGGCCCGTGCAGCACGGGGAAGACCACGTCCACCAGACCGCGTCGCAGCTCCACCGGCCATCTGCCCTGCCGGTCGATGATGACGGGGACGGGCTCGTACAGATCCCTCGGCAGCGCATTGAGCACAGCCTGCGCCGACTGTAGCGACACCTCATGCTCGGCGGACGGCCCACCCGCCAGCACAGCCACGCGTACGCGTTCGGTCACGATCGATCAGCCTTCCTCAGTGGTACGGAGACGGCACCGCCAGCGGCACGGTGTTCGCCGTCGCAGAACCGGGCTGCCGAGTGTCGGCTCTTCGCCTGACCGGTTCCCAGGCCATTCGCTGTCCGGTTCCTGACCAAAGCGCGCCTGCGATGTGCCGCAACCGGGCCGGCCGACTCTGGACGCTCCGCCCCTCTGCCGGGCCTGTCTCTCTTTCGGCTCTGGCTCACTTGCGGTGGTGACGGAGCGTCAGCCCAGGAGGTCGTCCGGCAGGCGCCGGTGCTCGTCTTCGAGGCTGCTGGGCCACGACAACCTGTGGTTTTTCGCAGGTGGACGCGGAGGGATCTCGCAATGGTCCGGGCGGGGCCGCGTTTGTAGCGTCGACCGGTGCCCAAATTCAAGATCACAAATGGTCCGCTCCCCCGGCGCCTCGCGAGCCGCCTCCCGGCGACCGGCGCCGTCACGCTCGCGGCGACCCTCCTGACAGCGGTAACGGCCTTCGCGGGGACGGGTCCGCCGCCCGTGGCGCCGATGTCGCTCACAGCGGCGGCCCTCGCGGGGACGGGTTCGCCCATGGCGCCGGCGTCGTTCACATCGACGGCCCTCACTGGGACGGGTTCGCCCACGGCGCCGACGTCGTCCGCATCGGCGGCCCTCACGGGGACGAGTCCCGCCGCCGGGGAGATCGGTCCCGCGTCCGTCGACCGTTTCGTGAACGCCTACCGGGAGGCGACCGGCCTGCCGGGGGCCGCGGTCGCCGTCACCAGGGGAAACGAGGTCGTCCACGTCGCCGGCTACGGCCGCACCTCCTCCGGCGATCCCGTCACTGCGGACACCCCCATGGCGATCGCGTCGCTCAGCAAGTCCTTCACCTCCCTGGCCGTCATGCAGCTGGTGGAGAAGGGAGCGGTCAGGCTCGACGAGCCGGTGCGCGTCCGGCTCCCCGAGTTCGTGATGGCCGATCCGCGGGCGGCTCGCATCACCGTCCGCCAGCTGCTGGACCAGACCTCGGGCATGGCCGACGAGGCCTTTCCCGAGAGGAGCCTGCCCCAGCCCCGCTCGCTCCGCGAGGCCGTCGCGCGACTGAGGGGGGCGAGGCTGGCCGCCGACCCCGGCATGCGGTGGAGCTATCACAACACCAACTCCCAGGTCGCCGCGCGACTGGTCGAGGTGGCGAGCGGCATGCCCTTCGCCGGCTACCTCGGGAAGCACGTGTTCGGCCCGCTCGGCATGCGGAACAGCACCACGATCGACACCGAGCGTGACCTCCCCGCGAGCGCGCGGGGCCATCTCCGTCTGCTCGGCGCCGCGCTCGCCCTCCCCGAGCCCCCGGGGTTCGGCAACGGCTCCGGCGGGGTGATCAGCAGCGCGAGGGACATGGCCCAGTGGATGATCATGCAGAACGGCGGGGGGATCGGTCCCGGCGGCGTCCGCGTCGTCTCCGCCGCGAGTGTCGCGGAGATGCGCACCCCGTCCAGGATCAACGACTCCTACGCCCTGGGCTGGTCGATCGGCACGACCAGAAAGGGCTCACCGGTCGTCGAGCACGGTGGCGACCTGCTCACCGCGACGGCCCAGCAGACGCTCCTGCCCCGGTCGGGGTACGGCATCGTGGTCATGGCCAACACCGGCACGGCGTACGCCGACAGCGACGCCATCGCGGACGCGCTGGTCGCCATGGCCGAGGGAGAGGAGCCCGAGCCGCCCCCCTCGGTCTCCCCGTCCCTGATCATCGATCTCGCCATGGCACTGGCCGCCGCCGCGACGCTCCTCCTGGCGGGCCGCGGGCTGGCCCGTTCCCGCCGGTGGGCGGCGCGGCGTGCCGATCGCCCGGCGTGGCGCGCGGCGGCGAGGCTGCTGCCGTACGCGGCGCCGGGGGTGCTGTGCCTGACGATCACCGATGTCTTCGCGGTACTGGCCAGAGGAAAGGACACCACCTGGAGGCATGTGGCCTACCTCTACCCGTCCTTCATGATCTGGCTCGTCCTCGCCACCGGGGCCTGCCTGGCTTTGATCCTCGTACGGATCGGCCACCTGGTACGGACGCGCCGTGCGCCCTCGCCCGGCTCCGGGTGAGGGCGCACGGCTCCGGGTGAGAGGTCCGGCGGATCCCTGACGCGGGCGCGCGACAGACGACCGGGCTCCGGGCTCCGGGCTCCGGGCTCCGGGCTCCGGGCTCCGGGCTCCGGGCTCCGGGGAAAGGCGACCACGGCCTCGCTCAGCCGTCCAGATAGCGCAGGATCGCCAGGACGCGCCGGCTGTAGCCGGGGGTGCGGGACAACCCGAACTTGTCGAAGATCGCGTTGACGTGCTTCTCCACCGTGCTCTGCGACACGTGCAGACGCTCGGCGATCGCGGCGTTGACCAGGCCCTGGGCCAGCTGCTCCAGCACCTGGGTCTCCCGCCGGGTGAGCCTGCTCAGCGGGTCGGCCCGGGTGGTACGGGCGAGCAGCCGCCTGACCACCTCCGGATCGAAGACCGCCCCGCCCGCGCGGACCCGCTCCAGGGACTCCAGGAACTCGCCCACCTCGGTCACCCGGTCCTTGAGCAGGTATCCCAGCCCTTCGGGGGCTCCGGCGAGCAGCCGGGCGGCGTAGGCCGTCTCGACGTACTGCGACAGCACGAGCACGCCGACGTCCGGCCAGCGCTCCCGGATCGTCAGCGAGGCCCGCAGCCCCTCACCGGCCTGGCCCGGCGGCATGCGCACGTCCACGATCGCCACGTCGGGGCGGTGCTCGTCCACGGCCCCGAGCAGCCCCGCGGAGTCGCCCACCGCCGCCACCACCTCGTGCCCCGCCTCCTCCAGGAGGCGGACCAGGCCCTCGCGGAACAGCACGGAGTCATCGGCCAGGATCAGGCGCATGACGGCTCCGGGCGTTCGGACCCGCAGCGGGGCAGGGTCGCCGTGACCCTGGTCGGGCCACCGGGGGGACTGTCCACCTCGAAGGCCCCGTCCAGCGCCAGAACCCGCCGCTCCAGCCCGGACAGCCCGCCACCGGCGGGATCCGCCCCGCCCCGGCCGTCGTCGGTGATCTCCGCGGTCACCGCGTGCCCGTCCTCGCTCAGGACCACCAGGACGCCCCGGGCGTCCGCGTGCTTCGCGGCGTTGGCGATGGCCTCGCGGACCACGAAGTAGACGGCCGTCTCGATCTCGGAGACCGGGCGTTCCGTGAGACCGTAGCGGACGGTCACCGGCACGCCCGCCCGCTCCGCCACCCCGGCCAGGGCCGCGCGCAGGCCCAGCTCGTCCAGCGCGGCCGGGTAGACCCGCCAGGCCACGTCGCGCAGTTCGTCGAGGAGGCGGCGCGACTCCGCGTACGCCTGGTCCACGAGGGCGGCGACCGCGGCCGGGTCGGCGCCGTGCCGCGCCCGGCCCAGCAGCATCCCCAGGGCCACCCCCCTCTGCTGGACGCCGTCGTGCAGGTCGCGTTCGATGCGCCGCCGCTCGTCGTCGACGGCCCGCACGATGCCGCTGCGGGTGGCGGTCAGCTCCGCGATGCGGCGGCGCATCGTCTCCCGCTCCCCGGGACCGGCGAAGTACGCGGCCAGCCTCCGCTCCGCCGCCACCGTCGCCGAGCCCCACAGCGCGGACAGCCCCAGCAGGACCAGCCCGTAGGCGGTGCCCAGCGGCCCGCTGTCGACCGTCAGGCGCACACCGGGATATCTCAGCGGGACCGGGTACGACGCGCCGGAGAGCAGTTCCCCGACGCCGCCGAACAGGAAGAGCAGGCCGACGAAGAGACCGGCGAAGGTCAGATAGCTCGCGAACGTGCCGAACGTCGCCCGCAGCGCAAGGTAGCCGTAACCGCTCCCCACCGGCACCCCGCCGGTGTCGTGGCCGAACCACGTCGCCAGCCGGGCCCGTTCCAGCGCGACCAGCCGCGCCGTCCCCGCCGCCGCGAACCGCCGGGCGGCGCGCCGGCCCGCGGGCCATGCCGCCAGGACCGCGAACAGGACGCCCACGACGCACAGGAAGCCGAACTCGGCGACGCCCGTCACGGCCCCCGCGGCCAGACCGGCGACGCGCCGGGTTGCCGACGCGACCGGTGCCCCGGCCCGGACGGCGGGCCGGGGCACCGGTCGCGGCATGGCGTTCGTCCTCGGCGACATCGACATCGGACAAATTGTATTGACCTTTCTTCGCCCCCGAAGAACACCAAGAAACGGCATTCACCATCGAAACCAGGCGAGACCCCGCGGTTCGGAGGCTGGAGAAACCCAGCCGGGGAGAGCGGCGAGGTGCGGCACCCGCCCGGCCATCTCCGAAGGAGCCCACCCCCCGGAAACCGAAGGACCACCGGAAGCCCTCCAGAGGCCGAGACCCTCCGGAGTCCCTGGAGCCCTCCGGACCTTCGGAACCCTCGACCCCGGACCACCGGACCACCGGACCACCGGACCACCGGACCAAAGCCTTACGGAACCGCTGAACCTTCGGAGCGGAGCCCCCGGAACCTCCTGAGCCTGTACACCATTCGGGCGATCACCAACGGGCCTAATACCTGCGCAAAACCACCGAAAGACTGCCCCGGGCATGAATTCACGTTGACCGGCCACCGGGGATTGGTCATATTTGCGCAATGATTCATCTACGCCCCCTCGCGGGAGTGATCCTCGCGTCCGTTCTGCTGACCGGATCCCTCGCCGCCCCCGCCTCCGCCTCGACCAGGGAAACCGTCGCCGTCTCCTCGACCGAGGCGGCCGCGCGACCGGGTAACGGAAAGATCCTCTACGACCGCATCAGCGGTGGGCGGGGCAAGCTGAAGGTCAAGAACGGCACCAGCAGGGACGCCGTCGTCACCCTGGTCCGGGGCAGGTCCAAGGCGATCAGCATCTACGTCCGCGCCCGGTCCACCGCCTCCGTCACCGATGTCAGGGACGGCACCTACACCATCTTCTTCACCTCAGGCCACAACTTCAACGTCTCCCGGGGCAGGTTCACCCGTACCCCCTCCTACCAGCGCTTCGACCGCCGGCTGAGGTTCACCTCGACCTCGACCAGCTGGTCCATCGCGACCCTGACCCTCAACCCCGTCAGGGGTGGCAACGCCCGGACGACCGGCGTCAACCCGAACGACTTCCCGGCCTGATCCGGCCTGATCCGGCGAGATCCGGCGAGATCCGGACCCTGCTCCCCCACTCCGTACGCCCACCGTCACGGCAACGCCCGCAGCGTCGCCGAAAGAGCCGCCGAGCCGTCCTTCCCAGCCGGGAAGGCGGCCCGGCGCCCGTTCGGCGGCGGAACGGGACGGCCGCGCCCTTCGCGAGCGCCTCCGGCGGCGGAGGCTCTCCGCTCCCAGCGAAGGACGCGACGGCGAGCCAGGCGCCACAGCACACCGTCGCGGGACGTACCTTGAACTGCACGGGTTGTTGTATCTGACCAGACCTGGGGAAGGTGTGAACGCCATGGAAGCCGCCACCGTGGAAGGCACCGTTGAGGTTGTCGAGGCCGAGGAAGAAGAGCTCGTCCTGACCGACGACGACGAGACGCCCGCAGCCCTGGAGGCGAGCGTCGGAGCGAGCACCGACCCGGTCAAGGACTATCTCAAGCAGATCGGCAGGATCCCCCTGCTCAACGCCGAGCAGGAGGTCGAGCTCGCCCGGCGCATCGAGGCCGGGCTGTTCGCCACCGAGCGGCTCAACGAGGCCGACCGGCTCCAGCCCGACGTGCGCGCGGAGCTCGAATGGCTCGCCGAAGACGGCCACCGGGCCAAGAACCACCTGCTGGAGGCCAACCTGCGCCTGGTGGTGTCGCTGGCCAAGCGTCACACCGGCCGGGGCATGCTGTTCCTGGACCTGATCCAGGAGGGCAACCTGGGGCTGATCCGCGCCGTGGAGAAGTTCGACTACACCAAGGGATTCAAGTTCTCCACGTACGCCACCTGGTGGATCAAGCAGGCGATCACCCGGGCGCTCGCCGACCAGGCCCGCACCATCCGCATCCCCGTGCACATGGTCGAAGTGATCAACAAGCTGGCGCGCGTGCACCGGCAGATGACGACCGACCTGGGCCGCGAGCCCACCCCGGAGGAGCTGGCCGTGGAGCTGGAGATGACCCCGGAGCGGGTCGTCGAGGTCCAGGGGTACGGGCGGGAGCCGATCTCCCTGCACAGCCCGCTGGGCACCGAGGGTGACAGCGAGTTCGGCGACCTCATCGAGGACTCCGAGGCGATCACCCCCGAGGACGCGGTGGCCTCCGCGCTGCTGCAGGAGCAGCTGCACACGATCCTGGAGGCGCTGTCCGAGCGTGAGGCCGGGGTGGTGGCGATGCGGTTCGGGCTCGGTGACGGGCGGCCCAAGACCCTGGAGGAGATCGGGCGTGCCTACGGGGTGACCCGCGAGCGCATCCGGCAGATCGAGTCCAAGACCATGACGAAGCTGCGCCATCCCTCGCGCTCGCGGGCCCTGCGCGACTATCTGACCTGATCCGGCTCCCTGCCCCGATGGGAGCCGACCTGATCCACTTCCAGCCCTGCCTGCACCCGGCCTGATCCGTTCCCGGCCCCGCCGGCACCCGGCCTGCCCTGACCGGTTCCCAGGCCGGTCCGCCCTCGGGCCGACCGGCCGGTGACGCTCAGCCGGCCGTACGGGCGACGAGGGCGGTGACCGTCTCCTCCAGGCCGGATGGCGGCCGGTCCAGCAGGCGCGCGAGGTCGGGGCCGGTCTCGGCGAGGGCGCCGGCGCGCACCGCCGGGAACACGCCCCCCAGCCAGCCGGCCTCCGCGTCGGTGACCTCCCGATGCTCGACGGGCCTGCCCAGGACGCGGGTGAGGACCTCGGCGAGCTCGGGATAGGTCCAGAGCGGACCGCGCAACTCGTAGGTCGCGTTCTCGTGCCCGGAACCGGTCAGGGCGGCACTCGCCGCCAGCGCCAGGTCACGGAACCTCGCGGTGTTGAGCGGCTGCCCGCCGGTGGAGGAGGTGATCTCACCCTCCTTCCCGGCCTGGGCCAGCGCGGCGCCCAGGAACGCCTCGGAGTAGAGGGCGTTGCGCAACACGGTGTAGACCTGTCCCGCCTCGCAGAGCGCCCTCTCCGTCGCCGTGTGGTCGGCGACGGGGCCCCGGCCGTCCTCCGCGCCCGCGCCGCTGGTGTAGACGACACGGCGTACCCCGGCCCGGACGGCGGCGTCGACGACCGTGCGGTGCTGCCGCACGCGGATCCCGGGCGTCATGTCCGACCCGGACACCAGGAGCAGCACGCCGACCCCGGCGAGCGCGGCGTCGACGGACGCGGCGTCGTCATGATCGCAGTGCCGCACCTCGACGCCACGGCCCGGCAGGTCCCCCGCCTTCTCCGGGGTGCGGGCGAGCGCGACGAGATCGCGGGGAGGGACCCTGGTGAGCAGGTCCTCGATGACGAGGCGTCCGAGATTGCCCGTGACACCGGTCACAGCGATCCTGGTCAACGGCGTTTCCTCTTCCCTTGCGTGGCTTACCGGCTTCTCTTCCGCGCCTTCCCGCGGGTCTCCCGCGAGCTCCCCGCCGGGTTTCGCGCCGGTCCGGCGCGGACGGCCCGCCGGCGACGACGGGGAGATGCCCGGGGAGCGTACCGGCGAGGGCGCACCGGCCGCCTCAGATTTAATTCCCGTTCGGCGAGGTCCTTCTCGAAGGGCCTGGAGACGAAGGTGAGCACCGCCGTCGGCTCGACCCGCCCTTCAACCGCGTCAGGGGTTGTCCGTCCGGTGAGGGACATGCAGGCCACGCTCGAAGAAGCTCTCCAGCACCATGATGGTCCGCGTTCCGACCACGCCCTCGATCTCGAAGATCCTGCGCAGCACATCCTGCAGTTCCCGCGTGCTCGCCGTGCGCACCTTGGCCAGCAGTGACGCCGGGCCCGCGATGACGTGCGCCTCCTCGATCTCGGGAATCGCCAGCAGCGCCTCGCCCGTCGCGCCCATCCACGCTTTTCCCTCCACCAGGACGAACGACAACACCCCCCTGCCCACGGCGATGGGGTCGACCTCGATGGTCGTCCGCCGGATCAGCCCCCGCTCGCGCAGCTTGCGCACCCGCTCGTGCGCGGCGCCGCCCGACAACCCCACCGCGGCGCCGAGTGCGGCGTAGGGCTGACCGGCGTCGGCCTGGAGAAGACCAATCAGCATCTTGTCTATATCATCCATAGACGTATCATATTCTGTGATCAAGGAGAATTACATGATGGAATCCATTCCGGCGGAGTTCGAGGTGCTCGATGAGCGATTCGTCGGCGTCGGCGGCGACGAGCGGATCGAGCGGATCTATCACGGTTGCCGATGGGCCGAAGGTCCCACCTACGTCGCGGCGGGCCGCTATCTGCTGTGGAGCGACATCCCCAACGACAGGATGCTCCGATGGGATGAGATGACCGGGAACGTGGGCCCCTTCCGCGCCCCCGCGGGCTACAGCAACGGTCACACCCTCGACCGTCAGGGCCGGCTGATCTCCTGCGAGCAGGGCAACCGGCGGGTGACCCGTACCGAGCACGACGGCTCCATCACCGTCGTCGCCGACAGATGGCAGGGCAAGCGTCTCAACAGCCCCAACGACGTGGTGGTCAGGTCGGACGACTCGATCTGGTTCACCGACCCCAGTTACGGCATCACCAGCGACTACGAGGGGCACCGCGCCGAGAGCGAGATCGGCGGCGACCAGGTTTACCGTCTCGATCCCGGCACCGGAGAGGTCACGGTGGTGGCCGACGACTTCGCCCGTCCCAACGGCCTGGCCTTCTCTCCGGACGAATCCCGGCTCTACATCGCCGACACCCGCCACAAGCATCTGCGGGTCTTCGACGTACGCGGCGACGCGTTGGAGAACGGCAGGGTGCTCGCGGAATGCTCAGTGGGCAGCTTCGACGGGATCAGGCTCGACACCACCGGCCGGATCTGGGCGGCGACGCACGAGGGAGTGCACTGCTTCGACCCGGACGGTACGTTGATCGGCAAGCTCAAACTTCCCGAGAAGACCTCCAACCTGGTCTTCGGCGGCCTCAAGCGCAACTGGCTGTTCATGACGGCCTCCACCTCGGTCTACGCGATCATGACCAACGTCCGCGGAGCGTGATCCTCCCCGGGGCGGGTCCGGGACGGCATGACCGCCTCCCGCGAACCGCCCCGTTCGCGCGGTGAGGGCGTGCTCGTAGCCGGGTGCCCCCTCCCGCGGTGCGCTCCTCGGTGACCGCGACACGGATGGGGGCACGCGCGCAGCCGTATGGCCTGCCTCCCCCGGCGGAGACCCCGCCCTCAGTTCGCGGCGGTGGACGGTACGTCGGGAAGCCTGGCCGGGGCGGTGTCGTGAGCCTGCTGGAAGATCACCGAAGTGCGGAATCCGGCGATCTCGCGGCGTTTGCTGAGCTGGTCCAGGAGGAAGGCGTGCAGGTGGTCGAGGTCCTGGACCGCCACGTGGAGGAGGAAGTCGTCACCGCCGGCCAGCACGAAGACGCTGAGAACCTCGGGCAGGGCGTTCGCGGACTCCTTGAAGGTGTCGATGACGGCGCGGCTGAGCGGGCGCACCTGCACGGAGACCAGGGCCTGGACGCCGCGATTGAGAGCCGCGGGGTCGATGTCGGCGTGATAGCCGCGGATGACCCCGCGGCGGGTGAGCGCCCTCACGCGTTCCAGGCAGGTCGAGGGCGCGACACCGAGTTTGCGGGCCAGCTCACGATTGGACTGCCGCGCATCCGTTTGGAGAAGCCGGATGATCTCCGAATCAAGTTCGTCCATGGCCAGCATTTTGCCGGTCATTCCGGCCATGCGTTCGATCAGGCCCCTGAGCGGCGGCCAAATGCTTGATTCTTGGACCCTGATGTCGCTCACATGAAGGGGTTGCCACATGTCCGGGTTCGACCACGAACAGGTCGCGGTTCACACGGGGCCACGCTCCGGCCTGCCCGTCATCGTCGCCGTCCATTCGACGGCGCTCGGCCAGGCGGTCGGTGGATGCCGGATCTGGCACTACCCCGACTGGCGGGACGGCCTCACCGACGCGTTGCGCCTGTCGGCCGGCATGACCGCCAAGTGCGCGGTGGCCGGACTGGCCAACGGCGGCGGCAAGACCGTCGTCGCCGTACCCGAGGGGGTCGACCTCGACCCGGTCCGCCGCCGTCACGCGCTGTACGACGTCGCGGACGTCATCGCCTCCCTGGACGGCCGGTACGCGACCGGCCCGGACGTCGGAACCACACCGGCCGACATGGCGATCATCGGCGAGCGCACCCCCCACGTGTTCTGCAGGCCGGCGCGACAGGCCGGTAGCGGCGACTCCTCGCCGCACACCGCGACCGGGACTCTCGCCGCGCTGCGCGCCGTCAGCCGGCGGATCCACGGCACCCCCAGCCTCACCGGCCGTCGCGTCGCCGTGGTCGGCCTGGGCAACGTCGGTGAGAAACTCGTCCGCCTGCTCGCCGCCGAGGGAGCCGAACTCCTGGTCGGCGACATCGACCCCGGCAAACGGGCACTGGCCGACGAGGTCGGCGCCACCTGGGGCGACCCCGCGCGGGTCGTCACCGCGGACGTCGACATCCTGGTACCCGCGGCCCTCGGCGGCGTCCTCACCGAGGAGATCGTGCCCGACCTGCGGTGCGCCGCCATCGCGGGGCCCGCGAACAACCAGCTCAGCGTCCAGGCCGTCGCCGGCCTGCTGCACCGCCGCGGCATCATCTGGGTGCCGGACTACGTCGCCGGCGCGGGCGGAGTGATCCACGCCCTCACCGTCGAGCTCAACGACGGCACCGCGGACGAGGCACTCACCCGCGTCCAGAACATCGAGGACACCGTCGACACCCTGCTGGCCACCGCCGAACGCAACGGCACCACCCCCGCCCAGGCAGCGTCCGAGCTGACCCGGCTCCGCCTGCGCGCGGCCGCCGCCTCGCACCGTTCCCGGCCCCGCCGGGGAGAGACGGCAGCCCGCCACGGGTGATCACGGAGATCACGCCTCCGTCCGCCGGAGCCACGCCGACGAGGTCGAGACGCGCCGGGCCTGCCTGCCGGCCCGCCGGGACTGAACCGGTCCGGCGTACGGTCGTGCCGGACGAGGATCGAGCGCCCGGCCGGTGAGGCCCTCGGGACAGGCGGCACGGGGCCGGGGGAACCGGACGACGCCGGGTGTCGTTGTGCGAGGAGGGGTACCGAGAGCGCGGGTGGAGCATCAAGCGCGACGAGGCGCGTCCCACCTTCCGACCTCACGAACTCCGTGAATCCATCGAAACGGAATGAAGCCATGCACGTCCCCCAGGACCCCCGGCCCGCGGCGACGCCTCTCCGGCCTCCCGGCCCCCCGCCCCACCGGACCGGCGTTCCCGGTACGCCCGACGCCTTCGGCGTGCCCGTGGAGCACTTCCCGCCCCCGCCGCGGCACGACCCCTGGCTGGTGCCGGCACCGCCCGGCAGCCGCTACGACCGGCTGGCGCGCACCCGCCTGCACGCCTGGTGGCGGCCGGTGCTGGGCACGGTCGCGGGCCTCGCGGGCCTCATGCTGGCCGGACTCGCCGTCATCCTCGGCGGTGCGACGCTCGGCGTGATCGTGGGCGCCGAGATGGGCGGATCCGACGGGCAGATCTTCACCGATCCGGTGCTCGACCTGGCGATCAACCTGCTGTCGATCGCGGCCGTCCTGCCGGTCGTGTACGGCGTGGTGGCGTGGATCCAGCGGCGCCCGCCCGGCACCCTCTCCTCGGTCACGGGCCGCCTGCGATGGCGATGGTTGGCGCGGTGCGCGGCGGTGGCGACCGGCGCCGCGGTGCTGGGCCAGGCCGCGGTCGCCGTCACCTACGTCGCCGGCGGGGAGGACCTCGGCGACCTGTTCGGCTGGGTCGGCTGGGAGCGCTTCCTGCCCGCCCTGATCGTCACCCTGCTCCTGGTGCCCTTCCAGGCCGCCGCTGAGGAGTACGTCTTCCGGGGGTGGCTGATCCAGGCGTTCGGCGCCTTCCTCTCCAATCCGTGGCCGGGCATCCTGCTGAGCACCGTCGGTTTCACCGCGGTGCACGCCTACATCGACTGGGGCATCCTCGATGTTTTCGCCTTCGGGTTGCTGATGGGCTGGCTGGCGGTGCGGACCGGCGGCCTGGAGGCGGCCATCGCCCTGCACGTGGTCAACAACGTGCTGGCGTTCGGGGTCAGCGGGGCGGACGGGAGCCTCTCGGAGGCGCTGAAGCAGGGGTCGGTGCCCTGGCAGACCCTGGCGGGGACGGTGGTGCAGCTCGGCCTCTACGCGATCGTGGTGGTGGTCATGGCCAGGAGGCGGAGGATCGAGACGGTCTCCCGCTGACGCCCCCGCGCCCGCCGCCCGGATCACCGCGCGGCGGCCCGGGACCACTGCCCGGCTCCCCCACCACGAAGCGATGACCGCCGCCCGGATCACCCACGCGGCGAAGCGGCCCGGGGGCGTTCGCTAGAACCTCCCCAACGCCTCGCGCCGGGCGGTTCAGAGCAGCCGTCTCTGCACGACATCGGCGATGACCGTGGTCACGACCTTGCCGACGGCTCCGGCCTCCGGCGGGGCGCCCGCCCGCCCGGCGAACAGCAGGTGCCCGGCGCCGATCAGTGAGAGCGCGAGCGAGTCGACGTCCGCGTCGACCGCGATGCGGCCCAGCTCGCACTCGTCGGTGAGATAGGAGGCGATCATGGCCGCGGCCTCCGTCAGGACCGGGACACCACGGGCCGGCCCGGTTTGGCGCAGCCGGGCGCGCAACTCATCCCGGAAGATGACGAGACCGACGATCGCCACGGCGACCGGGTCGAACAGGTCCATCAGCGCGCCGGTGAGGTTGCCGGCCACGGTGCCGGTCCCGGCGGAGCCGCCCAGGGCGGCGGCCTGGGCGCCGATCCGGACGACGCGGTCCCGCACGAGCTCGGCGAGGAAGTCGTCGAAGTCGGCGAAGTGCCGGTGCAGGACGCCCTTGGCGACGTCCGCCTCGGTGGTGACCGCGCGGCTGGTCAGCGCGTTCGACCCGTCCCTGAGCAGGACGCGCTCGGCGGCGTCGAACAGTTGCCTTCGCGCGTCGCGGATGTGCACCCCGGTCGGCACAGCGCGTCCCTCCGTCCTTCGGTGGTCCTCACCCGATTGACGAGTGGGCATGCGCCCACTACGGTGGGCGCATGCCCACTATACCGCAGGGGCGATCACGCCCCTCCGAGAACGAGTCCCACAGGGCCAGGCAGATGGCGGAGTCGTTCGGGGTGGACGCCGAACGCTATGACCGGGCCCGGCCCAGCTACCCCGACGCCCTGGTGGAGCGGATCGTCGCCGCCAGTCCCGGACCCGACGTCCTCGACGTCGGCTGCGGCACCGGCATCGCGGCCCGGCAGCTCCAGGCGGCCGGCTGCCGGGTGCTCGGGGTCGATCCCGACGCGCGGATGGCCGAGTTCGCCCGGCGCACCGGGGTCGAGGTCGAGGTGGCGACCTTCGAGACCTGGGAAAGCGCCGGCCGGACATTCGACGCGGTCGTCGCGGGCCAGGCCTGGCACTGGGTGGACCCGATCGCCGGCGCGGTCAAGGCGGCGCGGGTGCTGCGGCCAGGCGGCCGGCTGGTGGCGTTCTCGCACGTGTTCGACCTCCCGCCCACCGTCGCGGAGGCCTTCGCCGCGGTCTACCGGCGGGTGGCGCCCGACTCTCCGCTCGCCGTCCAACCGCCAGGCGACGACCGACCTCCGAAGCAGGCCCTCGCCCTCTACCAGGCGATGTTCCCCAAGTTCGCCGACGGGATCCGGGAGGCGGGCGGATTCGGCGACCCGGAGCAGTGGCGATTCGACGGGGAACAGTCCTACACCCGCGACGAGTGGCTGGACCTGGCGCCCACCACCGGCGCCCTCACGCGACTTCCGCCGGACAGGCTGGCCGAGGTGCTGGAGGGCGTCGGGGCCGCCATCGACGCGATCGGGGGCGGCTTCACCATGCCCCGCACCACGCTGGCGGTCACCGCGGCGCGCAGCTGAACGGCCAGGGTGAGGTCGGTCATGACGCCACCAGCGCTCCTCGTCGTCCGATCCCCCAGATCGTCAGGGCGAGTCCCGACAGCACCATGCCCGCGATGCTCACCGCGAGCCACTCCCCCACCGACCACAACACCACGGCAGCGGCCGATCCGATCGCCCCACCGATGAAGTTCCCCGTCACGAAGGCGGTGTTCAACCGGCTCCGCGCCTCATTGGACACCGCGAAGATCCGCGTCTGGTTGAGAATGTTCAGCCCCTGGATCGCCACGTCGATCAGCACCACCACGACGAGAACGAGCACCACGGACCGCCCCGCGAACATCGCCACGGTGAACGACGCGAGCGCCAGCAGCCACCCGATGCCCGTGGCGGGAAGGGACCAGCCACGGTCGTGCAGCCGCCCGGCCCGCTGCGCCGCCGACGCCCCGGCCAGCCCGGCCAGGCCGAAGAGGCCGATCACCGAGACGGGATACTCGAAGGGCGGCGAACTCAACAGAAAGGTCAGCGACGTCCAGAACATGGTGAAGGTCGCGAAGCCCGTCCCACCCAGCAGCAGCGTCCACCGCACCACCCGCTCCCGCCGCACCACCGAGAACACCGACGCGATCAGCTGGAAATAGGGCAGCCGTGTCTTCGGCTCCAGCGCGGGGATCTTCCGGTGGAGCAGGGCCGCCAGCAGAACGGCCACGACGGCGGCGGCCACGAAAACAGTCCGCCAGCCCGCGAACTCGGCGACCAGGCCGCTGATCGTACGCGAGATCAGGATGCCCGTCAGGATGCCCGACGTCACGGTCCCGACCACCTGGCCGCGCTGGGCTTCCACGGCCAGGTCTCCGGCCAGCGGTGTCAGCAACTGCCCGGCCACGGTCGTGACGCCCAGCAGCGAGATCGCCGCCAGCAGCAACCCGAAGGACGGCGCCAGGGCGCACAACACCAGCATCACGGCTGACACGAGCAGCATCAGGGGAATGAGCCGCCGCCGATCCAGGACGTCGCCCAGCGGGACGAACAGCAGGATGCCGATCGCGTAACCGACCTGGGTGACCGTAACGAGCCATCCGGCAACGGCGGTGGGGGCGTGCAGGTCGCCTGCGATGAAGTCGAGGAGGGGCTGAGCCCAGTAGAGGTTGCCGACCGCCGCGCCACCGGCGACGGCGAAGAGGAAGGTCAGGCCACCGGTCATGACCTGGGGACGTGGTGGTGCGGGTTGTGCCGTCACCCGGACATGCTCGCATGCGGGGGTCGCCGGTCCCGGGCGGGGACCGAATGGTCCCTGATCGATCCTCACCTACCCCTGGGGGAACGAGGCCCGAGCCTCACGAGAGGTCGGGCCGATGTTCTCGACCACGACGGGAAGGTCGTTCGCCCATCTCAGGTTCGCGGCGTACGTCCAACGTGCTCTTCCCACCCAGCCGTGAAAGAAGACACGCTCGCCGAGGGGGTGGGCACCGCCGGGTCCCCGCACCGCTCCGCCGAGGCTTTCGGTCGTCATCAACGGCCGGTGGGCCTTGGTGAAGGGACCCGTGAGCGACGGGGACACGGCGTAGCCGGTGAAGTAACGGTCGCCGGTGTACGAGCCGCCCGCGTAGAAGAGCACGTACCGGGTAGAGCGTTTGACCAGTGCGGGTGCTTCGATCACGCCGTTCTCATCAGGGTGGTCGTTGCGTATCAGCTCTCTGCGGGGACCGACGAAGGTGATCCCGTCGGCGCGCACCTCCTGCAGCCAGATGATCGAGGGCCTGGGAGGGTCCAGCGCGTTCCCGTCGTTCTTGTAGAGCAGGTATCTCCTTCCGTCGGTGTCGACGAAACTCGCCGGATCGATGTCGCCGCCCTCGCTCGCGTCGCAGACGAGAGGGCCGTCGCCCACGGGCCGGAAGGGGCCGAGCGGTCCGGTCGAGAGGGCCGCGCCGACGCATCTCCGCTGGGCCGTGGCGCTCGGGGCGGCGAAGTACATGAGGTACCGGCCGTCCGCGCGCCGGGAGACATCGGGTGCCCAGAAACCGCCTTCGCCCGCCCAGGACGGCTTGGCGGGCAGAGCGTCCCCGCGCATGGTCCACGCCCCGGAGGCCGACGGCGCGCCGGCGACGGGAATCGTCCCCGCCGAGCTGCTGGTGGAGTAGGCGTAGAAGGCGGACCCCGCCCGGATCACGGCCGGGTCGGGGAAATCGGCGGCGATGACGGCCACGGGGCGCACCGTGGCCGCCGCGGAAACAGGGCCGGCGCACGCCATGACCATCAGCATGGCGACCAGTGGGACACGACGGCGAGACGATCGCATCTCGCTCTCCTCTCAGCGCGCACGAACGGTCATGTGGCGAGTCGCGTGTCGAAGGGGACCCCATGCCGTGGAGGGATGAGGATATCGACGACACATCACTCTTAGCCATGAGAAAGTCACATAAAGTGAACCGCTTCCGTCGGAGAGGTCGCAGGGGAAGAGCTCGGCCGGCCGTTCCGGCCGGACGCACGAGGGCGGCCGGTCCCGGCAGGAGTTGGCCGGGGGGGATCGGCTCACCGGGCGCGTTCCGCCGAGCGCGGATAGTCGAATGTCCGGACGCCATGGAAGGTCTCGCCGGCGATGCGATAGCCGTGCGCGGCCTCGCTGCCGGCGTGGCCGACATCGATGGTGTCGGCGGTCGACCAGACACCGTCGACCTTCTGCTCGACGACGTAGCGGAACTCGTTGAAGTCCCAGACGGATGACACGAACGTGTTGACGACGGTGAGCGAGCTTCGGCCCGCGGTCAGGGCCGACGGGATGTCGACACTTTGGTCCACCCACCCGTAGGTGCCACCGAGCAGCGGCTTCCACTCCCCGGCCGGGGCTCCGTTCACGCTGATGGCGGCACGTTGCAGGGGGACGTTGGCATCCAGGCGGCGGATCAGCCTCACCCCGGCGTGGGCCGGATCGACGTTCACGGTGAACCGGCTCGACCCGCCACGGCCGAACGCACGACCGTCGTCGGTGACGCTTCGCGGCGCCTCCCGTAAACCGGCGATGACGATCAGGGTCACCGCGGCGGCCGGCAGGGCCAGCACGGCCAGCACCGGCAGGGCCGCTCGACGCCGGCCCCGGCCGGGGACCCGGATCGCTCCCCACCGGCCCGGCCCCACCGGCCGTGCGCCGGACTCGGTACCACCGGCGGGCTCGATCACTCGCCCCGGCTCGGGCGCGGCGGGCATCCGCGCGATTCGTGCCCGTTCCCAGGCCCGCTCCCACGCCGGAAGCCGATGCTCGGACACCTGGCACGCCCGCAGGAACGCCGTCATCACCGCCTTCTTGGGGAAGCGCCGACCGGCCAGCATGTCCGCGCAGGTGGCCCGCGGCAGCCGGGTGCCGCCCGCCCTGTCCGCCCTGGCCTGCAACTCCCGCAGCGACACATCGGCCCGCGCGAACTGCTCGGCCAGAAGCTTCACCAGGTCCTCGTGGCAGCTCACCGCGTCCTCGTGGCAGCTCACCGCGTCCACCGCGGGCCCACCCGCCTCCTCGGCGGCCCGAGACTCCCGCTCGCCTTCCAGATCCGCGCTCATCGCCCTCAGGCCCCGCCCTCTTCCGAACCGGGCCCTTCAGCCCCACCTGACCCCATCATGTCCGACAGTGTACGAGTCATTACCCAACGTGTCCGGACTTGGCTGCCGGGTGGATCGGTTCCGGGTGAGTCCGGACGAGTCCGTCCGGGTCCGTCCGCAGCCCTGTTGGACACCCCGGCGAGGCGGCTTAGCTGACGTCCAAGGCGGTGACCTGGTCAGACACGACCGGGTCCACGACGAGGAGCAGCCGCCGGACGGTCCCCCCGGGCCCGTCCGGACCGGAGGCCCTGACCCACCTCATCGAGTGAGGGAGCAGGAATCCGGCCCGGAGCCCAACGGACTTCTCCTACCAAATTTCCCGAAAAGTCGGCATATTCGGCCGACCTGAACAACGGAGACCACCATGAACGCACGCCGACTCGCCGCAGCCCTCGCCGCCACGGTCATGACCGCCGGCACGGTGCTGCTGATCGGCCAGCCGGCCCACGCCACGGAGACCTCGTCCGACGGGGCACGAACCTCCATGGCGGCCAACCCCTGCGGCATGTACCGGGACGGGAGCGCCGCGATGTACAAGAACTGCACCACGGCCAACGAGAGGATCTTCGTGACCTACTTCCTGGGCGGCAACCGGTACTACTGCGTGACCCCCGGCTCGACGGCCTACGTCGGGTCCTGGGGTAACACGTTCCGGGTCTACAACCGGGGCACCTGCTAACCCGTCGAGCCCCCGCCGACATGTCGGCGGGGGCTCCTGTCGTCCTGCGTGTCCGGGCGGCCGTCCCGGTGCGGGGCCGGCCGTTCGGTCGCCGCTCGGGTCTCGTGGTCAGGCCCTCAGTCTTCGCCGTGATAGGCACGCAGCTCACGGCGCGCCCGACGACGGCCGCGGCGGCGCTCTTCGCGTCGGAAGTGGCGCCACTCCCGGCCCCCGTCGCCGTAACCGAACAGGTGGTAGGCGTAGGCGGTGGCGCTCCAGTGACAGCCGCCCGTGCGGTGGCTCAGGGAGCCGCTGTCGGCGGTGATCTCGTCCGGCAGCGCGCACGGCCCGAACCGGTGATCATGCACGGGCAGGCAGGTCACCATCGGCGCGTCGGCCATCCGCACCCACCAGGGCCGGGTCTTGTCGGTCTTGCTCATACGGTCACCTTTCGGCTCCGTGACACCCCGGGCTGGGGCTGTCACAAGACCGCACGCACCGTGATCACCTCCGACTTCACGAACGACATATCACGACAAATCAGGACCGAAAGCAACGTTGCCGCTCGGAGAAACCCGAGTCCCACGTTACCGCGAGCCCCAGGAGCGCGACGGGCGACAAGACCTCGCCGCCAGGTGAGGCTAACGTGTCGGATCATGGATGAGGCGGGAGCCGAGGAGGGCGCGCTGGTCGCGGCTGTCCTCGCGGGCGACGATCGGGCGTTCACCGGGCTTGTCGAGCGTCACCGGCGGGAACTGCGGGTGCACTGCTACCGGATGCTCGGCTCCTTCGAGGAGTCCGAGGACCTGGTGCAGGAGACGTTCCTGCGGGCGTGGCGCGGGCGCGGGACCTTCCAGGGCCGTTCCACCGTCCGCGCGTGGCTCTACCGGATCGCGACGAACGCGTGCCTGGACTTCCTCGACCGGCACCCCCGCCGCCCGCGACCTCGCGACGCGGAACCGGCACAGCGCCCGTGGCCGGGCTCGCCGCCGGCGGACGTGCCATGGCTGCAGCCCTACCCGGACCAGCTGCTGGAGCCGATCGCGTCCGACGGTATGGAGCCGGACGTGGCCGTGGTGGGCAAGGAGACCATCGAGCTGGCGTTCCTCACCGCCATCCAGCATCTGCCGCCCAGGCAGCGGGCCGCGCTGATTCTGCGCGACGTGCTCGGCTGGTCCGCCAAGGAGACCGCCGCGCAGCTGGAGATCAGTGTCGACTCGGTCAAGAGCGCCCTGAAACGAGCACGCTCGACCCTGAGGACCCACCTTCCCGAACGACGTCTCGAATGGGCGCCGTCGACGGCGCCGACCGCCCGGGAGCGGGAGCTGCTGCGTCGCTTCATGGACGCCCACGACAGGGCCGACCCCGCCGCCCTGGCGGAGCTGCTGAGCGAGGACGTGCGGATGACGATGCCTCCGCTTCCGTTCTGGTGCTCCGGTCGCGACGCGATCGTGGCCTTCGCCGCGCACGCCTTCGGCCCCGGCTCACCGCTGTACCGGGGACGGTGGCGGAACGTGCCCACGCGGGCGAACCGGCAGCCCGCGGTGGCGGGCTACATCCGGCTGCCGGGCGAGTCCGTCTACCGGGCCCAGGCGCTCAATGTGCTGAGGATCGAGGACGGCGGGATCGTCGAGATCACCGTCTTCGAACCGCACCTGCTGGCCGCGTTCGGACTGCCACCGACGCTGCCGCCGGACAGCCCCCTCGGACGGTGACCCCTTTTCTGAGCCTCGCCCGTCTCAACGGTGGACGACCTCGACGAGCGGGGTCGACCGATGTTGAGGAGCACCCACGATGACGATCGACGATCACGAAGATGTGATGACGCTGCCGCAGGGCGACATCCGCCTGCTGGGCAGTGACGTGGCGCGGCGCCTGCTCGCCTCGACGGAGCTGGCACGGCTGGCGTACGTGGCGGCGGACGGCACTCCGCGCGTGTTCCCGATGCTGTTCCACTGGACGGGCACCGACCTCGTCATGTCCACGTTCGAGGGAGCGGCCAAGATAGCCGCGCTGCGGGCCAGGCCCGACGTCGCCATCACCGTCGACGCCGCCTCGACACCACCGGCGGTGCTCCTCCTTCGCGGCCGGGCCTCGGTCACCGACGTCGCGGGGATCGTGCCGGAGTACGCGCTGGCCCAGCACCGGTACGCCGGGGCGGAGCAGGGCGCCGCCAACGTGGCGGCGGTGGATCACCCCGGTACGAGGATGGCCCGCATCGCCGTCCGCCCCACCTGGGTCGGGGTCCTCGACTTCCAGACCCGGCTGCCCGGAGGCGCCAGTACGAAGGATTTCGAGCGCCGGGGCCGATCGTGAGCCCGCGGCACGACCCTCGGAAGGACCACACGACTTGACCACCTACGTGTTGATACCCGGTGCCGCGGCCGACTCGTGGTACTGGCACCTGACGGCCGCCGAGCTGCGTGCGCGCGGCCATGACGTGGTCACGCCCGACCTGCCCTGCGACGACGACTCGGCCGGGCTCTCCGAGTACGCCGACGCGGTGGTCGACGCCGTCGGCGACCGTACCGGCCTCGTCGTGGTCGCCCACTCCTTCGGCGGGTTCACCGCGCCACTGGTGTGCCGGCGGGTGCCGGTCGAACTCCTCGTGCTGGTGACGGCCATGATCCCGGCACCGGGTGAGCCTCCGGGTGACTGGTGGGCCAACACCGGCTGGGAGCGGGCGAGGCGGGAGCGGGACGAGCACGACGGCCGGGCACCGGACGACGACACCGCCCTGTTCTTTCACGACGTCCCGCCCGAGCTGGCCGCCGAGGCCGTGAGGAGGGGCCGCGACCAGTCGTCCACCCCCTTCACCGACCCGTGGCCGCTCGCCGCCTGGCCGTCCGTGCCGACGGCGTTCCTCCTGTGCCGCGACGACCGCTATCTCCCCGCCGAGTTCATGCGCCGCCTCGTCAGGGAACGCCTGGGCATGGTCCCCGAGGAGATCGGCGGGGGCCACAACGTCGCTCTCAGCCGTCCCGGGGAACTCGCCGACCGGCTGGCGGCGTATCGCCGGAGGTGAGCCGTCCGGTCTCGCCGTGACACCGGCGCGGCCCGGGCGCCCGATCACGCCGCGGCACGCCGGGCACGCGGCGAGGCGCTTCCTGAGCCGAGCACCCGTGTACGTGACGACCGGCTACCCGTCGTCACGTACACGGGCCGGCTGGGCGGGTGGCCCGGGATCCCGGACGCCCTCCAGGAGTGTCCTGGTCAGAGCGGCGGCGAACTCGTCGAGCGGCTGGGCGGCCGGGCCAAAGAGCGGCTGATCCCCGGCGAAGGATCTCATGAAGGCGCGATGGAAGCACGCCCCGAGGAACAGGACAGCCGCCGCTGCGGGGTCGGCGTCGGCGCGGACCCGCCCGGCGGCGCGTTGCCGGCCCAGGTAGGCGGTGAGCGCGTCGAGCGGCTTGTGCGGGCCCAGGTCGAGCCTGGCCAGCTCCTCACCGTGCCGCCGCAGCAGCACCGGATCGGAGAACAGGGAGGCGCCGATCGGGAAACTCGACGCGTAGAACGTCGCGGTCTGCCGGGCGATCTCGACCAGGGTCTCCTCGATGTCGTCCTCGTCTCTCGGCCCCCCGGTCTCCAGCTCGACGAGGAGGGGGGCAAACCGGGGCATCCGCTCCTTGAGGACGAACACGAACAGCTCCGACTTGCTCTCGAAGTGCTTGTAGAGCGCGGCCTCCGAACATCCCGCCGCGCGGGCGATCGCCTTGGTGGTGGTATGGGCCAGGCCGATGGTCCGCATCAACTCGTCGGCGGCGTCCAGGATCCGGACCCGCGTCGGCTTCATACTGGGCGCTCCTCGGGGTTGACGAATGGTGGGTGAATACTCACTATAGTAGTTAGTAAGCATTCACCAACTTACAGGCGGGAGAGACGCCATGAAGCTGACCGTCTGCGGAGCGACGGGCGGCACGGGGCGGGAGGTCGTGCGGCAGGCGCTGGAAGCGGGGCACGAGGTGACGGCGGTGGTGCGCGATTCCGCGCGGCTGCCGCAGGGCCTCGCCGACGTGCGGGTGGTGACCGCCGACCTGGCCGACCCCGAGTCGTTACGCTCCGCGATGGAGGGACGGGACGTCGTGATCTCGGGCATCGGCCCGCGCAGCAGGAAACTCGCCCGGGACGGCGTCGTCGCGCCGGCGACGCGGAGTGTCCTGTCCGTCATGGAGGTCTGCGGGGTGCGCCGCTTCGTCGCGGTGAGCGCGGCCCCGGTCGGCCCGTCGCCGCAGGGCGACTCCTTCCTCGACCGCAGGATCGTGACCCCGCTGGTGCAAAGGGCACTACGTGACGTCTACACCGATCTGAGGGCGATGGAGAAGATCATCTGCGGCAGCAGCACCGACTGGACGGTCATGCGACCGCCCCGCCTGCTGGACAGGCCCCTCACCGGGAGATACCGGCTGGCCATCGGCGGCAACGTCCCCCGCGGGCGCACGATCGCCCGCTCCGACCTGGCCCACGCGATCCTCGCCCTGCTGGACAACCCCGCGACGGTGGGGCAGGTGGTCGGCGTCGCGTACTGAACCCCCGTGGCCCCGCCCCTCCGTGACACGGGCGCCGGGAGGGGCACCATCGGCCCCGGGCGTTCCTCGCACCCATCCGAACCTGACCTGACCAGACCATCCCGGGGGGGGTGGCACCGGGTCCGGCGTCCAAGGCGCCGGACCCGGTGCCCTAACCGGATCCGGGCTCGCCGGTGAGCGCCCGCGCGAACGCGTCGTGGGTGGGTGTTCCGGGGGCGTCGTCGAGCACGGCGAAGACCACCCGTTCGAAGCGCCCGCGGAAGGCTCCCGAGGGACCGAGGTGCGTGGCGAAGCAGGCCGCCACGAGCGCGGGCGAGTTGCGGAACACCCCGCACCCCCACGCGCCCAGCACGAGCCCGCGCAGCCCCAAGGCGGCGAAGAGGCTCAGAACCCGCCCCGAGCGCTCGAACAGCACCTCCGGCAGGCGGGCGCGCCGCTCGTCGCTCTCGTCCATGGCACCCGCGTTCGGCGCGGCCACGGTCAGGAACGAGACGGGGTACGGACGGGCGAGCAGGCCACCCCGGTCGTCCCTGAACACCGGGACCGCGGGCGAGAAGATCGCGCGATCGCTGTAGAGCGGGTCACCCCGCCTCCGGTGGGAGGCATAGAAATCCGGCACCTCGACCAGGCAGCGATAGAGCCCCGACGCGTACGCCAGGCTCTCCTCCTGCGCCTGGGTTCCCCTCAGGAAACCGCCCCCGGGATTCTTCGCCGAGGCGAAGTTCAGGCAGCCGACGGCCCCGGCCGCTCCGCCACCCCCGCGGTCACCGCCGTCTTCACCGGCCCTGTCACCCCTGCCGTCCTCGACCAGGCGGCGGGCGGCCGACAGGGAGGTCTCGTTGACGACCTCCACCGAGGTCGCGACGGCCGGAGACGCGGCGAGCGGGCCGGCCGGCTCGTCGGGCCCCCACGACCGCGTGCCCGCGACGGCCTCGGCGAGCTCTCCCGCGATGGACACCCGCCCCTCCGTGGGGTGGTCGTACCAGCCGCGCTCCAGGATCTCCACGGTCTGAGCGGCGAGCGCCCGGCGTGCTTGCGTCATCTTTACCTCCCGGTTTCCCGGGCACAAGTTATCCTCATTATGAGAAATTCTCAATACGAGAAGGACATGAAAAGAGTTCCCCCGGCGTGGAGGGCCGGGGAGACGTAGCCGTGCCGCAATTCCAGGTCCTCCCAGCGCACAGTGTCCAGCGGCGCCCCCGGCCCGGCGACGTTCACCACGACCGGCGCCTGAGCCGCCGCCGGCGCATCGGCCGGCCCTTGGCCGAACAGGCGCCGGCCCAGGTAGAACAGCGCGAAGTTCTCCTCCAGCCCCTCTGACGTCACGGTCCGCCGGGACCGATAGTGCCGGGCGCACAGCACCAGCGCGTCGACGACGGGGAACTCCGCGCGGATCTCCGCGACGGCCCTGCCGCTCTCGGCGAGCAGGCTGAGGTCGGCCGTGACGAACCGGGCCCGGCCGGCGGCGCCCGCCTTGTCCGCCGCAGTGAGGAACTCCCGGCCCTTGGCCGGATTCCGGCCCATGAAGAGGACGGTCGCTCCCTCACCGAGCAGCTCGGAGGCCGGCGCCCGGCCGATCCCGTCGGTGCCGCCGGTGATCACCACTGTCTTCACGCCGGCTTCTTTCCGGCCAGCTCACCGAGCAACCGCCAGGTGCGCTCGTGGTCCCGCGGCCCGGCCAGGCTGGTCTGGGTGAACACCACCTCGGTCGCGCCCGCGTCGAAGTAGCGGCGCACCGCTGCGGCGATCACCTCCTCGTCGCCGATCTCGACGAGGTCGGCGGCGCGCGACGCCCCCGACAGTTCGATCGCCTTCTGGTAGGAGGGGACCCGGTCGTAGAAGGCGGTCTGACGGACCGCCTCCTCCCGCGCGGCCTCCACGTCGTCGGTGACGACCCCGGCGACGAGCGCGACGACGCGCGGAGCGGGCCGTCCCGCCGCTTCGGCCGCCGACAGCAGCCGGGGCACCATGTGCTCCGCGAGCGCCTTCGGGCCGGCCAGGAACGGCAGCGTCCCATCGGCCAGCTCACCCGTGAGGCGCAGCGCCTGCGGTCCCATGGCCGCCACCAGGACCGGCACGGCCGGGGTAGCGCCCGCGAGCCCGGTGGGCATCGGGCTCACCGCCGTGAGCGTCTCGCCGTGGAAGTCGACCGTCCCCTCGGCCAGCAGAGTTCGCAACGCGGAGAGGAAGTCCCGCAGCCGGGCGATCGGCCGCTCGTGCGGGATGCCGAACACCGGCTCGACGAATGCCTTGGCGCCAAGTCCCAACCCGAGGGTGTACCGGCCGTGCGTGGCCGCCTACGTCGTCTGCGCCTGGGCGCCGACCAGCAGCGGGTGGCGTCCGAAGATGGGCACCGCGGATGTCCCCACGTTCAGCCCCGGGACCTCCCTGCCAACGATCCCGGCCAGTGCGACGGAGTCGTAGTCGAATCGCTGTCCGAGCCAGACCGAGTCGATTCCCGCCGACTCCGCCGCACGCGCCTGGTCCACGACGGCGTCAACGGCATTCCCCGCGTCCGCCGGCGCCGATAGAGCAACACCTATGATCATAAATCTATTAACCAGGTCGGATGACCATGAATTCCCGCACGGACAGTCGCTGGCTTCGTAGCGAGGTCACGTGCCCACCAGCTGTCAGTCACCCACCTGAGCTGTGCAAATGCATCAGAATCCTCCTCGCCGGAGCCGTCGTCCATCCCTATGGGTCACTCTATACTTACTCTTGGTAGTTGCCCGAGCCTTCGTCTGGCTCTGGAAACTCCAGGGTGCCGGGTGGAGTTGCCCCGGTTCAGTAGACACGTCAGGGCTTTCGGCTACGCGGCAGCATAGCCGTCTTCTTGAATGCTCTTAAGGGCGTGTCGGCGTTCGTACTCGGTGGGGCTGAGCTGGCCGTTCGCGGAGTGGCGGCGGCGTGGGTTGTAGAAGCCCTCGATGTAGGCGAACACGGCCCGTTCGGCTTCTGACCTGGTACGGAAGGTCCGCCGGTCGATCAGCTCACACTCCAGCGAGGCGAAGAAACTCTCCGTGATCGCATTGTCGAAGCACGTCCCGGTCCTACCCGTCGAGGGGCGAACTCCTGCCTGCTCGCATCGCTGGCCGAAGGCGATCGAGGTGTACTGGCTGCCCTTGTCGCTGTGATGGATCACCCCGGCGCTGGGGCGGCGCTGATGGATCGCCATCGCCAGCGCGTCGGTCACCAGCTCAGTCCGCATATGGTCGGCCATCGCCCAGCCGACGATCCGCCTGGAGAACACGTCCAAGACCACAGCGAGATAAACGAAACCCTGCCAGGTCGGCACATACGTGATGTCGGCCGTCCAGATCCGGTTCGGCTCGTCCGCTTCGAACTTCCGCTTCACCAGGTCCGACGCGGCTGCAGCCCGCCGATCCGCGATCGTCGTGCGGCAGCCCTTACGCCGGGAGACACCGGCCAGCCCGGCCGCACGCATCAGCCGGGCCACTCGCTTGCGGCCCACCTTCTCCCCGTCGATCTCACGCAGGTCGGCGTGGATGCGCGGCGCCCCATACACCTCATCAGAGGCCGTATGGTGCCGGTGGATCTTCTCAGTCAGCTCGGCATCACGACAGGCGCGAGTGGACGGGCCGCGCTTGGCCCAGGCGTAGTAGCCCTGGCGCGACACACCCAGCACCCGGGCCAGCAGGGAGACATCGTGGTGGTCTTTCTCCGCATCGATCAGCCGGTACTTCATCTCGGCCGATCCGTCTCCCGCGCGAAGAAAACCGCGGCCTTACGCAAGATCTCCTTCTCCTCGCGGAGGATCTTGTTCTCACGGCGCAGCCGGACCAGCTCGTCCTTCTCAGCGCTGGTCAGGCCGTCTTGGCGGCGGCCATCATCGAGGTCGACCTGGCGCACCCAGGTACGGATCGACTGCGCGGAGGGCTCGAACTCCTTGGCGAGTTCCTCCGGCGACCGTCCCGCGCGCACCAGCTCCACCATCTGCCGGCGAAACTCCGGCGGATAGTTGTTCGGCACAGTGAACTCCTTCTTTCGGGAACCAGGGTTCCCCAGAGGTCAGGTGTCCACCAAACCGGGCCAACTCCAATCATCGCTGATGTGATCAACAGGAGACGGTGTCTACGTGAACGCATGAGACGTTCCTTTCGTCGGGCGTTCGTCGATACGTCACACGCTCTCCTGCCGATACGGCGCCGTCATCACCCGGACGTCGTATTCGCGAGTACGAGGTTCTGGGACCATCCGGCCGGGATTCGGGGTTGATGCCGGCAGGAGTTGTTGATCAAGTGGTTTCCGCGCAGGCGAGGTTTCCCCGCTCTGCTGCGCGCGCACGCGACGCCCGACAGGCCGGGCGTGGTCGGGCTGGCACGTAACGCCTTCCGCTCGCCGGACCGGATCGTCGGGGCGTGCGGCCGTTACCTGACCACGCGCCTCTCAGGACGAGCTGCCGTCCGGTCGTTTCCAGGCTCGCCATACCGGGCCTGATGACGTGGAGCGCGGGGCTCCGGAGACCTTCGCGACCGAACGCGATGCCGAGGTCTGGTCGAGCAGGAAGGAATCCCTCTTTTTTCCCGCGCGGGAGCCGCGGGTTGACAGGCCCCACGGCCGGCGGAGACCGTTACCCCGGAACAGATCGGCCCTTCCTTGGACCGGCATCGGAAAGGTACGGCGACGTTGATCATCGGTGGGCTACTCTTCGGTGTTCTCCTTTTGGCCGCGGGCGCTTCCTGGGCTCGCCGAAGCTATATGGTGATCATCGTTGACGGAACGAGCATGACGCCGACGCTGACCGACGGCGACCGCGTCCTGGTGCGGCGGCGACGGCTCGATCAGGTGAGCCGGGGCAATGTCGTCGTGCTCGAGCCTCCGCTGGATCCTTCCGGTCGGTACATGCCCGGGCCGTCCGGTCCGGACGGCCGACGCTGGAACATCAAGCGGGTCGCCGCGTTGCCCGGTGATCCGGTGCCGGCGGGGATCACGGCCGGTGCCGCCATGGCTCTGGTGCCTTCCGGGGCGGTGGTGGTCCTCGGTGACAACCCGGCGGACAGTGTCGACTCCCGACAGCGAGGGTTCTTTCCCGCGGACCAGGTGCTCGGCGTCGCACTGCGCCGGTTGGGCGGGTCGGCCCTTTGACATCCACTCCGCCCTAAAGGACGGAGATTCCCGTCTGCCGCGCGTGCGGCTGCGGGTGGGTTACTGCTTCTTCGCGCGGTGCCGGAACACGTCCCGGTCTTACCTGCGCTCCACAGTCGTTTAGCCTCTCCGTCTGCCCGGCGGCGAGGATGTTGATCGCGGCGTTGACGTCCCGGTCGTGGGTGGCACCACATCCGCACGTCCACGACCGGATGTCGAGCGGCATCGAGGTGGCGATGGTGCCGCACGCCGAGCACAGCTTCGACGACGGGAACCAGCGGTTGATCTTGGCGAAGTGGCGGCCGTACCTGACGGCCTTGTACTCCAGCATGGCGACGAACTGTGACCAGCCCGCGTCGTGCACGCTCTTGGCCAGCTTGGTGCGCGCCAGAGCCGACACCGCAAGGTCTTCCACGTACACCGCTTGGTTGTCGCGGATCAACGTGGTGGAGAGCTTGTGTGCCCAGTCTCGGCGTGTGTCGGTCACCTTGGCGTACGCCTTGGCAACCTTGAGCTTGGCCTTGCCCCGGTTCGCCGAGCCCTTCTGCGTGCGGCTCAGCGCCTTCTGCGCCCTGCGGAGTTTCTTGGCCGCGCGCCGCAGGATGCGCGGGTTGTCCACCTTCTCGCCGTCCGACATCACCGCGAAGTGCGTCAGACCCAGATCGATACCAATCTCGGGGCTCGTCTCGGGCAACGGCTCGTCGGAGGTCTCGACCACGAACGACGCGAAGTACCGGCCCGCCGAGTCCTTGATCACCGTCACCGAGGATGGGTCCGACGGCAGCGACCGCGACCAGCGAACCGGCACATCCCCGATCTTCGGCAACCGCAGGCGGCCCGACTCGGTGACCGTGAACCGGGCGTTCTTGGTGAACCGGATCGCTTGGCGGGAGTCCTTGCGCGACCGAAACCAGGGCGGGCCGACTTTGCGGCCCTTGCGCTTGCCTGCCAGGGAAGCGAAGAAGGTGCGGTAGGCGGTGTTCAGATCGGCGAGCGCCTGCTGAAGGATCACGGCTGAGACTTCGCCCAGCCACGCCCGCTGCGGGGTCTGCTTGGCCTGAGTGATGATCCGCTTGGACAGATCCCCGTCCGAGATGTATGGCAAATTCGCCGCGCGGGCATCGGCCCGCATACGCAGCCCGTCGTTGAACACCACGCGGGCGCACCCGAACGCCCGTGCCAGCGCGGCACGCTGGTCGCCGTCGGGATACACCCGGTAGTTGTAACGAAGCCGCACCCGTTAATTCTATCGTTGGTTTATGGCCGAACACGAAGACATCAGGACCGGCAGGCACTGCGTTTTTGCCCTGCATGCGCATTTGGTCTTCGTGACCAGGTTTCGGCACCGGGTGTTCACCGACCCCCACCTGAGCAGGATGGAGGAGATCATGCGGGACGTGTGCGCCGACTTCGAGACCGAGCTTGCCGAGTTCAACGGCGAGAACAATCACGTCCACCTACTGGTGAACTTCCCGCCCAAGATCGCCCTGTCCAAACTCGTCAACTCGTTGAAGGGCGTATCCTCACGCAGGATGCGCACCGAGTTTCCCGAGCCGGCCCGTCACTGTTACCGGGCGAACAGGCTGTGGTCGGGCTCATACTTCGCCGGGTCGGTGGGCGGCGTACCGATCAGCGTCCTGCGCCGGTGCATCGAGCGGCAAAACCGCCCGGCTTAGGGCACGCTCAGGCCCTCAGAGGGCCTTCCCGCGCGGGCCTTCACCCCCGGCCTGAAGGCCGGAGCACTGACCCGCATTCTGGTAGCCGGCGCCAGGGCCGGCGAGGAAGGGATGACCTTGAGGTTTTGCCTCCTTGGGCCGATGCGGATCGAGGTCGACGGCTCACCCGTACAGATCACGGCACCGAAACAACGCACCGTCCTCGCCATGCTGCTCGCACGTGCCGGGCACGTCGTCCCGGTCCGTTCACTGGTGGCCGAGGTGTGGGACGAACGACCGCCCCGCTCGGCGGTGGCGAACCTGCGCACCTACCTCATGCAGCTGCGCAGGCTGATGCCCTCCGCCGATGATCCGGCCGACGAGCGGCTGGTCACCACGGAGGCCGGCTACCTGCTGCGGGTCGAACCGACCGAGTTCGATCTCTCCCAGTTCGAGGCGCTGTTCGCGTACGGTCGCCAGGCGCTGGCCCGCCGGGACCTCGGCACCGCACAGGACGCGTACACCCGAGCTCTCGCACTGTGGCGAGGGACGGCCGCCGAGGACGTGCCGCTGGGGCCGGCCCTGCGGGAGGTGGTCGCCCGTCTCACCGACCAGTATCTCAGCGCGGTGGAGGAGCACACGGAGATCCAGCTCATGCTGGGCGGGCACACGAAGGCGGTCAGGCGGCTGCGCGAGCTGATCGGGCAGCATCCGCTGCGGGAGCGGCTGTACGGCCAGCTGATGGTGGCGTTATACCGGTGCGGCGACGTGGTCGGCGCGCTGGACGTATTCGGGATGGCTCGCCGGGTCCTGGCCGAGGAACTCGGGCTCGACCCCGGACCGGACCTGCGGCGGCTACAACAGGCGGTCCTGCACCGGGACGCGGATCTGATGTCGCCGGACAGGCCACCGACCGGCGGGAACACCGTGATCGAGGGAGCCTCGGACGGGCGCCTCCGGCCACGTCAACTGCCACGGGAGCCGACGGTGTTCGTCGGCCGGTCGACCGAACTCACCCGGATGCTCACAGTGCTGCGTGGTCATCCGGAGGCGGGTGCCGAACCGCCGGTCCTGGCGCTGCACGGCCCCGGCGGGGTCGGCAAGTCGACGCTGGCGCTGCGGGCGGCGTACGCCATGGCCGATCGCTACACCGACGGCCAGCTCTACGTCGACCTGCAGGGATCGAGTCCAGGCCTGCCGCCATTGCAGGCCGCCGAGGTGCTCGGCCGCTTCCTACGGGCCCTGGGAGTGCCGCACGGCGACATCCCCGCGGCGCCGGCGGAAGCGGCCACTCATTACCAGTCTCTGCTGGCCGACCGGCGAGTCCTGATCGTTCTCGACAACGCCGTCGACGCCGCCCAGGTCGCGCCGTTGGTGCCGGCGAGCGGCGGCTGCGCGGCGCTGGTCACCAGCCGGGCGGCGCTGACCACCATGGAGGCCGTGCAGGTCGCCGTCGAGGTGCTCGACGAGGCGGACTCCGTGCGGATGCTCGCGCAACTGGCGGGTCAGTCGCGAGTGACCGCCGAGGCCGAGGCGGCGGCCGGCATCACCCGCCGGTGCGGTTATCACCCACTCGCGTTGCGCATCGCCGGCGCCCGTCTGGCCGCCCGCCCCGATTGGTCGCTCGAGCGGTTCGGCGAGCGGCTGCTGAGCCGACAGCATCGCCTGGACGAGTTGCAGGCCGCTGACCTGGCCATCCGATCCTGCTTTGAGGTCAGCTACGAAACGCTGAGGAGCAGCGTGAGCGCGGCGGCGCGCGCCTTCCGGCTGTTCGGAGTGCTCGATGTGCCGGAGGTCAGCCTTGAGCTCGCCGCCGCGCTGCTCGACGTCGAGCTGAAGGTGGCCGAGGCGGCGCTCGACGAGCTGACGGAGGTTCGCCTGCTGGAGCCGGTCGGCGACGGGCGATTTCGCATGCACGACCTCCTCAGGCTGTTCGCCTCCGAGCTGGCCGTGGCCGAGGATCCGCAGGCTGATCGGGTACGGGCCGTCCGGCGCGCGCTGGACTGGTACCTCGAGCTGTGCCGGCAGGTGAGAGACCTGATGGAACCGCACTTGCGGCCAAAAGGGGGCCTGCCGGACGGACGGGACACAGGCGTGGCCTTCTGGAGCACCACGGAGGCGGTGCGGTGGTTCGAAATCGAGGTGCCGTGCCTGGTCGCGGCCGTCACCCAGGCTGCGACGGGGGAACCCGAGGTCGCTCGCTTCGTCACCGATCTGATGCCGCTGGTCAAAGCTCGGGCGACAAACCGCGGTCATTGGCGGGAGCTTGAGACCATGGCCCGGCTCGCCATCAAGGTGGCGCGGCGGCTTGGTGACAGGACCGGTGAGGCGTTCACACTGACGACGCTGGGGGTGGTGGAATGGCGCACCGGCCGGATCGACGCCGCTCGCGACTGCCTGCACCGCGCCCTCGAACTCCGGCGCGACCTGGGCGACCAGGAGGCCGAAGGGCTGGCGTTGCACAACCTTGGCTGGCTGAGCATGCGCACCGGTGATCTCGATGACGCCCTCGACCACATCACCGCGGGGCTGCGGCTGATCGAGGCACATGGATCGAACCGGGCCGGCATGGTCAGGCACAACCTGGGCGAAGTCCTGCTCCAGCTCGGCCGCTTGCCAGAGGCAGCCGATTGCTTCGAACGGTGCCTGTCCGTCCGACGGGCGGACCGTGACCTGTTCGGGGAGAGCATCACCCTGGCCGCGCTCGGACGTGCCTACTGCCTGCTCGATCGTCGCGGCGAGGCACTGGCCACGTTCGAGGTCGCGCTGAGCCGCTGCCGGGAGACCGGCAACCGGGAGGACGAGTGGGAAGTGCTGCTCAGCAGGTCCGAGATCTGGCTACGGCACGGTGATCCCGCCGCGGCTGTGGCCGACCTGGCCCGGACGCTGGAGCTGACCGCTCAGGTCGGTGACACCTACGGCCAGGCCGCCGCCGCTCGCCAGTTCGCCAGGGCGCGTGCCGCGCTGGGCGACTCGCATGCGGCGGCGGAGGATGCCCGCAGGGCCGAGGACCTCTTCGCGATGCCCGGAATGCGGCGCGATCCGGTGCTGGAGATGCTGCTCACCGCCCGGTTGTAGCGCGGCTGTATCGGCGGCTGTATGTCCCCAAAATAATGTTTCGGCTGCCCGCATCGCTCGATGAAGGACTGAACCAACATGAACGTTCTGGGAAAGCTCGGCGACCACCTCCTTGAGAAGCTGGTACCGAAGGCGACCGCGAAGGCCGACTCCTCCTACTGGCTGACCTGCTACTGCCAGGGGACGACCAGATACGCCAAGCTCTGCCACGTCGTCGGCGGTACGACCGGCTGCGTGTCGGGCTGCGAGAAGCACGGACGCTGCTGACCGGGCCGACCCCGTAGTCCGGGCTCCGAGCGTGTTTCGCGGGTCCTCACCACACGGGGATCCGCGAAACACGCCGGACAGTACGACCCATGAGACGGTGAAGATGCTCTACCTGATGATCGCATGCCAGGCGTTGCTGGCCGGCGTCTTCGTGATCGCGCTGGTGGGCAAGGTTCGCGGGCGGGCGGCGCTCGACGAGTTCGTGGCCTCGATCGTGGCCCTCGGGATGTTCCCGCGCGCGAGGTCCGTGGCGGCGGCGTACGCCGTGCTGGGGGCGGAGGCCGTGGTGATCCTCGCACTCGTGCTGCCGTACACCCTGCTTTTGGGCTTCGCGGCTGCGACGGCGTTGCTCATCGTCCTGACCGCTGGTATCTCGGCCGCCCTGCGACGGGGACGGCACACGCCGTGCCGGTGCTTCGGCGCTTCCGTCACCCCGCTGGGCCGGACACACGTGGTGCGCAATCTTGTTCTGGTGGCGGTCGGCTGTATCGGGTTCGCGGCCGGTGCCGGCGACGCCGGATCCGCGGCGCACCCGGCCGGTGTCGCCCTCGCGTTGGCCACCGCCGCCGTGGGCGCCCTGATCGTGGTGCGCCTCGATGACCTGGTGGGCCTGTTCACCACTTCCGTCTCGCCGCGCTGACGTGCGAGGCGTGCCGGCCTGATGTCCCTAAGCCCGATGTCCTTGAACGAGGTTGTCCGATGACTTTCCTGATCACCGCCGTCGTGCTGGTCGGCGTGCTCTGCGCCTTCGACCTGCTGCTCACCTTCGCGGTACTGCGCCGCCTTCGCGAGCACTCCGCCGAGTTGGCACGCCTCGCCGGACAGCCGCGATTCGCTCCTTACAACCCGGGAGCCCTGGTCGGGCGCACCCTGCCCCAGACCGACACGGATGGTGTCGACCGGCCGCAGCTCGTGGCGTTCTTCGACGTCAACTGCGATGCGTGCCACGAGCACGCGCCACAGTTCGCCGTCGCGGCCCGCACCCACACCGCCATGGCGGTCGTCTCCGGTGACGGTCCGAAGATCGACGACCTCCTCAAGGCGGTCGGCGGCGTGGCGAGCGTCATCACGGCCGAACGCGCCGACAGTCTGGTGAAGGCGATCGGCGTCGAAGCCTTCCCGACATTCCTGCGCGTCGGCCCGGACGGCACGATCGTGGAGGCGCAGACGGAGCTCTCGGCCCTCGCCGAGATGACGTCGGCGAGGTGACGACATCTCCGGCCTTGGCCGCGAAGCCAGGTGGAGGTCGGCTGCGGCTGCGAGATGTCGGCACGGTGGCGTCACTGTGCTGGCGGGCCGGCCCCGGTCTGGCGGCGTCCCAGCTGGCGGTCACCGTCGTCGGCGGCCTGCTGCCCGCGGGGACCGTGTGGATGACGAAGCTTCTCATCGACGGGCTGGCGGCCGGTCGCCCCGATCTCGTACTGCTGCCGGTCAGCGGCCTCACCGCCATCGGGCTGGTCTCCGGGGTGCTGCCGCAGCTCACCGCGTACCTGCGGGCTGAGTCGGAGCGTAGGCTGGATCGTCTGATGCAGGACCGCCTGTACACGGCGGTGAACGGATTCCAGGGCCTGTCAAGGTTCGAGAATCCGGCGTTCCTGGACGGGCTGCGCCTGGCCACCCAGGCTTCGGGAAGCACGTTGGCGCCCATCACCTCGGGTCTGTTCGATATCGGGCGCAATGCCATCATGCTGGTCAGCCTCTTGGCCGCCCTGGCCGTGCTGAGCCCGCTCATGGCGGGACTGGTGGCGCTGGCGGCGATTCCGGCCCTGATCGCCCGGCTGTCGCTGGAGAAGCGACGGATGATAATGATCGCCGGGCAGTCCACGTCGATCCGGCGGCAAATCTTCTACTCTTCCCTGATCACCGATGTGCAGGCCGCGAAAGAGGTCCGGCTCTTCGGGCTGGGCGGCTTCCTCAAGGACCGGATGTTCGGGGAGCTGTCCACCGTCCAGGCCGGTGAACGGCGGCTGGACCGGCAGGAGGCGCTCACCCAATCGCTGCTCGCGGTGCTCTCCGCCGCGGTCAGCGGCGTGGGGTTGATCTGGGCGGTGTACGCCGCGGCGGACGGCCGGTTGACCCTCGGCGACGTGACCGCGTTCGCCGCCGCCGTGGCCGGAACGCAGGGTGCGCTGATCGCGCTGGTGGAGAACGCGGCCAACGCCCGTCAGGCGCTGTCCCTGTTCGGTCACCACGAGCAGGTGACATCGCTGCCCGACGACCTGCCGCCGCCGCGTCGCTCCACGGAGGGACCGTCCGCCACGCTGCCTGCGCTGCGGCGGGGCATCGAGCTGCGCGATGTGTGGTTCCGATACGACGAGAGCCATCCATGGGTGCTGAGGGGAGTCGACCTGACGATCCCGTACGGCGCGTCGGTCGCACTGGTGGGGCTCAACGGGGCCGGCAAGAGCACTTTGATCAAGCTGCTCTGCCGGTTCTATGATCCGTCCCGGGGGGCGATCCTCTGGGACGGCGTGGACCTGCGCGCCGTACCGCCTGCCGAGCTGCGCGCCAGGATGGGCGTGCTCTTCCAGGACTACATGAGCTACGACCTGACCGCGGCGGAGAACATCGGGGTGGGGGAGATCGAGGCTCTGTCCGACCGCGTCAGGATCCAGACCGCCGCCGGGATGGCGGATGTCCACGAAATCGTCGAGGCGCTGCCCCGAGGTTACGACACGCTACTGAGCCGGATCTTCTTCGGGGACGAGGAGGAGGATGACGCCCAGACCGGGGTGCTGCTCTCCGGAGGCCAGTGGCAGCGTCTGGCCCTGGCCCGCACGATGGTGCGCGAGCAGCGCGACCTGCTCATCCTCGATGAGCCCAGCTCGGGCCTGGACGCGCAGGCCGAGTACGAGATGCACCGGCGGTTGCGCAAGCATCGCATGGGGCGCACCAGCCTGCTCGTGTCGCACCGGCTCGGCTCTGTCCGCGACGCGGACCTGATCGTCGTACTCGGCGACGGCCGGATCGTCGAGCGGGGAACGCACGACGACCTCATGGCCGCAGGCGGAGGGTACTCCCAGCTGTTCGAGGTGCAGGCCAGGGGCTATCGCGAGGATGCCGACGTTCAGTGACCGTGTGCGAGGCGGGTCACCATATCGGTTGATCTCCGTCCCTAGGCCGGGTCCTACGCACGTGCCCGAGGACTGGTTGTCATGCTGTGGTGGCTGGTGGCGCCGCACGGCCTGCGGCGAGGAGAAGCGGCCGGACTGCGCTGGCTGGACGTCGACCTGGAGCGGCGTGAGCTCACGGTCGCGCACCAGCTGGTGCAGACCGACGATGTTTTGATCTTGTGTGAGCCGAAGAGCGTGGCCGGCAGTGCCGTCTGCCGCTGTCCGCCAGAAGGTTTCGTCGTGCCTGGTCCAGGCCGTCAGGATCGGACATCGTCGCAGCCCCCGCTACTGATGTGGACACTTGCTTGGTGACAATCCCATCCAAAGCAATCAGAATGAGAATCGGGCTGTTCCCAATCGCGAAGTAACGCGATCCCGCCCGGGCCGGAGTGGCCGGACGGGATCGCGGTGTCTTTCCGGGCCCCGGAGGGTCCACGGGACTTCAGCGGCGGACCGCGGTGAACAGGGCGTAGCTGATCTGCGGGATCTCCCCGAAACGCCGGTTTTGCGCCGACATCACGGAGGTGGCCACAGTGGCCGAAATGGTCGTCTTCCATCACGCCCAGGGCCTCACCCCGGGCGTCATCGGCTTCGCCGAGGACCTCAGGGCCGAGGGACATACCGTGCACACGCCCGACCTGTACGAGGGGCGGACCTTCGACACGATGGAGGCCGGCCTGGCGTACTCGGAACAGGCCGGTGTCGAGGAGATCCTCGATCGCGGCGCGCGCGCCGTGGCGGACCTGCCGGCCGCCGTCACCTTCCTCGGGTTCTCCCTCGGCGTGCTGAACGCGCAGAAGCTGGCCCAGACGCGGCCGGGCGCCCGCGGCGCCATACTCGTCTCCTCCTGCGTCCCGGCCGCCTACTTCGGGCCGTGGCCCGCCGAGGTCCCGGTGCGGATCCACTCCATGGACGAGGACCCCGTGTTCCACGGCGAGGGTGACGCCGAGGCCGCCTACGCGCTCATCGGGGAGGCTCCCGACGCCGAGCTGTACCTGTACTCCGGCGACCAGCACTATTTCGCCGACAGCTCGCTGCCGTCCTACGACCCGGAAGCGGCCGGGCTGCTGCTGCGGCGAACGTTGACGTTTCTCCGGGCACGGTGAGCGAGCGCGACGAACGTCGTCGTCGAGGTGGCCCTGGACCGCGCGAACGCTCCGCGACCGGCCGCCTTCCGGACCGGCGCCCTGGGATACGTCGATCGTCCACCCCGGTGGCCGGAGCGCTAGCTCGCGCCGGCCGGGGTGATCGCCGCGGTGAGTCCGATCGCGAACGCCTCGAGCAGGCGGTCGAGCCGCGGGGCGAAGTCGAGCGCGGCGTGGCCCCAGGCCGGCACCTCCTCGTACAACGCCGCGAGGGTCGGAGTCGGATGGGACACCTGCCAGAAGCCGGCGGCCAGCACGACCGCCACCGCCAGCAGGCTGCCGATCTGCTCGAGCGTCATGCCGCTCGCGTGATCCAGCGTGGCCGCGATCTCGTCGTGGGCGGCGGTGGCGTTGGTCTTGTACCGGCGGGCCCGTTCGACGTCGACGTCGCCCTCGAGGTGCAGCGCGACGTGGGTCAGCAGGTCGCAGAACACCGGCAGTGAGACGAGGGTCCCGCTGACCACCGCCGCGGTCCGCGCCGGCCCGAGTCCGGTGCGATCACCGACCTCACCCCTGATCGCGTCACGCCACTGGCCCCATCCCCGCTCGGCCAGCTCCAGGAGCAACTCCTCCTTGCTGGAGTAATACCGCCGCACACCGGTGCGGTGAAGACCGGCCCGTTCGGTGACCGCGGCCAGGGTGACGTACCGGACGCCGCCGAGCTCCAGCGCGACCGCCTCCGCCGCCGCCAGCAGATCCTCGGCGCGACGCGCCTTGTCCTCGGCCGATCGGGCCCTCTGACGCATCCCGCCAGAATAACGCGCTTCACGATGCGCTATTCCGCGGCGGTGTGGCACCCCACACACATAACGCACCCCAAGATGCGCTATTTCGTACACCCATGGTACGGTCGACTTAACGCATCATGGGGTGCGTTACTGAAGGGGGATCGCCATGAAGGCCGTTCAGGTCACCCGGTTCGGCGAACCGGATGTGCTCGCCGTCGCCGACCTGCCGGATCCGACGCCCGGACCCGGTCAGGTCGCGATCGACGTCACCCACGCCGCCGTCGGGCTCATCGACGTCTACATCCGGCAGGGGCTGTACAAAGACCGCGAAGGACTGCCGCGACCGCCGTACGTTCCCGGCCTCGAGGTCGCCGGCACCGTGCGAGCGCTCGGCGAGGGGGTCACCGGCTTCACCGTCGGCGAGAAGGTGGTGACGCTCTCCGCCACCGCGACGGGCGGATACGCGTCGGTGCACCTCAGCGACCAGACGTGGGTCGTGTCGACACAGGGTTACGACATCGATCCCGCCCTCGCGGTCGCCGTCGTCCCCAACGCGATCATGGCCCACGTCGCCCTCACCCGCGCCATCACCATGTCCGCGGGCGAGAGCGTCCTCGTCCACGGCGCGCTGGGCGCGCTCGCCGCCGCCTTCCCCGGCATCGCCCGGCAGCTGGGCGCCTCACGCGTGGTCGGCACGGTCCGCGCCGAGAGAATGGGCGCGGCGGCCGTCACCAAGCTGCCCTACGACACCATCGTCGACTCCGCCCAGCTGCCCGACGCCCTCGGCGGCGAGAGGTTCGACGTCATCATCGACCCCGTCGGCGGCACGCTCCGCGCGCAGAGCCTGGATCTGCTCGCGCCGTCCGGCCGTCTCCTGCTGGTCGGCAACGCCGGCGGCGACTGGACCCACCGCGTCGACGGCAACCAGATCTGGTACGGCAACGTCGTCGTCGCCGGGTTCAACGCCGGCGCCTACCTGCCGGCCCACCCCGACGCCATCCGGCCCGCGGCCGAGGCCGCGCTGACAGCGGTCGCCGCGGGCCTGGCCGACACCGCGATCGAGGTCCTTCCCCTGGCGGATGCCTCGACCGCCCACGAGCGGCTGGAGAACCACACGGCCAACGGCCGCGTCGTCCTCACCCCGTGAGGGACGGCTCCGCTTTGCGGAGTGACGTGCTGGTCAGTGTCGCGCCACACGAACGGCACGACACCGCCGCAGCGGTCGCGGCGGCGTCGGGCAGCGCGGATCTGGTGTCGGCGACGTCGTCGGGGTGGAGGTCCTTGGCCTGGTGACGGGTGGAGCGGTGGTCGGGGCGAGGGTCCGCTGGATGTCTCGGGGCCTTGCTATCGGGGCCGGGGCAGTAGCCCGTCGAGGATGATCTGGGCGAGGTGTGCGGAGCGTTCGCGGCTGGTGTTCGCGTCGGCGTGGCGGATCGCGGCGAAGGCGCCGGCGACGATTGCCATCACCTCGTCGACTGTTACGTCGTGGCGTACGACGCCGGCGCGATGGGCGCGATCGAGCAGGCGTGCGACCTGGTGCGTGAGGTCTGCCGCGGCGTCCGGAGCGGCGTTTCGCAGGTCGAACTCGGCGGCCGTGAGTGCGCTCTTCACCGCTGCGTTCTCCGCACCCGAGGCCATCATCGCCGACAGCAGCGTGAACAGGGCGGCCGGATCGTCGGTGCCGGTGAGTGCCTCTCCCTTCGTTACCAGCTGTCTGATCTGGTCGATCGAGACGGCAAGGTACAGCGCTTCCTTGGTGGGGAAGTGCCGGTGGACGGTGCCGGGACCGACACCCGCGCGGCGGGCGATCTCGTCGAGCGAGATACCGAGGCCCTGTGAGGCGAACAGGTGCTGCGCGGTCCGCAGTACCTGCTCACGATTGCGGCGTGCGTCGGCCCGTAGCTCCCGGTCGTTCCCGGGAGCCGTCGGCGGCTCGGCTGAAGTGCGTTCAGGCGTTCGGCTGGACATCTCACCCCTACCTTAACCGGGGCGACACCCCGTATGCTGCCTCACATAAGCGGGGCGCTGCCCCGTTTATGTGAGCGCGCCGTCTCACCATGACCAGGCCCGACCGAACACGAGGAGGTCACTCCGATGACCACACGCGAGGAAGCCAGCGCCCTGGTGCTGCGGATGCAGGAATGCTTCAACACCCGGCAGTTCGACCAGGCAGCCGACCTGTTCACCCCCGGCTTCCTCAACCACCCGCTCGGTGCCACCGGGTTCGAAGCGGGCAAGGAGGCCTGGCGCCAGGTCGTCGCCCGGTTCCCGGCCATGCGCGTTCTCGCCGACGACATCCTGATCGACGGCGACAAGGTCGCCGTACGCTCGTCCGTCGAGGGGATGGCAGCCCAGGGCAGCGACGTCCGGCCCATGCTCATCGAGATCTTCCGCATCGACAACGGCCGGCTCGCGGAGACCTGGGGCGTCACCGAGGGTCCGGACCCACGTCGCTGAGTCTCCGCTGCCTCACCGGCCGGCCACCCACTGGATCGTGATCGCCGCAACCGCGCTGTCGTCAGCCGCGATTGGAATCGTGTTCTTGAACACGGGCGACATATTGCTCATAGGCGGTTGATCGACAACACCAGACCAGACAGGGCTTATTTCAGCCGATACGAAACGGTGCGTCGGTTCACGTACTGAGAATGGCTGACCGGCATTACCCGCGGGAAGCGCGGGCAACTGCACCGCGAGCTCGACGACGGCGAGGTGTGACCGCGACTCGCGCCCGCCGCCGGTCCCGTCACACGTCAGAACCGTCGTCAACACCGGTGGCGAACTCGGCGGAGAACTCTGTGGCGAACCTCTCCCTGCCCAGAGCCGCCAGAACCCTGGCGGTGATGCGATCCACGTCGCCGCGTTCGTTCTCCGGCAGCGGGGCTCCGGAGGACTCGCGGGCCCGGGTGGCCGCGCCCAGGAGGCGGGCGGCCCGCACCGGTTGACCCGCGAGGGCGTACGCGCCGGCCAGGCCCTCCTGGGCGAGGGCGAGGGCCCGGGGGTCGCCGCCGTCGCGGGCGACGGCGAGGCTTTGGCGGTGCAGGGCGAGTGCCTCGGAGGCGTCGCCGCGCTGTTCGGCGAGGAAGCCGAGTTCGGCGAGGAGGAGGGCGGGGCCGGGGCCGAAGTCGACTTCGCGGTGCCAGGAGAGGGTGTTGCGGAGATGCTTCTCGGCGAGGGCGAAGTCACCCGCGCGCCGGGCTCCGAGGGCGAGGCCGATCTCGGCGTGGACCTCGCCCGCCGCGTAGCCGTGCTCGGCGGCCAGGGCCATCGCCTTCCGGTGAAACTCCGTGGCCTGCCGGAAGTCACCGGTCAGGAGAGCGACCCTGCCGAGCCCGGTGATCCGGTCGGCGGCGTCCGTCCAGAAGCCCAGTTCCTCGGCCAGCTGCAGACCCACCTGGTGCAGTCGCGCGGCGCGCGCGTAGTCGCCGGTGATCGCGGCCAGCGCCGCCAGCGGATAGGTGGTCTGCAGCTGTCCCCAGCGGTCGCCGAGTTCCTCGAAGAGCGCGTGGCCCTCCTCGGCGTCGCGGCTCAGCGCGGCGAGGTCGCCCCGCAGCAGGGCCTGCGTGGCCCGGGTGCTCTGGGCCGCGGCGATTCCCCAGCGGTCACCGGCCGCGCGAAAGCCGGTCAGGGCGCGGTTCACCAGGGTCTCGCTGCGGGCCAGGTCCTCACCCGCGCTGAGCGAGGCGTAGCCGAGGAACCACTCGGCACGCGCGCAACCGGCTTGGCCGTCGGCCGACACCTCGGACGGACGGATCGGACCGTTGCGTACCTCCCCGGCCAGCAGGGTGAACCCGGCGTGCCAGAGGACGGCCTGGGTACGGAGCGCGGCCTGGACGTCGCCGGTGACGCGCAGGGTCTCGTCCAGCGACCGCCGGGCCTCGCTCAGACGGCCGCGCAGGAACCAGTACCAGGTCAAGGCGAGGGCCATGCTCATCGCCCCGGCGGCGTCCTTCCGCCGCACGGCGCGCTCCAGGGCGACGCGCAGGTTGGCGCTTTCCTGATCAAGGAGTGTCAGCCGGCGTTGCTGGTCGGGGCCGTGGAGTTGGGCCGCGGCCTGTTCGGCCAGTTCGGTGTAGTGGGCGTGGTGGCGCGATTGGAGGGCTTCGAGCTCGCCCGCCTCCGTCAGGCGTTCCAGCGCGTACGCCGCTATCGACTCCGGCAGCCGGTACCGGGGGCCGTCGACCACGGTGACGAGTGAGCGGTCCACCAGCCGGATCAGCGGGTCGAGGACGTCCTGGTCACCGCCGCACACCACCTCGGCCGCCTCGAGGGTGCAACCGTCGGCGAAGACCGCCAGACGGCGCAGGACCGTTCGCTCGTCGTCGCCGAGCAGCTCCCAGCTCCAGTCGATCACCGCCCGGAGGGTCCGCTGGCGCGGTGGCACGCCGCGTTGGCCGCCGGCCAGCAGCCGGAACCTGTCGTCCAGTCGAGCGGACAGTTCGTGTACGCCGAGCGCACGGACCCGGGTGGCGGCCAGTTCCAGCGCGAGGGGGATGCGGTCGAGGCGGCGGCAGATCGTCGCGACGGCCTCGGCATTGTGCTCGGTGACCACGAATCCGGGCGCGGCGGCCGCGGCGCGTACGGCGAACAGGCGCTCGGCGTCGGCCTGCGGCAGCGGCGGCACCGTCCACACCGCCTCTCCGGCCAGACCGAGGGGTTCCCTGCTGGTGGCCAGGACGCTCAACCCGGGTACGGCGGCCAGGATCCGGCGTACGACATCGGCCGCCGCGTCGATGACGTGCTCGCAGTTGTCCAGCAGCAGCAGGAAGCGCCTCGAACGCAGCGCGTCCTCCAGTCCCGCCGTCCCCTCCTCGCGTATGCCCAGAGCGGCGCCCAGTTGCTCGGCCACCTCGGTGGATCCGGCGAGGCCGACCATCCGGACCCCCTCGGGGTAGGCGCCGGCCGCCTGACCGGCCGCCTCCTCCGCCAGCCGGGTCTTGCCGACTCCACCGGGGCCGGTCAGCGTCACCAGCCGGTGGGCGGTGAGCAGTTCACGTACCGCGTGAACCGCCTCCCTCCTGCCGACCAGCTCGGTGAGCGGGGCCGCCAGGTCCGCGGACGTCCGTCTCCGGGAGACCGGGGCCGCCTCCAGCGCCGCGTCGTGCTCGAGGATCGCCTGGTGCAGGGCGGCCAGCTCCGGTCCCGGGTCCACGCCCAGTTCGTCGGCCAGCTGTCTCCGTAGCCCGGTATAGGCGGCCAGCGCCTCCGACTGCCGTCCGGCCTGGTACAGCGCCCGGAGTTGTACGGCGCGCAGCCGCTCGCGCAGCGGGTGGCGGACCGCCAGCTCACCCAGCTCGCCGATCAGCGCGTGGTGTTCGCCCAGTTCCAGCCGGGTCTCGGCGAGCGCTTCCAAGGCGGTCAGCCGCTGTTCCTCCAGCCGCCCGGCCGCGCTTCGCAGGAACGGCATGTCGCCCAGGTCGGCGAAGGCCTCCCCCTTCCACAGCGCCAGGGCCTCCGTCAACAGGTCCGCCCTGGTGCGGGAGTCCTCGGTGTCGTACGCGGCGGCGGTCATGTCGGCGAACCGGTGGGAGTCCACGTCTCCTGAGCCGACACGCAGCAGATATCCCGGGGGCCTCGACTCCACCAGCGTCTCGGCCCCGGGCTCGGCCAGCGCCAGGGCACGGCGCAGCCGGGAGACCTTCGTCTGCAGCGCGCCGGCCGGGTTGCCGGGCAGCCGGTCGCCCCACAGGTCGTCCACCAGCCGGTCCGCCGAAACCGCGCGTCCCGCGTGGACGAGCAGGGCGGCCAGCAGTGCGCGCACCTTCGCCTCGGGGACGTCGACCGCGTGTCCGGCGGTCGTCCAGGCGGTGAGGGGACCGAGCACGGAGAAGTACATGGCTGTACGGTAACCGGCCGCCCGAGGACCGACAGCGGCTCGACAGGGTTCCGACAGCGCCGGTCGGCACAGTGAAGTCATACCGAACGAACCGGCTCGGTGAAGGCAGCCTAGGGAAACAAGGAGTCATCGCATGTCGAAGAACGAGAACCACGAGCGGTCCGCGGTGTCGGTGATCGGCCTGGGGCAGATGGGGGCCCGGCTCGCCCAGGCGTTCCTCGCGGCCGGCTACACCACGACCGTGTGGAACCGCAGCGCCGCGAAGGCCGACGCACTCGTCGCACAGGGCGCCGTCCGTGCGGCGACCGCGGAGGCGGCGGTCGCCGCAAGCCCTCTGGTCGTGGTCTGCCTGCCGGACTACACGACCGTGGACGACCTGCTCGGGCCGGTGGCGGAGAGCCTGCGCGGCCGGGTGCTGGTGAACCTGACCTCCGGAACCCCGGAGGAAGCCGCCCGGACAGCCGACTGGGCGGCCGGACACGGCGCCGGCTACCTCGACGGCGCCGCCATGAGCGGCACCCGGCTGGTCGGGCGCCCCGAGGCGCTGTTCGTCTTCAGCGGCTCCCCGGAGGCCTTCGCCACGCACCGGGCGGTGCTGGCGAGCCTGGGCAACTCCGTACACCTCGGCGCCGACCCGGCACTGGCCCCGGTGTACGACACCGCGCTGTTCGGCCTGGCCTGGGGCGCGCTGGCGGGCTTCTACCACGCCGTCGCCCTGGTGGGCGCATCGGGCGTCGACCCGACCGTCTTCGCGACGGTGGCGGCGGGGCACATGCCGTTCGTCACCTCGTTGATGACCGACCACGCCCGCCAGATCCAGGACGGCCGCTTCCCGAACGACGACGGCACCGTGGAGGTGCACGCGGCGGCGATGGAGCACCTCGTGCACACCAGCAGGGCCCAGGGCATCGGCACCGACGTGCCGGACCTGATCGAGACCCTGCTGAAGCGGACGGCGGCCATCGGGCACGGCGTCAGCGGCATCGCCAGCGTCGTCGAGACGATCACGAAGGGCGAGCGGAATGTCTGAGCGAGCGAAGCCGCCCGTGACGGTCCTCGGTCTTGGCCGGATGGGCACGCCGATCGCGACCGCGTTCCTCGACGCCGGTTACCCGACCACCGTATGGAACCGCACCGCCGGCAAGGCCGACGCGCTCGTCGCACAGGGCGCCGTCCGTGCGGCGACCGTCACCGAGGCGGTGGCGGCCGGCCCGCTGGTGATCGCCCCGCTGCTCGATCACGACGCCGTACGGCAGACCCTCGGGCCCGCCACCGCCGCACTGCGGGGCCGTACCCTGGTCAACCTCGCCAACAGCACCCCCGACCACGCCCGGGAGCTGGCCTCCTGGGCCGGGGGGCACGGCGCCGACTATCTCGACGGCGCCATGATGGCCCTCCCCCAGACCGTCGCCACCCCGGAGGGCTTCTTCCTCTACAGCGGCTCCCAGGACGCCTTCACCGCCTACCGGCGCGAGCTGGAGGTGATGGCCCCGGCACACTATTTCGGTGCGGACCCCGGGGCCGCGGAGGTCCATGACCTGGCCCTGCTGGGCACCGGATACGCGGCCCTCGCCGGATTCCTGCACGCCGCGGCGCTGCTCGACTCGGTGGGCACCACCCCCGAGGTGTTCGCCCCGCTGGCGGCCCGATGGCTGCACGGGATGGCCGGGTTCCTGCCCGAGCTGGCGCGCGAGGCCGGGTCTGCGGCGTACGCGGAAGGGGTCTCCACGGTCGACCTGAACCGGGCCGGGATCGACGGTCTCATCGACCTCAGCAGGGCCAACGGTATCGCCACCGACGTCCACGAACCGCTGAAGACCCTGCTCGACAAGCGGTCGGCCGACGGTCACGGCCAAGACAGCTTCTCCAGCGTGTTCGAGCTGCTGAGGTCACAAGACACCCCGCGGCGATGACCACAGGGCGCGGGCCGGCCCGGTCGCGTGGCGGCGGAGGACGAGCCTGCTCGTACGGGCCGGGTGCGAAACGGCGAGACCGTTGACGGTCGGCGGTCGGCGGTCGGCGGTCGGCGGTCGGCGGTCGGCGGTCGGCGGTCGGCGGGAGCCGGAGACTCACCCGGTGAGGCCGGGCCCGCCGCGCACGCGCCGCACGAGGTCGCCGGCGGCCTCCGGCCATCGGGCGTGGTCGAAGGCGAAACCCGCCTCGAGCAGACGGCCGGGGACGACCCGGCGGCTCTTCAGCAGGAGTTCGGTGTCCGAGCGCAGCGCGAACGCGCCAAGCTCGGCCATCCACCTCGTCGCGGGCAGACCCACCGGAACACCCCACGCGGCGCGTAGCACGCGCATGAACGTACGCTGCGGCAGGGGGTCGGGGGCGGCGAGGTTCACCGGCCCGGCGAGGTCGTCCCGGCCGGCCAGGAACTCGACGGCGCGGACAAAATCGCGGTCGTGGATCCAGGACACGTACTGCGCGCCGCCCGCGACCGGGCCGCCGAGGCCGAGCCGCGCCAGTCGCAGCAGGACGTCGAGGACGCCGCCACGATCGGGACTCATCACCATGGCGGAGCGCAGGGCGACCTTGCGCGTGTGCGGGGTCTCGGCTCGCTCCTGCGCCCGCTCCCACGCCTTCGCGATCTCAACGCTGGAGGCCCAGTAGCCGGGGACGCCGGGCTCGGTGCCGCCGAGCACGCCGGTCGCCTCGTCGTTGGGCGCGTCGAAGCGGTGGGAGTAGACGGTGGCGGTGCTCATCTGCAACCAGACCCGGGGAGGCCGCGCGGCGGCCGCGATCGCCTCACCCACAACCCGGGTGGAGCGCACCCGCGAATCCATCATGGCCCGCAGATTGGCCGCGGTGTAGCGACAGCTGACGCTGCGTCCGGCCAGGTTGACCACGATGTCGCTGCCGTCGATCTCCTCCGCCCACGGCCCCAGGGTCTCGCCGTCCCAGCGGACCTCACGGTCGCGCACCGGCCGCCTGGTCAGGACCACGACCTCGTGGCCCGCGACGGTCAGCGCGCGATTCAGGATCGTGCCCACCTGCCCGGTTCCCCCGGGTATCACTAGCTTCATAAGGCTTCCCCTAGGTAGGTGGGACGAGCCTAGCGCAGCGAGTTGAACGTGTTCGAAAGTGGGTCGACGCTCACGTCCGGGGAAACCCGGCACGGTTCCGGGCCGCGGAACCGGAAGGACCGCGGGGTGGTGCACCTCGCGCCGACTCGGCGCCCGTCCCGAACCTCGGGGGGGCTCTCAGCGGCGGACCGCGGTGAACAGGGCGTAGCTGATCTGCGGGATCTCCCCGAAGCGCCGGTATATCTCCCCGCACGCGGTGAGCTGCTCGGCGAGCTCGCCTCCCAGCCGGACGGCGGAGGCCGGGAGGATCTCACCCACAAGCTGAAAGGACCGGCTGATATTTGCCCATATGTCGTGGAATATCTCGATCTTCAATCCGGCGCGGTCCATCTCCTCGTAGAACTCGTCGACGGTGGGCAGGAAGTGGACGTCGAAGCTCCGGGAGAAGTGCTCCACGTCCGCGGCGTCGTCACCGGCGAGGGGACCGAGCAGATACCACTCCCCCACCACGAACCGCCCGCCGGGACGCAGCACCCGGGCGATCTCGCCGAGGGCCGCCGCCGGGTTCTCCATGTGGGCGAGGGACTCGATGGCGTACGCGGCGTCGAAGGAGTCGTCGTCGAAGGGGAGCCACATCGCGTCGGCGAGCTGGAAGTCGGCGTGTCCCTGCCCCCGGCCCGCCTCGGGGCGGGCCTCGGCCAGCCGCACCCGGTACTCGCTCAGGGTGACCCCGGTGACGTGGACGTCACGCGCCACGGCGATGCGCACGGCGGGTCTGCCGGTGCCCGAGCCCACGTCCAGGACACGCTCCCCGGGAACGACCTCCAGGCGCTCGGCCACCAGGTCGGTGAGGTGGTCCGTCGCCTGGGCGGCGGGCGCCTCGTCGTGGTCGTCCGTCCAGTAGCCGACGTGCAGGTTGCCGCCGAACGCGTCGGCGCAGGAATCGGTGAGCTGGTTGTACATCTCGCCGATCACCTCGGGCGAGAGCTTTTCCTGACGGGCCATAACCAACCTGTCTCTCAGGGGCGGTCTGCGTGGAACCCCGTGGCGGGAAAGCCCCATGAAAGACGCGCCTGCCTGGGAGCATGCGGCCGGGTGAGACCGCACGGTCACCCACCCGCGACATTTCCTGGAAATCCCGGGACGAACGCTCGCGGTGCGGTGTTCTCGGCTCCACCGCACTTCACCGCGTGCGGTCGCCAGATTACTCAGGCCACGCCCCGGCAGGTGCCGGGCCGGCACCGCCTGTTCGGTAAACCTTCGGCCATGAGACACGTCCCTCGCGCGGACACCGGAGCGGCCCCGCGGACCGTGGCGACGGCTCCGCCGGACCTCGGGTCCGCCGCGATCCGGACCGGTTCTCCTCGCGGTCGGCGCCGCGCCCGCCGGGAAGTCACGGTCCCGTCCTGCCGGACGGCTTTCCCCGAGACACCCGACACCGGCCCACCGGGCATCGGGATCAGCCGGCCTTGTCCTCCATCCTCGCCTCCTCCAGGAGCACCAGGGCCAGGCTGTCGGCGGCGTCGACTCGGCCGAGGGCACCGGCGGCACCGGCCATGACGGCGCGGGCCCGCGGGTCCCGCAGGAGGGCGTCGAGCTCGGCCAGGAGCCGGTCGGCGGTGGGGCCGTTCTCCAGGAGGGCGCTGGCCGCGCCCGCCTCGGCGAGGTAGCGGGCGTTCTGGCGCTGCTCGTCGGCGGCGGAGGGCACCAGGGGGATGAGGACGGACGGCTTGCCCACCGCGGTCAGCTCGGCGACCGTGCCCGCCCCGCTGCGGGAGACCACGACGTCGGCGGCGGCGAGCACGTCGGCCAGCTCGGCGCCGACGTACGGCACCGGGTGATAGCGGTCGCGCAACCCCACGGGAAGCCCCGCGGCGGTACGGGTGAGCTGGGCGATCCAGCCGGGGCCGCACTGGTGGATCACCTGCGCGCGGGAGAGCAGCTCGGGCAGGATCGCCTCGACCATGGTGTTGATCTGGCGGCTCCCCTGAGCCCCGCCGGTCACGTAGACCAACGGCAGGTCGGACGAGAGCCCGAAGTGGCGCCGCCCCGCGTCGACGTTGCCGCGCAGCAGGTGGGGGCGGACCGGGTTGCCGGTGACGACGGCCCGGTCGCGCACGCCCGCGGGCAGGTGCTCGATCGAGGAGGGGTGGGTCAGCGCGATCCGCCGGGCGAACCGCGACAGGATGCGGTTGGCCAGGCCGAGCGAGGTGATCTGCTCGTGCATGACCAGCGGCCGGCCCAGCACCCGCGAGGCGACGCCCAGCGGCACGCACACGTACCCGCCGGTCGACAGCACCACGTCGGGGCGGTAGCGGGCGGCGATGCCGAAGGCCTGGAACACGCCGACCGGGATCCGGAACATGTCCGCGAGGTTGGTCGCCAGCTCTCGCGGGTTGGGCGAGCGCCTGAGCTTCCCCGCCGTAATGGCGCGGAACGGGATGCCGTGCTCAGCCGCGACGCGGGCCTCCAGGCCGGCCGCCGTACCGACCCAGAGCACGTCCAGGTCGAGCCCCCGCGCGGCGGCGTGGTCGCGCAGGGCCGCGACGGTGGTCAGCGCGGGGTAGGTGTGACCACCGGTCCCGCCTCCGGTGACGAGCAACCGCAGGGTCCGGCGATTTCCGGCCTCCATATGTCTCCATCCTTCCAATATCACGCTGGTCCGTGCTCGGCCCCTGCCAGGCACCCTCTCGGGCCCGTCCTCGATCGCCGCCCGGCCCATGTTCAAGTCCATGTTCGGGTCCGCGTTCGGGCCCGCGCCCAGGTTCACACTCGGCCCGTACCCGGGGCCGCGCGTTTTGTGTTCATGTTCACACTCGGTCCGTGTTCGCGGGCCGCGCCGGAGTGCTCAGGGGCCCCGGGCACGGTACCCGAGGTCCCGGGGAAGATCCACTTTGCCCTTCGTCGCCGCGTGGTCGCACCCGGTGGTTCCCGACACGCCCACCATCCGGGAGCGTCATCCGAACGGCTTTCGGAATTCGTCGCGATGAGTACGGTATGTGACATGGATCTGACGGATGAGCATTTCTCCGGGGCGTCGGAGCGTCTCGGTGACGCGTTGACGGTGCTCCGGCAGCAGGCCGGGGCCGGCGCGGAGGCGCTGGACTATTTTGGTGACATCACGGAGGAGTTGCACCCGATCGGATCCTGGTTACGTCGACCGGCCCAGGCCGGGGAGTGGCCGCACCACATCATGCCCCCCGTCTACGGTTTGCTGTTCGCGCAGGCGTGGTCGCTGGCGTTTCCCGGCGAGACGCCCTCGGTCTTCCCCGACGGTGCGGAGCGGACGGAGTCGGGGTGGATCGTGCACCGGGCCACGATCTGGTTCGGCGACACGTACGTCCCCGGCGGGCTCGACGTGAAGGCTCCGCTGATCGTGATCGGCGGGCTGGCTGTGGAGGGGCTGCTCGACGACGGCGACGTCTCGGAGAGCTACCTCGCGGTCGCCGGTGACCTGCGGGCCCGCGCGATCCACAGCACGGCGGACCATCTGGTGCTCGGTACCGTCGCCGCGGGAGTGATCTTCTGTTCGGGCAACGACGGGGTCCTCGTCGCGGGCGGGGACATCGTGGCGGACCTGTTCGTGCCCGCCGAGCACGCGTACGAGCACTACGGCCTGCTGCGGGCCGGGGTCATCGGTGCCGGTGACCGCGCCGACATCGTGGCCGAGCGGCTGGCGCCGTGGCTGCCCTCGGGCTACGTCCGGCTCGGCGGGCAGGGCGCGCCGGTGGACAGGTGGCGTGTGCTGCAGGAGGCCGCCGCCGGACGATCACCGGTGCTCGCCCAGCCCCGGCCGGTGATCCTCCCGCCCCCGGCGCTCCTGCTCTCGGCCCTGGCCTCGCCCTCCGGGGTGGAGGAGCTCGATCTGTCCGGCAGCCGCCTGCACCGCGTCCCCGAGGACATCTCGGCCCTCACCTCGCTGACCCGGCTGGATCTGGAGCACACGCCGCTGACCGGCCTGGACGGCATCGAGGGCCTCCGTACCCTGGAACACCTGTCGATCAGGAACACGCCCGTGCGGTCGCTGGCCCCGCTCCAGGCACTGAAGGATCTCCGCCATCTCGACGTCTCCTACTGCGACGACGTCCAGGACTGGGCCGTGCTCCTCGACCTGCCCGCGCTCGACACCCTCATCGCGCACGGCTGCGCCCTTCCCTCCCACGTACGCGCCCAGCTCGTCGCCAGGCTCGGAGACCGGATGATCGGGCGGGGTCCCGGCCCGGTCGGCTGACCGGCATTCGGCCCGGAAGGGGCGTTTCCCCCCGGCCACCCCTCCCGGACCGCCCGCCGCGCCGGACCGCGCGGGGGTCGGGCGGTGCCGCGCGGGGGTCGGGCGGGGGTCGGCGTGGGCGTCCTCGGGCGCCCGGCGGAGCTGCCGGGCGGGAGCGGCTCCCGCCGCCGAGACGGGCGGGGCGAAGGTCGAGAGCGGCGGGGTCGTGAGGATCCGCGGAGCCGTGCGCGGACGTTTCACGGCGGCCACCTCCGAGTCGCGGCGTGTGGGAGTGACGCCATCCTGCCCCGACGGAGAGCGTTAGGAAAGGTTCCTAACGATTAAATTTTCTTGGGCGGGCAAGGGCTTCGGGGTCTTGCATGACACGCCCGCTCCACCTAACGTCACGTCTCACGTTAGGAAACTTTCCTAATAAAGCGCCATGACGTGTCCACCACCCCCCACGCAAGGAGCGATGATGCGGCGCACCACCCCAGCCCTGGTGCTGACCGGGCTGCTGACGTTACTGTTCACCCTGCTCGTCCCGTCCGCCGCCCACGCGGACACCGCGACGTTCACCAAGGCGCAGGATTGGGGCAGCGGCTACAGCGGCCAGTACACGGTCAAGAACACCGGGACCGCCACGCTGAACGGCTGGACGGTCTCCTTCGACCTCCCGTCGGGCACGAGCCTCGGCACGTACTGGGACTCCCTGATGACCAGCAGCGGCAGCCGGTACACCTTCAGGAACCGCGAGTACAACGGCACCCTGGCCCCCGGGGCGAGCACCACCTTCGGCTTCACCGCCTCCGGTTCGGGCTCGCCGGTCAACTGCACGCTCAACGGCGCCCCCTGCGGCGGCGGGCAGAACCCCGGCGACACCACGCCGCCGAGCGTGCCGTCCTCCCCGCGCAGCACCGGCACGACGTCCGCCTCCATCGGCCTGGCCTGGAACGCCTCGACCGACAACAGCGGCACGGTCAAGGACTACCGGGTCTACGAGGGTTCCGCCGTGGTCGCCACCGTGACCGGCACGACCGCCACGATCTCGGGACTGGCCGCCTCGACGACGCACACCTACACCGTCACCGCCCGCGACGCCGCGAACAACGAGTCGGCGAAGAGCGCGTCCGTCACGGCGACGACCCAGGCGGGCAGCGGCGGCGGCACGCCGGTCGCGGCCAACGGGCAGCTGCGGGTCTGCGGCACCAAGCTGTGCAACAAGAACGGCAAGCAGATCCAGCTACGCGGTATGAGCACCCACGGCCTGCAGTGGTACCGGCAGTGCGTCACGAACGGCTCGCTGACCGCGCTGGCGACCGACTGGAAGGCCGACGTCGTGCGCCTGTCCACGTACGTCCAGGAGGGCGGCTACGAGACGAACCCGCGGGCGTTCACCGACCTCGCGCACACGCTCATCGAGCAGGTCAGCGCGCAGGGCATGTACGTCATCGTGGACTGGCACATGCTCACCCCCGGCGACCCCAACTACAACCTCGCCCGAGCCAGGACCTTCTTCACCGAGATCGCCCAGCGGCACGCCGCCAGGCCGAACATCCTCTACGAGATCGCCAACGAGCCGAGCGGCGTGAGCTGGAGCACCATCAAGGGCTACGCCGAGCAGATCATCCCGGTGATCCGGGCGCAGGACCCCGACGGGATCGTCCTGGTCGGCACCCGCGCCTGGTCCTCGCTCGGGGTGTCGGAGGGCGCCTCGGAGACCGAGGTCACGGGCAACCCGGTCAACGCCTCGAACATCATGTACACCTTCCACTTCTACGCGGCCTCGCACGGCACCGAGTACCTCGACACGCTGTCCCGCGCGGCCGACCGCATCCCCATGTTCGTCACCGAGTTCGGCACGCAGAACTACGCCGGGGAGGACGCCAACGACTTCACCATGTCCCAGCGTTATCTCGACCTCATGGCGAGCAAGAAGATCAGCTGGGTGAACTGGAACTTCTCCGACGACAACCGCTCCGGCGCGGTCTTCAAGACCGGCACGTGCGCCGCCGGCGGCCCCTGGACCGGTACCGCGCCGCTGAAGGAGGCCGGCGTCTGGATCCGTGACCGGATCCGCACCGCCGACGACTTCTGACGGGAGAGGACCGGGAGGACCCGGGGGGAGGGAGGCCGGCGCGGGAACCGGCCTCCCTCCCCCCGGCGGACTCGATGAGACCGGGACCGCGTACCGCGCGAACACGGTCCCATGGAGGCACGGGATGGAGGGAGGGCGGAGACGTACGGGGACGCCGGATCGGAGGCTTCCTGCCAGGATTGGGACATGGTGAGGATCGGGCAGGTGGTGCTGGGCGTCACCGACATGAGGCGCGCCGTCGGGTTCTGGACGCGGGCGCTGGACTACGCGCCCCGCGAGGGCCAGGCCGGGGACGACTGGACCGTGATCGAGCCCGTGGAGGGGAACGGCGTCCCGCTGGCGCTCGACATGACGCGGACACCGGTCCAGAAGCACCCCCGGATGCACCTTGACCTGTTCGCCCCCGACGCCGCCGGGCAGGCGGCCGAGGTGGAGCGGCTGGTGTCACTGGGCGCCGAACGGGTCGCCTGGGACCTCTACCCGGACGACCCCGACTTCGTGGTCCTCGCCGATCCCGAGGGCAACCTCTTCTGCGTCATCGACCTCAGCCACGACTGAGCCCCGGAAGCGGAAAGCAGCGAGCCCTACGCGGCCACGGCGGGCGAGCGGTCGGTGGCGATGCGGAGGGCGAGCACCCCGAGTACGGCGCCCATCAGATAGCGCTGCACGCGCATCCAGGTGGGCCGCCCGCCGAGGAAGGTCGCGACCGAGCCCGCGGTCAGCACGATCAGCGCGTTGACCGACAGCGCGATGACGATCTGGGTGGCGCCCAGCAGCAGGCTCTGCGTGCCGACGTCACCACGCGCCGGATCGACGAACTGCGGCAGCAGCGACACGTACAGGATGGCGATCTTGGGGTTGAGCAGGTTGGTGACCAGCCCCATGGAGAACAGCCGCCGCGGCCGGTCCGCGGGAAGGGCACCGGGCGCGAAGATCGGCTGGGTGCCGGGCCGGATCGTCTTCCAGGCCAGCCACAGCAGGTACGCGGCGCCCGCGAGCTTGATCGCGACGTAGACGGCGGGCACCATCGCGAAGATCGCGGCGATCCCGGCCACCGCCGCCAGCAGGTAGATCAGGAAGCCCGCCGCGACGCCCGCCAGCGAGATCATGCCGGCCAGGCGGCCCTGCGTCACCGACCTCGACACCAGGTAGATCATGTTGGGTCCGGGGGTGAGCACCAGGCCGAGGGCGACCGCGGCGATGCCCGCGAGAGCACTGACAGAGATCATGGGCACATCATCGAGCATCCTCTCCGCCGAAAGAACGGCCAATTTCGGAAATTGGCATGAAGCCGATACCGCCAGGGCCCGAATCGCGAGACCACCGGCCCCCTCCTCCCTCTCGCCGTCCCGTTGGAGGAGGGGAGTACTCATCCAGCGGTAACCACGCGAGCCACACCGGCACCTCACCTCGTCCTCAATTGAGACCCCCGGCGGGGTGGGCCTGCCTCCCCGTCGGCTCGCCCTGCCGGGCCTCAACGCAAAGAAGGCCCCCGGCCTCGGCCGGGCGCCCGGTCCTGCTGAACCTCGCCGGCTCCTGATCTCGCTCCCGACGGGAGAACTCCCTCGTCAGGTGGCCGCCGTCGAGATCCTCCGGCCGTCGCGAGCGGACCTTGACAGAGAAAGCTACTGACAATAGCTTTAAGGCTATTAGCAATAGCCAAGGAGTGCGTGTGACGGGTACGGAGTTCCTGGAGGTGGCCGGCGGGCGGCTGGCGTACGAGGTCAGCGGGCCGCAGGACGGGCCGTTGGTGGTGTGCGCGCACGGCATGGGCGACACCCGCAGGGTGTTCCGGTTCCTGACGCCGCTGCTGGCGGAGGCGGGCTACCGGGTCGCCACGGTCGACGTGCGCGGCCACGGTGAGTCCAGCACGGGCTGGCCCGACCACAGCCCCCGGTCGGTCGGCGCCGACCTGCTGGCCCTGCTCCGCCACCTGGGCGGCCCCGCCGTCCTGATCGGCAGCTCCTCCAGCGCGGGGGCGGTGGCGTGGACCACGGCGACCGCCGCCGAGGGCGAGGTGAGCGCCGTGGTCATGCTGGCGCCCTTCGTCGGGCGGCCACAGCTCGGCCTGATGCTGCGGCTGGTGCAGAACCTCGTCATGGCCAGCCCGCTCCTGTGGGGGATGTACTACCGCTCGCTCTATCCCACGGCCAGGCCCGCCGACTTCTCCGGCTACCTGCGCGAGTTGAAGGCCACGCTGCGCGAGCCCGGCAGGATGGCCGCCGTCTCGGGGGTGGTCGCCCCCTCCGAGGGCCACTGGACCGACTGCGCCCCCCGCATGACCTGCCCCGCGCTGATCGTCATGGGGTCGAAGGATCCCGACTTCCCCGACCCCGCCGCGGAGGCGCACCTGGCGGAGGAGCTGCTGAGGCCGTACGCCGCCACGGCCGAGGTCGGGATGATCGAGGGCGCCGGCCACTACCCGCACGCCGAGATGCCCGAGGCCACCTTCGCCGCCCTGCGGGGTTTCCTGGCCGGAGCGGTCCGTGCCTAGGGCCGGCCTGACCTCCGGGACGGTGGTGGACGCGGCGCTGGCCCTGATCGACGAGGAGGGGCCCGCCGCGCTGACGCTGGCCGCGGTGGCCGCCCGCACGGGGGTGGCCGCCCCCTCGCTCTACAAGCACGTCCGGGGCCTGCCCGAGCTGCGCAAGCTCGTCGGCCTGCGGGTGATGGACGACATGGCGGCGAGGCTCGGCACGGCGGCCATGGGGCAGAGCCGCGACGAGGCGACGGCGGCCCTGATGCGCGCCTGGCGGAGTTACGTGGTCGACTTCCCGCACCGCTACGCGGTCTTCCCCGACAACCCGCTGATCGATCCCGACCTGGTCGACACGGCGACCCGCCTGCTGGAGGTGATCCTCGCCGTGCTGCGCGGCTACGGCCTGGAGGGGGCGGAGGCGATCCACGCCACCCGCTGCGTCCGCGCGGCCGTGCACGGCTTCGCCTCCCTGGAGGCGGCCGGCGGGTTCGGCCTGGGGGAGGACCTGAACACCAGCTACGAGATGCTGATCGCCATGGTCGTCTCGGGCCTGCCCCGGTCACCCGCGCCCTGAGCGAGCGACGAGAGCGGCCGGCACGCCGAGCGACGCGGAACCGGTCCCGCGGACGATGGGCACGTCAGCCGCACGGACGACAAAGCGGACGATAAAGCGGACGATAAAACAGGCAATGAAACGACATGGCCTCGCGAAAGCGACAGGGCACTGCTTCAGCCTCGCGGGAACGACACGCTCAAGCTTCGACTTCACGGGAACGACGGGATCCGGCTTCGGCCTCGCGGGAACGACGGACTCCAGCCTCGGCCTCGCCGAAACGACGCGCTCAGGCTTCCAGGAAGCGGATGTCGCGGGATGTCGCCGTCGGAGCGACGAAGTCGAGCATGCGCGCCCCCTCGACCTCCAGGTCCGCCCGCTCCCCCTCGCTCACCGGCGCGAAGAGCTCGACCTCCAGGATCGCCTCGCCCCGTTTCTCCGTCACCTTCCACATGCCCCGCACGAAGCCGTCGACCAGCACCGTCGCCTTGATGATGCCGTTGATGGTGAAGACCCGTCCCCGGTACTCCTCCTCCGTGATCCGGGTCCTGGTCCGCTGGGCGAACGACAGCAGCATGTTGTCGAACTCCGACAGGTAGCGCACCGGGGCGGGAGTCCCGGGATCGGGGCGCGACGCCTCCGGCAGGTCGAACAGCTCCGCGCCGTCCTCGGCCACGAAGGCCCGCAGGCCCATCCCGCGGACGGTCTCTCCCAGGCGGGTCATGCCCGACCACTGCTGGACGTCCATCACCGTGGCAGGACCGTAGGCGGCGAGATAGCGGCGGATCGCCTCCTCGGCGGAGGGACGCTCGTCCTGGGAACGGCCCAGCCATGACTCCGCCGTGGTGTGGGCGGCCTGCCCGCCCGCCCCCCAGATCCCCCTCGGCGGGACCTGGACCAGCGCCAGCATGTTGCGTACCCCGGCGACCAGGTCGGCGGCGGGAGCCTCCGGCCACCGCTCCCGCAGCAGCGCGCCGAGCTCGCGGAAGGTCAGGGGGCGCTCCTCCACCAGCTTTCGCCCCACGGCGGCGAGCTCGTCCAGGTCCACCTCCGCCAGGCCCCTGCTGTGCGCCCCCCGCGCCAGCATGGGGCCGAGCAGCGGTCGCAGCGCCAGGCAGTCGTCGGCGGTGACCAGGTGGATGGTGGAGCGCATCAGCGACAGCCGCACCACCAGACGCTCGTTGATCAGCCGGGCGAGATCGTCGTGGGCGAACCCGGACAGGCGACTCCACAGCCCGATGTAGGGAGGATTCTGTGCCTGGGCCTGCATGCCGTACAGGTGCCGGACCGCCTCCAGCGCGGGCAGCTCCGCGCGGGCCAGCAGCAGTTGCCGCTCCAGGGTGGCCCGGTTGAGCGCGCGCCGGCTGAGCACCTCGGGCATGCTTGTCCTCTCGTGGCGAGTCCCGACGCCGGGGCGTGGCGTGGCGGCACCGTGAGTCCGCCTTCGGATCCGCGCCAGAATATCAGAACGGAATGATTCGTTCCATATTTTTCCGCTCGGCGCTCGGCCTCCACGTGAAGGTCGGCGTCCAGCCACCCGGAACGGCCCGGCGGGAGATCTCGCGGCCCTCGACGGCCACGTCGGCGGGCTGACCCGTCTCCGCGGCCGGCTCAACGGGCGCGTCACGTCGCACCCTCGCCCCTTCGGCGGCACCCCCGCGTGATCAGAGGGTCGGCGGCACCCACACGTACGGCGTCGTCGTCGTGATCGCCTCCAGGCCCAGTCTGGCGAGGATCGGGCGGCTGGCGTCGGAGGCGTCCACCTGCACCAGATGGAAACCCCGCGCCACCGCCAGCTCCGCCCGGTACGACACCATCGCCCGGTAGACGCCCCTGCCCCGCCACTCCTTCAGGGTCGAGCCGCCCCAGAGCGAGGCGAAGTCGGTGCCCTCGTGGAAGCGCGTCCACGCCGCGCACACCACCTGCCCGCCCGCCTCGGCGATCACCACCGCGCACGGGTCACCGGGGCCGGCGAGGTCGCGCTCCAGCATGCCGGGCAGCCAGCCGTGGTCCGCGTCCCAGACCGTCTCCTCCAGTTCGCGGATGCGCTCCAGGTCGTCTCGCCCGGCCGCCTCGCGCAGCCGTACCCCGGCGGGTGCCGCCTTGGCGCCGGCCAGCTCACCGGCCTCGCCGACGAACACCGTCTCCCGCTCCCCCGGCTCGAACCCGGCCGCCGCGAGCCGATCGGGCAGGTCGGCGGGCAGGTCGTAGCCGTGGTACTTCCACTCGACCTCGCGCCCGACCCGGGTGAAGAAGTCTCGCTGGTCCGCGATGAAGGCATCCAGCTCGGCGCCCTCCAGGCCCCCCAGGTCCCGATATGTCAGGAAGCCCTGGCCGTGGCCGTTCGACACGGTCCTCAGCAGCGGCCCGACCCGCTCGGCGGTGCGGCCCGGCATCGGCCTGGCCCGGAGCTGCTCGTCATATGCCCTGAGGTAGGCGGAAGCCCGTGATGAGATGTCCATTGCGAACAGCCAACCACACACTCATCGCCCCCGACATGGCGTTATGGACCTAGACACGGTCCGGAGGTTCCCGTCCCGCATCCGCCCGGCCGCCCCGCCGCTCCGGTCGAGCGCCTGGACACGGCCCGGAGGTTTCCCGTCCCACCATGGCGCCTTTACAGCGTAGATTCCCGCGGGCGGCCGGTAGGGTCTGCACGGTGAGCGTGCCAGCCGTCCCCGCCCCGCCCGGCCCCTCCATCGAGCCCGCGCGAGATCCCTACCGGGTGTATCTCGACTCCCTGACCAGCGCGGAGTCCCGCCGCACCATGCGCGGCTGTCTCGACAGGCTCGCCGCGCTCGTCTCGGGCGACACGGTCTCCTCCGGTGCGGGCCAGCCCTGGCACCTGCTGCGCTACGAGCACACCGTGCGCATCCGCGCCCTGATGACCGAGCGCGGCTGGTCCCCCTCGTACGTCAACAAGCACCTGGTCGCGCTGCGCAGGGTGTTGCGCGAGGCCTGGCGGCTCGGCCTGATGACCGCCGAGGAGTACCAGCGCGCCGCCGACCTGCCGACGGTCGAGCACACCCGCCTGCCCGCGGGCCAGCATGTGCCGCCCGAGGTGGTGGGCGCCGCGCTCGCCGCGTGCGACCGGGACGACTCACCGGCCGGGGTCCGCGACGCCGCCCTGCTGGCGGCGCTCTACTCCACCGGCTGCCGCCGCGCCGAGATCGCCGGGCTCTCGCTGGACGACTACGACCCCGGGTCGCGCTCGCTGCGGGTACGCGGCAAGCGCGACAAGGAGCGGATGGTCTACCTGACCACCGAGGCCCTTTCCAGGATGGAACGCTGGCTGGCCGTGCGGGGCCGCCCCGCCGGCGCCCTGTTCTGCCCCATCAGCAGGCTGGGCCGGCTGCGGACCAGGGACGGCGGGCCCGCCCCCATGACGGGGCAGGCCGTCGCCGACATCCTGGCCAGGCGCCTGGCCGAGGCGGGGGCCACGACGCGCACCCCGCACGACTTCCGGCGCACCTTCATCGGCGAGCTGCTCGACGCCGGGGTGGACCTGGCCACCGCGCAGGCCCTCGTCGGCCACTCCTCCCCCGCCACCACGGCCCGCTACGACCGCCGCCCGGAACGGCGTCGCCGCGAGGCCGTCGACAGGATCACCCTCCCCGCCTCCAAGCCGCTCTGACCACCGGCGGTGACCGCTCCCTGAGGACGGGCCCCGCCGTCCGGCCCCGATCCGGTCCCGTACCGGCCTCGGATCAGGGCCGGTACGGGACCGGATCGGGGCCTCTCAGGGCCGGCGCGAAGCAGGTACGGACACCGGCGGGCGACACTCCCCGCACCACTCCCCCGCACCGGGACCGGGGTCTGATCCCGACACGTTTCACCGGGCGCGCCGTAACTGTCGGTGGCGACCCCTACTATGAGCCACCTCGAGGAGGGATAGCCGCTCATGGTGGACGCGCTGAGGGTTTCGCTGCTGGTCACGACCGATCTGCCGCCCGATACCGACCTGAAGGAGTTCGGGCGGTTACTGGTCGACTCCGTGCTCACGCTCCAGCGGGACGAGGTGACATATCCCGCGCTCCTGCGCGGCGGGGTGTTCTGGCTGGACCGGCCGCTGCCGCCGTCCGACGACAACGGGCTCCCCCGCGCGGCAGCCGAGGAGTTGCGGTTCGCGGCGCTGCTGGGCCACCTGTCGGCCGCCCACCCACCGGGTTCGGCGCGGGAGACTGTCGCCGACGCGGGCCGGGCGATCACCGCCGCCGTCGCCGCCCGGTACGGCGACCTGGGCAGCCCGCCCGCCGTGATGGCGATCCGCGGCGAGGACGTGCGCGAGCGCACCCCTCGTTCGGCCATCCCGGTGGGGTTGGAGACGACCGCGGGCCCCCTGCCCGAGAAGGTCCCGTCCCTGGGCGCCTCCGCCTGAGCGCCGCCCGGCACGAGGTCCTCCCCGCCGCCGCCCCGGCGGGCTGGTAGCTTCCCGTCCGTGGACGTGACGATCCGGTACGGGCGCATCGAGGATGTCGAGGCGCTGCTGGCCTTCTGGCTGGTGGCCGCCGAGGGGACCGACAGGCACGACGATCCGGCCAAGGTGGTCGCGCTGATCGAGCGAGATCCCGAGGCCGTCCTCATCGCCGAGATCGACGGGGAGATGGCCGGCACGCTGCTCGCGGGCTGGGACGGCTGGCGAGCCCACCTCTACCGGCTGGCCGTGGATCCCGCCCGCCGGAGGCGGGGAGTCGGCACCGCGCTGATCCGGGCGGCCGAGGAGCGCTTCGCGGCGTTCGGCGCGTTCCGGGCCGACGCGATGGTGCTGCACGACAACGAGCAGGCCCATCACGCCTGGGGCGCCGCGGGCTACGCGCCGCAGCCCCAGTGGTCCCGCTGGGTCAAGCCGCTGGGCTGACGGCGCCGGGCGCTCCAGAGGGAGACCGGCGCGGCCCACCTGAGAGCATCGCCATTTATACGGCTTGCCGCCTTTTAGGAATACAAGAGGCGGATTCCCGAGGCATGCCATTTATTTGCTCCCGCCAGCCCTCACCTGCTTGTCTTCATTCTTTGGCTGAGCAATCCTTGGCTTGCGGCACTGAGGCTGCGATATACCGCTAATTCGCACTTTCCGGTTATTCACTCGCGAGCACGGGACGTCGCGCGGTTTCGCACTGCCGCGACGGAGCTCGACGCCCGCCCGCCGGTGAACGCCCGCCGAACACAGGTGACGGCGGGCACGGCACGCCGGGAGGCACGAATGAACGACGACGGTACGCTCACGCTGCCTCCGCCCGCCTCGACACCCCGCCCTCCCTCGCGGCCGGTCGGTTCGCGGGCGGCCCCGATCCTGGGACCGGCGTTCGTCGCGGCGATCGCCTACGTGGATCCCGGCAACGTGGCCACCAACCTGACGGCCGGGGCGACGTCGGGCTACCTGCTCGTGTGGGTGGTCGTGCTGGCCAGCCTCGTGGCGCTCCTCGTGCAGTTCCAGGCGGCGAAGCTCGGCATGGCGACCGGCATGAGCCTGCCCCGGCTGTGCCGCGAGCGTTTCTCCCGCCGCGGCGGCCTCCTGCTGTGGTTCCAGGCCGAGGTGGTCGTCCTGGCCACGGATCTGGCCGAGTTCGTCGGCGCGGCCATCGGGATGCAGCTGCTCTTCGGGATGCCGCCCGCGATGTCGGCGGTGGTCACCGCCGTGGTGGCGCTGCTCATGCTGCAGCTGCGGCGGCACGGCCGGACGCGGCGGTTCGAGCTCGTCAGCGCCGCGAGTCTCCTGCTCGTCGGGGCGGGTGTCGTCTACGACGTCGCCGAGGTGGGCGAACAGTCCGTCACCGGGCTGGCCGGTGGGCTGATACCTCACCTGGACGGCGGCGGCTCGCTGGTCCTCGCCATGGGGATCGTCGGCGCCACCGTCATGCCGCACGCCATCTACCTGCACTCCGCGCTGGTGCAGGGACGGGGATGGCCGGCCGACGCGGCGTGGCGGCGGCCCGCGCTCGTCCGGCGGGCACTTCGGATCGACTGCCTGCTCGGCCTGGGCACCGCCACGATCGTCAACGTGTCGATGATCGCCCTCGGCGCCGGGCTCGGGGCGGCGACGGGCGGAACCTGGACCGGCGACCTGTTCGCCGCCCACGCGGAGTTGCTGAACCGGGTCGGCGGCGGCGCCGCCCTCGCGTTCGCCGTCATGCTCCTGTCGTCGGGAGTCTCGTCCTGCGGGGTGGGCACTCTGGCGGGGGACGTGGTGATGCGGGGCTTCCTGGATCTCCGGATACCGATCCAGCTGCGGCGCGTCGTGACGATGACACCGGCCGTCCTCGCCCTGGTGCTCGGCGTGCCGCTGACCAGCCTGCTGATCGTGAGCCAGGTGGTCATCTCGCTCGGCGTGCCCGTCGCGCTGTTCCTGCTCGTCCACTTCTGCCGCGACCGGTCGGTCATGGGCCCCCTGGTCAACGATCCGCTGACCACGCGCATCGCGGCCGGCGCGGGCGCCGCGGTCGCCGTCCTCGGGTGCTGCCTCCCGCTGACCTTCCTGTTCTGATCCGCTCTGACCTGTTTCGGCCTGTTTTGAGAGTTCTCACCGTTCCCGCCCGTTCCCACCCTTCTCCCGGGGGGCGGAGTCCGGGGCTCCCGCACCGGAGGCATCGTTGAACACCGTCATGTTGAACACCGTCATGTTGAACACCGTCACCCGCGTCTCGTCCGGTTCCGTCGCCGAGGCGCTCGACCGGCGCGAAAAGCCCACCACGGACAGGGAGCCGGCGCTCTTCACCGTCGTCGAGCGCGAGGTGGCCACGGTGGCCACCGGCGCCTGACGGCGTGAACGCGAGGCAGCGGGCGGAGCGGAGCGGGCACCCGGGCGAGCCCCGGCTCCCCGCCGCGTACGCGGTGGTGGTCGCCGCGGCGCTGTACGCGGCGCTGCCGGGCAAGCTCGTCATCGGGCCGCGGTTCGTCATCCCCGCGTTGGAACTGCTGTTGCTGGTGCCCCTGATAGCGATCAATCCCCGGCGCATGGTCCGGGAGAACTGGCTGATGAGGCGGCTGTCCATCGCTCTCGTCCTGGTCATCGCGGTGGCCAACGGGGTGTCGCTGGTCCTGCTCATCATCGAGCTGGTGTCCGGTCAGGCCAGAGAGGGCAGGCAGCTGCTGCTCGCCGCCGGCCAGGTGTGGGTGACCAACATCATCATCTTCGGGCTGGCCTTCTGGGAACTCGACCGGGGAGGACCCGTGCGGCGCACCCAGGCGAAGGGCGACCTGCCGGTGGCCGACTTCCGCTTCCCCCAGGACGAGGACCACGACGCCGTCGCCGAGGTGGCCGCCCGGTCGTCGGCGAGGTCGGGGTGGACCCCCGGCTTCGTCGACTACCTCTACGTGTCGGTGACGAACTCCTCCGCGTTCAGCCCCACCGACACCATGCCGCTGTCGGTGCGGGCGAAGCTCCTGATGGCCGCGGAGTCGGTGTCGGCGCTCATCCTCTCGGTGCTCGTCATCTCACGAGGTGTCAGCCTGCTGCGATGACACGTCCCGGACGGCGCGGGCATGCCCGCGCCGCGACACCACGGTGCCGAACGCCTTGCTCACCCCGGCCGGCGCCAGGACCGGAGGGGGCTCGCCGGAGGGCGGCCCGAGCGGCGCCTCTCCCCTGTCCGGTACGGTCACCGCGCCACACCTCTTCCATGGCCTAAAAACGTTTTAGTAGAATGAGCGGAACGAACGCCCCCGCCCTCCCGCGCCTGCCTCCCGCGCCTGGCGAGCACTTCGGGCGCGATCCCGGAACCCGCACGGCGGACCCGCCGGACCACCGGTCACGACATCGGCCGCCGGTTCTCCGGGAGGGCGTCGGAGGGCTGTGACCTGCGGATCACCGGGGCTCTCGGCCGCTCCGGACACGCCGATGACCTCAAAGCGGAATAACCAGCGGCAGACGTCGGTTAGAGTGATCGTGCCGATGTGGTTTGTGTCCCCCGGGCCGCAAATTACCGCCTTCACGGAATACCGTTCGGCTGGAGCCGTGTTGTGCCTCTCGCCGAGGAGGCGACCGCCACATCGGCACCAAACGTCACGCCCCGCGGGCCCTCCCGGCCCGCGGGGCGTTTCTCTTTCCCCCACTCCTTCCGTGCCCGGTGGGGGGGGTTTCATGGGATTCGCCCCGGAAAAGCGCGACGGTGTTGGAGGAGGGCTACAAACCTGGGAGCTCCGCTTGTGCGGGTGCGTACAACCATCGGCCGTCGGGTGACCACCTAGTGTTGGGTAACCCGTCTCATGAGGAGAGCCCGTGCTCTATCGCCTGACCAAGATCGTCGGCACTCCGATCCTGCATCTGCTCTGGCCGACCACGGTCACCGGGCACGAGCACGTCCCCGTCACGGGTCCGGCCATCATGGCCTCCAACCACCTGTCGATCCTCGACTCGACCTTCCTGCCGCTGGTGCTCAAGCGCCAGGTGCGCTTCGTCGCCAAGTCCGAGTACTTCACCGGCAATCCCGTCACCGCGACGTGGATGCGCGCCACCGGCCAGATCAGCATCGACCGGCAGAGCCCCACCTCGGCCCAGGACATGCTCGACGCGGCGTCGAAGGTGCTCAAGAACGGCGAGCTGTTCGGCATCTACCCCGAGGGCACCCGCTCCCCCGACGGGCGCCTCTACCGGGGCAAGGTCGGCGTCGCCTGGCTCGCCCTGGCCACCGGCGCGCCGGTGGTCCCGGTGGCGATGGAGGGCACCGACGAGGTGCTGCCGATCGGGGCCGCGAGACCCAGGTTGGGCCGGGTGAACGTACGCATCGGCAAGCCGATGACCTTCACCGGCTCGGAGAGCAGCGCAGGCGACCGGCGCAGGGTGACCGACGAGATCATGTTCGCGATTCAGGAGCTTTCCGGCCAGGAGTACGTGACGAGCTACGCACCCAGCCGCACACAGAGCAAATGATCATTTATGGACATATGTCGCGTTAGTGCACGCTAGGCTGCGGCCCTGGGGCAGAGAAACTGGGGGATCAAGTGGCACGGGGCAAGACGATCGCGATCACATCGGCAGCCGTCGTGCTGGTGGCGGGGGCCGCCGGGGGCGGCGCCTGGTGGTACCTGCACACCAGGGGAACCCCCCAGGAGACCGCTGAGCGGTTCATCAGCGCCTGGCAGAGCGGCAACCTGGCGGGCATGCGCGCCGAGCTGGGAGCGCCGGACCCGGCGTTCGCCGCGGCGTACGACAACATGCGCAAGGCCCTGGCGGTGGAGAGCACCGCGGTGCGGCTCGACGGGGTGCGCGAGACCGGCGACGGCACGGGACAGGCCTCCTACACCACCACGCTGAGGCTCAAGGACGTCGGCGAGTGGAGTTACTCCGGCAGCGTCGACCTGGCGGTCGTCGACCGGCACTGGCGGGTCAAGTGGTCGCCCAGGGCCGTCCACCCCGACCTGACCGCGACCACCGCCTTCGCACTGAAGACGAAGTGGCCGGAACGGGCCGCGATCACCTCGGCGAACGGCGACCGCATCGACGGCGCCGACGTGGGCGGATCGGTGCAGCAGATCGTCGGCTATCTGGAGAAGGCCACGGCGAAGAGCGTCGCGAAGCTGGGCGTGCCCTACAAGGTGGGTGACGCGGTCGGCGCGAGCGGGCTGCAGCACACCTTCCAAGAGCGCCTGGCGGGCACCCCGGACACCGAGATCGAACTCGTCGGCGCGGACAAGAAGACGGTCAAGACGCTCGGCACGGTCGAGGGCAAGACCGGTGAGGCCCTGGAGACCACCCTGGACATGCGGGTCCAGCGGGCCGCGGTCGAGGCCGTCCGCGACCTGAAGAAGACCGCCGCCCTGGTCGCGATCAGACCCTCTTCCGGCGAGATCCTCGCGGTGGTGAACAACCAGGGCGGCTTCAACCGGGCCCTGGACGGCAACTATCCTCCCGGCTCGACCTTCAAGGCGGTCACCGCCGTGGGACTGCTGGCCGAGGGGATGAGCCCCGGCGATCGGGTCACCTGCCCCAAGGACGTCACGGTGGGCGGCCTGCCGATCCGTAACTCCCACCACGCCGCCTACGGCTCGGTGTCGCTGTCCGACTCCTTCGCCTACTCCTGCAACACCACCTTCGCCCCGCTGACCAAGGAACGGCTGAGCTCCGACAAGCTGCTGAGCACCGCGGAGCTGTTCGGTTTCAACAAGCCGCTCAACATCGGCGTCGTGGCCGCCAAGGGCAGCTTCCCCAAGGCCGAGAGCGACGCGGAGCTGGCCGCGGAGTCGTTCGGCCAGGGCCGGATCACCGCCAGCCCGCTGATGATGGCCTCGGTCGCCGCCGCGCTGGCCGACGGCACCTGGCGCCCGCCGACCCTGGTCCCCTCGATCAAGCAGGAGACGCAGCCGCAGGCCCTTCCCGAGGCCGTCATGTCGAACATGCACCGGATGATGTCCGCGGTCGTCACCAAGGGCACCGCCAAGGACGCGGGCCTGCCCCAGGGCACCCGGGGCAAGACCGGGACCGCCGAGTACGGCGAGCAGGGCGACCTGAAGACGCACGCCTGGTTCATCGGCTTCCGCGGCGAGGTGGCCTTCGCGGTGATCGTCGAGGAGGGCTCGGGCGGTGGCGCGGTCGCCGCCCCGGTGGGCGCCGACTTCCTGCGCGCTCTCGGCTGACAGCGACCCCCGGGCGGGCGGGGGTTTCTCCCGGGTGAATCCGCCGGTGGCGGGACCCTCCCGGGCCGGTCCGGGAAGTCCGCGCCCGCCACGGAGCGGTGGGCGGGATCCCCCGTGCGGCCGTGGTCCGTCCCTTCACCTCGGAGCCGGTTCCACCTCCGAGATATCGAAGCCGGTTTTACCTCCGAGGTATTTCCGCGCTCGCGGGGTCATGTGAAAGTCTTCACAAAGTATCCCCCTGCCGTTGGGACCGCCTCATGACGATCCTGATCACCTCATCACTCACATCACTCACATCACTCACATCACTCACATCACTCACATCACTCACATCGCCCGCGTCGCCTGGATCACCCGGGTTTCAGGCACCCGGCCTGGAGTTGTTCGACTTCCCCCCGCTGTGGGCGGGTGCGCCGTACTGGCTGACCAAACCGATCCTGATGGCCATCCTGGCCGCGGCCCTGGTCTGCGGCGTCTGCTGGGCGGCGTTCGCCAACCCCAAGGTGGTGCCGCGCGGCCTGCAGAACGTGGTCGAGCTGGGCTACGTGTTCGTCCGCGACCAGGCGGCCCGCCCGTTTCTCGGCAAGGACGCCGACCGCTGGATGGGCCTGCTGCTCAGCGTCTTCTTCCTGGTCTGGATCTGGAACCTGATGGGCGTGGTCCCGCTCGTCCAGATCCCCGTCTCCTCGTTCCTGGCCTTCCCCGCGGTGATCGCCGTGAGCGTCTACGTCCTGAAAATCTATCTCGGCGTCACGCGGCACGGCGTCGCCGGGTACGTCCGCGGGCTGTTCCCACGCGGGCTGCCCCTCGGGGCATACGTGCTGGTCATCCCGCTGGAGCTGCTCTACACCCTCGTGACCTCACTGTTCGCGCACATGCTGCGGCTGGCCGCCAACATGTTCGCGGGCCATCTCATCCTGGCGTTCTTCAGCATGGTCGGCTTCTGGTTCCTGTTCGAGCATCCCACCCCGCTGGGCGTGCCGGTCGGGGTGGCCGGCGTGCTGATGGCGATCGCCATCACGGCCCTGGAGATGTTCGTCCAGTTCCTGCAGGCGTTCCTGTTCACGCTGCTGACCGCGATGTTCATCGGCACCGCGCTCAATCCCGAGCACTGACCGGCCCGCCGTCGCCCCGTACAGCCGGGGCGACCGGCACCCGCACCGAGCCACCCGCCCCCGGCGGTCGCGATCACAACGGGAGCGCCGCGACCGCCTCGTGCCGCAGGACCATGATGAGAAGCGTGGCGATCAACGTCGCGATCAGCAACCAGCTGAACATGATGATGACCGTCGAGCGGCGAAGACGCCTGGAGGACCGCCCCCGCCCCTTCTTGGTGCCACGCCTGCGGCCGCCGCCCTCTTTGCGCTGGACGCGCTCGTTGAACGACTCCAGCCGCGCGGCGAGCCGTGGATCCTCATCGATGAGGTGGCGCTCGATCTGCAGCAGCATGCGCTCCTCGTCTTGTGACCAGGCCATGCATCACCTCCCCGGAACGCAAGCCGTGTGCGGACGTTCTGCCCAATCGTGAAGATCATTATCCTTTCATAGGGCTTCGATTTACCTCTTCTTTTCACGGGCGCAATCCGAGCACGCGATCATGCCCTCGCACGGAGCCACTACGGCACCGGCCGGAGTGTCGGGCGATTCCCAGCCTTCTCCGCGATCTCGACATTCCACCGCCCCCGACCTTCCCCGTCATGCCGCCCGGCAGGTCGGAACCACTTTCCGCACTGGCGCTCCCACGTCCGGCGGCAATGAGACGTCAAGCCTTTTTGACGTCAGGGAGGCTTGACGAAATGCTTGGGGCATGTTCACACCAGACAGCCTCGAAGGTGACTTCACGCTCCTGACCGCCGCCGCCCGCTACGACGAGCTCCGCGTGCGCGACGCCCTGGCTCCGGCGGCGGGTGACGCCACCGGCGGAGAGCACCCCGACGACCCCAACGATCCCGCCGATCCAGAGACGCCGCCCCTCACCCGCGACGAGGTGCTGGAGCTCCTCGCGCTCGGGGAGGTGGTCGCCCGCAAGGCGGGCTACGGGCGCCAGCTCGCCGTACGCTCCGCGCGGGCCGTGGGCGCGTCGTGGTCGCAGATCGGCGCGGCCCTGGGCACGAGCAAGCAGGCCGCGTGGGAGGCGCACGGCCGGTGGATCGACGACCAGGCCGAGCAGCACCGGCGCAGCGGTTATGAGGGGATGAGCGCGCGCGACGCGGCGGCCGCGCGAGCCCTCGCCGGAGCCCCCGACGGCGAGGGCGGGGCGTGAGCGAAAGCTCCGGACGGAGAGAGCGACCCATGGGCGAAAACCCCAGACCGCGAGAGCGGCGCATAGGCGAAAGCTCCAGACTGCGAGGACGACCCATGAGCGAGAGCCCCGGACCGCGAGAGCGACCCATGAGCAAAAGCCCCGGACCACGAGGACGACCCATGAGCGAAAACCCCGGACCGATCCGCCGTCCGTCCTCACGAGCGTGACGGGCTTCGCACCGGTGACGTCACCCGCCCCGTACGGCGGCTCGCCGTACGGGGCGGGGACGTCACCGGCACGGCCCGCACCGGATCGCGCGGAGCCCGCCTCAGCCGAGCGGGGCCGTCACCGTGCCCGCGCCGACCGTCCTGCCGCCCTCACGGATCGCGAAGCCGAGACCGGCCTCCAGCGCCACCGGCCTGCCGAGCTCGACGGTCACCTCGACCGTCTCGCCGGGCAGCGCGAGGCCGGTGCTGCCCAGGTCCATCCGGCCCGGCACGTCGGTCGTCCGCAGGTAGAACTGCGGGCGGTAACCCGTCGCGACGGCACCGCTCCGCCCGCCCTCCCGCCCGGTCAGGAGGTAGACGCGGGCGGTGAAGGAGCGGTGGGCGGTCTGGGTGCCGGGGGCGGCCAGCACCTGGCCGCGTCGTACCTGCTCGCGCCGGATCCCGCGCAGCAGCAGCGCCGCGTTGTCACCGGCCTCGCCCCGCTCCATGGTCTTGCCGAAGGTCTCGACCCCGGTGACGACGGCGGTGAAGCCCTCGCCGAGCCCGACGGCCTGGACGGTGTCACCGACCTTGACCGTGCCGCGCTCGATCGCCCCGGTGACGACCGTGCCCCGCCCGGTGACGGTGAGCACGTTCTCCACCGGGAGCAGGAACGGGGCACCGGTGTAGCGGACCGGCACCGGGACGTGGTCGTCGACCGCCTGGAGCAGCGCCTCGACCGACGCCACCCACTCCGGGTCGCCCTCCAGCGCCCGCAGCCCGGAGACCCTGACGACGGGCACGTCCAGGTAGCCGTGCTCGGCGAGCAGGTCCCGCAGTTCCAGCTCGACGAGGTCGGCCAGCTCCGGGTCGGCCCCGTCGGACTTGTTGAGCGCGACCACGATGTGCTCGACGCCCACCCGCCGCGCGAGCAGCACGTGCTCGCGGGTCTGCGGCATGATCCCGTCCAGCGCGGACACCACCAGGATCGCCCCGTCGAGCTGCGCCGCCCCCGTGATCATGTTCTTCACGTAGTCGGCGTGGCCGGGCATGTCCACGTGCGAGTAGTGCCGCGTGGCCGTCTCGTACTCGACGTGGGAGATGTTGATGGTGATGCCCCGCGTCGCCTCCTCGGGGGCCCGGTCGATCCGGTCGAACGGCACGTACCTCGCGCCGCCCCGGTCGCTGAGCACCTTGGTGATGGCCGCGGTGAGCGTGGTCTTGCCGTGGTCGACGTGTCCCATCGTGCCGATGTTGAGGTGCGGCTTGTTCCGCACGTAGGCCTGCTTGGCCATGACTGTTCTTTCCCTCGATGCTCGCCTGTGGCGGCGACCCGTGCTCGGCCGACCCCTCCCCGCCGGGTCACCCGGGACTCACGGGAAGGGGTCAGCGCTCCGCGCCGTCGAGCCGCGGTGCGGCGGACATCGGGGCACGCCCCGGCGCGCCCGCGGTGGCGGGCGTCGCGAGGGTGGCGTGCCGGAACATGCGTTCATGGTCGGGTACGGCCGGACGGAACCGCAACCGAATTTCCGGCCCGCCCTGGATCGCCCCCCGTATCGTCCCTGCCCGCCCCTCATTCGCGTCCGTCTCGCCCGTCTCGCCCGAGCACGATCCGACTCGCCCGGCCCGGCACAGCCCACCCGAACCTGCGCCGGCCCGGTACGCCCCGGCCGGGACCGCCAATCGGGGAGCACAGGACTTCGACGTGCCGACCGACACCCGCCGGACCCGCCGCGCCACTCCGTCACACTCCGCGTCCAATCGACCACGCATCGTGGATGATTGATGTCCGCAAAGGGTATTAAACCTCTTTGAATGCCTAATCAACGGCATCGTCCATCAAGCACAACGGGGGAAACGATGACGGACTCCAAGGACGCCAAGGATTCCAAGAACAAGGCCGCGAAGGGCTCGGGGAAGAGCAAGAAGGCCGCGATCAAGGCGACACGCTCGGCGAAGGAAGCGAAGAGGCAGGCCGGGCAGCCCGAGGTCAGGGTGCCGGAGACGGGGTCCGCCCACCTGGGCGGGCGGGACGTCCAGCCGCCGAGGGCGTGAAATCATGATCGGGTGACCGGGGTGAAACCCGGTCACCCGATCATGGAGTGACACGATGCCCGCCTATCTGCGATTTCCGACGATCTTCGGTGACATGGTCGTCTTCGCCGCCGAGGACGACCTGTGGATGGTCACCGCCAACGGCGGGCGGGCCTTCCGGCTGACCGCCGGGGTGGCCGAGGCGGGATATCCGCGCTTCTCCCCCGGCGGCGACCGGCTCGCCTTCGTCGGCCGCGAGGAGGGGCCCGAGGAGGTCTACGTGATGCCCGCCGACGGCGGCGCGGCCCGGCGGGTGACCTACCACGGGGCCCGTTCCAGCGTCACCGGCTGGGATCCCGGCGGCGGCATCGTCTACGCCAGCGACCAGGGCCAGCCCTTCGACGGCCGTACCTGGCTGCACCGGGTGGAGCCGGGCGGGGTGCCCGAGCGCCTGCCGTACGGCCCGGCCAACACCATCTCGTACGGCCCGCGGATCGTGCTCGGCCGCAACACCGCCGACCCCGCCCGGTGGAAGCGCTACCGGGGCGGCACCATGGGTGACCTGTGGGTCGAGACCGGCGAGGACGGGCGGTTCCGGCGGCTCACCGCGCTGCCCGGCAACCTCGCCTCGCCCTGCTGGGCCGGTGACCGGGTCTACTTCATCTCCGACCACGAGGGGGTCGGCAACGTCTACTCCTGCGACGCGGACGGCGGCGGCCTGCGCAGGCACTCCGACCACACCGACTACTACGCCCGCAACCTGTCGGGCGACGGCCGCAGGCTGGTCTACCACGCCGGGGGCGAGCTCTACCTGGTGGAGGACGGGGAGTCGCGCCCCATCGAGGTCCGGCTGCGCAGCTCGCGCACCCAGCGCAACCGCCGTTTCGCCCCGGCCGAGGACTTCCTGGACAGCGCGACCCTCAGCCCCGACGGCGTCGGCCTGGCCGTCACCACCCGGGGCAAGGCGTTCTCCTTCGCCGCCTGGGAGGGTCCGGTGCGCCAGCACGGGGCGCTGTACGGGGTGCGGTACCGGCTGCTGAACTGGCTCAACGACGGCGAGCGGCTGGTGGCGGCGGCCAGTGACGAGGGCGACCGCGAGGTGCTGACGGTGCTCACCGCCGACGGCGTCACCGAGCCCGTCAGGCTCGACCACCTCGACACCGGCCGGGCCATCGAGCTGGAGGTCTCCCCCACGTCCGACCTGGTCGCGGTGGCCAACCACCGCAACGAGCTGATCCTGGTCGACCTCACGCCCGGCTCGGCGTCCGACTCGGCGTCCAGCCCGGCCCCCGGCTCGGTATTCGGCTCGGTGTCCGGCCTCCCGGCCGGTGAGGTTCCCGGTCGTGCGGGCGGGGAAGGCCCGGCTCGGGGCAGGGTGATCGACTCCAGCAGGTTCGGCGCGATCGAGGACCTGGCCTGGTCCCCCGACGGCCGCTGGCTGGCGTACGCCTGCCGCGACACCGCGCAGACGACGGCGGTGAAGCTGTGCCGGGTCGAGACGGGCGAGACGTCCTTCGCGACCCGGCCGGTGCTGTGGGACGCCCGCCCCGCCTTCGACCCGGGCGGCGACTACCTCTACTTCATCGGCCAGCGCGTCTTCAACCCGGTCTACGACGAGCTCCACTTCGACCTGAGCTTCCCCCTGGGCTCCCGCCCCTACGCGATCGCGCTCCGCGCCGACGTCACCTCGCCCTTCGTCCCCGAGCCCCGGCCGCTCGGGGACGACGACGATGACGATGACAATGACGACGGCCACGACGAGAACGAGGGGCCGCCCGAGGTGGTCATCGACCTGGACGGCATCGAGAACCGGGTCGTCGTCTTCCCCGTTCCCGAGGGGCGCTACGACGCCATCGCCGGGATCAAGGGCAAGGCCGTCTACCTGACCTTCCCCGTCGAGGGCAGCCTGGGCGACGACTACGCCGACTCCTCCGACGGCACCCTGCACGTCTACGACTTCGCCAAGCAGAAGCAGGAGACCCTGGTCGGGGACGTGTCGGAGTTCCGGCTCGGCCGCGACGGGAGCACGCTGCTCTACCATTCGGGCAGGCGGCTGCGGATGGTCAAGGCGGGCGAGGAGCCCGAGGACGACGACGCGCCCGGCCGTACGAGCGGGTGGGTGGACCTGTCCAGGGTGAAGGTGTCCATCCGGCCCGAGGCGGAGTGGCGGCAGATGTTCAGGGAGGCCTGGCGGCTGCAGCGGGAGAACTTCTGGACCGAGGACATGGCGGGGCTCGACTGGGACGACGTCTACCGGCGCTACCTGCCGCTGGTAGACAGGGTCACCACCCGGGGCGAGTTCTCCGACCTGCTGTGGGAGCTGCTCGGCGAGCTGGGCACCTCCCACGCCTACGAGAGCGGCGGCGCCTACCGGTCCCGGCCGCACTACCGGCAGGGCAAGCTGGGCGTCGACTGGGCCTTCGCGGACGGCGTCCACCGGATCGCGAGGATCGTCGGCGGCGACCGGTGGAATCCCGAGGCGACCTCACCGCTCAACCGCCTCGGGGTGGACGTACGGCCGGGTGACGCGGTGCTGGCCGTCAACGGCCAGCCCGTCGGCGTGGACGCGAGCCCGGACGAGCTGCTGGTCAACCAGGCCGACCAGGAGGTCCAGCTGACGATCCGGCGCGGGGACGACAGGCGGACCGTCACCGTGCGGGCCATCGGCGACGAGCAGCCGGGCCGATACCGCGACTGGGTGGAGGCCAACCGGACCCACTGCCACGAGCTCGGCGGCGGTCGGATCGGCTACCTGCACATCCCGGACATGGGCCCGGAGGGCTACGCCGAGTTCCACCGGGGCTTCCTCGCCGAGTACGACCGCGAGGCCCTCGTGGTGGACGTCCGCTTCAACGGCGGCGGCCACGTGTCGGCGCTGCTGCTGGAGAAGCTGGCCCGGCGCCGCCTGGGCTACGACTTCCCCCGCTGGGGCGTGCCCGAGCCCTACCCCGACGAGTCGCCGCGCGGCCCGATGGTGGCCATCACCAACGAGTGGGCCGGATCCGACGGCGACATCTTCAGCCACACCTTCAAGCTGCTGGGTCTGGGTCCCCTGATCGGCAAGCGCACCTGGGGCGGGGTGATCGGCATCTGGCCCCGGCACCACCTGGCCGACGGCACGGTCACCACCCAGCCGGAGTTCTCCTTCGCCTTCGACGACGTGGGCTGGCGGGTGGAGAACTACGGCACCGACCCCGACATCGAGGTCGACATCACCCCGCAGGACTACGCGGCGGGGGTGGACACCCAGCTGGACCGGGCGATCGAGGCGGCCAAGGAGCGCCTGGTCCTCCAGCCACCCCACACCCCCAACCCGGCGGCCAGGCCCCGGCTCGTGGTGCCGCGCCTGCCGCCCCGCCAGCGTCCTTTTTGACATGGGGCGCACCGGCGCTTCGGGTGACCGGGGCGATGGCCCGCGATCACGGCGAGGATCCGGGTGAGCGCGTCCGGGTGAGCGGTCCGGCCAGTGTCGGCCGGCCGGAGGGTGGATTTCCGAAGGAGCAGGGCAAGACCGATTACGAGCAGCTTGATCGGTCACCATGCCGGGCTTCGTCTTTCAACCTGACAGATACACGAAAAATTCGATCACAAAGATTTCAAGACGTTCCTTACTTCTTTCACCACGACATCGGGCGCCTCCATGGGAACCATGTGCCCACTTCCTTCAGCCCATACGTGTCTACCCTGGGGAAGTGATCGCGCCAGCCGCTGGTGACTTGCCGAGGTTTCCGCCCACATGCCACTGGAACGCCCTCGCCCGGTGATGCCGGAGATAAGAGTGACCGGCACGTCCGGCAGAGAATTCTTATCTCCGGCCGAACGCAGGGAACGAAAGCTCTCCGCCAGGTGCCGCGTTTCCGACCGATGGGCGCGAAGGGCGGCGGCGGAGAACTCTTCCGCCCGGATTTCCTTGATCATATTCACCGAAAAATCCTTGTACAGGCTGCGCGTGGTCAGCATGCCCAATATTCCGAGTTTGGCCATGGGAACGGTGAAGAGCGTATGAGACAGGGCGCCGAGCTTGTCAAAGGCCTGGCTGTAATAGAAGTCGCAGTCTTCGGCTGCCTGGTCCACCAGGACAAGTCCCGCCACAAGCTCGGGACGGCGGTACGCGAAGGAGCGGCAGATCGGCCCTCCCAGGCTGTGCCCGACAAGGACACAGCGTTTCGCGTCGACGGAGTCGACAAGGTCTTCCAGATCATCGACGATCCGGTCCAGTTTGCGGGGAGCGGCGTCCGGCTCACTGCGCCCGAAACCCGCACGATCGTACGCAAGGGTTCCGGTCTCCGATGCCAGCTTTCCCTGGACCAGACCCCATGTCGTCCGGGAGCCGTTCCCGCCCGCCTCGAATATGACAAGAGGACGACCGCTTCCCGCGGTGACGTAATGCAGCCTCCGCATGTCGCGAGTGATCGCGTATCCAGACTCACCGAAGGCGCTGCCGTCGATCACGGCCGACTCCCTTAACCTATGTCAAGATGGTTCTGCATCGTCTGGCGAGGCGATCACTCCCGGCACTCCGACCATACCCGGTTCATGTTCGGTGAACGGTCGCCGTCCGGCACTTCCGCGTGGCAGGCGGAAGGCGCACCGCCGGCGGTTCCTGGCCGCAGGGCAGGTCGCGATGCCGGGTCGTGCGCCGTTGGCGCACGACCCGGGCGGAGATGACCTCGCAGTCCCGGCAGGCCCCAGTCTTCCGGGCGTTCGATATGCACCAGCCGCCCCGGTTGTCCGCCGTCATCGGCGACACGCTCGATCCTCACCAGCGCTGTTTCCGACATGCCGAACAAGATCGAAGTACTGTCATTCACGGCTTGTGACCCCCGTCACCAACCGTCTCTGATCAACAGCCGGTGTCGTGGGACCACGGGCTCTCGCCCGCCAGGCCACGCCCGGGCATTTCCCCTCAAGCTCGAAGAGCCGCTTTAAGCTGAAGAAGCTGATTTGAACCGGCAGAGGGCGATGGATGTCAGCCGGCCAAAGACGGGAAGAGGCCGGCAATCCACCTCAAGGAATGTCCATATTTTTCACCTCACATGAATAAGCCTAACAAGAGCCGGCGGACCTGTCAGCCCTCATCGGGTTCGACGAGATTCCCCCTGTACCCCAACATGGCCCAAGTCACAGGATGTCCGTTTTGAAAGGCAGAGATCCCATGCTGGATTACGTTCGCGTGTGCAAGTGCCGATTCTCGGCACTTGCACACGCGAACGCCGCGATGATTCTTCGTCAGGCGCACACGTGAGCCGTGCCGGCTTCGAAGTGATTCTCCACCTCGGCATCGACGGAGTCGTTCTGACCGACTACAGCGAGTCGTGGAATCGGAGGAGCGGCAGGTGTCGTCATCTTTTCGCTCCAGCTCTGGACCGCGCCGCCCTTGCCCGCCAGGCCACGCCCGGGCACTTCCCCCTCAAGATCGAAGAGCCGGCATACCTGCCTCTCGCGAGAAAACCAGCTAAACGCTTCTGATGTAGAGCGACCTTCCGGTGTCAGCAGCGGCGTTGCAGATCGCTGCCAGCCTGTTGTCCGTCGGTGTCTTGCTGGTGGCGACTCCGGCGGCAACCGCCGCCCCTGTCATTACTTCGAGGGACTTCGAGGGACTTCGAGGGACTTCGAGGGACTTCGAGGGACTTCGAGGGACTTCGAGGGCCGGAACCGAGGTGCAGATCAAGGCCGGAGCGCCGTGCATCGTCACCGGTTACTCACTCCATGCAGCGGAGGAAATGCTCAAGGACTCGATCACCGGTGACCAGGTCGAGGACATTGTTTATATCACCTGCAGCCGAGCGGTAAAGCAGTCGAACGGAAACTGGAAGTACACGAAGGGCAAGACAATCGTGATCCGCAACAATAACAGATACGTCGTGACTGCCTGGCGACGCAGCCAGTCTCCTTAAATGGTTAGATGGGGCCGAGGCAGCCGTGAGGTCACAGGCCCTGGCTCCAGGCGATGCCGTACCCGCAACCCCGCCGGATGCCTTTCGTCACCTGGCCGGGCAAAAAATCGGTTGCCCTCGCGGGTGGCCGTCTGCTGGACTTCTGGCGACGGCCGATCGATCAAGGAGAAGGAAATGCGCGAAGCGTCCATGTTTTCCCAGAAAGGAAATTCCACCTATCTAGAGGACATGACGCTTAGTGAGAACACTCAACCTGGGGATTCCGGCGCATGTAGACGCCGGTAAGACAAGCCCGACCGAGCGGCTGCTCCACACCGCCGGGGTCACCGACCGCACGGTCACCATGACATGGTCCGGTCGCATACCTCCCGCGAGCACCGCGAGGGACTTCCGCCTTCTGACACCGCCGGTGCTGATGAGCGCGCCGAAGCGGAAGGAATACCTGCCGCACGTCAGGGGGCGGGTCTAACCGATGGCCGCTCCCGCTCCCGCTTCCGGATCTTCCGACGCCTCCGCCCCGCGCCCCGCCACCGGCGCCTCCACCCGGCGCGCCGTCCTGCGCCACCTTCGCCCGGGACTCCGCTCCGCCGTGGCCCTCGCCGCCGCCATCGCCGTCGCGACGGCGCTGCCGCTGGCGGCACCCCAGATCACCCGCCGTTTCGTGGACGACGCGATCGGCGGGGCGAGCACCCGCCACCTCACGCTGATCGCCGCCGGCTACCTCGCGCTCGCCCTCGCCGGGCAGGCCGCCCGCGTGGTCACCGCCTGGTTCGCGAGCCGTCTCGCCTGGGACGGCACGAACCGGCTGCGAGAAAGGCTCGCCGAACACGCGCTCGGCCTCGACATGGCCTACCACGGCCGGCGAACACCGGGCGAGATGATCGAGCGGGTGGACGGTGACGTGGTCGCCGTCGCCGAGTTCGTCGTCGCCTTCCTGCTGGACATCGTGGCCGGCCTCCTGCTCCTCGCCGGGGTGCTCGTCGTCGTGTTCACCGTCGACGCGCGCCTCGGCGGCGTGCTGCTGGCGTACTGCGTGCTGATCGGGTTCGGCATGGCCCGCGCGCAGAGGCTGGCCGTGCCGTCGGCCACCCGCTCGCGGGCGGAGAGCGCGGCGCTCTTCGGCAACCTCGAGGAACGGCTGGCCGGTGTGGAGGACATCCGGGCCAACAGCGCCGGAGAGCACGCCGTGAACCGCTTCCACCGGGCCTGCGCCGCCTGGTACCGCGCGGAGTTCCGGGCCGCGCGGGTCGGGACCGGTGTCCTGGCGGGCACGACGGTGGCGTTCGCGGCCGGTACGGCGATCGTGCTCGGCCTCGCCGCATGGACCCGGGAGTCCGGGACGCTCACGGTCGGCACCGCCGTGCTGCTCTTCCAGTACACGCAGATGGTGCGAGTGCCGTTCGAGCGGCTGATCGACCAGCTGAGGCGATACCAGGCGGCGCTGGCCGGCCTCGCGCGCATCGGCGACCTGCTGGCCGAGCGGCGCACGCTCCCCGAACCCGCCGACCCGCTGCCACTGCCCGCGTCCGGGCCGCTCGGCCTGCGCCTCGAGGGCGTGGGTTTCGCGTACGCCGACGACGACGAGCCGGTGCTGTCCGACGTCACGATCACACTGGCGCCGGGCGAGACACTCGGCCTGGTGGGCCGCACGGGCAGCGGCAAGACGACCGTCGCCCGGATGGTGCTGCGCCTGTACGACCCGACCGAGGGCACCGTCCGGGTCGGCGGGCTGGACCTGCGGGACGTCGATCCCGCGTCGGTACGCGAGCGGATGTGCGTGGTCACCCAGGACGTGCAGCTCTTCGCCGCCAGCGTCAGGGACAACCTCACCCTCTTCAGGCCACTGGCCGGCGACGACCGGCTGCGCGCCGTCCTGGCCGGCGTCGGCCTCGGCGACTGGCTCGCCGCCCTGCCCGACGGGCTCGACACCGAGCTGGGCGACGCCTCGAGGAGCGGCGTCTCGGCCGGGGAGGCGCAGCTGCTCGCATTCGCGCGGGCGTTCCTCACCGATCCGGGGCTCGTCGTTCTGGACGAGGCGTCCAGCCGGCTCGATCCGGCCACCGAGCGGCACATCGAGGAGAGCGTCGACCGGCTGCTCGCCGGCCGGACCGGCGTGCTCATCGCGCACCGGCTCTCCTCCCTGTCCCGGGTGGACAAGATCGCTGTCATCGACCGCGGCAGGGTCGTCGAGTACGGCTACCGCGAGGATCTCGTCGCGGATCCGCGGAGCCGGTTCGCCCGGATGCTGGATGCCGCGGGGGTGCACCGATGAGGCCCCCGACACCGGACACCGCGAAGGTGCCGATGAGGCCCACAACACCGGATGCCGCGAAGGTGCCGATGAGGCCCACGACGCCGGATGCCGCGAAGGTGCCGATAGGGCCCGCGACACCGGATACGGCGGGGGTGCGCCGATGAGGCCCGTGATGCTGGTGGCCACCCGCCTCGCCCGCTTCGACCTGCGCCGCTACCTGATCGGCGCCCTCCTGTGGATGCCGGTCAGCGTCATCCCGCTCGCCGGCGGGCTGGTGCTGCAGCGGCTCTTCGACCAGATCAGCGGGCACCGCGCCGCGACCCTGGAGCAGTCGCTGTGGCTGTGCGCGGCGTTCGTGGGCGTGGAGGTGGTCCGCGGCCTGGTGCTCGTCGTCGCCTGGTCCTACGGGGTCTACTGGTGGGGCGCCGCCGCGACCCTCCTGCGGGCCAACGCGTTGCGCTCGATCCTCACTGCGCGCGGGCCCGCCGCGACCCGGCTGCCGCACTCGCCGGGTGAGGCGGTCGCCCGCTTCCGCGACGACGTGAGCGACCTGGTCGACCTCACCGACGAGAGCGTCCCGCTGGCCGGTTCGACTCTCTTCGGCGCCGCCGCCCTGGTGATCATGGCCTCGATCGATCCCGTCGTCACCCTGGTGCTGGCGGTGCCGATGATCGCGGTCGGCGTGCTGAGCCGACTGCTGAACGAGGTGATCCGGCGGCTGCACCACCGTGCCCGGGTGCTCGGCGCGGCCGTCACGGCCCACATCGGCGAGACCTTCGGCGGCGTGCTGGCGATCAAGACCGCCGGGGCCGAGGACGCGGTGCTGGAGCGCCTGCGCGAGCACAACCGCGGGCGGCGCGACGCCGCCGTCAAGGACCGGCTGGCGACCGATGTGCTGGACACCGCGACGGGCGCGACCGTCGAGATCAGCATCGGTCTCGTACTGCTCCTGTGCGCGTCGGCGATGCGCCGCGGTGACTTCACGGTAGGCGATCTCGCGCTGTTCACCACCTATGTCGGCTGGTTGACGGCGCTGCCGCGCACCATCGGCGGGATTCTCTACCGCCTGCCCCGGGGCGCGGTCGCCACCGAACGGCTCACCCGGCTGATGGCGCCGCACGAGGACGCCGGCGACCTGTCGCACGGCGACGACGTCTGGCTCGACCGGGAACCGCCTCCCGTCACGACGTCGCCACCGGATCGCGGCGACGCGCTCCAGGTCGTCGAGGCGCGCGGGCTGACCGTGCGCCACGACGGCGGCGACCGCGGCGTGCGGGCGGTCGACCTGCGGGTGGCTCGGGGGTCGTTCACGGTGATCACCGGCGCCGTCGGCTCGGGCAAGACGACCCTGGTACGCGCCCTGCTCGGCCTGGTGCCGCTGGACGCCGGGACGATCACCTGGAACGGCCGGCCCGTCGACGATCCCGGGACGTTCCTGGTCCCCGGCCGCGCGGCGTACGCGAGCCAGGTCCCCCGGTTGTTCTCGGAGTCGCTGCGGGAGAACCTGCTCCTGGGCCGGCCCGCGGACGGCGACCGGCTCGGCCTGGCACTGGAGCTGGCGGCGTTCGAGGAGGACCTGGCCGGGATGCCGGAGGGCATGGACACGATCGTCGGCCCCCGTGGCGTGCGGCTGTCCGGCGGCCAGGCGCAGCGGGCGACCGCGGCGCGGGCGCTGGTGCGGGCACCCGACCTGCTGGTCGTCGACGACCTGTCCTCGGCCCTGGACGTGGAGACCGAGAGGCTGCTGTGGGACCGGATCGCCGATGCCGCCCGCGACGGGCGCGGCCCGGGAACGCTGCTGGTGGTCTCCCACCGGCGGGCGGCGCTGGAGCGGGCCGACCAGATCGTCGTCCTGGACCGCGGCCGAGTCGCCGGCCACGGCCCGCTCGGCGAGCTGCTGGAGAACTGCCCGGAGATGCGGCGGCTGTGGAGCGAGGAACGCGTCGCCGAGGCCGGGGAACGGACGGACACCGGCACGCCGGGCGCGGAATAGCGCGGCGGGCCGGTGGTGATCCGCCGCCCTGTCAAAGGTTCGCGGATGATTCCCGCTCGGGAGCGACGATTCCGTCCCGTCGCGGGAGTCACCTCTTCGAGACGACGTCGCGAGCGCGCGAGGCGGAACGAGCGATCGAGCGCGCTGAGCGGCGGAACGACCGGTGCCAGACCTTCCGGCCCGGCGGCGACACGCCACCGGCAGACGACTTCCAATACCTTCGGACGACTTCAGGAGACGAAGATGCCCGCACAGCAGCCCGCGCGACCGCTCGACCACACCTTCACCGCGCCGATCGAGAAAGACGGGGCCTTCGCCACCTTCGTGACCGTGCCGGATTCCGCCGAGCTCCTCGGCACGAGGCGGGCCGTGAAGGTCAGCGGGACGATCGACGGCCACCCGTTCAACGCCACCCTCATGCCGTCGGGCAGCGGCCCGCACTGGCTTCCCATCAGAGCCGCGCTGTGCAAGCTCATCGGCAAGGACCAGGCCGGCACCGAGGTGACGTTCCACCTCGATCAGCGGCTCAGCTGAGCCCCCGGGCGGACCGGTGAGCCGGCGGCGGCCGGGAGGAGCGGCAGCGTGGCCCCGGCCTCCGGGGCCGGGTGGTTCCCCGTGACGCGTCGGCGGCGGGTCCAGCCGAGGTCGCGCGGCATCGGCCGGGCAACCGTCGTCAGGCGGTCGGCCCGCCGCACGGCCACCGTCCAGGCGGTCGCCCGCCACGTGGCCATCGTCCAGGCGGCCGGCCGCCTGGCTGTACCCGGGCCTCGGCGCGCTCCCGGGTCAGGGCAGCGAGGCGGGCAATCCGAAGAAAACGAAGTGGTCGGGGCCGACGAACGAGGTGACCTCGGCGATCCGCTCGCCGCGCAGGGTGAACACGTTGATCGCCCAAGCGCGGTGAACGGCGGCGGCGGCGTCCCAACGGTAGCCGCCCACGGCGGGCTGGCCGTTCGCGCTGGTCGGGAGGTGCCGCCAGCTTCCGCAGCTGGTCAGCGGGACCCGTACGGCGAAGTCGGTGACGGCCTCCAGACCGCGGTACCAGTGCGCCATCGGCGGCATCGACCAGGTGACGTCCTCGGTCAGCAGCGCGACCAGGGCGTCGGCGTCGCCGCGTTCCAGCGCGGAGGAGTAGCCGGCGACGATCTCCCGTACGCGGGCGTCGCCGATCTTTCGCAGCGTCAGCTGCTGGGTACGGGGGAAGACCTTGTCCGCGACGACCTTGCGCGCTCGCGCCAGGGCGCTGTTCACCGACGTGGTGGTGGTGTCCATCGTGGTGGCGATCTCGGCGGCGGAGAAACCGAGGACCTCGAACAGCAGCAGCGCCGCCCGCTGGTTGCCCGGCAGGTGCTGCAGGGCCGCGACGAAGGCGAGCTCGACGGCCTCGCGCTGCTCGTAGCGTGTGTCCGGACCGGCCGGGGCGTCGGTGAGGCCCGCGTCGGGGTAGGGGCTCAACCAGGCGACGTCGGTCAGCGGCGGGTCGCCGAGCACGACGCGCTCGCTGGAGGGGCCGAGGTCGACGGGCAGTGCCCGCCTGCCGCGGGCCGCGGCGATGTCCAGGCAGGTGCGGGTGGCCACGGTGTAGAGCCACGAGCGCAGCGAGCTGCGGCCCTCGAAGCGCGCGAGTGCGCGCCAGGCCCGCAGCAGGGCGTCCTGCAGGGCGTCGTCGGCGTCGTGGGTGGAGCCGAGCATGCGGTAGCAGTGGGCGTGCAGTTCGCGACGCAACGGCTCCACGAGGCGGGTGAACGCGGCGTCGTCCCCGGCCCGCGCCCGAGCCAGATCGTCGTCCCCGTCGCCCGCCTGATCTGTCTCCCCGTCACGCGCCCGAGCCAGATCGTCGTCCCCGTCACGCGCCGGATCTGTCTCCCCTGCCCGCGCCCGAGCCAGGTCGGCGTCCCCGTCGCCCGCCCGAACCGGATCCGTGTCCCCAGCCCGCGCCCGGACCTGGTCGTCCGCCCCGTCGCGCGCCCGCGCCGATCCTGTCCCCCCGGCCTGAGGGCGGGCGAGGTCTTCTCCGGCGCCACCTGCCCGGACCTGGTCTACGCTGGCGTTACGTGCCCGGACCAGGTCGGTGTCCCCGGCATCTTCCGCCGCCGTACTCGCGGACCGCGAAGAAATCTCCTTCACAAGCGACGATTCTGCCCCACGTCGGCAGTCCCCCCTTCGACGGGGCACCACAGCACCGTTCCAGACCGTTCCAGGAGGTTGCGATGAACCACGCGAAGGCCGTCACCGCCGGGTCTCTCAAGGTCCCCGACGCCACGCTCCACTACGAGGTACGGGGACAGGGGCCCCTCGTGGTGCTCGTCGGAGCCCCGATGCACGCCGCGCACTTCGCGCCGCTGGCCGATCTGCTCGCCGCCGATCACACCGTGCTCACCACCGACCCCAGGGGCGTCAACCGCAGTTCCCTCGACGACCCCGGCCAGGACTCGACCCCGCAGATGCGCGCCGACGATCTCTCCCGGCTCCTGACCCACCTCGACGCCGCCCCGGCCGCGGTCTTCGGCTCCAGCGGCGGTGCCGTCACCGCGCTGGCGCTCGCCGTCGCCCACCCCGAGCAGGTGCGCACCGTGATCGCGCACGAACCCCCGCTGAACCGCCTGCTCGACGACCCCGAGGCGCACGACGCCGCGGTCGAGGACATCATCGCCACCTACGTCTCCGGCGACGTCGCGGGCGCCTGGGTCAAGTTCATGATCAACGCCAACATCCCGCTGCCCGAGTTCGGGGAGTCCGCCGGCGGTCCCGCGGAGGCGCCGGCCGAGCCCGATCCGCAGCAGGTGGCGGACGAGCGCTTCTGGTTCCTGCACGAGATGCGCGGGACCACCCGCTGGCAGCCCGACATCGACGCCCTGCGCACCGGACCGGCCCTCGTCGTGGTCGGCATCGGAAAGGAGTCGGCCGGCCAGCTCTGCGACCGCGCGTCGACCGCGCTCGCCGCGGCGCTCGGCACGGAGCCGACCTACTTCCCCGGCGGTCACATCGCCTTCGTCGACGACCCCGAGGGATTCGTCCCCCGGCTGCGCGAGGTCCTGCGAGAGAGCTGAGCAACAACTTCACCCGATCAGCGGCACGCGGTCCCGCCGAACCCTGAGCGACCCGGATCGCGACGATCGGAACACCGGGCGACATCCTCAGAAAATCGTTTCAATTGCCGCATCGGCCACTCTCGACGAAGCGCCGGCTGCGGAATACGGTTATCTGCATGCCGGACGAAAAGGTAAAAACCCCCATATTTACCGTCTCTTCTGGTTTCTTCAGCCGTGCGCGTACGGTGGCGCCTCCAACCTGGAGCCGCTGGCTGATCCCCCCGGCGGCGCTCTCGGTGCACCTCGCCATCGGCCAGGCCTACGCGTGGAGCGTCTTCAAGCCACCCCTGGAGTCGGCGCTTCACCTTTCCGGCACGGCCAGCGCCCTGCCCTTCCAGGTGGGCATCGTCATGCTCGGCCTGTCGGCCGCGTTCGGGGGAACACTGGTCGAGCGCAACGGCCCGCGCTGGGCGATGTCCGTCTCCACGATCTGCTTCTCCCTGGGCTTCCTGATCTCCGCGCTCGGCGTGGCCACCGGGCAGTACTGGCTGGTCGTGCTGGGGTACGGCTTCGTGGGCGGGATCGGTCTCGGCATCGGCTACCGAAATGCGGGCCAGTGTTCCGGCCTTCAGGCCGGGGGCGAAGGCCCACGCGGGAGGGCCGCCAAAGTCCGAGCGTGCTTTAACGATCAGTGTTCGTCTTGTGCCCGGCGACGTGCATGGACGCCACGGCGGCGATCTTTCGCCCACGGTTGGTGACGCGGGTGATGCGCCCCCGCGCCGCTGCGTCGTTGAGCACCTCGAGCACCTCGGTGAACCGGCTGCGCGTTTCGGCGACGCTCATCTCTGCGGATTCCCTGCACGCCGTAGCACGTGGACGCACAATTGACCCGTGCAGCTCAGGTACAACTTCCGCCTTTACCCGTCGCCGGGTCAGCGTCACGCGCTGGCGCGGGCGTTCGGGTGCGCGCGGACGGTGTTCAACGACGGGCTGCGCCTGAGGCAGGACGCCCGGATGCGGGGCCTGCCGTACATCTCCGACGGGGAGTTGTCCAAACACGTCATCACGCGGGCCAAGGCGACGCCGCAGCGGGCATGGCTGGGCGAGGTGTCGGCCGTGCTCTTGCAGCAGGCGCTCGCGGATCTGAACGTGGCTTACCGTAACTTCTTCTCCTCGGTCACCGGGAAGCGGAAGGGGCGCAAGGTCGCCGCCCCTCGGTTCCGGTCGCGAAAGGATTCCCGCCAGGCGATCCGGTTCACGAGGAACGCCCGATTCGCGGTCACGGCGGGTGGGAGACTCCGGCTGCCGAAGATCGGTGAGGTGGAGGTGCGCTGGTCGCGGACCCTGCCGTCGGACCCGTCATCGGTGACGGTGGTCAAGGACTCGGCGGGCCGGTACTTCGCGTCGTTCGTCGTCGAGACCTCAAACGAGCCGTTGCCCGAGACGGGTCCCGAGATCGGCCTCGACCTGGGTCTCACCCATTTTGCGATCACCTCCGATGGCCGGAAGATCGCCAACCCGCGCTTTCTGCGGCGGGCGGCCAAGCAGCTCCGCAAGGCACAGAAGGCGTTGAGCCGAACGAAGAAGGGATCGGCGAACCGGGCCAAGGCCAAGCTGAAGGTCGCCAAGGCTCACGCCAAGGTGACCGACACGCGCCGCGACTTCGCCCACAAGCTCTCCACCACGTTGATCCGCGACAACCAAGCGGTGTATGTGGAGGATCTCGCCGTGTCCGGTCTCGCGCGCACGAGGCTGGCCAAGAGCGTGCATGATGCGGGCTGGTCGCAGTTCATCGCCATGCTGGAGTACAAAGCCGTCAGGTATGGCCGCCACTTCGCCAAGATCAACCGCTGGTTTCCGTCGTCGAAGCTGTGCTCGGCCTGCGGGACCATCACCGATTCGATGCCGTTGAACGTCCGGTCGTGGACCTGCCCCTGCGGGGCCGGCCACGACCGGGACGTCAACGCGGCGATCAACATTCTCGCCGCCGGGCAGGCGGAGAGACTAAACGACTGTGGAGCGCGGGTAGGACCGGGAGCGATCCCGGCACCGCGCGAAGAAGCGGTAACCCGCCAGGAGCCGCACGCGCGGCAGACCGGAATCTCCGTCCTTTAAGGCGGAGTGGATGTCAAATCTCACCGGTTTCCACACTGATCAAGTGGTTCCCCGACCGGCCGGGCATGGCCACGGGCATCGCCATCATGGGATTCGGCGGAGGGGCCCTCATCGCCTCACCGTGGTCCACCCAGATGCTCGACACGTTCGGCACCGGCACGGGCGGGATAGCCACGACCTTCCTGGTGCACGGTCTGGTCTACGCCGCCTTCATGTCGATGGGCGTGCTCCTGATCAGGGTTCCGCCGGAGGGCTGGCGGCCACGAGGCCGGCAACCGGCGAAGGCCGCCGCCCGCTCGCTGGTCACCGCCGCCGACGTCTCCGCGCGCAACGCGATCCGCACGCCGCAGTTCTGGCTCCTGTGGGTCGTGCTGTGCTTCAACGTCACCGCGGGCATCGGCATCCTGGAGAAGGCCGCGCCGATGATCAAGGATTTCTTCGCGAACACCACCATGCCGGTCACGACCGCCGCCGCGGCGGGCTTCGTGGCCCTGCTGTCCCTGGCGAACATGGCGGGGCGCTTCGTGTGGTCCTCGACCTCGGACCTGATCGGCCGCAAGAACATGTACCGCGTCTACCTCGGCGTGGGCGCCCTCTTCTACCTGGCGATCGCCCTGGCCGGGGACTCCCACAAATTCCTGTTCATCCTCTGCGCGCTCGGCATCCTGTCCTTCTACGGGGGAGGATTCGCCACCGTGCCGGCCTACCTGAAGGATCTGTTCGGGACGTACCAGGTGGGGGCCATCCACGGCCGGCTGCTGACGGCCTGGTCCACCGCCGGCGTCCTCGGGCCGCTGATCGTCAACGCCATCGCCGACTCGCAGAAGGCCGCTGGCCGGTCGGGGCCGGCGCTCTACACGACATCCCTCTACATCATGATCGGGCTGCTGGTGGTCGGCTTCCTGGCCAACGAGCTGATCCGCCCGGTGCATCCCATCCACCACGAAAAACCCGTCCACCACGAGAATCCCGTACACCACGAAATTCGGCACGAAAGAGGAGGCGACGCGTGACGGCGGACGACCGCGCCCCGGTAGGGAACACCCCCTTGATGATCCTGGCCTGGTCCTGGGTCGGCCTCCCCTTCGCCTACGGCGTCTACGAGCTGTTCCAGAAGCTCACCCAGCTCTTCGGCGGCTGATCGTCCCTGCGCTCCATCCGCGTCCTGGTGTTGCGCCTGGCGCGGGAGAACTCCTCTTGGGGTTACCGGCGTATTCACGGCGAGTTGGCCGTGCTCGGTATCAAGGTCGCTGCCTCCACGGTCTGGGAGATTCTTAAGGACCAGGGGATCGATCCGTCTCCCGAGCGGGCGGCCACCACGTGGGCCGCGTTCCTGCGGAGCCAGGCTGGCGCGCTGCTGGCGTGTGACTTCTTCGAGGTGCGCACGCTGACCGGGGCACGGCTCTATGTGCTGGCGGTCATTGAGCACGCCACCCGCCGTGTTCGGATCCTCGGCGTGACCGCCCGTCCTACAGGGCAGTGGGTCACCCAACTCGGTCGCAATCTCGTCATGGACCTGCAGGAGGTCGGCGGCATGGCCAGGTTCCTGATACGTGACCGGGATGCCAAGTTCACCGCGGCCTTCGACGCCGTGCTGGTCGATGCTGGAATCCGCGTCGTCAGGAGCGGTGTCCGGGTACCGCGGATGAATTCGCTTATGGAGCGGTGGATTCAGACCTGTCGTTGTGAGCTGCTGGATCGGACCTTGATCTGGAACCAGAAGCACCTTCTCCAGGCGCTGCGTGAATTCGAGACGTTCTACAACGAACATCGGCCACATCGAGCGCTCCAGCAGGCAGCTCCGCTCCGAGCGCTTCCTGATCCAAGCACAGACTCTGCCCCGATCGCGCCGCTCGACATTCGCCGACGCGACCGACTGGGCGGTGTCATCAGGGAGTACCACCATGCGGCTTGACCTGGCCGGATGAATAATCGGCACCCGCAAGTGTAAGAACGTCCCTCATCCGCCGAGACCGTCGAGTCTGGTGAAGGCCTCCTCGACGATTTGCGGCAGCCGTGCGGGATCCTCGGCGAGGTGCATGGCCGTGTAGAGGCAGGCCAGCGACACCTGCGTGGCCAGCGTCGCCACCGTGGGAGTGGCGCCGTGTTCGGTCAGTACGGCAACGATCATGGCGGCCTGCTGCTGCTGCTTCAGCAGCAGCCGCGCCATCAATTCGGGATGGCGACGCAGCAGCCTGGCGTGAACTGCAGACCGTTCCGGCGTGGTCGTCCATCCGGTCAGGCCCTCCTGAGTGGCGGCCCTGATCACCCTAAGTGCGGTGGCCAGCGAGTCGCCGATCGGTCGGCGGCGCTCGGCTTCCCGGCGTAGCGTGCCGATGAGGACTGCAAGGGTTCGTTCATCGTCGGCGAACACGACCTCCTGCTTGTCGCCGAAATAGCGGAAGAAGGTCGTGCGCCCGACTTCCGCCCGCTCTGCGATCTCCGTCACCGTGACGCCGTCAAACCCGCGCTCGCTGAACAGTTCGTAGGCAGCCGTGATGATCGCGTTCCGCGCCTTCTGCCGCTTGCGTTCTTGGAGTGACTCGGCCGACATGCCTTGCAGTCTATCTATACGGAACTCGATACGTTATGGTACTGAGTACCAAACGGTATCGAGTTCGGAGGGCATGTGCTAAGGATCGGTTTGCGGCGAACGGCCGCGGGTCCTCTCGGCGCAGGCGCGGACCTTGCGGTCCAGGCCCCTCGTCGACCGGGCGATGCGGACAGAACTGGCGTTACCCGGCGGAGCAAGCGGCGAGATACGCGTATCGCTGTGGGGCTGGCCTCCGTTGTCGGTCGGCGCCAGGGTGGCAGGAGAGCATGGCGAACTGAGCGTCATCAACTTCCTCGCCCCGCACGTCTTCCACTGGCTGACGGTACGCGGCCCAGGCGGCACCCGCGTCGAGCGAGTCGCCGGCGAAGCCGCCTACACGAGCCAGCTACGGAACTTCTATGCGGCGATCACCGCAGGTGCTCCCGTGCTCACGGACGCCCAGGACGCCGTCGTCACGATGGGCCTGCTCGACGACATCTACCGGGCGGCCGGGTTGCCGCCCCGAGGCAATGGAGGTTGACACGTGAAAGAGCAATCACAGGACGACGGGGTGTCGCGCCGCGGCTTCTTGCTGACCTCGACCGCGGTGGCGGCGCTCGCCGCCACCGCGGAGCGCCCTCGGCCGGCCATGGCCGCGAGCGCGCCGGGCGTTGTGAAGGTCGCGTTGGAGGTGAACGGGAAGACGCGCACGCTCAGCCTCGACCCGCGGGTCACGCTGCTGGACGCGCTGCGCGAGCGGCTGGACCTCACCGGAACCAAGAAGGGCTGCGACCGTGGCCAGTGCGGCGCGTGCACCGTGCACGTGGACGGGCGCCGGGTGCTGTCGTGCCTCACGCTCGCGGCAGGCGTCAGCGGCAAGGCCGTGACCACTGTCGAGGGGCTGGCCAACGGGGACCGACTGCATCCGGTCCAGCGGGCGTTCGTGGAGTGTGACGGGTTGCAGTGCGGGTTCTGCACACCAGGGCAGGTGATGTCCGCCGTCGCGCTGATCGAGGAGGGGCACGCGGGATCGGAGGCGGAGATCCGCGAGCACATGTCTGGAAATATCTGTCGTTGCGGCGCTTATCAACAGATCGTGCAGGCAGTGCGGACGGCGAAGGAGGCGGCGTAATGCGTCCGTACACCTTTGCGTCAGTGCGCAGCGTAGGCGAGGCACTAGGACAGGCACGCGACGGATCGGCGTACCTGGCAGGCGGGACGACGCTGGTCGACTTGATGAAGCTGGAGGTCGTCACCCCCGCGCATGTCGTGGACATCACGGCCGTGCCGCTGCGCGGCATCCGGGCCGACGCCACGGGCCTGTTCATCGGGGCGACGGAGCGCATGGCCGACGTGGCCGGGCACGACCTGGTCGCGGGCCCGTACCCGATGCTGGCCGAGGCGCTGCGGCAGAGCGCCTCCCCACAGATCAGAAACATGGCCACCATCGGCGGCAACCTATTGCAGCGCACCCGCTGCGGCTACTTCCGCGACCCCGCCACCGCATGCAACAAGCGCTCACCCGGCTCCGGCTGCCCGGCCGTCGGCGGGCACAACCGCTCACACGCCATCCTGGGCACCAGCGACGCCTGCGTCGCCACGCACCCCAGCGACATGGCCGTGGCCCTCATCGCGCTCGACGCCCGGCTGTCGCTGCGCGGCACCGACGGTGAGCGGACGCTGCGGTTAGCCGACTTCTACCGGCTCCCGGGCAGCACACCGCACCTAGAGAACGAATTACGGCCCAGCGAGCTGATCACCGGCGTGACCGTGCCCGCGCTGCCCTGGGCGCGCACGTCCGTGTATCTGAAGGTGCGCGACCGGCAGTCGTACGAGTTCGCGCTCTGCTCCGCGGCCGTCGCGGTGAACGTGACGAACGGCGTGATCGGCGAGGCCCGCGTCGCGGCCGGCGGCGTGGGCACCAAACCCTGGCGGCTGCCCGGCGTCGAGAGGGCGCTGAAGGGCAGGCCGATGCGGCTGCAAACCTTCGAGGCCGCGGTGGCGCACGCCGCCGACGGCGCACGCCCACTGTCGCACAACGCCTTCAAACCGGCGCTGCTGCGCCGCACCATCATCCGCGCACTCGTCCACCTGGCAGGCTGATGTGGCAGAACCCTCGATGGACCGGATCGACGCGCGCGCCAAGGTCACCGGGACAGCCAAGTACTCCTCCGACCACAATCTGCCCGAAATGGCCTACGGGTATATGGTGACCAGCACGATCGGCAAGGGCCAGATCACCTCGATGGACCTGAGCATGGCCCGCGCCGCCGGGGGAGTGATCGAGATCTACACCCCCGACAACCGGCTGTCCTTCCCCGGCACGATGCCCGCGCTCGGAGGCGTTTTCGCGGAGACCCGCCACCCGTTCGCCGACCGCGAGGTCCACTACTACGGCCAGGTCGTGGCGCTGGTCGTGGGCGAGACCATCGAACAGGCCCGGGACGCCGCGGCGCTGATCAAAGTGACGTACGTGGCGCAGCCCCCGAAATCCTCCTTCGAGGACGCCAAGCAGAACCCAGCGGACCCGCCTTCCATCCCCGGGCTACCGCTCGGGGAAGTGATCGAAAAGCCGGTGGGCGTCGACATCGAGGCCGCGCTGGCCGCCAGCGAGATCAGAGTGGAGGAGACGTATGACGTCCCGCCCAGGCACCACATGATGATGGAGCCACACGCGGCCGTGGCGGCCTGGCAGGCCGGCAAGCTGACGATCTTCAGCGGAACCCAAGGGCCGGCGGCACACGCGCTGGAAGTGGCCACAGTGCTGGGCGTACAGCCCGCCGACGTACACGTCGTCAGCCCCTACGTGGGCGGCGCCTTCGGTGGCAAGGCGTTCACCTGGGCGCCTACCCTGCTGGCCGCGGCGGCCAGCCGCGCGCTCGGCCGCCCCGTCAAGGTCGTGACCAGCCGCGAGCAGCTCTTCACCGTGACGGGCCACCGGGCGGCGTCGTCGCAGACGTTCGGGCTCGGCGCGGACCGGGACGGGCGCCTGAAGGCGATCAAGCACCACACGACCAGCCAGAGCCTCGTGGAGGACCCGGGCTACCGCACCACTGCGAAGTTCTACGCCACGCCGAACGTCCATATCAAGCTGTCGATCACTCCCGATATGAACCTGCCCGCCGCCACGATCATGCGCGCCCCCGGCGACGAGGCCGGCTCTTTCGCCCTGGAGAGCGCCATGGACGAGCTGGCCGTCGCGCTCGGCATGGACCCCATCGAGCTGCGCATGACGAACTACCTCCAAGGAACCCTGATCGAGGGCAAGCCGTACTCCAGCAAGCACCTCGACGAGTGCTACCAGGTCGGCGCCGAGCGGTTCGGCTGGTCGCGCCGCCGTGCCCAGCCGGGCACGGTCATCGACGGCGACTGGCGGATCGGCATGGGGATGTCGACCGCCATCCTGGACTCGGGACGGGCACCCACCGCGGTGCGAGTAACCTTCCGCCCGAACGGCACCGCCACCGTAGCTTGCGCCACCTCCGACGCGGGCACCGGAATGTGGACGATCATGGCCCTAATCGGGGCTGGTGCCCTGAACATACCGGTCAACCGGATCAAGCCCGCGTTGGGCGACTCCAGGCTGCCTCTCGTGGGCAGCAACGACATGTACGGCGCCGTCGGCTCCGCCGCCACCTCGACCGTTACACCCGCGATCCTGGTGGCCGCGCAGGAGGCTGTCGACGAGTTGGTCCAACACGCCACCACGGCCGAGGGCTCACCACTGTTCGGTGCAGCCGGTGTCCGGTATGACGGGGGCCACCTCGTCGGGGCGGGAACATCGGTGGACTTCGGCGAGTTGCTCACCCGGACCAGAACCTCCGAGGTCGGCGCCCAGGGAACCACCGCGGCAGCGGACGACAGCCACGCCTACGCCTCGTACGCCGCGCACTTCTGCGAAGTCAAGGTCAACAGGTGGACCGGGGAGCCGCGCCTGTACCGCTTCACGACCGTAGTGGACGCGGGCGCCATCCTCAACGCCAAGACCGCGCGCAATCAGATCACAGGCGGCGTGCTGTTCGGGCTCGCGGCGGCGATGTTCGAAGAGGGCAAGGTCGAGGGCGCCACCGGCCGGATCTCGAACGCAAATTTCGCCGACTACGTGCTGCCGGTCAACGCCGACACGGTGCCGATCGACGTACATTTCCTCGATTATCCCGACACCAGGCTCAGCCCGACGGGCGCGCGCGGGATCGGCGAACTCGGCACGGTCGGAGCCGCCGCTGCCTTCGCCAACGCCGTCTACAACGCCACTGGTAAGCGCATCAGGACTCTGCCCATCACCCCCGACAAGCTGCTCACCTGACCGGACAAGGGAGATGGTTGGTGACGGAAGAGGATTAATGTTCATGCGACGGCGTACGCGGGTTCGTCACGTGTCACACGCGTGACCAAGTGGACCAGGTCAAGAGCCGGTTGGTTCGCGGCTCGGGTACCGGCCAACGACCACTCTACAAGAGGATGAAAGTTCGGGGTGTCATGTCGATCTCGGGTCCATGACCAGGCCGGTGTGCGCCAGGAAGGCGTTCAACAGGTCGGGACGGTACTGCATCTGCTTGAGCCGGCTGCGGATGACCGCGGCGAGGTCCGCGTGTACGAGTTTTGAAGCGGTACAACCACGCGGGGCGATGTAGTAGACACACCGTCAAGAAGCCGTGGAGCTCTAGCTAACGACATTTCCTGGATTCTATATATTCTGACTTCGTACAGGTTCTCCACTCCTTCGAACGGACGAGATCCTGCGCATTCTGACCTTGTCCGAGCCGTTTAGCAACACAAAAAGATCGTGACGGTTGGCATTCGATGTGCGCTGCAAGTGCCGAGACCGCTCAGGTGCACCGCGCTTGTGCCCTTAGTGGCAGCAAGTTCGGTGCAAGCCACGAGCTTTTGGGTTTGAACGATAAGTTGGACCGGCCTGATGCATTATTTGTGGGAGTTCTCTTGCCGTGTTAGAGTGAAGACCGCCTTGCCGAATGAGGGGACTCGTTAATGTGCGACTGCCTCTCGACAGAACCGCTTGCTTGTACGAATATCGCTGTCCCAGCATGGCGGGCACCAGGCGCGCAGATACGACCGCGAGCGCGAACCTCGTCGACCCCACGTCAAACTAACTCTTTGAGTGGTCCCGTAACCCGGACATGCGGCGACATACTGCTAATGATCGCCGGCATCACCACCCACAGGGCAAGATGGCGAAGCTTCTACATCGCACCTTTCCAACCTCAGACTCTCTGATCAGAGAGCTGGTCCGCGAGTTGCGTCTCTCACCTGAACCAGGTGTCCTGCCATGACGCCGGATTGGGTGCAGCCGGTGGACCGGCCTCTGACCTGATCCAAGCGGCAAGTCGAAAAAGGATCACTCCAAAACTCTACTAGGGCTTGGCGAGAAGGCTCGCCACAGGAAATTTTATTCGCGACTGCTCGTTCATTGCGAGTTCGGATTAGAGAAGGTAGGCATCATGGGAAAGATCCTGCGTAAAACGCTCGCCTCCGTTGCCGGTAGCGTGACGGCACTTCTACTCATGGCGAATACAGCACAAGCAGCCGGTGGCCCAACGGCATACCACGGGAGCGACTGGGCTGTAGGCGTGCGTTATGACGATTTCCTCTTTCCAGATACTTTCCATGGGGTACAAGTGAAAGACGTGGAAGACGATGGAAACTATGTTTTCGCCCAGGTCTGGTATTATGATAGCCGGAGCGCCTCTGAGCGGATGACAACGGCATACGACTACACACTTAACAGCACACCCACAAGTCAGGGGCTGCCGGGCGTGCCGGTCAGGTATCGGGTCTGCGAGGAAAATGGCTCGTGTGGCGATTACAAGTCCTGGCCCCGGTGATCGCCCGCCGCCGCGCTCACGATTGATTCCCACGACGCGGCCACGACGCGATCTTCGATGATGAGCATGTGATCGCGTTCGGCGGATCGGTCGAGCGCTGGGATCAGGTAACGGCGGCGAAGCGGCCGCCTTCGCGGTCACGAGTCCCGAAGCTTCAGGGCGTCAATGCCGTGGGCGTTTACGCCGACCGTCCTTCCCAGCAGCCCGCCCATATCCGCCTAGCTCAGCCACTCCCTCAGATGAAGCCACACACATCTCCGATAAAAGGGAAACCGAAGTGCGACTCACGAGGAAACGCATCATGTCATGCTCGGCAGCGATAGTGCTTGCCGCCGGACTCTCGATCGGTCTCGAATCGACAGCGGGCGCTGCAGCCTTGTACTCGAAGATCGGTACACACGTCAGCCACAGCTATGTGTTCGCTAACATCGGCAGCGACCGCATGGTCTGTTTTGGCCCCGCATTGGGCGTCGAAGACGCCGAAGTGTGCTACCGGGCGAACCGGAACGCAACATACGTACAGAGCAAAAGGGCCAGCGGCTATTTCAAGCTCGGACAACACGCATCCGCCGGCAATACATGGCGCTGCCGCAACAACTTCACGAACAGCTCTGGCACCGGAACGTGGGTGGAATGCAAGTGGAATACGAAGCCAAGCACTGGGGGTTGCGCCGTTCTGAGGGTCGGGCACGGGCAGAGCGACTGGTACGTAGTGAGCAATGGCTCTCAACTGACGTGCTTATGGTGAAGATCATGCGGTGGCCGCGTTGGCCAGAGTAGAACATCTCGACGCTGTCTGCCTGCAAGCCGGTCTCGATGCCGCGTTCGCACTGGTGGCCGGATGTTTCAAACGCCTTGAAGTGCGGCGGCGGGCCCGGGCTTGCCTTGAGGGCCTGTTATCGGGCTGGAGCGTAAGAACGGCTGGTCGCTGGCCGAGAACGCGGGCGAGAGCACTGCGCCTGCCGATAATTCCATCCATGCAGGTCAAGCAGCACGTGAGTATTCGTGAAGGACGCCGCCGAGCCGGTCTCGTCGGCGTATGTGCAGGTCGATGATTCGCCCGGGATCGATGATCGGGCCCGGGGCGGGACGCAGCGGGGCTGCTTGGTTCAGGGCTTGGTGGGCTCGGTGCTGGTTGTAGAAGCGTTCGTACTCGCGCAGGGCGTGCCGAAGATGGCGTTCGTTCCATACGAGGCAGCGGTCGAGGAGTTCGTGGCGGCATGACTGCACCCACCGCTCCATGATCGCGTTCATCCGCGGCATCCGAATGCCTGTGAGTACTGTCTTGATGCCAGCCTCGGTGAGGATCTCCTCCATGAGGGCGGGGAACTTCCCGTCCCTGTCCCGGAGCAGGAAACGCGCTCGGCATCCCGCATCGTCCAGGTCCATCACCAGGTTCTTCATCGCCTGAATGACCCAGTCGGCGGCCGGGTGAGCGGTGGTGCCCAGAACGCGGACGCGTCCGGTGGCGTGCTCGATGACGGCCAAGATGTACTGGCGTTGCCCGTTCGGGGTGACGGTCTCGAAGAAATCGCAGGCCAGTAGAGCGCCGGCTTGCGAGCGCAGAAAGTCGGCCCAGGTAGTGGACGCCCGCTCGGGCACCGGATCAAAACCTTCCTGCTTGAGGATCTCCCACACGGTGGACGGTGCGACCTTGATACCGAGCGTGGTGAGCTCACCGTGGACCCTGCGCCTGCCGATAATGCCATCCACACAGGTCATCCGGCTTGTATGGCTCTACCAGCGGTGCCTGGCCGATCTGCCGGTCAAGCACCGTGACGTGGTCGTCGAGCTGTGCGCGGCGGCCCCATCTCGGATTCACTCGTTTCCGAAACGATCATCACAGGTCCGCTGGGGACCACACCAGACCCTTCCCGGACCACAAACCATCCGGGACGTCAGCCCGCAAATCGGATGCAAAGTAGGAACGTTCAAGGGATCCCACCCGCCCCACGGTTGCTCGTTGGATGCTCTTCGGCACCGGATACGACCTAACACCGGGCGGCATTCTTGGACATTTCAAGAGCGGGCAACGCGTGACACCGCGACACAATGAGACACGATTCGATAGTGGGCGGCATTGAAAACTGCGACTTCTAATCCGATGGTCACAGACATCCGATCTGCCAAGGCGTCAATCCGCGACCTTCACGATCCAGTCCTCACGGAGCCGCGGGGAACTGATTGCCGATGAGTTCAAGCAACGCGGCGTGCGTCTCATGGTCGGCCGCCACGACGAGCCCGCCCGCGCCGGTGTGCGGTGGCTGACCGTGGATGCCCGTCACCACGCACCCGGCGGCCCGGCACAACGCGATCCCGCTGGCGAAGTGCACATTGTCACGCATATGGCCGTCGGTGACGTACGCGGCTCGTCGGCCGGCGGCGACCCAGGCCACCGCCAGGGTGGTGGAGACGACGCGTGGCTGGAACCGCTCGGCGAACCCGGGGTCGGCGAGCAGCCGGACCGCCCGGAAGCCCGGCTCGTTCGGGAACGGCGGGTCGAGGTTGACGTCCACCAGTCGCGACTCGGGCGACGGCACGAGTTCCTCGTCCACGCCGTCGCGACGGACGTGGGCGCGATCGCCGTTCGTCCAGAACACCTCTTCGGTGAAAGGGTCGGCGGAGGCGGCCACCGTGATGTCCTGGCCGACGCGCAGGGCGACGTTCACCGCGACCAGCGTGGTGCGCGCGGCGTAGTTCAGCGTGCCGCACAGGGGGTCGACCAGCCACATGCGCTCCGCCTCGGCCGAGCCGGCGCGTCCGCTCTCCTCGCCCGTCACGGCGTCGTCCGGCCGGGCGGCGCGAATGACATCAAGGATGGCGTTCTCCGCCTCGATGTCGGCGGTCGTGGCGAAGTCACCCGCGGATTTCTCGAAGCGCGTCAGCGACGCACCGTACATGGCTCTCACGACGGCGGCTCCCGATCGCACCGCCGCGAGGGCCACTTCCTCGTCCGTGATCGGCATGTGGACAGGATAGACAAGGTCTCCAGCGCTTGTTCGACGGGATCAACGAGCGCCTGGCGTGTCGTCAAGGCGTCGTAGCCCACATCGGCGGTGCTCGACACGATGACCACCCGCTGAGAACACCGGCCGGTTGGGCCGCGTGACGACCCAACCGGCCTCAAGAGAGGTCGAGCCCAGGCTGACCGGGGTCCGGATATGTCAGTTCGGCGCCGTGTCGGTCCACTCCGCGGCCTCGTACACCTCGTACTCGGACACTTCGCCAGGCTTGTGGAACCGGTCAGGCTGACTGCCGACCGTCAGGCGGCGAGGCTTGCCGTCGTCTCCCGGGGGGAGCTTCCGGGAGCCACGTGGCGGCGTCGCCACGAGATCCCGCATGGCCAGCAGCGTTCCGTTGCCGGGGTCGATGATCCACTGACGCCGGTAGGTGCCGAGCTGCCTGGGTGCGGTGGAGAGGCCGAGGGGAATGGTCGTCTCCACCGGCAGGGAGATCATCACTCCGGGGCGGCCCAGGAGGTCGGTCGTCTCGCCCTCGGCCTTGACGCCCGGCAGGGTGGCGAGCATCCGGAACGCGGCCGCCCGTACCTCCGGAGGGACGAGCGCCCTGGCCAGCAGGGCGCCGGCCACATCACTCAGCGCCCGGACGCGTTTCTCGCCCCGCAGGGCCCGCATCGGCTGCCTCGTGACCTTCGGGGCGTACGCCTCCCAGTCGCCCTTGAGGTCCAGCAGGACGTTCTCCAACTGCTTGGGCTGGGTCGGCAGCGCGGCCACCTGTTCCGGTGTCATGCCGAAGAATCTTTGGTCACTGACCCTGCGGCAGGTTCGCTCCCCTTTCCCGGTTTCCAGGAACAGGGTGCCCTGCCCCTCCACCGTCGGGACCCGCACTTTCATGGGGGCCCCCGCCTTCTGCCATTTCTGCTTGTCGCGGACGGTCCACGGGCGGGCGGCCAGGTCTTCGTGGGTGAAGCACGACGTGCCGCTCCGGTCGGTCCAGCCTTCGTACCGCGTCCTCGCCTCGACCTTGTAGTGGTCCGTCGCGCTCTCGCCGACCGCATAGACCTTCCCGGTGATGCGTGTGGTGTGCCAGTACTTGCCGGTCGGCCCCTTCTGTACGTTGGTGGCGGCCACCAGCAGTGCGTTGCCCGGCGCGTGAGGGCCCCCGTCCTTCTCCAAACGGACAGGCCGGTCTTCATCCGAGGTCAGAGAGATGGCTGCCAGGGTCCCCGCGACCAGGGTGGCCGTCGCCATCATGCTCACCGTCAGAATCCTGAAGCTGCGACGGGGGCGTGGTGGGGGGGCGGACCGCCAGTTGATACGCAGGGCGAGCCGGTCCGGGTTCTCCTCACGGGCCAGTGTCGTCCGTACCTGCCGCAGCGCGTCGAGTTCATCCATCGTTCTTCTCCCCGGGAAGTGCCTTGCGGAGCTTTATCCGAGCCCGGTGAATTTTGGCCTTGACGGTGCCAAGAGGTAGATCCAAAGTCGCTGCGATCTCGGCGTACGACAGCTCGCCCCAGGCGAGCAACAAAACGGCGCTGCGGTCCTGGGAGCTCAGTGAGGCGAGGGCCTTCGCCAGCTGAGGGCCGTGCGCCGCGGCGGCCACACGATCGCTGACCAGCTCGGCGACGCCGTCCTCGGCGGGATCCACACCCGTTCGGGCGAACGCCCTGTACATACGGGTTTCCTGCCGATGGTGCCTGGCGATCAGATTGCTGGCGATGCCCCACAGCCACGCGCCGAACTCCGCTCGCCCGTCGAATCGCTCCCGCTGCCGGAACGCGGTGGCGAACGCCTCCGCCACGACGTCATCGGCGAGAGTGAGCCCGAGGCGCCGCTTGATGTAGGCGTGGAGTCGTGGCGAGTGGCGGCGAAACAATTCACCAAATGCCTCAGGGTCTTCCAGGGAGGCGGCGACGATTCCCGAATCGTCGAGCTTCTCCGTGGGTTGACTCACCACTCTCGCCGTAGCCATGGGGTGGTGTGTCCCTTCATGGGTGCTTCCTCCGTGTCCAAGGTGCTGACCATCCCTCTATCCCGAAGGCCGCTCCCAGGTTGCGTCCCAGGGGCATGTCGTCGAAGTGGCACAGCCACATCGCGGCTTGGTAGGACGCGGCGGCCTTGTCGTAGTGGGTGGGTGCGCCACGAGGCACCATGGAGCCGAGCGGAACTTGTCAAGCTTGGTGAGACACGGATGCTTTAGCTGATCTGTGCCTGTTTCTCTCGTTTGCCCGGGTCGTTGATCCATGCCGTGGTGGGAATCGCGGGTTGCCATGGCAGCATGTCGATGAGTTCTTGGCGGATGCCGAGCTCGGCCGCCAGGGCGATCTGTGTCTCACGATCGGGAACGACCCCCCCGTGCTCCCAGCGCCATGCCTTCTCCCTCCGCCGCGCCATGTTTCCGGCTCGCCTGGCGATCACGTCCACCAGGTCCTGGTAGCTCCACCCGCGTTCGGCGCGGATGTAGCTCAAGGGGTGCACGAGGACTCCGTCAGCCTGTGCCAGCACTCGTCGGGGCATTCGCATCTCCTCCTTTCCCGTGACTGTAAACCTGGCCGGTTCAGCCAGACCGGCCGTAATGGCCCTCCGCCGGAAGGAGACAACAGCGAGACAACACGATTTTCCTGTCCACGGTGGGGCTGAAGGGGTTTCTTGATTCCACCGGGCGAGTTCTGCGCCCATCCGATTACTGTCTGCGATCGATATATCACAGCCGCGCGAAGAAGGACCACCCCGCGAATGCGGATCGGGACAGGAATTCACCATCGAGAAGTCTCCGGATGCGGAGACCGGACGGGGTCTGCCTCTGGCGTACCTGCTCTCCCAAGGTCGCTGTCGTACCTATCCGACCAGAATTTTCAGCACCAATCAGGCCGGTAAGGCCGTCGCCCTGCCGACACGTAGCGGTTGACCGCCTGACCTCCGAAGCCGGCCCGCGCCTGGCTCCCCCGTGCCAAGCGCGGGCCTTCCGGAAGGCCGGCGTCCGTGGACCTGATCCCATCCTCGTCCTGGACGCCGGCCTCCTTCGTCTCAGCCAAGCCGCAGTCACAGCGACAAGCGGATCTTCACCGTTTCGGTCACCCCGCCTCTGTGCCAAGCTCGGATCTCGTTCCCCGTAGATCCAGCAGACAGCCGTGAGAGTGATCGTCAGAGATGTCCGTGAAAGAGGCCACCGCCAGCGTGTTCGTCTTCCACCGCTTCGCCGGAGGCTGGAAGATCGGCTTGATCTGGCATCCTCGCCTGGAGTCGTGGATGCTCCCGGGCGGGCATGTCGAGCCCGATGAGAATCCCGCCGAGGCCGCGGTCCGGGAGGTCATCGAGGAGACCGGCCTGGTCGTCACACTCGTGCAAGGACCTTCGGTGCCGCTACCGGCCGCGTTTCCCCATCCGGCCGTCCCCGCCCCCTGGCGGGTGGCCGAGCTCAGCGTGGCGGCCGACCGGCACACCACCGCGCCACACGTCCACGTCGACCATCTGTATGTCGGCACAGCGCCGTCGGCCGAGCCGCGATCAGAACCGGTGCATCCGTTCACCTGGTTCGATGCCGACGAAGTGGCCGTCGTGGAGCATATGGCGGAGGACTCCCGGATACAGGTCAAGGAGTTGTTCGAGGTGATCGACGAGATCAGCGACGTATCCTCGCCCCGCAGTGGGTGACGTATCGCCCTCCCGGCTCAGCGCAGCCAGCCCATCACCGGGGAGGCGGGATCCCGGGGTGCCGGTAACAGGCCATGGCGCTCGAAGATCCTGACCACTTCGTCGAGGTCCAGTGACTGGTGGAATCCCTTGCGAGTGACGCCACGGCGTACAGCCAGGTCTTCGCAAACGACGACCCGAACGCCCTCCAGCAGGTGGCCAAGAGTCGCTTCGATATCAGGCAGATGATCGAGGGTGTCGATGATCCAGAGCGCGTCGGGACAGGGCATACCGTACGTCTGGGCGGGTTCGACCACCGGAACCTCGTCCTGGCCACGGCGGTGGAGCCTCCACCGTAGGAAGGCCGTCGAGGGCGAGTCGTAGTCGCAGGAGGTCACGTCGAATCCGGCGTCGAGGAGCGGCAGGGTGTCGTTCCCGACACCACATCCGAAATCCACGACCGTCCGTGCTCCGGCGGCATCGAGCAGCGGGATTCCGGCTGCCGCGTAGTCGGGACGGTTACCGCTGGCCTGCCAGAGGCACTGGCCCTGGTGGCGAGACCCACTCGGACGCCCTCGTCCGCAATCCCGACGGTTACTGCTACAAGGGCGACCATTGAGACCACCGCCACGTGTCGGCGGTGCTCGTCGTCAAGCAACTGCACCCCGCCTTCGTGGGCACCCAGCAGCACACCATCTGGGAGCACCCCGCCCCTGAGTGGTCCGTGCCCCCGCTCCTGATGTGGCGGCGATCGACGGTCGACGCCCACGGCGCAGTGCATTTCGTCGATCCTGCGCGCACGCCGACGGAGTGGTTCGGCCTTACGGACCCGTGGCCGATCGGGGAACCCTTCCCGAAAGAGGGCCGATCCTAGAAAGGCCAGCTCGCGCCCCAGCCCGTGCCGACATGCAGTGGCAGTGGACTCGGGGGGCCGTGTCGGCGGCGGCGCCTAGTGCGCTGACCATGAACGTTGGCCGGACTTCCGGGGCCGGTCCCAATCGCGTGTTCATCTCTGAAGCGACGCATCGTCGAACCCGGTGAACGTGGGTGAACACCGCACTAGCTAGTCCGCATGGTGGGTGCGTCCTACTTTGGGCCCTGCCGGTGAGATCGAGCGCGTGTTGCCTTGACGCCAGTGACAAGGTTCTAGCATCGCGGTGCCGGGTGGACCGGTAGCCGATCGGACAGTTAGGCCGAGTCCTCCGGTACAACACCCACACACCGTGGGTCCACGGCACGAGCGGACTGAAGGAATGGCGATGAAGTTCGGAATCAGCTACAGCACGCCCTATTACGGGGTCGCACCTGACCGGATCATGGCCTTTGCCCGGCTTGCGGAGGAGTGCGGCTTCGAGTCGCTGTACCTGCCTGAGCACATCGTGCTGTATCCGGGCGCCATGGTGGGGCCTTACGAGATGCCGCCGTCACTGCCGTACGTCGATCCGCTCGACTGCCTGAGTTTCGTCGCCGCGGCTACGGAGCGGATTCTGCTCGGCACCGGTGTGTTGCTGCTGCCGTACCACCATCCGGTGATCCTTGCCAAGCGCCTGGCCACCATCGACGTGCTGTCCAAGGGCAGGATGCGGCTACTGACCGCAGGGCTCGGAACCCTGCCGGGCGAGGCCCTGGCGGTGGGGGTCGACTTCGCCACTCGCGGCCGCCGCGCCGACGAGGCGATTGACGTGCTCCGATTGCTCTGGGCCGGCGGCGAGGACGGCGTCAGCTTCGCCGGGGAGTTCTTCGCCTTCGACAACCTGTGCAGTTTCCCCAAGCCCTACGAGGTCACGCAGCTGCCGATCCACATCGGGGGATCGAGCCGGGCGGCCGCGCGCCGGGCCGGGCGGCGCGGCGACGGCTACTTCCCCGGCGGTGCACTCGACCCGGGCGAGCGGGCCGTTCAGTGGGAGCTCGTCCGGTCGAGCGCTGCCGAGGCCGGCCGCGACCCGGAGGCGCTGGAGTACACCCGCTTCGGGTCGATCGACATGCCCGTTGAACGGGTCGAGAAACTCGCCGCGCAAGGAGTGACCCGCATCGTCGTGAATACCGCCGCCACTGAACCGGACCAGCAACGCGAGGAGCTGTCGGCGTTCGCCCAGCGATTCGGCCTCCTTGAGCACTTCCCTCGCTAGAGTGTGCCGGCCGTGAACGTTGGCCGGATTGGATCACGCCGCTCGCGGCTTGGGTCTGCCCCCGCGTTGCTGTCGTTCGCTGCGGATGCGGACGCATTCGCGGCGCTGGACGGCCTGAACCGCGCCGGGATTGCTGGAGGCTTTGATGTACCCCGAGTTCGGTGGAGTCGGCTTGGTTGACTCTCATGCCGACCTCTCCTGAAGGGGGCGGAGGCATGTAAGTCAACCAAAGCGTCTCCACGAAAGCCGGGGTACATCAGTTCTGGCCACGGCCGGTCCCCGCCATGTGCCAAGATCGTCATGCCGCACCGCCATTCAGGACAAAGCGGGCTCGACCCAACCGAGAAGTTGGCGGAGGCGCACACTTTCAACCTCGTCGGACGTGGTCGCGAGTGCCGCCTTCAATGTGGTGGCCGCCTTCTCGGCAGCGCCCACGTCCAGAAGCTGTTCGACCGCCCGCCAGCGGAGTTCCGACGAGAGGGTGGGCTGCACGCTCACCGCGCACCAAAGCGAGATGGCGGCGCCAACCTCGCCTTCGGCTCTCAGGAGTCCGGCCAGCTTGGCGCGCTCGTCACCGGAGAGCCCGCACACCGCCTCGATCAGTAACATAATTGGCGGAACCGACTCCGGCCCGGCCACCAGAATCCAGGCGCGCACAGCCTTGAGAAGTTCGTCCACCGTCCGCCCGGGGTCGAAGAAGACCTCCCGGCACAGCGCGACAGTGGCCTCCTTCTGCTGGTGTTTCGATAGGACGGGAAGCAGCGCCGCCGTCAGCGTCGTGGAACCCATCGGACGAGCACGAAGCGCCTGAGTGATCTCCTCGCCAGCCTTGGAACCGACGTGAATGAGGAGAATGTCGGCGGCCCAGGTGAAGGTTTCCTCGGTTGCTCCGGCGAAATTCATGCTCCGCCGAGCAAGGACACACGCCGCCGCCGCGAAACCCTCGTCGCTCGTCTGCTGCGTGAGCATGTGGAGTTTCCCTGGTTCGACACTGTACTCGTCCAACCAGTGCAGCGCTTCGTCGATAACGGATTCACCCAGCGCGGACAGTAGCACCTCCACAGCCCACGAAGCATCATGCGAAGATGGTTTCTCTGGTCCCCCAAGAATCCGGCGAGCCAACTCGACCGCTGCCTCAGGGTGCCCCAGTTCGAGAAGCTGACGGGCGACGTGGGACCGCTCATCGATATTCCAATTGATAAAATCGTCAAACACAGTGACGATTTTTCCCGCTCCACCGGCTCCTTCCGTCTCAATCCACGCCTCGACGACTTCCTGGATGTCATCGTCCGTCGCACTTTTCAGCAGGACTTCACGCGCATGCGGCTCCGCCGCCACAGCGTCACCGGCGTAGAACAACAGCTTGGCGAGGCCAGCGTGCGCCCACTCGTTGTTCCACTTCCGGCCCGCTGTAACCCGAACAATCTCGGGGGCAGCGGATTCACCTTCGACAGCCAGCCATATGTCTCCTGCGGACTCGAGCAAGGAACCGTTCTGCTCGCCACCTCCCAGAATGAAACAGGCGAGCTCCACCGCCCCCTCGTTCTCACCGAGCTCAATCAGCTCCCACATGGCCTTCACCCGCCACCATGCTTCATCGCCGTCGACCGCACGTCTCAGCAGCTGGATCCTGGCTTCGGTCGCAGGCGCGTCAAGCACGGCAAGATGGCGCACGATCCCGATCAACCCCTCGGGGTCGTCCACCCGGTCCGCCAGCTCATGCAACAGGCGCACTCCACCCGGAAGATCAGCCACCCGTGCGTACGCGGCCGCCGCGGAGGACCGGAACGCAATCGGCAGCCCATGGGTTCGCGAGAGACGCCGCAGAAGCTCCGCCAGTCGTTCGTTGCCTCGGAGCTCGGTCAGTTCGGTGAAGAGTTCGTGATCGGGTCGCGAATACCCGCGCCTACGCGACTCGAACGGCTCGCTCAGCACCCGGTCGATCACGGCCCCTTCCAGCTCGGCCCCCATCGGGACTCCCGCCGTGACCAGACGCAGCGCCATGACCCTGTATTGCAGGTTCTCCGCCAGCAGCAACCGCACTACCGTGGACGCGTCATTCCCCTGCTGGCGAACCCAATGGGCGAGGGTGAAGAACACATAGTTCCGCGAGGTCTCAGCCTGGACTCGCTCCATCCACGCGACGAGCCCCGGGAACTCGGCGGAAATCCCGGCCGCCTCCTGTCTGGCCGCTATGAACTCGGCGAACGACCGGTGCAGAAATGACAGCTCCGTTCCGTCGAACACCAGCACCCCGGTCTCCGCGAGCAGTCGGCCCAGGTCGCCCTCCATCCCGTCGCGTAGCCGCAGCCCCTCTGGCAGGTTCGCGCGCAGCCAGCCGACCGCCGAATCCAGTGTCAACGGCTGCCGCCCGGTCTCCACCTGCGCCAGGTGAAGCCGCAGGCGTTCCTGGTTGGCGAGAATCCAGTTCATGGTTCCGGCGCAGCCCAGCTCCTCCCACCGGACTCGGAGTCGCCCGTGAATGTCCGCCCGGTGCGAGCGCACGTCGGAAAGCTCCTCAAGGAACTTCTCGTAGAGCTCGATCCGTCCCCGGGGCAGCGAGCGTCCAGGCTTCCTGGTGTAGAACGTGGCCGCGATCGTGGCGAAAAGCGGAACCTTGATCAGTTCGACGAGTCCCGCGATCTCGACCTCTTCGAGGAACGCCGTCACGGCCTTGGCCGGATCCTTTATCTTCTGCGCCGCGAACCAGCGCTCGGCGAAAGCCCGCTGCTGAGCGCCGTCGAACCCGCTCAGTGTATAGAAACCAACGCTTCGCGCCTGAAACGGTTTCAACTCCTCCTGCGGAAGCGGCCGCGAGGTGATGACCAGCCGATAGGCCGAGCCGTGCTCCACCCGGGCCGCCAGAGCGTGTAGCACGATCTCACGGTTCTCGGGCGAGGCGACCTCGTCGAGCCCGTCCACAACCACGAGCCAGCGCGTACCGTGCGTCCGCCCTCCGAAGATCCTCGGATCGATCGGCTCGGTCAGCGCACTCGCCCAGGAGGCGCTGACCAGCGCTTCGGCCCAACTGCGGGCCGCGAGCACGTCAGCGGCGGTGATACGGACCCCGACGACCGGTTCAGCGCACCACGCGACCTCGTCGCCAAGCTCGGAGAGCCACGCCTGGGCGATCTGCCAGATCAGGTGCCTCCCCAGAGTGGTCTTGCCCGTGCCGGGCCCCCCGGTGATGAAGAGGTGATCGTGTTCGCTGAGGACCCGGCGCAGAGACTTCCCCACCGCAGGAGGGGCGGCCCGAGGATGCTTCTCAGCCGATCCGTCGTGAGACCCACGGGTCACCGCGGGCTGCACATCCTGCTCGACATAAACCTCGGACAGCAGAGGGGGAGAAACGTCGAGCAGCCGGTATGGGAATCGGTCGGGCGCGTCTCGCTGCCCGATCAGCAGTTCCCGCAACCAGCCTTCGGGCATGGGCAGGTCATCCCACGAGGCAGCGCCCGCCTGCCAAGGCGGCTGCTTGGTGCGCATGGACTGCTTAGCCCGCTGCCACAGCTCCTGAACCGCACCGGCCTCCTGCCCCAGGGCGTCGGCCATCAAGGCGGTCGTCTGCCAGTCGAGCAGCCTCTCTCGCCGGAAGAACTCGTACACACCGTTCTTCGGCAGCGGAAATCCACGCCGAGCCGAAGCGGACAGGAGGGATCGGGGGTTCGAGAACTCGGCATGCCGCTCGAACCAACAGACCAGCTCCTGGAGCTCCGCGTGCCTTTCGCGATCGTGCTTGCGCGGCCTGCCTGGCGGCACGGCATCCCTCCCGGGTTTCCCGACAATTTCCTCACACTAGAAGGAAATCCGAGCCATCGGTCACTGTTTTGTTCGTCCCAGCCGTTGTTGTGAGGAGCGACGAATGAAGACTCTGGAAGCCCTGGCCACCGCCCCCGAAGGCGTGCTGTTCATCGGCATCGTCTGTGTCCTCGTCGGGTGGCTGCGGTTCCGCACCAACGCGTATCGAGAGGACTCCCGGACCCGAAGGCTGGAACTGTCCATCCGAGAAACGAAGTCCGAGCACCGGGAGGCCGTGATCCGTGCCTGCTTGGAAACACCAAGCAACCGACTTGTCCAGTGAACCCCATGCAAGGTGATTGAACCCGTCGATCTCAATCGGGGTAGGGCGGGGTAGCGCAAGATGCCCTCGCCTGGATGCCGGGACGGGCCGGGGTCAGGGCGGGGAGGCGTCGGCGGAGGCGAGGAGACGGGCGGCCAGGGCTCTGACCTCGTCGCGCAGCTCGGCGGGGGCGATGACGGTGAACGGCCAGCCGAGTCCGGCGAGCATCTGGGCCATCCCATCCAGCCGCTCGGCCCTGACGGCCAGCAGCACCCCGCCGGGGGTCTCGGCGAGGGTCGCCGTGGCGGCCGGGATCCGCGCGGCGGCCTCCTCCAGGGTGGTCTCCAGCAGCACCCTGACCTCGTGCCGGTACGGCACCGCCGACAGCGATCCGACCACGTGGGCCACCGGGTCGAAGCCGTCGGGCACCCGGAAGCCCCGCTCGGTGCGCGCGGCGCCCGCCACCCGGTCCACCCGGAAGGTCCTGATCTCCCCGCTGTGGTGGTCGAGCCCGGCGACGTACCAGCGGCCGGAGTGGAAGACGATGCCGTACGGGTCCAGATCGCGCTCGGAGGCGTCGCCTCGCCAGGAGCGGTAGGCCAGCCGGACGGTGACCCGGCGCCGGGCGGCGTCGGCGAGGGCGAGCAGCGGTCCCGCCCTCGGGGTGCTCACCTTCGGCGCCGCGTTCGCGGTGTGGCCCAGCGTCTCCGACACCGCGTCGACGCGCTCGCGCAGCGGGCGCGGGAGCACCCGCTGGATCTTGGCCAGCGCGCTCTCGGTCGCGGCCTCCCCCACCGCCAGCCCGGTCCGCCGCCCGGCCAGCAGCCCCAGCACCACGGCGGTGGCCTCGTCGTCGGTGAGCATGAGCGGCGGCAGCTTGTAGCCGGGCAGCAGCCGGTAACCGCCGTGGCGGCCCCGCTCGGCCTGGACCGGCACCCCGAGCTCCGACAGCCGCACCGCGTAGCGGCGGACCGTGCGCTCGTCCACCTCCAGCCTCGCGGCGAGGTCGGGGCCGGTCAGGCCGGGGGCGGCCTGCAGCAACTCCAGCAGCGCGAGCACCCGGGCGGCGGTCATCGGAATTCCCCTCGAAAATCAGGACTGAAACTGTCCGGATTCGATTCTAGGGTGAAACCAGGCGAACAGAGGAGACAAAAATGAGCACGTACGTCCTGGTCCCCGGTTTCTGGCTCGGCGCGTGGGCCTGGGAGAAGGTCACTGGGCCGCTGCGCGAGGCCGGGCACGACGTCCACCCGGTCACGCTCACCGGCCTCGGAGACAGGGCCCACCTGGCGGGCCCCGAGGTCGATCTGGAGACCCACATCCAGGACATCGTGAACACCGTCGTCTTCGCGGACCTGACCGAGGTGATCCTCGTCGCCCACAGCGGGGCCGGCGCCCCGGTCACCGGCGCGGCCGACCGGATCCCCGAGCGCGTCGCCCGGATCGTCTACGTCGACAGCGGCCCGCCGGCCGACGGCATGACCCAGCTGGACCTCAACGAGCCCGAGTGGCGGGCGTTCATCGAGACGCGGGTCGCCGAGGAGGGCGGCGGGGTGGGCTACCCGCTCCCGTCCTGGGAGGAGCAGGAGCGGGCCGGGGCCAGCCTGGAGGGACTGGGCGAGGCCGAGCGCGAGTGGCTCGCCTCCCGCGCGACCCCGCAGCCGTACGGGACGATGACCCGGCCGCTGGTGCTCAAGGGCGGCGCGGACGCGCTGCCCAAGACGCTCGTCGCGTGCTCGTTCCCGCTGGAGCAGGTGCACGCCATGATCGCCTCCGGTCACCCCTTCTTCGCGGCGCTCGCCGGGCCCGAGTGGAGCTTCGCCGCGGTGCCGACCGGGCACTGGCCGATGTTCTCCAGGCCGGAGGAGACGGCCGCCGCGCTGGCCGCGCTGGCGGGCTGAGGGGACGGGCATCGCGGGGCCCTGGACACCGAGGTGCCGGGGCTCCGCGAGGCCCCGGAAGACGAAGCCCCGGAAGACCGGGACCGGAGGACCGAGAAGGCGGGACACCGCGAGGCACCACGGAGTCCCTGGAGACCGGGAAGGCGAGGCACCGCGGGACACCGCGAAGTCCCCGAGGACCGGGAAGGCAAGGCGCCGCGGAGTCCCCGAGGACCGGGAAAGCCGGACATCACGGGACACCGGTAGGACATTTGTCACGGGTGGTTCTGGATCGATTGATCTGCCTGGGGTAACGCGCTTCTCCGTAGCGTCATCCGCATGACAGATCACGCGAACGACGCGGTGTCCCTCAGGGGCGTGACCAAACGTTTCGGGGCGGTACGCGCCGTGAACGGCCTCAGCCTCGACATCCCCGCCGGGCAGACCGTCGCCCTGCTCGGTCCCAACGGCGCGGGAAAATCGACCACGATCGGGCTGCTGCTCGGGCTGCTGGCCCCCGACTCCGGGACGGTGCGCGTCCTCGGGGACACCCCTGAGACCGCGGTCCGGAACGGGCGGCTGGCGGCGATGCCCCAGGAGGGCGGTCTCGTTTCCCGGAGCACGGTCCGCGAGCTGGTCGGTTTCGTCTCCGGGACCTACCCGGCGCCGCTCCCCCTGGAGGAGGTGCTGGCGACCGCCGGGCTGGAAGAACTGGCCGATCGCAGGATGGAACGGCTGTCGGGCGGCCAGGCGCAGCGTGTCCGCTTCGCGCTCGCGCTGGCCGGAGACCCCGAGCTGATCCTGCTGGACGAGCCGACCGCGGCGCTGGACGTGCGGGCCAGGCGGGAGTTCTGGGAGAGCATGCGCGCCTTCGCCGCGCGCGGCAGGACGGTCCTGTTCTCCACCCACTACCTGGAGGAGGCCGACGAGTACGCCGACCGGGTGGTGGTGATCGACAGAGGCCGGATCGCGGCCGACGGCACCAGCAGGGAGATCAAGCGCCTGGTCGCGCTGTCCACGGTCAGCGTCACCGCCACCGGGGACACCGCCCCGCTGGAACGCCTGCCCGGGGTCGTCTCGGTCGAGATCCGGGGCGAGCGGGCCCACCTGCGTACCCGCGACGCCGACGCCACCGTCGTGGCGCTGGCGGCGGCGGGAGCCGTACGGGACCTCGAAGTCGTCCCCACCGCGCTCGAAGACGCCTTCCTCTCGCTGACAGGGCAGGCAGGGCCGGCAGAGCAGGCGTCGGGGCTGACGGAGGTGGACGCCTGATGCTCGGTTACATCCGCCTGGAGGTCACCAGGGCCCGCCGCGACCCGGGATATGTGATCATAGGTTTCGCGATGCCCGTGACGATGTATCTCATCTTCACCAACCTCGGAGTGGCGGGCGACGACCGCGTCTGGGCCGCCCTCTACGTGATGGTCAGCATGGCCGCCTTCGGCGCGATCGGCTCGGCCTTCAACAACGGCAGCGGCATCGCCGAGGACAGGGCGGCGGGCTGGCTGCGGCAGCTGCGGATCACTCCCCTGGCCCCGGTACGGGTGATCGCGGGCAAGGCCGCGACCGGCATGCTCATGGTGCTGCCCGTGATCGCCGGGGTGTGCCTGGCGGCGGCGCTGCTCAACGGGGTACGGATGGAGGCCTGGCAGTGGATCTCGATCCTGCTCCTGCTCTGGGTGGGCTCCCTGCCCTTCACCCTGCTCGGCCTCGCCTTCGGCTACCTTTTCAGCGGCCAGACCGCCGCCGTGCTCAACATCTCGGCCAACATGACGATGGCGATCGTCGGAGGGCTGTGGCTGCCCACGGAGGGCTTCCCCTCCTGGTTGCGGGCCATCGCGGAGTGGACGCCGAGCTTCGGTTACGCCGACCTGTCGCGGAAGGTCGCCTTCGGGGAGGCCCCCGAGGTGGGCACGGCGCTGATGATGACCGGCTGGCTGGTCGCCTTCGGGATCCTGGCGGTGTACGGCTACCGGCGGGCCGGGCGCGTGAGGTGAGCCGCGTGATAGGAGTGGCCGGGTGAGCGGAAAGGCGGCGGGGCCCCTTGAGGCGCCCAGGGTGGCGGACCGGACAGAGGACCGGGAGGGACGACGGATGGCGGCGAGGCGGCGAGGCCCCGGGAGAGGCGGGAGGGAACAGGGAGAGCTCGCCTTCTACCCGTGGCTGCTGATCGTCTACCCCCCGATCAGCAACCTCGCGGCGGGGCAGGTGCGGCCGGTGCTGCCGGCCGCGCTGGGCGTCGCCACCTTCGCGATCCTGTACGTGCTGTGCATCCGGCTGTCCTTCCGCGACCGGCGGCGTGCGGCGGCCGTGGCGCTGGCCGGGCTGCTGGCGGTGTCCTTCCTGCTGCTGGCGGGCTTCGCGCACAACTGGTTCTATCTCGCGCCGCTGATGACCATCGCCTGCGGGGTCGTACTGCGCGGCAGGTCCGTCTACCTCCTCCTCACGGTGCTGACGCTCGCGCTGGTGGCGGTGATGTGGCGCGCGGGGGCGAGCTGGGCGAACATCTCCCTGGCCACCTGGGGGACGACCGCCGGCGGCCTGGTGGTCAGCATCGTCCTGAAGCTGTTCTCCGTGATCACCGAACTCCAGGAGACCCGCGAGGAGCTGGCCCGCGTCGCGGTGGCCGAAGAGCGGCTGCGGTTCTCCCGCGACCTGCACGACCTGCTCGGGCACACCCTGTCGGTGATGGTGGTCAAGGCGGAGGCCGTACGGCGGCTCGCCCCCCGCGACGCCGAGGCGGCGGCGCGGCAGGCGGCCGACATCGAGGCCGTCGGCAGGGAGGCGCTGACCGAGGTGAGGGCCGCGGTCACCGGCTACCGGGGCCGGGGGCTCGCCGCCGAGCTGGCCTCGGCGCGCACGGCCCTGGTCGACGCGGGCATCGCCGTCACCGTCACCGTCACCGGGGAACGGCCGGCACCGGAGGCCGACGCCCTGCTGGGCTGGGCCGTGCGGGAGGGGGTGACCAACGTGGTCCGCCACAGCGCCGCCGACAGCTGCGAGATCATCCTGGAGGGAACGATGCTGGAGATCCGTGACGACGGCCGGGGGCGCGGCGGGAGCCCTCTGGGCAACGGCCTGCGCGGTCTGACCGAGCGGGCCGTCGCGCTCGGCGGGACGCTGGAGACCCACGACCGCGACGGTTTCCTGCTGAGGGTGACGCTTCCATGATCAGAGTGCTGCTGGCGGAGGACCAGGGCATGATGCGCAGCGCGCTGGCCCTGCTTCTCGACCTGGAGGACGATATCGAGGTCGTCGCCACGGTCACCAGGGGCGACGAGGTCGTGCCGGCCGCGCTCGCCGCGCGCCCCGACGTCGCCCTGCTGGACATCGAGATGCCGGGGGCCAGTGGCCTGGAGGCCGCGGCCGGGCTGCGGGACGGGCTGCCGGGCTGCCGGGTGCTGATCCTGACCACGTTCGGCAGGCCCGGCTACCTGCGGCGGGCGATGGAGGCGGGCGCCGCGGGGTTCCTGGTCAAGGACGGTCCCGTCGAGGAGCTCGCCGCGGCGATCCGCCGGATCCTGGCGGGCGAGAAGGTGATCGACCCCGCACTGGCCGCCGCCGCGCTGAGCACCGGTGCCAGCCCGCTGACCGATCGCGAGCGGGACGTGCTGGCCGCGGCGGCCGACGGCGCGGCGATCTCCGACATCTCACGGCGGCTGCACCTGTCGGAGAGCACGGTGCGCAACTACCTGTCCGCCGCGATCGGCAAGACCGGCACCCGCAACCGCATCGAGGCCGCCCGCACCGCCCGGCACAACGGCTGGCTCTGAACCGCCGGGCCCGTAACCCCGTGGGAGCCCGGCGGCACCCCCTCGCGGGACGACCGCCCGCGAGGAGGAACCGGCCACGGCGGCGTCAGGGAACGAGAACGGGAGCGGGCTCGGTGTCCTCCTCGGTGAGCCAGTCGCGCATCATCGCGTAGGTCTTCTCCGCGATCAGCTTCTGGCCCGCGGCGTTGGGGTGGAAGAAGTCCCACTTGCTCAGGTGGCCGATCGTGAACCGCTGCCTGAACACCTCGTCGCCGTCGAACCGGCAGGCGGGGCCGTACGCCGCGCAGACCCTGGCGAGCGCGGCGTTGTAATCGGCCACCCGGGCGCGCACCCGGTCGCGGCGCGCCCGGTCGGCCGCCGAGGTCGAGGTGGGCCGCGCCAGCATGGTGGGGCAGATCCGGCCCACCGCCCAGAACCCGCGCGCCACCGGGTTCTTCCTGCCGATCTGCCACAGCCGCTTGACGTCGGGGATGCTCGCCACGAACACCCGGCCGCCGGGCCGCCCGGCCCGGAACAGCGCGAGGGCCTCGGCCACCCGCCTCTCGTAGACGGCCACGGGGGTCATCAGCCGCTCCTCCGACACGCAGGCGTCCTGGGCGCCGATCAGCACCGTCACGTAGTCGGCACGCCGGCCGACCGCCCGGGTCACCTGCCCGGCGAGGTCGGCGCTGGTGGAGCCGGGGACGGCGAGGTTCACGTTGTTCCCGGCGACGGCCACGCCCACGGCCCGCAGCCTCACGTACTGGCTCCGGACGCTCTGGTGGTCACCGGTGGACCAGGAGCGCGAGGTGCAGGGGAGATACCAGCCGCAGGCGTTGAACCCCGCGCTGATGGAGTCACCGAGCGCGGCCATGATCACCGGCCGCCAGGGTTCCGCCGTCCGGGTGGCTCCGGCCGGGATCGCCCAGGCGGTCGTGAGGGCGGTCAGCCCTGTGAGTGCTGTCACAGTCGTGCGAAGCATGGCACCTCCGCTGAGAGATCGCGTCTGCTTCGGATGTATCACCGCAGGCCAGGACGGTAGGGTCCATTGACCGAGTGCCTTGGTTTTCTTGACACCGCGTGGCGGGTGTGCTGATGGGAGAACCGCCGTCGAACACGTTCAGTTTCCCGCATAGAGTGGCGGGGGTGAGTGTAGCGCTCGGATCAACCCGTCCTCTCGTGGTGACGACCACCCCCGTCGACGACCCCGGGGACCTGTTCGCACGACTGCCGGAGACCGCCCCCTACGCCTGGGTCAGGCACGGGGAGGGTCTCGTCGCCTGGGGCGAGGCCATCCGCCTGGCCGTGCCGCCCGGCCCCCGGCGTTTCGACTGGGCCCGCGACCGGCTGTCGGACCTCTTCGGCGAGGCGCACGTCGACGACGACGTGACGGCGCCCGGTTCGGGTCCCGTCGCCTTCGGCTCGTTCACCTTCGACCCGGAGGCGCCCGGCTCGGTCCTCGTCGTCCCCCAGACCATCCTCGCCCGCCGCGACGGCCGCGCCTGGCTGACCACCGTCGGCGAGCGGCAGCTCGACGCGGTCACCCCGCTCCGCGCCCCGGGCAGGATCCGCTACGGCGACGGCAGCCTGACCGCGCCCGAGTGGGAGCACGCCGTGGCCAGGGCCGTCCGGCGGATCAGGTCGGGCCTGCTGGAGAAGACCGTGCTGGCCCGCGACCTGACCGCCGTCGCGGAGCGGCCGATCGACGTCCGGCTGCTGCTCACCCGCCTGGCCGGCCGCTACCCGGAGTGCTACACCTTCTCCTGCGCGGGGCTGGTCGGCGCCACGCCCGAGCTGCTGGTCCGGCGCACCGGGGGGACCATCGAGTCCCTGGTGCTGGCCGGCACGACCCCGAGGGGCGCCGACCAGGCCGACGACGTGGCGCGCGGCGCGGCCCTGTTCACCTCGGAGAAGAACCGCCACGAGCACGCCTGCGCGGTCGCCTCGGTGCGCGAGGCGCTCGACCCGCTCTGCGCCGAGCTGAAGATCCCCGAGGAGCCCGAGCTCCTGGTGCTCTCCAACGTCCAGCACCTGGCCAGCCCGGTGAGCGGGCGGCTGTCGGACGGGGCCTCGGTCCTGGACGTGGTGGCGGCGATGCACCCGACCGCCGCCGTCGGCGGCACCCCGACCGGGGCGGCGCTCGGCGTCATCCGCGAACTGGAGGGCATGGACCGCGCCAGGTACGCCGGGCCGGTGGGCTGGATCGACGCGCGGGGCGACGGCGAGTGGGGCATCGCGCTGCGCTGCGCCCAGATCGAGGGTTCCACGGCCCGGCTGTTCGCCGGCTGCGGCATCATGGGCGACTCCGATCCCGCCTCCGAGCTCGCCGAGGCCGAGGCCAAGCTCCGCGTGATGCGGTACGCCCTGGAGGGCTGACGCCGGTCATCCCTCCCGGGCGTCCCCGCGCTCAGGAGGGGCCGGCATGCGGTTGCCGGGCAGATGGGCCTGGTGGGCTCCGGCACCGCCGACCCGCCTCTGGGAGAGGTCGGGCGGTCACGGGTGACCCTCCGGGCGTCGAGGCCGGGTGATTCCCGCCCGGCCTGGTCGCCGCCCGGCGAATAGGCGTACCCTCACAAGTGCAATACATCGGACATTTCCGGCAAGAAAACGATATTTTCTCCAGCTCGGCGTCCTCTCGTCGCCGTACGGCCGGTCAACTCGTCAGGGAGAGGAAAACATGGCCCTACTGACCACCGCCCGCCTCACGGTGCGTGACTGGAGTCCCGACGACGCCGGTGAGGCCCTCGGTATCTACGGCGCCCCGGAGGTCACCCGGTGGCTGTCCCCGGCGATGACGCAACTCGACGGCGAGCAGGCGATGCGGGCCACGCTGGAGTCGTGGGCCCGCAGCCGCGGCGCCCTGACACCCCCGCTGGGCCGGTGGGCGATCATCCGCAACTCCGACCAGCGGGTCGTCGGCGGCCTCTCCCTGCGATACCTGCCGCCCGACGAGGAGGACATCGAGATCGGCTGGCAGCTCTCCCCCGACGCCTGGGGGAAGGGCTACGCCACCGAGGCCGGCCGCGCCCTGGCCGCGTGGGCGTTCTCCATCGGCGCCCACGAGCTCGTCGCGGTCGTCCGGGTGAACAACGACCGCGGCGCGGGAACGGCCAAACGCATCGGCATGCAGTGGGTCGGGGAGACGGACAAGTACTACGAGACGCGCCTGAACGTCTACCGCCTCTGGCCCAGCGACCTCTCCCCCGCCGACAAGGACCCGCTCCGGCCCTGACCTCGGCTCTTACAGGGCTCCCCGAGATAGCGCGCGGCGGCTGTAGCCGGTGACGTGCGGCTTATGGGCGCCGGCGCTGGATCAGTTGCCCGGCCAGGGCCGGGAGGTCGGGCGCGACGAGGTTGGGCTGTGGCAGGGAGGCCACCGGCAAGGGCGCGTTGCCCGGCCGGGTGACGAGGCCCGCGGTGTAGCCGGCGCTCTGGGCGCCCATTGTGTCCCAGACGTGGGCGGCGACCATGAGGCAGGTGGACGGCGGCACGTCCAGTTCCTGGGCCACCAGGTGGTAGACCTGCTGAGCGGGTTTGTAGGCGCGGACGGTCTCGACGGTGAACTGATGGGTGGGTCAGATCCGTTCAGCGTCTTCCCGCCCGCGCCAGCGCGTCCTCGGCCTGCGCGGCCAGGGCAGCGACAAGATCGGCCGCGGAGGGCAGGTCGTTGATGAGGTCGATGGCCTCGCCGGCCCATACCGGCAGCGGGGGCACCTCGCCTCCCGCCACGGCATCGCGATAGGCCCGCCGGGCCTGGGGGTCGGCGGCGAGCTCGGCTTCCCGGCCCCGCCATCGATCAAGGTAGGGGTGGCCGAGGGTGCGAGCGGTGTATTCCGACGGCCACCGGGAGCCTCGGACGACATCCAGCACGCTGCTGCGCTCGGTGTCCTCCCCACCGCCCTCGATGATCGTCTTGATGATCGAGGGATCCGCGAGAGCCTCGGTCGTGACATGGAAACGGGTGCCGATGAGTGCCCCGGCGGCGCCGAGAGCCAGGGCGGCGGCCACGCCGCGGCCATCGGCGATCCCACCGGCCGCCAACACCGGCACCGGCGCCGCCAGATCCACCACCACGGGCACGAACGGCAAGGTGGATCGCCCGTACCGGGCCCCATGCCCACCGCTTTCCGTGCCTTGCGCCACGATGACATCGGCGCCCAGGTCCACCGCCTGCCTGGCCTCGTCCAAGGTGGTGACCTGAATGATCAGCGCCGCACCCGCCTCGCGGACGCGGTCGGCGAACGGGCTCGGGTCACCGAAGGACAACATCACCGCAGCGGGGTCGTACTCCAGCGCGTACTCGACCGCGCCGACGTCTATCGCCCAGGTCAGGAAACCAACGCCCCACGGCTTGCCGGTACTCCCCGCGACGATCGGCACCTCGCGAGCCAGCCAGTCGCGATCCCCGTCGCCCGAGCCCAGCAACCCGAGCCCTCCGCCGCGAGAGACGGCCGCCGCCAGCGCGCCACCGGCCGACCCGCCCATCGGCGCCAGTGCGATCGGGTGCTGGACACCGAACAACTCCGTGAACGCCGTCGACAACGCCATAACCACCATCATCACCCACCGCCGACCTTCGATCGAAGGCGACCGTCGTAAGCTGCCCGCGCGCCGCGCGGGCGATGTCCGCGGCGCTGTTCCCGTGGCGGTGTACGACGTGTCCGCGGGATCCGAAGTGCCCGTTCAAAGGTGTGCGTCGCGTGGCGTGCCCGACAGGCGCGAGGAGCGCGGTCATCCATACGCGCGGATGACGCCGCCGGTGTCGTCGCCTTCGACGCAGTGCAGATAGTGGCCGACGAGCTCGTCCATCGCTACCGGACGCATGCCGGGGAAGTGCTCGCCGAAGGTGGCGACAGAATCGCCGACCATCGTGGGGCTGACCACGTTGATCCGCATACCCCGTGGTAGTTCGATCGCGGCCGACAGGACGAAGCTGTGCAGTGCGCCGCTGATGACGCCGCCGCCGGTGACGTGCGGCCATGCCTGGTCGGCGAAGACTCCAGATGTCAGGGTGAAGGACGCGCCGTCGGCGCAGCGGTGCCGGCCGATGAGAACCAGATCGACCTGCCCGAAGAACTTGGCTCGCATGTTCTCGTACAGCGCGTCCGATGTCAGTGTCCTGAACTCGTCGAGCGCACCGTGCGCCGCGATGCTCACGACACCGTCGACCGTCCCGACCTCGCGGTACATGGCCTCGATGGTCGCGGGCGAGACCAGGTCGACGTGGACGTCGCCCGAGGTGCGTCCGGCCACGACAACGTCGTGGCCGTTGGATCGCAGTGCGGGCACCAGTCGCCGCCCGATGGTGCCGGCGCCGCCGACGACGATGATCCTCATCGTGCGTTCTCCTTCCGAGACGGGGTTTCCGGCGTGAGGTGCCGATCGAGGGTCCGTGCCAGCAATGTGAGCGCGTCGGCGTCAGGTGTGCCGGGAGGCGCGTAGAACAGCCCCATCTGCTGGTCGTCGTCGGGCAGGGTGACCGTCTCGTTCGCCAGGGTCACTCGCCCGACGACAGGATGGTCGAGCTCACGCAGGTAGTACGAGCAGGTTCGGACGGGGCGTCGCGCCCACATTCGCGCGAACTCCGGACTGCCGGCCGCGAGCCGGCCAACGAGCTGTTCGAGCACCGGGTCGGCCGGGTACCGTGCGCCCGCCTGATGCAGGGCCGCGACGGTGACCTGCGCCTTGGCGTTCCAGTCGCGATACAACGCACGGTGGTGCGGGTCGAGGAACAGCATTCGCGCGATGTTCGGCCGAACTCGCGTGTCCGGGGCGTCGAAGTCGACGTGGCCGGCCAGCAGAGCGTGACCGAGGCGGTTCCACGCGAGGACGTCAGCGCGGTGATCGACAACGATCGCCGGTGTCCCGGGCATCGCGGCGAGCAGCTCACGCACCGACGGCCGCAGCGTGGTCCGTCGGGCACGAGGCCGGGCCGACTGTCTCGGCCGTCTCGGAGCGGCGAGGATCCGCAGGTGTTCGTGCTCGGCGGGATCGAGCCGCAACGCCGTGGCCAGCGCGTCGATGACCGCGGCGGAAGCGCTGTCGTCGGCGCCCTGCTCAAGCCGCGTGTAGTAGCCGACACTGACCCCGGCGAGCTCGGCCAGTTCCTCTCTGCGCAGCCCCGGGACTCGCCGATGAGTGACGCCGGGCTCGATGCCCGCCGCGGCCGGCGTCAGGCGTTCACGCCGGCTGCGCAGGAATCCGCCGAGATCGTTCGCTCCGGTGGTGATCACCACCCCATCGTCGCGCCAATCGCCGGCCTCCGCCTGCCCCAAACACGGATACCTTCACGGGCCTCCCATGTCAGAGGGACACGCTCCGGCCTTCGGGGAGAATCGGACCGCGAACCGCTACGCGAAGGCAACGACGGCATATCGCTCGTCCTGGATGGGCCGCCCCCACAAAATGGGGTCAAGGAGTGGCTCGACGCGCAACGTCCTGACCAGCGGGCGTAGCACCCGCACAAGCCGCTCGGCCTCGACCCCACCCATCCACGGCATCGCCTCCGATTCCACCTCATAGGGCTGATCCTCGCTCGGCTCGGCACTCGCCCAGCGCCCCTCGACGAGCACCAGACGCCCTCCGGGGCGCAGTAGGCCGATCCATCGGCGCAACGCCTCCTGCGGATCAGGCAGGGTCCACAGCAGGTGACGGGAGAGGATCACGTCGAAGGACGCCCCCGCCCGCGCGGGCGGGTTGCTCGCGTCTCCCACCATCATCACGGCGTCGAAGCCGGCCTCCGTGAGCTTGCGCCGAGCCTGCTCGACCATCAGCGGCGCCAGATCCACCCCGACCGGTCGGTGGCCCTGCTCGGCGAGCACCAGGGACAACGAGCCGGTGCCACACCCCAGGTCCAAGACGTCGGCGGGCGAGTCAGGCATCCACGACCGCAAGCGCTCTGCCCATGCGGTCCGGACTTCTGCATCACGAAGGCCGTGGTCGGCCTCCTCGTCGAAGGAAGCGGCGAAAGCATCCCAGAAGGACGCGATCGAAGCACTGTTTTTCGGCATCAGCCGATCATGGCACCCGGCACCGACAAGAACGCGCGCCGCGCTGAAGCGTCCCTTCGTCGGTCCAGAGAAGGGTTCTCACCATGCTCAGCATGGTGACCTCGGCCTCCGGCATCGTCTCAACCGGGCCGTGACACCGCAGCCGATGCCTGCGACCGTCAGCGACCCGGTAGCTGGTAATCGGCCCTTCTCCTCGGGAACCGGCAGCGTCGAGCCTGGTTCAATGCCGTTGCGTGACCCGCCAGGCTCTTTGGCCGCGCCCTGGCAACGCTGTCTCGTGTCGGGAATCCGGAAACTCCCGTGGTTCACGATGCCGGTGTTACTACGCTGGCGCGATGACCGATCAAGCGATCTCCGCGGATGGGCCGGTGACGACCCTCGACCTTGAGGCCATCATGGCTGCGGGGTGGGCCGTCCCCGAGTCCTTCACCGCTGAGGAGTTCCGCCGAGCCGAAGCGTTCTGGCAGGCACGGCGCGCTGAGGATGAGCGGCTCCTGCGGGTCCGCGCCGCGGCGGCCCACCTTGTCGAGTCCTGGACGGGGCACCCGCCGCGTGACGTCGGCTCCTTCGGGATCCAGCTCAACCTGGAGACCAGCGATCTGGACCTGGGGATCGGTTACCCGGTCGCCGATCGCGAGAAGCTGATGGCGGCACTCGCCCCGCACGCGGCGTTCAAGGGCGAGCGCCACACCCGGTTCACCACCACCCGGCTGGTGTTCTCCTTCGAGGTAGACGGCGTCGAGATCGACCTGTCGGCGCTGACCGAGGAGGACTTCGTGGTCGCGTGCCGCATGCTCGACGAGATCGACACCGGCATGAGCCGACAGGAGCGGATCGCCCACACCTGGGTCAAACATCTGCTGCGCGCCACCGGCCGGACGCAGGAGTACGCGGTCTGGAAGCTGGCCACGTACTCCCGCTACTGCCCGGAGTTCAACTGGGTGCCGATCTCCGAGCCTGCCTGACCTGCAGCGGGTCAGGTGCCACACGGATCAGCCGCGTTGATCAATGTCCAGCCTGCCGTGGCCGCCCACCGGCTGTGCTCGTGGACGAGCCGGTCGGCGGCCTGCGGCGGCAGCGCCGCGACGACCCTGGGCACGGTGGCGGCCATGCGGCTGCGCAGCACCTCGACCTGCTCGTCCAGCATGGCGTCCAGCCGGGTGATGAGCTGCCTCAGCTGCGACGGGTCGGCGTGCTCGTCGATGAGGTTGATCATGGCGGTGAAGACGGCGAACGCGGCGTCCTTGATGACGACGCGGGCCGCGCGGACCTCACGGCGCGGCTCGCCGTCCAGCACCTTCTCCAGGCTTTTGAGGGTGTAGTCCAGGGCGAAGTGCCGGTCGACCCACAGCTGTGCCCGCTCGGAGCAGACGCCGATACGTGGGTCGGCGAAACGAGCGTCGAGGCGTCCCATCGCCGGGCGCACCGTCCCGGCCAGGCCGGCGGTCTGGACCATGCGGGTGTAGGCGGCGCCGACCAGCGGCTCCATCGACACCAGCATGTAGGAGATGCCGGTGTAGAACGGCCGTCCGGTGCTGTGCTCGGCGACGAACGCCGGGTCGCGGACCCCGTCGACGATCTCCTCGGCGCTCAGGTGCGGCAGCGGCCGCAGCAGCAGATCTTTCCGCTCCTGGAAGGCGTGCGTGGCGCGCAGCTCTTCCAGGTTCATCAGCTGGTCGAACGTGATGTAGGTGAACCTGGTCGGCACTCCGAGCGCCGACAGGGTGCGGATCGCCACCGCGTTCTGCTCACCGGTGGTTTCCTTGTTGAACCTCCGCAGGATGGAGGTGACACCGGACTCCACCCCGAACAGCATGCGGCGCAGCCCGTCTCGGACGAGGGCCCGCCACATCTCGGCCCGCTCGATGTGCCAGGCCCGGTCGTGGTCGGGGTGGACGACCTGGTCGATGCGGCATGACGTCTCCCACTTGAAACCTGCTTTGGTGATCTCGGCGGCGACGGCCAAGGCCCGCGGGACGGCGTCGTCGCCGCGTCCGATGGCCTCCTCGTCCACCAGATACAGGGTGCGGGAGATGTCGGGGTGGCGGGCGAACTCCTCCTTCAGCGCGTCCAGCATCCACGGCAGCTGCTCGAGTGCGCCGCCCGCCCACATCCCTTTGTGGCCGCGCGGGCAGAACGAGCACTGGCTGGTGCAGCCGCGGGTCGTCTCCAGCTGCATCACCCCCTGGTGGGCGAAGGTGTCCTGCAGCAGGTCCAGCTCGGGGAAGAAGTCGTCGGCGTCACGGTTGGGCACCGCCGCGGTGCGGCGCCGGCCGACGGCCATCGCGCCGCCGCGCGCCGCGCCGACGTAGCCGATGCCGTGAACCTGGTCGCGCTCAAGGTCGCCGTGCCAGTGCGCGATGACGTCGCGGATGGTCGGCTCTCCGGCTGCGCGGGCGACGAGCAGCTCCGGGTACTTCTCCAGCAGCAGCGCCTCGTTGCGGACGGTCAGGCTGCCGCCGACGAGGATCAGCGGCACCTTGCCCTGGACGGCGTCCAGCAGGCGGATCATCAGATCGTGCTGGCCGAACGTCGCGCTGATGCCGAGGATGTCGGGCTGCTTGGTGCCGACCGCGTCGATGATGTCGTCCAGGGTGACGCTGAGCTGCATGTCCATCAGGTCAACGCGCCCTGACAGGGTGGAGCGGGCTGCCCGGGCCAGGTCGGAGATGGCCAGGGGAAAGCGTGGCAGCGGGAAGTACTCGGGGCGGTAGAGGGCGGCGAGCAGGATGCGGGGCCGGGTCAGCCGGGTCACGGCGGCCGGGGCCAGGAGGGCATGGCTGATCCACGCGCCGGGGGTGTCCAGATGCACGTGCTGGGTGGCCCACTCGGGCCAGACGCGCGTTTCGTGCGGCTGCCCGGACAGGTCGGCCAGCAGCCACGCGCCGGGCCGGCCGGTGCTGACGGCGAGCAGCCGCCGCTCCAGCGTGCCGGTGAGTACGACGTTACGGCCGGGCAGGAGGCCGACGATGGTGTCGCGCAGCGCGTTGGGCTGGCTGCGAGGGATGTCGTGGATCGCCTGCTGCTGGGCGGGGGTCAGTGGGGTGAGCCTGAGTCGGCCGATGGCCTCCAGGAGCAGGCTGTGGCTGGCGCTGATGATGGGGGGCATGCGAAGCCTCCGTACGTGAGATACGTGGATGAGGGCATGACGAACCCGCCCTGTGGCGCCGCAGGGGCGCTCAGGGCTGCGCGGTGAAAAAGGGGTTAGAGAGTGCCGGTGGGCAGAGTGATGGTCGCGATCATCGCCGCGTGGTCGCTGAGCCCCGAGGTGCGGGGCTCGTGCACGTAGCGGCAGTCGACGACCGCGCCGACCGGGGAGCAGAACAGGTGATCGAAGCGGTAGCCTTCGCCGCTGCGGCGCCCGTACCAGGAGTGATCGACCAGGTCGGGGTGGTGGCGGCGGAACGCGTCGCCGTATCCGGCGGCGGCGAACGCGTCGTAGAAGGTGTACTCCCACTTGCCGAACACCGCATGATGCGGCTGATGACCCCGTTCGACGACGTTGAGGTCTCCGGCGATGACGACCGGGCCGGTCACCGCGAGGTCATCGGCCAGGGCAGGCAGCAGTTCCGCCACCGCGTCCTGGAACAGGCGTTTGTCGACGTTGCGCCGCTCCTGGGGACCGCGGGAGGGCACGTACAGGCCGACCACGCCAACGCTGGATCCGTCGTCGAGGTGGAGACGGATGGCGGCGCACCGGTGCGGCAGATAGCCGGGGCGAATCTGCGGAGCCGGATCCTGTTTGCCGATTCGGGAGGCGACGACCGTCAGATAGTCCGCGCCGCCGTCACCCAGATGCACACTGAACCCGTGCTCGCCCAGCGCTTGGGTGATGGCGTGCGCTCCAGGCGTGACCTCGGTCAGCACGACAACGTCGGCGTCCTGGGCGGCGAGCCAGTCGGCTTGCCGCCGGGACCGGGCGAGGTTGGCGTGCTGCACGTTGAGCGTCAGGACGCGCACCTGGCCGGGGCGAGCGTGGTGTTCCCTCGGCTGCAGGAGGCTGAGCTGCCGGCGGTCGTCGCCGCTCATTGGCGTTCCCTCACCGTCTCGTCGGTGAAGACCTCCCCCTGGGCGTCGAGGCGGGCCTGCACCTGCCCCATGATCGTGCGGGCTTGGTCGATCACCTCGGGGTGCGGGGGCGCGCCCACCGCGGACAGGTTCATCGCCACCTGCTCCAGAGTGGTGAATCCGACCAGCACAGCCGCCTGATCATAGCGATCCAGGCACGCCCACAAGGCGATATGGATCAGGTCCTCGCGGCGCCACCCGACCAGGCCGCGCAGCTCGTTCAGCCCCTCGGTGATGACCTCGACCGCCGCGGGGGTGAACCACCGCTTGCGCGAGCGATGGTCGCCGGCGCCGATCAGCGGCATGGCCGCAGGGTCGTAGGCGCCGGTCAGCAGGCCCTGCGCCAGCGGTTTGTTGATCAGCACGCCGACCCGGTGCTTCTTCGCGAACGCGAAGAAGCCTTCGGAGCGGGCCGCCGGGGACAGCAGGTGGTCGCGGACCGCGAGCACCTCCGGACGCACCTTGTCGAACACCGCCTGAAACCGGGCGATCTTGTCGCCGCGCTGGTCGACGGCGACGGTGAGGCGGTCTCGGGCGAACCGGTGCGGGCCACGCATCCCAACCGCGCGGATCAGCCCTTCGCGCTGGAAGGAGTGCATCGCCTCCACCGCGGGCTCCAGCCACCGGTCATCCTCACCGAAGTCGGAATGGTGCAGGAAGTACACGTCGAGGTAGCTGGAGCGCAGGTTATCCAGCGTCTGCTCCAGCTGGTGGCGCATGTGCCAGGGGTCGAAGCCGTGCGGTGCGGTGCCGGCGAAGTAGCCGACCTTGGACACCAGCACGATCTCCTCGCGCGGCACCTGCGCGACCAGGTCGCCGAGCAAGCGTTCAGAGCGGCCGTGCCCGTAGACGTCGGCGGTGTCGAACAGGCGAGCCCCCATCTGCCACGCGGTCTCCAGGCCGGCGGCGGCCGTCTCCGGTGAGGCGCCGGTGGACCAGCCCATCGGCAGGCCGAGGTTTTCGGCCGGTCCGCCGATGCCCCAGCAGCCGATGCCGACAGCGGGCACCGTGATGCCGCAACGGCCGAGGGTGCGCTTCGGCAGAGACACAGGGGCCGATGTCGTCACAGGAATTCTCCTTCGGTGTGCGGCACCAGCGGCGCCTGGTAGTAGCGGATCTCCTCCACCGTGGCCAGGCCGGCCGCGCCCAAGTCGGCCAGCAGCTCAGTGTGGCTGGTGGGGACGATGGCGCGGGCCACTTCGGCGTCGTGGCGGGCGCCTGCGGCGAGCGCCGCCGCGATCAGCGGCCCGGCCAGGGCCGTCCGGTCGGCGCCGGGGTGGATCAGCACGTCGGCCAGCAATGCTTCTGCGGGCTCGCCGGGGGCGGCGTGGATGAGCGGGTAGACCAGGGCCGCGGCCTGCAGGTCGGAGCCGTCGACGACGAGCAGGCCATCGGCGACGAACCGCTCGTCGCCACTCCACCGCGGGTAGGTGTCCTGTGCGATGGCGAACCCGTGACCGGGGTGAACGGCGTGGTAGAGGCGGCCCAGCGCTGCGGCGTCGCCAGGCCCCGCCGACCGCACCACCGGGTGGTCCTCCCCCGGTGCGGCGAGGTTACGGATGATGGGGGCTTTCAGCAGCGCTGCGGTGGAGTGCGGGCGCCACCCGGCGCGGGTGTAGAACGCGCAGCCGTGCTCACGGGTCGCGGGGATCTCCGCGGTGAGCACGACCATCCCCTGAGGCAGGAAATCGGCGGCGTACTTCAGCAGCAGGGTGCCCAATCCTTGCCGTTGCCATTCGGGGGCGACGGCAGGCCCCCACAGTCGTGCCGGTGCGCCTGGCGCGGCGGGGTGGCGCAGCGTAGCCGCCCCGGCCAGGGCGCCGGTGGCTGAGCGCGCCACAACCATGATCGTGGGGAAGGCGCCTCCCGGGGGGTGCAGCCGGGACCGCACCAGTGCCGCGGTCACCGGCCGCTGGTCCGGCCAGCCGCGCATGGCGGCGTAGCCGAGGCCGGCGAGTTCCTCATCCAGGGCCGTTCCCGGCCGGTAGACGGAGATGCTGATCGGCAGTGTCACAGCCGACTCCTTGGGTGAGTGGCGGCCACGCCGACACAGACGCTGCCTCGCCCGGCCCAGAACGCCGGGTGCAGCGCCAACGCGAGTGTCGGTGCGGCCGCACGGGTGGACAGGAGCACCTGGGCGAATTCGGTGTAGAAGGTGTCGCGTAGCTGGGTGGAGGTGGTGAACGGGGCGGGCCGCGATGAGCCACGCAGCCGTTGCCGGGCCAGCCGTAGCCGTTCGCCCGGCGGGCCGGGCCATCCGGCGGCGGTGGCCAGCGCCTGAACCATCCGGCCGGGCAGGTCGTACTCCAGCCGTCCGGCGGGCCCGGCGATGCGGGTGGTGTACAGCAGCACGCCGTCGTCGGTCAGCAACTCGGCCAAGCGGGCGAGCGCCGCGTCCCGGTCGTCTGGGGTGGGCAGCAGGGACAGCAACCCATCGGTGACGATCATGTCGAAGGGGCCGGGCACGTTGGCGAGTTCCGGCGCCTGCGCCCACATGGTCGTCACGTCCCGGCCGCACCAGGCGGCCCAGGCGTTGACGAGCGTCAGCGGCGTCTGGCAGATGTCGGTCACCACGATCTGCGCGCCGGGCAGCAGTTCGGTGAGCAGGCGCGGCATGGTCTCATCGGAGGAGCCGCACACCAACGCCCGTTTCGGGGTCCGGCCGGTGAGGGCCTTGCGGTAGAAGTCCTCGTGCCAGCGGGGGTTGCCTTTCAGCCCGGCCTGCCGGAAGAGCCGCCACGTGGAGTGGTAGCCGAAGCAGCTCCGGGTGCAGTGCCCGCGGGCGGCCCTCCACCCGTCGCCGAAGGTCAGCGGAGCCGCCGTCATGGGATGTCCTGCGGGGTTGCCTGCGCGATGAAGTGCAGCAGGCGGGCGATGCGCCGGTAGGGGTCGTGGCGCCCGGCTTCCCATTCGGCGTCAAGGAGCGTGTCGGAGTCGTCGCCGACCGGGATGTCGCCCAGGTGGTCGGTGAAGGCCCGCACCCCGTACCAGGCCGTTGTGGAGGCTCCGGCGCCCGCCAGCATCGCGTCGATGTCGGCGGCGGTGTGCGCCCGGCTGGTCACGCCGAGGTTGCCCGTCTCGGCGTGGGCGTTCATCACCTGCAGCGCATCGGCCCATCGTCCTTCCAGGCCCGGCCGCATGGCCAACGCGTCCCGGTTCTTCGTCAGCAGCGACACCAGGCCTCCGGGCCGGGCCGCCGCCACCAGGTCCGCCACGAACGCCTCAGGGGTCTCGACGTACATCAGCACGCCGTGGCACAGCACCAGGTCGTAGCCACCGCCGACCAAGTCCGCGGCTTCGTGACCGCTGCCTTGCACCAGCCGGACGCGTTGCTGCACCTGCCCGGGTTCGCCCTTCAGCCGTTGCCGGGCTTGGGCGAGCATCGCCGGGTCGGGGTCGAGCACCGTCACCTGGTGGCCGATGCGGGCGAGTTGGGCGGCCTGGTGGCCATCCCCGCCGCCGACGTCCAGGACCTGCTGCGAGCCGGCGGGCAGGTGGGTGCGCAGGGCGCGGGCGACCAGCGCGTGCCGTACCGCGCCGCGCAGCGTGGCCATGTGCCGCGCGTACCCGGCCGACAGGTCCTCGCCGGACGTCGAAAGCCAGCTGTTGGTCAACGTGTCTCCTTGGGTGACAGTAGGGATGCGAACAACGACGGGTGCTCCAGCACCAGGCGGATCGACAGGTAGCGGGTCTGTAGCAGCTGCTGCAGCGCGTGAACCGCCGGGGTGTCGGGCAGGGTGCCGGCGCGGACGGCGCCGCGCAGGGCCAGCAGCTTCGGCAGCCACTCCTCGACCGTGGTGAGGCTGACCGGGTCACGGCCGAGCCAGGCACGAAACCGTTCGGCGGTCATGACCTCCCACACCACCGCGTCCCGCCACGTCTCGTCGGGGCCTTCGACGGTGGTCAGGTGCGGCAGGCGGCACAGCCCCGACCGTGGCAGGGGCGGCGGCAGAGGGCTGGTCACGCACGCCCCGCGCAGGCCACGGCGGTACCGCACCTCGTGCAGGTGCTCGCCGAACGCCATGGCCAGGCCCGCCTGTGCCAAAGCGGCGCCGGCGGGGACGACCGTCACGGCGTCGAGCCAGGAGCGGCGGGCGACAGTCAGCGCCACCCGTACCGCATCAGCCGGGTCGGGGATGGCGTACCAGACGCGGCGCCGGTCCGTGCTGCTGGTGACCAGGCCCGGCTCGAACATCGCTCCCGCGTCAACGGCGGTGAAGTAGCGCTCCCCCTGCTCGGTGGTCCTCATGTGCTCTTCGGGCCGAACCGCGAGTAGTAGCGCTCCAGCAGGCCGCACGACTCCAGCACCCGGTCGGAGGCGGCGACGTTGTGCCCCGGAGTGAAGCCGTGGCCGGGGGTGGCGAGGGTGGCCGCCCCCACGAGGAGGCTGGCGAGGATCAGGTCGGAGTAGGCGTTCGGCAGCGACTCGGCGTGGTGGAAGTTCACCGGGTATCCGTCGCCGACGATTGTTGCCCAGGCTCCCGATGGCAGACGCAGGCGGATGCCCAGCACGCCGGCGTCGCTGACCTCTACGGCCTCCTCGGCGAGTTCGGCGATCGCGAACTCCCGGTCCCGGGAGGTCGTCGACACCAGGTAGCAGTCGCCGCCGATAGCGGCGGCGTGCTCGCCGCGCACACTGGTGCAGCCGGTGCTGCCGACGATCAGCTTCGGCCGGTGCTCGCGCAGCAGCGTGCTCAGGCAGCGGCCGGTGACGAAGCCCTGCTCGTGGGCGGCGATGAGGCGCACCAGTTGCCGGTCGTGGACGGCGACCCGCATCCGCCGCGACCGCAGCACCTGGGCGATCTGCTCGCCGATGCGCCCATGCCCGATGACCAGCGCGGCCTGCCCCTCAAGTTTCTCCTCGGGCAGCAGCCGCAGGGCGTTGCGGATCGCCGCGTCGGCGACGCCATAGGACTCCACAGTGGCCTTCATCCTGGACTGGGCGACGGAGAAGACCGGCAGCGGCAGCTGCCGCCACGGCTCCAGCCGCGTGATGCCGGAGATCGTCTGCTCGACCAGGCCGGTGGTGAAGTGCGGCAGCAGGTCGGGGCGGTGCTTCAGCAGCACCGGCAGCGTGTAGCCGCCGTCGTCGACCAGCAGCCCCTTGCGGCCGAGAAGGGTCGCACGCTGGGCGTGGTCGTCCAACGCGTCCGCGGCCCGCGTCCATGGCCACACCGCGATGCCCTGCCTGCTCAGGTGGGCGTCCACCCGGGCTGTGTGCCGGTAGGGGTAGCCCTTGTCCAGGACGGTGATGGCCTCCGGCGCAACCCCCATCGCCTGCACCGCTTCCACCAGCACGAGGAAGTCGCGCATGTGGTGCACGGTCAGGACTGGCGCCACCTGCGCCAAACATCCCGGAGGCGTGAACAGCGGCAGCTCGGCCGTGAGCGGCATCTGGTCGCGTAGCGCGGTCATCTCGGTCGCGGTGAACGGCACCCGCCGCACAGCGGCCAGGATGTCCCTCACTTGGCCGGGCAGCAGGCCGGTTGTCTCCTCCAGCACCATCGTCACGACGAGCGTGCCCGCCGCGGCGGCTTTCGGCTGCACCGGCGCGCCGGCCAGCAGCCGCACGCGTCCCCCGGCGCCGACCTGTAGCCGCCGGTCCAGCCGGTCGCCCGTCGCTTCGCTGACGTCGGTGACCTTGCCGATCGCCTCGGTGATCGCTGCGAAGACCATCGGCATGTCCGCCGACTCGCCTTGGAGTTCGGTGGACTCGGCGCGCGCCAGCGGGATCATGCGCACCTGCCGACGGCTACCACGAACGCAAGGATGATCATGCGGGGCTCCTTCCCGGAAAGGCGCAAGGAGCAGGCAACGGCCACACCGGATACTCCTGTTGCGCTTCGCACTTATCTGGTCACGTTCTGATCTCAGACAAGCGTGTGTCAGGGGCGCACAACAGGACCTCGCCGTAGTCTCGCTGTAATCCCCCTCCCTTCAAGGGACACGACATGAGCAGCGATCAGCCTCTGATTCGCCACCCTCTGACCTATCTGCGGGAGCGCCGAGGGTGGACTCTCTCCGACGTCGCCGAGCTGGTGCGGCGCCGGTCAGGTCTGAATATGGCCACCCACCGACAGAAGATCTACAGGTGGGAGCACCACCAGGTCGTGCCCGAGCTCGCCGCGCAACTCGCCATCGCCACAGAGGTGGGGGTCGACGCCCAGACGGTGTTGAATCTTGGGTGGCCGTCGTGGTTGCTGACGGCCGACGGGACCGAGCCGCTGGACCAGGCGTGGACACCTGAGACGGCGAAACAGATCATGGTGGGGTGCATGGGTGCGGACACCGACCGGCGATCCTTCCTCCTGCTGTCGGGGGATGAAACCGCCGAATTGGCAGGTGCCTGGGCCACCGTCCCCATAGAAAAGATCATTAACGCCAGTGGCGGCGGCACCGTCGACGCCGAGGTGGCGACCTGGGTCGAGAACCGTATCCACCAGCTGTGGCACCTGGACGACCTCGTCGGCGGCGATTACTGCCTACACCTCGCCCAGGCCGATCTGCGGCTGATCTCCCGGCTGCTGCAGGGCGGCCGCTACCGTTCAGCGGTCAAGCGGCGCCTGTATGGCGCGGCCGGTGAGCTGCTGCGCTTCGCCGGTTGGTGTGCGTTCGACGGCGACCGGCACGCCGCCGCGGCACGGTACTGGCACGCCGGGCTGCGTACCTCCGCAGCCGGAGGCGACACCCTGACCGGCGCCTACATCCTGTCGCTCATGGCGATGCAGCACACCTACGCTGGAGACGGCCGTGCCGCGATCAATCTGCTGCACGCCGCTCGGGAACGCATCGGCCCCGGAGCGCCGCGCACGGTGCACGCCATGCTCGACGCTTGGCAGGTCCGCGCCCACGCCGTCGTCTGCGAGTCCCGCCAAGCCGTCGAGGTCCTGTTTCGCGCTGATGACCATTGGGGGCGTCGCGACCCGGACGAGGACCCGCCGTGGATCTACTGGATGCGCCAGCCGTCCCATACAGTCGAGGTCGGCGCGGGCTTCGTACAGCTCGGCCGCCCGGACATCGCGGTGCGTCTCCTGGAGGAGGGGATGACCGGTCGAGGCGTCGACTACACCCGTGACACCGTGCTCGGCCTGACCGCCATCGCCGACGCGCAACTCGACCAGGACGACCTTGACGGCGCCCTCGACACGGCGCGGCGCGCCGTCGAGCTTGTCACCGACGTCGATTCTAGCCGCGTCGCCGACCAGCTCAACGCCTTCGCCCAGCGGCTTCCTGCCGGGGAGGCCCAGGCCGAGGAGTTCCGCACCTGCCTGGACGCGTTGTCGCACCGCTGAGAAGCTACCGCTTCCGGCCTGTAGGCCATCCGGGGCGGGCACGACGCTGTAGTCCACACCGGGCAGCCTCATGGTGACCGCGCTCTTTCCTCGCCTTCCTCGTCGTGCCCCGGACGTGTTCCCGGTCGCGTAACGGGAACTCGACGTACTCAGGTGGTGGACGACTCGCCGTCAAGGCTCAGGACGTACGCGATCCGGTCGGCTGCCGCGTCGATGTCGGCCGCGTCGGCGAGACGCTCCATTTCGTCGGATCTGCCTGGGCCGGCAAGACGATCGCCCTGCCACCACCAGTACCAGGCGAGGCGGGTTGGTTTGCCCTCGGGTTGAGTTGCCTGGCGGTCCTTCACGAGGACGACCAGCTGAGACAGTCCGGTGAAAAACGCTTGAGCCAACGCCTGATCTTCAGGCCCGTCTGCTTCGCTGTAGTCGGGCGGCCGGGAGAAATGCAGAATCGCGTTGGCGACCTGCTTGACGGTCAGACCGCGCTCCTGCGCGGCTTCAACAAGCTGCTTGATCAGCTCCGCAGGGTTGGGAGGAGCCTGCGGGGCGTCTGCGTCTTGCAACTGTGCAGATGTCATGTGTCGGCTTCCGTGAGTGATACCTCAGCTGTGCAAGGGATGCCCTTCCGCGGTGTTCTCTCAGGGTGACGGTGGGTCACCGGACAGCACATCGACACTGCTAGACATCTAGCGACAACTACCTTCAGAGAAAACATCAGAAGTTGTCGAAAGATGGCAGCATGGTGGTGTGGTCAACGAACGCCTTCGCCGAGCGCTTCACCGCGCGGGACACGACATCGCGAGCCTCGCCGAGGCCGCTGAGGTATCGACCAAAACCGTCGAACGCTGGTTGAGCAGCGAGTCGGTGCCGTACCCAAAGACGCGTTACCGCGTGGCCTCGATTCTTAGGGAAGAGGAAAGCTACCTCTGGCCCGATGCGGTCAACGGCGCCTCCTTGGCCGGTGCCGAGCTCGTGGCCACCTATCCACGGCGCAGCGACGTCCCCCGCCACCTGTGGACCGAGCTGCTGCGCGGCGCCGAGCGCACGATCGACCTGCTCGCGTACGCGGGCCTGTTCCTCACCGAGGAGCACCCCGACTGGATTCCCACCCTCACCGCCAAGGCGAACGCGGGCGCCCGTGTAAGGCTGCTCCTGGGGGACTCCAAGGGCAAGCAGCTCGGGTACCGCGACGCCGAGCACCGCATCGGAGGCGGCGTCGCCGGGCGGGTCGCGGCGGTGATGGCCTACTACACGCAGAACATGCCTCCCGCGGTGGAGATCCGCCTGCACGACACCCCGCTGTACAACTCGATCTACAGATTCGACGACGAGATGCTGGTCAACGTCCACGTCTACGGGATTCTGGCGGCGTACACACCAACGCTGCACATTCGCCGCATCGACGGCGCCTACTACAACACGTACTTGGAGTCCTACGAGCGGGTATGGGCGGGTGCACGGCCCATCGAGGAGGATGACCTGTGAGCAAGCGCAGCCGCAGGATCGACTATTGGCAGGACCCGGACGCTCCCAAGCCGACCAGCCGCAAGCCGTCGGCGAGCGTGTTCGTCCGCAACGACGAAGGCGCCGTGCTGCTGCTGAAGCGCACCGACAACGACCTGTGGACCATCCCCACGGGCGGCCTCAAGAAAGGCGAGACCGTCGCGCAGTGCGCCATCCGGGAGTGCGAGGAGGAGACCGGCCTGAAAGTCGAGATCATCGGCCTCGTCGGCGTCTTCTCCTCTCCGGACCACGTGATCGTCTACATGCACAAGGACAAGGTCGACGAGGTACGGCAACCGGTCAATATCTGCCTGCGGGCCCGCGTGATCGGCGGCACGATAGCGCCAGACCCCCGCGAAGCGCGGGAGGTGCGCTGGGTGGCCCCCACCGACCTGAGCGACCATCCCGTCCATCCCGCCCTGCGGCGGCGCATCGAGATCGGCCTGAGCGACCAGGCACCGTACGTGGAATAGCCGGTCGGCGCATCTTCCGCTTACCGTTGCCCTGCTGCGGTAACCGGCCTCTCCTCCGCCCGGGAAGACGCGCTCCGAATCCGACGCTGGGAACTGGCCGACTCGGGGTGCATGTTCGCGAGGGTGGGGGTCCGGCTTCCACCGAGTTCGATTCGAATGGGCGATGTCGCACCCTTCGACCGGGCCTGACCCGCGCAGATATTCCCGTGCGAATCGAACATCGTTCACCGAACACCAGTCGTCATTGATGGCGGCGTTCGATCAGGCTTCCTCAGCTTCGGGGAAGTCTGACCGAACGCGCCGGAGATCAGTCCGCGACGAGGCGTGCCCTGTGCCCTTCGTGCTCGCGCTGCCGCCGGATGACGTACGTACCCGGCGTGCAGCCCGTGGCCCCGTGCTCGGGATGCAGCAGGTAGGCGACGGCCGAGGTCTCGAAGACGCCGATCGCCAGCCCGTCGGAGTCCGACACGTCGACCGTCCACCGGCAGGTGTCCGGGTCGGCGACCAGCGTGTGCGGGTTGCCCCCGGCCTCGCCACGGAGCAGTTCGACTCCCTCGGAAGGTACGTCCCTCCAGCGGACGCTGTGCCGGACGCTCACGGACGACGCGATGACGGAGAGCGGGACGACGATGAGGTCGCCCTGTGCCTGGAGGCCGTCGACGACGGGGATGCTCACCGACCGCTCAAGATGGTCGAGCACGGCGAGTCCGGTCTGCTGGGAAAGCGAAGCAAGTGTCACAGTCATAAAAGTCACCTCAGGTTCGTCGGAGGAGAAGGGAGTACTGCTCGGCGGACAGCCCGTAGGTCCAGCCGGCGGCGGCGATCGGATCTTCGAGGAAGCCCGGCACGGTCAGCCCGTACCGGCGGCGGCGCCCGTCGCGTTCGACGGACCCGTTGACCACCATGAGCACCCTGGTCTCTTTTCGCAGGTCGTAGAGCCGCAGTTCCGAGCCGGGGTTGCCGGGGTCCGGCGCGGAGGCGACCAGCCGCAGCCCGGCCTGGTCGATGTAGGACGCCCAGCCGATGTGCTCGATCGCGCACCGCCTGACCTCGACGTTGGCCTCCCGCTCGATCCGCCGGACGCTCGGATCCGTGACCACCCAGGAGGGCACCCGCGTCCCGTGCCAGGCGTGCACGTCCCACCCGTCCGCGTAACGCAGCGCGGGGCCGTCCGCACAGTGCAGCCGTACTTGGCCGTCGTCGCCCGATACCTCCGTGTGTACGGCGACGGGCCGCTCGGAGATGACACACACGTCTTCATGAGGCCACCACCAGCCGCATGACCGGACCACTGTCGCCCACAGATCGAACCGTCGGCTCTGCTCAGGGGTGAAGACCACTCCGGCCGCTCGGCGGAGGGCGTCGTAGTGGGCGACCCAGGAGACGCAGTGCGCCCCGTACCAGCCGTGCCGCGAGTCGTGCGCCGCCCGAAGCGCCATGAAGATCGAATCGTTGACGGATCGCGAAAGCGAGCTGTGAACCTCCTGGTGAATCAGATGATCCATCGGCTGATGGACCCATCTGACCTGGGCGTCGAGCTCTCTGCACAGCTGTCTCATCAGCAAGGAGAACCGAGGTGGCAGAGGCCATTCGGACATGCGATCGACGGTCTCCGAAGGCCGTGGACGCAAACCCGGCGGGACGGTCGTCAGGGCCGCGACCGGTGACGGGACCCAGTGGAAACGCGGCGGGGCAAGTCCGATCAGACGGTACAGCCCGGAGATGGCGGCCTCTGCGGCCGGTCGGTCGGCGGGCAGCGTCGACAACGCCCAGCCCAGCCATTTTTCACGAATTTGCGCAGCTTCCCGCTGCACAAGAACGCTCATCGGGTGAAGGCGGCGTCGCCCTTTCCAAAGATCATGTCCAGAATGGTGACAGATCGACGCGGCTTCTGTCCACCGCGGACGCATAGATCATCACTGCGTCCCGTTGATCTCGTTGATCGCGGTACGTTTTCGCCCGCCTGCGGATCGCCTTCCGCCCCTTACGGTTCGCAGGCGCCGTCCATGCGGGTTCTCCGCGCCTCGTCAGGGCGGGGGTATCGATGAGAGCAGGCAGATGGAGGGTCCTAGTCTGGGGAGATGGCATTCATTCCACGCCACACGTCGGCTGCGGCGGCACTCGCTCTACTCAGCGTGACGGGAATCGCCGCGGTGACGGTTGCGGCGTCCCCGCCGGTGACCCCTGCCCCGGGCACATCACAGGCGTTCACCGCCACGGTGACGCCGGTGTCCCCGGGCCGGCTCCGCTATTCCTGGCACCGGGGGTGCCCGGTGCAACCCGACGACCTCAGGATGATCAGCATGACCTACTGGGGTTTCGACGGCAGGCCCCACACGGGAAAGATGGTGATCAACGAATCGGTTGCCGACCAGGTCGTCTCGGTCTTCAAGGAGCTGTACGGTCAGCGCTTTCCCATTCGGCAGATGCAGCCGGTGGAGGCCTACAAGGGCAGCGACGACGCCTCCATGGCGGCGGACAACACCTCGGCCTTCAACTGCCGGCGCGTCGGGACCACCGGCAACTGGTCCCAACACGCCTACGGCCTGGCGATCGATGTCAACACCCGAGAGAACCCCTACATCCACCCTTATCCAGGCGGCACCGTCGATCCCCCGAACGCGAAGGGCTACGTTCGGCGACCCCTGGACCGGCCAGGAGTCATCAACCCCGGTGACGATGTGGTTCGCGCGTTCAAGAAGATCGGCTGGAGCTGGGGCGGATCATGGTCGACCGCGAAGGACTACCAGCACTTCTCCCAGAACGGACGATGACGCCTCCGCGATGAGATCTCCCGGTGTCGTGCCACGGTGGGAGCCACCGGCGGCCGTTTCGACGGCGTGGGGCCGCCGGCCGGTGAGCTCTGGCCGGATATGAGCCGGGGCCGACATCACCGTACGACGCGGTCAAGAACGTCCGACGCGAGCGAGGCATCTAACATGGGCGAGGCTCTGACCTGGCCCTCAGCCACACCGAGCACGCCTCTCACCTGGCTAACCTGCACGTATGGACAACGTTGACCGGAGAGCGCCCGCGAACTCGAGAACAGTCTCCCTCGTGAGCGCCGCTCTGTTCGTACTCGTCATGGCTTTCAGCGGGTTTTTCGGTGCTCGTGCCGTCTCCGCCTCCACGGCCGCCGCCCTGCCACCCCCATCGCCGGGACGGCAGCTCATCACCGTGACGGCCGACGCCTACCAGAAGAGCACTGCCACGCTGGTCGCCTACACCGCGAAGAACGGCCGCTGGGTGAAGACGTACGGGCCGTGGACGGCGAACGTCGGCGAGAGCGGCATCGCCCCGCCGGGCCAGAAGCGGGAGGGCGACGGGCGCACCCCGTCCGGCACGTACGGGTTCGACTTCATGTTCGGGGCCAAACCCGATCCCGGGGTGAAGTTCCCCTACCGGCAGGCGCTCTCCTACGACAAGTGGAACGACGATTCCGCCAGTCCTCTCTACAACAGGTGGGTGGACACCCGCCACGCCGACCCGGGGGTCGCTCCCGAGAACATGATGAACCCCCCGGCCTACAACTACGGCGCCGTGATCGCCTACAACACCGAGGACCGCACACCCCACCTGGGTAGCGCGATCTTCCTCCACGTCAGCACCGGCGCGCCCACCAGTGGCTGTGTCAGCCTGCCGGTCGACAAACTGCTGCGGGTGCTGCGCTGGATGGATCCGAAGCACTCCCCGCAGATAGACATCAGAGTCGCCTGACCAAGGAGCGACGGCTCATACGAGCGCCGCGTCGACGTCGCGGCGCCTGATAGCGACCTGGCCGACGTGTTGGAGCGACGGCTCATACGAGCGCCGCGTCGACGATGCCACCGATCTTCCAGGGGCACTCGCCAACGTCGCGAAGCGCCTTGAGACGCACCTTGAGCCAGGCGTTCGCACGTTCGGCGAGGGCCCGAGCGCACCGTGGACCTTGTTGTGGTGGTGGAGAACCCGAGGTCGCCGGGCATCGCGGGCTCGCGCCGCCCTGCCGGAGGTTGAGACTCAAGCTCAGGAGCCGAGGTAGCGCAGCACGGCCAGGACCCGGCGGCTGTAGCCGGTGACGTGCAGCAGGCCGAGTTTGTCGAAGATGGCGTTGACGTGTTTTTCGACGGCGCTCTGGGAGACGTGCAGCCGCTCGGCGGTGGAGGCGTTGGTCAGGCCCTGGGCCATGTGGTCGAGCACCTCGCGCTCGCGGGAGGTGAGGCGGCTCAGCGGATCGGCGTGGGTGGTCCTGGCCAGGAGCTGGCGCACCACCTCGGGGTCGAAGGCCGCTCCCCCGGCGCCGACGCGGTCGAGCGCGTCGAGGAAGTCGGCGACCTGGGCCACCCGGTCCTTGAGCAGGTAGCCCACCCCGTCCACGTCACCGGTCATCAGCTCGGTGGCGTAGCGCTTCTCGACGTACTGCGACAGGACCAGCACACGCGTTCCCGGGTGGCGCCGCCGGATCTCCAGCACCGCCCGCAGCCCCTCGTCGGTGTGGGTCGGCGGCATCCGCACGTCGGCGACCACCACGTCGGGCCGGTGCTCGGCGACCGCGGCGACGAGCGCCTCACCGTCGCCGACCGCGGCCGGGACCTCGTGGCCCTCCTCCAGCAGCAGCCGGACGAGCCCCTCGCGCAGCAGCGTGGAGTCCTCGGCCAGGATCACCCGCACGGGAGCTCCGCGGTGATCGTGGTGGGCCCGCCGGGCGGGCTGTCGACGCGGAGGCGTCCGTCCAGCGCGGCCACCCGCCGGGCCAGGCCCGACAGGCCGCCACCCGCCGCGCTCGCCCCGCCCACGCCATCGTCCTGTATACGCACGATGACCATTGTGTCGCGTTCGCGAACCTCAACGGTGATCGCGGTGGCGCGGGCGTGCTTGGCGGCGTTGGTCACCGCCTCGCTGACCACGAAGTACGACGCCGTCTGCACCGCCATCGGCGGCCGGGCGGACAGCTCGCAGACGACCTTGACCGGGACGCCGGAGCGCTCGGCCACCCCGGCCAGCGCGTTGGCGAGCCCGAGGGAGTCCAGCCCCGACGGGTAGACCCGCCAGGCGACCTCACGGAGCTCGGCCAACGCCTGCTGCGCCTCCTCGTGCGCCTGCGCGAGCAGTTCTGAGCGTCCTCTGCGCGCCCGGCCGACCAGCATGGACAGCGCCACCAGTCGCTGCTGCAGCCCGTCGTGCAGGTCCCGCTCGATCCTGCGCCGCTCGGAGTCGACGGCCTCCAGCACGCCCGCGCGGCTCTCGGCCAGCTCGGTGATGCGGCGCCGCAGCGCGTCGGTGGGGTCGGGGCCGAGCATGCGTACGGCCAGCCGCCGTTCCAGTGTGTGCACCCCCACCAGGCCCGACAGGTCCAGGAACAGCAGGACGACGCCCCCCAGGAAGGCGTAGGCGAGCAGTGGCAGGCTCGGCGTCATGCCGTCGAACGGCAGGCCCCTCCCCCAGGACCAGGAGAGGGCGACGGCCATCTCGGCGCCGTAGACGAGCAGGGTGAATACCAGGCCGCCGAGTACGCCCACCGGCACCCTGGCCGCCAGGTAGCGCAGCTCCCGCCCGTCCGGGCGATCTGTGTCGAGTTCGAGGGCGGCGGGGTCGAGACGCAGGCGGCGAGCCTCGAGCGCGACCAGCCGCCGGGCCGCCCCCCGCACGGCCGGTCGGCCGGCGAACGGCAGCGTGAGCAGCAGGAACACGACGTCGAGCAGGGCGGTGACCGTTCCGAGGACCACCGCGCGCAGCAGCCGCAGCCCCTCGGCGGCGGGACCCATGCCGCCCCTCAGCGGCGGTACGAGGGACGGCACGCGTGCCGCCGCAGCCCCTCGCACCGCTCGATCGACCCGGCGTCCGCGATCACCGGGACGGCCGGGAGCACCGGCCCCGCGCCTGGCGCCGCGAGGCTTTCCATCAGTTCGAACAGCCCATCTGACATGCCCCGAGACTACAAACGATCGGGACGTGGCCGGAATGAGGTACATGGCCGTTCCGGGGTGCGGAAAACCACAGCGTCGGCCTCAGCCCGACGGCGGGATCAACGCGCCGAGCGCGGCGGCACCGTCGAGAAGGGCTCTCGATCGGGCGTCGACGCTCGCGTCCCGGGCGGCCAGCGTGGTCATCACCTCGTCCCAGCGGCGGGTGCGCCGCAGCTCCGGCATCAGCGCCCGGAGCGGGGCGATGCGGTAGCCGGCCATGCGCAGCTGATGGACGATCCGCGCGTCCCGGACATCGTCCGGGAAGTAGCGTCGCGGTCCTTTCGGGGAGGCCCGCCGGGGCACGACGAGCCCCTCCGCGTCCCAGTGCCGCAACGTCGAGGGGCGCACGCCGAGCGCGACGGCGAGCTCTGAGACGCCCATGACGTCCGAGGGGCGTACGTCGCCGATCGACTCCCCGGAGATCGTCGCGGCGGCCTCCCTGGCCAGCCTGAGCTCCCGCCGCTCCGTGTCGAGCCGGGCGTGTGCCGCGTCGAGCAGGGCGAGCAGGTCCGAGGCGGGATACGCGTGCGCCGCGCGCATGATCCTCCTGGCCTCGACCGGCCCCGTGCCGTCGGCGAGGGCTCGATAGGCCAGCGCGGAGCGCAGATGCGCCTCGTCGTAGATCCGGTATCCCGTGTCGGTGCGCGCCGCCGGAGGCAGCACGCCGTCGCGCTCCAGGTTGCGCACCTGCTGGACGGAGCACCCGGCGTGTCGCGCGACATCGACCGTCCGCATATTGGCCGACTTGCGACTTCTCACCCATCCACCTGGGCATGTTCGGGGAAAAGTCTCCACAACCACATGAATGAAACGCTACAACACATGAGTATCGACGAGATCATCGAATTCCTCACCGGCCTCGACGGGATCCTGATCCTCAGGCCGGCACCCGGCGACGGTTCACCCGAGCTCACCTGGGGCGACGCGTTCTTCTACTACGCGCCCGACGGCGAGGTCCCGAAGACGACCCAGCCCTTCGCGACGATCGTGACGAAGGACTACCCGGAGGACGAGCGGTCACGGCTGAACCGTCCCGGCGCCTTCCGCCTGAACGTCTCCGCGGGAAAGGACGCCTTCGTCAGCTGGACCGGTCTGCAGCCGCGCGACGCGGCCACGAGCGAGGCCGATCCGAGCGAGGCCGACTCCGTGGTGGCGCACCCCGTCTACGGAACGCTGGGCTGGCTGGCCGTGGTGAACCCGGGGCCGAGGACGGAGCAGGCGGTCCGGGAGCTGCTTCGCACGGCCCACGACCTGGCCCGCTCGCGCTACCGGCGGCGCGCCGGATCGACGTCCCCCTGATCCGCCGCACCCTTTCCGGCCCTCGCCGACACCTCCCGGGCGCTTCCGGACCGTTGTCTCCCGGTTCTTCGCAACGCGGGGAAATCCCGATTCCCCGCAACGCGGGGAAAAGCACCGGCGAACGTGTCGCGAGCGGGGAAGGGCCCGCCGGGAGAGGAGGGGAGCGGCCGGGGCCGAGGGACCCGGCCGCGAGCCCCGCCGGCTCCCGGCAGGCCCTGATCGGCGCGTTCCCGGCTACGCGTGGTGCCTGCCCTTGCGCCTGTCGGACAGCCTGACCACGATGAAGACGATCACGGCGAGAATCACGATGCCCAGCACCGACTTCGACACGATCCCCATGTACTGCTCGACCAGGTCCCACTGCTCACCGAGCAGATACCCCGCCATCACGAAGGCCGTGTTCCAGATGAGGCTGCCCAGGGTGGTGAGGAGGGTGAAGATCAGGATCGGCATCCGCTCGACCCCCGCCGGGATCGAGATGAGGCTGCGGAAGATGGGGATCATCCGGCCGAAGAAGACGGTCTTCCTGCCGTGCCTGGCGAACCACGCCTCGGTCTTCTCGATGTCGGAGACACTGACCAGCGGCAGCTTGGAGGCGATGAACACCACACGATCCCGGCCCAGCAGGGCCCCGACCGCGTACAGCGCCAGCGCGCCGACCACCGATCCCAGGGTCGTCCAGAGCACGGCGTCGAACAGCCCCATGTTCCCCTTGCTCGCGGTGAACCCGGCCAGCGGCAGGATCACCTCGCTGGGCAGGGGCGGGAACAGGTTCTCGAGTGCGATCGCCAGCCCCGCCCCGGGCGCGCCCAGGGTTTCCATAAGGTTGATCGCCCATCCGGCGATCCCGTCGACATTCGGTGAACTCATAGGGACAAGGCTACGGAGAGCTGCGTACGGTGTGGATGCGGAACGCTCCCCGCCTCGCCTGGTGCGCGCCGTAGAGCGCGGCTGCGGAAAACCGCAGCCGCCCGCGACGCGACCGCGAGGGCCGGAGATTCCCCCGGATTCCCGCACGTCAGGAAGGCATCGAGCGGCCAGGACGGGGATGGCGGGGGCGTGAGGGGAGCCCGTCTCGCCACCGGGGACGGGCGGCCGGGGCCGTCGATCGGCGCCGTCGCCCCGCGCCGAGTGTGACCCATCCCACATTTATCACCCCGGAGACGGCGCGTGTCCTGGGCCTTCCCGGGGAAAGATCTACGTTTCCCGCGGGAGTCCGGCGCGGGTCAGGCGTCCCTGAGGTGGATCGCCTCGCCCGGCTCGACCCCGGCGCGTCCCGCGGTCAGCGTGGCGACCCAGCCGGGGAAGGCGGGCAGGTCCCGCTCGCGCACCCCGACGCGGAAGCCGACGTCCGCGCCGTAGACGACCTCCCTGACCTCGTACGGCGAGGCGTGCAGGTCGTTCTCCAGCCGCCCGGCCCTGACGTGATCCACGGTCACGGTCATCACCCTGGCGGGCACCATCCCGACCAGGGGCGTGAGGTCCAGCGTCTTGCCGACCGACGAGCCGTACGCGCGGACCAGGCCCCCGGCGCCGAGTTTCACCCCGCCGAAGTATCGGGTGACCACCGCCACCGCGTCGGCGACGCCCCGGCGCAGCAGGGTCTCCAGCATCGGGGTCCCGGCGGTGCCGCCGGGCTCGCCGTCGTCGTCGGCCCGCTGGACCCGGCGGTCGCCGCCGATCACGTACGCCGAGCAGTTGTGCGTGGCGTCACCGTGCAGCCGCCTGCGCGTGGCGACGAACTCCCTCGCCGCCTCCTCCGAGGAGACCGGGCCGACCGCGCACAGGAACCGGGAGCGCTTGATCTCGATCTCGTGTTCCGTGGTCTCCTGCGGAGTCAGGTACGGGTCGGGCACCCGGCAAGGCTATCCACCCGCGCGGGCCCGGCGGCGCCCCGGGCCACGGCGGGGCACAGCGGGGCACAGCGGTCAGCGGGCCGCCTGGAAGGCGCGGCCCGCGCGGGTGACGGTCCCGTCGCTGCGGAACAGCCCGCTGTTGGGCTCGGTGTCCGAGGAGGGCAGGCCGAACCAGGCGTAGCGCCGCACGTACGGCAGGGAGGCGAGCATCTTGGTGGAGGCGGTGACGAACGCGGCCTGCTGGGCGTCGCTGGCGTAGCGGGTGCCGTTCGAGAAGTCGATCAGGGCGTACTCGGTGAGCCAGATCGGCTTGCGGTAGCGCTGGTACACGGCCTGGATGTACGACTTGAGCTGGTTCACCGCGGGCTGGGGGCGGAAGTCCGCCCCGTACCAGTGCAGCGCGATGAAGTCGACGCGGTAGCCCCGCTCCTCCGCTCCGGACATGAAGCGGTCCAGCCAGCCGCCCGGGGTGTCGGCGCCGAACGCGACGGAGGGGCTGCTGAGCACGCGGCCCGCGGACATGAGTTTCGGCCAGAGCGACAGCGCCTCCTCCACGGTCATGTTGGCCTGCTGGGGCAGGTCGGGCTCGTTGAAGGCGAGCAGGTAGGGTCCGGCGCTCCTGGCCTGGGCGAGGTTCTCCGGGGTGACGCTGCCCGATCCCCAGATCATCGGGACGAATCCGTCCGCCCTGGGGCCGGTGACGCCCTCTCGACGGGTGGACCAGGTGTAGTACCAGCTCGCGCCGGACTTCGCGAGGGCCGAGCCGACGCCGGGCATCTTCCACACGCCGACGCCCTTCCTGGGGGAGGTGACGACGGCGGGGGGCGGCGGGGCCGGCGTGGGCGTGCGGGAGGCCTTCTTGCGGCTGGGGGTGGGGGACGGGGAGGGCTTGGGCGTGGCGCGCTCCGACGGCGTCCGCGACGGAGGTGGCGGCGACGGCGAGGCCGTCTGCGCGGGTACGGCCAGCGGCGGGGCGGGCTCGGGGGCGGGGGCCGTGAGCTGCCCGAACACCAGGACGCCGGTGACGATCACGGCCGCCGCGCCGCCGATCGTGATCGGGGCGGGGGGCAGGGAGGCCAGCAGGCCCGGCCGCGTCGTCTCGAGGGCGTGCGCGCCGTGGGAGGCGCCCCAGGAGGTGGCGTGCGCCACCGCCTCGACGGCGGAGGGAACGGCCTGGAGGTGGTGCATGGCGAAGCCGACCGGCAGGGGCAGCAGCGGCAGCCCGCTGAGCAGCCGGTCGATGGGCAGCAGGTTCGCGGTGCGTCCCTGGCAGACGGCGCAGTCGCGGATGTGCCGGGCGAAGCGCTTGCGCCACAGCGGGCTGGGGATGCCGTTCCAGTTCGCGGTGAGGGCGTGCAGCTCGCGGCATCCGGAGTCGGCGCGCAGCGCCCGCACGATGGTGCGGGCCGTCTGGACCTGCTCCTTCATCCGCTGGACGCGTACGGCGGCGTGGCGCCCCGACAGGCCGAGGGCTCCGGCCAGGTCGGCGCGGCCGAGCTCGCCGGTCTCCTCCAGCCACCACAGGGCGAGAAGCGCCTGGTCGTCGCCGTCCAGCCAGCGGGTGGCCTCGGCGACCTCGCGGCGCTGGTCGGTGAGCCCGAGCCGCAGGATGGTCACGGCGGCGAAGTCGGAGGCGGGGTCGGGCATCTCCTCGGCGGTGTCGAGGTCGGCCCTGCGGTGCTGGGTGGTCCTGCGGTCCTGCTCGTGGTCGCGCACCTGGCGGACGGCGATGGCCACCAGCCAGGACCGGTACGCCTGCGGGTCCCGCAGGTCGGGCAGCGCGCGGACGACCCGGAGGAACGTCTCCTGGACCACGTCGTCGACGTCGGTGTGGCCGTTCAGCGCTCGCCCGACGATGTTGTAGACGAGCGGGAGGGAGTCGGCCACCAGGGCGTCCAGCGCCTGCTGGTCTCCGTCGCGCGCGGCGGCCACCATCGCCGTGTCGGGTCCGCCCCTGCCGGTTCCGAGCATCGCACTCCGCTTCCTGTCGTCGTCCACGGTCCGTCCTCCCCGCGCCACGCCAGGCGCCGGGCAGGGACGATTCTCTCCATAACTCCTCATAGCGGAAGACCGACGAGCCCCCTCTATGGAGACCGGCGGCAGGTCAGGTGGACAACGAAAATTTTCTTCGTCCTTTTTTTAGGTTTTTGTTGTCACCCGTCCTCCCACGGGTCTCCTGTACAGGAGCAGAACACGCCCGGCGCCGGGCGTGACGGCGAAGGAGGCTCGTGACGATGGCACCCGGGAGGCGCGCGGTGGCACTGTTACAGGACTATATGTCCTGTTCAGTACGGTGCTGCTGTGCACGGCGGCGGTGTTCGCGCCCCCACTCCCCCGCCCCGTCCGAGCGGCACTGCCTCGTCGTCTCCCGCGTCGCCGTCGGCGGCGGCCGATGGGATCGCCGTCCCGGCGACCTCCGGCCACACCCCGATCGGGGGTGGTCCCACCCGCCTGAACCCCGCCGGAGCGGTCGCGGCCACCCGGCGCCACCGACGCCTCCCCCACAGGACGCCGTCCGCTGACCCGCCGGGCCACGAGCCGGTCCGGCCGAGACGCAGCCGAGACATCACGTCCACCGCAACTCGATCCCCCTAAGGACCTCATCCACATGAGTGAGACTGTTCCGCGCACCACGGCCCCTGGTCGCAGATCGGGCAGGCGAGTCCACCGCTTCGCGCTCACCGGCGCCCTCGCGACCATCCTGGGTGCCTCGCTGGTGAACGGCGTCCTTCCGGCCAGCGCGGCCGAGGTCCCGCTGTCGCAGAGTGGCAAGGCCACCGCCTCCTCGTCCGAGAGGGGCGACCTGTCCGCCTCGGCGGCGATCGACGGCAAGGAGAACACCCGCTGGTCGAGCGCCTTCAGTGACCCCCAGTGGCTCCAGGTCGACCTGGGCGCGTCCAAGGCGATCGAGAAGATCGTGCTGAACTGGGAGAACGCCTACGCCACGGCCTTCACGATCCAGACCTCCGCCGGTGGCGGCCAGTGGAAGACGATCCACACCACGACCGCGGGCAAGGGCGGCGTGCAGACCCTGAACGTCTCGGCCACCGGCCGCTACGTACGGCTCAACGCCACCAAGCGCTCCTCCCGGTACGGGGTCTCGCTGTGGGAGTTCGAGGTCTACGGCACCGGCTCGGGCACCGCCACCCCGAAGCCGAGCACCACCCCTACCGACCCCAGCACCACTCCCAAGCCGAGCACCACCCCGAAGCCCAGCACCACCCCTACCGACCCCAGCACCACTCCCAAGCCGAGCACCACACCGAAGCCGAGCACCACACCGACCACGCCGGCTCCCGGCGGTAACCTGCCCAAGGGCCCGGTTCCGCCCGGCGCGGTGCGGGTCGCGGAGTTCGTCGCCGAGTGCCCCTACACCCACCGGCTGCCCGACGACCCGATCGTGATGCCGGGCCTCGCCGGCGGGTCGCACATGCACAGCTTCTTCGGCAACACCTCCACGGACGCCAACTCCGACGTCGAGAGCCTGCTGAAGGCCGGTACCACCTGCAGCCCGAAGACCGACCTCTCCTCGTACTGGGTGCCGACCCTCTACAGCGACGACAAGCCCGTCGAGCCGACCGGCACCACGTTCTACTACCTGGGTGAGGGCATCAAGGACGAGCTGATGGCCCAGACCCGGCCGCTGCCGCTGGGCCTGCGGATCGTGGCCGGCAACGCCAAGGCCACCCAGCCCGACGCCGGCAGCAACGCGCGCTGGTCGTGCCTGCACGCCGGTGAGGTGGGTTCCTCCAAGAACTTCGTCAACTGCCCGGCCGGCAAGATGCTGGAGTCCTACCTGGACTTCCCGCACTGCTGGAACGGCGAGGACCTGGACTCCCCCGACCACAAGAGCCACATGTCCTACCCGGTGAACGGCGCCTGCCCGGCCTCGCACCCGGTGATCGTGCCCAAGCTGCGCCAGGTGCTGCGCTATCCGGTCAGCGGCGACCCGGCCAAGTTCCGGCTCTCGTCGGGCCCCGGATTCACCATGCACGGTGACTTCTTCAACGCCTGGCCCGAGGCCGAAATGGAGCGCCGCGTGCGCGACTGCATCCGCCCGATCGTCAAGTGCGGCGCCGACGGCACCCCCTGAGACGGCAGGTGACCGCCTTCGGGCGGAAGCGTACCGTCTGACCTGAACGGGGCGAGGCCCGGCATACCGGGCCTCGCCTCACCATGGGAACGGCGCGAGTGGAGGAGCGACATGAAGGCGTCCACGATCGGTGCATCGGTGCTCGTCGTACTCACCGTGCTGCTGGTCTCGCGATGTGTCGCCGCCGAGCCGCAGACCCATTCGGCCACGAATCACCCACCGTCGCGAAGCGGTCCCGCCGCGCTTCCCACACCGACCGGAAGCGCGTCGGGCCCCTTCAACGGCACCGACATCGCGTGGTTGCAGCTGATGATCCCGATGACCGAGCAGGCGGCACGCCTGCTGGAACTGGCCCCCGGCAAGACCTCGAATCCGAAGCTCAGGCGGTTCGCCGAGGAGCACGTCGCCGATCGCCGCACGACGCTCCGGGAACTGCGCGACCTGCTGCGGCGGTCCGGGGTGCCGGAGAGCAACGAGCACGAGGGGCATGACATACCGGGCATGGTGATTCCCAACGACTTCGCGGCCCTGAAGCGGGCCGACGGCGCCGCGTTCGACCGGCTCTTCACCAAGGACGCGCGCGAATATCTCACGCAGTCCGTCCTGGTCGCGAAGGGCCTGCAGAAATCCGGCGCCGACCCGGAGACCAAGGCGTTCGCCGCCGCCCTGGAGAAAACCTACAGCGGCCAGCTTCCCCGGCTGGAGCCGTGAGAGGCGCCGCCCCCGATTCCGGCACGCGCCCGCACCCCGCCGCGCGTACGCGGCGGCACGGGACCCCCGCCCGCCCGCCCGCGCGCCGGGCGCGGCCGTCCCTGGTCCTCGCCCTGATCGGCGCCGGAGCCGTCGCGGCGACCGCGACGTGCTGGTCCGACATGACCTCGGTCTCCGGGTTCACCGGGGCACTGGCCTGGGCGGGCAGGCTCACCGGCATGCTCGCGGGCTACGCCTGCGCCGTCCTGCTGGGGCTGATGGCCCGCGTTCCCGCTCTGGACCGCGGGGTCGGAACCGACCGGCTGGCCCGCTGGCACGCGACGGGCGGCCGCCACACCATCGTCCTGTCGGTGGCCCACATGCTGTTCGCCGTCGCGGCCCACGTGGCGCGATCCGGCGCGGGCGTGCTGGAGGGGACCGCGGGGCTGATCCTGGACGGCCCGGCCATGCTGGAGGCGACGCTCGCCCTCCTGCTGCTGACCGGCGTCGCGGTCGTCTCGGTGCGCGCGGTGCGGCGCCGGATGCGGTACGAGATCTGGCACTACCTGCACTTCGTCACCTACGGGGCCGTCTTCCTCGGGTTCGGCCACCAGCTCACCGGCCCGGACTTCGCCGGCAGCGCCGTCATGAGCGTGTTCTGGTACGCGCTGTACGTGTCCGTCGCCGCCCTGCTGGTCTGGTACCGCTTCCTCACCCCCGTCCACCGCGCCCTGCGTCACCGGCTGCGGGTCGCCGGGGTCCGCAGGGAGTCGTCCTCCGTGGTGTCGGTCTACCTGACCGGCGAGCACCTGGACGAGCTGGGCGCCGAGCCCGGCCAGTTCTTCCGGTGGCGGTTCCTCGCCCCCGGCATGTGGTGGACGGCCAACCCCTACTCGCTGTCGGCCCCCGCCAACGACCGCTTCCTGCGGATCACCGTCAAGGACGTCGGCGACCACAGCGGCGCGCTGGCCGGGCTGCGGCCCGGCACCCGCGTGTGGGCCGAGGGTCCCTACGGGGCCCTCACCGCCGCGCGGCGCCGCAGGCCCCAGGTGCTGCTGGTCGGTGGCGGCGTGGGGATCAGCCCGCTGCGCGCGCTCTTCGAGACGCTGCCCGGCGAGGTGACCCTGGTCTACATGGCACGCCGTGACGAGGAGCTGATCCTCCGCGACGAGCTGGACGCCATCGCCGCCGCACGCGGCGCCAAGATCCACTACACCGTGGACGAGCTGACCGGATCGTCCGGTAAGCGGAGCGTGCCGCTGACCGGACGCGCCCTGCGGACCCTCATCCCCGGCCTGGCCGTCCACGACGTCTACCTGTGCGGCCCCGCCGGGATGACGGTCGCGGCACGCCAGGCCCTGCGCCGCGCGGGCGTGCCCGGCCGCCGTATCCACGTGGAGTCGTTCGACTTCTGAGCGGTTCACCTGGTTCACTCGTTTTGCCCGGCTCGTGGGGACTTACCTGGTTCACGGAGATGGCGTTGCCGCCGGCCCGGCTCAGCTCGGCACCCCCCGCCATCAGGGAGGTGAGCTCCTCGGGGGTGATGTCCGCCTTGGCGTACTCGCCGAGGCTCGCCCACCGGTTCAGCAGCGGGAAGCGGTCGCCGATCGGGTAGGCGTGGTGCGGGTTGTGGGTGTTGACCTCCTCCCCCTCGTAAAAAAGGGGGATCCTCACGGTCACCGCGACCAGCCCTGTCGTCCACTTCATCGGTTCCTCCGCGCGTCGCCGCGCCGGATCTCCCTCATTCCTGGTTTGCAGCCAACGCATTACCTTCATGCCAATGATTTGTCGTGACATTAGGACTTATGAAATCGCGGCGATGACCCTTACCGCCCAGGTTCGCCTTTGCGCCATGACATTCGCACCCGCCTTTGCCTGGGCTTTCGCCGATCGTCGGCGCGGCGTGACCGTACGGCCCGACGGCACCTCCACGCCGCTCACTCGGCACGGGCGGGGCACGGCGCCCCGGCACGGGGGCACGAGATGGCACGTCACGGCACCGCAGAGGCCGTTTGGAAACGATCCGGGCGGGAAGGGCACCTGGGCCGGATCGCGGGAGGGCGGGGGCAGGTCTCCCGGCGAGATCGAATCTTAAATACGGCACAGGTATCCTGTTTATTCATAACGCGACAAAAATCCTCCGCAGCAGTGAAATAGCGGAAAAGAACTCAGCGTTCACTGAACGGGACAGCACCCTTCACGTCCACGACCTGGAGATAGGCGCCGACGATCGAAATCCCGGCCCCCGGGAAGCCCCTCGGAGCGCGACGATCGCATGGCCGGGCACTTGCCTTCGCCCGAGAAGGGGCTATATTAACCAATAATCACAGTAGGGATTAAGGGTAATAGCGATGCCCCTGCCGAATTTCCTCACGATCGGTGCTCCCAAAGCCGGGACCACCGCCCTGCACGCCGCGCTGGCCCGGCACCCGGGACTGTTCATGTCCCCGGTGAAGGAACCGAAGTTCTTCCTCAGCGACGGCCCGCCACCGACCAAGGGAGGACCTGGCGACGCCCAGACCTACCGCGAGCACGTCTGGCGACGTGAGGACTACGAGGCCCTCTTCGGTGCGGCACCACCGGGCACGCTCACCGGCGAGTCCACCCCGTTCTATCTCTACGACCTGGCGGCGCAGCGGCGCATCAGGGCAGCCGTCCCCGACGCCAGGCTCATCGTGGTGCTGCGCGACCCGGTGGAGCGCGCCCACTCCAACTGGACCCACCTGTGGTCGGCCGGGCTGGAGCCGATCGGCGACGTGGTGAGGGCCTGCGCCGAGGAGGAGCGACGGGTCAGGGCGGGCTGGGCGCCGTTCTGGCACTATCTCAGGCTCGGCAAGTACGGCGAGCAGCTGGAGCACCTGTTCACCCTGTTCCCCCGCGATCAGGTGCTCGTCTACCGCTACCGCGACCTGGTCGACCGCCCCGCCGAGACCCTCGACCGGATCTGCCGCTTCCTCGGGGTGGAGACCGGCGTGGTCACCGAGGTCCCCCGGGAGAACGTGACCGCCCACCCCGAGCCGACCCTCGAACACCGGATGCTGTCGCGGGCGCTGCGCGTGGGATCGTCCATGGGACGGTTCCTGCCGTCGCGGGTGAGCGTGGCGCTGACCGACCCGCTGGAGCGCAGGCTGCAGGAGCGGGCCCGCTCCCGCCAGCCGCTGACCTGGGACCAGCGGGAGAAGCTGATCTCCTACTTCACCGAGGACGTGGCACTGCTGCAGAAGGTGACCGGCGAGGACTTCAGCGACTGGCTCCGCCCCCGCGAGCGTTCGGGCGGCCTGGTCGGCATCCGCCCCGACGGCCAGCGTCAGGCGCGCAACGGTCGCCCCCAGACATAGAGGACGATCCAGGGCGTAGCCTGCCAATCCCCAGCATGGCTGGACGGTCCCGGGCACTGCCCCGCGCCCGGGACACCGGCCGTCCGGCGCGTGATCCGCGCGCCGGTCCGCCCGGGACACCGGCGGCGGGATTCTCGCGCGGCACACGACCGGCACGGTTCGTGCGCGCCCACGCCCGGGACACCGGCGGTGCGACACGTGGTCATCGAAGCAGCCAGGCGAACCGTCGACACCACCACGCCTGGGATACCGGCGGCGCGACACGGGGTTCGTGCGCGTCACCGTGCCCGTACGCGGCCGGGGATCGCCCGGCACGCGAGGGGCACGGTTCGTACGTGCCGGTGCGGCCGTGCCGTGATCAGCGCAGCTCGGTGCGGAGCTCGTGCGCCCCGTCCGCGCGGGTGTACTCGTAGTAGAGCCGCCGCCCGCCGCCCGGCAGGTCCACGATGTCCATGTAGCGCAGGCCGCCGCCCGCGTACGGCGAGACCCCGACGGGTTCGGTGCCGAGCGGGGTCAGCTCCGCCGGGTCGGTGCCGACCGCGACGCCGGTCTTCTCCTCGTAGTTCTCCGCAGCGGTGGCCCTGCCGTCGTAGAAGGCCACCACCCCCTCGCCGAGGAAGCGGACCGCCGCCACCCGCGCCCCCCTGGCGTCCCAGGTGCCGGGACGGCCGCTGAGCGCGGTGCCCTGCCAGGTCCACTCGATGCCGTCGGCGCTGGTGGCGTAGTCGGTCACCATCTGGTCGGCCTCGTGGGCCTCCTCCAACGGGTGACAGGAGGCCCACAGGTGCCACACGTCGTCCCGCAGCACGATCACCGGGTCCTTGACGCCGGTCTTCGGGTCGCCGGGCAGCACGACCTGCCGCTGCGCGGCACGGAAGCCGGACGGGTCGTCGGCCTCCAGCACCTCGACCCGCCAGTGCTTGGTGTCGTAGGTGGCGCAGCTGAGGTAGAGCCTCCAGCGCCCCTCCGGCGTGCGGACCAGGGTGGGCCGCTCCAACGACTCGGTGTCCATCTCCTCCCTGCCGATGGTGAGCAGGGTCTCGAACCTCTCACCGTCGGTGGAGCGGGCGACGACGACGGCGTAGCCGCGGCCCTCGCCGACGGGGCGGCGTAGCCGGTAGGCAAGGTAGATCAGCCCGTCGCTCGCCACGGCGCTCGGGGCGCCGGCCCAGTGGCCGGCACCCGGCTGTGCCGGTTCGATCGCGACGGTGGAACGGTCGGGGTCGGGAAGGAAGTCCTCGATTGTCACGACACCGAGATTAGGCAAGCCTTGGGTAGCACTCACGGAGAATCACCAATCGTCATCACGAGCTTTGTCACCCCTTGACGGCCAAAGGGCACATCGTCCTTGCTTCCTCCGGCGCGAGGGGCACCGGTGGCCGCCCCTCCGGACCGGATCGGCACGATCGGGCGCAGCGGGGGTGACACGGTCCGGGGTGCCGGGGCGGCGCCGAAGGGACGTGTCCGTGGCGCCGGGCCCGGTGGAGGCCTCGATGCCCGACCGTACAGGGTGGGGGGAGGTGCACGGGCGCGGCAGGCCACGGGGACCCTCGCGTCGCGCCCTCCGGCGCCGTTCGCACCGCCTCACGGCGGCGGCCCCCGTCACGCTCACCCGCGATGACCGGCCGGCTCACCGGCGGCGTGCCCTCCACGATCGTTCAGGACCGGCGGAGCGTCGCACTCGGCAGCGGGATGGCGGGGAACGGGTTGTCCGGCGGCAGGATGAGCCGCCGGGCCTCCTGAGGGCGGGCGGTGGCGTCCAGGTGCAGGAGAGCGGCCCCGACCCCCGCCGCGCCGACCATGTAGCCGGTGTCGGCGGTGACCTCCCAGGGCCGCAGCCGCCGGTAGGCCTGGTACCAGCGGGTGCCCCTGCCGTCGTGGCCGGTGGCCCGGCCGGCCAGGCTCTCCCCCAGCGTGCGGGCGAACTCCAGGTGCCGGCTGTGGCCGGTCGCCGCCCAGAGGCCGACGAACAGCTCCACCAGACCGGCGGTGCCGCAGCACTGGCAGGCCGAGTTCCAGGAGCCGCCACTCTGGTTGGCGGGGGCGCCGCTGCGGACGATCCCCCTGGCCAGCCGCTCGGCCCAGTCGAGGTCCCCGGCGTCGCCCGAGACCCGGTGCAGCTCGTAGAACATCCGGGCCACCCCGGCGGAGCCGGAGCAGAAGCCCAGGTAGTGCAGGTCGCGCCCCTGCGGGATGTGGTGCGGCACCAGCGCGCACCGCTCGGTCACGGCGCTGACCGCGCGGACGAAGTCGGCCCCCCTGCGGGAGGCGCCCAGGAAGTCGCTCTCGCCGGTCACGCCGTACAGGCGGGCGAGCAGGAAGGCGGTTCCCGCGGTGCCGGACAGGAAGCCCGGGGTGACCGCGTCCAGCGGCAGGTCGGCGCAGGCGCCCTCGCCGAAGCGGTGGCCGGGGACGACGAGCGTGGCGATGCGGGCGCCGGCCTCGACGGCGACCTCCTGGTAGGCGGGCACCCCCAGGATGCCCGCGGCGTGCAGCAGGCCGAGGATGATCCCGCCGTCGCCTCGCTGCGCGGGGTCGCCGGTCCAGCCCAGGCCGCCGTCGATGGAGCGGGCACTGCGCACGATGCGGTCGGCGACGGCGCCGGCCTCGGCCTCGAAGTCCCCCTCGCCGATGGCCCAACCGGTCTCGGCCAGGGCGAACATCACCCCGGCCAGACCGTGGTGGAGGGAGAGGTCGGCCTGCTCCCGCCAGGTGGCGGCGAGGTAGCGGGCCCCGGCCGCGGCGTCGTCCAGATAGCCGTCGTCGCCGGTGGCGGCGGCGAGCTCCAGGAAGAACAGGATGATCCCGGCCGCCCCCGAGTAGAGCGACAGGGGGTGGTCGGGCATGGCGGCCCGGCCCCGGGGGTCGGGGTTGGCCCGCCAGTGCCGTCCCCGCTCGTCGTCCACGGCCGCGGAACGGATCCAGCGCGCGGCCCCGACCGCGGTGGCCAGCGGGCTCTCGGCCTCCGGCTCCAGGCTCATGGCGGCTCCTTCGTACGGCGAGACAATCATTTTACCTGTATTTCCTACAGGATCAATAGGTAATGCGATGGCCGACACGCGGAGCCTGCCCCGCGCGAGGGTCTTCCATGCGGGTTTCTCGCCATCCCGCCCGGCTCACCGGCGCTCAGGCCGGACGGACGGGCGGGAGCAGGTCGCTCATGACCGACCCCGCCAGGTCGAAGCCCCCGACGTGGGCGAGGTAGCCGCCGGTCTCGAAGATCGACCCGTCCAGCGGGATGAAGACGCCTCCCGCCTGACGGACCAGCAGCGACCCCGCCGCCATGTCCCACGGACTGACCCTACTGCCGTAGGCGACGTCCGCCCACCCTCCCGCGACGTGCGCCAGCTTGAGCGCGGTGCTGCCGGGACGGCGCGTGGAGGCGAACGCCGTCACCATCCCGCCGAACCGGCGCAGCGCCTCCTCCCCGACCTCGGCCAGCTCCCAGGGGGTGGGATAGCTGGTCAGCAGCACCCCCTCCCGGTCGCGCGCGGCACCGGCGCTGCGCAGCCGCACGCCATTGCACCAGGCCCCGCCCAGGTCGGCCCGGAACTCGTCGTCGCGCACCGGGTCGTACACCACCCCGGCGACCACCTCGTCCCCGACGGCGGCGGCGATCGACACGCAGAAGAACGGCAGCCCGGCGGCGAAGTTCGCGGTCCCGTCGATCGGGTCGACGTACCAGCGGATCTCGCCGGAACCCCTGCTGCCGCCCTCCTCGCCGATGATCGTGCTTCCCGGGACGCGCCTCTCGATGACCTCCCTGATGGTCTCCTCCGCGGCGCGGTCGTGCTCGGTCACCGGGTCGTGGAAGTCCCTCTTGGTCTCGACCTCGGGACGCGACCTGAACGCCTCGCGGAGCCGGTCGCCCACCGCGCGGGCGGCCTCGACCGCGACGGCGGAGAGATCTGTTGCGGTGCTCTGGTCCATGCTTCCTCCCGTGGCGCGACCCGGTGGCGCGAACCGGCCGCGCCGGTCGCCGGCGACGTCCGGGCGGCGGGCCGGAACGTTCCCGGGACACCTCTCCCGGCCCGCCGCCACCGCGCGCCCCGCCCCCCATCCTGTACGAGGACACCGGCCCCGTACGCGCGCGCCGGGCGCCTCCGTCGGCCCTGGCCGGTTTTTGTCAAGACATTCTGATGTCCGCTAGCCTGACGGCGCGGCGTGTCAACCGGGAGGGCGAATGACGGCGCAGTTCGCCATCGATCTCGACCGGTCCAGCCCGGTCCCGCTCTACTTCCAGGTGGCCGAGCAGATCTCCGAGGCCATCCGCCGCGGCGACCTGCCCCCGGGGTCGCGGCTCGACAACGAGATCCTGCTCGCCGACCGGCTGGGCCTGTCACGGCCGACCGTCCGCCAGGCGATCCAGTATCTGGTCGACAAGGGCCTGCTGGTGCGCAAGCGGGGCGTCGGCACCCAGGTGGTGCACGGCCAGGTCAAGCGCTCCGTCGAGCTGACCAGCCTCTACGACGACCTTCGCAGGTCCGGCCAGGAGCCGGCCACCAGGGTGCTGCTCCTGGGCCCGGCGCCGGTGGAGGAGGAGGTCGCCGCGGTCCTCGGCGTCGCGCCCGGCACCGAGATGCTCCGCCTGGAGCGGATCCGCTACGCCGCCGGGGAGCCGCTGGCCCTGCTGCACAACTGGCTGCCCTCCGGTCTCGCCCCGCTGACCGCCGAGGGCCTCCAGGAGCGCGGGCTGTACGAGACGCTCCGCGCCTCCGGGGTGCGGATGCGCGTGGCGAACCAGCGGATGGGGGCGCGAGCGGCCACGGCGGCCGAGGCCAGGCTGCTCGGCGAGCGGCGCGGGGCGCCGCTGCTCACGATGACCCGCACCACCTACGACGACCAGGGCAGGGCCGTCGAGCACGGCTCCCACATCTACCGGGCCTCGCACTACTCCCTGGAGGTCACGCTCATCGAGCGCTGACCGGGCGACGGGGTCCGTACGGTCAAAAAAGGTCAAATCTGCGCCAAACCACCGGCGCGCGGCGGTGCCCGACGCGTGATGATTCGTCCCCTGGGGATGTCATATGCGTAATCACCGCGGAGGAAGCCCGCCGTATGACCCCAGATCCGAGACAGGACTATGCGCGGCCGGAGAGATGAGTGGGCGGCGGTCCTCGCCCTGCTGGACGGCGTCACGTCCACGACCGGGAACGTCATGCTCGTCGAGGGCGAACCGGGAGCGGGCAGGTCACTGCTGCTCGCCGAGGCCGCGAGCGCGGCGAGCGCGCGAGGGACGCCGGCGGCGAGCGGCCGGGCCGACGAGCTGGGACGGCTCACCCCGCTGGGGCCGCTGCTGTCCGCGCTCGAGGAGTCGCCGGCGTCGACGGCCCCGATGCCCATGTTCAGGAACGCCTTCCCCGACGCGCCTGGGCTGCTGCTGTGGCTGGCCGAGCAGGTCCGCACCTCGCTGGAGAGAAGGCTGGCCTCGGGGCCGCTGCTGGTGACGCTCGACGATCTCCAGTGGGCCGACCCCGCCACGCTCATGGCCCTGCGGACGATGCCCTCGCGGCTGGCCTCGTGTCCGGTGGCGTGGCTGCTGGCCTGCCGCGACGCCCCGGCGGGCGGCGACGTGGGACGGCTGTTCGACCTGCTGGAGGAGGAGGGGGCCACCCGGATCGTCCTGCGCCCCCTCGACGAGGACGCGGTGGCCGAGATCTCCGCCGACATCCTGGGCGCGGTCCCCGGGGAGGACCTGGCGGCGCTGGCCGCCCAGGCCGGCGGCAACCCGCTCCTGCTCTCCGAGCTTCTCACCGGGTTGCGCGAGGAGGGCGCCGTCCTGGTCGAGGACGGCGTCGCCCGGCCGGCCGGGCTCACACCCGCCGGGGCGGTGCTGCCCCCGCGCCTGCACGCCGCCGTCCGGCGGCGCCTGGACGAGCTCGGCACCAGGACCCGCTACCTGCTGGAGGCCATCGCGGTGCTCGGACGCTCGGTCACACCGGCGTACGTGGCCGAGACGCTCGGCGAGACCCCGGCCGCGCTGCTTCCCCCGCTGGAGGAGGCCCTGGCGGCCGGTGTGCTCGTGGCCACCGGCGACGAGCTGACGTTCCGTCACGAACTGGTGTGGCGGTCGATCGTCGACGGGGTGCCCGCACCGGTGCGGCGGGCACTGCGGGAGCAGGTCGAGCGCTCCGCCGGAACCCGCCTGGCCCTCGTGCCCCGGGGCGGCGACGGGGCCGGGAGGCTCGTGGACCTGGCCCTGCTCGCGTGGGACGAGGGCGGGCTCGCGCGCGGGCTGGACCTGGCGCGCGAGGCCGTGGAGCGGCCGGCCCACGGCCGGCACCGGCAGCCGCGCGCGGTACTGGCCTCGATGCTCATCGACCTCTGGCTGCTGGACGAGGCGGAACTGTCGACGGAGAGCGCCGCCGAGGAGGCCGACGCCGAGGGGGAGCCCGCGTGGGCCGCCGAGATCCCCGTCCTGCGCGCCCGGCTGGCCCTGGCCGCGGGACGGCTCGGCAGCGCCATCGAGCACGCGGAGACCGGCCTGACCGCCGCCGGGACCCTGGACGCCCCGCTCCTGGCCTCCTCGGCCCTGTCGGTGCTCGGCACCGCGTCGCTGCGGGCGGGCGACCTGCCGGGGGCCATCAGGTACATGGAGAGGGACCTGGCCAGGTCGGCACCCGGCACGCCGCCGTACGCGCGGCTGCGGTCGGAGCTGGCGGCCGGGCGGATCAGCGAGGCGCGCGACGGCGCGGCGGGCGGCATGAGCTCGCTCGGCGGGGTCTACGACGCGCTGCCCCGGCACATCGGGGTCCTGGCCGGCGAGCCCACCGGCGCGGCGTGGCTGGTGCGGGTGGCGCTGGCGGTGGACGACCGGCGCAGGGCCGACGCCGTGATCGACGCGGCCGAGGACGTCGCCCGGCGCAATCCCCGCCTGTCCGACCCGTCGGTGTCCGCCGACCACGCGCGGGGGCTGCGGGAGGGCGACGCCGAGGCGCTGGGCCGCGCGGTCGCCGGGCACACCGACCCCTGGGCCAGGGGATCGGCGGCGGAGGATCTCGGCGTGCTGCTCGGCGCGGGCGACGGCCGCAGGGATCTGGCGGTGGAGAGCCTGAAGACCGCGCTGGCCTGCTACGGGGCCGTGGAGGCCGCCCGGGACGCGGCGCGGGTGCGGGGCAGGCTGCGGCTGCTGGGCGAGCGGTGCCGCCACTGGGTCAGGACCGACCATCCCGTGTCGGGGTGGGCCAGCCTGACCGGCACCGAGCAGGCCGTCTGCGACCTGGTCTCCCAGGGGCTGACGAACAGGCACGCCGCCGAGCAGATGTTCATCAGCGAGCACACCGTCGCCTTCCACCTCCGGCAGGTCTTCCGCAAGCTGGGCATCCACTCGCGGGTCGAGCTGGCCAGGCTCGCGGCGCAGGAGAGCGGCCACCGGCGCTCCAGCTGACCCGCAGTTCCGGCATTGCCGGATATTTGGGGATATGAATGGTTCTCCTCATCCGTAGGTGATGGCTCATCCTTAGATGACGGCTCATCCATAGGTGACGGCGAGCTCGTCATCGGCGAGGTCCACCCGGACCACCGCTCCCTCGTCCGCCTCTCCCGACAGGAGCGCGCGGCCGATGCGCGTCTCGACCTCCCTGGCGATGAACCGGCGCAGCGGGCGGGCGCCGTACACGGGGTCGTACCCCCGCTCGGCGATGTACCCGAGCGCCGCCTCGGTGACCTCCAGCCGGATGCCCCGCTGGTCGAGGCGGTTTCGCAGCTCGACGAACATCAGGCCGACGATGCGCTCGATCTCCTCGGGGGTGAGCGGCTTGAAGATCACGATGTCGTCGACGCGGTTGAGGAACTCGGGGCGGAAGTGGGAGCGCAGCTCGGCCATGACCTGCTGCTTCGCGTCGGGCTTGATCTCCCCGGTCGACGTGACGCCCTCGAGGAGATACATGGAGCCGAGGTTGGAGGTCATGATCAGGACGGTGTTGCGGAAGTCGACGGTCCTGCCCTGCGCGTCGGTGAGCCGCCCGTCGTCGAGCACCTGCAGCAGCGTGTTGAAGACGTCGGCGTGCGCCTTCTCCACCTCGTCGAAGAGCACCACGGAGTACGGCTTGCGCCGCACGGCCTCGGTCAGCTGGCCGCCCTCCTCGTACCCGACGTAGCCGGGGGGCGCGCCGACGAGGCGGCTGACCGTGTGCCGCTCCTGGTACTCGCTCATGTCGATGCGGATCATGTTGTCCTCGGTGTCGAAGAGCGCCTCCGCGAGCGCCTTGGCCAGCTCCGTCTTGCCGACGCCCGTCGGCCCCAGGAAAATGAACGACCCGATCGGGCGGCGCGGGTCCTTGATGCCGGAGCGGGCCCGGATGACGGCGTCGGCCACCAGCCGCACCGCCTCGTCCTGGCCGATCACCCGCTCGTGCAGGATCTGGTCGAGCCGCAGGAGCTTCTCGCGCTCGCCCTCGCGCAGCCGGCTCACCGGGATGCCCGTCCACCGCGAGACGATCATCGAGATCTCCTCATCGGTGACGACCTCGCGCAGCAGGCGCGACGTCCCCTGCTTGGAGCACAGTCGCTCCTCCTCGGCCTCCAGCCGCCGCAGCAGGTCGGGCAGCCTGCCGTGCCGCAGCTCCGCGGCGCGGTTGAGGTCGTAGTCGCGCTCGGCCCGCTCGGCCTCCGCGCGTACCTGCTCGATCTCCGCGCGCAGGGCCTGGACGGCGCGCAGGGCGTGCCGCTCGGCCTCCCACTGCGCCCGCATGGCGTCGGCCTGGGCGCGCAGGTCGGCGAGCTCCCTGCGCAGCTCCTCCAGCCTGCTCCCGCTCGCGGAGTCCTCCTCCTTGGCGAGCGCGGCCTCCTCGATCTCCAGGCGCATCACCCTGCGGGTGAGCTCGTCGAGCTCGGCGGGCATCGAGTCGATCTCCGTACGCAGCATCGCGCACGCCTCGTCCACCAGGTCGATGGCCTTGTCCGGCAGGAAGCGGTCGGAGATGTAGCGGTGGCTCAGCACGACGGCCGCCACCAGCGCGCTGTCCTGGATCTTCACCCCGTGGAAGATCTCCAGGCGCTCGCGCAGGCCGCGCAGGATGGACACGGCGTCCTCGACCGAGGGCTCGTCGACCATCACCGGCTGGAACCGGCGCTCCAGGGCGGCGTCCTTCTCGACGTGCTTGCGGTACTCGACCAGGGTCGTCGCCCCGATCATGTGCAGCTCGCCGCGGGCCAGCATGGGCTTGAGCATGTTGCCCGCGTCCATCGCGCCCTCGGCGGCTCCCGCTCCCACCACGGTGTGCATCTCGTCGACGAAGAGCAGGATGCGCCCCTCGGCGGCCTTGATCTCGTTGAGCACCGCCTTGAGCCGCTCCTCGAACTCGCCCCGGTACTTGGCCCCGGCCACCAGCGAGCCCATGTCGAGGCTGAAGACCGTCTTGCCCTTGAGCCCCTCCGGCACGTCCCCGTGGCTGATCCGCAGGGCGAGTCCCTCCACGATGGCGGTCTTGCCCACGCCGGGGTCACCGACCAGGACGGGGTTGTTCTTCGTCTTGCGGGACAGGATCTGGATGACGCGGCGGATCTCGGCGTCGCGCCCGACGACCGGGTCGAGCCTGCCCGACACGGCGTCCGCCACCAGGTCGCGCCCATATTTCTCCAGCGCCTCGTACGCCACCTCGGGCATCGCGGACGTCACCCGCTGGTTGCCGCGGATCGCGGTGAGCGCCTTGAGGAAGCCGTCCCTGGTCAGCCCCTGCTCGTGCAGCAGCCGCCCGGAGGAGGTCGAGCTGCCCTCCTCCAGCAGGGCGACGAGCAGGTGCTCCACCGACACGTACTCGTCCCTGAGCCGGTCGGCCTCCCGCTTGGCCGTGTCCAGCAGGCGGGAGAGCCGCTGCGTCACGTAGACCTGGCCGGGCGAGGCACCGGGGCCGCTCACCCGGGGGCGGCGGTTCAGCTCGGCCTCCAGCTCGGTCCTGAGCCGGTCGGTGTCGACGTTCGCGTACGAGAGCAGGCGAGGGATCAGCCCCTCCGGCTGGTCGAGCAGCGCCAGCAGCAGGTGCTCGCCGTCCACCTCGGTGTGCCCGAAGCGCAGGGCCTTGGTCTGCGCGTCGTGCAACGCCTCCTGTGACTTCTGCGTCAGCTGGTTCATGTCCACGGCGGGCCTCCGGTGGGTCGGGAACGACCGCGCTGGGCGGCCTCCAGGTCGGCGATGCGGTCCAGCAGGTCCATGACGAGGCCGAGCGCCGCGTAGTTGATCGAGAATCCGGCCCGCAGCCGCCGGACGCGCGCCATGGTGAGCAGCTGGGAGGGCGGGAACCACAGGTGCCCGGCGGCGTCGGTCCAGGCGTCGAGCACACCCAGCGCGACGAGGCGCCGCACCAGCTCGGGGTGGGTTCCCGTCGCCCTGGCGAACGTCTCCAGATCCAGCCGCGCGGGCCTGGCCAGCTGGTAGGTCCTCCCCGTCTCCGGCGGCCGGGAGACCGCGCCTCCGTCCGGGGCGGGCCCGGCACGCCCCGCCTCCGCCCCAGGACGGGCGGGACTCGGCCCCTGGCCGGATGGCCCGCGCTCGGGGAACGGGTGGGTCATCACCGCCTCCTCGGGTCGAACGCGGAGACCGCGGCGAGCTGCTCGAACAGCCGCCGCTCCTCCTCCGTCAGCCGCTCCGGGACCATGATCCGCACCTCGGCGTACAGGTCGCCCGGCCTGTCGCGGCGGCTGGGCATCCCCCGGCCGCGCAGCCGCAGTCGCCTGCCGCTGGACGTTCCCGGCGGCACCTTGACCTTGGCCTCCCCCTCGGGGGTGTCGACCGCGACGGCGGCGCCGAGCGCCGCCTCCCACGGGGTGACCGGGAGCAGGACGTGGATGTCGCGCCCCTCGACCCGGTAGCGGGGGTGCGGGGCGATCCTGACGATCAGGTAGAGGTCGCCCGCGGGGGCCCCGTCGCCGCCCCGGCCCCCCTGTCCGGCCAGCCTGACGCGCTGCCCGTCGGTGACGCCCGGCGGGATGTCGACCTGCAGCCCGCGCGAACCGACGGTGATGGAGCGGCGCCCGCCCCGGTAGGCCTCCTCGAGGGTGAGGACGATCTCGGCCTCCTGGTCGGCGCCGGGGATCGGCCCCCAGCTCGCGCCGGACCGGCCCCTTCTGCCGGAGAACAGCCCTCCGAAGAGGTCGTCGAGGTCGACCCCCTCCTCGAAGCCGCCGAAGCCACCGCCTCCGCCTCCGCCACGGGGACCGGCCCGGCCCGCACCCGCCCCTCGGCTCCTGGCGCGCGCCCACGTCTCGGGGTCCACGTCCTCGGGCACCTGGCGGAAGTTCGGCCCGAACGCGTCGTAGCGGCGCCGGGTCTCGGGGTCGGACAGCACGCTGTAGGCCTCGGAGACCTCCTTGAAGCGGTCCTCGGCGGACGGGTCCTTGTTGACATCGGGGTGGTTGGCCCGCGCCAGCTTGCGGTAGGCGCGCTGGACGTCCTCCTGGCTCGCGCCCCTCCGCACGCCGAGGATCTCGTAGAAGTCCCGGTCGGGGGGCATCATGCCCCCTTGGCCACCACGACCAGCGCGGGCCGCAGCTGCTGTTCGCCGTCCCCGTAGCCGGGCCGCACGACCCGCACGACCGTGCCGTCGGGCACGCCCTCCCGCGAGAGCACGCCCACCGCCTCGTGCCTGGCCGGGTCGAACACGGTCCCGGTGTCGTCGCGGCGCGCGTAGCCGAGGCGGGAGAGCACCTCCTGCGCCTGGTCGCGGATCGCCCGCATCCCGTCGGCGATGGAGGCCGGATCGGTCTCCGCGTGCTCCAGCGCGCGGTCCAGGTTGTCCAGCACGGGCAGCCACTCCGCGGCGGCACGGGCCCGCTCCTCGGACTGTGTCCGCACGGCGTCCCTGCTGACGCGCTTGCGCAGGTTGTCGAGGTCGGCGAGGGCGCGCCGCCAGCGGTCCTGGAGATCGGTCACCAGGGCCTGGAGCTCCACGACGCGGTCCTGGAGACCGTCCGGGGCGGGCCCGGCCCCTTCCGGGACCTCGGGCTCCCGGTCACCCGCCCCCTGACCACCGCGCCGGGTCTCCGCCCCCCGAGGCCCGTGCCGGTCGCGGGGCCGGTCCTCGGCTCGGTCCTCGGCTCGGCCGTGGGTTTGGTCGTGGGACCGGTCGTGGTCTTGGGCGCGGGGCCGGTCCTCGGCTCGGTCGCGGGACCGGTCGTGAGGTTGGTCGTGGGCTCGGTCGTGAGGCCGGTTTCGGGCTCGCGCCTCCCTGCCCGCTTCCTCCCCCTGGTCGTACGGCTCCCGGTCCTGCCGCTCCTGACCTGACGGGCCGTACCCGCCGCGCGGATCCCGGTCGGGGCGCGGGACGTGCCGGCCGCGCCCGGATGCCTCATTCATCGGTCGTGAACTCCGCGTCGATGACGTCGTCGTCCCGGCCGCCCGGGGAGCCGGACGCTCCGGCGGCCCCCGGACCGCCCGTGGCCCCCGCAGCCCCCGCAGCCCCCGCCGTGCCGGAGCCCGCCGCGCCGAGGCTCTGGTAGACCTGCTGGAGCTCGGGGGTGAGCGAGCGGACCCGGTCGAGCGGGGCCTCCTGCTTGATCGCGTCGCGGGCGTCGTGCACCAGCATCTCGGCCCTCGCCTTCTCGTGGACGGGTACCGAGTCGCCCAGCTCCGCCAGGCGGCGCTCCACCTGGTAGGCGACCGAGTCGAGCTCGTTGCGCGCGTCCACGACCTGCCGCATCCGCCGGTCCTCCTCACGGTGCCGCTCGGAGTCGGCGACCATCCGCTCGACCTCGCTCTTGTCCAGGTTCGAGCTCTCGCTGATCGTGATGCGCTGCTCGGCCCCGGTGTCCTTGTCCTTGGCCGAGACGTTCAGGATCCCGTTGGCGTCGACGTCGAAGGTCACGTCGACCTGCGGCACGCCGCGCGGCGCGGGCCGGATGTTCTCCAGCCGGAACCGGCCCAGGGGACGGTTGTCGGCGGCGCGCTCGCGCTCGCCCTGCAGCACGACGACGTCCACGGCGCTCTGGTTGTCCTCGGCGGTGCTGAACGTCTCCGAACGGCGGGCCGGGATGGTGGTGTTCCGCTCGATGACCTTCGTCATGACCCCGCCGAGCGTCTCGATGCCGAGGGAGAGCGGAGTCACGTCGAGCAGTACGACGTCCTTCAGCTCGCCCTTGATGACGGCGGCCTGGATCGCGGCGCCCAGTGCCACGACCTCGTCCGGGTTGACCGTCATGTTCGGTTCCTTGCCACCCGTCATGCGGCGTACCAGGTTCTGCACGGCGGGCATCCTGGTCGAGCCGCCCACCAGGATCACCTCGTCGATGTCGTCGGCGGTGAGCTTGGCGTCGGCCATCGCCTGCTGGACGGGGCCCCTGCACCGTTCGAGCAGGTCGGCGGTGATCTCCTCGAAGGTCGAACGCCTGAGCGTGGTGTTCAGGTGCTTGGGGCCCGAGGCGTCCGCGGTGATGAAGGGCAGGCTGATCTGCGTCTGGGTGACCGACGACAGCTCGACCTTGGCCTTCTCCGCGGCCTCGAACAGCCGCTGCAGGGCCTGCGGGTCCTGGCGCAGGTCGATGCCGTTGTCCCGCTGGAACTCGTCGGCGAGGTGGTCGACGATGCGCCGGTCGAAGTCGTCGCCGCCCAGATGGGTGTCGCCCGCGGTCGACCGTACCTCCACGACGCCGTCCCCGATGGCGAGGATGCTGACGTCGAAGGTGCCGCCGCCCAGGTCGAAGACGAGCACGGTCTCGCTCTCCTCGCGGTCGAGGCCGTAGGCGAGGGCCGCCGCGGTCGGCTCGTTGATGATCCGCAGGACCTCCAGACCGGCGATCTTCCCGGCGTCCTTGGTGGCCTGGCGCTGGGAGTCGTTGAAGTACGCGGGCACGGTGATGACCGCCTCGGTGACCTTCTCCCCCAGGAACTTCGAGGCGTCGTCCACGAGCTTGCGCAGGATCGCCGCGGCGATCTCCTCGGGCGCGTACAGCTTCTCGTTGATCTTGAAACGGACGGCCCCGTCGGGGCCGGGGACGACGTCGAACGACACGGCGGTCAGCTCGCTGGAGACCTCGTCGTGGCGGCGGCCGATGAAGCGCTTGGCCGAGTAGATCGTCCCCTTGGGATTCAGGATCGCCTGGCGGCGGGCCAGTTGCCCGACCAGGCGCTCACCGTTCTCGGTGAACGCCACGACCGACGGCGTCGTCCGCGCGCCCTCGGAGTTGGGGATCACCGTGGCCTTGTCGCCCTCCATCGTGGCGATCACCGAGTTGGTGGTGCCCAGGTCGATTCCGACTGCTTTAGCCATGCTGGCCTCCTATGCGCTGTGACACCGGCACCCGCCGCACTGCACCGCCCCGCCCGCGACGTCCCGGCGTCCCCCGGCCCGGTGGATCCGCGTCCCGAAGCAGGCCCGGTGGACCCGGCCGGCCCCGGACGGGCGGGCGGCCCGGCGGCGGATACGGGACGGCGGCGCGGGCGATGCCGCCCGCGCCGCCGCCAGTGCGGGCTCCGTCCCGGGGAGCGCCGGTCAGATCTGTTGGTGCATCTGCTGGGACGTGCCCACGTTGAGCAGCCTGCGCGCCTCGGCGGCGTGCGGGGCCGCGACCAGTACCTCGTAGCGGTCGGCGACGATCGCGCTCGACGAGAGGAAGTCACGCTTGCCCCCGGTGAGCGCGTGGCCGACCAGTCCGAAGATCGCTCCGGCTATGGCGCCCCAGATCAGGCCCCACAGGACCAGGATGAAGGGGAAGCGTCCGGGAGTGAAGATCGCGAAGAACAGGCCGATCAGCAGTCCGAACCAGGCTCCGGTCGCCGCGCCCATCCCCGCGGCGCGAAGATAGGTCAGCCGCCCGAGCACCTGTTCGACGAGCCGGAGACCGACTCCGACGATCATCGTGTGCTCGACCGGGAACTTCTGGTCCGACAGGTGGTCCACGGCGCGCTGGGCCTCGGCGTAGTTGCCGAAACCCGCCACCGTCTCGTGGCCGGTCAAACTGACGTCAGGTCGCATGGCACTTCCCTTCGAGGGCACCCGCGAGGTGAATCCGTACTCGATTCACCCTCACCCCGTGACGGCGTCCCCACATCCCCAGACCTGACAGTCATCACCGTCACATCACCGTCGTCGCCGCCCGGTCGTCCCCGCCGCGCCGTGCCCCCGCCACCCCGGTGCCGCACGCCGTCCCGGTCAGTCGGGGACCAGGCCGTGCCGGAAGGCGTACGTCACCGCCTGGGCCCGGTCGCGCAGTCCCGCCTTGGCGAAGAGGTTGTTGATGTGCGTCTTGACCGTCGCCTCGGAGATGAACAGCTCCCCGGCGATCTCCGTGTTGGAGCGGCCCGCCGCTATCAGCCGCAGCACCTCGCTCTCGCGGCGGGTGAGCCCGTCGGGCGGCTCCGGCGCGCGGCGGCCCCCGGTCACCGCCTCGGCCAGCCGCCGCTGGACACCGGGGTCGAACTGGGCCTCGCCCTCGACCACGGTGGCGATGGCCGAGGCCAGGGACTCGGCGTCGGTGTCCTTGGTCAGGTAGCCCCGCGCCCCCGCGGCCAGCGCGGCGAAGACCGACTCATCGTCGGAGTACGTTGTCAGGACCACCACGTGGATCTCCGGGTGGGCCGCCCTGATCCTGCGGGTCGCCTCCACCCCGTCCATGCGGGGCATCCGCAGGTCCATCAGGACCACGTCGGGCCGAAGGGAGCCGGCGAGCCCGACCGCCTCCCGCCCGTCGGCCGCCGCCCCCACCACCTCGATGCCGGGCAGCAGTCCCAGCAGCAGCACCAGCCCCTCACGCACCACCGTCTGGTCGTCGACCACCAGCACCCGCACGGTCACCTCGGCCCCCCCGCGTCCCTCGAACCCGCCCGCGTGCGCCGGTGGCGCTCCCGCCCCCGCCCGCTTCCCGCGTGGCTGTACCGTACGGCACCGGCGTGAACCGTCCGCGGCGCGGCGCCCACCCCCGAAGCGGCGCCGCGCCGCGGGCGGCTCACGCCGGGACCCGCAGGAGGATCTCGAAGCCCTCCGCGCCCGGCCGCACGGCCAGCGAACCGCCGATCAGCTCGGCCCGCTCGCGCATCCCCACCAGCCCGTATCCCCCTCCCGACGCCGGCGGGCCCGGCGGCCCGCCCGTGTCGCGCACCTCCAGCTCGCACCAGGTGCCGACGCGGCGCAGCGCCACCGACACCGCGGCGCCCGGCGCGTGCTTGCGCACGTTCGTCAGTGCCTCCTGGGCGGTCCTGGCCACCGCCAGCCTGGCCCCCGCCTCCAGCGAGTCGAGGTTCCCCTCGACCGAGACCGCGCAGGGCAGGCCGGTCACCGACCGGAACTCCACCGCCAGCCGCTCCAGCCGCTCGGCCAGCGGAAGCTCCTCCCCGCGCAGCGCGTCGAGCGCCCGGCGGGTCTCCTCCAGCCCTGCGCGCGCCAGCCGCACGGCGCGGTTGACCCGGTCGAGGGCCGCCGCCGGGTCCTCCCCCCGTTCGAGCAGCAGCCGCGCACCCTCCAGGTGGACGATCTGCGCCGACTGCGAGTGCGCCAGGATGTCGTGGACCTCCCTGGCCAGCCGCGCCCGCTCGGCCAGCACGGCCTCGCCCGCCCGCGCCTCGGCGAGCGCCGCGGCCTGCTCCCTGATCGCCTTCATCTGCCGTATCAGGAAGGCGAAGACGGCGACGTAGGTGAGGCCGAAGGCGTTGCCCAGCACCTCCCCGCTCGGCAGCCCGAGCAGGAAGGACACGGCCGTCGTAGCGGCGACGTCCGCCGTGACCAGGACCACCGCCGGCCACAGGCGGGTTTTGAACGGCGCGACGAAGATCACAATGTACAGGAACCCCATGCCGCTGTAGGGGCTGATCCCGTGCAGGGCGAGCCCTCCGGCCAGGGTGACCGCGAGCAGCGGGGCGGCGCGCCGCGTGTCCCGGCCCAGCAGCACCCACAGGCAGCAGCCGCAGGTGACGGCAGCGAACGGGACCATCCCGAGCAGCCCGGGCCAGCCCGTCCCGACCGCGCCGATCACCGGGCCGGAAAGTATGTAGCCCGCCAGCACGACGGTGAGGAACCGGCGTACCGGGGGTCGGCGGAGGAATGTCACGACGCCAAGCTATCCACGCCCACGGCGGCGGGCCATGGTCGCGGGGGTGGAGATCGTCTCCACCCCCGGCCGCCGATCTCTCCCCCCGGGTGGATCTCGCGGGTTCCACCCCCGGGACCGTGCGCTCCCACCCGCCTCGGGGCCATCGTCGAGGCCATGTCAGCAATCAGCGTCACCCACCTCGGCAAGTCGTTCGGCGGGGTACGCGCCGTCGAGGACCTGTCGTTCACGGTGGAGCGGGGAACACTCACGGCCTTCCTGGGCCCCAACGGGGCGGGCAAGACCACCACCCTGCGCATGATCCTCGGCCTGGTCGCGCCCAGCGAGGGCACCGCGACGATCGACGGCACGCTCTACCGCGACCTGGAGCGGCCCGTCACCACCGTCGGCGCCGTACTGGAGGCGACGGCCTTCCACCCCGGGCTGAGCGCCCGCGCGCACCTGGAGGCGCTCCGCCTCGCCGCGGGGCTCGACCCCGCACGCGTGGCGTACGTCCTGGAACAGGTCGACCTCGCCGACGCGGCCGGCCGCAAGGTGGGGGGATTCTCCCTGGGCATGCGCCAGCGGCTCGCCCTGGCCTCCGCCCTCCTGGGAGACCCGGAGATCCTCATCCTCGACGAACCCGCCAACGGCCTGGACCCGGCGGGCATTCGCTGGCTGCGGGGCTTCCTGCGGGCCTACACCCACGAGGGCCGCACGGTCCTGGTGTCCACCCACGTGCTCGCCGAGATCCAGCAGATCGCCGACCACGTGATCATCGTCGGGGCGGGGCGCCTCGCCTGGCAGGGCCCGCTCACCTCGGAGACCGACCTTGAGGAGCTCTACATGAAGGTGACCGGGTGAACCGCCTGATCCGCGCCGAGTTGTTCAAGATCCGCGCGAGCCGCGTCACCTGGATCCTCGTCGGCCTGGCGCCCCCGCTGTGCGTGCTCTGGGCGGGGCTGATGGTCGCCCTGGCGGAGCCGGCCGGCGCGACGGGGCCGCAGATCGAGAACGTCTACAACATGGCGCAGCAGTCCTACGTCTTCGCCCTGGTCCTCGGCGTCCTCGGCGTGGCCGGGGAGTACCGCCACCAGACGATCACCTGGCAGTTCCTGGTCACCCCGGTGCGGAGCCGGGTGATCACGGCCAAGCTGGCCGCGTACGGGATCGTCGGGCTGCTCGTCGGCCTCCTGTCGGCGCTGGTCACGCTGCTGGCGGGCCTGGCCATGCTCGGCCTGGCCGGTCATCCCGCCTGGACTCCCCAGGTGCCGCTGGTCCTGCTCGGCTCGGTGTTCAGCGTCGCCGTGTACGGCCTGCTCGGGGTGGGCCTCGGCGCCCTGATCCGCAACCAGGTCGCGGCGGTGGCGGTGGCGCTGGCCTGGTTCATGTACGCCGACTACCTGCTCACCATGCTCCTGCCGGGGCTGGGCCGCTGGCTGCCGACCGGGGCGGCCCGCGCCCTGGGCGGCATGCACCTGCAGGACGCGGAACTGCTGCCCGTCTGGGCCGGCGGGCTGCTGTTCGCCGGCTACGTCGTGGTGACCGTGCTCGCCGCCCGCCTGCTGACGCTCCGCCGCGACGTCACGTGACCTCGCCGTACGACGGCACGGGCCACGTCGGGGCAAGACACGGTGTGATCCCGGGGCACGCGTCACCGCACGCGGACGGCGGTGCGGACCGCGGCGCGGCGTGATCCCCCGGGGCGCGCGTCACGCCATGACGTCGCGGACGGCGGCGTGGGGCTCGACGCGGCGTGATCCCGGGGGCACGCGTCACGGCGGGCGCCCGGGGGGCGCGTCACACCATGACGTCGCGGACGGCGGCGTGGGCCGCGTCGCGCATCATGGAGTGCAGCACCGCGTTGGACTCCCGGTCGGTCCGCACCTCGACCATGCGCAGCCCGTCGCCGCGCAGCGCCTTGACCAGCTGGCCCGGCTCGTCCACGAAGGTGTACGGCGTGCCGGTGGCGGCGGCCACGTAGCCCAGGTCAACCCCGTGCGAGGTGCCGAAGACCCGCTCGAAGGGGTCGCGCAGCGCGGCCTGGGGGAGCAGCGAGAAGATCCCGCCGCCGTCGTTGTTCACCACGACCAGGCAGAGGTCGGGGCGGGGCTCGCGGGAGCCGAGCAGCAGCCCGTTCTGGTCGTGCAGGAAGGTCAGGTCGCCCATCAGGGCGTAGGAGGGGCCGTTGTGGGCGAGGGCGGCGCCCATCGCGGACGACACCACGCCGTCGATCCCCGCCGCCCCCCGGTTGGCCAGGATCCGCAGGCCCCGCCGGGGACGCATCGCCTGGTCGAGGTCGCGGATCGGCATCGAGGAGCCGGAGAACAGCAGCGACCCGTTGGGCAGCGCCTCCACCAGGTCGCGGGCCAGGCGCGGCTCGTTGAGCCCCGTCGTCCCGTCCAGCACCTCGTCGATCGCGGTCCTGGCCGCCGTCTCGGCGCGGCGCCAGGAGTGCAGCCACGCGTCGTCGCCCGCCGCGACCGGGATCTCCACCACCTGGGCGACCTGGGTGGCCGAGCGGGTCGGGTCGGGCCAGCGGGTCATGTCGGCGGCGACCACGATGTGCTCGTCCGCGTGCCTCAGCCAGTTGAGCAGCGGCCGGGACAGGCCGGGGCGGCCCAGGGTGACCACGACGTCGGGGCGGTGCCGGTCGGCGAACTCCGGGGTGCCGAGGAGGAAGTGGTAGGCCGACATCGCGTGGTCGCCGTAGCGGGCGCCGCCGTTGGGCTCCGACAGGACCGGCCACCCGGCCATGCCCGCCGCCGCCACGTATCTGCGCGTGTTGGTCGCGCCGTCGCCGACGACCAGCACGCCCCGCCGGGTCGGCGGCAGGTGCAGCGCCACCGGCGGGGAGGCCACCCTGGCGCGGACCCACGGGCCTCCGGCGTCACCCTCCAGGGACTCGCACCAGGACGGGTCACCGTCCGGGACCAGCGGCTCGCGGAAGGCCACGTTGAGGTGGACCGGTCCCGGGTCGTACGGGCCCAGCGCGCGCTGGTAGGCGCGGCAGACCGTCGACCGCCAGTAGGCGACCTGGCCGGGGCGGTCCTCGGGCACGCCGACCTCGCTGAACCAGCGGACGGCCGTGCCGTACAGCTTGACCTGGTCGACGGTCTGGCTCGCGCCGGTGTCGCGCAGCTCGGGCGGGCGGTCGGCGGTGAGCACCAGCAGCGGCACCCCCGACTCGTGCGCCTCGATGACGGCCGGGTGGAAGTTGGCCGCCGCGGTGCCGGAGGTGCAGATCAGGACGACCGGACGGCCGCTGCGGCGGGCGAGGCCCACCGCCAGGAAGGAGGCCGAGCGCTCGTCCACCCGCACGTGCAGCCGGATGCGGCTGTCGGCGTGCACGGCCAGGGCGAGCGGCGCCGAGCGCGACCCGGGTGCGAGCACCACGTCCGTGAGACCGCAGCGGGCGAGCTCGTCGACCAGCACCGTCGCGAGCGCGGTCGCGGGATTCACCGCACCGCCTCCTTAACTCCGCACCCGGGGGTGAGTCCGTCTTGAGGCACGCGAAAGCGACCTCGCCTACGTGGGACGGCGCGCCTCGGGACCGAACCCGTTCGGATCCTCGCTGCCCCTGGGAGCGGCGGGGGAACCCGTCCTCGCCGCCCGGGGCCGCGCCGGAACCAGCCTTCCGCCGCCCCTAGGGACGGCGCGGGAACCTGCCGAAGTCGGGGGCGCGCTTCTCCTTGAACGCGTCGCGGCCCTCCTGCGCCTCCTCGCTCATGTAGTAGAGCAGGGTGGCGTCACCGGCGAACTGCTGCATCCCCGCGGCGCCGTCGGTCACCGCGTTCAGCGCGCCCTTGAGCATACGCAGGGCCAGCGGCGACTTCTCCAGCATCTCCCTGGCCCATTTGACCGTTTCGGTCTCGAGCTCGGCGAGCGGTACGACCGCGTTGACCAGGCCCCAGCCGAGGGCGGTCTGCGCGTCGTACTGGCGGCAGAGATACCAGATCTCGCGGGCCCGCTTCAGGCCGACGGTCTCGGCCAGCAGCCAGGAGCCGTAGCCGCCGTCGAAGGAGCCGACCTTGGGGCCGGTCTGGCCGAAGACCGCGTTGTCGGCGGCGATGGACAGGTCGCAGCACACGTGCAGCACATGGCCGCCGCCGATGGCGTAACCGGCGATCATCGCGATGACCGGCTTGGGGCAGCGGCGGATCTGGACCTGCAGGTCGAGCACGTTGAGTCGGCCGACGTGCGGGGTGGACTTGTCGACGTAGCCGTCGTCGCCGCGGATCTTCTGGTCGCCGCCGGAGCAGAAGGCCCTGTCGCCCGCGCCGGTGAAGATGATCACACCGACCCCGGCGTCCTCCTGGGCGGCGTTGAAGGCGTCCTTGAGCTCGAAGAGCGTCGTCGGGCGGAACGCGTTGTGCCGCTCCGGCCGGTTGATCGTGATCTTGGCGATGCCCTCGCCGGTCTCGTAGATGATGTCCTCGTACTGCCCGGACCTCTTCCAGTCGACCGCGCCGTCACGCTCGGGGGCCGTCTCCGCCGCCACCCGCTCGTCCACGCCCGGCTCGACCCGCTCCGTGCCCACGATGGCTTCACCCTCTCCGCTGCGCCGGGACCACCCCGGCCGTTGTCCGGCTTCCGGCACTAACCTTACGACTGTGATGACCATTCCTGTGCACGAGGTATGGCTTTCCGTGCAACGGGAATTGCACGCCGTGGTGTCGCCGGCGGGCCCGGAGCTGTTCCGGGCCGTGGGCGCGGCACTGGACGGCAGCGGTCCCGCCGTGCTGCCCCTCTCCCCCGCCCTGCCCGCCCCCGCGCTGCGGGCGACGCTCGACGCGCTGCGCCCGACCCACGTGAACGGGGTACGCCGCGAGGGCGGCGTCGGCGTGCCCGCCGACGTGGCGGTGGTCATCGCCACCAGCGGCTCGACCGGCGTCCCGAAGGGCGCGCAGCTGTCGGCCGAGGCGCTGCGCGCCTCCGCGTCGGCCTCGCTGCGGCGCCTGGACGCCGGGGCGGGCGAGCGCTGGCTGTGCTGCCTGCCGCCCTCCCACGTGTCCGGCCTGCAGGTCCTGGTGAGGTCGCTGCTGGGCGGGACCGAGCCGATCGTGCACGACGGGTTCTCCCCCGAGGCAGTGCTCTCCAGCGGCGCGGACCACGTCTCGCTGGTGCCGACCCAGCTGCGCCGGCTGCTCCAGGTGAATTCGACGCGTTTGCCGCGCCTATCAACGTTCGGGACGATCCTGCTCGGCGGCGCCGCCGCTCCCCCCGGCCTGCTCGACGCGGCCCGCGCGGCCGGGGCCCGGGTGGTCACCACGTACGGCATGAGCGAGACCTGCGGCGGGTGCGTCTACGACGGCGAGCCCCTCGACGGGGTGGGGCTCGCCGTCGGCGACGACGGCCGGATCCGCCTGAGCGGGCCCGTGCTGTTCTCCGGCTACCGGCTCCGCCCCGACCTCACCGAGGCGGTCCGCGACGGCGACTGGTTCCTCACCTCGGACCTGGGCGCCCTGGAGGGAGGGCGGCTGCGCGTGCTCGGGCGGGCCGACGACGTCGTCAACACCGGGGGCGAGAAGGTCGTCGCCGCGGCGGTGGCCGCGGCGGTGGCCGAGCATCCCGCGATCGTCGACGTCGCCGTGGTCGGCCGTCCCGACCCCGAGTGGGGCGAGCGGGTGGTGGCCGTCGTCGTCTCGCCCTCCCCGCCGTCCCTGGCCGAGCTGCGCGCCTTCGTCAAGGAGCGGCTGCCCGCCTACGCGGCCCCCGCCGACCTGATCGTCGTGACCGAAATACCGCTTTTGGCCAATGGCAAGCCGGATCTCGAAGCTCTCCGTTATGGTCGTGATCGGGAACCGTGAAGGCGTTCTCATACGTCCAATGAGATAGCCGAAGCAGGAGGGACAAGCCCGATGAACGTCACCCGGAAGACATGGGTCTCGGCTGGAATCGTGAGCCTGGTCCTCGCCGGCGGCATCTCCGTCACGGCCGCCGCCGCGTCGGGCGGGATCGGGAGGGCGGAGAAACCGTCGGGAGAGCCGGTGCCGGTGGCCCCGCACGAGCCCGGACGATCCTCGCAGGAGCCGTCGCCGACCGCGTCCGCTCCCCCCGCGGAGGAGTACGTGGTCTCCAGGGACGTCAACCCCGACCCCGGGAAGGTCGTCGAGTACTGGAGCGAGAACCGGCTGGAGGAGGCGGAGCCCTTCCCGATGCCCATGGTCGACGACCCCGTGCTGGAGGGGTCCTCGGGCTCGGCGGAAGAGGGCCCCGTGGAAGTGCTCGAATAGGCCCTCTCGGGCGCCCATACGCGGGTGGATCGCCGGGACGGCGGTCCACCCATCATATTTTCCGAGTCAAGTCGGGAACAGAAAGTTCTTGACTGGGGTTATTGGTACTGGTGCGCCGAGCGGCCCCCAGACCGCCCCACCCCAAGACCATCAGATCGTAAATTCAGACGACTCCGTGATGGAGGAGGTGTCCTCATGCCCCCAACCGCCGTGGCGACCTCATCTGAGGCCCCGACGACCCTCGACCAGCTCCTTGACCGAGGGCGAGTCCAGGGCCACCTTTCACTCGCGGAGCTGCGCCACGCCTTCGCCGAGGCGGGCATCAGCCCCGCCGAGGGCAGGTCGATCCTGCGCGAGCTCACCGAGGCGGGCGTCAGCCTGGCGGCCGAGAACGAGCCCGCGCTCTCCACGTCCGCCGCCAAGAGCGCCCGCAAGACCCCCGCCCGCAAGGCGAAGGCCGCCCCCGCGAGGAAGACCGCGGCGAAGACCGAGCCCGCGGCGGGTGCCGCCGGGACCAGGGCGGAGCCCCCGGGCGACCCCAGGGCCACCAAGACCACCAAGGCGACCGCGAAGGACGCCGCGGCGGAGCTCGACGACGAGTGGAACCCGCCGGAGGAGACCGAGGTGGAGGCCGAGCCGACCCTCGACCTCGACGACCAGTCCTCCGTCATGGGCGACTCGGTGCACACCTACCTGAAGTCGATCGGCCGTCGTACCCTGCTCACCGCCGCGCAGGAGGTCGAGCTGGCCAAGCGCATCGAGGCCGGCCTGTACGCCGAGTCCAAGCTGGAGGCCGACCCGGGCCTGTCCGCGGTCGCGCGTGACGACCTGGAGTGGATCGCCGAGGACGGCCGCCGGGCCAAGGACCACATGCTGGAGGCGAACCTCCGCCTGGTCGTCTCCGTGGCGAAGAAGTACACCGACCGGGGCATGGCCCTGCTCGACGTGGTCCAGGAGGGCAACCTGGGCCTGATCCGCGCGGTGGAGAAGTTCGACTACACCAAGGGCTACAAGTTCTCCACCTACGCGATGTGGTGGATCCGCCAGGCCATCCAGCGCGGCTTCGCCGACTCGGCCCGCACCATCAGGCTGCCGGTGCACGTGCTGGAGATGCTCTCCAAGCTGTCGCGCGTCGAGCGCGACATGCACCAGCGCCTGGGCCGCGAGCCCACGCCGGAGGAGCTGGGCGTCGAGCTGGACAAGACCCCCGACCAGATCGAGGAGCTGCTGCGCACCAGCCGCCAGCCGATCAGCCTCAATGCCACCATCGGCGAGGACGGCGAGACGACCATCGGCGATCTCATCGAGGACGTCGACTCGCCCGAGGCATCGGAGGTCGTCGACCGCCAGCTGCTGGGCGAGCAGCTGCGCGGGGTGCTGGGCAACCTCTCCCCCAGGGAGGCCAAGATCATGGCCCTGCGCTTCGGCCTCGTCGACGGCAAGCCCCACACCCTCGACGAGATCGGCAAGCACCTCGGCCTGACGCGCGAGCGCATCCGCCAGCTGGAGAAGGAGTCGCTCTCCAAGCTCCGCCACCCCAGCAACACCCGTCCGCTGCTCGACTGGGCCAGCTGACCGGCAGCTCTGACCGGCAGCCGACCGGCAGCCGACCGGCACTGCGCCGCCCGGCCCCGTCCGGCCCGTCGCGAAGGGCGCCACCGCGAGACCTCCCGGTCCGCGGTGGCGCCCTTCGCCGTGTCCGGCCCCTGCGGGGAGAGCCCCCCGAAGGGACCTGCGGGAGCGCGGAGCGCCCCTCCCCGAGGGCCGGGTACGGGACCGGGGCGACGGTCCCCGTACCGGCCCTCGAAGGTCTGAGAGGAGTCAGCCACCCATCTCGGCGACGAGGCTTCGGGGGCGCATGTCGGTCCAGGAGCTCTCGACGTAGGCCAGGCAACCGGCGCGGGAGTCCTCGCCGTGGGCGATCTCCCAGCCCGCGGGGACGTCGGCGAACGCGGGCCACAGCGAGTGCTGCCCCTCGGCGTTCACCAGCACCAGGAAGGACGCGTCCTCATCGTCGAAGGGGTTGGTCATCGGTTACCTCCAGCATGGGTGTACCGGGTGGCGGACCCGGATCGGTGGATTCGCCCGGCGCCGACGGTGACGGTCAACGCGGGTCCTCCGTACGGGCGGCGCGGGGGTGTTCCACCGGCGCGCCCGGGGGTCGGCGACCGCCGCTTCCCCACCGGATGCGAGGAGTCCCCGGGCGCGGGAATAAGGCAGACGAAAATGGCATAACTGCGTGCACCTCGGTGAAGTGCCTGGTCACGGCGTTGGGCGAGTGGCCTGAGAGGCCACTGGGGCGGAGTGTCTTATTAGGGAAGCCTAACCTAAGATCCACCCCATTGACGACAATGTCAAGATGCCTAATCATCAGGAGCTAGATCACCTTGACTCCTATCCGCCGCACTCTCGACAGTCGGGGTAAGTGAGGCAAGGCTAACCTAAATTTATCAGTGAGGTGCGTGTGATCGATAGGCAAGACCATCCCGGGCTTTCCGGGACGGTGGCTCTCGTCACGGGCGCCGCCGGAGGCATCGGGGCCGCCGTCGCGGCGACCCTCGCCCGCGCCGGGGCGGTCGTGGCCGGGGTCGACGTGCGCGACGGGCCCTGGGAGGACCACGGGGAACCGGTGACCCGACACCACACCGACGTCACGGACCCCGAACAGGTGGACGCGGTCGTCGGAAGGATCGAGGACGAGCTGGGACCGATCGGGGTCCTGGTCAACGTCGCGGGCGTGCTGCGCACCGGCGCGGTGACCGAGACGGGCACCGACGACTGGGCCCACGTGTTCGCGGTGAACGCCGGCGGGGTCTTCCACACCGTCCGCGCCGTCGCCCGCCGCATGATCCCCCGCGGCGGCGGGACGATCGTCACGGTGGCCTCCAACGCCGCGGGCGTGCCACGCGTCGGCATGGCGGCGTACGCGGCGTCCAAGGCCGCCGCGGTCATGTTCACCCGGTGTGCCGGGCTGGAGCTCGCCCGCCACGGCATCCGCTGCAACGTGGTCTCGCCAGGATCGACCGACACCGCCATGCAGGCGGGGCTCGATCCCCACGCGGCGCTCATGGGAGACCTCTCCTCCTACCGCGTGGGCATCCCGCTGGGCCGGCTGGCCGACCCCCAGGACGTCGCCGAAGCCGTGATCTTCCTGGCCTCGGACCGTTCCCGGCACATCACCATGCAAGACCTGTACGTGGACGGCGGCGCCACGCTCAGGGCCTGAGATCCCCCGAAAGGTCAGCCTTGACTATCGCATACGAGGCGGTCAGCGCCACCGAACTTCTCGATGAGTACCGGCCGGGTTCCTCATCGATCTTCTCCTCTCCCCGGCACACCCTTCTCGCCGGGGGCGTCGCCGACGTGGTGGCGCCCGCCTGGACCATGCGGGAGCTGGCCGAGCGCGTGCGCGAGCACCGCGACCTGGTCCTCGGCGCGATCCCGTTCGACGACCCCGCCGCGGCACGGCTGATCACCCCGGTGCGCGCCCGCTGGGCCGACCCTTTCGTCCCCGGCGAGCCGCCACCCCGCGAGGGCGCGCGACCGCCGTGGCGGATCACCCCCGTCCCCACCCCCTCGGGCCATCTGGAGGGCGTACGACGTGTCCTGGAACTGCTCGGCACGGGCGCGGTGGAGAAGGTGGTGCTGGCCAGGTCACTGGAGCTGACGAGGCCTGAGCCGGTCGACGTCGCCGCGATGGTCCGGCGCCTGGCGGTCCGCGACCCGCACGGCCACGTCTTCGCCGTCGACCTGCCCGGCGGGCGGACCCTGGTGGGCGCCAGCCCCGAACTGCTGGTCTCCAGGGACGGGCCCGCCGTCGTCGCCAACCCGCTGGCCGGCTCCGCCGCGCGCAGCGCCGACCCCGTGGAGGACCGCCGCCGCGCGGCGGCGCTGCTCTGCTCGGCCAAGGAGCAGCACGAGCACGCGGTCGTGGTCCAGGCCGTGGCCGCCGCGCTCGCCCCGCACTGCCGGGCGCTGAGCGTCCCGGCCGAGCCGTCGCTGATCTGCACCTCGACCATGTGGCACCTGTCCAGCAGGATCACCGGGCGGCTCGCCGACCCGCGCACCACCGCGCTCGACCTCGCCGTCGCCCTGCACCCGACCCCCGCGGTCTGCGGGACGCCCACCCTCGCGGCGCGCGCCGCGATCGCCGGCATCGAACCCTTCGACCGGGGCTTCTACACCGGCATGGTCGGCTGGTGCGACGCCTCGGGGGACGGCGAGTGGGCGGTGGCGATCCGCTGCGCCGAGGTGACCGGCGGCGGCATCCGGCTGTTCGCCGGTGGCGGGATCGTCACGGGCTCGGTCCCCGAGGAGGAGCTGGCCGAGACCTCCGCGAAGTTCCGGACCCTCCTGCAGGCCCTCGGCCTGGCCCCGGACCTCGATGTGGACCTGGACCTGGACGCGGACACGGTCTCCGGCATGGAGGCCGTCGCCGTCACCGGGGAGAAGCCCGGGAGAGGACAGGTGTGACCCCCAGCACGTCGAGACGCCGAGAGAAAGCAGAAGGAGAGGCAGTCGTGGCCATACCCGCAATCACCCCCTATCCGATGCCCCGCGAGGACGAGATGCCCGTCAACCGCGTCTCCTGGACACCGGACGCCCGCCGGGCGGTGCTGCTCGTCCACGACATGCAGAACCACTTCGTGAACGCGTTCGCGCCGGGAACCTCGCCGATCGTGGAACTGGTCTCGGCGATCACGGATCTCCGCGAGACGGCCTGGGAGCTCGGCGTCCCGGTGGTGTACTCGGCCCAGCCCGGCGGACAGACCTCGGCCCAGCGCGGCCTGCTGGAGGACTTCTGGGGAGCCGGGGTCGGCACCGACCCGAGCGCCCAGGAGATCGTCGCGGCGCTCACCCCCGGCCCGGACGACATCCGGCTGACCAAGTGGCGCTACAGCGCCTTCCACCGCACCCCGCTGCGCACCCTGCTCGCCGAACAGGGCCGCGACCAGCTCATCGTCACCGGCATCTACGCCCACATCGGCTGCCTGATGACGGCCTGCGACGCCTTCATGGGCGATGTGGAGGTGTTCTTCGTGGCCGACGGGGTGGCCGACTTCTCCGCCGAGCACCACCGGATGGCCCAGACCTATGCGGCCGAGCGGTGCGCGGCGGTCCTGCCCGCCGCCCGCGTCCGGCGGCTGCTCGCCTCCTCGGCCGCGCACGCCACCCGCTGAGCCCGTAACCCGAAGACCCGCGGGGAGAGGCCCCGCGGGTGAGGATCAGGGGTGGGGATCAGCGGGCGGAGGCGGTGACCGGGCGCGGAACCCGGGGGATGCCGGTCAGCCGGTTCTGCTCGCGAAGGGTGCGCAGGCGGTTGACCTCGGCGGTCCACTCGGCGCCCTTGGGGGTGGCCCTGCCCTTGCGGCGGCGGATCCGGTCGTCGTACGACTTGATCCCGAACGTCGCGCGCTGGTTGGCCTCGGCCGCGCGCAGGGCCTCGGTGAGCGCCCCGTCGAAGGCCAGCCCGGCGGCGCGCAGCTCCTGCACGGGGGCCGCGGCGGCCTGGGCCCGGCGCACCTCGGCCTCGGCCTGGCGCGCCTTCTCCAGGAACTCGGGGAAGCTCTTCCCGACCTCCTGGTCAGCGTGGTGACGAACCTCCGCCTCCCGGCTCACGCGCGGTCGGAAAAACGCCATCTTCTTCCCTCTCTCGCCGGTCGCCGGGTCTCCTCCGGCAGATCACCGCTCGTAGCCTACGCGCTCCGCCCCCACCCCACACACTCAGGGACCGGACCTCTCCCGGAGCGGCCCGGCTCGCCGGGCGGCGGCGTCGCCGGGAGAGGTCCGTTCCGTCCGGCGCGCCGTCCTTTACGCAGTAAGGTGCGCGGTGGCAGGATGCCTCCCATGCCTGCCAAGCGACCGCCCGTCCCGCTCTCCAGGGAGCGCATCATCGACGCCGCCCTCCACATCGCAGACGGACAGGGGCTCCGGCGCCTGACGATGCGGCGGCTGGGTGACGCGCTCCAGGTGGAGGCGATGGCCATCTACCACCACCTGCCGCGCGGCAAGGACGCCCTCATGGACGCGCTGGCCGAGCACGTCACCACCGTCCACGCCGAGCCCGGCGAGAGCTGGCAGGAGAGCGCGAGGGCCTGGTGCCGGGCGAGCCGGGCGGCGCTGAGGGAGCATCCCGGGGTGCTGGCCCTGGCCCTGACCAAGCCCCCCAGGGGCAGGGCGGCGATCGCGATCAGGGAGCAGACCGACCAGCTGGCCGACGCGGGCCTGGCCGACCCGGCGGGGGCGGTACGCGCCCTGCGGGCCTACGTCTTCGGCGCGGTGGCGGTGGAGGTGCAGCAGTCGGGCTGGGCAGAGCCCCAGGGCGACCCGGGCGACGAGGACGAGCCCTGGCGCCCCCCGTCGAGGGGCGGCGGCAGCCCGGGGGCGGACACCGACTTCGAGCACGGGCTGGACGCGCTCCTGGCCGGCCTGGGCGCACGGTGAGCGCGCAGTGAGCACACAGTGAGCACACAGTGTCGGTAAGGGGCGGCCAGGGGTTGGGAAAGCCCGTATCGGCGCACGTCAGAAACTTGTAACCGATCGTTTACCCGCCGGGCGGCGTGTCGCACTTGGTCGAATATCCTTATATGAGGCATGCTGTGTTATAGGTCACATCCCCTGATAAAGCCCTGCCGGACTGACCCTCTACCAGTTCTTAAACAGTCCTAACGGGCTATGTCGCCGAGGTGCGATTGATCGCACACTTGATCTGCTTGATGTGCGCTCCTCGTTCTGTTACGGGGGTCGCATGGCCATATATCAACATTCAGATGCTCGTCCCCGTCATACGTGGGAACGGAGACCCATCGGTGACGGTGCCGCCGGATGTCCGATACCCACCCGTGCCCGGCATGACCCGGGCGAGCCGACACGAGAGATCCGGAGGCACGCCGATGTGCCCGCACGAGCCGTCCTGTCCGTCCGCCGACGCGCTGGACCGCGAAGCCGCCCGCACCATGGCGGCCCACCCCGAGCAGGGCTGGAGCCTGCTCTGCAACGGTGTGGTGCTGTTCGACGACACCGGCGAGCTCCTCCCGGACGGTGCCGTCATCGAGCCGCACCGGCCACTGGCCGGCGTCGTCTGAGGCCCGTCACCCCCGACCGGTCACGCTGAGCGAGTTCACCGAGCCCGGCCGCATCCTCGCGCCGAGCCACTCGGCGACCACCTCGCCCACCCTGGCGGGATTTCTCCCGAGGTCGTGACCCTCCCCCGGCAGCACCACCAGGCGCGCGGCGTCCGCCGCCTCGGGCACGCCGAACGGGTCACGGTCTCCGTTCACCACCAGCACGTCCACGCCCGCCGAGCGCAGCTCGTCGGCGCGTGACCGCTCCGGCTTCCTCGGCGGGTGCAGCGGGAACGCCAGCGCGACGACCGCGACGGCCTCGACCCTCCCGGCCGTACGGCACGCGACCCTGGCCCCGTTGCTCCGCCCGCCCTGCGCCAGCGGCAGCCCCGGATAGCGCCCGCGCAACCCGGCCACCAGCGTCTCCCACGCCTCGTCCTGCTTGACCGCCGACCCCGGCGCGCGGGCCCCGCGCACGCGGAACGGCTGGAGCACCCGTGCGACCGTCCCGCCGATCGCCGTCACGGCGTCCCGCACGGCCAGCAGGTCGGGGGCGTCCACTCCCCCGGCCGAGCCGTGGGTGAGTACCAGCAGGAAGCGCGGGGCGGCCACCTCGTCGATCTCCACCAGGGCCGGGCCGTGCGGGGTCGCGATCTCCACGGGCTGGACCGCGCCCGCCGGGTGCCGGGACCCCGGCCCGGTCCCCGGGGCGGACGCCGGCGCGAGAGAGGTGGGCTCGGAGGTGGACACGGATATCGTCCTAACGACTGATGCCCGGCGGGCGGGTGGAAGGAACAATCGAAGCGTGCAGGACTATCAAGATATCCGCCAGGACATGCGCGCCACCGTCGAGGCCCGGCGCGACCTCGGCCCGGAGTACGAGACCGCGCTCATCGAGTCGTTCGTGTCACGCCTCGACGCGACCATCGCCCACCGGGTACGCGCCGAGATGCACGCAGCCGGGGCACCGAAGGTCAAGCCGCGCAAGAACACGAACTCCTCGATCCCGATCGCCCTCGGTTCGATGGGCATCGGGATCCCGCTGACCGCCATCGCGGCGCAGACCTCCGGCACCGCCGGACTGCTGCTGGCCTGGGGCGGGATCGTCGCGATCAACTTCGCCCACGCCCTGAGCCGCTGGCGGGAGCGCGACTGACACCCGCCGGGCCCACCCGGCGCACCGCGCCTCGGCCGCAGAGGTGCCAGGGCCTCAGAGATCCCGGTCGAGGCGCAGGCGGACCTCGCCGGCGAGATCCTCGTCGGCGCTGTCCAGACCGTAGCGCCACACGCGCTCGGCGTCCTCGTCACGTCCCCTGAGCGGAAGTGTGCGGGCCAGGAGCTCGATGGCCAGCGCGCCGGTCTCGACGTCTCCGCCCTCCTCGATCGCACCGGAGAACTCGGCGCAGGCCAGCTCCAGATGAGCGATGCCGAGCATCACCCGCAGTCTCGGCACCTCGGCCACGTCGGGCACCGAGAGCGCCTCCAGGAGCACCTGGGCGGCCTCCCCCGGCTCGCCCTCCTCGAGGAGCGCCTCCGCCAGCCGCTGGGCGGCACGGGGAGCGATCTCCGGGTCGCCGGTGGCCAGCGCGTCGCGCAGCGACCGCTCGGCCTCCTCCTCGCCCGTGGCGAGCCTGGCGAGGGCCATGTGCGCCGGCGGGACGTAGGCGGGGTGGCCGACACCCAGCGCGGCCTGCCAGGCGGCGCGGGCCTGGTCGGCCAGGCCCTCCCGTTCGAAGCTCCCGGCGAGCAGGCAGGCGGCCTGGGCGGCGAACTCCGGGTGCCCGGTCGCCAGCGCGGTGCGCGCGGCCGCGCGGGAGCCCGGCACGTCTCCGCTCTCCTCCAGCACCACCGCGAGACCCACCGCCGCCTGGGCCCGGTCGGGCTCGTCGGGGTCGGCGACCAGCTCGGCGAAGATCGTGGCGGCGCCGTCGAGATCGCCCGACTCGGCCAGTCTTCGCGCGGCGTCCAAGGGACGGGTGTCCACCTCAGGCATGCAGGATCCTTCCGGATACGGAGACGCCCCGAGCCTAACGACTCGGGGCGCCGTCCGTCCTCCCGCATTCCCCTCGGATATCGCGGTTCGCGCGGGCTTTCGGCCCCGCCGGGCTTTGGCGGGGATCAGTCCTCGTACGCCTCCAGGGGAGGGCAGGAGCAGACCAGGTTGCGGTCGCCGTAGGCCTGGTCGATGCGGCGGACCGGCGACCAGTACTTGCCCTCGCGCACCGACGGCAGCGGGTAGGCCGCCTCGGTGCGAGTGTAGGGGTGGCCCCACTCGTCGGCGACGAGGCTGTCGGCCGTGTGCGGGGCGTTGCGCAGCGGGTTGTCGGTCTTGTCGTACGTGCCGGCGGCGACCTTCGCGATCTCCTCACGGATCGCGATCATCGCCTCGCAGAACCGGTCGAGCTCGGCCAGGTCCTCGCTCTCGGTCGGCTCGATCATCAGCGTGCCCGCCACGGGGAAGGACATGGTCGGGGCGTGGAAGCCGTAGTCGACGAGGCGCTTGGCCACGTCGTCGACCGTCACCCCGGTCTCCTTGGTGATCTGGCGCAGGTCGACGATGCACTCGTGGGCGACGAGGCCACCGCGGCCGGTGTAGAGGACCGGGTAGTGGGGGCTGAGCCTGCGGGCCAGGTAGTTGGCCGACAGGATGGCCTGCTCGGTGGCCGCTTTCAGGCCGTCGGCGCCCATCATCCGGATGTAGGCCCAGGAGATGGGCAGGATGCCCGCCGAGCCGTACGGCGCGGCCGAGACCGGGCCCACGGCCGTGCCCTCGCGCAGCGGGTGGCCGGGCAGGTAGTCGGCCAGGTGGGCGCGGACCGCGACCGGGCCGACGCCGGGGCCGCCGCCGCCGTGCGGGATGCAGAAGGTCTTGTGCAGGTTGAGGTGGGAGACGTCCGCCCCGAACTCCCCCGGCCTGGCCAGGCCGACCAGCGCGTTGAGGTTGGCGCCGTCGACGTAGACCTGCCCGCCTGCCTCGTGCACCAGCTCGCAGATCCGGACGATCGTCTCCTCGTACACGCCGTGCGTGGACGGGTAGGTCACCATGATCGCGGCAAGCTGCTCACGGTGCTTGTCGATCTTCGCGACGAGGTCGTCGAGGTCCACGTTGCCCTGGTCGTCGCAGGCGACCACGGCCACGCGCATGCCCGCCATGACGGCGCTCGCGGCGTTGGTGCCGTGCGCGGACGAGGGGATCAGGCAGACGTCGCGGCCCGACTCGCCGCGCGCGGTGTGGTAGGCGCGGATCGCCAGGAGCCCGGCGAACTCGCCCTGGGAGCCGGCGTTCGGCTGCAGCGACACGGCGTCGTAGCCGGTGACCTCGGCCAGCCAGCGCTCCAGTTCCCCGATCAGCTCGATGTAGCCCGCGGCCTGGTCCTCGGGCGCGTAGGGGTGCAGCCCGGCGAACTCCGGCCAGGTGATCGGCTCCATCTCGGTGGTCGCGTTGAGCTTCATGGTGCAGGAGCCCAGCGGGATCATCGACCGGTCGAGCGCGATGTCCTTGTCCTGGAGCCTGCGCAGGTAGCGCAGCATGGCCGTCTCGGAGCGGTGGCTGTGGAAGACCGGGTGGGTCAGGTAGTCGCTGACGCGCGCCAGCGCGGCGGGCAGCGCGTCGTGCGCGGCGGCGTCCAGGTCGGCCAGCACGGTGCCGCTGACCTCGAAGGCGGCCAGGACCTGCTCCAGGTGCAGGAGCTCGGTCTTCTCGTCGCAGGTGACGCCCACGTGGTCGGCGTCGACCAGGCGCAGGTTGACGCCGTTCTCGCGGGCCGCGGCGACGACCCCCGCGGCGCGGCCGGGCACCCTGGCGAGCACGGTGTCGAAGAAGGTGTCGTGCACGATCTCGACGCCGCCCTGGCGCAGGCCCTCGGCGAGCACGACGGCGTGCCGGTGGGTACGCCGGCCGATCCTGCGCAGGCCCTCGGGGCCGTGGTAGACGGCGTACATGCCGGCGATCACGGCGAGCAGCACCTGCGCGGTGCAGATGTTGCTGGTGGCCTTCTCGCGGCGGATGTGCTGCTCGCGGGTCTGGAGCGCGAGCCGGTACGCGGGGCGCCTGTCGGCGTCCTGGGAGACGCCCACCAGGCGGCCCGGCAGCTGGCGCTGAAGGCCGTCGCGGACCGCCATGTAGGCGGCGTGGGGGCCGCCGAAGCCCAGCGGGACGCCGAACCGCTGCGAGGAGCCGACCGCGATGTCGGCGCCGAGCTCGCCGGGCGCGGCCAGCAGGGTGAGGGCCAGCAGGTCGGCGGCGGCGACCACCTGGGCGCCGCGCGCGTGGGCGGCGTCGGCGATGGCTCGGAAGTCGCGGACCCTGCCGCTGGCGCCGGGGTACTGCACGAGCACCCCGAAGCACTCGGGAAGCTCGGCGGTGAAGTCGCTCTCGACCAGCTCGATGCCGAGCGGCTCGGCGCGGGTGCGCAGCACCGCCTTGGTCTGCGGCAGCGCGTCGGCGTCGACCACGAACACCTTCGAGGGGCTGCGGCCCGCGCGGCGGGCCAGGGTCATCGCCTCGGCGGCGGCGGTGGCCTCGTCCAGCAGGGACGCCCCGGCGACGTCGAGGGCGGTCAGGTCGGAGACGACGGTCTGGAAGTTGATCAGGGCCTCCAGGCGGCCCTGGGAGATCTCCGGCTGGTAGGGCGTGTACGCGGTGTACCAGCCCGGGTTCTCCAGGAGGTTGCGGCGGATGACGCCCGGGGTGATCGTGTCGTGGTAGCCCAGGCCGATCATCGAGGTGAGCACGGTGTTGCGCCCGGCGAGGACCCGCAGCTCCGCGAGGGCCTCGGACTCCCCGGCCGCCGGGGGCAGGCTGAGGCGCCCCGAGGAGCGGATCGCCTCGGGTACGGCCACCGCGACCAGGTCGGCGACGGAGGCGAATCCGACCGCCTCCAGCATGCGGGTCTGGCCGGCGTCGTCCGGCCCTATGTGGCGGGTCGCGAACGGCGGGGAGCTGAGCTCGCTGAGCGATGACAGGTCGGTCATTGGTGAAGCCTCCCGGGACGGGGGTGGAGACCGGCGCTGGGCGCGGGCGTATGCCTGGTCTCCCCCTCTGTCATCACGACCGTCGTTCACGGGTCGTGACCTGAGAGCTTCACCTGCCCTTGACGGGAGGCTTGCACCGTCGGTGAGTCGCGCCTGGCGAGCGCGCCTTCTTTCCAGAGTTGCCTCGTCCGTGCGGTACCGGGTGCCTGAGAGATTCCGGGGAGGTTGCTCCTTCGGCGCCCCGATCGCGGTCGGGGTCTCTCCCGCACAGGGTCAGTGGCAAGTCCGAGTTTACCCGGTTCGTCGTGCTCTGCGACGGCGGGCCAGTTCATCGGCCTGATGATCGCCTAAAGGGCCCTCGCCCGACTCCGCACGTTCGCCGGGCAGATCCGCGAGGGAGCCCTCCACCTCCTGCCACACCCGTCCCAGTGCTATGCCGAAGACTCCCTGACCGCCCTGGAGGAGGTCGATGACCTCGTCGGGGGAGGTGCACTCGTAGACGCTCACCCCGTCGCTCATCAGGGTGATCCCGGCCAGGTCGTTGACGCCCCGGTCGCGCAGGTGCTGCACGGCGATGCGGATCTGCTGGAGGGAGACGCCGGTGTCGAGGAGCCGCTTGACGACCTTGAGGACCAGGATGTCGCGAAAACCGTACAGCCGCTGGGAGCCGGAGCCGTGAGCGGCTCGCACGGTGGGCTCGACCAGGCCGGTGCGCGCCCAGTAGTCGAGTTGCCGGTAGGTGATGCCGGCCGCCGAACAGGCCGTCGGGCCCCGGTAGCCGATGTCGGCGGGCACTTTCACCGGTTGCCCGTCGAACAGCAGACCCTCTTCACCCGCGCGCTGACGTGCCGACTGGCGCCGTTCCGGGTCATCCTGATCGGCGTTTCTACCCTCGCCGCTGCTGACCGCCACGCGGACCTCCGGCTTTCTCTCATCCCACGGCCTGATCTGGGGGTTTACGCACGACCGCGGGTTTCACTTGCACCGTAGGACTGGGGCCAAGTCCAGTCAACGACCCCACCCGGCGCGTCGTGAAGCGTAAATGCACCGAAATTCCTACCCCGCGCGACCGAAGTCCTCGGGCGTGATCGTGTCAAGGAACTCCCTGAACTTCTCCACCTCGTCCTCCTGGTCGTCGGGGATGATCACCCCCGCCTCCCTGACCACGTCCTCACTCGCGAAGATACGTGCGCCGGTGCGAAGTGCCAAGGCGATCGAGTCCGAGGGACGCGCGCTCACCTCCACCCCGTTGGAGAACACGAGATCGGCGAAGAAGATGCCGTCGCGCAGGGCGACGATGTTGACCGTGCTCAGCCGGACTCCGAGCCCTTCGAGCACGTCGCGGAACAGGTCATGGGTGAGCGGCCGAGGTGGTGGTTCCTCGGCCTGGGCCATGGCGATCGCCGTGGCCTCCGTCATGCCGATCCAAATAGGTAGGTAACGCTCCCCATGCGTCTCTTTCAGCAAGACGATCGGCTGGTTGGAGGGCATCTCAACTCGAACGCCCACGACCTCCATCTGCAACACGGGCTGCTCCGTCTTCGCTGGATTCCGACCGGTTTGTTCAACGTAACACTCGTGGGGGTACGAGTGCCTGGTCAGGTTCTCACCGGCCCAGGGCCCCACGAACGCCGGAACGCAGCAGCGAGGCGTGCAATTCCAGCAGCAGGCCGGAAATCTCCCTCGCCGTCTCGTCGGCCTGGTCGATCGCGCCCGGCCCGCGGCGGCGCAGCAGCGGGGCGACGGCCTGCTCCACCAGGCCCGCCTCGCGCTCGGCCGCGGCCTTGACCGCCCGCAGGTGGCGGGCGCGCAGGCCGAAGGCGGCCAGCGCTCCGACACTGCGGGCCACGGCCAGCGCCTCGGCGTCGTAGTAGCGGGCCACGGCGGCGAGCAGACCGTAGTCCTCCAGCTCGGCGAGAGTCTCCTCGTCGAGCTCGGCGGCGGCGATCAGCTCCTCGCGGGTGAGCCGGATCTCGGGAGGCGCGTCGTCGGGGACGGCGCGCGGCCGGGCGGCCGGGCGCTCCTCGCGGTCGGCCGCCTCCAGGTGGTCCTTGATCACTCGCAGCGGCAGGTAGCGGTCACGCTGCTCGCTGAGGATGTAGCGGAGCCGCTCGACGTCGGCGTAGGTGAACTTGCGATAGCCGGAGGGACTGCGCTCCGGCTCGATCAACCCCTCGCCCTCCAGGAAACGAATCTTGGAGATGCTGACGTCGGGGAACTCGCCCTGCAGGAGAGCGAGCACCTCCCCGATGCTCATGTGCGCACGAGCGGCCTGCGAGCTCATCATCCTCCAGCGGCACCGCGGGTGAGGAAGACGAGGCGGAACTTGCCGATCTGCACCTCGTCCCCGCCGTACAGCGGGACCTCCTCTATGCGCTCGCGGTTCACGTACGTGCCGTTCAGGCTGCCGACGTCACGGACGGTGAAGACCCCGCCGCCGCGCCGGTAGAACTCCACGTGACGGCGCGAGACCGTGATGTCGTCGAGGAAGATGTCACTCTCGGGGTGGCGGCCCACGGTGGTGAGATCACTGTCGAGCAGGAAACGGCTGCCGGCGTTGGGACCGCGCATCGCCACCAGCAGCGCGGTGCCCGGGGGCAACTGCTCGACGGCCTGCCGTTCGGCGAGAAGCGTCTCACCTGTCTCCGCCTCGTAGGCCTCGATCCCGGAGAGGGAGATCGTCGATGTGCTGTCTCCGGGGGTCTCGGCTTTGGTAAGCGGCGACCCGCATCGTGAACAGAAACGGGCATCCTCAGGATTGGCATGACCGCACTGCGTGCAGTAGACGCTCGGCATCGATCGGCTCGGCCTCCTACCGCGAAGACGCGGCAACGGTGCTCAGTGATGCGCGCCTCGCTTCTTCGCTTCTCAAGTGTTTTCTCGGACTGCGAATGCCGCAACATACAGTGATGAGGCGCGAAGGTCAAGGTTGACGCTGAACCGCGGGTACGGTCGGTGACAAAGTTACAGTGGGGTACTGTCTCCGGTCCATGGCGCCGCGCTGTGTTTGTCGCAACCGCTCGGCCCGGAGCCTCCCTCCCTGCGCCTTCCCACCCGGCCCGGAGTCTCATCCCGGTGCTTCTCCGCGCCCTCCGGAACCTCCCTCCCGGCGCCTCTCCGCGCGGCCTGGAACCCTCGCCCACGCCCTTTCCCGGCCCCGGCCGCCGGGCCCGGCCCCAACCGGCCCGCCAGCCGCCCACGGCCCCCTCGACCAGCCGGTCCCAACCGGCCCGTCAGCCACCCGCGGCCTCCTCGACCACCCGCGCCCAGTGCTCGATCAGGGTCTGCGCGGAGTCGACGTCGAACCCCTCGGCCCACAGGTGGGTGACCGCCTCCGTCGGGTCGGGCAGCACCAGGGTCCAGCTGCCGTCCTCGGCGACGACCCGGACCCCGTCGGTGGTGTCGATGCGGTAGTGCTCGGCGGCCTCGATGACCGAGCGCATCACGGCGCCCTTGGCCGCCCACGGGGTCGGCACGGTCCGGCGCAGCAGCTTGGCCTCGGGGATCCTGGCGTCGATCTGGCTGAGCGAGAGGCGGGTCCTGGCGACCAGGCCCAGCAGGCGCAGGAACACCGCCAGGCCGTCCACCGTGGGCCCGAACTCGGGCACGATGAAACCGCCGCGCCCGTCGGCCGCGAAGATCATCTCTGGTCCCCTGGCGGCGGCGGTGAGCGCGTCGATCGCGGTGGAGGTCCACTCGGCCTGGACGCCGTGGAAGCGGCAGACCTGCTCGGCCACCCGGGTGGTGGTGACCGGCAGCGCCACCCTGCCGCCGCGCCGCTCGGCGGCGACCAGGTCCAGCACCACCAGCAGGGCGCGCTCCTCGCTGATCAGCTGGCCCATCTCGTCCACCAGGGCGACCCGCTCCCCCACCGGGTCGAAGCGGACCCCGAAGGCCGCCCTGGAGGAGCTGACGAGCTCCGACAGGCGCTGCAGGTCGCGGCGTCGCTCGGCGAGGGTCTCGGTGGGCGAGGCGTCGTCCAGCCGGTTGTTGACGGTCAGCACGTCCACCCCGACCCGGCCCAGCAGGCTGGGCAGCACCAGGGAGGAGGTGCCTCCGGCGCAGTCGACCACGACCTTCATGTCGGCGTCGCGCACCCCGCTGATGTCCACCAGGCGCAGCAGCTCGTGCGTGTAGTCCTCCACCGCCCTGGCGGGGAAGCTCAGCTCGGCGATCTCCCCGGGGAAGGCGCGGCGGAACTCCTGCCGGGAGAAGACCCGGTCCAGCTTGCGCTGGGCCGCCGGCGACAGGTCCGCGCCGTGCTCGTCCATGAAGACGATGTCGACGCTCTGCGGGTCGCCGGGGGTGGTGCGCAGCGCGATGCCGCCGACGGCGTTCTCCCTGGCGGTGTGGAAGCGGGCCACCGGGAGCGGGGACGCCTCCAGGTCGAGCACGTTGATCGCGCTGGCGTTCAGGGCGCTGATCACGGCCCGCTTCAGCGCCCGCGCGGCGCGGGAGGAGTCGCGGGAGGTGATGACCGAGGCGCCCTTCTTCAGGGTGGTGGCGTAGGCGCTGGCCAGCCGTACGCACAGCTCTGGGGTGATCTCCACGTTGACCAGCCCGGAGACCCCTCGGGGGCCGAACAGGTTGCGCTGGGCGCGCGGCTCCCAGATGACGCTGTTGTTGATCACCGCCCCCGCCTCGATGGTCTTGAACGGGTAGATCTTGACCCCGGAGGAGATGTACGCCTCGGCCTCGATGATGCACTCGTCCCCGACGACGGCGCCCTCCTCGACCCTGGCGGCGGTCATCAGGTCGGTGTTCTTGCCGATCACACAGCCGCGCAGGTGGGCGCTGGGCCCGACGTAGACGTTGTCGTGGACGACCGCGCGGTGCAGGAAGGCCCCCTCCCTCACCACCGCGTTGCTGCCCAGCACGGTGTACTCGCGCAGCTCGGCCCCCGCCTCGACCTTGGCGTAGTCGCCGACGTAGAGGGGGCCCTTGAGGATGGCGTCGGCGTCGACCGAGGCCCCCTCCGCCACCCAGATGCCCGGCGAGACCTCGAAGGCGTCGATGTCGACCTTGACCCGGCCGGACAGGACGTCGGCCTGGGCCTTGAGGTAGCTCTCGTGGGTGCCGACGTCCTCCCAGTAGCCGTCGGCCACGTAGCCGTACAGCGGGGCGCCGCGCTCCAGCAGCCTCGGGAACACGTCGCCCGACCAGTCGACGGACTCCCCCGCCGCGATCTCGTCGAGGACCTCGGGCTCCATCACGTAGATGCCGGTGTTGGCGGTGTCGGAGAAGACCTGGCCCCAGGTCGGCTTCTCCAGGAAACGCTCCACCCTGCCCTGGTCGTCGACGATGACGATGCCGAACTCCAGCGGGTTGGGGACGCGCTTGAGCCCGATCGTGACCATCGCGCCGTTCTCGCGGTGGAAGCGGATCATGTCGGTCAGGTCGATGTCGGTCAGCGCGTCGCCGGAGATGACCAGGAAGCGGTCGTCGCGGAGCCGGTCGGCGGCGTTCTTGACGCTGCCCGCGGTGCCGAGCGGGGTGTCCTCGGTGGCGTAGTACAGGCTCATGCCGAGCTCGTCGCCGTCGCCGAAGTAGTTGCGGACCAGGGCGGCCAGGAACTGTACGGTGACCACCGTCTCGGTGAAGCCGTGCCGTTTCAGGAGGCGAAGCACATGCTCCATGATCGGCCGATTGATCACGGGTAGGAGGGGCTTGGGCTGGTTCGCGGTCATCGGCCGGAGCCGTGTCCCCTCCCCGCCCGCCATGACGACGGCCTTCACAGATCACCTCTTAAGGCGTTTGGCCTCGCTTGTCAGCTGACGCACCTGTACCCAATACAGCACTCCGGACCACCAGTACAGGCCTGTGCCCCAGATGGCCAGGGACCAGCCGACGATCCCGGCCGCCTCGGCGTACCAGGAGGGATGGTGGGCCAGGAAGAGCAGGGGGAAGGCGTAGAGCAGGTTGGCGGTGGCGGCCTTGCCGAGGAAGTGCACGGGCAGCGCGGGACCGTACCCGAGGCGGCGCAGGATGATCGGGATGCCCAGCAGCATCACGTCGCGCAGCGGGATGGCCAGCGCCAGCCACCAGGGGATGATCTCGCGCATGGCGAGGCCGAACAGGGTGGCCAGGATGTAGAGCCGGTCGGCCAGCGGGTCGAGCAGGCGGCCGAGCCTGCTGGTCTGGTTCCACGCACGGGCGATCTTGCCGTCGAGCCAGTCGGAGAACCCGGCCAGCATCAGCAGGGCGACGGCCCAGCCGTCGGCCTTCGGCCCCAGCACCAACCAGAGGAAAACCGGCACCCCCAGGAGCCTGGCCAGGCTCAGCGCGTTGGGAACCGTCCAAATTCGATCTTCGGCTCCCGATGCTTCCGGACTCACCGGATGGTCTCCCTCCCCGTACCTGATGGTGACACTACTGCGTCCAGTGCGGCCAAGTGGATGGTGGGCGCGGGGGAGACGCGCTATCGTTCCGCTCAACCAACGCGGGAGCCCGGGGAACCGGGCTGAGAGGACGGCTGAGACAGCCGCCGACCGCCAGAACCTGCTCCGGATAATGCCGGCGAAGGGAGTTTGCGCGATGAGCGACGCGCGTATTTCCAGCTTCAAGACCTACCAGGGCGACCTGCGCGTCCCCATGCGCGAGGTGCGCCTGACCGACGGGAACGCGGTCACGCTGTACGACACCTCGGGCCCCTACACGGACCCGTCCGTGACCACCGACATCACCCGCGGCCTGCCACGGATGCGCGAGGAGTGGATCCTGGACCGGGGCGACACGGTCCGGTACGGCGGCCGCCCCGGCGCTCCCGGCGACGACGGCTACCGCGACCGCGACGCCTGGGCCCGCGACCTCCGCTCCCTCGACGCGGTCTTCACCGGCCACGCCGCCCGGCCGCTGCGCGCGGTGGGGGCGCCGGTGACCCAGCTCGCCTACGCCCGGCGCGGCCTGGTCACCCGGGAGATGGAGTTCGTCGCGGTCCGCGAGGGCGTGACGCCGGAGTTCGTCCGCGCCGAGGTGGCCGCCGGGCGGGCGATCATCCCGGTCAACGTCAACCACCCGGAGAGCGAGCCGATGATCATCGGCCGCAACTTCCTCGTGAAGATCAACGCCAACATCGGCAACTCGGCCGTCGCCTCCACCATCGAGGAGGAGGTGGACAAGATGACGTGGGCGATCCGGTGGGGCGCCGACACGGTGATGGACCTGTCCACCGGGCGCAACATCCACACCACCCGCGAGTGGATCATCCGCAACTCCCCGGTGCCGATCGGGACCGTCCCGCTCTACCAGGCGCTGGAGAAGGCGGGCGGCGACGCGGCCGGCCTGTCGTGGGAGATCTACCGCGACACCCTGATCGAGCAGTGCGAGCAGGGCGTGGACTACTTCACCGTCCACGCGGGAGTGCGCCTGGCCCATGTGCCGCTGACCGCGCGGCGCAGGACCGGGATCGTCTCCCGGGGCGGCTCGATCATGGCGGCCTGGTGCCTGGCGCACCACCGCGAGAGCTTCCTCTACGAGCACTTCGCCGACATCTGCGAGATCCTGGCCCGGTACGACGTGGCGTTCTCGCTGGGCGACGGGCTGCGTCCGGGATCGATCTCCGACGCCAACGACGAGGCCCAGTTCGCCGAGCTCAGAACGCTGGGCGAGCTCACGAGGATCGCTCACGCGCACGACGTCCAGGTGATGATCGAGGGGCCGGGCCACGTCCCCATGCACAAGATCAAGGAGAACGTCGACCTGCAGCGCGAGCTCTGCGACGACGCCCCGTTCTACACCCTCGGCCCGCTGACGACCGACATCGCGCCCGGCTACGACCACATCACCTCGGCCATCGGCGCGGCGATGATCGGCTGGTACGGCACGGCCATGCTCTGCTACGTCACGCCCAAGGAACACCTGGGCCTGCCCGACAGGGACGACGTGAAGACCGGCGTGATCACCTACAAGATCGCGGCGCACGCGGCCGACCTCGCCAAGGGCCACCCGGGCGCGCAGGCCTGGGACGACGCCCTGTCCGACGCGCGGTTCGAGTTCCGCTGGGAGGACCAGTTCGACCTCTCCCTGGACCCCGCGACCGCCCGGTCCTTCCACGACGAGACGCTGCCCGCCGCCCCGGCCAAGACCGCGCACTTCTGCTCGATGTGCGGCCCGAAGTTCTGCTCGATGAAGATCAGCCACGATGTGCGCAGGTTCGCCGAGGAACGCGGCCTGACCGGCGTCGAGGCCCTGGAGGCCGGGATGCGGGAGAAGTCGGAGGAGTTCTCCCGCGAGGGCGGCCGGGTCTATCTGCCCGTGGAGGGTATCTGAGACCCTGTGGGGCGCGGGAGGGACGTCGTCCGAAGGGGTGCCAGGGGGCACCGCCTTCGCGCCGTCCTCCCGCGCCCCACGGGCCCGCACCCGGTCCGGGCGGGCAGCCCTGTGGGGAGGAGATCCCGCCTCAGGACGACCGTCGAGATCCTCCAGATGGTGTACTTCCGGGCCCCTCGCACCCTCTACCCTTCAAACCATGACCAATGACACCGCGCTCTTCCTGGGGCAGTGGATCCGCTCGCCGGGCACCGTTGGAGCGGTGGCGCCGAGCTCTCGGCGGCTCGCCGAGGCGGTGGCCTCGCCGGTCCCTCTCCGGGGAGATCCGGTGATCGTCGAGCTCGGCCCCGGCACGGGCGCTTTCACGGCGGAGATCCAGCGCCGGCTGGGCGGCCGGGGGCACCACCTCGCCGTCGAGATCAACCCGAAGCTCGCCGAGTTCCTCGCCGCCGGAAACCCGGGGGTGGACGTCGTGGTCGACGACGCGGCACGGCTGCCGCAGCTGCTCCAGGAGCGCGGCCTGTCCAGGGCCGACGCGATCGTGAGCGGGCTCCCCTGGGCCGCGTTCTCCGCGGAGACACAGGGACGCCTGCTGGACGCGGTCACCGCGATCATGGGCCCGCACACGGCCTTCACCACCTTCGCGTACAGCTTCGCCAAGCACCTTCCCCCCGCGCGGCGCTTCAAGAAGCGCCTGGTCGACACCTTCGAGGAGGTCGTCGTGGGCCGGACGGTGTGGGGGAACGTGCCGCCGGCCTTCGTCTACCACGCGCGCAGGCCCCGGCTGGATCCCGCCCGGGAAGCCTGACCTCGGGCCCCGGAGATACCGAATTACGTTCTACGATTGCGCACGCAGCTAGAACGGAGTTGATCAACATGGACTTCACCCTCCCCGAGAGCGCCCTCGCCGTGCAGCGCGGCATCGGCGACATCTGCGCGCGCTACGACCTGGACTACTGGCAGCGGTGCGAGAGCGAGAAACGCTGGCCGGAGGAGGTCTGGCAGGACCTGGCCAAGGGCGGCTGGCTCGGCCTGGCCGTGCCCGAGGAGTACGGGGGCGGCGGGCAGGGCCTGCTGGAGCTGGCCGTGGCCACGGAGACCCTGTCGGCCTCCGGTTCGGCCGGCGGCTCGGCGTTCACCTACGTGCTCACCCCCGGGTTCGGCGCCATGACCCTGTCCAGGCACGGCAGCCGGTGGCAGCGCGACGAACTGCTGCCCAGGCTGGCCACCGGCGAGCTGGAGACCTGCTTCGCGCTGACCGAGCCCGACGCCGGGTCCAACGCCCTGGGCATCTCCACCTTCGCCCGCCGCGACGGCGCGGAGTTCGTCGTCAAGGGCCAGAAGATCTGGATCACCGGCGTGCAGCGCGCCACCTGGATGCTCCTGGTCACCCGGACCATCCCGGCCGCCGAGGCCAAGCCCCGCTCCAACGGCCTGACCGTCCTGCTGGTGAACGTCCCCGAGGCGGTCGCCGCCGGGCAGCTGTCCTTCCAGCCGATCCCGAAGATGGGCGCCAACACCACCCCGTCCAACATGGTCTTCATCGACGACCTGCGGGTCCCGGAGAGGAACGTCGTCGGCGAGGTCGACCAGGGCGCGATGGTGCTGTGGGACATCCTCAACCCCGAGCGCGTCCTGCTGGCCGCCTCCGCGCTCGGCGGCGCCGAGGTGGCGCTGCGGGTGGCCGTGCAGTACGCCAAGGAGCGGGAGGTCTTCGGCCGCCCGATCGGCGCCAACCAGGCCATCGCCTTCCCCCTCGCCCAGGTCAAGGCCAAGATCGAGCTGGCCAGGCTGATGCTCTACAAGGCCGCGTGGCTGTTCGACGGGCAGCAGCCCTGCGGCACCGAGGCCAACATCGCCAAGCTGACCGCCTCGCAGGCCGCGTGGGAGGCGGCGGACCACGCCTTCCAGACGCACGGCGGCATGGCCTACTCGCTGGAGTACCCGGTGGCCCGCCTGCTGGCCGACGCCCGCATCGGCAAGGTCGCCCCCGTCACCGAGGAACTCCTGCTCAACTACCTGGCCACCCAGGTGCTCGGGCTGCCCAGGAGCTTCTGACCGGATTGCCGCGCGGCACGCACGGGCAGACCCTCGGTGACGAGACCAGCACGAGGAGTGGCCGATGTCCGCGTACGCCAGCACGGTGATCAACGCCTCCGCCGACGAGGTGTGGGAGTACCTCAGGGATTTCGGCAACCTGGCGGAGTGGCTGCCGGGGATCACCGGCTGCGAGATCGAGGACGGCGGGGACTCCCGGCCGGGCGCGGTGCGCAGGCTGGAGGGCCCCGGCGGAACCTTCAGGGAGCGGCTGCTCACCCTCGACGACGCCTCGCGTTCGGCGACGTACGGGATCCTGGAGAGCCCGCTGCCGGTCCGTGACCACCGGGCCTTCTACCGCGTCGCCCCCGTCACCGACAGCGGGAGGGCGTTCGTCGAGTGGTCGGCCACCTTCGAGGCCGACGACGTGGCGAAGATGGAGGAGTTCGTCGTCGGCCAGGTCTTCGCGCCCGGCCTGGCCTCCCTGCACAGGCGCTTCTGACCGGGCGCCGCCATCCGGGACGACCATGCCGTACGGGTCCCGCCCCGCCGGAAAGACCCCCTACTTGAAGGCCTCCGCGAGACGGGTCGCGGCGTACTCGCGCGCCTCGATCGCCTGGTCGAAGAAGCCCGGCAGTCCGAAGAAGCCGTGGATGGCCCCGTCGTACCTCCTCACCTCGACCGGTACCCCGGCCGCGGCGAGCTGGGCGGCGTACTCCTCGCCCTCGTCGCAGAGCGGGTCGCACTCGGCGACGATCACCGTCGCCGGGGCCAGGCCGGACTTGTCGGCGAGCCGGGCCGGGGCCAGCCGGGGGTCGGCCGGGTCACCGCCGTACTGCGCGACGAACCAGGCCATCTCATCGGCACCGAGCCCGAAGCCGGTGGCGTAGGTGCGGTAGCTCTCGGTGTCCATCGCCACGTCTGCCACCGGGTAGACGAGCAGCTGGTGTGCCAACCTGAGCCCGGCGTCCCTGGCCCGCCAGGCGGCCACGGCCGCGACGTTGCCCCCGGCGCTGTCGCCGCAGACCGCGATGCGCTCCGGGTCGGCCCCGTAGGCGCCGGGACGGGCGAAGAGGTCCTGGACGACGCTCCACGCGTCGTCGGCCGCCGCGGGGAAGGGGTGGTGGGGCGCGAGCCGGTAGTCGACCGAGATCACGACCGCCCCGTTGCGCACCGCGAGGTCGCGGCCGAGGGCGTCGTTGCGCTCGACGCTTCCGAAGACCCAGCCTCCGCCGTGGAAGTAGACGATCGCGGGGAGAGGGCGGTCGCCCTCCTCCGGCCGGTAGACGCGGACCGGCACGCCCGCGGCGACGTCGTCCCTGACCAGCGGGAGGGGAACGAGCGGACCGCGCTGCTCGGCGAAACCGTCGAGGGTCCGCAGCTCGGCGATCATCTCGTGTGTGAGCGTGGAGAGAGGGGCACCGAGGTCCGTCTGGAAGAGCTTCAGGTAGGCCTCGGCCTGCGGGTGCAACGACATGATCGGCACTTTACCCGCCGGATCCCCGGCACGGCGGGACCCCGTGCGACGCCCCCCGCGCAACGGCGTCGCGGCCGGGCCGCGAGCGGGCCACGGCGGCCAGACGGCGGCCAGACGGCGGCCAGATGACGCGGACGGACTGCGGGCGGATGACGCGGACGGACCGCAGACGGACGGCAAACGGCGGACGGCGGTGACCGGGGAACGCGGGTCGGCACCGGACGTCAACACCGGATGTCAGCAGGCGGGGCGTCAGTGCCGGGTGCCAGTGCCGGACGTCAGTGCCGGACGTCAGCGGCGAGCGGCCTCGACCAGGGCCTCGACGAGCCGGTTGTCCCCGGCGCGCGCGGGGTTCCACTGCACGCCGACGCCGAACCGATGCCCCTGCAGCTCGACGCCCTCGACGATCTGGTCGTCGGCCCAGGCCACGGCGAGCAGGCCGGTGCCCAGCCGCTTGACGGCCTGGTGATGGGGCGCGGTCACCTCGGCCGTGTCGCCCAACGCCTTGCCAAGCTTGCTGGAGACGCTGATCTGGATGCGGTGCGCCTGGGAGGCGGCGTGGCGGTCGTGGTCGACCACCTCGGGAAGCCAGGGGATCAGGGTCCCGCCCTGGGCGACGTTCAGGACGTGCATGCCCCGCCCCGAGGCGAGCAGCGGCAGGTCGGCCTCGACGGCGGCGCGGGCCAGCGCCAGCTCGAAGCGGTCGCGGTGCGGCTGGGGGTCCCTGACGCGCTCCTCGCGGGCGGCCCCGTACAGGGAGGGGTCGAGCTCGCCCCCGCCGGCGAGGATCACGCCGGACAGACCGTGGACATAGTCGTCGATCCCGCCGAGGTTGAGCGGCGGCAGCAGCACCGGGGCGCCGCCCGCCTTCTCGACGGCCCGCGCGTAGGAGGGGGGCGACAGGACGGCCTCCCTGACCCAGTCGCCCCAGCGGGCGGCCTCAAGGTAGGCGGTGATACCGATCAAGGGTCGGGACATGCGTTCTCCAGGGGGGCGTGCGCGAGGTGGCGCCACCTGTTTCGGACAGCACCGATCCCATCTCCAACAGCTCCTCTATCATGACGCACTCCATTTCGGTCATGTCACACATCTGAGGTATCAGTGTCGTCTCGCCAGGAGTCCGCAACCCTCACCTCCTGGGGAGTTCCCCTCGCCCACGACCTGGGACTCCGACATGACCGAAAATCTTACGACCAGTAAATTTTCCATTCAAAGAGAACGTGATTATTATTCGCCTATCCCGATCACCATCAATTAGTTGGTCACACAAAATAACTTTCCAATTACGGATAGTTAGATTTCCCACCATATTGCTGAGAAACGGTTGTGACGTCTACATGGTGATGGAAGACTCAAATTCGAGGGACCAGGTGAGCCGGGGCTCCCGGTCGCTCGTCACCCGGAGCCGTCAGGGAGGTGGATCTGTGTGATCGGACTTTGATCCGGTCAATTAGGGTGGGTTCGTTAAATGTCTTTGAATCCGCGTCTCGTCAAGGAAAGCTTCGCCGTCGTCGAGCCCGTCGCGGACAAGGCCGCGGCGTACTTCTACGGGCGCCTGTTCGCCGAGAGCCCGCATCTGCGGGCGATGTTCCCCCCGGCGATGGACGTCCAGCGCGACCGCTTGTTCAGCGCGCTGACCAGGATCGTCTGGAGTCTGGACAGTCCCGGCAGCCTGGCGTCGTTCCTCGGCCAGCTCGGCCGTGACCACCGCAAGTACGGGGTGCTCGCCGAGCACTACACCGCGGTCGGCAACGCGCTCCTCGCCACGATCCGGCACTTCGCCGCCGAGATCTGGGACACCGAGATCGAGGCGGCGTGGGTGGCCGCGTACACCGCCGCCGCCAATCTCATGATCGAATCAGCCGAGTCGGACGCGGGGGTGTCGCCCGCCTGGTGGCTGGCCGAGGTGATCGACCACGAGCTCCGCACGCCGGACATCGCGGTGATCACCCTGCGGCTCGACCAGGACCTGCCCTACACGCCCGGCCAGTACGTCAACGTGCAGACCGCGCGCTGGCCGCGCGTCTGGCGCACGTTCTCCATCGCGAACGCGCCCCGGGACGACAACACCGTCCGCCTGCACGTCCGCGCGCTCACCGGCGGCTGGGTCTCCACCACGCTGGTCCGGCACACCCGGATCGGCGACACCGTGACGCTGGGCCCTCCGATCGGCACCATGGTGCCCGCCGACTCGGAGCGCGACATCCTGTGCGTGGCGGGCGGCACCGGCCTGGCCCCGATCAAGGCCATCCTGGAGCACGTGATCGACTCCGGGCGCCGCCCCAACATCCACCTGCTGTACGGAGCCCGCACGGCCGCCGAGCTCTACGACCTGACCGACCTGGTACGGATGGAGTCGGCCTTCCCGCGGCTGCGGGTGCTGCCCGTGGTCTCCGAGGAACCGGGGTACGACGGCATGCGGGGCAGGGTTCCCGACGTGATGGAGCGCTTCCACTCGTGGGCCGAGCACGAGGCCTACGTCTGCGGCCCGACCTCCATGGTCAACGAGGCGGTCCGCAGACTCCAGCGGGGCGGAATGCCGTCGGCCCAGATCCACCGGGACATCGTGCCGGGTGAGCCCTGAACGACATTCGGGACTAACACCCCGAACTGATCACCCAAATTTTATAGAGCACGGCGGGACGCGGCGTGACATGGCAGCATGAGGCCCAATCCGAAAGGAGATGGTCATGCACGACGGCCCCCCTCACAGCCCGTGCCCCCCTCTCGACCGCCACCCGCACGGACCCGTCCGCCACCATCGTCATCCGCCCGGCCCCCCGGCCGGAGCCGCCCACCCGCACGAACCCGTCCCCGGTCCCCTCCACCGGTGGTGGCTCTTCCACGATGAGGGCGACGCCCGCCCCCGGCACCCGTCCGACCGGCGACCAGCCGGCCGTCCAGGCTCCCCGGGCGTGCCCGCCCGGCGCGACACGGTGCTCTGAGCCGATGGCCAGACCCGTCACCCTCGTGACCTTCATGCTTCCCCCCACCCTGCGGCACTGGGCGGGCGAGACCACCGAGATCCGCGTCTTCGCCATCGCCGACCACGACGACGGCCACCCCACGCTGGGCTCCGCCCTCGACATGCTCCGCCGCACGCACCCGTCCCTGGAGCAGCGGCTCCGCGACGACTACGGGTGCATCCGCCGGCACATCAGCATGTTCGTCTGCGGCGAGAACGCCCGGCACCTCGGCGGCCTCGACTGCGCGCTGCCTCCGGGCGCCGAGATCCTCGTCCTGCCCGCCCTCTCCCGCCGCCAGGAGACGACGGGCTGACCACCGGCGCCGGACGCGGAGACGACGAACCGGGAGACGACGACAGGAAGACGGCGGGCGGGACCCCTCCGGCCCGCACGCCCGGCGGACGCCTCTAGGGGGCGACCCTGCCGGCGGCCACGAAGGCCGCGTGCGTGAGAGGCATCAGCTCCGCCCAGGCCGCCTCCATCTTCTCCGCCACCATCTCGATCTCGCGCTGCGGGAACGAGGGCACCCTGGCCTGCTCGTTCTTGGTGCGCAGGGAGAGGAAGTGCATGAGCGAGCGCGCGTTACAGGTGGCGTACATCGACGAGAAGAGACCGACGGGCAGCACCGCCCTGGCCACCTCCCGGGCGATCCCGGCCGCCAGCATCTCCTGGTAGGCGGCGTAGGACTGCCGGTACGACGACTCCATCGCCTCAGTGACGATCTTGTGCTGCTCGGCGCTGCCCTCGGCGAAGACGTACTTGCCCGGACGGCCCTCCTGAACCAGCTTCCGCTCCACCCCCGGAACATAAAAATTAGGCTGAAGCTCCCGGTAACGCCCACTTTCTTCGTTGTATGACCATCCAACCCTGTGGCGGTGAAATTCCCGGAAGACGAAGATCGGTGCGCTGACGAGGAAGGTCATCGAGTTGTGCTCGAAGGGACTGCCGTGCCGGTCGCGCATCAGGAAGTTGAGCAGCCCCCTGGAACGCTCGGGGTCCTTGCCGACCTCCTCCAGGGACTGCTCCCCGGCGGTCGACACCCGCGCTGCCCAGAGCACGTCGGTGTCGGAGGCGCTGTGCTTGACCAGCTCCACCGTCACGTCGTCGAGAAAACGTGCCTCTGCCCCATCGTCCGTCAACTTGCTCCCCCTCGTCGCACCAACAGTCGCCACATTATTCCAGGGGCTCAGCCGTCCCAGCGTCGGGCACCCGTCACAACCGGTATATCCGCCGGGCGTTGCCCGAGCCGATCATCTGGGCCACCCGGGCGGCGTCGGCCGCGCTCCACTCGCCGTCGGCCAGCCGCGCGGCGAGCGCCCCGGCCAGGCCGCGCCGGTAGTGCAGGGCGCCGAGGTGGCAGGTCTCGGCCACACCGTGGCCACCGGAGCCGAACAGCTGCTTGTGGAACGGCACGAGCTCCAGCAGTTCCGCCATGACCGCGGCCGAACCCGTGGCGCTGCGGGTCAGGGCCGCTCCCACGTCGACGTAGACGTGCGGGAGGGCGCCCGCCAGGCTGGCCGCCTGGCGGTGGAACGGGTGGGAGCGCAGCAGGACGACGGGGACGCCCACCGGCTGCACGGCCATGATGAAGCCGGTCACCGGCGCCGGACCGGTGCCGTGCGGGCCGGGGTCGGGGCTCCAGCCGGGACCGGCGTGGACTCCGGAGGAGCCGGCCCCCCCGGAAGCGCCGCCGTACGCGCCGCGACGGCCCGAGGTGACACGGCCGCCACGTCCCGGGTGGGCGCCGTGGCGCGTACCGCCGGCGTAGCGGGCGAGACCGGTGTGGAACTGCAGCGGCCGCCCGTACTCCCTGGCCACGTCGACGGCCGTCCAGAGCAGGTGGCGCAGCAGCACCTGGTCGGTGAGTTCCTCCCCCGGGCAGGCCAGCCGCCGGGTGGCCGCCGCGATCACCGCTCCCCGGCTCGGCCTGGCCGGATCGAGGTGGTGGCCGGACCTGTGGGCCGTGACCGACTTCAGGGCGACGGCGCGGGCGGCCCGCTCGGCGAGGTTCTGGGCGAGGGCGGAGATGTAGGAGACTCCTGAGACGGCGGTCCCGGCGACCTCCTCCTCGGCCCGCTCGATGTGGACGACCCGCGCGGTCTCCGCGCCGCCCGCGTGGCCCGTCCCGGTCCTCGGCGGCACCCCGGCCCCGCCGAGGCCGGCGTCGAAGCGGTCCGGACGATCCAGACGATCCACAGCGCCGGGGCCCTCGGACCCCCGGGAGCCGCCGAGAGCGCCGAGCCCTCCGGCGCCCCCGCGACCGCCGGGACCGCCGAGGTCGCCGAGGTCGCCGAACCCCTCGAAGCCGCCGAAGCCCTCCGGACCCGGGCCGTCGGAGTCGTCGAAACCATCAAAACCGTCGGAACCGTCGAACAGGAAGGTGGCGATCCCCGCGGCGTCCAGCAGCCGCCGGTTCACCTCGGCCGCGCCGAGCTCCATCCTGCGGGCCAGGTAGACGGCGGGCGGCACGTGCGGGGCGAGGCCGAGGACGGGTGCGCACCAGCGGCGGACCGCGGCGCCCGCGGGGGTGTCGAAATGGGTGGTGCCCGGCGGCGCCGGAGTCCCCGCGTCGGTGAGCAGCGTCTCGAACCGGGCCCGGGTCAGGTCGTCGCGGCACACGCCGTGGCAGTTGTGGTCGACCAGCGGCGCCAGCAGCGCCTCCCGTACGGCGTCGGGCAGCTCGACGGGCAGCACGCCGTCCGACCTCATGCCCGCTCCTCCCCGCCGCGGGCGTACCGGCCGGGCCTGGCCCGGTACGCCCGCGATCTCCACGACGGGGAGAACTCTAGGATCATCCGGCGCGACCGCCGGGCGCGGAATACGGGTTCTTTACCCGGTCGTGCGGCAGAGCCGGAGAACGTTGGCGATGATCTTCGCTCCCGAGCCTCCCCCGGCGGTGAGGATCGACTCGGGATGGAACTGCACCGCGAAGCGGCGTCGCTCCACGTCCTCGATCGCCATCACCGCGCCGTCCGGGGTGAGCGCGGTGGCGGTGAACCCGGCGACGCCCGCCCGCTTGGCGTGGACCGAGTGGTAGCGCGCGGCGGTGAACTCCTCGGGGAGACCGTCGAGCAGGGCGCTGTCGCCCAGCCGCCGTACCTGGCCGCGCTTGCCGTGCTCGGGGTAGGACAGCAGTTCGAGGGTGCCGCCCGCCTGCTCCACCATGCCCTGCAGGCCGAGGCAGACGCCGAACACCGGCAGGTCGCGTTCGTAGAGGGCGCCGACCAGGGCGGGCAGGCCGAAGTCGGACGGCCAGCCGGGGCCGGGCGACAGCACCACCAGGGAGGGCGCGATCTCGTCGATCATCGTGACGGGGAAGCCGTGCCTGAGCGTGACGACCTCGGCGCCCTGCTGGCGGAAGTAGTCGGCGAGGGTGTTGACGAAGGAGTCCTCGTGGTCGACGAGCAGCACCTTCATGCCGCTTCCCGGCTGCTCGGCGACCACCTCCGCCTCGACCTGCTCCAGCGGGGCCGCGCCGACCGCCGCCAGGGCGCCCAGCAGGGCGCTGGCCTTGAGCTCGGTCTCCCGCTCCTCGGCCTCGGGGTCGGAGTCGAACAGCAGCGTGGCCCCGGCCCTGACGGTGGCGACCCCGCCGCGGATCTGCGCGGTGCGCAGGGTCAGGCCGGTGTTCATCGAGCCGTCGAAGCCGATGTAGCCGACCGCCCCGCCGTACCAGCGCCGCGTGGTCTCCTCGTGGTCCTCGATGAACTGCATCGCCCAGGTCTTGGGGGCTCCGGTGACGGTGACGGCCCACATGTGGGTGAGGAAGGCGTCGAGGGCGTCGAACTCCGGACGCAGCCGGCCCTCGATGTGGTCGACGGTGTGGATGAGCCGGGAGTACATCTCGATCTGGCGGCGGCCGATCACCTGAACCGTCCCCGGCACGCAGATGCGGGACTTGTCGTTGCGGTCCACGTCGGTGCACATGGTCAGCTCCGACTCCTCCTTGACGCTGGACAGGAGGGTCCGGATCGCGTCGGCGTCCTCGATGGGGTTGCCGCCGCGGGCGATGGTGCCGGAGATGGGGCAGGTCTCGACGCGGTCGCCGCTGACCCGGACGTACATCTCCGGGGAGGCGCCGACCAGGTGCTCGCCCTCGCCGAGGTTGAACAGGAACTCGTACGGCGCCGGATTGACCTTGCGCAGTCCCCGGTAGAAGGCGGCCGGGTCGGTGCAGGGGGCGTGGAAGACCTGGCCGGGGACCACCTCGAACAGGTCGCCGCGGACGAACTTCTCCTTGGCCGCGGCCACGACCTTGGCGTAGGAGCCCCTTTCGGGGTCGGCCGGGAGCTCGGACGGCGGCGGGGTCAGCGGCACGACCTCCCCCTCGCGGGCGAGCCCGTGGGTGGAGACGCCGTCCACGGTGAACTCGTAGCGGAACTCCTTGCTGGTCTCCCTCTTGCGGTCGATCACCATCACCCGGTCGGGCAGGTGCAGCACGAGGTCACGCTGGTCGGTGGCCCGCTTCAGAACCTGCCTGATCGGCTCGAACTGGAAGGCCAGGTCGTAGCCGAAGGAGCCGTACAGGCCCAGGTGCTCGTTCTCGCCCTTGAAGGCGGCGATGATCTCGCGGATCGCGGTGAAGACCGTGGGGCGCCGGCTGCGCATCTCCTCGGGGAGGATGTCCTCCGACTCCGCCACGTGGACCTCGACGAGGTCGGCCGTCGGCTCCTCGACGGGCTTGCCCGCCGCCAGCAGGCAGGACACGATGGCGGGCAGGACCACCCTGCCCCGGGCGTTCAGCGCGCGGGCGGAGATCCTACGTCCCCTGGCCACGATCTCCAGGCAGGGGTCGACGTAGGCGAGGTGCCATCGGCTGTAGCGGCCGGGATACTCCATCCCGGAGGAGAGCACTCCGCCACGGCGCTCGCCGAGCGTCGTGACGACGTCCTCAAGCACCGTCTCGGGCACGTCGGACGCGGTGACCTCGACCCCTATGCCGCCGGCGGTGGTATATCGGCTCGTCTCCACTGCGGTATCGCCCCTCTTGTTTCCCTGATGCCCTGAGGGAGCGGACACAGAAAAGGCCGCCTCCCCGGGCGGCCGTCTGTCTGCTCGCGAATGCGAAACCTGCGCCGCCTAGAAGCGGCGCCACCACTGAAGGGTAGTCGGGTGTCGCATGTGGCCAGAGTACCGGCGGCGACCGTGATCATGCAACGTGACACCGCGACGGGTCCACTCCGGTCCAAAAACAGCAAAAATCCCCACAAGGTAAGCGGGCGTAGAGCGATCCGGCCCGCGCCGGGACCACGGGATCCGCCGGATCCGGGTGGACCTGTGGCCGATCGGGCACCGTTTCCGGCGCGGACACCGGATCCGCGTGCACGTCGCCGGAGGCGCGTATCCCCGGATCGCCCGCGACCTCGGCACCGGCGAGCCCCCGGGCACGGGCAGCGCGATGGTCGCGACCGGCCACGAGGTCTTCCACGACCCGTCCCCCGCGGCCCCCGCCCGGCCGTCCCCGCCCGAACCCGTCCCGGCCGCGGTGGCGGGTGCGCCGGGGCTAGGGTCGGGGGGTGCGCGCAGCCAGGTTGATGTCGTTGGTCCTGCTGCTCCAGGCCCGGGGCGGGATGACCGCGGCGGAGCTCTCCCAGGAGCTGGAGGTCTCCGAGCGGACCGTCCACCGTGACATGCTGGCCCTGTCGGAGGCCGGTGTGCCGGTGTACGCCGACCGCGGGCGAGGTGGCGGCTACCGGCTGCTGGACGGATACCGCACCCGCCTCACCGGGCTGGACCGCGCCGAGGCGGAGGCGCTGTTCCTGTCGGGCGTGCCGGAGGCGCTGCGGGAGATGGGACTGAGCGAGGTGGCGGCCACGGCGCGCCTGAAGGCCTCGGCAGCGCTCTCCCCCGGACTCCGCGACGCCCCCGCGACCGCGGCTCAGCGCTTCCACCTGGACGCCCCCGGCTGGTTCGCGAGCGAGCGGCCTCCCCCGGCGGCGCTGGCGCCCCTGGCCAGGGCGGTGTGGGGCGACCACCCGGTCACCGCCCTCTATCGGCGTGCCACGCGCACCCGGCCGGGCGAGCAGACCGGGCAGACCGGACAAGCCGCGGAAACCAGGAGAACCGAGCGGGCCGGACGCGGCGAACAAGCCGGGGAGAGCGAGCAGACCGAAGCGGCCAGGCAGACCGAGCAGGCCGGCGCCGCCCGGCGCCTGGAGCCGTACGGGCTCGTGCTGAAGGCGGGGGTCTGGTACCTGGCGACCCGGTTCGCCATCTACCGGGTCGACCGCTTCGACGAGGTCGAGATCCACTCCGGCCTGCGCTTCGAGCGGGACGGCGCCTTCGACCTGGCCGCGTTCTGGAGCGAGAGGGCGGCGCAGTTCGCCGGGTCCCTGCTCACCACGCACGTCACCGTACGCCTCAGCCCCGCCGGCCGCCGCGCGCTCCCCTCCGTCGCCGACCCCGCGGCCCTCGACGCCGCCCTGGCCTCCGCCGGTGAGCCCGACGAGCGGGGGTGGGTCACGTTCCGCCTGCCCGTCGAGTCGCCGGAGGTCGCCTACAGCCAGATCCTCCGCTTCGGCCCGGAGGCCGAGGTCGTCGACCCGCCCGGCCTCCGGGCACGCCTGGCCGAAGCCGCCGCCCGCCTGCGCGACCTGTACGCCTCCCCCTGCCCCTCCGGCTCCCCCGCCGACACCTTCGAGACCGGCGACACCCGCGTGTCAGACCGCTGACCTCTCACGACGATCCCAGCCTGAGGTCCGTTGCCCGGCGATTCGGGTGGTGGTCAGCGGTAGCCGGTGGCGTCGGCGGGCTTGCCCTTGCTCTCGACCTCCTCGATGTAGCGCCAGGCGTCGGGCCTGCTGCCGTCGACGTCGGTGAAGCCGTACACCTGGGCGAGTTGCCCGCTGGAGACCGACTGCCCCGACCAGCGCATCCGGTCCTCGTCGGCGGCGAGGGCGACGACCGCGCGGCCGACGTAGGCGGGTGTCTCGGAGATCACGAAGTGCGGCTGCTTGGCGGTGGCGTCCAGCCAGTTCTCCTCGGTGACGCCGAAGAGCTCCAGCATGTTCTCCGACCTGAGCCAGCCGGGAGTCAGCGAGATCGCGGCGCAGCCGTGCGGGCGCAGCTCGTGGGCCTGGCTGAACGCCAGGCGGTTCACCGAGATCTTGGCCAGGTCGTAGAAGGCCGAGAGCCGGTAGTTGGCGGTGTTGTACTCCAGGGTGCCGTCGGTCACCTCGATCACCATGCCCCCCGGGTTCTCGATCAGCAGGGGCAGGGCGTGGTGGCTGGTGATGAGGTGGGTGTCCACCGCCAGCCGGAGGACGCGCAGGCCGTCGTCGAGGGAGTGCTTCCAGACGGGGACGTTCCACTCGGTGAGCGGGTCGGCGCCCCAGACGTCGTTGACGAGGATGTCGAGCCTGCCCTGCTCGCTCCTGATCCGCTCCACCAGGGCGCGGACCTGCTCCGACTCCAGGTGGTCCACCCGGACCGCGATGCCGTGCCCGCCACCGCGGGTCACGAGTTCGGCCGTCTCCTCGATGGTCTCCGGCCGGTCCATCTCCGAGCGCCGCTCCCGGGTGCTCCTCCCGGTGCAGTAGACGGTGGCGCCGGCCGCGCCCAGCTCCACCGCGATCCCCCGGCCGGTCCCCCTCGTCGCCCCCGCGACGAGGGCGACCTTTCCTTCCAGCGTTCTTGTCATGAGGTCAGCGTGACGCGAAAACAGGACATCTTCTGTCATGTTTTTCCCGCGCTCGCCGAAAACGCGACGGCTGGGACGGAAGGACCGGGTCGCCCCATGGATCGGCACGGCCGACGGGAAGGGGACGGTGCGCCGTCTCGGCGCCACGCAGGACACCGGACGACCGCCCGGATCCTTTGCAGCTAATCGATAGGTTGCTATCGTTTTTATGGAGCAGTCAGGACGACGAGTCATCCAGGGGGTTGTATGAGCGAGTCTCCGACGCTACCGCTGCACATGCGGCGGGCGGGGTTCGATCCGGATCCGGAGCTGGGAGCACTGCGGGACGGGGAGGGGGTCAGGCTCACCAGGACACCGCTGGGCGTCGACGCCTGGCTGGTGACCCGCTACGAGGACGTGCGCGCGGTGCTGAGCGACGCGGAGCGGTTCAGCAACGCCCGGATGGTCAATTTCCAGCTGCCCGGCGTCCAGCGGAGCGAGGAGGAGCTGGCCGCGATCCGCGCGGGCAACCTGCTCGCCTTCGACCCTCCCGAGCACACCCGGCTGCGCCGGACGCTGACGCCGGAGTTCACGCTCCGCCGGATGCGCCGGCTGGAGCCGCGGATCACGCGCATCGTCGAGGACCACCTGGACGCGATGGAAAGCGCCGGGTCCCCGGCCGACCTGGTGTCGTCGTTCGCGCTGCCGGTCCCCTCGCTGGTGATCTGCGAGCTGCTGGGCGTGCCGTACGCCGACCGGGAGGACTTTCAGCGCAGGACCGGCCGGTTGCTCGACGTGTCGGCGCCCATCGAGGAACGCATGGCGGTGCAGGCGGAGTCGCGCGCCTACATGGCCGAGCTGGTCGCCCGCGCCCAGGCCGACCCGGGCGAGGAGCTGCTCGGCACGCTGGTACGCGAGCACGAGGACCTGACGGCGGCCGAGCTCGTCGGCATCGGCGGCCTGCTGCTGCTGGCCGGCCACGAGACCACCGCCAACATGCTCGGGCTGGGCACGCTGGCACTGCTGCGCAACCCCGAGCAGCTGGAGCTGCTCAAGAAGGAGCCCGAGCGCATCGACGCCGCGGTGGAGGAGCTGCTGCGCTGGCTCAGCATCGTCCACTCCGGCACCGTCAAGACGACCACCACGGAGGTCGAGCTCTCCGGCCGGCGGATCGGGCCCGGCGAGCTGGTGATGTGCGCGCTGCCTGCCGCCAACCGCGATCCCGGGTTCCTGCCCGACCCGGAGGCGCTGGACATCACCAGGGGCGCACCCGGCCACGTGGCCTTCGGCCACGGTGTGCACCACTGCCTGGGGGCGCCGCTGGCGCGGATGGAGATGCGCATCGCCTTCCCCGCGCTGTTCAAGCGCTTCCCCGAGTTGCGCGCGATCGAGCCCGACGCGCACTTCCGCTCCTTCAGCGTCGTGTACGGTCTGTCGTCCCTGCGCGTCGCCTGGTGACCGCCACCGGACGGCCGTTCGCGGGCTGCTAGCGTTTGGCGTGTGCCAGAGCAGCGACATCGCGCCGATGCCCTGCGCAATTCCGACAGGATCGTCCGGGCGGCGATCGCGGCTCTGCGGGAGACCGGCGCGACCGTCTCCCTGGAGGAGATCGCCCGCCGGGCCGGTGTCGGGATCGCCACCGTCTATCGGCGGTTCGGCGACCGCGACGGGGTGATCCTGGCCTGTTTCGAGACGTACTTCGCCGAAGAGGTGGAGCCTCTCGCGCTGGCCGCCCGCGAGACCGCCGACCCCGGCCGCGGGCTCACCGAGGCCCTCGCGGCCATCACCGACACGCTGGCCGCCCATCGGGCTTTGCTCACCGCCGCGCGGGAGGCCGGCGCGTTCACGGTCGCCGTCGCCGAGCGGTTCGCGGAGCCGCTCGGCGACGTGCTGGCCCGCGCCCAGCGGCGTGGGCTGGTCCGTGCCGATCTGCAGGTCCGCGACCTGGCGGCGATCGTGGTGATGGCGCTGGCGACCGTCTACCGGGCCGACCACGACAGCGCCGACCACCGGCGCTACCTGGCGCTCCTCATGGACGGCATCCGCCCGTCGGCCGAGCCGCTCCCCCGTCTCTCGTCTCCCCGCCGCTTCGGCGGGGAGGAGGACCGCGCGCGCGAGGAGGAGCCGCCCGCCGCCGAGAGGGCCGTTCACCCGCCGAAGGTGGCCGTCGAACGCCACCCCGAGAGGTCGGGACACGGTCGCCCACCGGCCGGATGAGAGGGCCCGCGGTCGCCCGTCGGCCGGGGAAGAGCACCGCGGAGTTCCCGGCGACGTGCGCCTGCGCGCGCCCGTCAGCCGCGACACGCTCATGACCGGGGCTGGACGCCATCCCGCGACGATTTCCGAGCTGGCCGAAGCGCCGGGTGACGCGGCACGTCGGCGGAGCCGACGGCACCGCGCGGGGCCGCGCGCCATCCTGTCGGACGCGTCTTTACGAGACTCACTCGATCATGTCAAGGAAGACGCGCCGGGGATTCGGTGACCGGCGGGAACCCGGCGGCGAAGTGGACCCGCCTCCAGCGGACGGCACCCGTGACCTGGCCGGGAACCTCGGCGGCGGAGCCGGGCTACCGCTCGTCGCGCCACCCGCGCCACTCGGCGCTCGGTGACCCGAATGAAACGACCGTGTAATTACGCTGCCGGTCAGCCGAAGGGGATGATCCTGTCCGGGTGTCCCTTCTCCACTTCGAGGAGATCGTGTTGACCACTCCAAACGGGGACCGGAGCGACCGCAGCCCATGGAACTGGCTGCTTATCGTGCCGATCATCCTACCTTTACTCCCTCTTCTCTACAATTCCCATGAACCCCGGCTTTTCGGTTTCCCGCTGTTCTACTGGCTCCAGCTCGCCTTCATCGCGGTCGGTGTCACGTGCACCACGATCGTCTACCAGATGACGAAGCGGCGGCGGTGACCTGATGGAAGCTCACCTGACAGAGATCATCATCTTCTCCGTGCTGTTCCTGGTGGTCAGCGGCATGGGGTTCGTGGCCGCGCGCTGGCGCCGCCCGGAGAACCTGGCCAGCCTCGACGAGTGGGGGCTCGGCGGCCGCAACTTCGGTTCGTGGGTCACCTGGTTCCTGGTCGGCGGCGACCTCTACACCGCCTACACCTTCGTGGCCGTACCCGCCCTGCTCTGGGGCGCGGGCGCGATGGGCTTCTTCGCGGTGCCGTACACGATCGTGGTCTATCCGATCGTGTTCCTGGTGCTGCTCCGCCTCTGGTCGGTCTCGCACGTGCACGGCTTCGTGACCCCGGCCGACTTCGTCCGGGCCAGGTTCGGCTCCCCCACGCTGGCGCTGCTGGTCGCGATCACCGGCATCGTCGCGACGATGCCCTACATCGCGCTCCAGCTCGTCGGCATCGAGGCCGTGCTGAAGTCGATGGGGGTGACCGGCCACCTGCCGATCATCATCGCGTTCGCGATCCTGGCCGCGTACACCTACCAGTCGGGCCTGCGGGCCCCGGCGCTGATCGCGTTCGTCAAGGACACGCTGATCTACATCGTGATCCTGGTGGCGATCTTCGCGATCCCCGCCCAGATCGAGGGCGGCTGGTCGGGCATCTTCGACGCCGCCCAGGCCAAGTTCGACGCCAGTACCGTCCTCAGTGACGGCACCCTGCTCAACGCGAACAACCAGCTGCAGTACATCACGCTGGCCCTGGGGTCGGCGCTCGCGCTGTTCCTCTACCCGCACAGCATCACCGGCGTGCTCGCCTCCAAGAACCGCGACGTGATCAAGCGGAACATGTCGGCGCTGCCCGCCTACAGCCTGCTGCTCGGCCTGATCGCGCTGCTGGGCTTCATGGCCATCGCGGCCGGGATCAAGCCCATCGGCACCGACAACAACACGATCGTGCCGCAGCTGTTCGACAAGATGTTCCCCGACTGGTTCACCGGCGTCGCCTACGCCGCGATCGGCATCGGCGCGCTGGTCCCGGCGGCCATCATGTCGATCGCCGCGGCGAACCTGTTCACCCGCAACATCTACAAGGAGTACCTGAAGCCGGACGCGAGCGACGCCGACGAGGCCCGCGTCTCCAAGATCACCTCGCTGCTCGTCAAGGTCGGCGCGGTGCTGTGCATCCTGTTCCTGGACACCGGCTTCTCCATCGACCTGCAGCTCATCGGCGGCGTCATCATCCTGCAGACGCTCCCGTCGGTGGCGCTCGGCCTCTACACCCGCTGGTTCCACCGGAGTGGCCTGATCGCCGGATGGGTCGCCGGCATGGGAACCGGGATGCTCCTGCTCTACAACATCGGCAACCCGGCCACCGGCAAGCTGCACTTCGCCGGGTCGGCGTTCCCGCTGGAGAAGCTGGGCCTGGACACCAAGATGACGATCTACGCGGGCATCATCGCGCTCGCGGCCAACCTGGCCGTCGCCGCGCTCGGCACCGTCATCGCGCGTTCCGCCAAGGTGGCCGAGGGCGACGACTCCACCAAGCCCGATCACTACCTCGCCGACGAGGGCGACCCCAGGATCAAGGACCTGGACCTCACCGCCCACTGACGCCTCCACACCGAACGCGGGGGGAGAGCCGGTCGGGCCCTCCCCCCGCGCCCGTGTCAGCCGCCGGCCGGGGCGCGCAGCTGCGCGATCAGCGCCTTCCCGTCCCGGACGAGCACGTCACGCGCCTTCGTGTCGGGCACCCAGAGCTTGAGGCGGGCGAGTGTCACGAAGACCTCCAGCGACACGATCGCGGCCTTCGTCCTTCCCGCCTGCGCGTGCTTCCCGGCCTGGTCGAGCTGGACACCGAGCAGGACTCCCCGCACCGAACCCTCCGCCTTGAAGCGGTCGAGGAGCTTCCGCACGTCGGCGAAGGAGGTCGTCACCTCGAACGCGACGGCCTGTTTCGTGACGTGACCCGCCCTGTCCTTCGCGGTGACGGTCAGCGTGTGCGCGCCGAGCGCCAGCTGTGACAGGGCGAGCGGCTTGCCGGAGACCACCTGCAGGTCGCCGATGGCCGCCGTCACGCTCGCCGTCCCCGACGCCGCGTCGGCCGCCGAGAAGACGGGCGTGACGGACGCGGAGTCGCCGTACTTACCGGGCTGCACCCCGCTCACGGACAGGACCGGGGCGGTCTTGTCGATCTTCGCCGTGACGGTGCCGACCTGCGAGACGTTGCCCGCGTTGTCGGTCGCCCGGTAGCGCACGATGGCCGTCCCGTCGGCGGTCAGGGTGACCGGATTGTTGGCGTTCAGCCACGTCGTACCGCCGTCGAGCGAGTACTGCCGGCTCGCCACCGTGCCGTTGTCGGTCGCGGTGACCGTCAGCGTGACGTTGCCGGTGTACCAGCCGTTCTCCCCGCCCGGCTGGGCCGGGGCGAGCGTGGCCGACACGGTCGGGGGCGTCTCGTCGGAGACCCCGTCGCCCTGGAAGGTGAACCCGTCGACCTCCACGCCGCCGGTCGAGGTGACGTAGAGCCTGCCGCTGCCGGTCGGGGCACCGGTGAGCGCGGTGTCCACGCTCTGCCAGCCCGATCCGGCGGGCACGGTGACGGTGGCGAACGGATCCGCCGTCTCCGAGCCCCATCGCAGGGACAGCGTTCCCGCCCCGGAGGCGCGGGTCCTCACGCCGGTGACACCGGCGAAGTTCACCGGGTCGTACGCGATCCAGTCACCGGCGTCGAACGACGTGATCTTCGCCAGGCCGGACGCGCTCTCGTCCTCCACCCTGGTGACGCCGCTGCTCGCGTCCGCGTGCTCGGCCTGCAGTTCCTTGGGGTTGAGGATGAGCGTGGCGTCGCCGAGCGCCCCGGGGATGTCACCGGCGCCGTTGTCCCGGTAGCTCACGACGACGACGCCGAAGATGTTCTCGGTCTCGCCGTGCTCGGGGGCGTCGGCCGGTGTCGGCCACGCGCCCGAGCAGCCCGAACCGAGGGTCTCCGGATGCGCGTGCGCGTCGTGGCCGAGACCGAAGGTCCACTGCACCCGGCCGCACACCGGGGTGTCGCCGTCCTCCCTGTCGGAGACCCTGATCTGGAACGGCACCGCGTCGCCCCAGTTGAAGAAGGCGCCGTTGCCCGGCGTCTGGATGGTCACCTCGGGCGCGGTGTTGCCCACGGTGATCTCGGTGGAGGTGAGCCCGAACTTGCCCTGCGCGTCGGTCACGCGGAGCCTGGCGGCGTACTGCCCGAGCGCGGGGTAGGTGTGCGAGACCGTCACGCCGGTGGCGTCGAAGGTCCCGTTGCCGTCGAAGTCCCACTCGTGGCGCAGCGCGCCCGGCTCGGCGTCGGTGGACGTCTCCGCGCTGAACGCGACGGTCAGCGGCGCGGAGCTGCCCGACGTCGGCTTGGCGACGATCTTCGCCTGCGGTGTCTTGTTCCCCTCGGCGTAGTCGATGCGGTAGAGGCCCGCGTCGGGGTTGGCGCGGAAGAAGCCGTCACCGTAGTCGAGCACGTACAGCGACCCGTCGGGGCCGAACTCCATGTCCATCGGGCTGTCGGTGATCGGCATCGCCGCCGTGGTCAGCGCGCCGTTGGGCAGGAAGTGTTCGAGCTTGGTCACCGGCCCGTCGGGCGCGGTCACGGTGAACGCCGCGAGGTAGTCCTGGGAGAACTCGCCGTAGAAGAACTTCCTGTCCCAGTACGCCGGGAACTTCGTCGTCGACGGGTTCGCCGCGTCGTAGTGGTAGACGGGGCCGCCCATCGGTCCCTGGCCGCCCGCCGGCTCGAAGTCGGTGAGCCCGGCCCACTCCGCGGGCTGGTGGGTGTTGTTGTCGCCGTAGTAGAGATCCGCCGGGGTCGCGGCCGGCAGCGTGGCCAGGCCGGTGTTCCAGCGGGAGGTGTTCGTCGGCCCTCCCGCGCAGTCGAACCACTCGCGCGGCGTCGAGGTCGCGAAGTTCCAGTCGTTGTAGTTGAAGTTGTTCCCGGTGCAGTAGGGCCAGCCGCTGTTCATCGGCCTGTCGATGGGGGTGACGTTCCACTCGACGTAGCCCAGGGGCCCGCGGGCGGGGTCGGCCGCCCCGGCGTCGGGGCCGTAGTCGCCCCAGGAGACCGTGCCGGTCACGTCGTCGACGTCGATCCTGAAGGCGTTCCGCACACCCGTCACGAAGATCTCAGGACGCGTCTTGGCCGTTCCCGGCGGGAACAGGTTGCCGGCCGGGACGGTGTAGGAGCCGTCCTCCTTCACCGTGATCCGCAGGATCTTGCCGCGCAGGTCGTTACTGTTGCCCGCGCCGCGCCGCGCGTCGAGCCCGGGGTTCATCCCGGGGGCGTCGTTGTTGGGCGCCATGCCGTTGGCCCCGGGCGTACCCGCCGGGGTGTTGTCACCGGTGACGAGGTAGAGGTTGCCCTCGGCGTCCCAGTCCACGTCGCCCGCGACGTGGCAGCACTGCCCGCGCTGCGCCTCGACCTTGATGATGACCTGCTCGGTGGAGAGGTCCAGCGCGTCACCGGTCCACTTGAACCGCGACAGCTGGTTGTAGCCCTTCCACTGGTTCCAGTACGACTCGTCCGCGCCCGCGGGCAGCGAGTTGGGCGCCGACCCGGTGGGGGTCGTCTCCGGATACGGCGCCGTCATCGTCTTCGGCGCGTAGTAGACGTAGACCCACTTGTTCTCGGCGAACTCGGGGTCGATCGCGATCGTCTGGAGGCCGTCCTCGGAGTTCGCGTAGACGGGGATCGTGTTGATGACCTTGGTGACGCCGGTGGCTCCGTCGGTCAGGCGGATGTCACCGTTGCGGGCGGTGTGCAGGACCCTCTTGTCGGGCAGGACAGCCAGATCGATCGGCTCGCCGACGTTCTTGGTCAGTGTGATCTTCTCGTAGTTCGACCAGTCCGTGGGCCCGTCCTGGACGGCGACGTGGGTCTGTGCGGGCGCGGCGCCGGGCACAGCCAGGGGGAACAACAGGGCGGCCAGTGCGCCGCCGAACATGGCGCGGGTACGCTTCAACTTCCTGAGCCTCTTCTTCAGGGGGGTGTCAGGACATGGCGGGCCGCCACGCGTGCCGCGGCAACGGCTTCGATCACGTGGCGGTCCGCCGAACCCGTCGGATCCTTCTCCGCGGATCCTTCCTCGGGTGTTTCTTCGATCCTCGGGTGTTTCTTCGAGATGTGTCCGGCCGTTCGCCCGGCTCTCAGCGGCGACGGCGCAGGGCTGCCAGGTTCTTGTAGCTGAGGTCGGCGTACTGGAGCGAGCGGCCCGGCTCCGCGGCCCCTCCGGGGGCGTTGTCCTGCTCGTACATGGGGTTGTGGCGCCTGGCGATGTCCAGCTTGGAGAAGAAGGCGCCGTAGTCGATGTCACCGGTGCCGAACGGCACCATGTCGTAGCCGTTGCCGGTGGCCGTGTTGGACTTCCCGTCCTTGGCGTGGAACAGCGGGAACCGCTTCTCGTTCTGCCGTACGAGCTTCAGGGGGTCGAAGATGTCGGTCCTGGTGGAGCCGTTGCGCGCGACGTACGAGCGGTGCTTGTACTGCGCCACGTGCGCCCAGAAGATGTCCATCTCGAGATAGACGTGCCTGCGGTTGGTGATCCGCAGGAAGTACTCCAGCTTCCGGACGCCCGAGGAGCGGGTGGGCCGGCCCAGTTCGTCGAGCGGGCCCTCGTCGAGGAGGAAGCCGTACGCCGCGTCGTGGTTGTGCGTGTACAGCTTGAGACCGGCGGCCGAGGCGATCGACCCGAGGCCGTTCCACTTCTGGGCGGCGAGGTCCCAGTCCGCCTTGTAGGCGCTGTTGGTCGGGTCGCCGCCGGTACCCACGTGCTCCATGCCGAGGATGTTGGCGATCTCCAGGGTCAGCTTGAAGCGGTCGAGGTCGGCCTGGGTGAGCGGCCAGGAGCCGGGGATGAAGCCGTGGTTGCCCTGGGCCTTGAGCCCGTTGTCGTCGAGCCACCGGCGCAGCAGCCTGGCGCCCTCGACGGTCTCCAGGTTCGCGCCGCCCTCGGCGTTCGCGTGCTGGCCGTAGCCGGCGAACTCCACCTGCTTGTAGCCGATCCGCGAGAGCTCCTCGAACACGCGCCGGAAGCCGGCCGGCAGGTTCGTCGCCGGGTCGCGGGAGATCACGTCACGGACGGTGTAGAGGATGATGCCCCGCTTGACCTCGGGCACCAGCGGGTCCCGGTGGCCGTGGCCCTGACCGCGCTCCTGGTCACCGCCGGGGGACGCGTACGCGGGCGACGCGAGCGAGCCCACCGCCGACACGGCGGCCACCGCGGTGACTCCCGTCGTGGCGGCGAGGAACTGACGGCGGTTCAGGCCGAACCTGCGGCGCAGCGCGCCCGCGACCTCGTCGATCTCTTCTTCGTGTGCACTCATGGTTTCCTACCTTCGTGTGGGTGGATGGAGCCCGTGGTTCCCGGCGCCTCAGCCGAGTGACCGCCGACTCCTTTCCGCCGCAGGTCGGCGGTCCTGCCCGGCGGGTCACCTCTTCGAGGAGATCCGCCCGCGAACCCGCCGGCCGACTCACTTCGCCCTCTTGATGTTGTGCAGAGAACTTGGCGTGGAAGTTACGCGGCTTCTGCCCTTTTTGGAAGAACTTTTGTCATGATCACTTGAACTTTCTACGGTCAACGACCGAAGTCACCCTGGCGCACACCCCCGCCCACCGGGCTCCGCCGCACCCCCGAACGGGGGATCTTCCCTGATGAGCCGGGGTGGCCGTTCGGAGAATGTCGCAATAGACTTGGTTTGTAACGATATGAGCAGATAACTCCGCCAGACGACCCTCCGCGACACCTCCACCCGGCCGGACCTGCGACTCGCCGATCAACCCGCGAGCCGTCTCGCCACGAACGGTCACCGAGCCCATCCGGCGGGCACTTTGGTTGAGAAACCTGAAACTTTCGCTCATAATCGACAGAAGCGGCGGGTCGCGAGCGAGACCGAGCGGTGGGAGGCGTGCCGGGCGCCGGATCTCCATCGGGCGGGCTTTCCCGTTCGCCTCGATGGCTGTAGCGTCCTGACATCCTTCCCGTCCGAAGGCGGGGGGTTCCGCGTTCGTTCCGCCTTTGAGGAGAACCGATGACCCCGGCGAGGACCACGCGGAACGAGAAGGGAACCGCCGGATGCGCGCGACCGGACTCGGAGCCGTCTCGCTGGTGATCACGCTGACCGCCTGCGCCCCGATCTCCGACGCCGCCTCCCCTTCATGGACAAGCCCCGCACCCGCGTCCTCCGAACGGCCACGTACCCCCTCGACACCGGAACCGCCCGGATCGGCCTCCGCCCTCCAGACGATCACGGACGACCTGGTGGTGGCGGCCGGATCTCCGGGAGCCGTCGTGCACGTCCGCGACGACGGAAGGGTCCAGGAGGCCGCCTCCGGGTTCGCCGACCCCGCCACGCGCACTCCGATGCGGGTCGACCACCGCTTCCGGATCGCGAGCATCACCAAGACGTTCACCGCGACCATCGCGCTCCAGCTGGTGCGCGAACGGCGGCTGGCGCTCCGCGACACGCTCGGCGAGCTGCTTCCCGGCGTCCTTCCCGGTGCCGGCCGGGTGACCGTGGAGCAACTGCTCACCCACACCAGCGGGATACCGGACTATCTCACCGACTCCCGCTTCACGGACGCCGTCGTCGACGGCGGCATGCACACGCGCGACTGGCCACCGCGGGAGCTGCTCGGCTACGGCGGCAGACCCGGCAGGAGCGGGGTGAACCGATACTCCAACGGCAACTTCATCCTTCTCGGCCTCATCATCGAGAAGGTCACCGGCCAGAGCTACGCCGAGGTGCTCCACGAGCGCGTCACCGAGCCCCTGAAGCTGCGCGACACCGAACTGCCGCTAGATCTACGGCCACCCGGGCTCGCCACGGGCAGACAGGGCGACGGCCCCGGAGCGACGGTCGTGAACTCCTCGATCTTCTGGTCCGCGGGCGGGCTGGTGTCGACCGCGGGGGACGTGGGCGCCTTCTACGAGGCACTGTTCGGCGGGAAGCGGGTCGTGTCCGGCGATCCCGCCAGGAGGCCAGCCCTGAAGCGACTGCCCGAGGGGGCCGCGCTGAAGCGCGCGGGCGGCCTGGGCGTCTTCGCCGACAGGCTGCCGTGCGGCACCCGGGTGTGGAACCACTCCGGGATGGTCTACGGATACTCGGGGATCGCCATGAGCAGCGAGGACGGCCGGCGCCAGGTGGTGATCCAGCTCAACTCCCCGGCGGCGGGACAGGCGATCGCGGCGGCGGGAAGGCTCATGTGCCGGTGAACCGTCCGACGGCTGGGTGGAATCCCTCCCGGAAATCCAACCCCAGGGCCCCGGACCCTGGAAAGCACAAAGGCCCCCACCAAAGGTGGGGGCCTACGTGAAACGATTGTCCGGCGGTGACCTACTCTCCCACACCGTCCCCGGTGCAGTACCATCGGCGCTGAAGAGCTTAACTTCCGGGTTCGGAATGTAACCGGGTGTTTCCCCTTCGCCATAACCGCCGTAACCCTATGAAACACACAAACCAATGTTTGTTGTCTCAGAATTGCGTAGTGGACGCGAGCAAGACATGCAAGCATGTTGCTTTGTGGTCAAGTCCTCGGCCTATTAGTACTGGTCAGCTCCACACATTACTGCGCTTCCACTTCCAGCCTATCAACCCGGTCGTCTACCGGGAGCCTTACCCACTCTCATGGTGGGAGACCTCATCTCAAGGCGAGCTTCCCGCTTAGATGCTTTCAGCGGTTATCCCTTCCGAACGTAGCCAACCAGCCGTGCTCCTGGCGGAACAACTGGCACACCAGAGGTTCGTCCGTCCCGGTCCTCTCGTACTAGGGACAGCTCCTTTCAAGTCTCCTGCGCGCGCAGCGGATAGGGACCGAACTGTCTCGCGACGTTCTAAACCCAGCTCGCGTACCGCTTTAATGGGCGAACAGCCCAACCCTTGGGACCTACTCCAGCCCCAGGATGCGACGAGCCGACATCGAGGTGCCAAACCATCCCGTCGATATGGACTCTTGGGGAAGATCAGCCTGTTATCCCCGGGGTACCTTTTAGCCGTTGAGCGACGGCGCTTCCACATGCCACCGCCGGATCACTAGTCCCAGCTTTCGCTCCTGCTCGACCCGTCGGTCTCACAGTCAAGCTCCCTTGTGCACTTACACTCGACACCTGATTGCCAACCAGGCTGAGGGAACCTTTGGGCGCCTCCGTTACTCTTTAGGAGGCAACCGCCCCAGTTAAACTACCCACCAGACACTGTCCCTGATCCGGATCACGGACCGAAGTTAGACGTTCAAAACGACCAGAGTGGTATTTCACCAATGACTCCACCACCACTAGCGTGATAGCTTCACCGTCTCCCACCTATCCTACACAAGACGTTCCAAACGCCAATGTCAAGCTATAGTGAAGGTCCCGGGGTCTTTCCGTCCTGCTGCGCGTAACGAGCATCTTTACTCGTAGTGCAATTTCGCCGGGTCTGCGGTTGAGACAGCGGGGAAGTCGTTACGCCATTCGTGCAGGTCGGAACTTACCCGACAAGGAATTTCGCTACCTTAGGATGGTTATAGTTACCACCGCCGTTTACTGGCGCTTAAGTTCTCAGCTTCGCACACCAAAGTGCACTAACCGGTCCCCTTAACGTTCCAGCACCGGGCAGGCGTCAGTCCGTATACATCGTCTTACGACTTCGCACGGACCTGTGTTTTTAGTAAACAGTCGCTTCCCCCTGGCCTCTGCGACCCCCACCAGCTCAGAGCGCGAAGCTCATCACCAGCGAAGGCCCCCCTTCTCCCGAAGTTACGGGGGCAATTTGCCGAGTTCCTTAACCACAGTTCACCCGATCGCCTTAGTATTCTCTACCTGACCACCTGAGTCGGTTTAGGGTACGGGCCGCCACGACACTCACTAGAGGCTTTTCTCGGCAGCATAGGATCACCCACTTCGCCACAATCGGCTCGGCATCACATCTCAGGATACATAAGAGGCGGATTTGCCTACCTCTTTCCCTACATGCTTACCCCAGGACTACCATCGCCTGGGCTGGGCTACCTTCCTGCGTCACCCCATCGCTTACCTACTACCAGTTCAGGCCAGGCGTTCACCCTCACCCCAAGCCCGAAGGCTCAAGGGGGTTAAGGACCCTTAGTATCACTGGATTCAGTATTGGCGCATCGTAGCGGGTACGGGAATATCAACCCGTTGTCCATCGACTACGCCTGTCGGCCTCGCCTTAGGTCCCGACTTACCCTGGGCGGATTAGCCTGCCCCAGGAACCCTTGGTCATCCGGCGCAGAAGTTTCTCACTTCTGATTCGCTACTCATGCCTGCATTCTCACTCGCACAGCCTCCACAGCTGGATCACTCCGCTGCTTCCCCGGCCGCACGACGCTCCCCTACCCATCCACACACCTAAACCACAAAGGCTCGGTACATGTGTGAATGCCACGACTTCGGCGGTGTACTTGAGCCCCGCTACATTGTCGGCGCAGAATCACTTGACCAGTGAGCTATTACGCACTCTTTCAAGGGTGGCTGCTTCTAAGCCAACCTCCTGGTTGTCACTGCGACTCCACATCCTTTCCCACTTAGCACACGCTTAGGGGCCTTAGTCGGTGGTCTGGGCTGTTTCCCTCTCGACTACGGAGCTTATCCCCCGCAGTCTCACTGCTACGCTCTCACTTACCGGCATTCGGAGTTTGGCTGACGTCAGTAACCTTGTCGGGCCCATTAGCCATCCAGTGCTCTACCTCCGGCAAGAAACACGTAACGCTGCACCTAAATGCATTTCGGGGAGAACCAGCTATCACGGAGTTTGATTGGCCTTTCACCCCTAAACACAGGTCATCCCCCAGGTTTTCAACCCTGGTGGGTTCGGTCCTCCACGCGGTCTTACCCGCGCTTCAACCTGCCCATGCCTAGATCACTCCGCTTCGGGTCTACAGCATGCGACTCAAACGCCCTATTCAGACTCGCTTTCGCTACGGCTCCCCCACACGGGTTAACCTCGCCACACACCATAACTCGCAGGCTCATTCTTCAAAAGGCACGCAGTCACATCACAAACAAGGCGAACCTCGTTTACGCTCCTACGGCTTGTAGGCACACGGTTTCAGGTACTATTTCACGACCCCTCACCGGGGCGCTTTTCACCTTTCCCTCACGGTACTTGTTCACTATCGGTCATCAGGGAGTATTTAGGCTTACCAGGTGGTCCTGGCAGATTCACACAGGATTTCTCGGGCCCCGTGCTACTTGGGATCCCCTCAAACAGTCCAACCAATTTCGCCTACCCGACTCTCACGGTCTACGGCGCAACTTCCCAGAAGCTTCGACTATCGGAAGGATTTCTAACTGTCTGGAGAAACGGCAGTTCCTCCCAGAGGGTCCCACAACCCCGCAAACGCAACGCCTGCCGGCTATCACACGCCTACGGTTTAGCCTGATCCGCTTTCGCTCACCACTACTCACGGAATCACTATTTGTTTTCTCTTCCTACGGGTACTGAGATGTTTCACTTCCCCGCGTTACCACCAACCGCCCTATACATTCAGGCGGAGGCAACACCACATGACTGGTGCTAGGTTTCCCCATTCGGACATCCCCGGATCAAAGTCTGGTTGGCGACTCCCCGGGGCTTAACGCAGCCTCCCACGTCCTTCATCGGCTCCTGATGCCAAGGCATCCACCGTGTGCCCTAAAAAACTTGGCCACAAAGATGCTCGCGTCCACTATGCAAATCTCAAACAACAAACAGCGACCAAACCACACCCGCCACCAACACCCACCACCACACACAAAACATGCGCAGCTGTGAACTGGTCTGACAGGAGGTCGGCCCCGCACGAGGCAAAACAGACACCCACCCCGAACCCGGGGCAGGCACCAGGGCCACCACCAACCGGCAGCAGCCCCGAACATGGTCCGTTTCCTCAGGACCCAACAGTGTGTTCGAACCAGCCCAACCCCTGAAACCGTCGTTCCCACTCCCTCCGAAGAGGGCGGTACTAGCCGGCCAGCGACCAAGCCGATCCGAGTAGCCAGTGCTCCACTAATGAGCGTGCCGAGCGTGAGACGTTCGCTCACGAACACGGCGTAGACCCCCACAGCTTGCGCCATGGAAGCCGGTGCTCCTTAGAAAGGAGGTGATCCAGCCGCACCTTCCGGTACGGCTACCTTGTTACGACTTCGTCCCAATCGCCAGCCCCACCTTCGACCGCTCCCCCCAGACAAGCTGGTTGGGCCACGGGCTTCGGGTGTTGCCGACTTTCGTGACGTGACGGGCGGTGTGTACAAGGCCCGGGAACGTATTCACCGCAGCGTTGCTGATCTGCGATTACTAGCGACTCCGACTTCATGGGGTCGAGTTGCAGACCCCAATCCGAACTGAGACCGGCTTTTAGGGATTCGCTCCACCTTGCGGTATCGCAACCCTCTGTACCGGCCATTGTAGCATGTTTGCAGCCCAAGACATAAGGGGCATGATGACTTGACGTCATCCCCACCTTCCTCCGAGTTGACCCCGGCAGTCTCCAATGAGTCCCCACCACCCCCGAAGGAGCGTGCTGGCAACATTGAACAAGGGTTGCGCTCGTTGCGGGACTTAACCCAACATCTCACGACACGAGCTGACGACAGCCATGCACCACCTGTCACCCAGTCCGAAGAGGCACCCATCTCTGAGTGTTTCCGGGCGATGTCAAGCCTTGGTAAGGTTCTTCGCGTTGCGTCGAATTAAGCAACATGCTCCGCCGCTTGTGCGGGCCCCCGTCAATTCCTTTGAGTTTTAGCCTTGCGGCCGTACTCCCCAGGCGGGGCGCTTAATGCGTTAGCTACGGCGCGGAAACCGTGGAAGGTCCCCACACCTAGCGCCCAACGTTTACAGCGTGGACTACCAGGGTATCTAATCCTGTTCGCTCCCCACGCTTTCGCTCCTCAGCGTCAGGTAAGGCCCAGAGAACCGCCTTCGCCACCGGTGTTCCTCCTGATATCTGCGCATTTCACCGCTACACCAGGAATTCCGTTCTCCCCTACCTACCTCTAGCCAGCCCGTATCGAATGCAGACCTGGAGTTAAGCCCCAAGCTTTCACACCCGACGTGACAAGCCACCTACGAGCTCTTTACGCCCAATAATTCCGGACAACGCTTGCGCCCTACGTATTACCGCGGCTGCTGGCACGTAGTTAGCCGGCGCTTCTTCTGCAGGTACACGTCAACTTCGTCCCTGCTGAAAGAGGTTTACAACCCGAAGGCCGTCATCCCCCACGCGGCGTCGCTGCGTCAGGCTTTCGCCCATTGCGCAATATTCCCCACTGCTGCCTCCCGTAGGAGTCTGGGCCGTGTCTCAGTCCCAGTGTGGCCGGTCGCCCTCTCAGGCCGGCTACCCGTCGTCGCCTTGGTAGGCCATTACCCCACCAACAAGCTGATAGGCCGCGAGTCCATCCCCAACCGAAAAACTTTCCACACACCAACGATGCCGTCATGTGTCATATCCGGTATTAGACCCAGTTTCCCGGGCTTATCCCAGAGTCAGGGGCAGGTTACTCACGTGTTACTCACCCGTTCGCCGCTCGAGTACCCCGAAGGGCCTTTCCGCTCGACTTGCATGTGTTAAGCACGCCGCCAGCGTTCGTCCTGAGCCAGGATCAAACTCTCCAAACAATGTCTGAACAGTCCTTACCCAGCTGAAAGCACCCACCACACATGGTGGATGTAATCAACCAAAGGAATCCATCCCCCACCCGAAAAGAGTGGTAGGACGGGGTTGTGCTTCATGCACTGGCTTTTAACACACTGTTGAGTTCTCAAGAAACGGACGCGTACACCATCACCCTGACCCGACCAACCAGCCGACCAGAACTCCGGGGCGTTCGTTTTTATTCTGTTCTGTTCTTTCGTTGTGCCTTTATTCTTTCAGGCCCGCTTTTTCGTGTCAAACCGACCCGATCCGGCTTACCTGTTTCAGAATTTACAGCTTCCCCTTTCGGGGCAACCGTTCTAACCTACTCGATCGTCTGATTCATGTCGAATCAGACCCCTTCGGGGACAAAGATCCCGTAAGGATGAAGATCGTATAGAGAGGATCCCGAGGCCCCGGCGTCACCGCCGTCTCCCTCGGGTCTGGTGAACTTTATGAACCCCGACCCGCATCGTCAAATCAACCGCCCCGCGAGAGGAAAACCGATTACCCGGAGGGGACGACAGGCCGCTCGCTTGCGCGGTGATGATCCTTGCCGCTGCCGCTCGTAGGCTGGTCCCTCGGCCTGGCGAGGAAGACGCTTCCCCGCTCCCCTCCTCAGGCCGTCGCGGAGTTCATGCCCTCGCCCCACGGGCACGGCACGGGGAGCGGCGCCGTGCCCCTGGGAGAGCCTCGCCTGGGCGGCACCGCTGGACACCGTCCACCTCGTCACCCCCTGAGCGCCGCGCCACGCTCGGGTACACGGCCGGCTGTCCCGCTTCGGCGAATGACGAGCGGCGAGAAACAAGAGCACCGGAAGCACAAACAGCTTGCCGGACAGTGATCAGGATGTCGTTCTGTGCGCGCTTTAGGGGAAAGCGGCTCCGGGAAGATGAGGAGCAGGGGGCGAGAGGCGGGGGGCTCTCAGAATGCCGGGGACGTCGGGGAAGGTCCGGAGACAGGCCATGCGCGCGGCGTTCCGGCTGCTGCGGGCGCTCAACGCGAGGCGGGCGCAACACGCTCCGGCCCCCGACATCGGAACGATCCGCATCCTGCTGCAGCACGCGTACGGGATGGGCGGCACGATCAGAACCGTGCTCAACCTGGCGGGTCACCTGGCGCGCGAGCGCGACGTGGAGATCGTCAGCGTGGTCCGGACGGCGAAGGAGCCGTTCTTCCCCATCCCGCCGGGCGTGCGGGTGTCGTTCCTTGACGACAGGACCCGGCGGCGGGGTCCGGTGGCTCGGCTGCTGTCGCGCCTGCCAAGTGTCCTGATCCCGAGGCAGGAGAACATCCACCCGGCGGTCTCGCTCCGGACCGACCTGCTCATGGTCCGTTTCCTGCGGTCCATGCGCACCGGCGTGCTGATCTCCACCCGGCCGGGGTTCAACCTGATCACCGCGCTGTTCGCGCCGCCGGGTGTCATCACCGTCGGCCAGGAGCATGTGGCCCTCGAGGTGCACGCCCCGGAGGTCGTCCGGCTCATCAAACGGCGCTACGGCAGGCTGGACGCCTTCGTCACCCTCACCCAGACGGACCTGGAGCACTACCGCAGGGTGTTGAAGGCGCCCCCGGGGCGGCTGCTGCACATCCCGAACGCCGTGACCACGCTGACCGGCGACATCTCGAAACTGGACGAGAAGGTCGTGATCGCCGTCGGCAGGATGGTGTACGCCAAGGGCTTCGACCTGCTGGTCAAAGCGTGGAAGCCGGTGTCCGAGGCACATCCGGACTGGGTACTGCGCCTCTACGGGCGCGGCAGGCCCGAGGCCGAGCGGAGGCTCCGCGACAGGATCGAGGAGGCCGGGCTGTCGGACACGATGCTGCTCATGGGCAGTTCGCCGGAGATCGGTCTGGAGCTGGCCAGGTCGTCGATCCACGTCGTCAGCTCGCGCTACGAGGGGTTCAGCATGACGATCCTGGAGGCGATGAGCAAGGGTGTGCCGGTGGTGAGCTTCGACTGCCCGCACGGCCCCGGGGAGGTCGTCGCGCACGAGCACAACGGGCTGCTGGTTCCTCGGAAGAGGCCCGCGGCGCTCGCCGGGGCGCTCTGCCGGCTGATCGAGGACCGTGAGCTGCGCCGCGAGCTCGGCGGCAACGCCGTGCTGACGGCCGCCGGCTACGGTCTCGACGTCATCGGCGCCCGCTGGGACGCGCTCCTGGCGGAGCTCGGCGACGGACACCCCGCCGATCCCGGGCACCGCCCACCCGACCAGACATGACAGACGTCCCGCCGATCCCGGGCACCGTCCACCCGACCAGACATGACAGACGTCTCACCGGTCACGGACGCCATTTGCCTGACCAGGGATAAGGGAATACGCACGTAGTTCGCGTTGGAAACTCCGGTAATCTGCCGCTCGTCTTCAGGAGGTGGCAGGTGGCCGGAGCTGGCGCCTTTGCGGTACCGGGATACGAGGTGTCCGGGGTGCTCGGCCAGGGCGGTTTCGGGATCGTCTACCGGGCCAGGCAGCTGGCGGTGGAGCGTGAGGTCGCGCTCAAGGTGGACAACCGGGTGCTGGTCTCCGAGCGGGACCGGCGCCGCTTCATGCGTGAGGTGACCTCGGCCGGCGCCCTCTCCGGTCACCCGCACGTCGCCCATGTCTACGACGCGGGGGTCCTGCCCGACGGCCGGCCGTACATGGTCCTGGAGCTGTGTCCCGGCGGGTCGCTGCTGGACCGGATGCGGGCCGAGAAGCGGCTGCCGCCGGCCGAGGTCGCCGACATCGGCGTCCGGATCGCCGACGCCCTGTCGGCCGCGCACGCCGCCGGAGTGCTGCACCGCGACATCAAGCCCGCCAACATCCTGATCAACCGGTACGGCAACGTGGTGCTCTCCGACTTCGGTCTGGCCACCATGCCGTCCTCGGGCAGCGAGGCGTCGGTGACCCGGGAGTCCCTCACCCCCGCCTACGCCCCGCCCGAGGCGTTCGAGCTGACCGAACCCGCTGCCGCCAGCGACGTCTACTCCCTCGCCGCCACGCTGTACGCGCTGCTCTCCGGGCGTCCGCCGCGCTTCCCCGAGAGCGGCGTGGTCAACATCGCGGTCATCATGGCCCTGCATCGCCTGCCGATCCCCGAGATCCCGGGGGTGCCTCCGGAGCTGACCGCCGTGCTCAGGGAGGCCATGGCCACCGACCCCGCGCGGCGTACCCCCTCGGTGGCCGCGCTGCGCGACGCCCTCACGGACCTGCGCCTGGAGGGGAGCGGCCCGGCCCACCGGTCCCTCGCCCCGCGCCCCGCCCCCTCTCCCCCGGTGTCTGGGCAGGGGGCGGCACCCGCGTCGCCGTACGCCACACCGCCGGGGCAGGGGTCGGCACCCGTATCGCCGTACGGCACACCGCCGGGGCAGGGCGGGCCGGGCGGGGATCCGGTGCGGTCGCATCTGACGTCGCCGGGCGTGAAGGGGCTCTCCGGTACCCAGTCTCCCGCGGTGACCCCGGCGCATCCCGCCTCCTCGAACGTGCGGGTCTTCGTCGCGGTAGCCGCGGCCTTCGCGATCCTGCTGCTGGCCGGGGTCGGGCTCATGTACATCGAGAACCGCGACCAGGCCCCGCCCGCCGGGCAGCGGGCACTCCAGGGCGGCGGCGGGAGCGCGGCACCGGAGTCGGGCGCGTCCGCGGCGCGCGAGAACCCGGAGGTTCCCACGGTCACGACCGCCTGCCCCGCCACGGCGGTGGCGGGCGCGGGAGCCGCGTGCGTGGCGGAGGCCGAGTGCTGGGGCGGCCTCGTCGCGATCGCGGGCGACGCCACGGCAAAGCGGATCGGCTGCGAGGAGTCCCACTCGTGGGAGACGTTCGCGATCGCCCCGCTGCCGCGGGACTCGCTCACCTACGACCTGGCGGCCCTGGAGATGCATCCGACGGTGAAGAAGGTGTGCTCGGCGCAGATCATGCTCTCCTCCCGGTACGGCGACGCCCGCGGGATCGGCCGGGCCAGGTGGCGGAGCACGGTCCTGCCGCCCTCGAAGGAGCAGTTCCAGGGCGGCGCGCGGACCTATCGCTGCCTGGGCGGGGTCCTCGGCTCGGAGGCTCCCGGAACCCTGTTCCGCCGCTGATCCCGGGGATTCCCCGCTGGTTCCCCGCCCCCGCTCAGGGCTCCCGGCACCGGCCGGCGGGCGGGCACGGGGTCGCTCGATCGCGTCCCCGCTCCCGCCGGACGCGGGAACCCCGTGGGGACCGGCGATTCGCGAAACCGTACGGCGCCGGCGCCCTTTCGCCGGTGCCCTCTTCGTACCTTTGATCGGCGGTGGGTGCAAACTGGCATCCTTGGACACGACAAAGGAGTGTCAGAGATGACTCAGGCTCAGATCGGTGTGACAGGACTGGCCGTCATGGGGGCGAACCTCGCCCGCAACCTGGCCAGGCATGGGCACTCGGTAGCGGTACACAACAGGTCCCAGCACAGGACCAAGGCACTGATCGAGGAACACGGGGACGAGGGAACCTTTGTCCCCTGTGAGACTCCCGAGGAGTTCGTCGCGGCGCTGGAGCGCCCCCGGCGCATTCTGATCATGGTGAAGGCGGGTGCGCCGACCGACGCGGTGATCGAGGAGTTCGCCCCCCTGCTGGAGCCGGGCGACATGCTCGTGGACGGCGGGAACGCGCACTTCCTCGACACGCGCAGGCGCGAGGCCGCGCTGCGCGAGCGCGGCATCCACTTCGTCGGTGCGGGGGTTTCCGGCGGCGAGGAGGGCGCGCTGCTCGGGCCGAGCATCATGCCCGGCGGCTCGAAGGAGTCGTACCAGGCGCTGGGCCCGCTGCTGGAGGACATCGCGGCGAAGGTGGACGGCGTGTCCTGCTGCACGCACATCGGCCCCGACGGCGCCGGGCACTTCGTGAAGATGGTGCACAACGGCATCGAGTACGCCGACATGCAGCTCATCGCCGAGGCCTACGACCTGATCAGGCAGGGACTCGGCCGGACCCCGGCGGAGCTCGCGGACATCTTCGCGGAGTGGAACGAGGGTGAGCTGTCCTCGTACCTGATCGAGATCACCGCCGAGGTGCTGCGCCAGGTCGACGCGGCCACCGGCAAGCCGCTCGTCGACGTGATCGCCGACCGGGCGGAACAGAAGGGCACCGGCCGCTGGACGGTGCAGATCGCGCTGGACCTGGGCGTTCCGGTGAGCGGCATCGCCGAGGCGGTGTTCGCCCGCTCCCTGTCCGGCCACGCGGACCTGCGGAAGGCCGCGCGCGGTCTGCCGGGACCGTCGGGCGTACCCGCCGGGGCCGTCGGCGAGGACTTCGCCGAGGACGTGCGGCGGGCGCTGTACGCCTCGAAGATCGTCGCCTACGCCCAGGGGTTCGACCAGCTCAGGGTCGGCAGCACCGAGTACGGCTGGGACCTCGACCTCGGCGCGCTGGCCACGATCTGGCGGGGCGGCTGCATCATCCGCGCCGTCTTCCTCGACCGCATCCGCGAGGCGTACGCGGCGGAGGACAAGCCGGTCACCCTGCTCGCCGCGCCCTACTTCGCCGAGGCGCTGACCCTGGCTCAGGACTCGTGGCGGCGGGTGGTGGCGAAGGCCGCCGAGCTGGGCATCCCGGCGCCCGGCTTCTCGACCGCGCTGGCCTACTACGACGGGCTGCGCGCCGAGCGCCTGCCCGCGGCCCTGATCCAGGGCCAGCGTGACTTCTTCGGCGCGCACACCTACGAGCGGGTGGACCGCGAGGGTTCCTTCCACACCCTGTGGTCGGCCGACCGCACGGAGGTCGAAGGCTAGTACTCCGGGGGCGGAGTCCCGCCCCCGCCCGCTCCCATCCCCGCGTCGCGCTCAGTCGCGCTCAGGGGAGTTCGGGGAGCAGGGCGAACGCGCGGTCCGCGGCGGCGACGGCCGAGGGGTGGGTCTCCTCGGCCGTCGCCCCCTCGACCAGCGCCTGCCAGTTCCGCCGGGCCAGCACCCGCTGCGCGGCGAGGACCTGACCGGCGACGAGCAGCGCGGTGAGCTCGTCCGTGACCTCGGCGAGCGCGGTGGCGAGAGCCCCCTCGTCGACGGCCATGTAGTGGAACACCCGGGCCGCGAGACTGGGCGTGGAGAAGACCATCCGGTGGTAGGCGAGCACCTGGGGATGGTCGTTGAGCCCCGTCACGGGGTCGCGCCGCTCAAGCCCGGCCAGGAAGTGCCGGTGCAGCGCCGCCAGCGGCGCCTCGCCCGCCCCGCGCTCGCGGACGACCCGGGCGGCCTCTCCCTGATGGTCGGAGATCCGGTGCAGGACGAGGTCCTCCTTGGTCGGAAAGTATTTGAACAGGGTCGGCTTGGAGATGCCCGCCGCCGCCGCCACCTCGGCGACCGGCACCTCGTCGAACCCGCGCTCCAGGAAGAGCGTGATCGCCGCCGCCGAGATCGCCTCGTGGACCTGCTGCCTCTTGCGTTCACGGAGTCCTGTCACGCGTTCCAACCTAACAGAAGCGCAACTCGGTTAATATCTTAACCGAGTTAAGCTTTTTTGAGGGGGATGTGCGATGACCGAGACGGGACTCGACGACGAGCGGGCCTATCTGGCGGAGTGCGAGGCGGCCATGCGCCGGATGATCGAGGGCGCGCGGCTGAACGTCGTCATCGGCGAGCGGGTGGCGGGCGACCGCTACAGCGCGGAGCGGCTGGGCTACCACCTGAAGAGCCTCGCCAAGGAGCTGGACGAGCAACCGGACGGCCCGCCGTTCTTCGGCCGCCTCGACTTCGGTGCCGACTCCGGCGAGCACCGCGGGCAGCGGTACTACATCGGCCGGCGCCACATCTCCGGCGGCACCGGCCGGCAGCCGATGGTGATCGACTGGCGCGCTCCCGTCTCCAGGGCGTTCTACCGGTCGAGCGCCCGCGACCCGCGAGGGGTGTCCGTACGACGCCGCTTCGGCTGGTCTCGGAGACCGGTCGCACTGACCGGCTTCGAGGACGAGCGCCTCGACCTCGGCCAGGACCTGGGCACCGCGAGCCGGATCGTGGCCGCCGAGATCGAGCGCCCCCGCGTCGGGCCGATGCGCGACATCGTGGCCACCATCCAGCCCGAGCAGGACGAGCTGGTCCGCGCCGGACTGGACGAGTCGATCTGCGTCCAGGGGGCGCCCGGTACGGGCAAGACCGCCGTGGGACTGCATCGGGCCGCCTACCTGCTCTACACCCACCGGCAGCGGCTCGCGCGCGGGGGCGTGCTGATCCTCGGCCCCAACCGGGCGTTCCTGGGCTACATCTCGGCGGTGCTCCCGGCTCTGGGCGAGGTCGACGTCGAGCAGACGACCGTGGAGGGACTGCTGGAGCGGGGGCCGCTCCGAGGTGCCGACGGTGAGGAGGCCGCGGCCGTCAAGCACGACGTCCGTATGGCGGAGGTGCTGCGCCGGGCGCTGTACGAGCGGGTGACGGCTCCCGCGGACCCGATCGCCGTCCCCGACGGCTCCTACCGCTGGCGGGTGGGGCGGGAGGAGTTCCGCGACATCGTGGACGGCGCCCTGCGGGAGGCGACCCCGTACGGCGTGGGCCGCGAGCGCGTGCTGTCGCGTACCGTGGCCGTCCTGCTGCGGCAGGCGGAGGCGCGCGGTCAGGTGACGAACGCCGCCTGGACGCGCCGGATGGCCAGGGCGGTCACCGGGCACGTCGACGCGGTGTGGCCCGCCGTCCGTCCCGAGGAGGTGGTGGCGGAGTTGCTCGGCGATCCCGCGGCGCTGGCCGTGGCCTCGGACGGGATCCTCACCCTCGGCGAGCGGTCGGCGATCCTGTGGGCCAGGCCGCCGCGCTCGTTCAAGAGCGCCCGGTGGTCGGCGGCCGACCTCGTGCTCCTCGACGAGGTCTCGGGGCTGCTGGAGCGCCCGAGGGGGTACGGCCACGTCATCGTCGACGAGGCGCAGGACCTCTCGCCGATGCAGTGCCGCGCCGTCGCCCGCAGGAGCGAGCACGGCTCGATCACGGTGCTCGGCGACCTGGCGCAGGGCACCACGCCGTGGGCGGCCCTGGGCTGGCGGGACCACCTGGCCCACCTGGGCAAGCCTGACGCGGGACTGATCGCCCTGACCACGGGTTTCCGGGTGCCCGCCGCCGTCGTCGCGCTCGCCAACCGCCTGCTGGAGGAGCTGGCCGTGGACGTGCCCAGGACCCGCTCGTTCCGTACGGACGGCCACCTGCGGGTCCGCCGGGCACCCGACCTCACCGCGGCCGTGGTCACCGCGGTACGCGACGCGCTCGGCCATGACGGCTCGGTCGCGGTGATCGCCGCCGATGCGACCCTCGGCACGCTGGTGGCGGCGCTGAGGACGGCGGGGGTCGAGATCGCCACCCTGGACGAGGGAGACGACGGGGGTGGCGGCGGGGCCCGGGTCACCGCTGTCCCCGCGTCGACGGCGAAGGGCCTGGAGTACGACCACGTGGTGGTGGCCGAACCGGCGGGGATCGCGGGAGCGGGGGCGCGGGGCCCCAACGTGCTCTACGTCGCCCTGACCCGCGCGGTGTCGCGGCTGGACGTGCTGCACGCCCTCCCGCTCCCGGCCTGGTTTCCCCGCGAGGCGGGGACCGGCCACGTCGGCTGACCTCGCTTTCCGCGCGATAGGTTTCGCATTAAATACCCCTTTCGTCCGTTATTGCCATTTCATGGCTCGCGCTTTAATGCTGGAATTCGCTGGAATTCAAGGGAGGCTGGTGGAACTCCTGTTACGCTCCGGGCCGTGAGTGATTCACTGGACGCGCTGGAACGGCGAATAGCCGACCTGCGCGCCGAGGTGCGACGGGCGGTCAAGGCGAAGGAGAACTCGCTCGCCCGGTCGCTGCGCGGCGACCTGCGCAGGGCCGAGCAGGCGTGGGACGCGGCGATAACCTCCGAGGCCCCGGCACCGCCACACGAACCCGAGACCTCGCTGCTGCCCATCAGGGAGCAGGTGCACCAGGCACTGGCCATGATGGGCGTGCCGACGTCGGCCAAGCTGATCGTGGCGGTGAACGACGCATTCTTCTCCCGCGAGCTGCGCGGCTCCCAGCTGACCAGCCTGCGGCGCGACGAGGAGCGCTCGTTCCGCGGCGACCCCTACGCCAGGCCGTACTACCTGTGCGCCGCGCTGACCGACCGCCTCTCCCCCGCGCGGGGGCTGCTCGCCGACAGCACGTGGCCCCCCGAGCTGCGGGTGCTGGGACCGCTGAGCCCGCGCGTCGACTTCCTCACCTCGGCCATGCGCGTCGCCGAGCACCTGACGCGGCTGGCGGAGCCGCCCGCGGGGGCGGTGCGGCTGCTGTCGCGGATGGCGCAGAACATCCCGGGCGCCGTCGAGGGCTTCGCCCCGGCCGACCCGGCGACCGCGATCCGCGCGGCACGGGCCGAGCTGGAGGTGCACCTGGCCGCCGACTCGGCGCAGCGGGCCGAGGTGGCGGCGCGGGCGATGAGGCAACTACCGGACGTGGAGCGCCTGTTCGGCGCCACCGCGATGAACACCTTGAGGGGGGCCTGTTGAAGACCAGGCTGGACGGGGAGACCGGCTCATGAACAAGCTCGGGGAGAGGACCTTCCTGAACAGGCTTGACGAGCTGCGCGGGCCGATGCCGTCCCACCCGCACGACGCGCGGGCCATCGCGGCGCTGGCCGCCAACCCCGGCTGCACGCGCCGGGCGGTGATGGACGCCGCGGGTATCGACAAGGACCTCACGGCCCGGCACGTCGGCTTCCCCGCGCCGTTCGGCCAGTCCCAGTTCGCGATCACCCGCGGGAACGTGTTCGAGTCGCTGGTGAAGGAGAACGGCTGCGCCGAGCTGCTGCGGCTCCTGCGCGAGCTGCTCGGCCTGGAGGTCGCCCAGGTCGGCTACCAGGACGTGGAGAGCGTCGGCTCCCACCTGCGCCACTCGCACACCCGGGCGCTGATCGACCGCGCGGCGCGCGAGGACGACGGGACCGCGGTGTTCTACGACCACCCGCTGTTCAGCCTGGAGATCGCCGGGCACACCTCGTACCTCGAGCCCGACGTGGTGGCCTTCCAGATCGGGGGGCGCTTCCACATCGTCGAGATCAAGTCGTTCAGCGTGATCGACGACCAGGCCGAGCCGGACAAGGTCGCGGCGGCGGCGCGGCAGGCGGCGGTCTACGTCATGGCGCTGCGCACGCTCATGGCCGACCTCGGGCACGCCCCGGAGCGCGTCTCCCACGACGTGGTCCTCGTCTGCCCGGAGAACTTCGCCAACCGCCCGACGGCGGCGCTGGTCGACGTGCGCAAGCATCTCTCGGTCCTCAACCGCCAGCTCGCCCGGATGACCAGGGTCGAGCACCTGCTGGAGGGCCTGCCCGGCGACCTCACCTTCGACCTGGCCCCCGGCGAGGACGGCGTGCCGACCCGCTCGGCGGAGGAGCTGGCCCAGGCGCTGCTCCAGGTGCCCGCCCGCTACGCGCCCGACTGCCTGTCGACCTGCGACATGTGCATGTTCTGCCGTCACGAGGCCCGCGTCTGCGGGTCCACCGACCTGCTCGGGCGCCAGGTGCGCGACCAGCTGGGCGGCGTCTCCGGCATGGACGAGGCGCTCGGCCTGGCCGAGGGCACCCGCGAACCGGCCGAGGGCCAGGAGGAGATCGCCCGCCTGCTCCGGCTGGCGAACCGGTTGCGCGAGGAGTCGCTGCGGTGAGGACGGGAGGACCGGCCGCGCGAGGAGCCGCCACGGCGGGGACCGGCGGACCGGGCACACGAGGAGCCGCCACGGCGGGGACCGGCCGACCGGCCGCACCGGAAACCGCCGCGACCAGGACCCGCGAACCGGGCGCACGAGGAGCGACCGCGGCGAGGATCGGCGAACCGGGCACACGAGAGATCACCGCGACCAGGACCGGCGGACCGGGCCCGGCCGGGCCCGCGAGGCGGACGGAGGGGGGCAGGTGAGCGCGCTGACGGCGCTGGCGCAGCTGCGGGCCGTCAGGGACGGCGTCGCGCAGCGGATCACCACGGTCCGGCACTGTCACATCTCCGCCCAGCCGCTGGTGCTCATCCCGCTCAAGCTCGCGGGCGAGGCCGCCGCGCCGCTGGCCGCCATGGTCGGCACCGACCCGAATCATCCCCGGCTGCTCGTCGTCCCCCAGCCCCGCAACCGGGACCTGCGGTTCGGCTTCGCCGCCGGGCTGGCCGAGGTGCTGCTGCCGTACATCGAGGGGTTCGAGAAGAGCACCGAGACGGTCGAGCGCAAGAGCGGCGAGCCGTACGAGCGGTGCCTGGACGCACCGCAGATCCTGGTGCCGAACCGGCCCGCGGCCTCGTTCGCCGCGCTGCTGGGCCGGTCCACCCGGTTCCGCCGGGCCGAGGGCCCCTACCCGGTGCACCCGTCGGTGCCGCTGCTCGGCCGATGGCTGACCTACTTCACCGACCGGTCGCGGCAGCCGGGCTCCTCGGTGCTGCTCACGGCCACCGAGGCGCTGGGCCTGCACTGGGTGACCGGGCAGAGCGGCCTGGAGGACGCCAATCTGGCGGCGCTGCTGGGGTGGATCGATCCGCCGCCGGGGATGTCCGGGCGCCGGGCGGCCGAGGAGGCCGAGGATCCGCTGCTCTGGCCTCCGGCCGGTCCCGCCACCGACCCCGGTTTCGACAACGAGGTGCTCGGCCCCGCGATACGCGCCTACGAGGAGGCGCCGACCGACCGCGCCGTCGACCGGATCAGCCAGGCGCTGCGCACCCAGCTCGAACCCACCTGGCGGCTGATGTGGCGAAGCGTGGACCTGCTGCGCTCCCTGCCCGAGGGGGCGCGGGTGAAGGACCGCTGGGAGATCGACCGCGGGTCGTTCACCCGGTTCGTCGAGCGGATCGCCGAGGGCGGGCCGCCTCAGGCGCGCAGGGACGGGGCGGTCGGCGCCGCCGCGCGACTGGCGGGGCTGGAGCGGGCGCGGGCGAGCTACGACGTGCAGCGGGCCCACGACGACCCGCTGCTCATGGCCGAGTACCGGCTGAGCGGCGAGGCCTTCGCCGGGACGGTGACGTCCGCCGACCCCGAGCACAGCGAGGGCGAGGGCCGCTCGCGCAAGCTCCGCCCCCTGATCACGGTACAGACCGGCGACCCGGTGCGGCTCTCCCCCGGCACCACGGTCGGCAGCCCCGACCGGCGCGGTCACGCCGCCGAGATCGTCGAGATCGCGGACGGGGAGATCACCCTCAAGGTCACCAAGGGGATGGGGCGGGGCAGGACACCGGCCCCCGGCTCGGTGCCCCAGCCCGGTGAGCGGGTCTCCTACACCTCGCTGACCGACGACTTCCAGTCGTCGGCGGCGCTGCCCGACCCGGAGCGGACACCGTGGACCCACGGCGGGCCCCCGCAGGAGTACGAGCCCAGTGACGACGACGCGCAGGAGGAATGGTTGTGAGTGTTCACCGGACCTCGCGTCGCCGGGGGGTGTCCCGTCCGGTCGCGTGCGCTCCCCTCGGGGCGGACCGTGACGGGGGTGCGGCATGACCCCGCAGCAGGAGGCGGCGGCCGTGGTGGGGGCCGTGCTGGCCGACCTGCCCCGCCACCGCGGCGTGGTCGTGGACTCGCCGCCCGGCGCGGGCAAGTCCACGCTGGTGGTGAGGGCGGCGGGGCACATCGCGGAGACCGGCGAGCCGCTGATGATCGTCGCCCAGACCAACGAGCAGGTGGACGACCTGGTGGAACGGCTCGCGGTCGAGCATCCCGACCTGCCGATCGGCCGCCTGTCGGCGAGCGGCTACATCACGCCCGGCCGTATCCTCGCCCACCCCAACGTCTCGGTCGCGGGCAAGCTGCCCGACCTGGGGGACCCGGCCGTGGTGATCGCCACCGCCGACAAGTGGGCCTGGATCGGCGACCGCACCTGGCCCTGGGCCATCGTCGACGAGGCGTACCAGATGCGCTCGGACAAGCTGCTGCGCATCGCCTCACTGTTCGAGCGGTCGCTGTTCGTGGGCGACCCGGGCCAGCTCGACCCGTTCTCCATCGTGGACGGCGACCGCTGGGCGGGCCTGTCGTGGGATCCGGTGCAGAGCGCGGTCTCGGTGCTGCTGCGGCACAACCCCGACCTGCCGGTGCACCGGCTGCCGGTCTCCTGGCGGCTGCCCGCCTCGGCGGCGCCGGTGGTCTCCGAGGCGTTCTACCCGTTCACCGGGTTCCGCGCGGGGACGGGCCCCGACGACCGGTCGCTGGAGTTCACCGTGAACGGCATGCGCACCTCCCACGACCGGGCACTTGAGGAGGCGGCCGTGTCGGGCTGGGCGCTGTACGAGCTGCCGAGCCGCCACACGGTGCGCACCGACGCGGAGGCCGTGGCGGCGACCGCGGTCCTGGCGACACGGCTGCTCCAGCGGGGCCCGGTCGCGCACTCCGAGCGCGGCAGCCATCCCGTCACGGCCGACCGGATCGCCATCGGCGCCGCGCACCGCGACCAGGTCGCCGCGATCAGAGCCGCCGGGGTGCCCCCGGAGATCACGGTGGACACCGCCAACCGCCTGCAGGGCCGGGAGTACGACGTGACGATCGTGCTGCACCCGCTCTCCGGGCGCCGCGACGCCACCGCCTTCCACCTGGAGTCGGGGCGGCTGTGCGTGCTCACCTCCCGGCACCGGCACGCCTGCGTCGTGGTGGCCAGGGCGGGCATTCCCGAACTCCTGGACGCCCACCCGTCCTCCGAGCCGGTCCAGCTCGGCGTGCCGGTGAAGTTCCCCGACGGCTGGGAGGCCAACCAGGCGGTGCTGGCCCACCTCTCCAAGCACCGGGTGACCCCGGACGGGTGACCGCCTCGCCGGGGCAGAGGTCAGATCGTGCGCCGCCAGACGTCGATGGCCAGCACCTGGCGCATGCCCACCGAGAGGTAGAGGTCGAGGGCGGGCGTGCTGTTGTTGGCGTCGACGTGGAGATAGGTGCCGACCCGCCCGCGGCGGGCGTCGTCGGCGAACGCCAGGCGCAGCATGAGCCGGCCCAGGCCCCGGCCCCTGAAGGCGGGGAGCACGGCCAGCCGGCGCACGTAGCCGGAGTTCTCGTCCCCGAGGAAGGCGTTGGTCCCCAGCAGCATCGCCACGGGCTCGCCGTCGAGGCGGGCCACCGTCAGCTGCGCCCAGTCGGTGTTGACCGAGGAGTCCAGCTCGCCGTACCACTCGTCGTAGTTCTTCGGGGTGAACCCGAAGTGCTCGGCGAAACCGGCCTGCTGCACGGCGTGGCCCTGGCGGCGTACCTCCTCGGTGAGCCCGTCGTGCACCGTCATCCCGGCGGGGAGCTCGGGCCGGGGCACCGTTCCCTCGTGGTCGGCGCGGAGCCGGATGAAGCTGGTGGCCGCGGCGAAGCCGCGGGACGCGGCGATGGCGCGCTTGCCGCTGTCCTCCCGGTAGAGGCCGATGTCCACCACGGCCCGGTCGTGGCCGAGCTCGGTGGTGATCCGCCTGGCCCGCTCGGTCACGGTGTCCCAGAGCGGGCCGGTCAGGTCCGGTGCGGCGGGGTGCACGACGACGTCCACGTCGACGTTGTCGCTGCCGCCCTTGCGGCAGGCCCACGCCCACGCCACCAGGCGCCCGCTCTCGTCGTGGACGAGCCAGCCGTCGGACTCCCCGTCGAAGGAGGAGTCGTTCAGCTGGTCGGCGACGTCGTCCAGGGTCATGTCGGCCTTGCCGATCACCTGGGTGTCACAGAGCGAGATCAGCTCGTGGATCTCGCGGGCGTCGCCGGCCAGCGGGCGCCGGGTGAGGTATCCGGCGGGGGTGGTTGTCTTCATGTCCCCATCGTGGCGGGGGCGGCTTGGGGATCGCTGGGCCGGGACTTGGCACCGGCCGATGAGCCGGGCCGGCCGGTCAGTCGAGCACCGGGACCGGGGTCCGGTCGTCCTCCTCCTTGGACTCGGACGCCTCCGGCCCGCCGCGCAGCGGGATCTCCTTGATGAAGGCCGCCAGCAGCGGCACCACGACGGCGAACAGGATCGCCCACCAGAAGACGCTGGAGATCGACTCGGCCAGTGACTCCAGGAAGCCGACCCGCACGTTGGCGGGAAGCTCGTGCAGCGCGGCCGGGTCGAACTGGGCGCCTCCGGAAGCGAGCTGCCCGCCCGCGGCGCCCAGCTTGCTCTCCAGGTTGGAGGTGAGCTGGTTGTTGAAGATCGCGCCGAACAGCGAGACGCCGAACGAGCCGCCGATGGAGCGGAAGAAGGTCGAGGCGCTGCTGGCGACGCCGAGGTCCTTCTGCTCGACGCTGTTCTGGGCGATCAGCATGGTGGTCTGCATCAGGAAGCCCATGCCGAGGCCGAGCACCGCGATGAACACGCCGGTCTGCCAGGCGGGGGTGTTGACGTCCATCAGGGAGAGCAGCCACATGGCGATCGCCATGCCCACGCCACCGAGGATCGGGTACATCTTGTACTTGCCGGTCTGGGTGATGGCGCGGCCGACGAAGAGCGAGACCACCATGGCGGCGCCCATCATCGGGAGCAGCAGCAGGCCGGAGTTGGTGGCGCTGGCCCCCTGGACGGTCTGCTGGAACAGCGGAAGGAAGTTGATCGCGCCGAACATGGCGAACCCGAGCAGGAAGCCCACGCCCGAGATCAGGCTGAAGTTGCGGTCGCGGAAGACGTTGAGCGGCATGATGGGCTCGGCGACGCGGCGCTCCACCAGGACGAACAGCGCCAGCGTGACGATGGCGAGCCCCGCCAGGCCGAGGATCTGCCACGAACCCCACGCGTAGTCGTTGCCGCCCCAGGTGGTGATGAGGACCAGCGCGGTGATGCCGACCGAGAGCAGGGCCGCGCCCAGCCAGTCGATGCGGTGCTCGGTGCGGAGCTTGGGCAGCTGCAGCTTGACCGCGAGCAGGGCCAGGGCGACGAAGCCGATGGGCAGGTTCACGTAGAAGGCCCAGCGCCAGTCGAGGTTGTCGGTGATGAAGCCGCCGACGAGCGGGCCCGCGATCATGGCGAGTGACATCACGGCGGCCATGATGCCCTGGTACTGGCCGCGCTCGCGGGGCGGGACGAGGTCGCCGATGATCGCCATCGCGTTGACCATCAGGCCCCCGGCTCCCAGGCCCTGGAGCGCGCGGAAGGCGATGAGCTGCATCATGCCGTCGGACGGCCCGCCGAGCATCTCGGATCCGGCCATGCCGCAGAGCGCGGAGCCGATCATGAAGATGACGATGGAGGCGAGGAAGATGTTCTTCCTGCCGTACAGGTCGCCGATCTTGCCCCAGATGGGGGTCGAGACGGTGGTGCCGAGCACGTAGGCGGTCACCACCCAGGACAGGTGCGTCAGCCCGCCGAGCTCTCCGACGATGCGGGGCATCGCGGTGCCGACGATCATGTTGTCGAGCATGGCCAGGACCATCGCGAGCATCAGGCCCGGCAGCACCACCATGACCTCGCGACGCCGCGCCGGCGCGGCCGCGGTCTCCTTCACTTTCTTGCCCCCTGTTTTTTCGATCTTACTTACTTGCCGACCGGCTAGTGTCGGCTATGCTGGAATGTAAGCCGCTTACTTGCCGGCCGTCAAGTTAATTTCTCGGTAAGGGAACCATGAGGGAACACGCCGACACGCGGACACGCATCCAGGAGATCGCCCTGAAGCTCTTCACCGAGCAGGGCTACGAGGCCACCTCGCTCCGCGAGATCGCGGAGGCCCTCGGCGTGACCAAAGCGGCACTTTACTATCACTTCAAGACCAAAGACGACATCATCGCCAGCCTGGCGGAGAACCGGGTGAAGGCGATCGAGGAGCTGATCGTCTGGGCTCGGTCCCAGCCGCGCACCGACGAGATGCGCGAGGAGCTGATCCGCCGCTACTCGCACGACCTGCACCGGGGCAGGCACCACGAGATCATGCGGTTCTTCGAGCGCAACCAGACCTCGCTCAAGAACCACCCGACGATGGAGAAGACCCGCGAGCGGATGTTCGAGCTGCTCACCTTCCTCGTCGAGCCGGAAGACCCCCTGCCCGCCCGGCTGAAGCACTCGATGGCCCTGTTCGCGCTGCACGCCTCGTGGTTCATGCTCAGGGGCGAGGAGATCTCCGACGAGGAGCGCCAGGCCGCCGCCCTGGAGGTCGCGCTCGACCTCTCCCGGCGGTGAGCGTGCTCATCGACCCGCCCAACTGGCCGGGTCCGCGCGGCCTGCTCTGGTCACACCTGGTCAGCGACAGCTCGACCGGGGAGTTGCACGCCTTCGCGGAGCTGCTCGGCGTGCCGCGCCGGGCGTTCGACCGCGACCACTACGACGTTCCCGAGACCGTCTACGAGCGGGCCGTCGCGCTGGGCGCCGAGGCCGTGCCCTCGCGCGAGCTCGTCACCCGGCTCACCGCCGCCGGTCTCCGCCGGCGCAAGGTCCGTCCTGGAATCAACAGCTCTCGCATAGATCCCGGCACCCCGGGCATGGCATCCCTTTGACGACATAACCGCACGTCAACGAAGGGGACGACATGCTGAACGGCAAGACGATCGCGTTCCTCGTGGCCCCGGAGGGCATCGAGCAGGTCGAGCTCACCGAGCCGTGGAAGGCCGTCAAGCAGGCGGGGGGCACTCCCAAACTGATCTCCACCGAGCGAGGCGAGGTCCAGGGGTTCAACCACCTCGACAGGGCCGACACCTTCCCGGTGGACGCGACGGTCGAGGAGGTCTCCGCCGCCGACTTCGACGGGCTGGTGCTGCCCGGCGGCGTCGCCAACCCCGACTTCCTGCGGACCGTACCGGCGGCCGTCGGCTTCGCGAGGGAGTTCTTCGACGCGGGCAAGCCGGTCGCGGCCATCTGCCACGCGCCCTGGACACTGATCGAGGCGGACGTGGTACGCGGCCGCGAGGTCACGTCCTGGCCGAGCCTGCGGACCGACCTGCGCAACGCCGGGGCGACCTGGGAGGACCACGAGGTCGTGATCTGCTCCTCGGGCCCGAACACGCTGATCACCAGCCGCAGGCCCGACGACCTCAAGGCCTTCTGCCAGGCCGCGACGGACGCCTTCGCCGGCTAGCGTCCGTCGATCACCGAAGCGGGGCGGGGGTCCCGGACCCCCGCCCCGCGGACGTTCCATGCCCGGCCCCGGGCGGCGTCGCCGGCCCGAGCCCTGGAGCCGAGGGCGGAGCTGGAAGAGAATCCTCCGCACACCCGAGGACATGTCGTAGAAGTAGCACTTTGCCATGTGTTGCCACATTCCAGGGACACGATCACCCATCCCCGGTTAGGACGGGTCACCCAGGGCAAGGCTTCTACATCGGCTGTGAAGGAGGGGACTGTGGAGGCCACGATCGCGTTGCGTCTGCCACGTGACGCTGCGAGTGTTCCCGTGATCAGGCAACTTCTCGACTCCTCGCTGCAGGCCCTGGGCGTGGTGCCGCAGATTCGCGAGGACATTCAGCTCATGCTCTCGGAGGCGTGTTCCAACGTCATCCAGCACGCCACACCCAGCGACGACTACATGGTCAGCACCGAGCTGTCCAGGGACCGTTGCGTGATCAAGGTGGTGGACGCCGGCAACGGCTTCGACTTCGCGGGTGCCACGTCGCCCGCCCCCACCTCCGAGCACGGCCGGGGGCTGCTGATCATGCGGGCCCTGGCCGACGACATCCGGTTCGTCAAAAGGCACGAGCGGGGCTCGATCGTCTGCCTGGAGAAGACCCTGCGCTTCGTCGAGGACGCCCCCGGCCTGTCACTGCTCCTCAACGAGGAACTTGAGTTCGAAGAGCGCGTCCCTGAGATAGTCGGTGACGGTCCACACGTCGGGAACCATCTCCCTGCAGGCGATCACGCCGACGTCAAGTGAGCCGTCGTAGGAGAAGACCGTGATGTTGAGGCCGCCGCTGGCGTCGGTCACGACGGAGACGGGGTGGTACGAGAGAAGCCTGGCGCCGCTCACGTAGAGGGGGAGCTGCGGGCCGGGCACGTTGGAGATCACCACGTTGATCGGGCCCGCGCTGCCGGCGAACAGGTTGAAGGCCGCGCGGGAGGCCAGGCCGGTCAGCGCGGAGGGCATCATGTCGCTGAGCTGCTGGAGCCAGCGCGCCGGGGCGAGCGACGAGCGATCCTTGATCAGCCGCATGGCGTCCCGTACCGCCAGCAGCCGTTCCACCGGGTCGGCGACCTGCGTCGCCAGGGTGGTGATCATGATGCTGACCTGGTTTCCCGCGCTCTGGTCGCCGGGGACGCGGAGCGAGAACGGCACCCCCGCGATGAGAGGCTGCTCGGGCAGCGCGTCGTGCTTGAGCAGCCACTGGCGCAGCGCCCCCGCGCACAGGGCCATCACCACGTCGTTCACCGTGACGCCGAAGGCGTTCTTGACCAGCTTGACGTCCTCCAGCGGCAGGGTGGTGTAGGCGAACCGCCGGTGCGCGCTGATCCTGCCGCTGAAGGGGGTGCGGGGAACGGCCATGCGGGGCATGGCGGGCACCTCGGCGGCCCCGGATCCGGACAGGTAGGTGGCCAGGTCCCTGGTGAGCCGCGAGACCAGCCCCGCCCCGGGCACCTGGGAGATCAGCGGGATCTCGTCGAGGTGCGGGACGGCGTTGATCAGGAACCGTATCGTGTTGGCCGGGTTGACGACGGCCCTGGCCAGCCCCCTGACGATCATCTCCCCCGTGTCGATCTCCTCCTCCGGCTCGCCCGCGGGTGCCGTCTCGACCTCGGCGGGCTCGGGGGAGGTGTCCAGCAGGCTGGCCAGCACGTCGGCGCCGGTGACGCCGTCGACCGCGGCGTGGTGGACCTTCATGTAGAGGGCCGTACGGTCGCCGCGGAGGCCGTGGATCACGTACATCTCCCAGAGCGGGCGGCGCCGGTCGAGGCGGCGGGCGTGCAGCCTGGCCACCTGCTCGCCCAGCTGCTTGTCGCTGCCCGGCTTGGGCAGCGCGATCTCGCGCACGTGGTAGTCGAGGTCGATCCTGGAGTCCTCGGTCCAGTACGGGTGGTCCAGGCCGAGCGGGACGAAGGCGAGCCGCATGCGGAAGGGCGCGGCCAGGTGGAGCCGGCGGGCCAGCAGCGACACCAGGTCACCCCGCGACAGCCCGCCCGACAGGATCGCGAGTCCCCCGATGTTCGCGACGTTCGTCGAGGTCTCGAAATTCAGGAACTGCGTGTCCACCGCGCTGAGCTGCCGCACCGTCTACCTCCGGGATGTCGTCCTCCCATCCTGCTCCCGTGAGGTCGCCAGAGCCAACGCGGCCAGCGCGACGAGAACGACCACGGACACCAGGATCAACGACAGCGGAATGAGCATGAGCACGACGACGACGGTCATGATCTCGCTGATCAACTGCGGCACCGGAATGCTGTGCCCGGATTATCCGGCCGTTACACCGCATTCCAGCGACCGAGCTTCAGCGCGAGATGGAGTTCTAACCTATGGGTTCCGTTCTTGAGGTTGCGGCCGGCCAGGTGCTCGATTCTGGTGAGGCGGTAATAGAGGCTGGTGCGGTGCAGGTGCAGCAGCCTGGCGGTCTCCTGGGCGTCTCCCCCGCTGTCCAGGTAGGTCTCCAGGGTGGTGAGGAGCGCCGGGTGCTCGCGCAGCGCGTCGAGCGGGCCGGACTGGCCCGCGACCGGCTCGGTGAGCAGCCGGTAGACGCCCAGGTCCGGCCAGCGGGCGACCGGCCGCAGCGCGGGTTCCGCCGCGGCGGCCCTGGCCGCGGCGAGCGCCTCCTCGTGCGCCCTTACGGCCGACTCCAGCCCCGGGTGCGGCGCGCTGACCCCGGCGCCCGCGCGGGTCCTGACGGCCAGCCGCTCCCCCAGCACCGCCGCGTCCTCGCCGCGGTTCAGCAGCAGCACGGCGTGGCGGTCCAGGATCGTGAAGGCCGGTGGGCGGCGTATCCTGGCCAGCTCCGCGCCGACCGCCTCGCGCAGGCCGTCCGGGTCGCCCCGCAGCGCCAGGACGCGCAGCGGCCCCTCGCCGAGCACCCCGGCCGCCCGCCGCACGCCGATCTCCCCGGTGAGCAGCTGGCTCAGGGTGTGGGAGCTGCCGCCGTCGTCGAGCAGGGCGGCGATCGCGGCGGCGTCGCGCACGGCCCTGTCCTGCTCCTGCGGATTCAGCGGTCCCGGCCCCTCGATGATCCAGAGGTAGCCGACGCGGCGGTCCTGGTGGAGCAGGGGCACGCAGAGTCTGGCCGCCATCCCCAGCTCAGGATTCTTCGGGACCCGGACCGGATCGCGGGTCGCGGCCACCCCGTGCGCCTCCTGCCAGGCCCCCACCTCCGCGGGAACCGACCGCGAGAGGATGGCCTGTGCCCTGACCGGGTCGACCTCGCCGTGGTGGGCGCTGTGCGCGACGACCCGGCCCTCCAGGTCGTCCACGGACATGCCCCGGCCCACGGCCACGGCCAGCGACTCCAGCAGATCCTGAACATCGTCCGCTATCACGTTCCAATCCTACATATGTAGGAAGTATCTCCGGCGCCGGAACGATGACTCGATCTGGTGTGGGCCGTAGCGTCGCACTTATTCATTTCGGGGGACCCGCTCTGTGAGAGTCGGGGAGTCCGCCTCGTGAGAGTCGTCCGATCGCCCGGTGAAAGGAACCTCGTGGAGGAGCGCAGCCGCGTCGCCCCGTGGGCGCCGCCGCGGGCACAGCTGCGCCTGGCCGAGCTTGAGGCCGAGGTCGACGGGCTGGGCCTCGACGCGGTCTCCCGGCTGGTCGACGCGGTACTGGCCGAGCACCGGGGCCGCCTCGACGAGGACGGCGTGGTGCTGTACGCGGGCACCAACACGATGAGCGAGCGCGCCAGGGCCGCGCACGAGATCTCCCTGGGCTGCCGCCCGTCGATGGGCTGGCCCGGTGACAAGTGCCAGACCGGCCTGGACGAGCTGGACGTGCTGGAGGTGCTCGCCCCGCTCCAGATCGCGGCACTGATGGGCGGCGAGTTCGCCGAGGTGCGGCTGCAGAGCGCCACGCTGGCCAACCTCGCCTGCTACAGCGCGTTCACCAGCCCCGGCGACACGATCGCGGTGCTGCCGGAGGCCGCCGGGGGCCACGCCAGCCACCACGCCCAGGGCGTCGCCGGGATCCGCGGCCTGCGGGTCGCCGACCTGCCCTACGACACCGGGCGACTCGACGTCGACCACGAGGCCCTGCCGGCGTTCCTGCGCGAGCGCCGGCCCACGCTGGTGATGGTCGGCGCGAGCCTGATGCTGTTCCCGTACGACGTCGCGGCGCTGCGGGCGGCGTGCGACGAGGTGGGGGCCCTGCTGGTCTACGACGCCTCGCACGTGGCGGGGCTCATCGCGGGCGGCCGGTTCCAGCGACCGCTGGACGAGGGCGCGCACCTGGTGACCATGTCCACCTACACCTCCTTCGGCGGCCCGCCGGGCGCGGCCGTCGTGACCCGCGACGAGGATCTCGCCCGCCAGGTGTCGGCGGCCGCCTACCCGGGCCTGACCGCCAACTACGACGCCTCACGCCTGGCGCCGCTGGCCCTCGCCGCCGCCGAGCACGCCGCGGGCGGTTCCGCGTACGCCGACCGCTGCCTCGCCAACGCCGGGGCGCTGGCCGCGGCGCTGGACCGCGAGGGCTTCACCGTGGCCGCCGCCCACCGGGGCTGGACCGTCTCGCACCACGTGGCGGTGGACGCCGCCGCGTTCGGCGGCGGGGACGAGGCCGCCCGGCTGCTGGCCGAGGGCGGCGTCTATCTCAGCGGCGTCCGCCTGCCGGGGCAGCCTCCCGGTGAGCCCGCGTGGGGCCTGCGGATCGGCACCCAGGAGGTGACCCGCCGCGGTTTCGGCCCGGAGACCATGGGTGAGGTCGCGGTCCTGATGCGCCGCCTGCTCATCGACGGCCAGGCTCCCCGCGCGGTCCACCGGGACGCGGTGGCCCTGCGCCGCGCCATCCCATGATCCCGGACCGGCCCGCTCGACCCCCGGGGGTTCGCCCCCTGGCGGGCCGGTCCGCTCACCACCACTCCCCCTGACGTCCCCCTGACGGGCGGACCGGCCCGCGTCCCCCCTGGCGGACCGGTTCGCCGCCTACCGCCCCACCCGCGCGCGTCCCCTCATCCGGACGGGTCACCTCCCCGCCCGGCGGGAGGGACGCGCCGGGTGGCGGCCGCGACCGGGTCAGACCGCGCGGTGATACTGCTCGGGCCAGCGGGCTCCGGCGGAGCCGAGCTCGCGGGCGGCGAGATTCGGCCAGTACGGGTTGCGGAGCAGCTCGCGGCCGAGCAGGACGGCGTCGGCCCGACCCGAGGCGATGATCTCCTCGGCCTGCCGGGGCCGGGTGATCTCACCGACCGCTCCCACCGGCAGGTCGGTCTCGGCCTTCACCCTGGCCGCGTACGGCACCTGGTAGCCGGGCCCTGCGGGGATGCGCGCCCCGGCGACGTTGCCGCCGGTTGAGGCGTCGAGCAGGTCGACGCCGTGGGCGAGCAGGTCCTTGGCGAAGCGGACGGTGTCGTCGGCGCTCCAGCCCTCCCGGTCGTCCGCGGGGTTCTCCGCCAGCCAGTCGGTGGCCGAGATGCGGAAGAGGAGGGGAAGCTCGTCCGGCCAGACCGCGCGCACCGCGTCGACGACCCGGAGCGCGAACCGGGTGCGGTTCTCGTACGAGCCGCCGTACGCGTCGGTGCGGTGGTTACTGAAGGGCGACAGGAACTCGGCGATCAGGTAGCCGTGCGCGCCGTGGATCTCGGCCACCTGAAAGCCCGCGGCCAGCGCCCGCCGCGCCGCGTCGGCGAAGTCGCCCACGATCCGGTCGATGTCGCCGGCGCTCAGCTCCGCGGGAGTGGGGTGGCCGTCGTTGAAGGGGATCGGGCTCGGCCCGACCGGCTGCCAGCCGTGCTCGCCGGGGCCGGTGGGTCCGCCGCCCTGCCAGGTGCGGCGGGTGGAGGCCTTGCGTCCCGCGTGCGCGAGCTGGATGCCGGGCACGGCGCCGTGCTCCCGCAGCAGGCGGGTGACGCGGGTGAACGCCTCCCGCTGGCGGTCGTTCCAGAGCCCGAGGTCGGCCGGGCTGATGCGGCCCTCCGGCGTCACCGCGGTGGCCTCGGCCAGGATGAGCCCGGCGCCGCCCACCGCGCGGGCGGCCAGGTGGGACAGGTGCCAGTCGGTCGGCACCCCCTGCTCCGGCCCCTCGACCGCCGCGGAGTACTGGCACATCGGGGCCATCCAGATCCGGTTGGGAATGGTGAGGGACCTCAACGTCAGGGGCTCGAACAGGGCGCTCACGGCCGTACTCCTTCTGGGGGAGGGATCTCCGGGGGCGGCGCCCCGGCTTCACGGCTACTACGATAGTTCACGTACTACGAGAGATGTCAAACTACGATTACCTTCGTACAATCGAGTCGACCCACAGGAGGGAGTCATCGTGTCGACCGCGTCCGTCAGGGCTCTGGAGCACCCCACGCGCGGGGAGATCCGTCTGGAGGGCGTGCTGCACGCGCTGTCCGACCCGACGCGCGTTCAGATCGTGCGCTTCCTGTCGCGGCTGGACGAGGACGAGGGTGCCCCCTGCTCGGCGATCGACCTGGTGGTCACCAAGTCGACCACCACCCACCACTTCCGGGTGCTGCGCGAGGCGGGCGTGATCAACCAGGTCTACCGGGGCACGGCCAAGATGAACGCGCTGCGCCGGCGTGACCTCGACGCGCTCTTTCCCGGGCTTCTCGGCGCGGTCCTGGGCGCCGACGCGCTCCAGTGCGAGCGCGACGACCGCGACGACTGAGCGCCGGTGTGGTCCGGCGAGGGGCCTCGACGCGACCCGGCGAGGGACCGGCCGCGGGCACGCTCCGGTGGACGGCGACGCGCTTTGACACGACCCGGCGGTCGAGCCGGGGCGGGGCGGGCAGATGCCGCCGGGTGATTCCGGCGGGCGACTTCGGCGGGGCGGAACGCACCCCTCGGGACGGTTTCGGCAAGGCGGGAGGCCCGGGAGAGCCGCGAGACGGAGTACCGTCCTGTCATGTGCCGGAGTATCAAGACCCTTCGTGAGCCCTACGCCAGCGATGTGACCGACGAGGACGTGCGAGCCGCCGCGCTCCAGTACGTCCGCAAGGTGTCGGGCTTCCGCTCCCCGTCGACGCGCAACGCGGAGGCCTTCGAGCAGGCCGTCGAGGCGGTGGCCGCCGCGACCCAGACCCTGCTCGACGACCTCCAGCTGAAGCACGTGTCCCGGGACTGACCGGAGACGGCGGAGACGATGGGAGGTCGTCTTCAGCTACAACGACGTGTCGTTCGACGACCTCGTGCGTGATTTCGCCAGGTTCACGAACCAGCCGGAGGGCCTCTTCGACCCCCGGGCGGTCGAGCGGCGTCTCGATCTGACCGGCTCCGCCAGGATCCAAACCCCCTGGTGGCCGACCTGTGGGCGCGCACGATGCGCCGGGTCGACCTCAGCCGGGCAGGCGACGGGTACGGGCACGACGTGTGGGGCGACCGGCGGCGGCCGGACGCCGGTCCGGCCGGGTCCGGTCTCGCCGGGCGCCGGTCAGCCGCGCGCGTTCGAGGAGCGGAAGAGCCTGCTCACGAACATGACCACCACGCCCACCAGGCCGATGATCAGAGCCCACTTGAGGAGCGTGAAGAGGAAGCCCAGAACCGAGCCCAGCAGAAGGAAGCCGATCACCACGGCCGCCACGATCAGAAGAATTCGTCCCATGTACTCCACGCTAGGCCCCCGCCGGGCCCGGCGGCAGGCCGGAGCCCCGATGTCAGGGACAAGCCAGGGTTCTCCCTCATGACCTCCCTTGCCGCCCGGGGGGCCGGAGGCAACGGGTCCCCGGCCCGGGAAAGGGCCGGGGATCCGTGTTCTCGGCGGGACCGCGCTTCGTGTTCCCCGCGGAGGCCGGAGGCCGTGCCTTCCGAGGGGGCCGCGTTCTCCGGGGAGGCCGGAGGGCGTCAGCCGAGGGCGCGGTGCCCGCCGACGACCGGGAGGGTGACCGAGCTGGAGGCCGGGTCGACCGAGACGCCGGTCCCCGGGGGCAGGCGCAGGGTGAAGTCGCGGTCGGTGGAGAGGAGCACGACGCCGATCCGGTGGCCGGCCTTGACGACGTAGTCGTTCGGCTGGAGCTCGAAGCGGAAGTCGTAGAAGCGGTCCTCGCGCAGGAGCTCGGTCTTGGAGGCGGAGTCGCGGTTGCGAACGTCGAGCCAGCCCCTTGTGATGATCTTGTAGGGGGCGGTCACCGTGGCGTGCTCGGCCAGCCGGGCGCAGCCGGTGTCGCCGGGCACGCCCTGGCCGTAGCAGACCGGGGTGTCGCCGTAGGCGACGTCGCCGTACGCGCGGGCGTCGGTGCCGTAGTCGACGAGCAGCGCCGTCAGGTACGGCGAGCGCCCGCCCTTGAACGCGGCGCGCACCGAGACCTCGGGGGTGCCCGACAGGCGCGCGTCGCGGGTCAGGGGGCCCGACAGGTAGGCCAGGCGGTTGGGGTCCGTGGCCTCGGCGTTCTCGGCGAGCCGCTCGGCGGTGCGGGTGCTCTGGTCGACGAAGGACTCGACGGTGTGGCCCCGGGAGCGGTCGGCGCCCAGGGTGCCGTTGCGGCCGTCCTTGCCGGCGGCCAGGTGCAGCCGCGCGTCACGGGTGCCGGGCAGCGGCCAGGAGGCGTGCTGGGCCCACTGTCCCGGGCCCGACTCCACGTCGGCCTGCGGCTCGTCCATGATGCCGTTGCGCAGACCGTACAGGTGGAAGTCGAACCAGCGGTGGAGCTGGCGCAGCCACTCGGCGTTGCGCCCGGCGAAGGAGAACGGGTTGAAGTGCGCGCCCTGGTGAAGCCAGATCTTGCGGGGCACGTTCCGCTTCGCGAGGGCGTCCCACCACTGGACGGCCTGCTTGGTCTTGACGTTCCAGTCGTTGAGGCCGTGCACCAGGAAGACGGCGGCGCGGACCTTGCGCACGTCGTTGAGATAGTTGCGCCGGTCCCAGAAGCCGGAGTAGTCGCCGGTGACCCGGTCCTGGTCCTGCTCGATCCGGTCCATCAGCGCGCCGCAGGTCTGCGTGGCGTTCTCGCGGGTCAGGACGTAGCGGGCGAGCACGTCGGCGTCCTCGCCCTGGTAGCCGCCGGGGGCCAGCACGCCGCCGTTGGCGCGGTAGTAGTCGTACCAGGAGGAGATGGCCGCGATCGGCACGATCGCCTTGAGCCCCTTGACCCCGGTCGCGGCGACGGCGTTGGGCAGCGTGCCGTTGTAGGAGACGCCGATCATGCCGACGTTCCCGGTGGACCAGTCGGCCCTGATCTCGTTCCCGGCCGCGTCGAAGCCCCGGGCGCGGCCGTTGAGCCAGTCGATCGCGGCCTTGGGGCCCGCGGTCTCGTTGTCCAGGCCGGTCGTGGGGCAGCCGGTCGCCCGTCCCGAGCCGAGGTTCTCCACCAGCGCGACCGCGTAGCCGCGCGGCACGAAGTAGTTGTCGTAGTAGCCGCGGAAGGGCGGCGCGGCCGCGCGGCTCACGTCGAGGCCGTCGACGCCGAACATCGCGTCGCGCAGGTCGTTGAACTTGTTGCGCCGGTACTCCATGCCCGCGGGGTCGGAGCCGTCGAGGTCGACGACGTGGTTGGGCACGTCGTTGCCGCCCGCGTAGTACGGGCTGGCCTCCATGATGACCGGGACCTTCAGTCCCGAGGCGGTCTCCTTGGGACGCATGATGTCGACGGCGACCCGGTCGGGGCGGCCGTCGGCGTCACTGTCGACCCCGGCGACCTCGACGAACACGGTCTCGGTGAGCGCGTCGGCGCGCGAGTGGATCGGCTGGGTCTCGGCGTTCTCGATCGGGTTGGCCGCGGATCGCGCGGCGGCGGCCGGCAACGCGCCGGTGGGCAGCACACCGGCGGGAAGCGCGGCGGCCGGCAGTACGCCGCTTGGCAGGGTGACCGCCAGTGCGACGATGACCGTCTTCCATCTGTTCATCGAGGAAAGCTCCCAGAGGGTCGCTGAAAAACTGACAACTCCGGTCAATCTCCTGCGAAGCAATCTTGACCTGCAAGATCGAAGATATAACGAATAAGCGGCTATCTCGCGTTACGCGCGAGTTCCAGCGCGTATTCGGGGAACCAGTCGCCGGCGCGGGGCTCCCCGCGGTGGCACTCGCCGTCCGACTCGCCGGGGCGCTTGATCCACAGGAAGGCGTCCGCCCGCTCGTGGCCGGTCTCGGCGGTCGGCTCCGCGCCGAGCGCGCGGCCCTTGGGGTTGCACCACGCGTCGTCGCCCTGCGCGTCGCGGACGGGGCCGTTGCCGTTGCGGGAGGTGTCGATGACGTAGTGGGCCCCGCCGACCGCGTCCGAGAGCTGTTTCGCGACGGCGACGCTCTCCTCGACGGTGAAGAAGTTGCTGACGTTGAAGGCGAAGCCGTCCGCCTGGGGCACCCCGGCCCTGCGCATGGGTTCGGCCCACTCGCCGGGGTTCTTGATCCAGCCGGCGTTCCCCGCGTCGACGTAGACCTTCGCGTTGGGCTGCCTCTTCAGCGTCTCCACCGCGCCGCGAAGCAGGTCGAGGCGCTCACCCGCCTGGCCGCCCTGGGTGCAGTTGTCCAGGATGTGGGCCAGCGCGTCGGGCTCGACGACGACCAGCGCGGGCCGGTCGCCGATGCCCTCGGCGAACCGGCCGATCCAGGAGCGGTACTCCTCCGCGCCGGCGGCGCCGCCCGCGGAGAACTGGCCGCAGTCGCGGTTGGGGATGTGGTACGCCACCAGGACCGGGATCCGGCCCGCCTGCCGGGCCTTGGTGGTGATGCCGGCGACCCGGTCCCTCGGGTCCTGGTCGCCGATCCAGATCGCGTTGGGCCGGTCGGCGATCCTGCGGATCAGCGCGGCCTCCTCGGTCCTGCCCTCCCCCTCGAGCTTGCGGACCTCCTGGGCGGCGGCGCCGTCGGGGTCGACGTAGAAACCGCCCGCGGGACCGGGGGTCGCGTCCCCCGAGGCGGTGCTTCCTGAGCCGGCGGGCGGCGCGGGGTCGCCGGTGCAGGCCGCCGTCGCGAGAGCGAGAGCCAGCGCGGCTGCGAGGCCGTACCTGTTCATCGAATACCTCCGGCGTGGGGCCCCGGGCCTGGCCCCGGGGAACGGAAATGGGAGGGCCGAGAGAGCACCGTACGCCGTGAGAGGGCCGCGGGGATCATGTCAGCCCTCTCCTCGGATGTGGACCCAGCGAGCCGGGGACGGCGTTCCCCGTTCGGTGACCCCGAACAGCATGTACCACCCCGGGGGCACCAGGGCCGGATTGGAGGGGATCTCCGCGATTATCCCGGTAGGTACCCGGGTGAAGTCCAGCTTGATCGAGCGCTGCTCCACGTCGGTGACGTGGGTGACGGCGCTCGGGCGCATCAGCCGTACCTGGTGGATGCGTGCGGCGTCGGGGGTCTGGAAGCCGGCCCTGCGGCCCAGGAACACGCTCTCGCGCCCGCCGGTGAACACCGGCGCCTTCTCGCCGTTGTGCAGGTAGGTCGGCGTGTAGATCTCGATGCGCTGGTCGAAGGTACCGGGCAGCGAGCCCGCCTTGTCGCCGAAGAGCGGGTCGGAGCCCATGCTGAGCACCCGGCCGTCGGGCAGCAGGAGACCCTCGGCGTGGTAGTTGCGGCCGACGGCGGGCGCCGCGGCCTCGTGGAAGCTGTTGCTCTCCGGGCGGTAGACCTCCGCGCGCAGGACGTCGCTGGCGCCGCGCCCCCGGTAGTCGCTGGAGCCGTTGAAGGAGAGCACGCTGTCGTCGGGCAGCAGCACGGCGTTCGGGTAGCGCACCGGGTCGGACAGGTCCGGACCCCTGACGTAGCGCGGGCTGGCCTCGGTGAGGTCGACGATGGCGGTCCTGGCGGTGGCGTTGGGCAGGCCCGGCTGGCGTTCCCCGACCGGGCCCCCGCCCATCACCATGACCCGCTGGTCCTGCGCGGGCGGCAGCAGCACGGAGGCGCCGGTCTCGTTCAGCTCTGGCTGGGGCAGCCCGGGTACGGGGGTGAACGCCTCCATCTCGTCGGGCGCCACCCCTCCGACGCCGCCCGGGGTCTTGACCGGCCGGTCGGTGTCGCGGCGGTAGTCCCAGATGCCGGGGGGACGCAGCGAGAGCTGGCCGGGACCGTACCCGGCGCTCATGCCCGAGAAGAAGAGGGTGTCGTCCTCCAGCAGGAACAGCGCGGGGTAGGTCGGGAAGAACCTCTTGGGGCCGGGCAGCCAGGTCTTGGTCTGAGGGTTGTAGATCTCGTTGTCCCTGGTGATCTGCCCCACGGTGTCGAGTCCCGAGACGGTCATCACCCTGCCGTCGGGCAAGGTGGTCATGGTCGGGTACCAGCGCCCCTCGGTCATGTCCTGGACCTTGGCGTAGCGCTCGGTGACGGGGTCGAACTCGTAGGCGTCCCTGATGCCCTGGAAGTCCTGCTTATCCAGTGTCATGCTGCCGCCCATGGCGTACAGGTCGCGCTTCTCCCGGCCCTTGAGTCCCTGGATCTCGTACTTGACGGAACCGGCCGGCGCGGTGAGCAGGCCCGCCGCGCCTTCGGTGACGGCCTCGGCGAAGACCTTGGTCTGGCTGGGCCGGATCCGCACCTTTCCCGGCACGCCGGTCTCGACCTTCCTCGCGGGCGGCACGCTGACGTGGGCGGTGGTGCGGTAGACCTGCCCGCCGGGGGCGGTCAGCAGCGTGCCGGGGTGGAACTCCCTGGGTTTGGCGTCGGGATCCTCGTTCTTGATGGTCAGGGCGCCCGCGGCCCGCTTGACCTTGGCCTTCAGCACCTCGAAGCGGCCCGTGCCGCCCGCGATGAGGAGCTTGCCGTCGGGCAGCACCACGTGTCCCGCGCAGAAGAAGTCGACGGGAGTGTCGATCAGCTTGAACTCGTCCGGCCCGCCCGGTTTCGCCGGGTCCCACAGCACGGTCTTGAAGGTGCCCTTGTCGAAGTTGGCGGCGTTGTTGCCGGATCCGGCGACGATGAGCACCTTGCCGGTGTGCAGCAGCGCGGCGTGGATGGCGTTGACCTTGAATTTCTCGGGGACGTCGAGGAAGGTCCAGTGGCCGTGGGTGGCCTTGTAGTCGTCGCCGTTGATGCGGTAGTCGCGCCACTTCTCGGTGGCGAAGCCCGCGACGGCGGGCAGGTTGATCGCGAGGATCGCGGTCACCACCGCCGCCCCGACCAGGTGCTTGCGCAGGCGGCTCACGACTCGTCACCGGCCGCTCGCAGGCCGGCCCTGGCCGCCCGCAGGTTCCAGGCCCAGGTCGTGAGCGGTCCCAGGCAGATGACCAGGGCGAGGATCCCCCAGAGGGTCATGACCAGGTGGATGTGGCCGGTCCAGAAGACGGTGAGCAGCAGGCCGCCGCCGAAGATCGCCGCCCACCACAGGTGGATGCGGAACGTGGCGATCTGGTCGGGGCTGGCCGAGTCGCCCTTGGGGGTGACCACGAACTTGCTGGGCCTGCGCAACGCGGCACCGATCAGCGAGGTGACGTAGATGGGCGCCGACAGTGCCGACATGACCATCCCGGCCACCCCCGAGGAGCCCTCCGGCTCGTGCGGGCTGACGTTGTGCCGCCGGTTCCAGGTGTAGAGCATGACCTGCAGCAGCGCCGCGTCGCCGTACAGCATGAGCCACACGTCCATCGGCACGGTCACGCCGGAGCCGCCGACGGCCATGAACAGGGTGGCGCTGAGCCCGGCCAGCAGCCAGTTGAGCGCGGACATCGGGTAGAAGGTCACCATCAGGGTGTAGTTGAAGAACCGTCCGGGCGAGAGCTTCGGCGCGGCCCTCCAGAACTGGGTGAGCAGCGTCTCGTAGGTGCCCCGGCTCCAGCGCAGCTGCTGGGTGAAGAAGTCGGTCCACGACGACGGCCCCTCCCCCACGGCCAGCACGTCGGGGGTGTAGACCGACATCCAGCGCTGCCCGGTCTCCGGGTCGCGGGAGCGGTGGAACTCGATGCCGGTGGCCATGTCCTCGGTGATCGAGTCGTACAGGCCGCCGATCTGCTTGAGCGCGCGGATGCGCACGGCGTTGTTGGTGCCGACGAACATCGGCGCGCCGTACAGGTTGCCCGCGCGCTGGATCAGCGAGTGGAACAGGAACTGCTGGCTCTCGGCGGCCTTGGTGACCCCGGCGTCGTAGTTGCCGTAGACCTGGGGGCCGACGACGAAGGCCACCCTCGGGTCGCGGAAGTAGCCGAGCATGCGCTCGCAGAACTCCGGGAGCGGTACGTGGTCGGTGTCGACCGAGACGAAGAAGTCGTAGTCGTCGCCGTGCGCGTCCAGCCAGCTGTTGTAGTTGCCGTGCTTGGTCTTGGCCCGGAAGCTTCCCTTGGGCCGGTTCCACTCGGGCACGCCCTTGCGGGTGAAGTGGTGGGCGCCCAGCCAGTCACAGAGCTCGTGGATGTCTGGGTCGTCGCCCTCGTCCAGCAGCCAGACGTCGAACACGCCGTCGTGGCGGATCTTCAGCGCGGCGGCCAGGGTCTCCCTGACCATCTCCAGCGGTTCCTTGCCGGGTACGCAGGTGGTGATGAAGGCCACCCGGGTGCCGGGTTCGGGCGCGACCGGGACCGGGTCCCTGGCCGCCAGCATGGCGTGCACGTTGGAGACCACGCTGACCAGCCGGAAGACCTCGATCAGGGCGATCGCGACGAGCATGATCCGGTCGGCCACCGGCAGGTACCACGGGATCGTTCCGTAGGGGTCGGGCCGGACGGTCCAGTGCTCGGGCAGCAGCAGCCAGACCATCAGGGTGAACTCCACGAGAAGGGCCGCGACCATCAGCAGCACCGCCCGCACCCGGTGTGGCTCGGTGGCCAGCAGGGAGCGGTAGCTCACGCGGTAGGGCACCCCGGGTTCCGGTTCGGTCACGGGCCCGGCGAGCCTGCTGAACCTTTCGTAGTCGTAGGGAGCGATTTTCGCGGCGTCGGCAGGGGCGCTCATCGATCCAGCGACCTCGGAGCACACGAAAGCAAGCCCAGCACGGTGTTCCCCCAGGTAGATCGCGTAGGCCGCTCCTCGTCAAGGCGAGGTCACCCGCGGCCCGCGTGGTGATAAATCGTCACACATCATATTGGGGTCGGTAAGCAAGATCTCCCCAACCCGGAGATGTGAGGAACATTTCACAGGGTTCTGTAGTTTAAGTTTCAACAAACCGAGACGAGAGGACCACCAGACATGAGCATCGACATCCGCAGGTCCGGCGAGCGTCCCGCCACCAGGATCCAGTGGCTGGACTCGAAGCACTCCTTCTCCTTCGGCCGCCATCAGGATCCGGCCAACACCCACCACGGCGTACTGCTCGTCAACAACGACGACATCGTCAAGCCCGGCACCGGCTTCGACACCCACCCCCACCGGGACATGGAGATCGTCACCTGGGTGCTGCGCGGATCCCTCGTCCACCAGGACTCCGAGGGGCACTCCGGGGTGATCTATCCGGGACTGGCCCAGCGGATGAGCGCGGGGACGGGCATCCTCCACTCGGAGAAGAACGACTCGTGGCGGCTCCAGGGGGAGCAGCACACCGACCCGGTGCACTTCGTCCAGATGTGGGTGGTTCCCGACGAGGGTGGACTCACCCCCGGGTACGAACAGCTGGAGATCGACTCCGAGCTGCTCGGCGGCGCCCTGGTCCCGGTCGCCTCCGGCATGGCCAGGGACGAGGGCCGCAGCGCCATCCGGATCAACAACAGGTACGCCGCGCTGCACGTGGCCAGGCTCCAGCCGGGCCAGAGCGTGGAGCTGCCCGAGGCCCCGTTCCTGCACCTGTTCGTCCCCCGCGGCACCGTCGACCTGGAGGGGGCCGGGCACCTCGCCGAGGGCGACGCCGTCCGCCTCACCGCCACCGGCGGCCAGCGCGTCACCGCGACCGACCCGGCCGAGATCCTCCTCTGGGAGATGCACGCGGCCCTCGCCGCCTGACACGGCCCGGCAGGCCGCGCGGATGGAAACCAAGAACGACGGTCGTGCTCAACGCCGGGAAACGGCGGCCTTCACGACCGCGTTCGGGATTCTCTCTCCAGCATGGCGGCGAAACCGTCGAGGTGGCGTGCGAGGCCGTACTCGAACAGTCCGTCCAGGTCCGACACCGTTTCCTCGGGAATCTCGGCCAGGAGGGGAAAACCTCCGCGGCCGAGGAGTTCGTCCGCCCGGCCCTGCTGTGCGAGCCGCCACCGGGTGAGCGTCACTCCGGTCTCATGCTCCGCTTCGACTTCGTCGGCCATGGACAGGGCGGTGGTGACGACCAGCGCGTGGAGCGTGAGCGCCTCACGGATTCGTGTCGTCATGGGCAGCCCGAGCCCGTCGAGCGCGCGCAGGGTCCACTCGGTGTGAGCCATCATGTTGGGCACGAGCAACGGGCGCGTGAAGGAGACGGCCCTGGGCATCCAGAGATGCCGGCGCCCCAGCTCCCACTGTCGGCGGGAGACCAGTTCGAGTTTGGCTCGCCACCCCTCCGGCCCGGGGGTGGGCAGCTCCGATTCGGCGAAGACCTCGTCGACCATCTGCGTCACCAGTTCGTCCTTGCTCGCCACGTGCCGGTACAGCGACATCGCACCGACGTCGAGTTCCGTCGCCAATCGCCGCATGGACAAGGCGTCGAGTCCTTCAAGGTCGGCGATCGAGATGGCGGTTCGGAGCACATGCCCGCGGTTCAGTGCCTGCTTGGGGATGTCGGCTCGCCGCGGGCCTGGCGGCGCGGTCGGGCCGACCGGCTGCTCCCGGACCGCACGGACGCTGACCACCGTGCCGGCGCCGACCTTCGTTTCGACCAGCCCTTCGTCGCGGAGAGCGGCCATCACCTTCGTGGCGGTCGCGACCGCCACGCCCCTTCGCTGGGCGATCTGCCGGATCGAGGGCATTCGATCGCCTGGCCGCAGGTCGCCGGTCAGAATCCGGGAACGGAACTCCGCGACGATCCGTCGGTAGGGCGGATCCGGACGTTGCGTTGACGACGGCATGGGACCTCAATTCGTAGGGGTGTCGCGCATTGCGACGAGTGTACTAGTCCAATTTTTGAAGTACTAGTTCACTTTCTGAGCTCTTCAAAGCAAAATACGTAGGCATTTTGCGTAGTTCAGGTACGACGTACGCATGACGCTATATACATCGTACGCATCTGTGTGGCACGCGGATGACGCAGAAGGGCACGCGGTGCTGGACGTCCTCGCCGAAGCGTTTTCGAGCGATTCCGCTGGCCCGTCGGCTCGTCCCCTCGCCGTGGCCGGCGCCGACCACAGGACGGGCGCCCGAGGCGGTCCCAAGCTCCCTGGCGCGCCGGCTCCTTCCTGGCGACACGGCGCACCCTCGCGGCCCGGGTCGGCTGGCTGCGCGGCGAACGCGTGCGCACCCGGCTGACCGGGGTCGTCATCCTGGGCTACACCGCGCTGTTCGCCATCACGACGTGGCAGGCGATGCGCGGCCAGTCGCTGGTCCACCCCGACGCGGCCACGTGGACCGCACTCGCCGTAACGGTCGTCGTGACCGCACTGGCGGCGGCCCTGGCCGTCTCGGCCGCCCGCCGCAGCGAGATGGCGACCGGCGGCGACGGGCACTCGCCCGGCGCACCGCCTCGCGAACCCGTCGAGTCCTTGAGCCGAGACCACACCGCGGCTCGATGAGGACGAGGACTCGCGCCGCGTGGACGTCGAACGGGGTGTCGGGTCGGCGTCAGCCGCTTCGACACCTGTTCGGAGTCGCCGACGCGGCCGTCCCTCGGCCGAGCGGCACATCGACCCCGGCCGGTCGATCACCATCGGGCGGCCCCGGCCTGCTCACCTACAGGATCGACGGCCCCGCACGCGGCTATCCGACCAGGTCGAGCCTGGCCAGCTCGCCCCTGGAGGCCACACCCAGCTTGGGATAGGCGTTGTAGAGGTGATAGCCGACGGTCCTGGGGCTGAGGAACAGCTGGGCGCCGATGTCCTTGTTGCTGAGGCCCGTGGCGGCCAGCCGTACCACCTGAAGTTCCTGCGGTGTGAGACGGCCCAGCAGGTCCGGTTCGTGATGGGAGGCCGTACGGCTCTCGCCCGTCGCACGCAGTTCGCTGTCGGCCCGGTCCGCCCAGGGGGTGGCGCCGAGCCGCCGGAAGGCCTCCACGGCGGAACGGAGGTGGGGGCGGGCGTCGACGCGGCGGTGCGCGCGGCGCAGCCACTCGCCGTAGTGAAGCTGGGTGCGGGCGTGCTCGAACGGGGCGGAACCGAGCCGCAGGGCGTGCCGGTAGTGGGGCTCCGCCCTCCGATCATCGGCCATGAGCGCACGGCAGCGTGACACGATCGCGTCGATCGCGGGCCGCCTGATGTGGTCGGCCCATGTCACGTAGCGGGTGAACGCCTTGTCCGCCGTCTCGCGCCGGCCCGCGCGAACCGCGACCTCCACGTGGTCGGCGAGCCACGAACCCGGGAGCTCGTGTTCGACGGAGTGGTCGGCGAGCCGGTCGGCGGCCGTGTCGTACCTGCCGAGGCCGAGCTCCAACATGATCGTATTTCGCGCGGCCTCGCGCCTGAGGTCCGGGAGGTCCACCGTGTCCATGATCGCTGCTAGCTCGGCATGCCGTTCCCTCTCTCCGGCGATCGCCGCCAGGTGTGCCAGCACCGCCGCCAGGTGCGCCCGGATTCTGGGCTGGCCGGTGTCCTCGGCGACGCGCATGCCCTCCAGGCCGCCGGCGCGTGCCTCATGATGCCTGCCGAGGTTCAACTGGCTGCTCGCCAGTGCCAGCAGAGCGTGCGGCAGGACGCCGATCGCTCCTTGGGTACGGCACTTCTGCTCGACGGTGAAGGCGCGGCGCAAGGCGCGCTGGTCATCGCGCAGGAAGGAGGTCAGGCACGCCGCCCACACGGCGGCTCGAAGCGAGCTCTCCGGTTCCTCCTCGTCTTCCTCCTCGTCGAGCTCACGCACGGCGGCCGACCATTGCGTCACGTCCGTCGAGGCCAGATGGGCCGTCGCCCGTGCGCGCCGTGCCACGGGAAGTGTCCTGGCCTGGTCGGCCGCCTTCTCGGCCGCCGCCGGATCACCGGCGACCCAGGCCGACCCCGCGGCTTGGACCAGCATGCGCCCGGCGGTGTCGGGGGCCACCTCAACGAGCGACCGCGCGGCGTCGGACAGGATCGAGTGCGCCCTGTGCAGGTCTCCCTGAAGGTCGGCGACCATGGCCCGGACCTCGGCCATGCGGCCCAGCGAGACCGGTTCGGTGAGATGGAGGCTCGCCCGTTCCGCCAGCGAACCCGCGTGCCCCACCTGCCCGGCCTCCAGGGCCGCCCACGCCGCCGCCGACAGTCTGCGGCCCCGGTCTCGGGGGTCGGGGCTGAGGGCGGCGGCGCGCTCGTAGGCCCTGGCCAGCGTGGCGTGGCTGCCGCGTTCCTGCGCCCGTTGGGCGCTTCTCTCCAGCGATGCGGCGACGTACTCGTCGGGCTCGGTCGTCGCCGCGGCCAGGTGCCAGGCCGCGCGATCGTCATGCAGGCTCGCGGCGAGAGCGCGGTGTGCGGCGATTCGCCGCGAGACCGGGGCGCTGTGGTAGACGGCGGAGCGGAGCAGTGGGTGGCGGAAGGCCAGCCGGTCCTCGCGCAGGTGGACGAAGCTGTGGCGCTCGGCCGGCTCAAGGTCGGCGACGGTCGCACCGAGGTGGGCCGCCGCCTTGAACACCGTGGCCGGATCGCCGCTGTCATCGGCCGCGATCACCAGCAGGAGGGTCCTGGTCTGTTCCGGCAGGCGGCCGATCCGGTCGGCGAAGGCCTGCTCGATCTTGCTGGTCGTCGAGATCGCCGGGTACGGCGAGTCCGACCGGCCCTGGCGTTGCGCGGTGGTGAGTTCGAGCAGGGCCAGCGGATTGCCCTCGGCCTCGCGCAGAACATGGGCGCGCCGGTGATGGTCGAGGTCCGCGGCGTACAGGGCGAGCAGGTCCGCCGAGGCCGCACCGTCCAGTCGAGACGGTCGCAGCTCCGCCAGGCCGGGCGCGGGGAATTCGGGGGCGTGCAGGTCCCGCGCGGCGAAGACGATCGCCACCCGCTCGGTCTCAAGGCGGCGGGCGGCGAACAGCAGGGCCTCCGCCGAGGACTGGTCCAGCCAGTGGGCGTCGTCGATCAGGCACAACAGGGGTCGCTCCTCCGCCAGGTCCGCGAGCAGGGTGAGCACGGCCAGACCGACCAGGAAGCGATCACCTCCGGCGGCCGATCCCAGCCCGAGGGCCGCCCGCAATGCCTGCGCCTGCGCTGCCGGGAGGCAGTCGAGGCGGCCGGTGAGCCTGCGCAGGAGCTGGTGCAGGCCGGCGAAGGGCAGTGTGCTCTCGAACTCGACCCCGGCGCAGCGCATCACCCGCATGTCGGCGGCCGCCGCGGCGGCATGGTCCAGCAGCGCCGACTTGCCGATCCCCGCTTCACCTCGGATCACCAGCACGCCGCTACGGCTGGAACGGGCATCGGCGAGCACCTGGTCGATCGTGGCCTTTTCCGCGCTCCGCCCCATCAGCATGCCCGAAATCCTACTGCTCGGGCATCTGCCGACCGGGTCGGCGGAACCCAGTCAATCGACAGAGGCCCCGGTCATGGGACCGCTCCTAGCGTTGCTGCCATGGACCCCAAGGTCAATGTGCAGATGGTCTTCGACATCCCGTGCGTGTGGTCGTACTTCACCTACGCCCGCCTCCAGCGGGCCCTGGCCCACTTCCGTTCCGGTGGCGGCCGGGCGGAGCTGACCTTCCGTCCGTACCAGCTGGTTCCGGACGCGACAGTCGAAGGCCGGCTTAATGTTGACGTGCTCCGGCACGCGTTCGGCGACGACGCCGAGCACTCCATCGGCCGGATCGCCGCCCTCGCCTCGGACGAAGGGCTCACCTTCCACCCCGAACGGGCGGTCCACTCCAATACCTTCCACGCGCACCGGCTCATCGCGGTGGCGAGCGCACAGGGCTGCGGCGAGGACATGGCCGAGCGGCTGTTCCGCGCACACCACACCGACCAGCTCAACCTCGCCGACCTCGACACGCTGAAGACGCTCGCCGCCGAGATCGGCGTCGGCTGGAGCGACGAAGGCATCGCGCGGACCCGCGAGGCGCTCGAGTCGACCCGGCGCCTCGGCGTTCACGGCATCCCGATCCTCCAGTTCGAGGACCGGCCCGCGCTGACCGGCACTCCATCCGAAGACTCCCTGCTGGCGGCGCTGCACTCGGCCGTCGGCAGGCGCCGAGTGGCACCCCGATTCACCACCACAGACAGGAGACCCTCATGACCACGATCGCCACACCCCGAGCGGGCAGGAAGGAGTGGATCGGCCTGGCGGTGCTGGCCATGCCGACCCTGCTCGTCGCGATGGACATGACCGTGTTGCACCTGGCGGTTCCATCCCTGAGCGCCGACCTGCAGCCGAGCACCGCGCAACTGCTGTGGATCATGGACATCTACGGATTCCTGGTCGCGGGCCTGCTCATCACCATGGGGACACTCGGCGACCGCATCGGACGGCGAAAGCTCCTGCTGGCAGGCGCCGCCGCCTTCGGCGTGGCCTCGGTGGCGGCCGCCCTGTCCAGCAGTGCCGAGATGTTGATCGCGACCCGGGCGCTGCTCGGAATCGCCGGCGCGACGTTGATGCCCTCCACGCTTTCCCTGATCCGCAACATGTTCCACGACGCGTCGCAGCGCACGGTCGCCATCAGCGTCTGGATGACCGCCTTCGCGGTCGGCGGCGCGCTGGGCCCCCTGCTCGGCGGATTCCTGCTCGACCACTTCTGGTGGGGGTCGGCGTTCCTGGTCGGCGTCCCGGTCATGGCGATCCTGCTCGTGCTCGGCCCGGTGCTGCTGCCCGAGCACCGCGACCGCGAGGCGGGCCGGATGGACCTGGCGAGCGTCGCACTGTCACTGGTGGCCGTGCTCTCGATGGTCTACGGACTCAAACTGACGGCCGAGCACGGCTTCGGCTGGTCACCCGTCGCGTTCGTGGTGTCGGGACTGGTCGCCGGGTTCGTCTTCATCCGCCGCCAGGGCAGGCTCGCCGACCCGCTGCTCGACCTCAGGCTGTTCCGCGATCGCACCTTCAGCGCCTCCGCCGCCCTGCTCACCATCGGCATTCTCGTGATGGCCGGCTCTCAGCTGTTCACGTTGCAGTACCTCCAGCTCGTGAACGGGCTCTCCCCGCTGCAGGCCGGTCTCTGGTCGCTGCCCAACGCGGCCGGTCTGATGGTCGGCGCCATGACCGCTCCGGCTCTGGCGGCCAAGCTGCGCCCCGGCTTCGTCATCGCGGCGGGCCTGCTCCTGGCAGCCGCCGGTCTCGGGATGCTCCTGCTGGTCAGCTCGACCGCCGGGTTGGGAATCCTGGTCGCGGCATCCGCGGTGATGGGCCTGGGACTGGGGCCGATGGCGGCCCTGGGCACCGACCTGATCGTCGGGGCGGCCCCGCCGGAGCGCGCCGGCGCGGCGTCCGCGATCTCGGAGACGAGCACCGAACTCGGGGCCGGACTGGGCATCGCGGTGCTGGGCAGCATCGGCTTCGCCGTCTACCGCGGCCGGATCGCCGACACCATGCCGATCGGCGTGGACGACGAGGCCGCGCGCGAATCGCTCGGCGGCGCGGTGGCGGTGGCCGGAGAACTCTCCGGAGAGGCGGGGGCGGCACTGCTCACTGTCGCCCGTGAGGCCTTCGTCCAAGGACTGCACACGACAGCCGTCGTCGGAGCCGCCGTCGCCGTCGCGCTCGCGGTCCTGGCGGCGACCCTGCTGCGGAACGTCCAGCCCGGATCCGGCGAGCACTGAGAGAACGGAGATTCCCCACATGGAACGAACCGAGACCAAGAGCGTCAAGGTCGAGATCGTCCTCGACGTCATCTGCGCGGCTTCCTACATCGCGTTCGTACGGCTGAGGCGAGCGATCGAGAGGACACGGGCCGACGGCGCAAGGGTCGAGGTGGCCGTCAAACCCTTCCGGCTCGCCCCCGACGCGGGCTTCGACGGGAAACCACTGCTGGACGTGCTGACCGCCAAATTCGGGGAGCACGTGGTGGCGGAGACACGACAGGCGACGGCGGACGCGGTGCGAGACGGTGTGATTCTGGCCTACGAACGGGCGGTGGCCGCGGACACCTTCGAGGCACACCGCCTCATCGCCTCGGCCGCGGCCCGCGGCCTGGCCGAGCCCATGGTCGAGCGGCTGTTCAGAGCACATTTCACCGACGGACTGAACATCGCCGATCTCGGCACCCTGGAGCGGCTGGCCGCCGAGATCGGGGTCGATCGGAACGACGCGGCAGCGGACGGGGTGCGCGCCGAGCTCGTCGGCGTTCACGAACGGGGCATCCGTTCCGTACCGCGGATCTCCTTCGGCGAAGGTCCCGCGATGGTCGGAGCACGGCCCGAGAAGACGTACCTTCAGGCCTTGCGAACCGCCGGCGCCGGAGGCTGAACCTGCGGCCCGTGAGCCCGGGCAACTGGGCTCACGGGCTGGATGATCACGTGGTTGCCCTCTTCACGCCACCTCAAGGATCAAGATCGCGAAGTGTCGGGGAAGTACCAAACGACGGGAACGCAGAGGATGGCGGGACTCGGCAGAGGTTTCAACACGTTGTGGGCGGCCACCATCGTCTCCAACATCGGCGACGGCATAGCGGCGGCCGCCGCGCCGTTGCTCGTCGCCTCCGTCACCGATGATCCGGTGCTGGTCGGCCTGGCCGTGTTCGTCCAGCAGTTGCCCTGGGTGTTGTTCTCGCTGGTCAGCGGCGTCTTCGTGGACCGCCTAGATCGCCGTTGGCTGATCGTGGTGGTCAACGTGCTCCGCGGCCTGGTCGTGGGCGTGCTGGCGCTGGCGGTGTGGCAGGACATGGCGACGATCCCGGTCATCTACGCCGCGGGGTTCCTGCTCGGCACGTGCGAGACCCTCAGCGACAACGCCTCGGGGACGCTGATTCCGATGATCGTGAAGTCGGCGGATCTCCCGCGCGCCAACGCGCGCATGCAGACGGCCTTCTTCGCGGTCAACCAGTTCGCCGCACCGCCGCTGGGCGCCGCCCTGTTCGTGATGGCGACGGCGCTGCCGTTCGGGATCAACGCCGTGACGTTCGTGCTGGCGGCCGTGCTGTTCTCCACCCTGCGCGGGGTACGACGAGCCACTCCGGCCGAGCGGCGATCGGTACGCGCCGACATCGGCGAGGGCCTGCGCTGGCTGTGGAACCACTCCACGCTCCGGATGCTCACAGTCGTGTTGTTCCTGATGAACATCACATACATGGCGGGCTTCTCGATCCTCGTGCTCTACAGCCGAGACCGGCTCGGGCTCAACGAATACGGCTACGGCCTCCTCATCACGGCGTACGCGGTCGGCGCACTGACCGGTGCGATGATCGCCCCTCGCCTCCAGAGGCGGTTCTCCGACTCGCTGCTGCTGCGGGCCGGCCTGGTCGTCGAGACGTTGACGCACGTCGGGCTGGCACTCGCCGGCACGGTGTGGGTCGCCGGGCCGGTCCTGATCGTCTTCGGCGTCCACTGCTCGATCCTGGGCGCGGTCAGCGTCACGCTGCGCCAGCGGACCGTACCCGACCAGCTGCGAGGCCGCGTCCAGAGCGTGTACATGATGTTCGCCGTCGGCGGCTTCGCGCTGGGCTCCCTGGTCGGCGGGCTCATCGCCCGATGGATCGGCATCACCGGGCCCTTCTGGGTGTCAGCGGTGGTGATGGCCGTGCTCATGGGCGTGGCCTGGCGCCCCTTCGGCCAGCTGCTCTTCTCCTCCGGCGCGGACAGGGGGGAGGACGGCCATGACGGCAGGCGCGACAGCCAGGCACCCGTGGCTCGGTGAAGCCCATGGCCTTCGTGTCGGCCTTACGCCGATCCAGGGGGAGCAGCACACCGCCCCGGTGCACTTCGTCCAGATGTGGGTGGACTCACCCCCGGGTACGAACAGCTGGAGATCGACTCCGAGCTGCTCGGCGGCGCCCTGATCCCGGTCGCCTCCGGCATGGCCAGGGACGAGGGCCGCAGCGCCATCCGGATCGACAACAGGTACGCCGCGCCGCACGTGGCCAGGCTCCAGCCGGGCCAGAGCGTGGAGCTGCCCGAGGCCCCGTTCCCGCAGGGGCCTCCCGCGCGAAAACCCGTACCCGCGCCGGGAGCGGGCCTGGCAGGCTATGCGGATGGATGTACGGTACGTCCCGGATCACTCGGTGCTGTCGGTGGTGGTCGGTTCGCGGGCATATGGGCTGGATACCGAGGAGTCGGACGTCGACCGGCGCGGGGTCTTCGTGGCGCCGACCCGGCTGTTCTGGCGGCTGGCCAAGCCGCCCACGCACGTCGACGGGCCACTGCCCGAGCAGTTCTCGTGGGAGGTCGAGCGGTTCTGCGGTCTCGCGCTGGAGGCCAACCCGACGGTCCTGGAGTGCCTGTGGTCGCCGATCGTCGAGCACACCACCGCGGCGGGCGAGGAACTGCTCGCCATCCGGGACGCCTTCCTGTCCGAACGCGCCAACCAGACCTTCGTGAGATACGCCGGCGCCCAGTTCCGCCGCCTGGACCCCGCGCGCCCCAAGTGGAAGCAGGCCATGCACATGATCCGCCTGTTGCTCAGCGGCCTGCACCTGTCCCGCCACGGCGAGCCGCTGGTCCGGATGGACGCCCACCGGGACCGGCTGCTCGCCGTACGCCGGGGAGAGCTCCCCTGGGAGGAGGTCGACCGCTGGCGCTCCGAGCTGACGGCGAGGTTCGACGACACCGGCGTGCTGCCCGCCGAGCCCGACCGGCGGCGCGTGGAGGAGTACCTGGCGAGCACGAGGGAGGCGGCGCTGTGACGGTCACCCTGCCCCCCTGGCTGGCCGAGATCCCCGCCGGGCAGACGCACCCCGCCGCCTTCGCCACGGTCAGCGGGGCGCACCTGTACGGCTTTCCCTCGGCCGACTCCGACGTGGACCTGCGCGGCGCGCACCTGCTGCCGCTGGAGGAGGTGGTCGGCCTGCGGACGGGCGAGGAGACCCTCACCCGCTCCTGGGTCCGCGACGGCGTCGAGGTGGACCTGGTCACCCACGACCTGGCCAAGTTCTGCCGCCTGCTGCTGCGCCGCAACGGCTACGTGCTGGAGCAGTTGCTCTCCCCGCTGGTGGTGTCCACCTCGCCGGTCCACCAGGAGATGATCGCCATCGCCCCCGGCTGCGTCACCCGCCACCACGCCCACCACTATCTGGGTTTCGCCCGCACCCAGTGGCGGCTGTTCGAGCGCTCCGGCGAGCTCAAGCCCCTGCTTTACACCTTCCGCGTGCTGCTCACCGGCATCCACCTGATGCGCACCGGGGAGCTGGAGGCCGATCTCACCCGGCTCTCCGGTGGCCCGCCGTATGTCGGTGACCTGGTGGCAGCCAAGCGCTCCGTCGAGTACGGCCCGCTGCCGGCGGGCGCACCCGGCCCGGAGCGGCTGGCGGACGACGTCGCCCGGCTGACCGGGAAACTGGAGGAGGCCCGGGAGTCCTCCCGCCTTCCCGACATCGCGCCGTCGGCGGACGCGGTGCACGATCTCGTCGTCCGTACCCGCCTGTCGGCGAGGACCCCCGGGGCCTGAGGTCCCGGGGCGTCGCGCACCCGCCGGTCAGAGCCTGGGGTCGGAACCCAGGGGTGGGGAGGCCCGCACCGGCGGCGGCACCTGCCGGGGCCGGCGGGAGGTCTCGCCGCCGTGCAGCATCTCCCACCAGCTCTCCAGCATGGGCACGTCGGCGGTGTCGACGCGCTCGCCCGGACGGGGAACGGCGATGCGGACGTCGCGGGCCTTGGCCTCGCGCCACAGGCGGTCGACCGGCTCGGCCCACGGGTGCGTGGCCAGGGCGAAGGTCGCCCAGTGGACCGGGAGGAGCAACCCGCCGCCCAGGTCGAGGTGGGCGTTGACCGCCTCCTCGGGATCCATGTGGATGTCGGGCCAGGCGGCGTTGTAGGCGCCGATCGGCATGAGCGTGAGGTCGAACGGGCCGTGCGCGGCGCCGATCCCCGCGTAGCCGTCGAAGTATCCGGAGTCGCCCGCGTAGAAGACCTTCTTCTCCCCGGCCGCGATCACCCAGGAACCCCACAGGGTGTCGTTGCGGTTGAAGGTGCGGCCGGAGAAGTGGCGGGCGGCGGTGGCGACGAACCGCAGGCCCGCGACGATCGCCTCCTCGTCCCAGTCGAGCTCGATGATCCGCGAGGCGGGCACGCCCCACCGCTCCAGGTGGGCGCCGATGCCCAGCGGCACCAGGAACGGGGCGGCCTGCAGCGCGGTGAGCCCGCGGACCGTCGCGCGGTCGAGGTGGTCGTAGTGGTCGTGCGAGATGACGATCGCGTCGAGCGGAGGAAGACCCGCCAGCGGCCCCGGCACCGGGTGCAGACGCCGCGGGCCGACCAGCTGGGAGGGCGAGGCACGCCTGCTCCACACCGGGTCGACGAGCACGCGGCGGCCCTCGATCTCCAGCAGCGCGGTGGCGTGGCCGTACCAGATGACGCTCAGCCCCGCCGGGGACGGCCCGCCGGCCGGTGAGGTCACCACGGGGATCGGCGCGACCGGGCGGCGCTCCTCGCGGTTGCGGAACATGTTCCAGGCGATCTCCCGCGCGCTCTGCGGGGAGGGCACGAAGCCTCCGGGCGTGGAGTTGTGGAAGACGCCGTCATGGAACCGCGGCGAGCGGCGCATCCGCTCCAGCCGCTCTCCCTCGGCCTTGCCCCCGAGCTCCGCGGGGATGTCCTTCAGCGCCCACCCGGCGGCGGCCAGCGCCAGCCCGCCCGCGAGGAGACGCCCGATCGATCTGCTGCCCGCCATGCGGTTCACGCTCCTGAAGTCGCCCGTGCCTGCAGAACGACCCCGGTCCCGCCGGTGTTCCCGTTACGCTCTGGGCGAGACCGGCTCACCCGGACCACGAGAACACGCGGGGACGAAAGACCCCCTCGGGGCACGAAACACCGCGTGACGCCGACGAGACACCGCAGGCGCGTCTCCCTGCCGCGAAGGACGTCACGGGCCGCCGGGGAACGGGCGCCGGCGGGTGACCGGCGCGCGTCGCGCGTTCCCGGAAGCGAAGGGCGTCACGGGGCGAGGTGCCGCTCGACGGTGGCGACCTTGGTCTCCAGGCGGCCCCCCGACCCCTCGCGGATGTCCGCCTTGAGGACGAGGCTGACCCGCCCGGCGCGGGCCTCGACCGCCGCGACGGCGTCCTTGACGACGGCCATGACCTCGTCCCAGCTCTCGCCCTCGACCGTGGTGAACATGGCGTCGGTCCTGTTGGGCAGGCCGGAGGCGCGGACGACGCGCACCGCCTCGGAGACGAGCTCGCCGACATCCTCCCCCGCTCCGATGGGGGTCACGCTGAACGCCACGAGCACCGACATGTATCGCCCTTTCCCCGAATCCCCGCGCCTCTCCCCACGCACCCTAGTTTCCCGCCGGACCGACGGGCAATCCGGCGGGACGGGGACCGGGGACGCCGTACCGGACGGGACGAGGCGGGTGGGGCGGAGGCAGGCGGGGCGGTGGCGGACAGAACCGTGGTGGACAGAGCAGCGATGAGGGATCAGAGGTGACCGGGAGCGACGGTGACCGGAAGCGGCGGTGGCGCGGTCACCGAGACCGGCACGGAAGCGAGCGGAGCAGCGGTGCGGGATCAGAGGTGGCCGGGGGCGGCGGTGGCGCGGTCACCGAGGCGGACGGTGCCGGGGCGGGTGACCCGCATGATCACGCCGAACTTGTTCTCGTGCTTGCCGATCAGCCATTTCTGCAGGTCAGGCCAGCGCTCACGTCCCTCGGGGTCCCAGCTGGGCACGACGCACCTGATACAGGGTCCCGCATGGTCGCCCGTGACGGTGAGTTCGGCCTCGCCCGCGGTGACCGTGGTGCCGGGTGTCCAGCCCTCCTCGTCGAACGCGGGCATGTCGGTCGCCAGGTGCAGGTTGGGCCGGAACCTGAGCAGGTCCACCGGCCTGCCGAGCTCGTCGCCCAGGGCCGCCAGGGACGCCTCGAAGGTGACCAGCACGGTCGGGCCCCGGTCCTGCTGCCCTTCGGCGGCGCGCAGGCTCAGCGGCCGGCCGAGCGACTCCGCCAGCGCGTCCGCCAGGCCGGGGGCGTCCCACCGCCACGTGGCGCCGTCGGGCCCGGTCAAGGTCGGCGCGTCGCCGTCTCCTCGGGGGCCGCTCCCGTGGGGCCCGCTCTCCGGGGAACCGGGGGAACCGTAGGTGGCGCGCCAGTGCAACATCTCCGCCCGCCGCCGTACGGTCAGCACCGTGCCCGCGTGGTTCTCCCGTTCGTCGACGAGCGAGTAGGCCCGGTCGCCGGCCAGTCCCCGGTCGTCGAGACGCGCCTCCCGGAGCTCCTCGCCCCGCAGCGACTTCACCGGCCACCGAAGAATCCGATGAACAGTACCGAAATATGACGTCATACTATAAAAGTAGCGATCATGGAGTCATGAAGGTACAAATGCCGCGCACTGTCACGGAGGCCAAGGCCATCCAGGACGAGCTCAGGGCACTGCTCGACCTGACCGGTCCCGGACCCCGCCGGCCCGCGAGGATCGCGGGAGTGGACGTCGCCTACGACAGGGACCGGCTGGCGGCGGCGGTGGTCGTCCTGGACGGGACGACGCTGGAGATCGTCGAAGAGGTCGCCGTGGCCGGGAGGGTGACCTTCGACTACGTTCCGGGGCTGCTCGCCTTCCGCGAGGTCCCCGCGCTCCTGGACGCCCTTGAGCGACTGTCCGCACCTCCCGACCTGGTCGTCTGCGACGGATACGGCCTGGCGCACCCGCGCCGCTTCGGCCTGGCCTGCCACCTCGGCGTGCTCACGGGACTGCCCACGATCGGGGTCGGCAAGACCGCCTTCGTCGGCACCTACCCCGAGCCCGCGCCCGAGCGGGGCTCGTGGACCGACCTGACGCTGGACGGCGACGTCGTCGGCCGCGTGCTGCGCACCCGGGACGGGGTGAAACCCGTCTTCGTCTCCACCGGTCACCGCGTCGACCTCGACACCGCCTGCCACAACGTGCTGAACCTGACACCCCGCTACCGCCTCCCCGAAACCACCCGCGCCGCCGACCGCCTCTCGCGACGAACCCTGACCGAGAACTGTCGTACGGACCTGGTTGGATCCGCACAGCACGACAAGATGGGATAAAAGTGGGCGAAGACGAGTGGGCCGAGAACGTCGACGCGTGGCGTGACACCAACCTGGCGCAGATCCGCCAGCGGCTGGCGAACGGGTTCGACCCCGGCCGGCGGCTGCCGTGGCTGCGCACGACCCCCATGCACCAGGCCGCCCAGGAGGGCGCCACCCAGGTGATCGAGCTGCTGCTGGCGTCGGGCGCGGAGGTCGACCCCGTCGACGCCGACGGCGCCACTCCGCTGTGGGAGGCCGTCCGCCACGGCTGGGACGACGCCGTGCGAGTCCTGCTCGCCGCGGGCGCCGACCCCTGGCGGCCGTGCATCGCGGGTCGCTCCCCCGGCGCCCAGGCCCTCTTCACCGAGATGGCCGGCCTGTTCGCCCACCTGCCCGGGGCCCCCAGCGTGAGCCCCAGGTTCCGTGAGCTTCAGGAGACCGTCGACGCGATGATGTTCTCGTACGAGGACTACAACGAGGAACTGTGCGTGGCCTTCGTCGGCGAGGTGCCGGAGGACGAGGTCATCCGGCGCCTGGGCGCCGCGCCGGAGTCGTGCCCGCCACTGGAGACCGGCGAGCTGCGGGGCGCGGAGCGGTCCTCCCCCGTGGAGGTCCTGCGCGTGGCCAGCCCGCCGGGGGGCGGGGTGGCGCTCTTCCAGTCCGGCGGCATCCTGCCGGTGCGCGACGGGGTCGGCCGGGCGGTCACCTCGGGCGGCGGGGTGCTGGCCGGGGCGTTCCCGTCCACCAGCCCGTCGGTCGACATCTGGCGGGACGGGTTTCCCGCGGGGCGGCCCTCGGTCCACGAGCAGCTCTCCGACGACAGCATGTTCGAGCTGTGGATGTGCCGCTTCGGCGACTGCGGCGCCCACCCCTCCACCGCCACCGAGCGCGCCCTGGGCCTGATGACCCTGCTGACCTCCACCTACATCACCGAGGAGTGGCTGTGGAGCGCTCCCATGAGGCTGGTCCCCGTCATGCTGCGGTGACGGGACCCGGGACCGGGACGGGTCCGGAATGGATCGACTGTTCTTGTCCCGCTACGCGGGACAGTCCGCTTCACCCCCGGCTTGAAGGCCGGAGCACTACGGACGAAACCGGTAGAGTCGCACGACGATGAGAAAGCACACGATCACCGCCCTGTGGGAAGAGGTCCCCGACGGCGCCGACGACCTCGTCCTGGTGCGTGGCGGGTTCCGGACCTATCTGTGCGTGTGCGGAAAACAGCTGGCCGACCGGACGGCGGCGGAGTCGCACGCGTCTGAGACCGACCAGTGCACCACCTGCCTGGGCACCGCCGTCGAGGACATCGTGCCCGGCTTCTCCCAGAAGTGCACCTCCTGCGCCGGGACCGGCCGGCGCATGGCTCAGCTGACCTGGCAGCTCGCCCAGGTCGAGGCCGAGTCGGTGATCACCGTTGAGATCGTCCGCGGCCTGATCGCCGGTTTCGCCGAGCCGTTCCGGCTCTCCCAGGTCGCCGACCTGGTCCGCGAGACCCTCCACCTCCCGGCGGGCCGCCTGCCGGTCGGCCCGCGCGTCCGCGACATCCTGCGCGGCCTGGAGGCGGAGGGCGAGCTCGTGCTGGTCTCCGCCCCCGACGAACTGCTCCGCGGCACCTCGGTCATGCTCTACCGCGACCCGTACTGGGAACACGCCACCGGCTGAGCGCCCGCCGGACGGGCCCGGAGGCCTCGTGATCCTCGAGCCGGTTCCCTGTCGCGCGGCCTCCCGTTGGAGACCGCGTCGGCCGGTCGGAACGTCACGTACCCCGAGCGCCGGACGGCCGGGTGCCGTCGGATCCGACGGCACCGTTCACAGGGCGGTGTAGCCGAAGAACGCCAGCAGGGGATGTTCCGCTCCGCTGCCGAAGCACGCGGCGAGCGCGTAGCCGATGGCGGCCTCCTCCGGGCTCGGCGGGGCGATCCATTCGGCCCTGACCTCGCCGTCGGCGAGGGTGGTGAACTCCCCGAGGCCGTGCTTGCCACGGAAAAGGCCACTGGACACCTCGGAGATGGGAACCAGGGTGTAGGTGCTTCCCGCGTGGTCCACCTCGGCCCGGTAGGAGTGGCGCGTGACACGGCCCGGCGCGGGACGCAGCGGAATCTCGGTGCCGTCGAGGGTCATGGTCAGGTGCTCGGGCCCCCGGGTGCCGATGGGAATGTGCGGCTGCGCGACGGCTTCGGCCGATCGGCGCACGACGACCGCGGGAATCGCGTCACCCTCGACCCTCATGGTGCCGCCGTCCCGATCCAGCGTGAGCGTCAGCTCTCCCACGGTCGCGTCAGTGATCTGTACTTCCATGGCTGCAAGTATGCGAGCCCTCTCCACGCCTTGCCACGGAACAGGGCGAAGATCCTCGCCCTGCTCGCCCGGGGAACCGCCCGGCGGTCAGAAGCCGTAGGCGGAGAGATAGGTGACCATCGAGAAGTGGCCGACCTGGGTGGTGCCCTTGTGGCAAATGACGTACCGGATGTTCAAGGCTCTTGATAACCCGCGACCGCGCCCTTGAGAAGACCCAATCTCGCGAGGCTTCCCGACTCCGGTAATTCTCCCGAGTCGCGGAACGGCGGGCGCGATCCCGCCCGCCCCGAGAACGCTCCCGCGCAGGTGAGCGCACTACCGGAGGGTCCACGCCGGTACGCGCAGCAGCCCATATCACGACGTTATGGAATTTTGTGAGGTATTCCTCCGCCCCTCTCGGTGTCAACTTTAGGTGGCCCGGACTCTTAGGGCTCCTTGCATCCCTCCTACCCCCCCAGGGACATCGAGAGGAGTCACCCCGCGTGAATCCGAAGGTCAAGCTTGGCGCCGTGGCCGTACTGGCCGTCGCCGCCATGATCACCCCCACGGCGGTGAACGCCGCCACCCCGGCGGACAACGCCGCAGCCCGCACCGCGTCAGCCGAGCCGCCGGTGTTCGCACCGCCGGACGCGGAGTCGCGCAACCGTGCGGTCGCCACCGCCAACACGACCCTCGCCGCCAGGTCCGAAGCCGTCCTCAAGGGACGGAACGAGAAGTTCACCCTGGCCAGGAACATCGCCGGTGCCTACGGCCTGCAGTACCTGACCTACGCGCGCACCTACCGTGGGCTGCCTGTCTACGGCGGTGACGTGGTCGTCTCCACCGACAGGGCCGGAGAGCTCGTCGGGACCGTGAGCTCGGGCCAGCAGGCCAGGATCACGATCGACGTCACGAGCAAGGTGGACGCCGCCACCGCGGCCGCCACCGCCCGCGCGCAGCTGCCCGTCGTGGAGACCGTGGCCACGCCCAGGCTGGTCGTGCACGCGACCACCACCACGCCCAAGCTGGCCTGGGAGGTGGTCGTCAACGGCGCCACCGCCGAGGCCCCGAGCGTCCTGCACGTCTTCGTGGACGCCCTCGACGGATCGATCGTCGACTCCTACGACGACGTGCACGCCGGAACCGGCAACAGCCACTACAACGGCAACCCGGTGACCATCCAGACCTCGGGTTCGGGCAGCTCGTACTCGATGACCGACACCACCCGCCCCGGCCTGCGCTGCGGCGGCCAGAACGGCACCGCCTACACCGGGACCGACGACTCCTGGGGTAACGGCTCGGGCACCAACCTGGAGACCGCCTGCGTCGACGTGCTGTACGCGGCCCAGACAGAATGGAACATGCTCAGCGGCTGGCTGGGCCGCAACGGGTTCAACGGCTCCGGCGGCGCCTTCCCCGCCCGGGTCGGCCTGACCGCTGTCAACGCCTACTGGAACGGCAGCTACACCAGCTTCGGGCGCAACAGCGCGAACACCAAGCAGGTCACCCCGATGGACGTGGTCGGCCACGAGTACGGCCACGCCATCTTCCAGACCTCCGGCAGCGGCGGCGGAGGCAGCGGCAACGAGTCCGGCGGCCTGAACGAGTCGACCGGCGACATCTTCGGCGCGCTGACCGAGCACTACGCCAACCAGCCCGCCGCCCTCGACCCGCCGGACTACCTGGTGGGCGAGGAGGTCAACCTGACCGGCGCGGGCGAGATCCGCAACATGTACAACCCCTCGGCCAAGGGACACCCGAACTGCTACAGCTCGTCCATCCCCTCCACCCCGGTGCACGCGGCGGCCGGGCCGCAGAACCACTGGTTCTACCTGCTCTCCGAGGGCACCAACCCGGTGGGCAAGCCGGCCAGCTCCGTCTGCTCGGGTCCGACGAGCCTGACCGGTATCGGCATCCAGAAGGCCGGCCGCATCTACATGGCCGGGCTGAACACTAAGACCGCCCCGTGGACGCACGCGAAGGCGCGGAGGGCCACCGTGGCCGCCGCCAAGTCGCTCTTCCCGAGCGGCTGCGTCGAGGTCAACGCGGTCAAGGCCGCCTGGAGCGCGGTGAACGTCCCGGCCACGAGCGGCGAGGTGTCGTGCCCATGACGCAGGGCGGTCCCCCGCACCGACGGTGATCGCACCGTCCGGGGGGATTCACCGGCCATACCCGGACGGACCGGTGCGGCGGGCGGCGATGGGGCCGCCCGCCGCACTTTCGTACGTGGCACGTGGCAAGCCCGACCCCTGGCCCTCGCGGGCGCGTCTCCGAGGGCCGGATTGCGAATTGAGAAGTCGGAAAAGGGTACGTATGCGCTGCTGAAAGGTGGAGAGCTCAACCGGAGATGGGGAACGAGGCGGTCATGACGATCCTCAGCCGGCCAGGGGCCGGGGCACCGCTCCCCCACGCGGCCGGATGAGCACCGGACCGGACAGGGTGACGTCCTCCTGTGACCACGGGGGAGCGGATCCGCGCCGCTGGAAGGCGCTGACCGTCTGCCTCGTCGCCGGTTTCATGACCCTGCTGGACGTCAGCATCGTCAACGTGGCGCTGCCCTCCATACGCACCGGGCTGGACGCCCCGCAGAGCGCCCTGCAGTGGGTGGTCTCCGGGTACGCGCTCACCTTCGGGCTGGTACTGGTCCCCGCCGGGCGGTTCGGCGACATGCACGGCCGGCGCGACGCGTTCGTCTTCGGCGTCGTACTGTTCACCGTGGCCAGCGCGGCGGCCGGAATCGCCCAGAACCCGACCCTGCTGGTCGTCGCGAGACTCGTGCAGGGAGTGGCCGGCGGAGTGATCAACCCGCAGGTCAGCGGGCTGATCCAGCAGCTCTTCCGGGGAGCGGAGCGAGGCAGGGCGTTCGGGATGCTGGGCACCGTCATCGGCGTCTCGACCGCGATCGGCCCGTTGCTCGGCGGGATGCTCATCAACCTCGGCGGCGACACCGACGGGTGGCGCCTCGTCTTCTACGTCAACGTGCCGATCGGCATCCTGGCCGTGGTCCTGGCGTACCGCTACATCCGGCCCCCGGTGAGCGGGGCGCGCCCCCGGGAGAACATGGACCCCGTGGGCGTGCTGCTGCTCGCCACCGGTGTCGTCCTGGTGCTCCTGCCGCTCGTCGAGGGGCAGGAGTGGGAGGCCTCGGCGAAGTGGCCGACTCTGCTCGCCGGACTCGCCGTACTCGCCGCCTTCACGGCCTGGGAGCGCCGGTACGGGCGGTACCACCAGCCGGTCGTCGACCTGTCCCTGTTCCGCAGGCGCTCGTACGCGCTCGGCGCCCTGCTCGGGGCGCTCTACTTCGCGGGCTTCACCGCGATCTTCTTCATCCTCACCCTGTACCTGCAGAACGGCCTGGGCTACTCGGCCCTGGAGGCGGGGCTGGCGACCACGCCGTTCGCGGCGGGGTCGGCGGTGACCGCCCTGTTCGGCGGCAGGATCGTCACCCGGCTGGGCCGCCCGCTGGTGGTCGCCGGGCTGGTGCTGGTCGCGGTCTCCCTGGCCGTCACCGCGCTCGCCGTGGAACTGGTCCCCGGCACGCACGTGGCCTGGGCCACCGCGGTGCCGCTGCTCCTCGCCGGCCTGGGCAGCGGCCTGGTGATCTCCCCGAACCAGACGCTGACCCTGTCCGAGGTGCCGGTCCCCAGGGCGGGCGCCGCCGGGGGCGTGCTCCAGACGGGACAGCGCATCGGCGCCGCCGTCGGCATCGCGGCGATCGGCTCGGTGTTCTTCTCCGAGGTCGCCTCCTCGCACGGCGACTACGCGACGGCCTTCCGGCACTCGCTGCTGGTCACCATCGCCTTCGTGCTGGTCGCGCTGGTCGTGGCCGTCACCGACGTGATCACCTCCCGCCGAACCACCCGGCCCTGATCGGCACCTGGTGGACGGTGGCCACCCCGGGCTTGATCAGCTCTCCGACGGTGGTCATCGGCAAAAAAGACTCTCGCGAACTTCACCCCATCCGCCTGGCTCACCGTCGTCACACTCCCGGACGGTTCGCCGCCCATGAAAGATCGCACCTGGTCAGGCGGCCAGCTCACTGTTCAGGTGATCGCGGAACTCGCGAACCATCACGCTGTCCTCGTACGGCTCAAGCTGTCCGGCGAACCGTTGAAGGCGCTCCACCGTGCGAGCGGAGGTCAGCGCCTTGGTCGCCGGGATGGCGGCCCGTGCACAGGCGAGGGCTTGATCCAGCTCGCCCATTCCCAAATACGCCCCAGCGGCACTCAGCCGGTTGATCTGGGCGGATCGAGGAAGGCGCTCACTGAATTCGGTCACCGCCGCTTCCGCGCAAGCCGCCGCCCGCGCGTAATCACCCAGCAGCCGCCAGCACCCGCCCGCCTGCCCGTTCAGCTCCACCTCGTCGTACTTGTCGATCCACTCCGGATCGCGGTCAGTGGTCCCTTGGGCATAGGCGCGCTCGACTTCGACGAGCAGTTGCTCGACCTGCTTGGCACTGTGCCGATCGTGGGTCTCAGCCGGTTTGGTCTGCAAGGCCGTCGCCCTGGCCTCCCTGGCCAGCATCAAGGCCATGACGCGAGGGGGCGCCTGCGCCCGACGGGCGGTGTCGACGGCGGCTCTGGCCAGCCATACCGCCCAACTGCCCTCTTCCAGATGGATGGCCTGCAAGGTCAGCGTCGCCAGCACCCAGGCGCCGGTCAGCGGGTCGTCACCGCTCTTGGCCAGCCGCAGCGCCTGCCCGAAGTGCTGCTGTGCCTGGCCGTGCCGGTTCAAATCGAAGGCCGTCCAACCCGCCAGCCAGGTCATCCCGGCCGCCGCCGTCATCAGCTCGGAGCCAACCCGGTCGTCGTAGCGGCCCCGCAGCAACGGCGTCACGCTCTCGTTCAGGTATTTGACCACCACCGGGCGCACCAGCCCGGCCCCGAACCGCTGGTCTATCTGGCCGAACGCCTTCTGTGCCTCGACGATCCGCGCCACGTCGGCGAGACCCACCACACGCCCCGCACCCTCCTGCTGGGCGGCCGACGCGATCGGAGTGCCGTAGTTCCAGGAGACCAGCCACTCCCCCAGGGCTCCGGGCACGAACGGCAGCGAGGCCAGCAGGTGACGCCGGGACGGATCCATCTCCAACCTCCACAGAAGCGCGGCCGACCTCACGGTAGCCGCCGGTGAGCCGTCGCCACAGCCCGCGATCGGCCACGATGATGTCTCCCCGTAGGACCAGCCGTCTATCCACCGCTCGACCTCGACCGCCTCGACCTCGAACACGGCGGCGATCCGCGGCCGGTAGCAGGCACGCACCCCCTGCTCGCCGCGCTCCCACCGCGCCCAGGTCGTCGGCGTCACCCCGAGAGCCTCCGCCGCCGCCTCCTGGCTCATCCCCCGCCGCACCCGCGCCCTCACCAGCTCAGGACGCTCCTTACGACTCCGTGACCCACCCATGCCACTCTCCTTTGGTAGCCGAATGACTACCCATTGTGATTAAGGAGAGTCGCCGCGCACCACCCCACCCCGGGAAACGACCAGGGATCGACCATCCTCGCCACGCCGATCTTCATTCCGTCCCGAACGAGCAGGCTTCGACGTTCATCCCACTCCGCCCATCGCGTTTCCTGCTGTCCACGGCTACCGACAGCGAACGGAGTGTGCTCATGCGGCCATCCGGCGGCATCCCCCATGGTGCTCACGGCCACCCCGGCGAGGATCTGACCTTCCCCGCGAATCACGACCGAAGAGGCACCGGCTCAGCGGGACAGGACGCCGACATGGTGAGATGTGGCGACGTTCACGCGCTGGTGAAGGTCCTTCAGCCGGGCTCGGCCTCGCGCCGCGCCCGCGCCGTGGTCCGGGAGGTGCTCCGGGAAGCCGGTCTGGACGACGACGCCATCGCCGACGCGGAGACCATCGTGGCGGAACTGGCCGCCAACGCCGAGAGGCACGCCCGTCCCCCGTACGAGCTGCGCGTCCTCAGCCTGGACGGCGTCCCCGCCTGGTGCGAGGTCGTCGACGGCGACCCAGACCTCCACGAGGTCCGCATCATTCTCGGCCTCCTCCACTCGGTGGAGGAGATCGGCCTGCCCCTGCTCGCTGAGAACGGTCGCGGCCTGCTCCTGGTCCACCGGCTCTCCCAAGGGCGGTGCCATGTCCACCCCACCACGACCCACACCACCGGCACCCCCGGCAAGGCCGTCACCTTCGCCCTCCCCCGCCTGACCTTCCCCGCTCTCCCCGGCTCCGGTAGTGATGGGGATCCGTCCGCCTGAAGGTTCAGGCCCCTCGATCACGCTAACTCCTGGTGGCCCTGAAAACAGAAAGGAGCCTGTCGATGAAGCGCCCTATCGCAGCCCTGACCCTTGTTTCGGCCCTTGCCCTGAGCGGGTGCACAGGCGATGAGACCTTCGGCAACCCCGCTACGGCCCAGATCACCCAGGGGAATCACGAAGCACTCGACGTCTCGATTCTCCGGGTCGCGGCGTCCGACTTCCAGGCCCTGCCCTCACCGGAGGCACTGGCCCGGCCTTACAGGGTGCCCTGACGGTCCTGGGGACCTCGATAATCTTCGGATGCTGCGATTGCTGCGATTATTGGTGACGCTCCTGACGGTGACTGTGCTTGTCGGCGGCGACCACCTCCCCAGACGGCTCACATTCGATGATTACGCCGCCCGTGCCGTCTGGACCTGGCAGGCCGGCGGCGCGGCGGAGATCTGGCGCAACGGCTTCGTCCCGACGGAGGACCTGAGCCAGATGCGGCAGGACGTGGAGAAGCAGATCTCCAGTGATGAGGAGTACGGCTTCGCCGTGGCCGGACCGCTCCCCGTAACCCCGAAAGAGGCGCGAATCCGCTGGGATGACGGCTCCACCATGCGGGTCCCCGTGATCGGTGCACGCCAGGCGCTGATCGCATTGTCCCCCTTCGAGATGGAGGCCTCCGCCCAGGACGATCGGGCGTACAAGATGACCGCCGCCACCTTCACGACCATGCGCCTGCGGACCCTGCGCGGCATGGCCACCGTCCCGGCGTGGCGGTTGTCCTTCTCGAACCTGCCCGGCCCGATCGACCACGTCGCGGTCGACCGGGCCACGCTCGGCACCGTCGAGGACGCCGTCGGTGACCACCTGGCCCCCGATGTCAGAGGCTTCGAGGTGCTCGACGAGCGCACACTGCGGGTGAGCTACGACTACGGCGTCTGCGACAGCCGAGAGACGCCGACCGTCCACCTCCGGACCGACGAGCGGCCCGACGTCGTGGTCCTCGGGATCAAAGTTCGCAAGCGCATCGGTAACGGCTTGTGCGCGGGCGTCGGCGCATCCGGTGAGGGCGTCGTCCGGCTCCAGGAGCCGCTGGGCAGCCGGGTGGTGCTGGATGCGAAGAGCCAGCTTCCCATCTGCCTCCATTGGCCGGGCCCTTGCCGCGCCGGGTGACCTGGGGCGCGTCCTGGCACTGACCGCCGCCATCGGCGGCCTCCGGGTCTCGGGCCGTGGGTAAGACTGGTGCACCAGGTACACGATCGCTATCGCCGGACAGCGCATCGGCATCGGCCACGCCGGAGCGACATTGATCGTGGTCGTCGTCTTGCTGACGCCTTCTGGTTGGCGACGGCCGTGGTTCAGGCGCCAACACCAGAGGAATGGGGACTGTTCATGCGCGCACCGTAGCGCCAGACCGCACAACGTGTCTCCGGTGGGACTGTACGGTTTTCGGCTCTGGCTCACTTTCGGCGGTGACCGAGCGTGGTCACAGGTGATGAGAGCGCGCTGGGGACGAATCAGCCGGTCAAAAGGGTGCCGTGGCGCGGTCCGGCGAACAGGCGCACGGACGATCGCGCGGTCCTGCGGGCGTCTGGTGAGGAACCCGCCCAACTCCACGACGTCAGCTTGAAGCGCACGTTCCCTTACCACCGGAAGTGAGCCAGAGCCGTTAACTGGACAGACCCGGCGGGCTCGTCGAACGCGGGCCTGAGCTTCCCCCCGCAGGACGGAGTGGCTCGCCCGCTTACGCCGGGCTGGCGTGGGCGGCCAGGATGCGCCACCCGTGCTCGTTCGTGTGAACCCACGTCCGCGTGTAGCTCATCCGTCCGGCGAATGGCGTTCCGGCGAAGCTGCCTTCCAGCGTGCCGAGGAAGCAGGTGACGCCGGTGTTCCCCACAACGAGCACGGTGAGGTCTTCCTGGAGGAGTTTCGTCAGGACCAGTGTTCGTGAGCGGTGATTGTGGAGATCGAGCTGCTTGGCATCCGGGTGGCACTGGTTGTCCGGCGGTCCGGTGAAGACGAGCCGCTCATCGAGCAGCCGGTCCAGCTCTTCGACGTCTCCGGCGAGCTGTGCCGCCTGCAGGCGCTGTTCGGCCTTGGCCAGTTCGTCAATGAGGGTGGTGTGGTCGGCCATGAGGAACCCTCTCCAGCGATCGATCCCGCGCGAAGTGAACAGAGTAGTGCTTTAAGGGGTGGACCGCAGCCCGGGTCGGCGCTCATAGGAAACGTCGTGGCTTAACAGTGTTGCTAGAACGTACGGCGAGGGCGGTCTTGCCGTAGGCCGGCGGTGCCGACGATCAGCGCCAGGGTCATCTCGGGACCCCTCCCCAACGAGGGAGTCGAGCTCCAATCGGCGCGGCGCCCACGTCGGCGAGCCTGTGTCGCGGTCCCGCGAGCGCGTCGGCGACCCGTCCGGAACGGCACAAAGCCAGACGTTCGCGCCCGCACGTACCCCGAGGTTGAGCACCTATAGGAAGCTGGACCTCTCGGCGACAACACCGTTGCCCTTGCTCTTGTTATCGATCAAGGTCGCCTGCATGGCCTTCTCCGCGTTCGACGCTGAGTTCGATGCAGACCGGGTTGGTTTGAGCCTCGGCATCCAGGCCAACTCGACCTACTTGAAAGAAGAGATCATCGCTCTCTGACCTGCAGGAAGAGTCCTCCGGCCCTAGATAAACACCCGATGTCTGGTTCACCCGAACCCCGCGCGGAGCGGATCACCGGGAGGCGGCACCGTGCTGCGCTGGTCGTAGCCCGTGGCGGGGACGTCCCATACCAGGATGCGCCAGTCAGTGCCGTACTCCTGATACTCCTCATCCAAGAAGTACTCCACTCAGGTCGGGATGGTGGCCAGGCCGCGGCGCGCGATCAGCTCGCCGAGCACCCGCCGCGTGCGATCGACCTCCGTCAGGGCCGCACGCTCTCTCTCCTTGGCCTGCCGGTAGACGGCGTAGGTGCGTTCGCACGCCTCCGCCTCTTCGGACAGTCCCGCCTCACGCAGTTTCCGCACCATCGCCGCGTGCGCGAGGTCCGCCGTGCTCTCGGCGTTGTCGCTGACCGCGGCGGCCTCCCCGGCCAGCCAGGCCAGGTTCAAGTAGTACGGCGCCTCCTTGATCCGGTTGATCTCCGCCTCGACGCGCTCCGTCTCCCGCGACTCGGGGACGGATCCGCCCAGGTCCCGGATCACGGACGCGGCGAGGTCGGTGAAGAGGGCGGCGTGGTCCGCGTCGAGGAACCGGGCCGAGAGCCGATCCCAGTGGGCCGCGAGGCCTCGCGCGCGGATCTCCGCGCCCAGCTCGGCCAGCGCGTCACCGAGCGCGTCGTCGCTCAGCGCCGGGTCGGTGACCAGAGGAATGATCCTGTTTCGATCGGCGGACGTGGCACCCGGATCACTGCCGAGGCCCGCCGCCCGCTCGACCAGGTGAAGACGCCGCTCCGGCTCGGAGGGACGGGGCTCCACGTCCGGCAGGTACCGTCGCGCCTGCTCCATCAACCGGTAGATCGCCGACGACGAACTCCCGTTCATGGCCGCGTGCAGTTCCTCCCGTATCCGGCCGGCCTCCGGCGTCTCACCCACCTGTTCCAGCGCCTCGTACACCGCCGCGCCCGCCATGAGGGCCTGGTCGAGGAAGTAGACCTGTGCGTCGTCTCCCACCGCCATCGCGTGCAGTTCGACCGGTTGCGACAGGTAGGACTCCCGGTCACCGCCGTCGCCGTCGTTCAGGTACGCGGCGAAGTTGCTCTTGAACGCCCCGGCCTGCTTCTCCCTGGGGTCACCGGCCAGCCGTCCCGCGTCCAGATCGGCGACCAGGCTGTACTGGTAGTTGTGCGTGCCCTCGTGCAGCACGGTGTTCACCGCTTCGTGGAATTCCTCCCAGCCGGGCGCCTTCGTGATGAGTTCGAGCACTCTGTCGGCCTCGAAGTACTGGCCCATGCTGTTGCCGGGGATGGGCTCCGGTCCGTCCCCCAGGAGCTCCACCGTGGGCACCCGGTCTCGGCCCATCTCCAGCACCTGGCACTGGACTTCGAGGATCGAGCGGACGATGTCCCCGCGTTCCTTCGTCGAGGCGTTCCGCCAGCGGCGCGGCGCGTCCGGCAACTGCTCGGCGACCGCTTCAAAGACCTGCGACTGCCTGAGCCTGTCGTCTTCCGCGAAGCCGGGGTCGAGCGTCTTCATGCTCCGGTAGAGGCTGCCCAACTGCGACGAGTACCGGCCGACGGGGTCGGGTTCCGACGCCATCGAGCTCAGCAGGGAGAACTTCCGGTCGAGGGACAGGGTGTGCAACCCCTCCTGCCCACGGTCGATGAAGACGGCCGCCTCCTCCTGCGTCTGCGGGCCGCGCGTCCGGACGCCGCCCGGGCGGGGCGTGGCATCGGGATTCGCCTCCCCCGGGCGGATCTGGGGTGCCGGAGAGCGCAGCTTCTCGCGCTTGGTCGTCTGCAGGAGGGCGGGAGCCGACTGCGATCTCGGCCTTCGGGGGGTGGTCATCGCGGGTCCTCGCTCTTCGCGTTCGCGCCGCGCGCGGCCGCGCGCACCGCCTCGGCCTGCGATTGTGCCAATACCTCGGCCCTGGCCGCCCCAGCGGCGCGGGTCGTCGCGGCGAGGTACGCGATCGACCCGTGGGCGAGGTCCGCGTACGCGTGCGCGGCCCGGGCCGCGGCGACCGCAGCGTCGCGGAACAGCTGCGCCTCGGCCGACGCGTCCGCCGCCTCCGCCTCGTTCGCGGCGGCCTCGGCGTGGGTGATGATCCTGCGGGCGGCGGCGGTGGCGGCCAGCGCCGCGGCCTGCTCGGCGCCATCGGCGAGCTCGGTGGCCGAGGCCGCCTGAGCCCGCGCGGCCGCGACCGCCGACTGGACGGCCTCGTCCATGACCCTCTGGCCAAGGTCTCGCGCGCGGGCCACCGCCGTGGCCGCGTCCTCGGCGGCGGCCCGCGCTGCCTTGGCGGCATCGCCCGCGAGGCCGTCCTGCCGCTCCGCGGCCAGCCTGAGCCGCTGGAAGGCGCCGCTCTCGGCGCCATGGGCCTGGGTATCGAACATCCGCCTGAGCGGGCCCTCCCGATGGTCGGAGTCGAGCAGGGCGCGGACCGGCGCGAGCTCCTGATCCGTGAAACCGGGCCGCTCGTCGAGCCACTGCAGGATCTCGACCTTGAAGCGCTCGACGGGGTTCTTCGCCGCCAGGTACCGGGCGGTGAGGTCCATCGCGGTGACCATCGGGGCCGCGACCTCGCCTCCGAGCGCCGCGCCGAACCGCCGCAGCATCGCCTCGGGCGGACGGGGGGAGGCGGCGAGCGCCACCTCGAAGAGTGCCCGTCCCTCCTGCTGGAGGGCGGCGGTGAACGCGTACCTGGCCTCCAGCCCGGCCTTTATCGCCTGCCGTTCCAGGGGCTGGTTCAGGTACGCCAGGTGGTCGCCGCCGCCGGGCCGGGTGCGCACGTACCCGCGGCCGATGTTGACCGCGAACAGCTCGGCCTGCAGGTACCGCGGGTCCGCCGGATCGAGCCGGCCGGCCCGCAGCTCGCCTATCAGCCAGCCCTGGTAGTTGTGCGTGTTCTCGTGCACGAGGGCCTCGACGACCAGCGGGAACGACTCCCACATCGGGGTCCGGGTGTTCATCTCGATCGTCAGGCGGGCGTCGACGAACGCCGCCAGATCGGTCACGGACCGCTCGCCGTCGCCGACGTCGACGGAACCCTCGCCGAGCACGATCCGGGGCAGGCGCCCCAGGATGCCCAGCCGCTCGCAGTGGAGCCGCACCGCCTTGTTCAGGACGCCGGCGCGTTCCTCCGCCGGCATCCCCGGCCATCGGCGGGTGACTCCGGAGAACTCCGCCACCAGGGCGGCGCGTGCCTGAGCGCGCAGCGGGTCGTCGACCTTCTCGAACTCCGGGTCGAGCGGCGTGTCTTGCAGGATCCGTACGCGCGCGGCGTGCGCGGCCTCGGATACGGGCAGGCCCCCGCCGAGCAGGTCCGTGAGCAGGCCACGCCGCTCAGCGAGCGTGAGCTCCCCCTCCCGCTGTGCCCCGGCGATAGCGGCCTCCCGCCGGGCGGGTGCCCCGGCGGCGGCCTTCTCCAGCACCGCCGCGATCATCTGGGCGTCCTCAACGCTCGTCGCCGACTTCATGAACTTCGCGACGGATGGGATGTCCAGCGGCCGATCGGCGAGCACCGCCGGCAGCGCCCCGGCCACGTCGAGCATCGCGTAGTACCGCTCCGACTCCATGAGCCGGAGCTGGTAGCCGTCGGAACCGAGGTCGGGGGGCTCGCGGAACCTCTCCGACTGCCCGGGGAAGGCCTCCTTCAGGGGGACCAGCCGGCCCTCCTCCAGTGCCTGCGCGAGGTCCCACAGCATCGAGGCCAGCGACAGGGCCGGCGTGGCGTCCCGCGGAACATCCTGGGAGGCGGCGGACGGGGCCGGCAGATCGCGCTTCGACTTGACCCAGTCCGGCGCGGCCGGGGGAACACCGTTCGTGCGGTCGTCCGCACCCGTCGCACCGTCCGCGCCGTCCGCACCCGTCGCGCCGGTCAACGGTGCGCGCGGGCGTACGACCGGTTTCGTGTCGGGAGGCGCGGGGGCGAGTGTGCGTGGCGAGGTCGCCCGGGGATTCTTCTTCATTCGGCCTCATATGACGTGGAACGTTCCCTGATCATCCGCCCCAAGATAGGTGACACCCAACATGCCGTACAGACCCGTTATCGGTGGCTCGTTCGCACCCATTGTCGGGGCCAGAGCTCGATCACGGATCTTGATTGCGTCAGGGGCAGAGCGTCGTTGGGGCAAGCCTGGCCGACGGCTCGGGTCGTCCGGGTGTGCCCACTCCTGAACAGTCCGTCTGCGGCCTACGGAAGGTCATCCGCGTCCGGGATCCACCGCGCCCGTATCTGTTGAGCGGCGTCCAGGGCAGCCTGTCCTGCCACCTTGTCCGACTCGTCGTCGGTGGTGTCCAGCACGACATAGATCGCGGCTTCGACGGTCTTCCACTCCTGCTCGAGTTGCCGCCGGGTCAGCCCGTCGTGCCGCTCCAGCTCCCGGTAAATCCGGCGGGTCTGGCGCATCAGGTCCTCGTAGGTCGCTGCTGCTGAGTCCGGTGTCTCCTCCATGGTTCCCACGTTGCCACCCTCTGTTGCGCCCTGCTGGTCAGATCTCGTCGTCATCCTCCGCTGCGTCCGGGTCGCGTAGGTCGCGGACGGCGCCGGACGCGAGGTCGGGCAGGGCGAAGGTGTAGGTGCCGTGGACGCCGAGGTGGGAGTAGTGGACGAACGGCGAGAGCCGGGCCATGTCCTCTTCCCGGACGGGGTAGTCCTGGGCTTTGAGCTGGTGGACGGCGGCATCGAGGTAGACGGTCGTCCAGAGGAGCGCGGTCAGCGCGGTCGCTCGTCACGCAGCGGCCGCCGGGCGGGGGGTGGCTCGGGTGGCAGCCGCGTCGCGCTGCATCCGCAGGTAAGCACGAGCGGCTTGGTGGTCGGCGCGGCCGCGGTGATCGCGCGGGTAGCGGGCCTGGTTGGGGTTCAGCCAAGGTGAGCCCAAAAGCCGCAATACATGATCGTTAAGTGGCTTCCAGGCGACGGCCCATCTGGAGTGGGTGGACGGCCTCGGCGACCCGGCGTGTCTCCGGAGCGTGGGCCGCGCTCAGCGCCGCCTGCCACCACCACGGCTACGAGCTCAGCCCGACAGCCGGTGAACTGCGGGCCCTTTACAACGAGGTGCGTCTCCTCACCGAACGCCTCGGCCCGGTCTCTCCGCCGTCCTGACCGGGCCGCCCGGCGTCAGGCGGGCGCGTACGTGAGGCAGTCGATGTCTTGCTGCGCGTAGCCGACGACGATGCCGGAGGCCTGGCACTCGTACTGGACGTTGTGCTGGCAGTTGGCCATCTTGCAGGCGCCGACGCGGCCGGTGGCGGCCGGGTCGCCGCCCTTCGACGGGACCTTGAAGAAGGTCTCGCACTCCGCGTGGCTGCTGTTGCCGACCGTGATGGCCAGGGCGTGGCAGATGTGTTCCGTGTTGTACGCGCACGCCTCGACCTGGCACTCGTTGACCGCGGGCATCTCCATGGCTGAACTCTCCTAGGGCTCGGGCCGGTCCCGGGCTCGACGAGCCATCGCCGGGGCCATCACCCATTGGTTTGTCTGGTTGTCACCGCTTGGCAGCGTCGGCACATCCGGCCGGCGCTCTGGTCGTCGAGCTGCTCACGCGCCGTGTCCCGATCACGATCTTCGATTCGCGGTCGGACGGACGCGGCCTGTGCCCGCAGCACGGGCACAGGACTACCCGTCTAAATACCGCGCCGGAATCGCCTTCACGCTCATGCCGATCTCAAGGCTTCTCCAAGAGCGGCCTCCCCGGACGGCCGGGTGCTCTCCGGGAACCGGGAGACGCCGGGGCGGGCCGCGACCGCCCCGGCCACTGCGGCGACAGCCATCGGCCGGCACCACCGTACGGTCCCCGGTGGTCACGGCCGTGGCCGCCGTACGAGCGCGGAGGTCACCGGCCGAGACCCCCGCGCGGACGCCAAGGGGCGCCGACCGAAGCGCCGTACGGGCGCCGGAGTCACCGGCCGAGGCGTCGTACGGGCGCCGGGGTCATCTGCCGAGCAGGTGGGCGTAGCCGGGTTCCAGTCCCGCCCGCGCGGTGATGGCCGCCGCACGGGCCTCGAAGTCCTTCGCGTCGGCCACCGTCACGTTGTCCTCCAGGGTGACGCCCTCCGGCGGGTCGTCCAGGCCCACGGGGTCGGCGTCCCAGATGTTGCCGCGGAGGACGACGTTCTCCAGCGGCGGCCAGACCTGCAAAGTGGCGGTGTTGTCGGCGCGCTGGACGGCGTTGCCCTCGACGGTGACCCAGGCGGCGCCGTAGTCGGTGTAGAGCGCGAAGTTGTACGGCGTGAGGGTGTCGCGCACGACGTTGCCGCGGATCACCGCGCCGTTGTCGTGGGAGTCGCCCTGCGGCCCCGACAGGTAGACGCCGCCGCCGTCGGCCAGCACCTTCAGCGTGTTGAAGGTGAGGTTGCGCAGGACCCGGGTGCTCTTGCCGGGGCCGAGCACGATGCCGCAGTGCGGGACGTCGTTCACCTGGTTGTGCGCGAGCGTGGAGTCCTCGCTCGCGGTCACCGCGATGCCGGGCGAGCCGGAGTACTCCAGGCCGATGTCGTGGATCCAGTTGTTCTCGATCCTGGCGCCACGGCTTTCGCCGATCGAGATGCCGCCGCCGCAGACGTCCTCGAACACGTTGCCCCGCACCAGAATGCCGGTGCCGCCGGAGAAGCACAGGGCCGTGGCGCCCAGCCTGGTGAAGCGGCAGCCTTCGACCGTGACTCGCTCGGTGCCCTCGAACACGACGTTCGCGGGAATCGTCAGCGACTCCCCCGGCACCGTCACCCACGCCCCCTCGGCGAACGAGATCTTCTCGATGGGGCCGCCGTCGTAGTAGCCGGTGCCGTGGTAGTGCAGGAAGCCCTCGGGGCTGCTCGGCCGCATCCAGGTGGCGTCGGCGAAGGTGATGCCCAGGAAGGCGACGTCGCGGGCGCCGGTGACCTTGACCAGCTCCTCCAGTGCGGGCGCGACGACCTCCGTCCGCCCGGGATCCTCGCCGGGGCGCGGCCGGTAGTGCAGGACGTGGTGGCCGGGGCGGGACCTGTCGAGGGCGAAGGTGCCCGGCTCGGTCAGGAAGCCCACGCCGTTCTCCACCCGGGTCGGCAGGCCGGGGCCGTAGGACTCGCCGCCGCCCTCCCACGGGACGACCGAGTTGTAGAGCTTGATCGCCCAGCCGAAGGCGGGCTGGGCCATGGTGATGGTGGTGGAGTGCTCGTCTCCCTCGACGGCGGCGACGCCGAGGCGGGCCTCCGTCCACGGGTAGACGCCGCGCAGGACGAACTCGACGTCGCCGGGGTTGCCCCAGCTCTGCGGGGCCGTGCTGTCGGTGACGTAACCCGTGTCGGTTCTGGTGGCGTTCCCGGGAACGGTGTCGATCGCGGACCGCTCGGCCCTGCGGCCGTCGACGTGGAGCCGGCGGGTGTCGAGGTCGCCGACCTCGGCCAGCCAGACGCCGTCCCGCTCGCGCCAGCCGGTGATCCTCCGGCCACCGCTGACGACGGCCTCGCCCTCGGCCCGGTAGGTCACGCCGGAGTCGGCCTCGGTGAGATGGAAGGTTTCGGCGAGCCGGTGGGTGCCCGCCAGCAGGTTGACCACGGCACCCGTGCCACGGGCCAGGTCACGGGCGCGGGTGAGGGTCGCGAGGGGCTGTTCGCGGGTGCCGGGCCAGGCGTCGTCACCGGAGGGAGAGACGTAGAGCTCTTTCAAGAGCACTCCTCGTTTATAATGTAAACAGTGCTATACAGCATAAACAGATATTGGGGTCGAGCGTCAAACCGAAGGAGGACGGGTGGCCGTCGAGGAGGATCCGGAGCGGACGGTCGAGTTGCTGTGGCGGGAACCGCGGGACGCCGCCCCGAGACAGGGGCTGAGCCTCGACGCGATCGTGCGCGCGGCCGTCGAGATCGCCGACGTCGACGGGATCGAGGGGCTGTCCATGCGCCGGGTCGGCGAACGGCTCGGTTTCACCAGCATGTCGCTGTACCGGCACGTACCGGGCAAGGCGCAGCTCGTCGACCTGATGTGCGACGCGGTGATGGGCAATGTCGCGACAGACGCCGTACCGGGCGATGTGGCGACGGACACGACGGCGAACGCGGTACCGGGCGACGTGGCGACGGACACCGCGACGGACACCGCGACGGACGCGATGCCGGGCGACATGGCGGCGGGCGCGGCGAGGAACGAGGCGGGCGGCGGCGGCGCGGCGGGCACGCCGCACGGGTGGCGCGAGGCGGTTGAGAGGTGGGCGCGGCGCGGCTGGGCCCTGTGCCACCGCCATCCCTGGCTGGCCGGGGCACGCGGCACCCGGCACGTTCCCGGCCCGAACTCCATCGCCCACTTCGAGTACGCGCTCAGCACCGTGGCGGGGATCGGCCTGAAACCCTCCGAGATGGTCGCCGTGGTGGGCCTCGTCGGCCGGTTCGTGGACAGCGAGGCGGCCAGGGCCGCGGAGATCTCCAGGGTCGAGCGGCACACCGGAGTCTCCGAGGAGGAATGGTGGGGCGCCAGGAGCTCCCTGTACGAGAAGCTCCACCTCTATCCCACGCTGACCCGCGTCTGGGAGGCGGGCGGTTACGACGAGCCGGAGGACTCCTTCGAGTTCGGCCTGCGGCGCGTCCTGGACGGCGTCGAGGCACTGGTTCGCGAGCGTGACGTAATACGTGACGAAAATGCCGTGTGCGCGATGTGCGGAACGAGCATGGACCAGGCCGAGACGGGCCGCCCTCGCGCCTACTGCTCACGGGCCTGCCAGCAGCGCGCCTACCGCAGGCGCCACCGCTCCACATCGGGACCGGGTGACCTCCCTGGCCGGAAATGACCTGCCTGGACGAGCTCCGGCCGAACCGGTTCTCGCCGAGCGGGTCCGGGCCGGGTGGGTTCCGGGTCGGCGGAGCCCGATCGGCCAGGCGGACCCGGCCGGTCAGGCAGGTTCCACCTCCGAGCGGATGCCTGCTTCCGAACGCTTGTCTTCCCTGACGCCTACTTCCGCGAGTCGCTCAGCACCTTGGCATCCTCCCCTGCCTGAAGGCGGGGGATTCCAACGGCACCTACCCCACGAAGAGGAGGTCGCGTTGAGGTTCACGGTTCGCGGGCCCGCCCAACGGCAGGCCTCCCCGCGCAGCCACCGCGTGCCCCGCGGCGGTATCTCGGATGTTCCTGGCCGCGTTCACGTCGGCGTTGACCCGATGCCCGCAGCCCACACACGAGAAGAGCGCTTGGCTCTCGCGACTCTCCCCGGCACGGTGCCCACAGGCGTTACAGGTCTGCGACGTGAAACGCGGATCGATCCTCCTAACCCGGCCCGGAGCCTTCTGCTCCAGCCGGACCACGAGCCGACCCCACCCGGCGGCGAGAATGCCCCGGTTCAGGCCCGCCTTCTGCCGAACATTACGGCCCGGCACCTCAAGGGTGCCCTTAGCCGACCGGGTCATCGCGGAGACCTTCAACTCCTCGACCGCGATCACCTCGAAACGGCGCGCCAGATCGGTCGAGGTCTTCTCCACCCAGTCCTTACGCCGATCAGCCTCACGAGCCTTCAAACGGGCGATGGCGAGCTTCACCTTCGCCCGCCGCTTCGATCCCCGCTTGGCTCGCGCGAGCTTGCGCCGCAGCCTCAGCAACCGTTTCCTCTCGGTCTCACGCAGGGCGGGCACGCTCAGCAACTCACCCGTGGACAGCGCCGCGCTGACCGTCACCCCTCGATCCACCCCGACGACCCCACCCGCACCCGGCGCGGGGATCGGCTCGGGAATCGCGGCGAACGCGACATGCCAACGCCCCGCCGCATCCCGGGTGACCCGGTAGGACTTCGCCTGCGCGACGGGGCGCGACCAGCGAAACCGCACCCACCCCACCTTGGGAATCTTCACCTCGCCCACGTTGCGCGACACCCGCCGCACATCACCGGGCTTGACCGCGACGATCCGAAACCCCTCGTTGCGTCCCCGGCTACGCCAGGTGGGCTTGCGGTGGGTTTTACCGAAGAAGTTCGCCATCGCCTGGTGGAAATCCTTGAGCGCCTGCTGCTGCACCGTCACCGACCCGGCACGCAACCACTCGAACGCGGCCCGCGCCTCGGTGAGCTGACGACACTGCTCGGCGAACCCCGGCGCCGACCCCCGGCCCGGCCTCCAATGAGCGTGCTGCTCCACCGCGAGATTCCACACAAACCGGGCATGCCCGCAATGCTCCAGCAACACCCGCTCCTGAGCGGACGAGGGCTGAAGCCGAAAACGCGACACGCCGACCAACCTACCGACGCCCTCCGACAAAACCGGGAGACCACCATGCTCGACCGTTCCGCGACTCCTCCCCGCCCTGAAGGACGGGACATCCACTCTGCAAGGACTTGGTGACCGCGCTCACCTCCGGGCGGCCGAAGGTCCCGCCGCGGCCGCCCGGGTGTTCACCGTGGGACGGGCGCGGCGGCGAACCGGGGAAGCACGTTCTCGCCGAACCAGTACGACTCCTCCAGGTGGGGGTAGCCGGACAGGACGAACTCCTCGATGCCGAGCGAGGCGTACTCCTCGATCCGCTCGGCGACCTGGGAGTGGCTGCCGACCAGGGCGGTTCCGGCACCGCCCCTGACCAGACCGACCCCGGCCCAGAGGTTCGGGTGGATCTCCAGGTCGCGGGCGGTGCCGCCGGCGAAGCCCTCGTGCAGTTCCAGCATGCGCTTCTGGCCGACCGACTCGCTGCGGCCCAGCAGCTTCCTGGCCGAGACGATGTCGGCCGGGTCGATGGCGGCCAGCAGCCGCTCCGCCTCCGCCCAGGCGTCGCGCTCGGTGTCGCGGGTGATCACGTGCAGCCGGATGCCGAAGCGGAGCTTGCGGCCCCGCTCCTCGGCCAGCCCGCGGACCCACTCGATCTTCTTCGCCACCTGCTCCGGGGGCTCGCCCCAGGTGAGATAGACGTCCACGTGCCTGGCCGCGACCGGTCCCGCCGCCTGCGAGGAACCACCGAAGTAGATCTCCGGGACGGGGTCGGGCGTCTCGGACACCATCGCGCCGTCGACGCGGTAGTGCGTGCCGTCGAAGTCGTACGGGGTGCCGCTCCACGCGCCGCGCACGATCGACAGGAACTCGTCGGTGCGCTCGTAGCGTTCGTCCTTGGACAGGTGGTCGCCGAACCTGGCCTGTTCGACGGTCTCCCCGCCGGTCACCACGTTGAGCAGGAGCCTGCCGCGCGAGAGCCGCTGGTAGGTGGCGGCCATCTGCGCGGCCAGTGTCGGGGACATGAAGCCCGGCCGGAACGCGACGAGAAACTTCAGCCGCTCGGTCTCGCGGGTCAGCGCGGCGGTGACCAGCCAGGCGTCCTCGCACCAGGTGCCGGTCGGGGTGAGGACCGCCTCGAAGCCGAGCTGCTCGGCGGAGCGGGCGACCTGCGCCAGATACTCGATGTCCGGGGGACGGAACGCCGCCGCCTCGGAGCGGCCGTGCCCTCTGGCGAGGCCGTGGCCGCCCCCGGTGAGGACCCGGCTGTCACCGGCGGTGGGCAGGAACCAGTGGAACTTCATCGGGTGCCTCCGGACCTCGGAAGGGACGTCGCGAGGGGCGTCACGAGGGGTTCTCCAGGGTGGCGTCGAACCGGGTGTCGACGACGTCGGCGAACTTGACGGGTACCGGGATGAGCTTGGCCTCGCTGAAGGCGTCGGCCACGAGTTGCTCGCGCTCGACGACGTCCCCGGCGAGCTTGAGGTCCTTGAACGAGCTGCGCTTGATCGCCGTGCCGACGATCCCCGGGTCCAGCCCGGTGAGCTCGGAGTAGACCTTGGTCCACTCGTCCTGGTGGTCGTTGGCCCACCGGTGCGCCTTGCGGATCCGCGACACCCAGTCGCCCAGCGCCGCCGCGCGGGCCGGGTCGGCGAGGGAGTCCTTGCCCGCGATCTGGAACTCGAAGCCGTTGGCGTAGCCCTCACCGTCGACCAGGATGCGCGCCTTGGTCTGGGACTCGGCCTGGGCGGTGTAGGGATCCCAGATGGCCCAGGCGTCGATCTTGCCGGAGGAGAGCGCGGCGAGGGCGTCCGGCGGCTGGAGATACTGGGGCTGGATGTCGCCGAAGCCCAGGCCCTCCTTCTTCAGCACGGCCAGCAGGTGGAAGTTCGCGGAGCTGCCCTTGGCCACGGCGACACGCTTGCCGCGCAGGTCGGCCGGGGTCTTGATGGGCGAGTCCGCCGGGACGACGACGGCCTGGCCGCCGACGCCCTTCTCCGCGACCGCGACGATGGAGATCTTCGCCCCGGCGGCTGCGGCGAAGACCGGCGGGGCGTTGCCCACCGCGCCGAAGTCCAGGGAACCGGCGTTGATGGCCTCCAGGATCGGCGGCCCCGAGGTGAACTGGGACCAGGTCACCTTGTACTTGACGTCGTCGAGCTGTCCGGCCGCCGTCAGCAGCGCCTGGAGGCCCGTGCCCTTCTGGTCGCCGACGCGCAGCGTCACCTGGGACAGGTCGACCGAGCCGTCGGCGCGGACGCCCTGTTCCTCCTCCGCTCCGCAGGCGGCGGTGACGGTGAGGAGCAGTGCCGCGGCGATCAGGGCGGTGACACGACGTTTCATGCGGTTCCTTCCGGGGTGACGCCCAGCCGGTTGAGCAGGGTGGAGCGCAGTGCGATGAGATCGGGGTGGTCGCGGTGGCGGGGTCGGGGCAGCTCGATCCTGGACTCGTGGGCGATGGCGCCCCCGTCGAGCACCAGGACACGGTCGGCGAGCAGCATGGCCTCGTCCACGTCGTGGGTGACGAGCAGGATGCCGGGGCGGTGCCTCGCCCACAGGTCGAGCACGAGCCGGTGGATGGTGATGCGGGTCAGCGCGTCCAGGGCGCTGAACGGCTCGTCCAGCAGGAGCAGCCCGGGTTCGCGGACCAGCGCCCTGGCCAGCGAGGCCCGCTGGGCCTCGCCGCCCGACAGGGTGAGCGGCCAGGCGTCGCGGAGGCCGCCGAGGCCGACCTCCTCCAGCGCGGCGAGCGCGGCGGCGCGCGGGTCGGGGGCGCGGAGGCCGAGGGCGACGTTGGCCAGGACCCGCTTCCACGGCACGAGCCGGGGTTCCTGGAAGGCCACGGCGACGGTGCCACCGACCTCGACCTCGCCCTCGGCGCCGGGGTCGAGCCCCGCGAGCACCCGCAGGAGGGTGGACTTGCCCGAGCCGCTGCGGCCGAGCAGGGCGACGAACTCGCCCCGGGCGATCTCCAGGTCGACCCCGTCGAGGACCCGCCGTTCCCCGAAGTCCCGGGTGAGCCCCCGTACGGCCGCCACCGGAGCCGCCGTGCGGGACGGGGTCTCCGTGGAGGGCCGGGGCTCCGTGCGGGGCGGGGCCGCCGTGGAGGACCGGGAATCGGTGCGCGCAGGCGCCTCCGTACGGGACGAGGTCAGCGTTACAGGAAATTCTGCCGCCATGACAGGGCCCTCCTCTCCAGCAGGCGCACCAGCGCGTCCGTCAGCAGGCCGAGGATCGCGTAGACGATCAGGCCGACGACGATCACGTCGGTGCGCAGGAACTCCCGGGCGTTGTTGATCATGTATCCCAGCCCGGCGTCCGCGTTGATCTGCTCGGCCACGATCAGTGCCAGCCAGGCCACGCCCAGGCTCTGCCGCAGGCCGACGAGAGTCTGGGCCAGCGCGCCCGGCAGGACGATGTGGGTGACCGTCTCCGTACGGCTCAGCCGCAGCACCCGGGCCACCTCGGCGAGTTTGCCGTCGACGCCGCGGATCCCGGAGAAGGTGTTGAGGTAGAGCGGGAAGACCACGCCGAGGGCGACCAGGGCCACCTTGGGGGTCTCCCCGATGCCGAACCAGAGGATGAACAGCGGGATCAGGCCGAACAGCGGGAGCGCCCGCAGCATCTGCAGCGGCGGGTCGACGGCGTTCTCACCGACGCGGCTGAGCCCGGCGACCAGGGCGAGGCCGATTCCGGCGACCGCGCCGAGGGTGAAGCCGATCACGGCCCGCTGGAGCGAGACGGCGATCGCCTCGGGCAGGACGCCTTCCTGGACGAGCCCGGCGGCGGTGGTGAGGATCTTGAGGGGCGAGGCGAGGAGCCGCTCCGGGAGGAGTCCGGTGGTGCTGGCGACCTGCCACACGACGACGATGACCAGAGGACTGGCGAGGCGCTGCCAGGCGGTGGCGGAGAGCAGGGGGACGCGTGACCGTGTTCGCACGGCCCGTTGTCGCATCCCCGCGTCGACGGCGGGAGCGGACACGGAAGACCTCATTCACGGCTGGAGGCTGGGTTCCCGCCAATCGTCTGGCAAATAACCCACAAAGTCAATCGGTAATACGGGTAATTACCGATGGCGCGCTCCGGTGCCCCGGTTGGTAGGTTTTCCGGAAAGGACAAAACGCACGCGTACGCGGAGGAGCTGGCACGGTGGAGGTCGAGCAGACGGCACTGCCCGGTATAGGACTGCGACACGAGTTCACGACGCGGTCGGGCAGGCGCATCGGGATCGTCTCTCATCGCACCGGCCGCCGCGACCTGGTGATATACGACCCCGACGATCCCGACCGCGCGTGCGAGACCGTCAAGCTGAACGACGAGGAGGCCGACGCGCTCGCCGAGCTGCTCGGCGCCCCGCGCATCGTGCAGCGCCTCAACGCCCTGCACCGCGAGGTCGAGGGCCTGGTCAGCCTGCAGCTGCCGATCGTGCCCGGCTCTCCGTACGCCGGCCGGCCGATGGGTGACGCGCGCGTCCGCACCCGCACCGGCGCCTCCATCGTGGCCGTGGTGCGCGAGGGTCAGGTGTTCGCCAGCCCCGCCCCCGACTTCACGCTGTTCGAGGGTGACGTGGTGGTCGTGGTGGGCAGCCCGGAGAGCACATCCGCCGTCTCCGACATCCTTTCCGGCGGGTAGGGCACCGGGTGCACACTGCGATTCTTTTCCTTGAGCTCGGTGCTGTCCTTCTCGGGCTCGGCATACTGGGAGCACTCGCTCTGAGGGTGGGCATCTCGCCCATCCCCCTCTATCTCATCGCCGGTCTGGCCTTCGGCACCGGCGGCATCCTGCCCCTCGCCACCAGCGAGGAGTTCATCTCGGTCGGGGCCGAGCTCGGCGTGATCCTGCTGTTGCTCACCCTCGGCCTGGAGTACAACGCCGACGAGCTCGTGACGAGCCTGAAGGGCAACGCGCGCGCGGGCGTCGTCGACCTGGTGCTCAACGCGGCACCGGGCGCGATCGCCGCGCTGCTGCTGGGCTGGGGTCCGGTGGCCGCCATCGCCATGGCCGGTGTCACGTACGCGACCTCCTCGGGCATCACCGCGAAGGTCCTGTCCGACCTGGGGTGGATCGGTAACCGCGAGACGCCGGTGGTGCTGTCGCTGCTGGTCTTCGAGGACCTGACGATGGCCGTCTACCTGCCGATCCTCACCGCGGTGCTGGCCGGAGTGAGTTTCGCCGGCGGCGCGGTCACCGTGGCGATCGCGCTGGCCACGGTCAGCGTCGTGCTGCTGGTCGCGCTCCGCTATGGCAGGTTCATCGAGGCCTTCGTCTCCAGCCCCAACTCCGAGGTGCTGCTGCTGAAGGTCGTCGGCCTCGCGCTGCTGGTCGCCGGGGTGGCGCAGCAGTTGCAGGTCTCGGCCGCGGTCGGCGCCTTCCTGGTCGGCATCGCGCTCTCGGGCGAGCTGGCCGAGGACGCGCAGGCGCTGCTCACCCCGATCCGCGACCTGTTCGCCGCGGTGTTCTTCGTCTTCTTCGGCCTGCAGACCGACCCGGCCAAGATCCTGCCGGTCGCCGGGCTGGCCGCGCTGCTCGCCCTGGTCAGCATGATCACGAAGCTGCTCACCGGCGCCTACGCCGCCCGCAGGGCGGGCATCGGCAAGGCCGGGCGGGCGCGGGCCGGTATCGCGCTCATCCCCCGGGGCGAGTTCAACATCGTGATCGCCGGACTCGCCGTGGCCGCCGGGGTGCATCCCGACCTGGGCCCGCTGGCCGCCGCGTACGTCCTCATCCTCGCCGCGTTCGGCCCGCTGGCCGCGCGGCTCGTCCAGCCCTTCATCACCGCCATCGCCAAGCGCGCCTGAGTCCTGCCCGGCCCGCCGGAACGGCGGGCCGGGCAGGAAACCGAAGATCGCCTTCCAGGGATTCGATCGTGTCCGTAAGGCGATCGAGCATGGCGCCTCGCGTCGCCGCCGTGATCCGGTCGACGTCGCCGCGCTCGCCCTCGGGGAGTGGGGCCCCCACCGACTCGCGCGCCGCGGCCGCCGCTTTCAGCAACCGGACGGCGTGACCGGGGTGCCCGGCGAGAGCGCGGGCACCGGCCAGGCCCTCCAGCGCGAGGGCGATCGCCCGCGGGTCGCCGGTGGCGCGGGCGGCGGCGTGTCCTTCCAGGTGCAGAGCCAGCGCCCCCTCCGCGTCCCCGCGCAGCTCGGCGACGAAGCCGAGCTCGGCCAGGATCAGCGCCGTCCCGTTGTCGGGGTCGATCCGCCTGTTCCAGTCGAGCCACCGGTTCAGATGCGCCTCGGCCTCCGCCAGCCTGCCCTGGCGCCTGGCGCCCAGGCCCAGCCCGATCTCGGCGTGCTCCTCCGCGAGCCGGTTCGACTGCTCGGCGGCCAGCCGCATGGCTCGCAGGTGCAACCGCTCAGCCGCCGCGAAGTCGCCGGTCAGCAACGCGATCCTGCCGAGCCCGGACAGCCGGTAGGAGACCTCACTCCACAGCCCGAGCTCCTCGGCCATGCGCAGCCCGTCCGCACGCAGCCGCCTGGCCCGCTCGTAGTCCCCGGTGACCTCGGCCAGCGTGCCCAGTAGATCCGCCGCCTGCCCCTGGCCCCAACGATCCCCGAGTTCGCCGAACAACGCGAGGCTCTGCGCGCCGTCGCGGCTCAGCGCGGCGAGGTCGCCCCTGACCAGCGCCTGCTTGGCCAGGCCCAGCAGCGCCGCCGCGCTGCCCCATCGGTCGTCAAGTGTCCGGAACCGCGCCAGCGCCTCACTCATTTTCCGCTCACTGGCCGCCAGCTCGCCGAAGTCGATCTCCGCGAACGCCACGAACCACTCCGCCCTGGCCCGCCCGCACAGCGCGCCGGGGCCGGCCTCGCGCATCGATCCGGTACGGCCGCGCGCCGCTCCGTTGAGGCCGTCGCCCGCCAGCATCGTCGTACCCGCCAACCATGCCTCGGCCGTGCCCCACTCGGCGGACCCCGCCTCGTCGGCGGGGTGGCCCAGCGCCAGCGCCGAGGCCAGCGCCCTGCGGCCCTCGCCAAGCCTGCCGCGCAGGATCCAGTACCACGCCAGCGCGTTGACCAGCCGCAGCGCGAGCTCGGTGTCATCGTCATGGGCGGCGTGCTCGAGCGCGACCCGCAGGTTCGCGGTCTCGGCGTCCAGCCGGCGCAGCCACCGGTTCTGCTCGTGCCCGCGCAGGTGCGGCTCGGCACGCTCGGCCAGCGCCGCGTAGTAGCCGCCGTGCCGGCGCTTCATGATCGCGAACTCGCCGGCCTCGTGCATGCGCTCGGAGCAGTAGGCGGCCACCGATTCGAGCAGCCGGTAACGGAGGCCGTCGGCGCCGTTCAGCACGACGACGAGCGATCGGTCCACCAGACGGGCCAGGATGCCGAGTACGCCGGTCGCCGGTACGCCGTCCCCGGCACAGACCTGCTCGGCCGCCTCCAGCGTGCAACCGTCCGCATGCACCGCCAGCCGGCGCAGAACAACGCGCTCGGATCCGGTCAGCAACTCCCAGCTCCAGTCGATCATCGCCCGCAGGGTCCGCTGCCGCGCGGGGGCGTCCCGCCTCCCGGCGGCCAGCAGCCGGAATCGATCGTCCAACCGGGCCGCGAGCTCCCGTACGCCGAGCGCCCGGACCCTGGTCGCGGCCAGCTCCAGGGCGAGCGGGATGCCGTCGAGGCGTCGGCAGATCGCCGCCACAGCCTGAGCGTTCTCGGCGTCGAGCGCGAACCCCGGCGCCGCGGCGGACGCCCGCACGGCGAACAGCTGGACCGCGCCGAACTCCAGCAGGGCCGTGGGTGGCATCTCGGTCTCGGGGCCGGGCGCCTCCAGCGGCGGCACCATCTGCAGGAACTCACCCGACAGTTCCAGTGGCTCCTGGCTGGTGGCCAGGATGTGGAGTCCGGGCGCGGCCTTGAGCAGCCGTTCGGCCAGCTCGGCGACCGGCTCGACCACGTGCTCGCAGTTGTCCAGCAGCAGCAGCAGTTCCTTGGCGCGCAACGCGCCGCCAAGGCGCGCCACCGGCCCCTGCCCGGTGCGGGGGCCGGTGGCGTCGTCACGGATGCCCAGAACCGCGGCCACCACCTCGGCCATGCCGTCCACCGAGACCGAGCGGTCCAGCGCCGCCAGCTCGACGACCCACACTCCGTCGGAGAAGGTGTCGGCGACCTGGGAGGCCGCCTCCAGAGCGAGCCGGGTCTTGCCGACCCCGCCGGGACCGGTGAGCGTCACCAGTCGTTCCCGGCCGAGCAGCGAGCGCACCCGCGTGACCGCCTCCGTCCTGCCGACGAGCTCGGTGAGCTGTGCGGGCAGGTTCGTCCTGACCTGGCCGGCCGGCAGGGGTTCGAGGTTCAGGGCCCGGTCCTGCTCCAGGATCGCCTGGTGCAGCGCGACCAGCTCAGGGGCCGGGTCGAGACCGAGCTCTCCTGCCAGCCGTACGCGCAGGTCGGTGTAGGTTTCCAGCGCCTCGCTCTGCCGGCCCGCGCGGTACAGGGCACGCATGTGCGCGGCGCGCAGCCGTTCCCGCAGGGGATGCCCGGCCACCAGGTCTCCGAGTTCACCGACCAGCAGGTTGTGCTCGCCGAGCTCCAGTCGCGCCTCGGCCAGCTGCTCCAGCGCGGTCAGCCTCTGCTCCGCCAGCCGGGTGATCGCGGCTCGGGCGAACTCCTCGTCGGCGAAGTCGGCGAACGCCGTCCCCCGCCACAGCGACAGGGCCTCTGTCAGCAGCGCGGCCTGAGCCCGCGGAGTCGCGGTCCGGTGCGCGCGGGACAGGAGGGTCTCGAACCTCTCCGCGTCGACCTCCGCGCCGGCCCACAGCAGGTATCCCGGCGGGTGCGAGGCCACGAGCTCCCGGCCGCCGGGCTCGGCGTCCTCCAGCACGCGGCGTAGCTGCGAGACCTTGGTCTGCAGGACCGCCACGGGGTTGGCCGGGAGCTTGTCCCCCCACAGGTCGTCGATCAGCCGGTCGGCGGGCACCGGCCGTCCCCGGTGCGCCAGCAGGTCGGCCAGCAGCGCGCGGACCTTCAATTCCGGCACCCGGACCGGCTGCCCGTCCGTCGTCCACACCGCCAGCGGACCGAGCACCCCGAATCGCATGTTGCGACGTTATCTCAGCAGATCGACCGGCTCGGCGCTCAGGTGGGAGGCCGGAAGTCCACCGGAAGTCCACCAGAAGTCCGCCGGAAGCGCGCACCCGCAAGGTGGGGACCGACGAAAGGGTCTGCCTTGTACTCCACCTCCGTGCTCGCCCTCGTCACCCTCCGCCACATACGCCCCAGCGGCGAAACCGTACCTGACGGGGAATCCCGCTAGATCCATCGAGAAAGAAGGAAATTTCATGAGCAAGTACGCAGGCAAGAAGGCCGTCGTCACCGGCGGGACGCACGGCATGGGACTGGCGATCGTCAAGGCGCTCCTGGAAGGGGGAGCGGAGGTCCTGCTCACCGGCAGGAACGAGCGGAAACTGGAGGAGGCCAGGACCGAACTCGGCTCCCAGGCGGCGCACGTGGTGCGCTCCGACGCGGCGAGCATGGCTGACATCGACCACCTCGGCGCGCTTGTCGAAGACAGGCTCGGCCGGCTCGACGCGGTGTTCGTCAACCACGGCATCGCCGAATTCGAAGCGCTGGAGCAGGTGACCGAGTCCTCCTTCGACCGGCAGTTCGGCATCAACGCCAAGGGCTCCTTCTTCACGGTGCAGCGCCTGGCGCCACTCGTCAACGATGGCGGCTCCTTCGTCTTCACCACCGTGGCCAACGACCTGGTCTTCCCCGGAATGAGTGTTTACTCCGGCTCGAAGGAGGCGCTGCGGGCGTTCGCCCATGTGTTCGCCGCCGAGTTCCTGCCCCGGCGGATCAGGGTCAACTCGGTGGCGCCCGGCTTCATCAAGACGCCGACCATGGGCGTCGCCGGGCTGTCGGAGGAGGAGCGGGCGCAGTTCGAGAAGCAGGGGAACGAGATGACGCCCCTCCAGCGCAACGGCACGATCGAGGAGGTCGCCACCGCGGCGCTCTTCCTCGCCTTCGACGCGACCTTCACCACGAACGTCGAGCTGGCCGTCGACGGCGGTTTCGCGCAGGGCCTGACCGCTTCCCACTAGTTGTCCGCCTCGCCGATTGGAACCGACGTGACGCCGGAAGAAGTTGTGATCGACAGCCCCGACCCGTCGGTGGCCGAGCACGTCCACCGCTACCTGGCGACCGACGGCGCGGACGGCTACCTGGAGGGAGGCATGACCAACCTGGTGCTCACCGTCAGGGGCCGGAAAACGGGCAGGCTGTACCGCACGGGCCTGTTCTTCGGGGAGGACGAAGGCCGCTACGTTCTGGTGGCCTCCGGCTCGGCCGTCACGCACACGCACCCTTCGTGGTTTCTCAACGCGATGGCGAATCCCGAGGTGTGGGTGCAGGTCCGCGCGGACAGGTTCACCGCCAGGGCACGCGCCGCCGAAGGGGAGGAGAGGGCGCGACTCTGGCGCGAGATGACCCGCCTCGCGCCGGTCTATCACTCCTACGAGGCCAGGTCCCGGCGCGTGATACCGGTCGTCGTCCTCGAACGAATCTGATCGAGGACGGCGGGACGCTCGGAGCGGTCTGACGGCCACCCGCCACGGCGGGTGGCCGTCTCAGCCGTGGGGGTGGGGCTCAGCGGATCACGCGGCAGAGCAGCGCCTCGTACGGGCCGGGCAGGGCGCTCATCACCACGTCGGTGGTCAGGTACTTGCACGCCAGGTACGGGTCTCCCTGCCCGAGGTATCCCGACCCGTGGCAGCTGATGCTGTTGTTCCGGTAGAAGCCGATGTAGGCCGCCGAGTTCACCTTGGCCCTGCAGTAGTCGCCGACGTACAGCGGGCTGAAGACCAGGTCGACCGTGACGAGCGACGCGGCGCTCCGGGCGGGACCGGCCGCGGCCTGTGCCGGGGAGCCGAGTGTGAGCACGGCGGCACCGGCGAGCACGGCGCAGGCGGCCGTCGCGAGGACGCGTCGGAGCATGGGGACCTCCTTGGAGCGGGGAATGGCTGTGGCATGTCTCGATGCGAAAGCCCTCCTCGCGGCGGTCCGGCCGGGACGGGAGGTCACCGGGTGGGCGACCGGTCGGGGACGTCGGCTCACCGGGCGGTGTACCGAGGGCGCGAGGGGTGAGATTGAGGGGGACTGGCCTGCTCATCGCAGTATTCAATAGGAAAGTTTCCTATGCAATCCCTCGCGGCCCGGTTCCGCGCGATGCCCCGTCCGTGCGCACCGGAGGCCCGGTTTCGGACCGGCCGGAAGGACGCGAAAGACATACGAGGCTGCGGCTCGCGCCCCGTTCCGACACCGGTCATGCCCTGTCGGCGCCACCGGATCCGGTGGCGCCGACAGGGCATGACGGGAGCTCAACGTCCGGTGGCGGGTCCCTCCCACTCCTCGGCGAGCAGCTCGTAGGAGCGGACCCGGTCGGCGTGGTCGTGGGTCATGGTGGTGACGAGCAGTTCGTCGGCGCCGGTGACGTCGCGCAGCACGCGCAGTTTCTCCGCGACGGTCCGCGGGGAGCCGACGAACTGGGTGGCCAGCCGGTCGGCGACCAGCGCACGGTCCTCCTCCGTCCACTCGTGGGCCGCGGCCTCGGCCGGTGTCGGGAACGGCATCGCCCCGGCGCCGGTGCGGATGCTGCGGACCCAGAGCCCGTACGGGGACGCGAGCTCCCGGGCCGTCTCGTCGTCCTCCGCCACGACGACGTCGGCCGAGACGACCAGGTAGGGCTCGGCGAGGACCTCCGAGGGCTTGAACGCCTCCCGGTACGCCTCCGCGGCGTCCAGCACCCCGGACGGGCTGACGTGGTAGTTCGCCGCGAACGGCAGTCCCCGCTCCCCCGCCACCTGCGCGCTCTGCCCGCCGCTACTGCCCAGGATCCACAGCTGCAGGTCCGCCCCCTCGCCCGGCACCGCGTGCGCGGCCACCCCCTCCGGGGAACGGTAGGTCCCGGCCAGCAGCGCCGCGATGTCGTCCACCTGGTCGGCGAAGTCGGGGCTCTCCGCGCCCGGCTGCTGCAGCAGCGCGCCGTACAGGGAGAACAGCGGCGACTTCGCGAGCGCGGCGAAGGAGAAGGCCTCCGGGATGAGCAGCCCGTCCACGACCCTGGCGGGTTTCGGCGGGGGCGGCGCCTTCTTCGCCAGTTCGGCGAACTCGGCCTTGCGCTGGCCCGACCGGCCCAGGCCGAGATCGACGCGGCCCGGGTGGAGCGCCTCGACGAGACCGAACTGCTCGACCACGGACAGCGCGGTCTGGTGGCCGACCTGGACGGCTCCCGAGCCGACCCTGATCGTGCTGGTCGCGGCGGCCACCAGGCCGATGAGCACGGCGGGGGCTGCGCTGGCGACGCCGGGCGCGAGGTGGTGCTCGGCCACCCAGTAGCGGTGGTAGCCGAACCCCTCGGCCCGCCGGGCCAGGTCCAGGGTGTTGCGCAGCGCGTCGCCGGCGGTGCCGCCGGAGGGGATGGGGGCCAGGTCGAGGATCGACAGGGAGGTCATGGCCGCCTCTCGTCCCGCGCGTCCTCGTGCCGCGAGCCGTCGCGTCGCGAACTCCCGAGGCTCGGGCTCCCGTGCCGCTCGGAGACCTCGTGCCGCGAACCCCCGAGGTCGCCGTGCTGCTCGGAGTCCTCGTGCCGGGGGAACGGCCTGCTGGGGATCTCCGCGCGCAGCACGGGGGCGATGTCGCTCTGGAAGAGCTCCAGGGCCGCCCGGTGCTGCTTGTCGGTGAGGCCGTCCGCGTCGGCGTGCAGGTGCATGACCTCGTGCCCGAGCCGCTCGTGGTAGCGGTGGACCTTGTCGATGATCTGCTGCGGGCTGCCGACCAGGATCGAGCTGCGCTCGATCGCGTCCTCCAGGGTGTGGAAGACCGGGGTCACCCCGACCTTCCTGAACAGCTCCAGCCTGGCGTTGAAGATCGGCCGGTAGGTCTCGATCGCGTCCTGGGAGTTCTTGGTCGCGTAGTAACCGGCGGTGCCCGCGCCCACCAGCGCGTCGGCGGGGTCGTGACCGTGGAACTCCCAGCGTTCCCGGTAGTGGCGGACCAACTCGGCGTACGGCTCGACCGGGTTGCTGACGTTGGCGGAGAAGAGCGGGTCGCCGTACAGGGCTGCGAGCTCCACCGACTCCTCGCTGGTGGCGCTGCCGTGCCAGACGCGGACGGGCCGCTGCAGCGGGCGCGGCCAGGTCTCCGCGTCGGTCAGGGACGGCCGGAACTTACCGGACCAGGTCACCTTGTCCTCCCGCCACAGGCGGCGGAACAGCTCGTAGCCCTCCCGGTTGCGGTCCCACTGGTCCTCGCCGGTCACGTGGAACAGCTGGGCCTGCGCGGCGCCGTTGCCCTTGCCGATGATGAGTTCCAGGCGCCCGCCGGAGAGGTGGTCGAGGGTGGCGTAGTCCTCGTAGGCCCGTACGGGATCCAGCAGGCTCAGCGTGGTGACCGCGGTGAACAGCCTGATCGTGGACGTCCTGGCCGCGATGTGGCTGAGCACGACCGGCGGGGACGAGGAGATGAACGGGCGCTCGTGCCGCTCCCCGACGCCGAAGCCGTCAAAGCCGAGCTCCTCGGCCAGTACGGCGTTCTCGACCACCTCGCGCAGGCGCGCGTTGGTCGACTTGAGCTCGCCGGTGATGGGGTCGGGACCGTGGACGATCAGGGTGATGGCCAGAAATTTCATCGTTCGCTCTCCAGGCCGAGGTGGCCGCGCAGCGTGGTGGTCTCGTACTCGGCGCGGAAGACCCCGCGCTCCTGCAGCAGCGGCACGACCGTGTCGACGAAGGCGTCCAGACCGCCGGGGGTGAGGTGCGGCACCAGGATGAAGCCGTCGGAGGCGTCGCCCTGCACGAACTCGTTGATCTCCTCGGCGACGCGCGAGGGCGAGCCGATGAAGGACTGCCTGCCGGTCACCTCGATGATCAGGTCGCGGATGCCGAGCTTCTTGGACTCGGCCAGGGCCCGCCACTCCGCCGCCGTCTTGAGCGGGTCGCGGTACATCCGGGTCCGGCCCTTGATGATCGAATCCTCCGAGACGTCGGGGTCGATCTCGGGCAGCGGGCCCTCGGGGTCGTAGGCCAACAGGTCGCGGTTCCACAGCTGCTCCAGCAGCAGGATCGCGGTCTGCGGGCTGACCTGCTGGCGGCGGATGTGGTCGGCGTTCTCCTGGGCCTCGGCGTCGGTGTCGCCGAGCGCGAACGTGACACCGGGCAGGATCTTCAGGGAGTCGGGCGACCGGCCGTGCGCGGCCAGCCTCGACTTGATGTCCCGGTAGAAGGCCTGCCCCTCCTGGAGCCTGCTGTGCCGGGAGAAGATGGCGTCGGCGGTGGCCGCCGCGAAGGCCCTGCCCCCCTCGGAGTCCCCTGCCTGGATGGTCAGCGGGCGGCCCTGCGGGCTGCGCGGCACGGTGAAGTGGCCGCCGATGTCGAAGTGGGTGCCCCGGTGGGCGAACTCCCCCGCGTCCGCCCTGGCGAACGTGCCCGCCGACGGGTCCGCGACGAGGTCCTCGGCGGCCCACGAGTCCCAGAGCTCGTTGACGGTCCGCGCGAACTCCTCGGCCCGCTCGTAGCGCTGCGCGTGCTCCAGGAAACCGCCCCGGCGGAAGTTCTCCCCGGTGAACGCGTCGGAGGAGGTGACGACGTTCCACCCGGCCCGCCCGCCGGACAGGTGGTCGAGGGTGGCGAGCTTGCGGGCGAGCTCGTACGGCTCGTTGAAGGTGGCGTTGATCGTCCCGGCCAGGCCCAGGTGGTCGGTGACCGCGGCCAGGCCGGACAGCACGGTGAGCGAGTCGGGGCGGCCGACCACGTCGAGGTCGTGGATCTTGCCGCGCTGCTCGCGCAGCCGCTGCCCGTCCGCGAGGAAGAAGAAGTCGAACCTCCCCCGCTCGGCGGTCCGCGCCAGGTGGGTGAACGAGGCGAAGTCGATCTGGCTGCCCGAGGCGGGATCGCTCCAGACCGTGTGGTTGTTCACGCCCGGGAAGTGGGCGGCGAGGATGACCTGCTTCATCGTCGGCTCCCTGCGTAGCGGCTGGCGGGTCGGGGCAGGTGGAGGTGGCCGCGAAGGGTGTCGGCCTCGTACGCGCGGCGGAAGGCGCCCCGTCCCTGGAGCTCGGGCACCAGGCCGCGCGTGATCGCGTTCAGGTCGGTCGGCAGCACGGCGGGCCGGAGCCTGAAGCCCTCCAGGCCGGCCGCGCGCCACTCCAGGAGCAGGTCGGCGAGCTCGCCGGGCGTGCCCGTGAAGATCGCGGCGTCGGAGGTGTACGCGGCACCGTCGAGCTCGTCGAGCCGGGCCCTGCGCCCGCGGGCCTCGTCCCCGTCCTCTCCCAGGAACACGACGAGGTCGGCGAAGACCTTCAGCTCCCCGGCGTCCGGGTCGCGCACCTCTCCCGCGATCTCGCGCACCTCGCCCACGATGGCCCGTACCTGCTCGGTGTCGTGCGGCGTGACGTAGACGACGTCGGCGCCGCGCGCCGCGAACTCGTACGGCAGCCGGGCGTGGGCCAGTGCGGTGACCAGCGGCTGCCCCTGGGGCGGTCGCGGCACGATGGAGGGTCCCTTGACGGTGAAGTGCTCGCCCTCGAAGTCGACGTAGTGGAGTCTGTCGCGGTCGACGAACCTGCCGGTGGCCACGTCGCGGATGACCGCGTCGTCCTCCCAGCTGTCCCAGAGGCGCCGCACCGCCTCCACCGCGTCGGCGGCGTCGCCGAACAGCTCCCGCACCAGGGGTGCCTTGTCGATGTCGGCGAGATTCTCCGGCCTCAGCTCGGGAACCTCCCGGCGGCCGAAGTGGGCGGCCTCGGTGTGGCGCCCGGAGATCTGGGCGCGCCATCCGGCCCGTCCGGAACTGACGTAGTCGAGGGTGGCGATGGAGCTGGCGACGTGGAAGGGCTCGGTGTGCGTGGTGGTGACCGTGGGCACCAGACCGATCCTGCTCGTCAGCGGGGCGATCCTGGAGGCCACGAGGACGGCGTCGAGACGCCCGCGCACCTGGTCGGTACGGCCGTCGTGGCCGTCCAGGCGCGTGGTCTGCAGGGCGAGGGAGTCCTCGATGGTGACGAAGTCGAGGAGGCCGTGCTCGGCCTCGGCCACCAGGGCGGCCCAGTAGGCGGCGGTGAACAGGGCTTTCGGGGAGGCGGCGGGGTCACGCCAGGCCGCGGGATGCCATCCGGCGCCGTCGAGTGCGACGGTGAGATGCAAGGGAACTGCCGACATATGACGACAATAACACCAAAACCCTTAATCTCTACATGTTTAGTTGGTTATGTCGCGGAAGTTGGCTCGCCGGCACCGGGATCTGATAGGCATTCATCCCGTGACGCGTTTTCTGGTAGCCCTCGCGACAGTTCTCCCGCTTATCGCGGTCCCGGCTCCGGCTTCGGCCGCCGCCCCCGGCAAGCCGCACGTCCCGGCGGGGGTGACGGCCGGGTACGTGGTCTTCGACCGCCAGGCGGGGAAGGTGACCGAGTACCGCAACGCGCACCGGAGGTTCCGGTCGGCGTCGGTGGTGAAGATCCTCATCGCGATCGACTATCTGGAGTCGCGCAAGAGCGTTCCCAAGGGGGACCTGGCGCTGCTCAAGGTCATGCTGCGGGTCAGCGACGACGGCGCCGCGACGTCCTTCTGGACCCGGGGCGGCCAAGGCCGGATCGTCCAGCGGATGGCGCGCAAGCTGCGGCTCACCGACACCGCTCCCCCGCCGGCCGACAAGCCGGGCTTCTGGGGCTACACCTCGCTCAGCGCGATGGACGTCGTCAAGACCTACCGCTACCTGCTCGACCAGGCCGACCCCAAGGTCAGCGGCCTGATCCTGGGCCACCTGCGCAGGTCGGGGCAGTGCGGCTCCGACGGCTTCGACCAGTACTTCGGCATCCCCCGCGCGGTGCGCGGGCCGTGGGCGGTCAAGCAGGGCTGGTCGGGGTACGGCTCCACGCCCCCGGTCCGCTGCCGCCCCGCGACCTCCCCCGCGTCCGCCACCGGGCCCGCGAGCTCCGTGACCCCGACGACCTCGGACTCCACCGCATCCACATCCGCATCCACGCCCGCCGCCCGGCCCGCGTCCGGCGGCGACGTCCCGCTCACCGCGCGTCCCGCGTCCGCCACCGGCTCCACGCCCGCCGCACAGGTCGTACCCGCCCACGCCGGACCGGTGCCCGACCTGGGGCGCCCGGTCCTGCACACCACCGGGCTCGTCGGCCCCAAGGAGCGCTGGATCATGGTCCTGCTCACCGCCCACCCCGCGGGGAGCACCTGGCAGCGCTCCACCGCCCAGACGACGAAGCTGGCCCGGGAGGTCCATCTCAGCGGAACCTCCTGATCACCGGCTCTCCGAGATGGGCGGCCGCGAGCCTCTTGGGCGCGGCCATCCGCCATAGCCGTGGTCATCGCGCCGACTCGTCGAGGGAGGCGATGACGCGGCGCAGGGTGTGCTGCAGGTCGAGGACCTCGGCGGGGGTGAGACCGGCCGCCTCGAAGATCTGGGCGGGGACGTCGCACGCCCGCTCCCCCAGCTGGACGCCCTTGGACGTGAGCCGCACCAGCACGGATCGCTCGTCGTCGGCGCTGCGCTCGCGGCGCACCAGGCTCGCCGCCTCCAGCCGCTTCAGCAGCGGGGACAGGGTGCCCGAGTCGAGCCGCAGCCTGACGCCGAGCTCCTTGACCGTCACCGGCTCGCGCTCCCAGAGCACCATCATGACCAGGTACTGCGGGTAGGTCAGGCCGAGCTCGCTCAGCACCCTGCGGTAGACGGCGTCCAGCGCGCGGGACGCCGCGTGCACGTCGAAGCAGACCAGATTCTCGACGGAGATCTTCACGTCACCAATTGTACTGAGCTTGACTGCTATCAACTGAATTGTGCACAATTGAGTTGTCCAAAACCGAGAGAGGATCCCGATGAGCACGCTCTACACCGCCATCGCCACCGCCAACGGCCGGGAAGGACGGGCGGTCTCGTCCGACAAGCGCCTCGACGTGGCCCTCACGCCACCGAAGGAGATGGGCGGCTCCGGCGAGGGCACCAATCCCGAGCAGCTGTTCGCGGCCGGATACGCCGCCTGCTTCGCCAGCGCGCTCCAGCTGGTCGGCCGGAAGCGGAAGGCCGACGTCTCCGAGGCCTCGGTGACCGCCGAGGTGAGCCTCGTTCCCGAGGGCAAGGGCTTCGCGCTCACCGTGACGCTGCGCGTCGAGCTGCCCGACGAGCTGCACGGGGAGGCCGGCACCGCCCTCGTGGAAGCCGCCCACCAGGTCTGCCCCTACTCCAACGCCACCCGGGGCAACATCCCGGTCAACCTGGTGATCGAGTAGTCGGGCGCCCGGGAGTCCCCTGGGAACGTGGTCAGGGAAGGGGTCTGCGACCGGCGAAGCCGAGCTCGTCTCGGTGGTACCACACCAGCTCGCGGTCCCCTTCGAGCCAGCACAGCCGCACCCGCACCCCGTCGAGCACCGCGGGGAAGTCGACCAGCAGGGGCGCGACGCCCTTGACCTCGATACCCCGCTCCTCGAACCAGCCGAGGATCTCCTCCAGCCTGGCCTCGTAGGCCTTCGCCTCCGCCAGCCCGCCGGCCTCGGAGGTCCCGGTGCTGCGGAGCTCGTACGCGAGCTCGGCCAGCTCACCCCGCATCGCCACGAACGCGGCGGCCCGCTCCAGCAGCACGGGCATGAGCGCCCGCGCCTCCTCGACGGTGAAGATCCTGTCCACCCCTGCACGCTAGCGTGTCCCCGCCCGGAGCGCGGCGAGGCATCGGAATGTTGTCAGCAAGTGCTGACAAAAGTGAATCTGTCAGCTTATGCTGACGTCATGGGATCGCTGAACGAGTTCGCCGAGGCCGTCGACGGCGAGGATCCGGTGGTGGCGCTGGCGGCCGTGGCGGCGCTGCGCAGGCTCCTGGAGGAGCTCGAGGCCGCGCACGTCATCGAGGCCAGGAACCGGGGCTCGTCCTGGGAGGTCATCGCCGCGGCGCTCGGCGTCAGGCGGCAGACGGCGCACCGTAAGCACGCACACCGGATCACCGAGGGCGGGAGCTGACGATGTTCACGAGATTCACCCCCGAAGCACGGCGGGCCACGGTCCGCGCCGGACTGCTCGCGCTCGACCACGGCCGCACCTCGCTCGACGAGGACATGTTCCTGCTCGCCCTGGCCGAGTCGTGGCCGGTGGCGGGTTTCGCGATCACCCCGGAGGCGGTCGGCGCGGAGATCGGGAACCGCGAGGCCGCGAGGGGCCGGGCGGGCGACCGCGAGCTGCTGGCCTCCATCGGCGTCGACCTGGACGAGATCAGGCGGCGCCTGCCGACCCGGCGGGAAGACCCCCTGGCGTGGCGGCTGACGCGCTCCCGGCTCCGCCCGCTGAACGTGACGCTCAGCGGCCCGGCCGGTGACCTGCTCCTCACCGCCAGGGCGAGGAAGGTCGTCGAGGTCGCCCTGCACACCTCCGGCACCGGCTCCGAGGTGACCGGCGAGGAGTTGCTGAAGGGCCTGCTGGCCGACGGCTCGAACGCCTCGGTCTCCATTCTGCGCGGCCTCGGCGTCGACATTCGCGGCCTCGCGGCGGGCATCGGCTTCCTGCGTGAATCGGCCTGAGGACGCGGGTCGGCCTGAGGACGCGAGTCGGCCTGAAGGCGCGGGGCAGCTTGAAGGCGCGGGGCAGCCCAAAAGCGAGAACGAGCGGGAGCGGGCGGGTCAGTCCTCGATGCCGTAGAAGCGCGCGGCGGTGCCGCCGAGGACGGCGTCCCTGCCGGCCCCGTCGAGACCAGACAGCAGCACCCCGGTCTCCTCCCAGACCTTGGCGTAGTCGCCCGCGAGAACGGCCACGGGCCAGTCACTGCCGAACATCAGCCGCTCGGGGCCGAACACCTCAAGCGCGTGGTCGACGTAGGGGCGCAGGTCCTCGGCGGTCCAGGTCTCGGGGTCGGCGGCGGTGTTGAGGCCGGACACCTTGCCGTACACGTTGGGGTGCTCGGCGGCGCGGGCGATCAGCGACGCCCACGGCTCCCAGCCCTTCTCCCTGATCGGCGGCTTGGCCAGATGGTCGATGACCAGCCGTAGCCCGGGGACACGCTCGGCGAGGAACGGCACGTGCTCCAGGTGCCTGGGCAGCACCGCGACCACGTCGAACGGCAGCCCCGCCGCGGCGAGCAGGCCCAGGCTCTCGACCACCGTGTCCTGGACGACCCAGTCGGGGTCGGGATCGTCGTGGATGAGGTGCCTGATCCCGGCGAACCTCGGATGCCTGCCGTAGCGCTCCAGCGCCTCGGCCGCCTCGTCAGGCCGGTTCAGCGGCACCCATCCCACCACGGCGGCGATGAAGTCGTGGGTGTCCGCCTGCGCCAGCATCGCGTCGGTGTCGGCGTAGGTGTCGGCGGCCTGGACCAGCACGGTCCGCTCCACACCGGCGGCGGCGAGCTGCGGGACGAGCTCCTCGGGGGTGAAGGTGCGGTAGAGCGGCCCCGCCTCCGGCGTCAGCCAGGAGTAGGAGCCCGTCTCCAGGTTCCAGAAGTGCTGGTGGGCATCGATGACGGCCATCCACCGCTCCCCTTCGATTTCTCGATCAATCGTCTGAGCCTGCACAAACTAGGGCGCCGCGACAAAGGTGTCAACGCCGTCGGCCTGCGGGAAGCCGGTGACCGTACGGTCCGCGGACCCGCCCTCGCGCGCGCGGACCCGGAGGGCGCTCCCTCACGCGTACGAGATCGGTGGCGCGCTCTCACACAGACCCGGCGGAGACTCCCTCACGCCTACCGGCCGGTGACGGGCGCTCTCATAAGCCCGCCCTCGCGTGTACGGGCGGGGGCGAGCGCTCTCACGAGCCTGCCCTCGCCTGTACGGGCCGACGGCGAGCGCTCTCATAAGCCCGCCATCGCCTGTACGGGCCGGCGGTGGACGCCACCCGAGAAGAGCGTCCGCCACCGGCCCGTACGCCCGTCGAAGGGCCGCCGTCGCTACCCCGGCTACACCGGGGACAGGGCCGGGTCGTCCGACCGCGTGGTGGGCGGCGGGGTGTCGTCGCCGTCCTCGTCGTCGTCGAGGAGGGTCGTCTCGTCGAACGGCGCCTTACCCGTCAGCACCTCGGTCGCGCGCTCCCGGTCGAACTCGCCCGTCCAGGTACCGATCAGGACGGTGGCGACCGCGTTGCCCGCGAAGTTGGTCAGCGCGCGCGCCTCGGACATGAAGCGGTCGATGCCGACGATGAGGCCGACGCCGTCGACCAGGTCGGGGCGGTGGGACTGCAGGCCGCCCGCGAGGGTGGCCAGGCCCGCTCCGGTGACCCCGGCGGCGCCCTTCGACGCGATCATCATGAAGACCAGCAGGGAGACCTGCTCGCCGAAGGCGAGCGGGGCGCCGGTGGCGCTCGCGACGAACAGCGTGGCCATGGTGAGGTAGATGGCCGTGCCGTCCAGGTTGAAGGAGTACCCGGTCGGCACGGTGATGCCGACGACGGGCTTGCTCACGCCGAGGTGCTCCATCTTGGCGATCAGGCGGGGCAGGGCCGACTCCGACGACGAGGTCGACAGGATCAGCAGGAACTCCCTGCCCAGGTAGCGGAACAGCGAGAACAGACCGACCCGCGCCACCAGCCAGAGCATCGGGCCGAGGATGACGAACACGAAGAGCACGCAGGTCAGGTAGAAGGCGAGCATGATGACGCCGAGGCTCCTGAGCGCGTCCATGCCGGTGGCGCCGACGACCGCGGCTATCGCGCCGAAGGCGCCGACCGGGGCGGCCCACATGATCATGGCGAGGATCCGGAAGACGAGCCGCTGGATGTGCGTGATGCCGTTCAGGATGGGCTTGGCGCGCTCGCCCATCGCCTGCAGGGCGAACCCGGTGAGCAGCGCGACCAGGAGGGTCTGCAGCACCTGGCCCTCGGTGAACGCCGACACCAGCGTGGTGGGGATGATCCCGAGCAGGAACGTCACCGTGTCGGTCTCACCTCCCTTGGCCGCCTCGGCCTCGGCGGCCTTGCGGAGCTCGTCGGTGAGCTGCAGGCCCTGTCCGGGGTCGACCAGGTTGCCCACGAGCAGGCCGATGCCCAGCGCGACGGTCGACATGGCGATGAAGTAGCCGAGCGCGAGGCCGCCGACCCGGCCGACCTTCGCGGCCTTGGTGACCGATCCGACACCGAGCACGATGGTGCAGAAGATGATGGGGCTGATCATCATCTTGATCAGGGCGACGAAGGCGGTGCCGAGCGGCTTCAGCGCTATGCCGACGTCGGGGGCCACGAACCCGATCGCGATACCGATGACCACGGCAACGATGACGGCTATGTACAGGTAATGTGTTTTATCTCGGGCCGCGCTCATGCGTGCTCCACCGCGCTAGAAGAAGAATCCGGTCGAGCGACTATGGCCCGGCCCTGTGATCTAAGTCACCATTGCGTACATTTCGTTCGTGAACTTGCGGAAACTCCCCAGACGCATACGCGACTGGAGTCTCGCCAGGCAGATGCTGGCGCTCCAGATCGTCGTCGTAGGCGTCACCGTGACCGGTGGCGCCCTGCTGGCGTTCCTGCAGATGCGTGACCTGCTCGTCGAGGAGGCCGTCGGCACCGCCAGGGCGGTGACCGTCAGCGTGGCCGACTCCCCCTCCGTCCTCGCCTCGCTGGGCGACTCCGCGGCCCTGCAGCCGTACGCGGAACGGGTGCGGCGGGAGACCGGGGTCGACTTCGTCACGATCATGAGCCTCGACGGCGTGCGCTACACGCACCCCAACCCCGCCCAGATCGGCCACCGGTTCCTCGGCAACATCGCGCCCGCCCTGGCGGGGCAGATCTTCACCGAGACCTACACCGGCACGCTCGGCCCCTCGGTCCGCGCCGTCGCCCCGGTCCGCGACGCCCGCGGCGAGGTGAAGGCCCTGGTCAGCGCGGGCATCACCATCAGCAAGATCAGCGTCAGGCTCCGCGGGCAGATCACCGGCGCCGTGCTGATCGGCCTGCTCGGCCTGTCCGTCGGCGGGGTGGGCACCTACCTGGTCGGTGCCCGGCTGCGCCGCCAGACGCACGGGATGGGCCCCGCCGAGCTGAGCCGGATGTACGAGTACCACGACGCGATCCTGCACGCCGTACACGAGGGGCTGCTGCTCGTCGACGACGCGGGTACGGTGACACTCTGCAACGACGGCGCCAGGGAGCTCCTGGGCCTGTCGGGCGAGGTGAACGGCAGGCACGTCGGCCGGTTGGGCCTCCCCTCCTCGCTGAGCGAACGGCTCTCGGCGGGCGAGAACCGTACCGACGAGATCCACATGACCGGGGAGCGGACGCTGGTGGTGAACGTGGCGGTGGTCCGCTCCGGCAGCCGCTCGCTCGGCATCGTGGTCACCCTTCGCGACCACACGGAGCTGCAGTCCCTGACCGGGCAGCTCAACGCCGAGCGCGGCTTCGCCGACTCCCTGCGGGCCGCCGCGCACGAGTCGGCCAACCGGCTGCACACGGTCATCACCCTCGTCGAGCTGGGCCGCGCCGAGCAGGCGGTGGCGTTCGCGACCGAGGAGATCAAGGCCGCGCAGCAGCTCACCGACCGGGTGGTGGGCGCCGTACGCGAACCCGTGCTCGCCGCGCTGCTGCTGGGCAAGAGCGCCGAGGCCGGGGAGCGGGGGGTGGAGCTGGCGATCACCCCGGACAGCGAGCTCGACGACCTCGGCCTGGACACCCGCGACCTGGTGACGATCGTCGGCAACCTGATAGACAACGCGGCGGACGCGGCCATGTCGGGCACCCGGCCCGCGCGGGTGGAGGTGCGGCTGCGCGCCGACGAGACGACCTTCGTGATCAGCGTGGCGGACAGCGGCCAGGGCCTCGACCCGGCGACGGCGGGCGAGGCCTTCCGGCGGGGATGGACCACCAAGGGCGACGGCCGTGGCCTCGGCCTGGCCATGGTCGGCCAGGCGGTCCGCCGCATGGGCGGGACGATCGAGGTCGGCGGGGCGATCGAGCAGGGCCAGGTGACCGAGAGGGACCGGATCACGGAAACGGACCCGGCCGAGGCGGATCAGCCGGTCGGAGTGGGTCGGCCGGTCGAGCTGGACCGGGCCGGGGTGGCGGGGCGGGCCGGGGTGGCGCGGACGCTCGAGCCGGGGCTGCCCGTACCGGGCCCGGCCGCGGAGGCCACTCTCGCGGTCGCGGGCGAGGGAGACGCCGAACGGCCGGCGGAGAGCGGGACAGGCGCGGTGTTCACCGTACGGCTGCCACTGCGCGAAAGGGGCACCCCATGATCTCGGTACTGGTCGTCGAGGACGAGGAGATCACCGCCGAGGCGAACCGGGTCTTCGTGGAGCGGGTGCCCGGCTTCAGGGTGGAGGGGGTGGTCAGGTCCGGCGGCGACGCGCTGCGCTTCCTGCGGCGCCACCCCGTCGACCTGATCCTGCTCGACCTCTACCTGCCGGACATGCACGGGCTGGAGGTGTGCCGGGCGCTGCGGGCGGCGGGCGTGATGTCGGACGTCATCGCGGTCACCTCGGCGCGGGACCTGTCGGTGGTCAGGTCGGCGGTCTCCGTCGGCGTGGCACAGTATCTGCTCAAGCCGTTCACCTTCGCCTCGCTGAACGAGAAGCTCACCCGCTACGCCGAGTTCCGGTCGTCAGTGGAGGGCGTGGGAGAGGCGAGCGGCCAGGGCGAGGTGGACCGCGCGCTGGCGGCCCTGCGGGGCCCGGCGCAGAACCTCCTGCCGAAAGGGATGACGCAGGCCACCCTCGACGCCGTGCTGGCGGAGCTGCGCAGGGCACCCGGCGGCCTGTCGGCCCAGACCGCCGGGGCGGCGATCGGCGTCTCCCGGGTGACCGCCCGCCGCTACCTGGAGCATCTGACGGAGAGCGGGATCACACACCGGGTGCCCCAGTACGGTGGACTCGGACGGCCCGAGCTGCTCTACCGGATCATTTGAGGCCCCGTCGGGGCACGGTGGCCTCGGAACTGGTAGGAAAAAGGCAGCCCGCCCTGCCACCCGCGGGCAAAGGAGCGCAGCATGGCCTTTTTCACGGTCTCATCGAGCCTGCTCGGGACGGTGTTCGTCGTCCGGGCGCTCGGAGAGCTCGACTATCAGCACTCCCCCGCCCTGCGTGCGGAGATGGACAAGGCGTGGGCCGCCGACACGCCCTCCGTGGTCGTGGCCGACGTCACGGGCCTCACCTTCTGCGACTCCACCGGGGTCGCGGAGCTGATCCTGGCGCTCCGGCGGAGCCGCACCCTGGGCATCCGGCTCGCCCTCGTCGGCGTGCACGGCACCCTGGAGCGGATCCTCACCATCACCGGCCTGCGCCCCTCCTTCGAGGTCTTCGGCTCCGTCGAGGAGGCGCTGCAGGAGGCCTGATCAGCTGTTGCCCTGGTCCATCGGCACGCGGGGCGCGTCGATGATGACGTCCGAGAAGATGTCGACCGCCAGGGCGATCACGCCGCCGATCGCGACGATCCCGGCCCCCACCCAGAAGAACGTCCAGTTGGGGCCGAGGCACAGGGCGACGCCCCCCACGGTGAACCCCAGCAGGATGACGATCACCGCGAGCCAAGACTTGGGGCTTCCCCCGTGACTTCCAGCCATGAGCCTTTCCTCTCCCTGTCCTCTGATTCTCCGCGAATCAGTGATGCGTGCCGTCCGCCGCGGCGATCACCCGCGTCAGCGACCGGTGGAGCTCCTGGAGCTCCTCCAGGTTCATGCCCAGACGCTTGACGATCGCCGGCGGAACCTTCTCCGCCTCGCCCCGCAGCCCGCGGCCCTCCGGTGTGAGCGAGACGGCCAGGACACGCTGGTCCTGGCTGTCACGCCGCCTCCGGATGTAGCCGACGGCCTCAAGACGCTTCAGCAGCGGGGACAGCGTACCGGGGTCGAGTCTCAGTAGCTTGCTCAGCTCCTTGACCGACAGCGGTGCCCGCTCCCAGAGGGCGAGCATGACCAGATACTGGGGGTGGGTGAGCCCCATCGGCTCCAGCAGGGGCCGGTAGAGGCCGATGACGTTGCGCGAGGCGATCGCCAGGGCGAAGCACACCTGGCGGTCCAGGCTCAAGGGGTCGACCATGTCACTCACGTGCGCGCCTCCAACCGACATAGTACGATAATTAGTGTACAAACCATTATCGCCCCAATCATCGGCGAGCAAAGGATCCCCATGTTTCACAGCAAGCCGATCGAGGAGCGGATCGCCGAGCGCCAGGCCAAGCGTTCCACCCTCAAGGAGGGCCGGCACTTCGAGCACGGCCCGGCGAAGTTCGTCTTCGTCTTCGTGATCGTCTTCGTGGTCGTCGGCCACCTGGCCGGCCTGCTGCTGATGATGGCCCTGGGCATGCACTGACACATGCGTCGGCGAGGCTCGCGGCACGCGCCCTTTTCGCCCCTTTCATCCCCTTTCTCGCAAAGCCGAAGCGGGGGGCCTGCACGCCGGAAGGTTCCAGATGAGAGGATGATGATCCTGTTGGTCGGGGTTGGACCGCCCGATAGATCAGGAGGTCTGTAATGTCTGACGTCACGCCGGAGCCCGAAGGTTCCGAAAGTTCCGACGACGAGCTGAAGCGCAAGTTCCGCGAGGCACTGGAGCGTAAGAAGCTCGCCCAGGCGGACGCGGGCGCCGGGGGCAAGGGGAAGAACTCCTCGAAGATCCACGGTGCTCACGGCCCGGCTGCGGCCAAGCGCTCCTTCCGCCGCAAGAGCGGCGGCTGAGCCGTCTCCGAACCAGGTTCCGGATAGGGTGCCCGCCCACCCGGACCTCGGCCGCCCTGCTGGCACCCGGCCAGCGGGCGGCGCGCCTCCTCCACCGGCCTCCGGCCGCCCCCTCCGCGCCCGAGCCGTTCCTACCACCGCGCCTTTCGCCCCCTCCGCGCCGTTTCCGGCCTTCCCGCACCGCCCCCTTCCGCTTTCGGCGCCGGATCGCCCGCACCTTCCCCGTACCGCCCTCCGAAGGGCCGCACTTCGGCCGCCCCCCTTGGAGGGCCACCGGGCCCTGCAATAGGCTGTGCGCGTGCGTGATCTTGGCGAGGACCCCCGACCGGCTCGAGGCGCGGTCAGCGAGGTCTACCGCGTCGACCGAACCGCGACCCTGAGCTACTCCCCCGACCTCGACGGGCTCGCCGACCCCGGCGAGATCGTCTGGGCCTGGGTCCCCTACGAGGAGGATCCGGACCGGGGCAAGGACCGGCCGCTGCTGGTCGTCGGCCGCCACGGGCGCAAGCTGCTCGCGCTGATGCTGTCCAGCCGGGCCGGCGGCGGCGATCCCGGCGACTGGCTGGAGATCGGCCCCGGCCAGTGGGATCGGGAGAACCGGGTCTCCTACCTGCGCCTGGACCGGGTCTTCGCCCTCGGCGAGGGCGACATCCGGCGCGAGGGCTCCGTCCTCGACGGGGCGCGCTTCGCCCGCGTGGCCGCCGTCCTCAAGCGCACACACGGCTGGGCCGCCGACGGCTGAGCCGTTACCGGTCCCGGGCGACCGTCCGGAAGCCACGAGGACGCGAGGGCGTCCGGATACGCGGCCCCGGCCGGAGCACCGGGCGTGAATCCGGTGGAAAACAGCGGTGCGAGTCACCATCCTGGTGTCCCATGGACGACAAACGGCTCGTTCGAGTCTCCAAATACCTTTCCAAGCACCTCAGGCACCAGCCCGAGCGCATCGGGCTGATCCTCGGCCCGCAGGGCTGGGCGGACATCGACGCCCTGCTGGGCGCCGCCGCGCGGCACGGCTTCGCGATCACCCGTGACGAGCTCGCGCTGGTGGTCGCGGGCAACGACAAGCGGCGCTTCACCGTCGAAGGCGACCGGATCCGCGCCAACCAGGGCCACACGGTCGACGTCGACCTGGGCCTTCCCCCGGTCGAGCCACCCGAGATCCTGTTCCACGGAACGGTGGGCGCGTACGTGGGCGCCATCCGGGAGGAGGGCCTGCGGCCGATGAACCGGCACGCCGTGCACCTGTCCCCCGACAGGGAGACCGCGACCCGCGTGGGCGCGCGCCGGGGCAGGCCGGTCGTGCTGGTCGTCCGCTCGGGGGAGATGCACCGGGCGGGTCACGAGTTCCGGGTCAGCGCCAACGGCGTCTGGCTGGCCGCCCACGTGCCGCCCGCCCACATCTCGTTCCCCGGCTGAGAGAAACCCCCGATCACGGGGGAGCCCTCGGCGACGAGGGAGCCCCGTAACACTCCCGGACCCCCTCCTCCGAGGAGGCGCGGACCACCCGCCCCCGCCAAGGACCTCGCACCGGGAGAACCCGGATCGCCACCTCACCCCGCGCCGAGGGTCAAGGGAATTCCAACGCATTCCAAAATCTGGGCCAACCGCGGCCCCGCTCCCGCCCGAACCCCCACCCCCAGGCAGGCACCTGGGGTTTTTTCATGTTCATGCCGGTTTGATGGGAAGTCAACCCATTGACCTTCCAACACATTCGGGTGTAAATAAAGCTGAAACAACACTGAAACGGTGGTGAATCAACAGCATGTACGCCGAGGAGCGGCAACAGGAGATCCTGCGCCGGGCGCGGACCGTCGGACGGGTGGACGTGGTGACGCTGGCGGAGGAGTTCGCCGTCACCACGGAGACCATCCGCCGCGATCTGACCGCGCTGGAGCGCTCCGGGATGCTGCGGCGCGTGCACGGCGGCGCGATCCCGGTCGAGCGGCTGGGGTTCGAACCCGAGCTGGCCGCCCGCGACGAGGTGATGATCGCGGAGAAGGAGCGCATCGCCAAGGCCGCGCTCGCCGAGCTCCCCGAGGACGGCGCGATCATCATCGACGCCGGCTCGACGACCGGCAGGCTGGTGCAGGCGCTCCCGGTCGACCGGGAGCTGACCGTGATCGTGAACTCCCCGCCGCTGGCGACGGCGATGGCCACCCGCCTCAACCTGACGGTGATCATGCTGGGCGGGCGGGTGCGCGGGCGGACCCTGGCCACCGTCGACGACTGGGCGCTGCGCCCTCTCGCCGACCTGCACGTGGACGTGGCGTTCATGGCGGCCAACGGGTGCTCGGTGGCCAAGGGGCTGACGACACCCGACCCGGCCGAGGCCGCCATCAAGCGGGCGATGATCGGCGCGGCGCAGCGGTGCGTGCTGCTCGCCGACCACACCAAGTTCGCCAACACCTACCTGGCGCGCTTCGCCTCGATCCAGGAGATCGACGTGGTGATCAGTGACACCGGGCTCGACACCGGGGTCGCGGCCGAGATGGCCGCCGCCGGGCCGGAGGTGGTCCGGGCGTGATCATCCCCCTGTCCCCCACCCCCCACAGGGAAGCCGCGATCGAGGTGCTCCGGGCTCCGGGCGTGACCGTCACCCAGCCCCTCAACCTCCACCGGGAAGCCGCGATCGAGGTGGTCCGGGCGTGATCGTCACCCTGACCCTCAACCCCAGCCTGGACCGTACGATCGAGGTCGGGTCACTGACCCGCGGGACCGTCATCCGGGCCGCCGCCGCCCACCTCGACCCCGGCGGCAAGGGCGTCAACGTCTCGCGGGCGCTGCTGGCCAACCAGGTCCGCTCGTGCGCGGTCGTCCCCTTCGGGGGCGACGAGGGACGGCAACTGGTGAGCCTGCTCTCGTCCGAGGGCATCGAGATGATCACGGTTCCGGTCGCCGGGACCACCCGGTCGAACGTCGCGCTGGCCGAGCCTGACGGCACGGTCACCAAGATCAATGAACCGGGAACGGCCCTGTCGCCGGCCGAGCTCGACACCATCGCCGAGGCCGTGCTCGGCGCGGCCAGCTCCGCGGACTGGGTGGTCGCCTCGGGCAGCCTGCCGCCGGAGGTGCCCGCCGACGTCTACGCCCGCCTGTGCGAGCGGTTCAGCGAGGCGGGCATCAACGTCGCGGTCGACACCAGCGGCCCCGCGCTCGTCGCGGCGCTCGCCGAGGCCCCGGCCCTGGTCAAGCCCAACCGGGAGGAGCTGGGCGAGGCCACCGGGATCGTCATCTCGTCCCTGGGTGACGCCATCAAGGCCGCGGAGAACCTGCGGGCGCGAGGCGCGGGCACCGTCCTGGCCAGCCTGGGCGCCGACGGCGCGATCCTCCTGCAGGACGACCAGATCTGGTACGGCCAGTGCCCGGTGGCCGAGCCGCGCAGCACCGTCGGCGCCGGCGACGCCATGCTCGCCGGGTTTCTCGCCGGCGGGGCGCGAGGCGAGAGCGCGCTGATCGAGGCGCTGGCCTGGGCGACCGCCGCGGTCGGGCTGCCGGGAAGCCGGATGCCCTCCCCACACCACATCCACCGTGACGACGTGCGCGTCACCGGAGCCGATCCCGCCCTGCCGCTGCGGTCCGGGGGCTGACAGCGGCACAGATCCACCCCCCAGGCCCGGCCGCCCGCCGGCCCCCCGGAAGGAGCAGAATCACATGAGCGAATACACCCCGACTGTCACAGGAACCGGGGCAAGAGCGAACATCCAGCGTTTCGGCGGATATCTCGCTGGGATGATCATGCCGAACATCGGCGCATTCATCGCCTGGGGCCTGATCACCGCTCTGTTCATCCCCACCGGCTGGCTTCCCAACGCGGAGTTCGCCGTCCTGGTCGATCCGATCGTCAAGGTGCTGCTGCCCATCCTGATCGGCTACACCGGCGGGCGGATGGTCCACGGCCAGCGCGGCGCCGTGGTCGGCGCCGTCGCCACCATGGGCGTCGTCGTCGGCGCCGAGAGCCCGATGTTCCTCGGCGCGATGATCATAGGGCCGCTCACCGCGTACCTCCTGAAGCTGTTCGACGGGCTCGTCGCCGACCGCGTCAAGTCCGGCTTCGAGATGCTGGTGGACAACTTCAGCGCGGGCATCATCGGCGGCGCCATGGCTCTGGTGGGTCTCAAGGCCGTCGGTCCCGTCGTCACCGAGGTCACCCGTGTCGCGAGTGAAGCGGTCGCCTGGCTGATCGGCAACAACCTGCTGCCGCTGGCCTCGGTCGTGATCGAGCCCGCCAAGGTGCTGTTCCTCAACAACGCCATCAACCACGGCGTGATGGGCCCGCTGGGCGTGGCGCAGGCGGCCGAGGCGGGCAAGTCGATCCTGTTCATGCTGGAGTCGAACCCCGGCCCCGGCCTCGGCCTGCTCCTGGCCTTCATGTTCTTCGGCCCCCGCGCGCTGCGCCCCAGCACCCCCGCCGCGATCATCATCCAGTTCTTCGGCGGCATCCACGAGATCTACTTCCCGTACGTGCTCATGAAGCCCCGGTTGATCCTCGCGGTCATCGCCGGTGGCGCCACGGGCGTCCTGGTCTTCATCGTGACCGGAGCCGGGCTGGTGGCCACGCCGTCACCCGGCAGCATCTTCGCCTTCCTCGCGGTGACCCCCAGGGGCGGATGGTTCGGCACCATCGCCGGCGTCCTCGCCGCGACCCTCGTCTCCTTCGCCGTCGCGTCGGCGCTCCTCGGCTTCGGCAGGGGTAAGGACGAGACCGAGGAGCCCCCTGAGGAGACCATCGAGGAATCGCCGACCGCACCCACCGTCAAGGAGGCCTGACCGATGCCCAGCATCGAGAGCAAGGACATCCACAAAATCGTCGTCGCCTGCGACGCGGGCATGGGCAGCAGCGTCATGCTCGCCAGCCAGCTCCGCAAGCAGTTGAAGGCCCAGAACATCCAGGTGGAGCACACCCCGGTCAACACGATCCCCGCCGACGCCGACGTGGTGGTCTGTCACGCCGGCCTGGCGAACCGGGCCAGGGCCGGAGCTCCGGACAAGGTGCTCATCTCGTTCCAGGTCTTCATCGGGGATCCCTCGGTGACCAAGCTGATCAGCACGATCAAGAGCGGCGGCACCGTCAATGCCTGAGACGGCGCCGCTGCCGCTGGACCCGCGCGCCATCCGGCTGGCGGCCTCGGCCACCGACCGCGACGACGCGATCAGGCAGTGCGGGGAGGCCCTGCTCGCCGTCGGCGCGGTGGAGAGCGCCTACATCGACACCATGCTCGAACGGGAGCGCTCGATCTCCACCTACGTCGGCGAGGGGGTCGCCATCCCGCACGGCACCCTGGCCGCCAAGGACGCCGTCCGGCACGACGCCGTCAGCGTCGTGCGCTTTCCCGGCGGCGTCGATTGGGACGGCGACCGGGTGACGGTGTGCATCGGCATCGCCGCCAAGGGCGACGGCCACGTACGGCTGCTCGCCGAACTCGCCCAGATCCTGATGGATCCCGACCAGGCCAGGGCCCTTCGCGAGGCGACGGAGGTCGCCGAAGTGGTCCGGCTGCTGCAACCGAACGAAGAGGACGAAGCATAGTGAAGGTCGCCCGTTTCTACGCCCCTGGCGACATCCGCGTCGAGGAGGCGCCGGAACCCGTCACCGGACCAGGCGAGATCAAGATACGCGTGCGCAACTGCTCGACCTGCGGCACCGACGCGAAGATCCAAAAGCACGGCCACCACCACATCAAGCCGCCCAGGGTCATGGGGCACGAGATCGCCGGCGAGGTGGTCGAGGCCGTCGACGCGGGCGAGTGGGCGCCGGGCGACCGGGTGCAGGTGATCGCCGCGATCCCCTGCGGGACGTGCGAGGAGTGCCGCCGGGGCCGGATGACCGTCTGCCCGAACCAGGAGTCGATGGGCTACCACTACGACGGCGGTTTCGCCGAGTACACGATCATCCCGGCGAAGGTCCTCGCGGTCGACGGCGTCAACCGCGTCCCGGACGGGGTCGGTTTCGCCGAGGCGTCGGTGGCCGAGCCGCTGGCCTGCGTGCTCAACGGCCAGGAGCTGGCCCGCGTGGGCGAGGGCGACGACGTGGTGATCATGGGCTCGGGCCCGATCGGCTGCCTGCACGTGCGGCTGGCGCGGGCGCGGGGCGCGGCGCGGGTCTTCCTCGTCGACATCAACGCCGGGCGGCTGGAGATGGCCGCCGGGCTGGTCCACCCGGACGCGGTCGTCCACGGCGAGGACGTCGTCGAGCAGGTGCTCAAGCTGACCGACGGCAGGGGGGCCGACGTCGTCATCACCGCCGCCGCCTCCGGCGCCGCCCAGGAGCAGGCGCTCCGGATGGCAGCCCGCCAGGGGCGGATCAGCTTCTTCGGCGGCCTGCCCAAGGACAACCCGATCATCCAGTGCGACTCCAACCTGGTCCACTACCGGGAGCTGACCATCGTCGGCGCCAACGGGTCCAGCCCGGCGCACAACGCCCAGGCCCTGCGGCTGATCGCCGACGGCTCGGTACCGGTCGCCGACCTGATCACGCACCGGCTGCCGCTCGCGGAGGTCCTGGAGGGCATCGACATCGTGAGCAGGGGCGAGGCCATCAAGGTGACCATCGAACCCTGACCGGCCCGCCCCCGCCGGCCCCCTCCCGCCGAGCCCGGCGGGAGGGACCCGGCGCAGACCACACAGACCCGCACAGATCCACACAGGACCGTGCGGGACCGTGCGGGACCACGCAAGACCGGCACAGGACCGCACAGGACCGTGCGGGACCATGCGGGACCGCACAGACCGCACAGGACCGTGCGGGACCGGCAACAGGCCCGCCAAGCTCGCACCCACTCGCAGAACGCGCAGAAGGAGAACCGGAGATGCCGGAGAGGACAGTGGTCGTCGCCTCAAGCACGGGCCTTCACGCCCGGCCCGCGAAGATCTTCGTGCAGGCCGCGGCCAAGCAGGGGATTCCCGTCCGCATCCGCGTCGGGGACGGCAAGCCCGTACCGGCCAACAGCATGCTCGCCGTACTGGCGCTGGGTGCCACGCACGGCACGGAGGTCACGATCGAGGCGGAGGGGCCGGGTGCCGACGAGGCGCTCGACGCCCTCGCCGAACTGCTCGCCCGCGACCTCGACGCCGAAGAGACCTCCCGTGGCTGAGACGCTCAGGGGCCTGGGCGTGAGCTCGGGCCGGGCCGCCGGTCGGGTCTGCCGGATGGCCGGTCCGCCGGAGCTGCCCGCCCCCTCCCCCGTCACCGACGCCGGCGCCGAGCTCAGCCGGGCGATGGACGCGCTGCGGGCCACGGTCTCCGAGCTGGCGGCGCGGGCGGAGAAGGCTCCCGACGCCGACGCGAAGGCGATCCTGGAGGCGCAGTCCCTCATCGCCGACGACCCCAGCCTGCACGAGTCCGTGGAGACGAGCGTCAGGTCGGGGAAGAGCGCGGCGCACGCCATCGACGAGGCCTGCGCCCACCACCGGCGCGCGCTGCTGGCGGCGGGCGGCTACTTCGCCGAGCGCGCCGCGGACCTCGACGACATCCGCAACCGGGCCGTGGCGGCGGCGCTCGGCCTGCCCGTCCCCGGGGTGCCCGACCCCGGGCACCCGTTCGTCCTGGTCGCCGGGGATCTCTCCCCCGCCGACACGGTGAACCTGGACCCCGGATCCGTCCTCGCCCTCGTCACCGAGAAGGGCGGCCCGACCAGCCACACGGCCATCCTGGCCCGCGCCCGCGGCCTGCCCGCCGTGGTCGCCTGCCGGGGAGCGGGTGACATCGGCGAGGGGACGTGGGTGTCGGTCGACGGCCTGCGGGGCGAGGTGGAGGTCGGTATCGGCGAGGAGGCCGCCGTCGAGATCCAGCACCGGGCCGAAGCCGACCGCCGCCGGACGGGCACCAGCAGGGGACCCGGCCGGACCTCCGACGACCACCCGGTCAAGCTGCTGCTCAACATCGGCTCGGCGGCCGACCTCGCACATTCGAACCGCGTTCCCTCGGCGGAGGGGGCCGAGGGAGTGGACGCCGAGGGGGTGGGGCTGTTCCGCACGGAGTTCCTCTTCCTGGACCGGCGCGAGGAGCCGGGCTACGAGGAGCAGGTGGCCGCCTACGCCGCGGTCTTCCGCGCCGCGCCCGGCGGGCACGTCGTGGTCCGCACCCTCGACGCGGGCACGGACAAGCCGCTGCCGTTCCTCGGGCTGGCCGAGGAGACCAACCCGGCGCTGGGCGTACGAGGGTTGCGGGTCTCCCGGGTCAGGCCCGAGGTGCTCGACACCCAGCTCGACGCCATCGCCGAGGCGGCCCGCGCGACCGGGGCCGAGCCGTGGGTGATGGCGCCCATGGTGACGACGGTGGGCGAGGCCGCCGACTTCGCCGGACGGGTCCGCGCCCGGGGGATCGCGCACGTCGGGGCGATGGTGGAGGTGCCCGCCGCCGCGCTGCGCGCCGGGCGCCTGCTGAAGGAGCTCGACTTCCTGAGCATCGGTACCAACGATCTGAGCCAGTACACCTTCGCCTCCGACCGGCAGCACGGGGAGCTCGCCGACCTGCTCGACCCCTGGCAGGCCGCGCTGCTCCAGCTGATCGCCGACTGCGCGGCGGCCGGGCAGGCGGCGGGCAAACCCGTCGGCGTGTGCGGCGAGGCGGCGGCCGACCCGCTCCTGGCGACCGTCCTGGTCGGGCTGGGCGTCACCAGCCTGTCGATGTCCGCGCCCGGTATCCCCGCGGTACGGGAGAGTCTCGCCGCCCACTCCCTGGAGCGGTGCCGAGACAACGCCCGGCTCGCCCTGGCCGCCGACGATCCGGGAGAGGCCAGAAGGAAGATCGTCCCGGGCCGGTGACCCCCCGGCCCCCTCACGGCCGGGCCAGAACCTCCCTCTCTGGCCCGGCCCCCTTTCCACCCCGCCTCCCCCTCTCCACCCCTGCCCCTCTTCCCCGGCCTCTTCCGCCTCGTATCGCGGGCCTCGTATCGCGGGCCTCGTCCCCTCGGTGCCCGCTCGGGTCCGCCCGCCGCCCGCTCGATGCCCACTCAGGTCCGCCCGGCGCCCACTCAGGTCCGCTCGGATTCGCCCGGCGCCCGTTTCGATGTCCGCTCGGGTTCCTCCTCGGCGCGCATCGGTGAAATCACCAGTCTTCCCGGCGTCGCCGGTACACCGGTGCAGGCCGGCGGAGGCCGGTGGAGAACCCCGTCACCCGCTCTTTCCAGGCACGACACACGCGCGTAACACTGAGGCATGTCCTCCCCCTCCGCCGCCACCCGGTCACCGGCGCTGCACGGCCGCGACACGGAGCGGGACGCGCTGCTGCGACTACTCGACGCCGCCCGCGGCGGCTCCGGGGGCGCGGCGATCCTGCGCGGGGCGCGGGGGACGGGAAAGACCGCGATGCTCGACCTCGCGGCGAACCACGCGGGCGACACCGGCGACACCGGCGGCACCCGCAACGCCAACGGCACCGGCGGCTTCGTCGTGCTCAGGGTGCGCGGCACCGCGGCGGAGTCACACCTGCCGTACGCGGGGCTGCACGGACTGCTCCGGCCGATCGCCGACCGGCTGCCCGCGCTCCCCCCGGCGCAGGCCGAGGCGCTGACGCGGGCGCTGGAACTGGGCGCGGCGGACGGCGGGCTGGCTCTTCCCGCGGCGGTGCTCAACCTCCTGGTGGCCGTCGGCGTTCCGGTACTGGCCTGCGTCGACGACGTCCACCACCTCGACGCGCCCAGCCGCGAGGCGCTCTTCTTCGCGGCCAGGCGGCTGGCCGGGGAACCGGTCGTGCTGCTGTTCGGGGCCGACGACGGCGACAACGGCACCTCCCCCGATGACATACCGGCGTTCGAGCTGGGCGCCCTGGACGAGGAGGCGGCCGGGCGGCTGATCGACGACCTGCTGCCGGGGCCGGCCGACGACGTACGGGCGTCGCTGCTGGAGATCGCCCGCGGCAACCCGCTGGCGCTCGGAGAGCTCGCCGGGTCGCTGAGCCCCGAGCAGATCTCCGGCGCCGCCGCCCCGCCCGCGACCCTGCCGAGGGGCGGGCGGCTCTGGCGCGCGTACGCCGATCGACTGGCGCGGCTGCCCGGCGACACCGCGGACATGCTCCTGCTGCTCGCGGCGGATCCGGACCTGGAGACGGTCGCCCTGGTCGGCGCCGCGGAGCCGGAGTGCGCGCTGACCGCGCTCGAACCGGCGGAGCGGGCGGGGGTGATCGTCCATGTCTCCGGGGACGACGGCGATCGCTACGAGTTCCGCGAGCCGACGATGCGGACGGTGGTCTACGCCGGCGCCTCCCTCGCCCGCCGCCGCATCGCGCACCGCCTGCTCGCGGGCGTGCTGCGCCACGACCACCAGCGGCTGCGCCGGGCCTGGCACCGGGCGGCCGCGATGGACGGCCCCGCGGAGTCGCTGGCCGACGAGCTGGCCTCGGCCGCGGCGGCGGCGGGCGCCCACGGCGGCCACCCCGCGACCTTCCTCGCCTTCGAGCGGGCGGCCGAGCTGACCGAGCACGGCGACGTCAAGGCCGCGCGCCTGGCCGCCGCCGCCAATCGCGCGTGGCACGCGGGCCTGCCCCGGCGCGCCCGGTCGCTGCTCACCCGCCTGCAGTCGCTGACGATCTCCGAGGAGGTACGGAGCCAGGCCGAGCTGATCCGCGGCAGCCTGGAGTTGCGCAGCGGGAAGACCGGCAGCGCCGGGGATGACCTGATGGCGGCGGCAGAGTCGCTGCTGGACAGGGACCGGGGACAGGCCGTCCGAGTGCTCATCCGCGCGGGCGAGGCGAGCTACCTCGCTGGCGACAATCTTCGCTATCTGGACATCGCGCGGTGGGCCGCCACGCTGCGCCGCCCGGACGACCCGGCAGCCACCCAGCTGATGTTCGAGTATCTGGCCGGTACGGCGGCGACCTTCGACGGCCGCCACCGGGAGGCGGCCGATCCGCTCCGCCGGGTGCTGGAGCTCGCGCCCTCGGTGCGCACCCCCTCGGTGCTGGTGTGGGCGGGCGTGGCCAGCCTGCTGCTCGGCGACGACGCGCAGGCGGTGCGGCTGTGCGGCCGGGCGGTGGAGACGGCGCGCGCACGCGGTGCGGTCTCCACCGTGCCGCAGGTCCTGGAGTTCATGATCCACGCCGAGATCTGGATGGGCCGCTACGCCTCCATCACCGCCAGCGCCGTCGAGGGGCTGCGGCTGGCTCAGGAACGCGGGCGGCCCAACAGCGCGGGCCAGCACCTGGGGTGGCTCGCCCTCACCGCGGCCGTCGAGGGGGACGAGGAGACCTGCGCGATCAGGGCGGCGAGCGCCATCGAGCTGGCGGGCGCCCACGGCGTGTGCGTGGCGGGAGCCCTCGGCAACTGGGCCCTGGCCCACCTCGACCTCGCGGCGGGCCGCCACGCCGACGCCGCCAAGCGGCTGCGGGCCACGGCCAGGGCGGGCGGGACCAGCGGCCACCTCGTCATACGGGTCATGTCGACCCCCCTGTTCGTCGAGGCCATCGCGCGCACGGGCGACCGGGAGCGGGCCAGGGAGGCGCTGCGGGTGCTCGACCGCTGGGTGGGCAGCACCCGCAGTCCCGACCGGCGCGCGCTGGCCACCCGCTGCCACGCCCTCCTGGCCGCTCCCGGCGACGCCGAGGAGCACTTCAGGGCCGCGCTCGACCTGCACCACCAGGGTTTCTCCGAGTTCGAGACGGCCCGCACCCAGCTGCTCTTCGGCAGCGCGCTGCGCAGGAACCGGCGTCCGGGCGCGGCCAGGGAACATCTGCACAGCGCGCTGGAGACGTTCGAGCGCTTCGGCGCGCGGCTCTGGGCCGAGCAGGCCCGCACCGAGCTGCGCGGGGCGGGAGAGGCCGTCCGGTCGCACCGCCCCAGGGCCACGGAGAAGCTCACCGCGCAGCAGTACCAGATCGCGCGCATCGTCGCGGACGGCGCCACCAACCGGGAGGTGGCGGCCCGGCTCTTCCTGAGCCCGAGGACCGTCGAGCACCACCTCAGGAACATCTTCGCCAAACTCGACATCCGCTCTCGGGTGGAACTGGTGCGGCTGATGTCGTGATTCCACCATTGATGCCGGTATTCACCGGTGCGCTGGAGTACGGGTGATTTCACCGATGCACTTCGGGGCTGACAACGAGAAAGTGGCGACTGTCAGAAACCCGAGGGGTCACCCCGGTGCGCTGACCGTACCGCCGCCGTTCCCGGTGGCGGGCCGACGCGCGGCGAACGGCCGCCAGCGCCGACCGCCGTATCGCCGTGGTTCCCCCCACAGGAACGGAGTACAGCAACGTGCAGCCGTACGGCACCACCCCCCAGGCCCCCGCGTCCAGGCGTTCCCGCCGGGCGACGACGGTCGCCACGCTGACCCTCGCATTCGCTCTGCTCGGCACCGGCGGGACCCTCGCGCCCGCCGCGCAGGCCGTCGCGGCCCCCGCCGCGCAGGCCGCCTCCGCGGGTCCCTACGACCGCGGCCCCGACCCGACCACCTCCAGCATCGAGGCGGCCAGAGGACCGTTCACGATCGCCGAGACCACCGTCTCCTCGGCTCGGGTGAGCGGCTTCGGCGGAGGCACGATCTACTATCCGACGTCCACCGCGGAGGGGACGTTCGGCGGGGTCGCCATCGCCCCCGGCTACACCGCGAGCAGGTCGACCATGGCCTGGCTCGCCTCGCGGCTGGCCTCCCACGGGTTCGTGGTCTTCAACATCGACACCCTCACCCGCTCCGACCAGCCCGCCAGCCGCGGCCGGCAGCTGCTGGCCGCGCTCGACTACCTGGTGGAGGACAGCTCGGTCGCGAACCGGGTCGACGGAAGCAGGCTCGGCGTCGCCGGGCACTCGATGGGCGGCGGCGGCACGCTGGCGGCGGCCGACAGCCGGCCACAACTGCAGGCGGCCATCCCGCTGACCCCGTGGCACACGACCAAGAGCTGGTCGGGCCTGCGCGTCCCGACAATGATCATCGGCGCGGAGAACGACGCGATCGCCTCGGTGAGCGCGCACGCCAAGCCGTTCTACAACAGCATCCCGGCCTCCTCCGAGAAGGCCTACCTGGAGCTCAACAACGCCGGTCACACGGCGCCCAACGTGTCCAACACCACGATCGCCAAGTACAGCGTCTCGTGGATGAAGCGGTTCGTCGACAACGACACCCGGTACGAGCAGTTCCTCTGCCCCGCACCCCGGCTCGACCTGAGCATCTCCGAGTACCAGGACACCTGCCCGCACTCGTAGGGCCACGACAGGGCCGTGACAGGCCGCGCGACCACGACACCGGCCACGGTTCCCAGCGACATATCACCGCAAACCATCTGTTAAGCCAGCAAACATCCTGTCAAGCCCGCGAAACCCCAATCCGACGGCGGCCGCAGCCTGCGGTCGCCGTTGGCATACCCCCCCAAAGTGCCTCTGGGCTGCCGTCATATGATGGATTTTCTCCTGGTTTGATTAGTTACCGCCGAGGGGCAATAAGGTTTACGGTCTATGTCCAGGAACGAAATGAGACGTGACCCTAAGACCGTTCTGTGGCTTCTCGCGCTGAGCATCGTGGTCACGTTCACGGCCGGCGGGGCCACGGTGCTGAGCGGCCACCTCGACCCCGTTCCCGACAGGCCCGCACCTCCCGACGCCGCCCCGCCCGGGATACCCACGGCGCCCGGGACACCGACCCCGCCGCCGCAGCCGCAGGACACGGCCGCGCCCGCGAACTCCGCGGGCCCCGCGACCCCGTCACCGATCAAGAAGCCGCTCCTGCTCGCCAACGGCCGGCAGCAGCCGCTGAAGCTGAAGGTTCCCCGGTCGGCCAAGGGCCGCTACGCCGTCGCCCCCGGCGAGGCCGGACCCCCGAGAGGGAAGAAGGGCAGGGTGATCCGGTACGTGGTGGAGGTCGAGCGCGGCCTGCCGTTCGAGGTGAAGGAGTTCGCCGCCGAGGTGCACCGGATCCTCAACGACCCGCGCGGCTGGGGGTACCGGTTCAAGCGGGTGGCCCGCGGCCCGGTGACGATCAGGGTCTCGCTGACCAGCCCCGAGACGGCCGACAGGCGGTGCCTGCCGATGCGGACCAACGGCGTACTCTCCTGCTGGAACGGCGAGCGCGCGATCATCAACGCGGCCCGCTGGAACAGCGGGGCGGCGGGCTACGGCCGCGACGTGGCCTCCTACCGCGAGTACGTCATCAGTCACGAGGTCGGCCACGGTCTCGGCCACGGCCACGTGTCCTGCCCGGGGCGCGGCCGGCGGGCGCCGGTGATGCTCCAGCAGACCAAGTCCCTGTACGGCTGCCGCCCCAACCCCTGGCCGTCCCCCCGGCGCTGACCCCGGGCCGCGGGCTCCCCTGCGTCTCGCGCGCTCGATGTTTCGCGCGCACGAAAACAGGGCGATCCACTCCCATCGGCCCGGACGGCACGTCCGGAGCGGATCGTCCCGCGAGTCGGCGCCGTGGCGCGGAGGCCGGATCCCGGCCGGACGCGGCGATCGCGCACCGCCGGCCCCTCTCCCCGTGCGGCGACGCGGTCGCCGGGAGGGGGTTCACCGGGTCTTCCCAGGGCACCCGGTAGGCATGCGAGCAGCGGTCGCCGGCGCGACGGGAAACGTGGGCACGGGCATGGTGTCGGCCCCCGCGGCCGATCGGAACCTGACCCGCGGGCAGCCGGACCGGCGCCCGCCCAAGATCACCTGGTCGGCCGTGGACGTCGCCGGCGACCCGGCGCCGCACCCGGAGGGGGCCGGCACGGTCGTCCACCCGGCGTGGCCGTTCCAGCCCACCCGCGGCCGGGGCCGTCAGCCAGCGGCGGGGCGCGGGAGGACACCGGACGTGTCAGGGAGGGCGTGAACATGGGCAGGATCCTGGTCGGCACGGCCTCGTGGACCCACCGGTCACTGCTGGAGTCGGGCTGGTATCCCGAGGACGCCTCCACCCCGGCGAAACGCCTGGCCTACTACGCGACGAGGTTCCCGGTCGCGGAGGTGGACGCCACCTACTATCACCCGCCGTCGCGAAGCACCGCGGAGGCGTGGCGCGACCGCACCCCCGAGGGCTTCACCTTCGACATCAAGGCCTTCTCCCTGCTGACCGGGCACCCCACCCGGCCCGCCTCGCTCCACAAGGACGTGCGGGAGAGCCTCGGTGCGCCGCCGCGGCGCAACCTCTACCCGAAGGACGTGCCACCGGAGATCGCCGACGAGGTCTGGCGGCGGTTCCTCGACGCGCTGGAGCCGCTGCACGAGGCGGGCAAGCTGGGGGCGGTGCTCTTCCAGTTCCCGCCGTGGTTCCCGATCGGGGAGAGCAACAGGCGCTACATCCTGGAGTGCGCCCGGCGCTGCGCGCCGATGCGCGTCAGCGTCGAGTTCCGCAACCACACCTGGATGAGCGGGGAGAACCGCGAGGACACCCTGGCCTTCCTCGCCGGGCACGACCTCGCGTACGTGGGGGTCGACATGCCCCAGGGGCACGCCTCGTCGATCCCGCCGGTTCTGGCCGCGACCTCCGACCTCGCCGTGGTGCGGATGCACGGGCACTCCGACAGATGGACCAGTAAGAACGTCGACGAGCGCTTCGCGTACATGTACTCGGAGGCGGAACTCGCGCGGTGGGCGGCCAGGGTCAGGAAGCTCGCGGAGGGCACCGAGGTCACCCACGTGCTCTTCAACAACTGCTGCGCTGACAACTCCCAGCGCAACGCCACCCGGTTCCGTGTCCTCCTCGGCGAGTCCGGTGAGCGCGGAGACCCCGGAGAGCCGGGTGGACCGGGCGGATCGGGCGGGCCGGACCGCGCGCCGGGCAGGCGCGGCGGAACCGGCGGGCAGAGCGGGGCGGGCGGGCCCGGCGAGGGCCGGAGGGCCGGATGACGCGGGAAGCCGCTATCTGACCTGCTGCCTCGCCCTGGTCATGGTGGCCCTGCGCTCCTCCGGGGTGGTGCCTCCCCACACGCCGTACATCTGCTGGGTGTTCAACGCGTACTCCAGGCAGCGCCCGCGCACCGGGCACCGGCGGCACACCGCCCTGGCGCGCTCGTACTGCTCACGGCCCGGCCCCTCGTAGGACACGGGGAAGAACAACTCGGGGTCCTCGCTGAGGCAGGACGAGCGGCGGGACCAGTGGATGATCGGAATGACGTTGCTCTTAACAGGCATGGCGATCCAATTGGGAGTGGGAACGGCTCAGGTCATGGCGGCTCAGGTTGAGAATCGCGTGCCCGCTGTAATGGCATTCATACCTTTTAAGCGGAAAAATCGGGCGACCTTGACCGAGGATTTCTCCCTATCCCGAAGATCCTGGTCAGGGGGTGTCCGAGGCGAGTGGATCATCTCTCCGTACCGCCGGGACGCCGTCCCGGCGCGGTGCTCCCCCGCTCACGCCTTCCCACCCCGCCGGGCCGGAGCACGGCTCGCTCCGGCCCGGCGGTGGTTCTACCGCTCCACCCGCACCCGCTCGTCGGGCACGCAGTGGGTCATCTTCAGTCCGGTCACGTCGCGGGGTCCGTTCTTGCCCAGTCTGGACATCCGCTCCCGGTCCTCCTCGCTCAGGTCCTGGATCGCCAGCGGCTCCAGGTGGGAGACGTCGTCGGGGCTGATCCCGAGTCCCTCCCCGACCCTGAGGCCGAGGTCGTCCTCGACCATCAGGAAGTGCCAGACCATGCGCTCCTGGACCGGGCGCGAGGCCTGGGACAGCATGTCGACGAAGTTCAGTACGAGATCGTCGCGTTCCCACTTCTCCATCAGCAGGTAGCGCTGGCCCGCCTGCGTGTAGTCGTCGGTACGCGGGATGCGCTTGCGGGTCAGCCGCCCCGAGACGACCGGGCCCTGCTCGTCGTGGGCGGGGTACGGCCCCTCCCTGAGCCCTCCGGTGATGGACGGCTCGTAGTTGACGTGCGGGTTCTCGCCCTCCCCGTCGACGTGGTAGGTCATCAGGCCGTCACGCTGGTTGGTGCGCACCTCGGCGTGCTTGGCCTGGTTGACCGGCAGCTGCAGGTAGTTGGGCCCCACCCGGTAGCGCTGGGTGTCGCTGTAGGAGAACGTACGGCCCACCAGCATCTTGTCGTCGGAGAAGTCGAGACCGTCGACCAGGACGCCGGTGCCGAAGGAGATCTGCTCGTTCTCGGCGAAGTTGTTGGCCACGTTCCGGTTCAGGACCATCCTGCCGACCGGCATGGGCGGGAACTCGTTCTCCGGCCACACCTTGGTGTCGTCCAGCGGGTCGAAGTCCAGCTCGGGGTGCTCGTCGTCGCTCATGATCTGCACCAGCAGCTCCCACTCGGGGAAGTCACCCCGGTCGATCGCCTCGTGCAGGTCCTTGGTGGCGTGCCCAAGCTCCCGCCCCTGTACGGCGGCGGCGTCCTCGGCCGTCATGCTGCGCACGCCCTGCTTGGGCATCCAGTGGTACTTGACCAGGTGGGTCTCGCCCTGCGCGTTCACCCACCTGTAGGCGTTGACGCCGAATCCCTGCATGTGCCGGTAGTCGGCGGGGATGCCGCGCGGGCTGAACAGGTTGACGATCATGTGCATGCTCTCCGGCGTCTGCGACATGAAGTCGAAGATCCGGCCGGGCTCCTGCCTGAACGTCACCGGGTCCGGCTTGAGCGAGTGGATCACGTCGGGGAACTTGATGGCGTCCCTGATGAAGAAGACCGCCAGGTCGTTGCCGACGAGGTCCCAGTTGCCGTCCTCGGTGTAGAACTTCACCGCGAACCCGCGCGGGTCGCGGGCGGCCTCCGAGGAGTCCCTGCCGCCGATCACCGTGGAGAACCGCACGGCGACGTCGGTCCGCTTCCCGGCCTCCTGGAAGAGTTTCGCCCGCGTGTAGCGGCTGATCGGCTCGTCGCCGAGCCTGCCGTAGGCCTCGAAGTAGCCGTAGGTGGTCACCCCTCGTGCGTGGACCACCCGCTCGGGGATACGTTCGCGGTCGAAGTGGCTGACCTTCTCCAGGAACTGGTAGTTCTCCAGCGTGGCCGGACCCCTCGCGCCGACCGTGCGCTGGTTCTGGTTGTCGTAGACCTGGTGCCCCTGACGATTGGTCAGGACCGGGCGGTCATCGCCCGGCTGAGGACCCATGCTCGACACATCCGTCATGACGACGCTTCCTTTCCCTTCCGCGGTCGCTTCCGGCGCACCGATGTACATATCGACACACGAGCCCCTTATCCGGCATAAGGCTTTTTATAGCGATAAGGGAAAGAATCTCCACAAAAAGAGACGGCGATTTACGCATGGCGACGCCCGCCCGGGAACGCACTCCCCGGGCGGGGCATCCGGTGCTCAGAGGCTCAGCGGGCCCTCACCGCGATCCGCCTCACCGGGCTTTCGCCGGCTTCGGCCGGACCTTCGTCCCCGGCCCCGCCTCACCCCGACGGGTCTCGGCTTCCCGTGGCCGGCTTCAGCTCACCCCCGCGGTCTCAGCGGGCCTTCGCCGTGGCCCGCCGGTTCGCCTTCTTGATGGCCGAGACCAGCTCCTCCTTCGACATGGTGGACCGCCCCCTGACGTCCAGGCGCCTGGCCACGTCGTAGAGGTGCTGCTTGGAGGCGTTGGCGTCCACCCCCTCGGCGCTCCCGCCTCCCCCGGGCCCGCCCCGGGCGGCGCGGGCGTCGGACGGGCCCTTGCGGCTCTTCGGCTCCCAGTGGTCGCCGACCTTCTCGAAGGAGTGCTTCAGCGCGGCGAACGCCGTGCGGTGCGCCCGCTCCCCCTCCCCGTAGGTCTCCACCGCGGAGTCATGTGCCTTGATCCACGTCTCCTGCGCCTTCTTCGGCGAACGCCGCAGGGTGGTCGGGATCTCCTCGCGTGCCGGCATGGCGTGGTCACCTCTCCTCTTCGCAGGTCACAACCTCAACGGCCGACATGCCCGCCTGATCGCCGATCATGCCGTCACCTCCCTCGCAGCGTCGGTCGCCTGGATGTGCTTGGGCGGGCGTCCCTGGAGAGCGGGCGTCCCTAGATGGGCTCGCCCTCGTTCTCGTCGCCCTCCTCGGGGCCCGGCGTGCCGGTCCCGCTCTGGCTCGGCGACGGCGACGGGGTGGGCTGGCCGGGCTCGGGTGTCGTCGGGACCGGCGGCGAGGTCGGGACGAACACCGTGGGCGGCAGCGGCCTCGGCGACGGCTCGAAATCGTCCTCCCTGCGCAGCAGGAGCCAGACCATCACGGCCAGCAGCACGAGCAGCACGGTCAGCACGACCCCGGCGATGATCACGGACCGGCGGGTCTCGGTCGGCGGCGGCGCGCCCTTGGGCGGCGGGGGCAGCGCGGGCGAGCGGTCGCCCACCCAGTGCGGCGCGAAGTCGGGGCCGTGCTGCTCGCCGATCAGCGTACCGCTGACCAGCACCGGTTCGAGGAACCGCTCCGCCCCCGCCCTGTCGGGCTCGTACGGTGTGGCCACCCAGGGGGCGCTCCCGCCGTCCATGGCCAGCACCTGCGGGACCGTGTCGGCCACCGCGGTGCGTGCGCGCGTCGCCCTGGCCATCCAGCCCCGTACGCCGGAACGGCTGGCCGTCGCGTCGCGGACCCCGGTGACGAAGCGGTCGCGGGCCGCCGGGTCGAGCGCCGCCCCCCTGGTCAGCACCGCGACCGAGACGGCCCGGCCGTCGGGCGCAAGTCCGAGGTAGACCAGCCCGGCGGGTCCCACGCGCAGGCGGGCCTGCACGACGAAGGGCCCCAGCTGGGGCGGGTCACCGTACTGGAGTGGAGTGGCCACGTCTGACATGAAAGCACACCCGGCCGATCACACCGCGCCCCGCGGGTGACCGGGATCGGGTGCCCGGCGGACCCGCGGCGGGCGGGTGTCCGGGCCCGCGGCCGGTACGCGGGGGCTCACCACGGGCTCGCCACGGGCTCGCGACCGGCACGCGGCGGGCAGGCGACCGGCAGGCGATCGGCAGGCGATCGGCACTGTCAGGAAATACGGAGCGGGCCCGTCGTGCGAGCCGCCATTTCATTTGATGGAATACCGACATGACCGTCGCCGAAGAACTGCCGAGCGAGACCGACACCGGATTGCTGCGCGACGCCCTGACCGAAGTCCGGCGGGTCATCGTCGGGCAGGAGCACATGGTGGAGCGGTTGCTCGTGGCACTCCTCGCTCGGGGCCACTGCCTGCTGGAGGGCGTGCCGGGGGTGGCCAAGACCCTGGCGGCCTCGACTCTGGCCACGGTGGTCGGCGGGCGGTTCGCCCGCATCCAGTTCACGCCCGACCTGGTCCCGAGCGACATCGTGGGGACCCGGGTGTACCACCCCTCCCGCGAGGCCTTCGACGTCGAGCTCGGCCCGGTGTTCGTCAACTTCCTGCTCGCCGACGAGATCAACCGGGCCCCGGCCAAGGTGCAGTCGGCGCTGCTCGAGGTGATGGCCGAGCGGCAGGTGACCCTGGCCGGGGAGACCCACCCGCTGCCGAAGCCGTTCATCGTGCTGGCCACCCAGAACCCGATCGAGTCGGAGGGCGTCTACCCCCTCCCCGAGGTCCAGCGCGACCGGTTCCTGTTCAAGGTCCGCGTCACCCATCCCAGCGCCCACGAGGAGCTGGAGATCCTGCACCGGATGAGCGTGACCCCGCCGACCCCCAGGCCGGTGCTCGACCCAGCGCGGCTGGCCGCGCTGCAGGCCATGGCCGACCAGGTCTCGGTCCACCAGCTCGTCGCCGACTACGTGGTCAGGCTCGTGATGGCCACCCGCTCCCCCGCCGAATACGGCCTGGCCGAGCTGCAGGAGAACATCGAGATCGGCGTCAGCCCCCGGGCCACCCTCGGCCTGGTCGCCGCGGGACGCGGCCTGGCGCTGCTGCGCGGCCGCGACTACCTGCTCCCCGACGACGTGCGCGACGTGGCGGTGGACGTGATGTCCCACCGGCTGATGCTCACCTTCGACGCCCTGGCCGACGGGATCGACCCCGAGGACGTGGTCCGCCAGATCCTCGCCGCGGTACCGCCGCCGCTGGTCGTCTGGAACCAGGGCCCCCGGTGACCGGCCTCAAGGGCGCCGGCGATCTTGACCTGAGCACGGCCGAGCAGGCGTTGCGGCGGCTGGAGCTCACGATCGTCCGGCGCCTGGACGGGCTGCTGCAGGGCGCGCACCAGGGGCTCCTTCCCGGCCCCGGAAGCGAGTTCGGCGACAGCCGGGCCTACGTGCCCGGCGAGGACGACATCCGGCGGATGGACTGGGCGGTGACCGCCCGCACGACCGTCCCGCACGTGCGCGACCTGATCGCCGACCGGGAGCTGGAGACCTGGGCCTTGGCGGACCTGTCGCCCAGCATGGACTTCGGCACCGCCGGCATGGAGAAGCGGGATCTGGTCGTGGCCGCCATCGGGGCGATCGGCTTCCTGTCGGGCCGGATCGGCAACCGCTTCGGCACGTACGTCCTGCACGACGAGTACGTCCACCGGATGCCCGCCAGAAGTGGCCGCCCGGCCCTGTACGGCCTGCTGCACTCGCTGATGGACGCCCCCAGGGGCCGTGCCGTCGCCGGTGCCCCCGACCTGGCCGAGGCGATCGAGATCCTGGCCTCGGCCCGGCGACGGCGCGGCCTGCGAGTGATCGTCTCCGACTTCCTCGACCCCGAGCCCACCCTCGATCCCGGCCTGGAGCTGCCCTGGGAGCGGCCGATCCGCCGGCTGGCCGCCCACCACCAGGTGCTGGCCGTCGAGGTGATCGACCCCCGTGAGCTGGAGCTGCCGCCGGTTGGGCTGGTCAGCATGACCGACCCCGAGACGGGACGGAACCGCCAGATCCAGCTCACGCCCCGGGTCCGCCAGGCGTACGCGGAGGCCGCCGCCGCGCAGCGGATGACCAACCAGGTGGCGCTGCGCCGCTGCGGGGTGGCCCACCTGGTGTTGCGCACCGACCGCGACTGGGTGTTCGACATCGCCCAGTTCGTGCTGCGGCAGCGTCGCATGGCACACCTGACCCATCGGCACCCGAGGTCGGGAGCGACACGGTGACCTTCCTCTCTCCGGTCTGGCTGTGGCTGTTCGCCGCGCTGGCGCTGCTCGTGGCGGGCTACGTGGCCGCCCAGTTCGCCCGGCGCCGCTACGCGCTGCGCTTCACCAACCTGCCCCTGCTGGCGCTGGTGGCCCCCTCGGGGCCCGGCTGGCGGCGGCACGTGGCCCCGCTGCTGTTCCTCGTCATGATGAGCCTGCTGATCGTGGGCGCGGCCCGTCCCGCCGACTCGGTCCGCATCCCCCGCGACCGCGCGACGATCATCATCGCGCTGGACGTCTCGCTGTCGATGGAGGCCGACGACGTCCAGCCGAACCGGATCACCGCGGCCAAGGAGGCCGCCCAGAAGTTCGTCGCGGACCTGCCGGAACGCTTCAACGTCGGACTGGTCGCCTTCGCCCGTTCCGCCTCGGTCGTGATCTCGCCCACCACCGACCACCAGGCGGTCGGCACCTCCCTCGGCAATCTCAGCACCCGGGCGGGCACCGCGATCGGCGAGGCGGTCTTCAGCTCCCTGGAGTCGCTGCGCTCCTTCGACCAGCAGGCGGTGACCGACCCGCCCCCGGCCGCGATCGTGCTGCTGTCCGACGGCGACAACACCTCGGGCCGCTCGGTGGCGGAGGCGATCGAGACGGCGATGAACTCGCGGGTGCCGGTCTCCACGATCGCCTACGGCACCCAGGAGGGAACGGTCTCGATCGACGGCCGCGACGTGAACGTGCCGGTGAACAAGGCCACCCTGCAGACCCTGTCGGACGGCACGGGCGGCCGCGCCTACGAGGCGGAGTCGGGCAGCCAGCTGCGGGAGGTGTACGAGCAGATCGGCACCTCGCTGGGCTACCGGACGGTCAACCAGGAGATCACCCAGTGGTTCGTGGTGGCGGCGATCCTGGCCGGGCTGGTGACCGCCGGGGCGGCCCTGCTGCTGGGGTCGCGGCTGCCCTGAGCCGGTCCCGGCCGTTGGTAACGTTCTACGACGTGGCACATTACTTCGAGGAGCGCCCGGAGACCGCGGGCCGTCCCGGCTCGGTCACGCTCGTGCTCCCCGACCTCCATCTGAGGCTGGAGACCGACAGCGGGGTGTTCTCCGCCGAGCGCGTCGATCAGGGCACCCGCATCCTGCTGGAGAGCGTTCCCCCTCCGCCGCCGGGCGGCGACCTGCTCGACCTGGGCTGCGGTTACGGGCCGATCGCGCTGACGATGGCCTCGCGCGCGCCAGAGGCGACGGTCTGGGCGGTGGACGTCAACCGCAGGTCGGTCGAGCTGTGCGCGAGAAACGCCAGGGCCGCGGCCCTTGACAAAGTAAGGTCGATGCATGTCGACGAGGTCCCGCCGGAGGTGCGGTTCTCCGCCATCTGGTCCAATCCGGCGATCCGCATCGGCAAGGCCGCGATGCACGAGATGCTGACCCGCTGGCTGTCGCGCCTCACCCCGGACGGCGTCGCCCACCTGGTGGTCCAGAAGCACCTCGGCTCCGACTCCCTGCAGCGCTGGCTGAACGAGCGGGGCTGGCCCACCGAGCGCGTGGCCTCCCGCTCCTCGTACCGGGTCCTGCGGGTGGAGGCGCGCCCGGAGGCGGACCCCGCGCGGTGAGCCCCCTGCGGCGGCGCGCACCACGGGCGCCGTGGGCGCTGTAGAACGCCGTGGGCGAGACACGGTCACCGCGAGAAGAACGCGGAACGAACGCGGAACGAGCGAAGGACGACGAGGAACGGTGAACGACCGATGACGGCGAACCCGCGCAGGCAGCTGCGCCCGACCGATGTCAAACGCCTCAACCGCACCTGGCGGAGGAACACCGAGGGGCGGCTGGCTCTGATCCTGGAGTCGGTGACCGGCCCATTCAACATCGGTTCCATCTTCCGCACCGCCGCCGCCTTCGGCGTGGAGCGGATCTGGCTGGCGGGCAACGCCACCCCGCCGACCAATCCCAAGGCGCAGAAGACCGCCCTGGGCACCGACAGGCTGGTGGCCTGGGAGGAGCCGGTCCCCGTCCTGGAGGCCGTACGGGCGGCCAAGGAGGACGGGTACGCGGTGGTCGCGGTGGAACTCACCGGCGACGCGGTGCCGCTGTCCGAGGCCAAGCTGGGCGGGGACGTGTGCCTGGTGGTGGGCAGCGAGGACCACGGGTGCTCCCCCGCGCTGCTGGAGGCCGCCGACGGCGTCTGCTACATCCCGCAGGTCGGCCGGGTCGGCTCGTTCAACGTCGCGGTGGCGGCGGCGATCGCGGTGGCGGAGGCCCGCCGCCAGGAGTGGTCGGGCAAGGTGCCGCCGCCCGGGGAGTGACGGCCCCGGCCGGTCACGGCGGCCTGTTCTCGTCCGTTCCCCGGCCGACGGCCGCGCGCCCCGCACGGTCACGCCCCTCGTGGCCGTCGTGGCCGCCGTGATCCCGGCCGCCGTCGAGCGGGACCTTCTCGCCGCCGTACGCCCTGCTCATCATCGCGCGGAGCCTGCGGAGCGGATGGTGCCTCTCGTGGCGCGACGGGATGCCGTCCTCGGCCGTCCCCTCGATGATCGGGACCGGCTCCTTGCCCCGCACCTGGGCCTCGATGGACTCGAGGGACGGGACGTGGACCTCGATGTACTCCCCTGTGGCCCGGCGCTTGATCACACCGGTCTCCACGCCGTGACCGAGGGCGTCGGCGTCGCGGCGCTGCAGGCCCACGCAGATCCGGTAGGCGACGAAGTACGCCAGGGCCGGGCCGACGAAGATCAGGACCCGGCCGGTTATGATCATCGTGTTGATCGAGAGGTGGAAGAACGCGGCGATCAGGTCGTTGGAGGCCATCAGCCACAGGACACCGTAGAACGTGATCGCCGCCATGCCGATCGCGGTGCGGTGCGGGTTGTTGCGGGGACGGTCCACGACGTGGTGCTCGCGGCGGTCCCCGGTGACCCACTGCTCGACGAACGGGTACAGGATCAGGCCCGTCAGGATGATCCCCATCGGGGCCAGCGCCGGGACCAGCACGCTCATCGGCAGCGTGTGGCCCAGGACGTTGATCTCCCAGGAGGGCATCAGGCGTAGCGCGCCGTCCAGGAACGCCAGGTAGAAGTCGGGCTGGGTGCCCGCCGAGATGTCGGACGGGGTGTAGGGGCCGTACAGCCAGATCGGGTTGATCTGGGCGACGGTGCCCAGCAGCGCGACGACGCCGAAGGTGAACATGAAATAGGCGCCCGACTTGGCCATGAAGGAGGGGTAGGTCGGCGCGCCCACCACGTTGTCGTTGGTGCGGCCCTTGCCCGGCATCTGCGTGTGCTTCAGCACCCACGTCAGGATCAGGTGGGCGGTGATGAGCGCCAGCAGGATGCCCGGGAGGAGCAGGATGTGGATCGAGTAGAACCTCGGGATGATGTCCTCGCCCGGATACTCACCGCCGACCAGGAGGAAGGAGAGCCAGGTGCCGACCAGCGGCAGCGAGAGCAACACGCTCGCGGTGATCCGCAGACCGGCGCCGGAGAGCAGGTCGTCGGGCAGGGAGTAACCGGTCAGGCCCTCGACCAGCGCCAGGGCCAGCAGCAGCACGCCGATCACCCAGTTGAGCTCGCGCGGCTTGCGGTAGGCACCGTTGAAGAACACCCGGAGCATGTGGATCGTCATGCCGCCGATGAACAGCAGGGCGGCCCAGTGGTGCATCTGCCGCATCAGCAGGCCGCCGCGCACGTCGAAGTTGATGTCCAGCGACGAGGCGTACGCCTCGGACATCATGACGCCCTTGAGCGGCGAGTAGCGGCCCCCGTAGGGGACCTCCTCCATGCTGGGATTGAAGAAGAAGGTCAGGAACGTACCGGTCAACAGCAGGATGACGAACGAGTAGAGCGCGATCTCACCCAGCAGGAACGTCCAGTGGTCGGGAAAGATCTTCCGCATGTTCCGTTTGAGGAACTTCGCCGCGCCGAGGCGCTCGTCGAGGAAAACGCCCGCGCCCGCCAGGCGTCCGGGAGTGCTTCCCGTGCTCATGCGCGGCCTCCGTTCTCACGGACCCCGGCCTCGACGTCACCGCGCCCCCGGAAACCGGAAACCGGGCGGAACGGCGAGGTCCGCCGTGGACAACCAGGTATTTCTCATCATCCACGGCGATGGACAGGCCAGGGCAAAGCCCTCCCCCAGGTCCGGCGGCGTTGGATCCGCACCGCCCCCGACGGCCCCGTGGATGTCCCTCAGCGGCCCTCAGCGGCCCTCAGGGCGCCGCCGCGCCCCGCCCCGTCCCCGTTCAGGGCCTTGTGATCCAAACGTTCACCTGCCCGCGATGACGCGCCCGGCCCGCAGGGGGCATACTCCTGCACGTGCAACGCCGTTACGCCTTCCTCGACCATCCCGGTCCGCTGCCCTTCGCGCACCGGGGTGGCGCGGCCGAGGGCAGGGAGAACACCTTCCCCGCCTTCGAGCGGGCTGTCGAGCTCGGTTACACGTACCTGGAGACCGACGCGCACGCCACCGCCGACGGGGTGCTGCTGGCCTTCCACGACCACACCCTGGACCGGGTGACCGACCGCAGGGGCCGGATCGCCGAACTGCCGTACCGGCTGGTGCGCGAGGCGCGGATCGGCGGCGTGGACGAGATCCCGCTGATGGAGGACCTGCTGGGCTCGTGGCCCGAGGCGCGCTTCAACATCGACGTCAAGGAGTCGGCGGCCATCGCGCCGCTCGCCGAGGCGGTCAGGCGGACCGCCTCCCACGACCGGATCTGCCTCACCTCCTTCTCCGAGGAGCGGCTCGCCAGGGCCCGCGCCTCGATCGGCCGCGAGGTGTGCTCCTCGCTCGGCCCGCGCGGCGTGGCGACCCTGCGCGCCGCCGCCACCACCTCCGGGTACGGCCGCCTGCTCGCCCGCCTGGTCCGCGCCGGGGTGCCGTGCGCGCAGGTGCCGGTCGGCTTCCGCGGCCTGCGGGTCACCACGCCCGCCCTGATCCGCACGGCGCACGCGCTCGGCATGCAGATCCACGTGTGGACCGTCAACGACACCGGGGTGATGGAACGCCTGCTCGACCTCGGCGTGGACGGCCTGATGACCGACAACATCTCGGGGCTGCGCGGCGTGCTGGAGTCCCGTGGCCAGTGGTATCCGGGCCGCCTCGCCGTATGAACCACGCCCCTCCCCGTCCCCTCACCCCCGCCCCCCGACAAACCGAGGACCGCCCATGACCTCCGAACAGGTCGTCGAGGACTCCCCCCAGTCCCGACGCCGCGAGCAGCGCGGCTGGTACTTCTACGACTGGGCGAACTCCGCCTTCCCGACCACCATCCTGACGGTCTTCCTCGGCCCGTACCTGACGACGATCGCGGAGACCGCCGCCCAGGGACGCCCGTACGTGGACGTGCTCGGGTTCGACGTGCGGCCCAGCGCCTACTACTCCTTCGTGGTGGGCTGCGCGGCCATCCTGCAGATCGTCCTGATGCCCGTCGTGGGCGCGCTGGCCGACCACACCGGCAGGAAGAAGGAGCTTCTCGGCCTCTTCGCCTACCTCGGCGCCGGGGCCACCGTCTGCTTCTGGTTCGTCGCCGACGGGCGCTACCTGCTGGGCGGCGTGCTGTTCCTGGTGTCCAGCGTCGCCTTCGCCGCCGCGTTCGTGATCTACAACTCGTTCCTACCGGAGATCGCCACGGCGGACGAGCGCGACAAGGTCTCCGCCAGAGGGTGGGGTTTCGGCTATCTCGGCGGCGGCCTGCTGCTCGCCCTCCATCTGGTGCTCTTCCTCTACCACGAGTCCTTCGGCGTCACCGAGGGCGAGGCCGTGCGCATCGCCCTGGCGTCAGCGGGCCTGTGGTGGGGCGGGTTCACGATCATCCCGCTGCTGCGGCTGCGCAACCGGCGGGCGCTCCCCTCGGGCGCCGAGACGACCGTCCAGGCGGTGACCGGCAGCTTCCGCCAGTTGGGCCGCACGATCAGGGAGCTGCGACGCTATCCGCTCACCCTGGGCTTCCTGGTCGCCTATCTCATCTACAACGACGGCGTGCAGACCGTCATCTCCTTCTCGGCCACCTACGCCGACAAGGAGCTCGGCCTGGACCAGGAGGTCCGGATCCAGGCGATCCTGATGGTGCAGTTCGTGGCCTTCTTCGGCGCCCTGCTGCTCGGCCGGCTCGCCGCCTCGTACGGGGCCAAGCGGGTCGTGATGGTCGCGCTGATCGCCTGGATCGCGGTGGTGGCCGTGGCCTACTTCCTGCCCACGGGCGCGAAACTGCCGTTCTTCGCGCTGGCGTTCGCGATCGCGATCGTGATGGGCGGGACACAGGCCCTGTCGCGGTCGCTGTTCTCCCACGTGATCCCGAAGGGCAAGGAGGCGGAGTACTACAGCCTGTACGAGATCAGCGACAAGGGCTCGACGTTCCTCGGCTCGTTCACCCTTGGCCTGGCGCTCCAGCTGACCGACAGCTATCGTCTGGGAATCATCTCTCTGGTGATCTTTTTCGTGCTCGGTTTCGTGCTGCTCGCCCTCATCGACCTGCCCAAGGCCATCAGAGCGGCCGGAAACCAGGTGCCGGAACGCATCTGAGGGCACCTCGAAAAAAGGGTCCTTCGCAGACCGGGTCAAGAACGTGCGATTGGATCACCCTGTCTGTGGGAATCCACACACGGTACCAAGCGTTGTACGCCGTGGGAGACGAACCCCTCACGACGGGGCCCTCAGGAGGCATTCAGACATGGGCGAGCGTGCGCTACGCGGCACCAGACTCGGGGCGACCAGCTACGAGAACGACCGCAACACCGATCTGGCCCCGCGCCAGGAGGTGTCCTACACCTGCCCGAAGGGCCATCGATTCGACGTTCCGCTTGCCGCTGAAGCCGAGATCCCGGCGACCTGGGAGTGCCGCATGTGCGGCGCGACCGCCCTCCGGGTGGACGGCGAGCTGCCGGAGGCCAAGAAGGCCAAGCCCCCGCGAACGCACTGGGACATGCTGCTGGAGCGCCGCACGATCGAGGACCTGGAGGAGGTGCTCAACGAGCGCCTGGCGATTCTACGCGCCCAGCGCCGCAAGAGCGCCTGATCGATTCGGAGAGATGGAGACCCCCGGCCCTGTGAGGTCCGGGGGTCTCCGCCTTCCCGCCCCCCGGTTTTTGGAAGATCGTCCGGCTCCTCCCGAAGGCCGGGAGGGAAGTGGCTCAATTGATTGGCATGGAATTGGCCCTTAAGGTCGGTCCGCTTCCCGCCTAGGGTCGCTCCCATGACCACTTCGACCAGCGCGGACAGCGGCGGCAGCACGTCGACGACGGCCCGCGGGAAGGCCTCGGCGCTGCGGGCGCTGCACGTACCCGGCCGCCCGCTGGTGGTGCCCAACGTCTGGGACGCCGCGTCGGCCCGCGCCGTCGAGGCTGCGGGCTTCCCGGTGATCGCCACCGGCAGCGCCGCGATCGCCCCGGTGCTCGGCTACGACGACGGCGAGGGGACGCCGGTCGAGGAGATGCTGGCCGCGATCGCCAGGATCGGCCGCTCGGTCGGCCTGCCCGTCACCGCCGACATGGAGCGCGGCTACGGGCTGGAGCCCGCGGAGTTGGTCGAGCGGCTCGTCGCGGCGGGGGCGTCCGGCTGCAACCTGGAGGACTCCGACCCCCGTACGGGCGCGATGGCCGACGTCGACGAGCAGGCCGCCCTCCTCGGCGCCGTCAGGGCCGCCGCGGCCGGCACGGGCGTGGACCTGGTGATCAACGCCCGGATCGACACCTACATCCACGGCACGGGGAACGCCGCGGAGCGGCTGGCCGAGTCGGTGCGGCGGGGCCGCCGCTATCTGGAGGCGGGCGCCGACTGCGTCTATCCGATCTTCGCGGCCGAGGCGGGGGCCGTCCGCGCGCTGACCGAGGGTATCGACGGGCCGGTCAACATCCTGTTCCGCCCCGGCACGCCGTCACTCGGCGAACTGGCGGCCCTCGGGGTGGCCCGCGTGAGTTTCGGCCACGGCCTGCACGAGGCCGTGCGGGCGTACGCGGCCCGGATGCTCGCGGCGATCCGGAACGGCGAGAGCCCCTATCCTCCCGGGCTTCCCGCCCCCTGACCCCGTCGGTCCCCGGCCCCGGCTCAGAGGCACAGCTCCCCCTGGCCGCCCCCGCGCCACTCCACCAGCAGGACGGTCGCGTCGTCCTGCAGCCTCCCGTCGTGATACTCCAGCACGCTGCGGACCAGGCGGCGCAGGGTCTCCGGTACGGGAAGGCCGTCGGCGCCGCGGCGGATGATGAAGTCGACGAAGCGCTCCAGGCCGAACTCCTCGCCCGTCCGGTTACGGGCCTCGGTCATGCCGTCGGTGTAGAGGAGCACGCGGTCGCCGGGCTCCAGCTGCTCCCTGCACAGGAGCACGGGCAGCCCGAGGCCGAGCCCCATCGGGTGGGCGGGCGGGCATCGCAGGGTGGTGACCCAGCGCCCTCCCCTGATCACCACCGGGGGGTGGTGGCCGCGGTTGACCCAGGTGAACATACCGGTGCGCATGTTCAGGTTGGCCAGGACGGCCGTGGCGAAGCGGTTGCCCAGGCCGAACTCCTTGATCAGCACCTCCTCGATCCCCTCGCTGACCACGACCAGGTCCGCGCCCTGGCGGCGGCGGTTGCGGCCGGCGGCCACCGCGAGGTTCGCGGTCAGCCCAGCGGACGCGTCGTGCCCCATCGCGTCGAAGACCGCCAGGTGGACGCACTCGCCGGACAGCGCGTAGTCGAAGGCGTCGCCGCCGAGTTCGTAGGCCGGTTCGAGCGCGGCGCCGATCACCACCTCCTCGTTGGCGAAGGTGAGCGACGGCAGCAGGTTCCACTGCATCTCGGCGGCGACGTTCATCGGCCGGGTCCGCACCAGCCGGGCGTAGGAGTCGCTCTGGGCGCGCTTGCTCACCAGCAGCAGCGCCGTCATGGACGCGAGATGCCTCATGTCCTCCTGGGCCCGTTCCGCGTCGGTCTCCGGCCGGACGCTGAGGCGCAGCACACCGAGGCGTTCGGTGCCGTCGAGCAGCGGCACCCACCAGCGGCCCGGTTCGTCTCCCGAGGGGGGTCTGAACAGGACGCGCACCTCCTGGAAGGCCCGTCCCGCCAGCGTCCCGTCGATCCGCAGCTCGCTCTTCTCCCGCTCCGTCCCCTCGTCGGCGCCACGGCCGGTCAGCGGGCGCAGCACGTCCTGCTGCAGGTCGGCCAGGTGGATCAGCACGTCGTACAGGCCGACGTGGGCGGCGTGCTCCTCGACGAGGGCCGGAAGTTTCTCCACCGCGCTCATGTGGCTGGCCTCGGCCAGTCCCGCGAGCATTCTCGCGCGTCCCTCGTAAGATCCCGCTCCGGCGTTCCCGTTGTTCTCCCGGTTCCCGCCCGTTCGCGGCACAGATGGCATGGATCCGTCCATGGCCACTCCTTGACAATTCCGGCCCCACCGGACGGCGAACACGAGCGGCGCATCCGGCGCCCCCGTGATCCCTACCCCCGTCCGGGGGGTTGACCCGGCCGCCCGGACGGGGGCCGGGTCACCTACTCGTCGGCCTCGTCGGCGGACAGGTCGACGCCGCCGACCCGGTCGTAGATCACCATCCCGTCGGACAGCCTGACCACGCGCACCCTCCTGGCGAGCCCGGTCGTCTCCAGGTTACGGGCCGAGTGCACCGCGTACCGCGGGAAGTGGTAGCGGTCGCGGGTGCTCCCATGTGGCTCGTCACGCTCACAGACGACCTCGTAGCGGTCCTCTGGCCATATCGGAGGCGGCGGCGTCTGCCGTCCTCGACCGGCGAGCCTGATCATCGGCTCGCCTCCTCTCCTGGAATGTTCACGTCAAGTGAGCGGAACAGTCATCGCGTGACCGTTTTGAGCATTCTTAATCACCCCATTATGGCCATTCGGAACCGGAGAACTGTAAGGTGAGCACCCCTCGCAGTGATTGGCCGGTCAACCAGTCACGACACGGACCACCCACGATCACCCCCGCACGCCAGCCCGGCCTGACCCCGTCCTGGCACGTTCCAACTCTCTCCCCACTGCCAGGAGTTCGTCATGTCCCCCATCGACCATTTCGCCTACGGGTTCGTCACACCGGCGGCCTCGTACGCCATGTCGAGCATCGGCTGCCTGCTGGGGCTGCTGTTCACCGCGCGGGCCCGCGGGGCGGAGGGCCACTCGCGCGCGCTCTGGCTGGGCGGCGCGGCCCTGTCCATCGGCGGGACCGGCATCTGGGTGATGCACTTCATCGCGATGATGGGCTTCGACGTCCAGGGCACGTCGATCCGCTACGACGTCCCGCTGACCGTCGCGTCCGCGCTGCTCGCGGTCGTCGTCGTCGGCACCGGTCTCCTCCTGGTCTCGCGCAGGGAGAACAGCACCGGCGCGCTAGTCGGCGGCGGGCTGCTCACCGGCCTGGGCGTGGCCGGAATGCACTATCTGGGCATGGCGGCCGTGAACATGTCCGCGCACGTGAGCTACGACCCCCTCCTGGTCGGGTTGTCGCTGCTCATCGCCGTGGTCGCGGCGACGGTGGCGCTCTGGTTCAGCCTGCGGGTACGCGGGGCGCTCGCCACCACGGGCGCCGCCCTGCTGATGGGGTTCGCGGTCAATGGGATGCACTACACCGGCATGTTCGCCATCGGGGTCGGCGTCCACGACACCTCCGCGCCGGCGAGCGGGGCGCAGGGGATGGACTTCATGCTGCCCCTGCTCGTCGGGATCAGCCTGCTCACCCTCGGACTGCTTCTGGCGATCTTCCTGTCCCCCTCGGAGCGGGAGATGCGCGAGGACGCGGATCTCCTGTCCCAGTTGCGGCGCGGTCGCACGGGTGAGGACTCCCAGCCCGCCGGGCCGATGGAGCCGCACGCGCGGCCGGCCCGGCGGCACGAGCCCTCCCTGTTCGACGACCACGGCCCCGGGCACTGACCCCCTCCGTCCCGGGCGCCGCCCCCCTCGCTCCCGGCTCGGACCCGGCTCGGACCCGGCTCAGACCCGGCTCAGACCCGGCTCAGACCCGGCGAAAACCCGTGGCACCGACGGCCTCCCTGACGGCACACTGCCCCCGTGAGCGAAGCATCGGGCCGTACGGTGAGCGCCCTCGTGACGGCGGGCACCGAGTGGCTGGGAACGGTCGGCCCCTTCCCGGTGGCCGACCCCTGGTGGGCCGAGGTCGGATCGGTCGTGACCCACCTGGAGGGCGTGCTCGGCACGCCCGTGGTGGTGCTGCGCCTGGTCGACGCCGAGGACGGCGGCCGCGGCCCCCGCGACGGCCACACGACCTACCACGTCGAGGCCCTGAGCCGCCCCACGGCCGGCCTGGCCTCTCTCCGGCCCGGCGCCCCGGACGCGACCGGGAGGCCGTCCTCCCCTGGAGACCCCGGAGACCCCGGAGAGCTGGGCGAGTCGGCGGGCCCGGTGGCGCACCGGGCCGAGTGGGCGAAGGCGTCGGGGGTGCGCGAGGCACTGGGCTGGGCCGAGGCCGCGCTGCGCGAGGCGGGCAGGCCCGCCGAGGGGCCCGCGCGACAGGTGAAGACCTGGAACCTGGCGGGGTTGTTCCGCATCCCCACGCGCCCGGGACCGGTCTGGCTGAAGATCACTCCCGGTTTCGCCGCCGACGAGGCCCGCGCGATCGGGATGCTCGCGGCGGAGGATCCCGGCCTGGTTCCCGCCGTCGTGGCGGCCGACACCCCGAATCGGCGGGTCCTCCTGGAGCACGTGCCCGGCGGCGACTGTCACGGGGCGCCGCGGGAGATCGTCGCCGAGGCGGTGAGCCGCCTGGCGAGGGCACAGGCGGCCCTCGCCGGGCACGGGGGCGACGGGCGGCCCGACGGGCTTCCCGACCGCACGCCCTCGGCCCTGGCGGCCTCGGTGGGCGGTTTGCTCGACGGCGAGGCGGCCGGCGACCTGAACGCCGGGGAGCTGCGCCTGGCCCACCGGCTGGCCGCCCGCCTGCCGTCGCTGGCCGCCGCGCTGGAGTCATGCGGCCTGCCGTGCACGCTGGTGCACGGCGACTTCCACCCGGGCAACTGGGTATCGGGGCCGCGTGGCCCCGTCGTGCTGGACCTCGCCGACAGCCACTACGGCCACCCCGCCCTCGACGGGCTGCGGCCCCGCGACTTCCTGCCCGCCGACCACGGGGAGGCGGCCGCGGCGGCCTGGTGCGAGACGTGGGCGGCGGCCGTCCCCGGCGGCGACCCGGCCCGCGCGCTGGTCCTGGCGGAACCGCTGCAGCACCTCGCGTACGCCGTCCGCTACCAGGAGTTCCTCGACAACATCGAGTCCAGCGAGCGGCGCTACCACGAGGGCGACCCGGCGCAGGCCGTCCGCGCCGCCGTGGCCGCCGCCGAGGCGGTCGGCGTCCTCTGAGGGGCCCGTCCCGCGAGGGGACCTCTCCGCGCGGTCGGGCCGGTTCCCTGTCGGCCGGTCACCCGCCCGTCACTCACCCGCGCACAGGGCGGGAGCCTTCTGGTACGGGTAGACGTGGTCCAGTTCGTGGTCGGGAGGCAGGACGCAGCGACGCTCGCCGTACTCGATGTGCGGGCACCGGAGCGCGTCACTGCGGCGCGGCAGCGTCGCCGTCTCCTCGCTCCCGTCGTCGGCGACAGCGGCTTCGTCAGTCATGGTGCGTGTCTTTCTGTGACATCCGGGTCGTGACGGCCGGACGGTGAACGGCCTGGACGGCCGTCCGCGTGGGGCGCGTCCGGGAAGAACGCGGAACGGAGGTCGTGAGGACGCCTCCCCACCGGTCGGCCGCAGGTGCGGTGCGGCGATCCATCCTCGCGAATTCCGGATGTCCAGAACAAGTCATCGACACTGCTCCGTTTGATCGCTGTCAGGAATCGGCACCTGTGCGCCGAAGGCGCGGTGACCAGTCTTCCAGAGTTCCCCCCGGCCGCGCGAGTAGGGGAGACACATGATCGTCCATCGCTCCCCCGCCGTTTCGGCTACATTCCTCGACCGTTTCGGTCACATCACACCGCCCCGACAGGAAGGCGTCCGCGGGCACCGCGCCCCAGACTGCTGTAGGCCCGAAAAGTCAATCAAGCCCCCATAACATCGCGATAGGGATTTTTTGGGAGATCCCTCCACGGGCCACTCACCAATACCTTGACATCACCCCTCACAAGGAGTGTTCATGTTACGTCGAGGTACCCTCCTGGCCGGCGCCACCACCGTGGCCCTGTACCTGGTCGCCACCGTGGCGCCCGCCGTCGCAGCATCCGCCCCCCCTGCCCCCCAGCCTCCGGCCGCCATGCTCGATGCCCTCCAGCGCGACCTCGGCCTCACCGCCGAGCAGGCCGTCCAGCGCCTGGCCAACGAGCACCGCGCGGCCGCCTCCGAGGCCGCCCTGACCCAGGAGCTCGGCGCCGAGTACGCCGGCGCCTGGCTCAACGGCGACGCCTCCCAGCTCTCCGTGGCGACCACCGACGCCGCCGACGCGGGCGCCATCAGGGCCAAGGGCGCGCAGCCCGTGATCGTCGGCCGTTCCCTCGCCAACCTCGAAGCCGTCAAGGCCAAGCTCGACGGGGCGTCGGCGGAGGCGAAGGCGGGTGCCTCCCTCTGGTACGTCGACATCGCGACCAACAGCGTCGTGATCCAGGCCGGCAACCAGGCTGCGGGCGAGGCCCTCGCCGCCGCCGCGGGCGCCGACAAGAGCGCCGTGAAGGTGGCGCTCTCCACCGAGAAGCCCCAGGCCTTCATCAACATCATCGGTGGCAACGCCTACTACATCGGCGGCAGCCGCTGCAGCATCGGCTTCTCCGCGCGTCGTGGCAGCGCCCCCGGCTTCGTGACCGCCGGTCACTGCGGCAGGGCGGGCAGCGTCACCAGCAGCCCGTCCGGCTCCTTCTACGGCTCGTCTTTCCCCGGCAACGACTACGCCTGGGTCTCCACCCCCGGCCACACCATGACCCCCTACGTCCGCGGCTCCGGCGGCGCCAACGTCACCGTTCGCGGCTCCACCCAGGCCTCGGTCGGCTCCTCGATCTGCCGCTCCGGCTCCACCACCGGCTGGCGCTGCGGCACCATCCAGCAGCACGGCGCCACCGTGAACTACTCGCAGGGCTCGGTGAGCGGCCTGACCCGCACCAGCGCGTGCGCCGAGCCCGGCGACTCCGGCGGCTCGTTCATCTCCGGCAGCCAGGCCCAGGGTGTCACCTCCGGCGGCTCGGGCAACTGCAGCGTCGGCGGCACGACCTACCACCAGCCGGTCAACGAGATCCTCTCGGCGTACGGGCTGACGCTCGTCACCGGCTGATCCCGCCTCCTCACCAGCTGCTCCCCGTGAGCAACCCCCCGATGGCCGAGGAGACCCGCTAGAAATGTCGAGAATCATTCGCTTCGGCGTCGCCCTCATCCTGGGGCTGGCCTTCCTGGTGACGGTCACCCCCGCCCAGGCCGCGCCCGCCCACGCGGCGGACGCCCGTACGGCAGCGGTTCGCGTGCTCAGGTACGACGCGAGCAGGGCCGCGGAGTTCCGATCCGCCGTGGACCAGGCGGCCCAGATCTGGAACTCCAGCGTCTCGAACGTACGACTGGTGGCCGGCAGCCCCGCGGACTTCGTGGTGCTCGCCGACAACGGCTGGCCCCGTGCGCAGCCCACCAGCCTGGGTCGCGGAACCGTGTGGATGGGACGACAGGCGACCGCGGAGGGCCACAACCCGCTGCGGATCGCCGCCCACGAGATCGGCCACATCCTGGGCCTGCCCGACCGGCGTACCGGCCGGTGCACGGACCTGATGTCCGGCGCGAGCGCGGGCACGAGCTGCACCAACGCGAACCCGAACGCGGCGGAGAGAGCCGAGGTCCAGCGCAACTTCGCCGGATTCTCCCCGGCGATCGACTTCGGTCGGATCTACGTCGACAGCCCGGAGCACGCGGCGTCCTAGACGCCCGCGAGCATCTCGCCGGTCCGGCCGTCCCCTCGGCCGGGCCGGCGAACCCGTGTCCGGGGACCGGCCGGTGCGGCCCGGTGCGGCCAGGCCCTCGGGGCCCGGGAGATCCGTCCTTTGCCGTGAGAAGGCGGCGGGCCTGTGCGGCCGGGCCCTCGGGGCCCGGGAGGTCCAATCCTTCGCCGTGAGAGGACGGCGGAACGTCAGAGGGACTTCTCGAAGCAGAGGGAGCCGGGGAGCCTCTCGTAGGGAGGAAAGACGGGGACAGGCGTGTAGCCCTCCCTCTCGTACATCCTCACCGCGTCCGGCTGGCGGGGACCGGTCTGCAGGATCACCCGGGACGCGCCCAGCGCGCGGGCCGCGTCCTCGGCCGCGTCCAGCAGGGCCCGCGCCACCCGGGTGCCCCGGTGGGACGGGGCCACGAACATCCGCTTGAGCTCCAGATCCTCACCGAGCCTGCGCAGCGCCACGTGCCCGACCGCGACGCCCTCCGCCGCGTAGGCGACCCCGGTGTAGGCGACGGTCTCCGGCTCGACGTTCATGCCACTGGGCACGAGGCCGATGACGGCGAGCATGTCGGCGTAGCGGGCGTCCATCTCCTCCGTCATGGCCCCCCGCAGGGCCACGGCCGCCGTGTCGTCCCAGCCGACCGGCCTGACCTCGATCACGTCGGCTCCCTGTGCGAACGCGGTCATGTGCGAACCCGCCCTTCTCCCCGTTCCCGCGGCCACGGACCGCCCCGGGCGATTTCGACTCACGTAAAATCCCGACTTAAAAGGTAGAAAAATAGGGTTTTTCTGTCAATGTCCACGGCAGGATCTCACGAGCGCGGCGGGCCTTGGGGGTCGGCCATCGGCCGGCGGGAAGGATCAGGGGATGACCCGTTCCCACATCAGCGTCTCGGTGGACGCGCACGCCCGGCCCGAGCAGGTGTTCTCGGTTCTGACCGACTGGCCGAGGCACGACGAGTGGATGGTCCTGACCCGGGCGCACGTCACCGCCGGGGACGGCCACAGCGCCGGAAGCCGCCTGGAGGCCTTCACCGGGATGGGACCGGCCGGGTTCCTCGACACCATGGAGATCACCGAGTGGGACCCGCCGAGGAGCGTGGGGGTCCGGCACACCGGGCGGCTGGTGCGCGGCACCGGGGTCTTCCGCGTGCTGCCCCGCGAGGGCGGCGGCAGCACGATCGTCTGGGAGGAGGAGCTCGACGTGCCGTTCGGCGCGGCCGGGCGACTCGGCTGGCGGCTGATCAGGCCGCTGAACGCGGCCCTGTTCCGCCTCTCGCTGCGCCGCCTGGCCGCGCTCAGCGATCACTGAGAGCGTGACGTTCCAGCTCTCGCCGTGCCACCCGGCCGCGCTCAGCGATCACTGAGAGCATGACGTTCGGCCTCTCGCCACGCCACCCGGCCGCGCTCAGCGACCGCTGAACCCCGACGTTCCGCCTCTCGCCGCGACCTGACCGCGCTCAGCGGTCGCTGAGACCCCGGCCGGAGTCTCCGGTGCCTCCCGGTGCTCTCGCGCCCCCCGGCTCGTCGCGGACGACCTCGCCGTGGACGACCGGCCCGGAGCCCGGGGGCCTCCCGGCGTCGCGCAGCACGTCGAAGGGCGAGCCCGCGCCGCCGAACGGCGAGCCGAGCCCGCCGCTCGCCGCGCTCCTCGCGACGAGGGTGCGGACGCGGCGGGCGAAGAACCAGGATCCGAGCCTGCGGACCATCGGCCGGGTGAACGGCAGCAGGCACAGGAAGCCCAGGACGTCCGTGAGGAAGCCCGGGGTGAGCAGCAGCGTGCCGCCCACGAGGATCAGCGCGCCGTCGGCGAGCTCGCGGTCGGGCATCCGGCCGCTCTGCAGCGCGCCCTGGAGGTTGCGCCAGGCCCGGCGGCCCTCGCGGCGCACGATCCAGGCGCCGAGCAGGCTGTCGGCGAGCAGGAGGCCCACCGTGGGCCACCCGCCGATGACCTGACCGACCTGGATGAGCACCCATATCTCGAGGACCGGCACCACGAGGAAGGTCAGGAACAGCAGAATGCGCATTTTCGCCTCAACTCATGCGACAGCCGTACGACATGAACAACGTCCCGGGGCGACGGCGCGTTCCGCGTTCGCTCAGCGTGGACGGCGTCCTCAGCGGACTCTCAGGATCGCGCCCCCGAGGAGCCCCGGGGGCGGCCTCGCGGGAGCGGCGCGGACGGCCGGGAGGGCCGGACGGCGCGTCCGCGAGGCCGCGGGGTCAGCGACCGCGGCGGCGGCGCAGGCGGGCGGGCAGGCCGGTGACACCCCAGACGGTGACCCGCCACAGGGCCTCGGCCACGATGCCGCGGCTCATCTTGCTGGCCCCGACGGTGCGCTCCACGAAGGTGATGGGCACCTCGGTGACGCGCATCCCGCCGCGGGCCGTACGCAGGGTCAGGTCCACCTGGAAGCAGTATCCCCGCGACTCGACGTCGTCCAGGCTGACCCTCTCCAGGGCGGAGGCGCGGTAGGCGCGGAAGCCCGCGGTGGCGTCGCGGACCGGAAGGCCGAGCATGAGCCGGGTGTAGATGTTGGCGCCGCGCGACAGGAACTCCCGCGAGGCCGGCCAGTTGACGACCCTGCCGCCGGGCACCCACCGCGAGCCGATCGCGAGGTCGGCCCCCTCGGCCAGCGCGTCCAGCAGCTTGGGCAGCTCCTCGGGCTGGTGGGAGCCGTCGGCGTCTATCTCCACGAGGACGCCGAAGCCCTCCTTCAGGCCCCAGCGGAAGCCCGCGATGTAGGCGGCGCCCAGGCCCTGCTTGCCGCCCGGCCGGTGCAGCACGTGGACGTGGTCGTCGTCGGCCACCAGCTTGTCGGCGATCGCCCCCGTGCCGTCGGGGCTGTCGTCGTCCGCGATCAGCAGGTGGGCGTCGGGCACTGCCTCGCGCAGTCGCCGGGTGATCAGCGGCAGGTTCTCCCGCTCGTTGTACGTCGGGACGATGACGAGCACCCGACCAAGCATCCGCTCCATCACGCGTCTCCCACCTGCTGATCGTCCTCCCGGTTCACGGGGTGCCCCGCCCTGGGCGTCCGGCGCCGCCAGGCGGCGGCCGTCGCACCCGCACCCACAAGTATCAAGGCCCATTCGGGCAGCGCGCCCACGCGTGTGGCGATGGTTTGCGCGGTCCTGACCGGAACGGTCAGCACCTTCATGGCGGGCACCAGCTCGCCGGTACGCCAGGCGATCGAGCCGCTCGGAGTCACATATGCCGATATGCCGGTAATCGCGGAAGTGATCACCGCCCGATTGTGCTCCACGGCCCGCAGCTGGGACATGGCCAGCTGCTGCGGCGGCAGGTTGGTCAGGGCGTAGGTGGCGTTGTTGGTCTGCACCACCAGCGGCGTGGCACCCGTCCTGGCGGTGTCGCCCACGATGCCGTCGAAGGCCACCTCGTAGCAGTTGATCGCGCCGACGGTCACCGGGCCCAGCCTGAGATCGCCGTCGCGGGTGCCCGCCACCGACTGCCTGCCGACCAGGGAAGCCCGCTCGAACAGGGCCAGCACGAGGCCCTGAAGCGGGGTGAACTCCCCGAAGGGGACCAGCTGCTGCTTGTCGTAGTGGGCGCCGGGGCCGGTGACCGGGTCCCAGACGATGCTGCGGGTCGCCCGGTTCTTCTCGCCGATCCTGACCACGGCGCCGACCAGGACGGGCACCCCGACGTCCTTGACCGCCGCGTCGATCTCGCTCCGGGCGAACTCGTCGCTCAGCGGGTCGATGTCGGTGGAGTTCTCCGGCAGCACGACCAGGTCGGGGCGGGGCGTCCTGCCCTCCCGGACGTCCCGTGCCATCTGGTGGAGCATCCGGGTGTGGTTGCCGAGGACCACGGCGGGCTCGTCGCCCAGCGGGTGCATGCCCCGGCCCGGGACGTTGCCCTGGATGACGCCGACGGTCACGCTCCTGCCCTCGTCGCCGTACCGGGGAACGGCGAGGGCCGCGGCCGGCACGGCCAGCGCCCCGGCGAGCGGCAGGGCCAGCGCCCGCCCCCAGCGCGAGCCCGGAGCCGCGATCGAGGGTGAGACCGGGAACGGGGAAAGGCGCGACACCGCCAGGGCGAGCAGCCCGCCGCACAGGGCCACCGCGAAGCTCACCAGCGGTGCCCCGCCGAGCGCCGCGTACGGGGTGAAGATCGACTCCCCCTGGCTGAAGGCCACCCGCGCCCAGGGGAATCCGCCGAAGGGGAACTGCCCCCGCGCCCACTCGGCCGCCACCCAGAGCGCGGCGCCCCACAGCGGCCACAGGCGCAACCGGGTCACCAGGGCGACGCCCGCCCCCCAGGGGGCGTAGAAGGCGCTCTCCATGGCGACCAGGCCCAGCCAGGCGTCGGTGCCGATCGGGCTCACCCAGTGCAGTCCGGGCAGCAGCAGGGCGAACCCGGTGAGGAGGCCGAGCCACGTGCCCCGGCGCGGGCGGGTGCCACGCACCGCCAGGACCGCCGAGGCCATGCCGAGCGGCGCGAGGAACCAGAGCCCGAGCGGCGGGAAGGCGAGGAACAGCAGCAGGCCGCCGGCCACCGCGCCCGCGACACGGGCGGGCAGTGCCAGGCGCGAGCCCGGGGGTGGGGCCCCCGCGCCGGGCGGGCCGTCCCCGGGACCGGCTGACGGCCCCTTCGGCGAACCGGGTGCCGGACCGTCGGCGGGATCGCCCGTCGCGAGCCCCTCCGGTACCGGGGCGGCCGTCTTGTCCTGCACCACGGGCGGGGCTCCTTGCGATGTCGTGCGGGCGGGTGACGCCTGGTCTTCCTGGCCGGTCTTCCTAGCCGGAACGCTACCGCCCAGCGGGCACGCCCCCAAAAGTCCCGCTACACGTTAACCAAAAACAACAACAAAACACTTCAAACCCCCCTGAATAGCCCCCAGACGCGGCAACGGGGCGGCCCGGGTGTCCAATTGGACACCCGGGCCGCCCCGACGCTTGCGGCGCTCGCACGGGAGCGGGAAGAGGGCCCGGACGACCCTTCGGACCGGTTCCGTCCCGTCGGCGGCGAGCGCGGATTGCCGTTGTCTACTGGGTGCCCGGACCCCTCCTGGGTCCAACCCCCCGCCCGGAAGGAGTGCCCCGCCTCGACGGACTGCCGGTCCTGCGCCTGGCTGTACGGACGGGGTGATCCCCCGTCACGGGCGCAGGAGACGGCGATGTCGAAAGGCGGCCGACCGGCCAGTCCCGTGCTGGACTGGGCAGCAAACTACCGAGCCCAGCGCAGATGTCAACCGTGTCACTAACAGCGGAAACATCAAGTTTTCGCAGCTGGGACATGATCGACGAGAGCCGTCAATGGTCTCATGTGATCCGATGTCTCTCAAGTCGAACGAGGGCATCGGGAAGCGGGCCGTCGTGCACGATGCCAAGCCGCTGGGTGGCGCGGGTCAACGCCACGTAAAGGTCGCTCGCCCCGCGCGGGGACTCGCCCAGGATCAGCTCCGGTTCGACCACGACGACCGCGTCGAACTCCAGGCCCTTGGCCTCGGCGACGGTCAGCACCGCCACCTGGGCGTCCAGGGCCGCCGTCCCCGGCCCGGCCACCGCGCCGTCGACGGAGTGAACCACGACCTCCCCGAACTCCGCGGCACGCGACTCGGGGACGATCACGACGAGCCGCCCGCCCTCGACGATCTCGGCCTTGACGACCTCGCCGAGGGAGGCCGTCGGGGAGGCCGCCCACGGGCGCGCCCCCGTCTCCCTGACCGAGGCCGGGGCGGTCAGCGCCGGGTCGACCAGGGTGAGCACGTCGGCGGCCACGGCCATCAGCTCGGCCGGGGTGCGGTAGTTGACGCTGAGGGTCTCCTCGCGCCAGCGCCCCGCGACGTACGGGTCGAGGACCCGGCCCCAGGAGCGCGCCCCGGCCGACGAACCGGTCTGGGCCAGGTCGCCGACGATCGTCATCGACCGCGTCGGGCAGCGGCGCATCAGCATCCGCCAGTCCATCGGCGACAGTTCCTGCGCCTCGTCGACGATGACGTGGCCGAAGGCCCAGGTGCGGTCGGCCGCCGCGCGCTCGGCGGTGGTCAGGAAGACGTCGTCGCCGAGGTGGCGGGCGGCGAACCTCTCGGCGTCCATGATGTCGGACAGGCCGGTCAGCTCCAGGACCTCCTTGGCGTAGGCGAGCTGGTGCTGCCGCTCGTCGAGCGCGGCGGCGCGCCGCGCCGCCTGCTCCTCCTCGGCCATCCACGCCCCGGCCCGCAGCACCGCGGGGTCGATGTCGCCGAGCAGCTCGGCGGCCTCGTCCAGGAGCGGCACGTCGGACTCGGCCCACCAGTTCTCCCCCTGGCGGGGTGACTCGCGCAGCATCAGCTCGCGCTCGGCCTCGCCGAACTCGGCGGCGGCGTGGTCGAGGCGCTCGCGTGAGGTGAACAGCCCGATCAGGAGCTGCTGCGGGGTGACGTAGGGCCACAGCCGGTTCAGGGCCGCCTTGACGGGCCGCTCGGTGCGGAGGTCCTCGCGGATGTCGGCCAGCTCGTCGTCGTCGATCATCCCCTTGCCGAGCTGCCGGGCGGCCTGCCGGGCGAGCGCGTTGAGCAGGTGGCGGACGAAGACCGCGCGGGCCTCGTTGTGCGCCCTCTTGGAGCGGGCCGCCCGGTTGCGGGCGGCCTCCAGGACGTTTCCCTCCAGCCTGAGGGTGTAGCGGTCGAGCTTGATCTCGATCGGCTTGCGCGGCACCCGCTGCCGCTCGCGCACGGCCCGCGCGACGACCTGGGCCATCCGGGCGTCGCCCTTGACCGCGGCCACCTCGGGACGCTCCTTACGCCCCGGGACGACCCCCGGGTACAGCTCGGAGACGGTCGACAGCAGCACGTCGGTCTCGCCCAGGGAGGGCAGCACCTGCTCGATGTAGCGCAGGAAGGTCAGGTTCGGCCCGAGGATGAGCACGCCCCTGCGGGCCAGTTTCTCCCGGTGGGTGTAGAGGAGGTAGGCGGCGCGGTGCAGCGCGACCACGGTCTTGCCGGTGCCGGGACCGCCCTGCACGACCAGCACCCCGTTCAGGTCGGAGCGGATGATGCGGTCCTGCTCCGACTGGATGGTGGCCACGATGTCGCGCATCCGGCCGGTGCGCCTGGCCCCCAGGGAGGCCAGCAGCGCGGCCTCCCCGTTGAGGGTGGCCACGTCCTCCTCGGTGAGGCTGTCGATGTCCAGGAGGTCGTCGTCGACCCCGATCACCGTGCGGCCCTTGGTCTGCAGGTGCCTGCGCCGGGTGACACCCATCGAGGCCGCGGGGGTGGCGCCGTAGAAGGGCTGCGCCACCGGTGCCCGCCAGTCGATCAGCATCCGGCGCTGGTCGTCGTCGGCCATGCCGATGCGGCCTATGTAGAGTGAGGTGTCGTCGGCGTTGTCGAGCCGGCCGAAGCACAGGCCGTTCTCGACCGCCCACAGGCGGCCCAGGCGTTCGGCGTACATCCCCGCGAAGGTGTCGCGCTCGGAGCGGTTCTGATGCGTGCCGCCACTTCCGCCCTGCGCGAGGACGCCGTCCAGCTGTCGCTGGGTGCGCTCGCGCAGTAGATCGAGCCGGGCATAAAGGCAGGAAACGTACTCTTGCTCCCTGGCCAGCTCGATTTGACGGGTTGCCGTCGCTCCATTATCGTTGCTAGTAATGGGATACTCCGGGCCATTGCGCTGGTTGTTATGACAAACCATCACCCTAGCAGGTCCGTCGAGAAGTTTACCCGCCCGTCCGTCATCACAGCTTGATTGCGGCGTTCCCTGCCTGCTTGACGAGAATCCGCCGGGTTCCTTACATTCACTCGAAGTTAGGAAAGTTTCCTAACTCTGCTTCATCGGTGGATGCAAGGACGCACGCGGAGGACCAGTGACCCAGCCGACCCCCGGCACCCCCAGCCTGTTGCGCGCGATCAACGACCGCGCCGCCCTGCAGGCGTTGCTGGAGCGCGGCCCGCTCACCCGCCCGGAGATCGGCGCCCTCACCGGCCTGTCCAAGCCCACCGCCTCGCAGCTTCTCATCCGTCTCCAGGAGGCGGGCCTGGTCGTGCTCGACGGCATCCGCGAGGGGCTGCCCGGCCGCACCGCGGAGGTCTACCGGCTCAACCCCGCCGCCGCGCACGTCGCCGCGCTGGACGTCACGCGCGCGGGCATCGACGTCAGGGTCGCCGACATCACCGGTGCCGTGGTCGGCGAGCACCACCTGCCCAGCCCCGGCCGCTCCGGCGGCGACGCGCTGGAGCGGGTCCGGGCCGCGCTGGAGGGCGCGGGCGCCCCCGCGGCGCTGCGGCGCGTGGTCATCGGCGTGCAGGGCACGATCGACCCCGGCACCGGGAAGATGGCGTACGCCACCAGCAAGGACATGCCCGGCTGGCACATCCCGGACCTGGTCCGCACCCTCGGCGACGGCCTGGGCGTGCCGGTCGCCGTGGAGAACAACGTCAACCTCGTCGCCCAGGCCGAGCAGGCGCACGGCGTGGGCCGCGGCCACCGTGACTTCGTGCTGCTCTGGGCCGACGAGGGCCTCGGCGCCGCGCTGGTCCTCGGCGGCCGGCTGCACCGGGGCGCCACCGGCGGCGCCGGAGAGGTCGGCTACATGCCCACCCCCGGCGCGCCGACCGCCAGGGACACCGGCCGCTACGCCAACCACGGCTACCAGGCCCTCACCGGCGGCCCGGCGGTGCTCAAGATCCTCAGGTCGTACGGCGTGCGCGGCACCGGACCCACGCAGGCGGTGCTGAACGCCGTACAGGCCTCCACCTCCGCCGGAAGGCGCGCCGACGACGCCCGCGCCGGGCTGCGCGACATCGCCTCCCGGCTCGCCGTCGGGCTGGCCGCGATCACCTCCGTCGTCGACCCCGAGATCATCGTGCTGACCGGCGGGACCCTCCTCGCCGGCGGCGACACCCTGCGCGAGCTCGTCGAGCACGAGCTCCACGCCCTGACCATCCCCCGGCCCCCGCTGCTGCTGTCGACCGTCGAGGGCAACCCCGTCCTCGCCGGCGCGCTCGACCTCGCCCTCGCGACCGCCCGCGACGAGGTCTTCAGCTCCACCGTCCCCTCCTGACCCCCGGCCGCCCGCGATCCCAACCGCACACGAACCGTACGGACCCCGCCCGGAACCCCGCCAGATCCATCACCCCCAGGAGGCAGCCGTCGTGCACCGACGCTTTCTCACCTTCGCCCTGGCCACCCTGACGGCCACCACCCTGACCGCCTGCACCGCGGGCACGCAGAGCGCGCCCGCGCTGGGCTCGCAGCCCAAGCCCTCGGGCTCCGCCTCCGCCGCGCTGCCGGCCTCCACCATCGAGCTGTGGCACGGGTTCTCCGCGCCCGCCGAGGTCAAGGCGTTCGAGGACGCCATCGCAGGATTCCGCACGAAGTTCCCCCAGATCACCGTCAAGCTGGTCAAGGGCGTGCAGGACGATCAAATCACCCAGGCGGTGCGCGGCGGGAAGGCCCCGGACGTCGCCTCCTCGTTCACCACCGACAACGTGGCCCAGTGGTGCCGCAGCGGAACGTTCCAGGACCTCACCCCGGTGATCAAGCAGGACGGCATCGACCTGTCCGTGCTGCCGGAGGTCTCGCGCTCCTACACCGAGTACGACGGCAGGCGGTGCGTGATGCCGCTGCTCGCCGACGCGTACGGGCTCTACTACAACAAGGCCCTGATGAAGGGCTCCGAGCCGCCCAAGACGCTCTCGGAGCTGACCGAGCTGACCAAGAAGCTCACCGTCCGCGACGCCGACGGGACCATCAAGGTCGCCGGGTTCATGCCGAGCTTCCAGTACTACGAGAACTCCGCCTCGCACCTGGCCCCGATGGTCGGCGCGACCTGGTACAAACCGGACGGCACCTCGGCGGTCGGCTCCGACCCGGCGTGGAAGGAGCTGCTGCGCTGGCAGAAGGAGCTCGTCGACTGGTACGGGTACGACAAGCTGGAGAAGTTCCGCAAGAGCCTGGGCCAGGAGTGGTCGGCCGACCACCCCTTCTACAAGGGCAAGATCGCCATGGTCCTGGACGGCGAGTGGCGCAACGCCATGATCGCCAACGAGGCGAAGGACATCGACTACGGCACCGCGCCGCTCCCGGTCTCCGACACCAAGCCCGACCTGTACGGCAGCGGCTTCACCGCGGGCACCGTGATCGGGGTGCCCAAGGGCGCCAAGAACCCGCAGGCCGCCTGGGAGCTGGTCAAGTATCTGACCACCGACACCTCGGCGCTGGTCACGCTCTCCAACGCGCTGCGCAACGTGCCGACCACCAAGGCGTCGCTGGAGTCGCCCGACCTGGTCAAGGACGCGAACTTCCAGACCTTCCTCGACATCTTCGCCCACCCGAAGACGAGCACGGTCCCGGCCAACGTCAACAGCACCTTCAACCAGGACTCGCTGCAGGAGTTCCTGGTCAAGTGGGAGAACGGCTCGGCCACCGACCTCGACGCCGGGCTCGCCGCGGTGGACAAGCGTCTCGACGACAAGATGAAGCTCTCCGGGGGCTGATCCTCGATGAGCATCGTCCACGCCGCGCCGCCCCGCCGGTGGCGCGGCGAGGGCCTCAAGGCCCTCCTTTGGATGTCACCCTGGCTGGTGGGGTTCGCGGTGTTCTTCGCCTACCCCCTCGCGGCGACGGTCTACTTCTCCTTCCACCGCTACGACCTGTTCACGCTGGAGTTCGTCGGCCTGGACAACTACCGTTACCTTCTGGTGGACGACCGGGCCTGGGCGGCCATCAGGAACACGCTGTGGCTGGTGGTCCTCATGGTCCCCGCGCAGGTGCTCTTCGGGCTGGGCGTGGCGTGGCTGCTCACCCGGCTCAAGTCGGGCGCCGGCCTCTTCCGCACGGTGTTCTACCTGCCGTCGCTGATCCCGGTGGTGGCCGGCACGGTCTCCTTCGTGTTCCTGCTGAACCCCTCGGGACCGCTCAACCAGTTCATCGAGCTCTTCGGGATCGCCGCGCCCGACTGGTTCGGCGACAAGGACTGGTCCAAGCCCGGCCTGACCATGCTGGCCATGTGGGGCATCGGCAACACCATGATGATCTTCCTGGCCGCCCTGCTGGACGTGCCCAAACACCTGTACGAGGCCGCGGCCATCGACGGGGCGGGGGCGTGGCGACAGTTCAGGAGCATCACGCTGCCGACGATCTCGCCGGTGCTGATGTTCTCGACGGTCACCGGCGTCATCTACGCCCTGCAGTACTTCACCCAGGCGATGATCGCCTCCCGGGTCGCGGCGGGGGTCACCGACTCCCCCGGCAGCACCTTCGTGCCCGGATACCCCGAGCTGTCGACGCTGACGCTGGCCCAGTGGCTGTTCCACGTGGGCTTCCGCGACTTCAGCATGGGATACGCCTGCGTGCTGGCCCTGCTGCTGTTCGCGTTCTCCACGGTCTTCACCCTCATCCTGCTCCGCAGGTTCCGCGCGTTCGACGAAGGAGGAGACCGGTGACCGCCCTGACCACCCCGGCCCCCCTGGCCAAGCGGCCCGCCGGGGCCGCCGCGCGCGGCCCGCGCGGCCGCGCGGTCCTGTACTGGATCGCCACCCACGCCCTCGCCATCGCGCTGTCGCTGATGTTCCTCGGCCCGCTGGTGTTCGTGGCGCTGACGGCCGTCATGAGCAACGACCAGGCGCTCACCGGCGACCTGTGGCCCCGCACCTGGAACTGGTCCAACTTCGCCGACGTTTTCGCCAGGTCACAGCTGCTGGCCTGGCTGGGCAACACGTTCCTGTACGCCGGGCTCGGCACCGCGTTCATGCTGCTGTCGTCGATCCCGGTGGCGTACGCGATGGCCCGCTTCCGCTTCCGGGGGCGCAGGCTGGCCTTCCTCGCGGTCATCACGATGATGATGCTGCCGCCCCAGGTCGTCGCGGTGCCCGTCTATCTCATCTGGGCGCGGCTGGACCTCACCGGCACGCTGTGGCCGCTGATCCTGCCGATGCTGTTCGGCGACGCCTTCTCCATCTTCCTGCTCCGGCAGTTCCTGGTCACCATCCCCAGGGAGTACACCGAGGCCGCCAGGGTGGACGGCTGCTCGGACTTCCGGACCCTCGTCAAGGTGATCCTGCCGATGGCGCGTCCGGCGATAGCGGCGGTGGGCCTGTTCCAGTTCTTCTACTGCTGGAACGATTACTATGGTCCGCTGCTCTACGCCCAGACAAACGAGGCAAACTGGACGCTCTCCCTCGGGCTGGCGTCCTTCCGGGCACTGCACAGCGTGCAGTGGAACCTCACCATGGCGGCGACCCTGCTCGTCATGGCCCCGGTCATCATCGTGTTCTTCTTCGCCCAGAGGGTTTTCATCGAGGGCGTCACGCTGACAGGAGTAAAAGGGTGAAACTCGCCGTTGTCGGGGGCGGCTCGACGTACACGCCGGAGCTGATCGACGGGTTCGCGCGGCTGCGCGACGAGCTGCCGCTGACCGAGATCGCGCTGGTCGATCCGGACACCCACCGGCTGGATCTGGTGTCCGGCATGGCCCGCCGGATGCTGGCGCGGGCCGGGCATCCGGCCACGGTCGTCGCGACCACCTCGGTCGAGGAGGGCGTCGCCGGGGCGCACGCGGTCCTGCTGCAGCTGCGCGTCGGCGGCCAGGCGGCGCGGAACGTGGACGAGACGCTGCCGCTGGAGTGCGGCTGCGTCGGGCAGGAGACGACCGGCGCGGGCGGGCTGGCCAAGGCGCTGCGCACGGTGCCGGTGGTGCTGGACATCGCGGAGAAGGTCAGGAGGCACGCGCCCGGCGCCTGGATCGTCGACTTCACCAACCCGGTCGGCATCGTCACCAGGGCGCTGCTGGAGGGGGGGCACCGGGCCATCGGCCTGTGCAACGTGGCCATCGGCTTCCAGCGCCGTTTCGCCGCGAACCTGGGCGTCGCCCCCGAGAGGATCTCACTCGGCCACGTCGGCCTGAACCACCTCACCTGGGAACGGTCCGTCCACCTGGACGGGGTGGACGTGCTGCCGAAGCTGCTGGAGAGCCACGCCGAGGAGATCGGCCGGGACGTCGGCCTGCCCGCCGCGCTCATCCGCCACCTGGGCGTGGTGCCCTCCTACTACCTGCGCTACTTCTACGAGCACGACCTGGTGGTGGAGGAGCAGCGGACCAAGCCGTCGCGCGCGGCCGAGGTCGCGGCGATGGAGAAGACCCTGCTCGAGCTGTACGCCGACCCCGCGGTGGACACCAAGCCCGAGCTGCTGGGCAGGCGCGGCGGCGCCTTCTACTCCGAGGCCGCGGTGGCGCTGATCGCCTCGTTGGCCGGCGACCGCGGCGACACCCAGGTGGTGAACCTGCGCAACGACGGCACGCTGCCGTTCCTGCCCGACGAGGCGGTCATCGAGGTCCCGGCCACGATCACCTCTGCGGGTGCGACCGCGCTGCCCGTCGACCCGGTGGAACCCCTCTTCGCCGGGCTCATCGCCCACGTCACGGCGTACGAGACGCTCGCGCTCGAGGCCGCGCTGCACGGCGGCGAGGACCGCGTCGCCGACGCGCTGCTGGCCCACCCGCTGATCGGCCAGGCCTCGCTCTCCGGCGACCTGGCCAGGCGCCTGATCGAGGCCAACCGCGGGCACCTGTCCTGGGCGACCGCGTGAGAACGGTCCTGGCGGTCGACGGCGGCAACAGCAAGACCGACATCGCGCTCGTCGCCGAGGACGGCTCGGTCCTCGCCACCGGGCGCGGCGGCGCCTTCCAGCCGCAGACCGCGGGGGTGGGCGTCGCGATCGACGCGATCGGCGACACCGTGCGCTCCGCGCTCGGCCCCGGCACGGCCACGCCCTACGCCGACCACGTGGCCGCGTACGTGGCGGGCGCGGACCTGCCGGTGGAGGAGGAGGCGCTCCGCGAGGAGATCCTCGCCCGGGGGTACGGCAGGGAGGCGACCGTCGGCAACGACACCTTCGCGCTGCTGCGCGCCGGGGCCTCCGGGCCCTCGGGGGTGGCCGTGGTGTGCGGCGCGGGGATCAACGCGGTGGCGGTCTCCCCCTCGGGGGAGGTCGCGAGATACCCCGCGCTGGGACGGCTCACCGGCGACTGGGGCGGCGGCCTCGGTCTAGGCGAGGAGACGCTCTGGCACGCCGTGCGCGCCGAGGACGGCCGGGGTCCGGCCAGCGCGCTGGTCCCCGCGGTCCGCGAGCACTTCGGCACCCGCACCGTCGAGGAGGTGTCCCTCGCCGTCCACTTCGGCGAGCTTCCCTACGGCAGGCTGAACGAGCTGGTCCCGGTGCTGATGGCGGTCGCGAACCGGGGGGACGGGGTGGCCCGCTCACTGGTGGCGCGGATGGCCGAGGAGGTCGTCGTGCTCGCGGTGGTCGCGATGCGCCGCCTGGATCTGCTCTCCGTCCCGATGGAGGTGGTCCTGGGCGGAGGCGTGCTCACCGCCCGCGACCCGCTGATGAGCGAGCTGTTGGAGCGGGGCTTCGCCGAGAGCGCCCCGCAGGCCAAGCTGATCGTCGCCGACGTCGCGCCCATCATGGGCGCCGCCCTCCTGGGCCTGGACGCCCTCGGTGCCACCGAGGGGGCGAGGGCCCGGCTCCGGGCCCACTTCCACGCCCTGACATGACGGGGTGACCGGGGCGGGGTGACATCGCGCCGCGCACGGCCCGCGTCTCACGGCGCGGGCCGCGGCGCGCGGGGACGGGGAGCGCGTACGACCCGGGACGGGCGGGCCAGGGGGCGCTCAGTGGGTCGTCCGAAGCGAGCCGCTCAGGGGCGGGCCGCTCAGCGCAGGCCGCTCAGTGGGTCGTCCGAAGCGGGTCGTTTCCGAAGCGGGTCGTTCAGGAGGCCGGGCGGGCGTCCCGCGAGGGAAGCGGGGGGAAGGAGCGTGGCCGCCGCGCTCTCGGCGAGCAGGGTGAGGAAGGCCCCGCCGAGGGCGTCGAACCCGGTGCGCGCGTAGGCGGTGAGGACCCGGGTCACGGCGGGCCTCGGCCGGAGGATGTGGCCCTCGTACCCCCCTGGCACGATATTGGCGGGGATGAGCGCGGGCCCGAGCCCGGCGGCCGCGAGGGTCGGGGCCGACGCCGTCTGCTCGGTGCGCACCGCGATCCTGGGCTGGAATCCGGCCTTCGCGCAGGCGCGGTCCAGGATGTCGGCCAGGCCGTTACCGGGGGCGTAGTGGACCCAACGGCGGTCGCGGAGATCACCCAGATCCACCGAGGACGCCCCGCCGGACGCGAGGGGGTCGCCGGAGGAGACGGCCACGACGAACTCCTCGACGCCGAGCGTGCGCACCGGCCCCGCCCAGGACGCGGGCCGGGGACCGACGGCGAGGTCGGCCTGCCCGCTCGCCATCGCCTCCGCCAGCTCGTCGGCGTGGCGGTGTTCGAAGAGCCTGACGTCGACCCCGGGATGGAGACCGCTCCAGGCGCGCAGCGCGGCGGGCAGCACGCCCAGGCTGACCGAGTAGACCGTCGCCAGCCGCAGCTCTCCCCCGGCCAGCCCGGTCGTCTGGCGTACGGCCGACAGGGCGCGGGCCGCGTCGGCGAGGGCGGCTCGCGCGTGGGGCAGCATCGCGCGCCCGGCCGCCGTGAGGTGGACGGCCCTGGGCAGCCGTTCGAGCAGTGAGGCGCCGACCGACCGCTCCAGCGCCCGGATCTGGTGCGACAGGGCCGGTTGCGTGACGTGGAGGATCTCGGCGGCCCGCGTGAAGGAGCCCTGGTCGACGATGGTCACCAGGTATTCGAGCTGTCGCAGGCTCAGCATGCGCAAAAATTATCAGAGCCCCATAAATCATGACTTTGGGTCATGTAAAGCTTCGAGCACCCGCGACGTCCGCCATAAACGACGCTCATGGCCGCGACAAGAAACAAGCCTTGGACTCATAGGGAGGGAGCCCCGCAGAATCGGATCGCACGGCACCGGCACGGGAACGTGACCGCGCGCCGGCCCATCCGCACCGATCGGGAGAAGAACGATGAGCACCCAGCCCAAGGTCGCCCTCGTCGTCGGCGCTCAGGGGGTGATCGGCCGCAACCTGGTCGACCACCTCGCGGCGCTCGGCGACTGGGAGGTGATCGGCCTGTCGCGCCGCGGCGGGGAGAGCGCGGGACGGGTCCGCCACGTACGGGTCGACCTGCTCGACCGGGACGACTGCGCCAAGAAGCTCGGCGAGCTCACCGACGTGACCCACGTCTTCTACGCCGCCTACCAGGACCGGCCGACCTGGGCCGAGCTCGTTCCGCCCAACCTCGCCATGCTGGTCAACGTCGTCGACGCGGTCGAACCGGTGGCTCCGGGCCTGCGGCACGTCAGCCTCATGCAGGGATACAAGGTCTACGGCGCGCACCTGGGTCCCTTCAAGACCCCGGCCCGCGAGAGCGACCCGCACCACATGCCGCCGGAGTTCAACGTCGACCAGCAGAACTTCCTGGAGGAGCGTCAGAAGGGCTCCGGGTGGACGTGGACGGCGATCCGCCCGTCCGTGGTGTGCGGCTTCGCCCTCGGCAACCCGATGAACCTGGCCATGGTGATCGCGGTGTACGGCGCGATCTCGAAGGAGCTGGGCCTGCCGCTGCGCTTCCCCGGCAGGCCGGGGGCCTACGACACGCTGCTGGAGATGACCGACGCGGGACTGCTGGCCAGGGCGACCGTCTGGGCGGCGACCGACGAGCGCTGCGCCAACCAGGCGTTCAACGTCAACAACGGCGACCTCTTCCGCTGGAACGACATGTGGCCGAGGATCGCCGGGTTCTTCGACCTGGAGGTGGCCCCTCCCCTGCCGATGTCGCTCGACGTCGTCATGGCCGACAAGGAGCCGCTCTGGGACGCCATGACCGAGAGGTACGGGCTGGAGCCGCACCCGTACAAGGACGTGTCCTCCTGGGCCTTTGGCGACGCCGTGTTCTCCTGGGACTACGACTTCTTCGCCGACGGTTCCAAGGCCCGGCGCTTCGGCTTCCACGAGTACGTCGACACCGAGGCGATGTTCCTGGACATCCTCGGCGACCTCCGCCGCCGCAGGATCATCCCCTGAGGAGTCCGTCCCGCGAAAGCGGCCTCAGGGCTCGATCGACTCCGCGACCCGGGCGTAGACGGTCAGCAGGAGGTCCCAGAAGCGGCCCACGTCGAGGGAGGTGCCGACCAGGGCGTTGGGGGCGCGGCCCCGGAGGGCGAAGTCGGTCACGGTCATCCCGGCGGTGAAGCGGCCCGCCGTCTCGACGTCCACGACGGCGGGTTCGAGGGTGATCAGCGACGGGTCGATCAGGTGGGCGATCGCGCAGGCGTCGTGGATCGCGGGCCCGTCCTCGGCGGTGATCGTGCCGTAGAACCGCACGCACGGCAGGAGCAGGTCGGCGCCGAGCCTGCCCATGGCCGCCATGCGGTCCGCCACCGCCTCGGTGGTCACGGCGCCGCGGCTCACGTCGAGACCGATCATGGTCACCGTCCAGCCCGCGCCGAAGACGACCGCGGCGGCCTCCGGGTCGGCGGCGATGTTGAACTCGGCCGCGGGAGAGAAGTTGCCCCGCGTGTAGGACCCGCCGAGGATCGTGAGGCCCCGAGCCCAGCTCACGATCGCGGGCTCCCTGAGCACGGCGAGCGCCACGTTGGTGAGCGGGCCGATGGCGACCAGGGTCACCTCGCCCGGATCGGCCCGGAGCGTCTCGATGATGAAGTCGACGGCGTGCCCGGCGGCCGGCGGGAGCGACGCCGGGGGCAGCAGCGCCTCCCCGAGGCCCGAGTCCCCGTGCACCCCGGCCGCGTTCACCCGGGGGCGCAGGAGCGCGCCCGCGCTGCCCGCGACGACCGGCACCCCGCTGAACCCCAGGAACTCGCGGAGCCGCAGCGCGTTGTCGGTGGTCCTGGCCAGCTCGACGTTGCCGCCGACCGTGGTGATCCCCAGGATCTCCAGATCGGGGCTCCCGTGGGCGAGGACGAGCGCCAGCGCGTCGTCGATCCCCGGGTCGCAGTCAATGATGATCTTTCTGGGAGGCATTCGTCCAGCTTGGATCAATCACCTCACTCCCGGCAAATCAGGAACAACCTCCCGAGGAGAGGAGAGCGGGCCGGTCGCCACCTTCGGGGAAACGGTCCTTCGTACGCGCTCCCCGAAGCGGGGAGCGGGCCGGTCATCGCCTTCGGGGAAACGCCGACGGCCCTTACCGCACGTGGGCCGATCACCGCGCCCGGGGAAAACACCGGCGGACCCGCCCCGGAGGTCAGGCGCGCTCCTCGGGCTTCCCGTTCTCCTGACCCGCCGGCTCCGGGGTGCGGTGCTCGTACGGCGTGCTGAGCACGACCGTCGTGCGGGTGGAGACGTTGGCGGCGGTGCGGATCTGGTTCAGCAGCTCCTCGAGCGCGATCGGCGAGGCCACCCGGACCTTGAGGATGTAGCTCTCGTCCCCGGCCACGCTGTGGCAGGCCTCGACGGCGCTCAGATGGGCCAGCCGCTCCGGGGCGTCGTCGGCGGCGGCAGGGTCGATCGGCTTGATGGAGACGAACGCGGTGAGCGAGAGCCCGATGGCGTCGTAGTCGACCAGCGCGGCGTACCCGCGCAGCACCCCGCGCTTCTCCAGCCGGCGCACCCGCTGGTGCACCGCCGACACCGAAAGCCCGGTCTCCCTGGCGAGATCGGTGAAGCTCATCCGGCCATCCTTGGCCAGCAACGTGACGATACGGCGGTCGATCTCCTCCATCCGGTAAACGGTAACGGCATTCGGATCCCGCACGTACCGTCCGCGTGTCACGGCACGGTCCCAACCGCGATCTCCGGGGGCCCCTCCCGTTCCGGCGCGACGGCCCCGGCGGGCAGCGTGATGACGAAGCGGGCACCCCCGGTGTGCTCGGTGTCCAGCCGGATCGTGCCGCCGTGCTGCTCCACGATCTTCCTGCAGAGCGCCAGGCCGATCCCGGTGCCCTCGTAGGCGTCCCGCTGGTGCAGCCGCTGGAAGATGACGAAAATCTTGTCCGCGAAGTTGGGCGAGATGCCGATGCCGTTGTCGGTCACGGTCATCCGCACCTCCCCGTCGAGCCGCTCGGACTCGATCGTGACCCGGGGCGCGCGGCCGGGGTCGCGGAACTTCAGGGAGTTGCCGATCAGATTCTGCCAGAGCATCACGAACTGGGTCCGGTCCCCGACGACGGCGGGCAGGTCCCCGACCTCGATCTCGGCCCCGGACTCCTCCACCGCCGCCGAGAGGTTGGCCAGGGCTCTGCCGACCACGTCGTTCAGGTCCATCTCGACGGGTTCCCTGGCGACGCGGCCCACCCGGGAGAAGGTGAGCAGCTCGTTGATGAGCACCTGCATGCGCTTGGCGCCGTCCACGGCGAAGTCGATGTAGGTGTTGGCCCTCTCGTCGAGCTGGGAGGCGTACCGCTGCTGGAGCATCTGGCAGAAGGAGGCGATCTTCCGCAGCGGCTCCTGCAGGTCGTGCGAGGCCACGTAGGCGAACTGCTCCAGCTCCGCGTTGGAGCGCTTCAGCTCCTCGGCCTGGGCGGCGATCCGCAGCCGGGAGCCGCGGGCCTCCTCCAGCTCGGTGACGATGCGCCGACGCATCGCCTCCATGTCGTCGGCCAGCTCCGCGAGGTCGGCGGGGCCGCCGGTGTCGACGTGGTGCGCGAAATCTCCCATGGTGACCCGGCGGGAGGCCTCGCGGAGACGGGCCAGGGGTCCGAACACCGCGATCCTCAGCAGCACCGCCACCGTGACGATGGTGATCAGGAAGGCGGCCAGGATGCCGAAGAAGGTGGCGTCCCTGACCGTGCGGGCGGCCTCCAGGTCGGCACGGGCCAGCTCCCTCGCGTGGCTCCAGGCGACGTTCTGGGTGTCGAGCGCCTTCCTGACGGCGTCGAAGGAGCGCTTGCTCTCCTCGGCCTGCTCGGCGCTCACGCTCTCCGGGCCCTTCTCCCTGACGCTGGCGATCATCGGTTCCGCGTAGCGGGTCCGCCAGTCGGCGGCCCGCCGCCCCACCTCCTGGAGTGCCGCCAGCGGTTCCGTGCCCGGCACCAGCCGCGCGATCTGTGACGACACGACGAGCTCGTCGCGCCGCCCCTCCACGTACGGCTGCAGGAACTCCTCCTTGCCGGTGATGACGAAGCCCCGCACCCCGGTCTCCTGGTTCAGCAGGGTCGCCTGCAGGCGCTCCGCCTGGATCCTGCCCACCGAGATGTGGTCGATCAGCCTGTTGGAGGCGGACGCCGCGTTCTGCAGGACCGTGGCGCCGACAATCGCCGACACCCCGAGCAGGAGAGTCATGGCGAGCAGCACGACGTTGAACCACGTCTGCGCGCTCCAGCGGCTCTTCCGAGATCCGCGGGAAGGTGTCTCGGTGGTCAACGGCCTCTCACTTCATACGGTGTCGTCCCGCCGGAGCGGCGGGTGCCCGGCGGGGTGGACGAAAGATACCGGAACGAGCCGCCCTCCACGCATGCGATCCCGCCCCCGGGATGGCCCTGCCCATGCCGCCGGGATCGAGTCGTACAGTCACGGCATGAGCAACCTGGAAACGGATCCGCGGGAGTCGGCCTGCGGCGGCCTCGCGGACGTGGCCGCGGAACCGGTGAACGAGCTGCTGACCGGCCGGGACGTGGTGCTGGGCGGTCCCCGGGCGATGAGGGTCACCAGGACCCTGCCGAACCGGGACGTCAGGATGGTCGGCGCGTGGTGCTTCGTCGACCACTACGGCCCCGAGCGGGCGACGATGCACGTCCCCCCGCACCCGCACACCGGCCTGCAGACCGTCAGCTGGCTCGTGGAGGGCGAGGTCCTGCACCGCGACAGCGTCGGCAGCGAGCAGCTGATCAGGCCGGGCCAGCTCAACCTGATGACCGCCGGGCGGGCCATCTCCCACGCGGAGGAGTCGCCGTCCGAGGCCGTGCTGCACGGGGTCCAGCTGTGGGTGGCGCTCCCCTCCGCCGCCCGCGGGGGCGCCCCGGCCTTCGAGCACCACCCGGTGCTGCCCACGCTGACAGCGCCGTCGTCGCCGTCGTCGCCGGGCGTCACGGTGACCGTCATCATGGGCGAGCTGGGCGGTGTCACCTCCCCGGCGACGGTCCACACCCCGCTGGTCGGGGCCGAGGTGACGCTGGAGGCGGGCGCCGGGACCTCGGTCCCGCTCCGTCCCGGCTTCGAGTACGCCGTGCTGGCCCTGTCCGGCACCGTGCGGGTCGGCGGTACGGACCTCTCCCCCGGCCCGCTGCTCTACCTGGGCAGCGGACGCTCGGAGCTGGCCGTGGAAGCCGAGGGGGCCGGGCGGCTGCTGCTCCTCGGCGGCGAGCCGTTCGAGGAGCGGATCGTCATGTGGTGGAACTTCGTCGGCCGCAGCCACGAGGACATCGTCCGGTTCCGGCGGGAGTGGATGGAGGGCGAGGGGTTCGGCACGGTGCCCGGCGCGGGAGCCGCCCCGCTGCCCGCGCCCGAGCTGCCCCTGACCCCCCTCAAGGCCCGCGGGCGCCGCCGCTAGCGGTCAGAACCCGGGACGCCGCCACCGGCGGCACGGACCCGCCGGGCCGGCGGGTCTGTGCCGCCTGGCCCCGTCTTCCGGGTCGCGGGACCGAAACGCCCCAGGGCGCCCTCCTCTTGACCGGGGGGCGCTCTGCGTCGTTTCTGTCCGGTAAAGGGCCGGAACAGACCGGAACAGAGAGGAAGGCCGGAAGCGACGGGAAGGGGCCGGGAAAGGAAGGGAAAGGTCGCGCCATCCGGTCCCGATCGGCCACGCGCTCTTGACAGCCCATTATTCCTACCTGAATAGTGTGGATATATTCGAGCCGCCGCAGGACGTCGCCGAGCTGCGCGGATCCTCACCAGCCGCGACCGCGAGGAGACCCTCCCATGCAGAAATCCCCCCATCCCGACCCTCGGGGCACCTCCGCCCCCGGCGGTCCCGGCGGTCCCGGCGGCGAGGTGTTGTCCCGCCTCCCCGGCCTGTCACGACGCCTCTTCCTCGGCGCGGCCGGGGGCGCCGCGCTGACCGGGCTGCTCGCCGCCTGCGCGGGCGGCGCGGGCGACACGGCGGGGGCGAGCGGCTCCCGGACGGTTCCCGCCTCCGCGCCGGGCACCCCGAAGACCGGCGGCGTCCTGCGCGCCGGCTCTCCCCCGCCGCCGACCGCGGTCGACCCCGTCACCATGTACGACGGCTCCGCGATCGCGATCGTCCAGCTGGTGGCCGACTACCTGATCTGGCTGGACAGGGACTTCAAGCTCGTGCCCCGCCTCGCCGAGAAGTGGGAGTCCGAGGAGGGCGGCAGGCGCTGGGTCTTCTCCCTTCGCGAGGGCGTCACCTTCTCCGACGGCACGCCGCTGAACGCGAAGGCGGTCAAGGCCACCTTCGACCGGCTGCTCGATCCGAAGAGCAAGTCCGCCGCCGCGGCGGCGTTCGACTCGGTCCTGGCCAGGGGCGGCATCGGCGTCCGGGGGGACTCGACGGTCGTCTTCACCCTGGAACGGCCCTTCTCCGACTTCCCGTACCTGGTCTCGGCCGGAAACTACAACGCGGTGATCCTCAAGGAGGACTACGCGGGCGACTTCACCGGCAAGCCGGTCGGCACCGGCCCGTTCCTGCTGGAGTCGTACGACGCCTCCAGCGGTGCGGTGTTCACGCGCAACCCGAAGTACTGGGAGCCGGGAAAGCCGTACCTGGACGGTGTGCGGATCACGTTCTACGCCGACGACCAGGCGGACCTCCTCGCGCTGCAGAGCGGCGAGATCGACACCCAGATCCTCAGCCGCCCCGCGCTGGCCGGGCCGCTCGACGGGGTCGGCGGCATCACCGTCGACCAGGTTCAGGGCACCGGCCTGACCGCCTTCACCCTGCGCGTGGACCAGCCGCCCTTCGACAGGAAGGAGGTGCGCCAGGCGATCGCGTACGCCCTGGACCGGCCGGGAGTGAACGCGGGCGTCTACGACGACATCGGCGCGCTGGGCAACGACCACCTGTTCGCCGCCCTGTTCCCGGCCGCGCCGCCGGACGTGCCGCAGCGGGCCAAGGACCCGGCGAAGGTCGCGTCGCTGCTCGCCGCGGCCGGGGTGGACAGGCTCTCCTTCGCGCTGACGTACGACCCGCCGAGCAAGGACTACGCCCTCACCGTGCAGGACCAGCTCAAGCAGGTCGGCATCGAGGTGGAGCTCGACCAGCGCACCTCCGGCGACTTCTACGGCGGCGACCAGGAGAAGGACACCCCCTGGCTGTTCACCCCGGCCAACCTGGTGGGCTGGGCCGGGCGCGCGGTGCCCAGCCAGTTCGTCATCCCGATGGTCAAGAGCGGCGGCGTGTGGAACGGCTCGAAGTACGCCAACCCCGCGCTGGACGCCGCCACCGACGCCTACGACTCGGCGACGACCGACGAGGAGCGCCGGGCCCAGGCCGCGATCATCGCCGGGGCGCTCCACGAGGACGTCCCGGTGATCATCGCGGTCTGGAGCGGCGCCGTCCGGGCCTACGACGCCAAGCGCTTCACCGGCGTGTCGGCCCATCCATCGAGCTATGTCGACTTCAGCTCGGTCTCGCGGCTGTAGGGCGGCATGAGGCGATTCCTGCTCCGGCGGCTGGCGGCGATCCCGCTCACCCTGCTCGCGGTGTCCCTGCTCGTCTTCGCCGCCACCGAGCTGGTCCCCGGCGACGTGGCCCGCACGATCCTGGGCCGCGAGGCGGGCGAGGAGGCCGTGTCGCGGCTCCGCGAGCAGCTGGGGCTCGACCGGCCGCTCGCCGACCGCTACGCCGACTGGCTGTCGGGGTTCTTCACCGGCGGGTGGGGCGACTCCCACACCCTCGGGGTGCCGGTCCGCGAGCTCGTGCTCGGACGTCTCGCCGACTCGCTGGTCCTGGGCGGGCTGGCGTTCGCCCTGCTGGTCCCGGTCGCGGTGACGCTCGGGCTGATCGCGGGGGTCTACCACGACCGCGCCGCCGACCGGGTCATCAGCGTCACCGGGCTGGCCCTGGGCGCCATCCCCGAGTTCGTGACGGGGGTGGTGCTGCTGGTCGTCTTCGCGGTGCGGCTGCGCTGGTTCCCCGCCTCGGCCCAGGCGCCGGACGGCGCGACGATCTCGACCCGGCTCGGCCACCTGGCGCTGCCGGTGATCTCCCTCGTCCTGCTGTGCACCGGCTACGTCGCACGCCACGTGCGCGCCGGCACCGTGGCGGCCGTGGAGAGCCCGTACGTCAGGGCCGCGGAGCTGCGCGGTCTCGGCCGGGCCCGGGTGGTGCGGCGGCACGTGCTGCGCAACTCCACGGTGCCGGCCACCAGCGCGCTCGGCGTGCAGCTGCAGTTCCTGCTCGGCGGGCTGGTCGCCGTCGAGCTGCTGTTCAACTACCCGGGCATCGGCGCCCTGCTGCTGCAGTCGGCGATCGACAAGGACCTGCCGACCCTGCAGGCCACCGCGATGGTGCTCGGCATCCTCTACATGCTGATCATCCTGGTGGCCGACCTGGCCTACCGCCTGCTCGACCCCCGGATCCGGCTCGGCGGGGCCGCCGCGTGAACGGGCGCGCGAGGCGCCCGGCCGGTGGGCGCCGTGGAACACCGGGTGCCGGGTACGGAAGGGAGCGCGCATGAGCGCCGTCACGGCGGGCGGGGTGCGGCGGCGGGCGGCCGGGCGCGGCTTCCGCGTGGCCCTCGTCGCGGGCGGCGCGCTCGTGCTGGCCTGGGCGGTCGTCGCCGCGTTCTGGCCGCAGCTGGTGCCCTACGACCCGCAGCAGCACGACCCCCTGAGCCGCTTCCTGCCCCCGGGTCCCGAGCACTGGCTGGGCACCGACCAGTTCGGCCGCGACACCTTCTCCAGGATGCTCGCGGGAGCCCGTCCGGTGCTGCAGGTGGCGCCGCTCGCGACCGCGCTCGCCGTCGTGGCGGGCACCGCGGTCGGCCTGGTGGCGGGGACGTTCGGCGGTCTCGTCGACGAGATCGTCATGCGGCTGCTCGACGCGGTCGTGGTCTTCCCCGCGATCATCGCCGCGGTGCTGTTCGTGGCGCTGGCGGGCCGTTCGGTCACCGTCATGGTGCTGGTCGTCGCGGGGTCGTTCGTGCCCATCGTGGCCCGCAGCGTCCGCGCGGCGACGCTGGTCGAGCGGGAGAAGGCGTACGTCGAGGCGGCCAGGCTGCGCGGGGAACGCCCCTGGTCGCTGATGCGGCGGGAGATCTTCCCCAATGTCGGCACGACCGTGCTGGTGGAGGCGACCTCCCGGTTCGGCGACGCGATCTTCGCCGCCGCGACGCTGTCGTTCCTGGGGCTCGGCCAGCCGCCGGGCTCCCCCGACTGGGGCGCGTCGGTCTCGGACAACCGTGTCTGGCTCCAGCTCGCGCCCTGGACCGTGCTCGCCCCCGCGCTGGCCATCGCCTCGCTGGTGGTGGGGATCGCGCTCGTCGCCGACGCGCTGCGCGGCAGATGGGAGGCATCGTGACCTGGACAGGGCGCGTCGGGGCCGCGGGCACCGGCGAACCCCGGCTCCCGGCCCCCCGGGAGCCCGTGGCCGAAGGCGTCGGCGTGGCGCGACCGCGCGGAGAGAACCCGCACGGCCCCGGACCGGCGGGCCGGGGACTGCGGGTGGCGGGGCTGTCGGTCTCCTACCGCACGGCGCGCGGCGAGACCCCGGCGGTGACGGACGTCTCCTTCGACGTCGCCCCGGGCGAGACGTACGGGATCGTGGGCGAGTCGGGGTGCGGCAAGACCACGCTGAGCCGTGCGCTGGGCCGCCACCTGCCGCCGGGCGCTTCGATCACCGGCGGCGGGGTGACCGTGGACGGCGTCGAGGTGCTGGACCTCTCCCCCGCGGACCTGCGGCGCTGGCGGACCACCTCGCTCGCCGTCGTGCACCAGGAGGCGGGCAGCTCGCTCGACCCGACGATGCGGATCGGCGCGCAGCTCGCGGGGGTCCTCAGGCTGCAGGGACGCGGCCGGGCCGAGGCCCGGCGGGAGGCGGTCTCGCTGCTGGCCGGGGTGCGGCTGCCGGACCCGGCCGCGATCGCGCGGCGCTACCCCCACCAGCTCTCCGGCGGCCAGCAGCAGCGCGTCGTGATCGCCGCCGCGCTGGCCACCCGCCCCCGCCTGCTCGTCCTCGACGAGCCGACGACCGGCCTGGACGCGACGGTGCAGCACGAGATCCTCGACCTCGTCTGGGCGCTGCGCGCGGAGACGGACGCGGCCGTGGTGCTGATCAGCCACGACCTGGCGCTGGTCGGGCGCCTGTGCGAACGCGTCGGCGTCCTGTACGCGGGGCGCATGGTCGAGGAGGGCCCCGCTGCCGAGGTGATGGCGAGCGCGCGGCATCCCTACACCTCGGCGCTGCTGGCGAGCGTCCCCCGGCTGGGCGTCTCCCGCCACGCGCGGGAGCTCGCGGCCATCCCCGGCCGGCCCCCGGTCCCCGGTGAGGAGGTCCGCGGGTGCGCGTTCGCGCCCCGATGCGCCCTCGCCGACGACCTCTGCCGGGAGAGGACGCCCGTGCTCGAGGCCGCCCCCGGCGGGCGACGGGCCCGCTGCCACCACACCGGCGCGCTGCTCGCGGCGGCGCCAGGCGCGACCGGCGCGGTCACCGGCCCGGCCGGGGGGACGGGTGCCCCGCGCGGGGTGCCGCTGCTGGAGGTCCGCGGCCTGACCAGGAAGTACGGCCGGACCACCGTCGTCGACGGGGTGGACCTGACCATCGGCCGCGCCGAGGTCCTCGGCCTGGTCGGCGAGTCGGGCAGCGGCAAGACGACGGTGGCCCGCGCCGTCGCCGGGCTCGGCCCCCGGGGAACGGGGACGATCGCGCTGCACGGGCGGGAGCTGGCCGCGACCGTGGGACGGCGTGACGCGCGCGACCGCCGCCGCGTCCAGATGGTCTTCCAGAACCCCGAGACGTCGCTGAACCCCAGCCACACGATCCGCGCGATCCTGACCAGGGCGGTCCGCGGGCTGGGCGGCTCCCGCACCGTCGCGGAGCTGTCCGCGCGGGCCAACCTGGACGACCACCTGCTGGACGCCCGCCCCGACCGGCTCTCCGGCGGCCAGAAGCAGCGGGCCGCGATCGCCCGCGCCTTCGCCGGGGATCCCGAGCTGGTGGTGTGCGACGAGCCGGTCTCGGCGCTCGACGTGAGCGTGCAGGCGGGCGTGCTGCGGCTGCTGTCGGAGCAGCAGCGGCTGACCGGGACGTCGTACCTGTTCATCTCGCACGACCTCGCGGTCGTCGGCTACCTGGCCGATCGGATCGCGGTCATGTACCGCGGCCGGATCGTCGAGGAGGGGCCCGCCGGGCGGGTGCTCTCCGGTCCCCACCATCCGTACACCGCCTCGCTGGTCGCCGCGTCGCGGGCCCGGCTGGACGGACCGGAGAGCGCCCGCCCGGCGGGAACCGCGCGGGCCGACGGAACCGGTCGGGTCGACGGAGCCGGGCAGACCGGCGAGGCCGAGCGGACCGACGAGAGCAGGCGGATCGAGCAGACCCGCGAGGCCGAGCGGACCGACAGAACCGGGCAGGTCAACGGAACCGGGCAGACCGGCGAGAGCAGGCGGCTCGGCGAGACCGCGCGAACCGCCGAGGCCGGGCGGGTCGGCAAGACCGCGCGAGCGGGCCGGACCGGCCGGGCGGGCGCGACCGGTTGCGGGTTCGCGGCCCGCTGCCCGCTGCGGATCGAGGGGCTCTGCGACACGGTGGACCCGCCGGTGCGGGACACCGGCGACGGCCACGCAGTCCGCTGCCATCTCGACGCGGGCGACCTCCCGCGGGCCGCCGTCCCGGTGGCGGCTCCCACCGCCCGAGAGGCCCAAGAGACCCGAGAGACCCAAGACGGCCGGGAGTCCCGGAAGGCCCGGGACGCCCGAGAGAAGGAGGACTGATCGCTCCAGAACACGCCCCTGGTTTTCCCGCTAGCTCTCATGGAGGCACCGATGTCATCGAAACTCGCGGTACCCGAACAGGAATTCGCCCTGCTGCCCGAGCTCGCCGAGAGCCTCGGCCTGCCCGGCCCCGATCCGCACCGCGTCCAGCGCCGCTGGGTCACCGTGGTCAGCGGCGGCCACGTCAGCGGCGTCACCTGGGACACCGGCCCGGCCGAGATCGTCCTGCTGCACGAGGCGCGCCGCAGCGCCCGCTCCTGGGACCGGGTGCTGCTGGCACTCGGCCGACCGGCCCTGGCACTGGACCTGCCCGGCCACGGCCGGTCGGGCTGGCGCGGGAACGGCGTCTACTCCCCGCGCAGGCTCGCCCCCGCGGTGAGCGAGGCCATCCGCTCCTTCGCGCCCACCTCGAAGGTCGTGGCCGGCGCCGGTCTCGGCGCGCTGACCGCGATCGCGCTGACCGCCCGCTCGCCCGACCTGGTGCGGGCCCTGGTGCTGGTGGACACCCTTCCCGGCGCCTCGGGGGAGCCGGGCGTCGTGTCGGGCCGCCACACCTCCCGGGAGGAGGCGCTCGACCGGCTCAGGGAGGCCAGGCCCGACGCCGCCGAGGAGGACCTGGTCGCCGACGTCCGCTACGAGCTCGTCGAGGAGTCCGACGGGACGTGGACCTGGCGCCACCACCTGGGAAACCTGCCCGCCGAGGCGGCGGCGCACCTCGGCGACGAGACCCTCTGGGAGCAGCTGGAGGTCCTCGCCGGATACGAGGTGCCCGTCCTGCTCGTCCGCCCCGCCACCGGCGGCCGCCTGAGCGAGGCTTCCGCGGGCGAGCTCGCGCGCCGGGTGCCGTCGGCCCGGCTCGTCACGGTGGAAGACCCGGCCGATCTGGCCGGGGTGCTGCGCGAAGTGCTCGACACGATCCAAGGGAGAACCGCATGACCGCCCAGATCCCCGTCATCGACCTCGAACTGGCCCTGAGCGACGACGCCCCCGAGGAGCTGATCGCCTCGGTGCGCGCGGCGGCCGAGCAGGTGGGCATCATCCAGGTCGTCAACCACGGCGTCTCCGCCGAGCTGATCGACGACTTCCACGACCGGATCGGCCGCGTCCTCGCCCTGCCCAGGGAGGAGAAGGCGAAGCTGGCCAGCCCGACCGGGCACCCCTACCGGGGCTGGCGGCAGTGGCCCGACGACTTCGGGCGACTGGAGCTGGAGCGCTTCAACATCGGCCAGTTCGACACCGTCGAGGAGGCGAGGTCCGCGGGGCTGTCGGAGGAGTACGCGCAGCTGTACGCCCACCCCAACGTCTGGCCGCCGCAGGAGCCGGGCCTCGCCGGGGTGGCCAGGCTCTACCACGACGCCTCGGTCCGCGTGGCCGAGCGGGTGCTCGGCCTCTACAGCCGGGTGCTCGGCGTGCCCCTGTCGACGTTCCCGATCTCCGGGCGCCCGTACTACACGAGCTTCGTCGTCAACGACTACCCGACCTGGACGCACGGGGACACCGGGGCGGACGACGACAAGCTGCTCCTGCTGGAGCACGCCGACGGTTCGGCGCTGACCGTGCTGCACCAGCGCGGCGACTACGCGGGGCTGCAGGGGCAGGCGCCCGACGGGAGCTGGATCCCGGTGCCGATCGTGCCCGGAGCCCTGCAGGTCTTCTCCGGCCACATCCTCACCAAGTGGACGAACGGGCGGCTCCGCCCCGGACGGCACCGCGTCGTGGCGGGCGGCACGGTCACCCGGCGCTCCACGGGCGTCTTCTGGCATCCCAGCCTCGACACGGTGATCGAGCCGCTGGAGCCGTTCGTCGGCCCCGAGGGCAGCGACTTCGAGCCGGAGCTGCTGTGGGACCAGGCCGGCGGGCAGGTCGAGGAGTACCTGCGGGTCTTCGGGCGGCCCGACCAGATCGCGGCCTGGCGCGAGCGCAGGCCGTACGTCGCGGAGCTCGCGGAACTCGCGGAGGCATAGGCCGTGCCCGCGTCAGGAACGTTCAACTGGGAGCCCAGCGAGCGCTGGGTCCGCGGGACCAGGGGCGATGTCACCGTCGTCGACAGCCGCAACCCGGTGCTGGTCTGGGAGGCGTCGCACCCGGTGCCCCGCTACGCGTTCCCCGAGGCCGAGGTCCGCTCCGACCTGCTGCGCCCGGCCGCCGACCCGGCCACCGGCGTCCACGAGGGGTCCACGGTCCTCTACGACCTGGTGATCGGCGGCGAGACCGTCGCGAACGCCGCGTGGCGCTATCCGGCCCTGCCCGGCCACATCGCGTTCGAGTGGTTCCAGCACGAGGGCGAGGTGCTCGAGCACTGGTACGAAGAGGAGGAGGAGATCTTCGTCCATCCCCGTGACCCGTACAAGCGGGTCGATCCGGTGCCCAGCTCGCGGCACGTCAGGGTCGAGATCGACGGCAGGGTCGTCGCGGAGACCCGGCGCCCGGTGCTGCTGTTCGAGACGGGCCTGCCCACCCGCTACTACCTCCCCCCGGAGGACGTGAACCTCGAGCTGTTCGAGCCGACGGCGAGCAGCACCCGCTGCCCGTACAAGGGAGTCGCCTCCTACTGGTCCGCGCGCGAGGACGGGTCCGTCCCGGCCGACGTGGCGTGGGCCTACCCCGACCCGATCCCGGCCGCCGAGAGGATCAGGGATCACATCGCCTTCTACAACGAGGTCGTCGACATCGTCGTGGACGGCGTGAGGCTCGAAAGGCCGGTGACGTTCTTCAGCAAGCGCCTGTCGAAGGCGTGAGGCGGGACGGGGGAACGTGGAGGCGCGCGTTCCCCCGTCCCACCCCGACCGCACCTCCCGGCCCCGACCGCGGTTCCCGCCGCGGCCGGGGCCGCGCGTATCCCGCGCGACCCACCGGGGCGGGGCGCGGCCCCGGTCCCGGCCGGAGGATGCGAAGCTGGTAGGACCGGCGTCGCCGGGGGCGGCGCGCGGCCGATGGCCGGTTCTCTGTGGGAGGTAAGTCGTGTCGGACGAGTTCGACGTGGTGGTTGTGGGCGCGGGCCCCGCGGGCGAGAACGTCGCCGACCGCGCGGTCAGGGGAGGGCTGACCGCCGTGGTCGTCGAGAGGCACCTGGCCGGCGGCGAGTGCTCCTACTGGGCGTGCATCCCCAGCAAGGCGCTGCTGCGCCCGGTGGAGCTGGCCGCCGAGGTCTCCCGGGTGCCCGGCCTGACGGTGGGCCCGATCGACACCGCCGCCGTGCTCGCCCGGCGCGACGAGGCGGTGTCCCACTTCGACGACAGCGGCCAGGTCGAGTGGATCGGGAGCGTGCCCGCGGAGTTCGTCCGGGGGCACGGGCGGCTGGACGGCCCCAAACGGGTCGTGGTGACCTCGAAGGACGGCTCGGTCCGCACGCTGACCGCCCGGCGGGCGGTCGTGCTGGCCACCGGCAGCGACGCGGCCGTCCCGCCGATCCCCGGCCTGGCGGAGGCGTCGCCGTGGACGAGCCACGAGGTGACGGCGGCGAGGAGCGTGCCCGCGCGGCTGGCCGTGCTGGGCGGCGGCGTGGTGGCCTGCGAGATGGCCCAGGCCATGCACGGCCTCGGCGCCCGGGAGACGACGGTGCTGGCGCGCGGCCGGCTGCTCGGCAGGATGGAGCCGTTCGCCGGGGAGCTGGTGGCCGAGTCGTTCGCCGAGGCGGGCATCACGGTGCGCATGGGCGTCCAGGTGACGAAGGTCGAGCGGCCCACGCCCGGGGGGCCGGTGACGGTCCACCTGTCCGAGGGCCCGCCCGTCGAGGCCGACGAGCTGCTGGTGGCCACCGGCAGGCGTCCCGCGACGGGCGACCTCGGCCTGGAGACCGTCGGCCTGGAGGCCGGGCGCACGGTGGAGGTCGACGACAGCATGCGCGCGACCGGCGTCTCCGGCGACTGGCTGTACGCGGTGGGCGACGTCAACGGCCGCGCCCTGCTCACCCACATGGGCAAGTACCAGGCGCGGGTGTGCGGCGACGTCATCGCGGCGCGGGCCAAGGGCGAGCCCGACGACCTGCCGGGCCTGCGCGACGTGGCGGACGCGTACGGCGCGCCGCAGGTGGTCTTCACCGACCCGCAGGTGTGCTCGGCCGGCCGGACCGAGGCTGAGGCGCGCGCCGACGGGTTCGACGTCCGCACGGTCGAGTACGACCTGGGCAGGGTGTCGGGGGCCTATCTGCAGGGCGACGGCTACCGGGGCAGGGCCAAGGCCGTCGTGGACGAGCGGCGCCGCGTGCTGCTCGGGGTGACCTTCGCGGGCCCCGCGGTGGGCGAGATGCTGCACTCGGCGACGATCGCCGTCGTCGCCGAGGTGCCCCTGGACCGGCTCTGGCACGCGGTGCCGTCCTACCCCACGGTCAGCGAGATCTGGCTGCGGCTGCTGGAGACGTACGGGCTCTGACACGGCGTCCGGGCCGGGAGGCGACGCGCCCCCGCGGCCCGGACCGCCGCCGCCGGGACCGCGTGGCGGGTCACCGGCGGGCGTCCGCGACGTCCGTGGACGTCCGTGGACGCCCGTGGACGCCCGTGGACGCCCGTGGACGCCCGTGGACGCCCGTGGACGCCCGTGGACGCCCGTGGACGCCCGTGGACGTCACAGCCCGGCGTTCCCCGCCTCCCTGGCGAGGGCGCGGCCGATGACCAGGCGCTGGACCTGGTTGGTGCCCTCGACGATCTGCAGGACCTTGGCCTCCCGCATGTGGCGCTCGACCGGGAAGTCCTCCACATACCCGTAGCCGCCGAGGACCTGGACCGCGTCGGTGGTGACCTTCATGCACATGTCGGTGGCGAAGAGCTTCGCCATCGCGGCCCGCGTGCCGTACGGCCGGCCCGCGTCGCGCAGCCGGGCGGCGTCCAGGTAGAGGGCGCGGGCGGCGGCGATCTGGGTGGCCATGTCGGCGAGCATGAAGCCGATGCCCTGGAAGTCGATGATCCGCGAGCCGAACTGGCGGCGCTCGGCGGCGTACGCGGTGGCGGTCTCGAAGGCGGCCTGGGCCACGCCCACGGCGCAGGCGGCGATGCCGAGCCTGCCGCCGTCCAGGGCGGCCATCGCGATCCGGAAACCCTCCCCCTCGGAGCCCAGCAGGGCCTCGGGCGCCAGCCGCACCCCGTCGAAGCGGACCTGGGCGGTCGGCGAGGACTTCATCCCCATCTTCCGCTCGGGCGCGCCGAACGACAGCCCCTCCGTCCCGGCGGGCACGTGGAAACAGGAGATGCCGCGCGCGCCGTCGGCCGAGGTGCGGGCCATCAGCGTGTAGAAGTCGGCGACGCCGCCGTGGGTGATCCAGGCCTTCACGCCGTCGACCGTGTAGCCGGTGGAGCCGGTGGAGCCGGCCGGGCCGCCGTCCCCGGGAACCGCCCTGGTCGTCAGCGCGGCGGCGTCGGACCCCGACTGCGGCTCCGACAGGCAGTACGCGCCCAGCCACTCGCCGCCCAGCATCTCGGGAAGCAGCGCGGCGCGCTGCTCGGCGGTGCCGTAGGCGGCCACCGGGAAGCACGACAGCGTGTGGACCGACAGGCCGAGACCGACGGCCAGCCAGCCGGCCGCGAGCTCCTCGACCACCTGCAGGTAGACCTCGTACGGCTGCGCCGCCCCGCCGTGCTCCTCGGGGTAGGGCAGGCCGAGCAGCCCCGCGCGGCCGAGCGTGGTGAACACCTCCCGAGGGAAGCGCCCGGCGGACTCGTCGGCCGCGGCCCGGGGCGCGACCTCCTTGCCGATCAGGTCGCGGACCAGGTCCAGCAGGTCATGGGCGTCGCCGGTCGGCAGAACGCGCTCAACGGTCATCTGGGTCCTTCCAGCGTGGAGACCCCGCCCCAGGGTTCACGGGGAGGGGGCGCCCGCGTGCTCCAGGTCCCCGGCGCGGAGCCCTGGCGCGGACGACGAGAGGGTGGCCGGGATCACCGGCCACCCCGATTCTGGCACCCGCCGCGCGAGCGCGGCCACGCGACCGTCCCCGTGCCCGTGACGGCCGTACGACCGTGCCGGTGCCCGTGGCGACCGTCCCCGTGCCCGTGCGAGACCTCTGGCCGTGCGAGCCGACCGCGCCCGTACGAGAGCCGCCGTGCGATGTGGCCGCGCCCGTATGGGACCTGCCCGTATGGGACCTGCCCGTGCGATCCGGTCGTTCCCGTACGAGACCCGCCCGTACGGTCCACCCCGCGACCGGGCGAGCCACGGCCGGGCGCGGTCGTCCGGGCGCCGTTAGACGACCACCAGCTCGCGAGGGCGGTGGTTGACCCGCTCGCTGCCCTCGTCGGTGCAGACGAGGATGTCCTCGATGCGGGCGCCGTGGGCCCCGGGCAGGTAGATACCGGGCTCGACGGAGAAGGCGAAGCCGGGCGCCAGCGGCTCGGCGTTGCCCGCGACGATGTAGGGCTCCTCGTGGCTCTCCAGGCCGATGCCGTGGCCGGTGCGGTGGATGAAGTAGTCGCCGTACCCCTCGGCCGCGATCACGTCCCGGGCGGCGGCGTCGATCGCCTCGCACGGCACCCCGGGGCGCACGGCGTCGCAGGCGGCCTGCTGGGCGCGCCTGAGCACCTCGTAGTACTTCAGGAAGCCCGCCGGAGGCTCGCCGATGGCGTAGACGCGCGTGGAGTCGGAGCAGTAGCCGCCGGGCATCTGGCCGCCGATGTCGACCACGATCGGCTCGCGCTCCTGGACGACGCGGTCCGACAGCTCGTGGTGCGGGCTGGCGCCGTTGGGCCCGGAGCCGACGATGACGAAGTCGACGGTGGAGTGGCCGGCCGCGATGATCGCCTCGGCGATGTCCCTGCCGATCTCGCGCTCGGTCCTGCCGGCCCGCAGGAAGCCGGGCACCTGGGCGTGGACGGCGTCGATCGCGGCCCCCGCCTCGCGCAGCGCCGCCACCTCCGCCGGGCTCTTGCGCATCCGCAGCCCGCGCAGGACGGTCCCGGCGAGCACCTGCTCCGCGCCGGGGATCGTGTCGCGCAGGCGCAGCGACTGCATCGCCCACATCCGGTCGGCGAGGCCGACCTTGCGGACCGCGCCCAGCCGCCTGCCGACGACCGCGTACGGATCGTCGGTCTCGTCCCAGGGGACGAACTCGACGCCGAGCCGCGACGCCGGTGAGTGCTCGGCCGCCGGCAGCTCCAGTCGGGGCACCATCAGGAATGCCTCGCCCTTCGCCGGGAGCACCAGGCAGGTGAGCCGCTCCAGCGGCGGCGCCTCGTACCCTGTCACATAGCGAAGGTCGGGACCGGGCGTGAGCAGCAGCGCGTCGAGCCCGGCGGCGGCGGTCGCCTCGCGGGCGGCGGCCAGGCGGGTCACGGGATAAAGGTCAGAGGACTCCGTCGTCACGCCGACCAATCTAATCCCGGGCCGGAACGGCGATGCATCCGGCCCGGCCCGGGAACCGAAAGTCAGGGAAAGGAAGGCACGAAGGCACCCCCGCCACTACAATCTGTTGAAGTACGATCACATTTTGTTGGCAAAATATCCGTAAAGCCACACATTTCGAGAGCGAGCTACATGGTCGGCGTAGTGGGCGGCCACCAGCCACCCCTCCACCCACGAAACGACCAGGTGACCGGTCCGGCCCCGTCGACCGCCGCTGGGACGGCGCAGCGGTCACGCGGTGAGCCGGACGAGCACATGGCCGTGGAGCGACAACTCCTCATCGCACGCCTGGCGCACGCGGAGCGCATGGGCGAGATGGGCTGGACCGTGTGGGATCTCCAGACCGGAGAGTCCACCTGGTCCGACCAGGCGTACACCATATTCGGCCGCGCCCCCGGCGACGGCCCGATCCCCCTGCGCGACCTGGCCGGTCACGTCGAGGCGGCCGACCGGCCCGACCTCGACCGGCTGCTGTGGTCCGTCGTGCACCGGGCCGAGGCCGGGGAGGCCGAGTTCCGCATCCGCCGCGACGGCGAGCTGCGCCACCTGCGCGCCGTGCTCGACCCCGTCGTGAGCGGCGGCCATCCCACCGTGCACGGCGTCGTCCAGGACATCACCTGCCGCCGCCGCGCCGAGCGGATCATGTCGGAGTCGCGCAGCAAGCTGCTGCGGGTCCGCGAGCAGGTCGCGGAGGAGCACGACATGAGCGTGGCGCTACGCGAGGCGATCATGCCGGGACTGGGCGACACCATCGACCTGCCGCACGCGCGGATCGCGGTCCGCTACGTGGCGGCGGGGGTCAAGCCCGGCCTGGGCGGCGACTGGTACGACGCCGTTCCCCTGTCCGACGGCAGGGTGCTGCTCGCCATCGGCGACGTGTCCGGGCACGGGATGCCCGCGATCTCCCAGATGGCCCAGCTGCGCCACGCCCTGATCGGCCTCGCGATGACCGGCCAGTCCCCCGACAGGCTGCTCGCCTGGCTCAACGACCTGGTGCTGCACCGGATGCCCGAGACGACGGCGACCGCGGTCGTCGGCCACCTCGACCCGGCCACGAGGAGGTTCACCTGGGGACAGGCGGGGCACCCGGCGCCGATCCTGGTCCGCGAGGGGACGGCCACCCAGCTCGACCCGCCCGCCGGGGTGCTGCTGGGCGCCACCCCCGACGAACCGTACGAGCTGGCCGGGGTCGAGCTGCGGGAGGGCGACCTCCTGCTGCTGTTCACCGACGGGCTGGTGGAGCGGCGCACCCGCGACATCGACGAGGGTCTCGCGCTGACCATGGAGGCCGCGGCCCTGCTGAGGGGGGATCCGAACGACGGGCTCGACCGGCTCATCGAGGTGATCGGCGGACCCAACCCGGAGGACGACACCTGCGTTCTGGCGATCGGGGTGCTCGGCTGATTGGTTAAATAGTCGCCATGCCCGGCCTGATGCTTCTTGACACCCCCTCGCTGTACTACCGCGCCTTCTACGGCATCCCCGAGTCGATGACCGCGCCCGACGGGATGCCCGTCAACGCGGTGCGCGGCGTCATCGACATGATCGCCATGCTGGTCCGGCGGCACTCCCCCGCCGAACTCGTCGCCTGCATGGACGCCGACTGGCGCCCGGCCTTTCGGGTGGCGGCCATCCCGACGTACAAGACCCACCGGGTCGCCGAGGGCGGCGCCGAGGAGACCCCCGACACGCTCGCCCCGCAGGTGCCGGTGATCGAGCGGGTGCTCGACGCGGTGGGCATCGCCCTCGTCGGCGTGCCCGGCTACGAGGCCGACGACGTGATGGGGACGTTCACCGCGCGGGCGAGCGGCCAGGTCGACGTCGTCACCGGTGACCGCGACCTGTTCCAGCTGGTCGACGACTCCCGGCCGGTCCGGATCCTCTACACCGCCAGGGGGGTCAAGAACCTCCAGCTGGTCGACGAGGCCGCCGTCACCGAGAAGTACGGCGTCCCCGGCCGCTCCTACGCCGACTTCGCCACCCTGCGCGGTGACCCCAGCGACGGGCTGCCGGGCGTGCCGGGGGTGGGCGACAAGACCGCGGCGGCCCTGATCACCAAGTTCGGCTCGCTCGAGGCGCTCCTGCGAGCCGTCGACGGGGGCGAGGGAGGCGGTGACCTGACCGCCGGGCAGCGCGCCAAGCTGTCGGCGGCCCGCGACTACCTGCGGGTGGCTCCCGGGGTGGTTCAGGTCGCCCGCGACGCCCCCCTTCCCGAGGTCGGCATCGCGCTTCCCGCCAAGCCCCGCGACCCGGAGGCCCTGGCGGCCCTGAGCGAGCGCTACGGTCTCTCCGGCCCGCTGGAGCGCCTGACCTCCGCGCTCTGACCTCGCCGCCCGTCCCCGGCCACACCGCCGTCCGGCCGGACCACCGCCACCCTCCCCCGCCACCCGCTCCGCCGTCCGGCCCGGCCGCACCGCCGCCCCCCTGGTATCCGGGCTCTGACCTGCTCCCCAGCCGCGTCGGTCACCGTCGCCCCGACCGGTCGGTGAGGGGGCCCGTCGCGAGCCGGTAGGTTGCTGCCTGTGCCTCACAAGAGCATCCGGGTGCCCGGAGAGTCCCATCCGCGGCTCGACGACGGTTTCCAACGGATCCGCCGTGAGATGAAACTGCCCGAGGGATTCCCCCGGGCGGTGGTCGACGAGGCCGAGTGGGTCGCCGAGGTGCCCGCCCTGCCCCGGCTCGACCGGACCGACCTGCCCCTGATCACCATCGACCCTCCGGGGGCGATGGACCTCGACCAGGCCGTGCACCTGGAGGAGCAGCCCGGCGGCTACCGCGTCTGGTACGCCATCGCCGACGTCGGGGCGTTCGTCAGGCCCGGCGGCGCGATCGACGCCGAGGCCCGCGTCCGCGGCGAGACGGTCTACATGCCCGACGGGCGTGTGCCGCTGCACCCGCCCGTCCTGTCCGAGGGCGCCGCCAGCCTGCTGCCCGGCGTGACCCGGCCCGCCGCGCTGTGGTGCGTCGACCTGGACGCCGAAGGCCGGATCGTGGGCGCGGACGTGACCAGGGCGCTGGTGCGCAGCCGCGAGCGGCTCGACTACGACTACGCGCAGGCCGCGATCGACACCGGCACCGCCGACGGCACGCTGCGGCTGCTGGCCGAGATCGGCCGGCTCAGGCTCGCCCAGGAGCGGGCCAGGGGCGGCGTGACGCTGCCCACCCCCGACCAGGAGGTCGTCCCCGACGGGGACGGCTACCGGGTGGAGCTGCGTGCCCCGCTGGACGCCGAGGCGTGGAACGCGCAGATCTCGCTGCTGACGGGCATGGCCGCCGCCGCCATGATGCTGGACGCCGAGATCGGCCTGCTGCGGGTGCTGCCGCCCGCCCCGGCGGAGAGGATCGCCCAGGTCCGCCGGGTGGCCGCCGCGCTCGGCGTGCCCTGGCCCGAGGGCGCCGGGTACGGCGACGTCGTGCACTCCCTCGACCCGAAGATCCCCGAGCAGGCCGCGTTCCTGCAGGAGTCGACGGTGCTGCTGCGCGGCGCCGGATACGTCGCCTTCAACGGCGAGCCGCCCGCGCAGGCGGAGCATGCCGCCGTGGGGGCGCCGTACGCGCACGTGACCGCTCCGCTGCGCCGCCTCATCGACCGCTACGCCACGGAGATCTGCCTGGCCATCGCGGCGGGTGAGCCGGTGCCCCAGGACGTCCAGCGGGCCATGGGCGAGCTGCCGGAGATCATGCACGCCACCGGGCGCCGCGCGGGCGGCGTCGAGCGGGCGTGCGTGGACCTGGTGGAGGCCTTCGTCCTCCGCGAGCGGGTGGGCCAGACGTTCGACGCCGTGGTGATCGACGTGGCCGGGGACCGGCCGTGGGGCCAGGTGCAGGTCACCGACCCGGCGGTGGTGGCCCGCTGCGACGGCGAGGGGCTCCCGCTGGGGGAGACCGTACGCGTGCGGCTGACGCGCGCCGACCCGACCACCCGCGAGGTCCGCTTCAGCCTGGCCTGAAGCCCCGGCACCGCCCGAGACCCCGCGGGTGGTCGGCTCGGGCCGACTCAGGTCACGGACGAGTAGGCCACCACCCCGCGCCGCAGGGCGTCCATCGACTTGCCCGCGCTCTGCTTGACCTTGCTGCCCGCCGGGGCGGCGTCGGAGATCTGGCCGAGGAGGTCGAGCAGTTGCTTGGTCCAGCGGACGAAGTCTCCGGCGGCCAGCTCCGCACCGGCGACACCGTCGCGGAGCACGGCGTCCAGGGTGTGGCCCTTGGCCCAGCGGAAGGCCGCCCAGGCGAAGCCGAAGTCGGGCTCCCTGATGAACGACAGGCCGTGATCGCCCTCGATCGACTCCAGCTCACCCCAGAGGCGCACCATGTCCGCCAGCGTCTTCTGGGCCGCTCCCGCGGGGATCCTGGGCTGGCGGGCGTCGTCGGCCTGCCGCGACTCGAAGACCAGTGACGACACGCACGCGGCCAGCTCGGCCGGGTCCAGGTCGTCCCAGAGCCCCGCGCGCAGGCATTCGGCGGTCAGCAGGTCCAGCTCGGTGTAGAGCTGGGCCAGGCGGCGGCCCTCGGCGGTGACGCTCTCGCCGTCGAGGTAGCCGAGCTGGTCGAGCACGCCGCAGACCTTGTCGAAGGTGCGGGCGATGACGTGGGAGCGGCCCTCGACCCGGCGGCGCAGGCCCTCGGTCTCGCGGAGCAGCTTGTGGTAGCGCTCGGCCCAGCGGGCGTGGTCCTCGCGCTCGTCGCACCCGTGGCAGGGGTGCTGGCGGATCTCCCGGCGCAGGCGGTTGATCTCGTCGTCCTCCGCGGCGTGGTCGCGCGCCCTGACGGGCTTGCCGAAGTCACGGTCGCCGATCTTGGCGTGCACGGAGGAGACCAGGTTGGCCCGCTCCTTGGGCGACCGGGCGTTGAAGTTCTTCGGGATGCGCAGGTGCTCGACCGGCTCCACCGGGACGGGGAAGTCGGCCGGTGACAGCTTCTTGACCTGCTTGCCGATGGTGAGCACCAGCGGGGACGGCCCCTCTCCCCGGGAGTTGAGGCCGGGGTCGAGGACGACGGCCAGACCGGCGCGGCGCCCCCCGGGAACCCTGATGATGTCGCCGGGCTTGAGCGCCTCCAGCGAGCGCAGCGCCTGCGTCCTGCGGGCCGCGCCGCGCTGGCGCGACAGCTCGGCCTCCCTGTCGGACAGGGCCCTGCGCATCGCGGCGTACTCCTCGAAGTCGCCCAGGTGGCAGGTCATCGCCTGGCGGTAGCCCTCCAGGGCCTCCTCCGCGCGGCGCACCTGCTTGGCGATGCCCACCACGGCCCGGTCGGCCTGGAACTGCGCGAACGAGGACTCCAGGAGGGTCCTGGCCCGCTCCCTGCCCACCTGGCCGACGAGGTTGACCGCCATGTTGTACGAGGGGCGGAAGCTGGAGCGCAGCGGGTAGGTGCGGGTGCTGGCCAGGCCGGCGACCTGGAGCGGGTCGGTGCCGGGCTGCCACTGGACGACCGCGTGGCCCTCCACGTCGATGCCGCGGCGCCCGGCCCGCCCGGTGAGCTGGGTGTACTCGCCGGGGGTGAGGTCGGCGTGGGTCTCGCCGTTCCACTTGTCGAGTTTCTCGATCACCACGGAGCGGGCGGGCATGTTGATGCCCAGCGCGAGGGTCTCGGTGGCGAACACGGCCTTGACCAGGCCCCGGGTGAACAGCTCCTCGACGACCTCCTTGAAGGTCGGGAGCATGCCCGCGTGGTGGGCGGCCAGGCCGCGCTCCAGGGCGTCGCGCCACTCCAGGTAGCCGAGCACGCCCAGGTCCTCGTCGGGCAGGTGCGCGGTGCGCTCGTCGACGATCTGCCGGATCTCGTGCCGCTCGGCGTCGGTGGTGAGCCGGATGCCGTCGTGCAGGCACTGCATGACGGCGGCGTCGCAACCGGCCCTGGAGAAGATGAACGTGATCGCGGGCAGCAGGGCGTCGGCGTCCAGGCGCTCGATGGCCGCCGCCCGGTCCGGCGGGCCGTTCCTGCGGGGCCGCGAGTAGCCTCGGCGCCCCCTGCCGTACGCCTGGCGCTCCTCGTCCCTGGCGATGCGCAGGAGGTTGGGGTTGATCTGCGGGCGCCGGTCCTCGTCGCCGGTGACGAACAGGTCGTAGATGCGGCTGCCGACGAGCATGTGCTGCCAGAGCGGGACCGGGCGGTGCTCGTCGACGATGACGCTGGTGTCGCCGCGGACCTCGCCCATCCACTCGCCGAACTCCTCGGCGTTGCTGACCGTGGCCGACAGGGCGACCAGGCGCACCGACTCGGGCAGGTGGATGATCACTTCCTCCCAGACCGCGCCGCGGAACCGGTCGGCGAGGTAGTGGACCTCGTCCATGACGACGAAACCGAGCCCCGCCAGGGTGGAGGACCCGGCGTAGAGCATGTTGCGCAGCACCTCGGTCGTCATGACGACGATGGGGGCCTCGCCGTTGACGCTGTTGTCACCGGTGAGCAGGCCCACCTTGTCGGCGCCGTATCGCCTGACCAGGTCGTTGTACTTCTGGTTGGACAGCGCCTTGATCGGGGTGGTGTAGAAGCACTTGCGGCCCTCCTGCAGGGCCACGTGCACCGCGAACTCGCCCACCACGGTCTTGCCCGAGCCGGTGGGGGCCGCCACGAGGACCCCGTCGCCCGCCTCCAGCGCCCGGCAGGCGTCGAGCTGGAAGTCGTCCAGCTCGAAGTCGTACAGGCCGCGGAACGAGGTCAGCGCTGGGCCACTCTCGGCTTGGCTCTGACGGAAGGCAGCGTATCGTTCCGCTGGGGTCGTCATGCGTCCAGCCTACCGATATCGGGATTCCGGTCCGTCCCCCCTTCTCCCGGGACCCCGCCGATCGCGCGGGCGGTCCCGGGCCCGCCACCGGCCCGCCCCGGGCGGCACCGGCGGGCGGCAGCGGCCCTAGACGAGGACCGCCAGCGCGCCGGGGACGATCTCGCACGTCAGCGGGGTGGGACCGACCCGCTCGCCGTCGGCGTAGGCGATCACTCCCGGCGCCTCCACGGTCACCCGGCGGGCGCGGCGCATGGTGACGGCGGGGTGGGCGCCGTGGGAGCCCCGGTAGACGCGGGGGAAGACGCGCAGGAACTCCCCCCTGGGGACGGCGTCGAGGATCGTCACGTCCAGCAGGCCGTCGTCCGGGACGGCGCCGGGGCACACGCGCATGCCGGCGCCGTAGGAGGAGGTGTTGCCGACCGCGACCAGCATCGCCTCACGTTCGACGATCTCACCGTCCAGGTCGATCCTGAAGGGGATGGGCCGGAAGGAGCGCAGTTCCTCGGCGAGGGCGACCAGGTATCTGGCCATCCCGGGCGGCCAGGTCATCGTGTTGGCCCGCTCGTTGACCCGGGAGTCGAAGCCGCAGGCCAGCACCCCGGCGAACCACTCGTCCCGGCCCGCCTTCGCGGCGTCGACCGTGCGCACCCGCCCGCGCAGCACGGTGTCGGCGGCGGCCAGCGGCGCCTTCAGGGGAATGCCGAGCGCGGCGGCGATGTCGTTGCCGGCGCCCACCGGGATGACGCCCAGCGGCACGCCGCTGCCCGCGACCGCCTGGAGGGCCAGGTGGACCAGGCCGTCGCCGCCGAAGGCGACCAGCGCCTCCGGCTCCTCGGCGACGGCGGTGCAGGCGCGTTCCAGGGCGTCGGAGGCGGAGTCTCCGAGGATCACCGAGACCTCGCGCCCGCCCTGCCGCAGGCGGTCGAGCACCGGGGAGAGCAGTCCCCGTGAACGGCCGCCGCGGGCGGCGGGGTTGACGAGGACTGCGATCTCTGCGGGCACAGACCGGAACTTATCCCCTATCTGCTGGGATCAGTGTCGGTCGTTCTCGAATCGATAGGAGCCGGATCGCCGACGGGGGTCACGTCGCCCAGGGACGAGGTGTCGTCGTCGAGCGAGGAGGCCTCGTCGTCGGACAGGTGGGAGAAGTCCTCGGCCTTGGCCTGTCTCCTGTCACGCAGGTACATGACCCCTTCGGCCAGGGCGAACAGCACCACCATCGGGACGGCCAGGGCGATCATCGAGAACGGGTCGGTGCTCGGTGTGGCCAGCGCGGCGAAGAGGAACATGATGAAGATGACCATGCGGCGGTGCTTGGCCACGGTGGCGTGCGACAGGACGCCGATGACGTTCAGGAACACCATCAGCAGCGGCAGCTCGAACGAGACGCCGAAGATGATGATCATGACCAGCGCGTAGCTGAGGTATTCGTCCATCTCCAGCAGCGGCACCGCGTTGTCCGGCGCGAAGCCGAGCAGGAGCGCCAGGCCGGTGTCCATGATGAAGTAGGCGAGCGCCGCGCCCGCCAGGAACAGCGGGATCGCCAGGCCGAGGAACGAGATCGAGTAGCGCTTCTCGTTGCGGTACAGGCCCGGGGTCACGAAGCCCCAGATCTGGTACAGCCACACCGGCGAGGAGACCACCAGCGCGAACATCGCCGCGACCTTCAGGTTCACCAGGAACGCCTCGAAGACACCGCGGATGGCGAACGTGCACTCGCCCTCCCGCAGGATCTGCGAGGCGGGCAGCTGGCAGTAGGGCTCGGTGATGAAGGTCCAGATCGGCTGGAAGAAGATGAAGCCGACGATGATCCCCGCGACCAGCGCCAGCAGGACGATGACCAGCCGGTTACGCAGCTCGCGCAGGTGCTCCATGAGCGGCATGCGACCGTCGCCCGCCTCGGCGGGCGGCGGTGCCGCCCCGTTCCGGCCCGATTTGGGCCACTTCAGCAGCGCCATTCGCGAATCCTGGGGTGACGAGTCGAGTGATCAGGGTAGATCTTCAGGCTACCGCCGATCACTGCGACTTGGGCGCTCCGGCCTGGGCGCGCAGCCGGGCGGCCTGCTCCTCCAGCCGGCGGGCCTCCTCCTCGGCGCTCGGCGCGGGGGCCGGGGCCTGGGTCGCGGCCGGGATCGGCTGCGGAACCGGGGCTGCGGGCTGGGGCTGCGCCTGGACGACCGTGGCGGTCGCGGTCTGCGGCTCGTCCTCGTCGCGGAGCTTGGCGGTCTCCGACTTGAAGATGCGCAGCGACCGGCCGAGCCCGCGGGCGGCTTCCGGCAGCTTCTTCGCACCGAAGAGCAGCACCAGGATCAGGCCGATGATGATCAGCTCAGTGGGTCCGAGGTTGGGCATTACACATCCTTACGCCGGGCGACGTGCAGTCTCTGTTCACGATCGTACGCTCCCCAGGAGACATACTCATCCCTTTGGCCCCGTACAGTCGCCGTACGCTCGCCGAACAGAACCCGAACGGGTTCGAGCCTCCCCTCCGTGCGATCGACCTCGCGGCCCAGCTCTGCGGCCGCACGCAGCACGCGCACGGTCAGAAAGGCCAGGACGGCCAGCCCGGCGAGGGCCAGCGAGATCGCGGCGATGATCCAGCTCATGTCGGGAGGCTCCAGCTCCGTGCGTCAGGAAACCGACTCGTAACGATTCAGCGCGGCGGTGGCCGCGGCCCGGACGCTCTCGTCCAGCGAGGCGGGCGAGACCACCCTGCCGGTGTCGCCGAGGCGCAGCGCCAGGCGTACCAGCCAGCCCTGGTCCCTGGCCCGCAGGGCCACCCGCACGCGGCCCTCGCCGAGCTCCTCGACCCGCTCGCACGGGTAGTACTCGGCGACCCAGCGGCCCGCGGCGGTCAGCTCGAGCTCCACCAGCTCGTCGGTCGGCGAGGGCCGGAACACCCCGGGCGTCACCTCGTCGGCCACGGCGCCCGCGGGCGGGTCGGCGGGCACGTCGAGCACGTCGACGGAGAGCATCCGGTCCACCCGGAACAGCCGGACCGCCTCGGCCCGGTAACACCAGCCCGACAGGTAGGGGCGGCCGTCCACGACGACCAGCCGCATCGGGTCGACCTCGCGCGGGGTGATCTCGTCGCGTCCCGGCACGTAGTAGCGCAGCGACAGCCGCCTGCGGCTCCGCAGCGCCTCGTTGACACTGGGCAGCGCGTCGGGCGCGGCGTCGACCTCCACCGCGACCTGGCTGCTGACCGCCGCCGCGCCCTCGCCCGAGGCCTGCTCGAACTTGGCGATGACCCGAGCCAGCGCGTCGCGCTCCCCGAACTCCGGCATCTCGGCGAGCAGGCGCAGCGCGACCAGCAGGGCGCTGGCCTCGTCCACGCCCAGCCGCAGCGGGCGGGCGATGGTCTCGGCGTTGTCGATGACGATCTCCCCGCCGTCCCACGACACGTCGATCAGGTCGCCGGGGGTGTGGCCGGGCAGCCCGCACATCCAGACCAGCTGCAGGTCGTCGATGAGCTGCTTCTCGCTCAGCCCGAAGATCTTCGCGACCTCGGGCACCTGGGCCCCGGGGTGCGACATCAGGTAGGGCACCAGTGCCAGCAGCCTGGGCAGGCGATCGGCCGTGCTCACGCGAGTGCTCCCTTCAGGCGGCAGATGACCGCGTCACGGGCGTCCGGCGGGCCGACCACCTCGGCGTCCGCGGCGAAGCCCACGATCCACCCGGCCAGGCGGCCGGGGTCGGTGAAGTCGACGTCCAGCTCGTCCCAGCCGCCACCGGCGGGCCGCACCGCCTTCGCCACCTGGCGCAGCCCCTGGCAGGTGTCCTGCCTGACCCGGATGAGGGCGGTGCGCTCGCGGACGGCGGCGTCGCTGAATCCGACCATGGACTTGATGTCGACGCCCTCGGGCACCACCACGGCGCCGGGGCGGCCGACGGTGGTGACCGTGCCGCTGATCCGGCTGAGCCGGAAGACCCTGGGGGCGTCCCGGTCGCGGTCGTGGCCGACCATGTACCAGCGGCCCCGGCGGCTGACGACGCCCCACGGCTCCACGGTGCGGGTCAGCACGTTCTGGCTGGCCGCCGCCCGGTAGGCGAAGCGGACCGCGCGCCGGTCGCGCACGGCCTCCCACAGCGCGGGGAAGGACGGGTCCTGGGTGTCGACGCGCAGCTCCAGCGCCCCGCCGAGCACCCCGTGGGCCTCGTCGGTCTGCACGCCCCCGGCGCGCAGCTTCAGCAGGGCCCCGCTGGCCGCCTCGGCCAAACTGGCCCGCTGCCACACCTGGGCCGCCAGGCCCACCACGGCGGCCTCGTCGGGCTCCAGGGTGATCTCCGGCAGCTCGTACGCCGAGCGGACGATCCGGTAGCCGGGATCCTCCTCCCACGGGTCCTTGTGGACCTCGATCGGGATGCCTATCTCCCGCAGCTCGTTCTTGTCCCGCTCGAACATCCGCTGGAAGGCCTCGTCGTTGTCGGCGTCGTAGCCCGGCACCGCCTGGCGGATGTGCTCGGCACTGAGCGGCCGCCGCGTGGCCAGCAGGCAGATCACGAGATTGAGCAGCCGCTCGGTCTTCCGGCGCGACATCCGGCCTCCTCCCTGTTCGAGTGACGCTACCCTTCCCCCGTGATCAGATGGCGCAGGGGTGAGGTCGTACGGATCCGGCGCGAATGGCCGGGGGCGGTGGAACTCGACGTGACCACCGAGGACGGTGAGGCTCGCGCGCTCGCCTACCCCGCCCTGGTGGGCCGCCCCGAGCCCGGTGACGTGGTGCTGCTCAACACGACCGCGCTCGCGATGGGTCTCGGTACGGGAGGCTACGCCATGGTGGTGGCTGTTCCCGACCGATTGCCACAAGATCCTCAAGGTCCCGGACACCTGGTGAAGGCACGCTACACCCCGTTGCAGGCCACCGTCCTCGGCGCGGACGAGCAGGATTCGCCCTTCCACGAGGTCCTGCGCGACGCCGACTCCGTGGACGGCATGCCGGTGATCGTCGCTGACCTGCACTCCGCCCTGCCCGCGATCCTCTGCGGCCTGTACGGCCAGAAACCCCCGGGGCCCGGTGAGACCGCGGAAACCGGGGGCCGGGAGCGCGGGAGGCCCCTCAGGGTCGCGTACGTGATGCTCGACGGGGGCGCGCTGCCCGCCTGGTTCTCCATGTCGTGCGCGCGGCTGCGGGAGGCCGGCTGGCTGTGCGGGGTCGTCACGGCGGGCCAGTCCTTCGGCGGCGACGTGGAGGTGGTGACCCCGCACACCGGGCTGCTCGCGGCCAGGCACGTCCTGGAGGCCGACGTCGCGATCGTCACCCAGGGGCCGGGCAACCTGGGCAGCGGCACCCGCTGGGGTTTCTCCGGCGTCTCGGCCGGCGAGGCGGTCAACGCCGCCGCGGTCCTGGGGGGCCGCCCGGTCGCGGCGCTGCGGGTCAGCGAGGGCGACCTGCGCGAGCGCCACATCGGGGTCTCACACCACTCGCTGACCGCCTACGGCCGGGTGGCGCTGGCCCCGGCCCAGGTCGCCGTGCCCGTGCTGCCCGGCGACTTCGGCAGGCGGGTGGCCGAGCAGTCGCGCCCGCTCGCCGCGCGGCACGAGCTGGTCGAGGTGCCGGTGGACGGGCTGCACGAGGCGCTGCGGGGGTCTCCGGTACGGCTGTCGACGATGGGCCGGGGCCTGGACGAGGACCTGGCCTACTTCCTGGCCTCGGCCGCCGCCGGGCGCCACGCGGCCTCACTGCTGTCGTAGAACTTCTTGAAGGTGAAGGCCTGCGGTGTGGGGCCTTCGGCCTTCAGCCGCTCCAGGCGCTCCATCCCCTCGTCCAGCGTCGGCTCGTGCCCCTCGGGGATCCACCACATCACCGAGTACGGCTCCGCGATCTGCAGGAACCACTCCCTGCGCCGCTGCATGAACGCCAGGTGGCCGCTGCGGTAGACGAAGTCCCACAGCGCGTCGCGCGACCTCCACACGGAGAAGGTGACCAGCAGGTGGTCACCGTACTCGTGCTCGATCGTGTCCTCGGGGCCGTCGCCGCCCTTGAGCCGCCACACGAAGCCGGGTTCGGCCTCGGCCAGCTGGTTGATGGGGTCGAGGCCCGCTATGAAGGAGGCCAGTTCCGGGGAGTCCTTGGGCGCGCGCGCATGGGCGACGTTCAACTGAGCCAGGTGCATGAGCACAGCAAATCATCCCCGATTCTTCTATGTCAATCTTCATTGTTTTTAGAAAAGGCGACGCAGCACTCCCCGGGGCGCGGATCCAGCCTGGCCGCCGAGGCGTCCTGGCCGAGCCCTTCGAGCAGCCCGCGGCACAGCTCCAGGTTCACCGAGCAGACCAGCAGCGGATGCTCCTCGGCCGGCACGTGGAACGGGCAGTTGCGCAGCCGCACCCCGCCCTCCTCCTCGTACGGCTCGTAGCCGCGCCGCCGCAGCACCCCGGCGAGATCCTCGCCCTCCCCCGCGATCCTGGCCCCCGCGCGCCGGGCGGCCTGCTCGGCCCGCTCGTCCCCGCCGAGCAGCTCGACGGCCTCGGCCAGCACCAGGGCGAGGGTGCGGTAGTCCCTGGCGGGCACGCTGACCTGCCACTCCCCCGGCGCCCTGCGGTAGACCTTCGCCGGTCTGCCGCTGCCCGGCCCCGTCCGCTCCGTCAGCCGCCGGAACCCCGCCTCGAGCAGGCCCGCCTCGACGAGCCTGTCGAGGTGGAAGGCGGCCAGGGTCCGCTGCACCCCCACCGCCTCGGCCGCCTCGTTGCGCCCCACGTCCTGGCCCCGGGAGGCCACGTAGTCGTAGACGGCCCGGCGCACCGGGTCGTGGAGTACCGCCACCGTGTCGAGATCGTCGCCGCTCACAGCCCGGATTGTAGGCCGAGGGCCCGGAGTCACGCCCTCGGGGAGCCGACGGGCGTTCCGGGCGTCATGAGACCCGGAGGACGATTCGGCCGGGTGTCCCGAACGGCACAGGACCCGGCCGGGAACCGGCGACGGTACGAGGCCCGGCAGACGAGGCCCGGCGTTTCGAACGACGCGAGATCCAGCGGACGAGGCGGACGAGCCGGTCCGTGCACGGGCCGGCGGTGACACGGCCGCGCGGACCGTACCCCGGGCCGGGAAAGCCCGGAGCCCGGCCGTGCGCGCACGGCCGGGCTCCGGGATGGGGCGGTTCACCCCGGCGGCGGCCCGGTGGGCCCCGCCGGAGATGGAACGCCGGCTCAGTGGATCAGCGGGCTCAGTAGGCGGCCAGCACGTCGACCAGGAAGACGAGGGTGTCGGTGCCCTTGATCTTGTCGCCGGAACCCGCCTTGCCGTAACCGAGGTCCGGCGGGATGCTCAGCAGCACCCGGCTGCCGAGCGGGACGCCGACCAGACCCTGGTCCCAGCCCTTGATGACCTTGCCGGCGCCGATCTGGAACATGATCGGCTGGGCGCCGCGGGACCAGCTGCTGTCGAACTCGAGGTCCGAGCCCCAGATCTTCCCGGCGTACTGGACCAGGATCGACTGGCCGCTCTTGACCTCGGGGCCGGTGCCCTTGATCACGGTCTTGGCGACGAGCTCCTTGGGAGCCTTCTTCTTGGTCTTGGTGGTGAGCTTCGGCGCGGCGTCACCGGCCGCGTTCTCCACCTTGACACCATCGAGGCCGGGGTCGACCGCGGTGCCCTTGGCGGCCTTCTCCTGGGGGACGCCCACGACGTCGACCACGAAGACCTGCGACTGGCCCGGAGGGGCCTGCGCCTGCTGCTCGGCGGGCAGCGCGTCCTTGGCGACGACCGACATGAACCTGCCGCCGCCCTTGGTCTCGGCGAAGCCCTTGCGGAGGATCTCCGGGACCTGCTCGTTGAGGGCGATGACCTGCGGCCCGCCCTCGTCGTAGGTCGAACCGGCGAGCTTGTTCTCCTTGCCGTCCCAGGTGAAGACGGTGAAGTTGGCGACGACGTTGGCGCCGAGCTTGGCCACCTCCCCGGTGGTGCCGGGGGTGAGGACCTTGAAGGAGGAGGTCTCGACGACCTTCGACGGGAAGGCGACGGTCGGCTTGGCTCCGGCCTGCCCGGTCACCTGCAGCTCGGTGACCCCGCTACTGCTGCTGGCGGGACTGGAGGCGCCAGTGGCCACGCCCCCTCCGGAGCCGCATGCTGCGGCGAACATCAGAGGCACTGCGGCCATTACGGCCATGCTGCGGCGGCGCATAGGTATCCCTCAAGCAGACGTCAGGTTCGCGCCACACTACCCGTCCCGGCGTACGGAGGAAGTAAGGCCGGGACGAGCTTGCCGAAGTATGACCGTCACATTCCGGCGATGAGCTTGTCCACCCTCTCGTCGACGCTGCGGAAGGGGTCCTTGCACAACACGGTGCGCTGCGCCTGATCGTTGAGCTTCAGGTGCACCCAGTCGACGGTGAAGTCGCGGCGCTTCTCCTGCGCCTTGCGGATGAACTCACCGCGCAGCCGGGCCCTGGTCGTCTGCGGCGGCACCGACTTGGCCTCGAAGATCTTCAGATCGGAGGCCACCCGCTCCACCGCGCCGCGCTTCTGCAGCAGGTAGAACAGGCCACGACGGCGGTGCACGTCGTGGTAGGCGAGGTCGAGCTGGGCGACCCTGGGGCTCGACAGCGGCAGGTCGTACTTCCTGCGGTAGCGCTCGATCAGCTGGTATTTGGTCACCCAGTCGATCTCGCGGGCGACCTTGTCGAGGTTGCCGGTCTCGACCGCGTTGAGCGTGCGCTCCCACAACTCCAGCACCCGGTGGCTGATCTCGTCGCCGCCGCGGCGGTCGACGAAGTCGCGGGCCTTGGAGAGGTATTCCTCCTGGATCTCCAGCGAGGACGCCTCCCGGCCGTTGGCCAGCCGCACCCGCCGCCGCCCGGTCATGTCGTGGGAGACCTCCCTGATGGCCCGGATCGGGTTCTCCAGGGACAGGTCGCGCATCACGGTGCCCGCCTCGATCATGCGGAGCACCAGGTCGGTCGCGCCGACCTTGAGCAGCATGGTCGTCTCGCTCATGTTGGAGTCGCCGACGATGACGTGCAGGCGGCGGAACCGCTCGGCGTCGGCGTGCGGCTCGTCTCGGGTGTTGATGATCGGGCGCGACCGGGTGGTGGCGCTGGATACGCCCTCCCAGATGTGCTCGGCCCGCTGGGAGACGCAGTAGACCGCTCCACGCGGGGTCTGCAGCACCTTGCCCGCCCCGCAGATGATCTGCCGGGTGACCAGGAACGGGATCAGCACGTCGGCCAGGCGGCCGAACTCGCCGTGTCGGCCGACCAGGTAGTTCTCGTGACAGCCGTAGGAGTTGCCCGCGGAGTCGGTGTTGTTCTTGAACAGGTAGATGTCCCCGGCGATGCCCTCCTCGCGGAGGCGCTTCTCGGCGTCGACGAGGAGGCCCTCCAGGATGCGCTCTCCCGCCTTGTCGTGGGTGACGAGCTCCACGACGTTGTCACACTCGGGGGTGGCGTACTCGGGGTGGCTTCCCACGTCGAGATACAGGCGCGCCCCGTTGCGGAGGAAGACGTTGCTCGATCGGCCCCAGGAGACGACACGGCGGAATAGATAACGCGCTACCTCGTCGGGTGACAGCCGCCGCTGCCCCCTGAACGTGCAGGTGACGCCGTACTCGTTCTCAAGCCCGAAGATGCGACGATCCATTGCCTCACACTATTCGCCGAACCCCTCTCGCGGGAGGGATCATGGGGTTTTCGGTCGTACGGCTTATGCCCCAGGCCGCGAGCTGCTAAGCGCGGGCGCGGCCCGCGCCCGGCTCCCGCCGGGCACGGGTGGTGCGAAGGCGCCGGGATCGGCGGCCCCGATCAGCCTCCGCCCTGCCAGAAGATCTCGACAACCTTGGTGATCCTGCCGTTCTCGGTGGTGATCAGGGCCGGCCGGTAGAGGCCCTCCACCTCGACCAGGGAGGCCGTCTCCCTGACGTTGTCGATCAGCGTCTCGCGGGTGCAGCTCTCGGTGCCGAGGTTGGTGGCCCTGTCGTAGGTCTGCGCCGAGCCGTCGCAGCCGCTGTCGGCGAGGAACCGCACGTCCTCGGCGATGGGCGCCACGTAGCGGATCACGTCGCCTTCCTCGGGACCGTCGAAGTGGCCGTCCTCGCCACCGCGCTGGACGAAGCGGATCGGCCTGTACTCGGCCACCCCGTTGTCGTCCACGCCGGTGAGCCAGCCCCGCAGGACGCCCTCGAAGGGCGGCGGCTGCCCCTTGCTCCAGTCGTGCTCGGGGGCGGCCTGGAACTCGGTACCGAAGAGCTCGGGGGCGGCGGCGGGCCTGGAGGCCGGGGTGGGCTCCGGCGCGCCCGTCGAGGGGGCGGGCGCGGAGGAGGCTGCGGCCGGGGAGGGGGCCGGGGTGGGCTCCGCGGCGCAGCCGGACGCCAGTGCCACGGCCACGAGCAGGGCGAGCGCCGCGCCGGGCCGTCGCGGAGCGGCGGGGGCGGTCATATGGGGAGCGAGCCTGGTCCAGGCCCGCCGGGTGGTGTTGTTCACGCAGACTGTGACCACCGTGGGACGGGATCGGTTGTCCGGAGAGGGTGTGATCCAGGGCACACCAAAGCGCCGCCCCGGGCGGAGGCGGCGCCATATTGTCGTCGGCCGATTGTCCGGCGCGGGAGTGTCGTCCCGGACGGGGTGGTGCTCCGCCCGGGACGACACTCCCCCAAAGCCGTGCTATCCGGCGGCGCGGACCACGTCGTGCCGGTGACCGGCCGTCCGGCGCGGGGATGCCGCCCCGGGTGGGGGCACTCCCGCGCCGTGCGGTCAGCCGTCCTGTGCGGCACCGGCGTCGCCGGTGGGCGCGGTCAGCCGCTGGATCCGGTGTCGATGTCGCCGTCGGGCGCGGTCGGCGGGGCACCGGGCGTCTCGGGCGCGGAAAGGAGGCTCTCGTCCTTGGCCGCCTGGGCGGCCGACTCGGCCGCGGGGGCCCCGTCGGCCAGCAGCCGCTCCAGCCTGGGGCCGTTGAGTCGCAGGAACTTGCGGTGCGGGCGGTTGCGGTCGAGCACCGCCACCTCCAGCTGGTTCGCGGGGAAGCGCTCGCCTCCGGGCTCGGTCAGCGCGAACAGCGCCGCCTCCAGCGCCTCGCCCAGCGACAGGCCGTCGCGGTAGCGCTCCTTGAGACGGCCCGCCACCGCCTCGGCCTGACCGCCCATGGCCACCAGGCCCGCCTCGTCGAAGACCGAGCCGTCGAAGGTCAGCCGGTAGATGTGGTCCTCGTCGGAGGAGTCACCGACCTCGGCGACCACGATCTCCACCTCGAACGGCTTCAGCGACTCGGTGAAGATCTGGCCGAGGTTCTGCGCGTAGAGGTTGGCCAGGCCACGGGCGGTGACGTCGTCGCGGGCGTAGGTGTAGCCGTTGATGTCGGCGTATCGGATGCCGCCGAGGCGCAGGGCCTCGAACTCGTTGTAGCGGCCGACCGCGGCGAACCCGATCTTGTCGTAGATCTCGCTGATCTTGTGCAGGGCGCGGGACGGGTTGGGCGCGACGAACAGAATGCCGTCCTCGTACTGCAGGACGACGACGCTACGGCCCCGCGCGATCCCCTTGCGCGCGTAGTCCGCCTTGTCCCGCATCTGCTGCTCGGGCGAGACATATCCAAAAGGCATGGACACCTGGGGTGATCCTCTCGTGTTAGCGCAGCGGGGCGGTGGGGCCGTCGGGGCGGTCCGCCCGGGATTCGATCACGACCCGGACGAGCTCTCCGACCTCCTCGTCGGGAAGCCGGTGGTATCCGTCGGCGGTGATCACCGCGACGACGGGCCAGATCTTGCGGATCACGTCGGGACCGCCGGTCGCCGAGTCGTCGTCGGCCGCGTCGTAGAGGGCGTGGATCAGCGTCAGCACGGTGTCCTCGGGTGAGGCTCCCTCGCGGTAGAGCTTCTTCAGAGCGCCCCGCGCGAAGATCGAGCCGGACCCGATCGAGTGGTACTGGCTCTGCTCGTAGGGACCGCCGCCCACGTCGTAGCTGAAGATGCGGCCGCCGTCGACGTCGGGGTCGTAGGCGGCGAAGAGCGGGACGACCACGAGCCCCTGCATCGCCATCGGCAGGTTGCCACGGATCATCGTGGCGAGCCGGTTGGCCTTGCCCGCCACCGAGAGCGTGCGGCCCTCGCGCTTCTCGTAGTGTTCGAGCTCCACCCGGTAGAGGCGGGCCATCTCGATGCCGGTGCTCGCCGCCCCGGCGATGCCCATGCCCGAGTGGTCGTCGGTGCGGAACACCTTCTCCATGTCACGCTGGGAGATGATGTTGCCGGAGGTCGCCCGGCGGTCTCCCGCGATCACCACGCCACCGGCGCACATCGCCGCGACGATCGTGGTGGCGTGCGGGATCTGATCGCCCACCGGGGTCGCCAGGGCCTCGTTACGGCTAGGCAGCAAGTCCGGCGAATGGGACCTGACGAACTCGGTGAACGAGGAGCTCCCGGTGTCGGTAAAGATGTGATTCACCATGCCGGCGGGCAGGTCCCTGTGAGATCCCACGCGACTCCCTCCAAAGGTGCGGTCCTTTAAGGCCCGACCTTACTCATCTTGCCGTGCTGCTTGCACTTCCCTGGATCAGCTCAGCGCGAACCACCTCCGCCGGGCTTTTGAATCTTTTGCGGGTGATCGGCCCCGGTCGCCCGATCCCTCGCCGATCCCCCCGGAGACGGCGAACACGACGGAGGCGGCGAAGGGGACGACGGCCCGCCCGGACGAGCGTGGGAGACGGAACCGCGCCCGCGGAGAACACGGGCGCGGTACTCGCGAAGGCCGCCGGACGGCACGCGCGGGGGGGCAGGCGGGCGGCACTCACGAAGGATCTCCGGACGGTACCCGCGGAGAGCACGCGGGCGGCGCTCGCGAAGGATCCCGGGACGGTACCCGCGGAGAACGCGGGTGGCACTCACGAAGGATCTCCGGACGCTGCCCGCGGAGAACACGCGGGCGGTGCCCGCGCGGAACCCGAAGGCGGTTACCCGCGAAGAACGCGGGGCGGTGCCCGCGAAGGGCGCGCTCACGGAGGGGGGCGGCGCTCACCGGCTGCGCTCACCGGCGGTGTCACCAGTGGTGTCACCGGCGGCGCTCTGCTCATGGACGGCGCTCACGGAGGGACGTCACGAGGGGCCGATGCCGCGGTTCTTCACCGCTCCGGCCCTCGTCCACGGAGGTGGCGGGGCCGGCGGGAACGGCCGGCCCGCCGGGCCGGGAACGGTCGCGGCCGGATTGGCCCGCGCCTTCCCGCTTCGTACTCCGGACGGTTCTCGTTCCCTCCGGGAACCGTTCCCGGAGGGGTCTCCCCTGATCGACTCAGCGTGTTCGCGGCGGTCGGAGGCGGAGCCCCCGGAATGGCGCTCCCGGCGGGGGACGGCCGCACGTCACCCGCCCGCCAGGCCCGGCGGGAGCCGAGCCGGGCCCGTGGGCGTCAGGACGGGCCTTCCGGCTCCTCGCCGGATCCGCCTCCGCCCCTGACCGTGAATCCCGGCGGGCGAACCTACTGGCCGCCCTTCTGCACGTAACTCCTCACGAACTCCTCGGCGTTCTCCTCCAGGACCTCGTCGATCTCGTCGAGGATCGCGTCGACGTCATCGGAGAGCTTCTCGTGACGCTCCTGGACGTCGGAGGTTTCCGCCGGGGCGGTCTCCTCGACCTCCTTGTCGGTCCGGCCTGTCTGCTTCTGGCCGCCGGTGTCCTTGCTTGCCATGTGTGGCACCTCCACCTGGGGGACGGATCTGATTCATATCTTCCCCGAACCGGGCGACATTGCGCGCGGATCGTCCCGCGATCTTTACGGGAGCCCGCACGGGCCGTGCCGAGGTCCTGCCCGTCAGAGAACCTCCCCCCGGGCCCCCAAGGCAAATCGAGGCTCCGAGGCGGATCCGCCGCCCTTGACTGGATAGCATCCCTATCCAATAATTGGCTAGCTCCACTATCCAATGAGAGGGCCTCCCATGTCACCGTCGTCACTGAGCACAGCCGGAATACTCCTCATCACCGTGCCCGCCGTGGCCTTCGGCGGGGTCTCCCTGCTCGCGCACATCATGCGCGGCATTCCCGGATACGCGGACAACCCGGTGCGGCGCGGCCTGTGGCGGGCCGGCCACGCGCACGCGGGTGTCCTGGTGCTCTTCGCGCTCGTCGCGCTGCTCTACATCGACCGGGCGGACCTGTCCGGCGGCCTGAAGGATCTGGCCAGGATCCTGATCGTGGCGGCGCCGATCCTGATGCCGCTGGGCTTCTTCCTGTCCGTGGTGCGCCCCTCCGACACGAAGCCGAACCGGCTGATCTGGCTGGTCCCGGCGGGCGGGGTGTCGCTGGGCGCCGGCACACTGCTGCTCGGTGTCGGCCTCGTCTGACCCGCACGGCTCTCACGGCCCCCACGGGCCCACAGCCCCGCACGAGCCCCGCGTGGGCCTCCGATGGATCCACCCGGGTCTCGTGTGAGCATCGTCACCCACTGAATCCAGGCTAATTCCTCGTCCCGAGGGAGATAGGGAACGTTCCAGGTAGGCCTTCGGGGCGGAAAACTGCGATCATTGGGAGGTGAGCACCATCATCGCGCGCAGGTACAAGCTCGTCTCACGCGTCGGCCAAGGGGCGACCGGCGTCGTCTGGCGCGCATACGACCTGCTGCTGGAGCGAGAGGTGGCCCTCAAGGAGATACTCCTGCCACCCGGGGCCGCCGCGGCCGAGCAGCGGCGGCGGGTGGTCAGGGAGGCGCGCATGGCGGCGCGGCTGAGCCACCGGGGCATCGTGACGGTGCACAACCTCACCGAGGAGTCCGAGCGCCTCTGGATCGTCATGGAGTTCCTGGAGGCGCTGACGCTGCACGACACGCTCGTGCAGGCCGGCCCGCTCCCGGTGGACCTGGTGGCGGCGATGGGATGCCGCCTGCTGGAGGCGTTGCGGCACGCGCACGACGGCGGGGTGATCCACCGTGACATCAAGCCCGCCAACATCATGCTGACCGGCGACCGGGTGGTGCTGGCCGACTTCGGCTTCGCCGCGCCGGAGGGCGCGGCGACGACCTCGACACGGGGCACCCCGGCGTTCATCGCGCCGGAGGCGCTGCAGGGCAGGGGCGGCACCCGCGAGGCGGACATGTGGTCGTTCGGCGCGACGCTGTACATGGCGGTGGAGGGCAGGACCCCGTTCCGTACGGTGAACTCGATGGCGGCGCTGGTGGCGGCGCTGCGCGAACCGCCGCGCGCGCCGAAGCGGGCGGGCGCCCTGGAGCCGGTGCTGCGGGGGCTGCTGCGCAAGGATCCCCGGGCGCGGCTGAGTGCCGAGCGGACCTCGAAGATGCTCGAGGACGTGCGCTGCTTCAGCGCGGCCTGAGGCCGTCCACGGGCGTTTCCGAAGCGCGGTCGCCGGCCCCAGGGCAGCTTTCCTGATTCCGTAATCAGGATTTACGGACACGGAATAAAATTCCATCGTGCTCGTGCGTCTAAATCGTTACAGAGAATCACCATAGGTAATCACATAGTGCACCGTCCCAGGTGGAAATATGAATCAGCTGAGGGGCCCGGCTTCTATGTGCAGCAGGTGATTCATGGGAACAGATGCGGGAAAGGCACGCTTACTAGGTGATCGCTATCACTTGACCTCGCAGATCGGGCGGGACGGCGTGGGCACGGTGTGGCGGGCCCACGACTCCCTGCTCAGGCGGAATGTGGCGATCAAGGAGATCCAGCCCCGGTTCAGTGAGGACGGGGGGGACATGCACGACGCGCGGCGGCGGGCCCTGCGCGAGGCGCGCTCGGCCGGGAGGCTGAACCACCCGGCGGTGATCTCGGTGCACGACCTGCTCGAGGAGGACGGGCGGCTCTGGATCGTGATGGAGCTGCTGGAGGCCCTCACGCTCAAGGAGACCGTACGGCACCTGGGCCACCTGCCGATCCACTGGGCGGCGTGGATCGGCTTCCAGCTGCTGGGCGGGCTGCGCCACGCGCACGGGGCGGGCGTCCTGCACCGGGACATCAACCCGCGCAACATCCTGCTGACCGGCGACCGGGTGGTGCTGGCCGACTTCGGCATCGCGGCGCTGCACGGCGATCCGGGTGACTCCACGACCGTGCCGCTCGCCCACGTTCCCGCCTTCGTCGCGCCGGAGCGGCTGCGGGGCGGGCCGCCGACCCCGGCGGGCGACCTGTGGTCGTTCGGGGCGAGCCTGTACTTCGCGGTGGAGGGCCGGCCCCCGCGTCCCACCTCCCGTACGCCGGCGCCGCGCGACCCCTCGGGCGGCGGGCAGGCGGATCCGGCGACGCTGGCGGGAGTGCTGTGGCCCGTCCTGGAGGGACTGCTCCAGCGCGACCCGGCGGCCCGCATCAGCATGGGGCAGGCCGGCCGCATGCTGTCGGCGATCCTCCACACGGAGGGGGTGGCCCTGGCACCACCGCGGCTGCCCGCGGCCCGCCTGCCGCCGGACGCCTTCGCCTAGGACCTCCGGGACCTCGCGCGGCCTTTCACCGGACATTCAGGACGAGGAAAAAAGCGCCTTTCGTCCCTTCTTTCGCCGCGCAGGACCGGGCCGTTCCGCGACGGCCGGGCGGGGCGCGTTTCTCTGGATCTCCAAACAAATGGACAAACGGTCAGAATTAGGCCGAATGGAAAAGCCGGACACCGGACTCCCCGCCTCGGAGCCCGTTCGAACAAGCTTGGACAGGCTCGAACCGCGAGGACGTCAGACGGCCGGGACGCGGCGGCAGGCCTCGACGAACCTGGAGGCCAGCCGGGGACTACCGGCCCAGTGCAGGTGCAGGTAGGAGGCGGTGACCCGGCCGTCGGCGAACCCGTCGGCACCGCCACGCCAGCGGAACAGCGGCCGGTCGGGGGCCGGCTCGACCGCGGTGCGGTGGAACTCGTGGCCCCGGTAGCGCTCTCCGTCCCTGGTGAGCGGCGAGTCGCGGACGGCCACCGCGTCCCGATAGCCGAGGGTGAGGGTTCCGGTCATCCTGGCCTCGATGTCGAGGACCCCGCACATCGGCCTGCCGTCCAGCCTCCTGGCCAGATACAGCAGGCCCGCGCACTCGGCCGAGATCGGCCCGTCGAACGCGGCGACCTGATCGCGCAACGGCTCGTTGGCCGACAGCTCGGCCGCGTAGACCTCGGGGAAGCCTCCCCCGAGGACGATCCCGCGAGCCCCCTCGGGGAGGGTCTCGTCGACGAGCGGGTCGAAGGGGACGACCTCGGCCCCCGCCGCCGCCAGCAGTTCGGCCTGCTCGGTGTAGCCGAAGGTGAAGGCCTGCCCTCCGGCGACCGCGATCCTCGTGACGGGGGCGGCGGGCGGCCCGGGGGTCCACGGGACCGCGGGCAGCGGCGGCGCGGTACGGGCGAGGCGCAGGATTTCCTCCAGGTCGCAGGAGGCGGCGACCAGGTCCGCGACGGCGTCCATGGCCCTGACGGCCTGGGTGCGGCGCTCGGCGACGGGGACCAGGCCCAGGTGCCTGGAGGGGGTGGCGACGGCGTCGCTGCGGCGGATCGCACCGAGCACGGGGACACCGCTCTCGGCGAGCGCCTCGCGGCAGATGGCCTCGTGCCGCTCGGAGCCGATCCGGTTGAGGATCACCCCGCCGAGCCTGATCCGGGTGTCGTAGGAGGCGAACCCGTGCACCAGCGCCGCCACGGAGCGGCTCTGCTTGGCGGCGTCCACGACCAGGACCACCGGGGCTCCGAGCAGCCTGGCGACGTGCGCGGTGGAGGCGAACTCGGTGGAGCCCGCGCCGTCGTACAGGCCCATCACGCCCTCCACGACCGCGACGTCCGCCCCGGCGGCGCCGTGCAGGAACAGCGGGGCGACGAGTTCCTCCCCCACCAGCCAGGGGTCGAGGTTGCGTCCGGGACGGCCGGTGGCCATGGCGTGGTAGCTGGGGTCGATGTAGTCGGGCCCCACCTTGTGCGGGGAGACGGCCATGCCCCGGCGGGCGAGGGCGGCCATCAGGCCGGTCGCCACGGTCGTCTTGCCCGCTCCGGAGGCAGGGGCCGCGATGACCAGCCGGGCTACCATTCGATGCCCTTCTGACCCTTCTGCCCGGCGTCCATGGGGTGCTTGATCTTGCCCATCTCCGTGACGAGGTCGGCGGCGTCGAGCAGCCGGGGGTCGGCGTCGCGGCCGGTGACGACGACGTGCTGGCCGCCGGGGCGCCCGCGCAGGGTCTCGACCACCTCGTCGACGTCGATCCAGCCCCACTTCATCGGGTACGTGAACTCGTCGAGCACGTACAGGCGGAACGTCTCGGCGGCGAGGTCGCGCTTGATCTGCTCCCAGCCCTCGCGGGCGTCGGCGGCGTGGTCCTCCTCGCTGCCGGGACGCTGGATCCAGGACCAGCCCTCGCCCATCTTGTGCCAGGAGACCGGCCCGCCCTCACCGGAGTCGCCGAGCACCCGCAGTGCCCGCTCCTCGCCGATGCGCCACTTGGCGGACTTGACGAACTGGAAGACCCCGATCGGCCAGCCCTGGTTCCAGGCGCGCAGGGCCAGGCCGAAGGCTGCGGTGGACTTGCCCTTGCCCGGTCCCGTGTGGACGATCAGCAGCGGCCGGGTGCGGCGCTGCCTGGTGGTCAGGCCGTCCTCGGGCACGCTGACGGGTTTGCCCTGCGGCATCGTCGCCCTCCCTTCGCTGTCATGTGACTCGCTGTCATCTGGCTCACTGTCATACGACTTGCTGTCATACGGCGCAGTGCCCTGGCTGTCCTGGCCGTCCTGGCCGGCCCTTCGCGGTCACGCGGCGCCGCGCCGTTCACGGACCATCCCGGCCAGGTCGGTGAGGTCGTCGAGGCGTACGGTCTCCGCGCCCATCCGCGCCGCCAGGGAGGCGGCGAGGCCGAGGCGCACGTGACCGCCCTCGCAGTCGACCACCACGCCCGCCACCCCGGCCAGCAGTCCCGCCGCGCGGTGGGACTCCTCGACGGTTCCAGAAGTGGCCCGCCCGTCGGTGACCAGGACCACCAGCGGGCGCCTGGACGGGTCGCGCAGGCGCTCGACCCGCAGCACCTCGGCGGCCCGCAGCAGGCCGGCGGCCAGCGGGGTCCGGCCTCCGGTGGGAAGCTCGCGCAGCCGGGCCGCACCGGCCTCGACGGAGGAGGTGGGCGGCAGGACCAGGTCGGCGCGGGCGCCGCGGAAGGTGACGAGCCCGACCTTGTCCCGGCGCTGGTAGGCGTCGAGGAGCAGGCCCAGCACCGCTGTCTTGACCGCGCGCATGCGCTGCCTGGCGGCCATGGAACCGCTCGCGTCCACGACGAACAGCACCAGGTTGCCCTCGCGGCCCTCCCGGACCGCCTCCCTGAGATCGCCGCGCCGCAGCAGCAGTCCGGGCCCGCTCCTGCCCCGCGCGACCTGGTACGGGGCGGCGGCGCCGACGGTAGCCCGCAGGTGGAGGGAGCCGGTGTGGCCCTCGGGGATCCGGGCCCCCGTGGTACGGCCCAGGGGCGTCCTGGCGCGCGACCGGCGCCCCGGGGCTCCGGCGCCGATGCCGGGGACGGTGAAAAGCCTGGTCCTGCCCCCGGGGTCGGCGTCGAAGGTCTGCTCGCGGGCCGGTACTCCCCCGGCCGTCTCCGGCGACTCCCGGGGATCCGCGACGGAGGCCGGGGCCTCCTTCGTCCCGGGGTCGGGGGCGCCCTGGACGTCCGGGGCCTCGGGCCTGGGGGTGTCCGGGCCGTCGTGACCGCCGGGGCCGTCCGGGCCCGGGTCGTCCGAGGTGGCGTCCCCGGTCTCGGGGCCGCCGTCGGGCGCGGGGCCGTCCGGGCCGCCGTCCGGGCCCGCGTCGGGATCGGTGCCCCCGGGGCCGCCGGAGTCGTCCGGCCCCTCGGGGTCGTCGGGGTCGTCGGGGATCTGGTCCAGGAGATCCTGGAGCCTGGACTCGTCCAGGCCGGGCGCGTCGAAGGGGTCGCGGCGGCGGCGGTGCGGGAGCGCGAGCCTGGCCGCCTCCCGTACGTCGTCGGCGGTGACGGAGGTGCGGCCCTGCCAGGCGGCGTGCGCGATCGCCGCACTGGCGGTGACCAGGTCGGCCCGGAGCCCGTCCACCTCGAACCCCGCGCAGACGGTGGCGATCCTGAGCAGTGCCGCGTCCGGCAGAACGACCTGGGCGACCCTGGCGCGAGCCTCGGCGATGCGCGCGGCCAGCGCCCGCTCCTCGTCCGACCAGGCGGCGGCGAAAGCCTCGGGGTCGGCCTCGTAGGCCAGGCGGCGCCGGACCACGTCCACCCGCTGGGACGGTTCCCGCGAGGCCCGGACCTCCACGGTCAGCCCGAAGCGGTCGAGCAGCTGCGGGCGCAGCTCCCCCTCCTCGGGGTTCATCGTCCCGACCAGCAGGAACCGGGCGGCGTGCCGGACCGACACCCCCTCGCGTTCGACGTAGCAGGTACCGAGGGCGGCGGCGTCGAGCAGCAGGTCCACCAGGTGGTCGTGGAGAAGGTTGACCTCGTCGACGTACAGGACGCCCCGGTGGGCACCCGCCAGGAGGCCGGGTTCGAAGGATTTCACGCCCTCGGTGAGGGCTCGCTCGATGTCGAGGGAGCCGACGAGGCGGTCCTCGGAGGCGCCGACGGGCAACTCGACCAGGCGCGCGGGCCGTGCCGCGCCGCCCCGGTCGCCACCGGGCGGGGTCACGCCGGCCTCAGCCACCTCGGCCGGAACCACTTCGGCCGGGACCGCATCGGCCTGAGCCGCATCGGCCGGGACCGCACCGGCCTGAGCCGCATCGGCCGGGACCGCACCGGAGCGAGCCGCCTCGGGCCAGGTCGCGGAGGAACGAGGCGCGCCGGGCCTGGCCGCGGGTTTCGTACGGGCCTCGTGCGGCCCGTCGGGGCAGCCGGGGTCGGGGGCGGCGGGGTCGCAGGAGAAGCGGCAGCCGGTCACCACCTCGACGGGCGGCAGGAGCGCGGCCAGCGCCCGCACGATCGTGGACTTGGCGGTGCCCTTCTCCCCCCTGACCAGCACTCCCCCGACACGGGGGGAGACCGCGTTGAGGATCAGCGCGAGTTTCAGGTCCTCCAGCCCCACGATCGCGGTGAAGGGATAGCGGGAGTCACGCACCTTCGGGATCTCCTTCGTCAAGTCGTCGGGCCGTCACGTCGGTGGAACCGTCAGGGGGAGTAGCTGAGCCGCCAGCGCCCGCCGCGCCCGGTGAGCGTCACCCGGGCCAGTGGCGCGACGTCGACGCGCCAGAAGGCCTGGGCGGGGGCGCCGAGGGCGTGGACGACCGCGGCGCGGATGATCGCCGGGTGGGTGACCGCGACGGCCCTGCCGGGGGCGCGGACGGCGAGCCAGCCGGACACCCTGGCGAGGAGTGCGGTGACCGGTTCCCCGCCGTGGGGCGCCGCGCCGGGGTCGCCGAGCCAGGACGCGAGCGCCTCGGGTTCCGCGGCCTCGACCTCACCGAGCGTCATGCCGCTCCAGCGGCCGTAGTCACAGTCGGCCAGCAGCGGGTCGTGCTCGGCCCGCAGGCCGAGCGCCGCCGCCGTCTGGACGCAGCGCAGCTCGGCCGGGCAGGCCGCGGGCCCCGGGGCGAGGTCCCGTGCCATCCCCTCGGCCCGGCGCAGGCCGCGTTCGTCGAGCGGTTCGTCGCCCGGGAACGCGGCCCGCGCCGTCGCCGAGGTGGAGGCGTGGCAGACCAGGAGCAGGCGGGTGACCCCCGAGGGGGTCGTCACACCGGGCCGCGCCTGCGAGCGGCGAAGGCGAACAGCGCGCCGACGCCGGCCCAGAAGACCACCTGGGTCCCGATGGAGGCGACCCTGAAGTCCCACAGGAGGTCGGCGGGGAAGCCCCGGGGCACCTCCGAGATCTCCGGCAGGAGGATCCAGGCCGCGACGACGGGAACCAGCACGGCGGCGCCCGCCGACAGCCAGCGCACCCACGGTTCGCTCCGCGAGGCGTAGCGGTGGGTGGCGACCCCGGCGGCGACGGCGAGGATCCCGATGACCACGGCGACCAGGTAGAGCACGGTGCGCTGGTTGATGGTCTCCGGATCACCGACAGCCGGTGGATTGGCGGGATATTTCACGAAAGGGATGAGGACGACTGCGGTGAACGCGGCGGCGGCGAGGGTGACCGCGAGCACCGGTTCCGAGCGGGGTCCCGCCCGCCCGCGTACGGCCGCGTAGACGAGGGAGAACAGGCCCCCGACCGCCAGGCCGTACAGGCCGAGGGCGAGGAAGAGCCCGAAGCGCTGCCCGTCCCTGCTGACCAGGGCCTCCTCCTCGTCGTGGGAGTGGGCCGCGGTCCCGGTGTCGTCGTGCGACTCGGCCGGGGCGGCGGCCGCGGCGGCCGCCTCCTCCAGCGCGATGGCCTGGTCGATGCGCGGTTCGCCGACGGTGTAGGCGAAGACGGCCGCGAGCAGCCCTGCGAGCAGTCCGACGACGAGGCCCCGGACGATGAGTTTGGTGATCACCTGTGGCTCAGTGACACGGCACGCCGAGCAGGTGACGCCCGTCGTGCATGAGTTCGTGCAGGTAGTTTCCCGCCTGGGAGATCGCTCCCTGGTCGAAGGTGACCAGGTAGGCGAGGAGCAGCAGCACCGGTACGGCGAGCAGCCAGCGGGTGAGCGAGGGCCATGGGATGGGCTGGGCGTGCGGTGCCGAGATCTGGCTCACGGCCACCTCCTCCGGGATTTACGCGTCCCTTTTCGTAGGTCGGTGGCGGCCGAGTGTGACCTGGCTCCCGGCCCATGCGGGCCGGTTACAGTGGCGCGACCGCACCGGAATCTCACCGGATTTCCCTCGCACCGCCACAAAACACCCGGAACGTACCCCGGTTCTCCGTCCCCCGTCAATCCGGCTGTCCGCTTTGACGGGATCCGGCTTTCAAAGGATCCGGGTACACCGAGGGGGGAGGCGGCCCGGCCGGGCCGCCTCCCCCCTCTCAGAAGGTCACTGCTCGCCGGTCAGCGCCGTCACCAGCTCCGCGGCGGTACGGCAGCGGTCGAACAGCTCGCCCACGTGGGCCTTGGTACCGCGCAGCGGCTCAAGGGTGGGGACGCGCTGCAGCGACTCGCGGCCGGGGATGTCGAAGATGACCGAGTCCCAGGAGGCCGCGGCCACCGACTCGCTGTACTGGCTCAGGCAGCGGCCGCGGAAGTAGGCCCGGGTGTCGTTGGGCGGCACCTCGATGGCCCGCTGAACCTCTTCCTCGGTGACCAGGCGCTGCATGCGGCCCCGGGCCACCAGCCGGTTGTAGAGCCCCCGGTCGGGACGGATGTCGGAGTACTGGAGATCGACGAGCTGCAGGCGCGGGTGCGACCAGGGAAGGCCGTCACGGGTGCGGTAGCCCTCCAGGAGCTCCAGCTTGGCCACCCAGTCGAGCTCCCCGGACAGCTGCATCGGGTCCTCCGCCAGGCGGGTGAGGACCGACTCCCAGCGTTCCAGGATGTCCTTGGTGGGCTCGTCCAGGCCGTTGACGCTGCGCTCCTCGGCGTACTTGCGCGCGAGCTCCAGGTATTCCATCTGGAGCTGCACGGCCGTCAGCCTGCGGCCGTCGCGCATGGAGATCTCGTACTTGAGCGTGGGGTCGTGCGAGACCGCGCGCAGGGCCTGGACGGGGTTGTCCACGGCGAGGTCTCGGGTGAAGTAACCGTCCTCGATCATGGCCAGGACGAGCGCGGTGGATCCCAGCTTCAGGTAGGTCGAGATCTCCGACATGTTGGCGTCGCCGATGATGACGTGCAGGCGGCGGTATTTCTCCGGGTCGGCGTGGGGCTCGTCCCGGGTGTTGATGATCGGCCGCTTGAGCGTCGTCTCCAGGCCCACCTCGACCTCGAAGAAGTCGGCCCGCTGGCTGATCTGGAAGCCCTCGCCCCGGGAGTCCTGGCCGATGCCGACCTTGCCCGCGCCGGTGACGACCTGCCGGGAGACGAAGAACGGCGTCAGGTGCCTGACGATGTCGGCGAACGAGGTGGCCCGGCGCATGAGGTAGTTCTCGTGGCAGCCGTAGGAGGCACCCTTGTTGTCGGTGTTGTTCTTGTAGAGCTGGATCGGGGCGTTGGCCGGCATCGCCGAGGCGCGGACCGCCGCGTCGTGCATCACCCGCTCGCCCGCCTTGTCCCAGATCACCGCCGCCCGAGGATTGGTGCACTCGGGTGTGGAGTATTCGGGATGGGCGTGGTCCACGTACAGCCGGGCCCCGTTGGTGAGGATCACGTTCGCCAGGCCGAGGTCCTCGTCGGTCAGCTGGCTCTGGTCGGCCACCTCCCGCGCGAGGTCGAACCCCCGTGCGTCCCGCAGCGGGTTCTCCTCCTCGAAGTCCCATCGCGCGCGCCGTGCCCTGGCGGCCGAGGCCGCCAGATAGGCGTTCACGACCTGAGAGGAGGTCACCATCGCGTTGGCCCCCGGCTGTCCGGGCACGGAGATGCCGTATTCGGTCTCGATGCCCATCACCCGCCGTACCGTCATGCGCACCCTCTGTTCGTCAGGGACTGTTTCTCTCCGTGGTATCTATTCCCGACCCTAGACCCTTCACTATGCCCGGTGGTCGGACAGTTATGGCACCGAAGCCTTTTCGCCCGTTGCGAGGGGGATCGAGGAGAGCGCGGGGAGCTGTGACGGGGACGGGGATGCGGCCCTTCTCCGCCTCCTGGATTTGACGAACTCCTGAAGCGGGCGCTCGGCCACCCGGTACACCAGGTAGGAGAACGCCATCGCGGCCAGCAGGGTGACCAGGGCGGTCAGCGCGGGCGGCAGCACGTCCCGCAGGGCGGGGACGATCAGTACCGCGGCCGGGGTGTGGAACAGGTAGAGCGGGTAGGTGAGCGCCCCCAGGACGACCAGGCCGCGCCAGCGCAGCCACCCCAGCCAGCCCAGCGCCACCATCGCCATGAGCACGTAAAAACCGATCACGGTGGCGATCACGGCCCACTCGGGCACCGGCATCGCGGCGTAGCCGACGTTCTCGACACGCCCGGCCACCCGGTCGATCGCCGCGCTGACGGCCAGGCCGCCGCTGATCCCGGCCAGGCACCACAGGACGAGCCTGGGACCGAACCTCGTCATCAGGAAGAACGCCATGCCGCCGACGAAGTACGCCGCGTACTTGGGCATGACCACGAGCTCGACCCACGCCTCGTCGCTCCCGGCGAAGAACCCGGCCGCCAGCAGCCAGACCCCCATGAAGACCAGGCAGCGGTTGAGCGTCACCCCGGCGATCACCAGGATCGAGATCAGCACGTAGAAGCGGAGCTCCACCCAGAGCGACCAGTAGACGCCGTTGGCGTCGTAGACCCCGAAAGCCCGCTGGAGCATCGTGAGGTTGATCCCGTACTCGCCGAGGCTCAGCTTGGGGTCCAGGGCCGTGGCGGCGGTCAGCCCGTAGACCGCGGCGGTGACGGCCACGCTGACCCAGTAGGCGGGAAAGAGCCGCACCAGCCGGGAGAGGGCGAACGCCCCCAGCCCGCGTCCCCAGATGCTCATCAGGATCACGAAGCCGCTGATCATGAAGAACAGCTCGACGCCGAGGATGCCGAGCCCGGAGAGGGTGGAGATCGCCGGGAACAGCTCGGCCGGGCGGTCGCCCCACACCGAGGCGAAGGCGATGAAGTAGTGGAAGGCGAGCACCGCCATGGCGGCGAAGAAGCGCAGGAGGTCGAGTTCGGCGAGGCGGCCACTTCCCCGAAGCGCCTCGCGAGACCCCGTGCCGTTCACCGGGCGGCCGGGCCGGAATGTTCACGCACGCCACTTGGACGGCGTCTCGATCATTCAGGTTCCCCGTGACGGCTGTCTATTTCCGTTCACTTCCGGGACGGGTGTGAAAGGAGGTACGGACCACAGTCACTAAAAGGGATGAAATAGGACAAGAGTCATCGGCTGTCGAATTACGCGCGAGAAATCGACCAGGGTTTCGAAAGGCGCGAAGACGCCGGTGGCGCGGCCCCCCGGAGGGAGCCGCGCCACCGGTCACACGTGGTTACAGGTACTGACCGGTGTTGGCCACCGTGTCGATGGAGCGCCCTGCCTCGGTGCCCTGCTTGCCCGTCACGAGGGTACGGATGTAGACGATCCGCTCGCCCTTCTTGCCGGAGATGCGGGCCCAGTCGTCGGGGTTGGTGGTGTTGGGCAGGTCCTCGTTCTCAGAGAACTCGTCCACGCAGGCCGCCAGAAGGTGCTGGATCCGCAGGCCCTTCTGACCGGTCTCCAGGAACTGCTTGATCGCCATCTTCTTGCCCCGGTCGACGATGTTCTGGATCATCGCGCCGGAGTTGAAGTCCTTGAAGTACAGGACCTCCTTGTCGCCGTTGGCGTAGGTCACCTCGAGGAAGCGGTTCTCCTCGCTCTCGGTGTACATCCGCTCGACGACCCGCTGGATCATGCCGGAGATGGTCTCCTGGCGGTTGGAGCCGTGCTCCGAGAGGTCCTCGACGTGGAGCGGGAGCTCGGGGATGAGGTACTTGGAGAAGATGTCCTTGGCCGCCTCGGCGTCCGGCCGCTCGATCTTGATCTTGACGTCCAGGCGGCCGGGCCGCAGGATCGCCGGGTCGATCATGTCCTCGCGGTTGGAGGCGCCGATCACGATGACGTTCTCCAGGCCCTCGACGCCGTCGATCTCCGACAGGAGCTGGGGGACGATGGTGTTCTCGACGTCGGAGGAGACGCCCGAGCCTCGGGTCCGGAAGATCGAGTCCATCTCGTCGAAGAACACGATCACCGGGGTGCCCTCGGAGGCCTTCTCGCGAGCCCGCTGGAAGACCAGGCGGATGTGCCGCTCGGTCTCGCCGACGTACTTGTTGAGAAGCTCGGGGCCCTTGATGTTGAGGAAGAAGCTCTTGCCGGACTGGCCGGTCTTCTCCGCGACCTGCTTGGCCAGGGAGTTGGCGACGGCCTTGGCGATGAGCGTCTTGCCGCAGCCGGGCGGCCCGTAGAGCAGGACGCCCTTGGGCGGGCGGAGCTTGTGCTCGCGGAAGAGGTCGGCGTGCAGGTACGGGAGCTCGATGGCGTCCCGGATCTGCTCGATCTGCCGCATGAGCCCGCCGATCTCCTCGTAGGAGATGTCGGGCACCTCCTCCAGGACGAGCTCCTCGACCTCGGACTTGGGGATGCGCTCGTAGACGTAGCCCGAGCGCGGTTCGAGCAGCAGGGAGTCGCCCGCCCGGATCGGCTGGTCCATCAGCGACTCGGCGAGCTTCACCACCCGCTCCTCGTCGGCGTGCGAGATCACCAGCGCGCGCTGGCCGTCCTCGAGGAGCTCCTTGAGCATCACGATCTCGCCGAGGTCCTCGAAGCCGAGGGCCTCGACCACGTTGAGCGCCTCGTTGAGCATGACCTCCTGGCCACGCTTCAGCGACTCGACGTCCACCGCGGGACTCACGTTCACCCTGAGTTTGCGGCCACCGGTGAAGACCTCCACCGTGCCGTCTTCTCTGGTTTCGAGGAACACGCCGAACCCGGACGGCGGTTGCGCCAGCCGGTCTACCTCCTCCTTCAAGGCGACGATCTGGTCCCTGGCCTCCTTGAGGGTGGCCACCAGACGCTCGTTCTGGCCGGTTACGGCCGCGAGGTTCGCCTGCACGTCATGGAGACGCTCTTCGAGAATCCTGGCCTGCCGGGGAGACTCCGTCAGCTTCCGACGCAACGCGGTGATCTCCTCCTGCAGGAAGGAGACCTGTGTTGTGAGGTCGGCGACCTCCCGTTCGCGCTGCGCGGCACGAGCCTCAGCGTCGTCGCGAGCTGCCACGGCGTCACCTCCTTCCCAGTCGAGACCGACTACTCAAAACCCTACCCATCTAAGGGCTGTCCCTTACCTGGCTGAGCAGTGTTCATATGACTACATTAAGTGCGCGATGATTAATCCCTTTTGGTGCATTTAGTACTAGATGTATAAGAACACGAAGGTCCGCTCCCGTGTCACTCTCTCACGGGCCGTCGTGGCCGAATCGTCATCATGTGGCGGAAGACGTGGAAGTCGTGGACTCCTCGCCATGTGCCCCCTTCGCCGGACGTCTACGTCGAGGTGGTGGCGTCACCCCGTCGGCCATACGACGGGCCGTGACCAGGAACCCGGTGTGGCCGACCATCCTGTGGTCGGGCCGCACGGCCAGTCCCTCGACATGCCAGTCACGAACCAGGGTCTCCCACGCATGGGGCTCGGTGAAACTCCCGTGCTCCCGGATAGTTTCGACCGTACGCGAGAGCTGAGTTGTGGTCGCGACATAACAGCAGATCACGCCGCCGGGGGTGAGAGCCCGAGCTGCGGCGTCCACACATTCCCACGGGGCGAGCATGTCCAGGATGATCCGGTCGACGTCGCTCTCGTCGAGATCGTCGACGAAGTCGCCGACCACCAGACGCCACTGCTTCATCGGGCCGCCGTAGAACTTCTCCACGTTCTTGGTGGCGATCTCGGCGAAGTCCTGGCGCCGCTCGTACGAGGTGAGGGTGCCTTCGGAGCCGATGGCGCGCAGCAGGAAGCAGGTGAGCGCGCCGGAGCCGACGCCCGCCTCCACCACCCGGGCGCCGGGGAAGATGTCGGCCATGGCCACGATCTGGGCCGAGTCCTTGGGATAGATCACCGCCGCGCCTCGCGGCATGGACAGCGTGTAGTCCTGGAGAAGGTGCCTGAACGCCAGATACTGGGTGCCGCCGGACGAACGCACCACCGAGCCCTCGGGCTGGCCGATCAGCTCACTGTGCGGGATCCCGCCCTTGTGCGTGTGGAACACGCCGTCTTCCTTCAGCGTCACCGTGTGACGCTTGTTCTTGGGGTCGGTGAGCTGAACCTGATCCCCGGCCTGAAACGGCCCATGCCTGCGAAAACCCATGACCGCAAGGTTATCGGCGCGCGGCGGTGTCCTCGGACCGCCGGGAACGTGATCACGCGAGGGGGAAGGGCGCTCGGGGACGGAAGCCGGGGCGGACGGGCGGGATGATCCGCTAAATGATTCGCCGCTCAAAGCGGCACCTGGTAGCTATTGTGGCGTGTTTCCCCATGATGTGATTCCGGCCGGCCCCGTCGTCCTGAGGCCGCTGGCCCCGACCGACGCCGAGGCGATCGTCCGTGCCTGCTCCGACCCGGAGATCGTCCACTTCCTCCCCCTCATCCCCGTGCCGTACACCCGGGACGACGCGCTCGAGTACATGGAGCGGTGCCGGGAGGAGTGGCAAACGGGAGGGGCCCCGTTCGCGATCGCGGACGCGGTGACGGGCGAGTGGCTGGGCAACATCGGCCTCATGGCCCGTCCCCGCGGGGGCATCGAGATCGGCTACCTGGTCGCGCCGTGGGCGCGGGGCCGCGGGGTGGCCACGGCCGCCACCGCCGCGCTGAGCGCGTGGGGGTTCGGCCACGGGGTCGCGCGCGTCGAGCTGTTCGCCAACGTGGAGAACCTGGCCAGCCAGCGGGTCGCCCTGGCCGCGGGTTTCCGGCACGAGGGCGTCCGGCGCGGGGCCGAGGAGCAGCGCGACGGCACCCGGCACGACCTGGTGGGCTTCGCGCGCCTGCGCGGCGACTCCGGCGAGCGCGTGGCGCCCTTCCTGCCGGAGTTCCCCGGTGGATCGCTGACCGACGGGGTCGTGCGGCTCAGGCGGCTCACCGCCGCCGACACCGCCGACTACCTGGCGCTGCAGAACGTGCCCGACGTCGTGAAGCACAGCGTCCCGCCCGAGCCCCCCACCTTCGAGGAGGCCGAGGAGCGGTGCCGCACCGCGGGCGCGAACTGGCTGGCCGGCAGGGGGGCCGAGGTCGCGATCCTGGACGCCGAGACGGGCGCGTTCGCCGGGGACATCCAGCTCAGCGGGGTGATCCCCCCGTTGGGGCAGGCGATGACGGGCTACAGCGTGCGGCCGGAGTTCCGCGGCAGGGGCTTCGCCTCCAGGGCGGTGGACCTGCTGGTCGGCTGGGCCTTCGAGTACACCCCGCTGGCCCGGATCATCGCGGGCACCTCCCCCGGCAACGTCGCCTCGCAGCGCGTGCTGGAGCGCGCGGGCTTCACCCGGGAGGCACTGCTGCGCGGGATGCTGCCCGGCCCCGGCGGCACGCGCCTGGACGACCTGCAGTGGTCTCGCCTGCGGGACGACGCCCGGCGCTAGCCGTACGCCGCCGTCCCGGTGGTCCCGGCGTCCGGCCGGGTCTCAGTCGGCGCCGAAGCGGGCCCTGAGCCTGGCGTAGGCGGCGTCGGTGCCCTGGAGTGCCCGGTCGATGTCGGCGTCGGTGTGGGCCGCCGACAGGAACCAGTTGTGCCACGGGTGGAGGTAGACCCCCTCCTCCAGGCAGGCCGCGGCCCAGAACATGCCCTTGTCCAGCGTCGCGTCGCCCTCGAAGGAGAGCCACGGGATCTGCGCCGGGCCCGTCTGGTTGACCGTGAAGCCGTGGGAGGCGGCCTGGGCGGCGAGGCCCTCGCGCAGGCGGGTGCCCGCGCGCTCCATCAGGGCGATGCCGTCGATGGCGCGCAGCGTCTCGATCGTGGCCTTGGCCGCGGCCATCGGGGCGGCGTTGAACCAGAAGGAGCCGGTGGAGTAGAGCGTCTGGGCGGGCCCGCGCAGGGAGTCCACTCCGGTGACGGCGGCGATCGGGTGGCCGTTGGCCATCGCCTTGCTGAAGGCGTACAGGTCGGGGCGCACGCCCAGGGGCTCCCAGGAGCCGCCCAGGTCGATCCGCCAGCCCCCGCGCACGTCGTCGATCACCAGCGCGGCGCCGATCCGGTCGGCCAGGGCCCGCACCCCCCGGGCGAACTCCGCGGCGACGAGCTCCTGGTCCTCGAACGAGTCGTGCTTGAACGGCGTCACGATGATCGCGGCGACGTCGCCCTCCACCCGGGCCGCGGCGGCCTCGACACTGGCGAGGTCGTTGTAGGTGAACTCGACCAGGTCCGCGCGCTCGCTGGGGGTGGTCCCCGCCGGGCTGGGCGTGCACCACGGGTCGGCCCCGTGGTAGGCGCCGTGCGCCATGAGGACCTTGGTCCTGCCGGTGGCGGCGCGGGCGACCATCAGCGCCTGGGTGGTGGCGTCGGTGCCGTTCTTGGAGAACATCACCCAGTCGGCCTGCGGGACGATCTCCACCAGCAGTTCGGCGAGCTCCACGTAGACGGGACCCGGGCCGTTGAGGCAGTCGCCCGCGGCGAGCTGGGCCGCGACGGCGCCCTCGACGGCGGGGTGGCGGTGGCCGAGCACGACGGGCCCCCAGGAGCACATGAGATCGATGTACTCGCGCCCGTCGGCGTCCCGCTGGCGGCAACCCTCTGCCCCGACGAAGAACTGCGGGTAGGCGGGGCCGTGCAGGGCCGCGTTGAGGTGGCCGTACATTCCGCCGGGGACGACCTTGGCGGCCCGCTCCCTGAGTTTGGCGTCAATGGACATGCGTCGTCCTTTCACGTCTGGATTCACGTCTGGATGGGTTCGGGCGGTTCACGGCCGCTCCCGCCGTCCGTACGACCTCGGGGCCGGAACCGGGGGCGAGGTCGGGACCTCGGACGGAGAGGTCACTTCTCGTCGCGGAGTTCCCCTGCCCCGTCCAGGCCCGCGTCCGAGCCGAGGCCCCCGGCGACGCGGGCGGCCAGCGCGGTGCCGAGCCGCGCGGCGCCGGCCACGTCGCGGCCGTCGACCAGACCGGCGATGAACCCGGCGCAGTAGGCGTCTCCGCAGCCGGTGGTGTCGACCACCGGGACGTCGAGGGCGGGAACGCGGGTGAGGCCCTCCGCGTCGGCGATCAGGCTCCCGTCCGCGCCGAGCGTGACCAGGACGGCCGAGGCCCCCTGCGCCAGCAGGGCGCTCGCGGCCTCCTCCACGTCGCCCACCTCGCCCGCGCCGCTCATCAGCAGCGCCTGCTCCTCGTTGGGCAGGAGGTAGTCGACGTGCGGGAGGAAACTGCGAACCCCCCGCATGAGGTCCGGCATGTTGGACAGCAGGTCCATGGTGACGATCGTGCCCGCCGCCCGCGCCTCGTCCAGCAGCGCGAAGAACGCGGGGTCGTACAGGCCCCAGGTGACGTCCATGCCGCCCAGGTGCACGACCCGCGCGCCGAGGACGGTCTCGCGGGCGACGTCGGCGGTGGACAGGCCCAGGTTGGCGCCGGGAACGTGGAAGGACGGGCGCCCGCCGTCGGGACGGATCGGCAGGATCGAGGCGGCGGTCTGCTCCCCCCGCCTGCGGACGATCCCGGCCACGTCGACCCCGCGCCGCTCCATCATCATGACGAGCAGGTCTCCGAGCTCGTCGTCCCCGATCGCTCCCACCGAGGCCACCGGGACACCGAGCGCGGCCAGGTCGACGGCGGTCGCGGCGGCGGCGCCCGCCGCGGTGACGCGGATCTGCTCCAGCAGGTGGGTGTCCTGCCCGTCGGGGATCGACTCCACCGGTCTGGCGAGCACGTCCACGATGTGCACACCGAGGGTGACGACGGTCATATCGAGTCCTCCTCATGTCTTCAGCGGATAGTAGACGGGCGACCGACTAAAATGTCAACGAACCCGTTCGGGAAGGAGTGAGGTGCCGAAGATCGTCAATCACAGCGAGCGCCGCGAGGAGGTCGTCGAGGCCGCGCGCCGCATCATCCTGCGCGAGGGCATCGAGGCCGCCACGACCCGGGCCATCGCCAGGGAGGCCGGTTACTCCAACGGCGTGCTGACCCACTACTTCGCCGACAAGGACGACATCATGCTGTCGGCGCTGCGTTCCTCGCACCGGCGCATCGTGGAGCGCCTGCGCGGCAAGCTGGCCGGTCTCACCGGGCTGGCCGCGCTGCGCGAACTCCTCCTCGACAACCTTCCGCTGGACGACGAGCGCGCCCGGGAGAGCGGGCTGGAGATGGGCTTCTGGAGCCGCAGCATGACCAGCCCGGCGATGCTGGAGGCGCAGCGCGCCGAGGCCGAGGAGCTGCGCTACCTGGTACGCAGCCTGCTCGGCGCGGCGGCCACCGGCGGGGAGATCGCCACCGCCGACGACCTCGACGACGTCACCGAACGGCTGCTCGCCCTCGTCGACGGGCTGAGCGCGCACCACCTGCTCTATCCGGACAGGCTCGACGCCGCGCGCCTGGAACGGATGCTCGACACCGAACTGGACCGCCTCCGCCCCACCGGCGCGTAGGCCCGGAGGACCTCAGGCCGCCTGCCCGGTCCTCGGGTGAGGCACCCCGGCGGTCGGGCACCCCGCACCGGCGGGGCTCCCCGCCCGGCGTCGGCAGGATGTCTCGAACCGGCAGGGCGTCTCGATCGGCAGGGCGTCCCGAACCAACAGGGCGTCTCAGCCCGGCGGAGCTCTCAGGCCGGCGGAGCTCTCAGGCCAGCAGGGAGTAGAGCCGGTCGGCCACTCCCCTGGCGGTGGGCCGCTTGGCCGTGTCGCCGAGGCAGGCCTGGACCAGGTCCGACAGCTCGGGCTCCAGCCCCGGGTCGATCGACGGCGTCGTGCTGTACACCTTGCGCAGGGTGAGCAGCGGGTCGTGGGTGGGCAGCTCCCCGTAGAGGCCGTTGCCGCTCACCGCCCAGTGCAGCGTCGCGCCCAGCGACCACACGTCTCCCGCGGGGGCGGGGGTCTCCCCCTGCAGCAGCGCCGGATCGGTGAACTCCACCGATCCGATGTCGCCCATCCCGGTCACCGTCGCGCCCGGCATCAGCACCTGCGACAGGCCCAGGTCCGAGAGCTTGCCGCCGTCGTCGGTGAGCAGCACGTTGCCGGGACGGATGTCGCGGTGGACGATGCCCTCCTCGTGCAGCGCCTGCGCCGCGTGGGACACACAGGCGATCGAGCGCAGCACCCGCTCACGCGAGGGACGCTCCGCGGGACGCGCCAGCGAGCCGCCCGGCAGGTACTCCATCGAGTAGTAGAACACCCCGCCCTGCTGGCCGGCGTCGTAGAGCCGCACCAGGTACGGAGAGCGCACCGCGGCGAACGCCTTCAGCTCCCTCGTGGCGCGGCGGAACGCGTCGTTCCCGGTGCCGCCCACCACCTTCACCGCGACCAGGTCCGCCTCGACGGGCAACCGCTCCGGCTTCTTCGCCAAGTAGAACTCGCCGTGGTTGCCCGCCCCCAGTGACCGGACGAACTCGTAATCGGCGATGCCTTCCACCAACGGTCTCCCTCCATGCCTGCGCAACGTTCGCGACGACATCCCACACACGGTAACGTCGCCCTCGACATTCTCGGGGCTTTTCTTTACATACGGAAAGCGTGCTCGCAAGTGCTGCACATGGATCTGCTCCTCCTCGACCTTGTCATCGTCCTCGCGGCGGCGCGGCTGTTCGGAGCGCTGGCCAGACGGCTCGGCCAGCCACCGGTCATCGGCGAGATCGTGGCGGGCATCCTGCTGGGCCCCACGCTGCTGGGCCCCCTGATCGGCGACCAGCTGTTCGGACCCGAGATGCGGCCCCCGCTGCAGGCCCTGGCCAACGTCGGCCTCGTGCTGTTCATGTTCGTCGTCGGCCTGGAGCTGGACCAGAAGCTGGTCAGGGGCAAGGGCCGGATCGCGGTGACCGTGGCGCTCGGCTCGACGGTGGTGCCGTTCGTCCTGGGGTGCGTGCTCGCGCTGGCCATCGCGGGTGAGCACGTGGGCGGCGGCAGGACGCTGCCCTTCGTGCTGTTCATGGGCGCGGCGATGGCCGCCACCGCGTTCCCGGTGCTGGCCAGGATCCTCACCGACCGGGGGATGCAGCGCATCACGCTCGGCGGCCTCGCCCTGGCCTCGGCGGCCGTCATCGACGTGCTCGCCTGGACCGTTCTGGCGGTGGTGGTGGGCATCGCCGGGGCGGGAGAGGCCGAGGGGCAGTGGAAGGTCCTGCTCGCCCTGCCGTACGCGCTGGTGATGTTCCTGGTGGTCAAGCCACTGCTGGCCCGCCTGGTGCCCGCGTACGAGAAGGCCGGGCGGCTGACGCCCGGACTGCTCTCGCTGGTGCTCATCGGCCTGATCGGATCGGCCTGGGCCACCGAGTGGATGCACGTCCACTTCATCTTCGGGGCCTTCGTGTTCGGCACGGTGATGCCCCGCGAGGGAGCGGAGCGGCTCAACCACGAGATCCTGGAACGGCTGGAGCAGCTCGCCGTGCTGCTGCTGTTGCCGATGTTCTTCGTGGTGGCGGGCCTCAACGTCAACCTGCGCGAGCTCGACCTGTCCAGCCTCGGCACGCTCGCCGCGATCCTGGCCGTCGCGATCGGCGGCAAGCTGCTCGGCTCCTACGCCGCCGCCCGGACGCAGCGGCTGCCCGCCCGGCAGTCCTGGACGCTGGCCGCCCTGCTCAACACGCGAGGGCTCACCGAGATCGTCATCCTCACCGTCGGCCTGCAGAAGGGCGTGCTCGACGACGAGCTGTACTCGCTGATGGTGGTCATGGCCCTCGTCACGACCGCGATGACCGGCCCGCTGGTGCGCAGGCTCTACCCGGACCGGCGGGTGGCCCGCGACATCGCCGACGCCGAACGTGCGGCCCTCGGGGTGACCGCCGCCCACCGGGTGCTGGTGATCGTGCCGGAGCCTCCCGCCGAGCAGGCCCCGCTGGTCGGCCTGGCCACCACCCTGGCCCTGTCAGCGCCCTCGGCGTCCCCGGCGTCCCCGGCGTCCTCGGCGTCCTCGTCCGAGGTGGTCCTGGGCCACCTGCGCCCCTATCCGGCGGGCCGCCTGGAGGTCGGCAGCGGCCTCTCCTCGGAGCTGGCCGAGCTGGCCGAGACCCTCCACGAGCTGGAGACGCTGGCCGCCACGGTCCGCGAGCGCGGCTCGGAGAGCAGGGTGGTGAGCCGGTTCAGCGCGGATGTGGCGGGCGAGCTGCCCGGACTGGCCTCCGGTGCCCGTCCGGACCTGCTGGTGCTGCCCGCCGGTGTCCCCGGCTACGCCGGTGTGCGCGACGGCGCCACCTGCCGCGTGGTGACCGTGGCCGTGCCATCGCCCGTATCCGAGTCCGTGCCCATACCCGAGTCGCCGTCCGTGTCGCCGTCCGTGTTCGGGCAGGCCGGGTCAGGCTCCGAGCCGGGGCCGGTGGCGGTGCACCACGGCTCGGGGGGCGACGCGGCCGCCCACGTGGCGCTCACCCTCGCGACGCTGTGGGGCCGCCCCCTGGTCGTCACCGGCGGGAACCGGGCCTCGGCACTGGCCCAGCGGCTGGCCAGGCTCGGGGTGGAGGCCACCTCGGGCCCGGTCCCCGAGGGCGCGCTGGTCGTGGCCGCCGACACCGCGAACGCCCCCGAAGGCGCCCACCTGCTGGTCCGCGCCGAGCAGGACCCCGACCCGGTCGACTGGACCGAGGCCGTCTCCGCCCTGCGCGCCCCGCTCCCGCGGCCCTGACCGTACGCCCGCGCCTCCCGGCCGGTCCTACCTCCCCGGTCCGGCGGCCCCGAACGCACGCCGGGCGGCACGGCCGTGGCCGTGCCGCCCGGAAGGCGAGAGGCGCCTCTCAGCGGTTGCGGTGCGATTCGTAGCGCATGGTGCGCGAGACGCCGATCCGCACGGTGGTGCCGGGCAGGATCGCGACCGGCTCGTTAGGCGGGATGTCGTAGAAGTTGGGGTCGCCGGGCGGCTGGATCTGGGTGCCGTTGACCGATCCCAGGTCGACCAGGTTGACGTCCCAGCCGTCCAGCGCCACCCGCAGGTGGCGGCGGGAGACCGAGCCGTCGGGGCTGGTGACCTTGGCCGGGCGCACCGAGCCGTCGGCCACCTCGGGAGCACGCTCGGGGTCACGGCCCACCAGGTAGTCGGTGTCGAGCCGCAGCGTCAGGCCGTCGTCCAGGAGCAGCACCCCCAGCGGCGGGCGCGGCCCCTTGTACGGGACGAGGGTGCGCTGGACCAGCGCGATGCCGCAGACCGCGCAGTAGGGCACACGGGGGTCGTTGAAGTGGTCGTTCTTGCAGTCGACCCCGTAGACCAGCGGCCGTGCCTCGGGCTCGGCCGCGGGCCCCGCCGGGGGTTGCTCGTTCCCCGGCTGCGAGCCCCCGGGCGTCAGCAGCTCGTACTCGAACGGCTGGTCGCGCACGTCGACGGGGTCTCCGCCCATCCCGCTCGCCATCGCGGTGTCGATGTCCTCGTGGTGGACGACCGCGGGATCGGGCCCGGCGGAGGGACCTCCGGAATGGGCACCCGAGTGGCCGGGAGAGGAGAGCGGGCCCTGCGGCACCGGCTCGGAGTGCCACCCCTGCGGCTGCGGCTCGCGCCGCGGCTCCACCGGCGGGGCGACCGGCGGGTAGGGCTCGGCCGGGCCCATCGGGTAGGGCGCGGGCGGTGCGGGCTCCGGGGGTGCCGACCAGGCGGGGGGCTCCGGCCGCTCGGGCGGCGCGGGCATCGGGGTGGGAGCGGGGACCGCGGGCTCCATCCGGGGCGCGGCCTGCTGGACGTGCTGTCCCTGGGGCGCGGCGGACTCCGCCCGCGACACGGCCCGCGGGGCGGCGCCCGCCTCGGTCAGGTCGCACGAGACCCCGCCCGCGACGATCACTCCGGAGTCCAGCCGGGACAGCGGGTGCGCGGCCCCCGCGTCGGGCAGGCGCAGCTCCACCCGGGTCACCGGGCCGGGGACCAACCGGTCGGACCAGGTGAGCGCGTCACGCCCGGCGAGCTGGATCTCGCCGTTCGCACCGGTCACCGACGCGAACGCCGGGCCGCTGACCAGGACGGCCACTCCCCCGCCGACGGGACCGGCGACGGCGCACGCCACCGGCTCGCCCATCATGACGGCGAGGATCTGGGCGACCCGGCGGGCCAGCGCCCGGCCGTCGCCGCCGGAGGCCGCGGTCTCCCGCATCGCCCTCAGCAGATCCTCAACGACGGCCTCGGCCGCGTCGCACACCAGCAGCAGGCCACCCTCGTGGGCCACCAGCCCGTTGCCCGGAAGCGGACGCACCACCCCGAAGCCCTGGTCGGTCACAGAACTCTCCCTCCCCGGAAACGCCACCGGATGAACGGCACCCTCATGGGGCCGTTCGTCACCAACCAGATGCATACCCAGACGACGGTGAAGTGCGTCCAGAAGGCGGCCGGCGGGACCGGATCGATGAAATCAACTGCACCGGACCGTAGCAAAAAGTACAGCACAAGACCTTCGGGCACGAGCGTCAGCAGGCCGAAGAGGGTCGGCCAGTCCTTCTCCCATCTGAACTGCATCAGGAAGTGGTATATCAGCTCCCAGACGACCCCCAGCACGGCGACCGCCGCGATGACCAGGAGGCCGTTGGCGTAGCGGCCGGAGAGCGGCCCGGAACCGGGGAGCAGCGGCACGATCAGCAGGGTGATGACCACGCCGACGGTGGCGAGCATGAGGAGGCGCGTCTGAATACGGCCCAGCAGGGTCGGAACCACGGGGAACTACTCCTTACACCGATTACACCGACGAGTTGCGGGCCCACTTGAACCACTGCGAGGTCGACCGCAGCGGCCCCATCTTCTTGACGAATCCACGCCTCGCCAGGTCGTCCGCTATCTCCTGGGCCGCGATCTGCAGGCCGAGGAAGGTGTCGACGCCGGGGAAGTAGCCGCCGAGCGTGGCCGATCCCGACGCGTAGAGGGCGCCGTCGCCGCTGGCCGTCCCCTTCACCTCGAAGTGGCGCTCCACCTCCAGCCGGCCCACCGGGTTGCGGAACGCCCCGCCGTGCTGGAGCAGGTCCGCGAAGACCCGGTGCTCGGCGATGTCGGCCTCGAGACCCGTGCAGTCGATGATGTAGTCGGACACCGGCTCCCGGACGATACCGTCGCCGCTGCGCACGTAGCTGACGAGCCGCCCGTCGCGGCTCTGCTCCACGCGGTCGACGGTGCCCTGCACGGGGTGGTAGTAGCCGCCGCTGCGGCCCGCCCGCATCTGCTCCTGCCAGCGCCGCCTGAAGGGGGTGTTGGTGCCGCCCATCTCCTTGTACTTCTTCGCCCGGTCGGCGCCCTCCAGCTTGCGCATCTGCGCCTTGAGCTGGCCGCCCCACACCGACTTGGGGTAGTTGAAGCCCTGATAGGCCCAGCCGTCCCCGCCCTTGCGGCGCGACCAGACGTGCGGGCCGTGGGAGCCGCTGACGAACGTGCGGAAGATGTGGATGATCTGGGTCTGCAGGTTGTGCCGCTCCCGGTCGTCGAACAGCCGCTGGAGCACCCGGGAGGCGACGATGCCGCCGCCGCGGATGACCACGGTGCCCGGCCGGGTCTTCAGGAACTCGTAGACCTGCTCGTGCGGCTCGTAGGCGTTGACGACGTGCTGGTAGTCACCGTGCTTGGTACGGAACTCCTGCAGGTCGGGCAGGAACTTCAGGCCCGGGTAGCCGATCGCGACGTGCACGAAGCGCGAGCGGAAGATGATGCGCTTGGTCGGCGCCGCGCCGTCGGGCGGGGTGACCACGGTGAAGTAGCCGCCGCCCGCCCTGCGGCGGACCATCCGCACCTGGCCCTTGACCAGCATGTCCCAGTAGTTGATGCGCTTGGCCTCGCGTTCGAGGTTCTCGAAGACGGTGCCGGCGCGCGGGGTCCAGTAGTCGTTCAGCAGCGGCTCGGTGAGGATCTGCCACAGGTATGACGGCTTCTTCTCCTTCCACGCCTCTTCCAGGGCGTAGGAGGGGAATCCCCACAGGTTGTCCGGGCGGGAGGAGGAGTCGGAGCGGATCCGCTCCCCTCGGGGGATCTGCGAGCACCTGGTGAGGAACTCGTAGGTCTGCCACGGATGGTCGATGTTGGACACCACCCGCATCTGCGAGGTGGGGACGCCGTAGATCCTCAGATAGTCGAGCGTCACGAAGGATCCCATGCCGCCACCGATCGTGAGGAACGGGATGTCGTACATGGGGATGCCCGCGGCCGCGACCATCTGGTCGGTCCATTCGGGGGTGCCGAGGAGATCCGGCGTCAGATCGCCGGCCGGAGCCGGTGTTTGGGGGGGTGCCAATTGACGTCCCTTAAGCTACATGGCCAGCCCGTTCGCTGGCCAAAACCCTAGTCCTGGTAAGAGCCGAAGACGAGTGGGACGAACAGGCATGATCTGCTCCTGTCGCCCCTGTCATCGGCGAGTATCCAGTGAGACGCCTGTGAACCACCTGCGGTTCGCTTAAACCCCGCTGAATACGCGATTCACGTCCGAGGTCGCGAGCACACCGAAGATCTCGCCACCGCGCTCCACCAGGAGATACTCCCCGGCGGGGGATTCGCGCATGGCGTCGATCAGCGGCTCCCCCTCCAGGTCGGCGGCGAGCACCAGCGACGGCTCCAGGCTGCGCGCCAGCGAACCCGCCGTCACCCAGGGGCGGCGGCTCTCCGGGGTGGCCTCCACCGCGACCTCGTTGACGATGCCGGTGGGGTGGCCGTCGTGGTCGACCACCACCATCGCCCCCGCCTGGGCCTCCGCGGCCCGGCGCAGGGCCTCGGCCAGCGGCACGTCGCCGGTCACCGCGATGGCCCGCCTGGCCAGGGCTCGGGCGTTGACCTCGGGAATGCGGGCCCGTACGCGGGCGCCGCGCAGTGCCTGGGTGGCGCCGAACCAGATGAAGGCGGCCAGCAGCACCGACCAGATGATCATCAGGTCCGGGGACTGCCCGGTCACCAGTGCCAGCCCGACGGGGACCGCCACCAGGGCGACGGCCAGCACCCGGCCCGCCCAGGCCGCCGCGATCGTGCCGGAGACGGGCTTGCGGGTGATCTTCCAGACGCCCGCCCGCAGCATGCGCCCGCCGTCGAGGGGCAGTCCCGGCAGCAGGTTGAAGATCCCGACGATCAGGTTGGCCCCCCAGAGCTGGAAGACCAGGACGCCGAGGATCGTGCCCGGCTCGATGAACCGGGAGGCGGCGAAGCCGATCCCGGCCAGCCCGAGCGAGAGCAGCGGCCCGGCGAAGGCCACCATGAACTCCCTGCCGGGGGTCTCCGGCTCGCGCTCGATCTCCGAGACGCCGCCGAGCAGGTAGAGCGTGATGCGCCGTACCGGCAGGCCGTACATCCTGGCCACCACGCAGTGCGCCAGCTCGTGCAGGAGCACCGAGACGTACAGCAGCACCGCGAAGACGAACGCGACGACGTACGTGAGCGGGACGCTCAGGTCGGGCAGCCACGAGGCCACCACGCCCTGGAACGAGTAGGTGATGAAGGCCGCCACGATGAACCAGGTCGGCGAGACGTAAATCGGGATGCCGAACGGCCGGCCCATCCGCAGCCCCGGATTGTCCTGGCGTGGGCTGTCGCTGCTCACCGCTGGCTCACCATTCCTCGTCCCATCCACCCTCAGGCCTCGATGGTACGCGCCATCGGGCCCGTGGCAGACGCCACGAGGCACCTCGGGCACAAACTGTCGTCACCGTGACCTACAGTGCGGTCATGTCGCTGACCGAGCCCACGATCGTCGGAGCCCTGTCGCCGTCGCGCGCGGGTGACTTCATGACGTGCCCGCTGCTCTACCGCTTCCGGGTGATCGACCGGCTTCCCGAGCCGCCGTCGCCCGCCGCGGTGCGCGGCACGATGGTCCACTCGGTGCTGGAGCGGCTGTACGACCTGCCCGCCCCCGAGCGCACGGTCTCCGCGGCCCAGGACCTGCTGGAGCCGCAGTGGCGCAGGCTCCAGGAGGAGGAGCCCTCGTACGCCGGCATGTTCACCGGCGACGACGACCGCGCCGAGTGGCTCGCCCAGGCCCGCGCCATGCTGGAGCGTTACTTCACCCTTGAGGACCCCACCTGCCTGGAGCCCGCCGAGCGGGAGCTGTACGTGGAGGCGGTGCTCGGCAGCGGCCTGATGCTGCGGGGCTACATCGACCGGCTGGACGTGGCGCCCACCGGCGAGGTCCGCGTCGTCGACTACAAGACCGGCAGCGCCCCCGGTCCCGCCTTCGAGGCCAAGGCGCTGTTCCAGATGAAGTTCTACGCGCTGGTCCTGTGGCGGTTGCGCGGCTCGGTGCCCCGCATGCTCCAGCTGATGTACCTCGGGGGCGGCGGCGAGGTCCTGCGCTACACCCCCGACGAGGCCGACCTGCTCGCCACCGAGCGCAAGGTCCAGGCCCTGTGGCAGGCCATCGAGCGCGCGCTGGAGACGGGCGAGTGGCGCTCCAGGCCCAGCAGGCTGTGCGGCTGGTGCAGCTACAAGGACCTGTGCCCGGAGTTCGGCGGCACTCCCCCGCCCGTCCCCGAGCGGCAGCCCGGCGACACCGTCCGCAGCAACCGGCGGCCCGCCAGGATCACGAGGGCGGCCACCGACGAGCTTTGACGTGCTCCCTTGGAGCACACTCGGGCCTGACGGCACTCCCGCACGGGCCTTCACCCCAGGCTTGAAGGCCCGAGCACCGGCCCGCATTCCCGGTAGCGGCCGCGGTGGGCGGCGCCGCGCGTCGCGGTGAGGCCGCGCCCCCGGCTCCCTCGCTCCTCGGCCCGCTTTCCCGGCGCGTCTCCACGACGCCCCTCGGCCCACTTCCCTGACGCGGCCTCGCGGTGTTTCGCGGGGCGGATCCTTCGTGGGGATGAGGGGGATATCCACCTCTGGCAGGGTGGCGGCGGTGGAAGGGCGCCTAAATTGATTGTGTGCGCAACACCATCGGCAGCCTGCGGACGTGGTTCCTCGGGCACCCGCTGATTCCCGACGTGATCTTCGGTGGAGCGCTGGCCGCCGCCTCGGTCCCCTTCGCCCACGTGACCCACGTCTTCGGCGACCCCGCCCGCCTGAGGGCGCCCGACGCGATGGGGCTCGGCCTGATCGTGGCGGGCTGCCTGTCGGTGGCGCTGCGCCGCCACCGGCCGTTCCTGGTGCTCTTCCTGGTCTGCCTGGCCGAGGTCACGCTGGCCGCGACGGGACGCAACCCCTCCCTGCTCTGGCTCGTCACCCTGGTGCTGGTCTACACGATCGCCGCCCGGCGCGGTCTGGCGCTCAGCCTGGGCGCCCCGGCGCTGGCCCTCACCGGGCACGTCCTGTCGTCGTCGGCGGGCGGTGGGCTCGGCGGGTGGAGCGGCCACCTGCTGATGGCCGTGTTCACCGCCTCCCTGTGGATCGCCGGCCGGAGCGTGCGGCTGCGCCGGGCCTACCAGGCGGAGCTGCGCGACCGGGCGCGGCGCATGGAACGCGCCCGGGAGGCCGACACCCGGGCGGCCAGGGCCGAGGAGCGCTCCCGCATCGCCCGCGAGCTGCACGACGTGGTCGCCCACCACGTGAGCGTGATGACCGTCCAGGCCGCCGCGGCGCGCCGGGTGCTGGCCAGCAACCCCGACGGGGCGCGAGAGGCCCTGTCGGCGATCGAGGAGCTCGGCCGGACCGCGATGTCGGAGATGCGCAGCATGGTGGGCGTGCTCAGGACCGACGGGACACCCGCCGAGCGCAGCCCGCAGCCGGGGGTTCGTGAGATCCCGGCCCTGGTCGACCAGATGCGCGAGGCGGGGCTGCGGACGCAGCTGTCGATCGAGGACGAGCGGGGGACCGCGGCGACGTCCAAAACGACGGGAGCGGGGGCGTCGGGAACGACGGGGGTCACGGAGATGGCGGAGATGGCGAGGATGGCGGGGATGGCGGGGATGGCGGGGATGCTGCCCGCCGGTGTCGACCTGGCCGCGTACAGGCTGGTCCAGGAGGCCCTGACCAACAGCCTGCGGCACGCGGGGCCGCAGGCGCGGGCCTGGGTGACGGTGCGGCACGAACCGGGCGGGCTGGCCGTCCAGGTCGAGGACGACGGCCTCGGGCCGAAGGCGCGTGACGCGGACGAGGAGGTGACCGGGCACGGATTGGCGGGTATTCGCGAGCGCGTCGCCCTCTATGGTGGACTTCTGAGGATCGGCCCGCGTCCCGGGGGCGGATTCGAGGTCAATGCCCGGTTCCCCCTCAAGGATGCGTGATGACGATCAGAGTGCTGCTGGTGGACGACCAGCCACTGCTGCGCACCGGCTTCCGCCTGATCCTGGAGGCCGAGCCCGATCTCACCGTGGTCGGTGAGGCGGGAGACGGCAAGGCGGCGCAGGACCAGTCACGGGCGCTGCTGCCCGACGTGGTGCTGATGGACATCCGGATGCCGGGTGTGGACGGCATCGAGGCGACCCGCAGGATCGTGCGGGAGGCCACCGTGGGCGCGCACGTGCCGCGGGTGCTGGTGCTGACGACCTTCGACCTCGACGAGTACATCGTGGAGGCGCTGCGCGCCGGGGCCAGCGGGTTCCTGCTGAAGGACGTCCCGCCCGAGGATCTGGTGCAGGCCATCCGGGTGGTGGCCGCGGGCGACGCCATCGTCGCGCCGAGCGTCACCAGGCGGCTGCTGGACAAGTTCGGCGCGCACCTGCCCTCGGTGCACCAGCAGTCGACCCCCGCGCGCCTGGACCGGCTGACCGAGCGCGAGCTGGAGGTGCTCCGGCTGATCGCCAAGGGCATGTCCAACGCGGAGATCGCCGCCGAGCTGGTGGTGAGCGAGACGACGGTCAAGACCCACGTCGGCAACGTGCTCACCAAGCTGGGCCTGCGCGACCGCGTCCAGGCCGTCGTCCTCGCGTACGAGACCGGCCTGATCACGCCGGGCGCGCTTCCCTGATTCGCCCTCGCCCGCCCGCCCGTACGAACCCTCCGTACGGGCGGGGAGGAGCGGTCAGCCGGAGACGGCCTGCGCGGGCTGCTTGGGGGCGTTCTCCGGGAAGTGGCAGGCGACCTGGTGGCCCGGGGCCAGCGCCTCCAGCGGCGGCTCCACCGTCTTGCAGATCTCCTGGGCCTTCCAGCACCGGGTGTGGAACCGGCAGGCGGGCGGCGGGTTGAGCGGGCTGGGCACGTCGCCCTGGAGGCGGATGCGCTCGCGGTCCCTGCGCCGGGCCGGGTCGGGGACGGGCACCGCGGACATCAGCGCGGTGGTGTACGGGTGCATGGGCGACTCGTACAGGTCCTTGCGGTCGGCCAGCTCGACGATCTTGCCGAGATACATGACCGCGACCCGGTCGCTGATGTGCCGGATGACCGACAGGTCGTGCGCGACGATGACGTAGGTCAGGTCGAGCTCGTTCTGCAGGTCCTCCAGGAGGTTGACCACCTGGGCCTGGATCGACACGTCGAGGGCGGAGACCGGCTCGTCGGCGATGATGAGCTTGGGCTTGAGGGCGAGCGTGCGGGCGATGCCGATGCGCTGGCGCTGGCCGCCGGAGAACTCGTGCGGGTAGCGGTTGTAGTGCTCGGGGTTGAGCCCGACCAGCTCCAGGATCTCCTGGACCGCCTTCTTGGTGCCCTGCTCGGTCTGGATCCCCTGGATGCGGTACGGGGCGCCGACGATGGCGCCGACCGTGTGCCGGGGATTGAGCGACGAGTAGGGGTCCTGGAAGATCATCTGCACGTCGCGGCGGAGCGGGCGGATCTTGGCCTGGGACATGTGGGTGATGTCGTGGCCCTCGAAGACGACCTTGCCGTCGGTGGGCTCGAGCAGGCGGGTGATCAGCCGTCCCGTGGTGCTCTTGCCGCAGCCCGACTCGCCGACCAGGCCGAGCGTCTCGCCCTTGTGGACGTCGAAGCTGATCCCGTCGACCGCCTTGACCGCGCCGACCTGCCTGCGCAGCAGGCCCTTGGTCACCGGGAAGTACTTCTGCAGGTCCTGCACGGACAGCAGCGCGTCGGAGGAGGACCTCTCGGCCGCGCCGCCCTTGTCGTCAACGACGTCGACCGAGGTCACGCGTCCTCCCTAACCCGGGGCGTGCTGTGCTGACCGGCTCGCTCGCTCACGTGCTCTCCATCATCGGCTTGATCTCGTTCTCCCAGATGGACCGCCGTTGCGCGCGGGGCATGTGGCAGCGGACCAGGTGGCCGCCGTCGGTCTCCAGCAGCTGCGGCACCTCCGAGGTGGCCTTGCCCTCGGTACGGCCGGCGAAGGCGCAGCGGGGGTTGAAGGCGCAGCCGGACGGCACGTTGATCAGCGAGGGCGGGGAGCCCTTGATCGGGAGCAGCCGCTCGGTGGGCTCGCGGTCCAGGCGGGGCATCGAGCCCAGCAAACCCCACGTGTAGGGGTGCTCGGGCCGGTAGAAGGTGTCCTCGGCCGTGCCGTACTCGACGCACTTGCCGCCGTACATCACCAGGATGTCGTCCGACAGCTCGGCGACCACGCCGAGGTCGTGGGTGATGACGATCAGCGCGGAATTGAACTCGCTCTGCAGGTCGCGCATCAGGTCCAGGATCTGCGCCTGGACGGTCACGTCGAGGGCCGTAGTGGGCTCGTCGGCGATCAGGAGCTCGGGGTCGCAGGAGAGCGCCATCGCGATCATCGCGCGCTGGCGCATGCCGCCGGAGAAGTGGTGGGGGTAGTCGTCGACCCGCTTGTCGGGCTGCGGGATCCCCACCCGGCCGAGCATGTCGATCGCGTGCTTGCGGGCGACGGCCTTGCTCACCTTGTGGTGGATCCGGTACGCCTCGACGATCTGGGCGCCCACGGTGTAGTACGGGTGCATGGCGGACAGCGGATCCTGGAAGATCATCGCCATCTTCTTGCCGCGCAGGGTCCGCACGTGGTCGGCGTTCGCGCCGACGAGCTCCTCGCCGTCCAGCCAGATCTCACCGGAGATCTTGGCGCGGCCGCCCTTGTGCAGGCCCAGGATGCCGAGGCTGGTCACGCTCTTGCCGGAGCCCGACTCGCCCACGATGCCCAGGGTCTTGCCCCGGTCGAGCTTGAACGACAGGCCGTCGACGGACTTGACCAGGCCGTCCTCGGTCGGGAAGTGGATGCGCAGGTCGCGCAGTTCCAGGAAGGACTCCGGTGCGGGAGTCGTCATGAGAGCCTCACCCTCGGGTCGACCACCGCGTACAGGACGTCCACGATGAAGTTGGCCAGGACGATGAAGATCGCCGCGAACAGGGTCACGCCCAGGACGACGGGCAGGTCGTTGCTCCGGATCGCGTCGATGACCAGCTTGCCGATGCCGGGGATGGAGAAGGTGCTCTCGGTGAGCACCGCGCCGCCCAGCAGCAGGCCGAGGTCCAGGCCGAAGATGGTGAGGATCGGGGTCAGCGTGGCGCGCAGGGCGTGTTTGGTCACGACCGTCCGCTCCTTGAGACCCTTGGCGCGGGCGGTGCGGATGTAGTCCTCGCCCATGGTCTCCAGCATGCCCGCCCGGGTGAGCCGGGCGTACAGGGCGGCGTACAGGAACGCCAGGGTGATCCAGGGCAGCACGAGCGCCTGGAACCACATGATCGGATTCTCGGTGAACGCCGTGTAGCTGCCGCCGCCGGGGAAGATCCCCAGCGTGTACGCGAACAGCGACAGCGACACCAGGCCGGTGAAGTAGATGGGGAGCGACACTCCCGCCAGCGCGATCGTCATGGCCGCCCTGTCCATGGCGGTGCCGCGTTTCAGCGCGGAGATGACGCCCACGCTGACGCCGACGACGACCCAGGTGATCGCCGCGCCCAGGGCGAGGGAGATCGTCGCGGGGAGCCGGTCGAGCAGCGTCGGCCAGACCGGCTGGTTGTTGTTGAAGGAGAAGCCAAAGCACGGTGCCGGGCACTCGGCCTTGCGCGGGCCGAGCGAGTAGTCCTGACCGGCGACGATGCCCTGCGCGAACCGGCCGTACTGCACCAGGAGCGGATCGTCCAGGTGCAGTCGCTTGACGGCACCCTGGATCGCCTCAGGGGTGGCGTCTCGCCCGACGTAACGCGACGCCATGCCCTCGGGGGTCTGTCCCAGAGCACGCGGGATGAGAAAGAAGATCGCGAAGGTGGCCATGCTGACAATGGCGAGCATCAGCACGGCGGCGATCACGCGGCGGACGATGAAAGCGACCACGATCGTTCGGCCGGGGTGCCCGGGAGGATCGCTCCCGGGCACCGTCAGGCCTTCACCTGCCTTTGGCTAACTAGGGAAGGGCTACTGCTGGACGCCGAGCCACGTGTAGTCGTACATGCCGTAGGCCGGGTGCACGTACACGTTGGTCAGGGTCGACGGACGGAAGATGAGGGTCTTCTCGTAGACGAAGGACATGAAGGCGGCAGACTCCATGACCTTCTGGTCGACCTGGGCCCAGATCTCGTTGCGGGCGGCGGCGTCGGTGGTCTGGATGCCCTTGTCCAGCAGCTCGTTCACCGACTTGTCGTTGAGCTCCATCATGTTGTAGTTGCCGGAGTCCTTGATGAAGCGACCGTCGACGATCTGCGACAGGAATCCGAAGCCGGACGGCCAGTCGGAGCCCCAGCCGGCGATCATGATGCCCAGCTTGTTGGCGTGCACGAACTCCGGCTTGCCGGCGTACTGCGCGCTCCAGTCACCCGAGGGGTACTTCTTGATGGTGGCCTTGATGCCGACCCGGTCGAGGGAGGCCTGGAGGGCCTCGGCGACCTGGACCTCCTTGGTGCGGTCACCGCGGACGGCGATGTTGGTCTCGAAGCCGTTCGGCTGGCCGCAGGCCGCCAGGTGCTCCTTGGCCTTGGCCAGGTCGCCCTTGTGGTCGGCACCGTTGGGGTACAGGTCGAACTGCTTGTAGCCGACCGTGGTCGGGGTCATCGCGGTGGTGCCGATCTCGCCGCCGAGCGGGCCGCCCCAGGGCGCCTGGGTGGCGGTCTTGTCGGTGGCGTACTGGATGGCCTTGCGGCAGTCGATGTTGTCGAACGGCTTCACCGCGGTCGAGATCATCGCGTAGCGGTTGAACGGCGTGAAGGGGTTGTCCGTGGAGTCCTTCAGCTTGGCGTCCGCGACGATCTGGGCGCGGGCCGCCGGCTGCACGCCGGTGCCGCCGAGGTCGACGTGGACCTGGCCGCTGATGAGGCGCTTGTCGATGTCCTCGGCGTTCTGCTTCATCTGGACTTCGATGCGGTCGGGCAGCTGCTTGCGGGTGGTGTCGGTGGCCGGGTCCCAGTTCTCGTTCTTGACGAGGTTGAACTGCTTGCCGATCTCGTAGCTCTCGATCTTGTAGGGGCCGGTCGAGGCGACGGTCTTCTCGTAGTCGAGGCCGGTGTCCTTGGCCTGCGGCACCGGGGCGGACTGCGGGTTGGCCACCAGGAAGTCGAACTCCGCGAACGGCGCCTTCAGCTTGAAGACGACGGTGTAGTCGTCGGGGGTCTCGATGCCCTTGAAGTCGTCGAGGTTCTTGTCCTTGTAGGGACCCTTGTAGTCACCGGCGTCGAGGTACTGGGCGAAGTACTTCGGACCGTCGGTGAGCTCTTCGGTGAAGTTGCTGCGGGCGATGGCGTACTTGACGTCCGTGGCCTTGACCTCGGTGCCGTCGTCGTACTTGATGCCCTTCTTGATCTTGTACGTCCAGGAGAGGCCGTCCGCGGCCATCTCGCCGGGGCCCTCGGCCAGGTCCGGGACCAGCTTCAGACCGGCGTCCCCGGCGGCGGGGGCGTAGGTCATCAGCGGGCGGGCGTACAGCCGGGTGAAGTTCCAGTTGAACGCGTAGTACGTGTTGCCCGGGTCCATCGAGTCGGGCTCGTCGGAGTAGGCGAACTTGAGGGTGCCGCCCTTGGTGTCGGCGGCGTTGACGACCTTGGTGTAGGCGTCGTTGTGCTTGGCCGCGGAGGCTGCGGCACCGGTCCCCTGGTTTCCTGAGGACGTGTTGCCACCGCCACCGGCTGTTCCGCCACAGGCGGCCAGTCCCATGGTCAGCGCGGTACCCAGCGCGGCGAGCGCCAGGGCGTTGATCTTCCTCATCGTGGTGGTACACCCCTTGTCGTGAGTGACGGAGATATAGAGGACGGTCGCTTGTTCGCTACCGGGCTCGCGGGTCGAGGGCGTCCCGGAGCCCGTCGCCCAGCAGGTTGAACGCCATGACGGTGATGAAGATCGCCAGGCCCGGGACAATCATGAAGAGCGGGGCGGTCTGGTAGTAGTCGACCGCCCTGGTGAGCATGCCGCCCCAGGAGGCCTGGGGCTCGTTCACACCGACACCGAGGAACGACAGAGCCGCCTCGAACAGGATGTTCGTGGGGATCAGCAGGGTCGCGTAGACGAGGATCGGCGCCACGAGGTTGGGGAACATCTCGCGGAAGATGATGTAGCGGTTGCCCGCGCCCAGGGAGCGGGCCGCGTCGACGAACTCACGCTCGCGCAGCGACAGGGTCTGGCCGCGCACGATGCGCGCGATGTACGGCCAGTTGAAGAATCCGATGATGAACACGATCACCGCGATCCGCAGGCCGTTGCCCTTCAGCCCGAGGGCCTGGTCGGGGACGGCGCCGACGATGGCGATCGCGAACAGCAGCAGGGGGAAGGCGAGGAAGACGTCCATCGCCCGGCTGATGAGGGTGTCGACCCAGCCGCCGAAGAAGCCGGCGAGCACGCCCAGCAGCGAGCCGAGCACCACCGAGAGCAGCGTGGACAGGAAGGCGACCAGCAGCGAGATCTGGGCGCCGGAGATGATCCGGGCGAAGATGTCGCGGCCGTTGACCGGCTCCAGGCCGAGCGGGTGCTCGAAGCTCATCCCGCCCCAGGCGCCCAGCGGCGCACTCGTCATGGGATCGATGAGGTCGTTGTTGGGAATGTTCGGGGAATCGCCGAACAGGGCGATGATCCCGCCGAACGGACGCTCCGCGAAGATCGCGATCAGCGTCAGGAAGACCACGACGAAAGCGCCGATAATTGCTGCTTTATCGCGCTTCAGGCGCAACCAAGCTATCTGGCCGAGAGAACGGCCTTCGATGGCTTTTCCGCCCACCCCTTCGAGAACAGCCTCCGGCTGGGCCTCCATGGCCGTGCCAGGGACGTCGAGCGGTGCGGTCATACAGTGGCCCCCTGGATCCCAGACGACGTTGTCCGTCAACGCGTCCCCCGGGTCGGGGTAGCGCGCCGTAAGTCTACGGGCCAGTATTCGTGGTCCCGTGCGCAGAATCTATGGGCTGAACTGCGCTGACCAGTCCTCTGAGGCGCTATGTGGCTTAACTGTGATTCACGCGAAATTCATTCGTTTTGATCTTGAAGGTAATGTCCGGAAGCCGTTCCGCTTCTGTCTCGGATTCGTGACATTGAAACGAGGCGGTGACGTAGCGTCATCCGATCCCGCGACGCTTGAGGATGTCCTCGATATCGGAGAAGTCGTCATCGGCCGCCGGCTTCGCCGCGGGCCGGGAGGCGGCGGGCTGGGAAACGGGCGCGGGAGCGGCCTTGCGCTTGGGCAGCGGCTGCGTGACGGCCGTCGCGCCCGGCACTCCCGGCGTCACGGCCCCGCTCCGCGCCGGGGCGCTCGCGACGGGTGCCGGGGAGGCCCCGGACGCCGAGGCGGCGGCCCTGAGGCGGCGTCCGCGCAGGAAGCCGGAGACCAGGAAGAGCAGCACGGCGAGCCCGGTCACCGCCACCCCGGACCACACCACGGGGTTGAACGCCAGGCCGGTGAGGAACCCGCCGATCGCCGTGCCGATCTGCCACACGGTCGGCAGCGCGCCGGTCAGGAAGGCGGCGACGGGCAGCAGCGACCAGGCCGCGGCACGCAACCCCGCCGCGGCGCCCCGGCGCCGCATCAGCAGGAAACTCAGCACCAGCCCCACGCCGGTGACCCCGGCACAGAGCGGCAACCACGCGATCTGGTCGTACGGCATAGCGGACCGCCCCTCGTATCGGCTTACCCGTATATCCATCCTGGCACGTCGAATCGGGACGGGCCCTCCTTCCTGAGGAGGGATCACCCCCTAAGGGATACGGCCCGGTCCGCGCGAAAGATCAGGGACGATCCCCGACATCGGACGGCTCACCGGAGGACAGCTCACCGGAGGACAGCGAGCGCAGGATCGCCACGTCGACCTCCAGCAGCGAGCCGACGACGAGGCGGCCGGGCGCGGCGGGAATCGGCAGCACGCTCGGCACCGCCACCACCCGGCAGCCCGCGGCGGTGGCCGACGTCACCCCGTTCGGGGAGTCCTCCAGCGCGACGCAGCGGGCCGGGTCGACGCCCAGCAGCCGGGCGCCCGTCAGGTAGGGCTCGGGGTCGGGCTTGGTCCTCGCGACGTCGTCACCGGTGACCACGCGGTCGAAGTTGTACGCGCCGATGCTCTTCAGGCACGCCTCGGCGATCGGCCGGACCGACGAGGTGACCAGGGCGGTGGCCAGGCCCGCCCCGCGCACCTCGGCCAGCAGCTCGGCGGCGCCGGGCATCATCTCCACCCCGCCGGCGAGCCTGGCGATCATGCCCTCCAGCATCCAGGCCTCCACCTCGGCGGGGGTGGCGCCCCCGCCGGAGATCCGGAGCATGTAGGCCACGGTGGCAGGCATGGAACCGCCCACCAGGTTCTCCTGGTGGGCCTCCCCCCATTCGCCGCCGAGCCGTTCCATCACCTCGGTCTCGACCTGAAACCAGATCTTCTCGCTGTCGACGAGAAGCCCGTCCATGTCGAAGAGAACAGCTTCCATCCCCGGTGAACCCCCTGGCCGATCACACGCCGGTCATACGTTGAAGTAGTTGGCCTCGGGGTGATGGACGATCAGCGCCGACGTCGACTGCTCGGGATGGAGCTGGAACTCCTCCGACAGCTCGACGCCGATCCTCGCCGGATCGAGCAGCCCCATCAACTGGACCTGGTCCTCCAGATTGGGGCAGGCCGGGTAGCCGAAGGAGTATCGGCAGCCGGCGACGTTGACCTTGAGCATGTCCTCCAGCGACTCATCCCCGCCGATGCCCAGCTCGGAGCGTACACGCGCGTGCCAGTACTCGGCCAGGGCCTCGGTCAGCTGCACCGACAGGCCGTGCAGCTCCAGGTAGTCGCGGTAGGCGTCCTTGGCGAACAGCTCGGCCGCCGCCTCGGAGACCCTGTTGCCCATCGTCGCGACCTGGAAGGCGACGACGTCGACCTCGCCGGAGTCCTTGGAGCGGAAGAAGTCGGACAGGCACAGGTGCCGGTCGCGGCGCTGGCGCGGGAAGGTGAAGCGGGTGCGCTCATTGCCCCCCTCGTCCAGGATGATCAGCGAGTCGCCGTCGCTGACGCACGGGAAGTAGCCGTAGACGACCGCCGCCTCCAGCAGCCCGTCGGTCTGCATCCGCTCCAGCCACATCCGCAGGCGCGGACGGCCCTCGGTCTCGACCAGTTCCTCGTACGAGGGCCCGTCGCCGCCGCGCGCGGCCTTGAGGCCCCACTGACCCATGAACGTCGCCCGCTCGTCCAGGAAGGCGGCGTACTCGGCGAGCGGCACTCCCTTGATGACGCGCTCGCCGAGGAAGGGCGCCGTCGGCACCGGGTTGTCGGCGGCCACGTCGGAGCGGGCGGGCAGCTCCTCCACCGGGGTCCTGACCAGGGTGGCGCCGCTCTTGACCCGGCGCTCGCGCAGCGGCGGCAGGCTCGCGCCCTTCTCCCCGCGCTTGACCGCCATGAAGGCGTCCATCAGGCGCAGTCCCTCGAAGGCGTCGCGGGCGTAGCGGACCTGGCCCTGGAAGAGCTCCGCGAGGTCCTGCTCGACGTAGGCGCGGGTGAGCGCGGCCCCGCCGAGCAGCACGGGGAACTTCTCGGAGATGCCCCGGGAGTTCATCTCCTCCAGGTTCTCCTTCATGACGACCGTGGACTTCACCAGCAGCCCGGACATGCCGATGACGTCGGCCCTCTTCTCCTCGGCGGCCTCCAGGATGACCGACACCGGCTGCTTGATGCCGAGGTTGACGACCTCGTAGCCGTTGTTGGAGAGGATGATGTCGACCAGGTTCTTGCCGATGTCGTGCACGTCGCCCTTGACGGTGGCGAGCACGATGCGGCCCTTGATCTCGCCCTCGACCCGCTCCATGTGCGGCTCCAGGTAGGCGACCGAGGTCTTCATCACCTCGGCCGACTGGAGCACGAACGGCAGCTGCATCTGGCCGGAGCCGAACAGCTCGCCGACGGTCTTCATCCCGTCGAGCAGCACGTCGTTGACGATCTCCAGGGCGGGACGCTGGGCGAGGCCCTCGTCGAGGTCGGCCTCCAGTCCCTTGCGCTCGCCGTCGACGATGCGGCGCTTGAGCCGCTCCCACAGCGGCAGCGCGGCGAGCTCCTCGGCCTTGCTCTCCCTGAGCGCGGCGGCGTCGACGCCGTCGAACAGCTCCATGAACCGCTGCAGCGGGTCGTAGCCCTCCCTGCGCCGGTCGTAGACCATGTCCAGGGCGACCCGGCGCTGCTCCTCGGGGATGCGGGCCATCGGCAGGATCTTGGAGGCGTGCACGATCGCCGCGTCCAGGCCCGCGTTGACGCACTCGTTGAGGAAGACCGAGTTGAGCACGATGCGGGCGGCCGGGTTGAGGCCGAACGACACGTTGGACAGGCCCAGGACCGTCTGCACGCCGGGGTGGAGCCGCTTGATCTCCTTGATCGCCTCGATCGTCTCCAACGCGTCGCGCCGGGTCTCCTCCTGGCCGGTGGCGATGGGGAAGGTGAGCATGTCGACGAGGATGTCCTCGACGTTCATGCCCCAGTTGCTCGTCAGGTCCTCGATGAGGCGGACCGCGATCTGGACCTTCAGGTCGGCGGTGCGGGCCTGGCCCTGCTCGTCGATGGTGAGGGCCACCACGGCGGCGCCGTACTCGCGGACCAGGGTCATGTTGCGGTGGAAGCGCGTCTCCGGGCCGTCGCCCTCCTCGTAGTTGACCGAGTTGACGACCGCGCGCCCGCCGAGCATCTGCAGCCCGGCCTCCAGGACGGCGGGCTCGGTGGAGTCGAGGACGACCGGCAGCGTGGAGGCGGTGGCGAAGCGGAACGCCAGCTCCCTCATGTCGGCCACGCCGTCGCGGCCCACGTAGTCGACGCAGAGGTCGAGCATGTGCGCGCCGTCGCGGGCCTGCCCCCGCGCGATCTCCACGCACTCCTCCCAGTCCTGGGCGAGCATCGCCTCGCGGAACACCTTGGAGCCGACGGCGTTGGTGCGCTCGCCGATGGCCATGTACGAGATGTCCTGGCGGAAGGGGACGCTCTGGTAGAGAGAGGAGGCGCCGGCCTCGGGGCGGGGACGGCGCGGGGCCGTCTCCTGCCCGCGGACCCGCTCGACGACCTGGCGCAGGTGCTCGGGGGTGGTGCCGCAGCAGCCGCCGACCAGGGAGAGCCCGTAGTCGCGGGTGAAGTTCTCGTGCGCCGAGGCCAGCTCCTCGGGGCTCAGCGGGTAGTAGGCGCCGTCGGAGGTCAGCACGGGCAGCCCGGCGTTGGGCATGCACGACAGGCGGACGCGGGCGTGGCGGGCCAGGTAGCGCAGGTGCTCGCTCATCTCGGCGGGGCCGGTCGCGCAGTTGAGGCCGATCACGTCGACGCCGAGCGGCTCGATCGCGGTCAGGGCGGCGCCGATCTCCGAGCCCAGCAGCATCGCGCCGTTGGTCTCGATCGTCACCTGGGCGATGACCGGCACGTCGCGGCCCGCGTCGGCGATCGCCCGGCGGGCGCCGATCACCGCCGCCTTGACCTGGAGCAGGTCCTGGGAGGTCTCGATGATCAGCGCGTCGGCGCCACCGCTGACCAGGCCGGCGGCGTTGTCGTAGTAGGCGTCGCGCAGCACGGCGTACGGCTTGTGCCCGAGGGTGGGGAGCTTGGTGCCGGGGCCGATGGAGCCCAGCACGAAGCGCGGGCGGTCGGGGGTGGAGTAGGCGTCGGCGGCCTCGCGGGCGACGCGGGCGCCGGCCTCGGAATACTCGAAGACGCGCTCGGAGATGTCGTATTCGCCGAGAGCTGAAAGGTTGGCCCCGAAGGTGTTGGTCTCGACGCAGTCGACCCCCACCTCGAAGTAGGCCTCGTGCACGGCGCGGACGATGTCGGGACGGGTGACGTTGAGCACTTCATTGCAGCCCTCATGGTCCTGGAAGTCATCCATGGTGACGTCGTGGGCCTGAAGCATCGTCCCCATGGCCCCGTCGGCGACCATCACGCGCTCGGCCAGGACTTCACGGAAAGACGGAGTGCTTGTCATGGGAACAAGAGTACTGGGATCCGTCCGGGCACTAATTGTTCTTGGTGGCAATTGAACCCTTTGTCCAATTGATTCCACCGATTCTCTGAAGTACCAATGGTTGCTGATCACACCATCCCTATCGGCCTTTGTCCGCGCCGGCGGTTCCCCGGCCGCGGGGGTGGCCTCCCCGCGGCCGGCGGCCGGAGCCCGGCGGCCCGCGCGGGTCACGGTGCCCGGCGCCGTCCGGCGGGTGACGGCCGCGCGGGCCGCGACGTCCTGATCGTCCGTACCGCGCCGGGAAGGTGACGTGAAGGCCCCCTCACCGCATAGGCTTAGCCGGATAGGACGTGAGGTGAGAAGGAGGGGGCGCGTGATCGAGATCGAAGGTCTGCCCGAGCTCGTCGACCCGGTGATGATCGCCGCGTTCGAGGGGTGGAACGACGCGGGTGAGGCCTCGAGCGGAGTGATCGCGCACCTGGAGGACGAGTGGAAGGCGACCCCGCTGGTCTCCCTGGACCCGGAGGAATACTACGACTTCCAGGTGACCCGCCCGATCGTCGAGATGGGCGAGGGGCTGACGCGCTCCATCACCTGGCCGACCACCAAGCTGTCGGTGGCCAGGCCTCCGGGCGTCGACCGCGACGTGGTCCTGCTGCGCGGCATCGAGCCCAACATGCGCTGGCGCGCGTTCTGCGAGGAGATCGTGCTGGTCTGCCGTGAGCTGGGGGTCGAGCTCGCGGTCCTGCTCGGCGCGCTGCTCAACGACTCGCCGCACACCCGCCCGGTGCCGATCGTGGGGTCGGCGACCGACGAGGGCCTGGCCAGGGCGATCAACCTGGAGCTGAGCCGCTACGAGGGGCCGACGGGCATCGTCGGCGTCCTCCAGCACTCCCTGGGCGCCGCCGGGCTGCACGCCGTGTCGCTGTGGGCCTCGGTGCCGCACTACGTGGCCCAGCCGCCCAACCCGAAGGCCACCATGGCGCTGCTCAGCCGGATGGAGGACCTGCTCGACATCCCGATGCCGCTGGGCGAGCTGGCCGAGGAGTCCCGGGCCTGGGAGCACGGCGTCGACGAGCTGGCCTCCCAGGACAGCGAGGTCGCCGAGTACGTCAAGGAGCTTGAGGAGCGCAAGGACGCCGCCGAGCTGCCCGAGGCGAGCGGCGACGCCATCGCCGCCGAGTTCGAGCGCTATCTTCGCCGCCGCGACCGTGACTCCGACGGCTGAACTCACGGCGTACGGTTACCACCGGCCGCTGTTTTTCGCCTAGGTTGAACCCAGGTTGCGCCCGGGGTCGAGCCCGGGTCGACAGGCACTGATCGGGCACGCCCCGCACTCGCCGGGGTCGCGCCGAGCGGAAAACCGGACGTCGGCGACTGCACGGCCAGGAAAGACCCGGCCTCGCGGACACCGGTGAACGACGCATCACTGTTACGACCATCTGTCCATGTGACTGCGCACGTTAGGGCGACCATGGCGACTCCCCATATCGATCCGTACCGCAAGACCGCCGACCCGCACCGGAACGCGCAGGAGGCACGGCTCCGCGTCCTCGAGCTGGCCGCGTTCATGAAACGCGAGGAGGCCGACGACGCCTCACGACCGCGCTCTCGGGGCACCGCTACCGGACACGCCGTCGACATGTTCCTGGCCCTGCTGCAGGACCGGCTCCCGGTCTGGCGGCGCATCCTCGACGACCTGATGTACCTGGTCGGCAAGGGCCGGGTGAGCGAGAACCTGCTGCCCATCACGCGAGCCGGCATCGACTACTACTGCGAGGTCCAGTCGGCGGCGCTGCCCGCCTTCACCTCCCCCTCGGTCACCGTCCGCTTCCGCGAGGCGATGCGTGACAGCGACATCGGCCCGATGTCCGAGATCGTCCCGCTCACCGCGTACCTGGCGGCCGAGCAGCGGGCGGGGCGCCTCTCCCCCGAGGTCGTCCCGGTCGCCAGCGCCCGGCTGCTGCTCGCCGGGTGCTTCCGCCACGCCTACTACGAGATCCTTCTCGGCTCCGACTCCCTGCCGTCGCGGGACGAGGTCGCCGAGGAAATCGTCCGGGAGCTGAGGCTGGAGCCCCAGCGAGCCTGATCTCCTCCCGGGACCACCGGCGCCAGGCGGACCCCGCCGGGCCCCGGACGCTCGGACCCCGGCGGGGCCGGGCGCGCCCGGTCGGCACCCGCCGCCGCGGACGCCAGGCGGGCCCGGACGCCCCCCGAGGCCACCGATGCCAGGCGGGCCTGGTCGAACCGGGCCCACACCAGCGCGGCCAGGTCGGCGTCCACCCCCAGGGGAGCGGCGACCAGGTCGGCGCCGGACGCCTCCAGGCGGTCCTGGAAGAAGCCGGGGGCCAGCAGGTAGGAGGCCAGCGCGATCCGCGGCGCCGGTCCCGAGCGCAGCCGGTCCAGGGCCTCGGCGATCGACGGGGCGCCCGTCGCGGCGAAGGCCGCGGTGACCGGGCGGGAGAGCCGGACCGCCAGCAGCCTGGCCGCCGCCCGCACGTCGGCCAGCGCGGCGGGATCGGACGACCCCGCCGCTCCCAGGATCACCGAGTCGGCCGCCCTCAGCCCCGCAGTGGACAGCCGCCTGGCGAGGACCGAGGTGAGCAGCGCGTGCGGTCCCAGCGGGGCCGCCACCACGGCGTCCGGCCTGGCCTCGGCCACCACGGAGGGCAGGTCGATGTGGACGTGGTAGCCGCCCGCCAGCAGCAGCGGGACCACCACGACGGGGCCGGGCAGGCCGGGAAGCACGTCGGCCAGCAGAGGTGAGCTGATCTCCAGGAACGCCTGCTCCACGCGCGTTCCCCGGCGGCCCCCGCGCACCAGGTCCCGCAGTCCGGCCAGGGTCTCCTCCCCCCTCGCGCTGCGCGTCCCGTGCCCGGCCAGGACCAGCGTCGTCACAGGCCTTCGCCCCGGTCGCAGGCCAGGCGGTAACCGCGCTTGACGACCGTCTCGACGATCCCCGCGGGGCCGAGGGCGCGGCGCAGGCGGGTGATGGCCATCTCCACCGCGTGCTCGGCCGAGTCGCGCGACGGGCCGCCGGGGAGCACGGTCCGCAGGTCGGAGCGGGCCACCACGTGTCCCGGCTTGTCGGCCAGGCGCTTGAGGACCGCCATCGGCGCCGGCGGCAGCGGCTTCAGCTCGCCGTCCACCGCGACGGCGTGGCCGCGGATCTCCAGCTGGTGGCCGCCCGCGACCAGGCGGGTGACGCTGTGCTCGGGCAGGTGCCTGGCGAGGGTACGGGCCAGCGTGCCCAGGCGGGAGCGCTCGGGCTGCACGGTGGGCACCCCGCGCGCCTCCAGCGGCCCCGCGGTGACCGGGCCCACGCAGGCGGCGACGACCGGCCCGGCGAAGGCCGCGACCAGCGCGTCCTCCAGGCCGTCCGCGCGGGCGGAGTTGAGCATGGCCAGCACGGCGGGGGCACTGGTGAAGGCCACCGCGTCCACCCCGCCGGAGATGGCCTGGCTGACCAGCCGCCGCAGCGGCGACACGTCGCGGTAGGGCAGCCACCGGTAGACCGGCACCTCGATGACCTCCGCGCCCGCCTCGCGCAGCGCGGCCACGAAACCGGTCAGCGGCTCCCCGTGCAGCTGCACGGCGATGCGGCGCCCGCGCAGGTCCTGGGCGAGCAGGTGCTGCTTGACCTCCTCGCACGACTCCGTGGGCGGGGTCCAGTGGTCGACGAGGCCCGCCGCCCTGACCGCGCCGCGCGCCTTGGGCCCGCGGGTCAGCAGCCTGGCCGAGGTCAGGTGCTCGGAGAGGTCGACGGAGAGCCCCCAGCCCTCGGCCGCGGCCATCCAGCCGCGGAAGCCGACGCCGGTGGTGACCACCACGTCGTCGATCGGGGCGGACAGGCTGGCGCGGGTCGCGGCCAGCAGGTCGGCGTCCTCCGCCAGGGGCACCAGCCGGATCGCCGGGGCGCGCACCACCCTGGCGCCCCTGCGTTCCAGCAGCGCGCAGAACTCCTCGCGCCGCCGGGTGGCGGTGACCCCGATCGTGAACCCGGCCAGCGCGTCGGGCGCTGTCTCGGGAGAGCCGATGGGACTGTCCAGAACGGCGATGCTCATCTGTCGTTCACCACTCCTCGCTCGATGTTTCCTCGGTATCCGGTCGCCCGCGGCCCCACGGCGCACCCGCTCACGGCGAACCCACCTCCACCGTTCCGCCGGTGACGCGGATCGGATAGGTCGGCACGGCCACCGCGGGGTCGTCCAGGCACACCCCCGTCGTGAGGGAGAACACCTGCTTGTGCATGGGGGAGGCCACCACGGGCTCGCCGGCCCTGGTGCCCACGATCCCGCGGGACAGGACGTGGGCGCCGCTGAACGGATCGTGGTTGCCGATCGCGAACAGGGAGCCGTCGAAGGCGCGGAACAGCGCGATCTGCCTGTCGCCGACGAGCGCGCACGCTCCGCGCTCGGGCAGCAGGTCGGTGTAGGAGCAGACCGGGGTCCAGCGGGTCGTCTCCAGGTCTTCTCTCAGGGCTGTCATCGGTGAAGGTCTCCTCTCCTCGGGTCCTCGGGGTGCGACGGCGGCGATCCGGTACGGCCGGGGCGGGACACGGATCAGGACGGATCAGGACGACTCAGGAACGGACGACCTCCAGCGGGATCAGGACCGGTTTCACCTGGTCGCGCTCGGTCTCGAAGGCGATCGACGGGTCCGGGGTCCCGGGGGCGTTGACGAAGGAGACGAACCGCCGGAGCTTCTCCGGGTCCTCGATCGCGGCACGCCACTCGTCGGCGTACCCGGCCACGTGCCGCTCCATCTGGGCCTCCAGGTCGGCGCAGATCCCCAGGGAGTCGTCCAGGACGACCTCCTTGACGTAGGCCAGGCCCTGGGCCTCCAGCCAGGCGGAGGTGCGCTGCAGGCGGTCGGCGGTGCGGACGTAGAACATCAGGAACCGGTCGATGACGCGGACCAGCTCCTCGGTGCTCAGGTCGCCGGCGAACAGGTCGGCGTGGCGCGGGGTGAAGCCGCCGTTGCCGCCCACGTAGAGGTTCCAGCCCTTCTCGGTGGCGATGACGCCGAAGTCCTTGCCGCGGGCCTCGGCGCACTCGCGGGCGCAGCCGGAGACGGCCGACTTCAGCTTGTGCGGCGAGCGCAGGCCCCGGTAGCGCAGCTCCAGCGCGATGGCCAGGCCGACGGCGTCCTGCACCCCGTACCGGCACCAGGTCGAGCCCACGCAGGACTTCACCGTGCGCAGCGCCTTGCCGTACGCGTGCCCGGACTCGAAGCCCGCGTCCACCAGGCGCTTCCAGATCAGCGGGAGCTGCTCCACGCGGGCCCCGAACAGGTCGATCCGCTGCCCGCCGGTGATCTTGGTGTAGAGGCCGAAGTCGCGGGCCACCTCGCCGATCACGATGAGGCCGTCCGGGGTGATCTCCCCGCCGGGGACGCGCGGCACCACCGAGTAGGTGCCGTTGCGCTGGATGTTGGCCAGGAAGTGGTCGTTGGTGTCCTGCAGGGCGGCCTGCTCGCCGTCGAGGATGTGGCCGTTGCCGAGCGAGGCGAGGATCGAGGCGACGACGGGCTTGCACACGTCGCAGCCGCGCCCGGTGCCGTGCTCGGCGATGAGGTACGAGAACGTCGTGATGCCGCGCACCCGGACGATGTCGAACAGCTCCGCCCTGCTGTACGCGAAGTGCTCGCACAGGGCCTTGGAGACCTCGACGCCCGAGGAGACAAGAATCCGCTTGAGCGTCGGGACGCAGCTGCCGCAGGTGGTGCCCGCACGGGTGCACGCCTTGATGCCGGGGACGTCGGTGAGGCCGTGCTCGGCGATGGCCTCGCACACCTGCCCCTTGGTGACGTTGTTGCAGGAGCAGATCTGCGCGTCGTCGGGGACCTCCATGTTCGCCGGGCCGCCGGTGAACAGCAGCTCGCTCGGCGAGCCCGGCAGGTCGCGGCCGACGAAGGGCTTGAGGGTGTTGTACGGGGTGGCGTCGCCGACGCAGATCCCGCCGAGCAGGGTGCGGGCGTCGTCGCTGACGAACAGCTTCTGGTAGACCCCGCCCACCGGGTCCATGAAGGTCACGTCCAGCGCGCCCTCCATCGCGCCGAACTGGGCGACCTCCACGCCGAGCAGCTTGAGCTTGGTCGACAGGTCCGCGCGGGTGAAGACCGCCTCGCCGCCGAGGATGCGGTCGGCGGCGACCTCTGCCATCGTGAAGCACGGCCCGGCCAGCCCGTAGACCACGCCCTCGTGCAGGGCGCACTCGCCGACCGCGTAGATCGCCGGATCACCGGTGCGCATCCCGTCGTCCACGGCGATCCCGCCGCGCCCGCCGACCTCCAGGCCCGCCTGCCTGGCCAGCTCGTCGCGGGGCCTGACGCCCGCGGAGAAGACCACGATCTGCGCCTCGACGGTCTCGCCGTCCGGCTTGACCAGGCCCGCGACCCGCCCGTCCGGGCCCGCGACGATCTCCTTGGCCCCCGCCTGGGTGTGCACGCTCAGGCCGAGCGCCTCCACGTGGCCGCGCAGGACGGCGCCGCCGCCCTCGTCGACCTGCCGGGGCATGAGCCAGCCGCCCATCTCCACCACGTGCGTCGCCAGGCCCAGGCCGCGCAGCGCGTCGGCGGCCTCCAGGCCCAGCAGGCCGCCGCCGATCACGACGCCGCTCGTGGCGCCCGAGGCGGCCTCCCTGATCGCGTCGAGGTCGTCGATCGTGCGGTAGACGAAGCAGCCGTCCAGCTCCCTGCCGGGCACCGGCGGCACGAACGGGCTGGAGCCGGTGGCCAGCACCAGCACGTCGTACGGCTCGCGGTGGCCGTCCGCGGTGGTGACCTCACGCGCCCGCCTGTCGATGCTCACGACCCTGGACGACAGCCGCAGCACGACCCCGTCCGGCGTCGGATAGGTGAGGTCCTCGATGCTCCTGCCCGCCAGGTAGGAGGTGAGCGCCACCCGGTCGTACGCCGGCCGGGGCTCCTCCCCCAGCACCGTGATGCCGCCCGCGAAGCCCTTCGCGACCAGCGCCTCGACCAGCCGGTGCGATGTCGGTCCGTGTCCCACCACGACGAGCCGTGACATGGTCGCGCTCCTTTTCCCGTCCGCTCCGCTGTCGTCCGCCCGCCCCTCGCGGGGCGCTCCGTTCACCCGGTCCACGTCCGCCCCGGCCTCGCCGCCCGTCCGGCGCGCGGCCGGTCCCTCGGCGCTCACGCCGGGCCCCCTTCCCGGTCGCCGAGCCGGTCGGCGACGTCCTCGCGCGCCCTGCCGCCGGAATCCGGCGTCCTCCCCGTCCCACGCGACCGCTCGGCGGGTCTCCTGAGGGTCTCGGGGCCGCTCCGCCCCCCTGACGGCGGAGCGACCGCTCGGCGGCGGAGCGGCGCCCACCCTGGATCGGTCGTGGTGCCGCTCCTCCCGGCCCACCGGGCGGTGGGCGGCACGACGCCGGCCGTCTCCCGCGCGGCGGGGCCGCCGTGACGCGACGTGATGGTGATGGTCTCGCCCGTCGCGGCGTTCACGCCGTGCCGCGGAGCGCGGTGCGGATGGCGCGTCGCCGTCCCAGCCTTCACAGGCGTCTGGGGGTGAAGTGAGACCGGCATGGATCCGATGGTGCTTTCAGGCGGTTTCACCGCGAGGTCTCCTCTGTTACCGATGTGCTACAAGCCGCTAACCGCGTTCACATTCGCGATGAGGCCGATGTGAGTTGTCCATCGGCCGGGCCGGTGCCGGATGTGAGCAGAACGGGTACCTGGCGCGCCGGCGGTCACACGCGGGCCGCCGCCAGACTCGGCACGGATCCCGCGGTACGCAGGTAGCAGCCCCAGGTGATGACCGCGCACACCAGGTAGAAGGCGGCGAAGGAGGCCAGCGCGGCGCCCGCTCCCCCGGTCGCGGCGATGGAGCTGCCGAATCCACGGTTGATGAAGAATCCACCGAAGGCGCCGATCGCGGAGATGATCCCGATCGCGGCGGAGGCGTCCCGCTTCCCGATGGCCGCGGCGGCCTCGTGGGCCTGCGTACCCGGGGCGACGCCCGCCACGGCCTTGGCCCGGAAGATCGCCGGGATCATCCGGTAGGTCGAGCCGTTGCCGATGCCGGTGGTGGCGACCAGGAGCATGTAGGCGCAGAAGAACAGCGCGAAAGCGTGCTGGGACAGACCCTGCCAGACCAGCGCCGCCGCGCCCGCCATCGCGGCGAAGTTGACGAGCGTCACCCGCGCCCCGCCGAGCCGGTCCGACAGCCAGCCCCCGATCGGGCGGATCAGCGAGCCGAGCAGCGGGCCGATGAAGGCCAGCCCCACCAGGGAGGCCTGCTCGGGGAACTGGCTCTTGATGAGCAGCGGGAACGCCGTGGAGTAGCCGATGAAGGAGCCGAAGGTGCCGATGTACAGGACCGACATGATCCAGGTCTGGGCCCGGCCGGCGACCTTCAGCTGGTCCGCGGGACTGGCCTTGGCGGAGGTCAGGTTGTCCATGAAGAAGTAGGCGCCGATCGCCGCGGCCAGGATGAACGGGATCCAGAACAGTCCCGCGGCGGCCAGGCCGAACGCCCCGATCACCAGGGGCATGACGAGCTGCACCGAGCTGACCCCGATGTTGCCGCCCGCGGCGTTGAGCCCGAGCGCCGACCCCTGCCTGTCCTGGGGGTAGAAGTAGGTGATGTTGGCCATGCTGGAGGCGAAGTTGCCGCCGCCCAGACCCGCCGTGGCCGCGATGACCAGGAACACCCAGTAGGGGGTGCCGGGATCACCGACCGCGATGGCCAGCAGCACCGCGGGCACGAGCAGCAGCAGGGCACTGACCACGGTGAAGTTCCGGCCGCCGAACCTGGCCGGGGCGAAGGTGTACGGGATGCGCAGCGCCGAGCCGACCAGGTTGGGCAGGGCGACCATCCAGAAGAGCTGGTCGGTGGAGAACTCGTAGGAGCCGAGTTGCACGGCCACGATGCTCCACACGGTCCACAGCGTGAATCCGAGGTGCTCGGCGAAGATGGAGAAGACCAGGTTCCTGCGGGCCACCTTCCTGCCCTGTCCTTGCCAGAAGTCGGGGTCGTCGGGCCGCCAGTCGCTGATCCAGGGCTTGGCCATCGTTCCTCCTGCGGTTTCGGGGGCTACGATCCCGAAACCTAAGAGAACGGCATTACGCACATTTACTATCTGTGATGGTGCGCCGGTTACGTGTGACTAACCATGGAAATACGCAATGCACAGGTCGCACACTCGCAACATTCCGGAAACGCAAAGGGCGACGGGGTAACGGTTGAGCCGGAGCGACAACGGGAAGCGTCTTCGGTATTCAGTTCGTTCGCTTCGGGGAGTGTGCGTGGCTGTCCAGCCCATCCGACCGTTCACCGATCCCGTGCTCCGCACGGTGTCCGAGCCGGTGACCACCTTCGACCGCGCGCTGCGCGGCCTGGTCAAGTCGCTCCAGGCCACGATGCGCGCCGGCGCGGGCCGCGCGGGACTCGCCGCCCCGCAGATCGGCGTCCCCCTCAGGGTGGTCGTCTACGAGCTGGACGGCAAGTCCGGCCACCTGGTCAACCCGCGCCTGGAGCTGTCCGAGCGGAAGATCGTGGCCGACGAGGCCTGCCTGTCCGCGCCCGGCCGCTGGTGGCCGCTGGAACGCTCCTACATGGTCACCGCCCGTGGTCGCGACATGTTCGGCAAACCCGCCACCGTCCGCGCCCTGGGCATGCTCGCCCGCGTCCTGCAGCACGAGGCCGACCACCTCGACGGCACCCTCTTCGTCGACCACCTCCCCGAGGAGGATCGGGAGCGCTTCCTCGACTCGATTTCGTGACTTGCGCATCACAGAAGCGTCGGATAGGGTCGTATGGTTGCAGTCGTAGTTCTCAGTTTAGCCTTATCATCTCAAGTGCTTATGAGAAGTCCGCCGACAGCGGACGTTACACAGTTTCTCCGGATGGTCTCCGCGGGTGCATGGTAGGGTCCGCAACGCAGCCCCGTGCCGCCGACCTGGTGGTTCGGTGAGGCTCCCAATGAGGAGAAGTAGTTTTGTCTGAGGGCACCGTTAAGTGGTTCAACGCCGAAAAGGGCTTCGGATTCATCGCACCGGATGACGGCACCGCCGATGTCTTCGTGCACTACTCGGCTATCAACTCCGGCGGCTACCGCAGCCTGGAGGAGAACCAGCGTGTCAGCTTCGTCACCACGCAGGGCCAGAAGGGCCCCCAGGCCGACAAGGTCGAGGTCATCTGACCTGGCTTGACCTCAAAGGCTTAGGCTGAGCCCGCACCGCGCAAGCGGTGCGGGCTCAGTTCTTTCCCGGGCGCGGGTGTCTCCCCCGCGCCGTCCGGGCACGGTTTTGAGCGGTCCCGGACCAGGCAGGCCCCGGGCCGTCCGGACGGCGCCGGGCGGCTGGGCGGGGCGGGCGGCTGGGCTGGGCCGGGCGGCACCTACCCCGGGGCCGGCGCCGCCCGGAGTCTCGGACCCCGGAGCGCGACGTCACCCGGGCGGAGATGTCAGACGGAGACGTTCGGCATGGATGCCATCCGGCACCGCCCAAAGCCCCGAGCGCGACATCACCCGGCCGGAGATGCTCGGCACGGACGCGCCATCCGGCACCGCCTGAAACCTAGAGCGCGACCCCGAGCAGCGCGTCCACGGTCTCCCTGACGAGGACCGGCGCGTCCGGGTCGCTGCCCCCCTCGGACAGGGCCCGCTCGGCCCAGTCGTCGACGACCGCCAGGGCTCCGGGGGCGTCCAGGTCGTCGGCCATCCGGGCGCGTACCCTCTCGAGCACGACACCGGCGTCGGGGCCGGTCTGCAGCCCCGCGGCCGAGCGCCAGCGGGCCAGCCGCACCTCCGCCGAGGCCGGCTGCTCGGAGGTCCACTCCCAGTCGGAGCGGTAGTGGTGCGCCAGCAGGGCCAGCCGGATGGCCATCGGGTCGGTCTCCCGGCGCAGGCGGGAGACGAAGACCAGGTTGCCCTTCGACTTGGACATCTTCTCGCCGTCCAGGGCGACCATGCCCGCGTGCACGTACGCCCTGGCGAAGGGCCACTCCCCACAGGCCACGTGGCCCTCGTGGGCGCCGCACTCGTGGTGGGGGAAGATCAGGTCGGAACCGCCGCCGGCGACGTCGAAACCACTGGACAGGTTCGCCAGGGCGATCGCGGTGCACTCGATGTGCCAGCCGGGCCTGCCCAGGCCGAACGGCGAGGGCCAGGACGGCTCCCCCGGACGCTCCGCGCGCCAGAGCAGCCAGTCGAGCGGGTGCTTCTTGCCCGGCCGGTCCGGATCTCCCCCGCGCTCGCCGAACAGGGCGAGCATGCGCTCCTCCGAGTAGCCGGAGACGGCACCGAACTTGGGGGCCGCGGCCACGTCGAAGTAGACGTCGCCGTCGAGGTCGTAGGTGGCGCCCTTGTCACGCAGCGACGCGACCAGGTCGGCGACCTGGTCGATCACCTCGGTCACGGCGACGTAGTCGCGCGGCGGGAGGATGCGCAGCGCCTCCATGTCGGTCCGGAACAGCTCGATCTCACGCTCGGCCAGGTCACGCCAGTCGATGCCGGTCTGCCCCGCGCGCTCCAGCAGGGGGTCGTCGACGTCCGTGGCGTTCTGGGTGAAGTGCACCTCGTGACCGGCGTCGCGCCAGACCCGGTTGACCAGGTCGAAGGCGAGGTAGGTGTTGGCGTGGCCCAGATGGGTGGCGTCGTAGGGCGTGATGCCGCAGACGTACATCCGTGCCGTGGGGCCCGGCTTTGTGGGGCCGACCTCTCGCGCGGCGGTGTCGAACAACCGCAGCGGGACACCGGCACCGGGAAGCCGAGGAACCTTCGGCTCAGACCACGATCTCATAAAATGCAGCCTATCCAGCAGTTAGACCACCCCGGTTGGCTCGGGGTGGTGGACATATGGGCACTCACCTCAACTCCGGAAACTGACCGGATCATTCCGTGAGGACCCCGCGGAAGGCGCCCGGATCGCGAGGATCGGCGGTGAAGTCGTAGCGCACGCCGCCGGGCGCCAGGGCCAGCAGGGTGACCGACCCTGAACCGAAGGTCCGCCCGTCGGGCAGATCGTGATGGATGATCATCGTGCGCGGGTCATCGGAGGGAATCCCCGCCCCGGTGGCGAGCTGCCGCCACTCCTCCCAGGGGCCGTCGAGCTCCGAGGGACGGCCCGCCTTGGCGAACAGGGGGCGGAAGAACGCCACGCGCTCGTTCTCCTCACCGCGCTCCCATCCGCTGTTGACGATCATGTGGGTTCCCGGGGGAAGGTCGTCCCGCTCCAGCGTGATCCCGTCCCAGTGCCACAGGCGGGCCCCGGCTGGATCGGCCCGCAGCAGGTGGAAGGGGTCGTAGTGACCGAGATCACCCTCCATCGGCCGGCCTCCGGCCGCCGCCAGGAGCGCCAGGTCGCCCCGCGAGCGGCGGGTCTCCTCCGGGGCGAGCACGCCGAGCCCGTTGAGGAGGGCTCCGACCCGCCGGGCCTCGGGGTCGACGGCCAGCCAGGTGCCGCCTCCCCGGAGATCACGCCCGCCGATCAGGCCGGGCCGGCTCTCCGGCCAGTGCCGGGCCGGGGAGACCCAGGGGCGATCGGTGAACTCGTCGCGCACCCCGACCACGATCAGGGGGATCTCGGCGCTCGGATCGATGCTGACGACAACCGTGCACATGCCCGGAGGCTACGCCCTCACGGCGGACGGGCTCGGACCGGGGCCCCGCCTCGGGGGGAGTCCGAGATCATGGGCACCGCTACGGTCGAGGTCACGGGCCCCGTGGCCGAGGTCACGGGCGCCGCCGGGTCACCGGTCCCGCCTCCCCGCGGGGTGCCCGGCGCCCGCGGCGAGACGTCACCGCGCGAGGGCCTCAGATCGGCGGCCAGGGGATGGCGGGCCAGTCCTTGGAGGGCAGGGGGTGCAGGCCGGTGTCGAGGAGCCTGCGGACCCGCGACCAGGTGGCCTCGACCTCGTGGAGGGTGAGGAGCTCTCGGAGGCGGCGTCCGAGGCGGCCCTGCTCCAGGTCGGCCTCAAGGCGGGTCAGGACGTTCATGGCCTCGCGGGACAGGGGCTTGCCGCGCCACTGCCAGAGCACGGTGCGGAGCTTGTCCTCGGCGGCGAAGGAGACCCCGTGGTCGACGCCGTAGACGTGGCCGTCGGCGAGCGGCAGCAGGTGACCGCCCTTGCGGTCGGCGTTGTTGACGACGGCGTCGAAGACGGCCATCCGCCGCAGCGAGGGCTGACGGCTGCGGATCAGCACCATCAGGTCGGTCTCGGGGTCGGTGTCGATCCAGAGCTGGCACATTCCCGGGCCGAAGGGACCGTCGCGGTAGACGGTGGGTGGCACGATCCGCCAGCCGATCGCCGCGGAGACCTCGTAGGCGGCGACCTCGCGGGCGGCCAGGGTGCCGTCGGGGAAGTCCCAGAGGGGGCGTTCGCCCCGTACCGGCTTGTACACGCAGGCCGCCGCGAGCCCGCCGAGCCGGACCGAACAGTAGAGCGTCATGTTGGTCGCCTCGACCAGGCGGCCCGCCACATCCAGTTGGCCGTCACGGAGCAGACGCGTCGCGGTCTCGTCGTCCAGCCCCGCGGCCGGCGCCGCACTCAGCGTCGGCTCGCTCTCAGCACTCATTCGCCTCCTCCAGCAGATGAAGCGCTACTACCCCGGTAACCGTTGAGCCGCACACAAATATGCCCCTCGGCATCGAGAGGCTGGGCGCAGAGCGGGCAGGGCGGGCGGCCGGCGGCGACGAGCGCCATGGCCCGCTTGGTGAAGGCCCGCGCGGCGCCCGGACTGATGTGGACGCGCAGCACCGTGGGCTCGACGAGCGGGGACGGCTCGAACTCCTCGTCCTCGGCGACGGCCTCCTTGGCCTCAATGATCACCTGGGCGGCCTCGGAGTCCCAGGCCAGGGCCATGACGCCGACGCGGAAGTCCTCGCTGATCGGCACGTCGAGGGGGGCGTTGTCCGTCAGCGCGGCCGGGGCGACGGCCGGCACGGGGACGCTGCCCTCGCCGCGCCGCAACACCTCGTCGAGCAGCTCGTCGAGGCGATCGGCCAGCGCCGCGACCTGGAACTTCTCCAGCGCCACGGTGGTCAGCCTGCCCTGGCCCCGCGCCTGCAGGAAGAAGGTTCGTGATCCCGGTTGCCCCACGGCACCGGCCACGAACCTCTCGGGTGGATCGTAGTCGAAGACCGGCATAGCCCGACCTTACGTGGTTCCGGATCCGCCGCCGACTGCGGCATCGCTCCCGGTGGGATTTTCTCCCCCCTCCTCGCCGTCCGAACCCTCCTGAAGGCGCAATCCGGTTACATCTCCGCCCAGGTCGTTGAGCCTGAGCACGAAGGGACGCAAGGGGGTGTAGCGAATGGCGGTGAGCGACGCCGGATCAGCGGTTATCCGCTGGAACTGGTCCAGGTGGAGCCCCATGGCGTCGGCCACGATGGCCTTGATCACATCTCCGTGGCTGCAGACGAGGTAGACCGCCTTCGGGCCGAGGCGCTCGTTCCACTCCCTGACGGCCGTCACGGCGCGGTGCTGGACGGCGGACAGGGATTCTCCCCCGGGGAACGTCACCGCGCTCGGGTGGGCCTGCACGACCGGCCAGAGGGGGTCCTTGGCGAGCTCGGCGATCGGGCGGCCCGTCCACTCGCCGTAGCGGCACTCGCCGAAGCGCTCGTCGGTCAGCACCTCCGCCTCCCGCCGTCCCTCGGCGACCGCCTGCGCGGTCTCCTGGCAGCGTTCCAGCGGGCTGGAGACGATCGCGTCCAGCTCCAGGGCGGTCAGCCGCGCGGCGAGCGCCTCCGCCTGGGCCCGTCCCGCGTCACTGAGGTGGACATCCGGGGTCCAGCCCGCGAGGACCGGACCGGTGAGGTGGGTAAGGCCGTGTCTGGCCAGCAACAAGGTCGTCACGCGGGCAAGTCTTGCAGCCTTCGCTCCACTACTTTTAAGTGGCCGGGCGGTAACCTGGCCGGATCATGGAGCAGCGCTATGTGGGCCGCAGCGGCCTGTCGGTGTCCCGCCTGGGACTGGGGACGATGACGTGGGGACGTGACACCGGCGCCGAGGAGGCCGCGGCGCAGCTCCGCATGTTCGCCGAGGCCGGCGGCACGCTCATCGACACCGCCGACGTCTACACGGGCGGCGACGCCGAACGGCTGCTCGGGCGGCTGCTGCGCGACTCCGTGCCGCGTTCGGAGCTGGTGCTGTCCACCAAGGCCGTGCTCACCCCGGCCGGGCGCAGGCCCCGCGACGCCTCCAGGAAGCATCTGGTCGCCGCGATCGACGCCTCCCTGACCCGTCTGGGCGTCAACGAGGTCGACCTGTGGCAGCTGCACGCCTTCGATCCCGACGTCCCGCTGGAGGAGACCCTGGCCGCCGTGGACGCCATCGTGTCCTCGGGGCGGGCCGCGTACGCCGGGGTGTGCGACTACGCGGGCTGGCAGCTGGCGACCGCGGCCGTGGGGCAGCGGGCGGTCCCCGGCAGGGTGCCGATCGTCGCGGCCCAGGTCGAGTACTCGCTCCTGGCCAGGGAGGCCGAGCGCGAGCTGATCCCCGCCGCCGAGCACGTCGGCGCGGGAGTGCTCGCCTGGTCGCCGCTCGGTCGTGGAGTCCTCACCGGGAAGTACCGCACGGGCATCCCCGCGGACTCCCGGGCCGCGACCCCGCACTTCGCCGACTTCGTCACCCCCTACCTCGACGAGCGGTGCCGCCGGGTCGTGGAGTCGGTGACGACCGCCGCCGAGGGGCTCGGCGTCTCACCGCTGTCGGTGGCCCTGTCGTGGGTACGCGACCAGCCGGGGGTGTCCTCCGCCATCGTCGGCGCCCGCACCCACGCGCAGCTGTCCGGGGTGCTCCAGGCCGAGGACCTGACGCTCCCCGTGGAGATCAGGGAAGCGCTCGACGACGTGTCCGCGGACTAGCGGACCAAGGGGCGGGGAGAGGCGGAGGCGCGGACGGAGGGACGGGGAGAGGCACGGCGCGGCGCGGAGGCTCCGGTGCGGGTCGCCACCCGCGAAAACCGAACGAGAATTCGTCTCGCGTATCACTAGTCGATACCGAATGGCAACTTTCCGTGGAAAAAGCGGGCCTCCCCACAAAACTGTCAAACAGGTGGCGGGGGCACCCGGATGTCGGTGAGATGCCATGGCCGATGTCCGACCCGGGGCGAAGGAGACGAGTGCGAACTGCGATGGCGGCAGGCGTTCTGGCGCTGGCGCTGGGGGGCGGGATCCCGGCGGTCGCTGTCGTGCCCGCGGGTGCCGCCCAGGCGAGCGCCGTCCCGCGGATGGACGACTGCGATCACGGAGGGCTGCTGGGCACCGTGACCGGCGGGGTCTGCCGGGTCGTGCACGGTCTTGAGAACGGTGTGGACGGCGTCGTGCACGGCCTCGGGGACGCCGTCTCCCCTTCCTTCCCCGCCCCCCTGCTGCCCTCCGGTGGAGACTCCGCGGGGAACGATGCCGAGACGTCCGCCGACGTCGAGGAGACGCCCGGCCGGCCGGAGACCCCGGCGCCGGTCGCCTCGGTTTCCGAGCACCCGTCGCGAAAGAGGCCACCCGCCGTGAAGGGGAGGGAAAGGGAGCCCTCCGGCGATACGCAGACGCCCCTGCCCCAGGGCACCGACGACGCCTGCCGGGCCGCGGCGGCCTCCCCCGGGTGCGCGGACTCGTCGGTGACCACCCTCGTCGAGGAGCCCGAGGAGGCGGCCTCGCCCACGGCGCCGCCGAGCCCCAGCCCGTCGAGTCCCAGCCCGTCGGCGACCCCTTCGGCGAGCCCCTCGCGGCGTGAGGGTGCCGCTCCCGCGCGCAAGAGCCCGGTTCCGGTGCCGACCGGCCGACCGCTTCCGGAGGTGTCGCTCCCGGACACCAGGACGCCCACGACCGACGTGGGCGAGCCGGTGCCCCCCGAGCCGTCGCCCGTGGTCGACGCCGAGGCGCCCCGGGTGGAGCTGCTGTGGCCCGCCCCGGTGATGCAGGAGCTCCAGCGGCAGATGCCGGGCGAACGGCCGGTGACGCCCAGCCGGTCGTCCGACACCGCGAGCACCGTGCTCACCACGGCGGTGCTCATCTCGGCCATCCTCGCGGTCCGCCTGCTGTACAGCAGGCGGAAGATCAGGGAGTCGATACCGTTCGATCCGGTTCCACCAGGACACCAGCGGGTGGCCTAGGGCCCTGGCCGCGACGTCCCGGGCCACGCTCCTCGGCTCGTCGAACCGTCACCCCACGACGGGCCACGCTCCTCGGCTCACGCCGTCGCCCCACGGTGTCGTCACTCCGCGGCCGGGCCGCGACTCCTCGCCGCCCGCCCCGGAGACGACACCGCTGAAACCCGAAGACGACACCGCTGAAACTCTGAGACGACACCGCCGGAAGCGGATCGCCGAGAACCCCGCTGGACCCCCCGCCCGCGACTTCGCCCCCCGGGACGACACCACCCCGGCCGGTCACCGCCCGCCGAGCCGGAAAGCGCTCAGCCTCCGATGGCGTGGACGCCGCCGTCGACGTGGACGATCTCACCGGTCGTGGCGGGGAACCAGTCGGACAGCAGGGCCACGCACGCCTTGGCCGCCGGGATCGGGTCGTTGATGTCCCAGCCGATCGGGGCCTTGGCGGGCCAGCTCTCCTCGAACTCCACGAAGCCGGGGATGCTCCTGGCGGCCATGGTCCTGATCGGGCCCGCGGCGACGAGGTTGACCCGGATGCCCTGCTTGCCGAGATCGCGGGCCAGGTAGCGGGAACAGGACTCCAGGCCGGCCTTGGCCACGCCCATCCAGTCGTACACCGGCCAGGCCTTCGTGGCGTCGAAGTCGAGGCCGACGATCGCGCCGCCCTCCTTCATGAGCGGGAGCGCGGCCACCGCGAGCGACTTGAACGAGTACGTGGAGACCTGGACGGCGGTCGCCACGTCCTCCCAGGAGGTGTTCAGGAAGTTGCCGCCCAGGGCGGTCTGCGGCGCGAAGCCGATGGCGTGCACCACCCCGTCCAGGCCGCCGAGGTGCTCACCGACCCGGTCGGCCAGGGAGTCGAGGTGCTCGGTGTTGGTGACGTCGAGCTCCAGCACGGGGGGCGGCTCCGGCAGGCGCTTGGCGATCCGCTCGACCAGGCTGAGCCGGCCGAATCCGGTGAGCACGATCTGCGCGCCCTCCTCCTGGGCCAGCTTGGCCACCGAGAAGGCGATGGAGGCGTCGGTGAGCACCCCGGTGACGAGAAGCCGCTTGCCTTCGAGAATTCCCACGTCAGTGCCCCATTCCAAGGCCGCCGTCAACGGGGATGACAGCCCCCGTGATGTAGGCGGCGTCCTCGCCGGCCAGGAACCTGACCACGCGCGCTATCTCCTCCGGGGCGGCGTAACGGCCCAGGGGGATGTTCTTCCGGATCTGCTCCTGGTACGCCTCGTCCAGCTCGGCCGTCATGTCGGTCTCCACGAAACCGGGGGCGACCACGTTGACGGTGATGTTGCGCGAGCCAAGCTCCCTGGCGGCCGACCGGGCGAAGCCGATCATGCCCGCCTTGGAGGCGGCGTAGTTGCTCTGCCCCGCCGAGCCGAGCATGGCGACCACCGAGGAGATCAGCACGATGCGCCCGCGCTTGAGCCGCAGCATGCCGCGGGTGGCGCGCTTGGCGACCCGGTAGGCGCCGGTCAGGTTGGCGTCGATGACGTCGGTGAAGGTCTCCTCCTTCATCATCGGCAGCAGCGTGTCCCTGGTGATGCCCGCGTTGGCGACGAGCACCTCGACCGGGCCGTACTCGGCCTCGACCTTCGCGAAGGCGGCGTCCACGTCGGCCGTGCTGGTCACGTCGCAGCGCACGCCGAACAGGCCCTCGGGAGGCTGGCCGGAACGGTAGGTCACGGCGACGTTGTCGCCTGCCTGAGCGAGTTCGCGGGCGATCGCGAGGCCGATGCCGCGATTGCCGCCGGTTACGAGAACAGATCGAGCCATGGTCAGAAGGTATCGGCTACCGGGGGGTAACCCTCTTGTCCGGGAAGGACAAGATCGCAGGGCTAGGATCGTTGACATGCGCCAGATCGACTCCGACTTCCTCGCCCTGCCTCTGCGCCGGCTGGCGGACGCGGCCCTGCAGCGCGCCCGGGACCTGGGCGCCGAGCACGCCGACTTCCGGCTGGAGCGCGTCCGCGGGGAGACCCTGCGTCTGTCCGACGCCGCGCTGGAAGGTTCCATCGACGCCGACACCCTCGGTTACGCCGTACGGGTCGTCAAGAACGGCACCTGGGGCTTCGCCGGAGGCATCGAGCTCACCCCCGAGGCGGCCGTCAGGGTCGCCGAGCAGGCGGTGGAGGTGGCGGTCGTCTCCGCGGCGGTCAACCGCGAGCCCGTCGAGCTGGCGCCCGAGGCGGTCCACTCCGACGTCACCTGGGTCTCCTCCTACGAGGTCGACCCGTTCGAGGTGCCGATGCGCGACAAGGCTGCGCTGCTCGCCGACTGGTCGGGCGCCCTGCTGAGGGATCCCGGGGTCGACCACGTCCAGGCGTCGCTGATGCAGGTCAAGGAGCAGAAGTTCTACGCCGACACGGCCGGGACCTCCACCACGCAGCAGCGGGTGCGCGTCCATCCCCAGCTGAAGGCGACGAGGGTGCTGGACGGCCGCTTCGACTCGATGCGGACGCTCGCCCCGCCCGTCGGCCGGGGGTACGAGTACCTCACCGGCACCGGCTGGGACTTCCCCAAGGAGCTGGCGCGCATCCCCGAGCTGCTGGAGGAGAAGCTTCGGGCGCCCTCTGTCGAGGCGGGGCCGTACGACCTGGTGATCGACCCGTCGAACCTGTGGCTGACGATCCACGAGTCGGTCGGGCACGCCACCGAGCTCGACCGCGCCCTCGGCTACGAGGCGGCGTACGCGGGGACGAGTTTCGCCACCTTCGACCAGCTCGGCACGCTGGTGTACGGCTCGCCGGTGATGAACGTGACCGGTGACCGCACCGTCGAGCACGGCCTGTCCACGATCGGCTACGACGACGAGGGGGTGGCGACCAGGGAGTTCGACATCGTCTCCGACGGCGTCCTGGTCGGTTACCAGCTCGACCGGCGGATGGCACTGCTGAAGGGCCTGGGCGCCTCCAACGGCTGCGCCTTCGCCGACTCCCCCGGCCACACCCCGATCCAGCGGATGGCCAACGTGTCGCTGCGGCCGGCGCCCGACGGCCCCACCACCGAGGAGCTGATCTCCGGCGTCGACCGGGGCATCTACGTGGTGGGCGACAAGAGCTGGTCCATCGACATGCAGCGTTACAATTTTCAATTCACCGGCGAGCGGTTCTACTCGATCGAGAACGGCAGGCTCACCGGGCAGCTGCGCGACGTCGCCTACCAGGCCACGACGACCGACTTCTGGCGCTCGATGGCGGCGGTCGGCGGGCCGCAGACGTACGTGCTGGGCGGGGCGTTCAACTGTGGCAAGGGGCAGCCCGGCCAGGTCGCCCCGGTCAGCCACGGCTGCCCGTCGGCGCTCTTCCGCGGCGTGCGCGTCCTCAACACCGTCCAGGAGAGTGGCAGTTGAGCACGTACGGCGAGCGGGTGGAAGCAGGCGCCGGCCGCGCGGTCCGGCAGGAGAGGAGCGGGATGACTCCCCAGGAGATGATCGAGAAGGTCCTTGAGCTCTCCACGGCCGACGACAACGTCGTGATCGTGGACGAGGGGTCGAGTGCCAACCTGCGCTTCGCGGGAAACACCCTCACCACCAACGGCGTGTCCCGTTCCTCGCAGCTGACCGTGATCTCCATCGTGGGCCGCGGTGTGGGCGTGGTGTCGCGGGCGGCGGTCCGCCCCGACCAGCTCGACGACGTCGTGGCCGCCGCCGACCACGCCGCGGAGGACGCGCGGCCGTCCGAGGACGCCCGGCCGCTGCTGGAGGGCACCCGCTCCGGCGACTGGGACGCCCCCGCCGAGCCGACCTCGATCGGGGTGTTCGGTGCCTTCGCCCCCGCCCTGGGCGAGGCCTTCGCCACGGCCGAGGCGGGCGGGCGCAGGCTGTACGGGTTCGCCGAGCACATCGTCACGACGACCTTCGTGGGCACCTCGACCGGCGCCCGGCTGCGGCACACCCAGCCCACCGGCCGCCTGGAGCTCAACGCCAAGTCCTCCGACATGCGGCGCTCGGCGTGGGCCGGCGTGTCGACCCGCGATTTCTCGGACGTCGACGTGGCGGCTCTGGACGCCTCGCTGGCCCGGCGCCTGGAGTGGGCGAAGAACCGCGTCGAGCTGCCCGCGGGCCGGTACGAGACGCTGCTGCCGCCGACGGCCGTGGCCGACCTGATGACCTACCTGTACTGGACGGCCGGAGCCCGCGACGCCCTGGAGGGACGCACGGTCTTCTCCAGGCCCGGTGGCGGCACCCGCGTCGGCGACGTCCTCTCCGAGCTGCCGATCCGTCTGTACGGCGACCCCTCGGCGCCGGGTATCGAGTGCCCGCCGTTCGTGGTGGCGCACACCTCCGGCCGGGAGAACTCGGTGTTCGACAACGGGCTGCCGCTGGCGCCCACCGACTGGATCTCCGGCGGCAGGCTGGCCAACCTGCTGCAGACCCGGCACTCGGCCGAGCTGACCGGCCTGCCGGTGACCCCGGCCGTCGACAACCTGATCATGCGGGGGCCCGAGGGCGGACGGTCGCTGGAGGAGATGATCGCCTCCACCGAGCGCGGCCTGCTGCTCACCTGCCTGTGGTACATCCGCGAGGTCGACCCGCAGACGCTGCTGCTGACCGGCCTGACCCGCGACGGCGTCTACCTGGTGGAGAACGGCGAGGTCGTGGGCGAGGTGAACAACTTCCGCTTCAACGAGAGCCCGGTGGACCTGCTCCGCCGCCTCAGCGAGATCGGCGCCTCGGAGCAGACCCTGCCGCGCGAGTGGAGCGACTACTTCAACCGCGCGATCATGCCTCCGATCCGGGTGCCCGACTTCAACATGTCGACGGTCAGCCAGGCCAGCTAGGTCCTCCATCCGCGGTGGTGGGGCCGTCGGGGGCCGGCCGTCCGCTGGATCGGGGCGTGGCCGGGGAAGGCGCGCTCCGTCCGCTCAGCGCTGGACGAGCGGGATGGTGTGCACCGTGTCCCAGCGCTGGCCCGCCACCACGCGGGCGGTGGCGTCGGTGAGGTCGTAGACGACCGACCAGCGGGTGTGCGTCTGGGCCACCCGCCGGAGCAGGCCCATCGCGTCGCGCCAGTCCCCGGTGGCGGGCAGCCCCTCGGCGAGCGTGCGGTAGCGGGGGTCGGCCCGGCGCTGGGCGGCGGACGTGCCGGTCATGCCGAAGTTGGTGAGCACGCGGTCGTCGATGACGTTGAGCCTGCCCCCGGCGTACTCCACGACGGCCGACCCGCCCGCCGCGTCGGCGATGAGGTAGTGGACCTGCGGCCCGATCGTGAAGTCGACGTCGTAGCGGCGCATGATCGCCAGCGCCTCGTCCACGGTCGCCGCCTTGTCGAGCATCATCCTGATGACGCGCACGCTGCCGATGTCGGGGCGGTCGGGAGAGCGGGCGGGCAGCCCGCCCTCGGGCGAGGTGGCCATCCCGATCGCCAGGCCCTTCTCGTTGACCCCGTCGAAGGGGGCGAGCACCGCGTGGGCCATCCTGCGGCGGGCGGGCGCGGCGGACAGGTCCGGCGGGGCGGAGCCTCCGATCAGGTGGAACAGGTCGACGACGGAGACCGAGGCGTAGCCGTCGGGCGGGTCGGCGTGCACGATCAGCGCCGGGTTGGGGTCCCAGTCGAAGTTGCGGCCGAACAGCGGCCGGTCGCCGCCGAGGGCGAACAGGGAGCAGGCCCAGCCGTCGGCGCGTCCCGCCAGCTCCTCCTCCCCGAGGGGCGCCTCGCGGTCGTACGACCCGTGGAAGGTCATCTCGTACAGCGGCAGGTCGTCGATCCTGCGGAGACTGCCTATCGTCCGCGCGACGTCGGTGGCGCTCTGGCGCAGCAGTGGTTCCCCTTCCGTCCCGGCTCGCGGCCCGGCGTCGGCGTCGGCGTCGGCGTCGGGCGAGGGTCGTGGCGCGGTGGCGGCGGGCGTGGTTCGCGAGGCGGCCTCGGTGGCGGCGGGCACGGTGGGCGCGCCGCCCGCCTGGGTGGCGCAGCCGGTCGGGAGGATCACCGCCGCGGCCAGCGCGGCCCGTACCACCGCCCCCGCCGCGCCGCGTGGTCTTCTCGCCCTCGCGGCCCGCGTCTCTTCCATTCCCGCAGTCTGTGTCACCGGGCAGCCGACGTACAGGCTCAGTCGTCCTCCAGGCGAAATCCGATCTTCATGCCGACCTGGAAGCGGCCGATCTCCCCCTCCTCGATGTTCCCCCTGATCTCGGTCACCTCGAACCAGTCGAGGTGGCGCAGGGTCCGGGAGGCCCTGCGGATCCCGTTGCGAACGGCGGCCTCGATGCTCTCCCCCGAAGTGCCGACTATCTCGGTCACCCGGTACGTTCGATCTGTCATCCCCTGCTTCTTCCCGGAAAGCCACGATTACATGACCGTTCGCCCCCAGCCGATATGAGGCCTAGATTGGGAATCGTGAAGGGATTGCGCAGGCGTCCGGTGGTTCATCAGGTGACCGACGCCCAGCCCTCTCTCAGCGCCGACATCGGCAAGCGCGAGAAGAGCTACTTCATCAAGATGGGGATCCGGCTGATCTGCCTGGTCCTCGCCTTCACGGTGCCCGCTCCGATGCCCGTCCGGCTGCTACTCTTCGCCGGGGCGATCTTTTTACCATACGTTGCCGTGATCGGGGCCAATGCGCCGCCGCGCGGGGTTCCGCATGCCCCTGACGTGGAAGATTCAGGACAAAACCAGATTCCGCGCCACCGACGCGAGATCGGGTCGTGACTAAGTCTTGACGCACCCCAAGGGTAGTAGGTGTACGCTTTAGCCAAGTGCCCTGGTCCCCCGTCGGGGCACTGTTGCCGGCGTTCCGGGCCCCCGTCGGAACGCCGATGAAGCGACGCCGGGTGGTTTGCCCCCGTAACCACCCGGCGTCGCCCTTTTCCCAGACTTTAACAACAAGTCTTCTTTTCTTTGGCGTTATTTGTCGCCCAGCGTCTCGGTCGTCGCCTGCTCCCAGTTGCGCGCCAGCGTGGTCAGTCTCTCCACGATGTCCGGCGGCGCCGTGCCCGCCCCCTGGGCCAGGCCGAGCAGATAGGCCGTCAGCGGCGCGGCCGGCCGGGCCACCCCGTGCGCGACCTCCTTGGTCAGGTCCAGCACCTCGTCGCGGTCCACCACCGCGGGATCGATACCCAGCTCCCGGCAGACCAGCGCGGTCCACTCCGTCAGCACGTTCAACTCTCGCTCCTTGTCCGCGGTCGCGCCCGTCCCGTGCCGTCGCCGCTCTCGCGACCCTCGCCGGGATCCGCGTCTCCGCCGTCGGAGCCCGGCTCCATCGTCCGGGCCCGCTGTAGATCGTCCATGGTGTCGCAATCGAACCACGGCCGGCCGGTGAGATGAAGCGTGACCGGGGAGAGCGGGGCCAGCAGCCCGTGCAGCGACCGCCCCTCGTAGCGGGCGAGCGCCCGTGTCAGGCTCCGCGTGCGCCACACCCCGGCGAGCCACTGCTCGCGCCCGCCGTCGTCGAGGAGCACCGCCCCCGCCCCGGGCCCGCCCGGAGGTGCCCCCGCCCCCTCTGTGTCCTCTGCGTCCCACCCGTCCCCCGCCCCGGCGGCGTCCAGCAGCGCTTCCACGTGCTCGGCGGTCAGGAACGGGAGGTCGGCGGCGAGCAGCGCCACCCACGGTGCGGTCACCTCGGCCAGCCCTGCCCGCAGCGCCGGGACCGGGCCGCCCCCCGGCGGGTCCTCGCGCCGGAAGATCGCGCGCGGCAGCCCGGGGCGGGGCGGCCCGACGACGATCAGCCGTGCCGCGCCGGGCACGGCGGCGGCCACCGACTCGACCAGCGGGCGGCCGGAGACGTGCAGGCCGGGCTTGTCCCGCCCGCCGAGCCTTCGCGCGAGACCGCCCGCCAGGATGCAGGCGTCGTGGCGGACGGTCATCGGACACCTCCGGGTGGGGACGTCAGCCGCCGATGGCGGACATCGGGCGGGACGGCTGCAGGAAGGTCGGGTCGTCGATGCCGTGACCGGCCTTCTTGATCCGGACCGCGGATCGCCAGCGCTCGGCGATCTCGTCGTCATCGGCGCCCGCGCGCATCGCGGCCCTCAGGTCGGACTCGTCGGTGGCGAACAGGCAGTTGCGGATCTGGCCGTCGGCGGTGAGCCGTACCCGGTCGCACGCGCCGCAGAACGGGCGGGTGACCGAGCCGATGACCCCCACCCTGGCCGGGCCGCCCTCGACGAGGAACAGCTCGGCCGGCGCGCTGCCGCGCTCCGCCGAGTCGGCGTCGGCCAGGTCGAAGTCGGCCTTGAGCGTGGCGAGGATCTCGTCAGCCGTGATCATGTTCTCCCGGCGCCAGCCGTGCTGGGCGTCCAGCGGCATCTGCTCGATGAACCGGAGCTCGTAGCCCCGCTCCAGGCAGTAGCGGAGCAGCGGCACGGCCTCGTGGTCGTTGATCCCGCGCATCAGCACCGTGTTGACCTTGACCGGGCGCAGCCCGGCGGTGTCGGCCGCCTCCAGCCCTTCGAGGACGTCGGCCAGGCGGTCGCGGTGGGCGAGCTTCTTGAAGGTCTCGCGGTCGAGGGTGTCGAGGGAGACGTTGACCCGGTGCAGGCCGGCGGCGGCCAGGGAGGCGGCCATCCTGCCCAGCCCGATCCCGTTGGTGGTCAGCGAGACCTGCGGGGCGGGGCCGAGCTCGGTGGTGCGGGTCACGATGTCGACCAGCTCGCGGCGGAGCAGGGGCTCGCCGCCGGTGTAGCGGACCTCGGTGATGCCGAGCCGTTCCACCCCGATGGTGACCAGCCGGACGATCTCGTCGGCGGTGAGCAGCTCGGGTTTCGGCAGCCATTCAAGGCCTTCGGGTGGCATGCAGTAGGAGCAGCGCAGGTTGCAGCGATCTGTGAGAGAGACCCGCAGATCGGTCGCCACGCGACCGAAGGAATCCTGCAACACGGGACGCCACCTCTCAGTTGGTCACCTGTTGGAACAGGGGGCCAGCCTACGGCCAGCCCCCTGCCCGACCCTAAACAGGCCTCATTGTTTCAACATCACCATGAGATGGTTGATTCCTGGCGTGCTGACTTCCCGCGCCCCTCCCCCGGCCGCCGGGACCGCCTCGTTGCGTTGGCGCGGACCGGCCGCCGCAGGTGGGCGACGGTCTCGACCTGGTCGGCCCGCGCCGCCGGGCCCGGCCGGATGTCCCGGTACGCGCGAGGTACACCGAGCGGTCATGACCGGCGGCACTCGATAAAATGAGTGGGATCTCATGTCGGAACGTGGGCAAACTGGATCTCGCAACTAAGGAGATCATGATGCCGAACCATCCCGCACCGAACCTGGTGTCGTGGGCCAGCGAGATCGACGAGGGTACGATCATGCAGGCCGCGCGCGCCGCCCGCCTGCCATTCGTCTCCGGACACGTCGCTCTCATGCCCGACGCGCACATCGGGATCGGCGCGACGGTCGGATCGGTGATCCCCACCGAGGGGGCGATCATCCCGGCCGCCGTCGGCGTCGACATCGGCTGCGGCATGGTCGCGACCGAGACGACGCTCACCGCCGCCGACCTCCCTGACACCCTTGAGGCCCTGATGCCGCTGGTGGAGAAGCGGATCCCGGCCGGCGTCGGCAGGGGCCACGACGACCCGTCCACGGACCGCGCGCTGGGCGACCTCGGCCGCCCGCACACCGACCTCACCCCTCACCAGGAGAGGAAGGTGTCCCTGCAGTTCGGCACCCTCGGGTCCGGCAACCACTTCGTCGAGGTCTGCCTCGACGAGCGTGACCGGGTCTGGACGGTGCTGCACTCGGGGTCGCGCGGCATCGGCAACCTGCTCGCGACCAAGCACATCGTCGACGCCAAGAAGATGATGAAGAAGCAGGAGATCGGCCTGGAGGACCCGGACCTGGCCTACCTGGTGCAGAACACGCCGGAGTTCACCGCCTACATCGAGGACATGCTGTGGTCTCAGCACTACGCCATGGCCTCGCGCGCCCGGATGGACAAGGTGCTGAGCAACGCCCTGTTCCGGGTCGTCGGCAAGGGTCAGCGGCTCCGGACGATCAACTGCCACCACAACTTCACGCAGCAGGAGACGCACGACGGCAAGGACCTGTGGATCACCCGTAAGGGGGCCATCAAGGCCGACACCGGCGACGAGGGCGTGATCCCGGGCTCGATGGGGACGCGCTCGTACATCGTGCGCGGGCTCGGCAACCCGATGTCCTACAACTCCTGCGCCCACGGAGCCGGCCGCAGGATGTCGCGCACCCGGGCGAAGCGTGAGCTGACGGCCACGTCCCTCACCGAGGCGATGCGCGGCCGCACCTGGAACGCGGACCGCGCCGCCGCCCTGGTGGACGAGCACCCGCAGGCGTACAAGCCGATCGACCAGGTGATGGCGGACCAGAAGGACTTGGTCGCGATCCAGCACACACTGCGCCAGGTGTTCAACTACAAGGGCTGACCTCGCGCTTCCCGAGCCCCGTCGCCGGTCACCGGCGGCGGGGCGCCGCGTTGCGGCCTGACCTGCCCGGCCTGATTCGGGGAGCCGGTCTCACCGGGCCTACCTGGGTCCGGCCACCCGGCGGGGGGCGGGCTCAGGCCTGGAGGTAGGCGAGAACGGCGAGGACGCGGCGGTGGTCGTCCGGGGCCGGGGGAAGATCGAGTTTGGCCAGGATGTTGTTGACGTGTTTGGCGACGGCCGCGTCGGTGACGCTCAGCCGCCGGGCTGTCGCGGCGTTGGAGCGGCCCTCGGCCATCAGGGCGAGCACCTGACGCTCGCGGGGCGTGAGCCGTGCGAGTGGAGCCTGGACGCGGCGCCGGGAGAGCAGTCCGCGGACGACCTCGGGATCGATGACGGTGCCTCCGGCCGCGACCTCGGTCAGGGCGTTGACGAATTCGGCGACGTCACCCACCCGGTCCTTGAGCAGGTAACCGACACCGCCTCCGGTCTCGACGAGTTCGGCGGCATAGGTCTGTTCGACGTACTGGGACAGGACCAGGACGGCCAGGCCGGGGTCGCGGTGGCGGAGTTCGACGGCGGCCTTCAGCCCTTCGTCGCGGAAGTCCGGGGGCATCCGGATGTCGGTGATGACCACGTCGGGCCGGTCCTCCTCGACGGCCGCGAGCAGACCGGAGGCGTCGGGTGTCGCCCGCACGTCATGCCCGAAGTGGGTGAGGATGTGCGTCAGCCCCTCGCGCAGCAGGGCCGAGTCCTCGGCGATCACTATGCGCACGGCAGCTCCGCCCGCAGCGTCGTCGGGCCGCCGTCGGGGCTGCTGACGACGATCCTGCCGCGCAACACCGACACCCGGTCCGCCAGGCCGTACAGCCCGGTGCCCCGGCGGGGGTCGGCGCCGCCGACACCGTCGTCGCGGACCTCGAGCACGAGCAGGTCTCCGGACCGGCGGACCGTCACCCGGGCGCACCGGGCGTGGCTGTGTCTCGCCACGTTGGTGAGCGCCTCTCCGATGATGAACCAGGCCGCCGCCTCCACCGGTTCCGGGGGGCGCCGGGGCAGGTCGATGTCGACCTCGGCCGGAACCGCGCAGCGCTCGGCGAGCTCGGCCACCGCCGGCGCCAGGCCGCGCACGGTCAGCACCTGGGGATGGATGCCGCGGACGAGGTCCCGGAGTTCCGCGAGCGTCGTCTTCGCCTCCCGGTACGCCTTGTCGATCAGGTCATGGGAGGCGGGCGGGTCCAGCCGGGCCATTCCCAGGGTCATGATGAGGCCGGTCAGCCGCTGTTGCGCCCCGTCGTGCAGGTCGCGTTCGATGCGCCGCCGCTGCTCGTCGAACGCCTCCATGATCCGTTCTCGCGATCGGGTGAGTTCGAGGACGTCCCCGGCGGGGGGATCGCGCCGGACCAGCAGCGACCGGGTCATCGTCGCCCTGCCCGCGGCGTACGCGGTTCCCAGGTAGAGGACGATCGGCGCGACGACGATCCCGACGGCGGCGACGAGCCAGGGAGACACTGTCACCTCGGGCTGGTAGTCCGGCAGCAGGAGGAGGAGCGCGGGGAAGGAGATCAGGTACAGGACACACCAGCCGAGCATCGCGATGACCAGGTCCAGCCAGGCCAGGCCGAATGCGAAGGCCAGCGCGTACGCCAGCTCCCTCCACGTCGCCGCCTCGCGGAACCGGGTCGCGGTCCACGTCCAGACCCCCTGCCCGGAAGGCGAATGCGCGGACGGCGCCGGTGCGCGATCGAGCAGCCGCAGCCGCCATCGCTCGACCGAGCTCAGCGGGACGCCCGCCAGCAGGACCGCGGCCCCGGCCGCGGGGACGACCAGCATCGCGAGCGAGCAGGCGAGCCACACCGACGCGACGAGCGAGCCGGTCAGCAGGTAGACCTGCGCCCGCCACGGCCAGCCGGAGGCGAGGAACCGCGGCGGGGAGAGCCCGGTCAGGGCCTGCCACGCCGTCCGAACGCCATCCATGATCTCCCCAGGATAGAAGGCAGCGTCCCGGTTGCCCCTACCGGTGACGTGACCGTGGGTGGTAGTGCCAGGGTTACCGGCGGGCGTGAATCCCGCGCCAGTGATTCCGACCGGCGGAGCCGGAACCGTTGGGGACATGGTGAAACGAGCCGTGCGGCTGCACGGAGTACGAAAGGTGTACGGAACCGGCGCGGGCGCCGTCGCGGCCCTCGGCGGCGTGACGCTCGACTTCCCCGCGGGCACGTTCACGGCGGTGATGGGCCCCTCCGGGTCCGGGAAGAGCACGATGCTGCAGTGTGCCGCCGGGCTCGACCGGCCTACGTCGGGCGAGGTGTTCGTCGGGGACACGAGGCTGGACGACCTCGACGAGACGCGGTTGACGGTGCTGCGCAGGGAGCGGATCGGCTTCGTCTTCCAGGGCTTCAACCTGCTGGCCTCCCTGGACGCCGGGTTGAACGTGGCGTTGCCGCTGCTGCTGGCCGGTCGGCGGCCTGGTCGCGCCGAGATCTCCGCCGCGCTCGCCGCCGTGGGGCTGGCGGACCGGATCGGGCATCGTCCGGCGGAGCTCTCCGGCGGCCAGCAGCAGCGGGTCGCGATCGCCCGCGCCCTGGTCACCCGTCCCGAGGTGCTGTTCGCCGACGAGCCCACCGGCGCGCTCGACTCGGCCACCGGCCGTGAGGTGCTGTCGCTGCTGCGCTCCCTCGTGGACGACCACGGGCAGACGGTCGTGATGGTGACCCACGATCCGCTCGCCGCCTCCCGCGCCGACCGGGTCGTCTTCCTCGCCGACGGCCGTCTCGCCGGCGAACTCGCCGGTCCGACGCCGCTGCGGGTCGCGGCGCGGATGACGGAGCTGGAGGTGGCGTCGTGATCGGGATCGCGGAGCGGACGACAGAGCCGGAGGTGACGTCGTGATCCGGGTCGCGGTGCGCGCGGTCGCGGCCCGATGGACGAACATGGCGGGCTCGTTCGCCGCCCTGATGCTCGGTGTCGCGCTGCTGACCACCACCGGACTCGCCCTCGCGTCGGCCTACGGCGGGCCGGACAGGCCGCCGCGGTGGTACACGGTTCCGGAGATCGTGGTCGCGGGTCCCTCCCAGGCGGGTGGCGGGACCCCGGGGAACTCCATGCTGCCGCCCGGCGAGCGAGGCCACATCCCGGCCGAGGCCGTCTCCCGGCTCACCTCTCTCGGCCGGGCGGTGCTGGACCGGTCGGGCTACGCGCGGCTGGGGAACACGACCGGGGCGCGCCCCTGGTCGGCGGCCTCCCTGCACCGGTTCACCCTGACCGGGAGGGCCCCGGCGGCCGATGACGACATCGTGCTCACCGCGCCCGCCGATCACCTGCCCGGTGACGTCGTGACCGTGGCCACCGCGGAGGGGCCTCGCCGGTTCACGGTCACCGGGATCGTCCGGACCTCGGCGCCGCCCGCGCTGTACGTCACCGACCGCGAGGCCGCCCGGCTCGCGCGCGACCGGGTCGTCGCGGTGGCGCTGCCCGGATCCGCGGGCGTGGAGAACGTCCGCGCCGCGCTCGCCGCATGGCCCGACCTCCGGATCCTCACCGGCGACGCGCGGCGGCTCGCGGAGCCGGACCCCGAGGCGGGCCTGCTGATCGTCGCCGCGTCACTACTGGGCACGACGGCCGGCATCGCGGCCGTCGTCGCCGCGTTCGTGGTCTCGGGGACCTTCGCCTTCGGCGTGACCCAGCGGCGCCGCGAGTTCGCCCTACTGAGGGCCGCCGGGGCGACCCCGCGCCAGACGCGTCGACTGGTGCTCTGGGAGGCCGCGGTCGTCGGCGTACCGGCTGGGCTGAGCGGATGTGTGGCGGGCGTCGTGGCCGCGCCGGCGTTCACCCACTGGATGGCCCGGGTCGGTCTCGCGCCGGCGGGCTTCGGCGCACACGCCGTCCCGTGGCCTCCGGCGGTGGCCTTCGGCATCGGTCTCGCCATGGCGGTGGCGGGCGCCTGGTCGGCGGCCAGGCGGGCCGGTGCGATCCGGCCGGTCGAGGCTCTTCGCGAGGCCACGGCCGAACGACGCCCGATGACGCGGACCCGGTGGGCGTTCGGCGTGGGCGCTCTCGCGGTGGCGGTGCCGGTCATCCCTCTCCTCCGGTCACCGGAGGGCAGCGCGTACACGTTCGCCGTGGCCCTGTTACTGATCCTCGGGCTCACCCTGCTCGCCCCGGCCCTCGTGCCGTTCCTGGTGCGCACACCGCCCTTCGCCGTACGCGGGCCGATCGGGGTGCTCGGCCGGGCGAGCGCCCTGGCGTCCCCCCGGCGCGTCGCGTCCACCGTCGCGCCCGTGCTGGCGACGGTGGGTCTGGCCGGGGCGGCTCTCTCCGGAATGGCCACCTTCTCGGCCGCCGGAGCCCAGGGCCTTCGTGATCACGTCACCGCGTCGTCGGTGGTGGTTCCCGCCGGGCGGGCGGCACTGCCGGACAGTCTGACGGGCACGGTCCGGCGGGTGGCGGGTGTCACCGCCGCGGTCCCGGTCAAGGCCGGCATGGCGTACGACCGCGACAAGGACATGATCCGCCAGCACAGCGCCTGGTTCGTGGACGGTCCCGCCGTACGAGACGTGCTGGCCGTGCCCGTCTCGGCCGGGTCGCTCGCCGAGCTGACCGGTACGGCGACCGTGGCGCTGTCCCGGTCGATGGGCCTGGCCGTGGGCCGCCGGATGACCCTGTGGCTCGGCGACGGGGCGCTCGTGCGGCTCCGCGTCGTCGCCGTCTTCGACGACAGGATGGGGCTGCCCACCGTACTGCTGCCCTGGCCCATGGTGGCCGCGCACTCGGCGGTGCCCCTGCCCGACGCCGTCTACCTGAGCCTGGTCCCCGGCGCGTCCGTGGACGCCGTCGTCCGGCCACTGGGCGGCGTCGTGACGCCGACGAGGGCCCACCTCTCCACGCTGGACGCGGAGTTCGACCGGTTAAGCCAGATCGCGCTGCTCGCCACGATCGGTATGACTCTCGTCTACACGGGCATCTCCATCGCCAACACCCAGACGATGGGGACCGCGAACCGGACCGCCGAGCTTTCCGCGCTACGGCTCGCCGGGGCGACCCCCGGGCAGTTGCTGCGGATCGTGGGGTGGGAGGCCGTGCTCGTCCTCGCGATCGGCACGCTCCTGGGCGGTGTGGTGACGGCCGCCACCCTCGCGGGCATCGGCATCGCCCTCGGACCCGTCACGTCCTCGATGCCGATCGTCGTGCCGTGGCCGCCACTGCTCACGATCATCGGTGGCTGCGCCGTCCTGACGCTCACCTTCAGCCTGGCTCCCGTGATACGGGTCGTTCGATGACCCATCGACTCGTCCGGCCAGGTCAGGTAGCTTTCCCCGTTGCCGGCCTCCCGGCCGGACCGCTCGGCCGGACCGCTCGGCCGGCTCCCGGAGGGCGTCCTCGCCCACAAAATGTGATCATGACATCCGTGTACAGGTCATGACCGTCCTCGGTTCAATGGTGCGGGAGTGCGCCGGGTTCCCGCCGAATCGCAGAACGGCACCAGAGGCGGGAGTGGCTGGAACCATCGAACCGGCTTGAGGTTAGGGGCCTGAAGTGCTGCGTCGTCGTGTCAGGAACGTGGTGGAACCGCGAGCCGCGGAGCGGGACCACGCGGAGGCCGCCCGCTCCTATGCCACCCGGTTGTTCACCGAGGCTCGCGAGGAGCTCAACCGCGCCGACGCGAAGGCTCAGGTGCTGCTCGGGGTCGTGGGGATCGGGCGGACCACCGGCCGGTCCGCCCCTGTCGTCCCGGCCGGGCCGGTTTCCCTGTCAGGCGTGGGCGAGGTGCCGGACCGCCTGGCGGTCGTGGCCGAGGGCCCGGGTGGCGATGAGGATCGACGTCGCCACGCTGACCGCCGCGCTCGCCGCCACCGCCGTCGCGAAGGAGCCGGTGACTCCCTCGGCGCCCATGAGCATCAGGACGGCGATCGGCAGCCAGGCCAGGGCGGTGGCCCAGCCGGCCACGGCGAGCAACCGGCCGGCGGTACGGACACCGGGGGCGAGCATGGGATCCCCGGCCGCCGTCGAGGGCAGCCCCAGGAGGAAGGCGAGCATTATCGGCACGAAGAACCCGCCGGTCATGGCGTTGCCGAACACTCCCATCGGAAATCCGACGTCCATGAACACCATGCTCACGTACAGCCACCCGATCAGTCCCGCCGGTAACAGGCACACGGGGGCGAAGGCGATCACCCCGTAGGGGGCGAAAAGCTCGCTGCGCCTGACCACCCTCACCGTGTTCACCAGCAGCGGGATCATCGCGAGCACGGCGATCATCGGCGCCATCGTGAACGCGGCGGTGCTCACGCCGGCCAGCGACTCCGCGATCGGCCCGTGCTCCCGGGCGTGCGACCACGTCGCCTCCAGGCTGGACATCTGGCGGATGCCGGGATTCCAGAGATAGATGAGCGCGATGCCGCCGGCGGTCAGCACGGCGGCGGGCGGAATTCGCATGGCGGAACCTCCTGGGATCAGGTCACGGTTGACACGGGCGTCGAACGCGCCCGCGAGGAGATCGGCCACCGTGCGAAACCGCACCGGGCGCGCCTCGACCAGCTCTCGGACCTCCTCCTCGTAGCGCCTGCGCCACACCTTGGGATAGAGCCGCAGCGCTCCGACGGCCAGCGCCCGCATCATGACAATCCCCAGGCGACCTCAGCGCGCCTGGCGCCCGTCCGCTCGATCCGGCGCAGCGTCGCGAGCTGCTCGGTGAGCGCGCCTCTGCCGCTCTCCGTGAGCCGGTACGGCTTGCGGCGCTCGTCGGAGGCGACCTGCTCGATCCAGCCGCGCTCCTCCAGGCGCATGAGCGCCCCGTAGAGGGTGCCGGGCTCCAGAGCCGTCCCGGAGAACTCCTCGATGTCCTGGATCATCCGGTAGCCGTGCTTGTCGCCCTCGGCGAGGCTGACGAGCACGAGCAGTGCCACGTCGGTGAAGCGCCCGAGATCCTGTGTTCGACGTCCCATATACTCAGTAAAACTTAGTAAGTTGGACTAAGCAAGAGGTCGCGGGACAGCCCACGAAAGGGCGCCGGTACACCGGCCGGTGGTGACCGGATCCGGCCATACCGGCAACGGTGAACGTGCCGGGAGGATGCCTGCGGTCAACGCAATGGGAAGGCGCCGGCATGAGTGACGTTCTTGCCGGCGACGACGCGGGCGACGCGTTGGTGGCGTTCCATCGGGTCACCGAGGAGACCCGTTTCGACGACGCGCCGCTGCCGCTCACGCTGGTGGCGCTCTGGCACGGCGACCGGACGCGTTCAAACGCTGGACGTCGTGCTGGGCCGGCTGGCGAGGGACCAGACGGTCGCAGCACCCGGAGCCTCAGGCAATAGCCGAGCAGTCCACATAAAGCTATCCGTCCGCCGACCGAATAATAGACTTTTCGAGCACAGGCATCCAGTGGCTTCATATTGTGATGGCGGATGTCTCGGAGCTTCTCGGCCAGCTTTTCGCGATCTTCGCCACCTGGCTGGATTCGGTCAGTCCGATACCTTGGCCACTGATCCTCGGGCTTCTCTTCCTTCCTTTCGTCGCCGTACTAAGAATCACACTTTGGGTACTGCGCGGACGCGTGTGGCCGGTAGCCTGCAAGTATTACCACACCCAGCAGCGACGTTCGGACAAGCCCTGCAGGACCATCGTTCCCGGCGAGTGGAAATACTGCAGACACCACAAGAAGCCGGGGCGGGTGATGTCGGACAAGCACGTTGTTGTAAAAATACCGCGCTGGCAGACCAAGACGCATAGTGGCCGACTCGTCGACAGAGCGGATATCAGGGGTGTCGGTTTCGTCTCGCTTCTTTCCAACCGTGAGACCTTCCTTTTCTATAAGGGGGTCGCGAAACGTCCACTCTACGTATTCACACGCCTGCCCGAGCTTGGAGCGAGCTGGCGCGACGGCTGGACGCAACTACGCGAACTGCGCCCAAAGGACATCATCCGAAGGGCACCTCCGAGCACGAACGCGCCAAGTGGTGTCGCCGACCGGATGCCCAGGGTGGTCCGGGCAACGCGTCTCACGTTGGGGGCGTTCGCCTTCGGACTCGGACTGGTCGGCGCTTCGATCATCTCTGAAGGTGGATGGCGGGCCGGATATCAATACGGGGCAGTCGCGGCCTTTGTTCTTGCCTGGGAGGCCATCCGCTTCGGGGTCTGGAAGAGTCCCGAGGACGAGGAGCGGTGGCTGCGAGCCGCGTTGGCCGACACCGGCAAGGCCGTTGCCGTCCTGCTCGGACTCGCACTGATGGGCGGCGTGGTCACGCAGATCGGGGACGCCGTCGCGACGCCCCCAGCCGCGGCCCGGCCGTACGCCATCGCAGAAACACTGCCCTCCAGCCGCGTGGCCGACGGCCCGAGTATGGATTCTCCGCATCAGCTCGAAGGGGGAGGCCGGCCATGACCTTGTCGTAGTGAGTTCGGGTCTCCTTCTCCGCGTACTGGCACAGATTTCCGTTCTGAGGATCCCAGTACCAGACGAGCCGCGGATTCTGCAGAAGCCTGAGGAAAAATCCTTCGACATCCTGCAGAAAACCAAGACGCTGCTTCTCGCCCGCGCGGTGGGCCTGGTTTTGCTCATAGAGATTTTGCTCGAACATCTCAAAGATCCGCACGGCCACGGCTCGTTCGAGGAGCAACAGTCGTTCCTGCTCGTTGGCGGAAACCCTACCGACCGCCCGGTGAACCGCCTCGAACTGGATGGCGTAATTCTCGGGCATCTCCAACAGATGCGCGGCCTCCCAGTGCTCGATGCGCAGGGTCGTGAGCTGACCGAACGCCTGGTAGACACTCTGTATCGTCGCAGAGTGCGCGCTGCGGCGCTGAACAACCAGCGCCACGACCAGCGCAAGCACCGCGATAGGCAGGGCCAGCGCCTGTGCGATGTCACCGACGACTTCGGTTAACACTCTCGCCTACACCGTTAAATTCCAGGGTCTTTGACACAGCAGCTTACGCCGTTCCCGAACTCGTCACCATATGTCTTTCAGGGGTGCACGGTATGTGGGTGCCGGAACATGTTCCGGCACCCACATACCGTGCACGGTCAACGACGAAACGCCGACATATCGACCCGCCTTCTCTCCACCGCCAGGAAAGGCCGACGAGGGTTTCGACGCCCGGCGTGCCCACGTGCGGCCACACCCACCCCGATGGCCGGTCGGACCACGGATTCGGTGGAGCAGAGGCTCAGAGTCCGAGCTTGGACAGTTCGTCGCTGGTGAAGGTGAGCTTCACGACGGGGGAGGTCTCGTCACTCATGAAGGCGTAGAAATCAAAGTCCCAGAAAGGGTTGGGAGACTCACCCGGAACGGCGTCCTTGACCCCCTGGACGCCCGGTGTGCCGCTCTTGTGGCGGGCGTACCACTGGTCGATGAAAAAGCAGTCGGAACCGTAGGTCTTGATGTTGCCCACATCGCCTTCGTCGCGTCCCACGACGACGTAGGCGTGCCCGGCGCCCCCGGTGGTGTCGCGGAAGTTGATCAGTTCCACCTTGACGCCCGAGCCGAGCAGCTTGGGCTGGTCGGCGAGCATCCCGATGACGCAGCAGGCGAAGAGCGTGCAGTTGGCGCTGGCGAGCCCGCGATAGTTGGCCCGCCCGGTCGCGACGTACTTGCCCTTGATCTTCTCGCGGGCCTCGGCGAACGTGACCTGGGTCACCGGCCCGCCGAGGCCCGCCTCCCTGCCGATCGCCGGCAGGCGCACGGGCTTGAGGTCGGAGAACTGCTGACCGTCGGGAATGATCTCTGGAACGTTCCCGCCACCGGCCGCGACTTCCAGCTTCTTGATGACGACGTCGTCGTCCAGCAGCTGCGGCCAGGGGTTCCACAGCTTGGCCGTGGTCATCTTCGTCTTGCCGATCGCCGCCTGCACGGCTGCCATCCGCGTCTGCTTGGGGGTCGCGTGCGTGGTCTGGCTCATGGTGATCTCCCAATCACTTTTCCGAAGGAACCATGACACTTCCACCACGTTTTCCCGGTGACAACGAGATGGCCTCTTGTGGCCAGGACGATGGCGTCCGTGGGGATCCGGGCGGCCTCCGTCCGGTCGCGGTCACGTGTTCCCGACGGTGCCGGAGGTGCCGAAGGGGCTGCGGGTCAGGCTCCGGTGGACCATCTGGGTGAGCGTCACGATGTCGAAGACCGGCATGCCGAGCCGCGCCTGGATCTCGTGCGCGTAGGGCACCACGTCGGTGCACTCGATGACGAGTGCTCCCATGTCCGGGTTCTCCTTCGCCAGCCGTTCGGTCTGGCTCAGCACCTCGCGGCCCAGGCGGTCGGCGTCGAGTTCGGCTCGCCGCCCTTCGAGCATCACCTCACGGAACTCCGGCTGGTCCTCCAGGCCCGCGACGCAGACCGGGACGTGCTCGGCACCGACCGCCTCCAGGTGGCGCCGGGTGAGGGAGGGCTTCCTGGCGACCAGCAATCCGACCTTCCGGTCCGAGCGGATCATGCGGTGGACCATGGGCAGCTGGATCAGGCTTGAGGCGTGGAGCGGGACGTTGACCGCGTCGGCCAGCTGCCGCTGGAAGATGGCGAGGAAGCCGCAGGCACCGGTGATGGCCGCCGCGCCCCGCGCCTCGAGTTCCCGCGCGGCCTGGATGAACGGGTCGAGCAGGCTCGGGTCGGCCTGGGTCACCACGCGCTCCGCCGTCGCGCCGTCCACGACCCGGTAGATGACGGGGAAGTCGAAGGTGGCCCGGTTGCGGATGTGCCCCGGGATCTTGGTGAAGTCGGTGTCGCAGCAGAGGACGCCGATCGCGACATCGCGCGTCGTGTCCGTCTCGGTTGCCATCAGATCCTCCGGAGGGGACCGTCGCCTTTGAGCGACGGGGGAATCGGGAGAGAGAGGGCGGCCAAGGCCCGAGTGTGCCCTGGCCGGTCAGGTCTGCGCATTGGAGATCTCCGATCGTCGCGCATTAGATGGATGGCGTTGTTGTATTGATCGTGTGACTCGTCAGATGCGCACCTCTCCCGGCGCGGCGTACGACCTCGGATACCACGTGGTGTGGTGTCCGAAGTATCGCCGCCCGGTTCTCTGTGGGGGGGTGAAGGACCGCCTTGAGGAGTTGATCCGCGCCAAGGCCGACGAGCATGGCTGGCAGATCGTGGCGCTTGAGGTGATGCCCGACCACGTGCACCTGTTCGTCAAGCCGCACCCGAAGAACTCACCGTCGTACGTGGCCAACCAGTTCAAGGGCTTCACCTCCCACCACCTGCGCGCCGAGTTTCCGCACCTGCGATCCCGACTGCCCACGCTGTGGTCGCGGTCCTACTTCGTGGCCACGGTCGGCGCGGTGTCCGCCGATACCGTGCAGCGCTACATCGAGACCCAGTACGAGCGTGTCCCCACGAGCGGGGGTGCTCGTGCGTAGGTCGTTCACGTTCCCGCTGCGCCCCACCGCCCGCCAAGCCGCCGCACTGGCCGCGTGCCTGGATGACCACCGCGCCCTGTACAACGCCGCGCTGGAGCACCGCCGCACCGCCTACCGCAAGGCAGGCGCGACGGTCCGCTACGGTGAGCAGTCGGCCGACCTCAAGCACATCCGCGCCGATGACGCAGACGGTCAGGGCCGCTGGTCGTTTTCTTCCCAGCAGGCCACCCTGCGCCGTCTCGACAAGGCGTTCGCCGCGTTCTTCGCCCGCGTCAAGGCCGGGCGCGCACCGGGCTTTCCTCGCTTCAAGGGCAAGGGCCGGTTCGACACGGTGCAGTGGCCGAAGGACGGCGACGGCTGCCGGTGGGACTCCCAGCCCGAACACCCGTCCGCGACGTTCGTCCGCCTCCAGGGCGTCGGGCATGTACGCGTCCACCAGCACCGTGCCGTACGTGGCACCGTGAAGACGATCAGCGTGAAACGTGAAGGTTCGCGCTGGTATGTGATCCTCGCCTGCGACGACGTACCCGCCGAGGCCCTGCCCGCCGCGGGCGCCACCGTCGGGATCGACATGGGAGTGGCGTCGCTGGTCACCACCAGCGACGGAGACCACCTGGACAACCCGCGCCACCTGGCCGCCTGCGCAGACCGCCTCGCCGTCGCGCAGCGGGACCTCGCCCGCACCAAGCGAGGCTCGAAGCGGCGTCGCAAGGCTGTGACCCGGATCGCCGCCCTGCACGGCAAGATCCGCCGCCAACGCCTCGACGGCGCACACAAGGCGGCCCTGCGCCTGGTTCGTGACTACGACGTCATCGCCCACAAAGACCTGCGGATCGCCAACATGACCCGATCGGCGTCCGGCACCGTGGAGGCACCCGGCCGGAACGTCGCGCAAAAGTCCGGCCTGAACCGCAGCATCCTGGACGCGGGTTGGGGGGTGTTCCTGACGATCCTGTCGCACAAGGCTGAAAGTGCTGGCCGAGAGCTGATCGCGGTGAACCCCGCCAACACCTCCCGCACCTGCTCGCGTTGCGGGCACTGCGCGAAGGAGAACCGCCTCACCCAAGCCGAGTTCCACTGTCAGCGGTGCGCTCATGCGGCGCACGCCGACGTCAACGCGGCGATCAACATCCTCAGGGCAGGGCTTGCCCTTCGCGACGTCGCGCAAGCGGCTTAACGAGAAGCCGCTCCCTTCAGGAAGCGGAGGAGTCACGGTGGTTCTCTCCCGTCGGAGGATGCTGTCACGTCATGGGAACGGGCGCGGCCGGTGATCAGGACCGGAGCCGGCGCCGGGTACGGCCTCCGTGGCGGTCGGGGCGCAGGGGGGTGAGGTCCGTCTCGGGCCGCTCTCCGGCAACGATCTGGGCGATCAGCCTGCCGCTGACCGGCGCGAGACCCATGCCGATGTGGCCGTGGCCGCACGCGACGGAGAGGTTGCGGTAGGGGTCGGCGCGTCCCAGGTAGGGAAGGCCGTCCGGGCTGCAGGGGCGGAAGCCGCTCCAGGTTTCCAGGATCTCGGTGCTCTCCAGTTCCGGAAGGTAGGTGTGGACGGTTCGCAGGATGCCGTCCACGCGGCGGCGGGAGATCGTGGCGTCCAGGCCCGACAGCTCCAGGGTCCCGCCGAAGCGGAGGCGGTCGCCGAGGGGCACGAGCGCGACCTTCCCCTCGCCCAGCAGGACCGGCAGCCGGGGCGCGTTGGCCGGTGCCTTGACCGTGACGGAGTACCCCTTGGCGGGCTGGAGCCTGAGCCCGAGGTCCAGCCCGCGGGCGCATTCCGCCGACCACGTCCCGGCGGCGACGACCGTCTCTCGGGGGCTGAGATCCCCTCGCGTGGTCCTGACCCGCCGGATCTCGCGGCCCGCGGCCTCGATGCCGACGACCTCGGTCCGCTCGTGGATCTCGACGCCCATGCCGTCGAGCGTCCGGGCGAGGCCGGTGACGAACTCGGGAACACGCAGGTAGGCACCCTCCTCGTTGTACAGGGCGCCGCAGATGTCGAACTCGGCGTCCGGTTCGAGCACGCTCAGCTCCCCCGGTTCGAGAACGCGCAGCGGCACGCCGCTCGCGACCGTACCGGGCACCGACAGGCGGGCCTTCTCGAACCCCTGCGGTGTCCTGTACGCGAGGAGCATGCCCTGGGCGGTGAAGGTGGAGGCGAGGTCTCCCGGCGCGCAGAGCTCTCGCAGGATGTCGAGGCTCCGCTTCTTCATGTCGACCAGCACCCGGAACCCGGCCTTCGCGTCCCGCTCGTTGCAGGCGCGGCGGAAGTGCCAGAGCCAGGACAGCAGCTCGGGGTCCGGTCGCGGTCTGATGTAGAAGGGGCTTTCCGGGTTGAGGAGCCAGCGCAGCCCCTGGGCCATCACGCCTGGCTCGGCGAGGGGAAGCGCGCCCTGCGTGCCGACGAAGCCGGTGTTGCCGTACGAGCAGGACTGGGGACCGCCGAGCGGCCCGCGTTCCACGACGGTCACGCCGTAGCCCGCGCGGCGCAGGTAGTAGGCGCAGAACAGGCCGACGGCGCCGCCGCCGATGACGAGGACGTCGGGATCGCGCCGGATGGGTGCCGGGTTCGATGAGGGCCGCGAAGGCGGCGGGAGTGATGGGGGCGGCGGGGGCGGCGGCGCTGTCGGCATGTGCGGTCCTCTAAGGGGTCACGATCACGGGATCACGCTCATGGGGGTCGCTGTCACGGGATCACGCTCATGGGAGTCGCGGTCACAGGGGTCGCGGTCACAGGGGTCTCGGTCACAGGGGTCTCGGTCACAGGGGTCTCGGTCACAGGGGTCTCGGTCACAGGGGTCTCGGTCACAGGGTCACGATGAAGAAGTTGGTCATGAGGTTGATCACGACCCGCTCGTAGATCTCGGCCATGAGCGCGATGCCGGGCTCGGCGAAGGTCCCCGGGGGCGGTTCGGCGAAGCGGATCACCGAGCGCCCGGCGTCGAACAGCTGGGCACCGTGCCCGAAGTCGCCGACGATGGCGGTTCCCGGGTCGACCAGGCGCGTCCGCACGATGAAGACGCCGTTCTGCTCCAGGTCGTCCATCAGGCGGCCCTGTCCCATGAAGCGGTAGTAGTCGACGGGGTTGATGATGAGGCCGTCGGCCGTGCCTCCCATCTGCTCCGCCTCGTTGCACGCCGCGAGGATCGTCGAGGTGAACGGGCCCTTCGACGTCATGCGTATGACGTCCGGGATGTTCAGCAGCCCGCCCTTGCCGCGGATGATCGTGTGGTTCTCGGCCGTGCCGAGGCGGACGATCAGCCGGTAGTTGATGAAGGACTCGAAGGTCTCGGGGTCCTCCCACAGGCCGGGCGGTACCCGCACCCACGCGGTGGTGGGATAGAGCTCCGGGATCGGCGATCTGTGGAAGCGGTTCGCCGCCTCGCGCCGCAGGTCGGCCTCGTCGACCTTGGGGTCGTCCGGCCGGGGCGGGCTCTCCTGCCAGTAGTACCGTCGGGGGTCCCTGGAGAGGTCGACGACCTTGAGCATGTTGCGCGCCGGGTAACGCGGCTTGCGCCGCGAGCTCGTCAGCGAGTCGGTGATCGTCACGTCGTACTCGACGGAGGCCTCAAGCCCCTTGGCCATACAGGCCTCGACGAACATCCGGCCCGGCGACATCTGCTTCTTCCGCTCGGCGACGACTTCGGCCATCGTCCGCTTCATACCTTCTGTACGCTGCATGACTTCCTCGCTCATCGTGATTCCGCGCTCATGGTGATCCGGCGCTCATCGTGGGTCGGCGCTACGACGTGGGCCGGCGCTACGACGTGGCGTCGCCGGGCTTGCGGGTGACGAACATCCCCCAGCCGAACTCGCCGTCGTCGATGGCGACCTGGATCTCCGCGCAGGACTCGGCGAAGGCCAGCATCCAGTCGCGCGCCGCTGCGTCCTGCGTCGTCCCGGCGCGCTCCGTGGCCGTCCTGCCCAGTACGCGGTAGGTCTGCCTGATGTGGCTCTCCAGGTTGCGGGCCAGGAGGATCTCGAATCCGGCCTCCTGCAGGACGGCCTGGTAGCCGACGAACGAGTAGCCGCTGTTCCATCTCACGCGGTCGTAGACGTGCTTACGGGCGCGCTCGCCGATCTCTTCCTTGGGCTGGAGGAAGTCGGAGAAGGCGAAGATGCCCCCGGGCCTGAGGACACGGTGGATCTCGCGGTGGCTGCTGGGCTTGTCCGGTACGAGGCAGAGCGCGTCCTGGCTGACGACGTGGCTGAAGGTACCCGTCTCGTAGGGCATCTGTATGACCGAGCCCTGGCGGAACCCGATGTCGAGCCCGGTCTCGGCGGCGAGTGCCTCCCGCGCGAACTTCACGCGCTCCACGCTCAGGTCGAGCCCCTCTCCCCGGCAGCCGAACCGTCTGGCGAGGTGGATGAGGAAGTTGCCGCAGCCGCAGCCGACGTCGAGTACGAAGGACGAGTCGTCGATCATGGCGTCCGCGGCCAGGATGTCGGACGTCCGCTCGGCGGCGGCACGGTAGTCGTCGTCGGTGTCGTCCGCGAAGTAACCGGTGTGCAGGACACCGTCGCCGTCCCAGAAACTCAGATAGGTGCTGAGGGTCTGGTCGAAGAAGTCGCGGACGTCTCTCTCGGTGTGGGCGTGGCTGGTCGTCGACATCACGGGTGCCTTTCTTGTCTTCCGAAACTCCGTCTTTCGAAACTCCGTCTTTCGAACCCTGTCCTCCGAGGCCCCGTCCTCCTGGGCTTCGTCCTCCTGGGCCTGTTTTTCGTGGCCCGGTCCTCCCGGGCCCTGTCACCTGGGCTCCCGGCGGGGATCGCCCCGGCCGTCATGTGAAGGTGTCCCTGCTCGCGGAGGTGAGGTGGGCCGGCTCCGGCCCCACCACGCTGGCGCCACCGTCGATCAGGTGGAGCGCGCCGGTGACGAACGAGGCCCGCTCCCCGGCGAGGAAGGCCGCCACGGCGGCGAACTCGGCCGGGTCGGCGAGGCGGCCCAGGGCGTTGTGACGGCCCATGGCGCGCAGCCGGGCCTCGACGTCGCCGTCCACGGCCAGCTTCGCCGCCGCCCGTTCCACCGGCGGGGTACGGGTCGTGCCGGGTGCCAGCACGTTGACGGTGATGCCGTCGCGGCCGAGTTCCGAGGCGAGGGACTGGGCGAAACGCACGATGGCGGCGCGGGTCACCCCGGACAGCGCCAGCTGCGCGATGGGGACGCTCGCCGTCTCCGAGGCCACGAAGAGCAGCCGGCCCCACCGGGCGGCCCTCAGGTGCGGCAGCGCCGCGAGGGCCAGGGCGATCGCCGGGGAGAGCACCTTGTCGACGGCCGCCTGGTAGTCGGCCGGCTCGAACTGCGAGGCCGTGCCGATCGGCGGGCTGCCGCCGCTGACGAGGACGATGTGGAGCGCGCCGAAGTCGGCGGCGACCTCGTCGACCCAGCGGCGCGCCGCGTCCCCGTCGGTGACGTCGACGCTCGTGGCGTGCACGCGTCCGCGCGCCACCTCCTTGACGCTCCGTTCCGCCTCCGCGAGCCGGTCGCGGTCGCGTGCGCCGATCGCGACGTGCGCCCCCTCCCCGGCCAGTTCCATGGCGGTGGCCAGGCCGAGGCCGCTGGAGCCACCGGCGACGAGCGCGACCTTGTTCTTGAGCCCCAGATCCAACCGTCCTCCTCCTTGCCGTCCCTGCCGTCCCTGCCGTCCTGCCGTCCCTGCCGTCCTGCCACCCGGACTTCCCGATGCCCGGACTTCCCGGTGTCCGCGACGTCCTGTCGTACGGGTTCCTCGACGCGCGCCCGCCGCCGTCCGGGCCTAACGCTCACCGGTCGCCCGCGGCGGCGCGGTACCGGCCCGCCGCGGGCCGATGGGGAGTGTGCCGCCGTATTCGTAGCCGTAGCGCCGGAAGAGCGGCCATGACAGCGTCGTCGCGGCCAGCCTGGCGGGTACGGGAAGGCCTGTCCTCCAGGAGTCGTCCCGGTTCCGGATGACGGTGGTGCCGGTGTTGAAGCGATCCGGATTGCCGGTGACCGTGTGGTTGGTGTGGAGCTCGACCGTCCGGCCCCGCACCGGGTTGGCGGCGGGATCGGCGCCGCAGAACCGCAGCAGCGCGTCGATCGTCCCGGCCGGATCGGCGATGAACTCCTCGTAGCGCAGGAACGTCGACCGCTCCGGATGGCGCCGGAGGATCGCCCGCGAGGCCACGTTGAAGCCGTGCCAGTAGGCCGTGCTCTTCCTGGACGACATGACGTAGCAGTACTGCTTCTCCCGGCTCCACGACTGGGCGACCGCCCGAGGGTCGCGCACGAGATGGACGTAGTAGGGCGTCACCCCTTCGAGGTGCGGCAGCAGGGCCGCCTCACCGGGGATCTTGGTGGTGTCCACGAGCACGCGCGCGCCGGTCAGCGCGGCGACGGCGTGGTAGGTCCGCGTCATCAGGGCGGCGTGCTCGCGGATCTCGGCGGAGTGCAGCCCGCGGCCGAGCACGCGCCAGGTGTGCCGCGTCCGCACGCAGGCCAGCTGGCGGCGGATGACGGCGTCCGCGTGGGCCTCCGCCGAGACCCCTGGCGGCCGGTCGAGCAGGAGGATCCTCGACCAGATGTGGCACTCGGTCAGTGGCCTGCCGCAGCCGCACGAGCTGTTCGCGCCCCTGCCCGCGGAGTTCTTCCACAGGAAGTGCATCTCCCCGACGTGGAAGAACTCCGGGACCTCGTTGAGGATGTTGCCGATGATGGTGCTGCCGTTGCGGCACCAGCCGGTGATGCAGAGGATCCTGAGCGGCGACGCGCCCGGGGGTTCCGATGTGTTGATGGCGTGCTCCTGACTCGACTGGCTCAACTCACGACCGCCGGCCGCGCGTCGGGCCGGCGGACACACAGCGACACGACCACGGCCGTCGCCGCGCAGGCGGCACCGACGACGAACACCGCGGGGTAGCCGAACCCGGTCGCGACCGCTCCGGCCAGCGGTCCCCAGACGGCCAGGCCCAGGTCCCAGAAGGAGGTGTAGGCACCGATCGCGGCTCCCTGCCTCGACGGGTCGGTGCGGTTCATCACCATCAGGGCCAGCGACGGGTGCAGCAGCGAGAACCCGACCCCCATGATCAGGCTCCCGAGCACGGCGACGGGCAGGTTCGGGGCCAGGGCGATGATCAGCAGGCCGGCGGCCTCGCCGGCACCGGACCAGATAGCGACCCTGCGCGGCCCGAGCCGGTCCGGCAGGTGGCCGATGAACAGGCGGGTGCCGGCGTAGACGGCGCTGAAACCGCTGAGCACGACAACGCCCGACGAGACGCCTCGGGCCTGGAGGTGGAGGACGACGAAGGCGGCGAGCCCGGCGTATCCCGCGGCTGCGAGCGCGAGTGCCAGCCCCGGCAGCAGTACGGGGCGCGGCAGCAGGGTGCTCCCCCAGCTCCGCCGCTCCCGCCGCCCTTCACCGTCCGGCCCCTCCCCCTGCCGCCCTTCGCCGGGCCGCCCGGCCCCGGAGGGCGCGGGAACCGAGCTGATCAGCAGGAGACCGGCGAGCGCCGCGGCGACGCCGAAGCCCCACACCGCGCCGTAGCCGAGATTCAGCAGCGCCGCGCCGAGAAAGGTCCCGGCCGAGATCCCGCCCCACATGCTGATGCCGTAGAGCCCGATCAGTTGCCCGCGGCGGTTGTGCGGCGCGAGCGACACGACCCAGACGGCACCCGCGGTGAAGAGCGACGCCTCGCCGGCACCGAGCAGCAGGCGGACCGCGACGAGACCGTTCAGGTCGAGCGGCAGGAAGTAGAGCAGGCCGCCGACCGTGATGACCAGCGCGCCGGCCCGCATGACGAGGCGGTGGCCGTACCGGTCCGCGAGGTGGCCGGAGACGGGCCGTACGAGCAGGGCCGTGAGCGCCGTCGCCATGACGACCAGCCCGACGGCGAGGTCACCGGCGCCGAAGCTCTCCCTGACGAAGCCGGGCAGGACCGGGATCGCCGCGGTGAGACCCAGGTAGCCGCAGAAGAGCCCCCCGAAGACCCCGACGAGGGCGAGGCGCGGGATCGTGCTCCTTTCCGCGGGGGCCTCCATCGCTACTGCCCGACGGGCGCGGTGTCGGCCAGCCCGGCGACCGGTTCCGCCGACGGGCCGGAGTCCTGGCCGCCGGGCGCGTACCCGCGATCGTCGCCCAGGACGGCCCGTACCGGTTCCGCGAGGCGGCGATCCGGCGCGACGGCCGCCGCCACCTTGCGGACCGCCTTGATCAGGTGGTCGCAGTCCTCCACCGAGAGGCTGGAGGACAGGGGGACGTCGACCGCCTGCTCCAGGTATCTCGTGGTGTTCGGCAACAGCGTCTTGATCTCCTCTGCGTCCTTGGCGCCGAACATGAACCGCCAGTTCCAGAAGACCCGCACGTTGGTGTCCTCGTCGGAGCCGAGGTTGCGCGCGTCGACACCCTCTCGGCAGAGGGCGTTCGCGAACCACTTCGCGTCCACCCCGGGAACGCGGAAGATGAACGCCTCGCCGAGGTAGGCGCCGGGTTCCACGGGCTGCCGGATCGCGATCCGGGAGAGGCCGGACAGGGCCGAGGCCACGTAGGCGTAGTTGCGGTGGAAACGTTCCAGGCGCAGCGGCAGCCGGGCCATCTCGGCGCGCAGCAGGGCCGCGCGGATCTCGTCCATACGGAAGCTGAGCAGCGGCAGGTCGAGATCGGTGCCGATCGGCGGCTCGCCGTCGGGGAAGTGCCGCCGGAAGCGTCCCTCGTACGCGCCGGAGAGCACGACGGCGCGGGCGAAGAGCACGCTGTCGTCCGTGGCCAGGAAGCCGCCCTCGCCGCAGTTGAGCGACTTGTCCGACTGGGTGCTGAAGGCGCCCGCGAGGCCGAAGGTGCCGAGCTTGCGGCCCTTCAGCTCGGCGCCGAGGGCCGGTACGGCGTCCTCGAACACCGGCACGCCCATCTCGGCGGCGAAGCGCGTCAGGGCCTCCATGTCGGCGGCGAAACCGCGCATGTGGACGACGAGGATTCCCTTGATCTCGGGTGTCCAGCGGCGGCGGAGGTCCTCGATGTCCATGTGGAGGTTCTCGTCCACCTCCACCAGGAGGGGGGTGCACCCGGCGAGCACGATGGCGCTGGGGGTGGCGACGAAGGTGAAGCCGGGGCAGGCGATCAGGGAGCCCCGCGGGATCCCCGCCGCCATGATGGCGAGCGCGATCGCGGTGGTGCCGCTCGACACGGCCAGCGCGTGCTTGGTCCCGAAGTAGCGGCGCAGTTCCTCCTCGAACCGGCCGCACTCGGTGTCCCGCTGGGATCGGCAGTCGTAGCGGAAGTAGAGATGGCTGCGGATGGCGCGGATCGCCGCCTCCTCGTCCTCGGGGTGGACGAAGACGGCTCCCTTGTCGTAGGTCGGCCAGGGCACGCGCCTGACGGGGTCGCCACCGTGTATGGCGAGCCGCGCGTCCTCGGTCGCTCCACTCCCCGGCAGCGACAGGACCGGCGCGGGTCCCTCCTTCTTTCTGTTCACCGTCGAGCTCCTCGTTGCTGGCTGGCTGGTTTTCTCGTCGATGGCTTTCTGGCAGGCGTGATCACCACCACGGCGCGGTCATGGTCACGCGGTTCCGGTGGTGTCGAAGGTGGCGGCGGTGAACTTGTCTGTCGCGCTCCCCACCGCGATCGCGGGGCCGGGGGCGGATCGGAAACAACACTGGTGATCGTCCGGGAAATCGCGGAGATCAATTCTTCCGAGGGTTTCTCAGGTTCGTGGGACGGGTTTCTCGATCATGCTGGGGGCCGAGGAAAATCTTTTGAATGTTCCCTAAATGCGCCAAGGGTGTCAATGGGCAGAAATGGTATGGCTGCGGCAATGGACATGCGACCTTCCACACGCATCCGCGACCGCCCGCGTTTCCCCCGACGCCGGATAAATCACCGGGCCCGCGACTCCGGCGGGGGCGTCCCGGTCCGGCGGAGGCCGCGCCCCACGGGCGGCGAGGGCGGCCGTCACTTCCCCACCCCAGATCGGAAACCTCTCTGAGCTGGGAGTTTGAGCTCCATCGCACAACCCGGCCGTTTGTGGTGTCCGCCATCGGAGGGGGCCCGCCAAAGATCCCTGGACCGGATCGCGAGGCGGAATATCGAGAACCCGCACCCGGAAACCAGAAAACCCACAAAACCTATAAATAAAGTCGAAAATGCGGAATCAAAGCGTCGCCAGCCGGGCGACTTTAACCTTACCCCACTCCAAACCTATTTGGCATACCGGTTTCGGTCCCAGCTTTATTCGCGTTTGCGGAAATACCCCTCGGACACGGCCGGCGAGGCCGCCCCATTTCCTTTGCGACCGAATCGATATTCGTCGCTCATCCGAAACACCGTCGTACGATGCGGGTGCTCTCCCGGCGGATCCTCGCCCGCCGGACCGTGCACACGCGCACGATCATCGGCCCCGGCGTGCCTCGCACCCGGCACGCCGGGCCGCCGAACCGCGGGCGGTCGCACCTGCCGGGGACGGGGCAAGGTCTGGCCCCGCTCGGGGGCGCCGAACGTGAGCGGGCCGGTCAGGGAGCGGTGATGGCGGTGCCGCGTGCGAGGAGCAGGACGACGTCGACCGCGGCGACGGCGATCGCCGCGGCGAAGGGGACGCGCGACGAGCCCCGGCCCAGTGCCGGCCCTCCGATGGTGAAGGCCACCGCCGCGGCCAGGGCGGCCCAGCCTCCCACGCCCGGCTGCTCCGGGGGGCCGAAGACGAGCAGGGCCGTCGCGGCCAGCAGGGGCACCGGGATCAGGACGCGGACGCGGGCGACGCCGAGCCGCTGCGGCCAGCCCCGTACCCCGCCCGCGAGGTCCGCGGGGATGTCGGGAAGGACGTTGGCCAGGTGCGCCCCGCAGCCGAGCAGCGCCGCGGCCGTCACCGCCCACCAGGCGGGCCACGGGTGTCCCGGCAGGCCCAGGGTCACGAACCCCGGCAGCGAGCCGAACCCCACCGCGTACGGCAGCCAGGACAGCACGGTCGCCTTGAGCCCGAGGTCGTAGGCCCACGCCGCGGCGACGCCGACCAGGTGGACGGCACCCGCGGCGGGGCCCGAGGCCAGCGAGAGCGGCACGCAGAGCGCCAGGGCCGCGATCGCGGCGGCCCATACCGTACGGACGCTCACCGCGCCGGAGGCGACGGGCTTTCCGGTGCGGCCCGCGGCGGCGTCCCGCGCGGCGTCCACCGCGTCGTTGCACCAGCCGATCGAGAGCTGCCCCGTCAGCACGGCCGCGGCCACCAGGGCGCACCCGGCCGCGTCACGCCCGCTCGCGACGGCCAGCGCGGTCACCAGCACGGTGACCGCCGCGGTCGGTCCCGGGTGACAGGCCAGCAGCAATCCCCGTACGGCCCGGAGCAACGGCCCGGAACTCGGGTGCGATGGCCTGCTCGTCGTCACGCGTCGATCGTAGGCGGGAACCTCACGGAGCGCGGGCACCCTCGCGGACCGGATCGCGCCCCGCGCTCTCCGGCCGCCCGCCTCACAGACCGACCGCCCGCCTCACGGACCGGAGCGCGACTCCCTCCCGGACCTCACGGAACCGAGGCGCTGCTCCCTCCCGGACCGGAACGCTTTGGAAAGCGGGCACAGAGGACTTCGTGACGCATGCCGCACACGACAGGTGGGCAAAAGGGAGATGTCCGCTGTTCGCGAGCCGGGGGTTAATAGATGACGCGAATCGTCGCCGTCCGCGGCGCGCTCCCGCCGAACCGCCACTCCCAGGCAGAGATCACCGACGCGTTCGCGCGAGCGTGCCTTCCCGAGGGGACCAGCCGCCGGCTGCTCGATCGGCTGCACGCCTCCGCGCGGGTGGAGTCCCGGCACCTGACGCTGCCGCTCGAACGGTACGCCAAGCTGGACGGCTTCGGCGCGGCCAACGACGCCTTCGTGGAGACGGCCGTGGAGCTGGGCGTCGAGGCGGTGGGCGGGGCGCTGGAGGACGCGGGGGTCGCCCCCGAGGACGTGGACATGATTCTCTTCACCTCGGTGACCGGTGTCGCGGCGCCCTCGGTGGACGCCAGGCTCGCCGGGCGGCTCGGACTGCGCCCGGACGTCAAGCGGATACCGGTCTTCGGCCTGGGCTGTGTCGCGGGGGCGGCCGGGATCGCCCGCCTCCACGACTACCTGCGCGGCTGGCCGGACCATCTGGCGGTGCTGCTCTCGGTCGAGCTGTGCTCCCTCACCCTGCAGCGCGGCGACGCCTCCATCGCCAACATGGTCGCGAGCGCCCTGTTCGGCGACGGGGCGACGGCGTTGGTGGCCTGCGGTGACGAGTGGCGGCCTCGGCGTACCGGACCCTCCGCGGCCTCCCGTGCCGCCGGGGCGAACGGCGCGGCCGCGACGACGCGGCCCGTGGGGCCCGCCGGTTCCTCTCCGGCGAACGGCTCGCCCGCCACGCACCACCGGCTCCCCCTCTCCGGACCATCCGCACCTACCGTGTCCTATGCGTCCCCTGCGTCCTCGGCGTCCCCGGGAGTCGCGAGGTTCTCCCCCGCGACCGGCGCGCCCGTGACGCACCGGCCGCTCCCCGAGCCGGCCGGAGCGTACGGGATCCCGGAGCCGGCGGACGCGTTGACGGGGCCGACGGTGGTGGCCTCGCGCAGCCACCTGTATCCCGGATCCGAGCACGTGATGGGCTGGAACGTCGGCGACACCGGCTTCCGCGTGGTGCTCGACGCGAGCGTCCCCGAGGTGGTGCGCACCTACCTGGCGGACGACGTGCACGGCTTCCTCGGCGACCACGGCCTGAGGGTCGAGGACGTGACGGCGTGGGTCTGCCACCCGGGCGGCCCGAAGGTCCTGGAGGCGGTGGCGGAGACGCTGCGGCTTCCCGAGGGCGCGCTGGACCTCACCTGGCGCTCGCTCGCCGCGATCGGGAACCTGTCCTCGTCCTCCGTCCTGCACGTGCTGCGGGATACGCTCACTCTGCGGCCGCCGCCGCCGGGCACGCCGGGGCTTCTCCTCGCGATGGGGCCGGGCTTCTGCTCCGAACTCGTACTGCTGCGCTGGTAGGAGCCCGATGTCCTGGCATCTGTCGTCCTGGTACCTGTCGCTCGTGCTGCTCATCGGCCTGGAGCGCCTCGCCGAGCTGGTCGTCGCCCGCCGCAACGCGCGCTGGAGCATGGCGCGCGGCGGGGTGGTGTCCGGGCAGGGCCACTACCCGTGGATGGTCGCCCTGCACACCGGCCTGCTCGCCGGATGCCTGTTCGAGGCGGGCCTGGCCGACCGGCCCTTCCTGCCCGCGCTCGGCTGGCCGATGGTCGTCCTGGTGGTCGCCTCGCAGGGGCTGCGCTGGTGGTGCGTCACCACGCTGGGCCCGCAGTGGAACACCCAGGTCATCGTCGTGCCCGGCCTGGCACCGGTGGAGCGCGGCCCCTACCGGCTGCGGTGGCTCCGCCACCCCAACTACGTCGCGGTCGCCGTCGAGGGGGCGGCGCTGCCGCTGGTGCACACCGCGTGGGTCACCGCGCTGGTGTTCACCGTGCTCAACGCCGCGCTGATGGTGGTGCGGATCCGCTGCGAGGAGGACGCCCTGGCCTCGCTCACCACGGCGGGGACCGAGCCGTCGAGGGACGCGCCGGCGTGATCGACGTCCTGATCGCGGGCGGGGGGCCGGCGGGGCTGGCCACCGCCATCCACGCGGCCATGGCGGGGATGGAGGCGGTCGTCGTCGAACCCAGGGCCGTACCGGTGGACAAGGCGTGCGGCGAGGGGCTGATGCCCAGCGGGACCGCCGCCCTGGGGTCGCTGGGGGTGCGGGTCGAGGGCAGGCCGCTGCGCGGCATCCGCTACCTGGACCGCCGGTACGAGGTGGAGGCGGCGTTCCGCGACGGGCCGGGCCTGGGCGTGCGCCGGACCGCGCTGCACGCCGCGCTGGCCCGGCGGGCGCGGGAACTGGGCGTGGAGGTCGTGCCGGGCAAGGTGGACGGCGTGCGGCAGGACGGTGGCGGGGTCGAGGCCGCGGGCCTGCGCGCCCGCTGGCTGGTGGCCGCGGACGGCCTGCACTCCCCGTTGCGCGCCCTGCTCGGGCTGGAGCTGCCGGGGCGCGGGCCGCGCAGGTACGGGCTGCGGCGGCACTACCCGGTCGCGCCGTGGACGGACTTCGTCGAGGTCCACTGGGCGGCGGACGGCGAGGCGTACGTGACGCCGGTGGGCGAGAACTTGGTGGGCGTCGCCGTGCTGAGCTCGCGGCGGCGCGGCTACCCGGAGCACCTGGCGGACTTCCCCGCACTCCTGGAACGGCTGGAGGGACCCGCGGCGACCCCGGTGCGCGGGGCGGGGCCGCTGCGCCAGCGGGTACGCGCCCGGGTGGCCGGGCGGGTGCTGCTGGTCGGCGACGCGGCCGGCTACGTCGACGCGCTCACCGGGGAGGGGGTGTCGCTCGCGCTGGCGTCCGCGCGGCTGCTGGTGGACTGCCTGCGGGCCGGTACCCCCGGGTCGTACGAGGCCGCCTGGCTGCGGCTGTCCCGGCGCCACCGGTTGCTCACCGGGGCGCTGCTGGGCACCCGCCGATACCGGACGGCGGGGCGGCTGATCGTCCCGGCCGCCCGGCGGATGCCCTCCCTGTTCGGCGCGGCGGTGCACGCCCTGGCCTGACCTGGGGACCCACTGGCCGGCTCGCCACCCCCGCGGGCGTCGGCGGACGGAGCTTGGCCTGGCCCGGCGACCCACACGCCCGGGGTGCCGGCGGACGAGCCCAGGCCCGGCGACCCACGGGACGGCCCGCATTCCCGGGATGCCGGCGGACGGAGCACGGCCCGGCGACCCACGGGGCGGAACACCTAGCGCGAGACCTGGTGGACGATGCCCAGCCTCGGGGCGTAGTGGTTCGTGCCCTGGAAGCGGAGCCGCCACTCACCGCCCGTGCGATCGCCCACGGTCCGGGCGAAACGTCCCCGCGAGTCGGTTGTGGCACCGGCCACCTTCGTCCAGCCGGCCCTCTCCCCCGGCCGGTGCATGATCTCGACGGGCTGGCCGGGGAAGGGCGCGTAGTCGAGGGCCCCCTGCGGGTCGACCCTGTTCAGCACGCCCGTCACCCGTACGCCCGAGCCCTCTCTGACCGCCTCGACCCCGCCGAACCTGGTCAGGCGCTTCAGCAGGAAGCCCGTGTACCCGGTGACCTCGGCGCCGTCCGCGCCCTTGGCGGTCACGGAGACCGTCCAGGGTCCCGCCGGGTACCAGCGGCTCAGGCTCTTCTCCGGGGCGAACCGCCAGGTCTCCCAGCCCTCCCCCGGGCGGGAGACCTGGTGGTTCGCCCCGGCCGCGCCGGGGGCCAGGCGGGCGGACACGACCGGGCCGGGTACGGGACCCGGCGCGAGGGCCGGGCCCCGTCCGGGTCCCGGCCGGGCGGACGCCCCCGGGCGGGGCGCCGTGACGGGGAAGGACGTGTTCGCCGAGGCGGGAGGCGCGCCGGGCTCGACCTTGATCCTCACCCCCTCGGGGCCGACGACGCCCCGGGCCACCACCTCTATCACCATGCGTACGGAGTCGGCGGGCCCGACCACCGGGGTCGCCGGGCGCAGGGTCACCGAGCGGATCGTCAGGTCCTCGACGGCCGCGGCCGGGGCTCCGGCCGGTACCGGCAGGGTCACCGCCCCGGCCGCGAGGGATGCGAGAAGGGCTCTCATCGTCATGATCAGGACGCTAGGAGGCCGCCGGTAACAAGCAGGTAGAGGACACACGCACCGTTGGGCAAAGCGAGGGCGGGCCGGTTCCGCCACGGGACTCGCGCCGGAACCGGCCGCCGGAACCCTCCCGGGTCCGGGCGGCCGGAGCCGGTGCCCGGTGACCCGGAACCCCGCACCCGGGGAACATCCGGGGAAGGGGACACCCGGCGCCCGGCGACGGCGGGCGCCGGGCGGCTCGTGGCCGGCCCGAGATCGACGCGGGATCAGCCCTCGTACATGCCGTCGATGATCTCCGCGTACCTGGCGTGGATGACGCGGCGCTTGAGCTTCAGGCTCGGGGTGAGCTCCGCGGTCTCGGCCGTCCACTCCACCGGCAGCAGGCGCCAGCGCTTGACCTGCTGGACGCGGGCCAGCTTCTCGTTGGCGACGGCGATCGCGCCCTCGACTGCCTTGAGGACGTCGGGGTGCTCGGCGAGGTCGGCCAGGGTGGTGAACGAGACGCCGTTGGCCTGCGCCCAGCCGGGGGCCACCTCGCCGTCGAGGGTGAGGATCGCCACCGGGTACGGCCTGCCGTCGCCGTAGGCGAGGGCCTGGCCGATGAGCGGGTGCTCCTTGAGGTGGCTCTCGATGTTGGCCGGGGAGATGTTCTCCCCCCCGGAGGTGATGATGAGCTCCTTCTTGCGGTCGACGATGCTGACGAAGCCGTCCTCGTCGATGGAGCCCACGTCGCCGGTGTGCAGCCAGCCGTCCTCGTCGAGCAGCTCGGCGGTGGCCTCCGGCCGGCCGAGGTAGCCGCGGGTGTTGGCCGGGCTGCGGGTGATGATCTCGCCGTCCTCGGCGATCCTGACCTCGACGCCGGGACCCGCCTGCCCGACCGTGCCGAGCTTGAAGCGGTCGGGGGCGTTGGCGGTGAACGCGCCGGTCGTCTCGGTCATGCCGTACACGTCGAGGACCCGCAGGCCGAGACCGGCGAAGAAGCGCTGGACCTCCAGCGGCATGGGCGCGGCGGCGGTGGCGAGCCAGCCCGCGTTGTCGAAGCCGATCATCGACCGGATGATCGACAGCAGGGCGGCGTCGGCCTGCTCGTAGGCGGCCAGGACCTCGGGCGAGGGGGTGCGCCCGTACTGGTTGGCCTCGACGTGGGCGAGCCCGGCGGCCATGGCCTGGCGCACGCTTTCCTGCTGCTCCTCCGGCTGGGTGGCCAGCAGCGCCTGCAGGCGGGCCATCATCTTCTCCCACACGCGCGGCACGCCGAAGAACAGCACCGGCTTGACCTGGCCGAGGGTGGCGCCGAGCTGGGCGAGGTCGGTGCAGAAGTGGGTGTGGGAGAACTTGAAGAGCGGCAGGTAGAGGCTGAGCACCCGCTCGGCGATGTGCGCGTAGGTGAGGTAGGAGATCTGGGTGCCGTTGCTGGGCAGGTCGGCCATCTGGTTGGTGGCCACGACCTCGAAGAACACGTTGGAGTGGGTCAGCGGCACGCCCTTGGGGTTGCCGGTGGTGCCGGAGGTGTACAGGACGGTGAGGACGTCGTCGGCGGTCACCGCCCGCCAGCGGGCGTCGACGGCGGCGGGGTCGGCGGCGAGCGTCTCGCGGCCGAGGGCCAGGAAGTCGTCCCAGGAGACGAACCGGTCGCCGGTCGGGGCGCCCTCCAGCACGATGACCTTGCGCAGCCCGGGAAGCTCGTCCAGGACCGGTTCCCACCTGGCCAGGTCGGCCGGTCCGCCGAGCACCGCGATCCTCGCCTCGACGTCACCGGCGACGAAGGCCACCTGCTCGGGGGCGAAGGTGGAGTAGACCGAGCAGGACACGCCGCCGGCGTGCACCGCGCCCAGGTCCGCCAGCACGTGCTCGCTGCGGTTGACCATCATGAGCGCGACCGCCTCGCCGGGCTCCAGGCCGAGGGCGACGAAGCCGGCGGCGATCTCCAGGACCCGCTGCCTGGCCTGGGAGTACGTCAGGGTGGACCAGCCCCCCTCGACCGGGTCGGAGTACGCCGGCGCGTCGGGGTTGCTCTCGGCCGCCTCCTTCAGCTGACCGCAGACCGTACGGCCCGCGATCTCCCTCTCGATCGCCGCCCGCTCCTCAAGGACATCGGCCATGACGCGCCTCCTGAAAGTGCTCACTTGCACGAGTGGCATGCATCGCACCACACGCCGTTCCCCTCGGACAAGACCCTGAAAGGGAGAAGAAACGCCACATTGCACAACCGTCTTTTCCATCCCGACAGGATGCGTACGTAGAGTTAGCCTCTGATCACGCGATGACGTTCGGGGGGACGCATGCCATCGGGGAGACGAGCTCGCGAGAAGACCTTCTTCGGGCACCCGCGCGGCCTCGCCACGCTTTTCGGCACCGAGATGTGGGAGCGCTTCAGCTGGTACGGCCTGCGGGCCATCCTCGCCACCTTCATGGCCGCCTCCCCCGCCACGGGCGGCCTCGGGCTGACCGAGCAGACCGCCCAGGCGATCATCGGCATCTACGGCGCCCTCATCTATCTCGTCGCCCTGCCCGGCGGCTGGATCGCCGACCGGATACTCGGCGCCCGCAGGGCGGTGCTGTGGGGCGGCGTCGTCATCATGTGCGGCCACATCAGCATGGCCATCCCCGTCAGGACCGGCGTGTTCGTCGCGCTCGGGCTGCTCCTCATCATCGCCGGGACCGGGCTGCTGAAGCCCAACATCTCCACGATGGTCGGCAAGCTCTACCCGCGGGACGACGACGCGCGCAGGGACGCGGGCTTCTCGATCTTCTACCTCGGCATCAACATCGGCGCCTTCATCGCCCCCGTCGTCGTCGGCTGGCTCGCCCAGGACGACCGCTGGCACCTGGGCTTCGGCGCGGCGGCGGTCGGCATGGCCCTGGGCCTGGTCCAGTACGTGCTGGGCAGGCGCCACCTGATGGGCGTGGGCGAGCGGCCAGGCCATCGGATGACCCCGCGCGAGCGCCGGCACTTCACCCTCGCCCTCGTCGTGGCCGTCGTCGTGGCGGGCGGCGCGCTGGCCGCGTGGGTGGCCTCGGGCACCTTCGGCCTCGACACCTTCGCCCTGGTGATGACGCTGCTCATCGTGGCCGTGCCGGTGCTCTACTTCGGCTACATCCTGCTGGGCAGCCACAACCTGACCGACGACGAGCGCTCCCGGATGAAGGCGTACGTCTGGTTGTTCGTCGCCGCCGCCATCTTCTGGATGGTCTACGACCTGGCGCCGACCGTGCTGCTGTTCTTCGCCCAGCACAACACGGACCTGTCGCTGCTCGGCCTGCGGATCACCCCGGCGATCACCCAGGCGTTCAACCCGCTGTTCATCATGATCTTCGTGCCGGTCTTCGCGGCGCTCTGGATCCGGCTGGGCAACCGGGTGACCGCCCCCCACAAGTTCTCGGTGGGACTGTTCGTCAACGGCCTGAGCTTCATGGTCATGGCTCTGGCCGCCATGCTGGCCCAGAGCGGGAGGATCTCGGTGTGGTGGCTGGTGCTGGTCTACCTCGTCCAGGTCTTCGGGGAGCTGGCGCTGAGCCCGGTCGGGCTCTCGGTCACCACCAAGCTCGCCCCCGAGGCGTTCAAGAGTCAGATGCTCGGGCTGTGGTTCCTGTCCTTCTCGGTGGGCGACGCGGTGGGCGGGCAGACGGGACGGTTGAAGAACCACATGTCGGAGCCCGCGTACTTCCTCACCCTCGCCTCGATCTCCATCGTGGCGTCGCTGGTGCTGCTCGCGTTCTCCGGCAGGCTGCATGCGATGATGCGCGAGCACCGGGCGCCGAGCACCAGCCCGTCGCCCTAGCCACCCCGCCCCCTCAACGGAAAGCCCATATGTCCGGTCATGGGATGATTTATCCGTGAATACTGTGCTCGATCTCGTCGGGATCTTCGTCTTCGCCCTCTCGGGCGCCCTCGTCGGCGTACGCAGGCGACTCGACGTGGTGGGCATGGCCGTGCTGGCCGAGATGACCGCGCTGGGCGGCGGGATCCTGCGCGACCTGATCCTGAACGTGCGGCCCGCGGCCTTCTCCAGCGTCGGCTACGTGGTCGTTCCCGTGGTGGCCACGGCGATCGTGTTCTTCTGGCACCCGCAGGTCGAACGGGTGATGCCCGCGGTGAACGTCCTCGACGCCGCGGGGCTCGGCCTGTTCTGCGCGGTCGGCACCGAGAAGGCGATGCACTTCGGCCTCACCCCGCTGCACGCGGCCCTGCTCGGGGTCACCACCGCGGTCGGCGGCGGCATCCTGCGCGACATCCTCGCCGGGCAGATCCCCACCCTGCTTTATGACCGCCAGCTGTACGCGGTGCCCGCCATGCTCGGCTCGGCGCTGATGGCACTGCTCTACACCGCCGGCCTGCACGGCTGGCCGGCCACGCTGGCCGCCGCGCTCCTCGCCTTCGGGCTGCGGATCGCGGCCATGCGGCTGGGACTGCGGGCCCCGCTGGCCAGGGGCGTCACGTCGGACTGAGCCGCACCCCCGCGGGGTGACGGGGGCGGTTCACAAGCTCGGGGTGAGAGGCATCACCTCGGGCCGAACCGTGTCCCCGCAGGGTGACGGGACCGGTTCACCGGCTCCAGGCGAGGAGCGTCGCCTCGGGCCGAACCGCGTCCCCGCGGGGTGACGGGGCCGGTTCACAGACTCGGGGTGAGGGGCTCGGCCGGGCGGATGCCGTACGCGCCCCTGAGCCTGGCCTCGGCGATGCGCCGCACGGCCTCGACGAGGACCTGGGGCGGCTGGGTGAAGGGGAGGCGGAGCCGCCCCTCCAGGGTGCCGTCCACGCCGAACCACTGGCCGGGGGCGAGACGGACCCCCTGACAGGCCGCCGCGTCGGCCAGCGCGGTGGCCGAGGGGCCGGACAGCCGCACCCAGAGCGAGCCGCCGCCCCGGGGCGGCGTGAAGCTCCAGTCGGGCATCCGCGCCGCCAGCTCGGCCGCCAGAACGTCCCTGGAGGCGCCGAGACCGCGGGCCCGCTCGGCCCTGGCCTCCTCGATGTCCTCGAACAGCCTGGCCACCACCAGCTGCTCGAAGAGCGGGCTGGCGATGTCCACGGAGGCGCGGAGCACGGCCAGGCGGCGGACCGTGGCGGCGTTGGTGCGGATCCAGCCGATGCGCAGCCCTCCCCACCACAGCTTGGACGCCGAGCCGATGGTGATCACCCTGCCGTCGGTGTCGAACGCGGCCAGCGGCGTGGCCCCGGCCCCCTCGTCGATCGCCAGCTCGCTCCAGCTCTCGTCGACCACCAGGGTGGTGCCGTACCGCCTCGCCGCGGCGGCCAGGGCCGCCCGCGCGGCGTCGCCCATCAGGTGCCCGGTCGGGTTCTGGAAGTCGGGGACGACGTACACGAGGCGGGCGGCCGACTGGCGCATCGCGCAGGTCAGCAGGTCCAGGTCACGCCAGCCCTCGTCGGGGACGCCGACCGGGACGATCCTGGCGCCGCGCATCCTGGCCAGGTCGATGGCGTGCGGGTAGGTGGGCGACTCCAGCAGCATCGGGTCGCCCCGGGAGAGCAGCATCGTGGTCACCAGGTGGATGGCCTGCTGGGCGCCGGTGGTGACCAGGATCTGCTCGGGCCGGGTGGCCACCCCGCGCGCGGTGTAGCGGGCCGCGATGGCCTGGCGCAGCGGGGCGATCCCCACCGGGTCGTAGCCCATGCCGAGCGTATAGCGGGGATACTGGCCGGTGGCGGCGGCGATCGCGTCGGGCAGCGACGAGATCGCGCTCGGGGCCGCGGCGTGCAGCGGCAGCAGCCCGTCGTCCTGGGCGGCGATCCACGGGTTGTCTACGCCCAGCGAGCCCGCGTCGGGCAGCGCGGTCCAGCTTCCCGCGCCCTGCCTGCTCTCCAGGTATCCCTGCTCGCGGAGCAGGTCGTAGGCCGAGGTCACGGTGGTGCGGCTGACGCCCAGGGCCTCGGCGAGGTGCCGCTCGGCGGGCACCCGCACCCGCACGGGCAGCCGCCCGTCGAGGACCAGCGATCGCACGGTCCTGGCCAGGACCCGGTAGTACGGCCGGGCGGCGGGGTCGATCGCCAGGAGGCGGGCGAGCTGGGAGCCGCTGAGATACCGATCCATGAGGACCACTTTAAGGCCACTTCCGGAAATTGGCCCTTTTGATCCGAAACTGTGGCCTGGACGATTGACACCATCATGAGCGAACTCTCCCTGCCCACCCTCGTCTCCCTTCCCAACCGCCTCACCCGCCTGTACGCGGGCCTTGCCCTCTACGGCGTCGGCGTCGGCCTGCAGATCGAGTCGCGGCTGGGCGGCAGCCCCTGGGACGTGTTCCACCAGGGGCTCTCCATCCACATGGGCCTGTCGATCGGCACCTGGATCATCATCGTGGGCGCCCTGGTCATGCTGCTGTGGATCCCGCTGCGGCAGAGACCGGGAGTGGGCACCCTCAGCAACGTCGTCTTCCTCGGGCTGTTCGCCGACGGGGCGATGTGGCTGCTCCCGACCCCGGACGCGCTCGCCGCGCGCTGGGCGTACCTCCTGCTCGGTGTCGTGATCACCGGCGCGGCGACCGGCCTCTACATCGGCGCCGGGCTCGGCCCCGGGCCGCGCGACGGCCTGATGACCGGCCTGAACCGCCTCGGCCTGTCCATCCGCGCGGCGCGCACCGTCATCGAGGTCACCGTGCTGGCGGCGGGCTGGCTGCTCGGCGGGACCGTGGGGGTGGGAACGCTCGTCTTCGCCCTCGCCATCGGGCCGCTGAGCCAGTTCTTCATGCCCAGGACGCGGCCCGGCGCCCAGTTCCTCCGGAGGCCACCGTGGACCGCGCGAAGGCACTAGCTTCGAGGCATGTGGATCGAGGACTACGCTCTCATCGGCGACATGCAGTCGGCGGCCCTGATCGGCCGCAACGGCTCCATCGACTGGCTCTGCCTGCCGCGCTTCGACTCGCCCTCCTGCTTCGGAGCGCTGCTCGGCGACAAGAAGAACGGCCAGTGGTGGATCGGCCCCGCGCACGCCGAGCGTCCGCACGCCACCCGGCGCCGCTACCGGGGCGAGACCCTCATCCTGGAGAGTGAGTGGGACACCCCGACCGGCACGGTGAGGGTGACCGACTTCATGCCCACCCGGCACACCAACCCCGACCTGGTGAGAATCGTCGAGGGCGTGTCCGGGACGGTGGAGATGGCCACCGAGATCCGCATCCGCTTCGACTACGGCCGCATCGTGCCCTGGGTGCGCCGCAGCGACGGCCTGCTGCAGGCCGTCGGCGGGCCCGATTCCGTGTGGCTGCACTCCCCCGTCCCGCTGGAGGGCAGTGACTACGCCCACCGGGCGAAGTTCGAGGTGTCCGAGGGCGACAGCCTGGCGTTCGTCTTCACCTGGCACCCCTCGCACGAGCCCAGGCCCGTCGAGATCGACCCGTACGAGCAGCTGGGCGAGACCGAGTCGCTGTGGGCCGAATGGGTCGAGCAGTGCACCTACCAGGGGCCGTGGCGCGAGGCCGTGGTCCGCTCGCTCATCACGCTCAAGGCGCTCACGTACGCCCCCACCGGCGGCATCGTCGCCGCCCCGACCACCTCGCTGCCCGAGGACATCGGCGGCGTCCGCAACTGGGACTACCGCTACTGCTGGCTGCGCGACGCCACCATGACCCTGGACGCCCTGATCGGCGCCGGATATCTGGAGGAGGCGGGCGCGTGGCGGTCCTGGCTGCTGCGGGCCATCGCGGGCCGCGCCCAGGACCTGCAGATCATGTACGGCGTCGCCGGGGAGCGCAGGCTGACGGAGCTGGAGCTCGACTGGCTGCCCGGCTACGAGAACTCCCGGCCGGTCAGGATCGGCAACGGCGCGGTCGACCAGCTCCAGCTGGACGTCTACGGCGAGGTCATGAACTCCCTGCACCTGTCCCGCGTCTCCGGCCTCGAGGCGGACCATCGGGCGTGGACCCTGCAGTACGAGCTGATCTCCTACGTCGAGGAGCACTGGGTGGACGCGGACGAGGGCCTGTGGGAGGTCCGCGGTCCGCGACGGCACTTCGTCCACTCCAAGGTCATGTGCTGGGTCGCCGTCGACAGGGCCGTCAAGCAGGTGGAGGCCTTCGGCAAGCCCGCCCCGCTGGCGCGCTGGAGGGACCTGCGCGACCGCATCCACGCCGAGATCTGCGACAAGGGCTTCGATCCGGTGCGCGGCACCTTCACCCAGTCGTACGGCTCGCAGGAGCTGGACGCGGCCCTGCTGCTGATCCCGATCGTCGGCTTCCTGCCGCCGGAGGACCCCCGGGTGGTCGGGACGGTGGAGGCGATCCAGCGCGAGCTCATGGTCGACGGCTTCGTGCTGCGCTACCCGGTCTCTCCCGACAACGACGTGGACGGCCTGCCCGGCGGCGAGGGCGCCTTCCTGGCGTGCAGCTTCTGGCTGGCCGAAACCCTGGCGATGATCGGCCGCAAGGACGAGGCCGTCGAGCTGTTCGAGCGCCTGCTGTCGCTCCGCAACGACGTCGGCCTGCTCGCCGAGGAGTACGACCCCCGCTACGGCCGGATGGTCGGCAACTTCCCGCAGGCGTTCAGCCACGTTCCGCTGATCCACACCGCCCGCGCGCTCAGCTGAGACGCCGATCTCCGGGCACCTCCAGTCCGCTTTATCCCTTTTTGTCTGAACAGGTCGTTGGAAACGGCTGACTTCTCGGAAATTCGCCAAGAAATCCGGGATTCGGCTGCAACAATCCGGTGCGATCGTGACTCTCATCCGATGTAACACCACCGGAAAGGATCGAACCAATGAGCGATTTCGACGTGACCACCACCGACCTGGTCGACTACGACGGCGACGGGGGCACCGATGCCCAGCTGATCGACGTCGACGGTGACGGTCTCGCCGACGAGGAGCGCTACGACACCGACGGTGACGGCGTCACCGATGTCGTCTACCTCGACCACGACGGCGACGGCTACATCGACGAGACGCGCGTCGACCTGAACGGCGACGGGGTCGCCGACTACACCGAGACCGCAGGCCCCTTCCCGACCGTCTGAACCGTCTGAAAACAGAGAGACCGGCACGAGCCCGTGTGATCTCACCGAGGGGGGACCCGGATCCGGGTCACACGGGCGGCCGACGAGAAAGGCCTGCGATGAGGGACCGACGCGCGTTCCTTCCCCTGCTCCTGGCCTGGCCGGTGCTGACCGGCTGCGGCGCGGTGACGAGGCCCGGAGGAGAGGCGGTCGGCGCGCCGTCGGTCCCACTGCGGGACGGCGGCGTGCGCCCCCTGGATCCCGGGGAGGCGGGGACCGTCACGGTGGGAACACCGTTCGGGTTCCTCCCGCCGCCCCTGGTGCTCGCGGTGGCGGCGGGCGCCCTGGCCGTGGTGACCGTGGTGGCCGTGGGCCTGTACCTGCGGCACCGCGACCGCCGCCCCACCCCGCGAGCCCCCCTTCCCGGCACCTGGCGGGCGGCCCCCGTACCACCGGGGACGCCGCCGTTCCCGGCGGGCGGGGCGGGACCGGCACCGGGACGGCCCGGCGCGGACCACGCCGCTCCATCCGCCGATCCGGGGGCGGATCCCTCGGCGGACCCGCTGGCCGGGGCGCTGGCCGAGGTCGCGGCGAGCGGGATCAGCGCCGCGCTCACGCAGCAGGTGGAACGGCTCCTCGCCGGGGGCCGTCCGGGGCGCGAGGCGCTGGTGACAGCCTGCGTCGACTACCGTGACCAGCTCGCCGAGCGGCACCCCCGGCTGGCCGGGACGCTGCTGGAGGCGCTGAACCGCGCGGGGATCCGGGAGATCGTCGCCGACGGGCGGCGCTTCGACCCGCGCCTGCACGAGGCGGCCGGCACCGAGCCGGCCGGACGCCCCGAACTGCACGACATCGTGGCCGAGACCATCAGGCGGGGGTACGCCGACGGCGAGCGCGTGATCCGCGTGCCGCGGGTCGTCGTCTACCGCCACGGCTCGCCGGACCCCGGAGCGGAGCGGCGGTAAGCCGGTGCGGCGGTGAAGCGCCCGGCCCTCACCGCGCCGGAGCTCGCCCCTCTCGCCCCCCGCCCTCGCGTCCACCCCGCCCCACCGGCTCCCGCACCCACCAAACTCCCGTACCCACCGAGAAGGAAATACCGGACATGCCCGCTCAGACACCTCCACCGGACGGCCGGAACCGCGTACCCGCCCGCGAGAACGCCTCGGGCGGCCGGAACGGTGACGCGTGAACGCCGGGCCCGCGGACCTGCTGCGCCGCCTGTGCGACACCACCTCGGCCAGGCTCTCCGGCGCGGAGCTGCGCGAGCGGGTGGGGCAGGTGCGCGCCGGCCTCGACGCGCCGCTGCGGGTCGCGGTGGCGGGCGCGGTGAGCAGCGGCAAGTCGACGCTGGTGAACGCGCTGCTCGGACTGCCCGTCGCCCCGGTGGACGCGGGCGAGTGCACCTTCGTGGTCACCCAGTACGAGTACGGCGAGGACGACGGCCACATCACGGTCGAGCTCACCGACGGCGGAGTGGCCCACTCCCGGCTGCTGCCGGGGCACCGGCTCCCCTCCGAGTTCGGCGTCGACGTGGCCCGGATCCGGCGCCTGCGGGTCACCCTCGACCTGCCGTCGCTGCGCACGATCACCATCGTCGACACCCCCGGCATGAACACGGTGACGGTCGCCAACGAGCGGGCGGCCAGGAGCATGCTGTTCGGCTCGGGCGACGAGGACGACCGCGCACAGGCGATGATCTACGTGCTGCGCTACGTCCAGAAGTTCGACGACACCACCCTGGCCGAGTTCCGCGGGCTGACCGACGCCTGCGGCATGAGCTGCGTCAACACCCTCGCCGTGCTCGGCCAGGTCGACCGGCGCGGCGACGAGGGCGACCCGTGGCCGACCGCGAGGCGGCTCGCCGCCAAGGGCTACGCGGACCTGCGCACCTCCGTCTTCGACGTGGTCCCGGTGATCGGACTGCTGGCCGAGACCGCGCGGGCCCGTCCGCTGGGCACCGAGGAGGCGGCGGCCCTGGCGGCGCTGGCCGGGCTCGACGAGGACGACCTGGAGGACTATCTCCTGGACCTGGACGACTTCCGCTCGGCGCCCGAACTTCCCGTACCGGCCGAGGTGCGGCACCGGCTGGTGGAGCGGCTGCACCGCTACGGCATCACCAGCGCGGTGGACGCGGTGCGCGCGACCGGGACCGCCGACCCCGAGGCGCTCGCCGCCCACCTGCTGGAACGCTCGGGTTACTCCTCCGCGGGCCGGGCCGCGACCGGCTCGGTGGCCGCGGGCATCGCCCACTTCGCCCGTCGCGCCGACCAGCTGAAGGCGCTCGACGCGCTGACCCGGCTGCGCGCGATCGCCCGCACGCCCGCGCTGGGGGCCGACCGCGCCACCCTGGACGCGCTCGCGGCCCAGCTCGACGAGAACCGGCCGATCGCGACCTCCCTGGGCGGCCTGCGGATCTTCACCGCCGCCGAGGCGCTCGGCCGGGGCACGCTCGTGCTGAACGAGGAGATGACCGCCGAACTCCTGCGCCTGGCCCGCCACGACGAGCCCGCCGAGCAGCTCGGCCTGCCCTCGGGGACCTCGGCCTCGGAGGTCGCCGCCGCGGCCACCGCGGCGTCGATGCGCTGGCGCACCCTGGCGATGATGAGCGAGGGCAGGACCGGCGGGCACCGGGCCAGGGACGTGCTGACCGTCCTGGAGGACCTCGTCTCCACGGCGCTGGACGAGGCGGCCCTGGACGAGGCGGCCCTGGAGGAGGCGGCGTCGGACGGGGCCGTACGGACCGGAGGGGCGTCCCCCGCGAGTGCCGGGGGCGAACCGCTCCCCCCGGTCCGGGTGGACCCCGCCGCGATCGAGGCGCTGCGGGCCTCCCCCCTCGTCCCCGCCGACGACCGGCGGGCACTGGAGCTCCTGCTCGCGGGGTCCGAGCTGGCCACCCAGCTCGGGGCGCCGCCCGGAGCGCCGCGCGCCGAGGTCGCGGGCTACGCCGCCGCCCTGGGCGCCCGGTTCCGCGTCCTCACCCACCGGCCGCTCTCCCTGCGGCAGCGGCGGGCGGCCGAGACGCTGTGCGAGGCGTACGAGGCCATCTGGTCGCACTACGGCGGCGGTTCCTGAGAGGGCGCGCCCCCGACACCCGAACCATCCCCGACAGGAGAACAAGGACCATGACGACCCCCGACCCGACCGGCCCCGTGGCCAGGCTGCTGCGCTACGCCAACGAGGTTCACGCGCTGGCCGGGCAGTGCGGCAGGAAGGACCTCGCGGAGGTGCTGGCCGCGTGCGCGGGCCGCTGGAAGGACGAGTGCACCGACATCGTGGTCGCCGGGGCGCAGAAGCGCGGCAAGAGCCGGCTGCTCAACACGCTGGTGGCCCACCCCGACCTGCTCCCCGTCGACGCCGACGTGGCCACCAACTGCTTCCTGTCGCTGCGGCGCGGCCCCCAGCTCGCTGCCGTCGTGCACCGTAGCACCGACGCGGGACCGGTCCAGACGCCGATCACCGTCGAGTCGATCCCCGACTACGCCTCGATGCGCGGCGACGCGGGCAAGCGCCGCGACGTCGTCAGCGTGGACATCACCCTCGACAACCCGCTGCTCGACGGCCTGCGGCTGCTCGACACCCCCGGCGTGGACAGCCTGACGGTCGGCCACCGGCAGGTGACGGTGGCCATGCTGCAGCGGGCCGACGCGCTGCTGTTCACCCTCAGCGCGCAGGACCAGCCGGTGCTCAGGCACGAGCTGGAGTTCCTCGCCGAGGCCGCCGAGCGGGTCCAGGCGATCGCGTTCGTCCTGACGAAGGTGGAGGACTCGGCCAACTGGCGCGCCCTGCAGGAGGAGAACAAGACCCGCCTGAGGACGTTCGTCACCGAGGCGATCGCGGCGAGTCCCGGCAGGGCGGCGACGCTGGCCCCGCTCCTGGAGGCGCCGTGGATCCCGGTGAGCGCCAAGCTCGCCGAGGCCGCCGAGGTCAAGCGGCGCGAGGGACGCACGGAGCGCGCCGACACGCTGCGGGCGCGCAGCGGCATGGACGTGCTGGAGCGGCACCTGCGCGGCTTCGCCGAGGGCAGGGACTCCGCGCGGGGCGCCACGGTGGTCGCCGCCGCGCTGTCGGTGCTGGGCTCGCTGGCGACCGGCGCGAAGGACGACGTCGCCGTGGGCTCCGACGACGAGGGCGACGTCACCGCCCGGCTCGCCGAGGTGGACGCCGGCCTCGCGGAGCTCGCCGGGCTGGCGGGGCGCCGCAGGGCGGGTGCGGTGGCCAACACCTTCCTCGGGCGCGAGGTGGCGGGCATCGTGGCGGCGCGGGTGTCGGAGATCCGCCAGCCGTACGAGAACACGATCGCCACGCTGAAGAAGCAGGCCCAGGTCGACCAGTACATGGCGGAGCTGCCGGAGAGCGTGCAGCGCTCCCTGGAGGCGGCGTGGTCGCAGATCGTGTACGACGTGGAGACGCTGGCCAGGACCACGCTGGACGCCTTCGCCCGCGATCTCGGCCTCGACCCGGTCGACCTGGCCACCGACGGGCGCGCGATGCCCAACCTGACGCAGGTCCAGGTCAAGGGCGACCTGGCCGCGGACGACCCGGGCAGCGTGGACCTGATCCGGGACGTGCTGCCCTCGGCCTCGATCGGGCTGTCGCTGGGCGGCTTCGCCACGGCCCTGCTCGGCCCGGTGGGCTTCATCCTGGTCGCCCCGGCCATCGGGGCGGCCATCTTCATGGGACGGCGCTCGATGGAGAAGGTGCAGCGCAGCCAGGCGGCGATCAGGGGGGCGCTGCGCGACCAGTTCTCGGTGGTCGCCAGGGAGATGACGCTCGACCTGGAGCGGATGGTGGCGACCTGGCGGGTGGGCGTCGAGCAGACCGCGGACGAGAGCCTGGCCCGGCGCCGCAGGGAGCTGGAGAGCAGGCGGGCCGAGCTGAAGTCCGCCTCCGCCCGCTCGGCCGCCGACCGTCTCAAGGCCCGCAGGTCGGGTGAGGACCGCATCGCCGCGATCGCCACCCTCACCGCGCGCGGCCAGGAGCTCCGCGGGGAACTGGCCACCGCGGTGGCCGCCCTGGGCGCGGAACGACCGGTGCCCGCCGCGACCTGACCGGACACCTCCCTGCCGCGCGACCGCGGCCGGCGACCGATCACCGTCGCCCGCCGTCGCCACCTCGCTGTCGGCGTCGGCCGTCGCTCCGGTGGGGAACGAGGATCGGGACGGAACCGGAACGCACCCGTGGAGCCGTGACGGCCCCCGCCTGCCGGGCGGGGGCCGTGAACGATCAGAGGGGCAGGTGCACCAGGGTGGCGGGCTGGTCGCGGGTGGCGCCGAGCGCGTCGGCGGGGCGGTGCAGGCAGAGCAGACCCGTCGGAACCCGGGCGACCGGCTCGAACATCCCCGGCGTGCGGTGCACCTCCCGCGCCCCGGCGGGGGTGACGTGCAGCAGCCTGCTGCGGCCCGCGTCAAGCATGGTCATCCACATCGAGTCGCCGTCGGCGACGAACCTGGGACGCTCCCAGCGGTGCCGCGAGGTGAGGTGACCGGCCAGGGTCGCCGACTGCTTGCCCATCAGGAACTCCAGCGTCTGGGAGCGCTGGTCGAAGATCCCGACAGACCAGCCCCTGGCCGGGCTCACCTGGTCGGTGCCGACCGCGTAGATCTGGTTGCCCGCGGGGAACCAGCGCAGCGCGCCGCCCCGGGGACGCGGCATGACCAGCCTGGTCCTGCCGTCCGCGGTGTCGGCCTCCAGCCCCGCCGAGCCGGAGGTGAACCACCTGCCCCCGTGCAGGACCACCTGGTGCAGCCAGCTCCGCCCCGGCTCGCGCACCGTCGGGCGCACGACGCCGCCGGGGTCGACCAGGCACAGGACCTGCCACGGCCTGAAGTCCTGGTGCCGGTTCTGGAACATCGGCTTGTTGCTGCCGAACTGCCCGAGCACCACGGTGCAGCCCGGCGCGCCCACCGAGGGCGACGGCTCGGTGCCGCTGGGGGCCTCCTGGTCGAGCAGCCGTCGCAGCCTGTTGTCCTCGTTGAGGAACCACTGAGCGTACGGGCCCAGCTCGCGCGGCTGGGGAGCCTGGAAGGCGAGGTTCCCGCCCAGGTCGAGCTCGATCATGGCCAGCTGGCCGGTCTCCCCCCAGGGCAGGCCCATCGCGGTGTCGACCGGGACGGCCTGCCGGGAGTGGAAGAAGGCCCACGCCGTACGGCCGTGGGCGATCACGGTGGGGTTGCCCCACATCTGCATCGGGTGGGTGGCGCGGATGGCAAGGTCGGGGGTGAGGGTGCGGACCAGCACCTGCGCGGGCCCCACCTGCTCCACGGCCACGACGCCCTCTCCGGACGCGGCCCACTCCACGAGCCTGCCGAAGCGGAACTCCCGGTCGTGGCGGCCCCCGATCCCGTCGAGCCTGCGCAGGAGGTGGCCGCTATCGAAGGCCTGGTGGACGAGGACCCGGCCCGCCTCAGCCCGCGCCTCGAGGACGGCGTCCATGACCTTCTCGATCCCCTGGACCGTGGGCCCGCCCGCCGTACCCCCGGCGCTCCCGGGACCCCCGGGACCCCCTGACGGGCCGGTGGGGGCCCGGTGGCCGCCGGTGGCGCCGTCCTCGGGACCGGTGAGCACCCGGTGGTCCCCGGTGGCACCGCCCGCCGGGCCGGTGAAGGCCCGCGGGCCCGCGGCCGGGACGGCGACCGGCGCCCCGGGAGGCCGGTGCCCCCCGGCGGGGCCGCCCGCGGGGACCGGGGAGTCCGCGGGGCCGGTGAAGGCCCGCTGCCCCGCACCGGGGACCCGCCCGGCGCCGGGATCGCCGGAGGTGCCGGGAGGGACCGGGTGACCGCCGGTGGCGGGAGCGGAGCCCCGGCCCGGTTCGCGGTGCTCGACCTTGAGCTTCCAGGCCAGCTGCGCGGCGCCGTACGCGACCACGATCTTCGGGTCGTCGTAGGTCCTGACCCGCTCGCCGAAGCGCTCGCGCACGGCCTTCTGGACCAGCGGCATCCTGCTGGGCCCGCCGGTCATGAACACCGCGGCCAGCTCGCCGGACTCGACCCCCGCGCCGCGGATCGTCTCGTCGAGGATGTCGACCGTCCTGACGATCTCCTCGCCGATGAGGTCCTCCAGGTCGGCCCTGGTGATGTGCACGTCCTCGTTGATGCCCACCACGTAGTGGGAGGAGGTGTCGAACTTCGACAGCGTCTCCTTGGCCTCCCTGGCCATCTTGAGCAGGTCGGCGGCGTAGCTGACGTAGCGGCGCTCGGGGTTGGTGGTCACCTGCTGCCACCAGTCGGCGTCGAGCCGCTCGATCTGGGCGCCGAGGAACGCGAAGACCTGCTCGTCGAACCCCTCGCCGCCGATCTCGTCGCTGCCTCCCGGCTCGCCGACGACCGCGAAGTCACCGCCGTCCACGGTGAGGACGGCCGCGTCGAACGTGCCGCCGCCGAGGTCGTAGACGGCCAGCCGCGATCCGCCGGTCGCCCGTCCCGCGGACGCGAAGTAGCGGGCCGAGGCGACGGGCTCGTCGATGAGCGCGATCCGCACGCCGCTGACGACCTTCCTCGCCGCCGCCAGCAACACCGCCTTGCGGTCGGCGCCCCAGGCCACCGGGTGGGTCAGCGCGATGCAGTCGGGGTCGGCGCCGTCGAACCGCCGCCGTCCCTCGCTGACGAACAGCTCCAGCAGCGCCGCCAGGGCGTCGGCCACGTCCACCGGGACGCCGCCGAGCAGCATCCGGCCCCGGCCGACGTAGCGCTTGGGGTTGCGCTCGACGCGCTCGGGACTGATCGCGATGCCCCGCTGGGCGATCCTGCCCGCCACGAGCGTCCCGCGCTCGTCCAGCATGACCGCGGAGGGGATGCGCCGCTCCCCCTCGACCTCCAGGACGTCGAAGCGTCCTTCTGCCGCTATCACCCCGGCGGAGAAGCTCGTCCCCAGATCGACACCGAGGCACCACTGCGCCATGTCCACTCCTCTTGAACTCCTCCCCGGCCTGAGGGCCGGGGACTCTCCCGTCGCGTCGCGGTTGGGCGGCGCGCGGGGGTTGACGCTTCGCAGACCGGGTAACCCCGAGGTCTCCACGTCCTGACACCGGCGTTCCGACGGCGTTCCTGATATTGATCGCGGCGTTGGTGTCGGCATGCCCGACCCAGTCGCACACGGGGTTGGCGCAGGCGTACTTTATCCCGTCCCGGACCGCCGGGTCACGATGGTCGCACCGATGACAGGTCTGCGAGGTCCCCCGCGCGGGGGACCTTCACAGGGCGACAGGACCGGCAGGAGCCCGGGGGTGGGACGGGCCGGGCTCGGGTGACCGTCCTCGCGGGGGGGCGGGTCAGCCGCCGAGGCCGCCGTCGGGGCGGACGGCCAGGGCGGCGAGGACGCGGGCGAAGTCCGGCGGGGGCGCGACCACCAGCCGGGTCTGCCCGTCCTGGCTGACCAGGTCGGCCCTGATCAGGGAGAGACGGCCGCCGTGCCACCAGTAGACCTGCGGGCTGAGCGCCTCGGCGCGCATGTCGAACTCCCGCTGGGCGAACAGCCGCAGCCGCTCGATCGCGCGGACCACGCTGATGCCCTCGACCGGGTGGACGATCAGCGTCGCCGGGTCGGGCAGGGCGACGAGGACCCCGTCGGAGGGGACCGGCAGGTAGTCGCCCAGCCTGCGCAGATGGGCGGCGGCGCCCTCGGTGGGACCGGTCAGCCTGCGGACCGCCACACCGCCGAGGTCACCCTCGGTGACCGAGAGCCGCTCGTCCCTGCGGGCGTTGTCCAGGGCCAGGTCGAGCGCCTGGGCCGCGGTGATCGGCCAGCAGCCGACCTCCTCGGGGCGGACCTGGCGCCCGGCGGCGCCGTCGCCGATGGTGAGCACCTCGACCAGGTCGGCGGTGAGGTGGCGCCCGACCACGCGGGCCGAGTCGAGATCGTCGTCAAGCTGGATGCGGGTGCGCAGCAGCGGGCGTACCTGCTCCAGATCGCAGGCGTCGAACGGCTCGTCCGCCGTGGCCAGGGCGTGGGACAGGTGCTCGGAGACGATCACGGGCCAGTCCTCGCGGGAGCGCCGGAGCGCCTCGGCGCGCAGCCCGGCGAGCCGCACCACGACCCGGCGCGGGCCGGTGAGCGTCAGGGTCCCGCCGCCGGGATCGAAGGCGCAGGCATAGCCGAGATTGTCCGCGACCAGGGCGAGCAGGGAGTCGAGATCGACCTCTTCGACCGGACGCGGCGGCGTCTCGGTCCGCCGGTCACGGTGCCGCCGGAACAATCTCACGCGTGCGCCCCCTCTGCCGGTTTCCTCCTAGGTTCGCACCTAGAGTGCCTTGCCGACGCCCCCTGTTGAGTAGGCCAGAGAGCACGATTTTGCATCAATAGCACCAAGTGCCCCGAGCAATACAGAAAACTGTGGACTTCCATGCCCTATCGGAAGCCCCGCGATAACGGGTACCCCGAGCGGCGCGAGCAGCTCCTCCAGCACCGGATAGGGGTCGCCGCAGTCGATCCAGGATCCCAGGACGAACCCGGCGGCCCCGTCGAGCGCCCCGCTCCGCAGCAGCTGGGTGAGCATCCTGTCGATCCGGTACGGCGCCTCGGTGACGTCCTCCAGCAGGACGATCCGGCCCCGCGCCGACAGCGCGTACGGCGTGCCGCAGAGCGCGGCCAGCAGGCTGAGGTTGCCACCGGTGACCGGCGCCGTGACGTCGCCGGGAACGATCACCCGGTCGCCGGTGATCGTCGGCGGGGCTCCGGCGAGCGCGGCGGTGAAGTTCTCGAAGGTGCGCGGCTCGGGCCCCTCGGGATCGCTGATCGTGGAGCTGGCCGGCATCGGCCCGAACCAGGAGGCGACGCCCAGCTCCACGGCGAACGCGCGGTGCAGGGCGGTGACGTCGCTGGAGCCGACCAGCGCCTTGGGCCCGGCGGCCCGCATGGCGTCCCAGTCGAGGTGGCCGAGGAGGCGGGTGGCGCCGTAGCCGCCGCGGGCGCAGAACACCGCGCTCACCTCGGGATCACACCAGGCGTTCAGCAGATCGGACGCGCGGTCGGCGTCGGAACCGGCCAGGTAGCGGTCCCTGTCGAGGACGTGGGCGCCGACGACGACCTTCAGCCCGAGCCCCTCCAGGACACGGACTCCGCGCGCCAGCCGCTCGAAATCGGGAGGTCCGGACGGGGCCACCACCGCCACCGTGTCGCCCGGACGCGGCGGAGGTGGGACCGGTATCCCGGCAGCCGGTTCGTTCACTCCGCAAACGGTGCCACACTGGGCTTTCATATGCGACCTCCGCCCCACATCCTGGTGGTCAACGGCATCAAGGTCCGCAGGCCGGTATTCGTGCTCGCCGCCCCGCACTCCGGCGCGGATCTGCTGGCCCGCGCCCTGAAACGCTCCCCCGGATTCCACGTCACCATGGGGCGGGCGGCGGTGGCGCACGTCGTCTACGCCTTCGCCCGGCGGCCCTCGATCGCGGGACGGGGCATGGGCGCGACCCGCGTGCTCCGCGACGCCATGGCCGAGTCCTGGCAGATCGTCCCCGGCGCCTGCGAGGAGTGCCCGGCGCCGTGCCGGGAGGCTGGCGGCGTGACCGGGGCGGGCCCCTGCGTGGCCTCGGGTTCCGTGGCCCGATTCGGCGACGCCAGCCCCGACCTGCTCTACAGCGCCTCGGTGCTGCTGCAGGCCTTCCCCGACGCCCGCTTCGTCCAGCTCATCAGGGACGGCCGTGACGTGGCCGCCGACATGCTGGCCGACCCCGCCTCCCTGACGTGGTTCAAGCCGGCCATGCTGAGTGACGAGACGGAGTTCCCCAACCCGTTCCTCGGCGTCAACTCCGGCGAGCACCGCGAGCGCTGGAAGGCGATGCCCACCGCGGGCAAGTGCGCGCTGCGCTGGCGCAGCGCGGTGCGGCTGTCGGCCTCGCTCCACCAGGAGCTGCCCCGGGAGCAGCTGCTGACCATGCGCTACGAGGACCTGATCTCCTCTCCCGCCGAGTCCCTGGACGGGCTCTCCCACTTCCTGGAGACGCGGGTTCCGAAGATCGCCCTGCTGGGCAGGAGCGTGCCGAAGGTCGGTGTCTGGCGCACCCGCCTGCGCGGCCAGGACGCCGAGCTGGTGGCCAAGGTCGCCCGCGAGGAGCTCACCCGCCTGGGCTACGCCTCGTCCTGACGCCGGTCCGCGTTCTCGGGGTTCCCCTGGCCGTACGAGCCCCTTCACGGGGCATCGAGTGGACCGATGTCCGGCGTGAAATCGTGTTCCCACGGGCCATGCGAGCCCCCTCACGGGGTTGTGGTCACCAGCCGGGGACCTCGAACGTCGCGCCGGGCCGGATGTCCCCCGGCCGGGCCGTGACGGCCGTGGAACCGGTGCCGGGCACCGGACCCCCGCCGACGCCGTCACCGATCCGCAGCGCCCCCAGGATCGTCTCCCAGGTGCCGTCCACCGACCACCGGCGGTGCCGGTTGTAGACGGTCTTCCAGTTGCCGTAGGCCTCCGGCAGCTTGCGCCAGGGGCAGCCGCTCCTGGTACGGAAGAACACCCCGTCGATGATCGTGCGGTGATCGGCCCACCGGTTTCCCCGCCGGGCGTGAGCGGGCAGCAACGGCGCCAGCCGCCCCCACTCGTCGTCGGTCAGATCATCGCGTTTCAACCGGTCGTCCACGTCCCCATGATCTAACACCATCGGTACCGGAAGATCCACTCAGAGCCGCGCCGCCGGACGTCGTCAGCCGCCGGGAGATCCGGCCGAACCGGTGCCGGGACAGGTCCGGAGGTCCGGGGCCGGGCCTGGCCTCGGAAGAGGTCAGGAGGACGGCCAGGGCAGCCTGGAGGGCCGCTGCCACGGCCGGGGGCGCCCGGAAGAGGTCAGGTCCGGCTGAACTGGGTCCGGTAGAGCTCGGCGTAGACCGCCCCCCTGGCCAGCAGCTCCTCGTGGCGGCCCCGCTCGACCACCCGGCCGTCCTGGACCACCAGGATCTGGTCGGCCTCGCGGATCGTGGACAGCCGGTGGGCGATGACCAGCGAGGTGCGCCCGGCCAGCGCGACCTTCAGCGCCTGCTGGACGGCGGCCTCGGACTCGGAGTCGAGGTGCGCGGTGGCCTCGTCGAGGACGACCACGCGGGGCGCCTTGAGCAGCAGTCTCGCCAGGGCCAGCCGCTGCTTCTCGCCACCGGACAGCCGGTGGCCCCGGTCGCCCACCACGGTCTCCAGGCCGTCGGGGAGGTCCAGGACCAGGTCGGAGATCTGGGCGGCGCGCAGGGCGTCCCAGATCTCCTCGTCGGTGGCCCCCGGCCTGGCGTAGCGGAGGTTGGCCCCGATGGTGTCGTGGAACAGGTGGGCGTCCTGCATGACGACTCCCACGGTGTCGCGCAGGGAGGCCAGGGTGGCGTCGCGCACGTCCAGGCCGTTGACGCGGACCGCGCCCTCGTTGACGTCGTAGAGACGGGAGACCAGGCCGGTGATGGTGGTCTTCCCCGCGCCCGAGGGGCCGACCAGGGCGACCATCTCGCCGGGGCGGGCGGTGAAGGTGACGCCGCGCAGCACCTCGTGACCCGGCCCGGTGTCGGGGCGGGCCACCGCCTCCAGCGAGGCCAGCGACACCTCCGAGGCCGACGGGTATCTGAACCGGACGTCCTCGAACTCCACGGAGGCCGGGCCGCCGGGAAGGGGCCGGGCGCCGGGCCTCTCGGCGATCATGGGCTGCAGGTCGAGCACCTCGAAGACCCGGTCGAAGCTCACCAGGGCGGTCATCACGTCCACGTGCACGTTCGACAGGCTCGTCAGGGGGCCGTACAGGCGCATCAGGAGGGCGGCGAGCGCCACGAGGGTGCCGAGCTCGAAGACGTCGGAGACGGCCAGCACGCCGCCCACGCCGTACACCAGGGCGGTGGCCAGCGCCGCGACCAGGCCGAGCGCGACGCGGAAGACCGTCCCGTACATGCCGACGGTGACGCCGACGTCGCGCACCCGCCCCGCCCTGCCGCCGAAGGCGGCGGTCTCGTCGGCCGGGCGACCGTACAGCTTGGCGACCATGGCCCCGGCGACGTTGAACCGCTCGGTCATCATGGTGCTCATCTCGGCGTCGAGCTCCATCTGCTCGCGGGTGAGCCCGGACATCTTCCTGCCGACCCACTTCGCGGGGAAGATGAAGATCGGTAACAGCACGAGGGCGACGAGGGTGATCTGCCACGAGAGCACCAGCATGGCGCCGAGCACCAGCACCAGCATGACCACGTTGGCCACGACCGACGACAGGGTGCTGGTCAGGGCGCGCTGGGCGCCGATGACGTCGGTGTTGAGCCGGGAGACCAGGGCACCGGTCTGGGTACGGGTGAAGAAGGCCACGGGCATCCGCTGGACGTGGTCGAAGACCTCGGTGCGCAGGTTGTAGATGAGGCCCTCGCCGATCCGCGAGGAGAACCAGCGCTGGGCCAGGGTGAGCGCCCCGTCGGCGACCGCCAGACCCGCGATGACCAGCGCGAGGGCGACCACCACCCCCTGGCGCTTGGCGATGATGCCGTCGTCGATGATCGCCTTCATCAGCAGCGGGTTGGCGATCACGATGACCGAGCCGACCACGACCAGCGCGAGGAAGGCGGCGATCTGCCGCGAGAAGGGCTGTGCGTAGCGGGCGATGCGCCTGACCGTGCCCGGGGCGAGACGCTGTTTGGTCACCGAGCTGTCACGCCGGAACGAGACCATCGCCTGGGGACCGAGTCCCCCACCCATCATCGCCATATGGCCTCCTCTCCCGATGCGAGCATCGGGAGAAGCGCGATCATTCCCCTGTCAGCTTGAGGCGAACACCTGTGCTCCGCGGGACGGCCTATCCGAAGAGCGCCTTGACGCGCTTCGCCTGCTCGCGCGCCTCGGCCGCGCCCTGCTCGGCCAGTGTGCGCCCCGAAGCCCCCTGAAGCAGCCGCTTGGTGGCCGTCGCGGCGTCGCGGTCGGTCGCCAGCAGCGCGTCGGTCAGGTCGCGTACGGCCTGCGTCAGCTCCCCCGGCGCGACGACCAGCTCGGCCAGGCCGATCCTCGCCGCCTCCCGCGCCCCCACGACGCGGGCGGTGAGGCAGATCTCGATCGCCCTCGACAGGCCCACCAGGTCGACCAGCGGCTTGGTGCCGGTCAGGTCGGGAACCAGCCCGAGGGCGGGCTCCTTCATGCACAGTTTGGCGTCGTCCGCCAGGACCCGCAGATCGCAGGCGAGCGCCAGTTGGAACCCCGCACCGATCGCGTGGCCCTGAACGGCCGCCACTGAGACGATGTCGGGACGCCTCAGCCAGAGAAAACCCCGTTGGGCCCGCGTCACCCGCTCGGCGAAGGCCGCCTCGTCGAGTGTCGCGGAGGTCGCGAACGACCCCTGCCCTGGAACCCCCTCCGGAGTGAACATCCTCAGATCGATCCCAGCCGAGAAGGACGGCCCCTCACCTCTGATCACGACGACCCTCACCTGCTGCGGCAGGCCGTCACCGATATGAGCCAGAGCCGACCAGGTAGCGAACGTCTGAGCGTTTCGCTTCTCCGGACGGTCCAGCGTGATCGTCGCGATCTCGCCGTCCACCTCGTAGCGCAGACCGACCTCCTTGAGAGAGATCTCCTCCGCACTCCCCCCGAACGCCACTTCCGCCATCGCCGTTCTCCCACCCTCGGTGTCCGCCTCGCCCGAGCCTATCGATTCCCCAGAATGAGGTTCTACAGGTCCGGGCGGGGACGGCTTCGGCGTGGGGGACGAGCGGCTGCGGTCGCGCGTTCCGAGGCGGGGTCAGCGCTTGGACTTGCCTCGGGTGGCGCCACCGCGCCCGCGCAGAGTCACACCGGACTCGCTCAGGATGCGGTGGATGAACCCGTATGACCTGCCGGTCGAAGCGGCCAGGGCACGGATGCTTTCACCCGCGCTGTAGCGCTTCTTGAGATCGGAGGCCAGTTTTTCACGATCGGCCCCGGTAACCCGGGTGCCCTTCTTCAGAGTCTCGGCCACGAGTACCTCCTGTAGTGCCAGACTTCCGCAGCGTTACACACGCCATGATCAGTCATTTCAACGAGATCGGCTACCTACTCCACGGGAAAAGATCCGTACCCGCTCAAATTAAGATCAGGCAAGTGCCACAAGATCGGAAAATTCGTCGCTCCATGCGTCTTCAACTCCGTCAGGCAGCAAGATCACCCTATCGGGTCGTAGAGCCTCTACAGCACCCTCATCATGCGTGACGAGCACAATCGCCCCAGAATAGGACGTTAGGGCCGAAAGTACCTGCTCCCTGCTGGCCGGATCAAGGTTGTTCGTGGGTTCGTCGAGAAGGAGGACGTTGGCCGCGGACAGCACCAGCGTGGCCAGCGCCAGCCGCGTCTTCTCCCCGCCCGACAGCACCCCCGCGGGCTTGTCCACGTCGTCGCCGGTGAACAGGAACGAGCCCAGCACCTTGCGCAGCTCCACGTCGGGGAGCTCTCCCCCGGCCGAGCGCATGTTCTCCAGCACGGTGCGCTCGGGGTCGATCGTCTCGTGCTCCTGCGCGTAGTAGCCCAGCTTGAGCCCGTGTCCCGGCTTGACCGCGCCGGTGTCCGGCTCCTCGATGCCGCCGAGAATCCGCAGCAGAGTGGTCTTTCCCGCGCCGTTCAGACCGAGGATGACGACCCTGCTCCCCCTGTCGACGGCGGCGTCGACGTCGGTGAAGACCTCCAGGGAACCGTACGACTTCGACAGCCCCTCCGCCATGATCGGGGTGCGCCCGCACGGGGCGGGCTGGGGGAAGCGCAGTTTGGCGACCTTGTCACTGCGCCGCTCCACCTCCAGGCCCGAAAGCAGGCGCTCGGCCCGGCGCTGCATGTCCTGCGCCGCCTTGGCCTTGGTGGCCTTGGCGCGCATCTTGTCGGCCTGCGACATCAGGGCCGAGGCCTGCTTCTCGGCGTTGGCGCGCTCACGCCTCCTGCGCTTCTCGTCGGTCTCCCGCTGGGTCAGATAGGCCTTCCAGCCGACGTTGTAGGTGTCGATCACCGCGCGGTTGGCGTCGAGGTGCAGGACGCGGTTTACCGTCGCTTCAAGAAGCGAGACATCGTGGCTAATAATGATCAAGCCGCCCTGGTGGGATCGTAAAAAATCACGAAGCCACCCGATTGAGTCCGCATCTAGGTGGTTTGTCGGCTCGTCAAGCAGGAGAGTCTCCGCCCCGCTGAAGAGGATCCGGGCCAGTTCCACCCGCCTGCGCTGCCCTCCCGAGAGGGTCTCCAGCGGCTGGCCGAGCACCCGGTCGGGCAGCCCCAGGCTGGAGGCGATGGAGGCGGCCTCCGACTCGGCGGCGTACCCGCCCAGGACGTGCAGCCGGTCCTCCAGGCGCCCGTAGGCGCGGACCGCGCGGTCTCTCGTGCGGTCGTCGGCCGAGGACATGCCGGACTCGGCCTCGCGCAGCTCGCGCAGCACCTGGTCGAGCCCGCGGGCCGACAGGATGCGGTCGCGGGCGAGCACGTGCAGGTCGCCGGTGCGCGGGTCCTGCGGCAGGTAGCCGACCTCGCCGCTGATGGAGACCGTGCCCGAGGCGGCCGACCCCTCTCCCGCGAGCACGCGGGTCAGCGTGGTCTTCCCGGCCCCGTTCCGGCCGACGAGCCCGATCTTGTCGCCGGGGTTCACCCGGAAGGACGCGGCCTCGATGAGCAACCGGGCCCCGGCCCGCAATTCGATGTCAGAAGCTACGATCATGGTTGGAGAACACTCCCAGCAGGAAATACACAGGCTCACTTCACTGTGGCCGAACCCGCCGCGCCCTGTGTCTCCCGGCTCTCGGCTCGGCCGTCTCGCCTTCATCGGGACGACGGTCAATCGGGAGTGCGCATACCGATCAGTGTACGGCGCGGCACCGGCCGGCTTCTCCACGATTACGCGAGCCCCTGTCAGGCGGAGCCCCCGTCCAGCGGGACCCGCTCACAGGAAGCCCGCTCACACAGGCCTCACACAGGCCTCACTCACGCGGAACTCCCACAGAACCCGCTCAAACGGGCCTCGCTCACGCGGAGCCCGCTCACGCGGAGCCCGCTCACGTGGTGCCCGACCGCGCGGAACCCGGCTACACCGGGTCGCTCACCCTGATGCGGACCGCGCGGAACTGGGCGGGGGTGTCCTTGAGGATCACCAGCCGCGGATCGGGGACCGTCAGGAAGGGCTCGGTCTCCAGCGCGAAGACCGGGGCGAGCCTGCGGTCGGGCCGCAACGCGTCGACCGCGCGCCGGTCTCCGCCCAGCACGACGGCCTCCAGCTCCCCCACGTGCGGGCCGAGGACGCGCAGCGCCACCTCGGCCGCCGCCTCGTGCGCCTGGTCCACCTGCTTCTCCCTGCGCCGGGCGAAGCGCCGCTGTGACCAGCCGCCCGCCGCGCTGCGCCCGTGGACCTGCCGCGAGCCGACCTTGGAGGAGAGCAGCTCCTCGCCCTGGAAGATCCCCGCCGCGTGGCCGCCCAGCCGTACGAGCAGCACGCCGATCCTGCGCTCGGTGCGCACGTGGGTGACCAGGCGTGCCATCGGGCCGCCCCCGGAGGGGGTCAGCGGCGGGAACGGCACCTGGCACTCGGCGACCGCGCCGTCCGCGCCCTCGAGGCGTACGACGGAGGCCGAGGCCGTCACGCTCGGCGGGCCGTGCCGGTCGACGAAGCCGTCGATCCAGCGGTTCAGGCGCTCGGGCGCCACGGAGACCCAGCGGCCTCCCCCTTTGGCCGGTCGCGACGTCATGGAACGCGACACTACCGGCTGACCTCGCCGGACACACCGTCCCACCGGCCAAGTCCAACGAATGGCGAAATATCGGTGAACATCACAGTGCGTTACTTCTGTGACGATAAATAATGCCGCATTCTCGGAACGTGACGACCAGAGCGCAAGCCGTCCCGCACTCCTCCGCGGCAGGCGTGGGTGTCACGCCCGTCGTCGATCTCGATACCGGGGGCGTCATCGCCTTCCAGGCCGACGGCGCGGGCCGCGGGAACATCTCCTCCACCGTCCAGACGGTGCGCGACGTCGCCGCGAGCGAGGTCCTGCTCCCCCTGGTGCTCCCCCTGCCGACGGCCGCGGTGATCGGCGGCTCGGCCGCCCTCGCACCGCTCCACGAGGCCCTGCGCGCGTCAGGCCGGCGCCCCCGCGAGGTGATCCTCACCGTACGAGGTGACTTCGCCCAGTTCGAGCGCCGCTCCCTGCTCACCGGGCTGGACGGCCTGCGCGCCATCGGCTACCTCATCGCGGTCGGCGACCTGGGCACCGGACACGTCCCGCTGGACCTGATCGCCGACGCGGCGCCGTACCTGGCGGTGATCTCACCGGACCTGATCGCCCAGGTGCCCCGCGACCCGCGCCGCGCCGCGATCGGCGAGGGCCTGGCGCGGCTCGCCCGGGGAGTGGGGGCGCACGTGCTGGCCCCGGGCATCGGGGACGAGGCGCAGCTCACCGCGGTCCGCGGCTGGGGGGTGCGGCTGGCCCAGGGCCCACTGCTGGTCCCCGGCCCGTCGGGGCGGGTGCACGTGCCGCTCCCGGTCGTCGAGCAGGAGCCCTCCCGGTTCGTCCTCGGCCCCCGCGTCCACGAGTTCCTGCTGCCCGCGGTGACCCTCCCCTACGAGGCCACCGCCGAGGCGGTGATCGACGCCTTCGGCAGCGAGCCGTCCATCACCAGCGTGATCCTCGTCGACGAGTACCAGCGCCCCCGGGGCAGCCTCGACCGCAGCCGCTTCCTGCTCTCGATCGCCGGACGCTTCGGCCACGCCCTGCACGGCAAGAAGGCCGCCGGGCGGCTGGCCGACCCCGCCCGCACCGTTCCCAAGACCACCCCCGCGATAGCGGCCATGCAGGTCGCGGGCCGCGACGCCGAGCGGGTCTACGACGACCTGGTCGTCACCGATGAGGTCGGCCGTTGCATGGGCGTCGTCCGGGTCGCCGACCTGATCCGCCAGGTCGCGGCCATGCAGCGCTGAGGACCTCTCCACCCCTGGCCGGAACGGTCCATTCCGTCCCGCCGGACGCCGACGCCTTTACGTTGTAGATTCGAACATCCGCCACGCCGTCGCCGTGCCCTCTTGGCAGGCGCGCATGATCACGATAGGAAGGGGCACAGGGGCGGGACGACGGCGAGGGGTAGGGCATGGACGAGCGCGGACCTCGGGTCGGGCGGCGCGGGCTGCTCGGCGCGGGACTCCTGGCCGGAGCCGGAGCCGCGCTGTCCGGATGCACCCCCGGCGACGAGCCCGCCACGCCCACCGCGTCGCGGCCTCCGCCGTTCGACCCCGCCAGCTGGGAGTCGGTGCGGGCCCAGTTCCCACTCGACCCCTCCTACGCCCAGTTCGCCGCCTACGTCCTCGCCGCCCACCCGGCCCCGGTGCGGCGGGCGATCGAGGAGCATCGGCGCGGCCTCGACACCGACACCGACGCCTACCTGCACGGCGAGGACCGGGAGGAGGCGGTGCGCGAGGCCGCCGCGGCCTACCTGGGCGCCGACGCCCCCGACGTCGCCCTCACCGACAGCACCACGATGGGCCTAGGCCTGCTCTACAGCGGCATGCGGCTGCTCCCCGGCCAGGACGTGCTCACCACCGAGCACGACTTCTTCGCCACCCACGAGAGCCTGCGGCTGCTCGCCGCCAGGACCGGCGCCAAGGTCCGCAGGGTCCGCCTGTACGACGACCCGGCCAAGGCCTCCGCCGACGAGATCGTCTCCCGGCTGAAGGCCGCGCTCGAACCGAGGACCCGGGTGGTGGCGATCACCTGGGTGCACTCGGGCACCGGGGTGCGGATGCCGGTCAGGGCGATCGCCGACATGGTCGCCGAGGCCAACCGCTCCAGGGACGCCGAGGACCGGGCGCTGCTGTGCGTGGACGGGGTGCACGGCTTCGGCGCGATGGCCGACGGGGTGGAGGAGCTGGGCTGCGACTTCCTGGCCAGCGGCACCCACAAGTGGCTGTTCGGGCCCCGGGGCACCGGCATCCTGTGGGGCAGGGGCCGGGCCTGGGACGCCCTGCTGCCGGTGATCGCGACCTTCTCCAACGTGACCGTCGACCCGGGGACCGGCGACGAGCCGTACGGCCCCGGCGGGCTCGTGCACACCCCGGGCGGCTACCACAGCTTCGAGCACCGCTGGGCGCTGGGCGAGGCGTTCGCCTTCCACACGGCGATCGGCAAGGAGCGGGTGACGGCCAGGATCACCGAGCAGGCCACCCGGCTCAAGGCGGGGCTCGCGGCCCTGCCCAACGTGCGCCTGGTCACCCCGGTCTCCCCCGAGCTGTCGGCCGGGCTGGTCTGCTGCGCGGTCGACGGCGTGGACGCCCCCACCGCGGTGGGCAGGCTCCGCAGGGACCACCGGATCGTCACCAGCGCCACCCCGTACCAGGACGTCTACCTGCGCTTCGGCACCGGGATCGTCACCACCCCCGAACAGGTGGACCAGGCGGTGAGGGCCGTCGCCGCGCTCCGGTGACGTATGGTACGAGTTAGGTTCACCTAACTTAGACCCCCACGGAGTGACATATGGCAGACGAGAGAGCCGGGCGCCGTACGCCGAAGGTGACGAGCGGCCTGGTCCGGCGGGTCGAGCGGCTCACCCCCCACATGATCCGGGTCGTGGTGGGCGGCGAGGGCCTCGCCGGATTCTGCGCGGACGAGTACACCGACCACTACGTCAAGCTGCTGTTCGCCCCGGCCGGGGTGAGCTACCCGCGGCCGTTCGACATGGAGGCGATCCGCCGCGACCTGCCCCGCGAGCAGTGGCCCACCACCCGCACCTACACCGTCCGCCGCTGGGACGCCGAGGCGGGAGAGCTGACGCTCGACTTCGTCCACCACGGCGACGTCGGCCTGGCCGGGCCGTGGGCCGACCGGGTCCAGCCGGGTGAGGAGCTCCACTTCTTCGGTCCCGGCGGCGCGTACGCGCCCGACCCGGAGGCGGACTGGCACCTGTTCGCGGGAGACGAGAGCGCGCTGCCCGCCATCGCCGTCTCCCTGGAGAACCTCCCCGCCGGAGCCCCGGCCTGGGCCTTCATCGAGGTCGAGGGTCCCGAGGAGGAGCAGAAGATCGACTCCCCCGGCGACGTGAGGATCGTCTGGCTGCACCGCGGGGACGCCCCGTACGGCGAGACGCTGGTCAGGGCGGTCCGCGAGCTCGACTTCCCCGGCGGCGACGTGCACGCCTTCGTCCACGGCGAGGCGGGCTTCGTCCGCGAGCTCAGGCGCCACCTGCGCACCGAGCGCGGCGTCCCGCTGGCGAGACTCTCCATCTCGGGCTACTGGCGGCTGGGCCGCGACGACGAGGCGTGGCGCTCCTCCAAGCGCGAGTGGAACGAGCAGATCGAGGCCGAGGAGGCCACGGCGCTCTCCTCCTGAGCCGGCGGGGTTCGGGGGCGGCGTCCGCCGGGCACGCCGACCCCGTGGCACCCGGCGGCGAGCCGGACCGGCGCCACGGGGACGACGGGCGGGCTCGCCGGAGCGTCGGGAGCCGTCAGGCCAAAGACGGCAGGCACCCGAGGCCGTCAAGCCAGAGTCGGAGGCGCCCAGGGGCGTCAGGTCAGAGGCGGCAGGCACCCGGGGGCGCCGGGTCAGAGGCGGCAGACGCCCGAGGGGCGCCGGGCCGGAAGCCGCAGACGCCCGAGGGGCGCCGGGTCAGAGGCGGCAGGCGAAGATGGCGGTCACCAGGATGGCCTTGGCACCCATCTCCCAGAGCTGGTCCATGATCTGCTGGTGTCCCTTGCGCGGGACCATGGCCCGGACCGCGACCCAGCCCTCCCGGTGCAGCGGGGAGACCGTCGGCCCCTCCATGCCCGGGGTGAGGGCGATGGCCTCCTCGATCCGCTCGGCGCGGATGTCGTAGTCCATCATCACGTAGTCGCGCGCCACCAGCACGCCCTGCAGGCGGCGGATGAGCTGCCGCAGGCCCGGGGTCTCCTCGGTGCCGATCCCCTTGATCAGCACGCCCTCGGAGTGGGTGATCGGCTCGCCGAACACCTCCAGGCCGATGTTGCGCAGCGTGGTGCCGGTCTCCACGACGTCGGCCACGGCGTCGGCCACGCCCAGCCGGATCGCGGTCTCGACCGCGCCGTCCAGCTTGATCACCCGGGCCTCGACGCCCCGCTCGGCGAGGTAGGCCTCCAGCAGGCCCGCATAGGCGGTGGCGACACGCCTGCCCTTGAGGTCGGCGACGGAGTCGAAGTCGCCGGGGTTGGCGGCGAAGCGGAAGGTAGAGCGGCCGAAGCCGAGCGGGATGATCTCCTCGACCTGCGCGCCGGAGTCGTGGAGCATGTCACGGCCGGTGATCCCGGCGTCCAGGGTGCCCTCGCCGACGTAGACGGCAATGTCCTTGGGCCGCAGGAAGAACAGCTCGCAGGAGTTCTCCGGGTCGGCGACCACGAGCTCCTTGCTGTCCTTGCGGACGCGGTATCCGGCTTCCTTGAGGATCGTCTGGGCACCCTCGGTGAGGGCGCCCTTGTTGGGTACGGCGAGACGCAGCATGGCTGGGTTCCTTACATGTGGACGGGATCTGCCTACAAGACCGGGAGCCGGGCGCACCGGCTCACAGATGCTTGTAGACCTCGTCCAGCCCGATCCCCTTGGCGATCATGAGGACCTGCACGTGGTAGAGGAGCTGGGAGATCTCCTCGGCCGCCCGCTCGTTCGACTCGTGCTCGGCCGCCATCCAGCTCTCGGCGGCCTCCTCCACGACCTTCTTGCCGATGGCATGGACCCCGGCGTCCAGCGCGGCCACGGTGCCCGAGCCCTCGGGCCGGGTGCGCGCCTTGTCGGACAGCTCGGCGTACAGCTCTTCGAAGGTCTTCATGATCTCTCTCGGCGTCGTCGGATGTGCTCGTCAAGCCTAACGGGCCATCCGACCCCACCGCGTGCGGGTTCCACGCTCTGGGACGCGGCACGGGCGACTACGGGCGGCACGGACGGCCTGGCGCGGCCTCCTCCCTGCCTACCACCGGCGCGTCCCTCTTCGTGGTCACGACACCCGGGATCACCGGCTGTCGCCGGCACCGGGTGATCCCTCATCGCGCCGGCGACCGCCGCTCCGAAGGCGTCGCGCGACGCGGGACGGCGGGTTGGCCGAAGGAAGCCGGAGGAACGAGAGGGGTGGCCCGCGTGTCTCAGCCGGGGATCACCTGCGGGAGTGGTGTGGCGGAGAAGACGCCGTCCGGGTCGAAACACCTCTTGGCGGCGATCAGCCGGTTTGTGAAGAAACGGGGTTTCGTGTCGGTGGCTGCCGTCAGACTGGCGTGTACGACAGGAGGCCCGCTTCCGTCGTGGGCTGCATCCCGCACGTGATGGACAGGAGTCCGAGGTGGCCGAGACGACACTGACCGAGACAACGGTGGCCGAGGTGATGGCCGAGCTGGCCGGGCTTGAGGACCCGAAGATACGCGCGGTGAGCGAGAAGCACGGTGACGATCACGGTGTGAACCTCGGCAGGCTGCGCGCGCTCGCGAAGCGGCTGAAGACTCAGCAGGAACTCGCGGGTCGGCTCTGGGAGACGGATGACACCGCGGCGAGACTGCTGGCGATCCTGATCTGCCGCCCGAAGGCGTTCGGGCGGCAGGAGCTGGACGTCATGTTGCGCGAGGCGCGCGTACCCAAGGTGCACGACTGGCTCGTGAACTACGTGGTGAAGAAGAGTCCGCACTCCGAAGAGCTGCGCCTGGCCTGGTCCGCCGATCCGGATCCGGTGGTCGCGAGTGCCGGCTGGGCGCTGACCACCGAACGCGTGGCGAAGAAGCCCGAAGGCCTCGACCTCGCGGGACTGCTCGACGTGATCGAGGCGGAGATGAAAGACGCCCCGGATCGCCTGCGGTGGGCGATGAACCACTGCCTGGCTCAGATCGGGATCGAGCGCGCCGAGCACCGCGCCCGTGCGATCGACATCGGTGAGCGCCTGGAGGTGCTCAAGGACTATCCGACTTCCCCGGGCTGCACGTCTCCGTTCGCGCCCATCTGGATCACCGAGATGGTGCGCCGGCAGCACGACAAGTAGGAAGGTCCGCGCTCACACTCGTGCCGTCAAGTATCGCCCGACGGCTGTTCGTACAGTTCAGCGGCAGGCGGCGGGTGTCACCGGGCGGACACCCCCTGTGGTCGTCGACGACGGCCCGCGCGGCTAGGACTCGTAGAGGTCCGTCTCGTTCAGGACCGGGCTGCCGTCGTCGGAGCGTCCCAGGCGGGCCGCGGAACCGAACATGGGTCCACGAGCGCGCTGGAGCCCGGCGAACCGTCCAAACCCGAGCGGTTTGGGCACGTCGTCGTAGACGGCCTCCATGCCACCCTTGACCGAGTACGTCTCGTGCCAGAAACCGGTGCCGCCCGAGTCCCGCAGGAAGTCCAGCCACCACTGCCGATGCGGCTCGGACCGGGCGAAGGCGAGCAGCGAGGGCAGGTCCCGCCAGTACTGGCGCATCCCCATGTTCATCGGGAAGAACGAGTAGTACACGGGCTCGTGCAGCAGCAGCCCGTCCGGCTTGCCCTCGACCGACTCACTGATCTTCCGGCCGAAGCTGAAGAAGGTCCGGATCCCGTACCGCCGGTTCACCCGCATGCCGAGGTACAGGCCGACGGTCTGCCGGTTCACTCGAGTTGGCATCCAACGCTCCTTATGACTCGGGTCAGGCATGGGCTGGTGTGGGAGGCAGGTCATGTGCCTGCGCGGCGGGCGCATCGAGCGGTGTGCCGGTGGCGACCGCGGCGGATCCGGCCGGCAGTGTTCGGCGGGTGGTCGTCATCGTCGCGGCCCCTTCGGCTTGAGTTCGTTCCCGGCGGCCTCAACGTACGAAAGCGAACTTGACCGGCACTGAACGAGAACCCGGGAGTAGTGAACGGCGACTTCCCGTCCGGCCGATGTCTGCGCGTGGCCTGCGTGGCACAGATCAATTTGGGGTGGAACCGGCCTGGACAGCTCATTGCCTCAGGTCCGTACCGGTGGCCACGGCCGGCCGTCCTCCGGCGACAACCTGCGCCTGCAGATCCTCGGTCCGTTGCGGGTGTGGCGGGACCGCGCCAAGCCGAACACCGGGCCGCGGCAACAGGCCTAACCGCTCGCCCTGCTCCGAACGAGCTCGGGCGCTGTCGGTCGAACGCGAGGCGCATCTGTTCGCCCACCGCGCCGACCGTCATGGGATCGCGCATGAATTGCCGGAAGAACTCCACAGCTTATTGCCCGGTATTCGATGTGGGCGGCGAGAAGACCGCCCAGGCGTGGAAGGCCAGCACGATGCCTCAGGAGACTATCGACCACACGGGCCAGAAAAAGTGTTCCTGGTCGTAGGCCAACCACACCACGACCTGGGCCAGATTGGCCACGACATATCAGAACAGGTGTACCCGCAGGCCCCATTTTCTGGCGCTTTCGCTCTTCGGCGATTTCATTCTCGAAGGCTGGATCAACGTACTTGACGACGAGTGAATCGCGCGCCTGGTCCACACCGTGCTGCGCGACCGCGCCTTCGCCGAGGCCTGCGACGGCGTCGCCGAGCACGTGACGGTGCACACCGACTACACCGGCGAGGAGGGCGCCCGCGCCACCCGGCGCCTGCTCAGCTCCCCCGCCCGGCCCACCGCGATCGTCTACGACATCATGGCCGTCGCCGGGCTGTCGGCCGCCCAGGACCTGCGCCTGGATGTCCCGGGCGACCTGTCCATCGTCGCCTGGGACGACTCCCCTCTCTCCCGGGTCGTCCGCCCCCGCTCACCGCCCTGAGGCGCGACACCCCCGCCTACGGCGCCCACGCCGCCCGCAGGCTCCTCGCCCTCGTCGCCGGGGAGGAGCCGGGCCCGTACGAGGACGAGGTCGCCCGCCTCACCCCCAGGGCCAGCACCGCTCCCCCGCCCCGGCGGGAGGGCAGCCCCTCGTGAGGCGCACCGAAGCCGCCGCGAGGGCTCGCCCCGGGCGGCGCGACCCGCGCGGGCGATCGCGGCGTCCCTGCCCCCGGGCCCAGCTCGCTCCGGACGGCGCGGCCCACCCTGTCCGGAGTGACGGCGGGTCAGGGCTTCGTCAGGGTGACGAGCAGCGCGGGGTGGTCGGTGTACCGCATGGAGATGACATCGGTACGTTCGAAGCCCATGCTCGCCGCGAAGACATGCTGCACACTCCCGTCCCCCTTCCTGAAGAAGGGGGCGGAGTTGCAGTTCTGGACGTTCTGCCCGAACAGCGGGGCGTATTTCATGTTGAAGTCGCCCGCCAGGAAGGTCGGCCTGGTGGCGGCGCCCCGGTCGCGCAGCATCGCGATGGCCGCCTTGCACTGCGCCATGGCGACGTTCCCGGTGGTCGACAGGTGGGTGGTGCAGCCGGTCAGGTCGGCGAACTCGGCGCACACGTAGACGCGCTTCTCGCTCCCGCTGTCCTGGGTGGCGTAGACGCCCGAGAAGCTCGTCGCCCCGGTGGCGCGGAAGATCAGCCCGTTGCCGTACTCGTCGCCGTTGACACAGCGCACCGGCGTGCCGTCGGGCCGCAGCGCCGGGGCGAACACCCGGTGGCCGTCCCCCATCGAGGGGGCCAGCTGGGCCAGGTCGTCGCGGCAGATCTCGTTGAGCGTGACGACCTGCGGCTGCCTGGCGGCGATGATGTCGCGCGCCTCCTGGATGACGTCGGCCCCGTTGAAACAGGAGGTGTTGACGCCGCTGTGGCAGAGGTTGAGCTGCAGGACGCGGTAACTCTGCGCGGCGGACGCGGGGGAAACGATGGTAACGGTCCCGGCCACGGCCAGCAGGACGACGAGGGGAAAGCGGGCGAGAACGCGGAGGCTGGACCACAGAAAGCGCATTTATCCTCTTATTTCGGATATTCCAGACGCATCAGTTGATCATCCAGGCAGCCTGACGGAGAGCGTCTGGCCTACGCAAGGCTTCGAAGATGAACGGAAACAGTGGGTCATGAAGCCATGATGACTGATTCTAGATCGTCGACCGCGAGATCTCCGTGACTCGCGACGTCCTGCCAGGAGGGGCGGCTCTCCGGCGTTCACAGCTCCGCTTGGCACAGGGCGACGTTTTGGCGCGGATCGTCAATGAACCGGCGCTCTCCAGCAATGACTTCGGTCCCGCCTTCCACCAGGCTCGGGGGAGTCGCAAAACCACGGAGGGATGAACATGAAGTTTCAGCACTCGAGGCCGGGCCGCCTGGCCGTCGTCATCACGGCGGCCGTCGCGCTGGCCGGGCTCGCCCAGACAGCCGCGCACGCCGCCGGCCCCAACGCCTACCACGGATCCGACAAGGCCTGGACGGACGGCGGAGTCCGGATCTGGGTGGATGACCGCGAGGCGGACAACCACGGGGTCCACGCGGAGTACCGCACGCGTAATGGACACACGTACACGATCGGCGACGCGAACGGTTCGGCCGCCCCTGCCGGAACGGAGCTGTCGGAGGATGGTTCGGTCATCCTGAACTGGCGGGTGTGCGAGGCGACCGAGGGCTGCGGCAGCTGGGCCTACTAGACACCGGCGGTGACCGCGTCATGTGAACGCCGATGAGATCACTCGGACGGCCGCGCGAAGGCAGGCGTCACCGGCTTCGGGATAGAGCGTCCTTCGCACGTCATCGCGGCGGTTGGGGGACCCTGCCGCACAAAGACGAAGGCGCCGGTGGGATCGGCCGGAGGTAGTGGAATCGCCGCCCCTACGCGGCCACACCCACGCGTGGTCCGCTACGGAAAGACCGAAGGGCCGGTACGGCGGATGCCGCACCGGCCCTTCAGGGTCCTACGAGGTGATCAGAGGCGATCAGCGGCCGTAACGGCTGCCGCCACTGCGCGGGGCGGAGCCGCGGCCGTCGGCGCGGAACTCGCCGCCGCGGAAGCCGCCGCCCTGGCGGTCGCCGCGGAACGGCTCGCGCTCGCCCGCCGGACGCTCGGAGCGGAAGCCGCCGCCGGCCGGGGCCGGACGGTCGGTGCCCGCACGGAACGGCTCGCGCCGCTCGCCACCGCGGTAGCCACCGGTGGCGGGACGCTCGGAGCGGAAGCCACCGCCCGCCGGACGCTCGGAACGGTAACCGCCGCCACCGGCCGGGCGCTCGGAGCGGTACTGGCCGCCACCGGAGGCGCCGGTGCCACGGTTGTCGTCACCGAAGGAACGCTCGCGGGGCGGCTGGCCCTCGCCCGTGCCGTGGGCGGGACGGTCGGAGCGGAAGCGGCGCGGGCCACGCCCGCCGCCGCCACCGTTGCCTCCGAAGCCGCCACGGCCCTGACGCTGCTTGGCGGCCGGCGCCGAGGGCTCCCAGACCGGGATCGGCTCGCCGCTGGGCGTACGCGCGCCGGCGACCTCTCCCAGGCGCGGGTGGCCCGGGGTGGCCTTGATGCGGAACGGCTTGATGCCCGCGCGGCGGGTCATCGCGTCGGTGGAGCGGCGCTCGTTGGGGAGCACCAGCGTCATGACGGTGCCCTTCTCCCCGGCGCGAGCGGTACGGCCACCGCGGTGCAGGTAGCTCTTGTGGTCCTGGGGCGGGTCGACGTGCAGCACGAGGCTGATGTTGTCGACGTGGATGCCGCGGGCCGCGACGTCCGTGCATACCAGGACGTTGATCGTGCCTTCCTTGAACTCGGCCAGGATGCGGGTGCGCTGGTTCTGGCGCTTGCCGCCGTGCAGGCCGCCTGCGCGGATGCCGACCTGGGCGAGCTGCTTGCACAGCCGGTCGACCCCGTGCTGGGTGCGCACGAAGATGATGGTCCGGCCCTCGCGGTTGGCGATCTCGGCGGTCACCGGGAACTTGTCGTCGCGGTGCACCTCCAGCACGTGGTGCTCCATGGTGTCGACCGAGGAGGCGGCCGGGGACATGGAGTGGGTCACCGGGTTGGTGAGGAAGCGGCGGACCAGCTTGTCGACGTCGCCGTCGAGGGTGGCGGAGAACAGCAGGCGCTGGCTGTCGCCAGGGGTCTGCTGCAGGATCGCGCTGACAACCGGGAAGAAGCCGAGGTCGCACATGTGGTCGGCCTCGTCGAGGATCGTCACCTGGACCTCGTCCAGCATGCACTCACCCTGCTGCATGAGGTCGGTCAGGCGGCCCGGCGTGGCCACGACGACCTCGACGCCGCGGCGCAGCGCCTCGATCTGGCGGCCCATGGACATACCGCCGACGACGGTCTTCATCCGCAGCGACAGGCCGCGGCCGAGCGGCTCGAGCGCGTCGGTCACCTGCATGGCGAGCTCGCGGGTCGGGACCAGGATGACGGCCAGGGGGTGGCCCGGACGGGCCTTGGCGCCGGCGATGAGGGTCATCATGGGCAGGCCGAAGGCGAGCGTCTTGCCGGAGCCGGTCTGGCCGCGGCCGAGGACGTCGTGACCGGCGAGAATGTCGGGGATCGTGGCCCGCTGGATCGGGAAGGGACTGTCGATGCCCGAACGGGAGAGACCGGTCACCAGCGGCTTCGGCAGGCCGAGGAGCGTGAACTCGGACGGACCTGCGGGGGCCTGGGAGATCTCGGTGATGTCGGTGATTTCGGGCAGAACAGCGTCAAGCATGGTCACGAAGACTCGTGCCTTTCGATAGAAGAACGGGGCACGTCACTTCTGCGAAAGGACGAGCCTGGAACGCACGGCCTGAGGCCGCGCTGGATCAACGCCCACATGGGGGCGGTAGTGCGGTGCAAGTCGAGGCGCACCGCACGGGGCGGGTCTAGCTTACCCGCACGCAGTCAAACCACGATCAAGCATACCCGGCGTTCGCAGTGCCGGGTTCGGTCGGGGCGTCCGGCATCAGCCGGTCGCTTGTCCGTCGGTTGGAGTCAACACTCCCGGCCGGGCTTTTCTTCCCGGCCTCGGAAATCCTCTCACACAATTGGGTACGGCCCGAACCCCGGGGGTGCGAGCCGTACCGGAAAGCACTTCTCAGACGTTGAAACCCAGCATCCTGAGCTGCTCGCGTCCCTCGTCAGTGATCTTGTCCGGGCCCCACGGCGGGAGCCACACCCAGTTGATCTTCACGTCGGAGACCATGCCCTCCAGGGCCGAGTGCGCCTGGTCCTCGATGACGTCGGTCAGCGGGCAGGCCGCGCTGGTCAGCGTCATGTCGATGGTGGCGACCGGCAGGGCACCGCCCTCGGCCCCCTCGGCGGCCTCGGCCGCGTCCAGGTGAAGCCCGTAGATCAGGCCCAGGTCTACGACGTTGATGCCGAGCTCGGGGTCCACGACGTCCTTGAGGGCCTCCATGACCTCGTCATGGGTGGTGTCCCCGTCGTACGCCGTGGTGGGGGTCTCAACAGCCTTGCTCATTTGGTGCTCCTCACGACCGCGTCCTTGTAGGCCATCCACGCCAGTAGCGCGCACTTCACCCGGGCGGGGAACTTGGCGACCCCGGCGAAGGCGACGGCGTCGCCCAGCACGTCCTCGTCCGCCTCGACCTTCCCCCTGCCCTGCATGAGCCGGGTGAACTCGTCCACGATGCCGAGGGTGTCGTGGACGGTCGAGCCGGTGGCCAGCTCGTGCAGCACGGAGGCCGCGGCCTGGCTGATGGAACAGCCCTGCCCGTCGTAGGAGACGTCCTCGACCTTGCCGCCGTCGCCCAGTTTCACACGCATGGTGATCTCGTCACCACACGTCGGGTTCACGTGGTGGACCTCGGCGTCGTACGGATCGCGGAGCCCCCTCCCCTGCGGGTGCTTGTAGTGCTCCAGGATCAGCTCCTGGTACATGGACTCGGCGATCATAGGGTCGTGCTCACCTTCTCGTTCGCTGCGCCGTGCGCTCGTGCGTCGCCGGGCGCCGTGCGGCGGGCGTCTCCCGCCCGCCGTTCGCCCGTCCGCCGGCTCGACTGCTCGGGCATGGCTAGGCGAACACCTTCCGCACGTGGTGGAGGCCGCGGACCAGGGCGTCGATCTCGGCCGGTGTGTTGTAGAGGTAGAAGGACGCCCGCGTGGTCGCGGGAATCCCGAATCTCAGATGGAGCGGGCGGGCACAGTGGTGTCCCACGCGCACGGCCACCCCGAAGTTGTCATCCAGGATCTGCCCGACGTCGTGCGGGTGAATCCCCTCGAGGGTGAAGGAGACCGTACCGCCCCGGTCGGCGAGGTCCAGCGGGCCGATCACCCGCAGCCCCGGGATCTCCCCCAGGGCGCCGAGCGCGTACGCGGTGAGCTCGCGCTCGTGGCGCACGACGGCGTCCATCCCGATCTCGGACAGGTAGTCGACCGCGGCGCCGAGGCCGATGGCCTCGACGATCGGCGGGGTGCCCGCCTCGAACTTGTGCGGTGCGGGCGCGTAGGTCGAGTGGTCCATCCAGACCGCCTCGATCATCTCACCGCCGCCCAGGAACGGGGGCATCGCCTCGAGCAGCTCGCCGCGGGCCCACAGCACGCCGATCCCCGAGGGGCCGACGACCTTGTGACCGGTGAAGGCCAGGAAGTCGACGCCCAGCGCGGCCACGTCCACCTTCTGGTGGGGCACCGACTGGGAGGCGTCGAGCATCATCAGCGCGCCGACCTCGCGGACCCTGGCGAGCACCGGGGCGACCGGGTTGACCGTGCCCAGCACGTTCGACTGGTGCACGATCGAGACGATCTTCGTGCGCTCGGTGACGAGCTCGGCGAGGTCGGACAGGTCCAGGCGTCCCTCGTCGGTGACGGAGAACCACCGCAGCGTCGCGCCGGTGCGCTGCGCGAGCATCTGCCACGGCACGATGTTGGAGTGGTGCTCCATCTCGGAGATGACGATCTCGTCGCCGGGGCCGAGCCGGAAGCGGGGGTCCTCGCCGATGGGGTTGCCGAAGGCGTACGCCACCAGGTTGAGCGCCTCGGAGGCGTTCTTGGTGAAGACGACCTCGTCGCGGTCGGGCGCGCCGATGAAGGCGGCGACCTTGTCGCGGGCGTTCTCGTACGCCTCGGTGGACTCCGCGCCCAGCACGTGCATGGCGCGGCCGACGTTGCTGTAGTGCATCGTCATGTGCTCGCGCATCACCTCGACCACCTGGGCCGGCTTCTGCGCGGAGTTGCCCGAGTCGAGATAGATCAGCGGCCTGCCGCCGGGAAGCTCGCGGGAGAGGACCGGGAAGTCCTTCCTGATCCTCTCCACGTCAAGGCCGGTCTCCATCAGGCCGACGCCTTCGTGTAGGCCTCGTAGCCCTCGGCCTCGAGCTTCTCGGCGAGCTCGGGGCCGCCCTGCTCCACGATCCGCCCGGCGGAGAAGACGTGGACGAAGTCCGGCTTCACGTAGCGCAGGATGCGGGTGTAGTGGGTGATGAGCAGCACGCCGGTCTCGGCGGAGCGGAAGCGGTTGATGCCCTCGGAGACCACGCGCAGCGCGTCGACGTCGAGGCCGGAGTCGGTCTCGTCGAGGACGGCGATCTTCGGCTTGAGGAGCTCCAGCTGGAGGATCTCGTGGCGCTTCTTCTCACCGCCGGAGAAGCCCTCGTTGACGTTGCGCTGGGCGAAGGTCGCGTCGATGGACAGGGCGTCCATCCCGGACTTGAGGTCCTTGGCGAACTCGCGGAGCTTGGGAGCCTCGCCGCGGATGGAGGTGACGGCGGTGCGCAGGAAGTTGGAGACGCTGACGCCGGGGACCTCGACCGGGTACTGCATGGCGAGGAACAGCCCGGCGCGGGCGCGCTCGTCGACCGTGAGCTCCAGCAGGTCGACCCCGTCGAGCAGGACCTGGCCGCTGGTGATGGTGTATTTGGGGTGGCCCGCGATCGCGTACGCGAGCGTGGACTTGCCCGAGCCGTTGGGGCCCATGATGGCGTGGGTCTCGCCGGCCCGCACGGTCAGGTTGACGCCGCGCAGGATCTCCTTGTCGGCGACGGTGACGTGCAGGTCGCGGATCTCCAGGGTGGACCCCGAGGGGACTCGGCTCGTGTCAGACACTTTATGACTCCTTCGAGAGCGAGACGAGGACGTCATCGCCGTCGATCTTTACTCGGTATACGGGAACGGGCTTGTTGGCGGGCGGGCCGGTGGGCTTGCCCGAGCGCAGGTCGAAGCACGAGCCGTGCAGCCAGCACTCCAGGGTGCCGTCGTAGACCTCCCCCTCGCTGAGTTTCACCTCGGCGTGGGAGCAGACGTCGTGCAGCGCGAAGACCTCCTCGCCCTGGCGGACCAGGGCGATGGGGGTGTCGCCTACCTCAATGCCGACCACACCCTCGTCGGGGATGTCGGCGAGCTTGCAGACCTTCTCGAACGTCACTTCTCAAGCTCCGCCTCGACCCGGGCGAGCACCCGCTCGCGAAGCTCGGGAACCTCGATCTTCTCCAGCAGCTGCGCGAAGAAGCCCTTGACGACGAGACGGCGGGCGTCGTCGTGGGGGATGCCCCTGGCCTGGAGGTAGAAGATGTGCTCGTCGTCGAGACGGCCCGAGGCGCTGGCGTGACCCGCCCCGGCGACCTCGCCGGTGAGGATCTCCAGGTTGGGCACCGAGTCGGCGCGGGCGCCGTCGGTGAGCAGCAGGTTGCGGTTGAGCTCGTAGGTGTCGGTGCCCTCGGCCTCGACGCGGATGATGACGTCGCCGATCCAGACCGCGTGGGCGTCCTGGCCCTGCAGCGCGCCTCGGTAGTCGACGTTGCTCCGGCAGTCGGGCCTGGAGTGGTCGACGAGCAGGCGGTGCTCCAGGTGCTGGCCGGCGTCGACGAAGTAGAGGCCGTTCAGCTCGGCGTCGCCGCCGGGGCCGTCGTAGGAGACCGACGGGGACAGCCTGACCAGGTCGCCGCCGAGGGTGACCACGAAGCCGCGGAAGGTCGCGTCCTTGGCCAGCAGGGCGTGGTGGTGGGAGACGTGCACGGCGTCGTCGGCCCAGTCCTGCAGGCTGACGACCTTGAGCGTGGCGCCCTCGCCCACGACGAACTCGACGTTGTCGGCGTAGACGGCACTGCCCTGGTGGTCGAGGACGACCACGGCCTCGGCCATCGGCTCCAGCTTCACGACCGTGTGGCCGTACGCGGCGCCCTGGCCGGACCCGGTGAGGGTGATCAGGGTCGGCTTGGACGCGACGACCTCGCGCGGGACCGTGACCACGGTGGCCTTCTCGAAGGAGGCGTAGGCCTGGGCGCTGACCCGGTCGGCGGGCACGTAGGCCCTGCCGACCCGCTGGTCGTCGCGGCCGACGGTCTCCACGGTGACCTCGGGGGCGGCGTCGACGTGCACGACGACGTTCGCGGAGGCCGCGACGCCCTCGTGCAGGCCCTTGAGCCGGGAGAGCGGGGTGAAGCGCCACTCCTCCTCCCGGCCGGTCGGTACCTCGAAGTCGGCCACGTCGTACGAGGCCTTCTCGTGGAGGGTCGACAGGGGTTTTCCGGTGTCGAGACCCATCAGCCGACGGCTCCTTCCATCTGCAGCTCGATCAGGCGGTTCAGCTCCAGGGCGTACTCCATCGGGAGCTCGCGGGCGATCGGCTCGACGAAGCCCCGGACGATCATCGCCATCGCCTCGTCCTCGCCCATGCCACGGCTCATCAGGTAGAAGAGCTGGTCGTCGGAGACCTTGGAGACGGTGGCCTCGTGCCCCATGGAGACGTCGTCCTCACGCACGTCCACGTAGGGGTAGGTGTCGGAGCGGCTGATCTGGTCGACGAGGAGCGCGTCGCACTTGACGGTGCTGGCGCTGCCGTGAGCGCCCTCCTCGATCTGGACCAGGCCGCGGTAGGAGGTGCGGCCGCCGCCGCGGGCGACGGACTTGGAGATCACCGAGGAGCTGGTGTTCGGCGCGAGGTGCACCATCTTGGCCCCGGCGTCCTGGTGCTGGCCCTCACCGGCGAAGGCGACGCTGAGGGTCTCGCCCTTGGCGTACTCACCCATGAGGTAGACGGCCGGGTACTTCATGGTGACCTTGGAGCCGATGTTGCCGTCGACCCACTCCATGGTCGCGCCCTCGTACGCCACGGCGCGCTTGGTGACCAGGTTGTAGACGTTGTTCGACCAGTTCTGGATGGTCGTGTAGCGGCAGCGCGCGCCCTTCTTCACGATGATCTCCACGACCGCGCTGTGCAGCGAGTCGGAGGAGTAGATCGGCGCGGTGCAGCCCTCGACGTAGTGGACGTAGGAGTTCTCGTCCACGACGATCAGGGTCCGCTCGAACTGGCCCATGTTCTCGGTGTTGATCCGGAAGTAGGCCTGGAGCGGGATCTCCACGTTGACGTTCGGCGGCACGTAGATGAAGCTGCCGCCGCTCCAGGTGGCCGTGTTCAGCGCGGCGAACTTGTTGTCGCCGACCGGGATCACGGTCCCGAAGTACTCCTTGAAGATCTCCTCGTGCTCCCTGAGGGCGGTGTCGGTGTCGACGAAGATGACACCCTTCTCCTCAAGGTCCTCACGGATCTTGTGGTAGACGACCTCGGACTCGTACTGGGCGGCGACGCCGGCGACCAGGCGCTGCTTCTCCGCCTCGGGGATGCCGAGCCTGTCGTAGGTGTTCTTGATGTCGTCGGGCAGGTCCTCCCAGGAGGCGGCCTGCTTCTCCGTCGAGCGCACGAAGTACTTGATGTTGTCGAAGTCGATCCCGCTGAGGTCGGAACCCCAGTTGGGCATGGGCTTCTTACCGAAAAGGCGCAGCCCCTTCAGACGAAGGTCCAGCATCCACTCCGGCTCGCTCTTCAGCGCGGAGATGTTGCGGACGACCTCTTCGGACAGGCCACGCCGGGCCGTCGCTCCCGCGGCGTCCGAGTCGGCCCAGCCGAACTTGTAATTCCCGAGGCCTTCCAGCTCCGGGCGGTCGGTGACAGTCACCTTCCGGTCTCCTTGCTCGATGTGTCGATCGTTTCGTGGATTGCCGGTGATTGCGCCGGATCGGGTGCCGGGGAGCCCGTCGCGCGCTCCCTCGTGCCCGGCCCGGGGGTCCTGTGGGGACTGACGTGCGTGGTGCACACGCCGTCGCCGTGGGCGATGGTCGCGAGCCGCTGCACGGGGGTGCCGAGGATGCGCGCGAACGCCTCCGTCTCGGCCTCGCACAGCTGCGGGAACTCCGCGGCCACGTGCGCCACCGGGCAGTGGTGCTGGCACAGCTGCTCGCCGCCGAGGCTGGCCTTGCTCGCCGAGGCGGCGTAGCCGTCGGCCGACAGCGCCTCGGCCAGGACGCGGACCCGCTGGTCGGCGGGGACCTCGCTCATCTTCGGCGCCAGGCGGTCGACCAGGCCGGCCACCTGTGAGCGGGCGAACTCGGCCACGGCCTCCTCGCCCACGCGCTCGGCCAGGAAGCGCAGCGCGCTCCCGGCGAGGCCGTCGTAGGCGTGCTCGAAGGCGCTGCGTCCCGCGTCGGTTATCGCGAACAGCTTGGCCGGTCGCCCGCGCCCGCGCTGGCCTCGCGGCCTGGCGGTGCGGGCCTCGGCCATCCCCTCGGCCAGCAGGGCGTCGAGGTGCCTGCGGACGGCCGCGGGGGTGAGGCCGAGCCGCTCGCCGAGGGCGGCGGCGGTGATGGGCCCGTGCTCCAGGATGAGCCGGGCGACACGCGCTCGCGTGCTGCGCTCGGCGGACACGCCGGAGGGCCGCGCGGCGGCGGTTCCCTCGGTGCCCTGCATCCCGGTCACGTATTTCACAACATCAGTGTGCCGTAATTGCTTCCTCAGTTACAAACCCGATGTTCGGTCGTCCGGAATGTGGTTCGTCACGCAGGTAAGCCTTACCTAAGCTGGGGAAACGCTCCGTGAGGTCCCCCGCAGCCCGACGAAGGCGGCGAGCGCGGCGACGGTGAACCCGGCCAGGACGACGGCCATCGGCAGGGCCGATCCCTCGCCGCCCAGACCCACCAGCGGGGCGGCGAGCGCGCCGAGCCCGAACTGCAGCACGCCGGTCAGCGCGGCCGCGCTCCCGGCGACCTGCGGGGGCTGACCGGCCAGGGCGAGCGCGGCGCTGCCCGGCAGGACGAAGCCCGCCCCGCACATCATCACGAACAGCGCGGCGACCAGCACCGGCAGGGGCAGGTGGAGCAGGGCCGTGACGAGCACCCCGGCGGCCCCGGCCACGCTCAGGAACAACCCCGCGAGGATCAGCCTGGCCGGGTCCAGCCGCCCGGCGAGGCGCCCGCCGATCTGCGCGGTGACGGTCAGGCCCAGCGCGTTCAGCCCGAACACCAGGGAGAAGGTCTGCGCCGAGGTCTCGTAGACGTCCTGGAGCACGAAGGGCGACCCGGAGATGTAGGCGAACATGGCCGCGAAGCCCAGCCCGCCGGACAGGGTGGCGGCCATGAAGGCACGGTCGCGGAGCAGGTGCCAGAAGGTGACGAGGGTGTGCCGGAGCCCGCCCCGCTCGCGCCGCCCGGCGGGCAGCGTCTCGCGCACCCCGGACAGCGCGGAGGCCAGCAGCAGGAGCCCCGCGACGCTCAGCGCGACGAACACGCCCCGCCAGGAGGTGTGGTCGAGCAGCTGCGCGCCCGCGATCGGGGCCAGGATCGGCGCGAGGCCGGTCACGAGCATGAGGGTGGCGAAGATGCGGGCGATGGCCGCCCCCTCGTACAGGTCGCGGACGACCGCGCGGACGATCACCAGCGCGGCACCGCCCGCGATGCCCTGGAGCAGGCGGAACCCGACCAGCCCGTACACCGAGGGCGAGAAGGCGCACAGCAGGGAGGCGGCGGCGTAGGCGGCGATGCCGATCAGCAGCGGGCCCCGCCGGCCGCGCGAGTCGCTGATCGGGCCCGCGACGACCTGCCCGACGGAGAACCCGACGAGGCAGGCGGTGAGGGTGAGCTGCACCTGCGCCTGCCCGGTGCCCAGGTCGGCGGCGATGGAGGGGAAGGCGGGCAGGTACATGTCGATCGACAGGGGACCGACCGCCGACAGCGCGCCCAGGATGAGCAGTAGCAGTGACCTGCGCCGTGCGATCGGCGCCACCTCCGGCTCGACGACGGCCGCGGTCATACCCGTATCCCCTTTTTGGTCGCAGGCCACGCCCCCTGGTTACGGGCGATGACGGGCCCACAGGGGCCGAAGCGTCCAAACCAACAGTCGGTCATCCGAATTCCTGTATTTCGGAAATTTCCCCGAAAAAACCTTTAAGTGCCAGTCGGGCGGGTCCGGTCCCGGCCGGAAAACGGGCCCGGCGCGGCCCCGGACGCGTGGTCCGGAAGCGTGACCGGCGGGCGCAGTCCCTAAACTCGTGGCCATGGACTCCCCAGCCGTCGAGATCGTCGACCTGGTCAAGAGATACGGCGGGACGACCGCGATCGACGGCCTGACCTTCAACGCCGCCCGCGGCGCGGTCACCGCGGTGCTGGGCCCCAACGGGGCCGGCAAGACCTCCACCCTGGAGATCTGCGAGGGGTTCCGCCGGGCCGACGGCGGCACCGTGCGGGTGCTCGGGCTCGCCCCGTCGAGGCCGGAGCTGCGGGCCAGGGTCGGGGTGATGCTCCAGGCGGGCGGCGTTCCCCCCGCGTCCCGCTGCGGGCAGTGGCTGCGGCTGATGGCCCGCTTCCACGCCCACCCGCTCGACCCGGCGGCGCTGCTGGAGCGGCTGGGGCTGAGCGAGCACGCCCGCACCCCGTACCGCAGGCTCTCCGGCGGCCAGCAGCAGCGCCTGTCGCTGGCGGGAGCGGTCATCGGCCGTCCCGAGCTGGTCTTCCTCGACGAGCCGACCGCAGGCCTGGACCCGCAGGCCAGGCACGCCTGCTGGGAGCTGGTGAAGGACCTGCGCGCGAGCGGGGTCTCGGTGGTGCTCACCACCCACCACATGGACGAGGCGGAGAGGCTCTCCGACCAGATCGTGATCATCGACCGCGGCAGGGTGGTCGCCGAGGGCACGCCCTCCTCCCTCACCGGTGCCGAGCGGCAGCTGCGCTTCCGCGCCCGGCCCGGCCTCTGCCTGGACGAGCTGCTCGCCGCCCTGCCCGCCGGCAGCGCGGCCAAGGAATCGCCGTCGGGGCACTACATCATCGAGGGGCAGGTCGCGCCCGGCCTCCTGGCCACGGTGACGACCTGGTGCGCCGCCGAGGGCGTCACCGCCGACGACCTCAGCATCGAGCGGCGCACCCTGGAGGACGTCTTCCTGGAGCTGACCGGGCGTGAGCTGCGGTGACGCCGTCTGAGTCCTCCGCTCCGCCCACGCCCTCCGAGCCCTTCGCCCCGCCGGCGTCCCCGGAGCCTCCCGCCCGGGTGACGTCCCCGGAGCCCCTCGCTTCGCCGGCGCTTCCGGAGGCTTCGCCGACGCCTCCCAAGCCCTCCGCTCCGGCGGCGTTCTCGAAGCCCTCTCGCCGGTACCCCGTGCGCGGCCGGGCGTGGTCCGAGCCGGACCACACGCCGGCCCACCCGCCAGTCGACATGTCAGATCGCAGGAGAGCCCCATGACGACCCTGGACCTCACGCCGGCCCCCGGAGCCGCGCCGCTGGGCCGGATGGTGGCGGCCCAGACCGGCGCGGAGATCCGGGCGATGCTCCGCAACGGCGAGCAGCTGCTGCTCACGATGATCATCCCGGTGCTGCTGCTCGTCGGTCTCTCCTCCGCCCCGATCATCGACGTGGGCGGCGGTTCCCGGATCGACTTCATGACCCCCGGGGTGCTCGCGCTGGCCGTGATGTCCACCGCCTTCACCGGGCAGGCCATCGCGACGGGCTTCGAGCGCCGGTACGGCGTGCTGAAGCGGCTGGGCGCGACCCCGCTGTCGCGGACCGGGCTGATGCTGTCCAAGACGCTCGCGGTGATCGCCGTGGAGGTCATCCAGGTGGCGGTCATCTGCGGGGTGGCGCTCGCCCTGGGCTGGCACCCCGCGGGCTCGCCGCTCGCGGCGCTCCTGCTGGTCGTGCTGGGCACCGCCGCGTTCAGCGGGCTCGGCCTGCTGATGGCGGGGACGCTGCGCGCCGAGGCCACCCTCGCCGCGGCGAACCTCGTCTACCTGCTCCTGCTCGCCTGCGGCGGGGTCGCCTTCCCGCTGGCGAGGTTCCCCGAGTCGGTACGGCCGGTGCTGGAGCTGCTGCCGATCTCGGCGCTGACCGGGGGGCTCCGCACCGTCCTGAGTGACGGCGCGGGACCGCCGCTCGCCGCCCTGGCGATCCTCGCGGCGTGGGCGGCGGTGTCACTCTTCCTGACCTCCCGGACGTTCCGCTGGGAATGACCCGGCCGGAAACCCCTTACTGGAAACCACCTAACCGGGAATATCCCCACTTCTCACCGCAAAAGATCAACGAGGATGATCGTCAAGATCTACCATCCTCCAGGTGATCACTACCGGAACGCGATCTCCGTCCCGTCCGGCGACACGATATACGGGGCGCATCTGGCCGAGTCTGGCCATGGGGATCGTTGCCACGCTTGTCGCCGTCGCGGGCTCGTCCACGGTCTCCCAGTCGGGGGACGAACTCGCCACTCTCAGCGCGGCCCGCCGTGGCGCCGGAGGACTCTGGGAGCTGGCCCAGCACATCGACGGGCACTTCCTGCCCTACTACGGGTTCATGCACCTGTGGCTGGAGTTCGGGCAGGCCGAGTGGTGGATACGCCTGCCCTCGGCGCTCGCGACGGGCGCGGCCACCGCGCTCATCGCCGACCTGGGACGCCGGCTGAGCTCGCAGCCCGCCGGACTGACCGCCGCCGCCGTCTACGTCTTCCTGCCCTCGGTCTCCTACCACGGGCAGAACGTCCGCTCCTACGCGTTCGCCGCCGCCGCCGCGGTCCTGGCCACCTGGGCGCTGTACCGGGCGATCGAGGAGCCCGGACGGCGCGGCGCCTGGTGGAGGTACGCGGCCGCCGTCGCACTGCTGGGCTGCACGCAGGTGTTCGCGCTGCTCGTGCTGGCCGCGCACCTGCTCGCCATCGGGTTGTACGGGCGGGGCGTCCTGCCCAGGATGCTGGCCTGCATGGCCCTGGGGTCCGTCCCGGGGGCCGTCTGGGCGGCGGTCGGCTTCGCCGAGCGGCACGCGATCAGCTGGATCACCATGCCGGGACCCGACGTGTTCCTGGCGCTGCCCAAGATGGCCGGGGGCACCGCCCTGGCGGGGTGCGTGGTGATGGCCGTCGCGGCGGCCGCCCCGTTCCTGCGCCGGCGGCACGGCGCCGACCGGCTCTGGATCGGCTTGCTGGTCGCCTGGGCGCTCCTGCCGCCCCTGCTGCTGTTCACCCTGTCCCACCTGGTCTCGCCGGTCTACGTCGACCGCTACCTGTTCGCGACGGTGCCCGCGTACGCGCTGCTGGCCGGGCTCGTACTCGCCGCGCTGCCCCGCCTGCCCGCCGGGCTCGCGCTGGCGGGCGTCCTGGCGGCCGGGATCCCCGGCCAGCTGGACTTCCGCAAGGAGGACGGGCACCACGAGAACTTCCCCCGGGCGGTACGGATCCTCGCGAGCGAGGGCCGGCCGGGCGACGCCCTTCTCTACGGGCGCTCCTCCCTGCGCGAGGGCTTCCGCTACTACGACGAGACGCGGCACGGCGGGAAGGGTCTGCCCGACGACGTGCTGCTCGCCGGGCCCGACCCGCTGCCCGACTCCTTCGGCTACCCGGAACGCTCCGACGTGGCCGTCGCCGTGGCCGGGCGCGAGCGGGTCTGGGTGATCTGGCGGGGCGGATCCGAGGCGGCCTCGCGCGTCGGCCGGGTCACCGCCCTGGTCAAGGAGGGATTCGTCCGGACCAAGGCCTGGCGGACGGGCCGCGTACCCGGTATGACCGTCGCGCTCTACACCCGCGAACCCGCGCCGGACGCCGGATAGACGGCGAGGCCCTCTCGCGGAGCCGTCACGTCTCGCGAGGGGCGCCACCCTTCACGAGACCGCCACCCTCGCGGAGCCGTCTCGCATCGCGGACGCCACGGAAACCAAAAGCCTCGGCCAGTAAGGTGTCACCTATCGCTTTGCACCTGGCATGAGGAGAGTCATGACCGCCGAAGCCCTGCACGGGCCCGCCGAGCCGTACAAGCCGGGGCTGTCCAACCCCGGAGCGCTGCTGAAAGCGGCCTCCGACGCCATCCCGCCGTCCGGGCTGGTGCTGCTGGCCATCATGTCGGTGCAGGTGGGTGCGGGTTTCGCCAAGGATCTCTTCTCCCAGCTGCCGCCGAGCGCCGTGGTGTTCCTGCGGATCGCGACGGGCGCGCTGGTCATAGGGCTGGTCGCCCGCCCTCGGCTACGCGGGCTGTCCAGGGCGGACATCGGGGCCGGGGTGGCGTTCGGCGTGACGCTGGGCGTGATGAACCTGTCGTTCTACGAGGCGCTGGCCCGGCTGCCCATGGGCATCGCGGTGGCGATCGAGTTCCTCGGCCCGCTCGGCGTCGCGGTGGCGGCCTCGCGCCGCCGCCTCGACCTGCTCTGGGTCGTACTCGCCGGGTCGGGCGTGGTGCTGCTGGCCCCGTGGGGCTCGGGGGCGTCCAGGATCAGCTGGGCCGGGATCGCCTTCGCCCTGGTGGCGGCGGTCTGCTGGGCCGGTTACATCCTGCTGTCGGCCTCGGTCGGCCGCCGCTTCCCCGGGACGAGCGGCCTCGCCCTGGCGATGATCGTCTCCTGTGTGCTGGTCGCCCCCGTCGGGATCGCCTCGGGCGGCACCGACCTGCTCCAACCCGAACTGCTGCTGATCGGGCTCGGGGTGGGGCTGCTGTCGTCGGTCATCCCCTACTCGATCGAGCTGGAGGCGCTGCGCAGGATGCCCAAGCGGGTCTTCGGCATCCTGATGAGCCTGGAGCCCGCGATGGCCGCGCTGGTCGGGCTGGTCATCCTGGGCGAGATACTCCAGGTGCGCGAGTGGGCCGCCATCGGCTGCGTGGTCATCGCCAGCGTCGGCGCCACCCGGAGCACCGGCTGACCCCGTCCCGGCACTCCGGGGGCATTCGCCCGCCCACCGGGCCGCCGCGTCCCCCTCTGGCCTGTCCCGGCCGCCCTACTCCTCGGGCCTGCTGGCCCAGATGCCGCGGACGTGCCGGATGTGGGCGCGCATCAGCCGCTCGGCACCGCTCGCGTCGCCTTCGGAGAGCAGCGCGAGCAGCGTGAGGTGCTCGCGGGCGGAGTCGGCGAGGGTGCCCCGCCGGTGAAGGGAGGACAGGCCGTACAGGCGGGCCCGGTTGCGCAGGTCGCGGACCACCTCCACGAGATGGGAGTTGCCCGCCAGGGCGAGCAGGTCCAGGTGGAAGCGGATGTCGGCGTCGACGTACGCGAGCAGGTCACCGCGCTCTGCGGCGTCGACGATCGCCTGGGCCAGCGGGCGCAGTGTCTCGAAGCTCGGCGCGCGCCCGGCGTCGGCCAGCTGCGCCACCGTGGGCACCTCGATGAGCCTGCGGATCTCGGTCAGCTCGTCCAGGTCCCGGTCGGACAGCTCCGTGACCCGGAAGCCCTTGTTGCGTACCGCCTCGACCAGGCCCTCCTTGGCCAGGTCGAGCATGGCCTCGCGCACCGGGGTCGCCGAGACCCCGAACTGGGCGGCGAGGACCGGGGCCGAGTAGACCATGCCGGGCCTCATCTCACCGGTGATCAGGGCCGCCCTGAGCGCGTGGGCCACCTGCTCCCGCAGGCTCTGCCGCTCGCTCACGGCCGGCAGGTCGAGCCGGCCGTCCGCCCTAGGAGCCATACCGGAGCCTCTCGTGTCGCTCGCGTCCACGCCTCGTCGGCGGAACCCGCCACCCCCTCATCCTCCCAGGCCATGAGGGTGCCTCCGAACACCCGGGGGGTGATCCCCCGGTGGCGGGCCCGCCGGTCGTCTCCGCCCGCTCCCCCCGGCCCCGCCGAGGTAGGCTTCGGCCACCCGGGGGTCCCGACGGAGCTCGGCGGCGGGCCCGTCGAGGACACACGCACCGTTCTCGATCACGTAACCACGGTGCGCGATCCCGAGGGCGGCGGTGGCGTTCTGCTCGACGAGCAGGACGGAGGTGCCCTCGGCGTTGATCTGGGCGATGAGTTTCATGACCTGGACGACGATGAGCGGGGCCAGGCCCATGGACGGTTCGTCGAGCAGCAGCAGCCGGGGTCCGGTGACCAGCGCCCTGCCGATGGCGAGCATCTGCTGCTCGCCGCCCGACAGGGTGCCGCCCTGTTGTGCGCGCCGCTCGGCCAGGCGGGGCAGCAGCCCGTAGACGCGGTCGATCCGCGCGCGTAGCTCCGCCTGGTCACGGACCAGGTACCCGCCCAGCTGGAGGTTCTCGTGGACGCTGAGCGTGCTGAAGATCCTGCGGCCCTCCGGGACGTGCACCAGTCCGCGCGCGGTGATCCTGTGCGGCTTCTCCCTGGTGATCTCTTTCCCGTCGAAGGCCACCCTGCCGCCGCTGGGCCGCAGCAGCCCCGAGACCGCGGACAGCGTGGTGGTCTTGCCCGCGCCGTTGTTGCCCAGCAGGGCGACGATCTCGCCCTCGGCGACGCGGAGGGACAGGCCGCGCAGGGCGTGTACGCCGCCGTAGTGGACGTCCAGCCCGTCGATGTCAAGCATTGGCGTCTCCCCCGGCCGTGCCGTCCTTCCCGGCGGTCTCCTCGCCCGTGCCGCCTTCCGCCGCGCGGTCCTTCCCGGCGCGGTCCCTCCCGGTCGTCGCGGTCCCGTCGGTCTCGTCCCCGGTGGCGGCGGTGTCACCACCGAGGTAGGCCTCGATGACGGCGGGGTCGCGGCGGACGTCCTCGGGCCGGCCGTCGGCGATCTCCCTGCCGAAGTTGAGCACCACCACCCGCTCGGAGACCTCCATCACCAAACCCATGTCATGCTCGATGAGCACGATGGCCACCCCCAACGCCTGGACACGCCGGATCAGGTCGAGCATCTCGGCCTTCTCCCCCCGGTTGAGCCCGGCCGCGGGCTCATCCAGCAACAACAGATCAGGGCGGCGGGCCAGAGCACGGGCGATCTCGGTACGGCGCTGCTCACCATAGGGAAGGTTCCCGGCCTGCCCGTACCGGTCGCCGCGCAGGCCGACGAAGTCCAGCCAGTGATGGGCCTGCTCGGTGCACTCACGCTCGGAGCGCCGGTAGCGCGGAGTGTGCAACAACGCGTCCCAGACGCTCTGACGCAGCCACAGATGCGAGCCGGCGCGCACGTTGTCCAGGACCGACAGCTCGCCGAACAGCCGCAGGTTCTGGAAGGTCCGCGCGACGCCCAACCCCGCGATCGCCGAGGGCCGCAGTCCCGGCAGGTCCTTGCCGCGCAGGGTGATGCGGCCCGAGGTCGGCCGGTAGAAGCCGGTGACACAGTTGAAGGCCGACGTCTTGCCCGCCCCGTTGGGCCCGATCACCGAGACGATCTCCGCCTCGCCCACCGAGAACGACAGGCCGTCGATGGCCACCAGCCCGCCGAAGACCAGACGCAGATCGGTGACGTGTAGCAGACTCATCGCAGCGCCTCCTGAGAACGGGCCGGCCAGATCCCCTGCGGCCGCAACAGCATGAAGGCGATGAGAAGTACGCCGAACAGGAAGAACCGGTAGTCGGCGAGGTCACGCAGGACCTCCGGCAGGATGCTGATCACCACGGCGCCGACCACGACGCCGGGCACCGAGCCCATCCCGCCCAGCACCACGGCCATCAACACCAGCGCCGACTGCAGGAAGGTGAAGCTGCCCGGCGAGACGGCCGACAGCTGGGAGGCGAACAGCACCCCGGCCAAGCCGCCCCAGACCGCCCCGGCGATGTAGGCGGCGAGCTTGACCCGGTAGGTGTGCACACCCATCGCCTCGGCGGCGTCCTCGTCCTCACGGACGAAGCGCCAGGCCCGACCCAGCCGGGAGCGGCCCAACCTGGCCGCGCCGAGCACGGCCAGCGCGACCACGACCACCGTGACGTAGTAGAAGGCCACCGGACTCCCGACCAGATGCGGGATCCCATAGATACCCGACGGGCCGCCGGTGACGTCCAGGTTGTTGGCGGTGATCCGGATGATCTCCCCGAAACCCAGCGTCACGATGGCCAGATAGTCACTACGCAGGCGCAAAGTGGGGGCGCCGATCACGATCCCGGCGAGCACCGTGACCACCAGCACGGCGGGCACCGTGGCCAGCAGCGGCAGATCGAACCGGGTGGCCAGCACCCCGCTGGTATAGGCGCCGACCGCGAAGAACGCGACGTAGCCCAGATCCAGCAGCCCGCAGTAGCCGACCACGATGTTCAACCCGGCCGCCAGCATCACGAAGATCGCCGCACTCGTCATCACCGACAACGCGTACGGCGTGGCGTTCACGAAAGGAGCCAGCAGCGCGACCAGCAGCCCGCCCAGCCCGGCCCACCGGTTACCCATCAGCCTCGACGCCCGGCTGGGCGGCCGGTCGGTACCCAGACGGCGGACCCCGGTCGTGGTGGGTCCGGTGGCTCCCGTGGGTCCAGTGCTCCCGACAGGTCCAGTGGGTCCAGTGGGTCCCGTGGGTCCGGCGCTCCCGGCGGGCCCGGTCATACCCGCTCCGTGACGCGCTCGCCGAGCAGCCCGGTCGGCCGCACCGTCAAAAACAGGATCAACACCCCGAAGGTGAACACATCCCGCCACTCACCGCCCAGCCAGAACGTGCCGAACGACTCCAACAGCCCAAGCAACAACCCACCCAGCATCGTGCCGGGGATGTTGCCGATGCCCCCGATGACGGCCGCCGTGAACGCCTTGAGCCCGATCAGGAAGCCCATCATGAAATCGATCTTCCCGTAGTAGGCCCCGGCCATCACCCCCGCCGCCCCCGCCAGCGCCGAACCGACGAAGAAGGTGCGGGAGATCACCGCGTTGACATCGATACCCATCAACGCGCTGGTACGCGGGTCCAACGCGATGGCCCGCATCGCCCGGCCCTCACGGGTGCGGGTGACCAGCAGGTTCAACCCGGCCATCAACGCCACCGCCACCCCGACCAGCACCAACTGCTGCACGGTGAACCTGGCCCCGAACACCTCCATCGAGGTGCCGCCCAGCCGCACCGGATACACCCGCGGGTCGGCCCCGGCCACCGCGCGCATCCCGTACTCCAACGCGAACGACGCCCCGACCGCGGTGATCAGCAGAGACAACCGCGGCGCCCGACGCAACGGCCGGTAGGCGATCCGCTCCAACGCCACCCCGGCCAGGCCGGTGACCACCATCGTCACCACCAGCACCGCCAGCAGCAGCGGCAGAGCCATCGAGGAGGACACACCACCCACCGCGCCGAGAATGGCGAAACCAGCGAACGCCCCCAGCATGTACAGGTCGCCGTGGGCGAAGTTGAGCAGCTTGATGATCCCGTACACCATGCTGTACCCCAACGCCACCAGCGCGTAGAACGAGCCGACGAACAACCCGTTCCAGACGAGCTGCGTCACTTGAGCGCGTCCTGCAGGGCGAACCCGTCGCCCTTGACGACAAGGATCTGGAAGCCGCCGTTGGCCAGGGTGTGCTCGGGGGTGAACTTCAGCGGCCCGGAGAACATCTGGAAGCCGTCGATCGCCTCAAGGGCCGCGATGACCTTGTCGCCGTCGGTGGCCCCCGCCTTGGTGACCGCCTCGGCGGCGAGCCGAACCGCGTCGTAGGCCTGGTTGGAGTACGGGCCCGGCTCTGAGGCGTACTTCTTCTTGTACGCCTCGATCCAGCCCTCCGCGCCCTGAAGGGTGTCGGGCGTCTGGGTCATCGTGGCGTAGAGGCCCTCGGCGGCCTCGTCTCCGGCGATCTCGACCAGCTTGGGGGAGACCGAGCCGTCGCCGACCATGATCGAGCCCTTGTATCCGGCCTGCCGGAGCTGGCGCGCGATCAGGCCGCCCTCCTGGAAGTAGCCGGTCCAGTAGACGAAGTCGGGCTTCTTGGCCAGCACGTTGGTGATGTTGGCGCTGTAGTCGCTCTCCTTCGGGGTGACCGCCTCGGTGATCACGGCCTCGGCTCCGCCGGGGGCCTCCAGAAGGGCCTGGGTACGCAGTGCGATGTCCTTGGAGTAGCTGGTGTTGTCGTGCATGAGCGCGACGCTCCCGGAACCCTGCTTGGCGATCCACTTCTCCGCGGCCGCGGCCTGCTGGGAGCCCGTGCCGTTGATCAGGAAGACGTGCTTGAGTTTCTGGTCGACCAGTTCCTGGGAGTTGGCAGCCGGGATGATCATCGGGATTCCGGCCTTACCGAAGATCGGCAGGGTGGGGAGCGTCGCACCGGAGCAGTAGCCGCCCACGGAGATGTCGACCCCCTCGGTGACCAGCTTGTTGGCGCCCGCCGCCGCGGACTGGGCGTCACAGGCGTCGTCGGCGGTCCTCAGCTCCAGCTTGCGGCCGAGCACACCGCCCTTGGCGTTGATCTCGTCGACCGCGAGCTGCGCCGCGTTGCTCATGTAGGGGCCGATGGCGGCCTCGCTGCCCGACTGCGGGATCAGCATGCCGAGGACGATCGGCTCGTCCTTCGCGGCGGCCGTCTGGCCTCCGCCTCCGTCACCGAGCAGCCCCTGGCCGCATCCGGTGACCAGGAGACCGAGAACGGCCAGCGACGTGAAGCACTTCAGGGGGGTGGCACGCATGCGCGGCTCCTCACATCTGGTGATGTGTGATATTGCACGTGCAATGCACGTACACGTCAAGGGCCGAAACAAGACCGTTAACGTTAAGACGCCGTTTCCCCCGTGATGCGCGGCCCACCGGGAATGGCGGCGTATCCACAGCTCAGAGAGGCCCGGAGAGGGTGGGGAAGGTCAGAGGAGGAAACCCGCGGGGAACGGGTCGCGGGGGTCGAGGAAGTACTGGGCGGTGCCGGTGACCCACGCACGCCCGGTGATGGCCGGAACCACCGCGGGCAGGCCCGCCACCTCCGTCTCCCCCACGAGCCGCCCGACGAAGCGGGTACCGATGAACGACTCGTTCACGAAGTCGGTGTCCAGGGGGAGCTCGCCCCTGGCGTGCAGCTGGGCCATCCGGGCGCTGGTGCCGGTGCCGCACGGCGAGCGGTCGAACCAGCCGGGGTGGATCGCCATCGCGTGCCGCGAGTGCCGGGCGCCCGCGCCGGGCGCGGTGAACTGCACGTGGTGGCAGCCCCGGATGCCGGGGTCCAGCGGGTGGACGGGCTCGTCCCGCTCGTTGATCGCCTCCATGATCGCCAGGCCCGTGTCGAGGATCCGCTGCTTGTGCGAGCGGTCGAACGGCAGGTCCACGGACTCGATGGGCAGGATCGCGTAGTAGTTGCCGCCGTAGGCGAGGTCGTAGACGACCTCCCCGACGCCGGGCACCTTGACCACGCGGTCCAGCCCCGCGCTGAAGGAGGGCACGTTGGTGATGGTCACCTCCGTGGCGGCGCCGTCCTCGACCCGGACCTCGGCGACGACCAGCCCGGCGGGGGTGTCCAGCCGGATGGTGGTGACCGGCTCGGCGACCTCGACCATCCCGGTCTCGACGAGGACGGTGGCGACGCCGATGGTGCCGTGCCCGCACATGGGCAGGCAGCCGGAGACCTCGATGTAGAGCACGCCGTAGTCGGCGTCGGGCCGGGTGGGCGGTTGCAGGATGGCCCCGCTCATCGCCGAGTGGCCGCGCGGCTCGTACATGAGCAGGGTGCGGACGTGGTCCATCTCGGCCAGGAAGTGCTCGCGCCGCTCGGCCATGGTCGAACCGGGGATCACCCCCACTCCCCCGGTGATCACTCGGGTGGGCATGCCCTCGGTGTGGGAGTCCACCGCGTGGAAGATCCTCTTCGTTCTCATCGACTCTCCTCGCGGGAAAGGGTACGGGACGGGTCTAGCGCAGGCCCTCGGCCAGGGCCTTCTCCGTGGCGGCGCGTACGGCGGCCTCCTGCTCGGGGGCGAGGCCGAGCCTGGGCGGGCGGCACGGGCCGCCGTTACGCCCGGCCAGGTCCATGGAGAGCTTGATCGCCTGCACGAACACCGGCCTGGAGTCCCAGCGAAGCAGCGGGTGCAGCGCGCGGTAGAGCGGCAGCGCGGTGGCCGTGTCCCCCGCGGCGGCCGCACGGTACAGGGCCACGGTCGACTCGGGCAGCGCGTTGGGGAATCCGGCCACCCAGCCGACCGCCCCGGCGGTGACCAGCTCCAGCAGTACGTCGTCGGCCCCGGCCAGCACGTCCAGCCCCGGGGCGAGCTCGGCGATCTCGTAGATTCGGCGGACGTCTCCGCTGAACTCCTTGACCCCGACGATCAGGCCCTCGGCGTGGAGGGTGGCCAGCAGCCGGGGGGTGAGGTCCACCCGGGTGTCGAAGGGGTTGTTGTAGGCCACCACCGGCAGACCGGCCGCGGCCACCTCCCGGTAGTGCTCCACCACGGTCCTGTCGTCGGCGCGGTAGGCGTTCGGCGGAAGCAGCATCACCGCGCGGCACCCGGCCTCACCGGCGTGCTCGGCCCAGCGCCGGGCCTCCAGGGCGCCGTAGGCGGCGACGCCCGGCATGACGCGGTCGCCGCCGACGGCCGCGACCGCGGTCTCCACGACCGAGGCCCGCTCCTCGGGGGTGAGCGTCTGGTACTCGCCCAGCGACCCGTTCGGCACGACGCCGTCGCACCCGGAGGCGACCAGCCACCGGCAGTGCTCGGCGTAACCGTCCAGGTCGACGGAGAGGTCCGCGCCCAGGGGCAGCGCGGTGGCCACCGTCACACCGTGCCAGGGCTTCACGGGGGTCGTCATGGTTCGTCCTTCCGAGGGGTTTCCAGCCGGTCCGAGTCCGAGGCCGGATCCGAGAGAGCCTCCGCACGGTCCGGGCGCGAGGGGGTCCCCGGCTCGCCCGGCTCCGCAGGGGTTTCCGGCCGATCCATCGCCGGGAGGGTTTCCCGCCGGTCCGAGGAGGCCCGTGGCCGCGCGGCGAGGTCGCCGAGCCTGACGGGCTGGGCGATCGGGCGCCGGGGCGGCGCGGGGTCCTCACCGGCGAGGCACGCGACCGCGTAGCCGCACATCCTGCCCTGGCACCATCCCATCCCCGGGCGCGCCAGAAGCTTGACGGAGCGCGCGTCGACGGCCCCCATGGCCTGGGCCTCCCGTACGGCCGACAGGGGCACCTCCTCGCAGCGGCACACGAGCGTGTCGTCGCGGAGCCACTCCCGCCAGCCGGGCCGTACCGGGTAGGCCTCCAGCAGGGCGTGCGCGAAGGCGGCGAGCCGGTTCCTGCGCCGGGACAGGGCGGGGTCGGGCGGCACCGGGCGGCCCAGGTCCGCGGCGGCGGACCGGCCCGCGATGCGCCCCTCCACCTCGGCGAGCGCGGCCCCGCCGACACCGGTGGACTCCCCCGCCGCGTAGACGCCGGGCACGCCGGTACGCATGCCCGCGTCCACCGCGACGACCGGGCTGCCGTCGGGGTCGCGGCGGGTGGCGCAGTCCAGCTGGACCGGCAGGTCGAGCTGGGGGACGAACCCGTAGCCATAGGCGAGGGTGTCGCACTCGACGGTCCTCGTCGAGACCGGCCGCCAGTCGCCGTCCAGGCTCGCCACGGTGACGTGGGTCAGCGCGGTGTCGCCGTGCGCGGCGACCACCGCCTCGCGGCGGCGGTACGGGATCCGGTGGCGGGCCAGGCGCGCTCCGTACCCGAGGGCCTCCCCGGCCCGTCCCGCGGCGAGCAGCGGGTGCCTGGCGAGCCCGAACCCGCCGCCGGCCTCGTGGACGCCGAGCACCCGGGCCCCGGCGTCCGCCAGGCCCGCGGCGACCGGGAGCAGGAACGGGCCGGTGCCGGCGACCACGATCCTGCTTCCCGCGAGGACCAGGTCGCCCTTGAGCAGCGCCTGCGCGCCGCCCGCGGTGAGCACTCCCGGCAGGTCCCAGCCGGGGAACGGCAGCGGCCGGTCGTGCGCGCCGGTGGCGATCAGCAACCCTCGCGCGGTCACCGCCCGGGGCCGCTCCTCGCGATCTCCCTCCAGGCACCGTACGGTGATCGCCCCGTCCGCGCGTTCGACCGCCCAGACCCGATGGCGCATCAGCACCTCGGCGCGCTCGCGAAGCGTCTCCCACTGGCGGGTGAAGCGGGTGAATCCACCGAGGCCGTGGTGGAGCGCGCCGGGCCGCGCAGTGCGGAAACCCTCGGCGGGGTGCCGGAAGTACTGGCCGCCCGGCCTGGCGGCCCCGTCGATCAGTACGACGTCCAGCCCGGCCAGGGCTGCGGTGAGCGCGCCCGCGACCCCGGCGGGACCCGCGCCGACCACGGCGAGGTCGTGAATCCGCGTCATCGGCCGCTCACCCCTCCGGACCGGAGGCGCCGGGGTCACGGGGAGCGTGCGCACCCGGCGCGGCCCTCTCCGTACCGGAGCCGGGATCACGGGAAACGCCCGTAGGGGTATCCCCCTCCGTACCGGAGTCGAGACCACGGGGAGCCCGCGCGGGGACGCCCCCCTCCGTACCGAAGGCGCTGACGCCCGGGGCGGCCGGCTCGCCGACCGTCCGCTCCCCCGGCCCGGCTCCGGCCTCGTCGTCCAGATCCTCCAGGTCCTCCGGATCCTCCGGCGGGTCCTGAGACGGGGGCGGAGGGCCGCCGGTGGTGACCAGGTCTCCCGGGAGGGCCTCGGTCAGGCAGGCGCGCAGGGACGGGATCCCGTTCACCGTGACCAGGCAGTCGAAACAGACCCCGATGCCGCAGAACAGCCCGCGCGGGCGCCCGCCGAACCTGGTGGTGCGCCAGGAGCGGACGCCCGCTCCGTGCATGGCGGCGCCGACGGTCTGGCCGGGGACCACCGGGACGGGAGCGCCGTCCACGCTGATCTCGAACCCCGGCTCGGGCCGCGCCCCCACCAGGCGGTACGGATCCCTCATCGGACACCTCCGCCGGGAAGGCGTCGATTCCGGCCTGGACCACAGAAGCCTGGACCACAGAAGCTTGGGCCACAGAAGCCTGGGCCGCGGAAGCAGGTCAAGGCCCCTCCCGGGTGAAGCGGTCCGGGCGGAAAGGGGTGAGGTCCAGGTCGGGGCGGAGCCCGGCCAGGAGCTGGGCGATCAGGTGGCCGGTGGCCGGGGCCAGGCCGATGCCCGCCCCCTCGTGGCCACAGGCGTGGTACAGCCCGGGAGCCCGGGGGTCCTCCCCGATCACCGGGAGGTGGTCGGGACAGTAAGGACGGAAGCCGCAGTAGGCGCGGATCACCCGGTACGCCGCCAGGGCGGGGAACAGCTCCACGGCCTGGCGGGCGAGACGTTCGAGCACCGGAACGGAGACCGTGCGGTCGAAGCCGACCCGCTCGCGGCTGGCGCCGATGAGCACCGGCCCCGACGGGGTGCTCTCCACGACGGCGGACGTCTCCAGCCCCTCCGAGTCGCTGGCCACCGCGGTGACGTAGGCGGCGGTGTAGACCTTGTGCCTGATCAGCGGCCCGGCGAGCGGCTCGGTGACCAGGATGAAGCCGCGCCTGGGCAGGATCGGGACGCGCACACCGGCCAGCGCGGCGATCTCGCCGCCCCAGGTGCCCGCGGCGTTGACGACGGCTCCGGCGAGGATGTCGCCGTGGTCGGTGGTGACGCCGGCGACCCGGTCACCGTCGCGGACGAAGCCGGTCACCGTGACGCCCGTACGCAGCATCAGGGCGCCGTGCCCGAACCGCTCGGCACCCCTCCGGATGAGCCTGGCCGCCGCCAGCATGGGCTGGACTTGGGCGTCCTGCGGGTAGAACACGCCTCCGGCGAGCCCTTTCGCCAGGTGGGGCTCGTAGTCGCCGAGCTTCCCCGGGGCGACGGCGACGTGCTCGACGCCCTGCTTTCCCGCCAGGTCGGTGAGCGCCTCCAGGATCTCGTCCGTCTCGGCGACCACCAGGCCGCCCTTCGCCTCGAACTCGAACCCGCCGCCCGGCTCGAATCCGCCGCCACCCGGCGCGGACCGGCCCGGGGGCCCCACCCCGGACTCGCCACCGCCAGTTCCGGACCCGGCACCGGCTTTACTCGATCCGCCACCGCCAGCTCCGGACCCGGCATCGGCCCCACCGGCGTGCTCGCCCCCCGGCCCACCCCCGGAGCCGCTCCCGGGCCCGGCTCCGGCCAGGTCTCGCCAGAGCCGGTTGGAGAGCAGCGCCAGGTCGAGTTCGGGGCCCGGTTCCTTGTCGGAGACCAGGATGTTGCCCTCGCCCGCCCCCGTCGTGCCGCCCGCCACCGCCCCCCGGTCGACGACCACCACGTCCAGCCCCGCGCGAGCGGCGTAGTAGGCGCAGGCGGCACCGACGACCCCGGCGCCGACGACCACGACGTCCGGCATGTCTCACCTCGCTCCCGCGCCTCGGGCTCGCCAGTACTATGTCACATACCTTTTAGCCGATCAATGCACCAAAACGGACATCGCACGCGTTCTCTCGGCTCAAGCCCTCCCCTACCCCCGGGCCCGTACGGCACGCCGTCCCGTGCCGCACGCCCCGCACCGACGGCCGTACCCGGGGTCCACGGCGGGACCGCGCACCTCGCCGCCTAGCATGTGAGCCGTGAACCACCTCCTTGACAAGGCCCGTCGGCATGCCGTGGGGTCGGCGCGGATCGTGGGGCCGCCGACCCTCCTCACCCTGCGCCGCTGGGCGCTGGCGGCGGTCGTCGTCAACGTCGGGATCACGGTGACGGGCGCCGCGGTGCGGGTCAGCGGGTCGGGCCTCGGCTGCCCCACCTGGCCCCGGTGCACGCCGGAGAGCTTCACCCCGGTGGCCCACGCCGATATCTCACCGCTGAACATGGCGATCGAGTTCGGCAACCGGATGCTGACCTTCCTGGTGCTGGCCGTCGGCGTGGCCTGCCTGGTCGCCGCCCTGCGACTGCCTGCCCGCCGCCCCGACCTGGTCAGGCTGGCCTGGCTGCAGCCGATCGGCGTCGCCTTCCAGGGGCTCTGGGGCGGCCTGGTCGTGCGCAGCGCGCTCAACCCGGTCACCGTGAGCGTGCACTTCCTGGTCTCCATCGGCATGATCGCCGCGGCGTACGCGCTCTACGCCCGCGCAGCCGGGGAGGGGAGCGGGGGCTGGAACGAGGTCTCGCGGCAGCGGGTCCACCGCCACGTCCGCACGCTCGTCCTCGCGCTCGTCGCCGCCGTGTTCGTCCTGCTCGTCGTGGGCGTGGTGGTGACCGGCACCGGGCCGCACTCCGGGGACGAGATGGCCTCCCGGTTCGGCTTCGACATCGAGACCGTGGCGAGGATCCACGCCGACGTCGCCTACGTGGTGGTCGGCCTCACCTTCGCGCTGGCGTTCGCGCTGCACATCACCGACGCGCCCGGCCCCGCCCGGCGGGCCGCCTGGACGCTGCTGGGCGTGGAGGCGGCGCAGGGGGTCATCGGATACGTCCAGTACTTCCTCGGCGTGCCCGCGGCCCTGGTCAACCTCCACGTGCTCGGCGCGACCCTGGTCTGGGTCTGCGCGCTGCGGGTGGTCTTCGCGACCGGCCCGCGCGGGCCGGGGGACGCCTCGGAGGCGGTCACCGGCGAGCTCGACACCGTCCGCGTCTGAACCGCCCGTACGCCCCCACGCCGTCCGCATTCGGACACCGGCGCACCGCCCCTCGCCGTCCGCGTCCGAGCCACCCGTACGCCACCACGCGGCGTCCGCACTCGACGCGGTCCCGGTACGGCTGGACAATGATCGGATGTCGTTGTCACGCACGACCATACGGCGCTGCTACCAGGGCACCGTGCTGCTGAGCGTCCTGGCCATCGCCCCGATCACCTGGACCTGGCTGACCAGCTCCGGGCACCGGGCGGTCGCCGACTCCTCCCCCGGCTGGGTGGCCGGGGTTCCCGAGGCCCCGGTGGCGCTGGTGCTGGGGGCGGGCGTCGTCGGAGGCGCCCCCAGCCCCATGCTGGCCAGGCGGCTGGACATCTCCGCGCAGCTCTACCGGGCGGGCAAGGTCAAGGCGATCCTGCTCTCCGGCGACAACAGCCGCGAGGAGTACGACGAGCCGACCGTGATGCGCGACCACCTGCTGGCGAGCGGCGTACCGGCCGGGGCGCTGGTCCTGGACTACGCGGGCTTCGACACCTGGGACTCGTGCGTGCGGGCGCGCACCGTGTTCGGCGCCACCAAGGTCACCGTGGTCACCCAGGTGTTCCATCTGCCCAGGGCGGTCGCCCTGTGCCGCACGGCGGGCATCGACACCTTCGGCGTGGGCGACGACTCGTCCAAGCGGTGGGTGTCCACCTACGGTCTCGCCGCCCGCGAGTTCCTCGCCTCGGCGAAGGGGCTCGTCGACTCCGTGCTCCTCGACTCGCGGCCCGTCTTCCCCGGCCCACGCGAGACCACCCTGGAGACCGCGCTCCGGCGGGGGTGAACCCCGTCCCCGGCACCCGGCCGGGGCCGCCCTACGGGTGGAACGACCCGCCCTGCGGCGGATGGCCGGGACCACCCCACGGGGGACCGGCGGAGCCTCCCTGCGGATGGGGCGGACCGCCCGGTGCGCGGCCGGGACCGCCGGAGGCCTGGCCCGCCGGAGCGTTCCCGGCCGCGGGCGACGCGGGGAACTGGGCACGGGCGCCGGCCATGCACTCCAGCAGTGCCCGCTGCTCCTCGTTGAACGTGCGCTCGTCGATCACGTGGCCCCTGGCCCGCTCGTGGAGCAGGCCGAGCTCGGTCGCCGCGAGCTGGTAGTCGCTCATCGCCCGCAGTGCCTTCCTGCCCCCGTGCTTTCTGGCCCACTGCCGGGCCTGGCGGCGGCTGGGCAGGGACGAGAGCATCGCGACGTCGCCCGAGGACACCAGCCCCGTCGCCCAGTAGGCGGGCAGGTAGGTCTGGATGAGCGCGATGATGCGCTTGCGGTCGCGGAAGATGATCCAGATCAGCACGAACAGCACGGTCATCAGCAGCAGGTAGGCGATGGCCAGGCCGCCGATGCCGACGTAGGAGGCGAAGCCGTTCCAGATGCCGTGCAGCAGCATCGCGCCGATCCATCCGGCGGCGATGACGAAGATCCGGCCAGGGCCCCGGCGCTGCGCCGCGTAGGCCACCGCGACACCGATCATGGAGGTGAACAGCGGGTGCGCGAACGGCGAGAGGATCCCCCGCAGCACCACGGTCACCGCCAGGCCCTGCGCGCCCAGCTCGTCGAGCGCGGCCACGTAGTAGCTGACGTTCTCGCTCATGGCGAAGCCGAGGCCGACCATGCTCGCGTAGATGATGCCGTCGGTGGGCCCGTCCAGCTCGGCGCGCTTGAACCTGAGCAGGCCCAGCAGGACCAGGCCCTTCATCGTCTCCTCGACCACCGGGGCGCCGAAGGTGGCGGTGATGTTGCGCGCGTAGTCGTAGCCCAGCTGGACGGTGTTCTCGATGTAGAGCAGGTTGAAGGAGTTGATCACCCCGGCGACCAGGACCGCCACGCCCGCGCCCCAGGCGAACGCGAAGAGCAGGTTGCCGCGCGGCTCGGGCTCGATGCGGTCGAGCGCGAGCACCGCGGCCAGCAGCACCGGGACGGGCGCCAGCGCGAGGCCCAGGGCGATGAAGAAGTAGACCGGGTCGCCGTTCAGCACGTCGAAGGAGAACGACACCAGGGCGCACAGCCCCGCCAGGACGAGCCCGGCGATCAGCGCGACCGACGGGCGGTCCCTGAGCACCCAGCGGGGATCATGGCCGGCCATGTGGCCACCGTAACCGTTGGCGCCCATCCCACGGATCGAACCGGGAGATTACCACCCGAAGGTTGACGTACCTCAACCCGCCGCCGGACCCCGGCCACTCCCCGCCGAGAACCCGGTGAACCCGGCCGGCCACAGCGAATCCCGAAACCATACCGAGTGATGGGCCTCCCGCGCGGCCGGAGCCGGAATCCGGCTCCCGGGGTTTACCGAAGACCACGAACCACCCTCCCCACGGCCAGGCCCTCCCCGGGCCGGTCAAGAAAACATCTTCCCCCGGGAGACGTCTCCCCCGTGGCCGGGGCGCGGAAACGGGCGCACCGGAGGAGACCGTACGTGTGAGACGGCTCAGATGGGCATCAGACGAATATCAGGCGGACATCAGACGAACATCGAGTCGATGGCGACGGCCAGGAAGAGCAGCGCCAGATAGGCGTTGGACCAGTGGAAGAAGCGCATCGGGCGCAGGTCCACACCGGTCTTGCCCGCGTTGACCCGGCCGAGGAGGCGGTGGACCTCCCACAGGCAGGCGGCGCCGAGGACGGCGGCCACGACGGGATAGAGGAGGGTGGTCCCGGCCACCGGCCACAGCAGCAGCGAGCAGAGCACCGTGGCCCAGGTGTAGACGATGCTCTCCAGCACCACGCGGCGCTCGGTGGCGACCACCGGGAGCATCGGGACCTTCGCCGCCGCGTAGTCCTCCTTGTAGCGCATGGCGAGGGTCCAGGTGTGCGGCGGCGTCCAGAAGAACACCACGCCGAAGAGCACCACGGGGGCCCAGGCGAGGCTGCCGGTGACGCCCGCCCAGCCGATCAGCACCGGCATGCAGCCGGCGATGCCCCCCCACACCACGTTCTGCGAGGTCCGCCGCTTGAGGATCATCGAGTAGACGAGCACGTAGAACAGGTTCGCGGCCAGCGACAGGCCCGCGGCGAGCCAGTTCACCGTCAGACCGAGTCCAAGGGTGGACAGCACGCCGAGGATGATCCCGAAGATCAGCGCGTTCGTCGGCGGCACCAGGTCGCGGGCGAGCGGGCGGCGCCGGGTACGGCGCATGGCCGCGTCGATGTCACGGTCGATGTAGCAGTTCAGCGCGTTCGCGCTGCCGGCCGACAGGGTGCCGAACACCAGGGTGTTGACGGCGATCCACAGCGGCGGCAGGCCCTTGGCCGCCAGGAACATCACCGGTAGCGTCGTGATCAGCAGCAGCTCGATGATCCGCGGCTTCGTGAGGGCGACGTACGCCTTCACGACGTCGCCGAAGGAGCGCGGCGCGGCCTCGGGAGCCGTGCCCGCCTCGGGCGGGGCCGTCGATTGCTTGTCGGTGAGCACCATCTAAGGCGCTTCCAGCACGTGCGGGGTCAACGCGTAACCTCTGATTAGAGCGGATCCGTGAATGCGGGCACCAGCCAGCCTTGAGGACTCACTGTAGTTGCAGGGGGGGCCGGTCCCGGCACGGGGTGCGGAAGCGGCGCGAGGGGGCTCCCGCGAGGGAGGCACGCACCGCCTCGGATCCCGCGGACCCGCCCCGGGTGGACCTACGCCACGGTAGCGAGGTCGAAACCGTTAGGGTCCGGTGTGGGCGGGAAATACCAGACCGGCGCCACCATCACACGATTAGATCCGGAGATCGAGCACTTGAGCAGTGAACTCGTGCCAGCCCTCGAATGGAGCGACCTGGACCGCCGTGCGGTCGACGTCGTACGGGCCCTGGCCATGGACGCGGTAGAGAAGGCGGGATCGGGTCACCCCGGCACCGCGATGAGCCTGGCGCCGGCCGCCTACCTGCTGTTCCAGCGGGTGATGCGGCATGATCCGTCAGACCCCTCGTGGGCGGGTCGTGACCGGTTCGTCCTTTCGGCGGGTCACAGCAGCCTGACCCTCTACATCCAGCTCTTCCTGTCGGGCTACGGCCTCGGCCTGGACGACCTCAAGGGGCTCCGCCAGTGGGAGAGCCTGACCCCGGCCCACCCCGAGCACGGCCACACCGTCGGCGTCGAGACCACCACGGGCCCGCTCGGCCAGGGGATCGGCAACGCGGTCGGCATGGCGATGGCCGCCCGCCGCGAGCGCGGCCTGTTCGACCCGGACGCCGCTCCGGGCGCGAGCCCGTTCGACCACAACATCTGGTGCATCGCCTCCGAGGGTGACATCGAGGAGGGCATCAGCCACGAGGTGAGCGCCCTCGCGGCCCACCAGCGGCTGGGCAACCTGACCGTCGTCTTCGACAGCAACCACATCTCGATCGAGGACGACACCCAGATCGCGCTGAGCGAGGACGTCGTCGCGCGCTACGAGGCGTACGGCTGGCACACCCAGACCGTCGACTGGACTCAGACGGGCGACTACGTCGAGGACGTCGAGGCGCTGCACCAGGCCCTGGAGGCCGCCCGCGCCGAGACCGGCAGGCCGTCGTTCATCCGGCTGCGCACGATCATCGGCTGGCCCGCCCCCAACAAGAAGAACACCGGCAAGATCCACGGCTCGGCGCTGGGCGCCGCCGAGGTCGCCGCGACCAAGAAGGTCATGGGCTTCGACGTCGAGAAGAGCTTCGACGTCCCCGCCGAGGTCCTGGAGCACGCCCGCGAGGTCGTCGAGCGCGGCCGGTCGGTACGCGCCGAGTGGGACAAGCTCTACCAGAGCTGGCGCGAGGCCAACCCCGAGCGCGCCGCCGAGTTCGACCGCATCTCCGTGCGCAGGCTCCCCGCCGGCTGGGCCGAGGCGCTGCCGTCCTTCGAGGTCGGCTCCTCCGTCGCCACCCGCAAGGCCTCCGGCGAGGTGCTCAGCGCCCTCGCGCCGGTGCTGCCCGAGCTGTGGGGCGGCTCGGCCGACCTGGCCGAGTCCAACAACACCACGATGAAGGGCGAGCCGTCCTTCATCCCCGAGGAGTTCCAGACCAAGGAGTTCCCCGGCAACCCCTACGGCCGCACGCTGCACTTCGGCATCCGCGAGCACGGCATGGGGGCGATCCTCAACGGCATCGCGCTGCACAACGGCACCCGCCCCTACGGTGGCACGTTCCTGGTGTTCAGCGACTACATGCGCCCGGCCGTGCGGCTGGCGGCGCTGATGAGGCTGCCGGTCACCTACGTGTGGACGCACGACTCCATCGGTCTGGGCGAGGACGGCCCGACGCACCAGCCCGTCGAGCACCTGTGGGCGCTGCGCGCCATCCCCGGTCTCGACGTGGTGCGCCCGGCCGACGCCAACGAGACGGCCGCCGCCTGGCAGGTCGTGCTTGAGCACAACGACCGCCCGGCCGCGCTGGCGCTGACCCGCCAGAACCTGCCGGTCTTCGAGGGCACCGGCGACGCGGAGAAGGTCGCCCGCGGCGGTTACGTCCTGCGGGAGGCCTCCGACGGGCAGCCCTCGGTGGTCCTGATCGGCACCGGCTCCGAGGTCGAGATCGCCATCGGGGCCCGCGAGATCCTCGAGGCGGAGGGCATCGCCACCCGGGTCGTGTCGATGCCGTGCGTGGAGTGGTTCCAGGCCCAGGACGCGGCCTACCGGCAGACGGTCCTGCCCTCCTCGGTGCGCGCTCGCGTGGCGGTGGAGGCGGGAATCGCGCTGGGCTGGCGGGAGTTCGTGGGAGACGAGGGCGTGGTGGTAAGCCTGGAGCACTTCGGTGCCTCGGCCCCCTACAAGACCCTCTACGAGCAGTTCGGCCTGACCGCCGAGCGCGTGGCCGCCGCCGCCAAGGCGAGCCTCGCCAAGACCGGAGCCGACAAGGGCGAGACGACGGGAAACTGATCATGAGTGAGATCCTGAAGAAGCTCTCCGAGCAGGGCGTCTCCATCTGGCTGGACGACATCAGCCGTGAGCGCCTGCGTACGGGCAACCTGCAGTCCCTGATCGCCGACAAGCAGGTGGTCGGTGTCACCTCCAACCCGACGATCTTCGCGTCGGCGCTGAGCAAGGGCGACGCCTACGACGGCCAGCTGCACGACCTGAAGATCCGCGGCGTCGACGTCGAGGAGGCCGTGCGGGCCATCACCACGTACGACATCCGCTGGGCCGCCGACGTGCTGAGGCCGGTCTACGACGCCAGCGGGCAGGTGGACGGCCGGGTGTCGATCGAGGTCGACCCGCGCCTGTCCAGGGAGACCGACAAGACCGTCGCCGAGGCGCGCGCGCTGTGGTGGCTGGTCGACCGGCCCAACCTGTTCATCAAGATCCCCGCCACCGTCGAGGGCCTGCCCGCGATCACCCAGGCGATCTCCGAGGGCATCAGCGTCAACGTCACGCTGATCTTCTCCCTCGAGCGCTACCGCGCCGTGATGGACGCCTGGCTCACCGGCCTGGAGAAGGCGAAGGCCAACGGCCTGGACCTGTCGGCCATCGAGTCGGTGGCCTCGTTCTTCGTCAGCCGCGTGGACGGCGAGATCGACAAGCGCCTGGACAAGATCGGCACCCCCGAGGCCCTGGCGCTGAAGGGCAAGGCCGCGATCGCCAACGCCCGCCTGGCCTTCGCCGCCTTCGAGGAGGTCGTCGCGTCCCCGCGCTGGGAGGCGCTGGCCGCGGCCGGGGCCCGGCCGCAGCGCCCGCTGTGGGCCTCCACCGGGACCAAGAACCCCGACTACCCCGACACCCTCTACGTCGACGAGCTGGTCACCCCCGGCACGGTCAACACGATGCCGGAGAAGACCCTCGACGCGACGGCCGACCACGGCAACGTCACCGGCGACACGGTCCGCTCCTCCTACGAGGAGGCCTGGAACACCATGGCCGCCCTCAAGGAGGCCGGCATCGACTACGACGACGTCGTGAGGTTCCTCGAGGAGGACGGCCTGAGCAAGTTCGAGGTCTCCTGGACCGAGTTGCTGGAGACCGTCGCCTCCGAGCTGAAGAAGGCGTGAGGAACACATGTCAGTGTCCGTAACGTTCGGCGAGGACGACCTCACCGAGCAGGCCGCGGAGACCGCCGGGCAGCTCGCCTCCGAGGGGGTCCCCCAGGCTCTGGCCTCCGGTGACCCCACCCTGTGGGGCCCGGAGGCGGAGGCCGAGGCGGCCGTCCGCCTCGGCTGGCTCAACCTCCCGCTGACGAGCAGGCGACTGCTCCCCGAGATCGGCGCGCTGGTGGAGCGTGCCCGCGCCGAGGGCCTGGACCACGTGGTCCTGGCGGGCATGGGCGGCTCCTCCCTCGCCCCCGAGGTCATCACCGCCTCCGCCGACGTGCCCCTGACCGTGCTCGACACCACCGACCCCGGCCAGGTGCGCCGCGCGCTGGAGGACCGGCTGGAGAACACGATCCTGGTCGTCGCCAGCAAGAGCGGCGGCACGGTCGAGACCGACAGCCACCGGCGGATCTACGAGAAGGCCTTCCGTGACGCCGGGATCGACCCGGTCGGCAGGATCGTCGTCGTCACCGACCCCGGCTCTCCCCTGGAGGCGAGCGCCCGCGAGGCGGGTTACCAGGTGATCCTGGCCGACCCGAACGTGGGTGGCCGCTACAGCGCCCTGACGGCGTTCGGCCTGGTGCCCAGCGCGCTGGCGGGCGCCGACGTCGAGCGGCTGCTCGACGACGCGGCCGAGGTGCTGCCGCTGCTGTCGCGGACCGAGGGCAACCCCGGCCTCGACCTCGGTGCCGCCCTGGGCGCCGCCGCGACGGCCGGGCGCGACAAGCTCGTGATCGAGGACAGCCTGTCGGAGATCAACGGCCTGCCCGACTGGATCGAGCAGCTGGTCGCCGAGTCCACCGGCAAGTCCGGCAAGGGCATCCTTCCCGTCGTGGGCGCCGACCCCGGCGACGCCGACGACGAGCTGCTCGCCGGGATCGACACCGACGGCGCCGTGACCGTCATCGGCCCGCTGGGCGCGCAGTTCCTCGTCTGGGAGTACGCCACGGCCGTCGCCGGCCGCGTCCTCGGCATCGACCCGTTCAACCAGCCGAACGTGGCCGAGTCCAAGGAGAACACCGCCAAGCTGCTCGACCGGGCCGAGCTGCCGGTCGGCACGCCGATCCTGGTCGACGGCCCGGTGGAGGTGTACGGCGAGTTCCCCGGCTCCGAGGACGTCAAGGACCTGTCGGACGTGCTCACCCGGCTGCTGGAGGCGATCCCCGAGCACGGTTACCTCGCGGTGATGGCCTACCTCGACCGTGAGGCGGCCTTCGACGCCCCGTACGCCGAGGGCGCCTCGTTCGAGGAGATGACGGACGTGTGGAGCGGGGCCGACCCGGCCACGCTGCGCGGGATGCTCGCGATCCGCACCGAGCGCCCGGTCACCTTCGGCTGGGGCCCCCGCTTCCTGCACTCCACCGGCCAGTACCACAAGGGCGGCCCGCAGAACGGGGTGTTCCTGCAGATCACCGGGGCCGTCGCGGACGACGTCGAGGTCCCCGGCAAGCCCTACACCCTGGGCCGCCTCCAGCTCGCCCAGGCACTGGGCGACCTGGGCGCGCTGGCCAGCCGCGGGCGTCCCGCCGTGCGGCTGCACCTGACCGACCGCGCCGCCGGAGTCGCGCGTCTGCTCGCCGCCGCACGGGAGGTCTGATGGGCCGCTGGAGGTTCGCATGAGCAAGGAGAACTCCCGGGCGAGTGCCGGGGAGAGCGTCCAGGCGGACGCCGCCGCGGACACCACGACCACCTCGGCGACGAGCACGGGGACGGGCACGGGGGGGACGGTGACGCCCACGGTCACCACCGCCACCGCCGCGGCGACCACCGGCATCACCGAGGCCCTGATCGAGTCCAACCCGCTGCGCGACCCGCGCGACAAGCGCCTGCCGCGCGTGGCGGGGCCGTGCGTGCTGGTGCTGTTCGGCGTGACCGGCGACCTGGCCCGCAAGAAGCTGCTGCCGGCGATCTACGACCTGGCCAACCGCGGGCTGCTGCCCCCGGGCTTCTCCCTGGTCGGTTTCGCCCGCCGCGACTGGAAGGACCAGGACTTCGCGCAGCTGACCCACGACGCCGTCAAGGAGCACGCGCGGACGCCGTTCCGCGAGGAGGTCTGGAAGCAGCTGTCGGAGGGCATCTTCTTCTGCCGGGGCGAGTTCACCGACGACGGCGCGTTCGACACGCTGGCGATGATGCTCAAGGAGATCGACCAGACCCGGGGCACCGGCGGCAACTACGGCTTCTACCTGTCGGTGCCGCCGAAGTTCTTCCCGGTCGTGGTCCAGCAGCTGAAGCGGACCGACCTGGCCGACGCCCCTGCCGGGTCGTGGCGCCGGGTGGTGATCGAGAAGCCCTTCGGGCACGACCTGAAGAGCGCCCAGGAGCTCAACGCGATCACCAGCGCGGTCTTCCCGGAGAGCTCGGTGTTCCGCATCGACCACTACCTGGGCAAGGAGACCGTCCAGAACATCCTGGCGCTGCGGTTCGCCAACAACCTGTTCGAGCCGATCTGGAACCGGGGTTACGTCGACCACGTGCAGATCACGATGGCCGAGGACATCGGCATCGGCGGCCGGGCGGGTTACTACGACGGCATCGGCGCGGCCCGCGACGTGATCCAGAACCACCTGCTGCAGCTGCTGGCCCTGGTCGGCATGGAGGACCCGACGTCGTTCGGGGCCGACTCGCTGCGCAGGGAGAAGGAGAAGGTCCTCAAGGCGCTGCGGCTGCCGTCCGACCTGTCGCTGGCCACCGCGCGCGGCCGCTACGGGCCGGGCTGGCAGGGCGGCGAGCCGGTGATCGGCTACACGCAGGAGGAGGGCATCCCGCCCGACTCGATCACCGAGACCTACGCGGCGGTCAAGGTGGAGATCGCCAACCGGCGCTGGGCCGGGGTGCCGTTCTACCTGCGCACCGGCAAGCGGCTCGGCCGCCGGGTCACCGAGGTGGCCGTGGTGTTCCAGCGAGCGCCGCACCTGCCGTTCAGCAAGGACGACACCGAGATCCTGGGGCAGAACGCCCTGGTCATCCGGGTGCAGCCGGACGAGGGCATCACGGTGCGGTTCGGCTCCAAGGTGCCGGGCACCGCGATGGAGGTCAGGGACGTCTCGATGGACTTCGCCTACGGCGAGTCGTTCATGGAGTCCTCTCCCGAGGCCTACGAGCGGCTGCTGCTGGACGTGCTGATCGGCGACCCGCCGCTCTTCCCGCACCAGCGCGAGGTCGAGCTGTCATGGAAGATCCTCGACCCGATCGAGGATTTCTGGAGTTCCCAGGGCCCGCCGGAGGAGTATCCCGCGGGCACGTGGGGGCCGGCCTCGGCCGACGAGATGATGGCCCGCGACGGGCGTGTCTGGAGGCGGCTGTAGATGACCAGCTTCATGCTCAGCGGCACGACCGCCTCGAAGATCTCCTCCCAGCTCACCCACCTGCGCCACCAGATGGGCACTCCGGCGGTCGGCATGGTGCTGACCCTCGTGGTGGTCTGCGGTGAGAGCGACCAGTACGACGCGGTCCGGGCTGCGACCGAGGCGGCCAGGGAGCACCCCTCCCGGATCCTGGTCGTCATCCCCCGCGACGCGGAGGAGCCGAACCGGCTCGACGCCGAGATCCGGTTCGGCGAGTCGACCCCGGGCGAGGTGATCCTGCTCCGCCTGTACGGGGAGCTGACCAGGCACGCCGACTCGGTGGTCAGCCCGCTGCTGCTCACCGACACCCCGGTGGTGGCCTGGTGGCCCAGCGACTGTCCCGAGGTCCCGTCCAAGGATCCGATCGGCATGCTGGCCCAGCGCCGCATCATCGACGCGCGGTCGGCGGCCGACTCGGTCAAGGCGATCACCGGCCGGGCCCGCGGTTACGTGCCCGGCGACACCGACCTGGCCTGGACCCGGCTGACGACGTGGCGGAGCCTGCTGGCCGCCGCGTTCGACCAGCCGGTGAGCAAGGTCAAGCGAGGCACCGTGGAGGCCGTGCCCGGCCATGCCAGCGCCCTGCTGCTGGCGGCCTGGCTCGGCGAGCGCCTCGGCGCGTCCGTGAAGGTCGCCGACTCCCCCGGGCCCGGCCTGACCGCCGTCAAGCTGGTCTCGGCCGACGGCGACATCACCATCACCCGGGGTGACGGCCGCATGGCCATGCTGTCGCGCCCCGGCCAGCCGGACCGCAGGGTCGCCCTGACCCGGCGTCCGACGTCGGAGCTCCTCGCCGAGGAGCTGCGGCGGCTGGACCCCGACGAGATCTACGCGTCCGCGATCCAGCGACTCGCCCGGACCCACAAGTCCTGAGCCGTGGGTGCCCCGCGGCCACGGCCGCGGGGCACTCCTTTCGAAAGAGAAATCCCGTGAGCGTTCCCACTGTGATCACCCACCGCGACGCCGACGTGCTCGCCAAGGCCGTCGCCGCCCGGGTGATCGTCCGAGCCGTCGACGCCCAGTCCGCCAAGGGCTCGGCCCACCTGGTCCTGACCGGCGGCACCCTGGGCATCACCACCCTCGCCGAGATCGCCGCCTCTCCCGCCAGGGACGCCGTCGACTGGCGCAAGGTGGACATCTGGTGGGGCGACGAGCGGTTCCTGCCGGACGGCGACGCCGAGCGCAACGAGACCGGCGCCCGCAAGGCCCTGCTCGACCACCTCGACCTCGACCCCGAGCGGGTCCACGTGATGCGCGGCCCCGACTCGGGCATGACCGCCGAGGAGTCGGCCGAGGCGTACGCCGAGGAGCTGCGCCGCGCCGCGCGCCCCGAGGACCACGGCCCGGCCCCGTCGTTCGACCTCATGATGCTGGGCATGGGCCCTGACGGCCACATCGCCTCGCTGTTCCCCGGCATGCCCGCCCTGTACGACACCCGCCCGGTGGTGGCGGTGCACGGCTCGCCCAAGCCTCCGCCCACCCGTATCTCGCTGACGCTGCCGGTCATCCAGGGCTCCCGCGAGGTGTGGGTGATCGCCGCGGGCGAGGAGAAGGCGGGAGTTGTGCGGCTGGCGCTGTCGGACTCGGGAACGATGCAGGTCCCGGCCGCCGGGGCCCGTGGCAGCCGGCGCACCCTCTTCCTTTTGGACAGGGCCGCCGCCTCCAAGATCCCCTCCTCCCTGAGCCGGATCTCCTCTCCCTGAACTCTCCCTGGCTCGGAGCATCGAGAATCCTCGCAAATGAGAAATCATTTGCGAGGATTTTTCATATCAACGACCGTCTTACGATTGCGACCACGGCGGCACTGCCGCTCGCACGGTGCGAGAGTGCCGAAGACGACGGTGACCTCCACGCCCGGCCGCAGGCGTCTTCGGACGCGGCCACCCGGCTCAGCCCGTGGAACGTCCTCTCCCTGACGCGGACGCGACGCCTCCCCGCGGGCGCCTGCGGGACTTCGGCCTGCCGGCGTGGTCCGTGTACTCCAGCCACCATTCCGCGACCACCAGGTTGACGACCCAGCTGAGCCAGACACCGGCGGCTCCGATCGCCATGATCATCGCCTGCTCGTCGCCGCCGTAGGTGGTGTCGAGCCGCGGAAGCTGGACGAGGAGCAACACCCCGGCCCACAGCCGGCTCACGACGATGGACGTGGTCAGCGCGAAGCTGCGGATCATCCACCTGCGGTGCTCGGGGAACCGCCGCTGCCGTGCCATCCGCCATCCGACGATGCTGGTGACCAGCCACACCACCCCCAGCATGGTGTTCCCGACGTTCCCCCCGAGCCCCGTGTGGCCGAACGGAGCGACCCCGAGCACGGTGACGCCGGCAGGGAAGACCCCGAGGAAGAAGTACGCTCGCCCCATCCAGCGGTGCACCCGGGGAAACGAGCGACGGAACCACGGCCACACCTGGAAGCACCCCGTCAGCAGGGCCACCGTGCCGAACATGATGTGCGCCACGAGCAGGGGATAGAAGAATGACGGAGCATCGGACACCTCGACCCGCGATTGCGCCGGATCGAAGGTGAGGTACGGCGGCACGGAATACACCACGAAAGCGAGCATCACGATGAACAGCGGAATGATCCAGCGAAGCTGGCGCCGTCGCTGTGGTCGCGCCGCCGGCCGTGGAGGCGACGCCCCATCCTCGTCCGGCACCGAGCCCGCTCCTCCCAGCATCGTGGCCACAGAAGGTCTCCTCATCGTCGTCGGGGCCGGCAGGTGTTACCCGCCCATCGGCGCCAGCCTCGCGGGGACGCGGGTCCGGGGCCAGAGTCGATCCGACTGCAGTCACCCGGAAGCCCCTCGGCGGAGACCCGGGACCCACAGGTGATGCACGGCCGGCACGGGGAGCGAGAAGCCGTCGCCCGGCTGCTCACCGACGCGCGGAGCGGACGCGGCGGGGTGCTGGTCCTGCGCGGCGAGGCGGGGATAGGCAAGAGTTCGCTGCTACGCCATGCCGCGGAGACCGCGACCGCCCCCGAGCCCATGCGGGTGCTCACGTGCGCCGGGGTGGAGTCCGAGGTCGAGCACGCCTTCAGCGGGCTACTCGGGCTGCTGCGGCCGGTGCTCGATCACCTGGACGCGCTGCCCGGCGTCCAGGCCGAGGCGCTGCGCGGCGCGCTCGGCCTGACCGACTCCCCCGCCTCGGACTTCCTGGTCTCGGCGGCGGTGCTCACCCTGCTCGCGGCGGTGGCGGCGGACCGCCCGCTGCTGGTCACGGTCGACGACCTGCAGTGGCTGGACCGTGCCTCCGCCGCCGCCCTGCTGTTCGCCGCCCGACGGCTGGCCGGCGAGCCCGTCGCGATGCTGCTCGCTGTGCGCGAACCCGAATCGTCGCAGGTCAATACGGCAGGGCTGACCGAGCTGGTGCTGCACGGGCTGCCCCCCGAGGACGCCGCGCGACTGCTCGACGCGTACGGCTGGACGCTGCCCGCCCGTCAGCGGGACGCCCTCGTCGCGGCGACCGGCGGCAACCCGCTGGCGCTGATCGAGTTGGCCCGGCTCGACGGGCCCGAACGTGCCCTGCCCGACCTCGCGATGACCGGAACCCTGCCCGTGAGCGCCCGCGTCCGCGCGGCGTTCCTGCGCCAGGTCGAAGCCCTGTCCGCGGACGGCCGCGCGGCGCTGCTGGTGGCGGCCGCGGAGGAGAGCGGGAACGCCGGCACCGTCCTCGGAGCCGCCGCCCGGCTGGGCCTGCCGGCCGACGCCCTGGACCCGGCCGAGCGGTCGGGGCTGGTGCGGCTCACCGGGGTCGAGATCCGCTTCCGGCATCCGCTGATCCGCTCCGCCGTCTACGCCGACGCCTCTTTCGACCGCCGCCGCGCCACGCACCTGGCCATCGCCGCGTACCTGGGCGCCGCCGGAGAGGAGGACCAGGCGACCTGGCATCTCGCCGTGGCCACGACCGTGCCGGATGAGAAGATCGCCGCCGCGCTGGAGCGAGGTGCCGACGCCGCCCGGCGGCGCGGTGGCGCGGCCGCGGCGATCTCCGTCCTGCGGCAGGCCGCGCGGCTCAGCGAGTCGCCCGCCGACCGCTGCCGCAGGACGGTGACCGCCGCTTTCGTGGCGCTGGACGCGGGCCGGCCCGGCCTGGCACGGACGCTCGCCGACCAGGTCATGGCCGAGCCCGTGCCCCCCGCCGTACTGGCCCGGCTCAACGGGACCATCGAGTTGTACAGCGGGGACCCCGCGATCGCCTACTCACACCTGATGCGGTGCGCCGAGCTCACGGCCTCCGCCGAGCCCGAGGAGGCGGCCTGGATCCTCACGCTCGCGGCGGGATCGGCGTTGCACGCCGGAGACATGGAGGCGACGGTGCTGGCCACCAGGCGCATCACCGGCCTGGACTGCTCCCCGGCGACACTTCGCGCCGCCGAAGGCCTCCTCGAGGGCGACGAGGGTGTCATCACCGGGGCCGAGCTGTGGGAACTGCCGGGCGCCATGGCCCAGGCCGGGGCCGGGGGCGGCGAGCGGGAGTGGATGTGGGCGACCGTGATCGGCTGGATGGGGCCCGACGACCACCAGGCACTCCGGCTCGCCGAAGCCACCGGCCGCCGGGTCCGCGCCGCGGGCTCTCCCGCGCTCCTGACCGAGGTGCTGTTCTACCACGTCGACATCGAGTTCCGGCTCGGGCGCTGGACCGAGGGGGCCGCGCGTGCCGAGGAGGGCCTGCGGCTGAGCTACGAGACCGGCCAGCGGGGATGGACGGCCAACTTCCTCGCCCAGTCGGCCCGGTTCGCCGCCGTGCGCGGCGAGGCCGCGGAATGCCGCACGCTCGCCCGGCGGGCACTGGAGATCGCGCTCCCGCTGCGGGAGCGGGTCGCCGCGGCGACCGCGACCGGCGCCCTGGGGCTGCTGGCGCTGGGTGAGGACGCGTCGGAGGAGGCGTTCACGGAGTTGATGCGCCTGGTCGACCGGGGTTCACCTCGGTCCAATGACTTCGTCGCCTTCGCGATGCTCCCGGACCTCGTCGAGGCCGCCGTGCGCGCCGGACATCCGGAACCGGCCCGGCGGGTCGTCGCGGCCGTGGAACCCCGGACCGGCGGCATCCGCGGGCCCGCCGCCCTGGCCCGAAGGCACCGCTACCGCGCGATCCTGGCAGACGACGCGCACGCCGAGTCGCACTACCGGAGCGCGCTCGCGGGCGGCGGGCTCGACCGGCGCCCCTTCGACCGGGCGCGGACCGAACTTCTCTACGGGGAATGGCTGCGCCACAACCGTCACAGGACCGAGGCCCAGCCGATCCTGAGGTCCGCGGGCGAGACGTTCGAGGCGTTGGGGGCGGCACCGTGGGCACGGCGCGCGGCCGCCCAGTTCCGCGCGGCCGGCGGCACCGTACCGCACCGGAGCCGGGCGGTCGCCGTTCTGCTCAGCCCGCAGGAGCTGGAGGTGTCCAGGCTCGCGTCCAAGGGGCTGAGCAACCGCGAGATCGGCGACCGGTTGCACCTCAGCCCGCGGACGGTGGGCTCGCATCTGTACCGGGCGTTCCCCAAACTCGGGATCTCCGCACGCGCCGAACTCCGCGGCCTCGACTTCGGACTCGAACTCGACCTCGACTGACGAGAGCGCGACCGGCGCCATGGCTGAGATATCCGCGACAAGGGGGGCCGTAGCGTGTGTGCGACAGGGCCACCGGCCCGCTCGGGCCTGCCCTCCCCGGACGATCGTCGGCGCGGGTGGCGCTCGCCGTTCCCCGACCTTCGGCGACGCGTGCGGCCGGGGTGGCCGCCTCGGGCGGGTCAGAGCGTCGTCCCGGAGGGCTGGGCGGTGAGGTCGTCGATCTCGTCGAGAATCTCCCTCTTGCCCGCCGGGTCCATGGACGAGGCCTCGACGGCGTTGCGGGCCAGGGTGGTGAGGGTCGCGCGGTCCAGGCCCAGGTGGTCGGCGGCGACGCGGTACTCGTGGCTCAGGGTGGTGGCGAACATGGGCGGGTCGTCGCTGTTGAGGGTGACGAACAGGCCCGCCTCGATCATGCGGGGCAGCGGGTGCTCCGCGACGCGGGCGACCTGGCCGGTGCAGACGTTGGAGGTGGGGCAGACCTCCAGCGGGATCTGGGTCTCGCGCAGGTGGGCGACCAGACGGGGGTCGTCCATGCAGGAGGTGCCGTGGCCGATCCGCTCGGCGCCCAGGAGGTCGAGGGCCTCCCAGATGGTCTCGGGGCCGGTCATCTCCCCCGCGTGCGGCAGGCTGCGCAGCCCGGCGGCGGTGGCGGCGCGGAAGGCGTCCGCGAAGATGTCACGATACTTCGGGCGTTCCTGCTCGATACCGGCCAACCCGAAACCTACCAGCGCCTGGGGAGGTTCCTGCAGCGCGTGGTCCAGGGTGACCCGGGCCGCCTCGGCGCCGTACTCGCCGGGGATGTCGAACACGTACGCCATCCGCACACCGTGCTCCTCCCGGGAGCGCCGGGCGGCCAGGTCGAGCGCCTCGGTGACCTCCCGCATCGGCATGCCCACGACGTGGTGGGCGTACGGCGTGACGGTCAGCTCGACGTACCGGCCGTTCTGCCGGGCGAGGTCGGCGGCGAGGCCGAGCACCAGGGTCGCCACGTCCTCCGGCTCGCGGACCAGGGCGTTGACCGCCTGGTAGATCCGGGCGAAGTGCGGGAAGTCGGTGAACCTGTAGAAGGCGCGCAGCTCCTCCTCGTCCGTGGGGACGCCGCCGTCGGGGTGGCGGCGGGCGAGCTCCAGCACGGTGGGGACCGAGGCGGAGCCGATCAGGTGGACGTGGAGCTCGACCTTGGGGAGGGCGTCGATGAAGGCGTCGATCGTCATGCGGGGACCCTACGCACGCCACCCCCGGACACGGAAGACATTTGCGATGAAGCTAACAATAAAATGTGAGCTTTCATCGATCAAGGGAGATCGGCCACGATGAACGGATCGGGAATTGCCCGGGAAGATGTCCTCCCGCTCACCGGCCGTCTGACGCATAGTGGGGGCAAGCACCTCGACACCCTTCACGGAGGCTTCCCGTGTTCGAGCGCTTCACCGACCGTGCCCGCCGCGTCGTGGTCCTGGCCCAGGAGGAGGCTCGCAGACTCAGTCACAACCACATCGGCACCGAGCACATCCTGCTCGGCCTGGTCCTTGAGGGGGACGGCGTCGCCAACCGCACCCTGCGGGCCCTCGGCATCGACGGCGAGCGTGTCAGGAACGACGTGGAGGAGATCATCGGCACGGGCGACGAGGTCCCCGGCAGCCACATCCCGTTCACCCCGCGCGCCAAGAAGGTGCTTGAAATGTCCCTGCGCGAGGCGCTCGGCCTGCACCACACCTACATCGGCACCGAGCACATCCTGCTCGGCCTGATCCGCGAGAGCGAGGGTGTGGCGGGCCAGGTGCTGATCGGGCAGGGAGCGCGTCTGGAGGTCGTACGCGCCCAGGTGACCGCACTGCTCGGGCGGCGCGTCCCAGAGCGCGCGGTGGCGGCCGAGGAGGGCCTCCACGTCATGGGAACGACGCTCTCGGCCAGGCTGGATCGCGTCCAGGAGAGCCTGGACCGGATCGAGCGCAGACTGGACGCCCTCGACACCTCCAGCGACGCCCCCGCCGCCGGAGACGCCGACACCGCCTGAGCGCCCCGCGCCCCGCAGTCCCCGTCCCAGGAGGGGCGGGCCTCCTGAAGCGCGCCGGAGCCGCCGAACCTACCTCGCAGCGGCGTGTTCAGCGCGTCCCACTCCCTCCCGGGAAGAACGACCCGCCGAGGCCGACGGTTCGCCCCACGGGAAGGGAACGCGCGGGAACGGGGAAGAGTGCGACCTCCCCGTTTCGGGATCCCTGAGCGATCTCGAAACGGGAAGGCCACGTGATGGGGTCAGCTCGGGGACACCGTCGCCATCACGCCCACGGCCAGCCTGGCCTCCACCACGCCGGGGTCCTCGGTGTAGTTCAGGGTCGCGCCGAGCGAGACCAGGAGCCTGCGCATGCGGACGTTGTCGGACAGCAGGGTCGCCCTGACCTCGGCGAAGCCCAGGTCGCGGGCCTGGCGGACGAGCATCCCGGCCAGGGCCGTCCCCAGCCCCCTGCCCTGCCAGCGGTCCTCGATGAGGAACGCCATCTCGGCGATGCCGGGATCGGCGGTGAACATCAGGTTGGCGATGCCGACGACCTGGCCGTCGTACCCGGCGACGATCGACTGACCCCGGGTGCGGTCGCAGAGCCGGTCGAAGACCTTCGGCGGCAGCACCGGCATCGAGGTGAAGTAGCGGAACCTGCGGGCCTCGGGCGAGCAGCGGTCGTGCAGGTCGCGTACGGCCTCGCGGTAGAGGCGGGTGAGCGGGCGGATCTCGACCTCGACGCCGTCGGAGAGCGTGATCTCGCGGTCGACCCCTGCCTGCTCGACGGGGGGCTGCGCCAGGCGTACGAAGGAGGCCGCGCGGGCGGCCTCGGTCAGGGTGAACGGCAGCTCGGCCCGGCGGACCCTGATCGCGCGGCGCGGGGCCACGGGCACGGTCAGCAGGGTCGGGTCCGGAAGATCGCTCATCTCCGAACCGTAGACCCAGCGGGAGTCGTCGGCGCGCAGCAGCTCTCCCAGCAGCTCCGGCAGGCGCCAGGGCGTCATGCGCAGCCGGGAGGCGAGCAGGAGGATGCGGGTGGGCTCGTCGGTCAGCTCGTGGGCGGTGGCGGTGACGACCTGGACCCGGCGTCCCCCGGCGGCCTCCAGCGCCTCGCGCACCGCCTCGGCTCCGGCGGGGATGTCCGTGACGAACTCGTCGACCGTGCCGTCCACGTCGGTCTGCACGCTCAGGCCCAGGATGTTGCCGCCCTTGGCGGCGAGCGCGGCGGCCAGCGAGGCGAGCCGTCCCGGCCTCTCGTCAACGGTCGTACGAATCCTCAGAAACCCCATCAGAATGCTCCCTCTGTTGGGGGATAGCCTTGCCTGACACTGTTACGGGACTGCTACACATGAGTGAGCCCATCGTTACGTCTGGGAAGATCACTCATTACGCGGCAGTACGGCGTTTCTACAACGATTTCCGTTGACAGCTACGCCCCTATAGACGGATATAGCAGGATATGAGGCCATGAGCACGCGCGTTCCCCTGGCTGGGGACTTCGTCAACGGAGACGTCTCCTTCTGGTACCGCTCCCTCGGCATCCCCGCGCCCGGCGCCCCACTCGGAGGCGACCTCGACGCCGACGTGGCCATCGTCGGCGCCGGATACACGGGCCTGTGGACCGCCTACTACCTGAAGAAGGCGAGCCCCGGCCTGCGGGTCGTCGTACTGGAGAAGGAGTTCGCCGGGTACGGCGCCTCCGGACGCAACGGCGGCTGGCTGGTCGGCGAGCTGGCGGGCACCCCCGAGCGCTACGCCAGGACGCACGGGGCGGACGCGGCCAGGCGGCTGCAGCGGGTGATGTTCGAGACGATCGACGAGGTCGTCGCCGTCGCCAAGGACGAGAAGATCGACGCCGACATCGTCAAGGGCGGCGTCACCACGGTCGCCACCAACACCGCCCAGGACCGGCGGCTGCACCGGCTGCTCGCCCACGAGCGCCACTGGGGCTGGACCGAGGAGGACTTGCGGCTGCTCGACCCCGCCGAGCGCGAGGAGCGCCTGCGGGTGGACGGCGCGGTCAGCGCGATCTGGAGCCCGCACTGCGCCAGGATCCAGCCCGCCAAGCTGGCCCGGGGCCTGGCCGAGACCGTGCGGAACCTCGGGGTGGAGATCTTCGAGCGCACCCCGGTCACCGAGATCGCCCCGCGCGAGGCCCGCACGCCGTACGGGACGGTCCGCGCCGAGTACGTCATCCGCGCCACCGAGGGCTTCACCGCCGAGCTGAAGCAGTACCACCGCGCCTGGCTGCCGATGAACAGCTCCATGATCGTAACCGAGCCGCTGGGCGGGCTGTGGGACGAGATCGGCTGGGAGGGCCACGAGCTGCTCGGCGACATGGCGCACTACTACATGTACGCCCAGCGCACCGCCGACGGCCGGATCGCGTTCGGCGGGCGCGGCAAGCCCTACCTGTACGGATCCCGCGTGGACGACCGGGGCCACACCCACGAGTGGACGATCGAGGCGCTCTGGGAGCTGCTGACCGGGATGTTCCCCGCGATCAGGGCCTCTCGCGTGGCGCACGCCTGGTCCGGGGTGCTCGGCGTGCCCCGCGACTGGTGCGCCACCGTGCACGTCGACCACACCACCGGCATCGGCTGGGCGGGCGGCTACACCGGCCACGGGGTGACCACGACCAACCTCGCCGGCCGTACCCTGCGCGACCTGATCCTGCGCGAGGACACCGAGCTGACGTCCCTCCCCTGGGTGGACCGCAAGGTGCGAGGCTGGGAGGTGGAACCGCTGCGGTGGATCGGCGTGCACACCATGTACGACCTCTACCGCCGGGCCGACGCCAGGGAGAAGGCCGGGCTCGGCCGCACCTCGGTGCTGGCCCGCGTCGCCGACTCCATCACCGGACGCTGAGACCGTCGCCGTACCCCGGGAACGCCGAAAGCGCCGGGAACGCAGAGAATGCCGGGAACACCGGGAATGCCGAGGACACCGGCAACGCCGGTAACGCCGAGAACACGGATGCCGAGGAGAGCCATGACCTGCCCGCCCGCCCCCCGAGTGGGAAACGAGTGAACGACATCCTCTTCCGCGGCGGCAGGGTCTTCCTCGCCGCCGACGCCTTCGCCGAGGCGGTGCTGGTCCGTGACGGCCGCGTCGCCGCCGTGGGCGCGGAGTCCGACGTCGTACGGCTGGCCGCCCCCGGCCACGAGACCGTCGACCTGGGCGGCGGGCTGCTGACGCCCGGGTTCACCGACGCGCACATCCACCCGATCCTGGCGGGCCTGGAGCGGGCCAGGTGCGACCTGTCCGAGGTCTACGGCCTGCCGGAGTATCTGGAGCGGATCACCGCCTACGCCACCTCCCATCCCGGCCACGAGTGGATCGACGGCGGCGGCTGGGACATGGCGGCCTTCCCCGGCGGCCTGCCGCACCGCTCCCAGCTCGACGTCGTCGACCGCCCGGTCTACCTGATTCAGCGCGACCACCACGCCGCCTGGGTGAACAGCCGGGCCCTGGAGCTGGCCGGGATCACCCGCGACACCCCCGACCCCGCCGACGGCAGGATCGAGCGCGACGCCGACGGCACTCCGAGCGGCGTGCTGCACGAGGGCGCGATGGACCTGGTCGGCCTGCTCACCCCCCGCCCCACGCCCGGTGACCTGCACGACGCGCTGATGGAGGCCCAGAAGCACCTGTTCTCCCTCGGCGTCACCGGCTGGCAGGACGCCATCGTCGGCTCCTACGCGGGCTCCGACGACCAGCTGCCCACGTACGTCTCGGCGGCGGCCTCCGGCGCGCTGCGGGCCCGCGTGGTGGGCGCGCTGTGGTGGGACCGGGCGCGCGGCGCCGAGCAGATCCCCGAACTGCTGGAGCGGCGCCGCTCCGCCGAGGGCCTGGAGCGGTTCCGCGCCACCTCGGTGAAGATCATGCAGGACGGCATCGCCGAGAACTTCACCGCCGCGGTGATCGAGCCCTACTGCCGCTGCGGCGGCACCGGCCTGTCGTACGTGGACCCCTCGCTGCTGAGAGAGTACGTCGCCGAGCTGGACCGGCACGGCTTCCAGGTGCACTTCCACGCCATCGGCGAGCGGGCCGTCCGCGAGACGCTGAACAGTCTCGAGGGGACCGACCCGGCCAACCGGCACCACATCGCACACCTGCAGATCATCGAGCCGTCCGACGTGCCGCGCTTCGCCAAACTCGGCGTGACCGCCAACCTGCAGCCGCTCTGGGCCACCCACCACGCCCAGATGGACGAGCTGACCCTCCCCTTCCTGGGCGAGGAGCGCTCCGCCTGGCAGTACCCGTTCGCCGACCTGCTGCGCCACGGCACCCTGTTCTGCGCGGGCAGCGACTGGCCGGTCTCCGACGCCGACCCGATCCAGGGCATGCACGTGGCCGTCAACCGCACCGAACCCGGCGGCTCGGTGCACGCGGGCTACCCGACGGCGCAGACCCCGTTCCTGCCCGGCCAGAGCCTCACCCTGGCCACCGCGCTGACCGCCTACACCGCGGGCTCGGCCCGGATCAACCGCGACGACGACGCCGGAACCATCGTCCCCGGCAACCGCGCCGACCTCGTCGTCCTGGACCGCGACCCGTTCACCGAACCCGCCGCCGACATCTGGCGCACCAGGGTCGCCATGACCTTCGTCGACGGCCAGGAGGTCTACCACCGCTGACCCCACCCGACGGAGAAACGCATTGGACGGGCCAAGGCGCTAGCTGTGCCTCGCTTCGGGCGCCCCCGGATCGTTCATAGACCCTCTCGTACCAGGCGTTCGATGTCGCTAGGCCGCCTCAGATCCGGCTCGGAGCTGGTTGCCGCGCATCAGCTCCCCGATGGTGGCCCGCCGGTCGTCGACGAGGCGGCGGCTCACGTCGTCGATCTCACCGATCGTCGTGAGCCCATCCGTCATGGTCACGACGCGTACGGACGCCGGATCGAAGTCGTCGCGATCGAGCAGGTCCGCGCTCTGCGTGGTGACCACCACCTGGACGTGCTCGCTCGCCTCGCTCAACGCGTCGAACAGCACCCCCGCGGCCGCCGGATGCAACGACGTCTCCGGTTCCTCGATTCCCAGCAGGGTCGCCTCGCCTTCGAGGACGGCGGGCTGGAACAGCGCGGCCAGCAGCCCCGCCGCGCGCAACGTCCCCTCGGACATGGCCTCGGGACCGAACAGCAGCTCTCGATCCGCATGACGGGTAAGGAGCTCAACGGTGGAATAGGTGTCCAGAAGCCGCTGATCGACCCCCACGGCCCCGGGAACGATGGCGCCCATGTAGTCGTCGATCCGTGCCTTGAAGGCCGGATACCGCTGCGCGAGGGACCCGAGCACCGATCCCAGCCGCCTTCCGGCGTCATCCAGCGTGGTCCCGGCGGATCTGGACTGAACCTGCCGCATCAGGCCCACGTCCAGGTGGTAGAAGAGCATGTTCCGCAAGCTGCGGTAGACCTCACGGAAAATGCCCTGGGTGGCGGCCAGCGGCAGATAGAGCCGGTCCGGCTCGATACCGTCGTCACCTCGCTGGTTGAAAAAACCATGGGTCATAACAAAGCTGACTTCTTTGAAACTCGACCGCGACTGAGTCCCACGGACGAAGCACTGCTCTCCGAGCACGAGAAGTGGACGGCGACCGGCGGGGTCCCGGCCGATGGTGAAGCCGTACGTGACCGACAACGGCTCTTCGTCCGGCTGGATCACGAACTCCAGCGAGACGCCGAACGACCTCGTGTCCGTCTGGACCCGTCGGCCCACCTCATCCAGGCCACCACGCTTCATCAGGGCGTCGGCGGGTGTCGTCTCCAGCGCGTCCGCCACGAACCTGAGCACGTCGAGGAAATTACTCTTCCCCGCCGCATTGGGGCCGAGCAGGACCAGGAGGGGCGTGAAGGTGACATCGCACGACGCGATGCTTTTGTAGTTCTCCACCTTCACACGTCGCAGAAACGGTACGGCCTGCCCCATCACACCCCCGCCATGTCGAGCTGTCCTGTGGCGGCGGCCGTGACCGGCGCCTACCCGCGTTCCGCCAGGAAACCGGCGCCACCACGATAGCGGTTCGACCGGTCCGGAGATCGGAACGGCGGCCCGGTCCCAGGCACCCCCCGGACCTCCGGGTGGCGATGCGCGCGGGATCAGGGAACGCCTCCTCAGGAGACAAGCTCACTGTCCAGGTAGGCGCGGAACTCCCTGACCTGGACGGTCGTCCCGTACGGCTCAAGGCGGTCGGAGAACTTCCTGATGCTCTCCACCAGCCGGGGCGAGGTCAGCGATCTGGCCGCCGGGATCGCGGCCCGTGCCGAGTCGACGGCCTTTTCCACCTCCCCCATGCCCAGGTACGCCTTGGCCGCGCTCACCCGGCTGAGCTGGGCCGAGCGGTTGCGGCGCTGGTCGTACTCGCGCAACACCGCCTCAGCACAGTCGGCGCCTCGCCGGTGCTCGCCGATGAGGGACCAGCAGATGCCCGCCTCCGCGACGGGCTCTGTCGGCTCGAACCAGGCGGTCCACGCGGGATCACGGTCGGTGGTGCCACCGGCGTAGACCCGCTCGACCTCCCCGAGCAGCTGCTCGACCCGTTTGGCGGCATGGCCGTCACCGGTGTCGCTCATACTCACCTGTAGGGCCGTCGCCCAGGCCTCCCTGCTCAGCAACTCGGCCAGGACGCGTGGCGGGGCCTGACCTCGGTGAGCCGCCTCCACGGCGGCTCGCGCCAGCCGCACCGCCCAGGCGGGCTGCTCCAGGTAAATCGCCTGAATCGTCATGGTCGTCAAGACCCAGGCACCCGTCAGTGCGTCGTCACCGGCCTTCGCCAGCGTGAGCGCCTGACCGAAGTAGTGCTGGGCCTGTCCGTGGCGCCCCAGGTCAAAGGCGGTCCATCCCGCCTGAAGAGTCATCCCCGCCGCTGCCGTCATCAGTGCGGCCCCGACCTTGTCGTCATAGCGGCCACGCAGCATCGGAGCCACCGTACTGTGCAGGTAGTCCACGACCGCCGGACGTATCATCCCCGCCCCGAAACGGTGATCCATCTCCCCGAACGCCTGCCGCGCCTCGACGATCCGCCGCACGTCCGACAGCCCCACCGCCGCCCCGGAGCCCTGGTACGCCGCCGAGGTGTTCGGGGCGCCGTAACTCCACTCCGACAGCCATCCGCCCAGTGCCGCCGGGACGAACGGCAGCGCGGCCAGCACGTGTCGTCGTTCCGGATCCACGTCGCACCTCCACAGTCGTCCGGCCGCCTCGACGGTAGCCCCGAGTGACAGGTCGCTGAAGTCCGGCACCAGCCAGGCTTCCGTATCGACCGGGGCGGTGCCCTCGATCCACCGTTCGACCTCGACCGGGTCCACCCCGAACACCTCGGCCATCCGCGCCCGGTAGATCGGCCGGATCTCCTGGCGTCCCCGCTCCCACCGGCTCCACGTCGTCGCCGACACCCACAGCGCCGCCGCGATCGCGTCCTGGCTCATGCCCATTCGCCGACGAGCCCGCACCAGTTCCGGACGTCCCTCACCACCCACGGCAACCTCCATCACCCGGAGCGACGAATCATCAACCCATTGTCGACGAACGCGGCTCGCGCGGCTCGCCCGCCGACGGAAACGACCAGGAAACGACCAGCCGACAGAATGATCCTCGCGGGGTGCGGCGGCGACGCCCCGCTCCCGCACCCCGCGCGGGGCACCGCAATGCCCGCACCCGAACCTGGCCGCCGCCCGTCCCGTGGCGTTTCCTGCTGGAACAGTCACCGACAGCGACGGAGCAAGCACATGCGGCCAACCTTCCGCGACCCGGCGGACCCACCGGGCCTCCCCCATGAGGGGATCACCGTCACCAGCGTGGGAGCCCCGGAGGAGGCCCTCGGCGAGGTCGGCATGTTGGTGGCCGTCCTGCGTCCGGGCTCGGCCTCCCGCCGGGCCCGCGCCGTCGTGCGCGAGGTGCTGCTGGCCGAGGGCCTGCCCGGCGACGACATCGCCGACACCGAGGCGGTCGCGGCCGAGCTCGCCGCCAACTGCGAGCGGCACGCCCGTCCGCCGTACGAGATCCGCGTCTTCAGCCTGGCGGGCGTCCCCACGTGGTGCGAGCTCGTCGACGGGGATCCCGACCTGGGCTGGATTCCCGCGCTCCTCGACCACTCCCGCCCGCATGCCACGCCGGACCCGCTCGCCGAGAACGGCCGTGGCCTGACGCTGGTCCGGGAGCTCTCCCGGGGACACTGCCGCGCCTACCCCACGACGACCTTCACCGCCGACGCACCGGCCAAGGCCGTCGCCTTCGCCCTCCCCACCCGCTGGGGCACCCGCCTGACCTGCCCGCCGCTGCTACACCTGGGCCGCCGCTCGGCCCGTCTCCTCCAGGAGCCGTGACCACCCAGATCTACCCGCGCCGGCCAAGCGGCGTCCGGAACCGTACGGGAAGCCGGTCGAGGCAGATGTGACGGCCGTTCTCGGAGAAACGCCGGGGCCCACAGTGATCTTAGGGTGGGAAACGAACGCGACCTGAGGAGATTCCGTGAACGATCTGCCCATCTGTGTCACCTGCGGGGTCCAGTACGCCGAACCTCGGGAGAACTGCCCGATCTGCGAGGACGAGCGGCAGTACGTCGGCTGGGAGGGGCAGCGCTGGACCTCCCTGAACAAGCTGCGCGCGACCGGGCACCGGCCGCTGATCGCCGAGGAGGGCACCGGGGTGGTCGGGGTCGGCAGCGACCCCGCCACCGCCATCGGCCAGCGGGCGCTACTGGTCCGCACCCCCGGCGGCAACGTGCTGTGGGACATGGTCACCCACCTCGACGACGAGCTGGTCAAGCAGGTCACCGAGCTCGGCGGGATCGACGCCATCGCGATCAGCCACCCGCACTTCTACGGCTCGATGGTGGAGTGGGCGCACGCCTTCGACGCGCCGATCCACATCCACGCGGCCGACCGCGACTGGGTGGGCCGCCCCGACGACTCCGTCGTGTTCTGGGAGGGCGACACCCACGAGATCCGCGAGGGGCTGACACTGATCAACGCGGGCGTCCACTTCGACGGCGGCCAGGTCATGCACTGGCGCGACGGCGAGGAGGGCCGGGGCGCCCTGTTCTCCGGCGACATCCTCCAGGTGGTCCAGGACCGCCGCTGGGTCAGCTTCATGTACAGCTACCCCAACCTCATCCCCGAGCGCCCCGGCACGATCCGCCGCGCCCTGTCGCTGCTGGAGCCGTACTCCTTCGAACGCGTCTACGGCGGCTGGTGGAAGCGGATCGTGCACACCGACGGCGCCGGGGCCGTCCGCCGATCCGCCGACCGCTACCTGTCCCACACCCTGGACGATCAATCGGGGTGAGACGGGCTCCCCGCGACGAGATGGACTCCCGTCGCCGAAACGGGCTCCTCACCGATGAGGCACCGGAGCGGAGCCCCGGGCAAAGCGCCGGAGCGGAACCCCGGGTGGGAGACCGGAAAAGGGATCCCGGCCTCTCACCCGGGGAGCTCCGGGAGAACCTCGAAGTCCAGGCTCAGAAGTACTTCGAGGTGAGGTCGGCCGTCGGCCACGAGGTCACCGCGCGGGCCGTCTGGCTGAGGAGCGGGTCGATCACCCCGAAGTCGGGCGTGCCCTCCTCCTCTCGGCGGTTGAACGTGGCGCAGTAGGAGATCCCGCCGCTCAGCCGGGCCAGGTAGGTGAACGTGCCGGGCATCGAGCCCGAGTGCCAGGTGTTGATGCTGCTGCCCGAGGTCCGGACCCACCAGCCACCGCCGTACCAGGAACCGCCGGAGTTGACGCCGATCTCCGGCTTCGCGAACATCTTGGCGATCGAGGCGGCGTTCAGCACCGGACCGGCGGCGTCGAAGACCATGGCGAACTTCACCATGTCGACCGCCGAGGCGATCCAGCCGCCGTTGGCGTCCTGGTTGGGCATGTTGAAACCGCCGTAGGGGTACGGCACGACGGTGCCGGAGTCGTCCACGACGGACTTGTTGGTGTACTTCGAGACGTAGTTCACCTCGCTCGTGGGCGACCCCAGCCGCAGGCTGCGGCCGAGCCTCATCCGGGTGACCCCGGCGGGCGCGAGGAGCCTCTGCTTGACGTACGACTCGTAGTCCGTGCCGGAGACCTTCTCGATGATCCGCCCCAGCAGCGCGTAGCCGTAGTTGCTGTAGACCATCTTGGAGCCGGGCTCGAAATCGAGGGGGCGGGCTGTGGAGTAGCGGATGATGTCCGCGTGGCTGATCGGCAGCGGCACGTCGAGCGCGGCGGAGATCGTGTGGTCCAGCCAGAGCCGGTCCTTGGAGACGGCGGCGTCCCAGCCGCCCAGGTGCTGCATGAGTCTCAGCACGGTCACCTTGGCCAGCCTGGGGTCGGCCGCCGCCGAGAGCCCGAGCAGCGTGGTGACCGGGGCCGAGAGACTGAGCTTGCCGTCCTGGACCAGCCGCATGATCGCGGCCGACGTGATGTGCTTGCTCAGGCTGGCGACGCGGAACAGCGAGGTCGGCTGCACGCGCGCCAGGACCGGCTGGCCCTCGACGGTGCGCACCGAGTACGTCCCGTACCCCCGCGCCAGCAGGATCTTGCCGTTGCGCGCGACCGCGAGCTGCGCGCAGCCGATCTCGCGCTCCGTGATGTACTTCTTCATCACGTCGTCGAAGCGCTTCAGCGCCGCCGGGACGACCCCGCTGACGAGCGGCTCGGCCGCCCGAGCGGGCTCGGTACCCAGGGCGAAGGCGGGCACGGCCCCGGCGCCCACCTGGAGGAGCCGGCGGCGTGTGAGCCCGGTCATGCTTGTCGTCACTGGTGACCCCCGTGTCACGTGCGTATCAGGAAAACCCATATATTACGGATCTTCCTGACTGCACACGTCCCGGCGTACCGTTCGTTATCGCGTCGCCGCAGAACCGCATGGGGCGATCCGGGGAACCGTCGCGGCACGCGGAACATTGTCGGTGGGCAAAGCTACGGTCAGGGCATGGCACAGGTGATATCGCGTGACGGCACACCGATCGTCCATGACCGGGCCGGCCGCGGTCCGGCCGTCATCCTGGTGGGTGGCGGCCCGGACGACGGCTCGGAGAACGCCCCCTCGTCCCGGAGCTGGCGGAGGATTTCACGGTCGTCAACTACAGCCGCCGCGGTCGGGGGGAAAGTGGCGACACGCGGCCGTACGCGCTGGAACGCGAGATCGAGGATCTCGGGGCGTTGATCGCCGCGGCCGGCGGTTCCGCGCACCTGTTCGGCGCCTCCTCCGGCGGCGCCCTCGCGCTGGAAGCCGCGGCGGCGGGGCTGCCGATCGGCAGGGTCGCGGTGTACGACGTGCCCTACAGCATCGGTGACGACGCCGTCCAGACGTGGCGCGACTACCGCACCCGGCTGCGGGCGGCGCTCGGCGACGGGCGGGTCGAGGAGGCGCTCTCGCTGTTCATGCGGCTGGCGGGTTCGTCGGACGACGACATCGCCGCGGCGAGCACCTCCCCGATGTGGCCGGCGCTGCGCGACCTCGCGCACACCCTCGCCTACGACGCCGCCTGCCTGGGAGACGGGCCCCCGCCCGTCACCCGGCTGGCGACGATCACCCAGCCGACGCTGGTGGCCACCGGCGCGGGCCTCGCCCCCCAGATGGCCGGGCTGCGGGTCGACTTCTTCGGCCAGGCCGCCGACGTGATCACCTCCCACGTCCCCGGCGCCGAGCGTCTGGTCATCGACGTGCACGAGCACGTGGTCGACCCGAAGATCCTCGCCCCCGTCCTCACCCGCTTCCTCCTGGCCTGAGCCTGGACTGAACCGGGGCCGAACCTGGGCCGAACCTGGGCTGAGCGCCCCTCCCCGGGAGCTCCGCGTCACACCCGCCCGTCCTCCCTCTCACGCCCCGGCCGTCTCCGGCCGCCGGATCCCCTGACGCGGCCGGACGCGATCCGTTCGAACTATTCGAACTATTCGAACAGGGTGTGTCGTTCACCACTCCGGCGCCTGCGGGCGATCCGGATCGTGAGCACCATGATGTCCACGACGGCGACGGCCGCCAGTACGGCCAGGCTCACGGCGAGCGCGGTGATCCCGGCCCACGCCGAGAGGATCGCCAGAGCCGCGCACACCACCAGACCGAAGATCGCCAGGAAAAGCCGCAGATTCAGCGCGCTCCTCGGATGATCATGCGTTCCTGTCTTCTCGTCCATAAGGTCACCTCCGGGCAACCTCGCTTTCCCCTCGGCTCTCCCTGTTCCCGCGAGGGGGTATGCCCCGTTTTGTACCCAAGGCGCGCGCCACCACCCCCATCGCGATCACACCGATCACCGCAGGTCACCACCCCTACGAGGGGTCACGGCGGGGGGTGGACGCGCCCGATCCCCGTGTCCCGAAGATTTCATTAGCTAGATTTGTACTACTTTGGGCTGTTTGGAGCTTATATCGGGTATGCAAGCATAAATTCGCTTTCACCGGAAATCGAATTTGCATGAAATCGGTAAGGGGGAATGGGTCATGACGAGACCTGCAAGCCTGGAACAACATCCCGATCTCATCGAAATGCGGGAAAGGTACGAACGAGCGGGCTCCAGCTCGATAGCCCAGGTCATCGACGGACTGGGCCTCCTGGCGGGCCTGTACCTGGCGATCTCTCCCTGGGTGGTCGGTTTCAACGGCCTGTCCAGGCTCTCCGTGAGCAACATCGTCACCGGCATCGCGGTCGCCGCCCTGGCCATCGCCCTCGCGTCCGCCTACGGCAGGACGTACGGGATCAGCTGGGTCGTGCCGGTCATCGGAATCTGGACCATAGTGTCGCCCTGGATCACCGGCTCGGCGACGAGGGGAAGCATCTGGAACAACGTCGTCACCGGTATCGTCATCCTCCTGCTCGGCCTGGGAGCCGTGGCGGTGGGCTCGAAGAGGATGCCCGGCATGTCTCCGAGGAGAGACGTCCCTCACCGGGGAGACACCTCCAACAGGTCGGACATGCCGAACATGCCCAACAGGCCGGACATACCCCACAGGCCCTAGGCCGGAGTGGCATCGCGCGGCGGCGAGGGATCGTCCCGCCGATGCCGCGGGCCGTACCGTCCTGGATCGAGCGCTTCGTCGTCCAGGACGGCGAACGCGGCCGGGAGCCGGCGGAGCCGGATCGCCACCGTGGAATCAGGGTCAGGACCCCTGCCCCCGCGACTCCCGATGAGTTCCGAGGCCGTGGCGCGCGAAAGGCCCCCGCGGGGGTCTCCCTCGGGGGCCTTTCAGGCGTGCGTGTCAGTCCTGCCGGACCGTACGCGAGAGCCCGGCTAGTAGATCGGGCGCGAGGAGGAGCGCAGCCGCTCCAGGGCCTCGGCCAGGATCTGCGCGCCGTCCTTGTCGCTGCGGCGTTCCTTCACATACGCGAGGTGCGTCTTGTAAGGCTCGTTGCGCGGCGGCGCGGGCGGGTTGGCCTCGTCCTGACCGGCGGGGAGGCCACACCGGGGGCAGTCCCAGAACTCGGGAACGGCCGCGTCGCTGGCGAAACTGGGGCGCGTCTCATGCATGTTCGCGCACCAGAAAGGCACCCGCACACGGGGGGCCGCCTCGCCGCGCTCCGCCTCCCCCATCGGGCCGGCACCGACACGGCTGCCACGGATCGCGTTGCCACTACCCACGGATGAACTCCTTGCTCGATGGCCCCGCCGCTTGGGGATGCGGGGACTGAACCACTGTCACGCCTGTCGAAGCCGGATCAGGGCCGCAGAAGCAGGCCCAGCGCGATGATGCAGACGAACCAGACGACACCGGTGATGACGGTGAGCCTGTCAAGGTTGCGCTCCACCACGGAGGAGCCTCCGAACGACGACGAGAAACCGCCACCGAACAGATCCGAGAGACCACCGCCCTTGCCCTTGTGGAGCAGGACGAGCAGCATCATCAGCAAGCTCGACAGGATGAGGGCGATGGAGATTCCGATTGTCACCGTTGACCTGTTCCCTATGTGCGCGTGACCCGCGTCCGGGCACGACCCTTGTGTACGCCGAAGGCGCGACGATTCAAACTTGCTCTAAGAGGGTATGACGTGCTGTCAAGTCGTACCCACCGAATGGCTCAGTCAGCTCGACAATTCGCCAAAACGGCAAACCTTGACGAACTCCCCGGGGTCGAGGCTCGCGCCACCGATCAGGGCACCGTCGACATCAGGCTGCGCCATGATGCCCGCGATGTTGTCAGACTTGACCGACCCACCGTAAAGGATACGGACACCGGCGGCCACTTCGGCGTCGTACAGCTCGGCGAGTCGCGCCCGGAGTGCCCCGCAGACCTCCTGCGCGTCGTCCGGGGTGGCCACCTCGCCGGTGCCGATCGCCCACACCGGCTCGTAGGCGAGCACGACGGACGCGACCTGCTCGGCGGTGACCTTGCGGAGCGCACCGTCGAGCTGCGCGACGCTGTGGGCCACCTGGCCGCCGGCCCGGCGCACCTCCAGGCCCTCCCCCACGCACAGGATGGGGGTGAGCGAGTGCCGGTAGGCCGCCTGCACCTTGGCGTTGACGACGTCGTCGTCCTCGCGGTGGTACTGGCGGCGCTCGGAGTGGCCCGCGAGGACGAAGGTGCAGCCGAGCTTGGCGAGCATGGCCCCGGAGATCTCACCGGTGTAGGCGCCGCCGTCGTGCTGCGACAGGTCCTGCGCACCGTAGACGATCCGCAGCTTGTCGCCGTCGACCAGGGTCTGCACGCTGCGCAGGTCGGTGAACGGCGGCAGCACGGCCACCTCGACCCGGTCGAAGTCCCTGTCGTTCAGCGCGAAGGCGAGCTTCTGGGTGTGCGCGATGGCCTCAAGGTGATTGAGGTTCATCTTCCAGTTGCCTGCCATGAGCGGCTTACGAGGTGTGCTCATCGTTCGCTCACCACTCCTTGTTCACTGCGCGGACGGCATCGGTCGTCGACCGGCCACTCCGCTCACCGCGTGGATTCACTTCTACCGCTCCAGCGCCACGAGTCCGGGGAGGGTCTTGCCCTCCAGGTATTCGAGGCTGGCCCCGCCACCGGTGGAGATGTGGGAGAACCCGTCCTCCGGCAGGCCGAGCCTGCGCACGGCGGCGGCCGAGTCTCCCCCGCCGACGACCGTGAAGGCCTCCGAGGCGATCAACGCCTCGGCGACCGCGCGAGTTCCGCCGGAGAAGGCCTCGAACTCGAAGACGCCCATCGGGCCGTTCCAGAACACGGTCCTGGCATCGGCCAGCTTGCCCGCGAACAGCTCGCGGGTGCGCGGGCCGATGTCGAGCCCCTCGCGGTCGGCCGGGATCGCGGTGGCGTCGACCACCTCGTACTCGGCGTCCTCGGCGAACTCCACGGCCGCCAGCACGTCGACCGGCAGGACGATCTCCACACCGCGCCTGCCCGCCTCGTCGAGGAAGCCGCGCACCTTGTCGAGCTGGTCCTCCTGGAGCAACGACCCGCCGACCTCGTAGCCCTGGGCCGCCAGGAAGGTGTAGGCCATGCCGCCGCCGATGAGGAGGCGGTCGACCTTGGTCAGCAGGTTGCCGATGACGCCGAGCTTGTCGGAGACCTTGGCACCGCCGAGCACCACGACGTACGGCCGCTCGGTCTCGTCGGTCAGCTTCCTGAGCACCTCGACCTCGGCCAGGACCAGCCGGCCCGCGGCGTGCGGCAGCAGGCCGGGCACGTCGTAGACGCTGGCGTGCTTGCGGTGCACCGCGCCGAAGCCGTCGCCCACGTAGACGTCGGCGAAGGCGGCGAGCTTCGTGGCGAAGGCGGCCCGCTCCTCGTCGTCCTTGGACTCCTCGCCCGGTTCGAAGCGCAGATTCTCCAGAAGGGCCACCTGGCCGTCCTGGAGGCCCTCCACGACGTCCTGGGCGGACTTGCCGACCACGTCAGTGGCGAAGGCGACATCGGCGCCCAGGAGCTCACCCAGCCGCTTCGCGACGGGGGCCAGGGAGTATTCCGGGTTCGGCTTGCCCTTGGGGCGTCCCAGGTGCGCGACGACGACCACGCGGGCACCCCTGCCCGCGAGCTCCTTGATCGTCGGCACCGAGGCGCGGATGCGGCCGTCGTCGGTGATGACGCCCCCCTCGAGGGGGACGTTGAGGTCGGCGCGCACCAGGACGCGCCGGCCGTCCACGTCGAACTCGGAGATGTCCTTCATCAGAGGTCGGCGCCGACCAGCTCGATGAGGTCGACGAGACGGTTGGAGTAACCCCACTCGTTGTCGTACCAGCCGACGACCTTGACCTGGTTGCCGATCACCTTGGTGAGGGGCGCGTCGAAGATGCAGGACGCCGGGTCGGTCACGATGTCGGAGGAGACGATCGGGTCCTCGTTGTAGGTGAGGTAACCCTTGAGCTCACCCTCGGCGGCGGCCTTGAGGGCGGCGTTGACCTCCTCGACGGTGGTCTCGCGGCCGACCTCGACGGTGAGGTCGGTGGCCGAGCCCGTGGGGATCGGCACGCGCAGCGCGAAGCCGTCGAGCTTGCCCTTGAGCTCGGGCAGCACCAGGCCGATGGCCTTGGCGGCGCCGGTCGAGGTCGGCACGATGTTGATCGCGGCGGCGCGGGCGCGGCGCAGGTCGCTGTGCGGGGCGTCCTGCAGGTTCTGGTCCTGCGTGTAGGCGTGGATCGTGGTCATCAGACCCTTCTCGATACCGAAGGTGTCGTTGAGGACCTTGGCCATCGGCGCCAGGCAGTTGGTGGTGCAGGAGGCGTTGGAGATGACCGTGTGGTTGGCCGGGTCGTACTTGTCGTGGTTGACGCCCATCACGACGGTGAAGTCCTCGTTCTTGGCCGGAGCCGAGATGATGACCTTCTTGGCGCCGTTCTCGGCGTGCACGCGGGCCTTGTTGGCGTCGGTGAAGAAGCCGGTCGACTCGACGACGACGTCCACCCCCAGGTCGCCCCAGGGCAGCTTGGCGGGGTCACGCTCGGCGAACGCCTTGATCGTCTTGCCGTCCACGATGATCTCGTCGGCGGTGCTCTTCACCTCGTACGGCAGGCGGCCGAGGATGCTGTCGTACTTCAGCAGGTGGGCGAGCGTGGCGTTGTCGGTCAGGTCGTTGACCGCGACGATCTCGATGTCCTTGCCGCTGGCAGCGACCGCGCGCCAGAAGTTGCGGCCGATGCGGCCAAATCCGTTGACGCCTACGCGGATGGTCACGGTGCCGATCTCCTCGTACGTCGGTGCGCCGGTCTCTCGGGATCGGCGACTTGGGGCGGGCTGAAACCTCAACCACGAACCTTATCGGACCCAAATTGGCCTAGACCACTTGAGGGGGCCTTCGTTATTCCCCAACCCACGAACAGGTATCGCACCATTCAAGTAAAGTGCCCGACTCGTCACTGTAAATACCCTCAACCCCACGAGGACCTGCCATGACAGACAACGATCCGCACCTGGCGAACGGTCTCCTGCCAGGCATTCTCACCGGTCTCCTCGCCACCGTGGCCGGCGCCGCGGGCTACGGCGCGCTCATCGCCTTCAGCGGGTACGAGATCGGCTTCGCCGCCATCGGCGTCGGTCTCCTCGTCGGCCTCGCCATGATCGCGGTCAGGCCGACCAGCCCGGTGCTGCCGCCGCTGGCCGCCTTCTTCTCCCTCGTCGGCGCCGCGCTCGGCCAGGTCGCCGGGGCCGTCGTCGTCTGGGTACGGCTGTCCGGCGAGGATTACGGCTCCGCCGTCGTCCGGGTCCTCAACGCCTTCCCCGACGCTCTCAGAAGCGACCCCATGTCGCTGCTGTTCTGGGTGGTGGCCGCCTACGCGGGCTTCAGCTTCGTGAACAGGCGCGTCAAGAGCGCCCGTGAAGCCCACGACACCCGTGCCGCCTCGTCCGTCCCGCAGCCGGACGAGGCCGCCGACGTGAACTACTTCAAGCCCAGAAAGCAGCCCTGAGCCGAGGGGCTTTCCGGCGGCACGCCCCGGAAGAGGACCTACGGGGCCAGCATGTCGACGGTGAGATTGGCCTCGGTGTTGGGAATGCCGATGTCCTGGGCCCGCTTGTCGGCCATGGCCAGCAGGCGGCGGATGCGACCTGCGATCGCGTCCTTGGTCAGGGGCGGGTCGGCGAGCTGGCCGAGCTCCTCCAGGGACGCCTGCTTGTGCTCCACCCGCAGGCGGCCGGCGATCACCAGATGCTCGGGGGCCTCCTCCCCGAGGATCTCCAGGGCCCGCTGGACCCTGGCCCCCGCGGCGACCGCGGCGCGGGCCGAACGGCGCAGGTTGGCGTCGTCGAAGTTGGCCAGCCGGTTGGCCGTCGCACGGACCTCGCGGCGCATCCGCCGCTCCTCCCAGGCCAGCACGCTGTCGTGGGCGCCCAGCCGGGTCAGCAGCGCGCCGATGGCGTCACCGTCACGGACCACCACCCGGTCGACGCCGCGCACCTCCCTGGCCTTGGCGTGGATCTTCAACCGCCGCGCGGAACCGACCAGTGCGAGCGCCGCCTCGGGCCCGGGACAGGTGACCTCGAGCGACATCGAACGGCCCGGCTCGGTCAGCGAGCCGTGCGCCAGGAACGCCCCCCGCCAGGCCGCCTCGGCGTCACAGGTCGCCCCCGCGACGACCTGGCGGGGCAGGCCGCGGACCGGGCGCCCGTGGTTGTCGATCAGACCGGTCTGGCGGGCGAGCGCCTCCCCGTCGCGGTAGACCCGCACGAGGTAGCGCGAACCCTTGCGCAATCCGGCCGGGGCCAGGACGAGCACCTCCGCCTTGTGCCCGAAGACCTCACCGATGTCCTTGATCAGCCGCCGGGCGGTGACGTTGGTGTCAAGCTCGGCCTCGATCACGATCCGGCCGCTCACCAGGTGCAACCCGCTCGCGAACCGCAGCAGCGTCGACACCTCGGCCTTACGGCAGCAAGGCTTCAGGACCGGAAGCCTGCTCAGCTCGTCCTTGACCACACCTGTCATCGCCATGCGCGTTCGTCCTCCCCCATACAGACCCCATGCGGCCCGAGATAAATCGGGCTCACAGAAGTTTCTCGCACTCCTGAGCACCGCTGACCAGGATCAACGCTTCTCACGGAAAATCTCGTCCAGGACGGAGGCAAGACGTTGTGCATCGTGTCGCGGGGAGCCGTCCTCGTCCGCCACGGAGGCGAGGACCAGCCTCCCGCCGAGATCGGCCGCGGCCTTCTCCAGCTCGTCGCGGTCGTCGATCACCCCGGTGTCGGCGACGACGACGTCGATCTCCAGGGAGGGCGCGTGCTGGCGCAGCACCTCCAGATGCTTCTGGGGGGAGAAGCCGTCGGTCTCCCCCGCCTGCGGGGCGAGGTTCAGCGCGACCAGGCGGCGGGCGCGGGTGGCGTGCAGCGCCTCGGCCAGCTCGGGCACCTTCAGGTGGGGCAGCACGCTGGTGAACCAGGAGCCGGGGCCGAACACCACCCAGTCGGCGTCGAGGACCGCCTGGACGGCCTCGGGGCACGCCGGCGGGTCCTCGGGCAGCAGCGAGATGGCCCGGACCCTGCCGGGGGTGAGCGCGCAGGCCACCTGACCGCGTACCGTGCTCACCTCGCCGTCCAGCTCGACCTCGGCGGCGATGTCGAGCGGCACCGAGGACATCGGCAGCACCCGCCCGTGCGCGCCGAGCAGCCGCCCGAGCCAGTCGAGCCCGGAGACCGTGTCGCCGAGCCGCTCCCACAGCGCCACGATCAGCAGGTTGCCGATCGCGTGGCCGTGCAGGTCGCCCTCGCTGCGGAAGCGGTGCTGGACGACCTCGCTCCAGGTCCGCCCCCACTCGTCGTCACCGCACAGCGCGGCCAGGGCCATCCTCAGGTCTCCGGGGGGAAGCACGCCGAGCTCGCGGCGGAGACGGCCGCTCGACCCTCCGTCGTCGGCGACGGTGACCACCGCCGTAAGCCGGGAGGTGACCCTCCGCAACGCCGACAGCGAGGCGTACAGCCCGTGTCCCCCACCCAGCGCGACGATCTTGAGACCCTCGTTCACTCCCGGCCCACATCCCGATGGCTCACCTGCACCTCCATGCCACCCCTATCGCGCAGCCGGCCACCGATCTGCTCGGCCATGGCGACGCTGCGATGCTTGCCGCCGGTGCAGCCGACGGCGAGCGTGGCGTAGCTCTTGCCTTCGCGGGTGTAGCCGGAGGCGATGATGGCGAACACCTCCTCGTAGGCGTCGAGGAGTTCCTTCGCACCCGCTTGGTTGAGAACGTACTCCCGTACGGGAGCGTCCAGTCCGTTCATGGGGCGAAGCTCGGGGACCCAGTGGGGGTTGGGCAGGAACCGGCAGTCGACGACCAGGTCCGCGTCGACGGGCAGGCCGTACTTGTAGCCGAAGGAGACGACGTTGACCCGCAGGCCGGGGCGGTCCTCGCCGCCGAAGAAGGCGACGATCTTCCCGCGGAGCTCATGGACGTTGAGGTTGGAGGTGTCGATCACCAGATCGGCGTTGGCCCTGACCTCGCGCAGGATGCCGCGCTCGCGGGCGATCCCGTCGACCAGGCGGCCGTCGCTCTGCAGCGGGTGCGGGCGGCGGACGTTCTCGAACCTGCGGACCAGCTCCTCGTCACTGGCCTCCAGGAACACCACGCGCACGGCGACTCCGCGCCCCTCCAGCTCCTCGATCGCGCTGTTGAGGTCGCTGGTGAAGGCCAGGCTGCGCACGTCGACCACCGCGGCCACCTTGTCGGCGGCCAGCTTGACCCGGCCCGCCTCCTCGGCCATGGCGAACAGCAACCCGGGCGGCAGGTTGTCGATGACGAACCACCCCAGGTCCTCCAGGGCCTTGGCGGCGGTGCTCCGCCCCGCCCCCGACATTCCGGTGACGAGGACGAACGCGGGCTCTCTTTCGCTCATGGGTTCTGCCCCTTCAAGGCCGACACGATCGTCTCGGCCGTCGAGGGGCCGATCCCGGGAACCTCGCAGATCTGCGCCGCGGTCGCCTCCCGCAGCCGTTTCACCGATCCGAAATGCTTGATCAACGCCTGCCTGCGGGCCGGGCCGAGACCGGGGACCTCGTCCAGAGCGCTTTCCTTGACGCTCTTCGACCGCTTGGATCGATGGTAGGTGATGGCGAAGCGGTGGGCCTCGTCACGCACCCGCTGAAGAAGGTAAAGGGCCTCGCTGGAGCGGGCGAGGATCACCGGCAGGTCCTCGCCGGGCAGCCAGACCTCCTCCAGCCGCTTGGCCAGCCCGCACACCGCCACGTCGTCCACACCGAGCTCGTCGAGCGCCCTGCGGGCCGCTGCGGCCTGCGCGGGACCGCCGTCGACGACCACCAGGTTGGGCGGGTAGGCGAACTTGCGCGGCCTGCCGGTCTCCGGATCGACGCCCGGCGTCCGCAGCCCTTCCTCCGCTTCTTCGGGATCGGCCCCGGTGGCCGCGTCGAGCTCCCCGGTGGCGGAGCGCTCCTCCAGGTAGCGCTTGAACCGGCGGGAGATCACCTCGTAAATGGAGGCGACGTCACCCTCGGTGGAGCGCACGGAGAACCTGCGGTATTCGCTCTTGCGGGCCAGGCCGTCCTCGAACACCACCATGGAGGCCACCACGTCGGTGCCCTGGATGTGGGAGACGTCGTAGCACTCGATGCGGAGCGGCACCTGGTCGAGGTCGAGGGCGTCGGCGACCTCCTGCAGCGCCCTGCTCCGCGCGGTCAGGTCGCTGGCCCGCCTCAGCTTGTGCTGCTTCAGGGACTCGACGGCGTTGCGCTCGACGGTCTCCATCAGCGACCTCTTGTCGCCGCGCTGGGGGACCCTGATCTCCACCCGCGCCCCGCGGTGCTCGCAGAGCAGCTCGGTGACCGCCTCGGCGTCGGGGGGCAGGACGGGCACCAGCACCTCCCTGGGCAGCGCCTCGGCGGCCGCGTCGCCGTACATCTGCAGGAGGAACTGCTCGACCAGCTCGCCCGGCGTGGCCTCCTCGACCTTGTCGACCACCCAGCCGCGCTGGCCCCTGATGCGCCCGCTCCGGACGTAGAACACCTGGACTGCGGCCTCCAGCGGATCCTCCGCCAGGGCGACCACGTCGCAGTCGGTGTTGTCGCCGAGGACCACGGCCTGCTTCTCCATCGCCCGCTGCAACGCCTGGATGTCGTCGCGCAGCCTGGCGGCCCGCTCGTACTCCTGCGCGACGGCGGCCTCGCGCATCTCGCGCTCCAGCCGCTTGATGAACCGGCCGGTGTTGCCCGCCATGAACTCGCAGAAGTCGTCGGCCAGCTCCCGGTGCTCCTCGGCGGTGACCCGGCCGACGCAGGGGGCGGAGCACTTGTCGATGTAGCCCAGCAGGCAGGGGCGGCCGATCTGCGCGGCCCGCCTGAACACCCCGCCCGAGCAGCTCCTGATCGGGAAGACCCGCAATAGCAGGTCGACGGTCTCCCTGATCGCCCAGGCGTGGGAGTAGGGGCCGAAGTAGCGGGTGCCCTTGCGCTTGGCGCCGCGCAGCACCTGGACCCTGGGGAACTCCTCCCCCATGGTGACCGCGAGGTAGGGGTATGACTTGTCGTCGCGGTATTTGACGTTGAACCGCGGGTCGTACTCCTTGATCCAGGAGTATTCGAGCTGGAGGGCCTCGACCTCGGTGCCGACGACCGTCCAGTCGACGTCCACGGCGGTCGTGAGCATGGTCTGGGTGCGCGGATGCAGGCCCGCGAAGTCGGCGAAGTAGGAGTTGAGCCGCTGACGCAGGCTTTTGGCCTTGCCGACATAGATGACCCGGCCGTCGGCGTCCTTGAACCGGTAGACGCCTGGGGACTCGGGGATGGACCCCGGCTTCGGCCGGAAACTCGCCGGACCACCCACAGATCTCGCCACACAGAAAGCCTATCGGCCCGGACCGACAGCTTTCCTTACAGATTTCCGCACGGCACGCGGCCGGGAGACGACGGGGCTCCGCATTTCACGTGGCCGGGCCTCCCCAGCAGCCCGGGACGGAACACGGCGGCCCGGCCTTCCCCCCGTCCGGGAGCCGGGACCGAGCACGGCGGCCCGGCCTTCACCCGTCCGGAAGCCAGGACCGAGCACAGCGGCCCTGCCCTCCTCACCGGCCCGGGGCCGGGACGGCCCCACCCGACGGCCGTGCCGCTCCGCCGGACGGCCCGGCGCCGTACGGCCGTCCCGCGGCCCCCCGCCGGAACGTTCCTCCCGGCGGTGGGCTCGCGGCCGGGCTCAGGCGAGGACGATGGAGTCGCCGTCCACCTTGATCGCCTTCTCCTCCAGCGGCTTGGTGGCCGGGCCGTTCGCCACGGAACCGTCAGTGATCTTGAACTTGCTGCCGTGACACGGGCAGTCGATGGTGCCGTCCGCGATCTTGTCGACGTCACACCCCTGGTGGGTGCAGACGGAGCTGAACGCCTTGAACTCGCCCGCGGCCGGCTGGACGATCACGATCTTCTCGTCCTTGAAGACCTTGCCGCCCCCCTCGGGGATGTCCGCGGTCTTGGCCAGGGCGTTCGCCCCGGAGCCGCCCGAATCGGCACCCGCGGTCGTCTCGGCCGCCTCCGGCGCCTGCGAGGCGGCGGTCGAGGACGTGTCCCCGCTGTCCGCCGCCGGCTCTCCGTAACCCGCACACGCGGTCAGCACCGCGGCCATCCCGGCCCCACCGGCGCTCAATATCACCGTACGACGCGTCGTCTCAGTCATGTATATCCTCCAGAATCATCATCTTCAGGTACGGCTGGCACCCCGATGACGGTTCAGCATGCCGTACAACACGTCAGGAGACTGTGAAGAATTACGCCCTCGACGCTCTTTCCGGGGCCATCCGGAGGATCCCCCCGGAAACCCTCGTCGCGGGCTTCGGACCCGGCGAACCGGCCCCGATGAGCCCGGCGAGTCCGTGCCTCCCCGGAGGAGGAGGGCGGCACGGACCGTCAGACCATGATGATCCCGTCGCCCTCGACCTTCAGGGTGTACTGGGCCAGCGGCGCCTCCGCCGGGCCCTTGAGGCACTTTCCCGAGTCGACGGCGAACTCGCTGCCGTGACAGGGACAGCGGATGACGCCGTCCCCGATCCTGCCGACCGCGCACCCCCGGTGCGGGCAGCTCGCCGTGAACGCCCGGAACACCCCCGAGGTCGGCTGGGTGATCACGATCTTCCACTTGCCGATCACCTTGCCGCCGCCCACCGGGATGTCGGCGGTCCGCGCGATGACCTTCCCCTTGATCCCCGGCGGTACGGCGGCCGCGGCGGACTCCCCGCCGCCGCACCCCGTCAGCGCCGCCCCGCACGCCACGGCCCCCGCGGCGGCGATCACCTGCCTGCGCGCGGGCATGGCAGAGGTCTCCTGCGTGCTCATCGCGGCCCTTCTCGCAATGTCATCCCCGTCGGAACCGGGCTCCCGCGTCAAGGGTATTGACGGGGGAACCCGGTCCGGAATCCGGCCCTCAGCTGCCGAGGATCTTGCGCAGGAAGCGGCCGGTGTGGCTCTCGTCGACCAGGGCGACCTCCTCGGGCGTGCCGACGGCGAGCACGCTGCCGCCCCGGGAGCCGCCCTCGGGGCCCATGTCGATCAGCCAGTCGGCGGTCTTGATCACGTCGAGGTTGTGCTCGATGACGATGACCGTGTTGCCCCCGTCGACGAGCTTGCCCAGGACGCCGAGCAGCCTGCGGATGTCCTCGAAGTGCAGGCCGGTGGTGGGCTCGTCGAGCACGTAGATCGTCCGTCCGGTGGAGCGGCGCTGCAGCTCGGAGGCGAGCTTGACGCGCTGCGCCTCACCGCCGGACAGGGTCGTGGCGGGCTGGCCGAGCCTGACGTACCCCAGGCCGACGTCGTTGAGCGTCTTGAGGTAGCGCTTGATGGCCGGGATGGAGTCGAAGAAGCCCAGGGCCTCCTCGATCGGCATGTCGAGCACCTCGGAGATCGTCTTGCCCTTGTAGTGGACCTCCAGGGTCTCCCGGTTGTAGCGCGCCCCGTGGCAGATCTCGCAGGGCACGTAGACGTCGGGCAGGAAGTTCATCTCGATCTTGAGGGTGCCGTCTCCCGAGCAGGCCTCGCACCGGCCCCCCTTGACGTTGAAGCTGAACCGCCCCTTCTGGTAGCCGCGGACCTTGGCCTCGGTGGTCTGCGCGAACAGGTCGCGGACCTTGTCGAAGACGCCGGTGTAGGTCGCCGGGTTGGACCGGGGCGTGCGGCCGATCGCCGACTGGTCGACGTGCACGACCTTGTCGACCAGGTCCATCCCGTTGACCCGCGCGTGGCGGCCGGGAACGGTGCGCGCGCCGTTCAGCTCCTTGGCCAGCGCGTTGTAGAGGATGTCGTTGACCAGGGTGGACTTGCCGGACCCCGAGACGCCGGTGACCGCGGTCAGCACCCCCAGGGGGAACTCCACGTCGACGCCCTTGAGGTTGTGCTCGCGGGCGCCCTTCACGGTGATCTGCCGCTTCTTGTCGCGCTTGCGGCGGACGGCGGGGATCGCGATCGTCTTGCGGCCGGACAGGTAGGCGCCGGTCATCGAGTCTTCCGAGGCCAGCAGGTCGGCCACGGTGCCGGAGACGACGACCTGGCCGCCGTGCTCCCCCGCCCCGGGGCCGATGTCGACCACCCAGTCGGCGGCGGCGATGGTGTCCTCGTCGTGCTCGACCACGATGAGCGTGTTGCCCATGTCGCGCAGCCTGATCAGGGTCTCCAGCAGCCGCTGGTTGTCACGCTGGTGCAGGCCGATGGAGGGCTCGTCCAGCACGTACAGCACCCCGACCAGGCCCGAGCCGATCTGGGTGGCGAGCCGGATGCGCTGCGCCTCGCCACCGGCGAGGGTGCCGGAGGCCCGGTCCATGGTCAGGTAGTCGAGGCCCACGTCGAGCAGGAAGCCCATCCGGGCGTTGATCTCCTTGACCACCCGCTCGGCGATCTGCATGTCGCGGTCGGACAGCTTCAGCCCGGCGAGGAACGTCGCGCAGTCGCCGATCGACATCGACGAGACGTCGGCGATCGAGCGGTCGTCGACCGTGACGGCGAGCGAGACCGGCTTGAGCCTCGCCCCCTCGCAGGCCGGGCACGGGATCTCCCGCATGTAGCCTTCGTACTTCTCGCGCATGCCGTCGCTGTCGGACTCGCCGTGGCGGCGCTGCACCCAGGGGATGACCCCCTCGAAGGTGGTGTAGTAGGAGCGCTCGCGGCCGTAGCGGTTGCTGTAGCGGACGTGGACCTGCTCGTCGTGGCCGTACAGCAGGGCCTTCTGCGCCTTCTTGGGGAGCCGCTCCCACGGGGTGTCGAGACCGAACCCCATGGTCAGGCCGAGCGCCTCGACCAGGCGTACGAAGTAGTCGCTGGTGTGGCCCCCGGCCCACGGGGAGAGCGCGCCCTCGCCCAGCGGCCTCTCGGGGTCGGGCACGATCAGGTCGGGGTCGACCTCCATGCGCACCCCCAGGCCCGTGCACTCGGGACAGGCCCCGAACGGCGAGTTGAACGAGAACGAGCGGGGCTCCAGCTCCTCGAACGACAGGTCGTCGTAGGGGCAGTAGAGGTGCTCCGAGTAGAAGCGCTCGCGGTTGGGGTCGTCCTCGGGCAGGTCGACGAACTCCAGGGTGATCGTCCCGCCCGACAGGCCCAGGGCGGTCTCCACGGAGCCGGTCAGGCGGCTGCTCGCGCCCTCCTTCACGGCCAGGCGGTCGACGATCACCTCGATGTCGTGCTTTTCCTGTTTCTTCAGCGTCGGCGGCTCGTCCAGCCTGACCACGGTGCCGTCGACGCGGGCGCGGGCGAAACCCTTGGCCTGGAGCTGGCTGAACAGCTCGGCGTACTCGCCCTTGCGGCCGCGGACCACCGGGGCGAGCACCTGGAAGCGGGTGCCCTCCTCCAGCTCCATGACCCGGTCGACGATCTGCTCGGGACTCTGCCTGGCGATCGCCCGCCCGCACTGCGGGCAGTGCGGCTTGCCGATGCGCGCCCAGAGCAGGCGCAGGTAGTCGTACACCTCGGTGATCGTGCCGACGGTGGACCGGGGGTTGCGGCTCGTCGACTTCTGGTCGATCGACACCGCGGGCGAGAGCCCCTCGATGAAGTCGACATCGGGCTTGTCCATCTGCCCGAGGAACTGCCGCGCGTACGCCGACAGCGATTCGACATAGCGCCGCTGGCCTTCGGCGAAGATCGTGTCGAAGGCCAGGCTTGACTTGCCCGAGCCGGACAGCCCGGTGAAGACGATCAGAGAGTCTCGCGGAAGGTCCAGCGAGACGTCCTTGAGGTTGTGTTCACGTGCACCACGCACGATGAGGCGGTCAGCCACAGCAGTCCCGACGTCGTTGGTAGAGGGTTGGAAGCAGTCGCGGGAAGACTAGCGAGGGGGGCCGACAATTTTCCGGTCCGGCGTCCGGAGTCGTTCTCCCGCCCCCTCCAGACTACGGACTTCCCTCAGATATGGCAGGTAGCCCACGATTTCAACGACGTGAACACCCCCCTTATGCCCCTCACCGCCCGCCGGGCGGAATGATGATGGTGACGAGGGCGGGACGAGTGCCGCCCCGCCTTCCCGCGACCCCGTCCGAGGAGAACCCGTGACGTACACCGGTGATGTGCAGGTCGGCGGCCCCGCCGACCTGCGCGAGCTGCCCGCCCTGACGATCGCCAAACTGGCCGTCGGCCCGTTCGACAACAACGCCTACCTGATCCGGTGCACCCGGACCGGTGACGGCGCGCTCATCGACGCCGCCGCCGAGCCCGACCGGCTGCTGGAGCTCATCGGCGACCAGCCGATCAGCAAGATCGTCACCACCCACCAGCACGGCGACCACTGGCAGGCCCTGGAGGAGGTCGCCAGGGCGACCGGCGCCTCGGTGATCGCCCACCCGCTCGACGCGGGGGCGTTGCCGGTGCCGGTGGACCTGGAGGTGGAGGACGGCGACGGGATCACCGTCGGCGTGATCAGCCTGGAGGTGATCCACCTGCGCGGGCACACCCCCGGCTCGATCGCCCTGCACCACCCGGGCCACCTGTTCACCGGCGACTCGCTCTTCCCCGGCGGCGTCGGCAACACCAACAAGGATCCCGAGCGCTTCGCCCAGCTCTTCACCGACGTGTCGGAACGGATCTTCGACCGGCTGCCGGACGACACCTGGGTCTATCCGGGCCACGGCAAGGACACCACGCTCGGCGCCGAGCGCCCCTCACTGCCCGAGTGGCGCGAGCGCGGCTGGTGACGGGCCGGTGACACCCCGTCGGGCGGTGGCGGGCGGCCGGATGGCGGCCCCCGCACCGCGCGCCACGCCCCTCCCCCGGTACCGCCGGACGCGGGCGTGACGGGCGGCCGGGCAACCGTTTCCCCGATGTCACCGGGCAGGGCAGGCGGCCAGGCGACCGCTTCCCCGATACCACCGGACGCGGGCGCGGCAGGCGGCCGGGCGACCGTTTCCGCGGTACCGCCGGACGCGGGCGCGACCGGCCCCGCGCCGCCCGAACGCGGCCGGTAGCCGTTCGCGGCCGGAAGGCGGGCGTCAGCCGCCGAAGACCCGGAGGATCCGATCCGCGGCCTTGGACGGATCCTCCACCCGCTCGACCAGATCGCCCCAGGACCAGCGGTAGAACCAGCCCTCGGCCAGCGGGACGCAGTCGAGGGTCTCGCTGAACATCGCCGCCTCCGGATCGGTGACCCGCAGCGACGGCGGGTTCCGCCTGAGCGTCACGCACATGCCTCTCAGCTCCAGCTCGCGGGCGAGCATGCCGAGGAAGTAGGTGCGCGTGTGCTCATGCGGCTCGGGTGCCATGAGGCAATTGAACGCAGCCGCGCCGGACAGGGGAAGCGGATCGGGGCATTCCGGGGCAAGAACGGATCTCGGCATGGCATATCCGCGACCGTCCGCCACCCTCGCCCCATCGGGAAACCGGCGAGGGCTCGCTCCGGGCGGTCGGCCTCAGCCGACCCCGGCGGACGCCCTGCGCTGCTCCTTGCGCTTCTCCCGCTTGAACATCAGGACCCGCAGCGGGATGGCCGCCACGATCGTCATCTGCATGACCGCCCCGACCTTGATCAGCGTGTCGCCACCGGCCAGACCCGCGACCCAGATGGTCAGGCAGGCAACATTGATCATCATCCAGGCGAGCACGGCGGCGGCCAGGTTGCCCTTGGGCTTGGGGTACTCGATCCGGCTCACCATCAGGTATGCCACCCCGAAGACGGGCAGGATCGTCCAGATCGACGGGGGGAACAGCAGCACGACCGAGACCACGGTCATCGCGCCCATCGGGATGGGCAGCCCCATGAAGTCGCCGCTCTTGGTCTTCACGCAGGCGAAGCGCGCGAGCCGGACGACCCCGGCCAGCAGCACCGACGACGCCGCGGCCATCACCAGCAGAAAAGGGATCTGCTGATTGAACCCCGCCCAGATGACCACCATGAAGGCGGGTGCGAAGCCGAAGCTGATCACGTCGGCGAGGTTGTCCAGCTCGGCGCCCATGGCCGAGGCGCGGAACTTCCTGGCCACCAGGCCGTCGAACAGGTCGCAGGTGGCACCGATCAGCAGGAGCACCACGGCGGTGCCGAAGAACCGAGGGTCGGCCGCGAAGGGTTTGTCCTGCTGCAGCGCGCTGATGGCCGACCAGGCGAGCACGCAGACCGCGAGAAAGCCGCAGAGGGCGTTGCCGAGGGAGAGGGAGTCCGCGGCCGACAGGCGGAACGCCTTGCCCACGGGTCCTTGTGGCTCGTCGTCCGTCTCGTCCATCGGCCAGCTCGCGTCAGCCGTGGTCAAGACTCGTCACCCCCGCGACCGTCTTCTGGCCCACGGAGACGGCCGGGGCGATTCCCTCGGGAAGGTAGAGGTCGACCCGCGAGCCGAGCCGGATCAGGCCGATCCGCTCCGCCTTGGCCACCTTCGCCCCCTCGGCCACGTAGGGCACGATGCGGCGCGCGACCGCGCCGGCGATCTGGACCATCTCGATGTCACCGAGAGCGGTGTCCAGGTGCCAGACGACCCGCTCGTTGGTGTCGCTGTCCTTGTTGAACGCGGGCAGGTACCCGCCGGACACGTGCTCCATCGAGGTGACCGTGCCGGCCAGCGGCGCCCGGTTGACGTGCACGTCGAGCGGACTCATGAAGATCGCGACCCGGGTGCGGCCGTCCGGCCACGGGTCGATGCTCTGCACCACGCCGTCCGCGGGCGACAGGATCCGCCCGGTGCCCGGAGTGCGATCTGGATCGCGGAAGAACCAGAGCATCCCACCGGTGAGCGCGGTCAGCGGGACCGCCGCCAGCGCCCAGCGCCGGTCACGGCGGCTGAGCAGGGAGGTCACGGCGGCGGCGGCCACGGTCGGGAGCAACCACGGGGAGACGCCACGTGCCAGGCCCAGCGGACCTGGCATGCGGCTTGCTGAATCGTGGGACACAGGGAACCTTTGTGATGTCTTGCGGCATTAGACCGGTATGTCTACCCGCTCTGGGGCAGGATGTTACCCATCTCTTAGCCCTTATAAGGCGCAATGAGACAAGCAAAGCGCCTCACACGCCGATTCGCTAGCCCTGCTCGACACTCGCCGGGGTGGTGTTTTCCTTGCCCGCGCGGATGTCACGCCGGGCCTTCGCAAGGCTGATCACGGTGGTGACGATCATCGTGACGACGATGACCGACAGGGACAGCCAGATCGGCACCTCGGGGGCCCAGGAGACACCGCTGGAGTGCAGCGCCTCAAGGATCAGCTTAACCCCGATGAAACCAAGGATGAACGCAAGACCGTAGCTGAGGTAGACCAGTCGCTGGAGCAGGCCACCCAGCAGGAAGTAAAGCTGGCGCAGGCCCATGAGGGCGAACGCGTTCGCGGTGAAGACGATGAAGGCGTCGGTGGTCAGGCCGAAGATCGCCGGGATCGAGTCGAGCGCGAACAGCAGGTCGGTGGTGCCGATGGCGATCATGACGATCAGCAGCGGGGTGACCATCCGCTTGCCGTTGACCTTTACAATGATCTTGGAGCCCACGTAGTCGTCGGTGTGCGGCAGCACCCGCCGGGCCCACCGCAGGACCGCGTTCTCGTCGACCGACTCCTCCTGGCCGAACTGGCGGACGAGCTGCACCGCGGTGTAGATCAGGAACAGGCCGAAGACGTAGAACAGCCAGCCGAAGTTGGCCAGGGCCGCGGCGCCGATCGCGATGAAGATGCCGCGCATGACCAGCGCCATCAGGATGCCGATCAGGAGGACCTTGTGCTGGTACATCTTCGGCACCGCGAAGCGGGTCATGATGATGTAGAAGACGAAGAGGTTGTCGATGCTCAGGCTGTACTCGGTGAGATACCCGGCGAAGAACTGGCCTCCGGGGGTGGGACCGGCGACGATCAACAGCATGATGCCGAAGATCACCGCGAGCGTGACGTAGAAGCCGACCCAGAACGCGGCCTGCTTGAAGGAGAACTCTCGGGGTTCGCCTCTATCGACGATCCACAGGTCGAAGGCGAGGACGACGAGAAGGCCGCCGATGACGGCGAACCATGCCCACACAGGAACACTCACGTTTGATAAACCTCCGGCGGCGCGCACGACTGACTGCCGGAGGTCTCTCCCGCCCGCATGAGACCGTGCCGATGTGAAATCGGTGGACGATCACGGACCGACAGCCCCGGGGGCCTCGTGGAGCGAGGCAACACCGTGATGACGAGACTGCCACGAAGGGATACTCCCCCCCTAACCACGCCAGTATAGGCGTCCGGCATGGTGTCGCCTAATCCAACCTTGCGACACCCCCGCTTGTTCCCCCCGGCCCCGGAATCGCCTGTCACCGGCCCCTTCACGCTTTTCGGCCTCCGGAAGACCGCGGGCACCGCTTCTCCGGCCCCCCGGAGGAACGCGGCATAAGCCGTAAATTCCCCTCACGTTCCCCGAGAAGGCACGGTGCGGACCGCGAACCCCGCCGCACACTCCCGGTACCGCGCCCCCTTCGGGCAACGTCCCACGGGAAAGCGCGACACGAACCGCGCACCTTCTCACGCGACGCTGACCGTGAGCACCCTCACGCGGCACGAACCGTGAGCACCCTCACGCGGCACGAACCGCGAACACCTTCACCCGACGCCGACCGCGAGCGCCCTCACGCGGCACGAACCGTGAGCACCTTCACGCGGCACGAACCGCAAGCACCGCCCGCGTGCTCAGCCGGAGAGCCCGGCGTAGACCACGAGTACCGCCTCAAGCGCCTCCGGCTCGCCCGGCAGCCCCCGGCCCCGCCGGGCGGCGGCACCGGCCAGTCCCTCCGCGAGGCCGTCGTCGGCGAGCACCCTGGCGACCGCGTCGCGCATCGCGGCGACGTCCCCGTACGGCACCAGCAGCCCGGCCTCGCCCACCATCTCCGGGATGCCGCCCACCGCGGTGGCGATGACCGCCGTGCCCGCCCGCAGGGCCTCCTGCACGGTGAGCGGCTGCCCCTCCCAGCGGCTCGGCACCACCAGCGCCCTGGCCACCCCGAGCAGATCCCCCACGTCGGCGCGGTTGCCGAGCAGCCGCACCGGCAGGTTCTCCCGGTCGATCCGCCCCTGCAGCTCCCCCCGCAGCGGCCCCTCCCCCGCCACCAGGAACACGACCTCGGGCGCCCGCTCCCGCGAGCCCCGGCCGCGCACGGATTCCACCGAACTCGACGCGGGCTTCGGCAGGTCCGGCACAGGCCCGCCGCGCACGTGCTCGGCCTCCACCGAACCCGGCACGGCCCCCGCGTCCCCATGAGCCCCCCGCAGGGCCTTCGCGACGTCGAGCAGGGTCTCCAGGCCCTTCTGCTGGGCGAGCCTCGCGACCGTCAGGAAGATCACCCGATCACCCGCGCCGAGCTCTCGCCGTACGTCGCCGGGATCGCGCCCCGAAAGGGGCAGCGGGGGCGCCGGGACGACGGCGGCCTCGACCCGCCCGGCCCCCAGGCGGGTCATCCGCTCCCCCAGGTCGGGGGAGACGACCAGGATCCGGTCGGCGCGGCGGGCCACGATCCGTTCCAGGAGACCGTAGACGGCGCCGATGGCGCCGCCCGCGGTGGCGGCGTTGTGCAGGGTCACCACCAGGCCCGTCCCGGTCCCGGCCAGCGCGATCGCCGCCAGAGCCCCGGCCCGCAGCCCGTGGGCGTGCACGACGTCCGCCCCGCGCAGCGCCCGGAGCGCCAGGACCGCCCGCAGGTCGTCGGCCGGACGAGGCCGGTCGGAGATCGGCACGGGTGCGAAGCGCGCGCCGAGGGCGGCGAAGCCGAAGGCGCGCTCCGTACTCGGCGGACCCGCCACGACCACCCGGTGGCCGTCGCGCACCAGCCCTCCGGCCAGCATGGCCACGTGCCGGCCGACCCCTCCCGTGCTCGTCCCCAGCACGAGTGCCACGCGCCTGCCCTGATCAGTCATCGGAACGGGTCCCCTCCCTCGCGGGCCCCCGGCGGAGCCTCGCCAGCAGCGCCTGGGCGTCCTGCCTGTCGATCATCAACGCCACGGCCGCGAACGCGGCCACACCGGCCACGCCGGCGGCCAGCCCGACCGCCACGGACTCCCACGTGGACACCGCGCCGAAGGCGCCGACCAGGGCGAGTCCCGCCCCCCAGGCCGCGGCGCCGCCGGCCAGGGTCGCCAGGAGGGTGCGCGGCGTCCCGGCCAGCGCGGCCGCGCCCCTGGCGCGGAGCACCGCGGCGGTGAGAAGCAGCCCGCCGACGGTCATGCCGACGGTGCTGCCCAGCGCCAGCTGCCCGACCACGTCGGCCCGATCCCCCGCGGTGTGGGCGAGCACGATCTGGGCCACCAGCGCGACGGCCCATCCGGTCACCGAGGCGGCGGCCGCCGACCGGCCCCGCCCGCTGGCATAAAGGACGCGGGCGAGGTGCAGCATGAGCGCGTACCCGGCCAGGCCCGGCGCGAACAGTGCGACGCCCCTGGCCATCTCGGCCGGGTCGCCGCCCGCGGTGCCCTCCAGGAACACCTGCGACACCGGCACCGCGACCGCCGCCATCACCCCGGCCGCGAGCCCCGTCACCAGGAGCACGACCCGGGTGGTGGAGGCGGTCAGGGCGTCGAAACCCGGTGTGTCCCCCTCGGCCGCCCGGGTGGACAGCACCGGGAACGAGCTGGTGGCGATCGGCATCACGAGCACCGCGTACGGCAGCTGGTACAGCGCCCAGGCGTAGGTGTAGGCGGCGATCGCGCCCTCGCCGCCCAGGTTGTTGGCGAGGCGGATGACGACGATCAGCGCGACCTGCTGCGCGATCAGCACGGCGAGACCCGCGGTGGCGAGCCGCCGCGCCGTGGCCGCGACGCCCGGCGGGAACGACAGCGCGGGCCGCAGCCGGAGCCCGAGCCTGGTCACCGGGCCGATCACGGTGAGCACCATCGCGGCTGCGGCGACGGTCGCGCCGAGGGAGAGCGACAGCTGCCCGGCGCCGCTGAGCTTCGACAGGTTCCCGGCGGCCTCCTCGTTGACCGCCTCGAACAGCAGGTTGGAGCCGACGATGAGCAGGCTGGAGACCAGCGGCGCCAGGGCCGGGCCCATGAACCGCCGGTGGGCCTGGAGCACCCCGTACAGCACCACGGCCAGGCCGAAGAAGATCATCCGAGGGGCGAAGACGACGAGCATGCCGGTGCCGGCCTCGACGACGCCGGCCAGGTCACATCCGTGCGGATCGCCCACGAGCAGCGCGACGATCGGCCCGGCGAACGCGACGATGAGCAGCGTCAGCGGCACCAGGACGAGCATCGCCCAGGTGAGCAGCGCCGAGGTGGTCCTGCTCACCTCCGCCCTGGCCTCGGGGTCGTCACCCGATCTGGAGGCCGCCGAGGCCAGCACCGGCACCACCATCCCAGCCAGCACACCGCCCGCCACCAGCTCGAAGACGATGTTGGGTACGTAGTTGGCGGTGTTGTAGGCGGTGCCCAGGCAGCTGTTGCCGACACTCTGCGACTGGACGAGATAGCGGCCGAAGCCGACGAGCCTGGCCAGGACGGTCACGACTCCGATGAGGAGTGCCGCTCCCGCCACTCCCCGCGCGATCCTCGTGCTCATCGGGATGTGGGTGCCTGCTCCACAGGGCGACGACCCAGCATGTCGAGGCGGTTCAGGACGGGGTTGCCCGCGATCACCTTGGTGAAGCTGATCTTCTCTGAGGCGGCGGTCAGCGCGACCACGGCGCCGAGGGCGACCAGGCGTCCGGGTCGGCCCAGGGTGACGGCGGCGGCCAGGCCGAGGAGCGCGCCCAGCGCGTTGGCCCCCGCGTCGCCGAGCATCGCCCGCTCGCCGAGGTCCTCTGGCAGCAGCGCGGCGGCGGCCCCCATGGGGAGTGCGACCAGGGTGGCCGGGACCGGGTCGTCCCTGAGCAGTCCCGCGGCGAGCAGGGGCGCGCCGGCGAGCAGGCCCACCTTGACGGCGCGGCCTGGCCGCAGGTCGAAGAGGTTGGCCAGGTTGGCGCTCCCGGCGATCAACACGCCGTTGACGGCGACGTCGAGGGGGCCCGAGGAGGTGACGGCGGCGGCGGCAAGGCCGGTCGCGCCGATGCCGAGGATCTTCACGGCCCCGCTGGTGACCTCACCCTTGGCCAGGGCGCTCAGATGCCCCTTGAACCCCTTGGACGAGGTCGCGCCGTACAGGTCGTCGTAGGCTCCGAGCCCGCCGCCGCCCGCCACCGCGAGCAGCGCCGCCACGCGGACACCGCCGGGCAGCCCGGGGATCACGGCCGCGGCGGCACCGGCTCCGGCGACGAACGCCGGACCCTCGAGCAGGGTGATCGGCTCGCCCCGGTGGTTCGTGCGCGCCCAGGTCTCCGTGTCGCCGACCGGGGGCCTGCGGGTGAAGGCGGCATACGCGGCACGCGCGGCGACCGCGCCGAGGAACGCGCCTGCGAGGGCACCCGCGAGGGCGCGGGGGAAAGCGCGACGAGCCATCGGGTCATCCTCCGGAGGTGGCCGTGGCGGCCGTGGTGGTGGCCGTGGGGGTCGGCGTCGCGCTGGGCTCGATGCCGGAGACACCGGGGCCGATGCCGTACTGGCCGGCCAGCCCGGTGAGTTGCTCTCGGAGAGCGTAGACCACCACGACCCGTCCCGAGGGCATATCGGCGGTGTCGACGCTGGAAACCTTCTCCATGAAGGCCGCGTCCTCGCGGAGCGCGGTGATCACCCCGCCGGGCGCGGCGGAGGTCTGCGTACCGGCCAGCACGGTGCCCTGGCCCGCGTCGTCGAGGCCGAGCGCCAGCGTCACGAGCGCGCCCGCCTGCTCGCCCGCGGTCTCCCCGACGTACGCCTCCGCCGGGGCGATCACCAGGGCCGCGTCCGCGCGCCTGGCGGGCTCGTCGGTGACGGTGAGCAGGCCTCCGCGCTGGAAGGCGTCGAGGATGCCGGCCCCGGCCGGGTGCTCCTTGCCCACCTGGCTGGAGTCACTGGTCAGGATCGCGCCGGCGAGCACCTCGGCCGCCTTGTCGTACGCCGTGTCCTCGACGGAGAAGACGGTCTCGGCGGCCTTGGCCCCGACGGCCAGCTTGTCGACGAAGCCCGCCTGGGCGGGATCGATGAATCGCTCGGTGAGGGTGATCCGGCCGGTCACGTTCCCCCCGGCCTCCTCGATCACCTGCTGCGCCGCCTCGCGCACGCTCGCCGTGCTGCCCGGGGCCTCGACGATCACGATGCTCTTGCCGACGAGCGCGTCCTGGACCAGCCGGGAGGTGTCGCCGACCACGAAGGCGTCGTTGGCGGCCTCGCGCCTCTGCAGGACCTCCACCTGGTCGCGGAGCTCGTTGTTGCCCTCGCGGAGCTGGTTGGCCAGCGACTCGCTCGCCTTGATGACGGGGTCTTCGAGGAGGGTGGTGCCGAGCACGATGCCGACCGACAGCGCGAGGAAGATCGCGACAATGGAGACGAGGTGATAGCGGAAATCGATCACGAGAAGAGTCCGACCAGCCAGAAGATGAAGCCGCTCCAGACGTCGCGGACGCTGTCCAGCCAGATCTTGCCCACCGGGGAGACGACGATCGCCACTCCCATGGTGATCAGCGTGGTCGCGACGAGCAGGAGCAGGGACGGTGTGGAGATCCGGCTGCGGTAGAGCCGGCTGACGCCTTTCGCGTCGACGAGTTTGCTGCCCACCCGCAGGCGGGTGAGGAAGGTGCTGGCCATGCCGGAGCGGCCCTTGTCGAGAAACTCCACCAGGGTCGCGTGGGTGCCGACGGCGACGATGAGATCGGCCCCCTTGTCGTCGGCGAGCAGCATGGCGATGTCCTCGCTGGTGCCGATCGCCGGGAAGAGCACCGCGGTGCGGCCCAGCTGCTGGACCCGCTCCAGCCCCGGCGCCCTGCCGTCGCGGTAGGCGTGCACGACCAGCTCGGCGCCGATGGTGAGCGCCTTGGTGGAGACCGAGTCGAAGTCTCCGACGATGATGTCGGGCAGGTAGCCGGCCTCCAGCAGCGCGTCGGCCCCGCCGTCCACCCCGATCATGATCGGACGGTATTCGCGGATGTAGGGGCGGAGGGCCGCGATGTCCTCCTTGTAGTGGTAACCGCGCACCACGATGAGGACGTGCCTGCCCTCCATGACGGTCCGGACGTCGGGAACGCCGATCCCGTCGATGAGGAGGTCGCGCTCGCGGCGGACGTACTCCATGGTGTTGGCCGCGAACGCCTCGATCTGCACGGTCAGCCCGGCCCGCGCTTCGCTCATCGCGGCCTCGATGGACTCGGCCGTCTGCACGTCGCCCTTGCCGACCGTCTCGTCGTCGAGGTAGATGACGCCCTCGTGCAGCCTGACCAGGTCGCCGTCCTTGATCCGCTCGAACAGCTCGGGGGTGGCGTTGTCGATGAACGGCACCCCGGCGTCGACGATGATCTGCGGGCCCAGGTTGGGATAGCGGCCGCTGATGCCGGAGGCGACGTCGACAACACCTGCCGCGCCGCACGCGACAAGAGCCTCCGCGCTCACCCGGTCAACGTCAACGTGATCGATAATCGCGATTTCCCCGGCCCTGAGGCGCTTGGTCAGCCTCTTGGTCCGCCGATCGATTCTCGCCACTGCCGTCACCCCGGGAAGGTCCGTGACCTTCCTGCGGCGGAGGTACCTTGTGAGCCTGTCTTGAAGCCCGTCAATCGGCACCTTCATCACGCCCATCCTGCCAGAGGGAACGACCGGGCGAGCCAAACAGCCGGCAGCGTGTCAGATACGTCACCCGAGACCCCCGGCACCTGCTCCCCTAGAACATGAGAATTACTCCTTCAACCCTCCACGTACTTCCTAACTCCTTTATCCGGCTTGTTCGGCCCGTTTCAGGTCATGCCTTGTCGGCGGCGGCGATCGACAGGAGCTCCTCCGCGTGCGCGCGGCCCAGCTCGGAGTCCTCGAGCCCGGCGAGCATGCGGGAGAGCTCCCGCGCCCTGCCGTCCTTGTCGAGGGCGATCACGCCGCTGCGCACCACGCTCCCGTCGTCGGCCTTCTCCACCACGAGGTGCTGGTCGGCGAAGGCCGCGACCTGCGGGAGGTGGGTGACGACGATCACCTGGGAGGTGCGGGCCAGCCGCGCCAGCCTGCGGCCGATCTCCACCGCGGCCTTGCCGCCCACCCCCGCGTCGACCTCGTCGAAGACGAACGTCGGGACCGGGTCGGCACCGGCGAACACCACCTCGATGGCGAGCATCACCCGGCTCAGCTCACCGCCGGAGGCGCCCTTGTTCAGCGGCAGGAGCGGGGAGGCCGGGTGCGGCGCCATCCGCAGCTCGACCTCGTCGACGCCCTGCGGGCCGAACTCGGGGGCGACTGCGATGGTGACCACCACCCTGGCGTGCGGCATGGCCAGCGCGGTGAGCTCCTCGGTCACGGCCTGCCCGAACCGCTCCGCGGCCGCCGTCCTGACCCGGGTCAGCTCGGCGGCCAGCTCGGTGAGGCGCTCGGTGAGCTCCTCGTGCTCGCGGGTGAGCTCGCCGATGCGGTCGTCGTCACCGTCGAGCTCCGCCACCCGGGCGGCGGCCCGCGCGGCCCAGGCGAGCACCTCCGCGGTGTCCTGGCCGTATCTGCGGATGACGTGGATGAGCACGGCCCGCCGCTCCTGCACGACCGCGAGCCGGCCCGGGTCGGCGTCGACCGACTCCGCGTACGCGGCCAGCTCGGTGGCGACGTCGGAGATCAGATAGCCCGCCTCCGCGAGCCGGTCGGCGATCCCGGCGAGCGAGGGGTCGAAGTCGCGCACCGCCTCCACGGCCGCGCGGGCCTCGCCGACCAGCGCGATGGCGTCCGGCATGGCCTGCTCGCCCGAGAGCGGGTCGCCGAGCAGCGCCCGGTGCGCCGTCTCCGCGGCGCCCCTGAGGGAGTCGGCGTGGGAGAGCCTCTCCTCCTCCTCGCGCAGCTCGATCTCCTCGCCGGGCTTGGGATCGGCCTTCTCGACCTCTCCGAGCCCGAACCTGAGCTGGTCGGCCTCCTGGGCGCGCTCCCTGGCCCTGGTGGTCAGCTCGGCCAGCTGCTCCGCGGTCTTCCTGTGCCGCTTGTAGGCCTGCTCGTAGGCGCGCAGCGGCTTGACCAGCTCCTCACCGGCGTAACGGTCGAGAGCGGCCCGCTGGCGGCCCGGCTGCAGCAACCGCTGCTGGTCCATCTGGCCGTGCACGGCCACCAGGTCCTCTGCCAGATAGGTGAGCGTGCCCACCGGGACGGTCCGCCCGCCCAGCCAGGCGCGGCTGCGCCCCTCGACGGAGACCGTCCGCGAGATGATCAGCTCGCCGTCCTCGACCACGCCACCCACGTCCTGCACCTGCTGGGCGACCCGCCCCGCCGGGTCGACGATCAGCGTGCCCTCGATGGTGGTCTTGCCGGAGCCGGGGCGGACACGGGCGGGGTCGGCACGGCCGCCGAACAGCAGCCCCAGACCGGTCACCACCATGGTCTTACCGGCGCCCGTCTCGCCCGTGACCACGGTGAATCCCGGCGCTAGCACCAGGACGGCCTCATCGATCACGCCGAGCCCCTGGATGCGGACCTCCTCGACTCTAGGTCGCACTGGTCCCTCCCGTCACATCGAATTCACCGAACATCAGTGCGGTGCGCGGGCACGATCCTACGCGCTTGAGGCGTCGCCCGCCCGGACGAACTAGGGCCTCACACGACCACGCCACCCCTGTACGGGGAGATCGAACTTGGCGACCAGCCTGTCGGTGAACGGCGCCCCGGTGTCCTCCAGACCATGCAGCCGCGCCAGCCGTACCGGCAGTTCGGCCCGCCGGAGCTCCACCCTCGCCCCGGCGGGCAGGTCGAACCTGCGGCGGCCGTCGCACCACAGCACCGCGCCCGCCGTCTCCGTCTGGACCTCCAGCGCCAGCTTGGAGCGGGGCGAGACCACCAGAGGCCGGGCGAACAGGGCGTGAGCGCTGATGGGGACCAGCAGCAGCGCCTCCACCTCGGGCCACACGACCGGGCCTCCGGCGGAGAAGGCGTACGCGGTCGAACCGGTCGGTGTGGCGCAGATCACCCCGTCGCATCCCCAGCGTGACAGCGGGCGCCCGTCGATCTCGGCGACCACCTCGAGCATCCGCTCGCTCTTCTCGACGGTGACCTCGTTCAGCGCCCAGCTGTCGGCCAGCAGCTTGCCGTTGAGGCGGGCGGTGACCTCGATGGTCATCCGCTCCTCGACGTCGTAGCGGCCGTCCACCACACTGTCGACCGCCTCCGCCAGGTCCTCCACCTCGGCCTCGGCCAGGAAACCCACGTGACCGAGGTTGACCCCCAGCAGCGGCACCCCCGCCGGGCGGGCGAGCTCGGCCGCCCGCAGGAGGCTGCCGTCGCCGCCGAGCACGATCATCATCTCGGCGGCGTCGACCGCCGCCGAACCCGCGGGTACCACGTCGGTGCCCGCGCAGGCGATCTCGTCGGCCTCGGCATTGAGGACTCGCACGATCAACCCGGCGTCCACGAACCGCTGGATCACCATCCGGGCGCTGTCGACGGCCGCCGCCCGCCCGGTGTGCGCGGTGACCAGCACGGTGCGCTTGGCAGTCATCGACTCTCCTTGAGCGTGGAGACCCTCGCCCCGAGGCGAGGGAGGAAACGCGGCGCGGCGCCGCGCGATTCGGTACCGCGCCCGGCGGCGATGACCGTGCCGCCACGAATGTGACCGGCAGTGTCCTCGCCGACGGGTCGGCGGAGAGGTGAAACGCCTGTGGATCTGGTGCAGGACCTCAAGGGATTTCTCCTGGCGGGCGACCGGTGGTGAATCAGGACTCTCACGGATGATCGTCGAAATCCCCTCCGTTCGGGGAGGGGAGGATGTCAAGTCTCCACTTTCTCGGGTCTAACGGGGGACTCGGGTCACCGGGGGACGGATGGCCGGGAACTCGGGCGCCCCGGAGCCGGGCGACCGGGTGGTCCTGGAGCTTAGGTGGTCCGGGGGCTTAGGTGATCAGGTGATCCGGGGCCAGGAGGCTCGGATGGCCGGGGGCCGGGTGATCCCATCTATTGAGGGCCTTCCGCCACCGCTCGCTCGATCTCCGCGTCAAGATCGGAGACCGGCGGAGCGCCCTCTCCCTTGCCCAGCCAGATGACGTACTCGACGTTGCCGGACGGACCCGGCAGCGGGCTCGCGGTGACCCCTCGCACGGTCAGGCCGAGCGTCCGCGCGGCCTCGGCCACGTCCCGTACGGCCCCGGCGCGGAGTTCCGGGTCGCGGACGACCCCGCCCGCTCCGACCCGCTCCCTGCCGACCTCGAACTGGGGTTTGACCAGCATCGCGAAGTCGGCCCGCCCTGCGGCGCACAGGGCCAGGGCCGGCAGCACCAGGCGCAGGGAGATGAAGGAGAGGTCACCGACGATCAGCGTGGGCGCCTCGCCGACCATGTCGGGTTTCAGATCCCTGACGTTGACCCGCTCCATGACCGTGACCCTGTCGTCGGTCCGCAGCGACCACGCGAGCTGGCCGTACCCGACGTCGACGGCCAGGACGTGGGCCGCTCCGGCGCGCAGCAGCACGTCGGTGAAGCCCCCGGTCGAGGCCCCCGCGTCCAGGCAGCGACGTCCCTCGACGGTGAGGCCGAGGGGGCCGAAGGCCTCCAGCGCGCCGAGGAGCTTGTGCGCGCCCCGCGAGACGTAGTCGGGCCCCTCCGCCGCCTCCGCGACCACGATCGCCGAGGCCGTGTCGACCTGGGTCGCGGGCTTGGCGGCCATCTGGCCGCCGACGCTGACCCGGCCGGCCTCGATGAGCTGGGCCGCCTGTTCCCGGGACCGCGCCAGTTTCCGGCGGACGAGTTCGCTGTCGAGGCGTGTTCGCCGGCTCACGGGCGCCGGTCCCGGGTGCCGTCCGCCGAGGCGTGCCCCTGCCCCGGGAGACCGTATGCGGATCCCTGCCCGGGGAGACCGTGTGCCGAGGCTGGTCCCTGCCCCTGAACACCGTTCGGTGAGACTGTTTCCCGCTCTGAGACACCGTGCGCCGGGGCGATGACCCGCCCCGAGGCACCGTCCGGCGAGACGGTCGCCCGTCCCGGAGTGTCATCGGCCGCGCCGGATTCCCGCCCCGAGGTGCCGTTCACCGCGGCGAGCGCCTGTTCCAGTCCGGTGAACACCTCCTCGAAGACGTCCGCGTGCGCGGAGACGGGCAGGGCGCCGAGACGGGTGAGCCCGCCCAGCGCGGCATCCGCGCGCTCGTCGCCCGTCTCCTCCAGCAGATCCGTCATGCGCCCCCTCCGGAACCGCTCCTGGCCGCCTCGGCCGTCATGGCCGTCTCCGCGGCCCTTGCCGCCGTACGAACACGGCTTCCGCCGTACGAACACGACGCTCGTCGGCGCCGCGTCGGTGAATTCCCCGACCGTATCGGAACCCGCGCCCCTCGTCGCCTTGGCGGGCTTCCCCGCCTTTACGGCTCTCCCGTGCCCGTACTCGCGGACTTCCCGCTTCCGTGGCCTTTCCGGGGCCACACCACGAACCCGGCCGCCACCGTCCCTTCCGCCACCGACCAGCACAGGCCAATCCGACGCGGGCCGGTCCAGCACGGGCGAGGATGGAAAGGGTTCTTCAAAGATGGGTAAACCGCGAACTATCACGGGGACCTCGCTCGTTGTCATTCCATTAAGGTCGGCGACCGCCAACACACAGCCCCGCAATGTTTCGGACGCCATGGCAGAAGCCTCTTTCTCCGGCACACCCCCGCGCCGGATTGCATGCCGTACCCATGTGGAACGCTACCGTCCGTACCTGAAAGGGATTCGGATCGGTCAGGGAGAGAAGGGAGCGCCACGCGATGGCGACCGTCGACGAGTGCCGGGTGGCACTGCGCAAACTCGGCGAGCAGTTCGACGAGGTTGACCAGGAGAGCCGCGCCAAGCACGTGGTCGAGCGCAGCATCAGCTGCCATGTCAAGGATCTCGGCGTCACCTTTTACGGCCACATCCACCACGGCGGCCTCGGCCCCTTCGAGGATCTGTCCCCGGACGACGGCAGGCAGGCCGAGGTGAAACTGACCATCGGCAGCGACGACCTCGTCTCGCTGGTCAACGGGGACCTCGACATGGGACGGGCCGTTTTCGGCGGCCGGGTCAAGGTCGACGCCAGTTTCGGCGACCTTCTCCGTCTGCGCAAGCTCCTTTGAGGATCCCGCCCGAGGGCGGGATCACGCGGGCGGAGGGGCCCGGAGGCCAACGTCCGGCTCGGCATCAGGTGGGGTCACGTGAGATCACATGGAGTCACGTGGCAGAGGCGCGGGGGTTGAGGCCGCCGTCTCAGCCGGAGCGCGAGGTTCGCGGCGGGAGTGCGGAGTCGAGCGCCGCCTTCACCGCGTCCTCGTCCGCCTGGCCCTCGCCTGCGGCCTCCCAGGTCGCGGCGGAAGCGGCGCGGAGCCCGTCGAGCGGCTCACCTCCGCCTTCGAGGGTGAGGGCGCCCTCCTCCCAGCGGGCCGTCCACCCCTCGCAGGTCCATCCGTCCCCGATCCGCCGTACCTCGGGATAGGGCCGGTGCAGGTCGGACAGATCAGCGGCGATGTAGGTGGGCCGGTGCCGGGGGGCGGCGGTCAGCACGTCGAGCGGGCTCGCCACCCCGGTCAGGACCAGCAGGCTGTCCACCCCCGCGTTGGTCGCCCCCTCGATGTCGGTGTCGAGCCTGTCGCCGACCACCAGGGGCCGCTGCGATCCGGTACGGAGCATCGACTCGCGGTGCAGGGGCGGCTCGGGCTTTCCCGCGACGATCGGCTCCACCCCGGTCGCCGTGGCGATGACCCTGATCATCGCGCCGTTGCCGGGAAGCTCGCCCCTGCCTGTCGGCATGGTCGAGTCGGCGTTCGCGGCGACGAAGAGGGCTCCCCCTCTCACTGCGAGTGTCCCCTCGGCCAGCAGGCCGTAGGAGAGATCGGGGGCGATGCCCTGGACGACCGCGACCGGGGCGTCCAGGGCGGTGCTGACCGGGCGCAGTCCGTGGGCGCGCAGTGCGGAGCGCAGCCCCATCCCGCCGACCACCAGCACCGCGGCACCCGGTTCGACCCGCTCGGCCACGACCCGCGCGGCGGCCTGGGCGGAGGTCACGACGTCCTCGGAGACCGCGGGGGCGCCCAGCGCACGCAGGTGCTGGGCGATGGCGGCGGGGGTGCGTGAGGCGTTGTTGGTGACGTAGGCGAGGCGCACACCACGCTCCGCCGCCCGGCGCAGGGACTCCGGAGCCGCCGGTACGGCGTTGCGTCCGAGATACACCACCCCGTCGAGGTCAAGGAGAAGAGTGTCATACGGGTCGATCAGCGTATTCGTGTCCACCGGCCCATTTCATCACCCACGTTCCATCACCCGCACCGATCCCATGCCACGAAGCCGCGTGGATCACATCCGGCGAACCCCCACAGATCACACCTGACGAGCGCCCACGGGCCACACCGGCAGGCCGGTATGAATCCCACCCCGCAGGCGCACGGGATCCGGCGGACTCGCGCGGCCCCCTGCGGGCGCACGGGATCACACCGGCGGACTCGCACGAATCACACCCCGCAGGCGTACGGATCCGGCGGACTCACACGAATCACACCCCGCAGGCGCACGCGATCACACCGGCGGACTCACACCCCGCGGGCATACGGGATCACACCGGCAGGTCGGTACGGATCGATCACATCCTGCGCGCGCGCAACGTGGCGCGAACGCTTTTCAGCGCGGAAACGTAGTGCCGCAGGTCCGGCCGCATCGCGACGGCGATGGCCAGCGGTTCCTGAGCCCCCTCCATGTCCCCGGTACGCCACAGGGCGAGCCCGAGGCCGAAATACGCGTAGTCCTCAGCCGGATTGGCGTCGATGATCCAGCGAAAACTGTCGACGGCGTCGGCGTACTGCCGGGAGTTGAACTGCGCTCGGGCGAGGGCCTCCCGGATGCTCCTCGACTCCGGCTCCGCGTCGGCCGCCCGCTCCAGCAGCGCGGCGGCCGCCGCCGGACTGCCCTCGGCCAGCAGCCTCATCCCTCGTTGAAACCATTCGTAGACGTCCCCGACCGGAGCGCCCGTCTCGGGGCTGGGGGAATCAGACGGACCGCCACGTCCTTGGACCATTGTGTGAGGCCTCCTTCATCGACAGACGACAGATCTGGCCGATTCCCTGACGGACCGGGCACCACCGCAGACTCGAAGCGGCCCCCGGCCGTTTCAGGCCTTTATGGCAGCATGCCCTCTATGGCGAATCCTGAACTGCCGATACCCGGCGGGCTGGTGCTGCGCCCGTTCCGCGGCGTACGGTTCACGGTCGACGATCTGGCCGGGGTCACCTCACCGCCTTACGACCTCATCGACGAGGCCGGCGTGCGAAAGCTGCTCGACACCCACCCCAACAACGTGGTGCGTTTGATCCTTCCCGGCACCGACCGCCACAGATACGCCGAGGCGCGGGAGACGCTTCACCAATGGCTCTCCTCCGGGGTGCTGGCCGCCGACGAGACACCCGCGGTCTACGTCTACGAGCAGTCGGGTCCCGGGGTCCTGCAGCGCGGGATCATCGGCGACGTGGGCCTGGCCGACCCGGAGCTGCAGATCGTCCTGCCGCACGAGAACGTGATGCCCGGACCGGTCGCCGACCGGCTGGCGCTGATGCGCACCACGGAAGCCAACCTGGAACCCATCTTCCTGCTCTACGACGGCGCGGGCGGCGCCACCACCCACCTCGTCGACCGCATCGCCGCGTCCCGGCCCCCGCTGGCGGAGGCGGAGACCGGAGACGGTGTCAGGCACCGGCTGTGGGCCGTCACCGACACCGGGGAGCTTGCCTCCATCGACGCCGACCTCCGCCCCCGCCAGGCTCTCATCGCCGACGGGCACCACCGCTACGCCACCTACCTCGCGCTCCAGCGGGAACACCGTGCCTCCACCACGAGTGATGCCGCGACAGTCATGCCCGTAGAGCCCGTGACAGCCGTGAAAACGGTCACGCCCGGGGCGCCCGTAGAACCCGAAGCAGGCACGCCCGTGAAGCCCGTGGAAGCATTCACACCCGTGGCATCCGTGAAGCCCGTGGAAGCGGTGACTCCGGTGAGCTCCGTGAAGCCCGAGCCGTGGGATTTCGGCCTTGCGCTCCTGGTGGACTCCAGCGCCTACCCACCGGACCTGAAGGCCATCCACCGGGTCATTCCCGAACTACCGCTTGAGGAGGCGCTGGCCAAGGCCAAGGGCTCGTGGCAGGTACACGACCACGCGGACCTGACCGACGGCCTGGCCGCGCTGGAGGAGACCAGCGGACCGGCTTACCTGCTGTCCGCCGGCGGGCCCACCCACCTTCTCACCGACCCTGACCTCGACCAGCTCGAACACGCCATGCCGGCCGAGCGCTCGGCCGGGTGGCGGGCCCTGAACACCTCGATCCTCGCGGAGTTTCTCCTGCCGAAGGTGTGGGGGATACAGGACGACGAGTTGTCGGTGCGCATCGTCCACCACGACCCGGAGGCCGCCGTACGGCTCGCACAGGCCTCCGGTGGGACCGCGGTGCTGCTGCGCCCGCTGGCGGTCGACGATGTGCTCGCGATCGCCGCTCAGGGGGAACGGGTGCCTCGCAAGTCCACCTCCTTCGGCCCGAAGCCCAGGACCGGCCTGGTTCTGCGCCTGCTCTCCCCGGGACAGACATCCCCCAGGAAGAACCTGCCCTTCGAGAAGCCCGAGTCCTGAGAACCACCGGGTCCTGAGAACTAAGGGAGCCGGAGTCCGACCGGGGCGAGATCCAGTCCAACCGGGGTAGGGTCCGGCCCGGCTGAGGTGGTGAGGTCAGGCACTGAGGTGAGACCGGGTCTGGCCGGGGTGATTCGCGGCTCCCCGCCCTGCCTCGCGCTCCCCTCCCCCGTCTGGAGACCCGCGGCCCCCTTTCTCGCATGCAGAAGTGAGTGCACCGACCGGGGCGGGGCAGGCACAGGACCTCCCTCGTCGCCGGTCAAGATCATGGTGACCTTGCGCTCAAGGCGTCTCACCGAACGCACCTCGACCTCGTAACCGGACGATTTGGCCCCTTCACTTCCCCACCAGCGGCGGCGTAGCGAACCCGTCACCTCGACGATGTCATCGGGCAGCCAACCGGTCACGGCCTCGATGACCTCGGTCTCGAACGACGCGCACGGGATGGTGTCGACCCGGGCGCCACGCCCGTGGTGCCGCCGCCGGACGATCAGCCGCCAGGTGCCGAGCGTGCTCCCGCTCTGCAACGACCTGATGTGAGCCGCCTCAGGTAGGCGGCCAACGAGAATGACCTCGTTACGATCCATGCGATCCTCCCTCGATCCTGCCGGTCGAGGACGACTCTCTACGATGTGAGCTGCGCCGGAATGGCCGAATATCGTTCTGTGGATACCGGTTCCAGTTATGAGGTGGCCTGTGGACAACATCACCGCCCTCGGCGGGGACGTCTATGAGATCGACACGAGGATGGCCGGGTACTCCAGCATCACGGCCGGATACCTGATTCTTGGAGACCGCCCCTGCCTGGTGGAGACCGGTACCTCCACCTCCGCTCCCGTGGTGCGCGACGCCCTCACCTCACTGGGTGTCGGTCCGGGAGATCTCGCCACGGTCGTCGTCACGCACATCCACCTGGATCACGCGGGCGGGGTCGGCGACATCGCCGGTTTCTACCCGGACGCGGAGATCGTGGTTCATGAGAAGGGCGCCCGGCATCTCGCCGATCCGTCCAGGCTGATGGCCAGCGCGCGAATGGTCTGGGGCGACAGGCTGGACATCCTGTTCGGCGAGCTTTCCCCCACGGAAGCCTCGCGGATCCGCGCGCTCGGCGACACCGACACGATCGACCTCGGCAACGGCCGTACCCTGAACAGCCACTACTCGCCGGGGCATGCCAGACACCACGTGGGACTCATCGACTCCGGCACCGGAGACCTCTACGTCGGCGACGCGGCCGGGGTCTACCTCCCGGAGACGGGCGACCTGCGTCCCGCCACGCCCCCGCCGGACTTCGACCTGGGGACCGCGCTGGACTCCATCGCCCTGTTCAAAGCGCTGGGCCCGCAAAGGCTGCTCTTCAGTCACTACGGACCGGTCGCGGATGTGGAGGAGATCCTGGGACGCTCCGCCGAGGAGCTTCGCGTCTGGGTCGACCTGACCCGTCAGGCCCGCACGGAGGGCATGGACCTGGACCACGCGGCTGCCATGGTCAGGGAGCGCACCCGCGACCGCTACGCGGCCCTGACGGCGAACGAGGTGACCGCCGAGCAGTTCGAGCTGCTGAGCGGCGCCCCGTCCAACGTGGCTGGAATCCTGCACTGGCTGGACCGGATCCAGCCGTAAAGACGCGTCCCGTAAAGTCCGGGACCGCCATGGAGGTACCTCCCACATTCCGGGTGCACAGCTCGTCCACCCGGAATGTGATGAAGGTCCTCGGGACTACTTCTTCTCGGCCTTGCCCCGGCCCTGGCCCTGCTCGTCGTCCTCGTCAAGGTCGTCGTCCAGGTCATCGTCTCCGTCGGAGTCGACATCGGAAGCGTCACTGAGAATGTCGCCGAAGTCGGGCTCGATGAAGGCCGGACCGACAGCGCGCTCCACCTTGCCGGGCTTCTCCTCCGCCTTCCGCTCGACGTCGACCGTCTCGTTCCCGGAGTTCCCGGAAGAGACCCCTTCGTCGGAGGAGTCGTTGTCCGGAGCATCACCGGCAGCGGGCCGGTTCGCACTGAACTCGTCGTCAAAGAGATCGTCTTCGGCCTCGATCTCCGCGTCTAGAGCCGCGACGTCGTCGATGTCCGCGTCATCGTCCATATGGACGTCATCGTCAACATCGTCATCGTCGATCTCGTCACCGTCATCGTCACCGTCATCGGCGTCGTCATCGCCCTCGACAGCGGCGTCATCGCTAGAGCGGATGTCGCCATCGACAACTTCCCCGTCCCCGTCCTCGTCGTCCTCTTCGAGGTCCTCGATGACAGCGCCCGTCAGCTCCGCGTAGCGCTCGGCCGCGTCGGTCTCACCGTCCTCGTCGAAGGCCATCGCCCGGCCGAACCACTCCGTGGCCGGCCCCTCGTGACCCGCCGCGGACAGCGCGTCGGCGTAGGCGAAGGCGAGGCGGGCCGACCAGGGCTGGGGACGGGTGTCACGCAGCTCAGGAAGGCGCTGGAGGGTGATGACCGCGGCGTCGTTCTGGCCGAGATCCCTCCGGGCGCCGGACTCCACGATGGCGAGCTCGATCTTGCCGACGCGGTCGAGCCGCTCGGCCTCCTTGGAGCGGACCAGGTCAAGGGCACGCTCGGGACGGCCAAGGCCGCGCTCGCAGTCCGCCATGATCGGCAGGAACGAGTCGGAACCCGTCATCCGGCGAGCCGCGCGCAGATCACTGAGCGCCTCGGAGAAGTGACCGGCACGGTAGGCCGCGATGCCGACGGCCTCGCGGATCACTCCGATCCTGGCCGCGAAGCGGCGGGCGACCTTCGTGTGCTCGTACGCCCGCTCCGCGTCGTCCTCGCCGAGAGCCCTCTCGGCCGCCACGAGGTGGCGGGAGATCAGATCCGCGAGGTCGAGCGGAAGGGAACGCAGTTCTTCGCGGATCTCCTTGTCGAGCTCCTCCGCGGTGATGTCCGGGGCGAGCTCGGGCAACTCCTCCCGCTGGCCGCTGGGAGCCTCGCCGCCTCCGCCGGACCGGTCATCCCGGCCATAGCGGGTGCGGGACCCCTCAGCATCGCGGTCGCGATTCCCGAAGGGACGCCCTCCCCCGGGACGGTCGTCGCGGTTGAACGGCGGCCGGTCCCCTCCGCGGTTGAACGACGGACGCTCACCACCGCGGTCGTCACGGTTGGAGGCGGGACGGTCACCACGGTAGCCACTGCTGGGACGGTCGTCACGGTTGAACGGCCTGCGCTCACCACCGCGGTCATCGCGGTTGAACGACGGACGCTCACCGCCACGGTCGTCGCGGTTGAACGGCCTGCGCTCACCATCGGGACGCGAACCATACTGGCTACGGGCCTGGTCACGGTCACCGTACGAACGACGCTCGCCACCACGATCATCGCGACTGGACGACGGCCGATCATCACGATTGAACGGCGGACGACCCGAACCACGGTCATCACGATTGAACGGAGGACGATCCCCCCCACGACTGTCGCGGTTGAACGGCGGACGCTCACCACCGCGGTCGTCACGGTTGGAGGCGGGACGGTCACCACGGTAGCCACTGCTGGGACGGTCGTCACGGTTGAACGGCCTGCGCTCACCACCGCGGTCATCGCGGTTGAACGACGGACGCTCACCGCCACGGTCGTCGCGGTTGAACGGAGGACGGCCCCCGCCGGGACGGTCGTCGCGGTTGAACGGCCTGCGCTCACCATCGGGACGCGAACCATACTGGCTACGGGCCTGGTCACGGTCACCGTACGAACGACGCTCGCCACCACGATCATCGCGACTGGACGACGGCCGATCATCACGATTGAACGGCGGACGACCCGAACCACGGTCATCACGATTGAACGGAGGACGGCCCCCACCGCGGTCATCGCGGTTGAACGGAGGACGACCTCCACCGGGACGATCGTCACGATTGAACGGCCTGCGCTCACCACCGCGGTCGTCGCGGTTGAACGGAGGACGGCCCCCGCCGGGACGGTCGTCGCGGTTGAACGGCCTGCGCTCACCATCGGGACGCGAACCATACTGGCTACGGGCCTGGTCACGGTCACCGTACGAACGACGCTCGCCACCACGATCATCGCGACTGGACGACGGCCGATCATCACGATTGAACGGAGGACGATCCCCCCCACGACTGTCGCGGTTAAAGGAAGGACGATCACCGCGATACCCGCCACCAGGACGATCATCACGATTGAACGGCTTACGCTCACCACCGCGGTCATCGCGGTTGAACGGAGGACGACCTCCACTGGGACGGTCATCACGGTTGAACGGAGGACGACCACCGCTGGGACGGTCATCACGGTTGAACGGAGGACGACCACCGCTGGGACGGTCATCACGGTTGAACGGAGGACGACCACCGCTGGGACGGTCATCACGGTTGAACGGAGGACGACCACCGCTGGGACGGTCATCACGGTTGAACGGAGGACGGCCGGAGCCACGGTCGTCACGGTTGTAGGACGGCCGGTCGCCACGATCACGGGCCCCATAGGAACCACCGCGGGACTGGTCACGGTCACCGTAAGGACGCTGACCCTCGCCACGCGGCCCTGAGGGTTTCTGCCCGCCCCCCGGACGGTCGTCACGGTTGAACGGAGGACGACTGGCACCACGGTCGTCACGGTTGTAGGACGGCCGGTCGCCACGATCACGAGAGCCGTAAGAACCACTCGGGCGCCCCTCTCGGCGCTCACCATACCGGGGACCGTCGCCCGGACGTCCCCTGTCACCACCTGCGCGATCGCTACGGTGGCCTCCCTGGCCACCAGATCCGCGGTTTTCGCCCTCTTCGCGTCGGCCCGCGCCCTCAGGCCCGTTGTCACTGTTCACTTCTGGTCCATTCGTTGGCTCACTCTGCGAGCACGTCCCATCTCCTCGATCGGATGGGACGTTCGCTATGCGGGCGGTCTCCGGCCGCGGGGTGCGCCCCGTTCGCTATCGCTGCCCCGCCCTATCGTGGTCTGGCGCGACGAAGGCCACCCGCTGGTGGGGTGGCCCGGCCTCTCCAGCCTAGCAAGCCCCTGAAAGTCCATACGCCCTTCCCCCCGCACCCACAAATGATCACGACCATCCCGCTGGACCCTTCGTGGGCGATTTTAAGAGATCTGCGGGGCCGTCTGACCCGCCGGCCATCACGTTGCCCAGGAATGCCGTGGGAGCCAAAGGCCGCTCAACAAACGCTCCGTAACGCAAAAAACACGTAGGCCCCCACCAAAGGTGGGGGCCTACGTGAAACGATTGTCCGGCGGTGACCTACTCTCCCACACCGTCCCCGGTGCAGTACCATCGGCGCTGAAGAGCTTAACTTCCGGGTTCGGAATGTAACCGGGTGTTTCCCCTTCGCCATAACCGCCGTAACCCTATGAAACACACAAACCAATGTTTGTTGTCTCAGAATTGCGTAGTGGACGCGAGCATATTGCTTTGTGGTCAAGTCCTCGGCCTATTAGTACTGGTCAGCTCCACACATTACTGCGCTTCCACTTCCAGCCTATCAACCCGGTCGTCTACCGGGAGCCTTACCCACTCTCATGGTGGGAGACCTCATCTCAAGGCGAGCTTCCCGCTTAGATGCTTTCAGCGGTTATCCCTTCCGAACGTAGCCAACCAGCCGTGCTCCTGGCGGAACAACTGGCACACCAGAGGTTCGTCCGTCCCGGTCCTCTCGTACTAGGGACAGCTCCTTTCAAGTCTCCTGCGCGCGCAGCGGATAGGGACCGAACTGTCTCGCGACGTTCTAAACCCAGCTCGCGTACCGCTTTAATGGGCGAACAGCCCAACCCTTGGGACCTACTCCAGCCCCAGGATGCGACGAGCCGACATCGAGGTGCCAAACCATCCCGTCGATATGGACTCTTGGGGAAGATCAGCCTGTTATCCCCGGGGTACCTTTTAGCCGTTGAGCGACGGCGCTTCCACATGCCACCGCCGGATCACTAGTCCCAGCTTTCGCTCCTGCTCGACCCGTCGGTCTCACAGTCAAGCTCCCTTGTGCACTTACACTCGACACCTGATTGCCAACCAGGCTGAGGGAACCTTTGGGCGCCTCCGTTACTCTTTAGGAGGCAACCGCCCCAGTTAAACTACCCACCAGACACTGTCCCTGATCCGGATCACGGACCGAAGTTAGACGTTCAAAACGACCAGAGTGGTATTTCACCAATGACTCCACCACCACTAGCGTGATAGCTTCACCGTCTCCCACCTATCCTACACAAGACGTTCCAAACGCCAATGTCAAGCTATAGTGAAGGTCCCGGGGTCTTTCCGTCCTGCTGCGCGTAACGAGCATCTTTACTCGTAGTGCAATTTCGCCGGGTCTGCGGTTGAGACAGCGGGGAAGTCGTTACGCCATTCGTGCAGGTCGGAACTTACCCGACAAGGAATTTCGCTACCTTAGGATGGTTATAGTTACCACCGCCGTTTACTGGCGCTTAAGTTCTCAGCTTCGCACACCAAAGTGCACTAACCGGTCCCCTTAACGTTCCAGCACCGGGCAGGCGTCAGTCCGTATACATCGTCTTACGACTTCGCACGGACCTGTGTTTTTAGTAAACAGTCGCTTCCCCCTGGCCTCTGCGACCCCCACCAGCTCAGAGCGCGAAGCTCATCACCAGCGAAGGCCCCCCTTCTCCCGAAGTTACGGGGGCAATTTGCCGAGTTCCTTAACCACAGTTCACCCGATCGCCTTAGTATTCTCTACCTGACCACCTGAGTCGGTTTAGGGTACGGGCCGCCACGACACTCACTAGAGGCTTTTCTCGGCAGCATAGGATCACCCACTTCGCCACAATCGGCTCGGCATCACATCTCAGGATACATGAACCGCGGATTTACCTACGGTTCTCCCTACATGCTTACCCCAGGACTACCATCGCCTGGGCTGGGCTACCTTCCTGCGTCACCCCATCGCTTACCTACTACCAGTTCAGGCCAGGCGTTCAGTCTCACCCACACCCCGAAGGGCGTTAGGGACTTAAGGACCCTTAGTATCACTGGATTCAGTATTGGCGCATCGTAGCGGGTACGGGAATATCAACCCGTTGTCCATCGACTACGCCTGTCGGCCTCGCCTTAGGTCCCGACTTACCCTGGGCGGATTAGCCTGCCCCAGGAACCCTTGGTCATCCGGCGCAGAAGTTTCTCACTTCTGATTCGCTACTCATGCCTGCATTCTCACTCGCACAGCCTCCACAGCTGGATCACTCCGCTGCTTCCCCGGCCGCACGACGCTCCCCTACCCATCCACACACCTAAACCACAAAGGCTCGGTACATGTGTGAATGCCACGACTTCGGCGGTGTACTTGAGCCCCGCTACATTGTCGGCGCAGAATCACTTGACCAGTGAGCTATTACGCACTCTTTCAAGGGTGGCTGCTTCTAAGCCAACCTCCTGGTTGTCACTGCGACTCCACATCCTTTCCCACTTAGCACACGCTTAGGGGCCTTAGTCGGTGGTCTGGGCTGTTTCCCTCTCGACTACGGAGCTTATCCCCCGCAGTCTCACTGCTACGCTCTCACTTACCGGCATTCGGAGTTTGGCTGACGTCAGTAACCTTGTCGGGCCCATTAGCCATCCAGTGCTCTACCTCCGGCAAGAAACACGTAACGCTGCACCTAAATGCATTTCGGGGAGAACCAGCTATCACGGAGTTTGATTGGCCTTTCACCCCTAAACACAGGTCATCCCCCAGGTTTTCAACCCTGGTGGGTTCGGTCCTCCACGCGGTCTTACCCGCGCTTCAACCTGCCCATGCCTAGATCACTCCGCTTCGGGTCTACAGCATGCGACTCAAACGCCCTATTCAGACTCGCTTTCGCTACGGCTCCCCCACACGGGTTAACCTCGCCACACACCATAACTCGCAGGCTCATTCTTCAAAAGGCACGCAGTCACATCACAAACAAGGCGAACCTCGTTTACGCTCCTACGGCTTGTAGGCACACGGTTTCAGGTACTATTTCACGACCCCTCACCGGGGCGCTTTTCACCTTTCCCTCACGGTACTTGTTCACTATCGGTCATCAGGGAGTATTTAGGCTTACCAGGTGGTCCTGGCAGATTCACACAGGATTTCTCGGGCCCCGTGCTACTTGGGATCCCCTCAAACAGTCCAACCAATTTCGCCTACCCGACTCTCACGGTCTACGGCGCAACTTCCCAGAAGCTTCGACTATCGGAAGGATTTCTAACTGTCTGGAGAAACGGCAGCTCCTCCCAGAGGGTCCCACAACCCCGCAAACGCAACGCCTGCCGGCTATCACACGCCTACGGTTTAGCCTGATCCGCTTTCGCTCACCACTACTCACGGAATCACTAAATTGTTTTCTCTTCCTACGGGTACTGAGATGTTTCACTTCCCCGCGTTACCACCAACCGCCCTATACATTCAGGCGGAGGCAACACCACATGACTGGTGCTAGGTTTCCCCATTCGGACATCCCCGGATCAAAGTCTGGTTGGCGACTCCCCGGGGCTTAACGCAGCCTCCCACGTCCTTCATCGGCTCCTGATGCCAAGGCATCCACCGTGTGCCCTAAAAAACTTGGCCACAAAGATGCTCGCGTCCACTATGCAAATCTCAAACAACAAACAGCGACCAAACCACACCCGCCACCAACACCCACCACCACACACAAAACATGCGCAGCTGTGAACTGGTCTGACAGGAGGTCGGCCCCGCACGAGGCAAAACAGACACCCACCCCGAACCCGGGGCAGGCACCAGGGCCACCACCAACCGGCAGCAGCCCCGAACATGGTCCGTTTCCTCAGGACCCAACAGTGTGTTCAACCAGTCCCACCCGCGCGGCACCCCGTTCCCACTCCCTCCAAGGAGGGCGGTACTAGCGGTCCCGGCCGTCAGGCCCGGTTGAGTAGCCAATGCTCCACTAATGAGCGTGCCGAGCGTGAGACGTTCGCTCACGAACACGGCGTAGACCCCCACAGCTTGCGCCATGGAAGCCGGTGCTCCTTAGAAAGGAGGTGATCCAGCCGCACCTTCCGGTACGGCTACCTTGTTACGACTTCGTCCCAATCGCCAGCCCCACCTTCGACCGCTCCCCCCAGACAAGCTGGTTGGGCCACGGGCTTCGGGTGTTGCCGACTTTCGTGACGTGACGGGCGGTGTGTACAAGGCCCGGGAACGTATTCACCGCAGCGTTGCTGATCTGCGATTACTAGCGACTCCGACTTCATGGGGTCGAGTTGCAGACCCCAATCCGAACTGAGACCGGCTTTTAGGGATTCGCTCCACCTTGCGGTATCGCAACCCTCTGTACCGGCCATTGTAGCATGTTTGCAGCCCAAGACATAAGGGGCATGATGACTTGACGTCATCCCCACCTTCCTCCGAGTTGACCCCGGCAGTCTCCAATGAGTCCCCACCACCCCCGAAGGAGCGTGCTGGCAACATTGAACAAGGGTTGCGCTCGTTGCGGGACTTAACCCAACATCTCACGACACGAGCTGACGACAGCCATGCACCACCTGTCACCCAGTCCGAAGAGGCACCCATCTCTGAGTGTTTCCGGGCGATGTCAAGCCTTGGTAAGGTTCTTCGCGTTGCGTCGAATTAAGCAACATGCTCCGCCGCTTGTGCGGGCCCCCGTCAATTCCTTTGAGTTTTAGCCTTGCGGCCGTACTCCCCAGGCGGGGCGCTTAATGCGTTAGCTACGGCGCGGAAACCGTGGAAGGTCCCCACACCTAGCGCCCAACGTTTACAGCGTGGACTACCAGGGTATCTAATCCTGTTCGCTCCCCACGCTTTCGCTCCTCAGCGTCAGGTAAGGCCCAGAGAACCGCCTTCGCCACCGGTGTTCCTCCTGATATCTGCGCATTTCACCGCTACACCAGGAATTCCGTTCTCCCCTACCTACCTCTAGCCAGCCCGTATCGAATGCAGACCTGGAGTTAAGCCCCAAGCTTTCACACCCGACGTGACAAGCCACCTACGAGCTCTTTACGCCCAATAATTCCGGACAACGCTTGCGCCCTACGTATTACCGCGGCTGCTGGCACGTAGTTAGCCGGCGCTTCTTCTGCAGGTACACGTCAACTTCGTCCCTGCTGAAAGAGGTTTACAACCCGAAGGCCGTCATCCCCCACGCGGCGTCGCTGCGTCAGGCTTTCGCCCATTGCGCAATATTCCCCACTGCTGCCTCCCGTAGGAGTCTGGGCCGTGTCTCAGTCCCAGTGTGGCCGGTCGCCCTCTCAGGCCGGCTACCCGTCGTCGCCTTGGTAGGCCATTACCCCACCAACAAGCTGATAGGCCGCGAGTCCATCCCCAACCGAAAAACTTTCCACACACCAACGATGCCGTCATGTGTCATATCCGGTATTAGACCCAGTTTCCCGGGCTTATCCCAGAGTCAGGGGCAGGTTACTCACGTGTTACTCACCCGTTCGCCGCTCGAGTACCCCGAAGGGCCTTTCCGCTCGACTTGCATGTGTTAAGCACGCCGCCAGCGTTCGTCCTGAGCCAGGATCAAACTCTCCAAACAATGTCTGAACAGTCCTTACCCAGCTGAAAGCACCCACCACACATGGTGGATGTAATCAACCAAAGGAATCCATCCCCCACCCGAAAAGAGTGGTAGGACGGGGTTGTGCTTCATGCACTGGCTTTTAACACACTGTTGAGTTCTCAAGAAACGGACGCGTACACCATCACCCTGACCCGACCAACCGGCCGACCAGAACTCCGGGGCGTTCCATTTCGTATTTCAACCTTACAAGCCTGTTAAGATTGTGTCAAATTGCTAGCTATCAGCTGTTTGTCACAAAACCTGCAAACTTGCTAGGATTTCCAGCGCCTCGCTTCCGAGGCGACCCTCTGAACCTACCGTGACATCCGGGCCACAGCGAATCAACCGGTTTTCCGGCGACCTGCGTGGGATCCGAACGCTCAGGTTCGTTCAGGTGGAGTGGCCCTGGGCCCGTCCGCCGATCGGCGTCCGGCTCGCTCCGGGGCATTGCAAAGATTATGCGCCCTTCGGAACATCGTCAAATCAGCCACACCCGACAAAACCGCAGGTCAGGGCAGTTCCTTAAGAAAACCAGGAACGTTCGCTACCGGAATGTTACGCGGTGAAACGACTGACGCCCCGGCCGGAGCCGGAGCGTCAGTCACCGGCAATCACCGCGTTGACCTGACCAAAGGGCCAGGTCAACGAGGAAGATCGGAACAACGCGAGAGACCACGGGGACCACGCACCCCCCGAAACAGGGGCAGGATCAGCTCGCGACGACCTCGACACCGCCGACGGAACGCTTGCCACGGCGCAGCACCAGGAAGCGTCCATGGAGCAGATCATCGGCAGACGGCACGTACGTCTCGTCGGTGACCTTGACGTTGTTGAGGTAGGCGCCACCCTCCTTCACCGCGCGGCGCGCCTCCGACTTCGACTTGACCAGGCCACTCTCGGCGAACAGGTCGACGAAGGAGGCCCCCAGGGCGGGCACCTCCGCGCGCGGCACCTCGGCGAGGGCCTCCCCCAGCGTGCGCGCGGGCAGTTCCTCCAGGGAACCCTGGCCGAACAGGGCCGCCGAGGCGGCGATCACCGCCGCGCACTCGTCGGCGCCGTGCAGCAGCGTGGTGAACTCCTCGGCGAGCGCCCGCTGCGCCTCGCGCCCGGCGGGCCGGTCGGCGGCGGCCTTCTCCAGCCCCTCGATCTCCTCGCGGGACCGGAAGCTGTAGATCTTGAGGAACTTCACCACGTCACGGTCGTCCGCGTTCAGCCAGAACTGGTAGAACGCGTACGGGGAGGTCATCTCCGGGTTGAGCCAGACCGCGCCGCCGGCCGTCTTGCCGAACTTGGTCCCGTCGGCCTTGGTGATCAGCGGCACGGTGAGGGCGTGAACATGGCCGCCCGTCACCCGGCGGATGAGGTCGGTTCCCGCGGTGATGTTGCCCCACTGGTCGCTGCCGCCGATCTGGAGCGTGCAGCCGTGGCGCCTGTTCAACTCCAGGTAGTCGTTGGCCTGCAGGATCTGGTAGCTGAACTCGGTGTAGCTGAGCCCTTCCCCGCCCAGCCGGGCCGAGACCGACTCTCGGGCGAGCATCCGGTTGACCGGGAAGTGCTTGCCGACGTCGCGCAGGAAGTCGATCGCGGTCATGCCCTCCGTCCAGTCGAGGTTGCTGACGAGGATCCCGGCCTTCTCGTCCGAAAAGTCGAGGAACTTCTCCACCTGGACGCGGATCCGCGCCACCCATTCGGCCACGACGTCGGAGGAGTTGAGCGAGCGCTCGGTGCTCCGGCCGCTGGGATCGCCGATCAGACCCGTCGCGCCGCCCACCAGACCGATGGCCCGGTGGCCCGCCCGCTGGATGCGGGTGAGGGTCAGCAGCGGGACCAGGTTGCCGACGTGCAGGGAGGGGGCGGTCGGGTCGAAGCCGCAATAGACCGTGATCGGACCCTCGGCCATCGCCGCGCGCAGGGCGTCGATGTCGGTGGACTGCGCGATCAGGCCGCGCCAGGCGAGGTCATCCAGAATGTCGGTCACGATCCTTGCTTTCCAATGCTCGAAGGGACATTTAGCGCTCTCGTACACCCTGCCCGATCACGGCACCGTCGCGCCACTCGAAACCCTCCTCTCGCGCGAGGCGACCTGCGCGAGAAGGCGCGAGAGCGGGCGAGGAGGGAGCACACACGATCTACCGTGGCGCGGGACGTGCGGCCCGGCGGGGGAAAGACCCTGGGCTCACCGTCGATCTACCAGGCGGCGCAGACCGTGCTCGGCAGGGAGACACCGTCTGTCTACCGGCCGCGCGGGACGTACCCGGTGGGAAGCTACCGGCCGCGCGGGACGTACCCGGTGGGGAGACGCCGTCGGTCTGGCAGCGGCGCAGGACGTGCCCGTTGGGAAGACACCGTCGACCCTACCGGCGGCGCGGGACGTGCGGCCGGTAGGGAGAGACCGTGGGCTCACCGTCGATCCAGAAGCGCCACGGCGTCTCCCTGCCCGACGAGACCCCGGTGCGCGGCCCCGACAGGACGGACGACGGCTTGGCCGGCTCGCCCTCGACCACGGAGAGTGATCCGGGCGCGCAGGCGTCGAGCCCGTTGTGCTCGCGGGTGAGTCCGAGCGCCACCGCCAGTCGTGCCGGCCCCCTGGCGAGATCGACCTCCCTGACGGGACGGGCGCTTCCCGCGCCCCGGCGGGCCAGGGCGGTCTCGACACCGGAGATCACCTCTCCGGCCCGCAGCAGCACGCCGGAGCCGACTCCCTCGGGAAGGCACGTGAGGTTGGCGCAGAAATGCATACCGTACGTGAAGTAGACGTACAGGTGACCCGGTGGGCCGAACATCACCGCGTTGCGCGGCGTCCGGCCCCGGTAGGTGTGCGACGCGGGGTCCTCGCCCGGCACCCCGTACGCCTCGACCTCGGTGAGACGCAACTCGACCGGCCCGTGTACGAGCACCCTTCCCAGCAGGTCGGGGGCGACCTCGTGAGCGGGCCGGTCGAAGAAGTCGCGGGCCAGTGGCGTGGACGCGGCGGGCGGTCGCCCGCCGTGCTCGTCAGCGGCCATCGCCGCGCGTCAGCTTCCGCTCGCCCAGGCGGCCTGGGCGTCGACGATCTCACGCAGCGCGATGAGCTGGTCACGGACCCGGTCGGGTGCCGTACCGCCGTGCGCCTTGCGGGCCGCCAGGGCACCGGGCACCGAGAGGACCTCGCGGGAGTCGGGTGTGAAGTGCGGCGAGACCTTGGCCAGTTCCTCGTCGGTGAGATCGCCGAAGTCCTTGTCGTTGACCTGGCACCAGACGACCAGGTGCCCGACCGCCTCGTGGGCCTCGCGGAAGGCGACGCCCCTGCGGACCAGCAGCTCGGCCAGGTCGGTGGCGAGCGCGAACCCGTCGGGGGCCGAGGCCTCCAGCTTGGCGGTGTTGACGCGCATGGTCGCGACGAGCCCCGCCATCGCGGGAAGGACGAGCAGCAGGCTGTCGACGGAGTCGAAGACCGGCTCCTTGTCCTCCTGCAGGTCACGGTTGTAGGTCAGCGGCAGGCCCTTGAGCGTCGTCAGCAGCGCCATGAGGTTGCCGATGAGACGACCGCTCTTGCCCCGGGCGAGCTCGGCCACGTCGGGGTTCTTCTTCTGCGGCATGATCGACGAGCCGGTGGAGTAGGCGTCGTCCATCTCGATCCAGCGGAACTCCTGCGAGGCCCACAGGACGATCTCCTCGCCCAGCCGCGACAGGTGCACGCCGATCATCGCCGCGTCGAACAGGAACTCGGCGGCGAAGTCGCGGTCGGCGACGGCGTCCATCGAGTTGGGCGCGGCGGAGTCGAAGCCGAGCTCCCTGGCCACGGCCTGCGGGTCGAGCGGCAGGGAGGATCCGGCCAGCGCCCCCGCGCCCAGCGGGGAGACGGCCGCGCGCCTGTCCCAGTCGCGCAGGCGATCGATGTCGCGGGCGAAGGCGTGCACGTGCGCCAGGAGCTGGTGGCCGAAGGACACCGGCTGCGCGTGCTGCAGGTGGGTCATGCCGGGGGCCGCCGTCTCGGCGTGCTCCTCGGCCTGGCTCATCAGCGCGGTCTCCAGCTCCACCAGCCGGGACACGATGTGCCTGACGTGGTCGCGCAGGTAGAGCCGCAGGTCCGTGGCGACCTGGTCGTTGCGGCTGCGACCGGCACGGAGCTTGCCGCCGAGCGTGCCGAGGCGTTCCAGCAGGCCGCGCTCCAGCGCGGTGTGGACGTCCTCGTCGGCGACGGTCGGCCGGAACTCGCCCGCCTTGCAGGCGCGCTCCAGATCGTCCAGGGCGCCGATCATGCGCGTCAGCTCGTCGTCGCTCAGCAGGTTCGCGCGGTGCAGCACCCTGGCGTGCGCGCGCGAGGCCAGCAGGTCGTACGGCACCAGCCGCCAGTCGAAGTGCACGCTCACCGAGAGCCTGGTCAGCGCGTCGGCCGGACCTCCTTCGAACCGGCCGCCCCAGAGCCGCATGGGCTTGCCACCATCAGTCACCGTTGTTCTCCCTCCCCATTCAATCCGCGACCTTAGCCCAATCAGACCAGCCGGGCGTCCCGGGCAGAGGCAATCTTGGAGGGCAGGCCCCACAGCTCGACGAAGCCCTTGGCCAGGGACTGGTCGAAGGTGTCGCCGGTGTCGTAGGTGGCGAGGTTGAAGTCGTACAGCGATGCCTCGGAGCGGCGCCCGGTGACGGTGGCCCGGCCGCCGTGCAGGGTCATCCGGATCTCACCGGTGACGTGCTCCTGAACCTCGGCGACGAAGGTGTCGAGAGCCTTCTTGAGCGGGGAGAACCAGAGGCCGTCGTAGACGAGCTCGCCCCAGCGCTGGTCCACCGACCGCTTGAAGCGGGCGAGGTCGCGCTCGACGGTGACGCTCTCCAGCTCCATATGGGCGGTGATCAGGGCGATGGCGCCCGGCGCCTCGTAGACCTCGCGGGACTTGATGCCGACGAGCCGGTCCTCGACCATGTCGAGGCGGCCGACGCCCTGGGCGCCCGCGCGGCGGTTGAGCTCCTCGATGACCTGGAACGGGGTGAGGTGCCGCCCGTCCAGCGCCACGGGGACGCCCTTGACGAAGCTGATGATGACCTCGTCCGCGTCGCGCGGCTGCGCCGGGTCGGCGGTGTAGGCGTAGACGTCCTCGATCGGGCCGTTCCAGATGTCCTCGAGGAAGCCGGTCTCGACGGCCCTGCCCCAGATGTTCTGGTCGATGGAGTACGGGTTCTTCTTGGTGGTCTCGATCGGCAGGTTCTTCTCCTCGGCGTAGGCGATCGCCTTGTCCCGGGTCCACGCGTAGTCGCGGGCGGGGGCGATGACCTTGAGCTCGGGGTACAGGGCGGCCAGACCGGCCTCGAACCGGACCTGGTCGTTGCCCTTGCCGGTGCAGCCGTGCGAGACGTGGGTGCCGCCGAACTCCTTGGCCGCCGCGGCCAGGTGCTTGACGATCAGCGGCCGCGACAGGGCGGAGACCAGCGGGTAGCGGTCCATGTAGAGGGCGTTGGCCTGCAGCGCGGGCACGCAGAAGTCGGTGGCGAACTCCTCGCGGGCGTCCACAACGACGGATTCCACGGCGCCGCAGTCGATGGCGCGCTTGCGGATGGCCTCCATGTCCTCACCGCCCTGGCCGACGTCGACGGCGACCGCGACGACCTCGGCACCGGTCTTCTCGGCGAGGAAGGGAATGGCGACGGAGGTGTCGAGGCCTCCGGAGAATGCGAGTACGACCCGGTCGGTCATGATGGGTATCTCCAAGATCTTTATTGGTCACAGGTGTCAGATGCTGCCATGGACAGCCCACCTGAGCAGGCTAGATACGTCGATCGGCGTGCCGGAGCAGCCCCTCGGCGACAGCTGCCCCGCCCATCGGATCGCGGCTGATGACGAGGATCGTGTCGTCCCCCGCGACCGTGCCGAGGATGGACTCCCAGTCGGCGTGGTCGATGGCGGAGGCGAGGAACTGCGCGGCGCCCGGCGGCGTACGGACGATGACCAGGTTGGCGGAGGCCTCTGCGGAGACGAGGAACTCCTCCGCGAGCCTGCCGAGCCTGGCGGCAGGGGACTCGCCGGTACCGAGCCTGGCGAGCCTTATCCGGCCGCCGCCCTCGCCCGGCAGGGCGTAGACCAGGGAGCCGTCCTCGGCACGCAGTTTGAGCGCGCCGAGTTCGTCCAGGTCGCGGGAGAGGGTGGCCTGGGTGACCTCGACCCCGCTCTCCAGCAGGAGCTTGGCCAGCTCGGGCTGGGATCTGACCGGCTGCCGCTGCAGCAGGTCGGCGATCCGTGCCTGGCGGGCGACCTTGGTCATCGGGATCGTCATGCGGATCACCCGCCTCCGGGCGTGTCGGCGCTCACGGGTCCGCCCCCCACCGGGCCGTCGTCCGAGGACGCGTCCCGGCCCGCCACCGAGACCAGCCAGTGCAGCAGGGCCTTCTGGGCGTGCAGCCGGTTCTCCGCCTGGTCCCACACCAGGCTCCGCGGGCCGTCGAGGACCTCGGCGGAGATCTCCAGGTCGCGGTAGGCGGGCAGGCAGTGCAGGACGACGGCGCCGGGGGCCGCCCGGCTCACCAGCGCGGCGTTGACCTGGTACGGCATCAGGTCGGCGATCCGCTGCTCCTTGCCCTCCTGGCCCATGGAGACCCAGGTGTCGGTGGCGATCACGTCCGCGCCTGCGGCGGCCTCGGCCGGGTCGGCGAGGACGGCGACCGACCCGCCGGTCCCCGCGGCGACCTCGCCGGCCCGCCGCAGGATCTCCGGGTCGGGCCGGTATCCGGCGGGAGCGGCGACCCGGACGTGCATGCCGGCGACGGCCCCGCCGAGCAGGTAGGAGTGGGCCATGTTGTTGGCCCCGTCGCCGAAGTAGGCCAGGGTGAGCCCCGCCGTCCTGCCGAAGTGCTCCCTGACGGTCTGCAGGTCGGCGAGGATCTGGCAGGGGTGGAACTCGTCGGTGAGGGCGTTGACCACCGGCACCGAGGATGCCGAGGCCATGGCCTCGATCCTCTCCTGGCCCGAGGTGCGCCACACGATGGCACCCACCTGGCGCTCCAGGACCCGGGCAGTGTCCTCGATCGACTCGCCGCGGCCCATCTGGGAGGATCCGGCGTCGAGGATGAGGGGGAGGCCGCCGAGCTCGCCGATGCCGACCGCGAAGGAGACGCGGGTGCGGGTGGAGTGCTTGTCGAACAGGACGGCGACGGTCTGCGGCCCCTCGAAGGGGCGGTAGCCGTAGCGGTCCTTCTTCACGGCCTCGGCCAGGTCGAGCACCTGGGCCTGCTCCGCGGGCGAGAGGTCGTCGTCCCTCAGGAAGTGCCTGACGTGCGCCTGTCCGGCGGGGTTACTGGGCATCTGCGGCCTCGTCGAGGATCGCGGGGAGCGCGGCCACGAAGGCCGCGACCTGGGCGGAGGTGATCACCAGCGGGGGCGCTAGCCGTACCGCGTCGGGCTGGAGGGCGTTGACCAGGAAGCCCGCGCGCTGGGCGGCGGCCTGGACCTGGGCGGAGCGGTCGGCGGTCAGCACGACGGCCCGCCACAGGCCCCGGCCGCGGACGCCGGCGAGCAGCGGGTGGTCGATCGCGGCGATGCCCTCGGCGAGTTCGGCGCCGACGGTACGGACGTGCTCCAGCAGGCCGTCCCCGTCGATGGTGTCGAGTACGGCGAGCGCGGCGGCGGCCGAGACGGGGTTTCCGCCGAAGGTGGACCCGTGGTCGCCCTGGGCGAAGACGGTGGCCGCCGCGCCGAAGCCGACGCAGGCGCCGATCGGCATGCCGCCGCCGAGGCCCTTGGCCAGGGTGAGCACGTCGGGCAGGATGCCCTCGTGCTGGTGGGCGAACCAGTGCCCGGTGCGGCCGATCGCCGACTGGATCTCGTCGGCGACCAGCAGCGCGCCGGTGGCGTCGCAGATCTCCCTGGCGGCCGTGAAGTAGCCCTCGGGCGGGGGCACGACCCCCGCCTCTCCCTGGGTGGGTTCGAGGAAGACGGCGGCGCACTCGCCGGTGACCGCGCTCTTGAGCGCGTCGGCGTCGCCGTAGGGGACGAAGCGGACGTCGATCGGGAACGGGCCGAACTGGTCGCGGATGGAGCGCTTGCCGGTCAGGGCGAGCGCGCCGAGGGTGCGGCCGTGGAAGGCGTTCTCCGCGGCCACGAAGTAGGTGCGGCCGTTCGACCTGCCGTACTTGAGGGAGAGCTTCAGCGCGGCCTCGTTGGCCTCGGTTCCCGAATTGGTGAAGAACACCTTGGCCGGGGCTCCGAGCAGGCCGAGCAGGCGCTCGGCGAGCAGCACCTCGGGCTCGTGCAGGAAGAGGTTGCTGGTGTGGGCGAGCGTGGCGACCTGCCGGGAGACGGCCTCCACCAGGGCGGGGTGGGCGTGGCCGAGCGAACTGACCGCGATGCCGCCGATCAGGTCGAGATACTCGCGGCCGTCGACGTCCCAGACCCTCGTGCCCTCGCCTCGGGCCAGTGCCACCGGGGGCACGCCGTAGTTGGGCATGAAGGCGGCCTCGAAGCGTCTGGCGAGCGCCTCTCCTGCGGGACTTTCCTGCGGGCTCACTGGTCGTTCCCCTTCAGCTGGGCGGGGGCCGCGGGCCGCCGCCTGACCGGCTCCGGTGTGGCCGCCGCCTCTGGGGCGTCCGGCAGCACCATGGTTCCTATGCCCTCGTCGGTGAAGATCTCCAGCAGCACCGAGTGGGGCACCCTGCCGTCGAGCACGTGGGCCCGTGGCACGCCGCCCTGGACGGCGGTCAGGCACGCCTCCATCTTGGGGATCATGCCGCTGGACAGGCCCGGCAGGAGCTTCTCCAGCTCGGTGGCGGACAGTTGCTCGATGATCTCGTTCTCGTCGGCGCCGGGACGCCAGTCGCGGTACAGGCCCTCGACGTCGGTCAGGACGATCAGCTTGGACGCCTGGAGCGCCACGGCGAGCGCGGCGGCGGCGGTGTCGGCGTTGACGTTGTAGACGGTGCCGTCGTCGCTGCGCGCGACCGAGGAGATCACCGGGATCCGCCCGTCGTCCAGCAGCGCCCGCACGACTCCGGCCTCGACCCTGACGATGTCGCCGACCTGGCCGATGTCGACGCCGACGCCGTCGACGACGGCGTGCTTGCGCACGGCGGTGAACAGGTGGGCGTCCTCGCCGGACATGCCGATCGCGAACGGCCCGTGCCGGTTGATCAGGCCGACCACGTCGCGGTTGACCTGGCCGACGAGGACCATCCTGACGACCCGCATGGCCTCGGGGGTGGTGACCCGCAGGCCGGCGGTGAAGGTGGACTCGATGCCGAGCAGGTCGAGCTGGGCGTTGATCTGCGGTCCTCCCCCGTGCACGATCACGGGCCTGAGCCCGGCGTAGCGCAGGAAGACGACGTCGGCGGCGAACTTCTCGCGCAGGTGCTCCTCGGTCATCGCGTTGCCGCCGTACTTGATGACGACGGTCGTGCCGTGGAAGCTCGCGAGCCAGGGCAGCGCCTCGATCAGCGTGGCGGCCTTCGTCAGGGCCTCGGCGCGCCTCATGTGGAGTACGCCGAGTTCTCGTGGACGTACGCCGCGGTGAGGTCGGTGGTGTGGATCGTCGCCGAGTGCGGCCCGGCCGACAGGTCGACGGTGATCGTCACCTCGCGCGGGGTGAGGTCGACCTTGGAGCGGTCGTCGCCCGCGGCGCCGCCCCTGCAGATCCAGATGCCGTTGATGGCCACGTTGAGCCGGTCGGGTTCGAAGACGGCGTCGGTGGTGCCGACGGCCGAGAGCACCCGGCCCCAGTTGGGGTCCTCGCCGTAGATGGCGCACTTGAGGAGATTAGAGCGGGAGACGGCACGGCCGACGGTGACCGCGTCGTCCTCGGAGGCGGCGCCGACGACCTCGATGGCGATCGCCTTGGAGGCGCCCTCGGCGTCCATCAGCAGCTGGCGGGCGAGGTCGGCGCAGACCGCGAGGAGGACCTGCTCGAACTCGGCGAGGCCGGGGACGACTCCCGAGGCGCCGCTGGCCAGCAGCAGCACGGTGTCGTTGGTGGACATGCAGCCGTCGGCGTCGAGCCGGTCGAAGGTGACCCGGGTCACCTTGCGGAGCACCTCGTCGAGCCGCTCGGCGGGCAGGTCGGCATCGGTGGTGATCACCGACAGCATGGTGGCGAGGCCGGGGGCGAGCATGCCCGCGCCCTTGGCCATGCCGCCGACCATGTAGCCGCCCGCGCCCTTCCTGAAGGAGATCTTCGAGACGGTGTCGGTGGTGCGGATGGCGTCGGCGGCGGCCAGGCCGCCGTCCCTGGCGAGCTGGGAGACCGCGAGGTCGACCCCGGCCAGCAGCGGGTCCATCGGCAGCCGCTCACCGATCAGGCCGGTGGAGCAGACCGCGACCTCCCCGGCCGAGTCGCCCAGTGCCGCGGCGACCTTCTCCGCGGTGGCGTGGGTGTCCTGGAAGCCGAGCGGCCCGGTGCAGGCGTTGGCGCCGCCGGAGTTGAGGACGACGGCGTGGACCCGGCCGCCGGCCAGCACCTGCGCGGACCACAGGACCGGTGCGGCCTTCACCCGGTTGGCGGTGAAGACCCCGGCGGCGGCGCGCGAGGGGCCGTCGTTGACGACCAGTGCGAAGTCGCGGTCGACGCCGGACTTGATCCCGGCGTCGACACCCGACGCGCGGAAGCCGAGAGGGGCGGTCACGCTCATGGGGCGACTCCGTTGAGAGGAAGGCCGAGCTCTTCCGGCAGGCCGAGGGCGAGGTTGGCGCTCTGGATCGCGCCTCCGGCCGTGCCCTTGGTGAGGTTGTCGATGGCGACGACGGCGACGACGCGGCCCGCGCGCTCGTCCAGGACGACCTGGAGGGCGGCGGTGTTGGCGCCGAGGGTCATCGAGGTCGCGGGCCACTGGCCCTCGGGGAGCAGCCGCAGGAACGGCTCGTCCTTGGTGGCGACCTCGTAGGCCTCGCGCAGAACCGCCGGGGTGAGGCCGGGTCTGGCGGGGGCGGTGCAGGTGGCGAGGATGCCGCGGCTCATCGGCACCAGCACGGGGGTGAAGGAGACGGTGACCGGCTCGCCCGCCAGCGGGGAGAGGTTCTGCTCCATCTCCGGGGTGTGCCGGTGGACGCCGCCGACGCCGTACGCGCTGGCGGAGCCCATCACCTCGCTGCCCAGGAGGTTCGGCTTGGGCGTCCTGCCCGCCCCGCTGGTGCCGCTGGCGGCGACCACCACCACGTCGGGCTCGACGAGACCGGCGGCGAAGGCGGGGAACATGGCCAGGGTGACGGCCGTCGGGTAGCACCCCGGCACGGCGATCCTCCGGGTGGCGCGCAGCTCCTCGCGCCGCCCCGGCAGCTCGGGCAGCCCGTACGGCCAGGTGCCCGCGTGGACGCCGCCGTAGAAGTGCTCCCAGGCGGCGGGGTCGGCGAGCCGGAAGTCGGCGCCGCAGTCGACCACGAGAGTGCCGTCGCCGAGCCGCTCGGCGACGGCGGCCGACTGCCCGTGCGGCAGGGCGAGGAAGACGAGATCGTGGCCGCCGAGGGTCTCGGGGGTGGTCTCCAGCAGGACCCTGTCGGCCAGCGGGGCCAGGTGTGGCTGGTGGGCGCCGAGGGCGGTGCCCGCGCTCGAGGCCGCCGTCAGCGCGCCGATCTCGATGCCGGGGTGGGACAGCAGCAGGCGCAGGAGCTCACCTCCGGCGTAGCCGCTGGCACCCGCGATCGCCGCTCTCATCCGTCCCCCCGATGTCTGCATGTTCATGCATTGCTACTCATGGACTTACTAGAAAGATTATGCATCTTGGAGGATTGCCATGCAAGCCGATACGACAGAGGGCTCCAACGCTCAGAAACGCCGCACTCGGCTGGAAACACCGCGAAAATCGCGCTTCACGGCCGGTGAACGCGGGCACGAGGTCATCGGGCGTGTTTCGGCACTGTTGCACATACCTACCGGTCGGTATCGTAACGTTTCCGGTCCCTCAGCCTCCGGGAGTACGAACGCATGACTGTCACCCACGACCAGGTTCGGGCCCAGCTCACCGGCGCAGGGCAGCTTTTCGAGACGGAAGAGGTCCTCAGCCACGGCGGGACCGTCAAAACCTGGAAGCACGCGCCCCGCGACTTCCGGGCACTCCTTGAGACGAGCAGGTTCCACGGCGACAAGGTCTTCCTGACGTACGAGGACGAGCACCTCACCTACGAGGAGCACTTCCGGCGGGCCGCCACGCTCGCGCGACGCCTGGTGGACGAGTACGGCGTGGTCAAGGGCGACCGGGTGGCCATCGCCATGCGCAACTACCCCGAGTGGGTGATCGCCTTCTCCGCCACACTGGCCGCCGGGGCGATAGCCGTGCCGCTCAACGCGTGGTGGACGCCGCAGGAGCTGGAGTACGGGCTGTCGGACTCCGGGGCCAAGGTGCTGATCGCCGACGGCGAGCGGGCGTCCGGGCTCACCGGATCGGGCCCGGCGCTGATCGTGACCCGCGGCGAGGCGCCCGAGGGCGCCCGCTCCTTCGAGGACGTGATGGGCGAGGTGGAGGCGGGCGCGACACTGCCGCCGGTCGAACTCTCCCCCGAGGACCCGGCGACGATCTTCTACACCTCCGGCACCACGGGCCGCCCCAAGGGCGCGCTCGGCAGCCACCGCAACCTCGGGCAGTCGCCGATGACCGTCGCCTACAGCCTGTACCGCAGCGTGATCAAGGCGGGCAGGGACCCGGGCGAGGCGGCCGGACAGCGGCGGGTCACCCTGCTCACCGTACCGCTCTTCCACGTCACCGGTTGCTTCGCGGTGATGACCACCACCATGTTCACCGGGGGCGGCCTGGTGCTGATGCACAAGTGGGACCCGGACCGCGCACTGGAGCTGATCGAACGCGAGAGGATCACCGGGCTCACCGGCGTGCCCACCAACGTGTGGCAGCTCCTGTCGCATCCCGACCTGAACAAGTACGACATCTCCAGCCTCAGCGGTCTCGGGTACGGCGGTGCCCCCGCCCCTCCGAAGCTGCTGGAGCGCATCACCGAGCAGCTGCCCAACCGCGCCCCCTCCAACGGCTACGGCATGACCGAGACCACCGCGCTCGCCATCGGCAACGCCGGAGCCGACTACCTGGCCAAGCCCGACAGCATCGGCCTGCCGATGGCCGTGGTCGAGGTGAGGATCACCGACCCCGTCGGCGGCGAACTACCGGTCGGCACGGTCGGCGAGCTCTGCCTGCGCGGCCCGAACGTCATCCTGGGCTACTGGAACCGGCCGGAGGCCACCGCGGAGACCTTCGTCGGCGGCTGGCTGCACACCGGTGACCTGGCCAGGGTGGACGAGGAGGGGTTCGTGTTCATCGTGGACCGGGCCAAGGACATGGTCATCCGCGGCGGCGAGAACGTCTACTGCGCCGAGGTCGAGGCCGCCCTGTTCGAGCACCCGGCGGTCGAGGACGCCGCGGTGATCGGGATCCCCCACGACGAGCTGGGCGAGGAGGTCGGCGTGGTGCTCCGGCTGTCGTCCCCGGCGACCGACGAGGAGCTGCGGGCCTTCCTGCGCGAGCGGATCGCCCCCTTCAAGGTCCCGGTCAGGTTCTGGGTGCGCGAGACGGAGCTTCCCCGCAACCCCGGCGGCAAGATCCTCAAGACCCGTCTGCGCCAGGAGGTCCTGGGCCCTTCCTGACACCCGCCCCGCGCCAGGAAGTCCTTGAGCCGCTGACACCCGCCCCGCGTCAGGAGGTTTCCCGGCCCCTGGACACCCGCTCCGCGCCAGGAGGTTCTCCCTAACCCCCTGACCCCCTGACGCCCGCCGGACGCCGCTCCGCCCCGTCGCCGTCGCCGTGCGCCCGGCGACGGAGAGCGGCTTCCCCGCGCCCGGCCCGGCGGTGACCTGCCGGAAAACGACTTGCCTTCGCGTAGATCACCACCGAAACTAGCTGTTCGTGCCGGAAAACGCCGATCGACCGATCAGAACCCTGCTTCGCCATCTGGCGATGGATCTCAGCCCCCTTCGTGACTCGCGCGACTTCCGGCTGCTCTTCGGCTCCGGCGTCATCACGATGTTCGGCACCTTCCTGACGCTGGTCTCGGTCCCGCTGCAGATGAAGGAGCTAACCGGCTCCTACCTGGCGGTCGGCCTGGTCAGCGTGGCCGAGTTCGTCCCGATGGTGGTGTGCGGGCTCTGGGGCGGGGCGATCGCCGACGCCCTCGACCGGCGCAAGATCATTCTTCTCACCGAGGTGGGACTCTGCCTCACGGTCACGATCCTGACCGTCAACGCGCTGCTGCCGAAACCGCAGATCTGGGTGCTGTACGTGGTCGGCGCGCTCTCGGCCGGGCTGGGCAGCCTGCAGCGGCCCAGCCTGGAGTCGCTGATGCCTCGCGTGGTCAGGCACGACCAGCTGACCGCGGCCGCCGCCCTCGGCGCCTTCCGCTGGAACCTGGGCGCCATCGTCGCCCCGGGCCTCAGCGGCCTGATCGCGGCCTGGTTCGGCGTCGCCGTCGCGTACGGCGTCAACGTGGTGACCTTCCTGGTGTCCCTGGTCCTGCTGTGGATGGTCCGAGCCCAGCCGCGGCCGGAGGACACCCCCGCGGCCTCGATCAGGTCCCTGGTCGAGGGGGTCCGCTACGCCGTGGGCCGTCCCGACCTGATGGGCACCTACCTGGTCGACATCGCCGCGATGATCTTCGCGTTCTCCACCGCCCTGTATCCGTTCCTCGCCGACGAGCTGGGCGCCCCCGAGGCCCTGGGGCTCTTCTTCTCCGCCTCCGCCATCGGCTCGCTGATCGCCTCGGTCACCTCCGGCTGGACCAAAAACGTGCACCGGCACGGTCTCGGCGTGATCGTCGCGGCGGCCGTGTGGGGCGTCGCGGTGGCGCTGGCGGCGCTGATGCCCAGCGTCTGGGGCATCTTCGCCTTCCTCGCCGTGGCCGGGGCCGCCGACATGATCAGCGGTGTCTTCCGCTCGACCATCTGGAACCAGACCATCCCCGACGAGTTCCGCGGCCGCCTGGCGGGCATCGAACTGCTCTCGTACACCAGCGGCCCGATGCTCGGCAACGCCAGAGCCGGCCTGATGGCCCAGCTCGGCGGGACCCGCTTCTCCCTCGGCGCCGGCGGCCTGCTGTGCGTCGGCGCGGTGGCCGCGATGGCCGCGCTGCTGCCGAGGTTCCGCGACTACGACGCCCGCATCGACGAGCACGCGATCAGGGAGCGCGCCCGCCGCGAGGAGGCCGCCCGCGCCTGACACCGGGCACCGGGCACCGGGCACCGGGCACCGGGCACCGGGCACCGGGCACCGGGCACCGGGCACCGGGCACCGGGCACCGGGCACCGGGCACCGGGCACCGGGCACCGGGCACCGGGCACCGGCAAGTATCCTCACGGAACGGAATCCCATTGCTACTGTGAGGGCATGACGGTCGACGTACGGAGCCTCGAGATGACTGAGTCCTCGCTGCCCGACTGGGCCTTCCCCCCACCGGAAGGGTTCGTCGCGGAGGATCTCGATCGCATTACGCAATTGCCTGCACACACAGAGTTAATCGATGGAAGCCTGGTCTTCGTGAGTCCTCAGGCTTCTTTTCACACGCGCACCATGTATCTCCTGGAAGCGGGTCTTCACCGGACCATTCCGGAAGATCTTCGAGCGCGCCGGGAGATGAGCGTCGTGCTGGGTACGCGCCAGCGGCCCGAACCCGACATAAGCGTCATCCACGCCTCCGCCGAGCACAGCCCGGAGCAAACCTTCTACCGGGCCGAGGACGTCGTGCTGGCCGTGGAGGTCATCTCCCCCGACTCCAGGGGCCGCGACCGCGACCGCAAGCCGGTGCTGTACGCCGAGGCGGGCATCGCGCACTTCTGGCTGGTCGAGAACCAGTCAGGAAGGCCCGCGATCTACGTCTACGAGCTCGACCCGGTCGCCAGGTCCTACGTTCTCACCGGCATCCACCATGACCGACTCAAGATCTCGGCGCCGTTCGACATCGACATCGACCTGACGGGGATCGACCGGCTCTAGGGTCCGGCCCTAGGCGGCGCTCACCGCCGCCCGGGGCAGGCTCCGCCACACCGCCCGGACATCCCCGTCGGCTGCGGACTTCGCCGCACCGCCCAGACGTCCCGCCGAACCGCCAGACGTCCGCCGCTCGTCACGAGCTTCGCCTCTCCGCACGGGAGTCCGCCGGACGAGGCCGTGCCTCACCCGCTCTCGCGCCAGCCGTCGTACTCCTCGGCCAGCGCCTCCAGGCGGGCCACGCCCTCCGGCGGCAGTGCCCCGGAGGGGTCCTCGACCACCACCAGCCACTGGGCGTCCTCGGCGTCGTCCTCGCCCGCGAGGGTCTCCCTGACCACCGCGGGCACGCCGATCACCGGAAACTCCCCGGCCACGGTCTCGGCGACCTCCTCGGCGTCGTCGCGCTCGGCGAACACCAGCAGATGCCTCATCGCCCCCTCCCGGGGAAGGGCTCTTCTCCGCCCCGAGCGACCGGCGAGTACGTCATCGTCGCCTCCTGAAGGAGAATCCACCCGGGACGCGAACATCCCGCCCCGGTACGGCGAAAAGGGGCCCGGGACACGCCCCGGGCCCCTCGCGACCGGTCAGACGCCGCGCAGCCGCGCCCCGGTGCGCTCCCCGGCCAGGGCCACTGCCGTGTCGCGGGCCGCGGTGGTCTCCTCCACGGTGAGCGTCCGGTCGGGCGCCCGGAAGCGCAGGGAGTAGGCGAGGGACTTTCCGCCCTCGCCGACCTGGGCGCCGGTGTAGACGTCGAACAGCCGGATCGACTCCAGCAGCGGGCCCGCGCCCTCGCGCAGCGCCGCCTCCACGGCGGCCACCGGGGTCGCCGCGTCGACGATGAGCGCGACGTCCTGGCCCGCGACGGGGTACGCGGAGATCGCCGGGGCCTGCGGCGGACCGGCGGTCAGCGGCTCCAACCGGGTCAGCTCCAGCTCCATCGCGCAGGTGCGCGGCGGCAGGCCGTACGCCTCGACGACGCGCGGGTGCAGCTCACCGGCGTGACCGACGAGCACGTCACCAGCGTACAGCGCGGCGCAGCGGCCCGGGTGCCAGGGTTCGTGCCGGTCCGCTCGGACGTCGAGGGTGACGCCGGCCTCGGCGGCCACCACGCGGGCCGCCTCGACGGCGTCCGCCCAACCGACCACGCGGCCCTTGCCCCACCAGCCGGACGGCTCGAACTCCCCGGCCAGCACGACCCCGACCCGGAGCGGCTGGGCGGGCAGCGCGGACTCGATCGAGGCGAGCTCCTCCGGGCTCGGCCTGCGGTCGACGCCCAGCACGGGGGCGACGGCGGGCGCGTCGGAGGAGGGCCGGTAGACCAGGCCCGCCTCGAACAGCGCCACGTCGCCGAAGCCCCGGCCCACGTTGCGGACCAGCGTCTTGAGCAGGCCGGGCAGCAGGGTCGTCCGCATCAGCGGCTCGTCCTCGCTGAGCGGGTTGGCCAGCCGTACGGCCAGGCGGCGCACGTCGTCGACGGGCAGCTGCAGGTTGTCGAAGTCGCGCTCCCCGTTGAACGGGTAGGCGAGGATCTCGACGTAGCCCGCGGCGGCCAGGGCGCGGCCGACCCTGCGGCGCAGGCGCTGGCCCTCGCTGAGACCGGCGCCCGCGGGGGCGGCGGGCAGGATCGAGGGCAGGTTCTCGTAGCCCTCCAGCCTGATGACCTCCTCGGCGAGGTCGTTCGGGTCGGTCAGGTCGGGACGCCACGAGGGCGGGGTGACCGCCAGCATGTCGTCACCGGTGACCGCGAGCTTCGCGGCGATCCCGGCGGAGGCCGGGGCGCCCGTGGCCGCGGTGCCGTCGGCCGTGCCGTCCGTCATCGGGCCGGTCGCGGTGGTGGTGCTCTCGACCGTGCAGCCGACCTGCTCCAGGCGGTGGATCACCGTCTCGCGGTCGTAGACGGTGCCCGCGACCCTGCCCGGGTAGCCGCTCGGGATCGCGATGTGGACCGGCTCGACCTTCACCTCGGCGTGGGTGGCGCCCGGCTGGATCGTGCCGCCGCCGAGCTCGGCCAGCAGCCGGGCCGCGCGCCAGGAGGCGTACAGCGGGAGCTCCCGGTCGACACCCCGCTCGAAGCGCTTGGAGGCCTCGCTGACCAGGTTGTGCCGGCGCGACATGCGCGCGACGCCGCTGGCGGAGAAGTGGGCCGCCTCGATCACGATGTCGGTGGAGGCGTCGGAGATCTCGGTGTGCAGGCCGCCCATGGTGCCGGCCATCGAGATCGCGCCCGACCCGTCGGTGATCAGGACGTCGTCCGGGTGGAGCTTGCGGACCACGTGGTCGAGCGTCTCCAGCGTCTCGCCGGGCTCGGCCCTGCGCACCACGACCTCGCCGGTGAGCTTGGCGGCGTCGAAGGCGTGCAGCGGCTGGCCGAGCTCCAGCATGACGTAGTTGGTGACGTCGACGGCCAGCGAGACCGGGCGCACGCCGGCACGGGAGAGCCGGGCGCGCATCCACAGCGGGCTCGGCGCCGACGGGTCGAACCCGCGGATCTCGCGGAGCACGAAGCGGTCGCAGGCCGACGGGTCGGCGATCGAGGCCGGGTAGGACGGGCTCGACGCCTCGGGCGGGGAGACGTCGGCCGGGTCGATGAACGCCGAGTCGAAGACGGTGGCGGCCTCGCGGGCCACGCCCCGGATGGAGAGCGCGTAGCCGATGTCCGGGGTGATCTCCAGCTCGATCACGTCGTCACGCAGCCCGAGCAGCTCGACCACGTCCGCGCCGATCGGGGTGCCCTCGGGCAGCACGAGGATGCCGGGCGACGACTCGGCCATGCCGAGCTCGGACTCCGAGCAGATCATGCCGTCGGACAGGCGCCCGTAGGTCTTGCGCGAGGCGATCTCGAACCCGCCGGGCAGCACGGCGCCGGGCAGCGCGACCGGGACGCGGTCGCCGGCCTCGAAGTTGGTCGCGCCACAGACGATCTCGCGCGGCGCGGCCTCCCCCACCTCGACCTGGCAGTGACGGATGGGCTTCTTGAAACCCTCCAGCGTCTCGATGGAGATCACCTCGCCCACGACGACGTTCTTGATGTCGTGGCCGTAGGAGGTGACGGACTCGAGCTTGAGCCCGGCGGCGGTGAGCTTCTCGGCGATCTCGTGCGCCGTGACGGCGGGGAGATCGACGTACTCCCGCAGCCATGAAAGCGGGACCTTCATCAGACCTCCATTCCGAAGGGAAGGGTGAAGCGGACGTCTCCCTCGACCATGTCGCGCATGTCCTCGACGTTGTGGCGGAACATCAGGGTGCGCTCGACGCCCATGCCGAAGGCGAAGCCGCTGTAGCGGGCGGGGTCGACGCCGCAGGCGATGAGCACCCGCGGGTTGACCATGCCGCAGCCGCCCCACTCGATCCAGCCCTCCGACCTGCAGGTGCGGCAGGGCGGGTTGCCGGGCACCGCTGAGGCGCCGCGGCAGACGAAGCACTTCAGGTCCATCTCGGCGGAGGGCTCGGTGAACGGGAAGTAGTTGGGCCGGAACCGGGTGGTGATGCCCTCGCCGAACATGACCTCGGCGAACCGGTCGAGGGTGCCCTTGAGGTGGGCCATGGTCAGGCCCTCGTCGATCGCCAGCCCCTCGACCTGGTGGAAGACGGGGGTGTGGGTGGCGTCGAGCTCGTCGGTGCGGAACACCTTGCCCGGCGAGATCACGTAGACCGGGAGCTCCCTGCTGAGCAGCGCCCGGATCTGGACGGGAGAGGTCTGGGTGCGCAGCACCTTGCCGGAGTCGACGGACTCCACGAAGAAGGTGTCGTGCTCCGAGCGCGCCGGGTGGTCGGCGGAGATGTTCAGCGCGTCGAAGTTGAACCACTCCCCCTCCAGCTCGGGGCCCTCCGCCACCTCGTAGCCCATCGCGACGAAGGCGTCGGCGACGCGCTCCTGGAGGGTGGTCAGCGGGTGCCTGGCGCCGCGAGAGGCGCGGGCGGAGGGCAGCGTGACGTCGACGGTCTCCTCGACGAGGACTCGCTCGTCGCGTTCGGCCTCCAGCTGTGCCTGCCGCTCGGCGAGGGCGTCGGCGACCGCCCTGCGGGCGCCGCCGATGCGCTTGCCCGCCTCGGAGCGGGCCGCCGGGGGCAGGGCGCCGATCTCGCGGTTGGCCAGGGCGATCGGTGAGCGGTCACCGGCGTGCGCGAGGCGCACCTGCTTGAGTTCTTCGAGGTCGCGCGCCGCCTTGACGGCGTCGAGCGCGTCGGCCTGCATGCGCGCCATCTCGTCGGCGTGCAGCGGGGTCACCTCGACCGGGTCGTAGTTTGACAAGAGAGAGCTCCGAATCCAGGGCTTGAGCGGCCATGAGTCTAGTCGGGTGAGCCCACCGGGCCGACATTCGCGATCAGGCGAAGTCAGGGGTGCCGGTGGGCACCATAAATCGAAACTCGGCGCCGCCCTCGGGCCCGCGCTGCACGGAGATGGTGCCGCCGTGGGCCTCGATCAGCCCCTTGACGATGAACAGGCCGAGCCCGGTGCCGCCACGGCGGCGGGCGTTGCCCCGCCAGAACTGCCGGAAGACGCGCGTGACCAGCTCGGGCGGGATGCCCTCCCCCTGGTCGCGGACGGACACGGTCACTCCCCATTCGCTCGGCTCGACAACTATTGTCACCGTACCGCGCCCGTGACGCACCGCGTTTTCCATCAGGTTGGCGAGCACCTGGTCGATCTTGTCCTGGTCGAGCCAGGTCTCGGGCAGCTCACCGCGCACCTGAAGCACGAAGCGGTCCTCCGGCTCGCCCGCCGCCACCCGGCCCGCGATGATCCTGGAGACCCTGGCCGGGACGTCGACCACCTGGCGGTGGATCTCCAGCCGTCCCGACTCGATGCGCGAGACGTCGAGCAGCTCGGTGATCAGCCGGGTCACCCGGTCGGCATCGGCGTTGACGGTCTCCAGCATGACGAGCTTCTGGTCGTCGGTGAAGCGGGTCCACTTGGCCAGCAGGGTCGCGGTGAACCCCTTGACGCTGGTCAGCGGGGAGCGGAGCTCGTGGGCGACGGTGGAGACCAGGTCGGCGCGGCTGCGCTCCAGGCGGGCACGGGCCCCGGCGTCACGCAACGTGATGACCACCCGGACGACCTCTCCGCCCCGCCGTGGCTCGCGCACCAGCCGGGCGGCCACCAGCAGCTCCTGGCCGCCGGGGGTGCGCAGCGGCAGCTCGGGCTGGCGGGCGCGGCTGGGCAAGCCGCCGTAGGTGTCGAGCCACTTCCACCAGTCGCGCCCGTCGTGGTCGCGGAAGGAGAACACGTCGCGCAGGTGCCCCCCCACGGCCTGCTCGCGGGTGACGCCGGTCAGGCGGGCCGCGGCCCGGTTGACGGTCAGCACGTGGCCGTCGCCGTCGGTCACCACGAGACCGTCGGGAAGCTCGTCGACGTCGATCACAGAAGCGGCATCGGTGCTCCGCTCGCCGGTGTGTTCGCCGTGCACGACCCCGCCTCCTCGACGCTACATGGCCGACAATAGCGGGTTTCCCACACCGTACGGCAGCCTCGCCGGCCGGGGTGCCTCACCTGGGGCCGGGGGCGGTGCGCTGAGATCGGGCAGATGCGTACAGACAGACCGCGGCGGCGGTCGCGAGGTTCAGGCTCTCGGCCCGCCCGTAGATGGGAACCCGGACGACCTCGTCGGCCAGCTTCAGGATCTCCTCCGGAAGCCCCCACGCCTCGTTGCCGAAGATCCAGGCCGTCGGGCCGGACAGGTCCACGTCGTCCAGGGTCTGCTTGCCCGCGCCGTCGGCGGCGAGCACCCGCAGCCCGGCCCCCTTCAGGTGCTCCACGGCCCGCGCCACCGGGACGCCCGTGCTGACCGGGAGGTGGAACAGGCTGCCGGCGCTGGCCCGCACGCACTTGCCGTTGTAGGGGTCGACCGAGGCGTCGGTGAAGACGACGGAGTCGGCGCCCGCCGCGTCGGCCGTACGCAGCACGGTGCCCGCGTTGCCGGGGTCGCGGACGTGGGCGAGCACCGCCACCAGCGTGGAGCCGGGGACGACGGAGGCGTCCAGGGGCACGTGCACGAAGCGGCACACGGCCAGCAGTCCCTGGGGGGTGACTGTCTGGGCCAGCTCGGCCATGACCTCGCCGCTGGCCCGGTGGACGGGCACCCCGGCGGCGGTGGCGGCGGTGACGACGTCGGCGTGACGCAGCTCGGCCTCGGCCGTGGTGAACAGCTCCATCACGACCCCGTCCAGCGCCAGCGCCTCGCGGACCGCCTGCGGCCCCTCAGCCAGGAAGGAACGGTCGCGGTCCCTGAAGGCCCGCTTGGTCAGCCTCCGCGCGGCCTTGACCCGCGGCGACTTGATGTTGGTCAGCTCAGACCCGGCCATGCCCGTCCCCCAAGAATGCGAATGCGGCCCGCAGCGTGATCGCTGCGGGCCGCATGGTCGTCAGTGCCTCGCTCAGCCGGCGACCGGCGCGTTCACGTCGGCCGGAAGCGCCTTCTTGGCGGCCTCGACCAGCGTCGCGAACGTGGCGGTGTCGTTGACCGCGAGGTCGGCGAGGATCTTACGGTCGACCTCGATGGAGGCGAGCCGCAGGCCCTGGATGAGCCTGTTGTAGGTGATGCCGTTCTGGCGGGCAGCGGCGTTGATGCGCTGGATCCAGAGACGGCGGAAGGTGCCCTTGCGGTCCTTGCGGTCGCGGTAGGCGTACGTCATCGAGTGGAGCATCTGCTCCTTGGCCTTGCGGTACAGCCTGGATCGCTGACCCCGGTAGCCCTTCGCCCGCTCGAGAACGACCTTGCGCTTCTTCTTGGCGTTGATCGCCCGCTTCACGCGTGCCATGTGTATCTATCTCCCCGGGGGCGGTTACTTAGCGAGCAACTTCTTGATCTTCTTGGAGTCGGCGTCGGAGAGCACGACCTCGGGCTTGAGACGACGCGTCAAGGTGGACGGCTTGTGCTCGTTGTAGTGCGCACGGTTGGCGCGGCGGCGCACAAGCTTGCCGGAACCCGTGAGCCTGAACCGCTTCTTCGCACCGCTGTGCGTCTTCATCTTCGGCATCTCAGCCGTCTCTCCCTCGATCGTGCCGATGTCCCGGGCCGGTAACCCAAGTCAAGGGCGTGCCTGACTACGAGACCGGACCCGGTCTCGGACTGATCTCACGACTACCTGACGATCCAGGCTATGCGAGTTACTCCTGCGGAGCCGCCACCGCTCCACTGACGGACACCTCGTCGTTGACGTGCGTCTCGTCGGCGACCGGCGAACCGTCACCCGAGGGGTTCTCGTCATGCCGTGCCTTGGCCGCCGCCTTCTCGGCCTTGGCCTCGGCCTTCTTCTTGTGCGGGCCGATCACCATGATCATGTTTCGACCGTCCTGCTTGGGCTGGGACTCGACGAAGCCGAGCTCCGTCACGTCCTCCGCCAGTCGCTGCAGGAGCCGGAAGCCCAGCTCGGGCCGGGACTGCTCCCGACCGCGGAACATGATGGTGACCTTGACCTTGTCGCCGGCCTTGAGGAACCGCACCACGTGACCCTTCTTGGTCTCGTAGTCGTGCGGGTCGATCTTCGGCCGAAGCTTGATCTCCTTGATGATGGTGTACGCCTGGTTACGGCGCGCCTCGCGTGCCTTCATCGCGGACTCGTACTTGAACTTGCCGTAGTCCATGAGCTTGCACACTGGCGGACGAGCCGTTGCCGCGACCTCGACCAGGTCGAGGTCGGATTCTTGAGCCAGCTTCAAGGCATCGCCGATGGAGACGATGCCCACCTGCTCGCCGTTCGGGCCGACGAGGCGGACCTCGGGCACGCGAATGCGGTCATTGATGCGGGGCTCGGCGCTGATGGGGCCTCCTAGGTTGCGATCCGCGGCCATCCGGGAGGAGGCCGCAACATGCTCGATCGTGCCGGGAGGTCGTAGAACGCACGCCCCGTTGAGGACGTTCGAACGCAAGATGCCCCGCACGTCACGCATGCGGGGCCACATGAACTCGAAGGCTTCACGCCGTAAGCTCTCCGGAGATTTACCCCGGTTGTGATCCTGACCTGTCAGCCTTGCGGCCGACGAGGTGGGAGGACGACCTCCGCTTGCGCGTCCAGCAGGCACGCCGGACCGATCGAGTCGTTACTCTACCACAACGGCCCGCTCACGCAGAATCATCCCGCCGGGGCGGCACGCCTGACGATCTCGGCCTTTCCCGCCGCGCGCATCGCCTCCACCGGCACGTCCGCGCGGCCGGTCATCATCTCGACCTGCCGGACCGCCTGGTGCAGGAGCATCGGGAAGCCTCCGACGACGACCCCGCCCCGCTCGGCCACCGCCACGGCCGGCCGGGTGGGCCAGGGCGCGTAGACCACGTCGAAGAGGGCGGGCACGCCCGCCAGCGTCCCGGCGAGGCCGTCGGCCGCGCCGGCGGGCAGGGTCGAGACGACCAGGTCGACCTCCAGCGCGGTGTCGAGCTTGTCGAGGGTCCGCAGCGACAGGTCCATGCCCAGCCGCTCGGCGACCTCCACGGTCTCCCCCGCCCTGGCGGGGTCGCGGACCACGAGGATCGCCTCGTCGAGGCCCAGTTCGCGCAGGGCGGCCAGCGCGGAGGCGGCCGTCGCGCCGCCGCCGAGGACGGTTGCCGCCCGGGGCGGGGCCACGCCCGCCTCGGCGAGCGCCTGGACGATGCCGTACACGTCGGTGTTGTCCCCGTGCCTGGCGCCGTCGCGCAGGATCACGGTGTTGGCGCCGCCCACCTGGACCGCGAGCTCGGAAACGGTGTCGAGCAGCGGCAGCACGGCCCGCTTGAGCGGCATCGTGAGCGAGAGCCCCGCCCAGTCGCCGCCCAGCCCGGCGAGGAGACCGGGGAGCCCGGCCTCGTCGCACTCGATCGCCTCGTAGCGCCAGTCGTGCAGTCCCATGCCCTCGTGGGCGGCGCGGTGCAGGTGCGGGGAGAGCGAGTGGACGATCGGCGATCCCAGGACCGCCGCCCTCAGCACCCGTTCACCTTGTTCCTCTCGTACTCGCTCAGGAGGGCGGTGAACTCGGACTCCAGCGTGACGAACTTGGTGAGGCCCTTGGCCGGGCAGGTGGTCACGAAGAAGAGCCAGTCGCCCTTGGTGGGGTTGAGCGCCGCCTGGATGGCGTCGTCACCCGGGTTGGCGATCGGGCCGGGAGGCAGGCCTCCGAACTTGTAGGTGTTGTAGGGCGAGGTGCTCTCAAGATCCTTGTGGGAGGACTCGATGCCGTACTTGTTCAGCCCGTACATCACCGTGCTGTCCATCCGCAGGTTCATGGGCGGGTTGCCGTCGAGCCGGTTGTAGACGACGCGGGCCACCTTGCCCATGTCCTCCTTGGTGCCGGCCTCCGCCTGGACGATGCTGGCGATCGTCATGATCTCGTGCGGGGTATGCCCGAGAGCCTTGGCCTTGCTCTGGAGGTCGTCCTTGTCGGCGGTCTCGCTGAAGCGGTCGACCATCTTGGTCAGGATCTCCGAGGCCGTCATCTTGGGCGTGATCTCGTAGGTGGCCGGGAAGGCGTAACCCTCCAGCTTGCCCCTGGCGTAGGGGGGCAGGCCTAGCTCACGAACGTTCCTGGCGGCCTGCTGGAACTCCCGCAGCGGCTTGCCCGTCTTCTCGGAGAGCTGCTTGAGGGTGTCGACCAGGCGCAATCCCTCCTTGAGGGTGACCTTCTCCCGCAGCCGCTTGTCCGGGTCGAGGAGCTTGACGGCCTCCGCGGCCGCCATCTGCTTGCGCATGGTGTACTCGCCCGGCTGCAGGGAGGAGCTCTTGCCCGCCTCGGCGACGGCGTTGACGAAGGCCTTGACGCTCTTCACCACGTCCTGGTCCTGCAGGGTCTGGGCGATGTCGGAGGCGTTCTGGCCGTCCTTGATCTCCACGACGACCTCGCCGGACCCCTTGCCGGTGTAGTCGTCGGGGGTCATCACGTCGCGGACCCAGGTGTAGCCGTAGAAGCCGGCGGCGCCGACGCCGCCGATCAGGACGATGATCGCGAGCATGGGGGCGAGGAAGCCGCCCCGATTGCGGCGGCGCCTCCTGCGGCGGCCACGCCGGCCTCCGGAGTCACGGCCTGGAGACGTGTTGGATCCTCGGCGCGACCGACCTTCGTCGTCGGAGCCGACCAGGAAGTCCATATCGAGATCGTTCATAGAGGCGTTGGCCAATCTCCCGCTAGAGACGGCCTGGCGTCAAGCGGGTGTGCCGAACCGAAGGAGAGCACCCGGCCAGACGTCCCGGTGCTCCGGGAGCCGTCGTCTGATCCGCGGGTGCGGGTCGCCGCCTGCGGCGGAACGGGGAGTATTCCGCCGGGCATCAACGCTTCCCGAGGTGTCTGTTCAGCTCTTCCCGGTATCTCACAAACTCACTCTCTGTGTCAGTGAATTTCGTGATTCTATGCTCCAGATTGGTAGTAACAAACCGAAACCAATCACCTTGATCTGGTTGGAGTGCCGTGATCAATGCCTTCTCCCCGGGATTCGCGATGGTTTTGGCGGCAGGCCGGGTTTGAAGCAGGTGTCGTACGGAGACCTCACCTCGGTGCCCTTCTCCGAAACCTCCGGGGTCCCGCGCCCCTGCGCGTACGGCACCGTGATGTCCGGCTGGAGCGGCGTCCGGGCCCCGAACCGGTTGTAGATCATTCTAGCGATCTTCGGATGGCCCGGATCCCGCCTGCCCTCCGCCTGGACGATGCCCGCCACCGTGGCGGCATCCAAGGGTGACGATCCTTTCTTAGCGGTCCGTTCCCTCAGTTTTAGCTGAGACGCCACCTGTTTGTAACGTTCCACCATCGCGGCGAGAGCATCCGAAGCGGTCACAAACGTCCTGGCCGCCGGCAGCCGTATCGGCCGAGGAAGGCTCACCGGGCGGTCCCGTCACCCGGCCTTTCGACGTTTCCTCCGCTCGAGGGAGACCCGGCGGGGACGCCGGGGGGCCTGCCGGTGGCGCGTTCGGCGTCCAGCGCGGCCTGGAGCAGCACGATGGCGGCCGCCTGGTCCACCACGCCGCGCTGGTTCTTCGCCTTCACCCCGCTGGCCCGCAGGCCCTGCTGGGCGGTGACGGTGGTCAGCCGCTCGTCGAACAGCCGCACCGGGACGGGTGCCAGCCGCAGCGAGATCCGGTTCGCGAAGTCGCGGGCGGCCTCCGCCGCCTGCCCCTCCCGCCCGGAGAGCGAGGTCGGCAGGCCGACCACCACCTCGACGACCTCGTACTCGGCCGCGATCTCCGCGAGCCGGTCGAGGTCGCCCTTACCGCGCCGGACGGTCTCCACCGGCGTGGCCAGCAACCCCGAGGGGTCGCTGCGTGCCACGCCGATGCGGACCGAGCCGACGTCGACGCCCAGCCGAATGCCGTTTCTCATCGTTTCCGTCCCCATCCCGGTGCCGGACACGGCGCGGGGGCGTCGTTCCTCATCAGGTGAGCGTCTGCGCGATCGCCTGCTCGACGGCGGCGAGCGCCTCACCGATCGCCTCGGGACGCACACCGCCTCCCTGAGCGACGTCGTCCTTGCCGCCACCGCCACCTCCGAGTGCCTTCGCGGCGACGCCGACCAGACGGCCCGCCTTCAGGCCGCGACCGCGTCCCGCCTCGTTGACCGCGGCCACGACGACCGGCCGGTCACCGGGGACACCGGCGACGACGACCACCGCGGCGCGATCACCCGGGAACCTGCCGCGCACGTCAAGCGCGAGCCTACGCAGGTCGTCGGGAGAGGTTCCATCAGGCGCGCGGTGCGTCACGACGGAGACTCCCTGCAGATCACGGGCGCTTTCCGCCATCTGACCCGCACCCGCGAGCACCTGGGCCGAGCGCAGCGCGCCCAGCTCCTTCTCCGCGGCGCGCAACCGGGTGACGATGCCCTCGATGCGCTCGGGCAGCTCCTCCCTGCGGGTCTTGAGCTGCTCCGACAGCTGGGCGACGAGCACGCTCTCCCTGGCCAGGAAGCGGAAGGCGTCGAGGCCGACCAGGGCCTCCACGCGGCGCACGCCCGCGCCGATCGAGGCCTCGCCCAGCACCTTGACCAGGCCCAGCTGCCCGGAGCTGGCGACGTGGGTGCCGCCGCAGAGCTCGCGGGAGTATTCGCCGACCTCGACGATGCGGACGGTGTCGCCGTACTTCTCGCCGAACAGGGCGAGCGCGCCCATGGCGCGGGCCTCCGCCTGGGACGTGTGGAAGGCGTTGACCCGCAGGTCGTTGATGAGGACGGCGTTGACCTCGTCCTCGACGTCGCGCAGCACGCTGGGCGGCACGGCGCCCGCGGCGGTGAAGTCGAAGCGGAAGCGGCCCGGGGAGTTCTCCGAACCGGCCTGCGCCGCGGTCTCGCCCAGCGCGTTGCGGAAACCGCGGTGCACCAGGTGGGTGGCGGTGTGGCTGCGGGAGATGGCCCGGCGCCGCTCGACGTCGATCTCCGCCTGGGCCTGGTCGCCCACCCGGATCTCTCCGGAGCGGATCTTGCCCCGGTGCACGACGACGCCGGAGACCGGGGACTGCACGTCCACGATCTCCACCTCGGCCCCGCCGGTGCGGATGACGCCCTGGTCGGACAGCTGGCCGCCGCCCTCGGCGTAGAACGGGGTGCGGCCCAGCACGACCTCGACCGACGTGCCGGCGCCCGCCGCGGGGACGGAGACGCCGTCGACGAGGAGGCCGACGACCTCGGCCTCGGCCGTCACGTGGTCGTAGCCCAGGAACTCGACCCTGCCGGTCTTCTCCAGGAGCGTGCCGAAGATCGAGATGTCGGCGTTGCCGGTCTTCTTGGCGGCGGCGTCGGCCTTGGCCCGGTCGCGCTGCTCCTTCATCAGCCGGCGGAAGCCCTCCTCGTCGACCTGCAGCCCCTGCTCGGAGGCCATCTCCAGGGTGAGGTCGATCGGGAAGCCGTAGGTGTCGTGCAGCTGGAAGGCCTGGTCGGCGGCGAGCGTGGCCCGCCCCTTGCGCTTGGTCTCCTCGGCCGCCACGTCGAAGATCGCGGTGCCGGTGCGAAGGGTGCCGAGGAAGGAGGCCTCCTCGGCGTCGATGACGCCGTGGATCTGCGGGGCGTCGGCCCGCAGCTCGGCGTACTGCTCGCCCATGACCTCGACGGTCACGGCGGTGAGCTCGTGCATGTAGCGCTCCTCGCCCGCGCCCAGCAGGCGCAGGTTGCGGATGGCGCGGCGCAGGATGCGGCGGAGCACGTAGCCCCTGCCCTCGTTGGAGGGCAGCACCCCGTCGGCGACGAGCATCACGCCGGTCCTGACGTGGTCGGCGACGACCCGCAGCGACACGTCGGCGCGCTCGTCGCGGCCGTAGCGCGTCTTGGTGAGGTCGGCGGCCCGGTCGAGGATCTTGTACGTGGTGTCGATCTCGTAGATGTTGTCGACGCCCTGCAGGATCGCCGCCATGCGCTCCAGGCCCATGCCCGTGTCGACGCTCTTGGCGGGCAGCTCACCGGCGATGTCGAAGTCGATCTTCGTGCGGACCGCGCTGAGCTGGTACTGCATGAAGACGTTGTTCCACACCTCGAGGTAGCGGTTCTCGTCGGCGATCGGGCCGCCCTCGCGCCCGTACTCGGGACCGCGGTCGTAGTAGATCTCGCTGCACGGGCCGCCGGGCCCCGGCACGCCCATGTGCCAGTAGTTGTCGGCCAGGTCGCGGCGCTGGATGCGCTCCTGCGGCACCCCCACCTTGCGCCAGATGTCGGCGGCCTCGTCGTCGTCGAGGTAGACGGTGGCCCAGAGGCGGTCCTCGGGGAAGCCGAACCCGCCCTCGGACTCGGGCCTGGTCAGCAGGTCCCAGGCGAACGGGATCGCCTGCTCCTTGAAGTAGTCGCCGAAGGAGAAGTTGCCGAGCATCTGGAAGAAGCTGGCGTGCCTGGTCGTCTTGCCGACCTCGTCGATGTCGAGGGTCCGCACGACCTTCTGCGCGCTGGCGGCCCGCTTGTAGGGCGGCTTCTGCTGGCCCAGGAAGTAGGGCTTGAAGGGCACCATGCCCGCGTTGACCAGAAGCAGCGTCGGGTCCTCGGCGATGAGGCTGGCCGAGGGCACAACGGTGTGCCCACGCTCCTCGAAGAAGCGCAGGAAGCGGCGGGCGATCTCTGCCGACTCCATGTCAGCGGCCATCCTTTACGTTGGAGTGATAGGGGTTTTCCACGGTGTCGAGCCCGAACCTGGAGCGCAACTCGATTTCCCGCTCGGCCGCGCCCCGCAGGGCCTCCCCGGCGAGGTCGCGTGCCTGTTCCAGGGTCCCGGCGGCGTTGTGCACGGCCCTTCGGGCCAGGTGGTTCGGGTGCAGTGCCTGAAGCTTACGCATGACCCACACCGCGCCGAACGCGCCCAGCCCCATGTAGAACAGCCTGCGGATCATCCCGGGCGCCTCTCCAGCGCCGCGGCGGGCCTGGCGCGCCTGCGGGCGCCCAGGGCCCTGCGGACGCCGTGGGTGAGGGCCGCGACCTTGATCATCGGACCGGTGACCAGGTTCTGGGTGACGTCGCTGACCTTGGCCACATGCCCGCTGACCTGCTTGACGTCCTTGGTGATGGCCTCGATCGCGACCAGCTGCCGGTTGGTCTCGCCGACGGCGGCCGACACGTCCTCCAGCAGCGGCACGACGCGGTCGCCCAGCTGGGAGACCATCTTGGTGGTCTCGGTGAGCAGCCGGGCCAGCCTGACCATGACGACGGCCATGAAGGAGACCAGGATCGCCCAGGCCATCGCGGCGATCAGCCCCGCGACCTCTCCTGCGGTAAGCATGTGCGGACCCGCTCCCCTCAAAGGTTCATAGGTGACCCCGGCCATGGTCGGGCGGATTGGCGAAACCCTATCGTGCCCGATATCACTCATCCCCGCTTACCGCGCGCCCCGGGGTGGCCCTCGCGGGAGGCTACTCCCCGCGGAGGAAGGCGCGGATCCTGGACCAGCGGTCGGCGAAGCCCGCCTCGGCGCCGTGGCGGGTGGGCTGGTAGTAGCGCCGGTCCCTGAGCTCCTCGGGGGCGTACTCCTGGCGTACCAGGCCGTGCTCGAATTCGTGGGGGTAGCGGTAGCCCTTGCCGTGGCCGAGCTGCTTGGCCCCGGCGTAGTGGGCGTCGCGCAGGTGGTTGGGGACGTGGCCGATGTTGCCGCGCCGCACGTCCTCGGAGGCCGCGCCGATGGCGTTGATCACCGCGTTGGACTTGGGGGCCAGCGCGCAGTGGATGACGGCCTGGGCCAGGTTGAGCCGCCCCTCCGGCAGGCCGATGAACTCCACCGCCTGGGCGGCGGCCACCGCGACCTGCAGGCAGGTGGGGTCGGCCATGCCGACGTCCTCGGAGGCGAAGATGACGATCCTGCGGGCGATGAACCGGGGGTCCTCCCCCGCCTCGATCATCCGGGCGAGGTAGTGCAGCGCGGCGTCGGCGTCGGAGCCCCGCATGCTCTTGATGAAGCCGCTGATCACGTCGTAGTGCTGGTCGCCCTGGCGGTCGTAGCGCACGGCCGCCTTGTCGACCGCCCGCTCCACCACCTCGACGGTGACCTCGCCGTCGGCGATCAGCGCGGCGGCCTCCAGGTAGGTGAGCGACCTGCGGGCGTCGCCGCCGGCCAGCCGCACCAGGTGCTCGGCGGCCTCGGGCGCCAGGCGCACCTTCCCGTCCAGGCCGCGCGGGTCGGTGACGGCACGCTCCAGCACCGCCCGGATGTCGTCCTCCGACAGCGACTCCAGGGTCAGCAGCAGCGAGCGCGACAGCAGGGGCGAGATGACGGAGAAGAAGGGGTTCTCGGTGGTGGCGCCGATGAAGGTGACCCAGCGGTTCTCCACGGCGGGCAGCAGGGCGTCCTGCTGCGCCTTGTTGAAGCGGTGCACCTCGTCGACGAACAGGACGGTCTGGCGGCCGGACATGCCCAGCTCGCGCCGGGCCTGCTCGATGGCCGCGCGGACCTCCTTGACACCCGCCGACACCGCGGAGACCTCCACGAAACGGCGCTTGGTGACACCCGCCACCACGTAGGCGAGGGTGGTCTTGCCGGTCCCCGGAGGGCCCCAGAGGAACAGCGACATGGGCGCCTCGGCCTCGACGAGGCGGCGCAGCGGCGTGCCGGGGCCCAGCAGGTGCCGCTGGCCGACCACCTCGTCCAGGCCCCGGGGGCGCATCCGCACCGCCAGGGGCTCCTGGCCGCGATGGGCCTCCTCCGCCGCCGAATCGAACAGGCTGTCCACGCCTGAGACAGTACCGCCGCCCGATGGAGCCCCCGCCCTCCCGAGACGGTGCGCCTCACCGGCCGGCCGGGCTCAGCTCCAGACCGCGGTGGCCCCGCTGTGCCCGGCCCTTACCACGTAGTAGAGCGCCGCGACGGCCAGGACCACGGTCAGCGCCGAGACCGCGAGCTCGGCCGGGCGGCCGAACCTGTCGCCGCGCGTGACGTAGACGAGAGCCAGCGACATCACCCCGAGGGCGAAGGTGACGACCAGCAGCGGGGTGCCGAAGCCCGCGTGCTCGTCGATAAGCTCGCCGAGTTCCCCGCTGACGGAGGCGAAGCGGCCCTCCTGCAGCGCCTCCCCGCTCTCCTGCGCCACGAAGACGCTCACCGGCACGACCGGGGCGAGCCCGGCCACCGCCCAGGTGAGCACGGGCCGGGTGCGGGGCGCCAGCGCGTACGCGGCGGCGAGCACCGCGAGGAGCGGCGTCAGAACCACGGCCGCGTGCACGACCAGGGGATGGAGGGGCAGGCCGAGGATCTCATCGAACATGGGGGCACTCCGGTTGTGCGTGGTTCATCATCAGCAAGTACGGATCCCACCATGGGCGGGTTATGGAGAGCGTGAAGAGATCTCGTCTTCCCCTCTGTCCCCATCTGATGAATTCCGCCACTTACGTCCAGCACATGTTAGGGCCGGTACTCTTTTCGCCAGCCCACAAACCATGAAACAGCGATCTTGGAGGACATAGCGGTGAGCGCCGAGGACCGCCAGAGCCAGCTGGCTCGGGAACACAAAGAGCGGCAGGCGAAGCGTGCTGAGCAGACGACCACGTCGAAGCGCAACGTCGTCATCGGAGCCGTCGCCGCGGTGGTCGTCGTCGCGGGAGGACTGTTCGCCGGGGTCACCCTCCTCGGAGACGACGACGACGCGAAGGCCAAAGCCGCCGCCAGCAGTTCACCGTCTCCTTCGGAGACCCCCGCCGCGACGCCCGAGCCGAGCGTCACGACCGCTCCGACCAACACGAAGTGCGCCTACCGCAAGGACACCAGCGGCAGCCCGATGAAGAACGTGGGCACACCGCCGACCAGGCCCAACCTGAAGCTGAAGACCATGACGATCGCCACCAACCACGGCAACATCGTGATCGACCTGGCGACCGGGCAGGCCCCCTGCACGGTCAACTCCTTCGCCTTCCTGGCCAAGAAGCACTTCTTCGACAACACCAAGTGCCACCGCCTGGCCACCCCGGAGAACTCGGGCCTGAGCCTGCTGCAGTGCGGCGACCCGCAGGCCAAGGCCGACGGGAAGAACCCCACCGACGGCCAGGGCAGCTCGGGTTACGTCTACGACAGCGAGAACCTCGGCGGGATCCCGTACACCAGGGGCACGGTCGCGGTCGCCCAGGCCGTCGACGCCGTCAACCAGAACGGCAGCCAGTTCTGGATCTCGCTGGGGGACGAGACCCAGCAGGTGGAGAAGGCCTACACGCCCTTCGGCGTCGTCTCCCAGGGCTTGGAGATCCTTGACGAGATCTCCAAGGGCGGGTGGATCACCAACCCCGACGACATCACCGGTGACGGCGGCTCCAACGCCCCCAAGATCCCGGTGGTCATCAAGAACGTGCGGCTCTCCTAACCGGACCCGCGGCGGCCCGCCGCCACAGGACGCCCCGGCGGTCGGACGACCGCCGGGGCGTTTCCACGTCGGCCCCACGGTCCCGGCGACGGGCACGGCCGGCCCGCGGCCCGCACAGACCTCACCGAGGGCCTCCTCGCCCGTACGCCCCGCGCCCTCCGGGTCGTCCGCCCGTCCCGGGCATGCGGGGCCCGTACGAGACCTCACCACGGCCGTACGCGGGCCGTCCTCGTCCAGTCCCGGGTACACGGCCCGCACAGACCCCAGCGCGGCCGTACGCGGGCCGTGGGCACCCATCGTCCCCAAAGGCCGGAGGAGCCCCGCCGACCGCTCAGGAGGCCCGTGAGGCGCGCGGAGAGCGTCACCGTGGCTCGCCCCCCGGCGGTTGAGCGGTCCCGGACGCGCCGAGGGCCCCCGGAACACCGTCCGGGGGCCCTCGTCACACCCGCCTCACCTCCGGGGCGGGCACCGGGTCAGGCGTCGGCCTTGGGCCTGCCGTCGACGCCCGCCTCCTTGCGCTGCTCCACCGTGATCGGGGTGGGCGCGCCGGTCAGCGGGTCGAATCCGGAGGCCGTCTTCGGGAAGGCGATGACGTCGCGGATGGAGTCGGTGCCGGCCAGGAGCATGCAGATCCGGTCCCAGCCGTAGGCGATGCCGCCGTGCGGCGGCGGGCCGTACTTGAACGCCTCCAGCAGGAAGCCGAACTTGCTCTCCGCGTCCTCCTTGGAGATGCCCAGCACCTCGAAGACGCGCTGCTGCATCTCGGCCCGGTGGATACGGATCGAGCCGCCGCCGATCTCCATTCCGTTGCAGACCATGTCGTAGGCGTAGGCCAGGGCCTCGCCGGGGTGGTCCTGGAAGGTGTCGGCCCACTCGGGCTTGGGGCCGGTGAAGGGGTGGTGGACCGCGGTCCAGCCGCCCTCGCCGTCCTCCTCGAACATGGGGGCGTCGACGATCCACAGGAAGTTCCAGGCCGACTCGTCGATCAGGCCGCAGCGACGGCCGATCTCCAGGCGGGCCGCGCCGAGCAGGTCGCGGGAGGCGGAGGCCGCGCCGGCCGCGAAGAAGATCGCGTCACCGGGTGCCGCGCCCACCTTGGCGGCCAGGCCGGCCGCCTCGGTCTCTGACAGGTTCTTGGCGACCGGCCCGCCGAGCGTGCCGTCCTCGCCCACCAGCACGTAGGCCAGACCCCTGGCTCCGCGCGACTTGGCCCACTCCTGCCAGGCGTCCAGCTCCTTGCGGGTCTGCGAGGCGCCGCCCGGCATGACCACGGCGCCCACGTACGGCGCCTGGAACACGCGGAAGGTGGTGCCCGCGAAGAACTCCGTCATCTCGACGAGCTCCTGGCCGAAGCGCAGGTCCGGCTTGTCGGAGCCGTAGCGCGCCATGGCCTCCCGGTAGGTCATCCGGGGCAGGGGCGTCGGCAGGTCGTAGTCGACCGTCTCCTTCCAGACGCGGCCGATGAGCCGCTCGCCCAGGGCGATGACGTCGTCCTGGTCCACGAAGGACATCTCGACGTCGATCTGGGTGAACTCCGGCTGCCGGTCGGCGCGCAGGTCCTCGTCGCGGTAGCACTTGGCGAGCTGGTAGTAGCGCTCGATCCCGGCGACCTGGAGAAGCTGCTTGAACAGCTGGGGCGACTGGGGCAGGGCGTACCAGCTGCCCGGCTGGAGCCGGACCGGGACCAGGAAGTCGCGGGCGCCCTCCGGGGTCGAGCGGGTCAGCGTCGGGGTCTCGACGTAGGTGAACCCCTGCTCGTTCATCACCTCATGGGCGAGGTAGGTGGCCCGGGAGCGGATGCGCATGGCGTGCGCGACCTGCTGGCGGCGGATGTCGAGGTAGCGGTACTTCAGCCGCGCCTCCTCCGAGATGCCCGCGGTGCCCTCGATGGGGAACGGCAGCGGCGCGGACTCGCTGAGCACCTCGACCTCGGAGGCGACGACCTCGATCGCGCCGGTCGGCAGCTCGGGGTTCTCGTTGCCCTCGGGGCGGACCCGCACCTCTCCGACGACCTTGACGCAGTACTCGGCGCGCAGGCCGTGGGCGTCGTCCTCCTCGCGGAAGACCACCTGGGCGGAGCCCGAGGCGTCACGCAGGTCGATGAAGACCACGCCGCCGTGGTCGCGGCGTCGCGCCACCCACCCGGCGAGCGTCACCCGCTGCCCGGCGTGCTCCTCGCGCAGTGATCCCGCTTCGTGCGTGCGGATCATTTGTCCAGTCTCTCCTTCAACATCGTGACGATCTCAGCGAGCGGTACGGCGGTCTGGTCCCCGCTGGCCAGGTCCTTGACCTGCGCGGTCCCCGCGGCGATGTCCCGCTCGCCGAGGATCACCGCGTAGCCGGCCCCCGAGCGGTCGGCGCCCTTCATGGCGCCCTTGACGCCCTTGCCGCCGAACGACATGTCGGCCGCCAGGCCCGCCCGGCGCAGCTCGGTGACGAGCAGGAACATCCGGCGGCGCGCCTCCTCGCCCAGCGGCACACCGTACACCTGCACGCGTGCCTCGGCGCTCTCGTCCCCGAACAGGCCCTCGGCCTCCATGGCCATGACCGTACGGTCGACGCCCAGCGCCCAGCCGACGCTGGGCAGCGCGGGCCCGCCGAGCATCTCGCTCAGCCCGTCGTAGCGGCCCCCGCCCCCGACCGCGGACTGCGAGCCGAGACCGTCGTGGACGAACTCGAACGTGGTACGCGTGTAGTAGTCGAGGCCGCGGACCAGCCGGGGATCGTCGGTGTAGGCCACGCCGGAGGCGGTCAGCAGCGAGCGGACCTCCTCGTGGTAGGCCTTGCACGCCTCGCACAGGTGGTCGACGACGAGCGGCGCCCCGGCCAGCTGGGCCTGCACCTCGGGGCGCTTGTCGTCGAGCACGCGCAACGGATTGATCTCGATTCGCTGCCGGGTGGCCTCGTCGAGGTCGAGGTCTCGCAGGAAGTCCTGGAGCGCGGCCCGGTAGACGGGACGGCACTCCCTGTCACCCAGCGTGTTGATCAGCAGCCGGACCCCGGTGAGCCCCAGGGCGGCGTAGCCGTCGACGGCCAGCAGGATCAGCTCGGCGTCGAGCGCCGGGTCCTCCGAGCCCAGCGCCTCGGCGCCGACCTGCCAGAAGTGGCGGTAGCGGCCCTTCTGGGCCCGCTCGTAGCGGAACTGGCTGCCCGAGTACCAGAGCTTCACGGGAAGCTGCCCGTTGTGCAGGCCGTGCTGGAGGACCGCCCGCACCACCGACGCGGTGCCCTCGGGGCGCAGCGTGATGGAGCGCCCGCCCTTGTCCTCGAAGGTGTACATCTCCTTGGAGACGATGTCGGTCGACTCGCCGACACCGCGTACGAACAGCGCGGTGTCCTCGAAGACCGGGGTCTCGATGTAGCCGTAACCCGCCCGGCGGGCGGGCGCGGTGAGCGCCTCGCGCACGGCGAGCGCCCGCTCGGAGCGCGGCGGAAGCCAGTCGAAGGTGCCCTTGGGCGCCTGCAAAGTCATTGTCTAAAGTCCCCTGCCGGGGCCGCGGTCGTGCCCGGCGTTCGCGGGATCCGCGCCCGCGGCCGCCTTCGCCTCCGCGAGATACGGGTTGGTGGCACGCTCGTGGCCGATCGTGGTCTGTGATCCGTGGCCGGGCAGGACCACCGTGTCCTCCGGCAGCGGCAGGCACTTGGCCGCCAGGCTGCGCAGGATGGTCGGGTAGTCGCCGCCCGGAAGGTCTGTGCGGCCGATGGAGCCGGCGAACAGCAGGTCGCCCGAGAACAGCACGTCCGGGATCTCCTCGGTGCTGGGCAGCCTGAACGTCACCGACCCCCTGGTATGGCCGGGGGTGTGGTCGACGGTGAGCTCCAGGCCGGCCAGCCGCAGCACCTCGCCGTCGGCGAGCTCGCGCACGTCGTCGGGCTCGGTGAAGGTGAGCCCCCCGAACAGCTGCTGCTTCGTCGACAGCGACAGTCCCTTGCCCGGGTCGGACAGCAGCTCGCGGTCCTCCGGGTGGATCCACGCGGGAACGTCACGCGCGCCGCAGACCGGGGCGACCGACCACATGTGATCGATGTGCCCGTGGGTGACCAGCACCGCGACCGGCTTGAGCCGGTGCTCGCGCAGCAGGTCGTCGAGGTCGCCGACGGCGTTCTGACCGGGGTCGACGACCACGCACTCCTCGCCCGCGGCGGGAGCGACGACGTAGCAGTTGGTCTGGAAGGACCCTGCGGGAAAGCCGGCGATGAGCATCTGCCTCAGCTGATCTCGTCAAGAATGCGGATGGGAATGTAACCGAAGGGTACCGGTGCGGGTCGGCGGGCTGCGAACCATTACCCATTGGCCGATACGATTCGCCCACCTCATTAAGTACTACTCGGCACTCGGGAGGGCGAAGCGGTGAGCGGCAAGGAGCGTCAGAAGCAGTTGGCGCGCGAGCACTACGAGCGGCAGACGCAGCGACGCGTCGAACGTGAGGCCAGGGCCAAGCGCAACGCGATCATCGGCAGCACCGTGGCCGGCGTGGTCGTCGTGGCGGGTGTGATCGCCGCGACGACCCTGTTCGGCGGCTCCGACACGACGGCGACCGCGACCACCGACCCGGCCCCGTCGGACAACGCCTCACCGGCCGCGTCGGCGGCCGCGGGAGCGCAGCCGAAGGCCTTCGACCCGGCCGGCGGCACCTGCGGTTACGCCGCGGAGGCCGGTGGCGGCCCGGCCAAGAACGTGGGCCTGCCCCCGGAGAAGGTCGACCTGACGCCCAAGACGATGACCCTGAAGACCAACCAGGGCGACATCGTCATCAAGGTGTCGGCCGACAAGACCCCGTGCACGATCAACTCCTTCGCCTTCCTGGCGAAGAAGAAGTACTTCGACGGCTCCAAGTGCCACCGGCTGGGGTCCGACCAGTTCCCGATGCTGCAGTGTGGCGACCCACTGGCCAAGGCCGACGGCAAGAGCCAGACCGACGGCCAGGGCGGCCCCGGCTACCGTTTCGTGAACGAGAACCTGGAGGGCGCCAAATACACGCGCGGCGTCGTGGCCATGGCCAACAGCGGTCCCGACACCAACGGCAGCCAGTTCTTCATCGTGTTCGGCGACGCCCCGCTGACCCCGGACTACACACCGTTCGGTACGGTCACCAAGGGTCTGGAGATCCTCGACAAGGTGAACAAGGCCGGCGTCATCACCCCGGGCCCCGACGGTACCGGGGCACCAAAGGAAACCGTCGAAATCAAAGACGTGACAATGTCCAGCTAGAGCTGACGTAATACATACAAGGGGCGGTAAGTCCCGAAAGGCTGATGAAAGTGCGGGAGGACACGGTGAGCACCGACCCGTGGGGCCGGGTAGACGACGACGGCACCGTCTACGTACGTACGGCTGAGGGAGAGCGGGCCGTCGGGTCCTGGAAGGCCGGCGAACCGGAAGAGGCACTCGCCTACTTCCATCGCAAGTTCGACGAGCTGGCCGGGCAGGTCGCCCTGCTGGAACAGCGGGTTCGCGGCACCGACCTGCCACCCGCCCAGGCCGAGGCGACGATCGTCAAGCTCCGTGAGGCGATCACCGACGCGCACGCGGTCGGCGATCTCGACGCGCTGCTGAACCGCCTCAACGCCCTCACGGAGCTGGTCGCCCAGCGCCGGGAGGAGGTCAAGGCCGCGCGCGACGTGGCCAGGGCCGAGGCCAAGGGCGTCAAGGAGCGGATCGTCGCCGAGGCCGAGCGCATCGCCGACGACACGACCCACTGGAAGACCGGTGGTGAGCGGCTGCGCCAGCTGATCGAGGAGTGGAAGGCCGCCGAGCGCATCGACCGGGTGACCGAGGCGGCGCTGTGGAAACGCCTCTCGGCGGCCCGTACGGCCTTCGCCAAGCGGCGCAAGGCCTACTTCGCGGGGCTGGACGAGCAGCGTGAGGGCGTGCGTTCCACCAAGGAGCGCATCGTGGCCGAGGCCGAGACGCTGGCCTCGTCCACCGACTGGGGCGCCACCGCGTCGGCCTACCGCGAGCTGATGCAGGAGTGGAAGACGGCCGGCAGGGCCTCCCGCGAGGTCGAGGACGAGCTCTGGGGCCGCTTCAAGGGCGCCCAGGACCAGTTCTTCCAGGCGCGTTCGGCCGTCTTCGCCGAGCGCGACGCCTCGCTGGCGGCGAACGCCGAGATCAAGGAGCAGCTCCTGGTCGAGGCGGAGAAGATCCTTCCGGTCACCGACGCCCGCGCCGCCCGGGGCGCCCTGCGCAACCTCCTGGAGCGCTGGGAGGCCGCGGGCCCGGTTCCGCGCGAGCAGCGTGACCGCCTGGAGGGTGGCCTGCGCAAGATCGACGAGGCGGTCCGCAAGGCCGAGGAGACGGAGTGGAAGCGCTCCAACCCCGAGGCCAGGGCCCGCGCCCAGAACACGGTCGACCAGCTGCGCAAGTCGATCGCGCAACTGGAGGGCCGCCTGGCCAAGGCCAGGGACGCGGGCAAGGACAAGGACGTCAAGGACGCCGAGGAGGCCCTGGCCGCCCGCCGTTCCTGGCTGGAGGAGGCGGAGCGCACGCTCGCCGAGTTCTCCTGACGCCCGTCACCGGCTGACGCGACCCGCGGGGCCGCGGGGACACTCCACACCACGGAGTGCTCCTCGCGGCCCCGTCGCCTGTGGCGGGGCGGCCCGAGGGAGCGCGTACGGAACGGATTGGGTGGGAGAGGCCTCAGGAACCGGCGCCGCTGACCCGGTAGACGTCGTAGACGCCCTGGATGTTGCGGACGGCCTTCAGGACGTGCCCCAGGTGCTTGGGGTCGCCCATCTCGAAGGTGAACTTGCTGATCGCCACCCTGTCCCTGGACGTCGTCACCGACGCCGACAGGATGTTGACGTGCTGGTCGGAGAGGGTGCGGGTCACGTCGGAGAGCAGGCGGGGCCGGTCGAGGGCCTCGACCTGCAGCGCGACCAGGAACACCGAGTCGTCGGCGGCGGACCAGGCGACCTCGACCAGGCGGTCGGGCTCGGACTGGAGCTGGTCCATGTTGGGACAGTTGGTGCGGTGCACCGACACGCCGTGCCCGCGGGTGACGAAACCAACGATCTCGTCGCCCGGTACGGGCGTGCAACATCGCGAGAGGCGTACCCAGACGTCGGAGTCGCCCGCGACGACCACTCCCGCGCCGCCGCTGCCGCGGGGGCGCCCGCGCAGCTTGGTCGGCACGGAGGTCTCGGCGATGTCGTCCTCGGCGCCCTCCACGCCCCCGATGGACGTCACGAGCTTCTGCACGACCGTCTGCGCGGCCACGTGGCCCTCGCCGACGGCCGCGTAGAGCGCGGAGACGTCCGGGTAGCGCAGGTCCCTGGCGAGGGCCAGGAGGGACTCTCCGGACATCAGGCGCTGCAGCGGCAGGCCCTGCTTGCGCATGGCGCGGCCGATCGCCTCCTTGCCCGCCTCGATCGCGGTCTCGCGGCGCTCCTTGGAGAACCACTGCCGGATCTTGTTGCGGGCCCGGCCGGACTTGACGAACTTCAGCCAGTCGCGCGAGGGGCCCGCGTCAGGCGACTTGGAGGTGAAGATCTCCACGGTGTCGCCGTTGCCCAGGCGCGACTCCAGGGGCACCAGGCGGCCGTTGACCCTGGCCCCGATGCAGCGGTGGCCGACCTCCGTGTGCACGGCGTAGGCGAAGTCGACGGGCGTCGCGTTCTCCGGCAGGGCGATGACCTGGCCCCTGGGAGTGAAGACGTAGACCTCGGAGACCGACAGGTCGAACCTGAGCGACTCCAGGAACTCGCCCGGGTCGGCGGTCTCCTTCTGCCAGTCGAGGAGCTGGCGCAGCCACGCCATGTCGCTGGCGGGCTTCAGCTTCGCCCCCGGAGGACCCGAGGTGGTCATGTCCTCCTTGTACTTCCAGTGCGCCGCCACGCCGTACTCGGCCCTGTGGTGCATGCCGTGCGTGCGGATCTGCAGCTCCACCGGCTTGCCCTCGGGGCCGATGACCGTGGTGTGCAGCGACTGGTACATGTTGAACTTGGGCATCGCGATGTAGTCCTTGAACCGGCCGGGGACCGGGTTCCATCGCGCGTGGATCGTGCCGAGCGCCGCGTAACAGTCGCGGACCGAGTCGACCAGCACCCGGATGCCCACCAGGTCGTAGATGTCGTCGAAGGCGACGTCCCTGGCGATCATCTTCTGGTAGACGGAGTAGTAGTGCTTGGGGCGTCCCTTGACGGCCGCGCGGATCTTGGCGTCGCGCAGGTCGCCGGAGACCTTCTCGATGACCTCCTGCAGGAACAGGTCCCTGCGCGGGGCGCGCTCCGACACCATCCGGGCGATCTCGTCGTAGCGCTTGGGATAGAGCATGGCGAACGCGAGGTCCTCCAGCTCCCACTTGATGGTGTTCATGCCCAGCCGGTGGGCGAGCGGCGCGAAGATCTCCAGCGTCTCCCGCGACTTCTGGTGCCGCTTGTGCTCGGGCAGGTAACGCATGGTGCGCATGTTGTGCAGCCGGTCGGCGAGCTTGATCACCAGCACCCGGATGTCGCGGGACATCGCCACGACCATCTTGCGCACGGTCTCGGCCTCGGCCGCGGCGCCAAACTTGACCTTGTCGAGCTTGGTGACGCCGTCGACCAGCAGCGCGATGTTGTCGCCGAAGTCCGAGCGCAGCTCGTCCAGGCCGTAGGCGGTGTCCTCGACGGTGTCGTGCAGCAGCGCCGCGCACAGCGTCTCGTCGTCGGTGCCGAGCTCGGCCAGGATCGTGGCCACCGCCAGCGGGTGGGTGATGTACGGGTCGCCGCTCTTACGCTTCTGGTCGCGATGGTGGTAGGCCGCCACGTCGTAGGAGCGCTCGATGAGCCGCAGGTCCGCCTTCGGATGGGTCGCGCGGACCGTCCGGAACAGCGGCTCCAGAACCGGATTCATGCCGCCACCCCATGTCCCCCCAAAACGTGCGAGCCTTCGCCTTACCGCAGGCTTCTCCTCCGCGGTTCCGGACATGGCGGAACCGGCATCGCCTGCTGGGACGGCCGTCTCGGGACCGCCGCCGTCGGCGGTCGCGTCGGGGACGACCACATCACGGGGCACTCAGACTCCCTACGTTCGAGTCCAGATCCCTCAGTGTATCCAGACGGGGTTGTGTGCTTTCGTCCGCGGGGTCATCAGACGACGACGAGGGAGTGCAGCTCCACGTCGGTCAGACGCTCACGGCCTTTGAGAAAGGCCAGCTCCATGAGCACGGCAATGGCGACGACGTCGGCGCCCGCCCTGCGGACCAGCTCCACCGCCGCACGCGCCGTACCTCCCGTGGCGAGCACGTCGTCGACGATGAGAACGCGCTCTCCGGGGGTGAAGGCGTCCCGGTGAACCTCGATGGTGGCGGAGCCGTACTCCAGATCGTAGGACGCCTCAAGCGTCTCAGAGGGCAGTTTGCCTTTCTTCCGTACCGGGACGAAGCCCGCGCCCGCCCGGATGGCGACCGGGGCGGCCAGGATGAACCCTCGCGCCTCGATCCCGACGATCTTGTCCACCTGGTACAGCCCGGCCAGTTCCTCGGTCACCGCGGCGAACACCACCGGGTCGGCCAGCAGGGGGGTGATGTCCTTGAACAGCACCCCGGGCTGCGGATAGTCGGGCACGTCGCGGATGCGGTCGAGGATCAGGCTGCTCAGCTCGGTCATGATCGGCGCTCCTGTGGAGGTCTCGGGGCCGGAGACACCGGGGGTACCGCCGGTGCCGGAGGGTGCGGAAGGTCTCGGAGGGTGTTGGAAGGGCTCGGAGGGGGGCTCGGAGGGGCTCGGGAGAGCGAGGACGAAAGGGTCGGGGGAATGCCGGAAGGTCTCGGAGGGGCTCGGGAGAACGGACACGAGCAGGCCGGGAGGGTGTCCGGGAGGGTAAGGAAAACGCCTCCGCTCCCTGCGCGGGGAGCGGAGGCGCCGACGTGCCCGTGCTTACTTCTTCTTCCGTTTGTCACCGGTGGAGGTGGCTCCGCCGGCGGCCGTGGCGGCGCCGTTGGAGGCTCCGTTGGAGGCTCCGGCGGTGACCGGCTGACGCACCGTCTTGATCCCGGAACTCCCCCCGTGGGAGGCGATCCTGCGGGCGAGCGCCTGGTAGCGCGGCTCGCGCTCCTTGAGCGTGACCAGCAGCGGCGTCGCGACGCACAGCGAGGAGTAGGTGCCGACGATCATGCCGACGAACAGGGACAGCGACAGGTCCTTCAGCGTTCCCGCGCCGAACAGCGTGGTGCCGATGAAGAGGATCGCCGCGACCGGCAGGATCGCCACCAGGGTGGTGTTCAGCGACCGGATCAGCGTGTGGTTCAGCGCGTTGTTGGCGGCCTCGGTGTAGGTGAGCTTGGAGGTCGTGCCGAGCTTGGCGGTGACCTCCTTGATCATGTCGAAGACGACGACGGCGTCGTACAGCGAGTATCCGAGGATCGTCAGGAAGCCCAGCAGGGTCGCCGGGGTGACCTCGAAACCGGACCAGGCGTAGACGCCGGCGGTGATCACCAGGTCGTGCAGCAGCGCCACGACGGCGGCGAGCGCCATCTTCCACTCGAAGGCCATCGTCAGGTACAGGATGATCGCCAGCATGAAGACGACCAGTCCGATGATGGCCTTGTTGGCCACCTGGCCGCCCCACGAGGCGCCGATGACCTGCAGGTTGACCTGGTCCGCCGGAATCTTGAACTCGGTGGCCACCGCCTTCTGGACCGCGGTGACCTGGTCGGCCGGGAGGCTCTCCGTGGTGACCCGCCAGCCGTTCTGGGTCGTCTGCGCGATGACCTGGTGCGCACCTGCGTCGGTGAACGTGGCGCGCACCTGCTCGATGTTGGCGGTCGGCGCCTTGAAGGAGAAGACGGATCCGCCCTTGAACTCCACGCCCAGGTTGAGCCCGTTGAAGACCAGACCGGCGATGGAGATCACCAGCAGGATTGCGGAAAGGGTGTACCAGAGCTTCTTGCGGCCGACGAAGTCGACGTCGACCTCGCCCCGGTACAGCCGGCGCGCGATGCCGGACATCAGGCCTCCTGCGGAACGGTCTTGGACGCTACGGGGGCCTCGCTCATACGCTCGGCGTCGAGCCCGGAGAGCTTGTGCCCCTTGGCGAAGAACTTCAACTTGGCCAGCATCGCGACGAACGGCTTGGTGAACATGAACACCACCGCGATGTCGATGAGCGTGGTCAGGCCCATGGCGAAGGCGAATCCGGCCACGCCGCCGACCGCGAGGAAGTAGAGCACCACGGCGGCGATGAACATGACGGCGTCGGCGATGAGGATCGTCCGCCGGGCGCGAACCCAGGCGACCTCGATGGCCGTGCGCAGCGAGCGCCGGCCCTCCTTCATCTCGTCGCGGATTCGTTCGAAGTAGACGATGAACGAGTCCGCGGTGATACCGATCGAGACGATCAGTCCGATGATGTGCGGCAGCGAGAGGCGGAAGCCCGCGAACGCGCCGAGCAGCACGACGGACTGGTAGGTCACGATCGTGGCCACCACGAGGCTCAGCACCGACACGATGCCCAGACCCCGGTAGTAGAGCATCGAGTAGATGACGACCAGCAGGAGGCCGATCGCGCCCGCGATGAGGCCGCCGCGCAGCTGGTCGGCGCCCAGCGTGGAGGAGACCTCCTCGATGGACTGCTTCTCGAACTTCAGCGGCAGCGCGCCGTACTTGAGCTGGTTGGCCAGCTCGTCGGCCGTCACCTGGGTGAAGCTGCCGGAGATCTGCGCCCGGCCGCCGGTGATGGGCTCCTGGATGACGGGCGCGGAGATGACCACGCCGTCGAGGACCATGGCGACCTGGTTGCGGGGAGTCTGCGAGTTGAAGGCGGTGGTGGTGACCTTCGACCACTGGTCGGGCCCCTGGCCCTTGAAGGCGAGCTGAACGAGCCACTCACCGGTGGTCTGGTCGACGCCGGAGGACGCGCTGTCGATCGAGGTGCCGGTCACGGCCGCCTTGTCGAGCACGAACTTGGTGCTGCCGTCCTGGCTGCAGCCGACGTACTGCTTCTCCGGCGCGTCCTGAGCCCCGCGGCCCGTGTCCTTGCTGCAGTCGAGCGTCTCGAACTGCTTGAGCGCCGCGGGGTCGATCCCGTTGGGGTCGACGCCCGCCATCGGGTCCTCGGGCGCCGCCGGCGGGGCCGTCGGCACGGTGCCGGCGTCGGGCGCGGCGCTGGCGTCCGGAGCGGCGCTCTTGTCCGGGGCGGCGGAGCGGCCGCCGCTCGGCTCGGTGGAGGGCGCGGTGCTGGTGCCGGGGCTCGGGTTGGTGAGCGCCGACGACAGGGCACGGCCGGCCGGAGAGGCGCCCGTGTCGGGCGCGGCGGTCGCGCCGGGCTTCGGGGTCGCCGACTCGGCGGGCTTGGGCTCCTTGGAACCCTTGCGCCCGGAGGCCGTGGGAGACGGCGTCGGCGTCGGCGCCTGGGTGGAGAGCTGCCCCGGGGGCGGAGGCGACCCGGCCCCGATCGCCAGCACTTGGCGGAACCTCAGCTCCGCGGTGGTGCCGACCAGCTTGACGACTTCCTCCTGGCCGGCTCCGGGAACGGAGATGACGATGTTGTCGCCGGATTTGGCGACCTCGGCGTCGGAGATGCCGCTGCCGTTCACCCGCTCGCGGATGATGTTCACGGCGAGGTCGAGGCTCTCCTGCGAGGGAGCGCTCCCGTTCGGCGTGATGGGCTGCAGCGTCACTGTCGTGCCGCCGGCGAGGTCGAGGCCATACTCCGGGGTGTACGCCTTGTTGAGGAGCATCGCCCCGCCCATGGCGAGAATGATCGCCAGAAGCACCAGGAGCATGCGCCCCGGTCTGCTCTGGCCGCTGGTCGGTCGGGCCACTGGTCGTCAGTTCTTTCGGCTATAGGGGGTTGGAGGTGAGGCTACTCACGGCTTCTTGCTCGTCGTGTCGTGGTCTGCACCCTGCTGTTCGGCCGTCTCCACGACATCGTGGTCGACAGCCTTGACATTCTCCTCCTCCGCGTCGTCAACCGGAACCAGGACACGGCCGATCGCCGCCTTGACCCAGCGGGTCTCCACACCGGGGGCGATCTCCAGGATCACGTCGTCGGCGTCGATGGCCACCACGGTCGCGAAAAGACCCGTCGTGGTCATGACCCCGGTGCCCGGCGTGAGACTGTTCTGCATCTTGACCTGCTCCTGCTGCCGCTTGCGCTGCGGCCGGATGAGCAGGAAGTAGAACACCACGACCATGAGAGCGATCATGATCAGGCTCGAATAGTTGCCGCCCACAGGGCCGCTCCCTCTCTTGAGAATGACCGGCGAAAGCCGGACGTCATATACGGCCACGCCGCTCAGCACGTCAGCCTACACAGCCAGCCAAGGCTCGGAGTTTAGGCGAGCTGTTAAGAGCGCGGCAACGAAGTCACGATTCGGCACGCAGGGAAGTTCCCATTTCGATACAGTTGTCATCGTTCTGTGATCAACCCTGTACGACTCCCCTACCGACTCCCAACGTTAGATTTGCCCGGGATCATCCTCAAGATCGATCAAAAACGAGGCTCCGAAGGCGTCCGGCGGGGGCACCAGCCCCAGATGGGTCCAGGCCGCGGCGGTCGCGACCCGGCCACGGGGGGTGCGAGCCAGGAGTCCCTGCCGCACCAGGAACGGCTCGGCGACCACCTCGACCGTCTCCGGCTCCTCCCCCACCGCGACCGCCAGCGTCGACAGCCCCACCGGCCCGCCGCCGAACTTGCGCAGCAGCGCTCCGAGCACCGCCCGGTCGAGCCGGTCGAGCCCCTCGGCGTCGACCTCGTAGAGGTTGAGGGCCGCGGAGGCGACATCCCGGGTGACGACGCCCTCGGCGCGCACCTCGGCGAAGTCGCGGACCCGGCGCAGCAGCCGGTTGGCGATGCGGGGGGTGCCCCGGGAGCGGCCGGCGATCTCGCGGGCGGCGTCGCCGGGGAGCTCGACGCCCAGCAGGCGCGAGGAGCGGTGCAGCACCTCCTCCAGCTCGGCGACCCCGTAGAAGTCCATGTGCGCGACGAAACCGAAGCGGTCGCGCAGCGGCGCGGGGAGCATGCCGGCCCGGGTGGTGGCCCCGACCAGGGTGAACGGGGCGATCTCCAGCGGGATCGCGGTCGCCCCCGGCCCCTTGCCCACCACGATGTCGACGCGGAAGTCCTCCATCGCGAGGTAGAGCATCTCCTCGGCGGGCCTGGCCATCCGGTGGATCTCGTCGATGAACAGGACCTCGCCCTCCGAGAGGGTCGACAGGATCGCCGCGAGGTCGCCGGCCCGCTCCAGCGCGGGCCCCGAGGTGATCCGGAGGGGCACCGAGAGCTCGGTCGCGATGATCATGGAGAGGGTCGTCTTGCCCAGTCCGGGACCGCCGCTCATCAGCACGTGGTCCGGCGGCCGGTTGCGCCGCAGTGCGCTCTGCAGCACCAGTGACAGCTGCTCGCGCACCCTCGCCTGGCCGATGAACTCCGCCAGCCGCTTGGGCCGCAGCGCCGCCTCGATGTATCTCTCGTCGCCCTCGGCGTCCGGCGACACCAGGTCGCGGTCGGAACTCACGCGGCCCCTCCCCCGCCCGCCGTGCGGTGGAACCGCCCGCGCCCCTCCGGCGTCGCGCGACCCCGCTCACCGTCTCCGGGCACCTGTCCCGTACGGCGAACGCGCCCCCGATCCCCGCCGCTCTCCCGAGCGACCCGGGCGATCCCGGCCGCCGGGCCCCTCATCGCACGCTCAGCGCGAGGAGCGCGGCCTTGAGCAGGGCCGCGATCTGGGGGGTCCGGCCCTCGGCCAGCTCGGTGTCGGCCTGGGGCTCGACGGTGGCGACCGCCTCGTCGGCGTCTCGCGCCGAATAGCCCAGGCCGACCAGCCCTGAGTGGACCTGGACGCGCCAGGCGGGCACGGCGGCGTGGCCGTTGAGCGCGGCGCTGACGGCCTCCTCCGGCGTGCCGAGCCTGTTCTTGAGGTCGACGATGATCCGCTGGGCGCCCTTCGGGCCCACCCCGGGGACCCTGGTCAGCGCCTTGACGTCGGCGGAGGCCACGGCCACCCTGAGCGCGTTGGGGGTGTGCACGGCCAGCATCGCCAGGGCGACCTTGGGGCCGACCCCGCTGGCCGTCTGCAGCATCTCGAAGATGCCGCGCTCGTCGTCGGTGACGAAGCCGAACAGGGTCAGCGACTCCTCGCGGACCACCAGCGAGGTGGCCAGCCTGGCCTCCTCGCCCGTCCTGAGCGTCGCCAGCGTGCCCGGCGTGCAGTGCACGAGGACTCCCACCCCGCCGACCTCGACGACCGCCCCGTCGGGCGCGATCGCGGTCACCTGTCCTCGCACCGAGGCGATCACTTCGCGGTTCCTCTCGGGTATCCGGCCCTGCCCCGGCCTCGGAAGTAGGCGGCGGGGGTCGTGGTGGCACTCGCGGCCTTCGCGGCGGCCTCGGCCAGCCTGCTCTGCGCCCCGCCCCGCCACACGTGGCAGATCGCGAGGGCGAGCGCGTCGGCCGCGTCGGCGGGCTTGGGCATCGCGTCCAGCCGCAGCAGGCGGGTCACCATCGTGCCGACCTGCTGCTTGTCGGCCGTGCCGCTGCCGGTGATGGCGGCCTTGACCTCGGACGGCGTGTGCAGCGCGACCGGCAGGCCCCTGCGGGACGCGCACAGGATCGCCACGGCGGAGGCCTGGGCGGTGCCCATCACGGTCCTGAGGTTGTGCTGGGCGAAGACCCGCTCCACGGCCACCGCGTCGGGCCGGATCTCGTCGAGCCACTGCTCGATGCCCGCCTCGATCGCCACCAGCCGGGCGCCGATCTCGTCGTCGGCGGGGGTGCGGACGACCCCGACCTTGACCAGGCTCAGCGGTGCGCCGGGCCGCCCCTCGACGGCACCGAGCCCGCATCGGGTCAGCCCCGGATCGACCCCCATCACCCGCAGCTCGGGCAACCGCACCGACACGCCTCCGCTCGCCGAACACCTGTTCGGTGGCAGACTCTACCGCGTGAGAGCGGCCCGCGCACGGCTCTCCCCCGGCCCGTCGAAACGACTCTCCCCGGCCCCGCCGGAGGGGCCGGAGGCGGACCCTCGGCTCACAGGTGCTGGGCGGCCGGTTCGGTGTCCCGGGCCTCCCCCGCCCTGTCGCGGAGCCGGTCCAGGCGGTTCATCACCGGCGAGGCCGAGATCCCGTGGATCACCAGGGAGGCCAGCACGGTGAAGGCGACCACGGCCCAGAGCTCCTCGGCGGGCACGCCGAAGTCGGCCTGGCCGAGGGCGTAGGCGAGGTAGAACAGCGAGCCAATGCCGCGGATGCCGAAGAACGCCGTCGCCACGCGCTCGCGCGGCCCTGCCCTGCCGCCCAGCTCGGCGAGCCACCCGGTCAGCGGCCGGATGACCAGCAGCAGCAGGAGACCGACCGCGGCGCCCCGCCAGGTGAGCGCGGACAGGCCGCCCACCGCGACGAAACCGCCGAGCAGCAGGATCAGCCAGGCGGTGAACAGCCGCTCGAGCTGCTCTATGAAGCCGTGCAGCACCCCGTTGTAGCCGTGGCTGCGCTCGGCCGCCCTGATGGTGCAGGCGGCCACGAACACCGCGATGAAGCCGTACCCGTGCACCAGCTCGGTGAGGCCGTAGGCCAGGAACGTCGCGGCCAGCGCCACGAAGCCGTCGCGGTGCTCGGCCAGCCGCAGGTCGGACTTCTGGGCTCGGAAGAACAGCCGCCCCAGCCCCTTGCCGATCAGCAGGCCGCACACCACGCCCGCGGCGCACCGGTAGAGCAGGTCCACCAGCGTCCACTCGCCGATCCAGCCGGCGCCCCCGCTGACGGCCAGCGCGATCGCGGCGTACACCAGGGGGAAGGCCAGGCCGTCGTTGAGGCCCGCCTCGGAGGTGAGGGTGAAGCGGACCTCGTCGTCGGCGTTCTCCGAGTCGACGGGCTCGCCGACCTGCACGTCGGAGGCGAGCACCGGGTCGGTCGGCGCGAGCACCGCGCCCAGCAGCAGCGCCGCCGCCAGGGGCCAGCCGAGCAGGCCGTACGCGGCGGCGGCCACGGCGAGGACGGTCAGCGGGAGCGTCCATCCCAGCAGGCGCCAGGTGGAGGACCAGTCGCGCCGCCCGAAGGGCCGGTTGATGGCCAGCCCGGCGCCCATCAGCGAGATCAGCACGCAGATCTCGGTGGCGTGCTCGACCAGTGCCCGGTGGGCCACCGGATCGGGCTCCGGCAGGTCCAGGGGCAGGGCGTAGAGAAGGAGGCCGCCCAGCAGGCAGGCCAGAGGAAGGGAGAAGGGACGCCGGTTGAGGAGCCGGGGCAGCGTGGCCGCGAGTAACGCGGCGACGCCCGCGACGGCAAAAATCAGGTCAGGATTGCCCATTGTCCGCGTGATATGCCCTCGACCACGCGGACAAACCTCGCAGACAATACGAGGTCACCCCGAACGACCGGGTTACGCGTCGAGCTTCTCCATGACCTCGTCGGAGACGTCGAAGTTGGCCCAGACGTTCTGCACGTCGTCGCTGTCCTCGAGGGCGTCGATCAGCCTGAAGACCTTGCGGGCGCCGTCCTCGTCCAGCGGGACGTTCATCGTCGGCATGAAGCTGGACTCGGCCGAGTCGTAGTCGATCCCGGCCTCCTGCAGGGCCTTGCGGACCGGGACGAGGTCGGTGGCCTCGGAGACGACCTCGAACTGGTCGCCCAGGTCGTTGACCTCCTCGGCGCCCGCGTCGAGAACCGCGACCAGCACGTCGTCCTCGGCCAGCTCACCCTTGGGGACGAGCACGACGCCCTTGCGGTTGAACATGTAGGACACCGAGCCGGGGTCGGCCAGCGAGCCGCCGTTGCGGGTCAGCGCGACGCGGACCTCGGAGGCCGCGCGGTTGCGGTTGTCGGTGAGGCACTCGATCAGCACCGCGACGCCACCGGGGGCGTAGCCCTCGTACATGATGGTCTGCCAGTCGGCGCCGCCGGCCTCCAGGCCGCCGCCGCGCTTACGGGCGCGCTCGATGTTGTCGATCGGGACCGAGCTCTTGCGCGCCTTGGTGATGGCGTCGTACAGCGTCGGGTTGCCGTCCGGATCGGGTCCGCCCGTCCGGGCCGCGACCTCGATGTTCTTGATGAGCTTGGCGAACAGCTTGCCGCGCTTGGAATCGAGCGCGGCCTTCTTGTGCTTCGTCGTCGCCCATTTGGAGTGGCCGGACATCGCCTAGAGCTCCCTCACCATCTCAGCGAAATATGAATGCACACCGACATCCCCGGTAAGTTCCGGGTGGAAGGACGTGGCGAGCAACGGTCCTTGACGGACCGCGACGATCCTATCCCCAGGTTCGGCCAGTGCCAGCACTTCGACCTCCGAACCCACGGATTCCACCCAGGGGGCGCGGATGAAGACGGCCCGCATGCCGCCGCGGCCGGCGAAGTCGACGTCTGCCTCGAAGGAGTCGACCTGGCGTCCGAAGGCGTTGCGGCGGACGACCATGTCGATGCCGCCGATCGTCTGCTGACCTTCGATCCCGCCCTCGATCCGGTCGGCCAACATGATCATCCCGGCGCAGGAGCCGTAGGCGGGCATGCCCGCCTTGATCCGCATCCGGAGCGGTTCGAGCAGCTCGAAGGTCTCGGCGAGCTTCCACATCGTGGTGGACTCGCCGCCCGGGATGACGAGGCCGTCGACCGCCTCCAGCTCGCGGGGACGCCGTACGGTGACCGCTCTCGCGCCCACCGCCTCCAGGGAGCGCACGTGCTCGCGCACGTCTCCTTGCAGCGCGAACACGCCGATCGTGGGGACGATGGTCACCGATGGTCCTTCCCGCGCGGGTAAAGTGCCCCTTCAGCGTATGGCTACCGCTCGTACGGTCCCAAACCGGTTCGCGCCCCGGCCCTCGTTCCCGGCGGCGCCTCGTTCTTCCGGGATCTTCCCGGATCTCCCGGGCCGGCCCCGCCCGAACGCGTCACGGGCGCCCCGCCGAACGTTCGGCGGGGCGCCCGTGACGGTGGGTGCCGGGTGATCGTCGGCGATCACGGCACGGTCAGGGACGCTTGGTCTCCAGGTCCACGGTCTCCTGGATCCAGTCGATCCCGGGGGTCCTGGCGGCCGAGGGGTCGACCGGGCGCAGGTAGGTCCGCTGCACGCCGGGGACCCGGTCCTCGATCACGAAGGTCGCCTTGGTGTGCGCCGCGGAACCCGCCTGCGTGACCTTCGGCACCACCTTGAAGTCGGCGGTGAGCCGGTCGCGCTCGATCCTGGTCAGCACGTAGCCGCGCTGGTTGTTGTAGAACTTCAGGTGCGGGTTGATCGTCAGGTACGGGTGGGTCGCCGGGTCGGAGTCGAGGCCGTCGCCGCCCGTGGAGATGGACGAGGCGACCAGCTCGGAGCCGACCGTGCGGGTGGTCGGGTCGTCGTAGTCGAGTTTGAGGTCACTCGCCCAGTGGGCGTGCACGTCGCCGGTGAGCACCACGGGGTTGCGTACCTCGGCGTCGACCCAGCCCTGGGTGATGCGCTGCCGCGAGGCGACGTAGCCGTCCCAGGCGTCCTGGCTGGTGATCTTGGCGGGCCCGGCGTTGTTGTCGCGCTGGGCGAAGAAGACCTGCTGGCCGATGACGTCCCAGCGCGCCTCCGAGTGCCGCATGCCGTCCAGCAGCCAGCGCTCCTGCGCGGCGCCGGTGATCGAGCGGGCGGGGTCGACCGCCGCCGGGCAGTCGCTGTAGCCGTCGCCGCAGCCCTGGTCGCTGCGGTACTGGCGGGTGTCGAGCATGTGGAAGGTGGCCATCCTCCCCCACCGGACGCGCCGGTAGAGCTGCATGTCGACGCCCCGGGGGATGGAGGCGCGCCGCAGCGGCATGTTCTCGTAGTACGCCCTGAAGGCCGCCTCGCGCCGGGCGAGGAAGTTCGGCTGGGGGATCTCGGGCTTCTCGGGCACCTCGTCGGCCCAGTTGTTGTCCAGCTCGTGGTCGTCCCAGACGACCAGCCAGGGGGCGGCGGCGTGCGCGGCCTGCAGGTCGGGGTCGGTCTTGTACTGGGCGTGCCGCTGGCGGTAGTTCGCCAGGCTCTCGGTCTCCGGCCCCTCGTGGTGGCGGATGTTGCCGCCGGGGATGGTGTAGGTGTCGCGCCGGTACTCGTACTGGTAGTCACCCAGGTGCAGGATCAGGTCGGGCCGCTCCTCCGCCAGGCGCCGGTAGGCGGTGAAGTAGCCGTGCTCGTACTGGGCGCAGGAGACGAAGGCCATCGCCAGGGCCGAGCCGTGGGAGAGGGCGTGCGGGGCCGTCCTGGCCCTGCCGATCGGCGAGACGTACGGGCCGACCTTGAAGCGGTACCAGTAGTCCCTGTCGGAGGGCAGTCCGTTCAACTCGACGTGGACGCTGTGGCCCCACTCGGGAGTGGCCGTGGCCACGCCCCGGCGCAGCACGCGGCGGCCGCTCTCGTCGCTGTAGACGTGCCACTCGACGGGGAAGGGCCGGGCGGGCATGCCGCCCAGGCCGTCCTCGGCGAGCGGCTGGGGTGCCAGGCGGGTCCAGATCACGAAGCCGCCGGAGTCGGGGTCGCCGCAGGCGACGCCGAGTGTGAAGGGGTCCGAGCGCAGGCCGCGGGAGGCCAGGGACGCGGCGCTCTCCTGGGCGGGCTCGGGTCCGGCGTGCGCGGCGGCGGGGATGCCCGCCGCCGCGCCGGCCGCGATGCCGGTGACGAGAAAGGATCGGCGGGTGAACTTCGACAAGGGAACCTCCCGGGTGATCGGGCACGAACGCCCGTCAGCCTCGCGGAGCAGCATGACTACGGAGTTAACTCCCACTGTCAGGAAAAAGGCGACCTCCATGACAGAGATCGCCTACTTCCCGGTTTCCCGGCGTTTCCAGGGGTTTCCGGGCTTTCCCGGGCCCCTTGGAGTCCGCTGCCCGCCCTACCAGCCGCGCTCGGCCAGCCGGTGCGGGGCGGGGATGTCGTCGACGTTGATGCCGACCATGGCCTCACCCAGACCTCGGGAGACCTTCGCGATGACGTCGGGGTCATCGTAGAAGGTGGTGGCCTTGACGATCGCGGAGGCGCGCTCGGCGGGGTTGCCGGACTTGAAGATGCCCGAGCCGACGAACACGCCCTCGGCGCCGAGCTGCATCATCATCGCCGCGTCGGCCGGGGTGGCGATGCCACCGGCGGTGAACAGCACGACCGGCAGCTTGCCGGTCCTGGCGACCTCGGCGACCAGCTCGTACGGCGCTTGGAGCTCCTTGGCCGCGACGTAGAGCTCGTCCTCGGGCAGCGAGCCCAGACGCTTGATCTCACCCCTGATCTTGCGCATGTGGGTGGTGGCGTTGGAGACGTCGCCGGTGCCGGCCTCGCCCTTGGAGCGGATCATCGCCGCGCCCTCGGTGAGGCGGCGCAGCGCCTCGCCCAGGTTGGTCGCGCCGCAGACGAAGGGCACCGTGAACCGCCACTTGTCGATGTGGTTGGCGTAGTCGGCCGGGGTGAGCACCTCGGACTCGTCGACGTAGTCGACGCCGAGCGACTGGAGCACCTGGGCCTCGACGAAGTGGCCGATGCGGGCCTTGGCCATGACCGGGATCGAGACGGCGGCGATGATGCCGTCGATCATGTCGGGGTCGCTCATCCGGGAGACGCCGCCCTGGGCGCGGATGTCGGCGGGAACCCGCTCGAGGGCCATGACGGCGACGGCGCCGGCGTCTTCGGCGATCTTGGCCTGCTCGGCGTTGACGACGTCCATGATGACGCCGCCCTTGAGCATCTCTGCCATGCCGCGCTTGACCCGGGCGGTTCCGGTGACGGTCGTCTCGCTGACTTCGGGCGTGCTGCTGGACACGGTCTCTACCTCACGACGGCTGGCTGCGGATCACGGGCCGTCCGGGGGACGGCCACTACGCTTCCATCGTAGGTGCTGGCGCCGTGCCCCCTTACACGACGCCTTGTCGCTCTTGGGCGATCTTCTTGGACAGGATGTAGGGCTTGCGCGTCAGGGAATGACGGGTTTGGCGGAGGCGAGCACGACCCAGACCTGTCCGGGGGCGAAGTTCATCGGCTCGCCCGTCTCGGTGGTGAAGACGGTGCCGTCCTTCTCCTTGGGCCGCGACCAGCGGGCCTTGAACGCCTGCCCGTCGCGGAGCACGATCGCCCTGCCCTTGCCCGTGCTGTGCACCAGCGGGGTGTAGCTCTGGTTCTTGTCGTGGAACTCCGAACGCTCCGTCTTGGTGTACTGCACGACGATCGTGTGCGCGCCGAGCTGGCCGCCCTCGGCCGCCATGTCCTTCTTGCCGTCCTGCCAGATCAGCCACTTGCCCGCCGCCTTCGACCAGCCGAAGGTGAAGCTCGCCGCCGGGTACTTCACGCTGTACGTCCTGCGCGGCACGCCTCCCTCGGGGGCGTCGCCGAAGGTGAACCCGATGTCCTTGGCCCTGCTCGCCTTGGGCGCCCCGGCCAGCAGCTTCCGGGTCTCGGCGAACAGGTTGTAGGGGGCGAACCGCCCCGGCTGGCGGAAGTACGCGCCCGGCTGCCTGCTGTCGGAGACGTCGAAGAGCGGGGCCTCGGCGATGAAGGGGAGCATCTTGGTCTGCGCGCCCGAGTAGGCGAAGGCGGGCCTGCCGAACTGCGGGACGATGTGCAGGTCGGAGATGCGGGCGCTGCGGACCGGGCCGATCTTGGCCGGGATCTTCGAGGAGAAGACCGCCATCAGGCGGGTGAGGCCCGCCTCGACCTGCTCGACGTAGACGATGTCGGCGCTCTTCAGGCCGAGCTGCGGCTTGCCCGCCGAGGTGTTCTCGATCTTCGCGGTGAGCACCGCCCTGCGGGCCGCGCCGGGCAGGCCGGTGAAGGGGTGCGTCGGCTCGGGCGTGGGGGTCGGGGCCGCGCTCGGCTCGCCCGCCGCGCCCGCGGGGTTGCCCGGCGCGGCCGGATCGTCGGAGGAACAGGCGGCGGCCGGGGCCAGGACCGCGACTCCCGCCAGTGTGACGGCGATCATCCGGGACACCCGCACGGCTCATCTCCTCAAGTCGGCCACTCGGTTACTCGGCCACTCAGTCATGAATCGCCAAGAGCTTACCGGTGTCCGACTTGTCAGATAGTCCGATTTATGTGCGCCTTATTTACCCCTATTCGGCCGCCAAGGCCTTCGGGGGCGCGTCGTCGATCTCGAAGAAGCCCGGGTACTCGGTGTACCCCGCCAGCCGCAGCGTGCGGGCCAGCCAACGGCGCTGCGCCGTCCGGGTGACGCCCACCGCGTTGTTGTAGAACCGGCGGGAGTAGAGGACCTTGGCCACCGCGGCGCCCAGCTCCTCCAGCAGGTCGGACCCCGCCGGGGTGTCGGCCAGCCGGTCGCGGAAGCGCTCCTGGTCGACGACGGCGCGCAGGGCGCGCGACAGGTCGCTCTCGGCGTGCTCGCGCTCCTCGGGCCCCGCCGTACGGGCCTCGTGGGCGGCCGCGGCCAGCACCAGGCTCGTGGCCGGGTCCAGCAGCCGGGAGGCCGCCAGCTCCAGGCTGACGGCGGTCCGCCGCACCAGGGCGGCGTCCAGGGACTCGCGGGCCAGCTCCAGCCGGATGTGCATCCGGTCGAGCCGCCCCGCCCGCCAGGAGATGTAGACGGCGAGGAGCACCACGATCGCGCCCACCACCAGGATCAGCGTGGTCGTCACAGCGCGTCGTCCTCCCCGGTCCTCGCCGCGTCCCCACCGGCCTCGGCCGCGCCCGTCACCGTGCCCGTCACCGTGCTCACCGCCGAGTCCTCCTCGACCCCGTCCGTGCTCGCCACGGTCTCGTAGACCCGCAGGACGTCGCGGGCGACCGTCGACCAGTCGTACTTGCGCACGGCGAGGCGGGCGGCGTCCGACAGCCTGGCCCGGCGCGCGGGATCGTCGAGCAGCGCGGCGGCCTCGCGGGCGAGCGACCCGGCGTCGCCCGTCTCGAACAGCGCCCCCGCCCCGCCGTCGTCGAGCACCTTGCGGAAGGCCGGGATGTCGCTCGCCAGGATCGCCGCGCCGGCCGACATCGCCTCGGTCAGCACGATGCCGAAGCTCTCACCACCCAGGTTGGGCGCGCAGAAGACGTCGACCGTGTGGTAGGCGCGCACCTTGTCCTCCTCACTGACCATGCCGAGCAGGCCGATCCGGTCGTGGAAGGCGGCCGGGACCCGCTCCAGCACCTCGTCGGCGTCACCGGGCCCGGCCAGGAGCAGGCGCAGCGCCGGTCGCTCGGCGGCCAGCAGGGCGAACGCCTCCAGCAACACCGGCAGGCCCTTGCGCGGCTCGTCCATCCGGCCGAGGAAGCCGATCACCTCGCCCTCGTCCCAGCCGGGCAGCGGCTCGCCCTCGTCGTAGCGGCTCACCGTCACCCCGTTGGGGATGAGCACGGCGTCGCCGCCCATGAACTCGACCAGGGTCTTCCTGGCGGCGTCGGAGACGGCGATCCTGCCGCCGATCTTCTCCAGCGCGCTCATGATGACCGGCACCCCGACCGAGAAGGAGCGGGAGTTGCCGTACGAGGCGTGGAAGGTGGCCACGATCGGCCCCCTCGCCACCCAGCAGGCGAGCAGCCCCAGCGAGGGGATGGCCGGCTCGTGCACGTGCAGCACGTCGAAGCGGCCCTCGCGCACCCAGCGGCGCACCCGGTTCGCCGACAGGAACCCGAACGACATCCTGGCCACCGACCCGTTGAAGGGCACCGGGACGGCGCGGCCCGCCGAGGTCACGTACGGGGGCAGCTCGGCGTTCTCCGCGGCCGGGGAGATCACCGAGACGTGGTGGCCGTCGGCCATGAGCGCCTCGGCCAGGTCGCGGATGTGCACCTGGACGCCGCCCGGCACGTCCCACGTGTAGGGGCAGACGATGCCGATCCTCATGGCCTGCTCCCCGGCGCCTCTCGGGGCTCCAGGTCCTCGAGCCAGAGGCGCTGGAGCATGTGCCAGTCCTCGGGGTGCTCGGCGATGCCCTTCTCGAAGACGGTGGCGAGGCTCTGCATGACGACGGCCACCTTCTCCTTCCTGGTGCCCTCGGCCGGGATCGCGATCTCCTCGTGGAACTGCAGTCCCCAGCCGTTCTCCTCGAAGTAGGGGATCGCCGGGATGAGGGCGGCCCCGGTGTGCACGGCCAGCAGGCCGGGACCGGCGGGCATCCGGGTGGCCGAGCCGAAGAACTGCACCTCGACCCCGTTCGCGGTCAGGTCGCGCTCGGCGGGCAGGGCGACCGGCAGGCCCGCGCGCAGGCGCTGCGCCAGGGTGCCGAAGGTGTGGCCGTCACCGCCGGTGAGCGGCAGCACCTCCATGCCGAGCCCCTCGCGGAAGGCGGTGTAGCGGTGGAAGAGCGACTCGGGCTTGAGCCGCTCGGCGACCGTGGTGAACGGATGGCCCGTACCGGCGAACCAGGCGCCCGCCTGGTCCCAGTTTCCCATGTGCGGCAGGGCGAGGACCACCCCGCGCCCCCTGGCGAGGTTGTCGTAGACGGGCTCGGTCCCGGTCACCCGCATCCGGGAGACGATCTCCTCGAGGGGGATCGAGGGCAGCCGGAACACCTCGTGGAAGTAACGGAAATAGGAGCGCATGCCGTCGCGGCTGAGCTCCCGGATCGCCGGGTCGCCTGGCGAGGTGCCCTTGACCCTGGCGAGGTTGGCCTCAAGCCTGAGCACCGACTTCCCGCGGCGCCTCCACAGCCGGTCGGCGGCGGCGCGGAAGGCCCAGGCCGTGAGCCTCTCGGGCAGGCGGGGCACGACCGTCCAACCGGCGCCGAACGCCGCGGCGACGAGACGATCCTGGGGGGAGGGCTTGTCGGTCATCGATCTTTCCGATCAGCGGAGGGTCCGTGGCGGGTGGGAGACGGCCTGCCGGCGCACGTGCAGCAGGCGCTGGCCGACCGTGACCGCGCTGGCGACGGCGAGCAGCCAGAGCCCCGCGGCCAGGATGTACGGCACGCCGAGGCCGCCGATGCCGACGGAGACCAGGCCCACCACCAGGCGTTCCGGCCGCTCGGCGAGGCCGACGTCGCACGTCATGCCCAGCGCCTCGGCCCTGGCCTTGACGTACGAGACCACCGCCCCCGCGACGAGACAGAAGAGCGCGACCCCCGCCAGCACCCGCTGCCCGCTCACGACGAACCAGAACACCAGCCCGGAGAAGATGCCCGCGTCGCCGACCCGGTCGAGGGTGGAGTCGAGAAAGGCGCCCCAGGTGCTTCCCGGGCCCGTCATCCTGGCCATGACCCCGTCGAGGAGGTCGGCCAGCACGAAGAAGGTGATCACCACCGTACCGACGAACAGCTGGCCTCGCGGGTAGAAGAACAGGGCCGCGGCGACGGTGCCGAGCGTGCCCGCGGCGGTGACCGCGTTGGGGCCGATCCCGCGGCGGGTGAGTGCCCTGCCCAGCGGGGTCAAGAGCCTGGTGACGGCGGGGCGCAGAAGTTTCAGCATCGCGCTCCGATCGTAGGCCACCCGGCCTGCGCGTGCGCATCGGCGGCGGAGAGCGGCGAGCCGCGGGGAAACGGCGTTCGCGGGTGCGGCTCGCGACCGCCGGAGTGGCCCGGATACGTAGCGATCGGGTCTTCCTCTCGCAAGAGGATCGCCCCATCCCTCTTGTGATATTCGCCACATGGGTATTTGGTGAACAGACCGAGTCCGCGCGATGCGCGAGCTCGGCAGCGGACCCCGGGGGTGTGGCCCCACCAGGCCGCGCCCCTTCGGCAACGACGCGGGAGGCGATGTGGCGGAAAGAGCAACCGGCGGAACAGCGGGAGCCGCGGGGAGGGCACCCGCGGCCGACCAGCCGGGCATGATACGAAACGTCGTGCTGGTCGGCCATTCCGGCGCCGGGAAGACAACGCTTGTGGAGGCGCTGCTGGCCGCGACGCGGACCGTCCAGCGGCCCGGCAGGGTCGAGGACGGCACGACCGTCAGCGACTTCGACGAGGTAGAGGTACGCCAGCAACGCTCGGTGAACCTGACCGTGGCCCCCGTGGTCCACAACGACATCAAGATCAATCTGCTGGACACGCCCGGCTACGCCGACTTCGTCGGCGACCTGCGCGCCGGGCTGCGCGCGGCCGACGCGGCGCTGTTCGTCGTCTCGTCCGTCGAGGGCGTGGACGGCCTGACCAGAATGCTCTGGGACGAGTGCGCGGCGGTCGGGATGCCCCGCGCGGTCGTGATCACCAAGATCGACCACCATCGGGCCAACTTCGAGGACGCCCTCGCCGCCTGCCAGGACGCCTTCGGCGACGGCGTCTCGCCGCTCTACCTGCCGGTGGTGACCAACGGCAAGGTGAACGGCCTGATCGGCCTGCTGAGCCAGAGGTTCTACAACTACGCGACCGGCACCCGGACGGAGAACTCCCCCGGCCCCGCCTACGCCGACCAGATCGAGCTCTACCGGGGCGCCCTGATCGAGGGCGTCATCCAGGAGAGCGAGGACGAGTCCCTGATGGACCGTTACCTCTCCGGCGAGGAGATCGACACCAAGGCCCTCATCGAGGACCTGGAGAAGGCCGTCGCGCGCGGCGGCTTCTACCCGGTGCTGGCCTCGGGGGCCGGAGTGGGCGCCCTGGAGATCCTGGAACTCGTCACCCAGGGGTTCCCCTCCCCGCCCGAGCACCCCATGCCGGAGATCATGTCGATCGGCGGCGAGCCCGTCTCCGGCATCACCTGCGACCCCGACGGACCGCTCGTCGCCGAGGTCGTCAAGACCACCAGCGACCCGTACGTGGGCAGGATCAGCCTGGTACGGGTCTTCTCCGGCACGCTGCGCCCGGACATGACGGTGCACGTCTCGGGGCACGGCCTGTCCGACCGCGGACACGAGGACCACGACGTGGACGAGCGCATCGGCGCTCTCTCCTCACCGCTGGGCAAGCACCAGCGGACGATCGCCAAGTGCGTGGCCGGGGACATCGCCGCGGTGGCCAAGCTGTCGCGCGCGGAGACCGGCGACACCCTGTCGGACCGGGAGAACCCGCTGCTGATGACGGCCTGGAGCATGCCGGAGCCGCTGCTGCCCGTGGCGATCCAGCCCAGGTCCAAGGCCGACGACGACAAGCTGGGCCAGGCGCTGCAACGGCTGGTCGCCGAGGACCCGACGCTCAGGCTGGAGAACAACCCCGAGACCCGCCAGCTCGTGCTGTGGTGCATGGGCGAGGCCCACACCGACGTGCTCCTCGACCGGCTGAGCAGGCGGCACGGCGTGGAGGTGGAGAAGATCGAGCTGCGGGTGCCGCTCAGGGAGACCTTCGGCGGCAGCTGCCAGGCCCTGGGCCGCAACGTCAAGCAGACCGGTGGCCACGGCCAGTTCGCCGTCTGCCACCTGGAGGTCGAGCCCCTGCCGTCCGGCGGCGGCTTCGAGTTCGTGGACAAGATCGTCGGCGGGGTGGTGCCGCGCCAGTTCATCCCCTCGGTGGAGAAGGGGGTGCGCACCCAGATGCAGCGCGGAGTGCTCGCCGGGTATCCCATGGTGGACGTGCGGGTCACCCTGTACGACGGCAAGGCCCACTCGGTCGACTCCTCCGACATGGCGTTCCAGATCGCCGGGGCGCTCGCGCTGAAGGAGGCCGCGGCCAAGGTGCCCACGCTGCTGCTCGAACCGGTCGACGAGATGTCCGTCCTGATCGCCGACGACTACGTCGGCGCGGTGATGTCCGACCTGTCCTCGCGCAGGGGCCGCGTGCTCGGCACGGAGCCGGTGGGCGTCGGGCGTACCCTGGTCAAGGCCGAGGTGCCCGAGCTGGAGATCACGCGATACTCGATCGATCTGAGATCCATGTCGCACGGGACGGGGACGTTCCGGCGGGTCTTCCTGCGCTACGAGCCGCTTCCTTCGCATCTGATGGACAAAGTCACCGGCTGACAGGGCAGTGACGCGTGTGCCGGACGATGCCCCGCCGCGCAGGAGAAACGCACCGTCCGGCACACGCCTCACAGCATGCGCTTATGTAACAGAGTCATCACGAAAGGATTTCGTTTTTCCGGTCAAAGCACACCGGCGCTGGTGCCACACTGGGGAACCATGCGAATCGGACGCCCTCTTCTGGCCGCTGCCGCCCTCGCCGCCCTGACCACGGGAGCCGCCTACACCTTCGGCCCCGAGGCCGCGCCCGCCCGGCCGAAGGCCGCGAAGAGCTCGGCGGTCTCGGCCGAGACGGCCGACTCGACGACCGCCGCCTCGGCGTCGGCGCGGTGCGACGTGGACGCGAAGTACCCCAAGCGGCAGTTGCGCGGGGTGTGGATCGCCACGGTCAAGAACATCGACTGGCCCTCGCGCACCGGGCTGTCCCCGGCCCGCCAGCGGGCCGAGTACGTCAAGATCCTCGACAGCGCGGTCGAGCGGCGGTTCAACGCGGTGTTCGTCCAGATCCGCCCCGCCTCCGACGCGCTGTACAAGTCGGACCTGGAGCCCTGGTCGCAGTATCTGACCGGCACGGTGGGCAAGGACCCCGGCTGGGACCCGCTGCCCTTCCTCGTCGCCGAGGCCCACCGGCGCGGCCTGGAGTTCCACGCCTGGTTCAACCCCTACCGCGCGGCCGCCGACGGCGACCTGTCCAAGCTGCCCGCGAGGCACCCCGCCCGGCTCCACCCCGAGTGGATCGTGAAATACGGGGATCTGGCCTACTACAACCCCGGCCTGCCCGCGGTCCGCGACTACGTCACCAAGGTCGTCAAGGACGTGGTGACCCGCTACGACGTCGACGGGGTCCACTTCGACGACTACTTCTACCCCTACCCCGTCGCGGGCGCGAAGTTCGCCGACGGCGCCGCCTTCGCCAGGTACGGCAAGGGCGCCAAGCTCGCCGACTGGCGCCGCGCCAACGTCAACAAGCTGATCGCGCAGGTCGACAAGACCGTGCACGAGGTCAGGAACAGCGTGAAGTTCGGCGTCAGCCCGTTCGGGATCTGGCGCAACAAGGCCGAGGACCCCAGCGGCTCGGCCACCGGCGGCATGTCCGCGTACGACTCCATCTACGCCGACGCCCGTCACTGGATCAAGAAGGGCACGGTCGACTACGTCATCCCCCAGCTGTACTGGCCGCGCGGGTTCGAGATCGCCGACTACGACGTGCTGATGCCCTGGTGGGCGAACGAGGTCAAGGGCACCGGGGTGCAGCTCTACATCGGCCAGGGCCTGTACCGGGTCGGCGCCACCGACACCGCCGCCTGGACCAGGCCCGGCGAGATGTCCTCCCACCTCACGCGCAACCGCAAGCACGGGCAGGTCTCCGGCGACGTCTACTTCAGCGCCAAGCAGCTCTCCACCAACCCCCTGGGCGCGCTCGACCGCGTCGCCAAGGACCACTACACCCGTCCGGCGCTGCTGCCGCTGATGAGGGACCGCGGCGGCCGTGCCCCGGCCAAGCCCGCCGACGTGCGGCTCCAGGGCACCTCGCTCAGCTGGAGGAGCTCCCCGGACGCCCGCTCGTACGCGGTCTACCGGATCGCCTCGGGCAAGCCCGGAGAGTGCGCCACCGCCGACGCCCGCAACCTGGTCGCGGTCGTGCCCGCGGCGGCCGGCGACCGCCAGGCCCTCACCGCGACGGGCGGCGGCACCTACCTGGTCACCGCCCTCGACCGCCTGCAGAACGAGAGCGCCCCCACCGGGACCGTAGACGGGACGTGAGAACCCGGTCCAGCCGGTCTCCGGAGCGGCTGGACCCGTGGCACGATCTTCCCCTACGGTGCCAGCACTTGGCAGGAGTCGAAGGGGAGGTCGTTCGTGAAGCGGACGATTGTCGCGCTCGCGGTGGTGCTGGGCCTGCTGTGGCCGGGAGCCGCGCAGTCCGCCACGCGGGCGGACGGACGGGTGGCGCTGATCGGCATTCCCGGCCTGCGCTGGAGTGACCTCAGCCCCGCCGGCACCCCGAACCTGTGGCGGCTGGCCGGACAGAGCGCGGTCGGATCCCTGTCGGTCCGCGCGGTGGGCCGGGTCACCTGCCCCTACGACGGGTGGCTGACGGTGTCGGCCGGGGTGAGGTCGGCGGTCGGCTACGGCTGCGGGCTGCCTCCGACGCCCGAGTCCGACGGGGCGGGCGCGGTCATCCCCGACTACGAATACCTGCACCAGGTCGCCGGGCAGCGCTACGCGGGCGCCCTCGGCGAGGCCGTCCACGCCGCCGGTGAGTGCACGCTGGCGATCGGCCCGGGGGCCGCGCTGGCCCTGGCCGACCGCTCGGGCAGGGTCGACGTTTACGCCCCCTCCCTCGAGCGGATCGGCGCCGACGCGCTGACCAGATGCCGGGTGATGGCCGTCGACGTCGACGACCTGATCAGGCCGTACGTGACCGGTGACCGGCTGCCGCCGGACGAGGACCGGCTCAGCGCGCAGGAGCGGGCCGCGGCGCTGCGCCTGGCCGACGCCAAGGCGGGGGCGGTGCTGAGCGTGCTGACCGCGCTGCCCGGGGACACCGGCGTGCTGCTGGCGGGCCTGTCCGACCACGGCGGCAACCCGCACCTGCGGGTGGCCATGATGCGCGGGGGAGACGTCTCCGGCCGCTTCCTGGGGGCGGCCTCCACCCACCGCGACGACACCACGATCCTGCCGGACATCACCGCGACGATGCTCTCCCTGACGGGTGTCGCGACGCCTCCGGGCGTGATCGGGGTTCCCTGGCAGGCGAGCGAGAGGCGCACCGGCGGCACCGAGGCGGCGCGGGTCGGGCTGGAGCGGGCCGACGTGGCCGGGGAGACGATCAGGAACGTGGGCGGGATCTTCTTCACCGCGGTCGCGGTACTGCAGGTCGCGTTCTACCTGACCGCCTTCCTGCTGCTGCGCCGCAGGCGGGGGCTGACCGGCATCCGCGTGGCCGCGGTCGCGCTGGCCGCGGTGCCCGTGTCGACGTACCTGGTGAACCTCACCCCCTGGCACCACGCGGGATCGCCGGTGCTCGCGCTGGTCGGCGGGATCGCCGGATGCGCGCTGCTGCTGGCCTCGGCCGCGCTGGCGGGGCCCTGGCGCCGGGCGCCGCTCGGTCCGCTGGGGGTGGTGGCGGGGGTGACCGCGGCGGTGCTGGCGGGCGACCTGCTGACCGGGACGACCCTGCAGCTCAACAGCGTGATGGGCTACAGCGCCGTGGTCGGGGCCCGCTACTACGGGCTGGGCAACATCCCGTTCGCGCTCTTCTCCACCTCCGTGCTGCTGCTGGCCGCCACGATCGCGCACCGCCTGACGCGCGGCGACCGGGCGAACGCACCGGCGGATCGGCCGGCGCACGATGACCACGGGGACCACGGGGACCACGGGGACCACGGGGACGCCGCGGGCGCCGCCGTGGCGGATCGGCCGGCGGGCGGGAGCCGCGCGAGCGTGGTGGCGGCCGCCGTCGTGGCGGTGCTGGGCGGGTTCGCGATGATCCTGGGCGGCTGGCCTGGCGTGGGCAGCGACTTCGGCGGGGTGATCGCCTTCGTTCCCGGCATCGCGGTGACCGCGCTGCTGATCGCGGGCAGGCGGGTCTCGATCGTCAAGCTGGGCGCGTTCTGCGTGGCGGGCGGCGTCATCGTGATGGCCATCGCCTACCTCGACTACCTGCGCCCGCCGGGCTCGCAGACGCACCTGGGCCGCTTCGTCGGCCAGGTGTTCACCGGCGAGGCCCTGGAGGTGATCGGCCGCAAGCTCGGCGCGATGCTGGGCACGCTGCTCAGTCCCAACCTGATGCCGGTCGTGATCGCCGCGGTGGCGTTCCTCGTCTACGCGCTGCTACGCCCCGAGCAGGCGACCGCGGGGGTGCTGCCCGCCGCGTTCGCGCACTCCCCCGCGCTGCGGGCCGGGCTGATCGGCACCCTGGTCAGCGGGGTGGTCGGCATGCTGGTCAACGACTCGGGCGCCGCGGTGCTGTCCATGGCGCTGGCGCTCGCCGTGCCGCTGACGCTGTCGGCGGGCATCAAGGCCCTGGACGGCGGCGCCCCGCGCTACGACGAGCCGGGCCAGGACCCGGCGAGCAACTCCCTGGTGTCGCGCAGCAGCTGAGGAAGCACCCTGGTCTGGCCGACGACGGGCATGAAGTTGGTGTCGCCGCCCCACCGGGGCACCACGTGCTGGTGCAGGTGGGCGGCGATCCCGGCGCCCGCCACGCCGCCCAGGTTCATGCCCACGTTGAAACCCTGCGCGCCGCTGGCCTTGCGCAGGGCCACCAGCGCCCGCCGGGTGAAGTCGGCGAGCTCGAAGGTCTCGGTCTCGTCCAGATCCGTGTAGTCCGGCACGTGCCGGTAGGGGCAGACCATCAGGTGGCCGGAGTTGTACGGGTAGAGGTTGAGCAGCGCGAAGACCGTCTCCCCGCGGGCGACGATCAGGCCGTCCTCGTCGCTCATCCGGGGGATCTCGCAGAACGGGCAGCCGTCCTCGGGGCCGGAACCGGTCGGTTTGCTGGCTCCCTTGATGTAGGCCATCCGGTGGGGAGTCCAGAGTCTCTGGAACGCGTCCGGTGTCCCCGCTCCGTGCTGCGCCTCCGGCTCGTTGCTCATGGTCGCCAGCATATTGCCACGCGGATCCCCGCCCTCCCCCGCGCCCCGCCCGGACGCCCGGAGCGGCCGGGATCCGGCGCCGGTACGGGACGCGCGGCGTATGGCAAGGTGAACTTGAAGTGATCAACTTTCTGTGACGTGCCGGGCCTACCCCGTTCCGAAGGACGGGGCCTACGCCCTTTGGTGAGTCTGGTCACACGGTATTGACGGACGAATGCGGCGGATTTCCGGCAGAATCCCCCCAGCACGCCCACCGACAGCCGAGGAGCAACCCATGACCGACGTCTCCGTCGAGGAGCCGACCGAGGAGACCGCGTCCCCCGGGTCCCCAGCGTCTCTCACGTCTTCCGCGTCTTCCGCGTCTTCCGCCGAAACGGGCGGGCGGCCCACCCGCCCGTTCTCCCTCAGCCTGTCCCTGTCCGACGCCACAGAGCCCTCCGCGCCCCCCGCGCCCCCGGTGTCGTCAGTGTCATCAGTGTCGTCGCTGTCGTCGGGGTCGTCCCCCGGCGAGCAGGCCTCCTCCCCGGGCGAGCCGTTCCTCGCCGTGGTCGAGGCGCTCCCCGAGCCGTCACCCGTGTCCGAGGCTCCTGACGACGCGCCCTCCCCCGTCCCCGCCAGGACGGCACCGGCCGCGACGCCCCCCTCGCCGTCCCCGGTGGCGCCGGTGGCCTCGGCCGTGGTGAAGGGCCGGATCAAGGTGGCCGACGAGGTGGTGGAGAAGGTCGCGGCCCTCGCCACGCTGGAGGTCACGGGCGTCGCCGAACTGGGAGCCGACGCCGCCCGCGCGGTGGAGCCGATGCGCGAGCGCGCGGGCGTCGCCAGGCGCGGCCCCCGGGGCGTCAACGCCCACGTGCAGGACCGCACGGCGGCCGTGGACGTGACGATCGTGGCGGAGTACGGGCACGTGGTGATGGACGTGGCCAACGAGGTCAAGACCAACGTGGCCCGGACCATCAGCCGGATGCTGGGCATGCGGGTGGTGGAGGTCAACGTCGACGTGGCGGACGTCCGCATGCCGGGCGAGACCGGCTCCGAGGCTCCCGCACAGCCGGGAAGCGACGCGTAGCACGCCGAGGGCCTCCGGCGAAGGCCCGGAAACGACGTACGGGGGGCCTCACGGCCCCCCGTACACCCGTGGGCGGCCTCAGCCGCCCACGGGAGGGGTGTTCAGACCTGGACGCGGCGCTCGATCGCGTCGACGATCTCGGCGATCGCCTCGTCGACCGGCACCCCGTTCTTCTGCTCGCCGTTGCGGAAGCGGAAGGAGACCGCGCCGTTGGCGATGTCGTCGTCGCCCGCCAGGAGCATGAAGGGCACCTTGGACTTCTGCGCGTTGCGGATCTTCTTCTGCATGCGGTCGTCGGAGGCGTCGACCTCGATCCTGATGCCCCGCTCGCGGGCCTTCTTGGCCAGATCCTGAAGGTAGGGCGCGTGGGCCTCGGCGATCGGGATGCCGACCACCTGGACCGGCGCGAGCCAGGGGGGGAACGCGCCCGCGTAGTGCTCGACCAGGACTCCGAAGAAGCGCTCGATCGAGCCGAACAGCGCCCGGTGGATCTTGACGGGCCGCTGGCGGGTGCCGTCGGCGGCCTGGTACTCGAGCTCGAAGCGCTCGGGCAGGTTGAAGTCGAGCTGGATGGTCGACATCTGCCAGGTGCGGCCGATCGCGTCGCGCGCCTGCACGGAGATCTTGGGACCGTAGAAGGCGGCGCCGCCGGGGTCGAGGACGAGCTCCAGCTTCTCGGACTCGGCGACCTCGCGCAGCGTCTCGGTCGCCTCCTCCCACACCTCGTCGGAGCCGACGAACTTCTCCGGGTCCTTGGTCGACAGCTCCAGGTAGAAGTCGTCGAGCCCGTAGTCGCGGAGCAGGTCGAGCACGAAGCGCAGCAGCGACTTGAGCTCGTCGCGCATCTGGTCGCGGGTGCAGTAGATGTGCGCGTCGTCCTGCGTCATGCCGCGCACCCGGGTCAGGCCGTGGATCACGCCGGACTTCTCGTAGCGGTAGACCGCGCCGAACTCGAACAGCCGCAGCGGCAACTCCCGGTAGGACCGCCCGCGGGACTTGAAGATCAGGTTGTGCATCGGGCAGTTCATCGGCTTGAGGTAGTACTCGGCGCCCTCCAGCTCCATGGGCGGGAACATCCCGTCCTTGTACCAGTCGAGGTGGCCGGAGATCTCGTAGAGCTTGCTCTTGGTGATGTGCGGGGTGTTGACGAAGGAGTATCCCGCCTCCTCGTGCCGCTTGCGCGAGTAGTCCTCCATGACGCGGCGGATCACGCCGCCCTTGGGATGGAAGACCGGCAGGCCCGAGCCGAGCTCGTCGGGGAAGGAGAACAGGTCGAGCTCGACGCCCAGCTTGCGGTGGTCGCGCTTCTCGGCCTCCTCCAGCATGTGGAGGTATTCGTCCTGCTTCTCGCGCGACTCCCAGGCGGTGCCGTAGATCCGCTGGAGCTGCGGGTTCTTCTCGCTGCCGCGCCAGTAGGCGCCGCCGGAGCGCATCAGCTTGAACGCCGGGATGGACCGGGTGGTCGGCACGTGGGGGCCGCGGCACAGGTCCTTCCAGCGCAACTCGCCGGTCTTGGCGTCGAGGTTGTCGTAGATGGTCAACTCCGCGCCGCCGACCTCGACGCTCTCCTCGTCGGCCACGCCGCCCTTGAGGCCGATCAGCTCCAGCTTGTACGGCTCCGAGGCGAGCTCCTCGGCGGCCTGCTCGTCGGAGACGGGCCTGCGGGAGAAGATCTGCCCCTGCTTGACGATCTCGCGCATGCGCTTCTCGACGCGCTTGAGATCCTCGGGGGTGAAAGGGTCCTTGACGTCGAAGTCGTAGTAGAAGCCGTTCTCGACCGGCGGGCCGATGCCCAGCCTGGCCTCGGGGAAGATCTCCTGGACGGCCTGGGCCATGACGTGCGCGGTGGAGTGGCGGACGATGGCGCGCCCGTCGGGGCTGCCCGCGGGGACCGGCTCGATCACGTCGCCCTCGGCCACCGGGGCCGCGAGGTCCCTCAGCTCGCCGTTGGCGCGGGCGGCGACCACCGAGCGGCCGTCCGCCTCCAGCGCCTCCCCGTACGTCGTGCCTCCCGCCACCACACGCGCGGCTCCGGCGAGGGTGATACGAAGTTCTGGCACGGCGGACACTGTTGCTCCCTGGGAGACGTCGACGAATGGTCTGGGAATCGATGCTACCGGTGTCGGGAACGCGATTTCTCAGGCGTCGCGGCTTCGGCGGTAGCCCAGGGAGGTCAGCTCGGCCCGGGTGCCGCGGAAGACGTTGCGATCGACGGGCTTGTTCGAGTGCTGGTGGATCGTCCATCTGTTCCACGGCCTCGGCACCTCCGGCCTGCCCCGGGGGTGGTCGGGCGCGGCGATCCACAGCGGGTAGGGCTCCAGCCCGGCGCAGTTGCCGTTCCGCGCGAACGACAGGAACGTGTAGACCACCGGCTTGACCCCGGCCAGCGCGACGATCGCCTGGCACCAGCTGCGGGCGAACCTCGCCACCCTGGGCGCCGGGAGGTGGTCGTTGGTCTCCAGGTCGAGCGCGAGCAGGTCCCCCCTGCGCAGCCCGCCGGCCCGCTGCACGATCCGCAGGAAGTGCACCGCCTGCGCCTCGGGGTCTCCCGCCGGGCGGGCGAAGTGGTAGGCGCCGCAGACGATCCAGCTCTCGCGCATGCCGTTCCAGTTGGTGCCGAACCACTTGTCGGTGAAGGTGCTCCCCTCGCTGGCCTTGGCGAAGGCGAAGGAGACCCCGCCCCTCGCGTACGCGCCCCAGTTGACGGCGCCCTGCCAGTTCGACACGTCGATCCCCTGCAACATGGCGGCCACGCTAACCACCGGACACCCCGGGCACACGCCCGACGCTCCCTCGGCGTACTGCCATTGCGGCCACTTTGGCTAGGCTTGGTCGGCGTGAACGCAGCAGCTCAGATCTCCGGTGCGCACGCGGCCGGCATCGCGACCATTACCTCCGGCGGGACCGTGCTCGACACGTGGTTCCCGTCCCCGCAGCTGGGCGAGCCCTCCTCGCCGGGCACCAGGCGGCTGACCGAACAGGAGGCGGTCGAGGAGCTCGGTTCCGGGGTCGCCGCGCTCCTCGGTCCCGACGAGGACCGCGGCGTGGAGGTGGTCGCGGTACGTACCGGCATCACCAAGCTGTCGGAGGCCCCGGCCGACGCCCACGACGCCTACCTGCGCCTGCACCTGCTGTCGGCGCGTCTCGTCCAGCCGCACGGCCAGAATCTGGACGGGCTGTTCGGCCTGCTCAGCAACGTGGTGTGGACCAACCACGGCCCGTGCGCCGTCGAGGGCTTCGAACAGGTGCGGCTCCGCCTGCGCGCCCGGGGGCAGGTGACCGTCTATGGCGTGGACAAGTTCCCCAGGATGGTCGACTACGTGCTGCCCACCGGCGTCCGGATCGCCGAGGCCGACCGGGTCCGCCTCGGCGCGCACCTGGCGAGCGGCACGACCGTGATGCACGAGGGCTTCGTCAACTTCAACGCCGGGACGCTCGGCACCTCCATGGTCGAGGGCCGCGTCTCGGCGGGCGTCGTCGTGGGCGACGGCTCGGACGTCGGCGGCGGCGCCTCGATCATGGGCACCCTGTCCGGCGGCGGCAAGCAGGTCATCTCCATCGGGCGGCGCTGCCTGCTGGGCGCCAACAGCGGCGTCGGCATCTCCCTGGGCGACGACTGCGTCGTGGAGGCGGGCCTCTACGTCACCGCCGGGACCAAGGTGGCCCTGCCCGAGGGGCGGGTGGTCAAGGCGGCCGAGCTCTCCGGCGCCTCCGGCCTGCTGTTCCGCCGCAACTCCACCTCGGGCGCGGTCGAGGCCGTGCCCCGCCGGGGGACGAGCGTGGAGCTCAACAGCGTCCTGCACGCCAACGACTGATCATCGTTTCATCACCCGGGAGCGTCCCCTGAACCTCCCTGAGCCCCTGTGAGCCCCCGTGAGCGCGGTCCGCACCCGCCTCACGGAGCGCGGGGACGCCCGGGGTTGTCAGGAGCTGTCGGGAGCTGTCGGGATGTTGTCCACAGGCGCCGTCCGGGGTGCCCCCGCGCGACCCGGAGGCCGCGGGGGCCCGTGGATGTTCGTCCGCGGGCCCCTCAGCTGACAGGGTGGCCCACGGGCCCCACCGGCCTCACGGCCCTCATGTCGACGCGGGCGGACCGGCTCCCTCACCGGAACTCGGGAGCGGGGTCTCCGCGCTGGAAGGATTCAGATGACCGGTCAGGGGATGGCGGACGACGACGGGGGCACGGCGGGGGCGGCGGCCCGGTGGGTGACCGGGCTGTTCGCGCCGCAGGTGCTGGTCATCGGGCTGCCCCCGCTCGTCGGGCTGATGGCCGACGGCTGGCCGGGCGCGGCCTGGGGCCTGGTGGCCTCGGCCCTGTGCGGCGGGATCCCGGCCGTGGTGATCCTGGCCGGGGTCCGTTCCGGGCGCCTCGACTCCCACCATCTGGTCGACCGGGCGAGCCGGACGGTTCCGCTGCTGGTGGCGGTCGCGGCGGTGGCCGTCGCGCTGACGCTGCTGATCCTCCTGGGCGCGCCCCGGCTCCTGGTGGCCACGGTGACCGCGATGCTGGCCGCGCTCGCGGTGACGGTCCCGATCACCCTCCGGTGGAAGATCTCCTTCCACGCGGCCGTGTCGGCGGGCACCGTGGTGGTGCTGGCCCACGTGCTGCCCGCCGCGCCCACGCTGGTCGCGGGCGCGCTGGTCGTGGCGACGGTGTGCTGGGCGCGGGTCAGGCTCACCCACCACACGCCCGCCCAGGTCGCCGCGGGGACCGTCACCGGAGCGGGGACGGCCTGGGCGGCCCTGAGCGCCTTCGGCGTCTGAACGGGCGGCCTCCCCCGGAGGGCGGGCGCCCCTCGTGCGGGAGAGCCCTCAGAGAAGGCCCTTGAGGAACTCCCGCGTCCGGGTGCCCGGGGAGTACTCGGCGGCGACGAAATCGGTGACCCCGGCCTTGGCGAGCGCCTCGATCCGCGCCGCCACCTCGTCCTCGTCGCCGACGATCGCCACGTCCGCCGGGCCCTCGGCGCCCTCCCTGTCGAGCACCGCCCGGTACGACGGCAGCCGGCCGTAGATCTCGAACCGCTTGGCGGCCAGCGCCCTGGCCTCCTCGGCGTCGTCGGTGACGCAGACGGGCAGCGCGCACACGATCCTCGGCTCGGGGCGCCCGGCGGCCCGCGCGGCCTCGGTGACGGCGGGCGCCACGTGCTCGGCCACCGTCTTGGCACCGGTCATCCACAGCACCGTGCCGTCGGCCACCTCCCCGGCCAGCCTGAGCATCCTCGGGGCCAGGGCGGCGAGGAGCACGGGCATGTCCCTGGGCCCCGGCGTGTTCAGCCCCAGCCGTCCCGTGAGGGTCTCCCCCTCGAAGGCCGCGTTCTCCCCGCGCACGAGCGGCATCAGGATCGACAGGTACTCGCGCATGTGGCGGGCGGGCCGCTCGAAGCTCATGCCGTACATGCCCTCGATCACGATCTGGTGCGAGAGCCCGATGCCGAGGGCGAGCCGCCCGCCGAGGGCGGCGTTGACGGTGAGCGCCTGCTGGGCGAGGGCCGCCGGGTGGCGCGGGTAGGTCGGGACGACGGCGGTGCCGAGCTCGATCCCCGGCACCTGGCTTCCGACCACAGCGAGCGCGGTCAGAGTGTCGAGGTCGAACGTGTGGGACATCCAGACGGAGGAGAAGCCGTCATCGGCCCCGCGGGCGATGCGCTCCCGCAGGTCGCCGAACGCGTCCGGTTTCTGGGAGCCGCTGAGGAACAGTCCGAATCGCATCGTTACCGAACTCCATTCTAGTAAGTTCCGCCCAGTCTAGATCGATCACGGAGATCACACAGCGGTACGGGCACGCCGAATCGCGGGCGCGCGGAACCCCCGGGAACGCGACGGGAACATGCGAGAACACGAGCGGAACAACGGGACGGGAGCACGGGAGAACACGACGGGCAGGCCCGGGAGCACAGCGGAAAGCCGGGAAGGCTCACGGAAGCTCGGTGAACCGCTCCACCTGGTCGATCTTGCCCGCGATGACGATCACGTCCCCGTACCCCAGCACGGTCCCGGCGTCGGCGTAGGTGAACTCGTCGTGCTGGCCCTTCACGCACACCACGGTCACGCCGTACTTGCGCCGCAGGTTGGACTCGCCCAGGGGCACGCCGACGTACTCGCGGGGCGGGCGGGTCTTGACCACCGCGTAGTCGCCGTCCACCTCCATGTAGTCGAGCATCCGCCCGTTGAGCAGGTGGGCCAGCCGCTCCCCCATGTCGTGCTCGGGAAGGATCACGTGGTGGGCGCCGACCCGCTCCAGGATGCGGCCGTGCTCGCGGCTGATCGCCTTGGCCCAGACGTCCTCGATCTCCAGCTCGACGAGCAGGGAGGTGGTGAGGATGCTGGACTCCAGGTCGGTGCCGATGGCGACCACCGCCCGGTAGAAGTCGGGCACCCCCATCTGCCGCAGCGCCTCGATGTCGGTGGAGTCGGCGACGACGACGTGGGTGAGCTTTCCCGCCAGGCTCTGCACCACCTTGGGGCGGCTGTCGATGGCCAGCACCTCGGTGCCCCTGCGGAACAGCTCGACCGCCAGGGAGCTGCCGAAGCGGCCGAGCCCGACGACCACCACCGGATCGTTCCTTCTGTCAGCCAACGATCGTCCTCTTTCGGGAGTCCGCAGCCACGGGGGGATCCGCCAACGCGAGAAGCCCGGAGGCGGACGACAGCCTCCAGGCTTCTACCTGCGTCTCACTGCGCGAGCCATCAGGCCCGAATTCGCCTGATTCTACCTCAGGGGAACTCCAGAAGGGCTTCCTCTTCGCCCTCGGATTCCCGGCCGGATCCCGCGAGGGTGTCGAGGACCTGCTGGCCGTACTTGGCCAGCTTGTTCTCCCCCACCCCGCTGACCGTGCCCAGCTCGGCCAGGGACGAGGGGGCCCTGGTGGCGATCTCGCGCAGGGTCGCGTCGTGGAAGATCACGTACGCGGGCACGCCCTGCTCCTTCGCGGTGGCCCCGCGCCAGGCGCGGAGCAGCTCGAACACCGGCATCGCCTCCTCCGGCATCTCGACGGGCTCGGCCCGGCGTGAGGTGGAGGACTTGGGAGTCTTGGCGGCCCGCGGCGCCTTCTCCGGCTCGCGCCGCAGCGGAACCTGGCGTTTGCGGCCCAGCACCTCCGCGCTCGCCTCGGTCAGCACCAGCGTGCCGTAGTCGCCCTCGACGGCGAGCAGCCCCTGCGCCAGCAGCTGGCGCACCACGCCGCGCCACTCGGCCTCGCCCAGCTCCGTGCCGATGCCGAACACCGTCAGGCCGTCGTGGTCGTGCTGGATGACCTTGGCCGTCTTCTTCCCGAGGAGGATGTCGATGATCTGGCCGGCGCCGAACTTCTGGCGGCGCTCGCGCATGAGCCGGAACACGGTCGACAGGACCTTCTGCGCGGCGACCGTGCCGTCCCACGACTCCGGCGGCGACAGGCAGGTGTCGCAGTTGCCGCAGGCGGTGCCCTCCTGGCCGAAGTAGGCGAGCAGCCGCGTGCGGCGGCACTCGACCGCCTCGCACAGGGCCAGCATGGCGTCCAGATGGGCGGCCAGGCGGCGGCGGTGGGCGTCGTCGCCCTCGGAGCTGTCGATCATCTTGCGCTGCTGTACGACGTCCTGGAGACCATAGGCGAGCCACGCGGTGGAGGGCAGGCCGTCGCGCCCGGCCCTGCCGGTCTCCTGGTAGTAGCCCTCGACGGACTTGGGCAGGTCGAGGTGGGCGACGAAGCGCACGTCGGGCTTGTCGATGCCCATGCCGAACGCGATGGTGGCGACCATGACGAGGCCGTCCTCGCGCAGGAAGCGCGCCTGGTTGGCGGCGCGGACGCGGGCGTCGAGCCCCGCGTGGTAGGGCAGCGCCTCGATGCCGTTCTGCACCAGGAACTCGGCGATCTTCTCGACCGAGTTGCGCGACAGGCAGTAGACGATGCCCGCGTCCCCGGCGTGCTCGGTGCGCAGCAGCTCCAGCAACTGCCGCTTGGGCTCGTTCTTGGGAGCGATGCGGTACTGGATGTTGGGGCGGTCGAAGCTCGCCACGAAGTGGCGGGCCCCCTCCAGGTTCAGGCGGGAGGCGATCTCGGCGTGGGTGGCCTCGGTGGCCGTCGCGGTCAGCGCGATGCGCGGCACGTCGGGCCAGCGCTCGTGCAGCGCGGACAGGGCGAGGTAGTCGGGCCGGAAGTCGTGCCCCCACTGGGCCACGCAGTGCGCCTCGTCGATCGCGAACAGCGAGATCACCCCGCTGTCGAGCAGCCGCAGCGTCGCGTCGACCCGCAGGCGCTCCGGCGCCAGGTAGAGCAGGTCCAGCTCGCCGGAGAGGAAGGCCGACTCGACCCGGCGGCGCTCCTCGAAGTCCTGGGTGGAGTTGAGGAACCCGGCCCGTACGCCGAGCGCGGTCAGGGCGTCGACCTGGTCCTGCATGAGCGCGATGAGCGGCGAGATCACCACCCCGGTGCCCTTCCGCACCAGGGCGGGGATCTGGTAGCACAGCGACTTGCCGCCACCGGTCGGCATGAGCACGAGGGCGTCGCCACCGGAGACGACATGCTCGATGATCTCCTGCTGGCCCGCCCGGAACGAGTCGTAGCCGAAGACGCGCTGCAGGACCCGCGACGCGTCGCTCACCTCGGGGCCGTTCTCGGGGGAAGCCATCGGGACATTGTACGAGGATCTTCCCGCTGGTCGGCGGCGAACGGGCCGGAAGCGCCGGGGCCGTACGGGGCGGAGTGTGACGGTACGACAGAGATGGGACAGGGAAAGGTGCCGCCGGGAGGGTCGGACCTCCCGGCGGCACCGGCACTGCTTTCCCGCGGTCCCCCTACAGCAGGGTCACGGGTTGACGTTGATCGTGAAGGTCGACGTCGTGTTCCTGATGTTCTGGAAGTTGTTGCTCAACTGGAGGTTGTTGAACGTGGCCGAGCCGACCGCCGGGCCCTGACCGGGCTCGGGCATCTCGTTGGCCCAGATCGCCCAGCCGGACTTGGCGTCGAAGGCGTCCCCGCTCTTCTGGGCACCGGTGATCGAGACGTTCGTGAAGATCGTGTCGGTCACCGGGTTCTGCGGCTGGCCTCCGGAGTAGTTGGTCTGGAACATGATGCCGCCGTAGGTCGGGTCCACGATGTCCACGTTGTTGACGCGGATGCCCTGGAAGACCTTGGAGGCGGAGAAGACCCAGATCGCCGGGAAGACCTGCGATCCCCAGAAATGACCGCCGGCGCGGACGATCGAGATGTTCTCGAACCTGGTGGGCGGGCTGGCGCCGAAGCCGTTCATCGGGTAACCGAAGTCCAGCGAGCTGATCGTGATGCCGGAGTAGACCAGCGTGTCGGCGATGTAGATGTTCCTGAAGACGTTGTCGTACCCGCCGTAGACCGCGACGCCCGCGGCCCGCCAGGTCAGGATGGACGTCAGGTTCTCGTAGACGTTGCCGCGCATGTCGGCGCCGCCGGCGTCGATGGCCGAGAACAGCGCGAAGCTGTCGTCACCGGTGGCACGGGCCTCGTTGTTGCTGACGAGGTTGTCCGTGCTGCCGTTGGTCATGTTGATGCCGTCGGCGAACATGTTGCGGATGCGGGAGTTCTTGATCGTCACACGGTCGGTGTTGGCGCCCCAGTAGAGGCAGACCATGTGCTCGTTCCAGATGTTGTCGATCACGATGTCGCTGACGTTCGAGAAGTCGAACACCTTGCCGGGACCGTCGATGCGCGAGGTGTAGTTGCCGAAGTAGGCGAAGTTCGCGAAGGACGAGCCCCTCGCGGTGCCCTCGGCGCGGAAGCCGACGTCGGTGTTGTCCTGCGTGTCGGGCGCGCGGAACTGGGTGTACCAGGGGCCCGCGCCGACCACCTTGACGGCCTTGCCGTAGACCTGGAACTTGCTGGAGGTCTGGTAGGTGCCCGCCGGCAGGTAGACGCCGACCAGGTTGCCGGTGGTGTCCATCCGCACCCGGTCCAGGGCGTTCTGCACGTCCTGGTGGGTGAAGCCGGTGGGGGTCGTGTACTTGGCGGGGTCGGGGTTCGCGATCGGCGAGACCTGCTCGGTGTTGATGAAGTCGATCGCGTACGTCGTGGTGTTGGCGGGGTCCTTCTGCAGCCTGATCTTGCTGCCGGCCGGGACGGTGGTCCCGAGCATGACGTTGGCCTCGTCGTAGATGTGACGCGGGCCGCCGGAGCCGGGCGAGTTGTTGGGACCGGCCTCGGGGCCGTACAGCCAGGCGTACCTGGACGTCAGGTTGATGGGCTTGAGGAAGGTGCCGTCGACGTAGACGTTCAGCGTCGAGTTGATGCCGCCGCCGCCCGCGGAGTCGGGGATGGAGAAGCGGGTGACCAGGGTGTTCGTGCTGGCCTTGGTGGTGAACTCGACGTAGCTGCCCGTGCTGTTCAGCGTCACGGCCCTGCGGCCGGACGCCTCACCCGCCACGTGGCCGATCTCGCGGTTGGGGCCGACCACGGCCGCCCCGCCGCCGACGACGGCGTCCTCGGCCTCGTACATGTCGTACGGCATGTTGGCGCCGCGGCCGACGAAGAACGGCTGGGTGGAGGTGTTGTTGGCCCGCTTGACCGGCAGCTCGTTGGCGTCGTCGGCGAGGACCGTCCTGACGGTGAACTTGCCGTTGGCCGCCGTCCAGGTGCCCAGGTTCACCGGGCTGGTGGTGGCGCCCGGCGCGATCACGCCGGTGTGGGAGCCGGTCAGGGTACGGACGACGGTGCCCGCCTCGTTGAGGACGTTCAGCGTGATGCCGTGGGCGCCGCTCGCGGAGGCCACGGTGCCCTGGTTCTTGATCGCCACGGAGAAGGTGACGACGGCGCCGTTGGACGGGTTGCTGGGGGTCCAGCTGGTCGTGGCGACCAGGTCGGAGGTGTCGACCGGCCTGATCACGAGCGGGGCGGAGGCCGCGAAGGTGTTGTTCGACTCGTTCTGCTCGATGACGCCGTTGTCCTCGTCGACCTTGGCGCTCAGCGTGTAGCTGCCCGCGTCACGGGGACCGGCGTTGGCGGTCACCGTGGCGGACGCTCCGGCGGCCAGCGCGCCGACCGAGGCGGTGCCGACCTTGGTGGTGCCCAGGTAGAAGTTGACGTTCGTCGCGCCGGAGGCCGCCGTGCCGGCGTTGCGCACCGTGGCCGAGAGCGTGACGGAGTCGGTCTCGATGGGGGACGCGGGGGACGCGGTCAGACCGGTGATCGTCAGGTCCGGGTTCGGTGCCGGGGTGCCGATGATCTGGAACTCGGCGACCTGACCGGCGGGGGCGCCGGTGTTCGAGGTGAACCTGAGCTGGACGTCGGCGTAGGCGCCGCTGACCGGGATCGTCACCGTGTTGCCCGAGGCGGGGTTGAAGGTGTGGTTGGCCGCCGCCGCCAGGCTGGTGAAGGTGGTCGAGCTCTGCCCGCGCCCGAGGACCTGGATGTTCTGCGTGCGTGTTCCCCAGGCGCTGTCGGGGTTCAGCTTCACCACGACCGAGCTGAGGGTGGCGTTAGCCCCGAGGGCGACGGTCAGCGTGTTGGGGTAGCTGCCGCCGTTGCCCTCCCAGTAGGTCGCCGTGTTGTTGTCGTTGGCGTTGGCCGCCACGAAGGTGAAGACCGAGGAGGAGGCGGTGATCGCCTTGCCGATGGCCAGGTTCGACCCGGGCGGGGTGGTGCCGTTGCGGGTGACGGTGTTGCTGTTGCCCGACTGGTTGCCCGCGGCGTCCTTGGCCTTGACGTAGTAGGACACCGTCGCGGTGGCCGGCTGGGTGTCGGTGTAGGTCAGGACGTTGCCCGCCACGCTGCCGCGCAGGACGTTGTCGGCGTAGACGTCGTAACCGGTCACGCCGACGGTGTCGGTCGAGGCGTTCCAGGTCAGCCTGATCTGGCCCGAGCCCGGCTCGGTGTAGGCCAGGTTCGACGGCGTGCTCGGCGGCGTGGTGTCGCCGCCGCCGCTGACGGGGCCGTACACCTCGAACTCGGAGATCTGCGCGGCCGGCCAGCCCGTGTTGGCGGTGATGTTCAGCCGCAGGTAGCGGGCGGTGGTCGCGGCGAAGTTGATCGTCACCGTGTTGCCGGTCGCCGGATTGAAGGTGTAGCCGGCGGAGCCCACGATGGTGTTGGTGGGCGAAGTCGTGCCCGCGAGCACCGACAGGGTCTGTGTCCTGGTGTTCCAGGCCGCCGCGGGCGGCAGCTTCAGAACGACCTGGTCGACGCTGGTCGCGGCTCCGAGGTCCACCTGGACCCACTGCGGGAAGCTGTTGTTGTTGCTCTCCCAGTAGGTGGTGGCGTTGCCGTCGGTGGCGTTGCCCGCGGCGTAGGGGGCGCCGCCGCTGCTGGCCGAGACCGGCTTGCCCACCGCCAGGTTGGGGCCGGCCATCGCCGAGGCCGGTGCGACGACCGCCCCGGCCAGGGCGAGCAGGCTGGTCGCGGCCATCGCCGCCATCAGCCGTAACGCCAGGTACTGCTTTCTCATTGCGTTCCTCTATCTCTCGTCTGGAACGACAGGGTCGGGAGGGAGGCCGTGGCCTCCGCCTCGCGACGCGCTCGGCGCCCGGGGCGCCTCGCTCACGGGGGTGCGGATTCCGAAGTCCTCTTTCCGGAGTGCTTCGAGTCCTCTTCGAGTGCCTGGAATCCGGCGGGCGGGCCGGCCGTGTGGTCTGTGCGGGCCGATCCGCGAGCCTTGCCTCGTTCGTCGCTGGGGGGTGCTGGTCGCCGTGTGCGCCGGCGGTGTCTCTTGTGGAGGCGGCCGGCGGGACGAGCGATGTGCGAACGTCGGGTCTTCGGGGGGTCCGGGGCGGGAGGGCGTCCGGGACCGCGGGCCCCTGACCGGCCGCGACGGCGGCGCGGGACGCTCTGACGGGCGTGGGCCTCGGTGGCTGCACCGGCCGGTTACCGGCTGGCTGCCGGTCAGCGTCGGCGTGGGGGACGAGCGGGGGGCGATGAGTGTCGCAACCGGGGCCGCCAGGGCGGCGACCGACCGCGCAATGCCGAGAACGACATCACCTGGGGCCTCTCCGGAGGGGTGGGGCGGGTGTGCAGGCGCAGCACATCACTGCCAGAAGTTGCGGAGAACAGAGAGAATTTAACAGGACTTTGCAATATTTTTGCATCGCGATGGCCAAATGTTACATACGTGCTACGGCCGAGTCAACGGGTCGAGAAAGGTGGCTTGCTTTGACCCGCGGCCCCAAGTGCGATCCGGCCGATTCGCCTGCTGCGGCGGCCTTCGGGCCGCCGCCCGGACCGGTGCGTGAGGACGTTCCCCACCCCTCCCGGGAGCGTCGCGCGGGGCGGGACGAGGAGGGGGTCCGGTGCCGGACGGGGCGCGGCGAAACGTCCCGGAAACACGCCCGGACCACACGGCTTGCATGGCGGGAGCGGGGAAACGGGCTCCGCGGGCCCGCGCCGGCACAGCCCGCGATGCGACCGCCGGGGCCTCCGGAGGACATCCCCGGGGACGCGCACCTCAGGGCCGCACACCCGGACATCAATAAAAAATGCGGCTTTGGACTATTTAGCCTGAAATATGTGGCTTAAGGGATAGCTGCTTGAAACGCAGTGGCGCGTCACCGCTCGAACAGGCGCAGCCGGTGTGCCGTGGCCGCCGCCTCACCGCGCGAGGCGGCGCCCAGCTTGGCGAGGATGTTGGAGACGTGCACGCTGACGGTCTTCGCCGAGATGAACAGCTCACCGGCTATCTCGCGGTTGCTGCGGCCGGCCGCCACCAGGCCCAGCACCTCGTGCTCGCGCGCGGTGAGCCCGAACCCCGCCTCCCCAGGGACCGGTTCCGCGGAAACGGGCTCGCCCGGGAGCGTGATCCGGGCCCGCCTGGCGAGGGAGCCGATCTCGGCGGCCAGCGGCGAGGCCCCGAGGCGGGCGGCGAGCTCCGCAGCCCGGGGCAGTCCCAGGGCGGCCTCGTCGCGCTCCCCCGCCGCGACGGCGGCCCGTGCCACGCCGAGCAGGGCGCGGGCCTCGGCGTAGGGCTGGCGGAGCGCGGCCCAGGCGGCGACGGCCGCCCTCCACGCCTCCCGGTCGGGCGCTCCTTCCGCCTGGGCGGCCTCGGCCTCGAAGGTGAGGCTGTGCGCCCGCTGGAGCTCCCCCTCCACGCCAAGCTTCTCCGCCACGGCGCGCAGCCGGGACAGCACCGGCGAGGAGGACGGCGAGGGCGAGGGCGACGGCGGGGACGAGAGTGACGAGGACAGCGGGGACAGCGGGGACGGCGAGGACACCGCCACCGGCAGGCAGGCGCGGAGGAGTGGCCACACGTAGCGGGGAGTGGTCTCCAGGTCGTGCTCGTCCAGGGTCCGCCCGACGAGCGCGGACGCCTCGTCGTCCCGGCCGCGCGCCACCAGCAGCTCGATCTCCCTGCGCAGCTGGGGCAGGACCGTCTGGTCCCTGTGGGTGCCCGGGGCGAGCGCGGCCCGGGAGGCCTGGAAGAGCGACCCGGCCCGGTCGAGGTCGCCGCGTGCCAGCGCGATGTCGGTGACCAGCCCCTGCAGGCTCGCGCGGTAGGGCGGCGGCGGGGTGACCTCCAGGGCGTGCTCGACCACCTCGGACGCCTCGTCCCAGCGGCCCAGCGAGACCAGGGGCTCGGCGAGGTTGATCGCCAGGAAGGCCCCGGACGTGCGGGCCAGGCCGTAGACCTCGGCGTCGGCGACGCCTCGGCGGGCGACCTCCGCGGCCTGCTCGTGCCGTCCGGCCCCCTCCAGGGCGTCGGACTCGAAGATGACCGCCCGCATCAGCGCGTGGTAGGTGCCGGCCCGGCCCGCGATCTCCCGCGCCCGCGCGAACGCGGCGAGCCGGTCCTCCGTCTGGGAGTAACGGCAGCTCGCCCAGGTGAGCGTGACGAGCGCGTGGGCCTCGGCGTCGGCGTCGCCCACCTCCTGGGCGATGCGCATCGCCTCCTCGGCCGTCGCCTCCTTCTCCGCCCGGTCGCGGGGGTGGCCGAGCACGCGCGCCAGGTTCTCCAGGACCTGGGCGCGCAGGGAGGTCGGCGGCTCGGCGGGAACGAGCGCGGCGGCGGCGCGGAGATCCTCCACGAACCCGGCCCTGCCGAGGTCGTACCTGACGAGCCCGCGCTGCCGCAGCAGCCGGGCCGCGCGGATCGGGTCGGTCGCGGTGTCGATCTCCCGCAGGGCCGCCCTGGCGAGGGAGATGCCCCGCTCGAACTCCCCCGCCAGGTGTGCCACGGTGACGGCCTGCCGGAGCACGTCGACGTGGTCGGCCGCGATCCGCTCCGCGGCGTCGGGCACCGCCTCCCACAGCTCGAGCACCCTGGTCAGCATCCGCAGCTGCTCGTCGTAGGCCGCCGTCTTCCTGGCGGCGGCGGCCGCGTGCCACGCGCTGATCAGCGCCCAGAGGGAGTTGTGCGCGGCGTGCCAGTGGTGGGCGAGCTCGATGGCGCCCCGAGGGGCGGGCAGGATGCCGGGATTGACCTCCAGGGCCTCGGCGAAACGGGTGTGCAGGCGGGTGCGCTCGCCGGGCAGCAGGTCGTCGTGGACGGCCTCGCGGATGAGGGCGTGCCTGAAGGCGTACGTCTCGCCGTCGACCACGAGCACGTTGCCCGCCACCGCCGGGCGCAGCAGCCGGGAGAGCTCGCCCTCGTCGGCCCCGGCGACGGCCGAGAGCATCGCGTGCTCGATCCTCGCCCCGCCGGCGGCGGCCAGCCGCATCAGCTCCTGGGTCTCCTCCGGCAGGCGCTCGACGCTGGCCAGCAGCAGGTCGCGCAGCGAGTCGGGCAGCGTCTCGCCCTCGCCGCCGCTGAGCAGCGCCTCGACGAACAGCGGGTTTCCCTCGCTGCGCGCGTAGACCAGGTCGAGGTCGGCGACCGGCCCGCCGTCGAGGATGCTCGCGGCCTGCTGGTCCACCTCCCGGCGGCTCAGCCTGCGCAGGTCGAGCCGGGTGACCCAGTCGACCCGGCTCAGCTCGGCCAGCAGCGGGCGCAGGGGGTGCGTGCGGTGGAGCTCGTCGGCCCGGTAGGTGACCAGGGTCAGCAGGCGGGCGTCGGTGCGCTGGTAGCGGACGAGGAACGACAGCAGGTCGCGGGTGGAGCGGTCGGCCCAGTGGGCGTCCTCGATGACCAGGACCGTCGGCCGGGTCTCGGCGAGCCGCTCCAGCAGGCCCAGGACCTGCTCGAAGAGCCGGGCGCGCGCCTCGGCGCCCTCCCGCTCCGGCTCGCCGAACTCCGGTAGCAGCCGGGCCAGCCCCCGCGTGGACCCGCCGGGCAGCAGCGCGGCGACCCCGTCGTGCCCGAGGTCGCGGGCGAGCCCGCGCAGCACCGCGGTGAAGGGGGCGAAGGGAAGGCCTTCGGTGCCCAGCTCCAGGCACCCGCCGATGAGCACCGTGGCGTCGGCCCGGGTGGCGAACTCACGGATGAGCCTGGTCTTGCCGACACCGGCCTCGCCCCCGACGAACACGGTCGAGGCCGCCCCCGAGCGCGCCCTGGCGAGGGCGCCCTCCAGGATGGCGAGCTCGTCCGCGCGGCCGACGAACAGGGGGCTTACCGTGTGGGCTCTCACGTCCCCAGGATGCCACCGGTCACCGACAGAACCCCCGTGGCGGAGACAAGGACCCTCATCCGGGCGTCATTTCACCCTGACTTCAAGGTCCTCGGCGAACTTCGCCCAGGCCGCGGCGAACTCCTTGGCCACCTGGCAGACGAGGTCGACACAGTGCTCGGGAACCGCGTCGATAAGCTGCTCCCGGCTCGGCGTGAGGCAGGCGCTCGCGCCGAGCATCCGGAGGAGGAGTCGGCCACGCTCCCTGGACCGGATAGATGGATCTTTGATCAGGATGCTCAGCGCCGTTGTCTGGCTGCGGCCGTGCTTCGACCCCGGGCGAGGCCCGGTCGCGATACCCGGAAGCGGGACACTCGAAGCATCCGTCTGGTTCTGAGTGGTTGGCACGGGTGGCGCGGCGGCGGACCGCAGCGAGTTCGGCAAGGGGTCCTCTCCTCGCCTCAGACGCTCACGGACGTCCCGTACCGTGCTCGGCGAGATCCCGGACTGCTGTGCGATCTGACGGAGCGAGGCCTGCGGCTCTTCCGCGATCAGTTCGGCCGCGCGTATCCGCCCGGCGGAACTGTCCAGCGGACGGACCCGTCCGTCGCGCCCCAGCCGTGCCTCGATCCGGGCGCCTTGGGGAAATGCCGTACGACGGATGTCGCTCACCGTCCGGGCGGACAATCCGGCGACTCCCGCGATCGCCCTGTCGGACCAGGAGGGGTGCGACCGCACGATCCGGTCGGCGGCCGCGGCGCGGTCGGCGGCCGACAGCGGCAGGCCGTGAGCGACGTTCTCCTTGACCGCGACCACGAAGGCATCACGCTCGTCGCCGTCGAAGAACCGCACGCGCATGCTCTCGTCACCGCGCAACACCGCTGCCCGCAGCCGGTGCATCCCGTCCACGACCCGCATGGTGGTCCGGTGCACGATCACCGGTGGCAGTACGGCCTCCAGCCTGGAGAGCAGACGTACGTGCTCCAGGTTCTCCCCCGCGCTCCGCGGCGTGTCCGCCGAGCGCAGCGAGCGGACGGGCACCGTCTCGATTCCCGAGAGCCTGGAGTGGTAGTCCTCCCCCAGCGCTTCTTCCCGGGTCCGGTTCACACGCGACGAGGCCGTTTCCACGGTCTGGTTAACCAATGTATTTTCCCATCCGACGAAGCCTTTTCGCTTCCCATTGCCGCACCGGGCCGACCAACGTTCCCTCCTGGACCTCACCGGCCCGCCCTCTCCGTCCCGTAGGGGATGTACGCGCAGGCCGGCGATTCGCTTCGGATCCGGGACGGTACGCGGCGGGGCCGCCAGGATCAGGGCTCGATGGGCTCGATGGGCTCGGTGCCGGTCGTGGAACCGCGCGTACTCGCGCGGGGCGAACATCCGGATCGACGACGACCGGGCGCCCGAGGAGATCACAGGGATCCTTGACCGGCGGTGAGCGGATATCGGCGTCTACCCCGACCCCGTAAGGGGCCCTGGCCGGACAGTGATCCCACATCCGGCATGCGAGGTGCTCACCGGCCACGACGAGGGCCCCCGCCCGGCGGCGCTCGCCTCAGCGGGCACCGTCGTCGTTCCTTCGGCTGCCGGGCTCCGCCAGGCCGCCCGGCGCGTGGGTATCCAACCGAGCGGTCGTGCCGGACGTGCCGCTACGAATCTCCTGCGTCCTGTCGGATACGTTCAACTGCATTCCGCGACCATCGCGCCGGCAGCGGTTGCGAGGACATGACGAATACGCATGGATCTCCTTCCGCGAGGTGGGCCACCGCGTGGCTCCTGCGGAAAGTCTGCGTTCCAGCGCTTGTTTTGTCGTTGACTCTCCTTGCACGCCTGTTGATCATTTCTGCACGGCCATGGCGTGCGGGAGGGCGTGTCTGTAGTCGCTGGGGGTCATGTCGTAGCGGGCGCGGAAGGCGCGGCTGAAGTGGGCCTTGTTGATGAAGCCCCAGCGTGTGGCGATGGCGTGGATGGAGCGGCTGCGGAGAGAGGGATCGGCGAGGTCGCGGCGGCAGTGTTCCAGGCGGCGTTCGCGGATCCAGGCGGCCACGGTGCGGCCCTCCTCCTCGAAGAGGGTGTACAGATGGCGGGCGGAGATCCCGTGGGCGGTGGCGATGGTGTCGGGGGTGAGGGCCGGTTCGCCGAGATGCTGCTCGATGAAGGCGTCGATGCGCCGCTTCAGGGCATGTCTGTGGATCTCTGGGGGTATGGCGTCCTCGGCGTCCACGCAGACGGCGAAGACGGAGGCCAGGAGGTCCCGGGTGACCTGAGCCAGGGTGGGGACGTCGGCCGGGGTGAACTCACCGGCACGTGCGTTGAGGTCGGTCAGCCAGCGGGCCAGTACCCCGCCCATGCCGCGGCGCCCGTCGATGGGGACACCCAGCA